>CBDCHQ010000005.1:0-36734 GCA_965217275.1 Cyclobacteriaceae bacterium | reverse complement strand
CCAATAGGAAGGCACCAGCGTAAATTAGGCCAGATTTGGGCCATACTGGAGCATTACCTTGCATTTGAGCTCTTTCAATGGTGTCGATGTTGGCCGTGTTGGTGGCGAGTTTCATTTCGGCATCACTTTTCTTTTTCTGCCAGTAGACCTGCTTCTCGTTGTAGCGATCAAACTCCTGCTGCAGCACCTGAATTTTACGCTCATCCTGAGGCAGCGAGCGCAAGTCACTTTCCAGCGCGTAGATACGGCCGTTGATGCGCTTCATTCTGATCTGCAATGAAGAAATGACTCCGTTGATATTCTGTTCAATGGCCGACTTAAGGTTTTCTACCTCCTCATTTACCTGCTTCACCAGGGGGTTAGCCTGGCTAGCTGAGGCGTTAAGCTTGCGAGCGCGAGAGCTGATATCAATGTACTTACTGATGTAGTTGTTCAAGCTTGGATCGTTGATGCCCGCGTAGGAGGGGGCTACAATAGCATCGGACTTACTACTTTTGATACCACGCAGCGTACTTTGATAATACTCTAATTGGTTCTGTAGATCGGCCCGCTCGTCTTCCAGATCGTTCATCTGGTTATAAACGCTGCTCATGGCATTGGATGGATCGTAAACCGCCCCGCTCTTGAACGACTGTAGCTTCTGACGCGCCTGGTTGAGCGAATCAGTGGCGGCGGCCAGTTCATTGTCGATGAACTCAATAGAGTTTTCTCCCTGGTCGTTTTTGCCTTCTAACACCTGGTTGGCGTAAGCGTCAATTAGCGTGTTGAGAAACAGCTCCCCTTTCTGGGGAATCGGGGTATCGAAGCTGAGATTAACAACGCGCGCGTCTTGATTGACCTGATCGGCCGGGGTGGCGGTGATGGCTCGCTTGTAGCCGCCCACCAGTGAACCACTGCTGCTAATCTTGAAGCAAAGATTATAATCAGCGTGATTGAACGAGGCTTCGGATGCGGCAATCTCGAGGTTTAGCAGTTTGCTCTCGTAAGGTTGTCCCACAGTAACCACCTCGTTGATGGTGATATCGTCTAGTAAGCTCACCGTTTTGCCACTCGCAAAGTCTACCAGCGTAGCTTCATCGGCTTCGGCGCTGATGCGTACCTGGTTCTCCGACACAATTTCAACGTAAATGGGCAGCCCCACCAGCTGGGGTTTGCTCGTATCTAGCGTAACGGTAAAGGGAAAGTTATGGTATTTCTCGTTGAGCCACGAATTTTGCAAAAACGAGGGCCAAAACTTTTCCACTGTATAATAAGAAACATTAAAGTCTAACTGGTCGATTGCCCTACGAACGGTATTATCCGAAACCAACTTGGCCAGCTCGTTGGTAAGCGCAATTTTCCGTTCTGAACTTCTGCCGTTTCTGGGCGAATCGTCCAACTCCCGGTCGATGGAGGTGGACCCCACTTCCACGTCCTCGAACAGGATCTTAGCACTCACCAGATACTGACTTTGGGTGTAGGTGGCATACACGTAGGCAATTCCTAAGAAAAACAGCAGACTGGCGGCAAACCAGTACCATTTTGAACGAATCTTAAACAGTAGGGGCATTAAATTGATGCTCTCTTCGTCTTGCTTCTTAAATTTTTCCATTACAAGAAATTATTGATTATTTCGGGTATTACTAAAGTTAATGATTACGTTTGCGACCAAAGCTAAGCTAGTGATTGCCGAGAAAACAATCCCGATAGGAACAAGATTCTCTCGTCTCAATTGTCGCTCGCTCGGCTCTACGTAGATCACATCGTTGGGCAACAGGTAATAATATTTAGACTTCATCACGTCCGAATTGGTGAGGTCGAGCAGAATGACTTCCGCTCCGTTGTCATTCTGACGAATCAGTTTAATGTTGCTGCGACTGCCAAAATCAGTGAGATCACCCGCTAAACTGAGCCCTTCCAGCACGTTGGCCTGTCCGTTGTAAACGTAGTAGTAGCCAGGATTATTCACTTCGCCCATTACCGAGATTTTGAAACTGATAAGCTTGACGTCAACGGTAGTATTCCTCAAAAACTTGTCCACTTCTTGTTGCAATAAGTTTTTCGCTTCATCTACCGTAAGGTCTTCTACTTTCACCTTTCCTACCAGTGGCACCGTCACGTAACCCCCTTCGTCGACCGAATGCCCCTGGACAAAAAGATTGGACTGATTACCAAAGGCCTGCATTTGTTCTTGTCCGTAGTTAAAAAACTGCGCCGATTCCGTATCAGGATTCTGAATGTCAATGTGCAGCACGTCGTTTACTTGCAACTTGTAGGTGGGACGCCGATTTTTTATCTGCGTAGGATACTCATCGGAGAAAGTCGGATCCTGCAAATAGACGAGCTCCCGGCGAGAGTAGCAAGAGGACATCCACAGCAGCAAAAGAGCCCATACGAGGGTGTAAGTGGGGCTTAGTATTTTGATATTTCTTTCAGTCATAATTGCATGATAAGGCGAATAATCGTTACGCAAAACAGTATAGACACAAATGTACAATAAATTACATGAATGTAAAATAATACGTATTATTAATTGTATTATTCTTTTAGATATCGGTGTTAATCTTATAGCGGTCAAAACCAATCAGTAACCCTTGTTACCGACTGCATCTTAGATAATACAGGCGATTGCCCAAGAAAAAGGAAGTAATGTAAATGGCCAAAAAGCAAAAAATTACCCTAAATGGTACGCCAGCGTGCTACGATGAACATTGGTGGCCTCCCTGATAGACATCATTTCGATGCCATCGACAACCATCGTGCTGCCCTCAACCGCTCCCAGCAATAGGTAGGGTATCCTACTACCAGACAAATGTTCTTCCACCAGACTATTCATATCCGGTGAAACTCCCACCATAACCCGACCCTGCGCTTCTCCGAAAAGAAAGGCATCCTTCCGGAAATTCTTCGGACACTGGACAGAAAAGCCCACCTCTCCGCCCATTGCCGACTCGGCGAGCGCCACGAACAAACCACCGTCGGCCAGGTCGTGCACTGTGTTTACGTGCCCCTTGCGAATTAGTTTGGCTACGGTCTGCTGCAGTCGAAATTCCTCCTCCAAGTCAAAATAGGGAGCGGGGGAAGCCTTCAGGCCGTGAAAACTGTACAAATATTCCGAACTGCCGATATCATCAACGGCCTTACCGAGCAGATAAATGAGGTCGCCCTCCGCTTTAAATGAGAGCGTCATTTTGTTCCGATAGTCTTCCAACAAGCCGAGCATTCCGATCACAGGGGTAGGAAACACCGCCCCGCCGTCGTCCGATTGGTTGTAGAAGCTCACGTTGCCCCCGGTGACCGGCGTGCCGAAGCGCTCGCAGGCTTGCTTCATGCCCTGAATGGCCTGCACAAACTGCCAGTACACCTCCGGATCGTAGGGGTTGCCGAAGTTTAGGCAGTTAGTCACCGCTACGGGTTCGCCCCCGGCGCAGACGATGTTGCGCGCCGCTTCGGCCACGGCAATGGCGCAGCCTTGCTGCGGGTCGGCGTACACGTAGCGGGCGTTGCAGTCGACGGTGATCGCAATGGCTTTGGTGGTGCCTTTGATGCGCACCACGGCGGCATCGGCCGGAGCGTTGGTGGTGGTAGTGTTGGTACCGATCATGGAATCGTACTGCTCGGCTACCCAGGCGCGGGAAGCAATGTTGGGATGCCCCAGCAGGAAGCGCGCCACCTCGGCGTAGTCGGTGGGTTCGGGCACATCATTGATTGAAAACTTTTTGAACTCCTGAAAGTAGGCGGGTTCCCGATACTCCCGCTCGTAAACCGGGGCTCCGCCGCCCAGCACCAGATCGTGGGCGGGCACGTCGGCCACCAGTTCGCCCCCTTGATGAAATTTTAGCCTTTTGGTATCCGTCACCTCCCCAATCTGGGCGCAGTTGAGGTCCCACTTGGCAAATATTTCCCGAATCTCGTGTTCTTTACCTTTCTCTACTACCACCAGCATGCGCTCCTGCGATTCGGAAAGTAGTATTTCGAAGGGCTGCATGTTGGGCTGGCGCAACGGTACTTTATCCAGCCAAATGTCCATGCCGTGCTCACCCTTGGCGCTCATCTCGGAGGTGGAGCAGATGATGCCCGCCGCACCCATGTCCTGAATGCCGATCACGCTGCCCGAGGCGATGACTTCCAGGCTGGCTTCCAGCAGCAACTTTTCCTGAAACGGATCACCCACCTGCACGGCGGGCAGGTCGTCGACCGAACTCTCACTGATGTTCTTAGAAGCAAAAGCAGCGCCGTGGATACCGTCTTTTCCGGTAGCCGAACCCACGATAAATACCGGATTGCCCACGCCGTAGGAGGTGGCGCTGGCGGTTTTGCCGGTTTCCACGATGCCCGCCGAAAAGGCGTTGACCAGCGGGTTCACCTGGTAGCACGGGTCGAAAAATAGCTCACCACCAACGGTAGGCACCCCAAAAGCGTTGCCGTAGTCACCGATGCCCTTCACCACGCCCCGCAGCAACCACTGCGTTTTTTCGTTGGCCAGCTCGCCGAAGCGCAGCGAGTTAAGTTGGGCCACGGGGCGGGCACCCATCGTAAAAATGTCGCGATTGATGCCGCCCACGCCGGTAGCGGCTCCCTGGTAGGGCTCGATGGCCGAGGGATGGTTGTGCGACTCAATTTTAAAGCTACAGGCCAGGCCGTCGCCAATGTCCACCAGCCCGGCGTTTTCTTCGCCTGCTTTAGCCAGCATGCGGTCCGAGTCGCGGGGGAGCTGTTTGAGCCAAACAATGGAGTTTTTGTAGGAGCAGTGCTCCGACCACATCACTGAGAAGATGCTCAGCTCGGTGAAGTTGGGCGTGCGTTCCAGAATTTCTTTAATCTTATCGTATTCTTCGTCCAGTAGTCCCAGATCGCGGGCGGTTTGAACAGTGATTAGGTTAGCCATGCGGTGGTGTAGTTTTGCAAGGGCAAGTTAGTGGTTCAATTGTTAAATTGCTCGATTGCTAAACAGCAATTTAACAATTGAGCAATTAATCACCCTTCCTTAACCACTTCGCCATTTCCTTGGCAAAGTACGTCAGAATGATATCCGCCCCGGCCCGTTTGATGCTCAGCAGGCTTTCTAGCATGGCTGCCTCTTCATTAATCCAGCCACGTTCGGCGGCGGCTTTCACCATCGCGTACTCGCCGCTCACGTGATAGGCGGCAATGGGCTGGGGGTAGGTGTCTTTCAGCAAGCGCACCACGTCCAGGTAGGGAATGGCTGGTTTCACCATCAGGATGTCGGCCCCTTCTTCCACGTCCAAATCGGCCTCGATGAGTGCCTCGCGCCTATTGGCCGGATTCATCTGGTAGGTTTTCTTGTCGCCCATCTTGGGGGCCGAGTCCAGCGCATCGCGGAAGGGGCCGTAGAACGCGCTGGCGTATTTGGCGGTGTAGGCCATGATGCCCACCTCCGAATGGCCGTGCGCGTCGAGCGTGCGCCGAATGTGGCCCACCCGCCCGTCCATCATGTCGGAGGGAGCGACCATATCGGCCCCCGCCTCAGCCTGCACCAGGGCCATCTCACTGAGAATATCCAGCGATTCGTCGTTTAGAATCTTGCCGTCGCGCACCAGGCCGTCGTGCCCGTCGGAGCTGTAAGGGTCCATGGCCACGTCGGTGACCAGGCACACATCGGGAAACTGCGCCTTGATGGTGCGAATGGCGGCGGGGAAGAGTCCGTCGGGGTTGGCACTTTCGGTGGCCAGGGGGTCTTTCACCTCGTCGGGCAGGGCGGGGAAGGGGGCGAAGGTGGTGATGCCCAGATTGCGGCAGGTAGCAATCTGGTCGAGCACCCGGTCAATGCTATACCGATAGATGCCCGGCATGGAGTCGATGGCAATTTGCTGATTTTCGCCAGGCACTAAAAACAAAGGTAAAATCAGATCGTCTACCGTTACGCGGGTTTCTTCTACCAGGCGGCGGATCACGGGAGATTTTCGGTTGCGGCGGGGGCGGATTTGCATGGGTTTTAGGTGATTTGTGGGGATGGTTAGGGGGCTTGGGGATTAGGTTTTAGGTGACTTTCTGGGGAGCTAGATACTGGATACTCGAAGACGCGATTGCAAGGCTGATGCAAGGGGCACAGAGGAAATCGAGTAAGCTTACTATCGTTTGGGTGTTTGAAAAGCGAGAGATTAACCCGGCCGAGGCAATCTCGAGCACGTTAGCAGCCAAAATGAGTTCGTAGTCCTACTTCAACGCCCACAGCGAATCCGTAAACAAACGCTCGCTATCAAAGAAGTTACGCACCACTCGAAAACCGGTTTTCTCGGCCAACTGTGCGATATCTTGCTCACTGTACTTTTGCGAACGTTCCATATAAATTGTTTCCCAAGCGTCGAAGCGCACGGTGCAGTCCAGGGCGTCAATGCGTATCTCCTGGGCCTTGGTGCTTACCAGATAGCTCAGAATACTGCCTTCGGCCGGATGGTAGATGGGAAAGTACCGAAAGGCGTTCACGTCAAAATTGCCGCCCAGCTCCCGGTTGATCCGTTGCAGCAAGTTAAGCTTAAACGTTTTGGTAACGCCGCCCGCATCAAAGTAAGCGTCTAAAATGCGCTGCGGGTCCTTCTTCAGGTCAAAGCCGATCATCAACCGATCGTCGGGTGCCAGTTGCTGCGCTATCTTCTTCAGAAAAGCCACACTTTCGGTAGCATCAAAGTTGCCAATGTTTGCTCCCAAAAAGAGCACCACTTTCCGCACTCCTTTATCCTTAGAATCCGCCAGCTGATCAAATGCCCGAAAGTAGTCATCGCAGATTCCCCGCACTTTGAGTCCCGGTAGCGTTTCTCTCAGGTCTTCGGTGAGTTCACAAATGATGTGGGCCGAAATGTCGATCGGCACATAGGTGAGCCCCGACGATTGCTCCCAAAAATAGCGCAGCAGCACCTTGGTTTTGGTGCCATCGCCCGCGCCGAACTCAATCAACTGAAATTTCTTGCCATCCGCTCCGAAGTAGATGAGCATTTCCTCCTTGTGCGCACGGAAAATCTCGTCCTCGCTGCGGGTAGGATAGTAAGCCTCCATCGCCATGATCTCCTGAAATATCGCATCACCGCGCTGATCGTAGAGGTACTTCGAGGGCAGAAACTTGGCCGGAGCGGTGAGCCCTTCGTACACATCGGCCGCAAAGGCCCGGTTCACTGGCTCGGCAATTACATTAGTATCACTATTGTCCACGGGCGGGCGAGTTAGGTACGTAAAAATTCCGGTTACAAATAGGCAGCCAAGCGAATGCCGGTGAACTGCCACCGCTTGTCGGTCTGAAAGAAATTTCGGTAGGTGACGCGCATATGGCTTTCGGGGGTAGCGCACGAACCGCCGCGCAGCACCATCTGGTTCACCATAAACTTGCCGTTGTACTCGCCCAACGCGCCGCGCTCCCGCCGGTAGTACGGGTAGGGCAGATAAGCACTCTGGGTCCACTCCCAAACGTCGCCGATCATCTGGGCGGCAATCAAATCAGTGCCCGCAATCTGTAACGGAGTGGGTTGGTACAGTTCGCTCTCCACTAAGTTGGCGGGAGCCAGTCGGTGAAAGTCCTGATCGTAACCCGCGCGACGGCAGGCCACTTCCCACTCAAACTCGGTGGGCAGGCGCATCCCTCGCCAGCGGGCGTAAGCCTCGGCCTCGAAGTAGCTCACGTGCGTCACCGGTGCGGGCCGATCAATCGGTTGCAAGCCGTGTAGGGTGTAGTGGTGCCACTGAGTGTCAATACAATGCCAGTAGGCAGGTGCTTTAATCTTGTTTTCGTTGATCCAGGCCCAGCCTTCGGCCAGCCACAGGTCGTAGTTTTCGTAGCCGCCGTCGTCCATAAACGCCAGATACTCCGCGTTGGTCACCAGGCGGTTCAGGATGCGAAAGCCGGGCAGATAGACCTGGTGCGCTCCTTCCTCGTTGTCAAAGTGAAACTCGTCTCCTTGGTAGCCCACTCGGTGAAGTCCGGCCGAAATCTCCACAAATGCCTCGCCGGGAGGCGTGCTAACGGTGGGACGGGCCACGGGCTGTTTGCGATACACAGGAAACAAAGGGTTGTTGCCCAAGATGAATTTGATATCGGTGAGTAGCAGTTCTTGATGCTGCTGTTCGTGGTGCAACCCTAATATGATGAGCGAGCGTAGCTCTTCGTTTTCTGATGAATCCAAACCATCGATTAGCGCGTGCATGTGCTCATCCACGTAGTCGCGGTAGCGGTATACTTCTTCGGTGGAAGGGCGGGTCATGTTGCCCCGGTGCAGGCGCAGCATTTTCTCGCCCTTGCTCTCGTAATAGCTGTTGAAAATATAGCTAAACTGCTCGTCGTACACCCGGTAGCCCGGCAGAAAGCGGGTGAGCAGAAACGATTCAAAAAACCAGGTGGTGTGCGCCAGGTGCCACTTCGGAGGACTCACGTCTTCGGTGGGCTGCACCACGTAGTCCTCGATCTTCAGCGGTTCGCACAGACGGGCCGACTGTCGGCGTACGCTGGTATACTGCTGGTGCAGGTCGGAGATTGACGATGTTTCGGGCGGAGCAACCGCGAGTAGTTCAGTTTCCATAGGGATGGCTTTGCGTGGTATGAATACATAACCTAGGCAAAAAATGTTTATCGGGCATCCGATAATTTGAATCTCCTGCGGGAGTGCTGGGGCCCGGTTTACTCATCTCAATTTTATTACTACCTTACCTTTTTTAGTCAGCATCAACCTTTATGCCCTCACCCAATACTTTATTGGTCTTATTGATCGGTAGCCAGCTATGGATCGCCTGTCAGACGCCTCCCCGTTCCGAACAGAATCCGGTTGATGCGCCTGCTCGTCGGCCCAATATTCTGTTGATCATGGCCGATGACATGGGCTACTCCGACATTGGTTGCTACGGGGGAGAGATTCGCACGCCCACCCTGGATCGCCTGGCGGCCAACGGCTTGCGCTTCTCGCAGTTTTATAACACCGCCCGCTGCTGCCCCACCCGCGCCAGTCTGCTCACCGGTCTGTATCCCCACCAGGCAGGCATCGGGCGGATGACCAGCGACCGGGGCACCGACGGCTACCGGGGCGATTTAAGTCCGCAGAGCGTGACGATTGCCGAGGTGCTTAAACCGGCGGGCTACCGCACCTTTATGAGTGGCAAGTGGCACGTGGCCAAGCATATGGGACACTGGACCGGCGACAGTTCGCTAACTTCTACCCACAACTGGCCCCGGCAGCGCGGCTTTGACCAGTTCTACGGTACCATCCTCGGGGCAGGGAGTTATTACGATCCGGTGACGCTTACCGAAGGCAACACGCCCATCGATTTGCAGGACACGAATTTCTACTACACCGACGCAATCTCCGAAAAAGCGGTGGCCTTCCTCGAGGAAATCCCGACCGACACGCCCTTTTTCGGATACGTTGCCTACACGGCTCCCCACTGGCCGCTCCACGCGCTGCCCGAAGATATCGCTCGCTACGCCGGTCGCTACAACATGGGGTGGGATAGCCTGCGTTGGGAGCGACTAGAGCGCATGCGGCAAATGAACGTGATCGACTCGGACTGGCCGCTGAGCGAACGCGACGAACAAGTACCCGCCTGGAGTGATGCACAAGAAAAAGATTGGCAAGTCCGCCGGATGGAAGTGTACGCCGCGCAGATCGACCGGATGGATCAGGGCATTGGCCGGATTGTGCGCGCGCTGGAAGAACGAGGCGTGCTGGAAAACACGCTCATCTTCTTCTTGGCTGACAACGGCGGTTGTGCCGAAGAGCTTTCGGATGGCTGGGGCAAGCAGCTTTTTATTCCCGAGAAAACCCTTGCCGGTGACCCGGTCATCCTCGGAAATGACCGTACCGACTTGATGCCCGGCTCGGAAAACACCTACCAAAGCTACGGCCGCCCCTGGGCAAACGCTTCCAACACTCCCTTTCGGTTGTACAAGCACTACGTGCACGAAGGAGGTATTGCCACGCCGTTGGTGGTTCACTGGCCGGAGGGCATCGAAGCGACCGGAGAGTGGCGGCGCAGTCCCGGCCACCTGATCGATATTATGGCCACCTGCGTGGCCGCGGGGCAAGCCGACTATCCGCAAAATGTTAGAGGAAACGCTATCCAGCCGATGGAAGGGGTAAGTTTACTACCGGCCTTTGCCCAGGACACGCTGGCTAGAGAAGCCATCTACTTCGAGCACGAAGGTAATCGGGCGGTACGGCGCGGCCCCTGGAAACTAGTTGCCCAAGGACAAGACGGCCCTTGGGAGCTGTACAACGTAGAGCGCGGTCGTAGTGAAACCAACAACTTGGCTGGGGAACATCCCGAAGAGGCGCAGGCATTGGCCGATTTGTGGCAAGCCTGGGCCCAGCGAGCCAAGGTGTTGCCCTGGCCGAAATAACGACGTGAAAATCCATGATTGTTCTGCAAACCTTACCAAGCACGCCCGCGCAAATTCTCTGAATTTGTGCGGGCTGTACTCATGGACTCTGTCCGCCCCGGTAGGTTAGCAACCCGCTTACATGGGTCACCGGTTTAGGTATCCCCGACCAGAGGTCTTGCACCCGTTTAGCTTCTAAAGTAGATAACCAATTACTCAGCAATGAAACTACTCTTTTTCCTACTGCTCGGGGCGGCGCTCAGCGCTTGCCAAACGACTAGTTCAACCGAAGAAGCGGCCTTGTCCCGCCCCAACATCTTGTTTTGCATCGCCGATGACGTCTCGTTTCCGCACCTGGGGGCCTACGGCTGCTCGTGGGTCAACACGCCGGGCTTCGACCGCGTGGCGCGGGAAGGGCTGCTGTTCACCCGCGCCTACACGCCCAACGCCAAGTGTGCGCCGTCGCGCTCGTGCATCCTCACCGGACGCAACTCGTGGCAACTGGAAGAAGCCGTGAACCACTGGCCCCACTTTCCGGCCAAGTTCAAAACCTACGCCGAAGTTTTGGCTGAAGACGGCTACCACGTGGGCTACACCGCCAAGGGCTGGGCTCCGGGTAATCCGGGGCAGGTAAACGGCGAACGTCGGCAACTAACCGGTACGCCCTACAATACGCAGAAAACTACGCCGCCCACCGCGGCCATGTCTGATAACGACTACGCGGCTAACTTCGCCGATTTTTTGGATGCCCGACCTGCTGACGCGCCGTTCTGTTTTTGGTACGGCTCCACCGAACCGCACCGTGGTTACGACTACGGATCGAGCCTGCGGCAGGGGGGCAAGCAGCTTAGCGATATTGATGTAATGCCGCCCTTCTGGCCCGACACCGACTCGGTGCGTACCGATATGCTGGACTACGCCTACGAGATTGAGTACTTTGATCAGCACCTGCAACGCATGCTGGCGCTGCTGGAAGAACGGGGCGAGTTGGACAACACCCTGGTGGTGGTGACAGCCGACAACGGCATGCCCTTTCCGAGGATTAAGGGGCAGGCATACGAATACTCGAACCACCTGCCTTTGGCCATGATGTGGAAAGATGGAATTGCAGCGGCCGGGCAGACCGTAGACGCGCTGGTGAGCTTCATCGATTTTGCACCGACCTTTCTGGAGGTGGCGGGCGTCCTGCCCGATTCTAACCGGATGCAACCCATCACCGGCCGCAGCCTCACTGACATTCTATCAGCCGACGACCCCACGGCTACTTTCTCTGAGCGCGACCGGGTGCTGATTGGCAAGGAACGGCACGATATTGGGCGTCCGAACGACGCGGGTTATCCTATCCGGGGAGTGGTGACCGAAGACTTTCTGTACCTACAAAACTTCGCCCCCGACCGCTGGCCCGCCGGAAACCCCGAAACGGGCTATCTGAATACCGACGGGGGAGCCACCAAGACGGTGATCCTGAACCAGCGAAGAAACGGAAACGCAAAATTCTGGGAGATGAACTTTGGCAAGCGCCCGGCCGAAGAATTGTACCAGATCATGCGTGACCCGGCTTGCGTGACGAACTTGGCGAACAGCACCGAGCACCAAGGCATTAAGGAGCAACTGCGCACGCGGCTGCTGGCTGATCTGGAACAGCAGGGCGACCCCCGGGTGCTGGGCAACGGGACGGTGTTCGAAACCTACGAATACGCCGACACTGCTTCGCAGGGGTTCTACGAGCGCTACCGGGCCGGAGAAGATCTGAAAGCCGGTTGGGTGAATGCGTCAGATTTTGAGGAGGAGCCGTTGGAATGAGTCGGAACACATAAAGAAGCGATGTCTTGTCCTTTATTTAATATTTGAACTGTTGTCAACTGCTAATTTATCTGATTGCTTACATCGTATGAAAATGGTCTTTTCACGACGAAAAAACAGAGAGAAAGTCATTATTGTTGCGGGGTCAGTGCTCAATTGACAAGTCTCTAACTATCAAACGCCCCACCAATGATTCTCTACCAAAAGCCCTACGTCACCATCGAGCGAAATGATCAGTTGAAATGCCTCATTCAGAACTGGAAAGGATTCGCCTCGTCGGCAAATTTCCGTGAAGCGATCAACGTTTCTCTAAAGCTTTTTGAGCAGGGAGGCTATGAGAAAATAATTAGTAACACCAAGGAGTTTTCGTTAGTGAAAAAAGAGGATACCGACTGGGTTGCCCAGGTGGTTACTCCTCAAATGGTAAAGCAGGGGTTGCGCTACATGGCGTTTATCGTTCCTACGAACGTATTCGCTCAAATCACGGTAGACAATTTCAAGGAAGAAGCCAATAAGGTAGTCAGTATTCGTTACTTTGATAAGTCAGAAGCGGCCATCGCGTGGTTTCAGGAGACGGACAGCAAGCAAGACGCTGTCTCAGCATAAATACTGACTACCCATAGGAAAGCATACGCTTGGCGCTATTCGGTAGCGCTCGCGGCGAACATGGCTACCAGGGGCACTTTTTGGTAGCGGGTGGTTAGGAAATTGCTCTGAATGTTGTGCGCAATTTCCAATTCACCTTCGGCGAGTAATCCTTCAAAATTCTCTAAATACGCTAAGGTTTGCATAGCGAACCCGGCTTGCTGTAAGCGTTTGCTCCAGTGGTGGGCAGGCTCGTGTTTCTCCGAGCGTTTGCTTTCTTCGTTGCCCAGAATATCCTGAATTTCACGTCCAAAGAAGGTGCACTTAAGCGCGTCAGCCTCATGGTCCGGCAGTCCTTTCTTATCAATGAGCTTGAAGATTTGACCGAAGAGCTTCCAGCAGTTGGTCACGCGGCTCGGTAGGTGCTGCGTGAAATGATCCACATCGGGTTCCAGTAGCACAAAGATGCCAGGAGTACACTCCGCGATGCAGTTGATCACCGATTGTCGTTGGTTCTGAGTAGGAATATGATGGAGGGTAAACGCTGACATCACCCCGAGCAAGTCGGTACCGTGGTTGCGAATGGCCTTCCAGGTGTCCTCAGTAATAGCCTCAGCGAACGCGAATATCGGTGTGTACTCGATGACGGTGCTTTCCGGAAACTGGGTGCGGGCAATCTGCTCAATGGCCTGGCCGGTTTCTCGCAACGATTCGTTGTCGATGTCTATGCCGATGATCTTGATTAGCTTCGGCATTTTTTCAGGACTCAACTGCGCCAGTTCCTGCAGAAGGGCAATCTCAAAGCGGCCCTTACCGATGCCGATGTTTAAGTGCGTAAATGAGGCGAATCCGGCACTATACTTTCTGATCATCAACTGAAGTGCCGCGGTGCTTACCAAACGAACCGGTGGCACCGACTGAAGCACCAAATCGAAGACATTGATCTGTTTGTCGTCTTCATTCAGGTCGCGCCGGTACATCGGAAGGTTTTCTTGGTCTCGATGCCGCAGCGCCAAAGCGCAGAGTTTAGTAATGTCGTCCTGGAGGTCGAGCGTTGCGAGCAGATCGTCGAGCAACGCGTTGGCCTGGGCCGTTTCGGAGTTGGCAATAAGCTCTCCGGCAGTAGTAAGCACCGCAAGGGGCTCACCTACCGCAATAGGGTAGTTTTGCATGATAATACAATTTAGATGTGGTAATAAAAGAAAATAAGTACAAGCGTACTAAAAATTACTAACTGGTAGACTAATATTGGTAATGCCAAGATACAGAAGAAATAGAATACTATCCAAATGAAGCGAGAGAAAAATTTAATTTTAAAAAGGACTGATAGTCAGTATATTATTTGCGGTGACAAGGCTGTTTGTAGTAAATTAATCTATAGTCTGTACATACTATTTTAAGCCAACAGTTATTTGGAAGTAAGATACTTCCCAGCAGTGGATGTAATAAATTAAACATTATTGGCATATTTGCTTTCTGATTTGTTAGTAAAGCAATTTATACATGACTTTCCGCCGTTTCTTAAGTATTGGACTGCTCATCAGCTTGTTCATTCGTTGTAGTCCTTCATCCGAACTCGTTGAGGCGAGCAGCAATTCACCTGCCGATTCCACCACCTGGCCCCACGCGGTCACCTACGAAATCTTTGTGCAGTCGTTCTACGACTCCGACGGTGACGGCATCGGCGACATCAACGGCATGACCAGTAAACTGGGCTACCTGGATAGCCTGGGCGTAGAAGCCGTGTGGCTGATGCCCATTCATCCTTCGCCCTCCTACCACAAGTACGACGTGGTCGACTACCGCAATGTGCACCCTGACTACGGCACGCTGGACGACTTCCGTAATTTTACGCAGGAAGCCCACGCGCGCGGTATCAAGATCGTGATCGATCTGGTAGTGAACCACTCCTCTAGCGAGCACAACTGGTTCATAGAAGCATCGAAGGGCCCCGACAATCCTTACCGCGACTACTACGTGTGGGCCGACGAAGCCGAGATCAAAGACGACATCGAAAAGAAAGAGACCCGCCTCGATTCGGACAACATCACGCAGTGGCACCAGGCCGAGGGCAACGACGAACTCTACTACGCTTACTTTATCGCGGGCATGCCCGACCTGAACTACGACAACCCTAAAGTCAAAGAAGAAATCTTCGACATCGGCCGCTTCTGGCTCGAGGATGTGGGCATCGACGGGTTTCGGCTGGATGCCGCCCGCCATATTTTTCCCGACGACCGGCCTACCGACAACCACGCCTGGTGGGTGGAGTTTCGGGCGGAGATGGAAGCCATTAAGCCCGACGTGTACCTGGTGGGCGAGGTGTGGGCCGATGCCGAAACGGTGGCTCCCTACATGAAAGGGCTGCACGCGCTGTTTAACTTCGACCTGGGCTACGCCATCACCCGCACCGTGCAGCAGGGCGTAGACACCGGACTGGTGCAAACCCACAAAAAAATCATTGACTTTTATAAGTCAGTGAGCCCGGACTTTATCGACGCCATCTTCTTGACCAACCACGACCAGAACCGAATCTTGAGCGAACTGGGCGGCGACGTTGGTAAGGGAAAGATTGCGGCTAGCCTGCTGATGACCCTGCCGGGCGCTCCTTATATCTACTACGGCGAAGAAATTGGGATGCTGGGCCAAAAGCCCGACCCCAACATTCGGGAGCCGTTCTTGTGGAGTGCCAACGACCCGGGCATCCCTACCTGGATCGAAGCTGAATACACCACCCCAGCTACCGTAACGCCGCTGGACGAGCAGATGAGTGACCCGAACTCCTTATATAACCACTACCGCAAGCTGATTGCTTTTCGTAAGGATTCACCTGCGCTCACTTTCGGAGCTATCGACACCACCACCTACCAGACGCCGGGATTAAGCTCATTTTACCGTAGCTACGCGGGTGATACGCTGCTGGTGCTGCACAACCTCACCGACCAGACCCTGGACGTGCCGAGCCGCCCGGCCATCCAAAAGGTGGTGTTCAGCACCCGACCGGGGGGGGAGCCTACGGCCGAAACCATCTCGCTACCGCCCTACGGCACGTACGTACTTGCTAACGACTAACCGATGACTCCGACTACTACCGCCGCCATTGAGAAGCCCCGCCTGGGGTTCTGGCAAATCTGGAACATGAACTTCGGTTTTCTGGGCATCCAGTTCGGTTTTGCCCTACAGAACGCCAACGCCAGCCGCATCTTCGAGACGTTGGGCGCGCAGCCCGACGAAATTCCGATTCTGTGGCTAGCCGCTCCCACCACCGGCCTGCTGGTGCAACCGCTCATCGGCTACTTCAGCGACCGCACCTGGTCGCCCACGCTGGGCCGGCGGCGTCCGTACTTTCTCATCGGAGCTATTCTGGCCAGCCTGGCCCTGCTGGTGATGCCCAACTCGCCCGCGCTGTGGGTGGCGGCGGGCATGCTGTGGATTCTGGACGCGTCGATCAACGTGTCGATGGAGCCTTTTCGGGCGCTGGTGGCCGACATGCTGCCTTCGGCGCAGCGCACCACCGGCTTTGCGGTGCAGACGTTCTTCATCGGCGTGGGAGCGGTGGTGGCCTCGGCCCTGCCCTACGTGCTCACCAACTGGTTTGATGTAAGCAATACCGCCGCTGCCGGAGAGATTCCTGATTCGGTGAAGTGGTCATTTTATCTGGGCGGCTCGGTCTTTTTCGCCGCGGTGCTGTGGTCGGTGCTGCGCACCCGCGAGTACCCGCCCGACGAGTTCCGCCGCTACAACGGCGAAGAGGGCACCGATCTGGTTGATGCCGGACTGAAGCAAATCTGGATCGACTTCACCAACATGCCCAAGACGATGCTGCAACTGGCGGTGGTGCAGTTTTTCACCTGGCTGGCGCTGTTTTGCGTGTGGATTTACACCACCTCGGCCGTCACCGCGCACGTGTACGGCACCAGCGACCCCACCTCGGCGCTCTACAACGAAGGCGCCGATTGGGTAGGCATTCTGTTTGCGGTGTACAACGGCTGCTCAGCGCTGCTGGCATTTCTATTGCCGGTGCTGGCCGAGCGCATCAGCCGGAAGGGCGTGCACACCCTGGCGCTGTGCGTGGGCGGCGTGAGTTTATTATCTATTTACTTCATCAGCGACCCTACGCTGCTGATCTTTTCCATGATCGGGCTGGGGTTGGCCTGGGCCAGCGTGCTCACCATGCCCTATGCCATCCTGGCCGGTTCGTTGCCTCCGGCCAAAATGGGCATCTACATGGGTATCTTCAATTTCTTTATCGTGATTCCGCAAATCATCGCTTCGGCACTGCTGGGCTGGGTGGCCCGCGAATTCTTCGACAGTCAGGCCATCTACGTGATTATGCTGGGCGGCGTGTCGATGATTGTGGCCGGGTTGCTGGTTACCATCGTGAAAGACGTAGATGACGTGGCAACGCCCCGCGATCAAGGGATAGTATCATAAAAACGACTATGATCATGAAATACGTATTTCTTTGTCTGTTTCTGCTGCACTACAACTATTCTACGGGTCAGGATAATCCGTATCCTATCCAGTTTGAAGATAGCCTCACGATCATGTTTCCTAGCAAGCCAGAGATCACAAAAAATGGCGACTTCTCTGAGACCTACGCTGCTCAGACCGACCGAGGCGAATTCTCAGTAATTGTGCACAGACACGAGGCACCTATACTTTCGTCGGACTCGGTTATTGATGTTGCTTTGGATAGTTTCTCAAAAGATTTTTCTCAAGACCCTAACCTTGGTGACTTGTCTATAACAGAAAAGGTGGTTAAGGGGAAAATGAGGGGTAGGTATATGCAATTTGTGATCAACGAACTTCAGCCCGCCTTCTTTGTAATGTACCTTACGTTGTCGAGCAGCACCTCGCCCAATACGTACTCAATAGGTTACCGGTATCAAGATAGCGCTAACCAACCCCTGTATGACAAAGAAAGTTTTCTTGCCTTAATTAAGGAATAGCGGATTCCAGTACGGAACCAACACGAGCTATGGATATTACCCCGGTCATGCTATACCAAACTGGGTTTCAACCGCAGAAAAGCCAAAATTTCGGCTTCATGCCTGTGAAAATAATCGTTCGCGAACGTGTGCATGGCCTGTAGCAGTCGTTTATCACGCACGTCGAGCCCCAGCACCTTGCCCCGCTCCAGTTCGCCTCGAATGACTTCCGGCGCACTTGGGTCATCAAAGCAGAGTTGAACGCGGTGGTACTGATTCTCGGTGCCGCTGGTCTTCAGCACCTGCTGCACGTAATAATCCGAGGTCTGCACGTTGGACTCCGTGAGCAGGTCGGGCAAATACTCAATCCACTGGAAGTTGCCCCAGTCACCCCGGCGTTTTCGGCGAATCACTTCCGCGGGAATCCGGTTGCGGTTCGAGGTGCCGGTGCCCAGCGATAATACCAGTAGCTCGTGCAAACTTTTACCCAAACCCTTGTTGGCCCCGTCCAGGTAGCAATACTCCGGTTTCTCGGAGGTGTTACAGTTGATGGCGAAGGCTACGGCGGCCATGGCCGGATGGTTGATCGACACGCCCCCGTCGATGTGGTTCTGATAAATCGGAAAATAGGTGGGACCGGCCGAGGTGCGCAGCGCCAGATCAACCAGCGAAATATCTCGGTCGCGGATAAAGTTAGAGTGATAGATGGCCGGGCGAAAGTTGATCGGTTGCCCGTCGTCTTCAGGATTGAGGTGAAAGCAACAGACCATCAACGATTTGTCGCCCTGCTGCCTCAGGCGTTCGTTCACATCGCCCAGGGTGTGATTTCCGAAGAGCGAGGCAAGAATTTTTCGGAATGGTTTGTTAGAATAATCCGCCCCAAAGTTTTTGCCGAAGCCGTCGCGCAGGTCGTCCAGTCGGGTATCGTGAAACACCTTGTCGGACTGGTTCAGGTACAGATCAACCAGTTGGGACGGTTCCAGTCCGTAGGCCAGTCCGATGCTGATAATTGCCCCGGTGGAGGTGCCCGCGAACAGGTCGAACAGTTCGGTGGGATGCTGATCGGTGGCTTGGTAGATGCCGTCGAGCAGCGTGGCGGGGATCACCCCGCGGGTGCCGCCGCCGTCGATGGAAAGGATACGAAAGGGTTGGGTCATGAGCGTGGTTTTTTAGGTTGGTACCCCCTACGCGCCCCCGTGTAATCTTCCTAGTAGAAATTTTTGTTCCTAGGCGCGTTGACATATAAGCTTAGACGGTGCTTTCCGAGCGTTTTTGCCCCGCTTTTCGTTGCTTTCGTTGGCCGATGCCCTCGCATGGGATGCCCCGCATCGCCCGCCTCGAGCGCCATTCCATGGTGGCCTCAATCAGAACAAAAACACCCTCGGAAGCCCTCGTCAATATGTATGTCAACACGCCCTAGCGCGCGGATTTGTAACGGATTATCAGGGCCATGAGGATGAGCAGCACCACTCCTCCGATAACAATCCACCCACCTATCGAAAAACCACCTGCCGACGACAGCGGATCGCCGTTGCCCACCTGCACAAAGGCGGCCCAGTAGTAGGGGTGCGCCTGCGCCGACCGGGCCTCGTTAAGGTAATCTAGCTTAGCGCGCCGTAGCGCCCGGTCCTTGGCGGATCCGTTGTGCAGGTGCCCAAAAAAGTGCTGCATGATCTGGCTGGTCGACTGGTCGTCGGCGTTCCACAGGCTCATGGTCACATTGGGACACCCGGCGTACTTGAAGGCGCGGCCCAGGCTCATGATGCCCTCGCCCGGAGCCAGCGTGCCAATACCCGTTTCGCAGGCGCTGAGCACCGCCAGTTCGCTGTTCAGCGAAAGATTATACAATTCGTTGGCATGCAAAAAGCCGTCTTCCTGCACCGTATCGAGCGGTTGGGTGAAGATCAGTCCCGAGAAGTTGTCGTTCTCGTTGTTGGCGTAGGCGTGCATCGACAGGTGCAGTACCCGGCTTTGCGGAGCGTACTGCTTAAACTGAGCTTCGGTAGCGGCTTCGTTAATCAAGGTTTTACCCTGAAACAGTTGGGAGGCAAAGGCAATTTCTTCCCGGTTGTGACGCAACTGCCCCAGCCCCAACCGCTTTCCGTCCAGGGTGGTGCGCACCTCCCGGCTTTCGGCCAGCGGCACTTCCGGATAGGAGGGGGCGAAGCCTAAGTAAGCGTAGGGTACTTCGTCGGGGGGCGGCCCGGACGCCGTGAGGAGGGTGGCCGAATACTCGTAGCTCACCGGAAGTTGCTTCACCAGGTAGGGCAGCGACTGGTAATCGACGCGGGAGGGGGCTACTGCTTCGGTAAGTAACACGTCGAAGGGCAGGTAGCCTAACAAGCCGTCAGGGATAATGATTAGTTGCTTGGTCTTATTTTCTTCGCTGAGCCAGGGAGCCAGCAGGGTTTGGTACAAGCCGTACGCGTCGTTGGTGAACGCTCTAAAGACCGATAGGTCGCTGGCTTGCTGATAATCATACTGACTAACCGAGCGCAGCACGTTGGCCAAGCTTCGGTGAAAGCTACTATCCAGCGGGGTGGCTCGCCACTGTACCTCATCCGATCGGACGGCGAAGGTGTAAAGGGTGCTATCGCCGTAGGAAAAAGCCAGAACCGTAGTGCCCGAGGGCAACTGTTCCTGTAGCTGCGCCAGGGATACCACTTCGGTGTCGTACTTGAGTTGGTAGTAGTGGGGGTACTCTCTTTCAAGTTGCTGGATCAGCCGGTTATACGACTCACGCGCGTCGAAAGCGCGGTTGCGTAGTGCCTGACGTACCGAATCGTCTGAGGCCTGATGCAGTTCGTTTTCCCAGTAGGTGAGTTTTTGCTTCATTTCGTTTTCGCGTTCCAGCAACTCGGTAGGGATGTGGGAAAAAGAGCGGGCTTCCGCATCCTTCACCGCCTCGAGCAGGGTAGCGGCTTTGCTCTTCTCAGCAAAATAAAAGGCTTCGGCTAAGTAGTTTTGAGCGTTGAGTCCCAGCGTGTGGGCACGCACCGAAGCACCAATGGCTTGTTCGTATAGCGCCTGGGCCTGGGCTGAAAGAAACTGTTTATACTCCAATGAAGGAAACAGTTGACGCGTGCGATCGATGGCCAAAATAGCCTGACGATAGGTAGCCAGGGCCGCCTGGAGACTTAGCGTATCGCTTGGGTATTGCCGACTTTTTGCCGCCAAAGCATTGGCCTTAGCCGTGAGAATTGCAGGCAGAACGTGTTGCCCACTGGTGGCATAAACAGCAGCGCTGTCTAGCGTACTTGTTGATTCAAAGTCCGTTACCAGTTGCGATAGCGACTGTTGATAAGCCAACAGCGCACTGTCCCACTCAGTTTGCCGGGCGTATACGTCCCCTATCTCACGCCATACGCTGGCATGCTCGGTACTGGGTCGGGCAGATTCCTCGGCCAGTGCCCGGTGTAAGAAGGTCAAAGCAGTGCCGTAGTCGGCTTTGTCTTTGTAGGTTCGTCCTATCTGGTAGAGTAGGTGTAACTGACCGCTTTCGTCAAACGGAAGAGTACGATTAAGATACCATAGCGCGCTGTCGTAATGCTGCTGCAACCGATGCCACTCCGCCAGTTGCTGATAGGCGGAAGAAAGAGAATTTTGGTAAGAAGCTTCATAGAGGTGCTCCCGCAGGGTACGCAGGGCGGTTAAAAAATTTCGTTTAGCTAGCACGTAAGCATCATCATGGTTTTGGTACTGGGCTTCTGCCAGATGGCACTGCCCCAGATACATATAGTTTAACGTTTGATAATAATGATAGTCGCGGAGGTCACTTTGGAAAGTAGACCGCGGCAACCATTGAATTGCCCGCTGGTGATAGGACGAGGCCCGGTGGTAGTTCGCGTTTTCGTAATGGGCCTGCCCCAGGTACGAGTAGACGCTGAACACGAGCATCGAGTCGTAGCGCAAGGCCGGTGAAGTGGGCAAAACTACCTGGGAGAAGGACTCAATGGCTCGGGGATAATCTTCTAGTCCATAAAAATAGATGCCCTCGGTATACGGAATCATAAGCCGGACGGATTGCTGAGCGTCGAGCGTGTCGAGCGCATCAGTTTGACGGGCTTCAAGGAGCCGGGCTTGGTTCAAAAAAAACCGTACGGTATCAAGATCACCGTGGTAGTCACCGCACCAGGCCATCTGTATCAGCGTGCTTAGTTGGAGGTCCCACCGTTGTCGCTGCGCAGCTTGGTTGGCAACTTCCTGGTATTTGGATAGCGCGCTATCCAGGTTGGTGTAGTAATACTTGGCTTCAATACTCGAGAGTTGCTCCTCGATACGCTGGTCGAAATCATCAGAAGTCTGGCCCCACGCAGCGAAGCCCGTAAAAATACCAATGCTGGTCAACCCCACTAGGAGCTGACCAGCACTGGCAACCAATTGATATAAAGAGAAATTTAGCTTACTGCTCGAAAGTAAATTCCTCTTTAACCGTCTCCGTTCTTTTCTCTCCAAAGTGATCCAGGTAAGCAACTTGAGTAATCTGAATGAGCGACGGCTCGGCCAGCTGGCTGTCGACAATGGCTACGGATATGCGGGCTCGTTCACCTCCAGCTTCAAAGCCCCCCCCGTATTCTCTGCCGGAAGAAGCATAGCGTTGACCATCATGGGTGAACAGTTCGACCTGAACGTCAAGTATCCGAAACCCTTCGTGCAAGCCAAGGTCAAGGATCCCTGGCTCGCATTGCTTGCCCCCGCGGTAGGCCACCGCCACCAAGAAAGTTTTCCGGGGGAGAGGGCAGGGCATCGGGTAACGCAGCCAGTTAGCTTCTGCGATGACCGAACCGTTGCCTATCGGCGGAAATTCGGGCAAGAAGGCAGGATCAATTTTGGTAATTTCAAAATTCGATCTTTCCAACAAGGCAGCATCTTCCTCTTCCTGACAGGCAGAAAACAAAGCGAAGACGGTGAGCAAAAGGGCGAACGAAAACAGTTTAGAATACGTCATGGGAATGGGTTGGTTAGGGTGAATGAATTTATTCGTTTGGTCATTTATACCCATTGTTTCGGTAAGGTAAACAAAAATGCACGCTAAATTGTAAATATTCTGAAATTATTCTTTTTCCGATAATTCAGTTAACTATTACATCATCTGACCGGAGTAAATTTTGTCATTTAATCTAATCATATTAGTATTCCAAAAAGTAGGTTTTGCGTCGATAAGCTTCTTCGCTCAAGCACGAATCAAGTACGCACCAGGTTCCGCACCAACCGCAAAGCCACCAGCCCAGAATCAAAACCGAAGCTACGGTCGGTCGAGTCTCCGGTAATTTCCGTACTTTCGTCTCTGATCCTGCGCCAGAAGAATTATCTTACCGCTGCTTATATGCCATCCGACGTGAGAGAAATTATCAACCAAGCCATTGCGCAACAGACCTACGGCGACCAACCCGCCGAACTCTACGAGCCCATCCGCTACATCATGGCCCTGGAAGGCAAGCGCCTGCGCCCCACCCTCACCCTGCTGGCCTACCAACTCTTCCGCGACGATGCCACCAACCCCGCCGTGCTCAATCCGGCCCTGGCCGTCGAAGTGTTTCACAACTTCACCCTGATGCACGACGACATCATGGACGAAGCGCCGCTGCGCCGGGGTAAGCCCACCGTGCACGAGCACTGGAACCGCAACGTGGCCATCCTGTCGGGCGACGTGATGCTGGTGAAGGCCTACGAACTGCTGCTGCACGCCCCGCCCCCGCAACTGCCCGCGGTGCTGGCCGCCTTCAACCGCTGCGCCACCGAGGTGTGCGAAGGGCAGCAGTGGGACATGAACTACGAAACGGTGTCGGAGGTGAGCGAGGCCGACTACCTGCGCATGATTCGGCAGAAAACGGCCGTGCTGCTCGGCTTTAGCCTACAACTGGGTGGACTGTTGGCCGAAGCCGATGCAACCACGGTGAGCCTACTTTACGAACTGGGGATTAACATCGGCATCGGTTTTCAGTTAAAAGATGACTTGCTCGACGTGTACGCCGACCAGGCGGCCTTCGGCAAGCAGGCGGGCGGAGATATCATTGCCAACAAAAAAACGTTCTTGCTCATCAAGGCGCTGGAAAACGCGCAGGACGAACAGCACGTGCAGCTGGTGGACTGGATCAGCCGACCCGCCTTCGACAAGGACGAAAAGGTGGCGGCGGTGAAGGCCATCTACGACCAGCTCGGCATCCGAGCACTCACCGAAACCACCATGAACCACTATTTTCAGCAAGGACTGGCGCAACTACAGCAACTGCCAGCCGACCAAGAGCGAAAGCAAGCCCTTCGCTCGTTCATCGAGCCCCTCATCCACCGCGAAAAGTAACCAAAACCTATGGCCTTCTCAGTCACCATTATCATCATTGCTATCACCGTGGGCGTGAGCCTGCTGGCCTGGAACCGGCCCGAGCTGATGCAGCGGTGGATTTTCAATCCCTTTCGCATTCGGTCTAACCAAGAATACTACCGATTTATCACGTCGGGCTTCATTCATCAGGACTATATGCACCTGCTGTTTAATATGCTTACGCTGTACTTCTTCGGTACGCTCATTGAGCAGGTGTACGCCTACCTCTACGGAGCGAGCGGACCGTGGATTTACGTGGGACTGTACCTGGTGGCCATCGTGGTGTCGAGCATCACCACCTACGTGAAGCACCGCGACAACCCGGCCTACAACTCGCTAGGTGCTTCAGGCGGAGTGTCGGCGATCCTGTTTGCCGCGATCCTGTTCGACCCCACCAGCACCCTGCTGGTCTTCTTCATTATCCCGATGCCCGCCTTCTTACTCGGAGCCTTATTTTTGCTGTACTCTTACCAGCAGGGGCGGCAGGGGTTGGGCGGAATCAACCACGACGCCCACCTGCTGGGCGCCCTGTTTGGCATTGCCTTCACGGTAGCACTGGAGCCCCAGGTGATCAGCAGCTTCGTGGAGCAGGTGTCGCAGTATAGCTTATTTAGCTGATTTCAAGCACCAACCAGAAGATTTACTAAACTTTATTCTGATAATTTTTTCTGAGGCTCGTGTCGACCGGACCACGGCGGCACGAGCCTCAAGAATTTATCAAAATAACTTCTATTCACCTCCCGAACGCCAGTGCTGATCGGCGAAATCCAGAAAGCGCGCCCAGTCGTAGTCGGTGATGTTGTGCTCACCCCGGCGCACGTGGTAGCCGATGGTGCCCATCACGGGGGTTTCCACGGCGGGCATCTCGCCCACGGGCAAGCCGGAAGTGCCCAGCAGGCGGTAGACGGAGTCGGCGTAGTGGGCCGATAGAAACTCGCCCCGGGGGTCGGCCCAGCGGTCTTCTTCGGCACTCGCCACGTACACCGGGCGGGGGGCCATCAAGGCAATGAGCTGGTGCTGGTCCACCGGCAGCTGGTCTTCCCGCCCGTTATACTGCGTGAAGTTACCGCAGAACCAGTGGGGAAACGACGTATTGATCACCTCGACGGTTTCTCCGAACCGCCGTCGGCTCAGCGCCGCCCCGCCGCAGCCCGACTCGTTAGAGATCACCATCGCGAAGCGTTGGTCCTGCGCCCCGGCCCACAGGGCGGCTTTGCCCAGGCGAGAGTGCCCCAGCACCGCTACGCGCCCCGCATCCACCTGCGCGTCGGTCACCAGGTAGTCCATCGCCCGTTGCAAGCCCCAGGCCCAGGCCCCAATAGCTCCCCATTCGTTGGGCTTGGGTTTGGTCTGCCCCGCTGCGTAGAAGAGCGGATGGATACCGTCCTGAAAGTCAACCGGATCGTTCTTGTCCGGGTCCAGGTCGCCGCAGTAGATGGTGGCCAGTCCGTAGCCTCGGGCCAGGATTTCCTCCACCGGCCAGCGGAAGTCCCGCACCCCGCGCGAAGCCTCGGTGGCCCGGTGATCCACGATACCGTACTCCTCGTTAGCCATCATCCACCGCTCCGAAAGCGTGATGTCCGGGTCCGGGTGGATGGTGTGGTTGCCGTAGAAATTGAGTCCCAGAAACAGCGGTACCGGTCCGTCGGCCTTTGCCGGAAGGTACAGCAGCATGGTCATGGAAGGTTCGGTCTGATCCTTAGTGAAGTAGACCGTCACCTCGCGGCGAATGGCCGTTCCGCCCAGGGCGTTGGGTTCGTCGGCGGTCACCGCAAAGCGCAGCGCCTCGGTGCGGTCCGGGGTGCGTCCGTAGACCTGCGTGGCAAACAGGGTGAGCAGTTCGGCCCGCCGTGCTCTCCACTGTTCGGCGGTGGTGATGGGGGTGCCCGCCGAAGACTGTAGCAGGGCCGGAAGCGCGTAAGCGGGCACCTGAGCCTCATCGTAATTGGGCGCCGGGCGCTGGGCAAAGGCGGCCGTGCCGACTACGCAAAGAAGGGCAAAAAAGCAGGAAACGTCCATAGAAGTGGGTAGCGTGAAGCGTTGTTGGCGGTAATGTACTAATTTTCCGCTTCAGCATAGGCGGCGGGCAACCATTGTTCTGCAAAAGACGCCCTGACCCGCAATCGCGAGCGACCGCTCAAGGAGTATCCAACGCGGCCCCTTTAGCTTAAGCCGGGATTAATCATTAAGTTTGAGGCTCCCAACCCAACCGTGACTCTCCCCCTTTATGAAACTAGCCGCCATCGACATTGGTACCAATTCTATCCACATGGTGGTGGTGGAAGTAACCGCTCGCCACACCTTCGAGGTTATCAAGCAGGAGAAAGAGATGGTGAAGCTGGGACAGGGAGTGTTTGCCACCAACCACTTGTCATCCCGCGCCTACCAGGCGGGCCTGGAAACCATTCGGCGCTACGTGAGCCTGGCCGACCAACTGGGAGTGGACGAGATCATTACGGCGGCCACCAGCGCCATTCGCGAAGCGCGCAACGGCGGCGACTTTTTGGATGAGGTGATTGAGAAAACCGGCCTTTCGCCGCAGGTGATCTCCGGCAAGGAAGAAGCGCGGCTCATTTTCCTGGCGGTGCGCAACGCCATCGATCTGAAGAGTGAAAACGCGCTGGTGATCGACATTGGGGGGGGGAGCACCGAAGCCGTGGTGGGCAACACCACCGAAGTGCTTTACCGCAGCAGCATGAAACTAGGAGTGCGCCGCTTGCTGGATATGTTTGAAAGCGAGGGCCCGGTGGGTAAAGAGGCGCGCGGAGTGCTGGAAGCGCACATCAAATATACGGCCCGCGAAGTGATGGAAGCCGCCCGGGCCCAGGGGTTTACCCGGGTGATTGGCACCTCGGGCACCATCCGCACGCTGGGCGAAGCGGCCCACCTGCGCACCGGCGGCAAAGACCTGCGGACGGTGAATGCCGAGGTGGTTTCTTTGGAAGACATCGAGCAGCTTACCAACCAGTTGCTGGAGATGCCGCCCAAGAAGCGGACCGACTTTGACGTGATCAACAAACGCCGCGCCGACGCCATTCACCTGGGCGGGGTGCTGCTGGTGCAACTGCTGAAACTAGCCGAGGCCTCGCAGATCACCCTCTGCGATGCTTCGTTGCGGGAGGGCTTGATCATCGACTACATTCAGCGATACTCAGGCAAGCCCCTCTCTTTCTCATTGCACGAGGACTTGCGTCACCGCAGCGTTGCGCAACTCGCCCGCAAGTATAACTCTGACCTGGAGCAACGCGCCCACGTGGCCTACCTGGCCGGCCAGTTGTTCGACCAACTGCAGGCGGTTCACCAGCAGGACGAATCAACCCGCCACCTGCTCGAGCACGCCGCGATGCTGTACGCCATCGGGCAGTACATTGGGTTTGACCGCTACCACAAGCATTCGCGCTACATCATCCTCCACTCCGGACTGCGCGGTTTCACCGACGATGAGGTGCTGCTGCTGGGGCACGTTGTGCGTTATCACCGCAAGGCGGTGCCTAAAAAGAAGCACGGCAAATTTCGCAAGCTGTCCAAAGAGCATCGGCAAACGGTGTCGGTGCTGGCCGGTATCTTGCGGATAGCCATCGGACTAGATAACACCAAAAACCAGTTGGTCAAGGAGGTCACGTGCGAAGTCACGGATAAAAAGGTGACCATCAGCCCGGGCGGAGCCAGGCAGATCGATCTGGAAGTCTGGGAGGCCCGCCGCAACCGCCATCTCCTAGAGGACGTGCTGCGCCGCGAAGTGATCATACCGACGGCTTAAGCCAGCGGTTTCTGCCTCGGCACTAGGGCGTGTAATTAAATGAGCTAATTGCCAGCTTCACCCATTACAGTTGGTTTGTATTTTGTTTTATAAAGATGGTAAATACCACCTTTCAAATCAAGGAAAGGTATAAATTATATTCTCACAAAACAAAACCAACATGCAAAGACCGCTACTCACGCTATTCTTTAGCCTGCTGCTCACCGGCAGCTACGCCCAGTACTACGAAGAAAATTACCAAGAGGAAGAGGAAACGAGCGAAAAAGCAGCCCTCACCATCGGAATCTTGCAGGGAGGAGGTTCGCTCATCGGAGCAGATCTGGAAGTGTTGCTCACCCAGCAAGTGGGACTACAGGTGGGAGCCGGACTGGTTGGCTTTGGTGCGGCGGTCAACGTCCACCTGAAACCGACCATTCGCAGCTCTATGATTTCGATGACCTACTGGAACCAGGGAACCGGACAGTCATTTGTGCAGAACGCGGTAGGACCCTCCTTTGTTTACCGGGGCGAAAAATGGTTTACCGCTCAGATTGGACTGGGCAAGCTCCTGGGCAAAGGCCCGGCCTTTCCGGAAGACGTGGAGCAGCCGCCCTTTATGTTGCTTTATTCTATCGGAGGCTACATTCCATTTCAATAATTTCCGGCGCCTCAGTGAGCCAAAGGCGGCACTAGTTCCAGCAATCCCTCCAGCAGCAAGCGCCCGTCGGTGTTTCCCAGGGCTTCGTCGGCGGCCCGTTCGGGGTGGGGCATCAAGCCGAACACGTTCTTGCGCTCGTTGGTGACTCCGGCAATGTTATCCACCGAACCGTTGGGGTTGCTGTCGGCCGTGGTTCCTCCTTCGGCGTTGCAGTAACGGAACAAGATTTGATCGTTGTCAACGAGTTGGCGAAGGGTGTCTTCGGAAGCGTAGTAGCGGCCGTCGGCGTGGGCAATGGGAATTTTGTACGCCCGCCGGAGGTCCAGTCCTTTGCTCATCTGGGCAGATTGGGAGACGGGCTTGAGGAAAACGTTTTTACAGATGAACTTCTGCAGCAGGTTGGGCAGCAGCACCCCGGGCAACAAGTGCGCCTCGGTTAAAATCTGAAAGCCGTTGCAAATGCCGAGCACGTAGCCACCCCGCTCAGCGTGCTCGATGACTGGCCCCATGATGGGGGAAAAGCGGGCAATGGCTCCCGAGCGCAGGTAGTCACCGTAAGAAAACCCCCCTGGCACCACGATAAAGTCGCACCCTTGCAGGTCGGTACCCTTGTGCCATAGTTTGGTTACGGACTGTTGCAGTATCTCACTGAGTACGTAGAAAATATCTTCGTCGCAGTTGGAGCCGGGGAAAATGATGATGCCGAATTTCATGCCGCGAAGGTAAGGAAAACCAGCGAAGATGTTAACCGAAAAGCATGCTTAATCACTAAGCCATCTGATCGGTCTTGGTGTGGTAGAACCGGTAGTGCAAATACACCTTGTTGACCCGCAGAATGCTAAGCAGGTGCGTCCAGAGCTTTTGGTAGGGAACTACCTCTATCTCGGTAGTGATCTCGGTGGGAATGGTGTTGCGCGTTAGTTTTTTGTAGTAGCTGTTGCCTTTTTCGCTTACGCGCTCGAAATCAAACTCTTTTTCTACCATCACCTCGAGCAGGCGAATGAAGATGCTGCTGCGGTAATTATGGCGCTTGTCCAGGTGGGCTGATTTGTATTTTGAAAGGTCGGCAACGCAGGCTTTCACCTCTTCAACCTGTCCTTCGCGAAGCAAAAATAAGCACTGAACCACGCGCGAGGCAATGGTGAAACTATCGTTGTCAAATTGGGGAGGCTGCTGCATAAACTCTTCCAGATTGAAGCCCCACCGCAGAATCTTGGCATCGTTAAAAAAGATCAGGTAAGCCCGGTAGATAAACCACCGCTGGGCATCCGCCTCTTCCAACGCACTGAAGTTCTTGTTGGTGCGCACCTTGCGAAACAGCGTCTGTGCTTCTTCATACTGCTCCTCTCGCATCAACAGCAAAAAGTAGTGCTCAGCGAAGCTGAACCAGTCCAATCCGCTCGGACGAAAGAGTTTTAGGGCCGACTTGGCGTAGGCCAGCCCGCTAGCGCCCACCGGGGCGTTGAGGTACGCATAGGCCTTAATAAACGCAATGCGTTTTTTAGACAGGGGCACCCGTACGCTATCGTTCGTTCCCTTGAGGTACTGCTTCTCCAGTTGCGTGCACAGGGTGATATTATCCGTAAACCGGCGTTCCATACCATTGAGCACCAGCTCCAGCTGACTGGCCAACACGTCTAGGGTGCGGCTTCGGTGGGCTTTGGCTTCCTTGCGGATGTACTCGATAGACTTCGGAATCTCGTCCAGAATACGCTTCTGAGCGCTTACCGACTTATTAACGTGCACCAGCGATTGGTGAAATAAGGTTTGACAGTGTTCGTAGGCCGCCAGCTTTTTCTGGTACACCCGTAGTTCGTCGCTCGCCTCCTCAAAGGGGGTAAGCTTGCCAATCAGCGCGTGCTGATCACGAAGCAGACGGGCTGCATCCACGGCGAGCGCGTACAGTTCAAACTCCTTAGCCGTGCGCAGCAGGGTCGGGAGAATCCGAAGCGCGATTTCCGAAGCCCCTTCGTTGATCAAGATTTTGCACTGCAACAGCGTCTTTTCGCTATCGTAGCGCACCCGCTCGTAAAGCGTATACGAAGTCTTTTCGTAATCCAGAAAGAATAAGTGGTTCAGCAGCTTTGCACGAAGCTTGCCCTTGGCGTTGCGGTAGTTGCGGTTGCCCGGATCCACCTTGAAGATCGCTTGGGCAGCATCTTCATCCGAGGTAAATGCCGTGTTGACGATGCCTTGATAGAGAAGATTGTCCTTCGAGGTTTCTTTTTTTCTGAAATTGAAATTCACCAACTGTAAACTCCGCTGGCTTTTCTTTTTAACAATTTTAACGAGATGCTGCAAGTCTTCCATAGAGCGCGCTACTACAAGTTAGGATTTATTCCTTAAAGGTAGGAAAAAAGTAGCATTCGCAAAATAAACTTACACAAAACTATGAATGTAAAGTGTAAATTATCCCTTGTAAAGTGATGGAAAAAACCAAAAATGAGCCGATGAGCGTTATTCAGGTACTAAAAACTTGACAAAACAGTGCAATTTATTACATCGCTGGCGGGTTACGGACGAATTGAACAGAGACCAGCTACCGCCGAAAGGCATAACCATACAGATCTTGCGAACTACCGATACTTCTTAATGATTGCCAATGCCTCGGCCGTGGTCTCGCTGAGGGTATCGTAGTCACCGTGGGTGGTCACCTCTTTGGTGATGAGCTTGGAGCCCATGCCCACGCAGTGCACGCCCGCTTCGAACCACCCGCGCAGGTTCTCTTCGGTAGGCGCCACGCCCCCGGTGGGCATGATGCTCGTCCACGGACACGGACCCAGCACCGCCTTTACGAAGGCCGGACCGCCCACTTGGGTGCCGGGGAAAATCTTGACCACCTCGGCCCCTAGTTCTTCGGCGTACGAGATTTCGGACAGCGATCCGCAGCCCGGCGACCAGCCGATCTTACGGCGGTTGCACACCTTAGCAATATCAATACTCAAGATGGGAGACACCACAAACTCGGCTCCCAACTGAATGTAGAGCGCCGCGGTGCCCGCATCCATCACCGAGCCCACCCCCATCATCATCTCGGGCATCTCTTTGGCCACGTGCTTATTAAGCGCGGCAAACACTTCGTGGGCGTAGTCGCCGCGGTTGGTGAACTCAAACACGCGTACGCCGCCTTCGTAGCAGGCCCGCAGCACTTGCTTGCCCACCTCCAGGTCGGCGTGATAAAATACCGGAACCATGCCGGTGTCGTACATTGCAGTTGCTACTTTAATACGAGAAAATCGAGCCATACGAATTAAATTTATAAATGAGTGCCTTTTTTAGGTTCTAGGTTGAAAGGTTCGGGGTTCTAGGTTCTGTGCTTAAAGGTTCGGGGTTCTGGGTTGAAGGTTCTAGGTTCTATATGTACTGAACCAAGAACCCAGAACCCCGAACCTAGAACCCCGAACCCCGAACCTTTATCTCGACACCCTCCCCGAAGCGTCGCCGCCCATGAGTTTTTCTACCTCATCGACGGTCACCAGGTTGAAGTCTCCTTTAATCGTATGTTTCAGGCACGACGCCGCTACCGCGAAGTTCAGCGCCTGCTGCAGGTCATCTCCGTAGGTGAGCAAGCCGTAGATCAGGCCGCCCATAAAGGAGTCGCCGCCGCCTACGCGGTCCACAATGTGGGTGATCTGGTAGGTAGGCGCTTCGTAGAGCTTTTGCCCGTCGTACAACACGCCCGACCAACTGTTGTGGCTGGCGCTGATCGAGCCGCGCAGCGTGATAATGGCCTTGTCGGCCCGCGTGAAGCGCTCCAGCAACTGCTTGCCCACCGACTCGTAGGCCGCTGCCTCCACGTGCCCCTGCGTCACGTCCACACCCTCCGGATGGATGCCGAACACCTTTTCGGCGTCCTCTTCGTTGCCCAAAATCACGTTGCAGCCGTCTACCAGATCGGGCATCACGTCGGCGGGCGATTTGCCGTACTTCCATAGGTTTTTGCGGTAGTTCAGGTCGCACGACACGGTGATGCCTTTGCTGTTGGCGGCTTGGATACCCTCTAGACAAACGTCGGCGGCACCCTGCGAGATGGCGGGCGTGATACCCGTCCAGTGAAACCATTCAGCTCCGTCCAGCGCTTCGTCCCAGTCGATCATGCCCGACTGCACCTGCGCCAATGCCGAACCGGCCCGGTCGTAGACCACCTTGCTGCCCCGGCTCACCGCGCCCGACTCCAGAAAGTAGAGGCCCAGCCGTTCACCGCCCAGGGCGATGTGGTCGGTGCCCACGTTGTGACTCCGCAGGGTGGCCAGCGCCGCGTGCCCCAGGTCGTTGTCGGGCAGGCGCGTCACGAACTGGGGCGACAGCCCGTAGTTGGCCAGCGATACGGCCACGTTGGCCTCGCCCCCGCCGTAGGTGGCCTCAAACTCGGTAGCCTGCACAAATCGCAGGTGATCGGGCGTGGCCAGCCGCAGCATAATCTCTCCAAAGGTGACAACTTTTTTGCTCATAGTAGTGGGTTGGTTGTTAGGTTATTCGACATTAAAAAATATCGAATGTTGAACAAGGAATTATGAATATCGAAGTAAAAAACTTATAAAGCATATACTCACGTCGACGCCAACTTTAGAATTGAAATAACTCTATTAAGATTAGGCCACCGGAACGGCCGTTGGCGCAAACTGAAAGAAATTTTTCGCATTGTAATAACAAATGTTTTGCACCATACCTCCTAGTAAATCCATGTCGTGCGGCAGTTCGCCATTCACCACGTCGGTACCCAGTAGGTTGCATAAGATGCGGCGGAAGTACTCGTGGCGCGGGTACGACAAAAAGCTGCGCGAGTCGGTGAGCATGCCCACGAAGCGGCTCAGCAGCCCCAGGTTCGACAGGGCGTTCATCTGCCGCTCCATCGCCTCTTTTTGATCCAGGAACCACCAGCCCGAGCCGAACTGCATCTTGCCCGCCACCGAGCCGTCGTTAAAGTTGCCCAGCATGGTGGCGATCAAGTAGTTATCGCTTGGGTTCAGGTTATAAACAACGGTTTTGGCCAATTGATCGGTGCTGTCCAGCCGGTCGAAGAAGCGCGACAGCGACCGGGCGTGCGAGAAGTCGCCGATAGAATCGAAGCCGGTGTCGGGGCCGAGCGATTTCAGCATGCGCGAGTTGTTGCTGCGCAATGCGCCCAGGTGAAACTGCTGCGTCCAGCCCGCCGCGTGGTCCATCAGCGCCAGCTGGTACAAGATGGCCGACTTCAACTGCTCCGTTTCGGTCGGATCCAGCGGCACACCCGCCCGCACCTTGCGAAACAGTTGGCGGGCTCCAGATTCGCTGAAATCGGCCGCATAGACCCGCTCCAGTCCGTGGTCTGACAGGCGGCAGCCCAGGCTGGCGAAGTAGTCGTGCCGCTTTTGCAGGGCCGTATACAGGTCGTCCAGCGTGTCAATGGCCACGTTCGATACCCGCTCCAGCCGTTGCAAGTACTCATTATACGTTTCCGGATCGTCCACCGCCATCGACTTATCGGCCCGGAAGGTGGGCAGTACCGTCACCTCGTAGCCGTCTTCGCGCAGCTTGCAGTGGTGCTCCAGCGAGTCGGCCGGGTCGTCGGTGGTGCAGACCACTTCTACTTGCTGCTGCCGCAGGATGTTGCGGCAGCTGAAGCGGTCTTCTTGCAGTTGGGCGGTGCAATTCTGGTAGATGTCGGCCGCGGTATCTGGGTTCAGTAGGGTGTCGATGCCGAAGTAGCGCTGCAGCTCCAGGTGCGTCCAGTGGTACAACGGGTTGCGCAGGGTATAGGGCACCGTTTCGGCGTACTTCATAAACTTCTCCTCGTCGGGCGCGTCGCCGGTGCAATAGCGCTCGTCGACGCCGTTGGCCCGCATGGCCCGCCACTTGTAGTGGTCGCCGTGCAGCCAGATTTCGGTGAGGTTGCCAAACTTCTTGTCGCTGGCGATCTGCTGGGGCGGCAGGTGACAGTGGTAATCGATGATGGGCATCTCCCGGGCGTAGTCGTGGTACAACTCTTGGGCCACCGGATTGTGAAGCAAAAAGTCCTGATCGAGAAAGGGTTTCATGAGCGCGCAGGGGGTTAGGTCGGTCGCGCTAAAAGTATAAAATGTTTCGGGATTGTTAAAAGAGAACGCGTCACTGTTTTATATTAGCTCTTCTAATCAAGTACAAACCATGACGATAAAACTACGCGCCCGCTGGCTACCCTTGATATTGCTACTGTCTTGCCAGCAGAACGACCACACCGCTCACGCTTCCTACCCCGTGATTGAGGAGTTTCTCACCGAAGAGCAACTATACGAGCGATTCAATATACAAAACGTGAGCGTAGACCGCTTTTCGCTCTCCGATGCGCAGGAGTACCGCGGGGACAGCCTCCGGCAGCGAACCCTCAAGGCTACCTACGAGCTCACCCTCCGGGCAAAGGATCAGCAATACACCGCCACGGCTGAGATCAGCAGCCCGGACAGTATCCACTGGACGATGGCCCTGTTCAACGTGACCGAGTACGGCCACCGGGGCAGCACCGACGTGAAAACCACCCACAAATGAGACCTACAGCCATCGTCCGACTGATGAACGGGGGGGAAGCCTCACGGGTAATTGAAAGGGTCACATTTAATTTGTATATTGTTGGTGAGCGCTCCTGCATCTATCCAATTATTGAGGATCACCGAGACTGATGTTCCACTTAACCATCAATAGCATGATTATCCGAATAGTGTTTCTCTTCATGATCCCCGTTCTGTTCGCTTCGTGCAAAGAAGAAAGCGAACCGGTAGATCGTCAATTGTTAATCAACTCGTCCATCGAAGAAGGTGATAACCGTCCCAACGGGTGGATATTTTGGGAAAGCGACGGAACGGGCCTTGAGTTTACCTGGACTGATCAGGAGTCTGTTTCTGCCGCCAAATCATTGCAGATCTCTAATACCTCGAACCAAACCGAGGTGTGGGGATACTGGGGGCAGCTTTATGACGGTGACATACCGCACGGTAAGGACGTTGAGTTATCCGTACAAATAAGGGGCGAAAACCTACAGGGTCAGGGCGTAGCCATTGCCGTACGGGCTGACCGACAAGGACAACCTACCAACGGACAGTTTTCAACCACGCAGGGAAGCACTGTTATTGATGGCACCTTCGATTGAACCACCTATAAGGTAACGCTTGCTAACATCGAGCCTGATGTCTACCAGCTCTACGTTTTCTTGGTCTATACCCCCGCCACCACCGGGGAGGTGTTTTTTGACGATGCTGTTTTGACAGTGGTGGAATAAACCCCCTCAGACGAACACCTTACTCATCCAGAACGTCGACCCAAAGAGTAACAATACGTTGCCTTTGCCATCCTCGTCGACGCCCCCGCCACGCCGTGGGCGAAGCGTCGACGGGCAACAATCGTCCAATCACGCGGCGATTGGGGTGTCGACGACGGTTGATGCACCGATCGCGCGGCGATTGGGGTGTCGATGGTGATCGATGGCCCAATCGCCGCGTGGAGAGCCCGTCGACCGCCCGCCCACGCCGTGGGCCAGCCGTCGACGAGATTTTTGCCCCCTACCGCATCAAAGAGTTTATTCAGTTCATGCGCAACGCCCTGCTGATCGTGCGTCAGCACGGCCCCGACCAGCTTCGGGTAAAAGCGCAGTACCAGGCGCTCAGCAAACGGTATGAGCAACTGGAGCGCACCTACAAGCAAACCACCGACAACGCGCTCAACCGGGAACTATCGCAACTAGACGCCGCCCGCGACCAGGCCATTGTGTGCTTGCGGATGCTGAGCGAGGGCTACACCCGCCACCCCGGCAGGGCCCAGCGCGACGCCGGACAACAGGTGCTGGAATGCATTGACAAGTACGGGGCCCGGCTGTATGACCTGAACTACAGCGCCGAGACCACCGCCCTAAAGAAAATAGTAAAGGATCTGGCGACCGATACTGCTCGGGCTGCCGCGGTGCAGCAGTTGCACTTGGAAGCGGTGGTTGCCGAGATCAAGCGAACCAACCGGGAGTTTGAACGGCAGTTTGTGCGTCACCTGGAAGCAACGGGGCAGACCGGCAGACCGGCGGGCCGCGGGTGCGGGAGCTGGTGCAGCAAACGGCCGATGCCTACCGCACGTTGGTGGAGCACGTGTCGGCGCACGCGTTGCTCACGCCCTCGGCGGAGTATACGCTGTTTGGTCACCACTTCAACGAGAACGTAGAGCACTTCAACCAGACGGTGGAGCGCCGCAAACAGGTGCGCGGTGGCGGCCGAAGAAGCAGCCGCCGCTTCGGAAGTTGATGGTGAAGTAGGGGAGTGAAGCGCTTTTTTAGTTATATTTAGTGGCTGATGAGCGTAGCGCAGCTGAAGGAGAGGTTGCGCTACGCTTGATCCGTTGGTAAACGTTTGTAGTCGTTTACAAACGTTTAGCTAAGTATTGAAGGACAAAGGCATCCAATAGTCGAC
>CBDCHQ010000004.1:0-11323 GCA_965217275.1 Cyclobacteriaceae bacterium | reverse complement strand
ATAGGTAGGGTAGGGGTGAGTATGACCCGGTAGCCTAGAAAAACAGAGAGCAGGTTTGGAATAGTAGGTCGTGGTCCGGTTCAAGTCCTACGGTATGGGAAGCGCGGGAAAGCGGAAACAAGCACCAATGCCAGGGTTGCGCGCATTGACTCAGAACCAGGGGGAACGGTATATTATGTACTGGCTTTACCTACTGCCGGGTTGGTTAGCTGAGTCTAATGTTTGTTGGCAGCAGGTTAGGGTGGGCCCCCAAAACGTCTGCGTGTATTACAACTGCCAACTACAGCTGCAAATCGAACTGCCGGGGGAAGGGCAGGCAGGCCCTAGTGGACTAAGTCTCAAATACCGGTACATTTGACCCATGTCAGACCTCACTACTTCACGCGAAGCCGCAGTTCTTCGCAAGCTTAGTCGTCAGCACGCGGGCAAAGCTAATCTACGGCGTCGCAGCCTGGTCATCGTACTGCGTACGGTTGATGACCAGAGACGGGAAGATGTACGCCAACAGGGTTACTCCTACGCCTTTCACGACCGCTGGTATACCCGCTGGGAAGAGACGCTGGCCCACCGCCGGGAGTGGGCTAGGGTGCATGACACCGTGGATAAGCCGGCCAGCGATGGCCGCTACCTGAGCTTTCTCTCGGAGGTGCTTTCGGATCGCTACCGCAGCGGAGCACCGGCCAAGTTCTCGCGCGAGGTCCGCGAAAAGATCATGGCCCTGGCCGTAACTAATCCAGCCGATCTGGGCCTACCCTTCACCCGCTGGAGCAACGAGTTGCTGCGTCATGAAGTAGTCAAACGAGGCATTGTCGCGTCGATCTCTACCTCCCGGGCAGGGATTTTTTTAAAAGGAGCCACCCGCTGCGACCCCATCTGAGCGAGTACTGGGAAAACGCCCGGATTGAAGACGAAGCGGAGTTCGTCCAACGGGTCGAAGCAATCTGCTTACTTAACGCCGGGGCTGCTCAAAGCTTAGCGGAGGATAACGTGCTGGTCATCTCCACGGACGAGAAGTGTGGTATCCAGGCCCTGGAGCGCGCCGTAGCCGACCTGCCCCCGACGACTGATCATGTACGCAAGCGGGAGTTCAACTACGTGCGTCACGGTACGCAGACCCTTATCGGTGCCCTGGAGGTAGCTACCAGACAGGTGTACGCCCAGGTAGGTGACACGCGGGACGAAGCAGACTTTGCTAATTTTATCGAGTACGTGGTCGATGCCAACCCAGAACGAGAGATCGTGATCGTAGCCGACCAGCTCAATACCCATAAGTCAGCGGCCCTGGTCCAACTGCTGGCTCAGTTCAACGGAGATGTGCAGGACCTAGGCCGCAAGGGCCGGCAGGGCATCCTGAAGAATATGGCCTCCCGCATGGCCTACCTGGAACAAGTAGACCGCCGCGTTCGCTTCGTCTTTACCCCCAAGCACTGCTCGTGGCTGAACCTAATCGAGGTCTGGTTCAGTGGGCTGGCTAAACGAGTGGTCCGATTGGGCAGCTTTGTGAGCACGGCTGACCTACAGGTCAAACTGCTGGCTTATCTTGATTACTACAACGAGGAGTTAGCCCACGCCTTCGCCTGGTCCGTCAAGGACCGTCAGTCCGTAAGCCAGATGGTCGACAAGATCAAACGGTATGTATCGAAACTTGCAACTTAGTACACTAGGAATATATGTTAAGATCAAGCGACGGAACACTGATTCCTCGTCCATAAAGTTCTGAATCTGGACAACCTTAATTTTCTAGACCTATAAATCCAGCTCCGTGCGTCTCTCTCTCACCCTGTTCATACTCCTAATCCTTTCTACCCTCTCCTACGGGCAGTTGAAAATTGACGCCGCCAGTCGTATTGGGGTAGCTAGCGAACCGGACGAGCTCAGCCGGATGTACGTAGAGAATGACGCGCTCGACTACTCATTTTTTCTACGTACCGAACCGAATACTTCGGGAACTTGGCGTGGCTTGCTACATCATATGGTCTACGGTACGCTTGGGAATCGTCGGGGACTAGAAAACTCTGTGTATGGAGATGGTAGCTATTACAACTACCCCTTGATCAACTATGGCAAGCATGAAGGAACGGGGAAGAACTATTCGTTTATCAATTATGCGTACCACTACGGGAGTGGTGAAAATATCGGGATTTACAACAAGCTATGGCATTACGGCTCAGGGATGAAGACTGGTATATACACCGAGCTAGGTGATGACCGTAGCGAGAATGCCAGCTCGACTGCCGCGATGTACGGATCACGAACTCTCATGACCCATCGGTACCGCCCGAGGGCCTACGGTAGCTACCTCGACATCGAGGCTACGAACTACAACTCGAGCAGTAATGCTACCTACGGATATTACGTTAAGGTCAATCCCTACTACTCAAATAAATCTCCGGCCTACGGGGTATACAGTGTTATGACCAGATATAAGGAGGGAGAGTACTATGCTGGATATTTCACTGGTGATTTAGCGATAAACGGTGTCATCGTACAGACTTCGGACGCTACGCTTAAGGACAAGATTGAGGACATCACAAGTGCGCTGTCCCTCATCAACCAGTTGCATCCTACGACCTATCACTTTCAGGAGGGTAACCGCTTCGGATATGACCCAAACGATCAACGCTTTGGTTTCCTGGCCCAGGAGGTAGAAAAGGTATTTCCCTCGCTAGTACAGGACGTGCACCACCCAGAGGTAGTGCGACCGGCGTCGGTAGCAAGTCCCGAAGAAATGGATGCTGTACTCGGTGACTCGCTGGCTACAAGAAATGATGAGAGTAAGCGGCATCCGGAAGAGATTGTGCATCCAGCCGAAGTTCTGAAAGGCATCAATTACATTGATTTTATACCCATCCTGACGCAGGCGATAAAGGAACAGCAAATCGAGATCGCAGCACTCAAACGCCTTACCGGCGAGCTCCTTGATAAGCCCCTGATTGGCTCCGTGCTGGGGGATCAAGGACAGTCATCGATAACCAGCAATGCCGATACGAACCAGGGAGACCGGAAAAGTAGTAAATCGACAGTCAAAGAAGCAAAGCAACTGACCATCCAGGTGCAGCACCTAACGGAACAAAACGAGCAGCTAGTAGCTGATCTGTCGTCGCTGCGTGCCGAGTTGGCTACACTACGGCAGCAGTTGGCTCAGCTGCAAAACTGTACGGATTGTACAGGAAGCAGCACGCCGAAAAATGCCACCCTCTCGGATGGCAGAGTAAGTATCTACCCAAATCCGGCCTCGAACAAAGTTACCGTAAACAACTCGGTGGTGCAAAATTACTCGGTACGGGTACTGACTGCTGACGGGCGAGAATACGCAAGACTAAACTCACAGGACTGGGTGGTGCAAATCAACATCGCGGACTGGCCGACCGGCACCTACATTTTCGAAACGTTGGCGGGGGACGTTGTGCTGGATCGGCAAACAGTAGTGGTGAGTCGCTAGCGTTATAACACCTCGAAAAATTTGGACCACGAACTAAGTTGATAGCTTGACTGGTATTATGAAGCTATTGAAAAGAAACTTAGCTGTGCTGCTGCCTATGGCGGTTACCGCTGCCTTCGAGGCCAAAGTGGCCATGGAGACCTTAAAAAAAAGCAAACGCTGTCCGAGCTAGCCCAGTATTTTAAACTACACCCCGACCAGATCAGCCAGTGGAAGCAGGAGTTCATTACCCGCTCCGAGCAGGTCTTCGAGGCCGATAAAAGCAAGATGAACGACACTCTCCCTAAGCAGGCCACTAGCGAAGCGGTACTGCAACATCTCTACGCTAAGGTCGGAAGCCTACAGATGAAGCGCGACTTTCACAACAAAGCTTAGTCAAGTGGGATCAGCTGAAAAGAAGCGCTATCTGGTTGTGTTTTAGCCCCCCTAATCAATCGGAACGGATTACAGTCCAAAACTTGTCACACCCTCGTTCAACTAGCAACACAGACCTATGTCACGCTCATCATTAATTGTAATTTTAAGTTTTTTCTGCTTCAGCGTCTTGGCCCAACCGATGCACAATGAGGTGAAGGGCGTAATCATGCCCGCTCCCAACGCGGCTGCCCTAGGTAAGTACGGAGACTATCCCGTCAACAGCAACAAGGGCGTGCCGAGCATCGGTATTCCCATCTATCAAGCTCAGGAAGGTCCGCTCAGTTTACCGATCACGCTGAACTACCACGCCGGCGGAGTCAAACTGGGCGAGATGGCCAGTTGGGTGGGACTGGGCTGGAGCCTGAGCGCCGGCGGCATGATTACCCGTACGGTCCAGGGGTTACCCGACGATAAGTTGGGAGGTTACTACTATACGAGCGCCGATCCAATTCGGCTCGACGATAAAAATACGATAAACGCAATTGCAGACAATAGCCTAGATAGTGAACCCGACCTATTTGCCATCAGCCTGAACGGCTACACCGGTAAATTCTACATCGATCATAATCAGGAAGTACAACTGGTGCCCCACCAGGATATTCGTATTACGGTTACTCCCGGATCGAACGGATTCAATACCTTCGTGCTAACCGGAACTGACGGAACGCGCTATATCTTTGGGAAAGACCCGACCGGCCGACAACCAGCCGCCATTGAGTCAACTATTCCCACGGGTGAGGTTTCCGGCTACCGCTCCTCCTGGTATCTCCTGCGGATGGAGTCCCAGGACAGACACCATGAGATTACCTTTGACTATGCTACGGACGGGTACGGCTACCGAACCCCAGCGTCCTGTAAGTTCATCGGTGGCAATAATGGCGACGATGGGGGCGTACAGTGTCCAAACGGCAGCGACGACGGTACGCACTACTACACGCGGACTTCAATTGACGGCTTTCGCCTGGCCGCAGTCAATACTACGCGAGCGCGCATTGAGTTCAGCGCGGTCACCGACCGACTTGACTTGGATGGTTCCCGCGCCGGGGCTACGGACAAAAAGCGGTTGGATGCGATCAAGGTCAATGCCGGAGAATTTTGCAAGACATTCGCTTTTGACTACGATTACTTCGTTGACTCCGAACACCCACAAGTGGCCGATGGTAAGCGTCTGCGACTTACCTCCCTGCAAGAAAGGGGATGTAATTCACCGGAGGCTATCCCCCCATACACATTTAGCTACTACGGTACGACTGACCTGCCGTACCGTCTAAGCAAGCAGACCGATCATTGGGGCTACTATAATGGCGCTACGGGAAATGACAATCTACAGGTTGCCGTTCCCCCGACGGACTATGTCATCGCAGTTAATGGAAACGGAATCAAAGATACTTATGGTGAGGCTAATAAGGTGTCAAACTCAAGCTTTATGCGCCGGGGGACCCTACGAAGCATTGCCTATCCGACCGGAGGCTACACCGAATATACTCTTGAGGCCAATAAGGTGGATGGCTACCGTAACAAAATGGAGAGTAAAGTAGATGAAGTAGTCGAGGGATGTTTAAGCGGGTCGAGTAGCCCTGCTGACCCAGTTGAGGTAGTCGTGACGTTTGACGAAATTGACCTGGCCCACCCAGACGAGGTAATAGCCAAATTTAATGTACTTAGTTTATCTTGCAGTTCTGGCCAGACTGGCACGGTGAAGGCTCTAGAGGACGGAGATATAGTTGGTTTCCAGCAAAGGCTTGATCCTCCACCTTATGGTACTGCCAGCGACAGTAAGTCACTCAACGAGTTTTTCGGCCATACGTTCGAAAGCGGAGTTGAGTATACATTTATAATAACGGCGACGAATGCACGAGCCGAATTTGACATTAAAGTCCCGGTTAAGGTCCCCGCGCTCGTCGATGTAGGAGGATTGCGGGTTGCCAAGATAGCCTCCTACACCGGGGGCCAAAGTGTAGTCAAGGAGTACGACTATACCGTAGATGGTCTAGGTAAGCAACAGAGTACTAAACTGTTTAATCAACCCAGCTACGGGGGGAATATCCGCGGTAGAAGGTTAACTTACTCCGGTAACGATCCATTCGCGACTGCCGTAGTGGAGGGAAGTTACACCGTGTTTTTTGAGCAAAGTATCGTTCCCCTAAGTTCTTTCCAAGGTTCGCACCTCGGTTATTCACACATCCGGGAAACTATAGCAGACGGCGATACCAACGCCGGATGGACTCAACGGGAGTACTTTGTAGGAAGCGTCAACAGAAACAACAATTGGTATCCATCGACTCCCTACGAGATCGATCTATTCGACGGAAAGTTGAAAGCATCGTCCGTCCACAACCAGCAAGCCGATGTTGTAGCGGCCAGGACGGTGGACCCCGGCTCTTCCAATAATACCTTCTACCTAAACGGTGGCCGGATACTATTTAAGTTTAGCCCGCTTGCGGGGTCTTTTTTCGTAGAGGACTACCAAATCAGGTCCGGTGCCTACCTAGTAACTTCGGAGGTAAATATGCGAGACGGAGTGACGACCACCACCACCTACACCCACAATAACGATCCGGCGGCAATGCACCTGCTACCCACTGCGGTGGAAACTACGCACAGCGATGGTCGCAAAACGCGCACGGATTACACCTATTCCGTAGACCCGGAGTACCGGGGCGTTGAGGCCTACGACGTCATGACCGACCGTAATATTCTCGTCCCGATCACTACCTCGGTGTACACGGAGGGGCAGAAAATCGACGGTACCCAAACGGATTACCAACTGTTTGGATCACATCCCTACCCAGGCGCTTACCACCGCTACGAAGTTACCTGGGATGCAAACGGAACACTAGTCAGCAATCCTCCAGAGCCAGTAGTAACTATAGATCGCTACACCCATGGCTATCCCGCAACAATCCAAAAACGGGGCTGGAAGCCAGACATCCTGACTTGGACGGCGGACGGATTACTGCAGGAGCGCATCTACGAAGACTTCACCTGGACCTACAAGTATATTAATGGGACCAATCTATTAGAGAGAGTTACTGATGTAGATGACCAATTTATTGACTATTCATATGATGCGTTAATGCGCCTGCAGACGGTAACCCCCACGGGGTCAGGCGGACAGGTAGAGCAGCGAACTACCTACAGCTATGTCTACCAAGGTCAGGATCCGGAGCGGCCCGGTAACTACGTCAAGACGCGCACTGTCTACACACCCCAACCGGAAGCAGCGCCGTACAGCGGGCTTGCCGATCTAGAAAGTTACCGGTACTTCGACGGTCTTGGTCGGCCCCTACAGACCGTGCTGGCGGACCGCAGCGCGGTAGAAAAAACCACCGGTGGGGGGTATCAAGACCAAATTGTTGAGGCCATCGAGTACGACCCCGTCGGGCGTCCGTACAAACGCTTCGCTCCCTTCTTAGGCGCTTCCGGCACCGGCCAATACGTCGATCCGACTGATGTGACCTTCAGCCTGACGGAGTATTACGCTGACCCCCTGGGCCGCGTACGCGCCGTAACTCCACCCGCCTGGGAGGCAACCGTGACCGAGTACTCAAACAACGAAAGCTCGATCACCCACCCCGGCACCGGACGGGCTTACGTGCCGGGGAGCCTGTTCAAAACGACAACGACCGACCCCGAAGGCCTCGCTATCGCCACCTTTACCGACTCCTGGGGACGCGACCTACTTACGCGGAAGTACGGGAGAACGGGGGCTCTCCTCACGTCTACGTTTACGGAGTATGACGCGAAGAATCGGATAACGAAGGTCTACCCCCCGGGCGCGGGTCCCGATACCCCGGATTTGATGTATAAGTATACATACGACGGACGCGACAACGTGACAGGAAAGAAACTGCCCGACCGCTCCTGGGAGCACTACCACTACGATGAGCGTAACCTGCCTACCTTTACAAGCATGTCCTCCCTGCCCACGGAAAGTAAGTGGCTGGTTACCGTCCACGACGCATACGGTCGACCCACTCATTCCGGTTTTGGCACGACCAAGCCGGACGACAACGTTGCACGTCCCGAACACATCACAGCGGATAGACTACTGACTCAGATCACGTTTGGCACCGAGGGCTACCTGATCGACAAGCCAGTCGAAGAACGGGTGTGGGTGATGGAGGGGCAACTTCCCACCGGACGGGTGCTAACTAATAGTCCCGGCTACGATGCGTTTGGACGCGTCAACCGTACGTCAACTAATTCTTTACTGAGCGACCGGGCAGATGGAGAGGTGAATGAGCTCGTTTTTGATCCGCTGGGCCGAGCGGTGTATACGCACCATACCGTTCAAAGTCCTAGCGGGAGGGTAGAAACGTTCACGAACAGCTACACCGACCACGCCGGGCGAGCCGTGCAGGAAGCGCACAAGCTCATGCGTGACGGTGAGCCAAGCGACTACACGACGGTAGCCCGGTATGGCTATACTGCCAAGGGGGAGATAGCCTGGGAAAAACTGGGCGGTACGGAGAGTCAACCGCTGCAGACGATGGACTTTACGTACTTGGAGAACGGTTGGCTGGACCGCATCAACGATCCCGCTAACCTGGGCGGCGACCTCTTCGCTTTACAACTGGACTACGATGTCAACCGTACCGGAGTGACCAACCACACATCCCAGAAGAACGGCAACATCTCGGCAGCCCGCATTGCTACGGCTAGTGGTGTGGACCACCGCTTCGCCTACACCTACGACGAACTGAATCAACTCACAACCGCTGGCTTTGAGGACGCGGCGAACTCCGGTAACCACGGCCGTTACAGTAGCACCTACGCCTACGATGCGCGTGGGAATCTCGAAAGTCTTACGCGCCAGGGCGGCTACGGAGCAGCGCAAACACCGGGCTTCGGCGCGATCGACGACCTGAGCTACACCTACGCCGACAATAGCAATCAACTGCTGCGGATAACGGATGCGACGGGGGGCGCAGGTGCAGTGGCGGGCTACCACGCCAAACTAAACCAGGACTACACCTACGACGACCGGGGCAACACCACCCTGGATGCCGGTAACGGTACCCACATCGACTACAACCACCTGGACCTACCCTATCGCTTCCGCCGCGATGACGGCTCCGGAACGGACATCATATATACGGTCGCAGGACAGAAAGTAGCCCGGATCGAAGTCGACGCCACCGAGCAGCCAACCCAGCGAACGGACTACGTCGGCGCAGTCGAGTACCGTGACGGACAGCTGGCCTTCGTCAGTCACGCCGCTGGGCGGGTCATCCCGCAAGACTTCGTAGCCTATCCGGCTACGCTCACGCTGAGTACGGACCATACCACGGACGAAACCTTCCTAGCCGGAGCGATTACCTCGACGGCGGGCGTGAGGGCCGGCACGTCGGTCGAATACTTCGCCGCTGAAAACATCGAGCTGCTCCCCGGTTTCGAGGTAGCCGTCGGAGCGGAGTTCTTAGCGGAAGTAAGACCCGGCATCACTGATGTCCACCGCTACGAGTACTTCCTGCGGGATCATCTAGGCAGCAACCGTATCTTGTTTGCGGATATGGACGGAGATGGTAAAGTCAAGGTGGATGAGGTGTTGCAGGAGAACCATAGCTATGCCTTTGGGCTGGAAATGGAGGGGGCGTGGCAGAAGACCATCACCGCAGATGACCCGAACCGTTACCGGTATAATGGCAAGGAGCTCAACCCTGATTTGGGTTTGTACGACTATGGGCTACGAAACTATGATCCATCAATAGGTCGCTGGTTGCAGATCGACCCAAAGGCAGAGAAATATACCGGTCATTCCGGCTATAATTATGTTCTCAACAATCCAATCGGGAATACTGATCCAAATGGCGACACTGTCAGAGTATACACTGAGACGATTAATTCAACATATCATCAAGGGAGACATACTTACATCCGCGTTACTACAGAAGACAGGGACGTGATTGTGGAGGTGTATGGTCCTGACCCAGAGCAGGCGGCGCGAGGTACGGCTGTCCCTCAGGTGAATGAAGTCACCGACGAGTCGGCACAAATTTTCGGACGTGCGAATGTCGAGGAACACGCCGTTGAAAGACCGGAAGGTGTGCCTGAGGGTGATAATTCTTTCGAAGACCAGATTATAGCTATGGGGAATTTCTTCAAAGAGCACACTACAACGACTAATGAAGATGGTGACGAGGTAAATGACTACGTTCATATGCCGACTTATGGTGCATTCGGTCCTAATTCTAACGGGTACGCGAATGCCATAATTGAGCTTGCAGGAGGGAAAGCAGATCTACCGATAAGAGCTGTAGCACAAGGAGACATGAGTGTTTACAAGAATAAGGTCAATCTCAAACAAATTCTTAAGCCATTTAAAAAACGATAGGATGCTGCCCATGACCGTTGTTACTAAGGCATTTGCAAGTGGTACAGTAGTAATCAGTTCTATTATATTTACCGTTGTTAACGCAGGTAAACTATCGTCAGTAATTGCTTTAGTTTATGGTTTTTTCTTCACCGCGATATCAGGAGTTGATTCCTGGTTACTCAGAGTGCTTTTTATATTAGTAGTTGTACTTTCAGTTATCTTTATATATAAAATTTCCGAAAGTTATCTAGCTGTAAATATTGCGTTTGTTGTATACCTTCTTCTTAGTATTCCTTTTTTCTCTATACAAGGCCTATAGAATCTGTTTCTTCCCGCCCAATGAAAAGGCCAACGCAGTGGCGGGCCTTTTTGCGCCTCCATTGGCGGTGGCCGGCTATTGGGCGACTTTGGATGATGAGATAGGTTCTACTTTCTGTAGAAGTGTAACCTAGAAAAAAGAGATACTTCGTTGATTTTCAGATAGTTGAGCGAAATTGGTTCTAGCCTTTTCATTTCTAGGTCTCATTTTCATGCGCAGGAGGCGGTTTTTGTAACCTCCCGGTCGTACCTTACTTGCATGGCAAAATCGAGTCGCAGGAGTGCCACCGCCCCTCTCCGGTGGAGTCAGGCCAACACCTTGATAAAGGGTCTGGTGGCTGACCGCCGTTACAACACCGCGTTATTGATCGGTGCCGGCATCTACTTCGGCCTCCGAATCGGAGATCTCCTCCAGCTGCGGTGGGACCAGATCCAGGCAGATCAATTTATCATCCAGGAGGGGAAGACCGGGAAAGAAAGAACGGTCGACGTTCACGGCAACTTCCTAAAGCTGGCCAGAAGGGTAGGGGGGCAACTGAAGATCTCCTCCGATCATTCCGGCCTGGTCTTCGTTCACCAGCGGAGTGATGGCAATCGCGAGAAGTCGATCTCGGTGACGGCCGCCAACAAGCGGATTCGGAAAGCCTTCGCGACCTATGGGATCGATGCGCAGAACGCCAGTTCTCACACCTTACGCAAGACCTTTGGCAGGCGCATCTACGAGAACAACGGGCGGAGTGAGCATGCGCTGATTCTCCTGTCCCAGATCTTTGGTCACCGGGATATCGGTGTGACACGGCGGTACATTGGGCTTACCAGAGAGACGA
>CBDCHQ010000003.1:0-6336 GCA_965217275.1 Cyclobacteriaceae bacterium | reverse complement strand
TCAACTTGTTACGTATCATCACTCTTGTCTTCGCAAGTGTTGTATGTATGTGGAGTTTGTGGACTGTGTTACTGTGTGCGGCGTGCGGAACACCCTCCTCCGAAAGAGGGTTTCTAACACCGGAATGTCAGGATCAGCGGAACGTCAGGTTGTTGGTCACGAATCAACTGCAGCATCTATAACCTCACAACACAACGACTGAATTAAAACGTAACCTGCTCGTTCGATTCTCCCACTTCTCTACTATAATCCTTGAAAGTATTGGCCTCCATAGATTTTGGTGGCATTGTTGCATAGTCACAATAGTCATCGTGTGCAGAACAGATTCTCGTTGGTATTGATTTGAAACGCTGATAACTCCACAACTAGATACACACAACGACAATTTTGATGTGCCCATCTGATCCCCCCTGCTCTTATCCTATCATCCTTGATGCTACAAGCTCTCGCAGATTCTGCTGGCGTTGTTGAGTAGCTACTGTAGCTACTGTAGCCACCTTATCTACCATAGAAACTTGAGTCGCCCGCTTCACTTCTCTCAGATATGCAAGCTTTTGGTCGCTCTTCCTTGTTTTGTAGGCGGTTGACTTTCATAGCTCGTGAAAAGGCCTGCAGCCTCCGGAAGGATAGAGCAGAAGTAGGGAAATCGAATGAGCCGGTTACATTTCACTTTGGTCGTTGCGTTGTGAAGTTATAGATGTTGCAGTTGAGTCGTGACCGAAAACCTAAAGTTCCGCTGATACTGACGTTCCGGTGTTAGACACCGTGACACCCTCCTTCGGAGGAGGGTGTTCCGGACGTACCGAAGGGATGGGAGGAGGGTATTGCTCCCCCATGGCACGGGTACTGTGTACTGTGTGCGGTGTGCGGTGTATACGCAACGTATACTCGGCTTCGATCAATTGTCGGTGCTTGGTGCGCGGCTAAGTCTGGTATTGCTTGGTGGGAGTTGTTGTTCTGTCTGTCATAAAGCATAGGTCCAGCGTTCAGTTGGACATTTTATTGTCGGACATCGAGTACTCGTAGTTCATTGTCGGTCAAGTACACGGAGGTACAGTGGCACGGCACAAGTCTGAACAAGTCGGTTCCTGCTCACTACTTAGATGATCATAAGTGGTGAGATATATTTCCTGGAGTGGCTGATTGCTCAGCTACTTACGAGGGTCGCCAGCCAAAATCTGCAAGCATACTTCCGTACTGGAGTGGCCGGTACAAAGACGATCTCGTTCCGGAATTTGCATCATCGATACCATGAAGTAGGCAGATTATCTACAGAGATTCCGTCGTCGATATCACAAAGGAGATTTTCTACAAAAACCAACTCTATTGCTGTACATAATTATCGTACCAACCGCTTCAGTACGCGGTATGCTTGCAGACTTTTGCTGGCGAACTTCGTACAACTACCGGTATTGTTCTCACGTGCTTACCCAAAGTCAATTTTGTATCAGGGATTGTTCTGATTTTTGTCGTGACACTGTATATTGTTTGTTATCCTGGCTTCCAGTAATGTTCACCGTCAAATGAGTTTCCATCATCAGTCATCATATTCCCCAGTGGCATCCATCATCATCATCATCATTGTCTGGTACGAGTCATGGTGCATGGGATCCATCATCCCCTTCCCATCATCTGCCCCCAGTGTCATGAATCAAGCATTCGTTCCACTTGCATCTCAAAGCAAGCAGGATGGTCTTGTGTACTTCGTGCTGCAAGTCTCCGTCGTTAAGAATATCAACCCCTCGCAGGGGTCGTGGGGCGAGCTGGCAAGGGGTCTTTTGTTTCCTTGCCTACTCGTATCCTTTCATTCTTGCTTTCTTGCTTGGTTGCTTTACAAGGTCGCAAGGTTACAAGATCACAATCTCCTCCTCTGAATATCTGTCGACAGAACTTCATGTCTAGCAACATGTTTCGAGTTCTGTCAGGATCTATCATCATCTGTTGGTCATCTCACGGAATATGAAAAGATACCTTTGAGAGACATCTGTCAACTCCTGTCAGTCGTCGCATTCCCGACGAATGAAGGACGCTTCAAGAAACATTCTTCAACATCTGTCGGTGTCGGTCTGTCGTCTCCCATCTGCTGTTGCACAGCCAACAGATTCTTCGAAAAATAAACATCTCTCGATGTCTGTCAATGTCTGTCAACTCTTATTGAATATCGTATAGTTGATGAAGATGCTTGTCGAGTGTCGGCAACACCGTGTTTGCCCAACACATTTTTCTGTACCCCGTAGATCTGGGAACCCGACCATTATCGCAATGGCGATGATCACTTCCGTTCTCTGTTTCTCTGTACGAGGGACAACTACCGTCTGCTTTCTACTTTTCTTCCCTGTGCATACGTTCCCCTCATCTGCCCTTGCTATGATTCATTGTCGCAAGGCTTGCAGCTTCGTTGAGAGCTCGCCACGACTACCTCTCCTGCAGCGACCTGTCGATTCGCGAGAGCTCCTGCCTTGTTCGTTGCTTTTTGCGCGCTCCCGCCAATGCCCGAAACAGGCGCTTCCCCGACGGACGAATCAAGCGCCAAAACGGGGTTGCTCCCGTCTGGGCGCGCTGCCGCTCGCACAAAAGCCAACCGCACCGACAATGGATGCAGCCACGGCGGCCCTACGGTCGAGCAAGTATCGCGTGCGACCAATCCACCCCTTGCGCCAAGTCCGGTAGTCACTGACCTTTGATCTAGTGCGCCCAGGCCCAATGTGCTCTCTCTCTCTCTCTCTCTTGACCGATCCCCAGGCGTTCGCCCTGCGGGGACCTCTTGGCGGCCAGTACGTACGGAGGTACCACACTCAGCATACGGATAAAGAGATATGCAGATGGCGGGGAAATACTGTTACAGGGCCAGTCTCGGGTGCCACAGCAGCAAGCCAATACAGGTACGGCGATGGGAAACGGGCAACCTATCGCGGAGCAAAGAAGACGAGCCGAACTCGTTAGGCGTCGTCCACGGATAAGAACCCGCATGGGCCCCTCCCTCTAGGAGCACCCCCCCCCCCCCCCCCCCCCCCCGCAGTCTCCCCCAACCGCTTCGGCAATGTTGACGACGAAGCCGGCGTCGCGAGACAGATTGCAAGCTATCCGCTCGCAAAAGGCTTTGGCCGTGGCCCTCGACCCTTCGCCTCAAGAGTCAACCCAACAAATCCGCGAATGTGAACAGGTCGAGGAGCATTGGCGCACTCGTCCAGCTCAGCTCAGCTCGCGCGACGTTCGCAATGGCTTCGCTCGGACTCGAGGTCGCCGGCATTGTCTTCTCCTTGGTGTCGGCCTTCCGCAGCGGCATCGAGATTGTGGATCGCGTCGGCGACCAACGACGACGGCGAGACCGACGAAAACCGGGATCGCGACATCGTCGCAACGACACCTCCCCGAGCGCGTCCTCCGCCCAGCGCCGTCTCGACGCCGACGAGGCTCGATTGAGCCGCTCCCTGGGCAAGGGTCCAGAGCACATAAGTCGCGAGTATGAGCGCGATCTAGCGTTGTTGGGTGACGGCTTTGCCCGTGGAGACCGTACGGCTTGCCCTTCTTGATTTTGTGTTTTGACATCTGTGTATCATCAAAACTATTGCCGTTTCGCTGCATCCCTTCACAAGGCTGATTCCGTGGCTCCCCGCGGGGCAGCATACCTGCAGTCGTTGCCCGTACATCCCTGGCAGACACGCTACTTAGACTCAACACCGGCCTCGTCAACATCATCTCGTCCTTTCTCATGTCTGCCGACGACAAGGCCGTGCTCGAGGGACAGCTCGACTACGGATCTCTGATCCGGCTGTCGGAGCAGACGCGCAAGGATGCCGTCGCGGCCCTGGGAGGGCTGTGCACGAGGCTGTCGACCGAGTCTTCTCTGAGCTTGGCCGCCGCGCCGACAGCGCAGACGACGGAGCCAGCCACGCCGCCATCGCCGTCGTCGAAAGTCAAGCGCAGGTCCAAGTCTAAACGTGCGAGCGGAGGCAGCAGCGGTGCGCGTATCTTCGTCGTTCGATCGAACCGAGCAGCCGTCGAGGATGGCCCAGGTAGATCCGACGTCCACGGAACCCCGGCCAAGAAGAAGACCAGAAGCAAGAAGAGGGTGCATGGCGGTTCGGCCGTCTCCGGGGGTAGCGCAAAGACCGGCTCGAGCGGCCGCTCCAAGGAGAGCAGGAAAGATGTCTCTCAGTCGTCTCTGGCCGATGTCGTGTCGGGCTCGAATGGCGCTCCGACGCCGGCAGCACCCTTGCGGCCTGCGCCATTGTCCGGCCGGGAACGCCTGGCGACCAAGCTGACCTCGCTGCCGCCGTCGCCGAAGCGGAACGCGCGGCCAAGGACAGATCCGTCGACATCGTCACCCTCGACTTTCGTAGCTGCGTCGTCGCCGCCGCCGGCACTACCACCACTACCACCACTACCACCACCACCACCGCCGCCGCCGCCGCCGTCAGAGCCAGTGTCTCCACTGGTCCCACCGGCATCAAAGTCGGAATTTCCCCGCCGACGGCCGCTCCCTCTCGACCACAAAGTGCCTTTGAAGAGAGACGACGAGCGGTCGCGACCGCCGCTCAGCGCGATCAACCCGATCAACCCGAGGAAATGGACGCCCTCGATGTACTCGTTCGCATCGGACACGACCTACCTCGGCGAGTTTCCCGACCACTCGGCCATCGACCAGCGCATCGGCAACATCGACGAGGCTATGTACTGGCGAGAGGTGCAGGGGAGGCACGCGGCCATGTTTTTGGACGATGAGAAGGCGTCGGCGATGGCGTCGGCGGCGAGCGCGTCTACTCCGGCGCCGTCGTCCCCGTCGTCTGTCTCGCCCTCAAAGAATACCTGGTCACACACCTGGCCGCGCTCGAAAGGTTCGTCCAGGGCTGCGGCGGCAGCAACAGCCGCAGCAGCAGCATCATCAGACCGCGACCGCGACCGTCAAGCACGGGAACTACAGGCGTTATGGGACTCGGACCGTCAAGTACAGCCCGAGCCAAGCAACGACGCAGCAGACGCCGCGCGGAGACGACCGACCAGAGACAAGGACAACGGCATCGGCAACAGCAACAGCAATAACGCAGCCCTGGTCACGGCAGCCGCAGCCGCAGCCGCCGTCGCCGTCGCCAAAGGTCCAGCTGCGCCCGTGCCACCGCCTAGCCTTCCCTCTGCACGCAGCAAGCCGAGGAATAAGTTCTGGGGTCTCTTCCTACCTCGTCGCGCAGGCGGCGGGGGCAGTAGCAACAGCAGCAACAACGACAGCAATTCGACGATAGTGTCAACGTCTTCTTCTTTGGCGTCTCCTCCAGCAACAGCAGCAGCAACGGCAACAGCAACAGCAGCGGCAGTGTCGTCTTCGTCTCAGCCCCTGTCGTTGTCACTGTCGTCGTAGGACGCGATGATTGAAGTGTACACGATGGTTGATGTGGTACGCACGGATCGTAGTACTCGAAAAGGTTGACGTATACCGTCGTACTAGTACGTTTCATACTATACGCAAAGATTGATGGGTACGAAGGTACGAGGGTAACCACGAAAGATTTGAAGTATGTGTTTTTTTTCGCGCAACGGGCGCACAGCAGAGCTGTATGAGGAGTCGAGAAGCTTAGACAGCCGGCGAGCTACTTTACTTACTATAATTTAGCTTCCTTTTGTGTCTGTCTGTCTGTCTTGTTGTTGTTCTACACGACGGAGTCACTTTACGCGCGTTGCGTGTGTCTGTATATACTGTATAGGTATATATGTCTGTTGGATGAACATCGTCTTCCCCCCTTTTTCATTTTTTCCATTTCTTTTTCTTCTTCTTCTTCTTCTTCTTCTTCTTCTTCTTCTCGTCCCTTCTTACCTCCCCTATTTTCTTCTTCCCTCTTCAATTCCTTTTCCATTCATTCCTTCTCTTAGTTTCCCATTTATTTCAACTCCTGTTGTCGCATTAATCTTCAATTTGTGTTTTCACTTCTTTTTTTTCTTCTTCCTTTGTTTCCGACTGATGGATGATCTTGGAGAACTGAGAAAAGTCTTGTCGGTGATGGATGTGATGACTTGAGCGTGGTGTGTTTGAATGTTTATGATGGATATGGGGGCTACGGGGGTTATGCTTGCTTTTGGTGATGATCTTGATGATGATCTTGATGATGATGATGATGACGATGATGATTATGGTGGTGGTTATTATTATGACGGTCATGTCGGTTACGATGGTTTGTGATGGTCGGTTTTGACGGACGGGTTGGTTGGGGGGCACGGGGGGTTATATTGATTACAGAGACTGATGATCGCTGAGATAATTAGCTGGGATGATTGATGAACATGGAGGTTACAGTTATTCTTGACAGCTGTCAATGATCACTTGTGATAACTGATTGTAATGAT
>CBDCHQ010000002.1:0-30643 GCA_965217275.1 Cyclobacteriaceae bacterium | reverse complement strand
ACGAAGCTTGAGTAACACGGCATCCGCTAACCCAATCACCGGGCAAGATCCATCAGCCGGCGCACCAGGTCGATGCCTTCATGCCGCACGGCGGCGTCCAGTTGCTCCTTGCCCGCCTCGGCCTTCTCCAGTCTATGCTTGATAAGCTGCTGCTTTTCCGCTTGCGTCATAGTAAGATGCCTTCGCGTCTGATGTTATCGTGGAGCGGACTTGGCGAAGCCCCTAACCAAATTTTCCCGTACCTCCCCTCCCGCGCCCGTGAGCCAAACAGGGTCACCGCTGCCCCGCACCTCTCATCGCGTACGCGTAGATTAGTGGACCACGAGTAACCCCTCAGTACGTCATTGAATTTCGACAAAATGACCATCGCAGTAACCTCCGCCAGCGGCCAGCTCGGCGCCGCCATCGTAAAGCAACTGATCGCCGATGTTAGTAAGGAACACGTCATCGGCATCGCCCGTACGCCGGAGCATGCGGAAGGGCTAGGCGTGGAGGTCCGCAAGGGGGATTACAACAGCCGTGAGCAGTTCGACGTCGCGCTCAGGGGTATAGATACCGTACTACTGGTCTCCGGAATGGCGGACCCCAAGAATCGCATCCAGCAGCACCGCAACGTGATCGAGGCCGCAAAGGCAAACGGAGTCCAAAAGATCGTGTACACCAGTATTGTAGGCGACGAGGAAGCTACCGCCTTCAGTCCAATCGTACGCAGTAACCGGCAGACCGAAAGGGACATCCAGTCATCCGGACTGGACTGGGTCGTCGGCCGCAACGGCATCTACATCGAGCCCGACCTAGACTACCTCAACACCTACGTAAAGGAGGGCGGCATTCGCAACTGCGCCGGAGACGGGAAATGTGCCTACACCAGCCGGCCGGAACTCGCCGTTGCCTACGCCAGAATGCTGACCGAGGACGGTCACAATGGGCAGGTATACAATCTGGTGGGCGAGGCCATCACCCAGGAGCGTCTGGCGGAGTTGATCAATGCGGTCTACAGTACCAAACTCAGTTATACGCCGGTCTCGGTAGAAGCCTACGCCGCAGATCGCAAAGCGGACCTGGGGGAATTCATGGGAACCATTATCGCCGGCATTTACCAGGGCATTCGACTGGGGGCGAACGACGTTCGGTCTGATTTTGCCCGTGCCGCGGGTCGGGCGCATAAGTCGCCGCGGGAGATGATCGAAGCGTACCGGATGAAGCACCCCTGAATTAATTCAACTTGAACTGGTCTCTGTACTGCGATGGGCTTACCCCTTCCCGTTTCTTGAACAGTCTCGAGAAGTACTGCGGATATTCGAATCCCAGGGCATAGGCTACCTCCGATATACTGGTATTCGGTGCCAGTAACATGTTCTTGGCCGCGTCGATCAGGTACAGCTGCAGGTGTTCCGTGGTGGTCTTGCCCGTCTCTTTTTTAAGGGTATCGCTGAGGTAGCGCTGGGAAACCGACAGTTCGTTGGCGAGTTGCTCGATGCTGGGGCTACCGTGGTCCTGTAACTGCCCCGACTTGACGTGGTGGTCCAACCGTCGATTGAATTGTTCCAGCAGGTCGTTCGATAGCTCCTTGCGGTGCAGAAACTGCCTTTCGTAGAACCGGTCGGCGTACTTCAGCAGGGTAGCCAGTTGGGAGACGATAATGTCCTTACTGAATTCGTCCTGATTGTTGTTGTACTCGATAGCGATGTTCTCCACGATGGCTTCTATCTGCCGTTCTTCCCGGGGGGAGAGGTGTAGGGCCTCATTAGCGGAGTAGGAAAAGAAGCCGTACTTACCGATCCGCTGGGCTAGTTCCGTCCCCTTCAGGAAGTCTTCGTGAAAGTTGATCGAAAAGCCACGCTGCTCGAAAACCACGCGGCTGTCCCACTGCAGGACCTGCCGCGGGGCGATGAAGATCAACGCGCCATTGGTAAAGTCGTACTTCGTCCGGCCGTAGTTCAAGTCGCCCCGGACGAGCTTCTTCAGGCTGATGGAGTAGCAATCGTTCGTGATGGGCGGCGAGCTTTCCCGGGGGCAGGGGAGGGCGTCCGCTCCCGTGGCGGTCAGTACGCTTAGCATCGGGTGCTCGGGCGGGGGCAGCCGGAGGTAGTCAAAGTAGGCCGCCAGGGTGCTAAAGTGTTTCATCCGAATTTATGGTATTATTCTCCGCCGGCACCAACTGATGGTAATAATCGGTGATTCTGGCATGCGCCGTCCCGTCGACGAGCAGGATGACCGAAAGCATGGCTATGGCGGTGATGGCACTGGCCCGCCAGGTAGGTGAGGGGAAGAAAACAATGATGAGGGCAAGCGCCACAATGAGGAGCGGAATAATGGTGAAGACGATGGTTTGGTACTCCTGCAGGGTCCCCTCGACGCGGACAATCTCCGCCGCCACGAAGGCCTCCGCATCTTCGTGGTAAGCCGTCTCGAATTGTGAGGTCCTTGAGACGTTAGTATAGACCAGTCCGATCCCAATGATCAGTAGAAGCACACCCGCCACCAGGGTAGGGATAACGTAGGCCCTGGCCAGGTCGGTTTTTCCGAGTTGCCAGAACCCGATGCTCGCCGCTACGAACACGAGGCTGAACACGATGAAAAAGGAAGTGGAGAACACTTCGGCCTTGGCCCAGTCGGTGGCGGTTTTTAAGATGTCCATTCCGTACGCTTTGAAGTCAGTTCAATCTACAGTTTCCACGCGAATCCCGTAGCATCCTCCGAGACCGCCCACAGTTTCGTGGCCACGGCCTTGTCCTGCGCATGGCCCTCCAGCTTGCACTTGCCGACCGGACCCGTCCATTGCATCAATCCTGTCGGACCGTAGTAGGCCTTTTGGTCCAGCTGCTCCGCTGCCTCCGTAGCGCACATGATCTCAGGATAGGCCCCTTTTTCCGCCGATTGCACCAGGGGGGTCTTCGACATCAATCCGAAGATAATCCTATCCTTCAGCCCGCCGCTAGTTTCGATCAGTGAGGTAGCCGATGCCCCCGGGTGGCAGACGTACACCGCGACGTTTTTGCTCGCCGCCTCGATCCGGTCCTGCAGTTCGTAGGCGAACAACATCTGCGCCAGTTTGCTGTGGCAGTACGTTTTGTTGGGGTGGTAATTCTTATCCCAGTTCATATCATCGAACTGGATCGTTTTAATTCCCATCTTGTAGCCCTCGCTGGCGACAACCACGATGCGGCCTTTGGAAGCTTCGATCCGGTCGAAGAGCAGTCCGCACAGCAGAAAATGGCCGTAATGATTCACGCCGAGCTGGCTCTCGAAGCCGTCCTTCGTGAATTGCTGGGTGGGTACCTGCGCAATAGCGGCATTGCAGATCAATGCATCGATCTTTGGAACCCTGGCGAGCACCTCTTCGGCCGCGCTACGGACCGACGCAAGGTCCGCCAGATCCATTTTGATGAAGGAAACCCTGGTATCGGCCCCTAATTCGGCCTTCAGATCACTGACCGCTTTAGCGGACTTCGTCTCGTTGCGGTTCAGCATCACGACCTCGGCCCCTTTACCGAGTAGTATTTTAGCGGCCTCGAAGCCCGCCCCGGTGTTAGCTCCAGTTACAAGGTAGGTTTTGCCGTTTAACCCTTCTAATCTGGCGGGTATCCAGCCTGCTTTACCGAATCGATTAGTACTCATGATTTGCGTTGTTTTTAGTATTAAGAACAAGGCAAAATTAAGTAGGATATAGGGGGAGGGTCTTATACCAGATTCCTGATTTTGTATACTTTTTGGTTGTTGCGGAGATGACCCTTGTGGATGTCCGCCATTCCCTTTGCACCTGCGCCCCGCCGCCCCATGTTCGCATCGACGCTGTACGGTGGCGGGAGATACAGGCGGGGATGAACCAGCTATTCGATACGTATGTGGCAGAGCGGGACTGCGCGCCCTAAATGATTTATCTTTGTAAATCTTGTACGCCACTACACGATTTACATGGATAACCTTTACTTGCCACGCATACTCGAGCATCGATTGACGCGCTTAATTAAGCAGTTTCCTGCCGTGGCTGTACTGGGACCGCGGCAGGTGGGGAAGACCTCCCTGGTGCAGGCGATACGTAACCAGGTAGGTAAACCATCCGTCTACCTCGACCTAGAGCGGCAGGCGGATCTGGCAAAACTCCGTGATCTGGAAAGCTTCGTAGAACTGCACCGGGAGCAACTGGTAATTTTAGATGAGATCCACCGGCAGCCGGGACTGTTTGCCGAGCTCAGGGTGGGGCCGAAATTGACCTAGTTATCCTCAGGGGAGGGATGCCGTACGCAGTAGTAGAGATTAAGCACTCGTCGGCACCGAGCCTACAGCGGGGATACTTTTCGTCGGTCGAGGACTTACGCCCCAAGTATCAGTACGTCGTTGCACCGGTGGAAGAAAGTTACTTGCTACGGGAGGGCATTCGAGTGGTAGGGCCAGCCGAATTAGCCGAACTGTTCTAAGCTGCCAGCTTCACCGAAACCGCCACCGGCCCCTTAGGTCCCTTGCCCGTATCGAAACTCACCCGGTCGCCCTCTTTGATGGGCTCGTCCAAATTGTCGATGTGTACGAAGAAACTCTCCCGGGTGGAGCTCTCCTCGATGAAGCCGTAGCCCTTTTCGGTGTTGAAGAACTTTACGGTGCCCGTCTTGGTAAATTTCGAAGTGTCGGATTTTACCGACGAGGGCGTACTGATGTCGATGTCTTCGATGTCGACCGACTGGCGCAGGGCGGGGTCGGGGGGCTGGGTGGTAAGGTTGCCGTCCAGGCCGACGTACATGAATTCGGGTGGGTTGAGGGGGTTGTCTTTCTTCTGTTCGCGGGCATACTGCTTGTCGCGCTTCTTCTTCTGCCGTTTCTTTTCGCGTTCTTTCTTGTTAAAACTAATAGCCATAAGTGGGATTTAAGCCGCCTGGACAGGGTGCCGAGGTGGCTTGTCGTTGAATTGGATAAGTTATAACCGGTGGGGGTAGGCTTAGTTGTGGGGCTGCCTCATTTGGAATAGGGTACCTTACGTAAGCACTGAATCTCCGCCCGTGATGCGTTCATTTTTGAATTTGCTGACCTTATTGCTGCTGTTATTATTCTCCCTAACGGTAGCGGGACAGGGCAAGCCGGTGCCCTTCACCTATTCCGTAGCCGGCGATGGGCGGATCCAACTGGAAATAGAGGGGGAAAGCGACCGGTACTACCTACTACAAATGCGCCACGATACCGGCGGCGACTTCACCCTCACCACCTCCCTTACTCCGGGCCGGGCGGGCCGGATGACGATCACCGAACCAGCCGCCGCCTACCCCAGTGCACACTACCGAGTGATCAGCTACCCGAATGCCGCGCCGGCGGATACGGATGGAGACGGGGTAGATGACCTCAGGGAGTTCGGGCAACTTCCCCGCCGGAGCCCCCTCAATGCCGCTGCCCCCGTAGACCGCCGCGACGGTGTGACGGCCCTGGACAGCTTCGGCACCTTCCGCGAGCTATCGCTGACTAAGGACCGCATCGCTTGGTCGGAATTTCTGAACGGGAAGGGCTACGTCAAATTTATCATCACGGATTTTCTGACCGACCGGCCCAAACTCTACTTCTTCAACAGCGATCGCCACTACCTGCACGCCGACTTTGCCGGTGTGGCGGGCATCGAGCACCTGGGGGAGCAGGTGCGCAAGGGGCAGGTCATCTACCACCCCGCCAGCGTAGCGGCAAACGGGACGCTGGGTACCTTCGCCTTCAACTACAGCAACGGGCACGGCGATGACTTCGGTAGCGTGCGCCGTACCTACGAGCTGCTGGCCGCGAATATGCCGCTGCTGACCAACAACCTGGCCTATTACGTCACCACCCTGAGCGAGGACGAGTACGCGCGGGACAGTGAGCGGTACCGTACCTCCCGCATCCCCCTTCTCTTCGAGGCGGATGTGTTTGCGGCCGTGGACTACCTGAGCCTGAACCCCGCCGAGGGCTACGGCACCTTCCGCAAGCTGGTGGATGGGGAGCTGCCGGGGCCGCGCGACATCGTGCTCTACGACGCCCTACCGAACGACCTGCCCCGGGTGGCCGGCATCATGACCTCGGTGATCCAGACGCCGCTCTCGCACGTCAACCTGCGGGCCATCCAGAACGGGGTGCCGAACGCCTTCGTGCGCGATCCGCTAGCGGTGGACTCCATTGCCGCGCTGCTGGACCGGCCGGTATACTTCCGGGTCAGTCAGGGGGGCTTCGAACTGCGGGAGGCCACTTCGGCGGAGGTCAATGATTGGTTTGATGCCCTGCGCCCCACCGAGCCGCAGCTGCCGCCCCTCAACCTCGACTACACCAAGATTTTACCCCTCGACGAGATCAGCTTCTGGATGTACGACGGCTACGGAGCCAAGTGTGCTAACGTGGCCACGATGCGCCACTTTGGCTTCCCGGAGGGTACGATACCGGACGGTTTCGGGGTACCCTTTTACTTCTACCGGGAGTTCATGCGCCACAATGGCCTGTTCGACGCGGCGGAGATGATGCTAGCTGATGCCGACTTTCGAGCCGACCGTGCCGTACGGGAGGAACGTCTTGCCGACTTCCGTAAGCGTATCCGTGATGCCGACATGCCTAGCTGGATGCGGGATGCCCTAGGAGATATGCACGCCCGCTTCCCGGCGGGAACTAGCGTACGCTGTCGTTCGAGCACCAACAATGAGGACCTACCGGGCTTCAACGGGGCGGGGCTCTATACCTCCAAGACGCAACACCCGCACGAGGGGCACATTGAGAAGTCGATCCGCCAGGTCTACGCCAGCCTGTGGAACCTGCGGGCCTACGAGGAGCGGGACTACCACCGCGTCGACCACCTACGGGCGGCTATGGGCGTGCTCTGCCACCCCAACTTCGCCGATGAACGGGTGAACGGTGTGGGTGTCAGTCAGGACCCCCTCTACGGCACTGAACGCACTTTTTACCTGAACAGTCAGGTGGGGGAGGAGCTGATCACGAATCCCGGGGCTACCTCCGTGCCCGAGGAGGTACTGCTGGAGCAGACGCCCGGCGGAACGAGCGGTCATATCCTCGTACAGCGCTCCAACCTAGTGGAGGAGTACGGCCGGGTGCTCGGGCGGGGCCACCTGGATACCCTGCGCGACTACCTGGCGGTCATCCACGAGCAGTTCGCCCGCCTGTACGACGCTGCTGGGGATCCGGCCTTCGCCGTGGACATCGAGTATAAGGTGACCCGTGAGGGGCAGTTGTCCATCAAGCAGGCACGGCCCTGGGTGGGGTATGCAGGCGCGCAGCGGCTGCCGGTCGGTGCTACTGCTGAGGGCTTGGTACTCTTTCCTAATCCTACGGTGGCTACGGCCTACGTCTCGCTGCGTGGCCTGCGGCTACACGAGATCGTGGTCACGGATGTGCTGGGGCGGCGGCTGTACCGGGCGGTTACCGATCCGCTGGCTGAGGTAGTGGAGCTGCCCGTGGGGGAGTGGCCGGTGGGGGTGTATGTGGTGGCGGGTTTGAATGGTGCGGGGGAGGTTGTAGGGGTGGGGCGGGTGGTGCGGCGGTGACCAACACCCCCTCTACTACTACCGCGACAATCACCAGCTGGAAGTCGACCTGCTAGAACCCCTGCCCGGATGGTGGTGGATGGGGTGCAGCTGGTGGGGTGGAGGGAGGGATTGTAGATGCGCCCTAGCCGAGCTTACCCGATGGCACAGGGGGTGTACTACCTGCATTGCTCCTATTTTCGTGCAAAAAAGATGGCGGTAGAAACTGAATTCAAGGTCGGCGACTACGTTCGCGCCCGCCCGGGCTTCCTGGCCGAGCTCGATGACGATCGGCACGAGCCGATGGCCGAACACTTTGGTGGCAGAATCATCTCACTGGACCCAGCGGAAGGCTATGCACTGATCAATCTGGACGCCGATTCGCTCGCCCACCGCACGGCCGAGGATGTACGACTCATGGACGAGGAGGGGCTCGATCCGTACCAGTACGCCTTCGGGCTGAACCAGCTCGTACCCGCGCCCCGCCGTGATACGGAAGCTACCTACCGGGCCGAGGTAGCCCGTATAGAGCAGCTTCTTGACGAGCAGTTGGCTGAGAGCGAAGGAGAGTGGGAGGCTACTTTTCAACGCCATAAACAGGAAGTATCAGACGCATTTGCTCACCTACCTCGATTGGTTGGGCCAGTCCGGCCGTCTCCGCGACGCGCCTAAAGTACTACGTGCCGCTCGCGCCGCTGCGAAAAAACTACCCGCCCGTGCGATGGATCCCAGCCGCTGGGGTATCAGCAAAACCCTCATGATGGGTATGCAGGACGAGGGCATCGACCCCACCGATCGGCAGCAGCTCGATGCCTACATTGCTCGCTATAACGCGGGGCTTGATCTGCCACGGCGCACTTCTACTCCTTCGCCCAGCCCACCACCGCGTGAGCGCTTTCCTTACGGCCGCAACGACCGCATCACGGTGGAGTATGAGGATGGGAGCCGTAAGGAGAACACGAAGTTCAAACATGTCGAGAAAGACCTGCGGGAGGGGCGGTGTAGGGTGGCCGGTCCGTCGAATTAGATGTGATAGAATGACTTTGGATGGACCGCAAGTAAAAGGTAGCCTAGATCGAAGCTAGCGCAGCCGAATACCCCCAGCCCCCTAGTCCTCCGCACCCGCGACCCCGCCCGCCCCCACAACACCTTTAAAACCTTGCATACTTTCGCGAAGATTTTTTCCGGGATCAGCACAGTACAGTATAGTTGTCAACTCCAACCCCCCTACTTTTCGTTTTGTAACCCCGGTTCTGCGCGTTGCAACGCTGAAGCCCCAGCCCCCGCCCGTCTTACACCCTTCGATCATTCAGTAGCGCTGTGCTGGCGGGCAGCCCACACCAGTTTGCCGCTCCCCTCGTGGAGCACCTAGTTTAGCACATAAATCAATTCATCATGCTGTACCTCTACCGGACGACCCTACTACTCGTCTGCCTAACCCTCTTATGCGCTGCTCCCACGCGCGCCCAATCCCCCCCCCAGTGGGAAGAAATTAACCCCGGCGCCGGCGGACAGGTCCAGGATATCGTGCCGGACCCCACCACTAAGGACCGCATTTTCCTGGCCTCCGATATGGAGGGGATCTACCGGAGCCTCGACAACGGCCTTAGCTGGAAGCCCCTCGGTAGCTTGCTCCATAACCGGGTGTACTCGGTGACCGTCGACCCTAATAATGCCCAAAAGATCTACGCCGGCTCGCTGTACGGACTGGAGATATCGACCGACAACGGCACCACCTTCAACCTGGTCGAACCTACGCGCGGCGTATCCATCGACGTGGTGGCCGTGAAACCCAACGACTCCCGGGTGGCCCTGGCGGGGGTGGGGACGCGGGACGACCTCGGCAACTTCGCCAATACCTTCGGACTGGGCGAAAACGGTCCGGCCCTCATCTACCGCAGTAAAGAGACTGGTGGTTGGGAGCGGATCACCCTGGCTACGGGCGACGATAGCCAGCGGGCGGTCTATACCATTCAGTTCGACCCCTCCAACCCCAGTATCGTCTACGCGGGAGCCTACAAGGGGGTGTTCAAGAGTACCGACTCCGGCAAAAACTGGTCCCGTATCAACGGGCCGGGCGGAGCCAACTACGGGGTGGCCGTAACGCCGAACGGACAGTACCTCTACGGGGTGTTCAACCACGAGCTGTACGTCACGCGAACCGATAACATCAACTGGCAGAAGAAAACGAACGGCCTACCGGGTCAGAAGTACTGGTATCCGGAAGTAGACCCCCGCTCCACCGGTACTACCCACAACGTCATCCTGGCGGTGCTGGGCGACCGGGAAGGACTCTACGAGGGCACCTTTAATCCCGACGGCACGTACAACTGGAAGGCCATCTTCAGGGGACTCGAGGGCTATGACTATGGTTGGGACGAGGCTGCGCCCAACCCCCGCGTAGCCCACTACACGCCCCGTACGCAGGGTTGGGACCGGGCCATCTGGTCGACCAGCAACCAGACCATGTTCCGGGGCGTACCCGCCGGTGGCGGCAACTGGCAGTGGCAAAACCGCTATTCCATACCCAACAATAACTTCAGCGTATTCGGTAAGCCTACCTACAGTAGCCGGGGCACGGCCAGTACCTACACCTTCGATATTGCCGTTATGGGTAACTACATCATCCAGGCCCAGGCGGACAACGGCTGGATGGAAAGCTGGGATAAGGGCAGCTCCTGGAGTAATCTGCACATGCGGCGCAACGGAAACGTATCCGACGTACCTGCGGCGGACATCGGGCAACTCCCTGACGGCACCGGTATCGTAATTGCTCCCGGCACTCAGGGCTGCTACGGAGGTATCTGTTTTAATTTCAACGCGCCCTCCCAGGTGTGGCTAAAGCGCCTGAGCAGCAACTCCCCCTCCGATACGTGGAAGGTGCTGCCCGGCTCCGCCAAGAAGCAGGATGGCTTTCCCGACCAGGGCCGGTACCGCGACGTAGCCGTTGCTCCCGCCAAGAAAGACCGGGTGTTCCTGAGCGTGAATAACGACGGCATCTGGATGATCGACAACCTCCAGGCCGCCTGGAACGGCGATGGCAGTACGCTCAAGAAAATCAGTCTGGACGGCCCCATGGCCACCGCCTGGACCAAGGATATGGCCGGCCACCCCACCAACCCCGATATCGTCTTCTGCGCCGTCGACCGGCTGGGGCTGTTCCGGGGTACTAAGGGAAGTGGTAACGCCTGGACGTTCCAGAACCTGATCCCCGCCGGGGGCAGTGACGGGGACGTCGAGACCTGGGTGCACAACGGCCAGGTATACGTTGCCTACGCCGGCGTGGTGGATGGCGCTACGGTCTACCACCTCTCCACCGATGGAGGTAATAATTTTAAGGTAGTCATGACCCCGCAGACGGCCAGGGGCATCAACACCCCCGCCTGGTACAGCTCCATCAGTAACGAATTCCGCTTCTCTTCCAAGGGCGGACTGGCCGGCACCGGCAATACGATGTACACCGTGTACTACGATCACCGCATGCAGAAGGCCTACGGTATCTACAAGGGTACAATCGCCGGGAACGGTACGGTCTCCTGGGAGAACTTTACGGGTGACATTCACTTCGGCGGAGCTACCAATATGCGTATCGTCGACGAGGGAAGTACCAAGTATTTGTACATGTCCACGGCCGGTGCCGGTGCGGTGCGAAGAAGAATTAGTGGTGGGTCCACTCCACCCGCTGCGGCCCCCGCGGCACCGAGTAACCTCAACGCTACGGGTAGCTCCTCCAGCCGCATCGACCTGAGCTGGACCGACAACAGCACGAACGAAACCGGCTTTCGCATTGAGCGCAAGCAGGGGAGTGGATCCTTTTCCGAGATTGGCACCGTGGCCGCCAACGTCACTACCTACGCCAGTACCGGACTCGCGGCTAGTACGACCTACACCTACCGCCTCCGCTCCTACAACGCGACGGGTAATTCCGCCTACAGTGGAGAAAGTAGCGCCACCACGCAATCCGCTACCAATCCCAACCCCTGCACGAACCCCAACCTGGTAGCCAACGGCGAACTGGATAACCTCAACGGCTGGCAGCAGTACGTCAACGGCGGTGCCGGAGCCAGTGCGACCTTCGCCTCGGTGGGGGCGGATCTATCGGGGAGTAAAGCGGCCAAGATCACCATCACCATCACCAGCGGTCAGAGTCTCAACGATATACAGTTTTACACCACCGTCAGTCTTCTGGCCGGGAAGACCTACGAGGTCGTCTACCGGGCCAAAGCCGCCGCCGGCCGCAGCCTGCGCGTCCAGCTGCTGGAGAATGGTGGCAGCTACACGGGCTACGGGGAGCATACCGTCAGTCTGGGCACCAGCGTGGGGACCTACTCCTTCGAGGTCACCATGCCCAGCAGCAACAACGACGTACGCCTCGACTACTTCCTGGGCGGCAGCAACGCGGACGTCTGGATCGACGCGGTCGTAGTTCGCGAAAAGTGCAACGAACCGGTCCCGCAGCCGCCAAACGCCCCGACCGGCCTGACCGCCACGGCCGCTTCCTCGAGCCGGATCAACCTGTCCTGGACGGATAACTCCAGCGACGAGACCGGCTTCAAAATCGAGCGTAAACAAGGTAGTGGCACCTTCAGCCAGGTCGGTACCGTCGGTGCGGGCGTCACTTCCTACGCAAGTACGGGCCTTAGTGCTAGTACAGCCTACACCTACCGCGTCCGCGCCTACAACGCCGTAGGAAATTCTGCCTATACGGGGCAGAGCAGTGCCACCACCCAACCCAGCGATGTTCCCACTCCCTGTAGCAACCCCAGTCTGGTGACCAATGGGGAGTTCAACACCCTCGCTGGCTGGCGACAGTACGTCAACGCAGCAGTGGGAGCCGATGCCGTCTTCGAGTCGGTGAACGCTGACTTATCGGGTACCAAGGCCGCCAAGATTGGTATCAGGGGCAACGGTGGTCCCTCGGACAGCGACGTACAGTTCTACACCAATCTCGGCCTTACCGCCGGCAAAACCTACCAGGTCAGTTACCAGGCCCGGGGCACGCAAAACCGCAGTATGCGCGTGCAACTCCTCCAGGAGGGCGGCGGCTGGACGAACTACGGCCAGCATACCGTCAACCTCACGACCAGCGTACGCACCTACTTCTTCGAGCTCACCATGAATGTCAGCGACAACAACGCCCGCCTCGACTTTTTCCTCGGTGGCAGCAGTACCGATGTCTTCATCGATGCGGTGGTAGTCCGTGAGAAGTGCTTGGTCACCTCCACCGGTAACGCGAGCACCAGCAAGCAAAACAAGCTACCGGGCGGGGGCGCAGGTGCGGTGGTGCTGATGTATCCCAATCCGGTTGCCCGTGGCCTACCGGTCTACCTGGAGGTGCCGGCTGCAGAGGCCTTCCAGGTTACAGTATTCAGCGCAGACGGCCGCGTCGTGCAGCAGCAGCGGGTGACCGATCATCCCGGCGGGCGTGTCGAGCTACTGACCAGTAGTATCAGTCAGGCGGGAGTCTATCTCGTGACGGTACGCGGGCAGACGCTTGACGTTTCCGAGCGGCTGCTGGTTTGGTAGAGGAATTGGGTGATTCCCGCAGTTAGCTAGGAGGGCCTGCCGGCGGTGGTCGGTAGGCCCTTTTTTGTCCGCGGCCCACCACCCAGTTGGTCGCATCAGCGATGGGGCCGATTGGATCGCCGGCTGGTTGGCCAAGCAGTATGCCGAGGCCACGGTCATCCTAGATGTCTTCCACGCCGCGGAGAAGGTGGGGGAGTACGCAGGCATGGGAACAAAGCAAGCGGACGACGAGCTTACATCCAGGAAGCGGCGGGCAGATTGGTGGGTTATCTGGACCGCAACCGCCATCGGATGGAGTACCCGGAGTGCCGGGCCAAAGGATATTGCATCGGGAGCGGAGCCATTGAATCGACCATAAGTACTGTAGTCCAACAGCGGTGTAAACTGGTCGGTCAGCGATGAACTAATCAAGTTGGAGCGGTGCTCAATGTGCGCTACATTTTTAAGAGCCGGAAGCGGGCGGGGCTATTAGCCGCAAAGCCAGCGTTTCCCCCGCCCGAAGTTGTAAGGCTACCTCCCCGCTCTGCTGAGCCAACTTAGCTACCTTATTGGTCAGGTCGCGCACCCCCAAAGTAGGAGGTGCTCACGCCGTGACGTTCCAACGAAGACTGGCTTACAGACCAAAAATAGCGGCGTTTTCGTCTGGCTCGGAAAACCCAAACAAGCTCTAGTTCCATCACCAACCTTCGGGGAAGAACGAGCGCGACCAGCTAACAGAGTCCACACCGTTTTCGTAGACTTCGATCAGGACTGGCCGGCGGGTGGGTGGGGGCGGTGGTACGTAGCCCGTAGAATCCGGGGTAGGATCGTAGTCGTCCGGCTTTTCGTAATGTGGGGGAATATCAACCCGGAAGTTCATATCGACTATTCCCGTCCGACTGGCAGTAAACATTCGCGAATTATCATCCCGGTCCAGGGTGGTGTACGTCCAGTTACCCTGGGTCGAAGCTGGCACGAAAAACCAGAAGTCACCCGACACCTTGATTTGTAAGGTTGTATTTTCGGGCAGTTCCGCCTGAAACGAGTAGAATCGCTGCGGATAGGTCGTCCGCGTTGTATCGAGGATATTAGGCCCGTGCTCCCCGGTGGCAGCGTAAAGGATCTGGTTGTCCGGGAGGTAGCCCGAATTGGTGATAAATTGCTGTACGTAGCGTTCGAAGGGGGGGATATCAGCACTGATTCCAAGCGCGGCGTAGCGTTCTGTCAGTTGCGTTCGTATGGTTGTCAGTGGCAATAACACGGCGTTGTTAATTAGCTGTGTTGCCATGGGTGCGCTATTCAATAGCCCGTCCGTACGTAGATCGGTAGCCAGATTGGCTAATAATTCCGAAAAGTCGCCGACATCCAGCTTGCCCTGTAGGATCACGGAGATAGCAAGCAAGATGGCGTTGGCCTCACTATCCTGACTGATGTCGAGGCGTTCGGAGGCCGGTAAAGTATCGACCTCAATCGCAAAAACTCCCAATATCTCGCGCTGAGCTTGTTGTTTTGCCGCAGCGAAGGATGTTTGTTCTCCCCGGGAGAGTAGATAGTCAACGCGGCTCTTTTCCAAGTGACTTAGTACGTTGATGTTTGGTTGATCATCCGCCGAAAGGTCCGTAAGCGCATACAGGGTGAGTTGAGCCGTAGAATTGTCCCCCTGACTTCATCATAGTAGAAGCCATCGGCACGTAGTTCCACGTACTTGTCCTTAAGATCTATGCCGCGAAATTCATAACTGCCCTCATTGTCTAGTACCTGGGTAGTGTACGTAGTGCCCGTAGGTACTAGCGCACTATCAAGCTCGGCCAGGGATAACGTAGTCCCATTGAGGAAAGGCCCCTTCTGAACGTTCCCCCCTACCGTGTAGGTGGTTGCAGTGTCTTCCGGTACTGGCGGCGGCGGTGGCGGTTCGACGACCGGCGTAGTGACCGGCGGAGCGACCGGCTGCGGTACCTCCTTTTGGCAGCTGCCTGCGGCTATCAATAAAAGTAAGCAGTATAAAACGGTAAAGCGATCAAACATACAACGATTGTTGGGGCGAGTAGCGTTAAAACGCACTCGTTTCTCTATTAGGTATAGCTTAAAATTTCTTTTGGCAATATGTCACTTATCCACAAACTTCCGACCGAACTGGGTAGTGGCGAACGGTCCCGCGACTTTCTAAATTGCTTCCCCACCGCCGAGCAGCAATTCCGGTGGAGCCGCTTCGTACAGTTCGATCCGGCTATGCTGCACGAGGTGTTCACCAAGGGTGTTGATTTCGTACGCCGGAAGCGGTGGCCGCGAAAGAGACGCCGTGACTGCTGGACCAAGGCATGCAGGGCATCGACAGGATCCACCCAATGGGGTAGGGCATGGGGTGTTCTAAGCGCCAACTATTTTATTCCTTGAGCTCCCGATGCCTACGCCGACTACCAATGCCGTCCGCCTGCTGCTGCGCCTGCTGGCGGCGCCGGGGCGATTACGGCGCAGGGACCTAGCGGACTTCCTCGACGTGCCGAAGTTGGACACCATCACCGGCTACATAAATAATCTACGGAAAGCAGGGATCGACATCGAGTACGATCAGCACCACCGCTACTACGTAGTGCCCCGGCGGGGATTCAAGGAACTGGACTACCTCGCGCCGCTTTCGGAAGACGATAAGACACGATTGAAAAACTTGCTCGGTCAGCTCCCCACCGCGGAAGCTACCCAACTGTACAACAAGCTCGAATCGCTCTACGACTACCAGCAACTCGGTCTCGAAGCCCTCCGCGAGCCGGAGCTCGAAAAGATCAACGACATCGAGCGCGCGTGTAAAGAAAAGCGCCGCATCCTACTGGTGGGGTACCGCAGCCGGTCCGGCAACGACGTCCGCGACCGCAAGGTAGAAGCCTTCGCCGTGGAACCAGAACGGGGGATGATCCGCGCTTACGACGTGGCTCCCGACAAGCGCCGTACCTCCTTCTTCATGCTCTCCCGCATCGAGCGCGTCACCCTCCTCGACGAGCCCTGGATGTGCGAGCAGGAGCACTACTACCGTCAGGCCGACGCCTTCAATATCGTGATGGACAAGACCGAGCTGGTGCACCTCACCCTTAAGGTCAGCGCCTATAATGACCTGATCGAGCGCCACCCCCAGGCCCGCCAGCACATCGTCGCCGGCAAGACGGTCAACACCTACGACTTTCAGGGGCGGGTGAACGCCAAATTCATCGGCCTACTGCCCTTCCTGCTGGCGAACTGGCGGCACGTGGAGGTGCACGGGCCGACTAGTTTGTTGGAGCGGCTGGGGGAAGAAATCGGGGCGTTGGGGGACCGGTGGGGTGGGGGAGTTCGGGGGTCACCCTGATTTTTGGGGTGGGTTGGGGAGTAGGTTTGTGGTAGAATTAGAAAATTATCTATAGATGGTAGTCACGGTAGCCAGGATTCATCAATCCTCCTCGATCAGCTCAGTCAGCTCAAGGTGCAGGTCACGCAGCACGTCATTCAGTTGCTGGATGAAGTTTCGCCTGAGGGTTTTGTACTGCTCGCGCATGAATGCATCATCCACGTGTAGGTCGATCATACGAGTGGTGCGGATGATTTGCTCGATGAGGTCAGAGGATTGAATTTCAGGAGAGATATTCACCGGACTTAAGATTAAGAAAGTGTAATCGTATAATAGGATTTGACAGCAGAGAGTTGCAGGTAGACATTTTATCGAGCGACTTCCGAAGCAGAATAAGTTAAGTAGTATGAAGATTAATTTTAGAAGAACGGGGAACGTCTACCTCAACGCGGGGATCGTGGGAATTGCGGCAACCCTAGACAACTATGAGTTGTGGAGCGCCGATATGAGACCGGCCCCACGAGAGCGAACGTTTGTGGAAGGGGATGACTGGGGGTTTGACAATCAGAACGCGCTGTGGATACGTAGTGAGGAACCGATCGAACTGCTGAACAACCTATACACCGTAATGGGTCATCGGTTTTACAACACCAGTACCAAAGACGCACTCGCTAAGATGACTAACTTTTGGTACGAGCCGGGAACTGACTCGTTTCATCCCTTTCCTAAGATGAAGACGTACGGGTTTGGGGGGCTACTGACTAACGACGCCGCAGGTAAAACGCCTAATGAGGCAAACACTATTCGACGTAAGGCCATAAAGCAGGACGATGCCTTCGGTCAACTACTTGAGCGCAGGTACATCGAGCATTTTGAGGAGAGGGGAATTAAGTTAGGACAACAACTCTACGTAAATGAGCCCTATGCCAAAATCACTCGCCTGAAACTGACCACAGCGGATATAGCTCCTGGAAAGAAGACATGCCCGTTGACCGGTGAAGGCTTCAAGCGGCTTCAGTCAGCCGATTGTATCAGCCCGACCGCCGCAGGGCTTACCAATTTTTTGCCGCATCTGAGTCGAAAGTCCGATAAGGTAGGCTGGAAGGCTATGTATGCGGTCCGCTTTGCCCCCGTGCTTGCGCTTTATCGTTATGCTGGAGGTCTTGATAGCCTTTACTGCTACTTCTACGATCATCCTGATTTGGAGACACTATTTACCATCTACAAGCAAACTCGTAGTGCAATCTATTTGGAAGACGACGCCAAACAGGATGCCAATCATTTGAACAATATACGTTTGGCGTCACTTGGGCTCGGAGGAACAAAGAATGCTCAACTCGCCGGCAGTGATTTTGTGCATCCCAATGAAATCCTATTCCAGCTAATTTATACGTTCGGTCAGGCACTCTACGATCTGTCGACAGATGAACGTGGCCTGCTTAAACGAGCTGAAGACGATAACGGCATTAATCTATACCTGCTCCGCGCGGACAAATTTGCCGGGACGATGCGGCCTAACACCTTCACAGCCTTCAATCACTTCGCTTATGTACGCCGCTATATCGAGGCGGCCAGGAAATTTAAGATCGATTGGGGACATGTCTTAGCCAGTCTGCGAATTCACCTTCCGGGTAAGGAGCGCGACTGGTCCAAGGAACGATTGCCCCGCGAAGCCCTTCTCAAAAAGCTGATGGTCGGTCAGTCCTTTCTCGAAGAAATGAAAACCATCTTTCTGGGTGGTTTTACACTACACCTTAGCGGAGAAAGCGCCGGCTACAAGCGCTGGGCGCAACTCGCAAAACTTATACAATTCAATGAATTCGGACCAATGAGTAACCACAACGAAGCGGAGCAAACCTTCCGCGAAAAAGCCTACAAGTTAGGTACCCAGATAGGCATGGCCATCATGGACTCTGGGGAGACCGGCACTGCTGCGCGTGATGTAGCTAAGTCAGGAAGGAAGTACATCATCGATCTCGACAAGAGTCGAACGTACGAGGATTTCCTTGAGGCCGTAAAGCGAATCCAGTTGCGCTACGAACGCTCCGTCAGCAAGGATCTTTTTGTCGAGCTGATCGACGATTCAAATTTCCGAACCGCTAAACTACTGGCTACTATCGGTGCACTCAACGTGCTCAACAGCCACCTTTCCAATCGCAAAGAACCACTCACCAACAACAACGCATAAAACATGCCGAACACCAACAGTATCACCATAACATTCCTAGCGAAAGTTACCTTTGCCTCCCTCAACGGGGCGGACAAAGACGTCGATAACATCAATCCTGTTAAGAAGATCACTCTCGCCAACGGGCAACAACTACCGTATATGAGCGCCCAGGCACTACGACGTGCCCTTCGTGATCGGCTAGAAGAGATGGGGGAGCCGATCAGTCAAGTAACCAAAGGAGATGGGAAAGCCCCATCGACGACTGCTAGTGACCCGGAGAACTTTATCGACGACGATCTTTTCGGATATATGGATGCCAAAGGGGGCAAGCAACGAACCTCACCCGTCCGGGTAGATGCACTAGTAGCACTTACAAACTACCAGGGTGACCTGGACTTCGGGACGAATTACCAGGCTAGAGATCAGGGAGGCGACCCCAATATTTTTGAGTCGGAAATTCACTCCGGAATGTATCGGGGTACAATCCTTATCGAACTAGACCGGGTAGGCCAGGGTCGGATCGCCGATGGAAAAATCTTTAAAGAAGAAGAATACATCACTGACTCGGTGAAAGCAAAGCGAGTCAACAAGCTCATAGATGCTATACAATCGCTCTGGAGTAGTGGACGCCAATCGCGATTCCTCTCTGATATTTCCCCAAAATTTGTCGCGGCCGCCTGGATGAACGCAAAAAATCCGATCTTCCTGGAGGCGGTCGACTACCAGGTAGGGCAGGTCAACATGGCGGCACTAGAGACGGTGGTGAGTGACTATAGCGATTTTATCGAAGATCATGTTTTTGCGGTGCAGGTAGGTACACTTGGGGATCAGGAGGGAGCCACGGATTTGAAACCCGGCTTCGATAAGATCAAAAGCTGGGTGAATAGCTACTACGGGGTATGAGTTACTTAATCGTTCCGATAAGATCGCAAACCGCCAGCTTCAGAGACCCGGAATTCCAGAATTTTCACCGGAGCCTCCCCCTGCCCCCGCCGGCTACCTGCATCGGCTTAGCAGGTGCGGCACTTGGGCTGAGTCCTGCTTCGGCTCAGGATTTTTTCGTCGAGGGTGAGTGGGAAATTGGGGTAGCCGGAACCTCTCAAGGATTAGCTACCGACCTATGGAAATATAATGATTTCAAAGCAGGTAGCATACTGATTCGGGAAATTCTGTACGCAAATCAGTTCGTCATTGTATTCGGCCACAATAACGCAAAACGGATTGGGCAGCTACGCGAGGCCTTTGCCCGGCCGCATTTTGCTCTGAGCTGTGGTCCAAGTGATTCTATTTGTACGGTAGACGTACGAGGGCTCGCGGTTAATGAGGACAGTACGCAGGCCCAGGTCTTAATTAGTTGCTATGTAAACGGTGACATTGTTGCGGATACATTGAGTATGGTTAAGGAAGGCGGAAGCGCCTCGTTCAGCATCCGGACTACTTCCACACCGATTGCGCAGGACTTGCCAGTACGATTCGACTATGAAGCCAGTGGCATTCGTATGCTGCGAGAACGCCGACTCATTTCCTACGTACAGTACCCCACCAAACTGCCTATGCCGGTATCCGGTATTCAATATTCCACCCATGGTACATCCGAATCCGCCACTTCACTCTTCGTTCCCGTCTTCCCCCTCTGATCTAATAGCGCAAGCCGCTGAGCACCTTTGGGCTAAATTTCAAACTTACGAGGGTGACGGTACGGAAGAAAGTATCCCCTGGCATACCGCTAACGTATTATACGTTTATCAAATATTGCGCGAGCGCTTCGTGCCGCTCTTGAATGAAGAAGATTCGTTCTGGACCGATCTACACATTGCGCTACTGTTTCACGACGCGGGGAAGTTCGTCCTTAACTTCCAAGAGGAAAATCGCAAACGGGCGAATGGAGAATCTCAGGACTGGGATCGCTACATCCGCCACGAATTTGTCTCTTGTCTATTACTTTTGAGTCAGTATTCTGATACCGTTGCCGACCGCCCAAATGCTGTACTTGCAGTTGCTGGACACCATAAACCTCTAACAAAATCCTTATTTAGAGAAGGGCGTACCGGAATAGACTATAAAAAGCTTGATTATCGTGTATCAGATTTAAACAAAATCGTAGCATGGTTAAGAGACAGATTAAAGAATGCTGGAATCGACTGGTCATTTACAGGTCGTGCCGCCGAGGAATTGGAGCAAGTAAATGGTAATTTATTAGAGGAGGCCAGACGGTACTTCACAAATACTGTTTTTGGAGCGGTAACTAGCAAGCATAGTCTACTCCAGCAGATTTTGCGAAACGAGCCCACTGCGGCACGCTTGTCTTTTGCCAGATTTCTTGGTATGCTCCACGCTTGCGATTGGACGGGAAGCGCCCGTCGAATGCCGGTCTCAGCGCTGAGTTATTCTAAAGAAGATTTGGCCCTAGTGATGAGAAGCGAAATTCCCGATTTTGCGGATTGGCGAAAATTTCAGTCAGTAAGTGCCAATACGGTCGGGAACGTACTGGCCATGGCTCCAACGGGAAGTGGTAAAACTGAAGCTGCTCTGCTCTGGGCAGCCCGTCGCCCGCCTGATGCACGCATTATCTACTGCCTACCTACGAAAGTTACCTCTAACGCTATTTTTCGTCGCATCGAGAAGTTCTTTCCCGCGCCTAATCAATCAGATGCGCTCGTTGGAGTAGTGCATTCGGGAGCCAAAGACTACCGAATCTTGAATGACGAAGATGAATACGACGACCGAAATTACCTTACCGATAAATCCTTCGGACGAGAAATTACCGTCTGTACTATTGACCAATTGTTAACCATGGGGTTCAATTTAGGCAATTGGCAGATGAAAACACTCTATGTCTCCGGTGCCGCGATTGTGATCGATGAAATACATCTTTATCAGCCATACACGCTGGGACTCATCGTTCAAACTATTAAGTTCTTGCGACAACAATGCGGAGCATCTTTCTATATCATGTCCGCCACGCTACCAGATAAACTGCGCGCGTTGTTAATCAATACGCTAGACGGTGAGTTGTCCGAAATTTCTGACGATGAGAAGATTGATCAAGCGCGCAATGTTTGGGAGTACGAGGACAATAACCTTTCCGACCCGGTGTTGCATGACAGAGTTATTTCTGACATCAGTGAAGGAAAAAAGGTCTTGATCGTCCGTAATACGGTCGATGACTGTGTAAAAACCTACGAGTTATTGAAGAAAGAGGTAAAGAACTCAGACCAGCGCTGTTGTCTGCACTCTCGATTTACGACCATTGATCGGTTGGCGAAAGAAGAGGTTGTCATCAACTTAGCACCGGAACAGTCTTTCCTGCTAATTTCAACTCAAGTTGTGGAGGTTTCACTAGACATTGACTTTGACGTGCTGTATTCCGAAAATGCACCGATCGACGCGCTCATCCAGCGAGCCGGAAGGGTTAACAGGAAGGGGAAGAAGGAGAACACGCAAATTATCGTGTTTAAGGCGAGCGAAAACAGCGAAAAGATGTACGGCAAGGAGATTACGGACCTGCTAGACCTTACTGCGATTCAACTCGTCGCGAGACAAAGAAACCGTATTCCGGAGAGTGACATGATTGAAATGGTCAACAGTGTATACGCCAACTATGATGTTACACAGACGCAGGGTTATCGCAGCGGCTTAGCAAAATACGCCCAGGTGCAAAAGCACTTTGATTACGTGCTCGACAATGATCACTCGATGGAGGAGAAAGCGGTAACTCGGGACGATATTGACACCGTTAGCGTAATACCGCTTGAATTCAAAAATAAGTTGAAGGGCAAGCGACTGGCGGAAAAAACGCAGTTTCAGGTTGCCCTTCGTAAGGACCAACTTGCGCGACTCTCCAAACTGTCTAGTGACGCGGATTTCGAGTTTATAAAGTACGTCGAAGCAAAGTATTCGTCCGAGACCGGATTGCAGGTTCCCACCTGGGAGGAAGTAAAGCGTGTGCAGGGGACCACCAAAACTGTATTCCCACGATGACCCCCCGTCAAACCACCCTCCGCTTCCCCGAACTCCGCCTGTCCCCCCACGAAGGCCACCGACTACGTGGATACTTCGGCACCGCCTTCCGTGAGCACAGCCCCTTACTCCATAATCACCTGGAAGATGGTAGCCTACGCAACGGCTACCCGCTCACGCAGTACAAGATGATCGACCGCGTACCTACTATCCTTGGCTTCAACGAGGCGGCAGATGTACTGATCCGCATCTTTGCCGAGATCAAGGAGATCCGAATTGCCGACCAGGTGCTCGACGCGCGGGCGAAGGAGTTGACCCACGATACGATCGCACCAACCTTTCTCTCCGATACTTTAGTCCGCTACCGCCTTGATGCACCGTACCGCGGAGTCAGCCAGGAACAATACCAACAGTGGAAAGAACTTAACGCCGATGAAGACCGCTTTGCGTTTATCCAGCGCGCGCTGGTAGGTCACCTCCTGATGGTACTTAAGGGACTCGACGTATGGCTGGAGGATCATCAACGCATAGTTGCCTACCCCAATTTCCGGACTACGCTGGTGAGAATGAAAGGTTACAAAATGACGGCATTCACCGGCGACTTTGTCACAAATTTAGCGCTGCCGGATTACATAGGCATCGGAAAGGGTACGAGTAGAGGATTCGGGATAATTCGTCGCCAGCCCGGAAGACTCGCACCTGCGTTCCCGCCCGCTGCCATAAGCCGCAATGCAGCTAATACCACGTCTTATGCAGACTGAAGCCGGGAGCCTACAGCTGTATATTACTTCTTACGGAGCGTACCTGCACGTCAAAGATGCGCTATTCGAGTTACGGCTGAAGGAGGAAAATGGTAGTACCCGAAAGCTACACTATGCAGCGCGTAAGGTAAAATCAATAATTTTCACCGTGGCGGGTGCACTGAGTACCGAGGCGGTGAAGTTAGCGCTGGAACATAACGTGGATATTCTATTTTCTGAGTATGATGGACAGCCGCTGGGACGGATTTGGCATTCTCGCCTCGGCAGCACCACGCGTATCCGCAAACAGCAGTTGAGAGCCAGCGTGCAACCGGCCGCCCTACGGTATACGGTAGAATGGCTGACCCGCAAGTTAGCGCAACAAGCCACGCTACTGGCCACCCTGCGTAAACACCGCAAACGGCAGGCGGACCTTCTGGATGAACGGCAGGAACGTATCACTGCCCTCGGTGAAAGTATGACTGCCCTAGTCGATCCCCGACGCTGCATTAGCGAGGTTGCCGATGTGCTGCGGGGGCTGGAAGGCACAGCCGGACGGCTCTATTTCCAGACGCTTAGCGCTGTGCTACCACCTAACTATTCATTCGAGGGACGCAGTTTCAGACCTGCGGTCGATCCCTTCAACGCCTTCCTTAATTATGCCTACGGGGTACTGTACGGGCGGATCGAAAAGGCATTGATGATCGCAGGGCTGGACCCATTTGTCGGGTTTTTGCACCGCGACGATTACAACCAAAAGAGTATGGTATTCGACTTCATCGAGCCTTACCGGGTTCATGCAGACTATACCGTATTTCGATTGTTCAGTGGCAAGTTCGTCACACAGGATCACTACTTCGATTTGACTAACGGGGTCGGTCTGTCCAAAGAGGGGAAGGAATTGCTGCTCGGACGCTTCACAAAATATTTAGATGAGGACAAAATTCGCCACCGTGGCCGTAACCTTACGCGTAGCCACGCCCTCCAACTTGAGGCCCACCGATTCGCCAACGACTTACTCGGTGAAGAGCTTACGGAATTAGTCATTCAAACAGCCTGAACAAACCGGGGGCGGGGCCGCAGGTGCGAAGTAAATCAGAAAGCAAGCCATGTTACGTTGGATTATGTATGACATAGCAGACGACCGATCACGGACAAAAGTGGCGAAGCTGTGCAAACGAGCGGGGCTGTACCGGGTACAGCTTTCCGTATTCTTGGGTAGCCTTTCACCTACAGAATTCGATGAACTGCGGCTTGATATCGAAGATCATATTGATCAGGATCAGGACAAGGTGTACCTGTTTACCATGTCGAAGCGGGAGCTAAAACGTACCGTACTACTGGGCCAAGCCTTTGATCGAAAACTCGTGACGGATGAAGTCCGCGCTTTATTCATATAGCCATGGTAAGTCTCACGCCCAGTCACCTAATCGAGCACCAGTACTGCCCACGTTACACCTACTTCGAGCACGTGCTCCGCATTCCGCAGAACGAGCAGAAGTATGGTAAAGTGATGCGGGGCCGCACGGTCCACGATCAGCGCTTGGAGCGAAACAAGGGATACTTACGTCGTCGTCTCGGGGTGGTGGACCGGGTAGATGACTGCTACCTTACCATTCCGGGACTCCGGGGGATTATTGACGAGGTGCTGGAATTCAGCGATGAGAGCTTCGCACCACTAGACTACAAGTTCGCAGTATGGAAGGATAAGGTGCACGATACTTACCGCCTGCAGCTAACTTGTTACGCTATGTTGGTAGAGGCAAATTTTCCAGGTCCGGTGCGTCAGGGCTTTTTGGTTTACGTACGGAGTAAGGCTAAGGTCGTACCGGTCGACATCGACCAAGCGGATCGGGATGCAGCACACCGGCTCATCGACGATTGTCAGCAGGTGATCGAGAAGAATATCTTCCCTAGAGGCACCAAGAACAAGCGTCAGTGCGTAACTTGTACCTACCGCAACGTCTGCGTTGGCTGACCGCGCCTTAATTTATTACGTCGATGGCCCAAACCGCCGCCAAATCGCTGATAGTGAACCGTTTGCCAATGCGGAGCGGGTGGCTGAGAAGGGTAATTCATCGGTTCTTTGACCTGCTTCATTGGCAAACTACGAATCGGTGCGCTGAACGCAAACCTAACTGTGACCTATCTTTGGCGGGATTGACGACTTCATTTGCTACTTCCGGGCTAACTCGGATTGAAACAATGCCGCGAGGTGCCCAGTGTGACTACCCCCGAGGCTTCATTTGCTACTTCCGGGCTAACTCGGATTGAAACCTCGCAGGCCGTAGCCAGGGCAAGGTACGAATTTATCTTCATTTGCTACTTCCGGGCTAACTCGGATTGAAACATCATCTCCCTAAATTTTTCACCATGACCACCCAGACTTCATTTGCTACTTCCGGGCTAACTCGGATTGAAACAACCTGCTAGTTTGTGGGTGGTGGCGGGGAAAGTTTCTTCATTTGCTACTTCCGGGCTAACTCGGATTGAAACGGGTAGTGCCGGGCGGTTCGCTGTGGCATTATTTTCTTCATTTGCTACTTCCGGGCTAACTCGGATTGAAACGTCTGGGTTAGGGTAAGGTCCAGGTCGTGGTTTACCCTTCATTTGCTACTTCCGGGCTAACTCGGATTGAAACGTGGGCGAAGACCCCTCCAGTTCCGCAATGCGGTACTTCATTTGCTACTTCCGGGCTAACTCGGATTGAAACACAATAGCGTAGGGGGCGTTGGTGGTAATGTCGCGGGTCTTCATTTGCTACTTCCGGGCTAACTCGGATTGAAACCGCACGATTTCCAGCACCTCCGGTACGTACTTGGTGCTTCATTTGCTACTTCCGGGCTAACTCGGATTGAAACCGACGGTAGACGCGAATGATGGGCCACCTACCCAACCTTCATTTGCTACTTCCGGGCTAACTCGGATTGAAACTGGCGGCGCTCGTGACGTAGTTGTTGGTGCTCGTCGGCTTCATTTGCTACTTCCGGGCTAACTCGGATTGAAACATTACTGGATGTACTTCAACGAGTGTGATAATCAGATCTTCATTTGCTACTTCCGGGCTAACTCGGATTGAAACTAGCGTACTGGCTCAGGTCAAGGGTGCCACCATTCTCTTCATTTGCTACTTCCGGGCTAACTCGGATTGAAACCTCACACTCTTGCATTCGACAATGCCCTGCCGATGTCTTCATTTGCTACTTCCGGGCTAACTCGGATTGAAACGAGCACATGGTCCTATCCCCAGGGGTCACCGCGTCCTTCATTTGCTACTTCCGGGCTAACTCGGATTGAAACCCGGTGTCAACCCGGGTGGACCATTCTATTGCCTCGTCTTCATTTGCTACTTCCGGGCTAACTCGGATTGAAACCAACGCAAGCAAAAGCCAATTGGCTTCGCTTTTCTTCTTCATTTGCTACTTCCGGGCTAACTCGGATTGAAACACGCATCCGAAAAAGGAGCTAGAATCTCAGTATTTTCTTCATTTGCTACTTCCGGGCTAACTCGGATTGAAACAACACGTAGCGGGGATCGGTGGAGTTCATCAGGTTCTCTTCATTTGCTACTTCCGGGCTAACTCGGATTGAAACGCGAGTAGTATCACCCATGGCTGACTTTCTACAACTCTTCATTTGCTACTTCCGGGCTAACTCGGATTGAAACATTCCTTCTGGATGGGGGGCGGTCCTCCGCTCCCCACTTCATTTGCTACTTCCGGGCTAACTCGGATTGAAACAGCAACTCGGCAACGCCGTGACGCCGCCGGTGATGACTTCATTTGCTACTTCCGGGCTAACTCGGATTGAAACATTATAACACTCAATTGTCAGAAAATCAAGTCGATGCTTCATTTGCTACTTCCGGGCTAACTCGGATTGAAACTCCATAGCGCCCCCTACGATGCAGCTACGGATACGACCTTCATTTGCTACTTCCGGGCTAACTCGGATTGAAACATGATCGGGGGGAGGCCGTCACCTTCCCCCTCATCGACTTCATTTGCTACTTCCGGGCTAACTCGGATTGAAACCCCCCGTAGCCCACCAGATGGAGCTGCTTGTGAAAACTTCATTTGCTACTTCCGGGCTAACTCGGATTGAAACACGGTCCCCACGCTGCCCTTACTCCCGAGTTCGCCGCCTTCATTTGCTACTTCCGGGCTAACTCGGATTGAAACGGGTGGGGTAGTCCATCTATATGTATAGCCCCATAAGGCTTCATTTGCTACTTCCGGGCTAACTCGGATTGAAACCGCGGCAATTTGAATTGATGTGGCCACCTCCCACGCTTCATTTGCTACTTCCGGGCTAACTCGGATTGAAACGCAAGATCAACCCTACGCCCTCCCGCCGCACCCGTTCTTCATTTGCTACTTCCGGGCTAACTCGGATTGAAACGTCATTTGACTAATTGAATCCCTTTTGATGCCATGCTTCATTTGCTACTTCCGGGCTAACTCGGATTGAAACACTCACCGCGCAGTTACCTCACCGGCCCCCTCCCTGCTTCATTTGCTACTTCCGGGCTAACTCGGATTGAAACAAAAGATCAGCCGGCGGGGTCCCACGGGGGACCACCATCTTCATTTGCTACTTCCGGGCTAACTCGGATTGAAACTACGGCTGGGAACGGGTGGCCTGGCTAGGGGTGGGGCTTCATTTGCTACTTCCGGGCTAACTCGGATTGAAACAAGTGGTAGCGGTAGCTGAGGAACTGCGGCAGCAGCCTTCATTTGCTACTTCCGGGCTAACTCGGATTGAAACATGTCACCTCTCTGGAGTTCCTTCGCCAGGCCGCTGACTTCATTTGCTACTTCCGGGCTAACTCTCGGATTGAAACATCTTTGCCCGCGTCGGAGCAATGCTCTGCGAGTCGCTTCATTTGCTACTTCCGGGCTAACTCGGATTGAAACTTCATTAGTCCCAACAAAAGAAGCCCCGCATGTCAGCTTCATTTGCTACTTCCGGGCTAACTCGGATTGAAACGACTATTCCTGTTACTCCGATGGGGGTGGTCAGTACAGCTCGATTGCCTTTCGTCGGCAACTCACGAGGGCCGGCCACCGATCCAGTATGACGCGGCGGGATAACCACTACGACAATGCGCAGGCCGAGTCCCTCTTTAGCCGGTTTAAGGCCGAACTCTTACCCGAAGGACGCCGCTTTGTGGACCTGGTCGAAGTCGAGGCCGAGTGCTTCGCCTACATCGAGGGCTACTACAACACGGTGCGCCGTCACTCTTCGATCGGCTACCTCAGTCCGATCACCTTTGAACACAACCTTGCTACAGCTGCCTGCTCCTAACCTAACTGGCCCCCGTGGCGGCAAGCATAAACGCGGTAGTATCCGTTTTCTTTGCTCCAGCCCCTCCCTGTCTGCTACAGGGGCTAGACCAAAGAAAACTCCCGCTGGAAAACTAAACCCCTTATCTTGGTGAAACTCCCTTTCAAAACTGTCCCATTTAACCCGACCACCTCACTCCGACTCGTCTCTGAATTGGACCTTGTGGAATTGAAAGTAGATGTCTTGTCGGTCGGGGTTGTTGCCGACACAACTCTGAATTGGACCTTGTGGAATCAAAAGTCGTTGCCGCGGCGCAGCTCTGAATGGACGAAGTAAAAGGCTTGGCCAGCAACGTTTTGTGGGAAAGCAGCCTCAACTCCTCACCCCACAATCTCCAACCGCTTCCCCAACCCCACCTCCACAATCTTCCGCAGAGTCTTATACCCAATGTCCGATTTACTACTTTCAATCCGGCTGATGTAGGACTTGGAAGTCCCCACGCGACTGGCAAGCGCCTCCTGCGTCAATCCTGCGGCTAACCGCGCTTTTTTGAGCTGTCTTCCGAGCGTATAGGCACTGTCATGTTTCTTGTCGATCACGCTGTTCTCATACAGAACCATAGGATCGAGATCCAGAGCGACAGTAGCCTGTTCCCCATCAAGCAATTGTATCAACATGGTGATATTGGGCCACGTCAGGGTACCGTTTTCGACGATAACCTTTTTGACTTTCTCTACATCGTAAAGTTCCGCAGTCAAGTCGTCCTTGTTAGGTTTCCACTGATCAAGCAGCTGGTCCAGGTCAACCCTACGATACTCCCCATTACTAAACACGCAAGTGATACGGTAATCGTTTACCTCAATAACTTTCAGTACGTCGACTAGGGGCTTCATCTCTTTATGGGTGGATTCAATCGGTCAAAGAGCTCCGCTAAGGCGGTTTGATTTTCTGCGGCCCATTGAGCTACTAACTTTAGCTTCCGATTTGGTAAACTGCCATTTATGATTTCTAGTGTAGCAATCTCCATCTGAGCTTTATGCTCGGCAAAGGCAACCTGAAAATGGGGTGGGGGATGGTCGTTCATGAACATCTGTATTTTGACTCCGTCGAGGACTCGAAGAAGTGGCATGCAAGTTATCCGTTTAGATAACAAACATAGGGAATAGTTGTTGGAGTCGGTTTCTGTCCCGCACTAGAGCTCACCTACTACACCACCGTAAACTTCCGCTCCCCCCCACCCCCCAAATACCGCCCCAAAGCCACCCCCGCCCGCGCGCGCCCGTGACTCCTGCAGTAAGCCAGCTGAGCGGGGCTGGCCGTCAGCGTGTCCCCGAGCACATTAACCTCGGGCTGAATAATGAGGGCATTGAAGAACTTGAGGGCCCTGCCCCGCCCGCCGGTCCTCATGTCGTAATCGTAGATGGGCTGGTTGGGGAGCTTGTCCCGGACCTGGGAGAGGATGTAGTTCTTGTCGACGAACTCGCGGATGTCGTTGTTGAAGATCTCAGTGATGGCTATGTCGACTAGGGCGCGGAGGGCAATTTGGACGATGTTTTTGTCGGCGAACTCCTCGGTATTAATGCGGCCGGAACTGGTGTTGATGATTACGATGGTGTAGTCTTCGGGAGAGCCGTCCTTTGCGATCTCCCTTATGACGTCGCCGAGGGGGGAGACGTCGCGAACCCCACCGTCGATGGATTGGCGAACGGTACCGTCTACGGTTTCGATGGCCTCTACCGGCGGCCAGACTAAGGGCATGGCGGTAGAGGCTAATACGCCATCGGCAAAGGCGGTGTCGCTGCTGAACTCGTTCTGGCTTAGAGAGTAGTACTTGCCGTCATTGAGCGACACGAAGCCGCACTTGAAGATGGTATTGCCGATGGCCTGGCGGCGGGCTAGCCCCAGGAGCTTATTGCGTAGGGGTGTATTATCGGCAACGGCCCGGAACTGTTGAAACTCGGTGGCTAGTGAGCGTAAAAGCGCCTTGCGACTGAATACGGCCCTCAAGAAGAGGTTGCGGGTAGTCTGCGGAAAGTTCTTACTGATGGCCTCCCAGTCCAGCGTGAGGGTGAGTTTGGGGTTTGGCGTATCCGGCCCCGCCGTGGTGTCGATGAAATCGGAGGTGTAGATCTCCTGTACGCCGCGTTCGGCTACGTCGTCCCACAGTTTTTCGAGGACGTCGAACCGGTTC
>CBDCHQ010000001.1:0-27797 GCA_965217275.1 Cyclobacteriaceae bacterium | reverse complement strand
CTGTGGAACGGTTTACTGCACGCTGTCACGCTGGTACATCTGCCCGCTCCTGCCGTAGGTTATCGTTCCGGGAAAGGATTTGCGCTTTATCCTGCGTACTTTTGAGATTGATAGAGAGTGATTGAATGAGAGAAGGTTTGAAGGATCGAATGAGGTAAGGGATTAATAGGTGGCTGGGTAGAAGTGAAGCATTGCTTGCTCAATTGTTCGATGGCTCGATGGCTGCTTTTAGCGACGCCCAACCATCGGGCAATGAAACAATCGAATAATTAATTCCTAGTACTGTAAAGCGTAACCCTACCACCACCAATTCGTCTATCCAGTATGAACATCGGAGATAAAGTACGTTTGTTGCGGGGAAGTGAGGAAGGGGTGATTACCCAGTTCCTGGAGGGGAACCTCATCGAGGTAGAAATTGAAGACGGGTTTGGGATTCCGGTGATGCGCAGTGAAGTGGTGGTGGTTGCCCAAGAAGAAGATAGATACTTTCAGCGGCCCGATTTGCCCCGGGAGGCGGCCAAGCCGGTGGCGAAACGAGATACTGCCCCGCCGGTTGCCTCAGGAGTATACTTGGCCTATCTGCAAATCAACGATCAGCAGTTGTCGCTTCATCTTGTAAACACCACTGACTTTGAAATGCCCTACGTGCTGGGCGAAGAAACCAACCAAAATTTCCGGGGGCTGTCTTCGGGAGTGCTTGGCGCGCAGAACACGGTGAAGATCACAAACCTGACCGTGGCGGATTTTGATCGGTGGCCCGTGTTGATCTTTCAGGGACTCTACTTCCGTTCCGGAAACTACCTGCTGCGCGAACCGCTGATGCGCCGCATTAAGCACAAGGCTGCCACCTTTTTCAAGAGCAAAGCCACCGCACCGCTGCTCAACCAACCGTCATTTTTATTTTCTATCGACGAAGCCGCTAATTCAGTAGGAGGTCAACCGCTGAATCCGGAAGCGCTCAAAGAGAGCCTGCTATCTCCCAAAGAGGAAGCCCAGGCTAAGAATCAAATCAAACTTACCCGTCCGCCCGCCCAGGTAGATTTGCACATCGAGGAGCTCACCGATACGCACGACACCATGAACAACGGCGATATGCTAAACCTGCAGCTCCAGACCTTTGAAGAGAAACTAGACCAGGCCCTCGCCACCGGCATGGATGAGATCACGTTTGTGCACGGAGTAGGCAGCGGCACCCTGCGTCGCGAAATTCAAAAGCGGCTTTCGGGCCTGAAAAGCATTCTGTACTTCCAGGATGCCCAGCGCGAAAAGTTCGGCTACGGCGCCACACTAGTACGCCTCAAGTAGCGTTGTTGGGACACTGCGTCTTGAAACCAGCTTATGATTCGTTATCTGACTATTTGCTCGTTGCTGCTGTCGCCAGCCTTCGGCTTTGGACAAGATACCACGTTAGTCACCACCTACTACGACTCGGCCCAATTGCGGGTGAAGGAGCAATACTACGTGTTGACCAACGATAGCACGATGGCCCACGGACCGTACCGGAAGTACTACGCCGAAGGCCCGCTGGCCACTGAAGTGCGTTTTCAACAGGGGCAACCGACGGGCTGGATGAAAGAATACTATCCCGAAGGAGCCGTACAGCGAAAGACGCCCTACCGGCAGGGCGTCAAGGAAGGGCCGGTGGTGGTGCTCACGCGGGCGGGCGATACGCTGCAAACCGCCACCTTCCGCAACGACACCCTGCAGGGTCCGCTAACGGTCTTCTACGAAGACGGCACTCCTAAGAACAAGACCCAGTTTGTGGACGGTACGCCCGACGGATTGATTGAGTCGTATTATCCTAGCGGAAAGCTGAGCGAACAGATGACTTACCGGCAGGGGCAGCCCGACGGACCGGTACGTAGATTCTACGAAGACGGAACGCTAAAAACCGAGCTCACTTACCGGCAGGGAATCACCGAAGGGGTGGTGACCGAATATTATCCGAGCGGAGAGGTGGCCGACAAGACAACGTTTGCTCGGAGCGAACGCAACGGACCCTCCCAGTCCTTTAGCGAAGCGGGTCAACTGCTGCGCGATGAGCGGTACGAGGACGGATTTTTGGAGGGAACCAGTCGGTATTACTATTCCGATGGCACGCTCCGGGAAGAGCAGCATCACCAGCGCGGGCAGCCGGTGGGCGAACACCGCCGCTTCTTCGTCAACGGAAAGCCGGAGGTAGTAACCACCTACTCGGACGGAGGAAAAAGTCTGAAAAAATACGATGAGAACGGCACGCGGCGCGAGGAAAAGCAGTTTGCTGCCAAAAAGCCGACCGGTGCATGGAGAACTTACCATCCCAACGGACAACTAGCGCAGGAGCAGCCCTACGTGGCCGGGCAATTGCAAGGTAGCGTGACAAGCTACTATGAAGACGGAACGGTGCGGAAAACCGAAGAATATCAAAAGGGAAAGAAGACGAAGACCGAGAAAACCTATTACCCTTCCGGGGCGCTACAAAGCGAAACGGAGTACTATTTCGGAGCCAAGCAAGGAAAACACACCGCTTATTACGAAAACGGGGCGGTGAAGGAAGAAGGCTCCTACAACGGTGGCAAAAAGACGGGCGATTGGAAGCAATATGATGCCGAAGGAAACACGATCCCGTAGCTACCAGTCGCGACTGGTAGCTACGGGCAGTCGCGACTAGTAGCTACGGGATTGCGGTCAATGATTATTATCGGCCAGCCACTGCTTCGCAAATTTTTCTTGGGCGAAGTAACCGGCCACGATGCCGTTCTTCTTGAGGGTGCTCGCCGACTTTTTCAGCGCTACCTCATCGAATACATTCTCGGAAAGGACAATGGCAGCGAAGCGTTCGGCGCCAATTTCCTGGTTTGAGCGGGGCACCCATTCCTCGTTGGTCCAGCGTAGGTCCTCGGTGCTGATGCCTTTCAGGTCACGCTGGTTGATGAGCCAGTGCCGGATGCGGTGGGTCTTGGCCAGTTGCAGCGACGTTTCCCAGGCGGCGCGATAACCTTCCCCCCGAGCGAAGCCGTGCCAAGTGTGCACCAAGACGGGCAGGGTGTCGTCTAGTTCAATCTTCACGTACTGGTTTTCGTACTTTATCATATCGTTGGTGGTGATGAGCGTTAAAGAAATGGATTAGAAAACCGAATTTGCCAGAAATCAGATACTTTTGCTCGGGCGTTTCGTCCGAAACCTTAGCCCGTAAGTAAAGGCCGGAAAATGATAGAAAGAAGCAATTCTATGAATAGCGAACAATAGACGCCAAATCATGAAGCGAGACCTGCTTTCCTCCTTCGACATCCATCATTCCTTGTTCGATATTCAGTATTTTCACTTCTTCCTATGAAAGCTATCCTCATTGACCAGCCCGGCGGAGCGGACCAGTTACACTTCGGCGAGTACGAAACCCCGGTTCCGAAGCCCAACGAACTGCTGGTGCGCGTGGTGGCCACCGCCGTGAACCGCGCCGACCTGCTGCAACGGCGGGGCAAGTACCCTCCGCCCGCCGGAGCCAGTCCCATCTTGGGCCTGGAGATGAGCGGGGAGGTGGTGGAAATTGGTACTGAGGCAACCCGCTTCGCGGTGGGCGATCTGGTGTTCGGACTGCTACCCGGCGGAGGTTACGCCGAGTACGCGGTGATCCACGAGCGGATGGCTTTGCCCGTGCCCAATAACCTGACGCTGCCCGAAGTCGCCGCGGTGCCCGAAGTTTTTCTTACGGCCTATCAGGCGCTGCACTGGCTGGGAAAGTTACAAACGGGCGAACGAGTGCTGATTCATGCCGGAGCCAGCGGAGTGGGCACGGCCGCCATTCAACTGGCGCGGGCCATGGACGCGGGCGACGTGGTTGTTACCGCCTCGGCTGCTAAGCACCAACGTTGTCTGGAGTTGGGAGCGAACTACGCCATCGATTACCAAGCTTACGATTTCAAGGAGGATGTGATGCAGATCACCGATGGCGAAGGGGTAGATTTGGTACTGGATTTCGTAGCCGCTCCGTATTTCGAAAAAAACGTTGGGGTGCTACGCACCGACGGACGAATGGTGCTGCTGGCGCTGCTGGGCGGTTCGCACGTTGAGCACTTCAACCTGGGTAACTTGCTGAAGAAACGCTTGCAGATCAGCGCGTCCACCCTGCGCTCGCGCTCACTCGACTATCAAATCAATCTCACGGAGGCATTCGCCGACTTCGCCCTGCCGCTCTTGGCCGACGGAAGCCTGCGTCCGGTTATTGACCGGATCTACAACTGGAAAGACGTGCAGCAGGCGCACCAACGCATGGAAGCCAACCAGAACAGCGGCAAGCTGGTGCTAGAAATCACGCAATAACGTATCAATCAGGCTAATTCACTCGACGCATGCCCAAAATTCTTTGGCAACTCATTAAGTTTGGCGTCGTGGGTGGCTCGGGATTAGTAGTTGACTTCGGGCTTACTTATCTGGTTAAGGAAAAAATCAATATCAACAAGTACGTCGCTAACGCGATTGGCTTCACCGTGGCGGCCACTACCAACTTCTTTCTCAACAAACGCTGGACCTTCGGCGACAACAGTCCGGAAGTACTCAACCAGTATACGCTCTTTTTTGGCATTGCGCTGGTGGGATTGGTGCTAAATCAACTGATTTTATTCGTGCTGCACCATTACTTTAAAACCAACTTCTACTTGGCCAAACTGGTAGCCACCGGACTGGTCGTCTTCTGGAACTTTACTATGAACTACCTGATCACCTTCGCCTTATGAGTAAACGCCGCCTATTTTTGCTCTTCTTGCTGTTCTGGATCATTCAGAGCCTGATTACCGCGCTCAATACCGAACTCTACTTCGACGAAGCTTACTACTGGATGTATTCTCGCTTTCCGGACTGGGGCTACTTTGACCATCCTCCGATGGTGGCGGTGATGATTGCGGCGGGCAACTTCTTGGGCAAGAACGAACTGGCGGTTCGGCTGGTCAACATCCTGATGATGAGCGGGTCGCTGGCTATCATCTATTACCTGGTAAGGCCAAAACACGTTGGCATCTTTTGCCTGACGCTGTTCTCGTTTCTCACGTTTCACCTGTCGGGCTTCGTTACCCTGCCCGATACCCCCTTCTTTTTTTTCGCCCTGCTGTTTATGCTGGCCTACCGAAGGTTTTTGCAGCACGCTTCGTGGATAAACGTGCTGGGTCTGGGAGCTTCGGCTGCCCTGATGCTCTACAGCAAATACCACGGAGCGCTGGTCATTCTGTTTGTGGTGCTCAGCAACCTTCGGCTGCTTACCAACTACCGTTTTTACTTGGCGGGACTGGCCGGATTGCTGCTCTTTCTACCGCACGTTCTGTGGCAGGTGAACCACAACTTTCCTTCGTTGCAGTATCATTTGGTTGATCGGGCGTCGTCCTATAAAGTAAGTCAAACCCTGGATTATGTGCTGGGCAACGTTCCCTACCACGGGGGCCTGGTATCGGTGGCTTTGCTCGTTGCCTCCTTCGGCTACCGAACGGCCGACCGTTGGGAACGGGCGCTGCAGTGGAACCTCTACGGTACCCTGGTTTTCTTCTTCTTGATCACCTTCAAGGGGCAGTACATCGAGCCCAACTGGACGATCTTCTGCACTTTTCCGCTGGTGTATCTGGGCTATCGCCGCGTGGAGCAGGTTCGTTGGTTTCGGAGCTACCGCGTGATTGCCGCAGTGTTTGCCGGCCTGCTGTTGCTCATCAAAATTCATTTGATCACTCCTTTGGTAGACATCAAGAAAGATCGGGTTTGGGATTTTCATTTGAGCCGTAACTTCGCCCGCGAGGTAGTGAGCTTGGCTGCTGACGCGATGATTGTAGGGAACGATTACCAAACCGCTTCGCTGCTGAACTTCTACGCCGACCAGCCCTACTACATTCCCGCCCTCAATATCAACAGTCGGGCCAATCAGTACTCGCTCTGGCAACTGGACACGCTGGTCTGCGACCGCGACGTGGTTTTCGCCAACCACCACCTGCCGGGCCCGGCGGTGGAAGGACGAATGCACAAGACCCTTAATATTACTTCTATCAGGCAACTCAGTTCGCCTACTTTGCTCACTCTGAGCAACGGGGTGTTGGTGGCTGATGGTGCGTCCTTGCGCATTGCGCTCACGGTAGAATCGCCACCGGCGAGAAGCTGCGCGTATGATGACGAGCTTTCGCTTGAATTTACGCTGCTTAGCGAGGAAGCCGAGCCCTTGGTGATTCGGAAGCCTTTGGCAAACCTGAGCCCGAGGGCAACCCAGCAATCGTACCGCATTTCGGTTACGGATCCGCAAGCAGTAGACAAAGTGCTAGTCCGAATACTTTCGGCTAAGCTCCAGGGGGGAACCAACCAATATTTAGCGATTGATCCCAAGCGTTAAGAAGAAATTTAGCAAATTTTTCGTTATCTTGAGACACACCGCCTCCTGATGAATTACCACTCGTTATACTTACTGTTCGCTGTGTTGATCGGACTCAGCGGATGCGCTTCCATCAAAACTTCTGTTGAAACCTCGCCGGACTCCGACGTTTCAGGATCGACCTACGCTTTCGTACCGCTTCCGAACGAGCTGGACCAAGCCAGTGCTATTTTGTACGATGAGATCAGACAACGCATTGAAGCCAAGCTCCAGCAACGGGGTTATACCGCCAATACTGAAAATCCGCAGTTGCTCGTCGCGTTCAATATTCTAACCGAAGAACAGCGCAAAGAGGTGGTCAAGTCAAATAATCCCTACGGAAGTTACAATCATATGTGGGCCAATACCTACGGCGCAGGATGGTGGCCGCCTATGGACCGATCGCGTTACAAAGAAATTCGCATTGAAAAAACCGGCACGTTGGTGGTAGATGTAGTGGCGGCGGCCGAGAGAGAACTGCGCTGGCGCGGCCTGGGCACCGGTCCGGTCAACGACCCCGAGGAGCGATTCGAAACCACCTATAAAATCGTGGATAAGCTTTTTAGGCGATTTCCGGCGGCTACCCCGCTTTCTGGTTCTTAATAGCTTGGCTTCTTCCAAAACTTTTAGTTTGTTTAGAAAATAAATCAATGGGCCGTTGATTCGTTGAGAAGGAACCGCCGCAAACCAAAACCTTGTTCACTTTTTGTACGTAACCCTAAACTTTTACCAGCATGGCTAAGCCCCACCTCGAACTCATCCAAGCACTTCGTCAAACCGCGCGCAAGATTGCTGCTTCTGATCACTATCAGTGGGGGCACATGGGTAGTTGCAACTGCGGCCACCTGGTGCAGGAAGTGACCCGGCTAACCCGCGCCGAAATTCACGAATACGCCATGCGCACCCGCGGGGGCGACTGGAGCGAGCAAGCCCTGGACTACTGTCCTACCAGCGGTTACCTCATGGATCAGGTCATTTCTATTATGTTGGACGCGGGATTGGAGGTGCAGGACTTTCAGCACTTGGAACGGCTTTCGGACCGGGCGGTGCTGCGGCGCCTGCCCGAACAAGAACGGTTTCTTCAGCATAACCAACGGACTGATGTGGCTAAGTATCTACGCACATGGGCTGATTTGTTGGAGGAACAATGGCTTAGTCAGATTGAAATCCCCCGGTTCTCAGCGTCTTTGCCAGAGGAGATAAACGCCTAATGGCGTCGGTCTTTGCCGGTGACAGAAGGGGGGAGCCGAGATAGGCACGGAGGTTACGGGTAATTGATGGTTGACCTTACATCTAACTTACATTTGCCTATGATTTTTGCCCAAAGATACTACCTTTGGCCGCTGTGGAAGGATTTTTAATCAACCACAACATCATTCTACAAAGGGGGCTAACTATATGGTAGACTTTTTTTTGGGCGAGTCGTTTCTGTATCTTCTGTTAGCCGCTGTTCTGGCTTTCTTCACTACCCACAGCACCGTCCCGGCCGTGATCCGGGTGGCTCGAGAGAAACACTTGCTGGAAGAGCCCAACGGGCGAAGTTCTCACGCGCAAAAAACCCCTTGCCTGGGCGGGATTGCCATCTTTGCCTCCTTGTCCATTGTCTTTCTGCTCGTAGCTCATCTGTATCCGGCTACCGCCGGAAAGTCCCACTTAATTCTTCCCTCGCTCATTATTTTGTTCTTCATCGGTCTCAAAGACGATATTCTGGTGATCGATCCTTACAAAAAGCTGGTGGCCCAACTGATCGCGGCTGGTCTGCTCATTGCCTGCGCCAACGTCCGCATCGGAAGCCTATTCGGCTTGTTCGGAGTGTACGAACTGCCCTACTTGGTAAGCTTTGCTTTGACCGTTTTTATCTTTGTGGTGGTGATCAATTCGTATAACTTGATTGATGGTATTGACGGCCTGGCGGGCAGCCTGGGAATAATATCTGCCCTTGCTTTTGGGGCGTACTTTTACACCATCGGATTGGCCTGGGCAACGGTGCTGTGTGCGACGCTGATCGGATCACTGTTGAGCTTTTTGTTCTTCAACTTTTCGGCAAGAAACAAAGTGTTTATGGGTGACAGTGGCTCGCTGATCGTTGGGTTTGTGCTGGCCATTTTGGCTATTACCTTCATCCAGGCCAACGAAACCACCAATCCGTTCCCAATCACCAACGCCCCGACAGTAGCCATTATCCTCCTGGCCGTTCCCCTGTTTGATGCCCTTCGGGTATTTAGTCAGCGACTCATTGCGGGGCGCGCGCCCTTCCGGGCCGACCGCAACCACGTGCATCACTTTATGATAGACCGTGGCCTCAATCACGCGCAAGCCACGCTGCTGCTCAGTGGCCTGAACGGGCTGCTCATTGCGGTGGGGTTTGTGTTGATACCGGACGCCTCGGTCGGACTGTCGTTTGCTGGGCTCACGGGAGTGTTTCTGTTCTACTCCTTTACCCTACGACGTAACCCGGCCATCCGACGGTCTACCTTGTTCGTAAAGAAACCGGCGGTTCAAGCTCAACCCCGGCAAAGGCTTCCCCGTGCCACCGCCCCGCCAATCAAGGTTAAGTTGCCGGTTGAAGTGGAGGTGAATTAAACCTTTTTGCTTCTGACCTAGGCTGTGTCTGATAAATACCCTTCGGCGAGAAAAGCGTTCTTTGACAGCTGCACTTTACCACTTTTTTACCGCCGTAGCTCCGGCTATGTCGGAAAAAAGACGGCTCGTTCAGCAGCCAAACCTCCGCTTTTCTCACTCAAAAGCATTTACCAGACACAGCCTAGTGCTTGAAGTGGCGAAAGCCCGTGAACACCATCGACATGCCGTGCTGGTTGCAGACATCGACCGACGCCTGATCTTTGATGGACCCACCGGGCTGAATCACCGCCCGAATGCCTACCTCGTGAGCAATTTCTACGCAGTCGGGAAAGGGAAAAAACGCATCGGAGGCCATCACCGCTCCCGACAGATCAAAACCGAACGACTGGGCCTTGGCAACGGCCTGCCGCATCGCATCCACCCGTGAGGTTTGGCCTACGCCGCTGGCCAACAGTTGCCCGTCGCGGGCCAGCACGATGGTGTTCGATTTGGTGTGTTTACAAATTTTGCTGGCAAATAGCAATGCTTCTTGCGTAGCTTGGTCCGGTGCCGTTTCGGTGACGGTCTTTAAGTCGGCCAAGGCATCGGTTTTGGTGTCGCGGTCTTGTTCAACAACCCCGTTGAGTAAAGTCTTGAACTGGCGCGGTGCGGTAAGGGGCTGCTTTTGTATCAAAAGAATCCGGTTCTTCTTGGAAGATAGTAACGCCAGCGCCTCTTCGGTGAACGCCGGGGCAATGAGCACTTCGAAAAATAACTCGTGCAGCGCTTGCGCCGCCGCCTCGTCTACGGAAGCATTGGTGATCAGCACCCCGCCGAAGGCCGACACCGGGTCGGCGGCCAGGGCTTTTTGGTAAGCCTCGGCCACCGTTGGAGCGGTGGCGCAACCGCAGGCGTTGGTATGCTTCAGAATAGCGAAAGCCACTGCTCCGTCAAACTCCTGCATCAAATTCACGGCCGCATCCACGTCTACCAGGTTATTATACGAAAGCTCTTTGCCGTTGATCTGTTCCAGCATCTCGCCCAGGTTGCCGTAGAATTCGGCACTTTGATGCGGATTCTCGCCGTAGCGAAGCGGAACGCGTTGCGTCTTCGTTTTGTCGAAACCTTCCGTAGGTACTGATCCGTCCTTGAAGTAACGCCGAATGGCCTCATCGTAACCTGAACTGGTCTCAAAAGCCGCCTGGGCAAACTCCCGACGGTCGGTCAGATCAGAGGATCCCTGCTTTTGTCGTAGTAGTTCGGTCAGGGCCGGATACTGCCGCCGAGCGGATACAATGAGTACGTCGCGGAAGTTTTTGGCCGCCGCGCGAATCAGGGCGATGCCGCCAATGTCTATTTTCTCCACCACGTCGGCCTCCGAAGCTCCGGAAGCCACCGTCTCCTCGAACGGATACAAATCCACAATCACCAGATCAATCGGAGGGATTGCGTATTCGGTTACCTGCGCCTGATCGTCGGCGTGGTCGCGGCGGTGCAAGATACCGCCGAACACCTTGGGATGCAACGTTTTCACCCGTCCGCCCAGGATGGAAGGATAGCCCGTCAGATCTTCCACCGCCGTAACTGATATTCCTTGCTCCTCAATGAATTTTTGGGTGCCCCCGGTAGAGTACAACTGTACTCCGTGTCGGTTAAGTAGTTGCACCAGGGGAGAAAGCTCGTCTTTGTGGTAGACTGATATTAAAGCGGACTGAATCTTCTTTTGCATAAGATTGATAGGCTAGAAGAAACAAAACTACGGCTTTTTGTCAGCATTGCCAATGTGAATAGGGTCGGTTGGTAATTTCATGCTTCTTTGTAAACCCTATCGCTCTGAGGAAATCCGCCCCGCCATTCCGCCAATATTTTGCTACCTTTGGCCCTCCAACATCATTGACCCTGTGGAACACAAAGTACAGCAATTTCGATCCATCAAAATTCGCCGAGAAGACGCGCTTAACTACCATACGGCCGACCCGCCCGGCAAAATTGAGGTGGTGCCCACCAAACTACTCACCTCCCAGATCGATCTGGCCCTGGCCTACTCGCCCGGCGTGGCCGAACCCTGCCGCGAGATTGCCGCGCATCCGGAAGACGTGTATAAATATACCGCCAAGGGTAACCTGGTGGGAGTGATTTCTAACGGCACCGCCGTGCTTGGACTGGGAGACATCGGACCGGAAGCATCGAAGCCGGTGATGGAGGGCAAAGGGGTGTTGTTTAAGAAATTCGCGGGCATCGACGTGTTTGATCTGGAAATCAACACCAAAGACCCGGAAGAGGTGATCCGTATCGTGCGGGCTCTGGAGCCTACTTTCGGGGGCATCAACCTGGAAGATATCAAGGCGCCCGAGTGCTTCGCCATCGAGCAAGAACTCAGGGCAACCATGAACATCCCGGTGATGCACGACGACCAGCACGGCACGGCGATCATCTCGAGCGCCGCCCTGCTCAATGCCCTGGAGATCGTTGGCAAAAAGATTAATGACATCCGCATCACCGTGAGCGGAGCGGGGGCTTCGGCGGTGGCCTGCACCAAATTGTACCACGAACTAGGCGCCCGCCGCGAAAACATTGTGATGTGCGACATTAAAGGAGTGCTGCGCAAGGACCGGGCCGATCTGGACGAAAACCAAGCCTTTTTTGCCACCGCACGCGACCTAAGCACCCTGGCCGAAGCCCTGAAAGGGGCCGACGTGTTTCTGGGACTATCGGCGGCCAATATTGTGACGCCCGACATGCTACGCACCATGAACCAGCGCCCGATTGTGTTTGCCCTGGCTAATCCCGACCCCGAAATCAGTTACGAACTGGCCATGCAGAGTCGCGACGACATCATCATGGCCACCGGGCGCTCCGACCACCCCAACCAAGTGAACAACGTGCTGGGCTTCCCCTACATCTTTCGGGGGGCGCTCGACGTGCGGGCGAAAGCGATCAACGAAGAGATGAAGATGGCGGCCGTGCGGGCGCTCGCTGCCCTGGCCAGAGAGCCGACGCCGGAGATTGTGAACAAGGCGTATAGCGATGAGAAAATTATCTTCGGCGAGCACTACCTGATTCCCAAACCCCTCGATCCGCGCCTGATCACCACCATCTCGCCCGCGGTGGCCAAAGCGGCCATCGCCTCAGGCGTAGCCCGCACCACCATCACCGACTGGGAGCAATACGACGTGGAACTGCAGCGTCGCATCGGCATCGAGCAGAAACTGATGTCGCAGGTGATTGGTAAAGCCAAAAAGGACCCGAAACGGGTGGTCTTTGCCGAGGCCGACGACCTAAAAATCTTAAAGGCTGCCCAAATCATTCAGGATGAGCAGATTGCCATTCCAATTCTGTTGGGCGATCAGCAAACCATCGAGGCCCTCATTGCCGAGCACGGGCTGGAGTTGTCGGCCTGCACCATCATTGACCCTTCTGAGGAGCGCACCAATCGCTATCGCTATGGCGACCAATTGTTCGAGCGTCGCAAGCGCAAGGGGATGACGCGACAGGACGCCCGCCGGGCCATGCGGTCGCGCAACTACTACGGCATTGCGATGGTGGAGCAGGGCGAAGCCGATGCGTTTATCTCGGGGCTCACCAGCGATTACCCCAAGACGGTGGTGCCCGCCCTGCAGATTATTGGCGTGCGCCACGAAGTGGACCGGGTGGCGGGTATGTACGTGATCTCGAACAAAAAAGGCACCTTCTTCTTCGCCGATGCCACGGTGAACGTGAACCCTTCGGCCGACGAACTGGTCGATATAATCGGACTCACAGCGGCGGCGGTGCGCTCGTTCGGCATTGAGCCACGCATGGCCGTGCTATCGTACTCCAACTTCGGCTCGAGCAAGGGCGAGGTGCCCAGCAAAGCAGCGCAGGCCACTTCACTAGCCCACCAGCGGTGGCCCCACCTGGTGATCGACGGCGACATTCAGGCCAATGTGGCCCTGAACGTGGAGCTGCAGCGCGAAAACTATCCGTTCAGTCGCCTGGCTGAGCAGGGAGCCAACACCTTTATTTTTCCCGACCTGGCCTCGGGCAACATTGCCTACAAGCTACTGATGGAGATTGGTGGGGCCGAAGCCATCGGGCCGATTCTGTTGGGCATGGACAAACCGGTGCACATTCTTCAATTGGGCAGCACCGTTCGGGAGATCGTGAATATGGTCGCCATCGCCGTGGTGGATGCCCAGGCGTACGAAGATTTAAACGTTTGAGAATTACAGCGAGAAGTTCGCAATTACATCCGGACTAACTCTTGCTACCGTCCCTCTTCGTTAAGCCAATCGGTTTTCTTCTTGATAATCTTCAGGATTAAGTACAGAACACCCGAAACTAGCGTAAGGTAGAGCAGCAGCGTCGGTTCGAACGTCCAGTTGGCATCGGAGGAGTAGGCGCCTACTAACTCAAACAGGTAAAAAGTAAGAAACAGCGCGAACACCCCGTTCTTTTCTTTCTTTAACACTTTCTTCCAGCTAAATCCCAGGTCGGGCTTCCGGTAATTACCAAATCCGGGGAAGAAGGCGTTGGTGTGGGCGGCCCAGGCGGGGTACTTCTGGCCAAACTTACGGATGAGAAATTGCTCTTCGGTGTACATAATGCGTTCGTAGTACAGAAAATACACCAGCGAGAAACACACCGCAAACCAGCCGTTCATGGGCAGCAAGGCAATGCCGAGCCACATCAGGTAATTGCCCAGGTAGAGCGGGTGGCGAACCAGCGAGTACATGCCGGTGGTATTGAGGGCGTCGGCCAACTGGCCCTGGGTATTGCGGCCTGAGGTGTTTTTGACCGTGAACCCAACGGTGAATACGCGCACTGCTAACCCCAACAAACTGATAAACAGTGCCACGTAGGTGCTTGGTTTTTCCGAAAGCAGGGGATAAACCGCCGTGTCGTGCTGTAGCGCCGCGTGCACGATCAGACCGGCTACGAGCAAGAACAGCGGGAGGTAGCTTCGGTATCGGAATAGGAACTGTCCTTGCGCTTCGAAGGCTTCGTTGAGAACCATGCTGACTGTTTGGGGGGAGTTAGAAACTTGATGAGGCAACCAAGGGGGCAAGTTATACTTTGTGGTTGCCAGTTTGCAAGCGGTCATCAAATAATTTCGGATTGGTCGTTGCTTTCGGTGCTGCCAAAGAGAATTTTGACGAATGATTTTAGGGGGAAGCCAACCAATTGGGGCGGGCCCGGTACGGAGCGTACTGAGGGCGCAGCAAATTGCTCCGATCGTAAGGCAAAAGGGTGCGAACGTCTAGCAAAATGCTCGGCATGACTGAGCGTTCGGATTAAACCACCTCCTTATACTGCATCTTGTACAACTGCGTGTAAAAGCCATCCATCGCCAGCAGCTCACTGTGGGTACCCTTCTCCTTGATCTCCCCGTGGTCGAGCACGATGATCTGGTCGGCGCTCTGGATGGTGCTCAGGCGGTGGGCGATCACGATGGCGGTGCGCCCCTTCATCAGTTTGGCAATGGCTCCTTGGATCAACTCCTCGGTTTCGGTATCAACCGATGAGGTGGCCTCGTCCAGCACGATCACCTTGGGGTCGTAGACCATTGCCCGAACGAAAGAGATCAGCTGCCGTTGCCCCACCGACAGGGTAGCTCCCCGTTCCATCACGTTGTAATCGAAGCCCCCGGGCAGTCGCTCGATAAACGGCAGCGCCCCCACCAGGTCGGCAGCTTCCCGCACTTTCTCCGACGAGACATCCGGATTTCCCAGGGTGATGTTCTGCTCGATGGTGTCGGAGAACAGGAACACGTCCTGTAGCACCACCCCAATGTGTCGGCGCAGCGTGTCGCGGTCAAACTCCTTCACCTCGCGGCCATCGATGATGATTTCGCCGCGCTTGATGTCGTAGAAGCGGCTGAGTAAGTTGATGATTGAGGACTTGCCCGCCCCGGTGGCTCCCACCAGGGCCAGTGTTTGGCCGGGCTGCACCTCGAAGTTAATGTCCTTGAGCACGTAGTCGCGCTCGTTGTAGGCAAACCACACGTTCTTGAACACGATACGGCCGCTCACGCGCTCGGGTTGGTAGTTGCCGTTGTCGTCGATATGCTCCTGACTATCGAGCAACTTGAAGATGCGCGACGAACTCACGATGCCCAATTGCAGGGTGTTAAAGCGGTCGGCGATCTGCCGGATGGGCCGGAAGAACATGTTGATGTACATGATGAAGGCGATGAGCACGCCAATAGTGACGTCGTCAAAGAGTACGCCGCGGGCTCCGTACCACACCAGCAACCCAATGCCCGTGGCCTGAATCACTTCGGCCACCGGAAAGTAGACAGAGTAATACATCACTGATTTGAGGTGCGCCTGCCGGTGCTCATCGTTGATCTCCTGAAAGCGTTCGTACTCGCGCTTTTCGCTGCTAAAGATCTGCACGATGTTCATGCCCGTGATATGCTCTTGCACAAAAGCGTTAAGATTAGAAACCGCGTTGCGCACCTCGTTGAAGGCGACCTTGATTTTTTCTTTAAAAACGTAAGTGCTCAGGATCAGCAGCGGCAGCGTGGACAGGCTGACCAGGGTGAGCTTCCAGTCGATGTAGAGCATCACGCTCAGGATGACGATAATTTGCAGGATGTCGCCGATGATGGCCGCAATGCCCTGGCTAAAGATATCCGAAAGAGTCTCAATGTCTGAAATGTTGCGGGTCACCAACCGGCCGATGGGAGTGTTATCGAAAAACTTTAACCGAAGGCTGAGCAGATGCTGGTATAGCTTGATACGGATGTCGCGGATCACGTTCTGGCCCAACAGGCCCGATACGTAGGTATGAAAGTACTGGACGATTCCCTGCACCACCAGCAGGCCAATCAATATGATCACAATGGTGACCAATCCGGGGTAGTCGCCCTCCAGAATGTAATCGTCGATAGCGGTCTGTACCAACACGGGCAAGGCGGGACCTAAAAAGGCAACGGCCACCGTGAGAAACACCAGCCAGTAGAACTGACCTGAGTAGGGTTTAACAAATCGGAAGACTCGTCGGAGGATATCCAAATCAACAACGTCACCACTACTCGTCTTCTCTTTGTCCATAAGTATAAAAATGCTATCAGGCGTACTGCTTCTTTATTAACGCAATCGATGAAAAAGGTTTTCGAAGTTCTAGGTTCGGGGTTCTGAGTTCAAAAAATACAGAACCCAGAACCCTTTAACCCCGAACCTGGAACTCATAAACCACCTTGGTGAGGTATAGTCCGTGGGCGGGTACGGATCGTCCGGCCTGGCGTCGGTCTTGACCGTTGATGATTGCCCGGAAAGTCTTTAGATCGGTTTTTTCGGTTCCTACGTCTAACAGCGTGCCAGTGATAGCGCGCACCATGCCCCGCAGAAAACGATCGGCCCCAATGCGGAAGGTGGTGCGCTGTCCGGCCGGATGCTCGTCGTGCGTTATCCACTCGGCCTGATGAATGCAGCACTGGTGGGTAGTGTTTTGCGCACCCGATTTGCTGAAGCAGGCGTAGTTTCGCGCGCCATAGTCCACCAACTGCTGCGTGGCCTGGTGAATAAGGTCCAGGCGTAGGGGTTTCCGAAAATAATAGCTGTTGTCCTGGGCGAAGGGATCCTTGAAGTTGTGCAGATGATACGCATAGTAGCGGGCGCGGGCGCTGAAGCGGGCGTGGGCCCACGGGGGCACTTCGTACAGTTGTTGTGCGCTCACGCTGAGTGGCAACACCGCGTTGAGCTGGGGCAGCAGCACCGCGCTCGATAGGGGGGCGGACCAGTCGAAGTGGGCCACCTGCTGGCGGGCGTGCACCCCGGTGTCGGTGCGCCCGCTGCCGGTCACCGCCACGGGTTGCCCCAGCACGCGGGTTAGGGCTTCGTGCACCGCCTGCTGCACCGTGTAGGCGTTCTGCTGAATCTGCCATCCGTGAAAAAGAGTGCCCCGATAAGCAAGGATCAGAAAATAGCGCATAGTAGGGTTGATCCAAACTCAACTTACGAGATTGCGATCGTAACAGTGGTAGGTTGCTAGTGCTCTATAAAACAGATAGAAGCTGTCTTCTAATTTTTTCCTGATGATCTACGTGTTATATTTGTTTACCAATACGAAAAATAGCTTCTCTGGTTCATGGTTCTAGAGCGAGATTGAGCAAGGTATTATCAAGTGAATGTTAAGTCTTTTCAGAAAAACTTAACAATACCTTTATAGTGAGAAATGCCAAGACTCCGGCAACTTTTGTAATTTTAGTTGAAGGGACGTTCCTCATTGCCTTTTAGTTAGCTTTCCAAGAGCATATCTTCATCACTGCGAACATAACAAAAGAAGTGCAAGTAGAAGTCAAAGAAAACCAAGCGCGAGATAGCAGACTAATCCTACTGAGTAGGATACTGATCATCGTGGGGGCGGTGGTGCTTTTTCTCTTGGCTATTGACCTGATCAGCTACTCTTTTCTGCACATACGACAGGAACTGGGCACCACCATTCTGTCCGTAGCTGATAATCCTTTTATCGGGTTATTCATTGGCCTGTTGCTCACCGCAGTGATCCAGAGCAGTTCCACCAGCACCACCATGATTGTGGCGCTGGTTGGATCGGGCGCGATGAGCCTTTCGGCGGCCGTTCCCATTGTGATGGGTGCTAACGTGGGAACCACCCTGACCAGCACCCTGGTCTCGTTGAGCTTCATTGCGAAGAAGCGTGAGTTTCGCAAAGCCATCAGCGCCGCCACCGTGCACGATTTCTATAACATTATTCTGGTGGCAATCTTGTTTCCGCTCGAGTATCATTACGAACTGCTATCGCGCCTGAGCGCGGGCCTGGTCGTTTGGTTGAGCGACCATCTGGACCTCAGTTTGCTAGAGGCGGTGCCCTTTGGTCGAGGTTTGTTGGATGGAGTAGGCCCCTGGGTAGCGTCTCTGATCGGCAACGATTGGTTGCTGCTGCTGCTGGCCTTTGCGCTGCTGTTTGCCACCATAAAACTCATTTCTCAATTTGTCTCTCGATCACTGATCGGAAGCTCCCGCGAGCGGTTGAAAGAACACATCTTCCAGAATCACTACAAGGCGTTCGCCTGGGGGGGCATTCTGACGGCGGCGGTGCAGTCTAGCTCCATTACCACTTCGCTCATCGTTCCGTTGGTGGCCAAGGGCAAGGTGTCGCTCCACAAAGCGTTCCCCTTTGTGATGGGTGCTAACGTGGGCACCACGATCACCGCGCTGGTAGCCACGCTATTTAGTTCTCAGGCCGCCCTCGAGTTAGCCATCGTCCACTTCCTGTTCAACTTGTTTGGTGCCCTGCTGTTTCTGCCCTACCAACCCATTCGTCGCTGGCCCGAGCTAGTAGCCGCCACCTTTGGTAAGTTAACGCTGCAGCACCGCATCTACGGGTTTTTATACATCATCTTGTTGTTCTTTGCCATTCCATTTCTACTAATCTATTGCTATCGGCAAGGACTATTGTAGGCGCACTGAGTAATTTTTCCGGAAACATTGCTTTCCTACCACTGGCTCCCTACCTTGCTTTTTTTCTAGCCTAAGCAAACCGAATCATGGCAATCAGCGCAGCGAACAAGAAGAAGTGGCAGCAGCTCGTAGAGCGACTTCAGCAGCAGACCAACCTCACCGATGAGGAGGTGATCACCATCAAAGAGTGGGGGGTAGCCTTGCTTGTAACCGGAGTATCGGTGTGGATTCTCTATCGAATCGTCCGTAAAATCTTTGTCTCGCCCAAAAAGGTTATCGTAGAAAAGGTGGTACAAAAAGAAAATCCGCCTGCCAACGATCGCGCTGCCAACGACCATCCCAACAAACAAAGCAACAAAAAACGAAAGTCCGGGAAGTCGTCTTCCTACGGATCACCTTGGTTTCCCCTCATTCGGCGCTACGCCGGTCCCCTCCTTCTTGCTCTGGCGCAGCGGCAGGTGAACAGTTACCTACGCGCCAACAGTATCATCCGATGACCGTTTACCAGCGACTGCTCGACTGTCGCCAAACCGGTGCCAAAGCCCTGGCCGTGCTCATTGACCCTGACAAAGTAGATGATCTGACTGCCTGTCGGCGCCTGGTTCGTAGGGGGGTAGAGAGTCGGGTGGACTTTTTCTTGGTAGGGGGAAGCCTGATCACGCGCGACAACTTCGGGCACGTGGTTCGTTTGATCAAAGAAGAAAGTGAAGTGCCGGTAGTGCTGTTTCCCGGCAGCAACCTGCACATTGAATCTTCAGCCGATGCTATTCTCTTTCTTTCGCTCATCTCGGGCCGCAACCCGGAACTGCTCATCGGGCAGCACGTGGTGGCTGCCCCCGTGGTGAAACGAAGCGGAATGGAGGTGCTGCCTACCGGTTACATCCTGATCAATTCAGGGAGCGCAACCACCGTTTCGTACATGAGCAACACGGTGCCTATTCCGCAGGACAAACCCTCGGTAGCGGCCTGCACCGCGATGGCGGGCGAAATGCTGGGCCTCAAGCTTATTTATCTGGAAGCAGGAAGCGGCGCCAGACAGCCCGTTGAGGGCAAAACCATTCGTCTGGTGCGCAAATCGGTTGATGTGCCGCTGATTGTGGGGGGGGGGATTGATGATCGTTACAAGGCCCAGCGAGCGCTAGAGGCAGGCGCCGATATGTTGGTGGTAGGCAACAGCGTTGAGGAAAACCCTTCGCTGCTCGCCGAACTGGCTGAACTGATGGAGACCTATCGCGGCGAAAAAACGGTGCGGTAGGCCTAAAAAGTATTTTCTTACTGCAGGGTCAACGTGATAATGAACAAAGTGGTGCCCCCTTTGGCGTCTTCGGTAGCAATCCAGGCGGCGTATTGTCCGACTACCAGCTGGGTAGGATCATCCACGGTTACCACCCCTTCTTTGGTAAGCGATGCCCCCGCCGGGAGCGTGCCCTTCACCAGTTCGGCGCGCACAATGGCTCCGTCGCGGTCTTGCGAGGTGGCGAGTACATCACCCTTCACGTAGCGGTCCATGGGCTTGGGCTGCCGCACCGAATACATCGCGTCGATATCTTCATCTCCGGAAGGCTTCAGCTTCACGGTGAGCGAGTGGGTTTCGGTGGTGCCCGCTTCGTCGGCGGTTTCCACCACGAAGCGGTAGGTGCCTACGCTTAGCTGATCAGGATCGATCACCACCAGGCATCCGTTGGGGAACAGGGTGGTGCCCGCGGGGGGGGCGCCCTTCTTCAGCGTGGCGTTGGTTACCGGGCTCGGAATGTCGCGGGGCACCGCGATGATTTCGCCACTGGAATACTGGTTGACGGGGCAAGGCGGAAGAACGAAATAGCTGTCCGGCTTGTCGGCCAAAACCCGAGAGGATAAAGTGGGCGCTGCCGATGCGGGGGATAAGATGGCCACGGCGCCGTTGGTATTTTGAGCTTGCAGCGAGAAGCCGCTACCAATAGCAACGCTTGCCAACAAACCGGCACCAACCCACAAAAGTTGTCTTCGGAGTCCCATCATCATAAGTTAATTAATCGTGGTTGAATGAATCTTGCTAACTAATTATCGCGTAAATATACCGAGGCCCATTGAGCTATATCGTTTCGTTTGCGTCAAAAGCATATAGGGGCAATTTTAAGGCAGAATTACATTTTTTGCCCACAACTCCCGTTGGTTCGTGGTTTAAGAGCGTCTAGGCGCACTGTCTGTTTCCATTTTTGCTTCGCTTCATAATTTTATCGTTTTAGACCCCTTCAGATAGTTGTTTTGAGGGCTAAAAAGCACTTGCTCAGGCACTACCTGGTTAGCTGGTTGCCAACTTTTGATCGGTGGCGTAGTAGATAAGATCAGCGGTATTTTTAGCCCCGCACTTCCTCATCAAACGCACTCGATGACCACCCACCGTGCGGCTAATTCCTAGCGTATCACCAATTTCTTGGTTAGTACGTTTATGACAAACCCAATTCTAGCAACCGGAAGGCAATGCTCTTACGCCGTTCGTGCGATAGCGCAATCACTCCTAAAGAGTAGGTCATGCTACTGAAGCAATAGTAACAGGAAATGCAGTAAGAAGAAATGCGTAGGTGATTTCACCCAGGTACTGTCTGGGGCAGTACCCTAGTTAGCTTGGAGCTAGTGCGCCGTTCTTCCATCAATGATAGTAAGCAGAGAAAGGGTAAAACCACTCATCTGGTTACGTAAAATCACTTACGTCCAAGTGGGAATAACGCTAAAAAATCGATCTAAGGCTGAAAACCCACCTGGTAATTTTTTAAGTCAAGTAGAAAAAACGTATTTTGAGTTACTTAGTGGGCTCGGCTGTTTACTAAGCCTTAGACAGCACCTCCAAATCATTGGCGTTCCTCAAAACAGTACGACCGAAATACAACGCCCTCACCCAAGTTTTTACCCTTCTTGAAGCGGCAGCAGTGAATTCTAGGAAACTTACCATGAAAACAGCGGTCTGGCTGTACGTTACCAACCACTTTTACCAAATGACTACCTACTATGAACATTCTTATTGCCGATGGGCACGAACTATACCGCAAGGGTTTGCGGTGGTTTATTGGCGAACACCATCCTGAAGCACAGGTACGGGAGGCGGAGACCGGCCAGGAAGTGCTCGACGTATTTCAAAACAACAATACAAAAGTACCTGACCTGCTATTTTTAGAACTTAACCTGTCGGACGTGGATGGGTTAGACACGACCGTACGTCTGCGCAGCCTATGCCCCGAGCTCAAAATAATTATCAATACTGAGTACGGTGATGACTGGCTCGTAGACCAGCTGGTGGGATTGGGAGTGCGTGGTTACCTACTCAAGTGCGATCCGAAAGAACAACTGGAACTGGCTATCCAAACCATTCGAAAGGGCGGCACCTACTTTAGCGGAAACGTTTCGGGGGCCCTGCAGCGCGAGATTATGCGGAGCAAGCGCTTCCAACGAAACTTCCACCGCTTTCGCCGACTCTCTGACCGGGAGCTAGAGGTTTTGAAATTGATTTGCCGGGAATATACCAACCGCGAGATTGCCGAAAAGCTCTCGCTCAGCGTGCGCACGGTAGACAATCATCGCAACAAGCTACTGGAAAAGTGTGAGGTTAAAAACACCGCCGGACTGGTGATGTATGCCATCCGAAACGGTTTGGTGGACGTAGTGAACGTGAAATCCTAAAGAGAGATTGGCTTCTCGATGATATAGAGTCGATTGCCAATCTGCACGGCGGGCAGCAGTCCGTCGTTCACCGTATGCCATACCTTGCGGTAGCTGAAATCGTTTTTTTTAGCGAAAAACTTAGCGCTCACCAATTGGCTGCTGTCAACCACCTCCACTGCCTTATCGTCAACGGGCAGCGTTTTTCTATCTAGCTTTCGAACCACGTAAAAAGTGTTTTCAAGATTGATGGATCGCAGGCTGCCTTCACGAACGGCTTCAATAGCGGTGTAGTAGGTAATGTTGGTCTGCTGGGCCAGATGATACAGCGAAATCAGCTGAGAGCTGTAAATAATGTCCGGTTGAACTCCCCGCCGGTCCTTAACGCGGACGCGTATTCGGACCACTGCTTTAGCCTTTGAACTGGTAGCGTAGGTAGGCAACATGTTGGTAGATTGGTGACTTTAGAAACGTAAATAAGGAAGATTACGGATAAATTTCAACCATTATACCATATAAATACGATACAATTTATAGCAATCTTTTGCTGACAGTGTTTCTATAGCATTCATTATTCGGTTATCCACACCGATAGTATGCCCGTTTTGAGGGCAAACCACGCTGTTTAGTTGCGCATCCCCGGCAACTTCCTTACTATTGTGCCTCCCTACATATTGACTAACCGAATGCTTCAGAAGTCGTACTTCGTTCTTATTTTTTTGGCCATGGCAGCCTCCGTTCAAGCCCAGACCGATACCTTTCGCACCGTTGAACTAGCCAACGTGGTCATCGCTGAAAACCGCCTGCAGGTTCCCTTTTCCGAGTCGGCCCGCAGCATCCGGATGGTTACCCGCGAAGACATTGAGCGCAGCCCGGCGCAGAGCGTCAACGAAGTGCTCACCTACGTGGCGGGAGTAGACGTGCGGCAGCGTGGTCCGGGCGGCGTGCAGGCCGACGTAAGCGTGCGGGGCGGCACCTTTGAGCAAACGCTGGTGCTCATCAACGGGGTGAAGGTGAGTGACCCTCAAACCGGTCATCACCAGATGAACCTGCCGGTGACGCTAGACGCCATTGAGCGGATTGAAGTGCTCAAGGGACCCGCCGCCCGGGTGTACGGACAGAATGCCTTTGCCGGAGCGATCAACATCGTCACCCGCGTGCCCGACCAGCCCACCGTTTCGGCCGAAATCTACGGCGGCGATTTCCAAACCTTCGGGGGTCGGGTTGGCGTGGCGCTGCCGGGCCAGCAGTATCGTCAGTACCTTTCCCTGTCGCACGACCGCTCCGCCGGGTATCGGGCCAACGCCGACTACGGGGTCACCAACGCTTTTTACCAGTCGTACCTGAAAACCAGGACCGGACAATTTAACCTGATGGGTGGGCAGAGTTGGCGTGCCTTCGGAGCCGGGAGCTACTACGTGCCCGCATCGAGTGAGTACGAAAAAGTGATTACCTCACTACTGAGTCTGGACTACCAGGGCAAGGTGGGAAGCTGGACTTTTCAGCCCCGCGTATACGGACGACGCAACCACGATGATTACGTCTTTTTGCGCAACGATCCGGCGGCCTACCGCAACCTGCACACTACCCACGTGGGTGGGGCCGAACTGAACACTACCTATCGCAACGCGTTGGGCCTCACCGGGCTGGGTGCCGAGATGCGGCACGAGCGCATCAACAGTAACGGAATACGCACCCGCCGCGACAGCACCGGGATCGCATTTGATACCGTCACGGTGCCGTTTTTGGGCCAACGGCAGCGCACCACGCTGGGGTTTTTCGCCGAGCATCGCTTCTACCTTTTTGACCGACTGGACGTGACGCCCGGCATATACGTGAATTGGTACTCTGACTACGGCTGGAACTACTTTCCGGGGATTGACGCAAGTTGGGAGATTGATGCAACTTGGCGACTATTTGCCAACGTGGGGCGCTCGTTTCGCATTCCCACCTACACCGATTTGTACTACAACGGGCCCACCAACATCGGCAACGACCAACTGCGACCCGAAGATGCCGTTACCTACGAGGGCGGAGTGAAGTACTTCGGACAACAGGTGTGGGGGCAGGTGAGTTATTTTCAGCGGGATGCTTCGCGCTTGATCGACTGGGTGCGGGCCAACGAGGAGGTTCCCTGGCAACCTCGTAACTTTTATGATGTGGACGTGCAGGGAATTGAGGCGGGCATCAACGTTGACTTTAGCAAGAATCCCACGGCGCTGTTCCGTACGCTTTCGCTCAACTACACCTACCTAAACACTTATTTGAAAAATACCGAAGCGGTGCAATCGCGCTACGCCCTGGATGTTCTCAACCACCAATTGATACTAGGGGCTGACCACCGTATCTGGCGGAATTTGCGGCATAGCCTGCGGGCCCGCTATCTGGAGCGAGCTACGCTCAAGGACTATTTTTTGCTTGACAGCCGCCTGTATTACCAAACCAAGCGACTGAATCTTTACGCGGAAGCAACCAACCTGACGAACACCCAGTACACCGAAGCGGGTTACGTACCCATGCCGGGGCGGTGGTTGCGCTTGGGCGTGTCGTATCGACGGAAGGACTAAAACCGGAGCCGGAGGTTTTTCCAATTTATCAGAACGCTCACTGACTCGCTAAACGCTGCTGAGCTAACCCGTCTACCAACGCGGCCACCACTTCCGGATAGTGCTCGTGCTCCAGGCGACGGACTTTAGCGGCCACGTCTTCCGGGCTATCGGCAGGCCGCACGGCGCAGCGCTCCTGCCGGATGAGGCGGCCTTCGTCGTAGTGTTCATTCACGTAGTGGATGCTAATGCCGGTTTCGGTTTCCCCGGCGGCCACCACCGCTTCGTGCACGTGCCGACCGTACATGCCCTTGCCCCCGTAGGCGGGCAGCAGGGCCGGATGCAGGTTGACGATGCGGTCGGGATAGGCCGCGATGAGCGTCGGCGGAATTTTAAGCAAAAAACCGGCGAGCACGATCAAGTCAACCGAATACTCGCGCAAGCAATGAAGCACCGCATCGGTGTCGGTCAGGTGCTGCTTGGCAAACACCACCACCGGCACGCCGAAGCGTTTGGCCCGGACAGTGGCTCCGGCGCGCGGGTTATTGGTCAGCAGCACGGTCACCCGGCCCCGCGGGTGATCCTGAAACTTATCGAAGAGCCGCTCGGCGTTGGTGCCGCTGCCCGAAGCAAAAATAGCAATGTTGATCATGAGCAATGATAAGGGTTAGCGCCGGGTAGCCGCCCGTCGCGGTTAGTGGTAGTCGAAGGTATGATCGTACGCTCCGGCATCCAGGTCATTCCACTGCCAACCGTCGTCCTGAATGAGCCCGAGCAGGGTGCTGCGCCGCTTCTTCCACTGCGCGTAGTAGCGGGTAATCTGGGTTTGGTCGCACGTGTGCGGGATATTGAGCTTCGCAAAATTCGTGAGATGAGGAAAGGGCGGCACCACCGAAGTATCTTCAATGAAAGCGGTTTTGATGGTGAGCAGGTAGTTAGAGATGGCCTTCCGCAGGGGATAGAGTTCGGCCTCACTGGGCCGCTGGGCTTCGGGCAGGTGCAACAGCATCAGGGTGATGGCCTCGTCCAGGTTGGTCAGGTTGAGCACGAAGGCTTCTTTCTTGTTCGAGGTATGGTAAAAATTGAGGATCGGATAGGCACTGTGGTTCTGAGCGTGAGCAATAATCATGGGCGTGAGCCGCCCGAAGTGCGCTTCCAGGGCCTTAGCATCCTGCCCGTTCCAGTTGTTTTCGATAATCTCGGTGGCTGAGCAGCCCAGCGTGGTGATGTACACACTGAGCCGCCGCTTCTCAAGCTCGGCCGATAGCACCGGGATCAGGTACGAAATGGCAATCGAGATCAGAATTAAGCCCGAAAAAGAAAACAGGGCCGTGAAGAACTCCCAGAAGCCATCGCCCGGTTCCATGTCGCCGTTACCCATCGTCGACAGGGTATAGCCCGTGAAGTAGATTTTGCTGATCAGGCTGGCCGACGTGTTGGTTTCCATGTTCATCACCGATCCTTCCTCACTGCAAATCATGATGGTGCAGGCCGTCCAGATCAGCACCAGCCAGTTGATAAGCAGCACGCCGGTGATCAGGGGCCCGGCCATCTCCAGCAGACGGCGCGCTCCCATGTTACGACTCAGAAACAGAAATATTTTCCATAAGCCCTTCGACAGGCGCCCGGTGATAAAGCCCGCCCCGGCGGGTGACAACGCCGTGAACAGCAGGTCAAGCACCGCAAGGCTAAACAGCCCAAGGCCCAGAAAGAAAGTTAGGTAGTTCATCCTACTGCTCGAACGACTGAATCATCCACGTAGGGTAACGTACCCAGTCGATTTGCCGATAGATTTTCATATTTTGGTCAAAGTAGAGCCAGATGGTGAAGTCTTCGGGCCACTCTTGCAGTTCGTTGTGCCAGAAGAAAGGACTCAGCCTTCCCTGGCCCACCACCACGCTGTCTTGCACCAGCATGGTTTGCAGCACCAGATGCTTCTGGTCGGGCACGATCTTGCGAAAACTGGTGTCGGGCCAGTTATAGAAATCCTTGAATTCCTTAATCCCATCGGCCTCAAAGCTGAGGTTAGCATCCTTGAAGTGAATGTCGTCGCGGTAAAAGGTGAGCAGGCTGTCCCAGTCTTCGCGCTGCTGGTACACCTCGAAGTAAGCTAGCGCCGTTTCGCGCGTTTGCTGCTCACGCTGCTCTTCTGTCGACGCGCAGGCGAACAGGCCTAGCAATACACTGATCCAAAGAAGCGTATGTCGCATGGTATGGCTAAGCGTAGGTTAATTACCGGGGCTGCGAAGTTGCTTGAACCTCTTCTCGTTGATACGGTAGAACCAGTAGGCGAGAAGGACTCCCCCAACTGCAAACACGGCACAACGAGTCGCTACGTCCGTAGTGGCGAACTGATCAAAATCAAAGCGGATAATGAGCAGATAGCTACCTAGGGCAGTGAACAAACCCCATAGTAAGCCGTGTCTGACGATATGACGAGTCTTGGCCTTCCGACGAGACTTCCACCACGCGATAAATTTCTGTTCTTGTTCACTAACGGACGGCTTGGAGGGCATCTTCGGGTAGGTTATTAAGCGTATAAAACAAGCGGTTGTTGACCAAAGGCACACCCTGCTCGCTTTGCAGACCAGTGATTTGTACGTCGTAGACGTAGCCGGGTTGCAGAGCGGGTAGCGTGAGCGCTACTTGCGTGCCATCATCCGACACGGTCACGGCCTGCACGGGCACGGGGACCACGTCCATCTGCGGTGAGCCGTATTCTTGATGATATTCGTAGTAGTAACGCTGCACGTAGTAGGTAGCCGGATCAGCCGCCGCGGTGCGATCCACCGGGCGGGTAAACGTGAGGTCGAAGCCTCGGGGAGTCACGTTCATCCGCAGCACGTCCATCGGACGGCCGCCCTGGTAGGTCACGCGCTGGATGCCCTTGTCGCCCACCCACACGTAGGCGGTTTTGCCCAACCACAGGCTGCCGTCGGGCGCAAACGCCAGGCGGTGGTTGCCGATAGAAAGATTCATCGAGTCCATAAAGTTCACACAGGCTCCTTGGTACTCCCCCTGCACCTTTTCCAGCATCACCCGCAGGATGCGCGGATAGTCCATCTCGCCGACGAGCAACTGCCCGGCAAACGGGCCAAACTCAACGTTGTCGGGAATCAGCAGCGGCTGGGTGGGGGAGTTGGCCATGATGGTGTGCGGAAACAGCACCGCGGCCCGGGTGCGCATACTGTCCAGGGTGGTCACCGGCACGGTGAGCGGGTCCACGTTCCAGCCGTCGCGCCACACCAGGCTCGAGGGCTGTCCGTAGAAATTTCCCTCTTCCACGTGATACAG
>OZ244400.1:3887500-6751974 GCA_965217275.1 Cyclobacteriaceae bacterium | reverse complement strand
ACGTCTACCTGATCACCGGGTCGCTTGCGGCCTACGTACGACTGCAAGTCAGCGCTTTTATTAGTGCGCTTTTCATCCACTTGCACAATCACATCGCCTTCTTTCAGGCCAGCCTCGGCTCCGGCACCACCGTCGATTACGTTTTCCACGTATACTCCACGGTTCAGGTTCAGGTCGTATTTCTCAGCGGTAGCGGCGTTCACGTCCACGATACCTACCCCAATGAGGGCGCGTTGCACTTTTCCGTACTCTCTTAGGTCGTCAACCACTTTTTTGACAATGTTAGAGGGAACCGCAAATGAGTAACCCGCGTACGAACCGGTTGGGCTGATGATTGCCGTGTTGATGCCTACCAAATCACCGTCTACGTTGGTTAGCGCACCGCCGCTGTTGCCGGGGTTCACCGCCGCGTCGGTCTGAATAAACGACTCGATAGCGTACTGGTCCTGGCGTCGTAAGATATCAATATTGCGTCCGGTGGCGCTCACAATCCCGGCCGTCACCGTAGAGTTCAGCCCCATCAGGGGGTTGCCCGCGGCCATCACCCATTCGCCCACCTTCACGTTGTCAGAGTTGGCCAGCGTGAGTGCCGGGAGGTTTTCTTCTTCTATTTTAATCAGGGCCACGTCGGTGGTGGGGTCAGTACCGATCACCTTGGCGGTGTAGGTACGGTTGTCAGTAAGCACCACCGCCAGTTCGTCAGCATCCGCCACCACGTGGTTGTTGGTCACGATGTAGCCATCGGAGCTGATGATCACTCCCGAGCCGTAGCCGGTGCGAGGACCCTGCTGCTGGGGCATGCCGCGAAAAGAATCACCAAAGAAATCGCGAAACATTTCCGGAATCTGCTGCAGGCGAGGGTCTTCTTCACCTTCACCGCCATCGTTCTGGGCTACCACGCCCTGGGTAGAGGTGATGTGTACCACCGCCGGGGTCACCTTCGCGGCGGCCGTCGTGAAATCAAAAGCTACCGCGGCTGAGGAAGCCGCCGGACGGTCCTCTTCCAAATACGTAGCAAACGCGGTTTGCGTAGCCGGTTCAACCCGAATGGTTTGCGGCTCTCTGAGCAGAAAATGATAGGCGGCCAGCGTCACCAAACTGGCAAACAGCGCCGCAATAAAGGGGGGAATTATATTTTTCATGGGTTGTTCGTTATGAGTTTACGTTTTACTCTTAATACAAATTAGCGATGCATTGGTTTGACTGATTTTTATTTTTCCTATGACAACCTAACAGCCGGGTTTACCGAATGATTGCGTACCCGCCGTTAAAAAATGTTAAAGGGATTAATTTCGGGAATAGTACGATTATTCGCTTGGGACGTATAACTTTGCTCCATGGCAGAAACCATCCTGATCATCGACTTTGGCTCGCAATACACCCAACTGATCGCCCGTCGGGTGCGCGAGCTCAACGTCTACTGCGAAATTCACCCCTACCACCACCTCAGCACCGCCCCCTCGGCGGATCAAATCAAGGGCGTCATCCTGTCGGGCAGTCCCTGTTCAGTAATTGACCCAGACGCTCCGACTGTTGATCTGGCTCGCTTCATGGGCCGGGTGCCGGTGCTGGGCATCTGCTACGGAGCCCAACTGATGGCCCACACCCACGGGGGCGAGGTGGTGCCCTCGCGCATCCGCGAGTACGGTCGCGCCCGCCTGTCGCGCGTCGACACCCACGCGGGCTTGCTCAAAGAACTCACTCCCGACTCGGTGGTGTGGATGTCGCACGGTGATACCATTGCCCAGGTGCCCGAAGCCTTTGAAGTGATCGCCAGCACTCCCACCGTGGCGGTGGCCGCCTTCAAGGTGCGCGACCAGGAAACCTACGGCATCCAGTTCCATCCTGAAGTCACGCACTCGGTAGAGGGCAAAACGGTGCTGCGCAACTTTGTGGTGCATTTGTGCGGCTGCGCTCAAGACTGGACGCCCGACATCTTCGTGGAAACCACCGTAGCTAGTTTACAAGAGCAGTTGCAGGACGATCAGGTGGTGCTGGGCCTGTCGGGCGGCGTGGACTCGTCGGTGGCGGCCATGCTGTTGCACCGGGCCATCGGCGAAAATTTGCACTGCATCTTCGTGGACAACGGCCTGCTGCGCAAGGATGAGTTCGAGCAGGTGCTGCACTCCTACCAGGGCATGGGACTCAACGTGACTGGCGTAGACGCCAAAGATGAATTCTACCGGGCGCTGGCGGGCGTGAGCGACCCCGAGCAGAAACGCAAAGCCATCGGCGGTACCTTCATTGAGGTGTTCGACCGCGAGGCTCACCGCATTCGAAACGTTAAATGGCTGGGGCAGGGCACCATCTATCCCGATGTGATCGAGTCGGTGTCGGTAAAGGGCCCGTCGGCCACCATCAAGTCGCACCACAACGTAGGCGGCTTGCCCGAAACCATGAACCTGCGGGTGGTGGAACCACTGCGCATGCTCTTCAAAGACGAAGTGCGGGTAGTGGGCAAAACCCTGGACATTGCCGATACCATCTTGCAGCGCCATCCCTTTCCTGGCCCCGGACTGGCCATCCGTATCCTGGGCGAGGTGACGCCCGAGCGCATCCGCATCCTGCAAGAAGTAGATCATATTTTTATCAGTGGGCTCAAGGCCCGTGACCTGTACAACGACGTGTGGCAGGCCGGGGCCATGCTGTTGCCCATCCAGTCGGTGGGCGTGATGGGTGATGAGCGCACCTACGAGCAGGTGGTGGCGCTGCGCGCGGTGAGTAGCGTCGACGGCATGACAGCCGACTGGAGCCACCTGCCCTACGATTTTCTGGGCGACGTCTCCAACGAAATCATCAACCGGGTGAAGGGGGTGAACCGGGTGGTGTACGACATCAGCTCCAAACCCCCGGCCACCATCGAGTGGGAATAGACGAACCAAGAAACCTGTTTCTACCTAAATTACTCTTTCAGTTTGAGTTCAACCAGCATATTTATGAATACAGTTATCAGGACGATCGGGTGGAGCCTGCTGCTAGTAGCCGGAATGCCTTTCGCCTACGGACAAGTAGGTGACAACACGGCGGCGCTTTTTAAGGAGCGCTACGAGCGCGGCAAGGCGTTGTACGAACAGGGCGAGTACGCTTCCGCCATCGAGGCCTTCCGCGCGCTGAGTCGCACCGAAGAGGGTAACCCCTACACTATCTACGCCTCGTTCTACTTCGCGCTGTCGGCCTTTCAGCAGCAAGACTACGCCCTGGCCAAGAACATGCTGCTGCAAATCAAGAGCAAGTATCCCAAGTGGAGCCAAATGAGTGACGTGGACTACTGGTTGGCCAACGCCTATTTTGAACTGGACGACTACGCCCAGGCAATGGAACTCATCAAAGGCTTGGACCAACAGAAGGGAACCACCCGCAGCACGCTGGAAGACGCCCGGGCGATGAAGGAGTTTTACGTAGCGCGCCTCAACGATCCTCAGCGCTTGCGGACGCTGCTCGAAAACTATCCTCAGGATGAATTGATTGCCACCCAGTTGGTGAAGCAATTGGTGACCAGTGGTGAGAATCTTGTCCTCAAAGACTCGCTGGTGCAAGCTTTTGATATCGACGAAACCACCTTTGGCGTGGCGTCGCAGGCGTCATCCATAAAAAAAGACGTATACAACGTAGCGGCTTTCCTTCCCTTCTTCTACGACAAACTGATGGTAGAAAACGAGCGCGTAGGCAACGACTTCGTGGTAGAATTGTACCAGAGCATGCGCCTGGCGGCAAACGATTTGCAGAAGCAAGGGGTCAACGTACAGCTGTACGCCTACGATACCGAGCGCGACTACGATGCTACCCAGCGGTTGCTCGAAAAAGATGAGATCAAGAATATGGACGTGATTATCGGTCCGCTGTTTCCGGGTCCTTTCCGGGCGGTGTCGGAGTTTACCCAGGAGCAGCAGATTTACATGTTCAACCCGATATCCACCAACCCCCTGGTGATGCAGGGCAACCCGTTTTCCTTTCTTAGCAAACCAAGCCTGCTGACCGAGGCCCGCCACGCTGCCCGTTTCGCCCGCGATACGCTTAACCGGCCGGTGGCCGTGGTGGTGACCGACGACACCAAACAGGACACCGCCCGCGTGGGAGCGTTCATTCGTACCTTCCGACAAGAAGATCCGGACCGAGAGGTGCACCTGGAGGTGTTTCGGAGTTTCAACGTAGACGCCATCGAGGACTTTGTGGATACACTGGTGTACTACGGCGAACGAAACGAAACCGAACCACCGGTGGTCTACGTGGCCTCTAACAACGATTTGGTGATCACCAACACCATCAGCGCGGTGGTGATGGCCAAGACGCCGGTAACGCTGGTCGGCAACGACAGTTGGTTTGATATCACCAGCATCACCTACGAACAATTGGAAGAACTCGACGTTCACTTTTTAAGTCCCGGTCACACGGAACATCAACGGCGCAGCGTGAAAAACTTTGAGGAGGCGTATCGGAAGAAATACAACGCGGTGCCCAGCAAATACGCCTACGCGGGCTACGATGCTATGTACTACATCGGACAGATGCTACAGGAGTACGGAACCTACTTTCAGGAATTTTATACCAGCACCAAACCGGTGAAGAGCCTTTTGTTTGCCGGATACAACTACTTTGAGGCGCAAGACAACCAGGTGGTTCCCATCATCCGCTTTGAGGATGGGGTGCTGCGCGAAGCGTTATCCGAGGAAGAGTAGTCGTCCGTTTTTTTTCTACTTTGTTCAACCCAATCTCGATGCCCACCACCGACCGAAGTAAAGAACTGTTTGCCCAGGCCCAACGCGTGATTCCGGGCGGAGTCAACTCACCCGTACGGGCGTTTAAGGCGGTAGGGGGTGACCCCCTGTTCATCCGCTCGGCGAAGGGCCCCTACGTATACGACGAAGACGGTAACGAGTACGTTGAGCTGATCAATTCCTGGGGACCTATGATCCTGGGGCACGCCCATGAACTGGTGCAGACCGCTATCCGCGAGGCGCTGCCCGATTCGTTTTCTTTCGGAGCGCCCACCCAACGCGAAATTGCGATTGCCGAGCAGATTGTGGCGATGGTCCCGTCGGTCGAGAAGGTGCGCATGGTCAACTCCGGCACCGAAGCGGCCATGTCGGCCGCCCGCCTGGCTCGGGGCTACACCGGCCGCGACAAGATCGTGAAGTTTGAGGGCTGCTACCACGGGCACGGCGATTCGTTTCTGATTGCCGCGGGCAGCGGGGCCATGACCGCCGGGGTGCCCAACAGCCCGGGCGTCACCGTTGGTACCGCCCAGGATACGTTGCTGGCTACGTATAACGACCTGGACAGCGTGCGGACGCTCATCGACCGCAATCCGGAGCGTATTGCGATGATTATGGTGGAGCCGGTGGCGGGCAACATGGGTTGCGTGTTGCCCAACGAAGGGTTTCTGGAAGGCCTGCGGGAGCTGTGCACCGCGCACGGCATCCTACTGATTTTTGACGAGGTGATGACCGGCTTCCGCCTGGCCCCCGGTGGTGCGCAGCAACGCTACGGCGTGATGCCCGATATGAGCGCGCTAGGAAAGATCATCGGCGGGGGCCTGCCCGTGGGAGCCTACGGCGGCAAAGCGGAGGTAATGGATTTCGTCTCGCCGGTGGGGCCGGTGTATCAGGCGGGCACCCTGTCGGGAAACCCCATCGCAATGGCGGCCGGATACGCTATGCTACAACACTTGGCCACCCACCCCGACGTCTATGAGCAAGTAGACCGCCGCACCACCGCCATCGTGGAGGGTTTCCGCGACAATCTGAAAAAACTGGACCTGAACTACACCATCAACCACGTGGGCTCCATGTTCAGCCTGTTCTTCACCGAGCAGCCCGTTACCGACTTCCGCTCGGCCAGCACTTCGGACACCCAGCGCTTTGGGCACTACTTTCAGCAAATGCTCAGCCGGGGCATCTACCTGGCACCCTCCCAGTTCGAAGCGTTATTCGTCAGCACCGCCATCACCGACGGACTGGTAGAGCGCATTGTGAGCGCCAACTACGAATCGCTCCGGGCCATTCACTAAGCAACGTCTTCCGGAAGGCGCCCGCCGCTCGTGAGATTTGCGACTGAACAAATACTTAGCTAATTTATCGGTTCACCCGTCTCACCGAAGTTAATCCGGATACCTTATGACCCGACGAGAGGCACTACAGCGCGCCACCGCCCTGAGCGGATTGACCCTCACCCCGGCCCTCTTTGCGGCGTTGGAGGGTTGCCAGACCAGCCCTGAAGCCGCGTGGAGTCCGCAAACCCTTACCCCGCCGCAGTGGGCGGTGATCCGTCAGCTCGTGGATCGCATTCTTCCTGCCACCGACACTCCGGGGGGGCTCGATCTGAAGGTAGATCGCTTCGTTGATCTTGCCCTGGAGCAGCTGCTCACGGACGAAGAGCGCCGGTACGTGCTGGGGCAACTGGATGACTTTTCGTTGCGAGACGCCCGCTTTGCCGACGATGATTCTGCTACTGCTGACCAAAAGTTGCTGCTGCTTGAGCAGACTTACGCCGCCGAACGGGACGCCGAACCGGACGCTCCGCTACCCTTCTTTCGCACCATCAAGCAACTCGCGCTGTTGGGCTATTTCACCTCCGAACCCGTGATGAAGAATCAGATCAACTACCACGCCGTGCCCGGAAGGTACGCGGGCTGTACTAACTTGTCGGAGGACCCGCGCCTGTACGTAGACAACAATGTGTAGCCAGTCATCTTCGCTCGTCGCTTCACCTGACCTAACGATAACCTTAACCTGCTCCTCATGAAAGATACGCATACCTACGATGCCATTGTGGTTGGTTCGGGCATTACCGGGGGGTGGGCCGCCAAAGAACTCACCGAAAAGGGACTCAAGACCCTGGTGCTGGAGCGGGGCCGAAAACTTGATCACGTGGCCGACTACACCAATACCTCGACCGCCCCCTGGCAGTTTGATCTGCGGGGACACGTGCCCGCCGAGGTCAAGAAAGAGTACCCCGTTCAATCGGGCGTCTACGCCTTCAACGCGGGCACCCGGCACCTGTGGGTGAAGGACACTGAGCATCCTTACACCACCCCCGAGGGGCAATCCTTTCACTGGATTCGCGGCTACCACGTGGGCGGACGAAGCCTGATGTGGGGGCGGCAGTGCTCGCGCTGGAGCGACCTGGACTTTGAAGCCAACGCCCGCGACGGGCACGGCATCGACTGGCCCATTCGCTACCGCGACATTGCTCCCTGGTACGATTACGTAGAAAAGTTCGTGGGCGTAAGCGGCCGCCCCGAAGGCCTATCCCAACTGCCCGACGGACAGTACCTGCCGCCCATGGAGATGAATTGCGTAGAAACAGCCGTGAAACAGGCGGTGGAAAATCGGTGGAAGGATCGCCGCATCACCATCGGGAGGGTGGCCAACCTTAGTAAACCGCACAACGGGCGCTCAGCCTGTCAGTACCGCAACCTTTGTTACCGAGGGTGCCCCTACGGCGCTTACTTTTCCAGTCAGAGTGGCACCCTACCGGCCGCGGCCGCTACGGGCAATATGACCCTGCGGCCCGATTCGGTGGTAGAATCGGTGATTTATGACGCGGAGACGAACCGGGCCAAGGGCGTTCGGGTGCTGGACGCCAACACCGGCGCCTCGACTGAATACTTTGCAAAAGTGGTTTTTCTGTGTGCATCTACGCTGGGTTCCACTTGGTTGCTGCTCAACTCCACCAACGATCGGTTCCCCGAAGGCTTGGCCAACTCGAGCGGGGTGCTTGGCAAGTACCTGACCGATCAGCACTACCGCATTGGTGCGCGGGGTAGGATGGAGGGCTTTGAGGACAAATACTACTTCGGCGGACGGCCTACGGGCATCATCGTGCCCCGCTTCCGCAACGTTAGCGAACAGCGCGACGACTACCTGCGCGGTTTCAACTATCAAGGGTGGGCCACCCGCTCCGGTTGGCAACGCGGCGTGCACTCCGATGCGTTCGGCGCCGATTTTAAGGATCAACTGCACGAACCGGGCGACTGGACGATGGAGTTTCTGGCCTTTGGCGAAAGTCTGCCGTACGAGAGAAACCAGGTGCGCCTCAACCCCGACAAAAAAGACGTCCACGGTTTGCCCACGCTTTTCATTGACGGCAAATTCGGAGAAAATGAAGATAATATGCGGAAGGACATGCAAGCATCGGCGGTGGAGATGCTGGAAGCGGCGGGGGCCAAAGACATCGAGCCTTACAACCAAAAACACGCCTATGTGATGGGAGACTGCATCCACGAGATGGGTACCGCCCGGATGGGGCACGATCCTAAAACGTCCGTGCTTAACCGCTGGAACCAGTCGCACGACATTCCGAACCTGTTCGTTACCGACGGATCCTGCATGGCCTCAGCCTCTTGCAAAAACCCATCGATCACCTATATGGCCCTCACCGCTCGGGCCGTAGACCACGCGGTGCGCGAAATGAAGCGGGGGAATATCGGTTAACGCGCCCAAACGGTACGCGTGCAATAACCGACCGTTAACGCATTATTAGTTTTGCCAGCAGTAGCTATTTTAGCAGCGATGAAATGCCAAAACCACCGCGTTGTGAAGAAGTTACTGTTTGCATGTGCCCTAGTGATTAGCGGTAGCACTGCCACCCTCGCCCAGGGACTCTCGTCCAAAGCGGCCATCACTTACGAAGAACTCTACGACGATCCCTATTCTATCAATAAGCTTTTCCTGCACCTTCAGCCCATGTACGCTGAACTGTCGGCGACCAACGTGACGGCGGGGTTTGGCATTGGGGCCAACTACTACCTGGAAAACAAAGCCGATTTTCACGTCAGCTTCCGACAAGCCTACACCCAGGCCTTTGATCTGGCCCGCGACGCGGCGGTGAAGAACCAGATTATCGTGAATGATCCCAACAATTTCACCTACGGAGAAATCGGGGGCACTTATCACATCCAAGATTTTGAGGATGATGGTGATACCAAGTTGGCTTTGTATTCGCGTAAATATAATAAGGGCAATCGCTGGGCGGCGCACATGCCCGAGCATATCGTCATTCCTACCAAGGTGCGCAAGGTGCGGGGCGTACGATTGGGCGGCTTCGCCTTTGATACCTCACTGGATCTGAAGCGCATTGCCGAGGCCCAGACCGTGGTGCTGGAAGACGCCCAGGGACCATTCCCACAGGGGGCCTACGTGCACACCAATCAAGTGGTGAAAGGAGCCTTTATTGGCGGTTCCATGAGTTGGTTCCGCAACATGGCGATCAAACCTGATAAAGGCTACTCTGTTTTGTCATCGAACAGTTTGCTCACTACCTTCGCTGACTTCATGTTTGCGCCCAGCATGACGATGGAAGATGTGCTTTACCGCGATCCTACCCAGGGCAACACCGTACGCACGTTTCGTACCGACCAGATTGAAACCAAAGCGTGGGGCTACCGGCTGGGCATCGAGGGCAAGACCAACCGCACCATCGGCTGGGCCTACGGCGCCGAAGTGGGCTCCCGACCGGGGGTGAAAGGCAAGGGCTTTTTTGCCGTGATCAAGGTGAGTTTACCCGTCTACAGTACCAGTCTAAATAGTCGCCGTGAAGCGTTTGGGAAGTAGTTCTGGGTTGAAAGGTTCGGGTTCTAGGTTCTTAGTGCAAAAACTCAGAACCCAGAACTCCGAACCTAGAACCTACCAACCTACAACTTTCCCTTCGTACTAGGCAGGTTATCCAAATTCTTTACGTCGCGCTGCACGGCCATTTTGATCGATTTGGCTACGGCCTTGAAGATTGCCTCAATTTTATGGTGTTCGTTGTCTCCGGTAGCTTGAATGTTCAGGTTGCACTGAGCCGCATCGGAGAACGACTTAAAGAAGTGCAAAAACATTTCGGTGGGCATGTCGCCGACCTTCTCTCGATTAAACTCCGCTTCCCACACCAACCACGGCCGCCCGCTGAAGTCAATCGCCGCTTGCGCCAGGGCATCGTCCATTGGCAGTAAAAACCCGTAGCGCTCGATGCCTTTTTTGTCACCGATGGCCTGTCGGTAGGCTTCCCCCAGCGCCAGGGCGGTATCCTCGATGGTATGGTGCTCATCAATGTGCAGGTCGCCGTCTACCTTAATTTGCAAATTGGCCCCCGAGTGTTTGCCCAACTGCTCGAGCATGTGGTCGAAGAAGCCTAGGCCGGTATCCACTTCGGTCGTTCCTTGCCCGTCCAGGGTGAGTAAAATCCGGATGTCAGTCTCCTTAGTGGTCCGCGTCACCTGCGCCGCCCGCACCGGCAACCGAAGACGGCGGTAGATGGCATCCCAATCCGTAGTGCTCAGTACCGCATCGTCCGACGGCTCTTCGGAAACGAGAATTGCCTGGGCTCCTAAGTTTTTAGCCAGTTGCACGTCGCTCAGTCGGTCGCCAATCACGAACGAACCAGCTAGGTCGTAGTCCCCTTCCAGGTAGTGCGTGAGCAGCGCCGTGCCCGGCTTGCGGGTGGGTGCATTGTCGGCCGGAAACGTGCGATCGATGATAATTTCGTCGAAGCGAACGTTTTCGCCCTCTAGTACCGACAGCATTTTGCGGTGGGCAGGCCAAAAGGTGTCTTCGGAAAAGGAGTCGGTGCCCAGCCCGTCCTGGTTGGTGACCATCACCAGGAGATAATCGGTTTCTTCGGCAATCTTGCGCAGGGCAGAGATCGCTCCGGGCACAAACTCGAGCTTCTCGAGCGAATCAATTTGTTCGTCCTCCGGTTCGCGGATGATCGTACCGTCGCGGTCGATGAAGAGTACTTTTTTCATGGCTTAAACGCGGGTTGGTTCGGAGAGGGTCGCCAGGGCACTGAGCAGCGCCTCGTTTTCTTCGGGCGTGCCCACCGTGATGCGCAACGCGCCTTCGCACAAGCGCAGATGCGACTGGTTGCGCACGATAATTTTTTGCGCCAGCAGATGCTGATACACCTGCGACGCGTTCTGCACGCGCACCAGCAAAAAGTTGGCATCGGACGGAAATACGTGTTCCACCACCGGCAGCTTAAGTAAATCGGCCGCCAGGTGCTCGCGCAGGGCAATGAGTTGGCGCACCGAAGCGCGCATCTCCGGCTCGTGTTCCAGCAACTCCAGCGCCCGCTGTTGCGTCAGGGAGTTCACGTTGTAGGGCATCTTGATTTTGTTGAGCACCGCAATGATCTCCGGCGAGGCGAAGGCCATTCCCAGGCGCAGGGCGGCCATGCCCCAGGCTTTGCTCAGCGTGTGCAGCACCACCAGGTTGGGGTAGTCGGGCAAGCGCGCGGCAAAGCTTTCGGACTGGGCAAAATCCTGGTAGGCCTCGTCGACCACCACCAAGCCCGGAAATTCTTCCAGCCAGTACTCGATCACGGCGCGGTTGAGTAGGTTGCCGGTGGGGTTGTTGGGCGAGCAGAAGAAAATCATCTTGGTGCGCTCGTCCACCGCTTTTCGCAACGCTGCTTCGTCAACGGTGAAGGCTTCGGTGAGGCTGGCCTCGTGCAGGGGCACGTTATTCACGGCGGCGGCCACCCGGTACATACCAAAGGTGGGCGGCAGCGTCACCACGTTGTCGTGCTCAGGCTGGCAGAAGGCTTTCATCAGCAGGTCGATGATCTCGTCGCTGCCGTTGCCCAGAAAGATGTTCTTGGGCGAAACGTGCTTCACCTCCGCCAAGCGCTGCTTGAGTTGGGCCTGATACGGGTCGGGATAGCGATGAAACGCGGACTGATCGGCAGCGAGGCCTGCCGTGCCAAAGGAGTTCTCGTTAGCATCCAGAAAAGTGCCTTCGGAGCCCTGATATTCGTCCCGCGCCGAGGCGTAGGGCTTCAGGGTGCGAATGTGCGGGCGGATAAGGGAGTTAAGGTTAAACATGATGTTAGGGTAGGAGTAAGCTTTGCAAGTGCAAGATAGATGGATTTTTCTTGACAACTAACTCTTGCACAAGCCTTTCGAAGTTGGGTATTCGACTATTGATAATTCCGTGTAAAGCACTAGCCTTACTTGGCAAGTGGGTTTCCCCCGTTAGAGTAGACAGTTGATTAAGCAGCTTCAGCGGTTGATTTTTTCCATTGTTCTTCGCAAGCCACTGGACTTTTGTAGCCAATAGCCGAATGCTTTCTTCGGCGATTATACCGCGCGGCGGCCGCCGAGAAGCAGTCGGCCCGACCGGGATTGAGGATGCTATCACGGAACCGGGCCGCCGGGCGGACGAACAGTTACAGAAAAGCTTAAGGTTGCTATGTTCCATGCCTGGTATAGGCTTGGTCACTGCGGTAGCGCTGATCTTAGCGACTAACAACTTTACCGCCTTTGAAAATAGCCGTAACGGGGCCACCGCGGCGCGGCCGCCTCAGCCATCCAATCAGATGAAGAACTGAAGGCCTACTTCCATCGCAAAAAAGCCGAAGGCAAATCCCGGCGGGGAACCGCTAAAATGGTGGTCATTAACGCCATAAGAGCAAAACTCATCAACCGAGTCTTTGCTACCATCAACCGAGGTACTGAATACGTAGTTCTTAGACAATACGGACAAGCAGCTTGAAATTACCAGGAAATTTTGTTGTTGCTATCAAGCTGTTGGAATGTGGGCCCCCGTGGCGCGGTAACTTGAAAAGTTATCCATATTTCAATAGCCCACCGTGAAAATCACTTTCCTGAAAAAATTATACAGAGAAAACTTGTTTTAACCTTAGAATTCACGGTGGCATGAATGCCCAGATCACGGGCTACCGCCGGGCGGCCCCGCTGGCTCTTGTTGCCGCTGGCTTCGGCCAGGCGTACGGCTTCTTGTTTGAATTCCGGACTGTAATACTTCTTCTTACTCATTGTTGACACTGGTTTAGATGATTAAAGTTAAGCGTTTATCCGCTAACCTATGCTCTTCTCAGTGTCTACTCTAACGGGGGAATGCCAAACACCTCTTCTCGCATGTCGCTCAACTTAACCGAATTCAGCTAGAATAGCCAAAGTGAGAATTGCTGGGGAGAGTACTTGCTTTTCTATATTTGCTCATCTCACAAAGATAGGCATAGCCAGCAGTACATGACCACCGCCCGGCGGCCCGGCTGCTAAGCAGGTGGATTTCTAAGGTGAATTAAAAGGGACTTGCCGCTGGTGCCGCGCTTCCTTCCATTGGTATAGAGAACCCGTTATTTTGGCAAACGAATCCTTGCTGCCCGTATTTTGTTTGTGAAACAGAACAAAAATTGTTACTATTAAACCGTATGAGTAATCAGAAATTTACGGCGGAGTTGCTACGCACCCACGGATTGAGAAAGACTCCAATCCGCACGGAGATGTTAACCCTATTTATGAAGCACCACGCGGCCCTTTCGGCTAGTGATATCATCGCTAAGATAAAGTCCCGGCACGACCGGGTTACCGTGTATCGCGCCCTGAGTTCGTTTGAAGAACACGGCATACTGCATCGTGCCTCCGAAGACGAACGGGGCGTTAAGTACGCTCTGTGCGGACAGCACTGTCCCGATGAGTCGCACGCCGACCAGCACGCTCATTTTATCTGCCAAGAGTGCCACCAAACCTACTGTCTGGAAGAGGTGAAAGTGCCGGAAGTGGCCGTCTCCGATGAGTTCTCGGTGAATCGGACGAACTATACCCTCAGCGGTACTTGCAAAACGTGCAATGCCTGAGCATCGTGTAGTTATCTGACTCAACAGCAACTATTCCTTCTTAGGCGAATCTGAAGCGTGAAGACCAAATTCGGATAAAAAGCAACGGTGATCCGGAAAACGCAACAAATTTGCGTGTACTTGGTTATCGTAGTGATTTTTAACCTAACTTATTTTTTATGCCACGCTATATTTTCTTTATTCCGTTCGTTCTTTTAATCGCTTGCTCATCGGGCACCCAAGAAAAAATCGCTGCTTTCCAGGAAGAGCACGTCCGGATGGAAGATTCTCATCAGCAGATGGAAGCTCGGTACGATAGCATAGAGCAAAAACACCAGCAGTGGGTGCAAGAACATCAGGCGGCGTTCACCGGCGAAAACGACTCAGTGCTCACGGCTGTGCAAGACCAACACCAGGCGATGATGGATAAACACCAGGCCATCCTTGATGAGCACCAGGCCGTCATTGATAAACACGCTGCCCTGCTCGAGAATCCTGAAATAAACAATTTCACCGAAGAAGAACTGGAAGCGCAGTTTAGCACCATGCGCGACGAACACCAGCAAATGGAGCAGGAGCACGATATGATGATGCAGGAGCATCAAACCATGCAGGCAGAACACCAGCGCATGACCGATGAAGCTTCTTCGAGGACATCACCTTAGTAGTGCTAGTGCGCTGACGTCGGAGGAAGTCGTTTTGGAAGCTGATACCATTACAATAATCTTGATTAATCCAACTATTCAACTAAGAGACGTTCGCATACCGTGTGGCTCAACGTCTCGCTCGGATGGTTAGGGTAACTTACGGTCATACTCTGATCGAAGGCTTCTACCGAGATAATTTTCAGACACACTCCTAAGCTCAGTTCTTTATTGTTCAGGAACGCCAAAAATTCCGGTGACGCGTGGGTCAGGGCCGCTAGCTTCACTGATTGCCCGGCCTTACCATCACTAAGTTTGTCGTGCGACTTTTGGGCTACCTTACCGTTTTTGTCCGGAATAGGAGAACCGTGCGGATCAAGCGTAGGGCGTCCTAGTAACTCATCCATTCTCTCAAAGAAAATAGTGGAGTCGATGTGCTCCACCTGCTCGGCAATCTCGTGCACTTGTTCCCAGCCAAAGCCCATCTTCTCTACCAGGTACATCTCGGTGAGCCGATGCTTGCGGATGATTAAAGCCGCCTCTTTCTTGCCTGATTGGGTCAGTTGCAGGGGTTTGTAACTTTCGTAATGCACCAGCCCCTTTTCCGACAATCGCTTCATCATACTGGTAACCGTAGGCATTTTGATGTCCAGTACCTGGGCTAGTTGCTTCACGCTTACCTGCTCTTGCTCATCGGCCAGATGAAACAAGGCTTTTAGATAGTTTTCTTCCGTCAGCGAGGTCATAGCTCATTTTTTAAATCTGAACAAAAGTACAAAAAAAAGCTTACTCATTTTGTTAGTGTAATCTAACTCATTAGTTTTGTACGTAATTACAGCTGAGTTCACATAATTTAACTGACACGCACTGATGAAACATCTTTTCTCTGTTACGATTATACTTTTTGCAGTGGTCCACTGGGCCTCGGCCCAAGAAACGGGAACCATTACGGGCAAAGTGAGCGACAAAAACGAAGCTTTACCCGCCGCCACCATCCAGGTGGCAGGCACCAACCTGGGCACCGCCGCCGATGCCGACGGGAATTTTACGATCAGCGGTGTGCCGACCAGCGAACAAAAAATTGAGATTCGCCTGATAGGCTATCGGCCTTACTCGCAAAAAGTGACGGTGATTGCCGGGCAAACCGTGGATGCCCACGTTACCCTGCAAGAGAGCAACGTTAATCTTGAGGAAATCGTGGTCACCGGCACCCGAACCGCTAAGCGAAAAACCGAATCCCCGGTGATTGTCAACCTCATCGACAGTGAAGCCCTCGACCAAGTGGTGGCCACCAATCTATCGGAAGGCTTAAAGTTTCAGCCCGGTTTGCGCGTGGAAACCGACTGCCAAACCTGCAACTACACCCAGCTAAGGATGAATGGCTTGCCGGGCGGATACTCCCAAATACTGATCAATAGCCGCCCCATATTCAGTCCTTTAACCGGCCTGTACGGCCTGGAGCAGATACCGGTCAATATGATCGAGCGGATTGAGGTAGTACGCGGCGGGGTTTCGGCCCTGTACGGCTCCAGTGCGATTGGGGGCACAGTCAACGTGATCACCAAAATTCCTACGGAAAACAGCTACAACATCACCAACACCTTTCAAAGCATTAAAGGAGACGCTACCGACAACATCCTAGCCGCAAACGCTACCCTGATCAACGAACAAGAGAATGCCGGGGCCACCTTTTTTGTAAACAACCGAAACCGGGAAACCTACGATGCCAATGGCGATAATTTCTCGGAGCTACCGCAACTAAAGGACAATTCCTTTGGCGCCAACCTGTTCTATCTGCCTACTGAAAATCAAAAGCTCGAGATAAGCCTGAGCAGCCTCTACGAATACCGTTACGGGGGAGAAATGGTGGACGGTCCTGCTTACCTGTCCCGGCAGTCCGAAGAAAGAACGCACAACGTGTTCATGGGTAGTGTAGACTACCGGATCAACTTTAATGAACAGAAGCAATCGTTGATCTTCTACTACGGAGGCCAGCAAACGGATCGGGATCATTATACCGGAATCATACCCGATGGGGGTGCTGAACTGGAAAGCTTTTTGGCGGACCCACCCTACGGAATTTCTGATGTGACTACCCACCAGGGAGGGGTGCAGCTGAATAACCGGCTCGATGATTTTTTAGGAGGGGAGGCGGTGCTGACCGTCGGCACCGAATACGTGTATGATAACGTATTGGACCGGATTGATTCTTACCAATACCTGATTGATCAGACGACGACCGATTGGGGAGTGTTTGTACAGCACGATTGGGACATCGTTCCCCAGCTAAACGTACTCTCCGGCTTGAGGGTGGATAAACATAATTTGGTAAATCAGGCTATTGTTAGTCCGCGACTTTCCCTGTTGTATAAACTGCGAGAAACCACCCAGTTTAGACTAGGGTGGGGTACCGGCTTCCGAGCCCCGCAGGCTTTTGATACGGATTTGCACCTTGCCTTTGCCGGAGGAGGCGTATCGCGTATTTCACTGGCTGATAATTTAAAGGAAGAGCGTTCCAACAGCTTTACGGCTTCGGTGAACTACGATAAAGCAACCGAGCGCTTGATCGCCGGGTTTACCGTAGAAGGATTTTATACCACCCTGGATGACGCTTTCTTTCAGTTTCCTTGGGGAGAAGATGAATTCGGAGAGCGGTTTGAAAAAAGAAACGGGGAAGGGGCTACCGTTCAAGGCATTACTATAGAAGCAAGGGCCAACGTTGATTATGTTCTCGAAATAGACGCGGGCTACACCCTACAGTCCAGTGCGTACGACGAAGCGGTAGACAACATTGAGGGCCTGCCCGCCCAGCGGGAGTTTCTTCGAACCCCCAATCAGTACGGCTACGCCACCTTTACCTACACGCCGACCCGAAACTGGAGTGCCAGCACCAACATCGTATACACCGGCCCGATGCTGCTGGCGCACTTCGGCGGAGAAGGCACCGGGCAGGCCGAAGACGAATACTTTACCTCCCCGGCGTTTACCGAAGTAGGAATAAGGCTGAGCCATACCTTCGACCTCACGAAGGTAAACACCGGCCTGGAACTGTTTGGGGGAGTAAAGAACATTTTTGACGCTTATCAGGACGACTTTGACGTAAGCAAAAACCGGGACAGTAACTACGTCTACGGTCCCAGCCTGCCCCGCACGTTCTTGGTTGGCCTGCGCATCAAATCACCGTAGCAACAGGTCGCGACCTGTTGCTACGGTGATTTGATGTTATCATACAATTTTATGAAAAAAAATTTAAAACAGACATCTCTGATCCTACTAGGGCTTACCCTGATGACGGGTGGCCATCGTGCTTCTTCACAGCAAGCTGAGCCCGTGCAGTGGCTGACTTTTGCGCAACTGGACGATTCGCTGAAGGTGCATCCTAAAAAAGTGTTTGTGGACTTTTACGCCGACTGGTGCGCCTACTGCCGGAAGATGGATAAGGTAGCTTTTCGGAACCCGCGGGTGGCAGACATGCTCAATACTAACTATTATGCCGTGAGAATGAATGTTGAGACACCGGACACCATTACTTTTGGCAACCAGGTATTTGTGAACGAGAGAATCAACAAGCCCAATCCCGTCCACCAGATTGCCTTGCTGATGGCCCGCCGGAAGGGCAAACCGTTTTCACTGCCCGCGATGGTGGTGCTGAACGAGCATTTTGAAGCCACCGCCCGCTACTTTCAGTACCTAGATGCTGAGCAGATGATGGAAGTGCTGAAAAGTCAAAACAGTCAGGAAAGATACTGACAGAGAGTATACCGGTTTTTTCGCTAAACAAAAACTTCCCGAACTTTCAATTAAGGAAGCGCCTCCAGAACCAGTTCGTGCACTTGCCACTTTCGCGCCGTGACTTCGGGTTGTGCAAATCCGACCAGTGGTGCTATCCAGAGGCAAAACCAGCACGCATAAAAGCGTGGCCTTTTAGTGGTATTCCGGTCACTTGGTTTCATTGAAGTGGTTTTTCGGTAGATTTACTCACCCAAACATTCAAAATTATCCTCTCGCATGCAACGAAGAGCTTTTATCAAGAACACCACCCTGGTTAGTTTAGCCGCGGGCACTCCCCCGGAGGCCTCCCTAGGGGCTAGCATCCAACCACCGGACGTACGGCTCTACTGGCGCAAGACGCTGCTGAAGATAGCCGACCCGGTAATCAATGCTTTGGCCCGGCAACAACTCAAGGCGTCCATGCCGGTGGAAGCGCAGCCGGGCAAAGAAGCGGAACGGCGAGCCGTGAGCCACCTGGAAGCGGTGGGCCGGGTATACGCCGGGATGGCCCCCTGGATAGAACTGGGCGAAGATGCTTCGCCGGAAGGCAAACTCAGAAAACAATACGCCGACGGGATGCGGCAGGGGCTCAGCAGCATCGTCAACCCTGCTTCACCGGATTATCTGACTTTTACCGAGAAGAGCAGCCGACAGCCGCTGGTAGATGCCGCTACCCTGGCGCATGCGCTCATCCGGGCTCCCCAGCAACTCATTGGCCGACTGGATACGGCCACCCAAGACAATCTGGTCACTGCCCTAAAGGCCACCCGCGCCATCAAGCCCCCCTACAACAACTGGTTGCTCTTTACGGCCATGATCGAGGCGGCACTCAAGAAAATGGAGCAACCTTGGGACGCGGTGCGAATAGAGTACGCGCTGCGTAGCGTGGCGCAGTGGTACCTGGGCGACGGGGTCTACGGGGATGGCCCGGCGTTTCACTGGGACTACTACAACAGCTTGGTGATTCATCCCTGGTTGCTCGACATTCTGGAAGCAGTGAAGGAACCGGCCACCTGGTATGCGCAGTTTTATGAGCAGCAAATCAAACGGGCGCAGCGGTATGCCGAACTGCTGGAACGGCTCATCTCGCCCGAGGGCACCTACCCTCCCACCGGACGCTCGCTAGCTTATCGCTTTGGAGCTTTTCATTTGCTCTCGCACCTGGCGCTGAAAAATCAGTTGCCGGACGCACTTCCCCCAGGGCAAGTGCGCAGTGCCCTGACTGCGGTGATGCAACGCACCCTGCAAGCACCGGATACTTTTGACGAGAACGGGTGGCTGACCATCGGCTTCTACGGACACCAACCGGCCATTGGAGAAGGGTACATCTCTACGGGAAGTCTGTACGCCAGCGCGTTGGCATTCTTGCCCCTGGGCCTGCCACCGGGCGATCTATTCTGGAGCTCCCCGGCCCAGGATTGGACCTCCCGGAAAGCCTGGTCAGGAGAGAATATCCCTGTTGATAAGTATCTCTCTGACTGATACGCTTTCTACTCGCTAAGTCGATTGGCTCCCTCTAACTTGGTTTTGTATCATCGGTGCTTCCAGTAGCGCATCAGCCCGGCCACACTCATCCACGAGGGATTGGCCGCTTCGTACTGCTTTATTTGTTCTTCGGAAGCGCCCTGCGCCCGCAGTTGGTTGGCTACGTACTCCGTGAACTGCGGCACGGTTTCCTCGGCCGACTGTCCCGCTTTCAGCTTAGCCCGCACCCAGTCGGCCCAGTTGACGAGCTGCTTGCCCAGCCGGTCCCAGTGGTCGGCCGGATGATCCACCCGACCGAAGTGCGTCAGGTAAAGGGCTTCGGCCTGAAGCTCTTGTAGCAGCTCGATAGACGCTTGCCAGTCTTCCACGTTGATGTCGGGCGGCGGGCAGGGCGGCTCCACCAGTCCGTCGCTGATGCGCACTCCGCCCACGTCGCCCGTAAAGATTACCTCCCCCAATTGGTAGGCGATGTGGTGGGTGGCGTGGCCGGGCGTGTGGTAAGTCGTGAGGGTGGTGTCGCCGAAGGCAAGCGCCTCCGTGTGGGCCGCCTCGCGCAGTTGCTCCGGGGCAATCGGCCGCATCTCGCCCCACAGCCGCTCCATATCGTTACCGTAGATGCGCTGGGCCGAGTTCCACAGCTTCTCCGGGCTTGCCAGGTGCGGAGCCCCCACGGGATGCACGTACACGGTGGCCCCCTGTTCGGCGAAGGCCCAGGCCGCCCCGGCGTGGTCGAAGTGAATGTGGGTGAGCAACACGTGCCGGACGTCGGTCGGATCGAAGCCTACGCGCCGGATTTCCCGTTGCAGGCGCTCGTAGGTGGAGTAGGGGCCACTTTCTATCAACACCGGGCCGTCGGAGGTTTCTACCAGGTAGGCGGCAATGGCCTGGGGGATATCGAGGAAGTTAAGGTCGAGGGTATGGATCATGAAATTGAAGGAATGAAGGGTTGAAGGAATGAATTGGTGTGTGTTGTGCTGTTGATGGTGTGCGTTGGCAACGGTTATCAACGGCCACTAGCAATTAAGTGTCTCCTTGTTTTTTTAAGGTAAGTGGGTACGCGCCGTTCCACGGTGGCCGCGGCCACCGTGGAACGGCGCGCACGTAAGAACCAGGTGCGTTGCCGGGAAGCAATGAAGCCGTTGCGGCCCAAAGGCCAACTTGTCGGAAAAAGGTACCCGGGCCGATGGTTTGAAGCGGTTTCCGGCACTGCCTAAAAATAGCAAAGAGTTGGCAAAAAGTGCGCGTCAGGAAGCTTTTTCGATTACAACGAGATGAAATGCCCAAAACATCAGGACGTTTTGATCAAAACATCGGGCGTTTTGAGCAAAACATCAGGACATTTTTGGGCTAAAAATACCGTTTTTCCGGCCGTAGAGGCACAAAAAAAGCTCCGACGGTGCCGGAGCGGGGGACTAGTTTTCTTTTGCGCAAGATAATGCAAGGGGTGATAACAAACCGATGCTATTGGTAGATTTTCCAACTTCGGGCCGATGGGTGAGAAAAGGGTTGCTACTGGCACCCCTCTGGTTTAGGTTGTATTCCTTGGTGGCTTGCGTCCCTATGCAAGTGACACCTTCTTCACCGTCATTCCGGATCGAGTGTAGCGCCCGGCGCCCGGCGAGACCCGGAATCCCCCTAATTCAGCGATGAACCTTCGTCGCTGAATTAGGGGGATTCCGGATATTTTCCTTCGCTTCACTACGTAAAATTCCGGAATGACGGCTTTGGTTGATGTTATTAGACGCCAATCACATACTGGCGCTCCCACGAAGGGGAAGGAAAGTTATGGACATCCTACAATCCTGCCACTGCTTCTCCCTGCGCGGTTACCGACTTCTCATTGTCATCCGGCACCCGATCAATCAATAACGCATTGGGATCAATGGCGGCTTTGGTGGGTAGGTGGTCCACCACCACCGAGAAGGTGTTTTCTCGTTGGGTCATCTTGCGCCGGTCGATGTAGATGAGCGAGTCTTCGCCCTGTTGGTCTTCGGCGTAGATGCCGATGTCGATCCAATCATTGACCGGCACTTCGCTTTCGGCTCCCAGCGAGTCGGCGTAGAACTTCTCCGACACCACCGTAAAGTCCACCTGAAAACGGTCATCGTCCAGCGTCTTATAGGTAGCTTCTTCGGTGCGGTTGCTGTACAACGTCATCCGCTCAAACAAGTCGGTAACAAATCCTTGCAAGGAGTCGGGCGTCACGGCCCGGAAGTGGGCCAGCAGGTCGCGCGAGGTGGTGTAGGGCGGTTCCTGGTAGGCTACTTCCTGGGCGTAGTCGCGCAGCGCTTGGTTCACTTTGTCTTCGCCGATGTAGTCTTGCAGCGCATACATCACGTTGCTGCCCTTTTGGTAATGCACGTAGCCCATGTTTTCTACCAGCCACAGGGGCACTTCCTTGAGTTCTTCCGCGCCGCGCGAACGCAGGTAGTTGTCCACCTCGTAACGCCGGTAGTCGCCCACGCTCCGCTCGGTTTTTTCGTGCTTCATCACCATCAGCGAAGCGTACTGCGCCATCGTCTCGGTTAGTAGGGTAGCACCCTGCACGTCGGCACCGATCACCTGGTGGGCCCACCACTGGTGCGCCATTTCGTGGGCCACCACGTGCAACACCCGGTCGCGACTGTCTTCGTCCTCGAGGTTCTCAATAAAGCCGATGCCTTCCCCGTAGGGCATGGTGCCCGGAAACGCCTGGGCAAACGACGCGTAGCGCGGAAACTCGATAATGCGCGCCTGCTGATGCGGGTAGGGACTAAAGTGTTCGGAATAATAGGCCAACGAAGCCTTCACCGCCTCGGCCATGCGCTCTACATTATAAGCGTGCTCGGGTTGGTAGTAGACTTCCACGTCCACCCCCTGCCACCGCTCGCGCAGCACTTGGTAACGGGCCGAGATAAATGATGCGAAGTGTAGCACCTTCGGCTCCAGGCGATAGTGAAAATAGCGCTTGCCGTCTTCTTCCCACTCCCGCAGCAAAGTGCCGGGGGCCACGGCAATCTGGTCGGGGGCGGTGCTCATCACGGTCTCGTAGTGCACCCAGTCGGCGTCGTCGCTGAGGTAGTTCTGTCGGGTAGCCCGTCGGTTGTCAATCGACGGCATGCGGTCGCGCTTCGGCAGGTTGTGGTCCTTGCGGTCCTGTCGATCGGTGATTTCCCATCTCTTTTCGTAGCCGATGGCGGGCAGGAAGTGATTATGATTAAAGAACGAACCGTTTTGTACCACCTCGGTGAGCCCGACCGTGTTCTCAAACCCCCGGGACTCGTAGGCGCTCCGCACCGTCATGGCCAGCGAATCGCCGGGACGTAGGGGTTGCGCCAAGCGGTAGATGCGGTAGCCCAGCAGCGAATCGTCCAGCACCATCGTGGCCCCCGGCAGCTCCACCTGCCGTAGTTTGATCCCCGAAGATGCGTACGTGAGGTGTAGGGAGTCAATCAGTTGATTGGTTTTGTTCTTAAGGATCAGGTCGGTCTTGGTGTACAGGTTGCGCTCGTAGGGTTCCAGATCGATGAAATACTTAGCCGAGGTGATGCGCGGCTGCGCGATGCCTTCGTAGCGTTTGTACTGCTGTTCGTAGGCGGCCCGGCGTTCTTCGTGCGTCTCGGGGTTCACGTAATCGTTCAAAATATTGGTGTTGTAGAAGATATAAGCACCCACCACCAGCCACAGTCCGCCGATCACAGCCGTCACGGTTCGAGTGGTGGGGGTGAATCGGGCGCGGGCGATTTGGAATCGCTGCCGCAGATTGGTCTCCTTCCCGCGGGACCACAGCAAAATGGCGACCACGCTCAGCAAGCCACAGACCAGCAACCAGTAGAGGTTGAACCACACCAGCCCGGTGATGGCGGGACCAAAGCCGTTCATGTCGGAGTAGGTGTAACCAGGGTACGCTCCGAACAGCAGCAGGTTATGATCGACTTCCAATGCTTCTTTCAGGATGAACTCCTGCGCGATCAGGTAGGCCACAATGGCAAAGTAGCCCAGGTATTTGTTGTTGACCAGCACGTGAATGAACATCGACAGCACAGCAATAAAGGACAACGATACCCACTCGACGGTCATGTCGGCTAAGTACAAGTCGAGTTGGATTCGGGTATAGCCATGCATTAATTGCACCAGCACCCCGCTGAAGATACTCATCAGCAGCACAATGGCGATGAGTCCGATCAGGCTGATCACCTTGGCCAGGTACATGATCCAATCGGGATAAGCGTAGGCGTCGTAGAAGGTATCCATGCGGGCGTCGCGCTCGCGCCACACCAGCACCCCGCTGTAGTAGATCACGATGGCGTATAAAAACAGGAAGAGCGACCCCTTCAGGGTGTTGAGCACGTTGTAGGTTACCGGGTAATTCACCACGTCGCCCGATGCTTTGGTGACGTACCACAGGCTGGGCAAGGTGTTCACCAGCCCTACGAATAGCAGGATGATGAACGGAGTGCTGCGCACGGTGCCCAAAAAGTCTATCTTTATCTGGTTCGCAAACTGTCGCCAGCGAGCAGCAGCATCGTTGTGCAAGGTGACCGCCGGTAAGGGCTCGAGCTGCACGAAGGCCGGTTTAAGTTCGTTGGTTGGTTCTAGGGTCGTAGTTTTACGCCGCTGCTTTCGGCCCGTGAAGCTAAACGAGGCGTAGGTAACCGCCAGAATCACCAGGCTCACCCCGATCCACAGCAGGCGGTTCAGGAGCATATAGCCCGACAAACTTACGGTCAGGGTGTTTTTGTCGGCGACCGTCCAGTATTTGGTGGCGATGCGGTGGGTGCGGATCGCAAAGGGATCGAGTAGCATGGCCAGGTTCTCGTTGTCCAGATCGCCCACCAGCAGTTGACTCACAATGTAGAGCACCAGCAACACGATGATTCCAATGAACGAAACGATGGTGCTGCGAAAGGTGACGGCCAGGGCAAACACCACCGCTCCCACCAGTAGCGTGTTGGGTAAGACGAAGATCACCAGGCTGTTCAGGTAGGCGTCGAGCATGAACGGGCCCACGCGTTCGGGCTCCATCCAGGGCATGGCGCAGCCGATGAGGATGCCCGCGAACACTCCCAGAAAGGGCACCACCGCCGCCAAGTAGCCACCCAGGAAGCGTCCGAACAGGAAGTTACCCTTGCTCACCGGGGTAGAAAACAGAATTTGGTCGAACTTGTGCTGGTAATCGCGCAGGGCGGAGCTGTTGATAAAGGCCGTGACGAGCACCATGCCGAGGATACCGATGATTGCCGTATACTGGGCAACCACGTAGGGAGCATTCTTATAAATGTTGCCCGTGTCGCCACCGATGCTAACGTTGTCGCTAACAACCGCGCCGTAAACCAGCAAGCCGATGATCAGGAAGAAGATATACACCATGTACTGGGTGAAGTGCTGGCGAAGTTCCAGTGAAAATATTTCTTTGAACATAATAGTTGGGCTTAGTCAAACGCGTTGCAAACGCGCCCGATAGAAGAAGGAATATTAAATATGGTTAGGTTTGGGTGGATCAAACCTGGGCCGCGTTCACCCCCATGATCTTGGCGAAGAACACGTCTTCCAGGTCAGCTTCCACCGGACTAAAGTCAGACAACGGGTCTTCACTGTAGACGTGGATGCGCGTTTTGCCGCTCACCAGTTTATTGGATATAATGGTGTGCCGTTGCTGATAGCCTTCCATCTCGGCTTTCTCAACGGTTCGTTCGTAGATCAGTCCGTCGAGCGAGTCCACGGCCAGTTGGGGCGAACCCGAGAACAGCACCTCACCCTCATGAATAATGGCCATGTCAGAGCAGAGTTCCTTTACGTCGTCCACAATGTGCGTAGACAAAATCACGATCACGTTCTCCCCGATCTCTGATAATAAGTTGTAGAAGCGATTGCGTTCGCCGGGGTCGAGGCCCGCGGTGGGTTCGTCCACGATGATGAGTTTCGGCTCGCCGAGCAGCGCCTGGGCAATGCCGAAGCGCTGGCGCATGCCGCCCGAGAAGCTGCTCACGCTTTTCTTGCGGTGGTCGTGCAGGTTCACGCGCTCCAGCATGGCGTCGACCAGGGCTTTGCGTTCTTTTTTGTCGGTGATGCCCTTGAGCACGGCCATGTGGTCGAGCAGTTGCTGGGCACTGATGCGCGGGTACACGCCAAACTCCTGCGGCAGGTAGCCCAGCACCCGGCGCAGCGCCACCTTGTCTTCCAGCACGTTGATGTCGCCCAGCTGAATGCTACCGCTGTCGGCTTCCTGCAGCGTGGCGACGGTGCGCATGAGCGTCGACTTGCCCGCCCCATTGGGACCGAGCAGCCCGAACATACCCTTGTTGATGGTGAGCGATACGTTCTTGAGGGCGGCCGTGCCGTTGGGATAGGTTTTGGAAAGGTTCTGAATGTTAAGTTGCATGGTTGGATGTTGGTTTGGTGGATGACGGACTTTCTACGTGGCTAGGATGCTGGATGATCTTCTGGGTGGCAAGGATGTTGGATACTGGATGCTTTTCTACATGGCAAGATACTGGATGCTAGATATTGGATGCTAGATACTAGATACTGGATGCTAGATACTAGCTGTTGGCTACTAAATGATAGTGACCAGTGACCAGTGACCAGTGACCAGTGACCAGTGACCAGTGACCAGTGACCAGTGACCAGTGACCAGTGACCAGTGACCAGTGACCAGTGACCAGTGACCAGTGACCAGTGACCAGTGACCAGTGACCAGTGACCAGTGACCAGTGACCAGTGACCAGTGACCAGTGACCAGTGACCAGTGACCAGTGACCAGTGACCAGTGACCAGTGACCAGTGACCAGTGACCAGTGACCAGTGACCAGTGACCAGTGACCCATGATCCAAAGGTGCAGTATCCACACGGCAACGCCAAAAAAGAATGATGAACGACGCGAAAGGAGGACAAACGATTCGCCGGGCATGACCAACGGCGTTCGTCATCAAACCAAAATCTGTTTTGAAAGCGAGGGGCTTCCAGCCTCTCGTTGCCATTCAACGGCTGGCATCCTAGCCGGAATCTCCCTATTTTGCGATATGGCATCTACCCGAAAACTAGCGGCCTCGCCTGCCTACCAACTGCTGCTCTGGGCAGCCCTGGCCCTGGGCGTTTTCTTCACCCAGCACGGCCTTACCCTACCCACCAACGGGGCTTCCGCCCTGCTTCAAATTGTCGCCGGGCTGCTTCCGTTGGCTGCGGCGGTCTACGTGAATCACTACCTGCTGATCCCCCGATTGTTGCACGCCCAACGCACCGGCTGGTACTGGGCAAGCCTGGCCGCACTCGTTGCCTTCGTTGCCCTCATCGACTGGTTCTATCCCTACTTCCCTTATCCGCAGTCGGACCCCGTAGGGCAGTGGGGATTGCACGCGGTACTGTTGCTGGCGGCCATGAGTCTGTATTTATCCCGCAAGTTTTCTTTTCAGAAGCAGCGCGAGCTCGAGCTGCTGGTGCGCCAGGGTGACATGGAGATGCAACTGCTGCGCAGCCAGATGAATCCGCACTTTCTGTTCAACGCGCTCAACAGCATCTACTCCTACGCCATTGAAGGCTCAGAGCGGGCGGCCGAGCTCATCATCCAACTGTCGCAGCTCACGCGCTACCAACTGGAAAGCTCGCGTAAGGGCATGCTGTTCCTGGCCGATGAACTGGAATTCTTGCACGACTTCTTATCGCTGGAAGAAACCCGCTACAGCGAGCGCTGCACCATCGACTTTCAGATCAACGGTAGTGCCGAAGAAGAGAGGGTGCCGCCGATGCTGTTAATACCGTTCGTAGAAAATGCCTTTAAGCACGGCGTGGCTACCACCAACGAACCCAGCTTCGTCAACATCTGCATTGATATCGCGGGCGGTCGCCTGCAAATGGTGGTGGTAAACAGCCTGCCCACCAAACCGACGCGCCCGGTTACCTCTACCTGGACGGGCCTGGCCAACACCCGCAAGCGTTTGCAGTTGGTATATCCGGGCCGCCACTACCTCGACGTGCTGCGCCAACCTACTACCTATCAAGTAACTTTATTTGTGAACCTATGACGTTAAAATGCCTGATCGTCGACGACGAACCCCGCGCCCACGTGGTACTTAAGAATTATATTGACAAGGTGACCGGTTTGGAGGTGGCGTACAGCACCACCAGTTCGGTGGAAGCCTTCAGCTATCTACAAAGCAATGCAGTGGATTTACTCTTCCTGGACATTGAAATGCCCGAACTCACCGGATTGGAGTTGCTGGAAGCGTTGCAGAATCCACCTCGTGTTATCATTACCTCAGCCCATTCGGAGTTTGCGTTGGACAGCTACAACTTCAACGTGCTGGACTATTTGCTTAAACCGATTCCCTTTAATCGCTTTTTGCGGGCCGTGAACAAAGTGCTCCAACTGCCGTCGTCTGCCGAACCCACCGTGGAAGCTGCTTCGTCTCCCCGAGACCACTTCTTTGTGAAAGAAGACGGGGTCAACAAGCGCATTGATTATGCCGACCTGCTCTACGTGAACAGCTTTGGTAACTACGTGCGCCTTTACACCACCGCGGGCAAGCATATGGTAGCCGATACTATGAAGAATCTGGAAGACACCCTGCCCGCGGATCGCTTTCAGCGCATTCATAAGTCGTACCTGATCAACCTGAGCAAGGTAGACCGGGCGCACGGCAAAATGGTGGTGATTGGCGGACAGGAACTTCCCGTAGGCAACGCCTACCGGCAGGGATTGTTGGATAGATTAGATCAGTAGGTACTCGCCGCGGCGCGTACCTACCCACAGACCAAGGTCTTTCAAATATACCCCGCCACCGCATACGCCGCCATCCCTACCCACTCGCGCACCACCACCTCCCAGCCTTCGATGGCCGCCACGCTGGGCAGCAGCAACTCGTCGGGCGTGTACTTTGGGGCGTCGCTGCGGAAATCTACGCCGAAGGGGTAAACCGTGAGGCCTGCTTTCCGGAAACAAGCGTCGGCGCGGCGCATATGGTAGGCCGAGGTGATAAGCAAGTATTCTTCGTCGGGAAACCGCTCGTTAAGCAGGGCAGCGCAGTTCAGCGCATTCTCGCGGGTGTTACGCGACTCGGCTTCCGTCAGAATGTCGCGCGGCGGGATGCCGCTGAGCAGTAGTAATCGTTTCAGCAACTCGGCTTCGGGCACCTGGTCTTTGAGCAGCTTTCCCGAGCCGCCGCTCACCAAAATTTTTTTGATCTTCTTCTGCCGGTACAACTGCACGGCGTGCAACACCCGGTCGGCCGAACCCGTCACGTGCACCCGGTCGCGGGGTTCTTTGTCGGTGGTGATGCCGCCCAGCACAATGCCCACCCGGTGAATGGGCAAGGTAGCGATTGGTTCCGGGGCCACTTCCCACGCCCGCATCACCGCGTTGCTCAGGAAAGGGTTGCTAAAGAAGAGCAGCAGGCCAAGTCCAATCCAAAAGAATCGCTGCCGATAGCGCTTGACAAAAACACTCAGCAAGAACGCCAGCACGATCCAGGTGAAGGGCTTGGCCAGGAAGTAGATGGTTTTGGAAAGCAGGAAGAACATTTTATGAATCGATAGGCACTCGAAACTCGGTGCGGTTGCCCGCGTTGTCTTCGGCCACCAGCGTTAGCTCTCCGGCAAACGGTTTGCTTTCATCCAAGCGGTCGGACCAGATCAGGTCTTGCTTGTAGTCGTAGTGCATCAGCACCCACTCGCCATCGACGCGCACTTCGTAGCTGTTTAAGCCCGATAGGGTGTCGGCCACCTTAAACCGGATGCGGGTGCTGCTCACGCTCAGGGGCGTCACCACCGGGGGCACCGTGTCGGTGGCCAGCACGTAGTTGCCGAAGCTACGGGTGCTGAAGGTGAGCGTGTTGTTTTTCCAGGTGCCTCCGGCGTAGCCCAGGCCCCCGCCGTTGCTCAGGCTGTAGGCCGCGGTCTTCTCGCGCGGACCGTCTAGTGCCACCCGGGGTTTCAGCTCCACCGAGATGCTGCGCTCCAGGGGGACGCTGCCCTCGTGAATCCGAAAAATCTCCCGGCCGTCTTCTTCGTAGTAATCGGTTTCCAGATAAAGCGTATCGAACAGGGAGGAGCGCGGAAACGTCACGTTCATGGTGGGCTGGTAGTAGCTAAAGGCCCGTCCCGAGGGCACGCGCATTTTCAGATTGAGCCCTTGGGTAGCGTCGTCGATGCGGATGGAATCGGGAATGCCCTGCCGCAGATCCCACAAATACACCGCCACGTCGTTCACCAGGTAGGCCGGGCGCTCGTCGTAGGGCAGGCGGTTGGCGTAGAAGGTGGCTGGTTGCATTTCGTTCACGGCTTCCGGCGTCTGCTGCGCGGGGGCAAACAACTGTAGCACGTTGTTGCGCACGTGGTAGTTCTTGGTGGTGTAGGGTTTGCTGAAGTAGCGCACGCGCAGGCGCTCGGGCCAAGCCGTTTTGCCCTGCAAGGTAAATTTAGCCACTGCCTCGTTGCCGCTGATGTCGGTGAGGGCGATGCTCACCGGATGGGCTTGCTCATCCTGAATGGTGAGTGCTCCCCGTTGGGCGTTGGTGGTGTAGAAGGGGAAACCGTTGCCATCGTCGACGTAGAGTTTGTAGAAGGTGCGGTTTTGCCGGTAGCGCTCTTCGTAATTGGTGTGCACGTGGATGTTCTTGGTCTGGGCAAACGAAAACCGATCTATTTCGCAAAGATACTGCTGCTCACCGTCCATGCGCAGTTCGGTGCGTTTCACGCCGTAGATGTTGCGCACTCCGGTAGACTTGTCGTAGGCCGCAATCTCTACGCCAATCGTACCCCGTACATCAATCGGTTCATCAACAACGTACTGATTGCCCCGCTGGGTGACGGCAAATTCAAACCGGCCAAACTGCCCGTTGATGCGGGCGTCCCGGTCCAGGGTGGTGAGGCTGATCTTGCGAACGTAGGGGGCCACCCGGTCTACGATCTCCTTGAAGTTGTACTGCAGTGGGTCGATGGGCCGCTGGTTGGCGTCGCGAATCTCGAAGTGCAAGTGCGGTCCGCCCGACGAGCCCGAATTGCCCGCCTTGCCCAGCACCTCGCCCCGTTTCACGGTGAGTTCGTCTTTGCCGGGAAACAGCTCAATGGTGAACGATTTTTGCTGGTACTGCGCCTTTTTGACGTAGCGCTGGATTTCGCCATTGTACTCGTGCAGGTGGGCATAGGTGCTGGTGGTGCCGTTGGGGTGCTGCACATATAGGGCATTGCCATAGCCGCCGGTCGACACCTTGATGCGGCTCACGTAGCCGTTGGCGGTGGCGTGCACGGGGGCACCGACCACCCCGCCCACTTTGATATCCAAACCGGCGTGCAGGTGCGAACTACGCAGCTCACCAAAATTGCCCGACAGGTAGTTTCGTAGTCCGGGTTTGATGGGGAACAGATAGTAGTCGTCTTCTAATTTTAGTTGTACGAAAAGGCCCACTACCAGCACGACGAGCAGTAATCCTCCAAAACGTTTATTTAATCTCACAGGTAAGCAATTTTTGGTCTTCAATGTAGGCGGTTAACACATTGCCGGGCTGAATGGCTCCTACCCCCGAGGGAGTGCCGGTGAAGATGATGTCGCCCCGCTTGAGGGTGAAAAACCGCGACAGGTAGGCCACAATCTCGTCGAAACTAAACAGCATCAACCGGGTGTTGCCTTCCTGTCGCACGGCATCGTCTACCTTCAACGAGAAGGTAAGGTCTTGCAGGTTGCCGAAGTTTTCTTTCGGCTGAAAGCCCGACACGGGGGCCGAGCCGTTGAAGCCCTTCGCCAGCAACCAGGGTAAGCCCTTCTCCTTGGCCTTTTGTTGCAAATCGCGCGCCGTAAAGTCAATGCCGATGCCTACTGCGTCGTAATATTTATGGGCAAACTTCTCCTGAATGTACTTTCCGGTGCGCGATATCTTCAGCAGTAGCTCCACCTCGAAGTGAATATCGGTTGAGAAGTCGGGGTAGTAGAACGGGTCGTTGTTCTCCAGCAGGGCGGTGTCGGGCTTCATAAACACCACCGGCTCAGAGGGCCGCTCGTTGTTCAGTTCCTCAATGTGCGCGGCGTAGTTGCGACCGATGGCCAGTATTTTCATAGAAAAAGAAATTGAGCAATGGAAGGATTGTGGGTTAAGGCAAGTGTTTGGTTGAACAAGCGGGGGCCTTCAAGGTAGCGTGCCAGTTGGTTTTTGCTGATAGGATACCCATGTACTATCGAGGAAAAGGTTGGAGCTGCTTGGCTAGTTATAACGCTAAGTTTACGGAGCAGCTAGATACCTAAAAATAATCAAAGTATCCACTAAAAGCAGTACCCGGCATTCTTATCCTTTTGATTTTATCGGTTGCTTCCTTATCTATGCAAAACAAACGCCAGCCGGACCTATTTCTTGTGGGTCGTTGGCCGGATACTGCTACACCTCCTGCCCTTAGCCTCCATCACCGTTTCGGCCGCCCTTGGCAGCCTGACGCTTTCATTTACCTCATTTTGATTCGCTTTTGATGAACAAGCATACGTATGATTATGGCATCGTAGGAAACTGCGCTTTTCTGGCGCACATTGGCAAAGATACCAACGTGGCCTGGCTCTGTTGGCCCCGCTTCGACAGCAGCTTCACTTTTGGCGGACTGCTCGATAAAGAGAAGGGCGGCGAGTTTAGCGTGTGTTCTCCGGCCGAATCGTTCGACTCGCAGCAGTACTACATCGAGAACACCAACGTGCTGTGCACCGAGATAGAAGACGAAAACGGTAAGTTCCGCGTCACCGACTTTGCGCCCCGCTTCTTCCAGTACGACCGCTACTTCAAGCCCCTGATGTTCGTGCGTAAAATTGAGCCGCTGTCGGGCAACCCCCGGGTGAAGGTGACCTGCGAGCCGGTGGGCGACTACGGCAACTTCCGTCCCTCAAAAAACCAGGCCAGCAACCACATCAAATTCTTGGGTTCGGGCGCGGAGATTCGGCTCACCACCAACATCTCGCTCACCTACATGATGGAAAACCAGTACTTTGTGCTCAACGACACTAAGTACCTGGTGCTCACCTACGGCGCGCCGCTTGAGGCTCCGGTAGAAAGCACGAGCGAAAGTTTCTTGCAAAAAACCGTAGCCTACTGGCAGCACTGGGTGAAGAGTACGAGCATCAAGCAGTTCCATCAGAAGGAGGTGATCCGCTCGGCCCTGGTGCTCAAAATCCACCAGTACGAAGACACCGGGGGCATCATCGCGGCGGCTACCACCGCGCTGCCCGAAGCGCCGGGGAGCGGCCGCAACTGGGATTATCGTTACTGCTGGCTGCGCGACACCTACTACACGCTGACGGCCTTCAACAACATTGGGCACTTTGAGGAGCTGGAGCGCTACTTTAACTACATTGCCAACGTGTCGGCCACCGAGGGCGAGCGCTACCAGCCGCTCTACTCGGTGAGTGGCGGAGTGGAGCTGGTGGAAACAACCCTCGATCTGCACGGCTATTTGGGAAACCAACCGGTGCGCATTGGCAACCAGGCTTACGAACACATCCAGAACGACGTCTACGGACAGGTGCTGCTCTCGCTGCTGCCGCTCTACGTAGATCAGCGGTTCAATAAAGAGGAGCGGGCGGGTTCCTACCGATTAGCCTCCGAGGTGCTAGACCGCATTGATAAGTTTATGGATGAGCCCGACGCCGGTTTGTGGGAGTTCCGGGATAAGAGTCAGCGCCATTGCTACACCTATTTGTTTCACTGGGCGGGTAGCCTGGCCGCGGAGAAGATCGCTACGTTTCTCGGCGATAGCAAGTTGCTGGGAAAAGCGGAGAAACTAAAACGGGCTGCGGCCGGGTATATCGAGCAGTGCTACGATGGTTCGCGACAGGTGTATACCCAGGCGGTGGAAACCACGCACCTCGACGCCAGCACCCTGCAACTAATCATGATGAACTACCTGGACCATAACGCGCCCCGCGCGCAGCAGCACCTGGCGGGTCTGGAAAAAGAGTTGCGTTCAAAAGACGGCTTGTTCTACCGGTACCTCCACAAGGATGACTTCGGTACGCCGGAGACCACGTTCCTGATCTGCGCCTTCTGGTACGTAGAGGCACTGGCCTGCGTGGGCCGCGTGCCGGAGGCAATAGAAACGTTTGAAAACATACTAGGCTACAGCAACCACCTGGGCTTGCTCAGTGAGGACGTGGACGCTGAAACGGGCAGCCAGTGGGGTAACTTTCCGCAGGCCTACAGTCACGTGGGGTTGGTGAACGCCGCGTATCGCATCGCCACGAAGCTAGACGTGCCGAGTTTTTTGGAGTGAAGTGACTACTTAAACGGCAAAGATTAAGTTATATCCTACCACACTACCTCCACATCATAGTCTGGAAAGACTCTGTCTTTACTGATCACCTTTGCACCAAGTACCCTTGCCTGCGCAATGATCGTCCGATCAAAAGGATCACCGTGATGGAAGGGTAGCACTTCCAGCGTTTCCAAGTGCGCTTGCTCTATAGGGATCAAACCAATTTGCAAATATGCCATGTCCCGGTACATTTGATCAAAGGAGAGCGTGAAATCCAGTTTGTTCAAACTCCGTTTGATAGCAATCTCCCACAGAGTAGCAATGCTGACAAAGAGACTATTGTCAGTGTCTTTAACGACCATAGTCGCAGCTTTAGTGAGCCTCTTATCGCCATCCAGCATCCAGACCAACGCGTGGGTATCCAGAACGTAAATCATGCTTCGGGACGTTGGTCTTCGGATTGCCGGTTGTCAGCGTGTTGACTTGGCATATAGTTTTTAAAGCAGTCCAGTGGTGCATCAAAGTCATCAGCCATATACTTTAAGGCCCCTTTGCGCAGCCCAATTGGACGTTCGTGATACGGCTTTTCGGTGGCTGGGCTATCGTTGAATTCCTGCTCGAGGAGCAGGTCAAGCTTGGCTAGTTGGGCATCGGTGAAGTGCTCAATGCGCTCCTGCAAACGAGATTTTAGCGCTGTATTGTTCATAACTCTAACGAATGTAATTGTACTGGTTTGTTCAATACAATTACACACAAGCTCTCGTGTCGGTTCCATCAAGCCCGGTAAGGAATCTTGACGTTCGCCGCGAACGTCCCCACGTGCGTACGCATTCTCACCGGAACTCTCAAGTATTTTATTCAAACGGGAACACCCGCGGTTTGCTGCCCACAAAGTCGCGCAAGCGGGGCAGGGGAATGTTTCCGGCGCTGAAACCAATCCAGCTTTCGCCCGCGGGGGCGTTAGGGTACACGATTATCCGCACCTGGAAGGTTTTGAAGGCCAGGTTCTCGTTGCGCACTCGGAAGCCTAGTCCCACCCCGTGGTAGGCGCGTGTCTGAAGAAGCTTCTCGCTTTCCTCGGCAATGAGGCCGGTATCCAGAAAGCCAAACAGCGCCAGGCGGAAACTGTAAACGTTCCAGGGCGGGTAGGCCACCCCTTCCAGACTAAAAGTGAGCCGCTCGTTGCCCTCCAGGGCCACACTGCTTAGTCCGCGGATGCCATCGTCGCGGCGGATGCTGATGTAGCGCGTGCGGAAATCGAGGGTGGGCGGACGCCGAATGCCGCGGGTGTAGTTGGTGCGGAAGAAAAAGCGGTAGCGCGAGCGACGGGCGTAGAACAGGTAGCTGTAACTGTCCAGGGCAAGTTGCAGTACCCCTTCCTCTATCCGGCGAAGCCGCCAGAATCCGCCTCCACTCACTCCCACCGACACGTAGCCCAGGGGCGACACGTAGTTGCCCCGCGCGTACGACAGCCCGGTGAACCAGCGTTTGGTGAACTCACCAAATTCCGGGCCCACTACCACCTCGGCCAGCTGCCCCACCGGGATGTCTTCGGTGCGCCCGTAGGTATAGAGCAACTGCTCGGTGGTGTAATACCGCTTCGAAAAAGCCAGCCCGGCCAGCAACTGCGTGCGGTGGTGAAATGCGACGTTTTCACCGGGGGCCACCGTCGGACGCTCATAAAAATGCTGCTGTCGCCCCCCCAGGCTCACCGACAGCCGGGTGCGGTCGTCGAATTTGTCTAAGGCAAAGCTGCGGGCCAGCCAGTAGTCTTGTTCAAAGAAGCTGTAGCGGATGCGCGGAATGGCGCGCACGTCGGTGAAAGTGTCCACCACTGCGTACGAGTCAATTTCCGGAGCAAAGGTGCTCCGGCGCTGGTAGCTGATGTCGGCCCCACCCGCAAAACGGATGTTCGGCACGTAAAACGGACGAAGGATAGCCACCTGATAAATCTCATCAAAGTAGTTGTTGGTGTAGCGCAGATCGGCCTGCACAAATGAGCCTCGAATGTTAGGAAGACGGTACACGCCCGCGTATCCGATCTGCTGCGGCTGATCCGAATCTACGGTGATGGTGTTGTCCAACTCGTGACCAGTGCCCAGAATGTTGCGGTTGCCAATGCTGACACTGCCCTCGATCCAGCCGCGCGGACGGCCCGAAAAGGAGTAAGGAATCACGTCTTCAGTGATCAGCAGTAAATCTACCGTATCGCTGCCGTCGCTGCGGGGTTGCACCAGCAGGCGGGCGTCGCGGATAAAGGGCAGCGTCCGGATAATTCGCTCGCTGTCGGCCAACTCAGTGGCGGTGAGTAAGTCGCCTTTCTTGAGCAGCAACTGGTTGCGAAGCACCCGGTTGTGGGTTTTCACGTGCAGGGAGTTGTACAGCCGCGACAGCCGCTTCGTAGCCCGTTGGGTAGTATCGGTCACGCTGGGCCCAAACACGTCCAGTTTTTTGATGCGGACCTCGCCCACCACACTGCCCTGAGCGAAGGTGCCCCGCTGCACCGGGCGCGTCCGGGTTTTGGCGGTCGTGGAGGTGGGTTTTTGCAGGTCGAAGAGGGCATCGAAGAGCTGGCGGCTGATCTTACCGCGATCCATCCGGCGCTTCACTTCCTGGTAAAACGTGCTGTCCTTGGCCACGTCGGCCCCTTTCATAACCGCCTCTATATTGGTGCGGATGGTATCCACTACGTAGATCACCGTGTCGCGGCTGGTGAAAAACACGCTGTCGGGGAGCAGCACAAAACTATTGCCGGTCACCACCACGGTGTCGATCACCACCATTTTCACCCGGGTGGTGTCTTGAGCTTGCCCGCCAGAGGCGGCCAACAGCAGGGCCAGCAGCAAGCAGATACCAACGAGAGATGATCGATGCAAGGAGTAAACTGATTTATGTAACGGACTAACCCCTAAACATCGCTATTTTTCTTTAGTTTTGGGGCACCACTGTTGCTATTTAACGATCAACCCGAACCCGTATTTTTCGCCCGGTCGATGAGAAAGCTGTTGCTCAGAGTATATTCTACCTACGGCTTGGTGGTGTTCGGCGGCGTGCTGGTGATACTGTCGCCCCTGTTTTGGGTCGCCAGTTGGCGCGAACGGTGGCACCGGCACGGACTATGGCTCAACGGTTTTTGGTCGCGGGCCTTCTTCGGACTGATGGGAGTGCCCGCCCGGGTGCGGGGGGCGGAGCACCTCGACCGACGGCAGACCTACGTGTACACGCCCAACCACTTCTCGCTGCTCGATATTGCCCTGGTGGGCTACATTCCGCAACCTTTTGTGTTTATCAGCAAGTTGTCGCTCACCCGCCTGCCGCTGTTCGGCTGGGTGATCCGCACCTTTCACATTCCGGTCGACCGCAACAGTACGCGCAGCAGTTACCAGGCACTGCAAGAGAGTCTGCGCAAGATCGACGAGGGCAAAAGCATGGTGATGTATCCCGAAGGAGGCATCCGCACCCCCGAACCGCCCCGGCTGGCGCACTTTAAAAGTGGTCCCTTTCGGGTGGCCATCGAGAAGCAGGTGCCGGTGGTGCCGGTCACTATTCCCTACAACTGGTTTATCTTGCCCAACGATAAAAAGCTGCTCATGCGGCCCCGCCGCCCCCTGCTCATCTTCCACGAACCCATCTCCACTGCCGGTTTAACTGAGGCCGACATCCCGAAGTTGCGCGATCGGGTGTTTGCGGTGATTGAACGGGAGCTGGCACGTTGTCATGGGGGCGATCAATACCAATTTGCTGCCTCCAAGGCGGCGAAAAATATCCCAAAGGTTGGTTCGCCTTCCAAAAGGGATTAATTTTATGGCAACTTCGTCTACGTTTTCTGTATGAAGAAATGCATCCTCCCTACTCTTACCGCTTTGTCGTTTTTGTCTTTCCAAGAGCAACCTACCGAAGTAGTTGTATTAGGAACCGTACACCAGCCAGTAGAGAATTATAATGCGGATAGTCTGTATAACATCTTGATTCGCATCCAGCCGGATGTGATACTTTGCGAACTTGATTCTTCTTTCTTTACCGAAGCGTTCAATCTTAGGGAACAAGAAAACGGAGGTAACGAATATCAAGCTACGATACGATACGCCAAAAACTTTCCGGTGAAATTACGACCTTATGAGTTTGAAGGAAGAAATGGATATCGCGTCGAACAAGGGATAAGACCTACCGATGGGTTTGTCTGGACTCTTTTAGATAGTTTGTATAAGCACAATCAGCTAACGCAGGACCAGCGAGCTATTATGGATCAGTATTATCAACTAACCGATTCTCTAAACAGCTTTGCCCTTCAAGGTGCTCGCGCCTTTAATAATAAGATTACCGATGAGGTAGCCCGGCAACGGCAGCAGTTGCAGTATCAAAATCTTCAAACGATTACTAATCAGAGAAAAGAATTCTCGGAGAGGACGCACACCAGACCTAATGGACAACCAATCACCTATCGAGAGGCTTATCAGCGAGCCGGAGCGTTCTGGGATTTGCGCAATCAGACGATGGCTCGGAACATTCTAACTGTTGTAAGAGAAAACCCCGGAGCTAAGATTGTGGTGCTCAATGGCTATTTTCATAGATACTATTTGCGCTCCGAACTGGAAGAAAAGCAGCAAGAAAGAAACTTTGTTCTCAAAGACTACTACGACTATTGATTGTGAACATAATTGCTGACTTCAATAATTTGGTTTGCCTTTTAGAAAAAGAGCAAGCGAACCGTTATGCGCAAGAGTGTCTTGGATATCTCAAGAATGGCGAAGTATCTTTTGATCCGAACACGCCGTTAGAAACAAAGCATTTGTATGATGTATACAAGTCAACCACAATCCGAATGAAAATAGACCAAACCACCGTTCGTAAGATGGCCCACCTGGCCCGGCTTGATCTGGAACCCCAGGCCGAAGCGGCCATGCTCGACAGCATGAGCGAAATCTTAGACTGGGTCGCCCAACTCGATGAGGTGGACACTACCGGGGTGGAACCGCTTACTAACATGTCGTTCGAGGTGAACGCGCTGCGCGAAGACCGGGTGGGCGAGCACCTGTCGCGCGAGCAGGGGCTGCGCAACGCCCCCCGCCACGACGGCGAGTTCTTCCGGGTGCCCAAGGTGCTGGAATAAGCCAACTTTCTGTCAATCGGGGAGCAAAACGGACGTCATACGGCAATTTTTGCTCGACCGCAGGGCTAAGGAGGCCTCCTCAAGGCTTCGGCAGATTTTCTAAGGTGCAAAACCGTCGTCATACGGCTTTGGAAATTTTTCCAAACCGCAAAACCGTCGTCATATGACCTTGGAAAAGCTTCCCGCGTGCTGAGCATGCCTCCTTTGGTCGGCGCTTGGTTGGCTTATGGCCTATCCGGTGGTTTCTTACGTCAAGATAAAAACCCCAACGGGTGCTTGCGTCGCCTAATAGCCCCTTCGCCGCTTGCAACGCGCAAAGTTGCATAATACGGTACATGGCCCGCCGTTATTCAAGAATATTTGCTAATTCGCACCCTTTGGCACATTCCAACTGTCGTACTCCCGTATGAATCAACCGTTTTTCTGGCAATCGTGGCACCCCGACAGCCGCCGGGTCTACTGGGTGCTGTTGGCTCTTTTAGCTGCGGCCCTGATCGCCGGGAGCGTAAGCGCGCTGCGCGGTCTGGACGGTAGCGTCGACTGGGAGTTGCTGTCGAACGTGGAGCAGGTGAGTCTGCCCGACGACCCGGTGTCGGTGGGCGTATTCGACTTTACGCGCACCACCGACTACTACGTGATCAGCGAAACCTACTGGGGCAGTAACTTGAACGTGGCTCCCCAAGCGGCCTACTTACTGCTGGCGGCGCTGGCCGTGACGATGGTTTTCTTGCTGGTGATCGTCTCCACCTTCACGGGCTTTTGGTTCTACCTGGGCAACCTGGTGGTGGTGGCCCTGGTGCTGGGCATGAAGTGGGAGCAACTGCAACTCTTCGGCACCACCGGCCGGGTGGGGGCAGGGCTGGTGGTCGCCTTGTTCCTGCTGCCCATCTTCTTCTTTCAGAAAATCCGTCCCGCCTCCGGGCTGCTGCCCCGCTTGCTCACCTTCGCCGGAGTAGTGGGTTTGGTGGGACTAGCGGTGCACTTTTTCTCGCCAATGCCGCACCCGGCCCTGTATCTGATCAGCTACGGATTGGTGGTGCCCGTGGTGCTGAGCCTGTTCTTTGTGCTGCTGGTGGGTCACGAACTGCTAAGCTTTTTCCTGAAGCTCATCACCCAGAACAACGCCCCCGGCAGCAAAAACACCTTTCTGCACTTCACCGCCATCACGGTGATTTACCTGGCCAACCTGGGGCTACTGGTGCTGCGCAACATCGGCATCATCGATTGGGATATTCTCTATCTAAATGCGTTTCTGGTGCTGGCGATCTGCACGGTCATTGGGCTGTGGGGCTTTCGCGACCGCGAGTCGCAGTATCAGTACATTCTGCCCTTTCAACCGCTAGGCGCATATTTGTATGCGGCGCTGGCGTTGATCACCTTGGCCACGCTGGCTTTTTTCTTCGCCACCGCCAACGACCCGGTGCTGGAGACCTTTGAGGACACCATCGTCTACAGTCAGCTGGGCTTCGGACTGATTTTCTACGTGTACGTGGTGGCGAACTTCATTCAGGGACTGGCCACCAACCAGCGGGTGTACCGGGTGGTGTACCAACCGCCCAACCTGCCCTACGGCACCATGCAGATCGTGGGGTTGGTGGCCACGGTGGCCTTTTTCGCCCGCGCCGGACTCTTTCCCTTCTACCAGGCCGTGGCGGGCTACAACAACGTGCTGGGCGATTTGTACCAGCACGAAGGCGACCTGTTTCTGGCCGAGCAGTACTACAAGCTGGGCGACCAGTACGGCTACAAGAATCACCGCTCAAACTACGCCCTGGGCGCGCTGGCCCGCCTGCAGAACGACCCGGCGCTCACCACCTTCTACTTCAACGAGGCGGTGCAGAAGAACCCCAGTCCGCAGGCCTACGTGAATCTGGGCAACGCCTTTCTGGAAACGAAGCAATTCTTCGAAGCCGTGTTTGCGTTTCGACAGGGCCTGGAAGAGTTTCCGCAGAATCCGTATTTGCAGAATAACCTGGCGCTCACCTTCGGCCGCACGGCGGTGCTGGACTCGGCCCTGTTCTATCTACAGCGGGCCGGAGCCGGGGCAGCCGTGCGCGACGCCGCGGAGGCCAACACCCTGGCGGTGCTTGCGCAAAGTCCAACAGTCGTATCTATCGGCATCGACTCGTTGCTCAACGAGGTGGTCAGTGATACGAGCTACGTGCCGGTGCAGGTGAACGCTCTGGCCTTCGCGGAGCGCTACGGTGCCGGGATGTCACCTGCCTCGTTTCGCTGGCAAGAGTCAGATGATTCTACACTTAACAGCCTGCAATTTGCCCATTTGTATAATTATTTACTTGCGCAATCGTCGGTGGACACTGCCCTGTTGCAACGGGCGCAGACGCTGGCGCAAGAAGGGGAGCTGGCCTTTGGCGAACCGCTGTCGTTCGCATCGGCGGTGGCGCAGTACCGGGCCAACCGGGTGGAGGAAGCGTTGCGCGTGGTAGATCGCTTGCAGTCCGTGAACGTGTTCAAACAGGGATACTATTTGCATATGATGGGGTTGTGGACACTGGAGCAAAACGCCCCGCGCATTGCCGAAGACTTTTTCGCCCGGGCGGTGGAAGCTGGCTTCGATGAGGCTGAATTCAAACGCGGCGTAAGCCTGAATGAGGCAGCGGCTCTGCCCGGCGGAAGCACCACCGCGGCGGTAGACTACTGGGAAGAGCAATTGGCTGATTCGGTCGCCGTGGAGGTGGCTCAGGACATGCTCACAATTTTCTCGGACGAGGCCCTGCGGCAAGCGGTGGATACGGCCAGTGACGTGTTCCTGTACCAGGCGCTACGCTACCGCTATCCGCAACTGGACAACCCGCTACGCGAGCAGCTTTGGCAAGCCTTTGACGACCCCAACTACCGGGTGCTGGCCGTGCACGACCTGTGGCTCCGGTTCGGTGACGCGACCCGCGCTCAGTGGAGCGGCTGGGCCGACGAGATTACTTCCGCTACCGGACTATCGTCTGACGGGCAGGCCTACGCGAACTGGGTGGCTGCCTTCCAAGCCGAAGACCGCAATGATCTGGCTAGGCTGAGCAATCTGAGCGGTCAACTCCAGCCCCGGAGTCGGCAGCAGGCGTACTGGCTGACCTACTTCCGGGCGCAACTGGCCGAGCAAGCGGGTGATGATGCGCAAGCACGAGCGGGATACGCATTCTTGGCTGAAAATCCTTTTTTCAGTCGGGGCTACTTGGCCGCCATCGCCTACTTGTATCCACCGGAAGCTGACCCCAACGAAGCTTACCAGCGCTTGCTGGATGCGACGGAAACCAACCCCTACGACGCGGCGCTGCTGCGGGCCTACGTGCTGGCTGCCCTGCGGGCTAACCTGGAAACCTACGCCGAAGACGGGCTGGCGGACTATCAGCAACTCGTCAGCGCCGCGGACTACGCCGCCTTTATGCAGGAGTACCAGCGGGTGAAGGCCTCCGCAATTGTGGATTTTTAGGAGAAGGTAGCATCCCTTGCCAGATTTCGGCGTATCTTGCCGGTCATGAAAATTTATACCAAAACCGGAGATGAAGGCACCACGGCGCTCTACGGTGGTGCCCGCGTGAGTAAGTCCAACGAGCGAGTAGAAACCTACGGCACCATCGACGAACTCAACGCCCATCTGGGCCTGCTGCGCGACCAAGCCGTGAATAAGGACCGCACCGTGCTCTTTCAGGAAATTCAGGAAACGCTGTTCGTGATTGGCTCGCACCTGGCCGCCGACCCCAGCAAAGCGTCGATGAAGCTGCCGCCCCTCCCCGAGGGCATGGTGCCGCACCTCGAGCAGTCGATTGATGCGCTGGACGCTAAGCTCCCGGCGATGAAGTTCTTTATTCTGCCCGGCGGGCATCCGGCCGTGTCGGTGTGCCACGTGGCCCGCTGCGTGTGCCGCCGGGCCGAGCGACAGGTAGTGCGCTTCAGCCAGCACGAAACCGTCGCTCCCGTGATCATCGTCTACCTCAATCGCCTGTCCGACTGGCTGTTTGTGCTGGCCCGGACGATGGGACAGGAACTAAGGGTGGATGAAATCCCTTGGAGACCGGAGAAAAGTTAATGACTTGGTGTAGTTGGGCCAATACAATTGTTTTAGATAACAATCTTTGTTATCATTGTATAATCTTCGAATAGAATAGCTATGAATATATCCATTACTCCTCAGCTAGAAGAATTTCTTCAAGAACGCGTTCGCGCTGGTCGCTACAATAATGTGAGTGAAGCGGTGCGGGCTGCAGTACGCCTTCTACAGCTTCAGGAACAGCAGTACGAAGCGCGTTTGGCGGAGTTGCGGGGAGAGATAGACCGTGGTTTTGAAGAAGATACGGTGCCCTATACCCGAGCATTGTTAGAAGATATTAAGGCTCGCGGGCGAGAACGAATGCGTCTCTCCAACAATGCGAAGCAATAATGGCTACCTATTCTTTGAGTAGAACGGCCTTAGCTGATTTGGATGATATCTGGGACTACATTGCGCAAGACAGTTCGCTGCAAGCAGATAAAATGCAAGATCGTATCTTTGATGCTTGTCAGAAACTGGCCGACAATACCCAGATAGGACGGCCTCGTCCGGAACTGCGATCCGGGCTGCGCAGCCTCCTGGCGAAGCCCTACATCCTATTTTATACCATCGAGTCGGAGGAGGCTATCACCGTACGCCGAATTATTCATTACAGTCGAGACTTAGACGCGTTGTTTTAGCATGACCGAACACCTCTCTCTCGTAGAGCTCAACCAACTCATTAAGCAAGCGCTGTCGGCGCAACTGCAACCTACCTACTGGGTGGTGGCCGAGATCGGCGAACTGCGGGTAGCGCAGAACGGTCATTGCTACCTGGATCTGGTAGAAAAGGGCGACGACCGGCTGCTGGCCAAGGTGCGGGCTACCATCTGGGCCTACACCTTCCGAAATCTGCAAGGCTGGTTCGAGTCCGTCACCGGCGAGGCGCTGCGTCCCGGACTTAAAATCCTGGCCCAGGTAGAGGTGCAGTTTCACGAACTGTACGGGCTGAGTTTCAATGTGAAAGACATCGACGCCCAGTATACCCTGGGTGAGCGGGCCCGGCGGCGGCGTGAGGTGATCCAACAACTCATCGACGAGGGCGTATACGAGATGAACAAGGGCCTGCCGTTACCCCTGGTGCCGCAGCGCATCGCAGTCATCAGCTCACCTACCGCGGCCGGACTGGGCGATTTCATGGACCAGCTGCAGCGCAACCGGGGAGGCTACCGCTTCGAGGTGCAGTTGTTCAGAGCCAGTATGCAGGGAGATGCGGCCGAAGCCAGCATCGTGGCGGCGCTGCTGGCGGTATACGACTGTTTGGAACAGCGCGGCCCCTGCTTCGACGTGGTGGTGGTGATCCGCGGGGGCGGAGCGCAGGTGGACCTCGACTGCTTCGACACCTACGGACTGGCTACGCACATCGCGCAGTTTCCCCTGCCGGTGGTTACGGGCATCGGACACGAGCGCGATGAAACCGTGGCCGACCTGGTGGCCCACACCAAAATGAAAACTCCTACGGCGGTGGCTGAATTCCTGATCGACGGCCTCACGGCCTACGACGAGCGCATCGAGGGCTACCGGCAACGGCTGGAGCGGCAAACCGCTCACCGGCTTCGAGAGCAAACCTACCGGCTAGACGGGTTGCAGACCACGCTGCGTTACGCGGTGACGGCAAAGTTTAGGCAGCAGCAGCAGCACCTCACACAGCGCCGCGAGCAGTTGCAGTTTGTGGCTCAGACCCACTTGCGGCAGGAGCGTGAACGCCTAACGCGTTGGCCCGAAACTTTGCGCACCCAAACCCAGCACCAGCTGCAACGCTGGCAACAGCAACTGGATACCCAAGAAAAGGTGGTCGCGCTGGTGGACCCAGCCAGCATTCTGCGCCGTGGCTTCACCCAAACCTACGTGAACGGAAAGCTGCTATCGAAGATCACCCGTCTAGTCCCAGGCAGTGAAGTCCGCACCCTTGCTGCCCACCAAACCTTAATCAGTACTCTACAAGAGCAACACTCCCCAACCGATGGCCAAGAAGAAGACTAAACCCACTCCCGATCCGGTACTCACCTACCAGGAAGCTCAGCAGCAGCTCGAACAAATCGTGACGGCGGTAGAAAATGAAGAACTCGACGTGGATCAACTCTCAGAACAGGTGCAACGGGCCATGGAGCTGATCACCTTTTGCCGCCGAAAGTTAAAGCACACCGAAGAATCCATTCAGCAAGCTTTTGAAAACGAATGAAGTTCTAGGTTCTAGGTTAAAGGTTCGGGGTTCAAGGTTCGGAGTTCTAGGTTCAGCATTCAACTCAGAACCTAGAACTTTTCAACCTAGAACCTCTACTCTCCTGATTCGGGAAACACGATGGTGCGGTTGCCGGTGACAATAATTCGGTGCTCCAGGTGGCTACGGACGGCTCGGGTAAGCACGGTACGCTCGATGTCGGCCCCAATGCTGGCTAAGCTAGCCGGATTGCTGGCGTGCGATACGCGGGCCACGTCTTGCTCAATGATGGGCCCTTCGTCCAGGTCGTCGGTGGCGTAATGGGCGGTGGCTCCGATCATCTTCACCCCCCGCTCGTAGGCGCGTCGGTAGGGGTTGGCCCCCTTGAAGGCCGGTAAAAACGCGTGATGAATGTTAATAATCCGGCCGGGATAGTGCGCCACAAACTCTGGACTCAGAATCTGCATGTAGCGCGCCAGAACGACCAAATCAACATGGTGTCGCTGCAACAGATCACGTAGCTGCGCCTCCTGTTCTCCCTTGTTCGACCGATCCACCGGCAGGCAGTAGAAGGGTATCCGAAACTGATCGGCTAAATATTCTAGGTCGGGGTGGTTGGAGATGATCAGGGGAATGTGTGTTTTGATTTTCTGCTGGTGTTGTCGCTCAAGCAAGTCGAACAGGCAGTGACTGGCTTTAGATACCAGAATGGCGGTGTTGGCCACGTCGGAAGCGTAGTGCACCGACCAGGTGAGGCGAAGCGTTTCGGCAAGTGCTTCAAACTGCTGGGCTAGCTCCTTGCGGGTGAAGGACACTCCCCACCCGTCGAGCTTGATGCGCATGAAGTATTCGTTCTGAATCTCGTCGGTGAACTGCTGGCAGCTCAGAATATTATACTTGCGTTTGTAGAAGAACGAGCTTATTTTGGCAATAAGTCCTCGCTGGTCCTCGCAGCGAATCAGAAAAACAATGGTGGCATCAGTCATAGCGGCAAAAGAACAAAGAAAGTACCAATTTTATGGCTGAAGCGGAGTTATCTCGCCTTTCCCGATTAGTTGCTCTTCAGACGCTGCTCCAATCCCGATGGTCGTTTACCGCGCGGGAAGCAGCTCAAAGATTCGGAGTGAGCATTCGAACCGTGTACCGTGACATGCGGGCCCTGGAGCGAGCCGGAGTTCCATTTTATACCGAAGAAGGCAAAGGGTACAAACTGATGAAAGGCTATACGCTGCCCCCGGTTATCCTGAGCGAACGCGAAGCCAACGCCCTCATCACGGCCGAGCAACTGGTGGCCCGCAATCGCGATGCCTCTTTTGCGAACGACTACCGCGACGCAATTACGAAGATCAAGGCGGTGCTACCGCGAACCACTCAGGAAAAAGCCGAACTGCTGGCGCAGCGGATCGTCTTTCGGAACAACCCGCAGCAAGTCAGTAGCAGTGATACTTTGGCTACGCTTCAATTGTCGATTATCCACCGAAAGCCGGTAGAAGTAGTTTATCAAGCTTTGTCCGATCAGCAGGAAACGCACCGGGTGGTGGAGCCGCTGGCCTTGTACAGCACGCAGGAAAATTGGGTACTGATTGCTTGGTGTCGGTTACGCGACGACTACCGCTCCTTTCGGTTAGACAGTATTCGGCAAATGAAGCAATTGTCCGATGTTTTTCCCGACCGAAACTTCACCCTGGACAATTATTTTGCCCACTGCCGAAAAAAGTTTTTGCCCCCTGACACCGGGCTGTCACCGACCGGTGCTAGGTTTGCCACTACTTACCAAAATCCCGTGAAAATGAATCAAGTAATCATCGAGCCTTTCATCATAGTCGGTATCAGCGTACGCACCACCAACCAGGACGGACAGGCTGCTCAGGACATTGCCGCACTTTGGAACCGGTTTCTGGGAGAAAACCTAGCCGCGCACATTCTGAATAAAGTTGACAAATCTATCTACTCGGTGTATACCGACTACGCCGGAGACCATACGCAACCCTACACGGTGGTGCTGGGCTGTCGCGTATCGGAGGGTGCTATTGCCCCCGATGGCATGGTAATCAAGCACGTTTCGGGAGGAGCGTACCAATCCTTATTAGCCAAAGGAAGTATTCCTCAGGGAGTTGTCTACCAAACATGGGCTGACATTTGGAAGGCGGATTTGAACCGGGTCTACACCGCCGACTTCGAGGTGTATGGTGAAAAAGCACTCAATCCGGAAGACGCGGAGGTAGATATTTACGTGGCGGTGAATCTTTAGCAAAGCCGAGATTAATCCCGACGCTGTTAAGTGACAAGGCAATGACGCAGCAACTTCAAGATTACTATTTGACGCTACCCGAGCCAACCCAAGGGTGCTTTCTGGCAATCCGGGATCATATTCTGGCCTACGACGCGCACATCACCGAGGCCTGGAAATACCAATCGCCCTTTTTTTGCTACCGTGGCAAGATCATGAGTTACCTATAGATCAATCGCAAAACGCAGCAGCCCTACCTGGGAGTGGTAGACGGTAAGCACATTGACCATCCGCAGTTGCAGTCGGACGGCCGCGCTCGGATCAAGGTGCTGCCGCTCGACCCGGCGGGCGAACTGCCGCTGGATACCATTGATTTTGTGCTGCAACATTCCATCGCTCTCCGCCAGCAGTAGTAGGGTTAGGAGATTAGAAACTGATTACCTATCTTTGGTAACTGACTTGGTCAAAATGACTGTTGCCTAAAAGTATTTGAATGGAAGTTAGCTTTGCCGATGACTACTTGTTAGCGCTTTATCAGGGTAATCCCACAGGAAAGCCTAAGTTTCAAGGCAGTGTAGTGAAGAAATTCAGGCAAAGAATCAATACGCTAAAGACGATTAGTAATACTGAGGAGTTAAAGCAGTTCAAGAGCTTAAATTTTGAAGCACTCATTGGTGATAAAAAGGGCTTCCACTCAATAAGGGTCGATAGAAAATATCGTCTAATTATAACTGTAGCCGATAGTGAACTGAAAATAGGAAAGGTTAGTGAGGAAAAAATTATTATCGAAGAGCTGAGCAACCATTACCAGTAGTTGCTAACAGACAACTATTCTCAACTTTAACGAAACGTCATGTCTACGTACAAAGTCATCAACAAAGAAGGCCAGAAGGTATACAGCGCAACTCCCGTACACCCTGGTGAAATATTAGCCGACGAGTTGGAAGCTAGAGACATTCGCCAGAAAGACTTTGCCAAACTTATTAACATGCGTCCACCGCATCTAAACGAACTGCTAAAGGGAAAGAGAAATTTCACTCCGAAGATTGCTTTGAGCGTGGAATCGGTTCTCGGTATCAACGCAAGCTTTTGGGTGCGGGCGCAGGGAGAATTTTTTCTTGATCTAGCCCGTTTAGAGCGCTCCGAGATGGAAGCCATTGATATGGTATAGAGAATTTTCTATACTTTGGAAAAGGGGTAAGAGACTTCATCACTCACACGCAACTAACCCAAACGAAATGACGAACGTACATCCGGTTCTGCGCTGTCTTTTAGGGATAATGTTGCTGACCGCCTGCGGGACTCAATCGCAGAAAGTGGTTATACCCGAGTTAGACTTAGCGTTCGATGCAGATACCATCCATATGTCCCAAGAAGCGGAACGTTACATAGAAACCGCGGTGGACTTGATGCGGGAAAATGCATTGTACAAAAAAGAAATCGACTTTGAGCAGGTTCATCAGGCTATCAGATTCTACGCTGACGGAGCGAAAGTAGTATCAGATACCCACTCCGCGATTGATAAAGCGCTTCCCCTTCTAAAAGATCATCATAGCGGATGGATTATTGATGTGAGAGACAACGATGGCGGTGCTGACATGCCCATGATCGCCGGATTAGGTCCTTTACTGGACGAAGAAAATAGTTATTATGGAATCGACGAATCCGGTACCGTAAGAACTAAATCATACTATCAAAACGGTACGTATTACAACCTTGAAACTCAGACCGACTCTTCTGCAACTCCTATTGTTAGAACCACTACTAACTACGAATTGAGCAATCCTGGGTTGCCTGTTGTGGTGCTGACCAGCAGAAAAACGGCTAGTTCGGCGGAGGCGGTAGTCGCCATATTTCAGGGACAGGAAAACGTAACGGTAGTTGGTGAAAAAACCAACGGATTGACCACCGTCAACAGCTTCAATTTTCTGGAAGACAATGCCGTGTTAAATCTGACAATGGCTCATTATGCCAATAGAGATAAGAAGCTGTTTATACAAGGTATACCTCCTGATATTGAAGTTGCACCTTCTGAGGAATCCGACTCGGACGTAGTAATGCAGAAAGCCTTAGAACTGTTAGCGACCAAATAATCAACCCCACCCTCCGTGAAACTCTGGCAGAAAGATAACACTTCCATCGACCACGCCATCGAAGCGTTTACCGTAGGGCACGACCGCACGCTGGATTTGGAACTGGCTCCCTACGACGTGCTGGGCTCGCTCGCCCACGGGCAGATGCTTACCCGCATCGGGCTGCTCACCGAAGACGAATTCCAGGCGCTGCGCCCCGAACTCATTCGCATCTATGCGCAGATTCAGCAGGGAGAATTTGTCATCGAGGAAGGGACAGAAGACGTGCACTCGCAGGTGGAGTTGCTGCTCACCCAGCGGCTGGGCGACATCGGCAAGAAGATCCACAGCGGACGCTCGCGCAATGACCAGGTGCTGCTCGACCTGCGGCTCTTCCTGCGCCACGAGTTGCAGGAGATCACCACCCTCGTCCAAACCCTCTTCGAGCGCTTGCAAACGCTGAGCGAACAGCACAAAGATGTGCTGCTGCCCGGCTACACCCACACCCAGGTGGCCATGCCCTCCTCTTTCGGCCTGTGGTTGGGCGCTTACGCCGAAAGCCTGACCGACGATGCCCAATTGCTGCTGGCGGCCTACAAAATCACTAACCAGAACCCGCTGGGCTCCGCCGCCGGGTACGGCAGTTCGTTTCCGCTCGACCGCACCCTCACCACCCAACTGCTGGGCTTCGATACGCTGAGCTACAACGTGGTCTACGCCCAGATGGGGCGGGGCAAGGTTGAGAAGACCGTCAGCTTCGCCCTGTCGTCGGTGGCCGCCACGCTGGGCAAACTGGCGGCCGATATTTGCCAGTACATGAGCCAAAACTTCGGCTTCGTATCGTTTCCCGACCAGCTTACCACCGGCTCATCGATCATGCCGCACAAGAAAAACCCCGACGTGTTCGAACTGGTGCGGGCGCACTGCAACAAGCTCATCGCGCTGCCCAACGAGATCAGCCTGGTGATTGGCAACCTGACCTCGGGCTACCACCGCGACCTGCAAATCCTGAAAGAAAGTTTGTTTCCGGCCCTGCACCAAACCAAGCAATGCCTGCGCATTATGCACTACGCCCTGGGGCACCTGCGGGTAAACGAAAACATTCTGGACGACGAGCGGTACCGCTACCTGTCGAGCGTGGAGGCGGTGAACCGGGAGGTGATGAACGGCTTGCCCTTCCGCGATGCCTACCGCAAAGTGGGTCAGCAAATCGCCGACGGCACCTTCGAGCCGGTGACGGACTTTAACCACACCCACGAGGGCAGTTTGGGCAACCTGGGCACTGAGCAGATTGCCCACAAGATGCAGCAGGTGATGGCCTCGTTCGATTTTGATAAGGCTGAGCGGGCCATTCAGCAGTTGATAACCTAACCTTGGTTCCTATGAGAATACTTTTCATCATAATCGCAACGCTAAGCGTTACTCCTGTCATTGCCCAAGATAGCATGCTGTGCCAGGGTTATCACTGGACGGAAGCCGAAGGAAACCGAATGATGAAGCAGTTTGCCGCGGAGTGGAGCGATTCGGCCTCCTGGGAAGCACGAGCGAGCCGGATCAAGCAAGGCATTCTGGAAGGTATACAGTTCGACAAAATGCCTCAAATCTCCGGCGATTTTGATGCGATCATCAACAGCACCCGGGAGATGGACGGCTACATCGTGGAGAACATCGCTATTCAAAGCTTTCCGGGCTTCTACGTCACCGGTAACCTGTACCGTCCTGCCGAAAAGAAAGAACGATACGCTGCCATCCTGAGTCCGCACGGCCACCTGAAGGACAAGCGCTTCACGCACTACGTGCAGCGGCGGGGCGCGGTGCTGGCCCGCATGGGCGCCATCGTTTTTGCCTACGACATGGTGGGCTACGGCGAATCGGACCAGGTGACCCACAAGATGCCGATTGCGCTGCTGCTGCAAACCTACAACAGCCAGCGGGTGCTGGAGTATCTGCTCTCGCGCCCCGATGTGGACCCGGAGCGTATTGGGATGACGGGCGGTTCGGGCGGGGCTACCCAAACCTTCGTGCTCACCGCCATTGACGAGCGGATCAAGGCCTCGGCCCCGGTGGTGCAGGTATCGGCCCACTTCTTCGGGGGCTGCGTCTGCGAAAGCGGCATGCCGATCCACCGGAGCCAACACCACCAGACGAACAATGTAGAGATCGCGGCCCTGGCGGCCCCCCGCCCGATGCTGGTGGTGTCCGACGGGGTGGATTGGACGCGGAACACTCCTCGCGTTGAGTATCCTTATCTTCAAAAAGTTTATGCCCTTTACGATGCCGAGCATCGGGTAGAGAACGTGCATCTGCCGACTGAAATCCACGACTACGGTTATTCGAAGCGGGTAGCGGCCTACAACTTCTTCGCTCATCACTTCGACCTGAACTACCGAAACGTTCCCTACGACGAGGGCTACCAGGAGGATTTTGTTACTATTCTGCCCGCGAAGGAGCTAAAGGTATTTGGTGAAGATGTTACCAAACCAAAAGATTTGTTGCAGGGCGATGAAGCGGTGATCAACTACCTGGGCATTGAGTTACTAGAATAGGTAACGTTTAAAAATTAACTTTTCGTTTTTTAAGTACCTCCGTACCCATTGGCAAAAAAGGCAGAAAGGGGGCATCTCGGGCAAAAACCAGTAGCCAATTCCTCCTTTTCATAACCGGGCAAACTCGACCCGGTTACGAAAAGGTCCTCGACCTTACTTGACAGCATTAACCCAGTCTCAAAACTTACGTCAATGGCACCATTCTTAGCGTTCCTGGTCTCGAAAAGCAGCTTTCCGAGACCGGGAAGTGATTGCCCGGTGTCGTTTCGTGACGTTTTGTCACCGGTTTTGCTCGACCGGGTGTTGTCTCCTGACGTTTCGTCACCGTTCTCACTTGGAAGGGTATTGATTCATCAACCTCCATCACTGGTCGTAGCAGAACTAGTGTCGTTTACAAGGCACTAAGGAATGCGCACGAAATACCTGAAGAGTAACCATCACAATGAAAAGCTGGAACTGAGTATAAGACAACGCCCGTCCGACCAACAATTAATCGTACAAAACACACTATGCTTTGTTCATAGCTTCGAATTCCGTATACTCACTGTCAAATTGAGTCTAACCTAACCCACGAATGATGGCGTCTCCCTGCGTACTGGGCATTGACTACGGCACCGATTCGGTGCGCACCGTGGTCACCGACACCGCCGACGGTACTATTTTGAGCACCGCCGTTTTCTCCTATCCACGCTGGCAGCAGGGGCGATTCTGCGATCCCAACCGCAACCGGTTTCGCCAGCACCCGCAGGACTACGTGGACGGACTGCAACAAAGCGTGCTCGACGCGCTGGCGCAAGCGCCCGCCGGAACGGCTAACCGAATAACCGGCATTGCCATTGACACCACTGGCTCCACCCCTTGCGCCCTGGACCGCACCGGCACGCCCCTGGCCCTGCTGCCCAACTTTGCCGAGAACTCCAACGCCATGTTTGTGTTGTGGAAAGACCATACCGCCGTCGCGGAAGCGCAGGAGATCAACGAGCTGGCGCGACGCTGGGCCACCGATTATACCCAGTACGAGGGCGGCGTGTATTCTTCGGAGTGGTTCTGGGCCAAAATATTGCACGTGCTGCGCGATGATGCCGCGGTGCGCGAAGCCGCCTACTCCTGGGCCGAGCACTGCGACTGGATTCCCTACTTGCTCACCGGCGGCACCGACGGGCACCAAATGAAACGCAGCCGCTGCGCCGCCGGACACAAAGCCATGTGGCACCCCGCCTGGAACGGCTTGCCCGACGAAGAATTCTTAACTACCCTTGACCCGTTGCTGGGCGGGCTGCGGGCCCGGTTGTTCGAAGAAACCCACACCTCCGACCAAGTAGCGGGTAAGTTGTCCGACGAATGGGCTGAGACGCTCGGTTTGTCGCCCGAGGTGGTCGTGAGCGTTGGAGCTTTTGATGCCCACATGGGCGCGGTGGGAGGGCAGATTGAGCCCTACTACCTCAGCAAGGTGATGGGCACCTCCACCTGCGACATTCTGGTGGTGCCTAAGGATGAACTAGGCGACCAACTGGTGAGCGGGATCTGCGGACAGGTGGACGGCTCGGTGATTCCCGGTATGGAAGGCCTGGAGGCGGGGCAGTCGGCCTTCGGCGACGTGTACGCCTGGTTCAAGAGCGTGCTAGCCTGGCCGCTGGAGCAACTGGTAGCAAACTCTTCCCTGCTGGATGAGGCCACCAAACAGCAACTGCTCGACGAAACGCTGGATCGAATCATTCCGGCCCTGAGCGAAGCGGCCGCCCAGGTTCTACCCGAACAATCCGGCGCTCTGGCCATCGACTGGATGAACGGACGGCGCACGCCCGACGCCAACCAGCGGCTCACCGGGGCCCTGTTTAACCTGAGCCTGGGCAGCGATGCGCCCGTGCTTTTCCGGGCGCTGGTAGAGGCTACCTGCTTCGGGGCCAAGCGCATTGTCGACCGCTTCCGCCGCGAAGGCGTACCCGTGAAAGGGCTCATCGGACTGGGCGGCGTGGCCAAGAAGTCGCCCTTCATCATGCAGACGATGGCCGACGTGATGGACATGCCCATCCGCATTGCCCAGGCCGAGCAAACCTGTGCTTTGGGAGCTTCTATGTTTGCCGCCACCGCCGCCGGGCACTTCGCCACCGTGAGCGAGGCGATGACCGCCATGGGCGCCGGATTCGACGCTGCGTACCAGCCCAACCCCGACCACGTGGCCCACTACCAAGCCCGCTACGAACAATACCAACGCTTCGGCGATTTTATTGAGCAAGAAATAGTGAGAAAGGGAGAAGGGAGTATGGAAGAAGAAAAAAAGGAGAAAAGATAAATCGTACAGCCGCCATGCGTGGCGGCTCCAATGTGCACCTCCAATGAAAAACGATTTCAACGACATCCGCCAACAAGCCTACGAAGCCAACCTTCAACTCCCCCAGCTTGGCTTGGTGCTCTTCACCTTTGGCAACGTGAGTGCCGCCGACCACAGCCGCGGGGTGTTCGCCATTAAACCCAGCGGCGTGCCCTACGCTAAACTTACCCCCGATAAAATGGTGGTAGTAGACTTTGACAATAATATTGTAGAAGGAGGAATGCGCCCCTCATCGGACACCAAGACGCACGCGGTGTTATATCGGCAGTGGGCGGGTATCGGCGGCATTGCCCACACCCACTCCACCTACGCCACCGCCTGGGCACAAGCGCAGCAGGACATCCCGATCTTCGGCACCACCCACGCCGACCACCTCACGGTGGACGTGCCCTGCGCCCCGGTGATGAGCGATCAGATGATCCGGGGAGACTACGAGTACGAAACCGGGTTTCAAATCATCAACGCGTTTAAAAACCGGAACCTATCCTACGAAGAAGTAGCGATGGTACTGGTGGCCAACCACGCCCCCTTCACCTGGGGAAAAACCGCCGAAGAAGCGGTTTACAACAGCGCGGTGCTGGAGGAGGTGGCCCGCATGGCCCTGCTCACCCGGCAAATTCACCCAACTGCTCCGCGCCTCAAAGAATCATTAATCAGAAAACACTACGAACGAAAACACGGCGCAGACGCCTACTACGGGCAGAAGTGACTTTCTGGATGGCAAGATACTGGATACTAGCTGTTGGCTACTAAATGATAGTAACCAGTAACCAGTAACCAGTAACCAGTAACCAGTAACCAGTAACCAGTAACCAGTAACCAGTAACCAGTAACCAGTAACCAGTAACCAGTAACCAGTAACCAGTAACCAGTAACCAGTAACCAGTAACCAGTAACCAGTAACCAGTAACCAGTAACCAGTAACCAGTAACCAGTAACCAGTAACCAGTAACCAGTAACCAGTAACCAGTAACCAGTAACCAGTAACCAGTAACCAGTAACCAGTAACCAGTAACCAGTAACCAGTAACCAGTAACCAGTAACCAGTACCAGTAACCAGTAACCAGTAACCAGTAACCAGTAACCAGTAACCAGTAACCAGTAACCAGTAACCAGTAACCAGTAACCAGTAACCAGTAACCAGTAACCAGTAACCAGTAACCAGTAACCAGTAACCAGTAACCAGTAACCAGTAACCAGTAACCAGTAACCAGTAACCAGTAACCAGTAACCAGTAACCAGTAACCAGTAACCAGTAACCAGTAACCAGTAACCAGTAACCAGTAACCAGTAACCAGTAACCAGTAACCAGTAACCAGTAACCAGTAACCAGTAACCAGTAACCAGTAACCAGTAACCAGTAACCAGTAACCAGTAACCACCATGATCGATCTAAAAAAATACGAAGTTTGGTTTGTCACCGGCAGTCAGCACCTCTACGGCGAAGAAATCCTGCGGCAGGTGGCCGAACATTCCCAACAAATCGCCCAGGCCTTGGATGCTTCGGAAGCCATTCCGGTACGGGTAGTCTATAAACCGGTGCTCACCACTCCCGACGCCATCTATCAACTGTGTCTGGAAGCCAACGCCACTCCGGACTGCATTGGATTAGTGGCCTGGATGCATACCTTCTCTCCGGCCAAGATGTGGATCCGGGGCCTGGGCGTGCTGCACCAACCGCTGCTGCACCTGCATACACAGTTTAACCGCGACATTCCCTGGAGCAGCATCAACATGGACTTCATGAACCTGAACCAATCGGCCCACGGCGGACGGGAGTTTGGGTTTATACTGAGCCGGATGCGCATCGAGCGCAAGGTGGTGGTGGGCTACTGGCAGGATGAGGAGGTGCAGCAGCGCCTGGCCGTCTGGCTACGGGCGGCGGCGGCCTGGCACGATGCGCAGGGAGCCAAGATTGCCCGTCTGGGCGACAACATGCGCGAGGTGGCCGTCACCGAAGGCGATAAAGTAGCGGCGCAGCTAAAGTTCGGCTACGCCGTGAACGGCTACGGACTGGGCGACGTGGTGTCGTACGTAAATCAAGTGAGTGATACTGAGGTAGACCGGTTGGTCAGTAGTTATGAAGCTGAGTACGAATTGGCCCAGGAGCTGACGGCCGATGGCTCGATGCGTGCTTCGCTGCGGGATGCGGCCCGCCTGGAACGGGGGCTGACGGCTTTTTTGGAAGACGGAAACTTCGTCGGTTTCACCGATACCTTCGAGAATTTGCACGGCCTGAAACAACTGCCCGGCCTGGCCGTGCAGCGCCTCATGGAGGCGGGCTACGGCTTCGGGGCCGAGGGCGACTGGAAGACCGCCGCCCTGCTGCGGGCCGCCAAGGTGATGGGGCACGGACTGGCCGGGGGCAACTCCTTTATGGAAGACTACACCTATCATTTCCGTCCCGACAACCAGAGCGTGCTGGGGGCGCACATGCTGGAGATTTGCCCCTCGATTGCGCAGGGCACGCCCTCGTACCAGGTGCACCCGCTCGGCATCGGGGGCAAAGAAGACCCGGTGCGGCTGGTGTTCGATGTGGCCCCCGGAGCGGCCCTAAACGCTTCGGTGATTGACCTGGGCGACCGGTTTCGCTTGCTGGTGAATGCCGTGGAAGCCATCGCGCCCGAAGCCGATTTGCCTCACCTGCCGGTGGCCCGGGTATTGTGGAAACCTCTGCCTAATTTAAAAACCGCCGCGGCCGCCTGGATTCACGCGGGCGGAGCGCACCACACGGTGTATAGCCAGGGCTTGACGCCGGAGTACTGGGAGGATTTTTCGACGATAGCGGGGGTTGAGTACTTACTCATTGATCAGAATACGCAGTTGTCAGCTTTTAGGAAGGACCTGCGCCACAATGAGGCGTATTATCGGAGGTGATGTGCAACGGTTACGGCTATGAGTATTTGAGTGAGTTAGCACTGAACTTTGCAAGTACACACTAAATTGAAAATTCCGCAGCAATTTCCAAAGTAGGCGAGAACAAGCAACTACTTATAGCCATTATTATAGCACGTTATTTTTTGTTTTTATACAATTCAATTGCTTCTAAGAACTTCATTCCTCCATATTCTGTTTGGTCGTATATAAAACGGTTCAGGTTCAATTCAGGATGATTTTCCTCAATCCAGTTTAAAAGTCCACTTTTATTCCTTTCCCAAGTCGCTTCATCAAAATTTACGTACTCCGTTTCTACGGTAATTATTTTTCCGTTTTTAAATTTTAAAGTCTCATTTGTTAGAATGATTCTTCCATAAGAAAAAAGATTCTCTTGTCAGTTTTGGAAATCTTTGCTTTTACAATTCCGTTTTCCAGTTCCATATCAAGGACTTTGTAAGTGGGATCAAATACTGAATCCCATTTTAACCAATTCCCCTAAGTACAGGACAAAAGTGGGATAAGGGGTTTAAAGTCAAGGTAGTTGAGCATATGGACTTTGAGTTGATCTAGGCCAATTCGGAAAAGGCTGAACAGTTTTTCTTGCCGTTTTTCCAGGTTTTTAACCGGGATGTTATACCCCCGTTCCAGTAACCATTCGCCGGTTTTCACCGCCCAACAGAGGGCTAAAGCCAGCATAAAAATCATGGTGTTGATGCGTTGATCTATTCGCTGATGAGTATCCTCAAAGCAAAAGCCACGGCTTTTCAGGCAGCCAAAAAGTAACTCAATCTTCCAGCGTTGTTGATAGAGGCCAACCGTCTGTTTGCCCTTTAGCGTACTGATGAGAATCAGATACTCATCCCCCGAGAGTTGCTGGCCGCTCATGTAGAGGGACAGGCCGAATACCTTTCGTGGCTTGCGCAATACACGCAAATCTTGGGTAGTAAAGACGCGGTGTGCATGGGTAGTACGTTCGGCTTTGTGCACCAAAGCATCTTTTCTGATTCGGATCACAAAGTCTACCTCTTGGTCGATGAGGTAGCTTAGCCAATCATGCCCGACAAATTCTCTGTCGGCGGTAATTGCCTGAATGTCAGACCTTTGCTCCTCAGTGAGAAACCAAAATAGCCCACGCATTAATCCAATGCGCTCTCTTTGAGAAGAATTGCCAGCTTTGCCTAACAGCTTCCACACTAGCGGAATGGCGGTACCCTGGTAAGCAATGCCGATCATCAGTACATTGATATGATGGCTACCAAATTTCCAGTCCGTGCGATCAATAGCCAGTACGGTTTCTTGGCTGGCAAACTGCTTCCAAGCAAACTGCACGTAGGCGCGGTGAGAAAAACTGAACTCTTTGAAAAACCGCTGCAAGCGTTTCACATTGGAACTTATCTTTACCTTGGCATTCAGAGCCAGAGCCAGTTGAGCATAGCTCACTGTACAGACTTGCAGTAGCGCCACTAGTAAACGGGATAATAGATCTACCCGGCGGGCATCTACAGCAAAATGAGTACGCATTTCTTGCTTTAGCATTTCTTTACTATCTTTCATCTCAGAGCATTTAGGGTTAGCGTTAACTTCGTTCTTTCGCCATTACAAAGTTAACCAATATCCCTACCTGCTCTGTTTTGTCCTGTACTCAGCCAATTCCCAATATAGTCGTCTCGAGAATATTTCATTTCATAATCATATTCTGGTATTACTGTCACAAGACTATCAGTCAATAAAACTTTCATTTCAGAACTACTCGAATTGTCAAGAGCCTTGAAATATTGCTTAGCGATTTCTAATTTGTCAATTTTCTCTTCAGAATTTTTACAGGAAATAAATCCAATCATTAATAATAGTAATAGAGCTATAGTTTTGTTCATTCGTATTTGGTTTGTCTCAGTGTGCAAGGCCTACCTTTACTCAGCATCCTCATGAAACATAATAGTGGTTTCGTACTCCAGTTGCTCAATATCTTCTTTATCTATCCAATATTTTGATGTTACAATTTCGTATTCGTCATCGCCTAATTTGTTGTATAACCATATAATTTTTGCTGCATCATCAAAGGGGGATTCACCGGCAATTTGGTCAGCATACAATCTCAGTATCAAACTTCTGTCACTCAAACTTGCGCTAATAACCTTTAGTAGAATTTCGCTGTTTATTTCTGTTTCTTGATCTGTCTGTATAGCAAGTTTAATGATTGTAGCTTCGGTGTTTGGGAACGTGCCATTGTATGCTTTAAACAACAATTGATTTATGTTAAACAAATCGTAGTGCAATGCCGGATCTGGATACTCTTCGGCAATTGTATCATCAATCATTTCGTGAGATAAAGAATGGATTTGTCCTTCTGTTAGTTTTTCATCCAGCTTATAGGTTAGTAAAACACGCGCTGCTTCATCCGGTTCAAAATCAGTGATCGCCATATGGACTAATTCTTTCAAATCTTCTGGTTTTGACATTTCAGCATCTGGAAAATCCATTAACTTCAGTAGGTTAATGAAGTCTTTATCATTCCAATAATAAGCTAACTCGTTTACAACTTCTATACTTGAAATTTTCACTTGTGCTTTCATTGTTAAAAATATTTTGATTTATATAGTGCAATTTCGTTTGGATAATATGATATAAACAATTCTAAGTGGTGTCCCAAGCGAAGTAAGCTTTCTTAAGAGGCATATCCAAACATCACGCATTATTTCGTGCAACCGCTCTGCGCTTGTTACGCTAGCCTTTGCGGCTTCTGAAGGACTTCGTAACAACCTCCAATCACCCATGATCGCTGATCACCTCGAAGCGGTGGGTGAGTGATTTGCCCTGCTGGTCGACCACGTGCAGGGTGTGTTCGCCCAGCGAGGGGTGCAGGCCCCACTGGTGCTCGCCGGTGGTTTTGCCCAAAAAGGTATCATCTAAATGCCAGTAGAGCGTGGCCGACTCGTCTTGATGGGCGATCTCAAAAATCGCCACTCCCGGAGTGCCGTCCAGTGCGCGGGGAATAAATAACCGGGTTTGGTGACGAGGATAAATGATCTCCATTTGCTCCTGGGCCACCGCTTGCTGGCAGTCAGGAGCGAGGGGCGGGGGGGAAGCGTAGTCCAGGTGGTGCTGCCGGTAGTAGTAGGCCTCCACCGGCGGCAACACAAACCAGGTCTGCGTGATCATCTCACGCACCGGGTAGCACGAACTGTTCACCTGGTATCGTTCATCTTTACCTACCTGCAACTGCCGGTGGTACGGACACGCGCTGACCTTATTCCGGGGTGAAACGTAAATGGTTTCCACCGTTTCGCAAAACTCACCGGCCGGGAAACCGCTCTTCCGGCAGATTGTCACTTCGGTAGTAGCGATCACCGGTTCGGGAAAATCCATCGTGCCCTCCAGGTCGTCGAAGATATCAAACAACAGCGGAGCGGCGGCCTTCACCCCGATTAGGTCGGGCCGACCCTCACCATCAGCGTTGCCCAGCCACACGCCCACCACGTAGCGGTCGTTGAGCCCCACGGCCCAGGCATCCTTGAAGCCGTGGCTGGTACCCGTCTTCCAGGCAATCTGGCTGGCCGACGGAAAGCGTTGCCATCCGGCCTGCTCTTCTGGCCGGCTCATCTGCTGCAGGGTCTGCAAGGTGTGCCACACCGCCGCCGGATCAATCAGTGGACGATTCGCCGCGGCTGCTTTCACCGGCGCATCGGGAACCACGTAATGGTTAGGGTGGTATAACCGGAGTGTTTCGGCAGTTTGATGCGGTGAGCGCCCGTTGCGCTGCAGGGTTCTCATTAGTCCGGCATACAGCCCGGTCACTTCCCACAACGAACTCTCCGCCCCGCCCAGAATGAGCGACAAGCCGTAGTGTCCGGCGGGTTTGTCCAGCGAGGCGAGCCCCATCTGCCGCAGCTTCTGGTGGAACTTCTCGTAGCCGTATTCCCGCAGCAGGTGCACAAAGGGCACGTTGAGTGAGCGGATAAGGGCCACGTCGGCCGGGACGGCCCCGTAGAACTTTTTGTCAAAATTCTTAGGGGCAAAGCCCTGGTAGAACACCGGCACGTCGGGCAGCAACTGCCGGGGCAGCAAGATGCCTTCGTCCAGGGCGGCGGCGTACAACACCGGCTTAAGCAAACTGCCGGTGCTGCGTCGGGCAGTAATCATATCGACGTACTGCCCATGATCGCCTGTCAAGTTAGTATTGCCCACGTAGGCCAGTGCCGCTCCAGAACGCACATCCAGCACCAGCGCGGCGGCGTTGTGGACGTGGTTGGCGCGCATCGCCTGGTGGTGCCGGGCCACCTTGCGGTTGACTAGTCCCTGTAGTCGAGCGTCGAGGGTCGTGCGAACTACCTGCCCTTCGTAACCATCTTGAATGGAACGACTCAGCAAACGGGGCGCTCGTTGAGGCAAATCCTGCGGTGCCTCCGGCAGCGTTTCCAAAAGCGCCAGTCGGTAGGTGAGCGAATCAAGTAGTTGGTTGTCCAGTAGTTTGTGCAGCAGGAAGTCGCGTTTTTGGCGAAGCTTTTCTGCCCGCTTGCCCGGATAGATCATCGCCGGATGGTTGGGCAACACGGCCAGCGTAGCGCACTCGGCCCACGACAGCTGCGCCGGGGGCTTCCGGTAATAGCGCCACGCCGCGGCCGACAGTCCGACCACGTTGCTGCCGAACGGAGCGTGGGCGGCGTACAGACTGAAAATCTCATCCTTGCGGTAGCCCATCTCGAGCTTAAGCGCCAGCAGCAGCTCTTTGCCTTTCTGGAAATACGTCCGCTGGGTGGCCCCTAGTGCCATGCGCACCACCTGCATGCTCAGGGTGCTGCCGCCCCGCACCACTTTTCCCGACCGTACGTTCTGCACGAGGGCCTTGCCCAGTGCCACCGGGTTGACACCCGGATGTTGGTAAAAAAATTCGTCTTCGTACATCCGCAAGCAGTGCCGAAACTTCTCGGGAATGCTATCCGCCACCGGAAACCGCCACTGCTCGTCCCGCGCGATCCGCGCTCCCAGCAGGGTGCCGTCGCGCGCTTCCAGCACGGTGGAATAGCTTACCTGGAATAGGGGGTCGGGCAGGGGATAGGCGAGAAAAATAAGAATAGGAAGAAGAGCAATTAGCTTCCAACGCCATTGGTGCAGTTTTGCGGTAAAACGTCGAAGTTTATCCTTCAGCATTCGTTATTCTTTGTTCAAAATTCGACATTCAAAAGACAACTAACCTACAACTAGCGCGCGTTTTTAACGCGTGATCCGCAAACGCAAACACGTTCTGAACGCGTTGCAAACGCGCACTAGAAAGCTTTTTTCTAGCGGCTTCAAGCCCTACGCTGGCACAGCGCAAGGTGGCGGGCGTTCTCCTTCTTCCCTTCGGGCAATTTCCTTCCAAGTTGGCGTTCCACTGCTTATTGGATTTGATCTACTACTTTCACTTTACGACATAGCATTTAACCGCTTTCCCATTTTGAGCGATCTCGACTATCAAGTACTTTATGTATTCTGGGTCGACATTCCATGCGTACTTTTCAATTATCAGGAATTTCATTCCCTGTTCGCTTGATCTTTCAGGTTCGCCTAACAATTTTATAATTTGAGTTCTGTTGAGTCCGATTAGAGTATCACTTGAGACTAAGTCAGTCACCATTTCTTCTCTATTCTCCGCTAATCGCCAATCAACCCCTTTTTCTTTCCATTCTTCTGAATCAAAAGACCGATTGTAACTACAACTTACCATTAGCAACAATGAAATGGAGGTAAGTATAACACCAAATTTAAAGTATTCAAACGGTTCCATATCGACCGAGTCTACGAGATGCTCTAATACTTTCTTTTTCATTCGGTAACGCCTAACGGCCTTGGCTATGAAGCGTAGTCTGTACTGCGCCTGCGGCAAGCTAATTTTTATGAGCCATTGTTATGGCCAGTATTCATTTTTCAATTCGTCAATACTAAATTTTTTAACTTCACCTACAGAATATGCAGAAATAAAATACAATCCAGATTCTTTCAAATCTTCTTGCTTTAACATTTTGTTGTCAGAGAATTTATATATCCCTTCTTGTCTAAAATTTTCAAATCCAATTGGTATAGAATCCCAGTTATACCGAGTTATAGAATTTTCAATTTCTATTTCAACCCATTTATCCTTTGTGTTCCAAGACAATTCAGTTAATACTAAATCATTATCTTCAATACGGTGTGCATAAATGCCTACACCTGAATTTATCTTTAATACCCTACTACTATCATTTTTAAAAATCAATGCGTAAAAAGATTCTGTGTGAACTGCCCAATACCCAATACTAATGTTCGCAAATATTATATCAGAATCATTCGTTTGCTTGGAATTATTAATCTGAACATTATAATCAGCATAACTTCTTAAATCAATCAATTCGAAACTTACAGATTTGTCAACCATTAGGCCACAACTTGAAAAAATCAATCCTACTATAAATAGCACTCTTATCATATCCGTGTATCTGTATTTTCATTGACTATAACGAAAGTATAACCAACACTTACGCTTTAACTTACTTCCCAACCGCCACCCACTGCCCGGCGGTGTTGGCATGAATGGTATGGTCGTACATGGCTTCCACCGAGGCCGCCGGTAAATAGAACTCGCCCTGATAACTGGCGTTGAGCAAAATCTTGAACACTTTCTTCTCGTTCGCTTTCAGGTCAAAGTACGTATACACCCGATCGTCGCGGATGTCTTGGTACTCGGGTTTATCCTGCTTCGGCCCCGCGGAGTTGCCATCCAGGCGGGTGTTGATGATCTCCCAGCCCGAGGGGAATATCTGCGTTAGCGCCAGTTCGGTATAGTCGCCCTGGGTGCCCGGATTGTGCACACTCACCTCGGCTACAAAGTCTTTGCCCTGCACCAACTGCTCAGCACTTACCGGAGCGCCGTCCTTGGTCTTATAGGTCACCTGTAGGTTTATTTTCTGCGCGTCGGGGGTTTCGTTGCCCGCCAGCGGGATGCCCCGCTTGATCATCTGCACGTAGACGGCCTGCTTTCCGTTGTTGGTTACCCGCGCCGGTTGCTTCTGATCCGCCTCGGCCACCTCCACCTGGGTAACAAACGCATCGGAGGTGTAACGGTTGTTAACGCTACCCAGGGCCACGTTCACATTTAGGTTGCCCTCGGTGGTGAAGCCTTTGGCGTACTCCGAAATAGCGATCAGGCAGTAGGCAGTGGTCTGGGTGCTCATCCACTGCTCACTGTCGCTCATGCGGTCCGACAGCAGCTTGACCAGCGCAAACGCTTCTTCCTGCCGGTTCAGGCCGGTAAGGGTCTCTAGAATCATGGCGTAGTCGCGCTCTTTGGAGCCGTAGGTGCGCTGCGATGAAGCGGACGCACTTACCTCGCGGCTGAGTCCGGCCACCAGCTGCCGGGCGGGTTCCAGCTGACCGATCTTGGCGTAGGCAATGGCCAGTCGCCACTTGGCCAGGGCGTTGCTTTGGTCACTCTCGCGCAGGCGGTTCATCGCATCCAGCGCGGGCCGGTCGGCCAAGGCCAGGGTATACAGGCGGTAGGCCTGGATCAGGGCGTCGTCGTCCTGCGAGCTGGCCTCGGGGTTCCACTGCCGCGCCCGGGTGGTTTGGTAGCTCACCCAGTCGTCCAGCAGACTGCTAGGAACAAAGTAACCCTTTTTCTTGGCCTCCAGCAGGAAGTGCCCGGCGTAGTTGGTGCCCCACAAGCTAGCCTCGCTATTCCCCGGCCAGTAGGCAAAGCCGCCGCTGGCCACCTGGAACGACTTGAGCCGATCGATGGCCGCGTCGATGTTTTTCTGGATGCTGGCCTTGCGCTGATCACCCAGCTCAATGAGCCGGTCCAGATACAACTGGGCAAACACGCTGGAGGTGGTCTGCTCCACGCACCCGTGCGGATACCGGATGAGGTACTGCAATCGCTGCTCCAGGTTGAGCGGCGGCAGGGCCGACACTTCTAGTACCGCTTCGTTGGTGCCCGGCATGCCCAGCGGGTCGTAGGCGAGATCAAACGTTTCACCCGCTTTCAGCACTTTGCTCACCACGCGGGTCACGGTGGGGTTGGGTGCCCGGATCTCCAGCGCTACCTCGTAGCTGCTTTTGGCATTGCCCGACGACACCTCGACCGACACCTTGGCGGGCCCCAGGGCCTGAGCGGCTTCCAGGTTGAAGAAGACCATCTTTTCTCCGGCTTGGCTAAAGGTGATCTCCTGTGTGCTGCTGCCCTTGACGCTGAGCAGTCGGGAGGTGCTGACGCTCACTTTTGTGCGTCCTACCACATCCTTGTCGGCGAACACCGTGACGGGTAGGGCGATTTTCTCACCGGGGCCCACCACCCGGGGCAGGGTGGGCAGCACCATCAGCGACTGCTTCACGGGGGTGGCCTGCTCGGCAAAGCCGTAGGCTCCGTCGTGGGCGGCCACCAGCATGGTGCGCACGCTGCCGATGTAGGGCGGCAGGGTGATGCTGTGACTGGCCTTTTTGCCCGCTTCCAAGAAGAAAGGACCCAGGTGCTTTACCACCGGCTTGAACCGGCTCTCTTGCTTTTCTTCCACCGCTTTGATCTCTCCATCGCCGCCGATGCTGAGCAGTTTTTCTACCCTAGAACCATAAGCACCGATTATCTGATCGTACATGTCCCAGGTTTTTATGCCCAGTGCCTCGCGGGCGTAGAATTTTTGCCAGGGGGAGGGCGTGGTAAAGTTGGTGAGATCAAGCAGTCCTTCGTCCACCACCGCAATGGTGTAGGCCATCGCTTGGCCTGCCTGCTCACTCACCTGCACGGTGAACGGACGCTCGGGAGTGAGGGTGGGTGGCATGGCGATCACAGGCTGCAGTTTGGTGGCCGGGTCTTCTACGGAGATCGCGTTGACGCCGTACATGCGGATGGGCAGGTCGTTTTTCTTCTGAGCATGGGGTTGCAACAAGCTCACGTGCACAAACACGTTGGGAGTCATCTCTTCGGTAATCGCAAAGCTGACCGTAGACTTCTCGGCCTTGGTTTCGGCCCAGAAGGCGTTGATCACCCGGGTGCCGGATTCTATGCTGATCAGCGCCCGCCCGCCCTCGGCCGGGGGTAGGTGCACGGTGACTTCCTCGCCCACCCGGTAGTTTTCTTTGTCGGTGGTGAAGCTCAGCATGGTGGCTCCGCCTAGGTCGCCCCGGCCCTTACCCGCCCAGCCGGGCCAGTCCATGTAGAACACGGTTCCGGCACTGTGCCCTGATGCCGGGTCGGTGACGCGCAGGTAGTAGCGTCCCCACTGTGGCTTATTCACCCGCAGGGTCCACTCGGCCCGTCCGTTGGCGACTGCTACCACGTCTTCCTGCAACGCATCACGATGAGAGCGGCCCACGTAGTTGCTTAGATCTTCGTACGAATTGTCCCACCACCATTTCCAGTTAATCTTGAACAGTTCTACTTTCACCTCAGGACGGCTGATGGGCTTGCCCGTAGCGTCCACGGCGGCAATCTGCACGGTGTGGTCCTGGTCGGTGAGCAGCATGTTGCGCTTGTCGCCCTCCGGCACCTTCACGCCTACAAAACTGGGGTAGGGATAGTAGGGAATGGTGACGGAGTTGATGCTGAAGTCGCCGCCTTCTTCGAACACCTTGGTGCGAAAAATCGCCTTCAGCACGCCGGGCGCGTTTTCGCCGGGCACGGTGTTGATGCTGATCGTGGCGTTGCCTTCGCCGTCCAGTCGGCCCGAGAACACTTCTTCGCTAGCGGCCGAAAACTCTTTGGAAGGGTCGTCGAACGAGAAGTTGGGGAAGCTTTTGAACTGCGTGGTGGCGGGCTGGGCGCTCATATCGACGGTGGCCTTGAGGTTGCCCGCCGTGGCCCCGTGCAGCCAGCGGGACGATAAGGTAGCCCGTATTTTGTCGTCACTGGCTCGTAGAGATTCTTGTCCGAAGTCCAGCTTCACCTTCAGGCGGTTGGGCTTCACGGTTTCTATCTTGATGGGCTTACGGAAGGAGGTGCTGCCCACACTCACCTTGGCCGACCAGTTGCCGGTGGGAGCGTCGGCCGGGGTGCTCACCTGAAAACTGTAGAGTCCCCCCACGGCCGAATGGCTCACCGTGCGGGTTTGCATCTGTCCCTGCGGATTGTAGAACTCCATCACCACCGGGTGTTCGGCGGGAAGCGTCTGCTGTCGGTCTTCCAGCATAAAGTCAAGGTGAAGCGTGTCGCCGGGTCGCCACACGCCACGTTCGCCGTAGATAAAGCCCTTGATGCCCCGCTGAACTTTCTCACCGCCCACGTCGAAGTTGCTCATCGACAGCGCCGAGCCGTCGTCAAGCTTCAGGTAGCCGGTCTCTTGGTCCGAGCGGGCCACGATGGCAAAGGGCTTGGCGCTCAGGGGCATGCTCACCATCCCGTTTTGCCCCGAGGTGGCGCTGCCGATGGGTTGCTGCTGAAAGTCGTAGGCCGTGACCTCCACACCCGACATGGGCTCGGTAGACTTGATATTGGACACAAAGACAAGCAGCCTTCCTTGCTCTCCCCGTTTGGCAATCAGCCCCAGTTCGGAGGCGAATACCAGCTTCGACTCTTCCCGACGCGCGCCGTAGTAGGACGGGTCGCAGGGGTTGTTGCGCTGGCTCCAGTCGTAGTTCTCGCCGTAGTAGGAGTAGGCACCGTCCCAGTAGCTAGTTTCTTCTTCCTGCGTCCAGTCTTCTTCGAGTGTTTGAAGTTCACCGGAGGAGGTAATACCCGGGCAGAAGTACAGGGAGTATTCTTGGCGGAAGTTGATGCCCACCTGATAGACCGCCCCCGGCTGAATGTCGATCAGCGATGACAAATCCAGCGTAAACCGATTCCACTGGTTCAGGTCCATCACCCCGGAGGCTTCCAGGTCAATTTTTTTGCGCTTCACCGGGCGGGCCACCCGCTTCAATTGGCTGGTTTCTCCCAGTGAGTTCACCTGTAGGTACTGCAGCACGTTGTCTTCAAAAATTTGCACCACGTTCACGTCGACCGCCCGGAGTCCCACCGCCCGGAAGGGCAGGATCATTTGGTCTTTTCCCACCATAATCACTCCCTTGTGAGCCACCAGTTCCACCTTGGGTTCGGTTTTGGGCAACGGAATGGTTTTCTCAAACGAGCGGGTTAGCTTTTGCCCGTCCCAGCTCTTCACGTCCTTTGAGATCTTGATCAGCAGCTCGTCCAGGTTGGTTAGGATACTTTGGGAAGGGAAAATCTTGATCTCATTTTTGTTGGTCACCCACCGCGCCGCCGCATCGGGCTTAGATGAACTGCCCACGTAGAGCAGTCCTGCAAAGTCTTGCTTATCAGAAACGGGGTTAGAAAACAGGACCGAAACGTACTGCTCTTCGTTTTGGGCCAGCCCTACCGACAAAATGCTGTAGTCGCCCAGGGCGGGGATGGTGACGCGCTCGCTACCTTCCGTATCCACGCCGATGGATTTACCCCCCCAGCGCACTTCCATCACTTCTTCTTTCTCTCTACGGGTGATGTCAATGATCTCGAAGCGGTGCTGCGTGTCTCCCTCGTGCGTCCAGCGCACCGCCAGGGATTTTTCGTTTTGCTGGGCAGTAACCATGTCCTCGACGGCCGACTGCTCAGCAACATCAGCCGTTTGCACCACGCCCAGCAGGCGATACTTCTCTTTCTCCGTTAGGCTCTCAGTTTCCAGTCCGAGCAGTTTCACCTCGAAGGCTTGCTGAATGGTTTGAAAGGTGAACTGGAAATTCTTTAGTTCATCGCTCACCTCGGCTAGCTTGTGTAGCGCGAAGGTGACGTCGTAGTGCGTGTCGCCCGGGAGTTTTTCCTGGGGTGTGAAGACAAGGGTGCGCTGGTCTTCCCAAACGGTAGTCCCCTTGATAGAAGGACTGAAATCGAACACGGATTTGTCGACGGCTTGCCCGGTGCGGGCCTCCTCGTGGTCTTGAGATAATCGTACCTTAATGGTGCTGTTGCTTTTGATAACCCCCGAAGTGTAGGCACTGATGTACTGGGTGTAGGCCGCCGGGTTGTCGGTGGTAGTATCGCTGGAATCGGAACAGGCCAGGATGCCGGTCAGCCAGCCGAAAAGGATGAGTCGGGTGAGAAGAACTTTGTGGTTCATAAGATACAGTGAGTGTGCTGGTGAAAGATAGTAGCTTTGCGCACAAAATTAACCGAGGCTACCTCCTTTTTCCAAGGTAGTAGCCTCAGGTATTACCCACGTAAGAAATTAGGAAATTTACCAGAACAGCGAATGGTCTGGTGATCTAGGGCGTGTTGACATATAAGCTTAGACGGTGCTTTCCGACTGTTTTTACCCTACTCTACGTCCCTTTCGTTGGCCGATGGCACCGCATCGCCCGCCTCAAGCTCCTTGATTAGGACAAAAACAGCCTCGAAAGCCCTCGTCAATCTATATGTCAACACGCCCTAATGCCATGCAATCGAGTCTCGGTTCGAGCTGGTGGAAACCAAAAAGCACCCGATGAACTTTTACTTGTTCTTAGTCAATTTAAATCTTTTATCAAATGTCATAGGCGTTTTTGAGACTACAATGATTCTCTTTGCCGCCGGGTGGTAAGGATTAATCAGGTAATTATGTTCAAAAGGAACGATACTACTTGGCACTTTCAAGACAGCAGAACCGTTCGCTCTCACGAAATCATCCCCAATAAATTGCGTTTCTAAAATTGGGGGCTTGGCATCCCAATCTTCTGACAAATCCTCGGTGCTCAGCACTGCTATCTCGATAGCATCAGGAATCTCTATCTCAACGTGATATCGGTCGATGGGCAAATCTTCGCTAAAGTCCAGATGAACAGAAACTTCCAAGGTGGCAAGAGCGCGAGACTCTGCAGTATATACTAGGTAGGTGTTAAGACTATTCCAGCGATATCCTTCGGTTTGTGCTGCTCCAATTCCGTCTAAAGTTGTGTTCAGATATTTTTCTCTCTCGATTCTAAATACCCTCATTATGCCATATTTCCGTACTCAAGTCTGTTTAGGCAGCTGCTGACTTCCTGAATGCCGGTCAACGAATCGAACATACTTTCCGGAGTTACGCCCCCCAGTGAGATGTTTGGTTTTTTTAGCCAACGCTGGAATTTTTCGTCTTCATTGTTAAAGACATTAATTCCAAAATCGAGTAGCTCGGTAAGTACTAGTATGACTTCGCTATCTCGCCCGCTAAGCAGGTCTTTATCCTTTTTCTTCTTATTGTACGTAGTTTGAGGAACCCTAAGCAGATTTAGAATTTGTTTCACTGGCATGTTGGCTCGCTGACTAATTACTTCAATTGCTTCGTACGGTAATCCCTTCCTGATAATACTTACTCTGTCCATTTTAGTCGCCCAAACGTATGCACCCGCAGAAACTTCAATTCGCCATTCTATTCGTTTCTTCTTTCTGGCTCTGGCTCTTCTGATACTGCTCTTTGGGTCAAATCTTCTGAGTTTATTGGGGGGTACCTCTTGTTTAGTCTTCATTACAGTGTTTTTGCTGTAAACATACAACAAATATGCTTCTTTTGTAAATCGCTTTTTTTATAACCTTCTGTTTAAGAATGTTTAATGGGCTTCACCGGCGCGACAAAGCCGGATTGCCGCTCTCGATCACCTTAACCAGCGTGCCCTTCGGCACGGTTTCGTTCAGCTCCATGCCATTGAGCAGGGCCAGTTCTTGCATCTGCTTGGTGGGTACGTCTAACCGCTGGAATGCCTGCTGCAACGTGCCGTTCTGCGCCACGGGTTTCACCCGAACCCGGTCGGGCTTGCGGTTGAGTTTGGTGGGGTCAGAGAGTTCGCGAAAGTTGTTGATCACCGAGTTGAAAGTCGGATAGAATTGCTGAAAATCCGGCTGGGCTGCGTAGCCCAAAAAGTTGTAGATGTTTTGCCCGTCCTGAATAAAGTAGGCCAACACCCGGAGGGGAGGGGGCTGTTGCTGCTGTTGTTGCATTTGCTGCTGTTGTTGCTGCTGCTGGTCGGCCACCACGGCCACCGCTTGGTACCCGTTCACATTCACTTCTTTTGATTCTACGGCCGTCAGGTTGTTCTTAGACAGGGTTTGCTGGGCCGCTTCGCGCAGCGAGTTGCCGGGGGCCAATCGAAACACCATCGCGGCGTTGCCTTCTTTGTTGGCCATCTGCACCTGGGCGGGAGTGTTCTGAAAGGCCCATCCCTGGGGCGTTGAAAACTGAAATTTAAGCACCGGGTGGTAAAAGATATTGTTCTCCACAAACCCCTGCCGCGGATCGTCGCCGTACACAATTCCGTCGATCATTCTCAGATAGCCATCTCGGTCGGTTTCCAGGTTTTCCTTGTCAAGCTTTTTCTGCCACTTGTCAGCCAGTTTGGTCACATTGTCGAAGCGATCACCGGGGTGGGGGTGGGTCGACATAAAGGTGGGCACCGCCTCGCCGCCGCTTTGTTCCTGCAAGCGCTGCAGGGTCTCGAAGAAGCCCGCCATCTCTTGCGCGTCGTAGTCGATTTTAGTAGAATACTCCACTCCCAGCCGGTCGGCCTGATTTTCGGCATCGCGGCCAAACTTCAGAAAGAGCAGGCTCACGCCGGTATTGGCCAGGTCGGCAAACTGCCGAAACTCGGGCGATAGCACCATCCCGGCCACCATGCCCACCTGCGCGAGCATGGCCTTGCTGTACTGCTTGGCCGAGTGCCGGGCCGTAACGTGACCGATCTCGTGTCCCAGCACCCCCGCAAACTCGGCTTCGTTGTTAAAGTGCGCCATGATACCCCGGGTGAAGTAAATGTAGCCCCCGGGCACCGCAAAGGCATTCACCACCGGTGAGTCGACGACCTTGAACTCATAGGGCAAATCCGGACGGTGTGAGATGGCGGCCATCGCTTTGCCCTTCTGCTGAATAAACTTTTGCAGTTGATCGTCGTCGTATACTCCGAAAAAACTCTTGATCTCGGGGTCTGACTGCTTCCCCATCGCGATCTCCTGGCTCTCGGACATCAGCATGAAGTCGCGCTTGCCCGTTACCGGGTTGCGGGCGCAAGACAAGAAGAGGAAGAAAATGGTGAGGGGAAAAAGGGTAAGTCGGGTTAGTTTCATAATAGCAAGGTTTAGTACTACCGGAGGTAGAAAAAAATGAAGATTAAGCGTCGTTGGTAAGCCTTTGTATAGCTATGACGCTATAATAACTACCAAAAAGACAATTTGGTTATGAAATCACCACCCGCCCGAAGCTCCGCCGCCCCCGAAAGAACCTCCCCCTCCGGAGAAGCCGCCGCCCCCGAACGAACCACCTCCGCCCGAGAAGCCACCCCCGAACGAGCCACCGCCCCCGCCGATAAATCCCCCACCGCCCACGATCACGGTGCGTCGCCGCTGTAGCCGGGGGACGCGGTAGCGTTTGGTGTGGGTATAGTCGCAGTGGTGGCAGGCGTAGTTACGCACTCCTTCGCCGTTGTGCCCGTAGGTGGCGCTGCGTAGGGTTTTGCTGTTGGCATGGTAGTAGGTGCGGAACCCGCAATTGGGACACTCCGAATACTTCGACAGCGTGCTTCGGTAGGCCAGCGTCATCACGTCGTCGGGCTTATCCGATACCCACACGTCGTAGTCGACCGAGCCAATTTCTTCCTCTACCTGCTGCCCCCGGCTCAGGTGCACGTCTTCTTCTTTTTCGCTGAGCTTCTTCATGGGCAGACCGGTTTTCTTGCTTTTGCGGGGGGCGTTGCGGCGGCGCTTTTTGATAAAAAACCATCCGGCGATCACCGAAAATATCCCTAGCAAAATGGCCCCGAAGCCAAACCCCTGATCTTGTTGCACCACCTCCCGTTCGCTAAGTTCGTCAATGCCCTCCACCTTTTCCAGAATAGCGTTCACCCCGGCAGCGATGCCCGCGTCGTAGTCACCCTGCTTGAAGTGCGGCGCGATCACTTCCCGGATGATGCGGCTAGCGTAAGCATCGGGTAGGTACGGTTCCAGGCCGTAGCCCACCTCGATCCGAATTTTCCGATCATCACGGGCCACTAGCAGCAAAATGCCGTTGTCTTTCCCGCCTTGTCCCACCTTCAACGCTTCGGCTACCCGCAACGAAAATTCTTCTAAATTTCCCCCTTCCAAGCTGGGCACGGTGAGCACCGTTACCTGGTTGGTCGTTCGTTCTTCATGACTGCGGAGACGCTCCTCTAACTCCTGGGTAGTGGCGTCGGTGAGCAGATTCGCGTAGTCGTTCACGTATCCCGAAAAGGTGGGCACCTCCTGCGCTCCCGCGGCGGTGACGATCCACAAAAGCACAATCCACAAAAAACGACGAAGCAGCATAGCTAGAAAGTAGGCTTAAATTATGATTTATTATTCCTGAATACGTACTTCATTTGGCAACTCGTTGTCGTCATCCACCGCCCGTTGCACCCCGCTCTCTTCCAGCAACCGTCCGCAGGCCTCCAGCGTAGCGCAAATACTTTCTACCCGCCGACCCTGTTTCAACCCACTGGTTAACTCGTCAATCATCGTTTGCCAGGCGTTCGACGGCACCAACTCGTCGATGCCGATGTCGGCCAGAATTACCGCCTGGTGCTCGAAGAAGCTGATGTAGAGCAAAATACCCGTCCGTTGCTCGGTCATGGTCAGCCCGTGGTCGTAGAACAGCGTTTTGGCCTGATCCAGCACGCGGGCTTCCTGGGTGCCGCGACCAATCAGCAGGCGCTTCACCACCGGAACGAGCAACGTAATCACTGCCCCTAGCAGACCGCTTGCCAGCACAGCGAGCAACCAAAGGTGGGGTGGGGCAAAGAGCAAAAAATCGGTGGCGAAATAAAGGATGGTAAGCAGTATCCCGATGAACAAGGCCAGCAAAAACCCACCGCGCCAGTAGGCCGATTCGTAGAACGACGACTGCCGGGCCAGCACCGGCACGATCTCACCGCCCGAGCCCGCCTCAGCGCGTTGCACCGCCTGCTGAATTCGTGTAAGTTCTTCGGAGGTAAACAGCGGAGCGGCCATGAGTAAGAATTAGTAAGCAGTAGATTAAAATTCAACCTTGGGAGCCGTAGCGTTCGCCGGATCGGACGAAAAATAGGCTTTGGTATCGAACCCCAGCACGTTGTAGGGAAAGCGACGCGCGCGGGCGTTGTAGGTCTGCACCGCCTCGTTGAAACGCTTGCGCTCTACGGCGATGCGGTTTTCGGTGCCTTCCAGCTGCGCTTGCAGATCGCGAAAGTTGCCGGTGGCGGTGAGGGTCGGGTAGTTTTCGGCCACGGCTAGCAACCGACCCAGCGAGCCCGACAGCGCCTGCTGCCGCTCGGAAAATTCGGCCAGCGAAGCTTCGCTTAAGTCATCAGGGTCGATGTTCACGGCCGTGGCGGCCGCGCGGGCCTGCACTACCTCATTAAGCGTTTCCCGCTCGAAATTGGCTGCCCCCTGCACGGTTTCCACTAAATTGGGAATGAGCTCGGCGCGGCGTTCGTACTGGTTCTCAACCTGGGCCCAGGCTCCGTTCACGTTTTCTTCCAGACCCACCATGCTGTTGTACATGCTGAAAAACCCGACGATGAGCAGTACGGCCACGCCCCCGATAATCCCCCACTTGGTGAGCTTACTCGTTCGAGTCTGACTCGCTACCTCGTTTTGGTGTACCCGTTGCTTATCGTTCACTTCGCCCTTGAGGCGGAGCGCTTCGCGGTGGTGGGGGTTGATGCTGATGGTTCGGTCGAGGTAATAATCGGCCTTACTAAAGTCGGCGCTCTGTTGGTGGCGGCTGCCCCGTTGCAAAAAAGCCCGAGCGGCTAAAACATTGGCCTCGGCATCGTGGGGGCGCAGGGCGGCGGCTTGCTCTAGTTCGGGAGCAGCATCTTCGTAGTTGCGGGTTTCCAGATACGTTTTGCCCCGCTGCAAGTGCTGGCGGGCTTGCTCCTGCGATTCCTGCCAGGCGCGTTCGGTAAGCCCCGCCTCCAGCGCAATATTTTTTAGTTCTTCTTCGGTAAACTGTTGCTCGGTGCTGGAGTTATACTGAAGCTCCATGAGTTTCTTCAAATAGTCTTCCAGCGAGCGATCTTGGGTAGGCATAATGGTTTGGTTGGTGCTTGTTATTGTTAATAACCGGAGGAAGTAGGCCACTGTTTACCGCTTAATTGTTACCTTCACCGTTATGAAAAAACGTTATCTCATTCCGTGGCTTTCGTACGCCGTGGGTGGACTGCTGGCCACCGGGCTGGGGTTGAGCTTGTTTGGCGACGCGCTGTCGGCCAAGCAAAAGAAGAAGCCGTGGTTCTGGCGCGGCACGCTGAGCCTGGTGGTGTTCAACTCCGGCTTGTCGCTGATCGGTACCTCGGTGGTGCACCGGGTGCGAGGGTTGCTGGATCAATAAATGATGAAAGACCACGACCGCTTACTGTTTCGCCGCAGTTGGTTGTTCGCCGGGGGCTTCACCCTGTTGCTGTGGTTGGTGCGCACCGTGGAATGGGGCACCTCGACCAGCTTCGGTAGCCTGGGTATCTTTCCCCGGCACGCGTCAGGCATGGTGGGCATCCTGACCGCCCCGCTGGTGCACGGTGACTTTGTTCATCTACTGTCCAACACGTTTCCGATGCTGCTGTTGCTGGCGGCCGTGTTTTTCATCTACCCGAAAATTGCGTTGCAGGTGTTTGTGGCCATTTACCTGATCACCGGGTTCTGGGTGTGGATTGCCGCCCGAGAGGCCTACCACATTGGGGCAAGCGGACTGGTGTACGGCCTGGCTGCGTTCTTGTTCTTCAGTGGGATATTCCGACGCGACGCGCGCTCGATGGCGGTGGCACTGGTCATCGCATTTTTGTACAGCGGCATGCTGCAAGGGTTGCTGCCGGGATCAGATACCACAGTTTCGTGGGAATCGCACTTACTGGGGGCGGCGGCGGGCGTTTTTTGTTCGTTCTATTACCGGCGAAGCGACATTGATAGCGCACCCAGTCGTGTCCAACCCGAAGACGATGCGGTAAGCAGTACCTACGCGTCGTACAAGTTCAATTCCTCGGACGAGCAGCTACCGTATACTTTTCGCTCGAACGAAGATAGTCATCTGCCGATGCACTACCACTACCGAAAAAAGGAATAGAAAATTATTGCTTCAGAAACTTGTGAATTTCTTCGTAGCGGCCCTGTTGGTCGCCGCAACGCTCGCATTGCAAAACGAGCAGATAATAGCCGCTGGGATAGTCGGACAAGTTGATGCGAAATTTACCGCCACTGACGGATTCTAGCTGCACCGGCATTTTGTTACCCAAAATATTACGAATTTCTACGTTGATATTCCGGTCGCTAATGGGGGCAGTTTCGGCAAGATGAAGAATGATGTGATCACGGGCCGGGTTGGGATACACCGGGGCATCTTGCTTCACGGTGAATACGTTCTTCTTGCTGAAGGGCGCAGGATCATTCGGTTCACCGGCGGTAGCCAGCGAGATGCCAATTGTTCCTAAGCAAATGACAAGTAGAAGTTTTTTCATGAAGTACGTAGACCCATTGGTATTTACGTACTAATATACTGAAAATGATTAGGATATGTTTAGAAACACCTTCAACTTTCAATAAAATGTAATAAAAAACGTTAAAAGCGACAAATATATTGGCAATCAGGGGAAAAAATTTGAAAGAAATGGGCTTTTAGCGAAACCCCGGATTGTTTGCCGTAGGTTGCAAAAACACAACACCCTAAGCAGAGAGGTCTAGTGCCTTAGTAATGCTTTCGGAGTTGAGGGGTTTGGTGATGTATCCCTTCACCGAGGGATAGTTCGTGGCCATGGTTTTGTCGCGTTCGTCGAGCGAGGAGGTGAGGATAAATACCCGCTCGGGGGGGCGGTCGAGCGGTTTAACCGCTTCTAAAAATTCCCAGCCGTTCATGCCCGGCATATTCAGGTCGAGCAGCACCAGATCGGGCAGCGGCTCTTCAGTACTTTGCAGGACAGCAACGGCCTCCTGGGCCTTGCTGAATTCAATGACCGTTAGTTCACTATTGTGTTTCAGTAGAAGCTTGCGACTGATCAGTAGGTCTATGGTATTATCGTCAATAAGAAAGATTTTCATAACTAGCGCGACGCCATTGGTAGAAGTTGTTTTCCTTCAATATACGAAGGTTCAGGAATAAAAAAACCCTACGAGTGAGAACTCGCAGGGAAAAAAGTGAATCAGCTGGGGCTCGAACCCAGGACCCACGCCTTAAAAGGGCGTTGCTCTACCAGCTGAGCTACTGATTCATGGTGCGAAAAAGCCGGTTTGGTTGATTTTGAGGGGCGGATACCCGTAATTGCGTTGCAAAGGTAAAATATGACCATGAGAATCCAAAGAAGGCCCCGTAATTTTGTCTTTTTTTTTATACTGTGCTGGAGAATAACTAGTGGCTCGGCCGTTATTGCTCAATCAACCGATGCGGCGCTGCTGAGCTCGGCCGACTCGCTCTTTGCCGCCCGACAGTATACCGAAGCGTTCGGTCAGTATCAGCAACTATTTGACCAACAAGAGGAAGTTTCACCGGCCTTGTTGCTAAAAATGGCGTTTATTCAGGAAAGTATGGGAGACTACAGCGAATCGCTTTACTACCTGAACGAATACTACCTGCTAACCTCCGACGAGGCGGCCGTCCAAAAGATGCAGCAGCTTTCCGAACAACACAACCTGCGGGGCTACGCCTACACCGACTACCAACTGTTCTACAATTACCTGCGGGAGTACCGATACTACGTCATTTACGGACTCATTGCCCTGGCCATGCTAGGTTTGATTTTCTTGGTGCTATCCCGAAAACGGGAGACGCGTCCGGAACAAGCGGCCCGTCCCTACGGTTGGGGCATCACCTACCTGCTGGTGCTGGGGCTGCTGTGGTACATGACCAACGCTTCGTTCGAGCCCCGACAAGCCATCATCATGGAAGATCATACCTACATCATGGCCGCACCCTCGTCCGGCGCCGAGGTGGTACATGTTGGTGAAAAAGGCCACCGCGTACCCATTGGCAAGCAAGAAGACGTGTGGACGCAAATTGAGTGGGACGGAAAACCCGCCTACGTGCGCCGCGGAAACCTTCGTGAAATTGACCTTTAACGAACTTTAGCGCCCGATAATAGTTTCTATAAGACACAACCTTTACAACCTAATATGATTGAACCCGTATCGACGACGGCCGAAAAAGAAACCGCGGTCCTGGTGGCGCTGATCACGCAGCAGCAAAACGAACAGAAAGTTAACGAGTATCTAGACGAATTGGCTTTTCTGGCTGAGACCTCCGGAGCAATCACCCTAAAACGCTTCACGCAGCGCACCGACAAGCCCGACGTGACTACCTTCGTAGGCAAGGGTAAACTGGAAGAAATAGCCCAGTACGTGAAAGAGCACGAGGTGGACATGGTGATCTTTGACGATGACCTGACGCCCTCTCAGGTGCGCAACATCGAGCGGGCGCTGGAGTGTAAGGTGCTGGACCGCAGCCTGCTGATCCTGAATATATTTTCACTACGGGCCAAAACCGCCCAGGCCAAGTCGCAGGTGGAACTGGCGCAGTATCAGTATATTTTGCCTCGACTTACCAAAATGTGGACGCACCTTTCCAAGCAGAAGGGGGGCATTGGCATGCGCGGACCGGGAGAGAAAGAACTTGAGACCGACCGCCGGATCGTGCGCGACCGCATTGCGCTGTTTAGTGAGAAGCTGGAGAAAATAGATAAGCAGAGCATCACCCGCCGCAAGTCGCGGCAGAAGGTGGTACGGGTGGCCTTGGTGGGTTACACCAACGTGGGCAAGTCGACGCTGATGCGCTTGCTGTCTAAGTCCGACGTGTTTGCCGAGGATAAGCTCTTTGCCACCGTCGACTCCACCGTGCGTAAGGTGGTGGTGGGTAACATCCCGTTTCTGCTCACCGACACAGTTGGTTTCATCCGCAAACTACCTCACACCCTGATTGAGTGCTTTAAGTCTACGCTGGACGAGGTGCGGGAGGCCGATGTGTTGCTGCACGTCGTGGACGTGTCGCACCCTTCGTTTGAGGAGCAGATCGCGGTGGTTAACGGTATCTTAGCTGAGATTGGGGCTTCCGACAAGCCGACGTTGCTGGTGTTCAACAAAATTGACAAACTGATGGAGCAGCACCGCACTAACGGAACCGCTCCCGAAGAAGGGGAAGGTGAACTGGACTATCAGCCTCCGGTGACGCTGGAGCAACTCGAGGCCACGTATCTGAACAACGGTAGGCACGATGCGATCTTTATCTCGGCCGAAAACCGAACCAACTACGACAAGCTGCGGGAGGCTATTTTCGAGAAAGTGGCGGAAAAATACTACAAAATCTACCCCAACTACGAGCGTGAAGTTTTTTGGTAGAGGTTCTAGGTTCGGGGTTCGCAGTTCTAGGTTCTGAGTTTTTACAGTTAACCAACTCAGAACCTAGAACCCAGAACTTTTTAACCTAGGCCGTGTTGACATATGATTATAGAGTTAGGATGACGCAGCTAGCTATATGCCAGAAGGCCAAGAAGTTACGCGCAGTTTTTTCATATCGAGTGGCTAATCTTCGGTAGTTTTTGGCTTTGTTGTAGAAGCGCTCCACTTTATTTCTATCGGCATATAGATTTTCGTCATATTCTCGCTGATCAACCCGATTGGACTTGGGTGGAATTACTGCCTCAGCCCCCATTTGAGCAATTAAAGCTAGAAAATCATTGCTGTCGTAAGCCTTGTCGGCGATCACCGCCTCCGTATTCTCCCCTTCAATCAAATCCGGCCCAGTGTGTACATCTGCTGCCTGGGGTGCATAACAAAATGTCGCTAGGCAGCATGTTTGATAAGGTTTTGTAATTCATTCCATCGGTTACTCATTCGTAGCACGCGCAGGTTGAGTACGCATTGAGCACCGTAGCCAGACCAGCGTTGCCCGGAAAGCTTGAGCCGTTGCTGAGTCACACTGCGGTGGGCCGCTTCAATAGCCCCCGAGCCAATACACCAGCTTTTTGCTAAGTAGGCTGGGTAGTTCATACGATAAGCGTTGGTGGTGTAGTAGTTAAGCAACCTTTTTCGTTGTTCTTCTACTTTCTGCGTGCTGCTTGTCAATGCCCTGAGGCGATCCATGACTGGTGCCAAGCCTTGTGTCAAGAGTTGTTCGGCTACTTCTTCTATCCATGCACTGGTGGATGGTTTATGCCCAAAGTAAGCCACTGCAAACTGGCCCAGATGTTCTTTAGCGTGATAAAAATCTAATATCTGACTGGCTTGCGGATAGCTGGCCGTAATCCAGTTGCTTATCCAGGGGGCCCCATCGGTGATAAAGACCAGTCTTTCTTGTAGCGGTTCGTACTTGTCAGTGACTACACTCATCTTCTCTTCAAAGTCCAGATGATTACCCAGATGCGCCACATATTCAGAAGATCGGATTGCCCCTCGTGCCGGGCTACAGGCATAGTGGGCCTGACTACTGAAGACCCGCCCTAACTTAGCCTCTTGCCAGCCTTGTTCGCGCGTGAGCAGCATACCACCATCCAGTTGGGCATAAACCACCTGTTGCTCATCAATAGCAAGGGCCGGGGTAGGTGTTTCCAGCAAAGCAGCTACTTGTCGCCCGTAACTAACCGTCAGGCGCTGTATCTGCATAGCATTCACCGGCACCCGAAGCAGTCTCTCTATTAGCTCACTACCTTGTTCGTAACAGCTATGCTGGCCCATATAAACTAATATCTCTTGAAAGTAAGGACTCACGTTGCTCACCGCCAAGCTGGTATGAAAACGGTGCGTTTTACTGATCTCTATGATCCCGTAGCGGGTCCGAGCTTTTTTTTCCTCCTTCTATCTTTGCCCACCGCACTGATACTACGCTCTAAAAGCTCTCGGTTCATTTCCACCATAATGCGATCAAAACCCTTTTCGTATTCATAAAAGCTCTGCTCGGTTTGTAAAGCTTGTAGTGCTTCCCATCTTGAGGCGGCTATCTGTAAATATTCTTCCTTTGTCATCGCTTTTTGATCACAAGTTAACACCTTTGCGACAATTTGTTATACACCCGCTGCCTGTCCTGGCGTTAAGATAAGCCTCCTGGGATTGCCTAATGCGTCCACACTAGCGTGCACCTTGGTACTCTTGCCCCCCTTACTCTTACCTATCGCTTCCTCTCCTTGTCTGTTGCTTTTTTTTGGCCCGCTGAGTGCTGATGGGCACGCACCACGGTGCTATCAGTCATAATCCACTCTAAGTCAGGCTCTTGTAGCTCTTCAAACACCCGCTTCCACACACCCTTTTTGGACCAGCGGTTGAACCGTACATACACACTGTTCCATTCCCCAAAACGCTCTGGCAAATCTCGCCACGGGGCACCGCTACGGGCAATCCAGAGTACCGCATGTACGAATAAACGATTATCAGCTGTCCTACCACGGTCAGAGTCCGTTCCAGGCAGTAGGGGCGCAATCTTTTGCCATTGGTCCTCTCGTAATTCGTATCTTCGCATATTCTTTTATAGCAAAATACGCAATTTTGCAATCATATGTCAACACGGCCTAGAACCTTAAAAACTTAGTTGGATGCCGTTGGTGACTGAGTAGACCAGTTTGGTGATGGGTACGATAGGCTGGTTTTCGTAGGTGAAGCCCGCGTAGGTACTGAGGGCCAAGCGAGCGGTAACTTTCACCAGCACGTTGGTATCTAGGCTTAACCGGTGACGAAAAAATTCGGCCTGCGGATCGTATCCTGTTTGGAAGTAGGCGATGGCATTGAAGCTAATAAACTCATTCAGGCTAACATTAGTAACCAAGTAGTTGGTACTTTTCCAAATATTGATCGATCTGACTGCGCTGGTTCCGTCGGTAACTAAGCCACTGGGCACTTCCCACACTTCCCGCTCGCGCATGGCTCCAATGCCCACGTACAGGTTAGATCGTTCTGCTTCGTAGATGCGCAAGCGAATGTTTCCGCCGATCAGTCCCCGAAGCACCATTCCCCGACCCTGATCGTACTGCAACTGAGCAAAAGTTCCGTACGAAAGCGACTGCTTACGTCGGAACGTGACGCGGAAGTGCCCGTAACCGGTGCTATTGATATCCTGCTCGGAGGTGGCATTATACTGAAACTGGCTGAGTAGAAAGTAACTGGTGTGCTGCGCCAGGTAGCCCACGTCCGAAGTGGCAGCCAGACCAATAAAGTAAATTCCCTCGCCGGTGTCGCTCAGGTTGCGGTTGTTGATGCTGAAGTTCACGCCCACGTTTCCCACGAAGTAGTTGGCAGAATCACCCTTGATGCGGGCTTTTTCTACGTTCAGAATTTGGGCATCGGCGGGCTGCCACCAAGCCAGAAAAAGCAGGCCAGCCGCCAGGAGGCAAAATCGCATGGAAGTTTGAACGTTAGCGTGGTTGGTGAAAAGGTACGAGGGGCAAAATTAGGAAAGAAACGCAGAAGTAGGCAAGCGCCGCGCCGCTAAAAACGGATACCATCGGGCATGATGTATCGTTTCTGAATAATCTCATCAACGGAAGCCGGGCGCACCCGCAAAATTTTTCCCTGAAAGTACAGGTCCTTGTCGACCATCGCGTGATTCAGATCCACCGTGAGTTCGGTCGCCGTTTTTTTGATGATCTTTCCGTTTTGCTGTCGTCCCTGATCGTCGGTCACGGCCACGTACTGACCCACGTCGCGGATAGTGTCGGCTCCTTCGTGATCAATGACAAAGCGCTCGATGGGGATGGCCACCACCATCGACGACTGATGTGTGCCGTAAGCTTCCGAAGCGGCCAGCGTGAAAGCGAATGCATCACCGTGAGCCAAACCGTGAATATTTCTTTGGAAAGACGGGAGAAAGTTGTCAGACGGATAGAAGAAAATGAACGGATAGGCAATATCCATCACCTCGAGCACCGCGCCTTGGTCGTTTTGCTCCCGTAGCTCGTAGCTCATGGTGACGATACAGTTTTCTTCAATGTGCATAGAGAAGACAAATGAGAGAAGAATTGAATGAGTGAATGCTTTTAATACACAATCTAACGGCGCATGGTAGGCATTGTTTGTTTAAGAACTGGTGCTTGGGTTAGACCGGATGACCTACGATCGTCAAAGCAAGAAACCGGTCGGGCGGGGGGTTGAAGAAGCTCAGGAATTGCCGTATCTTTGGCGCCAGACAAACCGGCCCTTTAGTTCAACGGATAGAATAGGAGTTTCCTAAACTCTAGATCCAGGTTCGATTCCTGGAGGGGCTACATTATCTACAGCATTGAGAATACGTAGCCAGAGCAACGGGTGTAAACTAAGGAATAGTACCTATTTGGCATCACACCGGTTTTTATTATTTTTGGAAGTGGACGATTTGTGTAGATCGTTATGCCTGAAATAAACCAACGAAGTGTGGAATCTATAAACGATACTGCCCCCGAAGCTTTTGCCCGCGAACAATCAGTGAGCGAAGTGCTAAACGACTACCGCGTTGCGTGGGAGAGTCGGCACACCAGCTTGCTGGGTCGCAAGGAAGTGTTTATGGGCAAAGCTAAGTTTGGGGTTTTTGGCGACGGCAAAGAGCTGGCGCAAATTGCCATGGCCAAGGTTTTTCAGCCGGGTGACTTCCGCTCGGGCTACTACCGCGACCAGACCTTCGTGTTTGCCCTGGGGGAGATCACGCTACAGCAGTTTTTTGCCCAGATCTACGCCCACACCGACCTGGCGGCCGAACCGGCCTCGGGCGGACGTATGATGAATTCTCACTTCGGCTCCCGTCTGATCGACCACCGCACCGGGGAGCCCATTATCCAAACCGACAATTATAACTCCGGCTCCGACTTATCGCCCACCGCCGGGCAAATTCCCCGGGCCCTGGGCTTTGCCTACGCCTCCAAGCTCTATCGTCAAAACCTGGCCCTAGCCGATATGACCAGTTACTCGCAGCAGGGTAACGAGGTTACCTTCGCTACCATCGGCGATGCGGCCACTTCTGAGGGTATGTTTTTGGAAACGGTCAATGCCGCTGGAGTGCTTCAGGTGCCGCTGATCCTGTCGGTGTGGGACGACGGCTACGGCATCTCGGTACCCAAGGAGTATCATACAACCAAGATGAGCATCTCAGAAGCCCTGGCTGGTTTTCAGCGCACCGATACCGTACCAGGTCTGGAAATATTCACCGTGAAGGGCTGGGACTACGAGGCGCTGTGCGACACCTACCGGGCCGCTGCCCAGGTGGCCCGGCAGCACGTGCCGGTGCTGGTGCACGTGGAAGAACTCACCCAGCCGCAGGGCCACTCCACCTCCGGTTCGCACGAGCGCTACAAATCGCGCAAGCGCCTGGCGTGGGAAAAAGCGCATGACTGCATCCGTAAGATGCGGGAATGGATCCTCAGCGAGGGTCTGGCCTCGGAAGAAAAGCTGGATGCTATCGAACTACAGGCACTAGAAGCGGCCCGAACGGCTAAGAACGCCGCCTGGAAAGCCTTTCGGTCGTCCGTTGACCACGAACTTCAGCAAGCCGCCACGCTGATGGCTAACGCGGGAAAGCAGGCGGCCCAGCCCTCGCCGGTTCAACAGGTGGTGCAATCTTTCAGGAAAAAGGTGCATCCGATGCGACTGGATGCCATGCGCGCCGTGAAGCAGGTGCTGCGGCTGACGCGGAACGAACCGAGCGAAGCGCGGCAGCACTTGCTGGCCTGGCACCGCGAATTTGCGCAGGCCAACCGGGAACGTTACAACACCTTGCTGCACAACGAGACCTCCTCTTCGGCCCTGCGCGTTGAAGCCGTGCTACCGGTGTTCGACGAAGACAGCAAAAAGGTCGACGGTCGCGAGGTACTCAACGCTTGCTTCGACCACGCGCTGGCGCGCGATCCCCGGGTGTTTGCCATCGGCGAAGACATCGGCAAGATTGGCGACGTGAACCAGGGCTTCGCCGGGTTGCAAGACAAGCACGGCGAGTTGCGCGTCACCGATACCGGTATCCGCGAAACCACCATCGTCGGACAAGGCATCGGCACTGCTATTCGTGGACTACGCCCGATCGTTGAGATTCAGTACTTGGACTATATTTATTACGCCTTAGCCACTTTGACCGATGATCTGGCCAGTTTGCACTATCGTACGTTCGGCGGGCAGCGGGCTCCGCTCATTGTGCGCACCCGGGGGCACCGGCTGGAGGGCATCTGGCACTCGGGCTCGCCCATCGGCACGCTGGTGCACAGCCTGCGCGGCATGTACTTGCTGGTACCGCGCAACATGGTGCAGGCCGCCGGGTTCTACAACACCCTGCTGCAATCGGAAGACCCCGCCCTGGTGATTGAGACGCTGAACGCTTACCGCCTCAAGGAACAGATACCGACCAACGTGGGTGAGTTCACCGTGCCGTTGGGCCAACCGGAAATTCTGCGGGAGGGCACCGACGTAACCATCGTGACCTACGGAGCGATGTGTCGGATTGTGCTGGAAGCTGCGCAGCAGCTAGCCGAAGCGGGTATTTCGTGCGAGGTAATCGACGTGCAAACGCTGTTGCCCTTTGACATCGACCACCGCATCGGAGCTTCGGTGGCCAAAACCAATCGGGTGATATTCGCTGACGAGGACGTGCCGGGCGGAGCCAGTGCTTACATGATGCAGCAGGTGCTAGAGGCGCAGCAGGGCTACTATCACCTGGACTCGCCCCCGCTCACCATCACCGCCGCCGCGCATCGCCCTCCCTACGGCTCGGACGGCGACTACTTCTCGAAGCCCAACGCCGAAAACGTGTTTGATAAAGTGTACGCCCTGATGGCTGAGGTGGAGCCAGATCGCTTTCCGGATATTTACTAGTACGTTATTAGGATACATGACACACAGCCTGCGTGGACTTGACTACTATATTTCCCTTACTTTATTGTACCCTAACGGTTTGCATATGGCTTGTGGCGGTTAAGGCACTTTCATGTCCGCCTAAAACGAACTTGGCTTAGATCTGAAAACTTTGAATTCAGTGTTTTACTCGCCATAAGCTATACGCGTTGTTGTGTGTAGTGCTTTCCACTTTGTTAGGCCAAATTCATGTTCTGATCCATTAATTCCACATTGAAATTGATTTTAGCGTTCAAGGCTCGAAATACCTTCAAAATCGTTTCGAGCCTAGCATCGGTAAGGTTGTTTTCGATTTTTGAAATCTGAGCTTTCTGAACACCTACTAATTCCCCTAGTTGTGCTTGGGTCAGTTTCCTTTCTTTCCGAGCTTGTTTGATGGCCATTCCGATAAGGTCAAGCCTAAGTTCGTTTTCAAATTCGTCTCTCTTTGGTGTTCCGACTTTACCAATATATTTATCGGTTATCTCGTCTAGGCTCTTTGTTTTCATTTCTTTCTGGCTCATTTTTCTATTTTTTAGCGTCAAAATATCGTTTCATAATTTGCTCAGTCTTTGCAATTTCCTTAGATGGTGTTTTGGCCGTTTTCTTTTCGATCCCATGTGTTGAAACGACGACCGTTTCAGTTTTGTCAGTCTTATCCCAGAATGCAAAAAGTCGGTAGTAGGTCTTATTGTGAAGTGTCCGGAACTCCCAAACATTATCGTTCAGTTTTTTGAAAAGTTCGCTGTCATTCACAATTTGTGCTTTTCGCATATTGTAAATGATTTTCTCTCGAGCCTTTTCGTTTAGTCCGTTTAGAAAGCCATCAACTTCGTCAAGCAACTCAATCTTAAACTTTTGTTTCATTCAATCGGTTGTTTTGACAAAGATAGATGTTTCCTAAATAGGAAACAATTTTTGCTTTAAAGAAAAGTTGAGGCATTACACACAACAAGTGTATAGACGCAATTGCGTCTATATTCATTGTAATGACAGGTAAGCTATTTAATTAGTGTCGTGGTTGTTTTACCCACGGTATTCTCATTGGCGCGTATTGTACAACCCCTACGAGCCCACCACCTCCGGCGCAAACGAAATATCAAGTAGCTCCTCGCTGATTTCCCACAGTCGCTTGGCATTGTAGTCGCTGCGGGCGGCTTTGCTGGGCTCAATAATTTTCTTACTGCTAAAATATTTGCCGCTCACCGTGTATCCTTCGCCGCTGGTCGCCAAGTAGATGCTGGTTTCGGCTCCTTTTTCTTCGCTGATCATGAACGGACGAACCATCCGCATCAGCACGCCCCCTACCCCGGAAACCCCTTTGCCAAAGTTGGTGGCCACTCCCCCCGGGTGCAGGGAGTTGGTCACCACGCAACTGCCCGCCAGTCGCCGACTGAGCTCGCGGGTGAAGAGGATGTTGCACAGCTTCGACTGACAGTAGGCCTTCCACCCGGCGTAGCCGCCGTGGTCGTACTGCAGGTTTTTGAACTTGATGGAGGTGAACCGGTGCGCTTCCGAGGCCACGTTGATGATGTTGCCCCGTCCGCTGGCCATCACCTGATCCAGCAGCAGGTGCGTGAGCAGAAAGGGCGCCAGGTGGTTGACCCCGAGCGTCATCTCGAAGCCATCTTCGGTAAGCTCCCGCTCGTTGCCCAGCATAAGTCCTGCATTGTTGATAAGCACGTCAATTTTGGGGTACTCCTGCTGAATATGGGCGGCCGCTTCCCTAATTTGCTCGGTGGAAGCCAGGTCGGCCAGCACAATGTCCACCTGCTCGTGTCCGCACGCTCGAACAATGTCTTCCCGAGCCCGTTGGGCTTTGTCTTCGTTGCGGCACACCATGATGATGTGAGCGCCCTGCGCGGCCAGTTCGCGCGCGGTTACCTTTCCGATGCCCGAGTTGGCCCCGGTGATCAAGCAGATTTTATCCTTCATGATTGATTTTATCTGCTTAACTCGATTAGTAGCGCTCTTTGTTTTGAGGTTAGAAGAATTGAAGGGTTAAGACGATTGATTAAACGACCAACTGCGGTGCGCGTTTGAACAGCTTTTGGGCAACTCCCGGAATTTTAGGGACGCTTATTTCCACTTCACATCAACCAGGCTCACGTTATCCTCACGGTGTGCCGAGACGGCAACTCCGTGCCGAAGATCTCCCAGCAAGGTAAATCCTTCCAGTTCATCGTTGCGGTCGATATCAATCTTTTTTATCACCATTGCCTCTCCGCGCTGCAACGATTGCGCCAAGTCCAGGAAAGTGAGCCGCCACTGCTTTCCCTCGTTCTGGTTTTGCACCAGGACCAAAATTCCGGTATCATTGATCCAGTGCAGGTTCTGCACCCAGGGACCACAGCTAAATTTCTGGTGAAGCACGCCCGGTTCGCTGGTGCGCTTGGCTGCCCGCAGCTTTTCCGGATCGTAGAGCCGCACTTCGTTTCGTTGGTTGCCGTAGTCGGCGGTGGCCACGAACCACTTTTCCCCCACCCGCACGTACTCGGGGCGCGTGCCCTGAATGCACGCATCGTCTTCTATGGTGTTGATAATGCTGCCGTCTAGCGTGCGGTCGCGCAACAGCCTCTCCCAGTCGAGGCAGTAGATCATCGCCTTCCAATCGGTTCCCTCAGGATTTAGTCGGATGGTGTTGCCCATAAAGGTAGGAAGCTCCGAATGCCGGGCGAGGCCCGTGGGGTGGTTGATCACGTTTTTGCCATCTTGCGTGAACTGCACCTCCAGACCAGTGTACCTTAGTTTAGCACTATCCGCCCGGTACTGACGCATCACCCCTACCTCCCGGTCTCCGTACAGGTAGGCGTAGCCGTCCTGATAACTCACTCCCTGACAGGCTCCGAGCGAGTCGACCGTAAAAGTGCGGGCGATGGAGAGTTGAACGTCTTGCTTTGTCATCACCGTTTGACGGTAGGTTGGTAGCTCACCGCTCTTTGGCCAACCTTCTACCGCCAACTGCCAACTGACAACAACCGGAGCCAGCAAAAGCGCTCCTACACAAAAACGTCGTCCGTTCATTAGCATCAGTTCAGTAGCCTTCATTCTGCGCGAAACTGGTGGGGTCGTTGAACACATCGATCTCTCGTTGGGGAATTGGATAAACCAACTGAAAGGGCTGAATGGGTTGGTTGATGGCCTGCATGGCCTCCTGGGCCTGCCCGGAGCGCACCAAGTCGAACCAACGGTGATTTTCCAGCGCCAGCTCGAGACGTCGCTCATTGAGCAGCGCCTCCCGGAAACTGGCCTGATCCGGGAGTTCGGCGGCGCTCAACGCAGCCACCCCCGCCCGGGTCCTCACCTGGTTCAACAGGTCAAAGGCTTCTCCGTCGGCTACGTACTCTTGTGCGTTGAGGGCTTCGGCCAGCATCAACAGCACGTCGGCGTAGCGCAGCACCGGAAAGTCGTTGCCCATCTGGTTGTTGGAAAAGGGTTCGTCCAGAAATTTTCTCGGAACCTTGGTGGCCGACGAGGGTGAGATTGCCACAAACTCCAGCAGAGCCGCCCGTTCGTCTTCGGGCGCGTAGGCCGCCAGCAAACCCGGCGCCACGTTCGGGATGTTGGTGATGCCGTACCACGTGCCGTGCTCCTCACCGACCAGGTCTTTGCGATAGCGCACCACAAAAATCATCTCATCGTTCAAAGCGTTGTCCACCGCAAACACGCGCGCCACCTGTGGTAACAGTTGGTAACGCCCCAGCACCGGCCGTAGCGTAGCTTCGGCTTCGGCGTAGCGCTGCTGCGTGAGATACACTTTCCCTAGCAGGGTGCGGGCGGCGCCGGACGTTACCCGCCCCCGGTCGTTTCCCGCATAAGTATCCGGCAGATTGGCTATTCCAAACTGCAGGTCGGCCTCGATGGCCGCGTAAATGTCAGCAACCGGAGTGCGCACGGCGGTTTCTCGCACTTCGGTGGGCGACTCGGCATCTAAAATAAGCGGCACCGGACCCCACAGGCGCACCAGGTTGAAGTACGATAAGGCCCTGACAAAACGCGCTTCGGCCCGGTAGCGGTTCTTGAGGGACTCGTCCATCTCAATAGGATCGATGCGATTCAGCACGGTGTTGGCCCGGAAAATTCCCACGTACACGCTACCCCACACATCCTGCAGAATGTCGTTAGTGGGAGTTTCCTGAAAGCGGTCGATGCGAAACCGACGTCCCCCGCCCGCCGCCGGGTCGTTATCCTCTATGTTGTCCGAGCGCGTCTCAACCACGGTGATGAATCCGCCACCGTACTGGTTGCTGCTCTGCAGGGCGTCGTAGGTGCCGTTCACCGCAGCCAGCAGGTCGTCGGCGTTGCGGTAAAAGTTTTCGGCGTTGGCCTGCGATTCGGGCGCCAAATCCAAAAAGTCGTCGCCGCAGGCACTCAGCCCGATAATACTGATGAGAATCAATAGCTTTTTCATGAGAAGATGGTTCTGAACGGTTTACGAAGGGGGTTCTCCGGGGCGGACCCTAAAAAGTAAAGTTCGCTCCGATGGTGAGCGTGCGGGCCAGCGGATAGGTGCCGTAGTCTTCGCCGCCCGCCAGCGCGTTGTCGGGCTGACTGCTCACTTCCGGGTTATAGCCAATGTAATTGGTGAAAGTAAAGGGGTTTTGAGCGGTGACATACAGCCGGGCCTGGCTCAATTTTGCCCGTTCGCTGATGGCGGTGGGCAGCGTGTAGCCTAGGGTGATGTTTCGTACCCGCACGAACGACCCGTCCTCAATATGCCAGGTCGACATTTCAAAGTTGCCCCCGGTCTGGAAACGGTTGGCACGGTTGGTCATGCCGTCGCCCGTATCCTGCGGCGAACGCCAGCGGTCCACCGCGCCCTGGTAATTGTTCATGTTGCCCTCAATGTTATAGAAGTAGCGGCGGAAGAGGTTAAAAATCTCGTTGCCCTTCACCGCCTGCACCACAAAACTGAAATCCAGATTACGGAAGCCCACCCGGCCGGTGAACCCGGCGGTGTAGTCCGGAATGTAGTTGCCGGTGATCACCGCGTCGCCGTCGACCGTAATCTCGCCGTCGCCGTTCACGTCGCGAAAGGCGAAGTCTCCGGGTTGCGAGTTGCTAAAGCCGGGTTGGGTATCGGCGGCTTCCTGGTCGCGCAACACCCCTTCCTGCACCAGCGTGAGGTAGGATCCAATGGGCTCACCCACCTGCGTGACGTAGCGAGCGCGCCCGGTGCCGCCGGTGGCGATGATGGGTTCGTTTTCCGGCCCCAATGCCTTCACCTCGTTTTTGTTGGCCGCCACATTCACTTTTGCCTCCAGCGACAGGTCTCCTATCTGATGCTGGGCCGTGAACGCCACTTCCAGTCCCCGGTTGTTGACTTTTCCAATGTTTTGCAGCACGGTGGAGAAGCCCGAGGCCAGGGGCACCGGCACGTTTAACAGCAGGTCGGTAGTGTTGCTGGTGTAATAGTCTACTTCCAGGTACAGGCGGTCTTCCAGCAGCCCTACGTCTACTCCCACGTCAAAGGTGCTGGTGCGCTCCCACCGCAGATCGGAGTTTCCGGGAGTATCGGGGGCCAGTCCGTTGGTGATCTGCCCCTCGCCCTCGCCGAACACGTAGTCGGCGCTGGTAATCAGGGCTACCGACCCGTAATTAGGAATCTGGAAGTTTCCGGTTTGCCCGTAGCTGGCGCGTAGTTTCAGGTTGCTGATCAACCGGCTGTTCTGCAGGAAGGGCTCTTCCGATAAACGCCATCCCGCCGAAACCGAAGGAAACAAACCCCACTTGTTGTCTGGCCCAAAGCGCGACGAACCGTCGGCCCGCAGAGCGGCTGAGAACAAATAGCGGCTGTCGAAGTCGTACTGAATGCGGCCCAGATAAGAAAGCAGCGACCAGGCCTCAATCACCGAGCCACCGGTGCTCACCTGCCCCGCGTTGAGGGTTTGCACCAGATCATTCGGGAAGTTATTGGCTTCTAACGAAGTACTCTCTTGCCGCTCTTGCTGAGCGGTGAAACCGGCGATTCCGGCAATAGTATGTTTACCAAAACTTTGGTTATACGACAAAGTGTGTTCTATCAGCCAGTTCATAAACTGATCGGACTTGCTGATGCCCAGCGGATCGGAAGGCCCCTTGATGTCGCGATTTTCCAGCGTGGAGGGACGGTAGTAGTCGCGTCGGAAAAAGTTGAGGTCGGTGCCGAACGACACCCGGTACGAGAGTTGGGGCAGCAGTTGGTACTCCAGGTAAGCGTTCCCCAACAGACGGGTGTGATCGATTTCATCTTGCTCGAGCAGCGCGGTGGCCACCGGGTTGATGAACGGAGTTTGGCTGTATCCCCAGGCGTTGTGGTCGAAGTTGAACGAGCCGTCTTCGTTGCGCACCGGCCACAGGGGGCCATACACCAGCGCCGACCCGATCACTCCGTTGTCCCAGTAAGGCCCTTCGGAGTTCACCCGGTCGTGCTGACCGAAGGAAGGGTTGAACCGCAACCCCACGCGCAAGCGTTCGGTGGCGTCGATGTCTACGTTGAAACGCGCACTGTACTGTTTGAAGCCCGAGCTGATAATCACTCCGTCCTGGTCAAAGTAGGTGCCCGACACGTAGTAGCGGGTGTTGTCGTTGCCCCCGCTGATCGACACTGCGTGGTTTTGAATCAGCGCCTGCCGAAAGATTTCATCCTGCCAGTCGGTGTTGGTGAGGCCCGGGGTGCCGTTAACATAGGGCAGGATCTCAGGGGGTATCAACCAGCCTTCGTTGGGACTGATGCCCAGCGCCTGCGCCCGGGCAATGCGCTCTTCGTTGGTGTCGGTGACGCTGCCGCTCGGCACCGCGTCCAGGTAAGAATTGTTGTGCCCTTCGTAGTTAAGCTCAGCGTACTGGTAGGCGTCCAGCAGATCAATCTTTCGCGCCACACTTTGCACCCCCACGTAGCCGTTGTAGCTGATCTGGGTTTTTCCGGCGCTGCCCTGCTTGGTGGTGATGAGCACCACCCCGTTGGAGCCGCGGGAGCCATAGATAGCCGCGGCCGAAGCATCTTTGAGCACCTCGATCGAGGCAATATCGTTTACGTTGATCGAGTTAAGGGGGTTGATGGGCTGATCCGGGTAGCGGTCTACCCCGCTGTCGTTGCTGCCCAGGTTGGTCGCGGATCGTGTTTCATTGGACAAGGGTACGCCGTCGACCACGTAGAGTGGTTCGTTGCCGGCCGTGATAGAACTAGTGCCGCGCACCCGGATAGAAAGTCCGCCGCCGGGCGTGCCGGACGTTTGCGCCACCTGCACTCCGGCCATCTTGCCGGCCAGTGCCTGGTCGAAGCCACTCACCGGCTGATCCTGCAAGTCTTCGGGACTCACCGAAGCGATGGCCGTGGTCACGTCGCGTTTCTCCTGCACCCCGTAGCCGATCACCACCACTTCGTTAAGCGATTCCAGATCGGCACTCAACGCCACATCGATGGCCGATCGGTTGTTAATGGGGACTTCTTGGGTTAGGTAACCTACGTACGAAAACACCAGGGTAGTGACCGCGTCGGGTACCGCCAGTCGATAAGTACCTTCTATGTCGGTGACGGTGCCCTGGGTAGTGCCCTTCAACAGCACGTTCACTCCGGGAATGGGTTGTCCGGACTCGGCATCGGTCACTTTGCCCTGAACATCTGAATTTTGAGCTTCAGCGGTGAGTAGTAAGGAAGTTGATAGCCAAAAAGTGATGGCTGCGGTGCGAAAAAATGGTTTCATTGGCCGATAAGTTGAAGGTGAATCAATTATCGGCGAAGGTAGAGCAACCTTTCCAGAAGCGTGTGAAGAACATATTACCGAATTGTTAACTACTCGTTAACATTTTCTTCTTCGATTTAACTAAAAAACAACATAACAGGTAGCAAAACCGATTACTCGAAGCTGCTGACCTGTTGCTAAAAATCCTCAGTTGTTATTCAGCGCTTCCTTAAACGTGCGAATGGCGCGCTCCCGGGCTTCCTGGTGATCCACCATCGGCTCGGGGTAGTCTTCGGTTCCATATTCGGGTACCCACTTACGGATGTACTCGTCGGCTTTATCAAACTTCTTTGCTTGGGAGTAGGGATTGAAAACACGGAAGTAAGGTTGCGCATCCACTCCACTCCCAGCCGACCACTGCCAGCCGCCGTTGTTGTTGGCCAGTTCATAGTCGAGCAGTTTTTGCCCGAAGTAGGCTTCGCCCCAGCGCCAGTCGATGAGCAGGTGCTTGGTCAAAAAGCTGGCGGTGATCATGCGCACCCGGTTGTGCATGTAACCGTTCTTGTTGAGTTCGCGCATGCCCGCATCTACAATGGGATAGCCGGTTCGCCCTTCGCACCAGCGCTGAAAATCGTCTTCGTCGTTGCGCCAGGGAATGTTGTCGTACTTCGGCTTGAACGAAGTATCCACCACCTGGGGGGCGTGGTAGAGCACCTGCATATAGAATTCGCGCCAGATGAGTTCGTTCAGGTAGGTAGCGTTGATGTCACGCGCGGCCCGGGCCAGGGTGCGAATGCTGAGCGTGCCGTGGCGCAGGTGCACTCCCAGGCGGGTGGTGCCGTCCTGCGCCGGGTAGTCGCGCTTTTTCTGGTAATGATCGATCACGTCTTCGTCGATGCGGTTGGGCGGAATTTCAATATCGGCCCGCTCAAAGCCCAGGTCTTGTAACGAGGGCATTGGGATGGGCTTCGTCTGATACCAATTATCAAAACGCAATCCTGAGCTGTAGGACTCCAGCATGGCATCGTCTAGCTTATTCAACCAAGCTTTTTTGTAGGGAGTGAACACCTTATAGAAACTCCCGGACTTGGTCATGATCTCGTCCTTCTCGAAAATAACCTGGTCTTTGTAGGTCTGAAACTCAATGTCGTGCTGCTCAAGCAGTGTCCGAACCGCTTCGTCCCGTTCTTTGGCGTAGGGTTCGTAGTCGTGGTTGGTGTAAACAGCCCCGACATTATAATCGCTTACAATCTCCTTCCACATCTCCAACGGCACCCCGTGTTTGATTAGCAGCGACGAGCCTTTGTCTTCCAGTCGCTGATGCATGGCGGTCAGCGTATCGTGCAGAAACATGACGCGGGCGTCGTGCTTCACTTCCAAATCGTCTAAAATGTTGGTATCGAAAACAAACAGGGGTAACACCGGCAGGTCGCCACTCAAAGCGTGATACAGTCCGGCATTGTCCTCAAAGCGCAGGTCGCGGCGAAACCAAAAGATGGCAATGGGTTGGGTGGACATAAAAATTCGGTTTTTTTGAAAACCTCCGCCCGTAAGGAATGTTTGGTGGCTGGATACTAGCTGCTGGTGACTGGATGCTGGATAATAGATACCAGTAACTAGCGACCAGCATCCAGCATCAATTTTTCACTCACAAACAAAATATCATGGCAACTAGGAAAGCAAACGCCGTTTGGGAAGGCGGTTTAGAAAAAGGAAAGGGCACCGTTTCGCTCGGCAGCGGAGCCTTTGAAGGCAACTATAGTTTTAAATCTCGTTTCGAGGACGGCACCGGCACCAACCCGGAAGAGTTGATCGGAGCAGCGCACGCCGGGTGCTACAGCATGGCGCTGTCGGTGGCTCTTGAGCAAGCCGGTCACGCTCCCGAGCGCGTGAGCACCAAAGCCCAGGTGCACCTGACCAAAGAAGGCGATGGGTTCACCATCAACAAAATTGACCTGGTGACCGAGGCAAAGATTCCGGGCATCAGCGAAGAAGATTTTCAGCAGCAAGCCAAGCAAGCCAAAGAAAACTGCCCGGTGTCGAAAGCACTGGCCGGGGTTGAAATCTCACTGGACGCAAAACTGTTGTGATAGAGGTTCTAGGTTCTGAGTTCTAGGTTCTGGGTTAATACAACTCAGAACCTAGAACCCTCAACCCCGAACCTTTAAGGAGTGCGTCCTCGCCAGATTTCTACCCAGCCGTTGTGGATGGTGTTGTCTGGCAAGATCAGATGGTAAAAGTATACCCCGTCGGATAAATTTCCACCGTCCCAGGCTTCGGCATTGGTATAGTTCTTCGCGCGGTACACCTGCCGTCCCCAGCGGTTGGTGATGGTTAACTGTACGCCCGCGTTTTCTCCGAAATCCTCTAAGTTGAGAATCTGGAACGTATCGTTCTCGCCATCACTGTTGGGCGTGAAGATATTAGGTATGTACAGTTCGGCCGTATAGCCTACTTCCACTTGTTTCAGCACCACACAACCGAAGCGATCGCGTAGCTCAACAAAGTAGGTGCCCACCGGCTGATCTAGATATTCATGTCGGTACGGACGCACAATCGGATTTTCGTTAACTACCTCCACCCAGTCGGTGCTGCCGCCACTCGGGTCGGCCGCGATGCGCACTTCGTAGGGGGCCCCGCCGCCCGCGATGCTATCAATCTCAATGGTACCGTAGGGGTAGTTGACCGTCACCTCCACGTAGCTACGTATGGAAGCGGCTAGCTGCTGCTCCGGACCGTCAATGGTAAAGGTAGCTGAGCGTTTCTCTTGTACGGTGTTCACGCAACCGCTCTGCGCTTGTACCAGGTGTATCTGATACTGTCCGTTGGCAATATCCTCAAAGATGAAGCTTTGGGGGATGGTACTGAACTTGCGGCTCGCGTACTCTTCTTCCTCCCCGCTGTCTACCCGATAAAGGTAAGCATCGAAAGGAGTATTGTCGGCCACCACAATATTTTGAACAGTTACCTTACCGCCGCCCCGGGTTTGGAAGCAGGCCGTGCTATCCAGTGCATAGGTGAACTGTAGCGCCGTGGTGCCGGGCGGAGTGGCATCCACCGTCCGGCGAGCAACGCAAGCATCCTCGGCGGCGGCCACGATCACCACCTCGTAGCTTCCCCCTACCGCCACGTCGGTGAAGGTGGTCGTAGTGGACCCCAAGGGCAGACTGGTTTGCGCCAGGGTATCGGTTTGGTCTATCAGGAAGACTTCGTAGGGGCCCGCGGCCAGCGTAGCATCAGTATCCACGGTCACGTTGATCGTTGTGGTCACGTCGTCGCAGGCGATGGTTTGCGGCACGGTAGCCGTAAAGCTCACCGATTTGGTGCCGACCGTGAACTTACCCCGACACGATTGCGAGAAGGCATCGTAGATTTCGTAGGTGTAACGGCGGCTGGGCAGATTGTCGAAGGTAATGCCGCTGCTTCCTTCCTTGGTTTCAAACACCACGCCGCCCTCCTCAATCACGGTGAAGGTGAACGTCTCGGTGGTGTTGTTGATGGCCGTGAAAGTTACGCTCCCCTCCCCAGTGTCGCAGGCGGCCAGGGTGGTTTCGGGGATGAAGGTGATGCCGTTCAGGTTGCACACCGTGGTGGTGTCGGTGCCGGTAGAGCAGTTGTTGGGCACGAAGACGGACAGCGTATCGTAGGATTCACCGGTGAGGAAATCAAATATTTCTACCTGATAATCGCCCGCACTTAGCCCGGAGATGGTTACCCGCTTATTGTCTCCGTCAGCTTCTCCCGATCCTACCCTCGCCCAGTAGTAGCGGTCCGAAGTATTGTACGCCTCCGGGAAGTCAACCACGATTTGTCCGAGCGAGTCGCAGGTTTCGGCTCGGGTGGTTATCCTAATTTCATTCTGCAAACCGATCGTCGTCGTGAACGCGATGGTATCTCTATCTTCACAGCCGGGCAACCCGAGCGTGTCCCAAACCAGCACCTGGTAGTCGCCCGCTTTCACTCCGTTGAAGAAGTGAGGAAGCGGAGGCGAACCGGGCTCTCCGGCTTCCCAGGCCGATGTATCGGCGGGGTTGGTCAGCGACTGGTACCGGAACTTGAAGCGCCCCATGTCGGGCGTTACCGTGACCCCCGGCTTTTTGCGAGATAAGATCGTGAACGCTCCGTCAGCGCTGCCCGGATAGGTCGAATTGCTGGTCGTTACCGTAAAGGCCACCTGATCGTGTCCGCACCCGCACTCGTCGGCTATTTTAGTTGATACGGTGGTCAGTCCGTTGGTGGCAGTACCCTCACCACAGTCATTCACGGTGATCACCCGGTAGTTGTAATCCGTCTCTACGGCAAGCGTACTGAAGGTGTAGGTATCACTATCTACCTCGGCCGAGCGCTCAATCACGGAGGTGAAATTATCACCCACCGGAGAAGCTTCTACCAAATAGCGGATGCCGGGCTGCGCCGTCCAGTTCACCGTGAAGCCCACACACGAAGGGGCCGCTGCGGTAGGAGCGTTAGCAAGCCCGGCCGGAGTGTCGTCGGTGGTCGCGGTGCCGTTGGTGAACGCGCTTTCTGTGCAGCCCCGCGCCTTCACGCGGTACTGGTACGGAGTGCCCGGCGTTAGACCGCTGACCTCCAAGCTCAAGTCAGTGCTGGTGTTCGTCGTGAAGGTAGCAAATCCGTCTTCTGAAATATCGATCACGTAGTCGTCGGCATCCGGTACGGCAGGCCAAGACAAGGCAAATCCATCGCATTTGATGGCCGAAGTGCTCACCGTGGGCGGGGTCGGCTCGTTGCGGGTGGTAAAGGCATCCGACACGGCCATCGTCGTGTTACAACCATTCAGGGTGGCCAGCACGTGGAAGTAATAGGTTTCTCCGTCGGTGAGTCCGCCCACAGTAGTGGTGGTGGCGGTCACCTCCGTGGCGTCGGCGGTGGGCGACAGGGTGCCGTTAGCGAAATCGTTGTCGTCGTCCAGGAACACTTCGTACTTGCTCACCGACCCGCTCACCGCTTGCCAGCTCAGTTCGGCGGTGGTGCAACCGGCAGTGGCGCTCAGGTTAGTAGGCGCATCGTTTAGCCCGTCGGTGGTCACCGTGGCGGCGGCCGAGTAGGCCGAGGTTCCGCAGGAAGTAGTCGCCGTCACGCGGTAGTGATAGGTTTGTCCGCCGGTAAGTCCGCTGATGAGCAACTTGTTATCACTACTTCCCACCGCTACGGAATCGTAGGCTGGTAGCACGTTGGTGAAGGTGGCATCGGTGGCCACCTGCACGGCGTAGTCGGTGGCACCGGTCACGGCGGTCCAGTTGGCGGTAAACTGATCACAAACGGTGAACGTCGCCTCCTGGATACTTGGCACGTCGCCCGTTTCGGTGGTGACCGAGATCACGTTCGAGTTTTCCGATACGCAGCCACTGGTAGCGACCGACCGCACGCGGTAGAAGTACGAAGTGCCGGGGGCCAGTCCGCCCACCGCAAACGTGGTGGTGTTGGCAGCAACCGCCTGGGTTAAAAAGAGCGGGGCGGTAAACGACGCGTCTTCCGAAACGTCCAATTGATAAGTGATTCCGGCGCCCTCATCGCTCCAGCGGGCGTCGAAGCTGCTGCACTGAATACTGGGAGCCAGTGGGGTATTGGCGGTAGGGCCTTCGCTGGTATTTTTCGGAAGTACGCTTACCGGACCGAAAGTTTGGGTGCACGTTCCGTTGTAGGTAGCTACCAGGGTATAATCACCGGCCGGGATGCTGTTCAGGTCCTGGGTATTATAATTATCGCCGTTGGTGCTGGACCAGGCGTAGCTGCCGGGCACCGTGCCGCTCACGTTGATGGTGATGCTACCGTCGGTGGTGCCCGCGCAACTGGGTTGCCCAATGGTATTTAGCGAGATGACCGGAGCGGGGTGCTCTGCTATCTCCACCGTCCGGGGAGACGAGCAACCGATCTCTGCCGGGTCGGGACTGTTGGTCACCTCTACTTCTAACGTGTAGGTGCCTATCGAGAATTCTCCAACGGTCACAGTAGCATTAATGCTAGGGTTCAGCACGGCGGACGAACCGAGCTGGTTGCCACCCGCATCAAAATAGGTGATCGTATACTCGCGGGCATCGACCGGGTCAGTAGCGGTAACGGTAATCTCCCCATCGCTATCGCCCGCGCATATGGTGGTACCACTGCTGGTAAGGTCGTCGTCGATGGCTTTAACACCCATGGTGAAGGTGACTACCGTATCACAAAAGCTAACGTTATCGGTGATGGTGAGCGTATGCGTGCCCGGAGGCACATCGTTCAAAAACTCTCCTTGCCACCCAGCGGGGAGGAAAGCAGGATCAACGGGGTCTGCGTTACCTACACTCCAATTAAAGGTAAACGAACCGCTCCCTCCCCCCACGGCCCTACCCGTAGACCCGGTGGCGCCTGCCGAGCAATCCACCGGTTCGGAGTAACCGAGCGTTATAATCTTAAAAGCATCGTAGAACATAACTTCTACTCTGTCGCTCACCGAGCAGCCGCCCTGGGTCACCCGCCACGCAAACTCGTAGCGCCCCGAGTCGCTCACGCTCACCGATGTGGTCGGATCAAAACGATTGGCAAAGGTAGCGGTCTCGCTGCCCGAGGGGGTAGTTACCAACAACCACTCGCCCGTGGCTCCGGCAGCCGGGGCGTTGCCCGCTAGGTCGTAGCGCAGGCGGCACGCCAGATCATCCGCTCCCGCATCGGCGGTGATGTCGTTGATGGTGATGGCCACCGAATCGCGGCTGTTACACACTCCGGGCACGGTGGTTTCGTAGATCACGTAATAACTTCCGGGAATGCTATTGTTGACATCGATCTCACCGTCGGCGCTATTCACCAACAAATCAGGCGAACTAGCCGAAAAGACTCCGGGACTAGTCGCGATGGCGCTAGGCGCTACACTGCCGGTTCCCTTGCAAAAGCTGCTAGCGGGATAGGTAAAACTAGCGTCGGTAGCGGCCTCAATCTCCACGGTCACAGTCACTATATCGCGACAAGGGCCGTTGGTCTCAAACTGGATGTTGTAGCTGCCGGGATCAGTATCGCTTAGGTCGATCAGTCCGGTGGTAGACACAATGGTGATGTCCGCGGCATTGGCACTGGTCACCGTGAACGTTCCGGTGGTGGTGCTACCCGCGGCGAAGACCGGCTTCGGATCAGTGGATTCGCTCTGGCAAACGGGGTTGCCGCTGTTGTAAGAGATATCAGCCACGTCCGGCGCGAATATCTGCACCGTTTCTTCGTGGGTCACACTACTACAGGAGCCGCCCGACCCGGCGATGGAGTTTCTCACTCGGTAAGTGCCCGGATCGCTGCTGGCTAAGTCAATACTTCCGTCTACTCCCAATGCCAGCACGTTGGGTCCAGCGGGCGAGGATTGGTAGGAAAACGTTCCGGCGGTGGCTCCGGGAGCGAATACGGGCGGAGTGGTTCCTGCCTGCGTGCAGTACTGATCCTGGCTGTAGTCGAAGGTGGGATCAGGAGTGCTGTTGATAATCGATACTTCAAACGATTCGGTAGAAACGCACGAGCCGCTGCCAATGGTGTAGGTGATGGTGTAGGGGCCACCCACCGTACTGGCGGAAACGTCGATGGTTCCATCGTCGGGGTCTACGTCAATTGGATCGGTGGTGCTGAATGTTCCGCCGGTGGCGTAACCGGGCACCGGCTGGGGATCAGCCCCATCGAAGCAGTAAGTGCCGGAAGCGTAATTAAAAGCAGCGGTCTGGCTGCCCACAACCGTAACTTCAAATACCTCACTAACCGGACAGGTTCCAGCAGTGGTATAGGTCACATCATAGGTGCCGGGAGTACTGGCGAGTAGGTCAATCCGGCCCGTAGCGTCGTCAGCAATAACCAACCCGGTAGCCGCAGTAAACCTCCCTCCCGGATCGCCGGTGATGTTAGCGATAGGATTTGGATCGCCCTGGCAGTAGTTATCGCTGGGGTAGTCGAAGCTGGCGTCGTCAAAGTCCTCAATCGTTAGGTTAAACGTACTGCTGCTGGGGCACGGGCCGTTGGTTGCGTAGGTGATGGTATACGGTACGCCCGCGGTACTGGCCGATAGGTCAATTGTGCCATCGTTGGCCCTAATTACCAGTCCGGCCGGGGTGGCCGTGAATGATCCGCCGGGAGTGTTCACGAACGAAGGACTTGGATCGGCACCGTCGGGACAGTACGCGCTGGCATCGTAGCCAAATCCGGCATCGTCTTCGGCGTTGATGGTAATGTAGTCAGTTTTAGTTGCGGTGGTTGGTCCGTCTACGGTGAGTGAAACGGTAGCGTTGCCCGCCGTACTGTACGTCACGACGTGGGGTCCCACACCGGTGGCGGTAGCCGGAGTAGCCCCCGCCCCAAAGTTCCAATCGTAGGTGGTGATCGCTCCCGACGACTGATCGGTGAACGTGACCGTTTCGCCCTCGCAAACGCTGGTGATATCGGCGGTGAAGTTCGGGGTAAAGGGAGTGGTACAATCGTTCACCACCACGGTTTGTGTGGCTTGGTTGGCACAACCAGCTCCGTTGGTAAAGCTGTAAACAATATTGTGGGTGCCTTCCCCTGCCGCGACCGGGTCGAAGGCCGCGGTTCCGTCACCGTTGTCGGTAACGCCCGGTCCGGTAAAGGTGCCGTTCGGGCTCTCGCTGCCGGTAAGGGTAACGGCCGCGTCGGTGAGGCAGTAGGGCGAAGCAAGTCCAATGAAGCTAGGAGCAGGCAAGGGTTGCACGGTGTAGGTCACCGAAGCCACCGCCTCGCAGGTACCATCACTTACCCGGGCAAAGAAGTCATCGCCATTATTGGCGGTTACGCTGCTTGGATCAGCGACCGGAGTAACCAACGTAGCGTCGGTAAACCAGGCGTAGGTAAAGCCTGCACCGCCGTCGATTGCATTTTGCTGGGCCGTAAGACTCACGGTTGCCGTACCACTACCGGCCGCCGACTCGCAAACAGTGGGAGTTTGATCGGTTACCGTCGGGAGCGGGTTTACCGCATACACCACCGTGGCCACGCTTTGGCAGGTGCCATCGCTTACCCGGGCGAAGAAGTCGTCGGTATCGTTTACCGTTACGCTGGCGGGAGTGGCAACTGCCGTGGTAAGTGATGCTTCTTCAAACCAGGTGATGGTAATCCCCGGGTCGCCATTGATTGCATTTTCTAGGGCAGTAAGGTCTACCGTAGCTCCGTTGCCCGGACTGTCTTCGCATACCGCTGGAGCTTGGTCGTTGGCTATCGGGGTAGGGTTGATGGTGATGTCGAAAGTAGCAGAAGAAGGGCAGGTGCCCCCGAGGGCGTAAGTGATTGTATAGCTACCCGGCGTACTGGCAGCCAGGTTGATCTCTCCGATGTTAATATCATTAAAATCCAAACCCGCTGTTGAGGAGAACGTGCCCCCCGGCGTAGCAACTGAGTTGGGAGCGGTTGTACCCTCGCTTGGGCAGTGGGAGGCGCTCGGATAGCTAAAGCTCGGATCGCTGGCGCTGTTGATGGTTACGCTGGCGCTGCTGGTGGCGAAACAGGTGCCCGTCGTAGTGTACGTGATGGTATAGGTGATACCCGCGGTGCTGGCTGACAAATCAATCTCGCCGGTGGTGGCGTCTAAAAAAACTAAGCCCGCCGGACTGGCCGTGAAGTTTCCGGCATCACCCGTGATGGTAGCGACGGGGTTGGTATCGTCTTGACAGTAAACCGCCGCGTAAGAGAATCCGGCATCGTCTTGCTCCAGGATCCGCACCGGAGAATCATACGTGACTTCAGCACAGGTGCCGTTGGCCGCAATTGTGTTTCTAACGGTGTACAGGCCGGGTGCGCTCGCCAGCGGATCAATTTCTCCGCTACCGGGATCAATGTCCAGTCCGGCGGGGGATGCCGTAAAGGTACCGCCGCTCCCGCCGGTTGGGAAGATAGGAAGCTGGTTTCCTACGTCCTGACAGAATTGATCGGGCGCGTACTCAAACTCCGCATTGGGGGCGTTGGTGATGGTTACCTCAAAAGTGCTGCTACTTGGGCAGGTGCCGCCGAAGCTGTAGGTCACCGTTTGGGGAGTGTTGAGAGGAGCCGTGCTTGCCGCAATGTCGATGACCCCAGTGGTGGCGTTGATGGCCAGGCCCGGATCAGCGGTGAACGAACCGCCGGGGGTGGTGACCGTAGGTGACTGCGGTTCGGCATCCTGACAGAAGGTGCCGGAGTTGTAACTGAAGGTTGCGTTGGGAGTGCTGTTGACCATATAGGTGACCGTGGCTACGGATTGGCACGTACCGTCGCTAACTAGGGCAAAGAAATCATCGGCATCGCTAACGGTAACGCTGGTGGGAGTGGCGACCGCCAGCGTGAGGGCAGCGTCTTCAAACCAGTCAACGGTGTGACTAGGTTGGCTTTTGATGCTTGCCTCCAGGGCGGTAAGGTCTACCGTGGCCCCGTTGCCCGGACTATCCTCGCATACGACCGGAGCTTGGTCGTTAGCGGTAGGCAGTGGGGCAATGGTGATTGTTGCCGAACCCGTACCCGTTACCTCGCACCCGTTAGCATCAGTAACCACTCCGCTCATAGAAAAAGTAACGTCAGTGGTTGGTGATACAGGGATGCCACCTTCACTCGTGTAGTTGGTGACCGGGAGCGTAGAGGCATCTACCGAGTTGACGAGGGTAAAGCTGAACGGTCCGACCCCACCGGTGATGGTGATCGTCAGGTCGGTGCTGCTTCCGGCGCACACGGTGGCGTCGCCCGATAGTACGGCTTGGGTCGGTGACGGATTGACGGTAACGGTAGCTTGGTTATCAAGTTCAGCCTCGGTACATACTCCGTTGTCGGCTACAATATTATAGGTGGTGGTGGCGGTAGGACTTACCAGAAACAGCAGGTTGCCGCCGTTGCCGGTGAGCGTGCCCCCTACGTTGCTATCGTCGGCATTATTGCGCAGTTGGTAGGTTACGCCTGACTCGCTGTTTTCTAACAAAATACTGGTACCGTCCCCTGAGCAAATGGTGCCGTCTTGCGCACTCACGGCCAGCGTTAAGTCTACCGCGTCGATGACTGTGACGGTGGCCTGGTCGGTGAGTTCTACGTCGGGACAGGGTCCGCCGATGCTGCTCACCAGCACATTGAAAGTGGTAGTGGCGGCTAAGTTTCCGGTGGGCAACGTCAGGTCGGCGTCCGCCCCGTTGGCGGGCCCTCCGATTGGGCTGTTGTCGGCGTCATTACGCAGTTGGTAGCGGTAGCCGGTTTGGGCGTTACGTATAATTATGCTGGTCGATTCGCCCGCGCAGATGGTAGGATCATCTTCGTCTACGATCAGGCTCACCACGGTGGGGTCAACCACGGTGATGGTCACGGAAGAGGTGGCGGTACAGCCCTTGTCGTCGGTGACTTCGTAGGTGAGATTGTAGGTGCCGGGAGTGGCCGAATTAAAAGTAGGATTGGGCACGTTGGTAGCCGACAGAACCCCATTGACATCCGTCCAGACGTGCGACACGTAATTGCCCGTGCCACCGGAGGGACTACCATTGAGCAGTAAGTCTACATTCGCACAGGCTTCCGGGTTGGCGGGAGTGATGGCGGCGGTGGGCGGCACCCGTCCGTCGGGAACGTCGACGCTGACCGTTTTGGTACAGTTATCTCCTACGGTACTGCTGTTCTGATCGATCACCGTTATCGTGTAGGTGCCGTGCTCGAGGTTGGGGAAGACGGGGCTAATTTGGAAGGTGGTGCCGTCGATGGAGTATTCGTAGCCACCGGCTCCGCCACTCACCGCGCTGTTCATATTAATTTCCCCATCGAACGGAGTGGGCGGGGCGCAGACGGTGTTGGCCTGGGTGGTGATCTGAGCAGGATCGATGATGATTTCGGGGGCGGCAGGGACTGGAGTGCCGAAAGCATCGCTCTTCGAGAATTCTTCTATATTGAATCCGTTGTCACTTAAACAATCGCCTCCTTCAATGATAATTCTATACCCTGAACCATTAGTTGGAGGCACTCCAGTAAAGGTAATTTTATTAGGTGCCTCATAAGAAACCGCTATGCTAGGAACAACCTGCGAACCAGTTGAGAAATTAGACTCGTCATAGACGTATCCTTTTCCTGTTTCAAACAGATTGTATTTGTAGTCTCCAGTAACAGGTGTAAATTTTCCTAAGCTAATGTCGTAGTTTCCAGTAGCACCTACGAAAGATATCTCTACTTTACCATCTTTAGCTTGGTAACACTGCTCGTCAGTTACTGTAATAGTAGCTTCACTTTGGGCTTTATTTGGACAGGTTTGTCCATAAGCAGTATTAGTTAATAAAGCGCAAAGTACCGCAGCCAGTGGAGATATCAGTCTTAAAATAGAATTCTTCATTGTTCTCCTTCCTTGTTGTATGCCTTTACTGTGACTTCACCGGTTTCAGGATTAAATTTACGCTGGCATTCTTGGTTAGTCAGTATGATCACGTAGCCGGATCGAGGCGGCACGTTGCCAAAAGTGATTGTTCCCGGTGCGCGAAAGTTGAAGGTGATGTTCGGATTGATATGAAAACCGGGGTCCATTTGGCCCTGATCGTACACGTATCCCGTGTTTTTGTTCCATAGGTGGTAGTGGAAGTCGCCCGCTTCGGGGTCCATATCCCCGTGCAATCCAGAAAAGGTCACGGTGATTGCCCCGTTGTCGCCGCCCGGAGTTTGTTCATGCGTAACCTCAAAGGTTGCTTCGTCGGGACATTCCTGCGCGTGAAGCGATGCGGTTAGTCCCAGAAGGAATCCTCCGAAAAGGAGCGCATTGCGTAAAAATCTTTCACCCATCGTACTTGCTTGTTGCGTTGGCATTTCACTACCCACATAAATAGCATAATACTTATCGGGGGGAAGGGAGAAAGGGGGGCAAATGGTACAAGCGGTAGGTTTCGCCGAGAACCGCGCTTATCTAGCTACGGACTCACGAAAGACTTAGTAGCAACTCTACGATTAGTTATAGTACAAATAAGCAACGTTATACCAAAACTTCTGCCGAGGAGGGCCATCGAGTAAAAATGGTCGGAAGAAGAAGAAAAAGTAGGGAGCTAGCCCATCATTAAGGGCAATCTTCTGATGACAGAAAAGCGCACAACTTGGTTAATTCGCGCAGTGTATAACCGCAATCGGGAGACGATCTAGCAGGCCAACGGCACGGAGTTTATGAATCGGCACGCCGGAAGAGACCGGCACCCTATCAAGAATTCGATAATTTTCTTGGAACGATGGGCGTTCCTTACGTGCCCAATTGGGTCCGAATCCGCTCGGCAATCTCTGCCATTTCCTCATCGGAGAATTGCAACTTCGGGCGGCTAAAGTTGGCGTCGTCCATGGTGTTGATGGGGATGAGGTGCAGGTGCGCGTGGGGCACTTCCAGGCCAATCACGGCGGTGGCAATGCGCGCACAGGGCACGGCTTTTTTAAGTCCGATGGCTACTTGCCGGGCAAAGCGGTTGAGTTCGAGGTACAGGTCCTCCTCCAGATCAAAAAAATAGTCCACTTCCTGCTTAGGCACGACCAGCGTGTGGCCCGGCACCAGCGGACGAATGTCCAGAAAGGCGATGGCGTGCTCGTTTTCGGCCACGATGTGCCCCGGAATCTCACGGTTGATGATGCGGGTGAAGATGGACATAAAGGTTAATGGTTCGGGGTTAGAAGGTTCGGGGTTCTGAGTTCTAGGTTGGGAGGTTCTGAGTTCTAGGTTCGGGGTTTATGAATGCGCGAACCCAGAACCTAGAACGTTAAGCCTAGAACCTTAATTAAGAGAGATATCTAGAATTTCAAAATTGATCGTGCCCGCCGGAGCCTGAACTTCGGCCGTTTCGCCTACTTTTTTTCCCAACAGTCCCTTACCGATGGGCGACTTCACGGATATTTTGCCGGATTTCAAATCGGCTTCCTCTTCGGATACCAGCGTGTAGGACATTTGCGCCCCGTTTTGCTGGTTCTTAATCTTTACCGTCGACAGGATAGACACCTTGGAGGTATCCACGTTGGCCCCGTCGAGCACGCGGGCGTTGCCGACCACTTCTTCCAGCTTAGCGATTTTAAGTTCTAGTAAACCCTGCGCATCCTTGGCGGCGTCGTACTCAGCGTTTTCGCTTAGGTCGCCCTTGTCGCGGGCTTCGGCAATTTGCCGGGCCATGTCGGTACGTCCCCTGGTTCTCAGTTCGTTTAGCTCATCCTTGAGCCGCTGCAAGCCTTCTTTAGTGTAATACGATACATTTGCCATACTTTGTTGGTTTTTGAATTCTCCTCACTGCCTAAAATAAAAGAACGGCTCCCGAAAGCAGCCGCCTGTGTAAAAACCCGTCTTTTGTTTGGTAGAGGAGTGTCTCTTACGCACTGGGGCGTAGTAGACGGTGTTGAAGAATAAAAGTACTAAATACAAACATAGCTAATTTCTCAATTCCCTCCAATAAAGTGAATGAGTGAATAATTGAATGACCGAACGCGACAGCCTCCATTCAATCCTTCCGTCGTTCTATCATTCCTTCAAACCAATAAAGTTGAACGGAGTGACGGCAGAGAGTTCTGCTTTAATTGTTTCGTTTATTTCCAGGGTGTCGATAAACCGCTTGATGCTGGCTTCCGAAATTTTTTCTTGCCCGCGGGTGAGGGTCTTGAGCGCTTCGTAGGGCTGGGGGTAGCCCTCGCGTCGCAGAATGGTTTGAATTGCTTCGGCCACCACCGCCCAGTGCTCCTCCAGATCGTCGTGCAGCGCCGCCGCGTTTAGTTCGATCTTATCCAGCCCCTTTTGCAACGAATGCAAAGCCACCAGACTATGGCCCAGCGGCACGCCCAGATTGCGCAGCACGGTGGAATCGGTGAGGTCGCGTTGCAGTCGCGACACCGGGAGCTTGGCCGCCAAGTGCTCAAACAGCGCGTTGGCCAGCCCCAGGTTGCCTTCGGCGTTTTCAAAATCGATGGGGTTCACCTTATGCGGCATGGCCGACGAACCCACCTCGTCGGCAATCACCTTCTGGGTGAAATAGTTTATCGAGATATACTGCCACACGTCGCGGCACAGGTCGATCAGGATGGTGTTGATGCGCTTAAGATTATCGAACAGGGCGGCCAGAAAGTCATAGTGCTCGATCTGCGTGGTGGGGTGACTGCGCTGTAGGCCCAGCTGTTCCTGCGTGAAGCGGTCGGCAAAGGCCCGCCAGTCGACGCTCGGGTAGGCCACCAAGTGGGCATTGAAGCCGCCGGTGGCCCCGCCGAACTTAGCCACGTGGGGCAGTTGGTCCAGCAGTGCTATTTGCCGCGTCAGGCGTTCGTGAAACACGGCCCACTCTTTGCCCACCCGGGTGGGAGTGGCCGGTTGTCCGTGCGTGCGGGCTAGCATCGGCACGTCGGCCCACTGCCCGGCTTGCCGTTGAAGTTGCCGTAGCACCTCGTCCAGCAGCGGACGGTACACCTGCTCGATGGCTTCGCGTACGCTGAACGGAATGGCCGTGTTGTTCACATCCTGCGAGGTGAGGGCAAAGTGAATAAACTCCTGCTGATCGGCCAATCCCAGCTCTGTCCAGCGTTCTTTGAGAAAATACTCCACCGCTTTCACGTCGTGGTTAGTCGTTTTCTCAATATCTTTGATGCGCTGCGCGTCGGCTTCCGAAAAGTCGGTCACAATGGCCCGCAGTTTAGGAAACAGGGCGTGGTCCACGGACTGTAGTTGCGGCAACGGCAGTTCGCACAGGGCAATGAAGTATTCTACCTCCACCCGCACCCGGTAGCGAATCAAGCCGTACTCTGAGAAATAGGGGGCAAGTGCGTTGGCGTAGCGACGGTAGCGTCCGTCGAGCGGAGAAACAGCGGTGAGTTCTGACATAGATCGGATGGGTAAGACGTGAATTTAGTATACATTTGGTTCAATTGCTCGATTGTTCAATTGTTGCGTGCAGCAATTGAGCAATCGAACCATTGAGCAGTGGCATCACGAAACAATACTGAAGATAAAAATGTAATAAAGCCAAATCCATCGTACACGAAAATTTTTTATACAGTGCTATTTAATTTATTCGGAAAGAAAAAGGAAGCTTCGGAACCCGAGAAGTCTTCTCCCCAGAAACCTTCTAAGTACCGTGACCTCACCGTCCGGTCAATCATCAAGGAAACCGCCGAGGCGATCACCATCACCTTCGAAACCCCTGCGGAGGGATTGTCCTACGAGGCGGGTCAATTTCTTACGCTCATTCTTGAAATAGACGGTGAAGAGGTGCGACGATCCTATTCGCTGTGCACCGCTCCGGCCGTCGACCCGCACCCGGCCGTCACCGTGAAGCGGGTGGCCTCGGGCAAAGTGTCTAACTACCTGAACGATACGCTTAAGCCGGGCGACACCATCCGCGTGGCCGAACCGGCGGGCACCTTCACCACCCCGGTGGATGCTGACAATCAGCGCCATCTGGTAATGTTTGGCGGAGGAAGCGGCATCACTCCGCTGATGGGCCTGCTGAAATCGGTGCTGCACGGCGAACCGCAGTCGAAGGTGTCGCTGATCTACGCCAACCGCTCGGCTACTTCTATCATCTTTCGCCAGCAACTGGAGTCGCTGCGGCAACAGTATCCCAACCGGCTTCACGTGGCGCACGTGCTGGAAGATGCGACGGATCATTCCGAAGCCCACGAGGGGCAGGTGCTGGCCGAGCGGGTGCCTGACCTGCTGAAAACGCTGCCTTTTTCGGAGTCGACCACCGAATATTTTCTGTGCGGCCCGCAGGGAATGATGGAAAACGTGCGCCAGTCTCTGCAAACGATGGACGTACCGCCGCACCTGATCCGTAAGGAAAGCTTCGTGCTGAGCAAGTCGGCTACCGCCAAAAAAGACAGTGCTGCCGAGAAACCCACGGCCACCTGGGATACGGAAACTACGCCCGGAGCCTTTCAGACTTCCCAGGCTACGGTGGAAGAAGCCCGGGAGGTTACTATCCGCTACGAGGGCGAAACGCACCGCTTCACGGTGGAGCCCGAAAGCACCATCTTGCAAACCGCCCTGGCGCTGGACATTGAGTTGCCCTATTCGTGCCAGAGCGGGCTGTGCACCGCCTGCATGGGCAAGTGCGTTTCGGGCCGTATGAAACTCGACGAAGAAGACAGCCTCACCGAAGACGATCTGAAACAGGGCTACGTGCTCACCTGCGTGGGCCATCCGCTGACGGATAATGTGGTGATTGAGATTGAGTGACTTGGTTCTAGGTTCTGGGTTTTTTGAGTTATTGGTTGTAGAGGTTTCGAAATCCAACTAAAAATTGCATTAGTTTTACGCACCTGTTGATTTTATCTTTTGACGCAATGCATACTGAAAACATCACCATCCCCGAAAAAAGAGCGCGCCAACTGCTTCCCGCCGATTTTGAAGTGACCACCTGGGAAGCAGTGAAACCTTACTTCGATGACCTGCTTTCTCGCGATATCTCGTCGACCGACGAACTGCGCCGCTGGTTTAACGACCGTAGCGAATTGGAAGCGGTACTGTCGGAGAACCTGGCGTGGCGCTACATCAAAATGACCTGCGACACCAGCGACGAGAAGTTGCGGCAGAGCTACACCGAGTTTATCACCGAAATTGAACCCAAGATTGCCCCGGTGAGCAACGAGCTCAACAAGAAAGCGCTGAGCAGTCCTTATCTGGATGAACTTAAGACCTACGAGGGCTACTTAATTTTAATTAGAGAATTGGAGAAAGACGCCCGCATCTTCCGGGAAGAAAACATTCCGCTCAAGACCGAAGAGCAGCAGGCCGCCCAGCGGTTCGGCGCCATTTCGGGAGCGATGACCGTGGAGTTCGACGGGCAGGAGATCACCCTGCAACAGGCGGCCAATAAGTTGCAATCGACCGACCGCGCCGAGCGGGAGGAAGCCTACCGCAAGATCACCCAGCGCCGCTTGCAGGACAAAGACCAACTCAACGAGCTGTTCACCACGCTCATTGGACTGCGCGACCGCATTGGCCGGAACGCCGGGTTCGCCAACTACCGCGACTATATGTTTGAGGCGATGGGTCGCTTCGACTACACTCCGCAGGACTGCTTCAACTTTCACGAGGCGGTGGCCCACGAGGTGACTCCGATGCTGGATGAATTGGCTCAGGAACGAAAAACCCAGTTGGGAGTGGATGCGCTGCGCCCGTGGGACAAGTCGGTGGACCCGTTGGGACAGCCGCCGCTCAAACCCTTTACTACCGGCGAAGAACTCACCGAAAAGACCATCCGGACCTTCGGTCGGCTCGACCCTTATCTGGGTGAACGCATTGCCGTGATGCGGCAGATGGGGCACCTGGACCTGGAATCGCGCAAGGGAAAAGCGCCGGGCGGCTACAACTATCCCCTGTCGGAAACCGGCGTGCCCTTTATCTTTATGAACGCCACCTCAAACCTGCGCGACATGGTCACCATGATGCACGAGGGCGGGCACGCGGTGCACTCCTTCCTGACGCGCGACCTGGAACTCACCAACTTTCAGAACACCCCGTCGGAGGTGGCTGAACTGGCCTCGATGGCTATGGAGCTGATCTCGATGGACCATTGGAACCTGTTCTTCACCAACGAGGAAGACCTGAAACGGGCCAAGCGCGACCACCTGGAGCAACTCATCGAGACCCTACCCTGGGTGGCCACCGTTGATAAGTTTCAGCACTGGGTCTACGAGCACCCCAATCACAGCGTGAACGAACGCATCGAAAACTGGTTGCGCATCTACGAAACGTTCTCGGATCGGGTAACCGACTGGAGCGAGTTAGAACAAGAGAAGGCGCACCTCTGGCAAAAGCAACTGCATCTCTACGAGGTTCCTTTCTACTACATCGAGTACGGCTTTGCTCAACTGGGCGCCATTGCGGTGTGGAAAAACTACAAGAAAGATCCGAAGAAGGGGCTGGAGGGTTACAAGAACGCCTTGCGCCTGGGCTATACCAAAACTATTCCCGAAGTGTATGAGGCGGCCAACATCCGGTTCGACTTCAGCACCGACTATATTCGGTCGCTGATTCAGTTCGTCAAAGAAGAACTGGATCAGGTAGGGACATGATTAATCATGTCCCTACGCAAGAATTTCTTCGGCATGCCTACTACTTTTACTATTTTCCTGTATATTTGAAAGATTTATAAAATCTACACCATATACACCGGTGCGATTTAGCATCTTTCTAACCTATGAGACTAATTCTAGCCTTAGCCTGCTTATTTTGCAGCTCCCCCTTCCTGTCCACCTCTCTGCAAGCCCAATCGGTTACCATCTCCGGACAAGTCACCGACGCTGATGACGGCGAACCGCTGATTGGAGTTAACATTCTGGTCAAAGACAAAGTGATTGGTACGGTCACCAACAGCGACGGCAACTTTAACTTCACCGTGAACGAAAGCCTGCCCCTCACCCTGGTGGTGTCTAGCGTGGGCTACGGACGCAAAGAAGTGATCGTAGACAGTCAGACCGACAACCTCGACATCGAATTGGAGTACCAGACCCTGCTAGGGCAGGAGGTGGTGGTGTCGGCTTCCCGGGTGGAAGAAAGCATTCTGGAGTCGCCGGTATCCATCGAGAAGCTTGATATTCGCGACATTCAGGCGGCGGCCGCTCCCAGTTTCTACGACCAAATCGTGAACCTGAAGGGCATCGACGTGAGCGCGCAGAGTTTGACGTTCAAGTCGATCAACCCGCGGGGGTTCGGGGCCAACGGCAACACCCGTACGGTGCAACTTATCGATGGCATCGACAACCAGGCTCCGGGCCTCAACTTCCCGGTGGGCAATATTGTGGGCATCTCCGAACTGGACCTGGAAAGCGTGGAGATTTTGCCCGGTGCGGCGTCGGCCCTGTACGGCCCTAACGCTATCAACGGCATCATCCTGATGAACAGCAAAAGCCCGTTTGATTATCAGGGACTAAGTGCATCGGTGAAGCTGGGCGCCACCCACCTCGACGGGGTAGACGCTGATCCGGCGCTGTACCAAAACTACGCGATCCGCTACGCCAAAGCCTTCAACAACCGCTTTGCCTTCAAGGTAAACGGCGAATTTCTGCGGGCGGGCGATTTCCGGGGCGTGGACTATCGCGACCAGCAGGATATTGTGGAGCGCAGCGACGAAAACATTGATCCCACCAACCGGGCCGGTCGCCGCACCTACGACGGGGTGAACGTGTACGGCGATCCGCTGCTTAACCTGGGCGTGACGGCCGCCGGGTCGAGTGATTTGGCGCTGGTTCGCCCCCTGCTGCCCTTCGGCGAAGCCGGTAACTTCACCCCTACCGGTTACACCGAGTCGGAGATTCTGGACAATACCACCGAAAGCCTCAAACTGGGCGGAGCGCTGCACTACCGCATCAACGACAACGTGGAAGCCCTGGCGCAGTATAATTTTGGTTCGGGCAGCACGGTGTACACGGCCAACGACCGCTTCGTGCTCGATGACTTTTCTATCTGGACGGGCAAGCTCGAACTGCGGGGGTCCAACTTCTTTGTGCGCGCCTACACCACCCGCGAAAACTCCGGCGACTCGTACGCCGCCAACACCCTAGCTTCACTGATCAACGTGCAAACCACCATTCCGGCCTATCTACAGGGGTTTGCGGGAGCGCGTTTGTTAGGGGAATCTATTGCTGATGCTCATAACATTGCACGGGTGATTAGTGATCGAGAGCGCCAGGTGAACCTCGAGAATGGCACTTTTCAGCGGCTGTACGATTCGCTGCGGCAGGTGCCTATCTCGGAGGGCGGCGCCCAGTTCTTAGACCAGACGGGACTGTATCACTTTGAGGGAATGTATAACCTGTCGGACCAAATCGACTTTGCCGAAGTGATCGTCGGGGCCAACTATCGCCGCTACGACCTTGTTTCGGAAGGCACCTTGTTTGCTTTGCAAGATGATGGCGAAGAGTTCAATATCGACGAGTGGGGTGCCTACGTGCAGGTGTCCAAAGACTTGCTCGACGATAAACTGGACCTGACCGGCTCGGTGCGCTATGACAAGAACGAAAACTTTAGTGGGCAGTTTTCGCCCCGCTTGTCGGCGGTCTTCTCACCGCAAAGTAACCACAACTTCCGGGCGTCGTTTCAGCGCGGCTTCCGCATTCCCACCACCCAGGATCAATTCATTGACCTGGATGTGGTGACCCGCCGGTTGGTGGGCAGCAACCCTATCCTGGTGGATCGCTATAACTTTGTGGACAATCAGGTGTATACTACCAACAGCGTGCAGGCCGCCCGACAAAGGTTTCAGGAATCCGGCAACTTAGCCCAGGCTGAAGCACTACTGAATCCGGTGGAGTTCGGCGATTTTGAGACCGAAAAGGTAAACACCTACGAAGTGGGTTACAAGGGCTTACTGGGAGAGAAACTGCTCATCGACGCTTACTACTACTTCAGTTCGTACCGCGACTTTATTGCCGAAGTGGACTTCACCCAGACCGCCAACGGCGATGGTCCTCCGTTCGCGCCCCCCACTAATCCGCAGGGCATCATCCAGCAGACGGTGGGTACCCAGCGTTTTGGCTTCGACGTGAACGCCGACGGCACGGTGAACGCCCACGGGTTTGCCATTGGAGCCGAATATGCGCTGGACCGGGGCTTTGTGGTGGGAGGCAACGCGGCCTATAACGACCTGCTCGACCAGCAGGATTTGATTGACCAGGGATTCCGCGCTTCGTACAATACCCCGCTGTGGCGTTACAATTTAAAAATAGCCAACCGTAAGGTGACCGATAACTTTGGGTTTAGCGTCAACTACCGCTGGCAGGATGCTTTCTTGTGGGAGTCGTCGTTCGGCGTAGGCGTGGTTCCGGCCTTTTCTACCCTAGATGCCCAAGTGAGCTATAAGTTGGTCGATCTGAAATCAATTATTAAGCTAGGAGGTTCCAACGTGCTTAACGAGCGCTACACCACCTCCTTTGGCAACCCCCGCATGGGAGCCGTTTACTACATCTCGCTCACCTTTGATGAGCTGTTAAACTGATTGCGCTTACTATCTTATTCTTCTCAAAGCGCGGTGCTCGCGCGTTTTGCTACTATAAACATCTCACACTATGCATTTCTTATCAATAACCAAGCTGCAGTTCCCCCTTCGTATCGTTGCTCTGGGTGGGCTAAGTCTGACTTTGCTTCTGGGGGCCTGTAGCACCGAAGACGACCTTATTGAAGAGCGCAATGCTGATAATCCCCCGTTGGCGGGGGACCCCCCGCTTTCGGGCACCCCCGGAACCGCCGACTTTACCAAGTACGTGGCCCTTGGCAACTCCCTGACCGCGGGCTTCATGGACGGGGCGCTGTATAACAGCGGGCAGCAAAATGCCTTTCCTGCTATTTTGGCCCAGCAGTTCCGCATCGACGGCGTCGGTGGTGGCGATTTCAACGTCCCCGACATCAACGCTGACAACGGCTACAATACTTCGGCCAATAGCCCCGGTCAGCCCGGACCCGTTGCCGGACGCTTCGTGCTCAATCTAAATACAGAGAGCATTGAGACCACCGTAGGTGAATTGATTACTCCCTACGCTGGTGATCGGGCAACGCTAAACAGCTTCGGAGTACCGGGAATACGCGCTATTGATGCGGTGGTGCCGGGTTACGCCCAGGCCAATCCTTTCTTCGGACGTTTCGCCTCGGCCCCCAATGCCTCCCTGCTGGGTGATGCGGCTCGGGCCCAGGGCACCTTCTTCACGGTGTGGCTCGGCAGCAACGACGTGCTGGCCTGGGCTTTGTCCGGCGGCAGCGCCCCTGACGGCGAAGTTGATCCGGCGGCACAGGCCACCAACCCCGCCACCCTCACCAGCGTAGCCAGTTTCACCGAAGCCTATCAGGCAATCATTAGCAGTATGCTGGCTACCCCCGAGGCCAAGGGTGTAGCCATCAACCTTCCGCCAATTACCCTGCTGCCCTTCTTCCGAGCGGTGGGCTACAACCCGATTCCGCTCGAGCAACCACAGGCTGATGCGCTTAACGAAGGCTACGTATCGTACAATCAGGGACTCGACGCGGCCGTGGCCCTTCAGTTGATCACGGCTGAAGAAGCCGCGCGTCGCAAAATTAGCTTTGCCGCCTCGACGAGCAACCCGGTAGTCATGCTGGACGAAGACCTCACTGAGACCGATATCTCGGCGGCCTTGGGGTTGCCTCCCGGCTCGCAGGTGCTGCCCAAACTGCGGCAAGCCGTAGAAACCGACCTGCTGCTGTTGTCCGTGAGCCCCCTGCTGGGCAACGAACAACGCGAAAACGGTGGTCCCTACGGTCTGCAAGACCCCCTTACCGATCAGTACGTGCTAACCCTCAACGAGCAAGCAACCCTTATCACTCGTCTGGCAACCTTCAACGGAATCATCAACGCCATCGTTGGTAGCACGGGGGGACGCGTGGCGCTGCTGGACGTGAATCCGGTGTTCGCTGATATCGCCGGACTAGATGATACGCAGGCTGCTCAGCTAGGCATGTCGCCCGAAGCCCAGGCGGCGGCGGACCAGACGCGGGGACTGGTGGTCGACGGAGTGGTGTTGGACCCGAGCTTCCGACCGGACGGTATCTTTTCGGTAGACGGCATTCACCCCAATCCCAAGGGCCACGCGGTGGTGGCTAATGAGATCATTAGGGTGATCAATGGTGCTTTTGATGCGACGATCCCCTTGGTGGATACCACCCCCTACCGAACTATTCTGACCCCGCCTCCGATGTAGGGTTTAGTGAGGAGCAGACGATATAGTAGAGTCATGGTCAGTCACAACCCTCGTGGATTGGTGCAGTAGAAAATCCGAAAACGGTTCTCGGATTTCTAACAGACTGTCCGAATGCTTTACGAAAAGCATTTGTTTGAGTAGTTGTAAAGCCAGCTTTCGGAGGGTGTTTCGGTTCTCTGCTCCTTTAGTAGTTGACCGCCGCATCAATAATTTTACGAAGTTGCTGTTTTGTTCATACGTATTGTCATTATCGATGTCGCTGATCGTTTTCTTTTCGGAAGCGAAAAGGCTGGCTCATTGGGGTCTCGGTAGTAAACGGTGTTGATAAACCCTTCGTTGAAGGCCGCCCCGTAGTTTCGGTACTCTACCTGTACCAACCAATCGCGGGGAGTGGTTTTCTTTCGGTGGGCAGAGAACCCTAGCAAGAAAGCCGTATTCTTACCCGAAACGCTCCGGGTGGCCAACTGGCCATATAGAAACACTCGATCACGAAAGGATAGGTTTATGGCGTAATTAAAGAACCCGGAATTAAGAGCGATGCTACCGGTATTATCTGAGTAACTGAAGTAAGCGTCTAGTTGCAGAAAGAAATAGGTTGATGGTGTTTTTGCTGAAACGCCCATCAGAGAAGCCTCGTTGTTCGGCCGTAAGCATCACCGTGGCCTCTAATCCTTCGGCCAACAACACCCGGGCACCGGCGTCAAAAAAGTAGGCTCCGTGAAAGAGCGGGTTGTCGGTGACCAAGTTGTTGTTCAATCCCCATTGGTTCCTGAGCTTCGGTTCGTCTCGGCGCCGGGGCGATAATGAAGACGGTATCTTTGCCTCACTACGGTCGGTGCGCTGGTAAGCACTAAACTGGTAGTAGGTGCCAAAGCCCAAGTCGAAGTCGACCTTCATTCTGCTAAGTGAGTCCTGGGCCCACGTGGGGCCAGAGAACACGATGAGCAAAAAGGTAGCTACTTTAGGCATTTTGGCTGATTACAGTAACGCTTCGTACAATACCTCCACCGGGTGCTTTGCGACCCGGCCGGTGCCGTCTTTGATCTGGTGGCGACAGCTGGTGCCGGGCGCGGCAATGATCACCTCGGCGGGTTGCTTCCGCACCGTGGGGAATAATACCAACTCGCCCACCTGCATCGACAGATCGAAGTGCTCTTTCTCATAACCAAACGATCCGGCCATGCCGCAGCAGCCCGACGGGATGAGGTGCATTTCGTAGTGGGTGGGCAACGACAGCATCTTCTTGGTGGGCACCAGCGACGACAGCGCCTTCTGGTGGCAGTGTCCGTGCAGCTTGATGACCCGCTTCTCTTGGGTGAACTGCGCGGCGGTGATGTGGCCCCGGTCAATTTCGCGGGCGATGAACTCCTCCAGCGTGTAAGTATGGTCGGCAATGTGGTGCGCCTGCTGCTGGGTTTCGTCGCGCGTGAGGTCGATGTACTCGTCGCGCAGCGTGAGGATGGCCGAGGGCTCCACGCCCACGATGGGAGTATCCTCGCTGACGATGTCCTTAAGCAGCGCGATGTTCTTCTCGGCGATGACGCGCGCCTGCTTGAGCAAGCCTTTGGACAGAAACGTGCGTCCGCTTTCTACGTGCTTGGGAATCTCCACCGTGTAGCCCAGCCGCTCGAGCAGCAGAATCGCTTTCACGCCGATCTCGGTATCGTTATAGTTGGTGAACTCGTCGCAGAAGAAGTAGACCTTGCCCCGCCCTTCGGCTTGCTTCGCCGGAAGATTGCTATAGTTGTCACTGGTGAGGGTGGTGGCAGGCGCGGAGGAGAAGCCGCTCGTTTGCGTCTGTAGCAATCTCCGCTGATGCTGCCGGTACCACTTATTTAAAGTAACCTTATGCAGTTGGGGCATGGAGCGGCCGGGTGCAAAGCCGGTCACTCGCTTGATCAAGCTACTAACGAAGGCATTGGTCACCGCCCAGTTGTACAAACGAGGAGTGAGCGCCGCCAGGGCGGTAAGTTTCGTGAAGTGCGCGATGATGCGGGTGCGCAGCGGCACGCCGTTGGCCTCGTAGTAGTGCTGCAAGAACTCGGCTTTCATCTTGCCCACGTCCACGTTCGAGGGGCACTCGGCCTTGCAACCCTTGCACGACAGGCACAGGTCCATTACCTCCTTGATTTCTTCGTGGTCGAAGCGGTTTACTTTCTCCGAGTTAGTCAGGAAGTGGCGCAGGATGTTGGCGCGGGCGCGGGTGGTATCCTTTTCGTGGCGGGTCACCATGTAGCTGGGACACATGGTGCCGCCGCTCAGGTGCGTCTTGCGGCAGTCGCCCGAGCCGTTGCACTGCTCGGCCGCGCGCAGCACGCCCTGGTTCAGGCCGAAGTCGAAAACGGTGTCAATCTCGGGCGTGGGATGGCCCGGCATGTAGCGCAGTTGCTCGTTCATGGGCGGGGCATCCACGATCTTGCCGGGGTTGAAGATGTGCTGCGGATCCCAGGTGGCCTTGATCTCCTTCACCAGTTCGTAGTTGCGGTCGCCGATCATAAAACGCAGAAACTCGGCCCGCAATCGGCCGTCGCCGTGCTCGCCACTGAGCGAGCCTCGGTAGCGCTTCACCAGCGTAGCAATCTCGCGGGCGACGGTGCGGAACAGTTCGTTGCCCTGCTGCGTCTTGAGGTTCAGGATGGGGCGCAGGTGCAGTTCGCCGTCGCCCGCGTGGGCGTAGTGCACGCAAGAAAGTTCATACTTGGCCAGAATCTGGTTGAATTCGGCGATGTACTCCGGCAGGTCGGCCACGGCTACGGCGGTATCTTCGATCACCGGCTGCGCTTTGTGGTCGCCCGGCACGTTGCTCAGCAAGCCCAGTCCGGCCTTGCGCACGTTCCAGGCAATCTTGGTGTCGTCGTTATACAGCACCGGGAAGTGGTAGCCCAGTTCATTGGCCTGCAACTCAGCGTGGAGGGCGTTGATAGCGGCATCGACGGCTTCCTGGGTGTCGGCGGCAAACTCGATCATAAGCACCGCCTCGGGTTCGCCCTCGATCCAGTAGGTATCGGGGCGATACATCAGGTTGGCGCGGGTGCGCTCGATCACGTGGTGGTCCATGAGCTCCGAAGCGCGGGCGCCGTGCTGCATGGCGATTACGTTGGCCCGCAGCGATTCGTCTAAGGTAAGGAAATGCGGACACGCCAGCCCCACCACCGGCGGGGGCAACGGCTCACAATTCAGCTTGACCTCAGTGATGAAGGCCAGCGAGCCCTCCGACCCGCACAGCAAGCGGCAGAAGTTGAACGGCTCATCGCCGCCAAACACCTCGCTGCGCAGCAGTATGTCCACGGCGTAGCCCATGTTGCGCCGCCGCGGAATCTCCGGCTTGGGAAACTCCCGGATGATCTCCTGCTGCACCGCTGGGTCCGACAGGCGGTCGCGCAGCGTACGGTAAATGGTGGCCTCCAACTCGCTCACCGCCGTTTCGCCGCTGCACTTTTGGGCGAACTCTTCCGGCGTCAGGGCCCGGAAGGTGGTGACGCTGCCGTCGCTCAGAATGGCTCGGATCTCCAGGGTGTGCTCGCGGGTGGTGCCGTAGATGGGCGAGTGCAGTCCGCAGGAGTTGTTACCCACCATGCCGCCCGCCATGGCGCGGTTGGCCGTAGAGGTTTCGGGAGCGAAGAACAGGCCGTGTTCTTTTAAATAATAGTTCAGGTCGTCGCGGATCACGCCGGGCTGCACCCGCACCCAGCGCTCATCGGCGTTGATCTCCAGAATATTAGTCATGGTCTGCGAGATATCCACCACGATGCCGCTGCCCACCACCTGCCCGGCCAGCGAGGTACCCGCCGCCCGCGGAATCAGCGAGGTGTCGTGCTCACGGGCGAAGCGCACCAGCCGCACGATATCGTCTTCCGACCGGGGAATGGCCACTGCCAGGGGCATCTCCTGGTAGGCCGAGGCGTCGGTGGCGTACAGAATACGCAGGGTGTCGCGGTGGTGCAGGGTGCCCTGCAGTTCGCGGGCTAGTTGGTCTAAGGCGGTGTGCATGACAAAGTAAGTAGCTTGAAACGATACGTACCGAGGTGGTTTAGGTTTGCTAAAGTACAACACGTAACAAGATAATACTTACTGCGGTGCGGTTTGGTGACGATAAATAAAAAAGCACTTACAATAGTTCCTAAGCCCAGCCGTAGAGCGCGGCAGTGCTCACCAGCATATTAGCCCTTCTGGACTAATAGTGAGGATAATATACTTGCGATACTAGTTCATTATTCTGTTATTGCCAGAAAAACAGAATATTATAGCATGAACAGTCGCAGAAACTTCCTGAACAAAGCCGCTATGGCGGGCGTCGCCTTAGGCGCCGCGTCCTGCACTCCGCGGGCCCTTCGTCGGGCGGAACAGCAACTCAACATCCGGTATTCCTCCCGCTACTTGCCTAAGTTGCGCATTTCTATGGACCGGGTGGTGAAGGAAACGGTTGGCTTGCGTCCCTACCGGTCGGTGGGCCCCCGGGTAGAACGAGAGGATTTAGGAAGCAAGACGCTGGTGCACAACTACGGGCACGGCGGTAGCGGCTGGTCGCTCTCCTGGGGTTCGGCCGAGCTGGCTGCCGACCTGGTCGAGGCTTCCTGGAGGGACGGTATGCCCCGGGCGATCGCCTCTCTGAGCCCTCCGGTGATTCCGGTTGCCGCACGGCGGGTAGCGGTCATTGGCTGCGGAGTGATCGGCTTAACCACCGCCCGTACACTCCAGCGCCGGGGGTACCAGGTAACGATCTACACCAAAGAAATGGCCCCTGACATCACCTCTAGCAAAGCCACCGGCACCTGGTCCCCCGCTCACAGCCTGATCGACTCCGATCAGGTCACGGCTTCTTTTTCAAAGCAGTTTGAGCGCATGCACCAGCGGGCTTTTCTGACCTATCAAAACATGCTGGGCTACGGAGACTACGTGGTATGGACCGACAGTTACGACGTGCGGCAGCAGCAAGGCGGGGAACACTACGGTGATTTGCCGCGCGATACCCGGCATGCCTTCATGGACGTACTGCCCCATCCGGTACGGCTCTCCCCGAAGGAGCATCCCTTTCGCGCTCCCGTGGTGTACCGCCGAACCTCGATGGTGTTTAATATTCCAGCACTACTAAAAATGTATACGGATGATTTCCTGCGATTCGGAGGCGTGGTAAACATTCGGGAGTTTAAGCGACGGGAAGACCTGGATGCCTTACCCGAAACGTGCCTGGTCAACTGCACCGGCATCGGAGCCAAAGCGCTGACCGATGATGAGCACCTCACCCCGATCTCGGGGCAACTCGCCTTTGTGATTCCGCAGCAGGAAGTGCACTACCGGATTGCTTCCGGAAGTGCCTATACCATTAATCGCAAAGACGGCATTATCATCGGTGGAACCCACAAGAAGGGCAGCTGGGATACCAACCCCTCACGAGAAGATACCGAACGGATGGTGCTGGAGATCAAGAAAATTGCCGATGCGATGTATACTTAAAAGAACACCGGAGTGCTAAGTGACCCGTGGAAATAAAAAACCTTGCAAGTCATTGATTTGCAAGGTTTTAAAGATGCTCCTCTTGGACTCGAATGGCACGGCAACGGCCGACCGTCGGCCACCCGGCAAGGACCTACTGATTAACAGTTAGCCGCTCTAACCAACTGAGCTAAGCAAAAAAAAAGCAGTTGTCAGTTTTGGCTGACAACTGCTTTTTAGTGAAGCTCCTCCTCTTGGACTCGAACCAAGGACCTACTGATTAACAGTCAGCCGCTCTAACCAACTGAGCTAAGGAGGAAGGTCAAAAACGGACTGCAATATTAGTAGGTTATGCGCTAAGTTGCAAAGCTTTCCGTCACAATTTATTTTGTTTAATCTGTCAACATCCCGTATATTATTTGTTGATTTGAAAACACCTCCGGGGGCAGGGGGTTAGCACTTACGAAACGTAACGGATCTATGAGCAAGGGACAGTTTTTTGTGGGAATTATTTTGGCCGCCCTGTTGGGGGGAGCGGTGGCGGTGGGACTGCTCACCTACGTAAACGACACTCCCGCTAAGCGCTACGCCAACCTGCCCAGCGCCGACAACGTGGCTTTTTCAAACTTCTTGGCCGATACCACCTTTGCCATTCCCGACGGAATCAATTTTGTCTACGCAGCGCAGCGGGCCCGGCCCGGGGTAGTTTTCATTCGCTCTACCTACCGGGGCGAACGCGGTTCGCGTTATGACTTGCTCGAGGAGTTTTATGATTACTTTGGTGAGCGAGACGGCGGCGAGAAAAATCCCCACCAGGGACAGCCCTCCCGCTCCTCGGGCTCGGGGGTGCTCATCTCGGAAGATGGCTACATCGTTACCAACAACCACGTTATTGAAGACGCGAGCACCATTGAGGTTACCCTCAACGACAACCGTCAGTACGAAGCCGAACTGGTCGGTACGGATCCTACGACCGACTTAGCACTACTCAAGATCGACGATACCAATCTATCCTACGTGCCCTTCGGCGATTCTGATAATATCCAGGTGGGCGAATGGGTGCTGGCGGTAGGCAACCCCTTTGGCACGCTTACCTCTACGGTGACCGCTGGCATTGTGAGCGCCAAGGCCCGCAACATCAACATTCTGCACGACCAGAACAATCAACAAATTGAGGCTTTCATCCAGACCGATGCCGCCGTGAACCGGGGCAACAGTGGGGGCGCGCTCGTAAACCTACGGGGCGAGTTGGTGGGGATCAACACGGCTATTGCCACCCAGACCGGTTCGTACGCAGGCTACTCGTTTGCCGTTCCGGCCACCCTGGTGCAAAAAGTGATGGGCGATTTGCTGGAGTTTGGTTCCGTTCAGCGAGCCCTGTTGGGGGTAACCATCCTTGATGTGAACGCAAATTTGGCGCGTGAAAAGGGATTGGACGTGGTGACCGGAGTGTTTATCGACGGAGTGGCCGGGGGCAGCGCTGCCGCCGAGGCGGGCATCGAACCCGGCGACGTGATTGTAGAAATCAACAAGCAACGGATCAGAAACATCGCTCAACTGCAGGAGCTGGTAGCCAGAAATCGTCCTGGCGACGGGGTAAAGGTGACATATTGGCGGGATGGGCAGTTAGCAGAAGTAGAAGCCGTACTAAAGGGCACGATGGGCAGCGCTCAGTTGATCCGAGAACCCTTGGAAGCTACCCTGGAAGGTAGCGTGTTTGTTGATCCTCCGGCCGAAGTTCTGGAAGAGCTTGATATTGAGGGCGGGGCGTTGCTCACAAAACTTGGGAAGGGCAAGTGGAAGGAGGCGGGACTGCAAGCAGGATTCGTGGTCACCGCCATTGACAGAGACCAGGTGGAAAATGCCCAGCAGCTGGCCGATCTCATGAAGCAAAAGCAGGGCGGCATCCTCATTGAGGGATACAAGCGCGACGGTAGCAAAGCCTTTTACGGATACGGATGGTAAACCAGGCATAAAGCCGCGGGTAATGAAGGTGTACTTTTTTAGATCAAATTTTAGTTTGCCAACCGAACCTCGCCCACAAATATAACTTTAGTATTACTTTGTATTGGAATAGTTTAAGAATTGATAAGTAAGTTAAAATGCTAATAAAGCGGTTTATTCCGAATAAACCTGTTATTTTTACCGCATAAGCTTGTGTCTTATACTAGTGCTAGAATTGTGGTATATTGCTTGCTTATACACTGTAATAGAGAATTTTGCAACAGTTAACTTACCACCAAAGTAAAAACTTTATGTCTGATCAAGAAAAAAAGCACCGCGCCGTGATGCTCATCGATGACAACGAAATCGATAATTTAATCAACCAAAAGATGATTGAGGCTACCAATATTTGCAATAACATTTACACACATTCTGGAGCCAAAAGTGCCATTGAATTTTTGAAAAACATTGAAAAGCTGGGCGAAGCGGGGCGCTCGGTGCTTCCCGAAGTGATTTTCTTGGACATTGATATGCCGCTGATGGACGGCTTTCAGTTCTTAGACGAATTCGATAAGCTAGCTGACGATACCAAAAAGTACTGCAAAATCGTGATGCTTACCTCATCGATCAACCCCCAGGACGTGAATAAGTCGCACAAGTACGGTAGTGTGAAGCAGTACATCAACAAGCCTCTCACGCAGAAAAACCTCGAGAAGCTGGCGATCTGATCCTCGCTGCTCTTACCAAGGCTTATCTAGCCGCACCTTGTCCAAGGTGCGGCTTTTCATTTTCCCGTCAATCAGCTCAGTGTCTCTGGCGGATTAATATATTCCCAAGGATTTAATCGTCAGTACGCAAAAAAAGCCGAAGATCAATCTTCGGCTTCCGTGGTTTGAGCTAAGTAGAATGCGTTAGCAGAGTTTGTTTACAAACGAATCGTCCATCTTCACCAGCATGGTGGGGGCGAAGTGATTCATTTCAAAGCGGCTGAACCGCTCGGTCAACGCCTTGATCTTGTTGTACTTGTCGCGCTTCACGTCCGATACCGAAATCTTAAGAATCTTGGTGAAAATCACGATCGACTCACAGTTTTCTTTACCGAGCAGACGTACCTGCCGCTGGATGCTGTTGGTCAACTGATTGAACAAGTCGTAGTCGTTCATCAGGCAGTACTGCAATGCAAGAATGGCCTTCACCTCCAGTTGCGCCGACGGGTACTTCTTGAGGCTGGTCTCGTTAAGCAAGTTATTGATCCAGCGCGAAGCTTCGTTATACTGCCCGGCGTAGTAGCACGAAAGGGCGCGGTAGCAAACGTAGGTCACGTACTTAGGAATATCGTCGGTGTCGCACTCAAAATCGTGGAACAACAGTTGATTTTCTGCGTGCAACGTATCTTCTTCGCCCATGCGATGCGCTCGCTCGATCTTGCTCACCAAATACTGAGCAGGGTACGTATGCAAACTATAGTTCGTCAGCAGCGTGGCCGTGGCATCGTTCACTTCCTCGTAGAAATCTTCTGCCTTGCGGTATACTTTATAATGGTTGTAATACTCCAGGCGAAGTAGCTCGTACACCAACTGCAAATGGTGGTAAATCGAATCCAAGTAGTAGTTACTCAGCGTATCCTGCATCGTATCCAGGATATCCTCGATGGGCTGCTGCTCGGTGGTGCTCTCGTAAATTTCTTCTTCCACGAACAAACGGAAGAAGATGTTCAGGCAACTCTGATAGATGTACAGGCGGTGCGAATCATACAGGTTGCACAGATTGTTCATCTCTTCGTTGAGCAGGGTAAGCTCCAGTCGGTTGGTCTCATCGCGCGATAAGGTATACTCACCGTACTTCTTGAAAAATTGCGCCAGCAGCTCTTCGGCTTTATCCACCGCCAGCATATACGCTACGTGCTTGTTATAAAGCTGAGAGTAGGTAAAGTGATCCGGAGTGTTAATATGAAGCTTGCGAAGGGTCTTGTAAATGATCGTGAGTTCACTCGGCAGATCGTAGTCGAGCAGTTCTTTCTCAATCTTCTTAAGCGTGGCAATGGCAATGGCCCTTTTCTTGGTGAAAATCACCTCATTAATATTTGCCACCTTCTTGATCAGATCCGTGCGGGGATTTTCCATCTGCTGCAACAGATACTCCTCGATCTTCTGATTGAGTCGCGAACGTAGGGTGTAATACGCATTGGTATTCACTCCCAGTTCGTCCATGATCTTGTTGTCGGAGAGCGACCGCTCGCGCATCGCTTTTAGAAGGTGAGCCGACTTTTCAGCACTGTTCTCAATGAGCGACTCATGAATTGAGGTGTAATCAGAATCGGACAGTTGCTTGATGATGTTTTTCAGTTTTGCCATTGGTAAATAATTTGTGTTGACGAGTTGTTACGATCTATTTGCCATAAACAATAGTAGTCAAATTTTGCTGCATCTGCTACCAATCGCCGTTTTGCTACGAAAAGCCTTTTGAGGATAGTAAGTACTGAATTGATCGTATTTGTACGGAAAATTATCACAAAATTACGGGGGGGCATCCCATGCTATACTTTATGGTAGGTAAAGTTTCACTTTTCAACTAAAACAGGCAAAATTCACTCTTTACGGGAAAAATATAGTTCGTGTAATAAAACGACTATAGACTCACACGTTTTCACCGCTATTATTCTGCCTTTTTCGGATTATTCGGTTCGTTGAGGTGGGGTGTGAGAAACAACACTCTTTGCTTTTCGGTGCGGGTAGTTGGCTCTTTTGGTACTCAAGGAGGCTGGATACAAAAAAACCGCTAGCACTTTAATAAAAGCACCTAGCGGTTTTGGTGGAGAATATCGGATTCGAACCGATGACCTCTTCGCTGCCAGCGAAGCGCTCTAGCCAACTGAGCTAATCCCCCGGAGGTAAAATATGAAATATGAGAGGTGAAATATGAGAAATCTTTCTCACCTCGTATTTCGTATTTCACATCTTCAAAACTAGGGAAAATAGCAGAAACTTAAAAGGGACGGCGCGCTTTTACAAAATTCTTTCGGTAGTAGTCTGAGAAAAGGTTGCTCTCGATCACGCCCAGTGAGCTGGATGCGTGAATAAAGCGTACGTCTTTTTTGCCGCGCACCTCGGTGACCATGCCGACGTGCGATATCTGCCGCCCCCGCAGGGCAAAAAACACCAGGTCGCCCGGCACCACCTCGTGCAGACTGACCAAGCTGCCAGTTTTGCTCTGTTCAGCCGACGTGCGGGGCAAGTCAATTCCACTGCGGCGGAAAGCCGTCACCAGCAATCCTGAGCAGTCCATCCCCGCCCGGCTGGTACCACCCCAGCGATAAGGAGTGCCGGTGAAAGAACGTGCCTCCTGGATAGTGGCCCGAACCTGTTCGTTACCCGTCGGCAGACTGGTTGTCGAAATTCGGGGCGATTCTTTGCGTACCGGCTCTTTTCGGGCTGACTTTTTCCGGGCCGTCTGGCTCGTCGGAGAACTGTATTTCCAGGCGGTTCGCCGCACCGTCTTCGTTGGTCGTTTGCTGGTATAGTTAGAGGTCTTCCGCTGCGAAGAACAGGCGGTTGTCAGCGCAATGGCTACTATAAAGATAAGAGGCGCAAGCGGACGAGAAATAGCAAGCTGTACCAGTACCGATTGGGGCATACGACAAATATAACGTATCTTAAAGGCAAACGACCCCGCTCATTCTATATTTTGCCCATGCCCTCCGATCAAACCTTTAGCTTTTTCGAAGATGTGTACGCCGTGGTACGCCTCATCCCCCGGGGGCGCGTTACCAGTTACGGAGCCATTGCGCACTACCTGGGTTCGCGGGGCAGTGCCCGGATGGTCGGCTGGGCCATGAATCAGGCCCACGGCAAAGACGTTCCCGCCCAACGGGTGGTAAACCGCGTAGGACTGCTCACCGGCAAGCATCACTTTGACACTCCAAATCGCATGCAGCAATTGCTGGAGGCGGAGGGCGTAACGGTGAAGGACGATCGCGTGCAGGACTTCAAAAAACTATTCTGGGATCCTTCGGCTGAATTAGATTAGATAATTCTTGGACAGCAACGCTCGACGCACACCGAGCGCGCCTCCATGGCATGAGATTATTACTGAAGGTCACTCTACCCCTAACTGGTTCAGTTTACAATCACTTCAATTTCTTACACGCAACTATTATAAATTATATTTTAATACGTTAAAGTTATACAAATAGTTAAGTTTGTTGTATGATCAGGGAATTAGTTGAAACCAATAAATACTAAGGGTATGCTAAGAAATACTAAACGATTCAGTTACTTAATGCTTGCTTTGATCTCTATCAATCTATTCTCTTCGTGCAAGGAAGAGGAACAAGAAATTAACAAGCAGATAGAGAAAGGTACTATTCGCTTCTCATTTGATAAAAGATCAACTGAAAACTCCAGGCTTTCACAAGATCATGAAGAGCCAATTCCTAAATCCGTAATTGTTTCAATAAAGGATTCAGAAGGAAATTACGTTCTTAATGCCAAGAAACTTAATCTCGTTAAGCTGGGGGAAGGCTATTTTACCGAGAACGTAGAATTTGCCGAAGGACAGTACTCTATAGATGACTTCTTGGTGCTCAATTCTGTTGACTCTACCATTTATCTGACCCCTAAATTAGGTTCAGAATTTGAAAATCTTGTAGATACACCTTTGCCTTTTTCTTTTGAAATTAATCCTCAAAGGATAACTCAGGTTGATCTAGAAGTAATACCTTCAGATCTTGGGGATCCTATCAAGTATGGTTATGGAGTATTTTCGTTTAGTATGGTCAATACGTTGGAAAGAGGACTCATTTTGCACCTACCCTTCAATGGTAATGCAAACGACGTGAGCAGCAAAGGAAATCATGGGGTAGTAAACGGGGCAATATTAACTTCTGATAGAAACGGGGTTGAAAACAGTGCTTACTTCTTCGATGGAGTTGATGATAAAATCGATTTTGGGTATGATGAGCACTTTTCAAACTTAAGTGTTACTTTTTCATATTGGGTGAACTTCAAAGAGTTTAATTCAGCTGTAATTGGAAACGATATTATTGATAATAGGCAGTCAGGTGCTTGGTTTAGCGTTGGACAGACTGAAAAGACTTTGAATCAAATTTCTTTCAGCTATGGCAACGGAGGGGGTCCTATGCCTAGTAGTCGCAAAACGTTTGGAGCGAAAGAGTATCTCAAGGCTGGTCAATGGTATCACATTGTTGGTATTATAGATGGACAAGATTCAATTGGTATCTTTATCAACGGAGTTAAGGCTGAGGGTACTTATACTGGAAGCGCTACTACCTATAATCATTCTGAAGGTGGAGGAAGTATTGGCAGGGTTTGGGATCCGGGCAGTTTCTTCTCGGGTAAGATGGACGACCTGAGAATATACAATAGAGCGTTGACTGAAACAGAGATTAGAGCTCTCTACAGTAAGTAAAAGCGTTTTCTACCTCATCCTCAAATTGAGCGTTCGGTCTAAGCACCGGAACGCTCAATTTACCGTTTTCAATAACGTTGCAATAACTATATGGAAATTGCTATTGATTTCCAGGTAGCCTCAAATCCTCATAGTGAAACAATCGTCCCCGCTGCTTAGTATCAATCCTGTCTAGCACGTTTAATATTTGCGCTTTAAACTACAGGAGATATGACTACTAAGAACCTTCTTGCCATTGCCTTCATTGGTGGCTGTCTCTCGGCCTGCGCCCAACCCACCTCCTCTCCGACCACACAAGGAGAAGAAGTTTCATCCGACAGTATCTACACCTACGGCCCGCCCACCAGCGCCGACGGCACCGGTAAGTTTTATCAGGGACGCGACATCGCCCAGGTGATGGGCCACCAGGGAGCGGGGTGGCTCGAGCGGTCGGGCCGCCAGGAAGAGGAAAGAACCGACCTGCTGATCGACGCGCTAAATCTGCAACCCGACGACGTGGTGGCGGATATTGGCGCGGGATCGGGCTACTTCACCTTCCGCATCAGTCCGCGGGTGCCGCAGGGCAAGGTGCTGGCCGTCGACATTCAGCCCGAGATGCTGGAGATGATTCAGCAGAAGCAACAGAACGAAGGAGGCACCAACGTGCAAACCATCCTGGGCACGGTCGACAATCCGCAGCTACCCTCCGATTCGGTGGATTGGGTGCTGCTGGTGGATGCGTATCACGAGTTTTCGCATCCCTACGAAATGATGCGCGACGTGGCCGATGCCCTGGCCCCCGGCGGACGCGTAGCCCTGGTCGAGTACCGCGAAGAAGACCCTAGCGTGATGATCAAACCCCGCCACAAAATGACCGAGGACCAAGCCGTCCGGGAGATGAAGGCCGTAGGATTGAAATTGATAGAAAACAAAGACGTGCTGCCGCAGCAGCATCTGATGATCTTTGGTAAAAAACCGTAGCCGCGTGATTAATCACGCGGCCACGATTAATCACATTTCTACAATCACAATCCTATACCCGCTGCTTTTTCCCCTCGGTAGTCCCTGAACTGGCGCTGGCCGCGGGCAACCGGCGCTTGGTTAGATCCACAATAACCGGCGAGGCGATGTAGATCGATGAATAGGTACCCACCAAAATACCGATGAACAGCGAGAACGAGAAGCCGCGCAGCACCTCACCTCCGAACACCAGCAGCACGAACACCACCACCAGCGTAGTCAGGGAGGTGATCAGCGTTCGTGACATCACGTTGTTCACCGACTCGTTCACCACCTCATTCAGCGGAGTGCGGGGCCGGTAGCCCAGTGTCTCTCGAATACGGTCAAACACAATCACCGTATCGTTAATGGAATAACCAACGATGGTCAGCATGGCCGCAATGAATACCTGGTCCACCTCGTAGTTGATGCCCAGTAAGCCCGCAATCGCGTAGGCTCCCAGCACAAACAGCACGTCGTGAAATAGTGCGATGATGGCCCCGGTGCTGTACTGCCAGCGGCGGAAACGGATTAGAATGTACAAGAAGATCACCACCAGCGAGAAGAAGATTGCCTCCAGCGACGAATTACGGATGTCGTCGGCAATGGTGGCCCCCACTTTAGTAGAACTGGAGATGGTGAAGCGGTTATCCGGTACGGCCACTGAATTGTCTTCTTCAAAGGTAAAGCCCGTAAATTCCTCTACTCCGCTAATCAATCGCTGGCGAACATCCGCATCGGCCTCATCCGACTCATCGTCTACCCGGTAACTAGTAGTAACTTTGAGCACGTTGTTGGCCCCGTAGGTCTTCACTTCCACACTGGTATCGTCGAAGTCATCGTCCAAGGAAGTTCTCAGATCAGACGGCACCACGGGTTCAGCAAAGCTAATCACGTAGGAACGCCCGCCCTTGAAATCCACTCCTAGGTTAAGTCCATTAATCGCCAGGGCAATCATGCCGATGACAATAAATACTCCCGAAAAGGCGTAGGCCACCCGGCGCTTCGACATGAAGTCAAAATTCAGATTGGCCAGCGCGTTGCGCGACAGGGGCGTAGCGAACGACACCTTACTCTGGTCGCCCTTACGGGTCATCCAACTGATGATCACCCGCGTGATAAACACCGCCGAAAAGAACGAACACACAATACCGATCATCAACGTGACGGCGAAGCCCCGCACCGGGCCCTGCCCGAAGACGAATAGAATGAGCGCGGTCAGGAAGGTGGTTACGTTCGAGTCAATGATCGAGCTGTAGGCCTTGCTGTAGCCCGCATCGATGGCGATACGCAGCTTGGAGCCGTTGCGCAGTTCTTCGCGAATCCGCTCGAAGATGAGCACATTGGCGTCGATAGCCATCCCGATGGTGAGCACAATACCCGCAATGCCCGGCAGCGTGAGCGCTGCGTTGATGGTGGGTTGGGCCAGGATACCGAGTACAAAGAAAATATTAAACAGTAAGGCCACGTTGGCCACCAAGCCCCCCTTAGCGTAGTACAAGATCATAAAGATCACCACCAAGCCCAGTCCGGCCAGAATGGAGGTCACTCCCTGCCGCTGCGCTTCTTTGCCTAGGGTAGGCCCCACAATGGCTTCTTCCACGATTCGGGTGGGTGCGGGCAGTGCTCCGGCTTCCAGGATATTGGCCAAGTCACGGGCTTCGTCGATGGTGAAGTTGCCCGAAATCGATGAGTTGCCGCTGGGAATTTCTTCGTTCACCACCGGGGCCGAGTACACGCGCCGGTCGAGCACAATGGCTACCTGTTGTCCCACGCTGGCCGCGGTGAGGCGACGCCACAGGCGCGCTCCTTCGGCGTTCATCTGCATGCTGATGGCTGGCCGCGAGTTTTGATCGTAGTCCTGCCGCGCCTGGGTGATCACTTCCCCGGTGAGGGGTGCCTTCCCCCCCCGACCACGCTTCACGGCGTAGAGTTGCAGCAGTTCCAGGTCGCCCTGTAAGCGGGGACTCACTTCCCACACAAAGTCCAGGTCCGAGGGCAGCAGCGACTGCACGTCGGAACGCGCCAGGATGCGGTTGATCCGGGAAGTATCGTCTACGCTATAGACCAAACCGTACTGCGGCGGCGACTTCAGCAAGCTGTAGAGCGGCGAAAGCTGATTGTTTCCTAGCGAATCCAGGGCGGTAGAATCGGTGCCAGCCAACTGCGCTTCCAGGTCGCTGTCGGGCACGGTGTCTAGGTCTTCGGCGGTGCCCACTTCGGTTTCGGATAGCACGGCTAGATCGTCTTGCATATCGTCCGCCGAAAGGCTTTCTTCCAGTCCTTCCAGATCGGCGTTGGTGCCGTCTTGCTCCTGTTGCTCGCTCACCAGCAACCCGTTAATCTGCTCGAGCGACGGGCTGATGTCCTGCACCGTGTACACTTCTAAGAACTCCAGCTTGGCCACTCCCTGCAGCAGTTTGCGCACCCGCTCGGGGTTGTCCACTCCGGGCAGTTCTACCTGGATGCGTCCGGTGCCCTGCAAGCGTTGGATATTCGGTTGGGAAGTGCCGAAGCGGTCGATGCGCGTGCGCAGGATGTTAAAGGAGCGGTCGATGGCTCCCTCTACTTCTTCGTCGATCACCTCAATGATCTCGTCGTTGGTAGAGCTCAGACTAATGCGCCCCCGGTTGGCAGCGTTGGCGAATATTTCGCTTAGGCGCTTGTTGGGAGCCACCTCGTTGAAGGCTTCGGCAAACAGGGCGGTAAATCGCGCCTGGCTGTTGGCCCGCCGCTGTTGCGCCAGCTCCAGGGCCCGCTGGAAGTCGGGGTCTTTGCTATCGCCCGACAGGCTGCGGATAATCTCTACGGGCGACACTTCCAGCACCACGTTCATACCGCCCCGCAGGTCAAGGCCCAGGTTGAGTTCGGTCTCTTTCACCTCCTGGTAGGTGTACTCGATGCCCAGAAAGTTGTAGACCGGCTCGTTCCATACCGAGTCGAGGTACTGTTGTTTCTTCGAAAAGTCAATGTTTCCTTCGGCATCGGTGGCGTAGGCCTGCGCGTCTTGTTGTACGCTGTTCGACACCAGGGTAAAGGAAAGATAATAGAGACACAGCAACGAAATGATTACCGTGAGAATGATGATACCACTTTTGTTACGCATAACAGAATAAAATTAATTCGGAAATATGAAGTAGGATAGTAGGTTAGTCACCACGATGATAGACTAACGAAGCAGCGGTTCTGATTATTAATGAGAATTTCGAACCTGAAGATCTGCCAACGGGTTAGCGGGGGCGCTAGGGGGCGTTGGCCGGCGTGATGAGTCGAAATAAGGTGCGAAGGTAGTTGTTTTGAGGGGTTAACCGCGCAAGGCGTACCGGGGCAACCGTTTCGTGCACCACGCGGGGCGGAGCAAATCCACCCCGCAGGGTCACCGGTAGCTTAGCGACCGGCGCAACCACAGCTTCCAGACTGCTCAGCACCGGGCGATCATCTTCCTGATCGCTTGTACCAGCCTCGGTGGCGGAGTTGGCTTTACTTTCTGTCGGCGTGGAAGTTAAGTTGCCGACGGTGGACAAGGCCGGGCCTCCCCCAATCCACCCCAGCAACACAACCAGCAGGCTGCCGGTGGTGCAGTGGTTGTTACGCAGAAGAATTCGGAAAAAGCCCATACTTTTGTAATAGTCCGCGAATTTACGTTTTTTCCCCCGCTAAACAATAAATGCTGTTTATTTCTAGATTGAACGCCCTAACCAGGGCAATATTGGCGTTTAATCGGTATGAGGTAGTTATCATCCCATCGGGAAGTAGAACCGCCGGAGACCTCGCCCAACCCACTACCCCCAGTGGTCTAAAAAGGTAACGACGCTATTGGAGTCGCGGGTGGGCTGAAAAGTACTATCTTGCCGCGGTTATACCCTTCGAACCAAACCAGATTGTACATAGTATGGCTTCAGGATTTTTTGCGCTCTTTGATGACATTGCGGTGCTCATGGATGATGTGGCTGCCATGAGCAAGGTCGCTACTAGAAAAACAGCCGGTATTCTGGCGGATGATCTGGCGGTTAATGCTGAAAAAGCGTCGGGCTTTGTTTCAGCCAGAGAACTGCCCATCTTATGGAAGATCACCAAGGGATCTTTTTTAAACAAATTGATTATTCTGCCGGTCACGTTTCTGCTAAGCGCTTACTTTCCGGTGGCTATTGTTCCCATTTTGTTGGCCGGAGGGGTGTATTTGGCGTACGAGGGCGCTGAGAAGATATACGAATATTTATTTCATCGGGGAGAGACCAAGCGTAGCGTGGCGGTTAAAGAGATGAATGAAGCTGAAGTGCGGGCCTACGAGAAGGAAAAGATCAAGGCTGCCATCATTGTGGATTTTATTTTGTCCATAGAAATTGTATTTATTGCACTGGGGACGGTGATGAAAGAGCCGCTTGAGGTGCAAATCATCGTAGTGACCGTCGTGGCGCTGTTGGCAACCGTGGGGGTGTATGGTCTGGTGGCTCTCATCGTACGGATGGATGATTTAGGCTATCAATTGATCGCGGCCGGTGAAAAGGGGTCAAGTGTTTTTAAAAGCATCGGAACCGCCTTGGTAAAGACGCTGCCTTATGTAGTTAGAGGGTTGGCGGTGGTTGGCACGCTGGCCATGATTCTGGTAGCCGGCGGCATATTTGTCCATAACGTACCCTTCGTGCATGACCTGGTGCACGCGTTGCCCACCATTCTGGGGGAGTTTATTGTTGGTTTGCTCTTAGGCATTGCATCGCTGCTGGTTATCAAAATATTCTCAAAAATCACCGGAACGAAAAAGGGAAAATAGGTGGTGCATAGCACGCTTCCCATACATAAGCAACGCTGGCGTAGGTGGTAGAAGACATCGCGATCAGCGTAGTGAAGAAGTGCGTAAACCCAAACCATTTTCAACAATGAGCCGAGTCAAGACACTAATAGATAGGTTTCTCAACCAAATGTCGAAACATGAAACAGCAATGTTAACCCCCGCTGACGTTCCGCCCGAAATGTTTGATCCATCCATCGCATCAAGCGACGATTGGAAAGGATGGAAACCCGTTCCAAGTGTGATTGATGACAACGACCTTGACCGTCTGGAAAAGGAAATTGGCCATTCACTTCCTCCCTCGTATCGTGAATTTCTCAAGCACAAACACTTTTACGGACTCTTGCTAGATGACGGCGCAGTGTACTTTCCAGCGCATGTTCCGGACAAAAGTCTAAACTTTCTTTGGGATTATGTATTCAATTATATGGACCCTGAAATGATCATTGGTAGGGGATATATCTACTTCGCCGACCTTGTCGATAGCGGCGCACTTTGCTTTGACACGAACCGTTACGACGGGGGGGGAGAGTGCCCAATTGTTTACCTGGATCACGAAGCATTGGAGGGAGTGTATTTGTACGCTAATAATTTTACTGAGCTGCTCGCTGGCGATGAGGAAACGCCGAACCGGTTTTTTGAGAGGTTAAACAAGGAACGGAACTGGTAAGGTTAGGATACTGCCAATTTTCTTTCCGGCGTCCTACGATCCAACAAGCAACGTTCTATTGAGGTCGTAGGACACTTCGTTACCCTACGACCAGAGTGGAATTAATCAATACTTCACCAGCCGCTCCACGGCGGTGGTTTGCCCCTGGGTAACGCGGATGAAGTAAACGCCCGCCGGAAGGCGCTCGGTATTCAACGGATGCGACAAGGTGCTCGCTCCTCCGTCCACCACCTGCTCCCACACCGCATTGCCCCGAATACCGGTGACGCTGATGCGGATGGGTTCGTTCGCTTGCAGACCGGCCGTCGTTAAGGTGACGGAAGAAGTGGCGGGGTTTGGATACACGCCCAATCTTGCTTCGGATGACAGTTCGGTAGCGTACTGGGACGAGCGCCGGTAGGCTTTCGCTATCGCCCGGGCTGCCGGATCACCCACCGAGCTGACGGTGAGGTAGTCGACGTTGGCCCCGCTCTGGCCCGTTGCCGTGGCCCGCACTTGGTTCACTCCTGCGGCAAGCGCGACGGTGGTTGTCGCGTCTTGCCAGGTGCTCCAACCGCCCGTACCGGGAAAGGAGAGGGCCGCCGCCACCACCGTGCCGTTGACGCTGATGGCCAACGGGCGGTTGCCCTGACTCAGTGCGTAGGTGAAGGCGAGCTTATAATCGCCCGCGGTGGGCACGTCTACGGTCCATTCCACGTAGTCGCCACTGGCATTCACGTAGTCCACGAAACCGCTACCGCTAAATCCGGGATGGTTGGTGGCGGTTTTCGCTCCGCTCAACGTAGCATCTTCGGCTTCCAGCGTAAGGCTAATGGGTTCGGGATCAGCAACCTCGGGCTCAATGGGCAGCCAGCGGGTGGTGGTGCGCGGACAGCAGGTGCCGTTCTCGCCGCCGTTGGCCACCACCAGCCGGTCGCCGAAGGTTTTGGCCGCCGGGGCCAGTAGCTTCTCGGGCAGGGGGCAGCGTTCGGTCCAGGTATCGGTGGCCGGGTCGTACTCGGTGATGTCGGCGAAGAAGAAGTTGCCGCGGCGTCCGCCCACGATGATGATCTTGCCGTTGTGCACCATCGTGCCCGGCTCAAAGTGCGAGCGGTCTGAGGGCAGGTCGGCCTTGCGCGTCCAGGTGTCGGTGGCCGGGTCGTAGGCATCTAGGAACTTCTGATCGTCGACCCCGGCATCGTGCCCGTACTGTCCGCCGATGGCGTATACCAAGCCGCCGACGCTCGCTCCGCTCAGGTGGTTGCGGGGGTTAGGCAGGGAAGCCGCTGCCTGCCAGCCCGTGCTAATATCCGTTACGTCCAGTACGTAATGCTCTCCCACGTCGGTCTTGCGGTCGGGCAGCAGGCCGCCGAAGAAGTGCAACTGCCCGTTATGATACACGGCCGCTCCCGACCCCCGGGGGTTGGGCAGGTCGGGCCCGGCCCGCCAGGTGTTGGTCACCGTGTTGTAGATTTGCACCTTGGCGGTGGCCACGCCGGGATGGTTGCCCACGAAGCCCGCCACAATCCAGATATCGTCGCCCACGGTGGCCGCTCCCATGTGCGTGACCGGGGTGGGCATGGGCGCCCCGGTCGACCAACTGTCGGCCACCGGGTCGTAGATTTCGGTTGCCCCGGTGATCTTGAGTCCGGCCAGGAACCCGGCCAGCACGTAGAGCTTGCCGTTCACCTTGGCGCTCTGCGCTTCCACCTTGCTCAGGGCGGAGTTCGCCAAAGCGTTCCAGGCGCAGGAGTCCACTACGGGCGGTTCGGTGATGAGGGTGCCCGTGCCGAATACCTCAATGGCCGATACCTTAGGCTGGTCCACGCTGGCCGTGAAATTTAGCGTGAGTTCCTGGTCGGTTACTTCGGTGGTGAAGGTCTTGATCACCGCCGTCACCGGACCCACTTCCTGGTTGATATCGTAGTTGGTCAAGACGGATTCGTCTTCCAGGGTGGCGCTGAACACGCGCTTGCCCGCCCCGCCGGGGCCACCGCCGGGCGCTCCAAAGTAAATCTCGGCGAAGTGCAGGCGCACGGTGTAGGTGCCGTTGGTCACCGGAATGGCGTAGCCAAAGGAGCCCAAGCTTTGGGTGGTGCTGCGCTCGGAGCGGTAGATCGCGTCTTGGGTGGTGCCCTGAATCTCAGTGACCTGCGGATTGGTGTAGCTCTTTCCGTTGCCCGTGAAGTAGTCATCCGCCCCGAAAGCTTCGTCGTCCAGCGTCACCGCGCCGCCCCCGCTGTTGATGCGCACGACCACCGGTTCTTCACCGGAAGGACTAGCGGGTTGGGCCGCCACCAGGTAGTTCATCTGCGCCCCGGCCGCCGGACTGGCTAGTGCTCCGCCCAACGTCACCGTCCCAGCGACGAATGCCTTACTGTACACATCAAAGAAAGAGGTGCCGGGGTCGGTGGTTCCCAGGGTGAAGGCTTCTTTCTTCCAGGAGCTAAGCCAGGCAGGAAGGGCGGTGGCTCGGGGGTCGTAGGCCACGTAGACCGTGGCGGCTTGGGTGAGGGTGAAGGTGAGCAGCGCGTTGCCGGAGTTCGCTTTGTCGTCGTTGGCGGTCTTGATGAATGAGGCTCCGGTCAGGGCGTCGGGCACGCTAGTCACGGTGTAGGTGCGGTCGATGTAGTGGGCAGTGCCTATCTCCAGAGTAGCCAGCGCGTAGGCTTTGCCGGTAGCCACTTGTATGTTGTCGATTATCCCCATTTCTTGAGTAGCGGGCTTCACGTTGGACACCAGAAACACGTAGTCCTGGTAGTCACCGTTGCTGGCCGGTTCCATGCACACCAGGTAGGTGTTGGGCACCGAGGCTCCGCTGCGGTTTTTCACCGGGTAGGTGCGCACGGCGTGGGCAAGCGGGCCGGTATTGCGCACGTCTTCGGTAAACGTCTTCTGGGCGGCGTAGCTGGTCACGTCGGCGTAGAACCCAAACGTCTGTGCCCCCGGGTCGAAGGTGAGCGTCCCGGCGGATAAGGTAGGGTTGAGGGCCTGCCCCTGGTCTCCGGCAATGGTGCCTACCTCCTGAATAGTTTCGGTGCTGCCGTCGGGGACGTAGTAGCCGTAGGCCAACGGGCCGCTGGGAGAGTAGCGGGCCACCGGTAGCATGGTGACCGGGCCGGGGTCGGCCTGCTGAAAGAGCGGCACCAGCACTTCGTCGCCGATGGGGTCGGGGCCTTTGGGGAGGATCAGCTGGGTGCCGCCCACGTCGATGGCGTAGCCGAGCGTCTGCACGATGGCGTTGAGCGACGGTTCGTTATTGCCTTCCAACGCTTGCGCACTGAGTCCGTATAGCCCGACGGTCGCGTTAGAACCCGCACCTTCGGTGATGGTAAGCTGCGCCGACAGTGCACCCACCGTTCCGTTGGGGGAAAAAGCTACTGCTATGGTGGCGGTGGCGTTGGGAGCCAGAGTTAGGGGCAGGGCGGGGGCATTGGTGAGGGTGAAGACCGCCGCGTTGGTTCCGGATAGCGCAATGTCAGTGATGGTGACGGAGGTGGCCTGATCGTTGCGAATAACCACGGACTGGCTGGCGCTGGTCGCGTTTTTGGTACCACTGAAGATCAGTTCGGGAGACGGGTTCACCGCGTTGCCCGACGGACTCACCACCGTGATAGGATCAACCGCCGCAGTTGGCGCGGCGGGAAGCGTAGAAGACGCAGGGGTAGGGTAGGGGGTAAGCAGGCCGAGTAGACTACTTAACAGGATCATGTAGAAAAGGGCTGGTTTGGTTAGCATAGCAGGAAAGATAGGTAAGGAAAATATAGATATAGGTACGCATTCCGTCCGTCACTTCCTAAGCGAGGGTCACCCATTTCCGGCAAATGGAATAACAACTTTATTGAATCCAACTTTTGCTTGCCAGGAAACCACGTTACTTGATAGACAACGTATTAACATACTTTAACAGAAATCCTGAATTACGACTCACGGTTTCATGTTTTAGTACTGGATAAGGAGAAAAAAAAGAAAGAGGATACCCAACCAGTGCGTTGAGCAAGTGGCGTTGCCGGAGGTTGGGCACCTTTTTAAGTTTCACTCAAAACAAACAAGCCATGAAAAAGAACAAATTTATAGTTGGAGTCGCCGCTGTGCTGCTAAGTTTCTTAGGACTTCCGATGGTATCGCAGGCGGCTAACCAGCCCGGTCAGATCGTCTACAGTCCCACCGCCTTACGGGATGCTTACCGAGTAGATTTACGAGATATCTCGAGCACGGCCCCTTATGCCGACCAGATTGTGGTGATGGACGAGTTTCCCTTTGTTCCTTTTAATGTGCTGGAATCCTTACAGGGCCGAGTGCCGGGCGTGCAGGTATTCAACCGGGGATTTTATTCGTATGCCGTGATGCGCGGTTGGCGCAGTCCGCTCTACGTGATCAACGGCATGCCGGTGGATGCCTCAGCGGTGAACATACTGAATCCCCAGGACGTGGCTACCGTTGAAATTCACAAGGGGTTCGGGGCCAGCTTCTGGGGCATGCGCGGCGGAAACGGAGTTATTGTGGTAAATACCAAGTAGTTACTGTAAAACAGGTAGGTGAGTTTGATTATAAGGCCGTTCCGGATGGGGCGGCCTTTTTTTATGCTTCCCGGCGCTGCTTGAACTCCTTGAGGTACTTGCGTTTCTCCACGTGGTACCAAATAGCCAGGGCCACCGAGGCCGCCGAGATGATCACCGACAGGGTAGTTACCACCGGATTATCCGGGTCGGCATAAAAGTAAAGAATCAGAAACGATACCAGCAGCGACAGCGAAATGATCATGCCGCGCACCGAGTGCTTTCGGAAGCGGGTCCGGAGTTCGTTGTCGGGAATAGAAGAGAAATCTTTCATGACTTGCCTGAGGGAATAGTGTAAGAATTTTGCTAGATAGTTAAAATTATGCCTATATTCGTCTTTTCAATTCGGATTCATTGCTTACTTTTGTACATGAATTAACATATTATTATTGCTTACTAACTATATCTATTCCTTATGAGTATTTCTACTTCCGGTTGGCGAGTATTGTTAGGCTGCTTAGCTTTTTTACTGGTCATCCACACCACCCACGCTCAAGACCGCACCGTTTCCGGAACCGTCACCTCCGAAGAGGAGGGAGCCTTGCCCGGCGTCAACATCCTGGTGAAAGGCACCACCGTTGGAACCGTCACCGACATTGAGGGCAACTATCGCATAAACTTGGATAGTGAAGACGCGACCCTAGTATTCTCGGCCGTTGGTTATTCCAGCGAAGAAGTTACCGTGGGCAACCAATCTACAATCGACGTGCTGATGCTGCCCGACATCAAATCGCTGAGTGAGATAGTGGTGGTCGGCTACGGCACGCAAGACCGGGCTAAAGTCACCGGGGCCATCTCGTCGGTATCCAGCGAAGAGATCAACCAATTGCCCGTTCCCAACGTCGCGCAGGCGCTGCAAGGCCGGGCGGCCGGGGTCACGGTGACCAACAACGGGGCTCCGGGCGAGGGTGCCAACGTGCGTATCCGCGGTATCGGCACCGTAGGCGACAACGATCCGCTCTACGTCATTGACGGAGTGCCCGCGGGGGGGCTCAACAGCATCAACCCCAACGACATCGAGTCGGTAGAGGTGCTCAAGGATGCATCAGCCGCGGCCATTTACGGCTCACGGGCCGCCAACGGGGTGATTCTGATTACCACCAAGCGGGGGCAAGTCGGCGACACCAAGGTTAGTATTGACTCATACTATGGGGTGCAAAACGTCTGGAACAGGCTAGACGTGCTTAACACCGAGCAGTACATCCCTTATGCTACCGAGATTCAGCAAAACGCGGGCTTGCCCGTGCCTGCCCGGCTGACCGATCCCGAGATTAGAAACCGCAACGTCGACTACCAGGATGAGTTGTTCCGAACTGCTCCTATCCAGGATCACAACGTGTCGGTATCCGGAGGAAACGAAAGATCCACGTTCCTGATCGGTGGGGGATACTTCAATCAGCAGGGCACGATGATCGGCACTGACTTTGAACGGATTTCGTTCCGCGCCAACTCCGAGTTTAAGGTGGGTAGCCGCGTGAAAGTGGGGCAAACCCTAACGGTTGCCTTTACCGAACGCAACCGGGAGTTCGGCGGGGGTTCCGGTCGATCTATGCTAGAGCACGCGATCAAGTCGCCGCCCTACCAAGAAATTTACGATCCGAATAACCTAGGCGGGTTCAACGGCCCCGATCAGGTAGACAACAACGATGCTGAAAACCCTATACTCATCCAAAGTTTGTTTACCGACCGCAACGAAGATGTTAAGCTATTAGGAACTGCCTACGCCGAGGTGAACATTATTGAAGGCCTTAACTTTAAGTCGTTGGTGGGCTTGGACATGAACTTTTCGTATGATTATGGCTATGAGCCTGCCTACGTGGCCGGAGATTTTCACTCGCGAGACTTCGCTGCGCTTGATGAGCGCCGCCGCCGGTTTACTTCCCCGCTCTTCACCAATAGCCTAACCTACGACCGTACGTTCGGCGACCATACCATTGGGCTACTAGCTGTAGCCGAACAGCAAACCTTCAACCGGCGCGACCTGCGGGTACAGGGGCAAAATCCTCTATCAAACGACATTCGAGTGATTGATGGCCTAGATCCCGGCTCGGTGAGCACTCAAGGTGGATTGACGGAGTGGGCTCTGATCTCCTATATCGGTCGGGCCAACTACTCGTACGCCGACCGCTACCTGCTAAGTGCCTCTATTCGTAGAGATGGATCATCACGTTTCGGGCCGGGTCTGAAGTGGGGTACCTTCCCCTCGGCTTCGGTAGGCTGGCGCTTGAGCGAAGAAGGCTTTATGGATGGAGTTAGCGCCATCAGTGACCTGAAACTGCGCGCTAGCTGGGGCGAAACCGGTAACCAGAACATTGGCGACTACCAGTACATTCCGGTTTTTTCTAGCAATTTCACGTACCAGTTCAACGGAAGCTTGGCTCCCGGAACTACCATTCGGGCGTTAGCCAACGAAATCCTGCAGTGGGAAACTACCACTATGCGCAATTTTGGCGTTGACGTAGGTCTATTCAACGATCGGGTGACCTTCTCAGCGGAGTATTTCTTTAACACTACTGAAGACATGTTGGTTGAGGTGCCCCTGGCGACCTCGCTAGGATACGATGATGCCCCGAGCGTGAACGCCGGAACGGTAGAGAACCGAGGGCTTGAGTTCGCCCTGGGGCTACGTAGCGGCCAAAGCGACTTTCAGTGGAGCGTGAACGCCAATGCGTCGTTCGTTCGCAATGAAGTTATCACCCTGGGAGGAGGAGAACCCATTCCTGGCCCCCGATTCGAGAGCGACCCCCTTACCTGGACCGAAGAAGGTCAACCCATTGGCTACTACTTCGGCTGGCAGGTAGACCGTTTGTTCCAGGCAGACGACTTCGTGGAGGATGGAGACGACCTGGTACTACGAGAAGGTATTCCTAGCCAGGGCAACGCGGCACCAGGAGATATTAAGTTTGTCGATGTAGACAATGACGGAGATATCGATAACGACGATCGTACCCGCATTGGTAATCCTTTTCCCGATGTGACCTACGGTATCACCGGTACGCTGAACTACAAAGGCTTTGATGCGAATATCTTTATTCAGGGCGTGAGCGGGAATGAAATATATTTCACGCAGCTTTATGACCTTGAAGGCATGACGCGCGTGTTCAACGCGGGCCCCGGAGTGATTGACCGCTGGACGCCTACTAACACCAATACCAGCGTTCCGCGGGGTATTTCCGGCGATCCGAACCGTAACACGCGCGCCTCTGATCGCTTCCTGTTTGATGGCTCGTACGCCCGACTAAAGAACATCCAGGTGGGTTATTCTCTGCCGACAGACCTTCTTTCAACGTTTGGCAATGGCTTTATCAGCAACTTGCGGGTTTACGTAGGAGCACAGAACCTAATTACCATTACCGACTACCCCGGATACGATCCCGAAATAGGTACTCGTAAGGGACTGAACGGTCGTGACGAAACGCTTGGCTTCGGTATCGACTGGGGGCAATCGCCGCAGGCTCGAACGTATCTGCTGGGTGTTCAAATTGGATTTTAATTTATCAATTAGCTATTTCTATGAAAGCGAAACTATTATTATCAACATTCTTAATGATCGCGGTCTGCTTCTCGTGCAACGAGGAGATTCTAGACAAGGATAACCCGAATGAGTTCTCTACGGCCACGTTCTTTGCAAACGAACTGCAGGCAGTATCGGCGGTAAATGCTATCTACGCGGCGCTGCAGTCACAGCAACTGTGGACGCGTGAGTACTTCTTTGTTCATGATCTGCTGTCGGACGAGTATTTTGGGCTTGGGAGCTTAGAAGCTCAACGAGTGCAGATCCTAAACCATTCGTTTGACTCGAACAACAGTTTGGTCAACAGCGTGTGGACCGGCTTGTACCGGGGGGTTCACCGGGCCAACGTTGCCATTGCCGGCATAGAGGAAATGGAGGAGACCGAAATCTCAACCGATCTTAAGAACCGGCTGCTTGGCGAGGCAAGGTTTTTACGGGGTTTGTTCTATTTTGAGCTAGCCAGCCTATGGGGCGATGTGCCCCTCTTCACCGAAGTAGCCACCGCCTCTCAGGCTACCGAGGGAGTGGAAAGAACGAGCAAAGAGCAAGTTTATAATCTGGTTTTGGAAGACTTGGCATTTGCGGCCGCTAACTTGCCTCTTAAGTCTGAATACGGTGGGGGTGACACGGGCCGGGCCACGCGGGGGGCCGCTCTAGGGTTGGAAGGAAGAGTTCACCTTTGGCGCGCTACCTACGAAGGCCTGGGCGAACCCGCCTATCGCGCCGCCGAAGAAGCTCTTGAGCAGGTGATCAGTTCCGGCGAGTATAGCTTGGTTGATAACTATACCGATAACTACACCGCTGAAAATGAGAATAACGCCGAGTCGTTGTTTGAAGTGCAATATTCTACTGATTTCGGAGGTGGAGGTGCCTGGTCAGGTGACGGTGGTGGAACCGCAGAAGTAAGTTTCCGCGGCCAGGAGTACGGTTTCAAGGCGTGGCGCAACGTGATTCCTTCGCCCGCCCTCCTTAATGCTTTTGAAGCGGGTGACCCCCGTTACGAACTGAGCTTCTACTCACCGGGCGATACGTACAACAACGGTAATAATATCATTTATACTCCTTCCGCTGCCCCGCCGCCCCCGGGCGTTAACGCTACCGTCCCGGATGACCTGCCTAGCTGGCGCAAGTACCAAAACTACTACAACCGCGACAACGAGCTGTTCGCGCAGTCGGGCATTAACCACCGGGTGATCCGCTACGCCGACGTGTTGCTAATGATGGCGGAAGTACAAAACGCTTTGGGTAACCAGCAGCGGGCGGTTGAATTGCTCAATCAAGTACGTAGTCGCCCGAGTGTTGACCTTCCTTCTTATCCAACCGCTGAGTATCCGGTGGGTAGTGCCGATCAGGTGTTTGATGCTATCGTGCACGAAAGAAGAATAGAGCTAAACGGTGAGCAAATCAGGAACCGCGATATCCGCCGGTGGCGAAAAGCAGGTTTGCTGGATGGCGAACCGATCAGTGACTGGGAACCTAAGTTCGAGTTGCTACCTCTTCCTAATTCCGAGATTGACTCGAACCCAGCGTTGACTAACGATGATCAAAATCCGGGGTACTAAGCCTATTTTAGCAATCGTTATAAAAGCCCTTCTCCTCGGAAGGGCTTTTTTGTTAATAGTCTAAATGAAGACAATCGTAATACTATTTCTGGTAGGTCTGCTCAGTTTAAGCTGTGAGCCACACCGGCCCAATCAAGCGATGGTTACCTTACTGCAATCGGTGGCGGATACTGCGTTTTACGTAGCCGATAACATCTATGCTAACCGGGTGCGTGTAGACCATTACGACAGCCTACTACGGCACTCGCCACCCTTGTATCGCAACAAATACGCGTTTATGAAAGCGGTGGACTTGTTGCACGCCGGTGACACCGAGGAGGCTATTGTTATCCTAGACTCGCTCAACCAACTTCGCCACCGCACGTTGTTCTTGCCGGGTATGGACAACGGCCAAGAAGAGCGCGTGCCGGAATACCTGGCGCTGGCGCACCTGCGGTTAGGTGAACAACAGAACTGCATCCATCACCACGCATCCTCCTCGTGTATCATTCCAATTAGCGAAGAAGCGCAGCACCGCCTCCCCCAGGGGTCAGTTCGGGCTGCTCAACTCTACGAAGAGTTGCTGCAAGACGATTCCCGCAACCGAAATGCACAGTGGTTGCTCAATATTGCGATGATGACCACGGGCGATTATCCCGGCGGGGTGCCTAAACCCTACCTGATACCCGATAGTGCGTTCCGGTCGGACTATCCGCTTAAGAGATTTACCGACGTAGCCCACGCGGCAGGTCTGGATTATCGGGGTTTGGCCGGAAGTTCTATTGTAGATGATTTCAACAACGACGGCTGGCTGGATGTGGTCATTTCCGAATGGCACCCCCGGGGGCAGTTAAGATACTTTGTCAATGAGACCAATGGCCACTTTGAAGAACAAACCGAGTCGGCGCAACTGCTTGGTATCACGGGTGGATCAAATTTGGCCCAGGCCGATTACAACAACGACGGTTACCTGGATATCTTTGTGACGCGAGGAAGCTGGCTCTACGAACACGGGGGGCACCCCAATTCGTTATTGCGAAACAATGGTGATGGGACCTTTACTGATGTGACCGAAAAAACCGGACTGCTTTCGTTTCACCCTACCCAAACCGCCACCTGGAACGACTTTAACCAAGACGGTTGGGTAGATTTGTTTATTGGCAACGAAACCGCCGCCGACGGTCAGGTGCATCCCAGCGAACTGTACCTGAACAACGGCGATAGCCCGGATGGACATTGCACATTCAGCGAACAGGCTTTGGCTGCTGGAGTAGCTGTGAACAAGGGTAGCGAAGACTTTTATGTAAAAGGAGTCACTTCCGGAGATTATAACAACGATGGTTGGCCGGATATCTACGTCTCGGTGTTTCATAGCCAGCGGTCTAATCTTTTGTTTAAAAACGAAGGCTTGGATCAAAACGGCCAGCTACGCTTTAGCAACGTGACCCAGGAAGCGGGACTTCAGGAAGACCACTCGTCGTTTCCTACGTGGTTTTGGGATTATGATAACGATGGCTGGCTGGACATTTTTGTTGCCGGATACTTTCGTAGCAACTACTACGGCTCGGTGGCCCAAGACATTGTTGCTGAATACTTAAACGAACCCCACCAAGCGGCCACCGCCCGGCTTTATCACAACAATAAAGATGGCACCTTCACCAACGTAACCAAGAAGGTAGGACTAGAGAAGATACTCTACGCGATGGGAGCTAACTTCGGCGATCTCGATAATGACGGTTGGCTCGATATGTACCTAAGCACGGGTGAGGTTAACCTGGGTTCTATTATTCCGAATCGGATGTTTCGTAATAGTCAGGGCGAATACTTTCAGGACGTGACTACCGCCGGAGGCTTCGGACATTTGCAGAAAGGACATGGGGTGTCTTTTGCTGACTACGATAACGATGGCGACCAGGATGTGTACGTGGTGATGGGAGGAGCCTACGAAGGAGATGTCTTTCAGAACGCTTTGTTTCAGAACCCGTACGAAGACAATAACCACTGGGTCGGGTTCGTTTTGCAGGGCACTACCTCCAACCGTTCGGCCATTGGAAGCAAGGTAACCATTACCTTTGAAGAGCAGGGAGTAGAGCGGCAAGTCTACCGTGAGGTTAACTCAGGAGGTAGTTTCGGATCTTCGCCACTTCGCGTGGAAGTCGGGATTGGTAAAGCAACCAAAATCAAGCAGATTGAAGTCGTCTGGAACGGAGACCAACGGAAGCAGCAGTGGAAAAACGTAGCTACCAATCAGTACTATAAAATTGTTGAAGGAGATTCTTTGCTGACAAGTCTGCCCCTAAGTGGGTCATCCTAGGTGAGTTACTGCTTCCGAGCCAATTCATAACGCTTCGCGCTTCTAGAAAACACCCGCAGGCTGTCGTTATTGCTAGCAACCACCCAGGCGGGCTTTCCGTTCCGGTTCAGTCGGATGATATCCTTAGTGTCAGTGTCCACGTAGAAACCGCTTTCGCCCAGCGTAAGCGGACGGAACTGTCCCGTTCCGTCACCCAGCAGCGCCTGCCCGATAAAGGCATCGTAGCGGCCCACGTGCACGTCGGGCGCGTAGCTGTTGCCCACCATGAGCACATCGAGGTGACCGTCGCTGTTCAGGTCGTCGGTGATCATATGATGCACCGGGGCGGTTTGGGTGATCAGGGGCATGTCGCGAACGGTGAAGGTGCCATCGCTTTGATTTTCGAGGTAGCTAGTGGTCAGGCGTTCGGCCTCGAGCACGTAGGCTCCTTCCAACTCGGTGGTGGTGAACAGTTCGTCGAACGTGGTGGTGGCGTAGGTTTCGTACTTCGGGAAGCGGCGCCGCATGGGGTTCATCTGGTCCGACAGGGCATCGCGGTAGGCCGCCGGATACTCCTCACCCATGATGTAGTAGGTAAGGATCGGATCGATGCGCCCGTCCTGGTCGTAGTCTTTGGTATACACGCGCAGCGGTTGCTCGGCCGAAGCGTGGTAGCGGGAGTTGAGGCCCAGGTTCCCAACGATGTAGTCCGGATCGCCGTCCTGGTCAAAGTCCTCAGCGAGCAAGCAGTTCCACCAACCGGAAGTGTGCGCGAGCTGGATGCTTTTGGTAGCGTTAACCAACCGCCCGCCTTCGTTACGGAAAAAAGTGATAGGCATCCACTCGCCCACCAGCAGCAGATCAAGCGCCCCATCCTGGTCATAGTCCGTCCACTGGGCGTCGGTGACCAATCCTAGCTCAATTAAGCCGGGAGCCACTTGTTGGGTTACGTCCACAAAGTGCCCGCCCTCATTGCGCAGCACGTAGCTGGAGGCGGGTAGCGGATACCGCTTGGGCACCAGCCGACTGCCGACGAACAAATCCAGGTCTCCGTCCTGGTCGTAGTCGGCGGCCCGCACGCACGAACCGCTGGCGGCAATGGCTGGGATAGCCGACGAATCCACTGTAAAGTTGCCCCGCCCGTCGTTGCGGTAAAAGCGGTCGTAGTAGGCTGGGTCATTGGTCTGAAACTCGTTGCCGCCGCTCACTACGTACAAATCCAGATCGCCGTCCTGATCGGCATCAAACAGCACGGCCCCAAGGTCTTCATAGATTGAGTCGCCTGGCAAAGTACGCTCAACAAACTGACCGTCGGCTTGCTGCACGAAAAATTGCCCTGGCTGCCGCTTCGCCCCGCCTACGTAAAAATCGTCGGTCCCGTCCCCGTTGATGTCCCCGGTGGCCAGGCAAGGTCCATCTTGCGAGTAGCGCCGGGGCAGTAGTGGCTCGAACTTGAAATCGATAAAGTCCTCCTCCTGATGCTTATAGCCTAACTGCAGCTCGCCAGAAACGTTAGTGAGCAGTGGAGTAGGGTGAGGGGGTGGGGCCGGAGGAGTGTCCTCGGCATCTTCGTAGCGGACCACGAGGTTTTGATTGGCGGGCACATCTGTTAGTAGTTGATACCGCCCGTCGGGCCAGCTAACTTCTACCGAGTCTACCGACGCATGAGCACCTAGCCCAAAGTGAACGGTGTTTTCTACTGTAGATTTATAGCCTCGGTACACCGTATGGTGGTGATACTGCTGTTGTCCTTGGTAGCGTAGGCGCACGGTAGCTTGCAAACCGGCCCGGTTGCCGGGCGGCCCGGTCAGGACAACCCGCAGATGATTACGATCCGGTGATTGCTCCAACATATTTTCGTAGACAAAAGCTTTGTCGTTGATGTTGTTCATCACCACGTCCAGGTCACCGTCGTTGTCCAGATCGGCAAAGGCGGTGCCGTTGGAGAACGAGGGCACCGTCATGCCCCAGTCGGTCGACACGTCGGTGAAGGTGAGGTCGCCATCGTTCTTGAAGGCATAGTTGTGCACTTTGGCCTCCTTGAGCAGGGCGGCCAGCTTGACGGCTTTCTCGCGCTTGGCTTCGGCGGTGCCGAACTGCGAAGCGGATGCGCGGTAGCTGGCGTAGTCCATGTCGGTCACGTCTTTGGCGTAGCCGTTGGTGATGAGTAAGTCGCGGTAGCCGTCGTTATCGAAGTCGGCAAACAGGGCGCTCCAGCTCCAATCCGTATTAGAGACCCCGGCTAGCTGCCCAATTTCGCTAAAGGAAGGATCACCCTGGGGAGTGAACCCGTTGTTGAGTTGCAGCGTGTTGCGCACGTACTGCGGGGTGTAGCCATAGCGTAACGTAAGAGCAAAGTGGTCTTCGTTGGGTTTGCCGAACATCATCTTCTGCCGAAAATTGTCTTCCGGCAGCATATCCAGCACCATGATATCCACCAGGCCATCGTTGTTGAAGTCGGCAATATCGGTGCCCATGCCGTTGTGGGTCTGGTGCTTAAGATAATCAGCGGCTCGGTCGCTAAAGGTGCCATCGCCGTTGTTGATCCACAGCAGGTCGTTGGTGATAAAATCGTTGGCTACGTAGACGTCGGGCCAACCGTCCAGGTTAACGTCGTTCACGGTGATGCCCAGGCCGTAGCCTTCGGTGAGAATGCCCGCTTCCCGGGTCACGTCGGTGAACACCCCCCCCCCCCCCTCAAGGGGGGTATCGTTGCGGTATAACTTGTCGTTGCTGAGCCCTTCTCCCTGGGTTTTCTTGGGGCGGGCGTTGTTCTGGCTGAACTCTTCCAGGCCATTGGTGAGCAGATACACGTCCAGGTCGCCGTCGTGGTCGTAGTCGAAGAAAGCCGCTTGGGTAGAATAGGCACTGTCGGCCAATCCAAAAGCCTCCGCCTGATCAACAAAGGAGACTTCTTTGCCGGGCGCATCGGCCCCCTGGTTCATAAAAAGATAGTTTTTGCTCTGGGTTGGGCCAAATTTGCTGGCCACACACACGTAGATGTCGAGCCAGCCGTCCTGATTGATGTCTACCATCGCCACGCCGGTGGCCCAGCGCTTGGTTTCCACTCCGGATGATTGCGTGATGTCTTGGAAAGTGAGGTTGCCCTGGTTCAGATACAGGCGGCTTGAAACCTGGTTTCCGGCGAAGAAGATATCGTCTAGCCCGTCGTTGTTCACGTCGCCTACCCCCACGCCCCCCCCGTTATACAGGTACGTGTAATCGATGACGTTGAAACTATCACTTTCAACGATGGTGTTGGAGAAGGTGATGCCACTTTGGGAGGAAGAAACCTGGCGAAATAAGGGTGCGGTTGGGTCGCAGGCGAATAGAAAAACAAGGCATCCCAAAAGAGGCAGGTGACGTTTGCGCACAGTAGTTGAAGTGATGTGACAAACACGAAGTTAGCGAAATTATCCACGGTGGAATAATTTATCCAGGAGAATTCTTTAAAGCGATTGCCAGGCACGAAAGCGCTCGGCCAAAGGAAATTACTGCTGGTCTAACACTGCTTGCAGCTCGGCAATGGCGGTGGTGGTTTCTTGGGCCACTTCCCGAACCAAACCGCCCAAGTGCTCGGGACATATCTCGGCATTTCGGCACGCAAGCTCTATGTCTTTGGTCTTCTCTAGCGTATCGTCCATGCCCACAAATTGTACCGATGGTTTCATCTTATGCGCCAATTGGCCCACCATTTCCCAGTTGCCGTCCTGCATATTTTGCTGAATGAGCTGGAGGGCCTCAGGCATTTCTTCTACAAAGCTGGCGATGATAGTATTCATAAAATCGTCGTCCCCGTCGCATAATGCTACCAAATAGGATAAATCAATCAATGAGATGTTCGTTTTCATGTGGTTTACTTTACAGGATTACACTGCCAGGGCGGTGTCTTCTTGATTTTTAGATTCGTTTTCTTCCATTTCTTTCAAGTATCGATAAATGGTAGACTTGCCAATGTCTAATTTATGGGCCACCAGCAATACGTTGTTATCGTGCTGCTTAAGGAAGTGGCGAATGATCAAAAAAGTATACTCCCGCATAGTGAGTTCTTCGCTGGTGAAGTTGCGCTCTTTGGCCAGGCTGTTAAAGTGGATGTTATCGGCCTCGATGGTATTGTTTTCTGCCAGAACCGCGGCCAGTTCAACGATAGATTTCAGTTCGCGTACGTTGCCCGGATAGTGGTACTTCAGCAGTTTCTCTTGCGCTGCTTGGCTGAGGAGCATCCCTTTCAGTTTGTTTTCCTGACAAAACTGGTTGAGGATGAACTTGGTGAGCAACAAAATATCATTGCCGCGCTCGCGCAGCGGGGGCAGGTGCACGGGCAAACCCAGTAGGCGGTAATAAAGGTCTTCGCGGAAGTTACCGGCCTTTACCTCTTCGGCCAGATTGCGGTGGGTGGCCACCAAAATACGGGTGTTGAGCGGCACGGTTTGGTTGCCACCGATGCGAGTCACCTCCCGCTCTTGGAGCACCCGCAAGAGTTTCGCTTGCAGGCTAAGCTCCATTTCACCTATCTCATCGAGAAAGATGGTGCCGTTCTGAGCTTCTTCAAACTTTCCGAGGCGACGGCTTGCGGCCCCGGTGAACGCTCCTTTTTCGTAGCCGAACAACTCGCTTTCTACCAAATCTCTAGGGATAGCCGCTAAATTAACCGGTACGAACGGACGATTCTTCCGATCAGAATTATAGTGAATGGCCTTGGCTACCACTTCTTTGCCGGTGCCGGTTTCACCGGTGATCGAGACAATGATATTGGTTTTGACGGCCTTTTCAAGCAGGCTGAACACCTTTTTCATGGGAGCGCTGTTGCCAATGATGCTGTTGGCAAAGTGGTATTTCTGCGTGATTTCCTGCTTCAGGAAGTTGAGTTCGTCCACCAGCCGAACGTTTTTCAGGGCATTGTTGATGCTGTTGATCAACCGATTGCGGGCATCCTGGTCCTTGTTGATATAGTCGTAAGCCCCTAGCTTCAATAGTTCTACGGCGGTGGTGATATCTTCCTGAGAAGAAAGGATGATCACCTGCGTGTCCGGATTATGCGCTTTGATTTTTTCTAGCAAATCGCGGCCGGTCGCATCGGGCAGCGAATAGTCGAGCGTAACAATCTGGGGCTTGCGGTGCAGTTGGTCCAGGCAAGACTTGCCCGTGGTGAACACTTCGTAGTCAAAATCAGGATTCAGGCTCAGCACATGGTGCAAGAACTTCACGTAGGTGGGGTCGTCCTCCACCGCAAAAATTTTTATCGTTTGTTCCGCGTGCATACTGTTCAAATTCGGATAATCTATAGCGCAGAAAGCGAGCAGTGCGGAGCATAAAAAAAGCCAACATCGGTATCGATCTTGGCTTTTATGAGCAGAAGCGGGAAGGTAGTTACACGGAAAAACTTTCGCCGCACCCGCAGGTGCGCGTGGCATTAGGATTCACAAACTGAAACCCCTTGCCGTTAAGTCCGTCGGAAAAGTCTAACGTGGTGCCCAGCAAATACAGCAGGCTTTTTTTGTCCACCAGGATTTTCACCCCCTGGTCTTCATACACGTGGTCGTCTTCCCGGGTGGCATCGTCGAAGTCTAAATCGTACATCAGACCCGAACAACCGCCCCCCTTCACCGATACCCGCACGTTATGATTGCGCGAGTGTCCTTCTTCTGCTCTTAAAGCACTAATCTTTTCTTTTGCTCTGTCAGTAATTGAAATCATAGTAAAATAAGGCTTATTCCTTGAGTTTCTTTCTGGTAGTTCACCGCGAACCTTACCTATGTAAAATCGCTCTTAATAATCGTGTTCTCCTCTGTAAACGAAGAAACTACCGGATAGGTGCCATCCCCGCGCAAAAGTACGCTTTTACGCCGCAAGAATAGATCGCAACCCAAAAATTTTGCCGTACTTTACGCCCGTCACTTCATTTGAATATGATCCTTAGAATAGAACACTTGGGTATTGCAGTAGCCGACCCGCTTGCGAGTCAGGGCGTGTTTGATCGCTTACTCGGCCAGTCGGCTTACAAAACCGAAGAAGTGTCTTCCGAAAGGGTTCAAACCACTTTCTACGCGGTTGCCGACACCAAACTAGAGCTGATTTCGGACACGCCAGAAGGAGAGATAGTGCGCAAGTTTATCGCGAAGCGAGGAGAGGGGCTGCACCACGTTGCGCTGGAGGTAGACGATATTGCGGCCGAAATAGCGCGCCTAAAAAACGAAGGATTCACGTTCGTCAGCGAAACGCCCCGGGCCGGAGCCGACAACAAACTTATCTGTTTTTTACATCCGAAGTCAACCAATGGGGTGCTGGTGGAGTTATGTCAGGAACAGAACAATCAAGCCACATAGAACAGATAATGCTATGAAAAATGTAGTTCTTGAATCGTTTGCGGGAAAACTAGCCGATAAAATACGTTTGGTGCAGCTTCTGGTGAAATACGATCAGGGAGCAGGGCTCAAGGTGGCTAAAGAGAAGGTGGATCAGTTGATGGCAGGTACATCAGTGCAGTGCACAGTAGAAGAAACATTATTGGACAATTTTGAACAAGAGTTAAATGCACTAAAAATCAAGCATGCAACAGCCTGACAATGACAAAAAAGAATCCAATGGATTGCCCAGCGTTCACAAAGAGCACGTCCGCGGTGAGTCCGACCGCACGGAGATCAGTAGTTTGGGGGAATTCGGACTCATTGATCGCATCCGGCAGCATTTTTCGCTGACTAATGCTAGCTCAGTGCTGGGCATTGGCGACGATGCCGCGGTGATCGATGCCGGAACTGCCTACCAGCTGGTGAGCACCGATATGCTGGTGGAAGGTATTCACTTCGATTTGTCGTTCACCCCGCTGGAGCATCTGGGATACAAAGCGGTGGCGGTGAACGTATCGGACATTGCCGCCATGAACGGCATTCCCCGGCAGATCACCGTGAGCTTGGGACTGAGCAATCGCTTTTCGGTCGAGGCGGTCGACGCCCTCTACCGGGGCATTGGCTACGCGTGCCGCGACTACGGAGTGGATTTGGTGGGCGGAGACACCACCGCCGCTCCCTCGGGTTTGCTGATTTCAGTAACCGCATTGGGAACGGTGGAGCCGCCGCAACTGGTTCGGCGCTCGGGAGCCCAAAACGGCGACATTCTGTGCGTGACGGGCGACCTGGGAGGAGCCTACGCCGGATTACAGGTGCTGGAACGAGAAAAGATTACCTTCGCTGAGAATCCCGACGCCCAGCCCGAACTAGAAGCCTACGACTACGTGGTGCAGCGGCAACTCAAACCCAAGGCCCGTACGGACATTGTGCACGATTTTCACGAGCGCGGCATTGTGCCTACCGCCATGATTGACGTGTCGGACGGCTTAGCGTCGGAGGTGTTGCATTTGTGTCGGCAATCAGACGTGGGTATGCGGGTGTACGAAGATAAGCTTCCGATGGACGCTCTCACCGTGAGAACCGCTGATGAGTTTCAACTGAACGCGGTTACGCTGGCTATGAACGGAGGCGAAGATTACGAACTGCTTTTCACGCTGCGGCAGGCTGACTTTGAGCAACTGAAAGACCACGCCGACATTCACCCAATCGGATACGTGCAAAGCGCGGAATTAGGAGCGCAACTGGCGACGCAGAACGAGCAACTAGTGCCGATTCGGGCTCAGGGTTGGAGCCACTTTTAGTCTAAGTGAGATAGCAGAAGAAAACCTTTCTCAGCGAACATGGTTGTATCAATTCAACAAACACACTCCAACGCTCACGCTATGTTCAATTCAATTTTTTCAGGAATTTTTTTACAGGTCGGTGACCTCATCGGCGACATTTTTGAAGCTGGTTTTTGGGTAGCTATCATTCTCATTGCCCTAGTAGTGGGAGTAGGGTACTGGCTCTTCAAGAAACTAAAGGGTCGCAACCGCCACTGATTAATCTTCCGGATAGGGAATAAACACGAAGTTGGTGAAATCTTGATCCACTACGAATAAGCAACAAAATTCGTCGGGATTTTTGTAGGCCTTTTTAAACTCCTGCTCGTCTTCTATTAGCTTGCGCTGCACAAATTCATCCAGATAGGTGATGTAATAATTCCAGTGGGTAGCCATTTCGCCCCGGCCCACCAGTAACTGTCCGATTGGAATCTCCACTTTAGCAATGGGAAAAATCGGGTATTCTGAGAAATCTTGCTTACGCACCTGGTAGGCGGCCTCTTTTAGCGTGTCAGACACTACCACAAAATCTTGTGTGATGCTGCCCAGGTATTTTCCGCTTAGTTCAGGATCGTTGTTCATCGGTTTTGCATAAAAAGGGTCAATCATCTACATTACGGGCAAAATATCGAAAAGTTTGTTCCAACCACCGCGCATCGGAAAGCTTTTTCGGCCGTCAAAAATGCCCATGATCCCGTTTACTACATTGTCTTTAAACCGGCTTTTTGGAGTTGCTTGCGTTGCAGTTGGGCTGGGGATCAGCGCCTGCGCATCCCGTCCGGGAGTGACTACTCACGATTTCCACCGGGCGGTGGCCGAGTCGCCCGTCTTTGGTCAGAGTTTCACCGGCTTCGCCATTTACGACACGGAGCGCGCGGAGATGATGTACGAGTATCAGGCGGATAAGTACTACACGCCCGCCTCCAATACCAAAATACTTACGCTGCTGGCTAGCTTGGTGATGTTGGGAGATTCTGTTCCCGCCCTTCAGTATCAGCAACGGGGCGACACCCTGTTTTTCACCGGCACCGGCGATCCCACGTTTCTGCATCCGGACATCACTTCGATTGATACCACTTACGAGCAGTCGGTCTACCATTTTTTGCGCACTCACTCCGGGCCGCTGTACTACGTAGAACGTCCCACGCGCGATGCGTACTTCGGTCCCGGCTGGGCCTGGGATGATTACGGCTCTTACTACTCGACCGAAAAATCGGTGATGCCTATTTACGGCAACATTGTGCGGTTTCAGTTTAAAGAAAATCTTCCTAAGCCGTTGGCCTACCCCACTTCCTTCACGGCCCGCATCCAGGGGTTTGCCGATTCTACACTACGTCCGGAATATTTGAGACGGGCCCAGCACGCCAATGTTTTTTCTTACGGCCCCAAGGACGATACGCTGGCGTTCACCACCGACGTGCCCTTCATTCAATCAGCCGCCACGCTGCTGAGCCTACTGGAAGACACTTTGCAAAGGTCGGTAGAGCAATACGCGGGACCGTACCGCAACGGGTACCGAACTTATTATAGTGTACCGTCAGATAGCGTATACCGGCGGATGATGCAACTGAGCGACAACTTTTTGGCTGAGCAACTGCTGCTACTGGCCTCCTCAACGCAGCAAGACACGCTCAGCACCCAATGGACTATTGATTACGTGACCGAGCGATACCTCGATGATCTGCCCGACGCTCCGCAGTGGGTAGACGGTTCGGGCTTGTCGCGCTACAATATGCAAACTCCGCGTACGATGGTGGCCTTACTGCTCAAGGTGGATAGTCTGTTAGGTGACGCTTGCATCCGCACAATCTTTCCGGCAGGCGGGATATCGGGCACCATAGAAAATTGGTATGCCAGTCCGGACCGGCAACCCTACGTATTCGCCAAAACCGGTTCGCTGGGTGGTAAGCACTGTCTGAGTGGGTTTTTGTATACCCGTAGCGGAAGCAAGCTAGTCTTTAGCTTCATGCACAACAATTTCGTGACGTCCTCTTCGGTGTTCAAGGTGGAGATGGAACGTATTCTCCGGCAGGTCTACGAGCAATATTAGTCTAATCCTGGGAATTGCCTCTATTTTTTCCCAATATAAGACGCTTACACTGTTCAGAGTGAGGTGATTTACTTCATATTGTTCTGAAAATCAACTTGTTGCGTATGGATTCGGTTTGTTCGTACGGAATTCGTAGATAGATCCGTGTACCCAAAACTACTGATATGAACATCATCTTGTTTCTTCGCAATACCTCATTTACTCTTATTTTAGTAGCCGCAGCAACCATAAGCTACGGACAAACCACGCCCCAACTGACCCATTTCCAGTCGGAAGTGCAGGGCGAAGTAATTGCTTTCAAATGGTCGGTTGCAGCGCCCGGTGCGGTGCAGTCTTTCGGATTGGAACGAGCGGGAGCGGATATGCAATTCAAAAGCGTAGGCACTGTATCAGCCCAGCCCGATCAAAGTGCCGAAGCAACGTACCGTTTGGCCGATCAGAATCCCCTGCCGGGCGTAGCTTTTTATCGTTTGAAAGTAGTAAACCAGGCGGGTGACATTGCTTACTGCAAGGTGGTCAGCCATCGGATCGCTTCAGCAGTAGAAGTAGGGCGCTAAACGAAAAATTCTTCTGTTCACCTTTCTTTTCTGTTTGTTTGGAATCCACCTTCGGGTGGATTTTTTTGTTGGCGATTGGGGGTGCTAACCAGAAAAAACCCGTCCCTCTTTCGCTGCCCGCAAAAAGTGCGTACTTTGGCTACCCAGAACGATAACCTTCCCTTATGGTCCGGTACTACTGGGTATTTTTAGCGCTGCTGATGAGCGTATCGGCACTTGCTCAATCGAGCGATCCGCCGCCCGCCCTTCGCTTCACCCTGTCGGAGTGCGTCGACTACGCAGTGAAGAACAACTTGTTGGTACGACAAAGTGGCTGGGACGTAGTGCAAAGCGAGGTGGCTTTACAGCAATCGAAAGCTGATTTACTTCCTTCGGTGAATGCTAGCACCAGCGTGAGCTACAGTGTAGGGCGGACCATCAACCAGTTCACCAACGACTACGTTGAAGCCCCGGTACGGCAGCAGGACCTTGGAGTTACCGCGCAAGTACCTTTATTCAGCGGACTGCGTAGGCTCAATACTATCAAGCGCAATCGCGTTGGGGTAGGGGTGAGCGAGTTGGACCTAGCAGCTACCAAGAATGATGTCACGCTGGATGTGATTGCGGCCTATACGCAAATTCTGCTTAATATAGAATTGTTAGAAACGACCCAGTTTCAGCAACGCACCGTTCAATCACAACTGCAGCGTAGTCAAAGACTGGTGGAGGCTGGAAGCCTACCTCAGGCCGATGCCCTGCAGTTCGATGCCCAACTCTCGCAGCGTGAGGTGTCGGTGGTGGATGCTGAAAACAACCTAGCCCTGGCGCAACTTCGACTAAAGCAACTGTTGCAAATTCCGGCCGAGCAGTCGTTGGAGGTAGTGATTCCGGAAGTGGACGTACCGGAAGAAGCCCAACTGCCTGCCTCGGCCGAAGCCGTATACGATCAGGCGGTTGTCAACCTCCCGGCCATCCGTAGCGCCGATCAGCAAATTACCAGGGCTGAGTACGATATTGCTATTGCCCGAGCCGATTATTATCCGTCGCTCTCACTGGTGGGGGGGCTAGGATCGAATTACTCCAGTTTAGCCCCGCCGGTTATTCCTCAGGCAGGAACTGAGAATCGGGTTGTAGAACGACCCATCGGCTTTCTGCGGTCGCCGGTGAACCTGGGCGGGATTCCGGCGGGTGACCCGATTCCGGTGATCACCAATATTGAAGAGCCCGTTCAGACCACTGAAAATACCTACCTGAACCAACTGGACTTCAACCTGCGGCGCTTCGTGCAGTTGCGATTGGATATTCCCATCTTTAACAACTGGCAGGTGCGGTCTAACGTAGCCAACGCGAAAATCCAGCTGGAAAATGTGCAGATCAACGCGCTGAGCCAGCGTAATGTGGTGCGGCAGAACATCGAGCAGGCTTATTTGGATGCCAAGTCGGCGGCCAAAAGCTACACGGCTACGCAGCGGCAGGTGGCTTCGTTGCAAGAAGCGTTCAAAAATACCGAGGCCCGCTATCAGGCCGGGGCCATCGACGCAGTCGATTACAACCAAGCGCAGAATGACCTGAACGGGGCCGAGTCGGACCTGGTGCGCACCAAATACAACTACGTGTTTAGCCTCAAGGTGCTGGATTTCTACCAGGGCAAACCCTTGAACTTCTGATGAGCCGATGACCACGCAAGACCTGCTCATCACCCCGATTGTCCTCTTTCTGGTGTATTTGCTCGCCTACGCGACGCGTCCTTACTTTACCGATGAAGCAACCCGCCGCTATTTTCTACCCGGATTGACGGTAAAGATCATCGGAGCCATTGCCGTAGGTTTTATCTACCAGTTCTACTACGGCGGCGGACGGCCCAGTGGCGATACCTTTAACTACTTCGCCAACGCGACGGTCATCCATGAGGCCTTCGGCGATTCGTTCGAGACCGGGCTCAAGCTATTGCTAGCCGACGGCACTTACACGCCTGACATCTTTCCCTACGCGACGCGTATGTACTGGTTCCGCTCGCCCACCGAGTATTTTGTGATCCGGGTGATTGCCGTATTGGGTCTGTTTACCTTTCATACCTACTCGGCCATTGCGGTACTGTTTGCCCTGCTGAGCTTTAGTGGGGTGTGGGCTTTGTTTCGCACGTTTTATAAGTTCTTTCCGGGATTGCATCCCAAGCTGGCCATTGCGGTGCTGTTTGTGCCGTCGGTGGTGTTTTGGGGTTCCGGAATCTTGAAAGACTCCATCACGCTGGGCGCGCTGGGCTGGGCCACCTGGGCGATTGTCCGCCTTTTTTTGGAGCGAAAGGGGATTTTGGTCGCTACCATTATTCTACTGCTGGCGCTCTACACCATTTACGCTGTGAAAATTTACATCGTGCTGTGCTTCTTGCCCGCGGCGCTGCTGTGGGTGTTTTTGGCCAACATCCAGCGGGTACGCTCGGTGGTGGTTCGGGGGTTGATCACTCCACTCGTGCTGGTGGCGGTGGTGACGCTGAGTTACTTCGCGGTGGTAGAAATAGGCGAAGACAACAGCCGCTACGCATTGGACAAGTTATCGAAAACGGCTGAGATCACGGCGCGCTACCTGACTTACGTGGGCGAAAAGCAGGGCGGCTCGGTGTATACGCTGGGTGGTGACTTTGATTTTAGTCCGGCAGGAATGTTGCGCAAATTTCCGCTGGCGGTGAACGTGACCCTGTTTCGGCCTTACCTGTGGGAAGCCTACAACCCGGTGATGTTGCTGTCGGCTCTGGAGAGTCTGGTGACGCTCATCCTCACGGTATACATTCTGTTTCAGGTAGGGATCAGAAAGACGGTGAGCTACGTAGTCTCGCGACCAATTATCTTATTTTGTTTGCTGTTTGCCATTGCTTTTAGCTTCTCGGTAGGCATCAGCACCTATAATTTTGGTTCGTTGGTGCGCTACAAGATTCCGATGTTTCCTTTTTACCTAAGTGGATTATTTATTCTGCAGTATTTTGCCCAATATCGTGCTCGTCCGCTCACTAAGAACGCCCGCCCCGCGACCGCATGAAGTTTTGGATCATCCTCTTGACATTATGCTGTTTCGTACCCACTGCGAAACTACTTGCCCAAAGCAGTTACGCTCCGCTCAACGAAGATTATTACCACCTCATCGAGCGGTACGAGATCAGCAGCGGTCAGCAAAGCACGGGTTTCGAGACCAGTCTAAAGCCCTACCGTCGCCGGGCGATTGGTCACCTCGTGGATTCACTTGATTTAGAAGAACCTTCTTCTCAGGATGACTTCAACCTTCGCTATCTGGCCAACGACAACTGGGACTACGCCCAAACGGCCGATTCAGTAAGCGGCAATTCGCTGTTGACTTATTTTTTTCGTCGTCCCAGTGACTTCTGGCACATACGTCGGAAAGAGATCACGCTGCACGTGAACCCGGTGCTACACTGGGAGCTAGGCCAAGACGGCAGCGGCGAAGGGGTGGCCTACACCAACACCCGGGGTATTCAGGTGCACGGCTCCATCGACGACAAGGTAGACTTCTATAGCTACCTGGGCGAAAACCAAATTGTGTTTCCCGACTACGTGAACGACTACGTGCGGCGCACGCTGACCGTGCCTTACGAAGGCTTTTGGAAGGGCATTGCCGACGGACGGGGTATAGACTTCCTGACCGCCCGCGGGCACATTGGCTTCCGGGCCACCCGGCACATCCATTTCCAGCTGGGGCACGGCAAGCATTTCATAGGGTCGGGCTACCGCTCGATGATCTTGTCGGACTTCTCGAACAATTACCTCTTTCTGCGCATCGACACCGACGTGTGGCGCCTACACTACACCAACCTGTTCGCCCAACTCACCTCCGATATTGTGGGCAACCCCACCGGCTTGTTCGGCACGGTAGAATTCATTCCGAAGTACCTGGCGTTCCACCGGCTGGGCGTGCGATTGGGGAAGCGGGTGAGCGTAGGGGCCTTTGAGGCGGTGATCCATGGGGATGGCTCGGGAGATTTTGACTTTGATTATCTGAATCCGATCATTTTCTACCGGGCCGTGGAGCAGCAGCAAGGAAGTACGGGTAACGTCCTTTTGGGACTGGATGCTAATGTGATCTTAGGCAATAGTGTAGAACTGTACGGACAAGCGGTGCTCGACGAACTGGTGATCGGCGAACTTCGCTCGGGAGCTGGCTGGTGGGGGAACAAGTACGCTTTGCAAATTGGCGGCAAGTACATTGACGCGCTAAGCGTGAGTAATTTAGACCTGCAACTGGAGTACAATCGCGCGCGACCCTACACCTATGCCCACGAAGACTTGTACCGCAGTTACACCCACTACGAGCAACCACTCGCCCATCCACTGGGAGCCAACTTTGACGAATTGGTGGGGATTGTGCGATACCAACCACTCAACCGACTCAGCCTAAAGGGGAAACTCATCCGTGCCCGCTCCGGATCGGATCGCGACAGCACCAACTGGGGAGGCAACGTGCTGCTCGACAACCGCGAGCGCGAGCGCGACTACGGCAACCAACTGCGGCAGGGCGTAGCCACCGAACTGCTGGTGGTCGAACTGATTGCTTCGTACCAAGTGTGGCACAATATCTTTGTTGACCTGCGCTACCTGCAGCGCGGTCGCTCGGCCTCGGAAACCGGACTAGACGAGCAAAACCGCTTTGCTTCGCTGGCGCTGCGTTGGAACATCCGGCAGCGCAACTACGATTTCTAATCGCGAAATAAGCTCAGAAAATTTTCGCTATTGGAGCGCACCGAGTAGTGATCGACCACTTTCTGTCGCCCGGCTCTTCCCATTTGGATGCGTAGTTCAGCGTCCTTCAGCAGCTTGCTTAAGTACTCGTACCAATCTTCATTGGTGGTGCAGTGGTAGCCTTCCACCCCGTGTTCCACAATTTCGGAGTTTACGCCCACCGGAGAGACTAGTGCAGGAATGCCGAGGGCTAGATACTGTAGGGCCTTGAACCCGCACTTACCCTGCGCCCAAGGATCGTCAGGCAATGGCATTAGGCCGACGTGAAATCGTAGCAGATCGTCAATTTCGGTGCCTATTCGCCACGGCACAAACTCTAGTGAGGGCAGGGTGATCGCTGGTGGTCGGTTGGCAATCACTACGAGCTGAAAGTTGTAGACTTGCTCCAATTGCTGAAAAACCGGCATTAATGGTTCTAAGTATTTCAACGTAGAGTGCGAACCCGTCCAGCCCACCACGGGCCGGTCGGTCGCCTGATTTTGTGAATGGGCATGATGATCTTCGGTGTCGATGGTGGTCGGGTTGATCACCACCCGCTGTGCATGCTGCTGAGCAAACCTGGCGAGGTAAGCGTTGCCCGCGCTCACCGCGTGGCTCCAGCGGCAGATGGCGGGGACTTTGCCGCGCCACTTGAGTATTGCGCTTGCTGAATTGACCAATGAGGCATCGCGCAGCCAGATAGCATCATCAAAATCATAGATAATTTTTTTTTGCAGCACCTTGGCCAGTAGCCACTCAGCCCAGGGTGGACCCAGCGGAGTGGCTTCCCGGTGTATAAATACATAGTCAACCCGATTTGCCTTAAACAGGTGAACCCACCGACGCAGAAAACCGCGCACGATGCCGAAAACCTTCTGCGGAACGCGTCCCGGTTGATAGAGAATCCGGTTGGTGCGCGCATCCAGGAAAGAGTAGATTTCGTACGAAATGCCTTGCTGCGCCAAGAGGGGTAAGTATTGCTCGTAGCGAAACCGCTGACTCGGCGCTCCGCCTCGGGGGTAGGGACACCAGAAAGCTACGGATACACGATTTTTGAAAGAAGTCACCGATGGCAGTATGGTTGCTAAACTAACGTCGGTAAAGCAGATGAGTTGCGCAGCGAACAATAGCTTTAAGCTAATACTGGCAGACCAGAAAAAGAAAGGATCAACATCGGCAATAAGGACTCACTTGTCAGGAACGGATGAAAGGGGTACTTTCGCCACCTGCGTCAATCATTTCTCCTAACAATATGGGCTCTTTTCTACATAACCCCCGTTTGCCGTTCGTACGCCCCGATTTTCCGGGCAATTACTTCCAGGATGGGCAGTTTCACCACGCCCAGTACGCGAGTGCGGAGGTTTCTCTGGGTCGGGTACTTCGCTGGCAGTTGTCGAGCAACCCTCAGAAGAAAGAAAAAGCTCGAGACCCGTTTCAACTCCAACTAGTATCGGATGGCGGGTTTCTCAGTGGTTCGGAAGATACGCTGGTGTGGCTAGGGCACGCTTCGTTCTTTTTGCGGATGAACGGGGTGACTATGCTTACCGACCCCTGCTGGAGCGACCTTCCGCTACTGCCCCGGCGGGTGGGACTGCCCGCTCCGATCGGTGACTTTCGAAATATTGATTATCTCCTGCTCTCGCACGGTCACCGCGACCACTACGACACCGACATTGTGAACCAACTCATTGATCAAAATCCTGGTATGGAGCTGCTGTTGCCCCTAAAACTAAGCGAACTGCTGGGGCGTCGTCGGGCCAGCGTGCCCTACCAAGAAGCCGCCTGGTGGCAACAGTATGAGACTAAAAAAGAACTAGAAATCACTTTTCTCCCGGCCAAACACTGGAACCGTCGTTGGCTCCACGACTTCAATCAACAACTCTGGGGCAGCTTTCTGATTCGCAGCGATAGCCGGTCGGTATACTTTGGCGGAGATTCGGCCTACGCCGGGCACTTTGCCGAGATTAAAGAGTGGATGGGCGCGCCGGAGGTATGCTTGCTGCCGGTGGGAGCGTACAAGCCTCCGTTTATGATGCAGGAGGCCCATATGAACCCCGCCGAAGCGGTTCGGGCATTTCACGACCTGGTCGGAAGCACGCTGGTCCCTGATCATTACGGCACCTATGACTTATCGGAAGAACCGGCAGGGGAGCCGGTTCGCTTGCTGAAAGCAGCGCAAGCCGACGGAAAAATTTCTTCTGACGAACTCCGGTTCTTAGAAGTAGGCGAACCGTTGGTGCTGTAGGCTGTAGCTGCTTCGCCGTTTCAGGTAACTCAATACCTGAAAAAACAAAAGGCCGAAGATTGCTCCTTCTGCCCTTTGCGAACGTCCATTATGAAAATCAAATCTACAGCAGCAAATATAGGGAGCGAATGTTGCTTTTAGGTTAAGCCAATGTTAAGTTACTATGAACGTTTGCCTTTGAAGAGCAGAAAAATGATGTATACAAACGGGACTGAATCAAGGCCTGATACCAATACGTAACGTTCAAATGGTGATACGAATGTCTCAATCTTCTAGTCATAAAGTACTAATTAAGGCTCGGCGGCTTGCTAAACTCACCAAATAGTGCGTGATTCGACCCGTGCCGAAGATATTTTTTACTGGGTTGCCTTTCATTTTTTAACCGGGCTTTTTTGTTTGGACTTTGGTTCAAACACGGTAACCCCCCTCATCTTCCTCTAATTTTTTTTAGGACGCGTCCAAAAGGGCGCGTCCTTTTCTTTTTGCTATTTTTGTTCGGTGAAATCCTCTGACGTACTAGGAGCTGCTTGGCTAGATTACTGGCAAAAGCAACCCCTTACTCCTTTGCTGCTTCATACCAGCTACGGCCCGACGGAAGAAATGCCGGTTGATTACTTTTTTCGCGATACCAGTGCCTTTCCTCCGATTGAGCAATACGCGCTGGGCTTATGTCAAAGACGGGTATTAGACGTGGGGGCGGGCGTGGGAAGCCATGCTTTGTTTTTACAGCAGCACGGGAAGACGGTGACCACCCTTGAGGTATCGCCAGTGGGAGTACAAATTCAGCAGGCACGAGGAGTAAAATGTGCCATTCAGGCCGACTATCGTCGCTATCGGCAAGGCGGATTTGATACGGTGTTGCTACTGATGAACGGAATTGGGGTAGTAGGCTCCCTGATGGGCCTTTGTGATTTTTTCCAACGCGCGAAGGCTTGGATTAGCCCCGCCGGGCAGTTGTTGTTTGACTCGAGCGACGTTGCCTATCTATACGAAGATACCGCTTCCCCCGCTGATGGCTACTACGGGGAAGTGCGTTACCAGTTCGAGTACCGGGGATGTCGGGGAAAATGGTTTTCTTGGCTCTACGTAGACCAGGACACTCTCCGGCAGGTAGCGCAGGAGGCTGGGTGGCAGATGCAGGTGATTTTTCAGGATGATCAGGATCAGTACTTAGTTCGGGCCACGCCGTCGAATTGACCTCAACGGATTGCCCCGCGGACCTACTCCTTCCCTGATTGCACCAGGAAAACCCCCGCGATCAGCAGAGCCACTCCCAACAGACGCTTCAGGGATATTGGTTGCACCGCGAAACCCATCCACCCGTAGTGGTCTACCACCAAAGAAAACGTAAGTTGACTGGCAATGATGAGTCCGAACAGTCGGGTAGGACCAATTTCCGGAGCCACAAAGATCACCGACATAATAAAAAACGCACCCATCACCCCGCCTAGCCACATCCACCAGCTGCTTCGTTGCACCGAATGCATTCCCAGCGCCGTGAAGTCCGATTTGAAGGCAATGTTAATAATCAGCAAGGTAGTCATCCCTACACCGAAGGAGACTAGTCCGGCTAGAAACGGATTGCCCAGAATGGAACGTAACTGGGTATTGGCTCCGGATTGAACCACCACTCCCATACCAACCAGTAGGGGAATTACAAAAAGGAGATACCGCATACAGTGTAAGATTAGTAAGCGGTAAAGGTAAAAGAAACTGGTAAGCGGTAAGGAAATAGCGATCAACTATTTTTGGCAGGTACTAGCGATTGAAAGTTGTCCGCTCGGCGAGGAATAAGGGACAGAGTCCCTCATTACATTAAGCTAAGCACAGAATCAGAGATTCTGCGCTAGTTTTAGTTTTATAAGAGGAAGATTTTTTTCAAATCGCCCTTTTTACGTTTAAAGTTTCTGCAAGCGTCCGGTTTGCTCATGACCAGCGGCTTGTATCATATAATAATAAGTACCCGCCGGGAAGTTGCGCACGTCTAAGGTAATTTCGTGCTTTCCCGGGGAGAGGTTCTCTCTCTTTTCCACAATCACTGATTCTCCGTTGCCATTGCGTAAGGTTAATACAACCATTGGAAGCAGGTAGTCTGTCTTGTATCGTACTACCGAATGCCCCCAAGCCGGATTAGGATAACACTGGTATATTTCAAAAGAACCGGTTGGTGATGGACTAGGCGCAGGTGCTGGGCTCGAAGCAGTGAGGCCCTGCACGAGCGGAAGCTTCTGTTCGTTGGTAGTAAAATTGGCAAACTTGCTGGCCCGGATCGCCTCCGGAGGAGCCTGTAGCCAGTCGGCCATAAGCGTTCCGAATACTTGTCGGTAATCGTACTGCTGCTTGAGATTGTCACGGTTGTCCAGGTCAAACAGGTCAGGATTCTTTCCCACCACGCCGGGCTTCACGTGCTTGCCAAAAACGAACATAGGGGCGGCGGTGCCGTGGTCGGTTCCCAGGCTATGGTTGGAACGTACGCGGCGACCAAATTCGGAGAAAGTAGCGGTCATCACGCGATCTTCTATTCCTAGATTGCGCAGGTCGGTTTGAAACGCCTCAATGGCCGAGAACAAGTTATACAGCAAGGCTGCGTGGGCACCGTGCGTGGGGTCTTGGCGGACGGCTTGGTGCGCATGGGTGTCAAATCCGTTGAGACGCGCCAAGAAAATCTTAGTTTTGCTACCCCCGCTCAGCAACCGGGCAATGGTCTTTAGAGGCATAGCCAAGTTATTCTTTCGAGCGCTGCTGGGAGTCTGATAAGGATATTGAGTAGGATAAGTGACGCCGGAATTTTTCCCTCCCGCAAACACCTGCTCGATGCGTTGAGAATAGTCGCTGGCCTGTTGTTCTATTCCCTTGATATAATCGATCTCCTCACCGTAGTAGCCATCTTCTTTGCCGGGAAGCTTGCCGCCTACCGACGATACCAGTTTATAATAGCGTTCAGGATCTTCCAAGGCAATAGCTACGGGCAAGCCGTTGGAGCGGTGGAAGGTCAGCGATACGCGAGAGCCAATTTCTACGGCCAGTGGGTCGGGCATCCCTTCCGAAGGATAGCTGTCCGGATAGCCCGGAAATACATTGTCCAGATAGCGTCCGGCCCAGCCTGAGCCATAGTTGCTGTTATAGTCCCCCCCCATAAACCATACATCTCGGCTACGGAAATGTGATCCGTTCATGTTATGATAGGCTACCGACTGCACCAAGGCAGCTTTTCCGTGGTCATATAGATTTTTGAATGACCGCATATCCGGATGCAACCCTAGTCGTTGTTGTTCTCCTAGCGTGCCATCCAAAGGGATAACCGCGCGGCTTCCCTGGTTGGGCAAAGCGATATTGGAGCGCAGGTTGACGTACTGGTCGTACTGATGTAAAGGCACCAGCGTATTCAGGCCGTCGTTGCCGCCGTGCAGTTGAATCAAAACCAGTACTCGGTCATTAGTACTTGCGGCTGCCAGGCTCTGCAAGCCTCCTACAGTGTTGGCCAAAGTGTTGACTGGCAAGCCGTTAAGCAACAGCGGGCCTAGCCCGGATAAGGATATATTTTTTAAGAATTTTCTTCTTTGCATGATGGTGGTGGTTTAATGGTTAGAATAGTTGATACTCGGGAGATTCCATGATTTTGGTAAACAAAAGTTCTAGCTGCCTACGTACGCCGCGGTCATTGCCCGACTGTAGATAGTCCTTCCATTCGAAGCTCCAGTGAGTGGGCGATAAAGAATCCAATAGGATTTCTTCCAGAAAATAGGCCATCCGCTCCTCGCTCACGGGTCGGGGGATCAGGTCTTCTACCAGTTCCCGTACCAACCGGGGGGCATCGCTCGGATCGGTGATGTTTTTGGTATTCTTCACGTAGTCCATCACGTCCAGGATAAACTCCGGGGCCACTCCTCGGCGACGAATACCCGAGACGATGCTTCTTCCCAGCACGTAGCGCCGAGCCAGGGTGCTGGACGTTATCCAGTTGCGGTTGTAGTTCGGACCTTGGTGGTAGGCCGGGTAGCCCGCTACCTCCGCGGGTTCGTACAGTTGCATTCCCTCATCCTGCATTCGATAGAACACCTCTCTCCAGATCGCATAGAAATCTTCCGGATTATTTTGGCTGGGCAACTTGATGCGATAGTAGCGGAACATCTGCGTGAACAGCTCTAGTGGCGATTTGATGAGCGTTCCCCCAATACCATTAGCAGGCGTACTCACTTCGTAAAAATGCTGGCTGCTGAGCAGCTTCATCAGTACGGGCTTTAGTTCATAGTTATTATCAATCATCACCCGTGCCAAGGGTTCGATAATTTGGCTCTCGATGCTTGGGGTAATCCGGTGATACACGAAGAAGCGGTACAGCTTGCGACACAGATGCTGTGCGGTAGCGGGCTGATCAAAAACCATATCCACAAACTCCGCTACTTCTTGCCTGATTGCTTGGGGAGTGCGACCCGCAGCGTGGATAGTCTTTCCACCAAAAGCACTACTGAAAGTTTTGCTACCGTAGTCGTGGAACCTTGCTTCGCCTTGGTCATCGGTGATCATGGTGCCTATCGGAAGCCCGGTGTCGGGATCGATATGTTTAGAGAAGGTGGGGTCAACATTAAATCCGGAGAAGACCCGCGCGGCCTCTCGCACGTCCTGCTCGGTGTAAGTCGTGTAGTCGTTGGCCCCTCGCTGGGATCCTTTACCGATGGTATACAACTCCAAAAACTCCCGGGCAAAATTCTCATTCGGCTTGCCAACACGGTTGAAGCGGCCGTCAAGGTGCATCAGCATGGCATTATCGAAGCATAACTTGAGGGCTAGTTGCTTGATGTTGCCCAAGGCATAATGGCGGAACAGTTCGAGCTGATAGTACAGGGCCGAGGCATAGTTGGCGCGCGATTGCATGGTGGTGAAGTGCGTATGAAAGAAGTAGATCATGCGCTCTTGCAGTGAGAGTGGCGAGCGGCACAGATGATCCATCCACCAGTATACCGTATAGAATCGGAGGCGACTGTTGTAGCTGTTGGCCGACGTGCGCGCCGGAAGCCAGGTCTTGCCCGTTTTTACGTCTAGCGGTGGCTGGGGACGTGAGGTTTGCTTCATTAAGGTAGCCACTGCGTTGGCAGGTGACTGGGAAGCAAATTGGGTGATGTCTTGGCGGTTGGGGCCGAAGGTAGCACGGCGTAGCAAGTGGGCTGCCCGCGGTCTTCCCAGGGGGGATGAGTGAGGAGATAGTGATGCCATACGGTGGTTTGTTTTAAATAATTGAATACTAGATCCGGTGTTGGTCAGTGGCCTGCTGTTTTTATTACGGCCGCAGTCTCTCAAATATGGGTTTCGGAAGCAATCGGATAATGAACGTAATCCAACGCCAGTACTATTTGCCGTAGACAATCAGCTTTTTCTCCTCCGCAGCCTGGTGGATATTTCGTGCCGCTTCTCCGAGTTGTGCGCTAAGCAGGGCGAGCAAGTCCAGTCCGGCAGTCATTGGGGTACGGACTCGGCAATAATAGCAAAATTGAAGACAGACCTCACATAATTGGTATGTGCTATTTGTAAAGCTTCTTTCCAATTTTTCTGTCTTTTTTGCTAATCGATTAGATATCCAAACGTGGAAGTGACCACATTAGAAGCCGGAGGCCGTTATTGTCAGAAGACTTAGGGACGATGATAAAACAAAGTAACCAACTCCACGGCCTGTGTCACCACAGGACACTCGGAAGGGGTTTGTGGGGACCGCGCCACGGTGGCGCAAACCTCAGAATTAAGTTGAGTACGTTATTTGTTTGACGTCCCTTAGTGAATATCAAACCGGGTAGCATCAAAGAAATGCACCGTGGCAGTAACCTCGTACCGGGTAGTTATTTGTATTAGAAAACAGCGGATGAAAATAAACCAAAGACAACGTTTTATCCGACAATAGTAGCTCTACCGTTTCCCTTTAAGATTGGCGAAACGATTAAGACTGGCAAATAAAATAATCCGCTGGAAAGTGAAAACTATAGTGGTGCTAAATCTACCGTACGGGCTCATTATCTTTAATAATTGATAATTTTTCCGTTATAGATTCTCTATAATATGCTCCCCACCGGGTAAGTCACCAAGCGCTAGTCGTTCTGGGCCACACTGGAGATCAGGGCCTTAAAGGACGCGGTTCGCGGAGAGGCGTACCAACGTTCCGCCTGACTCAGCAAACGAACTGCTTGCTGGACGTTTCGCTGGTTATAGTTCGCCACGGCTTCATTGAAGTAGCTAAGCCCCACGAGTTGCGAAAGGTTAATTGTTTCGGCTATCGTGAAATCATACTGAAAATATTTTTCATCTTCTTGTTCAGCCTCCTGACTATAGAACGCAAAGCGCCGCTCTTGTTCGGCCGGACTAGTGATCCATCCTCCCTGCGGGTCGGTGCTTTCAATTAAAAAGGTGTCGGCTTTGGTCGTAACCACCTTGAGGTAAACGTGGAAGGGAAATTCACTAACTTGGTACGAGATGCCGAGCGCGTCCAGCAGCAAAGCGTAGAGCGCCGAACCGGTAACGCAATCGTAGCTACCCTCTTCCAACAACTCATGAAAGGTGGTGTGCGGACGATACTGCTTGAGAAACTTGCGATGGACTTTATAAAAAAAGTAGGAGAGAAATCGCTTTTCCGACCGGTACCTTTGCTGTTTTTTCCGGAGGTGTGCCAAAAATTCGTTAAGCTCTTCGTACTGTCGATCAACGTCAGCTTGGACTACCGCCGGTTCAACCCGCATCAGCGCAGTGAGTACTTGCTTGGCCAAGATTGCTTCTTGAGTAGGCAGGTCACTAAAAGGGGTTATACTGCTTGTATAAGCATTAGTGTGACTAATTATTGCTATAAAACACACTACCAATGCTATCACTATGCGCTTGCTGAAAATCAAATACATAACTAACCTCCCTTCTAATGTTACTCAATGTTAACATAAACTTAACAATTTGTTAACATTAAAGCAACGCAACTTTGGCATAGTTGTTACTATTGTCAGGGTTTTTCCCTCAGCGCGAATCAAAAAAGGGTAGTTTTCCGAGAAAATTATTCGTCGCGTAGTGCGTCTACCGGGTCCGCCAGCGCGGCGCGCAGCGATTGTATACTGACGGTTAAACCGGCCACGAGAACAGCGGCCCCTCCCGCCAGGGCAAAAATACCCATCCCGACCTCGGTGCGGTAGACAAAGTTCTCAAGCCAACGCCCTACGGCCCAGTACGAAAGCGGAACCGCTACCGCAAAGGCAATGATCACCAATCGCAAAAAATCTAGCGATAGCAAGCCGGTAATCTGTCGGGCCGACGCTCCCAGTACCTTGCGAATGCCAATTTCTTTGGTGCGCTGGGCCGTAACGAACGCCACCAAGCCCAGTAATCCCAGGCAAGCCACCACAATTGCCAAAAACGTGAAAACGCTCAGAATACCCGCTAGCCGTTGTTCGGACCGAAACAGGCGGTCAAAATCCTCATCCAAAAAAGAGTAAACCAGCGGATTGTCCGGCTCGAACTGACTCCAAACCTTCGCCACCTGTTCCACCCCTCCCGCCACGCTGCCCGGAGTAAGTCGCACCAGCACGTAGTCACTCACAAAACTGGGAGTGAAATACTGAAACGCAATGGGCTTCACCCCGCGGTCAAATGACTCGACGTTGAAATCTTTGATCACTCCCAGCACCCGCAGACGCTGTTCGTCGTCTTCCCCCTGGTTTTTGACGATCGTTTGCCCCACCGGATTCACCATGCCCAACGTTTGCACGGCTGATTCATTCAGCAGCACCCCGTTAGTTTGGTCCGACGCCCTGTCCCACTGAAATTCTCGCCCCTCAATCACTCGTAATCCCAGGGTGGCTACGTAGTCCGGGTCGATGTAGAACCAGTTCATGCCCCGACTCTGGTCTGATCCTTCTACCCGAATGTCGCGCATCACCTTGAGCGGTTGGGTGGGAGCGCCCGTGGCGAAGCTCACCTGCTGCACCGACGAGTGCTGGCGGAGAGCCGCTTTGAAGTCCAGCCAGCGCTCCTGAATTTCTTTGTTGTTGTTGATCACCAGCACCTGTTGGCGCTCGAATCCGACATCTTTTTGCTGCATAAATTGGAGCTGCTGCACCACCACGGCGGTAGTGACCACCAGCGTGATTGATACCACAAACTGAAAAACAATGAGCGCACTGCGCAAGCGGCCCGCCCCGCGCGACGAGGCCGCTTTGTTCGACAGCACCGCGGCCGGACGAAACGAAGAAAGGTAAAATGCCGGATACCCACCCGCCACGAATCCTACCAAGAGCACTCCACTCGCCACGGCCAGCAACAATTCAGGATGCGCAAACCAATCGAAAGCCAACTGCTTACCAGTGAGCGCACTGAAGGGAAGGCGCAGCGCTTCCACCATTCCCAGGGCCAGCAACATGGCCACCAAGCTGATGGTCATCGACTCCGCAAGGAACTGAAGAATCAGGGACCGACGGGGCGAACCCAGCACCTTGCGCACGCCCACTTCTTTGGCCCGACGGGTGGCCTGCGCCGTCGATAGGTTGATGAAGTTGATGCAAGCCAGCAGGATGATGAGCAAGGCCACCCCCGAGAGCGTGTACACCGTGATAATGCTGCCGTTGGCCTCGTGCTCCCGCTGCAAATTAGAGTGCAGGTGGATATCGGTTACCGCCTGTAATTCGTAATGCATTGGCTCGTCCGCTTCAGGGCCAATGTCTCGAGCTTCCAGATACTGCCGGGCGTGGGTTTGAGCAATGCGATCAATTTTTTGAGATAAGGCGGCCAACCGGGCAGCATCTGCTCGCACTCCGGGGCGCACTTTCAGGTAGGTATGCATGATATTCCATCCCCAGCCATCGCCGTTCATAATCTCCTGGTACCCCTGCGGGTCCACCAGCATGTCGAAGGGGAAGTGGGTCGGGCCGGGGTCTACCACGGCCGTCACCCGTCGGGCCTGGCGGCTTCCCCCGAACAGAATTTCCTTGCCCACCACTTCGCCCCGCTCCACTGCTTCTTGACTGAAGTAGCGTTCGGCCGTTTGGCGAGTCAATATGAGGGAACTGGCTTCTTGCAGCGCCGTCGCCGCGTCACCGGCCACCACGTTGAAGTCCAGCACCTGCAAAAATTCTGGGTCGACGATGTAGATGCTGGTTTCGCGGAACACGGTTTGCCCGCTGCTGTCTTCTTCCACCGGCAAGCGCATGGTAGAATGGTTCCAGCTAAAGGCGCGTGCTATCGCTTCCACTTCGGGAATCTCATTGTTGATGGCTTCGTAGAGGGGTGGGGGAGTGGTGGCCAAGTGGTAGTCGCCGCCCCCGTCGGTGGTGACCCGGTACACCCGGTCGGCATCCCGGTGAAAGCGGTCGAAGCGCAATTCGTCCAGCACGTAGGCACTGATAAACATACTGCTGGCCAGCCCGAGGGCCAGTCCGAACACATTAATAAAGGTGTAGAACTTCCGGCGGCGGAAGTTGCGAAGGATGATGGTGAAGTAGTTGGTGAGCATAGTTTTGGGTTTATAGTGCTTATTCGTTCCGCAACGAGTCCACCGGGTTAGCCCGCGCCGCGCGTACCGATTGGTAGCCGACGGTGAGCAGCACCAACAGCAGCGATAGGAGCAAGCAGGCAATAAACATCCACCCGCTGATCTGAATACGGTACGCAAAGCTTTGCAGCCACTGCCGCATCAGCCAGTAGGCCAGCGGCGCGGCTAAACAAAACGCAATAACGAGTAATTTGACAAACTGCCCGGAGAACAGCACCAGTAACTGTTGCACCGAGGCTCCCAGCACCTTTCTGATGCCAATCTCTTTGGTGCGTTGCTCGGCCATAAACATAACCAGACCGTACAGTCCCAAGCACCCGATAAATATCGCGATACCGGAGAAAAATTGGATGAGCGAGAGCAAGCGTTGTTGGTCTTTGTAAAAACGATCAATGGCATCGTCCAGAAATTGGTAATCGAACGGAAAGTCCGGATAACTGGTCTGCCAAGCCTTCTGAAGTTGCTTGATCACTTCTTCTGCCTGCGTCAGGTTCACCTTCAGGTTGAGATACTGGTACTGAGTCCGGCGGTTGGTGATCAGCAGGGGCGGAATCTTTCTGCCGAACGTGGCCGTGTGATAATCGGCCACCACTCCGACAATCGGCAGCTCCGCATCCTCCAGCGAGACGTATTTGCCCAGCAGTTCGTCGGGAGAAGCAGCGCCCACTTCCCGCACAAAGGTTTCGTTGACTACCCAAGCACTACCCGAGTCGGAAGGGGGATACACCTGCCCCGCCACCAAGGGCATCTGGTAGGTGGTGAAAAAATCGGAGTCGGCAAATTGCAGGTTGACCGACCGTTGGCTTTCTTTAACGCTTTGCCCGTCGTACCCAAACACCGTGGCGTGCATCGACTGAGAAAGCGCCGGGGCCTGCGAAAGCGAGAGCGATTGCACTCCCGTATGGTTTTGAAGTTGCTCCTTAATTTGTTGCTGCGCTGGGGAGTCTTGTTCGGGAAACTCCACGGTGAGAATAGCATCTTGATTAAAACCCAAGGGCGCTTCCAGCAGATAAGTGAGTTGCTGTCCGACCACCAGCACGAACAGAATGAACGTTTGGGCAACAAAGAGTTGAAACACTACCAAGGCCCCCCGCGCTCCCCCGCGGTTCCGTCCCGGACTCGGAAGCGTGCCTTTCACCAGTTGGGCGGGTTGGAACCGGGATAGCAGCACCGCCGGATATGCTCCGGCCAGCAACGTGACCCCAGCAACCAACATTACTAGAAATACTACCGTAGAGGCATTCAGTCCGATGGACACCGCCCGCAGATGATCGTACAACCGCTGAAGCTGCAGTAGCCCTACCTCAGCCAAAGCCAGGGCCAGCCCGGTGGCCAGCGTGGTGACCAGTAGGGCTTCTCCTAAAAAGTAGAAGATAATTTGTTGGCGAGAACTACCGACCACCTTACGGATGCCCACTTCTTTGGAGCGACGCCCGCTGATGGCCGTGGTTAGGTTGATGAAGTTAATAACGGCCAGCATGACTAACAGTGCGGCGAGTAATCCCAAACCGGCTAGCATCTCCCGGGAAGCTCTTCGGTAAGGAAAGCCCCCGTACTTCCCCCCGAAATGAACGGAAGTCAGCGGTTGCAGGTGCAGAAACGCATCCCACCCGCCATCGTCTTCCTGCGGGGCGTACCGCTCCAGATAGTTAGTCAGCTGATCCTGCAGGGCTTCGGGCGACGCGGAAGGGTTTAGCAGCACGTAGGTTTGAAAAGACGAGTTGAAACTGTCCCATTCCTGATCCACCTCCCGGTTGCGCGCCAGGGTGTTAAAGGAGATCAGCAGGGCAAAGGTGAGATCGGTATCCGGCGGCAAATCGGCCAGCACTCCGCTGACTTTGAGTTCGTGCTCGTCATCCAACTTGATGACCTCGCCCAGAACGTCCCGCGAGCGTCCGAAGAGCTTCTTACTGAGCGAAGCGGTGATGACTGCTTCGTTGGGAAGGGTAAGCACCGTTTGCGGATTTCCTTCTTGCAGGGGAAAGTCGAAAAGCTGCAGATAACCGGGTTCGGCGTAGGCAACCGGCTCGTCTAGAAAAAGTGCCTTTTCGGCTACCCGAACCTGCCGGTGATCTCCATACACCTCCAGCGACACCACTTGGTCGAGTTCATCGGTAAAATCCTGCCGCAACGCTTCGGGCAGGGGGCGGGGCACCCCCGCGTTGCCACTTTCGCCGTCCGGACTCTTAAAATCGGCCACTACCCGGTAAGTCCGGTCGGCATCTTCATGGAACCGATCAAAACTAAGCTCGTAGCGAACAATCAAAAAGACGATGATGGCGCTGCTGATGCCCAGTGACAATCCCAGCACGTTGATCGCGGTGCTGGTTTTGTGTTTCCAAAGGTTGCGCAGCGAGATGCGAAGGTAGTTTTGTAACATAGTAATTGGTCGTTGAAGCGAGATTTTTTTAATCGCTGGTTATTCACTCACTGGTGGTTCAAGCTTCTTGCCAACCGATGGTTTTCGTGCAAGGTGCTGACAGTCAATCAACTAACGGGTTTAAAATTCTGCGCATTGTATCGTTTCCGTACACCATACCGTCCGCTTTTGATACACCGATCAGTCGTCTGCGCTGAACATCGGATTGAACTTCAGGCGTATGCTCTAAAAGAAAGATAAAGTCCAATATCAAAACAAACTAGACACAGGTAAGGCTGTCAACTAAATGTCTCATTTATCATACGGCTGTGGTAAGGATGTTGACGATTCTTGTCCGAACAACTTTAACTATCAGTATGCCTCAGATGACCAAAATTTTTGCCGTGGAAGACGACGTGATCTTCGGCAAAATGATTAAGCACACCCTAGAAAAAGAAGATACCTACGATGTCACCGTGTTCACCACCGGTGAAGAATTCTTCGACCACCTGCACGAGCAACCCGACATTGTTACGCTCGATTACAACTTGCCCGGCATGACCGGCCTCGACATCCTCAAGCAAATCAACCAGTACAATCCGGATATTGCCATCGTGGTGGTATCGGGGCAGGAAGAAGTGACCGTGGCGGTGGAGGCCTACAAGCACGGCGCCAAGTACTACATTGTTAAAAACAAGCAAACCTTCGAGGAGCTGTCACACTGCGTGAAGACGCTGGCGGCGCACACCGACCTGAAAAAGGAGGTAGAAGTGCTGCGCGAGCAGATCATCGACCGCCACAACTACTCCAGTATCATCGGCGAAAGCGGGGCGGTGCTCAAGGTGATTCGGATGATGCAAAAGATCGAGAACAGCGACGTGCTGGCTTTGATCACCGGAGAAAGCGGCACCGGCAAAGAGGTGGCCGCCCGAGCGGTGCACTACAACTCGCGCCGCCGCAAGAAGAACTTCATCGCCATCAACGTGGCGGCCATTCCCGAAGATCTGATCGAAAGCGAACTCTTCGGTCACGAAAAAGGAGCCTTCACCGGGGCCAACGGCCGCCGCATCGGCAAGTTCGAGGAAGCCAACGGTGGCACTATCCTGCTCGATGAAATCGGCGAGATGGATATCAACTTACAAACCAAGCTACTGCGGGTGCTGCAGGAAAAGAAAATCTGTCGCATTGGCAGCAATAAAGAAATTGATCTGGACGTGCGGGTGCTGGCCGCCACCAACAAAGACCTGGGGCAGCGGGTGAAGCAGGGGAAATTCCGGGAGGATTTGTACTACCGCATCCAGGGGTTTTTAATTCACCTGCCGCCGCTGCGCGAGCGCGGCAACGACATCATTGTGCTGGCCAAGCACTTCTTGCACGAGTGCAGCGGACCCTCCGCTTCCTTCACCAAAGAAGCGTTAGAAGCCATGCTGGCCCACGACTGGCCCGGCAACATTCGCGAACTGAAATCTTTCGTGGAGCGCGCCGCTCTGATCAGCGAGGGAGAAAAAATTGAAGCCTCGGATCTGGTGTTCTCCCCCACCATTCTGTAAAAACTAATCCATTACTTTCATTAACCAACGACACATTATGGGATCAAAGCGATCAATGAACCAACGGGTCACCGTAAAATCTCAGTTAACGCTGCAATACGCCGCCGCGGGTTGCGTGCTGGCCCTACTGGTTGGCGTAGCGGTGTTTGCCTACCTCAACGTGGGCAATAGCGAGGATAGCTATGCCGCCAACGCCCGCTTTTACGCCATTCAGTCCGGTGAATGGTCAGCATCAACGGTATGGGAAGGCAGCGTGGCGCCGCCCACCGGGCAGATCAAACACGATATCGAGATTTTAGGTCACGTGCGCCGCCGCGGCCACCTGAGCTACAAAAAAGGATCAAAGAAGACGTTGACCGTTAAAGATACCCTAATCATTGAGGGCAACCTTACCCTGGGAAACAAGTCAAACCTAACGGTGAACCAGGGAGGCGTGCTCATCGTGGCCGGAGACTTTACGGTAGAAAAAAATAGCAAGATTACCAACGAAGGCACCATTGCGGTCGGAGGAAACTGGCAGTTACATTCGCTCTCAAAAATTGATTTCCTGGGTGATAGCAGCCAATTGTATCACTTTGGTGAAGTGCACACCCGCGACGAGAAAATTGCTTTCGGACGGGGAGCCAAGGAACTAGAGGATGCCCACGCGTCGCTCTACAGATTGGTTAAGAAAAAAAGCGATGCGCTTAAGCCCATTTTTTTCACCGCTACTTTGCAGCAGGGGCACGTAGTAACCCAGTGGGAAACGAACAGCGAGGCTGTCTACGCGAGCTTTATCGTAGAAAAGAGTACCAACGGAGCCGTGTTCAACGAGTTAGTGGTGATTCCCGCCGGAGCCAACAGCATGTTGCACGCGCCGGACGCTTTCACTGATCCCAATCCTCCGGTGGGCATGAGCTACTATCGCCTCAAGCGAACCGATCTGGACGAAAACATCACCTACTCGCAATTGGTGCTGGTGGCCAACTGGGGAGCCGCCAGCTCTTTCAGCAACGAAAGCGTCAGCGTAGGTCAGTAGCTAAGGCGGGGCGTCAGCTTCTTTTATAGTGCTTGCCCCCCACCTCTCGCATGGTTCGGGCGGCCGCTTCGGCGGTGATATCACGCTGAGGCTCGGCGAACATCTCGTAGCCGACCATAAATTTTTTCACGGTGGCCGAACGCAGCAGGGGCGGGTAGAAACTCATGTGCCAGTGCCAGCCCGCGTAGTCCCCGCCATCGGTGGGCCGCTGATGAATGCCCATGCTGTAGGGAAAGGAAGTCTGAAAGATGTTATCGAACCGCGTGGTAAGGGCCTTGAATATTGCCGCAAATGCTTTGGTTTCTTCCGGCGATAGCTCGGTGATATCAGCTTGCCTGCGCCGGGGAACAATCATCGCCTCGTAGGGCCACACCGCCCAGAAAGGTACCAGCGCCACAAAGTGCTCGTTGGTCACTACCACCCGTTCTTCGTGCTTTAGCTCCTGGGCCAGGTAATCGCCCAGTAGGCTGCGCCCCTGCTGCCGATAGTAGCTGGTTTGCGTCTCGGTTTTTTTGAGTACCTCCAATGGCACCGACGCTTGCGCCCAGATTTGTCCGTGCGGGTGGGGATTGCTACAACCCATCACCGCTCCCTTGTTCTCAAAAATCTGCACGTGGTTGATAAACGGCTGGCTACCCAACAACTGATACTCCGTTCGCCAAACCTCAATCACTTTGCCAATATCTGCTTCGTCCATTTCGGGAATAGTGAGCGCGTGGTTGGGGGAGAAGCACACGACCCGGCAGGTGCCCCGCTCGCCCTGGGCGCGTAGTAGCCCTTCCTCGTACGAAGCTTCCGTGGTGTCAGACAACAATGCCGCGAAGTCGTTGGTGAAGACGTAGGGGGCGGTGTAGTTTTCATTAATGTGCCCTCCGGCCCGTTCGTTGCCCGGACACAAGTAGCACTGTGGATCATAGGAGGGGCGGTGCTCCTCGGTTTTTTTTTCAACCTTGCCCTGCCAGGGGCGCTTGGTACGATGGGGTGACACCAACACCCATTCGCCCGTCAGCATGTTGTAGCGACGGTGGGGAGCGTCGGTAAGGGAAAGTTTGGTCATGGTTAGGGTCATTGGTTACTCGTCATTTGTCCTTGGTCATTTGTCATCCAAACAAATGACCAAGGACAAATGACATGCTACGATTCTACGTGGGCAATCTAATGTGGTCTACGAAAGAGGTACCCGTCCTACTCCATCGCTCAAGGCTAGCTCGTACACCTCCGGTTCCAGGGCGTACTTTTGCTGGTACGAATGCACGATCTCCGCTACGGCCGCGGCGCGCTGGTCTTTTCTCATCAGGTTGATGGTACACCCTCCGAAGCCCCCGCCCATCATACGGGCTCCCAGCACCCCGGTCTGCTGTCGCGCCAAATCTACCAAGGTGTCCAGTTCGGGGGTGGTAATCTGATATTCATCACGCATGTCGGCGTGCGACTCAAAGATAAGTTCGCCCGCGCGGGGTATATTGCCCTGCCGGAGAGCCCTTACGGTGTCTTGCACCCGCTGGTTTTCGCGCAAAACGTAGCGGGCCCGCTGATAGTCGTCGGCCGAAAGGGAGGTTCGATAATCTGATAGCTGTTCGGGGGTGACGTGCCGCAGGGTGCTCACTTCGGGGTGGTCGCGCTGAATTACTGATACAACGCGTTCGCAGGAAGCCCGCCGGTCGTTATAGCCCGATTCGGCGGCCAGTTCATGTTTCACCATTGAGTTGATAAGCACCAGCGTATAATCGCCCAGCGCCAGAGGGAAGTGCTGATACGCCAGACTTTCGCAGTCCAGAAACAGCACCTGATCCGCTTGGCCGAACAACACGGCGTACTGGTCCATGAGTCCGCACTGAATGCCAATGAGGTGCTCGGTGGCTTGCGCCAACAGGGCAATCTCTTCGCGGGGTATTCTTAGATCAAACAACTCAGACAAGCCGTAGATAAATCCGCAGCACAAAGCCGCCGAAGAAGACATACCGGCCCCGAGCGGAATATCGCCTCCGAAGGCAGCGTTGAAGGCACGCACGTCATATCCTTTCTCGTGCAACACCCGCCCGGCGGTCAGCAGATACTGCCCCCAGGCAGAAACGCCCTGATCTGAGCCATCAGGAGAAGATAAGGAAAATTGCAGCGCTTCGCTATAGTTCAGCGAGTATACCGTCGCCTGGCGATTAGCGCTGGTGCCGAAGGCGAAGTACAGGTACTTATCGATAGCGGCCGGAAGCACCAAGCCGTCGTTGTAATCGGTGTGCTCGCCGATCAAATTGATGCGGCCGGGTGCCTGAATGAGTAACGATGGTTGGGTCGCGTAACGATCCTGAAATGTTTGCGTGACGGTCGGCAGCATGGCAATTAATTGTGCTTAAGACTCCTGATAAAACAGGTAGGTTTACTGTTTGAAAGCAAAAGTAGGCAGAAAAAGCAGCAACACCTAACCCCCCAAATTCCGACAAAAATAGGGTTTACTCCGCCCGGTTCCAGCTATTCTTCTATCTTTACGCCGAACAAATCTTTGCCCAATGCTCGACTACATCGTATGGACGGCCGATCCGACCTTGTTCCACCTAGATTGGAAGTTTATTAACTTTGCCCCCCGTTGGTACGGCTTGCTGTTCGCGGCGGGCTTCCTAATTTCTCAACAAGTGCTGTTTTATATCTTTCGCTCCGAAGGGCACAAAGAGGAAGACGTGGAAACGCTCACCGTATTTATGGTGTTGGCTACGATCATTGGTGCCCGGCTGGGGCACGTGTTGTTCTACGAACCGGCTAAGTATTTGGCGAACCCCATTGATATCCTCAAGGTATGGGAGGGCGGACTAGCGAGTCACGGGGCTGCCATTGGCATTCTGACGGCCTTGTATCTGTACAGTAACTACGACATTCAACTGTTGCAGGGGAAAATGAAAAAGCGGCCCCGCTCCGGGCAGAGTTTTCTCTGGGTGGTCGACCGGATTGTGATTGTAGTGGCGCTCACCGGGGGGTTAATTCGGTTCGGCAATTTTATGAACTCCGAGATCATCGGCAAACCCACCGGCAGCGACTATGGCGTAGTGTTCGCCCGCGATTTGATTGACATTCTGGAAAACAGCCCCCTGGTAGATGAGGTGGAAGCACGGCAGGGGGAGTCCTCAGAAACCTCGACTGAAGCAGTGAGCGAAAACTATCGACCCGTGGAGGTGCAAATTACCTTCAATCGGGGAGGTTACCAGGAGGCTGAGATCCGACGGTATGTAGAAAACGACCTCAAACGCATTCTGACCGGCTACGCCAGCGTGCGGGAGCACATTTACGAACCACCCGAAACGCCCGTACAGGCCGAACTCACCCAGCGGCGTGGCGCTTACGTGGCCACCGTCAGCACCTACGGTATCCCCCGGCACCCGGCCCAGTTATACGAATCGTTTACCACTTTCTTGGCTTCTCTGTTGTTATTCTTACTTTGGACGCGCTTAAAACGAGAAACTCCCGAAGGACTGTTTTTGGGTATATTTCTTATCTGGGTGTTTGGGTTGCGCTTCGTGCACGAGTTCTTTAAAGAAGACCAGGTGGCCTGGGAAGGCGATATTCCGCTCAACATGGGGCAATGGCTCAGCATCCCACTGGTGCTCATTGGGGTGTATTTGCTGCTGACGCTGAAACAACGGGGAGAAAAAAAGAAGACGGTGTAGTCAGTCAAGTGCTTCCAGAATCGCCAACAACTCGCTGATCATCATCGCTGTGGCTCCCCAGATGATGCGTTCATCGATCACAAAGCTAGGGGCTTCCATCATGACATTGCCCGCCACCTTCACCATGGTGTGGGTTTGGTGGCGGGGGTCGGCAAAAGCCGCCAACGAGAAATCTAACACCTGCACCACCTCCCGTAGGTCAGGAGTATACTTCGGGCGTTCGGGGGCAAGGGCTACCACCGGAAACACCCGCATGTTGCTGGGCGGAATGTAGAGCTCCGATAGCTCGCCCAGCACCTGTGCTTCGGGTACCCGCACGCCAATCTCTTCTTCGGTTTCGCGCAGCGCGGTAGCCACCAGCGAAGCATCTTGCGGTTCCACTTTGCCACCCGGCAGCGCGATCTGCCCACTGTGTACCCCTGGGTAGATGGGGCGGACAATCAGCGGGAGATACATTAGGCCGCGGTGGGGGTAGAGCAGCATCAGCACCGCCGCCCGCCGCGCATCAGAGCGGGGCCGAAGCCGAGCGCGCCGGTGCACTTCGGTGGCCATGCGTTGCTGCGCGTCCCAGCCGGGCGGCGTCCAGCCGGGAATTTCGCCGCGTAGGCGGGCGCTTAGCTGCTCCAATAAGTCTTCGGCAAAATTCACAGGCTCGGTCGTCCAGTCTCAAAGATACGGACTGGGAATGAAAGCAAGCGGTTTAGCGTTGAAGAAACGCATTACTTTTTGCTACTTCGTATGAAAGCCTCACTCTTTTTTCTCCTGCTGGTCTTGCTACTCGGATGCAGTCGCCGCAACACCGTGGGTTCGTTGTTCTCGGCGCTGTCGCCCCACGAACGGTACGAAAAATCGCTGCGCAGTGCCGAACTCGACCAGACCGCCCTGGGTAAATTCTGGCTGTCCGTTGCCGAGCACAGCCTACGCGATACGCTCACCGTGGCACTGCCCTTTCGCGAGGTGGGCTACTTTTTGGCCGAACAACCGCGGGCTGCCGCCTTCCGATACTCCGTGCGCACCGGACAGCGCATTGAGGTGAGCGTGCGTACACCGTCTCAAGCGTCTTTGTTTTTAGACGTGTTCAGCGTGATAAACGACACCACGTTTGAGGCAATGGCTTCGGCCGATTCTACGCGGCAACTGTCCTACGAAGTGGAACGCGACGGGGTACACGTGCTACGCCTGCAACCCGAACTGTTACAGAATTTAAGCTATGAGCTCACCATAGAGGCCAGTCCTTCGCTGGGTTTTCCGGTGGCGGGGCAAAACAGCCGGGCGGTGGGCAGCTTCTTTGGGGCTCCGCGCGACGGAGGAGCGCGCAGTCACCAGGGCGTGGATATTTTTGCTCCGCGGGGCACGCCCGTGGTGGCCGCTTCCGACGGGGTAGTGAGTGCTCGCACCAGTAGCCGGTTGGGGGGCAAGGTAGTTTGGTTGAAAACCCGTGGAATGAACCAGTACTACGCCCACCTCGATAGCCAAACGGTGCGTCCGGCCCAGCGGGTGCGGGCGGGCGACACGCTGGGTTGGGTGGGCAACACCGGCAACGCGCGCTTCACGCCCCCGCACCTGCACTTCGGAGTGTACCGCTTCGGGCGGGGGGCCCTTGATCCCTTTCCCTTCATCGATAACGCCGTCCCGGAACCGACGTTGGTCGAAACTGACACCGTACTGCTGAAGCGCCTTGCTCGGGTGAGCGCCGCGGCGGCCAACCTGCGGACAGCACCTACCACCCGGTCGGCGGTGGTGGGCACCTATACCCAGCATACGCTGCTGCATCTGCGGGGAGCAAGCGGAAAATGGTTTCGGGTAGCACTGCCCAATGGGCAGCGGGGATACGTGCACCAGTCGTTGGTCGGCCCGGCTGAAGCGGCCATTGAGGAGGTGACCATCTCGGAAGATGACTACCTGTTCTGGACGATGGATGAAGCGGCTTCAGATGAAGCGGCTTCGGATGAAGCCAATTTCTTATCAGAAACCCTAACGAACGCATCGGTGCCCGTGCTGGCCCGCTACGATTCGCTGCTTTGGGTGGAGGCGTTACCGGGAATGCGGATGTGGCTGCGGTTATCCGCGTCATAAGCAGTATTGATCTCCGGGAAGCGCTTTGTTTCCAATTGTTCGTAGTGCTAAAAATTGTATCTTACCTCAAAAAGAAGTGACATGGAACCTGTTGTGCAAACTATCCCGGAAAGTCTAATCTACGAAGTAACCGACGATGGTCCGATCTATTACCAGGGCTATCGGGACTATCTTGATGGCGCTAAAACCCTAGAAGAAATTATGGGAAGTAGCATTTTGCAATCTTTAGTGGTCACCGATCTGGTGTACGCATTGATTTCCGGTTTAGACAAGAAATACAGAGTGCTAAGCAGCGAGCCAGGCATTCAGTTAGCCAAAGGCAAGTACCGAGCGGCCGATATTGCCATTGTGCGTCGCGACGAGATGAAGAAAGTCAAAGACAAACGAAAGTACCTAGGCTTTGCCCCTGAGGTGGTGGTGGAAGTGGACATTAAAGCTGACTTAGAAAGTACCGAGGGTTTGCGCGATAGCCTAGGCTACGTAAATTTAAAGACCAAAGAACTATTTAAATTCGGAGTGAAGAAAGTGATTTGGGTGCTGACCGACACCGAAAAAGTGGTCGTGGCTGAGGCCAACCAGCCTTGGACATTTGTGGATTGGGATAAAGATATTTTGGTGTTGGACGAATGCTACGTCAACGTGAAGGCCATTGTTGATGAGATTTAAAACCCCAAACGCTATCGAGCCGGAAACCAGCGCCCCTGCAAGTAGGGTTGGAGTTTATTCCTCTAACGTTTCCACGATTAAATTGTGATTCGTATAAATGCAGATATCAGCCGCAATGTGCAGGCTCTCGGTCACCATTTCTTCGGCACTGAGTTGCGATGAATGTTTTTTCAGGGCCAGCGCCGCCGCCTGGGCGTACATGCTGCCCGACCCGATGGCCGCGATGCCATGATCAGGCTCCAGCACGTCGCCCGTGCCTGACAAGATAAGCAACTCATCCCGGTTGGCGATGATCATCATGGCTTCCAGGCGACGCAAGTAGCGGTCGGTGCGCCAGTCTTTGGCCAATTCAATGGCAGCCCGCTTCATGTTGGCACCGTAGGCGCTGAGCTTTTCGTCGAAGCGCTCGATGAGCGTGAACGCATCGGCGGTAGAACCCGCGAAACCGGTCACAATTTTTCCGTCCTGCAACTTCCTGATTTTCTTGACGTTACTCTTGGCCACGGTGTTGCCCATGGTGGCTTGTCCATCGGCCCCGATGGCGATTTGGTTATTGTGCTTGATAGCTAAGACGGTGGTGGATTTAATCAAGGGTTTCATACAGAACAACGGTATAGGATAGGTCAGAGAAAAGCGACGGCCAAGTAGCTTAAAGATGAAGATACGCGATTTGTTCGCCAAGGGTTATAAAAAAAGCCCGGCAAACTGCCGGGCTCTTTTCAAGATGAAAAACGAAGATCGTTATGAAGTCACTGGCTATTAAATCATGATGCGCAGTGGTTCTTCAATGAAGGCTTTTAGCGTTTGCAAGAAGGCCGCTCCCAGCGCCCCATCCACGGTGCGATGATCGCACGATAGGGTGACCTTCATCACGTGACCGGGCACAATGGCTCCGTCTTTGACGATAGGGATTTCTTTAATTCCTCCCACGGCCAGGATGCAGGAGTTGGGCGGGTTGATGATGGCCGTGAACTCTTCTATGCCAAACATGCCCAGGTTAGAAACCGCGAACGTGCCTCCTTCCTGCTCCTGCGGCTGCAACTTTTTGTTCTTAGCCTTGCCAGCCAATTCCTTTACTTCGGTGGCAATGTGGGCCAGCGACTTATTATCAGCAAAGCGGATAACGGGGACCAGCAGGCCTTCGTCGACGGCCACGGCCACGCCAATGTGGATGTGCTGGTTGAGGCGCATGGTATCGCCCTGCCACGACACGTTGAGTTTGGGATGCTGACGCAGTGCGGCTGCCACTGCCTTGATGATGATATCGTTGTAGGATATTTTTACGGGTGAGTACTCGTTGATGCTGGCCCGTGCCGCTACCGCCCGGTCCATGTTGATTTCCATGGTGAGGTAGAAGTGCGGAGCGCCGAACTTGCTTTCGGCCAATCGGCGGGCGATGGCTTTGCGCATTTGGGAAACCTTCACCTCTTCGAAACTCTCTTCGCCCACTACCGGGGGCAGTGAAATCGGTGCCGAGGGAGCATCGGGCGATGCGGCTTTTTTCTCGTCTTTGGGCGCTGCTTCGGGTTTGGTGCTGGGCTGGTAATCTTCCACGTCGCGCTTCACGATGCGGCCATTTTCGCCGGAGCCTTCGATGCCAGACAAATCGTAGCCCTTCTCTTCGGCCATCTTCTTAGCCAGCGGCGATGCCTTGATGCGACCATCCGTTTGGCTGTCGGCACTGCCGTCGCTACTGCTTCCGTTGGTAGAGCGACTCGGTGCGTAGGCCGGAGCATCTTTTTCATCGCTATCCGCATCTCTCGAGGACGATTCGGAAGCTTTTTCATCCGATACGGTGGCCTCGCTATCGGCGCTATCGTCTTTCTTGGCCTTCTTGCCCGAGCGGGATTTGAGAAGCTTTTCGTAATCGGCTCCCTCTTCACCAATCACGGCAATCACGCCGTCTACGGGCACTGCTCCGCCTTCTTCCACCCCAATGTAGAGCAGCGTTCCGTCTTCGTACGATTCCAGCTCCATGGTGGCCTTGTCGGTTTCCACCTCGGCCAGGATGTCGCCCGACTCCACCGTGTCGCCCACCTTTTTGAGCCAGGAGGCAATCACTCCCTCCTCCATCGTATCGCTCATCTTGGGCATTAAGATCACGTTGGCGGCCACGTCCGAAGCATCCACCGATTCTTCGAAGTCGTCTTCATCGTCCTGGTCAGCACCTTGTTCATCCGTAGAATCATCGGCCGCGGCGTCGTCTTTTTCTTTACTCGCTTCGTCTGATTCTGACTTATCGTTCTTTTTTTCGTTGCCTCCTCCTGACTCAATTTCCTTGAGCAGATCAGCAATATCTTCTCCTTCTTCACCAATAATAGCGATCACGCCATCCACGGGCACCGAATCGCTTTCTTCTACCCCAATGTGCAGCAGGGTGCCATCTTCAAAAGACTCCAGTTCCATGGTGGCCTTGTCGGTTTCCACCTCGGCCAGGATGTCGCCCGACTCCACCGTGTCGCCCACTTTCTTAAGCCAGGAGGCAATCACTCCCTCCTCCATCGTGTCGCTCATCTTGGGCATTCGTATTACTTCAGCCATAGTATCTCTCGTAGTTGTGGGTGCAGTAGGGTTTAGCAGCGTAGTGGGTGCACCGACCATTTACTCAGCCAAATTAAGGATCAATCTAACGTATATCAATGCAAATAAGATAAAAATGTTTAGAGACAGATCAGAACCGCTATCCCACCGTAATCTCCGTCACCAACTGCGTTGTCTGCTCAACGGTGCAGATGCCGTACAATACCGAGGTGGGCTCCTTCTGCTGAAAGGAGGGAGAGTACCACCCCAGGATAGGATCGGTTTCGCCGCGCACTACCGATAGCGCCAGGGCCGGGTCGGGCCGAACCATGACAGCACGTGCTCCGGAAGCAGTCAACTTATAGGTGTTGTTCAACGTCTCTACCGAGACCGCCGGGTGCAGGTGCAGGGGTAATTCCAATGTGTGTGTTCCGGGGCGATCCAGCACGATATCATCCACGATGCGCAGGGTGTGGTTTGCCTTGTCGAGTGATAAGGTCCGTCGGTGCGTAATGCCGAGAGATCGGTACCCGTTATGTTCGGCCACCACCCGATCAAGCACGTCGCTGGTTTCGCTGCGTAGCACCTTCACCCGGTAGTGATTGGTCCACATGGTGGGCCCGGTGCTTTTGGCTTGGTCTTGCCCGTCGACGCGGATGGTGTTGTGGGCCAACGTTCCGATGAAGTAGCTTCGCCAGGCGGGTTCGGTATGGTAAGTGTAGGTGCCCACGTCGGTGATAATGGGGTGCCCGTCCACGTGCAGCACCCACAAGAGGGCGTCGGCGTGTCCGTGCGCCGCAATGGACAAAAAACCCAGCGGGGCGGCGTCTAGGTGAACGTATACTTCCTGTTCGTCGTTGGCGGCTCGCAGGATGAAATGCCCTTCGGACTTATAGAACCGGGAGGGGGGCGGAGTAGGGTCGGCCAATACCCGTTCGTAAACCTGTCGACCGGCTTCTCCGAACAGAACGAGGTTTTTGTTATCAATGCTGGTGGTACGGTTTTTCCAAGTTGGATTTTCAAAGAGAATGACGCCTGATACCAGCAGCGAACGAAAGTTGTCGGGCGGATCACTATCGAAGAACACGACCTTTCCGTCGTCTTCGTCACCGTAGAAGGGGATATTTCCTCGCTGGTCCATCAACGAAAAAATGTAGTCCAGAATGTATTCCAGATATTGGCGGTAGCGCCGAGAGAACGGCTGCTGGTTTCGTTCGGCCACCACGTAGGGAATCAGGAAAAAATCGGTGATAAACTGAATGTATTCGGCCGCTTCTTCCTTGTTCACGCCCCGCTCCGAGTGTTGGGCTACGATCTCGTGTTCCAAACCCTGCCGGGCGTGGGCTACCCAGTGGGCCGACTCGGCAAACTTCCAGAAAGAAGCCGCCACAAACAAACCGGCATACTCACTGATGAGATGATTGTTGGCCGAGGAAAACTTAGAGGGATTTCGATAGCTGTAGCGGCAGTGTTGGTAGATGGTAGGTACCCAAACCTGATGCACAAAAGCTTCAAACTCCGGATCCGTTTCAGCCAGTAGACTCGCTTCCAGAATTTCCCAGCAAAAGTACCAGACAATCAGCCGAATGTTAACCTCAATGTTGCTGTACCAGTTCACGCCTATCAGATAGGGATTGGCTTCGGTCCACTGAGTGACCAACTTCTGAAATTGCTTCAGAAAACGAGCGTCCTTCGTCTGGCGGTAGCGCAGGGCAATGAGGGGCAGAAACTGCAGGCGGTTCACCTCCCACACGTGCTTGGCGCTACCGTATTCTTCGGTGCGAATGTTAATGTCTTTGGCAAAAGATTGGGGAAACTTCCGTCCCGAGGCGATATCCAGATGCCAGTCGATGGGCTGATTGTAGTCAAGTGATAGTCCAAAGATTGGCAAGGTGGTGTGTTCCGGATCAATGGATATTTCACCGACAGGCAGCAGGGGAGTGGGTAGAGAAAAAAGAGAGCTCGAAGGAGATTTACCTACCTGGTTTCGTTTCTCCTGTTGTTTTTGAACGAACTGCTGCGCGCGAAAAACAACTTCGGGTATCGACATGGACCGGAGGCGGTGAAAATACCAAGAAAGAGAGGCCATTGCGGGGAGGGGAGTTGGGGCCACAAAAATGAGCATCCTCGCAAACGAATCCAAATAGTTGTTCGCTTAAATGCGTGCTAAGAGCACGTGAGTTCTGACTCGGAGGGGATGGCTAGTTGGTTGATGATAAGTTTGTACTTGCCAGCGGGCGATTTGATAATTTCGTCTTCACTGACATAAGCAATCCCAAAAGGAACGTCGTCGCCCACCCGTTGACTGATGTTAGTTCGTATTTGTTGCTCATCTTCCGGTCCAAAATCCTCATCAACCACCACATTCACCGTGAAACCACTGGCATCTTGTTGCACAATTTGGGCAAACAACAGATGGTTAATGCCCTTCATGGTATTGCACAGTAGCCCTACGCGCGAGCCGTCGGGCAGCACCAAATAGTCGTTGCTGCGTCCCTGAATGCTTTCCACCACCTTGGGTTTGCCCGCTTCGCTACCGCTCACCACAAAAACATCGTCCACTTGGTAGCGGATCAGGGGAAAACTTTCGTTGATCAGTCCGGTGGTGATGGCGTGGTCTTCTCGAAATTCGTTGACTGAGTACAGGGGCAGTTCATCGTATAGTCCCAGCACATTTTGCTCTAGCGCGATGGTACGTTCCGCGTTGCCGTACCAGTCGATAATCCGGGTATTGAACACCTCTTCGACCTTTTCTCGCTGGTGGGTATACACCGTTTCGGACGAGGTGAACGATAAGGGAACCCGTAGCGACTTTCCCATTCCGTCAAAGTAGTTGGCCAGGGTCGCGAGCGAACTAGGATAAGCCAGCAACGCCTGCGGGGCGAAATCACGAATGCGCTCGTAGTACCACTCGGCATGGTCGGGACTTAGGTTATAGCTGGAAAGGTAAAGGGTATTGCTGTGGGGATCGTGCAGTTCCATTTGCTTTTTGCACAAATTGCCTCGCAGCGTTACGGTTTTCATACCAACTTCGTAGCCGAAACTCATGCGATGGGCCCACAGGTAGGCCGCCTCTTTTATGATGGACTGATAATCGCGGTACAACGTCATGGGAGAGCCGGTGGTGCCGCTGGTATGGGCGGTGCTGCGGTTCAGGCGATTGCCGATAAAGATTGCGCCAATGTGTTCACGAATGGCATCTTTGGTGATCACCGGCAACCGCTTAATGTCAGACAGTTGCTTAATTTTGCTGATTTTTACTCCGTGCAGGTCGTAGAGATGACGATAGAAAGGCGATTTTTGATAGGCGCGATGAACCAGGGAAACGAAGTTTCGTTCTTGCAAGTCACGTAGGGTGGCTGGTTCCCAGTTCCGCTGCGCACGAATGGTCTGGAGCTCTTTGGTGAAAAAGTAGTTGTAGCGCACCCTGTTTTCCAAGAAAAACTTGAGAGCATTAAGCATAAAAATCAATCTTTATGAGCGAGTGAAATCACGCACAAGATACTCAATATATAATGCAATTAAAAAATGAATCTTTTCAGTTTTTTCGCGGTCAGCAACGTTTTGTTCGTGACGGTTGCTATTTTACTGATTGTTTTCTAGGATAGCAATTAATCGAGCGGATAATGCGGGATAGGTGAAATTATCTTGATACTTTCGATACGCACTTTCACCCAATGCTTCCAAGTCATACTTTCCTTCCTCAATAGTTTCAATAAGTTTGGGCAACTCCGTTCGATAATTTTTAAAGAGCAGCGCTGATTCTTGGTGGGTAAGATACTCCCGCATGGCTTCCATGTCAGAAGCGATAATTGCTTTTTTATTTCTCATGTAGCCCAAAAGCACCATATGGCCCGAAGCTCCGGTATCGTTTTTAAGCGGAAGGATGCAGGTCTTTGATTTAGCTAACAACGATTCAAATTCCTCCTTCGGAATGTCCTTTTTGATAATAATGTTAGGGGGTAGCTGATCAATGTCATTGAGTTCTTTGTTCAGATGTGAACATACAATTATCAACTTATTGGGCACCTGGCGAAACGCGTCAATTAGATTTAAGTAATCTCGGTTGGTGTAGCCGCCCGCAAAATAATAGGGCTCATCTACTCCGGGCTCATACTTCTCATCGTATAAATCGACCTTCTTCCAGTCTCCCAACGGAATGTGCGTAAGCTTGTGCCGGTCGAGCCCTAGTTTCTGAACGTACAGTGGTATTTCGTAGGCTGAGTTGAGTACAATTTTTTCGTTTTTAATACTAAGCAGTTTTAGAACAACCCGAAAAACGCGAAAGGCCTTATCCGAATGAATGAAAAAACCGAACCAAAGCAATTGCTGGCACTTGATCAGACCTAGCTTAATAAGCAGTTTAATGGGGAGCGCGGTGAAGCTGATTGCGATGATCGTGTGAGCGTAGTTTAGCTTGCTGCGGTTTTTAAACACAAACCAGCAATCTTCCAAGAAGAACAGCAGCATCTCTTTGGGACTCTTCAACCCTTTGGACCGTTCGCCATTGTTGATATCAATAAATCCGTATTTTTCTACTAACAGTTTAGTCTCTTCCCGAAAAGCGTTTTGTCTGCTTCTTAAAATTATGTTTTTCATAGAGAAATCGTAAATACTAACTGAGTAAGGTCTGGTACAACTCGGCGAGGGAGTCCGTTACGGGTGTAGGAAAATAACGCTGGGCAACCATTTCGTACGAACGCGCGCCGTACGCCGCAATCTTATCGGGATGATCGGTAAAGAACTTAATCGCCGCAAAAATGGCCGCATGGTCACCGGGTTCAATGAGTAAGCCGTTTTCGTCAGGAACCACCACCTCGGGTATGCCTCCAACATTCGTAGAGATAATCGGTAAGCCAAACGACATAGCTTCTAAGATTGAGATCGGAAGCCCCTCGTTGTGCGACGGAAGCAGGTAGACGTCTGCTTCTTGCAACCGTTGGTTTTTTTGCTGTCCGGTCACGAATCCAATAAATTTAACGCTTTCGCCTAGTTCATACTGCATGATTAAACGCTGAAGCTTTTCTGTTTCTCCGTCGCCTCCCAACTCCAGTACGTATTTGCCCTGCAGAGCGGATCGATAGGTTTGCAACACTTTCAAGAGGTCATATATGCCTTTTCGCTCTCCGATCCTGCCCAGAAATAAAAATCGTACGGGTCCGGCAGCCCGTTTGGTTAGGGTGGGCGGGGAGGTAGCTCGAACAATATTGGGAATAATCCGGATCATTCGAGGCTGGAAATGCTCACTAAAGTAGTCTCTCCACCAGTCCGACAGCACAATCAAGCAGTCGGTCGAGTTCACAAAGTGCCGAATCCTTCCCCGAACGAAGCGGGAAGCGTTCGCGTAGAACAAATGATACATCGCACCGTGCATGTGGTAGATCACTTTTTTGCGAAAAAGATACTTAGCCACCAAAAACAGCACGTATTTGCGATAGAAGCTACCCTTCGAGGAGCCGTGGATGTGAACAGCCTTCACCTGACGATGAGTCACCAGCAACTTGAAATAAAACTGTACTAATAGAAAGGGGAAGCTCAAAAAGGTGATACGGATATCTTCCGAAGTGGTGCTGGGCTGAAAATGAAAGGGGGCAATGGCGTTCTTATATTCGCTTACCACTGACGATATACCTCCCTTCCAGCCCAAACTCGGAGCTACAAATAGTACGTATTGTCCGTATGCGTTAATACGATCGGGGGAGGAAGCAGGGGGGGGCGTAGCGTTCACAACCAAATTATAGTGAATGAGGGAAGCCAAGGCTCACGCAAAGGTACATTTTTGTGGGATCGCGCAAAGATAAGCGCGTAAGAACAGACGAACATAGATCCATAGTGAGTCGCTAATTAATTAAGAAGTTGCTGATAAAGGGCAATATACTCTTCCGTCATACGGTCTAGGTTGAAATGTTCGGAAATTCTCGCGCTACCGGCTTTTCCCAGACGGTTCGCCAAATCGGGATCCTCCAGCAGCAAATGAAGTTTTTCCACCAAAGTCTCAACGTCGGCCGGGGGGATCACGTAGCCGACCGATCCGTCTAAAACCAGTTCGGCGGTGCCTCCGCCCTGCGTGGCCACCACGGGTTTGCCCAGCACCATATACTCCATTAGCGCGTTCGAGATGCCTTCGCCGTGCACTCGATGGTTGGTGGTGAGCACACCTATATCGAAAAGGTTAACGACCGACTCCACGTCCGGGCGGCGCCCGGTAAAGATAATTCGGTTGTGATCGCGTCCTTGCACCATCTGCTGACACTCGGCCAGCATCTCCCCGTCGCCTACCGCCAGAAAAGTGACATCCGGCCGTTCGGATACCACTTGAAGAGCGGCTTTCAGGTAGGTATGATAATCTTTTCTAGCCTGGAACTTGCCCACCATGCCCACCACCTTGGGGGTATGGATGCCCAACTGCTGCCGCAGGGTTTCGGGCGGGGTGATGCTTTTGATACGGTTGAAGTCGAAGCCGTTGTACATCACGTGGCTCCGCTTCGGGGGGGCGTGGTAGGCTATTATTCCCGCCGCCGAATTGCTGATGATGGCATCAGAGAAGGGAAACGTGAGCTTCCGGCGCAGCCAGGGCTGAGAAAACGGTTTCACCCGGTGCGGAGCATCGGCGATGATGGCATTCACGAACGGGATGCCCAACCACCTGGCAATGGCAAAGACGTAGACGGAGGTCATCGACGACCAACTCTGAATGATGGCCGGTTGAGCTTCCTTCACAATTTTGTAGATTTGGGGCAGCACCGTAGGGTCTTGCTTAAACTTCCGCTCCACAAAATGGATTTTTATGTCCAAATCATAAAGTTCGGGGTAGGTTATCACTTTAGACATCACAATAAGTTCGCAGCAAACTTTCCGAGCGGTAAGTCCCTTGAGTAGTTCTAACAACCTCCGTTCTTTTCCGCCCGCGTGAAACGAATCTATGAGTGTAAGAATTTTCTTTTCCTCGAGGTGAGGACTACTAAGCGTAGCTACGGACGATGGTTGATAATAACTCATGCTTAAAGTTATAAAATAATATCAATTTTTATCACAAAAACACAATAATGTATAAATTTGTGTTTTGTCTCGGAAATTAATGCGTGACTAGTCACATATTTGCTATAGTCTCTCACATATTCGTACACAAATTGAATGTAAGCTCAAGTTAGTCACCCTTTATGTCTAGCCTTGATGCGCCGAAGGGTAAATTTATAAATATATGGCGGTAAAGTACGCGTACCTTATCTGTTCGTTCATAATAGCTATTTACTTGCTATGGAAGCATCAGCCAAAGAACCGTCTGGTCGCTTTTCTCATCAGCTTCTGGATTTTTGTGAGTGATTTGGCAAACACCCCTGATTTTATTATAAAAATCCCTGGTGCACCCTTTGAGTTGCAGCCCTTACGCACCCTATTGCTTACATTTTTTGGTTTTCTTCTCATTCAGGGGTTGTTAAACAAGTATCGTAAGCGCAACCTGCCTCGCCATGAGGTGGCTAGCGTCCGGCCCAGTTACGAAATCTACCTTGAAATTTACGTACTTATTCTTTTAGTCACCTACGTAGTTCATTTTTCGCTGCTGGGTGCCGCTGAGTTTATTATTGCCACCACCGCTACGTTGTCGTTTTACGTAGTTTACGTTACCGTGAAGAAAACGGCTGATAAGGGTATGACCCGGATGGTTCGCGATGCCATTATTACGGTGGCCGTTGTCTCTAGCGTAGTGGCCGTAATTCAGTTGCTGGTAGATAGCAGCTTTCTACGGGTACTGCCAACCTTTGATCGCCCCGCTTTTGGCGGTTTGCTTCGTTCAACGGGGGTTTTTCGGGATGATTACGTGCATTCGTACGTGGTGATTATCGGACTAATTTGGGCCATCTTCACTCTTCCTAACGGCATCAAAAAGCTGATGGTGGTTGGGGTTATGCTGGTAGGGATACTTTTTGCCTTTATGCGGATGGGCTACGTGGTGGTGTTCGTATTTATGGCGCATTACTTTTACTTTTTATACCGAGGAAATACGCAAATTAAGGCACTGATTGTGGTAGCAAGTGTGATTGTAGCCGTGTTGGGCGTTGGTTGGGTGATAAGGAGCGGAGTATTAGAATCATCGGTGGCTCAAGAACGGATGCTGGACGAAGGAACCGCCGAAATACGGGGGCGCCTGTATCTGCAGGCGATTAAGTCGTCGGTGAAAAGCGGCAAGGCGTTCTTATTTGGTTATGGCACCCAAGATAGTCCTGAATATTACGAAGCAATTTACCAGGTGACCCAAAGCCATCTTTGGGCTTCGGGCGAAAAAGGGGGGTGGCATAACCTTTACGTAGAAATTCTTTTCTTCAACGGAATTGGAGCCGCGGTGGTGTTTATCATATTTCTATTTCTGTCAGCGCGCTACTTTTACCGGCTTGGCACTCGGGAAAATTCCACCCTGCTCATTCCTTTTTACTGTGTGCTGAGCTACATAATTGCAAACTTGTCGCTAGCCCTTCCGGTATATTCCACTTTTGGCATGCTAATGGGCATCACCTTTGCCTTGGCCCTGAGTCAGCGTAAAGATCAGGTCAACGAGCAAAGAGCCCAACCCGCAAATGCCTCTCTCAATGGTATCTAAAGTACAGTTTAAGTCGCTTCTTCGTCAAACCAGGGGGAAAAAGGGAAAGCAGATCGTTTCTTTGCTTACCTCTTACGGCCTGGGCATTGTGCTAGGAATGGGCACAAGTGTAGTGAACACCCGAATTTTAGGAGCTGAGCGATTTGGGGACTACAAGTTCATTCAGAGCATATTCGACTTTCTGATGGTGTTCTTCTCAGTAGGTATTTTCCATACGGGGGGGCGCCTCATCGCTTATCAGAAATACGAGAAGGATAAGCCTCAGATCATCGGCACACTGTACATAATCACCGGAATCATATCATTCGCTTTCATTGTGGCTACGTTAGTTGTTTCCTACGTTCAGGAAGATATCTTTGACAATCGTTTGGGGGCCACCATCCGGTTGTGCCTGCCTCTTCTGTTTGTGTTCCCTTTCAAGGTAGGAATGATTAAGTTTTTGGAAGGAGACAACAAGATCTACAGCCTTTCAGCCTTCGATATCACCCCAAAAGCCTTATATCTGGTCGTTTTTCTGGGTATTGGCTACTTTGCTACCGTCAGCGTAGAAGTGGCGCTGATTGTTTATCTGGTGACTAACGCCATTGCTATTGTAGCAATTGCGCCGGTACTCAAGCCGAAGTTTACGCGCATCAAGGCCTATACGAAAACTATCTTAAAAGAAAACAAGCACCACGGATACCATATCTACATCGGTACGCTGGTGAGCAACGGAAGTATGCAGTTTGGCACGTTTGCCATTAGCTATTTTTTGGATAACACTAACGTTGGGTTTTTTAACCTGGCTAATACGATTGCGGTTCCGCTATCGATGGTGCCTCAGGCAGTAGGTACTGCTTTTTTCAAAGAATTCGCCAATCTCAATAAAATTCCCAATAAAGTATTCTACGCCACCCTTGGGGTTTCAGTAGGAGCATTTTTGTTATTCGTAGGCTTGATTAAGTTTGTGGTAGTTCTTCTGTATTCCGAAGAGTTCCTGCCCGTGGTTAACCTAGTATATATCATATCTTTCGCTTATCTTATACAGGGTTTTTTTTTAGTTATCAATCGTTTTTTGAGCGCTCACGGCATCGGGAAAGACTTGAGGAATGCTTCTTTTGCCCGCGGATTTATCAACATCGTCGGCTTTCTTTTACTTACTAAATTCTACGGGACTACCGGGGCTAGTTTCACGCTACTGCTGGCCAATATTGCCTACTTCAGCTATCTCTGGGTCAAGTACCGGCAATTTGTGCGCGGGGAGTTGGTAAGCGATCTAAAAGAATAGATTAGCAAAGCTCCGCCGCGCTGAGTCAAAAAGTCAGAACGGCAAATATTCTCATTCCAAAACAGTAAAACTTCTCATAATGACTACTAGTAGAAAGGCTAGTAGTTCTTTCTGCCCATATCATCGTAGATAACCGCTCATTTGATCGTTATCATATTGCATGAGATAAAAAGTGTGTTTCGCTGATTTTCTATCCGCAAAACTGCCCATCCGTAGAGTTAACCCCTAGCTCTTATGCTGCCCTCGGTCAGTTTGCCCCCTTGACTTCCCATTCTAGCTCAAATCTAACATTTTGCCTAATTGGCTCTCCGTTGAGACATGGAAGTGTAGACTAAACTTACTCTGCTAAACGGTACATCGCCTATCAATGGGCTAACCCTCAGGGCTTTTGGCCTGGAGCTCTCCTTGATCCAGTCAGATCATACCAAAAAACAAACGACTGAATAATCATGGAGAGACTATTTAAAACGCTGGTTGTACTTTTTTTCACCGTACTAGTATCAGCAAACACCACGCAAGCAAATTCGAGTCTAACAAGCGTACGAATTTCTCAAACAAAGACCAATCAACTGGTTGTGTCTTTTGGGACACCGGTCACAGTGACTGACGCAACCGGGTTTCGCCTCATTGGCGGAACGAGCCGAATAGCAAGACTAATTTCAGGAAGTGGCACCAACCAATTAACCTTTGAATTAACTGATTACGCGTTGCCCAATGATCGTTTTGAGTTTTTGTACTGGTCAGAATTAGGCGATGCTCGGATAGGCACCCAAAAAATGGGTAGCATTTCCGAAGTGTCGGTATCCAACGATGCGAAAGCCTACCGGGGTGCGGGCCGGTTATACTACGTTTCCACGGGAGGAAGCGACCAAAACAGTGGCACTTCGGAAGAGCATCCCTTCAGAACGGTTAATAAGGCTCAATCGGTGATGCAACCCGGCGACTTTGTACTACTCAGACGAGGTGACGTCTTCAAGAATACTTACATTGACGTGAAAAAATCGGGTGCACCCCAGAAATATATCACGTTTGCTGCCTATGGCACCGGAGACAAACCGGTGATTGAGCACGGTGATAAGAACACCTTTAGCATTGCCGACCGAAGCTACATTCACGTCGACAACCTGCATTTCATCACCCGAGGCTCAGGCGAAACCGGAGTGTACATTGTGGGCAACACCAACTATCCGATTGTAAGCAATTGCCGAATCGAGGGAATAGGAAAGCCGCACTACGGAGTAAACTACGGGATCAAAGACGGAGCGGCTAAAAGAGTAGTGTATCCGCAAGTGCTCAATAACTATATCACCGGCTTTCGATGGAACATCCGCTCTTCGGGATACCCTTACGATGGTACCCACGAAGTGAAGGGCGGATTGATTGAAAATAACCGATGTGCTGACAACCGAGCAATTAGCGATGGAGATGGTATAAGCGCTCAGCGAGGAAAGTACCACGGACTAATCATCCGCAAAAACGAAATTTACGGGTATTACGACGATGGTATTGATCTCTACTCGGCCGATAACGTGATTGCCGAATACAATACCATTCATGATCCCCAGCAACCCTGCACGTCGGGACAGGGAATTAAAGCCGGGGGCATCACGCGCACGGAGATTGTAAACGGGCATCCCGCTACCAATATCATTATTCGCTACAACACGGTTTACAACCTCTACAACCGGGTAAGCAGCAGTGGAGCGCTGCACGGCATTCAAACCAATTCGGGGGCTACGGGCAAAGTTTACGGCAACCTAGTACACGATGTGCAGGGACACGGCATTATCGTGAGTGGACCAATTAGCCAATGGGAAGTGCACCACAACACGGTGATTAACGCCGGCGAAGACGGTCTGCAATTATATACCCGGGGGGAGAACGGTGGAAATGTCGCCATTCGTAACAATATCCTAGAGGGGAAGGCCAGCGATCTGAGATGCATTATCCGGGAAGGCGGAAAGAAAGCGATTGGTGAACGAAATATTCTGCTTAGCAAAGGTTCTTCCGGGCACTACGAAGGACGAAATGACGTGCGGGGTAGAAAGAAAGAACTGTTTGTGAATACTGATCGAGATGACTACCGCCTCAAAACTGCGGCAGCCGCGATAGATGCTGGGGTAGCCATTAGTGGTTATACCAAATCGCGACGCGGGCTTGCTATCAAGAACCGTCACGATATCGGAGCTTTTGAGTACGCCGGAGCGGTTGCCGTGTCTGCCCCGCCCTCCCCAGCACCATCTCCGTCGCCAGCCCCAGCACCGAGCCCAACCCCTCCGGCACCGTCACCTTCTCCCTCTCCAGGACAGGCTTGGTTGGAGCCAGTAGACGTAATAAACCCAACGAACGGGATTAGCTATCAGTATTATGAAGGAAGCTACAACAAACTGCCTGATTTTTCTGCTTTGTCATCCGTAAAGGGGGGGCAGACAACTAATATTAATCTAACGCACCGCCAGCGGGACAACGATTTTGGTTTTGTTTTCACCGGTTACTTCAAGGCTACCAAGGCGGGGGTTTATACTTTCTACACCACTTCTGACGACGGTAGTCAATTGTTTATCGGCACCCATCGGGTGGTCGATAACGACGGTATCCGTCCGGCGGTTGAAAAGTCAGGAAGCGTCGGGCTAAAAGCGGGTTACCATCCTATCCGGGTAACATTCTTTGAACGAATTGGCCAGGAAAGACTACAGGTTCAGGTAAAGTATGGTGCTGATAACAAACGAAATCTGAGCGCGAGCGATCTTTTTGTGGCCGGTAAAAAGCAGCCGGAACCAGTGCCCTCACCCGCTCCTAGTCCGGCCCCTGCGCCCAGCCCGGAAGTAAGCCACGGACTGAATTACCAGTATTTTGAGGGAGAATGGTCAAAACTTCCCCAGTTCACTGCGCTGAAGGTGCAGAAACAAGGACGGGTAACCGGCTTTGACCTGTCGGTGCGAGAGCAAGAAGAAAACTTCGGAATCCTATACTATGGTGAAATCCAGATTGATAAAGCCGGAGCTTATACGTTCTATACCAAGTCCGATGATGGCTCAACGCTATACATCAACGGAAAGCTAGTGGTTGATAATGATGGATTACATTCTTCCCGCGAGCGATCAGGGAAAGTACAGCTGAGCGCTGGGCGACATAAAATTGAGGTGCATTTCTTTGAACGAACAATAGGTCAGGTACTAGAGGTACGGTATGAGCGCGCCGGTTTAAAGAAGCAACGTATCCCCGTCAACAAACTTTATCCTGCCGAGCGGATACTAACGAAAGCTCCCGCCCCTGAACCGGTCTTAGAGGCCACTCCCGGACTTCGCTACGCTTACTACGAAGGCCGTTGGAGTAAGCTACCCGCTTTCAAAGACTTGAAGGCCATCAAAAATGGTGTGTTAGCTAACTTTAACTTATCACCTGCCCAGAAAGACCGGTACTTCGGGCTGGTGTACACGGGGTACATCAAAATTGAAAAGAGCGGGGAGTATACGTTTTATACTACATCCGATGACGGCAGCCGATTGTACATCAATGGCCGACAGCTGGTTGACAATGATGGAATGCACGCTGCCCGCGAGCGATCTGGAAAGGTACAACTAAGTAGTGGGTACCACGAAATTGAAGTTCGCTACTTTGAAAATGCCTACGCGGAAAACTTAGCCGTAAGTTATCAGGGACCGGGGGTAAGCAAACAGACTATTCCTGACGCGGTGCTTTTCTTAAATCGGCCAAGCAGTGCTAAGACAACCGCGGCAACACTAGCCAAAAATAGCGAACGTACCCCTGAGAATTTGCGATCCGGCCAGCAACAAGTGAGCATCTATCCAAATCCGAGCCACGGGGTGGTCAACGTTCAGCTGGGCGTCCAAGAAGATCCGGTAACCATTCAGGTGAAAAACCTTACCGGGCATGTGTTATACCAGCATGAGGTTCATAACACTATCCTAAATCAGGTGATACCGATCAGCCTTTCGGACCTATCGCTGAAGGCCGGGGTTTATCTGGTGAGCGTTGAAGGAGCTAGCGTAGGAAGCCATGCTTTCCGATTAGTGAGAGAATAAATATGTCCGTACCTTCGTTGCCTCGTGGGGTCTGACCGACAGACCCCTTTTTTATGAATCATGAAAAGCCTCATTATCCTTTTCGGGCTGGTGGTCTTGAGTGGAAAAACTCTTTCTGCTGGTCTGCAAGAACTAGTAAGCCGCGCCTGGGTCGACGGTGATCGGCTAAACGTAGCGTTTCGGCAACCGGTGAGCGTGACGGATGCTCGCGGTTTTCGGTTGGTTGGGGGAGTGGCACGGATAAAATCATTGCTCAACGCGCCAAGCGCCACCCAACTCACGTTTTCCTTGACCGATCACGCGCTGCCCGACGATCAGTTTCGTTTGCTTCACTGGTCGGCGATGAGTGACCTCCGGCAAGCGGATAGGTCGGTACCCGATTGGGAGGTGCCGGTGGTGAACAAAACCATTCGATACGACGGTGATGGAACCATCTATTACGTTTCTACCGCGGGCCTTGACACCTATCTGGGCACTGATTCCCTCCGCCCACTGCGCACCTTATCCCAAGCCCAACGGCTAGCGCGACCGGGTGATTACATTCTACTACGACGCGGTGATACCTTTCGAAACACCGCTGTGCGTATTGCCAAGTCGGGTGAGGCAGGCCAGTACCTTACCTTTGGCGCCTACGGGCGGGGCGCCCGGCCTATCGTGACCCACGCCGAAGAAGATCTGGTAGTGATCGCCGACCAGCACTACGTGCAGGTTGACAATTGGCACCTACAGGTGCGCGGTGATGGCGAAAAGGGAGTGTATCTGATGGGAGACTGTCGACACGCAATTATTAGCAATTGTCATGTGGAAGGATTTGGGAAACCACTGTACGGCATCAACTTTGGCAAGAACGACGGTGCCGCTAAGCGAGTGGTTAATCCAAGAATACTCAATAACCGGGTGAGCGGGTTCTTGGTCAATATTATCTCTACCGGATATCCCTACGATGGCACCCATGAGGTGGAAGGGGGATTGATTGAAAACAACCAGGTAGGCAAAACGCGCAGCATGAAGAACGGAGACGGTATTGATGCGCAACGGGGCCGGTTTCACGGTTTAGTAATTCGCAAAAACCAAGTGCACGGGTATTTTGATGATGGTATTGATTTATACGGCGCGGATAGTGTTATCGTAGAACACAACATTGTACACAGTCCGCAACAACCTTCTAACTCGGGACAGGGCATCAAAGCCGGTGGGCTCACCCGAAACGAGACGATTGATGGACATCAGTCGTCAAACATTATCGTCCGCTACAACACCGTACACTCACTTTTTAACCGGATAAGCAGTACCGGAAGTCAAAACGGTATAAACGCTAATGACGGAGCCTCCGGGCAGATACACGGAAACCTGGTCTACAACGTGCAAGGGCACGGTATTGTCATAAGCGGGCCCATTCATTCCTGGCAGGTGCATCACAACATCGTGGTAAATGCAGAAGAGGTCGCGCTTAACATATGGACTGAGGGAAACTCAGACAGCCAGGTGGTCATCGCTCATAATGTGCTAGGGGGCAAACAAGGTGACATAAAGGTAAACACTCGTACCACTGACAGGTTAATTACCGGCTTAGACAATGAGCTAATTCATCAGAAAACAAGTGGCAACTATCATAGCATTAGCGATCGACGAGCAGATGCGAAGACTATTTTTTTCAATGCGAACCAGTTAGAACTGGGATTGAAACTAGCTTATCGTAAGCATTTACTGGTAAATTCTGCTAAAAACTAAATCAGGAGTATTATCTGCTTGATAACAACCGGGCGGGTTGGTTCATCATAAATTAGCAATGACAAATAAGAAACTACAAATAGTTCATTTAGGAATCTCAGGGTTTCCCCATAATGTCACGTTAGCTCCCATTCAGAAGTCTTACTTGATATACAAGGGTTTGGTAGAGGCCGGAGCAGAGGTCCAGTACATTAACACGATTCCTCAAGCTACTCAAAGTGATCAGTATGACGGCGCTTCGAGTGGTAATCTAGACGGAATTGATTATGTCTACACTAGTGGCACCCCCTATCGCTCGGAAAGTTTTGTTGTCCGAAACTGGACCAAACTAAAAGGAGCGCTGTTGGAAGTTCCTCTTTTACTTTCGCTGGCTCAGCAGAATAAAATCGATGTAGCCATCCTTTACACATCGCACTTTTCAGTATTGTTATACTACCGAGTTTTGTCTAAGCTATTGCGCTTTCCATTGGTGATGAACTACGTAGAGTATCGTTCGGCCTTTGAGACCAGCAGTACTAGTCGGAAAATTAGTTGGTACCTGACCGACCGGTTCGCTCCCGCGTTGGTGGATGGTATTCTACCAATCAGCGAATTTTTAATCGAGCACGTAAAAAAGCAAGCCCCTCAGACACCCTACCTAAAGGTGCCCGCCCTGTGTGACTTTTCTCGGTACGAAGGTTTGGATCAACCCCATGAGGATACCCGATACTTGCTCTACTGCGGTTCAGCTGCTTACTTTGAGGTAGCTAACTTCATCATTGCTTCCTTCGAGCTCCTTCGAGCTCCCGATGTGTTTTTACACCTTATTATCAATGGATGGCCTGACCAAATGGAAAAAATCTACCAACGGATCAGTGAAAGCAGCAAGAAAGCGTTCATCAAGACTTTTTCGAACGTCTCCAACGAAGATTACGCGCAACTACTGTTTCGTGCCGAAGGATTGCTGATTCCACTTCGACCCACTATGCAAGACACGGCACGGTTTCCTAACAAAGTGGGCGAGTACGTAGCCTCGGGTAATCCAATGGTGACCACTTCGGTCGGCGAAATTTCTTACTACTTTGAAGACCAAGTTACTGCCTTCGTTGCTAACGCTTACGCGGAAGACGACTTTGCCCGCAAAATGCAATACTTGGTAGACAATCCCGCTGAAGCCAAGAAGGTGGGGGCGGCAGCGCGACAGCTTGGTCGCCAAGCGTTTGACTACCAACACAATGGCCTGTTAATGCGGGACTTCCTGTATCAAATTCTGGGAAGAAAACCTCTTCATTCCTAAGCGCTCTTATCACATTGAGTAAGACAGTTTCTCATTTTTGAGAATACTAGTTGATCCAGAAAATATTGAAAGAACTTTGAAAATAACTACTTAATTAAACCGATCCAACAGCAGGATGGCTCGATGGAAAAGATATATTGTTTTAACTATACTTAGTGATGTAAAAATTTAATAATAGGTTCTGCTAGTAGTTTCAAGCTAGGTTTCAAGGTTCGGGTTGGTAATTTTTTTGCCTGATGCGATTCAAATCAATGTATCATTTTAAACCAACGCCTAGCATATGAAACTGTTTACCCGAGGTTTTTTTCTCATCGTCTTTCTATCGGTTACTACGCTGACCTACGCACAACGAACCTATTACGTATCAAATTCAGGCAGTGATTCTAACAATGGTTCCGAATCCCGACCGTGGCGGTCGGTAGCCAAAGTCAACCAAGCTAGCTTTGCTCCCGGCGATAGAATCCTATTCAAAAGAGGGGGCAGGTGGGACCAAGAGATTCTGCCCCGAAGCAGTGGTTCATCAAGCAGGCCGATTGTCTACGGAGCCTACGGGTCGGGAAGCAAACCAATCATTGCGCCCCGCTCCGGTTCTTACGGAGTTAACGTGCGCATCAAGAGCTATATTCACGTAGAGAACCTTCACGTGATCACACCCCCGAACGGAAGTGGCATTGCTTTTCGGGGCAATTCCCGAGGGTGTGTAGCGCGCAATTGTTACATTGAGGGAAACAAATCTAATAACAGCCGCGCCGGTATCACCTTCTCAGCTACGCTCGAGGGTAATTACGGAACGTCGAACAAGGTGATCGGTAACGAAATAGTGAACTGCTTCGAGGGGATTTTGGGCAGCGGAGGATTACACAACGGGGGTTTGGTTGAGAACAACCTGATTCGTGATATGAGGCCCGGCGGTGAAGATGGCATTGTGGCCAAACGCGGTAATTATGAAGGATTAATTATTCGCAATAACGAGATAACCCGCTGGCGAGATGATGGGATAGATTTATTCAACGGAACAAACGTAATTGTTGAGTACAATAAGGTGCACGATGTGGCCTCGCGACTTAACGGTAGCGGAAACTGCATAAAAGCGGGAGGAAGCGGCTCCCGGAGCGAAGGGTGCATCATTCGATACAACACCGTCTACAACAACGTGAGTGGCTCCGGTGGGGGAGTTAGAAATGGAATAACGAGCAACTCAGGCGATAAGATGAAAATCTACGGTAACCTAGTCTATAACGTGAAGGGCGAAGCCATCGCCATTCCGTCGGGTAGCCAAAGCATTGAAATACATCACAATACTGCGATTAGCAGCTCAAAAGAGGCCATCTATGTGGCAGGAGGAAACGTAGTTATCAAAAACAATATTTTCTGGGGAAGAAGCCGCCCCCTTAATTTCAACCGTTCCGTGAAAGGCAGTAACAATGTGTTTATCAACGGAGGTAACCAAAGCAACTACTCCGGATCCAACGATATCAAAGCTTCGGCTTCTGCTGTATTTGCCAACCCCTCTAGAGAAGATTATCAACTCAGGTCAGGCTCTCCGGCCATAGACAAGGGGGTTAGAATATCCGGCTACACCACCACCATCAGAAAGAGATCAATAAAAGGAAACCCTGACATTGGAGTCTTCGAGTACGGCGGAGCCAGCGCTGCCCCCCCGGCGGCCAACTTGTCGGTGAGCGCCGGTAGTGACGTCACCATTACCCTTCCCACCAATAGCGCTTCCTTTCAGGCCCAGGCAAATGGCAACAACGGAGCCAGCGTATCGTATCGTTGGACTAAAAGCAGCGGGCCTTCCGCCACTTTGAATAATACGACCTCATCCAAGCTGGAGCTACGAAATGCCCAGGAGGGAACCTACGTGCTATCGGTTACCGCTAGTGCCAACGGAAGAACCGCTTCCGATGAAGTAAGGTTGATCGTAAAACCTGCGAACGACAGCAATCCACCTACTCCCGCTCCGTCTCCAGCTCCCGCTCCTCCGACGAGCAGTAAGAACGGGCTTCGGTATAAGTATTACGAAGGTGCCTGGATGGCCCTACCAAACTTTGGTAGCCAATCGGTGCGCAAACAGGGGATCGTTTCAAATTTTGATCTGGGTGTGCGTGAAAAAAGCGACCATTTTGGAATGGTGTTTACCGGGAGCATCGACATAAAGTCAAGCGGTGCCTACGTCTTCTTTACGAAGTCTGACGACGGTAGCAAACTCTTTATCGACGGCAAGCAAGTGGTCGACAACGACGGCCTGCACGGTCCCCGCGAAAACAGCGGCAAGATCACCTTGTCCCAAGGAAGGCACAGCATCGAGGTGCAGTTTTTTGAGCGTACCGGGGGGGAAATGCTGGAGGTACGTTACGCCGGTCCGGGAATTAGCAAACAACGCATTCCCAGCAGCGTGTTGTATCTTGACGGAAACCCGCCGCCCAGCAACCCCGCTCCCAAGCCTGAGCCTAAGCCCGAGCCCAAACCAAATCCCTCTCCCTCTCCCTCGGGAGTGACGGTCAACGCCGGTTCTGACAAGAACGTAAGCGTAAACAGTGCGATATCCCTGTCGGGATCTGGTAAAGGCCCTCATCCTTTCCGCCGCTACGCCTGGCAAAAAATAAGTGGCCCGAGCGTCCAGATGAACAACCAGAATACGGCGAACCTTCAGCTCTCGAACCTACAGTCCGGTACCTACGTATTTCGATTCACCGCCACCGACAGCGAAGGAAACTCTGCTTCGGACGATGTGACGCTGCGGGTGAGCGGCAGCAACGCCCGCCTGGCCAGTGGTGCTAAAAACAAAGTCGCTGGCGAGGCGCCAGCGGACCACCTGACCCCGGACGCAGCACTGCTCGCTTTCCCCAATCCGGCCGACCGCAGCCTGACGGTCCGCTTGCCAAATGGCCTGGCCCAGTCAGGAGTGTTGGTAATGACTGACTTGTTGGGTAGAGTGGTGCGGCAATTGGACCGATCGCTTACGTCGGATAGCCAGCAACTTCAACTAGATACCAGCGATTTGCCCCAAGGCACGTATTTACTGAAGTGGCAGGGGGATCAGTCAGAGGCAATCAAGATCATGATTAGCCACTAACTGGTCAAAAAAGAAGTAGTTAGATGGGCGGTTATCGGTCAATCGGGCGTTTGTGCCGGAAGATCAGGTAATCGCCCATTTGCTTTACCGGTATATAGGAAGAGAAATCGGTTCCGATAAAGTCAAAGCGAATTTTTATATCTTGCCCCACCGTATCTACGTGTCTTTCGGACAGGCTCGCAATCACATAGTCTACCGTTCCGCCTTGCACTCCCCGGTAAAACGCCGAGTAATCATAGGTGTTCGGCGGATTAGCCACCACGATTTCTTTTTGGGGAAAGATAGCATTCTTATAAAGAAACTTATTCAAATAGTTGTGGACGTGCGTAGTAATAAATACCTGATCGTCCGGCTGCAAGTGTAGTTCTTCGTACATATAGTGAGCCACCGCTCGGTCGTCTAGGTAGCCTGATTGGCCCACATTATTGATCTTAACACCCTTCTTATGAAATTTGCCCGCAAAGCGAGGCAGTAAGGTGAATGCTACCAAAATCAAGTAAAACAACGGTTGGTACCCCTTCCACGTTCTCTGACGAATTGGTTGCGCTCGGAACCACGGATCGTAGGTAGCCACCAACACCACTACGGCAATCACCGTAAGGACGATAAATTCCGTAAAGTAATTGGGAGCCGCTCCGATCTTGATACTGGTGATCAGCGCAAAAGAGAAAGAACCCAACAGCGCCAGTCCCAAGAACTTGAGTGGGTGGCTTTTGCCTTTGGCCAGAAAATGAAAACTACCGAATAACCCAAGAATATTGATAAATCGTTCTTTCTGAAAGTGCTCAATCATAATCCGTTCAGCAAACCAAGAAAAACTAGCTCCGTTGTTCACTCCCTGTACCGTATTCTGCAGAAAAGCGTGAAAATCGTTCTGTCCGCTTAGGACAAGCAGCAAACCGAAGGTGGCGGTTATCGTTAGCAGAGCGATCATTGCCCACCGGAAGTTCTGAAGAAAAAAAACCAGGTAGAAAAGGAGCAGAATGGGTAGGTAGATAGCCGACTGTTTGGCAAAGATGGCCACGACCGACAACGCACTGGCTCCAACTAGATACCATCGGCTTCTTGGTTGATCTTCTTCGGTTAGTAACTTGAGAAAGAGGCCAACGGTGAGCAAGGCCAGCAAATTAAATAAACTGTCGGGACGCGAAAAACTCTCCTCATCCAAGTAGACAAATGCGTAAACCAACGCTAGCAAACTCACCGATTGCTTAACTCGAAAAACATTCCGCAAAATTGCGAACACCGACCACGCAAACAATAAATTGAGAAGCAAAGAAACGCTCCGTGAAAGCACGTACACGTGGTACACGTTGGCAGCATCAACTCCAATGATGCGACCAACTCCCCAGCACAGATAATAATACAGGGGAGTGTACTGCGTGATAGAGTAGGGAGGAGTAGCCGGATCTACGTAGAGTGGGTACCCGTCAAGAATCCTTTGGAGAGAATATATTACGTTACTTTCGATGCCGCCCAGTTCCGGAACGTAGGCGGTAACAAGATAAAGGCGAAGCACAAGCATCGCTAGGAAGGTTGCACCAGCGACCAAACCAATTAACAAGGCAGCGCGGGCAATGATCCACCGATAAAACGTTGTGATGACGAAAGGCAGCCAGGGGCGAGAAACCGCTTTTTGATCCATCATTCGGTGGAGACCTACCAGGGATTAACCTCCTCATTCTCCCAGGGTTCCGGAGTGAGACTCATCCGTTGAAATATGGGTTTTCGGTACGATTGGTTCTGGTGATGCGCAATATTGAGCAACAGAATGCCCATCACGTAGAAGCCAATCGCAATCAGGGCGGTATGGAAGAGCCCGACTGATATGGTGCTGGCCCATCCTAAAACGGCGTTGTCCGTGAACAGTTTCTGATACAATATATATAAGATAAAACCCATAAAAGAAGACGCCAGCACCATAAACACCTTTAAAAAGACCAAAAGAAGGCTTTCGGCGTGTTCGGTCAGTGATTTAAAGGCGTGGGCTACCAAACTGTCAATCCGCATCTTTGACTGGCCGCCTAACCGTTGCTGGCGGTCATAGGTAACGTAGGCGCGCCTGACCTTGAGCTTGGAAAGATAGGCCGCAAAGTGAATAAAGGAAGTATGAAGGGTCGCGTTCAGCACCTTGCGGTTGATCATGCAGTAGTTTCCGAAGTTCATGTGTTGGCGCGTAATCATCCAAAATATCACTTGATAGAAGTAATAGGCTACCCGAAAGAACATACCTTCATTACGCTTGCCTCGTACCACGTGCACAATATCCACGGTATCATTCATTACCAGATCTATAATAGCGCGCGGGTCGTCTTCCCCATCCGAGTCCATAACCACAAACCGTTCGGCGGTGAGCATTCGACCGTGAAGCAATCCCTGGTAAATAGCTCCTTGGTGCCCAAGATTAAATTCTAGCGACAGAACGTGCAGCGAGAGGTTCTTAGCGCGGAAGGCAAAGTCCAGAAGTAATTCCAACGTGTCATCGGTGGAGCAGTCATCGACGACCACCACCGTGAAGTTGCACGGCAGGTGCGACAACGTTTCTTCCAACTGTTCCAGAAACCGGATCACCGTTTGGTTTTCGTTAAAGCAGGGGGTAATTATAGCAACTGGCTCATTCATAATACGCTGGTTTACCAATCAAACGGAGTGGAGTCGAAAAAGTGGCACTTTCTGGTTGGCTGTTGACCGAGTCGCAGGATTTATGAGGCAAAAGGATTCTTAAGTTTCTTAACGGACGACGGTTTATTGTTGTAGTACCCGTCACCGTCACTCAAGTAACCGTAGCCATAGTCGCCGGAGTACTTAACGTCATTGAACAAGATATTCAGATTTTTAATCTTGTTGTTGCTGTGAAGCTCATTGATTCCCTGAAGGATATTTTTGTTGGTATATTTGTAGCGCACAACAAACAGATTGACGTCAAAGTACTTAAGCAGCACAAAATAATCGGCTACGTAAGCAATGGGAGGCGTCTCTATGATAATTACGTCGTAGCGTCGTCGTAGCTCAGCCATCACGTCGTCCATCTCCTTGCTTTCGTAGAGTCGAATCGGATCGGTGAGCGGCTCTCCGGCCCCCAGCACGTCCAGGTTCTGATGACCCGGCTGAATGGCTTCATCGATACTCAACCGGCCGGTGATCACGTCGGCGATGCTTACCTGGCGGATGTTAAAGTACTCATTGACCCGCGGTTTGCGCAAATCGCAGCATATAAAGAGCGTCTTCTGACCAGCCTCCGCGTAGGCCGAACTCAGGTTGATTGAGCAGAAGGTTTTGCCTTCACCACTGATTGAGGAAGTTACGCCGATCACTTTGCTGTCCTCACCCTGGTGGAAGTACTGCAGGTTGATCCGCGCAAACTTGAAAGATTCAGAGATGGCGGAGTTGGGTGATTCTAGCATAACCAACTTGGCACCTTTGTTCCCGTTGGCAATCATACCCAGCAGCGGGGCTTTGGTCTTGTTTTCAATGTCGTCTTTGTTGGTGATGCTGCTATCAACAAAGTCTTTCCCGATGATAAGGGCTAGGGGCAGCATGAGCGCTAGCAAAAAGGCTCCGGCGTAAATCAGGCCCGACTTAGGCCATATTGGGGCGTCGCCCTGCATTTGTGCCCGCTCGATGGTGTCGATGTTAGCCGTGTTAGTCGCCAGTTTCATCTCGGCATCGCTTTTCTTTTTCTGCCAGTAGGCCTGTTTTTCGTTGTAGCGGTCAAACTCCTGCTGCAGTACCTGGATTTTACGCTCATCCTGAGGCAACGAGCGGAGGTCGCTTTCCAGGGTATAGATACGGCCGTTGATGCGCTTCATTCTGATCTGTAAGGAAGAAATAACCCCGTTGATATTCTGTTCAATCGCCGATTTAAGGTTTTCTACTTCTTCGTTTACCTGTTTCACCAGGGGATTGGCCTGGCTCGCCGAGGCATTGAGCTTGCGGGCGCGGGAGCTGATGTCAATGTACTTGCTGATGTAGTTGTTCAGGCTTGGGTCGTTGATGCCCGCGTAGGAAGGGGCCACAATAGCGTCGGACTTGCTGCTTTTGATACCGCGCAGCGTGCTTTGATAATACTCCAGCTGGTTCTGCAGATCAGCCCGCTCGTCTTCCAGATCGTTCATCTGGTTATAAACGCTACTCATGGCGTTGGCCGGATCATAAACCGCCCCGCTCTTGAACGACTGTAGATTTTGACGCGCCTGGTTGAGCGAATCAGTGGCGGCAGCCAGCTCACTGTTGATGAACTCAATAGAGTTTTCTCCCTGGTCGTTTTTGCCCTCGAGCACTTGATTGGCGTAAGCGTCAATCAGCGTGTTGAGAAACAGCTCTCCTTTTTGGGGGATTGAGCTTTCAAAACTGAGATTAACCACGCGCGCATCCTGGTTTACCTGATCGGCCGGGGTGGCGGTAATGCCTCGTTTGTAGCTGCCCACCAGCGAACCGGTACTGCTGATCTTGAAGCAAAGGTCGTAGTCAGTGTAGTTGAATGAGGCTTCGGATGCGGTGATCTCCAGATTTAGCAGTTTGCTTTCGTAGGGTTGCCCCACGGTAACCACCTCGTTGATGGCAATATTATTTAGTAAACTCACCGTTTTGCCACTCGCAAAGTCTACCAGCGTAGCTTCATCGGCTTCGGCGCTGATGCGTACCTGGTTCTCCGACACAATTTCAGCGTAAATGGGCAATCCCACCAGCTGGGGTTTGCTGCTATCCAGCGTGACGGTAAAGGGAAAATCGTGGTATTTTTCGTTGAGCCACGAATTTTGCAAAAACGACGGCCAAAATTTTTCTACCGTATAGTAAGAAACGTTGAAGTCTAGCTGATCAATCGCACTACGAACGGTATTGTCCGAAACCAGCTTGGCCAATTCGTTGGTAAGCGCGATCTTTCGCTCGGCGCTTCTGCCGGACCGGGGCGGGTCATCCAGCTCCCGATCAATGGAGATAGAACCCACTTCCACGTCCTCGAACAGGATCTTGGCATTCACCAGATACTGACTTTCGGTGTAGGAGGTATACACGTAGGCAACTCCTAAGAACAACAGCAAACTAGCGGCAAACCAGTACCACTTTGAACGAATTTTGAACAATAGGGGCATCAGGTTGATGCTTTCTTCGTCTTGTCTCTTAAATTTTTCCATTATTAGAAATTATGGAGTGTTATTTCGGGTATTACTAAAGTTAATGAACACGTTAGCGATCAGGGCTAAGCTAGTGATGGCCGAGAAAACAATTCCAATAGGAACAAGGTTCTCTCGTCGCAACTGTCGTTCGCTCGGTTCTACGTAGATCACATCGTTGGGCAGCAGGTAATAGTATTTAGACTTCATCACGTCCGAATTGGTAAGATCGAGCAGAATAACTTCCGCTCCGTTTTCATTTTGACGAATCAGTTTGATGTTGCTTCGGTTACCAAAATCGGTTAGGTCACCGGCCAAACTCAGGCCTTCCAACACGTTGGCCTGTCCGTTGTAAACGTAGTAGTAGCCGGGATTATTCACCTCGCCCATCACCGAAATCTTGAAGCTGATGAGCTTCACATCAACGGTAGTATTCCTCAAAAACTTGTCCACTTCTTGCTGTAATAAATTTTTCGCTTCGTCTACCGTCAGGTCTTCTACTTTTACCTTCCCCACCAACGGAACCGTCACGTAGCCTCCTTCGTCAATGGAATGCCCCTGAATAAATAGGTTAGACTGGTTTCCGAACGCCTGCATCTGTTCTTGCCCGTAGTTAAAGAACTGAGCCGATTCGGTATCGGGATTCTGAATGTCGATGTGCAAAACATCGTTTACCTGCAATTTATAGGTGGGGCGACGGTTTTTTATTTGGGTAGGATATTCGCCGGAAAAGGTCGGGTCTTGCAGGTAGATCAGTTCTTTACGAGCGTAGCAAGAAGACATCCACAGCAGCAAAAGTGCCCAGATTGTAGTAGAAGTAGAACTCAATCTCATCATCCTTTTTGTCATAACTGTTTGGTAAGTCGAATAGTTACTGCCCAAAGCAGGGCCGACACAAATGTACAATAAATTACATGAATGTAAAACAATACATATTATTAATTGTACTATTCTTTTAAAACTGGGTGTTAATCTTATAGATCGCGAAAACCCTTGGTAATCTCTCTTTTCGCTCGACTTTTTTTTTGGAAAAAGCAATTACTTACGAAAAAGCAGAAGTACGGTAGGCGACCAAAAAGCAAAAAAATTACCCTAAATAGTGCGCAAGCGTGCTATGATAGATACCATGCGCCTCTTCAACGGACAGCAACGCGGCATCGTCCACCGTCAACGCCTCACGCTTTACTTCTCCCAAAAAAGTGTAGGGTGAGTGGCTGCCGGACAGTTGTTCCTCCACCTGGTTCTTCATATCCGGCGAGACGCCAACGATAGCCCGACCCTGCGCCTCGCCGAACAAGAAGGCATCCTTTCGCAAATTCTCCGGACACCGCACCGAAAAACCTAGACCTCCGCTCATCGCCGACTCGGCCAGCGCTACGAATAAACCGCCATCGGCCACATCGTGCACTGCGTTTACGTGCCGATGCCGAATTAGTTCGGCCACGGTTTGCTGCAGCCGAAACTCTTCTTCCAGGTCGAAATACGGAGCGGGAGAGGTCTTTACGTCATGAAAACTGTACAGATACTCCGAACTGGCAATATCATTAATCGGCTTACCGAGTAGATAAATAAGGTCGCCCTCCGACTTGAACGAGAGCGTCATTTTGTTCCGATAATCTTCTAGCAAACCGAGCATTCCGATCACGGGCGTAGGAAACACCGCTCCTCCGTCGTCCGACTGGTTATAGAAACTCACATTGCCTCCGGTGACTGGGGTGCCGAATCGCTCACAGGCCTTCTTCATGCCCTGGATGGCCTGCACAAACTGCCAGTACACTTCCGGGTCGTAGGGGTTGCCGAAGTTCAGGCAGTTGGTAACCGCCACGGGTTCGCCCCCGGCGCACACAATATTGCGCGCGGCCTCGGCCACGGCAATGGCGCACCCCTGCTGCGGATCGGCGTGCACGTAGCGCGCGTTGCAGTCTACGGTGACGGCGATAGCCTTGGTGGTGCCCTTGATGCGCACCACCGCGGCGTCGGCCGGAGCGTTGGTGGTGGTGGTGTTGGTACCGATCATCGAATCGTACTGCTCGGCCACCCAGGCACGGGAAGCAATATTAGGATGACCCAGCAGGAAGCGGGCCACCTCGGCGTAGTCGGTGGGTTCGGGAATTTGATCAATCAAGAACTTTTTGAACTCCTGAAAATAGGCAGGTTCCTGATACTCCCGATGATAAACCGGCGCTCCGCCCCCCAGCACCAGGTCGTGGGCGGGTACGTCGGCCACCAGTTCGTCCCCTTGATAAAATTTTAGTCTTTTGGTATCCGTCACCTCGCCAATCTGGGCGCAGTTGAGGTCCCATTTGGCAAATATTTGCTGAATCTCGTGTTCTTTGCCTTTTTCGACCACCACCAGCATGCGCTCTTGCGACTCGGAGAGCAGAATTTCGAAGGGCTGCATGTTGGGTTGGCGCAGCGGCACCTGGTCTAGCCAGATATCCATGCCGTGCTCGCCCTTGGCGCTCATTTCGGAAGTGGAGCAAATGATGCCCGCCGCACCCATGTCCTGTATGCCGATCACACTGCCCGAAGCGATCACTTCCAAGCTGGCTTCCAGCAACAATTTTTCCTGAAACGGATCGCCCACCTGCACCGCGGGCAGGTCATCGACCGAACTGTCGCTGATGTTTTTCGAGGCGAAAGCGGCCCCGTGAATGCCGTCTTTGCCGGTGGCTGAGCCTACAATAAACACCGGGTTGCCTACGCCGTAGGAGATGGCGCTGGCGGTTTTGCCGGTCTCCACAATGCCCGCCGAAAAAGCATTGACGAGCGGGTTGACCTGGTAACAGGGATCAAAGAAAAGTTCGCCGCCCACGGTAGGGATGCCGAAGGCGTTGCCGTAGTCGCCGATGCCCTTCACCACGCCCCGCAGCAGCCACTGGGTTCTTTCGTTGGATAAGTCGCCGAAGCGCAGGGAGTTAAGCTGGGCCACGGGGCGGGCGCCCATCGTGAAAATATCGCGGTTGATACCGCCCACGCCGGTGGCCGCTCCCTGGTAAGGTTCAATGGCCGAGGGGTGGTTGTGCGACTCGATCTTGAAGCTACAGGCCAGACCGTCGCCAATGTCTACCAGCCCGGCGTTTTCTTCGCCCGCCTTGGCCAGCATGCGATCGGAGTCGCGGGGAAGTTTTTTGAGCCAGACAATGGAATTTTTGTAGGAGCAGTGCTCGGACCACATTACTGAGAAGATGCTCAGCTCGGTGAAGTTGGGCGTGCGTCCCAGAATTTCTTTAATCTTATCGTATTCTTCGTCCATTAGTCCCAGGTCGCGGGCGGTTTGGACGGTGGTTAGGTCGGCCATGCGGTGGTGTGATTATGCGAGGGCAAGTTAGGTTTTTTTTGTCAAAGGAAAGGTGGTATAAACTTTTTATTGTTTACCACTTTTTGTATTTTTGTCTAAACAATAACTCATGGAAACAGGTATTGAAAAGGTTACGCTTTCACTGGATCGGACATTACTAGAGAAGATGGCTAAACGAGCCCAAAAAACTCGCTCAGGCTTCGTACGGGATCTGATTCGGCGGGAAGCGTCTTTGGTAGAAGATCAATTATACATCTCACCGGAAATCTTGGAGCTAAGGGGAAGTTTAGCCCCTACAATGGACAACAATACTAAACCAAGAGTTCACCGCGCGGCTCGTACCAAATTACGTTCCCAGTGAAGATTAAGAAGGTGCTACTGGATACCAACGTATTCGACGAACTTTTTGTGAACGGCCCGGCCGCAGAAGATGTTACCGCTGTTCTGGAATACATCAAGCGAGGTGTCCTGGTAGGCTATGCTACTCCTAAAACTTTGATGGATGTGTATTACTTATTTCATTCTGAAAAAGGAGCGAAAGTAGCCAACCGCCGGGTAAAGCAAGCCTATGCGTTGGTGGATATTGCCCCTCAAACGGCTAAAGAAGTGCAAGATGCTTTTGCCCTGGGCTGGACTGATTTTGAAGACGCAGTGCAGATGGCTTCGGCTAGAAACGTTGGGGCTGACCGACTAATCACGCTGGACAGAAAGTTTCAAAACAAAGATCGCTCATACGTATGGTCGCCCACCGACCTAAGAAGTTATTTGGCTCAGTATCTACGTAGATAGTCCCTTATCTTGAATCAGTAGTTCCGCCATTTCCTTCGCAAAATACGTCAGAATAATATCCGCTCCGGCCCGTTTGATGCTCAGCAAGCTTTCCAGCATAGCCTGTTCTTCGTTGAGCCAGCCCCGTTCGGCGGCGGCTTTCACCATGGCGTACTCTCCGCTCACGTGGTAGGCGGCAATGGGCTGGGCGTAGGTATCGCGCAGCAAGCGTACCACGTCCAGGTAGGGGATAGCCGGTTTCACCATCAGGATATCGGCCCCTTCTTCCACGTCCAGGTCGGCCTCGATGAGCGCTTCGCGTCGGTTGGCCGGGTTCATCTGGTAAGTTTTCTTGTCGCCCATCTTGGGGGCTGAGTCCAGTGCATCGCGGAAGGGACCGTAGAAGGCGCTGGCGTACTTGGCGGTGTAGGCCATGATGCCCACCTCCGAGAAACCGTGCGCGTCGAGCGTGCGGCGGATGTGACCCACCCGCCCGTCCATCATGTCGGAAGGAGCGACCATATCCGCTCCTGCCTCGGCCTGCACCAGGGCCATCTTGCCCAGAACGTCCAGCGATTCGTCGTTCAGAATGCGACCATCACGCACCAACCCATCGTGGCCGTCGGAGCTGTAAGGGTCCATCGCCACGTCGGTGACCAGGCACACGTCGGGAAACTGCGCCTTGATGGTGCGAATGGCGGTGGGGAACAGCCCGTCGGGGTTGGCACTTTCGGTGGCCTGGGGGTCTTTCACCGCGTCGGGTAGGGCGGGGAAGGGTGCGAACGTGCGAATGCCCAACTCATAGCAAGTAGCAATCTCGTCCAGCACCCGGTCGGTGCTGTAGCGATAGATGCCAGGCATAGAATCAATGGCGATCTGTTGGTTCTCGCCGGGTACCAGAAACAGGGGAAGGATCAGATCACTGACCGTGACTTGGGTTTCTTCTACCAATCGGCGGATCACGGGGGATTTTCGGTTGCGGCGGGGACGGATTTGCATGGATTTTAGGTGATTTGTGGGGATGGCTAGGGGTTTTGGGGCTTAGGTTTTAGGGGACTTTCTGGGGGGCTAGATACTGGATGCTGGATGCTCGAAGACGCGATTGCGAGGCTGATGCTAGTTGAATTGAAGGGGCGAGGGTAGAAGTTCGCCTTATCTGTGGTAAAAGGTAAGCATCTTTCCTAGCCGAAGCAATCTCGATCATTCGCAACGAAAATGAGTCCATGCCCTCACTTCAGTGCCCACAGCGAATCCGTAAACAGACGCTCTTGGTCAAAGAAATTACGGATCACCCGGAAACCGGTTTTTTCGGCCAACTGCGCAATGTCTCGCTCGCTGTACTTTTGCGAACGTTCCATGTAAATGGTTTCCCAGGCATCGAAGCGCACAGTATGATTTAGGGCCTCGAGGGTTACGTCCTGCGCCACGGTGCTCACCAGGTAGCTAAAGATGCTTCCTTCGGCGGGATGATAAATGGGAAAGTACTGAAAGGTATCTACGTCGAAATTACCGCCCAACTCCCGGTTGATCCGTTGCAGCAGGTTGAGTTTGAACGATTTGGTAACATTGCCCTTATCAAAGTAGGCGTCCAAGATGCGCTGGGGGTCTTTTTTCAGGTCAAAGCCAATCATGAGCTGATCATCGGACGACAAATGCTGCCCAATTTTTTGCAAAAACGCTACGCTCTCATCGGCATCGAAATTACCAATATTGGCTCCTAGGAACAGCACAACCTTGCGCGCTTCCGCGTCCTCAGAATCTGCCAACTCATCAAAGGCTCTGAAATAGTCATCGCAGATTCCTTGCACCTTCAATCCGGGCAAACTCTCTTTTAAGTCATCGGTGAGCTCGCCAATGATGTGGGCGGAGATATCAATTGGCACGTAGGTAAGCCCCGACGACTGTTCCCAAAAATACCGGAGTAGCACTTTGGTCTTAGCCCCATCGCCCGCTCCGAACTCAATAAGCTGGAATTTCTTTCCATCCTCCCCAAAATAAGTGAGCAGTTCTTCTTTGTGCGAACGAAAAATCTCATCCTCGCTGCGGGTGGGATAGTAGGCCTCCATGGCCATGATCTCCTGAAAGATCGCATCACCGCGCTGATCGTAGAGGTATTTGGAGGGAAGAAACTTAGCCGGGGCGGTGAGACCTTCGTACACGTCGGCGGCGAAGGCGCGGTCTATTTTCTCAGTTAACACACAATCATTATTCTTCACAGGAGGGCAAATTAAGGAGGTAAAAAAATCCGGCTACAGATAACTAGCCAACCGAATGCCGGTGAACTGCCACCGTTTGTCGGTCTGGAAAAAATTTCGGTAAGTGGTGCGCATGTGGCTTTCGGGAGTGGCACACGAACCGCCGCGCAGCACCATCTGGTTCACCATAAACTTGCCGTTGTACTCGCCCAGCGCGCCGCGCTCCCGCCGGTAGTATGGATAGGGCAGGTAGGCGCTCTGCGTCCACTCCCAAACGTCGCCGATCATCTGGGCGGCGATCAGATCAGTGCCCGCAATTTGCAGGGGGGTGGGTTGATACAGTTCGCTCTCCACTAAGTTGGCGGGAGCCAGTCGGTGAAAATCCTGATCGTAACCCGAGCGACGGCTGGCCACTTCCCACTCAAACTCGGTGGGCAGGCGCATCCCCCGCCAGCGGGCGTAGGCCTCGGCCTCGAAGTAGCTCACGTGCGTCACCGGAGCGTGGCGGTCGATCGCTTGCAAGCCGTGCAGGGTGTAATGGTGCCACTGAGTGTCAATGAAATGCCAGTAGGCGGGCGCAGCAACCTTGTTTTCGTTTACCCAGGCCCAGCCTTCGGCCAGCCACAGATCGTAGTTTTCGTAACCGCCGTCGTCCATAAACGCCAGATACTCCGCGTTGGTCACCAGTCGGTTCAGGATGCGGAAGCCAGGCAGGTACACCTGATGCGCTCCTTCCTCATTGTCGAAGTGAAAGCCATCTCCCTGATAACCAACCGAATGCAGTCCGGCCGAGATCTCGACAAATGCTTCGCCGAGAGGAATATCATCGGTGGGTCGAGCAACCCGCTGCTTACGATACACCGGAAACAATGGGTTGTTGCCTAGAATAAACTTAATATCGGTAAGTAACAATTCCTGGTGCTGCTGCTCGTGATGCAACCCCAGCACGATGAGTGCGTGCAACTCGTCGTTTTCCGAGGTGGTCAGACTATCAATTAGGGTGTGCATACGCTCGTCCACGTAGTCGCGGTATCGATACACTTCTTCGGTGGAAGGGCGCGTCATATTGCCCCGGTGCAGGCGCAGCATTTTTTCGCCCTTGCTCTCGTAATAGCTGTTGAAGATGTAGCTAAACTGCTCGTCGTACACCCGGTAGCCCGGCAGAAAGCGGGTGAGCAGAAACGACTCAAAAAACCAGGTGGTGTGCGCCAGGTGCCACTTCGGGGGACTCACGTCTTCGGTGGGCTGCACCACGTAGTCCTCGATCTTTAGCGGTTCGCACAGGCGGGCCGATTGCCGCCGTACGTTGGTGTACTGTTCGTGTAGGTCGGCGACTGACGAAGGTGTGGGCGGAGCAATCGTAAGTAGTTCAGTGTCCATTTGGAATAGGGATAGCTTTGCGTGGTACCAATACATAACCTGAGCAAAAAACGTTTGTTGGGTATCCGATAATTTGAATCCTCCCGCAGAAGTACTCTGCTCCGAATTCACCATTTCGTTTTTATTGTTACCTTACCTTTTTCAAGCAATAATTAAGCAGCAACCGGCATGTCCTCACCGCGTATTTTATTGATCTTGCTGATTGGTAGCCAACTATGGATTGCCTGTCAGACGTCTTCCCGTTCCGAAAAAAAGCCCAATGCTACGCCCGATGGTCGGCCTAATATCTTACTGATCATGGCCGATGATATGGGCTTTTCGGACATTGGTTGTTATGGTAGCGAGATTCGCACTCCCACCCTGGATCGCCTGGCGGCCAACGGTTTGCGATTCTCGCAGTTCTATAATACGGCCCGCTGCTGCCCTACCCGCGCTAGTCTGCTCACCGGTTTGTATCCCCACCAAGCGGGAATTGGACGGATGACCAGCGACCGGGGCACCAATGGCTACCGGGGTGATTTAAGTCAGCAAAGTGTGACGATTGCCGAAGTACTCAAACCAGCGGGCTACCGCACCTTTATGAGCGGAAAGTGGCACGTGACCAAGCACCTGGGGCACTGGACCGGCGATACGCTGACTTCTACCCACAACTGGCCCCGGCAGCGCGGCTTTGATCAGTTCTACGGCACCATCCTCGGGGCGGGGAGTTATTATGATCCGGTGACGCTCACCGAAGGCAACACGCCAGTGGATTTGCAGGATACCAGCTACTATTACACCGATGCTATTTCGGAAAAGGCCGTAGCGTACATTCGGGAAGCCCCGGCCGATACTCCCTTTTTCGGCTACGTTGCCTACACCGCCCCCCACTGGCCGCTGCACGCGCTGCCGGAGGATATTGCCCGTTACGAAGGTCGCTACAACATGGGTTGGGACAGCCTGCGCCGGGAACGTCAGCAACGCATGCAGGAAATGGGCGTGATTGACCCGAACTGGCCCCTAAGCGAACGCGACGAGCAAGTACCCGCCTGGAGTGATGCGCAAGAAAAAGACTGGCAAGTCCGCCGGATGGAAGTGTACGCCGCGCAGATCGACCGGATGGATCAGGGTATCGGCCGCATTGTGCGCGCGTTGGAAGAAAAAGGCGCGCTGGAAAACACGCTTATTTTCTTCTTGGCCGACAACGGCGGTTGTGCCGAAGAGCTTTCCAATGGCTGGGGCAAGCAGCTGTTTATCCCCGAAGAAACCCTTACCGGTGAACCGGTCATCCTCGGAAACGACCACCCCGACCTGATGCCCGGCCCGGAGAATACCTACCAGAGCTACGGCCGACCCTGGGCGAATGCTTCCAACACTCCTTTTCGATTGTACAAGCACTACGTGCACGAAGGAGGCATTGCCACGCCGCTGGTGGTGCACTGGCCCGCGGGCATTGAGGCGACCGGCGAATGGCGGCGCAGTCCCGGCCACTTGATCGATATTATGGCCACCTGCGTGGCCGTGGGGCAAGCCAACTATCCGCCGGAGGTTGCAGGAAATCCTATTAAACCGATGGAAGGGGTAAGCCTGCTCACCGCTTTTGCCGAGGATACCCTGGCCCGAGAAGCCATCTACTTTGAGCACGAAGGCAACCGGGCGGTCCGTCGCGGCCCCTGGAAGCTGGTTGCCAAGGGGCAGGAGGGCCCCTGGGAGCTGTACAATACGGAACGCGATCGTAGTGAAACCAACGATCTGGCTACCGAACATCCGGAGATAGCCCAAGCATTGGCCGACCGGTGGCAAGCCTGGGCCCAGCGAGCCAACGTATTGCCCTGGCCGAAATAATGCCATGAGAACCCACGATTATTCTGCAAACCTTACCAAGCACGCTCGCGCAAATTCTCTGAATTTGTGCGGACTATACTCACGGACTCTGTCCGCCCCGGTAGGTTAGCAACCCACTTGCATTGGACACCGGTCTAGACATCCCTGACCAGAGGTCTTGCACCCGTTTAGCTTTTAAAATAGATAACTAAATCATCCTGCAATGAGACTACTCTTTTTTCTATTTCTCGGAGGGGCAATCAACGCCTGCCAAACGACTAATTCATCTGAAGAAGCACTTCCGCGCCGTCCCAACATCTTGTTTTGCATCGCCGATGATGCCTCCTTTCCGAACATGGGGGCCTACGGCTGCTCGTGGGTCAACACGCCGGGCTTCGACCGGGTGGCCCGCGAAGGGCTGCTGTTCACGCGCGCCTACACGCCCAACGCCAAGTGCGCGCCGTCGCGCTCGTGCATCCTCACCGGGCGCAACTCCTGGCAACTGGAAGAAGCCGTGAACCACTGGCCCCACTTTCCGGCCAAGTTCACCACCTACGCCGAAGCGCTGGCCGACTACGGCTACCACGTGGGGTATACGGCCAAGGGCTGGGCTCCCGGCAATCCCGGGCAGGTGAACGGAGAGCGTCGGCAACTGACCGGTACGCCCTACAATGCCCGGAAAACCACCCCGCCCACCGTGGCCATGTCGGACAATGACTACGCCGCTAACTTCGCCGACTTTTTGGACGCTCGTCCCGCAGATGCTCCATTCTGCTTCTGGTACGGATCTACCGAGCCGCACCGGGGTTATACCTATGGTTCGGGCATCCGGCAGGGGAACAAGCAACTCAGCGACATTGATGCGGTGCTACCCTTTTGGCCCGATACCGACTCGGTGCGCACCGATATGCTGGATTATGCCTACGAAATCGAGTACTTTGATCAGCACCTGCAACGCATGCTGGCGCTGCTGGAGGAACGGGGCGAGTTGGACAACACCCTGGTGGTGGTGACGGCCGACAACGGCATGCCTTTTCCGCGCATCAAGGGGCAGGCGTACGAACTTTCGAACCACCTGCCGCTGGCGATGATGTGGAAAGACGGAATTGCGACGGCCGGGGCAACCGTGGATGCCCTGGTGAGCTTCATTGATTTTGCGCCGACCTTTTTGGAAGTTGCGCAACTCTCCCCCGATTCAATTGGTATGCAACCCATTACTGGCCGTAGCCTCACCGACATTCTGGAGGCCGACAACCCCGCGTCCGATTTCCCCGAGCGCGACCGGGTGCTGATCGGCAAAGAGCGACACGATATCGGGCGGCCGAACGACGCGGGCTACCCCATTCGGGGAGTGGTGACCGAAGATTTTTTGTATCTGCAAAACTTTGCTCCCGACCGCTGGCCCGCCGGAAACCCCGAAACGGGCTACCTGAACACCGATGGGGGAGCCACCAAAACTGTGATTCTGAATCAGCGAAGAAACGGAAACACAAAATTCTGGGAGATGAACTTTGGCAAGCGTCCCGCCGAGGAACTGTACCAAATTGGTCGGGACCCCGCTTGCGTGACGAACTTAGCGAATAGCCTTGAACACCAGGGCATCAAGGAGCAACTGCGCACGCGGCTGCTGGCTGATCTGGAGGAGCAAGGCGACCCCCGGGTGCTGGGCAACGGGGCGGTGTTTGAGACCTACGAATACGCCGATAGTGCCTCGCAGGGTTTCTACGAGCGGTATATGGCCGGAGAGAATCTGAAAGCCGGTTGGGTGAATGCTTCGGACTTTGAAGAAGAACCCTTACGCTGAGCGGAAGGATATTTCCTGAGGAAGGGGATATTCTTTGATGGTAGGTGAGAAAAACTCGCTGACTGTCACGCGCGCTTCCTTCCAGGCAAACACGCTCCGACGGGCCCACAGGGAAACGTGGCGAAAGTCAGCGTGCCTCCTGGACTCTCCCAACGCAAAGCAGGCGTAGTAGCGGTAGGTGAAGGCGCTCCGCACAATTTCCGCATTGTTGTACAGCAGAGTTTTACCCAAAGGACGGTTACCCAGCAGCACCAGTTGAGAAATTAATTCCGCATGGGGATTGGCAACCGTCACCCGCGCGTACACCCGCGGAATTTGGTCTACTACCAGGAACACTTCACGCAGCATGCCCCGATGGTCACTGCCAACGCATTCGTCTTCTTGAAGTAAATCAAAAGATTGGTTAAGAACCTCAACCGACACCGGGAGGTTGTAGGCCTGGGCCAGGGCGCGCGTTAAAACTTTGGGCTTGATGAGCCAGGCAATAGGGTGACCAACGGCGGGTAGATAGTACTCTTCCACCCAGTCGGAGTCGACGGTAGTAGTCATAATACGGTAGATATGGTAGCTAATTAATGCTATTTGGTAGCACCAATTACGTAAGAAAAATGGGAAAATTCAAGTTTTCTTACCTATGATAGCAAAAAAATTTCGGAGAGCACAGAATATACTTCTGCCTACGGCAAAAGTACAAAAATAGTGTGCGGTACAATGCCGGAAACGCAATCTACGAGAGCGGTGAGAGTAAGAAATTGGGCAGATTTTAGGAATTCGTCACATTGCAGGGTTCAGGTTAGTCACCTACTGCTTCACGGCGACCATGCCAACCCGTTCTCGGTCGTCAAGTTTGATGCCCAGAGGAAGATCGTTGTTTTCATCACCGAAGGTGATCAAACGCTCAACGGCGAAGCCAGCGTCGGTAAAACTCCGGTGCAGGTCGTCCTCATCCACGTGGTTGATCTGGTTAGGCAGCTGAGATTTGATGTAATCGTCGCTACAATACCGCGACAGGTCGTCGACGAATCCGGCGAAGGGCAACCCGGCCGCCTTTTTTTCTTCGTACACCGGAATGTAGTCGGCCACGTGCGCCAGGTAGGGAGTAAACGATACCACGAACACCTTTCCTCCGGGGGCCAGCCACTCGTGCAGCACCCGCGCACCCTGCCGCACTTCATCGGGAGTGAGGAAAGGAAGCACTTGGGATAGATACACCGCGGCCACCGGGGTGATGGGCAACGTGATGTCGGGAAAGCGCCCGTTGAGGAGGGTGAGCCGCGCACGGTCCGCTTCGGCAACGTTGGCCGAGAGTTGGTCTAGGTGATCTTGACTCAAATCGATGGCAATCACCGAAGCGCCCTTCTCCAGGAGGGGAATTGTGGCTACCCCGTAGGCTGCCCCGATATCCACCACCGGCAAGGTGGCTTGAGAAGCGTAATCAATAAATGCCTGAGCAATGTGGGTGAGCTGGTAGGTAAATCCGCGCTGGTTTTGGGTAGGGTTGCTCATGAGGTAGGGTCAGTAGCAATGAAGTAGTACCAGCAAAACTAACAAAATCTCACCAAAGAGATAACAAACGCGTTGAATAGTTTATGGTGCTTTTGCAACGCGCTCTCGAATAACTATTTGGCCACCGATTCAGTAGTCACTTCGGAGCGATACCACTGGCGGGCATTTTCTACACTACCAAAGTTCTTAATCTTCACTGATTTGACGGTGACCGCCTGGTAGTTTTCAATCGACATCTGAGCAAAAACATTCGAAGGAAGAATAAAGGCAATATGGGTTAAACCACTTCGCTGGGCCTTGGGGGTCCATTCTTCCGCTACCCAATCGGTGTCTTTTTTCTGAACGACCTTGTGTTCTCGCGTGTCGGCCAGCCACATTACATTACCGTGAAGGGCTAGTTTTTGCTGAAGAATCTCTAATCCCTTGAGCATGAAACTGCGAAAGCTTTCACTGGTCATGAAGCCGAAGAACCGGGCAATAATAATTTGATTGGCTTCGTCGTAAGAGATTTCCCCTCCTTTTGTCTGATATAAAACCATAGCGCACTAAATTTTGATTGGTGGAAGCCAAATGTATTAGAATAGATACCTCCGGCACGCAGCATACTACGGTTTAAATTGCAACCTGAGATTATATTGGCTTTTAAAGATTTTGTAAGAATAAGACAACAAAAAAGCTTCTTATTTAAAAAAAATTGAGGCGGCTCAGAGTAGAAATAGCGACGGAAGTTTTTTGATTGGCTATTAACCTTCTAAATTGGTTGCTTTATTACATCTGTCCTACCAACATAATGAAGCTCCCTCTATCAAAGCCAGGCTATTTGTTTGCCCCGCCGCGATTCTTCTTGCTTACTCTGCTACTTTCTTTCAGTTTTTTTGTCCGTTGCACTTCCGAAGAGCAATCCGATGAGGGGGCAGCTTCTCAGTCGGATACCACCGCCTGGCCCCGCGCCGTTACCTACGAAATCTTCGTGCAGTCGTTCTACGACTCCGATGGTGACGGCATCGGCGACATCAACGGCATGACCGCCAAATTAGGCTATCTGGACAGCCTGGGCGTAGAAGCCGTCTGGCTGATGCCCATTCACCCCTCGCCTTCCTACCACAAGTACGACGTGGTCGATTACCGCGACGTGCACCCCAACTACGGTACACTCGCTGACTTTCGCAATTTTACGCAGGAAGCCCACGCGCGCGGTATCAAGATCGTGATCGACCTGGTGGTGAACCACTCCTCCAGCGAGCATCCCTGGTTTGTTGAAGCGGCTAAGGGGCCCGATAATCCCTACCGCGACTACTACGTATGGGCCGACGAAACCGAGATCAAGGACCAGATCGAAAAAAAAGAAACCCGGCTTGATTCGGACAACATCACCCAGTGGCACCAGGCCGAGGGCAACAATGAACTGTACTACGCCTACTTCATCGCCGGGATGCCCGACCTGAACTACGACAATCCGAAAGTGAAGCAAGAAATTTTCGACATCGGCCGCTTCTGGCTCGAAGACGTGGGCATCGACGGGTTTCGGCTGGATGCCGCCCGCCACATCTTCCCCGACGACCGGCCTACCGACAACCACGCCTGGTGGGTGGAGTTTCGGGCCGAGATGGAAGCCATCAAACCCGACGTGTACCTGGTGGGCGAGGTGTGGGCTGATGCCGAAACGGTGGCCCCCTACATGAAGGGGCTGCACGCCCTGTTTAACTTTGACTTGGGCTACGCCATTACCCGCACCGTGCAGCAGGGCGTAGACACCGGACTGGTGCAAACTCACAAAAAAATCCTTGACTTCTATCAGTCCGTGCGTCCCGACTTTATCGATGCTATTTTTCTGACCAACCACGACCAGAACCGCATTTTGAGCGAACTGGGCGGCGACGTTGGTAAGGGAAAGATAGCGGCTAGCCTGCTGATGACCCTGCCGGGCGCCCCTTACATTTATTACGGCGAAGAAATCGGCATGCTGGGCCAAAAGCCCGACCCCAACATTCGCGAACCCTTTTTGTGGAGTGCTGACGACCCGGGCATCCCTACCTGGATTGAGGCCGAGTATACCACCCCGGCTATCGTAACGCCGCTGGACGAGCAGATGAGTGATCCGAACTCCTTATATAACCACTACCGCAAGCTGATTGCTTTTCGTAAAGATTCGCCCGTGCTCACTTTCGGAGCCATTGACACCACTGCCTACCAAATGCCGGGCCTGAGTTCATTTTACCGCAGTTACGCGGGCGACACCCTACTGGTGCTGCACAACCTCACCGACCAGCCCCTGGACGTGCCGAGCCGCCCGGCCTACCAAAGCGCGGTGTTCAGCACCCGGCCGGGGGGAGAGCCAACCGCCGAGACCATCTCGCTACCGCCCTACGGCACGTACGTACTCGCTAACGACTAACCGATGACCCCGACCACCACTACTGCCCCGTTAGAAAAGCCCCGCCTGGGGTTCTGGCAAATCTGGAACATGAACTTCGGTTTTCTGGGCATCCAGTTCGGACTGGCCTTGCAGAACGCCAACGCCAGCCGCATCTTTGAAACCCTAGGGGCTAGTGCTGACGAGATTCCTATTCTGTGGTTAGCGGCTCCCACCACCGGCCTGCTCGTTCAGCCCATTGTGGGCTACCTGAGCGACCGCACCTGGCATCCGACGCTGGGGCGGCGGCGGCCGTTTTTCCTGGTGGGCGCTATTTTGGCCAGCCTGGCGTTGCTCGTGATGCCTAACTCACCCGCCCTGTGGGTGGCGGCGGGCATGCTGTGGATTCTGGATGCCTCCATTAATATTTCTATGGAGCCGTTTCGGGCGCTGGTAGCCGACATGCTGCCCTCGGCCCAGCGCACGCGGGGCTTTGCTACCCAAACGTTCTTCATCGGACTGGGAGCGGTGGTAGCGTCTATGATGCCCTACGTGCTCAATAACTGGTTCGAAGTGAGTAATACGGCCGCCGCCGGAGAGGTACCCGACTCGGTGAAGTGGTCGTTCTACCTTGGAGGGGCGGTGTTTTTCGGCGCAGTGCTGTGGTCGGTGCTGCGCACCCGCGAGTACCCGCCCGACGAGTTCCGCCGCTACAATGGGGAAGAGGGCACCGACTTGGTTGACGCTGGTCCCCGGCAAATTCTTACCGACTTTCTGAACATGCCTAAAACGATGGTGCAGTTAGCGGTGGTGCAATTTTTTACTTGGCTAGGGCTATTTTGCCTGTGGATCTACGCTACTTCGGCCGTTACGTCGCACATTTACGGTACGAACGACACCACCTCAACCGTATACAACGAGGGGGCCGACTGGGTAGGAGTGCTGTTTGCCATCTACAACGGTTGTGCGGGGGTACTGGCGTTTCTGCTACCGGTGCTGGCCAAGCGCATCAGTCGCAAGGGCGTGCATATGCTATCGCTGGGCGTGGGCGGGCTGAGTCTAATTTCTATCTTCTTCTTTAGCGAACCCAACCTGTTGTGGTTGCCCATGATTGGTATTGGGCTGGCCTGGGCCAGCGTGCTCACCATGCCCTACGCCATCCTGGCCGGTTCGTTGCCCCCCGCGAAGATGGGCATCTACATGGGCATCTTCAACTTCTTCATTGTGATTCCGCAGATCATCGCCTCGGCGCTGCTGGGCTGGGTGGCCCGCTCCTTCTTCGATAGCCAGGCCATCTACGTGATTATGCTGGGCGGCGTGTCGATGATCCTGGCCGGGCTGCTGGTTACCATCGTGAAAGATGTGGATGACGTGGCAACGAGTCGCGATCAAGGGATAGTATCATAAAAATTATACTTTCAGGGATCAACAGGCTGTAGGTGACTATGGATCGATCAAACCACAGACCATGTTTCGGTAAAAGATTGGCACACACTCTGATTGACTCGTTGCCGAGGTTACGGATATCTTCTGGTAGTCAACTTTGAATAAACTATGCACTACTTTCTCTTTTCTCTTTTTTTCCTATTTGCTGATTATGCTATAGCTCAGAATGAATCGTACCCAATTCAGCTTAAAAACGGATTGACTGTTCTCTTTCCTGCCGAGCCAATCATCACAGGTATAAAAGGGGTTAGTGAGTCCTACGTGGCAGAGACATCTCATGGTACTTTTAGTGTTTTAGTACGAGGTCAACGCAGTTCTGATGATTCGCTACCTTCCGTTAATGTTGACAAGATAATAGAGAGCATGCTTGATGATTTTACAAATGATGCCAATCTGGGAAGTGTATCAGATAACGCAAAAGTCATAATAGGTGACTTGAAAGGGGTATACTTTGAAATGGAATGGAAACAAACTAACGAACCTACGATGGTCGTAATGAATTTGATCTTATTTGACAAAAAGTCTTCAGATATGTTTAGTATAGGCTATCAATATTTTGACAATGGAGAAGATGTTCTCTATGATAAGGAAAGCTTTTTAGCATCAATAAAATAGTATGCTTCAAACGGATCAATACCAACGACGGGATCAGATGACTTAAATGACTATGATCATGAAATACGTATTTCTTTGTCTGTTTCTGCTGCACTACAACTATTCTATTAGTTAGGATAATCCGTATCCTATCCAATTTGAAGATAGTCTCACGATCATGTTTCCTAGCAAGCCAGAGATTACAAAAAATGGCGACTTCTCTGAGACCTACGCTGCTCAGACCGACCGAGGCGACTTCTCAGTAATTGTGCACAGATACAAGGCACCTTTACTTTCGTCGGACTCGGTTATTGATGTTACTATGGATAGTTTTTCAAAAGATTTTTCTCAAGACCCTAACCTTGGTGACTTGTCTATAACAGAAAAGGTGGTTAAGGGGAAAATGAGGGGTAGGTATATGCAATTTATGATCAACGAGCTTCAGCCCGCCTTCTTTGTAATGTACCTTACATTATCAAGCAGCATCTCGCCCAATACGTACTCTATAGGTTACCGGTATCAAAATAGCGCTAACCAACCCCTGTATGACAAAGAAAATTTTCTTGCCTCAGTTAAGGAACAGTGAATTCCAGTACGGAACCAACATGAGCAATGGATATTACCCAGGTTATGCTACACCAAGCTGGGTTTCAACCGCAGAAAAGCCAAAATTTCGGCTTCGTGCGCGTGAAAATAATCGTTCGCGAACGCGTGCATGGCCTGTAGCAGTCGTTTATCGCGCACGTCGAGCCCCAATACCTTGCCCCGCGCCAGTTCGGTCCGAATAGCTTCCGGGGCACTTGGGTCATCAAAGCAGAGTTGAATGCGGTGGTACTGGTTTTCGGTGCCGCTGGTTCTCAGCACCTGCTGCACGTAATAATCCGAGGTCTGCACGTTGGACTCGGTGAGCAGGTCGGGCAAATACTCAATCCACTGCAGATTTCCCCAGTCGCCCCGGCGTTTCCGGCGAATTATATCCGGAGCAATTCGGTTTTGGTTTGAAGTGCCGGTACCTAGCGAGAGCACCTGCAACTCTTGCAGGCTCTTTCCCAACCCTTTGTTGGCGCCGCTTAGGTAGCAATACTCCAGCTTTTCGGAGGTGTTGCAGTTTATGGCAAAGGCCACCGCCGCCATAGCCGGATGGTTGATGGACACCCCGCCGTCGATGTGGTTTTGATAGATCGGAAAATAGGTGGGACCGGCCGAGGTGCGTAGCGCCAAATCGACGAGTTTGACGTCGCGATCACGAATGAAACTTGAGTTGTAAATAACGGGCCGAAAGTTAATTGGCTGGCCATTATCTTGGGGGTTGAGATGAAAGGAGCATACCATTAGGCACTTATCGGGCCCCTGCTGCCGAAGCTGCTCGTTGACATCGCCTAGGGTAGCCTCTCCGAAAAGCGCGGTAAGAATTTTCCGTAGGGGTTTGTTAGAATAGTCGGCGCCGAAGTTTTTGCCGAAGCCGTCGCGTAGGTTATCCAACTGCGTATCGTGAAACACCTTGTCAGACTGATTCAGGTACAGGTCTATTAACTGCGCCGGTTCCAGCCCGTAGGCCAGTCCGATGCTGATAATCCCCCCGGTGGAGGTGCCTGCGAACAGGTCGAACAGTTCGGTGGGATGCTGGCCGGTGGCTCGGTAGATACTGTCGAGCAGCGTGGCGGGGATCACCCCGCGGGTGCCGCCGCCATCGATGGAAAGGATACGAAAGGGTTGGGTCATGAGCGTGGTTTTTTAGGTTGGTACACCCTACGCACCCCAATGTAATCTTCCCGACAGGCGTTTTTTTTCTTAGCGCGCGGTCTTGTAACGGATCACCAGCACCATAAGGATTAGTAGCACCATTGAGACCCCCAGCACCCACCACTCCGAAAAACCACTCACTGACGAAAGCGGATCGCTGTTGCCCACCTGCACAAAGGCGGCCCAGTAATAAGGATGCGCCTGCGCCGACCGTGCCTCGTTAAGGTAATTTAGCTTCGCCTCTTGTAGCGCTTGGTCTTTGGCAACTCCCTGGTGCAAACGCTCAAAAAAACGCTGCATAATTTGGCTGGTCGACTGGTCATCGGCGTTCCACAGGCTCATGGTCACGTTGGGGCACCCGGCGTACTTGAAGGCGCGGCCCAGGCTCATGATGCCTTCGCCGGGAGCCAGCGTGCCGATGCCCGTTTCGCAGGCGCTGAGCACCGCCAGTTCGCTGTTTAACGAAAGGTTATACAACTCGTTGGCGTGCAAAAAACCGTCTTCCGACACCGTGTCGGGCTGTTGGGTGAAGATGAGTCCCGAAAAGTCTTCGTTCTCGTTGTTCGCGTAGGCGTGCATGGACAGGTGCAGCACTCGGCTTTGCGGAGCATACTGCTTAAACCGGGCTTCGGTAGCGGCTTCGTTGATAAAGGTTTGGCCCCGGAACAGTTGAGCGGCAAAGGCAATTTCTTCCCGATTGTGACGTAACTGCCCCAGTCCCAACTGCTTGCCGTCCAGGGTGGTGCGCACCTCCCGGCTTTCGGCCAGCGGGGCTTCCGGGTAGGAGGGGGCAAAGCCCCCATAAGCGTAGGGCACCTCGTCCGAGGGCGGCACGGACGCCGTGAGGAGGGTGGCCGAATGTTCGTAGCTCACCGGAAGTTGCTTCACCAGGTAGGGCAGCGACTGATAATCGACGCGGGTTGGAGCTGTTTCTTTGGTAAGCAACACATCGAAGGGCAGATAGCCGAGCAAGCCGTCGGGGATAATAATCAGTTGTTCAGTCTTGTTTTCTGCGTTGAGCCAGGGGGCTAGCAGCGTTTGGTATAAGCCGTGCGCGTCTTTGGTGAATGCACTAAAGACCGACAGGTCGTTGGCTTGTTGATAATTATACTGGCTAACCGAGCGCAGCACGTTGGCCAAGCTTCGGTGAAAATTGCTGTCCAGTGGGGTGGCTCGCCACTGCACGTCGTCCGACCGGATAGCGAAGGTGTAGAGGGTGCTGTCGCCGTAAGAAAAGGAGAGCAAAGTGGTGTGGGGGGGCAAATGGCGCTGAAGCTCCCTTAGCCCGGTCACTTTGGTGTCGTATTTCAGCTGGTAGTAGTTGGGGTACTCTTTTTCCAGGCGTTTGATCAGCGCGTTGTAGGCTTCCCTTGTTTCAAAAGCTCGGTTGCGAAGCATCTGCTGGGTAGCGTCATCTTCAGCCTGATACCGTTGATTTTCCCAGTAGGTTAGTTCTTGTTTGAGTTCGTTTTCTTCTTCCAACAGCGCGTCAGGAATAGCCGAAAAAGAGCGGGCTTCGGAAGTTCTAACGGCTTCCAGTAAGGTTGCGGCTTTACTCTTTTCCGAAAAATAGAACGCTTCGGCCAGAAAGTCGGCTTGCGTAAGATTTAAGTCAACTGCTCGTAGGCAGGTTTGGATTGCCTGTTCGTACAGACTAGCCGCCCTGGCGGAGATAAACTGTTTATATTCCAGCGAAGGAAATGTCTGGCGCATTTGGTCCGTTGCTTCAATCGTCAATTGGTAAGTGTTCCAAGCCTGTAACAAACTGGCAGTGTCATGAGGAGTCGCCTCGTTTTTCAGGTACAGCGCCAGCGCCTTTGAAGACAATGACTCTAACAAATCTTTGGTAGCGTTCACCTCATTCAGGGTAGGGTTGCTAGTTAAGGCCAAATTATCAAAACCGTCTACTTGCTGGGTCAGTGCTTGCTGAAAATGCCAAAGTGCAGTATCCACCTGATCATTCTGCAAGTGTACCCGGCCCATTCGGTTATGAATAGAAGCTTTTTCTACGTGTTTACCAGTATAAAGATCATGGGTAATAACGAGGGCCCGGCGGTAGTGCTCAAGGGCCAGCGCATGGTTGCCTTTCGCTAAATAAATATCTCCGCCAAGAATTACATTGGCAGTCTCGTTGGCGCTAAGCGGGTACCAGCGAGTCAACTGATCTAGTTGCCAGAGTGCGCTATCGTATTGCTGACGCTCCAGATGCCAGTGGGATAGCTGTCGGTAATTGGCGCCGACTGCTCCTCGGGCTTGACCGGGAAAAGGGTAACTTTGCAGGATTCTTAGTGAACTGTCGTATAACTTTCTGGCCTTTAGTGATTCAGTCGAATTCACGCTCGTGGTTAATTGATCGTAGCTTGATCCTATGGCCAACTGTAGCAGTGCTTGATGATACGAAAATTCTTCGCGGAGCGTTTGTCGGGGAAGCCACTGCAGCGCTAGTTGACGATAAACAATTGCCTGGGCAAAATTTTCTAGCTTATGATAGCAGAGTCCCAGCTCATAATAGGTATCAGAAACCAGCATTGAATCCTGATACTGCGCGGGGTTGGCCACGATGGGGCGAAAGCTATTGATCGCTTTGAGCGGATCACCCATGCTCTCATCATAAAAAAGGCCCCATGTATAGGGAATATTTACCCGCAACGCACGCGTAGGGTCGAGGGTATCTAGAGCTTCCTGATGGCGTTGCACGATAAATTCGGCCCGACGAAGAAAATACTGAAACGAATCTATCCAACTGTGTTGCAGGGCGCACCAGGCCATGCGCAGGTGAGCATCCAGGTAGATATCATGCTGCGCATTCTCCTGAGCGGTAACTGCTACCTGTTGATATGAAAGTAGCGCATTGTCGGGGTTGGTATAGTAATAAGCTTGGTCTATTTCGTCAAGCCGGTCAGCAAGATTAGGTTGGGAAGTCTGAGCGTTGGCAACGCCACATAAGAACAAAACAAGGCCAAGCGGACGAAAACCTTCGGTCCGGTTAGCCTGTTTGACAAGAGAATAGAAAAATCTTTTACAGTAAAGGCTCAATAATTTCTGAAGTAACAAATCCTTCGAATCCTACATTCTCAATGGATTGTCCAGCGTTATACATCGCGCCAAAAGTAATCTGAAGTTGATCGGAAACCACTTCGGAATTCGGCTGGAATTCGTAGAAAAGTTTGGCCCCTCCGCTTTCCAGATCAAAAGATGCTTCGGTGAGGATAGCCACAATTGATTCTGTCTCCAGATCAACCATCAATCCGCTAATTTCCTCTGGAATTAAACGATGAAAATCTAACCCTTTTACACCTGTTAACGACAACTCGAATCCTGGATCACACAGCGGGCCGATGTGAACCGGACAACCTTTTGGCCGGATCTTGAAAAACAGATGCCCTTCTTGGCCTAAAACTTCGATAGTGCGTTCGTCCGAAGAAAGAGTGGTTTCGGTGATGAACGGTGTTAGCTTTTGATAGGGTTGAATGGGGATGTAGTCAAAATTTCGAAGAGGAACCTTCAAAATGCTGTTTTCTTCTTCCTGGCAGGCAGAAAACAGAGCGAAAACGCTAAACAAAAGGACCAGCGAAAGTAAGCGAGAATACGTCATGGTGTTTGATAGGTTAGGGTGGATAAAATGATTCATTTAGCCATTTATACCCGTAGCGTTGGTAAGGTAAACAAAAATGCACGCTAAATTGAAAATATTCCGAATTTATTCCTTTTTTGATACGTCAGGTAATTATTACATTATTTGACAGGGGTAAATTTTGTCACTTAATCCAATTATATTAGTGTTCCAAGAAGCGGATTTTGCGTCGGCTGTCTTCTTCTACTCCGGCACGAATCAAGTAATGGCGCAGTCTCGTACCAACCGCAAAGCCACCGTAGTGTCACCCGGCTCAGAAGCAAAACCGAAGCACCGGTTGGTCGAGATCTCCGGTAATTTCCGTACTTTCGTCCCTGAATTCTACACCAGGAGAATAATCTTACCGCTGCCTACCCTTATGCCATCCGTCGTGAGAGAAATCATTAACCAAGCCATTGCGCAACACACCTACGGCGACCAACCCGCCGAACTCTATGAACCTATCCGCTACATTATGGCCCTGGGCGGCAAGCGGTTGCGCCCCACCCTTACCCTGCTGGCCTACCAACTCTTCCGCGACGATGCCACCCACCCCGCCGTGCTCAACCCAGCCCTGGCCGTCGAAGTGTTTCACAACTTCACCCTGATGCACGATGATATCATGGACGAAGCACCGCTGCGGCGCGGCAAGCCCACCGTGCACGAGCATTGGAACCGCAACGTGGCCATCCTGTCGGGCGACGTGATGCTGGTGAAAGCCTACGAACTGCTGCTGCATACCCCACCCCAGCAACTGCCCGCGGTGCTGGCCGCCTTCAACCGCTGCGCCACCGAGGTGTGCGAAGGGCAGCAGTGGGACATGAACTACGAAACGGTGTCGGAGGTGAGTGAGGCCGACTACCTGCGCATGATTCGGCAAAAAACGGCCGTGCTGCTGGGCTATAGCCTGGAACTGGGCGGACTGCTGGCCGAGGCCGATGCAACCACGGTTCGCCTGCTCTACGAACTGGGGATCAACATTGGCATCGGGTTTCAGTTAAAAGACGACTTGCTCGACGTGTACGCCGATCAGGCGGCCTTCGGCAAGCAGGCGGGCGGAGATATCATCGCCAACAAAAAAACGTTTTTGCTAATCAAAGCGCTGGAAAATGCCCGAGACGAACAGCACGTGCAACTGGTGGACTGGATCAGCCGACCCGCCTTCGACAAAACCGAAAAGGTGACCGCCGTGAAAGCCATCTACAACCAACTCGGTATCCGAGCGCTCACCGAAACCACCATGAACCACTATTTTCAGCAGGGCCTGGCGCAACTGCAGCAGCTTCCGGCCGACGAAAAGCGCAAGCAAACCCTCCGTTTCTTCATCGAACCCCTTATCCACCGCGAAAAGTAAAAGCACATGCAATTCTCGATCACCATCATCATCATTGCCGTCACGGTGGGGGTAAGCCTGCTGGCCTGGAACCGCCCCGAGCTCATGCAGCGGTGGATTTTCAATCCGTACCGCATTCAAACGAACCGGGAGTATCACCGGTTTATCACTTCGGGCTTCATCCACCAGGATTACATGCACCTGCTGTTTAACATGCTTACGCTATACTTCTTCGGTACGCTCATCGAGCAGGTGTATGCTTACCTTTATGGCGTGAGCGGACCATGGATTTACGTAGGATTGTACCTGGTGGCTATCGTGGTGTCGAGCATCACCACCTACGTGAAGCACCGCAACAACCCGGCCTACAATTCGCTGGGCGCTTCGGGAGGAGTGTCGGCGATCCTGTTTGCCGCAATCCTGTTCGACCCGACCAGCACCCTGCTGGTCTTCTTCATCATTCCGATGCCAGCCTTCCTGTTGGGGGCGTTGTTTTTACTGTACTCTTACCAGCAGGGGCGGCAGGGGTTGGGCGGCATCAACCACGACGCCCACCTGTTGGGTGCTCTGTTCGGAATTGCCTTCACGGTGGCTCTGGAGCCCCAGGTGATCGGTAGCTTTGTGGAGCAGGTTTCGCAGTATAGCTTGTTTAGTTGACCTTCGTCAAGGGCTATTGCTCATCAACGAGGCAACTTTCAAGTTGGCTGTCCTAAAAGTGCCTATTGCCTTGGCGAGCGCCAGTGCCGGTCGGCAAAATCCAGGTACTGCGCCCAGTCGTAGTCGGTGATGTCGTGCTCGCCGCGGCGCACGTGGTAGCCGATGGTTCCCATGACCGGGCTTTCCACCGCGGGCATCTCATCTACGGGAAGTCCGGTGGTGCCCAACAGCCGATAGACAGGGTCGGCGTGGTGAGCTGATAAAAATTCGCCCCGGGGGTCGGCCCAGCGGTCTTCTTCGGCACTCGCCACGTATACCGGGCGGGGAGCCATCAGGGCAATCAACTGGTGCTGATCCACCGGCAGCTGGTCTTCCCGCCCGTTATACTGCTTGAAGTTGTCGCAAAACCAGTGGGGAAACGAGGTGTTGATCACGGCCAGGGTTTCGCCGAACCGCCGTCGGCTCAGCGCCGCTCCTCCGCAGCCCGAGTCGTTGGAGATCACCATCGCAAAGCGCTGGTCCTGCGCTCCGGCCCACAAGGCGGCCTTGCCGAGGCGCGAGTGTCCGATCACCGCTATCCGCTCCGCGTCTACCTGCGCATCGGTAGCCAGGTAGTCCATCGCCCGCTGCAGCCCCCAGGCCCAGGCCCCAATGGCCCCCCACTCGTCGGGCTTTGGTTTCGTCTGTCCCGGCGCGTAGAAAAGCGGATGCACTCCGTCCTGAAAATCGACCGGATCTTTCTTATCGGGGTCCAAATCCCCGCAGTAGATGGTAGCTAGTCCGTAGCCCCTGGCTAAAATTTGCTCCACCGGCCAGCGGTAGGCCCGCACTCCCCGCGAAGCTTCGGTGGCCCGGTGATTCACTATACCGTATTCTTCGTTGGCCATCATCCAACGCTCCGAAAGCGTGATGCCCGGGTCGGGGTGGATGGTGTGGTTGCCGTAGAAATTCAGCCCCAGAAACAGGGGTACCGGTCCGTCAGCCTTTGCCGGAAGGTACAGCAGTATCGTCATAGAGGGTTCTGCCTGATCCTCGGTGAAGTAGACCACCACCTCGCGTCGAGTGGCCGTTCCGTCCAGGGCGTTAGGTTCGTCAGAGATTGTTTCGAAGCGTAGCGAGTCGGCCAGTTCGGGCGTGCGACCGTAGATTTGCTCTGCGAAGATGCTTAGCAACTCGGCCCGGCGGGTTTGCCACTGTTCAGGACTGGTCACGGCTTGGCCGTTGGAAAGCCGCAGCAGTGGTGGCAATTCGTAGTCGGGCACCTGGGCTTCATCATAGTTAACCGACTCACGCTGGGCAAACACCGGGGAAATGCTCATACCAATAAGAAGTAAGAAAAGAAGCGGGTACATACAATCAAAGGTTAGGTTCGGCTAAATTATCAACCGGGGTAATATTACAAATTTTGCGGTAGATATTGTACCGTCAATCAAGCTAATTGCCCTGCAGTGTGCGGCACCCGGTGCGCGACACCCGGTGCGCGGCACCCGATAGGTTAACCCATCTTAAATCAGTAGTTTTGAGGCTTAATTCATTTAACCTCACTATTGCTACCTACCTATGAAACTAGCCGCCATCGACATTGGTACCAACTCTATCCACATGGTGGTGGTGGAAGTGACTGCCCGCCATACCTTTGATGTGATTAAGCAGGAAAAAGAGATGGTGAAGCTGGGCGCGGGCGTATTTGCCACCAACCATTTGTCGTCTCGCGCCTACCAAGCGGGCCTGGAAACCATTCGGCGCTACGTGAGCCTGGCCGACCAACTGGGCGTAGACGAGATCATTACCGCGGCCACCAGCGCCATTCGCGAAGCCCGCAACGGTGGCGACTTTCTGGACGAAGTGATTGAAAAAACGGGTTTGTCTCCCCAGGTGATCTCCGGCAAAGAAGAAGCGCGGCTCATCTTCTTGGCGGTGCGCAACGCCATTGAACTAAAGAACGAGAATGCCCTGGTGATTGATATTGGCGGCGGAAGCACCGAAGCCGTGGTGGGCAACACCACCGAAGTGCTCTACCGCAGCAGTATGAAGCTGGGCGTACGCCGTCTGCTGGATATGTTTGAAAACGAGGGGCCGGTGGGCAAAGAAGCGCGTGGAGTGCTGGAAGCGCACATCAAGTACACCGCCCGAGAAGTGATGGAGGCAGCCCGGTCTCAGGGGTTTACCCGGGTGATTGGTACCTCGGGCACCATTCGCACGTTGGGCGAAGCGGCTCATTTGAGCACCGGCGGCAAAGAGCTGCGCACGGTCAATGCCGAAGTGGTTTCATTGGAAGATATTGAGCGACTCACCGACCAACTGCTGGAGATGTCGCCCAAGAAGCGCACTGAAATCAATGTGATCAACAAGCGCCGCGCCGACGCCATTCACCTGGGTGGCGTGCTGTTGGTGCAACTGCTGAAACTAGCCGAAGCCACGCAGATCACGCTGTGTGATGCTTCGCTACGGGAGGGCCTTATCATCGATTATATCCAGCGCTACTCCGGCAAAGGGTTCTCGTTTTCGTTGCACGAAGACCTACGACACCGCAGTGTGGCCCAACTGGCGCGCAAGTATAATTCTGACCTGGAACAGCGGGCGCACGTTGCGTACCTAGCCGGACAAATGTTCGACCAGCTCAACGCGGCGCACCGACTGGATAAATCAGCACGTGACCTGCTTCAGCATGCCGCGATGCTCTACGGCATCGGACAGTACATTAGCTTCGAGCGCTACCACAAACACTCGCGCTACATCATTTTTCACTCCGGACTGCGTGGCTTCACCGATGAAGAGGTGCTGCTCATTGGCCACGTGGTGCGCTACCACCGCAAGGCAACGCCTAAGAAGAAGCACGGCAAATTTCGCAAGCTCTCTAAGGAGCATCGGCAAACGGTATCGGTGCTAGCCGGTATCCTGCGGATCGCCATCGGACTCGACAACACCAAAAACCAGTTGGTGAAAGAGATCACTTGCGAAATAACGGATAAAAAGGTAACGATTACCCCTAGTGGGGCCGATCAGATTGACCTGGAGGTGTGGGAAGCGCGTCGCAATCGTCACCTGCTCGAGGATGTGTTGCGGCGTGAAGTAACCATTCCAACGACTTGATCCAGCGTTTTCTGCCTTGACGTTAGCGCGTGTAATTAAATAAGCCAATTGCCAGTTTCATCCATCACGATTGGTTCTAGTTTTGTTTTATGGCTATGATTGATATAACTTTTCAAATTAAGAAAAGGTATAAACTATTTTATCACAAAATAAAACCAATATGCAAGGACCGCTACTTATTCTGTTCTTTAGCCTGCTGCTCACCAGTGGCTACGCCCAGTACTACGAAGAAAGTTACCAGGAGGAAGAGGAGGCAAGTGAGAAAGCAGCCCTTACCATCGGAATCTTGCAGGGAGGGGGTTCTCTAATCGGAGCAGATTTGGAAGTGCTGCTCACCCAACAAGTCGGACTACAGGTGGGAGCCGGGTTGGTGGGGTTCGGGGCGGCAGTCAACGTTCATCTGAAACCAACCATTCGCAGCTCCATGATCTCGATGACCTACTGGAACCAAGGAACCGGCCAATCGTTCGTGCAGAATGCGATAGGGCCCTCCTTTATCTACCGGGGCGAAAAATGGTTTACCGCTCAGATAGGATTGGGTAAACTCCTGGGCAAAGGCCCCGCCTACCCGGAAGATGTGGAGCAGCCGCCTGTCATGTTACTCTACTCTATCGGGGGCTATATCCCGTTTCAATAACTTCCGGGTCCTCAGTGCGCTACGTTTGGTATCACCTTCAGCAATCCTTCTAGCAACAAGCGGCCATCGGTGTTGCCCAGGGCTTCGTCGGCGGCCCGTTCGGGGTGAGGCATCAATCCGAACACGTTTTTGCGCTCGTTGGTCACTCCGGCGATATTATCCACCGAACCGTTGGGGTTGCTCTCTTCCGCGGTTTCTCCGTCGGCCGTGCAGTAGCGGAACAAGATCTGATCGTTGTCGACGAGTTGGCAAATGGTTTCTTCGGATGCGTAGTAGCGCCCGTCGGCGTGAGCAATGGGAATTTTGTACGCCCGTTGCGGATCAAGCCCCTTGCTCATTTGCGAAGATTGGGAGACGGGCTTGAGAAAAACGTTTTTGCAGATGAACTTTTGCTGCCGGTTAGGCAGCAGCACTCCGGGCAACAAATGCGCCTCGGTCAAGATCTGAAAACCGTTGCAGATGCCGAGCACGTATCCGCCCCGCTCAGCGTGCTCAATGACCGGCCGCATGATGGGAGAAAAGCGAGCGATGGCGCCCGAACGCAGATAGTCACCGTAGGAAAATCCGCCCGGCACCACCACAAAATCACACCCTTGCAGGTCGGTATCCTTATGCCATAGTTTTGTTACTGACTGCTGTAGTACCTCACTGAGTACGTAGAAAATATCTTCGTCGCAATTGGAGCCGGGGAAAACAATAATGCCGAATTTCATGCCGTAAAGATAACGAAAAACCGGCGAAGATGATAACCGAAAGCGCCCTAAGCCATCTGTTCGGCCTTGGTGTGGTAGAACCGGTAGTGCAAATACACTTTGTTGACCCGCAGAATGCTGAGTAGATGGGTCCAGAGCTTTTGGTAGGGGACCACCTCTATCTCGGTAGCAATCTCGTTGGGAATGGTATTGCGCGTTAGCTTTTTGTAGTAGCTATTGCCCTTTTCGCTTACGCGCTCAAAATCAAACTCTTTTTCTACCATAACCTCTAGCAAGCGAATGAAAATGCTGCTGCGGTAGTTATGGCGTTTGTCCAGATGCGCTGATTTACGTGTTGAAAGCTCGGCAACGCAGGCCTTCACTTCTTCAACCCGTCCTTCGCGCAGCAAAAACAAGCACTGAACCACGTGCGAGGCAATGGTGAAACTATCGTTATCAAAGCGGGGGGGCTGTTGCATAAACTCATCCAGATTGAAACCCCATCGCAGGATTTTGGCGTCGTTAAAAAAGATCAGGTAAGCCCGGTAGATAAACCACCGTTGGGCATCCGCCTCTTCCAGGGTGCTGAAGTTTTTGTTGGTGCGCACCTTGCGAAACAGCGTCTGTGCTTCTTCGTACTGCTCCTCTCGCATCAACAGCAAAAAGTAGTGCTCGGCGAAGCTGAACCAGTCCAATCCGCTCGGACGAAAGAGTTTTAGGGCCGACTTGGCGTAGGCCAGCCCGCTAGCGCCCACCGGGGCGTTGAGGTACGCATAGGCCTTAATGAATGCGATACGCTTTTTAGACAGGGGTACCCGCACGCTATCGTTCGGTCCCTTGAGATACTGCTTCTCCAGTTGCGTGCACAGGGTGATATTATCCGTAAACCGGCGTTCCATACCATTGAGCACCAGCTCCAGCTGACTAGCCAACACGTCTAGGGTGCGGCTTCGGTGGGCTTTGGCCTCCTTGCGGATGTGCTCGATAGACTTCGGTATCTCGTCCAGAATGCGCTTTTGGGCGCTTACTGACTTATTAACGTGCACTAATGATTGGTGAAACAGGGTTTGACAGTGTTCGTAGGCCGCCAGCTTTTTCTCATACAAGCGCAGTTCGTCGCTCGCCTCTTCAAAGGGGGTGAGCTTGCCAATCAGCGCGTGCTGATCACGAAGCAGACGGGCGGCGTCGGCGGCGAGTGCGTACAGTTCAAACTCCTTGGCTGTGCGCAGCAGGGTTGGGAGAATCCGAAGCGCGATTTCCGAAGCCCCCTCGTTGATCAGGATTTTGCACTGCAACAGCGTCTTTTCGCTATCGTAGCGCACCCGCTCGTAAAGCGTATACGAAGTCTTTTCGTAATCCAGAAAGAATAGGTGGTTCAGTAGCTTCGAACGAAGCTTGCCCTTGGCGTTGCGGTAGTTGCGGTTGCCCGGATCTACCTTAAAGATCGCTTTGGCAGCATCTTCATCCGAGGTAAACGCCGTGTTAACAATGCCTTGGTAGAGAAGATTGTCCTTCGAGGTTTCTTTTTTTCTGAAATTGAAATTCACCAGCTGTAAACTCCGCTGGCTTTTCTTTTTAACAATTTTAACGAGGTGCTGTAAGTCTTCCATAGAGCGCGCTACTACAAATTAGGATTTATTCCTTAAAGGTAGGAAAAAAGTAGCATTCGCAAAATAAACTTACACAAAACTATAAATGTAAAGTTTAAATTATCCCTAAAAAAGTGATGAAAAAAAGGCTAAACTACGACGCAGGCAATAAATGGGGTACAAAAAACAGACAAAACAGCCTGATTTATTACATCATCACTCCGCTTATCGGTACTTCTTGATAATCGCTAACGCCTCGGCCGCCGTCTTGCTAAGCGTATCATAATCCCCGTTGGTGGTCACTTCTTTGGTGATTAGCTTGGAGCCCATACCCACGCAGTGCACGCCCGCCTCGAACCAGCCCCGGAGGTTTTCTTCGCTGGGATCCACCCCCCCGGTGGGCATGATGCTCGTCCACGGACACGGACCCAGCACCGCTTTCACGAAGGCCGGACCGCCCACCTGCGTAGCGGGGAAGATCTTCACCACCTCGGCCCCTAGTTCTTCGGCGTACGAGATTTCGGACAACGATCCGCAGCCCGGCGACCAGCCTATTTTGCGGCGGTTGCACACCTTAGCAATGTCGACGCTGAGGATGGGAGATACCACGAACTCGGCCCCCAACTGGATGTAGAGCGCCGCCGTGCCCGCATCCATCACCGAGCCCACACCCATCAGCATATCGGGCATTTCTTTGGCCACGTGCTTGTTGAGGGCCGCGAAGGTTTTGTGGGCATAGTCGCCGCGGTTGGTAAACTCAAACACGCGTACGCCGCCTTCGTAGCAGGCCCGCAGCACTTGCTTGCCCACCTCCAGGTCAGCGTGATAAAATACCGGAACCATGCCGGTGTCATACATGGTGGTTGCCACTTTAATTCGAGAAGATCGAGCCATAAGGATTTGTGTTGTTAGTTAGATATTGGATACTAGATACTGGATGACTTTCTACATGATCAGATACTGGTTGCTGGATAATCTTCTAAGTGGTCAAGCTGTTGGCTACTAAACGATAGTGACCAGTGACCAGTGACCAGTGACCAGTGACCAGTGACCAGTGACCAGTGACCAGTGACCAGTGACCAGTGACCAGTGACCAGTGACCAGTGACCAGTGACCAGTGACCAGTGACCAGTGACCAGTGACCAGTGACCAGTGACCAGTGACCAGTGACCAGTGACCAGTGACCAGTGACCAGTGACCAGTGACCAGTGACCAGTGACCAGTGACCAGTGACCAGTGACCAGTATCCTAGCCACTAAGAAAGTTATCGAGATACCCGCCCCGAAGCGTCGCCGCTCATGAGTTTTTCTACCTCGTCGACCGTCACCAGGTTGAAGTCTCCTTTAATCGTATGTTTTAGGCACGACGCCGCTACGGCGAAGTTCAGCGCCTTTTGCAAATCATCACCGTAGGTCAGCAAGCCGTAGATCAGGCCGCCCATGAAGGAGTCACCGCCGCCCACGCGGTCTACAATGTGAGTGATCTGGTAGGTTGGTGCTTCGTAGAGCTTTTGCCCGTCGTACAACACGCCCGACCAGCTGTTGTGGCTGGCGCTGATTGAGCCGCGCAGCGTGATAATGGCTTTGTCGGCCCGGGTGAAGCGCTCCAGCAACTGCTTGCCCACCGACTCGTAAGCCGCCGCCTCCACGTGCCCCTGCGTCACGTCTACGCCCTCGGGATGAATGCCAAACACCTTCTCGGCATCTTCTTCGTTGCCCAGGATCACGTTGCAGCCGTCCACCAAGTCGGGCATCACGTCGGCGGGCGACTTGCCGTATTTCCACAGGTTCTTGCGGTAGTTCAGGTCGCACGACACGGTGATTCCTTTGCTGTTGGCCGCCTGGATGCCTTCCAAACATACGTCGGCCGCGCCCTGCGAGATGGCGGGCGTGATACCCGTCCAGTGAAACCACTCGGCTCCGTCCAGCGCTTCGTCCCAGTCGATCATGCCCGACTGCACCTGCGCCAATGCCGAACCGGCCCGGTCATAGACCACCTTGCTGCCCCGGCTCACCGCACCCGACTCCAGAAAGTAGACGCCCAGTCGCTCACCACCCAGGGCGATGTGGTCGGTGCCCACGTTGTGGCTCCGCAGGGTGGCTAGGGCGGCGTGTCCTAGATCGTTGTCGGGCAGGCGCGTCACAAACTGGGGCAACAGCCCGTAGTTGGCCAGCGACACGGCCACGTTGGCCTCGCCCCCGCCGTAGGTGGCCTCAAACTCGGTGGCCTGCACAAATCGCAGGTGATCGGGCGTGGCCAGCCGCAGCATAATCTCTCCGAAGGTGACAATTTTTTTGCTCATAGCAGTGGGTTGATGGTTAGGTTAATAATGTTTACAAAAATAGATTCCTCTTTTCAAGGTTTGTGTTGATACGTGATTGGCGAACGTAAAATTTGCATTACACTTCATCATTCGATATTCTTTTAATGGCGAATGCTGAACAAGGAATTATGAATATCGAAGTAAAAGAACTTTTAAAACATAATCGCGCTAATCCTATACTCGTTCCGACACCAACTTTAGAATAGGAACAACTCTGCTAAGCCACCGGAACGGCCGACGGCTCAAACTGAAAGAAATTCTTCGCGTTATAGTAACAGATGTTCTGCACCATGCTGCCTAGCAAGTCCATGTCGTGCGGCAATTCGCCGTTCATCACGTCGGTGCCCAGCAGGTTGCACAAGATGCGGCGGAAGTACTCGTGGCGCGGGTACGACAAAAAGCTGCGTGAGTCGGTGAGCATGCCCACGAAGCGGCTCAGCAACCCCAGGTTCGACAGGGCGTTCATCTGCCACTCCATCGCCTCTTTCTGATCCAGGAACCACCAGCCCGAGCCGAACTGCATCTTGCCCGCCACCGCGCCGTCGTTAAAGTTGCCCAGCATGGTGGCCACCAGGTAATTATCGCTGGGGTTCAGGTTATAAACAATGGTTTTGGCCAGCTGGTCGGTGCTGTCCAGCCGGTCGAAGAAGCGGGCCAGTGATTGAGCGTGCGAGAAGTCGCCGATAGAATCGAAGCCGGTGTCGGGGCCGAGCGATTTCAACATGCGCGAGTTGTTGCTGCGCAACGCGCCCAGATGGAACTGCTGCGTCCAGCCCGCCGCGTGGTCCATCAGCGCCAGTTGGTACAGGATGGCCGACTTCAACTGCTCCGTTTCGGTCGGATCCAGCGGCACACCCGCCCGCACTTTGCGAAACAGTTGGCGGGATCCCGATTCGCTGAAATCGGCCGCATAGACCCGCTCCAGTCCGTGGTCTGACAGGCGGCAACCCAGGCTGGCGAAGTAGTCGTGTCGCTTTTGCAGAGCCGTGAACAGGTCATCCAGCGTATCAATCGTCACGTTCGACACCCGCTCCAGCCGTTGCAAATACTCATTATACGTTTCCGCATCGTCCACCGCCATCGACTTGTCGGCCCGGAAGGTGGGCAGCACGGTCACCTCGTAGCCATCGGCGCGCAGCTTGCAGTGGTGCTCCAGCGAGTCGGCCGGGTCGTCGGTGGTGCAGACCACTTCTACTTGCTGCTGCCGCAGGATGTTGCGGCAACTGAAGCGGTCTTCCTGCAATTGGGCGGTGCAATTCTGGTAGATGTCGGCCGCGGTGTCGGGATTTAGCAGGGTGTCGATGCCGAAGTAGCGCTGCAGCTCCAGGTGCGTCCAGTGGTACAACGGGTTGCGCAGGGTGTAGGGCACCGTTTCGGCGTACTTCATAAACTTCTCCTCGTCGGGGGCGTCGCCGGTGCAGTAGCGTTCGTCGATGCCGTTGGCCCGCATGGCGCGCCACTTGTAGTGGTCGCCGTGTAACCAGATGGCAGTGAGGTTGTCAAATTTCTTATCGCTGGCAATCTGCTGGGGCGGCAGGTGGCAGTGGTAGTCGATAATGGGCATCTCCCGGGCGTAGTCGTGGTACAACTGCTGAGCCACCGGGCTGTGAAGCAAAAAGTCCTGATCGAGGAAAGGTTTCATAGCGTGCGTGTAGGATAGGTCGGTCGCGCTAAAAGTATAAAATGTTTCGGGATTGTTAAAAGAGAACGCGGCACTGTTTTATATTAGCCCTTCTAATCAAGTACAAACCATGACGATAAAGCTACGCACTTGCTGGCTACTTTTAGTCTTTCTACTGTCTTGCCAGCAGAACGACCACACCGCCCACTCTTCTTATCCTGTGATTGAGGAGTTTCTCATCAAAGAGCAACTGTACGAGCGTTTCAGCTTGCAAAACGTGAGCGTAGACCGCTTTTCTCTCTCCGATGCGCAGGAGTATCGCGGGGACAGCCTCCGGCAGCGAACCCTCAAGGCTACCTACGAACTTACCCTCCGCGGAGAAGACCAACAATACACCGCCACGGCCGAGATCAGCAGCCCGGATAGTGTTCACTGGACGATGGCTCTGTTCACCGTGACCGGATACGACCACCGGGGCAGCACCGACGTGAAGACCACCCGCAAGTGGGACCTGCAGCCATCGTCCGACTGATGAGCGGAAGAGCAGCAGACCACTGAAAAAGAAATCCAGAGTCTGTGTCAACAAAAGGCTTTTGATAGCATGGATTACGTCAAATCGATTATTGATACCGAAATGGACGTGAAGGCTGAACAAGATGCGATTGTATCGTACAAGAACCGTCTGCACGCCGCCGAAGAAACTTACCGGAAGCTGACGAATACCATCCGGGGGAAACACTATGATCCGGCGGGGCACCGCGAAGCCCAGCATACCTGCATCCGACTAAAAGAGGCCATTGAGCAGCTCCAGCACGCTTGGGCGGTGGCCCGGCGGGAGGTGAAAGAACAGCAAGAGAAGCTTAAAAAAATTCAGCAGCTCCGCAAAACCTTGGGAGAGCAGCACGCCCGTGCCCACAACCTGAAAGAACTATCCGGTTTGTTCCGGGGCAGCGGATTTGTTAACTACGCTTCCACGGTGTTGCTGGAAGAAGTGTGCCGAGGCGCCAACGTACGCTTTAAGCAACTGACCAAGAACAACCTGAGCCTGGAACTAAATAAAGAAAACGAATTCATCGTCCGCGACCACCTCAACGACGGCAAGACCCGGCTGCTGAAGACGTTGTCGGGCGGACAAACCTTCCAGGCGGCCCTGTGTCTGGCGCTGGCGCTGGCCGAAAATATCCAGTCGCTCAATCAGTCCCAACAAAGCTTTTTCTTTTTAGACGAGGGGTTTGGCTCTTTGGATAAAAACGCGTTGCGGGTGGTGTTCGACACGCTGAAAACGTTGCGACAAGAAAACCGGATTGTGGGGATCATCTCGCACGTAGAGGAGCTTCAGCAGGAGATCGACGTGTACCTGCGCATTGAACACCACCGCGAACGGGGCAGTTTGGTAAAGGGTAGTTGGGAGTAACCAACTAACCGAGGACGCTACTTTGAAACAAAGTGGTGTGCCTCACTCATTGATTTGACCGTGGGATATTATGTGATGACAAGTCCATAGCTCGCATTCTAACAATTTCTGTCTAAAATAAAACTAAATTTTGAATTTGAGTAGATAAGTTCGTATTCTTAGTACAAACTACGAAATACTTTGGCAGACGATCTTCATCCTAGCAGCGATCAGGTTCTTTGGTCCGAGATGGTTCGGGGCCACGAACGCGCCTTGGTCACTTTGTATGATCGGTACGTAGACGGGTTGTACAACTACGGCGGTAAATTCACTGGTAAATCCGAAAGCATTGAAGACGCCATCCAGGACCTGTTTACCGAAATTTGGTTTCGTCGAGAAAAGCTTTGTGTACCTGATTCGGTGAAAGCCTACTTATTGCGAGCTTTCCGGCAAAAACTGCTCAGGCAACTACTTCACTATCGGCATATCTCGTTCATAGACGAATACCTACCCATCGGGGCGCAGGATGATCATCACTATATCCACACCCAAGTTCTTTCAGAAATTGAAGCAGAACGTAAAACCAGCCTGCAGCGGGCCCTTTCCACCCTGAGTCAGAAAGAACAACAGGCCATCACGTTGAAGTATATCGATAATCTAAGCCACGACGAGATTGTCCAAGTGATGGAAATCAAAAAGCAGACACTGTATAACTTGCTGCATACGGCCATTCGCAAGCTCACCCTTGCTGTGAAAGCCAAGCATCCCGCTAAAGAAGTATTCTCTTCTGCTAAGATTCTCCTTCTTTTGCTCTCTTTAATTTGATCAAATGAAAAATTAAAAATTATTTTTTTTATTCTTTCGAACAGTAGATTCTGCAACACGCTGCTTCTAGTAAATATCACTTAGTCTTTATCGTGAGCCGAACCACTATCATTACAAGTTTGCTACTGGATGACTCCTTCTGTGCGTGGGCATTGTCAGGCGGGAAAGAGCATAGACAATACTGGGAAAAATGGCGGTCGGCTCACCCGGAACAGGAAGAACCGGTGCACGAAGCCCGGGCGCTGTTATTAGCGTTGCAGGAAGAAAGAAGATCAATGCCCGGTGCTAAAAAAGAGGCGCTCCGACAGAAGATTATCCAAGGGGTACGTTCTGAACAAGTCCTGCGGGATCAGTCAAGAACGACCAATAAACGCTTAGCAAGGCACTGGGGGGCCATAGCGGCAGCCCTAGTGATATTGCTGGTCTCGTGTGTCCTTCTTTACCGATGGGAGAAGAGCTCCACCGTCGAAAAGCAATTCGCCACCGCCTACGGTGAAATCAAAACTTTCGCCCTCCCCGATGGCTCACTGGTGACCCTCAACGGAAACTCTGCTATCGGCTATCGCTGCGAAGATCAAACGGCAGGGCCTCGGGAGGTTTGGCTGAAAGGCGAAGCTTTTTTTGAAGTAAGCAAAAGAAAAACACCGGTCAACCAAGATAATTCGGAAGCCATTGCTTTTATCGTGCATACCAAGAACTTAACAGTAGAAGTGTTGGGCACCCGCTTCAACGTACGGCACCGACGCGACCAGACTCAGGTGGTGCTGGAAGAAGGAAGTGTGCAGTTGAGTCTGGAAGAGCAGGGCCATGGGTTGCGCATGGCCCCCGGCGAACTGGTGGAAGTACAATTGGGAGAACAGCAGATCAACCCACAACCGGTAAAAGCGGCTGAGTATACTGCCTGGAAAGAAGGTCTTATTCGTTTTGAAGGAGCCTCTTTTTCTGAAATCAGTCAGCTCTTAGCGGATAATTATGGTCTTACGTTGCACTTTGATGATAAAAAACAGGCGGATGCTATCAACCTGAAAGGTTCGTTCCCAGCCGATAATATTGAAGTATTGTTAGAAGCAATTGCCAACGTAACCCATACAACCATCAAAAGAGAAGGAACAAAGATCATCTATCAATAAAACTCGTCTCTTTCTTCCCCGAAACGCGGAAGACAGCAGGCAGCATACCTTCGATTAGTACACTTAACTACACAACTATGAAAACTTATTTTACCTGCCTTTGCTGGGGGACTTGCCTAATCTTGCTTTGCCCGTTATTACCGCACCGGTTGCATGCCCAACAGTTGGCCCTTACTACGTCTAGCAATGACAAAGAGAACGTTACCAGTCAACAGAAAGAAGGAATAAGTCTTACTTCAGTACTGCAGCAGATAGAAAAAACTCATCAAGTGAATTTCTATTATCAGCTACAGGATGTGGAGAACAAATTTACGGATCAACCCATCGGGATTCGAGACCAAAAAGACCTGAAGTACACGCTCGGGGAAGTGTTGGAAAGGTTTTCGCTGAATTTCAAAAAAGTAGGAGACAATTACTATTACGTTTTCAAGAAGAAATCGGATGAACTGCCGGAGAAAGTGGAGAATAATAGTCTCTCCGGCAGTGTTTCTGCCGCTCCGGATCCCAACACCCGGTTGGTTTCCCCGGCCAGACGGAATCCGGCTCAGCAAAACTCGATGCTGGAGCAAACCATCAGTGGCCAGGTCACCGATTTAGAAAACGGGGGGGCGTTACCGGGAGTCAATGTGTTTGCCCAGGGCACCACCAGCGGAACCGTGACGGATATAGACGGCAACTACCAGGTCACCGTCGGCGATGAGGTGACCGCCTTAGTGTTTTCTTCGGTAGGCTATACCACCGAAGAGATTTCCATCAACGGACGATCCGTCATTGACATGGCACTGGCTCCCGACATTCAAGCCTTGAGCGAGGTGGTAGTTACGGCGCTGGGGATAAAAAAGGAAGCCAAAAGCCTGGGATACGCTACCGCTAAAGTGGAACCCGAAGAGTTCAACGTGAACCGCACTCCCAACTTTGCCAATGCTCTGCAAGGCAAAGTGCCCGGTGTCAACATCACCGGATTGGGCTCTGGGCCGCAAGGCAGCAGTAAAATCCGCATCCGGGGGATATCTTCGTTCGGAGGCAATAACTCTCCGCTGATTGTAGTCAATGGGGTGCCCATCGACAACACCAACGCGGGGGCCAACGGTGCCACCTCTGAACGGGGCAGCAACCGCACTTCGGATAGCGGGGATGGGCTAAGCAGTATCAACCCGGACGATATTACCTCGATGAATATCCTGAAAGGGGCAGCGGCCTCAGCGCTGTATGGTTCGCGGGCCAAAGACGGGGTCATCATGATCACCACCCGCAACCGGGCGGCCGGCAAAGGTATTCAGGTAGAATACAACACCAATTATACCCTGGATGTGCCCTTGGATTACACCGACTACCAGTATCAGTATGGGCAGGGAGAAGGCGGAGAACGCCCTACGTCGCCCCGGCCGGTGTCGGGGGTATGGAGCTTCGGCGAGAAGTTTGAGCCCGGCATGACCCAAATCCTCTTCGACGGCATCGAAGTGCCGTATGTGCCCCAGCCCAACAAAGTGCGGGATTATTACCGGAATGGTTCTACCTTTTCCAATACGGTGACGGTTTCTTCCGGGGGAGAATTCGGGGGCTTTAGCCTTTCCTTGTCTAATATGGACAGCAAGGCCATCCTGCCCGGTTCCAATTACAACCGGAAAACGGTCAATCTCGGTTTCACCCAAACCCTGGCGGATAAGCTGACCGTATCGGGGAACGTGAACTATTCGAACGAAGACCGAAGAAACCCGCCCAACATTGCCGAACAGGATTTTAGTCCGGTGGTGATTTATACTCTGGCCACTTCGATGCCCCTAGACTTGTTGGAACGCTATGCATTTGAAGAAAACGGGGACGAGTTTCCGTATTCGCGCTTTACCAACCGCACCAATCCCTACTTTGCCTTGTCGCGCTTTGAGAACAACGTCAAAGACCGTATCTACGGCAACCTTACGGCCCGCTACAACTTCACCGATTGGCTGTACCTGCAGGGACGCGTGGGCCAGGATTATTTTTCGCGGGACCAGGAGTACAACCTCCCTACCGGTTCGCAACGGCAGTCTTCGCCGCCCCCGGGCTTGGTTAATGGGCAGTACGTGCAAGACCAGCTACGGTTTCGGGAAATCAATGCAGACTTTTTGCTAGGATTTGACCGGACGTTCGGCGACATAGGGCTTAATATCAACCTGGGCGGCAACCAAATGTACCGGCGCTCGGACCGCAATAGTGTGTTGGCCGAACTGTTCTATACCCGAGATAAATATACTATCGAAAACTCCAGTAAGGTAAGCCCTCAGTACACCATTTCCGAACGTCAAGTGAACTCCTTATATGCTTCCACGGAGGTTTCTTACAAAGGCTTCGTCTACCTGAATGGCACCGTACGAAACGACTGGTTCTCTACCTTGTCTCCCGCGAACAGAAGTATTCTGTACCCCTCGATTACCGGCAGTTTTGTGTTTTCACAAGCGTTTACGAATCTACCCAACTGGTTCTCGTTCGGAAAAATCCGCGCTGCCTATGCCGAAGTGGGAAGTGATACGGATGTGCAACCCTATGCCGACAACCTTTTCTACACGGTAAGTGCCCAGCAATTTCCCAACGAAGACGGCACGCCACAGCCGGTGGCCAACATCAGCGGCTCGTTGGTGCCTAACGACGACCTGCGCCCCATGCGGGTGTCTGAAAAGGAAATCGGGCTGGAGATACAGTTGTTTAACAACCTTCGCTTCGAGGTATCGCTTTATGACAAACTATCGTCAGACCAGATTCTGGAGGCACAAATATCCGACGGTTCCGGATTTCAGCGACAGTTGATCAACGTAGGGGAGAGCGTCAATCGGGGAGTAGAAATGTACGCTGCGGTTTCTCCTATCCGCACCCCGGCTTTTGAATGGACCACCAGCGCTAATGCTTCCTACAACACCTCTGAGGTGCTCAGCCTGGGAGACGATGCCGAAGGCTCCTTTATTACGGTGGGAAACGCTGAATTTCATGGGGAACTCCGGCAGGAGGTAGGCAAACCCATGGCTCAGTTATACGGCTGGGGCTGGTTGAGAGACCCGCAGGGCAACCAGGTGTTTGACGCGGTTAGCGGACTCCCCTTGCGCTCGAGTGAACAGCTGAATTTTGGCACGGCGCTTCCTTTGTGGATCGGTGGATTCACCAACAGCTTCCGCTATAAAAATGCCAGCCTGTCGTTTTTGATCGATTTCAAACTGGGACATAATATGATTTCCGGTACCCACACCAATGCGTATCGTCATGGCCTGGACAAAGCCACGCTGGTTGGAAGAGAGCAGGGGTTTATCGTCGGCGAGGGCGTGATGGTTGTGGAGGAAGTTACCAACGAAGCCGGAGAAGTGATCGAAACCAGGTATGGACCCAACACGGCTCAGGCAGAAATTCAGCCCTTTTATGAAACAATACGCACGGGCCGCATGTCGGAACAGTCGGTCTTTAACGCCGGTTCGTGGCAGCTGCGGCAAGTCACGGTGGGCTACGACTTCACCAGCTTACTTTCTTCGGTGAAGTTTATCCAGAGTGCGCGCCTGAACTTCGTCGCTAACAATGTGGCCGTGATCAAAAAATGGGTGCCTCATATCCATCCGGATCAAAATGGTCTCATCTCTGACAACGTGGTTGGCCTGGAAGCTACCGGCCTGCCCATCACCCGGAGTATGGGATTCAACCTGAACATCAAATTTTGAGGCACTTGGTGCGATGAACCTTTATTTCATAAAAAACTTAACAACCATGAAAAACAGCATGAAACACCTCCTAGGTTGGCTGATGGCTTTTGCTCTACTGACCGCCTGCGACGACGGATTTGATGAATTGAACACCAACCCGGTCCGACTCACGTCGGTGGAACCTACGTTTCAGTTAAACTATGCCATCATTGAAAGTTCGCTGGATTATGGCAACCTTACCTACGAAACCACCATTGTACGACAGATGATCACTCCGTTTGTTGGGGTAGGCACCGGGGGAAATCTAAACCAAGATAACCGCTCGGCCACCCAGAGCAACTGGCAACGCTACTACCGAAACGTCCTTAAAAATATCATCGATGTGGTGGAACGGACCGAAGAAGATCCTGAGCGATCCAACTTATACAACATGGCCCGTATCTGGAGGGCGTATACTTTTATGGTGCTCACCGATACCTACGGCGATATCCCCTATACCGAGGCCGGACTAGGGTTTTTGGAGGGTACTGTCTTTCCCGAGTATGATTCTCAGGAGGCCATTTATTTGGATATTTTGAATGAACTGGAAGTTGCTTCGGCTGCACTGGATGCTTCCAAACCTATTGCCGCCCAAGACATTCTCTACAAAGGGGACACCGACCGCTGGCGGCGGCTGGGAAACTCCCTTTTATTACGGGCAGCCATGCGGCTCACCAAGGTCAACTCTGCGCTGGCGCAAGAATACGCAAGCAAGGCGGTAGCCGGAGGCTTGATGCAGTCGAACGAGAACAATGCTGTGGTTCGGCATGACGCCAACTTCAGAAATTCGGTAGGAACTAACCTAAACGGAGGCCAGGCTCCTTTCTATTACCTGGATAGAGAGTTTGTAGATTACCTCCAAGAGAATAATGACCCCCGGCTGGAGGCCATTGCCGTCCGCTACATTGGTGTCGGAAGCGGGGGTGAGCAGACCGAAGCGGTGGCCGACCGTTCTGCTGACGCGCAGATAGGCATGCCCCAGGGATATGACAACACCACCATCCCCCCGGTGGCGCAAGCCGACGGCCTGGCCAGCTTGTTTGCCTACAGTCAGTTGGATAGAACACGGTTGGGGAATCCTGAAGCACCCAGCTTTCTGGTCACCTACGCGCAGACCCAGCTGTTGCTGGCCGAAGCGGTATTCCGGGGTTGGGCCCAGGGCGATGCCGCCGCCCTGCACGCCAGTGGCATCGAAGCGAATATGCAACAGTTTTCAGCATGGCCCGGAGATACTGATATACCCCAAGAGGAGATTGATGCCTACCTCCAGGCCCATCCGCTAGAAGCGGGTAGCGAATTGGAGCAGATCAATACCCAGTATTGGGTAGCTTCTTTCCTGAATGGCCCGGAAGCCTGGGCCAACTTCCGCCGCTCGGGCTATCCCGAGGTAGCCCCCAACCCATATCCGGGCAGCAACCTTAGAACCGAGGATTTCATCCGTCGGCTGACCTACCCTGATTCAGAGCTTACCGTCAATAAAGAACACCTGGATGTAGCGGTGAGCCGACAAGGCCCTGATATTCTGGACACCCGGGTGTGGTGGGATCAATAGCCAAATAAAATGTGCATGAAAATCAAGTGCCTCTTACTATTTGGGTTAGCCATTCTTGAGCTAAACGCATATTCACAGGAGGCTAAACCCAATATCTTACTGATTTCAGCGGACGAGATGGTTCCTATGCTTTTGGGTGCTTATGGTCACCCCGTGACGAAAACACCCCATCTTGACCAGTTGGCCCAACAGGGAGTGCGGTTTGATGCCGCTTACGCCAATAATCCACTTTGTGCACCTGCCAGAGCAGCCATGCTTACCGGAATGTATTCTTCAAACATCAGAGTATACGACAACGCTGCCCCATTGGCTTCCGATATTCCTACCATCAATCATTACCTGGTCAATCATCAGTATGAGACCGTGTTAAGTGGGAAAGTCCATTTTGTGGGGCCGGACCAGCTACACGGATTTCAGAGAAGGTTAATAGAAAGCCACTACCCTGCTGACTTTCGTTGGGTTAAATCAAGAGAGGAAAAGATTCCGAGGCCCCATTTCGAGAATTATATCGCCGGTGGGTTGAAAATTGATCAGCCCACCCACGGTTTAGAACTTGATGAGCTGGCACACAGCAAGGCTATTGAGTACTTACAAGAACATGATGAAACGCAACCCTTCTTCCTGATGGTTTCTTATAATTTTCCCCATGAGCCCTTCGCCCCTCCCCAAAGGTACTGGGACATGTACCAAGATGCCGAAATTCAATTGCCCGAATTTCCTGAGAATTGGCAAGACAAACTCAGTATCATGGACCGGTGGCTAAGACGCCATTCCGGTACCGACCTGGTAGACGTAACGGTGCCCGAAAGTATCAGGGAAGTGAGGCGGGCGTATTATGCATTATATACCTATATCGATGACAAAGTAGGCGAACTGTTGTCCGCCTTGAAGGATAAGGGACTGGACAAGAATACGATAGTCGTCTTTACCAGTGACCACGGAGACATGATCGGAGAAAAAGGGATGGTTCAAAAGCGTAGTTTTAATGAATGGTCGGCCCGGGTGCCGCTGATTGTTAAGTATCCTGATCATCGCTTTGCCGGTACTCAACAAGCTACTCCCGTGTCGTTGGTGGATATCATGCCCACCATGCTTGACTGGGCGGGTATCCCGAATGACCAGCGACTGATGTATGATGGATCCAGCTTGGTTCCACTCATGGATGGCACCCCCGATGATAACCGGTTTGCCATTATTGAAAATCATTCGGAAGGCGTTTACACTACCTGCTTTAGCGTGGTAAAGAGCGGATATAAGTATAATTGGTTTACCGGTTATGGGGCGCAATTGATCAATTTAAACGATGACCCTGGCGAGTGGAATAATTTGAGCGGTCAGCGAGAATATGCAGGATTGGAAAATGAATTAAGGCAGTACATCTTAGAGCGTTTTGATCCTGCTCAATTGGAAAAAGACGTACGATCTAGCATCAGTAGTAGAATGATGATTCAATCCGTGTTAGAGAAACAAGGCATCAACTGGGAATACAAGCCCGATAACGAAAATTGATCCTATATCTTTTGACTTCAGATAAAAGAGTACCACCAAGCTATACTGATGAAAAACCTAAAACAAAGGCTCCGGGCCGGAGAAACCCTTAACGGATGCTGGCTGAACCTGGGTAGCCCCCTGACCGCCGAGATCGTCGGGCTGGCGGGCTTCGACTGGGTGCTGATCGACCTGGAGCACGGGGCGGGCTCGGAAAAAGACGTACTGCACCAGTTGCAAGCATTGGAACATACTCCGGCCGCTCCCATCATTCGCGTAGAAAGCTCCGAACGGGCGCGGTTTCACCGGGTGCTGGATATGGGGGCCGAAGGGATCATGTGCCCCCGAGTGAGTAACACCGAGGAAGCAAAACGGGTGGTAAGCGCGCTGCATTATCCGCCGCAGGGCAGCCGGGGGGTGGCGAAGATGGTAAGGGCCACTGGTTTTGGACAGCACTTTACTGCTTATCACCACAATGCCAAAGACGATATTCTGGGAGTAGTGCAGGTTGAAACGCTGGAAGTGCTGGATCACCTGGAGGCTATTGCCGCCCTGGACGGCGTTGATGTGCTGTTTATTGGTCCGGCCGACCTGTCGATGGCCCTGGGCCACTTCGGCGAACTCGACCATCCGCAGTTTAAAGAAGCTCTGCGAGCGACGATCAGCGCCGCCCAAAAGTTCGGCAAAGCAACCGGCATCCTGCTGTTTGATCCGGACGATTTTGCTACCTACCACGACCAGGGAATACGCCTGATCGCCTGCGGGGCCGATGCTACCTTTGTGGCCCACGGGGCCCGCCAGATGGCGCAAAAGCTCAATACCTTCAAAGGATTCGGAAACACTAGTTTATGATGCTCACCGACCCCCTGTTTATCCTGCTGATCGGAGTGCTCATCGTCGTGGGTGGGATTATCGGGCTGCGCCTACACCCCTTTCTAGCCTTGCTGCTAGGAGCGTTGGTGGTCGCGCAACTCACCCCCGCCCCAGCTGTTGAACAGTACGTATTGAGCAAAGGGGGAACGGCCGAAGCCGCCCAGGCACTGGCCAACCAGGCTATTGGCGAAAGAATAGCCAGCCAGTTTGGGTCTACCTGCGAAAAGATAGGTATCCTGATTGCCATGGCCTCTATCATCGGAAAGTGCCTACTGGAAAGCGGCGGGGCCGAACGCATTGTGCGGTCTACCTTGCACGTCACCGGCATTTCCAAAGCCCCCATTACTTTTTTAGGGAGTAGTTTCTTCATCGGAATCCCCGTTTTCTTTGATACCGTCTTTTACCTGATGATCCCACTGGCCAAAGCGATGGCGATCCGGATTGGCAAAAATTACCTGTTGCTCGTTCTCTGCGTTACCGCCGGGGCCGCCATGGCCAACTCGCTGGTGCCTCCCACCCCCGGCCCCTTGTTTTTGGTGAGTGAGATGAACATCCCCATCGGCATGATGATGATTGGTGGGGTATTGGTAGGAAGCGTGACCATCGTAGCGGGCTACTTTTTCGCGGCCTGGGCCAACCGAAAGTGGCCCGTCCCGCTGCGTGATTCACTGGACGCCCCCCTGGAAAAAATCAAATCTCTATCCACCCAAACAAGTACGAAACTACCCCCCTTGTGGCTGGCATTGCTTCCCATCCTGATTCCATTGGTGTTCATCAGTGCCAATGCTGCGCTTGGCACCTTCTTAGGGACGCAGGCCACTGATTCACCCAACGCGCTGGTGGGAGCAGTGCAGTACTTGGGGGAGAAAAACATCGCCCTCATCGCCGGGGGGGTAGCGGCCTTGGTTATGCTGGCCATCCAAAAACATGGCAGCAGAAAAGAATTGCTTGCGTCGGTGCAAACCGCCCTGATGAGCGGAGGAATGATAATTCTGATCACCGCGGCCGGAGGAGCGTTTGGGGGCATGCTGCAGCAAACTGGCATCAGCGCGCGCATCGGAGCCTTGACGCAGGATTTTCAGATGGCCTTGCTTCCCCTGGCCTTTTTGATCACGGCAGTGGTCAGAACCGCCCAAGGCTCAGCCACCGTGGCCATGATTACCGCATCCGGTATTCTGGCAGGCATGGCTAATTCGATAACGTTAGAATATCACCAACTCTATATCGGGCTGGCCATTGCCTGCGGCTCTAAGCTTATTCCCTGGATGAACGACAGCGGTTTTTGGATTGTGTGCAAGATGAGTAGCCTAACTGAGGAAGAAGCCCTGAAGACATTTTCACCGCTGCTGACCATCATGGGAATTACCGGACTTGTGGTGATTTTGATCGCCGCTAAAGTAATGCCATTGATTTGAAAACTATGAATCGCATGGAAGCCTATATTTTTGCATTCGCGTTAGCTACCTTTTCGGTGGCTGAGTTATCGGCGATGCAACAGATGGATGAACCGCAGAAATCAGGGCAGCCTAATATCATATTCATACTCGCCGATGACCACCGCTACGATGCGATGGGCTTTATGGACCATCCTTTTCTAGAAACACCCCATATGGATCGTATGGCCCGGGAGGGAGTATATTTTAAAAATGCTTTTGTCACTACCTCGCTGTGCTCGCCGAGCCGGGCTTCCATCCTGTCTGGTAAATATGCTCATAATCACGGGGTGGTGGATAACTATAATCCGGTAGATTCGCTGCTCACATTTTTTCCTGAATACCTGCAAGACGCGGGCTACCAAACCGCCTTCATCGGTAAGTGGCACATGGGGGGCGAAGTAGACAGCCCCCGGCACGGGTTTGACCATTGGCTTAGCTTTAAAGGACAAGGCTCGTATTGGGCCGATGGGCACGGAACCAGCCGGGAAGTGCCTCAAACCAGCCATGATGGGTATAACCTCAACGGGACGAGGATCCCTCAGCAAGGCTACATCACCGATGAACTGACCGACTTTGCACTAGACTGGCTGGAACACCGGACGAAAGAAGCACCGTATATGCTATTCTTATCGCACAAAGCAGTTCACTCTGATTTTGTCGCTGCCGACCGTCACGTGGGTCGATATAAAAATCAGCGTATGCCAATACCGACTACCCTAGCGAATACTGCTGAAAACTACCGTAACAAACCCATGTGGTTGAAAAACCAACGAAACAGCCGCCACGGGGTCGACTTTGCTTACAACTTGCCTGACTTTGATCTTAATGCCTATTACCAACGCTACTGCGAAACCCTGTTGGCCGTGGACGAAAACCTGGGCCGAATTATAAGCTGGTTAGAAAGCCGGGGTGAGCTACGCTCAACCATACTGTTCTATATGGGAGACAACGGTTTCCAGTTTGGCGAACACGGATTGATCGATAAGCGCACCGCGTATGAAACATCCATCCGGATACCCTTGCTGATGATGTGGCCCGATCAGGTAAGGAACCCGATCACCGTTGAACAGCTGGTAGCTAACATTGATATCGCTCCTACAATCATAGACATAGCCGGAGGAGAAATACCAGCGGATATGGACGGGCAAAGCGTGCTGCCTCTATTTACCAGTGAGCCGGTAAACTGGCGGGATGCCCTACTCTATGAGTACTACTGGGAGCGCAACTATCCCTACACTCCTACTACGTTAGCTATCCGCACCGACCGATACAAGTTTGTCCGTTATCACGGAGTGTGGGACTTGGATGAATTTTATGATTTGGCGCAAGACCCTAACGAAACCAACAATTTGATTAATAATCCGGACTACCGAGACATCATTTCGCAATACGGATCATCGCTGTTCGATGAGCTTAAGAAAACGCACGGGAAGGCCATGCCGATCTTACCGGATCGGGGGAACTACTATCCCCTTCGTCATCCCCTAAAAGCTGACCCGTCCTCATTTCCGGAATCATTTATTTATGAAAATCAATGAGTTAAAGAATTTAGCCGACTAAAAAGATGGAACACACTTAAACTTTTTATCAACCTAACCTTATAATTAGTCAATATGGAAAAAGTAGGATTTATAGGACTGGGTATCATGGGTAAGCCCATGGCCTTAAATTTAATAAAAGCGGGCTACTCACTGGTGGTATCTGACAAAAACCAAGCTTCCGACGAACTGGCAGAAGCGGGTGCCACGGTACTGTCTGGCAACAAAGAAATAGCCGAACAGTGCGACATCATCATCACCATGCTGCCCGACTCGCCCGAGGTAGAAGAAGTCGTGCTGGGAGAAGGCGGAGTGATAGAAGGTATCAAAGAAGGCTCCCTCTTCATCGATATGTCCACCATTGCCCCTTCAACGGCTAAGAGCGTATACGAAAAAATGCAGGAGAAAGGCGTAGAAGCCCTGGATGCGCCGGTATCCGGCGGGCAGGTGGGTGCCGAGTCCGGTACCGTATCGTTTATGGTGGGGGGCAGCGAGCAAGCTTTTCAACGGGCGTTGCCTGTGTTCGAGATTATGGGCAAAAACGTGGTGCGTATCGGCGAAGCCGGAGCCGGACAAACCACCAAAGCCTGCAACCAGATCATTGTGGGCATGACTATTCAGGCCGTGGCCGAGGCCTTTACCCTAGCCAAAAAAGCTGGTATTGATCTGGGAAAAATGAGAGAAGCCCTGCTGGGCGGCTTTGCCCAAAGTCGCATCCTGGATTTGCACGGTCAGCGCATTATTGAGCAGAATTTCCAACCGGGCTTCAAAATAAAGCTGCACCGCAAAGATATGAACATTGCTCTCCAAGCGGGGAAAGAGTTTTCGGTGCCCCTGTACGGTTCCGCCCAGGTGGCGGCACATATGGACGCGGTGCTGGCCCAGGGAAACGGCGAGTTGGACCACAGCGCCATTGCCTTACTCCTGGAGCAATTGTCAATTCAACAATAAAAGGAAATCATCATGATGAAACGTAGAAATTTTGTAAAAGTCGCCACGGCCGGTTCTATGGGTGCTCTTGCCCTAAGCCGTCCGCAGCAAGAAAGCGTAGCGATGAGCCAGCCTCCCAAAAAAGGGGTCATGCACGTCGGTTGCCAGCACGGGGGTACTACCAAAGAAAACCTGGAGTACTTGGCTCGTCATGGGGTTTTTCACATAGACGGCGGGTCGCCTAAAATGATTGAGGGAGTGGGCTGGGACCTAGAAGATTCATTCGCGAAGAAAGAAGCCTGTGAAAAGTACGGTATCAGCCTGGATGCCTACCACCTGCCCTTGACCTCAGCCGGTATCGACAAAGTAGCCACTCCCAATATCATGCTGGGCAAAAGTCCGGCGCGGGATCGGGAAATTGAAATGATCCAGCAAATGATTGAGGTGGCTGCCAAAACCGACGTACGCTTGCTTCTTTACAATACCATCATCCATCCGGTTTTGCGCACCAGCCGAACGGTAGACCCGGCCCGGGGTAATGCCTCCTACAGCACCTGGAACTATGAGGAAGCGGTGAGGCAAGGGTTGGATAAAGAAAGAACCATCGCCGGCGACGTTTCTATTGAAGAAATGTACGAGCGCATTACCTATTTCTTGGACCGGGTACTTCCGGTGGCGGAGGAGTATAACGTGAAACTAGGCAACCATATCGCTGACCCCCCCACTCCGGTGGGTTATCGTGGGATTACCCGCTGGAACAGCCCGAACGTATTTGAAGGAATCAAACGGTTTGCCCAACTGTACGACAGTTCCTCGCACGGCTTTAATCTCTGTTTGGGTTCTACCGCCGAAGGGTTGAAAGACCCCAAGACCGAAATCATCCCGATCATCAAATGGGTGGGCAAACGAAATCAGATTTTTAATATTCACTTGCGCAACATTATAGGAGGCTGGAACAATTTTCAGGAAGTGTATCCCGACAACGGCGACATGGATTTTGTGCAGGTGGCAAGAACCTTAAGAGATGTGGAGTATTCCGGAATGGTGATGCCCGATCATACTCCCCGACACGCTGACCCGGCCAGTAGCCTTCAGGGCCACGCTTTCTCGTTTGGCTACAACAAAGCCCTCATCCAGGCGGTATTATCCGAAGCATAGGCAGGCTGGTGAAATACCGGCCGACTTCGTATTTTGATTTCGAAATCATACTACTGTCATGATAAAAAGTAATTTTTTAGAGAGGCATGGCCCTAAAATCAGGCAAATCAATATCACCCCGATAGCCATTGTGGATCCCCCTTTACTCAATGCCGCCGGACTGCACGCTCCGTATGCCTTGCGTACCATTGTGGAAGTGGTGACGGCAGACAACATCACCGGCATTAGCGAAATCCCCGGTAACGCCAGCATCAATGCCGACCTGGAAGCCGCCCGAGATTTACTTATTGGTAAAGACCCTTTTCAACTAAATAGCATCAAGCAAACGCTGGAAAATCACTTTGGTAAAGAGAGTGCTCAGACTAGGGGCAACACCCCCTGGGACCAGCGTATCCTGGTACATGTGTTCAGTGCCCTGGAAGTGGCCTGCCTGGATATTATGGGAAAGGTGGCAGGCCGCCCCGTGGTAGATTTGCTAGGAGGAAAAATGAGGGAACGGGTGCCCTTCGCCGCCTACTTATTTTACAAACATGAAGGAGCGGGCGGCCCATTGGCCTTCGGCACCGACCCAAACGCACAAGGGTGGGCCGCGGCCCGGCAATCGGCAGCGTTAGACCCCGCTGGTATCGTACAACAGGCCCAGGCCATGTGTCAGGCATTCGGATTTCAATCCATCAAACTAAAAGGGGGGGTGTTTGAACCTCAGCAAGAGTTGGATGCTCTGCTGGCCTTGCGAGAAGCTTTTGGTCCGCAGGTGCCGTTGCGCTTTGATCCCAACGCGGTATGGAAACTGGAGACGGGCATTGCGTATGGCCGAAAAATGGAATCCCTGCTAGAGTACCTGGAAGACCCGGTCCGAGGACAGTCAACCATGGCCCAGGCCCGAAAAGCCCTGCGCATCCCGCTGGCTACCAATATGTGCACCACTTCTTTCGAGGATATCCCTACCAGCATTGCCCTGGGCTCGGAAGATATTATTCTGAGCGACCATCACTTCTGGGGCGGGCTGCGGGCAAGTATGGAGCTGGCCCGGGTGTGTGAAACCTTTGGCCGGAAACTATCCATGCATTCCAACAGCCATTTGGGCATTTCGTTGGCTGCGATGGTGCATCTTGGAGCGGCCTTACCCCAACCGCCCTACCCGTTAGATACCCATTATCCTTGGCAGTCGGACGAAGTGATAGTCGGTGGTCGCTTTCAATTTGAAGAAGGGGCCGTGGCGGTGCCGCAGGAGCCAGGCCTGGGAGTAGAACTTGACCGGAAAGCCCTTGCGCAGTTGCATCAGCAATACCTGAAATGTGGTTTAACTAAACGTGACGATGCGACTGAAATGCAAAAATCGCAACCAGATTGGTGCTTTAAAGCGGAGCGGTGGTAGAAATCGTTATATTCGTGACAACTTAAGTCACTCCATAAGCTATCTGATCAAATACTAGTACGGGCATCACGTTGAAGGCCGGGCCGCCTTCGTAATCGTAGTGGGTTTCAGCTGCTGGTAAAACTATCCCATGCACATCTGCATTGTTTACCATAAAACCATCCCCGTAGTCAAATACGGAGGTATTCAGCGCATTGTGTGGTGGTTGGGCAAAGAGTTGGTCCGGCAGGGGCACCAAGTCACTTACTTGGTCGGGGCCGGAAGCCATTGTCCCTTTGCCGAGGTGCTTTTCTATGATTCCAGCCGAGGGTTGAACGGGCAAATCCCCGAATCGGCGGACGTGGTACATCTATACGTCCCCCCCAATGAGCCGCTCCATAAACCCTACCTGATTCACATGGAATCCAACACCCGGCAGGCCGAGCACGACATCAATACGGTGTTTGTATCTCGACAGCACGCCGCCCGCCACGGGTCTAGCTGCTTTGTCTACAACGGGCTTGACCCGGAAGATTACATCAAACCAAACCTTTCGGCTAAAAGAGAATATCTCCACTTCTTGGGAAAAGCCGCCTGGCGGGTGAAAAACGTGCGCGGAGCCATCAAAATAGCGCAGCAGAGCAACAACCGCCTCCACGTGCTGGGTGGCACGCGTCTCAATTTTCATATGGGCTTTAGGTTCACGCCCGACCCGCGCATTCGGTTTCATGGGATGATAGGGGGAGCGAAAAAAGATGCCCTGCTGAACGGCTCTAAGGGGCTGCTGTTTCCGGTAGTGTGGCACGAGCCCTTCGGCATTGCGATCACCGAGAGCATGTTCTACGGCTGCCCGGTGTTTGCCACTCCCTACGGTTCGCTGCCCGAACTGGTAGACCAAGCTTCTGGTTTTCTGAGCGACCGGCAATCGGAGTTGGTTCGGGTGCTTCGGGAGCCCCCAAAATTTGACGCTCAGAAAATTCACGAGCGGGTGATGGACTGCTTTTCGGTGGGACCGATGGTGGTAAGTTTTTTGGGATTATACGAGAAAATCCTGAACGGTGATCCCCTGAATAATCAGAAGCCGACTTGCCCCACCGATGACCCGCCTCCGCTGCCGCTTTATGAGTAGCGATGAGCAAAGCAGGAAAAATCCTCGCCCTCTCCCGGCTACAACAGTTTAAAGCCCAACCCTACGCTAAACTGGTTGTTGCGGTAGTCGGTGTCAAAGCGTCTTCCTCCCAGTTGAACGGTGTCGCCCAGTTTACTAAGGTTACCTTCGTAGCGGACGTCAAGTACCAATCGGCCAATGTCCAGGCCACCTCCGATCTGATAGCCTACGGTTGAGTCTTCGTAGTTGTTTCGTACCTCGGCGGTGGTGCCCTCGGTGCGCGCATCCTGCCCCAGAATGAGGCTGAACGAGGGGCCCGCGTTAATGCGGAGCACGTCACCGACCCGAAAGCCGAGCATCACCGGAACGTCGAGCTTGTTATAAGTAAGGTCTTGAATCTGGTCAAAACTATCGCTCACTCCGTCCCGAATCTCAATCTGGCCGCCCGCCTGGGTGAAGAGCACCTCGGGTTGCAGATAGATACCCAGGATGGTAAGTCGAGTAAAAGCCCCCGCGTGGAAGCCAATGGTTGAATTTCCGGCCCGTACTAGTTCAGCTTCTTCGAGGGACAAGCGGGAGCTGCTAAACCCTACTTTCGGGCCGAGGGTGAAGAACTGTGCCGAAGCGGCCGTGCTGATCAACAGACAAGTGGCCAGGATAAAAACGTTTTTCATTGGTTGTGTAGTGATGTAAGAAATACGATATTTTTCAACTTTTCAAAAATCGTACCCTAATGACAAATAGAAGCGAGGTTTCCCAACAACGTTGTCTTCGATGGGGTAGGCCGCGTCTAGTTTCACGTAAAACCCAAGCAGTACGGTACGAATACCGGCACCGTAACTCATCAACCACGGGTTTTTAAAGTTTTGAATCTCCGCACGGAAAATAGGGTCTTCTTGAATAACCTCAGTATTGATACTGTTTTTCTCGTTGAAGGGGCTAGCTCCTGTCCAGGCGGAGCCAACGTCATAGAAGCCGATGAACTCCAGATTGCGGAAAAAGTTGGAAGCGATCGGGCCCTGGTAGAAGTAACGCACCACCGGTAGTCGCAGCTCAGCGCTGAAGGTGAGTACGTCGCTACCGTTAAACTTATTGAAATTGAAGCCTCTCAGATTGACAAAATCAACAAAAAGCACGTTGCTATTGTCAACGCCCCGTTCCACCGCCAAGGGATCATTTTCTTCCTGCTGATCGGGTTGCCGGGTAGTTACCCAGGTTTCAAGCCCGCCCAACAGGTAGTTTTGCTGGTTCGGACCAAAAAAGTTGCCGTAGAACAGGCGGGTAGCAAGTGTCAGAGAGCGGTGCAGTTTCTGGTAGTGGCGCAAATCTACTTCCAGGTTACTAAAGCTTTTTTGCCCGTCGTTCACCCCTTGGTAGTGGGTAAACATGGCCCGCCCCCGGGTACCCAGCCGCTTGTTGAGGCCCGACGTGTGCGTGTTATCAAACACAATTCCGGTTTCGATACCCCCGAAGTAGTTCGTGTTTTCCGTATTGGGCAGGGGCACCGGGCTGTTGGTGGGGGAGAGATCTACGTAGTGCGTGTTGGCCACAAAAGGATTAAACTCCAGACGAGTGGCCACGCTCAGGGGCAGTGCCGCCCCTACGTAAAGGTGGTTGGAGGTATACTTATGGACATCCCGATCGCCCGCTTTGCGCTCAATGCCTTCCCGTTCGTAGCGTAGCTTTAGGTCTACTCTATTCTTTAGATACTGATACTCGGCAAACAAACTTGCGCTCCGCAGGTCAGTAAATTGCACCAATCCTCCGAAGAAACGGTGATTTTCGAGCATATCGTTCATCTGAACTTCTACGTGAAAGCCCAGCTTCCGCAACGGATCAAAGGTGAGCGAGGTGATGATGTTGTCGGCACTGAAGCGCGTCTCGTAGGGCAGCGGACCGGTGATGCGTGACTCCCGCTGCAACTTCCGGTAGCGCGACAGGAACGAATTACTCGTTTCCGCTGGATTGCGTCCGCCTTGCTCGAAAGCGTAATCATCGGTAGAAACCGCGTTCTCTTCGGCGTCGGGGGGCGTGTTAAACGCGTAATTCTCGGTGTCGATGTAGTTTTCGTCTTCCGCGGCTATGGAGTCGGCCCCGCCGAAGGTGTAGTCGTTGGTATCGACCACCTCGGGTCCGGTGATTTGCCGGGTGCTGTCAAGCTGGGGCTGGGTAGCGGGTGCCGACGGCCGGGAGGCCGGAACCGAATCAGCCTGGGTAGTCGCTAGTTTTTGTCTTTCAATCAGCCGTTGCGAGACCAACTGCGCCTGAATGGCCTGCTGCCGCTGCGTCTTGGGGGTGAACATACTTTGGTTAGGGTCAAAGCTTTCGTCCACAAAAACGTAATCTCGTTCGTTAGACAGCATGATCGCGGCCAGTCGTTGGTTAGCGAAGTCGATGTCAAAATCCTGCACGCTCACCGCATAGTTGGTTACTTGGTTGAAGAGACTATCCTGCAGTTGGTAGCGGTACACGTTGTACACCCCCTGCTGGTCGCTGAGGTAGAAGATCGTATTATCGTCCTGCGGCAGGGGGAGCACGTCTCGGCTCACGGTTTTGGTCACTTGCCGAAGCAGAGAATCGGCCTGGTCGGTGCTGGGGTCCAGTAGAAAGATGTTGAAATTATCATCCACCGAAGTGTTCAGATCAATGTCGCGCGACTTCACGGGAGCGAAGTAGAGCGAATCGTTCGGACGGTTGCTGCTGAACGCCACCCGCTCGCCGTCGGGCATAAAGTGCGGATGCAAATCATCGTAGACGTCGGTGGTGAGCCGCTTAAAGGTGTTTCGGTTCGGATTGTACATGAACAGGTCGTTTTGCCCGTTCAGATCGGCACTCATCACCGCCAGCCGGTTGTTGCCGCTCAGATCGAAATACTTGATCTGGTTGAACCGCCGTAGCGCCACTGCCCGCTTCTTTTTGGTGGCCTGATCGCTAAGCCACAGGTAGTTCTTCCCCTTTTCGTACCCAATGATCCCCAGTGTCTGGTTGTTGCCCCAGTTGAGCAGGGGCACGCTGTTGTCGAGTTCTTGGTCTAGCGACGGGTAGCCCGAGGAGTGCACGGTGCGGGTCTTGTTCTTTTTGGTGTCGAGCACCTTCACTTTGTAGCGGCCGTTGCGGTTCTCAGAGTAGGCCAGGTAGCGTCCGTCGGGGCTGTAGGCCACCTGGTTATAGGTGTACCCGCGGCGGTTACGGCGACGCAAACGGTTATCCGTCTCGGGGAAGGCGTAGCGGTCCATCATCTGGGCATCCATCTCGGTGTAGAACGATTGCCACTGCCGGGTGAACAACTTAAAAGGAATCCCCAGGGTGTTAACGATGCTGCTTTCCTCGTTGCGGATAATGCGGGTGAGATTTAGGATGTTGGAGATGCTGCTGCGTCCGTAGCGCACGGCCACGAAATTCCAGACCGACTGCCCCGCCAGGGCCGCTTCTTCGCCCGACAGGCGACTGAGCTTAACGCGTTTTTGGTCGTGGAAGAGCTCCCGGGAAAAATCGTCCATTTCGATGCTCCAGCCCTCGGCGATGTAGCGCGCAGCGCCCTCAATAAACCACTCGGGCAAAGAGAGCAGGTAGGCACTCTGAAACATGTCGGTCAGACTGCCGCCGAACATCATGTCGTTGATGAGCATTTTGGCAATCTGCAGCACCAACTCGTCCTTGAAATCGATCATGGTGCCCGGATAGGCGATTTCAACCTGGGACTTCACAAAGTTGGTCTGCCCCCCCACGGTGAAGCTCTTCCCCTTAACCCCCACGTTGCTCTGCTGCAGTTCTTTGGGAGAGTTGTAGAGAAAGATTTTGGTTTTGGTGTAGGGAGCGTAGCCAATCACGTCGGTGATGCGCTCAAACTCCTTTTCCAGAAACTTAGCCGCCACCAGCGCGTTGCTCTGCCCGCCCTCGTAGAAGTAGATGTCAAAGTTGTCGGTGCTGTAGAACTGCCAGTCGAACGCTCGGTACTGTACGCGGTTTTTGCCGAACTGTTCGGGTTCAATTTGGGCCCAGGCCGGACCTGCCAGAAAGGCAAGCAGAAGGGCGGCGGTATATACTTTTGCCATGAATTGTTGATTCAGGAAGGATGGTGCTTTGGGTAGTAACGTTGAATAGTCACTTCTTCGTCTACCGGTTCGTTTTTTAACAGACAATGTACAAAATGTTGAGCGAAATACGGAGCCAATGACACTCCTTTGCTGCCAAAACCTCCGAAAATTCCCAAAGGTTCGTACTTCGGATGAATTCCGATAAACGGAAGCCGGTCGCGGGTGGCGGGGCGCACCCCGGCCCACTGGTCGATGATCTCGTAGGGAGTCGCCAGCAACTGATCTAGTTTCTGCCGGATCGTATTTCGGGCCCGCTCGGTGGGGGGGTCGCTCAGGTCGTGGTGGTCGTAGGTGGACCCCGCCCGGCAATGGTTACCGTTGGGAATCACGAACACTCCGCGGTTCATAATCACTGGCAACGGTGTTTCGGTGCGGATGGTGAGCATCTCTCCCTTCACCGGCCGAAAGGGCAACCACGAAAAGTAGGGGTTGTCGCGCGCCGTGGCTCCTTCACAGAAGATAACCCGCCGGGCCGTCCACTCCCGGTAATGGACTTGGCGATCTTGCACGTCCAGCTGATCAAAGTCAAACACCGATTCTTCGTAACTACTTTGGGCAACCAGAAAATCCCGATACGTGCGTAGCAGCAGGGGAACGTCCACGTAACCGCAGTGGCGCAATAACAGCCCTCCCCAGGGGTCGTGCACCAAATCACCGTAGCGACTCTTCAGATGCACCTCCTGCACAAAGTTGGCGAAAGCCGAATCGTTCGCTTGCCCTGCCCAGTCGTTCTGGTCTTCGGCGCTCGCCAGCGGTCGGAAGATGGGGGTGGGATGGAAGAAAGAGGCACCCAAGCGCTGCTGAAGTTCGGCGTAGCAGCTTTCCAGGTAGGGAAACAGATCGTGGGCCCGCCACGTCTTCACCAGCTTGCGCCCGGTGATGGGGTTGTACAGGCCGGCCGCCGCGCGGGAGGCTGACGGACGATGGTGCTGGGTGTTGATCACGCGCACCGAGCAGCCCCGCTCTAGCAAGTGGTACGATAGCAGCGATCCGGCTAGTCCCTGACCTACTACCAAAAAGTCGACGTTTCCAGTGAGCATCACGTTGTTTGTTGCGGGCTAATCTACCATATTTACCGCGGGCAATAAAACTGTTGCCGCTTATCTGTTTGTACAAACCAACGGTCAATTATGTTTCGACACCTTCCCAACATTCTCACCTTGTGCAACTTGCTGTGCGGATGCGCCGGGTTGGTGGCAGTTTCAGAAGGGAACCTTGCGTTGGCCGCTTATCTCATCTGGGCGGCCGCCGCCTTTGATTTTGCCGACGGACTGGCCGCCCGGGCCCTGGGTGCCTACTCGCCCATCGGGGGAGACCTGGACTCGCTGGCCGATATGGTGAGCTTCGGGGCGCTGCCCGGTTTTATCATGTATCGGATGATTGAAGGCAACGTTGAGTCGGAATGGACGCTGCTGGCCTACCTGGGGTTCTCGCTGGCGGTGTTCTCGGCGCTACGCCTGGCCATCTTCAACGTAGACACCCGGCAAAAAGATCAGTTCATCGGCCTGCCCGTGCCCGCCAGCGCCTTGTTGATCAGTTCGCTGCCGCTCGGCGATCTGCCTGCCTTCCGCAGTTTGGTGCAGGAGCCGCTGGTACTGATCGGCATCGTCGCTCTGCTCTCCTACCTGATGGTGGCGCAACTTCCCCTGTTGGCGTTTAAATTCAAGAGCAAAGCCTGGCAGGGTAACGAGGTGAAATACGGTTTTTTACTTTTTGCTTTGCTGCTGTTTATTCTGCTGCAGGTGGTGGCTATCCCGATCATCATCCTGGCCTATCTGGTACTCTCGGCGGTGCTCCATGCCCGGACAAGAAGCGTGGTCTAGTAGAAAATGGCACAATCATTCCGTAAGGATTTATTCCTGTCGTCCTTTTACTACCTTTGCCTCCACCATCAATACCCTTCACTATGAATTTTGTGGCGCACATCAACATCATGCCCAAGCAAGAAATCCTCGATCCGCCGGGCAAAGCGGTGAAGCTGGGCCTGGGAAACCTCGGACTATCCACCGTGAGCGACGTCCGCATCGGCAAGCACATCATCGTCCACCTGCAAGCCGATAGCGAAGAACAGGCCCGCGAAAAAGTTGAACTTGCCTGCACCAAACTACTGGCAAACCTGATTATGGAAAGTTACGAGTATACGCTGCAACCGGCCGTGTAAGGGAATCGGTGATTTCGTGGTGGCCTCAGGCACTATTTTTGGCAGGTGAGCGTAACAACAAGTAGGATTCCTAAGCAGTACCCATGATCGTCCGCGGATTGAGTTTTGTCGCTTTGGCGATGAGTTTTGGCAACTTCTGCCTGGCCCAGCCGCCCGACCAAGCGTGGCCCGACCAAGCGTGGCCCGACCAAGCGTGGCCCACACCCTCGGTGCTGGCTAGCGGTCCCTGGCTCAAGGTGGCCGTGACGGACGACGGACTCTACCGCATCACCACCGACCAGCTGCGACAAGCCGGTTGGAACCCCGCGCAGATCAATCCCAACCAACTGCAACTCTACGGCTACGGCGGCGGCATGTTGCCCCAACCGCTGGATAGTGCCTACTTTCCCGATCTGCCGGAAAACGCCATCTGGATTACGGGAGCCGAAGATGGTCGGCTCGATGAATCGGACGAAATCATCTTCTACGGACAGTCGCCCGACCACCTGCGCTACCATCCTTCCGGCACCGACTACGCCCTGCGCCACGAAAAAAATCTCTACGCCGATTCGTCCTACTACTTTCTGACCGTAGGCGAAGCGCCCGGCCAACGCGTGACGACTACGCCCTTCGAGTCGAACGACGGCGCACCGATCACCGAGTATGATGCCTACGCGGCCTACGAAAACGATGCGTTCAACCTGCGTAAGTCCGACGCCGGTTCGGGGCGGGAGTGGTACGGTGAAAGCTTTTCGGGCGGACAAGCCCAATCGTTTCCCCTCGGGCTGGCCGGAGCCACGAGCGGCCCGGTGACCGTAACGGTCGAGGTGCTCGGCACGTCGTTGAGCGAATCGAGCTTTGCGGTCGGCCTGAACGGCACCGGGCTGGGCACCCTGCCGGTAAACGCCATCGCCGACGCCCGCTACGCCGCCAAGGGAGCCAAGGCGCAGGCAACCTTCGTGGCGTCCACCAATCCCGCCGGGGGAGACGGACTGGTTGTCAGCCTGGGCTATCAGGGAGGCGGAATGGCGTACCTTAACAAAATTGTGATAGAAGCAATTCGTCCGCTGCGCTATGAGCAGCCCTTCACGTTTCGTAGTCGGGCCAGCGCACGTCAGGAGCAAGCCACCTTTCGCCTAACGGCCTCGCCCGAAGACCTGATCGTGTGGGACGTGACCGATCCGCAAGCGCCGTTCCGGCTTGAGCTGATCCGGCAGGAGGGGGGGCACTCGTTTGCGGTGCGCTCTGCCGGGAGACTGCGGGAGTTCGCCGCGGCGGGGCTCGGCGATCTTCCGGTTGCCACGATCGTCGGGTCGGTGGCTCCCCAGAACCTCAAGGATGGCAACGTGCCCAACTTGGTTATCGTTAGTCCTCCCGCTTTTCGGGCGGAGGCCAACCGGCTGGCCGAACTGCGTCGCCAGCACGACGGGCTAAGCGTACGGGTGGTGAGTCTGCCGGAAATTTATAACGAATTCTCATCGGGCCGACAGGACGTGAGCGCGATCCGTAACTACCTGAAATACCTTTACGATACGGACGCGGCGCAACTGAGGTACTTATTGCTGTTTGGTAAGGGTTCGTACGACTACCGGCCCCGGGCGGGCAACACCAACTTGGTGCCCACCTACGAATCCCGCAACTCGGTGCACCCCATTTTTAGCTACTCCTCCGACGATTACTACGGTTTTTTGGAGGACGATGAAGGGCAGTGGGAAGAAAGTTTCACAGGCGATCATACGCTGGAAATCGGAGTGGGTCGGCTGCCCGTTAAATCGGCGGCGGAGGCGCGCGTGGTAGTCGACAAACTGATCCATTACGCGACCAGCCGGCAAACCCAGGGACGCTGGCGCAACCGGGTGGTGTTTGTGGCCGACGACGGCGATAACAACAAGCACCAGCGCGATGCCGAGCAACTGTCGCGGGCGATCGATACGGCCTACGCTAGTTTCTCAACCACTAAGGTCTACCTCGACGCGTTTCCGCAGGAGGCCCTGCCGGGCGGTGAAGCGGCTCCGGCGGTCAATGAGCGCATCGAGCGGGAACTAAAGCAAGGGGCGCTCATCCTGAACTATACCGGCCACGGCAGCGAAACCCGCTGGACGCAGGAGAATATCTTTAACGTGAACACCATCAATCAGCTGCGTAACTACGACCAACTGCCCTTTTTCGTGACGGCCACCTGCGAGTTCGGTCGGCACGACGACCCGGATCAGGTGTCGGGAGCGGAACAACTGATTCTGAGCGAGCGAGGTGGTGCGATTGGTTTGGTCACCACGGCGCGTCCGGTCTACTCCAACACGAACCTATTGCTCAATCAGGCCTTCTACGCCCAGGTGTTCGCGCCGCAGGACGGGAATTTCTTAACCGTCGGTGAAATTTTTCGGCGCACCAAGAACAACGCCCTGAGCGGGCCGGTGAACCGCAATTTTTCGCTGCTGGGCGATCCGTCGATGCAATTGAACTACCCCCAGGACCGGGTGGTGCTGGGCCGTCCGGAAGTGCAGCAAGGCGACGGTACCTACGTTTTTGCTGACACGCTAGCGGCGCTGGACCGGGTTCGCCTAACCGGACAAGTGGTGCGACGGAGCGATGGTACGCCCATAAACGACTTTACGGGAAGCGTGCTGGTGGAAGTGCTGGACAAGACCACCCTGACGCGCACCCGCGGCAGCAACGATAATGCCATGCAATTTTCGGAACGAAAATCCGTTCTCCACCGAGGGCGCGCGCGCGTGCGCGACGGCTCCTTTGTTCTTCACTTCGTGATGCCCAAAAACATCGTTTATCAAGCTGGCTCGGGAAAAATAAGCGCCTACGCGCAGAGCGACCGATCCGATGCGCACGGCGCCGATCAGACCTTCTCGGTGGGCGGTAGCAGTCGACGCACGGCGGAAGACACGACGCCGCCGCAGATTCAACTGTTTATGGACGACACCACCTTTGTGGACGGAGGACTCACCGGCAGCCGCACCCAACTGCTGGCGCGCTTGTCCGATGAGCACGGTTTGAGCATCGCCACGGCTTCGCTGGGGCAGGAAATGGTCGCCACCCTAACGCATCAGGCAACCAACGGCACCACGGAGTGGCCGCTGGACGAATTCTACGTGACCGATATGGATACTTATCAGTCTGGTTCGATCACTTATCCGTTGGATAATTTAGCCGACGGGCGTTACACGCTGACCCTCCGGGCGGGGGATACCTACAACAACTTCACGGAGGCGCAAACCACCTTCGTGGTGGGCGAGGAACAGGAGCTGCAACTGACCAATGTGTATAACTTTCCAAACCCGTTTAGTGGGTCGACCACCTTCGTGCTGGATCATAACCGACCGGGCGATGATCTGTCCGTACGCCTTGACATCTTGGATGGGCAGGGCCGGGTAGTTGCCTCGCTGGCCCGGGAGTTTCCTAACAGTGCCACCCGGCTTGAGGCCATTTGGGCGAGTGATAATGGGGCCAGGCGGGGGATGCTGCCGGGCATTTATGTAGCCCGCATCACCGTGCAGTCACTATCTGATCAGCAAGCTTGCCAAAAGTTTCACAAACTCATTATAAGTCCTTAATTTTACCACCCTCAGACCAAACAACCCTATGTTGTATTCTACTCGCTTTGTTATCGTTCTAGGAGCCTTCCTGTTGCTCTCGCTCTCCGGATACGCCCAGTCCGGTGCTATCTTAGGCTTGGCTGATTCGGCCCGGGTAATCACCACCGGAGTTCCTTTTCTGGCTATCTCACCCGACGCGCGCTCGGCGGGGATGGGCGACGTAGGGGTGGCCATTTCACCCGATGCCAACGCCGTGTACTGGAACCCTGCCAAGTTGGCTTTCATAGAGTCCGATTTTGGGATGTCAATCTCGTTCACTCCCTGGCTGTCGACGGTAGTGGATGATATGTCTATCTCGTATCTGACGGGCTACAAAAAGATTGCTGATGGGCAAACGCTGGCCCTGGAGATGCGCTACTTTGATTTAGGAGATATTCAACTGACCGACCGCTCGGGCAACTTACTTAACTTAGTGAGCCCGCGGGAATTTGCCATTGGGGCCACCTACGCCCTCAAGCTCAGCGAAAAGCTCAGCGCGGGATTGTCGGCCCGATTCATTCACTCCAACCTGCTCACCGGGGCCAACGTGAACGGTTCGGCGGGTCGTCCGGGCATCAGTGCGGCAGCGGATATTGCGGTGTTCTACACCACGCCCATTGTGCTGGGAGCGCGCGAAGGTAGCTGGTCGTTCGGAGCCGACATTTCTAACATCGGTCCTAAAATTACTTACTTAAGCGACAGTACTGCCGACTTTTTGCCGACCAACCTTCGCTTCGGAACCGCCTTCACCACCAACCTAGACCCTTTCAACAAGCTCACCTTTGCGCTGGATTTGAACAAACTGATGGTGCCAACTCCAGTCATTGACGCAAACGGCAGAATCAACCCAAGAAACAGCCAGAGCCTACTATCCGGCATGTTTAACTCGTTCAGCGACGCCCCCGACGGCTTCAGTGAAGAGCTTCAAGAATTTATGATCTCGGCGGGAGTAGAATACTGGTACAATGATTTGTTCGCCGTGCGTACGGGCTACTTTCATGAAAATATAAACAAAGGTGCCCGGCGCTACTTTACGGCCGGTATGGGGCTGCGCTACCAAGTATTCGGAGTGGACTTTGCCTACATGCTGCCCCGGGGCACCAACCACCCCCTGGCCCAAACCCTGCGCATCACGTTGCATTTCAACCTAGACCAAGGAGAAGAACCGGAAATCGAACCGGATCGCTAAACGTCTAATCAAGGGGCATTGATTATCAGACGTCATTCTGACTTTTTGTTATAATCTGTACCCCTGGCTTGTGTCCTCACAAGCCCTTTGGGGTCTGTTAGGCTGTTATTTTGAGTGCTCTTAACCGCGAGGCATCACGTATCACTAAAAGCCTTCGGTTCCACCAAAATTACCTCTTCCCGCTCCACCCGAACCGCCCCGGCAGGCATGTTTTTGCCTTTGCGCACGTACTTGCACGGGGTATAGATGACCGGAGCCAGTGAGTCTTGCTTTCGTTTGGAGGCGTAGGCCGCCCAGCGGGCGGCTAACTCGATCACCGGCCGGGGAAAAGGTTGGTTGCCCCGCTGCTTGATCAACACGTGCGAGCCGCTCACGTCTTTGGCGTGCAACCATAGATCGTCTTTGCGGGCTTGTTCGCGCAGCAGCGCATCGTTGCTCTTCGCACTTTTGCCAATGAACACTTCGTATTCACCAATTTGGGTGCGGTGGTAGGGAAGCGTTGCCACCAGAGCCGAAGCCTTGGGCATCAAATTGTGTTCTTCGGCGTAAGCCTGCAATTTTTGCGGACTGTCCATCGACGCAATAGCGGATAGGTGCGCCGCGATGGTAGCCAATCGTTGCTCGCTGCGCTTTGATGCGGCCTTGGCTTGCCCCAATTCTATCTTTTGGTTTTTGGCCTTGCGATAATAGTTCTCGGCGTTTTTTTGGGGCGAAAGCCGGGGATTGAGCGAAATGACGGCGGGCTGCTGGTGATAAAAATCGAATACCTCCGCCTGCTTGATGTTGCCGGGCAGCGCGTGCAGATTGGCCATGATCAAATCGGCAGTCTGCTGGTAGCTGAGTCCGCTGGTGAGTTGTTGGATGCGTTGCTGCGCCTTTTGGAGGTAGCTTTCCGTTTGCTTTTTTTCTTTGCTGAGGCGCTGGGTCAGTTGCTTCTTGAGCGTGAATTGGTGGGCCTCCCGGATGTAGGTATGAAAGAACGCGTTGAGGGCCGCCACCGGATCGTTGTGGCTCGATTGCACCTCGCCGAAGTCCAGCAGCGACAGGGCAATCTCGTTCTCAACCTCGATGACGTAAAATTTCGGGGGAGCTTCTAACTGCCGAACGGTTTCTTGCAACAGTTTCCACTGCTGAGCGCGGGGCAGGGCATCATAATCCTGGCTCTGTAAATACTGCTTCGGAATTTTGCCCAGGGTGGGGTACACTGCCGATGGCTTACCCATTGCCTGCTCAAACTGTTCGTAGGTGGCCTCAACGGATCGGTCGAGCTCCGATAATCGCAGAGCAGCATCCTTGGCCAGCGCGTTTTTAAACAAAGCCACAACCTGCTTTTCTTCCTGGAAAAGAATCACGTTGGCTCGGTTGCCGTGCATCTTAAAGAGCAGTTGATAGGAAGCACCGTCGGCAGATTGCAGATAAATCGCGAAGCTTCGTTCGTTCTCAAACTGCCGAACTCGGGTCACCGCGGCGTGCTGCACCTCGGGAAATAGGTCGACGCTGTTTTTCTTGGCGCGGTGAAACCGTTCGGGAACCTGCAAGCAACAGAATTTCGGGTCCAGGTAGGCCTTTAGGTAAAAAGATTTGGGCGTGGGCGATGCCAGCGTAAACTCCAGCACCAATTCATCGCGGTTCTGACTGAACGCCTCCTGAAGCCGACTGCCCAGTAGAATTTCAGCAAGATAGGGAGTAAGTTGCCGTAGAAAGTAATAGTTATTGTGCATGGGGAATTGCGTTGGCGCGGTACACCAAAGTTACTGCTTTTTAAATGCCGCCAATGCCGCGTTGTTCCGCGCTACCAGTAAGATTTTGGATTCGCCGGTAGATAGCACCACCGCGTCCCGCACTTCTCCCGCCACCCGAAGGCCGGATGCTCGGGGAGGCACCGCCCGGAAGGTTTTGTCCTGGCTACCCTCCAGCAGCACTCCCCGGCTGGCATCCTGCCGACCTACCTGCGGTTTCAGGTTATAATAGTTGCCACCCAGCCAAATATCGGGAAGTCCGTCCCCGGTGAAATCTGCCACCGCAATGCCAAAAACCGGCGACACCTGGGCCTCAACGGGGAGTGCCTCCAGCGTGAAGCGACCATCTTCGTTCCACAAAATCGCGCTTTCCAGGTGCGTGGCCCGGTAGCTAATCGATGATTCACGGACGTCCGAAGCAAATAGCGAGTCGTAGGTCTGCCGCGCGTAGTCGTCGTTCTTTAAGATTTGCTTGCGCAAGGCGGGCAGTTGCTTCGTTAGCTCCGCCTTGGTAGCAAAAGGATACGACTGCCGGTCGAGAGGAGGATACCAGTTCAGGATAAACTCGCTTTTGTTGTTTTGATCAAAGTCATTGACGTACAGGGTGAGGGGTCGGGTGAGTGAGGCTTGAAATTTGGAATTGAGCCCCCAATTACCCAGCACAAAATCCGGGTCCCCGTCCTGGTCCAGGTCAGCGGCTTCTACCCGCGTCCACCAACCTTCGCTGTTGGGCAGCGCCTGGCCATCATCAAGTCGGCCTTGCTCGTTGGTGAACACGTGAACGCCCATCCAGTCGCCCACCACCAGCAGGTCGGGATCCTGGTCGCCGTCAACGTCCTGCCAGGTGGCGTCGGTCACCATGCCCACTCCGGCCAGTGCGGGCGGGGTGGCATCCTGCCAGCGCCCCCCGTCGTTGATCAGCAGAAAGCTGCGGGGGGGCAAGCCGTAGTTTCCGGGTACGCAGCGTCCGCCCAAGAATAGGTCGGTATCGCCGTCCCCGTCTACGTCGGCGGCTTCTAGACTCGAGAAGTTTCCGATCACCGGCGGCGCACCCGATGGGTTTAGCGAAAAACTACCCCGTCCGTCGTTTTCATAATACCGCAACCCGAAGGCTTGACTCCCCCGTTGGTACTCGTTGCCCCCGGCCCCCAGCATCAGATCCTGGTCACCATCCTGGTCAAAGTCAAGAAAGGCCCCACAACTGCTCTCGAAAGCGGCCGTTTGCTGCAAAGCGGGGCTGGGTTGCCGCTGAAACGTGCCGTCAGCCTGCTGCATAAATAGCTTGTCGGGATCATCGTGCGCACCTAGTGCTACGAAATCTTCTCGACCATCGCCGTTCACGTCGCCCATTACCAGCCGAGGGCTCTCGTCAGATAGCATCCGCCACAGCAAAATTTCGTGGTCAAAATCGTTATAGGTATTTTCGTTATGCTTTGATTCTCCCCGGATAATTTGATCGCTCACCGTAGCGTAACGGGGTGGAGCGCCGGGAGACAGGAGAACCGTTTCGGTGGCATCCGAGTAATTGAGCCGAAGCGTTTGGTTCGTGGCGATCTGCGTCAGCAACTGCCGTTTCTGATCGGGCCAGACAACTTCCAGCGTATCGATGCGTTCGGCACGACCTACTCCGAAGACCAGATGCGGCTCGGTGCTGCTTTCAAAACCGCGGGTCGGGAAATTCTGTCCCTGTTGCGCTCCGGCATCGGTAACGATTCGGACGATGGCACCCACTCCGAAGCGGTTGGCCGCGTAGCCATCGAAGACTACTTTCAGGTAACGGTTCTCCTGGGTATCGTTGCGGTACACAAAGGCGGGCATGTTCACGTTGTTCACCACCAGATCGAGGTCGCCGTCGTTGTCCAGATCACCGTAGGCGGCCCCGTTGCTAAACGAAGGCTGGCCCAGCCCCAACGAATCGGAGCGGTTGGCAAACTGTAAGCGGCCGTGGTTGACAAACGCGGCGTTTTTGATCGCGTTAGAGGGCATCTGGGCGATCATGGCCGGATAGTCCGCTTCGGTGGTCTTTTGACCGGACAAAAAATCACGAAAGTCCAGGTGCATCAGGTCGCGGTAGATGCCATTGCTCACGAACAGGTCCTTGCGTCCGTCGTTTTCAAAATCAAAGAGCAAGGCCCCCCAGCTCCAGTCGGTAGCCGCCACGTTGGCAAGCATGCCTACTTCCTGAAAGTTACCGGTGCCATCGTTGAGGTGCAGGCAATTCTGCCCAATCTGATAGTGATAGTTGGCCCGGTATTTCATGTCCTCCAAGTGGTAAGGATCGAAAGCAGACACCGATTTTAGTCGGTAATTGTCACCCGCCAGCATGTCGGTGGTGAATATCTCGGGCGAGCCGTCGTTGTTGATGTCGGCCAAGTCGCCGCCCATGCTAGAGATGGAGCAGAAGTTGATGCGGTCGATGAGTTGTTCCGAAAAGGTGCCGTCGCCCTGGTTGAGGTAGAGATAGTCGCGCTCCCAAAAGTCGTTGCTCACGTAAATATCCGGCCGGAAATCCCCGTTGATATCGCCGATCACCGTGCCCAGTCCGAAGCCGATGGCGCTGCTGTAGATTCCGGCGTCAAGCGTCACATCGGTGAACTGCTCTCCGTCGTTTCGGTAGAGTTTATCTCCTCCTAAAGCGTCGGGCTGGTCGCGCATGGATTTATAGAGTTCGATCTTGCTAGGGTCTTTGAAGCTATTGTTGAGCAGGTAACAGTCCAGATCACCGTCGGCGTCGTAATCAAAGAAGGCCGCCTGGGTAGAGTACCCCTGGTTATTCAGGCCGTACTCAACGGCCATCTCCTTAAATGTAGGTAGTTCGCCCGGGGTGCCGCCCTGGTTGATAAATAACTCGTTTTCTTTGTTGTCGCCCGCCACGTCGCCCGAGTTGCTCACGTAAATATCCAGCCAGCCGTCGCCGTTCACGTCGGCCATGGTGACCCCGGTGCTCCAGGCGCGGGTTCCGGCCACTCCGGCCTGCTCGGTTACCTCCTCAAAGGCAAAATCACCTTGGTTCAAATAAAGTTGGTTCGGCGCAAGGTTGGCGGTGAAGTACAGATCGGGCAAACCGTCGTTGTTCACGTCGCCGATGGCCACGCCGCCCCCGTTGTAGAAGTTTCGGTAGGTAAGAATATTGAAGTCGGGTTGATCCTCCACCCGATTAATAAAATTCACCCCGGTCGTGGCCGAATCAAAGAGTTGAAACAACGGTGGGGCTGATACGGTCGACAAGTCTTCTTCCGCGTTACGCTGGCAACCCCAGGCTAGTAGCGAGCAGATAAGCAGGCAAAAGTATTTCTGGGTGTTCATTGAAGGTTATTCTAATAAATTTTTATAAGTATCCTCGCGCAGATTCTGTATCCACCGCGGCTGCATCCACAGCGGCTCCGAATCTGTATGGGTTGCATGCGCAGACCCAACGTGGGCCGCTCTGTCCGCCCCATCGGGTTAGAAACCCGCCTAAATTAGTCACAGGACCGGAAGTCCAGCGCCAGTGTTAGTCATAACAAAAATCAGAATAACTTATATTACTAGTAGCGCATGGAATGATAGTCAAACTGGCTACGATGATAGCCACTTATTGGGAAGGAAACAACCCGTCGCCCCGCGTTCCCATGTAGCCCCCCCAGGGAGAAGGTTTTTTCATGACCACTCCCGTGCTGATTCGTTTGATGCTCATGCCCAAGAACTTGAAGAGGTTGTTGGGGTTATAATTCTGCGTGTAGACAATATCCAGGTAGCCGTCCTCATCCAAGTCACCGACCCACGGAGTGGCATAGATACTCCGGAAATCCGGAATGTCGTCGATTACATTGACCGAATTGCCGCTAAAATCAATACTCACCAGTTGGTAGCGCATCGAGGGCGGAGAACGAATGTCTTCGGTGAGCGTCAGGGAGCAGTCGTAATCGTTCACGCCCAAAAGGACTTCGTCGTAACCGTCACCGTTGAGATCATATACCACCGGCGAGGCCAGCGAAAAGCAGCCCAGCGTGTTCTGATAAACCACCGATCCGTCCTGGCCGTCGATCATCACCTGGGTCGCATTCGTATAATCGGGCCATACCCCGTCGCTCACTCCCACAAAGAAGTCCGGAGTGTCGTCGCCGGTGAACTGCCCCACCGCCAGGCTATTGCTGCACTCTACTCCGTAGAAAGAGCGTTTCCAGAGCGTAGCCCGGCTCTGGGCGTCGATGGCGTAGGCGGTTCCGGCGTGCGACACGGTGATAATGTCGTAGTAGCCATCGTGGGTGATGTCGGCCAGGGCGGGGGGCGCAATGAAGCCGTGGGTACTCTCGGAGGCAAGCACGTGCGCCCGCGATAGCTGCCGGTCGGTGAGATCGGAAAGCTTGGCCAGGTATAAGTTACCGCCCTGGGTTTCGCCCCCGCTGCCAAACACGATGGCTGGTTCGGTGCTGCCGGGTTGGGTGAAGCACAAGGGCGACATGTACGACTCGCGGCCGTCGGGCATGGTGTCGGCGGCCAACACTTGCCCGGTTTTTAGGTCGAGCAGCATAAGCACTCCCGGAAAACGATCGGCCGACGAACCCGCCGGGGCGTCCCAGTTGCCGCCGTTCACGGTGAGCAAATCGGGACAGCCATCGGCATTCTGGTCGGGCACCAGGGTGCTGTTATAAAAGTTGAAGCGCGCGTGGCGAAGCACCGGATCGGTGGCAAAGGTATCCTGGTAGTTCCACAGCAGCGCTCCCGTTTTTCCGTCCAGAGCCAGCAGGGTATGGTTTCTACCTCCAATAAAAATATCCTCGGTGCCGTCGTCGGTGATGTCATAAAAGGTGGCCGAGCCCACAACGTGCGCGGGGGCGGCCTGCTGCCACAACCGTTCGCCGGTGTTGCCGTCGATGGCCACCACGCCGGGGTCGGTGGGAGCCAACTCCTCCGTGCCCACACCCAGCACCAGGTCTAGGGTGCCATCGGCGTTCAGGTCGGCCGCCCGGGGCGAGGATTGCGTGCCCACCCCGTAGAACGATTGGTTCCACGCCAGTTCCGATTTCTTTTTGGCGCAACCGCCTAGTGCCAATACCAGGAACGCCCCGACCAAAGGTGGTTTTGCTTTCATAACCCGAAGATATCCATCAGTACGCAACAGCGCCCAAAACAAATAGCGGCACCGAAACAGTTCGGTGCCGCTAAGTAGGCTAGAGAAAAGTAAGGCTAGTTCGCCACGTCCCACCACACGCGGGTCATCACGTTGTCGGGCAGGGTGGCCCCCTCCTGAAAGTTCGGGTTGTTGGCCACCTCGTCGGTGAGATACTCGATGCGTCGGAAAATCTGACCACCCGACACGTTGCCCGGATAATCAACGGGCGTGAGCTCGGGGAAACCGGTGCGTCGCCAGTTGCTGTAGGCTTCGTACCACTGCATGAAGTTGGCCGCCCAGTGCTGCTGCCCGATCATGCGTTCGCTGCCATCAAAGGGATTGGCGGCCAGGTAAGCGTCCACCTCATCATCAGAAACCACAAACTCCGGATCAAAAATCACCCATTGCTGCATCGCTCCGCGCACCCCGGCATTGTAGTGGGCGGTGGCGTCGCCATTGTACCAGCCCTTCAGCGCCGCTTCAGCCAGCAGGAATTCTACTTCAGCGTAGGTCATAAAGATGAAAGGGTCGTCTAGGTCCAGAAGCTTAGGATTGAGACGAGAGTAGGTAAGGTCTTTGTCCAGGTTAGCAACCCCCTCGAGCGCAGTGATAGATTCGCCGTCATATCCGTTAGGCAATCCTTTCTGAGCGTCGTAGTCGGTGTTGTAAGGGCCGCCCCATTTACCAATGCCGCCGCTGTAAATCATCAGGCGCGGATCATCGCGTTCTTTCAGGAAGTCTACCAACGTTTTGCTGAGCATGTTTTGCGCCCCCCAATCGTCCGGAATCAGCGCCCGGGAAATTCCGTTTTGGTTGAACCACTGGCTCGGCCCGGTGGCCATCTGAATCCAGGCCATGTCCTCATTGCTTTCCATCACTCCTCCGGCGATGGCTTTCTGCACGTACTCTTGCGCTAAGCCAGGCTCCACGTTCGAGATGCGCATCGCCAGACGCAGCATCAACGAATTGGCCAATTTCTTCCACTGGGTGAAATCACCCCCGTAAATCAGGTCGGCACCCCCCAGTTCGTCAGGGCCGGTGCCAATGGTAGCCGCCGCGGTTTCCAGTTTGGCCAGCATATCTTTGTAGATAAATTCTTGCTCATCATACTTGGGAAAGAAAATACGGTCTACGCCCCGGTTGGCTTCCGAGTAGGGCACGTTGCCATACAGGTCGGTCATGATGTGCATTGGGAAGATATACATGACTTGGGCTACGTGATGTAAGTTCACCAAATCGGGGTCCGTTCCTTCCGGTCCGGTCTGGCGAATCACTTCGGCCAGGGTTTTTAGGGAGTTATCGTATACGGTCACCGCGTAGGCGTTGAAGCTGTCCAGGTGGCGGTAGTACTTATCGCCGCTGCCGCGTTCTCCGCCCACCTCCAGGGTAGCCATCTGTTGAATCAAACCGGCGGCCAGATTCAGGTGAACGCGTCCGTTGATGTAGCGGTTTTCGGCTGCTTCCACCTGCCCTTGCGAGAGCAGAAACTTCCAATCGATAGCAGTGGTTGCCGTGGGATCAACGTTGAGAGCCACCAGTTCGTCGTTGTCGCAACTGGAAAGTGGCAACAAACAAATGAGCACCAGGCACGAACATATAGTTAGATATTTCATAGCGTAAAGTAGTATTAGTTAAAAGCCAACTTTCAGGTTGAAACCGTAAGAGCGGGTTTGCGGAATACCGAAGTAGTCAAATCCTTGCGCATTGGCGTTGCTGTAGTTTGACTCCGGATCCACGTTTTCCAGTTGGCTGTATAAGATGAGTAGGTTACGCGCCACGAACGATAGGCTCACGTTTCGAAACGGGGTGCCGTCCAGCAGCGGGCGGGGCAAACTGTAGCCAAAGGTAAGCTGACGCAGTTTCAGAAACGAAGCGTCGCGCATAAAACGGTCCGACAGGTTGCCGTAAGCCCCCCAGAAGCCGGGAATCTCTTCGGCGTCCAGGGTTTTGGTGAATGCTTCGCCATCGGGGTTCACGCCGGTAACGGTGAGCGACTCGCGCCCTTCCGATACGAAGCCTATTCCGCTGGTGGGTTCCACCGTCATTTTGTGTCTTCCCTGCTGCACGAATCGGGCGTTTGAGCCAGAATAAATATCGCCTCCGGCTTTAAAGTCCACCAGGAAGTCGAGGTAGAGGCCCTTCCAGCCGAAGCGGTTCGTGATACCTCCTACGTAGCGGTGCACCCCTTGTCCCAGAATGGATGTCTCATCCGAGCGAATGGGTTGACCACTATCCGGATCAAACACCGGTTGGCCGTCAATAAATCGCTGGGTGAAACCCGTGATGGTGCTGAAGGGTTCGCCTACGATATTGTTGACAAAGGCTACCCGGGTACGCGGTTCGCCGATCTGGATGCTTTCAATTCCTTCCGCTAAGTTAACGACCTCGTTGTTGTTGATGGAGCCGTTAAGCGTAATGTCCCACGTAAAATTGCCCTGTTCAATCGGTCGGGCAGTAAGCAGCACTTCAATGCCGGAGTTACGCATCTCGCCCACGTTGATAGTGGTTCCGTTGTATCCGGAGGCCACCGAAATAGTAGCATCAATGATGTCGTTGGTCGTCCGCTGGGCGTAGTAGGTGAAGTCCAAGCCCAACCGGTTGTTCATAAAGCGAAAATCAGCTCCGATCTCAAACTCAGTAGAGGTGAGCGGCACCAGCAAGCGATTAGGAATGTTGCTCTGCGATATGCTAGCGGTGGACGCCCCGAGGTGCCCTTGCCCCAAACCATAGGTGAGGTCCAATTTATAAGGGTCCGTATCTCCCCCCACCTGGGCCCACGAACTGCGTAACTTGCCGTACGACAAGAAGCTGTTGGCACTCATGTTGAACAGTTCGGTGAACACAAAGGTACCTCCGATCGAGGGGTATAAGATATCATTGGAACTACGATCGAGCGTCGAAAACCAGTCGTTGCGGGCCGTTGCAGTTAGGTAAACGATGTCTTTGAATCCCAGGGTTGCCGACCCAAACACTGAGTTGATGCCCTTGGCATTGTATCGGTACTGGGGATTTTGGTTTTCCAAATTGGCAAAGGTATTGAAGAAGGGAATCAGAAAGTTACCCCCGTCTAATCTCAACGACTCACTGGAGCGACGCATGCGGTTAGCGCCCACAAAGGCATTCACTGAGAAATCGCCGAAGGTATCGTCAAAACCAATAATTCCCTCCAGATTAACCTCCCGGATGCGGTCTTCTCGCTCGTTCATGCTGCCCCGGCGTTGGTAGCCCGTTCCGTAGGGGGTGATATCGGTTTCACGACGGGTATAAAAGTCCATCCCCGCTCGACCCTGCACGTACAAAAAGTCGGTCACGTCGAAGCGCGCCACGTTGGAAGTGATCACTCGATCACGGATGTCATCGTTCTCAAACTGGTAGGCCGCCCACCAGGGGTTTTGGTTCCAAAGGTCTCCCGAAATTTGTAGTTCTTCGCCGGGTGCTTTATTGTCGAAGGGTTCAAAGCCTTCGGGCACTGATCCTAGTTTATTCGGATCGCCCCGCAGATCGTCAACGTCGTAGTTAGGAGGAAGACGAAGCAAACCCTGCGCGGCACTGCCGGGCGAATCGGATACGCGCGGGCGGTTCTGGGCGTTCTCGTTGGAGTAAAGAATCTTTGAGGTAACGGTGAGCCGGTCGGCGTAGGTGCCGTTGTAGGACAAACTCACGTTGTGCCGCTTATATCCCGCATTCGGTATGATGCTTTCGTTGTCCAACCGGGAGAAGTTGAGTCGGAAAGTCTGGGTTTCGCTACCCCCCGAAAAGCCAATACTGTTGGTCCAGGTGGTGCCGGTGCGGTAAAAGCGGTCAAAGTTATCGCCTACGTAAGAGTAGGGCCGTTCCACTCCGTCAAACTGCGGCACCAGGCTGCCGTCGAGCCGGGCACCCCACGCACTGGTGCTGGCGTTGAAAGCCTCCAAACCGGTTTCGGGGGCGCGACCCTGGTTGCCCTGTCCGTATTGAGTCTGCAGATCGAAGAGATCAAACATGTCTTCAAACACAAAGTTGGAGTTGAAATCGATGCCCAGGCCTTTGCGGGCTTTTCCTGACTTGGTGGTGATCAAAATCACGCCATTAGACGCCCGTGAGCCGTACAACGCAGCGGCGTTGGCTCCCTTGAGCACGGTCATATCCTCAATATCGTCGGGGTTGATGCTGGAGGTGCCGTCGCCCTCATCGGAGCCACCCCACATCCCGGCTTGACCAAATCCTGAGTTGTCGATCGGAATACCATCGATAACGTAGAGCGGTTGGTTGTTGCCCGTAAGCGACACGTTGCCCCGGATAATAACCCGGCTGGACCCCGCTGGTCCGGAAGCGATGTTGCTCACGTTTACCCCAGCCACTTTACCGGCCAGGGAGTTGGCTACGTTCACTTCGCGGGCTTCCTGGAAGCTTTCGCCGTCCACTTGGCCCACCGAATAGGGCAGCGCCTTCACGTCGCGCTCCATGCCCAGGGCGGTGACCACCACTTCCGAGAGTTCCTGCACGTCCGGTTCCATAGACACGTTAACGGTGGATCGGCTTCCCACCTCCACTTCTTGCGTCGCGTAGCCAATAGAAGAAAGCGTCAAAACCGGATTTTCTTCGGCGGTGCTAAGGGAGAAGTTGCCGTCGATGTCGGTGACGGTGCCGATGGTGGTGCCTTTTACAAGTACGTTGACTCCGGGCAACGATCCGCTGCCATCGGTGCCCGTCACCTGCCCACTGATTTGGCGTTGGGCCCAGACGCCGGAGACACTGAAGATCAGTACTCCTGAAATAAGTAATCTTTTGATCATGGGAAGAAGGTTAGATTATAAATTTACTAATGAAGCGAAGTAAGATTAAAAATTCTGCAAAAAAAGTTTAAAATATGCTTTTCAGCTTTAAATATAGAGGAATCATTTTATGAGAACAACATAAATACGTCTTTTTGCAATTAGAGGCTAGAACGTACGTACTCAGAAAAGGTGCTTGAAACAGGAATTAAGCGTCGTGATGCTAAGAAAGGGTAGGGCGTTTTATTCGTTGGCGAAAAATTTCGCATTTGATCTATTCTCTTACTTGCTCTAGGTAGACCAGCACTCGCCGGGTGAGTTCGTCGATCCCCGCCCCAGCATCCACCCAGTGAACGGCCGGGTCCTGTCGAAACCACGTCAGTTGCCGCTTGGCGTAGCGGCGCGTGTTGCGCTTGATCAGGCGAATGGCTTCCTCGATCGCGTACTTTCCTTCAAACACCGGAAAGAGCTCCTGGTAGCCTACCGTCCGAAGCGCCTGCTGTTCACGCCAGGGATACAGCGCGCGCGCTTCTTCCACCAGCCCCGCCGCCATCATCTGGTCTACCCGCTGCTCAATCCGCTCGTACAAAACATCCCGAGGCAGGGTGAGTCCGATGGTGAGGATACGAAACGGACGGTGAGCCACTGTCTTTTGGCCCTGAAAAGCGGAAAAGGGAGTTCCGCTGCTATAAAACACTTCCAAAGCACGCAGCACCCGGCGGTGGTTCTGCCGGTCTACCGTGGCGTAGTAAACCGGGTCCACCCGGGCCAAATCATCTACCAAAGCTGCCAGTCCCTGGGTTTGCCACCGTTCTTTTAATTCTTCTCTGAGATCGGTCGATACCTCCGGCAGGTCATCGATGCCGTAGCAGAGAGTTTTAACGTACAGTCCCGAGCCACCGGTGGCAATGGCCCACTGCTTCCGACGGTAAATATCAGCCAAAGCAGCCAACGCATCCTGTTCGAATTGCTTTACGTCATACGGCTGTGTCACCGACAAAAAATCTATCAAGTGATGGCGAACGCGCTCACGCTCTTCCACGGTGGGTTTAGCCGTGCCAATGGTGGTTTCTCGAAAACACTGCCGGGCATCGGCCGACACGATCTCGGTGCCGTAGTGCTCGGCCAAACGAAGGCTGAACGCGGTTTTTCCGACCGCGGTGGGACCTACTACGACAATCAACGTGGGCTTCACATGGTTAACAACGAAACAGCGCGCGTATTGATTAGGGAAAGCATATTGCGTACTTTCGTTGGTATGTCTAACCATCAAACGCCCACGGTATCCCTGGAGCATCTGCATGATTCACTCACGCGCGCGAAGTTATTGGCCGTCTCGGTGAGTTTTCAGGGAGAGATTACCTACTGCAACCCAGCCCTGGGACAGATGCTGGAAGAAGACCCCTACCGTCTGATTGGACGCAATCTGTTTGAGGAGGTGATGCTTTCCGAGGGGCAAACCATCAACCGGGCGCAGTTATGGTCCGATGCGTTTGAAGAAGAAGTGGCCAGCTACCCGGAGCTGCACCTTCGCACCCGCACCGAAAAAGTGATCAACGTGGCTATCCTTAGCCGCATCCTGCACGAGAATAACGGATCGGGCCGCGGTTTGACGATCATTGCCGAGGATCGATCGGAGCGCGCCCTGGTACAACAAAAACTCGCCGAGCAGCAAAGTCGGCAGTACGCTATCTTCGAGAGCAGCACCCACCTGGTTTGGTCGGTGAACCGGCAACTGCAACTCACCGCCTTCAACCGCAACTTCGACAAGACAATGCAGGCGCGGTACGCGGTGAGTCCGCAGGTGGGAGCGCAGTATCACCCTGACCACCCAGCGGTAACGCAGCATTATCTCAACGACTGGAAAGAAAAATACCAGGAAGTCTTTCGGGGAAAGATCGTGCAATTTGAGACGCGCTTGTCCCGCGACGAGCAGCCCGACTTGTGGAAGATGGTATTTATTAACCCGATTTATCGGCCCGACGGTGCCATCCACGAAGTGGCGGGAATCGCCCACGATATCACCCAGCGCAAAAAATCAGAAAGTGCGCTCCTAACCAGTGAGGCAAAGTTCAGAAATATTTTCGAGTCGTTTCAGGACATCTACTTTCGTTGCCGCCCCGATGGCACCATCACCATTATCAGTCCGTCGGTGAAAGAACTGACCGGTTACGAAACCTACGAGGTGTTGGGAAAAAACGTGACTAACTACTATCTGTATGACAAGCGCACCAAGAACCTGATCCGCGAGCTGGTGAAGCAGAAGAGCGTACGCAACTTTGAGGCCACTATCATCAGCAGCGCGGGCGACCTAATTCAGTGCATCTGCAACGTGCGTCTGGTGGATAGCCTAAACGGGCGCGACCGGGAGATTGAAGGCGTGGCGCGCGATATCACGAACCTTAAAAAAGCGACGCTGGCGCTCCAGAAGGCCAAGGATGAGGCCGAGCGGGCGCTGGTGGTGAAAGAAGCTTTCTTAGCCAACATGAGCCACGAGATTCGCACCCCGATGAATGGCCTGATGAACATGGTGGACCTGCTGGCCGACACCCCGCTCACCGCCCAGCAACAAGACTATCTACGAACAGTTCAGGATTCATCAAAAACGTTGCTGGCAATTGTGAACGATATCCTGGATCTGTCCAAAATTGAAGCGGGAAAGATGACACTTCAACGGAAACCAACCCGGCTATCGGCGCTGGTGGATCATCTTCTAAACTTGTTTTCGCACCAGGCAGAAGAAAAAAACGTGACGGTGAGCCAGCAGACGGATCCTGCGGTGCCTCCGGTGCTCATGGTCGATGAAATTCGCCTGCTGCAGGTGCTTTCTAATTTGTTGAGTAATGCCATCAAGTTTACCGAGGCCAACGGATCAGTGCGCATACTGATTACTGAAGACCGGGTGGTACCAGACAATAAGGCAACGAATGCTCGGGATGAACACTCGATTCGGGTGATGGTGAGCGATACCGGTATCGGCATATCGGCCGAAAACCAAAAAACGCTGTTTAAGAAGTTTAGCCAAGTAGATACCTCCGCCACCAAGCGCTACGCGGGCACCGGCCTGGGCCTATCTATCTCCCGACAGTTGGTGAAACTGATGGGCGGTGACATCGGGGTGGACTCCGTGCCCGGGCAAGGAAGCACCTTTTGGTTCACTTTCCGGGCCGCCGCCGCCGATGCGGTGCTGCCCCCCGCCCACCAGGAAAAACTAGCCTTTGCCGAACCGGGCCCTCAGGTGTTGGTGGTCGACGATAACCTGATTAACCGGCGCGTGGCCTACGAGATTCTGCGCAACGCCGGGTGCACCGTCACCACCGCCGAAAGTGGCGAAGCGGCAGTTATGCTCGTCGAAAAGCAATTCTTTGACATTATTTTGATGGATATACAAATGCCCGGCATGAGTGGGATCCAGGCTACCCGGCAGATCAAATCGCTCGGACTCGCGCTTCAGCCGCCGGTGGTGGCCATGACGGCTTATTCACTACCGGGCGACCAAGAGCGGTTCATTGCCGCCGGATTGGATGACTATTTGAGCAAGCCCATTCGTCCCGAAGAAATGCTGCCCAAAATTGCAACGCTCACCGGGTTCAAACTGCAACAACGCCCCACTCCTGCCTCCGCACCAACAGAAACTGCGTTTGCCCCGATCATCGATGAAACCGTGCTAAACAAGTTGGCCAAGTACGGAGGAAAAGAACTGGTGACCGCGTCGCTCCGAGATTTTGAGGAAGAAGCCCACGAATTGGTCCGGGAAGTTGATCAGGCGTATCAAAAACAGGACTACGCGGCTGTGCAACGCAGCCTGCACACTCTGAAAGGAAACGCCGGAACGCTGGGCATCCAGCGCGTGGCTGAACTAGCGGCTAACGCCGAAAAGAAGCTGAAACAAAAAAAATACGCCGAACTTTCGGAAGATTTATTACTTTTAAGGGACTCATTTTTAGAGTTTCAACAAACTTTTCACGCAACGTATAACCCCCAATCATATGTCTGATAAAAAACGCGTCCTGATTGCCGAAGACAGTTCGGTGATTCAAAACCTCACCAAAAAGGTGCTGCAGTTTCAAAATTACGACATTGAATCGGTCAAAGACGGTCAGAAGGTTATTGACAAATTAGAAAAAGAATCTTTTGATATCATCCTGATGGACATCAATATGCCCAAGATGGACGGTATGGAATGTAGCAAGCAGATTCGGCAGATGAGCGACCCGCAGAAGGCGCAAACGCCGATCATCGCCATCTCTGGCAACGCCAACAACTACTCGGAAGAGGATTTCAAAAGTGCGGGCATCAACGAATACATTCCCAAACCCATTGATTTTGACGTGCTGGTAGAAACCGTGAATCGTTACACCGCAACCGCCGATGCTGATTAAGTACACGCCGGGCTTTCTGCGAAAACTAGAAGACCTGCTCACTGAGTTGGGCTACGTGCTTCGTTACGAAAAAGGAAACTTCAAGCCCGGATACTGCATCTTGCGCGACACCCAGGTGGTGATTGTCAATAAATACTACACCACCGAGGGCAAAATTAACGCGCTCACCGAAATTCTGCGCCAAATCGACGTCAATCCTGAACCGCTCACCGACAAGAGCCGCAAGCTGTTGCTCGGCTTGCTAGAAATTACGTCTCCTATTTGAAAATCACGTTTTTAGGCACCGGAACCTCGCAGGGCGTCCCCGTGATCGGATGCCCCTGTCCGGTATGCCATTCGCTCGACTTTCGTGACCGGCGCTTGCGCACCTCGGCCCACCTGGAAGTGGACGGCCAGAGCCTGATCATCGATTCGGGTCCCGACTTCCGGCAGCAGGTGCTCGCCAACCGCATCACCCGGCTCGACGGACTGCTGTTTACCCACCAGCACAAAGACCACGTGGCGGGCATGGACGACGTGCGCAGTTTCAACTTTCTGCAAAAAAGGGCCATGCCCATCTACGCCCGGGCCGCGGTGGTGGATCAACTCAAACAAGAATTTGCCTACGTGTTTGCCAAAGACAAATATCCGGGAGTGCCGCAGATCGAGGTGCACCTCATTAATGATGAGCCCTTCGAAGCGCAGGGGGTGCCGGTGATTCCTATTGAGGTGATGCACTACCAGCTGCCGGTGTTCGGGTTTCGTGTGCGCGATTTCACCTACATCACGGATGCCAAGACCATCGGTGAAGCAGAGAAGGAAAAAATTCGGGGGACGCGGATGCTGGTGCTGAACGCGCTACAACACAAGCAGCACATTTCCCACTTCACTTTGAAGGAAGCCCTGGCGATGGCCGAGGAGTTGCAAGCGGAGCAAACCTACCTGACGCACATTAGCCACAACCTGGGATTGCACCGCGACGTGGAGCCAAACCTACCCCCCCACGTAAAGCTGGCTTACGATGGTCTCACCATCGAGCTAGACGATTAATCCGTGGTCAGTGCCCTCAACCGTTTGTTGATCAAACGCATACAACCAACTCATTATGAGACTGATAACTATCAATCCATTTAGCTTTTATTCAAGTGTATTTATTGGCTGGTGCACGAATAGGTTATCTTTTAGGGCATACTTAATAAAAGTATGCAATGCTTTTTTAAAGAATTAAAGTGGATTCAAACTTGTTTGATAGACTGCGCATTTATAGTTTTGTCCTACGAAAAACCATCGCTACTTTGCGTTCGTACAATTCCCAACCTTCATCAGGCTATGACTAACTCCACTGCTACCTACAACGAAGACAGTATTCGTTCGCTCGACTGGAAAGAGCACATCCGCTTGCGCCCGGGGATGTACATCGGCAAGCTGGGCGACGGCTCCTCCACCGACGACGGCATCTACGTGCTCGTAAAGGAAGTGATCGACAACAGCATCGATGAGTACGTGATGGGCCACGGCAAAACCATCGAGGTGAAAATTTCGGACCACGAGGTAGAGGTGCGCGACTACGGACGCGGCATTCCGCTGGGCAAGGTGGTGGACTGCGTCTCGAAAATCAACACCGGCGGTAAATACGATTCCGCGGCTTTTCAAAAATCCGTTGGCCTCAACGGAGTGGGCACCAAGGCCGTCAACGCCCTATCCGACTACTTCCGGGTGCAATCGTTTCGGGAAGGTAAAACCAAACTGGCTGAGTTTGAGCGCGGCGAAGTAAAAACCGATGCCCGCCTCAAGAAAAGCGACGAACGCGAGGGTACGCTGATTGTTTTTAAGCCGGACCAAAGTGTGTTCAAAAATTATCACTTCCGTCCGCAGTACATCGAGAGCCAAATTTGGAATTACGCCTACCTCAACACGGGGCTGACCATCAATTTCAATGGTAAAAAGTACCGCTCCGAGAACGGCTTGGCCGATCTGCTTAGCAAGAAGGTGGACGCTGAAAGCTTACGCTACCCCATCATTCACCTGCGGGGCGATGATATTGAGTTGGCCATGTCGCACGGCAACCAGTACGGCGAAGAATACTATTCCTTTGTGAACGGTCAGTACACCACCCAGGGCGGCACCCACCTGGCGGCCTTCCGCGAGGCAGTGGTGGATACGGTTCGAAACGTGTTTTCATCAAAAAAATACGACGTGGCTGATATCCGGGCCTCTATCGTGGCGGCCATCTCGGTGCGGGTGCAGGAGCCGGTGTTTGAGTCGCAGACCAAGACCAAGCTGGGTTCCACTGACGTGGCTCCCAAAGGGCCGTCGATGCGTTCGTTCGTGGGTGATTTTCTGAAAACTCAACTAGATAACTACTTGCGTCAGCACAAGGATGTAGCGGACGCTCTTCAGAAACGCATCGAGCAGTCGGAGCGCGAGCGAAAGGAGATTGCCGGGATCAAGAAACTGGCCAACGAACGGGCCAAGAAGGCCAACTTGCACAACAAAAAGCTGCGCGACTGTCGCCTGCACCTCGACGACAAGCCCAGCAACCGAACCAACGAAGACGACCGTCGCGAAGACACCATGATCTTTATCACCGAGGGCGACTCGGCCAGCGGCTCCATCACCAAATCGCGCGACGTGCAGACGCAGGCGGTGTTTAGCCTCCGGGGCAAGCCGCTCAACTGCTTCTCGCTCGCCAAGAAGGTGGTCTACGAAAACGAAGAATTTAACCTGCTGCAGCACGCGCTCAATATCGAAGATGGCCTGGACGGGCTGCGCTATCGCAAGATCGTGATCGCTACCGACGCCGACGTAGACGGCATGCACATCCGCCTGCTGCTACTGACCTTCTTTCTGCAATTCTTCCCCGACCTGGTGCGCAATGGGCACGTATTCATTCTGGATACGCCGCTCTTCCGGGTGCGCAACAAAAAAGAAACCATCTACTGCTACAGCGAAGAGGAGAAACAGCGGGCGATGAACAAACTGGGGGCCAACCCCGAGATCACCCGCTTCAAAGGCCTGGGTGAAATCTCTCCCGACGAATTTGGCGCTTTCATCGGCGATGACATCCGGCTGGAACCCGTGATCCTGGACGATGAAACCAGCATCAAACGCCTGCTGGGCTTCTACATGGGCAAAAACACCCCCGACCGCCAATCTTTCATTATTGATCATCTGCATATTGAAAAGGATTTAATTGCCGATGTGGCCTGATCATCAATTATAATTCCGTACAGACGCGATTAATCGCGTCTCTATCGTTATGAAAAACAACGAACCTCTCCTGAATCCTTCGGACGACGGTATTGACCGCATGTACGAAAATTATTTTCTGGAATACGCTTCGTACGTGATCCTGGAACGGGCGGTGCCCGCCGTGGAAGACGGACTCAAACCCGTGCAGCGCCGCATCATGCACGCCCTTAAGGAAATGGACGACGGCCGCTTCAACAAGGTGGCCAACATCATCGGGCAAACCATGCAGTACCACCCCCACGGCGACGCCTCCATCGGCGAAGCCATGGTCGGACTGGGCCAGAAGAACCTGCTCATCGACACCCAGGGCAACTGGGGCTACATCCACACCGGCGACCCCGCCGCCGCGCCCCGCTACATTGAGGCCCGCCTGTCGAAGTTTGCCCAAGAGGTGCTCTTTAACCCCCAAACCACCGAGTGGCAACTCTCTTACGATGGCCGCAAACGCGAGCCGGTCACCTTCCCGGTCAAGTTTCCCCTGCTGCTCGCCCAGGGCGTGGAGGGCATTGCCGTAGGCTTGGCCACCCGCATCCTGCCCCACAACTTCTGCGAACTCATCCAGGCCTCGATCAACGTGCTGCGCAATAAGCGGGTCGACATTCTGCCCGACTTCCCCACCGGGGGCATGGCCGACTTTTCCGACTACAACGGTGGGCTCCGGGGCGGCAAGGTGCGGGCGCGGGCCATCATTGAGGAGTTTGACAAGCAAACCCTGCTCATCAAGCACGTGCCCTACGGCACCACCACCAGCAGCCTGACCGATTCCATCATCAAGGCCAACGACAAGGGGAAGATCAAGGTCAAAAAGGTGGTCGACAACACCGCCCAGGAGGTGGAAATTAAAGTGCAACTGGCATCGGGACAGTCGCCTGACATCACCAAAGATGCGCTCTATAAGTTTACCGACTGCGAGGTGTCAATCTCACCGAATGCCTGCGTGATCGTGGACGACAAGCCGGTGTTTCTGTCGGTGAACGAACTGCTGAAGCGGGCAACGCAACAGACCGTCGATCTGTTAGAGAAGGAGTTACAAATCAAGGAGGCCGAACTGTTGGAGAAAATCCTGTTCGCCTCGCTGGAGAAAATATTTATCGAGAATCGCATCTACCGCGACATTGAGGAAGCCGAAACCTGGGAGGAAGTGCTCAGCCGGATTGACCAGGGACTTGCCCCCTACAAAAAACAGTTCTACCGGGAGATCAACGAAGACGACCTAGTGCGGCTCACCGAAATCAAGATCAAGCGCATCTCGAAGTTTGATAGCTTCAAGGCCGACGAGCTCATGAAGCGCTTCCAGGAAAGCCTGGAGCAGACGCGCCATGACCTGAAGCACATCAATGACTTCACCATTGCTTATTACCAGCGCTTGCTGGAAAAGTATGGCAAGGGGCGCGAGCGCCAAACCCTTATCAAAACTTTCGATACGATTGAAGCCACCATTGTGGCGGCCAACAACGAGAAGCTGTACGTGAACCGCAAGGACGGCTTCATGGGCTACGGCCTCAAGAAGGACGACTTCGTGACCGAGTGCTCCGACATCGACGACATCATCGTATTTCGGGCCGACGGCAAGTGCCAGGTGTCGCGCATTGCCGATAAGGTGTTCGTCGGCAAAGACATTATTCACATCGATGTGTTCCGGAAGAACGACGAGCGGCGGGTCTACAATATGATCTACCTGGACGGCAAAACCGGCCGGGCCATGGCCAAACGCTTCCAGGTGCTGGCCGTCACGCGCGATAAGGAGTATGACCTCACCAAAGGCGCTCCGGGCTCCAGGGTGCTCTACTTCACCGCCAACGCCAACGCCGAGGCCGAAACGGTCACCATTCACTTATCAGCCCGAGCACGGGCACGGGTGACCAAGTTCGACTTCGACTTTGCCGCTTTGGAGATCAAGGGACGCAACGCGTCGGGCAACATCCTCACCAAATATCCTATCCGCAAGATCGAGAAAACCGCCGAGGGCGAATCCACCCTGGGCGGCATCGAGCTGTGGTACGATCCCATTGTGGGTACACTCAACACCGACGAGCGCGGTCAGTACCTGGGCTCGTTCGAGGGCGACGATCAATTGCTGGCCATGTACCGCGATGGAACGTATGAACTCAAGAGCTACGAACTCACCCATAAGTTTGATCCCGAACAGACCTTGTTGGTAGAGAAATTTGATGCGCAAACTCCGCTCACCGCCGTCTATTACGATGGCAACTCCAAGCAGTATTACGTGAAACGTTTCCTAATCGAAACCACTACGCCCGACAAGCGGTTTTCCTTTATCACCGAGGCGCGCAGCTCCAAACTGTGGATGGTTTCGGCCGAAGCGCAACCCCAGGCGCAGGTCACCTTCGTGCGCGACGGTAGCCGCAAGCACGAACAGCAGGTCTTCGACCTGGATGTACTGGTCGATGTCAAAGGTTGGAAAGCACTGGGCAACCGCCTCACCAAGCATAAGGTGAAAAGCGTACAGCCAGTGAGTGCCGCTCCGAAAGCCAAGAAGGCAACCAAGCCCCCGCGCGAAACAGCTTCTTCAAAAACAGTAGCCTCAAGCAATAACGGTGCTCCCAAAACGGCGGGAGACCAGGTGACCTGGGATTTTTGATAAACGCTATTTTGCGCTTCAGTGTGAACATCAAGGGATACTTTGAGTTATTGCAGAAAGTAACGAAAACTGCATAACTATGAAATCAGTTAATAAAAAACCCTTCTTAACTCAAACAGCCCTATGCGGACTGGCTTGTCTTCTATCTTTTACCTGTGTATATGCTCAAAAGTCTCAGGTTCGGACAGATGCCGGTGACGTGAAAGTGAAAACCGTGGTTGACAGCCTTACGCACCCTTGGGGAATGGCTTTTCTGCCAGACAGCCGCCTGCTGGTGACCGAGAGAGCCGGACAACTTCGCATTCTGGATACGGACAGCACGCTTTCTGAGCCGGTAAAAGGAGTGCCCGACGTATTTAACACCGGCCAGGGGGGGCTGCTCGATGTGGCTCTTGATCCTGATTTTGAGAACAACCGGTGGGTGTATCTTTCCTTCTCTGAGCCCGGCGAAGACAGTACCGCCTCTACCGCTCTGGGCCGAGGTAAGTGGGAAGAAGACCAGATTAAAGATTTTACGGTGATCTTTCGCCAGGAACCCAAAGTGAACGGACCCAATCACTTTGGTGGACGTATCGTGTTTGCACCCGACGGGAAGCTTTTCTTAACCCTGGGCGAACGCTTCAAATTTGATCCGGCCCAAGACTTATCCAATCACCTGGGCACCGTCGTCCGCATCAACCCGGACGGCAGCGTACCCTCCGACAATCCTTTCGTGGGGCAGGAAGATGCGAAAGATGAGATTTGGTCCTATGGGCATCGCAATACCGAAAGTGCGGCCATTGATCCGGCTACTGACAAGTTATGGATTGTGGAAATGGGCCCCATGGGTGGTGACGAACTGAACCAACCCACGGCAGGAACCAATTACGGCTGGCCGGTGGTAAGCTGGGGAGATGATTATGACGGCGAAGACATTCCCAACCCGCCCACCCATCCGGAGTTTGCCGATGCCGTGATCCACTGGACTCCTACTATTTCTCCTTCGGGTATGGTATTCTATACCGGCAATATGTTTCCCGAATGGCAAAACACGGCACTGATTGGGGGATTGACCGCTAGTGGCATTGTTCGTGTTCGCATCGATGGCGAGCAGGCAGAAGAAGTAGAGCGTATTCCTTTATCCGCTCGTATCCGCGATATTGAACAGGCCCCCGACGGTTCGTTATTTGTGCTTACGGATGAGGAAAAGGGCAAAATTTTGCATTTGAGAACCCTAGAATTAGCCCAAGGGAAGTAATAGTATAAACACCGAACGCGAAGGGTACGGATTGCAGAAATGCAAACTGTACCCTTTTTTTTGCCAGATAGGATAATTCCTTACTTTTACCGGCAACTCACTAAGCAAACAACCGATGAACCTATTGCCCACGCTTCGCCTTCTAACATTCCTTGCTTTCTGCTACGGCTGCAACTCGTCCACTACCTCAACCGAAGAATCTATGCCCTCCCACCGTACAGACGCGATTCATCGCGTCTCCTCCCCCACCATCAGCTACGATGCCTTTGGCACCACCCCCGAAGGGCAAACCGTCACCTTGTATACGCTCACCAACTCCAACGGAGTAGAAGCCCAAATCACCAACTACGGAGGCGTGGTTGTGTCGCTCAAGGTGCCCGACCGCAACGATTCGCTGGCTGATGTGGTGCTGGGGTTCGACGCGCTGGAGCCCTACTTTGAAGACTCGCCCTACTTTGGCGCACTGATAGGCCGCTACGGCAACCGGATTGCAAAAGGGAAGTTTACGCTGGATGGTAAGGAGTATACGCTTGCCCAAAACAACATGGGCAACCACCTGCACGGCGGACTCAAGGGTTTCGACAAGGTGCTCTGGCAAGCCGAACCGCAATCCGGCGACAGCAGCAGCGTCGGCCTCAAACTGCACTATCAAAGCCCCGACGGCGAGGAGGGATATCCTGGCACTCTTACCACAACCGTGATTTACACCTTGACCAACGATAACGAACTGCGCATCGACTACCAAGCCACCACCGACGCTCCCACGGTGGTGAACCTCACCAACCATTCGTACTTCAACCTCACCGGGCAGGGCGGAAGCTCTATCCTCAACCACGAAGTGATGATCAACGCCGACCGCTTCGTACCCGTCGACAGCACCCTGATCCCCACCGGCGAACTTGCCGAGGTGGCGGGCACTCCGCTCGACTTTAGAGAGCCTACGCCCATCGGGGCCCGCATTGACAACGAGCATCCGCAACTGGAGTACGGCATTGGCTACGATCACTGCTGGGTGCTCAACAAAGAAGGCGATGCGCTCACCCTGGCTGCCACTGTGTACGAACCCAATAGCGGCCGGTTTATGGAAGTGCGTACCACCGAACCGGGGGTGCAGTTCTACTCGGGCAACTTCCTGGATGGCACCCTCACGGGCAAGGACGGAGCCGTATACGAACAGCGCACCGGGTTCTGCTTGGAGACCCAGCACTTCCCCGACTCTCCCAACCAGCCTAACTTTCCGTCTACTGAATTGCGTCCGGGCGAAACCTACCAAACCACCACCGTGTATACGTTTTCTACTCGACAATAGACCTCATTAGGAATTTCTGTGTATCACGCGCGTACGCGCACGCAGTCGAAAAATTTTCCTGAACAGGTCTAATAGAGAGTAACCCTTGGCTCAATCATTCGTAGGGGTACTTATAATGTCATTGTGATGCAAGCCTTAGACCAACGAAAACTATCCCTGGCTGAATACCAACAGCTAGAAGAAACTACTGATACCCGCTACGAGTACCACGATGGAGAGGTATTCGCCATGTCGGGAGCTGCCCGAAAGCACAGTGCCATTGCCTCTAATGTAGGCAGAAACTTAGGCAACCTACTTCCTAAAGGCTGTCGAACCTTTGACAGTGATCTGAAAGTCTACGTAGAAGCGGTTAACAAAGGCTTTCATCCGGATGTCTCCGTAGCGTGCCGCCCCATCATGGGTCCGGATGAGATCAATGCCATCAATAATCCGGTGTTGCTGGTGGAGGTTATCTCGGAGGGTTCGGCTAACTATGATCGGGGACAGAAGTTTTGGTACTACAGCCAATTGCCTTCACTGCGAGAATACATACTTATTGAGCAAGCTCGGTGGGCCGTGGAGGTGCGCCACCGTAGCTCGGCCGACGATGATTGGGTGATGGCGTACTACGAAGGTGAGGAAGTTGAGGTAGTGCTGCGCTCACTCAACCTCCGTTTGCCAATGGCTCAGATATACGAGGATACCGACGATCTATAGTTCGCAGGGTCACTCGAAGAGGATCCTGCGATGTGTCATTTAGGCTTCTTCAAATCCCGGTTATTAAGCTGCTCGTCGGCCACCCGCTGGTAAAACCCTTGTTTGCCCTGGGTATCCGACAGCAACATAAACAGCGACAACAGTCCACTGTCTTCGTGCGCCGTGAGTAGTAACCGCCCGTCGGATGAGAAGTCTATATACTCGGTGCGGGGAGTGGGCAATTGGAAGACCGATGTAAAATCACTGGTGCGGTAGAAATTAACCAGCAGTTGGTGCCCGCCCGTGAGCAGATAGTTTCCGTCGGGCGAAAAGGCTATAGCCTCGATACGCAACGGCTCCTTGAGCGTCTTGATCAGTTCCCCGCTTTGCAGATCGTACACCCGCGCCGTGCTGTCGAACGAACCGGTAGCGATGTACTGCTCGTCGGGCGAAATACGCACCGACTTGATAGAAGCGGTGTGCCCCGCGTAGTTTTGAATCACCTTTTGGGAGGCCACGTCAATCAGCGAAGCGAAACCGCCGTAGTGCGTATCACCCGTAGCCGGGTCGGGGGTCTGGATGTTGCCCGCTACCACCAGCTTCGTATCATCTTGGGTGAAGTCCAGCGAATTGATGGTGGAGCCTACCTTTACCTTGCCCACCAAGCTGTAATCTTTCGCATCCCACAAAAAAGCCTCGCCTGCTTCCGAACCGCTGGCGATCATTTCTCCGTTGTGCGACCAGGTGATGCCGTCTAGTCCGCTATTATGCTCCCAAGCGTGCAGGGGCTCCCCGGTTTCGGTGTCCCAGATGCGCACAAAGTAGTCTTCACCCCCGGTGGCGATGCGTTTCCCATCGGGCGAAAACACCACGCACTCCACCTCCGACTCGTGCGCCCGTTCCCATACCAGTCCTCCGTCGGCCACGCGCCAGAGCATCACTTTGTAACCGAACTTCGACCCCGACACGGCGTAGCGTCCGTCGGGAGAGAACTCGGCCGCTTCCACGGCCCGCAACCGGGGCGAAAAGTCGGCCACCCGATTCCATACGGGCACCACGGCGGGGTGCTCAGCGTTGTAGATAGCTTCTTTGGATTGCGCGTGCGAAGCCAAGGATAAACTCAGGGCCAAGGCTAATAGAGGTAATGCTTTCATCATTTGTTCAGGTTCATCATCTTTTGTATGTCTTTCAAATCTCCGAAAAGCACCAGGATGTCTCCTTCTTTGATGCTCATCTCGGGGGATATCACTCCCTGGGCTTGTCTTCGGGGCTTCTTAACGCCAAAAACCGTTTGATGTGCTTCATATCGGAGAATGGTCAGGATGTTAATGTTGTAGTTGCCTCTCAGATCTATCTCCTCAATGGTTTTTCCAACGTAGCGGGGCGGGGTCTCCGCCTCGATAATGGTGTGGTTTTCCGAAAGACTCAAAGAGTCAATCACGCCTTTCATCTCTAATCGTTTGGTTAACCGTTCGGCAGACTCTTCTTCCGGATGAATGATCTCATCGACGCCGATGGCTTCCAGGACGGTCTCGTGCAAGGGCGAGATGGCTCGGCTAATCAGGCGTTTCACCTGTAGCTGTTTAAGGATGGCGGTTGCCATGATTGAAGCACCGAAATCTTCACCAATCGTGACGACCACCACGTCTACTTCCTTGAAAGGCAACGTTTTGACCGCAGAAAAGTCGGTGGCATCCAGGTTGACAGCATGAGTGATTTTGTCCTTGATCAAATCAATCTTCCCCATCCTTGAGTCTACCCCAATCACTTCATGCCCCATTTCGCTGAGCCGCACCGAAAGATAGGCTCCGAAGTTTCCCATTCCTATAACAACGTACTTCATATATTTAAAAGTTAGTAGTAATCCAACGCGTGCCACGTGCACCCCTTGGTTAGCTCACAAACACGCTCTCGTCCGGATAGCGGTAGTGTAGCGTTTTTACCTTACGAGAAAAAGCAATCAGCATGGTTAACGTCCCCACTCTGCCCAGCAACATGGTGATGCTGATCACAATCTTGCTGCCGGTGGATAGCGCTCCGGTAATTCCCAAACTTAGCCCAACCGTGCTAAAGGCCGAAAAGCACTCGAAGGCAACGTCTAGTAGCTTCTTTTCCGGATCAAAAAACATCAGCAGAAACACGGCCAGCCCGATTACCAGGAATGATAGCAGGATTACGGCAAACGCTTTTCGTATTGACTCATTGGTGATCTCTCGGCGAAAAGCCTCAACCCGGTCTTTCCCTTTGGCAATACTGAGGGCATTCAGCACCGCAACGGCAAAGGTTGTTGTTTTTAGCCCACCCCCGGTGGACCCCGGAGAAGCTCCGACCCACATTAAAATAAGATAGATCAGAATGGTCGGCAGCGTGAGAGCGGTCATATCCACCGTGTTGAACCCGGCCGTCCGGGGCGTAACCGCACCGAAGATGGTAGTCACAGCCTTGCCGTACCACGATAGGCCTTGTAGAACATGATCGTGTTCGAAGACAGAAAAAGTGATCAGGCCAATCAACAGGAGCACGACGGTGGTGCTTACCACAATTTTGGTGTTGGTGGTGATCACCCTGGCTGAGTGTCGGTACTTCTCTTTGCTAATAAAATGGCGGGCGGCCCGCACAACCAGGCCTCTGAAGTAATCATAAAAATTGATTATAACCGGAAAGCCTATACCACCAATGATAATAATGATTGCGATAATCAGGTGCAGGTTATAGTTGTGCCGGATGCCTGCTTCGTATAAACCATTGGACAGGGTAGAGAAACCAGCGTTACAGAAAGCCGAAATAGAGTGAAAGACGGCAAATCTGATTTTCTCACCGGAACTGTCCAGGAATAGCAAATCCAGGGAAAAGTAGATAAAGACAGCACCCAGCAGCTCTACCGCAAAGGTGAACACGATGATCCGGGCAAGCGTTTTGGAAATCTCACCGAAGCTCTCCTCATTGATACGATCTTTGAGAAATAACTGGTTCTGAAGCGAATAGCTTCCTTTGAAAAAGAAGCCAAAAAAACTGGAGAAGGTCATGAATCCCAATCCGCCCAGCTGGATCAGAATAAGGATAATCGTTTTCCCAAAGGTAGTAAAATAGGTGGCCGTATCTACGACAATCAAGCCCGTGACACAGACAGCACTGGTGGCCGTAAAAACTGCATCTATCGGGCTGATTTGCTCAACGGTAGCCTGAGGCAACAGCAGTAAGCCAGCACCGGCTATAATGAGCAAAAGAAAGCTTGCCACAAATAATAGCGAAGGGTTAATTTTGAACCGAAATATCTTCTGACTGTACTTTGAGATTTCAATGATGAAGATGATCAGGAAGACCAAATTGATAAAGAAATGCTCGTTCAGTAAGGAAAGGAACGGTGCTTCTTGGTGTTCTATGGAAGTCAGCCTGACCAACACCATCAGCAACAAAATACCCAACAAAATATATTCTGAAATCAGCCGACTGCCTTTAACCTTGCGGATAGTTTGCAGTATGATTTTTAAAAAGAAAACAACGCAAAACGTAAAAATGCAGAAGGAGTAGAACGTCTGTAACTTGATCTTAAGAAAAATATCTTCCTCAAAGCCTGCCTCATACAGGACAGTAAGAAAACCGACTAAACTCAGCAGAATGATGAAAAGATCAAGCCCCTGTAGAATCTTTTGCGTGGCCTGTAATGCTTTGTCGGAGTTAAAAAAGCTTTTGCGCTCAGATTCCATGAGGCAAATTTAGGAGAATTTGGGTGAAACCCCGCCTCTTTTAAGGGCGGAATGCGGAGCCACCGTAGCGCGGCGTTGGATTTTATAGGATGCTTCATTTTCGTATATTGTGCATGTGTTACGCGCTTACAAATACGCTCTGTTTCCCAACCAAGAACAGCAAACTGTTTTGGAAAAGACTTTTGGGTGTTGTCGCTTGATCTACAATACCGGGTTGGAAACCAAGAATACTGCTTACCGAATGCGAGGGGTAACGTTGGGATATTTTGATTTGAACAAACAACTTACTGATACCAAACAGGAAGTAGATTTTCTCAATGAAGTACCCGCGCAAGCTTTGCAAATGTCGTTGCGCCACCTGGACAATGCGTTCACCAACTTTTTTAAGCATGGCGCATCCTTCCCCCGCTTCAAATCCAAATACCGAAAGCAGTCCTTTCAATTGCCACAAGGAGTGAAGGTGGACTTTGATAACGGGAAGGTGTTTTTGCCCAAATGCAAATGGGTGAATGCCGCACTGCACCGCAAGTTCGAAGGCAAAGGGGCGGCCCCGGTCGGGCATGACCCCCGCATTAAAACCACAACGATAAGCCGTACCACCACGGGCAAGTACTTTGTGAGTATTTTGGTTGACATTCCCATCAGAGCAGCCAAACCCGAACCCATTAGTCCAGCAACCGCCGTTGGGTTGGATTTGGGTATCAAAACGTTTTTGGTGACTAGCGACGGGGAAGAGTTTGAGAACCAAAAGTTTCTCTCCCGAAACCTGAAACGTCTTCGTGTTGAGCAGCGTAGCCTTGCCCGCAAACAAAAAGGATCGGTTTCTCGAGACAAGCAGCGTATGGTAGTGGCTCGCCTGCATGAGAAGATACGCAACCAGCGTAGTGACTACTTACACAAGATTTCTACTACACTTGTTGATGGCTACGATACTGTTTGCATGGAAGATTTGAATGTGAAAGGCATGGTAAAGAATCATTGCCTTGCCCGTGCTATTGGAGAACAAGGCTGGTCGGACTTTAAGCGCATGTGTAAGTACAAGTGCCAAATCTACGGCAAGCACTTCATCCAGATTGGCAGGTTTGAACCTTCCTCTAAGATGTGTTCGGTATGTGGTTCTACTAATTATAGTCTAAAGCTTTCTGATCGTTCTTGGCAATGTGCTTCTTGTTCTAGCATCCATGATCGCGACTTAAACGCTGCCATCAATATTAAAAATTTCGGGTGCCGGTCAGCACCTTTGTCCGCTAACGTGAGTCATTAGGCTGTGCGTTGGGCAAGAAGCCCTTGCGCTTCAGCGCTGGGGTCTGTCACTTAGGATTCCTCTTCTATTTCTACCAAGCGAATGGTATCTTTCGACACTCAATCAGGCAGCAGGAAAAGGTCGGAACAGCTACCGGAGGCTCAGAGCACAAACGTAGTCAGTGTCGGCATGAAGCTGCCGCATACAAAGGGTAGCGTCATCAGACTCGTTGATGATTCTTTACTCCGCAGCCAGGCGATAGATCGTATCATCAAAGCCACACAAAAATAGCTCCTGTTGCGCGTTGACGCCAAAAGAGGATATGCGGAAGTTTGCTTTGAGTAGATCAAAATTAGAGGCCTGAGATGCGGTAGAAGCGTCCAGTGCCCAAACCCGGCCCGAAGCATAGTCGGCGTAAACATACTTTCCGACCAAATCCGGAAGCTCCGTGCCCCGGTAGACAAACCCGCCGGTGATCGATACGTCGCCGTTGCTGTGATCATACTCCCACACCGGAGCAATAAGTCCTGACTGGTCACACCCCTGCTCCGGTTCAAAGCAGTGATTGCCCTCGGCCACGTCCCAGCCGTAGTTGCCGCCGCGTTCAATGATATCAATCTCTTCGTACTGGTTTTGCCCCACGTCGGCGGCCCACAGTTGCCCGGTCTCTGTATCGAAGCTGAAGCGCCAGGGATTGCGCAGCCCGTAGGCGTAAATCTCTTCCTGAAATCCGTCGGTGTTGCCCGCAAACGGATTGTCGGCCGGGATGCCGTAGGCGCGGCCCGCCGCTTGCTGGTCCACGTCGATGCGCAGAATAGAACCTAACAGGGTAGTGCGGTCTTGCCCGTTTTCCTGCGGGTCGCCGCCGCTGCCCCCGTCGCCCACGGCAACGTAGAGGTAGCCATCCGGGCCGAAGGCCAGTTGCCCTCCGTTGTGATTGTCGTAAGGCTGCGAGAATTCTAGCACCAATGTTTCGCTGCTAGGGTCTGCCATATTAGGATCGCCCTCTGATACTTGGAAGCGACAAACCCGCGAGCGCGCCGGGTCGCCAATGGTATAGTTCACGTAGAAGTAACCATTGGTGGCGTAGTCCGGGTGAAAGGCCAGTCCGAGAAGTCCTTCTTCATTCCGGCGATCATCCACCTTGTCTGAAATATCCAAAAACGTTTGCTTCTCGCTCACCGTGGCGTCATCGGCAAATACCGAAATCACCCCACGCTGCTCCACCACAAACACCCGGTTGCTGTTGTTACCGGCGTGCTGGTAGTCTACCGGACGGGTGAAGCTCAGTTCAGGATACGCTTCCACCACGCGGTAGGTCACTTCACGACCCGTGCTGTCGGTAATGGGAGCTTCATTGACGGTATCCCCACAACGGGTTTGGCTCAGGCAGCCCAGCGTGCCGAGCAAGAATAATAGCGGGCGTAACTTCATGGCATTGTTAAGTAGTGGTTAAGCCCTAATAACCGCTAAAGCTTGAGGTTCGTTTGCTCACCCACAACAATTTATCGAATTCGGGTGCCCAGGCCCGACACGGCCGCCACGTTAAAAAAACCCACTGCCGCCGGTCCGTTCGGGTCGGTGTTGGTAATGTTGGTAGAAACGTTGGCAATCGGATTGGCAAACAGTTCGGCAAAGCCGCCGGGGCGGTTGGTTTGGATGGCCACCTGGTTCAGGAAGTCAAAAGCAGCATCCGAAATGCTGTGCAGTTCCACGTACACGGAGTCGCCCCGATTGTAAGAAGGAAGAAAGTTACCATCGCCATCTCCGTCAATGGGATTAATGCTGGTGCGGATGGGTTGGGCAAACACGGTGGCGTTGAAATTACCCCCCCGCGTGAACCCTGCGTCGTAGGCCAACGCTATTTCGTCGGGTCGGTTCAGCAGCGCCCCGTTGCGGTACGTCCGAATCCAGTAGGCATTGCCTTCTTCGGGCAGGTCAATGGCCCAAAACTCTGCGATATACGTTTCGGGAAAGAAGGCGTTGGCTTCAACCAACTCATAGGTGATGCTGTCAATGGGCGGCACCGGGTTCAACTGGGTGGTCGAGGTATAGCTTTGCCCGTTGGCATCAATCTGCAGCCGGTAGGTTTCGCCCACCGTACCAAAGCCCTGCCCGGTAACCGGGGGTGTCCAGTAGTAAGCCCCTGCTTCCCGCTCATCTTCCAGAAAAGTGTATGTATCTCCCCCCGAACCGCTGACCTGCACGCTGGCACCCGTCACCGGACTGGCAACCGTGTCGAAGTAGGGCTGGGTGCTACTCAGTCGGATTACTTGCTCCACCGGTTGGTTGGTGATCCAGGCATCCACCGCCAGCACCGAATCAACTTCTTCCAGCGCCGGATTGATCTGGTCTTCGCAAGCTCCTAAAACTATTCCTATACAGACGATGATAATAAGGCGTTGCATGCTCAAAACTTAAAGTTGTAAGAAATAGAGGGAATGATCGAGCCCACGATGGATAGCTGCGTAGCCGTCGACTGCGGAGCGGGCTGGACCCCGGGCGTCGGTGGTTGGCCACCGGATGAGAAATAGTCCGCAGGACGCGTGTCGTCCTGGGAAAAGAAGATGGAGAACGGGTTGCGTCGCGCGTACACGTTATACAGCGAGAACACCCAATAACTTCTGTCCGGTATTAAATCAAGACGTACCGACAAATCCAGCCGGTGGTAATCGGGGATGCGGGTGTTGTTACGCGAGTCGTTGGCATTGTAGGGGATCAGGATGCCCTGCACCACGAAGCGCGAGGTGGGGAAGGTGGCGGGCGTGCCCGTCAGATAGGTGAAGTTGCCCGACACCGACCAGCGCTCGTTGAGGTCGTAGAAAGCCGCCAGCTTCAGGTTGTGCCGCTGGTCGAAGCGCGTAGGGTACCAGTCGCCGCGGTTGATGCCCTCCACCTGCAACTCAGTCTTGCCCAGCGTATAGCTGATCCAGCCGTTGAGTCGCCCGACGTTCTTCTTGGCGTACACTTCCAGACCGTAGGCACGTCCTTGCCCCACCAGCAGGTCCCCCTCCACAAACTCGTTGATGAGCAGGTCGGCCCCGTCGATATAGTCGATCTGGTTCTGCGTGGCCCGGTAGTAGGCTTCTACCGAGGTCTCATAGGCGGGGGCCGACGCGCTGCCGAAGTTGCGGAAGTAGCCCAGCGCAAACTGGTCGCCCAACTGGGGCGCAATGTTGTTGGAACTGGGCACCCACACGTCGAGTGGATTGGAGGCGGTGGTGTTCGACACCAGGTGAATGTACTGCGCCGTGCGGGTGTAGCTTGCTTTGACCGAGCTCTGCTCGTCGACCTGCACCTTGAACGAGGCGCGTGGCTCCAGGTTGGCGTAGGTGGCAATCGGCTCGCCCCGCTCGGCGGTTTCCACGCCCCGCACCGGCAAGCGTTGCCCGGCGGGCGCTGTGCCGTAGCGATACACCGTGCCCGGACCGTAGTAACGGAAGGCCGACAGACGTAGTCCGTACTCCAGCGACAGCGCCGAGCCGATGTCTTGCTTATTGCCCGCGTACACCGCCGTTTCCAGGTTGAACTTCTCGTCTAGGCTAATGTCAATCACGTTGCCATCAGCCACTCCCACCGCGTTGGCGGGTTCAAAGCGATAGTAAGTTGCCTCGCCCCCGAACGACAGCTCGTTGCGGCTGTTCAGGAAGTAGGAGAACTGGGGCTTGAAGATGAAGTTAGACACCGACGAGTTCCAGCTAAACGAATCCAGATCGTCTTCGCCGAACTGCAACTCGTAGTCATAGTCGCTGAACACAAAGGTAAAGTTCGAGAACAGCTTGTCGTTGAACAGGTGGTTCCAGCGGGCGGTGGCCGTGGAGTTGCCCCAGTTGAAACCCTGGTTGGCGTCGAACTTAAATATGTCGCGACCCAGGTAGCCGGACAGGAACACCCGGTTGTTGTCGTTGATGCGGTAGTTGGTCTTCGCGCTCAGGTCGTAGAAGTTGAGTCCGAAGTCGCTGCCGATCCCGATCTGGTCGGCGAAGGGACGAATCAGCAGGTCGATGTACGACCGGCGGGCCGCCACGATAAACGAGGCGCGATCTTTCACGATGGGCCCCTCCACCGTTAGGCGGCTAAACACCGTGCCGATGCCGCCACTCACGTCAAACTCCTTATTATTACCCTCCTTCATGCGCACGTCGAGCAGCGAGGAGATGCGGCCGCCGTACTGGGCCGGGATGGCTCCCTTGTAGAGCTTCACGTCCTGCACTGCATCGGGGTTAAACACCGAGAAGAAGCCGAACAGGTGCGAGGAGTTGTAGACCGGCGCTTCGTCGAGCAGGATCAGGTTCTGGCCCACGCCGCCGCCCCGCACGTTGAAGCCCGATGCTCCTTCGCCCACCGTGGCTACGCCCGGCAGCAGTTGAATGCTGCGCAGCACGTCTACCTCGCCCAAAAAGGCGGGCACCTTCTGGATGGTCTGGATGTCCAGCCGGTTCACGCTCATCTCGGTGCTCTGCACGTTGGCGTCGAGCCCCTCGGAGGTCACCACCACCTCCTGCAGCTCCTGGCTGACGGAGGTGAGTTCAATATCCAGCCGGATGTCTTCGGTGAGGGGCAGCTTCTTGCTCACCGACTGATAGCCCACGTACGAGTAGACGGCCTGATATTCGCCCGGGGGAACGGTGAGCGAGTAGAAGCCGTAGACGTTGGTCACCGTGCCGTTGCCTACCTGCGGAATGTAGACGCTGGCCCCAATGAGCGATTCACCGTTGGCCGCGTCGCGCACGTAACCGCTTAGGGTTACTGGTGATTGGGCCGACAGCAGGGAAGGGAGGGCGGTGATGAAGAGGATTTGAAGGGCTAGCCACCACTTCGGAAATAAATTCATGCGAGGAACTATAAAAGAAGATACTAATGAACTGAGTGTGCTTACGGAACAACGGATAGGGGGTTAGCTTAATTCCATCCGTAAGTCATCAGGCAAACGGTTTATCGAGCAGACCAAGCAAACCTTAGACCATATACGAAGCCCCCGGCGTTTTGTCTCTATGGCAAAGATAGAAAGAGAAAGGGTGACAAATAGCCATGGTTTTTGATTTCAATGGGCTTGATATGTTGACGGTTCGCCGCGCGATCGCTCCAACGTCCAATATGCAGACAAACGGCAAAGGCAATCGCTACCAGAGCAAAGAGTTTGCGTAGGCGATCTGTCTCATCCAGGTGAGTATCTTCCATATGATTGGCGATCTCTATAAACTGTACGCTACGCCCTTTGCGGACGCCGCGCGGATCAGGCCTTCTACGAAGAGAACCATGAATTTCTTACGAGCTAAGTTGATCGGTTTCAAAGGCATCAGCGCATCTACTTTCTCAAATTCGAACCAACCTACCAACCTACGCTAAATCTCATACTTCAGATACAACACCCCCAGCGGTGGCAGCATCAGGTTCACCGAGCGCTCGCGCCCGTGCAACGGAATCGGCATCGTCTCCAGCGGATCACGATTCACCGCCCCACTGCCCCAGTATTCGGGGTCGTCGGAATTGAACAAGATATGCAACGAGCCTTTGTGCGGCACGCCGAGCCGGTAGTTGTTGTGCACCTGCGGGGTGAGGTTCATCACCACGTACACATCGTTTTGCTCCTGGTGCCCCTTGCGGATAAAGCTCACCACCGAGTTCTGCGCATCGCTGATGTCAATCCACTCAAAACCTTCGCCCGTAAACGGCTTTTCGTACAGGGCGGGTTCCGACTGGTACAACTCGTTCAGCCGCTTCACCATGTACTGCATAGAGCCGTGCGGCGCGTACTGGTTCAGGTGCCAGTCGAGGCTCTGCTCGTGCCGCCACTCCTGGGTTTGGGCAAACTCGCCACCCATAAACAACAGCTTGGTGCCCGGGTGAGCGTACATGTAGGCATATAACGCCCGCAGGTTGGCAAATTTCTGCCACTCGTCGCCGGGCATCTTGTCGATGAGCGGGCCCTTGCCGTGCACCACCTCGTCGTGCGACAGCGGTAGCATAAAGTTCTCCGTAAAGGCATACATCAGACTAAACGTGATTTCGCCCTGGTGGAAACTACGGTACATGGGGTCGCGCGAGAAATAATCCAGCGTGTCGTGCATCCAGCCCATCATCCACTTCATGTTGAAGCCGAGTCCCCCGATTTCGGGCGGACGCGTGATCATCGGCCAGGCGGTCGACTCTTCGGCGATGGTGAGCAACTCCGGTGTCTTGATGTGGATCGCGTCGTTGAGCTCGCGCAAGAACTGAATAGAGGCAATGTTTTCCCGTCCGCCGAACTCGTTCGGAATCCACTCGCCCTCTTTGCGCGAATAGTCCAGGTAGAGCATGGAGGCCACCGCATCCACGCGGATGCCGTCGATGTGATACTTTTCCAACCAGTACATGGCGCTGCTGATCAGGAAGGCGCGCACCTCGTTGCGGGTGTAGTTAAAGATGTAGCTCTTCCAGTCGGGATGATAGCCCAGGCGCGGGTCGGCGTGCTCGTAGAGGTGGGTGCCATCGAAGTACGACAGGCCATGCTGATCGGAAGGAAAGTGCGAGGGTACCCAGTCCAGAATAACCCCAATGCCCGCCTCGTGCAATTTGTCAACCAGAAACATAAAGTCCTGCGGCGTGCCGTAGCGGCTGGTAGGGGCAAAGTAGCCGGTGGTCTGGTAGCCCCACGAGCCGTAGAAGGGGTGCTCCATCACCGGCAGAAACTCCACGTGGGTGAAGCCCATCCAGGTGAGGTAAGCGGGCAACTCGTCGGCCAGTTCGCGGTAGGACATGGGACGCGGCTGTCCGTCGTCGCCCGGCACGCGGCGCCACGAGCCTAGGTGCACCTCGTAGACCGATACTGCCTGCGGGTCCACCCATAGGTCTTTACGGCCTTGCACCCAGGCCTCGTCGTTCCACTCGTAGTCCAGGTCCCACACCTTGGTGGCGGTCTGGGGGGCCGTCTCCCAGTGGTACGCGAAGGGGTCGCCTTTTTCTACTTCGTAGTTGTTGAACTGCGACTTGATGTAATACTTGTAGGTAGCGCCGCGCTCTAACTTAGGAACAAACGCCTCCCAGATGCCCGAGCCATCCCAGCGAGCGTGCATGGGCACCTCGCCCCGGTTCCACCCGTTGAAGTCACCCACCACCGACACGTATTCGGCGTTGGGAGCCCACAGGGCAAAGTACACTCCTTTCACCCCTTCGTGCTCCATGAAGTGGGAGCCAAGCTTGTCGTGCAGCGCGTAGTGGTTGCCCGCCCGAAACAGGTGAATGTCGTACTCGGTAAGCAACGTGGCGTGGTTAAACGTCGGACTGTCCGTAGTTTCAGACGGCGCCGCGGCTTGCTTCTTAACGGTTTTTTTCTTAGCGGATTGCCCCGCGTCCACGCGGTTCCCCGCCGGGATGGACCCAGCAGGTTGCTTCTTAACGGATGGCTGTTTGGTGGTTTTGCTCATGGTTGGGGTTGATCTTCGTGCTTAATTTTGTCCATCACGTGAAGGATTCCCTTCATCGGGATGATGCTCCAGGAAGGACGGTTGTTGAGCTCGTAGTTGAGCTCATAGATGGCCTTCTCCAGCAAAAATGTTTGAATAAGAATATTAAAGTCTTCTTGGTTGGCCGGGATAAAGGGATGTCCTTTGGTTTTCTCCAGGTAGGCCCGCAGGTAGAAACCGCTCATGTAGTGGTACCACTGCTCGGCCCAGACTTCCAAATGATCGGCGTTCCCCTGTGCGTAATCTTCGATATGAAACAAGCTATTGTAGGCAGCATAATGAAACGAGCGTAACATGCCTGCCACGTCGCGCAGGGGCGAGCGTTTCAGGCGCCGCTCGCTGTACGAACGCGCCGGTTCTCCTTCAAAGTCCAGGATCACGAAGTCGCGGCCCGTGAACAGCACCTGGCCGAGGTGGTAGTCGCCGTGGGTGCGGATTTTCAGGGCGTCGATCTTATGGGCATAGATGCTCTTGAAGCGTTGTAGCACATCTTTCTTCATGCCCTGCACCTGTTCGGCCAGCGGCATAAAGGGGTTGGGCAATTGCTTGATGGAACGATCAAGCGTCTGGTAGGTGGTGCGCACCAGAGTTTGCAGCGACGAATACAACGAGCGCTGGTAGTGCAGCGAAAACGCTTCGGGCTCAAAGTTTTTTACCTCGGGGTGGGCCGCCAGGGCAATGTGCATCTCGGCGGTGCGCAATCCCAACAGTCGGGCCCGTTCGGCCGGGGCGCCACCAATCAGGCTTTGCAGCATCTCCGGAATCTTGACGTAGTCCACGGGTTTTGTCAGACTGCCCTTGAGGGCGGGGGCGCGTTGTTCTTCTTGCCCCAGCGCCACCCGCTCGTAGTAGCGGTCGATGGCGTCGTTCATGTACCCCCAGGCGTCGCCTTGGTTCTCAACCAGCTCCAGCATCATACCCAGCATGTATTCAGTGGTATTATCTCCCCGGAGCACCAACTCCCCGGCGTACTTCGGGATGTGCTCAAACTCAGCGGTCTCACTCAGGTAGCGGGTCACCTCCACGTCGGGGTTTACCATCCGCTCCAGCTTGCGATAGATTTTGAAGAAATACTGTTTGTCGTAGATCACCGAGGTGTTGCTCTGCTCGGCACTGAGGATGCGCGAGCCGATGGTCTTTTTGTGTTCTTTGTAGTAGTGCTTCACGGCCGCCACCGAACGACCGGCCAGGCCGGTGTTATCCTCTTTCTTGCGCGGCTTGGCCATGAGCGAGAACAGGTAGCTACGATAGGTATCGCTATACATGGCGTCGTACAAATAGCCCGTCTCTTCGCCTACGGTGATGGGAAAGATTACGCTCTGCTGAAACTTGCTGCGCAAAAAGGCGCTGGGCCCCTCCGGAATGAATGATACCGGCAGTTGGTAGAATTCGTCGAGTCCTTCGTTATAGCTCACCTCCAGAATCAGCAGGGTGCCCACCCCGTCTTTGATGGGCAACTCCAGCGTGTCGGTGAGGGTGATGCTGCGGATGGTGCGCGATTTGCCTCCGAACCACCGGCAGGAGCTCAGGTAGGAACTCAAGTTTTTCTCCAGCGCCGTGCGAGCACTCTTGTCCGACAATTGACTCCACTTGGCAATGCTAAACACCGGTTGCTGTTTCTCACCCAAGAATTCGTCGCTATACTCGCGCGTTTGTTCGAGCAAAAACCACTGGTAGGCGTACGGTCCCAGGGTGAAGTGGTAGGTGGGCTCGGTCACCCGGGGAAAGCGGTTGCGGCTGAACAACTCCACCGGAATGGCCTCCGAATAGTGCGAGAGGTCCACTTCGGCCGACTGCGAAAAGCGCGACAGGTTGGAGATGATGAGCAGCGTTTCGTTTTCGTGGGTGCGGGTGAAGGCCAGAATTTTGGCGTTGTCTACGTAGAGAAACTTCATGTCGCCCCGGCTGAAGGCGCGGTGGCTCTTGCGCATGCTGAAGTGGCGCTTCATCCACCAGAGCAGGGAGTTGGAGTTGCGCTGCTGGGTTTCCACGTTCACCGCCTCATAGCGGTACTCGGGGTCCAGAATCACCGGTAAGTACAGTTGCTGGGGGTTGGCATCCGAGAAACCGGCGTTGCGGTCGGGACTCCACTGCATGGGAGTGCGCACTCCGTCACGGTCACCCAGGTAAAAATTATCACCCATGCCGATCTCGTCGCCGTAGTAGATCACCGGGGTGCCGGGCAGCGACAGCAGCAGATGGTTCATCAACTCGATCTTGCGGCGGTCGTTCTCGAGCAGCGGGGCCAGGCGGTGACGAATGCCCAGGTTGATACGGGCCTTGGGGTCTTTGGTGTAGACCTTATACATATAATCCCGCTCCTCGTCGGTCACCATTTCCAGGGTCAGTTCGTCGTGGTTACGCAGGAATAAGCCCCACTGGCAATTATCGGGAATGGCCGGAGTTTGGTCCAGGATGTCGATGATGGGGTAGCGGTCTTCCATGCGCAGCGCCATAAACATGCGCGGCATGATGGGAAAGTGGAAGTTCATGTGACACTCGTCACCCTCACCGTAGTACGAGGCCGAGTCTTCGGGCCACATATTGGCTTCGGCCAGCAGCATGATGCCCGGTTTCTTTTCGTCGACGTGCTGGCGTAGTTTTTTGAGAAAGTCGTGCGTTTCGGGCAGGTTCTCGCAGTTGGTGCCTTCGCGCTCGAAGAGGTAGGGCACCGCATCGAGGCGAAATCCGTCCACGCCCAGATCAATCCAGTAGTCCAGCATTTTAAACACCTCTTGCTGCACCGGCTCGTGGTCGAAGTTCAGGTCGGGCTGGTGCGCGTAGAACCGGTGCCAGAAGTACGCCTGCGCCACCGAGTCGTAGGTCCAGTTGGATACTTCAAAGTCCTGGAAGATAATGCGGGTATCGCTGTACTTATCGGACGAGTCGTTCCAGACGTAGAAGTCCCGTTCGGACGAACCGGCCGGGGCGCGGCGGGCCCGCTGAAACCAGGGGTGCTGGTCGGAGGTGTGGTTGATGACCAGCTCGGTGATCACGCGCAAACCACGGGATTTAGCTTCCTTAAGCAGTTTTTTGAAGTCGCGTAGGGTGCCGTACGACGGATTCACGGTGTAGTAGTCCATGATATCGTAGCCGTCGTCGCGCAGGGGCGAAGGATAGAACGGCAGTAGCCAGATGGCGGTAACGCCCAGGTCTTGCAGGTAGTCGAGTTTCTCGAGCAGTCCCCGGAAGTCACCAATGCCGTCGCCGTTGCCGTCTTTGAAGGCTTTGATATGCAGTTCGTAGATGATCGCATCCTTATACCAAAGCAAATTATCGTCTAGGTTGGTAGATTGATTAGCAGCCATTGATTAAAAGCGAAATATGAGATGTTATGAAATATGAAATGTGAGGTGTGAAATATGAAAATGCGCACCAGTGACTCAGGATTCTGCTAGGGCTGAGTGACCTGAAACACGTGGGCGGGCATCAGGTAGGGATTAAGCGACACGTAATTCCATTCGCCCTGCCAGGTGAAGTAGCTATCGCTGAGCACGTCGTGCAACTGGAAAGGACGGTCCCAAGCTAGTCCTAATTCTTCTAGGGGCCAACGTACGTGACCGCTCTGGGTGTTGTAGGGATCCATGTTCACCGCCACCAGCACTGTGTTGCCCGTGGCCTCGTCGTACTTGCCAAAGCACAGCAGTTGGTCGTTCTCCGAGTCGGCAAAGTGCACGTTCCAGGTGCTTTGCAGCGCCGGATTCTCTTTTCGGAAGCGGTTCAGCAGCGTGATCACTTCCCGGGTGCGGGTTTCGGCATCCCAGTTCCAGTGCTTCACTTCATACTTTTCCGAGTCGATGTACTCTTCCTTGCCCGGATAAGGGGCGTTCACGCCGAGTTCATAAACGGGTCCGTAGATGCCATAGTTAGACGAAAGCGTCGCCGCCAGGATCACGCGCATCAGGTGGGCCGGTTCACCGCCGTATACCAGAGTAGGGGTGAGGATGTCGGGAGTGTTGGGCCAGAAGTTGGGGCGGAAGTACTCGCGCATGGGGCCCTGGGTGAGCTCTACCATGTATTCTTGCAACTCGTAGGGCGTGTTGCGCCACGAGAAGTAGGTATACGACTGGGTGTAGCCAATTTTGGCCAGCCGCTGCATCACACGGGGGCGGGTGAAGGCTTCGGCTAGAAAGATCACGTCGGGATGCTCGGTCCGTATCTCCTTAATGCACCACTCCCAGAACGGAAAGGCCTTGGTGTGCGGATTGTCCACCCGGAAGATCAGCACGCCCTGCTCAATCCAGTAGTCGAACACGCTCTTGAGTTCTTGCCACAAGTTTTCCCAGTCTTCGGATTCGAAGTTAATGGGCAAGATGTCTTCGTAGCGCTTGGGAGGGTTTTCGGCGTACTGCACCGTGCCGTCGGGCCGCCACTTGAACCACTTCGGATGCTCGGTGACCCACGGGTGGTCGGGCGCGCACTGAAAGGCAATGTCGAGCGCGATCTCGATGCCGTGCTTCTCGGCTGCCTTCAACAGCGCTTTGAAATCGTCTAGCGTGCCCAGTTCGGGATGAATGGCCTTGTGCCCGCCCTCGTCCGAGCCAATGGCCCAGCACGAACCCGGGTCGCCCGGTTGCGCCGTCACGGCGTTGTTCAAGCCCTTGCGGTTTTTCTTGCCAATGGGGTGGATCGGGGGGAAGTAGAGCACATCGAAGCCCATCTCGGCCACGCGGGGCAGTCGCTTCTGGGCGTCTTTAAAGGTGCCGTGCCGACCCGGTTCGCGGGAGGCGGAGCGGGGAAAAAATTCATACCAGGTGCTAAACAGGGCTTTCTTGCGTTCCACCTCCACCGAATAGACGTCGGGGTAGGTGGTGCCGGTATCGGTTTGGTAGCACTGCTCCATCAGGTGCGTCATGCGGTCGCTCAGGCTGGTGGTCACCGCATCCCCCACGGTGTCGTCGTCGGCCGACTTCAGTGATTTCGCTGCGTCCTTCAAAAACTGCTTGTCGGCCTTGGTGGCATGCTGTACCGCTTGCTCGATCATTTCCGCGCCGATCAGCAGTTCGACCAGCACGTCCTGGTTGGCGTCCCACTTCTTGCGGAGTCCGTACTGCCAGGTGCCGAAGTGGTCCACGTAACCGCGCACGGTAAATTCGTAGAAGCCTTTTTCTTCGGGAATAAAGGTACCCGTCCAGCGATCGTTGATGCCGAGCGTCATAAACACGCGCTGCCAGTCTTGGTCGCCGCGGCGGCGGTACAGGGCGGTGGCTTTCACCAAGTCGTGCCCGTCGCCGTAGACGTCGGCCTGCACGTCGACGGGTTCGCCCACCACGCGTTTGGCCGGGTAGCGGCCGTTTTCAACCTGAGGGGCCAGATGTTCAACAATCACCCGGCGGCGGCCATCGTTGGGAGCGGGGGCGGGAGGAGATTTCTTCTTTTTAGTGGTTTTAGTCAGTGGTTCGGTCTGCATAGTGGTCATAAAATTTCAACCGCGAAGATAGTGGAATGTTATAATAATCCTGAAATTCGGCGGACTATATCTTTTAAGGCAGTGATCGGTTAGGTAGCGACCACACCAAACACCCGGCCCGGTTCTCCGTTGATGCTTCAATTGCTCAATTGCTCAATTGCTCAATTGCTCAATTGCTATTCATTCACTCATTCAAACCTTCAATCATTCATTATGCAAGACACTCCCCAAACCAACAAAGCGCTCTTTGAACAATTTATTCAACTCCTCAACGAGCAACGACTCGACGAACTTTCTAATGTGGTGAATCCCGAACGCTACCACGAGCAGTGCGTGGGCTATGCGCCGGGCTGGATGAACCTCTACGAGGCCAAGCAGAACCTTCGGAAAGTATATAAAGGCATCCCCGATCTGCACGCCCGCATCGAAACGATGACCGCCGAGGGCAACGCCGTGACGGCCCGCATGACGATCACCGGCACCCACCGGGGCCCGTTGTTCGGCGCTCCGGCCACCGGGCGGTTTTTCCAGGTGAACGGCTTCGACACGGTAGAAGTGGAGGAGGGCAAAATCGTGCGCCGCATCCAGCAGGCCGACTTAGCCGGGCAGATGGGTCAGTTGTTCGGACCCTGGTTAACGGGACTGGGCGTGGCGCTGGGAATGGGAGTGGTGGGGTTGGGCGTGGCGTGGTGGAGGAAGTGAAGCGCCGACTAACCATAAATTAAACGCACTAAGGCAGCCGTGTTGGTGGCTCCGGTCTTTTATAGCATATATTTCTTATGTGTGGCGTTCACGGTAGCGTGTAGCTGTTCCGACAAATACTGTGCAGGCGAAGCTGTGCTTCGTGATTCATTTCTGTACGATAGGTTTGTCCCCTAATTTATACTTTAAGAATAAATTTTATCCACTTTACCGTACGCTTAGTTTTTGTTTTTGGTTTTTTTGGCTAATATTGCTGGAAATAGTACGTGCTTTTCTGACACTCAATTTTTTCACTAAACTTTTTTCACGTATGAACACTAGATTACAACCTTACCTGCTCGTGGCCTTATGTTGGGCCTGTTGTCTCTCTTCTTCTAATGTCTTTGCGCAGGACAGTAATGTTTACGAAGGAGATTTGAAATTTTTTACGCAAGCCGAACTTGATAACTTTTCCTACACTAGGGTGAAGGGTGACTTGACCATCGGAACCTTTTCTGATACGCTGGGCACGGGAACTTCGCTAGTCACCGACCTGAGTCCGCTGCAAACGCTGGAGCGCGTAGATGGTGCATTCCTGATTGGATTGAACAACAAGATATCGACCCTAAAGGGATTGGAGGGTTTGTGTCGAGTAGATGGCCCCTTTCTAATTTATGGCAATGATCAACTCACTACCCTGGAAGGACTTAATCGTTTGCATCATGTGGGCGGAACGTTAACAATAGAAATCAACGACCGTTTACAATCTTTGAAGGGATTGGAAAAGTTAGAATCGGTTGGAGGAAATATTTATATAGATACCAACGAAGCACTAGCTACTCTGTCCGGGTTAGACAATCTGCGCAAGGTGGATGGGTTAATCTCGATTGGTGACAACGATGCCCTAATCAATTTAGAGGGACTAGGCGGATTAGATTCTCTTGGCCGTCTTGAGCTAATTGCTAATGATTTAATAAATAGCCTAACCGGGCTTAATCCTTCGGTTACTATCTTAGGCGGTGCTGATTTTACAAACAATCCAAAACTTGCCGAATGCTGCGTCGTTCTTGACAACGTTCAGGGAACACTGAGTTTCTCGAATAATGCAACCGGCTGTAGTAGCCTTGCGGAAGTGCGGCAGGCTTGCCGGGACGAGCCGGATGAAGTTGACTGTTCTGGTGATGTAGTGCTCACCACTCAAGCCGAAGTGGATGCATTTGATTGCACAACTACTAATAACCTTACCATCAACGTCGATGGCAGTAGTACGGATCCTATTACAAACTTGAAGGCGCTTAGTTCGCTAATTGCAACAGAAAATAATTTAACGATCCAAAGTTCTTTCGACGGGGAGACGCTATTGGAAAGCTTGGAAGGTCTTGAAAACTTAGAAAGTGTTGGTGGGGAGCTTTATCTTTTGGAGAGCGGTGTAAAAAGCATTGAAGCACTTGAAAGTCTTCGCTTAGTAGGTGCTTTTAGAATAGAGGACGAACCTCATATTACTTCACTAGAGGGTTTAATGATCCAACAAGTAATGGGCAATGATTTTGTAGTAATTCGTACGCAGGTTGAGGATATTTCAGCAACTGAAAACATAGAATCTATTGTAGGTGATGCTGTTTTCATAGACAATCCTAACCTCTCCCAGTGTTGCGTTATTCCCATGTTGCTCAAACGAGTTGGGGGAACGGTGTTTTTTTACGGCAACGCAACGGGCTGCAACAATCTAGCAGAAGTGGAGGAGTTTTGCTCAGATGGACCGACCGAAATCAACTGTGCCGACGCGGTAACGCTCACCACCCAAGCCGAAGTAGATGCTTTTGACTGTATTTCAGTGGAAAGTCTCACGATCAGTGCTGGCAACTCGGCAAACGACCCGATTACCAACCTGGAGGCTTTGCGCACTTTAAAAAGCGTTACCAAAGACCTAACCATCTCTGACAATCAGTCAGAAAACTTGACTAACTTAAAAGGACTGGAGGGACTCACCTCTGTTGGCGGTGACCTCACACTCAATGCCATTATCTCAAGCGTAAAGGGATTAGGCAATCTGAAAACCATCGGTGGCAACTTTTATATCTCATCGGGCCCAACAAACCTAGAAGGACTTGATCAACTCCAGTCAATTGGTGGCTCTTTTGAGGTAGAACAAGCTAATTTGACTGATTTTCGGGGGCTGGAAAGTTTAGAAACTGTTGGAGGTAGATTTTATCTCGCAGAAGCTTATTCTGTAGAGAGCTTCACCGGACTTGATAACTTGAAATCCATAGCGGGTCCTCTTATTGTAGACCGGGTAGACGAAATTAGCTTCAAAGGATTAGAAGCCTTAGAATCAGTTGGAGGAATCATTATTACCGATAGTTTTGTAGAAGTTGATAATTTCATTGGTTTAGAATCGCTTAGGACTATCCGAGGAGACCTTAGACTTGGTAACACCGATCTGTCGGTGAATAGCGTAAATGGATTAGAGGCGCTAGAGGAGATTACTGGCAATATTTCGTTTTTCTACACCGGTTTTGAGGATCTTCAGGGCTTAAACAATTTACAACGGGTTGGGGGCAATATCAGCCTAGGAAATAACAATGCGCTAGAAAGCTTTGATGGATTGGAAAAGCTTGAAGTAATCGGAGGCAACTTAACGGTTCTTGATAACGAAATAACTAGCGTCGAGGGTCTTCAAAGCCTACGTTCGGTAGGCAGCTTTTTCATTGAAGAACCCCTTACCTCACTCGACGGCTTGCAACAACTACGTACGGTGAACGGTAGTCTAACCTTATTCAACACCGACATTGCTGATCTCTCATCGCTGGAAGGTATAGAGAGTATTGAAGGTGATCTTAGTTTGCAGGGCAATAGCAACCTGACCGAGTGCTGCATTATTCCTTCGCTAGTTGCGGCTATCCGAGGTGAAGTAACTATAAATGATAATGCTCCCGGATGCAACAGTCTGGAAAACATCATTGTTGTTTGCAACGATCCATTAAGCTGCCGTGGGAGTATCAGAATTAGAACTCAGGCGGAAGTAGATGATTTTGCTTGTTCGTATGTAGTTGGTGATCTAATTATTGGTGAAGAAGATAGTGAAGATCCTATCCGTGACTTAAGCCCGCTGCTTGCATTAGACTCGGTAGGTGGCACTTTAGAAATTTCCTACCTCCTAGATATTGAAGCGCCCACTGGTTTTGATAGCCTTGTGAAAGTAGGTGGTAAACTATTGATTGAAAACAATTCATTTGAATCCCTAAGTGGATTCAATAAACTACGTTACGTGGGAGATGATGTCAGTATTTACGGCAACTCCATCGAGAGCCTGCAAGATCTCGCTAACGTAAACTTTGTCGGGGGTGATTTAACAGTAACCCTGAACTCTAATTTATCAGACTGTTGCTTAGTTCCGGTTCTTGTTGATGCCGTGCAGGGCGAGGTAACTATAGAATCTAATAACCAGGGTTGTAGCAGCCTAAATGAAATCTATCAAAGCTGTAACGTCACTACCGACTGCCAACAAGAAAACATCGTTCTAGAAACGCAGGCCGAAGTAAACATCTTTCAGTGCACGAAAGTAAACAATTTGACGATTGTTGCTCATCCCCAAGGAAGCAATCGCATTACAGACCTAAGTCCTTTATCCAGCTTGGTTTCAGTAAGTGGCAACCTTACCATTAGCAACCGCAATTCGCAGTTAACCAATTTTACAGGATTAAACAACTTACAGACAGTCAACGGTGACGTGACCATTATTGATAGCAGTTCAACTGATTTTGCAGGATTTAATAGCTTGAAGAGTATTGGTGGTACGTTTTCTATACGTGAGAGTAGTATCAAGAACTTTAAAGGATTGGAGAACTTGATGTCAATTGGCTCGGTACAACTGCGTAGCTCTTCTATTGAGTCGTTTCAGGGATTGAACCATTTGGAACGAATAGAAGGCCGTTTTGAAATAAGAGAAGCCGCTAAGCTAGCTAACTTTGATGGCCTGCAAAACTTACGCATCGTAGACGGGAACCTCATGGTTTTAGACAGTGAGATTAACTCGTTTGAAGGATTAGACAACCTTACTAAAGTAGGCGGACTAGGTGTGCTTCGAAGCTACAATATTGTCAACTATGTTGGATTAGAAAGTCTAGAGGTTATCACAGGTTCCATAGGTATTGTAGAAGAAGATGCTAATATTACTAGTTTTCAAGGTTTGAACAACGTGAGAGAAATTCAGGGGGGTATACGTGTGTTTGGTACCGACATACGCAACTTTCAGGGTCTAGATCGCTTGCGTACCGTAAGTAGCATTGGTTTATTTGGAAGTAGCTTTGTTGCTTTTGAAGGACTCGAGCGGCTTGAGGTAGTCCAGGATGAGTTTTATTTTGATAGCAATCAGTTAGTTAGCCTGGAGGCTTTACGGGGATTAAAACGCGTCGGTACCCTTAGTATATTCGCGCCCTCTCTTTCCTCTTTGAATGGACTCCAGGGGCTTTCCACTATAACTGATAATTTGTTCATTTCCAGTAATTATTCACTAACAGACATCTCTGCTCTCGCTAACGTTCGGCGTATCGGTGGTAATCTAAGTATTGTGTCTAACATTGTTCTGACTGCATGTTGTCTTGTGCCATCATTAATAGAAGTGACAGAAGGTACCATACAGATAGTTAATAACGCCCCCGGGTGCAGCAGCCTGGAAGCCATCGAGGAAAACTGTGACGAGGAAGCCACCGAAGAAAACGCCCGCACGGCGCAGGAGTTAAAAGCTTTTCCTAATCCCAGTGCAAATTTCGTTCAGATACAGGTGGATCAACCTACCGTTGTGCAATTATTCAGCACCACGGGCAATCTGGTCAAAGAACAGCGCGTGGAGCAGGAGAGCATCTTAGACCTAACCACCGTCAAAGCGGGAGTCTACCTACTAAAAGCTCCCGGAAGAAATGTGCAGCGCATCATCAAGAAGTAAGCGTCTGCCCTTCACCCATCAACTTCAAAAAGATTCGGCTTCGGTCGAATCTTTTTTTTGTCTGATCCACCGCGAAACTGGTGCGCCTCATTCTTTCGCGTAGCTTTGCCCCATGAAATTATTCAACTGCCAGAAGTGCGGGCAACTGCTCTACTTCGAGAACACCCGTTGCGTCAATTGCCTGAGTCCGCTGGGCTTCTCGGCTCCCGCCATGAATCTGCTGGCCCTGGTGGCGCAGCCCGACGACACCTTCAGCGCCTACGGACAGGAGGAACCTCACTTTCGCTACTGCCACAACGCCCAATACCAAGCCTGCAACTGGCTGCTGCCGGCCGACAGCATCGAAGAATTCTGCGAAGCCTGTCAACTGAACCAAACGGTACCCTACCTGGCCGACGAGCAGAATCTGAAACTGTGGCGCAAGCTGGAGGTGGCCAAGCACCGTCTGGTGTACTCGCTGCGGCAACTGGGCTTGCCCACTGAGAGCAAAGAGCAGCAGCCCAACACGGGGTTGGCCTTTAATTTTCTGGCCGACCAGGCCTTGCCCTCGGGAAAAGTGCAACGCGTGATGACCGGCCACGCCGACGGGCTGATCACCATCAACATCAGCGAAGCCGACGACGCCCTGCGGGTGCAAACCCAGCAGTCGATGGGCGAGCGCTACCGCACCCTGCTGGGCCACTTCCGCCACGAGGTAGGCCACTACTACTGGAACCTGATCGTACTAAATACCCCCTACCTGACCGCCTTTCGCACCCTGTTCGGCGATGACCGGCAAGACTACGGTGAGGCGCTGAAGACATACTACGCCCAGGGCGCGCCGCCTGATTGGCCGGAGAACTTTATCAGTGCCTACGCCAGTTCGCACCCCTGGGAAGACTGGGCCGAAACCTGGGCGCACTACCTGCACATGACCGACACCCTGGCCACGGCCTATGCCTTCGGACTGCACGTGGCTCCCCGCGCCGACGATGGCTCCACGCTAGCGGCTACCATCGACCACGACCCCTACCAAACGGCTAACTTTGATTTACTGTACGCGCAGTGGTTGCCGCTCACGGTGGCCATGAACAGCATCAACCGCAGCATGGGCCAACCCGACTTGTATCCGTTCGTGATCCCTCCGCCGGTAGTGAAAAAGCTTAAGTACGTGCACACCGTTTGCCAGGCGGCTACCGTGCGCTGAGCAAACGTGGTCATTAAAGTGTTTAACCTAAGTGAAGAAGCGAATTACCATTGGCAATACGGTGATCGACCAGGAACACGTACGGATCGGCGGGCGCTACATTGAGGCGGTAGCTATTTACGAAGTAACCGACGGGAAGATTGGGCGAGTGACGTTTGTTCGAGACAGGTGAATTTTCCAGTGATTCGTTTTCCGGCAAAGGGTTTGCTACCTCTCGGGTAAACAACCTACTCCTTCATGAAAACCTTCCTAGCTTCTGCATTGCTTACCCTGCTGATCGCATCGGCCGCTACGGCGCAGGATCACCCTTACCTTCAGGATAACCAGGTTGACGTGGCTACCGTCGCCACCGATACCAGTGCGCAGTTGAGTTTTATCAACGAACTGTCACTCGATCAGGTCTTGGTACTTAACTACTACTTCTAGAAAGGGTCAGTTGGTAGCCGGACGCACGTAATAACCCGCCGGTTTCCAGGCTCCGGCCGGATTGCGGACCATCACCAGCGTTTCAACCGCATTTTCTAGTTGGGTATACGAACTGCCGTAGGTGATAACGATGTATTCACCTTCCGGAGCATTGGGTAGGGTAGTGGTATACTCCCGCCCCTGCGGTGCCCGAGAAAGCAGCGGACCCAGCGGGCCTAAAACGCTTCGCAAGGCTTGCTCCCACTCAGCTTGAGTAACCTGCTGCCGAAAGGCCGCCGACGCTCGTTCCCAGCTAGCCACGTAGTCCATGCTATCAATCAGCGCCACCCAGGCATCGGCCGAATCCTGAACAACCTGCTGCTCCGCAATAGAGATAGGAACTGTAGTAATACCTGTTTCCTGAGCAACCGCAACTCCGCTCAGCAAACCTACAATCAACAGCAGTAGCGCAGCGCGAAGGCGTAACCGGCGGACTGACGATGGGGCGATCATATCTTGATGGGCAGCGTTGCCACCGTGTTGCCCCAGGCCAGGTGCATCAGCGCGTCGTCTCCATCTTCTTCAAACTGAATAGAAAAATACTCGACCGGTTTATCCAGCTTTTTCACCGAGGCCTTCGCCCGCAGCGCATCCTGATCTTCTTGGTAGCTGTAGGCTCCCCAGTAGTCCAGGTCCGCGTTGAAGATGATGGTCCAGGAGTCTTTGTCAGGAATGGTGAACAGCGAATAGGTACCCGCTGGTAGCGTGGTGCCGTCGATGGTCACGTCGCGGTAAAACCTGATCTCGGGAGCTTCGTCGGCCCCCGTGCGCCACACTTCTCCGTAGGGAACCAGTTGGCCGAATAGTTCTCGACCGTTGGCTTGCGGACGGCTGTAGGTGACGCGGATGATGGCCGCATCGCCGGGTTTGCGGTCGTGGGCGAAATGATCAGGAAAGTAGGCTTTGTCGAGCGGACTCTTATCGGGGCCCCGAAAGGTTTGAGCAGTGGCGGCGCAGCCCAGAGAAAGCAAGAGCGCTAGCCCGATGCATACGGATTTAGGCATGGTTGAAATATATTGGTGTTGGTTGAGTAATGGTTCGGACCAAAGGTTCTGAAGGCGATCAAAACTACCAATAATTACGGAGAAAACCATACCAGAGCCGGGCTGCCGGGCCGAGGCCAAGCACCCGGCCCGGTGGCTAGCTCAGCAGCTTGCGCTTGATCAGGTAGACGGACCCGTCGACCACCGCATCCACCAGGGTGTTGCGGACGGAGCGGATCTTAAGGACTTGGTATAATACAACTCCTGCCACCAGACCTATGGCAATTTTTCCTAAAGGATTCATAGAACGTCTATTTTGAAAAATCTAACTCAGCGGCGAAGGTAAAGGTTTAGTGCATACTACGGTAATCTTCGCAGAGATTTTTGGGGCAGGTTTTTTTAACAGCCGCGTTGTCCTATATTTGCACCGCGATTCAAGAAGGCCATAATTGACCTGGTTTCGCGTCCCGTTGATCGCTCACCGCGGTCTTTTTTATTTTATTGTGTACTAACAATCAATCTACATGCATCCCATTGTGTATCTCATCCCGGCTTTTGGCGTTGTTGCCCTCATTTTCACCGCCATTCGGTCGGCCTGGGTCAATAAGCAAGACACGGGCGATGCCAAAATGCAGGAATTGGCCAAATACATCGCGGACGGGGCCATGGCTTTCTTACGAGCGGAGTGGAAGGTGTTGACGTATTTCGCGATCATCGCTGCGGCACTCTTGGCGTGGTCGGGCACCACCGTCGAGACCTCTAGTCCGGTCATTGCCATTTCTTTCTTGATTGGCGCTTTCTTGTCGGCTTTCGCCGGGTACATTGGCATGAACGTGGCCACCAAAGCCAACGTGCGCACCACCCAGGCTGCTCGTACGAGCTTGTCGCGGGCGCTGCGTGTATCATTCGCCGGGGGTAGTGTGATGGGACTCGGCGTGGCCGGTTTGGCCGTGCTGGGCTTGGGCAGTTTGTTCATCGTGTTCTTTCAGGTGTTTGTGCTCAGCACCGGCGCTTCGGTCAACGGCCTGGAGATGGAGAAAGCCCTGGAAGTGCTGGCCGGTTTCTCACTGGGAGCCGAAAGTATTGCCCTGTTCGCCCGCGTGGGCGGCGGAATCTACACCAAGGCGGCCGACGTGGGAGCCGACCTGGTGGGTAAAGTAGAGGCGGGTATTCCGGAAGACGACGTGCGAAACCCGGCCACCATCGCCGACAACGTGGGCGACAACGTGGGCGACGTGGCCGGGATGGGCGCCGACCTGTTCGGGTCGTACGTAGCCACGATCTTAGCGACCATGGTACTGGGCCGCGAGATTGTGTCGGAAGACAACTTCGGAGGCATTGCCCCGGTGCTGCTGCCCATGCTGATTGCGGGCATCGGACTGATCTTTTCTATCGTTGGCACCTTTTTCGTGCGCATCACCAAAGAAACCGATAGCGTGCAAAACGCCCTGAACCTGGGCAACTGGTCCTCTGTGCTCCTCACCGTGCTGGCCTCTTACTTTTTGGTAAGCTACCTGCTGCCCGACACCCTAATTATCCGGGGGTATGCCTTTAGTTCGCTCGATGTGTTCTGGGCGATCTTCGTGGGTTTGGTTGTGGGAGCCCTGATGAGCATTATCACCGAATATTACACCGCTATGGGCCGTCGACCGGTCCAGTCCATCGTTCGCCAATCGTCTACCGGTCATGCGACCAATATCATCGGCGGACTGTCGGTGGGGATGGAGTCTACGGTGCTACCCATTTTTGTGCTGGCGGCGGGCATCGTGGCTTCCTATAGCTTTGCCGGACTCTACGGCGTGGCCATCGCCGCCGCGGGCATGATGGCCACCACCGCCATGCAACTGGCCATTGATGCCTTCGGACCCATCGCCGACAATGCGGGGGGTATTGCCGAAATGAGCGGACTGCCCGAAGAGGTGCGGGGCCGCACCGACAACCTGGACGCGGTGGGTAACACCACGGCCGCCGCCGGAAAAGGCTTTGCCATCGCCTCGGCTGCCCTCACCGCCCTGGCCTTGTTCGCTGCGTTTGTGGGAGTAGCGGGTATTGACTCGATCGACCTATACAAAGCCCCCGTGCTAGGCGCGTTATTCATCGGGGCGATGATTCCGTTTATTTTCTCGTCGCTGGCCATTGCCGCGGTGGGCAAGGCCGCCATGGACATGGTGCAGGAAGTACGGCGGCAGTTTCGCGACATTCCGGGCATCATGGAGTACAAGGCCAAGCCCGAGTACGAAAAGTGCGTCGCCATCTCTACCAAAGCCTCTATTCGCGAGATGCTGCTGCCGGGCGCCATTGCGCTGTTGTCGCCCATTATTGTGGGTTTCGGACTCAAGGGCGTATTTGCCGAGGCTTCGTCGGCCGAGATTCTAGGTGGCATGCTGGCGGGCATCACCGTGTCGGGCGTGCTGATGGGCATCTTTCAAAACAACGCCGGGGGGGCGTGGGACAACGCCAAGAAATCGTTTGAGAAAGGCGTGGATATCAACGGAAAGATGGAATACAAAGGCTCCGACGCCCACAAGGCTTCGGTAACCGGCGACACGGTAGGCGATCCCTTTAAAGATACGTCAGGTCCGTCAATGAACATCCTAATTAAGCTCACCTCTATCGTGGCGCTGATTATTGCTCCCCACATTGCGGTAGATGGGGTGCACGACAACGAAGTAGGAAGCGAGGTGCCGCAGGAGCAAGTGGTGCCACTAGAAGAGCAGGCTCAAACCGTTGACGAACAGTAACAGGTTAGCTTTCTCACCGCCTAAAAATTCTTGGAGTCCGGTGACAAAATGATTAAAACTTGTTGATTTGTTGTTTTCAAAATTCATATGTCTAGGTATTTCTCGGGCGGAAAAAGACTTAGTGAAGTTTTTAGTCAACCGAAGCATCTCTTCGGAGCCATTTGGCTTATCACAGTTTCTGAACTTCGCTTTGTGCTGCAACAAGGAAGCTTTGCTGTCCGGATAAACCTTTTCAACAGCAGTTAAGTCACCTAAATACCAGTTTTCAAGCTCCCGACAAGCAATCCGAATGAGCTTCGGAAGCTCAGCATTTTTCTCCTCTACTAAGCGGGTTAGTGTTGCTTTCAATTTTTGGCAGTCGTTAGAGTCTTGGTCATGGATGATAATTAACCGGACAGATTAAGGAAAATTTTTGAAAGCCTGGACTTTCTTGGGAATAGACTTCTGTAAATCGCTTTTCCCTTGATGGGGTCTGATAAAGCAGTTTTGATCCAGTACGTATGGATTAGGTAATAGTTCTGGCAGTATCACTCTCAAAAAAATCTCCATAGATCTTTCCTCCACCAGTATCTCTACAGTGCTGTCCATCAAACGTTAGGTCTGCTTTCTATAAAGTAATTCTCCTTCCATAAGTAACCTAGCTGGTCTCCTTCTTGGTAGAGAGCTTTGATTTTCTCATCGTCGGAAGCACGGTATACCTTAGAATATCCGCCTTTTTTGTTTAACCAAAAAACTTCGTCCGGTTGTGCGCCATTGAGCAAGCCAGGCGAGTGAGACGTGACAAACACTTGTCCGCCCTTACGAGCGTACAATCTAAATTCTTCTAAAAGCTCTACTAGTAATGTAGGATACAGTTGGTTTTCTGGCTCCTCAATACACAATAGGGGGTGGGGAGTAGGATCATGAAGTAGTACCAGATAAGCAAACATCTTGATGGTTCCATCAGATACGTAACGAGCAATAAACGGATCGGTAAACGATCCATCCTAAAAGCGAAGTACAATCCGTCCGTCAACGGTAGTCTCAGCTTTTAACAATTTCCAACCGAAACTGAAGCTCAACTTCAATTAATCCGGTTTGTCCTCTACTAATCACTTCTTTAAAACCGCCGCGTTTGGTCAATGCTTGACGAACGTTGTTTTTGAGCGCATCGCTTAAGAATCCGAAAACATCAAAAAGCGTGGATTTGCCGGTACCATTCGCACCCACAAAAATGGCTAGCTCGGGCAGATCGTTCAATGTTAAGTCTTGAAATGATCGATAATTCTTTAACCGAATGCTCTCTATTTTCATGGGAGTGTTTTTGAAAGATAGTTTCGCCAAAGATATGGTTTAATGCCTTATCTACTCCACATCCTTTGCGCAGCGAAACCCCTGGTGGAACAGGGCCGTCTCGGCCGAGCAAAAGGTGCGGGCCGACACCCGGTAGCCGTGGCAAAACGATTCGTCGCACAAAAACGAACCGCCCCGAATCACCTTGTTGGTCTCCACCAGTTGAAACGGATCGGTATTGCCCGCGTAGGGCCGGTAGGTGTCGCTGCACCACTCCCATACGTTGCCGCCCATGTCGCTCAGGCCGCAGTCGGTGATGCCAAACGCTCCCACCGGGGAGGTGTAGTAGAAATCATCGGCTTCGTTGTTCACCAGTGGGAAATTGCCTTCCCACACGTTGGCTTTGAACACTCCGTTCGGGGCCAGTTCGTTGCCCCAACTGTACTGCCGCTGGGCATTGTTACCGCTGCGGGCGGCGTATTCCCACTCCGCTTCGGTCGGTAGGCGTTTTCCGGCCCAGGCAGCGTAGGCCGTCGCGTCGTTCCAACTCACCTGCGTCACCGGGTGGCTGTCTTGAGCAGCCGGATGATCCGGGCCTAGTGGATACTCCCAGTACGCCCCTGGCACCAGCTCCCAGCCCCGGGTTTGCAAATCGTACATGCCCTGATAGCTTAACTTTTCTAGCGTTTCCACTTCATAACCGGCCTCTTGCACCAGCTGCTGCAGTTTGTCAACGTTAAATACGCCCGCGTCGCCAAAGTCCTCTGCCTCGGTGCGGTAGCCCGTGGCCTGCACAAACGCCCTAAATTGACCAACCGTCACCGGATGCGCGTCCAGGTAAAAATCGTCAACCTGGGTGGTGAACACCGGTTGCTCGTTGGGTAAGCCGTCGGCCGCCCCAAGCGTGGCCGAACCGCCCGCAAAATAAACCATGCCCTCGGGCGGTGGTGGGGCCGGGGACTGACAGGCGTAGCCTGACAGCAGAGATAAGCAAATCAGAAAGCGGTGTAGCATCTAGCGGTGGAGTATAGTAATGTTAGCAAAAATGAAGTATTCCATTGATCTAACCACATAACAAACGACAAAAGTTGGTTTCCATTCCGAAAGTTTTCACTTTTATCAGTACACTAATCCTGACCAAACCGGTATGAAAAACAAATCTTACGTTATCACCATCACCTTCATTGCTGCCCTCGGGGGCTTTTTGTTCGGCTTTGATACGGCCGTCATCTCGGGGGCCAACCCCTTCATTCAGAAGTATTTTCAACTGAACGAACTGCTGCTCGGCTGGGCCGTATCCAGCGTGATCGTAGGCTGCATTATTGGGGCATTTTCAGCCGGTTTTGTGAGCGATATCTTTGGCCGAAAAAAAGTGCTGATCACCACCGCGGTGCTGTTTACCCTATCGGCCATTGGCACGGCCCTGGCTACCGACTTTAACTTCTTTATTGCGGCGCGCATCCTGGGGGGTATCGGAGTGGGGGCGGCTTCGGCCATGTCGCCAACCTACATTGCCGAGATTTCACCGGCGGGGCAACGGGGGCAGTTGGTATCAATTAATCAACTAACCATCGTTATTGGTATTCTGGTTGTTTACATCACCAATTTCCTGTTTGCCTCCTCGTTTGGCGACGACAGCTGGCGGTATATGCTGGGCAGCGAAGCCATTCCGGCCGTGCTATTCTTTGGATTGCTATTCATTATTCCCGAAAGCCCACGTTGGCTCTATAAGAACGGTCAGCCCGAAAAGGCGCGCGAAGTGCTCAGAAAGCTAGAAGGCGAGGCGCACGTGCAATCCGAGCTGGCCGAGATTGAATCAACCCTGCACGGCAACTCAGAAAAAGTAGCGTTCGGCGACCTGTTCAAGGGAGGGATGAGCAAAGTGATGTTTATCGGAATTATTTTGGCCATGATCCAGCAACTGGTGGGCATTAACGCCATTATCTACTACGCGCCCACCATCTTTGCCAGCGCTGGAGCCGGATTGGATTCTTCGCTGGCCCAAGCCGTTGCCATTGGCGCGGTGAATCTTACCTTCACGTTTGTGGCTATCTGGTTGGTAGACCGGGCGGGGCGAAAACCGTTGTTACTTGCCGGTTCGGTGGGCATGACGGTTTCGTTGTGCATTCTGGTGTTCTCGTTTTCTTCGGATGTGTTGGGCGGATACGGGGTGCTATTTTCTATCCTGGGCTACATTGCTTCGTTTGCGGCCACCCACGCTGCGGTGATGTGGGTACTGGTCTCGGAAATCTTTCCCAACAAATACCGAGGCTCAGCCATGTCAGTGGCCTTGTTTTTTCACTGGAGTTCCACGTATCTGGTTACTCAAACCTTCCCCTGGTTACTGGCCAACAAGGGCGGGGCGTTTTCGTTTGGCATTTTCGCGGTAATCAGCGCTTTGAGCTTTCTATTCGTGTGGTTCTTCGTGCCCGAAACCAAAGGCAAGTCACTGGAGCAGATTGAGAAAGACCTCAATCTGGAGCTAGAAGGGGTGTAAGCAGAAAGAGCACTGCTTGAGAAAGCGGTGCTCTTTACTAAATAATAATTTGATATCGGCTTACGAGGGCACAAGCCCAGAATAAAGAATTAGATGCTAGCTGATCCTAACAAATCGCCGTTTTCATCGTAGTACAGAATGTTCTGTCCATCGTCACCCTTTACCTGCAGTTGATAAATTTTATCGGGATTTTGCTCACCAATGTACATCTGCTCAGCGTTATTTTGCATTAGCTTATCCACCGCTACACCCTCCAGCATGTATACCTTCTCAACGCTTGCCTTGGCGTACTCGCTATCTTTAAAAGCTTGTGACACTTCCTTGGGCAGTTCAGACTCAGAAATAGTTTTCACGCTCTCGTCATCTTCCTGCTGATTCATCGCTGAAGCCTCGTCCTGCGGTCGTTGTTGCTCAGACTGCTTTGTGGTGCCAGTTGAAGCTTTATCGGCAGGCTGGGTAGTAGACTCCATCTCGCTGTTCATCTCCGTAGATTCTTGTGTTGATGAATACGACTGGTCATCAGCGTCCTTATTGGGTACATCTTGCATAGACGACTGAGCATTGGGATCTTCACCTTGCATTTCAACAACATCCTCTTGCGTCTCGTCAATAGGGGTGCCAACGGAACTTTGATCGTCCATCGTGTTCGGAGTGGTAGTAGCATTGGGAGTCGTTACGTTAGGATCAGCAGGACTAGTTGTGCTGGGCTGATCGTAGGTATCTGTCTCTTCGGTAGGCTCTTCCATCAAGGGAGTTTCATCAATTGCATCGTCCTGCATTGGTTCCGTAGGTGTGCTATTGATTTCATCCCGCACCGTTCGGGTTTCCGGCTCAGTTACCTCATCATCATAGGTATCGTTCACCGTCTGATCATCCATCGGCTGGGTGTCGCTATCTAAAGTCTCGTCTTGAGGAGTAGTCTGCGACTGAACGGTAGTTTGCGGTTGTTCCTCAGTGGCAGGAACTTCTTGGGCATTAGCTGCCATAATTGTAGCAGCAGCGAATCCTAAACTTATAATTACCTTTTTCATAATATCGTTAATTAGTGGTTATGTGTAAGTATTAATAAAAAATGATCACCTGACTTAGTACAAAGCAAATTCCATTTTGACGCGTTTGGCGCAATCGTTTGCAAATCAGAGACTTATAAAATTATGCGTTCATTTAAGACTTCGACAAAATGGGTATCCTACGCAACATTATGGGGAATTGCTGAGAATTAAGTATGTCTCCGAAAATTTCTCTAAACAATTTAGAGGTGCCAGGGATTATAACATAAATCTGTTCAACAGATCATCATTTTTATCGCTTTCTTATTTTTTGCTATGCCTTTAGAAAATGAATTGCCCAAGCAACCGGCCGAGTCACTGACGGTTCCTGTTATTGAGGAACAAGTTCACCTTGACGTTGTGCAAGAGGTCACTGGGAAGGTTCGCATTGCAAAAATTGTCACCAGCGAAACCGTTCAGGTTGAAGTCCCGTATACCCAAGAGAACGTGTCGGTCGAACGGGTTGCAATCAATACATACGTTGACGAAGCTCCTGCCGCCGTCCGTTACGAAGGTGACACTATGATTATACCGATACTGCAAGAAGTACTGGTCAAAAAAATATTACTAGTTGAAGAACTTCGCGTCACTCAGGTACGTGATAGTTCTTCTGAACCCCAGGAGGTCACGCTGCGTAAGGAAAGCGTGGATATTCAACATGAATAAAGTGGCTCTTTTTATTATTTCTTTTTTATAATTAATTAAACCTTAAATCTTTTTTACCATGTCACACACAGTAGTAGGAATATTCAATAATGTAGTAGATGCCGAAAAGGCAGTTGATCAACTATTAAGCAACGGGTTTGATCGCAATCAAATTGATATAGCTGATCATACCGACCGCGAGGGATACACGGATGAGCATCGCGACCGTGATGAAGACAGCATTGGCGGTTTCTTTAGCTCTTTGTTTGGCGGAGATAGCGATGAGTCACGTTACCATACCGAAGCTGCTAGACAAGGTTCTGTGGTAACTGTGCATGCTCAGTCCAATGAGGAAGCCGAGCGTGCCGCCGATATTCTTGATGATTATGGCACTATTGACGCCAATGAATTTGCCGGTGCCCGCACTGCCACGGCTGATCGTGACCGTGATGTCACCAGTGCTAATCTGGAGAACGATCAGACCATAGACGTAGTAGAAGAAGAGCTTCACGTGGGCAAGCGTCAGGTGAACACCGGGGGAGTTCGTGTGCGAAGTCGCATCGTAGAACGCCCGGTAGAGGAACATATCCGCTTGCGCAGCGAGCATGTGAACGTAGAACGACGTCCGGTAGATCGGGCCGCCACAGAAGCTGATCTGGCTAATTTCAAAGAAGGCACTATTGAAATGACCGAAACGTCCGAATCAGCGGTTGTTTCTAAAGACGCTCGCGTAGTAGAAGAAATCCATCTCGACAAAGATGTGGAAGAGCGCGATGAAGTGGTTAAAGATACCGTGCGCAGCACTGAAGTGGATATAGATGAAACTTCTGGTGACCGTCGTGATCTTCTTGACGAAGACGACCGCCTCGCCAACGATCCTGATCGTAAAGGCCGCGTGTAATTCATCAATAGTTTCAATAGATCAAAAAGGCTGTGATTTCACGGCCTTTTTTTGTTCCCCCCAAAAATAGGGCGTCAACACGCCTTAATACCTATGGGTCATAATTCGTTCCGTCAATTGCTCAGCCAGTTCTTCTAAATTGGTCTTAACCACCGATACATCCGCCCGCAGCACAGCTTCTTTCATATGGGATGGTAATTTATCTGCTCCCCAGTACGCTCCCAAGATGGCACCGGTCACCGCCCCGGTGGTGTCGTTGTCGCGTCCGTAGTTGATAACAAACACCAGTGCCTTCTCAAAGTCAAAATCGCTCAGAAACAGAGCCGTCAGGTTCACCAAGTGGATTTCAGCCGCGTGAAAGGGAAAATCCTGGTTGCGTAGCTCCAACTGGGCGTAGGCCTGCTGCATCTGCCCCCAGAATAGAGTGTCTACCGGCAAACCCTGCGGATAGGGATCATACAACGAATCTAGCACTGCCCGAGGCACTTGCCGGGCGGCATATACAATTGACCGAGCGTCCTGAAGCAGGCGGTAAGCGGACCGACCCACCAAGCGACTTTTAAAGTAAGCCTGCGGATCCACGTCACGAAGCACGTTTATCACCTGGGCTTGATGAGCCTTCGGCGACATGGCCGCGGCAACCATTGCACTGGTAAGGGCGCTGATATCGCGGGCGTAGCCTAGATCAAAGATACTAAGTTCGTACGCCGCCTCGTAGGCCAGCGCCGGACTTCCGGGATAATAAGCACCAATCATCGGACTATACAGCATGCCCGCGCAGGTCACTTCTCCCCCGTAGAACTTGCTGAGCGCCATGCCGTAGGTCTGGGGATCACCCTCCATGAAGGCTTGCGCGACGGGTACCCATTCTTGCAACCAGGCCATCCGACGCGTTACCGTTTCAAAAGACTCAGGGTTGTTTCCGGATACGGCGCGGAGCTCCGCAACGTGTTCTCGGTAAGCTTCGATAATATGCCGAGCAAAGTCAGTAGCCTTCGGCTGACCCGTAGCTCCAAAGCCCGAACGTTGCTTCAGTAAAAATTCGGCGGTAAGTTTCTTCCAGCGCGTATCGTCCGTGGTGCCTCCGGCGGGCAGGTTATAGTCCCAGGTGCCTTCCGCCGAAGGAGCCCGCACCATGGTGTCCAAGCGGTTCACGATCCCGTAGTTGACCGCGATGTCGCGCCGCGACCACATTTCGGTAGGGGCTCCCATGGCGTCGCCGATGGCCGACCCCAGCAGCATCCCCAGCACCTTATCGTAGAGCACTTCCCGGTCAATTTTCGGATGACCCGGGGGCGGCTCAGCGACGGCCGCCGGATCAGCGGGTGTTTCCGGCGATGAGCATCCGAGCGCACCAACAACCAACAGAATGATCGTCCGGCCGATTGAAAGGCGAGAAAAGGATTGGTAAACCACCATCAGAGCAGGGTCGCAGCGCGTTCTAAAAGTGCTACCCGTTGGTCTAACGCTTGCCTCAGAGGAAGTTGAGCTATTCCTAGAATGCGTCGGAGTACCTCCGCCCCTGCAAAAGCATAAGCAAGCGACTTATCCCAGTTGCCGGTCGGTTTGTAGCCTTCCATGACTCGTTTGGGAGTATAAACCCCGCCACCAGTGAGCAGCGCGTGCGCTAGCATCACACCCACATCGAATTCCGCCACGCCGAAGAAACCAAACTCCGGATCAATCACGCGCACCTCCGGAGGCACCCGTAACCAACTGCCGGGATAGTAGTCACCGTGCAGCAGCGTATCCCCAGGCCGCAGGTACAACGCGCCTAGTTCGGCAACGCGTCGTTTTAGCGCATCGTTCTGCTTATACGACCGCGAAACCGATTGCAAACCCGGCACCACCGTATCCAGATCCAGGCCGTTGTCTTCGGCGTAAGGATATCGGAAAATATGTTCGTGGTTAAGCGTGCGCATGTCACTGTTCTGCAGGGAGCGCGCTTCGTTAGGTTCCGCTTTGATCCGGTGCAAGTGAGACAAGAAATGAAGCAGTTGCCGGAGCTGTTCTTCCGTAATTTGCTCCGGTGTGCGGTAAAGAAACGTAAAATCCGCCCCGGTACCCAGGTCTTCTAGGGCCAGTACGTGGTGTTGTGGGTCAAAGCCGATCAGGCGGGGAATGTAAGACGTTAATTCCGGTTGGTCATTGACACGTCGGTAGAAGGTTGCTTCTACCTTGCCCCGGGCCACGGGGGCCGCCACCTGGGGATAGCGATACACGTAGGGCAGTGCCTGCTTCAGAACGAACGATCGCCGGTTGGTTGTTGCCCGAATCACAAAGTTCATGTTCCCCTCACCGGGTTTCTCCACGATGCGCACCATCTCATCGGCACCAAACCACGGTTGCTCCCGCAGGTAAGCCGTGAGGGCGTCGTTGCTTTGCCGCTCAAGCAAAAAAGTGCCAGCGTACTCCATAGGGTGCGTTTGTTCGTTGTTCATCATCAGTTTGTGGCTGGCTAATGTTGACAGTTCGTTTTTTAATCTTTCAGGTTATCCCCTGTAATCTTACCGCAAAGATATTCATCAATTTTACCGCTAATCTTGTGATCAATCGGTAATCCAGCTAAAATGTTTTTTGTTAAGGTATTTAAGCCATCGATGACCCACAAACTCACGGTCACCGATCACTAAACTAATCCGCTTAGCCCCGATCAACCGTCCGGCGCCCGGTTCGCGGAAAAATCTTGAATACGAACCTCATTACTACCGACACTTTTGTTGAAATTTCCGTAACTTCGGCGGTGAGGCTTTGGCGCCGCGTCCACGGTGGATCCGAGTCATTAGGAAACGATTGGTTTTGTTGAGTAAGCATCACAAAACTCTCGTTTCCTTTCCTCTTTTCAAACCTCTATTTTTAGTTGGATAGAGTATACTGCTTCCATTCCTCTTGAGTTCTTACTTAGTAGTAAAGTCGAGCTAAGCATGACTAAAAAAAAGATTCTGTCGCAACCAGCCCTGCTGGATCAAATTACACTCGGTCGGCAAGCCGGGCAGCGCATTGTCTTCACCAACGGCTGCTTCGACATCCTGCACCGGGGCCACGCCACCTACCTACAAGCGGCGAAGGCCCTGGGTGACGTTCTCATCGTGGGCATAAATTCCGACGCCTCGGTGCGCCGCCTCAAAGGTGAAAATCGACCGATTAATAACGAGCAAGACCGGGCCTATCTGCTGGCCGGCCTGGCGGTAGTAAATTTCGTGACCATTTTCGCCGAAGACACTCCCCACGAACTATTGTCTCAACTCCGTCCCGACGTGCTGGTGAAGGGGGGCGATTACCAACTTAAGGAAGTGGTGGGCCGCGAGTTCGCGCAAGAAGTGCAGCTCATCGACTTCGTTAACGGCTACTCAACCACGCACCTGATTGAAAAAATGCAGAGGTTCTAGGTTTAAAAGTTCGGGATTCTTAGTTCAGGGTTAAAAGAACCAAGAACCTAGAACCAAGAACCCCGAACCCCGAACCTAAAACCCTACCTCAAAAGCACTTCGATACGCATCAATCTCGTTAATGTAATCCAGTAACTCGCCGTAGAACGGATGGCTGCCCAGCGTCGCACTGTCACCCACCACCACCAGCATCTTTTTGGCTCGGGTCAGGGCCACGTTGGTGCGCCGAATGTCGCCCAAAAAGCCAATCTCGCCCTTTGCATTAGAGCGCACCAGGCTGATGTAGATCACGTCGCGCTCCCGTCCCTGAAAAGCGTCTACGGTGTCGATGGTGAGCAAGTCTTTCAAAGGCTGTAGCGCCTCGGCCTCGGCAAACAACTCGGTGAGCACCCGCACCTGCGCTTTGTAGGGCGCAATCACCCCAAAGGTTATTTGCTGCTCCAGCAGATAGTCGGCCCCCACCGCTTCTACCGTATTCAGAAAGTGGGTGAGGAGCAGTTGCGCTTCTTCGGCGTTGTAGGTGCTCAGGGTTTCGGCTTCCTTTTGCTCGGCGAATCCGCAGCCCGCCGTGTCGAGCCAGGTAACGGTCGGTTGATTTGCCAGCGTTGCGTTACGCACGCTCTCGTGGGCTACCAGCGCATCCTGGTAGAAGTAACGTCCCGAAAACCGCATGATGCGCTCGTTCATGCGGTACTGCACCTGCAACAGCGAATCGACCGACGGGCCGTCTCGGTGCTGATGCCGCTGGATGCACTTTTCGAACAGCGTCTCGCTCAGGCCCTGCCGGGCGGCGTCGTACGACTTCACGGTGGGCGGCAGTTGAAAGTGGTCGCCCGCCAGAATTACCCGATCCGCTTTGAGCACCGGAATCCAATTCGCCGCTTCCAGCGCCTGGGCAGCCTCGTCAATGAACACCGTCTCGAAGCGGTAGCCCCGCAGTTGGTTGCTGGCCGCGCCCACCAGCGTGCAGGCCACCACCTGCGCCTGGGCGAAAATGTCGGCCACGATGTAGTGCTCCAGCTGCTGGGCTTCTTCGCGCAGTTGCGAAGCCTCGCGCAGCAGGTGCCGCCGCTGGTTGCGCTCGGGCGCGCCGAACTTGCGCTTGTGCTTCAGCCCCAACTCCCGAAGTTCTTCGGCGCGGCGGCGAATGGTTTTCAGGTCTTTGTAGTAGGGATGCCGGGTAATCTGGGCGTCAATGGTTCGGCCCAGGTTGGTCTCGTCGACCCGCGCCGGGTGGCCCAACCGCACCACCTGCAACCCCTGTTCGCTGAGTTTTTCGGTGAGCAGGTCGACGGCGGCGTTGCTGGGCGCGCACACCAGCACCTGTTGCTGCACGTAGGCGGTTTGCACGATGGCCTGCACCAGGGTGGTGGTTTTGCCCGTGCCGGGCGGACCGTGCACAATGGCCACGTCCTGCGCGCGGATCACCTGGTCCAGGGCGTCGTTCTGGCTGTCGTTGAGGGCGGGTACGCGCGGGGCCGGTAGTTTGGAGAAGTGGGCGGGAGCGTGGCCGAGCAGTACCTCGCGAAGCTCAAGCAGGCGGGGCCGCTTGGCTTCAATCACTTGCTTGAGCGCCTTTTCCATCTCGCGGTAGGCCATCTCGTCGAAGAGCAGGTCTACGCCCAGTCCGCCGCCGGAGGCCCAGTCGGGTAGTTTGCCCGTGTTCAGGGTGATGGTCATGGTGGAGCGGTTGGCTTCGTTCACCACGCCCGACACGGCTGAACGCTCGTCGCCCGGGTGGGCAAAGAGTCGCACAATCTTGCCCGATTGAAAGGCCCCGCGGGGCAGGTGATGATCGGAACGCGCCACCCGCACCACCACCTTTTCGCCCAGACTGTAATGTTGTCCCGATAGCGTGACCGGGTGCCAGCACAGGCCGTTCTTTTTGCGCTCTTCCAGCGAGGCGTTCAAGATTTTCTGGCGGTAGTACTCCAGATCGGCTTCTTTTTCCAGGCGCAGGAGCTGAATTTGCCGTTGAAGTTCTTCGGAGCTATTATTCATGGTAAACTGGATGCTGGATATTACAAGCTAATTACCGCTTTTTTTGTTCCTGATCCTTGGCGAACCGCTCCGGTTTGCGTACCTATCGCGATGAATTTTCTGGCGCACTTTCTGCTGTCGCACCAAACCCCCGAGCTGGTGGTGGGCAGTTTCCTGGGCGATTTCGTGCGAGGAAACCGCTACCGAAATTTTGATCCGGCCATAGGGCAGGGAATTCTACTGCACCGCGAGATTGACCGCTTCACCGATGCGCACTCAGTGTTTCGGCAGAGTAAGCGCCGCCTGGTGCCGCAGCAGGGACACTACGCCGGGGTGGTGGTGGATGTTTTGTACGATCATCTGCTGGCCCGGCACTGGAAACGTTACCACCATGACCCTTTGCCTGATTTTGCGCAGGCGATTTACGCTACGCTCCGCGGGCACTACGACCAGTTGCCTCCGCTGGCGCAGCAGATTTTTGGATACATGGAATCACAGGATTGGCTGACCAATTATCCGCATCCCGAAGCTATCCGGCGTACTTTATCCGGTATGCAACGACGCGCTAGTTTTCCCAACCAAATGGGTCGGGCAACCGAGAGTTTGATAGAAAACGAATCAAGCTATACCCAAGAGTTCGAAGCTTTTTTTCCCCAATTACAACAGCACGTGAACGAGGCCTAGGTTCTGAGTTCTAGGTTCTGAGTTTACACAACGCAGAACCTAGAACTCAGAACCCCGAACTTTTAAACTTAGAACTTCGAATGATAACAAAAAAATAACCTATTGATCTTAGTGCGTATCGTTTCCTGCTGTACCTTGTCCCTTTGACTCATGCGATACTTATGATTACTCCGATTCAACTCGTAGTTTTTGACATGGCGGGCACCACGGTGGCGGGCCACCACGAAGTGCACCACTGCTTGCAGCAGGCCCTGGCCCACCAAGGATACGAAATCACCTACGACGAGGCTAACGGAGTGATGGGTTACCCCAAACCGGTCGCCATTCGACGGTTGCTGGAAAAACGTGGGGCGTCGGACCAAGCTACGGATGCCTACGTCGGTAAAATTCACCGGAATTTCGTGCAGCGTATGGTAGGTCACTACGCCGACGGCGCGGAGGTACACGAAAAGGAAGGGGTACAAGAAGTCTGGAGCGTGCTGCGTCAGCGGGGGATACGTATTGCCCTGGACACCGGCTTCAGCCGCCCCATTGCCGATGCAATTATCGAGCGATTGGGTTGGAGTGAACTCATTGACGTTAGCGTGACCAGCGACGAGGTGGAACGTGGCCGACCGCATCCGGACATGATCTTCCGGGTGATGGAACGAACGGGGGTTTCTGATGTGAAGGCAGTGGCTAAGGTGGGCGACACCGCTTCGGATCTGCAACAGGGCACCCAGGCCGGTTGTGCGTTGGTGGTGGGAGTGACCACCGGGGCGTACTCGACCGAGGAGTTGCAGCGCGAGCCGCATACGCACCTCATTGGGCAACTGCCGGAATTGTTGTCAATACTTGAACTAAACTGATTCTGCCCGAATACAATAGGCAATACGCTTTTGCTTGGCTAACGTAGTTCACCATCCATCCAAGCCACGCGTTTGGTAAGCCAATCCTTGAGGTAGGCAACCTCTCCGGCATAGGAGCCCGTAACGACGGGGTTGGGCCACACTTTATAGCCTAGTATGGTCCACTTTCTGAAGTTAAGCTGTTGCGATTGGTGAAGGTACGCGGCTTCCTGATCAATTTCGGCGATCACCTGATCAATTTCGGGCTTAAGCACTTGCCAGCGGACCGTTACCCGTTGCGCAAATGCCGGGTCTTCGAACAGGCGCTTGATCCAACTGGCCTCGCGAATGTACCAGCCTTCGGTAAACTGGCCCGGGCTGTAGTCCACGTTGCCCATGCCGATGTCGTAGTCCCATACCGGACCCATCGTTAGTTTGCCGCCCCGCGGCTTGTGCACGTAAACGCTGTTGCCGAATTTAGCATCGGTGTTCTTGGTGAGTTCGTTCAGCAGATACCAGTCTACGAAACTTTCCGTATCAAGATACTGTGCATAGCCTTGCTGCGCGTCGGTGAAGTTGTCCGCAAATAAGGCATCCTCCGCCGCTTGCACGTACTGCCGGATATAAGCCGTCTGCTCGGGAACATCTTCGTCCGGCGACTTAATCACAAAGCGCACGCCCTGGGTCGTTTGGAAACTGGCATCCTCGTCGTGCCGTCCGTCAATCTCCAGCAAATAACCGCCGGTAACTTTATCGCCGGAAACATCATCGGCTTTTAGCTCATCAATGTTCAGTCGGTTTTCGTCGATCTTGATTTGCTCGGTGAGCTGGTAGTTGCCCTGAAACGCCCCGTTTAGCCACAAATCCACGAATTGAGATCGGGGGGTGTAGGCCAACCCAAATCGTTGACTCAACTGAAATGCGGTGTGGTTTCGGAGCAGGGTTTTATCAGAAAAATTGGCTAACAATACCCACACCTTGTGCTCCGGCATGCCCAGCACTTCCGTGCGTTCCGAGAACCGGAACCGGTACGGCTTCTTGGGCATTTTCCAGGTGGTGTTGCCCCGACCGCGTATTTCTATGTCCGCGCCGCTAACGTTCTCTTCACCCTGCCCGTTAGCAATGATGGTGATTCGGCCGTCGATGTATTCATCTTTTGAAGCAATGGGAGCTTGTCCTTCGGTATCGATGTACACCACCGGCACCCCGGTGAAAAGGTGGGAGCGTATTTCATAGTTAGCGGTAGAGCTGTCCTCAGCCATCAGGGTGTAGACCGTGGGGGTAGTGAAATCATTTACCGTAGTGTCACTGCGCTGAACGACCGTATCAATCAGGACGGCAGCGGCGGTGCTGCTGAAGCTAGCCACTAGCGAATCGGTCCGTAGCCCAGGCGGAAACATAGCGTTGACGTGGTTTTCATGAATGGCATAAGACAAATCTTCACTCAAAAAGCTGGGATTGTTAGCCGCCAGAAACGAAAAGCCGCTTAATGATTTCTGAGTGCTCGGGGGAGGAGGAACGTCATCTTCCTGGCAAGACGATAGTAGCCCAACAAAGCATGACAAGAGTACAGAAGCAAGGAGCTTAGGGGCGAAAGGAACAGAGAAATGAGCAGGTGATGCGAACATATTGTGGAGCGAATTCAAAACGCTTTTTCCGGAAAAAGTAAGCTTCTGCCTTAGCAACGAAAGGGATGCTTGGTTATTGGCACTGGATCAAGATCATGTATGATGCCACTATTTACGGTATTATATCAGTATCCGGCTAGTCTATGTTACGGTGAAGAAGCCCCGGATACCCAACCTCCCACTTTGCACTACATATAGGAAAATCACAAAATTGCTCATCGTAACCCTTTGCCCACCTTGACCAACGCCGTGATCGCGCCATCACCGTTGAGATACGGCTGAAACATGGTCTTCAGACCAAAGGTATACCGTTGTTTCGTTCGAACTTCTTGTTCTACAATCACACTACCACCCAGTGAAAAACGGTGTTCCGGCGGACCATCAGTTGAACGCCAGCCAGAGAAGTCAAGATAGGATTGATCGCGCACGTACATGAGGGAAGGACCGGTTCCGAATTTGATCCAAATTAAGGGATCCACTTCTCCTTCCCAAAATCCGGTTTGCGCTTCTCCAGAAAGGCGTTGCGACCCTCTTTGGCTTCATCGGTCATGTAGGCCAAGCGCGTAGCTTCGCCCGCAAACACTTGCTGCCCCACCATCCCGTCGTCGGTAGCATTAAAAGCAAACTTGAGCATCTTGATGGAGGTGGGTGATTTCTGAAGAATATCCTGTGCCCAGTCGTAGGCGGTATCTTCCAGCGCGTCGTGCGGCACCACCGCATTCACCATGCCCATGTCGTAGGCTTCCTGCGCCGAGTAGTTTCGTCCTAAAAAGAAAATCTCGCGGGCGCGCTTCTGACCCACCATTTTGGCCAGGTAGGCCGATCCGTAACCGCCGTCGAAGCTGGTGACGTCCGCATCGGTTTGCTTGAATATAGCGTGTTCTCTGCTAGCCAGCGTGAGGTCGCTCACCACGTGCAGACTGTGTCCGCCACCCACCGCCCAGCCGGGCACCACCGCGATCACCACCTTGGGCATGAACCGCATCAAACGTTGCACCTCCAGAATGTTGAGCCGGGGCACTCCCTCGTCGTCCACGTAGCCCTGCTGACCGCGGGCCCGCTGGTCGCCGCCGCTGCAAAAGGCGTAGACCCCGTCTTTGGGAGAAGGGCCCTCGCCCGACAGCAACACCACTCCGATGGTCGGATCTTCACGGGCGTCGAGAAATGCCTCAAAAAGCTCAGCTACCGTCTTCGGGCGAAAGGCGTTGCGCACCGCGGGACGGTTGAAGGCAATGCGCGCCACTCCGTCGGACTTGCGGTAGGTGATGTCTTCGTATTCTTTGACGGTAGTCCAGGTAGCCTGATTCATGAAAGTATGAATATCGAACACCGAACAAGGAATGCTGAATGATGAAGTGCTAACCTTTATTTCATCATTTGATATTCATCACTCGATATTCATTATTTAAAGCTATAGGTCTTCTTCTTCGGTGTTGGTGCTGATGCGCTTGGGTTCGGACGAGGAGCCACCGAAGATCTGGGTGGGAATGATCTTACGAATAAACGATGAGCCTCCCTGGTCCGATTGGTTTTGCTCCGCCTCCGCTTCGCGCAGGGCGCGTTGCCACATCGGGGCGAAGCCCTGGGCGCTTTCGGTCATAATGGCAATGGCCCGCTGGTACACGTGCAGGTTCATCACCTCGCGCCGACCCGGCTTTTGCGCCAGCGTTTGGTTGGTGATGCGCAGGTTTTCGTTTTCCTTCTTAAGGCGCTCAATCTCCAGGCGACGCCCTTCGGTGGCTTCGGCCTCAATCTCCATTTTGTTCTGCAGGTGGTTTTTCAAAGTGCCAATCTCTTTGCGTAGCGATTTGCGCTTCATGGTCTCACGCATATAGGTAATAAGCACAACTAGTAACCCAATGCCCAAACCGATCAAGAAGGGTGGAATCAGGACGTTTAAATCTTCCATAGTAGTAAAGGTGTAGTATGTTTAGCAGAGAAACGTTTCTCTACTTATTAACAAACTGAATTGTGGCGTATTGGTTTTGTACCCGCACCAAACTGACGCTCCCGTAGTCGATGGCCAGGCGGAACGAATGCTCAAGCGGCAACTGTAACGCCTGGGCTAGGATGGCCCGAATAGGCCCGGCGTGGGCGACGACCAGCAAGGTTTCGAAAGGGCCCTCCGGCAACTCTTGCCAAAAAGCAGTTACTCGCTCGGACAACATTTGGTAACTTTCGCCCCGAGGACAAGCCACGTTCACGAAATCGTCCATCCAGGGTTGAAGTTTTTGGGGAGCGATATCGTTCCAGAAGCAGCCTTCCCAGTCGCCAAAGTTGAGTTCTTGCAAACGGTCGTCTACGATGGGCGACGCGGCCAGTTGCTTGGCCAGTTGGCGACAGCGCCGCAACGGACTGCTGTACACGCGATCCCACGTTGTGGGAAGCTTCGCCAGCAAAGGCACACATTCGTCGGCAAAGGACAAGGCCAGGCCCACGTCAGACTGCCCGTAGCAGGTGCCGGGGCGAACGTCGGAAGTGGTGTGGCGAATCAGGTACACGTTCATACCGGGAAGCCGTTCAAACCTACAACGCCGAGTGTCATGGCGAGTTCGCACAGTTGCTGCATGGCTCCCAGACAGTCGCCGGTATAGCCACCCAACCGTCGGCGAAAGTAACAACCCAGATAAAATCGCATCAGCAGGGCGGGTAATACGCTCAATACCAACCGCCAGTGAGGAAAAACTAGCAGGGGCAGCAAGGCAAAGACTCCGGCAATAAGCAAATCGAGATTAGACAAGCGTTGCGCGACGGGTTTCGCTTTACTGTCGGCGTCGGCCCGCACGTAGCGGTGGGTGCGGATAAAGGTGGCTGCCAGCCCCCGGCTCAGCGCGTGGCTAGTCACCAAGGTGGCGTAGAGGAGGGGCAAACTCCGTTGTCCCAGCTCATACAATACCGCGAACTTGGTGCCTAACAGCAGCAGCAAGCCCACCGTGCCGTAGGTGCCCAGGCGGCTGTCTTTCATAATGGCTAAAATCTGCTCCGGCGTCCAACCACCTCCGAAGCCGTCGCACCCGTCGGCGAAGCCGTCTTCGTGAAACGCCCCCGTGAGGAGTATTCCGGTCGCCAAGCCGAGCAGTACGCTCACCGACAGGGGAAGTACCCAATGGGTCAGGTAGATGGTTCCGGCCACGCTGCCCCCCACCAGCCAGCCCACCAGCGGAAAGTAGCGCGTAGCCCGGTTGAGCTGTTCCGGCGAATGCCCCACCCAGCGCGGCACGGGTAGCCGGGTGTAGAACATCAGGGCGGTGAAGAAAAGGGTGAGTTGTTGATGCATACAGGATTAAATGGTTTGATGGTTTCATTGCTCGATAGCTCAATTGTTATACTCGTTAAGGGATAGATTAGTGATTCCAAATTCCTGGTTGTAGGTTAAGCGAAGCGGTCCTACGACCCAGTCACACGAATTTTCCGTAGAAATACTGTCACCTTCAAAATCATTTTTTTATCCCTAAACGAGTATAAATGGCTCTCGTAGCCATCTTCTAACAATTAGAACCATCGAGCAACTGAGCGTTTACATACCTCCGGTTCATTCTAGCTCGTCAAAGCTCGCCATTTCGTTATAAAAGCTAACCGCCGACTTTAACAATGAATAAGCCAACGCGCAACCCGTCCCTTCGCCCAGTCGCAAATCTAGTTGCAGCAGCGGTTTGGCCCGTAAAAAACCCAGGGCGTGCCGGTGACCGGCTTCTTCTGATTGATGACAAAAAACAGCGTACGGCCAAATTTCCGGATGCAGCACGTGGGCTACCAAAAAAGCGGCGGTGGCAATGAAGCCGTCGACCAAAACAACCATCCGTTGCTGGGCGGCCTGTAGCATGGCGCCCGCCATCTGGGCAATCTCGTAGCCGCCATAGGTAGCCAGCGTATCCAGTGGATCATTAAACCGCCCGTGCCGCACCACGGCTTGCTCCAGAATGCGTAGCTTACGCTGCCGCCCGGCTTCATCCAGCCCGGTGCCCCGCCCAACGCACTGTTCCAGCGGAAGATTGCCCAACAAGCTGGTGAGCACCGCGGCACTGGAAGTGTTGCCGATGCCCATTTCGCCGAAGCCGATCACGTTGCTACCCCGTTCGCAGGCTTGCCGGGATAGTTCGGCTCCGCGTTGCAAGCAAGCTTCGGCGGTTGACCGGGGCATCGCCGGGTGGTGAAAGAAGTTGGCGGTGCCGTAGCCCATTTTGGTGTCCACCAGGTTGGGGTGCGCTTCAAAATCGGCGTTGACCCCGGCGTCCACGATCCGCAGCCGGATGTCGTGCTGGCGGCAGAACACGTTGATGGCCGCGCCCCCGCGCAGGAAGTTGCGCACCATCTGGCCCATCACTTCGGCGGGGTAGGCACTCACGCCCTCGGCAGCGATGCCGTGGTCGGCGGCGAACACCAGCAAAGTTGGATTTGTCAGCGTGAGCCGGTCGCTGCGGTTTTGGATCAGACCAATTTGCCGGGCCAGCGCTTCCAGTTGACCCAGTGCGCCCGGGGGTTTGGTTTTCCGGTCAATGTGTTGCTGAATCGTAGAACGGAGCATGTCGTCTACGGGGGGAATAGCAAATGAACAGTTGCTCATGATAATCGCTGATTAAAAAAGTTACTAAAGCCAGCGAAACTGTACGCCCGCTTGCAGGTTGAAGTCCAGCGTATTAAATCCGTATACCTCCGTATAATCCGCATTGGTGATGTTTCTTAGATCAGTAAAGAACGTAAGCGACGGGGAGAGCTGATAATCGGCGTGGGCATTCACGAGAACAAAGCCGTCCAGCACCACTTCGCTCGGCGCAAACGTAACCGGATCGAACGCTAAGTCGCTTCGCTCGCCCTGGTACTGCGCCTGCACCGACAGGTTGAGCCTCGATATAGGCTGGTAGAGCACCGCCGCGGTTAGGCTGTGGCGCGGTCGTCGCAGCAAATTAGAAAAAGTAGAATCCTGTTCCTGACTTCCCCGTGTCGTTGTTTTTCCGTTGAGGTACGTATACTGCGCCGAGATACGCCACTGATTCCTTAACTGCCAGGCAACTTGTAGCTCCACCCCCGATCCGTCTTGTTCGTCTTGGTTGATGTAGCTAACCGGGGTAAACAACACAACGTCCCGGATGTGCCGACGAAAATAGGTCGCTTGCGCCGTGATGTATCCGTTGCCAACAAACACTTCGCTTCCTACTTCAAGGGTGCGGCTCCGTTGCGGTTGTAGCGCCTGGTTTCCGTAGCGGACGTCGTACAACTGAAATAAGGTGGGTACTTTGAAGCCGGTGGTGTAGGCGGCAAAAGCTCGCATCTGATTAGTGATTTGGTACGCCGGGGCTACCGAAAAGATGGAGTTGCTGCCGTATTCACTGTGGTAGTTGAGCCGATACCCCAATTCGGCGTTGAAACCCGCCAGTCCTTTGAGCAGTACCGTGGCGTACGGACTAATAAGATCGGTAGCCGGATTCACGATAACGGTAGCGGTATCCAGCATCTGCTGACGCTGGTGGTTGACACCCCCGGTTAGCTGAAGGTAGTCGGTGAGTGGTGCAGTAACGTACACGTCACTATTGTGCAGAAGGCCGTCCAGCGCGCTTTCACCGAAGGTCGTACTAAAGGTGCGGGCGGTGCGGGTGTAGCCGTAGTTAGCGCGGATGACAACCGATTCCAAATCCACTTCGGCCTGCAGGCCGGGGTTATACAATCGCAACGTACTGGTGTTGGCCGCGTCGCTAAACGACCCGCCGTCAAAATCACCGTTGAAAGCCGAGTAGCGGAAGTAGGGACAAAACTGAATCTGCGACGATACTTGTATATCAAAGTTAGCCTGGACCGCGTCTCGTTCGGCCCCATCGCGGTCGAAGCGGAGGGTGTCGGAGGGCGCGGTGGCTTCGCTGATGCCGTCGGTGGCATATCGTTGGTAGTGAACGTTGTATCCGAACCCACCCACCGTGCCCCGCCCACCAATGGTGCCTTCCTGGGTGTTAAGCGATCCGTAAGAAACCGATCCGTACAGGCCAACCGGTTGGTCGGCTGCCGGAGAGCGGGTAATGATATTGATCACTCCGGCAATCGCGTCGGGACCGTAGAGGGTCGACTGGCTACCCTTCAAAATCTCAATCCGCTCGATTTGCTCTAGGGGCATAAATCGCAGGTCGAACGAGCCACTCAAGCCGGTCGGGTCGCCCACGGGCTGGCCATCAATGAGGATCAGCGTGTATTCGCTGTTGGCTCCCCGCAAGTAGATATTCTTTTCTTTACCCGGATTGCTAAAAGCCCCGTTGACAACAATTCCCGCTTGCGCCTGGAGCAACTGAGATAAGTCGCGTCCGGCACTGCGGCGAATCTCTTCACGCGGAATAATTTGTACGGGCTTGGCCGTTTCCCGCAAGGGAAGAGGTACTTTGGAGGCGGTAACAATAATTTCGTCCAGCAGCACACTGTCGGCCGAAGCTTCGTCTACGGTAGTCTGGGCGAAGGCGCTACCGATTAGCCAGGGTAGCAGCGTAATGGATAAGGTGAAAGCAAAACGATACGGGCTCATACAAGAATTAGTAAAAGTGATGAGCTACCGAGAAAGTGGAGGAGTGCAATCAGACCGGTCGTGGTACGCAGTAGCGCACCGACGAACGTGCCCGTTCCAGGAGGGGCAGGAGCAGCGGTATCTGATGACATTCCCAGCCTTTCCACCGAAAGCTCGAATGTAACAGCACCTAAGGGCAGGTCTCCTGACTCGTCCGATCACTACGACCTTCCCATTCGCTAGGAACAGTGGTCAATTGGGGGTAGTGACCCTTTTGCGGACTTACAGTTGCGGGGACAGTTCCGGCTTTTCTGGCCTGATGCACCAAAGCACCGGATTCCCTTTTAATCGGCTCGCGCATGACGGGCGAGTGCCGAACCCTGGGTGAGGGACAAAGGTAGGGAAATTGTCACGTCAAAATAATTACTGCGGTTGTTTTTCGGCATAAGCATCGATGACTTACCTTGTAATTTCGTTCTTGGCATTATTCATAAAAATAGGCTAAAGTGAAATTGTTGCTGAGTATCACGGTGTTAATGGTCGCCACTAAGAGTTCGATATTTTCGCAAAATTTGGTGCCCAACGGAAGCTCTGAAGAATTTTCGGGATGCCCTGGTGGACAAGGAGATATCGCGAAAGCTACTCCCTGGAACGATCAACCGTATGACTACCTGTATGCACCGTTAAGCGAAGCACTGCGGGCGGGCGAGCGCTACTGCGTATCGATGTGGGTGAGTTGCGCGGATCAGCCCCGAATGGCTACGGATGACTTGTGCATCTTCTTTACTTCTGAAGTGCCCAGCGTTGAAACACTGGATACCCTCACGTAAGGCAGTTCGGTCTGGAGTGATGGAACGAACGGTTCTTCAACGACAATTACAACCTCCGGAATTTACTCCGTGACCACGCAAGTGAGATGCAGCACGTACAAGGCACAGCTGGAAGTCAACTTTGAGGACTGTAGTTGTAACCTGCTGGTGACTAACGTATTTAAGTTACACCTTCAACGATTGCCACCGAATTAATCGCCACCGGCCATCCACCTTTCGATAAACACTGGTGTAGCGCAGGTTCACTAAGAACGCATTGCCCCGGTACCGACCGCTCACCTGTACCAAGCCATCGACCAATGCCGTTTCACCGAAAGTCCGCACCCGCGGGGGTTGCTGTGGCTCGAACGATTGGTAGACGATACCTCCGGCCGCTACGCTCGCTACCAAGTCATCGGCTGATTCTTCCAGTCCGTTGCTATGGATGTAGATCAGATCGGGATCCAGCATATCGCGTAGCGTGGTGGTGTCGGTAGAGACCATGGCCGCGAAGCGAGCGGTTTCGGCTTTCAAAACCGAAGGTAGCGGCCCTGCCTGATCACTACTATCCTGTGGCCAACACGCCGGACAATTCACCAAAAAAATAAGACGAAATAAGAGAGAAACAGGCATGTTTTTGGGGGCAATACGAATTGTTGATTTCAAGAATTTGTTGGCCCCAAAGTTGTTAAAAGTTTTCCAAACCCCTAACCTTTCAACGATGCGCGCTCTACTTTTTCTTATTGTTTTTCTTCCGGCCGGGGCCTACGCCCAATCGACCGATCCCCGCAACGAAATTCGCGTTGGCATCAACCGCGCATTTTTTGGTTCGGGCGACGTGGTCGGTCCGGCGCTGTATGCCGAATATAGCTACCGGGTCAACCCTTACCTCAGCGTGGCTCCCCGCCTGATTAGTGGCACAGCGGCCCGCGAACGTCCGGACCTCTACGACCACGCTTCTTCTTTTGCCGCCAACGTCTCGGCCCGCATCACTCCGTCGCCTCGCGTTTTGTCCTTTCTTTCCCTGGACGTAGGCGGTTTGTACCACCGTTTCGCCAGCACCTACGGATCGATCAATAGCACCACTCCGGATGGAATATCCAACGACTACTCAGAGCACCGCCAGCAAAACCTATGGGGATTTGTCGGAGCGGTAAACACGGAGTTGGTCCACCAAGAAGCCTTCACTTTAGGGGCACGTCTGGAGCTGCTCACCAGTTTGTCCGGAGGCTACCTTAGTGCTGATTCGTACCAGATTGGTATTTTTTACTCCAGAAGATTTTAGCCAAAACCGGTGAGTAGCAAAATTCTGCGTAATTTACTAAGAAAGCACATGGAGTGGGTTTTCTAATCTGGCTTCGTTTACTTCGAGCTTTTATTAAAACGGTTTCACCAAATTTTTCCCAATGACCGAAGCAGCTCAATTAAAAAAAGTGGTGTCTCACAAGTACGCCGACATCCTGCGCGTACCGAACGAACCCATCCTCGTCATCCAGTCCACCTTCACCTCCATGCCGCTGGCCGATTTCAAAAATACATTCGCGGAGGCCGGAGCGATCATCGAGCAAGAAGGAATCACCAAACTGGTTTTCGATAAGCGCAGCTTCAAAGTGTTCGACCCCGAGGCGATGGAGTGGTACTTCACCGAATGGAAAGAAGAAATGTTTGGGCACGGACTGCGCACCCATCGCAAGATTATGCCCGCCAGTGTCCCCTTTAAGTATAGCGTCGACACCAGCCGAAAAAGCATCTACGAACGCTTTCCCAACGGCAAATTTCGGCAGATGGACATTCAGTACGTCGACTCCATTGAAGAAGCGATCGTCCGGTAAAAGCACTAGTGCCTTTTTAACGTGGCAAGGTGCGCTAGCACACCCTCGATGCTAGGCTCGTCTTGTGGCGCAGCCTCTGATTCAATCAGCCAGCGGCGGGGCGGACCCGCAACGACCCGAACCGCCGGAGTGCGACCGGCGTCAGCAACTACCGTGTAACCGCTTCGCTCCAGGGCACGCTGCGTCCAAAGCGCTTCTAGTCCAAATCCTTCTACTCGAATCGGTGGCCCGGCGGCCCGGGGTGGGGCAAAGGTGCCGGTTTGCCGGTCGAAGGCGATGCCTTCGCTCTCGAAGACGGCGGCCACCGCTCCACCAAGCACCATGTCTTCGGGCACTCCCGATTGCAACTTCCCCTCCTGCAGCAACCACAGTCGATCAGCCATCAGCAAGGCCAAGTCCAGCGCGTGCGTCGATAGCAGAACCGTCTTTTGGTGCTCATGCGCCAACCGAAGCAGTAGTTGCAACACGGCAACGCGGTTGGGCACGTCGAGGTGGGCGGTGGGTTCGTCTAAAATAAGCAGCGGAGTATCCTGGGCCACCGCCCGAGCAATCATCACTTTCTGCCGTTCCCCGTCACTCAGGGTGCCGATGGGGCGGTGGGCAAAATCCTGGGTATTGGTTTGCCGTAGGGCGTTGCTCACCGCATGTTCATCCTGTTCTGACACTCGACCGAACCAGCCGGTGTAGGGATAGCGTCCGGTGGCTACCAGATCGTAGACGGTCAGGTTATCGTCGGGCGCTTCGGTGAGCACCACGGCCAGTTGCGTAGCCCGTTGCGAGGGGGTGAGGCTAGCCAGGGGGTGTCCGTTGATTAGCACCCGACCGGCTAAGGGAGACTGCATCCCCGCCAGGGTGCGCAGCAGGGTGGATTTGCCGCAACCATTGGGGCCAAGCAGGGCGATGATCTGGCCCGGGGAAGTCTGAAATTGCAATTGGGTAGCCACGGGACGGATATGCTGACCGCGGCGGTAGCCAATGGTGAGCTGCTCGGCAGCAAGCAAAGGGGGCGGTAAGGGCAAATGCATTGAGCGATCAAGTTACAACGCAATGATCACAAAATGCTAGCCGCTGGGTGAGCAATTTAACCAAAGGAAAGCAACAGTTTGGTTATGTTCCGTATTAGGGGTTATTTTGCGGATGTCTTTTTTACAACCTATTGCCCAACCTGGCAACCGATTCATCATTCTTTAGTAGCTCGGTTCGGTACGGACGCAATTGTAAACTAACCAATTTTTTCAATATGAAGTATTTCTTATCGAGCGTTGTTGTATTTTTTTTAGTGTCCACTGCCTGTGTGCCGATCCGCCGCGAAACGTACGTAGGAGTACCTGATCTTTCGAGTGTAGAAGAGAACCGGGTGATTGGTGCCTACCGGCAAGTACAGGATTATGAGTATCGTTTGCAGCCGAACGACATTGTTTCAGTTGAGGTGGCTAGTTCAACGGCCAGCGAGTTCAACTTTCTTAGCTATCAGCGCGAACAACGGATGGGGGACATCCGGTTCAACGACCCCTTGTTGTCGGGCTTCGACATAGGACCCGATGGCACGATCCTTCTTCCGGTCATTGGCAAGGTGGAGATTGCCGGTCTCACGATTGACCAAGCCCGGGAAAAGGTTCGGCTGGTCGTTGCCGAGTACCTAGAAACCCCCACGGTAGACATAAAGCTACTTAGCTTTCAGGTAACCGTGCTGGGAGAAGTGGAACAAGAAGGAACGTTTGTGGTGTATAACCCTCGGCTGTCTATCCTCGATGCACTGGCGCGCGCGGGCGGGCTCACCGATTTCGGTGACCCCGAGAAGGTGAAGATTGTTCGCCACCAAGGCGATTCACTGGAGGTGGTGTACGTCAACGTGATGGAAGAAGAAATTCTGGCCTCTCCCTACTACTTTCTGCGACCCAACGACGTGGTGGCGGTGCCAGGGGTGCCCGGCAAGAACCTGCAAAAGTATAACCTAACCTACCTTCAGATTCTTCTGACCGGCCTAACGGCGGTCGGGGTCTTCTTTAATGTTTTCCAGCGGCCTCGCAGCAACTAGGGGCCCCATGAGCCTACGCAAACCATCCGTACTACGAGCGGTTTTTACTTTGTTAGGACAACCAGTTCTCCGCCTATGAAAATAACCTTCTTGGGTTCGGGCACCTCCCACGGTGTGCCCGTGGTCGGATGCTCATGTCGGATATGTCACTCTTCCGATCCGCGCGACCAACGCCTACGCACGTCGGTGCATTTGGCGATAGCCGGAAAGAGTATTGTGATCGATGCGGGACCCGACTTCCGTCAACAGATGCTGCTGAACCGGATTCGTCACCTGGACGCGATTGTGTTTACCCACGAACACAAAGACCACACCGGCGGGTTGGACGACATACGGGGGTTTAACCTGTTTCAGCCGGACCCCATCCCGCTCTACGCCCGCAAACCGGTGCTGACCCGACTTCGTCGGGAGTATGCTTACATTTTTGCCGGAGACGGTTATCCCAATACGCCGCAGGTAGCAGTGCACCCAATCACCAACCAACCTTTCGACGTACAGGGGGTTCTCTTTACTCCTATTGAAGTGCAGCATTACCAGCTATCCGTGCTGGGCTTTCGCTTGGGTGATTTTACCTACATCACCGATGCCAAGCAGATCAGTAATTTGGAAAAAGAGAAGATCAGGGGTACCCACACGCTGGTGGTTAACGCGTTGCACTACACGCCGAACGTAGCTCATTTCACGGTGGACGAAGCGCTGGTCTTGGTAGAGGAAGTGCAACCGCAACGGGCTTACTTCGTACACATGAGCCACGAAATCGGACTACACCGGGAGGTTCAACAACACCTTCCTGATCAGGTATTCTTGGCACACGATGGTTTACAGATCACGGTTGGTGAGTAATACGAAGGCCGAAGCGATATCACAGACGACCATCGGTCAGCGATCTATCCAGGAAGCCTTTTACGTCGTAAACGATTGTCTGCTCACCCTTCAGGAGCCCCCAGTCCAGTTGTTGGAAGACGGTGTGTCCTACGGCCAGCACTACTCCGTCGTAACGGCCCTCTACGGACTCCAGCAGCGATATTTTGTATTCTTGCTGCACCTCCGCGGCATCGGCGAGTGGGTCATGCACCAGCACCTCTACGCCAAAGCTTTCCAGCTCCCGGATGATGTCGATCACCCGGCTGTTGCGAATATCCGGGCAGTTTTCCTTAAAGGTGATGCCCAGCACCAGCACCCTGGCCCCGTGGATGCTGCAACCTTTCTGAGACAGTAGTTTAACTACTTTCCCCGCCACAAACAGCCCCATGTTGTCGTTGATCCGTCGTCCGGCGGTGATCACTTCGGGGTGATAGCCAATGCTCTCGGCCTTGTAGGTGAGGTAAAACGGGTCAACCCCGATGCAGTGGCCGCCGACCAATCCGGGCCGAAAGGGCAGGAAGTTCCACTTGGTACCGGCCGCTTCCAGCACTTCTTGCGTATCAATCCCCAACCGATCAAAGATCAGGGCCAATTCATTGGCAAAAGCAATGTTGATGTCCCGCTGGGTGTTCTCAATGACCTTGGCCGCTTCGGCCACTTTGATTGAAGACGCAAGGTAGGTTCCCGCTTCCACGATGCGCCGGTACAACTGGTCTACTTCCTGAGCCACTTCCGGGGTGCTGCCGCTGGTTACCTTCCGGATGTTGTGCACCCGGTGCTCTTTGTCGCCGGGGTTGATCCGTTCGGGCGAATATCCGCAGAAAAAATCCTTATTGTAAGTCAGTCCACTGTGGGCCTCCAAGATGGGTACGCAATCTTCTTCCGTGCATCCCGGATACACCGTAGACTCGTAGATGACAATGTCGCCCGGCTTGAGAGACTGACCCACCGTTTTGCTGGCGCTGAGCAGGGGGCGCAAATCGGGCTTCTTGTACTGATCAATCGGGGTGGGTACGGTGATGATGTAGATCGTAGCCGGGGCAATATCTTCCGCCCGGGTAGTATACGTGAGTCGGTTCGCCTGTTCCAACTCCCCGGAACTCACTTCCTCGGTAGTATCAATGCCCCGTCGGAGCTCATCGATGCGCTTCTGGTTGATATCAAATCCCAGCACGTCGTACTTATTCCCGAAAGCAACGGCCAGGGGCAGTCCGACGTATCCTAATCCGATAATTGCTAATTGTTTAGACTGACTTTCCATTGTATTGATTGTTAATGATGCGACGGAGCGTTCCGTATGATTGTGTTAAAAAAAATGGCGGTAGGTTAGTCGTCTTTCCCGAAATGCCCATAACAGTCCCGACGCTAACCCTTTCACCCGGCTAAAAGCTACCCCAAACCGACGCTGTTTGATATTCACTAAAATGCCCTTCGCCATGCTTCTAAACTGCCGCCAGAAGTAACGGCGGAAGTACGTCGGCGACTTATACCGAAGGATCACCAGCATGGGATTGCGCGCGTCACAGTAGGCCTTGAACGGCGACTTTTTGCCCACGGTCATGCTCTCTTTGTGCCAGAGTTTAGCGTGGGGAGTGTACATGATTTTGTACCCGGCGGCCTTGCCCCGCGCTTGCCAATCGTATTCTTCGGACTGGAAGAAGAAGGAGGTATCATACGCCCCGGTTTCTTCGTACAACGACCGGCTCACCAGCATAAAGATATCGTCAATGAAACAGCGTTCGGCCACTTCATCATACTGTCCCCGATCCACTTCCCGGCTACCGATGTGTTCTCCGTTCCAACGGATCGGATCTTCGTATTTTCCTACGGTTTGCAGGGTATCCGGGCGGTCGTAGTAGTAGGCTTTGCCGGTCACGTAGCCGATTTTACGGTCTGTTTCCGCCACTTTCACCAGTTCGGCAATAATGTTTCGGTCAACCTTCACGTCGTTATTGGTGATCAGCACGTAGTCGGCCTGCGCTTGCTGAAAGGCATACTCCAACCCAAAGTTGAATCCTCCCGAATAACCCCGGTTCTGCTCTAGTCGAAGGACCTTGGCCTTCGGAAACGTTTCTTCCACGTATTCCTGGGTGCCATCGACCGAACCGTTATCGATCACCACCACTTCGTAGTTGGGGTACTGGTTCTCTAGGTAAGAGCCCACCGAATCTTCCAGCAGAAACTTGCCGTCGTAGCTTAGAATAAGCACCACCACTTTAGGATGGTTTTGCGCTTTGTTTTTCATGGGTACAACCTTGTTATAGCTACCAGATTAGATAAATCCGGCAATTCTAACGATCCTGATCTAATTCTTACTACTTGGCCGAAATGGCCTCGTTCTGGTGTTGCTTTGCAAAGTCGTGCAGCCCTTCCAGTACGTAGTCTACCTCTTCGTTGGTAAGTTGTGGGTGCAAGGGAAGGGTAATAAATTCGGTCCATATTTGGTCTGAGACCGGCGTGTCGTGACGGTTCCACTGCTGAAAGTACGGATGCATCGGTAGCGGCATAAAGTGAACTCCGGTAGCAATTCCACGGGCCTTCAGAAAAAGAATCAGCGGGTCCCGCTCGTGGTAGCGCACGCCGAATATCCAGTAGTTGTTGGCCTTCGTATTGTAGGGATACATCGGGCGAATGTCGACTAAGCCTTCCATCCCTGCCAGGTAGCGGTCCACGATTTCGTCGCGGCGCGCGTTGAATCCATCCAGCTTCTTGAGTTGCGCCAGTCCGATGCTGGCCGCGATGTCGTTCATGTTGTACTTAAAGCCCAGGTCGGCAATTTCGTAGTGCCAGTGCATCGCATCCACGGATTTGGCATCGGTGTAGCCTCCCAGGCGTTTCCAGGTGCTTTTGTCGATGCCGAGCCAGCGGTTGGCCCGCAGGGGTGCCACTAGTTCTTCGTCGTTAGAACACAACATGCCGCCGTCGCCGGTGGTCATGGCCTTTTTTTCTTCAAAACTAAAGCAGCCGATATGGCCCCAGGTACCCAGCTTCTTGCCCTGGTACGAAGACCCGGCAATATGCGCACAGTCCTCGATCACTTTCAGGTTCTTCTGCTTCGCAAACTCCATGATTTTGTCCATTTGCGCCGGATGACCGCCCATGTGGACGGCCACGATGGCCACACAATCAGGGGTGTATTTTTTCTCCAGGTCTTCCATGGACATAGAGACGGTATCGGCGTCCACATCCACGAATACCGGCTCTAACTGATTGTAGATTGGGGCAAAAGCACTGGAGGCAAACGTAATAGCAGGTACCAGCACTTTCTTTCCTTCGGGAAAGTCGAAGACGGACAAGGCTAAGTGCAGGGCGGCGGTGGCCGAGGTCATGCCTATGCTTACTTTGCAGCCGATGTATTCACTCCATTCCTGTTCAAATTGCGAAACTTTAGGGCCCAGACCGATCCAGGATTTATCGAAGGAGTCTTTGATGTTGTCGAGTTCTTCTTGGCCCACGGTAGGGACAAACAGGCGAACGTTCATGTTTTTCTTGTTCATAATATTGCGGTTAGAGACGCGATGAATCGCGTCTGTACTGATTAGGATGAGTAGGCCGGGGCAGGGGCAGATACTTTCTGCCGTTGGCCGACCCCCACGCGGACCCGCCACGGTTGTTCGGGGCGGCCTTTGAACAGGGAGCGGCAGTCGACCATCAGGGCGCCTTCTTTCATCACCGACTGAAATTGTTCGTCGGAAATGTCAGTGTAGTCATCCCAGATCGTGGCAACGTAGATAATATCGGCTTCTTGTACTGCCTCCAGGGGATTCTCATAGTACTGCACCTGATCGCCAAAGTGCGCCCGGGTGTTGTCTAGTGCCTGGTAATCCTGCACGTGGACCTTCAATCCCTTGTTGAGCGCCAGTTCGGCGAGCCGAATCCCCGGGGACTCCCGAATGTCGTCGGTGTTTTGCTTGAAGGCCGTGCCCAGAATCGCGATGGACGAGAGGTCGCCCCGAAAATTTTTGGTGCCTAGGGTAAAGATATGACCCAACTGGGTACGATTGACCTCGAGCAGCCCCTGCAGAAGTCCCCCCGGAACGTTATGGTCTTTTTCGAAGGAAGCCAGGGCTTTCACATCCTTAGGAAAACAGCTTCCTCCGAAGCCACAACCCGCCCGGAGGTAGTAGGTAACCACCGGAGTGATGCGTTCGCCGTTGATGATGGGCGATACCCGCTTGTCCTTGAAAACTCCGGAGAACACTTCTTCGGAATCCACTCCGTTCAGGGTTTCGCAGATGCGCGCGATTTCGTTGGCGTAGGAGATATTGAGGGCGAGCAGGCTGTTGGTGGTATACTTCACCATTTCGGCCGTGGTGGGGTTGGTGATCATGATATCGGTATCCGGAAAACCGTCGTACACTTCTCGCATGACGGCTTCGGCGCGCTCGGAGGTCACGCCTAATACGATCCGGTCCGGTTCCATGAAGTCGGTCACCGCATTGCCCTCGCGCAGAAATTCCGGATTCATGCAGAACCCTACTTCGCTGGTATCTTTGCCGGAGGCTTCGAGCACAATCTTCTGCACCACATCCTGCGTGGTGCCCGGCACCACCGTGCTCTTCACCGTGACAACCACGTAATGGTCAACATCCCGAAGGATGTTCCCGATCTGCCGCGCCGCCTGTTTGATGTACGTCAGGTCGATGCGCTCGCCGTCGAAGGGCGTGCCCACCGCAATGATGATCACTTCCGAATCTCGGATTGCCCTGGCGGCATCGGTGGTGGGGATAATCCGCTCCTGATTTTTTGCCAGGAGTTCTTCCAAACCCGGTTCAAAAATAGGGGAGATTCCTTCCTTTACCTTGGCGATCTTATCTTCGTCTTTATCGATGCAATACACCTTCTTACCGGTGTGAGCTAGGCAAACTCCTGAGACAAGTCCCACGTATCCGGTGCCAAAAACTGAAATATTCATGAGTAGATAGTTTGGTTAAAAAATTAATATGTAGATACTACTGTAGGTCAAGTGGGTACGCGCCGCGGCGCGTACCCACTTGACCTACAGTATCCAACTGATAGGTCTGCTGATACCACTCAATAATCCGAGGCAGGCCGTCCTTAACGGAAACCTTGGGTTGATAGTCTAGCTCTCCCCGGGCCCGATCCAGCACCGGGCACCGCCGTTGCGGGTTGTCCTTCAAATAATCCTCTTCCGGACTCTTCGCTGTGGTGACTTCCACGCCCCCGATCACCTCAGCCACCATATGCGCGAGTTCTTTCATAGAGGTTTCCTGGGCGTCGTTGCCAATGTTATAAGGTCGGCCGGGTTGGCCCAGCAGCAGTACGCGGGTGAACCCCTCAATGGCATCCGAGGTATAGCAAAAGGCCCGGGTGGGCGACCCGTCGCTGTACATTTTTATCGCCTGCTCTTCGTAAGCAAATTTTACAAAGTCAGGAATCACGCGCTTATCCTGCAAGCGCTGGAAGGGGCCGTACACGTTGAAGGGGCGGGCAATCTTGATGGGTAAGTTTTTTTGCTGCACAAAACTCACCGAGATGGTTTCACCCAGCCGCTTCGACTCGTCGTAGCAGGCGCGGGGGCCGGTGCACGACACGTTGCCCCGGTAGTCTTCCGAAGTGGGAATGTGGGCGGCGTCCGGATCACCGTAGATTTCGCTGGTGCTGAAGTACAGAAAGCCCTTCAGTTGCGAAGTGTCCAGCCGGTCAAGCAGGTGCCAGTAGTTGATGGCGTTGACGCTGATGGTCTCCAGCGGATACTTCCGGTAGTAGGTGGGCGAGGCAATGCCCGCGCAATGGATAACGTAGTCGAAGGGTTGGTCAGGAAGTTGGTCCAGGGCATCTCCGTAGAGCACGGTAGCATCTTCCAGGTAGGCTTGCGTATGGTCTTCCAGATCAACGATTTTGTTATCAATGCAGGTAAGCTGCACTTTTTTCTTCAGCACCCCCTGGTTCAGGGCATGCATCAGGGCCACAAAATTAGCGCCCAGAAAACCCTGGTGCCCGGTGATGAGCACCTTGGCTCCTTCGAACTTGCTGACGTGCTCGCCCAGGTGGCGGATAATCGTTTGACAGTCTTCGCTTACAATATTAGACATAGGCTTCTTCCATTTTTTTGTCCCAGACATTCCAGAATGCCTGACCGTTGTTCCATAATTTATTCAGGTTGTTCACATCGCGCACGGTGTCGGCGCATTCCCACTCGCCCCGGTGCAGGTAGGTCATCACCTCCTGCTGCGCCGCGAGCTTCTCGAGCGTATTAAATTCAAAGTCGCAGTCCTCATCGGCGGTTAGGTAGTTGAGCATGCGCTTATCGAACACCATAAACCCTCCGTTGATAAAGCCCTTGCTGGTCTGGGGCTTTTCTTTGAACGATACCATCCGTCCCTGCTGCTGCACGATCTCGCCGAAGCGCGACGGCGGATGCACCCCGGTGGTTGTCACCATGCGCTGGTGCGAGCGGTGGTAGGCCACCAGGTCGTCAATGTCGATGTTTGCCACCCCGTCGCCGTAGGTCAGCATGTTGATGTCATCGTCCAGGTACTTCTCGATACGCTTGATGCGCCCGCCCTTCAGGGTGTTGAGCCCGGTTTCGGCCAGCGTCACGTTCCAGTCCTCATCGCACTGGTTGTGGTAGGTGATCTGCTTGCTCTTCAGGTTGACGGTCGCATCGCAGGTGTGTTCCGAAAAGTTGAGGAAGTAGTCTTTGATGACGTGCCCTTTGTAGCCCAGGCAGATAACAAAGTCACGGTAGCCGTAGGCGGCGTATATTTTCATGATGTGCCACAAGATCGGTTTGCCGCCGACTTCAATCATCGGTTTGGGAATCAGGTCGGTGGCCGAACCTAATCGCGAGCCGAATCCTCCGGCCAGAATAACTACTTTCATACGTTGTCAGGGTTAGTTAAAAAATCTTTTCTTTGGGTTCTGATGCTGCGGACCGCTATTTCGGCGGAGCCAATGAGGATGGATACAAAGTAGATCCGCTCTACTTGGCGAACCGTGAAGAAATCGTAGGTGGTGGCGTAGCCCAGCAGCACTCCCACCAGCACCATGCGGGTGGTGTTGAGGATAGCGCGCGCGTTTGCATCGGCCCAGGGATGTTTCACCCAGTGGTTGAGTTGCCGGAAAAATACAATAAAGAAGTTGATAAACAGGGTGAAACCCACCACTCCGAAGATCAGAATGGTGTTCACAAAGCCCAGGTCGTTGTTTTCGTGGCTTCGGAACACCCCGGAGAAACCGGTTCCAACCAGCGGACTGTACGTGATCCCTTCCAGAATACTGGGTAAGTCATCGTCGATCCGGTCTTGCACCGTGTCGAACTCCGCCAGGTTGCCGCCCCCGAAAAGTACCGCGAAAAAGGCTTCAAAACGCGGCCAGATGCTCCGGAGAAAAAAGTCGAACGAAATAATGTTAAGGCTAAAAAAGACGATCGCAAACAAACCGACGAACATAGCCAGTTGCACCGAATCAGAAATTCCTTTTCGACCCAGAAGCACGTACATGCCCATCACCGTTAGGGGGATCATCAGGTACACCCGCGTAGCGGATAGCACAAAAGTAGCCAACGAAATGCCAATAATAGCGTACGCCAGCCCGCCAAACAGTTCGTACTTAGGATTGGATCGCAACTGTATGGCAAAGAAAAACGCGTAAAAAACCAGCAAGAAGCCACTAAAGTAGGCGCGCGCGTCATTGGTAACGGTGTTGTTAACAATGGCCCGGATGGTTGCGGGGTTGATAATAGAAATCAGAAGCTTGCCGCTGGACAGCAGAAAAAGCTGGTCAAAGAGCGTGAAAAGGACGTAAGGGATCATCAGATACCCGAACTTAAAGACGTCCTCGGTCTTGTCAATCAGGAAGTAAAACGTCAGCAGTACGGCGTAGTAAAAGTATGGGCGAAAGGTGTTGAAGAAACTACTATCCTGCAGCCCGATGATAAACGTGATGGGGATGCTGACCAAGGCAAAATAGATCAGAATGAACCGCAGCGATTTGCTGACCATAAAGTCCTTCATCCTGCCCAGCCACACCACCTTGGCCAGCGAGGCCAGCACGAACAAGTCTAACACCGAAAAACTAAGCCCGCCCGTCAGCGAATACAACGGCAAGCGTCGGGAGGCCTCGCCCGATGACTCAAAGAACAAAAAGGCGGGCGTGTTGATAATGATAAAGTAAAACGCGAACCAGAAGTAGTCGTGCTTCGACCGCCAAAAGAATACGAGCACCACCAGAAAGTAGAGGTAATTAAACAGGGTTGGGGCGTAGTACACCGCAAACACCGCTAGCCCAAAGCATAGAGTCATTTGCAAGAAATCAGTGATGATCGATTTCCGAAACGAACGTATGCTTTGTTCTAAAGCGAGTGGGGGCGGGGGGGCAAGCGTGCTCACAACTAGGCTTCCTGTAGTTGAGCGGAAGCAGTGGGTACCTGCTTGCGGACGTGGATGTCTACCCCGTTAAAGTTTTCTTTTCTCTCCTGGTAAATTCGCTCGATGATTTCTACCACCTTCAGCCCTTCCAGCGCATTGGTCGTGATGTTGGTCTTGCCCATCAGCGTGTCGACCACGTTCTGAATAACGTAGTGGTGGTTAGCCGCCGAACCCTTGTAAGGACCGTAGTCATTGGGAGGATTCGATGCCTCCAGTTCGGGCATCACGTAGTCTTTGATGTGGCAGTATTCTACCTCATTCATGTATTGTCCACCCACCTTCACGCTACCGTTGGCCCCCGTGATGGTGATGCTGCTTTCCATGTTGGTGTCCCAAACGGCCGTAGAATAATTGAGCGAGCCCATCCCTCCGTTCACAAAGTCGAAGCTCACGAACCCGGAGTCTTCAAACTCGGTGGTATGCTGATGACGAAAGTCGTTGAACCTGGCCTGGATGTTCTTAATGTCGCCAAACAACCAGTACATGATGTCCACGAAGTGCGAGAATTGCGTGAACAGCGTACCGCCGTCCATGTTCCGCGTGCCCTTCCAATCGCTCTTGAGGTAATAGCGGTCGTCCCGGTTCCAGTAGCAGTTAAGCTGCACCATGTAGATGTCGCCGAGCACCCGTTGGTCGATGAGTTCCTTCAACCATACCGAGGGCGGCGAGTAGCGGTTTTGCATCACCGTAAACACCAAGCGAGACACCTGTAGCGCTTTGAACAGCACCTTTTCGGCATCATATTTATCGAGCGCCAGCGGCTTTTCGCACACCACGTGCTTGCGATGATCGAGTATTTTCAGCGCGTGTTGGGCGTGTAGTCCGTTGGGAGTGCAAACGCACACCACATCGATGGCCAGCTCGGCCGCCAGCAGTTCGTCAATGTCCCGAAAGAAAGGCACCTGAAAAGCTTCTATTCCCAACGCGTCGGCCGGACGAACGTCACAGAGTGCCGCCAGTTCGGTGGCGGGGTTATTAGTGATCATCGTCGCGTGGCGCTTGCCAATGTGACCGGTGCCGACCACGGCGAACTTTATTTTATTTTGTGTAGAAGTGTCCATAGTTCAAATTAAAAAGTTGGCAGTTTATCCCTCCGATGGGTAATTGTAGGCAAATGCGTTTTTGTCTATGCCGTACTCTATTTTACTGAAATCAACGTCGTTGAATATGATACCGAGGGGGTGTTTATCCTTCTGGCGATGATACACCCGGTCCAGGGCGCTGATGTTCTGCCGAACGGTGTATCCCTGCCGGACGACAAATATTTCCAGATCGGCGTACTTGATAAGCTCCATCGCGTCGGAGAGCAGTCCCCGGGGGGGCGTGTCCATGATGATATAATCGAATTCCTTTTTCAGGTGCAAGATCAAATCGCGAAACTTTTCCCGCATGAGTAGCTCCGAAGGGTTGGGGGGAATTTTTCCGCTCGGAATTACAAAGAGATGATCGTACTGGGTAGCGTGTACCACCGCTTCCTGCGGAATGACGTCGATTAGAAATTCGGTCAGTCCCGTCGTTTTGTCCAGACCGAATTCTTCGTAGGTGTTGTTTTTGCGTAAGTCCGTATTGACGTATAATGTCCGCTTACCGGCAATGGCGAAGGTGTACGCCAAATTCTTGGCGCAGAAGGTTTTTCCTTCTCCGCTCACAAAAGAACTCACCATAAACGTTTGCCCTCCCTGTCCATAGTTGGTCATGTAACGCAGGTTAGAGCGGATGTTTCTAAATCCCTCGGCAATGGCCGACTGGGGTTGGTTGGCCACCAGGTCGCCTTCATCGGGCTTGCGCTGCCCGATCATGCCCAGCAGCGGGATCTGGGTAAGCGACAACAACTCATCCGGAGTATAAATTTTGTTATTGAACATATCACCCAGGTAGATGAACAAGATGGGAAAGAACAAGCCTAGGATCACCGCGGTGGCGTAATTGATCATGGGCTTAGGACTCACCGGGCGCCCCCCGTTCTGAAGTCGGGCTTGGTTAACCACCTGGAAATCGGGAACGGTAGAGGCACGCAGAATCCCGGCCTCGGTTCTTTTCTCCATCAGAAACAGATACAAGGTTTCGCTTAGGTTATACTGCCGCTCAATGTTGATGAGTTTACGTTCGGCGGCGGGCAAGCTGCTGAGCTGCGTTTCGTATTCGTTGATGCGGCGCTCCAGTTCGTTGCGGGCAATGCGGTTGCCCCGGAGCAGGTTGTTGGCCGTTTCGGCAATATTGGTCCGGAGGCTGTTGATCTTTTGCCGGGATAACTTTACCCGTGGATTCTCGATCCGGGTACCGGTTTTCACCTGCTTGAGCTTGATTTGCTCGGTCACCAACTGGTCAATGAGGGAGCTGAGCACCTGATCGTTAACCCCCAAAGACGAAGGGGTGGTAACAAACTCGAAATCGTTGTCCTCATTTTGCACGTAGTCTTTCAGGTACGAGAGATATTCCATCTGGATAAGATGATTGGCCTTTTCTTTTTCCAGCGACTGAATGTCGTCGTACAACTGCCCCCCCTCCTTGCTCAGGTCAACGGAGCGATCCTGCTTAAAATCCTGGCGTATTCCTTCTATGGTGTTCAGCGAATCAGAAATATAGGCCAACTGACGGTCAAGAAAGCTCATCGTCTGCGCCGCCGTAGACACTTTCTCTTTGATTCCGCTCACCAGATAGTTTTCCGTGAGTTGATTGAGGAATTTAATATCCTGAGCAGGCCAACCACTTTCTAGCGATAGCTGAAGAATGGTTGCTTTCTCGTTAACGGGTTCTATCTCTAGCGCGCCCACGTAGTAGTCCGCCATTCGGTCCAGGTTATTCACCGCAAAGGAAATAGCGCCCGGTTCTTCTCCGGCTTCAATAGATTCCTTGATGTGCTTTTCGTAGGCCGAGAGATCCAGAAAGATCGTGAAAACAAAACCATCAAGGTCAATAATCTCCCCGAAGCGGTAGGTTTGATCTTCTACCAGGTCGCTGAAGTCTTCGTGGTCGGTGCTTAAACTGAACATCTGACGATTGCTAATCTCACAGAGGAACTCGACCTCCGGCTGGTGGGTGCTGCTGGAGTCTATCGCCACGTTGATTGGGCTGTCCTCGTGGTGCACGATCACCCGGAAGTCCAGGTCTTCCAGCGTAGAGCGAACCAGATCGAATCGGCGAATCAAAAAGGTTTCGTTCTCAATAGAATTAGAAGATTTGGTCAGCTCGTCACCGTACAACACGTCGGTCACCGTATTGCTCATCGTTTCCGGGTCCTTGATGAGCACGGAAGTGCCTACCAAATAGGTGCGCTCCGCCGTTGAGGTGAGGTAGTAGGCGATGAGCAAAGACACCAGAAACGACCCGACCAACCAGGGCCACCTTCGCAGGATTTTCAACAGATAGCGCTGAACCTCCTGAAAGTTATTCTTAGGTTCCGAAAAAGAGTCGCCGTAATATTCTTCTTTCATGTTTCGTAGTGTCAACGTAACTTAAGGTTCGTGTCGACACGAACTTTGGTTTAGCAAAATAACCTCTATTGACTTCGTGCCTTTTTTACCAATATATTATGGCAGGCCTTTTTGAAGTAGCGCCAGTCGGTTTTCCACGGATTTTTCTCGTAGGCCTGGATGTAGCGAATCTCGGAAGCGATAATTTCTTCCAGGGTCCTGGGCATGTCAGCATAAAACGGCGGTAGCAGTCCGGGTTTCACCCGAAGACGCATCTCCTGCAGCTCCCGGCTATACAGGCTTAGATAATGGCTGCTGAGAGGGCGCACCCCCACCAGTTTCATGTCGCCCCGTAGGAAATTGAGGACCATCGGTAATTCGTCTAGCCAAACCTTACGAAAGAATTTTCCTAGCGTGGTGATACGAATGTCGTTCTGAAACTTGCCGCCCTCACAAAGTTGGTTTCGCTCGTAGATGTATTCTTGCAGGTATTCGGCGTAGGGGTGCATGGTGCGGAGCTTATACACCTTCACAATTTTGCCGTGCTGTCCCACACGCTTCATCCGAAAGAGCGGACCATAAGAAGGCTCAGGGTTGAAGTCGGGAGCCTGGGCTTTTTTGGCGATGAAGAATAGCAGGTTGGGAGTTCGTTGCAGATCGACTACTTTGAAGCCGCAAGAGTAGAGCCGCCCCAGGGTTTCTACACTGGTGATGACCCGATTGCGCCCGTTGGTAATACTGAAGTAGATCGTCTTGAGCACCGGGATTTTAGGAAAAAAGCGCTTGAAGATAAAGTCGCCAATGTAGTACAACCAGTTGAGCACCGGGGGGTACTTGGCCAGGATTCGCTCTTTGCGCAAGGCTTTGGTCTCCACGCAGCCGATAAATGTTCCTCCGTCGGGCAACGATTCGTTGACGGCCTCAAAAAACTTATTGATGCGGCGAATGTCGTTGATCCGGTGCAGGTTGACAAGGTTCTTGTGATGGCAGCCCAGCAGTTCGTTCATCTGGTGTTGCTGCTTTACGTCATTGATCTGGCAGGTGTTAAGAATGATCGTCTGGTTTCTGTCTCGTACATCCACATAGTCTGACAAGAAACCAAGCAGGTTACGCTCAGATTTGTCAGTAGGGGAACTGGATAAGTGCTCTGACTCGAGCGTAGCAGAAGTGAGTACCTCAGCCGGTAGAAGTATCGTCTCCATAGGTTAAAAAAAATAGAAATAAGTTGTCAAAGAAGGTAAAACAGCAAGTAATAAAAAAAAGCAAAAAGCAAAAATTAAACGGTAACACCAGTTATAAAAACTAGCGAAGTACCGTTAATGTTTATCATGTCGCTAATTCCTTGTAAATAACGGTATTTTATTGAACATTTCAAATAAATATTACAATGTAAGGTCTATTAAATAAAACAATAAGTATTTATACTCAATCTAGTCAAAACTAATTATCAAATAGCTAGTCTTATTGGTTGATCTGCCGGATAATTAATTGCGTGATATCGTCCCACTCTGCCAGCAATTGTGCCCTGAAATCATCCTGGTCGGGGATGGCTAACTTTTTTCCGATAATTCGGTCTATCAAATCGGGAGCTTCGGAAGCCGAGCACTGGAACAGCATCTTTCTGTCCTTCATCATCGCATTGGCCTTCATGTCCCGGCTCCCCACGTATACACTCGGCACCCCTAGCAACGCCCCTTCGCGCGCCATGCTGTCGCCGGAAGAGATCACCAGACAACTATAGTAGAGCAACGAATGGATATCCGGAACGGGTTCTTGTAAAATCATCCAGTGGTCCGGATACGACCCTATCATTTGCTTGTCTTCGAGCGAAAGCAATACCGGGTAGTGCTCGGGAAGCTGCGCGGCAAAAGAAGCAATGGTATTGGCTTCCTGATCGGCATAATTGAGGCTTCCGGTGGACACCTCCCGCACAAAAATGTAGTGCTTGGGTACTAAATTGTAAGAAAATAGTTCATCGGCATTTGCGGTGAAGTAGCGGGGCGAAAGGTACGCCCACTCTTTGAGCGCGTTCATGGTGCCTACGTTCGGCTGGGGAGCGACAATCGGCGGAAAAAAAAGACGCGTGCTGGTAAGCTTTTCCAGAAACACATTTACCGGGCGCTCCGGGTCGTCGTCGAACTGTACGTTGGGCTTCCCGAAGAGCTTAAGCACTCCCCCCAGGGTGAAGCTGCCCACGCTCAGCCCGAAATCGGGCCGTTCACTCAGCACCAAAAAAAACAGCCGGAAAAACTTCAGCAGGTTGGCCTCCACAATGATCGAAAACTTGGTTCCCCGGTGTCTCCCTACGTAGTGGACCGGAAACTCGGCCAGTTCGTTTTCCAGTATGCTGGGTAGTTTCCCCCGCCGCAAACCCGTAATCATCACCTGGTGTCCTTCGCGGGCCAGCGCGCGTAGCGCATACTTAAAAAAATTGACATGGGCCGGGTGGGCAATGTCTACGATAATTTTCATTGCTGGGCGATGATCGTCTCCCCGGCGTAAATCTGATCCTTCACACTAACGTTCACGGTATATTTTCTGGGTATGATCACGTCAACCTGGGAGCCAAACCGGATCATGCCCACCCATTGTCCCCGCTGGAGTTCTTCTCCTTCCTTCACGTAGGTATCGATGCGGCGCACGAGCTTCGAGGCAATTTGCACGATACCCACTTTGAGTCCGTTGTGGTCAAACACCATCGTGTTGCGCTCATTTTCTTTGAGGGCTTCGCCCAACTTCAGCGACAGAAACTTGCCGTCGAAGTGCTGATTCAGAATCACGCGACCGGGAATGGGCGCGCAGTTCTTATGCACGTCGAAGGGAGTCATGTTGATGCCAATGAGCCAGCACGGCCCTTCCAGAATGTTGGTCTTGGTGAGCTCGTCCAGTTTAGACAGCGTGTTTCCCTTGACCGAGATGGGAACCTCGCCCGCCTCGATTTTCTCAACGTAGATCACGTTGCCATCGGCCGGAGAGATAATGTCGTCGTCACTGGCCTTGGCTGATCGGGTAGGGGTGCGCCAGAAACGGATCATGGTGATGCCAAACGCGATGCCCACCACCAAACCGGCGTTGATCACGAACGCTACCCCGGCCCACCCCATCGGCAGCACCGACAGCAGGGCCCAGGCCAGCAGAAAAGAGAGCAGGATCACCACCACGTTGTCCTGAAACAAGTATTTCAGGCTGATGCGGGTTTTGTGGTGCAGATAATAATACAGGAGCGTGCTGAGCAGCACGCTTTCGAATAATAAGAGCAGGGTAGGGGTCATCGTTTGAAAAGTAAGTAAGGTGACATCATTATATACATTATTCCGGGAAGCGGGTCGCGCCAGGAGAAACACGCAAACTCCTTGTCGAGTTGCTTGGTCTGCTGATAATCGCGGTAGCTTAGTCGGCCCCGGAGGGCTTCGGTGAGCACCACGTAGGTATCGGTGAGTCGTTCGGTCCAGCCGATGTTGGGTTGGGTATTGTGTTGTTCGGTTAACGGTTGGTCGTTGAGGTAGTCGAGCAGCATTTTCACCACGTTGATCCCAATGCGGTTGGCGATGGTGTGCCATTTCCAGGTTCGAGGATTGATTTCTATCAGCTTGAAGTCTGCTAACTGCTCGTCGTACATAAACTCCACTTCCGAAACACCAAAGTACCGGATACCGACTAAAAACTGGGTAGCCAATTCGCTGATGCGGGGGTTGACCACGGTTTTGGCAAAGGTGGTAGACACCCCGAAGTCCATCGGCTTCTGACGGATGCGGTTCGCCACAAAGCTACCCCACACCTTGGTGCCGTCGCAGAACGAACCGAACGAATACAGTTGGGTGGGGCCGCCGGGCAGAAACTCCTGCACAATGATCTCGTCGGGAATGATGACCTCCGTGGCCCGGCGGTAGTTTTCGAGCAGTTCCGACGCGTTGTGACAGAGAAACACTTTCTTTTTGAGTTTGCTATAAAACCGATACATCACCGCCGGTTTGATGATGACCGGATAAGCGAGCCGTTGGCCTAACTGCTGCAGCTCCGCTTCGTTCTTCGGAAAGTGACTTTCCGGAATCGGGATGCCCATTGCTTGCGCCACGGTGTAGGTTTTAATCTTGTTGAAGCAAAGGTCGGTGATTTCCGGCGACGGGATCGACAGCTGATACTTGCGCTGCAGTACCTCGTAGTGGTCGGCCATGAATCCCACGAAGCGGTCGTTGGTCGGCATCAGCAAGGCGGTTTGGTAGGGTACCGGGCACGCCAGCAGTTTGGCCAGCAGATCGGTATCGCCGTCGAAGCGGACAAACTTGTTGCAGGTGTTGGAAAATCGGGTGACGCAGAGGCGGTCTTCGTTGAACAAGTAGATGCGCATCCCCGCGCGACGGCAGATGCGGGCCACTCCCAGTCCCTGGATGTGATTGCCCAGTAGTATAACCGTATCGATCATTGGAACTGTACGATGGCTCGTTTCACCTGGTTTTTAGCATTTTGCGCAATGAGCTCCTGCGACCAGCCCCACCAATCGCTGTTCCACCGCTGCGGATGAATATTCTGCATGATCTGACGGGGAAGCGTGTCGCGCTCAATGGCTTCGATCAGGTCAAAGGTACTGGAAAAATTGTAATCAAAGGCAGTATCTACCTTATCCCGCACGCTCACGCCCGTTCGGTTCCACTGCCGACCGGTGTCCGTAAGGTAAAACACTTTGTGAAAGTCGATATCAAAGTACGGCTCGGCCCGAATGCCGTAGTCGCGGTAGTTATAGTGTTCCCAAAGCTGCCGGTTGTCCCACTGCGACAGGGGGCTTCCGTGCATGCACATGGTGGTAACGGGGTAAAATTCCCGCACGCGGGCCAGATTTTGCTCGAACGAACGAATGGCCTGCTCCGGGTCGCCGTTGCTTAGGGCCAGGTCTTCGTAGTGGTAGCCAATTTCGTGGCCCAGATCGCGGATTTTTTCAATGTATTCCGGCTGAAAGCTCTGGGGAACGATTCGGAAGTAGTAAGAACCCTGCACGCCCAGCGATGCCTGGAGGCGGGCCGTAGCCAGCGAATTCTGGGGCAAGCGGTCCACATCGTGCCGCAGAATCACGGTTTTAAGGGTAGGCACGTGCTCGTTAAGTTGAAGATACGCTTCGTAAGAAGTCAGGTGGTACCCTTGGTCGATGAGCGCAATCAGAAAACCCCGGTAAACCTCCCGCGTGAAATCTCTGGTCATAAAAAAATCAAAAACGATGGCGAAATGACTAGGTGCTAAAAAAATGGTTGTTGTTACGTCACAAAGATAGTCAAAACGTACACAAAATAAAATTATTTATATTTTGTGCTTAAAAGTTTATGAGACCAACGCTCCTTGCGTATATTGCCGGTTAATGGGCCAGTTTTTTGCAATGGGAACAGACATCCCGAACGCCCTATCCGGCAGAAATCCTTCCTTGCTTCATGCCCGTTTACGAGTCATCAAAGCCGCATTCTTCTCATGCGGAAACTGCTGTCCATCTGTTAATCATTAGCTCTTTGTGGGTTCTGGCCGCGCTGCTGGTCGACTACCGGGGCAACTTTCCCCTAAACGACGATTGGTCCTACGGCATCGCGGTGCAACGGCTGGTGGAAGAAGGTGTTTACGAGCCTACGGCCTGGACGAGCATGTCGTTGCTTTCGCAGGTGCTGTGGGGAAGCTTATTTTGTTTTCTGTTCGGCTTCTCTTTTGAGGTGCTTCGCCTGTCTACGCTAACCCTATCGTTGCTGACGCTGTTCGGCGTTTACCTAATCGCCAGGCAACTCAACGCATCCGGGAAAGTGGCGTTGTTTAGCACGCTGTTGCTGGCCTTCAATCCGGTCTACCTGACGCTTTCCTACACCTTCATGACCGACGTCCCGTTCATGGGCTTTTCTACCCTTGCGCTGTTATTTTCTTTGCGTTATTTGAATAACGAGTCCGTCTTTACGCTAATCATCGCCACCGTATTTGCCACTTTAGCGGTTTTGTGCCGACAAACCGGGCTCTACGTACCAATTGCCTTGGCACTCAGCGTGCTCTATAAGTACGGATGCCGGTCAAAAGCTTTACTCGTGGCCGCCGTGCCTGGGGTGTTTTGTGCAGGCGCGTTACTAGGCTACCGGTTCTGGCTAGAACACACTGCCCGAACGCCCGACCTGTACGGAAAGCAGCTTCAGGATCTGGTCGAGAGTATCTTTAGCCCGAGGCAGTGGCCAATGGTATTCGCAGAGAGCACCGTGGTTGCTATCCTGTATCTGGGACTGTTTTTGGTACCCTTCTTCGCTTTGCTGCTAGCCTCCCCGACCGCTTCCCCGTTGGTACGATGGTTCAAAAAATGGCTAATCCGAGCAATCGTTCCGGTGAGTGTCCTACTCGGCGTCGGGTTGTTCTCTAAAGATAAGCTAATGCCCGTAGGAGGCAATATTCTGGTTGAGGAGGGCATTGGTCCACTCACCCTATACGATGTCTATAACCTAAAATTACCCAACGCTACGGCGCTTCCCTACGAATTTTGGGTGATGGTGACCCTCCTGAGTATACTGGGAGCAGCTACGTTATCCGTGTATTTATTTTCGGTGATTCGGTGGATGGTGATTGCTTTGATTCAAAACCAACGCACCAACGCGCATTACACCCGTTTCTTTCTGATTGCCGGGGGCGTTATCTACTTTATGCCGGTTCTATTTCTAAACTACTATGATCGATACTTGCTGACCCCACTGGTACTTGTGACTCTCCTCTTGGCGCTTGATGGTGAGCGCTTGCCATCCTTCAAGGTTGCCGCCCTCCCTGTCGCTCTGCTTCTTCTTTTCGCTTTTTATAGCGTAGCGGGCACCCATGATTACCTGGCGTGGAACCGGGCCCGGTGGCAAGCGCTGCGGCAGCTCACCGAGCACGAAACGGTTCCGTATTATCAGATCAACGGGGGTTTTGAGTATAACGGATACATGCTGTTCACGGACGAATCGTTGCGGGCCAAGAAAACCGACAAATGGTGGGCTTTAGAGGATGATCGGTACGTGACCACCTTCGGGCGGATAGCGGGTTATCAAGTAGTTCGGACGTACGAGTACGACCGCTGGCTGCCGTTTTCTACCGGTAAAATCTTCGTGCTCAAACTCCGGTAGTTAAGTTTCACAACAAATTCGGACAAAAGCTGGTATTACAGTTTTGTCTTTCGAAACTTTTTCAACTGAACCCAAACAATGAACACTACAATCAAACGAGTTGCCGAAAAGATCGGCGCCGCTCCCTTCTCGGAAAACCTGGCGGGGCTGGCCAGAATATACCGTACCGATAAGGCCATTGGGCACAACTATATTCCGCACTACGTGACTCATCTGAAGAAGTACCGCAATAAGAGAATCAAATTGCTGGAGATTGGAGTAGGCGGATATGACAAACCCGGGATGGGAGGAAATTCGTTGCGAATGTGGCAGAATTATTTCTCTCAAGGCCAAATTTATGCAATAGACATTTACGACAAATCGGCGCAGGAAAATGAGCGCATCAAAATATTTCAGGGCAGCCAGGTAGACAAAGATTTTCTAAAAGAAGTACTCGATGAAACCGGGCCATTGGATATCATTATTGACGACGGAAGCCACCTCAATGAGCACGTCATTAAAACCTTTGAAATACTGTTTCCCGTTCTGAAAAACGGTGGCACTTACGTCATTGAAGATACGCAAACTTCATACTGGCCCGAGATGGGCGGAAGCAGCAAAGACCTGAAGCTTCCGGGAACCATGATGAACTTTTTTAAGCAGCTCACCGATTCTCTGAATTATGAAGAATACCTCACGGATAATTACCAACCCTCTTATTACGACCGACACATCGTGGGAATGCACTTTTATCATAATCTCATTTTTTTAGAAAAGGGAAGCAACAACGAGGGTTCCAATATAGTGTGATCCCCGTTTTGGCTCGAGGCCAGTAGCTTGTTCATAATACTGACAAGTTTCTATCAGTCTATCAGCTCCTGATAAATCCGCTCCAGGTCCTTTTCCTTTTTGGCCACGTCCAGCTCCTGTAGTGTGTACGCTTGTCCCGCCCGCCCCAGTTGCGCTCGTAGCGCGGCGCTTTCGGCCAACCGGACGATGGCTTGGCTGAGGGCTGCTACGTCGTTCTCGGACACCAACAAACCGGTTTTCCCGTCCTCTATGATGTACGGGATACCCGCGTGACGGGTCGTAATCACCGGCAGTCCGCTGGAGCGGGCCTCAATCAAGGCACCCGGAATGCCCTCTTTTTCGCCCTGGGCGGTGGTCACGCTCGGGTGTACAAATATATCGGCTTGGTCGAGGAAACGGTGATGCTCCGCCGATCCGTAGGCGATGGGACCGTGCAGATACGCCTGCGCCACCGCGTGGTCGTTGATGTAACGCGCCAACGGCTCTTTCAACTCACCGTCTCCCACGATGTGCAGGTGCAGACTGTGGGTCGTCATTTCTTGCGCCCGCCGAAACGCATCGAGCAGAAAGGTATGCCCTTTTTTGGCCGTCAGCGAGCTGATGATGAGCAGATGAATTTCTTTTCGGTCCGGATAGCTTCGCTTCCGAAAAAAAGGATGCGGATCGGAACCGTGGTAGTGCACGATAATCTTGTGTGCCGGACACCCCAACCGCAGCAGGTCTTCTCGCATGTCCGGGCTCATGGCCGTGTAGGCCCGCACGTGCGGATTAGCGAATAGTTTGCGCTGCAACCACTTCTTTCCCCACCCCCCGAAGCGATTCGGGAACGAGGTGCAGTCGTACCCGTAGAAGGATACCAGCACCGGCCGATCCACCGCTTCGAACGCATCGGCGTAGGCCAGCGCATCCACTCCGTAGTGCACGTGCAGCAGATCGACCGGCATGGCCTTCAGGTAGTGCACCAGGCGCCGCTGCGCTGCCGAAGTGAGTTGGCGGGTGTACTGGTACCACCGCCGGTCACTGCCCCGGCGGATCGGACAGTAGGTAGGGTAGGTGGCGCGTAGTTGCTCGGAAAAGACCGAGGCCACCGCTTCGCAGTACACCGCGTGGGGCACAAACTGCTGGTAGTGCGTGATCTGATTGTAAATGAAGGATGCCGTGGGCGGCAATAGCTTCCTCATTAAGTGTCCTACTTGTTTCATTCGATCAGGTTTTTGTCCAGCCATTGCTGCAGCGAGGCCAGTTTAATAACGCTCTTGGTATCGGCCGCCGCGGGATGCAACTTCTCGGGATTGAATATACCGTAGCTACGATCTGATGCCGGATGGCGCGTCAGGTAGTCCAACACCGGGGTGGAAGATTTAAAGTTCTCTTTTGCCCGAATTTTACCCTTGTAAAACAAGTACTGGAGCGCCACCACCGGTAGTGAAAACCGGTGGAGCAGGTAGCGGGGGGTGTAGGCGTGCGTCGACAGTATACTCGCTAGTTGGGGCTGGTTGCGGTGGATGATCGACACGTAGAATTTATGGGTTTCGATGCTCTTAATTAGATTTTTTTTGCCTTCCCAGTGATGAATCCACGGAAAAGGAGTTTGTAGTAAGGTTTCAATGAATTCAAGGTCAAAGAAGGGATGCAAATTCTCTACAAAGGGGCGCTCAACCTTAATTTCCTTCATAAAGTACTTTCGGATGCCCACCATCAGCAAATAATAAAAGTATTTCACCGGTAGCGGATGGTCATTCACAATATAAGGATTGGTCAGCACCCGCTGCTTCACTTCGTCGCCGTGCGCCCGCACCGCTTCCGCATCCAGGTAGCCGTCGGTGGCCGCCTTATCCAGCATGGCGTCTACCTGGCGGGCCGGATCGTCGGCCTCCAGCAGTTGCTTGGTCGCTTGGTTGATAAAGTTACCAACGCTGGTCGGGTGCTTGATCAATTCGCTACCGAACAAGCCGGTAAGAATATAGTCATAGTCCTGCGCCAGCTGCTTGAACACGTACAAGTAGTTGCCCCGGTTGGCTTCGGCCAGGCCGTCGCCCAGCTCGATGGCTAGGCGCGCGTTTTCGTCAAAGTCGCGCAGGTACCGGTCGTCCAGGTGAAACGCCCGGTAGTTGAGCCGCAGCGATTGGGCAATTTCTTGGGGAATAGATAGGTCGTAGGTACCCGCCGTGCCGTAGCTGTAGAGCAAATAATCCCGGGCCGCATCGCCCAGCAGGGCCAGGTTGGTCCGGGAGTCGTAGCCGCCGGTGAGCGCGACGGCGGTCCGGGCCGGGTCCGACAGGTACAGCGCGAGATTTTTTTTGAGCAATTCCTCCAACCTGTCCACCGCCGCTGATTCCCGGTAGGCAATGCGAAAGTTATTCAGCCGCTCAAACACGTTCCAGTAGGTCTTCACCCGCAGTCCCTCGCCCGAAAAATGCAACCACCCGCCCGCGGGCACCGTGTGCACCGAACGCACGTACGTATCGTCATTGAGCGGGTACTCAAACAGGTAGTACTCAATGACGGCGGCCCGGTTGATTTCGGTAGGCAGCGATTGGCTTTGCCGGTGCCGAAGCAGGGCGTTGAGGGCGGTGGATACCACCAACTGCGAACCTTGCTGGTAGTAGTAAACCGGCCGGACGTTCAGGGGGTCGGTGAAAACGTGCGCCGTGCGGGTAGCTTTTTCCAGCAGCAGGATAGCAAAAGATCCCTTGATTTCAGACAAAAACGCCGTTCCCCATTCCTGGTAACACTGCGCCACGCGCTGAGCGCTCAACCGACTTTTTTCGGTAAATCGCTGACTATCGAGCCGCGTGAAACAGTAGCCAAAAATGTATACTTCCAGCGCGTCGTCCCGGTACACGGAATACGACTCGTCCGCGTGTTTGTGCAGGCTGATCACCTGGGTGTATTCGGTCGATGATTCTTGTGAGTGATAGGACAGTGGGTACGCGCCGCGGCGCGTACCCACTGAATCTACCGGAGTTAAAGGATCCTTGGTATCAACAAAGGCAATGAAATCAAACAGCATGGTTAGCGGGTTAGGAATCGGAAGGGGCGTTTGATGAGGTAGCGCAGCTGGTCGGACCAGCTTCGTTTGTTAAACGCCGGATCGCTCGGGTAAAAAACGTCAAAGTACACCGGGTGCCGGAAGGTCAGTAGCCGCAGGTAAGAGCTAACGAACGACCGGGCCGACAGGTAGCCTTTCATGATGGCATAGACGCCGGTGGTGATGTCGCCGGGCATGCGCAGGGCCTCGAAGTACAAAGCGCGCTGGAACCGGTACGGCGGAACGGGTAGCCCACAAAGATCGGCGTAGTAGTAATACGCCATCTCGAAGCCCACCTTCGTCAGTAAGTTTGAGAAACCAGGAAGCCGGGGGTTGATTTCACAGAGCAGGTACTGCTGGTACTTGGGGGAGTAGATCCAGTCCAGGTGCGCGGGCCCCTGCCACCGCAGGTGGTCCAGGATCGTCCGGGTGTGGGCCTCCAGGGTTGGGTCGACGAGGGTTTCCCCGGCGAAGAGACGGCCTCCGGCGGTGCCGTCGCGGTTGATGTTCGGACGAATTTTGTGGATACTCAAAAAGCCGGTCGGCTCCGAAGCCGTGGTGTAAAAAGCTTCACAGCAGTAGATTTCATCGTAGGCGTAGTGAATAAATTCTTGCGCAATCAGTCCCGACTGCATGTGCGCGTAACCCTCGGCGTGGATCAGGGCGTGCATGGTGCGGTAGGCCGAATCCAGGTCTTCTGCCCGACGGATGATCTCGAATTTGCCCCCGGCCAGCCGGGTTGCTTTCAGAATCATCGGGGCGCCCCATTGCTCCCAAGCCGTCTGCAGGTCGGCCCGCGAGCGCACGGTGATGGTTGGAATGACGGGCAACGCTACGTCGGCCGCGGCTTCGGCCAGTTGCCCCTTGTCAAACCCCCGGTAGAAATCGACAGGTGCCAGGATATTAATCAGAAAACCAAGCTCGAGCAGGCGATCCCGGTGCTTACTAACGAAGGTAGCCGAGGCATCATCCGCGTACAACAGCACCCCCCGTTCGGGCAGTCGGACGAGAAAGTCGAGGTACGCCTGCTCCTGGGCCACCGGGGGACTTTGGTAGGTGCGGTGCACGTAGCGAGAGTGAAAGGCTGGGGGGTTGGGCTGGGCGCTGAGGGCAACCACCGGAATCTTCCGTTGGCCGAACGAGTAAATTACTCCTTCAATCGCCCGGACGTCACAATCGAGAAGGATTACCGGCGTTTTCTGGTCAGTCATTCAGGGTAGGACAAAAAATAGCCTCAGTAAAAAATGGTAAAGTGCAATTTAGCTATTTTAACCGCGAATCAAGTGGTTAATTGTTATAAAATCTATTTTTTTGTTAAACAATGTTTCTTCTTTTGCAGAGCATATTTTTGGCAGGGTACTGCCCCGGTCAATACCATTTTTTGAGCCATTGAAGAAGATAAAGCTGATCGCTGATCATATTTTTCCGTATACGCTAGACGCATTCTCTACTCCGCGCATTCGCGCCGAACGCGTGCATCGCAAAAAATCGCTGCCCGGCACCCTAGACTATCTGCGAGCCACTGCCTACTTATTCTACCGCTCGTTCACCATAGATGTTATTCTGGGCAACCGCCGCGTCACCCTGCTGCTGGGTCTGCTTTTTTCTTTCTACAAACCCCGGAACGTTAGCCTGGTGGGCTACGAGATTATTTTCAATTTTAAGGATACTTCAAGAACCAAGTGGGTCATTGCGTTTTGGAAGCGGGCCCTCAAAAAAGTAGATGCATTGGTGGTGCACACTCCCCAGGAAGTAGACTATTACGCCCGGGTTTTTGCGGTCTCGCCCCAGAAGTTTAGGTTTCTGCCCTTCCATGTAACGGGCGAAGCCTTTGTGGGTCCTTCGCCCGACGGCTATGTTTTTTCGGCCGGTCGGATGGAGCGCGACTTTATTACACTTTTGCAGGCCCTAAAAGAAACCGATATTCCCGTGGTTATCGTGGCAGATAGCGCCCAGCGATCGGTTTTGGAACAGCATGCCACCCCCAATACCCAACTGCATTTCAACATTCCCAAAGAAAAATATCTGGCGCTACTGCGAGGAGCGCGGCTGGTGGTGATCAGCCTCAAAGACGGTACCAGTTCGCGGGGGCAGGTTGTTTACCTGGAAACTATCCGCTACGGCAAACCCGCAATCTGCTCGAGGGTGGGCGGCATTGTCGACTACGTAGACCACGAACGCACGGGTTGGCTGGTGCCTCCCGAAGACCCGGAGCAACTGAAAATAGCCATTGAGTCTTGCTTCTCTGATTCGGAGGCATTGCAAGAGATAGGCCGAAATGCGTATCAGGAGCAGCAGACACGATTTTCTCCGGCGGCCTTTCACCAGGGTTACCACCAAATTATCGAGGAGCTTTACGAGAAGAAGCGCCGCCGTTAATTCGCCCGTTGGGGGCTATTCAACCAATTCACGTACTGCCCCATGGTGGTAAGGTATAGTTCTTCCCGACGTTGATCAAGGTAGGCCAGCACTTCCGAAAATACCTCACGCAGGTAGTGAGCCGGAAAGGAGGGGTGAAACCAGAAGTGACACACCGACCGGTGCTTGATAGCCCGATCGATGGTCTTTTTCGCCCGGTAGATATGATACGCCACCGACCACTGCGGGCGAAGCTCTAACTGCATCGAGCTCTTGATCTCCCACAACCCGTTGGAGTGATGCACCGGGTAGCCCAACTTGTTGCCGATGTTGCTCCGGTAATTGGTGAACCCCAGCGTAGCCAGTTCGTCCAGGTTCCCGACCGTGTGCGCCGGATAGATAAAAGTGTCGAGCTGAATGCCGTCGGCTTCGGCCAGTTCCCGGCACTTGTTCATTTCGGACCGAAACACGCGCGGCGGGCACACGGCGTCGCGGCAGTCGATGTGCGAAAAGGTGTGGCAGCCAATCTCGTGCTCCACCGGCGACGATCGAATCGCCTCGATCAGGTCGGGGCAGTACCATTCGGGATCGGTCTGCTGGTCGGTGCAGGGGTCGTCGCGGTACCAATCGCCTCGGTCGAACCGCCAGTAGTCGTTTTCAAAGTGACTGAGCCGTTCCATTTCGGCGTGCGGCATTTCCCCGTTGCTCCGGCATTCCGACAAAAACAAATGCCCCACCGTGGCCCAGGTGATAGGGACTTGATACTCTTCGCAGTGTTGCAGAATCAGGGGCACATTGCGGCGGGCCAGGCGCGCCTTTTCCAGGGCGTCTTGCACGGGGTTGGCCAGTTGCTTGGAGAATCGCCAGGCCCAGGCCAGCTCAAAGTCGGCCGACAGCGTGAACACCGCTCGGTAGGGTTCGGGGACGTACTGCCGGGGCTGGTCGGTTTTCTCGACGGTTGGGTTTCGACCTAACGCAAAATTGATCTTGCTGAGGTTGGCTTTGAGGGTAGGGTGCATGGAAAAATGAATGGTGGATTGAGTGAATGAGTGAATGAAATGGAATGGGGGGCGGTTGCGTTGAATTTTATTCTATCACTCAATCTACGTAAGTACGATAAATAGCAAGCAGGCTATCCCGGTGATTTTCTTCGCTGAAGATCTGGGTATGTTGCTCGGCGGCTTGGCCCAGTTGCTGGCGCAGTGAATCATCGTGACAGAGTTGCTGCGCTTTTTCTTGCAGTTCCGGCTCGGAGCGGACAATGTAACCGGTTTTTCCGTCGAGGATAATCTCTTTATTACCTCCCACATCGAAGGCAATCGCCGGTAGGCCGCAGTTGCCCGCATCGATCAGGGCTAGCGAAAGGGCTTCTTCTTCCGAAGGCAGGATAAACAGGTCAAACTGGTTGTAGAGATACTCAATATCGGATCGGAACCCGAGAAACTTGACGTGATCAGCAACGTTCTGCGCCTGCGTGAGCTGCTCCAGTGCTCCCCGTTCCGGGCCATCGCCTACAATCCATATCTCAAACTGCTCGAGCCCTTGCTCTTTTAGAAAGGCGGCCAGATTCACCAGATATTGCAACCGTTTGAGCGCCACCACCCGACCGACAAAGCCGATCCGAAGGGTGGCATCGTTGGGCCGCAGGTGAGGCAACTTTCGGCACTGCGATGAGTTGTAGACCACCTGGCGCTTGTGCGCCGGAAACCAGAAATGCTGCGCAAAATAGTCGGCCAGGGCCGAACACACAAATATTGTTTGCTTGACCGAGGGCAGTTGGGCGAGCACGTTCAGCGGCAGCTTGCGTACCTCAAAATGATGGCCGTGAAAGTGCCACAGCACTGGCACCGCCGTTGTCAGGGAGGCCAGGGCCGAAATAATCATCGGGGCGTACAGGTGGTTGTGAATGATGTGCACGTTATTTTCCTTCACGAAAGTGGCTAACTGCCGGGCCGTGGCCACGTAGCCGCTCTTGCGAAACATCACTGGTTCCACGCGCTCGCTCAGCTGCTCGCGCAAGGCCCCGGTTTCGAACATGCCCAAAAACACCCGGTGGTCGGCGGCCAGCATGTTGGCATCCAGGGTGGCCTGCTTTTCGGCGCCGCCAAAGTTAAGTGAGCTTACAAGGATAAGGATGTTCATAGGCAATAGGGTAGGCGTTGTTCATTTGGTGATCGTCAGAAAAATTTATAGAAGGGGGGGGATTTCATTCAGGGTGTTTACTACCCGGTCAGCTTGGGTGGAGGCCCCCGCGTACCGGGAAGATTTCAGCAGAATGGTGGTGCCCACTCCGGCCCGGTGGCCCGCCTCAATGTCCGATTCTTTGTCACCCACCAGCACCGACCGGGCAACGTCGATCCTGAGTTCCTCCACCGCTTGCAAGATCATACCGGGTGCGGGCTTTCGACAGGGACTGTCCCGTAGGTATTTCCCCTGGCCGTGGGTGGCGTGGTAGGGACAAAAGTACACCCGATCGATACGGACGTCGCGCCGAGCAAACTGCTCGATCATCCAGTCTGTTAGACCGTGAAAGACCTCTTCGGAATAGTAGCCCCGGGCAATGCCGGCTTGGTTGGTGATAACAACGAGCCGGTAGTCTTGGGACTGGGCGTAGCGCAACAGACTAAAGATTCCGTCCATAAACACAAAATCTTCGGTGCGGTGCACGTAGTCGCGCTCTTCGTTGATCACTCCGTCACGGTCTAAAAACAGTGCTTTTGCTTTCATTTTAGTTGCGGTAACTCCCGCTGCGCTCGAGCAAAATCCTCTGGGATGCCAATGTCGATAAAGTAGGCGTCCGACAAGTACGCCAACACCCTGAGGCTACGGTAATGCGCCTCCAGAAAGTCTTTTTCGAAAGAAAACTTTTCGAGAAGCTGCTCCAGGACGGGAAATACGCTTTCGTTCAGTAGGTAGACCCCCCCGTTGATCGATCCGGGCTGACCGGCCATCTTTTCTTTGAACTGCGTCACCCGGTGGTCTTCAGTTTCTACCCGCCCGTAGCGCGAGCAGTCGCTCATGGTTTTTAGAGCCAGGGTTAGGTCAGCCCGGTGAGCGCGGTGAAATTCGTTCATGTCCGCCAAGTTGACCCGAAACAGGGTGTCGCCGTTCAGGATGAGCACGTTGGGCTGCGTTACCTGTTGCAGTGCTTTTCGGATGGCCCCGCCCGTGCCCAAGGGCGTTTCTTCTACCGAATACGCCACCTTCAGTGACCGGTAGCTGGTGCCGAAGTAGGCTTCCACTACTTCGTGCCGGTAGCCGGTGCTGAGGATCACGTTAGTAACTCCCTGCGCGACCAGGTCGTCTAACAAATACTGTAAGAACGGGGTATCCCCGATCGGAGCCATCGGCTTCGGAATATCCGAAACCACCGATTTGAGCCGCGTGCCCTGCCCACCCACTAAGATAATTGCTTCCATTTCAGTTTAAAGTCTCCAGGCCTGGGTGCCCAGTTTGGTAAAGTGAAAATTCATCACCTGGCCGTCTTGTTGATTCAAAGTATTGATCAACCGGATACGCTGGGCCGGATCGCACATAAACATCATGAACCCGCCGCCCCCGGCCCCGGATACTTTGCCGCCGTAGGCACCGGCCGCTAGCGCTATCTGGTAAATGGCGTCAATCGTTGGGTTGGAGATCGCGTCGGCCATTTTTTTCTTGGCCTCCCACGACTTCCCCAGGTACGTGGCAAACGTGCGGAAATCTCCCTTCAGCAACGATTCTTTCATGACCAGTGCGTCGGCTTTCAGTTCTAGCATGGCGTTCACCGAGCGCTCGTTCTTTTGGTTGGTGTTTTTTATCTGCTCGTCGATAATTTTAGCCGATTCGCGCGAAGAACCGGTATAAAACAGGACGAACGAATTTTCCAGTTCGTTGATTACCCAGCGTTTCACGCGCAGCGGGTTTACGATCACCCGCTCGTTGGGGTAAAACTCAATGAAGTTAACCCCGCCAAAGGTGGCCGCGTACTGATCCTGCCGCCCGCCCGACAGTCCGGCGTCGACGCGCTCGATGTGATAGGCCAGTTGAGCAATGTCGTAGTCTCCCAGCGGCAGGTTCAGCCATTCGGTGAAGGCCTTGATCATGGCCACCACCAGGGTAGAAGAAGAACCCAGTCCCGAACCCGCCACCGCGTCTGAGTAGGTCGTCATCCGAAACGAGAGCGGTTCGCCCCGGTTAAACTGTTTGACGATGCGGTTATACACCGCCCGGTGCAGAACTAGCCCCTCGTCTAGCGGAAACCGTTCGGCGGCGGAGTGCGTTTCGTACTCTTCCCGGTCGGCGGCCTCAAAGGTGACCTGCTGCTCGTCGGTGGCCTCGATGGTGCAGTAGGCGTGCATATCGATGGTGGCGTTCAGCACCGCTCCCCCGTGCAAGTCGCAAAAGGGAGATACGTCGGTGCCTCCCCCCGCCAGACCCAGTCGCAGCGGGGCTTTGGAACGAACAACTAGGTTTTTTTGCGCGATCGGGCGAGTGAACTCCGGCGGTTGCTCTCTTGCTTGACCGGCGGGATGATCGGTTGTTTTTTTCGGGTCAGTGGCGGTTCCTAGGTTGGATGTTGGTTGCATGCATGATAATGTTCGATGGTAGAAAAATCTGCTGCACACCGGCTGGTTACGCCGGGCGATCAAAAAAATCGTTCTCTAACGAAATACACAGCGCGTGATAGATCGGAAGGTGCAGTTCCTGTACTTCGTGGGTTAGATCGCGGGGTGCTTTGATAATAACATCGCAGAGTTTCGATAGTTTACCGCCGTCTTTTCCGGTGAGTCCGATGGTGGCCACGCCCAGGGCTTTGGCTACCTGTACGGCCCGGACCACGTTGGCTGAATTTCCCGAGGTACTGATGGCCCAGAGCGCGTCCGGCGGCTTACCGTATCCGTAGACCTGCTGGGCGTACCCCATCTCGGCGGACACGTCGTTGCCAAAGGCGCTGTTCAGCGCCGGGTGGCTCACCAACGAGATGGCGGGTAGGGCTCCCTGGAGATGATCCGCCAGGTAGTCGGCTTCTTCCGGAAAATGCTGGCGGAACCGTTCCCGCACCTCCGCGGGCAGCGGCCGGGGGGAGAGGAAGCCCTTCATCAGCTCGCCCACGATGTGTTCGCAGTCGGCTCCGCTTCCCCCGTTGCCGCAGAGCAGTAGTTTGCCACCCTGCCGGTAGGTATTGTGCAGCAGTTCTCGGGCCTGAATCAGCGACTCCTGGCATACCCGCAGGTCCGGATAGTTGTTGATCAGCGTATCAATTGCGTTCGTCATTGGTTGGGTTTTCGGTTATATAATAGAAATTAACTGGTCAGCGACTTGGTATAAACGTCTAACGTTTGGGTGGCGATCTCGTCCCACGATAGCGGTCCGGATTGGTTCAGCTCTTCAATGCCCCGTTGCATATCAGTTAGCTTTGATTCGTCCGACAGCATCGCTACCAGGGCATCGGCCAGGGCGGGGGCATCCCGCGGGGGAACCAAGCGACCGGTTTTACCCTCTTCCACCACTTCGGGAATTCCTCCCACACGGGTGGCCAGCACGGGTTTGCAAAAAGCGTAGGCCGTCATGATGACCCCACTCTGGGTGGCGTCGGTGTAGGGGCACACCACCAGGCTGGACCGCTCAATGAGACTAACTACCTCTTCGTTGGTGATGAAGCGGTCGATCACCTCAAAAGACGGATCGTCCTTGATGCGGTCCAGATCAATGGGGTAATTGGCTTTGCCGGCAATGATTACGCTGAGCTCCGGCAGGCGCTGGCGGGCAATTTTCGTCGCCTCAATCAGATACTCAACGCCCTTATAAACCGATATTCGTCCGTAGAACAAGGCCGTCGGGGCGAACTGCTTCGGGGGTGATTTTTCTTTGAATATCCTAAAGATATCAAGCGGGCCAAACCGAACAAAGTGACAGTGGTCGGCTTTGATGCGGGACTGTGCCACAAACTCAGCGCGCTGGACCTGGTTATGGAGGATGAAGTGGGCATTTAACCACCGGAAGCTGCGGTAGCCCAGCTGGGTCTGCCACTTTTCTTCGCCCGAATGAAGCACCGGATCGTGGATCGACCATACTTTTCCGGTTTTCCGATTGAGAAAAGCGTACACGAAGAACAGCGAACCGCGGTAGCCATTGAAGTGCACCACGTCATACGACTGCCGGTTAAGCATGTTGGCCAGGGTGCGGTGCAAGCGGAAGTTCTGTCGGTTGGCTATTTTTAGGTTGGGATACTTAAACATCCGTATGGTGAGTTGCGCGCCTTCTTGCCGGGCATAGGTGGTCAGTTTATCGCCCAGTATCTTTTCGGTCGTGGCTTCGTCGATCAGTCCCGGCGAGTGTTCGCTGAGGTCGAACGAGCTCACGTTTTCCGAAAAATGCGTTCCTTGCACCAGAATGTAGAGGTCAATCGCTGCGTTTTTCGCCAGGCGGCGCACTAAGGGCAGCATAGAGTCGAGCAGGCCGCAGGTAACGATGGCTACTTTCATACGGGGGGAATACTATCTAAAAAGTAAGGCACAGCATTTAAAAAATACCAAATGTTAATCAAGCAGAACGGCAAAAATAAGAAGAATAGCCTTTATTAGCTTGGGTAACGTCGAAACATTGTTGCGCAGACCGGTATATTGTCCTACTTTTCCCGCCAAGCCTTCCGGCATTCGCTATTTTTTTATAAGATGTTATCAGCTACTTCTTCTTTTTCCGAGACGACAGTCATCCCAAAAGTAAGCGTATCGATCATCACCTACAACCACCGCCATTGCATTGCCCGAGCGATTGATAGCGTGCTGCAGCAGCAAGTGGACTTTCCGTACGAGATTATTATCGGAGACGACTGTTCTACGGATGGTACCCAAGTGATACTGAGAGAATACCAGCAGAAACATCCGGACGTCATTCAGCTCATCCTGCATCCTACGCGCTACGCCGGGGTGGCCGGACGCCTCAACAACATCACCAACTTGTACGCTTGCCGCGGTCAGTATATCGCGATGCTCGACGGAGATGATTACTGGATCAGCCCGGATAAATTGCAAACGCAGGTCAGTTTCTTGGACCGGCACCCCGACTACGTGATGACCTTCCACGATACCCGGTTCGTGTCCGATGACCCGAGCTTCACGCCCTACTACCAGAGCGAAACGAATGATCTCCTGGCTCCCGGCGCCATATATACCTATCAGGACATTGTGGACGGATGGTTTATTCAAACCTCGACGTTGTTGTATCGCAACCGGCTGATCGGTGAGTTTCCGGAGTGGTTCTGGCACGTCTACAGTGCCGACTATGCCATACAACTGTTGGTCGCGCAGCACGGAAAGATAAAGTACCTGGAACAAATCAAGGGCGCTCGTCTGATCAGTAACCAAAGCTTTACGTCCGTGTATAACACCTCCCTGGCGCACAATCGCTTGCGGATTGATGAGTTTAAGATTTTTCGGAAGTACCTTCCCAACTTTTCGGTCGGCAACCGCCTCGGGAAATTCTACTACCGGCGGGCCCTTTTGTACCTAAAGGAAAAGCATTATTTCCGCGCTTTCGCTTGCCTGGTTAGGGCCGTGGCGCTGGACCGATCCATTGCCGGGATGCTCGCCCGGCGGGCGTACTACCGGATGCTAAACGTATTAAAAAAGGTGAGTTTTTAGCGATTACCGTAAATCTCCAAAGGCATGCAAGCACAACAGCTCATTCGCGCGCGGGTGCGAAAAATAATCAATAACCTTCGGCGGCCCTACCCCGGCCCCCGCCGGGCAACGCCCTTCGACCCCTCCGCGCCGGAAGAAGGAGTGGAGGTGCGCTGGAAAGGCGTGCCGCCCCCGCCCCAAACGCTGTCGGCTACGGCCGACTTTCTCAACGTAGGAACGCTGGAGTTCATCGCCCCGTTTGTGCTTAGCGTTCGGAACGGAAGCGTGGTGGGCGTGCGGGGAGACGTAGTGACGGCCGCCGGAACGTTGTTCACGAACGTGTCGCCCGAAATTCCGCGTCGAAGCGACCATCATTTTTTGCTGGACGGGGGCAATCTCCCGAAGCCCCGGCGCCTGCCGGGTACGGTGGCGGTGCTCAACTGCGGTCCGTACCGTAACTACTTCCACTTTCTCTTCGATGCGGTGAGCCGCTTGCGCTTGTTCCAACAGGCCGCCATCTCAGCGGATTACTACTGCGTAGCGCAGAACACGCCCTTTCAGTGCGAACTGGTCGCTTTGTTCGGTATTCGGAAAGACCAGATCATTCCTCTGGAAAAAGGCACCCACGTGGTGGCGGAGCACCTGGTGGCTTGTTCGCTACCGGGATTTCACCAAATCAGCGAACAGGTGCACCTCAAGGATATCGACACCTACCGCTTTGTTCGGGAAACCATGCTGGCGCACCTTGATCAAGATGCTACCCCGTACGCTCCCCGTCTGTACGTGCAGCGAACGGCTACCCGCACTCTGGCGAACGAAGCCGAACTGCTGGCCCACCTGCAACGCCAAGAGGATTGGAAAGTCGTGCGATTGGAGGAGCACTCCGTGCTGGAGCAGGCGACGATGTTCTATCACGCCCGCCAGATCGTTTCCGTGCACGGAGCCGGACTCTCCAACCTGGTTTTTGCTCAACCCGGGGCGCGGGTGGTCGAGATTTTCCCCCCCGACCTGCTGGAGCCGATCTACTGTCAGATGGCCACCCTCTTTGGACTACACTACGAACCGGTGATTGCTCTACCCCCCGGCGAATCGGCCCGCTCTACCGGTACGCTGCGGGTCGACCCCCAGGCCGTGGTGCAGCGTTTGGAAAACTAAGCTGAACTTAGGAATAATACTTTTGACTCAATTCACGGTAGATTTTAGCAAACGCAGCGGCAATTTCCTGCCAGTCGTAGTGCTTCTTGGCTTCGGCCCGTTCGAATTTTTTGATCGGTTCGCCGTCCATGAACCGGGCCAGGGCGTGCTTCCACTGCGCGTACGATTCATTGCCGACGAGTAGTCCGGAGCGGTTCTCCCGCATGCGCTCGGCCACGTTGCCGCTGTCGGTTGAGAAGAGCGGGGTTTCGCACGCCAGGGCCTTCATGGCCGAAACCGGGCCCCCTTCGGAGTACGAGGGATTAATGAACATATTCGCGCTGTTATAGTAGTTTCGGGCGCGTTCGCCGGTGATGTAACCCACAAATTCTACCTTGTTTTTGTCAGTCAGAGGCTGGGCCAGTTCGCGCAAATACTGCTCGTAGGCCTCGGTGCCGTGCCCGGAAATCACCAGCAAAAAGTCGTAAGAAGCATCTAGTTCCCTAAAAACCTCGATAACCTTGTCGACCTGCTTGCGAAAAATCAGTAGCGAAGAGACCAGAAATATTGGTTTCTTGAGCGGCAAATCCAGTGCTCGGCGGCACTGCTCCTGATCGAGCAAACGCCAGAACGAAAAGTCGCAGCCTGAGGTGAGCTTGGCCGTTGGCCCCTGAAAGAGCTCGGCCAGTTCTCGTTGGTACAGATCGTTTTGGTAGGTCACGTAGTCCACATGGGCCATCACCCGTTGGGCTTCCCAGTGTTTATACAGGTAGGTAAGGGAAGCCAGCACGTTGCGCCGGGGGCGAAACATCATCGTCTTGGGCAGGTGCAGGGTTCCTCGAAACGTTTGCAGAATGGGCAGGTGCTTGCCCGCTTTCATGATATCGACGTTCAGCGGCGCCAGGTCTCCGTTCAGGTTCACCACCACCGGGTGCTGTCGACTATACTCCTCCAGGTACCGAACCAGTTGGGGCGACTGTAGGTAAGTGCGTAGCTTGATGCCGTACAGCTCCCGTCCCTGCTGCGCCGGAAACAAGCGGTGCACCAGCCCGTCCTCAAAACGGTGACTATACACGGTGTCAGCCCGGTAGTCGGGTTGCCACACTTCGTAGATAAACTCGTCGGTGTGGCGGAGCACCTCCTTGCCCAACTTGTTAGGAATCTCGTTGCGGTAGATGCCCACCCAGTTGCCGTCGGGGGTGTCCCAGCTCACCGGCGGACGCGGCTCGTCGCTCTTGAACCGGTAATCGGGTTCGTGGGTAAGGATATTGATAATGTGGGTTTTCATGCGAATGCGTCTATCGTTTCTTGATTTCTCCTACGACGTACTTTCGCATCGAGCCAAAGTCGAACACCGAAAGCAAGTCTTTGCCATCTTTGAAGGTGAGCCAGCCAACCAACGCGAAGAACCCGTAGACCAAGCTCAAGTAAAGGACGACAAACAGCCCCTGCCCCAGCCAATGTACACTGAAGAGCGATTCGTAGGCGTAGTAGCCCACCGCAAAGCTCAGGGCGCCGAAGGTGAAAAACTTGACCGCCTGCCGGTGGCTCAGCACCGGAAAAAACCGGGTAGCGTACACGCGGTACAACACGCTAATAAATACGTTGGAAACAAAAATTGCCATGGCCACTCCGGCCGCCCCCCGGTCGAGCAGCTGCGGACTCACCAGCACCACGATGGCTCCTACGAACACCAACAAGTTGAAGGTGTTAAGGATGGCCGATAATTTAAACTTTCCCAGGCCGTCTATCACGCTGCCGAACGGGATGTTGATCACCATCACGCCCATCGCCAGCGTGATGAGCTGCATCACCAGCACCGAGGGCAGGTACTGATCGCCGAGCAGCAGCAGAATGATGGGTTCGGAATAAATGGCGATGAGCACCACGGCGGGCATGATAAACAAAAAGCTGAACCGCTCGAAGCGGGTAATCTTGTCGCGGATGTAGTCGTTGTTGCCCTCGGCCACCGCCCTAGAGAACAAGGGGAAAAACAGGTTCTTCACGCTCTTTCCAATCAGCAAAATAAACCCCCCGATCTTGTAACCGGCCGTATAGTAGCCCACCTGCTCGGAACTAGAAAAGAACTGCAGGAGCACCTTATCAATCTGATAGAGCAGGCCGGTCGACATGCCGATCATGATCACCGGCAACGACAGGGCAATGTATTCTCGGGCCAAAGAACGATCGAACGACGAGAGCCGGTAGTCACGAAACAGGTAGAGCAGAAAGGGGATGATCAGCAGAGAAGCGGCCAGGTTGGCCAGCGCCAGCGCAATGGCCCCGAAGCCCAGCACCACCACCAGGATGCGCGCCGGTTGCAAGATAAACCCCTGTAGCAAATCGACCGAGTCGGTTTTCGCCTGCTCGGTTTTGGCGGCAAACGTGGCGCGGGGGATCGAGGAAAGTTGGTTAACGGTGAGCACCGTCAGGGCAATGAAGATCACGTACTCGTGCGTCTGGCTCTCGAACGAGTAGCCGAGCAGGTACTTTTGCGTGAAGAACAGCCCCAGCACCGCCAGCACAAACAGCAGGGTGGTGCCCAGCTTGAGGGCCGTAAAGGTGCTCAGGCACTGGGCTTCGTCCCGCCCCTCGGAGATGAGTTTGATGTGGGCGACGGCCAATCCCAGATCAGAAATAAACACCAGGGTAGATACGTAGGCCGTACCGAAGGCCACCGTTCCGAGCACGGTGGGCCCGGCCAGGCGTGCCACCACCAGACTGGCCCCGACCTGCAGCACCTGGGAGACAATCTGCGTGGAGTAACTGAGAATCAGTTTTTGCTTTAGCATACTAACGGGTGAGCACCAGCAGCGAAAATCCGCCGAAGAGCTTCACGGTCAGGTCGGGCTTGATGCTGTACAGTAGTTTTCGGGGATACTTGGCCAGTTTGCTCTTCATCGTTTTTCGGGGAAGCTCCAGCGAATCGGGCGTGTAGAAGTAGTCGATGATCTGGTGGCCGGTATCCTGAAGCAGCGCCAGGGCCGTTTCCTTGGTGTAGTAATGGATGTGCCCGACCGTTTTTCGGCCGTACATAAATTTATCCTGCAAGATGCCGTTCACCGAGATGTCGAGCGGGATGTGGTAAACTTGGTACGTTCCGCGCGGACGCAGTTGGCGCACAAAGCCGAAGTCGTCCTCTACGTGCTCGAACACGTCGATGGCCATCACCACGTCGTAGGTCACCGACGGGTCCTCTTCCAGCAGGTCTTTGAGGTAAAAGTGCAGGCGATCGCTGGCCCGTTCGTGGGTCATCTCGTAGGCCTGCGGCGAGATCTCGTAGCCGTGAAACTGGGTGGTTTTGGGCAACTTGTACGACATCTGCCGCAGAATCTCGCCCGCTCCGCAGCCTACCTCGCACACCGTATCAAATTCGATGAGGTTTTTTCGTAGTATTCGCAAGATATCCCGCGCTTTCCAGGGCGAATCTTCGGTGTGCCATGACTCGTTGTGGGCCAGATATTCGCCCGTTTCGTAAATAGTAGATTCCATAAAAAAGTTGGTTAAATTTTGTTGGAGTAGTGAACCGGTCGGTCAGGCCGCCACGGTTTCTTTTTCGTTGGTCGGTTTGTGGAGGACAAAGGTAGGATATTGTCCGAACCGACCGAAGAAGCCCGGCAGCCAATTTTCCAGGCGGAAGATAAGTCCGGCTACCTGTTTTCCGAAGGTCTTTTCTCGCAAGAAGGTGTTTGAGAAGCTCCGACTCAGCGCGCTATACACTTTTAGTTGGGCCTGAAACGGTTGGCGCAGCTCCCGGGTGTACCAGTCGTACTTCTGCTGGTCGATAAAGAGTTCGGGATGCGCCGGAGCGCCGGTCGCCGGAGCGCCGACCGCTGGGGCGTTGGTTGCATTGCCGGGCCGTTGCCCCCGGAGGCGCCGCACGAAGCTCATCAAACGTCGCCAGGCGCGCATGCTTCGGTACATCAGGGGGGCGTCTTTCCAGGAATAAACGATCACCGCCTTGCCGCCCAGGCGCAACACCCGGTAAGCCTCCCGAACGGCCTGGGTTTGCTCGGCCTTCGGAATGTGATACACGGTGTGCAATGAAATAACGGCGTCCAGACACTGGTCGGCCATTGGAAGATTAGTCATGTCGCCCAGAATAAATATGCCCCGGCCGTTGAGGCGCTGCACGGCTTCCTGCATGGCTAACAGCGAAAAATCCATGCAGATGCGTACCTCAAAATGATCGGAATAGGTGAAGTACTCGTCGTTCGGAATGGCTCCGGAAGCGACGTCTAGAATATACTGACCGTTAGCAGGAAGGTGGCGGTTGAGCCGAAGGTGGCACTGACTCCAGTAGCGGGCCACCGTATCCCGACGATCCTCGAAGGCGACGGTGTCCTTAAACAGGTTGTCCTCATCCTTTTTCCAACCAAATTCGTTGTAGAAGTCCAGTACGATCTTTTTTTGCGCGTCTAGCGCCTGGGGAGCCGTGTTTTCCGAATCGGCCACGATGGCCAGCGACTCCAGCAGCACCACAATCTGGTGGTCAACAATGGGGTAAATATACTGCCCGTCTTCCGACCGCAGGGCTTCGGTCAGGCGCTCCGGCACCGCACTGGCGTTGGTATGGCGCAGCTCCTGCCGCTCAATTCGGTCGTTCAACTGCGCGAGTTGCGCCGGTTCCACGGGCTGAAGAGAGCAACGCGTGATCGGGCACCGCAAGTGGGGAAGAAACTGCTGAAGGAGAGCGTTCATGGAAAAATATTAATAACCGTAGTTGCTGAAAAAGTGTTACAAAGGAAGTAAGGAATTCTTCTATTATCAAAACTTTAGCTACAAATTTTTATGAAATATATTTGTTTTATTCTAACTTATGTCGACTTTTGATCAAATACTAGGTCTGAATTGCGAAAGCAGGCTTAGTTTGCGTTTACCCGGAAATGTAAGTTTCCGGTTGTCCGACGATGTTTTTTTATCTTTGCGGATATTTAATAGCTGATTTTTTACGCTTATGCGGATTGTCACCTTTCTTCTTTTCACCGGGCTACTTTTTGTCTCCGACGCCACCTACTGCCAGCAACTTATCGCCGATTTCTGCTTCTGCAACCCCGACAATGTGTTAGAAAACACCGCCGGAGCGGACGGACTACTGGCTACTGACGGCACCCAGTCTAACGGTGAGGGTATCTACAACAATATCTTCCAAGAAAGTGCCAGCATCGACATTCCGGCGTCTATTTTTGACGGGGCAGAAAGCGTCACCCTGGAGTTTGACGTGCGCAACCAGAAGTCTACGGCTATTCTGCTAATCAGCGCCGGAGGGGCTCCGGATCCGGCAAACGACGTTCCGAACGGGCTGCCGTTCCGAATTGGCAACAAAACCTTCGACACCGACAACAGCGGAAGTGTAGGGCTACTGGTAGACTACTACACCACCGCCGACCCCACCACGCCGATCTCCAGCGGCTTCATACCGGGTTCCGAAGTAGGATTGGACGAGCGAGCCACCGTGGTGTTCACCTACGATAAAGAGACCGGCACGGCCCAGCTCTTCAAAAACAACGCATTGGTGTGGGAAACCCCCGCCGCGCAGCGCACTCCGGGCGAAAGCTTTTACCTGGAAACCAAGGTGACCGACGATGGGCAAGGCTACCTAACGGTGGGGGTGAACACGAACCACGGAGCGCCAAATACTCCCTCGTTCTACTACTTTCGGGCCTACGACCGGGCCTGCCCTACCGTAACGCCGCCGGTGGTGCAACCCGTTGCCCCCCTTTGTGGCGAAGGCACGGTCACCCTGCAAGCTAGCTCCGACCAGACAGACGGCAGCTACCGCTGGTACGATGCCCGCGACGGCACCCCGATTGCGGGGGCGGTGAACAGCACCTACACCACCCCGGTAACGCAGACCACCACTTACTACGTATCGGTGCGGGAAGGCCCCTGCGAAAGCGCGCGCGTTCCCCTGGAGGTGCGCGTGATCACCGCCCCCCCCGCTCCGGTGGCCGCCGACCAGGAACGCTGTGGGCCGGGTACTCTGGTCCTGACCGCCCAGGGAGCTCCGGGGGTTGCCTACCACTGGTACGCTGCCGATGGCACGACGCTGCTGGCCCGCACCGAGTCCGACGACGATTCGATTGATGTGCTGGCCGACCAGGGTTCGTACGTCACCGATGCGTTGACTGCCACCACCGACTTCTACGTGGCGGCCCTCAACGAAGGCTGCGAGGGGGAGCGCGTTCGGGTAAGCGCGCGGGTGCTCAGCCCGCCCCCGCCCCCAATGGTGAACGATTTAGTGGTTTGCCAACCCGATACGGTATCCCTACGCGTCGAGCCCTTGACGAATGACCGTCTTTACCGTTGGTATGACCAACCCACGGGCGGCACCTTGCTTCAGGAAGACAGCAGTGGAGTGTTACGCCTGCTCGTAGCATCCGACACGGCGGTGTACGTGAGCGTCAGCAACGGCTTGTGCGAGAGTGAACGGGTACGAGCGTCGGCGATGCTCTACCGGGAAGGTCAGCTGGACGCCGGTCCGGACGAGCGCGTGGTGCCCGACGGGGAGGTTCAACTACAGGCCACCGAAGGGTACGAGCGGTACGCGTGGTACCCCACCGCCGGACTCAGCGACCCCTACGCCGCTGACCCGGTGGCCAGTCCGGACAAGACCACCACCTACTGGCTTACGGTGACCACTCCCGCTGGGTGTGAAGAAGCCGACCAGCTTATTGTTGAGGTGGTTGACTACCCCATTCCCAACGCCTTCACTCCCAACGGCGACGGGCTGAACGACCGTTGGGAAATTCCTTTCCTGGAGCGGTATCCGAATTGTGAGGTAGTCATTTATAACCGATGGGGAGAGGTAGTCTACCAATCGAGTGGCTACCAACAGCCCTGGGACGGCCTCCTACCCAACCAGGGAACTCCGATTTTGAGCACCTACACCTACGTTATTGATCTCAACAACGGCAAGCCCCTGCTGCGAGGCACCCTGTTGTTATTGAAGTGACGTTGCACAATATTTTCATCAATTATCCTACGTAAACTTTTAAGACATGCGCTATTCTCATCATTATCGTCCGCTACTATTGGCACTGCTGGTCGGGGCATTATTCATTGGCTGTAGTGAAGACGAGGACGTTCCCACCTCGATCACGAGGATCACTCCGAGCCAGGGCGCCGAAGGGATGAGGATCAGAGTCCAGGGCACTGCCTTTGGCGGGTCGATCACTGACCACGCGATTACTTTCAACGGTCAGGCTGCGGTAATCGAGGAAGTCAACAATGAGGAGATCGTGGTCATCGTTCCCGAAGACGTGACCACCGGTCCGGTCCGGCTCAGCCTTCAGGGCACCACCTACGACGGCCCCACCTTCACGGTGCTGGGAGAAAAAGTGGAGCTCAACGGTGGGTTTTCGATTGACGACGGGATTGCCACCATCGGTAACGCCTTTGTGTACGAAAGTGAGCTGCAGGAGGGATTGACCGTGTTGCGGCTCACCCCGCCCAAGCTACTGCGGGTGGGCATTGGCTACTACGGCGCCCGGGTGCCGGTCATTGGCGGCTTCGAGACCACCTTCGATTTCCAGATTCACGAGGTGGGCGGTCCCGGAGGACCGAGTGGGGAGCGGGGGGCCGAAGGGTTGGCCTTCATCATTCAGAACCAGGGCATTGAGGCGCGCGGACACCTGGGATCCAGTATGGGCTACGCCGGAATTCGCAACTCGGTGGCGGTGGAGTTCGACGTGTACCAGAGCGGGACCGAAGCGGGGGCAGAATTTTTTGGCGACCCCAACGGCAACCACATCAGCGTACAAACCAATACGGATCCGGGCGACCGCTACGGTGAAACCCGTGCCGAAATTTATCACAGTTTAGGCTACACGACCGAAGAAACGAACCCTGACCTTCCCAACCTCATTGCTTCCGGAGGCGGGAAGCATTCGGCCCGCATCGTGTACACCCCCGGCGAACCCGGCACCCTGTCCGTGTCGCTAGACAACGAACCGGTGTTGTCCGTAGCTATGAATTTGTCGGATTATATTAATACCGAAGATGGCAAGGCCTTCATCGGGTTCACCGCCTCTACCAACCAAACCGTCGGCTGGGCCGCCCACGATATCTTAAACTGGTCGTTTGATCCCCAGTAGATGATTATGCCGCTGTCGCCAACTTTGGGCAAGCCGATGGCGCAGTTATCGCGGGCGGATCGCAGGTGATTGTGAGCTAGGAAGCTTAATTGTTGAGGACGGCTCGGCCCCTTGGGGTAATGATGTAGCGTTGGTTACGGCTTCTGGGCTTATCGGGGATGGTCATCGTTAGCCAGTCTTGGTCAAGCAGCGGTCTAATGTGTCTTTGGTAATTGTACAAATGATTAGTTAAATCTAGGAAGGATAGTAGTTCTTCTCGAGACCTCGGATTTGTAGCATAGGCTAATAGTTCACTAACTTGGTCACTAACTTGGTCACTAACTTGGTCACTAACTTGGTCACTAACTTGATTGTTGATTATTGCTTTAGCCTCCGCATTAACTGGCAATATTGTTAGGAAGTACGTACACGCCTCATCTGTTTCAAAAACCGGGGATGGCGATTGGTTTCTTTCCATAACGCGTTTGATGGTGGGGATACCGGTGCCTCTGCCTTCCGTAAGGTGCAGTTCTTTTAGAAAATCTCCTACCCGGCGGTTGCGGTAGTCGCGGGCGACGATACGGCGGTTTTCGGCCAGCACTTGAGCGTTCACCGGTGGCACGGGACCCGGGAAGCTCAGTATTTCAATCGCATCGGGCCAAATTTGTACTTCAATGGGTTTATCCAGTTCGTAACTTTTATGATAGACCGCGTTGGCGAGCGCTTCTTCCACCGCTTCGTAGGGAAAGTTGTAAGCCCGTTGTGCTTCCGCTTGCCCGGATATTTTTTTTACTTTCTCAATAATCACGTTAGTGCGAATGTAGTTCAACGCATTGCGCAATTGCACGTGCAGCGGCCCCCGGAAGTACTTTTCGTCGAAGTCTTTGCCCGCCTCGTCACGGCGGATAACCACTTCAATCCAAGCGCGTTGGAAAAAGTGTTCGGGTGTAGGGCAAAAGAACAGCAGTCCGGCATTAAGCGGTCGCAAAGCTTCGTCAGAACCACGGGCAACGTGCATCTGCCGACACAGGTCAGCGAAGGGCATCGTCACGCTCTCTTCTGCCAATCCGCTTTTGATTTCCTGTAAGAAATCCCGAATTAGTCCCAGATTAAGATCATCCAGATTGGCCTGTGGATGGATACGATCATCGAACGGAATTCGGGCGGCTAGGGCTTGCAGTCGTCGCAAGTTTTCGCCTTGAGCGCGAATGCTACGGGAACCACTGCGGACGTAGTAAGCTCTTTGCTGCCGTCCCTGCTTGCCCAGTCCCTCGGGAGCCGAGTAAGGACGCAGATCACCTGCCGGAGCGTAGAGCACCAAAATGTGCTGGCTTTGGAATACGTAGGGCTGCACGATAGGTAGATAATGCGGTTGCAACTGATGGCATAAGCTCGTGATCTCGCCCTGTATCTTGTCGATTTGCTCCGGGTCTAAACCCACCGGGGGCAGCACCGGTCGTCCGTTGCGCTCGGCGATACCGACGATCAAGTAGCCCCCACCCCAGTTGTTAATATCGTTAGCAAAAGCATTTAGGGTATGAATCACGTCTTCCGGGTTCCACCCTTGCTTGAACTCCAGCCGTTCCCACTCGATAACTTGGCCGTGAATGAGTTCGTGGATGTTGATAGCGAGGGGCATTGTTTTATTTAATTTTAGGTTCGTCAACGCGGAAACTCATCATGCAACTGCACTATATAGCCATTCTTTTCTATCCCCAGGAATGCTCAACTCAAGCTCTTCAACTACTGGACGTAGAATTAACTGAACTGCATCTTTATTTGACGCTTCAACGCTCTTTATATGAGATTCCATTGCTTCCAAATCTTGTCTGCTACCTACGAATGTTTCCTTCAATACAGATAAGCACCTATTCCTTATAAAAGGCACCAACACTAATTCTGCTATAGCTTTCCTTGCAAAGGTAGTATTCAATAAATAAGGAAATATATTAATTATCTGGAGCACTACGTTCTCGTCTTCTTTCGTCAAATATATCCAACCTAACATACAGATAATCTGTAAATTGCGTCGTTCTTGGTTGCCAAAAGACTCTCCTCTTTCTACCAGTTCGTTCATTGTAATATCCCTATGAAGAACTCTGCTACACAATTCCAATATTAATTCCCATGAATCTTTATCTGATGCCTTCGGAAGGTAGTCGTCAATAGCATAGAGAAATCTATGTACGCGTTCGTCTTTATCACTAAAATTTTCAAACTGTGAGGTCAAAACCATGATAAAGAGCGGAATAACAGCAAATATCACAGTCTTATCTTCTGCTTCATTCCATTTCTCGCTCGGTTTCAAATCAAATATTTGCGCTATATCTATTTTATCAAAATCAGATATTCTATCTTCATGCTCCCCAGATTGATGAGTGAACACCGCAGAATTTAGTAGAGATGTCTCTAACGTCTCTTCTACTTTGAAATTAACTAGAAAATACTGGTTACAAACGGAAGAGACCATTAAGAAAATCTTTTGACTGCTAGCTTTTCTTGCCAGATCAAATGCTTTTTCAGACCAATAGAGAGCCTTCGGCATATTATCGATACCACCTGAAAAGATTGCCATCTGAGCTAGAATCACCGAATCATTTTCCGGCTGATAGAAATCAGATGCATCTTTGGTGTTAAAAGTGAATATACCTTGATATGGTTTTACATACTCTTCGCCATCGCTTGTGACTTTAAGCTCCGTCTCTCTGCACACTATTCCTACTATGTATCCAAGGGTATGTCCTGTCCACCTGAACAGACGAATCCATTCTTTGTCTGGATGGTCACTTCTCATTATAAGAAGCCTATCTACGATGTCTTCAAAAGTATCAAAGCACTCTTTTGTATTTAAATTTAGCCAGTACGCTGTAGCAAGCTCTCCTAGTATCTGGATGTAGTATGATTCTAGAAAGTTTTCTTTTTGCTGCGCTATTTTAACCGCATGTTCACATAGCTCTACGGATTTAGAGCTATCACTCTTTGAAACAGCAAATGCTGCGTATTGAAGCGTTTCTACATAATTAAATTGATTCTCACATTCAGTTTCCAACGCCTTTAAGAGCCACTTAGCACTTTCAGGGGCCTCATTGTTATTGTAACAAAGCTTACCAATGTTTTCAAACAATAGATACTTAGCTGCTTCTTTAGACATCGACTTTGCATACTCGATCGTCATTTCCGCCGCAGTATTTAAATCTTTGTTCATCTCGAATTGTACTAAAACAATTGACTTCATAACTTCAGCTTCTAGCACCTCGAAACTACGTTCCTTGAAGTATCCACGGATCGACCGCAGTAAGGATAGAACATCAACCCAACTAGCACTCTCTTTTTGATGTTCACGATTGACTATTCCGCTAGCAATTAGGGAGATAGCAGGCTGAGCAGCAGCATCGTCAAAAAATTCTATATCAAAAGTCTCTTCAACTACCGTTACGAACTTTAACCATTGGTAGATATCTTCAGCAGATTTGAGGTACTGAACAGTCAACCAAAGCACACTAGTAAAAGTCTCAGCTTTATCGAGACTCTCAAAAGGTTCCTCTATATTTTGGCTGTCAATAAATAAATCATCTAAAACATACCAGTAGCTAGCAAAATCATTGCCCTGAAAGTCGCTGAGGTAGAGAAATCGAATAGCAAATTTTTCGGATAACGAAGTGGATTCCTCTTCAGCAAACGTCTTGATTTGTCCGTGAAACACTGTAGCATCCCTTCCTACAGCTTGATAAAGTCTGATTTGCTCATGGCGAATGAAGGCTCTTACCATTACATTCATCTCCCTTGGAATTTCTGATTCTGACCAGTAGTTCAGATAGCCCCATCTACTCAAATATTTAATCTGGCTTTCTGTTTTGGCAGACTGATAGATGTTTAGTAGGACACTACCAGCACCATTGTAATCCCCTCCCCTTACAAATGATGTTATGCTTCTTGTGCCGTTCAGTTGAGTAATTATTCCATTAGAAATAATTGATTCAGCAATAGCTACATGAACGTCGCGAACTGTCTGTTGTGGTAGATTGCTTTCTCCAATATCATGAATTAAAGGCGATATTTGAAACACATCGTTGTGCTGCTTTTGTATCCAGACGTTAACTAGACTACTAAACTTTTCACTCGGAAACCTAATTCTCGAGCCAGCATAAGAGACTGCGTCCACTTCTTTTTTTCCAAAGTCCCAATGGATTAGACTTAGTCTGTACAGAAGCTCTCTTGCTTCTTCGTCAACGATGTATCTGCTTATAGAGCGTTGTGCATCGTCAAGAATTTCCGATGAAAACTCTTTTTTTATAAGAGACCCAAGAAGAGTCATAGTATTTCCTTCCCAGTCTATTGACCGTAGATAGTAAATGATTGCACTAACTAATCTTGGGTTTCTATGAGATAAATTTGCTATCAGATCTATATAATTTGGAACGAATACATTGAGACCAAAATTAAGCATGTACTCTTTTATTTCTTCGTTAGTGAAGGTAAAGTCATGAACTTCGCTAAGATTGCTTGAACCAAGCGACTGTATTATCGTACGGTGAATATTAAAGTTTGAGGTTGTTAATAACCTAACCTCAGAAGTGATAAGCACTTTTGCTAATGTAACCAGCAGTTCGTCTAATGCTGAGTTCTCACCAGTCCGGGGCAGATCGTTAAGGACAAGAACAGTTTTATTGGGTAATGATCGGGTAACCCTACCTAGCCAAATCCCTCGGTTATGGTTAATTGCACAGTCAGATATAGTTTCCAGAAAAGACTCGATGAGTAATGTCACCTTTTCAGCATCTTGATTATACGATCTTAAGTCGAGCCACCAATAATTCTCGAACTTTAAGCAAACTAACGCAGCAAGTTGCGACTTTCCTGATCCATTCACACCCTGTAAACTGACCCATGTATTTTGTGCGAATAAACGTTCTATCTCAGCTACCTTTAGTCTTCTTAACGATCCGTTTTGAACCAAGGCAGGAGGGTTGGTAGGCAACGATTTTCTTCTGTAGTCGAATGCTGTGTCTGGCCTGGACAGCATACCTACATCAGCAGCTAACGCAGCAATTTTCTTTACGTTTGAGCTTACCTTCCCTTCTAAATTACTAACTCTATCCTCTAGATCATTCAGAAGTGTCTTTATCAGACCAATCTGTTCGTTGTCATGTGAACTCAACTGAGGTTTGGTAATTTGCTCTGATAGCTCTATTTTACTCAATCGTTTCAAACCACTTTGACTAAGTAATTTGAAAACATAGTGAAAAAGTCTCGGATAGATTAACTCTGCTTCTTCCTCGCTCGAGACCATGTTTTTAGCTAACAAGTTTTTCTTAGCGAGCTTCCCAATTTGGGCCTCATTCTCATTATTCAAACTCCACTCAAAATCACTAATAAAAGCAATAAGCTGCTCGTCATCCTCTATAAAGTTGCTAAAGTTTGACCACTGCTCCTGAACGGATGATTTTACTCCATGGTCACCTTCTTCTCCTATATTTTCATTTACTTTTCCTTGTAGATGTTTTTTAATCTTTAGGTAGCGTTCGTCAGAAGGTGAGACACTCCCTAGCACAGATAGTTCCCTCCATACTTCAACACCACTTCTACCATCAGGGAAGATAGCAGGTCTTTCTGTTCCAAAAGCAGCATTAGTGACGAATCTAAAAAGCAGTCTTGACTCAGGATTATTAGACCGATGCTGAAAGAAGTTCAATAAGATTTCAAGAACGAATCTTTGATTTAGAGTAACTTTAGATTCTCTGAATTTCACCTGCTCCAACCTTCTGGATACTTCTTGATTTAGAATGTCTTGACTGACGATGTCAATATCTTCCCCTTTTTCTAACTCAAGAACTTCACCATTCTCTAAGTCCAACCAGCGCAGAATTGTCGTATCTACTTGATATGCAAACCCTCTGATTGCACTCCAAGCGTCCCTATTTTTTATTTCTGTAAACACTCCCAAATATCTTTTTGTGAAGAAGCTGAAAACTAACCGTTTTGTCTAAGCATTCAAAGGGATTTCTATATGGTAAGAGTCTTTGGAAAAATTTGTAGCATCCTATTTTTCTTCTATCTCATATAAGATTTAGTAACCAAAATACTATCTACTTGCCATAATGATACCTACAGCTATACACCAGCACTTCCCCGCCTTCGTACTGGCACACCAAGCGATACTCGCGGTCAATGCGGCGCGACCAATCATTGGATGAGTCGTACCTCGGGAGCAGATTTACTAAGGGTTCTGGTAGGTCATTCATCACTTAATGCTAATCTCCAACCGCTTCCCCAACCCGGTCTCGATTACCTTCCTCAGTGTCGCTAATTCTATGTCCGATCGGTCGTTTTCAATCCGGGAGATATGGCTGCGACTGGTGCCGCTCATTAGAGCCAATTCCTGCTGAGAGAGGCCAGATTGACGCCGTGCTTCCCGAACCAATTGCCCCACCTTGATCATCAGTTCGGACCTTTCAGGTTGACTGTATTTAAGCAATACATCGGCCCCGATTTCAAACGGAACCTTCACTTTTATCCTATCCTTTCCGAAAATGTATTGCTCGACGTTATTCCAAGACAGCGTGTGGTTATCTATAGTAACTTTCGCAAATTCCTCGGGATCAAACAAGATAACAGCCGGAGAATCTGCTTCAAGTCTTATGCTTTTGAGTACCTTTCTGAAATCAATGATTCTAGATTCACCGTTGTTGAAGACTACCGAAATAGAGAGGCCGTCAATCCAGTTAATTTTAAGTATTCTTGGTATCTTAATAGTCTTTCTCATCTTAAGTTCGGGTTAAGCTCATAGAAAACCTCTAATGCCCAGTCTGCATTACCGGCGAGCCAATCAAATACTTTCTTCAACTGTTTACTGGGCATATGTCCGGCATAAATCTCACTCTCCTCTATGGTGACGAGCACCTCGTACTCATTGTATATCGCATGAATGTGAGGGGGGCGGTGGTCTCCGTTGTATATATTTATCTTGATCCCATCAATCCGGTCTACGTTGGGCATCCATCTATGTTTTTTCTAAATGTACCTAATTAGGTGCACTTTTGAAAGGACGTAGTTAGATAGTAACTGAGTAACTTTTATCCATTCCAAACCTCACCACACCTCTCGATAACACAGTCAGTACCGTTGCCCCAATTCGGAATTATAAGGCCGCTGGCAAAGCCGAACCCCCAACCAGACAATGCACGAAAGATCAACTTATAGCGAAGATCAAGCACCGTGTGCCCGGTCGCCAGAAGATAGCCGTTGCCGCATTGCACTAGTCACTTCCCGTCAGTTGATCTGGTGAAGTCCAACCGACTCAACCCCTGTTGCACTTCGGGACACGACATAAACAACTCCCAGAGCAATCCGCTGCGGTAGTTCTCGATCATCACCACAATAGGGCCCTGGTCGATGGCCAGGTAGCGGGGGGGATAGTACCCTAACGTTTGGTTAAAAGCGTCGTAGAAGCCGTATTTTCCCCAAACGTACGTTCCTAAGTCGTCGTAGAAGTGACGCATGGCCCGCAAGCTGGCCTCCGGGGTGTAGGGGATAGACGACAGGGCAGCCGTCGGAGAGATCACTCCCAGATCAAAACCGGGGCGGTGCCCGGCGTAGCCCTTGGGCGAGTAGCTGGACGTGAGTCCCCAGGCGTCGGCTCCGTAGCCCGCGTAGTTCTTGGGGTTGTCAGTGGCGTAAGCTACGTTGATCAAGGCATGGTTCCGGTTCAGTTTCCAGTAGTCGCCGTAGCGGTCGCGCAGGCCCCGCGGGTCCAGCCCCAGGTAGGAGTAGTGCGCCCAGAAGAGCGGGCCCACCGGCGCGTCGCTGTTTTCGTAATGATCCAGCACCAACTCGTAGCCGTAGTAGGTGCTGTCGCTGCGGATGCCACCCTCATTTGCCCAGCCCTGATGATACACCTCAGGGTCAATTGGGTGGGTGGGTGAGGAGGCGGCCAGCACGTACATGATCAGCGCTTCGTTGTAGCCCCCCACCGGGAAGTTCATCGCCCACCCGTGCTTCGGCGACCAGTGCCAGTAGAGCACGTTCTCACCCCGGGTATACCAGTCCCACTCCACCCCCCGCCACAGCTGGTCGATGCGCTTGGCCAATTGCTGTTCCTCTTCGGCGCCGACGGCAAAGTACTGCCGCACGCAGAGCAACCCCTGCACCAAGAAGGCCGTTTCCACCAGGTCGCCCCCGTCGTCGCGGGGACTGAAGGGCTTCACCCGGCCGGTTTCGCCGTTGAGCCAGTGGGGCCAGGCCCCGTGGAAACGGTCGGCCTTCTCCAGAAAGGTGACGATCCGTTGGAAGCGGGCAAATCCCTCGGTGCGCGTGACAAATCCCCGTTTAATCCCCGCCAGAAGGGCCATCACCCCAAAACCGCTGCCCCCGGTGGTGACAATGTTTTGGTCGTCCTGAGGATACACCCCGTCCGTATGAATGCGCTCCCGAGCCATGCCCGAGGTGGGTTCGGCCCCCTCCCAAAAGTACTGAAAGGTGCGCTCCTCCACTAGGGTTATCAGAGAATCGTCGCTGAGTGCAGAACGCGGCGCTTCATTACCGCGAGAGGCGGCTGTCTGCGCACCGGCTGAGGTGAACAGCCCAAGCATGAGCAGTCCCGCGGTAAAATAGCCGAGCGGGCGTTTGGCCGAAAACATCTTCATAGTGTCGGGTCTAAGCGTTAGTTCGTTCAGATTGCCTTCGCTCCTGAACCACTACCGATGACTACGCTGGTTAGTAACCGGGGTTCTGCTCCAGCGTGCCTTCCGAAATATCAATCTCTCCCTGCGGAATCGGTAACAGTTCGTGCTTGTTGGGTTCAAATCCTAACGGGGCTAGCGCCGTAGCGGCTTGCCCGGTGCGCACCAGGTCAAAGTAGCGGTGCTCTTCCAGCGCCAGTTCGGCCCGCCGCTCGTCCCAGATGGCCTGCCGTAGCGCGGCCTGGTCGGTGGTGGTGATGTCGGGCAGCACATTGGTGTCCTCCCCCCGGGCCCGGGTACGCACCTGGTTGAGGTACTCCAGCGCCTGGGCCGGTTTGCCGTTTTCGTTCAGCGCCTCGGCCGCCATCAGCAGCACGTCGGCGTAGCGCAGCAAGATGCGGTTGTGGCCAAACTGCACCTGGGGAATGTCGCCCGGCATATACACCTTTTGGTTGTACGTTTCTATCTGCTCGATCTGAGTCTGGGCGGCGTCTGCGTAGATGGTGTCTGGAGTGCCACCGTCGCCCAGGATCACCTCCCCGGCAATAGTGTCCCCAATAAACACTACCGAGGCGTCTAGCCGCGGGTCGCCAGCCTCGTAAAAGGTGATCAGATCGTAGGTGGGTCGCCCAAAGCCCCAACCCTTGCCGGGCACCCCCCGCACGCCCTGGGTTTGGCCATACTGGTTGCCTCCGTCGGAAAATTCTTCGGAAATCGCCCCGATCTCAAACAATGAGCCTGAGCCAAACACGTTGGTCGGCGCGTGCACGTTGGCAAAGTCCGGATCTAAACTGTACTCCCCGGAGTTGATCACCTCCAGGGCCAGCCGCTCGGTGTTTTGGTAATTTTCCAGAAACAAGTACACCTTCGCTAGCAATCCTTGAGCGGCTCCTCGAGTAGCCCGGCCTAGATCAGCTTCGGGGTAGGCGCTCTTTTCGGGCAGATTGGCCGCCGCGAACTCCAGGTCGGGGATAATGATCTCGTTGTAGAGTTCCGTCGCGGACGCCCGCTCCAGCTGGCGGGGTGGATCTTCGCTCGTTACCATGGGCACCCCCCCGAACGCCCTCACCAGCTTGAAGTAGAAATAGGCCCGTAGAAAGTGCGCCTCGCCCAGCAACCGGGTTTTTAGCGCATCGTCCATCGGGATATTCGGCACCCGGTTGAGCACCAGGTTGGCTCGGAAGACGCCCACGTACAAGGCAGCGTACATCTGCTGAATCTGGCCCTGATCCGATGAAAACCGAAAGCTGTCCACCTCGATCAAACCGGAGCCGTCGGTGGGGTTGCTGCCCTTGGTCATATCGTCGGAAAGGATGTCGAGGATTGGAAACCCGCCCGTGATAAACCAGGCGCGGTTAGCATTATAGATGGCGTTGGTGGCCAGCACCGCATCCTGTTCGGTTTCATAGAAGGTAGCACTGCTCAGGTCGCCCAGTGGCTCCTTGTCCAGAAAGTCGCTGCAGCCCAGGCTGGTCGCCAGAGCGGTGATTAGCAAGAGGGGGAAGTAATGGGTGATCGTTTTCATAGTTAATGAATGTTGAATGTCAAACAAGGAATATCGAATGATGAAGTGCAGTACAAATTTCACGTTCGTTACGCATATACCGACATGAACCACGGTGAACAATTAAAAAGTAACGTTGAGTCCCAGGGTGTAAATGGCGGTGATGGGGTACGGCCCCAGGTCAATGCCCACCGACAGGGCGTCGCCGCTTTGTCCCCGCCCGATTTCCGGCGAGTAGCCGCTGTACTGCGTTAGGGTGAACACGTTGGTGCCGCGCAGATATACGTTGGCCTGCCGCATCCCCACCCGTTCGGTGAGCGAGGTAGGCAGCGAGTAGCCCAGTGTCACGGTACGCAGGCGCAGAAACGAGCCGTCTTCCAAAAAGTAGTCCGAAGGCTGGTAGTTGGTGCCGCCCTGTGTGGCCCGGGGCACGGTGTTGCTGGTGCCCTCACCGCGCCAGCGGTCCAGCACGTCGGTCTGGAAGTTATACAGGTTGGGACGCACCGCCTGCAAGCCGTTGTAGATGTCGTTGCCCGTCTGCCCCTGGAAGTCCAGCGCCAGGTTGAAACCGCGGTAGCTGGCGTTGGCGTTGAAACCGTAGATGAAGGTCGGGATAGGCGAACCGATAAAGGTGCGGTCTGCTTCGTTGATCTCCCCATCGGGCTGGCCGGTCAGGTTGCCGTCCTCGTCGTAGCCGTTCAGGTCGGCAAAACGCAGGTCGCCGGGCTGCTGGGTATCCAATTGCGCTGACGCATCCAGTTCCGACTGGTTCTGAAACACTCCGATCACCTGGTAACCGTAGAACGCGCCGATGGGCTGCCCCACTTCGGTGCGCGTCACGCTCTGGCCGTTGCCCAGGCTACCGGCGGTAATAAACGAATTGACCCCGGTGTTGGCGCCGATATCCAGCACCTCATTGTGTACGGTGGTGCCTAGAATGCCTAGTCCGTACTGCAAATCGCCCACGTTGTCGCGCCAGTTCACGGTAAATTCAAAGCCCCGGTTGAGCACCTGGGCGGCGTTGATGGGCACGCGCACGAAGGGGCCGTTGCCCACGTGGGCCGGGGTGAGCACCGAGACCAAGATATCGTTGGTGGTGCGGTCGTAGTAGTCAAATTCGGCGGTGAGCTGGTCGCCTAGTAGGCCCACCTCCAGGCCGATGTCCCACTGCACGGTTTCTTCCCAGGTCAGGTTTTCGTTGGCCGACCGGCCGATGGTGGCTCCGGGAGTGAGCGATTCGTTGGGTCCGAAGATGGCATCTAGTCCGGTGCTGATCAGCGAGAAGCGCGCCTCTTCTCCGATGCGGTCGTTGCCCAGGATGCCCCAACTGCCGCGCAGCTTTAGGTTCGACAGCAGGTCGCTGCCCGGCATGAAGCTTTCTTCTATAATGTTCCAGCCCAGGCCCACCGACGGGAAGAAGCCGTACTGATTTTCTTCGGAGAACACCGACGAGCCGTCGTAGCGGCCGGTGAGCGTGAGCAGGTAGCGGCCATCGAAAGAATAGTTCACCCGAAACAGATACGAAATGATAGACGATTGCTGTCCATTGCCCTCGGTTTCCTGAGCGTCGGTTTCGCCCGCGTCAATAAAGCGCAGGCTAGGATCGCCCCGCAGCAGATTGCGGGTCTGAGCCACCAGGTTTTGGAAGCGTTCGTCCTGCATGGTGTAGCCCAGCAGTCCTTCGAAGCGGTGGCGGTCCAGCTCTTTGGTGTAGTTGAGCGTATTCTCCCAAAACCAGCGGTTGCGCTGCTGGTCGGTAACGGTGAGCTGGCTCTCCTGGTTGCGCTGTTGGGGCGACACTTCGTATACGGGAGTGAACACCACCCGCTGACCAAAGTTCACGTCCACCCCGTAGCTGGAGCGGAAGCGGAAGTCTTGCAAGAAATCAATCTCAGTGAACACGTTGCCCACGATCTGGGTGCGGGTGTTGTCGTTGTTGTTGTAGGCGATGGAGGCCAGCGGGTTGCCCGCCCCGATCACTTCGGCAAAGCTGCCGTCGGGATTGTACGGCACCGCCGTGGGGCGGGCGCGCAGCACCTGGTCCGCCACACCAGCCGCTCCGGCCTCTTTAAAGCGGGCGCCGGTCAGGTTGTGGCCCACCCGGATGTGGTCGGTGAGTTGGTAGGTGTTGTTCAGGCGCAGCGTGTAGCGGTTGAAGTCGGAACCGGGAATCACCCCTTCTTGCCCGAAATAGCTGAACCCTACGTAGTAGCTTATCTTTTCGCTTCTGCCCGAAAACGACAGTCCGGCGTCCAGCAACGGAGCCGTAGGCCGAAACACTTCGTCTTGCCAATCGGTGCTCGCCACCGTGTCGGGATTGTAGGTGCCTGGGAAGATCTCGTTGGCAATTTCGGCAAACTGCGGGCCGTTGAGCAGGTCGACCCGTTTGGGAATCGTCTGCAGGCCGTAGGACAGGTTCACGTTGAACTGCGGGGTTTCGGAAGTGCCCGACTTGGTGGTGATGATCACCACGCCGTTGGCTCCGCGGGCGCCGTAGATGGCCGTGGCCGAAGCGTCTTTGAGCACCTCCATCGAGGCAATGTCTTCGCTATTAAGGTAGTTGATGTCCTCCGCATCGCGCAGCAGCACCCCGTCGACCACGAAGAGGGGAGAGGCATCGTTGAGCGTGCCCACCCCGCGGATGCGCACCAGCGGAGCCGCGCCCGGAGCGCCCGAGCTGCTGGTGATCTGCACTCCGGCCACCTTTCCTTGCATCGCCTGCATCGGCGAGGGGGCGGGCACGCTGGTGAGGTCTTCACCCCGCAGCGACGACACCGCCCCGGTGAGGTCGCGCTTCTGCTGGGTGCCGTAGCCGACCACCACCACTTCGGACAAGGTTTCTACGTCTTCGGCCAGGGTGACGTCGACCACCGAGCGGCCGTTCACGGGCACCTGTTGCGACACAAAGCCAATGTAGGAGAACGTGACGGTGTCTTCGCCAGTGGTATCGAGCCGGTAGTTGCCGTCCAGGTCGGTGACCGTGCCAATGGTGGTGCCCTTCATGAGCACGTTGACGCCCGGCAGGGGTTGCTGATCGGTTGCGGAAATAACCTGTCCGCTCACTACCTGGGCGGATGCGTAGTAGCCAAGGCTGCTGAAGAAAAACGAGAAGCCGAGAAAGAGCCAGCGAATACGGGAGGTGGATGAAGTGGAGTGAATACAAAAAGATGCCATAACGATGTGGTTATAGGTTGATAAAAAATGCCTTTGGCAGTAGCTACGTAGCGTAGCGGTCAGCGGGGTAAGGGGTCACTAAAAAATGCTGAAACGGCTACCTTGTCTGACGACCGAATGTAAGAATTTCTCTGGAAGTATTCGTGGGGCCGACGTAAAAATAAACGCTATTCTGATAGTTTCTACCAGAAGTTCGTGCCGCCACAAAACCTAAAAAATTATTAGTGCAATTAGATGATGGTAGAAGTATATCTTCGGCAAAAGATACTTCCAATAGCCATATTTTAAAACAATATATTCTATTGACGTTCGATCACAAATTGCCGTACTTGGTGCGGTATCCAACCTACCAAAATCATGGCAAACCTATCCCGACCGTTCCTCCCGAAACATACGTATCAGTTCTTACTGCTGGCCTGCCTCGGGCTGGGGTTATCCTACCCGGGGTTTTCTCAAGTCACTTTCGAAAACGCCTTTCCGTCGCTAACCTTTGAGTTTCCGGTAGAAATTCAGAACACGGGAGTCTCGGGTGATGACCGGCTCTTCGTCGTGGGTCAGCGAGGCACCATCCGCGTCTTCAACAACGAGGCTTCCGTCGGAGCTACTTCGTCGTTTCTGGACATCCAATCGGAGGTGTTCTTCAACGTGGGACAAGAACTCGGACTGTTGGGTTTGGCCTTTCATCCAGATTACGAAACCAACGGCTACTTTTACGTGTACTACACGCGCTCCGCCGGAGGCACCCCGGAAATTATGGTAGAGCGCTTTCGGGTAGATTCGGGCAATCCGAACCGGGCCAATAAATCTTCCCGGCAGGTTATCTTCAGCGTAGTGAAAAATCAATCTAACAGCAACCACAACGGCGGCAAAATTGCGTTCGGACCCGACGGTTACCTGTACATTTCCATCGGGGATGGCGGCGGCGGCGGCGATCCCCGGAAAAACGGCCAGAACGTGAACACCTATTTCGGTAGCATCCTGCGCCTGGACGTTGACCTGGACGGCAACAACCCGGTGGATGCCAACGGGCTGGCCCCGGAAGGTCGCTACGAAGTCCCGGCCAACAATCCCCTGGTTGGTCAGGAAGGCCTGGACGAACTCTACGCCTGGGGAATTAGAAACACCTGGAAGATGAGCTTCGACCCTCCCACCGGTCGATTGTGGGGCGGCGACGTGGGGCAGAATGCTTTTGAGGAGATTAACTTGATCGTGCCCGGCAACTTCGGGTGGAATCGTTTCGAGGGAGTGTCGGTGTACAACAGCAGCGTGCCTGATCCGGGCAACGCCATTCCCCCGGTTTTCTACTACAGCCGCTCCAGCGGCGATCGCTCCGTCACGGGGGGCTACGTCTACCGGGGGTCGCAGGTCAGCAGCACCGCTCCGAGCATTGCCGGTAAGTACCTCTTCGCCGACTACGTGAGCGGCCGGGTGTGGGCGCTAGACTATAACGCAACCACGCAAGAGGCGACCCGGGAACTGCTCTTCCGGGCCAGCAGCAGCTCCGGTTCATCGATCAACGTTTCTACGTTTGGGCTGGACATTAACGGCGAAATGTATTTTGCGGGCTACGGATCATCGGGTTCCATCTACCAGCTTAAAGATGGCACCACCGGCGAGAACGCCGTAGCCGTGAACGGGGTAGGCAGCTGGAACGATGATTTGGGCAACATCCAGGGGGAAGTCAATGCTATTGTCACCACGGCCGACCAAACCGTTTACGTAGGGGGCAACTTCTCGGAAGTGGGTTCGGGAATAGCCGCCAACAACGTGGCCCGGTGGACCCCGTCGAGCGGCTGGGAAAGCCTCGGTTCGGGAACCAATGGCGTGGTGAACGCCCTGGCCCTGGACGACAACGGTGCGCTTTACGTCGGGGGAAGCTTCACCACTGCCGGAGGCACTGCGGCCCGTAACGTAGCCAAGTACACCACCGGGCAAAACTGGGAGGCACTGTCCGGGGGAGTGAGCGGAGCGGTGCTGGCCCTGACCACCGCGGGCAATACGCTCTACGTAGGAGGGGCATTTGTGGCGGCCGGTGGAACAACCGTCAACAACATCGCGGCGTGGAACGGTTCATGGTCGGCGCTCCGGGACAGCAACACGCAGCAAGCGGGCACCAACAACGAAATACGATCGATGGCCGTGGACGAAGCCGGAGACCTCTACGTGGGGGGCAACTTCGGCTCGGCCGGAGGCAACAGCGCCAGCCGGATCGCCCGCTGGAACGGCAGTCGGTGGAGCGCCCTGGGAGCAGGAACCAGCGGCTTTGTGCAGTCGATCGTCATAACCGATCAGTACCTCTACGCCGGAGGCAACTTCACCATTGCGGGCAACCAAACCGTGAACCGAATCGCCCGCTGGGACCGGTCGGCGTCCACCTGGTCGGCGTTGAGCAACGGGTTGTCCAACAGCGTGAATGCAATGGTGGCGGATGAGAACTTCCTCTACGTAGGCGGACAGTTTCGCAACGCCTTGAATACCGGGCAGGACAATATCATCGTGAACAACGTGGTGCGGTGGAGCGACGCCGGGTGGGAAGCCCTGGGCGAGGGCACCGCCGTGGGAGTGGACAACTACGTGAACGTGTTGCGCCTGCAAGGAGCCACCCTGTACGCCGGAGGAAGATTCGAAACGGCCGGAAACCAATCTGCCCGTAACCTAGCGACCTGGTTGGCCCCGGCTACTCCGCCTACCCCCTCCGCACCCTTTGAAGCCGGTAAAATCACTATTCAGCAACCCGACCGAACCACCTGGGTGACCGTGAACCTCACCAAGACGTTTGCCCAGCCCGTGGTGGTGGTGAGTCCACCTACCTACAACGGAAGCCAACCCACCACCGTGCGGGTGCGCAACGTGGGCAGCAGCTCGTTCGAGGTGCAGATTGATGAGTGGGAATACCTGGACGGCTGGCACCTTCCCGAAGAACTGAGCTACCTGGTGGTGGAAGCCGGCAACAGCACGCTCGCCGGGCTCGCCGTGGAAGCGGGGCGGCTTACGGTAGACGAAAGGTTCAAGGCACAATCTTTTGCCCAAAGCTTCGCGGCCTCTCCCGTGGTGCTGGCCCAGTGTGCTTCCGACAACGAAAGCTCGGCGGTGGCCACGCGCCTCCGAAACGTAACGGCGAACGGCTTTGAGGTCCGGCTCCAGGAAGAAGAGGCGGCCAACGGCGCGCACGCCGACGAAGAACTGCACTACATTGCCCTGGCTCCCGGCACGGGCAACGAAACCGACTGGCAAGTGGAGGTCGCTTCGTTGGGCACTTCTTTCACCGACCAGTGGAAAGCCATTGACTTTCTGAGCAGCCAGACCGATCCGCTCTTTTTTGCGGCGATGCAAAGCTACCGGGGAAGCGATCCGGCCGCCCTGCGCTATCGCGCGCTGGATGGCACGCGCGCGGAGGTGAAGGTGGAGGAAGAACAGTCGCGCGACAGCGAGGTCGCACACACCCAAGAAGCCATTGGCTACCTGGTGCTCAGCGATCAGGGAAGTGGTTCGGCGAACAGTGCCGCCTCCCGAACATCCACGGCGTCGCCAGCGTCCGAACTCACTGCCCCGGAGCCCGGGCTACGGCTGTACCCCAATCCGGTTCGGGTAGGGGATGAGCTGGTACTCGAAGGTTTGTCTGCTTCCCTGAATCAGCTGACCGTCTACAACGCCCAGGGGCAGGTGTTGCTGAAAGTGGAGAACGTTGATCAGCCAAGGTTAGGCACCACCGGTTGGCAGCCCGGCCTGTATTTCGTGCGTTGCCAGAGTGCTGAGGGCGTTCACACTGAAAGACTGCTGATTGTGGAATAGCGTCTCCGGGTTTTATACCCACTTCCAAGAGTTTATGAAGAGTCGGTAGCTGAATGTCACTCCGACCGTTCCCAATCCTAGAGATAAAGCTCTTTATTCAGTTTACAAGAAAGTTAATCCAATTTTTCTATTCAAACCTTGCTCGAAAATTCGGATTAATGTTGAGAGTTGAATATTTCCTTTCCCATTTTCAAGCTTAGAAATATAACTCTTTTTCGTTCCTGCTTTTTTCGCTAATTGTTCCTGTGTCAGTTTTGCTTCTTTGCGGGCTGCTTTTAACATTTCGCTTACAATGAACATTTGCGCACCTTCCTCATATTTATTCCGGCTTTCCGTTCCGATTTTTCCGTGTTCGAACTCAACGAGCTTGTCAAATGTCTTAATGTTTTTATAGTCTTTCATTGTTTTACTTTTTACTATCAAAATACTCTTCTATTAACTGAACCGCCTTATTAAATTCTTTTTGCGGTGTTTTTTGGGTCTTTTTCTGGAACCCGTTGAAAAGCACCACCAGTTGACCTTCGTCAAAACAGCAGAAAATCCTATAAATGTTTGACTGATATTCAACTCGGATTTCATACAGTCCATCCGTTCCCGTTAAATGTTTTAAGAATTTTTCAGGAACACGGTCAACTTGTCTAATCAACTCGAAGACGTACTGGATTTTTCCTTTTACCTTTTGATCTTGTGCTTGGTAAAATTCAATGAAGTGGTCTTTGTAGAAGATTATTTTTCTGCTCACTCAGCAAAGTTATCTTAAAAAATAACATTTTCCAAATTCTTGAAGATTTTCTTAAATGCACTACAATGGTAAAGTATATGAAACGTTTGGTGCCCCGAAGCAATTTCATATCAAACCGTCACAATTTTTATCAGATGCAAAAGTCTTGAAGGTTAGCACTTTCTGCCAAATGTTTTATATATGGTGTTGTGCTTATGTGGCTTATGCAACTATCTTAATTCCAGTCTTCTTAATTTCTACAACAAAAGGATTCCCGGAATTAAAGTCATCGTGTGATATTGGGTGAGGTTCTATTCTGGAGTCAATCTTTGCCGCTAACAACATTAATTGAATTTGCACATCAAATCGTCTTGAATCATCCAAACTTGTAAAAATTAATGCTAAATCAATATCGCTATCATCCGTTGATCTACCTTTTGTATAAGAACCGAACAGATAAGCACTTTCAATATCCGAGAATTTTTCTTTTATCAAATCGAGATATTTAGCTATTGTAGTATCAATACTCTTATCCATTGTCTTAATTCTTTTAATTTATCAATCCACGTAGAAGTAAACTCAGGAGTACATTGTTTTTTAAAACTCATTTTATAGTCGTCGTACCTGGCGTTAATATTGAACGCCGTAATCGTTACAAGTTGCTCTTTTCTATCGTCGGTCAATTCTAAATCAGACTTTTCAGCTAGTCTCAAGAGGTTGTGAGTAAATGGCGGATAATCCGACCTAACTTTAACGTAATAAGCTTTCAATAACTTCTCAATCATAAGATGACCTATAAATAATGACCAACTAAGTCTCTTTGAATCAAACATAACAACCATAGTCTCAAAATCATCATCAGAGCCGTCAATCCAATATTTAATCAGTTTGTCCTTGTTCAAATCTTTGCTCGCCATTACTTCAAAAATACAAAAATATCAGAAATCCATGTTGTTTAATTTACTGGGATGATCTTTTGCCATTAAGCACAACGTCTGGATAAACAAACCTATGTAATATCTTACAGATAAACAAAGTAGTAAGGGCTGTATATCCAAACCTCTTTGAGCAGCTTTGTATAACCGACTTTCCTGTGTGTTATGCAAACCTTTATTCCCTTCCAGCGACTGCTGGCAATCAAACGGTACAGTCCCGCCACTATCAAAACCTACGTCGGGCTGCTCACCGTCTTCCAAGCTTTTGTCGGTGAAGCACCTATTCATACACTGGATACTCCGGCCCTGCTCAATTACGTCTTGCGCATCGTAGAAGCCAAACACTACACCTACTCATCACACAAGCAGCTCATCAGTGCCATCGCGCTGTTTCTAAAAGAAGTGCACCGCCGCCCGGTAGACTTCAGTCCGGTGTATCCTACGCGCCGCCCGCAACCACTGCCCGAAATTCTGAGCGTACGTGAGGTGAAGACCCTCTTAGCGGCTAGCCATAACTTGAAGCACCGAGCCATGCTCACGCTGGTCTACGCACTCGGACTCCGCAGCGGCGAACTAATTCACCTTCGGTCACAATTCTATCCGCACCACCATGATCTATACCCACGTGACCACCCCCCACCTGACGAAAGTGCCGAGTCCACTGGATTTTTTAGGTGAATGAGTAACTACACCAAAATGTCGTACATCAAATCCACAATTTAACAACAACAACGAAATCTTTTAGTAGTAAACCTGCGTTGTAAAGGGTAGGTAAAAAGCAATGATGCGTCAAACTGTATCCTTATTTCTTCTTCTTTCAGTGCTGGTTAACTCGGCGGGGTTCACGCTGAGCAAGCATTTTTGCGGGGAAGAACTGGCGCACGTCACGCTTAATGAGCAGAAAACCTGTTGCGACAGCGAAGAAAACATGCCATCCGACTGCTGTCACGATGAGCTTGACCAGCTTCTTTTGGATGATTCTCAACTAGATCATCAATCGCTGCAGCTTCGGCCGTTGACGTTCTTCACGCTTAGCGTTCTTGCCCACTTTCTGCCGTTTTCTCCCGAAGCGAACGCCTCGGCCTCTTCGTGGACGGCTTTCCATTCTCCTCCCTTACCTGTTGTAGATCTGTACCTGCGGGTGCAATCTTTCTTGATTTAGCAAAGCCAGTAAGCTGTTTGCGGTCTGACCGGCATTTTCTGCCCGTTCCTTTCCGACCGCTATTCATATCCTTCGTCGATCTGAATGCCATCTTACTATGCTTAATGCCATTATTAAATTCTTTCTCGAGAACAAACTCGTTACGACCCTGCTTACCACAGCTTTTGTCGCCTGGGGTATCGCGGTCGCTCCCTTCAACTGGTCGCTGGACGCCCTGCCGCGCGACCCGGTGCCCGTAGATGCGATTCCCGACATCGGTGAGAACCAGCAGATTGTGTTCACCGAATGGATGGGCCGCTCGCCGCAGGACCTGGAAGACCAGGTTAGCTACCCGCTGACTTCCGCCCTGCTGGGCATTCCTGGGGTGAAGACCATCCGCAGCAGCTCCATCTTCGGGCTGTCGAGCATCTACCTTATTTTTGAAGAAGGCACTGAATTCTACTGGAGTCGCTCGCGCATCCTGGAGAAGCTCAACTCCCTGCCCGTCGGCACCCTGCCCGAAGGCGTGCAACCCGCCCTGGGTCCGGACGCCACGGCCCTGGGACAAATCTTCTGGTACACCCTGGAAGGCCGCAATCCCGAGACGGGTGAGCCCACCGGCGGCTGGGATCCGCAGGAGCTGCGCTCGGTGCAGGACTTCTACATTAAGTACGGGCTGGCAACCGCCGAAGGCGTATCCGAAGTAGCTTCCATCGGGGGCTACGTCAAAGAATATCAGGTAGACATCGATCCGGTAGCCATGAAAAGCTACAACGTAGACGTGGGCAGCATCATGCGGGCGGTGCAAGAGAGCAACCTGGACGTGGGAGCGCGCACGCTGGAGTTTAACCGGGCCGAGTACCTGGTGCGCGGACTGGGCTACATTAAGAGCATCGAGGATCTGGAAGAATCGGTGGTAGCCGTCAACGACAACACCCCCATCCGCATCAAAGACGTGGCGCGGGTGCAAATCGGTCCGGCTACCCGCCGGGGCGGACTCGATAAAGGCGGAGCCGAAGCCACCGGGGCGGTGGTGGTAGCCCGCTACGGGTCTAATCCCCTGCAGGTGATCAACAACGTGAAGGAAAAGATCGCCGAGATCGCGCCGGGCTTGCCGAGCAAAACGTTGGCCGACGGCACGGTGTCTAAAGTTACCATTGTGCCCTTCTACGACCGCAGCGGTCTGATTCAGAAAACGCTGGGCACCCTGGAAGAAGCGCTGAGTTTGGAGATTTTAATTAGCATCATCGTGGTCATCGTGCTGGTGCTCAACCTACGGGCCGCAGTGCTGATATCCAGCCTGCTCCCAATCGGAGTGCTGATGACCTTCATCGTGATGAAATACGCCGGGGTAGACGCCAACATCGTGGCTTTATCGGGCATCGCCATTGCCATTGGGGTGATGGTCGACGTGGGGGTGATCTTCACTGAGAATATTATCCGCCATCTGGAAATGCCCGAGAACGAGGGCCGTCCTAAGATCAAGGTCATCTACGAAGGCACCACCGAAGTGGCCTCGGCGGTGATCACGGCCCTGGCTACCACCGTGATTAGCTTCGTTCCGGTGTTTGCCCTGCAGGCGCAGGAGGGCAAATTGTTCCGTCCGCTGGCCTTCACCAAGACCTTTGCGTTGCTGGCCGCATTGTTTGTGGGCATCGTGGTGATTCCGGCGCTGGCGCATGCATTATTTTCTTTCAATCTGGGAAAAGACCGCACCCGCCGTTTGTGGAACGGATTGTTAGTTGGACTTGGCGTTACGCTGATTTTCTTCGTGCCTTGGGCTGGTATCGTACTGATTCTTTTGGGGATGTATAATTTGTTATTGCTTTTACCAGCCCAGGCTTTAAAGCCTGGGCTGCGCACCCATCTTCAAAGGTATTCAAACTATATTACCGTCGGAATAGTGCTTGTCGGCGTACTGTACGTGCTCACGCGGGCGTGGTTACCCTTAGGGGCCGGTCATGCGTACTTGACCAACTTTATCTTCGTGGCCGGAGTCATTGCGTTGGTGCTGGGCACGTTGCTGCTCGTAGTGCGCTATTATACGCAAATCCTGCGCTGGTGCCTGGCCAACAAGGGCACCTTCCTGTCGCTACCGCTGATCGTACTGCTACTGGGCGTGCTGGCGTGGCAAGGATTTAACAACGCCTTTGGCTTCGTGGGGCGTGGATTGGAAAGCATCGGGCTGGACGTTCGTCAGACTAATTTCTGGAGAGGACTGAGAGCAACCTTCCCCGGCATCGGCAAGGAGTTTATGCCACCCCTGGACGAAGGTTCATTTCTGCTGATGCCGTCAACCATGCCGCACTCCGGCGTGGAAGAAAACGTAGAAACGATTCGCCTATTGGACCAACGGGTATCGGCTATTCCCGAAGTGGAGATGACGGTGGGCAAGTGGGGACGCGCCGCCTCGGCCCTGGACCCTGCCCCCATCTCGATGTTTGAAAACGTGGTTAACTACAAACCGGAGTACGTGCTGGACGAAGATGGGTACCGACGGCGATTTGCCGTAGACGACAAAGGGAACTTCAAGCTTCAGGACGGCGGCGTGTTCAATCCGGATAGCATGTCAATGGCCGAATTAGACATTAGTCAACTGATTCCCGACGAAGAAGGAGAATACTTTCGCCAGTGGCGCGACCACATCCAATCGCCCGACGACATCTGGGATGAGATTGTAGCGACCACCGATATTCCGGGCATGACCTCGGCTCCCAAACTGCAACCCATTGCCACCCGCCTAGTCATGTTAGCCACCGGCATGCGGGCTCCGATGGGAGTGAAGGTCTACGGTCCGGACCTGCCCACGATCGAGCGGGTAGGCCTGCGGCTGGAAGAACTGTTGCAAGAGGTGCCGGGTGTTCAGGCCTCGTCGGTCTTCGCCGACCGGGTGGTGGGCAAGCCCTACCTAGAGATTGACCTGGACCGCCGGGCCCTGGCCCGTTACGGCTTGTCGGTGCAAGACATGCAAACGTTCTTGAGCGTGGCGGTGGGTGGCAACACCCAAACCACCACCGTCGAAGGACGCGAACGCTACGCCGTGCGGGTGCGCTACGCCCGCGAGTTTCGCGATAATCCGGAAGACATCAAGAACATTCTGATTCCGACTCCGGCTGGGCGGCAATCCGCGGGAACCCAGGTGCCCCTTGGCGAACTGGCCGACTTGCAGTACGTACGGGGTCCGCAGAGCATCAAGAGTGAAAATACTTTTTTGGTGAGCTACGTCATCTTTGATAAGGAAGATGGCTACGCCGAAGTGGACGTGGTAGAACAGGCGCAGCGGTATCTCAATGAGAAGATCGCATCGGGTGAGTTTGCCGTGCCACCCGGAGTGAGCTACCAGTTTGCCGGAAACTACGAGAACCAACTGCGGGCCACCAAAACGCTCTCGATCGTTATCCCGATCAGTCTGCTGACCATTCTGCTGATTCTCTACTTTCAGTTCAATGACCTGTCCACCACGCTGATGGTCTTCTCAGGAGTGTTTGTGGCCTTCGCCGGGGGCTTTATCCTGCTGTGGCTCTACGGGCAGGAGTGGTTCCTGAACTTCAGCGTCTTCGGTGAATCGATGCGCGACCTGTTTCAGGTGCATACCATCAACCTGAGCGTGGCGGTGTGGGTCGGCTTCATCGCGCTGTTCGGCGTAGCCACCGACGACGGGGTGATCATGGGTACCTATCTCAAACAGGTGTTTGCCCGCGAGAAACCCAAAGGTATTACTGAAATCCGCCGGGCCGTGCTGCACGCCGGACAACAGCGGGTGCGTCCGGCTATGATGACCGCCTCGACGACAATCATTGCCCTGATGCCCGTGCTGACCTCCACCGGAAAGGGAGCCGATATCATGGTGCCGATGGCGATTCCTACGTTTGGGGGAATGCTCATTCAGGTGATGACCATGTTTGTGGTGCCGGTGCTGTATAGTTGGTGGAAAGAGAGAAAATTGGAACTTGGTGGAAATCAGGATTTGTAGGAGGGGTTAGAAATTAGGACTTTCAGAGGGGGCAGAAGTTTATTGAAATTTAAAATTGATGAAATGATGGAAGACAAGAGTAAGAAGAAGTATATCGTGCTAAAGGACTTAGAAGTTTATCGTTTGGCGAGGGAGCTGTCGGCAATGGGATGGAAAATATACGACAAGCTGGATTGGCAGGATAAGAAAACGATGGGCGATCAGTTTATTCAATCCACCGATTCGGTAGGAGCGAACATTGCCGAAGGCTATGGCAGATTCCATTATCTCGACAAGACACGATTCTACTACTACAGTCGGGGATCGTTGCTGGAAAGTGTTGACCATTGGTCAGAACTACTTTGCGAAAGAAACAAAATATCCGAAGCGCAACTAGCTGCTTTCAAAGCAGTGGCCGGAAAATTACACCTTAAACTAAACAACTTAATCGCTGCCACCTACAGAACAAAACAAGGAAAATGAAATATCTCACAAACAACATCCGTCAATTTCTTAACTCCTCAATTTCTATCGATTTCTTCCTATCCCTGAAGCTTTTAATTTTTATTAATCTCTATTTTCTAATTTCCATTAATTTCCACAACGCATATGCCCAAGAAACCGAGCCGTTACATCAATACCTGGCAACCGCTGCCCAAAATAATCCCCGCCTCAAATCCCTCTTCAACCAGTACTTAGCCGCCCTGGAAGAAGTGCCGCAAGCCGGGGCCCTGCCTGACCCTCAGCTATCGTTTGCCGTATTTATTCAGCCGATAGAAACGCGCCTCGGAGCGCAGCGCGCTAGTTTCTCGGCCAGTCAGATGTTCCCCTGGTTCGGCACATTGACGGCGCAGGAGCGGGTCGCGGCCGAACGCGCCAAGGCCAGGCTACAGCAAGTTGAAGAAGCGAAGTTAGACCTGTTCAGGCAGGTAAAAGTGGCCTACAACGATCTCTACTATTTGCAAAAGGTAACAGAGATTACGCAGGAGAACCTGAAGCTACTAGCTTCTTTCAAGGAACTGGCGCGGGTCAATTTTGAGGGTGCCCGAACCGGATTTGCTGATGTGTTACGCGTAGAGATCGAGGAAGAAGCCTTACGAAATCAGTTACAGTACCTGGAAGAAGGTCGCTTACCACTAATCACCCAGTTTGAGCAACTGCTCAACGAAGACCTGGCCGAATCCTTTGTGCTTCCCGACTCCCTGGGGCAAGAGGAACTGCTGTTAGCCAAGGATAGCATCTTCCAAGCGATCTTAGCGAACAATCCACAGCTAGCGGAACTCCGTTACGAAGCGCAAGCATACGAAAGTCAAGTCACCGTGGCTAAGAAAATGGGATTACCTTCTTTCACCCTGGGCGGTAGCTATACCAGCATCGCCGAACGCACCGATATGGAAGTACCCAATAACGGACAAGATGCTATCCTGTTTCCGCAGGTAGGGGTTCGTCTGCCATTGTACCGCAAGAAGTACCGGGCGATGGAAAAGCAGGCGTTGCTGCAACAGGAAGCCGCAGCTCTGTCGCAGGAAAGCACCCAGGATCAGCTACGCACCGAACTGGAGCAGCTCTACCGCAACTACCGGGATGCGCAACGACGGGTCACATTGAACCGTCGATTAGCCGACCTGGCCGAACGCACCCTGGGCTTGCTACAGACCGAGTTCACGACCGGGGAAGCGGACTTCGAGGAGATTATCCGGGCGCAGCAACAGCTATTGAACTATCGACTGGAAGAGGTGCAGGCGCAAGTTGAGCAGAATAATTCTGTGTATGGTATTGAATATTTGATGGGAAAATAACACCAGCGTAGGGCTTATCGCACCGGCGAACCGGCCCTACGCTGAAAGAGAAACAAAACAAAATAATCATGAAAACAAATCATAAAACCTTTTACATCGCCCTTGGAACCTTAGCTCTCGGTCTCCTGCTGGGATGGATTTTCTTTGGTGGCAATCCTGCCAAGATCGGAGCGCGTGAAGAAATTACCGAAAACCATGCGCACGAAGCAGGTGAAGTCTGGACCTGCTCTATGCATCCGCAGATTCGTGAAGACGAGCCGGGACAGTGCCCTATTTGCGGCATGGACCTCGTTGCCATACCGGATGCCGAAGCCGAGATTGCCCCGGAAGGTGCGGTGCAGATGAGCGCCACGGCCATGCAAATTGCCAACGTGCAAACCGTCACCGTGCAAAAGGCTGAGCCGACTAAGGAAATCTATCTGGCGGGCCGGGTAGAAGCCGACGAACGAAACGTGGGCGAGATCACCGCCCGCTTTGCCGGACGTATCGAGAAGCTCTTCGTTAACTTCACCGGTCAGCAAGTGAAGCGCGGTCAGGCGCTGGCCAGTGTGTACGCGCCCGCGTTGGTCACGGCTCAGAAAGAGCTTTTTGAAGCGGCCAGGTTTCAAGAAAGCAACCCCTCTTTTTACGAAGCAGCGATCAACAAACTCAAGCTCTGGGACCTATCCGACCGGCAGATACAGAGCATTTCAGAGAGCCAGGAAGTACGCTACCACGTCAACATTCTAGCTCCCCAGTCGGGTACGGTGGTAGCCCGCAACGTGACTGCCGGAGACTACGTGCAGCAGGGGCAGTCGTTGTTCGAAGTGGCTAATCTCGATCAACTCTGGGTGGTCTTTGATGCCTACGAGAGCGACCTGCCCTGGATCCAGGAAGGCGACGAAATAAACTTCACCGTGCAGTCGCTGCCCGGTCAGACCTTTAGGAGTGAAGTTGCTTTTATTGATCCGGTCATCAGTCCGCAACGGCGCGTAGCGGAAGTACGTACTGAGGTGAAGAACGATCAGAAAAAGCTCAAGCCTCGGATGTTTGCCCAAGGGGTACTGCAATCAGCATTGCCAGGGGTAGAAAACGCCTTGGTGATTCCCAAAACAGCGGTGCTGTGGACGGGCAAGCGGGCGGTAGTGTACGTGAAACGGCCGGAGTTTGAGCAGCCGACCTTTGCCTACCGCGAGGTGATGCTGGGCCCCGAAGCGGGTAGCTACTATCTGGTGAGCGAAGGACTGGAAGCGGGCGAAGAAGTGGTTGCCAACGGAGTCTTTAAGGTCGATGCCGCCGCGCAGCTGCAAGGAAAAGCCAGCATGATGAATCCGGGTGGCGGCAACAAAGTTTCCAACGGTCACAATCACGATGGGATGAAGACGCGCGAAGAGGAAGCAGAGACGACGCCCTGAAAACCGACCAACGATGAAAAAACTAACCTTACACATCAAAGACATGATTTGTCCACGCTGCGAGACTGTGATCAGCCAGGAGATGCAAAAACTCGAGGCGAGGGTAGTGGCAATCAAGCCAGGCTACGCTACCGTAGAAGTGCCGACCACCGTGGATATAAACCTGATTGCCGAAAGGCTCCGCCGTCATGGGTTCGAACTACTGAAAGACCCGGAGGAACAGTTGGTAGAACGGATCAAAACCACCACGCTGCACTACCTGTCCCGTCAGCAAGACGCGGCGGTGAAGGGGGAGAAAATGCTCATCCTCTCGGCATTTTTGACTCGTGCCATCGGTCGAAGTTACTCGCATTTAAGCAAGCTCTTCTCCAAGCACGAAGGAAAAACCTTGGAGCATTATTACATTGGCCTGCGGATCGAGCGGGTTAAAGAGCTACTGGATTACCAGGAGTTGAACATCAGCCAAATTGCCGATAAGTTAGGCTACAGCAGCGGGCATTATCTATCGGCTCAGTTTAGAAAGGTGACCGGTAGGTCTATCTCTGATTATCGCAAGAACGCAGATACCGTTGGCCGTAACTACCTGAGCGAGTCATGTTCACAACTACAACACAGATAGAGATTCAAAAATCCACTTCCAGTAAGTGCCCATTCTTTCTTAACCACTCTTTGGCGAGCTGATAATTAGGGACTTGTACGGAAAGGATATTCCAAAACCGGGGAGTGTGGTTGTTTTCTAGTAAGTGGACCAACTCGTGGGCTACCAGATACTTCACTACGTACAGAGGGGCTTTGATGATCCGCCAGTTGAAAATGATGTTGTTATTGGGAGTGCATGAGCCCCATCGGTACTTCATTTCTGAGGTTTTACATTCGCGATAAGTCACGCCCAGACTCGTGGCAAATTTTTCTGCTAACGGTTCAATCTTTTCAAGACCCTGTTTTAAATACCACTGCTTGAACAACTGATTAGCGTTGGACTGATTCTTTCTTGAAATTTTAAATCGCTGGTCAAACACAATGCCCTCAATGTCTTCATCTACCACCAATAGTTGGTAGTTGGTGCCCAGATACATAAGCGATTCGCCCGAAACGAACTCCTTGATATCAGGAACCGCCGGGTATTTCTGAGTGTGATTAAGTTTTTCTTGTATCCACCGACTCCGGGACTGGACAATACGCTCAATCTTAGCCGATGAGAGGTATTCCGGGGCACGTACTACAATCTTCCTATCGCGCTCGACGGTGATATTAAGCGTTTTACGCTTACTGTATTTTATTTCGTACTGAAACTGCATCAGTCTTGCGTAATTTTGAAATGATTATTTTTAGCCACTTCCATAATTCTTGAAATCAGCTCAGCCCGCTTTGGAATAACCTGAGGCAACGTACTGAACTCCGGCGATAGAAGCAACTTCTGTAACTCTCCCTTCAACTTATGTTGAGCCGGAACACTGTCCCAAAAACCGGTCAATCTAATCTCGGTAGCTACCAGGTTGAACACGTGCTGAGTGAGATTGACATTCTGGGCAACCTCGTCTTCGTTCAACGTTCGGTGATCAAACAACTCCGCTCGGAAAATTCCGAAAAAAGGCATCTGCTTTCGGTCCAAGCCAAAGGTTTCTTCCCGTTCCCGCTTCCTTATCTTCTCCCTTAGCTTTTCCAATTCTTCGTAAATGGCTTTCCAGTTGCCCTTAAAATCTTGCAGAATGTTTTCTAATTCTTGCGCGAAGGAGGCGAATAACTCCGGGTCCTCATCAATGTTAATATCAACGTAGTGCCGGATGGCGTGTTCTACCGCGGCGGCTTTGGTTTTCTCTCTTTTTCCGGTTGTTACGTGCTGTTGGAAATCATCAGCCATGATAGAGATCGGGGCCACTTGCTGCTCTATGCCTCTCGACATCAAATACTCATCGGCGATGTTTCTCAGCTTCGGCGGAATGCCTCTCATACTGAACCGGCCGTCGTGGAAGTGCCGGTTGGCCAACAAGTTAATTTCAGTGAAGGCTTTCCAGTCCGTAAAGAAGTCTAACGCCTCCTTGCGGGGCAATACGGTATTGAAACAGGTAGTAAGTTTCTTATAGTGCTGGAGGTACTCAAAACGAATGTCTTCGTCGTAAAACACGTCAAAGAAGGCATCGGCGTCCGACAAGTCAGAGAGTCCCTGATCTTCTAAGAACTTCCAAATATCCTGATGGGCTTTGATCAATTCGTTAAGCTCAGCATCGTCATCCGAAATACAATCTAGTACCTCCTTTTGTTCTTTTTCCGCGTACACGTCCAGGGCTCTTTTCAAGTGATGACCCACGCCTACGTAATCCACCACGAAGCCTTTGTCTTTACCCTCCGGGCCGACGCGGTTTACCCGGGCAATGGTTTGTAACAGGTTGTGGGCCACAATGACCCGGTCCAGATACAGTACTTGCTCGATGGGGGCGTCAAAGCCCGTCAGCAGCATGTTGTTGACCACAATAATTCCTACGTTCCCGTTTAGGTTGGCATCTTCTTCGTCCTGGGTGCCGAAGGGTAGCTTGAATCGCTGGATGCTCTTTTTGTGGTATTGACCATTGGTGTACGCCTTGATTGCTACCTCATCGTTATGACTACCCGATATCACGACCGCCGTTTCCAGTACACGTAGCTTTACCGTATCGATCTGCATGGGATTATCGACCTCCAGTTCGGCTGTTTTACTGTTCAATGCTTCGTCAAGCGCGGCTTTGTAGCGGACGGCGGCCATGCGGGAATTTGCCACGATCTGCGCCTTGAAGCCACCCGAAAAGATATGCTCGACGTAATGGTTAACCATGCTCCGGGCTTTCTCCCGAATGGTATTAATGTTATCGAGATACGCGTCGCGGGAGCCAAAGCCCAGAATTTGAAGCCGTTCGGTAAGGTTATACTCACTGAATACATCCGCAAACTTCTGGTCCATTCCCTCTTTGTTTTCTACCTCCGCATTGTGGGTAAAGCCTTCGTACACAATTTCCAGCGTAACGCCGTCGTCGATGGCTTGGCGCATACTATACTTGTCAATGTAGTCTTTGTACTTCTTTTCGGTTTTGGGAGTGGGGGTTCCGGTGAAGCCAATGGAGGTGGCATTCGGCAACGCTCGGTCTAAGTTAGCAGCTAAAAGCGAATACTGCGAACGGTGGGCTTCATCGACCAGCACCAGTACGTGCGCACTTTTGTTCAGTTCCGGAAAAATTTCCAGGCCGCTGAGGTCGCCGTTTTCCTGAAATTTATGGATCATCGCCATCACCAGGTCAGAATTGTCGTTGCTGAGTAATTCCTTCAGGCTTTGCCCATTGGGAGTGGGTTTGGGGTTGATAAAGTGGGCGGCTTTAAGAGTGAATCCGATGCTTTGTCCGGTTTCCGCGAGTTGTTCTTCCAGTTGCGTGCGGTCGGTGACGAACACGATTTTCCAGGGCATCAGCGCGGGACGTAGTTTCATTTCCCGCACCATAAACATCATGGTGAGCGACTTGCCCGAGCCTTGCGTGTGCCAGATGATGCCCCCGCGTTCCCGGGGATTCTTGCCATCAATCAAGCGCTGGGTTGCCACCTTCACGGCCCGGAACTGCTGGTACCGTCCTACGATTTTGATCTTCTGTCCCTTGTCGTTGGTAGCAAACACGGTGAACACCCGAACGATGTCCAGTAGATTTTGGGGAGCTAACATCCCCGCCACCAGCCGTTGCTGATCGTTGGGGGATGACGCTCCGTGCTTCAGGTCGTTAAGCGTCTGGGGGTAGGGATCGGTCCAGCGGTAAAAGAGCTTGGGCAGGTGGGTGGTGATGGTGCCGAACTTGGCTTCGGTGCGGCAGGTGGTGATAAGAAACTGGTTGTAATAAAACAGTTCCTGGTTGCCTTCGCCGGTGTCGCCCCGCTGCTCGGCGTAGCGCAGCAGTTGGTCGATGGCTTCCGGAACGGGTTCCTTCACCTTGGGTGATTTGGCTTCCACCACCACCAGCGGCAAGCCGTTGACGAACAGTACGACATCGGGAATGATGTGGTGGTCGGTGCCGGGAATGCTGACCTTGAACTGCGAGATAGCGGTAAAGGTATTGTTTTCCGGATGCTCAAAATCAAGGAAGCGAACGGTGGGGCTGAGTTCGCCAGTGTGTTCGTTTTTAGCTACCGTGGTGTTTTCCAGCAGGTAGGTGAGCACCAGCTGGTTGTTCTCGATCAGGCTGTTCTTATCAAAGGTAGTGATCTTGCGCACCACCTCATCGACCTGCCCTTCGCTGAGAAAGGGATTGATGCGAACCAGCGCCTGACGAAGCGGGGGCAGCAAGACGACTTCCGAAAAGGAGGCACGGAAACTTTGCTCCGGGCTTTGTTGCATCTTTAGTTCCAGCACTTCCCAACCCAAACCGGCGAGCTGCTCCAGAAAAGGCTTTTCTACGTGATTAAACTCATCCAGCTTTAGGGCTGAGCCGGTGTTGCTCCGGTGGTGGGTGTCGTGTCTGCGTGTCATTTTTCCCGATGTTCTAATTGTTGTTTGGCCGATTGCGTAAAATCGTGGAGCTTCTTGGCCAGTAGCTCCTTGGGCAAGTACTGCGTGATGTATTCCGCGACTTTGATATTGGCTTTGTCTAACTGAAGCAGTTCTATCTGCTCGGCGTTGCCCTGAGCACACAGAATTAAACCGATGGGTTGCCCTTCGTCGGTTTCGGTTTCGTATTTTTCCAGCCAACGCAGGTAGAGTTCCATCTGCCCTTTGTAAGCCGCCTTAAATTCGCCGATCTTTAGTTCAATAGCGACCAATCGCCGGAGCTTGCGATGGTAAAACAACAGGTCGAGGTAGAAATCGCTGTTGTCGATGACCATCCGTTTTTGGCGGGCCGCAAACGTGAAGCCTATTCCTAACTCGAGAATGAATTTTTCCAGTTCGCTCAGAATGGCTGCTTCCAAATCCTTTTCTGAATAGGTATCGTTCAGACCCAGAAAATCCAGTACGTAGTGGTCGCGGAACACTAAGTCGGGACTGAGTTGGTCTTCTTCTTGGAGTTGCGCCAGTTCTTGTTTGGCCAGTTCTTCGGGCTTCTTGCTGATGGCCGTACGCTCAAAGAGCATACTGTCTATTTTGCGCTGAAGAGTGCGGACACTCCAGCGCTCTAAGCGACACATTTGGGCGTAAAAGTCCCGTTCCAGCTCAGAATCACGGTACATGATGATTTTAAAGTGCGACCAACTCAATTGTCTCCACAGTGTGGAGACAATCTGAAAATCTGGGAAAGTCTCTACAAAGTGAAGACAGTGCCTCAATTGCTTAGCACTCCAGCCTTTCCCGAATTCTTCGGTTAAGTGGCGCGCGAGGGTGGCGACCACCTGCTCGCCGTACTCGGCCCGGTTGTGTTGCAAAATATCTTTTTGAATACGCTCACCGATGTGCCAGTAGGTAGCGGTGAGCCCCGCGTTGATGGCTTGGGCTACCTGTTGCCTTCCCTCCTGGATGATGGTTTTGATTTCATCAATTAGGTCGGGCGGGCGGGAGGATGGATTGGTTTGTTGGTCCATGGGCTATCCGGTTAATAGCTGTATAGTGCGTCCAGTTGAATTGCGTCCGCAGTGCGTCCGCAATTGAGAAAGTGGGGTATCGACCGCCCGCGTGGCTTGCTGGCGGGCGTAGGCCATGATGAACTGGATGGTAGCGATCAGCTCTTTCTTCAGTTGCATAGCTCAGTCGTTTCTTCTACCAGGTGATTCACCCGGACTTTCCCGCTCAGCAGGTCTTGCATTAGGCCGGTTTTGAGCGATTGTAGTTTAAATAGGCTATTGTCAAAGCTTTGTAAGAGCGTAGAATATTCAGTCATCATGCTGATGATTTTAATTTGCTCCTTCAACTTTGGCCTGAGAATAGGAAATTCGCTTAGCTGCGTCTTATTGATTGAAGCTAGGTTTGTGGATTGTTTAGAGGAAACTATGAAAAACGATTTCCCATAGTTCGATGCTGAGTAGACTGACAAATACTCAGGCAGCATTTCTGTTTTATCCAGACGCACCTTAAAAACGTGATTTTGATGAAGGCAATCTACTATTTCTCCGCCCCATACGGCTCCTCGACCAAGCTTGTCGTAATCGCCTCCTTCGTTCATCAAAACATCTCCTATCTCAAGTTTAAGTTTGTCAATTTGAGCTACTGGCACACGTACATACTTAATTTCTGATAAATCTAAGTATCCGTCCTGTACATTGGCTACTCGGAGGTAAGGCATTTCCCTGGTGCCACTTTTCGGGTACTCTTTACCGAGAGTCAATCCAGAACTTATTTCTGATAACTTTCCCAACGGAATCACCTCCCACTCCTCTGGAATCCTGCCCAGTGGACTGTCTTTAAAGGCGTGGGTTTCTTCGCTACGGATGTGACCATGTTCGTCGATACCTCGGGCGAGCAGGTCTTGCATCAGGCCCGTTTTGATGCGCGTGTACTTGGCAATCAGCCGTTCGGTTTGGCTAATGGCTTCGTCTACTTTGGAGAGGATAGTCGCAATTTGGCGTTGTTCGGTGATAGGTGGTAAGCAAATCTTTAATTTACTGAACTCGGATATCCAACGTCTTTTGTGATCACCCCCAGTTTCTCTGATTTTTAAAGTCTGAATATTACCAAAGACAAACTTCAGATCTAGCTCTTCTTCACTTTTAGATTTTAAAAACTTCATTGCAGATGACTTGACCTTGAAAGGAAAGTCAACAAACTTGCTATCCGTCGTAAAGTCGTCAAATATTACGACAGGATAACCAGTGTAGACATTTTCGGTCTCATCAGTATAACCTAAGATAAATGACTTACCCGCCGTTAAAACGGGAACTCCGGATTTGTCATTATAATCGGTTGAATCAACAGCATATTTGTACGGTTGCTCATACCCAAGGACTTCCCCTAACGCTATCTCTTTCCACCCTTCCGGAACCTCCGTGTGATTCTCCTCCATCAATTCAAGTAGTTTAGTTGGGTAAGAAAATCATTAAGCTCGGCCATCGTCTCGTTGCGCTGGGCTTCCAGGTGCCGGGCTGAGATAAAGTACTTGTCAAACAGATTTTCGTAGGCGGCTACCAACGCTCGCTTCTCGGCATTCAGGTAGCGTTGCAGTTGGTCATTAATCAGATCAAAGTGCTTTTTCAGAATCAATCGTTGGGCTTCTTCGGGTTTGATGATGCCGCCGATGGTAGCAAACAGCGTATCCAGTCGGTCCAGCTTGGCTTGCAAAATTTCCTGGTCTTTCGTCCGGCTGGTGTAGCCCGGGGTCATTTCTTTTAACTGCTTTTTGGCCGCTAACACGGCGGTAAGCTGACCCGGTGCGTCATTGATCTTTTTCAGCGCCTTTTCCAGCGCGCCCACCGATTTTTTGATGGCGGAGAAGTTGCTACGGTCTTTCAGGTTCGCTTTAAAATCCCGGATCAGCTGTTCTACGTCGGCATCCAGTTGTTGCAATTCGGCCCGGGTAACCTCCAGCAACTGTTGGCTGGCGGCCTTTTCGTCGTCCGGGCCGTAGCGTTTCAGAACCAGTTTTAGCTCCAGTTCCGCTTGCTGTTCCTTGAGGCGGTGCTTGGTGTGCTTAATCTGGTTTTCCAGGTCTTTGAGCTGGGTTTCCGCCGCTTGGTACGGCCCGGCGGCCTCGGGCTGGTTCTTTTCGTTGAGTAGATACTCAATCTGCGTTTTTAGTTCGGCCTTGGCCAGGGCGGGAGTCAGCTTCACTTCGCCTTCTTCTTCGTCCGCTTCGTACTCTACGAGTTGCAGGGCTTCCTCTACCGCTTCTTCCAACGTAGTTTCGTACTCGGCCTGCTCGGTCTCCAGTTGTTCGATAGCGGCTCGTTCGGCCCGGAAGAACGCTTCCACCAGGTACGCATCCGGAATCAACCCAGCCTCCCAACCGCTCTGCATGATGGTTTTGAGATCGTACTTGATATTGTCCCACCAGTTGACGAACACTCCGGCCACTTGGTAGCGGTCCAGGATGCCCACGGGCACAAACCTCTCCTTGATGGTTTCCAATAGCTCCCGACGCACCTTAGGAAACTTATCACCGCCTAGCGTCAGGTAGCTGCCCAGCGGTTCCGCTACCGCACTGGCGGGCGGCCGTGGAGCGAGAGTAGAGAAGTCTTCTTTGGCCAACTGCCACCACTCGGCCAGGTGCCACCCCAATTGGGTCAGGGTTTCTATTACGTTTTCGTCGTCGTCAATCCGGGCCTTAATGGCCGATTTGTCAGCAATCGCAAAATTACGGTAGGATCCGTGGGTATCCGCAAAGAACTGGTACCCGTTAAAATTGAATTTGGGGCAAAGACTCGTCTGTATTTTTTCTATTTCCAACACCGGCACTCCGCCCACCAAATGCGCCCGCACGTCTTCGGGTTCGGGCGGAGGGGTGTTATCCACGTAGCGGCGGATGTTGAGCGTGAAGTCGTTAGTCTCAATGGCCTCAACGTCCACTAACTTAGAGTAGTGTGCTTCCTCAATCTTGTGGGTGAACACAAAATCAATCTTCTCAATGTCTTCGGGGCGTAGAGTATTCTGCTTCTTTCCTTCGGCGTAGTCCTTGTCCGCGTTGATGATAAACACCTTGTTCTTTAGCGTATCAGGCTTGTTTTTGTCGAAGACCATGACGCAGGCCGGAATGCCCGTGCCGTAGAACAACTGGGGCGGCAGACTGATGATGCCCTCCAGCACGTCGGCGCGTAGCATCCCTTCCCTAATTTCCCGCTCTTTTCCGCCCCGGAACAATACTCCGTGGGGCATCACCACCACCACCTTCCCGTCTTTCCGGCAACTGGCCAGCATGTGCTGCACAAACATTAGGTCCGCTTTCTTACCGGTTTCGGGAGCAAAACCGTAGGCAAAGCGGGAAGCATACTGCATGGTTGCCCGGTGGTAGTTTTGGGAGAACGGCGGATTGGCAATCACCCGGTCGAACTGAATCAACTGACCGTCTCGCTCATTGAACGGTTCTTCCAGCGTGTCGCCGTACGCGATGGTGTAGCGGGAAATATTGTGCAGAATGATATTCATCTTGCAGATCGCCACCACCGTAGGGTCGTTTTCCTGACCGAATAGCTCCAGGTCTTGCGCGTCCTGCCCCTGCTCTTCCACGTACTGATGCGATTGGATGAGCATCCCGCCCGAACCGGCGGTAGGATCGTAGATGGACATTCCGGCCCGGGGTTTGATCAGCTGTACCAGCAAACGCACCACCTGGCTAGGAGTGTAAAATTGTCCTCCCTTCTTACCGCTTTCGTCGGCAAAGTGTTTGAGCAAATACTCGTAGGCCGCCCCCAGCAAATCAGGAAACTCAAAATTTTCGTTAACCAGCGCGGGAAACTCATTGAAGTGATCAATCATCCGCTTGAGGTCGGCATTCTTGACGATTTGTTTGCCGTCTACTTCTTTGTTAAAGTTGATCCTGCCCTTAAAAATCCCCGAAAGCGTATCGGGATTGGCTTCTTCAATAGCGTCCAGTGCTTTGTTCAGCATCTGCCCGATGTTGCTTTGAAGGTGCTTGATGGGCGGCTGTGACGTGCCGTTTTCATCCGTAAACCCTTCGTGCCACCGGGCGCGGGGAGGAACAAAGAACGTGTTTCCGTAGGTCACTTTTTCCTCCAGGATCGTCCGGAGGGTTTCTGCATCAAGATGTTTGTAATCTCCCTTGCTGAAATGTTCTCGCTTTTGGTCGAAGACATCCGACATCCTCTTTAGAAACAGCATCCCGAAGATGAGCTCCTTGTATTCTGAGGCGTCCATCTTTCCCCTCAGTAGGTCCGCCGCCTTCATCAGAAAGCCTTCCAGTTGCGAGAGTTTGATTTTTTCAACTTTCATGTGATATCCAATTAGCCACGCTGCGTATGTCTTACTGTTTATAAACAGGAATTGAAGTGACCGCATCGGCTAGTTAGCAAACGGCAACCACATTTCAAATCTGGCTGAAGGATTCCGTAGATACTTTGGCAGATACCATGCGCTACCTATTCCACGGTCCCCACCGGGGCGAACCCTTTGATGATGCAAAAGTAGCGGCAGCAGGGCTGCTGGCAACGGCACCGCAGCAATACGGCTAGATATCAAGCTGAACGGATTGTTCAGGAGTACAGCGAAGAGTTGCTGTAAGCACAAGAGGGCTACTGCCCCCTTTTTTAGATCATTTGGTAGCTTGCGGTCGGTAGCCTTCGGATTACGCTAGCAAATTTATCCCATCCCTGTAGCGGAACAGCTATCTCACTTAGCTGATAAAAACCATCAACTACTTGATCAGCAATTTTTGGGTTTCTATCCTGGCTCCCTGTTGCACTTTCACCAGGTATAATCCGTCCGGTAGCGATCGAATGTCCAACACTCCGGTGCTCTTTAGTTGTTCTTCCAATACCACTCGCCCGGTCAAGTCCAGGATGTATACGCTGGCTACTTGCTTACCGGTAAGGCCAACGTGTAAACGATCCAGTGCTGGATTGGGGTAAAGAGTCGTAGGAGTGTAGGGCAAATAATTGGTGCCATCGCTCGTCAACTGTTTAGTTTTTGTTTTGCCGGTTCGGGCGTTGCTGACATTTGGTAGGTACTCAATAACTAACTTCGGATGAGTTGATACAGTGCTATTTTCCTGGCTGGCGTACTGGGTCGGCGTGGTGTTGGCATCCGCCGTAAGTTTTAGCGATAGCGTGCCATCGGATTGGTTGTTGACCACGGCATCGGTGATATCCACTTCAAAAGATTGGTTCGCCGTAAGAGCAGCGGCATTCCAGGTGGCTAAGTCACTCCCCGCCGCGAGGCTCCGGCTGCTGTTCCAGGTGATATCGGATTCGCTCCAGGCATCGTCGGTCACTTCGGTTAGGGTGTGGTTGCTGCCGCCTACTACAGTGGGGGTGAGTTTCAGCTGAACGGATACGATGTCCCCGTCTATTGATGAGACATCAAATTTCAAAAACGATTCGTACCAAAATTTGAGATTGTTAGGGTTATAACGGACCGTCAATGAAGCAGCACTACCAAAGTTCTTGTCGAAGTACGTGGTGCCATTAAATTCCGTACCGTTTCTCACGTAGGCATCATCCGTTGCGGCAATCTCCAGGGTCTGGGGGGCGTCGGACGCTACCGATTCTATGAACTGAAAACGCCACCTTTGCTTGTTAAAAAAGGTCACCTTACCCGCAAACACATCGGAGTTGTTGGTGAACGGATTGTCCGTTTCCAGGTATTTGTTGCTGGCTTTATTAACAATATAAAAACTACTGCCGGTGGCCGGAACGAGTCGCCACTGCTGCCGGTCTAGTCCTTGAGGAGCATCAGTTACAACGTTGTCCTTGGTGTTTTGATCCGTGGTGGGATTTTTCAAGGTCAATACCTTTCCGGCCGGTTTATTTTTGATAAAGAAATACCCGTCTCCCGCGCTCTCGAACAGCCACTTTTGTTTCTCAAAGCCGCCTCGCCAGTTGTAGGTCACCACCTCGGAATTGTTAGCGAAGGCATTATCCGGCTCGAGTACCCTTTCAGTCGGGTTGGTAATGACCCGGTAGTAGGCACGGATGGTGGCTACCCGAGCGGTAACGTACTGCGAATGCCCGAATTCATTATTGAAGGCGCGGATACGATACGTATAAACCGCTCCCGGAGTGAGTTTGCTATCGTTGAAGGAAGTGGTGTTGGCCGCTAACTCCGCCACCAACGTATACGGTTCGTTGCCTTGCCTTCGCTCAATTTTGTACACGTCCTCGTTAGTCGCCACATCGCTCCAACTGAGTTGCACCTGCGCTTCGGTAGGCAGGTTGCTCTGAACGGTGGTAGCACTCAGGTTTTGCGGATCAGCCGGAACTGCCAGGTCGCACTGGGCACCACCGGAAGCTTTGGTTTTTTGTTTTGTCATGCTATTTTCATCCTCCCACCTAATCTTGGTCGTATTAGGGCCACCCATAGCACGGGTGAAAAAGAAAGAGTCGCCGGGTAAAGCTTCCAGGGTTCCTTCCTGCGACGTCCCGTACACCTGCCAGTTCACGTTTATCGGAAAGTTATTCGGATTGCGCACCCGCCAGCGACGTTCGTAGCCGGGGTCGTCAGAGCACAGCGAGGTCAGGTTAAGGTCAGCGATGGTGTTCGCGTAGTCGAACGTAGCGGTAATGGTATCCGAGGTGCCTACACAGTTGAGCGCGTATACCCGGTAGGTAAGCACGGCACTAGTCGTGTCCACCAAATCGCGGAAGCTGGTTTCGTTCGCATTGACGGTGCCAATGATTTGATAGTCATCACTGTTGATACTTCGCTCAATGACGTACCGTCGTTCGTTGTCCGCCTGATCAGTCCACGTGAGCTCCACCGCATCGACCGATGCTTGGCCGAGCGTTAGGTCTGCCGGGCTGGCAGGAAGTGTCTCAGCGGTAGTACCCGTTTCGCCAAACGCAATCACGGTAACGGAAAAAGGCTCTAATAGTAAATTGAAAGAATTATTTTGCAATGCAACGCTCCCGCAGTTTTCCCAGCTAGGGTTTTTGTCCTGCGGGCTTTGCCCGGTATAGGTCCATTTGGCATTGGCACTCGGGCCAGTGTAGCCCGGCACGCTTACCGAAGTCGGCTCGACTACGTTGTTCTTGTTAACCAAAAAGACGGTCAGCCGTTGCGTATCTTCCGAATAGCTAGCGTAGGTGCGGACAAACCCGGTGACTCGGGGGGCTTGGACCAGCTTGTCGTTCAAAAATTGCGACCACACCTGTAGGGCTCTGCCTGTCGGCAATATTTCGTTGGTCAGATCACCTACCGCATTGCCCAGATCATTGACCGACTGGTTGCCAAAGGGATTTCGTGACGCCCATAGGTGCAGATACTCCAGTTTTTCCAGACTCAGTGCGTTACCAACCTGCTCAAAGAACGCTAGGGATCGGTACAAATCGTTGTTAGCGTTGTTGTCGTCCCAGACGTTGCCCGGTGAAAAGGAACTGATTTCGGTAGGAATGATGGTGATACGATCCCGGTCTTCGGGAGCGGCAAACTGTTCAATCAATCCGGGAGCCGGATTCAATAGACCGATGTAGTCAAAATCGTTGGTGCGATACTCTTCGTAATTCTTTAAAGCGTTTAGGTAGGTATGCGGGATGATGAAATCGATGACATTAGAAGCCGTGGTCAACACCGTCTCGTACCAACTGGTATTAAAGGCAAAGCCATTGGCTCCGATCTTAATGGATGGATCCACCTGCTTCATGGCGGTGCCGAAGTCGTTGACAATATCGGCGTATTCCTGCGCCGTAAGCTCTTTGGTCAGATCGTTTTCGTTGCCTATCTCCCAGTATTTCACCCCGTAGTTTCGAGTAACATTGGCGTACCTCACCCACTCAATGGCCGACCGCCGCTGCTCTTCGTAGGTAGGGCCGCCGGGGATGGCAAACGCCTCCACTCCCACCATCACTACCGGTTCTGCGCCCGTAGCTTGGCAAATTTGGATGAACTCGTCAAAGTCCATATCCCGCGGAAAGGTTCCGTCGGGGTTCACCTGGGTGTTCCAGATGCCCTTGAAAGTAGCGGGGTTAGCAGCATTGGTACTGGGGTTTTTACTCAGGTTCCACAATCGTGGTTCCAGGCCGTTGACGGCTCCCGAATAGTCCAATTGCCCGTCGGCATCCGTATCGGGAGTATGCCAGCGATAGTTCTCTCCCAGTCCGCCCAGCGGAAACCGCAGGGTGCCAAGCTGTAGTTCTTCCACCACGCTCTCTATGGTTCGGGGGCGGTCGGGGTTTTCAATGTCGGAATCAACGAGCCAGTTAAGGTTCAGTCCGAGCGGATTGTTGGAAACATCCGAGACGACACTGTCGACGTAGACCGTGATTTCATTTTGCGCCGGGGCGTAAGCGGGGCCAAGCAGTAAGCAGGCCAGCAACAGGCTTTGGTAGACTATCTTTTTCATGTTGTGATTAATTTGTGGTTGAGGAATAGATATACGCTTGTCGGGTCACACCAGCGGTGTAACTTCATAGACACTGCGAGGTAGTTCGGTGGTGAGCGTTTCAAAAAAGGTTTCTCCCGGATTGGCTATCCGGGAAAAACCGCCCTACCCACTACTATTCAATCGCCGGATTGCGAATGGTTTCCACTTCCGGCAGGGCAAACACCAGGCTGGGATCATCGTAGGGGATCGGCACCGCGTTGGGGCGATCTCCCGGACCAACTTCCCGCTTCAGGGCCCGCAAAAAGCGCAGTCGCAACCCCTCGAAGCCCAGCTCCTTGATCCACTCGGCCTCGACGTCATCAAAAGTGACGGCTCCGGTAAGGGGGGGCAATCCGGCGCGGGTGCGCGTCACGTTCAGGTCTTCCCGCGCCGCTTCGGCATCGCCTCGCTCAGCGTTGATGGTCGCCCGGATTAGGTACATTTGGGGCGAACGAAACAGGGGCACGTTCATAATTACATTCTGCCACTTCGTCGTCCAGATGTTGTCCTCAAAGGGGGCGTACAGATCCGGACCATACACCGGGTCTTCAACATCCACCAGCAAACTATCGTCGTCATTGTTGGGCATCAAGCGCACGTACCAGTCGCGGTAGCGTTGGTCCAGTTCGGCCACCGCCGGGTCGTTCCAGCCGGTGATCTCCCGGGCCGCTGAGCTCATGGCTAAACCCCGTCGCTCAGCTCCCGGAGCCAGCAAATCGGCCGACAGGGGGCCATCCACGCGGGTACCCCGCCAGAAGAGGTTGTTGATCCACTGAAAAATTGTTTCCGATGCGCGTACGTCAGCGAAGCTCTCGTCCGGCCAGTTGCTGCCCGGCACAAACACCCCGGTTTGCAGATCGTCGGACTGCACCAGCGGGAAGGTATTACTGACCGCCCCCGGAGTGGTGCTGCCCAACACGTCGCCAACGTAGCGCAGGGCTTGATCCCAATTATCCCCCTCGTTGCCAATCTCAAAGTAGACCCAGGCCAGCAGCGCCTGCGCCGCTTCCCGGTTGCCACGCCCCAGGGCGGTCGGAGGATAGTCACTAGGGTTATTGATAATGTCCGTAATGCTGGGCAGCAGTTGGATGGCTACTTCGGCGTCGGCAATAATCTGGTCGTAAATTTCCCGGTTGGTGGCCAGCGGCAGGTTGTCGCCCGTTCCCCGAGTAGGCTCGGTGCGCAACGGTATGGTCAGCGCGTCGGGGGCCGAACTCAGCGGCGGGGCAAACACCTGGGCCTGTTTGTAGTAAGCCAAGGCCCGAGCAAAGTGCACGTCGCCGCGGGTATACGGCACCCAACCGGCGGTTTGATCATCAAACGGCTCGTTGTTTTCGTAAAAATCTATGACCAGACTGGACAAGTGAATGGCTTGGTATCCCCCGTAGAACCCCCGGGAAAGCCAGTTGATGTTGTCCTCTTCTGACTCCCGAAAGTATATATCATCGGTGGCCCGGGAGCCGGAGATCACGTCGGCCCCGGAAATCAAACGGGCGATGTCGGAGGCAGCGATGCCGTGGATGATGTCCATGTCGATAAAAGCCACCTGCGCTCCGGGCGCCCCGTAGCTGAAGTAGGCGCCCTGCGCCAGCTTATCGTAGTCTTCGTTGGTGGTGAAATCGCTGGTGGTGCGGTTGCTGCCAAATTCGGTTTCGTCCAGCCACTCGTCGCCGCAGGACAGGGTGCCCAGCAGAAAGGGCAAGAGAATATATAATCGGTTAAATTTCATCGTCTTGTTATTTAGTGGGTTAAAATCCGAGATTGATACCAAAAGAAGTGGTGAATACCTGGGGAAAAGGAACCGAGTTGATGACCCCCTGCCCCACGTTGCGACGCAGTGCCGAAGAACCAGTGTTACGGTCGCCACCGAGTCCCAGGTTCAGGTACTCCGGATCGTAGGCATCGTAGTTGGTGAAGGTGGCCACGTTGTTGAGCGTGACAAACACCCGGGCCGACTGCAGGGGCGTGCGCTCCAGGATGTTATTCGGCAGCAGATACTCCAACGATACGGTGCGCAAGCGGGCGTAGTCGCCGCGTTGCAGCCAGTGATCGTTGGTGGTCGAGGCAACAACCTCTCTCTCTCCTTCCTCAACGGGGGCCCGGTTGCGCCAGTAAATCGCCGGGTACTCGGCATCGGTATTCTGCGGCGTCCAGTAGTTGCCCACCAGGTCTTCGCGCAATACGGTACTGCCGTTTCCTACCCGCACCAGGCTCAGGTTATCGTCGTATAAATAATTACCTCCCTGGAAGGTGAAGAAAATCTGCAGCGAAAATCCGCGGTAGGAGAAGGTGTTGCCAAACCCACCGAAGAAGGTTGGGTTGCCGGTCTTTCCGCTCTGCAGCACGCTGTGTTCGTTGACCTGCCCCCCCTCAATCACGATCCGCTCGCCGGTGCGCTGGGTAATGCCTTCGGCCTTCAGATCCTGGTCCAGCTCGTAGACCAGCATTTGTCCTTGATCATCGTAACCGGCAAACTCGGGCAGATAGTAGGTGCCCAGGGCCTCGCCCGGAAACACCGACACTTCCCCGTAGGGGGTTAAACTACCGGGGTCGTTACCAAAGCCTTCGTAGATCGACACCACCTCGTTTCGGTTGGTGGTCAGGTTCAGCGTGGTGGTCCACTGGAAGTTACCGGCGCGTACGTTAACCGAGTTGAGCGACAGCTCGATCCCCTGGTTGCGCATCTGGCCGATATTCTGCGTGGCTGAACCCGGGTCACCCACCCCGGCGTAGATACCCAGGCTGGCGGGCAGCGGCGTGGCAAACAACAGGTCGTCAGTCTGAGTGCGATAGTAAGCCACCGTACCACCCAGGCGACCGTTGAACAGGTCAAAATCCAGTCCCACGTCGAAGGTCGTGGAGGTTTCCCACCGAATGTCGTCGGTACCGACCGCACTCTGAATCAATGATCCCCGGGCGTAGGCGCCGTAGCCGTAGGGAGGCCAGTTCAGGAAATTGCCCGGCAGGTACAGAAAGTCTCCAATCCCCGCGTTGCCCGATTTGCCCCAACTGGCGCGTAGCTTGGCGAATGATACAACATTGGTAAGCCCTTCGGGCATAAAGTCTTCCTCGGTGATCACCCAACCGGCCGACACGCTGGGGAAGTAGGCGAAGCGGTTGGCGGGAGCAAACTTTGAGCTACCGTCGCGGCGCAGGGTGAGTTGCAGCAGGTAGCGGTCTTGGTAATCATAGTTGAGTCGACTGAACTGCGACACAAAACGTTCTTCGTCACCGATGTTGTACTGGGCGTTGAGCAGGTCCGGTCCCTGATTGATGGTGGCAGCGGGCACCTCCGGGTCGTTGGTGCTGGCCGCCCCCTGCGTTGCATTCAGTTGGAACCACAGCGGATCGATCTTGATGGCCTCGTAGCCCAACAGCAAGCCAAAGTTATGGTCGCCGAAGTCGTGGGCGTAATTGGCCGTTAGGCTGGTGTTGTAGTTGAGCGACCGGGAGTTGAGGATTTCAAAGCGATTGGATCCTTCCCATACGTAGGCCAGCGTATCGGGCAGTTGCGAAACGGTAGGGTCCGGCTCACCAACGGGCCGGATATTCTCTCCGCTCCAGCGCGAGGTGAAGTTGGTGGTGTATCGTCCCGACAGTTCGGCCCGCAGGGTCAAATCCGTAAGGGGTTTTACTTCTACAAATATGTTGGCCAGGTTCTCGATCGTGCGCTCTTCATTGTGGGTGTTCTGCGCCGAGTACAGCACGTTGTTGCCCGAGGTGGGATCAAAGGGATACGGTTCGCTCGGGTTGCCGAAGGGAAACGTGGTACCCTCCGGCCAGTAGATCGGAAACACGGGCAAGGCACTACCGTACAACTTCGGATAGCCCCCGCTTCCGCCCCAGTTCTGGGTGGCATCGCCGAGGTTGACAAAGTTGGGCAACCGGCGGGGGTCCACCGGTCGGTCGTTGTCAATAAAGCTCACGTTGTAGCGAATGCCGAAGTTGATAAACTCCTTAGGGCTAAAGGTGAGATTCGAACGGAAGTTGAAGCGGTCGAACTGCTCGCCCCGGTAGTTGCCCTCTTGGGTGCGGTATTGTCCCGACACGAAGAACGAAGACTTCTCGGCTCCGCGCGACAGCGAGATGTCGTACTGATCAAAACTGCCGTCGCCGATCATCAGGTCTAGCCAATCGGTGTTGGTGGTGTTGTAAAGGTCAGACGAAGCGTAGGCCGCTCCCTCAAAGAACTGGTTGCCCAGCAACCGCTGCAGATCCTGGGGCGGCACGGTGCCCTCCAGTCCGGAGTTGATGCGGGCCTCGGATAGCAGTTGGCGAAACTGGTCGGCGTTGGCCAGTTCAACCATGTTGATCGGGCTGGTGATGCCGCGGGTGTAGCCAAAGGTGATCTTGCCTTCGCCCTGCTTACCGGTTTTGGTGGTTACCAGGATCACCCCGTTGGCTCCCCGCGAACCGTAGATGGCGGTAGCCGAAGCATCCTTGAGTACCGATACGCTCTCGATATCGGAAGGGTTGATAAAGTTCAGTGCCGAGGTGCCCCCGTTGAGCTGCACGCCATCGACGATGATCAGGGGTTCGGTAGAGGTAGTCGCCGAGTTGGTGCCCCGAATCTGGATACGAATCGGCGCGTCGGGCTGCCCGCTGCCGGACACCAGGTTGAGTCCGGTGCTTCGGCCCTGCAGCGACTGCTCGAAGTTAGGGGCCGCCACCGACTGGATTTCCTGCGAACTCACCGTAGACACGGCCCCGGTGATCTGCGACTGCTTTTGGGTGCCGTAGCCCACCACCACCACTTCTTCAAGCGACTGAGTATCAGGATTTAGTACCACACTCACTGTCGTTTGATTGCCAATGGCCACCTCCTGGCTCTCGTAGCCTACCGAGGAGAATACCAATGTCTCGGCATCGGCAGGGGCGGATAGTCGATAGTTGCCTTCCACATCCGTCACCGTGCCTACTGAAGTGCCCTTCACCAGCACATTGACTCCGGGTAGCCCTTCGCCGTTTTCCTGGTCAGTGACTTGGCCCGTGATGGTTTGCTCCGCGCCTTGCGCGTAGCCGGGGGAGGCAGCCGCCAGCTGAATCAAGCTGAGCAGCAGGGCCAGCCCCCACCAGCGATTGAGTAATTGATTTTTCATTGTGTAGAACATTTAGTTGAAAATTAAGTAAAGAGAAATCATAACGATAGATAAGCCCCCCCACAGCAGCAGCACCCGATGCGAGGGCGTGTACTGCAAGGCCGCATAGGACTGGGTGAGCGTGGGAAAATCAGACTTTCGGTCAAACGGAGTACCCAGTGACACTCCGATCATCAGCAGCAGGATAAAAACAAACAAGAAGAAAGACACCAGCAGAAAGTGCGGCCAAAAGGTGGGGTCCGGCCAGTTGCGAAGCTGCATCACCCCGACGATCAGGCTCACGATTGAGCCAACCACCAGGCCCACGTTCGCCGCCGGGGTGGTCATCCGCTTCCAGGTGACTCCCAGCAGAAACACCGCCGCCATCGGCGGAGCCAAATAGCCTAAGATGGCCTGAAACAAACTAAACAGGTCCATGCCCTTGATCCGGTCCAGGCCCAATGCAATAAGAATCGCCAGCACCGCCCCGACCACTACCACCGTGCGGCCGATCACCACCAGGCGCTGCGGCGAGGCATCCGGGTTATACCGGCGGGCGTAAATGTCCATCGTAAACACCGTGCTCAGCGAGTTGAGAGCCGAGTCGATGGTGCTGATCAAGGCTGCAATAAGCACCGCCATAATCAGGCCCACCAGGCCCACCGGTAGCAGGCCGGTCACCAGCGTCATGTAGGCTTCGTTTTCGTCGGCCAGGTTGGGGTAGAGCAGGTAGGCGATGATGCCCGGCAGGATAAATAGCGGCACGTCGATGATCTTGAGCCAGCCGGTCAGGTTGGTGCCTAACTGCCCCTGTTCCAGGCTTTTGGCCCCCAGCACCGACTGCACCATGCTCTGGTCGGTACACCAGAACCAGATGCCCAGCACCGGATAGCCCAGTACAATAGCGATCCAGGGATAGTCGGGATTGTCGGCGGGCAGGAACAGCCGTCCGTAGTCGGCGGGCAGTTCGTTGAGCAGCCGGTCTACGCCGCCCAGTTCGTGCAGTCCGGCGATCACCAGGATACTGGAGGCCACGATCAGCAGGATCATCTGAAACACGTTGGTGATGGCAATGGCTTCCAGGCCACCGGCCACGGCAAAAAAGGTGGCCAGCAGCATCAGCGCACTCACCGAAGCCCACAATGGCCAGGCCATGATCTGGCTCACCAGCAGGCCCCCGGCGTAGAGCGTCAGGCCCAGCCAGGAGATCAGGATGGTCACCAGCGAGTACCAGGCCAGCAGTTCGCGGGTAGTCTTATTAAAGCGCTTACCCATAAACTCCGGTAGGGTGCTCACGCGGGTGTTCTTGTAGTGCGGCGCAAAGACCAGGGCCAGCAGCCCGATGAAGACAAAAGCGTACCAGGAGAAGTTGCCCGCCACGATGCCGGTGGTATAGCCTACGGCGCAGGAAGCGATCAGCATAGACGGCCCCACGTTGGTGCCCCACATGGTGAGGCCGATGCTGTACCAGCGCAGCGAACTACCCGCCAGAAAATAATCCTGTTCGCTGTGCTTTTTTTTGCGGAAGCTGATGTACGCTCCGATGCCCACCAGCAGCAGCAGGTAAATGGCTACCACGCCGAAATCAAGGGGGTGCAAATGCCGGTGGATGTTCATGGTTGTTTCCTTCAGGGGTTTGGTTTGGAAATCACTTCCAGACGCCGTGGTCGGTGATGCGCTTCTCCTTTTCCAGGCGCGGCCAGTCTACCTCCGCGCCGATGCCCGGCACTTCCGGCACCACGAAGTGGCCGTCTTGCACGTCGGGTTTCACTCGTAACAGCGAAGCCAGTGCTCCCACCACCGGTTCCAGATACTCCAGCTGAGCTTCTTCACCCGCGGCGGCCACCAGCGAAGCGTTGAGGTGCGACGTGCCCCCGCCACTGAACATCAGGCCGTGACGGCGAGCCAATTCAGCAATCGACAGCCATTCGCGCAAGCTACTGATGTGCCCCGCAATGGGTTGCAGGTGCCGCACCCCGGCCCGCACCAGTGAAGGAAATACCAGCGCCGTGCGCTCCGATTCGCCGTAGGAGACGGAAACCGGCGAACTATCGCACAGTTCCTCAATGTCGTGCAGCGCGGCCGAGTGCACCGGCTCTTCCAGCCAGGCAATGTTCATCGGGCCGAGTTCCCGGCTTAACGCTTGCGCTTTGGTGAGGCTCATCGATTGGTTCGCATCCACGGCCAACCCGGTTTCCGGCCGCAGGGCTTCTCTCACTTGGGCAATGCGCGTCAGGTCTTCCTTCACACTGGTATTCAGTCCACCGAACTTCATCTTGATCGTAGCGTAGCCTTGTGCTTCCCAGGCCAGGCATTCGTCGAGCAGTTCGTTGCCCTTGAGGTTCATGCCTCCCCCGCTGGCGTAAGCCCGCACCCGGGGGTTGTTTGCCCCCAGGTACCGAAACACCGGTACGCCCTGCCGACGGGCCGCCAGGTCGTGAAAAATCCGATCCAGATGACCCAGGGCCAGGGCCGCGCTGCCCCGGAAGCCTTCGTTGCGGATACTCCAGTAAAGGGTGCGGTACAGCTCTTCGTACGTAGTCTCTTTTGTGTCCAGCAGTAGCGGGACGAAGGTGTTCTTGAGCAGGTCTAGTCCGGTGATCGGAAACTCGCACTCGCCCCACGCACCGTGGCGGTCGGTGAGCCGCACGAAGCAGGCGCGGTAGTGCACAAAGGGACCCATCGTAGCATCGTAAAAGGGCCGCTCAAATTCTACCGGTGCTACGCAGCGCATCTCTACCGTTCGGATATCAAACGATTCTTGATAGATGGGGGTCTTTAGCGGGGGCGGAGCCACGGCAACCGAAGGATTGACTTTCATCATTGGATTAAGTTAGTGAGTTCTTCAAATACGGTTTCTTTCAGCCGACCCGCCCGGCAGTCGGCCAGCGTGGCGGTGAGTTGGGACAGGTTCCTGGCACCCAGCACCAGGTAGTCTACTTCCTGCATCGACAGCAGGTAGCGGTGCGCGAGTGTGGGCAGCTTCATGCCCAGCTGCTGGGCCAGGGCGTGCGCCTTACCGGCTCGGACCAAAGCGTCTTTGGAAATCCACTCCGGAGGATTTTCCTGGTACTTTTCAAAGCGGTTGCCCAGCAGGCCCATGTGCAGTGCGCTTCCCTGGTAGGTGGTGAGGCCGTGGGTTCGGAAAAAAGGAATGTTCAATTGCAACCCGTCCAGACAGGCAGCATCCAGGTTGTTGTAGCTCATCACCACGTCGAAGACTCGCTGTCGGATGGCTTCGTGGAAGGCCGACGGCACCACGCCGCCCAGCCCGATTGTGGCGGCGGCTCCGCTTTGTTTGGCTTGCTTCATAAAGTCAACTACTTCGGACACTTGATCGGTGGGCACCTGTTCGGGTTCGTGCAAGAATAGCAGATCAAGGTGCTCGGCACCGAGTTGTTCCTGGCTTTCCGCTACGCTCCGGTGCATGGTGGCCAGCGCGTAGTTGTTGGTTCGCTCATCCGCCGCGTCGGCCCGCAGCTTGCCTACTTTGGTGCTCACCATCGGACGCGGACCGGTGTACTGCCGCAGGGCTTCACCCACAATGGCTTCGGCGTTGCGGTAGGCGGGAGCCGTATCCAGCCGCTCCACGCCGTTTTCCAGCGCGTATAAAATAGTATCTACGGACTCCTGTCGGTCAATGTCTCCCCACACGCCACCCAAACCGGCAGTGCCCAACACCAATCCGGGGAGGGTGTGGTCACTGCGGTAAGAAGGTCGTGGCGCAACGTTGCTCATAATTATCTTCTATTTGTTTAGAGTCGATAGTCCACAGTCGACAGTCCACAACTGCTGTCGTCTGTGGATTATGGACTGTGGACTACAATATCCCGATACTCAGGTTCTATTCCGGCCTGCTCAACGATTCGCTTACCATCGCGCTGCGAAGCGCGGTGCAGCGCGTACTTGAGCGATATGATGCCCGATTGGTGCAGATTAAGCTTGCCCGGCACGTTCTCAATCACATTCTCCTCAATGACAAAGGGCTTCTCCTCCGAACCGCCGGTTTTTTCATCACAGTAGATAGCGTACTTAATCCGCTGCCAGGGTTCTTGCGGAGCCGACATATCGTGCAGGTAGTTACGGTATAGGCGGGTGCCCGGTTGGTAAGAAAGCGTGTAAATAGCCGCGCCGTCGTTGAGCAATTTGACCACGTCGCTCACGTCGTTGTAGGCGATAAAGTTATCGGCCATCGCGTTGGGCTGGTCAGTCCACCCGTAGCCCACGCTGATGCCCGAGTAAGGCAGGTTGCGAAGGGTGTTGTGGGTAATTTGCGCTCCTTTCGGATAGCCAGCGGCAACGCCAACGCACCCGAAGTAGTCGGCTGCGACCCGTTCAATTAAGTTGTTAGCGATGGTATCGGAGTAGCAGATTTCGGTGGTGTCTGATGGATTGTAAGGGAGGTGATACTCTACCGAAGGATCTTGGGTAAACTTAGCCAGGGCCACCCCGCTTCCGGCGATGTTGCCGAACGTGTTGCCCACTACGGCGCAGTGGCGGGTACCGTAGTGTAGGTCCAGGCCGGTAGAACCTAGGTTGCGAAACTCGTTGCGCACGAAGGCTACGCGGTCGGCGTTGGCCACGTACACCGCTGCCGGAGGGCGATACACGTACTGGTCGTTGTTGGGTTCGGCCCGGTGGTTATGCTGTCCGGTTTGCCCGTTGAGGTAACCGTGCTCGCTGGCGTACGTCCAATTGGAATACGCAAAAGATAAGTTTTCAAAACGCAAGTTAGTTACCGGCTGGTCGGGCGTGCCTTGCACGATAAGTAGTGTATCCAACGTGGGATAGATTACCTGCACTTCGCGCATGTCTACTCCGGCGGCGGGTTGGTAGTACAAGATGCCGTTGGCCTCGTCGTGGTACCACTCCTGCTCGGCATCTAGCAGAGCACGAGCGTTCTCGAAGTAGAGCCGGTGGACCGGTTCGTGCATGGGATAGGGCCGGTTAAATAAGATATCCGTTTCGTTCTTCACAAAGCTTACCCGGGAGTACTTATGAAAGCTTAGGCCATAAGGCTCAATACTATGAACCCTAAGGTAACCTTCGGCCCAGCTTTGCAACAGCAGCATCTCTAGGCCAGAATGGCCTTCGGCGAGAACCGGATGCTTGCCTAGTATGATCAGTTGCCGGTCTTCGTAGTCCCAGCCTGTGCTTTCCAGATATTCGCCCTGGTTGGGATAGCGGGCCCGGATAGCCCGTTGACCGTTAACGTACAACTGACGAAACCGGGTGTCGGCCAAGGGGGCTTGATAGATGCTGGGATTGTCCGAAGTGGGTTGCCATTCCGTCACTTTCTGTCCGCTGTGGATCAGGGTCTGACCTTCGTCGGCACCTCGGTAAGTCACCCGGCGCGTAGCTGAGCCGCTGTCTTCCGGACCAAAGCGTAGCGGCTCGGTGAGGTGATACTGCCCTGGCCGAAGGTGCACTACGACATCTTGTTCCTGTTGATCATTTAGCACTATCCGGACTGCCTGCTGAGCTTGAGTAATCGTACGGAAGGGCGCGCCGTTTGTGCCTTGGCTGTTGTCATTGCCCTGAGGTGACACGTAAAAGTTAACTTGGCTATGAGCAGCAAAGTCTGTTACCAGCAGCAAGGTGCTAAAGAAGACAGTGATGCAGTGTGTCATGAATAAGGAGTGGTAAACCAATTAGACAAACCAAAAGAATTGCGGGACAGCATTCTCCGACTATCTTACGGCTTTATTACACTATTTTACCAAATGCTGTTAATTAGGTAAACAAAAACGGTTTAATGATCTTTCTTTTACCAAGAAAATAGGAAATTGCCGGTATTATTGAGAAAGTAATTCTTAAATTAAGTTTTCCCACCTACCCGTAGCGTTAGATGATGAAGACATTAGTAGAAAAATGGACGCCCCCCAATGAATCCTCATTCTTCAGCCGACGCTACACGGTCAAGAGAGATTTTGTGCCATCACCTGAAATCCTGATGCGCACGCACGAGGAGTACGAAATCTCGGTGATCGTAGAGTGTAGTGGAAAGCGATTTGTTGGCAACACTATTGAAAACTTTTCTGACAACGACCTGTTCTTGATCGGTCCGCACGTACTTCATGCGGTGCAGCCCGACAACTACGAGCGCGGAAACGTGATCACGCTGCGCTTTTTGAAAGAGGTGTTCGGAACGGTTTTTTTTGATCTTCCTGAAAACCAGCAAATTGCCAATCTGCTGTACGAGGCGCAACGGGGCGTAGCCTTTGCCAGCACCGACATTCCGTTTTTTCACCGGAAGATGCAGGAACTAACGGATTTAAGCGGGTTTGAGCGAATGATTGCTTTTTTCCAGTTGCTCCAGTTCATGGCCACCAATAAACAACGGCGGGTATTATCCAGTCGGGGTTTTGCCCCGGTGGTCAATCGGAAAGACCACGAAATTGTCAACAAAACGTATGAATACATCATCAACCGTTTCGCGGATCACCACATTACGCTAGATGAAATTTCATCCTATGCCAACATGTCCCCAACCACCTTCTGCCGGTATTTTAAGAAGCATTTTTGCAAAACTTTTACCAACTTTCTGAACGAGGTGCGGGTAGGACACGCCTGCAAACTGCTTCAGCAGACCGACAAAACCGTAGCCGAAATCGCCTTCGCCTCCGGCTACAACCAACTCACCCACTTCAACCGACAATTTAAGCGAATCATTGGCTACTCTCCCAAAGAATACCGCCACCAGCTTGATCGCCAGAGTGCCTAGTCAGGTTGGTGAATTCCCTGACCGGATAAACGTTCAAAATACAATCTCATATACGATAGTATAGTACCCTGCTTGGGGAAACTCCGGCTGCCAGGCATCCAACACGGTAGCGTTGCGCCCCGCCTCCAGCGATACGTTGTCGTAGGCTCGGCGGGCCATCTCATTGCCGACCAAATCCTGCACGCTCACCGTCAGGGTTACCGTCTCGCTGTCGCCCAGGTGCATCACCACCGGGGTGATCGTGTCGTCCGGGCCGTAAACCACGTCCACGTTGTGGCTGCCCGCCACCGTCGGCTGAAAGATCATTTTGTTGGTCCAGAAGGCCAGCTTGGCGTGATCCATAAAGTCAATGAGCGGCTTTTTGTAGGTCACCGAGTTGGCCCCGCCGTGCAGGCAGCACCATGAGAAGCCGTCGTAGTCGATGTAGCGCTGCTTTTTCATACTTTCCCAGGCACTGAAGCCCTGCCAGGCCTGGCTCGCCCGCCACTCGTCCAGCGCGAGCCGCCGCCCGATGGTGCCCTCGTCGTATTCCCATTCGTAAGAATGCAGGCGGTGCCAGGGCTTGCCCTTGCTCAGGTTCCAGTTGGGCTGGGCCATGCTCTCCTCGTGCTCAAAGTTGAAGTAGGCCCGCTGCTTGCTGTTTAGAAAGCTCTTGATATAGTTATCCGGCCAGCGGCGCAGCAGGCTCCAGTCGCGGGAGTAGCCCACAATGCCATCCTGGTTGCCGCGCGTCACCATCGGGGCGGTCCAGGCCGGACTCGCCTCGATGGGATTGCCCTGCTGGTCGATGGTGCCCGCGTCGTTGCCGTAGTGGAGGTGACGCACGTAGGAGTTGAACGAGATCAATCGGCTAGGGTCCACCGGGTAGATAGTATTGTATACTTTCTCGCAGAACAGGTTTGATTCCATCACGTCGCGCCCCTTGAAACTCTGGGTGTGGTTGGCCGCTTCCCAGACGGCGATGCTGGGGTGATTGTACACTTGCTTCATGTACTCCGGGAAGCCCGCGAAGTCGATCTGCCCCCAGCCGTAGCCGGTGCGAATCCAGGCGGGCGTGCCCCAGATGAGCATCATGCCCAACTGGTCGGCCATCTCGGGCAGGCGTGGGTCATTGATGTTCTCGGCCGGAAACTCCCAGGCGTGCACGTGCACCCGGATCAGGTTGCCGTGCATCTTCTGCACCATCAGGATTTCTTTGGCCAGCCACTCGGCCGGAGGACAGCGCACCTGCGTCATCATATCTTCCAGCGGGCCGCGGAAGCCCATGATCTGCGCCCCGTTGAGCATGGCCGGTTGGCCGTTGACGTGAAACGAACCGCCTTCCTGCGAGAGCGTTCGAATGCCGGTGGTGACCACCGCATCGTCTATGGGCTGGTTATTTCCTTCTTCCTCCAACACCACCTCGAGCTTGTACAACTGTGGGTTCTCGGCCGTCCACAGCCGGGGGTTGTTCACCGTCCAGGTGTGCTCAAAAGTCTGTTCTCCGTGCCCGATCACCACCGGAAAAGAAGTGGTGGCCACCGGTTCGTCGGTTTCTTCGGGATACCAGGGATAGGCGTTGACGGTGGCTTTGCCCCGAAACGAAAGGTAGCCCTGGTGGTTGATTTGCACCCGCGCTTTAAGGGTCGCCTGGCGTTGGTCATCCAACAAGCTTTCCGTATGCACGAACACGTCTTCTACGGTGGTCTTGCCCACCAGGTCCAGGTGCATCCGCCCGGCAAACCAGCCCACGTTGAAGTCCAGCGACGAGTGGGGCATCACCTCGCCTTCCCGCTCGGTAAGGTAAAAATGGTTGACCTTCACGGCCAGCAGGTTGGTGTCGCCGGGAACGAGGTGCTCGGTCACGTCCAGATCAATGGGATGGCGGTTGTGCACGGCGGCCACCACCTTGCCGTTGATCCACACTTCCCCGCCGGGGTCCAACATTTCAATTACCAAGCGGGCGTGCTGGTAAGCCGGAACGAACACCTTTTTGCGCAGGTACAGGTCTTCCTGGTGGTGGCGTTCGCTGCCGTGGGCGATGGGCAGGGTGTCGGTTGGCCAGGCGGCACCGGAATAAGCATCCGTTTCCCAGCCGTCAATCGCCGGTTTGGCCTCGAAGTCTTCGTCCAGAAACGTTTCGATGGTATACGGATACGTCTCGCGGCCGGTGGGATGATAGCCTACGCCCCACAGATCGTCGAGTTGCATTCCTGGTGGGGTGCGTACGGCAAATTGACTCACCCCGGCCAGGCTGATAAAGCTTTCGGCGTAACCGACCCCCCCGGTCACCATCCGCTCTACCGGTACGTAGTCGGCCACGAGCGAATCGTCGACGTAAAAGTTGTAGTGAGCGGCGTCTTCCTTGCGCTTGAAGGCGGCTAGGTCTACCTCGAGCTTTAGTTCGTACCAACGATTGGGTTGGTAGGCTGATCCGGTTCGTTCTTCGCCGTTGGCGGTGCGGTAGAAGAAGCGTCCGTCGGCACCGAAGCCCACCGTGGTGGCGGGGTTGCCTCCTTCGTCGGTCAGGGTAAAGCCCGCCCGTTGGTCGGCGGAAGGCACCTGCACCCGCCAGCGTAGCGAGAACCGCCAGCTCTGCGAGGGAAACGAAAACGACAGCCGTTTTTCGGGAGCGGCAATGGTTAGGTGACCGCTATCCAACCGCACTCCGGCCTCCTGTTGCCAGCGACGCAGTTGCAGCGTGTCCTCGGCATGCTGTCCGGCCCGGTAGCCCAGGTATTGCCATTCCTCGAGCCGAATGCGCCGCCGCACCGAGGGCAGCGGTTGCGGTTTGATCTTGGCCAGGGCCGATTGTACTTCTTGCTCGGTCACCACTTTGGTGTTGTAGGCCGTGTCATTGAAGAAGCGACTGGCCACCCGGGCATACTGTTTCAAAAAATCCACCCGCTGCTCGGTATCCAGGTACTCGGTTTTTCCCTTGAAGTCGGTTTCGCCATTGGCCGCGGTGTCGTTGGTCACGTAGCGCAGTTCAAAACTGCGTGAGGTCTCCTGGGCCAATGCGGAATGGATGGTTAAAATTAGTAGTACCGGAACAAAGGCTAAAAGACGAAATACCATGAATTTTCTGTTGGATCAGGTTTTAGAACGCTATTTGGGTGGTTTTTAACCGCTGAGGGTCGATGTGGGCGATCAAACCGTTCAGCATCTTTTGCTATCGCACGTTTCTTCCTACGTGATAATCTCCGAAATATCCACCTGATACATCTGCCGCCCGTTGCCCCCGTGGGTAGAGTCAAAGATCACGGTGCGGCCATCCACACTAAAGCGAGGGTGCAGGTCGCAGCGCCACTCACCCTGCGATTCGGGCGGTTGGTAGAAGCGGCCCAGTATCACCTTTTTGCCGGTGGGCACGTGGTAGAGGTAGAGCGTTTGCTTGCGGTCGTTGTTGTTCGGATACGTATCGTTGAGAATCCACTCGTTATTAGTGTGGGGCAGATAGGTCTGGTGCCCATTGCGCGTCATATCCTCTTTTCCGACCCACTCTACCTCGCGACTTTGATCGGTGAACAGAAAAAAGCCGTTTTGGTCCTGGTAGCGTGTCCAGGCCAGCACGTGTTCGGGATCGCGCCAGATGAAGTGCGAGGTCTTGCCGGACTGGTCCAGTTCGTACACGTTGCCCCCGTCTACGTCGGCGGTGAACATGCGGGTGGTGTAGTTGCCGCGCACGTACTTGCCGTAGGCATCTTCTTCGGCCTTCATTTCGGGGGTGAGCGGGAAGTCGCGGTAGCGGTTCAGGAAGATAAAGCGTTTACTGTCCGGACTCACCAGCAGGTGGTTGAAGTAGTGCCACTTGTCGGCTATAGCGCTGCCATTGTGCGAAAGCTGCGCGATATCGTGCAGTGAGACGACCAGCTTGCTTTCGCCGGTGACCAAATCCAGGCGGTGGATACCGCCTTCTTTTGGGGCTTTCTGGTCTTCGAACGGGTCGCTGCCGCCCTTGTAGCCGTAGCCCAGGCGCATGTTGTCGATGCGGGCGAAGTCGGCACACATCGCAAACTTCCCGTCGGGACTCACCGTGTAGGTAGCCCGGGGCAAGGTGCGCTTTTCCTTGGTTTTGATATTCAGCACTCGAGTCACGTACTGCTCACCCTCTCGATCATTCCATAGCACCTCTTCTTCGCTACCGGGCACCCACTGCAACATGCAGCCCTGCTGCCAGCCCCAGGCGCGGCTTTCGCCCAGCTCGATCCATCGGGGCCGACCCTCGGTGTTGTTTTGCAAGTCCACCATGCCGATTTTCAGCACGTCGTCGGCGGTGGGTGAGCGGTACTCAAAATCGACCTCCATCCCCAGGGCATAGCGTCCCGAGGCGTCGATCTGTTGCTTGTCGTAGTAGCCAAACCAGTGTTGCTTTGGCCCGGAAGTGATCGGAACGGCCGGTAGCTCGGGGTTGGGCTCAAACCGCGGCGAAGCGGATAGGGCGTTGAAGCCGGAAGGAAGTAGTACGCTGCCCAATCCGGCAGCCAATTGTTGTTTTAGGAAGTTACGTCGTTTCATGTCTTTTTATTCTTTGATATTCATCATTCCTTACTCGGTGCCGCCGGGGCCCGGTTCGATATTCAAGTATTTAGAAGCTCCAATCTACGGAAGTTTGGGATGCTTTATCATTCAGGGCCAGGTGAAGCCGCAACAGTCCCGAAAGCAAATCGCCTACACCGAGTTTGGCTTCGTAATAAGGATCGTTCTTCTGACGCACGAAAAGCCCGTTGCGCCACAGGTGCTCAATGGCCGTATTGGCGTAGCGTTGGGCATGTTTCAGATACTGCCGGTCGGCGGTAAGTTCGTACAGATCGACGTTGGCGTTGATGGCCTCGCCCAGGTTCTGCGCACTGTACACGTCCGGTAGCGGCTGGCGGTTAGCGATGGTCAGGGCTTTTTTGGCCATCGGCTGCATGGCATCAGACGAATCCTGACGGGCGATGTAGGCCGTTACCCGACCCCAGGTAAGTAGGCTGGACGAGCCGTAGCCCTGCTTCCAGGGCGTGGCCCAGGCGGCTTCTTCCGGCATACTGCCGTCCAGGTTGAGTTCACGGTAATACTGCTGTTCCGCTTGGTTCCAGCCATACGCATCGTAAGCTTTCAGCAGCGTGATTGCCTGCTGCTTCATGTCTTCCGAACCAATCATCTCCCCGGCTTTGTGGAGCCAGTAGGTGTAGAGGGCCGTGTTGCTCAGGCTGGCGTCTTTGCCCCCGCCCGTGGGAGATTTATGGTACAGGCAACCGAATACCAGGTCGGTGCGGTGGTCACGCAGGTTCCAGTACAAGGTGCCGATCTGCCCGCTCTTTTCTTTCCATGACTCATCGCCGGTCTGCCGGTGCAGAAAACCGAAGGAGTAAGCGTACAAGGCCGCGTGCTTGATCCAGGGCATGATCTCGTGCTGGTACTCCGGGGCGTTCCACACCGCGTGGCGGTTGAACAAATGGGTTTGCACGTCGGGACCGTTGAAGTGATACTTCAGGCCCTCAATGGCCCGGCGGGTGCGGGCCGAATCAATGGCCCACAGGCGCTGCCAGGGCGGCGTCCAGGCAATGAGTTCGTGCGGCATCCGGAAGTAGGCGCGTAGGTCCAGCAAGCGGTCTTCGGCTATCGATACTGTGTCGGTATAAAAGTTGTAGTACAGGTGTTCGCCCCAACCCAACAGGCCGGTCTCGGGATGCTGCGCACGTTCCAGAAAGTCTTGGGAGTAATCCCGAGCAGCTTGTCGGTAGCGATCATTGCCGGTCAGCTGGCTCAGTTGATCGAACACCGTCAGGCTGAGCACGTCGTGGTAGTAGTTGGACCCGCCCACGGCCCGGTCGTGGGGACGCACCCCGGTGGTGGGCGGTACGCCCCGAATGGGTACGGACAAATCGCGGGTGTCAATGACCGAAGCCCACATGGCAGTGGGGTAGGGGCCGTAGCGGTCTAGCCCGACCGACAGCAGGGTGTCGGCGAAGGTCCGTACGTAGTGCAGATAGTCTTTTGCCGGGGATTGCGCCGGGGCAGGCAGACTAGAACTCAGGCTGATAAGCACGGTAAGGCTTCTGATTATTGGTAAACAGGAGGTTATATTCTTTCGTCGGTTCATAAAGAGTTGCTTCTTTCAGACTGCTTCTACCGCAGCGGTATTGTAAAGCTGAATATCGCTAAAAATATCGGTCCAAGCCACCTGATCCGTAAAACGGTCGGGCAGCAGCTTTTGCAGCAACCCGAACGTGCCTACCATCGACAGGATCCGGTGCGGATGCAACTTCGGCCAGGTAGGAGAGGGCTGGTTCCAATACGTATGGACCAGATCAGCGTAGCGGTTTACCGCTTTCATAACATCATTCTCTCGGTAGCCGGGAGCCAAAGTACCCAGGTAGCGCAGGGCATACAAGGCATCCAGTTCCAGGTAGTGCATGATCTGGTCGCGGTCTTTGGCCCGGTTGAGCCAGCGTCCGTTCGGCAGTTGCAGCGCCAGTACGCTGTCGATAATGCGCTCGGGATACGGGAACGTCCGGCCGTGGTGCTGGTAAAGGGGCAGAATGTGCACGCTTCCGCCCAGCGGCTGGTGTCGGTCGGTGTAGACCGTGCCTTCTCTCCACCAACCGGTTTGCTCATCCAGGTTATCGTCTAGCCACTGAAACACATACGCTAACCAAGCCGGGTCGCACTCTCTACTCAGACTATAACAGTGGATACCGCCCCAGAACAGGTGCGAGGCTCCCCACTGCTGGGCCCAGTTGATCTGCTCCAGCCAGGGACCTACTTTCTCCACCGTATCAAAAGCTTCGTAGAGTTGCACCGGGTACTTTTGCCGTCCGCCCAGCACGCCCAGCGCCCCGATGGTCATGCCGTTGGCGTGCAACTTAGAATGGTTGTACCGCTCCGTGTAGCTTCCGTCGGCGGGTTGCTGGTAGGTATTGATATAGGCGATCCATTCCCGACAGCGACTGGCACTCAGGGTTTTGGTTAAGGACTCGCCCATGATGTGGCGAGCGATGGCTACGTCGCAAGAGGCGTATAGGTCGGTTGCGTCGGCGGCGTAAGCACCGTAGGGCGAGCCTTTGATCAGCAGTGACCTAAAATGATCATTTACCTGCTCCCTGACTTCCGAAAGGGCCAATGTGGGTTGCCGAATACGAAAAGCCGGATAGCCAGCTATGACCGGAATGAGCATACTTTTTCCTATTGTCTTAAGCGCACTTCTGCGGTTCATCATCTTATTTGGGTGGAATAGGTAAGGGCAAGTAGTCTTGATTGCGGATCATCCATTCGTGCAGGGTGGCTTTTAGCTGGTGTTCTATTTCGGCGTAGGCCGCTTGTCCGCTTAGGTTGTTCATTTCGTGGGGGTCTTCTTCCCGGTCATACAATTCAAACATGGATCGGGGCTGCGCAAACAGCGCTTGTACAAACCTGGGTGCCAGTTCGTTGTCTTGCTTTTTACTTTGCAAGTCTTTCCACATCGGGTGACCTAAAAAGTCCACCGGATCGTAGGGCAATTGCCACAGTGCATTATACATTAGTTTGTAGCGTTCATTGAAGACCGTGCGGCCCAGATCGAAATAGGCGGTGTTTTCAGGTAAACCGGAACTGTGCGGCACGCGGGTGGCGAAGATGTATTCGTGCCCATTGTAGTTTTCCCCTTCCAAAGCACTAACCAAACTCTGACCGGTCATGGCTTCGGGAACCGGCATTCCGGCCAGTTCCAGCACGGTGGGTGCGATGTCGGTGCCGGAGACCAGCGCATCGGAAGCTAGGCCTTTTGCAACCCCCGGTCCCGCAATAATGAGGGGCACATGAATGCCCAAATCGTACAAGGTGCCTTTGCCGCGCAGCAGGGCCGCCCCGTTGTCACCCATAAAGATGACGACCGTGTTTTCGGCTAGTCCGCGCCGGTTCAGTTCGTTCATCACCTCACCCACGTGCGCGTCCAGGCGCATAATTTCACCGTAGTGCTGCGCAAGGTCTTTACGAACTTCTTTCGTATCGGGCATGCCGCCGGGGATAGTTAGTCGGGCCGGATCAGGTTCGTAGCTATCTGCTGTGAACCGGCGGTGCGGATCGCTAAAGTTCATCCACATAAAGAAAGGGTCACCGGTCGGCACTTCGTCTAAGAAGGCCTGAAACTGCCCCAGTACCTTATCGTCACTTCCTTTTTTCAGATAATCTACCCGCTCGGGAAAGGTGACCAAATCGTATTTTTCAAAAGCCTGTGTCGTTTCGGGAGGCATTCGAGCCGAGCCGTCCAGGTGATAGTGCCGCCCGCAGATACCGGTGTAGTAGCCCACCGAATCCAGAAACTCAGGGATGGTGGGCACCTCGCGCGGTAGTGGGGCCGAAAAGCGGCTCATGCGGATGTCGAGCACATTGCGGCCGGTAAGAATCGTAGCCCGCGAGGGCACGCACTGCGGGGCGGCGGTGTAGGCCCGATCAAAGCGCACTCCGTGCCGGGCCAGGCTGTCCAGATGCGGAGTGAGTAGGTCCGGGTTTCCGTAGGTACCCAGGTACGGCACGCTGTGGTCGTCGGACAGAATGAGGAGGATGTTGGGTTTTGTTTGGTTGCTTTCTGCCTTAATCAACCAGTAACAGTTGCCTAACAACCCTAAGACAATCGTTAGAGCTACCCCCTTTGCTGTTATATTTGCACGCATATAAGTAGATTTTCCTTTGTTAAAGTAGATAGTGAGAGGAGCTAGGTTAACGGATAAGACCTTGCTTAAAATGTGTTAATTTCTTCCACGAACTTGTCCAATAGTCGAGTGTCGTAGTACTGAAATTTTTGGCTTCGCTTGCCGTAGTGGGGTTCCTCGATATAGCTCACGTTGTTGGCGACCTTGGTCTCTTTTCCCTGCGAAAGGATATCGCCTTGTTGGCAAAAATTGATGTTGTTGGCCGTGATTAAATTACTGAAACAAGTGCTATCTTCCGTAATACCGTACCGCATGGGGGGCACCACCGGCCAGCTAAAGATAGCGTTGCTGCTCACCGTCAGCCCCTTCGACCCCGAGGCGATAACAATCCCGTTGTAAAGAGAAATGGTTCGGTCTTCTTCCGGCCGCTTCGTAAAAGGTCGGTCGCCCGACGCGATCAGGCTATCTTCCTGCGGATCGAACAGGTTGATACTACCGGAATCGATGATGTTATTGCCGGTCACGGTGCCCCACAGTACGTTCCGCAACACCAGCCCGTGCCCAGTGTGCCAGCAGAAGATGTTACTGCTGATATTGATCTCGTGCGAAGCCTCTACCACCACGGCATTATCAGAAATCTGGTAGGTGCGGCAGCCCGACAGCAACACACTGTTGCTTCCGTTACGGATATGAAAACCGTAGCTGGCGGTTTGGTACACCTGGCAGCCCACAATATTAATAACCAAGGCTTCGTCGCACGTTATGCCCCGATGGCCCCCGTACACGATGCAGTTGGTGATCAGATTGGGCACGTAGTCACCGCCGCGACCGCCGCGGGCCAGCTTGTGGAGGAAGATGCCGCTGACTCCAGCGTTGGCTACCTTAGCCCCTCGGATTTCGCACAGGAAAGAATTGTTACTGAGTTCAATGCCGTACTTCCGCATCCCTACGACCAGCACGTCCTCTATTCTACAGTCGCCGCCGTGATCAATGAGAATACCGATCTTTGCTTGCGCGTGCCCTCCCCGCACGGTTAAATCGCTGATGGTCACTCGGTTGACGCCATGACCCAATAAGGCGGTTCCGGTCCGGTGGGTTTTGGCGATCTGCAACACCGTGCTCGAACCGCCGCCCCGGAGCGAAGCGTAAGAGGGCACCAAAACCGGCTCGACGAGCGGGTAGGTGCCCGGATGCAGATAAACCTCGCCGCCCTTCCCGAGGGTGTCTAAGGCAAACTGAATGGCATGGTCCGCCTGGGCTGAGGAGAAATACTCCTTAAAATCAATTTGCCCCCGCACTTTGTACTGAGCATCCTGCTGGTAAATTTCGTAGGACTGCCGGATTGGATCAGCGTGAACCCGTAGGGGTAGCCAAGATACTCCGGCGACGGCTATAAGCGAATAAATTACTCGGAGCTGAGTGAGTTGGGTTGGTTGATCTTTCATGGTCGTATTATTCTTTGAGACAGAAACGATATCATTCTCTCTTAACTTACAATAAACATCCTTCTGATGCCTTTGTACGGATCACCGTTTGATCAAAAACTTTTCGTTGGTGCTGGTATGATCTGCCCAGTTCAATCGCAGGATGTAGCTCCCCTCCGGCATGGCTTCAACATCCAGGTACTTCTCTCTAAACGTGGTGACGTACCGGAGTTCCTGGCCGTTCAGCCCGTAAATCTGCACCGACCGCAGGTCTTTGGTGGTGGGCAGATAAAGCTTGTCGTTTACCGGGTTGGGGTAGATATACTTGGATTGCACTGCTGCGGCTGATCTCAAATTCGGGGCAGCGCCCTTCTTCTCAAACTCCAGGTAGTTGATATTGAAACTATCGTCTTGCATCGTTAGCCGAATAACGTGCTCACCGGCCGGTAGGGTTACGCCCGCCAAGGTTGCCGTACGCCAGTCCTGCCATCCGCTGCTGGCGTTGGGGCAGTCCACCGTGCCGAGTACGTTGCCATCCAGGCTGATGCCGAGGGTTCGGTTGTCGTTGGGACTGGCCAGGCGCACTTTGATGTCGTAGGTTCCTTCTTCCACCTCAACGGTATATTCCAACCACTCGCCCGCCTTGATCCAACCCACGTTGCAGCCGCCGCCCTGGTCGGTGGTGGTTTGCAGGTCTACCTGGTCAGTGCGACCGGCGCAATCCCGGTTGCCTTCGTCGGTGTCGTAGTAGGCCGTATTGGGTCCGCCCTGATCGTAGTGCTCGGCTTCTATTCTGGCTCCGTTGGTTATTGGGTGAGCCGTGCCCCCGTACGGTCGCTGCTGTCCAGGCAAAGGCTCGGTCACTGAGGAAGCAGGTTCTACACTGATTTCATCGAGGTTACCAAAATCGTTTCCGGTGCTTTCAATGCTTATCGTATTACCACCTCCCGGATTCAGGTTGATAGTAATAGTTTTGGTAGTCCAGTTTGTCCAGGCACCGGTGCCTTCCATAGTGAGCGTTTGGGCTTGGCCGTTTACAACCAACTGGCCCTCTCGGGCGGTGCTGCCTAGTGCCCATCTTAACGTCAACGAAGCGCTGCCACCTGCCCCGCCATCTACGTTGCTAAACAGTACCGATCCGTCTGACTTCGGAAAGTTCACAAACCCACTTCCTCTGTATCCGGAGTGGATGTTGGTTACTTCCATGCTCGGTGATAGGGTGGCATCCTCAGCCTGCCAGGTTTCAGCAAGCGGTGCACAGGGTTCTGCCCCCGTGTTGCCGCCCACGCAGTCTCCGCACCCGTCCAGGTAGGCGCTTCCCCCCGCATCGCCGTTACAGTCGGTGACGGGTGCCGGTTCGTCTACCAACCCGTTGAGGTATTCCTCTACGTTGGTGTAGCCATCGCCGTCGGCATCCTCTACGGCATCGCTGGCATCGTTTGCATCAAGCCCATTGTCTGCTTCCCAAGTATCGGGCATACCATCCGCATCGGTGTCAGTGGGTGGCGTGGTGGGGTTCAACACCGGGTAGCCGCCCACCTCAGACGGGTCGTCGATGATTCTTCCGGTTCGGTTGCGCACTCCCTGCACCGTCTGTTGGTCGGCTACATCTCTTTTTGGCAATGTTGCGCCGCTGTTATCAAGCACGTCATCGTAGGCCTGCGTGGCCGAGGTGGTCGTCACCGACGGATAATTGTACCGGCTGGTGACCAGGGGTTCCGGCGTAGCCCGGTAGTTCACAATGGCGTCTTCGAGATAGCTATTGTCGGGCCGCACGTGCTCCGCGATATTGTCTTTAAGATACATGAATATGCCGGGGGTCTTCACCTGTATGCCATTCTCCGACCTATCGCTATCCTCGCCCGGTATCAGGTAGTTTTTTACGTAGTTCATAAACACGTCCCCGTGTCGGTTCTCAATCTTCACCGCCGAGCCTCCCCAGTTATACACCACGTTGTTCACTACGTCAATTTCCCCGGAAAGAATCATGGGGTTTCTGCCCCCATTGTTGGCAAACAGGGTGTGATGCACCGAAACTTTATCGCAATACTGCAGGAGCAGTCCTTTGCTGTGGCACCCTTCATCATGCGTGCTGCAATCGAGGGCATCGGAGATGATACACCACTGGTAGGTGACGTTCTTCACTTTTTTATCTTTGTTCCCTGTGTAGATAGACGCACTCTCGTCCACCCCCCAGGTGATGGAGCAGTGATCGATCATGATGTCGTGGGCCTCCTCGGTTTGAATGGCCAATCCATCGCTTTCACCTCCCGGCCCCGGGCGGATTCTCAGGTAGCGCAAAATGATGTCGTGCGTTTTGAGGGCCATCGTCGTCGTGCCGCTACTTTTGAGGCATATGCCGTCTCCGGGGGCCGACTGCCCGGCAATGGTCAGGTAAGGGGAGGTCACCTTGATGGTTGACTGCAAATTGATGGTGCCGCTTACCCTGAACACGACGATTCTGGGGCCAGAAGCTTCGCAGGCGGCGCGCAGACTTCCCGGCCCGCTATCGTTGAGGTTGGTCACCTGAATCACGGCCCCACCCCGACCGCCGGGAGTATTTGCACCGAAGCCCTCAGCTCCCGGAAAAGCAAGTTGCGCGTTAGTGCTTTGCGAAAGCAACAAAACAGTTGCAATTGCTAACAACCGAATGGAATTAAAGATGCTTGTTTTCATGGTTGAATAGCTAATTTGAACATAACTCGTGACCTCACTATCACTTTCGCAGAAATGCGCCGGTAAGAAATAAGTGAATCTTCTTTGTTTTTAGTAACGTAGCACTAAAGTGCTCTCTGCGCTTATTTCCCAATCACTATTTTTCGGGTTTCTACCGTATCGCCCAATTGTAGTCTAACAGTGTATAAGCCGGGCGGTAAATGAGCCACGTCAATCGTCTGACTACCAGACAGATTCTGTTGCAATACTACCCGGCCCTGTAAGTCATGCAGCGTCAGTTGACCCGGCGGCAGGTGGTCTAGCACCCGCAGTTGCAGCGTCTGCTGCGCCGGATTAGGATATATTAGCAGTTCCCCGGCAGGGATTGCTTCTGAAACTTCTTTGTCTACGGATTCAGCTTCCCGGGCGTTCACGCTGCCCGCTTCCACCAGCTTCCAGCGTTTGTCGTTCTGGTTGCCCCCGGCTACCTTTACATTGCCGCAGTTGTCGGTGTCCAAGTTCTTGCCCCCGCAAGCTTTGTTGTTGAGTAAGTAATGTACACCATCATCCGATAGGGTTAGCAACCAGCGCTGGTCGTCGTTAACCCCCCCGTCGCTCAAGTCTACTGTCTGACAGTCATCAGCATCCAGGCGGCTACCGCAGGCGCGATTGATCACGTAGTAGCTATTGCCATCAGGACTGAGCGCAAAGCGCCACTGCTTGTCTTGCGCCGTGCCAGGGTCCACGTCCACGCGGGTGCAGTTGTCGGTATCCAGCCGTTCGGGCTGCCCATTGCCCGCGCAGGCTTTGTTCTCTAAGTAATACCATTTAGCCGGATCAGGAAAAGCGTTAGCAGCGTTACAGTTAAAGCTTCCCGTTGGGCCGGTTGCTACGGGGGTGGCGCTGCCAGAAGTTAGATAGAGTTTATCCAACTGCGCGCCGTCTTCGCGGTAGGCAATGCTTAGCTGGTGCGTGTCCGCGGACAAAGAGTGCGTGCGCTGCTTTTTCCAGCCCCATTCGGTGAAAACTCCGGTGTACCAGATAGACCAGGGGCCATCATCCACTTTGATCCAGAACGAGTCGTCACTCGGGGAGGGGGTGCGCAACCTTCCCCATAGATGATAGTCACCGGATTTGTTTACCTCAAACTGATGGTCAATACGATCCGAGGCCGAGTCCGGGGCCGACGACATACTATTATTTCCTGGGGCTATCTCTACGTATGAACTTCCTGAAGCGTTGGAATCACTTTTTTCTTCCCACGTGCTTCCTACGTTGCCGCATTCTGCTTCCAGCCAGATGTGGTCGCGGGCTGGTTCCTGCTGAGTGAAAGCATTGTCGGGGATTTGTTCCCATAGCTCAAAGTCGTCATAGTACTGACTAATCGGTCCTTCTTCACTCCATTCGTGATCAAAGTAGTTTTTCATCGGAGACCAGAATTTTAAGGGCAAAGGGTTCGATGCATGTTGCGTTCGGCCGGTAAACCCTTCCGGCTTGGTTTGGTCGGTATCAAGAACAATACGGCCGTTTATAGCAAAGACAAGTCTGCCGTCAGCGGCATCTTTTCGGAAGTAGGCTTCAACCAAAAACCATTCGTCGAAGATGACATACTCAGTGGGGTTCGTATACGACCACTCGCCCACCCGGCAGGGCTGTACCTGTTCCCCTTTGATCCTCCACCGAAAAACCGATTCATTCCTTTCCTTGCGTATATAGATACTGGTTCGATAGTTGTTAGTGCCCCCGGCAGACCCATCACAACAGTCCTGACACTGAGCGGTTGAGTAGCGGTTGCCACTGTCGCCTTCTTTCCACTCCATAATCATGTAAAACTTAGAGTAATCCCCGAAAGGTATTCGCGAGGCAATGTCATCCAATTTCATCCAGTATCTGACGTACCCTTCCTTGAAATTTTCCCCCGAATCATCTCGATGACCAAAAAGACTATATTCATTGCGGCTCCTGCTGCCGTGAGCCGGATCGTTGCCAATATTAGTCATTTGAAGGACACGAGTAGTGTTGCCATGAGGACCCTGGGTTTCGATGATCTTAGAATCCTGGAACCGGCCGGGAGGGGTATCTTTATCTATCAAATAGACGAATCTTGAAGATTCAATCCACGAAGGATTAGAAGACCAATCGTAGCCGGTAGATTGATCAACGCCAGTGATGTTGTCCAGATCGCTAGTAATTGTTACGCCAGATTCAAAGCCCGAATGAATGAGCCGTTGGGCCTGAGTGAGCACGGGCTGGCAAAAGACGTTCAGCAGCAGCAGAAGACTTAGTGGTTTTAGCATTGCTATACTTTTTGTGGTGTAGGGGGTTGCGGCGAAGCTACTAAGACTATAGCTCAGCAAACAGATCACCGGAAAAACTTTACGAGCCGTTCCCCCTAAATACCAATAGTGAAGTTGTTTAAGAATCTGTGCAGGGTTGAAATTAAGCTTTGGTGAAACTCTTTAGGGCGCTCCGCCCGTTGCTTTTATGTAGGAACCCGACTCAATCAATAGCGTAAGGGGGTGCTGACCACATCTCTATATCGTCGACCCACTGATAGAGACCTACCGTTGAGCTGTCTTTGATCCAATTTTGCCCGTAGTAAATCTTGAAGGGCGACCAAGCGTTGATGTCCTGAATCGGATTGCTCACGTGGTGTAGTCGTCCCTGATAGTCGGCTACTTCTTCACCGTTGATGGCCAGCCACAGCCGCCCGTCATCTCCACTGCCCTGTTTCCAGAATACTTCTATCCGGAACCATTCGCCTACCACCACTTCCTCGTCGGTGACGATGCTCCAGTCACCTTCCTGCGAGGTTTCGGTGTAGTTCACCCCTCCCATCTGCCAAACGAGCTTCCTTCCGTTGATTCGCCGGACGTGGATATTGAAGCGATACTGGTGCGCCCCGTCTTTATGGGAAGGTCCGGACTCCTTCCATTCCATTACCATCCGGTCCTGGGCCCCATCGCGCCATATCTCTTTAAGATTATCCTGAAATTTTATCCAGTAGCTAACGTATCCCTGCCGCATGGTAAGGGGAGGGTATATTGAGAATTCGTTGCGCGTCTTGTACTGATGATCCCCCTCGGGCTCGGGGTAGTCTTCCTTGACACCCATGTACAGTGCTCGGGTAGGATTGCCCTTCGGACCCGTTACTGTTTCCAGTCTGGAATCTACGTATTTATCGGGATTATCCTTGCCGGTTATGTAGAAGAACCGGGGTCGGGCCTGATTATTATTCTTGGGAGGTGTTCTTTGGGGTAGGTCTGTGTCCCACGAGAAGTCACCGTCTTCACCCGTAATCGTATGGGCGTTTAGGTGGTCAACGACCTGGGTGCTCCCTTCAAAACCCGACCTGAAAAGCAGACGCGCATTGGGATCAGCCGCTCCGGTCTGGAATGAAATTCTGATTTTATCAATTTCTATTATCTGTTCCCGTCGGGCAATGCGCAATACATTGGATGCAGTACTGCTCATCGCGGCGAGTGTGCCTAACTTCACCCACTGCCAGGCGGTAGAGCTTTTGAAGTGCCGGGTGGTGTAGGCTTCTTCGTTAGTGGCGAAGAACACGGAATTAGCCCCATCGTTCGGGGCCAATACCAACGCTTCAATAAGGTAACTCCCGGCTTCGGGAAAATCGACCTGGTAGTTGAGTCGGGGAGCGGTAGCCCCATCTTGGCTCGGTTTGCCATCGCCCGCGCGGATGGACTCATGATCCGTCACTTCCCAGGCGGGGTTTCCTTCGCTGCCGGTAGGGTATTCTGCCTCCAGCAGTAGCGATGGTTCGGGTTCGCCTACGTAGTTAACGCTGATTTTATCTAGCTTGAAGCCTCCTTCGCGTCGGCCTACGATAAACCGGTAGCTTTCGTTGGCCGAGGATGTTTCCAGGGTGTATATCTTGACCCACTCCCAATTACCCGAAGTGCCGTTTTGTGGGTCCCCGACCGAGACGGTACGGGAAAGCACCCCGTTTACTCCCCAGTAAAATGAGTTAGAGCCGCCGGTGGGGCCGTTCACCCTCACGTGCACCTCATAGACGCCTACGGAGGGCAAGACCAATTCGGCCTGAAGCTTGGGGGCGGAGCTCCATTCCGGTGAGCGAGAACCGGCCGCCGCTTCCCTATAATAAGATTTGTCCTCCCAGGCAGGCTCACCTTCCTGAAGAAAGTCAGTTTCAACTTCTAGCTTCTTACTTTTCCAGGGTAGGGAGTACTCCGTAGTGGCAACCATCCGCGGGTCAGAAAAAGCGAGCTGAGGAGCTTCAAGAGGCTCCTCACAGGCGAAAGTCAGTACCAAAGCCATCAAAATAAATAATCGGTTTTTGTTCATGGTTGAAACCAATTGTGGTTAAGATAAAGCAGGGCTTTCTTATAAAAGATAGGGCAAGAGGATTTACTTCGTAATTTTGGTTTTGCGAACTAAAATAGAAGTACAATGCCTACTTGCCCTGCCCAACAATCTACGTCATTTTATGAAGCCTTGCAAGCAAACGTTGAGCTAGACTTACGCGATCCTCGCGGTAAGCTGCATGATCTGCCGCTGGTGCTATTGAGTTTGACTTTGAGTCTGCTGCGCGGTAGAGATGGTTGCCTATCTAGTATCCACCGCAGCATGCAGCATACGCAAAAGGCTTTATGTGCCTTTCTAGGCATCTGGGAATGCGCGGTAGTTTCGCGAGCGCATCTCCCTCTGCTGCTACAAAAAGTAAACCTGGTTGTCTTTGAGGAGCTACTGTTTGCCTACTATGGGGTCGTATTGTCCCAAGAGGAGAAGCAGTGGTTTGCCGTGGATGGCAAAGAACTGCGTGGCAGTATAAGTAAGGGCACCACTCGTGGGGAAGCGGTGGTACAGGCAGTGACTCATACGCATCAAGAGGTAGCCGCCCAGGGGTTTTACAACGGCAGAAAAGAGAGCGAAAAAGCAGCCGTGCGTACCCTGCTTAGCCAACATGAGATACTGGGTCAGTACATCAGCCTGGATGCATTGCACCTGGACCCTACTACCTTAGCGGCTATTGCCCAAGCAAAGGGCTGGTTTCTGACCGGACTCAAAGACAACCAGCCTGAACTGATCGCTGAAATGCAGCGGATAGCCGCTTATCTGCCAGTAACACAAAGCAGTACTACGTTGGATAAAGGGCACGGTCGTTTGGAAGAGCGGCACTATCAAGCTTACAATGTCACTGAGCAGTATTTAGACGCTCGTTGGAAGAAATGCCAATTGACTACGCTCATCAAAGTGGAAAGAAGGCGTACCATACTGAAAACAGGTAAGCAAACTCAAGAAACCGCTTGGTATCTCTCTAATGCCCCCACAGAGCAAGCACAACAACTCTTCGGCGCAGTGCGTCAGCATTGGGGGGTAGAAGTAAATAATCATCTCCGGGATGTGACCCTTCAGGAAGATCACCTGAGAACTAAACAAAATCCCCTCTCTCGCCTGTTGGCCGGATTCCGAACCCTAACTATCAAGCTTCTCAAGCAATTTAGACCTAGCAATATGACAGCGCAAATAGAACGCTTTCAAGATGACTTTTCCTATCTCTTGAACTCGCTCAGGCTTGTCGGCTTTTTATAAGAAAGCCCTGTAAGATAAAGCGGGAGCTTTGGATTGCTCCCGCAAACGAATTATTTTATTATCTACTCGATCATGATGCGTTGGTGCACTTCCCGATTTTTGCTATCGTAAATCCTCATCAGGTACATGCCCGGACGTAGCGAGCCTACTTCCAGGTGAACTCTGCCCTTGAGTTGACGGTGCTGCATCAACAGTTGCCCGCTCAGGTCGTAAAGCTCCACTTGGTAGTTTTCCGAGCCTTCTACGGTGAGTTGGTCGGTGGCCGGGTTGGGATATAAGCTGAACTGATTGCCCCACTCATTCGCTGCAGGTTCCACCACTAGCTTCGTGCTGGTGTTGCCGGTGCGAGCCGAGCCACAACCGGGATTGCCGTAGTTGTTATTACCATCGGTGAACAAGACCTGCTTATCCCCGTTGGTCCAATCGCTGGTCTGCATGACCGATGCGCTTTCGCTCTGGATGCGCGTACCACAGACATCAATGTAGTCTACGTACAGGTTGCGGTCGCACGGACTGCTCTGGTTGTTAGTGAACTTCACCTTAATCGTACCGCCACTGTAGCCAGCGTACGTATAGTTGGCGTAGCTGGTGCCCAGGTTGTTCCACGTTTTTATATTGTTGCCGCCTACTTCCAGGATCATCGTCTCGCTGCCGCAATTGCCCCGAGCGCGAATGACCACGTTGCCACTGGTGACGTCACTCATGGTACCAAAGCCGATGTAGCCGTTGCAGTGCAGCACTTCGGTTCGGGTACCTCCGCCGCACACCCCATTGGCCCAGGCCCCGGTGTTCGTATCGCGAGATTCCGCTTGTCGCTTGGTGGTGCCCACCTGTAGCCAATCCACGTAAACGTCCCGGTCACTGTTGTCGTTAACGAACGCCACCTTGAAATTACCGCTGGCGTTGTTGACCTGCACTTTGTATTCTTTATAGGAAGTACTCAAGGTGATGCGATCTCCCACCCGCTGGTCTTTATAGCGGATCTCAATCTGTTCGCTACCACTGGTACCTCGCGCTCGTACCGTCACGTTGCCGGTACCCGTGCTTCCCCCGCAGCTTAGTCCGGAGAATACGCCCGCTCTCTTAGAAGTCGCTGCTATACCGTTCGGGCTGTCCAGGATGAGCCACTCTCCTATGTCGGTTAGCTCGCTACGGCTACTGGCTTCCCACGTGTCGCCCAGCGAAAAATTCACCCCTCGGTCGCCGGTGCTATTCCAGGCCCACCAAAAGTACCCCTGCTTGTTTTCTTGGGCCTCTTCCACCACGGTTTGTTCTTTCACGTCACAGACTCCGCCGTTGATGTAATCAGCGTGGGCTTGGGCGAATTCACCCACCATCAGGCAGATCTCGTTGGTGCCGGCCGCCCAGCCCAGTTCGCTGCGAATCGTTGCACTGTTGGCACCGGCTTCGCAGTAGTAGTGCGTGCTAAAGGCTATGTTCTTCTGCGGATCATGGTTAAGCACCTCTGAACCGTAGGTTTTGACCGGAGAGATGTTTTTGGCCCATTCGGTGGCGTCAATCACCAGGGTGGCCTTAATACCCGCGTTGCGGATGGTAGAAACGGCACTCTTGTAGGCGTTACGCCATTGCGTATCGGTGGTACTGCCGTTGCCCCATTCGTTTAGAATGTTAACGATGATGTGCTGCTCGTAGTCGTTAACCAGCGAGGCACGGTTGGCCCACCAGCTGGCAGCGGTAGCCACGTCGCTGGAGTTGTTGCTGCCGGTAAAGTCGTGCAACTCTACCATGGGCACCATCTTGAGTTCGATGCAGCGCTCAATGATGTCTCTGAGAATGTTGTCGTCAGAAGTTGGGCCAAAAGAACCGTCGGAGTTTACCCAGTAGTGAATGCCCCACACGATGCGTACGGAGTTGAACCCCAGGGCGGCAATGTTGTCCAGCGCATTGTAGGCCCGCCGGTCGCCGTTGGGATGGTCAAACCAAGCGTGGCCGTTGTTAACGCCCCGGGGAACAAATGCGCAACCGTTGGCATCGTAGAGTTTCCCGTTCTTGATGAAGAACCCCGTAGATTGGTTAGCAGAGGGGCGCGTTTCCTGGGCGTATCCTTGGAAGAACAGGCAGAAAATGCTGAGGAGAAGAGCTGAGGAGGCAAAAAGTGATTTCATGACTGTTTGGGTTAAGTGATAAAATTGATGTTTCTGTTGGTTTTATTCTATCATTACTTTCTTAATCTCTACCGCTTGACCAAATTGTAATTTGATTGTATATAAGCCGGGCGGCAAATGGGCGATATTGATCGTTTGGCTACCGGAAAGCTTCTGTTGCAACACCATCCGGCCCTGCAAGTCGTGCAGCGTCAGTTGACCCGACAGCAGGTGGTTGGGCACCCGCAGTTGCAGTGTCTGCTGCGCCGGATTAGGATACACCAGTAGCTCTTCTGCCATTACCTCTTCTTCCAACCCCTCTTTCTTTACGCCTACAGCTTCCCGCCCGTTCACGCTGCCTGCTTCTACCAGCTTCCAGCGCTTGTCTATCTGGTTGCCCCCGGCTACCTTCACGTTGCCGCAATTGTCGCTGTCCAGGTTCTTACCCAAGCATCCTTTGTTGTTGAGCAAGTAATGTACACCGTCGTCTGAGAGGGTCACTACCCAGCGTTTGTCATCGTAGCTGCCCGTAGGACTCAGGTCTACCGTCTCGCAGTTGTCGCTGTCCAGCTTCGCATTGCAGGCGCGGTTGATCAGGTAGTAGCTGCTGCCGTCATCAGTTAGCTCAAAGCGCCACTGCTTGTCCTGGGCCGAGCCGGGGTCTACGTCTACGCTGGTGCAGTTATCGGTATCCAGGCGTTCGGGTGGCCCGCTGCCCGCACAGGCTTTGTTTTCCAGGTAATACCACTGATCGGGATCAGGAAAAGTGGGCGATCCACTACTGCCCCCAGGAGGCGGGTCGGTAGCTGCCGTCACCCGACTTCCGACGCCCGGCACATTGGGAGCAGGCACCTTGTTCACGATGCTAGCGTAGGCAGCGGTGAGTCCGGCGTTGGCTTCCACGGAAGAGTTACTGCTGCTGTTGCCCGAGATAGTGTTATCGCCCACCCCGTTGCAGCAGGTTTGTTCATACACCAAGGGCGGTGCCAGCACGTTTTTCCCCACGTTGTTCTGAACGGCAATGCCATCACTGGCCTGATCCAGGTAGATAGCTGAGATCGGTGAGGTGCAGGCGTAATTGCTTTTGATCAGGTTCTCGACAAAGTTTTCGGAAATCACGGTGCCCGGTTGTCGGGAGAGGGTGTAGATGCCTGCCCCATCGCAGTTGCTATACATCACCTCATGCACATAGTTCTTTCTAATTTTGTTGTCGCGCAGCGGAGAAGGTTTGTAGGTCCACCCGATGCCCATAGAAATACCGCTGTAGGGCGATTGGACGATCTCATTGTGGTCTACCACCATACCCGACGGATAATAGCCTACCACCGGCACGGCTCCCCGGTAAGTCGTGCCCACCCGGAAGAAGTAGTTGTTAACAAACTTATCGTTGAGACACCATTTATCCTCCGGCACCGGCGCGTCCAACAAACCTACCGGACGCGCTCTCCCGTCAGTGAGCCAGGTGAACACCGTGACCCCGTTACCGGCTACATCGCTGAACACGTTGCCCACGAATTGATTGTTGGTGGTTCCGTAAGCCAGCTCCACGGCTCCCCGGCCGTGCCTTCTGAATATATTGTTGACGAACGTCAGGTTGTCGGCATCCTTGATTTCCACGGCAGAAGGCATCACCGTCCACTGGTTCACCGTGCCGTTGCTTCGCTGTGAGCGGTAGAAGCCCGCCTGGTTGTTGATCAATCCGTTCTGGCTGGGGTGCTTCCACCGGGTGTGCTCAAAGACACATCCATCGAAAGTGAGGTTGTTGGCTCCGTCGATGCGCAGCAACTGATCCGCTTGCGGTATCCAGGCGTCTGCACTGCCCATCGTCTCGCCTGCCCGTGGCTTATAGTACAGCGTGTTGGCGGCATCATCAAAGTACCATTCTCCGCCCTGATCAAGAAGCTCCCGGGCGTTTTCGAAGTAATAAGCCTGATCGTCATCACGGACCGGATGAACGTTGGCCCACTCGGTGGCCTGTTGACCGGCCGAGGGGGTAATGACGGCCTCAGAACCAGCCGTTGAGTAGCTGGCGATCAAAAACCGGCTTTCTGCCCATTTTTTCTGAATGACGATCTCTACCTGATCCATGTTTTTCCAGGCCGCGATTTCGTCGGCGTTTATCTTGATGGTGCGGTTGTCCTGGTCCCAGCTCTTTATCGTGTATCGCTTTCCGACGTTGGGGTGCCGGGCCCGCACGGCTGGCTGGTTGTTGACCCACAAGTGGCGAAACGATTTTGCCCCGGTGATCGTAGCCTTCCAGAGTCCGTCGGCCGCCGTTTGCCAACCGCTGATTTTCATGCCGCCGTTGAACCGCGCCTGGTTCTCCGTTTGCGCTTTCCAGACCACCCGATGACCGTTTTTCCCGGAATCGTTGCCGTTCAGTGGTAAAGGCGATGCGAGAAAATAGTCACCGGATTGGAGAATCACCGTGATGTCGGCGGTCATGGCACCGTTGACGGACCGAACCTTATCCCGGACGTTGGTTAAGGAACAGGGCTGGCTGCTTGAGCAGGTGTTGCCGCTGCCGGTGGGCGAAGCGTAAAACGTTTGCTGAGCATAAGCGGTACCGGTCCAGCCCAACATTCCTAGGCATACAAGTGATTTAGTGAATGCGCTGATTAAACTGTTCATAAGTGGGGGGGTAAGTTGTCAGAAAAAAATGCAGCACTGTTTGTAGGGATTCTTTTACGCTACAGAAAGTGCGAATTCATTGCCCCCGGGTGGTTTGAGAGTAAGTATTCCGATTAAACTATTCCTGGTCGCTGTTCTGATGGGTCTACTTCCTGCTTCACTTTTATCAATACGTTCCCTCAACGACAGCACATCAGCGATTCCGACTCACTCGCCGCCCAGCGCCGGGTTCACGTCCGTGATGTTGGGCGGAACCGGAAAGAAGCGGTAAAAATCAGTAGCGTTGATCTCCACGTCGGGCACGGCGCAGTTGTTGGCCGTTTCGTATACCCGGCGCGAACTGGCCTCAATGCGCTGACGGGCAATGTCCCAAAAACGAAACCGATCGGACAAGCCGAGTCCTTCGGCTACGAACTCCTTGCGCCGCTCGTCGTAGAGGGCTTCTTTGAAATCCTGATACGAGAGTCCCGCTAAGTCCGGCAGTGCCTCGGGAGTGCGGCGAGACCGGGCGCGCACCTGGTTGATAGCCTCGTAGGCTTCGGGGGTCGGCCCCTGGTTGATCTCGTTGAGAGCTTCGGCCTGCATAAGCAGCACGTCAGCGTAGCGCAAAAAGACCGTGTTGGCGTTGTCTTGCCCGTTGTTCTTGGCGGTAGGGTCTACGTACTTGCTCACCGCCGGACCGTCGTTCCAGTAGCCGTCGTCCACCAAGCTGTCGGCGTTGAAGGTTACCGGCCCGCCCACTTCCCGGCTTTCGTACTCCAGAATAAAGAAGGTCTCGCGCCGGGCGTCCTCTTCTTCGTATGATTGGAAAAATGGCAATTCGGCATTGAAATTAGACCATACCGTGCCGAAGTCCGGTTCGCTGCGGCGGGGTGCCCAATTGGAGTGCTGGCTGGCTTGCCCACCGGTGAGGCTGGCATCACGCTGAACAACGAAGATGTTCTCAACAAAGTTGGCTGTCTTTTGCGTGATCTTTTCCGACAAGCCGTACAGTTGTTGCAAGTCGACCAGTTCATAATTCTCTTCATCGATCACGCGTTGCGTAGCGGCCTGCGCGTTGGTGAAGTCGGACGGCTCGGCCGCTTCGGTCTGCGCCTTCGTTAGGTACGCCTTAGCCAGTAGTGCCAATGCAGCCCCCCGACTGGCGCGGCCCAGATCGCTGTCACTGGTGTACTCTTGCCAGTTGGGAAGTCCTTCCACCGCCTGGGTCAGGTCGCTGATGATCAGGTTGAAAATATCGGCGGTTTCGGCGGCGGGAATCTCAAAGTCATCATCGGCCGTAGGGAACCGATCGCGCAGCGGCACTTCGCCGAAGAAGATGTACAACTGAAAATAGGCAAAAGCCCGCAGGAAACTCGCTTCGCCAACAATGCGGTCTTTCAGGTCCTGCTCGGCTTCGCTGGCTTCCCAGCGGTCGATGTTGTCCAGCAAGAAGTTGGCGTCTTTGATGATCGCGTAATGGTCTTCGTACATGCCCGCCGTGGCGTTGTAGGTTTCGGTCCAGGTGTAGTTATCGAGCTGGGCGATGTTATCCTCGTTGTTGCGCCGGGTGGTCAGTGCTTCGGTCGGCAGTTCGGAGAGCATAATGTAGTTCCGCCCCCGGTAAGTAGGACTCAGGCTGCTATACACCCCGTTAACGGCGGCCAAGGCTTCGTCGGCACTAGCCGGAAACCCGGCCGATGACAACGTTCCGATACTTTCTTCTTCCAAGAAGTCGCTGCAAGCGGTGGTGAACAGTGCGACGACCGCCAGCAAGCTAAGTGATTTTTTTATGTAGTGCATGAACGTCAAATTTTTGTTGTTAAAAGCGGATGTCAATTCCTATGTTGTAAGTTCGGGCCAAGGGATACCCTCCCAAGTCTACGCCCTGCACGAGAGTGCTCTGCCCCAGGCTGTTTACTTCGGGATTAAAGCCCTTGTAGTCAGTGATGGTAAACAGGTTTTGCACCGTGCCGTACAGACGCACACTTTCGAACAGTTTTACGGCTTCTACCGGCAGTTGGTAGGACAGCGTGATGTTCTTCATGCGCAGATACGAACCGTCCTCCACGATCTCATCGGTGACAATACCATCGAAATTGCCGCCGCCCCGGAACCCCGTGCCCAGGCCCGGATAGAGCGCGTTGGGATTGTCGGGCGTCCAGGCGTTTTCGTAGCGGTCTACGGTTTTGTTCTGGGCACCGCCCGATTTGTAGAGCGTTCTTCGGTTCAGGTTGAGAATGTCGTTGCCAACCGTGCCCTGAAGCAAGAAACTGAGCGTCACCCGCCGGTAGCGGACCGAAGACGATAGGCCGAAAATAGCGTCCGGGTTAGGATTACCCAGGATCACGCGGTCGTCGGCATTGATGGTGGTGTCGCCGTTCACGTCGGCCACCTTGCTCATCCCCAGGATAGCGTTGGGATAAATTTGCTGGTAGGCTTCCAGCTCCTCCTCGGTATTGACCACCCCATCGCCATCTTGTGTCAATCCGTAGAACACTCCCAGGGGTTCACCCACCCGCGCCAGCGAGAACTGGGATACCCCTCCGTCGGCCCCGACATTGTTGCCGAACAGCTCTTCGTTGGTGCCCAGCGATACTACCTTGTTTCGGATAAAGCTCACGTTGCCCTGAAGATTCCAAGTTACGTTTTCGGTGCTCACCGGCGTGGCCTGCACGCTGATCTCGATGCCTCTGTTCTCGATCTTGCCAATGTTGTCGGTGATCTGGTTGAAGCCGGTGTTGGGGGGAATGATCCGGTCGAGCAGCAAGTTGTTGGTCTGCCGGTTGAAGTAGTCGATCGTGAACGTCAGGCGGCTCTGTAGAATACCGACGTCGACGCCCACGTCAAACTGCCGGGCTTCTTCCCACACCAGATTTTGGTTCGCAATATTTGCCGCAGTATAACCCGTCAGTTGGATGGGGCTGGAACCCCCGAAGATGGGCCGGTTGAAGGCAAAGGCCGACAGGTTGGAGGCCGTTCGCAGGTTACCGATCCCCTGGTTGCCGGTGATGCCGTAGCTGGCGCGGAACTTCAGGTTATCGATCAGGTCAATGTTCTGGATGAAAGGTTCGTCCGACACACGCCAGGCGAAAGCGGCCGAGGGGAAAAAGCCCCAGCGGTTGTCTTCGGTGAAGCGCGAGGAGCCGTCGTAGCGCCCGGTCAGCGTAAACAGGTAACGGTCCAGCAGGGTATAGTTGATGCGCCCGACGTAGGAAAGCAACTGGTTTTTGCCTCCGCCCGACTCGATCACCGGGGGCACCAGGCCACTGGTCACTCCCAGGTTGTCGGTCTCGAAGGTGCCGACCGGAAAATCCTCGCCGGTAAGTTGGTTGAAGCGAAGCGTGTTTTGTTGCAGCTCCACCACCCCCGTCACGTTGAGGCTATGCGGACCGAAGTCTTTGGCATAGGTGAGTTGGTTGGTGTTGACCCAGTTGATGTTCTCCGCATTGCGGATGCGCCCAAACCCCAAGCCACGCCCGTAGTTGGGACCACTTTCCTTAGAGTACCAGATGTTTCTTTTTCTAAAGTTCACGTCTCCGCCCAGCAACACTTTCGCCGTTAGTCCTTCCGTAATTTCGTACTCGGCAAAGGCTGTTCCGAGCAGGCGATTTTCAAAAAGCTCGTCGCTGGTTTCGTTGAGCACCGCCAACGGATTATTGGTGAAGTTGTCGCCGTCCAGAATTGAGAAGCGGTACGAACCGTCCTCCTCAAATGGCCCCTGGGTGGGCGGGGCGGCTAAAGCTTCGGAGATGATACTTCCTCCTCCTGATCCAACCGAGCCATCGGTGGGCACCACCTGATTTTGGGTGCGGGCAAAGGAAAGATTGGTGCCTACCTTGAACCGGCCGATGGTTTTGTCGAGGTTGGCCCGGATCGAGTACCGCTCAAAGCCCGAATTGATCACTACCCCTTTGTTCTTGAAGTAACCGCCGCTCAGCAAGTACTGCGTTTCGTTATCGCCGCCGCTCACCGATAGCTGGTAGTTTTGGGTTTCACCGGCCCGAGTGATGGCGTCCAGCCAGTCGAACCCGCCGTTGGTTTCAAAAGCACGCACTTCTTCGGGAGAATAATACGCTTCTTCGCCGTTGGAAATGCGCCAGGTGTTCACGTAGTCGGCGTACTGCCCGGCACTGAGCGGTTGGTAGGTTTGCAGCAATTCCTGCACTCCGTAGGAGACGTTTAGGTTGACGGCGGCTTTTCCGGCGGTGCCGCTCTTGGTGGTGACCAGCACCACGCCGTTGGCGGCTCGCGAGCCGTAGATGGCGGTGGCCGAAGCGTCTTTCAGAATCTCAATCGAGGCAATGTCGGCCGGGTTGATCGCGGCCAGCGGGTTGGCCCCCACCGTGGTGCCTCCGCCCCGGGCCGCTCCCCCGTTGACCGCCCCGCCCGACACGGGCATGCCGTCGATCACGTAGAGCGGTTCGCTATCGGTGTTCACCGAGTTCACCCCCCGGATTCGGATAGAAGAGGCCGCGCCGGGAGCACCGGAAGCCTCGCGCACAAACACTCCCGCCGCCCGGCCCTGAATGGCCTGGTCTAGCGAAGGGGTCGGGATACTTTCTACAATGTCGCTGGTTTCGATGGAGGAGACCGAACCGGTCAGGTCTTTCTTCTTCACCGCCCCGTAGCCTACCACCACCACCTCCTGCAGCGACTGAATATCCGGACTCATGGCTACGTTGATGACCGTTCGGTTGCCAATCGCTACTTCTTCCTGGGTGTAACCCACCGAACTAAACACCAGCGTTTCTACCTCGTCGGCCACCGTGAGCCGGTAGTTGCCGTCAATATCCGTGACCGTTCCTATAGTGGTGCCCTTGGCTACGATGTTAACTCCCGGTAATGACTCTCCGGTAGCTAGGTCGGAGACTTGGCCGGTAATGGTTTGGTCGTAATTAGCCTTAAAACGGGTATTGGCACGGCCGGGTACTTTTTTCGGCACATCCGGCAAAGCTGGCTCTTCCGGGTGATTGAGCGATTCATGCATTACTTTGGAGGGTACTGTTTTAGGCTGCACAATAACGTACAAACTCTCGCTGTATTTTTTGACGTCTAATCCGTACGATTGCATCATGCCACGCAAGGCCTCGTCCAGGTCGGTTTCAGAAGCACCCAGCAAGGAAGTTGCCTCCGAGGCAGCCAAATGCTTCTTATCAAGCAGATCGCTTTGGTAAGTAATGTTGATACCGTGCTGTTGTTCAATCATCTGCAGCACTTCACTCAGTGATTTTGTCTTTTTTTCGTCTTGAGCAAGCAGGTTATCGTAAGGTGTCTGGTGCTGCAAGCTCGCCGTAAGGGATTGTCCGTAGGCGGAGTAACATAAAATCACAATCAAGCTCGTGGCTGCTAACCGGAAGCATCTGGCAGGGAAGGAAAGTAGTGTTTTGTTCATAATTCAAGCGGGTTAGATGAGATTAAGGGCGATCGATAAATACCTGATGATCTTTTCGGGTAACTTCCAGATTAAAGATATCAGAGAGCATGTTTAATAACATATCAATGTCATTGGAAGGCAGCAGGCCCGTTAACTCCAGGCGATTAATATCGTCGTGCCGAATGACGACTTCCAGGCCGTAGGTGCTCTCAATCATGCGTACCACCTCGGCCATCGGAGTATGGTCGAAAACCAGTTCTTGGTCTTTCCAGGCGGTGTACAGCCTGGTGTTGACCAATTTGATCTCAAACGCACGGTCATGGGTGAGTTCTGCCTGCTCACCGGGACGCATGATTACGTCCTTTACTACTTTTGAATTTTCCGGGCCGTTGAGCTTGATTTTGCCGGTGCTGAGGGTGACCCGGGTGTCGCCGTCACGGTTGTTCACGTTAAACTCAGTACCCAGCACTTCTATTTCCAGTTGGTTGGCGTGTACGATAAACTTCTGGTCGTGCTCGGTGTGTCGGATGGAAAAATAAGCTTCGCCCTCTATCCAAAGCTCGCGGTCCGTACTGTCAGCCCACGCGGGCGCGTAGGATACTCGGGTATTGCCGTTGAGGGTGACCACCGAACGGTCGGGAAGTTGAACCGTGGTGGTTTGGCCATAGTCGGTTTGGTGCACAACCTGGTTATCATTTTCGGCTAATTGATAGAAGACAAAAACGCTGAGCAGCAGCACCGCGAAAGCAGCAGCCACGCGCAGGGAAGGCCGGGTAGTGAGCCGTTGGAGCAGAAGTGACTTAGATTGGGCCGGTTCATCCATTTGGGTCCGGATGTTCGCATACATCTCTCGTGAGGTGGATACCTGAATTGGTTCGTAGGAAGACAATTCTTCCCAGATAGCATCCATCACCGCCTGGTGGTCTGCTTCCCGCTCCTCTTTAAGGTAGGTAAACAGCAGCAACAGTTCTTCCCGGCTGCATTTTTGGTTCAGGTACTTGTGCAGTAACGCTTGTTGGCGGTTCATAGAAATACAGTAATTGCCTTACGTTACTATATATCTTTGCGAGAGCGAGATGAACTACCAGACGATAAAAATTTACAAAAAACTATGTATCTAAGCCATTAATTTAGTAAATACGTAAAAAATAGAGGCTCAGTTGCTATTGTCACAACAAGAGTAACACCCGTGTGGGAGTAAAAGTATTCTTTGATATGCCGGGTAGCTTTTACCAACTGAGCCCTGACGGTATGGTTAGAAACACCCAGAGCCGCGGCAATTTCTTTGCTACTGTGGCCCTCGTAGCGGAACATTTTGAAGATCAATCGGCGCTGAGGAGATAGTTGCTCTATGGCTTTTTCGGCAATCTCCAGATACTCGTTGTAAATCACCTCGTCTTCGGTATGGCTGGGAGAAGTTTTGTAGCGACGAAGGATTTCTTCTTGTAGGGGCAGATGATGGGCCGCCCGTTGCAGGTACTTGAAGTTCTCGTGTTTGTTTAGCGTGTAGAGGTAGTTTTGAAGAGAAAGACGAGGATTAAGCAGATGACGGTTGGTCCAGAGCTTGACAAATATATTCTGAATAATTTCCCGGGTAGCCTCTCGGGAATGCGTAAACTTCAACGAATAGCGAAAAAGTCGGTGGTGATACCGATCGTACACTTCGCGAAAAGCCAGCTCATCACCGTTTTTCAGTCGCTCGGTTACTTCCTCAGGTAGTTTGTCACATTGTCGTTTGCGCTGCATAACTTCCGTCAAGCTTTTTTAGCAGGATCATAGTCATTTATGTCCTAACCACAATGTATTGTAAAAATTTAAGTATATACCTACTATTAAGATTTATTTTACAAATATGGCAACTCAAAAGGAAGCATCCGAGGTGATATCCGATTTATCGATGACGGTTGCGTGATGCCCTTCTTTTTGAAGAAAGTAAGCAGCACTCAAACCTACGATGCCGCCGCCAATGATAATTATTTTTCTACTCATATCAGTTGCCCGATGTATGGGGCGGGGAAGCACGGTTTTGGAAGTGCTTATCCGCAAAGTTGAGGTACTGCTGCCAATCATAGTCGTTGATTTCGTGCTTTCCGTGGCGGATATGGTAGCCAATCGTGCCCATTACGGGATGATCTACATCGGGCATTTCGGTAAGGTATAGTTGGGTACTTTATCTTCATCGTAGTTAGGCGTGAAATCAGTTTGGGAGTATAGTTCTCCGGAAACTAAATTGATGAGTAGTAGTAATGAAAAAACCCCACATTTTTTGTAGGTCAGTCCATTGGATGACGAAGTAGCAGTTAGCAAAGAAAGAAGAGTTTCCATAGTTAGTATCGGGATTAGTAGCGTGCGTGTATCGGTCACTTCTCTTGCGTAATATAAGCAAAAAGGTCACTTATCTGCTGTTCAGTGAGGCCGTTTAGCAAACGCTCCGGCATGAGCGAAGTGGGTTGGGCCTGCATATCTACGATTTGGTCCTGGGAAAGCGTAACTGCCTCACTGCCAAAGGGCTTCAGCGTAACCGTATTGCCACTTTGCGCTTGAATGGTTCCCACCAACGTACGCCCATCCTTGGTTTTTAGGTGGTAGTTAACGTAGCCTTCCCGGATACTGGCGTTGGGATCAACAATATTGAGTAAAAGTTCATCTACGTTTCTCCGGTCGTATCCGGTAAGATCAGGGCCTATGTCGCCTCCCTCCCCAAACATTTGATGACAGCTCCCGCATCTGCTCTGATAGATACTTTGTCCGACATCAGGACGGCCCGAACGCGTTTGCAGTACTTTCACGATCCGCTCAATCTGCTCGTTTTTATCGGAGGCGGTAGCAACCTGAGCTTCTTCCCACAAACGGTCTACGGCAGCCGTAATGGCGGGGTCGTTGAGCAGTTTCAGTTGATTGACGACCTGTATGGGTACGTCTGCCGGGCTAACCTGCTTGGTTTCCTCAATGGCAACTAATAGTTGTTGCGTCCAGGCGAGGCGGCTGGCAAACAGTTGTAAAGCGGCTAATCGTACATCCGGGTCGGCGCGTAGCTTGTCGGGATACGCCTGAATGAGTTGCTGCCCTATGTCAGGATGGTCGTACCGTTGCAGCGTCTGTAACGCTGCTTGCTTAATAGCCCCCGTAGACTGGTTACTTTGAGCAAGGTCGAGCAGTTCCGGAACGGCCTGAGGTGGGGTAGTTTCCCCCAAAATACGAATGTACGACAAACGTTCCGGGAGGGGTGCCTGAGGGTCAGCGACCATACGCATTACTTGCTCCATCACTTCCGGTTTGCCCTGCCGCAGTGCTAGGGCAAGCGGAGCTTCTCCGAACATATGCTGGTAGGGCTGAAGTGCTTCCAGCAGGTAGGAGGGTAAATCATTCACATCCTGACCACGAAGTCCTTCTTGTAAGCCATCCAGCAAAGGTTTAGCCAAAGCTTCACCGGGAGCCATCGCCAGCAGTTGGGCGGCGGCCCGCAGGTTTTCGGGCTCACGCACCATAATATAACGCTGCATCACCCGCGATAAAAGTACTTCTTGTACCATTGGATTTTGCCAAATTGCCTGATCCTCAAACAAAGAAAGCACCGCCTCTCGATCCGTTTCCGCCTGAGCTTCCAAAGCCCACCAGACCAGCAAAGGGTTGTCCGGATCATCCGTGTCTTCTTCGTGCGTCAGCAAACTTTTAATGATCGGAAGGGCTACCGGGGCCGGTAGTCGTTTGGCACTGGCCGCCAACTGGCTTCTTACTTCGGGATGGCTCTCTTTTTTCGCTACCCGAGCCAGTTGCTCGGCAATTTTTGGAGAAACTTGTTTAGCATCGCCCAGCAATCGGACGCCCCACATTCTGACGAACGGATCGGTATGCTGAAGGGCTTGGCTTGCTACTTCATCGGTGAACCCTCCGCTGAGGTTAATGGCCCAGAGTGCTTCCAAAGCTAACTGACCGTTTTCAGATTGCAATAACGATAAAAGCCGGGGAACCACGGTAAGGTCTTTTCGGTCGCCAAACTGCCGTAGGGCCTGCTGGCGGAACCATTTGTTCTGATGAGCAAGTAAATCAATGAGTTGGTCGTTGATATACGTACTCAGATCAAAGGCGGGTAGCGTAGTGGGGGTGTTCTTATTAGCCAAACGATAGATTCTTCCGCTGGCTTTGTGCCAGGTATCGCGCGGGTCTACGTGAGACAATCGGCTATCATACCAATCGGCGATATACACAGCCCCCTCCGGTCCTGTCTTAATATCTACCGGCCTAAACCAATGATCGTCGGTTTCCAGGATACGGGCCTCATCAACATACCTGAACGTGGAGCCGAAAGATTCCAGGCGGGTAAGCTGTACGTAGCTCTGTAGCGGATTGATGGCAATAACCGCATCCTGATATCGGGGAGGCAGGCTGCCGCCGTCGTACTTGATCCAGGCGTGCGTAAATCTAACTTTTTCCCCCTCCAACGGCATATTGGGCAGGTAGCCGAAAGCGTGCGGGTTGGTGAGCGCTCCGTGTTTGCCCCAGTTCTTTTCGTAGTACGCACCTTGCTTATAGTAAAACCCTCGGTCTACCCCGTTATCTCCTGAGTAAATTCTCCCCTTCTCATCAATTTCCACATCGAAGGTGTTGCCACCCCCTTCGGCAAATAGCTCAAAAATCTGCGTATCCGGGTGATACCGCCAGATAGCCTGGCCCATAAACGACACGTTTTTTGTAACGTTGGAACTTACGTTAGCTGTCGTAGTGCTGCCTTGGGCTCCGTACAGCCAACCGTCGGGTCCCCACCGCACTGTTCGCTACGGCGTGGGTATCTTCTAGCCCAAATCCTTTGAGATGTACTACCGGCGAGCCGTCGGGAAGGCCATCCCCATTTGGGTCGGGATAGGCCAGTAAGTAGGGAGGACTGAGTACCCAGATTTTTCCTCTGCCTAAGACAACGCCGGTCGTGATGTTCAGCCCCTTAATGGCATCCGTGGCCTTATCGTAGGTTCCATCCCCATCCGTATCTTCAAAGAAGGTGATCTTATCGGCCCCCTTCACTCCCTGGGGCGGCGGAGCGGGTACTTGATCGAAGGTCAGGCGCAAGTGGTGGTCTACTCCGGTTACCTTCACTCCTTCCGGGTAGGGGTATTGATTATACTGCACTACCCATAACCGCCCCCGATGGTCAAAGCTGATATCCAGCGGCTGATGGATGTCCGGTTCACATAAAACTAGCTCTAGCTTCAGATCATCCGGATACCGAAACCTGCTGATTGCTTCCGAAGGCGGAGTGGGTTGAGAGCTATCGGCTAAGTCGCCGCGCCCTTCAAAAGCCCTCATATAGGCAGCTACCTCTTCATTGGCGGCAACCTCCTCAATGGAAGTAATCTGGTAATCAGTATTCGAGCTACACCCTGATAGGCCTAGTGTTATGAGGGCAGTAAGAATAGCGCAAATCGTTTTAAAAGGCATAAACGGACTGAGCATTTTTGAAGATAGATGACTGTTAATGCTATCCACTGTAACCCGGATTCTGTTCCAGGGCTTCCCGGGAAACGTCAACTTCAGACAAAGGGATGGGAAATAGTTGGTGGTATTCTCGTACGTTAGGGCGCGAATCAGATAATGCCTCCACCATGATATCCCAGCGTACCAGATCAAACCAACGTTTGCCCTCGAAGCACAGTTCAAACCTTCTTTCGCTGAGTACCGTTTCCCGAAACGACTCCTGACCCAATCCTGGCGGTACATCGGCCAACTTTGCTCTATTTCTCACCTGATTGATAGCGACATAGGCCTCTTCGGTAGGGCCTCCGTTGGCTTCATTAAGTGCCTCAGCGTAGATCAGCAGTACCTCGGCGTAGCGGAAAACCGGCCAATTGGTATTGGTATCCCCTCCACTTAAGTTGTTAGGCTCACCCGGGTCTTGGTATTTTCCAATATGCGGCTGAGGAACCGACCACTCCGGGTAGGGGATTACGTTGCCATCCTCATCTACAAACTCGGTCACAAAAGATACTTCTTTTCGGTAATCCTCGTCTGAAAAGGTATTAAATAAGTCCACTTCCGGAAGTACGTTACCGTTTCCCCCGGCACTAATGGGCATTAGTTGTAACGTTAGCCGACCCGGAACGTCTACCAGTGCCTTTGATTGAATAGAAAAGATATGTTCAGGACCGTTCTGATTGGCGACCAACCACAAATCCGCATAGTCAGGAATGAGCATATACTCATTGAGATCAATTACTTCCTTTGCTTTAGCAGCGGCCTCGGCCCATCTTTTTTGCGTAAGCAGCACTTTGGCAAACAAAGTTTTGGCTGCTCCTTGGGTAGCTCTTCCCACTTCTGCATCGTTTCAACGTAAAGGGAGTTTATCTTGAGCCATTTCCAAATCCTGCTCAATTTGGGCATACACTTCTTCTACAGGATCTCTGCCTTTATCAGATACGCTTTTTAAATCTAAGTTGGCATTGGTAACTAAGGGAACAGCACCGTAAAGCCTAACCAGATTAAAATAGTTTAGAGCGCGTAAAAACAAAGCTTGCCCCTCAATTTCAGTCAGCCTTTGAGTATCATCCTGAATATTCGGAAGCTGATCGAGCACCATGTTGCTCGCTAGAATAGATTCGTATCCCTGGTACCATACTTTTGGAATTTCCCCATTATCTGGCCCCAAGGTGAAAAAATCAATCTCTACTCGACGAGGAGTATTAAAATTGCCGACGGTTGCGTCGTCACTAGCCAAATCTACAATATTATAAAATGCCCGACCGTAATAATTCCAATTAGTTAGTTGATGATAGGCTCCCGTCAACACCGCATCGGCTTCGGTGGCGGTGTTAAAGTAGTTGTTGGGTGATAAAAAATCCTCAGGCTTTTCTTCCAGCGAATTACAGGAAAGCAGCAGCAGAAATAAACCAGGTAGTTTGTATACCCGCAGTATTGGGTTAAAAGATTTCATAGTCATAATTTTACTTTTTAAAATACAATCTTAAGACCAAGGGTGTAGGTTTTTACATTAGGGTAACTTCCAAAATCTACCCCTAACACCGTATTATTCGAACCCAGTGAATTGACCTCAGGATCAAAACCAGAGTAATTGGTGAAAGTGATTAAATTTTGTCCACTAAGGGTAAGACTCGCGCGTTGCAAGTTTATTCTTTGTAACAACGCTTGCGGCAAATCATAAGAGAGTGCGATGTTCTTAACCCGCACGTACGACCCATCTTCAATCCAGTCATCCTTCAGGCGACGCGATTGCGATCCGGTCGCTCTCGGAATGGTAGCATCCGTATTATCAGGCGTCCATCGGTCGAGCACGGCGATTGAATTATTAACCGTGCCATTGGGTATTTCGAGCACCGACTTGTTTACGTTCAGCAAATCCCCGCCGGAGACACCCTGAATAAACAGGTTCAACCGAAAATTTTTGTAGGCCAGATTGTTGTTGATACCAAAAATAAAGTCGGGGTTGGGGTTGCCAATTACCGTCCGGTCATCGGCATTGAAGACACCATCGTCATTTACGTCTACGTACTTCTGGTCGCCCGGCTGAGCATCGGGTTGGGCACTGTTAGCAATATCGTCTTCTAACTGGAATAGCCCGTCAGTGACATATCCATAAAACAACCCGATGGGTTCGCCTACCCGGATAATACCCACGGTTGCCTGGTCAGGAATGAAAGAACCCTGAGTGAGAAGTTCTTCATCAGGCCCCAAATCCAGCACTTCATTCCGGTTGAACGAGAAGTTTAGATCGGTTTCCCAGGTTAATGCGCCTACTAAATTGTTGCTATGAACGGCCAGCTCCAGCCCCTGATTCTGTAAGCTTCCCAAGTTTTGTAAAGAATTGCTGTAGCCGGTGTACCGGGGAAGGACGACATTGTATAATAAATCGGTTGTTTTCTTAAAGTAATAATCGGTAGTAACCGTAACACGGTTGTCCCAAAACCCCATATCCAACCCGAAATCCAGTTGCCGGGTCTGCTCCCATTTCAGGTCAGGATTGGCGACGTTGGAGGGAAATAGGCCGATGGCCAATTCATTGCCCAGGATATAATTGGTACCGCTTTGCAGTTCGGCCAGCGAACGGAAAGAACCTATCTCCTGATTACCCGTAATCCCGTAGCTGATTCTGAGCTTCAGGTCGTCGAAAAGACCGGTGTTTTGGATGAAATCTTCATCGGAAAGTCGCCAGGCAATCGCCCCGGAAGGAAAGAATCCCCATTTGTTATTTTCTCCAAATTTAGATGATCCGTCCGCCCTGGCCGTAAGGGTCAGTAGATATTTATCATTAAAAATATAGTTAATCCGGGCTAGGTAAGACTGTAAATCCCAGGAGTTAGCTCCCGTTTCGGTAGGTCGAGTATTAGAAGCAGTCTGCATGCTGTTGAAAGCCAGATTATCATTCACAAACCCTTCTGACCAAGTGTTAAGCACTTCCTCCTCGAATCCTTGTTGCGTAAACCCTGCCACCGCATTAATTGTATGCCGTTCACCGAAAGTGTTGCTATAAGACAATGTGTTTTCATTTTGCCAAAGCGTAGACGTAAGCGTGCTAACTCGTGAAATACCTCCCGCTCCTGCCCCTACAAAAGTGGTTCTGGGTTCGTAGTAGTTGTCTTTATTGTAGAATATATCGGCACCCCCCGAAACTTTAAGCGTCAGATGTTCAGTGAGTGCGTATTCAGCAAAGAAATTCCCTAGTGCCCGGGTCGTTTTATCATCACGAATCGGCTCTAAGGTTTTGGCCACCGGATTGCTAAGAGGATCAAAAAAGGGTTCACTCACCGAGTAATCTCCTTCTTCATTAAATACCGGCCGGGTAGGTTGGAATAGCAGTGCCTGAATGACTACTCCGTCGCTAAAATTAAATCGGGCGGTATTAACCCCCACTCGGCTATCCAATACCCGGCTGACGGCCAAACTGTTTCCGATCTTTAGTTTATCAGAAAGATCAGCGTCCAGATTGACCCGCACGGAATTTCGCTCAAAGGATGAGTTTTTAATCACTCCTTCCTGATTCAAGCGGTTACCGGTTAGGGCGTAGCGCAATTTGTCGTTTCCCCCGGAAAAGACCAACTGGTAGTCGGCTAGATGACCCGCTCGATAAATTTCATCCTGCCAGTCGGTTCCTTCGCCTATTGCCTGAGGGTCAGGGTAATAGGGTTCCAGCCCATCGTTGGTGCGCGCCTCATTAACGAGTTCGGCGAACTGGGTACCGTTAAGCATGTCGATTTTTTTACGGATTTCTTGTACGCTGTACGAGGCGTCAAAGCTAATAGTATTTTGCCCGGCTTTACCCCGTTTGGTAGTAACAATGACTACTCCGTTGGCTCCGCGGGCCCCGTAAATAGCGGTAGCGGAAGCATCTTTGAGGACTTCTATAGACTCAATATCGTTGGGATTCAATGAACTAAGGTTTCCGGCACCAGCAAACCCATCGATGACATAGAGGGGATCATTACCGGCCTGTAGCGAATTTCCTCCTCGGATTCTGATGCGGACATTTCCGCCGGGTGAGGCATCCGTCTGCGTTACTTGTACCCCCGGTGCGCGTCCCTGAAGGGCTTGTTCGGGACGGGTAATCGGCAAAGCATTGATTTCTTCGGCGGAGACGGAAGAAACCGAGCCGGTCAGGTCCCGCTTTTCTACCGCTCCGTAGCCAATCACTACTACTTCTGAGAGCGACTGGATGTCCGGATCCATCGCCAAGCTAATCTCGCTGCGCCCGTTGATTGCTATTTCTTGGGTAACGTAGCCCACCGAGGAGAACACCAATGTCTCAGCATCATTGGGCACCGTGAGCCGGTAGTTGCCGTCGATATCAGTCACCGTGCCAATAGTAGTGCCCTTGGCCACGATGTTAACTCCCGGTAATGACTCTCCGGTAGCCAGGTCGGAGACTTGGCCGGTAATCGTCTTTTCGACTTGTTCCGATGGTATGGTGTTCGCCGAGGGAATTATTCCTTGCTTTATCATCGGAAGAAGGGCGGCTCCTGCCGACCGGGTTGGCAACTTAGGAATCCCTCTTCGTCTTTGACGTTTGATCACGTAGTAGTTCTGACGAATTTTTTTGAATTGCAGGGAAAGCGGGATCAGCAGTTCGTTCAGTATCTCTTCCAGGTTGTCTCCTTCCAGTGCTTGAGTGGGAACGCGTTGCTGATCCACCAGCGAGACATCGTAGAAGAAGCGGACGCTGTACTGCGTTTCCAGCTTTTGCAGTGCCTGGTTAAGCAACGTTTGCTTTTTTTCATCCTGCGAATGGTGGGTCGTCGGTGCGGTAGCCAAAGCATACTGTTGCGCGTACGCAGGCCGGAGCATAGCTCCCAAAATTACGATGAGTCCGAAGGAACAAAGGAGTAGAGAACGTTTCATAAGCTATTGTAATTAGTGAAGTGTAGTAATTATTTGGGTGAGGGTTGTATGATAATCTGCTTATCTCGCGTAGTAATTAGGATGTCAAACGTCTCAGCTAGTCCGTCGAGCAGGATATCCAAATCTTCGGCGGGGACGCTTCCTTGGAAGCGTCGTTGAGGTAATTCTTCACCCTGAATAATGACCTCGTATCCGTAGGTCTCTTCAATCGTTCGAGCAATTTCGCTCAGCGGTGTCCTGTCAAAATCGAGTCGCTGTTCAGTCCAGGAAGTGTACCTTTCCGGGTTGACCGTCTGTTTTTCCAGTTGCTGGCTTTGCGCTCGCAATGTCACCAGCTCACCGGGTTGCATGTTCAGCGTGTCCGGCTGGTTTCGCAGATTGAGACGAACCTGTCCTGATTTGAGCAGCACCGCCGTCTTCTCGGACCGTTGCCGAACGTTGAATTCGGTGCCGAGCACTTCTACGTTCAGCCGGTCGGTACGAACGATGAATTTGACGTGCTCGGCGGACGCGGGAGAGGTAATGCGCTTTATCTTTCTGACCCGGAAGAAGGCTTCCCCTTCCAGCCATACCTCGCGGGTATCCGTCCAGTCGGTGCTCAGGGTCAGTCGTGAGTTCGCATTGAGTAGTACCGTAGAGCTGTCGGGGAGCAGAATGGTTTGGGTTTCGCCGTAGCGGGTGACGTAGGTGCTAGTGCTTTGGGCTAACCAGGCGTACCAAAGGCTAACTCCCAGAAGAAGCAAAGCTACACTGGCGGCAATTTTTCGTACGGACCAACGCGATCGACGTTGCCTTCGAAGTTGGAGGCGACGGTAAATTCGCTCAGAAACTGATCGGTCCAGGGCGAGAAGGTGATCTGTTTGTTTGACCTCCGCATCCAGCAACTGCTTCAGGGCGTCTTGCCCGGCTGGGGTAGCTACGTACTGTAGTACTTGGACAAGTTCTTCGGGAGTACACGTACCCGCCACGTATTTTCTGAGTAATAAATCGTTCATAAGGCCGCTTTCTTAGTAGTAATACTGATAAGTAAAGCGGTAGGCAGGCTCCGGAATAAAAAAAATTGACTTCGTGCAATTAAATTACAGTAGCGGGAGTAAAAAGCTTACCAATAAGCTGATAGTGATCCGGGCGTGGGTGTGGAGGTAATGACGGATAGACTTTTTGGCTTTAACAATATGATCTTTGACGGTTCCCTTCGATATAGAGAGTAAGTGAGCCGCCTCTTCGTAGCTTTTTCCCTCGACTCGGCAAATTTCGTAGACCAGCCTTCGCTGAGGAGGAAGAAGAGCGATGGCTTGGTGAGCGTACTGTAGATAGTCCTGGTAGATTACCGCCTGTTCCGGTTGGCAGTGAGCCGTCGGTAAATTTCGGGCAATTTCTTGAGCAATTTTAGCTTCTTGACTCGCTCTTCGGAGCAAATCAACAATGCGGTGCTTAGCGATAGTGAAAAGATAGGATTTGAATGAGGTGTCGGTGCGCAGTGCAGTTCGTCTTTCCCAAACCCTAAGGAAAATGTCGTGTACTACTTCTTCGGCTAAGGTCGGCGATTTGACGAACCGAAGACTGTAGCCATAGAGCTGAGAATGGTACCGCTCGTAGAGCGTTCGGAAGGCCGCCTGATCGCTATTGCGTAGTGCTTGGACGAGAGATACTTCCTTCATTGTGGAAAATTTGTTGGCTAAATATGAGTAATTTTTACCATATAAATAAAGTTTCAGCCAATAAATAGTAAAAAATTAGTAATCCTACTATCATTTGCAATCCTTCCAAAAATGACGTTGTTTCCGGCTGACTTCCTGCGGTTATACTCCCGCGGCAGAATTGAGGATGACTTACCGGCTGACGTGGTCATCTTTGATCCGCAAACCATCACTGACCGCTCAACCTACGCCGAACCTAATATCTTTTCGGAAGGGGCTAAGTATGTTTTAGTGAATGGCTTACCCGTGTTGTAGGACGGAGAAATGACCGGCAATGCTCCGGGCAAATTTTTGAAAAGAGAGGGGACCACCGGGGAGTAAAGTTTATATCCCTTATCATCCCACTTGTTGGCATCACTAAATCTATTCCTCCACGGCCGCAGCCAGTGCCTCGGCTAGCTTCGGACCCAGAGCCAGCCAGTCGTCTGCCGTGCGGCGACCGTTGAGTTTCTCTACTGTCCCGACGTTCAACTCCATCACGTAGGCGGGAACTTGCTGCTCGGCCCACAACGCTTGGTAGACGGTCATTCTGCCGGGTTTTCCTGGTGTGGTGGAGGCCTCCATGAGGCGTAGGCCCTCATCGGCTTCAAAAGACGAATGCTGCACCATCTTCTTTCCACAGCTGGTGGCCCACCGGCACGTCGGGTCCCTGCACGTAGTCGTCTTTGGTGTTGTGCAGCGTCACAAACAGATCGATGGGGTGACTTTGGGCCAGCCATTCTTCGATAGCCGTCTTTTGTGCCTGAATCTCCGGCATCTCCTCCGGAATCACGTGGTCCCAGTTGCGGTTCAGGTCGTGGCCAAAGGCGTTGAAGCGAACGCCGCCCCGTGCTACGCCATCGGGGTCGCCCATGGGGATTAACTGAAAGACGATACGGTCTAGCAAGGCTTTCCCTTCTGCCGAATCCAGCAGGTAGCGGATCAACCCGTCCATCACGTAGGAGGTGCCCGCTTCCCAGGAATGCTGACGGGCCATCAGCCATACGATCTTCTTCCGGCCGATAGGCACTTGGGGGTTGGTAACCGTCATCAGTTGCAGCGCCCGTTTTTCGGGAGTGAGGCCCATCGTGTCCAGTTTCACCCACGGACTTGAGCGGTAGTGGGCCAGCAGTTTTTGCAACGGTTGGGTGGTGTGGGGCGGAAGGTGGGCTACCCATACCGTATCGTGCTGCGGAGTGAATGACAGTTGCAGGGTGGTATCCGCGGCGTTCCATTGCACTTCCGCGTCGGTGAGGTGCCGCCAGTGGCTTTGGTCGTAGCTGATCAGCGGGCGGATGTCAGCAGACACGGGAATGGTGCCGTAACGGTAATTGTATTCACCCACCAACTCAGTTAATTCGATAGTGAGCAGTTGGTCTTTTGATCCGTCGACCCGAAAGTAGTACCAACTGGCCTGTCGGTTGCGATTTTCTGCGTCGCTTTCTCCCAACAGCGCACCCTGCCAGTAGTTTTCCGACACCTGAGTGACTTCGCCGAGCCTCCCTCCTTCAAAATTGATATGAATGGAAACATCCGAGTTCGTCGACTGACTGTGCGCCGGGGGGAGCAGCACGGCTGATAAAACTACCAGGGTGACAAAGAATAATTGACACATAGCGGATGCAATATAGGCAAATCTCAACGCTTGAGCACCTGCGTATTTTATGATTCTTTTCCAAACCCTTTACTATCCCATGAGGACATGCCGGACGGAATGTATATCTTACGACTGAATTGGAATGATTGCAACAGCACCAACAAAAAGTTCTTGATCAAATGATGATACCCCTTTTATTTGCTCTTTTACTGGTCACCTTTATAAGTCCGGGCCAAATTGCCGCGCCCCCCCCTCATCCCAACATCATCCTGATTGTTTCCGACGACCAGGGATATCACGACCTGGGAAGCTACGGCAACGATGACATCATTACTCCTCACCTGGACAGCTTAGCCGCCCAGGGGGTTCGGTTTACCAACTTCTACGTCACCAGCTCCATCTGCACTCCCTCGCGCAGCGGACTGCTCACGGGCCGTTATCCCCAACGCAACGGCACCTACGAACTGTTTCGCAACGATCGCGTCAACGACGACTATCAATATACCGAAGCGGAGTACCGCACCTCGCCTGAACGGGTCCTGGGCACTGATTTGCGCGAGGTGTTTATCTCCGAGCTACTTCAGGAAGCAGGTTACACCAACGGTATCTTCGGCAAGTGGGATCTCGGGCAATTGAGAAGATTCTTACCCCTGCAACAGGGCTTCGACCGCTTCTACGGCTTTGTCAACACCGGCATCGACTACTTCACCCACGAGCGCTACGGAATTCCCTCCATGTACTTGGACAACGCACCGACCACGGCCGACAAAGGAACCTACGCGACCGACCTTTTTACCCGGGAGGCCCTGAAGTTTTTGGACGAGAACCAGGAAGGTCCTTTCTTTTTGTACCTGCCCTACAACGCCCCTCACTCGGCCTCAAACCTGGACCCCAAGATCCGCAGCACGGTGCAAGCCCCGGAAGAAACCCTGCGCTTGTACCCGAAAGGAAACACCAAGCAGGAGCAGCAAACCAGGGACTACCGGGCGGCGGTGACGCGGATGGACGAGAGTATCGGGGATATTTTGCAGCGCGTGGCGCAGTACGGGCAGGAAGACAACACGCTGGTGGTGTTTTTGTCGGACAACGGGGGCGGGGTGGGTTCTGATAATGCACCGCTGCGCGGCCGGAAAGGGGAGTTTTGGGAAGGCGGCATCCGGGTGCCCTGCCTCATCAAGTGGCCGGGCCAAATAGAGGCGGGCACCGTCAACGGCGACTTCGTTAGCGCGCTGGAGGTCTTTCCGACGCTGCTGGCAGCGGCGAACATCACTCCCCCCGACACCATCCGACTTGATGGCTTCAATCTGCTCCCCAGGTTGCAAGGCGAGTCAGCGACCGAAAGAGAGGAGATGTTTTGGGAGCTGCGAGAGGATCAGGCGGCCCGGGTGGGAGCCTGGAAGTGGGTTTCTTCGCCCCGGGGCGGGGGTTTGTTCAACCTGGAAGAAGATGTCGGGGAGCAACGCGACCTCACCGCCAAGTACCCGGAAGTGGCCCGCATGGTGCGCGAGAAGTTTGCTGCCTGGCAAGCTGCTATGCAAGCGGCTGACCCGCGAGGGCCGTTCCGGGACTATTAGCCAGTGTCGGGTTTGATCAACTGATCTTGAGCAGTATCATATACCGCGGGTGCATTTCACGTTTTCGCTCAGGCAGCTTGGTTTATAATTTTGCGCAGCATCATTCTGCGTCCACTCTTGAAGGCACATCGCAGGTTAAGCATAGATTGCGCCCCCTTTTTTGACCATCGCTGACCAGACAACTTCAAACGCTTTTGCACCACAGCACGGTGAGCCGCCTCAATGGGTCCAGAGCCAATCATGTAGCCTGCCTGTCGGTACTCATCGTACTTCATGCGATAGGCATTACCCCTCACGGCTTCCAACTTAATTGGCAGATGCCGGATACGTTTAATAACCCTGAGCAGTTTACCTTCCTTCAAGGCTTCTTTTTGCTGATCGTACCAGCGGTGATGGGTCTGGCCAAGTCCACCTACTGCCTCTTCAGCAAAGTTACCCAGGTGCTCACAGACATGGAAGAAGTCCAGAATCTGAGTTACCTCACCGTAGTTTTCCTTTATCCAGTTACGCATCCAAACCGCCCGGCACCGGCCGCCCGGTGTCGGTGATGAATACCAGTGAGCGAGTTGCCCGTTGCCCTTCCTGGATGAGCACCTCGTATTTGCTGGTAAATTCACTAAAGTGACCCAGACTTGCCGCGTATTCACTTTTGACCAGCAATTCTCACTTTGCAAATTTAGAAGTAGTCAGCTAGCTTTCGTGGATGAAACCAAGATCACTGGAACGTGGCGTCCACCGCGTGGCGTCCACTTTGATAGCCTGTACGCTTTAGTCTGCGGACTGTTCAATAAGATAAAGGATAATCGCGAGGATAATGCTTCTTATGCACTATCAGATTTGCTTAAGCGGGCCCCGCCGGGATAGGCTTTGCGATGTTCTCTCTGAAAAGTACGTCGCTGCTCAACTTTGTGGGGGGTACTAAATCCGAAGAGAGCAACCTGGGCAGCATCTATAAGATTGGGGCATTTGCCTGGGAGAATGGCTTGCACAAAGGTTTAGACAATGTTGCCCCTTGACTAAAGCCAATGTAGAAAAGGTGATGCGCATGGGGCGTTCCCGATGGAAGATAAAAAACAAAACGTTCAACACCTTGAAAAACCAGGGGTACAACCGCCTCGGCGGTCCGATTTGAACATAAGTACGGACACGGAAAACAGTCCCTCTGCTCGGTGTTTGCCCTTTTGATGGTGTTGACTCTCACGGTAGATCAGATTCAACAGCACGCTTGTCTATTCTTTTGAAAGCTTTGGCAGAACCGCGCGGCGGCCACCTTAAAACGAAAGCCAAACTTTGGGAAAATATCCGGGCTGCTCTCAACGTACTACCTTTTGTCTCTATCAAACACCTGTTCTCGCATGTCGCTCAACTTAACCGAATTCAGCTAGAATAGCCAAAGTGAGAATTGCTGTGTCCAAATGTAGAAAAAGAAAATGGACCCCGCCGGGGCGGTCACGATATGGACGCGGACGGCCAGTCACATTTTCTATGCGATTCTATGCATGTATTGGGGGCGGACGGCCAGTCGGTAGAAAGAAGTATCCTATGCCTAATCTGCTTCGTATCCAGGGCTAGATTCGATCTACTCGTCGCTGTACTGCCTCAACAATGAGAACGTGAAAATTACCGTAACAAGTTTACCCCTATAACTTCGTGTGCTATAGTAGCAATGTAGCTATCAAGCATTTTCTGTAATTTTCATATACAGCGCATCGCTTGCGCAAGGTACCCGCTACCATCAGCCAGTTCCCACTACCCCTTCATCAGACAAAGCCGCAGCGAAACAAGAGCAACGTGTCAAGTTAAGTGACTTAAAAGGTCCCCGCGCCAAGAATTATCCGACGCACGCGTATCAGTCCTCGAAGGTGGTGGTTACCATCCCGACGGAGGGCTCCGAGAAGCGCATGGGACCAGCCGCCAAGAATTTCTGAATGATCGCCGGTGGATACGCTACGGAAGTACCATTAGCAAAAGCACCGGTAACGTAGGAACCGGCTGATTCCGGAACGGATGCCAGGCCGGTGTGTAACAGAAACAAGCGGGCTTCGGCCGCCTTGGCTAAACTAATAGCATATTCTACCTGCGGGGTAGCTCCTTCGGAGAAATCGGTCAGGACCAGTATTCTATCAATGGGTTTCATGACGTTGGATGAAGCTAAGCGTGGAGGGTTGGGAACACTACAGACAGAAGCTACCGGCGGCTTCCGGCTGGTATACCACGTCTTGTACTTTGATTTTAATCTTACCACCGGGCGCATTCCAGTGAATTGTGTCGCCCTGGCGATACCCTAACAGGGCAGCCCCGATCGGAGCAAATACCGAGATGCGGTTTTCCTTCACGTTTGCTTGTTCCGGGTACACCAACCGGATAGTAAATTCTTTCCCGGTGGTCAGGTATTTTACCGTGACGATAGCGTTCATCGTTACCACGTTACCAGGAACCTGGTGAGGTTCCAGCACGCGGGCGCGGTCAAGTTCAAGCTGTAGCTTCTCGATCTCGCGCATCGTGTACCCATTCTGGTACTTTACATCCTTAATTCTTTCCCGAATACGAGCCAGATCCAGGCTACTCATAATAATTCTTCTCATGGCAAATGATTAATTTTGTACAGACTTATTGTTTTCCAGTCGCGGGGAGACAGTCTTCGTTAAAAAATAGTTGAGCTACAAAAAATAACTGCCCCCTTACGCTAATTTCTGCCGGTCAGGCTATTGCTCCTCAATCCAGTGCAAAGCCTGCTCTTTCTCGGAGTAGTGGAAGCTCCTGAACTGGGTCTCTTGCAACTCATGGGCCAACTGAGTGGCTTGGTACAACCAATCCCGGCAGGTGATCACCGCCGTCTTTTCAAACACTCCGGATTCCCCGAAGCGGTAGCGTACGTCCTCGATCAGCGTATCCAACGAAAAGCCCCGGTCGTCTACGTACTCAATCAGTAACTGTAGTCGTTGATGCAGCCGGAGCTTCTCACTGAGTTGCATAAACAGCGGCTTCATGTCCACTTCGCTGACGGTCCCGTCCATTCGGAAGCCGACAATGTCGTCGCGGTGGGTTTCAATGGATTCTATCATAGTTAGTAGGCTTTTGCCGTTTCAAGTGAATAAACTTTGCCCGGGCGGTTGCCCAGGTACTGACGTATTTCACCGAGCTGGGCGTAGGCGTAGAACAGGCTGCTGCCCAACAGCAGGGCGAATGCCGCTACCTCGTAGGTCAGTCCAACCATTCCGACCACTGAATTGACGGCGATAAACAATCCAAATAGCATCGAAAATATCCCGGCCGCTACCACCACCGACCAGTGGGGCATCTGGTGGCGCAACTGGTAAAAGTTGGTGGCTTGCGAGATTCCGGTCAGCAGGGCCCATAGTCCCACCAGCCCTCCGAAAGCAGGCGCGCCGAGCACCACCGATGTGATGGCGGCCAGGCCGATGAGCAGCTCTACGATTCCTTTTCCGAACATGGACGACCGCCCGCGAAAGCGCCCGTTGGTATACCTGATATTATTGAAGACAACCACGGCACCGTTGATGGCCGCCAGGGCTCCGAACGGAAGCAACAGGGCGTTGATGGATTCGCCGGGATAGCAGAGGGCAATCAGGCCAAACGTAGCCACTCCGATGCCCTTCAGCACCAGGCTGCTGCGGTGTAGGATTAATTGGTTTTGCGCGCTCATAGAAATGTACGTTTTGTATACTTCAAAAGTAGCCGTCCCTTAGCTCCTGGAAAACGACCCTCATCATCAGGAATAGATGATCTTCGTCACCCAAAAGCTAGCGTATCTTCGGGAAGTTGCGTTACTTTAACTGCTATGAACGACCAACCGACTCCCTACGAAACCCTAGCCACTTATTTTCCTCACCGCCCGTTCTGAGAAAGCCGACGTACGCAAGGGTATGAACCTGGGTGCCGACGACTACCTCACCAAGCCTTTTGAAGAAACCGAACTACTGGATACCGTAGAAACGCGTTTGCGCAAAGGCGAACGGCTGCGCCAGGAGTATCTCACCAGCAGCCTGGATCGCTTTTTTGATAAAGCTCGCACGTTTGAAGAGCTCCGCGACCTTTCGGCCGAAAGAAAGCGGCAGACTTACCGCAAAAAGGCCGACATCTTTCTGGAAGGCAACGCCGCTCAGTGGCTGTACTTCATTGAGCAGGGGCAGGTAAAGACCTATAAGACCAGCGAAGAGGGCAAAGAACTGGTCACCGGCCTGCTGGGAAAGGGCGACTTTCTAGGTTACATGGCCCTGCTCAACGATGCGCAGGGCTACACCGAGACGGCTACCGCCCTGGAAGAAACCGAAGTGAGCCTGATCCCCCCGGAAGACTTTTTCAAACTACTGCACGGCAACCGCGAGGTGTCGGGTAAGTTTATCAAGATGCTCTCGCATCACCTCGCTGACCGGGAAGAGCAGTTGCTGCACGTGGCCTACCACTCGGTGCGGCAACGGGTGGCCGAAGCCTTGCTTAAGCTGGCGCAGCCCGGTCCAGAAGCCGGAGCGCCTCCGACCATCAACATTGCCCAGAAGGATTTGGCGGGCCTCGTTGGCACGGTGAAAGAAACCGTGACCCGCACCCTGGCTGACTTCAAAGACGAGGGGCTAATTCGTATTGATCGGATGAAGATCACCCTGTTGGACCAGGAAGGATTGCGGCGGGCAATGCTTTGACATTGCTTAGCCTAAAAAATTGAATTAGCCAGCATCGTCCCAGAGCTTGAAGCGTTTGTTCGCTTCTTTCCAAAGCAACACGTTATTCTTGTACATTAAGTTATCATTCATAAGCTGGCGAAGTCTATTAGCGGCTTGCTCTGCGTTTAAAAGCTTATGGTCAACCAGTTGGTCGAGGATCCAAAACATACCGTGCGTTTCAATAGCCATCTTTTTTGCGTAATCTCTTACCGGCTTATCACTGCTAAGCACAATAGCCTCTAGTTTGGAAGCTAAGTAGATAACTGATTTGTCTTGCTGAGATAATGCTTTAGAAAAAGGTGTGGCCTGAATTTTTGCTAAGTCTTCTACACTAAGATTATGAACCGCCAGTTTGTCTACTGATTGATAAGCCCTCAGGATTTCCTGTTGTTCGTGATACAATTCATCCATCACTTCCACCGTCGTATGAACTTTCAAATCCAGGTTAAAAAAGGGCGATACGATCTTTAACTCCAGCAAGTCAATAAAAATGCAGGCATCGGTTACTGCAATTCTCATCAGATAATCAAGTTTTCCTCCCGGAATTCGGCTAATCTTTGATTATTTAGCGAGGCAGCCTTGCTCATAGAAATAATCTCTTCGGCCAGGGCGCGAAACAGAAGTTGTTTGAACCGAGTAGATTGCTCAAACCCTTGGTACTGGTACTGGGTAGGTTCTTTTTCTCGGTGGCCCATCTGCCGGAACATGAAAAAAAACTGCTTGAAATAGTTTTCGTTAATGATGCCTAGTTCTTTGGCTCGGTACACGATAGCTTGCATAGAAATACCGTACTGTTGCTTTAGAGCACCTAATTCTTGAAGAGATAGCTTCGTTCTTCGTTCCCCAAGCTCGCTCTTCACGGCTTCTTTGGGAAACAGAAGCGCACCGGCAAAGTAGTGGCACAACTTTTCTTTGTCCTTCTCGACAAATCCTACGAGGTCTTTCAACAATAGATGACCTAACTCGTGCAGGGCAGTCCAACGTTTACGGTCCAGGCAGCCGTCTAGCTTGCGTTTGTTAAGCACAATGACTGCGATCTTGTCATTCACATAGGTGGAAAACCCGTCCAATGCGACGGTAGAATCAATTTCGACGACCTTGATGTGATGTTCCTCCAGCAGTTCAACAACGTGGGCAAGGGGATCACCTCCCAGGTTCCAAGCATGTCGTAACTGATTTGCCGCCGCTTCTACGTCCTGCTGGGCATGATCCTGATGAATAGAAAAATCCCGGAGTGGATTATCAAGTTGTGAACTGATACCGATAATTTCCTCCAGTTCAATGTATCGCCTCAGCGTATCACGGGCAATTTCGATGATGCGGCTTCTTTCCTTAGCCTTATACTTCTTAAGCTTGCGAAACTCTATCTCACCAAAGCTCACTTTAGTCTCCGAATAAAAGTAATCGGGACGGACAAGGAGTGCTTCGGAAAGCAAACTTACTACTTCGCTGGTGGGCATCATCTGGCCTTGTTCGTACTTGCTAAGGGCCTGTTTAGTAACTCGGTTGTCGATGCGGTCTGCCAACGCCTGAAGAGAGAATCCACCCATCAGGCGAGCTGACTTAAGACGTTCGGGAAAGTGGTTCATAGGGTTGAGTGGTGATGTTGACCGTATAACACCAGACAGAGAGCACTGGTTTACAAATCTATTAAAATAAATAGATATGTCAACCTGTCATGACAGACAATTTTAGGAGTACTGACAAAATAAGCAGTTAGATAACAGAAATAGCTGGTTGACAATTTGGTATAAATATTGATATATGTCAACCAATCAAAAATGTATAATATGGATGTAGTGGAAAAGCCTTTTAAGATTTTATCTATAGATGGGGGCGGTATTAGAGGTATTTATCCAGCAAGATTTTTAGCTGAATTAGAAGAAGATATTAACAATGCTGGATCGCCCAAGAAGCTATTTGAATACTTTGATCTAATCTGTGGGACCTCAACGGGGGGAATTATTGCATTGGGGATTGCACTAGGAATGTCTGCTCAAGAGGTGCTAAGTATTTATCGGGATAATGCGGATAAAATCTTTCCTGGGAGATCGTCAACGATCCACTATTTTAGGAGACCAAAGTATCGGAGTGATCATCTCTCAGAGTTATTAAAAAACTCATTTCAATCTTTGTCAGAGAATGGAGATACTAGGTTAGGCCATGCTAAGACTAGGCTTTGTATTCCTACTTTTAATGTACGAAATGGCGAAGCACATATTTACAAGACCCCTCATCACCAGAATTTAATTCGGGATTACCAAATACCTGCTCATGATGTGGCACTATCTACGGCGGCAGCTCCTATCTATTTTAAGCCTCATTCCTTTAGCTATAAACACGTAGGCAAAAAAAACGAAATATCGGTATTTCATAATGTTGACGGTGCGGTTATAGCAAACAATCCTGCCCTTCTTGGTATAGTAGAGGCTCATTGTGGTCTTGATATTCCTCTTAACCAAATTAAGGTTTTATCTCTTGGCACGGGACATTTGGCATTTTCTGAATCCTCAGTAGCACAGCAGTTTGGGATTTTCTACTGGCTTAAGCAACAGCGTATCTTTGAGATGATGTTCAGTGCTCAAGCACAAAATACGGACAACATTGTCAAGTTTTTAAGTAATGGACTTGGCCAAGGTAATCCTGCGAGGTTTTTCTACAAAAGAGTGCAGCACAAGTTTCCGAAGGGAGAAGCAATTGTAATGGACGAAAATAACCCTAGAAAACTAAAGCAACTTGAAGACATTGGGGTGCAGTCTTACAAAGAGCACGGTGCCGAAACCATGAAAGAGTTTTTCAATAGTAAAAAAAGAGAATACAAACCCTTAAAATATTTTTAAATATGGCAAACTGTCACAATCTATTTCAAACATTTCACAAGAACATATCAATTGATCCGAGTAAGAAAGACCAGATGCTAAAGTCTCGGGATAATCTCCGAGAAAGAGTACGAAAGCACTTCAGGGAAAACCATTCCGGATACAGCCCAAAGTTTTACATTCAAGGATCGGTGAAAATGAAAACCGGTATACGAACTAAAGATGACACTTGTGATTTAGACGACGGCGTATATTTCTTCCGCGAACCTGACGTATCGGCTACCACATTACAGACATGGGTGAAAGAGGCTGTTAACGGACATACCAACACACTGCCTCAACATCGGAAAAAATGCGTACGAAGCATTTTCGCCGGGGATTATGATATAGATATGCCGGTCTATTGCAAAGTAGACGGAAAAGGATACCAACTAGCCGTAAAAGATAACGGCTTCGAAGATAGCGATTCCAAAGCAGTAGTGAATTGGTTTTCTGAAAGAAAAGATATCGATGGCATTCTTGTAAGGATAGTCAAATATCAAAAGGCATGGTGCGACCATAAAAGAAACCGGATGCCTAGCGGACTAGCGATGACCATTCTTGCCGCTAACGCTAAAAACAATATTGTTTACAACGACAGAGATGACATCACGCTGAGAGATACGTTAAATGAAATAAAGAAGACGCTGAATCGGAATTTTGAATGCATTGTACCGGCAGCTCCCGGAGACGATTTGTTTGCTGATTACGATCAAACCAAAAAAGATAATTTCCTGAGGGTATTGGATGAGTTTATTACAGATGCAGAGGCAGCACTCGAAGAGCCCAATCAACTTAAAGCGAGCAAGCTTTGGCAGAAACATCTAGGTGACCGTTTTCCTCACGGAGAGGACAAAAATGGCGGACAAAAAACTCACGCTGTAGTTATCGCCGGAGCAAGTAGAGCAAATCCGTGGGCAAAATGACTAAAGGAGAGCGATTGTTTCTGTTGGAAGCAAATAGTATCAGCAGCTCATATAGCAGGCTTCAAGCAGTAAAGAAAGATGGAAAGACTATTATTTCAGGAGAACTGGACTTGAAAGATGAGGGTGGTACTCTTCACGATTCTTATTCAGTAGAGATTCATTCTGTTCACAACTATCCCAACCGTTTTCCACTAGTATTTGAAACAGGTAACAGAATTCCAAGGAATATTGATTGGCATGTCTTTGAAACTGATGGCCATTGTTGTATCAGCACCTACCCAGAAGAAATTATTGCTTGCCGAGAGGGACTTAACTTGATTGGTTTCATTGAAAATCAAGTGAAGCCATACTTTTACAGTCAAACATTTAGACGGTTAAACGGATATTTTCTTAGCGAGCGATCGCATGGCTTTTTAGGCAATATCGAGTTCTTCAGTGGCCTATTGATGACAGATAACATCGAGAATATGGTCAGGTGGCTGTATTTCGTGTTGCAAAGAGAAGAACCCAACAGAGTAGCTAAGAAATGCTTCTGCGGCAGCAATGCTATGTATAGACATTGCCACAGAAGTGCGTATAAAAAACTAGCAACATTCAGTGATAAAGAGTTGAAATATTTCATCGATGAGCTATACAAAACCGCCCTCAAACTGCGTCAACAGTAAAATTACTCATATTTTTCGCTGCATTTTCCTCTCACTTTCCTCTAATTCGCTCGTACATTTCTCTAAACACCTCCCAGCGCCACTCCTGGGCGCGACCCCGCTGCACCACCAGCGCATTGTCGTAGCCGGGGTTCAGGTAATACTGAAACGTGAATTGCGTGGGACGGTCCCGCCACCCCGCGATGCGTCCGAAGCGGACAACGTTAAAAACCAGCGTATCGCTCCGGGCTTCTACGGTGTACTGATGATCAGCGAAGGTGATCAGATTCTCCAAGGGTACCCTTTGGGAAGCATCTACGGCTCGAAGCAATGCTGGGTTCCGCGGGTAATAAGTAAAGGGCGTCACGTAGTTTTTGCGATCAAAGACCGAACGATACCCGATGTAAAAGCCGCTGTCGATCGGTGCAACAACGTACCACAGCCAGGTATTGAAGGCCGTCGGTTTGGTGATGAACGGGGTCGTCGGAATTCCCTGCCCGGCCAATGATCTTTCTACCGAGCGATCCACGGTGGTCTTGTTAACAACCGCGTAGCCAAGGTACAGCCCCGACAGTATTAAACCGGCCACCCACCACTTTTTTCGGGCAGGATGCAGCTTTCTTAGCACGAGTAGGGCTACAGAAGCGACCAGCAAAGGCAGGGTGAAAAACGGATCGGCTACAAAGAGGAGTCCCCAGGAAAAGCGCTGGTCGCTGAAGGGCTCCAGCAGTCCCGTACCGTACGCGTTGCCGGTGTCCAGCACGTCGTGCAACCACAGTTGTAGGCAAAAGAAAATCATCAAATGGATAAAAGACAGCGACCGGGAGCTGAATAGCCTCTGGGTGATCCAGGCAAGCCCCACCGCGGCCAGCAGTCCGAACAGAAAAGAGTGCGTGATGCCCCGGTGAAACAACAGGCTTTCCGTGGGCGACAGCCACAGAGCCGCCACTCCATCAATGTCGGGAAAGCTCTGGGCCACGGCCCCCACCACCAGTGCTTTCTTGCCCAGCTTATGAGACAGAGCGGCTTCGCCTACGCAAGCCCCCAAAACAATATGCGTCAGTGAATCCATTCGCGTTGTCGTTACCTAACGACAAACGGTAGTAACTGTTTGATCGAGAAAACAAACGTTAATGATCTTAGTACGTATTATCCCCGCAAGACTGACGGTTTGCCACCTTGATGGGCAGCTATCTCGGACAATTAGCTTGCTCGCTGACAACGATTAGCGTGTTTTCTGGTTGATACTTCCTCAGGCATACTTTTGCAAATACTAATCATCCGCATCACTTCACTTTTTAACCATGCTAAAAGCTTCGTACGTATTAGCTCTTCTGCTTATTCTAGCCTTGGTCCTGGGCGGCCTACCACTTTCTCCGGCTCACGCCCAGTTGCCGTCTACCAATCCTACCCAACCTAGCGAAGAGAAAGCCGAACCCGAGTGGCCGAAAGATTCCTTGGAGCGGCGCACTCCTCGGGGAGCGGTGGACGGTTTTGTGCGGGCGGTGGCTGAAGAAAACTACGCCCGGGCCGCCCGCTACCTGGACCTGAGCGACCTGGCCGAACCCCCTGGGTCGGGAACCGACCTGGCGCAAACCCTGAAGCGGCTCGTAGACCGGCAGGGCAACATCATCTCCCGGGTGCTGATCAGCGACGATAACAAGGGCCGCACCGGCGACGACCTGCCGCCCAACCTGGACCGCGTCGGGGTCATCAACACCAACAACGACCCGCTGCCCATCTACCTGGAACGAACCGAAGACGCAGACGGAGCACCGCTTTGGCTATTCTCTGCCGAAACCCTGCGAGCATTACCCACTATTACCGACACCGACAGTGCCCTGGCGGTCAATCAGTACTTGCCTGAATTCCTGCTCACGCATCAATGGGGCGGGGTGCCGATTGGGCACTGGCTGGTGATTGTGCTTTTCGTGGGGCTGGCCTACCTGCTGGCCTGGGGGTTGGTGGCCTTAGGTCTGTTGGTGCTGCGCACCGCCTGGCACCGGGCTCGCCGCGAACGAGCCTCCAGTATCATCCGAGCGTTTGTGCTGCCCACCCGTATCTTTCTGGCGGTCTGGATTTTTGTGTTCCTGCGGCAAAATACGGGCCTCTCGTTGGTGGTGCGGCAGAGCTTTAGCGAGATCACCTTTGCGGTCGGATTAGTTGCTTTTCTGATGCTGCTGTGGCGCTTGGTCGACGTGTTTACCCGGTTTGGCGAAGAGTGGCTGGTGCGTCACAGCAACCAGGGCGGGCTGTCGGCGGTCTTGTTTCTGCGGCGGACGATCAAGTTTCTGCTCATTATTTTGGGCAGTATTCTTTTGCTCGATGCGTTAGGCCTGGACGTAACCACTGGGCTAGCCGCCCTGGGAATCGGCGGTATTGCCCTGGCCCTGGGAGCGCAGAAAACCATTGAGAACCTGGTGGGGAGTGTGACGCTCATCATTGACCAGCCGTTGCGGGTGGGCGACTTCTGCAAGGTAGATGGGCAGGTGGGCACCGTGGAGCAGATTGGGATGCGCTCGACCCGCTTTCGTACGCTGGACCGCACGGTGGTGTTCATTCCCAATGGCCAACTGGCGGCCCTCAAGATCGAAAACTACGCCTACCGCGAACGCTTTTGGTTTCACCCTACGCTATCGCTGCGCTACGAAACCACGCCCGACCAGATGCGCTACGTGCTGGTGGAGCTGCGGGCCATGCTCTACGCCCACCCCCGGGTGGACCCCGACCCGGCCCGCGTGCGCTTCACCGGACTGGGGTCCGCTTCGCTACCCGTGGAGATATTCTCCTACGTGTATGCCAAAGACTTCAACGAGTTTCTGGAAGTGCAGGAAGACCTCACGCTGCGCATCATGGACATCGTCGCCCAGAGCGGCACCGGCTTTGCCTTCCCGTCTCAGACTATCTACATGGCCAAGGACTCGGGAGTATCAGAAGAAAAGACCCGCGCGGCGGAAGAGAAGGTGCAGCAGTGGCGGGAGAAAGACGAGATGCAGCTTCCCAAGTTTGATGAGGATCGTATCAACGAACTAAAAGGCACGATCAACTATCCACCCAACGGCAGCAGTGCGTACCGAAGCAATGGGAAGTCATAGGGATAGTGAAAGGGGTGCGGGCCTACGTGGCGCGGCTACGGGTACTCGCTAACCCGGTTATATTTCTCTGATTCAGGAACACACCACATCATCATAAGTTAGCATGTAGGGCCTGTTCTTGCTTAGAACACCGATAACCCCGTCTGCGTAGTGAACTGCTCTAGGAACCGCATGCCCCGGTATGAGTTTCCCTTTTCGTTGAGCCGGGGGCTCCACACGGCAATGGAAAAATGCTCGGGATGAACAGCCACGATCCCTCCGCCGACTCCGCTCTTGCCCGGCAGGCCCACCCGGAAAGAAAACTCGCCCGCCTCGTCGTAGAAGCCGCACGACTGCATGATGGCGTTGATGCGCTTGCTTCGGCTCAGCGTCAGCACGCGCTGCTGCGTGATGGGATCGACACCGTCGTTGGCCAGAAAGAGAAACGCCTGCGAAAGCTCCTGGCACGTCATTTCTATAGAGCACATGCAAAAGTAGAGATCGAGCACCGCCTCAATATCGTTTTCAATGTTGCCGAAGGCTTTCATCAGGTTGATCAGGGCCGTGTTGCGGTACCCTACTGACTTCTCAGAATGGGCTACTGCCTGGTTGAAAGTTATCTCCGACTGCTGAGCCACTTCTCGGACAAAGGCGAGTAGTTCGTCTTTAGGATCGCGGAAGTGGGATACCAAGATGTCGCAGACCACGATGGCTCCGGCGTTGATCATCGGGTTGCGCGGAATGCCCCGGTCGTGCTCGAGCTGTACCAGCGAGTTGAAGGGGGTGCCCGAGGGCTCTACGCCCACCCGTTTCCACAGTTCGTCGCCCCGCCGGTTATAGGCCAGCGTCAACGAAAGCACCTTCGCAATGCTCTGGATAGAAAACTTGGTGCGGTGGTCGCCGATGCCAGCGTCGTACCCGTCGAGCGTGCTTACGTGCACCCCAAAGTGGTGAGGAGCCACGTTGCGCAGTTCAGGAATATACTGGGCTACCTGCCCTTCATCTTTCCAGGGTTTCACCTCAGCGTAAACGTTTTCTATAATTTTTTGATAGTCCAATGCAGGGGCAGTATGATTTTGCAACTATTTAGTGGGGGACCGGTCGTTCGTATGGTCTACGTACTTTGGCGTTTTGCTAGCAGATGAGCGGCTAGTATTGCCAACGATAACCCCAATCCCAGGGTAGAAACTCCGGTCCACCCCAGGTGTTGCCAGGCGAGTGCCCCCAGCGTGGTGCCCAGGGCCCCGCCGGTGAAAAACCCGACCATATAAACGGTATTGACCCGGTTGCGGGCTTCGGCGTGCTTAGCGAAGATAATGTTCTGATTGGTGACGTGCAGGGCTTGGAAACCTAAGTCCACCAATATGATTCCGACGATCAGGCCGATAATCGAATGGGCCGAAACCAGGAAGATGCCCCAGGATACAATGATCAGCACGCCCGACCATACGATGATCTTGTGCTTGCTGACTTTATCGTTCATCTTGCCCACCACCGTGGCGGCGGCGGCTCCTGCCACCCCGAAAAGGCCGAAGGCTCCCGCCACGTCGCTGCCGTAGCCGAACGAATCTTCCATCAGGAACACCAGGGTGGTCCAGAACGCACTGAGTCCGGCAAAGCCCAAGCCGCCCCGCAGGGTCGCCAGCCGCAGGGCGGGTTCGGTGCGGAAGTAAAACCACAACGACCGCATCAGGCTGCCGTAGCTCCCCTCGTAGCGGGGAGTCAGTCGGGGTAGTTTGACTTTCAGCAAGACGAACAGCACCACCATCACCCCGCTGGCCGCGTAGTACATCGTGCGCCAGCCGAAGTGCTCGCCCACTAGGCCACTGATCACCCGGCTGCCCAAGATACCGATCAACAACCCGCTCATCACAATACCCACCGCCCGGCCGCGCCCCCGATCGTCGCTGAGTTGGGCGGCCATGGGCACGAACAACTGCGGAATAGCCGAGGTGAAACCGATGCAAAAGCTACTGACAATGAGTACTCCCAATGAATTGGACCAGGCGGCGGCTAGCAGCGCGACGATCATCAGCGCAAAATCGACCTGGAGGATGCGGTGGTTAGATACCTTATCGCCCAGCGGAATGATGAACAGCAATCCCAGGGCGTAGCCCAGTTGGGTGGACAGGGCCACGTTGCTCACCGCCGCGTCGCTCACTCCGAAAGAGGTCGCAATTTGGTGCAGCAACGGCTGATTGTAGTACAAGTTGGCCACCACCAGCCCGGCCGAAATGCTCATCAGGTACAGCACCGGATCAGCGAGCTTCGGTGCGATGGTGGTGCTTTTTGGCATTGTTTGGTTCATATTTGCTAGTGCTCGTTTCAAATACCACAACCTAATCCTCCCCCAATGGTTAAGCTCAGACTAATATATCCCGAATGCCCATGAGCAGTATTAGAAACAAGTTGAGCAGAGTGCTAAAGGCAAGTCCGGCTTTCACCAAACACTGCCTCAGCTTCCCCGGTAGGTGGTGTAGCCGAAGGGCAACAGGGTAATGGGCACGTGGTAGTGCTGGTCGCCCGCAATCTCAAAGACCACCTGGACGTAGGGAAAAAACGTGTCTACGTCTTGGTCCTCGAAGTAGGGCTGGGTGTAGAAAGTAAGTCGATAGATGGCGTCGTTCGGCTGGTCGGCGGGCACGGGCAGGAAGTCGTTGATGCGGCCGTCGTCGCCGGTTTCTTTTTCGGCTACGGCGGCCCACACCTCGCTGTCTCTACTGGTTTTTTCCAGCTTCACCGTCACCCCCGGCGCGGGTTCTCCGGTACTAATGTCCAAGATGTGGGTAGAGAGTTGGTACTTAGTGTCCGTATCTTGGGCAGAAGTGGCGAAGCTCAGGGCAAACGTCAAAGAGATCATGATGATTTGGAACGTTGATCAGTATGACCTTCCCGATCTAAGGACGGAAGTACAAACCCTGGTTGACCAGCTAAGTGCCTGACGGATGCACTTCCGACTGGTCAGACGGCTCTTCATACCGCCTCAACGTATTGCGAAGTTGAGTAGCCTCATCCTGCATCTGCGCGACGCGCTCCAGCAAGTTCATAATCACGTCAACCCCTTCCAGGTTAATCTGTAACTCCCGCTGGAACATCACAATTTTCTCCAGGCGAGGCAGCTCATCACTGCTAATAAACACTTGGCCCTTCGTCCTGACCACTTCAATCAGCCCAAATTCCTGTAGCGAATGCAGGTAAGAAACTTCCAGCCGGTGCCCCCGGCAAAATTCTTCGGCGCGTATGAGATCGTTCATCGTGTTTTAGGTTATAGGGTGGATAGCTCTTCAAACAACGCTCGCTGTTTGTCCGACAGGTTTTCCGGAATTTTTACGGTATACGTGACGTATAAATCGCCGAAGCTGCCCACTTGTTTGTAGACCGGGAAGCCCTTGCCCTTTAGTTTCACCTTCGCATTGTTCTGGGTGCCTGGCTTCACTTTTAGCTTCGCCTTTCCGTCGAACGTATCCACGGTGATGTCGCCCCCCAACACGGCGGTGTACAAATCCAGGGCTACCGTTGCGTACAAATTCTCTTTCTCCCGCTGGAAAGCGGTATCGTTCTCAATCACGAAGGTAATATACAGGTCGCCGTTGGGCCCGCCGTTCACTCCCGGACTGCCGTAGCCTTTGATCTTGATGGTCTGCCCGTTTTCTACCCCGGCTGGAATGGTGATGCGGATTTTTTTTCCGTTTACGGTCAGCGTCTGCTGGTGCGTTTCGTACACATCTCGCAGGGGGAGCCGCAACTCAGCGTTGAAGTCCTGCCCGCGGTACTTTACCTCACGCTGACGGTAGCTCCGCCCGGCTCCGCCGAACATCGACTCGAAAAAGTCAGAGTAGTCACCGGAAGAGAAATCACCTTCGTACTGAGCAGATCCTCCGGGTTGCTCATACTGCGAACGCGACTGCTGCGCCCGCTCAAACGCTTCAGCGTGCTTCCAGTCTTGGCCGTACTGATCGTACTTCTTTCGGTTCTCTTCGTTGCTGAGCACCTCGTTGGCCTCGTTGATCTCCTTAAACTTCTGCTCCGCTTCCGCGTCATTCGGGTTGAGATCGGGATGGTACTTTCGGGCCAGCTTCCGGTAGGCCTTCTTGATGTCATCCGCCGTGGCTGACGAAGTCACTCCCAGGGTTTTATAGTAGTCGATGTAATCCATCTTAGATACAAATCGTGGTGCGCTTAGGCTACTGAATCATAAGCACGGCCTATTGGCCCTGTCCTTTTCTTCCAACCACTGCTGAAAGCTTATGTTTTCTTCTCCAACTACCGTTGCGATCGCCGCTGGGAGTACCAGCGTGACAGCGGCAGACTGGTAAGGCCGTGCACGAGGGTAGACAAGAAGATGATAAAGCTCACGATGGGCCACACCTGCTGGTAAGGAGTTTTTTCTAACACATCCATCGTATAGAACAGCGCGGCCACTCCAATGGGACCAAACCAACCCATAAAAAGCAGGTCATACCAGTTTTTGAAACGCGGCAACAGCGGCCGGAGCAGTAGAAATGCCGGGATGCGACGAAACAGCAGCACCAGCACGCCGAACAGCAGCAGGGGCCAGCCCAGGTCGATCCATCCGCTCAGGGGCAGCATCAAACCGAACAAAAAGAAGATCGGTATCGTAAACAACCGCTCCATCATCTCCTGCACGTCCTCTTTAAGCTCTTCTCGTTGAGAGACACTGCGCAGCACCATAAGCCCCCCGGCAAACACGGCGATGATGCCGTTGGCCTGCATCACCTGTACAAAACTCAGCACGAAAAATCCGAAGGCCACCGTAAACGACAGCAGCGTCTTGTCATTCATCCAGCCCCGCTGGTCGGCCACGTGCAGAGCCCGCCCCAGACCGTAGCCCACCGCCAATCCAATAATCGTGGCTCCCAGGGTTTCCCAGCCCACGGCCCGCAGCAGCCACCCCCCGGCGTCATCGGCGTCGTAGTAGCCCAGGATGAAGAGCATCAGCATCACCAGCGGATAGGCCAGCCCGTCGTTGGCTGCCGACTCGAAGGTGATGGTGTTGCGGATAGAAGCGGGTAGGTATTTCTCAGCAAAGCGACCCGACACGATGGTGGCCGACACCACCGGGTCGGTGGGTGTGATCACCGCCCCGATTAGAAAGGCCAGGGCCAGCGGCAGGTCGAGTGTCCAGTAGGCCAACATTCCCGACAGAACGAACATGAGCGGCATAATCAGGAGCAGAATCACCGCTTGTGTCTTTTTGTATTCAATCGGATAGTGGCGCGGCAGTTGGTAGGTGGCTGACATGAGCGACATGCTGATGGTGAGCATAGCAGCTAGTTTCAGGAAGCGGGTGGTGTCGCCCCACTCCTGCGTATCCACCAGCTCGAGTCCGTAGGGGCTGAGCAGTGCCCCCAGCAACATAGCCACCATCGGTTCAGTGAGAGACCAGCGCTCGATCTTGATGACTAGCAGGCCACTGATGACCATCAGCAGAGAAATGGTCATTAATACGGGATGAAAGTCCATAATTATCGGGATTGTTTTGGTCATTGCCCTGATCGTGTGGCTTTTTCGTAAGTTGATGGACTGATAGGTTTAATGTCAAACCTTGCTCGCTGGCCTGGTTCGGGCGAAGCCTAATCCGATGCCCCTGCTTCCTCATTTTTCCGAGCCAGGGAGCGCATCAGGGTGACAAAGTAGTCTATTAACAGGGGACCAATGACTAGTCCCAGAATGCCAAACAAGGGCACGCCCAACACCACTCCGCCCAGGGTGATGAGCGGGTGCACGTGGCCCAGCCGTTTGCCGATGATCAGCCGCAATACGTTATCCACGTTCATGATCACGATGGCTCCAAACAGCAGCAGGCTGAAGCCCGCCCCCGTGTTGCCCTGGGCGATGGCGACCAGCCCCACCGGCCCCCACACCAGGGGCGTGCCCAGCACCGGAATAAACGACACAAAAAACGCCACGGTGCCCCAGAAAAGCGGTTCTTCGAAGCCCAGCACCCCCATAGCCAGTCCGGTGAGACCGCCTTGCACCAGAGAGATCAATCCCTGCCCCACCACGTTGGCAAAGGTGATGTTTTTGAGGTCTTCTTCCAGTGCTCCTCGCGTTTTGTTCTCAAAGGGCAGGTAGCGGCGTATCCCGCGGATCATCGTCTCTTCCTCCACCAGCATATAATACAGCGTAAAGTACAGTAGCGCCACAATGATGGTCAGGTCTAGTACGCTGCCGACCAGTGAAGGTGCCAGCTGCTCGACCAGCGTGGTGCCCCGTTGCACAAACACAAGTAGAAGGGAGACAATTGGAAACAGAGAAACTCAAAAAACGGACAAGGATTTATCCTAATGAAACAGTAGCTTGATGATTCCCAACAGACCGCCGATACCTAGGGTAAATACTCCGGCCAAGAATACCCGGATCTTGGGGCCATGCAACAGATAACCGATGCGCAGGCCGTACACAAAGAGCGTCGCGTAAATCAGACCTTTGGCCAGCGTGGTGGCGGTGGATACTGAAAACAAACCCAAGCCCGACAACACCATCATCAGCAAGGGTAGGTAAGCGGCCGCCAGCACCGGCTTCGTTTCGTGCCATATCTCGATCAGCTCTGCCCGGTTAAGTTGCTTCCGGCCAGCGATCACCTGACTAATACTTTCGCTAAACGCTTCGGCCAAGGCTACTGAGAGGGCGGTGCCAAACAGCAGGGAAGCTCCGTGCCAAGCCGTGGGCAGGTGATCTTCAAAAGAGAGCAGCACCGCCAACAGCGTGATCGATCCGTAGAGCGACTTGGCGATGAAGTGCTTATTGAATGGTTTTTCCATAGAGAAATTCAGTATAAATCGCTAAAACATAGTCATATCATACCACGTTGGCAAGGGTATAGAAAACGGGTTGCTTCGGCTAACTCTTAAATTTAACAAAAATGAAGAAAGTACTGGTACTACCGCTTCTGGTAGCCCTAGGAATGACCGCCTGCGTGTCCACCGAAAATACCGAATCATCGGAAACAGATATGACCACTAACGTCCCCGAGGCCCCGCCGGAGTGGGAAGATCCGGCCTGGATGGGTATGTATCGCGGCACCCTGCCCTGCGCCGACTGCGAAGGCATCCTAACCAAAATTGTGCTCGATCAGGATTTGAAATACCAAAAAACAATGCAGTATTTGGGTAAGGACGATACGGTTTTCCGCCAAAGCGGTTCTTTCGTCTGGAACGACGCTGAGGACGAGGTCACGCTGAAGGGCGAAGACGAGCCCAACCGCTACTTGCTCGACGATGAGAAGCTAATTCAGTTGGATGCCGACGGCAACCGCATCGAGGGCGAACTGGCCGAGAACTATCAACTGAAGAAGGTGCTCTACGACCCGACGATCAAGGAAAAGTACTGGAAGCTGATTGAACTGAACGGACAGCCGGTGACGATGGGCGAGGATTAGGAACGGGAGGCGCATTTCACGCTAAGACAAGATAACCGAGTGATGGGTTACAGCGGCTGCAATGCCCTGAGTGGCACGTATCATTTGGACGAAGGTTACCGAATTCGATTTACCGATTTGGCGGTATCCATGCGCATTTGCCCCGAATCAGAGAAGGAGCAGGAATTTCTGGACGTGCTCAACACCACCGACAACTACTCCCACACCGGCGATACGCTCACACTTAATAAGGCAAGAATGGCACCGCTGGCGGTGTTTCACGCGGTGTATTTCAACTAACACGGCGGATATCACCCTCCCCCGTTCTTACAGGTTCCCGACATGCTACGATGAACCTAACTTTTCGTAGTGTGCCAAGCAACTTCCTTGTTGAAGTGAGTTTCTATTCTTCAGCTCCGAGGTTTGTAGACATCACTTCGTTTTATTGCATTACGTATTTTCCACATAATGATGCCGATTTGTCACTTCGGTGGTGTGCCAACTTATCGGTAATAGTTTATCTTCTCGTATTTTCTAAACAGGTTCACGACGGGGCTGCTTATGCTTTCTTATCATTGACAGTATGTTGAAAGTAACAATGCAAAAGGCGGCCCAGAACAAGCCCCCTAAATAACCGGCGACGATGTCACTGGGATAGTGTACTCCCAGGTAAATCCGGCTGATGCCAATGCCTAGAATCACAAATACACACAGTAAGGTCAGCCCGATCTTCAGCCACAGACGACCAGCGTAGCGCCAGATAAGGTACACTAAAAACCCGTAGAAGGCCATCGCGCTCATGGCGTGACCGCTCGGGAAGCTCAGCGTCATTACTTCGACCAGATGGTCGCCCGCGGGCCGGGGGCGGTTAATCCAGCGTTTTAGTACCAGGTTCACGACAATGGCCAGGACCAGGGCGGTGGTCACCTGGAGCGAAAATTTCCAGTTGCGGTATCGAAGAAAGAAAAAGCCAGTGAGTAGGACAAGCATGCTCAGGTAGCCGTAGATATCCCCAAAATCAGTGAAAATTCTAGCAAAGTCAGTGAGTTCTGGCGAACGGTACCTTTGCACGTACGCTGCTATCGCATTATCAAACCCGGTGAGCTCATTGTCTCTGAGCTGATCCGCTATTTCTACGAAGCCGTTCAACGTCAGCACGGCAAGGATTAACCCTACGACCAGCGATATGATATAGGGTAAGTATTCATTATCGCTGTTGACATACTTCTTCAGGAATACAGCGACGTGGTTAACCCCCGTCTTTATTTGTGTTTCTAACGTCATCGGCAAATTTTGTTAATGGAAGGATGAGAGGCTCTTTTTACTACTTGATAGCGATTGAGGAACACATCTATCGTTTTGCAAAAAGCCAAGATTTCACCTGTGTGAGGTTATTCTTCAGTTCAGCGTCTTTTACTAAATCTATTTGTTCGTCGTCAAACCAAGGTTGAAAAATTGCTACCCATAAGCACGTCCTAGTGTCGTTTGAGGCATCTATGTCTTTTACTATATTTAAAAGCTCACCAACATTCTCTTTTAAAAACTCATAGCAGAATCGTTGGTACGCTCTCGCTTGATAGTCAATACCGTCTTCGCTAAACGCATCCCCGTTTACGATATTAGTCATCACCCCCGGTTCACTTCCAAATGATTCGTAAATAGATGCATGCCTTGCACTGGTTATACGATCTAAAAACTCATCTGTAATGTCATTTATATCAAGAGGGGTTCCTGGCTTCTCGCCCTTAAGGAACGTCAACTAAATAACGTACTCAACTTAATTCCAAGGTTTGTGCCACCGTGGCGCGGTCCCCACAAACCCTCCTGAGCGTCCTGTGAAGACACAGGACGCGGTTGTATTTACAGCGTTGGTTACTTTATTTCATCATCGTTCCTAATCCACCGAGACATATATTCAGACATCGGAATATCTTCTTTAATCCGGAACTTGAACCAGTACTTAAATAGATGGATGAAAGAGTCAGGATATTCTGTTAGCCTAAGTTGTTTTATCTCCTGCCATTTACCCGCATGTCCCCACTTTTTTTTCTGGATGTTCCATTTTCCTTTGGTGAAGGACGCAATTGCAAACTGATTTTCAGAAGCCAATTTACTATTGTCCCAAACAATCTGCCTTTCGAAGATCACACGTCCTTTAAGAGCCAAAAAAGCACCTAGAATGTGATAAGCACAGGTATAGAAGTTAGCGATTGAAGGGCCAAGTAGTTTCTTTGATAAGTTGCTATCACCTGCGGCTAAGTAATTTATACTTAATAGTATTCCTCGGTAAGCAGCTCGCAGGACATAGAACCCAAGAAAATCTCTTTGGTAGCATCCAATTCCGTGTTTATCAGTTCTATAAAACCTCGGTTCTGAGGTCAATTCCTTATCAGAAGTACCTAGTATGCTAAACTGTGCTTCTCCTTTGTCAACTTTCTTAAAGGCTTTTGTTACTACTGATTTAAGCTGTGTATCCATCTCTGTAATGATCGGTTTTAAAACCGAATAAAGCACATATATTCGAGATTCCTATTATTACTCTTCCGCATCACTCACAGCTTTACAGCAATGATGAACAATGCAACCGACCAATAGTTGTCAAGGTATATCATCAGCATTCTCGTAACTGCCAGTGCTATTACAGAGTACAAAAAAGCAAGCAATAAGAGACGCTTTGCGCTGAGATTACTTTTTACCCTCAAACCGCACCCACTCATGAACGAACTATTTGACCTCACTGACAAAGTTGCTATCGTGACCGGCGGTGCCAATGGCATCGGCAAGGCCTGCGCGTTGCAACTGGCCCAATTCGGAGCTAAGATTGCCATCGGCGACCTAAAGTTAGACGACGCCCAAGAAGCTGTGAAGGAGATCGAGCAGGCCGGAGGAAAAGCGATTGCTCTGGAGTGCAACATCCTCAAGGACGAGCAGATGGTGAAGCTGGTGGAAGACACCGTGCAGCAACTGGGCGGCGTGCATATCCTGGTGAACAATGCCGGGGGCGGTGGGGGCGGACGCGAAAACCCCTTCAAGATTTCGGTAGAAGATTTTGAGCGCGATTTTAAGCTTAACGTCTTCAGTGCGTGGCGCTTGGCGCAGTTGTGCGTGCCCCACATGAAGGACGCGGGCTACGGATCCATAGTCAACATTACTTCGATGAGCAGTATCAACAAAAGCCCCAACATGAGCGGCTACGCGGCTTCTAAGGCGGCGCTTAACCACATGGGTGCCAACCTGGCCCATGACTTCGGCCCTGAGGTGCGCATCAATGCCGTAGGTCCGGGTGCCACCCGCACCGCTGCGTTGGAGTCGGTGCTAACCCCCGAGATTGAAGAGAAAATGCTGGCGCATACGCCCATCAAACGACTGGGTAAGCCCGAAGACATTGCCGGGGCGGTGCTCTACTTCGCCAGTCCTATCTCCGAATGGGTGAGCGGTCAGGTGCTGTTCGTTAACGGCGGCGGGGTGCAAACCTTAGACTAAGGCAAAATTGTGGACAATGGGATAAAGCTGATCATCAGCGACTACGTGAAAGACGGTGCGGAGTGGGATGCAGAGGCTAGGGCGTGTTGACATATAAGCTTAGGCGGTGCTTTCTGACTGTTTTTGCCCTGCTTTTCGTTGCTTTCGTTGGCCGGTGCCCTCGCATCGCCCGCCTCAAGCGCCTTAATCAGAACAAAAACATCCTGGAAAGCCCTCACCAATCTATATGTCAACATGCCCTAGAAAACAGTAAAACCAATAAGTACATGAACAGCAACTTTTTAACCTGGCCCCTCGGTTTGAACCGGGCAGTGGCTCTCATGGGATTATCATTATTATTAATTACTGCGGTAATGGCACAAGAGCAAAAGTATCTTTCGGCCCAAGAAAGCGAACCCAGCAACTTCGGCTGGATGCAGGGTTTCCCGCCGCCGCCTGACAAGGTGCTCAAGGTGTCGGACGGCTCTTTTTTCGAGTTTCCGGCCATTCGCTGGAGCGTGGTGCACATGCGCGAGCTGCTGCCCACCGTCGACGTGTCGGGCGGACTGGGCGCCCCGGTTTCTTTGGAGTATAACTTGGACAAAACTATCGATTCACTCCGTTTTCTGCCGTGGGAGGCGCAGGATTCTATGACTTGGGAAGCGTCGCTGTGGAAAAACTACACCGACGGCATCATTATTTTGCACCGGGGCAAGGTGGTTTATGAGCGCTACTTCAGCGAACTAACCGACACCGATGTCCACGCCGTGATGTCGCTCACCAAGTCCTTTACCGGCACCCTGGCCGCCGCCCTGGTCGCCGAGGGAGTAATCGATCCGAGCAAAAAAGTAGCGGAGTACGTGCCGGAGCTCCAAAGCTCAGCCTTCAGCGATGCCACTGTGCGGCAGGTGATGGACATGACCACCGCCCTGGACTATAGTGAAGATTACGCCGACCCCAACGCCGAAGTGTGGGACTTCTCAGCCGCCGGTAGCCCCCTGCCCAAACCCGACGACTATGACGGTCCGCGCGGCTACTACCAATACCTGGAAACCGTAAAAAAAGACGGACAACACGGCAAAGCCTTCGGTTATAAAACCGTGAACGCCGATGCGCTGGGCTGGATCATGGCCAAGGCTACCGGCAAACCGGTCAACGAGTTGCTGTCGGAGATGATCTGGAGCAAACTGGGCACCGAGCAAGACAGCTACTATCAGGTAGACGACCTGGGCACGCCCTTCGCCGGGGGCGGCTTCAGTGCCGGGCTGCGCGACCTGGCTCGCTTCGGTGAGATGATTCGCAATAAAGGACAGTGGCAGGGTAAGCAAATTATTCCGCGGGCGGCAGTAGAAGACATTGAAGAGGGGGGAAGTCAGGCAGCATTTGCCAAATCAGACCATCCCGGACTCAAGGGCTGGTCATACCGTGACATGTGGTGGATGACCGAGAACGAGCATAGGGCCTTTAGTGCCCGCGGAGTGCACGGTCAAGCGATCTACGTCGATCCGAAAGCGGAGATGGTGATCGTGCGGCTGGCCTCGCACCCGGTGGCGTCCAACGCCGCCAACGATGCTTATTCGCTACCAGCCTATCAGGCCGTGGCGGAGTATTTGATGGGCAAAAATCAGTGAACTAATTCTGAGCAAAATAATAGCATAATGAAAAACGCAAGCTACGTCCGATTATGCTTTTAAAAGTGATGATTAGTGACTGTGAGAAGCCTGACTTTTCTGCATCTCTGCAATCAGATAGTAAGCATTGTTCCACACCACTTGCGTGCCTTTCGGCAATGGCTCCAGCAAGTTGATCTCTACCCAACCCTCGTCGGCGGTGCCGGTTCTGATCTCTACCGGAGTAAACTCCCACTCGGTTTGCCCGTCTTCATCGTGGGCTACCGCCGTGAAAATGTAGGGCTTGCCCGCTTCTTCCACGATAGCGGCTTCCGGCAGGGCTTTCACCGATTCGCTTTCGGTGTGAATCTTTCCGTTGATGTACATGCCGGGGATCAGGAAGTCTTCTTTCTTGTCGATTTCGGCGTGGACGTGCACCGCTTTGGGGTTTTGCTCAAACTGCTTGCCCACCGAATAGATTTCTGCCGATAAGGTATTGCCCGGCACCGACGCTACGGTAAAGATGACGCGCTGCCCCTCTTTTACCCGATAGACATCTTTCTCAAACACCATCAGGTCAGCATGCACGTGCTCGGTATTGACCAGGGCGAACATTTCCATCTGCGGGTCTACGTACTGCCCTATCTGGATGATCACTTTTTCCACGTATCCGTCAATGGGACTGACGGCCGGAACGTATTCGTAGACATCCCCGGATTGCAGCTTGTTCACGCGAAGGCCCAACTGCCGCAACTGCGCCTCGTAACCCTTTACCTGACCCCGCATTGATTGGTAGTCGGCGCGGGTTTGCTGGTAGGTTTTGCCCGAGCCTACTTTCTCTTCGTAGAGCCGCTGTTGGCGTTGGTTTTCTTGCTCCAGAAACTGCAACTGCTGATACGCCTGGATATAATCGGTTTGCAGCCGGGTGAGGTTGGGGTGCGCAAGGTAGGCCAGCACTTGTCCTTTTTTCACTCGGTCCCCTTCAATCACCTTGATGGAGGTCACATTGGCTCCCAGGATGGCCGTCACCGTCGCTTCGTGCTGGGGCGGCACTTCCAGTTGCCCGTTGGCCTCCACCACTCCGGCGAGCGGACGGGTGGGGATGGTGTCTACTTTAATACCCAGACTATTGAACTGGAGATCAGTTAGATGAACCGTGCCCATGCCTTCTTCCTCGTGATGTTCTTCCTCATGGCTATGTTCTTCCTGGGTTTCACCGTCCGGGTGATCGGCCGATTGCGGGCTGCACCCTATAAAAGCGGATACCAGCAGGGTCAGTATAAGTACGATGGGCTTTTTCATGTTCATCATATTATTATTGATGGATAAGATTTACTTTAATTTGATGTTTTTAGATAGTACTCAAGCTGGTAGCGATGGTCTAGGTAGTTGCCAAAGGCATTCCAGGAGTTGATCTCGATGCGAATGGCGTCCCGGATATTTTGTAGGAACGTCACGTAATCAATGGCTCCCTCCCGGTAGGCCAGCACGGCCCCATCGCGTTGCTGCTGGGCCAGGGGCAGGGCCTCGTCCCGGTAGTAAAGCCAGGAATTGCGCCACTTGAGATACTGTTGCTGGATGTCCTGGTAGGCCGCGTTCAACTCTAACTGGGTCTGCCGCAGGTTCTGGTCAGCCATCTCCCGGTTGACCTTCGCCGATTGCGTTCGGCCTAGTTCGGGGCCGAAGAACAGGGGAATCCGGACGCCTAGCTGGTAGGTGTAGAATCCGCCTTGCCCGTCCACGGTTTGTAGTCCGTACTGCCCTTGCAGTTGCGGATAAAACTGGGATCGCCTTTCTTTCACCGTAGCGTCGGCTACCCGCAAGCGCTGCCGGTAGACCGCCAGCAATGGGTGGCTGCTGAGCGAATCGGCGGAGTAGGGCAGGGGCTCGTCCAGGGCTTCGGGCGGGAGGTCCGGCACGGTAAATAGGGTGTCGCTGACCAGCCACAGGTTGAGTCGTTGCAGCGCACTCAGATAGTCGCGGTACGCCTGTTCTTTTTGAATCTGCACCTCGTTGCCCTGGTTGGCCGTGGCCAGGTAGGCGAGCTTAGAGGTCTCCTCTACCTCCAGCCGGATGCGGGCGGCTCGTTCTATGTCGGTAAAGATGGTCTCCAGACTGTCGTACACCCGGTACGTGTTCTTGGCCGCGTACGCCCGACCCCAGGCCTGGCTCACTTCCCGGATAAGCTCGATGGTCGAAAGATCGAGGGCGGTTTCGGCCAAAGCTACCCGTTGCTTCTGTAATCGGAGCCGGGGGGCAATGCCGAACACGTCGATCTGCTGCTGCTGAATCCCAATCTGCGTGTACACCCCGTCGGAACCCGACTCCGCTCGATGGCCGACCTCTTCCTTCCCGGTAAAGATTTGCGTATTGCCCAAATCCCAGGCAGTCTTCTTCAAGGCTTCCTGGCTGGTGATCTCTAACTGAGCAGCCTTGATTTGGGGATAGTTGGTAACCGCTCGTTCCACCGCTTGCTCCAACCGGATGGTCGGTAGACTGTCCAGCGGTAACTCCTGTGCGCGGGCTGGGGTGGAAAGACTCAGCAAGCCGGTGTTTAGGATCAATACCGCCATTACGTTAGCGGATGTAGCCAGCGGTTTCTTCGTGGTCTGGGTGCGCCAGCTTTCCACCAGCGTATACAGCACCGGCAGCACCACCAGGGTCAGCAACGTGGCGGTCAGCATGCCCCCGATGACCACGGTGGCCAGGGGACGTTGCACTTCCGCGCCCGCCGACGAAGAAAAAGCCATGGGCAAAAATCCGAAGATGTCGGTGGTGGCCGTCAGCATAATGGGCCGGATTCTTTCTTTAGTGCCGGTCAGAATACGCTCCCGAATGCCGGTCACCCCTTCTTCCTTGAGAGAATTGAAGCGGTTGATGAGCACCAGTCCGTTCAGTACTGCCACGCCAAAGAGTACGATAAAGCCTACCCCAGCCGAGATACTGAAGGGCATATCGCGCAGCCACAACGCAAACACTCCCCCGATAGCAGCTAGCGGAATAGCAATGTAGATCATTATCGACTGCGAAAAGGATTGCAGGGCAAAGTAGAGCAGCACAAAGATGAGGAACAGCGCAACGGGTACCACCACGCTCAGCCTTCGCTTGGCGCTCTGTAGGTTCTCAAACTCGCCTCCGTAGGTAATGTAGTAGCCGGGCGGCAGATCCAGTTCCTCGTCCAGCTTCTGCTGAATATCCGTCACCACCGATTCCACGTCGCGGCCCCGCACGTTCACCCCGACGTAGGTGCGGCGGTAGGTATTGTCCCGACTGATCTGCATCGGCCCGGGCTGGTAGCTAATGTCAGCCACTTCCTTGATCGGAATCTGACTCCCATTGGGCAGGTCAACGTAGAGCGTACGCAGGTCGTCGATGCTTTGCCGGTGGTCTTCATCGAAGCGAATCGCCAGGTCGAAGCGTTTCTCGCCTTCAAAAATGACCCCGGCTACTCCTCCGGCAAAGGCCGTACTCACGTACTCGTTGAGCTTCTGGATGTCCAGGCCGTACTGCGCCACTTTCTGCCGGTTGTAGCGCACCGTCATCTGGGGCAGTCCGGCGGTTCGTTCGGCATTGACATCGCCCGCGCCGGGCACGGTTTGGATGATGTCGGCCATTTCCTGCACCTTTTGCGAGAGCACGTCCAGGTCTTCCCCGTACAACTTCACCGCCACGTCTTCCCGCACCCCTTCCAGCAGTTCGTTGAAGCGCAACTCCACCGGCTGGGTAAACACCAGGTTCACTCCCGGCAGCACGTCCAGCTTTTCCTGCACCGCTTCAATGAGTTCCTCCTTGGAATCGGCCGTGACCCAGGCTGACCGGTCTTTTTCCAGGATTAGGTACATATCGGCGATGTCCATCGGCATCGGGTCAGTAGGAATATCGGCCACGCCAATGCGGGAGGTGACGGTTTTGATTTCGGGAAAGTTCTCCAGCAGGATCGTCTCAATTCGCTCGGATACATCGATGGCTTCCGAGAGTCCGCTGCCCGGCCGGATCAGGGCCTGCATGGCAATATCACCTTCGTCTAACTGGGGAATGAACTCTCCGCCCAGGCGGGAGAAGATAACCCCGGCAGCGACTAGCAACAGTACGGCGGTGGCAATCACCACGGCTTTGAACCGCAACGCACTCCGCAGCAACGGCAGATAAGCCCACTGGATTCCTCCGATGATCTTGTCACTCACGCGTTCCAACCCCCGTTCCAACCGGCCGAACCAGTTTTTCCGGTTCGTGATGGGGCGCATCAACAGCGCCGACATCATCGGTACGTAGGTCAGGCACAGTAGAATGGCTCCGATCATGGCAAAGCCAAAGGTAAAAGCCATCGGTTTGAACATCTTGCCTTCCACCCCAGTGAGGAATAAGATGGGAGCAAAAACGATCAGAATGATGATCTGGCCGAAGAAGGCCGAACGCATCATGGTGCTGCTCGCTTCGTAGGCCACCTCGTCCATCAACGGCTGATTGAACCGGACGTTGCCCGCCCGGATTTGTTTCTGGATTTCGTACACCGTGCCCTCGATGATGATGACCGCCCCGTCGATGATGATGCCGAAGTCGATGGCACCCAGGCTCATCAGGTTGGCCCATACGCCAAACTGCTTCATCAGGATAAAGGCAAACAGTAAGGAAAGGGGAATGGTGGTCGCCGTGATAATCCCGCCGCGGATACTGCCCAGCAGGATGACCAAGGCAAAGATCACGATTAGCGCCCCTTCCAGCAGGTTTTGGGTGACCGTGTCGGTGGTGCGGGCAATCAGCGCACTGCGGTCGAGGATGGGTTTGATATCCAGTCCTTCCGGCAGGGATTTTTGCACCTCCCGCATGCGCTCCTGCACGTGGCCGATCACCGCGTTGGGATTCGCGCCCTTGAGCATCATCACCATGCCACCTACCGCTTCCTCACCGTCGCGGGTAAAGGCCCCGTAGCGCACTTGGTGGCCGAACTGCACGTTACTGGCTACGTCGCGCACCAGTATAGGGAGGCCCTGTTCGGTTTTGATGACAATATTGCGGATGTCATCCAGCGTTCGGGCCAGGCCTTCCCCCCGGATAAAATTAGCCATGCGTTGTTTCTCGATGTAGGCCCCGCCGGTGTTGACGTTGTTGCGCTGCAAAGCCTCAAACACTTCAGCGATAGAAACATCCATTGCGTTGAGCTTTTCCGGATTGACGGCCACCTCGTACTGCTTCACGTAGCCCCCGAAGGAGTTGACTTCCACCACGCCGGGAATCAGCACCATCTGCCGCTTCACGATCCAGTCCTGGATGGTACGCAGCTCCATGGGCGTATACACCGTATCGTAGCCGGGTTGCGGAGCGATGGTGTATTCGTAAATCTGCCCTAACCCGGTAGAGATTGGGCCCATCGTCGGACTACCGAACTGTTCCGGGATGGTCTCTTTGATCTCGCTGAGCTTTTCCTGCACCAGTTGCCGGGGCAGGTAGGTACCCATATCGTCCTCAAAGACGATGGTGACTACCGACAGACCAAAGCGGGAAATAGAACGAATTTCTTCTACTCCGGGCAGGTTGCCCAGGGCCAGCTCCACCGGGTAGGTGACAAACTGCTCGATGTCTTCGGTCGCCAGGTTCTGCGATACGGTGATCACCTGCACTTGGTTGTTGGTAATATCAGGCACCGAGCCCAGATTGATCGTGGTCATGGAATAAAGACCGCCGCCGATCAGGGCCAGCGTTAGTAAGCCCACGATGAACTTGTTCCTGATAGAAAAAGAGATGATGTGGTTGATCATGAATTAAAATTTAAGCCATAGGGGATGAGTAGAGACACACCGGTTTACTGACTGCATCAGCAGCAACCAAAAGTGCCCAATCAGAAAGGGGTGGCTTAAATTTTAGGGGGGTGGAACACTACGCCCGGCGAGCGGATGGGAGAAGTGGTAATCAATTGGGAAAGAAATGCCGAAGAAACCTCCGGCTGGAAGAGAGAAAAGATGGGGATATCCACCGCATGAATTGAGACCCCACAGCAAGCGCAAACGCATAAGGGAGAACAGAGGTCAACCCCGCTCTTATGCTGGCCGGGAGCCTGATCCACAACGTAGTGCACCGTCGATTCTCGGTCGACCGTTGGCGGTTCATCCGCGCAGGGCAGCAGCGAGATGAGTAGCATGAATACGCTCAGTAGGGTGGATAGGATGCTCAAAAATTTACTTGCTTTTGTTCATGGGCAACGCCCAGGATTCAAAAAAGTTGCACGAACAGTTTGGCTACGCCAATTAGGGCAAAGAAGTTCCAGAATAATGGGCAATGGAATTAGGGTAGGGCAAAGTAGCCCTGGGTTTTCTCAACGCCTCTTTCATACGTTGATGCCTAGGCTTTCGTAGACCTTTCGGATGCCTTCCTCTTGGTCAGTCAATACGTACAGCACGTCATCGGCAGCCAACTCGGTAGAGCCGTCCGGGGTCAGGTACGCGTCGTCTCGGTGAAGCATGGCAATTACCGCCCCCTGGGGAAAGCCGAGGTGAACGACCTTCTTGCCCACCGCCGCACTGTCGGGCGGAAGTTGAATTTCGGTCAGGGTAGTTTTTACCTTTTCAAAGAAAGCTAAATTGGCGGGGGCGGGCGGTTTGGTTTGCGGCAAAGCCATCCGCAACCACCGGGCCATCAGCGACAGCGTGGTGCCCTGCACCAGCACCGAGGTCAGCGAGATGAAGAATACGGAAATACCAGCAGCCCCAGGGTCAGGAACAGGATGATCTGCATCAGCCAGGCCAAGCCGTCGAACATCTTGAGGATCGTTTTTTTGTGGATGAAGTCGTGGTTGCCCAGGTACACCGCGCAGAGGTAGACCGCCAGAAAGCCGTTGCCTCCCAGAGAATTGGTGACCGAAAACGTGATGTAGGCCAGGGCAATCACCAGCACGCTGTACAGGCCCTCAAAATCCAGGTCGATGCGGTTGATCGTTATCTTGCTGACCCATCCGAAAACGAATCCCCCCGCGGCCCCGACCACCATCTGCCGAAGAAGGATCGGCAACATCGACCAGAGGCTTTGCTCCGGGTTCACCACCAGGCCCAGAAACATCAGGGTTAGCACGTAGGCCATCGGGTCGTTGCTGCCGCTTTCCAGCTCCAGGGTAGGGCGCAGGTTGCTTTTGAGGTCTAAGCTTTTTGAGCGAAGAACAGAAAATACCGCCGCCGCATCGGTAGAAGAGACAATTGCCTTCGGAACCGGCCAGCATGCCTACGCCCAGGAACAGGGCCAGGGCGGGCACCCCGAAGCGAGCCGAAGTTTTACTGGCCACCACGCTGATGAATAGCAGTAACGCGCCAATGAATATGGTATTTTCCACTCCTCCCATGTGCTTTTCCAACGGCGATTAAAGCCGACTGTGTAATCCAGCCAGGTAATAACTTCCATTGAGTAGTAAAAAGCCCTTAGTCTTTCGGTTTATATAAAATGATGATTTGAATAAGAACCCCCATGATTATTAAAAACACTATTTCAACTTGGGTAAATACGTCAATCGACTCCATGGTCTTGTTGCTGGCTGACATTTGCACTTTTCCTTCATTAAGCTGAACTTCGGACAGGTCATGGAGATTATTATTTATATCGTTCAGATTGCTCATTAATTCGGTATCGGGCTCTGAATCCGAACCAGCCAACTTCTTTTCCAAACCGCTTAGTTTAACTAAGTCCTCCTTTAGATCGTTAAATATCTTTCGTTCTCTATTGGTTAGTTTGGTTTGTTCGTATTGCCCGATCAAATCATTTATATCACGATTAACCTCATCGTTCTCATCATAAAAAAATGAGGAGTCTGCCGTAGCTACCGCCATCTCCTTTTCGTGAATCAACCGTGACATTTTGAAGATCAGGTCATTGGCAACAATCCTGTCTTCATAAATTGTGGTCACCGAGTACCTCAGCCTATTGAAATTACTTCTATCGATGAGGTTGGTAGTGACGATGATCACAAAAACCAGCAGGATACCGGCTATCCATTTAACTTTGTTAATTATATCCATTTACTTTAAGTTGTTAGTGCAATTCGGGCCTGCGCTTTCTTCTGAAACATTTCGGGGGTTTGGCCGGTCATCTTTTTGAAGAAGCGGCTGAAGTAAGAGTGATCCTCAAAGCCCAGTTCGGTGGCGATTTCTTTGATCGTCAGCTCGCTGATAATGAGTTGGTGTTTGGCTTCGGCCACCAAGCGTTCGTGAATACATTGCCGGATGGTTCGATCAATTTTCTGCTTCAGTATTTGGTTCAACCGCTTGGAAGTAATGTTGAGGTGGTCGGCATAGAAAGTGACGCTTTTCTCCGCTGCGTAGTGTTGTTCCAGCAGCTGTAAAAATTGATACACCCGCTTCTGGTCGAAATCTTGCTCGATAAACCGGTGAGATTGATGCTCAACGAGTTTCAGTAAGAAAACTTTGAGTAGCGTTCGGAGCAGTAGGAAGTTGCGTCCCCCGGCGTATTCTTCTTCCAGCAGTTGGTACAATTGGTTCAACGTTCTGGTCAGCGATTTTTCTGGGAACAACACCGAAAAGTTTTCCTGCTGGGTAAACAGACGGTATACTTCGATAGAAAATTCGTTCACCTCGTAGTGTAGCACGTCCCGGTGAAACCTAATCAGCTTACCTTCTTGCCCAAACCAATTCAGCGGGTATTCTTTGCCGGGCGGCAACAGGTACAGGTAGTCCCCCTGGTAAGCCTGGGTTTGATGTGCCGTTTGGTCAGGCGGTGGTTGGTTTTTCAGCCACACAATCTCAAACGCCTCCGGACGAGACTGATCGGGCGGAACGCTTTTCAGCGGCCGGACACTAATGCTGTTTTCGGTGAATACGGGATGTGATGGAGCTTTCATGGCGTGGAATCAATTAGATTATGTTTTAGGTAGCGGGTAGGAAAGGTGACCCTAAGTCGGCGAATATGCAAAATATTTCTGTTCTGTCCTATCAAGTGGGGTAGCTGTCCTATTACCTTCCGGCCAACGTTCCGTTAGACCAAGTAGAAAGACTGTTGAGTAACTCCCACTTTATTAAGCGGAGACTTTTTAACGTTATTTCACTTTAAATTGTAAAATCATGCAAACCCAAGTCGTAGAAAAAATCACGAAGTACTGGTATCTTCCCTTGATTCTAGGCATCCTCTTCATCGGAGTCGGCATCTTGGTGTTCTTCACCCCGGTGGCCTCCTACCTCACACTCGCCATGCTGTTCGCCTTCACCTTTTTGGTGGGCGGCACCTTAGAAATTATCTACGCCGTCTCTAACCGCGACATTAACGACCGCTGGGGCTGGACGCTGGTCGGAGGGCTACTGGACCTGTTCATCGGTATCTTGTTAGTGTCTAACCCGGCCCTCTCGGTGGTCGCGCTGCCGTTCTACGTTGGCTTCGCCCTGTTGTTCCGGGCCGTCACGGGCATCGCTTGGGCGGTGGAGCTCAAGCGTGAGCAGCAGCCCAATTGGGGAGCTTTGATGGCTATTAGCATCGTTGGTTTGTTCCTGGTACTGGTCCTGCTCTGGAACCCAGTATTGCTAGGACTCACCGTGGTGGTGTACACCGCCCTGGCGCTGGTCACCGTGGGGGCGGCTAACATTGCGCGAGCAATCTTTCTCAAGCGAGTAAGAAATAGATTCAACCACTAATGCTTAGAAGCAGAACTTCCTAAATCGATCTGGAGGCTATTTTTTAGTGAGGGGGCAGTTTAATTCGTCTGTTTTTTGCCCCCAGCCGCCGGATTGGTACCTAACCCAATTGTATTTTTACAGAATTCTTTTTCACAGAAATGACCATCGTAAACAGCATCCTATGGATTGCACAAAGCTTTCTATCCTTATTATTCGGAGCGAGCGGACTCACGAAGTTAACCACCTCAAACGATAAGTTGGAAGCCAGGATAGGAGAGTGGGTGAGAGACTTCTCACCAACCCGAATAAAAATGATCGGTGTTGTAGAGGTGTTAGCCTCCGTAGGGATAGTAGCGCCCATGCTCCTTAAGGTTCTACCGGTGCTCACGCCCCTTGCGGCGGCAGGATTGGTCCTGCTGATGATCGGAGCGATTATAGTGCATATCGAGCGTAGCGAAAAGAGGGCAGTGAGAACGAACGTGTTTCTTATGTTCTTAGCGCTTTTTGTGTTCGTAGGCCGCTTGTGGGTCCTGCCGGTGGTCTGACTACCGAATAATTTAGGCTCTACCTACAAAAGCAGCGTTGTTACAGCAACGGGCTCAGCACCCGAAACACTGATTCTTTTACCCGGTCGAGCCGGGGGCGTTGCTGGTACGCTTCCAAATCCAACCGACGACAGTCCTGCCTATCGGCCATAAACCGCGCTTTGAGCTGCCGGGCAACGTCGGCGTCGTACATCAGGGCGTTGAGCTCAAAGTTTTGTTCGAAGCTGCGGATGTCCAGATTGGCCGTACCTACCGAAGCTAGTTCGTCGTCGACCACGATAACTTTGCTGTGCAAGAAGCCTTTCTGATAAAAGTACACGCTTACCCCGGCCACCAGTAGTTCTTCGAGGTACGAACGGCTGCTCCACTTCACCACCAAGGAATCAGAAGCTTCGGGAATCATCAGGCGAACGTCTACGCCGCTCAGGGCAGTAGCCTTCAGGGCCATTAGCAGGCTTTCGTCGGGAATGAGGTAGGCGTTGGCCAGGTAGATATACTTCCGGGCTTGGTAGAGCATGCTGACAAAGGTCTGGTGAATACTGGCGTAGTCGGAGTCCGGCCCACTGGCACTGATCTGTACCGGGGTAGGGCCTACTGACTCGTGCGAGGGAAAATGCTCCTCGGTCAGCAAGTTTTGTCCGCTCACAAACTGCCAGTCAGTTAGGAAGATGTACTGCAAAAAGTTGACCGCCCGGCCCTCCAGCCGCAGGTGCGTATCGCGCCAGTGTCCCAGCTTGGGGTCGCCCTTGATATACTTGTCCGACACGTTAATTCCCCCGGTGAAACCCACTTGGCCGTCGACGACCACAATTTTACGGTGGTTGCGGTAGTTGAGCCGATTGGCCAGCGGGCCGAAGCGTACCGGCATAAAGGGAAATACTTCTACTCCCGCCGCTTTCAGCCGCTGGCAGTAGGCCTTACTCAGCGACCAACTGCCCACCCCGTCGTAGGTCAGCCGGGCCCGCACTCCCTGCTTCACTTTCTCTACCAGGATGTCGGCAATGCGGTCGGCCAAATCGCCCTCTTCAAAGATGTAATACTCAATGTGGATAAAAGATTGAGCTTGTTCCATCGCGGCAAAGATGGCGGCGAAGGTTTCTTCTCCGTCTTGCAGCACCTGCGCCCGGTTGCCGGACATGAGCAAGAATTTGCCGCTACGCAGTTGGAGTTGGGCCAACCGCCGGTGGTTGTGCACAATGGATGATTCTTGCTGATCGGCTTGCTCGAATTCCACCAGTTGCCGCTCCACCAATTCGTCAATGACCCGGAGGTCGTGTGCCTGCTTGCGGGTGAAGAGCTTTTCTTTACGCAGGTTATAACCGATAAACGAGTACAAGATAACGCCTACGATCGGCAAGGCAACAATGACCAGCACCCAGGAGATGGTCTTGGCGGGTCGGCTACCCTGGCGAACTACGCCGTATACCGCCATGACGGTGAGCAACGGATAGAGCACCCCCAGGGCAACCAACAAGGCATTGCCTACCCACTCGCGGGGGGGGGCGTCGTTGAACCATCTTCCTTCAAGCACGAGCCGGGCGGCCAGTAGGATGAGCAATAGCGCGAGAAGAAAAAAGATGATTCGTCGTAGCATGGCAAAACGTAGCTTGTGTTCGTTGTGAATGATACTAGCAATTCATGAACACGAATGATCGCTATTGGTTAGTACGTATTTTCCGCATGAAGTTGAAGGATTGTCAACACGGGCTGTGCCAATAAGTTGGTATTGTATTTTGTTCGCAAACATTATCCATAGCCGGTCGTTAGGCAGTTATTAGTCTCATATTGAGACCATTACATTGTTTAATCTAACAAATAGTAACATGAAAATTTTTGTAGTAACCCTAATGTTTTCTGCTTATTCACTGGCCTCTTTCGCCCAAAAAGACCTGGATGTGTCCGAAGTGCCTACCGCGGTGCGGGATGCATTTCAAGCAGAGTTTGCTGATGCCACGGACATTGAGTGGGAAATGAAAGATAACCAGTACGAAGCTGAATTTGAGAAGCAGGATGATACTGATTATCACGCGCTTTTCGATGCTTCGGGTAAGATGATTAGTCAAAAGCAGGAAATCGAAGAAACCGCGTTACCCACCGAAGTGACCACCGCGATTAAGAATGATTATCCCGACTATGAAGTAGACGATGCCGAGAAACTGACCAAAGACGGCGAAACCTACTATCAGGTTGAGTTAGAGAAGTTCCTGCGCGACGAAAAGAAAATCTATTCGGCGGACGGAAAACTGCGGGATGATGTGAGTTATTGGAACTAGCACGGTGCACTTTTAGTACACGAAATTTTAGAGGACCGGGGCTTACTGCTTCGGTCCTTTTTTGTGGCCCAACCTCAGACCGACAAAAAAATTTCCGAGCAAGAAAGCTTGTTGATGAGCATCGGCGTACGGGTTTTGATTCTCTTTTCAGAAGAGCATTTTAATCCAATCAACTACCACGCCTGGATTATAGGTATTTATCTGGAACTTCAGCAGCGACTAGCGAATGTAAAAAATAAATTTAGCGCAACTGCCCCGTGTAGCCCGGCTGAGCCAACTGCCACAGAAAAAATGCAATCGGATCAGCATGATAAGCGGTAGTTTCTTCCGTATCCCCAGTGCCGTGCCCCCCGTCGTAGAGCCGAAAGAGCGTTGCCCGGTTATTACCGCGATCTCTTTCCAGTCGAGTAGCTACCTTGGCCGGTTCCCAGACGAGGATACGGGAGTCTTCCTTTCCGGCAGTCAGCAACACGGCAGGGTACTCTTTACCCTTCCGTATGTGAAGGTAAGCATCCATCTCATACAAGTACTGAAATTCTAATGAGTCAGTGGGGGAGCCAAACTCGTCTTCTTGCACCACCGCGTCAGGGGTTTGGTCTAGTCGGGTAGGATTAAGCAGGGCGTACTCCAACACGGCTGCCCCGAACAACTCCGGACGTTCAGTGATGGCTCGTCCAACGGCCACGCCCCCGGCACTGGCCCCCCGAACTCCGAGCTTTTGAGAACTGGTGTACTTATTATCTATCAAGTACTCAGCACAAGCGATCAAATCCTTCCAGCTGTTGGGCTTGCTCGCTTTTCTTCCGGCATCGTGCCAGGCCGTTCCCTTTTCCCCTCCCCCGCGCACGTGGGCGTAGGCGAGGATCCCGCCGCGGCGGTACCAGGCTAACATTTCTACTGAGAAATAAGATTCCAGCGATTGCCCGTAGGCTCCGTATACTTCTAAAATTGTCGGGTTCGTACCCTCGCGCTTCAATGAGTCAGCGTAGATAATCGATAAGGGCACCAGCTCACCATCGTGTGAGGGCACTAACACTTCTTCTACGGCTAAGTCATCAGGCAAATCGTAGGGACCCGCGGGCCGGATGGTCGTCCTAACCACGGTATCCTGTTTAGGAAGATACCTATAAATGCCGTAGCCGTGCGTCCAGTTGGACAAACCAAAGAAAAGCTGCTGCTCGTTCCCAGAGGGAAGAAAGCCGTCGGCATTCAGGTCTACGTCTCCGGAGAAAGGCAGGGGCACGGTTCGCTGTTCCGTTTCATCAATCCGAACGATACGGCTGAGTCCATCAGCAATATGCTCCGTATATAGGACGCTACCAACCATCTTTAGCGTGTTGATGTACCCTTCCTGGGGAGAGAACATCAGTGAAGTAATCTCAAGATTAGTCAGTAACCGTCGGTACACCGCCCCGCCCGGATTCTCTTTATGGTTCAAAGTGTACAAGTAGCGACCATCGGACACGGCTTCGCTGATCTGATCGGCAGTTGTAGCCAGGGTCGTCCACTCTCCTTGTTGCTGGACAGTGTTTAAAGGGATCATGTAGAAACTGAAGTACTGCGAAATACCGTGGGCTACTGAACAAAGGGCGTATTCTCTGTCCGCTACCACCTGAAAGACAGGGAAGTCACCGGGTTGATAGGCAACCTCCGCCCGTAGGCCGGGTTCCAGGATGGTAACGTCTTCGGTTTGAGCGGCACCCACCTGATGAAGCTTCACCCGAACGTTGTCGAAATAATCGCTGCTATCTTCCGGAAGGCTTAGTTGCGTATAGAAGAACGATTGGCTATCTGGCAACCAACTTGGGAAGTAAGAGATGCTGGCATCAACTGCCTCGTCTAACAACCTATTGTTTGAGATACGCTCGTAAGATACGGGCCTCTTCGCTGTTGCCCTTCACGCTACCGTTATTCCACAGCTTAGGGGCCACTGAACGTTTGGTAGAGAACTCAGTTCGTTGTCCATTGACCGTGATACGGCAGTAGATAGAATCATCTTTTCCTTTAGTGCGGGCGGTTCTGGTCAAGAATGCCACGCTGTACGTGTTGGTGTTGTTCATTTTGTTTGTTGGTTTTTAGTCCACCCGCGCCGCGGCGGCTTGATTGAATAAAACAGTTGGTTCTTCCATCAAAACTAACAAAACGATTCAATGTAAATTACTGATTATCAGCAACTTAAATCGCATCCGGTGAACAGTAGCGAAGATAAAAAACTGTTCACCGAATAGCTCACCCGCGCGGCGTCCGCTAAGCACTGGAAAAAAATGTATAATTTGAGGGGGTGTCAAAACAAAAAACCCTCTAAACATACGGTTTAGAGGGTTTTAGTGACTTTTGTACTCTTAAAAGTCGGGGCGAGAGGATTCGAACCTCCGGCCTCGTCGTCCCGAACGACGCGCGCTACCGGGCTGCGCTACGCCCCGAAAGAGTGCAAATTTATCAAATAGCAACTGCCTAAACAACCTCCCGATACTAAACATTACCATTTCTCCCTAACTCGACAACTTACAATCCGTCATAAAAACTATTTAGATTTATTCTAAACAAATTCTTGTGCTTTAAATAGAGGAAGCTTATGTTTGAACTATTATTTTGATTTAGTCTAAATAGTTTATTCTAATATGGCTACCTGGCACATCCTCTCTGGTTTAGCAATCCTCGTCAGCAACTTATTTGCAATCGCCGCAGTAGGGCAGAAGCAGACCATCAAAGGTCGGGTAGTGAATCAGGCAGGAACGGCCCTGGGAGGATCCACTGTGGTTCTGCAGTCGATCGGCCATGGTACCGTATGCAATGCTGACGGAACCTTTCGTCTAGCTAATCCAATATCCCTTCCCGATACCCTGGTGATCACCCACGTAGGTTATCAGCCTGCCATTAAAGCATTCGATGCCGAGAACATAGACATAGGCCCCCTGACCATAATGCTCATCGAGGCCACCGAAGCCCTCGGTGAAGTAGTCGTTACGGCCACCCGCACCGAACGATCTATCGACAACATACCGATGCCCGTACAACTGGTTTCCGAAGAGCAAATCGAGCGCATCGGCTCGCTGCGGCTCGACGAAGTGCTGGCCGAGCAAACTGGCCTGCAAATGATCTCCGACCACGGGGCCGGACTGCAAATGCAAGGAATGTCGTCCGATTATATTCTGATTCTCATCGATGGCGAACCGGTGATCGGCCGCACGGCGGGCACCGTTGATCTGTCGCGCCCTACCGTCAACAACATCGAGCGCATCGAGATCATCCGTGGCCCTTCTTCCTCGCTCTACGGCAGCGAAGCCATGGCCGGGGTGGTTAATATCATCACCAAGGGCAACACCTCCGGTTGGAACGGCACGCTGGGCACCCAGTACCGTTCGTTCCGCACCTGGGACGCCCGAGCCGAAGCCGGATACCGGGGCGAACGATTATCCGCCCGGATGTTCGCCAACCGCTTGCGCTCCGACGGCTACGACCTGACCGATAACACCATCGCCCAAACCGTGGCTCCGTACGAGGCGCTTACCCTCGGACCCAAGCTGTCCTATCGCATCAGCGACCAACTGCAGCTGCGGGTGAGCAGCCGCTTCTACCAGGAAAGCAGTAACGACCGGCTGGAGATCACCCCCAACGAAGAAGCCGTTCGCCTGAATAGCCACGACGAACGCTCGGATTGGAACGTGCTGCCCATTCTGGAATACCGGCCCAACGACCACCACAAGCTACAACTGCGGCACTACGTGAGCGGCTACCGCACCGAAAGCCATCTCACCTACGCAAGCGACGGGCAAACCTACGACCGGAGCACCTTTGATGAGACCTTTCAGCGCAGCGAGGCGCAGTACGACTGGTACGCGAACGACCGCCACATCATCACGAGCGGAGCGGGTTACCTGATTGAGCAGGTGGAGGCTACGCGCTACGACGAGGTGAATCGTTTTGTATCGACCTACGTCTTCGCCCAGTACCAGTGGCAACCCACTAACCGCTGGAACGTGGTGGCCGGAGGGCGCTACGGCACCCACAGTGCCTACGCCAATCGCCTTAGTCCGAAACTGGCCGTGGGCTACACCGCTAACGACTGGCTGCGGGTACAAGCTTCCTTCGGCGGGGGCTACAAAGCGCCCGACTTTCGGCAGTTGCTGCTCAGCTTCACCAACCCCGTGGCGGGCTACAGCGTGTTCGGATCGCAGGTGGTGCAGGAAGAGTTTGCCGAATTGCAGAAGCAGGGGCAGATCGAGCGGGTGCTCATTGATCCGAACACCGTTCAGGAAATCCAAGCCGAGAGCTCGCTGGCCTACAACCTGGGAGTAGTGCTTACACCGCAGCAAGACCTGAGTATTAAAGTGAACGCCTACCGTAACAACATCAGCGATTTGATCGAGACCGCACCCATTGCCCGCAAGACCAACGGACAAAACGTGTTTAGCTACTTCAATCTGGCCGAGGTGGTTACCCAAGGCGTAGAAGCGCAGGTGGACTATGAACTTTATCCGGGTCTGTCCCTGAGCGCCGGATACCAGTACCTGGACACGCGTGACAAGGAAGCCGTTCGGAAAATTGAAGTCGGAGAGGTGTTTCGCCGCGACGCCCGCAACCGCACGGTGGCGGTGACGGCAGCCGACTACGGTGGCCTGTTCAACCGCTCGCGCCACGCGGGCAACGCCAAGGTATTTTATACGAACGCCCGCTACCACTTCGATGCCTCCCTGCGCGGACTCTATCGCGGGCGCTGGGGGGTGGGCGACTTCAACGGCAACACGGTGCTGGACGCGGATAACGAATACGCCGACGGCTATTGGCTGGTGAACCTGGCGGCCCGCAAGCACTTCGGCGACTGGCTCACGCTGGAGGCCGGTTCTAACAACCTTTTCGGCCAGACCACGGCCAACGAGCCCGCCCTGGCCGGGCGCATCTTCTTCGTCGGCTTGCAAATTAACTTCAATCAATCTAATCCTTAACCAACAAATTATTCCCATGAAATCGATTCCTTACACACTCTACTTCGGACTACTCAGCAGCTCCTTGTTTCTCAGCGCCTGCCGCGATAGCGATGGGGATGAAACCGGCGGTTCAACTAACTTGGAAGTACAGACCGCCGAAGACATTCCGGCCGATGCCGACGCCGTTTCCGGCCCTCCCGGCCAGGGTCCACCCCCAAACTATACCTTTTACAGTTTAACTGATGGAAAAATCGTGGACAAGGCCGATTCCAACTCCACGCGCTGGGACATTGCGCTGGCGGGCACTACTATTCTGGTGAACGGCGGCACCTCGGGTCCCGGCCAGGGTGAAGCACAAATTGTGAACGGAGCCTTTGATGTCCTCATCGAAGCTCCCGAAAGTGGTTACGCAACTGACGGTGAAGCCGAGCGAGCTATTCCGACCGGTTCGGGCAACGGCTGGTATACCTACACCGGTTTTGAAGGAAATCCACCCAACGCCGTGCTACCCCTGCCCGGGCGCATCATCGTGCTGCGTACCGCGGAAGGTAACTACGCGAAAATGGAAATTCTGAGTTACTATCAGGGCAACCCTGATCCCTCTACCGCCCCCTTCGCGGACGCGGATACGCGTCCGGCGGGCAGGCACTATACCCTTCAGTACGTGATGCAGCCCAATGGCAGTCGGCAGTTTTAGTTGAAGGTCTCCGGGGGGCGTTTGGGGGTTGGTTTAAGGGTGAATAATTTCACTGACTCATCGAAGCGCCCCCGCCGGGGCACCAAATAATCACCTAAAAGGATTCAGGATGCGCAGTTGTTTCTCGACCAGCAGTTCGTGGTGCATGTCTTCGGAATACAGGACGGTGCAGTTGGATTGTAACGCTCCGGCTACGATGATGGCGTCAAAAAATTGGAAATCGTATCGCTCAATTAATGTAAATCCCATACGTAACGTGTCCTCCGTAGTGGGCATACACTGGCAAAACGCCAAGATATCCTCTACTGCAACAACAACTGCCTGTTTGTTAAACTTAAACCGCCTTTTCAACACACTAGCTACTTCGCATCTACTTGATATTTCGCAAAGGTGTCTCTTATCTGCTGCAATCGCTCCGACTTCTTAAGCGTCGAAGGCAGGGTTGTACGGGCGGAAGCACCATCTTTCACCTCAAAAGCCAGTACTTCCACTTCTTTTCCGACAAACTCTTTCGGCAGTTCCAACACTATAGTGCGCTCTCGGGGGACTATAATTTTGCGTATCATTCGCTGCATCGTTTTGATTTTATGAAAGATAAATAATTATTCTCCATTTAATGATTTAACTATGAAAAATATCCCCGTTCTGGTATCCGCGCTTTTCGTTAGCGCCCCGCTTTTTGCTCAGCAAAGTGTTGCCCAGCAGCAAGATAAAGAGTCTATCAAAGCGCAGTGCGGCTGCTACGAAGTCACCTTCCAGTACGCCGAAACTTTTGCGCCCAGTGCCAAGTACGCGTTCCACGACCGCTACACCGCCAGTGCCGTGGAGTGGGTGGGTTTGATAGAGGAAACCCCGGACTTCGTTTCTATGCAGCACATCCTGGTGATGAACGACAGCTTTGCCCTGAAGCACTGGCGGCAGGACTGGCACTACCAAAACACCGACCTCTACACCTTCGTCGGCGACAATGTCTGGCACTACGAGACTTTGGCCGCGGAAAACACCCAGGGACAATGGACCCAAAAGGTGTTTCAGGTCGACGATGCTCCCCGCTACGAAGGCAGCGCCACCTGGGTGCACGCCGACGGACGCCATTACTGGGAAAGTACCGTGGACGCGCCCCTGCCCCGCCGTGAATATACCCACCGCGACGACTACAACATCCTGCAACGCACCAACCACCACGAAATCACCAAAGACGGTCACCTTCACGAGCAGGACAACGTGAAAATTCGCCGTGGCAACGATAAGGAGCGGGTATTGGTGCACGAAAAAGGTATGAACACCTACCAACGGGTGGATGACGCCCGCTGCCAGGCGGCCGCCGACTGGTGGCAGCAGAACCAAGCGTTCTGGGCCGACGTGCGCACGGTGTGGGACGAGGTGTTTGACCGCCAGGAAACGCTGCACGTTCAGGAAAAGGTGAACGACCAGCGGCTCTACGAACTACTGTTCCCCCTGAACAAGGAGTTGGTGGCTGAAGATGGGAGCTACGACAGTGAGGCCGGGCTTCCTCAAATTAGAGAGGTAGTGACAACGTTCGTTACCCCGCCCACCGATTTTGCGGCAGGTCAGTAAGCGTATTCTCACGCGGGGCACCAAGTGCAAAAAACAATCGATTTCAACGCTTCAAAGTCGTAACTATGGACGCGCACTATTGGCAGCAGCGCTGGGAAAATAATGATACCGGTTTTCACCGCCGCGATGCTCATCGGCGATCTGTTTGGCTCGTTCATCGTTTCAGCACCGGTTTTCATCGCGGCTGTCGTTCAACAGCGTGTACCTGCGCTTGAGCTACGACGAGGATGATCGCACTTTCCGACCGGTTGTGCGCTCAAATGGCTACGATTCTGGGTAAGGTAACCGATATCCGGGGAGAGGCAATGCCCGGCATCACGGTTTTCTTAGATGATGGTCGGGGCGTCGCTACCGATGTGTCCGGTAATTTCACGCTACGCAATATCGCCCCCGGCAAGCATACGCTGGCGATTTCCGGGGTAGGCTACGCTAACCAAACCCTGCCCATAACCCTGACTGTAGGACAGACCAAACAACTCACTATCCGCCTGGACGAAGGTGCTACCCAGATGGATGAAGTGGTGGTCATCGGCAAAAGCGAAGCCACTGTGCTGCGACAATCGGCCCAGGCAGTGGCTGTGGTGGAAACCCAGGTGGCCCGCCTGCAAACCGCCGACCTGGGCGAAGGGATGGCCCAGATGCAGGGGGTCAACGTGCGCCGCAGTGGCGGATTGGGTTCAGCTACCCGCTTTGCGCTTAACGGACTCACCGACGATCAGATTCGCTTCTTCCTGGACGGTATTCCACTGGACTTTATGGGCTACTCCTTCGGCATTGCCAACGTGCCGGTCAACCTTGTCGACCGGGTATTTGGCTAGTGACTATCATTGGCACCTCCTTCGTGGCCGAGATGCTGATCGTAGGTCTAATACCGTAGCACTGGGGGACGTTTTTCCAAAAAAGCGAGCAGAAACGCAGCAAATGCCTATCTTGGGCACTTGATGACTCGTCTGATCTACTTTTGCGTCGGGTAATATCGTACCAATCACCTTACTACCCATCCTATGAAACTAATTTGCTGTATAACGGCCAGCGCAGTGTTGCTATGTGCCTGCACCTCGTCCGAAACCACCATGACCACCACCCTCAGTTCTCCTTCCGACCTTAATGTTGTAGACTTTTTCCTTAATGAAACCGGCACGCCTACCTACAGCGTCACCCACCGGGGCGACACCGTGATTCAACCCTCCACCCTGGGCTTCGAGTTTCAGGGGCAACCCGCCCTATCGGCGGGTCTGGAGTTAGTTGACACCGAAACTCAATCGGCCGATGAAACCTGGGAGATGCCCTGGGGCGAACAGCGGGAAGTGCGTAATCACTACAACGAATTGCAGGTGCACCTGCAAGAAACTGCCGCACCGAACCGTCGGCTAGACATAATTTTTCGGGCCTACGACGACGGCGTGGCCTTTCGCTATCACTTTCTGGAGCAGGAGGGAGTGGACAGCGTGACCATTACGGGCGAACGTACCCAGTTTACCCTCACTGGCGACCACCGCTGCTGGTGGATGCCCGGCGACTGGGATATTTACGAACATTTGTTCAACACCACCGCCTTTAGTGAGATCGACGCCCTGAGCAAGCGCGACCATCCTGACCTGAACGCCTTCTACATCCCGGAAAACGCGGTCAACACGCCCGTTACCATGCGCACCGCCGACGGACTGCACCTGAGCTTCCACGAGGCGGCCCTGGTCGACTACGCCGATATGACCCTGCGCATTGATCCTGACAACCTGCGCATGGAAAGCGGATTGGTGGGTTCTGACCGATTAGGCTATAAAGTGAAACGCGCGTTGCCCTTCAGCACTCCCTGGCGTACCATCCAGATTAGTGAGGATGCTGCCGGACTCATCGAGTCAAAACTCATTGTGAACCTGAACGAGCCCAACAAACTAGGCGATGTGGCCTGGTTCACCCCCATGAAGTACGTGGGCATCTGGTGGGAGATGCACCTGGGCATTTCCACCTGGGACATGGAAGGTACGCAGGACATGTCAAGCTACACCACCGAGCAGGTCACCGGTAAGAAGCACGGGGCCACCACCGCCAACGCCAAGCGCTACATCGACTTCGCCGCTGAGAACAACATCAAAGGCTTGTTGGTAGAAGGATGGAACACCGGCTGGGACCACTGGATTGGGTTCGAGGATCGGGAGGGAGTGTTTGATTTTGTTACTCCCTATCCCGACTACGACCTGGAGGAAGTGGTGCGCTACGGCCAAGAAAAGGGCGTGGAGCTGATCATGCATCACGAAACTTCGGCCGCTCCCCGCACCTACGAGCAGCAACTAGACACCGCCTATGCCCTGATGCAGTCGCTGGGCATCCACTCGGTGAAGTCGGGCTACGTGGGGCCGATCATCCCGAAGGGCGAGTACCACCACGGGCAGTGGATGGTGAACCACTACAACCGGGCGGTGATCAAGGCCGCCGACTACCAAGTGGCCGTCAACGCCCACGAACCTATCAAAGCCACGGGGCTGCGCCGCACCTATCCGAACATGATCGCCCGCGAGGGGCTGCGCGGGCAGGAGTTCAACGCCTGGGCATCCGATAGGGGCAATCCGCCCGAGCACCTGTCGGTCATCGCCTTCACGCGCATGCTAGGCGGGCCTATCGACTTCACACCGGGGATTTTCAACATCAAGATGGAACCCTACAAGGCCGAGAATCAGGTGAACACCACCCTGGCGCACCAACTGGCGCTTTACGTGGTGATCTACAGTCCGGTGCAGATGGCGGCCGATTTACCCGAAAGCTACGCCGATCAGCCCGGCTTTCAGTTTATCCGGGATGTAGGGGTAAACTGGGAACAGACGCGGGTGCTCAACGGCGAGGTGGGAGACTTGGTGACTATCGCCCGGCAGGAGCGCGAAACGGAGAACTGGTTCGTAGGCGGCATCACCGACGAAGAGGCCCGCTCGGTAACGATCAGTTTTGATTTTCTGGATCAAGATGCTTCGTACCAAGCCGTGCTCTACCGCGACGGCTCGGACGCTCATTGGGATGATAACCCTACTAGTTTGACCATTGAGGAGGTAGCGGTAAACGCTTCAGCGACCTTAACCATTGATTTGGCTCCCGGCGGTGGGTTTGCAATGAGTTTGATGAAGGAATAGCGTTTTGCGGCAGGGATTGAAGGATATTCTGATAGTTTAAAGGCATCCTAGCGCAGATTCTGCGTCCACTGCGGCGCAGAGTTTGTGTCGTAACTAAAGTTATGTTTATAAATTTTCTTGTCACAAAGGTCGGGAACAGAAATGAAGTTAGAAACGAATAGCGCAAGTGGGGGAGGAGATAGCGGTGATCCGATCAAAAGATGCCCCTCGCTATATGCTCAGCACCTTCACCATCCGCAGTAAATCTTGATCCAGCGGCTTGGACGTGTTGATGCACTCCTTAAAATCCGTGAACATAATGCGGTTGTTGACCACTCCCACCATCATGTTCTTCTTGCCACTCAGCAAACCCTCTACCGCGGCCAGTCCCAGCCGACTGGCCAGAATCCGGTCCATGGCGGTCGGAGCGCCCCCCCGCTGAATGTGCCCCAGAATAGATACCTTCAGGTCTTTTCCCTTGAGCTTCTTGCGGACTTTGTTCACCACTTCCATAGCGCCGCCTTCTTCGTCTCCTTCGGCGACCACCACAATCGATGAGGTCTTTTCGTGGTTGCGTCCCTGCCCGAGGGTATGAATCACGTCCTCAATAGTAGTGCTGGTTTCTGGAACCATAATCATCTCCGCGCCGCCCCCAATGCCCGATTGAATGGCAATGTAGCCCGCATCACGCCCCATCACTTCAATAAAGAAGATGCGGTCGTGCGAGTTGGCAGTGTCCCGAATATTATCAATGGCGACCAACGCGGTGTTCACGGCCGTGTCGAAGCCAATGGTGTAGTCGGTACCGTAGAGGTCATTATCGATGGTGCCCGGAGCTCCTACGACCGGCACGCCATACTCCTGAAAAAAGACGTTCGCCCCGGTAAAGGTTCCGTCGCCCCCGATCACAATGAGCCCCTCAATGCCCCGGCGCTGTAGCTGGTAATACGCCTTTTTTCTTCCTTCCGGCGTGCGAAATTCCTGGCTGCGCGCCGACTTCAGAATGGTGCCGCCCCGCTGGATGATGTTGCTCACCGAATAGGACTTCATCTTGTAGATATCCCCCTCAATGAGTCCGTTGTAGCCGTACTTGATGCCGTAGGCTTCCACCCCGTGATATATGGCACCGCGAATCACCGCCCGAATGCAGGCATTCATGCCGGGCGCATCCCCTCCTGAAGTCAAAACCGCTATCTTCTTCATATTTTTGCTTGCGCGTAAAGATTCACGTTTTTTTATAAAATGAAAAGCCGCTCCCTTAATTTACCTTTCTTAGCCAGCATTAATTTTGCAATGGTTACCAACCGCGTAATATCTTTTCGTAAAGCGGCCGATAAGGGGCGTGAACCGGGGTGAACAGGGCCGCATTGTTCCACTGAAGGACGAAGTTGCCGTGGTAGCGTTGTACCTCGTGGTAAACCTGGCGGACTTCCTGTTCAGCCGCCTCCGGTGACAACCGCAGGTGATCAATCAAGCTGGTTTCGGAACAGATGAGCGGCGATTCGTAGATTGATAACGTTTCTCGGGTCAGGAAATTGAACACCGGAAAAGCGTAGCACGTACCGCACCGAAAACCGGGTTGTTCCGGATAGCCTACGCTAGAATCCACCAGCATTCGCTCATCATTCCAAATCTGCCAGGTGGTGGGCACCTCGAAGCGGAGCAGATGTTGCCTTCCCTTGGTGATGCGCTGGGGGGCCAGGGCCCGAAGCTTATCTCGTTCTTGCTGCCAAAGCAACGGTCGGGTGGAAGAATTGAAACTGGGAGAAAAGCCGATGCGGTGCCCCCGGCGGTTGATGGTTTCGAGCAGCTCTTGCACGTTGCGCTGGTTGATGCGGTAGTGGTTGTCGTGCTCGGTTTCTCCCCCGGCCATAAAGTAGAACCGCGACTGTAGTCCAAACTTCTCCGAGGCGCGCATCAGGTAGTCGAACGTATCGTAGGGGTCGTCTTTCCGGCCCAATTTCACCTCAGCGACGTGCTGCAGGTTGCGAAAGGCCGCCCGGGGGTTTTGCCCCAGAAACAAATTTGCGCTGAGCAGCGGAGCAAATCCCGGCCACTTCCGGATGTGCACCACGTCGTGGGTGGGGACCAATCGAAAAGCTCGTTTTTTCCGCGTAAGAGTGGGGTCAAGGTGCTGCAGCATGCGCCAGAGCAATTCGGTATACTGGTTCACCACCGGCTGCCGGTGAAAGTTTGCCCGGTAGGCCAACGAGGCCGAGAGCGGAAAACGACCGTATTCGTCGCGCTGCTCCACCACGTATTCTTCCCAGCGGGTAAGCATAAAAAAGCACGAGGCCACCACATCCACTCCACATTCTACCTGCGTCTCCGAAACCTGGCAACGGGGCGTCCCGTAGATTACCGGAACGTCGCGGTGGTCGGTAAGCGCGTGGCTGAGCGAAGCCACCGTTGTGGGAATCAGGTCTTCGTTGACGTAGTCTTCTTCGCCTCGCTGGCTAAAGAAGGCATCTTCCAGCGTTAGTTCAGCCCCGTTTTCTAACTGCAGGTGGTAGTCGGTTACCGTATCCTCAAACTGACACTGGTAGGCAATCCCTAAAAACTCATCCAGCAGCACCTTCCATACGTAGGCTTTCTCCAGCATAAACTTATTGGAAGACCGGATCAGCAGCATAAGGTAGTTGTATGGATAAAAGGGATTTGTGGGTTAGCAGAAGAACAAAAAGCGACTACTTCGTAGCATAATTCCCCACTTGATAAATGCGCTCGATAATCTCCACCACTTTGAGTCCTTCTAATGCATTGGTGGTCGCACTGCTCCTTCCCTTCAGGGTATCTACCACGTTCTCAATCACGTAGTGGTGGTTCGCGGCTGATCCCTTGTACGGTCCGTAGTCGTTGGCCGGATTGGCCGGAGGTAAGGTGGGCATCTGATAATCGTGCACGTGGCAATAGACCACTTCGTTCATATATTGTCCCCCGATTTTCACACTTCCCTGGCTTCCTATCACGGTAAGGCTACTTTCCATGTTTTGGTTCCACACCGCCGTCGAGTAGTTAAGGCACCCCATGCCGCCGTTCACAAAATCGAAGGTAACCATGCCCGAATCCTCAAAATCCGTGGTGGTTTGGTGAGCGAAGTCCCGCAGCACCGCGTGGATGCTGGTGATGTCACCAAACAACCAGTACATAATATCCACGAAGTGCGAGAACTGCGTAAACAGCGTGCCCCCGTCCAGTTCGGCGGTGCCCTTCCAACCGCCGGGTTGGTAGTAACGCTCGTCACGGTTCCAGTAGCAGTCGATTTGTACCAAAAAGATATCGCCCAGCCGTCGCTGGCCGATCAGCTCTTTGATCCATACCGAGGGCGGTGAGTAGCGATTTTGCATCACGCAGAACACTTGCCGCGACACTTGAAGGGCCTTGAAGATCATGGCTTCGCAGTCGGTCTTGGTGAGGGCCATGGGCTTTTCGCAAACCACGTGGGTGCGGGCCTCCAGGGCTTGGAGCGACAGGGTAGCGTGGCTTCCATTTGGGGTGCAAACGGTCACCACATCCAGGCCCAGGTCGGCGGCTAGCAGGTCTTCCGCGCCTGCGTAAAAGGGAACCTCGTAGCTTTCTAACTGCAGCGACGTGCGGGGAGCAACGTCGCACAAGGCAACCAACTCGGCCTCGGGGTGGCGGACAATCATCTCGGCGTGTCGCTTGCCAATTCTACCACAACCGACCACGGCAAATTTAACGCGATCCTGAACAAAGGACATATCAAATAAATAAGTGAGCGCGAAAGTACTACGGAAAGCCCGTATTGCCAACCCAACTAATCAGGGTCAACGGCTAGCCTGGTCACTTGGCCATTGTTCAGTCGGTATTGCTCGCCACTTTCGGGACACCCCGCCTCACCCCGCTCGTTGAAGTCCAAGCGGTGTCCGTAGGCACTCATCCAGCCCACTTGCCGGGCCGGATTGCCCACCACCAGCGCGTAGGGGAGCACCTCCTTGGTGACCACCGAACCCGCTCCGACGAAGCCGTAGGCCCCAATGGGGTTTCCGCAGACAATGGTCGCGTTGGCCCCGATGGTGGCGCCCTGCGCTACGTGCGTTTGGGCGTATACCCCGCGGCGGTTCACCGCGCTGCGCGGATTGATCACGTTGGTGAACACCACCGAAGGTCCCAGAAAAACTTCATCGGCACAGGTGACACCGGTGTACAACGACACGTTGTTCTGCACCTTCACCCGGTCGCCCAGCACCACCTGGGGCGAGACGACCACGTTTTGGCCGATGTTACAATCCTCACCAATGACGCAATCGGCCATGATGTGCGAAAAATGCCATATTTTGGTGCCCTGTCCGATGGTGCAGGGCTGATCAACAACGGCGGTTTCGTGCGCAAAATAAGGAGCTTCAGCCATGACGAAAATAGTTGGTGATATGATCCGTAGTGTAGGCCAGTTGGTCTTCGGTCAGGTCGGGGTGCATGGGTAGCGAGAGCACTTCTTCACATAAAGACTCGGCCACCGGAAAATCTCCGGCCCGGTAGCCCAAATCGGCGTAGGCTCCCTGCACGTGCATGGGCGACGGATAGTAGATCATGGAGGGCACCTGCTGCTCGCGCAGGTAGTCCCGCAGCGCATCGCGCTGTCCATCATGTACGCGCAGCGTGTACTGGTGGAACACGTGATCGGAGTAGGACATTCGGGCCGGAACGGTTATTCCCGTCACGTCACGCAACGCGGCGTCGTAGTGATCGGCAGCGGCGCGACGGCGGGCGCTAAAATCGTTGAGGTGGGGAAGCTTGGCCAGCAGCACCGCCGCCTGCAGCGTGTCGAGGCGGGAGTTGATCCCTACGCGTTCGTAGGTGTACTTGGCTTGCTGTCCGTGGTTGGCCATGCTGCCGATGACCTCAGCCAGCGTATCGTCCGGGGTCATCACCGCCCCACCGTCGCCGTAGCATCCCAGGTTCTTCGACGGAAAAAACGAGGTGGTGCCCACCGTGCCGATGGTTCCGGCAGCCGCCGAGCGGCCATCACCAAAGTGATAGTGACTGCCAATGCTTTGGGCAGTATCTTCGATCACGGGCAGACCGTGCCGCTGGGCTAGGGCGTTGATTTCTTCCATCGGGGCGCACTGTCCGAACAGGTGCACTACCGCAATCGCCACGGTTTTGTCGGAAATGGCCCGTTCCAGCTGCGCTACGTCCATATTGAAATTGTCGGGGTCCACATCGACCAGCACCGGGCGAAAACCCAGCAAACAGGCCACTTCCACCACGGCCACGTAGGTAAACGTGGGCATAATGATCTCCCCACCCGGCGGCAGGTTCAGTCCCATCATGGCCAGTTGCAACGCGTCGGTGCCGTTGGCGCACGGAATCACGTGCTTCACTTGGCAGAATTGCGCGAGCTGGTCGGCCAATTCCCGCACCGCCGGTCCGTTGATAAAGGCGGTGTCGGCAATCACGTCGGCCATGCCTGCGTCGATTTCTTTTTGTAGGTTTAAGTACTGTTGGTGTAAATCCACCATCTGAATTTGTTTCATGCGTCGGTTATCGTATCTAAAATTTTTGCCAGGGATTGGGTAAGATTACGGCGGCTGTATTGTTCAATGCCGGTGGTGCGCAACGGAGCGTTCTTCTGGTAGTCGTCGTAATATTGCAGCAAGGTAGCTTTAATTCCGTCGGCATCCCGCGGGTCGTGCAGCACTCCCGCCCGAGTGGTTTGTAGAATTTGATCAATTTCACTGCCTCTGCTTCCCAGCGCCAAAATGCGTTTGCCCGAGGCCAGGTACTCGAAGAATTTACCCGTCAGAATACCCCGGGTTTCGGGTCCTGAACTTAACAATAGCAGTTGCACGTAGGAATTTTGTAGCAGCCGGAGCACCTCCTCGTGCGGCACGTAGGGCGCGATCGTTAGCTTGTCGGCGAGCACCGCATCGTTCTCGATATCTTTCAGGATCACCCCGCTTAGGTAACCAACAAATCGAACGCGCACGTGTTTGGCAAAATCCGGTTGCTCACCACACAGCGCACGCAGGGCCCGCAAGAAGGTTCGAGGATCGCGCAGGTAGTCGAGCGTGCCGATGTAGCTAATCAGGAAATGCCGGGGCGGAGCCTCACTGATTTGCGCAAAATCTTCCTCATCGTAGCCATTGGTTAAAACGTGTACCGGACGCTCTCCCAGTTCCGTAAAATCCTCGCGCAGCGCCTGGCTCACGGTGGTCACCGCCTGGGCCGATTGCAGAAGTTGCTTTTCCTGCCGCCGGTGCGTGCGCATGGCCCAGGGCGAAACCCGAAAGCTCCGCAAAAAAAACCAGCGCGTCCAGGGGTCCCGAAAGTCAGCCAGCCACGGAATGCCGGTGCGCTGGTGCAGTCGGCGACCGATGTGATGCACGCTGTGGGGCGGGCCGGTGGTCACAATCGCATCGATGCGTTCGGTGGCCAGCCGATTCATCAGGTACTTCACCGACGGGCCGATCCAGAACCGCCGCGGATCGGGGATAAGCAGGTTGCCCCGCACCCACAGTCCTAGCTTCTCAAATAGCGATTGGTTTTTTTTGTCCAGAATATCTCCCTGGTTCACCTGGGCTAAGTTCTTTTTCCCCTTGGCGCGGTAGAACAGATGGTGGGGTTCCCAGATGGGATGTTTCCACACGATCTGCTCATCGCGCACATCACTCAGCAACGAGTCGTCGTGCAACTGAAAACTCGGATTCTCTGGAGTATAGACGATGGGCTCCCAGCCAAAGGTGGGCAGGTACTTGGCAAATTTCAGCCAGCGCTGCACACCTGATCCTCCCATGGGAGGCCAGTAGTAGGTAATAATCAGTACCCGTCTCATTGCTTCAACCTACGGAAAGTAAGTCCCAGGGCCAATAGCACGCTGACCGCCAAGAGTCCGCTGGCAAAAACGGTTACGGCGTTCCCAACTGCGTACGAACGGGGGGCAAACCGAAAGCGGACGTTGTGCTCACCGGCCGGAATTTCCAGGGCCCGCAGCAGGTAGTTCGCCCGCAGCAGGGGCACTTCCTGATCGTCAATGGTGGCCGTCCATCCTTCGGGATAATACACTTCCGAAAAAACCGCCAGGCTGGGAGCGGGCACGTCGGCTTCGTAAACCATCTCGTTGGGTTCGGCGCTCACTAAACGAATCGTGCCACTGCTGTTATACGAATCATCGACCGTAAACTTCGACGCATCCACCACGGCGGTATTCTCTAAATTGGTGTTGCCCAGGGCGGCAACTTCTTCGTCCGGACTGTTCACCTGCTTCACGTTTTGCACCAGCCAGGCGGAGCCCAGTGCTTGAGGGTTCTCGATAACCGCGTTAGGCGTAGGGCCCGCCAACACAAAGCGGGTATTGAGCATGTTGAGTGCCGCGGTGCTCGAAAAATCCTTTTGGCCGCTTTGCAGGTCGGTCACCAGCGCGTTGATCTCCGGGGATAATCGCCGGTCAATGATATCCTGGTAGCGTTTGATTTTGGCCGCGTGGTAGCCGCCAATCGAGGAATGAAAGTAAGACGTGGTGCCATCCTGAAAGGGACTTACCTGCAGGTTAAGCACCCGGTCGTGGGGCTGACTTTGGTCCATGATGAACTGATCGGCTTCGGTAGCGGTGGCCACGCTGCGCGCCGGGTTGCGCACGAAGTTGTCATAGTTGAAGTGCCGTCGGTCGACCAGCCCGAGGTCCAGTAGGATCAGCACCGCCAACCCGCCGTTAAGTAGGAGATAAGAAATCCGATTTTTTAGGTAGAAAAACAGCAGGGCCATGGTGGCTCCCACAAAGAACAGGGACCGGAGGGCATCGCTCCGCATCAGCGCTTCGCGGTCGCTGCGCAGTGCCTCCACGAACCAGTCCGGTTGCCCGGCGTCGCGCGCCGATTCAAAATCGGCTACCCCGGCGAAGACAATAACGAGCAGCAGCACACCGAACACACCCCCGGCGGCATACAGCAATTTTTTTTGCAACCCGGGGGCGGTAGGATACGCCACTATTTTTTCCAGGGCTAAAAAGCCCAACAGGGGCATCGCCAGCATGGCCATCACCAGGGTCATTTCCACCGTTCTGAACTTATTGTAGAGCGGAAAATAATCGTACATCAGGTAGTTCAAAGCCGGAAAGTACTTCCCCCAGGCCAACATGATGGAAAAGACCGTGATCGCAATCATCCAGTAGCGATGCTTGCTCTCCACGATGAAACAGCCGACGATAAACAGAAAAAACACAATGGCTCCTACGTAAACCGGCCCGCCCGTGGGAGCTTTACCGCCCCAGTAGGTCGGGGCATTGGCGGTGTACTGTTGCACCTGCTGACGGGGCACGTTGTTCGCCATGAGCACCTCCCCGAGTTCCGAATCGGTGCCGACGTTCAGGTTGCTGGCCCCGCCAAAGGCGTTGGGAATCAACAGGGTAAGCGTTTCCATTTTCCAAATGCTCCACAGAAAGACGTAGTCCCGGTCGGCATTGGCAGCGTCGGCTCCGTCGGCGGTGGGTAGGGGAGTGAGCTCCGAAGGGCCGCGTTGCGAGTAGGTACTGTACTCCAGGGTGGTCCACAACCGGCCCAGGTTGGCTCCCACCGCCAGCAATACCGCCGCCACCAGCACCCCAATGGTTTTGAAAAACCGGGGGAGTCGGTGCTCGCGCGCGGCGTAGACCAGGGCCGAGATGCCGTAAAAGATCACCACAAACATCAGGTAGTAGGCAATCTGCGGGTGGTTGCTGTCTATTTCCAGCGCCATTGCCAGGGCGGTGAGCGTAAATCCCCACAGAAAATTGCCTCGAAAGGCGGTGTGCACTCCGGCCAGCACCAGCGGCATGTAGGCCATCGCCTCCACTTTCCAATTGTGCCCCGCTCCCAAACTAATGATCGCAAAGGTAGACAGTCCGTAGGCCAGGGCTCCGGCAATCGCCAGGTAGGGGCGGACTTTGAAGACCAGCAGCAGGATATAAAAGCACAGTATCGACTTAAAGAAGATGCTGCTGGGCCGGGGGAGCCACAGCGAAAAAGCCTGCTGAAAAACGTTGAGCACCTGGTCGCCTCCGTAGTTGAGCCCTACCAGGTAGGTGGGCATGCCCCCGAACAGGCGGGGATTCCACAGCGCCACGTCGTCGTGCGTTTCGTTGTACTCAGTGGTGAGGCGGGTGATGCCTTTGCCCTGCACGATATCTTCCTGCCGCAACGTCTTGTTTTCGAAGAACACCGGTCCAAAAAATATCAGGGTAACCAGCAAGAACGTAAAGAGGGCCAGCAAGTGAGGAAGTACCTGCTTTCTAAAATCAATGGTGGGCATGGTGGCGTTTTTACTCCGGCGAAAATACGCAGTCTGTACTCAAATTCTAAAAAAACCGATATATTTAAGCAAAAACCCAATCACGCATCAAGTCAACCTACCTTATGAAAAGAAGAAACTTTGTAAAGTCCGGAGCCAGCCTAGGCGCTCTGTTCGCTGCTGCCCCCCACCTAACAACGGCGGCAGCACCCGTGGAGAAGCACGCCTTCAACCTTAAGTACGCTCCGCACGCGGGCATGTTTAAGCACCACGCGGGCGACGATTTCATTGATCAGATCAATTTTATGGCCGACGTGGGCTTCACGGCCCTGGAAGACAACGGCATGATGGGCCGCGAGGTGGCCCTGCAAGAGAAGGTGGCCAAAACCATGCAGGACCGCAACATGGACATGGGGGTGTTTGTCATCGATAAGGGAGGCAACGGTGCCAACACCCTGGCGGCGGGGAAGCAAGACCATCTGGATATTTTTCTGGACGGCTGCCAGCGGGCCGTGGAGGTGGCCAAGCGCGTCAACGCCAAGTGGATGACGGTGGTACCGGGTGATTTTCAGCGGGATATTCCGATCAACATTCAGACGGCCAATGTGGTGGAAGCCCTACGACGCGGTGCCGAAATTTTTGAGCCCCACAACCTGGTGATGGTGCTGGAGCCCCTGAGCGACACCCCCAATCTCTTCCTGCGCACTTCTGATCAAACCTACCTGATTTGCAAGGCGGTGGATAGTCCCTCGTGCAAGATTCTGTACGATATCTATCACATGCAGAAGAACGAAGGGAACCTAATCACCAACATGGAAGCCACCTGGGACGAGATTGATTATATTCAGATTGGCGACAATCCGGGGCGGAAGGAGCCCACCACGGGGGAGATCAACTACCGGAACGTGTTTGCTTATTTGTACGACAAGGGGTTTGAGGGCATCTGCGGTATGGAGCACGGCAATTCTGAGGACGGCAAAGCCGGTGAACAAAAGCTCATCGACGCTTACAAGCAGGTGGACAACTTCAAAGCGTAGCTATCCGTCCGAAGCCGAACGTCGCCCTACCGAACGATAAGGCCCGAACCAACCGGCGTGAGCCGGAAGTTATGCAAGGCAGCGCCGGTGGCGGTATCAAAGTCGCTGCTTGCCTCATCGTGCGAAAAGGTACCATGAATCAAAACTTCGTCTTCCGTGCCCATTGCCCGATAGGTGAGCGTGTAGGCAACGTCTTCTTGTCCTTTATAATACCATACCCGAAGTTGATAATCACGCTGAGGAATAACGTCGGTGAGCAGTAGTTTCTCGGCGCGGGATTGCTGATTGCTAACCACGTAGACGCTGTTGGGTTGCTCTACTAGCAGAACCAACTCCACCGAATCAGAAGCTTCCCAGGTGAGGGTCAGTTCGTAATCGTTTTCTTCCACCACGTGATGGTAGGTAGTTTGGGCGGCCAGGGCGGCATTGCCCTTGAGCACTCCGGTGAGCGTGATGGTCAGGTCTTCGGCATTGGGCTCAAAAAGTTGATCTTCCAGTGCTTGAAACTCAATGAACGCTTCGGTTTCGCCCGCGGCGATCAGCAAGGGAGACTCAGTGAGCAGTGCGACGTCGGTGGCGTTATACTGAGACAAGCCAACCACCGCACTGCCCGCTACCGTAAAATTAACGACCGTGGTGCCTTCCTGTGGCTTATCAAGACGAACCGCTACGCGCTGCGTATCCGCTCCTTCAACACTGTGTCCGGACGGATCGACAAAAGATACGGTAGACGGAGGCAACGAAAAGTTGTTGGTATCATCATCGCCGCACGACCACAGCGTGCCACACAGTAGAACACTTCCGAAAATCTGGCGAGGGTAGTTCATAAATCATTACGTTAGTGATCAAGCAATATGAATCATAAGTTTTAACTATTCTAATAAAAAATTTAATAAAATGAACGCTGTACTATTTATGCAAAGATTTTCCGGCGGGTCGTTAACGGAAGCGCGGTGAGTGCCGAGCCCTTCGTGTTCGCTTTTCTTGCAACTGCGGTGGTGGCTAGCGTCTTATCCAAGAAAATCGACTTGGCGGGCGGAACCGTGGGCGGATTGTTCGCTTACCTCCTGTACGCGGCCCTGGGCTGGTTGGGGATTTTTCTGATCGGCGGATTCTTCGTGCTGGGCACGGCGGCCTCGCGGTGGAAGATCCCCCGAAAAGCACGGTGGGGAGTGGCCGAAGCGCGCAATGCCCGGCGGGGCTGGCGCAACGTGGTCGGCAACGCGGGAGTAGCAGCCATCCTGGCGTTGCTCGTGCTTGGCGGGTGGGGGAATACCGCCCTGGGGAGCATTCTGATTGCCGCTAGCTTCGCCGCCGCCCTGTCGGACACCTGGTCCTCCGAACTGGGCAACGTGTACGGCACCCGGTTTTACGAAGTGCTGACCGGAAAGCCAGGCGAGCGGGGGCGCGACGGGGTCGTTAGCCGGGAAGGTAGTGTGGCCGGAGTGGCCGGTAGCGTACTGGTCGCGCTGCTGTACGGCCTGTTTCGGGGGTGGGGAAGCGCGGTGGTGATTATTGGCGTGGCGGGGCTGCTAGGAAACTTAACCGATTCGCTGCTGGGCGCTACCCTGGAGCGGTCGGGAAAACTGGGCAACCACGGCGTTAACTTCTTGGCTACCCTGGCGGCGGTCTTATTTGCCTCAGGCCTATTTTTTGGTGAAAAACTGCTCCATTAGTAGACGCTGATTGGGGTCCAGCACCACCTGCGTCGGCTTGCCATCCAGTTTAAAAACAAAGGTTTCCTTCATCTTAGTGAACGTAAGCACCTTGGTCTCGGAGGAACCGCCCTGATCATAATACACCGCAAATTGCAAATCCATTGGAAAAAAATTGCCACTTTGTTGCACCTGCTCCAAATCTAAGGTAAGCTTCTTACCGGACCGGCTGTACTTCCAGGTGCCCTTCACCACGGGGTGACCCGCCTGCTGCAACCACGTACGAAAGAACGTTTCCAGTGGCTGGCCGGACACCCGTTCGGCTACCGACCGAAAGTCTCGCGTTGAGGCGTTTTTATGGTGATAAACCCGGTAAAACTCCCGCAGGGTTTTGAAAAAGGCTGGGTCGCCGATCTTGTCCCGCAGCATGTGCAGAAACCAAGCGCCCTTTTGGTAGGTATTGGCGTTCAGTAGCTTAAACAGGTTGGTTTCGCTAGCGTCCACCACCATCGACTGCGGGGATTTGACGTAAAACGAAAAAATGCGCCCTTTGTCTTTGGCCAGGCGAGCGGTGAGGGTATCGGCACCGTAGGTGTGCGCCAGGTACAGGTGCGTTAGGTAAGTTGAAAAGCCTTCGCTCAGCCACACGTCCGCCCAACTTTTCTCCGTCACCGCGTTGCCAAACCATTGGTGGGCCACTTCGTGGGCAATCAGGCTCTCGATGGTGGCTTCGTTGGCGATGGCGTCTTGGTTATAAAAGATGTTGCTGGCGTTTTCCATGCCGCCGTAGCGGGTACACGACTGCACGTTGGCCAGTTTTTCGTAAGGATACGCGCCAATCTGCTGCTCGTAGTACTTTAGAATATCGGCGGTAGCCTCCAAATGCTTGAAGCCTACGTCGCGGTCCTCCGGAAAAACCCAGTCCTCAAGGGCCGTAGGCGCTGAAAACGGGTGGTAGCGAATGGCGAAGCGGGCGGCTCCAAACACCATCACCTTGGTGGCAATGGGGTGAAGGGTGGCCCAGTGGGTCAGTTTCAGGTTTTTGTCCTGCTCCGGCGGCAGGTCGCTTTCCTCGCGCTTGATGCCGTTGGCAATCACCTCGTAGTGTTCGGGGGCTTTGATGATAAACTCGCAGGTGGCCTTGTCCGACGGATGATCCTTGGTGGGCAACCAGCGGTGCGCCCGGTTGGGCCAGTTGTCGCCGAAAAAGGTGCGGTCGCCGTACTTGTTCTTGGAGATAATCAATCCGTCGTCGGGCACCCCGCGGTAACGGATGCGAAAGGTGACCACGTCGTTGACCCGGGAAGGGGCCGGCAGTTGAATGCGCAGCAGATCGCCTTCGTGACGATACGTTATGGGAATATCATTCAGGAGGACTTCCAGAACCGTCATTCCGGTTTCGTCCTTTTCGGAGACACTAGCCAGATCTAGGTGCACTTCCTGTTGGTTGGCGGCCACAAATTTGACCACCACCTCCGCTGTGCCGACAATCCGGTTGTTTTGGTCGTTGAGATCGATGTGGAAGGCGTAGTGAAGCACGTCGATGCCGGGGTCCGGGGCCGCGCTCAGCGAAGAAACCAGCGCGCAGGAAGTCAGAAGGCAGGACCAAGCAAGTCGCATAACGAACAAAGATAAGAATTGAAGCTAGAGCGGTGAAGTTAAAGAATCTTCTTTTCCTATCACTACGTTCGGGATGCTAAAGAACCCGATACGGTACAGGACTGCGGTTGCCCGGCAGGTTCCATCAGCCGGTGATCTTTTCGAAGTAGAGGCGCGCGGCTTCCTTGACGCGAGGAGCCAGCAGCAGGGCCGATACCATGGTCGGGATGGCCATCAGGGCGTACATGCCGTCCACAAAGTTGATCACCGCCGTCAGGGAGGTGACGCAGGCCAGCACAATCGTGAACACGTAGAAATAATTAAAGTAGTGCGCCCGGTGGGCTCCCGCCAAGTAAGAAAACGCCTTGGTACCGTAGTAGGATAGGGTGAAGAGTGAGGAAAACGAGAAAAACATCACGCAGAGCAACAGCAGGTAGCCCCCGGTATTTTCTCCCGGAAAGGCCGTATTGAACGCATCGATTGTCAAGGTAATTCCACCCAAGCCGGTGATTCGCCACACGTCGGTCACCAGTAGGGCCAGGGCCGTCATGGTGCACACCACGATGGTGTCGATGAGCGGACCCAACATGGCCACCAGTCCTTCCCGAACCGGTTCGGTGGTACGGGCTGCGCCGTGGGCCATGGGGGCCGTGCCGATCCCCGCTTCGTTCGAGAAGGCCGCCCGCTTGGCACCAATCACGATGACACTGCCCACTGCCCCGCCCACTACTGAGGTGCCGGTGAAAGCGTCTTCCAGGATAAGAGCAAAGCAGGGGATAATTTCGTCGTAGTTTTTAAACAAGATATACAGCACCGCCAGCACGTACACCCCCACCATCGTGGGCACCAGGCGACTGGCTACCTTGGCAATGCGTTGGATGCCGCCGAAGATCACCAGCGACACCAAGCCCGCCACCGCCAGCCCGAGCAGCAGATTGAGCCCGAACGATTCTTCGGCCCCGGCGGGAAGCAACACCACGTCCTTGATGGTACGGGTGAGTTGGTTGGCATTGAGCATTGGCAGTGGACCGAGCAGGGCGGCGATGCTGAAAAACACCGCCAGCGGTTTCCACTTTTTGCCGAGCCCCTCTTCGATTACGTACATGGGCCCGCCCTGGGGGCTTCCCGCACTGTCGCGCCCGCGGTACATAATGGCCAGGGTACAGGTGAAAAACTTAGTGGCCATGCCCACAAAGGCACTCACCCACATCCAGAACAGCGCGCCCGGTCCGCCCATGGTAATGGCCACGGCCACGCCACTGATGTTACCCATGCCGACGGTGGCCGCCAGGGCGCTGGACAAAGCCTCGAAGTGACTGATATCCCCCGGATCATTGGGGTCATCGTACTTACCCTGCAGCACCCGAATGGAGTGCCCGAAGTGGCGGAAGGGTAAGAACCGCGAATAGATCATAAAGAATAGTCCGCCGCCCAGCAGCAAAACTAGTAGGGGAATGTTCCATGCGTAATCGCTGAATAAGGCAAACGCCTTTTCTATTGACTCCAAGAATAGCTAGGTTAGCGTGATGAAATAAGGGTTGGGGATGAAGGTAGCAAAATATTGCTAACTTACGATGGCCTGCCACTCCGCGAAGCGCTGACTGATTTTTTGCGCCAGACGCTCGTAGTTTTCCCACGAGTCGGTAACGTGGTAAAGTGAGGGAAGCGAGTCGGCTAAAATGGTCTGGTAGTCTTTTCGATAAACTCCTCCACCGTAGTAATAGTAGGTGAACAAGTTTCCATTTTCGCTGAACAGTTCGTAGCCCAGGTAGCCATCCCAAATTTCGCTCAGGATGGTGCAGCTGATCTGGCGATTTTTGAAACGGTAGATTTGAATGTCGGCTTCGTCCTCAAAGTACTCTGAGTAGTGCGCATGGTCGATCACCCACCCCAGGTACATGCCGATGTGCACGTAGGCCTGTTCGATGGGAAGGTCGCTCGGAAAGTTGCCTAAAAAATGAGACTTGGCATTGTCGTAAATGCTCTTCTCCTTTGTGGTTGTTTCGTGGTGCATAATGTTTTTACGCGTAAACATAGTCCTAATACTTCAGTATTCAAGGCAAGAATAGCCCGATATCTTACACCGTTGCCCCGTTGTTCCCAGCTAGAGAATAGCATATTTGAATTGCAATAATAAACCATAAAACTGTTATGAATCACTCGTTGGCTTCTTATATCCGTACCGTTCCTGATTTTCCGAAGGAGGGTATTCAGTTCAAAGACATCACCCCCCTGCTTCAGCATCCCGAGGCGGTTCGTCAGGCGGCGGATGCCTTGGCGGAGCTGGCCCGAGCGGCCAACGTGCAGAAGGTAGTGGCCATCGAGGCCCGCGGATTCTGGCTCGGCCCCCTGATTGCCGACCGCTTGTCGGTGGGATGGGTACCCGTGCGCAAAGCCGGGAAGTTGCCCGCTCCCACCCATTCGGTACCCTACGTCCTCGAGTACGGCACCGATGCCTTGTATACTCACCAGGATGCCATTGAACCCGGCGAAGGGGTGTTGGTGCACGACGATCTGCTGGCTACCGGGGGCACGGCGCGGGCGGCCTGCCAGTTGGTGGAAGCCTGCGGGGGCACGGTGGTCCAGGTTTCTTTTCTGGTAGAACTGGCTTTTTTATGCGGGCGCAACCGACTAAAAGCCTATTCCGTTCGTTCACTCATTAGCTACGATCAATAGTTTCTTGCCAGCAAATCATTCCGTTACCAACTCGCAATGTGGCTTGGTTTGTTGAGAGGCACAATTATTGTTTGATAGAGTGAATAATCAGCCGAAAACCCCTTAAACAAGGCTTTTTTTTGATAAATGTATTTGCATTACTGGTTGAAGTAAGTTAAATATGTTATATTAAGTTATTAAAAAGGGAGTAGAAGCCACGAGTGTTGACCGTATTAATATCCTTCCACTTGTCTGATCGGAAGCACCACCAACTACGCTGACCAAACCAGTCTCTACATTGCCCGGGAGTGAACTAAAAACCCGCTCCTTTTCTTATACGGTTATAGTCCTCTTCCCCCCGCGCCGAAGTCGTTGGTGCTTCTCTCTGCTTGTTCCTATTGATTATTTACCTCGTTTAACTAAGGAGATATGAGCGTACTTGATAAGATCAAAACGAATTACAGCACCGCATCCAGCGAGATGACTTTAGCGGAATACCTCAAAGCGTGCAAGAAAGACCCGCTGATGTATGCCAAACCCGCCGAACGAATTTTGCACGCCATTGGTGATCCCGAAACGGTGGACACCCGCACCGATCCCAAACTGAGCCGCATCTTTTCTAACAAAGTTATTCGGCTTTATCCGGCCTTCCGCGAGTTCTACGGCATGGAAGAAACCATCGAGCAGATCGTTTCTTTCTTCCGCTATTCGGCCCAGGGTCTGGAAGAGAAGAAGCAGATTCTCTACCTGATGGGCCCCGTCGGCGGCGGAAAAAGCTCGCTGGCCGAAAAGGTGAAACAACTCATTCAGGTCAATCCGATCTACGTCCTCAAAGCGGGTGACGAGCTCAGCCCGGTCTACGAGAGTCCGCTGGGACTGTTTGCCGACTACAAAGACGAACTGGAGCAGGAATACGGTATTCCGTCGCGCTACATTCCGGCCTGCATGAGCCCGTGGGCCAGCAAGCGACTGCGGCAGTACGACGGCGACGTGAACCACTTTTCGGTGGTGAAACTCTACCCTTCGGTGCAGAACCAAATCGCGATCTCCAAAACTGAGCCCGGCGACGAGAACAACCAGGATATTTCTACGCTGGTGGGCAAGGTAGACATTCGCCGGCTGGCCGAGTATCAGCAGAGCGACCCGGACGCCTACAGCTATTCAGGCGGACTGTGTCTGGCCAACCAGGGGGTGATGGAGTTTGTGGAGATGTTTAAGGCGCCCATCAAGGTGCTGAATCCCCTGCTCACCGCCACCCAGGAGAACAACTACAAGGGCACCGAGCCCATTGGCGCCATTCCCTTCGACGGCATCATTCTGGCCCACTCCAATGAGTCGGAATGGGCGAAATTTGCCAACGACAAGAAGAATGAGGCGTTTCTGGATCGAATCTACAAGGTGCAGGTACCCTACTGCCTGCGGGTGGACGAAGAGATTAATATTTACAAAAAGCTGATTCGCGAAAGCTCGTTGGACCAGGCGCCCTGCGCTCCGATGACGCTGCAACTGCTGGCCCAGTTTTCGGTGATGACGCGCCTGCGTCCGCCGGAAAACTCCAGCATCTTTTCTAAGATGCGAGTCTACAACGGCGAAACCCTTAAGGAAACCGACCCTAATGCCAAATCGATTCAGGAGTACCGCGACGATGCGGGCATCAACGAGGGCATGACGGGCATATCCACCCGCTTTGCGTTCAAGATTTTATCCAAGGTATTTAACTTCGACAACGAAGAGTTGGCGGCCAACCCGGTGCACCTGCTCTACGTGCTGGAGCAGGAGGTGGTGAAGCTCGAAACCGATCCCGAGACCGAGGAGCGCTACCTGAACATCGTGAAGTCGATCCTGGCGAACCGCTACGCCGAGTTTATCGCCGACGAAATTCAGAAGGCCTACATTGAGTCGTACAGCACTTACGGACAAAATATTTTTGAGAAGTACATCATCTACGCCGACTACTGGATTCAGAACAACGACTACCGCGATCCTGATTCGGGCGAGGTGCTCGATCGCAGCATCCTTAATGATGAACTGGAGAAAATTGAAAAACCGGCGGGCATCGCCAATCCGAAGGACTTCCGTTCGGAGGTGACTAACTTCACGCTGCGTTACCGGGCCAACAACGGGGGCAAGAGTCCACGCTGGGATTCGTACGAAAAGATCAAAAACGTGATCGAAAAGAAAATCTTCACCAACACCGAAGACCTGTTGCCCGTCATCTCGTTCAATGCCAAAACCAACGAGGAGGACGAAGGCAAGCACCGCGACTTCACCAAGCGCATGATGGACCGCGGCTACACCTACAAGCAAATCCGCATCCTGGTCGACTGGTTCATGCGCGTTCGCAAAACGATGGGTTAACAATCGTAGGCGCGTGATTCATCACGCGCCCGCCAACAACAACACCATGAGCAACATTATAGATCGTCGGAAGAATACCAAGGGAAAGTCGATCAACAACCGACAGAAGTTTTTGCGTCGCGTGGAGGATCAGATTCGCCGGGCCATTCCCGACATTGTGAGCCAGGAGCGCATCAAAGATGCCAGTGGGGGCGGCAAGGTGAAGGTGCCGGTGCGGGGGGTGAAGGAGCCTAGCTTTCGGCACGATCCTCGCTCGGGCAAGAAGCACTACGTGCGGCCCGGCAACGACAAGTTCAACGAGGGCGACCAGGTGGCCAAGCCCGACGAAGAGGGTGGTGGCTCCGGGCAGGGCCGCGGCTCGAACAGTCCGGGCACCACCGAAGACGAATTCACCGTCGTTCTGACGCGGGAGGAGTTTCTGAAGTACTTTTTCGAAGACCTGGAACTGCCTAACCTGCTCAAGAAGTACATGGAAAGCACCGTGAGCTACCGGATGCGGCGGGCGGGGTATACCAGCCACAGCGTGCCCGCACGGCTCAACATCAAAACCAGCTACCAGCAGTCGCTGGCGCGCCAGATATCGGTGCGGGGCTTCTACGACGCCAAACTCAAAAAGCTGCGCGAAGCGCTGGAGCAGACCGCGGAGGAAACCGAGCGGCTCACGCTGCTGGCTGAAATCGAGCGCTACGAGAAACTGAAACTGACCGTGCCCTTCTTCGACGATATCGATCTGCGCTACAACAACTTCGAGCGGGTGCCGGAGCCTATCACCTCGGCGGTGATGTTCTGCATTATGGACGTATCGGCCTCGATGGGTTTTCACGAAAAAGACATCGCCAAGCGCTTTTTTACGCTGCTCTACATCTTTTTGACCAAGCAGTACCAGAACGTGGAGCTAGTGTTCATCCGGCACCACACCGAAGCCAAGGAAGTGGGCGAAGAAGAATTTTTTAACTCCCGCGAAAGCGGCGGCACCGTGGTGGCTCCTTCCCTGAAACTGATGAAGAAGATTGTGGACGAGCGCTACCAGAGCAGCGCCTGGAACATCTACTGCTGCCAGGCCTCGGACGGTGACGTGTGGTCGAACGGTGATGCGGTGGAGTGCTGCCAACTGCTCAAGGAGCAAATTTTGCCCAGCGTGCAGTACATGGCCTACATCGAAATCAAAAACCGGGGACTGGAAGGCTACCTATGGCACGCTTACAAACGCCTGCGCAGCCACGATAACTTTTCGATGCGCAACATCAACGACGTGAGCCAGATCTGGCCGGTGTTCAAAGCGTTATTTAAGAAAAAAGATTTAGTGGAACAGGGGAAGTGAGCAGATAGTGTATTCATTAGGGCGTTGTTTGCTAGATAGCGATAGGATGGATCGATTGCTCAATTGTTGTGCATAACAAAAAATGGTAAGACTGTTTTCAATACTGACAATTCTCCTGTTAACTTCATGTTCGTCTAAGTACGACAAGCTAGAAGTGACAAAGTATCTCGAGGAATTAAAAGAACTGAATCAGATACTGTTAAATCATACTGATCAATTAGAGTGGCAGAATGATCCCACACGTGTTTCTTCAAAAATTTCACAAGCTCAGGACTTGATAAAACTTCTAAGTAACGAATTGAACTTATCCGAAATAGAATTTCACCGCAAAATTGAGGGGAAAGCAGATCATTTGGGACTTGCGTATCGATTTGGAGACCCTAAAACTGAAAAGAACTACAGCTTTCTGATTTTTACGCAAAACCAAGGGGATATTGAATCATTTAGACATTATGAACAATTTGCAGACTGCGGGAAATTCGAGACTATTCAAGACCATTGGGCATTCTCGAGAATAACTGTGGACTGCAATAACTAAAAAAGAAATATCACTATGCACAACGATATCTATAGGCAATGCGGTCTGAACACATAACTGAAAGGTCGCTGCTTCTATTCCACCAGCGCTCCGCTTTATAGCTTTTGATGAATATACTTGAAAACACAAAACGCATCTTTGGCTACCGTTTGTGCCAGATTAAAAATTTCGGATTCTCAACTCCACACTGCGTGTAGCCAAACTATTAATAGGTAACGCCAACAATTGAACAATAGAGCTATTGCCCCCAACATTGATCTGACGACGAGAAGTGCTCTTAACAACAGTAGTGAAGGTATGTATAATAAAAAGAAAATACGGGAGATGTTTAGCGCCCCCGACTGGGACTTTGAGACCATTCAGGTGGCGGATGAACTAACGAGCCGGGTGGGCCGGGAGCAGTTTCGCCTGGATACGTACCCCAACCAGATAGAGATTGTCACCTCGGAGCAGATGCTGGATGCCTACGCGCTGATCGGACTTCCTACCTCGTATCCGCACTGGAAGTTTGGCAAGGACTTCGTGCTCAACCAGGGTAACTACCGTAAAGGACACATGGGCTTGTCCTACGAAATGGTGATCAACTCCGACCCCTGCATCAGCTACAACATGGAGAACAACTCCACCTGTATGATGCTGCTGGTGATCGCTCATGCCTGCCAGGGCCACAACGCCTTCTTCAAGAACAATTACCTGTTTAAAGACTGGACGTCGGCCGATTCTATCATCGACTACATGGTGTTTGCCCGCGATTTTATTCTGAAGTGCGAAGAGGAGTTCGGGGAAGAAGAGGTGGAAGCTACCCTGGACGCCTGCCACGCGCTCATGGACCACGGGGTGGATCGGTACAAAAAACCGCCTAAGCTGTCGGGTAAGAAGGAGCAAGAGCGCCTCAAGCGCCTGGCGAAAGTGAAAACCGAGAACTACAACGAAATTCTGCGTACGCTTCCGTCCCCCCCAAGAAGCAAGGAGAAGTTCAAAGACAAGCACGAGCGATTTCCGAAAGAACCGGAAGAAAACGTTCTGTACTTTATTGAAAAGAATGCGCCAAAATTACCGATCTGGAAGCGGGAAATCATCCGCATTGTGCGCAAAGTGGCCCAGTACTACTATCCGCAAACCATGACCAAGGTGATGAACGAGGGCTTTGCCACCTTCATGCACTACCACATCATCAACCGGCTGTTTGAGGAGGGTTACCTGAGCGACGGCTTTATGCTGGAGTTTCTCAAGAGCCACAGCGGCGTGATTTATCAGCCCCCGTACTCCAGCAAACACTTTTCCGGCATCAATCCGTATACGCTCGGTTTCAACATCTTCATGGACATTAAGCGCGTTTGCGAAAACCCCACAGAGGAGGATCGGCAGTGGTTCCCGAACCTGGTGGGGCGCCCCTGGCTAGACGAGGTGCTGTACGCAATGGAGAACTTTCGCGACGACAGCTTTATTGCGCAGTACCTGTCGCCCAAGGTGATGCGCGATATGCGTTTGTTCAGCGTCTACGACGACGACGAGGAAGACTATTTTGAAATTGATTCTATTCACAACGAGCGCGGGTACCGACGGTTGCGGCAGCTGCTCAGTCAGCAGTACGACCGCGCTACGCGGGTGCCGGACATCCAGGTAGAGCAGGTGGATATCCACAAAACCAGCAAATTGACCCTAATCCACAAAATCCAGCACGAGCGATTGTTGGAAGAAGACGAAGCCCAGGAAGCCCTGCGCTACGTGCAACAACTGTGGGAGTTTCCGGTAGAGCTTCACTCGCGCAACCGGGCGGGCATTGACGAAGATTTTTACGACTGCTGAAGCGGCCGTTATTGCTGCGTGCGCACGTAGTCCCGATGCTCCAACAGGAACTCGATCATCGGATCGGTGTAATGGTTAGGTAGCGTGGCGTCGAAGGCGATGCGTTCCAGGTTGGTGAAAAAATGACGCTGCCCGGCGGAAGGGTACTTCTTGAAGGACTTGGAAATCAGGCGAAGCAGGGAGTCCAGGCTCTCCTGCTGCAAGCGCATGTCCAGCAAAATCTGGCACACCCGCTGCGAAAAGGGGTCGTTGGGATCGCGTTGGCCCTTCACCAGCACCAGGCTGATCTCCCAGGTGGAGTACTCGCTCATTGGTCGGCTCATCGGAACAAAGCTACTGGTTTCCCTACTCGTTGTTCAACCTCCTGCTGGATAGCTACCGCATTCTCGGGTCCGGACAAGCCACCGCAGAGGATGCAGACCATACCGCCGCTTCCGGGGGCAGTCAGCCGCGCCCCGTACAGTCCTTTTCGTGCACCTGCCGCCTTCACCCGCGCCACAATCTCGTCAGCACCCGGGTGCCCGAGCCCGCTGTCGGAGTAGATTTGGTGCGATTGGTACATTAATTCACCCATAAGGTTCAAGCGATTGGCGTAGTTCTGGAACTCTGCACTATAGTTTTTAATAACCTGAACGAAGAGCTGCGCCCGGAAGTTTTCGTACACCGGAAGTTGGGTACTTTTGAGCACGTCATATACTTCGTCGCGATCAATAAACGAAATAATATCAATGCTGGTCTGAAATTTCTCGAAAAAATCTTGTCCGGTGAGCCTTTCCGGCAGAATTGACAAGTATTTGTCCTCAAACTCCGAGGGGGAAATGTTTCCCACGTAGCCTCCGTAGGGCAAGGTGGACCAGTCGCCCGTTTCTTTGGCCACCTCCAGGTCGCGTACGGTGGCTCCGCTGGCCAGGGCAATGATGCTATATCCCATAAACATCGCGGTGCGCAATCGGGCACCGGCGGGATTAGTCAACGACACGGCGCTTCCGGTTCCTACTCCGACGAACGACAACGAGTCGGGTAGGCTGATGGGATGAAACACTTCGGCCGGTTGGCACCGCAGGGGGGTTAGCTGCTGAAGATCACCCAGGTAAGAAACAATGTGACGGCTGGGGCCGGAGCTGTAGCCACCCACCAGGTTCTCGGCGCGGTGGGCAAGGAGGGGCAGTTCATAGTGGTCTAGCGTGAGATTGAGGCTGCTGCTTACCGCCTTGAGCAAGGCCAGTTCGAGCGACGCCGTGGCCCCAACCCCCGTGTTCCGGGGCAAGTCACTGACCAGCAGGATAGCCAGTCCTTCAAATTTGATCTTTCGTTCGGCGTACAACACCACCAAGCAGCCTAACAGGGCAACGATCAGCTCATCGGGGTGCACGCGCTGAATCTGCTGTCGCGTGTAGTCGTAGTGAATGGTCGGAAACGGCCCGATCAAATCGGGATAGTCGCATACGATGTCGTGGGTGGTGATGCCCCGGTGGACAATCTTAAGGGAGATAGTTTGGTCATCGCGGGTGGCGACGTAAGCGGTGGAGACCGGCTCCAGAGCTTTTTGGAGCAACAAACTGCCCGCCACGTCGGTGGCCCCTCCCATCACGTCCAAGCGGCCCGGGGCGGTCGCCTGGGTCACTTTCTGCTGGTAGGTGGCAAAAAAATCCTTTAAAATGCCAGCAATACTGACCATGATGGTAGTTCGTTATTTTCCGCAGCCCGCCCGGCAAGCCGCCGAGCGGCGCGTTGTTAGCAAACATAAAGAAATTAGTGGGCATGATGAAGAATATTCCCATAAATTGCCCCGGTTAAAGGCCGTGCTAAAACCGTATGCTTAGTTTATGATTTCAAGTTCCATTCAAGCCATTGTGTTCGACCTCGGGGGGGTGGTCATCAACATCGATCCCGCCCGGGCATTCTTGGCGTTGCAGCAACTGGCTCCGGTTTCCGTGTCGGTCACTGACCAGTTTTTGGAGCACCACACTTTGTTCTTCGACTATGAAAAAGGCCTCATCGATGACCATGCTTTTCGAAATGGAATTCGGGAGCTTATCGAGCGTCCTGATTTGGCCGATGAAACAGTTGATAGGGCTTGGTGCAGTATGTTGCTCGACATTCCGTTAGCGCGACTGCAACTGTTAGCGCGGTTGAAGGGACGGTACCGCACGCTGGTGCTCAGCAACACCAACCAAATTCACGTGGAGGCCTTCAACCAATTGGTTGCTACGGTTAGTGGAAAGCCAACCATTGATCATTTTTTTGAAAAGGTATACTATTCTCATCACCTGAAAATGCGCAAGCCCGAAGCGGAAATCTACCACCATGTGCTTCAAGACCAGCAACTTGCTCCCCACGAAGTGCTGTTCTTAGACGACCGGGAAGATAATTTGGCGGCTGCCCGGGCCGAGGGCATCCGCACCCAATTGGTGACCAGCGAACGGGGTTTGCTAGAACTGTTTGCCGTATGAGTCGCACCCGGCAACGTTTGATCCAACTGCTGTTGTTGATGATTACCCTGGTGACCACCACACTGGCAGGGGCCGAGTGGCAGTTTAACCGCTACGTGGGCTCAGTGGAGCATCCCCTCACCATGCATCACTTCTGGCAGGGATTGTGGTTTTCGGTACCCTTTCTGGGGATACTCACCGTGCACGAGTTCGGCCACTACCTGACCGCCCGGCGGAACCGCGTGCGGGTTACACTGCCCTACTATATTCCGCTGTGGCTGGGGTTTATCGGACTGCCTTCTCTTGGCACGATGGGAGCCTTTATTCGAATTAGGGAAGCGATCCGGACCCGCCAGCAATACTTTGACATTGGCATCGCCGGGCCGTTGGCCGGTTTTGTGGTCGCGCTGGGCGTGCTTTTCTACGGCTTCACCCACCTGCCTCCGCCCGAGTACATCTTCGAGATTCATCCCGAGTACGAGCAATACGGACTCGACTATGCCCGGCACGTATATGATCAGCCGCTTAGCTTGCGGGTGAACCCACCGTTGTTGTTTGACTGGATGGCTACGTACGTGGCCCCGGCTGAACGGCTGCCTAACGCTTACGAAATCGTTCACTACCCCTGGTTGCTGGCGGGCTTTCTGGCGCTGTTTTTCACCGCGCTCAACCTGATTCCCATCGGGCAGCTGGACGGGGGGCACATTCTGTACGGACTCATCGGCTACCGGAACCACCGGTGGGTGTCGGCGGTGCTGTTTATTGCCTTTATGGGCTACGCCGGTTTGGGGGTGATCACTCCCGATATGAACATGAATGAACTGTTGTGGGGAGTTGGCTTGTATATCGGGTTTCTGTACCTCACCTTTTCGCGCCTCACTCCCGTGCCCCAGACCAACCTGCTGATTGCGGTGAGCGTGTTTAGCCTGCAGTTTGCACTCACGGTTTTCATTCCGGGAATAGAGGGTTTTCAGGAGTGGTTGTTCTTCGGTTTTCTGATCGGGCGGGTGCTGGGGGTGTATCATCCGGCCGCACCGGTGGATGCGCCGCTGGATACTTCGCGCAAGGTGCTGGGCTGGCTAGCGCTGGTGATATTTCTGCTGTGTGCTAGCCCAGCGCCGTTCGTAATTGAGTAGATGAAGATTATTCTGGCGAGGAGTTAATCGAATAGATACAGGTAATTTCTTAATACTGGATGTTTTTACCTATTTTTAGGAAAAACATCCGTATATTAAGAACACGAAAAATCAACTTATGAAGACTCCAACTAGTGTGCTAGCTCTCGTTAAAATTACCACCGAAGAAATGTCTCGGATTGCGCGGAATGGTGTCTCTGGAGCAGAAATTCAGTATATGGTTGATAAAAAGCTGGCTACGACTAAGGACGTAGCCTACGTGCTTGGCGTGAACGAACGTACCGTACGCACCTATCAGCGAGAAGCCAATAATCTATCCCCGCAGCAATCCGAGCAGCTGCTAAAGTATAACCGCTTGCTTTGCCGAGGCAAAGAGGTCTTTGGATCAGAAGAGGCTTTTAACCGCTGGTTGCGTAAACCCGCCTACGGTCTAGACAATGACGTTCCCTTAGAATATCTGGTCACCTCGGAAGGAATCAACCTGGTGAGCGACGAGGTAGAGCGGATCGCCAACGGTGAGTTCGCCTGATTCGCTTATCACCGTGGAAATTTATCGCATCGTTAAAGAACAGTACGCCGATACACTTTTTGCCTCCGGTCGGGCTAACCGTTGGAACAACAAGGGGGAGAAGGTAGTCTATACGGCTTCATCACGCTCGCTGGCCTGCCTGGAGAACGTGGTTCATTCCAGTGGTGAATCGCTTTTAGATCAATTTACCATCATGGTCATTCACGTTCCGGACGAACTGGATTTGGACACTGTTGCCCGGCGTCAGCTTCCGGGCGATTGGTTTACCCGGGCCCGTCACCCGGCTTGCCAACTTCTGGGCAGCCAGTGGTATGCATCTCAACGTTCGCCGGTGCTGAAGGTGCCGTCGGCCATTGTTCATCAAGAATACAACTTCGTGCTCAACGCTGAGCACCGCGCTTACGGTGAGATTAAGATCATTGGCCGGCGATCTTTTGCTTTTGATCCGCGGGTCAAAGAAGACCAGTATGAATAGACAAGTTACAGGCTTTATAGTTGTAGTAAACATGTAAGGCTCTTTGGTTTTTTATATAGAAATTCACTCCGTTAACCACCCAACCCTATGACTATTACGCACGAAGTGGAAGCACTTGCCTTAGATGAGAAGGTGTTCATTGATGGTCTATTTGAGTACTGGCATCTGTCCTTTATCAACAAAATTCTTCTTTACGGAATGGACGGTGAAGAGGCCGGTAGCTGGCAATGTGACGACATAGCAACTGCTAAGGACTATCTACACAGTAAAGGAATTGATGGGGATAAGTAAGTTTTAAGCTAGGGAAAGCTCATGAAGTTTATTGATATGGTCCGGGTCGACCGAGCTAACGTGGTATCCTACGAAGGAACTGAATACCATGTAGTACTTACGGCCATGCATGCCGATCACTTCGCCGATGCCTTTGGTAGTGACCCTTTGCACGACATACGGACAGTAGAAGCATTGCGTATTCTATCAGGGTCAGCAGTCACACCCTTACCGCGAAAGGAGAACCGTTACGTAGCATTGGGTAGACACAACCGAAGGATATATAATACGTTTTTTAAGTTAGAGCAGAATCGTTTATATTTATTATCGTGCTATCGCTGTGCACGGCGAAACTGGATACAAGCTTATGAGTACCATGAAAAAAGATAGGATTTACGTAGACCCTATTTTGATTGAAGAGGGCTTCTTTGACAATGAGGAGGACTACGTTCGCACTATGGATGAGGTCTTTGAGGGTTTGCGTAAGGCAGCTGACCAGCGAGCCCTTAATAAACAAAAGCAACTTGCTACCTCGAGAAAAGAGCACAAGGAGAAAGTAAAATATAACAGCAAGGGCAATGACAATGAGTCATTGAGGTAGCATTGGCTAATGCAAATAAAAATCCTCCCGCATCAGGTTTTGCTGCCACTGCCAGGCTGAGCGCATCATATCCTCCAGCGAGCGCTCGGCGCGCCAGCCTAACGCCTGGTTGGCCAGGGTGGTATCGGCGTAGATTTGCTCAATGTCGCCCGGGCGGCGGGGCGCAATTTCGTAGTTCAATTTTGCGCCGTTCACCCGCTTAAAGGCCTTGATCACCTCCAGCACCGAGTGGCCCTGTCCGGTGCCCACGTTGAAGCACTCGTAGCGATCTTCATTTTTCCCGTCCAGCAAGCGCCGCAGAGCCGCCAGGTGCGCTTCGGCCAGGTCCACCACGTGGATGTAGTCGCGCACGCAGGAGCCGTCGCCGGTGTTGTAATCGTTGCCAAACACCCGGAGCTTTTCGCGCACCCCCGCGGCGGTTTGGGTAATAAAGGGCACCAGATTGGCCGGGGTGCCCAGGGGCAGCTCACCCAGCAGTCCCGAAGCGTGCGCCCCCACCGGATTGAAGTAGCGCAGACTAATGGCTTGAAGGGTCTCGTCGGCACGCACGGTATCGCGAATAATCTCTTCGGCAATCTGCTTGGTGTTGCCGTAGGGCGACTCGGCAGGTTTCACCGGGGTGGCTTCGGTGACCGGCAACTGCTCGGGCTGACCGTAAACGGTGCAAGAAGAAGAAAAGATAAGGTTAGCAATGTTGTGCTCCTTCATCTGGCCCAGCAGGTTGATGAGCGAGTACAGATTATTACGGTAGTACTTCAGCGGATTCGCGACCGATTCGCCCACCGCCTTGGAAGCCGCAAAGTGAATCACCGCTTTGATGCCGGAGTGCTGCTGAAAAAATTCTTGCAGGGCCACCACATCGCACAGATCGAAGGACGCCAATTCGGGTCGGGTGCCGGTGATCTGCTCGATGCCACTGAGGATTTCGGGGCGGGAGTTCGATAGGTCGTCGATGATAATTACGGAATAGCCCGCCTGAATGAGGGTCACCACGGTGTGCGAACCGATGTATCCGGCCCCGCCGGTTACGAGAATGGTTGATGATTGCATGGTTGCTGGAATAAGAGCGCGGACAAGGTAGCACCATTTGCCAGCGAAATCAATAGCCCGGCGGGGGTGAAACCGACAATAAATGATTGACGTAAAATTTATTTGGATTTATTCCAAATAGTTTTGAAATCCCAAACCGTCCTCCTTATCTTTGCCCAACAACCAACCATTAACCGCTGTATCTGCTATGATTCGCCATTGCCTGCCCTTTATTCTGCTCTTACCGCTGGCTGCCTGCATCACGGACGACGAACCCGAAACTCCTCAGCTAACCGTTCCTGACACTTACTCCTTTGAGCGCGATGGGCAAAGCACCGTATCGTTTTTGGGACAGACCATGCGCTTGCGCATGGCTACTGAGTTGGTGGGTGCTATGAAAGACTTTGACGAAACCACCACCGACCGCTTGTTGGCGATGTACCGCAATGAAGCCCCCGGCGGCGGTGATGTAAATCCTTTTTCCGCAGCGGACCTAAACCAAGCCGAGCAGAGCGTGCGCAGCAAGGTGGCCGCCTCGGCCGACTACTTTTCGGCCAACACTGCCGAAGGGACGGCGATTAAAAACCAGTTTGAGGACTGGCTGACCCGGCAGGTGACCGAGGTGTTTCCCAACGAAGAGGTGCTGGCCGAACCCGGGGTGGCCGGGCAGATTGCCGATGGCAACTCCGTGCGCTACGTCAATGCTCAGGGACTGGAATACGACCAGCTGGTGACCAAAGGACTGATCGGAGCCCTGGTGCTGGACCAGGTGCTAAACAATTATTTGAGTCCGGCGGTGCTAGACCGCGATGGGCGCCCCGAAGAGAACGCGGCCGAAGTTTTGGAAGACAGAGAAAACTACACTTACCAGGAGCACCGCTGGGACGAAGCTTACGGCTACGTGTACGGCACCTCACCCAATCCCACCGATCCGAACGCTACGCTGGGGGAAAACGATGCATTTATGTACAAATACATCGGTCGGGTAGAGGGGGACGCCAGTTTCGTCGGCACGGCCGAAACAATTTTTGAGGCCTTTAAACTTGGGCGAGTAGCCATTGTGGAAAACGAATACGGAGTGCGTGACCAACAGATTGCCATTCTTCAGCAAGAATTGTCGAAGATCATTGGCATCCGGGCCGTTCACTACCTGCAACAAGCCAAAGACGCCATCACCCAGCCCGATCCGAACTACGGCACCGCGTTTCACGATTTGTCCGAGGGCTACGGCTTCATTTACAGCCTGCGCTTCACCCGGATGCCCGGCACCAATGTGCCCTACTTCGGCCGGGATGAGGTAGACGGTTTTCTTGACGATCTGCTGGGCGACGGTGAATACGGGCTGTGGGACGTGACGCCCGAGACACTGGATGAGCTATCCGAAGCCATCGCCGAACCCTTTGACTTTAGCGTGGCCCAGGCCGCCAACAACGAACTGTAAGCATGAAAAAACTTTCCGCATTTTTAGTCATTATCGCAACGGCTTTCGCCTGTGTTCCTGATGACGAACCGACCGTAGCTACCGGAAGTGAAGCGGTTGACCGGGGCGCGATGCTGGCGCACTGGGCCGATAACCTCATCCTACCGGCCTACCGCTCGTACGGACAAACCCTGCAAACGCTGCGGGAGACCAACGAGAAGTTCAACCAAGCTCCCCGCGAAAGTTCGCTTGCGGAACTGCGCACCGCTTGGCGGGAGTCGTACCGGGCGTGGCAGTGGGTGAGCCTGTACGAGATCGGCCCGGCGGAAGCGGCTTCGCTGCGCAACTTTACCAACATTTACCCCACCGATGCGGCGGCCATTGAGCAGAACGTGACGGAAGGGAATTACACGCTCAACCTTCCCTCCAAGTACGACGAGCAGGGTTTTCCGGCCCTCGATTATCTGCTCTACGGACTGGCCGATAGTGATTCGGAGTTGCTGGCCCGCTATACGAATGCCGAATCGGGAGAGCGTTACCGCGCTTACCTAGGAGAGGTGGTGAATCGCCTGGATAATTTGACGAAGCAGGTAATCGCCGAGTGGGAAACTACCTACCGTGATCGCTTCGTGGCCAACACTAGCGCCTCGGCCACCGGGTCGTTTAATACCCTGGTGAACGACTACCTGTTTTTCTACGAAAAGGCACTGCGCGCGGGCAAGGTGGGCATTCCGGCCGGAGTGTTCTCCAGCGAACCGTTGCCGCACACGGTGGAGGGCCGCTACGCCGGAGATATCTCCAGGGAACTGCTGCTGGAAGCCATCGACGCGGCGCAGCATTTCTTCAACGGCCAAGCGTTCGGTAGCGGACAAGCTGCAGCCGGACTCAGCGCCTATCTGGATCAGGTGGAAGCCACCGGAGAAGCGGAACCGCTGAGCACCCGGATCAACGCTCAGTTCGACGCGGCGCGAGAAGCGGCGCGGCAACTAAAGCCCAACCTGGGGCAGCAGGTTGCAGACGATAATCAAGCGATGCTGGCTGCCTACGATGCGCTTCAACGCAACGTGGTGCACATGAAGGTGGATATGTTTCAGGCCCTCAACGTGCAGGTAGATTTTGTGGATGCCGACGGGGACTAGTAGGGCATAGAAACCAGAAATGATGAACGCCGAAGGAACAAGAAAGGGATACATTGCCCGCCGCCGCACTTCATCATTCGTTGTTCCGTATTCATTACTCAATATTCTTTTCACCAGGGTGCTCCGTAACTACCCGGCTAGCGCTGAGCAGCCGACAGTTGCCACATTCTCCCGGCCAGCGCTTCCGTATTTTCAGCAAACTACCGATGCCGCCCCGCTGGCCGTCTTCCGCATGCTCTTTGGCGGCCTGATGTTCGTTAGCCTGGTGCGCTTCTGGAGCAACGGTTGGATCGAGAAGTTTTACATCGATCCCCGGTTTTTCTTCTCTTACTCCGGTCTGGAGTTTGTCCAACCGCTAGGTTCATTCACTTACCTGATCTTCGCGATCTGCGCCCTTACCTCTCTGCTAGTAGCCCTGGGCTACTACTACCGTCCGGCCATCGTGCTGTTCTTTCTCAGCTTCACCTACATCGAGCTGATGGACAAAACCACTTACCTCAATCACTATTACTTGGTGAGTGTGCTGAGCCTGCTGCTGGTCTTCTTGCCCGCCCATGCTTGCTTTTCCTTAGACGCCCGACGCCGTCCGCAACGAGCTTCATCGCGCGTGCCCCGCTGGACCGTCGACGCGCTCAAGGTACTGCTGGGCATCGTCTACTGCTACGCCGGACTCGCCAAAATCAACTCCGATTGGTTGCTGCACGCCATGCCGCTAAAAATCTGGTTGTCAGCGCACTACGAACTGCCGGTGTTGGGCAAATTGTTGCAACAACCGTGGGCGCCGTACGCCTTCAGTTGGAGCGGCATGCTCTACGACCTCAGCATCCCGTTCCTGTTGCTCTACCGTCCCACCCGAACCCTGGCCCTGGCGCTGGTGGTCGGGTTTCACGGACTCACCGCCCTGTTGTTTCCCATCGGCATGTTTCCCTACCTCATGATCGCCAGCTCGCTGATCTTTTTGGATGCCCCGGTGCACCGCCGACTGCTCGGCACGGCCGCCCGATTATTCAGTTACCGACTAGCTAGAACTGGCAACCAAAGAAAGATTTCTATCCGCCGGGACAACGTTGCCCTTTTTGCCGTGGGTGCCCTGCTGTTGTTGCAACTGCTGCTGCCGTGGCGCTGCTGGGCCTATCCCGGCGAACTGTTCTGGACTGAAGAAGGCTACCGCTTTTCGTGGCGGGTGATGCTGATGGAGAAAGCCGGTTACGCTCACTTCCGGGTAGTGGACGCCGCCACCGGCCAGCGCTTCTACGTGGACAACGCCGACTTCCTCACCCCCTTGCAGGAAAAACAAATGGCCACGCAGCCGGACTTTATCCTGCAGTACGCCCACTTTTTGGCTGAGCACTTTCGACAGCAGGGCCACGCCAACGTGCAGGTGTTCGTCGATAGCTACGTGGCCCTGAACGGGCGGTCCAGTCGGCCCTACGTGGATCCGACCGTTGACCTTCTCCAAATAAAAGAATCGTTTCACCGCCAAACCTGGTTAGTGCCGTTTGATGACACCATTGGGGGACTGTAAGCGCGTGCTGACGCTGGTGATGGGGATGCTAATCAGTGTATCCTCTCTGCGGGCGCAGTACCAGGTGTCGGGGAAGGTGCTGGATGCCGAGAACCGACAACCCATTGCCGGGGCGGAAGTGTACAACCGAACCACCGGCGAACTTGCCATCACCAACGCCCGCGGAGCCTATCGTCTCACTGATCTGCCGAAGGGCGCCTACGATCTGGTTTTCTTTTCCTACCAGTATCAAACGCAGCAAATGAAGTTGGGGCTAGAGCGCGATACCACCCTGTCGGTTGCCCTGCCGCCGCTGAGCCAGGAACTGTCGGAGGTGGTTATCAGGCAGCAGCGCGAGGCGTTGTATAGCCTTCGTCGACTGCGGCCGGTGGAGGGTACGGCCATTTACGCCGGGAAGAAGACCGAGGTGGTGGTGCTCGCCCAGGTGGTGGGCAACCTGGCGGCCAACAACGCCCGGCAGGTGTACGCCCAGGTGACGGGCCTCAACATCTACGACAACAACGACGGCGGACTGCAACTCAGCATCGGCGGACGCGGACTGGACCCCAACCGCACGGCCAACTTCAACACGCGACAAAATGGCTACGACATTAGTGCCGACGTGCTGGGCTATCCGGAAAGCTACTACACTCCGCCCGCCGAAGCTTTGCAGGAAATCCAGGTGGTGCGGGGCGCGGCCTCTCTGCAGTACGGCACCCAGTTCGGCGGATTGATTAACTTCCGGATGAAGCAGCCGCACCCCACCAAGAAGCTGGATTGGGTGTCGCGGCAGTCGGTGGGCTCGTTTGGGTTGTTTACCAGTTTCAACAGCGTGGGTGGCACCGTGGGACGAGCCAGCTACTACGGGTACTTCCACCACAAGCAGGGTAACGGATTTCGGCCCAATTCCGGCTACTCGGCGCAAAACGCCTATCTACACCTGGGCTACGACCTGGGAGATCGTACTTCGGTGGCGCTGGAGGTCACCTACCTGAATTACCTGGCCCAGCAGGCTGGAGGGCTCACCGACACCCAGTTTGCCCGTGACCCCACTTTCAGTCCCCGCTCCCGTAACTGGTTCAGCGTGGACTGGCGGCTGGCCGCCCTGAAGTTCAAGCACCGGGTGGGCAACCACACCGACATCTCGGTGAATGTGTTTGGGTTGGATGCCGAGCGCAACACGGTGGGCTTTCGGGGCAACCCGGTCAACCTGAACGCCAACCCAGTGAGCGAAGTTGACGAAACGGACGCTGCCGACAACTACCTACTGCCGCGCGACCTGATTCTAGGCAACTACAACAACTGGGGAGCCGAAGCGCGCTGGCTCACCCGCTACCAATTGTTCGGTAAAGACGCCGTAGCGCTGGTGGGTAGCAAGTACTACCGAGCCAATAACCGGGCGGTACAGGGCCCCGGCACGCGCGGCACCGACGCCAACTTCCAATTAGCCACCAACCTGTTTCCCGACTACCCCAGCCAGTCGAACTTCACCTTTCCCAACCGCAACCTGGCCTTCTTTGGTGAGCACATTCTGTATTTGTCAGACCGCTTTTCACTCACGCCCGGCGTGCGCTGGGAGCGCATCGTCACGGAAAGTCAGGGCACCTACCAGCAGGTCAACTTTGACAACGCGGGCAACCCCATTGCCAACCGGGTGCTGAGCGACAACCGCACCCTCAACCGATCTTTCCTGCTGGCGGGGGTGGGGGTCAGCTACGAACCCACGACGCGCCTGGAAGTATACGCCAACGTATCGCAGAACTACCGCTCGGTCACCTTCAGCGACATCCGGGTGGTGAGTCCTACGTTTATTATTGACCCCGATATTTCGGACGAGACCGGTTTCACGGCCGACGTGGGGGCGCGGGGGCAGTGGGACGGGAAGGGGGCGTACGACGTGAGCGCGTTCGGCCTGCTCTATGACGACCGCATCGGCATTATCCTGGACGACCGGGCCAACCGGGTGCGCAAGAATATCGGGCAGGCTCTGATTGTGGGTTTAGAGACCTCGGTAGATGCCAACGTGGGCGGCTGGCTATCGCTTGACCCTGAAAGATACCAACTGCGCTACTTCGTCAATGCCGCCTTTACCCGGTCTGAATACTTGCGGTCGGAAGAGAACAATGTGGTAGGCAAGCAGGTGGAGTTCATTCCGCTGGTGAACCTCAAGACCGGGCTGCGCGGGGGGTACCGCAACCTGTTGGCCAGTTTGCAGTTTAGCTACCTCTCGGAGCAGTTCACGGATGTGGAGAACTCCCGCGTCCCGGAAGCGGGCGACCGTCGGGAAGGGGTGATTGGTACCATTCCGGCCTACGGGGTGGTGGACTTGTCGGCTTCCTACACCTACCGGCGGTGGAAGCTGGAAGCGGGGGTGAATAACTTACTCAACGAGCGCTACTTTACCCGGCGGGCCACCGGTTATCCGGGACCGGGTATTATTCCGGCTGAGCCGCGGTCGTTTTATACTACCTTGCAGTTTTCGGTAGGGGTGGATTAGGCGATAAGCCTTTGGTTAAGCTTGCTCATTAAGCTTATCGTTTGTTAGCTGCCTTCGATTCAGGTAACCCAATTCGCTTTAGCATGTCGTTAGCCTTTTTCAGCTTTTCTGGAAAAAGTGATTTGTCGTTGAAGAAATCAAGTGACTTGTTAATCTTAACAATTGGCTTCTTACTTGAATAAATTTCTGTTGGCTTCATATGTGTCATCAATCTCACCAGTCACTTGATTTTTATCTCCAAATCCTAAATGATAAAGATCCTTGTAGTTAGTTGAAAAGTACTGAACAATTTTAGGAATTCGCCCTTTTGGGCCTTCACTTACAAACTCAAATATTTCAAGTTCCTCACCGGATTGAAGCTCATATCTATTTAAATTCATAGCGTTAAGTTGCTGATTATTTCTTATTTCCAGCAATTTTCTATTAAATACCACGTGGCAGTTAACAATCGGATAACGGAGACAAGTCTCCTCTATTTGTCTTATAGCATCGGGAGGTTGTTTCAACCAAACTGTTACCTACAATCTATAAAACAGTTTGTCAAAACGGTGCCTCATCTTCCGGCGGTGATCCTGGCTCAGAACCATCCGGTCGGGAACCATCCTCATCCGGATTGTTCGGCCGGTCGTTGGCCTTGCTGGCGAAGGTCACAATGCCCGGGTCTTTGAATGCATCGTCCATGCTGGCGCTTTGTAACGAACTGCCGTAGCTGTCGCCGGGCGTCACCTCGTGCAGGTTGGTGAACTTGGTGAACTTACCGATAAACTTCAACTGCACCGTATCGAGCGCTCCGTTGCGGTGCTTGGAGATAATAATCTCGCCCACCCCCTGCACCGGCTGCCCCTCGCTGTCTTCGGTGAGTCCGTAGTACTCCGGTCGGTACAGGAACATCACCATGTCGGCGTCCTGCTCGATGGAATTATGCGTAACGAAGTCGTTCGCCACGAAGTTATGCGCTTTGTCCACCGTGATATCATATACGTCTTGCACTCCTAACGGACGGATCGCAACAATCTCGTCCCAAAGCACGTCCGACTCGGCTAGGTGCTTCAGCGTGGCAAGCGGAAGCGCTTGGTAGATGCGCTGCATTCGGGCTCGCGAGATACCGTTTTTGTACAAAGCCGTGCCGCAGTACTGCGTGTCCAGCGCCTTGGCAAAATTACGTTGGGTCATGGAAGAAGCGGCTAAGTACTGTCGAATAAACAGTTCCCAAGCCTCCTGCGGAACCACGTCAAAATTAGGGTTGCCATCAATGGAAGACAGGTGTTCAATAAGCTGGGGTACGATCAGTCCCCGATGCCCGTAGCATCCTACTTGCTCCAGAAACTTAAGCTGCTCGTTGCGTCCGTAAACCTGTACGTGGTACATAGAACGGTACGTTGCTGAGGTTTGCTCCCGAACGGTGCTTAAAATACCCAAACGCAGCAATAGGTGCTGCACCTGTTGAGCCAATTGCCGACTGCTAGTGGCGTAGTAAATGCTGATTTGATGCCTGCCGGACTTGGTTTGGTGGTTGCTGATGTTGCCATCGGTAGCCCAGAGATGGTGTAAGAACAACGCAACGTGCTGCTCATCGCACTGAAATACGGAATTGGGAATTCTTTTTTTGTAAGAGCGCACCCGGTCTAACCCCAGTGACTCATACCAGTGAGTAATCGGATGCTTTTTTCCGTGGGTCAGGTGGTAGGGGCACTTTAAATAATAATGCTCCCAGTTTTTCTGCCGTACGGTCTTTCCCTCGATATTAAAGAGTCGTTGGGCAGTATCCTGAACAACTGCAACATTCGTCGGATCAGCACTCGTATAGCGGAACGCCGCCCGATGATAAGGCTGGCGAGGCAGAATGCAGCCGTCGCCCAGCAGGTGCGCCAGCAGAATGAGTTCGTCCTTCGACATTGGGTTGGTTGGCGAACTGGACAAGAGAACACGAGGAACCGCTAGTTTGTCGCCTACCTTTAGTTCATCTAATCGCGTCCACCCGGAAAGTTTCAGAAAAGGGTGGTTGGCACTGGCCTTGATCGCGCGGCCCGAACGGGTCACCAGTTCAAAAACATCCTTCTTCCCCGAATAGAAAGCGTTACTAACCCCTTGTTCACCTAGTTTCCACTGCGAATCAGTCGCTAGCGTACGAAAACCGCTTAATAAACCCTCTTCCTGACGCTGCACCAGCTCGGCAATAGGCACCTGTTCACCGCTTTGGGCGTCAAACACCAACGTATCGCCGGTCAGGCAACCCGACTCCCTCAAATCAGACAGTTGCGGACGCTTGTCGCCCCCGCGGGTTTCCACCGCCCGGCTGAGCTGCGACAACGCGATCACCGGCACTTCCAGTTCCTTGGCGATGTTCTTGAGCGCCCGCGAGATAGAGGCAATCTCCTGCTCACGATTGCCACCCCCGGTGCGAGAAGCGTCGCCGGTCATCAACTGCAAGTAGTCGATAATGATGAGCTCGATGTTGTGCTGGGCCTTCAGGCGGCGGCACTTCGATCGCAACTCGCGGATCGATAGGGCCGGGGTGTCATCGATGAAGATCGGCGCTTCGGTGAGGCGGCTGGTCTTGGCGTACAACTGCTGCCACTCGTCCTCGCGCAGACTGCCCCGCTTGATCTTCTCGCTCTCCAGTTCCGCCTCGGCCGAGATCAATCGATTGACCAATTGGATCGAAGACATCTCCAGTGAAAAGATCGCCACGCTGTGCTTAAAGTCTACTGCGGCGTTGCGCAGGGCCGAGAGCACGAAGGCCGTATTGTGCGTAACGGTCATGTCTTCCAGCAGAAATAAATGGTTGCCGTCTATCTCAAAGCCGTAGTAGTCGTCTACTTTATCGTACTCAACGGTGATTCCGGTTACCTGCCAACGGGCGGTATCCACCGTGGCGGCGTTCCGCTTTACACGGTTCGTCCAGGGCAACGCTTTTTTGCGGGGAATCCGTACTGGAATACGGCAAACGTCACCGTAGATGCGAACTCGATACACCTCTGATTCATAGCCAATGGCGCTAATGACGGCTTTCTTCTTGCGTAGCGAGGTGCGGAGACCTAACGAATCGCACAGATACTTGATCTGATGCGCTAAGCCTCGGTTCTTTTGCGTAATCTCATAGCCGTTAGACCGTTTTAAATAGTGACCGTCACTATCAATAAGTCCAGCTAAGAGTAATAGGCGTTGCGAAGTTGTATTGATTAAGTACTCGGTAGGAATATGTTTGTTTCCTGATAAGTTGAGTTTTCTCAATTCTTCTTTGAGTGAGAAGGAAAGCGTCCCACCCTGAAAACCCTTAGTAATTGCGTGCGGTTCGCCGCCCGATTGATTACAACGATTTTGATAGTCATAGATGCCCATCATAGCTAAGTGTCCTTGATATGCTAAGCGCTCGGCATACTCTTGAAGATAATTAACTGCCTCAGAATCATTAGTAGTAATTCGCGGTGAGTTTCGGTCACCATCTCCCAACCATAACCCAATGAAATAGGGATCAACGGGCACCGGCTTTTCATCAAACTCCACCGCCACCTTATAACCTTTGTAATTGTTCTTGAACTTAGGCGCTTTGCTTAGGTAGTCACGCACCGAAATATTCAACACATCTCCGTTCGTATGTGGCCCCTCCGACCTACAGTATCCACTGGGGCTTCTCTTCAATGATAATATGTGGCTCTCATTCACCCGGTAGTCCATGCCCCGGTTTTGGCGCACCCAGTACATGCGCTCCCTGCCCCGCGCCAGCGACAACACCCGGCGGGGAGTAGAGTCGTCGCCCATCAACTGATCGCCCACTCGAACGTCTTCTACCTTCTTCAGCGAACCATCGTACATTACCACCTTGGTGCCCTTGCCCAGGCACTTCCCCATCGCGGGCCGGGCCGCAATAATCACTAGGTCGGATTTCTGCCAGCCCGAGGTGAGGCGGTCCAGGTTGGTGAAGCCGGTGGGCACCCCGGTGAGGCCGTCCTTGTGCTGCTTCTTGGCTTCCAGCTCAGTGATCGCTTCGCGCATCATGGAGCGCATGTCGGCGTAGTTCTTCCGGATGTTGACCTCCGACACGTTGAAAATCTCCTGCTCCACCCGGTCGAGTAGGGCGAAGGTGTCGGTGGTGTCTTCGTAGGCTTCCCGCTCAATCTCCGAGGCAATGCCAATCAGGTGGCGCTTGATGGCTTTCTCAGAAACGATGCGCGCGTGGTACTCCACGTTGGCTGCCGAATTCACCCGCTGCGTGAGTCCGCTCACGAAAAAGGGGCCTCCGGCAAAGTCCAGGGTGCCGTTTTTGCGTAACTGATTGGTGACGGTGAGGATGTCCACCGGTTCGGAATTGTCGAACAACATCAGGATGGCCTCGTAGATCTTCTGGTGGGGTTCGCGGTAGAAGCTCTCTACCTGGAGAATCTCAATGACGGTGGTGAGGGCATCCTTCTCCAGCATCAGCGCCCCGAGCACCGCCTCTTCCAGGTCGACCGCCTGCGGAGGAAGCTTGCCCAAGCCGGTGTTCGCGCTGGCCTTGCCCAGCACGCTGCGGATCTTGTCGCGGGTCTTGTCGCCCGGCTTATCCGAAAACGGACGCTCCCCGAGTGGACGCTCCCCGCCAGGGCGGTCTCCTCCCAACTTTGGTATGCTCATGCGGTAGGTTGATTTTCTTTCTAAACGGTGGGCTAAACTACGAAATATATCGCTCGGCCGCCCTACGTTTTAAGCCCAAACCCCCGATAATTTTTTGGCCCTAATAGGAGTGAAAACGCCCTTCTTTTCAAGCATCACTTGCAAAAAAGAACGCTAACTACCAGAGCCTAAAGCTTAAACAACGCCTCGAAGAAGCCCAGGTTGCCGCCCTTTTCTTTGACCACAAACAGGGGGATATGGTTTTCGTAGTGCAGCAATTTCTCCGACACGCTGCCCAGCAGCAGCGAGGCCGCCGCCGTGCGCCCCTGCGAACCCACCAGCAGCATGTCGAGGTTTTTCTCTTCGGCAAAGGCCTGCAACTCGTCGTGCACCTCTTTGTCACGCGATAGCCGGTAGCGCACATCACACTGGTTGGGAGCGAGTTGGTGCTCCTTGAAGAATTTTTTCTCCTCTTCCCGGGCGTTGTGTTCCATAATCTGGGCAAACTCCTCGTAGCTCTTGCCCGTCTTGGAGAATCCGTTGGGCACCCGGTACACGTGCAGCCCGTAGACCCGCACGGGCGGTTGCCGCTGGTTGCCCTCGTCGGCAATGCGCAGTGCCTGCTGCAGGGCCTGGAACGACTGCTCGGAGAAGTCAAGGGCGACCCCAATTTCATCCAGACGGATGTCGGCCCCCTTGGGCACGAACATCACCGAACACGAACTCAGTTCGGCGATTTTGCCCAGGTGCAAACGCGGTTGGTGGTCGCGGTTCGGTTTGCCTAGCACAATCAGGTCGGCCTCCTTGCGCTTGGCGTACTTAAGTACCGTTTCGGTGGGTTTGCCCTCCAGCACGTCCACGTAGGTGTCGGTGGTGTCGCGCGACGAAAAATACTTATCAACGGTCGCTTGGGTTTCGTGCTTGATGGTTTCATCCACCGGAGCCAGGGCCGAACGGTGTTCTTCCGATAGGGAGTCGGGCAGTTCCAGACTCTCGGCTACGTGCAAAAAATAAATGGTGTCGGCGTCCATCATCTCGGCCATCACCGAGGTATAGCGCACCACTTCCTCATCCAAAGCGGTGAGGTCCAGCGATACAATAATTCTTTTTAATTGATACATAATAGTCTGATTATAAGTGAGTTAATTGGCTTTGTCATATTTGATGGTTGAACACATCACGGGCAAGGACCTCCGATGATAGGCAGAAAAAGCCATATTTAAAAGTGGACAAAACTTGTTATCTTTGCAAAAAAACTTATGACGTACCAAGACCGGATCACCACCGACCCCAACGTGCTGAGAGGCAAAGCCGTCATCAAAGATACCCGCATCTCAGTGGAAATGCTTCTGAGTAAGCTTTCGCAGGGAGCTAGTCATGCCGATTTACTGCGTTCCTATCCGCGGTTGCGTCAGGAGGACATTTACGCGGCATTGGCCTATGCTTCGGCGCGGATTGCCAATGAGGAAGAGCTATCTCTTCCGGTTGGGTCATGATCCTGGCCGATGAGAACTTGGATGGTATCATCGTGGGGGCATTGCAGCAACGAAACATTGAACTCTATTCCATCTTTGAGTTGAACCGAGGACTGAGTGATGAAGAGATCATTACGTTGTCACGTAACCCGCCGCGCATCATTCTGACCGAGGACAAAGACTTTGGCGAATGGGTGTTTGCCCATCATGTACGGGATATCAGCGTGATCTTGCTTCGCTATGATTATATCAATGTAGAGGCAATAGCTTCTATCGTCGTGAATCTTATTCAAGAGCAAGGGCAGGCATTATTTGGCAAGTTCGTCACGGTCACACTGAACAAAATAAGAATCCGCACCATCAAATAAGGGGATTTATTTCACTAGGGCGTGTTGACATATAAGCTTAGGCGGTGCTTTCCGAGCGTTTTTGCCCCGCTTTTCGTTGCTTTCGTTGGCCGATGCTCTCGCATCGCTCGCCTCAAGCGTCTCAATCAGGACAAAAGCACCCTAGAAATCCCTCACCAATCTATATGTCAACACGCCCTAGTCCGCGATTAAAAATAGAACGGTCTCAAACGCAGTCCCTCCAAGCGATTATACTCCAGCGCCGGGGCCGGAATCTTCACCAAGTTGAGGGCACAAAACAGGCTGCGCAAAAAACGACTGCGCGGATTGAACTGCGTGAGGTCCAAGTCTACTGATAAGTAGCGGCTCATAAGTAGTGGGGTATTTTTGTATCTTTAAAGTTTCCATTCCCTTTTCACCTATGCGCTATATTGAACTAAGCACTACTGAGCAAAAAGACCTCAAAGCGATTGCCGACACTAGCACGGACCGTCGGGAGCGAACACGGGCTCATGCCTTGTTACTGAGTGCCAAGGGCTACTATATTGAACAGTTGTCAGATATCTTTTTTGTGGATCGCGATACGGTAGCTCGGTGGCTGGATCGCTGGCAGCAGAGCAAGCGGGGGGGCGCCCCAATGAGTAGTTTAAAGGATGGCCACCGCAGCGGACGGCCCAGTAAGTTAAGTGATGTCCAAAAAAAAGCTTAGAGCAAGTAGTAGAAGAGCGTTTTGGCAATGCAGTGCGTAGCCTTTCCTATCTGGTGAGTCATGTAGAGCGAGAGTGGCAAATGTCTTTGAGCCATAGCACGCTGGCCCGATGGCTAAGGGCGAATCGCTACCGCTATAAGCGTATGCGCCGTAGCACCAAGCATCGGCGAGATGCACCACGCTTCGCCCTAGCCCAACAGCAGCTTGCGGCCTTTCACCAGCGGGAAGCTCAGGGTGAGATAGATGTCTTCTACATGGATCAAAGCGGTATTTCTCTAACTCCCGTGGTTCCCTACGCTTGGCAACCCATTGGTGAGCAGGTGCCGCTGGCCTGTCAGCCCAGCCAGAATCTGACCGTGATTGGCTTGATGAGCAAAGCCTGTCAATTCCACGCCTTTCGTTTTGAAGGGGCGGCCACCGCCAAGGTAATCATCCGTTGTATGGAAGAGTTTATAGAAATCATTACCAAACCTACCATCGTTGTCCTCGACAACGCATCCATTCACACCGCTAAAATCGTACAGGCTAAACATGAAGAGTGGAAACAACAAGGTCTTACGCTGTATTTCATTCCCCCCTATAGCCCAGAGCTTAATGGCACCGGCCACCCGGCTTATTGAACGCCTTTGGCTAGAACTCAAATATCGGTGGCTAGATCATCCCAGCTATTTTCAATCCCTCAGTGAACTACGTACTGCCCTAGATGAAGTCCTCGCCTTGATTGGTACAGAATACCGCATTACTTTTGACTAGCTACTTAAAAAGTACTGCCGGTGCCGCGCTAGGTCGGGCATGCGGATGCCGCGTGAGAAGGCCGGATTGGTGAACTCCGACAGCATGCCGTTGCCACTGTAACCCAGCGCCACATTGAGCCAGGGGGGCAGTCCCCACTGCGGAGCCACCGAATTGAAGTTTAGCGACAACCAGTAGGTGTGCCCGTTATAGTCCTGACAAAAACGCTGCCCGGGGGTTTCGCCCAGCACCCAGGGACGATACCGGGCGTAGGGCAAGGGAGCGTAGGAGAACTTCATCCGCACCCGCTGCTCGTCCCAGGCGGCCTGCTGCCCCGCGAAGAGCAGCGACCCGGCCGCGTTGGCCGCCATGTCGCCCCACGAAAAGCCGTAACCTTCGTAGAGTCCGTCGAACACCTCAATGGGAGTTTGCAGCACCACTCCGAGCAGGCCGCCGTACCACAGCGACTTTCGGCGACTCACCCCGGCCCAGCGCAGGGCGTGGTAGCCGATGGCACTCTCGAAGTAGGCCGCGTAGGCGTGCCCGGCCTTGTCGAGCTGCAACCACCCGCGGTTGTCGTTATACCAATGAAAGGGCGTCCGTTCGTGGTTGCGGTACCACACAAACTGCAGGTAGGAAAGTCCCGCTACGTAGAAAGCCGATTCGGCTAGAATCACCGTGCGCAGGCGGGCCGGGTTGAGGCTGTCGGGATAGGTGCGGGGCTGAGCTGGGGCTAAAGAAGGGCTGGTAAAGAAGCAAAATAGCAAAAATGCTCGGTAGAAATTTCTCAATCGTACATCTTTTGGTTACTGTTTTTTTGCCCGAAGCACCAACGCCGCGTCCCACTGACTCTGGTGCGGATGCTGGCCGTTGTGTTCCTTAAGTCCCACGCTCACCTCAAACTGATCCACCGGGAAGTCGACGCGAATCAACAATTCGTTGTGATCGGCAAGGTTGAGTTCGCAAAAGTGAGCCCCAGGCCAGCTGCGTCGCAACTCGTCGCTCTGGTAGGCCAGCTCCCGGTTGTGCCACACCCGCACGTAGCCGTTGGCCCCTAGGCAAAGCCACTTTTTTTCTCCAGGCGTGGCTGCCAACGTGGTAAGCAGGTAAAGCGTGCGTTCGCCCCGCCCGTAGAAATGGTCCGCCAACTCAATCCGGTGGCTGGTCGGGAAAACCACCGCACTCCCGTAGGGCAGCGCGTCTCGCTGGTCGGTAAACAGCTGATCAAGGGCTGCCGCATTCAGAAACTCCTGCGCACGGGCCACCCGGTCGTGATTCATGTAGGTGGCCGAGGGCATCGAGGCCAGTCCGTGGTCAGGATACTGTGCATGCATAGGCTCCAGAGCAGGGTCGTCGGCGATAAAAGGGCCCACGAGCAGCCAACTGCCGTAAAAGGGCACGCCCTTCACCAAAGCGGTGGTCTGGCCGTCTACGGTCACCTCCCAGGTGTAAGGGAAATTCTTCTCAGCATACTTTTGCTGCCGAACCTGCTCCAGCGGCTTGGCCTGCCAGCTGAGCGGGGCGGCAACCTCACCCACCGAATGCCCGTCGATGGTGAGCGGCGGGAGTGAGGCCTCGACAAACACCGGCGAGGTGAGCCGCAGGCCAACCGTGAGCGGCGCTGCCCCTAGGTTTTCTACCTGCACCCGCAACTGGCCTGCTTCTCCGGAGGTCACCCCCGGGAAGGTACTGATTGTTGAGGTGAGGTGGTAGGGGGGGGGGCTGAATGCGTCGGCTGGCCCCTCCGGGGCGTCGAGGATGCGGGTGTGCCCCAGGTACCGGGCGAAGGCCACGCCCACCGCGCAGGTGTCGGCGGTGAGTTGCTCCACCGTCTCGGGAATGGTGATGCCCGTGATTTCCGGACTCACCATCAACGTGTTGCCGATGCGCTCTTTCCAGATCGGGGGAATCGCTTCGTAGCCCTGGATGATGCCGATCAGGGCGGCGGCCGTGGCAATGATGCAGTCGCTGTCGTGCCCGTAGTTGATACTCTTCAGAATATCGTCAAACGAGCGACCAAAAGCCAGGGTGGCCAGGATCGTCAGGCCCACGTTCTGCGGAGCCGACGTGAAGTCGGCGTCTCCGTATTTGGATTTGATTTTGTGTTTGGTGACCACCTCGCCGTAGCGTCGGTACCACTGCCGAACGTCGCCCAACAGTTGGGCAAACAGCGTATCCTGGCTTGTGTACTGCGCGGCTTCTTTCAGGACGGCAGACACATCGTCTTCAAAAAAGGCCAGCGCGGCGCAGGCCGAAAAAAACATCTCGGCATCCATCGAGAATCCGGTATGATCGAGGGTGCTATCCAGGCGAGCGTAACGGGCGGCCGCTGCGGGGTTGCCGGGGCACAGCATGCCCCAAATTTCGCTACGAATGGGCGAACCCATGCTCTGGCTCCAGTAGGCATTGTTGTGGCGGCCGGTGTCGGGGTTGTCTAAACCTTTGCGTATGTTCAGCGTCGCGATGCCGTACTCGTTCCAGGGGAAGTTGACGTGCGCCTGCCAGTGGTCGCGGTAGTCTTGGGCCCGCACGAACGGTCCCTTCTGCCGGGCCATGTCCAGCCACAAAATTTGTAGGTCCAAATCATCGTTGGGGAAGTTATTGGCAAAAAGCCGTTCGTCGATGGCTATGGTGTGAAAGCGCTTAAAGCCCTCGATGGGTGCTCCCAGGATGCCCCCGGCGCACTTGCCAACCCAGCCGCCCCGCACTTTGTTCTGGTAATCGGTGAGGGTGATTTCTTGCATCGTTCTGTTCTAGTTAAGCTTAGGCAAATAAAAAGTGTTCAGTGGGTCAATAACGTATTTTCCTGCTATATTTCCCTCCGTGTTTTGAAATCAGAAGGCTCCGGCGGGTAAAAAGATGCATATTCGCGGTTTGATGCAACGGATCAACGCAAGCAAGCGGGCCGAACCCCGCACTAGGGCGCCCGGTAAGTTGAATCGACTGCCCCGTCTTCTAACCACGTCATTATGCAGTTCAAAAAGTGGCTCTCGCTGGGCGAAGCCGATCAGATCAATGAGTACGAACGGGAGCCGGTGCCGAAATCGGAGGTAAAAGGTTTCAAAGAATTTGTGAGTCTGGTGGCCGGCGAGCACATTGCCGGGACCGAATTTGTGATCGGTCCGTTGTTTGTCATCCACGGGGTGTCGGCCCCCGATATCTTTATTGGCTTGCTTATCGGCAACATCCTGGCCACGCTGAGCTGGACCCTGGTCTGCGCTCCCACGGCGGTGAAAACCCGTCTGACTATCTTTTATCAGCTAGAAAAGATCTGTGGGTTTAATCTGGTGGCTATTTACAACTTTGTGAACGGCCTGCTCTTCTCAGTGGCGGCGGCCGCCATGATCGGGGTGTCGGCCTCAGCCGTTGGGTTGTTGCTGGGGGTGAAGGGTCCGGGCCTCACCAGTATGTATCCCGATAGCTTGGCCTGGATTCTGATTATCGTGGCCGTGGGGGCGGTGATCGCCGTGGTGGCCACCTTCGGCTTCGAGGTGGTGGCCAAGTTTTCCTCGCTCTTTGCGCCCTGGATGCCGCTGGTCTTTCTGGCGGCCGGGCTGGCGGTGCTGCCCCAGCTGGGCGTCACCGGCTTCGATAACTTTTGGCAAGTGGCCAACGAGAAAATCTGGACCGGCGTGGCGCAGCCCGGGCAAACTCAGTACACGCTCTTGCACGTAGTGATCTTCTCCTGGTTGGCCAACAATGCTATGCACATCGGCCTGTCCGATATGTCGATCTACCGCTACGCCCGCAAGCCCTACTACGGGCTGGCTTCAGCCTTTGGCATGTTCATCGGGCACTATATGGCCTGGATCGCGTCGGGCATCCTGTGCGCCCTGGCCCTGCAGCAGGGCAACGCCAACCCCTCACCGGGTGAAATCGCCTTTTTAGGAGCAGGCGTGGCCGGGCTCATCTGCGTGGTGACGGCGGGCTGGACCACGGCCAACCCCACCATCTACCGGGCGGGGTTGGCCGTGCAAGCGCTATTGCCTGCCACCAAGCGCTGGAAGATCACCATCATCACCGGTGTGGTGGCCACGGTGCTGGCCTGCTCCCCGGCCATCATCAGCAAACTCGATCAGTTTCTGGGAATCTACGCGCTGGTGGCTGCCCCGGTGGGGGCGGTGGTGCTGGTGGATATTTTCCTCTTTCCACGCCTGGGATTGGTGTCTAACCTGGCCGAAGTTGCCCGCCTCAAATTCAACGGGTCTGTGGCCATCACCTGGGCAGTTGCCGTGGCCACGGGCTACGGACTGTATCACTACTTACGCTTAGACTTCTACTTTTTCGTGGCACTGCCCGGCTGGATCACGGCCGGAGTGGTTTACCTGGCCGTGGCCTACGGGCAGCAGAATTTCCTGATGAAAAAACGCAAACCCCTTCCCTCATGAAATGGATTGTTCGCTTGCTCTCCCTGGCCGGACTCGCCCTAACGGTGGTGCCATCGCTCTTTGTGCTCGGCGGTGCCCTGGGTGATGCCACCAACAAACTGCTGATGCTCATCGGCACCCTCACTTGGTTAGGAACCGCTCCGTTTTGGATTTTTAAGAAGAACCCCACCCAGTTACCACCATCCGAATGAACATTGATTTTCTCATAAGGAGTGCCCTTGGTGCTTGCTTGGTTTCGTTGGTTGCCTGCCAGTCGACACCGCCTGAAGAACCCGCCACCCAGTCTTATCCCTGGCAACGGTACCGGGGGGTGAACGTGGGCTGCAATATTAGTGAGCAAGACGTGGCCGACCTGGCGCAGAGCGGAGCCAACCTGATGCGGCTCAGCATGCCGGTGTGCACGTTTATGGAGCTAGACTCGCCCTACGCCTATCGACCCGAAGCCTTTGCGGTCCTTGATTCGGTGCTCGACTGGGGCGAACGCTACGGGGTGAACGTGCTCATCGACCCGCACCGCTACCCGGGCACCGAGCATGCCTGGACCATGCTAGGCTCTGACCCTTTTTGGCAAGATTTCAGCTGGCACGAAGTGACCATTGCTTTCTGGGACAGTTTGGCCAGCCACTGTGCGGCCCGGGGTGAAGTGGTGGCGGGCTACGACCTGCTCAACGAACCACAGGTGAATCGCAGCATGCAACCTGAAACCCCCGAAGATATCAACTTACTGTACGCCAAGCTGACCGCCACCATCCGGCAAAGCGACTCCGTGCACACCATCGTGTATGCCCTGCCCCGCGTCTACGACGCCGAAGAAGACACCCTCTACGGCTATCACCAGGGAATCACCATGCTAGACGTGCCAGCCGACGACAACATTTGTTTGGAGTCGCATACCTATATGCCCATGGCCTTCACGCACCAAAACATCTGGGAGGTCGGCGAAGCCGTGGCGTATCCCACTACCGTTGATGGCCGCCGCTGGGATGCGGCCTTGCTGGAAGAAGTGCAATCGGAGTTGGTCGCGTTTTCCGAAGCCCATCCCGACGTGCCTATTTTTATCGGTGAATTTAGCAGTCCGCGCTGGACGGGGCAAGATGGGTTGCAGTATCTTACTGATGTGATCGAGCTGGCCGAAAAGTACGGCTGGTCGTGGGCCTATCATGCCTACCGCGAGAGCCAGGTATGGGATGCCGAGATGTCGATCACCGACCGGGCCGACAGCGTGCGCCGCGCGGATGCGCCCCGTTGGGCGTTGCTGAAAACCTACTTCGCCCGCAACGAGTAAAATTCACCGCCCGCGCCCCAGCGCAGATTTTAGTTGAATGAAAGTTGTCGGATGACCACCCTGGCGCATCCGCGTTTAAAAATCGACGACCAGCAAAGCCTGCGGTGTTGCCCTATGCTGACCAGGTGCGCCCAGTCGTTGTTACCTTAGATACCCAGTCGGTAAATGACCACCTACTCTTTTTGAAAAAAACAAATGTTTGGCTGACTGCTTATACCTATAATTTTCACTTTAAACCACCCCACCATGCAACCCGCAACCATTGGTATCAGCGAAGAACACCTACAGAAAGTGGTCACGCTGCTCAACCACAACCGTGCCTCATCACCGGCTCCTGCCACCCACTGAGCGCCAACGCGTTTATTCCGAGTGCCGATGAAGCGTATCAGAACCAAGTTGGGGGGGATTCTAAAAACGTCGCCTGATTTTACCAACGACGAGAAGATCATCCTGCGCGATTTTTTAGCCTTGCAACGAACCAAACTGGCCAACGAACGTACCTTCCTGTCGTATAACAAGTTTTCGCTCTACCTGATCACGGCCGGCATTGCGCTGATCAGAATAGAGAACCTGCGGCCGTTTCGATTGCTGGGCTTTGTGGCACTAGGGGCCAGCGGCCTAGTGTTCGTGATTGGGCTCATCCGTTTCCTGATGCTGCGAAAGCAACTCAGCAAGTTTTATCAAAGTAATAAATTACCGCAGAGCAGTGACCAACTGACCAACAAAACAATAAGGCGATGACCTCGCCTGAAAAAGACGACGTCCGCGAAGAACGCATCATGATGGAAATCGTGGTAGATGCCTACGAATCAGAAGAACGCGCGATGGGCTGGTATTACTACCTAGACGACGAACTTCCCTTTCCTTTTCCCGCCGATTGCACGCAACCACAACCAACATCGGTGTTGCAGGTGGGCGAAAAAGTTACCGTCACCGGCATGCCCGCTCCCGACGTGTGCCAACACGATATGTTCGTCAACGTGGACTGGCAGGGGCGGCAACTGGCCGTGCCCCCGGCCCAGCTAACCCCCACCGACGAGGCAGACGAAGATGCCCACCGGGTAGCGGAAGATTGGCACTACTGGCTCGCCCGCGGCTATGCATTTTGATAAGCGTTTTACGATTATGATCAACGAATAGACCAACGACTTTCCTGACAGAATTCGTTCAATTCATCCGATGAAACGAAAAGCGCACCATCCAGGGCTTGGGGTACAACGACTGCTTGCGGTGAGAAACGTTGTAGAGCAAGACAACCTTACCCCGCCATTTTTCCGCCAGCGGGTACATCTTGCCCAGTCCGAGCAACCAGTGGGCCTGCCCGGTTCTAAGATCTTGTTCGGCATCGATAAGCTGGCTCATCCATTCCCCTTCGGCATGCATTAGGAAGCCTCGAAAGAACTGATAATGCGTAAATAAGCTGCCCCCGAAAACCGGCGCTTCGGTATCCAACCGACGACCATCAGTCTGAAGTTTTGCTCGGTACTGAGCACTCAACCCAATGAGCCACTGTTTACTAATTTGGTAGCCCAATTGCGGGGCCGCTTGCAGGGCCTGGGGCGGGCCCGGCAGCACCTGCATGCTACCGCCGTAGACCAGTCGTTCGCCCAAGGGTTTGCCCGACAAGCTATTTTTTTTCGGTGAAACTTCCTGGCCGCCCGGCACTCCGACGTGCTTCTTTTTGAGCTTGGTCAATTCTTGTTGGGCCTGGGTCACCTGTGGCCAGTGGCCCGCGAAGTGATCCTGCGCCCGGCTTAGCAACGCCTGCTGCAAGCGGGACAGGAGTTGCTGGGTATCATTCAGAGAAGCAAGTTGTTCTTGGTAGGCTAGGGGTTGTTGCGTAAATTCTTGTAGGACTTCCGGGGCACCCTGTAATTCAGCCATTTCGGGCCGGTTGAGCGCCCACTGTTCGGCCATTTGCGGCGCGTTGGCGATTTGATCGGTGACGTCGGTAGCCTGCTGACGGTAGTGTGCCAAATGATCCTTACCAAGTGTGATACGCTCCTTCACGGTGTTAATCGCCGGAAACGACTCCGGTACGGATTGGGTGAGGCGTTCAACCGGTAGTTTTGAAGGGAGGGCTGGGGAAGCAAGCGGTGCTTGACTTGACAACTTATCTACTTGCTGTTTGAGAGTACCAGGTATTGATAGTGAATCCAGCGGAGCGGTCAACTTCTCTTTCCCGGCAGCGATTTGCTTTTCAACTTCAGCTTCAGGAAGATGCAGCAGACTATCCAGTCTCCCGGTGTGCGTTCGAACCAAGCTGTCTGGCCGGTGAAGAAGCGGTTGCGGGGAGGGGAGCAGCGTATCAACACGAGAGGGGGTTTGAACAACTGTCGCGGCCAGCGAATCTAGAATGATGCTTTTTTGAAGGGGAAGTGGCGGCTGCTGGGCGCTGCTTACCGAAGCGAAGCAGACGAGCAGGGCAAGTAATGATAAGTGTTTCATCGGTAGTAGGTAGGTAGTAGTGCAAGGATAACAGATCGCCCAACGAGTTGGTAATAATAGTCATATTAAACCTTGCGTGGCGCAAAAAATTAGCAGTCAGAAAGGTAAAATGCTTTGTTATATTAGATAAATCTTACAATAAATGCGCCTGCTGGATGAAAAGCCGTTCTGATCCTCAAAAAATTACAAACGAAGGGAAGCGTAGGGAGTTAGCTGTGGCTGGCGGAAGAATTTATCTCGTAATGTACTGAAAGCCAAGCTGTTAGTTTCTGATTAGTGAGCCTGAATTTCACGCGCACGAAGCTAAGACACTTTTTGGTGGATTACAAACCAGGTTCATTGGTTTCCAGGGCTTTCTTATAAAAGATAGGGCAAGAGGATTTACTTCGTAATTTTGGTTTTGCGAACTAAAATAGAAGTACAATGCCTACTTGCCCTGCCCAACAATCTACGTCATTTTATGAAGCCTTGCAAGCAAACGTTGAGCTAGACTTACGCGATCCTCGCGGTAAGCTGCATGATCTGCCGCTGGTGCTATTGAGTTTGACTTTGAGTCTGCTGCGCGGTAGAGATGGTTGCCTATCTAGTATCCACCGCAGCATGCAGCATACGCAAAAGGCTTTATGTGCCTTTCTAGGCATCTGGGAATGCGCGGTAGTTTCGCGAGCGCATCTCCCTCTGCTGCTACAAAAAGTAAACCTGGTTGTCTTTGAGGAGCTACTGTTTGCCTACTATGGGGTCGTATTGTCCCAAGAGGAGAAGCAGTGGTTTGCCGTGGATGGCAAAGAACTGCGTGGCAGTATAAGTAAGGGCACCACTCGTGGGGAAGCGGTGGTACAGGCAGTGACTCATACGCATCAAGAGGTAGCCGCCCAGGGGTTTTACAACGGCAGAAAAGAGAGCGAAAAAGCAGCCGTGCGTACCCTGCTTAGCCAACATGAGATACTGGGTCAGTACATCAGCCTGGATGCATTGCACCTGGACCCTACTACCTTAGCGGCTATTGCCCAAGCAAAGGGCTGGTTTCTGACCGGACTCAAAGACAACCAGCCTGAACTGATCGCTGAAATGCAGCGGATAGCCGCTTATCTGCCAGTAACACAAAGCAGTACTACGTTGGATAAAGGGCACGGTCGTTTGGAAGAGCGGCACTATCAAGCTTACAATGTCACTGAGCAGTATTTAGACGCTCGTTGGAAGAAATGCCAATTGACTACGCTCATCAAAGTGGAAAGAAGGCGTACCATACTGAAAACAGGTAAGCAAACTCAAGAAACCGCTTGGTATCTCTCTAATGCCCCCACAGAGCAAGCACAACAACTCTTCGGCGCAGTGCGTCAGCATTGGGGGGTAGAAGTAAATAATCATCTCCGGGATGTGACCCTTCAGGAAGATCACCTGAGAACTAAACAAAATCCCCTCTCTCGCCTGTTGGCCGGATTCCGAACCCTAACTATCAAGCTTCTCAAGCAATTTAGACCTAGCAATATGACAGCGCAAATAGAACGCTTTCAAGATGACTTTTCCTATCTCTTGAACTCGCTCAGGCTTGTCGGCTTTTTATAAGAAAGCCCTGCATTGGTTTCATTACGTCAGTACGATACTTCGCCATAAACAATTACTTGCTTCTTTTGCGACGACCGGCTTATCTTGTCGCCACAAGCTCATCGGCCTCTCTACCGAACACGTTTCCCGATGGCATAGGATAACGACCGCCGCGCTGCGACGACCGTTTCTTACATTGAACCGAAACGTACCACCTTAAACTACCACCTAATGAGAACCCCCACCTTTCTCATCCTAGCATCGCTGTGCCTTTTTGGCACCTTGGCCTTCGCCCAAGACCCGGCTGATTTCTTTGATTATGAAGAGGAGTTGCGCTTACAGGACAGCCTCTATGAGAATAATCCTGATATATCTTCGGAGGAAGTACGCCAGGCGATGGAGCGCTACCACCAGAATCAGGCTGATGCTTATTATCAAGCATACCGGCAAAGAATAGATCAGCAAGAGAAGGCAAAGGAACTTTCCAGCGTGCTATCTCAAAGCCAAGCCGTTGCTCAAGTAGCTAGCGCTAACAACACAACTTCGGAGGGACTGGTGCCGGATGCGGTAGAGCACGCGGCGTTGGTAGCGTTGTATAATGCTACGGAGGGAGCCAACTGGACACATAACGATAATTGGTTACAAGGAACGACTAGTGTAGATCTGGACAATTGGTTTGGAGTTAATATGGTAGGTGGTGATGTACACTCAATCGTTCTAAACTCTAACAATCTCAAGGGACCTCTGCCCCCTGAGATTGGTAGCTTAAGCGGCCTACGTTACTTTTACATCCATTACAATGAGATCAATAGTATCCCACCTGAAATAAAAGACTTAGATGGGTTAACAATTCTACTGCTGCATAAAAATCTAATAACTGATATTCCTAGCCAAATAGGTGATTTAGATAACCTTCGACAGCTAGACTTAAGCCATAATCAAATTACTGCTCTTCCTACTGAAATAGGCGACCTTGACTTATTGGTACTTTTGAGCCTCATAAAAAATCAATTGACTACTATACCCAGTTCAATTGCTAATTTGACAAATTTGCGGTACCTAAATATTCAATATAATCAGCTAAATGAATTGCCTACCGAGATTAGATACTTGGGGGATCTCATAGATTTAAGGGCGCATTATAATCAACTGACTAGTATACCAATTGAAATTGGCAACTTGCTTAGTTTAGAGAATCTGTCATTAGAGGGTAATCATCTGACTAATTTGCCTAATGAGATTGGCAACTTAAGCAACCTTAAAAGCATCTCAATAAGGGAGAACCAAATAGCTAGTCTGCCTGCTGAGATTGGGGGATGGAATAATCTGAAAACTTTAAGCGCGTCATATAATAAATTCACAAACATACCATCGGAGATTGGTGATATGGATAGTATAGTCAAATTATTCCTTCATGGAAACCAAATCACAAACTTACCTGACGAAATTGGAAAATTAACAGGTTTAGAAACTTTATGGATTCAAGAAAATCAGCTAACTGAACTGCCATCGGAGATCGGAAATCTAGCTAATCTTACCAGTTTTTATGCGAATCATAATCAAATAGACAGCATACCTTTTGAAGTTTCAAACTTTGCAAATCTAGAGCAACTCAGTTTAGACAATAATCAAATAAGTTACCTCCCAGCTGGAATAAACACTATAAATAGTTTAAGCTACTTAAGCATTCATAAAAACAGAATAAACGTCAATGAAATTGCTGAACTGCATACTGGGCCCGATACCTACCCCTTCTCTGTATTTATCTATTCCGGTCAGGTAAAAACTATTGGTAAAGCTCAGACATATAACATTACCGAAGAAGAATCAGTAACGCTTACTGCTTTCACTAACAACCACCCTCAAACACGTTTCCAATGGTATCGTATGGACGGCGTCGGCTGGACTGAGCTAGATGGTCAGACTGATGAGACCTATACAATTCTCAACGCATCGCTACCCGATGCCGGACAATACCGATGCCGTATTAAAAATGATTGGGCGCGTAGTTTGACCCAATACAGCGCCCCCATCACTTTGGTTGTGGAAGAAGCGCCGGAGGAAGACCCCGATACCGAAGCACTTCATACCTTTGTTAGTACAATTGGAAATCTGGGCAACCTTCCCGCCTCCTGGAATACCAGCCAACCCATCAGCACCTGGGAAGGAGTGAGCGTGATCAACGGCCGCGTGGCGGAAATCACCCTGAAAAATAAGGGGCTTACCGGCAGCATCCCCGAGAGTTTTAACAAGCTAACCGAATTGAAAAAGCTCAACTTGTCGGGCAACAAACTCAGCGGACCTATCCCGGAAAGTCTCAGTGAGCTTACGCAACTCACGGACCTGATCCTGTTCGACAACCAGTTGAGCGGTGCTATTCCAACGAAGCTGGGTAGCATGGCTAGTCTGAAGAATCTCCGACTGGCGACCAATCAATTGACGGGTTCTATCCCAGCGGAACTTGGCGATCTGCTCAACCTGCGTAATCTGTTTTTGAATAACAACCAACTCACCGGCAGCATTCCCCCTTCATTAGGAAGGCTTCACCAGTTAGAGCGTCTGAACCTGGGTATCAATCAGCTTAGCGGAATAATTCCCCCGGAGATCGGATCAATGGCTAGTTTGCAATACTTGTACCTTCAGAAGAATCAACTGAACGGGACTATACCGGATGCCCTTGGCAATTTATTCCAGCTGAAGAAACTGGTTGCTTTCAACAACCAGTTTGAAGGGAGAATCCCCGAAACGTTCCTGCGATTACAAAATTTAGATGAGCTGCAACTGTACCGGAACCGGCTTACCTACGCCCCTGATTTTTCAAGCTTACTGAAGCTTAACCGGCTCGACTTGCGCTTCAACTACTTGACCTTTAACAGTCTGTTGTACAACCGGTTGATTAATGGTTTTAAGTACGCTCCGCAGCTCAAGATCGGACCGCCCCGTACCGTCACCTGGAACGACTGTAGCGATGCTTCGATTGATTTAGGATTTGATTACGGCATCACCAATAGTCTGTACCGGTGGAAGCGGAACAACCAGGATTTTAGAACCGGCTCGTCTTCTTTCTTTAAATTTTCTATCCAGGATTTGCTCCAACACAACCGGTCAGGAAACTATACAGTATCCATCACCAATCCACTGCTTCCGGACTTAACCCTGTCTACCGAGCGAATTACCCTGGACTACGACCGGAACATTCAGCTAACCAATTGCCCCTTGGAACCTCATAACTACGTTAAAGTAGAGACAGTGCTCAAAGACGGTAAAAAGGACGAGTTCTCATTGTCGAACCTGGGCAATCGTGACTTGAACGTTCACTACGACTACATTGATGGCTTAGGACGTACCATTCAGCAAGTCGATCAGGCAGCTAGCCCGGCCGGAAAGGACGTGATACAACCAATCGTATACGATGCTCTCGGACGGGTAAGCAAATCGTATCTGCCGTACGTGACCAACAATACCAACGGCGATTATCGTACGGATGCCGTAGCGCAGGTAACAGACTTCTACGCGGCCAACGACGATCAGATCGCTAACACAACCTTCCCCTACGCCGAAACCATCTACGAAGCTTCGCCGCTTAGCCGGGTCACTGAGCAAGGAAGCGTAGGTGAAGCCTGGCAAGTGGCCACTCCCGGAGCGGCCAGCAACAAAACGATTAAAATGACCCACCGGACCAATTCGGAGGACGAAGTGAAACGCTTGGTGTTGCTGGCCAGCGGCGAGATGAAGCACGAAGGATACTACGCCGTCGGGCAACTCTACGTGAACCAGACCAAGGACGAACTGAACCGGGCGGTGTGGGACTATCAGGACAAACGCGGACAGACCGTGCTCAAGCGGGTGGAGGGAGACGGGAGTACCCGGGAGGCCGGCCCCCTGGACACTTACTACCTTTACGACGATTTCGGCAACCTGCGCGTGGTGGTGCCCCCCAAGCTCGCCGCCGGAATCGGCAGCAGCGCGGTATCCGCTTCGCTACTAGCGGAAGGGGCCTACGTCTACACCTACGACCACCGCCAGCGCATGATTAGCCAGCAGGTGCCGGGAGCCGACCCGGTCTGGATGGTTTACGACCAGGGTGACCGGCTGGTGCTGACCCAGGATGGCAACCAGCGGCAAATCAGGGAGTGGAGCTTCACCAAGTACGATCCCTTAAACCGCCCGATCCTCACCGGTCTGTTCACCACCACCGGCACGCTCAGCCGGGAGCAGATGCAAGACAAGGTGAAGAACCAGCATACTACCGAGCGCTACCGGGGACAACAAAACAACGCACCCTTCGGCTACAGCGATGCTTTGTACCCAAAGTCGACCGACGGCACGGTAGCGGTACTCACGGCCACCTACTACGATCGCTACGACTTTGTGAGTGATCTGCACGGGGGCAACTCCTACGACTTCGTAGACGTGTCGGGCACCGACCCGGCGGCCGATTACCCCAGCACTTACTTCCCCCGGGTGCAGGGGCAGGTGACGGGCACGCAGGTGCGGGTGTTGGGCAGCGACGACTGGCGCTGGGAAGCGGTGTACTACGACGAAGATTACCGGGTGATTCAGACCATCGGCAGCCACTACCCCCAGGGGGCCGACCGCTACACCACCCGCTACGACGATGCCGGACGCGCTACGCACACCCTGCGCCAGCACTACGGCTACGCCGGTTCGCACCAAGTAGACCAAGTGCACCACCGCTACACCTACGACCACGCCGGACGCCCCACCGCGGTGTACCACCGTATCAACAACGAAGCCGAAGTGCAACTGGCCGCCAACACCTACAACGAACTGGGCGAACTCATCACGCAAGACCTGCACCGCTTCCAGGACGACGGCTACCTACAAAGCGTAGACTACGCCTACAACGAGCGCGGCTGGCTGACGGCCATCAACCGGACGGAAGACGACGAAACGGACGATCTGTTTCAGTTGAGACTTTCTTATAACGATGGCCCCAGCCCCCAGTACAACGGCAGTATTACCAGCGCGCTGTGGGTGAACCAAACCCAACCGTTGGTCAAGCAGGAGTACGAATACACCTACGACAAGGTAGATCGCTTGGCCAAAGCCAACTACCACAACTATGACCAGCCGGGCGGGCAAAGCTACGACGTACTAGGAGGCGCGAGCGGCAACCCGATCACCTACGACCCTAGTGGCAACATCCGGCAGCTTACCCGCTACGGACAGCAGGGTGTCAAGATCGACGAGCTAGCGTACGACTACGGCAGCGGGGTGGGTAACCAACTGCACCGCTTGACCGACGGCGGGAATGCCCAGGGCTTTGCCGCGGGCGAAGGGGGACTGGACGAGGACTACTACTACGACGCCAACGGCAACCTGACGGACGACTACCACAAGGGCATCACGGTGCGCTACAACCACCTGAACCTGCCCGAAATGATTGACTTCACGGCCAGCGGGGCGCAGATTCGCTACACCTACGACGCAGTGGGTACCCGCCTGATGAAAGAAGTAGACTTTGACGGGGTGAACCAGCAGACCATCTACATGAACGGCATTGAGTACTACTCGCCCAACTGGCAGAACACCCCGGAGAGCCAGCGATTACTCTCGTACCTGGGCACCGACTACGGACGGGTGTACCCCTACTTTCCGCTGGACACCGACCCCTGCGCTACCTTGAGCAGCCAGACCACCAACGAAGGTCGCCGCTGGGTATATCACTACGATTTGACCGACCACCTGGGCAACGTGCGCACCACCGTGGCCAGCGAGCGGACGACCGACCGCTACGTAGCGACGATGGAAAGTGAGGTAGCCGATAGCGAAGGGCTGATGTTCCGGGGGCTAGACAGCCGTCACCCCGATGTGCTGCGCAACACCACGGCTGTCTGCGATGCGATTGACAATCCGAACGAGTCGGCCCACCTGCGGGTAGCCAGCGACACGGATCAGCGGGTATTCGGTCCGGCCAAGATGCTGCCCGTGCAGCCGGGAGATAAGATCAGGTTATCAGTGCAGGCGCAGTACGTTCCGAGCACCGACAACCAGACCTACAGCGCCAACCTGGCCACGCTGTTTCTGAGTGCCTTCACCGGGGGCGGGCCCGGGGCCATTGAGAGCGGGTCGGCGGCCTACCAGGGACTGAGTGAGGCATTGAAGGCCGGTGCCCTGCTGGGGCGGGATGAGGGGGACGTGCCGCGGGCCTACCTGCGCTACATGCTATTTGATAAAAACTACCAGCCGGTGGCCAACTTCAACGATCAAAATAGCATGCGCATCAGCGCGGCGGGGGCCAACGCGGCCGAAACGTTAGCTTCGGGCGAGATCAGCATTGACCAGCCGGGCTACCTGTACGTGTACGTGAGCAACGAGAGCAACTGGCAAACGGATGTGTTCTTTGATGACTTGGTCATTGAGCACGAACGCGGTACGGTGGTGCAAGCGCAGGATTTTTATCCGTTCGGCATGGCCCACCAGCCACACACGCGCTATGAGAATAAGTTTTTGTTCCAGGGAGCCGAGCTAACGCCCGACCTGGGCTTGCAGTGGTACGATTTCGGTTTGCGCGGTAACTACCTGCCTGACCTGGGGCGGTGGGGCAGCAGCGATCCGGCGGCGGATCAGTACTATGGTTACTCTAACTATCACTTCGGTGGAAATAATCCGCTGAAGAATTATGAGGTGGACGGGGCCTTCTTTGACGATATATTTCACAACAGCTTTACTGACCAAACTACGGTTGTGCAAACTTCCGATCCATATGATCGCTACTATGTGAATGGTGACTTTATGGGATACAGCGCCCCTCAGTCGTGGCAGTACAGCTTCCCGGATGCGCAGGTGTATAGCGGTTATAATGCACTGATAAACACCATTGCCTGGGAAAATCGTAGACCTAGTTTAGACTTTTCTACAGCATCTCGGCATAGCATGGTGAGTGGGGGTACAGGTGGATTGATTAAGGAGGTTGGTAAAGCTTGGGCTACTTTAAATGGTTTCAATCAATATCCCAGCAACGAACCAATATCACACTATGGTGGAGGTGCTCCATCTATCGGATTTAAAGGGTTGCCTAAAGGATTAATTGGGTTGAGTGACGATGCGGCCAAGATTACAACCTCAAACGTTGGAAGAGTGGATCATGCTGCACGGCACTTACACCAAGTCGGAATGAACCTAGGGGGAAATCCAGGCTCCAAAATGGCTAGATCAAGGTTTAAAAGTATTGCTCAAGGCATACTTACAAGTCCTTTAAAGACTTTTGATCATACCATGACAAGAGGGGGGCTAAGAGTTAAGGGTTTTTTAGGCGTTGTAGATGGGCAAAAAGTAATTATATTGTTAGCAAAAGAACCTAGGGGCAAAATTAAAGCTGGCGATATAGTGACATCATTCATTCCAACCTCGTCGCAGATTAAAAATTTAGGGCTATGACAACTAAAGAATCACTAGGGATTTATTGGAAAAACGACACTGAGCACCAGGAAGTGAATGGAATGACATACTATGGCTTATGGAAAGATTCTTTGCCAAACAATTTATATCTGGATAAGCTAACTAAACTCTGGAAAGAAGGAAAAATTGATTTTCAGCTTACAAGATGCGAGAGCGAAGAGTATAAAGTGTATTGCTTAGATTTACATCTGATAATGTTCCCACCTCAGGCATACTGGCTCGAAATTACTGAAGATACTCTCGCTTGGTTTGTAGAAGCGAAAGCTGTCGTCTCATGGTGTGGTGTAGAAGACTGTAGTCCTAATCCTGAGATATTAAATCCCCAGTCATCATTTGGAAATGTATATGCTGCTTATTCGCCAGAAATGGGTTTTATCTGTAACGCTGATTTAGATAGTGAGATGAAATACTTAGAAGATGAACAACTTGCTAGTATTTATATGGTTATTGCAGAATGAGATACGAATTATACGTATTATCGTACCTCGGCAGATTTAGATTATGGCTTAAGTATTGATTGAAAAACAACTTTGCGATTTAAGGCCTTATTTGCCGGTGAAAACGAAAGGTTATTTTTTGAACATTACTAAGTAAGTTGGAAAACTTATTCAACATTCAAATAGAAACATAGCCACTACGGGCTGTAAACGTAGCAACGTTCTTTGACATACTATTTTCTTCTTTGTTGGCAGTCGGCTAACCAAAGAAAGTAAAGTACAAACATCGTAGCCACGATGGAAAGTGAGGTAGCCGATAGCGAAGGGCTGATGTTCCGGGGGCTAGACAGCCGTCACCCCGATGCGCTGCGCAACACCACGGCCGCCTGCGATGCCATAGACACCCCCAACGAGTCGGCGCACCTGCGGGTGGCCAGTGAGACCGACCAGCGGGTATTTGGTCCGGCCAAGATGCTACCCGTACAACCGGGGGACAAGATCAAACTGTCGGTGCAGGCGCAGTACGTGCCGAGCACCGACAACCAGACCTACAGCGCCAACTTGGCCACGCTGTTTCTGAGCGCCTTTACCGGGGGCGGGCCGGGGGCCATCGAGAGCGGGTCGGCGGCCTATCAGGGACTGAGTGAGGCGTTGGGGGCCGGTGCCCTGCTGGGGCGGGACGAAGGGGACGTGCCCCGGGCGTACCTGCGCTACATCTTGTTTGACAAGCACTACCAGCCGGTGGCCAACTTCAACGACCAGAACAGCATGCGTATCAGTGAGGCCGGTGCCAACGCGGCTGAAACCCTGGCCTCGAGCGAGATCAGTATTGACCGACCGGGCTACCTGTACGTGTACGTGAGCAACGAAAGCAATTGGGCCACCGACGTGTTCTTTGATGATCTGGTCATTGAGCACGAACGCGGCACGGTGGTGCAGTCGCAGGATTTTTACCCCTTCGGCATGGCCCACCAGCCACACACGCGCTACGAGAACAAGTTTTTGTTCCAGGGCAAAGAGTGGCAGCACGAGTTAGCGCTGAACTGGTTTGATTTTCATGCCCGCCAGTACGATCCGGCGTTGGGAAGATGGAATAGCCTTGATCCGTTAGCGGATGAAATGAGACGACACTCACCCTATAATTTTGCTTTTGACAATCCGCTTCGCTTTATTGATCCCGATGGCATGAGTCCTTACTCAACCCATACTGATTGGGCTGGAAACGTAGTGGCGGTTTATGATGATGGAGACTTGGGTGTTTATCAACACCATATGGACTTTGCATCAACCCAAGCGCATCTAGCAAATAACTATTCAAGCTGGAATACAGGTGCAGGTGGGCAATATATGGGTAGCACGCTTCATACTGGGTCTTTTGCTGATTTTGAGCATTTTAAAGGGACTGGCGAAATAATCGCAGCAAATAATGCTATGATAGACTTTGAAAGCAATTGGGCCGGTAATCAAATAAGATCGCTTCTAACTCAATCGAGAAGTTTTGTTGAGTACGCGACGAATGCTGGATACGGTGAAGATTATGATATAAAGAGTTCTTTGTCTCCGGGCGGTATCTACTACGGTTCAAAATTACATTCTTGGGGTGGCAACTTGTACGTATCTGCAAGGGATGCCGGAAATATTCTCGCTGGAGCCATGGCTGCTAAACATCATGTACCAAAAGAACAAGCATTTTCTGGCTTTGGAGCTTTAGAATATTCTAAGATCTTTGGTTTTCCAGGGGGAAGCAAGATAGTGGGGGGCAGTATATGGCTATTAGACTTCGTATTCCCTATATTGAAGACCTCTTATACAAGGTACGAGAATGAACTTACTCATTTTGGTATTCAGTACGGATATCGCAACTATCATTCAACATTTAAATAGCATTTGATCTTGAAAAAGGTAGAGCGAGTCGGTATTTACATAAGCTTAGCTGTAATTCTGTACCTGCTTATACCTCTTAATTCAATTTTGCATTACACTACAGAAAACGGAACAATTACCATAATTCGTAGAAAGTCTATGTTTGATGGTGGAGTATATTTTACAACTGGCGAGTTTAATCACTTATTCTTGTTACCTGATCATTATCTTAAACCAGAGATTATAGATAGTGGAATAGATAGTTATTATGAGATTGTCGTAGATGTCGGAAGCCGCCCGATGGTTTTTTATAATTGGGGTTATCGTATTGATACTGTTAACTTTAATATTAAAGCCAGATTTGAACGCCCAGAATCAATTGGAGAATGGAATATGATGAAGAAGGACACATCAGGAAGATATCTTCTCTTTCATTAAAGCTCAGCATGGATCAGGCAATGGTATTCATACCGACTAACAACCTAAGCTTGGAGTGGTACGATCAACTGGCGATCCAGTTCGGATTACGTGGCAACTACCTGCCGGAGGTTTTAAAGATGCCAGAGGCAGAGGCATCAAATGATATGAAAAAGTATATTACACTTATTGGCGTAGTTTTCATTTCTCTATTTATGTACTTTGTGTGGTATTCTACCAATATATCAGAGTTGAAGCCAGAGATCAGCACTGTAGAAGTGCACTCTGATTCACTAAAAGAATCACTGTTTCTTATAAAAGAAACCAGAGGACTAAACTATGCAGTTTCCGTAATTTCTTCATCATCTGAGAAACAGCAAAAACCTGATATTGAGAAGGAATATGTTTATTCTGCAGGAGACCCGACGCTGTTTTATAAACTAGAAAAAGATACCTTATCTGTCTACACTTACCACCTAGCAAAAGAACCATCGTCATTTGACTCAAATATTAAGGTACAACAAGTAGAATTATCAAATAACGAGTATTCTTCACTTATTGATCAGTATCAAACAAAGGGACTAAAGAAGTTTTAATTGCTGTAGTACCCTACTTCTGTGAAGTTAATCTGATGAAGGCAAGTATAATTTTAGGAGGAACGATTTTATTAGTATTTATCGCCGCATACTTCTTGCTCAAACCTGAGTACGACTTTTTTTACTATGAGCTAGAGAGTTGTGAAGACACTAGCTTGACGGCAATTGTATACTGGGAACTCGGTGAGCGGGGAATCATTTTTGCTGAAGGTGTTCATCAAAAAAAACCTGATCATAACTATATGAAAACTAATCAAATGAGTGGATTCGATGCTATGTTTGATTGTATTGTTACTTGCACAAACGGAGTTGTCACATTGAATTACTACGAAGGTTACTTTGTCCCCGAATTTACTTCTGAAAGTATTAGATTGAGGCGGGTTGATAATGATACTTACGATAGCTTGATGAATAGTCTTGATGGAGAGCGTATTAGGTTGTATTAGAAATAGATTGATGTTTAACGCCCTTAATCAGTCTGAAATCATATCGCCGGACCGTTAGCCTACGAAAACTTTTTGAAACAAGTTGAACGCCTGGAAATCGATTTGACAATAGAGTAACCCTTTAGACGATAAAAGTTTACCGATGATAACTACTACCTTAAAGTGCCTGATAGTTACTGCTGTACTTGGCCTAATCACGCTTCCTGCAGTAGGCCAGATCACGGTAGGCCCTAAAGTCGGCTTTACCCTAACCTGGTTGCAAAACGACGGGCTTCCGGAAGGTGCCCGGATCAGACTTCGGCGCGGTCTGCAAGCCGGGGGATTCCTAAACGTTCCTTTTGCTACCTACTGGAGCTTTCAGCCGGAATTGCTCTACACCCAGAAGGGGCAACGCATTCGCTACACCGAAGAAGGCTTTTCTTTCGAACCGCTACCCCATGCTTTTCAAAACCGCCTTCACTACGTAGAACTTCCGCTGCTAATGAAGTACGCACTTAGCGATCAAGAAGAAACCTGGCGGGGCTACCTGCTGGCGGGACCATCACTGGGCTACTGGTTTGCCGCATCCTACCAAGATATCAGACCCGGTCCGAATGAATCTTCGACTTCAGAAGTACGCAAGACGATCACTAAGACCGTTATCAACCTGAAGCAACCGGTCGATGGCCAGGGGGTGGCCCGCCTGGAAGTAGGGGCTATCATCGGCGGTGGGGTAACCTACCAGTCAGCTATCGGGCCAATCACGGTAGACGCCCGAGTGATTGCCGGGATCACCAGTCCTGCCATCGGGAGCAGCGGCGGCGGGGCCCCGCTTAATCGCGGAATCGTTTTGTCCCTGGGATACGCTTTTCAGATTGATTAAACCATTACCCACTAACTACCTTTTGCCATGAAAACCTACCTACCATCGCTTGTCTGTCTTGCCACCGCCTGCACGCTACTGCTGAACGTTCCCGGCGTATACGCGCAAAGCCAGAACGGAGTAGACTACCTGGAAAAAAACTTTGAGTCGTCAAGTCCTACCCAAGAATCGTTGCAGGGAGTGTCGGGGGGCTTGCCGGTTCATCTCCACACCGGTGCCGTAGCGGTAGATGTACCGCTGCTCTCGCTTAGCAGTCGCCAACTCAGCTTGCCCATCTCCCTGCGCTACGTATCCAACGGCGTTCACGTTCAGGAGGCCTCCGGATGGGTAGGACATACCTGGCAATTAGACGCGGGGGGAGCCATCCACCGCGAACTACGGGGGCTACCGGACGAATTGCCAAATCGCGGGTATTTCACGACGGGTGCCCAGGTTCAGGATTTTGAGAACTTACCGGAGAGCGAGCAAGCCATTCTAATGGATGCTTCGGCGGAGCGAACCAAAGATACGGAACCGGATATTTTTCACTATAATTTCGGGGGGCGGAGCGGAAAGTTTGTTATTGACGACGAAGGAGAGGTGCGGCTAATGCCCCATCAAAACTACCTGATAGAACGCTTTCTCACGGATGACCGACTGACTCGCTTCGTGATCACTACTAAAAATGGTACTATCTACGAGTTTGGTAGCGATGACCTAAGCAGCGTAGAAGAAACCAAACTGACGGTGCTTAACTACAGCATTAAGTTCAACTATATGTATGGCACCGCCGATGGACCCACAATATCCAGCCTTTCCGGTATCAACTACAACTACGCACCTTGGATTGGGGGAAGTGAAAAAAAAGACATTGCCGAGGGGTACTACACGTCAAAGTGGCACCTGATCAGTATTGAAACACCAGATAGGCAAGACGAAATCAAACTTACCCACACTGAAGATGGTGAGTCAGTCCAGATAGGTATCCCCCAAATCACCGAATCATTTGCGGAAAACACTTTCCCTAATCCCTATTACCCTGGCCTAGAATATCCTACGCCTACTACGGATGTATCAGGTGGGCTGCTCATGCAGAGAGAACCGGGTCCAGGTCCCGAGGCCTTTGACTCGCCATTTTTAGTCTCACGTGGCGAAGGCACTCCTTTGGAAGCGCATCAAGCAAGCTACGGATCATTTATATCGGTTTCACGAAGTAAAACCCAAACAAGGGTTAAACGCTTAGCTACAATTACTAATGCTGGTGGTGACAAGGTGAGGTTCGTCAAGTCGGCGAGCACTACCCGGAGTGATCTTTCGGGCGAGCTATCTTCTTTAGCCGCTATAGAAGTCGTCAATTCTCAGGATAAACTGGTAAAGAAATTTACGCTACACTACCAAGCAGTAAGAAGTAGCGAAGCGTATACGGACCCTTTGTCCATTGACGAAGCGGTTTTTCTGGATCAGTACGGAGTATCCCTCACCGCGGGCCCCGGTAAGAGTCTTATCGAAGCGCGTAGAGCCATCAACTCGTCTTCAGCAATCGGTGATGGTGATCTGAAGGATTTTATTTTTGAAGGGTTGCGTAGCTATAACTACAATCGCTTGTTCTTAGATAAGGTTATTGAAGAGGGGGAGTCTGGTGTCTTCTTGTCCTATCGCTTTGATTACTACTTGCCGGAAAAGTTGCCCAGAAAAACCTCTTTAAAGGTTAATCAGAACGGTCTGATGCGTGAGTCCTATGCCCGGCGCGCTCCGGATAAAGGTTTTATCCGGGATCAGAATGGCGGCTACGTAGAAAGAAATTTTACTTATTCTTCCGAAAGAATGTTCGACCAAAACTATGACGTTATCAACGCGCTGACAACTACGGCGAGCGGCAATACGGTAGTAGGAATGCTAAAATCAGTCCGCTACCCTACCGCCGGACGAAAGGAGTTCATATACAACGGGGGTAGCAGAGCTACGGTTCATAAGATCATTGACTATCATCCGGACAATGAGGTGGCAATGGTAAAACGCATTGGCTACGGATCATACGTTGATACCAACCCACCGTTGTTCAAGAGCTTTCGTGAGTACTATTATGACGATAACCAAGTTACTACCAACTATACCGTTACGTCCTACAACCAGCGAGGAGTGGGAGTGGGTGGTTCAGGTTTCACCAGGAGCATCGTCTATCAGCAAAGCGATCCTAACAATAATGAGTCTTGGGTAGGCAGAGAAGCATTTGACTTCACAGTTCCCCACAAAGCTCCTCGTACAAGAGGCTTCTTCGATCCGGTGGAAGAAGTTACAAACCATATCTCAAAAGTTTATTCTTACCCCAAGGAAGCCGGATATGATGATCCCTATTTTAGAGATGCCTATCCCTTTCCTAGAGACCATGACTTCTCCTACCGAGTGGGGTTAGTGACGAGACACGTTGTTTACGGAAGAGATGATAAGAAGCGAAGAGAGACAATCTATTCCTATAAAGCCGGTCATGAAGAATTTCCGGGTAAAGTGGTAAACGGACTAACCGGTGGAAAATTTATCTACAAAACCAAAAAGAAGTATTCTTTTTTACAGGGACAGAAGCTTGAACCGAAGTTCCGTTACCGTGGAGGGCTGTACCAAATTGTGTCACGGAGAGTCTATCTTGATAAAAAGACAGAGCGCGTTTACGAGCAAGACGAGGCTGACGTAATCACCACCGCTACTAATTTTGATTACGATCCAAAATACCTTCACGTTAAAAAAGAAACCACCACCGACAGCGAAGGTACCGAATGGGTCACCGAATACGGCTATCCTACCGATTTTGCCCAGGTGATGATTGCCGGTTACGAACCCGACGGCAGCATCCGCTGGAACGGTATAGCCGGTGGTCGGCATGTAGGCTGCATCCAGCGCATGTTAACCACCCATCGGCATAACCAACGCATTCAAACCACCCGGCGGCGTAAACGGGTCGGAGAAAACCAGTACAAAACTATCAGCGGTGATCTAACGCTATTCAGCTTTCCGGACGGCGCATCTTCGCTGGTGATTTATCCTGAGCAGTACTTTGAGCTGTATCCTAACATCTATAATCTTTCTCCCGTGTTCACCATAACGGAAGAAGAAGGCATTCTAAGAATTTCTATTGATGCCGACTACTATCCCACCCAAACCTTCGAGGCCTACGATAAAGTCGGCAACCTGTTGCAAAGCACCGGACGGGACAATGTCCCAACCAGCCAACTCTACAGCTACAAAAACAGTCTGCCCATTGCTCAGGCCGTCGGTGCGGCTCACAACCAGATCGCCTACACCGGTTTTGAAGCTCCTGAGAAAGATAGAATTGTGCTGGCTTCCTACTACCTGGAAGGAAACTTCCGGTGGCTCTACAACCAGAACGCCTTTTCTTCGCAAGCCTACACCGGAAAGCAGAGCTACGCCGGACGCCTGGTGCGTGAAGACCTGCCCGCCGGGCAATACAACGTGTCCTGTTGGGCCAAGCGAAAGCCAGGCAGCCAGGCGACGACGGTCTACGTAGCGGAAGAGGCCACCGCCCAGCCGGTTACTGATGACTGGACCTACTTGGAATGGACTATTGACCACCATAATGAATCTAATTTGGTAGTGGCCTCCAACGGAAACCTCATCGATGAGGTCCGCATTCACCCGGTAGGGTCACAGATGACCACCTCCACCTACAACCCGCTGGTCGGGGTCACTTCGGAGACCGATGCCAATGGTCAGACCACCTACTACGAATACGACGCGCTGAACCGCCTGCGCCTGGTCAAAGACCAGCACCGCGACATCCGCCAGCGCTATCAGTACGTGTACAAATCGAGTGAGTAGCAGAAGACGGGGGCGGCTCATCGCTGGCCGAATGAACTAGACGCTTTTTCGTTGGGATCGTATCTATTGGCGGATAAAAGCGTTACCTTTGGGATAGAACAGAAGGTCGTCAAAAGTGGTTATCTTAAACAAAAAGCAGATACAATGAATACGCAAGTAGCCAAGAAGACACTCCACGAGATGATTGATCAGATTGAGGACGATGAGTTGCTGACGTTGTACGTAAAGCTGTTAAGACGCGAGATCAGGAAAGACACTAATCAGTACACTTTCAACACTACCGAAGCTGACTTGGTTGAACGGGCCAGAGCCTCATTACAGTCAGTAGAAGCAGGTAACACCCGATCTATGGGAGACTTTATACAAGACGTTGAGACGTGGAAAAGGAAGCAAACTATGCGGTAGAGATCACGCCGCAAGCTGAAAGGTATTTTCTGGAACTGCTAGACTATCTATATGCCACTCACTCACCGGCGCGTGCGGCTAGCAGATCGGACGAATTGCTGGCGATGGCTATGTCGCTGGACAAGAACCCTGCTCGTGGCCGATTAGAAGATAAGTTAGCTTTTCTGGGGAAGCAGCACCGCTTTTTAGTATACCCGTATGCCTCCAGAAAGTCGGTCAAGGTGATCTATTTCATAGATGAAGACCTTGGAAAGGTATACGTAACCGACTTCTTCGGTACAGAGATGAATGACGAAAAGATAGCGGACAGAAGCTAATAACTGTCCTGACGAAGGATGCCGACTACGTAACCACCTACTACGAATACGACGCGCCGAACCGCCTGCGCCTGGTCAAAGCCCAGCACCGCGACATCCGCCAGCGCTATCAGTACGTGTACAAGACAACGGAATAAGCAGGAAGAAGTAGGAACGGGATGAAGCTGACAATACCGCGCTAGGGTTTCACTACTACCAGTCTAGCTGTCAATACAACCTGAGCCTATTGCTATCTTCTATAGTAAAGAGTTCTTAGTAATGTCTGCACCATATATAAACGGAATATATCTTCCGTCAGGCATCATAATCTTCTGGATTGTTATTCTTTTCTGTTTATCAAAATCAAACTGAGAAACTAATCTACTTTCAGCAAAGTGAGCTTTAACAATCACTGTAACTTCAGTTTTACTTATATCGACCTTTTCGTGCATATAGTGGAAAGATCCATTGTACAATTCTTTTGTAAAATGATTAGTAAATATTCCAAAGTTTGCGTTCTGCGATAGCTCTTTTTTAAACTGACTATAAACACTTTGATAATCAATATTTTCCTCTAAAAACGTGTTAAAGTCAATTGGTGCGCCGTTATGTTCAATCATATTATTGCTAAATTGAGAAACTAAATCAATTTGTCTGCCGTCTTTTGTGTGCATTATAACTTTTGTCCATGTATCTAAAACTTTGAAGATATTCATTTTTATATCAACATCCATATCCACTTCATCTACAACTAAAATGCTAACATTATCCTGATTGTTTCGACATGCATTTATGGCATCTTTAGTGAAAGTTTTTGCTACAACGATTCCCGTTACGGATTCTGAAACTAGTCCGTTGATATCACGAACTTTCGTTTTGAAATTATTAATTTCAGGTAAGCCTACTTTATTTTTCCAGTTTTTGCATTCAAAAGCAATTACTCTACTGTGTCTTTCGTTTAAAATTACCTTTACCCAAACATCAATTTCAAAACTGTAACCTTGCTCAACACTTAAAATTTTGTTAGTCTCAATAATATATTTCAAATTTTCTGGATTGTAACTTTCTCGTACTTCATAATCTTGAAAAATCGCTGTAGCACTTTCTAATAATGTACCTATAAACTTGCTTGATTTTCTATAACCATGGTTATTGAGCTTGTCAGGATGAATGTATATATCGTTAAAGCTACTCATGCCATCGTACTTTTTGGTAAGAAGCTAATTTAAAGAAAAATAGCCAATTTGTTTCACAAAACTCTCTCTTGGTTATAGCCTAAGCACAGCGCTTCTACGACCCGGTCATAATCCCCCAAAAGTACAATTTTGCCAGACTATCAATTCGGTACGGCTAAGGTACAGCTAGCGTACAGAAACGGTACAGCTAAGCAAAAGGCCAAATAGTAGAAAAATGCAATTTTGCGCTTCTTTGCCTGTTCCCAAAACCATGCTTCGCTTAGACGGAGTCAGTCCCGCCGCACCAATGGGTAGCGCTGCGTCTCTTCCCACCAGCGAATGGAGTCGGCGTGCTGCTCATACAATTCAAACGCCCCCCGAATGCAGCGTCCGGTGAACTGTCCCGGCACGCTGGCCAGCACGCACACTGCCAGCTTTTCGCGTCGGTTCACCGCAATTTCGCTGCGGTAGCTGTTCACGTAGCCGCCGTGGTACACCAGCGTGTCGGGGCCGCAGTCCAGCACCCGCCAGCCCAGCCCGTAGTAAGCCTCCTGCACCTGCGGCCAACTGCGGAAGTAGCGCCCCTCGTTCTTCGTCTTCACCACCGGGGTGAAAATAGTATCCAGGGCCGCGGCACTGATCACGTCGGGGCGGTTGCCCAGCAGCAGTTGCAGCCACTGCGCCATGTCGGCAATGCTGGCGTTGATGCCCCCGGCCGACACCGCGTTGTAGTAGTTGTCCGACACCGGGTAAGCCCGCCACGACTTGGCGTTGCCACGCCGGGTCGTACGAACGTGGGGCTGGGCCCGGTTGGGATTGCCGGTGATGCCGTCGTAGGTGACCGAGGCGTCGCGCATGTTGAGGGGCGAGAGCAAGTTCGAGATAACCAAGGAAGGGTAGGTTTTGCCGGTGGCCGTGCGGGCCACCTCTTCAATGAGGCCGAAGGCGGCGTTTTGGTAGCTGTAGATTTCGCCCTCGGGAGCAATGAGCGGGATGTCATGAAAGCGCTTGGCCACCGACGGAATCGTTTCGCCGTACTCAATCAGGTTGGTATAGGTGTGGTAGGGCAGCCCGGTGGTGTGCGATAGCAAGTGCTTGATGGTGACGCGCCGCGTCTGCTCGGGCGAACTCAGCACAAAGTCGGGCACGTAGGCCTGCACCTTATCACTCCAGTCCAGCTGCCCCCGATCCACCAGCGTGCCCGCCAGCACCGAAGCAAACCCCTTCGAGACTGATCCCAGCCGAAACACGGTGTGGACGTTGACCGAATCGGGTTCACTCATGTCCCGTAGGCCCAGCCCCTGCATCACCAGCACGCTGGTGTCGTGCACCAGCACCACGGCCGCCCCCGGCACCCCCGTCTCCCGAAAGGCTTGTTCCACCAGCGCTTGGTAGTCGGCGGCGTATTGCTCTTGGTAGGGGTTTTGGGCTACCGAGCGAGTGGCCACTTCATAAGGGTAATCCTCCGAGTGGGGATAGCCCAACCAGCCGACTAGTACCAGCGCCAACAACACTCCGGCAGCAATGAAGTAGTACTTCATAAGATCAGTGTAGTAGGTTGATTGTCAAAACTATACACAACAACGAGTGGATAAAAAATAGTGTAAAAACCATTGATCGCTTGTTTTTTCAGAACGAAGCCGCCAATATGCACCGTCAAACCTACTAATCCAACATCTGGACTATGAAAACCGAACGCTACAACCCCAGTCCGCTCGAGCAAGAACTGGCGCGCGCCATCGAGGCGACCCAGGACGCGCTAAGCACCCACCTGTCCGGCACCATCGCATCGATAGATATTCAGCTAGAGACCGACAACCCCCGGCTCAACCTACTCATCCAGGACGACGACGGTGATCGGCATACCCTGGTGGTGCAGATCATCCAGCGCATCGATGAGGACGTGGTCTAATCATGTTCACCGACTCCGAACTTCGCTGCCTGCAGGACACCCGCTTCTTGCGCACCAAGGCCACGGCCACCCAAAAAGTGCAGCAGTTGCTCAACCAAACGCTTGATGAACTGCAGCAGTATCTAGCTGCTCACCCCCGAGCGTTTCCCGCGGAAGTGCAAACGCGGGCGGGCAAGCTGTCTCGGGGCGAAAACTACCGGGGCTTTCCCTACCTGGTGCTCGACTATCCCCGGCAGTTCAGTCAGGACGATGTGTTCGCGCTGCGCACCATGTTCTGGTGGGGGCACTTTTTCAGCATCACCTTCCAGCTGGGGGGCGCTTCGTGGAGCCGCTTCCGTCCCGCCGTGCAGCGCAACCTATGGCAGTTGTCCGGCAAGTCGTTGTGGTTGGGCGTCAACGACGATCCCTGGCAGCACCACCGGCAGCCGGATAATTACCGTCCGCTGGATGCGCTCACCGCGCAAGAGCAACAAAACCAGCTCGAAAACGCAAACTTTTTGAAGCTGGCACGCTTTTTACCAGTAGACGCCTGGGAACTGCTACCGCCGTCCGCTTCGTTATTTTTAGGGGAAGTAATTGACCTAATTGAATTAGAATAAGCGAGGTTCGCTAAACTAATACACTACACACATGAAAAGACTACAATACTGCTACCTGTTGCTGGGGCTGGCCCTGGCCCTGCCCGGCTTGGCCCAAGAAGAAATTTTACCTATTGACAGCCTGAAGGGCAAAGGAAAGATGGTCGACGGGCAGCGCGATGGCCGCTGGATGTTTTTCGACGAACGGGGCCAACTGGCGCAACGGGGCGAGTTTGAGGACGGAAAACAAACCGGCGAGTGGCGTTTTTTCAACGAGTACGGCGGCATGCTGGGGGTGGGGGAGTATGAAAACAGTGAGCCGTCGGGCGAGTGGAAAATCTACTACGTGAACGGCGCCCTGAAGTCGGTGAGCTACTTCGAGAACGGCCGACGCGACAGCACCTACACCGAGTACCACTACAACGGACAGCGCAGCGTGGATGGCCACTACGAGGCCGGTATTGAAACCGGACTGTGGGTATCTTACTTTGAATCGGGCAAGGTGTATTCGGCGGGTAAGTACCTGAACGGACTCAAGGACGGGCCGTGGAAGTACTACAACGAGCGCGGCGTGCTGGTGGCCGAGGGGAACTTCAAGCTGGGCCTGGAAGACGGGCAGTGGTTTCAGTACCACGACACCGGGCAGCTGGCCGCGGTGGGTTCCTACGCCATGGGCGAAGAAGACGGCCCCTGGGGCAGCTTCTACCCTAACGGGCAACTCATGCAGGATGAGTTCTACGAGATGGGGCTGCTGCGTAAGTTGGGGGCCTTTCATACCATCCGTGGCGATACCCTTTCGCCCGGCAACCTCCAAAACGGCTTCGGACAACGCCTCACCTACCACGCAACCGGCGAGTTGGAATCGAAGGTGGCGTACGAAAACGGCTTGCCCAACGGTTCGGCCGTCTACTACTTCCGCAATGGCGAAAAGTCAGCCGAAGGAGCGTTGGCGAACGGTGAGCCTACCGGGGCGTGGGTCTATTACTTCGACAACGGCCGGGTGGAGTCGGCCGGTAGCTTTGCGGAGGGCGAGAAAACCGGGGTGTGGAAATACTATAGCCGCTCGGGCCGCCTGCTGGATCAGGTCGACCACAGCCAATCGGACGCTACCGCGGATAAAACGACGGTCGAATAGTCAATGGTTAACAGCCAGTTTATAGTCGACAGTCGATAGTCCACAGATAAACTGATTTACTGTCGACTGTGGACTGTCGTCTATGGACTATCGACCGTGGACTATCGACTACTTTGACAAACAAATTCTCATCATTGAAATCGTCCCCAACCCTTCCTGACTACCCTCCCCTCACCCGTTCGCGGGCGCAGGAGTCGCGGGCGGCCATCGAGAAGTTGTACATCATCATGCGGCACCTGTTTATCCGGGGAAGTTACAAGCCACTGGGGGTGTCGGGAGCTTCGCTCATTGAGGCGCTGCACGTGCTGGAGCCGGAAATTTACGGACTGGTAAACGACCCCGAGCGGGTGGAGCTCGACGGACTGTTGTACGTAATGGATCGGCTGCCCAAGGGCATTGAGGAGTGCCGGTACATTCACCTAATCTCGCGCGAGGGCTACGAGAACGCCAACTTTGAACTGATCGTGCCCGCCAAACGGCGGCGCAACTGCTACCGGGTGGATGCCTCGCAGATGTACGTGGAGATGACCCGCGGCCGCAGCGACATCTACGATATCCTGACCCACCTCACGTTTCTCTACAATGAGGCCGAGAAAATCCGCCGCAATGCGCTCGACCACAAAGAACGGCCTACCCAAGATTGGCTTAAGCTGCGCGAGATTGTGGACCAGGAGGCCGAAGGGCTGCCTATTGAAGAAGAAGCGGCCTACTCGTACCTGAGCAACATTCTGCGCCGCACCTACGAAGAAACCCGCCGGGCCAGCGAGCTGTTTGCCGCCGATGCCTACCGCCACAGCCTATTTCGCATGGTGTATCATCTGGGCAAACTATCGATAGAAGAAGCCAAGGAAAACCGCGATCGGGAGATTAAGTTTTCCAACACCCTGCGCGAGCGCATTGGTCACCACGTGTACGGCGAACGCTGGGCCGACCGCATCAAGTCGGTGCTCGACCGGCAGGGGCTGCTTGATCGGCCGCTGCACATCATCAGTGCCAACCAGCACAGTTTCACCAACATCATCTACGGCTACCACGCCCTGGGCCGGGACAACTTCGACGCGTTGCAGGAGTTGGCCATCGCCATTGGGGTGGAGCACCACGCCCAATACGCCCGCAAACTGCGCGACTACGCCCTGAAGCACGGCTTGACCGAACTGGTCGACACTTCGGGTACCAACATCGGGGTGCAGGTCATCGACACGGCGCAGCTATCGGGCGACCAACTGGCGCCTGGTATCTTCTGGAACGAAAAGTCGAACGATGACCGACCGGTGCTGTTGGTGATGGACTACGCCTTTGGGGAGCAAGCCTTCGAGTGCATGGACGAGTTGCTCAAACCGTACCAAGTGGGGGAGCACAAGCATCCGCTTAACGTACGGTCTATTTCAATCATGGGCAAGGCGGGCATTTTACAGGGCAAGAAGGGCGACATCATGCTGCCCACGGCTCACGTGTTCGAGGGTACCGCCGATAATTATCCGCTGGACAATGACTTTCTGGAGGACGATGAGTTGCGGCAGCACGGCATTCCGGTGTGCGCCGGGCCGATGATCACCGTGCTGGGCACCTCGCTGCAAAACAAGGATGTGCTGCGCTACTTTATGCGGTCGTCGTGGCGCGCCATTGGGCTGGAGATGGAAGGGGCGCACTACCAGAAGGCCATCCAGTCGGCCGCCAAGATCCGCCACAGCATTGATCCGGGCGTGAAGCTGCGCTACGCCTACTACGCCTCGGACAACCCGTTGCTCACCGGCAGCACGCTGGCCTCGGGCAGTCTGGGCCGCGACGGCATCAAACCTACGTATTTGATTACGTTTAGCATCTTGAAGAAAATCATAGGAGGGTAGCGCGTCGTGAAGCGGTTGGTTGCGGGTGGTGGAGTTGGGGAGCAATTGATTGGCAGAGGTTACTTTCTAGCGGACGATTCTCCTAGATATTCCAATGCGGCTTCCAGCACGGTGTCGCGCCCCGCTTGGAAGTCTGCCACGGTGGGATGCACCGCAACATCGGGTTTGATGCCACTGCCGATCCATTCTCGGCCATCTGCGTAGGTGTCGCGCTTGGCGCACACCCGCGCCATGATGCCGCCTGGCAACGCAAACGCTAGCGGCTGTCCCGTGCTGCCGCCCGTGGTTTCGCCGATTAGGGTTCCGCGTTTCATGGCATCAAAAGCGACGACGAAGTCTTCGGCGGCTGAAAAAGTTTGCGCACTGGTGAGAACGACTACCGGTTTGGAGTACACTTTCTCTCCCTGCGGCGACCAAGTGCCTTTTCCCAGGGCTTCGTAAACGATACCCTCGCCTCGGGCGCGGCGGAGTGGACTGTAGAGGCGGGATGAATTAGCGCTCGTTTGAAAAGCAGTATCGGTCAGGTAGCCCAGGATGTCCCATCCGTAGCCACTGTCGCCCCCGCCGTTGCGGCGCACGTCTAAGACGAGCGCATCGGTGTTGGCAATAGAATCGTCGTAAGCCGCCGCGAAGCGTTTCCAGGCGTCGTCGTTCTCAAAGCTATTCAACGCGACGTAAGCGATGTTACCCGGCAGCAAGCGATAAACAAAATCGGGCGAAGCGTGGTAGTCGGTGTACCCCGTGCGGGGCAGAGTGTACTGAAATACGCTGTCTTTTAGGCCGAAAGTGATCTTGACGGGCTGGCCCTTTGCTCCGCGCAGCAACTGGTACGTGTAGGTGGCCACGTCTACGTTTTGGGGGGTAGATCCGCCCTGGTAGGGTCGCACCCGTTGGTCAGCGTACGTATGCACCTGCGTCTCGTCAATGTGGGTTATTTCAACTCCGGGGCGGATGCCCAACTGCCGTAAACTGTCGCTAAATACTTCGTCCACCAGTACCTTGTTTTCCACCAACTTCGTTAAGAAGGCCGGGCGGCCGTACACCAAATCAGCCAGAGAATCTGCGGCCGCCCACACCCCGGTGTGCCCGTCCTGCAGTTGGGCGTAGAAGGCTTGCAGTACCTTGTAGTACTCCAGCGTGCTCTGGGTGTCAGTAACCTTGGGCAAGTACTCCAGGTATAGCTGATCCCAGTCCAGGTCCGGCACCTGATCAAAGTAAACGAAATTGTACTTAGCTTCTGACCAGAGTTTCGACAGTCCCGCCACCTTTTCGGTTTCGCTGATATCGGGGGCGTACGGGGTTTGCAGCGCACCGGAATTGAAAAGGCGTTGCGATGCTGTTGCTTTATTTAAGGTAGGCAGCAGGGTTGGGTTTTGCCAAATGCTGGCAAAAGCAGAGTCCTCAGTGATCAATTCAGCGTAAGCCGATCCATACTTGCTGTTTAGAGGCTTGCTTAAAGACGCCACCGCCGCATCGTTTTGATTGGCCCTCACCTGGTTATAGGCAAGATCAAACAGAATATCCGTTTCGCGGTAAAATAGCGGTTCATCATCCTGGGCCAGTGATTGTACGTCAGGGCGATAGTAGTACTCCAAAGCCTCTTGAAGAATGGTAATTGCCTTTTGCAGACTATCCGATGAGGGTTGAGAATTATCTTCTCCCACGGCTTCGCGGGCCCGCTGCCGTTGGTCCTGCAAATATTCGTACGCCTGGGTAGCCGTCAGCTGGTCCTGACCCGAGGCGCTGGGTGTCAGACAAAAGGTGACGATGAGAAGGGCAAAGATTCGGTAAAGTTGCATAGTAGGTAAGGAATGGATGTTGACTAAGGTCCAATATAAATACTTTTACGGTGATAGAAATAGGCGATGCGGCGAATAAGCGATATATTCACCGCAAAATGTGCGGCGAATGAGTGACTTCATTTATTAACGGTCGAACTGGCCTACCTTTGCCTGGGACGAAACCGGGTTGCTGTCGCTGCTGGGAAAGGTAAGAAACCGGCAGGGGAAGCTGGTTGGCAGAATGGAATCGCTCGGTTTTGATTTGCGTAACGAAGCGACCTTGGAAACGCTGACGCTAGAGATCGTGAAAACTTCAGAAAGTGGCTAAGCTGGTTTCTGAACTGCTTGATGAACGCCCTAATGGCTGCAACGGATAGCTTCACGATAACCCGCACGCTTCTCTACTTAATCAAACCCAAGTAAGGTACAGTCAATAGCTGCTGGATATGTCGTGTCGCAAATGGCTATTTTTGGTAAGATAATCTGCCTACGAGCCATTGAACACGCACAGGTCAATCATATCTCCCCGGGCGGCATCCAGGTTGGGTGTTACGCTGATCTACCTTAGCTTCTGCTTGCTGATGGGTCAGATTACCCTACAGTACATACCCTTCAACACCGACACCGCCTTTCTCAGAATCAAACAGCAGGTGGTCGCTCTGACGCACTACCGGTTGGCGTTTTTCGTTCACGTCTACACCTCAATGTTTGTGCTGCTGGCCGGAGCCACCCAATTTTCCTCCAGCTTACGAGTGCGTCGACCGCAGTGGCATCGCCGCTTCGGTTGGCTGTACGTGGTCACCATTGTTATCTTTGCGGCCCCATCGGGTTTGGTGATGGGTTGGTACGCCAACGGTGGACTAAGCTCCCAGATTGCTTTTTGTTTATTATCGGTGGCTTGGTTCTACACTACCCTCAAAGCCGTTCTGACCGCTCGTCAGTTAGACTGGTCGGCGCACCGGGCTTGGATGATCCGAAGTTTCGCACTCACGCTGTCGGCCATCACCCTGCGGGCCTGGAAGTTCATACTGGTCGCACTACTGCACCCGCGTCCGATGGATGCGTACCGAACGGTAGCCTGGTTGAGTTGGCTGGGCAACCTGGTGATAGCCGAAATCATTATTTACCAAATGAAGAAAAGATGAATAGTTCAGTATTGCTAATTGTAGCGGTTCTAATCTACGGCTGTCGTTCCGCTCCTTCGGACCAAAAAGACGCGGAGCCAAATACCGAAGCAGCGGTGATGACCGTTGAACCCACCACAACGAAAATTGCTTTGTCGAACGAGAAAGAGATTCCGGGCTTGTACGTGGGTGATTTTGAAAACGTAGAACAAAACCCAACGGATAAATATATTGCAGCGAACCGGATTACCCTCATTATAGAGAAGTTTGAGCACGGGACGGTAAAAGGAGTAAGCGTGGTTGCCGGAAATAAGCGTTCCTTCTCAGGAAGTTACCAACTCGTTGACGGAAGCTTCCGGGTGCGGGCCGAAGAGCCGGGTGACAATCGCTACGATGGGGTGTTCACCTTCACCCTCGGCGACGGTGACTATCCCCTGCGCGGAGAGTGGAAGGCAAACAACGCAGACCTGAAGGGTCAACGGAAGCATTACCGCTTGCAAAAAAAGATATTTAGGTATGACCCTACCCTGGCGTTGCCCGACCGGGTGAATGGTTTGTATCTTCACAATGGAGACATTGACGAGGTAGATGTTGGTGGCGGGGAGTTCGCTACCGAATATGTACTAATAGTCAACCCTTCGATGCAACAACTAACTGGTGCCAATATTGAGAATATGTATAAGGCCGATCTTGAGATTCTGCGCAATTCAATTTACGCCCGGCATGGCTACTCGTTCAAAAATAAACGCATCCGCTACGTCTTCGACCACCACGTAGACTGGTACATTCCGGTTTCTACCGATGTGCGCGCTACACTGACCCCGCTAGAGGTGGCCAACATTGATCTGATCAAGCGCTACGAGGAGCACGCCGACCGCTATTATGATACCTTCGGTCGGTAAACGCATCAGCGGGCGGTGCGGGTGATTGAAAAGCTGGTGCTTTCCGCTACATCGAGCAAATCCCGGTATTTGTCGAGCAGTTCCTGGTTTTGTTTCTTCTTGTTGATGTAGAGGCCCTTGGGTTTGAGTTCGAAGCGATACTCTTTTCCGCTTTTGATCAGGCCGTCGGCTAGCAAGGCTTCTTCTAAGCGGTTCACCGTATCGTCGAAACTGTTATGCACCTGAGCGTGCGCCTGAGCTTGGTCGCGCGCATCCGCCCGAAGTTGCTTCAGGCGGCGCTGGTTCTCCTCTTGAAATCGCCGCTGTTTTTCTCTGAACGCTCGTTGACTTTCCTTAAATTTTAGACTATCTTCCTTGCTCTCGCTGTAGTGACGCGGTTCGTCTTGGTTCCGTTGCTGCATTTCTTCCATCGCTCGCTGCACTTCTTCTAACTGACGGTTGCTTTCTTCATTTCGCCACGACTGTTCGTCTAGTAGTTCGCGCTGTAAGCGTTCCTGCGCTTCTTGCAACTCTTTCTGCAGCGCTTCCATTTCTTCCTCGCCAGTGACCTCCTTAAAGCGCTGCTGCGCTTCCTCTTGTAACTGTCGTTGCTGCTTTTGCAATCGTCGACTTTTTTCTTGCAGATCGCGTCCCAGCCGTTCTTGTTTCCTTTGCAACTTCTTCTGCAGCGCTTCCATTTTTTCATCGCTAAACGCTTGTTGCATCGACGTACCAATTTCGGCCTGCAACCGGCTCAACTCCCGTTGCACCGAATTCATTCGCTGCTGCAAGGCTTCGGTGTCCACCGAATCCTCGAGATAGGTAGCCAGTTCTTCGGAAAAGCCATTCATCGTTTCGCTTAGTTCTTCAATAGATTCTCTCCACAGCGAGTCGCTCCCCGCGAAGTCAGGAAACGTATCGCTGCTGCTAAATCGCCAGTGACGAAAGCCGTGGTGAGAAGCACTGTCTTCTTCGTCAAAGTTAAAGTTCATGTCGAAGGAGAAAGTAGTGCTATCGTTGAAGTGAAACGAAAAACTACTAGACTCACGTTCTTTCTCGTTCTCACCAGGAATGGTATCCGATGCCATCAAAGGATTTGGCACCGCGTTCGTAGTACTTCCGGAATCACTATCTTCTTGCGCTTGATTGGTTAACGGAGCAAGGCTTACCTCCGTCCGGCTAGGCAGTCGCTTTGAAATATCACTGAAGATACTGGACGTGAGCGGCGGTTCGCTGGGTGCAGCCTTCCGGGCCAGCGTATCGCTTCCGGCCAGGTAAGTGACGATCAGTAGCATCGGCACGATGAACCATCCCTTGGCGGCCCGACGCGTCGGCGAGGTACGGGGGCCAACCAAGCGCTCAATACGCGACAGTAAGCTTCCGCGCCGCGGGGCCAAGGCCATCACCAGCGGATCGGCCGGGTGTTGCAGCCTTTCGGCTTCGGCCAGGGCTTTGGCGTAGGCGATGGTGTTGCCACTCAGGGACACCGCCAGGTCGTCGCAGCACTTTTCACGTTCGTCCCGCACCACCGACGACAGCCACCGAACGGCCGGATGATAAAAATAAAGGATCTCAACGCACGACTGGAGCACGTTAGTCACGTAGTCCTGCCGACGGATGTGTGCCAACTCGTGCGCAATGATGGCTTCAATGAGCTCCGGAGAAAGACTGCTTAACAGCGCCACCGGCAGCAGGATGATTGGTTTCAGGTGGCCAATCACCATCGGCACCCTCGTCCGACTAGAGGCGAGGAGCGTAACCGGGCGGCGAATACCCAAACGATCGGCCAGGGTGGCCACGGTAGCTTCCCAGGCGGGAGCAGGGCAGGCGCGGTGATGGCGCAGTCGCTCCAGGTACCACAGTCCCCCGGCCAGGCGAGCCGACAGTATCACCATACCGAAGAGCCAAGCCATCGCCACGAAATTGATGTAGGAATTAATCCACGCGACCCCAACGGCTACCCATGACAAGTCGGTTGGCTTGGCTGAGGCTACCGATTCAGTGACCAAGGGCGCCGCCGTCGCGGGCGGGGTCGTTGGCGCGGGATGGATGACTGCCGGGTGGGAAGTACTGCTTTCGGGGGTATACAAATTCACAAAAGTGTGCAGCGACCATCCCAGCACGACGGCGATCGCTCCCAGGGCACCAAAGTACACCTGCGTCGGGCGGTGACGAATAAGCGGGCGGACCAAACAGAACACCCCAGCAACCAGGGTGGCTTGCCAAAGGCTGTGCAGCAGCGTCCAGCCCAGGGCTTCGGAGAGGGAAGAAGTCATCATCATGATTTTTTGTTTTCGAGTTGGTCAATGAGGGCTTTGATCTGCTGTAGTTCTTCCGGGCTGGTCTTCTGGTGCCCCAGGGCCTGCATCACCAGCTGGGAAGCCGAACCCCCGAAAGCGGTGTCCAGAAAGCGGTCGAGCAGCATCCGTTGGGTATCCGCCTGTCGGATGGCGGCGGCGTATACGTGACTCCGTTGGGCGTCATCGCGCAGCAACAGCTTCTTTTGCACCATGTTCTGCATATTTTTCAGGGTGGTGGTGTAGCCTACGTCCCGGCGGTCGGCGAGTTGTTCGTGCACTTCGCGCACCGTGGTGGGGCCGTACTCCCACAGCACCTGAAGAATCTCCAGTTCGGCTTCGGTGGGTTTAGCAGTCTCCTTTTTCATGGTTATTCTAAAAGTACGATAATCATCGTAGTACAATGTTATACGATTTTGTTCGTACTTACAAGTAACTTACGATTTTTTTCGTAGTACGGGAAGATTGTTGTGTGGAACCAGGTAGGGTAGAAGTTCGTATAAGGAAACAAATCGTACTATTGGCTCTAAAATATTACCCTATGTCCACTGCTGTTGAACCCTTATCTGATTATGAACTCGAACGAGGGAAACCTATGCCTAGCTTATTGCACTCCATTGCACAGTCTAACTTAATCGGTTTGCTGAGATCTACTTATGGTGAAACCTATCACGTCCTTCCTGAACTTAGTATTGCTGCGTCAGACGACCGGCCACTAGTACCAGATATTACCATTTATCCAAAATTTGAAGTAGACTGGCAAAATGATATACTTCGAAGCCAGGAGGTACCACTGACCACCATAGAAATCCTTTCTCCCAAACAAAACCTAAGTGATCTGAACGCCAAGGCCCAGCGCTACTTTGAGATGGGCGTCACCTCCTGCTGGATCGTGTTGCCCAGCATGGAAGCCATCGCGGTGAACCACCAACCGGGCAAATACCGCTTCTTTAGCGGCAACGAAACCCTGGTAGACGAGAAAATCAGCGTGGAATTACCTTTGACGGAGGTTTTTAGATAGTACGGTTAGATTGCTAGGATTTAGCAGCAACCCCCAAGGCTATAACGATTACTGTTGGTGACGGCTAATAGGGCTAAGGAACGCGAACAAAATAAAGTACTGAACTAAGCGCATATTCTGTAGGTAAGATGAGGGACTACTGGGTGAGGTTGAATGCGCTGGAAGTCTAGTTCCTGTGGGGTAGTTTTGATGCCTGTGGGGTAATACTGATCGTTCATTCTGACTATGACCTTCAACCCGGTTGTTGTAGTAGTTTTCTGGGCTAGCGTTAACACTAGTTGATAGTCAGTAAAGACTGCCCCTTCCATTGCCCGATGTAAGTGAGGGAAGACTCGGTGCTCAATAGGGTTGTGTTTAGAGGCATAGGGGGGATAGTGACAAATGATAAAATCTATGCCTATTTGCTGAGCTAAAGCTAGCATCTGCTTCTTGAAAGCATGATGGCGATAACTATTTGCCCCACCCGCATCGCATAAGACTAAGATAGTCTTGGCATCTGGATACTGATGCATACCAAAGTTCTCCCACGGGGTGGCCCCCACCACCAAAGCAGGTTGTCAGCGATAAAGCTAGCCGTTTCGTGGTTGGTGCCAATGGATAAGTAGGCCTCATTGCGTTGCAAGTCATAGATGCCATGTGGCACCACGCTGCCTTCACTCAAGTAGTGGTAGTCGTGGTCATAGACTTCAAGAGGAGCTTGCGTGTAGCAGCGACCAGCTCGGTGCAGCTTGCCCAATCGCTCTTTCTTTTTGCAATCTATACTGATGATAGGGCTGCCTGTACTCATGATGGCTACTAAGGTAAAGATGAGTTGGAACTGCCTCTGACGTTCTGCCCACTTGCCGGTAGGCAGGTTCTTGTACTGCTTGCGATACTTGTAGCCCATCTGTTGTAAGGCTCGCTTGACCACTCCGTTACTAATGACAATACCATGCTGCTCCAAGAAGCGTTGGGCAATCTCTCTGGGTTTCAAATGTATCCAATAGACACTGGCATCCACAGGGCTACCGGCTTTATGCTGCTCTATCAAGGCCCTGAGCAGACGTTGAGTCTCAGGATGCTGGACAAATTTTTTTTCTGCCACCCCCACTACGCCGCTGCTTGCCAACTGGAACCTGGGCGTACAAGCTCACTTGCCCCAGCTCAGTTTGTCCCTTGCGGATGGTCTTGGCACTAATCTTTAACAAACGACTAATGTAAGCCTTGCCCCCGTAGCCCAGCTTTTCTACTTCCTGGGCTGCATAGTGACGACGCTCTTTTTCTTGCAGACTAGTATAAAAACGTAACATCATTTGCTCGGTGGCTTGATTGTATCCTATCATGCGCTTGTCTTCGTTGATGCAGCCGCAAAGGTAAGCAAAACTTCGTTACTTTATTTTAATCGCATTCCTAAGACAAGTCAAAAGCAAATTTTCAGCGGTAAGGGGTTACGTTGAAGACCTCGGTGGGTACTACGTTGATAAGAACCCCAACACCGATGAAGATGAGACTTGCCCTCGTACTTGTGCTGCTGCCCCTTTCTGCCTGGGCCCAAAAAACCGACGTGATTTATCTCACAAACGGCGCTTCGATTGATTGCGTCGTCACCTCAATTACCCCCCAGGCGATTGTTTATTCAGAAGCTTCTGGCAGTCAAACCATCACTGCCGGACAGTGGGTGCTGGCCATCAAGCAAACCGGCGAATTCACCCTGCCCGGCGGGGCCGCCTCTTGGCAGGAGGGTACCGACCCCCAAGTCCACCGCATCATCCTGCGCAACGGAAACGTGGTCACCGCCCGCTCCCTGACCCTAGACGGCGATGCCCTTACGTACTTGCCCATCGAAACGCCCCAACGGCAGTCACTTCCGGCCAAAGACGCACTACTGGTATTCTACCGCGACGGACGCCACCAGCTGCTGGCCCCGGCGGCCGACGTGGCCCGCGGACTAGCCCAACTGCCGAAAGAAACCCAGCAACCGACCGCCTCTCTCGTCACCGCTTCGGGAGACGCTGACGGGGGCGAGGTGCTGGTGCTGGACGACGAGCGCAAGGCGCATTTCGAGAAAATGGCGCTGGTGAAGGCCAACGACTTCGGCAAATACCTCAGCATTGTATCCAATAAGGACGAGGTGGAAGAAGACAAGCTAATGGCCGTGTCCCACGCCGTGATGCTGTTCATGAGCGATTCTTCTAAAATTCAGGTGTCGTCACTCAACCAATCCGAAAGCAAGCAGTACACCGTGCCGGTGTACCTGGACCGGCTGCGGATGCTGCCCTACGACAAGGTGGAGCTGCTGTGGGTGAAGGCCATGATGGTGAGCAAGTTTCGCAAGGGCATGGACGGACGCTACTACGGCATGATCGCCGCCCAGCAGCTCTTCCGGGGCTACCTGGATAACAAAATTGTGTACCAGGACGTGACCGAAAAAGACATTGAGGTGGTGCTCGACCAGTACGTGGTGTTCGACGAAGGGAAGCAACAGAAAAAGTGGGACGTGCTGCTTTCGAGCGTCAACGTGAAGCAAACCCGAGAAAAATAAGCGATGAAAAACTTTCCATTTCTAACCGCTCTGTTGATCTGCGCCGCACTGTCGGCCCCGGCGCAGACTGTCTTATTTCCCTACGAAGAAAACTTTGCCTGGCAGGTGAAGCAGATCGACGAGTTCATGGATCGCTTCAACAATGCCGACTATACGCCTATCCGTCAGTACGTTAAGGACCAGTACCAAATCAACGATGTAAGTCGCACCGATGTGTTGCGCAGCTTGTTTAACCTGGAGAAAAGAGACTGGAACAAGCCGGATATCGTCCGCTTCTTAAACGAGGTGAGCGACTCGCTGCCGCCTCCTTACCTGGACTTCTATGATCACGACTGGTACGCCGAACTGCGCTGCCAGGGCGTGCAGCACGGCAAAAAAGTTTTCTTTACCCTGGTACTTTCTATCGAGCTGGACGAAAAAACCGGCGGCTCACGCTGGATTATCAACAGCGTGGCGGCCGACTTCCTGCCGAAAGCGTCTGACGAGCGACTGGCCTTCGCCGTGGACGAAACCTACGACGTAACCAAAACCCTGCAACCCACCAGCTTCGGCACCGACTTTATGAACCTGGTGGATGCCCTGAAGGACACCGCCCACCTGGAAAGTTACGTGGTGCGGGGAGAGGTAGACCAGCCGCTGACGGCCTTTCTAAACCAGCTTTACCGCCGCGAACTCACCTTCCGGCAGGTAAATCACATCGTGTATCACTTCCTGCAGGTGGAGGGATGGGTGTTCCGGGTGCAGGATTTTCACCGGGGCACCACCAACTCGGGCTGGCTGATCAACGAACTGCTACCCCTGCCCGAAACTGACAAGCCTCATTACCGAGCAACCGTACTCCATCTGCCCTAAACCAACTATTATGCACACTAATTTACGGGTTATTTTTTTGTTATTGCTGCTAACGTGGCTCGATGTGACCGCGCAGGCGCAGCAAGATTCGCTCAGTGACGACACCATCTACGCTATGAAAAAAGGGGCGGAGCGGGCGTTACAGGATTACAATGCGGCGATGCGAGAGCTTATCAATCCGCGCATTTCCAAGTCGTACCGCGATAAGATCGTCACCGAATTCACTACCCCCGGCAACCGGCAGATTTTCACCCCCGAGGCCTACGTAGTGTACGACTACGATAGCGATTACCTGCCCCCGCTCGATACCAAGGAGCGACCCGTGCGCACCTACCTCACCGATTTCAATATCTTTTACCAGGGCACCACCGCCCAGCAAACCCTGGACGTTTATTTTTCGCTGCAGCGAATCTACGACGTGCAACAGGATGCCGAAGGCTACTACCTGATCGTGGATTTTGAGAGTCTGTACGGCGGCTTGCTACCCCAGCCCCGGCGGGCCACGCTGCGCTTGCAGTCGCAGCAGAACCGTTGGAAGGCCCTGATCAGCTACGTGAAGTTCAACATTGAGCAGGAAGCGCCCGACAAGGAAGACGCCGCTCCCGCCGCCATGCCCTCGCGACCGGTAGAACCAGTGGCGGAGGAGGAAGAACCAGTCATCCGGGAGGACCCGGAAACCGAGACAAGAACTGCCGTGGCACCCTCTGAAAGCGATTCCTCTTCAATTGAAGTTCTTAGCGGAGGCTTTCGTGGCATCCAAGACCGCTATACTCGGGGAAAAACCTACCGCATCGCCTGGAGCGCCTCGCCCCCGCAACCCGTGTCACTCGATTTGTACCAAGGGCAAAACCTAGTCAAGCCTTTGCAGCAAGACCTCACGGGGGGTGAGTACACCTGGCAGGTGCCCAAAGAACTGCCCAAAGGCGCCAACTACCGTTTTCAACTGCGTCCCGAGTCCGGCTCGCCTCTGGAAAGTGGGGTATTTCGCATTAAAAAGAAAACTCCCTGGGGCATCTACATTGGCGTGTCGGTGGCAGCCGTGGCGGCGGCGGTATACTTTCTGCTTCCGGACGATCCTGGTCCTGATCCTCCCGTGGTTGAGCTACCTTCGCGCCTGGTGGACCCGCCCGGCTTACCCGGCAATTGAAAATCTTTAATAACCTAGTCTCATGAAAAAACTCCTACTTGCTACGATCCTGTCCCTGGTCAGTATGCTTTCCGATAATCCAAGCGTTGCCCAGATCGCCGGATTTTCGCCGATGCCTTTCAGTACCCGAAGTATCACTAGTGCCGAAGAAGTCAATTTGATTAAAAGGCAAGAAGATCCGGCCACGGGGGGGGGGGAATACGTGGTGGGAAGTTGGAAAGCCGACGTTACCTTCACCGGATGGACTGCCTCGCCCATTACCTTCCGCTACAGCTTTTTTTCATCTCCTAAATTTTTCTACGCCCACCTGAGGGATGGAATAGAATGGTTTTACGGCATTAGCGCTACCGGTGACGAACTCTATTTCAGTGATATTGCCGTCAACAATGACTACGTCTATTTGCTCGGTTCTTTCTCGGGAGAACTCACTGTATCCGACTCCGAAGGCCGCTACTACGCTACCCTCAACTCTTCGGGGGGTACCGATCTGTTCCTTATCCAATTGCACAAGTCCGGAGCACTGGCGAGTGTCAACCACTTGGGCAGTGAAGGAAGCGACTTCGGCAATCAACTGGCCATCGATGCCAACGGCAACCTACTGGTGGCCGGACTCTTCAGCGGAACCACTAATTTCCTGTTCGATCCGGCAGACAACTGGATCAGCCCAATTACCAGCGAGGGGATGGACTTGTTTGTAGCCCGGTACAGCCCGGAGCTGGGCGACGGCTCTATCCTTGACTTAACTATTCTAGGCGGTTCAGAGGATCAGTTTGAGGTAACCGGACTGCTGGTGGACCCGAACAACGACGTGTACGTGAGGGGGCAGTTTACGAAGGCCGTACGGGTGCGAGAGGCAATCTCTAACGGTAGGCCAGGCGAACAAACCGCCACCACCGCAGGAAGCAAGCAAGTGTTCTTCACCAAACTTAATCAGCAGTTGGCCCCTCGGTGGATCAGCGTATTGGCGGCAAACGAGGAATTTACGGCCGAGGGTGATATGGACTTTGACCCCAGCACGCAGCAGTTACTTGCCTTCCAAGACGTCACCAGTACGCCTTCCTACCAAGGCCAGGCGCTGGGAACCACTCCGCAGGGCAAAGACGCCTACGTTCTTCGCGTTGACGGAACCAACGGCAATCTGATCAATCACTTCTTGATTGGCACCGCCGACACCGAAGACGGCAAACAAATTGTGAGCGACGGGCAGGGAAACTACTTCGTGAGCGGCACCTTCCAGCGTGAGCTCACCATCAGCCAGGGCGGCACCACCCGTAGCCTGTCGCGCCGTGGCACCAAAAACACCTTTCTGGCGGCGTTTTCGACGAGCGGCAGTGGCCAGGCCGACGACCGGCTGGTGTATCTGAGCGGCTTCTCTAACGAAGGCAACCTCTACGCCAGCCGTGGCATGACGGTGTTGAACTTCGGAAGCATTCTTACGGCCCAAATTCCTTTTGTCTACGATCGGGAAGCCTTCGGACTGGATGGCGCGTCGTTAGAACCTAATGAGTCGGGCACCTACGACATCTTCATCGGAAGCTTTGAACTGCCAAGCATTCCCCGAATCACGGAGGTTGCCCCCGTGCGAACCGGCGACCGCTACCAACTGCGCGTGCGTGGCACCCAACTGTTCAGCTCAGATGTAGACGACTTTGCCTACCGAATGGGCGAGGGGGAGCAATTCGCTGAGGGTAGCCTCTCTGAAACCAATGAAGTTCTGCTGCCCGTGCCCGACACCTGGGTAGCAGGCACGGCCTATCCCCTGCGACTGAGCAAAAGCTTCTACGAGGACTTTTACCAGGGCAGCGTGTCGGTACCCCCGGTGGTCACTCCCCTGGCCGTCGATGCCTCCGGAACCTGCACCGAAACGTTTTCCTTGACCGGCCGGTATTTTGGCTCGGCCTCGTCCGGGGTGAAGGTATTCTTCGACCATGATGGTACCGAGGTGAGCAGCGCTACGGTCTCGGCGGTAGCCCCCTCCCAACTGCAAGTACAGGTGCCGGGAATCTACTGGGGACAGTACCAGGTGCGGGTGCAGGTGAATGGGCAGGAAGCGTCAGCGGGTAATTTTCAGGTGCTGCCCGCCCTGACCCAACTTAGCGAAGCCACCGTGCTTCCGGGGGCCACCGTCACGGTTAGCGGCTGCGCCTTTATCAATGCCACCCACGGCTCCGAATTGCTGACGGTCAACTTGCGCCGAGAAGGCCAGGACCCCATCGCGGTCACCACGTTCACGGTGGCTCCCGAGCAGCCCGACCAGTTGAAGATCACCCTGTCCGATCCGCTACCGGTGGGCAGCTATGCGGTGGAAGTAACCGTGAACGGGCAGGTGGCGGCAGGCAACCTCAGCCTGGAAGTGATCGACGCCAACACCACGCAGCCCCTGATTACAGCGCTATCGTCCGACGGAGAGGCCAGTCCGGGAGAAACGGTGACCATTACCGGCCAAAACTTAGGCAGCGATCCCAACCAAATTACCGTGGAAATTATTGAGGGACAGCCCCTTCCGGTAAGCACGGTAAATGAAGCGGGTACGGAGATCACCTTTGCGATACCCACTGATCTTCCCCCCGGAGTCTACTCCAAGGTGATCGTGAAATTAGGCACGCAGTTGGCTGTTGGCACTCTATCTCTGCAAGTGATTGCGCCCGAAGCTCCTCCGCAAGAACCGACGGTGACCCTGACTCCCGACGCTGAAAACCCGCCAGTGTACGATCCTTCGGCGGAGTCGCTAACCCTGGGGGTTCAGGTGGCTGGGGTAGCCGACACCGACGAGGTGCTGCTCACGATCACCGGACTTTCCGGGGGAACTCCCCAGGAGACGGTGACGCTATTGCAAGCAGAAAAGTACCAGGCTTCCCTCACCGCTGAGCAGCTCTCCGACCCCCTGGGGTTTGAGTATCAATTTGTGGTGAAGAATGAAACAACCACGCGCGCCGCGTCCGATCCGGTGCGGGTGTACCGGCGCTATCCTGCCCAATCCATGACGCTCTATAAAGCCGACCAAGTCGTGCCAACGGAGAAAGATTATCAGTTGGTGGCTATCCCCTTCCGGGCGCAGGACGTGCGTGAGGCCTGGACGGGTCCTGCATCCTTTAGCGCCGATAGCATTCGTCTGCTGCGTCACGCGCCGGGTGCCGCCGAGTATCAGGAGTACGGATCGGGTTTCAGTCAGTTCGAACCCGGGCGGGGCTACTGGCTGCTCAAGCGGGCGGGCGTGCCCCTGTCCGTGCAAGGCACCGCCGTGGAGGTGGACTCTGCCCGGAGTTTTTCTATCCAATTGCAAGCGGGTTGGAACCTGATTGGCAATCCGTTTCCCTTTGAGATCAACTTAAGCTGGTTGGGCGAGCGCGACCAGCGGGTGTTTCGCAGCGATCGTTATACCGAGGCAACGGGGACGTTGAAACCCTATGAGGGCCTGTTTGTGGAAAGTGATGAGGCCACCACGCTGCTAGTATCAGCAGTAGGCGATCCTAACGGACGCTCGGCAACGATTCGGGGAATTAGTCAGTATAGCAACTATCCGCTAGACGAAGACGCTTGGTTCGTAGGGTTTACCGTATCAAGTGATTTAGTAACCAATCAATTGGCCGGATTCGGCATGCATCCGAAGGCCCAGGACGGCTACGATACCTACGACGCGACGCCGATGCCCCGGTTTAAACAATTTGTTGAAGTTCAGTTTAGTAACTCGCTGGACAACATTGTCTTAGAAAGAAACATTGTTAAAACGAGCGAGCAATATTCCTGGCCGTTTGTCATAGAAACCGATCCCTCCGCTCAGGTGATACGACTGGAGTGGAATAACCGGGGGTGGGGTCGAAACGACCGCGAACTGTGGCTGCGCGACGAGGTAACGCACCAACTTATTAACCTACGGGAAGTGACCGAATATACCTTTCGGCCCACTCAGCAGAAACGGACGTTCACGCTGTTCTACGGATCCGATTTGGCCTCGGTCGAGCAGTTGCTGCCCCCTCGGGTGCAGGTCGGAGCGGTGTATCCCAATCCGGCTACCGCTGAAGCAACCATTGCGGTGGCAGTGTCTGAAATGGCGGCCTCCTCATTGGTATCGTTTACCCTGACCGACGCCACCGGTCGCATCGTCCGGCACGGGCGGCAGCGTTTTGCCCCCGGCCATCATACGCTGTCGTGGGAACGGCGCGACGACCGCCACCGCCCCCTGCCTGCGGGATTGTACTTCTATCAAGTTGCGGTAGGTTCGCAGCGGTTCTCGGGCAAAATTATCTATCATGAGTAAGCCCGCCGCCCGCATCACCGATATGCACGTTTGTCCGATGGTGACTCCCGGCCTGCCGTCCGTGCCCCACGTAGGCGGACCCGTGCTGGGTCCGGGCATGCCCACCGTGCTCATTGGGGGCGTGCCCGCCGCCGTGCTGGGCGACATGTGCACCTGCGTGGGTCCGCCCGACACCATCCTGATGGGATCACTCACGGTGATGATCGGCGGCAAACCCGCCGCCCGGCTGGGCGACCCCACTGCCCACGGCGGCACCATCACGGTGGGGTGCCCCACGGTGCTGATTGGGGGGTAGGTTGGTCTGCGTAGACAGAAGAGCAATCAGCATCAAACCTTTCAATACTAGGCTCCTGGTCTGGTATACTCTTTTGCCGCATCATCCAGTATCAGTAGCCAATCGTTTTCCGTTTCTCCCGGCGGGTCAAATGTGCGCGCACCTTCGGTAGAAAAAGTGTCAAAATGAGTAGTGGTGCGCCGCTGGTTTTCATCATACAGTTTGCCATCACGTGGATTGTACCACCAAGCTTTGCATTTCTCTCCTGAAACTTTGGATAGATCAATCCTAACGTCTCTGCCATTGGTGATATAAAGCATCCAGTAACTGTTGTCGGCGGCCCTTGCACACTGCACCCGATCGTCTACCGTGCCTGCCTCGGAGATTAAGATACGTTGATCCGGTATCCGTTCCGGATTAATAAAAGGTCGGGACTCCATTAAAGCACGAACGTGGGTCATATCCTGGGCCCCCTCGTAGTCTAGTGCATTGTACCAATAGTCTCGGTAGTGGCTTTCTTTCTGTATACTGCCGGGCTTGTCCATTTGCCAGATGCCGTTGGCCCCGTAGGTAAATCCACACGCCCCGGCCAGCAGCGACCAGTAGGCCCTTCGGCGTAAGTGCCAGGCCGTAAACATCCCATTGTCGTAATTATGCTTCACCGGATGGGCTTCATAACAAGGTTCTGAGTCTAGCGTAGGTTTCACGGGTTGTCGCTGGTAGTCTTCCCAAATCCGTTCGTAGTTTTTATTACCTATATTATGCCCGGATTGGATCATATTAAAATCCAGCCAGGCTTGGTCGTGATAAAACTCTCCGGTGGAGGTAGCGGGTGGACGATAGGTACCTCCCTGAGGATGGAAACTCATCAGAATGTTGTCCTGGTTGCCGCCTGCGGCACCGTTGGTGAGCCCCTGCGCTAAGTTTTTGTAAATAGCATCTCGTGTGCCCCAGGTATCCCCTCCCAGTATCCAGATGAGGTGCGGTTTGTCTTGGTACCGGTCACCTAAAAATTCGCCGTAGTGATAGGCAGCCAGGGTATCACTGTGTAATATCTTTCCTTTAACGCTATCTGACTTGGTTTCTATGTGGCTTTTGGCCCAAATAGGTAATAGTGCCAGGTATAACCCAAGGCTTTCTGCCTGATCAATGATGTCATCTACATGTCGCCAGTAGGCTTCGTTGGGTGTATTGATATCCCCTTTCGTGAAAGGCACATCCCCGTAAGCATTGGCGTAATTAAAATTCCAATCCAGCAGGTGAGCCTGAATGACAGTGAACTTTTTCTTTTTCCGGTCTTTCAAGTACCTTTTTGATTCCTGCTTATCCAAGCCGGCAAACAGCTTCCAGGCCGTGTCACCCAACCAGAAAAAAGGCTCTCCGTTTTCTTTAACCAGATGATGCCCGCTTTTGCTTATCCGCACGGAGGGCATCTTCTCTTTTGCCCTATCCTGACGTTCTACAGATAGCATCGAGGTGAGGCTGAGGAATAGTAAAGTAGCTAATGTGTTTCTTATAGACATGTGATGTTTTTAATTGACAACAAAAATGCGGAAGTTACCATAACTTGGAAAAGAATACCGAAGCTAAAAATACACAAAAAGATGAGAAGAAAAATGTCAGGTCTTTTGCAAAGGAAGGCTACTGCTGAAATTGTATTTCTACTTTCGCTTGTCGGATTATTGTGGTCATCTACCGTAAGCCTGGCGCAGAAACCCCGCGTGGTGGTGCTGACGGATATTAGCTATGACGAGCCGGACGATGCACAATCATTGGTTCGCTTTCTGCTTTATGCCAATGAATTTGACGTGGAAGGATTGATCGCCACGACTTCTATTTGGCGATGGCGGGGAAAAGACAAGGTTCGTCCGGACATGATCCGGCAATGCGTAACATCCTACGGGGAAGTACGCGAAAACCTGATGCAGCATGCTTCCGGTTTTCCTACGAGAGACGCGCTGTTGCGTATTATCAGGAAAGGCCGCCTTGGTGAGGGTATGGACGTGGTAGGCGATGGCCAAAGTACCGAAGCTTCCGAACATATTATCGCGGTCGTGGACAAAGAAGATGAACGTCCTGTCTGGATACTGCTATGGGGCGGCGCCATTGATCTTGCCCAGGCGCTTTGGGATGTGGAACATAGCCGGAGTACAGAAGAAGTAGCAGATTTTGTGGCAAAGCTTCGGGTGTATGAGATTGGCGGTCAGGACAATACCGGCGCATGGATAGCCCATACCTTCCCGGACATTTTCTGGATTCGGAGCGCCGTGCAGTTTCAGGGAATGTCTCGTCGGGTTGATGGTAATAAAAACTGGGAGCGGGCCCGCGGGGGAGACGAATCGGTTTTTGAGGCAGATTGGATTGATGAGCACATACAAAGTCACGGCCCGATGGGTGCTCGGTATCCTGATCCTCACTACAAACACGAAGGTGATACGCCGGCGTTCCTGCATCTTCTCCCTACGGGCCTTGCCCCACCGGAGCAGGTGAGTTATGGCAACTGGGGCGGCCGCTTTAGCGCTGAAAAACGGAAAAACCCCCGTGCGGTGAATCCGGTGAAGGGGCAAGAGCAGCACGAACCTTACCGGATGTATGCCGGAGTAGGCGATACCTGGACGTACGATTCAACTACTTATGAAGACAACGTCTTCGCTTCGCTCTTCCGCTGGCGCACCGCGTTTCAGCATGATTTTGCGGCCCGTATGGACTGGAGCATTACCCCCGACTATGATAAAGTCAACCATAATCCAGTGGCTGGATTTAGGGGAAATAAAGGCCCGGACATCATCCGCCTAACGGCCCGGTCCGGTGAGCAGGTGCAACTCAGTGCCGAAGGTTCCAGTGACCCGGATGGTGATAAGCTTTCTTATGCATGGTACCCATACGAAGAGCCGGGCAGTTATCGGGGCAAGATTAGCATTTCAGGGAGCAGCAATCAGACATCAAGTTTTACGGCACCAACGGTCAGCAAGCCGGGAACCATTCATATTATTTTGACAGTGAAAGATGATGGGGAACCCAGTCTGTATAGCTACTGTCGTATTATAGTGACCGTTGAGCCAGTGTGACGCGGCAAGTTACCTACTACGCGGCATAGGTGAACTAAGTGATAATATGGCTACGCCAGAAGATTTACCCGGGCAGGAGCCAATAAAAATAAAATTATGAAATCACAATCCTGCATAGCCGCTTGGCTGCTCTTAATTTTGCTGGGCTTCTCGATCCTTGTCTACGCACAGCCGACAGAAAATGAAAACGACATTGTGGTGGAAGAGGGCATCAGGTACACCGGGGGCAACAGTGCTGCCCAAACGCTCATCATTGCTTATCACCGAGACCGTAAAAACCTTCGCCCGGCTATCTTGCACTTTCACGGGGGTGGTTTCCGGAAAGGAAAGGCAGAGGCAGGCCCGGCAAAATGGCTGGCAGAAGCAGGCTTTGTGGGCATCAGTGTCAACTACCGCCTGAGCGGAGAAGCCATATTTCCGGCGGCGGTGCATGATTGTAAAACGGCCGTGCGCTGGGCCCGAGCCTATGCCGAAAAATACGGCATCGACCCGGAAAGGATTGGTGTTTTCGGCGGCTCGGCAGGCGGCCATCTGGCGGCGCTGGTGGGAGCCTCCGGCAGCGATAACTACCTGGAAGGGACGGGGCCCTATCTTTCCTTTTCAAGTGCGGTGCAGGCAGTTTCAGAAAACTACGGGCCTACCGATTTTCTGAAGATGAACGACGCGCCGGGAAACATGGACCACGACAGCCCCACCTCTCCCGAATCCGAATTCATCGGTGGCCCTATCCAGCAAAGTGCAGACCAAGTAAAGCTAGCCAATCCCATTACCTACGTGGATGCTTCCGATCCGCCTACGTTAATTGTTCACGGACTAAAAGACATGTCGGTGCCTTACCCGCAGTCGGAATTGCTCTACGAAGCACTTCAGAAAGCAGGCGTGCCTGCCCGGCTGGTGCCGGTTGCGAATGCCGGACACGGATTCAAGCCCGACCCGGCGGATGCCCAAATCAGCCCGACCAAACAGGAAATCAAAGACATGCACATTGCCTGGTTTAAGAAATATTTATCAGACCCGGCATCCAACTGACTTACAAACCGCTATGAACAGAAGAGCTTTTGCGCGCTGAGCCTCACTATTATTTACTTCGTTCTTTTAGTGGATGTTATTCAAGTTCAATCCTTACCATATCATAAAAAGCGAAGCTATGGAATCAATCAACTTGCAAGAATTCTCGGAAGATGCAGCCTACCAAGTACATGCCGTGCTGGAGAACATATCCCGTTTGGGCGAACGAGTGGACATCTACGACGGTGAACGCCTGGTAGGTACCATCCTGCGCGGCGATCCTATCCCTGAATCGGAACCTCAGACCGATGAGGGGCAAGCTGGTGGGCGCCGCCCGGCGGCCCGGCGCGTCCCGGTCGGGCATGAACCCGGCGGGGTCCGCCACGGTGGACAATCCGCTATGCCCCCCGCATCTTTTCCTCCCATCGAGGAAGCCTTGGAGCGGCACCACCAAAGACTAGAGCAGTACGAGGCGGAAGAACCTGTCCCGGCGGGGAACCGCTACCGGCAGGCAGGCAACAGGCCACCGATAATGTAGCGTAGTGCTGGTCCGCTACAAGAGCCGCCCGCCGGTGCTCCTGGATACCAACATCCTGACTCCTATACTTCGCCACGAACGCAACCGCAAAGTATCAGCGGAGGTGGTTGCTACCATCCGGAAAGAAATTAAACTTATTGAACAAGGAAATATCGGCGATGTTTGAGCATCTGATGTACAGCTACCGGGAGCACAGCCCCGCCGTGGCCGACACGCTGATAGGGGCCACGGCCATCGTGGCCAATGCGGAAATCCGGACCAACAATCAACGCCATTTCAGATACTTTGACGAAGTGCGTCTGTACCGCCCGGCCCTTCGTCACAAATTTGACTAATGTATACGCATCAATACATCCTCACTGATGACGCTATCTTGTTGATGCGCTATGCCACCGCCCGGCGGCCCGGCTGGGAACAAGCGGACGCCGCGCGGCCCAGCGAGGCCATCATTTATTTGTACAAGAACTTCAATAACAACTGGGTTGCTATGAGTGAACCTATCTCCGACTACACCAAACAAATCGCCTTCCAAATCCGCAAGCGCGGCTATACGACCGATCAAGTCAACTATCTCTTGTTTCAATCCTTGTTTCGGCGGATGTTGATTGGGAAGTCCCGCGACGGGTTCATCCCCACCTGTTCCGCCATAGGTTTCAATCCTTGTTTCGATGGATGTTGATTGGGAAGAGTGGCGGAACCCCGACCGATGATTCACGCTTCAAATTTCAATCCTTGTTTCGATGGATGTTGATTGGGAAGTTGGATTGCTCTTGGTCAGACTCTTCCAATCGGGTAATGTTTCAATCCTTGTTTCGATGGATGTTGATTGGGAAGCGGGCCGCTATTTCTGGCGGCCATATCCCAAACCACGTTTCAATCCTTGTTTCGGTGGATGTTGATTGGGAAGTCGAGCAGTTCAGAAAGCACCGGCCCGACAAATCCTAGTTTCAATCCTTGTTTCGGTGGATGTTGATTGGGAAGCTTATCATACCGCAAGCGGACGGCTGCACCCTGGAGTAGTTTCAATCCTTGTTTCGGTGGATGTTGATTGGGAAGTCAGATTTGGCCTCCGAGAAGAAACGAGAAATGGGGTTTCAATCCTTGTTTCGGTGGATGTTGATTGGGAAGCGCCGTGTAACCGCTTTGGTTTTTGGGCACCACTACGGTTTCAATCCTTGTTTCGGTGGATGTTGATTGGGAAGGCTTGCCGGTTGGTTTTTCTACTTCTAAGAGATTGTGTTTCAATCCTTGTTTCGGTGGATGTTGATTGGGAAGCGTTTGGCCTGCGGCCTTCGCCGAGGCGGTAACCTGTTTCAATCCTTGTTTCGGTGGATGTTGATTGGGAAGACATGGTTCGCCGGGACGCCGGTCGCAGTAAACTGGGTTTCAATCCTTGTTTCGGTGGATGTTGATTGGGAAGGTTTACGGCCTCAACGGCGGGCAAACTACTCGGGTAGGGTTTCAATCCTTGTTTCGGTGGATGTTGATTGGGAAGCAAAGGGCCCCCGCTGCCCCCGGCCGGACTCATTAGGTTTCAATCCTTGTTTCGGTGGATGTTGATTGGGAAGTCAATACGAAAGACTAATAGATTACTACGATGAATAAGTTTCAATCCTTGTTTCGGTGGATGTTGATTGGGAAGCAAAGAAAGTACGCTGAAACCTATTTTGTAAACGGGTTTCAATCCTTGTTTCGGTGGATGTTGATTGGGAAGTTCTCGATGTTAGAAGAACCCGAAATTTTGGAGCGGTGGGTTTCAATCCTTGTTTCGGTGGATGTTGATTGGGAAGAACAAATTTTCCACCCGGTCTAAAATCGACAGACCAGTTTCAATCCTTGTTTCGGTGGATGTTGATTGGGAAGCTCCAGATCGCGAATCAAATAGTCCTTGTAACTGTGTTTCAATCCTTGTTTCGGTGGATGTTGATTGGGAAGATATGTTTGCTCGACTTTAAGCTTTTCGATAGACTTGTTTCAATCCTTGTTTCGGTGGATGTTGATTGGGAAGCAATCGCCCGGCCTGGGAGTCAGCGTATCTTCTCACGTTTCAATCCTTGTTTCGGTGGATGTTGATTGGGAAGAAAGGCGCGTTTATGGGATATTGCGCGGAGGTTTCTGTTTCAATCCTTGTTTCGGTGGATGTTGATTGGGAAGTCGATTTGTGCTTTGAGGGTTATACCAAAGTTCAGAGTTTCAATCCTTGTTTCGGTGGATGTTGATTGGGAAGTTTGCAGCTACTAGGCCAATTGCTCGAAATTCTGGATAGGTTTCAATCCTTGTTTCGGTGGATGTTGATTGGGAAGCCCCGGATGATTTTCAGCCGGGCGATATTCTCATACGTTTCAATCCTTGTTTCGGTGGATGTTGATTGGGAAGTCGTGGGTATCCACCGGGTAAAAGAGTTGAACCAGGAAGTTTCAATCCTTGTTTCGGTGGATGTTGATTGGGAAGTGCCATACTATACCGCCGAAGGTTTGCGCTCGAGCAGTTTCAATCCTTGTTTCGGTGGATGTTGATTGGGAAGCCGTGGCTGCTGTAAATTCCTGAATAACAGGAGCTTTGCAACTTGTTTGCTTTTTTATAATTCTAATGGTCAATACGTCAAAGAGCTTTTTTGATGCCAAACAGGCGCATTCTCCGTTTACATATCCCCCTGTAAACCAATAAATTACCCCCATGTAGCCCAACCTTAAAAATAAATTTAGTACCGGATTCAAACAAAAGCTTCTATTGCGTACAGATATTCCGATACGTGCAATTTAAGCAACGACGCTTATATTTGGTAGCCTTTGGATACTTATTCTGCTCAATGATCGACACAACTTCCGCAATGGAACGTTGAATAAGCGCTTTGTCCTTCATCGTCACCGGCACCTCCACTAGCTTGTACTTCGAGCGAATGTATACCAGAAACCCGCGGTGCACCGGCCGATCAAAGTTCTCCTCAATCAGCACCGCGTAGCAAAACAGCTGCTGCCGGTACGTATCATAAACCCGATCATTATACACCGCAAACTTATAGTCCAACGGTGCCAGCGTGTCGTCCCGGAGCCGAAGCACCTCGTCTACTTTGCCCCGTAGCGTGTCGTTAGTCAGATATTGGTCCGTCCACTTTTCTACCGCTCCGATTTTCTTTCGCAGGTAGTCTTTGTTGCGTTCCAACTGCTGGTCGTGCATATGGCGACCTTTCTGCACTTTATAAAACTTTTCTTCGTACTGCGGAATGCGCAGCACATACTCGAAGTACGTGTAGCGCGGACAGTACAGATACTCGATAATGTGCGAAGGAGTGAGCGAGGCCATATCAGAAGAATAACGCGCGTACTTCGTCGGTGACCATATCCTTATCAAAAGCTTGCCCCAACAAGGTGGTGCCCTGCAATTCGTTTTTCGACATCGGAAAGATATACACCGAATCCACTTCCTCATCAATCTGATCCTGAATCTGTAGCTCCAGGCTGTCTTTCTCACTGGCGGTCAGCGTCCCCAGAAACACCGAATACTGCACCCGGTACAGTCCGGCTTGCTTGCAGCACTTAGCCACGCGCGTGCGGGCCTTGTCATCTTTGATGTCATACATCGTCCAAACAATCATAAGCTGTATACTTTTACTTCAAAATTCATCATTCCTTGTTCGGCGTTCGATATTCTTGGTTAAACATCAAGTAGAGAATATAGAATAACAAGGAGGGGGGGGCAAAAACAACTATGGGAACAATCATCAATCGGCAATCAAAACGTTGGCAAAAGCGTGCGCGTCCATCTGTAGGGCGTTGTTACGGGTTTGATTTCTTCCTCGGTAGCGAATCTTGTCCTGGTCAATATACTTGATAAAGTGCTCCACCAGAAAGGGCTTGCCCTCGGCATTCAACGAATAGCCGTTGGCAATTTCGTCGAAATACGTTTTGTTCACCTGCTTTTTTGAAAACAGACCGAAGACGCAGCGTTCGGCGTGAATACGATAGGGTTCGATAAAATCGAATACCAAACTCATCAGGTTGTAGTCGTCGCGGTGCAAAAACCCCAGGTAGGGGTCCAGCCCGGCCAGCATCAACGCTCGCTCGGTGCGGGAGTACAAAATGCCGTAGGCGTAGTTGAGCGCGGCATTAAACGGGTCGCGGGCCGGACGAAAGCTGCGTCCCCGAAAGACAAACTCGGCCGGAATCGCTTTGCTTAACGCTTCAAAGTAATGCCGACCCGCGTTGCCTTCCCAGCCCCGGATACGTTCGGCCACTTCACCTACGGTGGCTCCCTCAACGGCCGCAATTTGCGTCCGAAAGTGCAGAATACGTTCTTGTTTTTCGTTCAAAAAATCAGTCAGTTGTTTCCGGTGCTTTCGCAGGTCTTGCAGGTAGTCGGCTTGGTGTTCCAGTTTGGCGCTTACCCAGGCCTTGGTCCATCGCAGGCCTATGGTATCCAGACTGGCTTCCAGTTGGCGTTTGCGAATTTTGGTGGTGCTGCCCAGCTTGCTGTGCCAGAAGCGACCAATGGGGTGCCCGTCGCGCTCCACCACCACCACGTCGATGTTGTGCTTCAGAGCCAAGGCCAGCGCGTCGGTGGTGATAGATACGCCTTTGCTCACCAGAAACGAAGTGATCTTGTGCGCGGCCAGATGGTTAATTTTAAACTTTTCCCGAGGCTGCCCTTCCTGCTGAGGCGGTCGCGTTCTGATCTCAAACATCTCGTCTTTCACGTGCAGGTAGGTACCGTAGGTGTTGATGAAGATTTGCATAGTTGTGGGTCATTGGTCACTGGTCACTGGTCACTGGTCACTGGTCAAATTTACAAAGGACAAAGGACAAATGACCAAGGACGAATATTACATTCTTTTAATCGTGCCGAACCCCCGAGACACCGCTTTGCCGATTCCGATGCCGTCGGGCAGCACGGCGTTGACAATCAGGGTGCCCGCGAAGGCGACCATTGATTGGTTTTTGAATTGGGTTGATTTGGGCGTGACGTCCAGCTTGGCCATCAGGCGTTGCTGTGGTTCCAGGAATACGCCCAGTTGCTTGAAGAACGACAGGATGTTGCCCACCACGATTTTGTTGAGCATCGCGGCTTGGGCGGGTTCGTCCTGTTGATTGTACTTCCGGTAGTTTTCCTGGTTTAGGCCCATCCACAGGGTTTCGAAGCGGTAGGTGTGTAGTTCTTCGGCGTAGCCCGCCGCCACGCGCTGGCTGCTGATGTGCTTAGCGTTGATCTCATAGGTGCCATCGGCAATTTGCAGGGTTTTCATCTGCAAAAACAAGGTATTAAGCAGTTCGGCTCCTTCGTTAAGGGCCATTAGCGTCGGCACATTTCGCAGCACCTTGTACTGCACCAGTGGGTAGCGGTGGCGCGTGGTGCCGTCGGCGTAGTGGTTGTGGAGCAAAGGCGAGTGCTCGCGAAACAGGTTGCCGAAGTAGCCCCGCAGCTTGTGCGCGTCGCGCGTTTGCAAGCGGATGTCGGGAAAGCGGATGGTGGTGAGGTGGGGCATTACGTTGGTTAAAAACTAAGGTTACTCAATTCATTATAGCCCGTGTTTTCAGCGGGACATGCAGCATCGTAATGGTAGAAACTTTTGGGTTCGGCTTGTTCCCATAGATAGAAACCATAGTGAGGCTCGTAGGGTAGATCGATGCTCTGCTTACCGTAGGGAATTGGTACGTTCACCACGTACTCGTAAAACTCGGATTTGATTTTGGTAAAAGCTTTACGTCGATCCAATGGGGACAGATCCCTATCTTCCTGAATAGCAACGTACTGATTCCAAACATCCGTTGCCTGGTTATTGAGAGCGACAAATAATGATTCCGAGGCTATCTCATCAATCAACTTGAAGGCTCCGGTGTCCTGAAATCGAAGTGCTAACAGCGCATCGCGTATCGAATGGTCGCCGAAATCAGAGAGGTCTTTCACTTGGTTGAAATACTCTTTGATTAATGATAGGTAGTCGCTCTCGGGAATAGTCTTCTTGCCGTCTATTACATTACGTGTTTTTTGCATCAGCTCCGCTCCGTATAATCGATTGGATACCTTTTGCAGTTCTTCTATGTTGTAGAGAAACACATCGCTTACCAAAGACTTTTCATTGTAACGATTGGCTCGCCCGGCAGCCTGAATGATGGAGTCCAGCGGCGCGAGTGCCCTGAACACCGTATCCACCGAAATATCTACCCCCGCTTCCACCAGTTGGGTACTCACAATAACGTATCGCCGATCCGGCTTCGGATTCTTAATTTCATTAATAATAGCCTTCCGCTCATACGGAGTAATCAACGTGGTCAGGTACCGGATTTCGGTATTTTCATCGATACATTCTTTTAATCTCTCGAAACACGACAGGGTCACTTTCTTCGTATTTAAAATGATGAGTAGGTGTTTAGCAGGGTTCGCTTCGGCATAGCCCGCTACATCGTCGATGAACTCGTCAAGAGACACCGTGCGATCAGTTTTGTTGATAATCTGGGTCCGGTTGAAGTAAGAGAAATACGTTTCGTGATCGGCGACCAGTTCGTTGATCTCTTTCTGCGGATGAAAGATAAGGGGTTGCGTAGCCGACATCAGCACGAAGTAGCAGTTAAGGTGTTCAGCCACGGTGAACAACGCTTGCCGGATAAGCGTCCAGTATTGATACGGTATCTGCTGCACCTCGTCGAGTAGGATGACCGAATTGGAGAGAGAAGAAAATTTGAGCAGTTTCGATTTGTTGTTGGTAACCAAACACTCAATCAACTGAACGAAGGTCGTAACAACAACTGCGCTCTGCCACGTTTCGATGAGGTGCTGACTTTGATCGCCGTCGCGCACGTCGTCTTCCCCCTCTTTGTAAACAGGACTGGCGAGGTGATGATGCTTGAGAAGAAACGCACTGTCCGGATGCCCAAACACATCGTCGTATACCCCGAAGTTTTGATCGATAATACTAGTAAAGGGAATGGCGATGATGATTTTGCCGTCCGCTAGTCCGGCTCTCTCCTTAATACTTAGTGCCGCCCCGAGTGAGGTAAGGGTTTTGCCCAGACCAGTGGGCAGGGTGATCGAGTAAAATCGTTGCGCCGGATCGAAACGGTTATCAATACTGTCCAGCACGGAGAAGAACGCCTCGTTTTTGAGCCGGTTAATCTCACCGGAAGGGTTATTGTAGTTCTTAACTTCGCGGTACTTGGTCAGATAGGCAAGGGTAGGGTCCGGAATACTCGGGAGGGCACCGGATAAGATCACGTCGGATTTATCGGAATAGAGAAGTGTGCCGAACAACCACAAAAACAAGTAGTAAGCGGCTGCTTTCTGTTGATTTGGCCAGTCTTCATGGTATTTGTCTTGGTAGAAATCGAGAAACTCGTATTCGACTTCTTCGAGAAGTTCATCACCATCAAACCACTCAAGAAAATCATTCCAACGAATATCAAGTACATGGTTTTTCAGCAATGTGTCGATCAGTGCTTGTGCAGAGGTAGGATCAATGGCCGCGTACTGTTTTTGCAGCTCTTCCCGTTTCGATCGGAGCGTCATCTCCTGATTAAGGTTGTTTAGATGACCGTGGTGCTTTCTAACCACCGTAAAGCATAAACTAGCCAGGAAGACAGATTGATCTTTTTCTTCTTCGGAAAGTGATTGGCTGATTTTTTTGATTACGTAGAATACAAACGCCGCCGAGGGTAACGCATGATTCTTTAGCCCGGACGAATCGCTTTTGGTTGTTAGATAGTTCTGGAAGTACGTCGTGGCTTTGCCCAGATCATGAAAAGCTCCGCAGGCGTAGGCAATGGTCTCTTTGGTGCTTTGCGATAAGCCAAAATCCGTGGTGTTCGTACGGGCTACTGCCTGACAGTTGTTGGCCACTTCTTGCAGATGCTTAATTAATGGAACGCCAGGATGAGAGTTCATAGCAGTTGTATATTTCCTTCGCCTTCGATCGTGTAACTTTGGTCGTTAGCCAGCGTAGGTACCGCCCGCCCCGCGGTTTCTACCAGCACTTCGCCGTACCGCTCGATGATTCGGTTGGGTTGCATGGCTAACGGTAGCGTTTCTACTTGGATCGACAAGGTATTGATTTGATTAATATCGATGGGATTGCTGGTCTCACGCAGACGGCTTAGATTGACGGCCGAATGAAAAGGAACAAAATCCGCTCGTTGGATACGTTCGCCCTCTCGCTCACCTTGCCATAGCACGTCGGCAGTAAACTGGCTGGTGCCCAGGTAGGGGGTAAAGTGAAAGTTCTTTTCCCGTAGCCGGTTAGTAAGTTCCTCCCGCCGAGAATGGTCCCACCGAAGATAGATGCGGTAGCCAGGATTCTTTAGTAGCTCGTACTCAATTTGAGTGCGATTGACCACGTTGAAGAATGTTTGGGGAGACTTAGTGACCAGCAAGTTGAACCCTATGTTCACTTTATTCACCGGGTTAAGTACTCGAATGGCCAAACTGGTACGATCAGCGGAGAAGCTTTCCCGGAGTGCGGCTTGCCCCGGACTAACTTTTCCCTTATCATCTTCACGTTCGATACCGAGCACGGCTCCCAGTATGCCTATAACTGCGGTAGGGGTAGGAATACCGTAGGTGAGGGGCGAGGTTGTTGTATTAAACTTACGAAAGTGTCCGTACTCTCCGCTAATGTCAAATACTAGGAATGACTCAGAGTTCATCGACCGAGTACTTTCCGCTTTTCCAAGTAATGGCCTGCTCCCCGTTGGTGATTCTCAGCCGGGAGTCTACCTGCATTGTGATGTGATCTATCTTCGCTTGATTCTCCAGCAAAGCATCTTTTAGTAATGAAATGTCGATCTGATAATCCTCGGTACCGCGCAATTGCGTACCCGCTTTTTCGGAGGTTAGCTTAACCCGTTGGCGAAGCCCCCCGATATAGAAAGGCTCTTTGTAATCGATGACCATCATCAATAGCGGGGCCTGGCCGAACTTGGAGCGAGAGATCAGATTCTTGGTGCCGTCCCAAATGCCCTCTAGCAACAAGGCTTTATCTTCTTCGGTCATCTTAGTGTACTGCGCGGCCTTTTCGTTAATAATGCCGTTGAAGCCAACAAGCGCGTACGGCACCTTATATTCGGTTCGAAACGTAGTTTGTTTCTTGCCTTCTCCCGAAGCGAAAGCTCCGGTTCCCTGTTCGGTGACAACCTCTACTTCGTGTAGTGACTTACCCATCTGAAACTGAGTCGGTCCGGTGAACGTGAACGTATCTTTTACAATGGGAAGAACACCGCCAAAGACTCTCACGTCGATGCAGGTTTCTAACACTTTGTCTTTGCCTTCTTTAAATAAGTCAGCGCGTTGCTTTCCTGAACTAATGTACGTCTCTGTTTCTCCGTTTTTGTTTTTGGCTTCGTAACTCGTTTCCCGAACGAAGATATCTTTCCCGTCGCTTCCGTTGTACCCCTTGTACTCAAACCAGTAATCACGAATGGTACGCTTCAGCCTTACGTCTGAGACCAGTACCTTGCGGTCTTCGGTGTCGTAGCGGGGGCGGTTTTCGTTGAGTGGATCGCCGTTGGGATTGGCGTTTTCGGTCTCGTACAAAAAGAGAATTTCGGATCGGCGATTTACGTTGCTCATGCTGCTTCGGTGGTTTGGTTCGTTTCTTCTTTTTCGCTTCTAAATTTTCTGCCTAGCTCTAGGCCGGTCACGAAGTAAAAAGACCGCTCTTGATTCGTCATTTTGGCTACTTTTAGTTTATTGATAGCGAAATTTTCGCTAACAAACTCTCTTAGTTGCTTGTAGGTATAAGCGCCACTGTACTGATTGACTTTATCTATTGCTTCAAGGTATACTTTTTCCAAATCACTGGCTGATAAGTTGAAGCCTTTTAGTTTTTTCTCAAAAGGAGTGCTTCCGATACTAGCATTTTGCATATTAAAGACTAGGCTAACCAACACCCCCAATCCGAATATACCGGCTACGGATTCATCGTAGACAAATTCGTTATTTTCTCTCAAAAATGCTCGTAACTTCTCCATGTCAAAAGTTGACTTCTTGCGAAGCGTTTGTCTTTCTTCTTCGGTTTCAGGAATCATAAGCGTACGGGTTGGGGGTTCAACAATATGCAAGGTTTCAAAATATCGCAATAGAAGATGCGCTTTCAGTATAGTCAAATGCGTTCGCTCCACGTATCCGTCGGAAGTCATCATTCGGTTATAATTGCTTCTAATCACCTGCATAAACCTATTAAGCAATTCTTGCCGGTTGATTGACTTACCGGTGAATACGCGGTACACCGTATCGTAAAAAGTATCTTCAAAAAACTGCTTGATAATGCCGAAGCTGAAACTAAGGTTAACTTTCTCTCTGAGTACCGGACTATAGTCAGCTAATGCATACAAAGGGTGTCCGTCTACTTCTTGCGGGGCATCAATAAACAAAGTGCGAAAGCGAGAAGGGGGAATCTCCTCCAGCATTAGCTTTATCTTGACCGCTTTCGTCGTAGGATTTTCTTCAAAGAACAACATGTTGAGCGTAAACGAATTATCTAGCTTACCTAGGTTACGCAGAAGATAATCTTCATCCCGTTCTATCGTATCTTTTTGCCGGGCGTCATAATTGATTTGCTCTATACCGCGTATTGCCTTCCGCAAGCTGTCTTTGTCGTGAGGAAGGATGGTTTTTGGAATGAGATAGTAGCGGTTTCCAAAGAAGCTTTTGGTAAGATGCTTCGTGACGTAGTTTTTTCCAAGCTCCAGCGTCAATGCACACTGTTGGCAGATAGGGTAGTTAATCCAGTTGTTCTTTTGGTTAAAAAAGCCGCTGACGGTACCGGGCTTGTCCACCGTGGCGTACTTAAACGGGGAAGCAAATCCGTAGAGTATCGGTTGGTTTTGTAGACAAACAGAGCAAACATTATTCTTCCCTTCGGAAACCACTTTGTACTTTTCTTTTTTTCCTTCCGTGCCGCTAGCCACCAACTGATGTTGCACCGACTCGAATTCTGCCAACAACATACGTTGACCGTCAGCTTCAAGAGCTAAGGTATACCCACTCGCTTGTTGCTTTTTCTTATCTAAGCCATCGTAGAAAACTTGAAGATCGGTTTGCAACTGCGCTCTACTTTCTTCGAAAGCAGTTTGCCACGCTTTTAATAGTTGATGCTCCGAGGGGGAAACTTTTTTAGAAACCCCGAGCAGCGACGGCCATTGCTTTGCCAGCACGTTGAGCTTTTTATCTAAGTTACCAAACTTGGTAGTAAAGGTAATGTCACCTCCGCGAGGAGAGCCTTTACGATAGGCATACTGCTGGTAGTTGTCTTGGTTGACGTTAGCCGAATCAATGTGTTTATAGCGAATCATATCTCCCGCCTTAACGAAGACAGCAACCGCCATTGTGCAGACTTTACCGGGAGTAAGCTCTTCGGTATAAAGCTGGTAGGGGTGCAAGTCCTCTTGTTTTCCTAAAGCAAACTCGCCAATTTCTCGTATTGCTCTATCTTGCATTTGTGAGTAATTTACTATTATTTCTTGTGTGGCTCAAATTAAAGTATTACGTTTGAGAAATCCAATAAATAGATTCTGAACTTTTAGAAATCGCGGCAATTCAAGCTTGGTTTAGAAAAATCGGAATGCAATTAAGACGGATTGAACTTGAGTTATTTACTATTCTGAAAATCCATCTAAAACAAGGGTTGCAAAAGCTATTCATTAAACATTTAAAGTAACCTCATGGAAATACCAGACTTCAGATTCAGCTTCCCTCCACTGAAGGAACTGCCTGAGAAGGTCACTCACCAGGAAATTTTATCTGTATTCCGAAATGTAAATACTGCGGCAGAACCATTGAGGCATTACGACGATGGCACTTACTACTACATGTATATGATCGGATATAGTCACAAAAAGAGGTTTTTACAGCTTTTTTTGAATTACAATGAAAAGAAAGTGAACTTCAAGGAGGTTAGAGTCGCTGATGAAGAAGACATTCTGAGGGGATACTGCCGCTAATAACATCTATGCAATCACTACGCGTTGGACTGGTAACAGAGCGAATTTGTTAGTATCTTTGTCTTATGAAAGAGATACACAGACCCTCCAAGAAAGCAGATCGGTCGCAGCAGGAACGCGACAACAAGAAAGAGCCTTTTAACCCCTTCGAAGGCCGAAATAAGGAAGAAGTATGGAAGGAGATTAGTAAGAACGGCACCTCTATGTCGCAACCGGAAATGATCGAGCAACTGCGAGCAATCGTTGAAAAGGAACAGAAGCGTTCATCTCGATAGTATTAGCAGAAAAGGTAACGACAAAGAATCCGGTAACGAATAACTATTGTCATGCACCACCGAAAAGACGAACGGTCGATGTCGTTTGACGAACTACCCCCAAACCCCTTTGACGGTCGCAATGCCGACGAAGTCTGGAAAGAATTGTACGCTAATTCTAAGCCGGTATCACGCGAGGAAGTTATGAGGCGCTACCAAGAGAAGAAGTCAAACCGTAAGTGACATTTGATTAATGCCGGAACGAAAGCCAACCAAGAACCAAAATACTCATCAGTCTCGCTTCCCAGATACGGAAAACCCCTTCCTCACCAATATGGCCGATGAACTCTGGGCTACCATGAAGCAGAAAGGAACGCCGGTTTCCAAAGAAGAACTTTTGCGGAGAGCAGCAGAGCAGAAAAAACGCACCGATGACTAAGCTGAAAAAACCCTTCAACCCTTTTGAGGGGCGTGATGCGGAGGAACTAAAGCGATACGCCGCGCAGAAGCAGGAAGCCGATTAGGACGTTAAGTGTTTTTTAAAGAAATCAATCGTTCGCTGCCAGGCCAGCGCCGCGGCGGCTTCGTCGTAGCGGGGAGTCGTATCGTTGTGGAAGCCGTGGTTGGCACCCGGATACACGAAGGCGGCGTACTCTTTATCATTCGCCTTCAACGCCGCTTCGTAGGCGGGCCAACCCTCGTTGACGCGGGTGTCTAGTTCGCCGTAGTGCAGCAGCAGCGGCGCTTCGATCGGCGGAACCAGCTCGGCCGCCGGTTGACTGCCGTAGAAGGGCACGGCCGCCCCCAAATCCGGCAGGCGCACCGCCATCATGTTAGAAATCCATCCACCGAAACAAAAGCCGACCACCCCTACTTTTCCCGTACATTCCGGATGTTGTTTCAGATACTCATAAGCCGCGATAAAATCCTCCAGCATCTCCTCGCGGTCTCGCTGCCGTTGCAGTTCGCGACCGGCATCGTCGTTGCCGGGGTAGCCTCCCAGGGGAGTGAGCGCATCCGGAGCCAAAGAAATGAACCCGGCCAGCGCTGCCCGTCGACCTACGTCCTCGATGTAAGGATTCAAACCGCGATTTTCGTGCACCACCACCACGCCCGGTAGCTTTCCGTCGGCGTCAGCGGGTTGAGAAAGCAACCCCTTGATGGTTCCCCCTCCCCGCGGTGATTCGTAGTTGATGAACCCTGATTTGAGGCGGGGATCATCGGGCGGCACTTGCAGCGTGTCTTGGTAGTTGGGCATGATAAACCCGAGCAGGGCCGGTAGGGTGAGTCCCCCGACGGCGTAGGCTGACAATTTGTCCAGAAAACTCCTCCGGTCCAGGCGGTTGTGGGCGTAGTCATCGTAGAGGTCAAATACCTCCTGACGGATATCCTCTTTTTTAATTTCTTCCATCCTTGTCGTTGTCTTTTCGTTCGTCCCAAATGTAGGCGATTTGCTTTCACAACGCAAAGCTTTCGGAGGTTGTAATGCAGTCAGTTGATATAGTGTTCTACCCTCTCGCCAAACGTTTGAGTAACAAGCTCGGGAAGTCGGCTGTGTCCGCTGGGTATCACGGGCATCGAGGCATCTATTGGGGCCGAGAGGTACTTGTTCAAGGCTTTGAGCGTCAGTATCTTATCGTAGAGACCCAGGTAGAAGACAACCGGAATTTATTTAATCGTGATGTTCACCAGGGTGGTATTAAGAAGCTTGTAGCGGCGAAGCATCTCGGGCAGGGATAAAAAATTGGCCGGATGCTGCACGTACTCCTCCAACCTTCGGTAAACGAAGGGCAGTCTCTGCGTAACCAATTCTACGACATTTAAAGGTTTAGGGGGTTTGCGCCCGATGGTAAGCCTGCAAATACTTTAACTCGTCTGCGTTGAGCTGGGCTACACTCATTACGCTATCCGCCTCACCTGCCTGCACGGCTTCCAAAATACGCACCCGCTCGGTCACCGCGGTGTTCACTTCACTTAGGTAGTTTTCCAGCACCGCCTCCAGAGCCGTAGCCGAAACGGTTTCACCAAAGCGGCAGGTGGCCAGCATCGTCGCTGGGTACGAACCGGTCCGGTAACGAAGCCCGTGCGTCCAGGCAATTGGTTCCAGCGAAGTTTTGGTCGACAAGAAATCCTGGCGCAGCTGCTCGCCGAACTGCTCGTAGGCCACTCCCTCCGGGTGGCGCAGTTGCACCGCCCCAAAGTGCACTCCTAGTCGGCCCATCTCATCGAGCAAGGTTACTGGCTCCACCTGGGTCAGGGCATCCTGGGCGTGGTTGCCTGCGTCCCCCAACAGGATTAAAACGTTGGTTTGTCCGGGCTGAAACACCGCCGATTGCAGGGCCTGCTGTAGGCCGTAGTACACCGCCTCAGGATCGTCCTGATCGTACTGCACGTCGGTGCTCAGGCGGCGCAGCCAGCGCGGGACATCACTACCGCCGGGAGCCTCCACGTAGCCCCAGGCGCCTTCGGCCGCGTCGCGGTAGGCCGCGGCCCCCACCTGGCCCGAAGTGCCCGATAACAGCGGCTCCAGCGCGCTGGCACTGGCCTCGAGGGCGTTTTCCATGCCCGGCGTAGCGTCCACCAGCACCATCACGTTGGTGGTTTGCAGCGCGCTCACCGTTTGGGTTAACTGCTGCTCGATGGCCTGAATGCGCGCGTGATCAAAGGTGTCTGCGGCGGCTATGCCGACCGGAGGAAGGGCCGCCTCCGCGGGCATCGGCAGCTGGTGGTGCATCCACCACCCCAGGGGAAACAGACCCAGGGTGAGCAAAAGTGCTACGCCTAGTTTGGTGCGGGCGGCGGTAATGTCAGGTTGGTTGATTGGTCTCATCTCAGTAGTAGTCTATCAGATATTCCAGAAGGTGCTTTTGCGCTTGCCCTGGTCCGGGTCTTCTTTCACAAACACCGAGGGTCGCGGCGGCGGTGGGGGCGCATCCGTCTTTTGCTCCTTTCCAATGTAGTCCAGCGCGGCCAGCTTGGCCATCAGGGTGGCCACGGTATCCATAAACTTATGAACGGTATCCAGCGACTCGTACAGCGCGTAGTGGTTATAGTCTAGTTCCACCGTAGCATTAATCACCGCTTCCAGGGTGCCCGGATGGGTATCCGACCACTCGTGCAGGTAGCGGAGCATTTCTTCCTTACCGCTATCCGACATGCACAGCAGACACGTCTTGAGGGTGCGCGCCAGGCGTACGTAGAAGGTCAGCAGGTGCACGGGTGGTTGGTGGGGCACCATCATCCGATAAGCATCCAGTTGATCGGCCACGAAGTAGGTGATGCGCTCGGCCCACTCCTGCAAGTTAGTCGTCAGCGAGCGGGCTTCGCTCTTCACCTTGATTTTTTGCACCACCTGCCGGGCGTCTCCCGCGGTACGCACCAGCCGCTCGGTCAGGGTGTCGTACCACTGCCGCAGGGCCGGATGGGCATTCACCGTGGCGCAGGGCGGCAGGTAGCTGTCCGACACCTTCACCTCGTGCCCCAGCGCCCGCACCCGCGCCACCGGCACGTGGTAGGTGCCCAGTTCGGTGATGCTCAACTGCTCGGTCGGCACCACCATCAGCTGGTAGGTGGACGACGTGTTCGGGTGGCGGACGGGCACCTCCTCGGGATCGGGCTCCCCGGTGGGAGTGCGCATAAAGGGATCCACGCTTACGATCACCTCGAACAGCGCCGGTTCGTTGCTGGAAAGCTGATACGTGGCCCGCAACGGTTGTTCGCCGGTGGCTCGGAAGTCGATGCGGGCCCCGCCCGAGGTCACCGCCTGACAAGCGTGCAACTGCACCACCATCTGGCGCGCATCGGATACCGTTACCCGCAGGTCCAATGAGGAGTCGCGCGGCGAACCGTCGCGCGGCGAACCGTCGCCTCCGGCTACAGGCAACAGTCCGTAGTTGAAGGGCGTGATACCGCCCGCCCAGGCGTCGCGCACCCGGTCGAGCCAGGCATTTTCGGTCTGCACGAAGTGCTGCTGACGGATTTTCATGCCGTCTTGCCAGTTCACCGTCGGTTGTTGGATGCGGGGTATCATGGTTGTTCTTGATAAGAAACGCGTACGGCACTCACCAGCTGGTTGGTTTGCAGTTGGTTCTGCACCACGTTGAGCGCGGGGTTGATTAGTTTTTTCTTCTGCCACCACCGCTGCGGATGCACGTAGAACACCCATTCGTTGGGCACCTGGTACTCCCGGATGGGTTGCTCGGCAAACTGCCGGTTATAGTCCAGGATGAACGAGTGAAACAGGTCGCCAAACAGGGTGTAAGAAGGAGCCACCACCGTAAAGATCGTGGGGTCGGACTGCTTGGGCGATTTGCTGAAGTTGAAGCGGACGGGGATGGTCTGCTGAAAAGTGAGTTCGGGAGCGGGTTGATCCTGCGGATACTGCCAGGTGGAGAACAGGGGTGGGGGAATCGCTTTCCACAGGTGAAAGGCCTTGTGCAGCAGAAAGGGTAACAAAAAGCCCAGCAGCGCCCCCCCCAGGGCAAAGGGCGGCCACGGAGGCTGCACCTGACTGACCACCAGGGCGTGGCCCAGCACTCCGGCCAGTCCGATCACCAGGGTGAACAGCCCTTCGCGCAGGAACAACTCCGTTCGGCTCCAGGGCAGGGTGCGGTAGAGCAGCACGACGTGAACGATGCCCACCAGGGTTCCCCAGGCGGCCAGCAGCCAGAACCACGGCGCCGGAGCCAGATTAAAGACCAGCGGTAGCCCCGCCGATAAAATCAGCAGCCCCGTCATGGTCAGGGCGTAGCCCAGCAGTTTGCCCATCTGAAAGGTGGGAAGGGCCCGGGCGGCCAGTCCCAGCACCGTGGCCGCAATCACCAGGAGACCCAAAGAAAAGTAGTAAGCAATCATCTCAAGTACGTAGTATGTCCTAACCGTCCTCCAAACGAGGTGTCGTCCTCCAAGCAAAAGGCTTGGTCGTCGGGTTCCACCTCGATGTTTAGTTGATAGTCAACGCCCGCGGGCAAAAGGTAACCGGCCAACCAACCAATGAAGCGATTTGTGGCCCCGCCCTCCAACAACGACCGCAGCTGCTCACCCGCCACCGGACCGACCGTCAGTTGCCAGTAGGGCCACGGATCATCGAGCGTGTCGCCCAGCACCGCATCGTGCCCCAGCGTTGCTTCCCCCAGCGGGACGGGCGGTTGTTCGAAGGATGCTGGCGCGGGGGGATACTGCTGGCTGATCTGCACGGGCACGGACAGCAGAAAGGCAAAACAGCGTTCCACCGCGGGGAGTTGTCCGGCCAAGCGGTGGAGGTGGGAGACCAAGAACAAGAACCGCTGCTGCTGCGCCGCCGGTAGCTCGGCCGGAATGCCCCACAGCTTCCGCAGCAACGCCCCGGCGCGGCTCCCGGGTCGGGCCGATTGGAAGAAAGCGTGCTCCTGGTGCTCCAGGGCGATCTTTTGTCGGTAGAACTCCTGTTCCAGGGGCAGGAAGAATCGACGGGCCTCCCGTTCTTCCTGCTGGTTCTGCTCCACGTCGCGCACCGCCGCTTCGGTGTCGATGCCCGCCCCGCCCGGTGGACTCTCGTGAAACAGGCCCTCGGGCAGCATGTCGTACAGCCCCTCCCGGGCAACGTCGATTCGGATGGTCTCCGTTTGCCCAACGGGCGGGGTCACCGCCAGGACATCCGCATGGTACGACCGACGGAAGGTGCCCTGCGGACTGATCAACACCGGCCAGGTATCTGAATCGGTGGCGGCCAGCAGTTCATCCACGAAGCGCTCCAGCGTGAGGGTGGGGAGCGCGGGGGCGGCTACTTGGGCGGTAGGGGTGTCGGACTTACGCATGTTCGGGCATTTCCACAACCAACGGAAACTGCAACGAGGTGCGCGCGGCCAGGTGCGCCTGCAAATCCTGCGTGGCCACCGCCCGCTCGGCCGCCGGTAGGGCGTCGGTCATCACCCGCACGATCACCGTTCGCTCGAAGGAGCGTCGCGGGTGCATCGAGGGCCGCAAGCCCCGCTGCACCGATACGGTGCGCACCACCTCGCCCAAGAACCCGCGGCACGCCGCCCGGATGTCTTCCTCAGTGACCAGCGCGTGCCGCGAGAGCAAGGCGCTGCGCAGGGCGTGCTTCCGCTCCTCGTCGTTGGGCTGGGCCCGACCGCCCCGGGTGGGGGTGAGGGTGATCGTCGGACCCTGAAAATCGGCCGCCCCGGGAGCCACTGCGGCACTGCCCGACGGCACTCCGTTGGCTTCGGCTCCCGCCGTGGACCAGTAGTCGATCCAAACATCCTCATCCTGCTGAGCATCAACGATGAGGTAGTGCGTGGCATCGGGACGAGCTTGCTGTCCGACCAATATTTCTAACCGAGCAATCTGCTGCTTCAGGGCTTTGATCTCCTGGGTGAGCCGCTGGCTTCCGGCGGCCTCAAAGGCCGCCGCCTCGTCCCGCAGTTGGTTCAGCAGGTAGTCGAGCAAATCGGCGGCCTGCCGCGCGTCGAAGCGTCCCACCCCGTGCTGTCGGACGGTGTAAGAAGACGGGTTGTGGTCGTTCCCCGACGGCAACGGAGTGCGGGTATAGGCCTTGCCTGCGCTGGTCGCCACCCGGTGCACGCCCAGAAAGCGGTCGGGGGTGGTGAGCGGCACAATGCGGTTGGTGGTGCTGATGCGATACGGACGCTTGCTGCCCTCGAGTTTCTGGTTGAGCACCGGGAAGCAGTTGATGGCGCACCCCAAATTGTTGGCTGCCTCCGGGGGCAGGCTCGCGGGCAGCTCCATCCGGAGCCAGCGGCGGGGCAGGGCATCAACTGCTGCGTCGGGAAAGGTTTCTCGGAGCACGACCGGCACCTCCGCCGGAGGCAGGGCGGGCAGCGTAACGGTGACAAACTGGGAGTGGTAGGCCTGCATCACCCGCTGGCGCTGGGTTTCCGCTACCGGTACCGAACCGAGTCCGTCCGCCGAAGGAGCCGCTGCCGCCCCGAAACCCAACCGGCTTTCCAGCGCTTCTTCCCCGGCCGACCAGCGCAGGTAGGGCAGCGTGGCTTGGTAGCGGCCACTGTCCGGCACGTTGATCCAGTTCAGATAAAAGGTGAGTTCACCGATGGGCTCGGGCGACTCCGGCAAATCAAGGCCCAGCCAAAGGGTGCGGGCGGGCAATCGTTGGCCTTCCGCCGCCACGGCCATTACTTGCTTTCGGAGGGGCGTCTCCACGGCGTATAGGTGCTTGCCGGTGGCCAGGTGGGTCACCTCGCCGCTGCGCAGATGAAGCGGAGCGGCGGGCGAGAAGGTCAGGTTTCTTTTGGTGGCCTGGGGCGGGTTGGTGGTCACCACCTCCTGGGCCACCGTGAAGGCGTCGGTCACGCTGAGTTGATGCCCGGCGGAGGTTGCTCGGGCGTGCAGCAGGGTGTGGGCGGGGATGGGGGAGGTGGTTACCTCGGGCAGCAGCAGCTGCGACAACTGCTTGATGGTGCGCGGATAAGAGTGCTGAAAGGCCTGGGCGGTACGCTCGAACTCCACCGCGCAGGCGCCGAATAAGAGATCAACCACGGGATCGAAGCCGTCCATTGCGGCTTCATCAAAACCCCACGTCGCGGCGGCCTGTTTCAGCAGCCGTTGCTTGATTTTGTCGCGTTTGAATTCTTGGGGTTTGAAGTGGGTAGACACGGTGGTTAGGCTAGGGATAACGGACTAAAGAACATGTACTCGCGGTGCAGCAGGCGCTGGTTGGTGCGGCTGATGGTGCCTTCAATGGTGATGGTGATCCGTTTGCTGTAACGGTTCACTTTCCCGGTTTTAGGGTCCGCCACCGGCAACTCGTCTACGGTGACGGACGAAGCTACTTTCGACAAGCGTTTTTCGTAGTTGCCGATGGATTGCCGCACCAGTTCTTCCAGTTCGTCTTTCCAGCGGTGGATGCTCTGGATATTGTCGAAGTCCTTGTCCCACACGTAGCAGCCGTAGGCCGGATCGTAGCGGGAGTCGTGGTAGTGGGTGCGCAGCAGCAGGTGGATGTGCTGCCGGATGGCATCCTCCTGGTTCAACAGCGGGTGCTGACCCGGCCGGGTAAGCTGGGCGCATTGCAAGGGAAGTCGGTAAAATGGTCGCATGACTAGTTTATTTTCACGATGCCGCCCTTCACGGTGGTCATCGCGTTTCCTGACACGGTGGTGTTGGCACCCTTCAAGGAGGCCTCAATTTGGCCTTCGGCAGCTAGTTTTGCTTTGGCTTTCATGTCAAGGTTAAGGGCTTCCAGGCTGGTGTCCTGGGTGCTTTTTAGGTCGATGTTGCCCATCGCTGCTACAAATACGTCTTTCTTATCAGATTCTAGCAGCACCGAACTGTTGGTAGAATAAAGCGACATATCTTCTAAAGCCTTCGCCACAATATTCTCATTGACTCGAATCCCGCTAAACTCGTCGGGGTTTTCAGGATTGGCAGTGCGGGTCATCTGAATTTTATCGCGGGCGCTCATGGTGATGCTCTCCTCGGCCACCATGCTAATGTTTTTGGCGTTTAGGTTGAGCTGCCCCTTGGTCTCGATGGTAATGGTGCCCTCGCCTTCCATCTCCAACTTAATCTCGTTGTAGTGGTCCTCGTCCTTGCGGTGGTAGATGTGAATCTTTTCTTTGCCGCCGGAGTCGACCAGCCGGATTTCGTTGCCGTTTCGGGTGCGGATGATCTTGGTGGAGTTGCTGGGGCTGGCCCAGGGCTCGGGTTTGGACGCGCCGTGGTACACGTTGCCCAGCACGAAGGGCCGCACGGGCTGGTTGTGTTCGAAGCCCACCAGCACCTCGGTGCCTACTTCGGGTATAAAGTGAAATCCGTGCAGTCCGCCCCGCTCCCCCTTGCCCGCGTAGGGCTGAATGATACGAATCCAGGGGGTGGTTTCGGTGCCTTCCTGCCAGGGAAACCGCACTTTGACGCGTCCCATCTTGTCGGGGTCATCGTTATCGGTGACTTCGGCCCGCTGGGTTTCGATGCGCGGGTGCGGACGCTGGGGCGGCGGGGGCAACTGCACGTCGGCGGGCACGGCGGTGAAGCTGTTCTGGTAGCTGCGCGTGCCACTGATGTGGTGGGCTACCGCCGTGATGATGTACTTGCCGTGGTCGTGTTCGTTGGCCGCCTCGCCGGTGATGTTGACGATGGCGCCGATGGCCAGGTGCGGGTTGTCGCTGTTGCCGTGCATCTGCACCATCCCGGCGGTGGCGGTATTCTGACGCATTCTTACTTGGTGGTCGAGGGCCGGTTGATTTTCTAGATTGGAAGGGGCGATGTTAACAGATTCCTGTTGGAAAAATGCCTGCGATTGTTCCAGTGCAAATTCTCCGTAGGAATCCAGAGGGGGCGGGGAGGCTTCTTGCGAACGGCTACTAAACACCTGGTTGGTCAGGTAGTCGTAGCTGTAGTCTTTGGTCCGGGTAGGTTGCAGACGGTAGCTAAAGTCAAATGTGAACAAGTCTTTCACCAGGGGCAGCTCCAACTCCGCAGCATCCCGTTGGTTGCCAAATACCAGTTGGGTCCCGTCGTAGTAGCACCAATCCCCCACAGTAGCCGCCACGCGCTGCAGGAAGGCGTAGTTCGACTCCTGGTACTGCACTACGTAGAGGAAAGGCTCTTTGAACGTGGGATCAATGACAGTTTTTAGACTGTGCGGCACGTTCTCCAGCGTAGCGTCGACAATCTCGGTGATCGTTTTGTTGGTAAAGGAGCGGCACTGCGGCAGTCCTTCCAGCATGATTGTGGGACTCTGGCCGCGTAGCGTCACGCTGCGGTCGCCGTTGTCGAAGCGGTTCACCGCCACCTCGGTGACCACCCCGGTGAACTCGTGGTCGGGGTCAGACAAGCGAAACAGCTCGGTACCGAACGACAAATGCAGCTCCTGTCCGATAAAGCGCTTGGATTTCTCCACCACGTCGGTGTCGATTTGCCGAAAAGCATCGGTGGCCAGGGAGACCTCAAAAGAGTGGTGCCGGTGCACGTCCTGCGACAGGCTGATGCCCGCCACGGGCGACAGTTCTTCACCGTTCACGGATAGTTTTACACGTACTTGCTGGGCCACGGTTTAAAGGAATTTGGGTGAACTGTTTTGGTGCATTAAAATCTAATTTGACAGTGTTTGGAAACCGCTGAGGAGAGCACCGATCAAGAAAACCAGAGAGCGGTTCATATTCGGATAAAGTACAATACCACCCGCAGTTTGCCATTCTCTACCACATCCAACACCGGGTCGGCACCGCCGCCGCTGAATGAAAGACGGAGCTGATCATCGGTGAGGTTCTCAATTGTGTAAAGGAGGGGGCCGTCCCCGCTGTTCAGCGAAAGGGTGTTGCCCGATACGGTCCCACATCGCTATAGGTACTTATAAAGTTTCCGTCCGCCAGGAACCGTACGATCTGGCCCGCCTGGTTCACTTCAAGCTCGGCTTGTTCCCGGAACGCTTCGACTTCTTCGTCCGGTAAGGTAACGCCCGCCGCGGCAGAGATTTGCCGAAGGTAGTCGCCGTACTCTACGCCATCAATGAGAATGGAAACATCGGTAGTTCCCCACTCTCCGATGATGTTGGCTTCAATGTTGCCCAGGTCATCCTCGCTGCTGCTACCGCCGCAGGCCATTAACAGGGCCAGAGGAACGAGCATCCAGTAGTGTATAAATTGTGCGTAAGTGTTCATAGTGTTAAGAGGTTTAATAGTTTGAAAAAATTAAAAGATTTGGGTAAGCGGTTTTAACAGTATTTCAACTAAGGATAATCTCCCGTCGCCCTTCGTGAATCAGCCAACCTTTTTCGCGCAGGTGCCTTCGGTGCGGATCCACCAGAAAGTAGGAAGAGATATGGGTGGCCACCCAGCGGTCTTCGCTGATGTAGTTGTCCTCAAAGGTGCGCCCCACCTCTTCCACGTGCCAGATTTCATCCCCGGCGCGGGCCATCACCTGGGTGGTTTGCCGGGAGCCATCAATGGCGGTGGTGGCAGCGGCAAACACCACTCCGGTAACCGTGCCAACGGTTCCCAACGGAATAAACACCAGTCCCAGGCCGAAGAGTAGCCACGGAAAAGTCTCTCCTCCCTGCAAATCCTCATTGAGTGAGTTCATGAAGCTACGGTTTGACGAAGTGAAGGTGAGCACCTTCTGCACGCTGCGTAGTCCCCGCAAAAGGTTACTTAATCCGTTCGTAGGCACGTGGATAATTCCCCCGCGCCCCGCCTGCGGTGAGATCAGGCGATTTTGTCCTCCGGAATGCGCACTGAAGCCATAAATGGTAGAAGTGGGTAAGCGCTTCCCTGATTCCCGACGCAGGCGGGGCAGTTGGTTAATGAAGGACTGGCTCATGCGGATGGTTTAGTTGATTGGCTTAGCGGGTAAAGGTAAAAAGCCATCGTATAACAGCATCCTCCGATCCTTCCAATCCCAAGCCGACATCTTCATCGAGTTGGGCGAGCAGGTGCAGTTCGCTGCCGGTGAGCCGCTCAATGGTGAAGATGCCTGCATCATCGCCGTCGTCGATGGTCAGGGTATTTCCGGAAATTACCCAGGTTCCTGACTCGACGGTGCCATCTTCATTGTTGGTAATGAGTAACGTTCCGTCGGATTTGAACTCTAGTACGCTGGCTAACGCTTCATCATCAAACTCGGTTTCCTCCGTAAATGCATCGAGTTCTTCGTCTGTGATAGGAATCCCCAGGTCAGCGTATAATTTCTTTACATAATCGCGAAGGGATAACCCGTCAACGGTAAACAAGATTGATTGCCCGCGCCAGGAGCCCACGATCTCGTCCTGAGGAGCGTTAGATTCTTCGTCGTTGCCCACGCAGGAGGCCAGAAAGCTTAAGCTGAACAGGCCAAGAATAAGGTGAATAATTCGAAACTTTTTCATAGAAATAGGAGCAAATAATTGATTGGATAGGAAAATGATTGAACAAATTGGTTTGAACGAGCGATCAATAGGCCGGGGACAGCGTGACCCCCGAGCCCGCCGGTCCGCGGTACTGGCTGCCCCCGAAGGCCAGCAGTGGGTAAAAAACGAAGGGCAAAAACACCAGGCCGATGGTATACAACTCGGTTTTGCCGAAGCTCTTGGCCAGCAGGTTGATGATCCATATCGAGACAATAAAGTTCACGAAGGGAATAAACATCAGCAACACCCACCACACCGGTTTGCCCACAATCTCAAGCAGCACCACTAGGTTGTAAATAGGAATCAGCACGGCCCAGCCCGGTTTACCGGCTTTGGTGAACAACTGCCAGCCACTGGCGATCATCAGCAGCAGAAAGGCGAAGTAGACGACGTAAAACAGGGGAGAGATAATTTCTTGATTATTCATGAGAATTTGAGGTTTGATTTATTGACGAATGAAATGATATCGGTTGATGTATACATGATCGGGACGACCGCCGCCTTGTATTGCCCCAAAGGTGCTTTCGGCAAACAAGCGAAGCGAGGTGGCGGTAAGCTCAGTGATGGTATTATCTATTTCGTTTTCACCCTGTACCCGTAGCACGCTGTCGGCCAACACCTCCCAGGTGCTGCTTGGGGTAGCGGCCGGACTTTCTCCGGGCACCCGCAGTTCGAAGCCGCCGTCTTCGCGAAACTCATAGATGAAACCGGCTAACTCTTCCGGATCAAATTCAATCTTCATTTGTTCAATTTCTTCCGCAGTGCGCGGTGAACCAATGGCCGCATATTCTCTCGGAAAGAACTCCTCGGCGGGGAGCCCATCAATGGCCACGTATCGGTGGGTCATCAACCAGGTGCCGGTGAGTTGGGCGGTGAGTTGGTCAATGACCTCCTGTTGGTTCATGGCTTCCTCATCGGCTTCGCCGTTGGGAGTGCAGGAGAGCAATCCCATTGAAAGGACAATCAGCAAGCTGCTGAAAAACAAGGTGAAAGGTTTCATAAGATCAGTGAGGTTATTGGCTGCTGTTGATTTCGGTACAACAGGCATGCTGACGCATTTTGATAATTTGTTCGGTGGTTAAAATAGGGGTAGTGGCATACGATGAAGCGGTGGCGTGCATCAGATTTCTTAAACTAGTGCTGTGCACCGGAGTGAAGCCGGAGGTCAATAGCACATGTCCCACTTCGTGGGCAGTGTCCCAGCGGGAAGCATTAGCGGCCAGCGTAGCAGCCGGACGGTTTGCGGCATGTCCACCACACCCCAGCAGCGTTGCCTTGCTGAATCTGTTTACATAGTAGATCAGTATCTCAGTCGAGGTCACTCTACCGCCCAAACTGTGAAGCTCATAATATTCGCCCGAACTGATGACCCAAGTGCAACTTCCGGTGACGGTGAAAAACTTCTTAGTTTGCTCTTCCGTAAGCAGCAAGCTCTGCCCACTAGCCATCTCAATCTTAACTCCGTATTGCGCGTAAACGCGTTCGGTGCTTTCCAAAATTTTACTAAAGGGGACTCGGGTTAAGTTGATAGATCGGAAATGCAGGCGCACCCGGTGATTAAAGGTTGCAGATTGCCGGTCGAGTGCCTCCAGCGTTTTCTTGCCAATGATGCCGTCTTCAATAAGCCTGTTTCGTTTTTGAAACTGCTTCACCGACTGGACGGTTTTGGGACCAAAATCACTGTCAGATCTTGAAAATGTGTGCCCTAAATCGTACAGAGCCTGTTGAAGCAGATGCACGGAATGCCCGGAACTGCCTTGTTTATAAACTAGGCTGGCATTTACTGCTTGAAAGCGAGGGGAGGAGAGGGCCATGATGCTACGGAATTAAATCAAGTGATAATGGAATAGGTAAAAATGTTACCCCGGCAAAGTCTTCTAGGAAGACCTTGCGCTTGAGGTAGACGTTAGGCTGCTTACACCGGCCACTCATTCTCATACACCGCTGGGCCGCCGTCGCCTTCTACGGTGAGTTCGCGGGCCGACACCACGAAGGTTTCCATCATGTTCTCGCCGCCCTGCCAGCTGAAGTTCTCGCCGTACTCCACGATGTAGGCGTCCTTGAACTTGATGGTTTTGATGGGCTTCTCGTCGTCGGTATCGTCCATGATTTCGATCTGTCCTTCCTTGGTCTTACCCTGTCCCAGCACCATCCAGGTGGGGAGAAACGCGCTTTTGGTCGACTCGATGGTCATCTGCACCGTGCCGCCGCGCACCGCTCCCGACGGACGCCCCGAGGCGTCGATGTCGCGGTTGAAGCTGTAAGAAAAGTCGATCACGCGGGAATCGTCGATCTTGTCGAGGTTAAGTCTTGCTCGTACTGCCATGATTGTTTGGAATTTAATTGGTTAAACTGATTGGTTAAGATAATTGTGAATGAATTGACTTGCCTTGCGTTGGTACGCATTGCAAACGCGCACCATATTGTTACTTTATCTTATCTCCGGTCGGTGTCTCCACCGACCGAAACAAAACTACTGCTCGGCATACCCGCTGGCGCAGAGCCTCCGGCACTGTGCACAGCTTAGGCGGATTTTCTGAACCCCCATCTGAGTCAACGTTTTTATGAATAAGCTTAACTACTGCTCCGCGTATTCCGATTGCCACTCCTCGGCCGTATCACCCTTGGTGCCGCCCAGCTTCAGCATGAAGTTCTTGGCGGGGAAGAAGGGCGTCAGGTGCAGATCAATGTTGATGCGCTTGGTCTCGGGGTCCTGCTCCAGGCGCATGAGCTTATAGTCCTGAATAATCTTATCGCTGCCCATGATGCTTTTTAGATACTTGCTGATCTCTTTGCTCAAATCCTTTTGCACCTTGGGGGTCCAGTTCACGAAGGCTTGCCGATTCAGAAAGTCAATGATCACCTTGCCCACGTAGTCAAACACCCGCACCACCGAGTAGGTCTGCAACCCGATGTCGTTGCCGTTATACAAGGTCTTGGCCGAAAAGGCCATCACCTTGTCCCATTCTTTCACCATCGGCACCAGGCCGCGCTTCTCCAGTTCCGAGATTTCGCTTTTCTTCAACGAAAACGATACTCCGTCCACCTCGTTCAGGCCGCCGTGCATCTTGCCCGCCGTGGGCTGAGCGATCAGCGTGCTGTAAATCTTGCCCGCCAGCGCCGTGGAGGGCGGAAGGTACATCGGTTCTTCTTCGTCCAGCTCTTCGTACTTGTCGCGCCCCACCAGCCAGTTACAGGTCATCAGCGCGTTCGAGCGGTGAATCTCTCCGCCCGTCAGGTTGGCCGCGTCAAACTCTTCCATCACCGCGTCGGGGTCTTCCAGGTGAGTGAAGTCGGTCACCAGCATGGTTTTGTTCTGATAGGCAATCTTGGCCCACTTTTCCACCACCTTGTTCGATCCCAGGTAGCCGGGAATCACCAGCAGTGAGTAGTTTTCGCGCAGGTCCAGCCGGTCGTGCCGGGCCTTCAACTCCTCGGTGATCTTGTCGATTACCATGGTGTTGTCCAGGTCTTTGAGCCGCTCCAGGTCGGTGTTGAAAATCGTCAGGTTGCGCACCTTGTCCACCTCGGCGTTCTTGAAGAACATGGCCAGGGTGCGGTAGCTGCGCTCCAACTCACCGGTCTGTTCCAGTGCCTTTTTCAGGTTGTCGGTGAGCGTTGTTTCAGCGGATTCAACCTTTTCTTGCGCCAGCTCGATCATGGCCGACACCTCGTCGGTGCCGCTGAGCAGGTCGTGCCAGCGTTGCAGTTGTTCCTTGAGTTCGCGGCGGTCTTTTTTCTTCGACGACTCGTTGAGAAAGATGTTCTTACGCGCTTTGCTGTCGGGGTTCATCACTTTGGCCCCGGCCACCGACGATTCCAGCAGTTCGAAGCCGCCGTACTCGATGAGCGCTTCGGCACTCTCTTCGAGCGCTTGCTTGGGGTTGTCGAGGGCAGGACGCTCGGCAGTGGCTACTGCCGCTTCCTGGGATTCGGTCGCTAATTTTTCTTCAGCCATTGGTTTGGATATTTAGAAGGTATAAGAAGTAAGTCTACGCGGCGTCGGCCTGGTCAATTTCCTGAATCATGGCTTGCAGAGCCGCCAAGTAGGCTGCTTTCGCCTCCGGGTTGTTCAGGGCCGACTTGAGTATTTTGTTGGATTTGAGTTGCTTGATAAAGGCGTGGTAGTTGTCTTGCTGGGCGTTGAGCTCTTTCAAAAAACTACTCTGCTCAGTGATGCCCTGCTTGGTGAAGTCGCCCACGTTCTTGAAGTGAAATTCCTCGTTCACCGGCGCGCCGTCTTCATCGGCAAACTCCACCTTGGCACTGGGCTGAAAGTGATCAAACACCTCGTTGAGGGTTTTCAGACCGGTCACCGGTTCGGGCTTGGTGGGCTTGGTGGTGAGCTTCTGCGCCAGCAGCGTGCGGTTGGATGAGATTTGCGTGATGGCTTCAAAGGATTGCTGGGGCACCAATTGGCCGCCGATTTCTACTTGGTTCATGGGGTAGGGGGTTACTGGTTAGATGGATACTGGATATTAGATGCTGGATACTGGATGCTGGATGTTAGATATTGGATGCTGGGTTTTGCTGATAAGGCGTCATCCGCGGGTTGTTGTTTTATACTTTTTGGTAAAAGCCACTAATCAAAACGTAACCTGATTAATAGCTCCATACTAAATTTTTTTCTTCGTCCACGTCCAATTTTATCATGCTGCCCGCTTTCACCTGCTCGCCGATGATCAGGCGGGAGATCGGACGCCGCAACTGGTTGCGAATTACCCCGGTGAGCGGCCTCGCCCCGTACTCGGGCGTGTAGCCCGATAGCGCCAGGTGCTCGGTGGCCGCTTCGCTGAGCTCCAGGCGGATGCCTTGCTGGTCTAGTTGCCGCAGCAGCTTTTTGAGATGGATGTTGAATATATTCACCACGTTTTCTTCCTGGATAGGCGCAAAGGGCACCATCTCGGTCACTCGCGCCAGAAACTCGGGTCGGAAGTGTCCGCTCATCACCTCCATCAACTCCGCCGAAGTGGGCAACGACCCCGCCGCCACCGAATCCATAATGGGCCGACTGCCAATGTTAGAGGTAAACAAAATCACGGCGTTCGAGAAGTCGCCTTCTTTACCGAGCCGGTCGTGTAGTTTGCCCTCGTCCATAATCTGCAAGAAGATATCAAACACCGAGGCGTGCGCCTTTTCTATCTCGTCGAAGAGCACCACGGCGTAGGGCTTCTCCCGGATTTTGTTCACCAGCACACCGCCCGCTTCGTAGCCGACATAACCCGCCGGAGCACCCAGCAGCACCGCCGCTGAGTGTTCTTCTTTAAACTCTGACATATCAAAGCGCAGCAGCGTGGATTCATCGTCGAAGAGAAACTCAGCCAGCGACTTGGCCAGTTCGGTTTTGCCCGTGCCGGTGGGCCCCAGAAAGAAGAACGAACCGATGGGTTGCCCCTGCTTCACCAGTCCCGAGCGCGACTCCAGCACCGCGTCGGCAATCACCCGGGTGGCGTGGTCTTGTCCCACCACCCGCTGCCGCAGGTGCTCGTCCATTGTCAGCAACTTTTCGCGCTCCTGCGTCTGGATTTTGCCCAGCGGGATACCGGTTTTGTGCGCCACCATCGCCGCGATGTCGGCCGGGTCCACGCTGCCCTTCTTCTGCTGGGTAAGCTGCTGCAACTGCGAGATGACTGCTTGCAGGTGGCTGGTCAATTCTTCTGTCGTATCGGGCTCGGCTTCGGTGAGCGCATCGGGAAGCTGGCTGATCAAAATCGGACTAATTTTGTCATGCAGCTCCCGTTCGAACCAGCGTAGATCGTCCAGGGATACGTTTTTATCCTGGGCCAGCGCGGTGAGGCGTTCCTGCAGCTCGGTGAGTCGGGCTTCCGAGGTTTCGTCGGCCATGCGGATGGCGGTCATGGTGCGGTCGAGCAGATCAATGGCCGAATCGGGCAGGCGGCGGTCTTTGATGTAGCGGTGCGCCAGTTGCACGGCTTCTTTGGGAGAATCGGCGTCCACCGCTAGGGCGTGGTGCTGCTCGTAGCGACCCACCAGCGTGCGCACCATGCGCTCGGCCACCGTGAGGTCGGGCTCGTCCACCCGCAACACCTCGAAGCGCCGGTTGAAGGCTTCTTCTTTTTCGATAAACTTACGGTACTCTTCCAGTGTGGTCGCTCCAATGACGGTGATTTCGCCTCGGGCCAGTTCGGGCTTGAGCAGGTTGGCCGCCCCGGTGCTCACCGGCCCCTTCGGATCGAGCAGCAGGTGCAACTCGTCGATAAACAGAATGGCTTTGTCGAACGACTTCACTTCTTTGATAATGCTCTTAAGACGGTCTTCCACCTCGCCCTTGTAGGCGGCCCCGGCCACCAGCGCTCCCAGATCGAGCTCGAAGAGCACGGCCGGAGCCAGGTGCTGCGGCACGCTTCCCTGCACAATGTCCTGGGCAAAACCATCGACCAGGGCGGTCTTGCCCACGCCGGGTTCGCCGATGATGAGCACGTTGGGCTTGGTGCGCCGACCCAGGATCTCCACCATCATACGCGTCTCGCGATCGCGTCCGATGATAGGGTCCGTCTTGCCTTCGCGGGCCAACGACGTACGATCCACGCAGTACTTAAACAGCGCTTTGGACTTGGCTGATGCTGATGGGGTAGGGGAACCGTTAGACGAGGGAGAGGCAATGGCTTCCTGAATGGCCTGTTCGGCCACCACTGTGGCCAGCAGTTCGTCGGAGCGCAACGGAAAAGTCTTGAGCTGGTCGGCCGTGAAGGCAACGTTGGGTTTGGCCAGCGCGGCCAGCAGGGCCAGCGGGGTGATTTCGTCCTCGTTGAGTTTGATCCGGATCAGGTCGGCCTCCTCCAGGGCGGCGCTCACCTTGGCATCGCCCGCCGGTGCTTCGGGAATCTGGGTGTTCTTTGACAGGTTCTCGATGCGCACCTCGGCCCACTCCTGCAGGTAGGGCACATCCTGACCGAGCGACTCCAGCAGTTCGCGCAGTCCGATGTCGCGGTGCAGTAGGGCGTGCAGCAGGTGGCCGGGCGTGAACTGGGCGTTCTGGTACTCTTTGGCCAGCGCCTGGGCGATGGTGATAGCTTGTTTGACGTCGTCGGATAGGGCGAGGGTGGGAGTCATGGTTGGGTAGGTTAGAGGCGATAAACCGTAAGTTGTGATGCGGGATACCGATTTTGCTTGCTTAATACCGGAAAATCAAAAAGGTAAACACCCGACGGGAAATTATTTTTTGCCCACTATTTGGTTACGTCAGTTCGTTGGGAACGTACTAAGTCTTTCAGCGTGCCGAGTGGCGAAAACCCTCACTGCATGGGTAACCGCATTGGACTGCGTTGTCAGAATGACATGTTGACGGAGGTGGCATTGTACTCTCCTGGTCTTTCCTGGTCTTAGGGTAGCAAAGTGCGCGGCACGGGGTGCCCCGCACCCGGCGTCCTAAGACCCAATCAGCGATGCTAAACGTGTATTAGCTTGCGCTATAACTAATTTGATGAACTCTGCTTCTTGAACTCCTCGATAATTTTAGTAGCACGTTCAACATCGGAACTATAAACGTACAACGCTACTTCATTGGGTGATATTCCAAAACCAGCCAATCTTGCTGATTCAACATTATCCTTGGTCATTGAAGGGATATTGTTTTGGTCTAATAAGAAAGCAATTCGGTTGATGATGATTGAACTATCCGTCAATATTTTTAGGTGCTCATCCATAGTTGATGTTTTTAACGTTTGTTGTGGGAAGTATTTTTAACTCTCGCTGGAGGTCGGTGAGAGCACCGACCTTAAGATACCAAAAGATTAGCTCTAATTTCATTATATTTTCGACGTAATTCTATTATTTTTTCAAACGAATCGTGATTGTAGTTTGCCTTTTCAAAAGCCTCAATGAACGTGTCTATTGAGTATTTTAATGAACTACTGTAGGTAATATCTAATCGTTCAAACAACGATACTTGTACTTCATCACGTCTGGCACCATCTATTCTGAAATCTGCATTGTTGATTTTGCTCGCAGTAAATTCAATTAATCTAACAATTTGAAAAATATCATAGTAATAAGTAAGCGTGTAGGGAGCTTCAGATGATTGTTCATTGAGTTGACGTACGTACTTCTTAGCAACATTTGCATCATTCATATAAAGTTCGTTAGTGTATTTCTGTATACCGGCAATGCCAGAATATATAGTGGAAGTTTTTATATCTTTCGAGGTAGTTGTTTTTATGTACTCAAACGCACTAATTCTACTATCGATGTTTTCGATTAAATGAAAGATGATGTCATATTCTTTTTCAATCCTTGCACCGCGCAAGAAGTATTCGTTGGTTTTTGTCTGCTCTTTAAATGATAAGAAGATGAGTATGGCTGCAATTAAATTGAAGAATGGTGCCGTGATTCCTCCAATAGTATCTCCTATCTGACCACTTTCACTGAAGTCAAACGCTCTAATTCCAAAGATAGCCGGATGATTGAAGATCGCTGGTAAGCAAAAAACGGCAGCTGCTATAGCAATTAGTGGCCAAAAAGCAGTGTACTTAGATTTTTCTCGATGTTTGTTCAATTTGACCACGGTTTCCTTTAAGGTATAAATACAAAATGGGGTAATAGGATTTGAGGATATAAGAACCAGATTATGTAGAAGGGGAAGCTACGTCCCACCATTTCCATAGCCCACGGATTAACCGCGGCGGCGTACCGCCCGTGGGCTATGGAAATGGTGACGAAATCTCTACCCTGAGCTTAGGGTAGCAAAGCGTCCTAACACATAATTAGCGACGCTGTAGGCTTTTTTCATCGATGAACAATTAACTCCGAACGATTCATCTCTATCAAAACATAGCGCTTGAACAGCTTTCCTATACGATCAACGTTTTTTTCAAAGAGACGAATCAAGTCACGATTCTTGATATTTCCTGTTTTAACTATCAACAATTTTTTTGGCTTTCCCCGTAGAATATGGTCATCGAAGAAGTCGCTGTCTTTTGAGACAACTATTCTGTCTTCTCGGTCAGCAACTACCATGATTTCACTGTCATCGCTACGATTGGCTTCGGGAAGTTCTAGCGTATGTATAGCATCAAGGCCATGATCGTTTAGCCAAGTGGCTAATAGTTGAGGAAGTTGTGCATCAATGACAAACTTCACGATGCTAGGGGATAAATCGCCTTAGTTTGAGTGACCCGAACGGCATAAGCTAAACAAGCTAGTAGATCTTCTTTCACCAAATCAGGGTAGTCTGCAAGTATCTCTTCGTGAGTCATATCGGCGGCTAACAATTCTAACATATTTTCCACAGGATACCTCAGTCCTCTAATGGTCGGTTTGCCATGGCAGATGTTGGTATTGATCGTAATGCGGTTTAGCAATTCTTCTTGTTCCATACGATACGGCGTTTTTCCTTTAATATACGGATGATCATTATTTTTGCTTGGTGATAACGTTTGGGCTAAAAAGTGTGGTTGTCCCGCAGGACAGCTATGATTTTTTAGCCATTGTTGTAGCCAGTTCTCTTTTTGGCAGTCCAACCTTGGCAAGTATCTCGTTTGCTTTTTCAAGTTTTTCTGGAAAAAGCACTTTGTCCTGCAATTTTTCCAGTTCCTTATCGAACACGATAATCGGAACTTTTGAGCTGTTCAAGCTATCAATTTTATTCTTCATAGTTTTCTTTTTTGGTTATCAAGAAAGCATCATAATCTTCCCCAACGATAAATTCTTCCCATCTGTTGTCCTCTATCCTCAATCCAAAAACCTTGAAGTCTGTTTGAATCTCGACAAGGTTGTTGGTGATGCCCATTCTGTAAAGGCGGGTTCTCACACTGGTGCTCCCAGTTGCGAAAATCCATGATTCAGGGTATTTCTCCGTGAAAGCATAAACTGTTGAGGCCACTGTCGCCAAGACTTTCAGGCTATCCCCGTTGTTGGTAATGGATAAATCGTCAATGGACTTTGTTATTTTGTCATAATCCCCAAATGCTAGATTGAAAACATTTTCCTGTCCGGTTTCTGTGTATTCCACTATCTTATGAACCAGTCCTTTTGGCCCTTCACTGATGAATTCAAAGTGCCTTAGTCTTTGTTCAGATTTGTACTGATATTTAGGATTGTCCACAAATTTTCACTTTTTCACAAAGCTATAAAATCAATCTCACTATCTGTATTTTGATAAGTTTAAAGTGGCTACAACGTATAATGCAGCCGTCAGGCCGGGCGCTTGTTTGCATTCGTTCATTCAATGAGCCAATATAGCTCTTTGGAGAGACAAGTGCCCGAGCCTGTTTCAACCGGCTGGCGGCTGCATAGTGTTAGCACACGTTGTCATTGTTTTTGTTTCGCCTCGTATTCAGGTAGTTTCTCTTTGTATTCTTCTACATCCCACGTCATATCCCAATTTGAAATGTAACCTTGAATTGGTCCAAGTCCTACTTCTGCTCGCCTTTTATCAACATTATCTGGATCGATAAGCGGTAGAACATGATACTCGCCTGTTTCTTGGTCCTGACCAACTTGGCTACCATAAATTTGTTTCTCCCCCTTTCTTAAAGCTACTCTGTCTTCCAGCAATGCTAAGCTACTTGCCTGCGCATTCCCCTTTTTGACCGCTTCTCTCATTATCGGCAAATACTTCTCTTGGGTTTCGAGATCAGCATGTTGAATTACCAAAAACAAGGTTGAATTACCTTGTTTTCCGATGACATCTGCGCCAAGCCAACCGCGTGTATCAAGTATCTTTTTGATTTTAATCAGGTTTACAGAGTCTTTTTCATTGATAATTTCCCAATGAGCTTTCATTTCATCAGACTCCCATCCGTACTTTTCTTCAATACCTTTTATTTGCTGTCTGTACTTTTGGTCTTCCTGATAGATGGTATCAAGAATCGCAACAAGTGGCTTGTCTAAATTAGCTTCTGCTTTTTCTTTGTTAGCTTTTACAATTTCAATGACTTCACTCCACCTCTCATCACTGTGAAGAGAGTTCAAGTCAGGATCTGTAGTTATGTGCCCAAGATTGGCGTAATTACCTTTTTCTGCAATTCTAAAAAGCTGAATAAAAGAAGAGTCAGCCTGATTTGCCAAAGCCCAAGAACAGGCGGCATTATATTTATCGTTTACCATTCCCTTACCGTCAAGGGCAACGAATGCTTCTGAGTATTTTTGCCCTGACTGCAAGTAGTTTTTACTCTCATACAAACTCCAAGCTTCTTGGATCAATTCTGAGTACTTTACATGATCTTGTCCAATGGCAAAGTTGAACGCTAAAAGATTAAAAATTGTAAGAAAGGTTAGTTTTTTCATTGTTGCGTTTTAAATGTGTGCTAACAAGTTGATAAAGGAGATGTCTCTCTTGCAATATATCCAAAGTCTCCTTTATTCTCCAATATTGGACGGATAAAGGAGACTACTACTTTCACTCTAATGGACTGAGTCCATCACCGCCCCCCCGTTGACAACCTAGTAACGGTTCCATTATTCTTCTTCTATTCCACCCCAACCCCTAATCCCCAACACCCACCCCCACCAAAATCCCGCAATCTCCCCCAATACCTTACCTCGCCTTTACTTCCACCCACCCCCAACCTTATATTCGCCTCAGAATCAAGTGATAACCCTTTAAACAAAACGAAATTCTATGGCCCAATTACTCTACGCGCGGGATGCTTCGCGCAAACACCTGGGCGCTACGCGTCGTCACCAGCGGCTTTGCCGACAACTCACCGGCACCGGACCCCTGGTCGATGCCATTCAGCTTCCCTACCACGAACTGAAGCACAAGTACGTGGCCACCCAGAAACTGGAAGAGCAGCGCGAAGATCGGTACGATGATCTGCTCATTGCCGACACCCTGCTGGACGACCAGGTGCGCAACGTGTTTCGCCGCTGCGAGGAGCACGATCGGACAACGCCGACCGCCGCAGTGCTCCCCTTGATCTTCCCCCAAGAAAAGTTTGGCCCTATTGTCAACATGAACATGCAGCAGGAACCCGACGCGGTGGCCAACCTGGCCCTGCGGTTGGAGTCGCTGGGCAATGAGCACGTGCTGTTTCCGCTGGCCAAGGAACTGCGGACACGCATCACCGCCTCGCGCAAAGCCATCGCGGCCTACGAAGCGAGTGGGCAGCGGATGAAGCAAAGCCGGGCCGAAGAGCAAATCGCGAAGGCCACGCTGCGCCGTCAGTACGAAGCCAACTACCTGGATGCCCGCAAGCAGTTCGGTAAGGCGCGCGCCGAGCGATTGTTTCCGAAGCTTAAAGCCAGTCCACGGGCCATTCCGACGCATGCTTCGGAGTAAATCCCTTCTAAAAAAGCCCTAATCAGCGGCGTAGGAGGACTTTTTACCTCCTGCGTCCGCTACCCCCTGTCGTAAGATGGAATGATCCCTCCTTTTCCCCTTCACAATTCGTCGTAACCCGGTTCTATTGCTCCTTTTCCGCATTACAACTCGTCGTAATGGGTATTAGCGCTATCGTCTCCCACTGCAATTCGTCGCCGACCCGTTACAGAGCTACTTTTCTGCCTTGCAATTTGTCGTAATGGGGTATCATTGCGACTTTTCTCTACTACGACGCGTTGTCCACCCGTCGTTTAGCTCCTTTTCCTCTTTACAAAACGTCGTAGGACGCTTTGACGCAATAGACGGGCTTTACAAAAGAAAGTGATTAACTTCGCCGCCGGGCTAAACGAACCAATGCATAATTACCTAACCTAAACGATGACAAAATGAATAAGACTAAAACGCTTTTCTTAATCTTGGAAGTATCTTTTCTAACCACCACCCTCCACGCCCAAAAAGAGTACACCCCCGAAGACACCGAAGTATGGAAACCGGTGCCCGAAGTGGTCACCCCCGGCCAGCAGGACGACCAACCCCCCGCCGACGCGATTGTCCTCTTCGATGGCAACACCATGGACGCCTGGGAAATCCACGACAGCACCACCTGGACCGTGCACGACGGGATGGTTACGATTGAACCCTCTGAGGCCAAACAACAGGTGCCCACCAGCATCCGCACCCGGCAACCGTTCGGTGATATGCAGTTGCATATTGAGTGGATGGCCCTGGCCAAGGTGGAAGGGGAGGGGCAACGTCGGGGCAACTCGGGTATCTTAATCCAGGGGCGCTACGAGCTCCAGATTCAGGATAATTATAACAACAAAACCTACGTGAACGGCCAGGCCGGATCGATCTACAAGCAGCACGCGCCCCTGGTAAACGCTTGCCGGAAGCCGGGCGAGTGGCAGACCTACGACGTGTTCTACACGGCTCCCACCTTTGACGAGATCGGGCTAATGCTGACTCCGGCCTACATCACGGTGATGCACAACGGTATCCTGGTGCAAAACCATACCGAGATCAAGGGGCGCATCAAGTTTATCGGGTTGCCCCACTACGAGCCGCACGGCAAGGAGCCGATTCACTTGCAGGATCACGGCAACGCGGTGAGCTTCCGCAACATTTGGGTGCGGGAGTTGTAGTTAGTGAATTGGTAGCGTTTGGAAGCATGGCAGGTGCATGAAGTACCCTCGTTTCTCAACTTCTCTAGCGATTGCAACTGCTCTTTCAAAAGTCCTGTCGTGGAACAAAATAATCTCTTCCGAAACCTGCTTCTCAATCAAGCCTATTGCTACTTTTTCTATTCCTTATTAGCCAAGCTGCTTGCCGCCAAGAATCGGATAACTGAGCGTGCTAAGTTATTTCTTGTCTCCCATCAGTGATTTTACGTCGCGGGGCACAGTAAGTCTCTCTTCGCTTTGGTCCGTGTCCACGGGGGCCGTATCTACGGGGGCCGTTTCCCCCAACGGATCCGGGCCGCCGGGCGGTTGCACAGCAGGATCGCCTTCTTCGTCCAGGTCTTCCCACTTCTCAAAGGTGAGTTCATCGAACACGTCAACGGCCTCTTCTGAGGGCTTCACAATCAAGGCAATGGTCATAATGATGCTGGTCACCAGCACGGTGCTGAGCAAAATACCCGAATTAAACTGCTCGGTGGCCATCTCAATCGGAATCGCGAAGAAGAGCAGGATGGTGATCAAGCCCCGCGGGGCTACCCACAGCTCAGGAACGATGCGGCGCAGCAGCACCACCTTGAGACACACCCACCGGATCACGTACATGGCCACCACAATGGCCAGGCTGATCAACAGGGTTTCCTGGTCTAGCAGGGTGGTCAAATCCAGCGTCATGCCGAACACCACGAAGAAGAAGGTGCGCACCACAAAGGCCGATTCTATCGTCACCAGGTGAAACTCCTCAATGGTCTTGTCAATTACCGTCTCCTTGATCAGGCGGCGATAGCGCCCCCGGAAAAAGAGCAGGTAGTTGTTGAGCATCAGCCCGAAGATGAGGATGATGACCAGCGACGACAAATGGAAGAGTTTGCCGACCGAATAAAGCAGCACCAGCACCGATATGAGCAGGAAAAGCTTCACCTGGGCGCTCAACTGCTGAAACAACCACACCAGCAAGTAGCCCAACACCAGCGAAAGCACCACCGTGAGGGCAATGTTGCCCACCACGTCGGTGACCACCGTGCCCACCCGTTGCGCTTCCAGGTTGCCGATCAGGAAGTAGAAGTACATAATGCCCAGAATGTCGGAGAAGGTGCTTTCGTAGATCAGAAACTCCCGCTTGTGCTCCGACAGACCCGCCACGCTCGGGATGATAATGGCACTGCTCATCACCGACAACGGCACGGCGTAAACCAGGGCGGTCAGGAAATCATCAATGACGAAGTAGTTGAGCAAGTAGGCGATGGCCAGCGAGGTGAGCACCAGCGCGGCCAGGGCAATGCCCAGCGACTTGTACACCAGCGGCAGTTTCTCGCGGGTCAGCTTCAGGTCCAGGGCCGCTTCCAGCACGATCATGATCAGCCCGAAAATGCCCAGTACTTCCAGAATCTGGAACAGCACCGGGCCGATGTCAATGTTTAGGTAGTGTAACCCGTACTGCACCCCGATGCCCAGGCCGATCAGCAACAGCACGCTGGGGATGTTGGTGCGGCTTGATATAATCGAGAACGCGTAGGAGAGAATAATCACCAGGCAAATGACGATGGCGAAAATGTAGGGATCAAAGTCAGTCATGGGTTGGTTTTGGTGTTAAGGTAAGCACCTAATCAGGAATAATTACACGATTAGGCACCGGCTTTTTCCAGGTTGGCCATAGCAGCCCGCTCGTCTTCGGATAGTTTAACTAGTAACTTCGATGCTTGATTGATATACTCAAAGTCCTTTGTTTCGCCTGCGTGGTAAAACAGGTCAGATATTTCTTTCCATTGCCGGGCGGTTTCCGAAAAAATCCGGTAAGCCGCTGTTATTTCGTGCGAACTGATCAAATCGGCACTTTCTTCTAAAAAATCCCGATACAGGTTTCTGAACAACGAACCTCCCGTCCCCGCTCTTTCCATGAGCATGGCGGTCGTTTGAAAGTCTCCTTTTATGTCTTTGCTGCGCTTAAACCACTTTTTGACTTCTAAACTTGTCTTTAGGATTCCCTGGTAACCTATGTTCTTGATTGGTGGATTCAGAAATTCCGTCGCATTGTTCTTGATTGCTTGTTTTATAGCTTTTTTCAGGTCAGTTACCCGACCGCCTTTTGTAACAGTATACGTTAGGTTTTTTGAGGACATTGGCCCTTTTTCACTTCGGGCCAATGCTAAGCTTTTTAGCGTGGTCTTGACTTTACCGCCTTGCTGGTCGGTATCGACCAAATAAGCAAATTCGTTGTCGTAGCCATAAAAAGGTTTGAAATCCTCAATGATCATCTTCGTTCTTTTGGTTTTTTATTCCTCCGTAGCGGCCGGGTATACGTGTCGCAGGTGGCTCTCGATGAGCAGGGCGTGGCGGGCGTTCAGGCTGTACACCCGCAGACGAAAGGTGAGATACTGCGCTTCTTCGGACTGCCACTGCACCAGCGGTATTCGTTTGGCCGAAGCCCACGGAAGCAACAGCACCTGCTGCCGCAGGGTATCGATCCACTGGTTCTTCGACTGGGTGGTGGGCACCCGCAGGGTGAAGTCGAAGGGCTCCATCACGTCCGACATCTCGCTGCGGGCCACCGCCTCGTTGATTAGTTGGGTGTAGGGAATCTTGACCCGCTCTCCGGCCGATTCCAGCACCAGCGAGGTGATGCCCAGGCGCAGCAGCCGTCCCGACCGGTTGACAGGAGCATCCGAGCGGCCCACCCGTACCGATTGGTTGAGTTTGAGGTTGTGCTGGAGCTTGAAAATGATGCCTGCCACCACGTCGCGCAGCAAAAACCAGGTGAGCAACCCCATAAGCAGAAAGGCAATGCCCACCGTGAAGTAGGCATACACCGCCGGGTTGAGCACCAACTGCCGAACCACCCAAAACAACCAGCCCGTCCAGGCCAGCAGTTCCACCCCCATCAGCAGATAGCTGAGGCGCAGCCAGAAGAGCTGTCGCCGCCGCAGGGGGGTAAGCAGCCAGTGCAGCACCCGAAAGGTGAGAAAGATGGCTAGCGCCCCGAGAATGATAATGAGCACCTTCATAGGATTTCCTGTTCTTTGAGCACGTTGATCAAATGAATTTCGGTATACGGATTGAGTTGATACACGCCGGTGCCCTTTTCTACCAGCAGCCCGGCCCGCAGTAAATCTTGCAACAGCTCGCGCACCTGCGCCATGTCGGAGTACAATACCCGGCGCAAGCGCGGCAGCGACAGGCGTTTGTGCAGCAGAAACTCAATGATCATCATCACCCAGTCGTCGGGTAGGGTGCGCAGCGCGTCGTAGTCGGGTGGCTTAGGCACGCGCAGGTGCACCTGCTTGCCGCTCACCTTGTCAATCGAGGCCAGCCAGGCGCCCAAGGCCACGCCGGGGTTGCCGCCCGAGTAGTCAAAGAACGCGTTGAAGAAGCGCACCTTGCTCCACTCTGACAGCCGATCTTCTTCCCGCCCGTCCCGCAGAAAGGTCAAGCCGCCCGACCAGTGACGCAGCAACACCAGCCGCTCGATCTCCTCGGTGCTGAAGGGCTGGTAGGGAATCACGTTGAGGAAGTAATCGGCAATCGGGTGGGTGAGGTTGATCAGGTGGTAGGCCGTGGGGTTCACGTTCACGATAAACAGACAGCGAGTGCCGTAGTCACTGATCAAACGCATCAGCTCCTGCACCATCACCAGTCCCTCGGGACTGCGCTCCCACCACAGTTCCAGGTCGTTGATGATCAGCACGCTGTCGGTGGGCAGGGCGCGGATGATCTGGTCGGGGGTGCCGTCTTTGCCGGTGGCCTGCCGCAGGGCGCGGGTGAAATCGCTGATGCGGGCCGACCCTGCCCGGGTGGGGTACACCGGAAACACGCGGTCGGTCTTGCGGGTATACCGCCGGGCCATGCGCCACGATAGCGCGGTCTTGCCGCTGTTGCGCTCGCCCAGCAGCAGGATGCCGCCCGCGTAGCCTCGCCGCAGGCGCTCAATGGCCTGATCGGCCAACGCCATCTCCTGCGGTCGCGGAATCCAGAAGTCGTCGCTGATGTCGGACTTGCCCGAAAACAGGGTATGGTAATAAAAGGGCAGGGCCTTGATCACGGTGGGCGAGGGCGTGACCTGCTCCACAAAAGCCAGCATCCGGGCGGTGGGCGACTGCACGTCTTTTTCGGTTTCGGTGAGGCGCTTGGCCAGCAAGATTCCCTGGCTTTTGGAATACAGCAGCTGGGTGCCCACGCGACGCACCAGCTGCCGCACCCGGCCCTGGTACTGGTCCAGCTTGGTGCGCACCTGTTGGGTCTGGTAGGCCCGGGCCAGCCCTCCCAAATCGCCCGACTGGGTGACAAACGACTCGGTAGACAGCTTTTCGAAGCTGGCGCGCAGGTGGTCGTCAATCGACGCCTGCAGTTGCGTTTTCAGCATGGTCAGTTTCTGTTTTTCGTCGTCGATGAGCTTGCTAGCGTCCTGGGCCGCCTGCTGCTCCTCGGCCGTGGCCCGGCTTTCAGACTGCAACTGGGTGAGGCGGGCCACGTCGCGCACCACCGAGCCGCTGCGCTGCAACTGCTGGTCGGCCTCGCTCACCTTGACCTGCAACGGCAGATACAACGTGGTTTCTACCCAGTAGCTGGTGAGCCGCTGCACCGGCACTCGCACCACCTCAGCCTCTTCTTTGCCCGGCTGCACGTAGTTCACGTCCAGCGACTCGGGGAGCTGATCCACCAGCTTGGTCACGTCTTCGTAGGTCTCGTTGAGGTCTTTCTGGAAGGCTACCCCGTCCATGGCCTCGTAGGCGATTGCTTTCTCTCGCTTGGTGGGTTCGCCGGGGCTGGTCAACTGCTCGCTCAGGGTGTCGAGCGGCCCCACAAACTGCTTGTCAATGGTTTGCACGGCGTTCCGGGTGAAGTCGTGCACCTCCTGCGCCACGCGGTTTTCGGTGCTCTGCAGCAGCAGGTCCAGCGAAATGGTGTTAAGCTGCAGGCGGGCCCGTTCGTGCCACTCTTCCGGAAAGCTGGCAATACGTTGCTTCATGGCTTCGTACACTTTAGCGGCGTTGCGCTGCTGACCCAGGCGCTCGGGCCCGTCGATGGTTTCCAGGGTGGTGGCCATGAGGCGCAGATTGCGGCGGTACTCGATCTGCAAGCGGCGAAGCCAGCGCAGTTGCAACTTTTGTTGCTGGTCGTCCATCGTCTGCACGGACGTTTGCAGGCTGGTAAAATCTTCGTCCACTTCGTCGGGGGTGCGGTCGAGCTGCTTTTCCCAACGGGCGATTTGCTGCTCCATGCGGGTGACGGCCGTGCGAAACTCGCCAAAAAACTCCAGGCTCTGCTCCTGCCACTCCTGCAACATGGCTTCCAAGAAAGCGTAGCGGTTGTCGCGCAGGTAGTAAGAAGCAACCTGCTGATACCGCACCCGGCGCGTGGGGGGGCGTTTGCTGAACAACCCCCGGAGGCGGTTGCGCAGCTTGAACCACCGCACCCCGGTGGTGTCGGACGAACGGGTGCGAAGCTGTTCGGCGGGGATTTCTACGGTGGCCCCGGTGGGGAAGCGTAGCACGTCGGCCGACAGGCGCTTGAAGTACCAGGCAATGCCCGCGTTCAGCGCGTCGCGCTGGGTTTCTAAGTATTCGGTGCGGACGGTATCCAGCAGGGTGCGCGCCTGAAAGTAGAGGTCGTTGGTGGCCTTGACCAACGCCCGCCGCCGCCGAAGGCTTTCGTCATACTGCTCCCAGTCGCGCTGCAGGGGGCTCATCACCGACTGATAAATCTTGCCCAGCTCCTGCGCCATCAGGCGGTTTTCGCGGAAGTAGGGAACAAACGCTTGCTCGTAAAAGGTGGTGAGCACCTGCCGGTTGCGCTCGTCGATCTTGGTGATGTCCTGCGCCAACCAATCGTTTCGCACGCTGGGCAGGGCGGGCAGGTGCCGAATCTCGCTGATTAGGTCAACGGTTTCTAGCTCGCTGCGCTTTTCGTTAACGCCCAGGTCAATTTCCTCAAAGCGCGACGAGGCGCTGATCACCAGGCTGGTGCCCAGCTGGTCTAACAGCGTGCGGATCTGGGCTACCGACCGCTCGGTTTGCTGGTGCTTCTGCTCGGTGATGCCTAGGATGGTGAGGTCGGTACGGGCCGATTCGCTGGCGATCAGGTCGGTGATCGACTGCGTTTCCAGGCTGTTGTCGATGAGCTTCACCGTCATGGGCATGCGGTAGTCGTCGAGCAGTTGCAGCAGGGTGCGCCGCACCCGGTCCGACTGGGTGAGGTCGTTCAGGACCAGCAGCAGACGTGGTTCGGCGGTCTTCCACAACAGGTGGGTGGTGAGGTGGCGAATCAGGCTGATGGCGAAGGCCAGCGAGCGGCCCGAGCCCCGCCACCAGATGTCGATGGTGCGGTGGTTGCCGTAGCCGGTGGTCGGGTCGTAGTTGAGAAATACCGTATTGTAGTCACTCTCCCGGAAGCTATCGATGAGCTGGGCGAACTGCTCGCGGTGCTTTTTGGTTTTGCTCCACCCCATTAGAATGGTGTTGGGTTTCACTCCCGAGAAGCCGTACAAGCGGGCAATCTGATCCATGCCCGCGTAGATATCGGGCGTGCGGTACTGGTGGGTGAAGTAGGTGCTGGTCTCGTCGTCTCGGGTGGTGGTGGCCGGGGTGAGTTGGGGTTCCGGGGCGTTGCTCAGCTCAAAGCTCGATAAGATACCCAGCCGACCGGCCAGGGCTTGCCCCAGTTCGACCAGGTGCGGGCGTTCCGATTCGCTGCCGCTGAACATGATCACGTTGGGGCGCCAGTTGCGGCGGTGCAATTCTTCGTTGTTCAGGCGGGTGAGCCCGGTCTTCACCAGCGAGGCCCAGATGCCGCTCCAGGTGTCGCCCGACTCCAGGGCCAGCTCCCGGCGTTTCAGATACAAATACAACAGGCCCAGAATAACGATGGCCCCGATCATCGCCAAAAAATCGAGCTGGATCATCACGATAAAGCAGGCCAGTGCGCCCAGCACGCTTACCCAGATGGGGATTTTGAACTCGGGACGGAAGTCGGCACTCGTCCACGACTCAAACGCGGCACTCAGGTTCAGGAAACCGTAGGTGGTGATGAAGAAGATCGACACTACCCGGGCGATGATGTCCAGGTCGCCGATCAGGATACCGGCTTCGGCGATGACGAAGGTAACCAGCAGGGCATTGCGGGGCTCGTTGCCCGCTCCCACGCCGCGCGCGAACATCCGGGGGGTGATGTTATCCACAGCGGTGGCCTGTAGGATGCGCGGGGCCCCCAGGATGCTGCCCAGGGCCGAAGAGATCGTGGCACCCCAGATACCGGCCACCACCAGCTCGGGCACCCGGGCAATGCGCAGCAAAATCTGCGAATCGCCCGCCAGCGCGTCGGCATCCACCGTATAGGCCAGAAAGCAGGCCAGGGCAATGTACACCACCAGGCCGACCATTACGGCCCAGATGGTGCCCTTGGGAATAGATTTTTTGGGGTCATTTAGGTCGCCCGACATCGACACTCCGGCCTCAAAGCCCGTCACGGCCGGGAAGAAGATGCCGAACAGCAGCATCAGGGATACCCCGCCCCCCGCCGCGGGCAGGGCCAGGGCCGGAGCGGCGGCATCGTAGGTGTGCTGCCCGACCAGGATTGAAACTAAGGACAGTATAATGGCGGCCATGATCACGAACTGCATGCGCAGGGCCAGGGTGGTGCTGATCAGGGTGATGATGGTGACGGCCAGCAGGGCCAGGGTGCCCGCCCCGCGGATCATCGTGCGACTGGTTTCCCAGCCCCAGTAGCCCAGGAAGCTCTCGGCAAAGCCGATGATGTACAAGCTCACGCTGAAGGAGAGCCCCACGAACAGCGCCAAGCCGAGGGTGCCTCCGATGGATAGCCCTAAGCTGCGAGAGATCATGTAGTAGGTGCCCCCGGCCTGCACCTTTTTATCGGTAGCAATGGAGGAAACACTCAGCCCGGTGGTCACCGAAATGATATGCGCAATGATGATGATGGCCAGGGTGGCCCAGAGCCCGGCCTGCCCGATGATGGTGGGCAGCCGCAGGTACATGATCACCCCCAGGATGGTCAGAATGGAAGGGGTGAACACCCCGGAGAACGTCCCAAACTTAGTAAGTTTTGCCATAGGTGGTTGCGGTGCCGGGTTGGGGCGGACTTCGGGTCGAAGATAGTGCGGTTTTTTGAAGGGCAGCAATTTATAAAAATAAACGTACGAGAAGTCAAGAAAAATTTTCTATTTGTATCGCTTTCCTTTCTCGATTATTGAACAATTGGCCGATCTGTTCCTTAACTTTACAAACTACCCAACCAGCTCGCTTATGGACTTACCCCGAGTGCCCTCCATCAAAGAAAAGGCGCTGAGCCTCAACCTGGACCCGACGATTTATGGCTCATTTGCGGAGATCGGGGCCGGACAAGAAACCGCCGCTAACTTCTTCAAGGTGGGAAGTGCCTCCGGAACCATTGCCAAAACCATGTCGGCCTACGATATGAAGTTCAGTGATGCTATCTACGGAAAAACCAAGCGTTACGTGAGCAAGGAAAAGCTGCAGTTGATGCTGGAGCACGAGATGGAACTGCTGCAGGAACGGCTACCCGACCGGACTGAGACGACGAAGTTCTTCGTGTTTGCCAACACCATGGAGATTCTTAATTACCATCGCACCAACCAGGGACACGGCTGGATGGGGGTGCGGTTTCAGCGAGAGCCCCAGGCCCCGGTGAACGAGTGCGTGATCCACGTGCTGCTGCACGACAACGAAGCCGCCTGGCAACAGCAAGCGCTGGGCGTCTTGGGGGTGAATATGGTATACGCCTGCACCCACGAAGACGATCCGGTGGTGCTGATGCAGTCGCTGCTGGACAACCTATCGACCGAACGCCTGGAGATTGACTTTTTTCGCATCAAAGGTCCCAATTTTGCCCGGGTAGACAACCGCTTGATGGCCCTGAAGCTGGTGAAGAACGGCCTAACCCACGCCACCATGTTCGACGCCAACGGCACGGTGCTGCAACCGTCGGAGGCGCTCTACAAAAAAGATGTCCTTATCTTGCGGGGTCGGTTTCGTCCGCTCACGCACGTGAACATGGACATGCTCAAATCAGGACTAAACGCGTTTATGGACGAGCCCGACGTGGTGGCCGACCGGGTGATGCCGATCTCTGAACTTACGCTCAATAGCTTAGTGCAGGAGGAAGAAGATATCAGCGATACCGATTTTCTGCACCGGGTAGATATTCTGGAGTCGCTGGGGCAAAAGGTGATGATCTCAGACTATCAGAAGTACTATAAGCTTACTTCTTATATCTCGAAGATTACCAAGGGAAAGATCGGAATTATTCTCGGAGTGGCCAGTTTGCAGAAGTTGTTTGACGAATCGTATTACGAAGAGCTCACGGGAGGAATTCTGGAAGCCTTCGGCAACCTGTTTAAAAATAACGTCAAGCTGTTTGTCTATCCGTCGTACCGCCCGAATAGTCAGGATATTTACACCCACGCTGAGCTGTCGCTCTCCTCTCACCTGACGCATTTGTATAAATACCTGTACGAAACCCACCGCATCAGCGGATTAGAACCCCTCAACGCCAAGCATCTGGATATCATCTCGGATGACGTGCTACAAATGATTAAAGACGGAACCCAGGGTTGGGAGCATAAAGTGCCGGATAAAGTGTGGAAAGCAATTAAAGACAAAGCGTTGTTTAACTACAGTAAAGGGTTCTAGGTTGAGGGTTCTAGGTTCTAGGTTTAAAAAACTCAAAACCTAGAACCTAGAACTTCGAACCTAGAACCTAATTGCTACTCGCTTGTCCGGCGCTGCTCACGTCAAATGATACGGCCGTGTTGGCCCACATCATGGTCACTTGGCCATCGTCACCAATCTCGAAGGTGAGCTGTTCGGTGAGTTCATCGGTTTCTTCGGAAGTTACCTCTACCCGCAGCGCGTCTTCGGCTTCGTCGTAGTCGAAGGCTCCCCACTGCTCGGGGGTTTTGTTAAAAATCACCGTCCAATCGTCTTCGGTCGGAATGGTGAACAGGGCGTACTTCCCGGCCGGTAGGGGCTGTCCTTCAATCTCTACGTCGTTGCTCACCTCGAAGGTGGTGGCCTCGTTGGCTCCAGTGCGCCACACCTTGCCATAGGGCTCATGATCACCGAAAATGGTGCGGCCCTTCACCGAAGGACGGCTGTAGTTGATGGTGATGTCGGTACCTTCTACCGTGCCCGATACTTCGGCCGGGGGACTGGGGCGCTTAGATTTGTCATCTTGGGCGTTCGCCGTCAGGGCAAACAAAACGAAAGCGCTGAACAGCAGCGCGGTAAAACGAGAATGGGTCATTTTCTTCATAAGATAAGTTGTGTTTAGGTGAATACTTATATGAGTTGAACGAACAGCACGGCAAAGCGTTGTCCTAGAAAGTGAGTTTGCTGACATAGGGTAGCCCTAATGATTAACTTTTAAAGGAGAACGTCGTTATGAACTCATAACGTGCGTCTCTATAGTAGCCATTTAACTCATACCCTTTGTCTATGGAATCAGCTGTTAAAGCCCATTTGTCGCTTACTGAGTACAACCAACTGGAAGAAGAGAACAACTGGCGTTATGAGTATCACCAGGGTGAAGTGTTTGCCATGGCGGGGGGGGATCCCAAACATGGTTTGATTGCTAACAATGTGGGGCGTCTGCTTGGTAACGCTTTGTTAAAAAAAGACTGCTTGGTATTCAATAGCGATGTCAAATACTACATCGAGGCCGAAGATGCAATCCGTTATCCTGACGTGTCGGTCGTCTGTGGTCCGCCCGAACGCTCAGAGAAAGATATTCGTGCTCTTACCAACCCTATGCTGTTGGTAGAGGTGCTTTCTAAAAGTACCGAGGGAGCCGATCGGGGAGAGAAGTTTCGCCTTTACAGTCGTCTGCCTACCTTTCAAGAATACGTGTTGATCGAGCAGGATAGCTGGACGGTAGAAACTCGGTTTCGCACCAACCCCGGCGAACTGTGGCAGCTAAACTGGTTCAGCGGAGAACAGGCGGAGGTTCCGTTGCGTTCGCTGAATATCGTACTACCGGTGGCTGAACTTTACTACAAGACCGAAGGGCTTAATTGACAAGCGTTGACAACTAAACAATCTTAGCCCTACAAAAGGCTCTGTTTACCTTGCCGATATATTGTTAAAAGTAACTACCCTTCAAACCCAACCCCGCCGCCTCTTCCCAGCCCATCATCAGGTTCAGGTTTTGAATGGCTTGCCCCGAAGCGCCTTTAATGAGGTTATCGATCATGCTGACAATCAGCAATTTGCCATCTATCGCTTCAACGTATACTACGGCCTTGTTGGTATTTACCACCTGCTTGAGGTGCGGGTTGGTGGTGGTCACGGTGACGAAAGGCGCGTCTTGATAATAGTTCGTATAGTGGGCCTGTGCTTCCTCGGTGCTGAGCGTAGACTCCAGATATAAACTAGCAAAGATGCCGCGGGCGAAGTTGCCCCGCACCGGAATGAAATTCAGAGAATGCGCAAAATCCGGCTGCAACTGCCGCACGCTCTGGGTGATCTCGCGCAGGTGCTGGTGCTGAAAGGGCTTGTACACCGACACGTTGTTGGCGCGCCAGCTAAAGTGCGTCGTTTCGGTGGGCTGCTGACCCGCCCCGGTAGACCCGGTAACGGCGTTGATATGCACGTCGGTGTTCAGCAAGTGGTCCTTCGCCAGCGGCAGCAATCCTAACTGAATGGCGGTGGCAAAACAACCGGGATTCGCCACCCGGGTAGCCTGCCTGATTCGGTCACGCTGTAGTTCCGGCAGGCCATAAACGAAATCGTGCGACGGGCCTTCCGCCCGGAAGTCCTGGCTGAGGTCGATAATTTTCAGGCGATCAGGCACGGCATTTTCTCGCATAAACTTCGCCGATGCCCCGTGGCCGCTGCATAAGAACAGGGCGTCCACTGTCTCCCAATCCAGTTCCGAAGTAAAGCGTAAGTCAGTTTCACCCACCAAATCCTGGTGCACGTCGGCCACCGGTCGGTCGGCCTGGCTGCTGCTGTGTACCCAACTAATTTCGGCGTGCGGGTGGCTGATCAGCAAGCGAAGCAACTCGCCCGCCGTGTATCCGGCTCCGCCCACGATGCCGATCCGGGCCTTATTCATCTTTACTGCCGTTCACCTGCTGCCAAATCTTGTTCTGCGTGGAAAGCACCTTGGTGAATCCCTTCACATCTTCCCCCGTCCAGGCCTTATTCATTTCGCCGTACTGCCCAAAGTCGGCCTGCATCAGGTCAAAATCCGACTGCACGCCCACTAGCGTGAAGCGGTAGGGGTGCAAATCTACCGTCGCGGTGCCGGTCACGTTTTGCTGGGTGTCTTCTAAAAAAGCCTCGATGTTGCGCATCACCGGGTCCAGGTACTGCCCTTCGTGCAGCATCATGCCGTACCAGTTGGCTAATTGTTCCTTCCAGTACTGCTGCCACTTCCCCAGCACGTGCTTTTCGAGCAGCTGATGGGCCTTGATGAGGATCAGCGGGGCCGCCGCCTCAAACCCCACCCGTCCCTTGATCCCAATGATGGTGTCGCCCACGTGGGTGTCGCGCCCAATGGCGTAGGGAGCGGCTAGTCGCTGCAGGTGCCGGATGGCCTCCACCGGGTTATCGTGCGAGGTGCCGTCTACTTCCACCGGTTCTCCCTGCTCAAACCGGATGCTGACGGTTTGACTGTCCTCTTTTTCCAGCTGGCTCGGATACGCTTCTTCGGGCAGGGCTTGATCCGAGGTGAGGGTTTCCTGTCCGCCCACGCTGGTACCCCACAGCCCCTGGTTGATGGAGTAGCGCGCTTTTTCCCAGGAGATAGTCACCCCACGCTCCTGCAGGTACGCCACTTCCTCCTGCCGACTCAATTGCAAGTCCCGAATGGGAGTGATGACATTGATATCCGGAGCCAGGGAGGTAAAGATCAGATCGAAGCGCACCTGGTCGTTGCCCGCTCCGGTGCTGCCGTGGGCGATGTGTCCGGCCCCCACCCGCTGGGCGTAGCGGATGATGGCTAATGCCTGAAACACCCGTTCGGCACTCACCGACAGCGGGTAGGTGTTGTTGCGCAGCACGTTGCCGAACAACAGGTAGCGCACGCACTTTTGGTAAAAGGTCTGCGTTTCGTCCAGCACCGCAAACTGCTCCACTCCCAGCATCCGGGCTTTTTGTTCTGTCACAGCAACCTCTTTGTCCGAAAAACCGCCGGTATTCACCAGCACGGCGTGCACCTGGTAACCTTGTTCGCTTAGGTACTTCACGCAAAAGGAGGTGTCTAAGCCGCCACTAAAGGCGAGGACTAACTTTTTATTGCTCTGAGGATCAGTCATATGCTGGTTGCTAATTGAACGTTCACTTCAATAATCGCTTCTATTCGGAATCCCGCTTTTTCTTCTCCGACGGCTTGCGGTGAGGGTCGAACAGCATGGCGGTGCACAGGCAGTTGGTGCGGTCGTTGCGCGTCAGAATATCGTAGTTGCGGCAGCTTTGGCACCCCTGCCAGAACAGCTCGTCGGTGGTAAGCTCCGAAAAGGTCACCGGCCGGTAGCCCAGGTCGGCGTTGATCTTCATCACCGCCAGGCTGGTGGTGATGCCGAACAACTGAGCGTCGGGATACTTTTTTCGGGACAGGGCAAAAGCCGCCTCCTTGATTTCCGTGGCCAGCCCGTGCTTGCGGTAGTCGTCGTGCACGATGAGGCCCGAGTTGGCAATGTACTTCTCGTGCCCCCAGGTCTCAATGTAGCAAAAGCCAATCACCTGCGTTTGGTGCAGCGCAATGATAGCCTTGCCCTCTTCCATCTTGCGACGGATGTACTCCGGTGGTCGCTTCGAGATGCCGGTGCCGCGGGCGCGGGCGGCCGACTCAATCATCTCACTTAATTCTTCGGCGTAAACGGTGTGCTCGGCGGTGGCAACCTGAATGGTAAATTCCATGATAAAAGATTAACGGAGGCGAGGAGATAAAGGGGAATGAGGAAGTCTGTTCTGAACAGACGGGGGGCAAACCGTCTTAAGCCAGCCGCCTGTACTTTAAAGAATGCCGACGGGCGGAGCGGGGCTGCCTAAAGCGAGGGGCTAAAGATTGGAAGGGAGGAAAAGATGGCGCAAACAAAGTCACCCGCAATAGTCGTTAATCAGCCGTAAAACTAGCGGAAGCTTGGCTAAAAAGAAAGGATAATACCGAAAACTAGTTACTACGACAAAGAATTAGAGATGATTATGATTTTTTACTACTGCTAGACTGGCGCAGAGCCTCCGGCTCTGTGACTGACTTACCAGGGTTCTCTGAACCCCACCCGGTCGGAACAGATTCGGAGGCTCTGCGCAAGAACTTTTACTAAATATTCAATTAATATCGAATATCGAGCAGGGAATTTCGAATGATGAAGTGATAAAAAAACTTGCATCACTCACATACGGCACGAAGGCCCAGCACCAAGTTAGTGCCTCTCGGGGTGTGGCTGCGGCTTTTCTACCGTCGGACCTAACCGTTGCCACTCGAGCGGCTGGACATGACACGCCTGCCGGGCGGCCAACCCGCGGGCATTCGTCGGCATTTTAGTCCGAACGGTTGGGGATGCCAAACCCGCTTCTTCCGCCGAGCCGTCGCCATCGGCGGGCAACGACCCATCGTTGCGGCGGCGGTGGGCGTGCTTGGCCGCTTCGGCCCGCGACATCTCTACCGACACAATGCCCGTGGGCACCGCAATGATGCCGTAGCCCATAATCATCACCACGGTGGCCAGCGTCTGCCCCGCCACCGTCTGCGGCGCAATGTCGCCGTACCCCACGGTGGTCAGCGTCACCACCGCCCAGTACACACTCGTCGGGATGCTCGTGAAGCCATTCTCCGGTCCTTCAATCAAGTACATCAGCGCCCCCACGATAAACACCATCGTGACCACCACCCCGATGAAGACAATAATCTTGGCGGCGCTTTGGTGCATTGCTTTGCGCAGTACCTCGGCCTCACCCAAAAAGTGCGTAAGCTTCAACACCCTGAACACCCGCAACAGGCGCAAGCTACGGATCACCAGGGCGTACTGCGTCCCGGCGATCAGCAAACTTAAGTAAGTCGGGATGATAGAGATCAGGTCAATGATACCGTAGAAGCTGCGTACGTAGTGCATGCGGCGCGGGGCGCAGTAGATGCGCAGCCCGTATTCTATGGTAAACAGCACCGTAAAAATCCACTCGGCCGTCTTGATCAGTTGGCTGTAATCTGCCCGAATCCACTGCACACTCTCCAGGGTGACCACCAAAACGCTGAGTACAATAAAGACCAACAGCGCCACGTCGAAGGCCTTGCCCGCCGGAGTGTCGGACTCAAAGATGATGTGGTACAGTTTATTTTTTATGTGACTCACAACGGCTCGAGGCGGGTTAATAATGCATTTCTAGTGATGTCTGTCGCCGGGCAGGGTCTCGCCCGAGGGCAACCAGGCGGTCGGCACTGCATGATGCTGCTCACCATCCAGGGCAACCCTCGTCTTGGGCAGGGCCTCCGGATAGCGCTCGCGGATAAAAGTAATCAATTTTTCGCGAACCGAGCACCGCAGCGCGAAGGTGCTCGCCGCGTCAGCCGCACTCACCAGCACCCGCAGCACCATCGTCCGGTCGGTGGCGTCTACCACCTGCACCCGGTTCGACTCACCGTCCCACAGCGGTTCGGACGCCAGCATGTCGGTGAGTGCCTGCCGCAGTTCACCCACCGGCAGGCTGTAGTCCACGTAGAGCATCACCACCCCGGTGAGGTCGCCCGAGCGGCGAGTCCAGTTCTGAAAAGGATTTTCAATGAAGTAGTTGATCGGCAGCACGATGCGGCGCTTGTCCCACACCTGCACCACCACGTAGGTCAGCGTGATCTCCTCGATCACGCCCCACTCACCTTCCACAATCACGGCATCGTCGATCTTGATGGGTTGCGTGAGGGCAATCTGGAAACCGGCCAGTAGGTTGGCAATCGACTTCTGCGCCGCAAAGCCAACCACAATGCCCGCCACGCCCGCCGAGGTGAGAATAGCGGCCCCGGCCTGCCGCACCCCGTTGATGGTGAGCAAGATGGAGGCCAGCACAATGATGACAATGATGACCCCCAAGATGCGCTTCAGAAACTGCAACTGCGTCTTGATGCGGCGCTCGTGGAAGGGATCGTTGCGTTCCTGCACGTAGTGCGCGTAGGCCAGGTCTTCCAGCACGTCGATCAGTTGCAGCAGCAGCCAGCCCAGGGTGATGAAGAACAAAATCTCAACGCCCTTGAACAATATGTTATCGTAGGGCTCTGGCAGGTGTACCAGCGGCTGTAGAATCAGAAAAATCAGCAGGGGAAAAAACAGGCGGGTGCGGTTGTTCAGGTGACTGAGCACCGCCCCGGCAATGAGCGATCCCCGCCGGTCGCGGCTCAGTCGCAGAAACCGAATGAACCCCCAGCGCACTCCCGTGCCCATCACAATGCTGACCAGTAGCACCAGCAGCGCCCCCCACCAGGGGTTCATCTCCCGCACGTAGTGCGCTCCGGAGCGAAGCGCTTCGTAGAATTCTTGCATGAATCAGAGAAAAATCGTGTTTACAATCCGTAAAAAGTACGCTGCCGTTGCAGGCGCATCTCGGTATACTTCTTCTGAAAGCCCGCCGCCTCGTAGAGCCGCACCGCCGGGTTGTCGGCCTCCACGTGCAGGGCCACGTCGCCCTTGGCGAAGTTCAGCGCCTTGTCCAGCAAGGTCTTGCCGATGCCCTCGCCCCGGTAGTCGCGGTGCACGGCCAGGTAAACGAGCAGGTTTTCGGGCACAAAGGTATCCATTCCCGTCTTGCACACCACCGCCGCTCCCAACAAATCGTCGTTTTCCTTTCCTAGCATCACGAACCCGCCCTGGTGCGGATACTTGCTCAGCGCAAAGTCCAGGCACTTGTAGATCGCCAGAATGTTGTCGCCGTACTGCTCCAGGTGCTCATCCAGAAACTGGGCAATCTGGTTTTTAACCAAGATCGTGGCATTATCGTTACCACTGAGAAGTTGATAGTTCATGTCGGACGTCGCGCGTTGTCTGGATAATTTATAACTGAACTGGCGCTGGTTTCGTAAACCGGTGCCTGCCTTAAGCACGGATGCTATCCGCTAAATGGGTTGGAAACCCAGCGTAAGTTGGTCACCGAACCGGAAGTCCGGCGCCGGTTGCTTGGTTTTTAGCAAAGAATCGAAATAATGTCGATTGTTTTTTTTCCTATCGATAGTTAATAACGTAAAGATGCTTCCCTATTGCCCCCCCTGGTACTTACCCAACGGCCACCTGCAAACCGTGGTGCCTGCCCTCACCCGAAAGGTACGAAACGTAGCCTACCGGCGCAACGAACTGCCCACTCCCGACGGCGACCGCCTGCAACTGGACTGGCTCACCCACCCGTCGCGGCAGCTGGTGGTGATCTCGCACGGACTGGAGGGCGACAGCAACCGGCCCTACGTACGGGGTATGTCACGGGCATTCTATCGAGAAGGTTACGACGTGCTGGCCTGGAACTTCCGCGGTTGCGGCGACACGCCCAACCACACCCTGCGCTTCTACCACAGCGGGGCCACCGACGACCTGCACCACCTGCTCACCCACGGCGTGGAGTTGGCGGCTTACGACCACATTGTGCTCATCGGCTTCAGCCTGGGAGGGAACCTCACGCTCAAGTACCTGGGAGAAGGGGTGTACCCGGTGCCGAACAACGTACGGACGGCGGCGACCTTTTCGGTGCCCATTGACCTGCACGACTGCGCCCGACAGATGGCCCGCCCCCAGAACTGGGTATACCACCGCCGCTTTCTGCGCTCGCTCAAAAGAAAGGTCACCCGCAAGCAACCCCACTTCCCGGATGACCTGGGGCTCGACACCCTGGCCGGAGTGAAGACGCTGACCGACTTTGACGATGCCTTCACCGCGCCCCTGCACGGGTTTGGCAGTGCGCTCGACTATTACCAACGCTGCAGCAGCAAACAGTTCCTCACCGACATTCAAATTCCTACCCGGGTGGTGAGCGCCCGCAACGATCCGTTTCTGGGTCCGAACTGCTTCATCGACGACGACCGACTCGCCAACTCGCCGGTGGAGTTCGTGGCGCCCGAGCAGGGCGGGCACTGCGGTTTTATGCCCCGCGGGCACCGCCGGGGGGAGAATTATTGGTCGGAGCAGGTGGCGGTAAACTTCGCCCGGCGGCACGAACCGCAGTAGCGGCATTCTTAGAGGTAAATACCAAAGCAAAGTCTGCGCATCAACCACTTCCGCAATCGTAAGCTTTAAACAATTTGGGCAAAAGGAGGTTAATTAACGCGTAGATTCCTACGGTTTTTCCGGGCAGTTGCTTGTCATTTTCACCCCCTTACCCAATCATCATTATGAAGCAATTCTTACGATCTTTTTCCTGGCCACTGTCCGCCGCGCTGGTTGTCTCTTTAACCTTGGCCGCTTGCGACAACCGAAGTTCTTCCAAGGAAGAGGTACAGGACGAACTGGAAGAGGCCCGGGAGGCCACCGCCGACGCGCTGGAAGAAACCCGCGAGGCCATTGATGCCCGCCAGGAGCTCTCCGCCGAGCAGCAGGAAGCCCGCGTCGATGCCCTGGACGACCGGATGGAAGACCTGGACGAACGCATCGAGGAGTTGCAAGAAACGGCCGAAGCGTCTACCAACGTTCAGGCGGTTAATGATATCAAGGCGGCCATTGGCGAACTACAGGCGGAGAAAGAAAAGCTGAAAACCAGCATTGCTGCGCTACAATCGGTGGAACCGACGGACTGGAGCGATGCCTACGATGAGATCGACGAGGCGGCGGCCCGCCTGAAACAAACCCTGGACGACCTTTCGGCCGACCTGGAGAGTTCCAATTAATTTTCTCTTTGCTTGCTCATGCCGGACGGTACCCTACGTATCGGTAAGCAGCCTACAATACACTATTTCTAAACTTTCTACTTAAAATTTTATGAAAACCATGTTAAAACCTTTCCGATTTTCTCTCTGCTTAGCCCTCATTGGCCTGTTCTCGCTGACGGCCTGCAACAAAAAACTGACCCAGGCCGACGTGGCCGATGAGTTGGAAGACGCCCGCGAAGCCACCGCCGAAGCGCAGGAAGAAACCGCCGAGGCCGTGGAAGCCCGCGAGCAGTACTACGCCGACGCCAAAGAAACTCAGTTGGAAGAACTGGAAGACCGCCTGGATGACATCGACGACCGCATCAAGGATTTGCGCAAGGATATGAAGAAATCGACCAACCAGAGCGCCATTGCCAACGTGGAAGACGCCATCGAGGACTTTGAAGACGAGAAAGAAGACGTAAAAGACCGCATGGAAGAAGTGAAGGCCGTGGAAGCCAAGGACTGGAGTGCGTCTTACGATGAGATCAACCAGGCCGTGCAGCGCATCGAGGGCGAACTGGACAAACTTTCCAACAGTTTGGGAGATAGCAACTAACGCCCCCGGGTACTTCTTGGTTTCTGCCTCGCAATAGCAGCATTTGAATCGTCATTCCGGAAGTTCTCGCCGCGTAGCGAAGAGAACTATCCGGAATCCCCTCCCTACAACGACAGCACCGCGAACGATATACGTGCGGTGCTTTCGCTTTTAAGCCCGGTAGCAAAGATTAATTTCCGCCCAGCCTCCCTTGATCATCCAGGAAGGACCCGCGCGGCGTCCGCTTGTTGCGACATGCTGAAAGAGAATAGTTGGGGCAGTGAGCACCCCTTGCGACAATCCGTTTGGCTAGATGCACTCATCCCTTCTACCAACAAGTTTCCTGCTGAATGATCGGGTGGTTGTAAGATGGACCGACTTCGAAACCAGGGGATTCCGGACATTTTGCTACGCTTCGCTGCACAAAATTCCGGAATGACGTTATAGAGCCTAGTGCTCCTCTGGTGCCCCAATACCCCTTCTCTCCGAACCTAGAACCCCTCAACCCAGAACCTTCTAACCCTCAACCTAGAACCTTCCAACCCCGAACTTAGAACCCCTCAACCCCGAACCTAGAACCCCGAACTCAAAACCTAGAACCCAGAACCTATATAAAAAGGAGCAGGCTCAACGCCATGATCACCATACCTGAGATCAGTCCGTAAATGGCGTAGTGGTGTTTGCCGTAGGCGTGCGCGGCGGGCAGCAGTTGGTCTAGCGAGATAAAGACCATGATCCCGGCAATCCCCGCAAAGAAGTACCCAAAGGCCGCTTCGGTGATGATAGGAAGCAGCAGCCAGAAGCCCACTGCCGCCCCGATCGGCTCGGCCAATCCCGACAAAAACGAGTAAGTAAAGGCTTTCTTGCGACTTCCGGTGGCGTAATAAATGGGCACCGATACGGCAATTCCTTCGGGAATGTTGTGGATGGCAATGGCCACGGCAATCGGAATCCCCAGCGAAACATCCTTGAGGGCGCTGAGAAACGTGGCAATGCCCTCGGGAAAATTGTGGATACCCAGCGCCAGCGCCGTGAACAGTCCCACCCGCAGCAGGTGCGCATCCTTGAGCTTCTTTAGTTGCTGCTGCAACTTCGGCTCTTCTTCCGGGAACTCATGGGGGTTCTCGTAGTTGGGAACAAACTTGTCGATGATGGCGATCAGCAGAATCCCCCCAAAGAACGACAGCACGCAGTACCAGTTGCCGCGCGTCACCCCGTAGGTCTCCACCAGCGACGCCAGGGCCAGGGGAAACAGCTCCACGAACGACACGTAGATCATCACCCCCGCCGACAGGCCCATCGACACGGACAAAAAACGCGAACTCTGCTCTTTCACGAAGAAAGCCAGGGCGCTGCCAATGCCCGTCGATAGGCCCGCAAACAGCGTGAGCCCGAAGGCCGCCCAAATGTTAGCTTGATCAAATTCCATAAGTAGACAAAGGTAACAAACATAATCCATTTGTCTAATCGCTTTCTAATTAACATCATTCAGAAATTGAATCCGCAGAAGCGGAACCAGCCCGGAAAGTTCTACGCCGTGGCCCAGAGTCGCGGGGAAGTGAACTTCCGGGACATGGCCAAAGAGATCGCCGAGATCACCACCGTGAGCGTGCCCGATGCGGTGGCCGTGCTCGAGTCGCTGGTGATGATTATCCCGCGCCACATTGAAAAGGGTGAGATCGTGCGCCTGGGCGAACTGGGTTCCCTGCGCATCACCGTCAACAGCGAGGCCTGCGAGACCGCCGAAGAGGTGAACGCCAGCAAGATCAAGAAGGCCAACTACCGCTTCGCGCCCGGTGCCGAGCTGCAGCAGACGCTTAAGATGCTCAAGTACAGCAAGTCCAAAAAGGACGAAAGCCCCGCGGTGCCGGAAGCTAAGTAGGCCCCCCCTTTCCCATTCTTTTTCGTACCCAACGCCTGGCCGACCGGAACCTCCGGTCAGTTTTTTTGGCTCCGGCCTTTCAAAAGTGCCGTTATAGCCGAAAAAACGCAGGGGAGAACTTATTTTTTTCTCCTGAGAAGTCGGAGAAGTGCACTTTAGAAATCTAAAAGTCCTCCGTAGCACCTGAAAAGTTTTTCCCGAGAGCTTACGAAGCTTCCCCCGTCCGAAATACGAATCGCTTCATATAGCGTCACCGTTTGAAACGTCATTCCGGAATTTTTCGGAACGAAGTGTAGAAAAATATCCGGAATCCCCTTCTTTGTGGCGGGGAATTCCGGATCCTGGGCCTGTCCGTGGCCGTGACCGCCAGCGTGCTCATCCTGGAGTACGCCCACCACGAGCTCACCTACGACACCTTCCAAGCGGAGCACGAACGCATCTACTGCGTGCAGACCGACACCTACCAGCAGGGCGAACTTACCCAGCAGAATGCCTACACCGTGCCCGCCCTGGCCCCGGCGGTAGCCAGCACCATCCCCGGCGTGGCCGACTACTTCCGGCTCACCTCCTGGGGTACGGTATTGGCTGATGCCGCGGTTTGAAGGGCGAAATCCCTACCGCCAGTAGTAGGCCTGCAGGCGAATTTCGGGCTGCCAGAAGGGGAAACGTTCGGTTACGTCGTCGTCGGTATACATATTGCGCCCGTTGTTCAGTCCCCACCAGATGGGGGCAATGCCCAGATCTAAGCTGAGCCCCCAGTGTTTTCTCATCTCCAGGGCAATGCCCAGCCCCAGCGTGGTGGATAAGCGTTGGTAGTGGCCACCCCGGGGAGTATGCTTCTTGTCTACGTACGATACGCGCTGCTGACAATAGAAGGGCGTCACTTTTTTGGCTTTTGTCTTAAAAAAGTACTGGTGTTCTACCGACAGGCTGGTGTGGCGGACGGCATTGATGCCGTACCACGGTAGCATGAGGAAGTCGTTGAACGGGCGGATGTAGCCGAAATTCACCCCGATGCGTCCGCTGGGGTAGAGTTGGTAGCAGGCCAGCAGATGCCAGGCTTCGATCTCGCTCTTGCCGATGCCCACGCTGTAGCGATGCTTGGGTTGGGCCGATGCCGGTAGGAAGGCCAGGGCCAGCAGCCCAGTGATCAGGGCGGTTTTCATGGGGAGCGCGGTGGGTTTTCGGTTGAAAATATAACGATTTTTTTGACGGTATTCCGGCCGTAGCGTAGTAGAACCGGAATCTCCGGCTTCGCAGGGAGGAGATTCCGGGCATTTTCCTACCCTACGTTCTGGAAAATCCCGGAATGACGTCTTCCATTGATTCCTAATCTGGCGTCGGGCTTCCGGCCCGGTGCCTACTTACCAGTGGGTTTCTAACCCAACGGAGCGGACAGCGTCCGCAGGTGTAGCTGGCACAGATTCGGAGAATCTGCGCCAGGATTCTTTACTAGAATTATCATAATAACCTGGCGTGGGCGATGGGGATGGGCTGCTCACGTGCACCGCACTAAAAGTATCAAAAAACCCCACCACTAGCGCCGGGCTTCTAGCCCGGTGGCTTGTTTAAGCGGGTTTCTAACCCAACTTCTCCGCTCCGTTCTGAAAATCTTGCCGTTGTGGCAAAATAGTACATCCGTACCATTCCGCGCTTTTGCGCTTTCCGGGGCCGACGGCCAATGCGTAGGTTTGGTCATGGAAAAACTAGAACTTAACTCACGCGCGCCGCACTTTTGCCTCGACGATGTGTTCGACCGAACCATTGATCTGGAGGCCTACCGCGGCCGGAAGGTGCTGGTGGCCTTTTTTCGCCACGCCGGTTGTCCGTTTTGTAACCTGCGGGTGCATCACCTGCTCAAGGTGCACGAAGAACTCAAGGCCCAGGGCCTGGAGATGATCTTCTTCTTCGAGTCGAAAAAAGAAGTCCTGCTGCGCAGCATGTTCCATAAGGAAATCTCGCCCATCCCGCTGATCTCCGACCCCGCCAAGGAGCACTACGACGCCTACGGCCTGGAAGAATCGGGCCGCAAGGCGGCGGTAGGGCACGTGGTCTCGTTTGTGAGCACGGCCATTCGGGCCAAGCTGAAGAGCTTGCCTCTCCATATGATGGCCGATGGCGAATCCATTAGCACCATGCCCGCCGAGTTTCTGCTCGATGAGCAGGGCATTATTCGGGAGTTGCACTACTCGCAGCAGCTCAACGACCGCCTCAAGATGGACCTGCTGCACGCGTTTGCCCGGCGGGAGCCCGTGGCGGGTTAGGGACGGATGCGGTAAAGTTCGGAGACTGGCTACTAGTGGCTGGATGCTGGTCACTAGTAGTTGGATGCTGGATGCTGGTCGCTAGTCACTAGTTTCTAGCAATTGGCGACCAGCGTTGGGTAGGAAAAAATCGAGCAATGGCTGACTTTAGAATAGGTCTCCTAAGCTATGCCACCCGTCGCCCCGTATCCTATTACCAGTAACCCGCATCCCGCTCCCCAGCCGCCAGTATCCAAGAGCTAACATCCAGCCCGCCGGGGAACGGATCCAGTATCCAGTATCTAGTCAACCAGAATCCATCATCTAATATCCACTAAACAACTTCAATCATGGCTAAGAAGAAAAAGAAGAGAGTAAACCCCAAGCAGCAACAAGCCGAGCACCGCAAAGCCTACCTGCGCAAGACCAACGAACTGGCCGCCCGGCTCGGGGTAGACAATTTCATCGCCTCGTTATCGTCCGATCAACTGTATCATCTCTACGAGCTACGCATCCGGGGCATCACGGTGCGCTCAGAATCACCGGCGATCACCCCCAAGGTGATGAGTGAGATCAAGCGGTTGCAGACGGAGTTGTTTCGGGAGTATCACGTTACGCTGACCGAGGATGGCCCCAAGGTACTCACCTACGAGTTCCTGACCAGCGTGATCACGCTGTTCTACTTCCTGGATATGGAAGACGGCCTTAAGAACGACGAGGCGCTGCGGAGCCGGTTTGCCGCGTTTGCGGACTGGGTGGCCAATGAGAACGGACCCTTTCAGCGGCTCCACGACTTGCTGTGGTACATCCCGCTCGACTGGTGCGAACTCACCCACCGCCTCTACTGGCTTTCGCATAAGTTTGAGATCAGCAGCTACCACGTGGCCAACGACTTGCGGCTCGATACGGTGCAGCCGGAGCAGCGCCGCGTGCGGCTCGACGGTCGCACCCGCACCGCGTACCGGGTGGGGTGGGCGCTTCCTAGCTACGGCCCCCAGTGGGTTAGCGTGAGCGCCTCGCTCTTCGACGACCCCGCCGCCCGGGGACTGGATGAGCTTCCGGTGTTTGTGCAGTCGCACGCCCTGCACCGCCTGGAAGAACGTCTGGATTGCACCCCCCGCAACCAGCAGCAGCTTCACCTGTACGTATCGCTACAGGAGCCGGAGGTGGTGAAGGGACCAACCGGAAAGTGGCTGATTCGCTTCTACTTCAATGACTTTCACCTGGGCTATCTTGTGACGGACATTGTGGACGGCATCCTGCTCATTCGCACCTTTCTGTTCATCACCATGGATAGCACTCCGGAAGGCTACGCCCTTCAGCAGGCACTGGGCCTGGCGGCGGTGGACAAAAAGTACCTCAGCATTGACCGGCTCAGCACCTTTTTCATCTCGGACATCCGGGAGCACCCCGATCTGAAAGAGCACTTTGTGCAGGCGGGTTGCAACGATTTGTTCCGGTTCAACATCGAGCAGGTGCTTCCCGAACACCGGATCGAGCTCGGTGATCGCCTTCGCAATTACCTGGACACCGGAGTGCAGCGGGAGCTTCCTTCCCTGGCGATGCGCGACGACGTGCCGCAGGAAGCGGAGGTTTAAGGGCGCTTCTGGTTGGTGTTTGTAGGTGAGAAACGCAATTGAATATCGAACGTCGAACCAGGAATGATGCATGTTGAAGGGGAGTTTGGTAAATAAGCCACTTCATCATTCGGTGTTCTTTATTTCTTGTTCGATATTTTTAGCCAACGTGCGGGTATTCGTTAAGCAGCGTGCTTACCTATTTGGGTGCGAAAGGGGCGGGCTATCCCTAATCGTCAGTTGGTCTGTTGGAGGGTAGGGAGGATGGTATTCTCCGGAAAATTTCGCATTTTGGGGGGAGTTTTATGATTTCGCCCCCGGGCGGGCGTCATAAACCCATGTCCGAAGCAGCGCGATACGCCCGTTCTCCGGCATCTTTCTTACCATCCTTTCTCACCTAACCAACCATCAGATGCAACTACGTACTTTTATTGTTACCACCGGGCTGCTGGCTGCTTCATTAGGAAGTGCCTACGCCCAGAGCCAACCCACCGCCAAAGAAGTGTTTGCGCCGCTGGACCAGCAGATCGCCGAAGCCAAGGAGCAGTACGCCGACTTCTATTCGCCCAAGTTTTTCTCCGAAGGCATGCAGGAGTACCAGGCGGCCGTGCGGGTGTACCGCGACCAGGGAACGGGGAATGATCTGCAAGAGGCCATTGAAAAAGCCACGCAGCAGCTGGATAAGGCGATGGATCAAACCAAGATTGCGCAGGCCACCTTCCCCGATGCCTGGAACGCGCGCCTCGACGCGATAGAAGCCGAAGCCGCCAAGTACCAACCTGAGGGCTGGCAGGATGCCGAGGAAGCGTTTAATGAGGCGGCCCGCCAATTGGAGCGCGGCAAACTGGACAACGCCCGCGACGATGGGCGGGAAGCCGAAGAACTGTACCGCGCCGCTGAACTCAACGCCATCAAGAACAACTATCTGGTGAACGCGCGAAAGCTCATCGAGCAGGCCGACGACCAGAAGGCCGACCGGCGGGCCCCGCAGACCTTTAAACGGGCGCAGGACCTACTGGCCCAGGCCGAGAAAGACCTCAACGAGAACCGCTACGACTTCGATGCCGCCCGGCTGATGGCCCAGCAGGCCGAATACGAAGCCCAGCACGCGATGTATTTGGCCAACAAGATCAGTAGCCTGGAAAAGAGCGACGTGTCGCTGGAAGAAATGCTGCTGGCCGGCGAGGCCTCCGTGACCAACGTGGCCTCGGCGGCCGACATGGTAGCCCGGTACGATCAGGGCATGGAGCCGCCCGTTACCGCGCTGGTGAACCACATCAAAACCTATCAGGACAGCGCCACGTACCTGGCCAACGCCTACGCCAGTGCGGAGAAACAGATCGCCGACCTGGAAGCCCTCAACGAGGAGCAGCGCAAAATGGCCGAACTGCTCATGAAGGAAAAGTCGGCGGCCATGGAAAAACAGATTGCGGCGGCCGCTAAAAAGCAAGAAGAACTAGCCCTGAAGCTGGCTTGGCAAGACGAGGTGAAGCGCAAGTTTGACCAAACCTACGAGATCTTCGGCGAGGACCAGGCGCAGGTGTTCCGGCAGGGCAACAACGTGATCATTCGGCTCTACGGGCTCAGCTTCCCGGTGGGCAAGGCCAAGATTGATCCCAAGTACTACCCGCTGCTGGGCAGTGTGCAGGATGCGGTGAACCTGTTTGATAACGCTAAGGTGATCATCGAGGGCCACACCGATGCGCAGGGCGGCGACAAAATCAACCAGGAACTGTCCGAAAAGCGAGCAACGGCCGTGCGGGAGTACATGCTGGCCAGCACCGATCTGGGGGCCAGCGGCATCACCGCCACGGGCTACGGAGAAAGTCGCCCGGTGGCCAACAACGAAACCCCCGCGGGGCGGGCCAAAAACCGCCGCATCGACGTGGTGATTGAACCGCAGTTCGATGCCCAGGCGCAGGTGCGGCGCTAACCACGTCCGCTGAGGTGCCGTGGTCTTGTTAAAGAGGACTCGAACGCCTTGTAAGATTTCCAAAAAAAGCAGCGACGAGTCCCATTTGGACCCATCGCTGCTTCTTCGTTTGTCGGGGGCACTACCTAGTACCCCGGATTGTTGCCCGATTCGTTGATGATCCGGTTGGTTTCCAGTTCATTCTGGGGGATGGGGTACAGTAGGTTTTTGGGCACTTCAAAATCAAAGCTTTCCGGGTTGTGTGGATAGCTGAAGTCCTCTACCGCAGTAGTCCAACTGGCCAGATCAAGGTAACCGGCGGCGTACCACCTTCTCAAGTCCATCCAGCGGATGCCCATCTCACCGGCCAGTTCTACGAACCGTTCGTTGATGATGTCTTGCAGCGTTATAGTCGTCAGGTTGGCGGGGGCGGGGGCTTCCGAGCCGTCGGCGGTAGACAGGCGCGCGCGGGTGCGTACGTCGTTTACCTGCTGGAGGGCGGCGTTGGTGTTGCCCGTTTGCAGATAAGCCTCGGCGGCCAACAGCTTCACGTCGGCGAAGCGCAAGATGCGGGGGTTGTTGATAGACGTGGCCCCAAAGCCGGTGATGATATTCTGACTGGGCAGCACGTACTTCACAAACCAGTAGCCGTTGAGGGGCGCATCCCCGTTAAAGTAGCCGGGTAGGGTGCCATCCGGGTCGGGATTTTGCGAGATGGTTTGGTCCCGGCGAGGATCACCCGGGGCAAAAGCGCTGATCAGCTTGGTGGTGGGGCCGATAGCTCCTCCCCCCAGTCCGGACGACCAGTGGCGGGTGCTGTTGTTATAGAAGGCCGACATTTGTCCTACACCCCCGCCGAAGTCGTTGGCCAGGAAAGGGTTTTCCTGGGTGGTATTATTACTGGCCTGGTACTCAAACAGAGACTCCACGTTGTTTTCGGAGTTGACGCTAAAGTTGTCGCCAAACTTAGGGGCTAAGGCCCGGGTGGTGATCTTTTCAAAAGCGCTGATCGCGTTTTGGTAGTCGCTGGCATCGCCACCCTTGTAGCTGGCGCGTAGCGTGTAGGCTTTCACCAGCATCCCGTTGGCCGCATCCTGGGTCACCCGCCCTTTATTGCGATCATCCCAGGATTCGGGCAATTCGGCAGCGGCGGTTTCAAGGTCAAGGATGGCCCGATCGAGCAGTTCGTAACCGGAAGAAGGGGGCTTGATGGCGTCGTCCAGGCTGTTGATCCGCTCGGTGATGAGCGGGGCCTTGCGGAACCAGTCCCAGAGCCACATGTTGGCCCAAGAGCGCAAAAAGAGCGCCTCCGAACGGTTGGTGTTGAGCAAGTCTTCGTTGGTGTAGACCGCCTGCACGTCCGGGTCTTCCAGTTGCTCTAGCACGAAATTGGCCCGGGCAACGATTTCGTACAAGGCGTTCCAAACGCCGGTGATACGGTTATCGGTGCTGTTGAGGGTCTCGAAGGCATCGTAGGGAACCCCAGGATTTTCAGCCGACAGATCATCGCCGGGTAGTAGCCAGGCAATGGGTTTGGTAGCGCCGCCCCCGTAGAAGCTTCCGCCGTAGAGTTCCACTATTTTGCCATACATGGCTCCTACGGCCTGCTGCACGCGTTCTTCACTGTCGAAATAAGCCTCCTCAAACTCTCGGGTAGGCGCTACGTTTTCTAAGGTTTCTTCGCAGGCGCTGCCGAAGAACAGCAGCACCAGCAACAGACAATATTGATAATAGGATTTCATATTTACTTCGTTAGGATACTGGTTAAAAAGATATGTTAATGCCGGTAAGCAGGGTAACGGGAGTCGGGTTATCGTCGCTCTCCGGATCCAGTCCGGTAAACCGGGTGAGGGTAAACAAGGTTGATCCGCCGATATAGATGCGGGCTTTGCCTAATCCTATCCGCTCTGGGTTGGGAAGGCTGTAGCCGATTTCGGCGTAGTTTAACCGCAGATACGCGCCGCTCTCAATGAAGCGGGAAGAAAAGCGGTTGTTGGACGCCGGATCATTAGCAATGATGCGTGGAACGCTGGTATTGGTATTGTCTACTCTCCAGGCATCCAGCACGTCTACCAAGCGGTTTCCCCCGTAATAGCCGATATTCAACAAGTCTCTACGCTCTTGGTTGATACGATCCACGTCCCCTACTCCGGCAAACTGAACACTAGCGTCGAATCCTTTGACGTTCACTCCCAGGCTGAACCCGTAGAAGTAGCCGGGCAAGGTTTGACCCAGAAAGGTATTGTCAAAGCTATTGATCACTCCGTCGGGCACATCGGAGCGAAAGGTACCTGCTTCGGTAGGCGGTCCGGCTACGTCCAGATAATACGTGTCTCCGGGAGCTACTTCCGATTCGCGGTAGCCCTGGTCACTGGTGGATTCAATAAAATCTTCTACTTCTTCTTCCGACTGAAAAATACCGCCGTACTTTTGTCCTCGGATGAAGTTGATAGATCGTCCTTCTTCCAAGGTGAGTCCACCGCCGTACACGGGCACTCCGTCCTTAAGCTTGGTCACTTCGTTATCCACCGTGGTAATGTTGGCCCCTACGTTGAGGGCTACCGGTCCTATTGTAAACTGGTAGTTGGCCGCCACTTCAATTCCTTTGTTGACCACTTCGCCGATGTTGCCACTGGGCTGCACCGATACGCCTACCGAGGCGGGCAATGGAATAGTCTGAAGAATATCGGAAGTGCGTTTGTGGTAATAATCGAACGAAACGCCCAAATTATTGTCCAGCAGGTAAGCATCAAACCCTACGTTGGTGGTGGTGGTGCGTTCCCACTGCAAGTCGGGGTTGGGAATGGTAAAGACGGCCGCCCCGGAGCTAACCAAGCCCTGCCCGTCCGAGCCGCCGAAGCTGTAGGTGGGTTTCTCCTCTACCGGCGACAAGTAGGCGAGTTGGGCCACGTCGTAGTTACCCAACTGACCCCAGCCGCCCCGGATTTTGAAGTCGTTGAGCCAGCCGGTCACGCCGCTCATAAACGGCTCGTTGGTGATGCGGTAGGCCGCCGAGAAGGCCGGGAAGATGCCGAAACGGTTTTCCGGGGCAAAGCGGGTACTGCCGTCTCGCCGGACGGTGGCATCAAAATAATACGTATTCTTATAATCGTAGCCTACCCGCACAAACTGTCCGATCAGGGCTTCGCGCACAATGGGCTCTGATTCGGCGGAAGTATATTCGTTGTTGGTAGAAGGAATAAACCGTAAGTCAGGATCTGAACTGGAGGTTTGTCTCGTCTCTACGGTCAGGTACTCGCCGCTCCAGCGTTGGTCCTGCACGTTGAGCAACACATCTATGTTATGCTCACCGAAGGATTTTTGGTAGTTTAACGATAGCTCTCGCATGGTGTTGGTTGAGTTGGTCTGAACGATGTTATACTTTCCTTGAGAGAATCCATTGCCAAAAGCAGAGGGCGCTTCGGCTACGATGCCGAATACCTCGGCATCCACATCTTCCCACAAGAAGCGCTTGTTGGTAGAGCGGTCCAGATAGAAGCGTCCGGTGAGGGTGAGCCCTTCTATCGGCTCAACCTGTAAATAGGCGTTGCCCAATCCCCGGACGGCCTGGTAGCGGGTCTGGTTGAAATCCGTGATGGCTATTGCGTTGGGACTGGTGCCTGCTCCCCACAGCCGGGTATCGTTCCAGGTGCCGTCGGGATTCAGGCCTACGATCACGGGGGCGTAGCCGCGGGGTCCATTGCCGTAGATGGATTGCCAGGGGTTGACGGTCGCGGCGGCTCGAATGGCATTGCCTGCGCCAAACTGCACGTCTACTCCCTCTAGTACAAAGGGTCGGCAGCACGCCAGGTATTTTGTCCCCGGATGCGAACCGTCGGCCGGGTGAAGGGGTTTCCGTCGTTGCCGGACACTTGCACGCCGGTCATTCGGCCCTGCATGGCCAACTCGGGGGAGAGGGCTACTGTTTTGGTCACGTCTTCCGATTCAATGCTGGAGATAGAGGTGGTGAGGTCACGTCGGGCTTTGGTACCATAGCCTACCACGACTACCTGGTCTGCCAATGTTTGAATATCAGGCATTAGCGCGATGTCAATGGTATTGCGCCCGTTGATGTCGATTTCTTCGGAAAGATAACCGATAGAGGAAAACACCAGCGTGGTTACGTCGTCTTGCACCGTGAGCCGATATTGGCCATCTACATCCGTGACGGTACCCACGGTAGTACCTTTGGCCAGGATGTTGACCCCGGGCAGTGGCTCGTCGCTTTCACCGTCAATGACGCGCCCCGAGATAGTTGTTTCCAAGGGAGCCACGGTGGACCGAAGTTTTAGGTGTGGTACGGTCGATCCGGAAAAAGAGGAAGTTGCTCCGGGGGTGAGTCGCGCTTCCACTTCTTTGACCGGGGCGGTTCGCGCCGGGCGCTTTTGCTCTGGAAAAATATAGTAGAACCGATCTTCGACTTCGGTATACATCAGTCCCAACGGGCGCAGCAGGTGTTCTAACTCGGTTTTTAGGTCTTCGCCCGCGGGAATATCATACGACACCGCTTGCTGCTCCACGGTGGTGGTGGCGTAGCTGAAGTGAACGTCGTACTTGGTTTCCAAGCGTCGGAGCAACTGCTCGAGCGATTGCTCCCGGATTTGGGTGGTCGGATCAGGAGTTTGGGCCAAGGCCAGCGACTGGGCCAACCCGCTGAGCGACCAGCCCAGCAGTAGCAAAATCGTTCCTAGCATCCGAAAGGGTAGTGAAAATGAAGTCATAGGAAATGTAGTCGGGTGAAACGAAACGTGCGAGTAAGATGAACGTCCGGCAGGACGACGGTAATCACTAGGGGGCTTTTTCATAAATGGTGACGGTTGAGGAAGTGCGTTGAATAGTATAAGAGGACGATAGCAGGGTGAAGAATACTTCAATGCGGTCGGCGGGCAGGGTGGCGGTGAAGCGTTGCTGTGCTATCTCGGGAGAACCAAAATGAAGGGTGATTCCGTAGCGATCCTTTAAGGTGCGTCCGATGTCTTGCAATGACTGGTCTTTAAAAACCAGTAAGTTCTCTTTCCAGGCGGTATGAAGCTGGGTCTCGGTGGCTTGTTGGGTCAAGTGCTGGGTTTGGGGAGAGTAGACCACCAAATCTCCCGGTTGCATCACCGCGTCGGCGCGGGAGGCGCCCGCTCGAAACAGTTTCACCTTCCCCGAAGTGAGTACTACCTGCGTGGCTTGTTCCCGCTGGTTCACGTTGAAGGTCGTTCCCACCACCTCGATGGCCAGCCCGTCGGTGTGCACCACGAAGCGTTGGTTTCCGGGCGTGCCGGTTTTTTCTACCGAAAAGTAGGCCTCTCCCTGTAACCAAACTTCCCGAGGACGTTCTTCCGGCCAGTGTTTCGGATAGTGCAGGCGGGAGTTGGCGTTCAGCATAACCGTAGAACCGTCCGGAAGCGTAATTGGCTGCGTCTCGCCGTAGTCGGTGGCATAGCGCACGGTGGTCAGCATTTGGTAGAGCGGACGATAGGTCAGTGCTCCCACGAGCAAGAGCACCGTTGCCGCCGCCGAAAGCTGCCACCGGCGACGGCGACGGGCGAGTTGCAACCGCTGCCGGAGTTGCTCCGATGCCGACTGCACTTCGCCGGGAGGCAGCTGGCGCAATCGAAAGCCAAACCGCCCGGAACGCGAAGTCCCCGCGCCAAATACCTCATCAGACAAGGAGGGGGGGGAGGGTTGGTCGGAACGAGGTTTAGAATCCATGAGAGCCAGATGACAAGTGAAGAAGCGCCTTCACTCTATCAGACCGGCCTGATGGCGGTATATACTCAGTAGGACTAAAAAAATACTAAAATTGCCCAACGGTGGGCTGAGTTGCCCTCAAACAACGCCGGGTAAACCGGAAACTACGTCACTACCGCTTCCGGAGGGGCGGGAAGCGTCATGTTGATCCGAAGAGAAGCAATGGCGCGGGCCAGCGTATTGAGCACCGATTGGTAGTTCACCTGCAGCAGCTCCGCAATTTCGGTGGGAGTGAGTCCGGACGTATAGCGCAAGTAGATCAGTTCGCGCTGCCGGGCGGGAAGTTGGTTGAGCGACTTAGCCAGCAGCGCCCGGGTCGACCGTTCCGTTTCTTCGTGCACGATAAGGTCTTCAATAGAAAAGACGAAGTAGTCGGATTCGCTGGTTTGCGCAAACCTTTTTTGCTGCTTTTCTTTCTCGATCAGGCGGTACAGGTGCCGACGAAAAGCACATAGCAAATAGTGCTTCACCGAGTGGACTGGACTTAACCGCCGTCGATTTACCCAAAGATGAAAAAAGAGTTCCTGAATGGTATTCTTCACCAACGCATCGTCCGGTATAATCTTTAGTCCGTAAAAGAATAATTGATTATAATACGTATCATGCAGATAGGTGAACGACTGCTCGCTGCCTTGCCGAAAAGATAGCCAGTGGCGGGTTTCCTGGGTAGTGGGGGCCGGTTGCTTGCCAAACATGAGAGTTAAGAATAAAAAAAATTTGTTGAATAAAACGCAAAAGCAAAGGCCATTAAGGTAAGCAAGTTGCGTCCGTTTGCTACGAAGCAGACTATTTTAAAAACAATGTAGAAAAAGGAACTTGTACGTACAAGACATTTCTGCTATATTTGAGCGATTACTTTCTAAGTTTGTGCTGAAGTATCAAGTTGTTTACCAATCCTTGAAGCAGGATATCCAGCGGGGCGAATTTGCGCCGGGTGACTTGCTGCCCTCGGAAAACGAGCTGTGCGGACAGCACGGGATCACCCGAACCACCGCCCGCAAGGCGCTCGGTAAACTGCGGGAAGAGGGATTTATTGATCGTATCCACGGCAAGGGAAGCCAGGTGAAGGAGCGGCGGCAGTCGCTGGGCTTGCTCAACGTGCAGGGTTTTTCCGAAGCCGTAGGACAACGGGTAGGCACCACCATGTTACAGTGGCCCCGCCTGGGCGAGTGGAGTGAACGTATTGCGCTTCCCGTGGGCGAACAAGAACGCGGTGCCCGGTGCCTGCACTTTGAGCGGTTGCGCAGCGTAGACAATGTTCCGGTAATGCTAGAGAACAACTGGTTTGCTGCCTCCGCATTGCCTAACTTCACGCAGGATGAATTTGTGGATGGTTCGTTTTTCAAAACGTTGAGTCAGCGCTTTCTGATTGAAGTCACCGGCTCGCAGCAGGAACTGCGGGCTGAACTTGCTGATCAGAAAGTAGCGGAACTGTTATCGATTCTTATCAACCACCCCGTACTGCGTATTTCCATCAAATTTAGCACGAGCCATCCTGATCTATACATTTACAGTGAACTCTACTGCAACACGACGCAGTATCCCATCGGCAATACCTACCACCTATGAATAGTAAGAACAATCGTTCAGAAGAACGACGTAAATTTCTAAAATCCAGTACATTAGGGGCAGCTGCTTTACTCGGTACTTCACCGTCCTTTAGCGATGGTCAGCCCGAACGTATACCTGGCCAGACCACCGAGTGGTCGGCCGACGGACTCTCCGGTCTGCTGTTTTCTCAGGTGGGCTACGAAGTGGGTCAGCCCGTGCGGGTGCTGGTCCGCCTACCCCGCAAGGATGCCCTGCCCCCCGGTGCTCGTTGCGTGCTGACGACCGCTGATGATCAGGCAAAAGAGCAGCAAGCAGCCTGCACCTACTGGGGAAGCATCTGGAAGAGCCACTGGTGGGTAGCGGAGTTTCCGGAAACCACCGAAGCGGGCGAATGGAGGGTGGCCATTCAGGACGGCAGTAACGTACTGATGCAGGACGTCGGGCTTAAGATCGGGAAGAACATTCTCTGGAACGAAACCGTGCACTTGGCGTCGGTGGATATTCTGGAGCGGCGCAAGCACTTTACCAAGGTGGGAGCGGGCTGGCAGGATGCCGGTACGCTGTGGGCCGAAAGCCCGGCCCAGAGCGCCATGATCATTGCCCTGACCGAACTGCAGGAGCAGTGCGGTGCGCAACTGGAAACCGCGTTTACCCAGCGACTGCATGAGCAACTGACCGTGGGCTGCGATTACCTGGTGATGACCCAGGCCAAGGCCGAAGAACTCGGTTTCCCGAAAGGCTCGCTGTCGCACGATCTGCTGGGGCACGAAAAAGACATCCTGCCCCACGATGCGGCCAAGGCGGTGGTGGCCCTGCTGCGCACCGTGCAAACCCTGCCCGACGACTTTCAGGAGAAGAAGGACCAATACCGCGCCACCGCCTACCACGCCTACCGGTGGTTGGTTACCCAGGCCCAGCCGATGGGCGATTACGGGTACAGTCGGCACCAGCGGGGACTGCCGGAGAACACTCCCATTCCGGCCGACGAGTGGCCCACCCGCGATTTGCTCATCCTCTGCCAGGCGGCCCTGGAGATGGTGGAGCACGGTCGTCCCGAGGCCAAAGACGAAGCCGTGCAACGCGCCCGTCAGCTTATGGACCGGCAGATAACGCGGGAGCGTTCGGAGAGCGGTTTCTACGGCCACTTTAGGGAGTACGACAGCTTGCTCCACTCCGAACCTTCCTGGACGCACGGCATTATCGCCACTCCGGCGGGTAGCCAGTTCGGCACCGACATGGGCGGCATCTATCCCAATTATCTGATGCCGCTGCTGGAGATGCTGCGCCGCTGGCCCGACCACGCGGATGCTACGCGCTGGAAAGAAACCCTGCGGCGGTTCACCGACGGCTACCTGTTACCGGCCTGTGAGAAGAATCCTTTCTACCTGGTTCCGCAGGGCATTTTCGGCGAGGAAGGGCCGATTTGGTTCTGCGGCACCTTCCACGGCACCAACACCATTTACGGCTACACCGCGGCCCTGGCCCTGGACTTGGCCGACTTGCTTGACGAACCCCGGCTGCGCCGCATCGCCTACGGCAACCTGCAGTGGGTGGCCGGACTCAACGCCGGTATTACGCAGGAGAATGTGGCCAAGGGGTGCGTGATTTACAGCACCGACCTGCCGGAGAACGTGGCGCTGCCCGCCAGCATGATCTGCGGGGTGGGGCAACGCTGGGCGGGCACCTGGTTTCAGACGCGGGGCGTAATCTGCAACGGCTTCACCACCGGCGAACAATTCAAGTACGATGTGGCTCCGAAAAAGGAAAACGACGGCCCCTTTTCCTTCACCGACGAAGACTGGATTCCGCACAGCGCGGCCTGGATCACTGGCCTCACCCGCCTGAAGAATCTTTCTTAATTTTATAGTGAATAGTGGGGACGCGCCACGGCGCGTCCCCACCATATTTCATTAATAATAAAACCAACCATGAACAAAACCAACGAACTCGCTAAAATGATTGATCACACCCTTCTGCACCCCACGGCCACCGATCAGGACCTGGAGAAAGAATGCGCCGTGGCCAAAAAGTATCAGGTGGCATCCGTGTGCGTGAAGCCCTACATGGTGCCCGACACCGTGCGTTTGCTGCAAGGCAGCGGCGTGGCGGTGGGCTGCGTGGTCGGCTTTCCGGCCGGGAACTCGGTAACCGACGTAAAAGTATTTGAGGCCGAACGGGCCTGCCAGGACGGGGCCCAGGAGGTAGACATGGTCATCAACGTGGCCCGGGCCCTGGAGGGCGACTGGGACTACGTGGCCCAGGAGATCGAGGCCGTGGCCCAAGCCTGTCATCGGCACAACGCGCTGCTAAAGGTCATCTTCGAAACCGATTACATCACCAAAGAGGCTGATATCGTGCGCTTGTGCGAAATTTGCACCGAGGCAAAAGCCGACTACGTGAAAACCTCTACGGGTTTTGGCTTCGTGAAGGGCAACGACGGAAAATATTCCTACACCGGAGCCACCATCCCCACCCTGAAGCTGATGAAAAAGAGTATCGGCCCTAACGTGAAGGTAAAGGCCTCCGGCGGCATTCGCACCCTTGACGCCCTGCTAGCCGTGCAGGAAGTGGGCTGCGCGCGCTGCGGAGCCACCGCCACGGCGGCCATCCTGGAAGAAGCGCAGCAACGCTTCGGTCAATAACTTTCTACCTTACCCAACCAACCTATGTTCACCATTGATTCGTACGGCCTGGCCGTGGTCTTCTGCCTGATCACCATGCTGGGCTGGGGCTCCTGGGCCAACACCCTCAAAATGACGCCCGCCCGCTGGGAATTTCCGCTCTACTACTGGGACTACTGCATCGGGCTGGTGCTCACCGCGCTGGTGCTGGGCCTCACCATGGGCAGCACCGGGGCCGAAGGGCGCAGCTTCCTGACCGACCTCGGGCAAGCGGAAACCTCGGCCCTGGGGTCGGCTTTCTTGGGTGGCATCGTGTTTAACCTGTCCAACCTGCTCATTGTGGCGGCTACCGCCATTGCGGGTCTGGCCGTGGCCTTTCCCATTGCGGTGGGGCTGGCGCTGGTCATCGGAGTGGTGGTGAACTACCTGGCTACCCCGGTGGGCGATGCCACCCTGCTTTTTCTGGGGCTGCTGCTGGTGGTGGTGGCCATCGTGATCGACGGGCTGGCCTACAAAAAACTACAGCAGTCCGACACGAGCAACCTGCGCAAGGGCATCATCATTTCGGTGCTGTCGGGGGTGCTGATGGGTTTTTTCTACCGCTTCGTGGCCGCCTCGATGACGCTTACCTTTGCCGATCCCACTCCCGGACTGCTCACGCCCTACTCGGCCATGTTTGTGTTTACCCTGGGGGTTTTTGCCTCTAGTTTTGTATTCAATACCTGGTTTATGTTCCGCCCGGTGTCCGGTGAGGCGGTCACGTTCGGAGATTACTTCTCCCGGGGCACGCCCAAGCTACATTTTATTGGTATATTGGGCGGATTGATCTGGTGCGTGGCCATGGAATTCAACCTCATCGCGGCCGAACAAGCGGGTTTTGCTATCTCCTACGGACTCGGACAAGGGGCCACAATGGTGTCGGCCGCCTGGGGCGTGTTTGTCTGGAAAGAGTTTGCCAGTGCTCCGAAGGGCACCAATAAACTGCTGACTGCCATGTTTGCCTCCTTCATTCTGGGGCTGGTGCTGATTGTGGTGGCCCGCTTAACCTAACCCTTATGTCTAAGAAAATTGTGGTGATCGGCAGTTCGAACGTGGACCTGATCATGAAACTAGATCGTCTACCCCGGCGGGGCGAATCGGTTCCTAATGGAGTTTTTATGCAAACCTACGGTGGCAAGGGGGCCAACCAGGCGGTAGCCGCCGCCCGCGCCGGGGGGCACCCCGAGTCCGGGCGAGTGGTTTTTGTGAACTGCGTAGGCGACGACGTCTACACCCCGCAGATGGTGCAGAACTTCCGTGACGACGGCCTTGACACCCGCTACGTGTTTTCTGAAACCGGGATTGCCAGCGGCCACGCCCTGGTGATGATCGGTGAGGAAGGCAACAACTACCTAACGGTGGCTCCCGGTGCCAACCACCGACTCACCCCGGAAAAGCTGGCTACCGAAGCGGCGGGGGTGTTCGGCGAAGCCGCCCTCGTTATGATGCAGTACGAAATTCCGGCCGATACGATTAAGTACGTCCTGGATCAGGCGCAGGCCCATGCCATTCCGGTGCTGTGGAATTTTGCTCCCGCTCGCTCCTTTGACCTGGGCTACCTAAGCAAGGTGCACACGCTGGTGGTGAACGAGGTGGAAGCCGAGTTTTTGGTGGATAAGCAAGTGACTTCGGTGGCCGATGCCGAAGCTGCGGCCCGCAAGTTGCTCGCGTTCGGGGTGCGGCAGGTGGTGGTGACGTTGGGCGAGCGCGGCGCGTATTTCTTGAGCGCCGATCAGCAGTTTCATACCCCCGCCTTTGCGGTGGAGCAGGTGGACGCCACCGCTGCCGGAGATACCTTCTGCGGCGCTCTGGCCGTGGCGCTCACCGAACAGCAACCGCTGCCCGAGGCCGTGCGCTTCGCCTGCGCCGCCGCCGCCCTGGCCGTCACCAAACTGGGCGCGCAGCCCTCGATCCCCACCCGCGAGGCGGTAGCAACGTTGCTAGACAGCCAATAAGGCTAATTTTCGGTGGATCAGTATGCCGTAATCGTCGGCTTCAAAAAGCACCACAAGCAGCACTGACACCAGAATCAGCGGGATGTACATCTGATTCCTCACGTTTGGGTCAACTGTCATTATTGGTAATAGATTTCTGTCCAATAGACTCAGCTACTTGCATCAACGTTCCCAAAAAGCGGGCGGTTCGATGCCCAACGATCGCAGGTACACGTAGCCCTGTCCGCGGTGGTGAATTTCATTATCAATAAAGTAAAAAATAGACCAGCGCACCGTGCTTTCGTACTCCCCGAACATGTTGATGGTTTCCTGAAACCGTTCCGGGGCGATTTGCGACCAGAGCGCGTTGATTTCTTCCGTGGCTTCATCCCAGGCTGCTAGCACGTTGGCCTGGCTATTTCCGTGATCAATATGCTCGTTGAGCGGGGCCGACTGCCCGGTCACGACTTCCCGGAGGCCGGGGGTGGCAACGCTTAGCAGTTCGGTGACCATATCGGCAAAAGGGCGCATGCCGCCGATAGAATGGGTAAAAAACTCTTTCTCGGGAAAAGCCTCAATAACGCGCCGGGTGAGGCGGCGGTGGCCTTGCCAGTGTTCCAATAGTTCATCGGCGGTGAGAACCTGAGATTTGGTAGCGGGTGGGGAAACAGTGGACTCGTTCATGATGGAAGGGGTTAGGTGAACAATAGACTACGGAAGCAAAAGTAGGGGCGGGGAGTGACAGCCTAGTGTCAGCAGCAAAAAAAACGCACTTTTTAATTCAAGGTGATGAAACGCTAATCCGGGCGGGGCTGTCGGGAGAAATGCTATCTTTGGGAGAAACGTTGTCCCACCATGGATCCTGATCCCCTTAACCGTTTCGACCGGATTGTCGCGATCCTCATCCAGTTACAGTCCAAGCGAATCGTACGGGCGCAGGAGCTGGCCGACCGCTTTCGGGTGAGCCTGCGCACTATCTACCGGGATATTCGCACACTGGAAGCTTCGGGCGTTCCCCTGTTGAGTGAAGCAGGCGTGGGGTACTCGATCATGGACGGCTACCGCCTGCCCCCGGTCACGTTTACCCGCGAAGAAGCCGGTAGCTTTGTGGCTGCCGAAAAGCTGATGCAAACGTTCACCGACCAATCGCTGGGAGCTTATCACCAGTCGGCCATGTACAAGGTGAAATCGGTGCTGCGGGGTGCGGAAAAGGACTGGATAACTACCCTGGAATCGCACGTGCGGATTGACCCTTCCCAGCGGCTTTTCAACGAAGACGTGCCCGACGCGCTGGAAATTTTGCTGGAAAGTATCGCCGAACGGAAGCAAGTTCGGCTGCACTACCAATCGCTGCGGGCCGATACTCCCTCCGAACGAAGCATTGAGCCGGTAGGCTTGTTCCACGAAAACAACTACTGGTACGTGCTAGGCTACTGCCACACCCGAAACAGTTACCGGCAGTTTCGCACCGACCGCCTGTCTGGCATCCGGCGAACGGACTGTACCTTTACCCGAGCGCACGCTTCTCTGGACGAACACCGGCGGGAGGAATGCGACCGGCCAACCACAATGGTCAGAATTCGAGTAGATAAGCGGGTAGCCGGTTATATCCAGCGTGACAAAAGCTACTACGGATTTGTTTCTCAGAAAGAAGCAGAAGACCACGTGGAAATGACCTTCCGGGTGGCTGACCTGGAAAATGGTTTCGCGCGCTGGTACCTGACCTTTGGCGACTACGCCACGATCCTCGAGCCCCAACGCCTGAAAGAACGGGTTATGGAGTTGCTGCGCCGAACCGAAGAGATGCTTTCGTAATAGGTCACCAAGCCCTTGATATTGACTAAAAATTGTGTTTACTTTCTCGCAATCACTTCGCTTATCTTAAGACCGTACGCGTGCGCGGGGAGTCGCTACCGCTACCCTCCGAGCCGATTCATACTAGCAATTTTACGAAAGCCGACCTCAACCGACGCTACGCCATGCCCTCTACCTCGTCAAAATCCAGTGCCCCCTCCTCTCCGGATGCTTCACCGCTCACCATTGTTGGCATCGGAGCGTCGGCGGGAGGGCTGTCTGCCCTCAAAACGTTTTTTGCTCACGTGCCAGAAGATAGCGGACTGGCGTTCGTGGTGGTGGTGCACTTGTCTCCCGATGGGAAGAGCCACCTGGCCGATATCCTGCAGCCCAAGGTGAAGATGCCGGTGCAGCAGGTGACCGAAACCGTGCCCATCAAGGCCAACCACGTGTACATCATTCCGCCCGGTTGCAATCTGGATACCATCGACACCCACCTGCGCTTGTCGGAGCTGGAAGAAAAACGCCGCGACCGGGCGCCGATTGATCACTTTCTTCGCACCCTGGCCAACGTGCACGACGGCCACGCGGTGGGCGTGATCCTGAGCGGCACGGGCTCTGACGGCACCCTGGGAATCCGGGAGATCAAGGGCTCCGGGGGCCTCACCCTGGTGCAGGACCCCAACGAGGCCGAGTACGACGGGATGCCCCAGAGCGCCATTGCTACCGGACTTATTGACGCAGTGCTGCCGCTGGCCGAAATCCCTCCCTACATCATTCGCTACGCGCGCACCCAGCCCCAGATCACCGTGGTTGATCCCACCTCCGACGCGCAGCATGATGAGTCGCTGCTGCACAAAATCGTGGCGGTGGTCAAAAACCAAACCGGTCGTGATTTCACGCACTACAAACCCACCACCATCATGCGACGCCTACGCCGCCGGATGCAGCTGGTGCAGCTAGAACGATTGACCGACTACCTCAGCTTGCTTCACCAAAACCCGGAAGAAGTAGCCCTGCTCTCCAACGATTTCCTAATCACCGTAACCAGTTTTTTCCGCGACCCGCCGGTGTTCGAAGCGCTGCCACAACGCGTGATTCCCCGCCTGATGGCCGAGCCCGGGGCGGGGCACACGGTGCGAGTATGGTCGGTGGGTTGCTCGACGGGCGAGGAGGCCTACTCGCTGGCTATGCTGCTGCTGGAGGAAGCCTCGCGGCACGATACGCCTCCTGAAATACAGGTGTTCGCCAGCGACCTGCATCAGCAATCGCTACTGCGCGCTCGCGAAGGATTTTATCCCGGTGATATCAAAGTCGACGTGAGTGAGGAGCGGCTGCGCCGCTTTTTCACAATCCAGGAAGGGGGATACCGCATCCGCAAAGAAGTGCGGAATTGCGTCGTGTTTGCTCCCCACAACCTGATGAGTGACCCCCCGTTTTCCAAGATAGACCTGATTGTTTGCCGCAACTTGCTCATCTATCTGCAACGCCGGATGCAGCACAATATCATTGAGCTGTTTCACTATGCCCTCCACCCGGGGGGGACGCTGCTGCTGGGTAGCTCGGAAACCATCGAGAGCACCGAGCTTTTTCATACCGAAAATAAACCGCTTTGTTTGTTCCGCAAGCGGAACGTGCCCCCTCCCGAACTGCACCTGCCGGTCTTTCCGGTTACTCAGGCGCGTTCTTCCTACACCGAGGCAGCTGAATCTGACGAAGCAAAACCGGTGGTCTACGGAGCGCTGCACCAGAAAATTGTGGAGCGGTTTGCCCCGCCCAGCTTGCTGGTGAACCCCGACCACCGGGTGGTGCACCTCTCCGAGCGGGCGGGTCAGTATCTGCTGCATCCCGGAGGAGAACTCACGGCGAACGTCTTCAAACTAGTACCGCCCGAACTGCACCTTGAACTGCGCATGGCCCTGCACAATGCCCAGCAGCGCCAGCAACTGGTGCGCACCAAACCGGTGCGGGTCACGCTGAGAGAAAAAAAATTACTGCTTTCCTTGTCGGTTTTCCCGGACCAGGATCCCCAGCAGGCCGGTTTTTCGGTGGTGATTTTTGAGGAGTTGGGTGATCTTTCTTCCTTAACTTCACCGGAGAGTTCCATAGTCACTGATAGCGAAGATAACTCAACAGAGGTGGTTCGCGACCTGCAGAGTGAGTTAGACCGCACCAAGCAACGGTTGCAGTCCATTGTGGAGGAGTACGAAACCAGCCAGGAAGAGATGAAGGCCTCCAACGAAGAGCTGCAATCGGCCAACGAGGAGCTGCGCTCGGCGATGGAAGAACTCGAGACCAGCAAGGAGGAGTTGCAGTCGATGAACGAGGAGCTGAGCACGTTGAATCAGGAAAACCGGCACAAGGTAGAAGAACTTAGCCAACTATCGGGCGACCTGCAAAACCTGCTGGCGGCCACCGACATTGCCACCCTGTTTCTCGACCGGGAGTTTCGCATCATGCGCTTCACGCCGCGGGCCAGCGAACTCTTCAACGTGCGCCACCTGGACCGGGGGCGGCCCCTGTCGGACCTCACCAACCGGCTGGGGTACGCCGATATGCAAGACGATGCCCAGCGGGTGCTCACCAACCTGGTGCCCGTGGAGCGGGAGGTGCAGGACGACCAACAGCGCTGGTACCTCACGCGGGTGTTGCCCTACCGCAGCACCGACGATCGCATCGAGGGGGTGGTGATCACCTTTATCGACATCACCCAGCGCCGTAAATCCGAAGAAGAACTGCGCGAAAGCGAGGAGCATCTGCGGTTGATCCTGGAAAGCGCGACCGACTACGCCATCTTCACCCTCGATGCGTTGCAGACAATCACCGACTGGAACTTCGGGGCGGAGCGCATCTTTGGGTACCAGCGCTCCGAAATAGTCGGGCAATCGGTTGAGGTTCTGTTCGTTCCCGAAGATCGCCCGGCTGAACCCCAGCGGGACATGGATCGCGTGCAAGCGGAGGGAAAATCATTATTCGAACGACGGTATGAGCGAAAAGACGGAACCCGTTTCTGGGGAAGCGGGGCGTTGATGCTCCTGCGCCAGCCGGATCAGCAGATCAGAGGCTACCTCGGCATCCTGGTCGACAACACCGAGCGTCGGCGGATGGAGGAAGAACTCCGGCAGGCCAAAGACGAAGCCGAACGCGCCGCCCAGGTCAAAGAAGATTTCCTGGCCCACATGAGCCACGAAATACGAACCCCGCTCAACGCCATTGTGGGCCTCACCGGATTGTTGCTGGGAGAAGAAACCCTGCCCGCGCAGCACGATTACCTGGAGGGAATTCGGGTGTCGTCCGACAACCTGGTGGCCCTGGTGAACGACATTCTGGACTTCAGCAAAATAGCGGCGGGCAAAACCGAGGTGGAGCGAGTGCCGTTCAACCTGACCGAACTGCTCAAGAGCCTGGAAACCGCCCATCGGTTGTCGGCCCAGCAGCACGGCAACCAACTGTCTATCGAGCTATCCGAAGACTTGCCCACCTACGTGGCAGGGGACCCCACCAAACTGAGCCAGGTGCTCAACAATCTGCTGTCGAACGCCATCAAGTTTACCCAGGACGGGCAAGTAACGCTGGCAGTCGAACTGACCCCAAGCCGGGGCGATCAGGTGATCATTCACTTTTCGGTGCAAGACACGGGGGTAGGTATTGCGGCGGATCAGTTGGAGGCGGTATTTGAGAAGTTTACCCAGGCCGATAACTCCACCAAGCGCAACTACGGAGGCACCGGCCTGGGGCTGTCGATCACCAAAAGTCTGCTGGAGCTGATGGGAAGCCGCATTGCGGTAGAAAGTGAGGTGGGTACGGGAACGCGTTTTTACTTTGAGCTGGCGCTGGGGCGCCAGGATACTCCTTCTAAATCGGCTTCTCCGCCGCCGACCGAAGTCCTGCCCGTCGTGGCCGACGGGCCGTTGCGCATTTTGATCGTAGAGGATATGGCCATCAATCGGATGGTATTGCAGCAGTACCTTAAATCGTGGTGGCAGGTGGAGGCTCACGAAGCGGAGAACGGGGCGGAAGCCATCGAGCTGATCGAAAAAAACGACTACGACCTGGTGTTGATGGACGTGCGGATGCCCGTGATGGACGGTCACGAGGCGGTGGCGATCATTCGGGGCATGGAATCCCCTACGAAAAACCAGGTGCCGGTGCTGGCGCTCACGGCCGATACCAAAGAAAAGGTGGCCGAGGAGAAAACCAACCACTTCACCGAAGTGATTACCAAACCCTTTGATCCGGTAGAATTGCACCACAAGATTTACCAGCATCTGCGGCTACCTCTGCTATCGTCTGAGAAGTAGAATTCTCGAGCTGGGCAAGCACCCCCACCGGAAGGTTTCCGGCAGTTGTTTGGTAGCGGGAAGGGATTGGTGACCATCAAAATCGCCAACCGAACCGCGGAGAGCTTCTCCGCGATTTTTTTCTCGTCCCGGAAAATGCTTAGTTTAGTTCGATAACTTATCCTACCTCACTTGCACTACTATGAGATTTCCCTTCGTGCCCGCCCTCGCTGGTCTGCTGCTGCTCACCCACTGCCAACCCACCACCTCCATCGACGAACCCGTAGATGAAACGCCCGCCGTAAGCGTGCTCAACGAGTCGCCCGAAGGATTTAATCAACGCATGGAGTGGTGGCGCGAGGCTAAGTTCGGTCTGTTCATTCACTGGGGCCCCTACGCGGTGCCCGCCGGAGTGCACAACGAAAAGGCGGTGGAAGGCATCGGGGAGTGGATCATGGAACGGGCCTCGATCCCGGTCACCGAATACGAAGAATACTCCCGCGCCTTCAACCCCGAGCAGTTCGACGCCGACCGCTGGGTGCAGATTGCCCACGACGCCGGGATGAAGTACCTGGTGATCACCTCCAAGCACCACGACGGCTTCGCTCTGTGGGACTCGGAGGTATCAACCTACAACGTGATGGATTTTTCCCCGATCAAGCGTGACCTGCTGGGCGAACTCAAGCAAGCCTGCGACAAGTACGACGTGAAGCTTTGCTTCTACCACTCCATTATGGACTGGCACCACCCCCAGGCCCAGGCCCCGAACTACCCCGACTACCATGAGCGCGACGACACCACCCGGGTGAATCCTGCATTTGATCAGTACGGCCTACGTGTTCAAAGTGGAAACCACGCAAAATTAAACCAAACCTACTAACCGTTTCAGGATGGCAAACGCAACCCGAATCCTCCGCGAGCGAATTGTGCTCATTTTTGACTTTGATGACACGCTCGCGCCCAGTACGACCAGAATTTTGGCTAAAGCCGCCGAACTCGATTACGAGAAAATCAGCGAGCAGCTCGATCAGATGCAGGCGCGCCAGTGGCAGCACGCCCTGGCCAAAGCAGAAATCTTTCGACAGATGGGAGCCAACGGAGCTGCGGTGACCAGACAAAAAATGATCGAGATAGCAAAAGACTATCCGCTATTCGATGGGGCGCACGATTTCATCCCGCGGCTCAAGAAATACGCCCAGCAAGCAGACAAAAATGTTGAACTAGAGTTTGTGATACTCACTGCCGGATTTTCCACCATCCCCGAAGCAACCAGCCTAGCCGAGCAGTTTGATCGTATCTACGCCGGAGCGCTGCACTTTGACGACGAGGGGTACGTGCTGGGAGCCAAAAGAATTATCACCCACGAAGATAAAGTGCATTATATTCGGCAGTTGGCCCAGGGAATAGATATTGAAAAGCCGAGCCAACTGGAAGATACTTTCCTTTATCGTGACCCTGAATCCTACTACGTGCCGCTCAACCAAATAATCTACTGCGGCGACGGGTCAAGCGATATGTCGGCCTTTCAGGTGGTGGAAGACGGCGGTGGCGTGGGTATTGCCATTAATAAACCCGGCCAGGAGTGGGAAGGATACGCCAATATGACGGAGAGCCGCCGGGTGCACAACTTGGCTAAGCCCGACTTTAGGGAGAGCAGCGAACTGATGAAAGTCCTGGAGCTTTCCGTTAGTAGTATGATCAGCCGCATTCAAATTCTTCGACTGGGCCAGGGCCAGTAGGAGCAAGGCGCGTGCCCTTCTCCGAAGGGTAAGGTCCGCACCAGACAGGATGGAAAAAAAGCGACCGCTACGCAAGGCAACGGCCGCTCGTTGGCAGAGTGATGTGGGGAGCTTAGTTTCGGCGGTCGGCCTGAAGTTCTAACGATTCCAGTTCGCTCTTGGCCTGCTGAATCTGGTTGCGCTGGTCCTGCAGCTTGTTACGCAGTCCTTGGGGCACTTCGTAATCCTTCAGCACGCTGTCATATTCCTTGATAGCGGCGTCTTCCCCCCGAATGCACTCTTCCAGCACCGCTTCGTCCTTGTCGCTGCTGAAAGCGGACTTGAAGTTAATCCAACCGCGGTGCAGATCAGCGGCGGTGCTGGTGCTCTTTTCCGGATCTCCACCGAGCGATACAACCTCTTGCTTCAAGTCCTGAGCAAACGATTGCCGGGTGCCTGCGTTGCGTTGCAAAAAAGTTTTTAGGCCCGGAGACTTGGCCTTTTCGGCCGCTTCTTTGTATCCACGCACCGCATCGTTATGCTTCTCGAGCAGTCCGTTTAAATCTTTAACTAATTCTTTGTTGGTTTCCATCGTAAAAAAGGGTTAGTGGTGTGAAAATATGTACTCTTATTCAATTAACCACCTCCCGCCCGAATTGTTCTCGCCCGGTTGCGAACCCTCGGGCGTCTCCCGATCAGTCCCGGTTGATGGACCCTTCTTCCCGGACGTTTCGCTAGAATAGCACCGGTGTGACTAAACAAATGGGGGGTGAAATTGCTTTACTTAACAGAAGCCTCATTTTTAAAATTAATTAATAGATATTATGAAAGCCCAACTTACCTCATACGTCACTACAATCGCGGTGCTGCTTGGCCTAGCTAGCTGTGACAACATCAACCGCGAAAGCAAAGACGTGAGCACCAATGCCGCTACGCTGTCGGCCGACACGCTGGAAACCATGGACCTTACTCCTATTGACGAGAATGCTGCCCTGGTGGTTGATGAAGAAGAAGAAGAAGCAGTTGCCGCACCCCCGGCCAACCAAGCCGATGACGACCGCACCTTCACCGAGACGGAAGTAGTGCAAATTGACACCATCTCTACCCGCATCGTGTACGATATCAAGCGACGCATGATTGAGGAAGTAGACACCGTAGGAGCGACCAAGACCTACGAGATTCGCCGCAAGGTGCTTCGCCGAACCGTTTCGCTGGATACGCTCACCGAAACCAACGACGAAGAGCGCACCGTAGCCTACCAAAAGGGTGACTTCAAGGTGTTGGACGAGAAAGTAGAAACCGATACTGCCGTTGAGGTGCTGGATTACGCGGCCGCTAAAAAAGAAGCAGCTAAAGAACGGGCCAAGGCGGCTACCCAGCAGCCCACCCAATCCACCCCCACCACGGTGCGAGACAGTGTGACCACCCAACCGGCCACAACCACCGCGCGTGACAATGCAACGCAACCGGTCCAGCAGCCCGCGGCCCGCACCACTCGCCCGGAGTCAACCACCAACGCGGCCGATACCACCTCAACCAGTCGCTTGCCGGTGCGTCCTTCCACCGAAACGCCTGCACCCTCCGAACAGCGGGAACAACGCCCTACCCGTCCGGCCAATAATGCAACCCCTTCGGACACCACGGGCACCGAAAGCGGTTCGTAATCCGCTCCCTCATGCATCAAGGCTGCTTCGTTATTCGGGGCAGCCTTTTTTTGTAAACGGCAAAAATTACCTAGGTTTGCGCTATGCTCGTTATCGGACGAATGGATTACGTTGACTTCCCGGACTGGGAACTTACCGGCATTGAGGCCAAAGTAGACACCGGGGCCTACGGCTGCGCGCTGCACTGTCACCACGTGGAAGTGATTGAGCAGTCTGGGTCGCCGGTGCTGCGCTTCAAGTTACTAGACCCCGACCATCCCGAATACAACGACCAGTACCTGCACGCCACGCAGTTCTCCGAGAAGAAGGTGCGGAGCTCGAGCGGATTGGTAGAGCACCGCTACAGCGTGAAGACCAGAATACGCCTGTTTAATAAAAACTACCGCACCGAGTTTTCCCTCACCGACCGGCAACAGATGCGTTACCCGGTGCTGATCGGCCGTAAGTTTTTAAATAAGCGGTTTTTGGTGGACGTGAGTCTAAAAGATTTATCGTTTGATGCGCCTTCTACTGCATCCCGAAAAAAAGCGTAGTAGCGCAACCATTCGTCAGCAGAACTCACCGTAAACCCAAGCAACCATGTCGGCAACCAACATTGCAATTTTAGGGGGTGGCAACTTAGGCCAGGCCATCGCCCGCGGACTGGCCAGCACGGGGCACTACGCGCCGGAGTCGATCACCGTGACCCGCCGTCGCCGCGCTGCGCTGGAAGGGCTGACCGAACACGGCATCCGGGTCGCCACCGACAACTCGGCCGCCGTCCGGGATGCTCACCTGATTATCGCGAGCGTGCAACCCAAGCAGTTGAGCGCGTTGCTCAATGAGATCAAGCCCGTGCTCAATGCACAGCAGCACGTGCTGGTTTCTACCATCACCGGGATGAGCATTGGGGCCATCGAAGAGCAAGTAGGGGAAGGGTTTCCCATTGTGCGGGCCATGCCCAACACCGCCATTGCCATTCGGGAGTCGATGACCACCCTGGCCGCCAAGAACACCCGCACCGAGGTGCTGGACGAGGTGAAGGCCGTGTTCGACGTGATGGGCAGCACCCTGATTATCGACGAAGAGTTAATGGCCGCCGCCACGGTGCTGGGCGCCAGCGGCATCGCCTTCTGTTTGCGCTACATCCGCGCCGCGGCGCAGGGAGGCATTCAGATGGGCTTCCACGCCGAGGAGGCGCAGGCCATTGCCGTGCAGACCTGCCGGGGAGCCGCCTCGCTGATCCTGGAAGCCGGAAAGCATCCCGAACGAGAGATCGACAAGGTGACCACCCCCCGGGGCTGCACCATCGCCGGACTCAACGAGATGGAGCACCACGGCCTGAGTTCTGCGATTATCCGGGGACTCATGGCTTCTTATGAAAAGGTGAGTGAAATCCAAAAGGAGCAGTGAGCAGGACTAAACGGAATTCTCAATAGTATCACAACCGACGATAAATCTCAATTACCGTATCGCCCAACTTTTCTATTTCGTCCCGCAGCACCGCCTCCAGCATTTCCGCTCTAGCTGTCAGGGAAGCAACATCAGCCCCTTCCTCATGAAGCCGCTCACAGATGGTGTCGTAAGTATGACACACGCTCATGGCCAGGGTCTGCAGGTAAGGGGTTTCTTCGGTGTCATAAATGGGCGCGGTATCTTCCCGGTAAATATGGATAGTGCGGCACCCGCTAAAGAGTACATCCATGATCATGGTTTCTAGCTCTTCCCGCTGGTAGCCGTCCTGCTGAAGTTTGACCTGAAGCTCGTAGGTGCTTCTGACCAGGAAGTTTACCTCAAGTAATACGCGTGTTTGATTCATCGCTGATATAGAAATGTCAAATTTACGAAAATACTTTTATTCACTCTGCTGTTGAACGTAAGTCTGGGTAGTTGTGTACCAGTACCGTGCCTCGCCGAACCTAACCTAGGCCAACGCTCGCTGATCTTTCATTCTGAAATAGTTGATCACTCCGCCCGCCAGCATCACCTGCAACTGACGATTACTCAGCGTGTGCGTCATCTCGTAGGACTGATTCTTGGTTTCGTTGATCGCAGCAATGTTTCTCTTTTCCTTAACTGCTTCTCGCAATCCTTCTAACTTGATCACATCTCCTTGAGCAATGCCGTCGTAGTCGTCAGCGTTCACAAACTCTAGCGGTAGAATACCGAAGTTGACTAGGTTTTGCCAACCGATGCGGGCGTAGCTCTTGGCCAGCACGGCTACTTGTCCGAGGTACTTCGGAGCCAAAGCGGCGTGCTCGCGACTCGAGCCCTGCGCGTAGTTCTCTCCGGCCACCACCACGTGGCCGCCGTATTCGCTTTTGGCTTCTTCAGCGCGTTCGGAAAAGCTGGGGTCAATGATGTGAAACGACCACTTACTGATCGCCGGAATGTTGCTGCGGAACGGCAAAACCTCGGCTCCGGCCTTCAGAATCTCATCGGTGCTGATGTTGTCTTCCATCTTGAGCAGCACCGGTACGGTGTAACTGTCCTGAATCTCTTCAAAGTCGGGTAGCGACTTCACGTTCGGTCCCTTTTCCAGTTCCAGTACGTGACCGTTTTCCGGCGGGGCGGTCAGCAAGTCCGTGTTGATGAGTTCTTTTTCCGCGGCTTTGAACTGAGGATACTTCATATCGTACAGCTTCTCTAAGTCCCGCGGATCGGTGATTTTGCCGGTGAGAGCGGCCGCCGCGGCGGTTTCGGGACTGCACAGGTACACCTGGTCGTCGAGCGTGCCGGAGCGACCGGGGAAGTTGCGGGGCATGGTGCGCAGGCTGATCTTGCCCGTGGCCGGGGCCTGGCCCATGCCAATGCAGCCCATGCAACCCGACTGGTGAAAGCGTGCCCCGGCGTGAATCAGGTTCTTGAAGGCATCACCGTCGGTGAGGTTTTCAATAAGTTGTCGCGAAGTAGGGTTCACGTCAAACGAAACGTCGGCGTTGATCGTTCTTCCCTTCACGATTTCGCTCACGATCCAAAAGTCGCGGAAGCCCGGGTTGGCCGATGAACCCAGTACCACCTGGTGTACCGGGCGGCCTTCCACTTCTCGGACCTCGACTACGTTGCCCGGACTGCTCGGGCAGGCAATCAGCGGCACCACTTCGTCCAGCACAATCTCGTCGTGCTCGTCGTAGGTGGCTCCTTCGTCGGCGAGTAATTCAGTCCAGTCTTTTTCGCGGCCTTGCGATTTGAGAAAGCGCTTTACTTCCTGGTCGGAAGGAAAGACGGTGGTGGTGGCCCCTAGTTCAGTGCCCATGTTGGCAATCACGTGGCGGTCCATCGCCTGTAGCGCGTCCAGACCCGGTCCGTAGTACTCTACGATCATGCCCCGGCAGCCCTTTACGTCGTAGCGGCGTAGCATCTCTAGTACCACGTCTTTGGCACTCACCCAATCGGGTAGCTTGCCGGTGAGCTTGACGCCCAGCACCTTAGGCATCTTGAAGTATAAGGGTTCACCGGCCATCGCGAAGGCTACGTCCAGGCCGCCCGCGCCCAGGGCCAACATACCTAACGAACCGGCGGCCGGAGTATGGCTGTCGGAGCCAACCAACGTTTTGCCCGGAATACCGAAACGCTCCATGTGCACCGGGTGGCTCACCCCGTTGCCCGGACGGCTAAACCACACGCCAAACTTCGCCGCGGCGGACTTCAGGAAGACGTGGTCGTCGGCGTTCTTGTAGTCAGTCTGTAGCAGGTTATGATCCACGTACTGCACCGACTTTTCGGTCTTCACCCGGTCGATGTTCATAGATTCCAGCTCGAGCATCACCAGGGTGCCGGTGGCATCCTGGGTCAGGGTCTGGTCAATCTTAATACCAATTTCTTCGCCGCGCGACGCTTCGCCGCGCGACGCTTCGCCGGGCGTGGTAGTTCCTTCCACCAGGTGCGATTCAATAAGTTTTTGAGTGACGTTGCGAGGTGTTGACATGGTCAGCTAGGTTTAGTTTACAAAGAGTGATTAGCTTGTAAACAGGACTAAACCGGTTTGGTTATAGTTGGTGACCGATGTTCCACCAACGCAGCGGGCCTGTCGTTCGTCTTCGGTCAGCGGATCGTAGCGTTGAGCTATTTTTAGGCAAACTTCGTAATCGGCTTCACTGTCTTTCCGGGACTGGCTCACCCGCTCGCGGACGGTGGCCTCGTCGGCAGTCATTTTGATCCAAATGGTAATCTTTTATGACCAGCCCGACCACTTGGCGAGTCGGACCAATGGGATTCATACTACTGCCAAACCAAGTTGTTGGGCGGACCTCTTGCAAAAATCTAATCCATGCGGGAGCTTAAATGACCCTAGCGGTAGCCGAGCAAGCTCATCCTTTCTTTTCACTAAATATTGGCATGCCCTGGCAAACAAAACGCAATCAGCGGAGTAAAGTGACCGTATGATCAATTAAAAATACGAGAACGATGAAAAACAAATGGTATCAAATCATCGGGAGTCTTGTCGGCAGCTTGCTGCTGATGCAGTGCTCCCCCCGTTTGTCGGTGCAAACCGATTATGATCGGGAAGCGGACTTTAGTGAGTACCAGACGTTCTACTGGTCGGATGATTTTCAGAACCAAAACGGCGGGAACGGCAACGAACCCTTATTTTACAATACGTTGGTGAAAAAGCGGCTTAAACAAGCGATACAACGGGTATTGGAAGGGAAGGGCTACGTGTTATCTCCCGCGGCCCCCGACCTGCTGGTGAGTTCGCAGGTGGTGGTAGAAGAACGGAGTACGGCTCGAAATAACTATCCCTATTATCCCTTCTACTTCGGTTACTACGGTGGTTTCAACAACGTAACCACCAATGACCAAAAAGAAGGCGACGTGGTAATCAACCTGATTGATCGCGACCAGAAGCAACTGGTGTGGCAGGGCTACGCTTCCGGGGTGCTGGAGATGGACACCGAAGACCGACAGGAGGAAATCAGTGAAGCGGTCACGATCATCTTATCGGAGTACGAGCACCGGGCGGGAAGTTGATAAGTAATCCGAAGACAAAACAATCTCATCATGAGCCTAACGAGTGCCAGGGGGATAGGGAACATAACGAACCACCCCGTGATTGGTACCAATAAAAATAGTTTCTTCTCCATCAATCATTGTGACCGCCATGTCCTGGGCGGCGTACTGTAATCCGCTGGGGCCTTCGTAGCGAAGCATCTCCCACTGTTGACCGAAGTTGTCGGATACGTAGAGCAACACGTCTCCCAAGCTGGTACCACCGTCGCTGCCCACTGCGTATACGCGCTCATCTTGTCCCGGACTTAGCTGCAAGTCAAAGAAATAGCTATAAATGTCGGTGTCGGACGAGTAGATCACCTCCCATTGGCTCCCGCCGTCTTCGGAATAGATAATCCGCCCTTCCATACCGGCCAGTACCCGTTGTTCGTCGGTAGGATGCACCACCAGAGAATACACCGCGTTGTCGCCATTGCTAAAGTGTTGACAACTCTTAAAATAATTTCGGAACTCATTGGCTTTAACGATGCATAGTCTTCATCACCTGACTCGGATCCTCGCTGGGCACGTACTGTCCGTGAAATCCGAAGGTAATGTGCTGCGGCACCGACGCGCGGGCGATTTCCTGTAAATTTTCAGCGTTTAGCACCAGCAGAAAAGAAGTCTGTTGCCGAGCATCCAGCACAATGCTGAGCAAAATACCGTCGTCTTCGGTTTGGGCGTCGGGTGTTTCTACAAACACCGGCTCACCGGGGTAGCAATGCTCCTGATGCCAGATCGTTTCTTGCCCGCTCGTTACGTCTACCTTGGTGATGTTATCCAGAAAATTGTCGGGAACTGTTGTGCCCGCCCCGTAGACGTACTGGTAATCCTGGGCATTCACCCGCGCGTAATTGATGCGCGGTAGCTCAATAGGAACCGAAGCGATTACTTGTTGAGAGACCGCCTTCAGGGTCGGCTGAATACGAAACCGCCAGAGTTGCCCGGTGGTGGACGAGGGCTGTTCCGACCGTAGGTGATGCAAATAAAGCTGGTTGATCACGTCAGCATCCCGGTGCGCTACGATATCAAAAATGATTTCCCCGTCCTGCTCGAAAGCATTGGCGTGATGAAAGGCAAAGAAGGGTTCCACTTCAAACGATTGAACCGCCCCGGTTTTTTCTACCACATGAATTTTCGTACCCCGTTCGGGTTTCCACCGATAATTCTCGATAAACGGTTTCTGGCTGAACCGAAACTTGAGCGGATTGGTCACGATCGGAAACTCGGTGAGGATGACATAGTTTTCCGTCATACCAATGCTGTGCATGTAGGCCGGTTCGTCGGTCGGTACCGAAGCAATTAGCTTTCGGGTACGGCTACCCGGCGCCTGAGCATAAACGTTGTAGGTACTTTTATAGCCGAAGTTGGTCAAATAGCTAAACATCGTTCCTTCCCGGTCGTAGTGAGGATGCACAATGGTAACTTGACCGGCTACCTCATCTTCGAAGGGGAAGGTGCCTTCCGTTTCCAGGGTATCCAGGCGAAACATAACCGGTTTAGGCGTCTCGGTGGTAGCGGTCAGTCCCCATCCGTAAGGGTTGATGTTGACGCAACCATTATCGGTGGCCCGGGGACCTCGGAACACGGAAACCACCTTCTGGAATAAGTCCCGACAAGGGTCGGTGCCGTACTCTCCGTACACGATTTGGTTTTTCCGGCGGGCTTGTTGGTACGCCTCACTGTTGAGAAACCGACAGCGGTAGCTCACCCGCTGGTCGGCAAACGAAAATTTGTGTAACATCGCCAGACCGTCGAACCAATGACGATAATGTTCCTGACCAACCTCAAACTTAGAGGGTGCCGTTCGGATTAAACTTCCCGTTAGCCAGTCAGGTATCGTGCCTTGCACGGGAAGTTCGTCCTGCGTAATCTCGTTTTCCTGGCTGCGGAAGCCGTAGTGGTAGGCTGATTTTGTCATAGCTTTTTGGTGTTAGTATTATCTTCTTAAAACGGAGGTTCTACTCAGGACGCAGTACCCGGTCTATGACATGAACCACACCGTTGGTCCCCAACAGGTTGCCTGCCACCACCACCGCATTATCGTTTCCGTTCACATCGTCGGCCAACACAATAGCGTTAGAGAAGGCAACGGTAAAGTCTTCATCCAAGAGCGTGTTAACGCTGCCCGCTTCCAGTTCCGTAGAAAAGGTTTGCCCCGCTACCACGTGGTACTGAAGAATTCGGGTGAGTTGGTCAGTAGGCACCTCATCCAGACTTTCAATCTCCAACTCTTCCAGCAGCAGCTCGAAGGCCGCGTTGGTTGGAGCAAAAATGGTATAAGGTCCGCCATCGGCCAGGGTGCTGCTCAAACCGGTACGTTCCAGGGCCGACGTCAACGTGCTGAGGTCTTCTTCCGAAGAAATGATCGTTCCCACGTCGAGTACTTCAAAAAGATTGGCCTTCTCGATGGCTGCCGACAGAATGCTGAAGTCGGGGCTTTCTTGAATTTCAACGGCCACGGTATTCGGCTCGTCTACCAAGTCGGCTCCGTCATCGTCATTATCACAACTGAATAAGCCAATGCCTAGTCCGGTAAAAAGAAGAAGCAACCGAAAACGGGAATGAAAAAGATAAGTCATAATGAAAAAGTTAAGTTTAAAAAATTGCAAATGTAGGCGGAACAGCCATCTTCCGGCAAGTTGATGGCTACCCTGTTCTTGTTTTTGCAACATCTTGGTGAAGGCTATGTTTGCGCTCAACAAAAAAAATATGCTAGTGCTTCTCAATACTACCCCAGTTTTTTTTACGCTGGCGGTCGCGCCAGTTTAGCCCGACTGAGATTGCTAAAGCTCCCACTCCCAGCATCAGCACCAAGGCGTCAACGACGGTAGGGTTCCAATCCCAGCCGGTCAGATAATCCAGGTAGTATTTGACGTAGGAGGCCGGTAGATCAGTTTCTCCGAGTTTTCGTTTGACCTGCCAGTGCCAGTCGGTACACGGGCAGTAGCCCCATCCGTAAAATATCCCTAAGCCAAACCACGACAGCACCGTGAGGCTGATGACGATCAGGTGTAAGCGTCGCGTTCGTGGCCAGATCCAACCCGTCAGGTTGAACAAGACTAATGTGCTATGGAATACAAGAAAAAAATAATCCAGAAATACGTAGAAGCTGGCTCCCATTGCTTGGCCAATCTTGAGTGGTTCATCGTTACCATCTCATTTTTTGCCTGATATTTAGCGGAAAAACAGGTCATAACAGACATTGTTCGGCGATGAGGCAGAAAAAATTTCCAGGAATAGTCGGTTGCTGCACCGGGGGCAACCATCCCGCCAAGGTCATTTTGTCTACCTGGTTGAGCGGGATGTTAGGTTTCGCGCTATTGGACTACGGAAACTACGGTTGGCACCGGTTGAATCATCGCCTGGGTTTCCTGTGGCGGTTTCATCAGGTGCACCACGCTGTGGTACGAAATTGTTTTTGAACTAGCCAATAACTTTCACCACAGCAACACCCGGCTGCCCGAAAAACTGGATCAACGGCTTAGTCGGCTGCTGGTAACCCCGCGGATGCACGGTACTCATCACTCGATTGTTCGGCAGGAGACCGACAGCAACTACTGCATCGTGCTCACCTGCTGGGATCAGCTCCACCGCACGTTTCGGACAGACGTACCGCAGGAAGTAGTGAACATCGGCGTGCCCTACGTGAGAGAGCATTTGAAGGCCGGAGCCCTAATGGCCATGCCCTGGCAAGAATCTGGCCGCCGGTGGATACTACCTGACGGAACCGTGCCGAGCCGAACCTAACTGTTTAAGATACCACTGTTGCTTCTGCAACTGTTATTCTTCAACATCCTGACTAACGTGTTTCTGGCTTTAGCCATCAGTATTGGCGAAGGGGGCGCTAATGTGATGGATGTGCCACATAAGAATCCTAAAGAACCGATTTTGAATAAGATTAGCTGGGGGACAATCAGTTCTAGCTAAGTTCAGTTATTAAAGCTACCTTTCGTTTTTATAAATAGTTGAGCATTTTTTAGCTTTGAAAAGGGTTTCCTAGCTATCAACTAAGGACTAATTAATTCTCATGATGAGTACAGTTAAAGCATACGAAGAAGTTATTGATTTTATTGCTGCCGGGACGACGCCGCAAAATGTGGTTGTTTTTCGTCCGTCAGAAGCAGCGCAAGAGCGTCTGACTGATTTGTTGGCACGTGCAAAAGACGACGAGTTGTCGCCGGAAGAAAAATCTGAACTTGACCGTTACTTACAACTTGAACATCTGATGCGGTTGGCGAAAGCCCGCGCCCGCGATTTTCTGCCGAATGAGTAACCGTATCGATCCCGAAATCAGACAGACGGTTGCCAGCCGTGCCAACTTTGTTTGTGACCTTTGACAGACATTGGCGAAGCGACCGTTCGCATTTTACAGATGAACCACAGTGATTAGCTACTAGAGCGTGAGATTCTAAGCAGAAGCAAGCGTTATCCAAGTGACGGGGCAGCTTTGTTAATCTCAGAACGTTAGGCGAAGGGAATGCCTAACAAAGCGTAAACCGGTTAAATGATTTATGTGCACTACCGCCACGACTAACCTCCGCGAATGCCCAAAGTAAGACTGTACATCGCTGCCAGCCTCGACGGCTTTATTGCTGATGCCGACGGTGGCATTGGTTGGCTTTCGGAAGCGTCGTCTGGTTCCAGCGCAGAAGAGGACTACGGATACAAAGCGTTTTACGAATCCATCGGCTCGCTCGTCATGGGGCGGAAGACCTACGAGCAAGTGCTCGGCTTTGGCGAATGGCCTTATGCTGGAAAGCCGACCTACGTGTTTTCTCGCAACGCTCCGGAGGGGGAACATCCCCACGTGGAGTTCACGCCAAAGGACTTGGCCGACTTCGTGCCTCGCCTTCTTGAAGAGAGCGGGGAAGACGTCTGGCTCGTCGGCGGGGCGGGCCTTATCGCTTCATTTCGAGAGCAGGGCTTGATTGACGAATACGTGCTCTCTATTATGCCGGTCGTGCTTGGCGAGGGCGTCCCGCTTTTTGAGGGGAAGCAGCCAAAGGCGTCGCTTCGACTTGCAGAAGCGCAGTCATACGAGAGCGGCGTAGTACAACTTCACTACGAAACCAAATGAAGTGCGCATGACCCAGCGTTGTACCTGGCCCCCTGCGACCATCTTTTTCCCTTGCCACGGCGTCCGCAGACGTTTTTGCAAAGTCAGAAGCGCTCACTCCAGCCCTATCGAGGCAAGTGAACTCGCAGTTAGCAGTCAATCAAAACAACATTTGCTCTTGGTAAGCGAGTAGAAAAGGTATACTTTTGACTCATGAAGTTCGAGTATGACGAATCTAAGAGCTTAGTGAACCTTAAAAAGCATGGAATTGACTTTATTGCGGCTCAAGCGTTATGGAATGATCTAGACGCTTTAGAAATTAAAGCAAAATCTGATGACGAGGAACGATTTCTCATAATCGGCCTTATACAAGGTAAGCATTGGTCTGCCGTAGTGACTTATAGAAATGACAATATTCGTTTAATCTCTGTCAGACGCTCACGTAAACAGGAGGTACTACTTTATGAAAGCTAAAAAGTTTGATGAAAAATTTGATCAAGATTCCGATGATATTATTGATGATCTTGATCTATCAACAATGCGCCGTCTTAACCGGGAACAAAGGCGCATTAACGTAGATTTTCCTTCTTGGGTGATAGACGCTCTGGATCGAGAAGCGGCTTGTGTAGGGGTTACTCGCCAGTCGATCATCAAAGTTTGGCTGGTTGAACGCCTTCGGTCCGAAGCTGCTAATAAGGTGATTTAAGTAAGCCCGAACCGGCAGTTGAGTACGAGTACCATAGTTCTGAGTAAGAGTGCGATACCCGGATCACTGCTTCCGTTTAAAGTACTTCACCGCCTCTCCCGGTCTGGTAATATTCGAGGTGATGCCGAACGATACGTTGCTGAGCGTGTGGCTATGCTTTCAATCGGTAAATAAACTTCCGCTTTTTCTTAGCTTCCACCCGCTTCATGGCATCGTATACGACCCCTGCTGCCAGGGCATACACCACGTGGTGCAATACATCGGTCACGATCTGTCGCGGCGGCCACTGGGTGATGGGCGGAGCAGCGTCGTTAGCGGGCAGCATCACCTGCGCGGTGCCCCATAAGGCAGCAAGGTGCACTAACGAAGCAGGCCATCCGCGCACCCCTACCTTATCCAACCCGCTACGAGCTACGCCCCAAGCGGTGCCATAGCCAAAGTGCATAAACTGACTGAACTTCTGCCGGTTACCTTCTACTTCCTCCTGTAGCTCGTCGGCAGATTGAGGAGCGTTGCTTTCGCCCTGTTTCTTCTTTTCCAGTTCGCCCTGTTGGCGGGGTTCGGCTCCCAGCACCTTGCCGCCTACCTTCATGGGAGCCGAACTGCTGCTGCGGCCGGTGATTTGCATTTCAATCATTTGCGAAGCGGTGATCGCTATGGTACCGGCCAGTCCGGCCACCAGCCCTTGACCCAGGGCTGATCCGGTGTTCGCTAGCGTGCTAAAAAATGTTGATCCGGACATATTGCTAAAATTATAGATGAAAAAATGGTTGACTTACTTGCGCACGGCACTGTCGTACTGGCCTTCCAACGACACGCGCTGGCCGGTGCGGGCGGCTTCATAGATGGCCATCAAGACCCGCACGTCGCGCAGGCCCATCTCGCCGGGCACGCGGCTTGGCTCGTTTTGCTGGATGCACTCGGCAAAGGCGTCCATCTGTTGGGCCTGCTGGTTCACCTGCGGGTAGTCCATCGGACCTTCGCTGGTTTCGCCCTGGATGCCTGAGTAACTATAGGCCGGTTGCAGTTGCCACCAGCCGTCGGCAGCGTCGGCACGCAAAAGGTTCTCGTCTTGGTTGTAGCTGCTGCTACAGTCGGCCACCGCGCCGCCCGGAAACTCCATCTGCCAGGTGATGGATTGCTCCACGTCGTCAAAAAACTCGGGACGCGTAACTTCTCCAAACTCAGCGGACACGGCCACGGGCACTTCGCCGGTTGTGTAGCACCCCCCCTGCACGCAGTAGATGCCCAAGTCCATCAGCGGGCCGCCCCCGGACAACTTCTTATCCACTCGCCACTGGTCGGGATCGCCCTGAAGTACGAAGCTATCGGCGGCGGTTATCTTCCGAATCGGACCGTATACTTGTTCGGTACCCAGTTCCATTGAGCGCAGGTTGTGCGGCTCAAAGTGCAGCCGGTAGCCAATCGACAGCTTCACGTTGTTTTCGTTGCAGGCGTCGATCATGCGCTGGCAGTCTTCTACCGAGGTGGCCATCGGCTTTTCGCTGATCATGTGCTTCCCGGCCTGCGCGCCCCGCACGGTATACTCCGCGTGCATGCCGTTAGGCAACACCACGTAGATGATGTCAATGTCGGCGTTATCCTTAATCTGGTCGTAGGTGTCGTAGTTGTAGACATTCTTCTCCGGGATGTCGTATTTTTTCTTCCACGCTTCGGCCTTGGCCGGGGTGCCGGTGACGATGCCCGCCAGGTAGCATCGCTCGGTTTCCTGTAGCGCCGGAGCCAGTTGATTGGTGCTGTAGTTGCCCAGTCCGACCAGGGCAATGCCTAGCTTTTTATCCTGCGACGGTCGATTCATTAAGTCTGCCGCGGACGGACTGATCCTTGGTGAGGATGAGAATGCGAAGTGAGGCATGCCCACCGAAGCGGCGCCCGCGGCCAGCGACAGGCGTTTGAGCAGCATGCGGCGGCGCGGCGAAGAGATCATTGTTGTCTTTTTCATTGTAAAAAAATTAGGGTGAATACCATAAACATCATTCTACCCGGAGGTTCGCGTCGACACGAACCTTAGAAATTTGACAGGCAAGTGATGTTGACTAAGTTTAAATCCATCAGCACTTGAGCCGAATCATGTTCAGATAAGGCTGCAAGAAGTCATCAGTGATCAAGCCACCTTCTACTTTAACCGCTTTCTTGCGGAACCACTTTTTGGTATACCACACTTCGATAAACATTTTGTCTAGCGCATACAACTTTATTTGATAGTGATTGATAGAACGCTTCGCCAGGTAAGTGCCACGCTGCTGAATGAGTTTTACTTTTTCAGATAAAGTCTGCTCTTTAAAAAGTTGGGGTGTCATAACGTCTTAAAGTTAATAGATAAAAAAACGGTTACTCCTCGTAACCACGCAGGCAATCGATGTATGTTTGCATCTGCGGTAGGCACGTAACTATCGCTTCTTTCAAAGGTTGGTTGCTATCCATGAAAAAAATAATTTTAGGGTTTTACCTGTTCGGTATTGCCCTCAGCTTACAAGCCCAAAATCAAGTGACTGCTATTGTCAGAGATCAGGAAACGCAAGAGCTTTTGCCCGGTGCCACGGCACGCATCGAACAAACCGGCCAGGGCGAAGCGGCCGACGCTAATGGTCGAATCGGATTGACCAATCTACCCGACGGCCCCGTTCGGATCGTTTTTCAGTTTGTCGGCTACGAACCCCAAGCGATTACGCTCCAATTTCCGGAAGATGACGGCCGCATGCTGGAAGTGGCCCTGCATTCTCAGGAGGAAGAACTAGAAGAAGTCACCGTGACCTCAACCCGGAGCAGCCGCACCATTGCCGATCTGCCTACCCGGGTGGAAACGATTGCCGGGGAAGAACTCGACGAGAAAGCCAACATGAAACCCGGTGATATCCGCATGTTGCTCAACGAGAGCACGGGCATTCAAACCCAACAAACGTCGGCTACCTCGGCCAATGCCAGCATCCGGATCCAGGGACTAGACGGACGCTATACCCAGTTGCTAAGAGATGGTTTCCCACTTTATTCGGGCTTCTCCGGGGGGCTGAGCATTATGCAAATTCCTCCGCTGGACTTACAACAGGTAGAAGTAATTAAAGGCAGTTCTTCTACCCTTTACGGCGGAGGAGCCATCGCCGGTTTGATCAATCTCATCTCCCGCCGCCCTACGGAAGAACGGGTGACCGATTTTATGGTCAACCTCACCTCGGCGGGTGGCTTGGATCTGAGCGGCTTTTATGGCCAAAAGTGGAACCAACTGGGGCTCACGGTATTTGCTTCCCGCAACAGCAATGCTCCCTACGACCCGGCTGACCTGGGGCTGACCGCAATTCCTGAATTTGAGCGGTATACCTTGAACCCTACGCTCTACTGGTATCCGGACGAAGCCACGGAAGTAAGCCTGGGAGTGAACCTGACCACCGAAGACCGATTGGGTGGTGACCTGCAATATATTGAAGACCCGCAAGGAAACAGGGGCCGCTATTTTGAGCGCAATGACACCCGAAGAGCGACCAGCCAGTTTTCCCTGGCCCATCGTTTCAACAAGCAGACATCCTTGGTGATCAAGAATAGTTTTAACGTGTTTGACCGGGCTATTGAAGTGCCTGATTATCGCTTTACGGGAAATCAACTGGCTTCTTTTTCCGAGATAAACTTTCAGGTCAGCACCGAAACGCTGGAATGGACAGCCGGACTGAACTTGTGGACCGATCAGTTTCGGGAAACCCAGCCCGATTCTTTGGCGCGTGATCAAACCCAGACCATTGCCGGTGGCTTTCTGCAAACGATCTATCCGTTTTCTGAGCAATTTATCATTGAAGCGGGCCTGAGAGGTGATTATGTGGTGGACTATGGGTTTATCCTGCTGCCCCGGGTTTCAGCATTGTTTAAAATGTCCCCCCAACTCACGTCCCGCTTAGGGGGAGGATTGGGATATAAAACCCCGTCGATCTTCACCGAAGAAGCCGAAGAACGGCAGTTTCAACAGGTGCTACCGATCAACGATGCTTCCACGGCACTGGAACGCTCTATCGGGGGCAACTGGGACATTAATTACCGCACCGGCCTGTTTAACGATCAGGTCAGTTTGTCCATCAACCACCTGTTTTTCCTGACTCGCCTGACCGACCCACTACGGATCAACCGAACTTCGCAGGGCTTCTATTATTTTGATAATGCGGAAGGCTTTGTATTATCCAGGGGCATGGAGACCAATCTGAAGCTGGGGTACAAGAACTTTAAACTCTTTGTGGGCTATACCTTGGCCGATGTGAAACAACACTTTGGGGATGAAGTCACACGGATGCCCTTAACGGCGAAGCACCGGCTCAACAACGTGCTGGTCTACGAAGTGCACGAAAAGTGGAGAATTGGGCTGGAAGGATATTATTTCAGCCAACAACCACTTTCCGATGGCTCAGCGGGAGAACCCTACTGGATATTCGGGCTGATGATAGAAAAAGTATTTTCCCGCTTTTCCCTGTTCTTAAACTTTGAAAACTTCCTGGATGCCCGTCAGACGCGCTTTGATACCATCTACACCGGTCCGGTAACCGATCCTGATTTCCGAGACATCTACGCTCCTGTGGATGGCTTTGTGGCCAACGGAGGGATAAAACTTAAACTTTAAAACCCTGAATGATGACTAAGAAAACCTTGATCATCAACGGGCACCCCGACGGAGAAAGCTACTGCGCCGCTCTAAGTGAGGCTTATCGAACGGGTGCAGAGGCGGCGGGTGTTCCAATAGAAGTGATCAATATCCGGGATCTACACTTTGATCCCAACCTTCGGTATGGCTACCGTGAAAGGACCGAGTTAGAGCCCGACCTGCTTCGGGCCCAGGAACTGATCACGTGGGCCGATCATCTGGTGTGGGTCTACCCGGTGTGGTGGGGCTCGGTGCCCGCCCTCATGAAAGGGTTTCTTGATCGGGTGCTGCTACCCGGTTTTGCCTTCAAAAAGCGAGCGAACTCGGTTTGGTGGGATAAGTACCTGACCGGCAAAACGGCTCGACTCATCTGCACCCTGGATCAGCCCGGCTGGTACTACCGCTGGGTGTACGGTCGGCCGAGTCACAACGCCATGAAAAAGCTAACGCTGCAGTTTGTCGGTATCAACAAGGTGAAGGTCACCACCATCGGACCCATTCGCCATTCTACCGAATCGTTCCGACAAAAATGGTTGGGTACCGTAGAGAAGCTTGGAAAAAAACAGCAGTAGGGTTAATCTACTGAGAATCGGGTACTCGAGCATGAATGGGCGAGCTACGGGCGGTCGCTACGTACCACCCTGATCCTACAACAATGGCAACGGCATCCCAGGCATCGGCCGTAAAATCGGCGGAGAAGTAGGGAAACACTACTTCCGAGACGAACGCTAATCCCCCGGTAGCAACAAGAACATCAGCCCACGTGAGGCGATTTTGTCTAAAGTAGAGCTTTCGTTCGAAAGCTACCAAGTGAAGTCCGAGCGCAGCAGCGCAGAACGGATCTAAGTAGTCATCGACCCAACCGGTGGGATAATGTAGCCCGGTTTGTAATAGCTGATGCCCGGCAAAGAGTACCAGAGGTAATAACCAACTGAGGTTAGCAACGAACTTCATAGCGCTACTAAAAAAGATATCACCAAAGCCAGCAGTAGCATCGGACTGGCGATCAACATCACGACAATTCCGAACACTTGAAACAATACCTTAGAAGTGATCGTCCAAAAGGAATCTTCGGGGTTGATGAAAGTCCGTTCTTTCCACCAGCTGAATACGTCTTGCGCCGAGCCGCTCAGTTGTTCACTGGCGCTACTTGACTTTTTACCGTTGGGTGCTTGGTCTTCGGCCATGTTTTGCTCAAGATAAAAAAATATATAGGGGTCGTTATAACCAACGCCGTACCGCCCGAGCGTACGCATCAAACGCTTCGGGAAACTTTGCCCGCAGCGCAGCTTCTTCCGGCCGGATCTGAAAGCGGTTCATATAGACCACGAACAACGGAAGTCCTAACAAAGAAAGCGGGTGAGCCAACCAAACGGCCCACCCCGCCAAAATCAGTAACATCCCTAAATACATCGGGTTGCGGGTAACCCGGTAGATGCCGCTCACGACCAGCGACGACGCATTATCCGGGCGCATCGGATTTACGGTGGTGGCGGCCTGACGAAAGCGAACCAGTCCCGCCAGCGCAACGACCATTCCGGCCGCCACGAGCAACGACGTAACCACTGCCTGGTCGGGTACCACAAATTCTAGCGTAGGCAGCAGCGTGGCTACCAATCCCATCAATCCGGCGGTAATTACCATCACCACTACCGGGGGTACGCGCAAAGCAGGACTCGTCATCGCTCAATAGCTGTAGTTAGATAGTCCATAGACCATAGTCCACAGATGGCTGTCGACTATGGTCTATGGACTATTGACCGCTGATTACCGATTGGGTTGCGGTGTGGTGCGCAAGTAGGGCTTCACCACCTTGTGTCCTTTGGGAAACTTGGCCGGAATGTCTTCGGTGGCAATGGAGGGCGACACCACCACATCCTCACCGTCTTTCCAGTCGGCAGGCGTGGCCACGCTGTGGTTGGCGGTGAGTTGCAGCGAGTCGATCACTCGCAGGATCTCCTGGAAGTTGCGCCCCGTAGAGGCCGGATAGGTGAGCATCAGCTTGATTTTTTTATCCGGGTCAATAACAAACACCGAACGCACCGTGAGGGTATTGTTGGCATTCGGATGAATCATCCCGTACAGGTTGGCTACCTTGCGTTCCGGGTCGGCAATGAGCGGGAAGTTCACGGTGGTGTTCTGCGTCTCGTTGATGTCTTTGATCCATCCCTGGTGCGAGTCCAGATCATCGACACTCACGGCCAGCACCTTGGTGTTACGCTTGGCAAACTCGTCCTTGAGTTGAGCGGTGCGACCTAGTTCGGTGGTACACACCGGGGTATAGTCGGCGGGGTGCGAAAACAAAACGCCCCAGCTGTCGCCGAGCCAGTCATAGAATGAAAGTTCCCCTTCCGAGGTTTGGGCAGTGAAGTCGGGAGCGGTGTCCCCTAATCTCAGTTCCATACGAATTTTTTTAAAGTTAAACAGGCAAATTAGTTAACTTTTTCTCTAACGTGAACCGCCGCTAAATGTTAACCGCTAGCTTCTAATCGCGCATCCGGACAAAACTTAGTGACGGCAATTTCGTTATAACCCCCAAGCACAGTAATCCGGCTTCGTCCGTTTTTGCTTCACTGTGCTCTTTTAATTTTTTTATCATCTTTTTACTTAATCAACTTATGAAAAAGGCATTTCTATTAAGCGCTATGGCGCTAACCGTCACCTGCGCTTCGGCTCAGTTTGCAGTTAACCCAAAAGTTGGAGTCAACTTTTCAAGAATTACTTCCGAGAATGTTCAGTTGAGCGATGAAGGCGTTAGAGCCGGTTTAAACGCTGGGGTGGACTTCCGAATTGGTGCCGAAGACGGTGCGGTGTTCTTTCAGCCTGGTTTGCACTACTACAACATCGGTGCGAACTTTACCGCCAGCATTGACGATGAGCCCGGAGTAGACGGAGTGAACACCAACCTGGAAGATGGCATCAGCGTACACAGTTTGCGCGTACCATTGAACGCGGGTGTCTACCTCACCGGTGCCGAAACTGCGGTACGTATTCGCCTGAATGCCGGGGTGACTCCTTCGTTCATTTTGGGCGTGGGTGATAACAATCTACAAATTGGCGCTGATGATTTTGAGAGCATCAACTGGGGTCTAAACGGTGGCCTAGGTTTTGATTTCACCGTTGTGACGCTGGACTTTGGCTACGAGCATGGCCTCAACCAAATTGTGAATGAAATTAATATTGACGACGTTAACCTACCGAACGTAAACGGTCGCAACCGCATATTTACGGTTTCGCTGGGTATTGTTCTGCCCAAGGACTAGGCAAAACTTAGATACAAAATGCTAGTGCGGCTTCCGAACGGAAGCCGCATTTTTTGTGCCCGCGCCCGGCTCAGTCCGCCGTCGGGTGCCGACCACCAACCCAATGCCCGCCAGGATCAGCCCGATCCCCACCGCGTGGTAGCCGTGAAAGCGTTCGCCCAAAAAGAAGATCGCCATCAGGCTGCCAAAGGTCGGCACCAGGTGCGAGAACAACCCCGCCGTGGTGGCCCCGATCTGCCGCACCGCCTCGTTGAAGAACAGGTAAGCCACTAACGAAGGAAATACGGCGAGGTATCCGAGCGCCAGTACCAGTTCAAGGGTCAGCACGGGAGGCGCGTAGGTTAGCCACTCCACCACCAGGAAAGGGAGCAGCATCAGCAAGCCCAGTCCGAAGGTAACCGCCAGGAAGCTGAGCGGGTGCACCGCGGGCCGGAACCGCAGCAGCAGCGCGTAGCCCGCGTAGAGCACCACCGCGGCAAACACCCAGCCGTCACCAGGGTTGAACGAGGCCGAGCGCAGCCGCTCCAAATCGCCCTGCGCCACCAACCACAGCGTGCCCAGCAGCGAAACCAAGATGCCAACCACCGCCGTGAAGCCCAGCTTTTCGCGAAAGAACCCAAAGGCCAGCACCGGCACCACCACCGGAAAGAACGACTGCAACAGCAGGCTGTTGATGGCCGTGGTGGTCTGCAAGCCCACGTAGATGAACGTGTTGAAGCAGGTGATGCCCAGCAATGAGATGGGAATCAGCACCTTCCAGGCACTACGAAGACTGGGCCCATCGCGGCGCAGGGGCCGGTAGGCGAAGGGCAGTACGATTAGAAACGCCAAGGCCCAACGTCCGAAGGCCAACGTTACCGGATGCACCTCCACCACCACGGCCTTGCTCAGCACGAAGTTGCCCGCCCAGAACAACATGGCCAGCGTGAGCAGCACGTACGGATTTTTTAGCAGTTTCACAGTAATGAACTCACCTTAATTGATTGATGACTTCATAGCCAAGATTTTCGGTAGTTTCAGAGCAATTTCCCGTAGACGAAATTCCCAAGAAGGTTAGAAGCAATAGGTAGTAGATCATGATGTATGCACTGTATGCCGTTTTTTTACCAACGTCAGGGTATCACGCTCGCATCACAAAAGTAGCATCTTTTTATCTGGGAAGCCTAAATGTCAGCCAGCTGTCCAATTATTTCTTCTACCCAATGTATCTTCGGAAAATCATTCGACACAATCCGTTATGACATTCCGCCTACTACTGCTCAGCCTGCTCGTGGCGAGCGCCCTGGCCAGTTGCATCGGCACCGACGTGATCGACGACCTGGCCGACCAGATGCCGACTACCCAGCCGCTTCCCACCGACTCAACGGTTACCGAGCGGCAGGGCACCCTGCGGGGACAGGGAGGCTATACCGCCACCGGTACCGTCACCCTGCTGCGCAACGAGGCCGGAGACATGATTCTCTCCACCAGCGCTGACTTCGAGGTATCCTTTGCCCTGGGCACATTTCTGTACCTGAGCAACAGCCAGGATGGTCGGGCCACTGCCAACGACGGTCTGGAAATCGCCGACGTGTCCAACCCCCCCACCGGCGCGCAGTCGTTCAACGTGAGCCAGCTTGCCCCCGACGCAACGCTCACCACCTACCAATACGTGATCGTGCTCTGCAAACCGGCTCGGCTCACCTTCGGCTCCGCCGAACTCAACTAAACCCAACGCTAAACTTCGGGCGCGTTGGCAACGCGTCTGCCCAAACCTTCCCCCATGAAACCCAATCTCTTCGTAACTTCTACCCCCTCGGGCGCATTGGCAATGCATTCGCTGAAGACGCTTCTCATTACTGGATACCTCACCCTCACCCTCAGCACCACGCCCTCCTTGGCCGGGGGCGGCTGGACCCCACCGCCGGGCTCGGGCTTCTTCAAACTGGGCCAGAACGCCATCATCGCCGACCGCTTCTATCAGCCCGACGGCACGGTGGTGAACATCCGAACCATCAGTCTGTTCACCACCAGCGTGTACGGCGAATACGGCTTCACCGACCGGCTGGCGGGGATGGTGTATGCCCCCTTGTTCGTGCGCAGCACCCTCAATAATGTGGAGTACACCTCAGGCCGACCTACGGAGGCGGGCGACTACGTGAACTCCATTGGCGACGTGGACGTGGGTGTCAAGTACGGCTTGATCAAGAACGGCCCGGTGGTGGTGGCCATCGGACTCACGCTCAGCCTGCCGCTGGGCGAAACGGCGGGGGGTGAAACCACGCTTTTGCAAACCGGCGACGGCGAGTTCAACCAACTGCTCACCGTGCAGGCCAGTCGCTCGGTGGGAAACTTCTACGCTTCGGCCCTGTTGGGAGTGAACAACCGCACCAACAATTTTTCGGAAGAGTTTCGCTACGGCCTGGAAGTGGGCTACACCTTCGGCGGCAAGCTGCTAGCCCAACTGCGGCTCTACGGGGTAGAATCGTTCAAGAACGGCACGGGCGAGGGCGGAGCGGGCAACTCTATCTTTGCCAACAACACCGAGTTCTTGTCGGTGACCCCCGAAATCGCCTACGCCCTCACCGACCGCCTGGGCGTGACGGCCAGCGCGGGCCTGGCCGTGCGCGGCGAAAAAATCCTGGCCAACCCCAACTACGGGCTGGGGGTGTATTTGGAGTGGTGACCCAAAACCAGCGCGCGTTTGCGGGCCAGCCTAAGCGCCGCCAACGCGGGTGGCACATCTCGAGAAGTAACACCCGATTTTGTCACTGTTCTTAAGCGGTTCTTTCGCGTAATCTTTCCACAGCTTTTGCAGCTTCTTCCGAAGCTCGAACAAGCGCGACTTTACGGCACTTTCGGACAACTGGGTGCTGCGTTGAATATCCGCGATGGACCAGCCTTCCCGATATCGCTTATGAAGCAGAAGCTTCTCACTGCCGCTAAGGTATTCCATCAGTTCGGCTAAATCTTCTATGGTAGGCTCAGCAACGTGCTCATTATCAAACACTTCGTCAGCTATCAGGGTGTCCATGACGTTGTGCGACAGCTCCTTGTGCAGGCCGCTTTTGTCGTCTTGGTTGTGGTTGTGGCAGCGGTTGTGAACAATACCTGACAGCCAGATGGCGAACGAACGATCGGTCTGAAACTGATTGAATTTGGTGAACACCCGAATCCACACTTCCTGGGACACGTCGTGGGCGGCGCCGGAATCTTTAAGCTGATACCGGTACTGCCGCAGCACGCTGGGCTGGTGACGGCGGACCAGTTCGGCGAACAGCCGAGGGTTGGCGTCTTGCCCGTACCGTTGGGCGATTTCCGAGTCGGTGAGCGGGGAGTAGTCCATAAAAATATTTTTCAGAAATATATACAACCTTTTGAAAAAAGCAAGTATACCTAAGAAATAGCATTCGTTGAAATAGGTTGTCAGTTTGGCGACCGAAACTGGAATATCGAGTCAGAAGAACAAGAAGTAATCAAGTATTTGGTGAGTGCAACTTTTATAGTTAGCAAGTCTCATTTAGAAACATGTGTCAATATAAACTCATATGAGACTATATTTCATTGATCAGTATGTTTTTGATTGTTTCCAAAACCCACAAACTAGAGCGATATGAAAACAACACTTATTTTAAATGTAATTCTGATAACTAGCTTAATTATTAGTTGTAAAGAAGAAGGAGATACATGCCAGTACGAAGGGTGTGACTCCAGAAGGCAAACTGTGAAAGTAGCCCAAGAAGAAAGAGGGCAAATCAGCATTTTGAGCAGTGAATATCCAGATGTTTGGGTGATCGTAGCCGACGGAATTGTTGGTCTAAACGAACCTATCTTTGACGGACCTGATGTTGTAGTGGCTTGTGACCTACCAGATACACTCAAAGAAATGGGATTAAGGGTTGTTTTCAGTGGCGAGCTTAAAAGTGCCTGCGATGATTTTGGCCCTCCGAACAGTAGCAGTGTTGTCTATTATTCCATAATAAGTCAGATCAACGTAATCAAAAACGAATAGCTATGAAAAATTTATTTTACCTCCCCGCCTTGGTACTAGGGCGTGTTGACATATAGATTGGTGAGGGCTTTCTAGGGTGCTTTTGTCTTGATTGAGACGCTTGAGGCGGGCGATGCGAGAGCATCGGCCAACGAAAGCAACGAAAAGCGGGGCAAAAACGCTCGGAAAGCACCGCCTAAGCTTATATGTCAACACGCCCTAGGAATTACTTTACAGACTTACGGCCAAGTAGTATACGATGACTTTCCCACAACAGTGCCGAGCAACGCAAAAATAGGTCGTGATGGCGTAATTACAAATTATGTCCCTATTGGTACACAATGGAATCATAGAGTTATCACCTATGCTTTTCAAAATGGCACCCCAGACATTGCCGGTAATAATGAACAGCAAGCGGTTAGGGATGGTTTTGCCCTATGGGCCGCGCAAACTAACTTAGCTTTTTTAGAGACGTGTAATTTAAATGCCGCTGACATTGTGATTCTGTGGGGGGCTTTTGCTCATGGCGATCCTGTTCCGGCATGTGCGCCAGGATTAGTACCATTTGATGGCCCTTCCAACATAAGAACAAACACAGGCGGGGTATTAGCGCATAACATGAGTGGGCCAGCCCCTAATAATTGCGGTAATCAGGGTGGAGATATCCATTTTGATGAAAGTGAAACATGGACTTTGCTGGAATAAGAAGCATATACGGTTCGCGTACCACTAACAATCTTATTGTAGGCCCTTCTACAATTTACAACGCTAACAGCACTATCAGCATACTACAGGGTTTACCAACTGGTGTAACCGCAACATGGACTACTTCTCCCGCTGGCAGATTCTCGCCTGCTTCTGGCACCGGCGCTACCGCTACTCTTCGGGCAGCTAATTGTACTGTCGGTACCGGCACGATTACATTTACCCTCAACAGCGGTTGTGCTACCATAACATTGTCAAGAAATATCAATACCAACATGAGTCCAGTACGTATGCCGCAGACTACCTATTCTGGCCCGTACGCTACGGTCTACGCGGAAATAGACCCAGTGCCGGGAGCCCTCTCTTACGAATGGTATTTAAACGGACAGTTCCAGCAAGTTAGCTCGTATAATCATGAATTTACGGTAAATAACTGTGGAAGTTACTATACGGGTGTACGGGTCCGAACAAGTGCATGCAATTGGTCTCCCATAAGCTCAATTAGTTTCTATGTGACCTGTTCGGACGACAACTTTGTGATCTATCCCAACCCGGCTAACGAGCAGTTGACCGTTGAGCAGACGACTAATCAAGCAAGTGCATTGTCAGCTACTGCCGCTACCACCCCGTTTGCCACTCCGGGCTGGAGTGAGGCAACAACTTCTTCCCCGTTTAACGTAAAATTATACAACGGCCTACAGGAAGTGGTAGCCACCGGAACGGCCAGCAATGCCAAACTACAGGTGGATACCAGCAAATTGCCCGCCGGAGCGTATTACCTGCACATCCATTACAAAGACGGCATCCTACAAAAACAGATCATCATTGAGTAAGGGTTAAAACTTGATCAGAACCAAGAAAAGGCATGAGATTACTCGTGCCTTTTTTAGCTAATTGTTGCCAACGCTTGCGATACTTTCGCAGAAACCGACCATAGCCCGGCATTTCAACGTTGGGCCTAAAATACCTACCTTGCCTGTGGATACCTCAAGCCCCATGACTAACTTTGATTACAAGAGACGAAACCTAACGTCCGGCCCACACCTTTTGGGAGTACTGCTTGTGGCGGCCGGTCTGTTTGCCCTGGCCAGTCCGATGTTTCTAGCCACTGAGAGTTCTTGGGAGAAAATTTTGGGGGTGGGGGCAGGAGCGATATTGCTAGGGCTGTTCATTTGGTTTTCGTACGGCGGAACCCGGATTAACCTGACTGAGCATAAGGTAAAGGAATACTATTCGGTGGGCGGTATTCGGTTCGGTGCCTGGGAAAGCTTACCAACCATCACCACCGTCAAGGTGGTGACGACCCGTTACAGAAGCAGCAACACCCCGAACGGTATTTCCCCAACGCTTTCGGGAACCACCGTCAAAACTAGCGTACTGTTGCACACCGATGAGGCAACCCCCGTGCTTTCTTTCACCTACTCTGACCAGGGGAAAGCCATGAAAAACGCCGAATACCTGGCTACCCATCTGCCCGCCACGCTGGAGGCGTACTAGTGGTAGCGTGAACGGAAAGCCTTTTGCTAAGATCACGCAGGTCGTCAGAATGGATCAGGACAAACCTAAGAAACGGATCATTGGCCTCCGGGAAGGTTCTCTGAAGTACATGGCCGACGATTTTGATGAGCCGCTTGATGACTTTGAAGAATACATGCCTGACGGAAAGTTTCCTATGTATCAGGTTGGATTGGTTTGGTGAAAACCCAGTATAGTAATCTGTCTGGTGTGCGCTTTTAGTTAGGACTAATAAACTTTATTCTGATAATTTTTCCTTAGGCTCGTGTCGACACGAGCCTTAAGAATTTATCAAAATAATCTTTAATGTGTGTCCTCAATTTGCATCTATAGACCAGCGTTTCAACGCTGGGCCGGGAGACGAGTTGCGCATCCCCAACAATCACCCTACCTTAGGCGAAAAGCCCCGCCACCATCCGCCCACCGCATGAACTACATCGCCAAAACCTTCATCCTCCTCCTGCTCATCATCAGCCACCTACCCACCCACGCCCAACTAGCCGCCGAAACCGCCACCCTGAACCCAACCGAAGAGATTCACTACTGGCAGTACCTGCCCGATAACTATGATTCCGATACCGCTGCGCAGTTCCCCTTGGTTGTCTTTCTGCACGGCGGCGGCGAAGTGGGCAACGACCTGGAACTCGTGAAAAAGCACGGGCTGCCCAAACTGATTGCCCAGGGGCAGTCGTTCCCCTTCGTGCTGGTGGCCCCCCAGAACCCGCGCGACCAACTCTGGGACGATGCCCTGGTGCTGGCCGTGCTGGACCACACGATGGCCACCCAGCGCATCGACTCCGACCGGGTGTACCTCACCGGCATGAGCCGCGGCGGGTTCGGCACCTGGCGACTGGCTATCCAGCACCCCGAGCGCTTTGCCGCCATCGTGCCCGTGTGCGGCGGCGGGTTGCCCGACTATGCCCAGCGCCTCAAAGATGTGCCCGTCTGGGCCTTCCACGGAGCCAAAGACCACGTCATTCCGTTATCGCGCACGGTAGAAATGGTAGAAGCCCTGCTGGCCGCCGGGGGCAACGTGAGGCTCACCGTCTACCCCGAAGCCGGGCACGACTCCTGGACCGAAACCTACGACAACCCCGCGTTGTACGATTGGCTGTTGCAGCAGTCGCGCTGAATTCCATCCGGCCAACCTGCGTGCCTCTATCGCTCTACCTGCTAACCCGGGCGCCGCTAACGCGTGCCCCAGGAACACTGGTTTTACTTGATTCAACTTTCTGAGCACTAAACGACACCAAGTCTCGGGCTAGCTTGGGAAAAAATGGGCAAGCACGAAAAGAATCGCATTCACGACCACGTGAAAAAGAATGGAATAGCCAATGCCGTAGCGCACCCGGATGTACCCCAGCATGGTGCCGACGATAAATTGAGGCAGCACCAGCAGCGGAGCGAACAGCAGGGTTTGGGGATTGAGCGGCGTGTAATTAGTGATGTGCATTAGGGCAAACAAAACGGCCGACGCGTAGAAGAACAACCCGAAGTGGCGCGCCACCACCCGCTCAATATCCGCATCGTAGCCCATCAAAGTAGCCACCAGGATCAACACGCTGAGCGCAATGAGCAACACCGCCCCCAGATTGCTGACCGGAAGCAACAGCACGCCAACGAACAGCACCAAAAAGGCCACCGCAAACAGCGCGCTTCTGTTCACCCGCAGCCACAGCCGGAACACCACCTCCTCAATCGGGGGCACCACTATCACTCCCAATAGTATGAGGGTTGTATTCGGGTCTTCCAGGGCGTGCTTTAGCTGCAGATAGTTGACCAGTGCCTCCAGCAACGGAATGAGAGCAAAACATAGGACAACGTACAGTAGCAGAAAAACCACCAACTCCCCCCACCGCACCGGCTGGTTCTGATCATTATACGTGGGAGCGCGAAGAAACCGCCGGTAATTGGTGAGCATAGGGAGTAATGGTAGCGAAGCAAAAGGGCAGATCGGCAGGTATGACTACCTTCGGGCTCAAAACAAGGTCTTTTCCTCCCCTTTTGCAACTAACCTCCTCATCATAGCCCAGCGTTTCAACGCTGGGCCGGTAAACGCGTGCCTATTTCCCACCTCCCTGGCCGGTAAGCCCCACCGGCCGCAACCGGGCAAAGCACTCACAGATAATGCTATAAATTTTGCAAGAAGCCGGACGCAGATATGATAGGTATACCACGGAAAGGATGCAGTACTAACAGGTCAGGATCGCCGGAGATAAGATAAGAAGCATCAGCAGCTAGGGCTAACTCTAAAAAGATGTTGTCCTTGCGGTCGCGGCAGGCAGTAATTGTCTCAACGGGTTTCACCGTTATTGCCACCCCCCGCAGCTTTTCTATAATCTCCTCCCGACGCTCCGTGGTGAGATACTTATCAAACTTTGAACGGTATAGCACCTCGACGTATTCGCTGAGCACATCTTCGGAAACTGCCAATCTGCCTTTTGCAAAAGCTTCATCATACACCTGCGCACTCACTGAGTTCTGGATAAGGTGGGCGCTGATAAATGCATTGGTATCGAATACGAAAATGGGGCTATCCATTGGCCAGAATTTGGTCTAGCTCGTCCTGAGTAAGCCCCTTTTCTTTCATCTCTTTTCTCAGTTGGTCTAAGTAGGCCTGGTATTCTTCTGCTTGACCTTCGTATAGCTCTTGCGCCAGCGACAAGTTAATTTTGTTACTAATTGTTCGCCTCTTTTGCGCTGAGGCCGACCGCCAAGACTGGGCTAATTTCTTATCCACTTCAATGACAATTCGTTCCATAAGTATAACAAGTTTAATAGCTCAATATACGAAAAACCAATCCCCAAGATACGAATTTCGAAAAACTCATCTCTTCATCCCTAGCCTCAGCGTTTCAACGCTGGGCCGATAAACATATGCCTATGTCCCACCTCCCTGGCCGGTGTCCCCGCCGACCGCAATCGAGCAGAGTACTTACAGCAGTTGGAACTTTACCCCCAAATAGTTAGATTGATTCCCAACCCCAACTGCCATGAGAAAGAACAACGTTTTAAGCGCGTTCCTGCTTTTCCTGCTACTAGCCGCAACCCACCTGGGCAACAGTCAGGAAAGCGTTAGTCACCAAAAGCTCACCCTTCCCGACCTGTCGGGCTGCGATATCCGGCGATCTATGGAAGAAGCACCGCTCATCTTTATGCTCTACGCGGGCAACGACGCCGAACGGCAACTGCTTCGGTGGAAAAACGAGCTGGAGAGTTTCCAGCGCCGGGGCGTCTTGGTACTGCTGCTCACCGAGGACGAACAACTGCCGGGAATAAAGGTGACACCCGTGGGTCAACCCGTATCGGCAACCTGTGTGCTGCCCGCCGGTCAGGATTTCCGGTCGGCCAATAACCTTTTGCCTAAGGAGCAGTACGCCATCTTGCTAGACGACCACCAAACGATCATTGCTCGAGCCGACGCCAACCTGCCGGACAGCCCGGCCCATTTTCTGGATATAGTGGTCAACCGAACCCCCAACGACCTGCGATCCCTCCGATTTAAGGATTCTTTTCCTCCCGGCGGCTGCCCAGGAATATACTAAGACCAGAGCAATGACCCAAAGCTAGCGCCCGTTGGCAACCCCATCGCAACGCACCATCATAGCCCAGCGTTTCAACGCCGGGCTGGTAAACCCAACCAAGATTAGCACGCTTTGCAACACGTGCACCGACGACCACCGACACTTAGTCAATCCCTAACCATCGCGCTCAAACCATATTCCAATCCTTCAACCCCCGTACCCACCGCCAATTCTACCCAAACGCTTCCAATCCTACGGGCCCGGCGCTCCTGTTTCAATGGCATTTGCCCGCCAACCGCCCCCCTTACCCTCCCCCGATCATCCCAGAATAGTGCTAATTTCCGGTTCCTGCCCCAACCGAAGCTTCGACGAACCGACGCCGAAGCGGTGCCGAAGCGACACCGAAGCCGGAAAAACGGCCGTCTACCGGGATAATACAATTCGCTGCCTGATCCGCCCGCACACGATGCACCCGACCACCGCGTTATCTAAGCAACAATGTGAGGCAGAACAGTACATGGACCCTCCCCATGGCTTTTGCCCCCCGAATATTTACTAATTTGCGCGCGATCAACTTCCCCAACGGTGCCCAGGCTCTTTAACCGAAACAACAAATCGCTTCCCATTGCCGGGGCGGCCTTGCTGCTGGCCGCGCTGCTGCAGTGGTGCTTTATCGACTACTTCCGCAGCGATGACCGCTACCTGAGCGACATCACCCGCGCCGTGGAGAAGGCCCTGCACACCATCGAGCAGGACAACCAAGCCCTGAAGTACCAACTCAGCGAAGCGTCGTCGCTCAACCGCCCTGACTTCGCTCATCCGACCCGCTACCCTTACTATCTGTTCCGGAACGGACAGTTGGTTTATTGGTCGGACTATCGGCAGGTGCCCACCTACGAACAACTGCGGGGCAGCGATACCTACGCCTACCGCACCCTACCCTCGGGCAGCTACCTGGTGCGCCGTGACAGCTTAGCAAAAACTGGTTTGGAAGTCTTTTTCCTACTGCCAATCCGGCAAGACGCCAAGATTGACAACCAGTACGTGAGCTCGGGCTACAACCCCGATTTGTTCCCCGAAGGGGCCAGCGCCACCATGGCCGCCCAGGTGGTGGACTTGGACAACCGGGCGCGGGTGGTAAGCTACCAAGAGCAGCCCCTGTTTGCCGTCACCCTGCAGGCCCCGGTGGGGGGCTACCGCGAGCATCGCTCGGCCAAGCTGTTTCAGTCGCTCATCAGTGCCCTGGTGGCCCTGGCCATCGCGCTGGTGCTCTTCAACCTGGGGCGGGTGATTCGCTGGGACCTGCGACGGGGCCATGTAGACCGGGCCATCCTGCTGTTTACGCTATCGCTGCTGGGGCTGCGCACCCTGATGCTGGCTTTCAACTTCCCCTACACCGTGCTGCCGCTCCGGCTGTTCGACTACCGCTACTTCGCCTCTTCGGCCATCAACCCCTCGCTGGGCGACCTGCTGCTCAACTGTTTCTGCGTGCTGCTCATCGTGGTGTTCTTGTTCAACTACTACTACGCTACCCGCACCTACCGCTGGTTGTGGCGCGCTCCCAGGATGCTGCAAAGCGTTGCCGCCGTCGCGCTGTTCTTGCTGGGCACCGGAGCACTCTACGCCCACTACGCCGTGGTAGAAACCATCTACGTGAACTCGCAGTGGACGCTGGATATCACCAAGAGCGTGTCGTTTACCGCCCTTAAAAACGTGAGCCTGGGAGTGTTCATTCTTAACTCGGGCAGCTACTTCCTGGTGGCCCACATGGTGTTTCGCACCTTCATCAGCCTGAGCCAGCGCAGCTACTTCAGCTTGCAAATCAACCTGGCCGTGGCCGTGCTGGCGGCCGGGTTGCTGTGCGTGTCGGAAGGCTTGTCGGCCTTTCTGGTGCTGCTCGTCAGCGTGGCCTACTTTGCGCTGCTGCACACCCTGCAACTCACCAAGTACCTGGCGCGGGTGCGCTACATCACGTTTCTGTACGTCTTTGCCAGCACCCTGGTGAGTGCCGTCACCTGCGCCCTGGTGGCCTACCACATGCACAGCGTGGAAACCGAAGACAACAAGCAGAAGTTTGCCAACCAACTGCTGGTGGACAACGACGTGCTGGGCGAACTGCTGCTCACCGAGGCACGCGATAAGATTGAAGACGACCTGTTCATCCGACAGCGCCTGGCGAGCCCCCTGGCCGGGTTGTTCGGCCGCAGCGGGGGCTACGAGGTGGTGCGGCAGAAAATAGAGCGCATCTACCTGAACGACTACTTCGATAAGTACGCCGTGGATGTGTATCTCTACGATGCCGGGGGATTGCCGCTGGAGAACCAAAACCGGCGCACCTACCAGGAATACCGCGAAGACCTGGCGGCGGCCCGCTTCGACACCGGCTATCCTGACCTGTATTTTATCAACCAGTCGAACGTGCCGGTGGCCAACGGCTCGCGCAAGCAGTATCTGCTGTTTGTGGAAGTGCCCAACGGGGCGTCGGTGGCCGGGCACGTCATTGTGGTGCTCACTCTGAAGCAGTTTGCTCCCAACCGGGTGTATCCCGAACTGCTCATCGATCGCACCTATTCGGGAGCCTACCCCACCAACGAGTACGATTACGCTTACTTCACGCCCGCCGGGCGGCTCACCTTTAGCAATGGTGAAGAGAGCGCCTTCCGCCCCCTGCGGCAGTACGACTTCCGGCAGCGCGTAGGCAGCGGGGAGACCATTGACCGGGCGGGCTATAGCTACCTGGTGGTGGAGGGCAAGGGCGACGACTACATTGCCATTGCCTCTCCGGCCTATTCTATTGCCAACATCGTCTCTAACTTCTCGTTCCTGTTTCTGCTGCTGGTGTTCGCAGTGCTCTTTCTGCTGGCCGGTTACTCGGTCTACTTCGCCATCAAGCGGACGAATCTTAATTTTTCCACCAAGATTCAGCTCTACCTGAACGCGGCCTTCTTCATGCCGCTGCTGGCCGTGAGCGTGACCACCCTGAGCATCATCAGCAACTCCTATAACGAGGAAGTGGACGAGCAGTACCTGGAGAAGGCCGAACAGATTGGCGACAACGTGACCGGCTTCGTGGCCCGGTATCAGCAGGGCGAAACCACCCAAGAGGCGCTGGCTAACACCCTGTCGCAAATTGCCAAGTATGCCGAAACCGATGTCAACGTGTTCGACACCACCGGCGCGCTGGTGGTGACCAGTCAGCCCCAAATCTATGAGAACAACCTGCTGTCGGAATATATCAACCCCGAAGCGCTGACCCGCATCCGGGGGCGCGACAAAAGCAAGTTGGTGCTCGACGAGTCGGTGGGTAGCCTGTCTTATAAATCGTCCTACGCCGCACTGAAATCGCCCAGCACGGGCCAACTGATGGGGCTGCTCAGCATTCCGTTCTTTGAGTCGCGCAACGAGGTAGAACAGCAAATCATCCAGGTGCTCACCAACATGATGAACATCTTCACCTTCGTATTCATTGCTTTCCTGATCATTTCTTACCTGGCCTCGATGCTGCTCACCTACCCGCTCAAGTACATCACCCAGAAGATAAAGCGCACCTCTTTGTCGGAGTATAACGAACCGCTGTCGTGGGAGAGTAACGATGAGATCGGTCTTATGGTGGGGGAGTACAACCGCATGCTGGTGAACCTGGAGGCCAGCAAGGCGGCATTGGCCCGCACCGAGAAGGAGTCGGCCTGGCGCGAGATGGCCAAGCAGGTGGCCCACGAGATCAAAAACCCGCTCACCCCCATGAAACTCAGCCTGCAACATCTCAAGCGCCGATTGCAGGAGGAGTACCGTACCGGTATGGATGCTCAGGAGGTGCAGGCGGTAGAAAAGCCGGTCGACAATCTGCTGTTGCAGGTGGACACGCTGAACGACATTGCCAGTTCGTTCTCTTCGTTTGCCCAGATGCCCATTCCGAAGAGCGAACTGTACGAACTGGAAGCGGTGGTGCGCAAAACCGTGGGCTTGTACGAAGACGGACAGCAGGAAATTGATCTGGCTATTCAGGGCACCAATTTCTGGGTGGTGGGCGATGAGCAACTGATGGGCCGCATCCTGAGCAACCTGATCATCAATGCCAAGCAGTCGGTACCCCGGGAGCAGAAAGCTTGCATCAAGGTAAGCTTACAACGGGCGGGGCTGGACCGGGTGATCCTGAAGGTGAGCGACAACGGTACAGGCATTGCCCGCGAGATTCAGAACAAGGTGTTTATGCCCAACTTCAGTACCAAGTACGCCGGATCGGGCATTGGGCTGGCCGTTGCCAAGCGGGGCATTGAGCACGCCGGGGGCCGCATCACCTTCGACAGCCGAGATGGAGCGGGCACTACGTTTTTTATCGAGTTGCCGGTGAGCATGAACGGAGTGGGGGCGGTGCGGGCGTAACAAACCTACGCGGTGAAGGGATCAAAATGTTACGTTGACCACCAGCGTACTGAGCGGATTAAACTTGCCTTCAAAGTCCGCGGTGTCGTTAGCGAAGCGCGGCTTGGGAGCCTCCGGCCATAGCCGGACGTAGTCACCCCGGTAACGAGAGTAGATGATATCCAACGAGGTTTCGGCAAACACCGAAAGCCACCGAAGCGGGCGGTAGCGGAACCCTAGGGCGTGTTGACATATAAGCTTAGACGGTGCTTTCCGAGCGTTTTTGCCCTGCTCTTCGTTGCTTTCGTTGGCCGATGCTCTTGCATCGCCCGCCTTAAGCGTCTCAATCAGAACAAAAACACCCCCGAAAGCCCTCGTCAATCTATATGTCAACGCGCCCTAGGGCGGGGGATAGGCCCAGTCCGAGCCGGTCTACCTCAAAATCGTGGTAGGTGCCAACAATTCCGCCCCCGGCCGACCCATCCGCAAAGGATTTAATTCCAATGACATCGGTGGCGGTGTAGGGGCTGAGGCGGCCCGAGGTGAAGCTTCTTTCCCAGCCCACTTTGATGATTGTAGCTTCGTGATCACCCTGGCTGGTCCAGTTTTCCGGAACCGGTTGTCGTTTAGACAGTTGCTGACGCGCAACGGCTAGCCGAACTGCTGACCGACCGATGTGCCTTTTGTAACTGATCCCTCGGAACGGATGGGTATAGAAGGTTTTATCGAATAGAATGTTGCTACTGGGCCGACTAGCGTAGCTCAACAAACTGATTCCCAGTTCGTTTTTAGGCAGAGAAGCATTATCTTGTTGACCGAAAGCGGGGCAGGCCAGGGTGATGAATATCGAGGCAATGCTGATAAGAAGAGGCAGACGGAAGGGCATCATATTATGGGGAATGTAAGAAGTACTGGTATGACCCCCAAAGCGTTGATTTGGTTGTATTCCTGGGTCTCAATAATTAAATTTAGCCGAAAAAGAACGGCGCTACAATCAACAGTATATGGAACCGGCAACAAAAAAGAGTCTTTCGTTAGAGGAATATAATCAACTGGAAGAGCAGACGAACACGCGCTACGAATATCACGGAGGTGAATTGTACGCTATGGCAGGTGGGTCGCCAAAACACGGTATCATTGCGGGAAATGCGATTGGTTCACTCCAGAGTAGACTAAAAAAGGGGTGCCGGGTGGGCAGCAGTGATTTGAAATTTTACATCCCTTCTATTGATAAGTCTCTTTACCCGGATGCCTCGGTGGTCTGCCAACCCTACCAAGTCTCAAAGCAAGACCGGAACGCGCTCACCAATCCGCTTTTGCTGGTAGAAGTACTTTCGGAAAGCTCCGCGAGCTATGACCGAGGTGCTAAATTTCATTATTACAGTGAATTACATTCATTGCGTGAGTACGTTCTTATCGAGCAAAGTAGTTGGAAAGCGGAAACGCGTTACCGGAGCACGCCGGAGGATGAATGGAAGTTGAACTGGTTTGAGGGGAAAGACGCTGAAGTTGTCTTGCGATCAATAAATGCCACCATCCCGCTGGTGGAATTTTATCAGGAGACCGAAGGACTATAACATAAATAATATGAACACCCGCACCATCCGTTACGTGGACCCCGACGAGGACATTCTACAGGAAGAAGTAGAATTTGCGCTCACTAAAACTATGGAAGAGCGGTTCAAAATTTACTGCGACGTTATGATCGCCAATTTTGCGATGGCAGGTATTGATGTGGTTAACTATCCGGTAAAACGAGTGATCGCTTACGCCGATGAGTGATCACCTTAACATCCACCTTCCTGACTACTTCCGAGAGTTTTTAGCTAAGTTAAATCATCACGAAGTTGAATATATGCTTATCGGAGGATACGCAATGGGTACCTACGGTCACGTTCGCACCACTGGTGACCTGGATGTTTTTGTTAATGCTACGCAGGCTAATGCTGCGAAAATGATGCAGGCGTGCATGGCTTACGGAATAGAAGAAGAAAGTTTGCAATTGGATATGTTTATAGTGCCCCGAATGGTGGTGATTGGTGAGGCTCCTCTACGCATTGAGATCATAAAAAAGCTAGATGTCGTTGACTTTAAGTACGCTTACCAGCGGGTTAAAACCATGCAGGTGGACGATCTTTCCGTTCCCGTGGTTAACCTAAACGATCTCATCCTGCTGAAGCACGCTGCCGTGAAGGGGCGAAACAAAGCCCGCGACTCGGAGGATTTGTCTTTTCTGCAAAAGTTGAAAGCTGCGTTGACTAACAGAAATAAACCATGAGCGCTTTGTTTAACCGCCGCCAGTTTCTGAAACAAAGCTCATTGGCCACCATGACGGCCCTGCTGGGCACCGAGATCGTGCACGCTGCGCACCTGCCGCCGGACTACCTCCCCCTGGCCTTTCGCCAAGCCGATGACCCGCTGGCGGGCAAAAACGAAGCGATGATCGTGCTCAACGATCGTCCCTGGAATGTAGAGATGCCCCCCCACGTCCTGGATGAAGCCGTGACGACCTATCCTAATATGTTCGTACGCAACAACGGCCTGATTCCCACCGACATTGATATCAAGAACTGGACGCTCACGGTGGGGGGGGAGTCGGTACGGGCCGAAAAGACCTACCGGCTGAACGAACTCAAGAAAAGCTTTCCGATCCACACCTACCAATTGGTGCTGGAGTGCGGGGGCAACGGACGCGCGGGCTTCTATCCCCCCGCGGCGGGCAACCAGTGGCAGGAGGGGGCCGTGTCGTGTGCCCGGTGGACGGGCATCCGATTACGCGACCTGCTGGACGACATCGGGACCAAAGACGATGCCGTATACATCGGCTACTACGGCACCGACCGGCATCTTAGCGGAGACCTCAGCAAGGTGCCCATCTCCCGCGGCGTGCCGATGGACAAAGCCCGGCAGGACGAGACCCTGTTGGCCTGGGCTATGAACGGCGAAGACATTCCGCTGGCGCACGGCTACCCGTTGCGGCTGGTGTGCGGCGGCTGGCCCGCCTCGGCGTCGGGCAAATGGATCAACCGAATTGTGGTGCGCAACCAGGTGCACGACGGCCCCAAGATGATGGGCGATTCCTACCGGGTGCCCCGCTATCCCGTGCCACCGGGCCAGGCGGTGCCCGACGAAGATATGATCATCATCGAGTCGATGCCCGTAAAGTCGCTAATCACCTATCCCCAAACCGGGGCCATGTTTGGCCGGGACCGCCCGCTAACCGTGCGTGGCCACGCCTGGGCGGGCGAACGAAGCGTGCGTGCGGTAGAAGTGTCTACTGATTTTGGCGCTATCTGGCAACCCACTGACCTGCAAGCCCCGGCCAACCGGCTGGCCTGGCAGCAGTGGTCGGCCCCGGTGCGGTTTCCCCAGCCGGGCTACTACGAGGTGTGGGCCAGAGCCACCGACAGCGCGGGAGTCAGTCAGCCGATGGTGATTCCGGGCTGGAACCCCAAAGGTTACCTGAACAATGCCTGCCACCGCATTGCCGTCAAAGTGGATCAGGATTAAGGGGATTTTGTGGGATGGTCAGGATGTTTGTTGGGATGGATAATAACTGAAAAAGATGAAATCACCTTCGGAAGATTTGTTGAAAGGATTGATTAAGATTAGCAAAGCGGTCGGTGGCATCGTGGCCCTGCTGTTGGTGGGTACCGGGGTGGTCATTTATTTGCTGCTGGCTGATCGTTCGGCTGATTCGGTAGCGCAAGCGCCCCCGGTGACGGAAGCGGTTGAGGCTGAAGAGGTGCCCGCCACCGCCGTAGCCGACGCTCCCGAGATCGTGGACGGCAAAGATGTGCTCACGGGGCTGCTGGCTGGGGAGGGGCTGCTCGAAGTCAAAGCCAACTGCTTGTCTTGTCACTCGGCGAAGCTCATTGCCCAGAACCGCTTCACCCGTGCGGGGTGGCACGCGAAAATTGTGTGGATGCAAGAAACGCAGGGACTGTGGGATTTGGGCGAAAACGAACCGCTCATTTTAGACTATCTTGCCGAGCACTACGCCCCGGAAGTACGTGCCCCCCGCCGCCAACCCCTCACCGACATCAACTGGTACGAATTGAAGTAACCAATCTCTAACCGCTAGCTTTCATCCCCTATGCAAACTACTCAGAAACCCCCGGTCGTTGCCAAAACGATTCTGTTGCCCTTTGTGCTGATCACTTCTTTGTTTGCGCTGTGGGGGTTTGCCAATGACATCACCAACCCCATGGTGTCGGCGTTCAAAAAGGTGCTGGAGCTATCGAATACGCAGGCCTCCCTGGTGCAGGCGGCCTTCTACGGCGGCTACTTCACCATGGCGATTCCGGCCGCGTTGTTCGTGAATAAGTTCTCTTACAAAAAAGGCATCATGCTGGGGTTGGTTCTGTATGCGGCCGGGGCGCTGCTGTTTTTTCCGGCGGCCGCTTACGAAAACTTCACCTTTTTCTTGCTGGCACTCTACATCCTTACCTTTGGCTTGGCATTTTTGGAAACCACCGCCAATCCCTACGTCCTGGCGATGGGCGCTCCCCAAACTGCCACCCAACGCCTGAACCTGGCCCAGGCCTTTAACCCGGTCGGCTCTATCATGGGCTTGCTCATTGCGCGGAATTTTATCCTCGATGCGCTTCGCTCGGATGATACCACCGATACGGGCGAAGCGCTCTACGATACTCTTTCTGAGTCGGCCAAGGCGGCCATGCGCACCGGCGACCTGGAAGTGATTCGCAATCCGTACGTTGTTTTGGGTCTGGTGGTGTTAGGATTCCTGATCGTTATCGGGCTGGTGAAAATGCCGACTGACCTGGTGCAGGAGGCCCCGGTGAAATTTTCACGGTCCGTGAAACGCCTGGCGAGCAGTCAGAAGTTCGTCGGGGGAGTGATCGCGCAGGTGTTCTACGTCGGTGCCCAGATCATGTGCTGGACGTACGTGTACCAGTACGCCGAGCCCCTGGGCATCGACAATGCCACGGCGGTGTACTACGGAGCGGGAGCATTGGTTATCTTTTTGGTGGGGCGCGCCGTCGGCACCGCGCTGCTGCGCTACGTTAATCCCGGAAAACTACTGATGTACTTCGCCATTGGGGCTTTTGTGATGACCCTGATCACAATTTTTGGGGGCGGGATGATCGGACTTTATGCTTTGGTTGGGATATCGTTCTTCATGTCGATCATGTTCCCCACCATCTACGGCATTGCCCTGGAAGGGCAGGGGGAAGACGCTAAATTTGGGGCGGCCTTTTTGGTGATGGCCATCGTGGGCGGGGCGTTTATGCCCTACCTGCAAGGGTACATTCTGGACCTTGGTGGGCCCGGCTACACGGACACGCTAATTCTAGGGGTGCCAGAAGTGAACTTTTCGTTTGTGCTTCCGTTAGTCTGTTTTGTAATCATCGCGATCTACGGAAGAAACGTTTATCGTATTTATGATCGTGACGGTGACTTCCACGACGGTAGCCCGTTATAAGCTATATTGAACTGATAATTAGCGTCCATTGGGCGTTTTACCACAACAAAATTGCGACGTTTCGCAACATAACGAATTCATCTAGAGTTTAATCCCTAAACGTATTTATTTGCCAATGCATTCTACCCCGGTTTTAGCCACCGACACCAACCAGGAACAACTTAAATGGACCGAACTTCCGGCGGGCTTTCAGTCGTTACTTAAACGTTCTTACGCTGAGTACAAAGAGATTTTGTACGATCCTTACCTCCATCCTCGGGCGCGCAAGGTGCCTTCGTGGGATGAATGGTTGGCTAAGCACGATATAGTCCAGGATGTGCCTCCCGATTTTGAAACCCAACTGATGCCGCCTGGATTAAAAGAGTAGCGCTTAGGACGTAGCGGGTGGGTTCCAGTGGTTCATCTAGCTACGGATTTTGTTAATTTGCTAAATTGGCATGTTCATTCGGAAGATCGCCGTTTGTTTATGAAACTATTTATCAATATGCCGGTTAGACAGCTATATCCTAGCTACCATGTTTTTCATTTCCCCACTATTTCTTAATTACTAATTACATTATGAACGAGACGATGCATCCTGAAGTGGTCGTTATCAACAATGACGGCTCCGAACAGGTTTTCAACTGGGAAGACATTCACATCAACAGTGACCTGCAATCCTTTATCACCCCCCTAACGAAAGATTCTAAGCACCAACTAGAGGAAAACATCAAAACCAATGGCTGCTTGGACCCGCTTACCGTTTGGAAAAAAAATAATGGCGATCACGTGCTGGTCGATGGGCACAACCGCTATGATATCTGCCAGCGCAACCGAATATCATTTAAAATCCGCTTGGTTAAATTTTCCAGCATGGACGAGGCCAAAGACTGGATGCTTAACCACCAACTAGGCCGCCGCAACCTCAATCCGGATCAACTAAGTTACTTTCGAGGCCTTAAGTACGAGCGCATGAAAAAGAAGCGCGGCGGCTACGATAAGGTGCTCTCCAGTGGTCAATCTGGCGATAAGACCTCCGAAATCTTGGCCAAAGAGTTCAACGTGAGCGACCGTACCATTCTGCGCGATGCCGAGTTTGCCAAGGGTATTGAAGTAATCTCACGCGCTAATCCCCAACTCAAGAATGATATTTTGATTGGCAACGTTAAGGTGAAAAAGGGCGACGTGCAATTGCTGGCTCAGGTGAAAGACCTGCGGCATATTGGAGGCAAAGTCAAGAACGCGGCCGATTTGTATAACAAGGCACAAGCCATCCGGCGCAGCCGGGAAGACCGCAAAGCGCAGCAACGCCGCGAAGAAGAGGAGTCGCGCATCCAGGCGGTCACGGGAGAAAACGGGATCAAAGAACCGGTTTTTTCTACCAAAGAAGATCGGCTTACCCGCATCAAGGGCAATATTATCTCAGCGATCAACAAGAGCATCCAAAAAAACGATAAAAAGTCGTTGAAATCGGCGCAGCAGTACCTCAAAGACCTGGAGCAAGAGCTTTTTGGTCGGTACGCCAATGCTCAGTAGGCTGGTCGTTCAAAAAGCAAGCCGACCTTTAAGTTCTGCTGTTTGTGTTGATAGAATGAGCGAAGATTCATAAAAGCCGATGCGGGAATAAAAGTAATCCGGGAAGTAGTAAACTACTATCTACGATGCTAACGATTGCTGAACCTTTTCAATCTTTGGCACATCAAACATCTTCCGACGTTCCTCAACGGCACCAACTATGAAAAAGAAGTCCGCTTCAGAAAAACATTCCCATAAAAACGGCGGAATGGCAATGCGCGGGGTGAGTCGACCCATGGCCGAGCAACAAATCCGTCAGAATCACGCAGCGCAAGGGCATCAAGAAAAGCAGCTTGGTCAAGAACATGGTGACGGCCACCACGAAGACGGTCATGCGATGAGCCACGAGCAGCGCAGGCAGATGCTGCACATGCACCACGGGCAGACGCTGTGGGTCTACTGGATGCTGATCATCCTGGGCGTTTGGCTCGTTCTTTCTCCCTTCACTTTTAGCTACGCCCAGTCAGCAGCCACTCCCAGTGGCGGACGAGAAGTATGGCTTTCGCTGTCCGGCAGAATTGCCGCCATGACCTGGAGCGACATCATCAGTGGTGTGCTGCTCATCGTTTTCGGATGGCGTGCGCTCACGCCCAACCGTCCGGTCAGTTTGTGGATTTGCTGCTTCGTAGGCGTTTGGCTCAACATCGCTCCGGTCGTCTTTTGGGCCCCTACGGCGGCGGCCTACCTCAACGACACGTTGGTGGGAGTGCTGGTGATCGCCTTGACGATACTGATTCCGGGGATGCCCAACATGATCACTTACATGAAGATGGGCTCGGAGGTGCCGCCCGGCTGGAGTTACAATCCTTCCAGCTGGCCCCAGCGGTGGATCATGATCGTTGCCGGTTTTCTGGGTTGGATTGTTTCCCGCTATCTGGGGGCGTTCCAACTGGGATATATCGATCACATTTGGGATCCCTTCTTCGGAGACGGCAGCTTGCGGGTGTTGAACTCCGATATGTCGCATTCGCTGCCCGTATCCGACGGCGCCCTGGGGGCCTTAGCCTATACGTTCGAGTTTCTGATGGGCTGGATGGGCAGCCCTTCTCGCTGGCGCACCATGCCCTGGATGGTTACCTTTTTCGGTATTCTGGTGATCCCCCTCGGGCTGGTGCATATTTTTCTGGTGATTTCACAACCGGTGGTGGTGGGAGCCTGGTGCACTTTTTGTCTGCTGGCCGCCGCCATTATGCTGCCGATGATCCCCCTGGAAATAGACGAAGTGATTGCCATGGGGCAACACATGCTCCAGGCCAAACGGAAGGGCGAGTCGTTCTGGAAGGTATTCTGGAAAGGAGGCGAGCCGATGGAGGAAAACCAGGACGAGCGTTCGCCCCAACTTATGGAGTTCCCTGAGCAACCGGGAAAAGTATTCAAAGCCTCAATCTGGGGAATGAGCTTCCCCTGGACTTTGGTGGTCTCGGCGCTGTTGGGAGCTTGGCTGATGTTTGCTCCGGCCGTTTTTGGGGTAGCCATAGAAACCACCGCAGCCAATATCAATCATCTGGGCGGGGCCCTGATCGTGGTGGTCTCGGTGATCTGCATGGGAGAGGTGATGCGTAAAGGGCGCTACCTCAACGTGCTGCTGGGACTGGCCGTAGCCGTAATTCCCTGGTTCCTGGCCGATAGCACGTTGGCTTTGAACGTTAGTAGTGCACTGGTAGGCATCGTGGTGGCGCTGATGGCTATCCCGCGGGGCATCAAGACCGAATCCTACGGTTCCTGGGACCGCTATGTAACGTAAATTTTAGCGAAGCAGAAAAAGACTAATGGGGTGGCAAACAAATGCTACCAAATTTAGTAATGCTTTTGTAGACAAATTTTTTCAACCCTAAATTTTTTAATTATGTCTAGAGAAAAATTGAATAGCATGAACGACTTGTTGGAGTATGAACTGCGCGACCTCTACAGTGCCGAAACTCAACTGCTTCAGGCGTTGCCTAAAATGGCGGAGGCCGCTTCCAATACGTCGTTGAAGGAGGCTTTTGAAAACCATCTGCAAGAAACTCGAGAGCAACAGCGCCGCCTGGATCAAATCGGCGAGAGCTTGGGGGTAGATTTGAAAGGAGAAACCTGCCAGGCGATGCAGGGGCTGATCAAAGAAGGACAAGAAGTGATTGAGATGCAGGGCGATAGCGAGGTGAAAGACGCCGCCCTGATCGCTGCTGCGCAACGGGTGGAGCACTACGAGATCGCCGGTTACGGGGCGGCCTACCACTTTGCCAAGCAACTAGGCGAAGAGGAAGCGCAGGAATTGCTAGAGCAGACGTTGATCGAAGAAAAAGAAGCCAACTCCAAACTGAGCCATCTGGCGTTAGAATCTATCAACCAGGAAGCCGCTTCGTAGGAATCGTAAAAGCAAAAGAACCGGTTGAGGCACAATGATGCACCGCCGGTTCTTTCCCAACTACTAATTAATCCTCACAAGACCACCCGCAACGTCATTTCTAGCATGGAAAACCCTTTTCCTTTACCCGTCATTTCTTCCCGGTTGCCAACTACGCAGGTAGCAGAAGGCGTAACCGGTCTGCAAATTGTTATGGTCAACGTCTACTTCATCGGTGAGTCTGATGGTGATCAAACCCGCTGGTTCTTGGTAGACGCCGGACTGGGGCAGTGTGCCGGAAGAATCAAAAAAGCGGCTGAGTCTTTGTTTGGGCTGGGAGCGAAGCCATCTGCGATTTTGCTTACGCACGGGCACTTTGACCACATCGGAGCATTGGCTACCCTGGCCCGCGAATGGCACGTGCCGGTATACGCGCATCCGCTGGAGATGCCGTACCTGACGGGTCAGTCCAGCTATCCTCCTCCTGACCCCACCGTGGGCGGCGGAGCGTTGGCGGCGATGGCGGGACTCTACCCCAAAAAACCTATTTCGTTGAAAACCGAACTGCTTCCCTACTTGCCCGACGGAAGTATTTCCAAACTACCTGGCTGGCGGGTGATTCATACGCCCGGTCACACGCCGGGACACGTTTCTTTCTTTCGTGAAAGCGACCGGACGCTGATTGTGGGTGATGCTTTTGTCACGGTGAAGCAAGAATCTATGACGGACGTGCTTCAGCAGCGCCAAGAACTGCATGGCCCTCCGGCCTACTTCACTGCCGACTGGGCTGCGGCGCAGCGCTCGGTGGCGGAGCTAGCCGCCCTGGAGCCGGAAGTAGCGGCCTGCGGACACGGAAAGCCTATGCGAGGAGAGCAGTTACGTACGCAACTGGCGGACCTGAGCACGCACTTCTCAGAAAAAGCCGTTCCTCGGCAGGGACGCTACGTTAACCAACCGGCGCAAGCCGACGAGTCGGGAGTCACTTACGTACCTCCGGCTACTGGGCTAAAGTCGTGGCAAGTTGCCGGGTTGGTAGGCTTGGCCGGGGTGGGACTCATCGCCGGTATCCGCGCCCTGAGAAACCGTTAACAGTAATTTTTTTATCTGCTTATGGGTGAGCAGAGTGTCTACTTTTTGATCTTATACCATGAGGCATATCCCTTATTTTTTAACTGCTATTGTCCTGATCATCGCCGCTTGTGAAAGTGATGATAACGAATTAACCCTAAATACCAATCCGCTGGAAGAGGTGGCTTCTTCTCCCGACCAGTGGACCGGGGTGACGGTGTCTGATGACAGCCGAATATTTTTAAACTTTCCGCGCTGGTCGCGCGACCATACGCGTTCGGTGATTGAGCTGGGTGAGGACAGTGCCCAGGTGCTGTATCCCAACGAGGCCTGGAACACCTGGAGCGAAGGCGTAGACCCACGAACCCATTTTGTGTGCGTACAAGCCGTATGGGTTGATGATGAAAATGCGCTGTGGGTGCTGGATTCGGCCAATCCTCAGTACGACGGTCAGTATCAGGGAGTGGTGCCGGATGGAGCCAAGCTGGTGAAATTTGATCTAGCGACCAATCAAGCGGTGCAGACGATTGTTTTTACTGAACCGACCATTACTCCCAACAGCTACCTCAACGACGTGCGCATCGATACCGAGCGGCAGTACGCCTACCTGACCGACTCCAACGACGGTGCCCTTGTGGTGGTGAACTTGGCTACCGGCGAAGCCCGGCGCTTGCTGGACGACCATTTTTCTGTTCAACCCGAACTGCCCCTGGTCATCGACGGTGAGGTGTGGAAAAGTCCGCAGGGACAGGTGCAGCAGGTAGCTTCCGATGGCATTGCCCTCACCGGCAACGGGGAGTACTTGTACTACCACGCCCTGACGGGCTACTCGCTCTACCGCGTACCTACTGCTGCTCTGCGCGACGCCACACTAACTGCCGAAGCCCTGGGCAACGAAGTAGCGTTCGTGGCCCGCACGGGAGCCACCGACGGCATGATTTTCGGCTCCGACAGCACGCTCTACCATTCCAATATGGAACAGTACGCCATCACCGGCTACAATACGGTGAGTGGTGATTTCGGAACTCTGGTGCAGGATGAGCAGTTGAAGTGGCCCGACACGTTTTCGCTGGGCCCCGACGGCTACTTGTACGTCACCACCTCCCAGATTCATATTCCTAACCCCGACGAACCCTACAAGCTTTTCCGAATAGCCGTAGGAACATGACGGTCGCCGCGCGATTAATCATGTTCTAGGATTAATCATGTTCCTATTAGATTGTACAATTTGTCTTTGGACCCGTTATTCGCATTAGCGTCCGTTAATCCTTTTTTCATCTAAAACTAGAATCTATGAAACCACTCACCCCTTCTTTAGAAAACAAGGTCGCCTTCGTTGCCGGTGCCGGATCGGGCATCGGGGCGGCGGCGGCCCAACGCCTGGCCCAGGCCGGGGCCCGGGTCGCTCTGATCAGTCGAACCAAGGAAGAACTGGAGCAAGTAGCCCAATCCATCGGCGAAGATAAAACCTTGGTCATTGAAGCCGACGTGGCCCGCGAAAGCGATGTAAAAGCCGCCTATCGACAAGTTATCGATGCTTGGGGCCGCCTGGATACTGTGTTTGCCATTGCCGGGGTCAACGGCGTGTGGGCTCCCATTGAAGAGCTTAGCCTGGACGACTGGCAAAAAACCATCGACATCAACCTGACGGGCACTTTCCTGACGGTGAAGTACGCGGTGTCTCACCTGAAAAAGCAGGGCGGTTCGGTGATCGTTGGGGCGTCGATCAACGGCACGCGGGTGTTCAGCAACACCGGAGCCACGGCCTACTCGTGCAGCAAAGCCGGGCAGGTGGCGATGACCAAAATGCTAGCCTTGGAACTGGCCAAGCACCGGATTCGGGTCAATGCGATTTGTCCGGGTGCGATCAACACCGAGATTGAAGACAATACGGAAAAGCATAACGTTGAGAAGGAAAAAGAACCAATCGAGTTTCCCGAAGGCATGATTCCGCTCAACGACGGTAATCCGGGTGAGCCCGAGCAAGTGGCCGACCTGGTATACTTCCTGGCCTCCGATCTGTCCAGTCATATCACGGGCACCGAGGTGTGGATTGATGGTGGAGAATCACTCTTGAAAGGATAGTTGATTAGTCGATAGTCCACAGTCCATAGCCGACAGTTATCTGCGCTCCTGTCTATCGACTGTCGACCATGGACTATTGACTGTGGACTATCGACCGTCGACTATGGACTATCGACTCTATAAAGTAACCCTTAATTTTTTTAACCACTTAACTTTTTTATTATGAAACTTTTGAAATTGACCCCCTGCTTGTTTATTGGCTTCGTAGCGCTCACCTCCTGCGAGTATTTTGATTTCCGTGGAGAAGAGATACCGGAAGCGTCTGCTTCTATATCCGGGCTAGACGGAAACGACGTATCGGGAACCGCCCGGTTTGTTGAAATCAGCGGCAACGTACAACTGGTATTGACCCTGGAAAACCTGTCGCCCGGTGATCACGGGGTTCATATTCATACCGGAGTCTGCGGTGACACCGCTACGATTGGTGGTCACTGGAACCCTACCCACGAACCCCACGGTCGGCGCGGCATTGATGATGAGTTTCACCGGGGTGATATCGGCAACATCAGGATTGGCGACGACGGCACCGGAACGCTCATACTTTCGGCGGACGACTGGACCATCGGCGGTAGCGATAAGACCAACATCGTCGGAAACTTAGTGATCGTACACGCCGGAGCGGATGATTACACCACTCAGCCCGGAGGAGATTCCGGCCCCATGATCGGCTGCGGCACTATTGTAGAGTAGAAGAGTAGTTGGCAGTCCACGGTCGACGGTCCATAGACCATAGCTATCTGCGCTTCTGGCTATGGACTGTCGACTATGGACTATTAGCTATGGGCTATCGACTATTTACACCTTAACTACTTTTTTAACACTCAAAGAAGAGTATCTCACCGAAGGAGCCGCCAAAGACATGCTCACCCAAATGCCCAAGGAAGTGCAGGAACTGTTTGGTTTCCAACAACCACAACACAATTGACCCACTAATTTTTATAGCTATGAAAGGTACCTTAGAAAAACAAGGAGATTACGAGCTTTTTGAAACCACCAAAGGGCATCAGATTCTGGTGCTCAACCAACAGGCTTGGTTTGCGCTGATTGAAGGGGATCAGGGCGACATCATTGTGCATTCGGACAGTGACCATGAAAAGAAGAAAACCCTGTATGCAGGCGACTTTTACCTGGCCAACTTCCGGGATGATCCCGACTTTAGAGACCAACCCCATTTGTTTCTACAAGAAGACGATCAGTATGCCGAGTTCATTCTCCCCAACGGACTGCCTACTTCCAAAGATCATCAGAAAAAACTGATCCGATCCGAAGAAAAACTTTCTCGTGAGAAGGTAATGGAGCATGTAAAAGGGTAGATAAGTCCTTAGTCCCCTGTCCTTGGTCCCTTGACTTTCGTAAATTTGACCAATGACCAATGACCAATGACCAATGACCATGACCAATGACCAATGACCAATGACCAATGACCAATGACCAATCTCAACCGGAAATCCGAAAGCGAACCGACGCCCCGGGTTTCAAAGACACAACCTGCCCCCGGTAACCTACTTTCACCGATGCATCGTTTTGAGATGTTGATACGACGATAAGGTTGCGCGCGGTCACCTCGCACGAAAGCTCCGCTCCGCGAAAGTACACAACCAGCTGCAACGGGCCGATCACGGTTGGTAACGATGGATTGATTTCCAGCGTATCGGACGCTACGCTAAGCCCCAAGTAGTGATGCTGAAGCACCGCCAGGGTTCCGCCCATTGCACCCAGATGAATCCCTTCCGTGGTGCCATGATCTTCGTGGGGTGATAAGTCAATTTGTTGGGCCTCCTGAAAGAATTGCTCGTGTTCTTTCATCCCTAAGTGAGCCAACGCCCCAGCGTACACGATGCGGGAAAGACTGGATTCGTGCACCGTACGGGCCAATTGGTAGTGTATGGTACGCTGATACCCGGCTTCGTCGATGGAATAGCCCAGCCGTTCCAGCAAAGCGCTAAGCTCCGCAGGCGAGAACAGGTACAACAGCAAAGCCGTGTCGGCTTGCTTGGCTATTTGGTACCGCCCCACCGTATCTCCTTCCGCTTCGAGGGCCCAGTCGAGGCGTTGGTGATCGTGCTGCCGCCGAAACTGAGGTAGGTCAAACTCCGGTAGCTGATCGTATCCCTCAAACTGACTCAACGTGCGGTCATCCTGAAAAACAATCCGCATCTTCCGACTGACGTCATCCCACTGGTCAAGCTCTTCTTCCCGAAGGATTAGTTTGTCTTGTAACTCTTGTCGTCGCTGGGTTGGAAGTTGATCCAGCACGGCGCGGGCCTGACGGAGCGTCCACACTGCCATCACGTTGGTGTAAGTGTTGTTGTTGATGCCGGGCGCGGTGGCTTCCGGGTAGTGTGTGTGGTACTCGTCGGGCCCCACCACCCCGCAGATTTCGTAGCGATTCAGGTCGGGATGATACTGCGCCAGGCTGGCCCAGAAGCGGGCGATTTCCAAAATCAGCTCCGCTCCGAAGTCGGCCAGAAACGACTGATCGTCCGTCACCTGCACGTACTGCCAGACGTTGTACGCCACAATTGCCCCGATGTGCCGCTGCAGGTGCGTATGATCAGGCATCCAGTGGTCAGACAACAAGTTCCACTGCGAGCGGGGCGTTTCCTCCCGTCCGGTGCGCGCGCTGCGCCAGGGAAACATGGCCCCCCGGTAACCCTGTTCTTCGGCCAGCTGGCGCGCGGCCGGTAGGCGATGATACCGATACAGCAACAGCGAGCGGGCCAGGTCCGGAAAGCGAAACAGCAGAAAGGGAAAAACGAACAGCTCGTCCCAAAAAATCTGACCGTGGTATTCCTCGCCCTGCCAGCCACTGGGCGGCACTCCCACGTCCTGACCAATGGTGTGCGGCGACAGATTCAGCAGGATGTGGTAGGTATGAATACGAAAGTAGCGAAGTTGATCCGGGCGGTTAACCTCCAGCTGACTGCGTTGCCACAGCGGCTCCCACGCCCGAACGTGCGCCACCCGCAGGGCATCGAAGTCCGGTGCTGCTACCAGGGCCTCACGGGCCGCCGCCCGGACGTCGGAAACGTTGGCGTCGGAAGAAGTATAGTACGCAACGCACTTTTCAACGGTCAGCGTATCTCCCTTTTCTACCGAAAGGGTGATATGATCCGCAATCCGGTCAGGCGTGACCCGGTCAAGCGTGGCCCGGTCAAGCGTGACCCGGTCAAGCGTGACCCGGTCATCGGTTCCCCCCCAAGACATGGTTTTCCTTTCTTGCGGAACCGACCGTCGGGTTGAGCTTACTTTCGTTCGGGCGGCTACGGCAATGTCTACGGCCAACTGGTTCGTGCGGGACAGCAGCTCGATGCTATCTTCATTGATTGACGCAACGCTTAGTGTTTCCAGATGATGCCGGTTGTACGGGGCGTAGCGGGGCACGTTGTCATTGGCAACCCGCCCGTCGATGGCCGAACGGATTTCCAGCTCTCCCGACCAGCCGACCTCCAGACTAAGCTCCAGCGCCATCAGGTGGGGCTGATCCATACTTACCAAACGCCGCTCTCGCAGCCGCGTTTTTCGGCCCTGCTGATCGCGAAAGCAGATCGTTCGGTGCAACAGGGCCTGCTGCATATTGAGTTCTTGTTGGTACGATAGAATTTCTACCGCATCGAGCGAAAACCAGGGCCCCTGATCAATGCGGAAGGTCAGTGACAGGCCGTGCGGAAGATTCACCAGTGATTCGGTATCCACCGCTTCTCCCTGAATGCGGGTGGTGCGGCGATTGTAACACCCCACCCGGTAGGTGCCCGGATAGTGAACCGCGTCGTCCGTCGCTTCCGGAGCCGCCGCCCGCGTTACCAGCCACCCGTTGCCCAGCGCCAACAGGACTTCCCGCCGCCCCTCGTCCGCCGGGTCGTAGTGATCGAACCGAATACTCCAGGTTTCTGAGGCCCTATCCATGCGGGTCAGTGATTTGAAGATGGGGATGCACCTGGTCGTACAAGGATTGAATACGTTCGCGAGAAGGGTAGGCTGGTTGGGAGCCATAGGCGGTGGTGCTGGCCAGTGCGGCCGCCGTGGCAAAACACAACGCTTCGGACAACGGACGTTGCTCAAACACGGCAACCGCCAGGGCCCCGGCAAAAGCATCACCCGCCCCGGTGGTATCCACCACCTCCAGGGCAACGGGCGGCACGTAAATAACCGTGGCGCCCTTCACCGCCACGCAACCTCCTTCCCCTAGTTTCACGATGGCCGTTTCTACGCCCTGGTCCACCAACTGCTGCGCGGCCCGCGTGGCCTCTTCCACCGAGTCGGCCCGAATCCCGGTGAGTCCTTCCGTTTCGGAGATGTCGGGCACGATGTAGTTGATGTAAGAGAACAAATCCTGATCTACCCGGTCGGGCGGCGAAGGGTCCAGGATCACCGGAACCCCTTGTTCATGGGCCGTTCGGATGGCTTGCTCCACGATAAAGGGCGGAATCTCATAATCCACCACCAACACCGACCCGGGCGGGGCTTGCCGGATGGCCCGTTGCACTTCGTTTTGGTCGTCGGATGTCCAGCGGTCGTTGGCGTTGTTGGCCAGGATAATGTTTTTGTCACCCTCGGGCGGAACTATAATCATGGAAAATGCGGTAGCGCAGTTTTCTACGGTGCGCACCCTACTCATATCCACGGCGGTGTCGCGCAGCGCCCCCAGGGCTTGTTCCTGCAATACATCATCACCCACCCGGCCCATCAGCATTGCTTTAACTCCCAGCAAGTCGGCCAGGTAGGCAACGTTAGCCGCTTTGCCTCCGCTCAATCGCCTAAAATCGTGAGCCAGCATCGTGGTGGTGCGGCCCAGCGGTTGGTCGGCACGTACCTGAAAGTCAGCATTGATGCTACCCAGCGAAAGGATGCTGCTTTGTGTCATCATTTTAGCTAAAAAAATACCGGTTCTTTAAAAAGTAACTGCTGCGTTATCCGGAGGTTTAACCAAAGGTTGAAAATTACGGTTTCAATTCCCCTTAAGAATCCACCTGCTTAGCAGCCGGGCCGCCGGGCGGTGGTAGTGTACTTAGCATTTATTTGAACAAATCGGAATGGGTGCCGATCCTAATCAGTGTAATGGTCTTGGGCTCCTCTATTTGAAACCAAATAATCAACAGGTCAGGTTTGATATGGCATTCCCAATTGTCCTCATAGTTTCCTTTTAGTTTGTGTGGCCTCATTTTTTTTGGCACTCCCTCAACCCCTCTTTCCTTTAAGAGCTTCACGATTCCCTCGATCAAAAGCAGGTCCTGTAAACTTCTTCGGCCTGTCCTTTTAAGGTCTTTTTTGAACCTTCCGGTGTATACGATTTCATACATCCTGGTTTTTGGTCAGTTCGTTGCGCAGGGATTCAAAGAAACCGTCTATATCGTCCATAGGCTCAAGTCCGATACCGTTCCTGGTATCCTCAATGGCTTTTTTCGTTCCTTCGTTGGGGATATTCCCGACGTCCCTGGCCATTAGCATTTCGATATAGTTGTTTAGGCTTCTTTTTTGTGCCTTTGCTTTTTCCCTGACGAGCTCGATGATGTCCTCATCAAACCTGAAACTCATTGCTTTACTTCCCATGATAAATTACTTTAATTTGATCGTTGTAAAGGTAATGTATGGTAACTTTATATACAAGTGCTATACAATCGCAATTTCGGTAACATTCATACAGGATTTATTATACGTTTAATTGGGCCTGTGCCCGCCCGGTATGTTTCACTAGATTTCTTGTTCCTGGTGTCAAGAACGAAACTTGTTCAGGGCCCACTGCTTGGTTTTGTCAAGGATGGTGTCATCATGCTGCTTATCATCATCTTCTGTGTCTTCCTGGCCGAACAGGTAACCCAGCGGTTGCAGCGGTGGCACGTGATCAAAAATTACCTTCAGAATGTCCAGCACCGGGATGGCGATCAGCATACCGGCAACGCCCCAAACGGCCTCGCCCAGCACCACCACCACAATGGTGAACACGGGGTTGAGGTTTACCTTGTCGCCCACTACGTAGGGCTCCAGCACGTAGCTTTCCACAAACTGAGCAACCGCAAACGTAACGCTTACGCCGATCACTGCGCCTACTCCGCCCCCGGACACAAAGGCCACCAACACGGCCAACGCGTAGCCGATGACGTTGCCAATGTAGGGAAGCAGCGACAGCACGGCGGCCAGCAGTGAGATCAAAATGGCATTGCGTACGCCGGAGATCGTGAGACCGACAGCGTACAAAACGGCTAAAAACAAGATCAGCAGCAGCCGCCCGGACAGGTAGTTTTGCGACACCCGAGTGGCATCGGCAACTGTTTTCCGGGCTTGATCCTGCTGGTCGCGGGGCACCATCCTGAGCATGGACAGCAGAAACTTGCGGCGGTATAGTAAAAAGAAAAAGGTGTAAATCAGGATAAGCAACAGGGTGCCTAGCCCCCCGAAAAAGCCTCCGACTACTTTTCCTACCGAAGACAGGATAGAGCCGGAGCCACCCGACGAAGAGGCATTCCCTGACGTTTCCTTTTTTGGTGGCGATGCATTCGTTTGCGTGCTGTCGGGCTGCGCTCCGGAAGAGAAGTCCGGCAGGCTAATCTTTTGGTTTTGCTCCTGCACCGAAAGGCCGGTTCTCTGGGTAATGAACTGCTGAAGTTGTTCTATGCGGGGTTCTATCTTTTGTTTAATCTGAGGCCAATCGTTGGCCAGACTTTTTACCTGGACAGCTAGCACCCCGGCCAATCCTACGATAAAAACAATGATCACCAGGTCAGACAGAAAAGAAGCCCAGCCCCGGGGCAGGCCCTTTTTCTCTAACCAGTTGCTGACCGGCAGCACGATCATGGCCAGCAGCACCGCGACCGACAAAGGCATCAGAAACGATTGCGCTTGCACCAGCCCCCAAAAAAGGAGGGTGAGACTCACCAGAATGAGCGCAAAGAAAATCAGAATACGCCGGGCCTTCTTAATCATCGTAAAAGATAAAAGGTTATTCTGATTTTTTTACAAGTAGTACTGGCGCAGGACTTCCAGTCCTGTGCCTAATTATAAGATGGGTTTCTAACCCAACGGGGCGGACAGAGTCCGCATATGTAGCCCGCACAGCCGCGGTGGCGGACCACTTCAGAGAATCTGCGCGAGGATGTTTATAGAAATTTATCAGAATAACCTTTATAATATGCTACCATTAAAATCGGGGGCGGGGGGTAGGCGACGGCTCAGGACGCTTCGGTGTGTCGGGTTGCTCCGGCGGCTGAGGAGGAACGGGCCGTTCCAGTTGCCGAGGAGGCTCCGGCTGCTCCGGGGAAGGGGATGGCACCGGACGCTCAGGAGAATCAGGGGGACTAGGTTGTTCGGGGGGGCCGGAGGGGATCGGCCGTTCCAGTGGGTCTTGTGCCCGGAAGAAACCGAAAATTTCTTCGCTTGCGCTGCTTGGGCGATGCGTTTTTGAGATGAAAGTTTTCATAAGTTGACCGTCAGGATGTGTGAGAATCATCGTTCTCAATAACTGCTAACTTAACAAAGGGTTTGTCAAGGCAAGCAGAAAGTGAAAAGGCTCCTTTTTGTTTATCAAAAAAGGCTGAACCCGTTACCAGATCAGCCTTTTTAGTTGAGCGCATACGGTGAGCACCCGCCCGATTGCGGACGAGATACCCCTACTCTTTTGTCACTTTCCAGACAGCACCGGTGCCCGGTTTGTACGCGTACGGAGGTTGCAGTGAGGTGTCAATGGTCACCACCCCGTAGTCAACGATGTACATCGCTCCGTCGGGACCAAACTTGACGTCAAAGGGCCGCTCCAGACCTTTTCCTTCCTGCCCCATCGCCGAAGCGGGTCCGCCACCACGGTTGCCGACAAAGGTAGTTAGATCTCCGGTGGCGGGGTCTACTTTCACCACCTGAAAGCCCGAAGGGGTTTTGCCCCGTAGCGGATTGGTAGGCGGAGCCAAATCGCCCCATTCGGCAATGAATACCTGACCGGCCAGCTCATCCCAGGAAGCCGGAGCCACGTCCAGCAGGCTAGGAGATGAATTAAACTCGTGGCGGCCCAGCACCACCGAAGGGTTGGGCGGAGTCAGCCCGCTTTTCTCGTGGTCAATCAGAAAACCTAATTCTTTCCTTACGGGTTCTCCGTCGATGAAAATCCCGGCCTGCAACGAATCGGGTGCTTCAAACTTAGAATCGGTCAGCGGCTCTCGTCCGGCCGAATAATCGGGTACGCCGTACCAGGTGCCTTCGGTTATTTTCAGGCTGACGTCCGTCTCGTCTTTCACCGGTCGTGATCCTCGCACATCATAGCCGTTTTCGGCCCCGTACATCGCTCCGGTTTGCGGATCCCAGGCGATGCCGATCAGGTTGCGAAAGCCCCAGGCGTAGGGTCGGATACTCCCCATCGGATCGCTCGGATTGAACTGAAGAATAGACCCGCCGCACAGGCTTACTCCCTGAATGACTTCTCCGGGGGCTGTCTCCGTGCCAAAGGGCACATACGCCCCGGTCATGACCGAGTCATCAGGATCATCGGTGCGAAAGTCCGGAGTTTTAAAGTTTTTGCCGAGCAACACAATGTCCTGGCAGGGAGTGGTCCGCACATCAGGGCTGACCATAATCCAAGGGGCTACCGAAAGGTCCATCACCCCGGAGTTGCCCGCCGGACCCACCGCCACGTACATCAGGCCGTCGGGACCCACCCGAATGTCGTTGATCTGGTGCTCCGATTGGCTATCCACGACGCCCTTAAACAGTTGCGTCACTTGCCCGTCGCGGCTGACCCGGGATACCGCGCCCGTGAGGTCTTCGGCCCGGTGGGTGATATAAAAATCTCCGTCGTACCAGGTCAACCCTACCAGTGAGGCCATCACGCCCTGATCGCTCACGTTGGCTACTTCCTCGGTCTTCCCGGACATCACTTTTAGAATCCGACTCGGGGCCAGTTGTTCGGGATTGAGTCCGCCGCCCGCTTCCGCTACGTACATCGTTCCGTGATCATCCCAGGTAAGAGACGTGGGGTAGGTGAGTCCTGTTGCCACTTTTTCTACAGCAAACCCTGTCGGTACGGTGATGGTCGAGACATCCTGGCTGTCTCCGACCTCCTCCAGTAGTTTTTCGAGCTGGTCACAGCCAAAAAGCAAGCCCAGGGGTATCAGTAAGCTGACGTGAATGAGCGCTCTTCGAGCACCCGTTGATCGGTTTTCTCTAATGTGTTTCATAAAACCAATAGGTTATGGGTGGATAAATGGCGCGATAGACAGCTACCTACATACAGATAAACCGAGTTACGGTTCTGAATCGCGAATTGAATCCAAGATATGAAAGGCTTACCAGGTAAAATGTCAACGGCACGACCTTAGGCACCATCAACGTTGCCGATGACTAATCCATCCGTTGCAAATGCTCTTCCAAAGAAGCAATGGCTTGATCAATCATCACTTCTGCCTCCTGACGGGCGTCTTCCAAGGTGTCGGCATCCACTTTATCCATCACCAACACCAGACAGAGCCTCAGGTAATCTTTCAGCTCGTAGAGCGCCAGCAGGTCGAGCATGAAGCTGGCTTTGTGATTCAGGTTCACCAGGGCGGTTTCGTCCCGGGCGGGCATCGCCTGATTAAAGTTCCGACGCATTCTCCCGAGTTCGGCAACGGCTTCTTCCACAAACAAACGCACCGACGGCGAATTTTTTTCGAACAGTTTTTTGAGCTTCTTCAGCGAGACGCTAGCCGTAGCAGGCTCATCCGTTACGTCGATCAGAGGCAACAAATGACGGATAATTTTCCGCTGCGCATCCTCGGGCACAAAGGGCTTGGTGATCACGTCGGTGAACAGGGGAGACTCCGTGTGCTTTTTGACTTCGTCTACCGTATCGGCCGTTAGGGCGATGATCGGCACCTGCCGGTGGGCGTCGTCGGGGAGCGACCGGATGGCCCGCGTAGCCTGGTAGCCGTCCATCACCGGCATCCGCACGTCCATCAGAATGAGATCGTAGCGCTTCTGTTGGGCCATCGCCACGGCCTCCTCACCGTTGACTGCTTCGTCTAACTCGGTGAGACCCCACTGCCGGAGAAACTGCTCAAAAATCATCCGGTTGATGGCCAGATCTTCTACCAGCAACACCTTTAGCGTGCTCCAGTCTACGGCCGGTATAGCCACATCCGTATCCGCAGAATCCGGTTCGGCGGCTGGTGTCTCTTTTTTTGCCGGTAGCGTAAAGAAAAAACGGGAACCCTGGCCCACCTCGCTCTCCACCTTGATGCGACTGCCCATCAGCTCCAGCAGCAACCGGCTGATGGATAAGCCCAGCCCGGTGCCCCCGTACTGCCGCACCGTAGAGTTATCCGCCTGCGTGAACGCGTCGAAAATAGTGGCCAGCTTGTCCGGCGCAATGCCAATGCCGGTGTCGCGCACCGAAACGTCGAGCCACAGTTGCTCCCCTTCCTGCCGATTGAGGGCGACGTCTACTGTAACGGTGCCATCGGGGGTGAACTTGATGGCGTTGCTCAGCAGGTTGTTGAGCACCTGCGAGAGCTTGAGCGCGTCAGTCCGCACCACTTCCGGCAGTTGCGGGTCAACGTGAAAATGCAGCGCGGTTCCTTGTTCGTCGGCCCGCGGCTGGTGGGCCTTTTGCAGACTGGCGAACAGCTCAGGCAGGCGCAGTGAGGTTTCTTCCAAAACAGCTTTCCCCGCCTGAATCTTGCTGAAATCCAGGATGTCATCTACCAACAGGCGCAGGTTGTCGGCCGAGAATTTGAGGACCTTTACGTTTTCATGCGCCTCAGTCGGTAGGTTTTGGTGCAGCAGCAAATTGGCCAGGCCCACCACCGCGTTGAGCGGGGTGCGGATCTCGTGGCTCATGTGCGCCAGGAAGTCTTCTTTGGCCCGGGCGGCTTGTTCGGCCGTTTCTTTGGCCTGCTGCAGGGTAGCTTCGGTGCGGCGGCGTTCCGTGTCGTCGCGCATAATTTTTAAAAACCCACGCACCTGACCTTCAGCGGTGCGCAACGGCACGGTGAACCCGCTGCCCCAGAACCGGCTGCCGTCTTGGCGCACGTGCCACCGCTCGTTGGCAAAGTGCCCCGTTTCGGTAGCCACCCGCACCTCTTTATCGATGATGTTATTTTCCTGGTCTTCGGGCGAAAACACGATTTCGGCCGACTGCCCCAGCACTTCGGCCTCCGTCCAGCCGGTCAGTTGGGTGGCTCCGGCGTTCCAGCGGGTAATCTTTTTATCCATGTCGAAGGTGAAGATGGCGTAGTCGATGGCGCTTTGCATGATGAGTTGCAAATGCTCTTCGCTCTGCCGCAGGGCTTCGCCGTTGTGTTTGCGGTCGGTGATGTCGTAGGAGGCCGCCAGTACGGCGTAAATTTCCCCGGCTTCGTTGCGAAGCGGAGCGCCCTGTGATATAAAGTAACGGCCGTGGTCTTCGTGTTCTATCTGAAAAGGATGACCGGCCAGGGCCTGCCGATAGAGAGATTCATAAATTTTTGCCCGGTCGGCATCCAGGGCTTCCCCGATCGTTTTGCCTTCCAGATCGGCGGGGTTCAGCCCCGCGTCCCGCAACGCTTGTCCGTCGGCGAGGCGATACCGTAGATCATGATCTACCTCAAAAATAGCCGCCCCGGGTAGGTTGGCAACCAGAGCCCGGTACCGTACTTCATCATTCTGGGTTGATTCAGACATAGGCTCATGCTTATTGGGTTGGGCAAAAGGCATAAGGTGGTAATAATTTTACAAATAAAAAATTAATTTGAGGGGGGGGGGCCACATACTGCTGCAGGGCCAGCGAAAGTAGCTCCAGCGTCTTGGCTTCCAGAAAGGTGTGCCGGGCCAAACCCTCAAACGGTCTGCTTTCATCCAACTCTTGCAGTGCTGTCCCGATTAGGTTATTGTAGGCACTTCGGTACAAAAAAGGATTTGGTGCAAACGTGTCAAAAAAAATGGGCGTCAGGGAATGGTGGCCGTCACCTGGCGGGAAGTGCACCCGACTTTCGAAGACGGCCCGGTCTATCTCTATCATGTACAGGCGCAGTGACTGGTGCGCGGGAAGGCGGAAATGCTGGTCTACAAAGCCCGAGCAAACGGACAAAGAACAATGATGCGATGTTAGCTGATAAAGACGATCCGCGTCTATTGCGTGGTCAACGCTACCCTGGGCACAGAGCATCAGGCGCAACGGATGGTGATCGGTTGGTGCCACGTTCATCGTTACGGCTTCGTTGAGGTCCACCTGCCAATGCAGCAGGCTTAACCCATCATAAAAACGAACCGCGTTGATGGCTCCCCAGCCCACCGCAGGGGGCACTTCGATAATGGTTTCCCCGTCCCACGAATCCAGCGGTGCCGACAGGCCCTGGGCCAGCGCGGGTAACACCTCTGAAAAAGTGCTGGCAGGCAAATGAATATTCATACTATAATGTTTTGATGCAATCCCGCGTAGGAACATGATTAATGCAATCCCGTGTAGGAACATGATTAATCATGTTCCTACAGATTAATCAGATTCCTATCCGTTGGGACAAAAATAGGCAAACGACAGGGGCGAATCTTTCTCTTAGGGAGAAAAATTGCTCAGTAAAGGACATACCACCATAATTTCTTACGGTTCGTGCCGCCGTGGCCCGGTCGACACGAACCGTAAGAAATTATGAATTAAGTTTATTAACCGAAAAATCCCTCACCACTAGCGGGCAAGGGATTTATTGATTTATAACTTTTTATCCAGAGGGTCGTGTCGACACGACCCTTAAAGAATAACCCTACTTATCGAACGCTTGGCGAAGTTCTTGGGCCGCCAGGTTCTGGGCATGCTCAGCCTGCTCCAGAATAGCGTCCAAACCAAAAAATTCGTGCGTCACGTCCTCGTACACCCGGCGGGTCACCTTCACTCCGGCGTTTTCCATTTGCCGGGCCAGGTCACCGCCTTCGGACTCCAGGGGGTCTATTTCGGCGTTGATGATGGTGGTTGAGGGCAATCCGCTCAAATCGGCTTCCACCAGCGATATTCTGGGGTACGTCTCACTGCGCCACTCCGGAATATAGCGGTCAAAAAACCAGATTACCGCCGGTCGGTTCAGCGGTGCCGCATCCGCGTATTCATCGTAGCTCGGCGACTCAACGTCCCCGTCGGCCACCGGGTACACCGAAACGATGTGGGTAGGAAGCTCCACTCCGGCTTCTTTGGCCATCAGCGCCACGGCGACCGCCAGGTTGCCCCCGGCACTTTCGCCCGCGGTGGCTACTTTGTCCGGATTTCCGTTGATCACCGCCGCACTGTCGCGCACCCATTGGTAGGTAGCAAACGCATCCTCGTGCGCCGCCGGAAACGGATGCTCCGGGGCCTGCCGGTAGGCCACCGACACCACCACGGCCCCGGTTTTCTCGGCCAATGCTACCGCCGAAGACTCGTACGTAGCCGGACCGGCGATCACCCAACCGCCCCCGTGGTAGTACACAATCACCGGGTAGGGCCCGGCTCCTTCCTCGGGAGTGTAGATACGAGCAATCAGTCCTTCGGGAGTGCCGTTGGGAATCACCCGTTGGCTGATCTGCACCTTGGCCGGTTCGGGCGCGATATCAAACTTTCGCAGAATGTCGTCGGCGGCATCCCGAAACGTGGGTGCCTCCCGAAACTGCTGCGCCGTGAGCGTGGTAATGGGCGGGGTGCCGTAGCTGCCCAGTTGCTCCACCACCGCCCACATCTGGTCGTCAATGTCCGGGGCCCAGTCGGGTTTAGGGCCTTCCGGTTGAATCACTTCGCTTCTCTCGGCGGGTTCTCTTGGAAAGAGATCATAGTACTCTTCGCAGGAGGAGAACAGCAGCAGCGTGGCGGCGGCCACCCCCAGGCGCCTGGCCGACCAGGCCGATGAAACACACTGAAATGTTGTTGTTCGTCTCATAAAAAATAAGGGTTAAGGATTAAAAAATTGTTTACAGTTTCTAATCTACGTACGAAAGTTTATGTTTAGATTTTTCGCTCAAACTTTTCTACGGTCAAAAAACACCCCTTCAGGGAGACAAAATGACGTTTGCGGGATCAATCCGCCTGGCCGTCCGATCCGTCCGATTGGCGGGCGGCCAGTTGCTGAAACTTCTTGGGCGACAAGCCAAACATTTCCCGGAAGCGAGCCGAAAAGTGGCTGGTGTTGGTGTAGCCCACCGTCCGGACGATCTCGCCGATATCCTGCTGCCCGTCGGCAATGAGCTTTTTGGCGTGGTTCATCCGTTCTTCGCGCACGTGCTCATACACCGTGGAGTGAAACAACTGTTTGTAGCCCTTTTTCAGCTTGAACTCATTGATGCCTACCTGCCAGGCTAGTTCCTGAAGCGAGGGCGGATCGATGTAGTTGATTTCAATATACTGGCGGGCCGCCAGCAGCTGGTTAACGTCTGCTTCGCGTAGTGTGATGCGGTCGGGGTCATCTTGCTGGTCGGTGCTAAACTGATGAATGGTGAGCGAGAGCAGCTCCAGCACTTTTGCTTCCAGAAATATGTCTTTCATCATGCCTTCATACTGCTGGCCACGATCCAGTTGGGTGAGCACCAACGCAGCAGCATGGCTGTAGTAGCTGTGGTACAGAAAGGGAAACTGCGCTTCGGTGTCGGCAAACACTTCTTTGATGCGGGAGTGCACCGCCCCGTCGGATTGCCGGATGCGCTGCACGTAGTGCTGGCGGTCGATTTCTATGATGTAGAGCGACACCGCCTGGTGAGCGGGCAAGTGAAATATCTGGTCTACGTCGCCCGAACAAGCCGCTATCGAACAATCGGTGGCCGTCATCCGGTACTGGATGTGGCGGGCATCTACCGAGTGGGTCAGACTGCCCGCTTCGCACAGCAGCAGACGCAGCGGGTGATAGTCGGTTTGGAAAAGGTGCAGCATCAGGCTTTCTTCCAATTGCACGCGCAGCCGCAGCAAACTCAATCCGCTGTGAAAGCGAACCGCCCGAATGGTTCCCTGGCCCACGGCCGCGGGTAGCTCAATGGTGGCCTCATCGTTGTGCTGGTGAAGTTCAGCCGACAAGCCCTCGGCCAGTTCGTGCATCACGTCAGAGAAAGAACTGGAATTTAGGGTAATGGTCATCAGTGAACGTTAGGTTAAACCGCCGTGGATCCTAACGTCAGACCATCGGAGGGCACTTTGTTACTAGGGTTACTAGGGAAAACAAAAAGAGCCGCTCCGGGAACAAAAATGCCTTTTCGCGAGGAAAAGACAACAAGGAGTGAAAAAATTTATTTAACCAGCAGATATCAAGACGGGTTGCCGCCCAGCAGATATCAAGGCAGATATCAAGGCAGATATCAAGGCAGATATCAAGGCAGATATCAAGATATCATGTCGTAAAGGTACGAAAAATCCGACAACATCTACCGGTACCTGCAATGATTACTTACTTAATCCACAACGCACCATGATTGACTTTGTTCAACTACTGGCGGTCGTATTGGCCGCCCTGTTTTTCACCACTATTTCACTGTTTGTCTTTCACAGCCGCGGACCCTGGGGCAACTACTGGAGTTCGTTTCTAATTATGTTTTTGGGAATTTGGGCCGCGCAGGTGTGGATTGAACCGATGGGCCCGGTCTGGGCGGGAGTGGCCTGGCTACCGCTGCTTTTGGCGGGGGGGTACCTATCCGTGCTCTTGATTCCTATTGGGCCAAATCACCAAGACCAGCCTGAACAACGGGACGAAACTTTGCGCGAACAGCAAGTTAAGCAACGAAAAGAAGACTGGACATTCGGGGTGCTCAATGCTTCGTTCTGGTTACTGCTATTGGTGTTTGTGCTGGTGGTGGCGCTGGGGTATCTGAAGTAACAACGGCGTTTTGGATACTGTTCGCGCCTGGTCGGCGACCTGCGTACTTATCAGATGCTTGAGTTGGAGGGGGATGCTTATATCGATCAAGATCGAGGTTGAGAAACCTCAAACCAGGCCGGTCCTGACATATTCATTACGAAAAACAGCCTTTCCAGGAAAAAATACCGGCCCGATGTAAGGCAGCATCAAATGATACTGCAACAAAGGTACCTGAAAAGACTTACGTAGCCCGTACGTGCGCGGAGCAGAAATGCTCGCTCAGGGATTAATCCAAAAGGGTCAATTAAGCCCCCACCTGGGGATTTTTTTTGGTAAGTTTACCCATCAATTCACTTTTGTCCGGGTATGGTCAACACGCCCTAATTTTGCTGATGGATCGAGGTCTCAGAAACTTCAAAAAGTAACGTGATTAAACTAGCTATACTCGTTAAGACATAGATTAGTGATTCCGGATTCCTGGTTGTAGGTTAAGCGAAGCGCCCGGCGCCCGGCGGTCCTACGACCCAATCACACGAATTTTCCGTAGAAAAACTGTTATCTTCAAAATCACTTTTTTATCCCTAAACGAGTATAGCAATGGGCATCAAACAAATGGTAAAAAACATAGCGCACGAAATCAACGTACTGATCGGCCGAGCCGACAAAGATAAAAGATACGTAAGCCACCGACGCTTCTCCGACGAAGAAGCCGCTCGTCGGGCTTTTACGGAGTCTAAAGCCCGGTTATTTGATGTGGAACGATGGTCAGCGTTGCCGGGCCTGGCTTCCCGGTTTGAATTATTCAACCACCGGGGCGAAGCGTATCGGGCCGAACGCCCCCAGGTAGGTGACTTTATCCGCATTCTGCTGCCGGTGCCCTCGCCCGAAAACTGGGTAACGGTCACCAATATCCAAGAGCACGAAGACGTAGCGGAATTTACCGTTCATCCGGCCCGAGACCCCCAGGAGGACGACGAAGACGTAGAACATTTTTTTGTGGACGAAGCCCGTAGCACCTTTCGGGTAGAACGCCGGGGGGCGGTGATCTACGCTTTCGAAATCGGAAAAAACGAGGGTATCAACAACCAGGGCGAAGAAGCGGGCGCCCGAAATCTTCTGAATACGGTGATCGCCGAAGGCGGGTGGATGGTATTTCAGGAGATGCAGTGGAAAAAACTTACCCGCTACCTGGTGCACCAGCCGGTGGAGTGACTCCATCTAGGCAACCCTATGAAAGCACAGGTATGCAATTAGCGAACATAATATATTGCACTTCATCATTCGGTGCCGCCGGGGTTCCGGTTCCTTGTTCGATATTCAATATTTTTGAATATCGAATATCGAACAAGGAATAATGAATATCGAAATAAAAGTTAGACCGAATATACGCGCTAATTACGTTCGTTGCCTAAACAGTAAGCTACGAAGACGGTTCCTAACTTATGAAAACCGTCTATTCTTCCACTGCGCTATCCGCCGGTGGGCAAGTGCAAGAACCGAATGTTCCACCCGGTTGGGATTATAACCCGTCGGCCTGGTCGGAGCGCATCCCGATTGTGGTTTTGGCTCTGGTGGGGCTGGGTATCGCCACGTACCTGGCGTTGTACCAACTGGAGGTGGTTGCCACGGTCTGGGAACCATTTTTTGGCGACGGAAGCCGGAAAATACTTACCTCTGGTATTTCTCGGGTTCTACCTATCCCCGATGGGGCTTTGGGAGCCATCGCCTACCTGGTGGACGCGGTCACGGGAGCCGTCGGCGGCACCCGGCGGTGGCGGTCTATGCCGTGGATCGTTATCGTGTTCGGAATCGCCGTTGGTCCGCTGGGTTTTGTGAGCGTGCTGTTGGTAATTCTTCAGCCCGTAGCCCTGGGAGCCTGGTGCACGCTGTGCCTGGCGACGGCCGCGATATCCGTAGTGATGATTGGCCCGGCGATGGACGAAATGCTGGCCAGCTTGCAGTACATGAAGCGGGTGAAAGACTCCGAAGTATCGCTCTGGAAAGCGTTTTGGGGGTACGAAAGTGTTAACGAAAAAGTGAAATAATATGGGGGCGCGATTTATCAATACCGCTTTGGGAATATGGCTCATGGCCTCGCCCGGCATCTTCGGATTTTCTAAAACTATTGCCGATAACGATCATATCGTCGGGCCGCTCATCACCACTTTTGCCATCATTGCCCTGTGGGAGTCCACCCGGGTAGTGCGTACGTACAACATCCCGCTGGGCGGCTGGCTGCTGCTGGCCCCGTGGATACTGGGCTACGACGATACAACGGCGATTGTCAACGACATGGTAGTGGGTGCTTTGGTGATTGCCTTTTCGTTGGTAAGGGGAAAAGTACAGCAGCGGTTCGGCGGCGGCTGGTCAGCCGTCGTAAAATCAAATGCGCTGCATCAAAAAGAAGCCCGTACTTTCACTGGGACGAGGTGAGCCGTCGGATGCGGATAGTTTTTTGGGACGATGGTCACCGTGGTAACTGCTGACAGTTATTGTTGACACAGTTTGGCCAGGGGACGCGTGGCGGCGACGTTTCCCAATGCCTGCGCCCGTTGCCAATCCTGACAGGCCCGCTCCGGTTTTCCGAGTTGCTGGTAGGCCACCGCCCGGTTATACAGCGCCACGTCGTTGGTGGGGTTCAGGGCCAACGCTTGGGTATAATCGGCTACTGCCAAATCGTACCGCTCGCGCTTAAAGTAAACGTTACCGCGGTTCGAGTACGCTTTCTCAGCCGAAGGATCGCTCGCGATAACCGTAGAATAGTCCGTCAGTGCCTCCGCTAATAACTCCGCCTTTTCGTAGGCAAATCCTCGCTGCAGCAGCGCTTCGGGGTTGCCCGGTTGCTCCGCCAGGGCTTGCGTAAATTGAGCGATGGCCTCCGTGAAATCATTTTGTTCCAGATGCGTAATCCCCTGTTGCAGTAAGCTTTCGTACGAATCTCCCCCGGACAGCTGATCGATCCGTTGCAACAACGCTGCGTCGTTCCGAGCGCGCGCGAGCGAAGTCAGGTTACGCAACGCCGAAGCATTACTTGGTTCCAAAGACAATGCCCTTTGGTAGTAAGCCACTGCTTCCGTTGTATCGCCCTGTTTCTCAGCGGATAGCCCTAAATTTACGTAACTTGGTACGTACAGTGAATCTTCGGCTAGGGCCTGCTGAAAGTACTTCTGGGCGTGGGCATACGCTGCTTCGTGGTAGTAGGTCAGTCCCACCGCATCGAGCCACTCCGCCCGCATGTTCGACTGGATGGTAGTGATTCCGGTGGTCAACGATTCGTTATTCCGCTGCTCGCCCCGGAAGTACACGGCGTTGGTCTCGGCGGGGGGGTGCTCGAGCAGAAATTTGAAATCAGCCCGAGCCGCCGGGTAGCGGTGATCAGCCAGTAGCACCAGCGCCCGCTGAAACCGAGCCTCGTAGTGCTCCGGCTGTAAATGGATCACGGAAGTATAGTCGGCCTGGGCACCAGCCAGATTGCCCCGTTGTTCACGAACGGTTGCCCGCAGTAGGTAGGCATTCACCCCATCGTGTTGCGCGGCAATGGCCCGGTTCAGCAAGTCCTCGGCCTCCGACCACTTGCCCCGCCTCTGGTGTTCTTCGGCAACGTTGATCCAATGGGCTACTTGTTGTTGCCGGGTAAGCCGATGCTCGGGTGGGGAGGTCATTGCGCTTTGCGCCGAAACGCGGTATACGCCGCTCAACACTAGAAACAGGGCACCGGTTGTCAATAAACGAAAGACCAACATCATACAAAAGCAGTTTAAACGGAAGAAAACTAACGTGAACAATGTTTTTGAAGTTATACCAATAAAACTTTGACTTTATTAAAGAATTGTATAAATTTGATTCAATGTATTTTTTAAAAGGAATAAGTTATGATCAATCCAGAAAAATATCCGGAGCTAGTAAAGAAACCTGCTTGTGCCGAGCAATTTTATAATGAGTTTAAAGGGAAACTTCCCGAAAAAAGTTTACTGGCGGGTTTCAACTTCGCGGTTTGTTGCGATAACTTTCACTATGCCTTCAACCGTTACCTGCTTCACGAGGGTAAGAGTCTGTACCACGTGCGTCAGCAAATTAAAACCTTTTTTGATGAGAATGCGCAGCACAAGCGTCGTTTAGCGCTGTTTGGTATATTCACCAACGAGTATGCCGAGGCTACTAAAAACATGCTCTTGGCTCGTGAATATTACGAACTCATGCCTAAGTTGCACCAGGCCGAAGAGCAAGTACAGCGTTTGGTAGAATCTCTGTTTGCCGACCTCAACGACCAACCGGAAGCGCAAGGTTAGTGACTTTTCGGGTCAGTATTACCCAAAAAACTAGTAATTTCTACCGATTATTAGAGATGAAGCGAACTTCTTTCGAGAGTTTGCGTTACTACTATCATACAATTTAGGTAGTAGTTTATATGGTAGAAGCAGAAAAGCTGGGTCTTGAAACCCGGCTTTTCTGTCTTTAGGCCCTTTTGTTTACGCCAAACTTATCCCTCGTTTCTTTCCAAACCGCAGTTTTTTCACCTAGCGGCTCTATTCGCTTAAGTACTAAAGTAGCATAAACCTTACACGCGGATTATCGGGATATTTGCCGCGAACAACCTTAAATACTTTATAAGAAATTTTAAAAGTTAAAAACCGCTCAGTTTATTACATGCAGAACAACCACCAATTGTTTAGGTTTGACGAAGCAACGCTCATTTGTCTTCGGGAATAATTACGATTAAAAGCTCCCGCTTTTCCTTTTTTTTTAGTAACTATCCGACAGAATAGTACAACGTACTAAATTCATTTTTTTCTTTAGTATCGTAATTATCCGCGTAAGTGAATACCATAAACTACCACTTTCTACCTTTGCTATGGAGTAGCTTTCTGGTCCTAATTCCGTTCAGCGGGATTGCCCAACCAGAAGTTCCTGAGCACCAGACGCCCCCGGCTCCCTACGCCATACCCATCACGCAGCCCGACGGGTCGGTCATCAAACTTTTCGTGCGGGGTGACCAAGCCCGCCACTGGGCAGAGACATTGGATGGATATACCGTCGTTAAAAACAGTGCCGGTTACTACGAGTACGCTACACTGAAGAGCGGTCAACTGGTAGGCAACGGAGTGAGAGCCCAAAATCCTGACGAACGATCGCTGACGGCCCAGCGAAGCCTGCTGGCGCTGCCCCGCCATCAACCACCACCCACCACGTTTCAACCGCTAACCGCACGCACGGCCGCGCCTGCTCCGGCCGCCCGTACCCTTCGTGCCGCTCCCATGCCATCCTCAGGAAAGGTACGTCTGCTCGCCATTTGCATCGATTATCCGAATCAACCGGCTACCCATAGCGTTGATGATTTTCTGCGCTTATTCAACGGACCCAACAAGGGGCGTTCCTTTAGCGAATACTTTCGGGAGAATAGCTACGGAAAACTAGATATTAGCGTCGATGTGATGGGTTGGACCCGAGCCAAGAACAACCACCAATCTTACAGCCACGGGCAGCGGGGATTTGAGGGAGCCAGGGATTTGGTCGCCGAAGCCATCGATGCGGCCGAGGCCCGGGGAGTTGATTTTTCGCAGTACGATAATAACAACGACGGCAACGTAGACGGGATCATCGTTGTTCACGCAGGTCCGGGAGCGGAAGAAGCCGCCGACGATAGCTACGTCTGGTCGCACCGCTGGGCTATTCCGAGCCGTTACTACGACGGACGCAACATCAGTGACTATATGATCCAACCCGAGGTTCGCTTTGGCGAGCGGGTCAACATCGGGATATTTTGTCACGAATTCGGTCACCTGCTGGGGCTGCCCGACCTATATGATACCAACGAGGACAACGGCACCGACTCCGGCGTTGGCCACTGGTGTTTGATGGCCCGCGGTGGTTGGGGAGGCAAAGAAGCTACCCCGTCCGGGTTATCTGCCTGGGCAAAAAGCGCTCTCGACTGGGCCGAGGTAAAGGACATCACCGAACAACACGGAGCGTATACGCTCTCGGCGGCCAGTCAGAATAACGCGTTTTTTAAAATCCGTACGCCCCAATCCAATGAGTACTTCCTGTTAGAAAACCGACAACAAACCGGGGTTGATGCCGACCTACCGGGGGCGGGCATGGCCATTTGGCACATCGACCAAAATAAAACCGCGCAGTACCCCCAAAGCAACCAGGTGAACGGGGATACCGATCGCAAGGGGGTTGACCTGGAAGAAGCGGACGGCCGTGACGAACTGGACGCCTTGCCGTCGCATATGGGCGATGCCGGGGATTTATATCCGGGGAGCGCCGGAAACTCGTCTTTTTCCCCCCGAAGCTACCCTAGCTCGGATACGTACGTTGCCCGGCAAGGCAGTACCAACAGTGGTGTTAATATTCAGGACATTCGTCTGCGTGACGGCGTTATTTCATTCACTTATCAGAAGGACGGGGCTAAAGTAGGAACGTCGTGTGATGATCCGGCCATTGCGGTAGTTGGGGATAATAGCGCCTCACGATCCGTCCATTGGTATGAGTTTACGATGCCCGGTGACGGCGTGGTTTCTTTGAAGAGCTCGGGAAGCCCGCGCAACGTGAAGGTGTACTCCATCTGCCAGGATGAACCCCTGGCGCAGGCCAACGGTTCGGAATTGTCACTGGCCTACTTGCCAAAGGGACAGCGTCTGCTTATTCGGTGGGAGTTTTCCAATCAACCCGCCCGACCGGTCACCTGGCAGCTGAGCCTGGAAAAATCGGTGGTCCGCACCGATTCGCTGGCGCTGGTGGCGGTGTACCAAAAGATGGAGGGCGCCCGCTGGAGTAAACGCGCCAACTGGCTGCAGGGCAAGGTGGCTTCGTGGGAAGGCGTGCGCACGGAAAAGGGAAGGGTAACCGAGTTGCGCTTTGTGCAAACCGGACTAAAGAACAGCTTCCCCCCGGAGCTGTATCAACTGACCGGGCTCAAGAAATTTATTGTGGAAGAAGCCAGCCTTTCCGGCGAGATAAGCGCTGACTTAGCGAAACTTACGCAACTGGAAGAAGTGCGCATCGAAGTGCCTGACCTGCCGGTTCGCTTCCTAAAGGAGGTCGGGCAGCTAACGAAGCTACGTCGGCTAAGGCTCGCCGACGTGGTGGTAGGAACGGCATTACCCAGCGATTTTGCTAAATTACAAAACTTAGAAAGGTTAGAACTGCCCAATACGCAGTTGGTAGGCGCGTTACCTTCGAAGATAGGAGAACTAAGTAACTTAAGTTACCTTGATCTTTCCGAAAACCAGTTAACCGGTGGTATCCCTTCCACTTTGTTTGGGGCGGGACTGACGCATCTGGAATTGCACAATAATCGCTTTGAGACCTTAGCGAGTAACTTATTTACTTCTTCCAAACTACGAGAATGTTATCTGCACAACAACCGGTTAGCGGGTAATCTGCCCCGTGAGGTGAGTCGTACCACCGACGCGCCCCTCACCCTCACCCTGGCGCAAAACCAGTTATCGGGCTCCGTACCGCAATCCTGGACGAAGATAGCCTTTGAAGAGTTGACCCTTAACAATAACCAGCTAGCGGGTTCTTTTCCGGCTTTGTCCATGCCCAAACGCCTGGACATATCAGGGAATGAGTTCACGAAGTTGCCTGCCCTTCCCAATGCTCGGTCTTCGGCCGGAACGCTGATCTGCCATTCCAATAAACTAACTTTTGAGGATCTGTTGCCCAATCAACAATATTTGACGTGCGCTAATTGTCAAGACCGCTACGCCCCCCAGGGAGACACGGTCGTCAACATTGAGCGCAATCTAAAAGCAGGCGATGCGTCTACCATCCGCTTGCCGTTCGACGAACAGGTCACTTCCAGTCAATACGTGTGGTACCGCCGGAACGAACGGGTCTATCAATCCGAGGCGAACGCCTTAACCATTGAGTCGTTCTCTACCGCCCAAGCGGGTTCGTACGAGTGCCTGATCACCAACCCGACCTTCCCCGGGCTGACCATCCGGGCGGTGGGCGTTGTCTTGAGTATTCAAGAAAAACTAGCCCAGGAGCTCACCCTGGCGCCGATCGGGAACAAACGGTTTGGTGACGATCCCTTCCGTTTAAACGGACAGTCATCCGCCGGACTGCCGGTCGTTTACCAAAAAGTGGAAGGTCCGTTCACGCTGAACGACGAAGTGGTCACTATCCAGGGTGCCGGTGACGCCACCATCAAAATGTCGGTAGCGGGCAACGATACCTACTCCCCAACCGAACGCCTCATTCAGTTCACCATTGCCAAGGCGAAACCCACGATCACACTGGGTGAAATACCGGACAAAACCTACGGCGATGAACCTTTCGCCCTAGACGTTAAGGCCAATGACGATCTTTCGGTTAAACTAACGGTGGAAGCCGGGAACGTATCTATCAGTAACCGAACGGTCACCATTGAGGGGGCTGGTGAAGTTCGTATCCGCGCCACGCGACCCGAGGACCAGGATTACGAAGCGGCGGAGCCGGTGCTGATTTCCTTTGACGTTGCGCGGGCCGATCAGGAACTTACTTTTGATGACTTAAAAGACGTTCGGTATGAACCGGAGGGCGAGATTCCATTAACTGCTACGGCATCTTCCGGGTTGCCCGTAGCGTACGAAGTGGTGCGCGGAGGGGTAGACGTAGTCAACGGAGTAGCCATCATTCAGCAGGCGGGTGCGGTTACCATTCGGGCCGAGCAGTCCGGCAATGACAATTATCGGTCGGCTACCGCCCAGCAACGTTCGTTTACCGTGACCAAAGCTTCCCAGGAAATCTTTTTCAGCGAAGTAACCGATAAACTCACCACCGATCCCGCCTTTTCACTAGAAGCGCGCAGTAGCTCCACGCTGCCGGTCACCTTCCGGGTGGTGAGCGGACCCGCTTCGCTTAGTGATGGCAATCTGGTTACCATTCAGGAGCAGCAAGAGGGGGAGGTGGTGGTGGAAGCCATTCAGGAAGGAAACGCCAATTACCTACCGGCTACCCCAGTGATTCAGCGGATACTGGTGCGCTCCCCTAACAAAGAGAGCCAGACCATCGTGATCAGCCCCCTTCCGGACACGGTGGTGGTCGGGGAATCGATCAGTATAGAGGTAACCACTGACAAAGGCTTGGTTCCCGACGTTGCGCTGGAGGGAACGGCTCAAGCCACTTATAACGACGGTCTTCTAAGCTTTGGCGAAGCGGGCGAACTGGAGATACGCATTAGCCATCCGGGTAATGAAGATTATAATCCGGTTTCGGTTCGAAAACGGATCATTGTGCTGGACGTGTCCCCGGAGATCAAGCCGCAGAGTCAGACCTTGGTTTTCGGACCGTCTGACCGGCAGTTTGGACAACCCATCGTGGTTAACACTGCGGGGGGCGAACGCCCGACAGTTGCAATAGTAAGCGGCCCGGCCACGGTCAATAACGAAGGGTCCGTAGTCACTACCGGAACCGGTCCGGTCTCTATCAAAGTTACCCATCCGGCAAGTAGTCAGTTTGCGGCGATTGATACGGTGTTAGAGTTTTTGATAACGCGTGCCTCCCAGCAGATAACTTTTGAAGCAGAAACCCTTACCGACACCACCTTTCATCTGCAAGCTGCCGCCCGGTCGGGACTTCCGGTAGAATACGCTATTGATTCGGGGGAGGGAGTGATCCGGGGAGATACGCTGGTGGCTCGGGCCAGTGGAGTTCTAGTGGTAACCGCTCGTCAGACCGGAAACGATAATTACTTGGCCGCCGATCCGGTCAGCAAAACTTTTGAAGTAGAGATCGTCACGGCGAATGATCCCACGCTTGATCCCCAATTGATTCAAGTCTATCCGAATCCTAGCGCAGCAACTTTTCACGTCCGTACGGATGCATCTACCCGGCTAACGAGTTATCGGGTAGTAGACATCCGCGGCCATCAGTTGATGGACGGCGTCATTCGGCATCACGAAAGCAGTTTAGACCTTAGTCATTTAGCGAGTGGCACGTATATTCTTTACCTGCAGACGAGCCGAGGAACCTCGTATCATCGCTTGCTCAAGGAATAGCTCGCTACTCAAACCGTAGCGAGTCAATGGGATCGAGCTTAGAGGCCCGGTAGGCAGGATAGTATCCCGAAAACAAACCTACGGCGACGCAAATGAGCAGTGCCGTAAAGATCCAAACCCAGGGGACAATAAATTGCTCAACCTGCATCAGTCGAGCCACCCCGTTGCCAATGCCAATGCCGAAGATTACTCCCAGCAAGCCTCCGATCTGGCAGATCACGATGGCTTCCATTAGAAACTGTTGCCTGATTTTCTGGGGAGTAGCTCCCAGCGCTTTCCTGACCCCAATCTCACGGGTGCGCTCGGTCACCGAAACCATCATAATGTTCATCAGGGCAATCGAGGCTCCCAACAGCGTGATCAACCCGATGGTGAAACCCCCGATGCGTAAGTATCCCGTGATCTCGCCAAGTTCTTCGCTCAGCGATTTCTTTTGTTTCACCTCGAACGAAAGCTCTCCCCCGATGGGATCCTGTCGGATGGTTCGCATCAGGCTGGTTGCTTCGCCCATGGCCAGGGGGAGGCTGACGGTACCACTAACGGATACGGTGATGGTATAGGCCAGATTATTAACGGCAATCTGCCGGGCCTTTACCACCGGAATGAACACCTTCCGATTGACGTTGTCGCCCGGTCCGGCGCCCTTTTCTTCTAACACCCCAATGACCTTAAACGGTGTACCAAAAAGAGTGATGCGTTGGTTAATGGGATCTTCGGTTTCGGTGAATAGATCATTGACGATATCAGTGCCGACAATGGCGACGTTGGTTCCTTTTTCTAGTTCCAGGCTAGAAAAGTTACGGCCCGATTTGAGGCTTAATCCCTCAATGATGAGGTGCTGCTCGTCGGTGCCTTCCACCTGTACGTTTGGATTGGTTCGGAGCGAGCCTCGCTTGGCCTCCGCGTTGCCCGTGACCCGGGTACGTACCGAGGTGTGTCCCGCCAGATTGTAGCGTCTGGTAAACTGCCGTACGTCCTGAAAGTCAATGGGGGGATAGGTTTTTTCTGCCCGACCCCGCTGTCGGCGGTTACCGCCGTCGCGTTCTTGCACCGTGAAGGTGTTCACTCCCAGGCTGGCAAAACTATCATCAACCGATGCTTGAATTCCGTCGATGGCGGTGAGAATACCTACCAAAGCCGTGATGCCGATTGCAATAATCATGGCCGTTAGCACGGTGCGCAGCAGATTGTCACGTATGGCTTTTACACTTTCTTGAAGGTTAATGAGGAAATTCATTCAATACATCACATGAGGTTTGGGATCAAAGCTAGCGAATAGCACGTTTCTATTAACAATAAAGCCCAGGATTTTGTATTAAATTAGTAGTCACTGCTTTCAATTATAAAACTAGAACTTTTCTATGCGCAAAGTTATCTTACTGTCAATCGTTTTTTTGTGGGGAGTCTCATCCTATGCCTCCTATTTGGTTATGCCCATGGACCAAGCACAGAGTAACCACCTGAAGGCCTACGGGATCGCTTATTGGGTGCTCCAGCAACAAGAAACGGTGGACTGGTTGCTCAATTACCGTGGCGGCACCTTCGCCTGCGAATACTCGCAAAAACTGGAAAACGAGTGCGTTATCCGGGGAGTAAAGTACGAGGTGATTTCGGATGCCCAGTACAATCAGGTCGTGAGCACCATCGCGAGCCCCTCGTCCAACATGGACCTGATGAAACTGGAGAAACATCCGAAGATTGCCGTTTATTCCCCCAAAAACAAACAGCCCTGGGATGACGCGGTTACCCTGGCCCTCACCTATGCCGAAATCCCCTACGAGGTGGTTTTTGACGATGAGGTGCTCTACGATAAGTTGCCCGAGTACGATTGGCTACACGTCCACCACGAAGATTTCACCGGGCAGTACGGAAAATTTTATCGCGTATACCGCAACGCTCCCTGGTACATTGCCCAACAGCGTAGTTTTGAAGAAACGGCGCGCAAGCACGGCTACGCCAAAGTTTCTGAAATGAAGCTAGCCGTGGTGAACAAAGTCCGCGATTTCGTGTCAGGAGGTGGTTTTATGTTCGCCATGTGCGCGGCCACCGACACCTACGACATTGCCCTGGCGGCCGCGGGAGTGGACATTGTAGAATCCATGTTCGACGGTGACCGGGCCGACCCGAATGCGCAGTCCAAACTGAACTTTGCCAATACCTTTGCCTTTCAGAATTTTCAGTTGATTCGAAATCCCTACGAGTACGAATTCTCCACCATTGACGTTGATCCGCAAACTCGGGGTTTGACGCAGGAAAATGATTACTTTAATCTCTTTGAGTTCTCAGCGAAGTGGGACCCCATTCCCACCATGCTGGTGCAGAATCACGAGCGAATTGTGAAAGGATTTATGGGGCAGACCACTGCTTTCCGTAAGGAGTATATCCGTCCGGATGTGTTGGTTCTGGGCGAGAATAAGACCGTGGGGGAAGCCAAGTACTTGCACGGCGAATTCGGAAAAGGCTTCTGGACTTTTTACGGCGGGCACGATCCGGAGGATTATCAGCACCGGGTAGGGGAGGCCCCCACGGACCTCAACCTGCATCCCAACTCACCGGGTTACCGACTCATCCTTAACAACATTCTCTTTCCAGCGGCCAAGAAGAAGAAGCAGAAAACCTGATTACTGTAGAATCTGATTTACCTCATCCGGAGATAGCTTGAAGAGGCACAAGCGCGAAAAGCGTCCGATCAAGAAAGTCTCGGCCAACACCACCAAGCCACCCTCTTCGGTAAAGGTAAAGTCTCCTAGTTGATAAGGATCGGTCATCCCCAGGTGATACGTAGCCAGAAGCGTTCCGGCTTCCTGATCATAAAAGTAAAAGACTAATTGTTGGGTTTTGGTGTGGGCACCATAGACGATGGTTGGCTTGCCCAGTAGCTCGGTAGTTTTGATGATTGTGCGCGCTTCCGGAGCTATCTCGGGGAAGTCGTTGGCCACTATATCGCCGCTATTGGCAATGGCCTGGTAGTTGACTTCCGTCAATGGTAGTAAGGTGCTCACCTGAAAATTGCGTCGCGCCAGTGCAAACTGATTTCCCGCGATAGGCTGAGCGGCACTCACGTAACCTTCTTGGCGAAACCCGTTAAGCGTTCCGGTCAGCTCTCCCGATCCGGGGTTTACGAAATTTAGCGATAGGGTATAATTGCTGAATCCATTGAAGTAATACGCACTACCATCCGCAGTGGTGCCCGTGAAAAATGGAAACTGTGGTCCGGTCCGGCCCAAATGGTCGATAATATCTTCTTCCACGTCTTCTTCCACCGGATACTCGAAGCTCCACGTGGTGGCAAACGAGGGGGTCAACTTGTGGAGCGTGCTGCTTTTGCTTTCGCGATTGTATCCTAAGACGAGTAAGTCTCCCTCTGGGGTTTGCGATACACCTAATGGGTACTGAATAGATTCTATGGTAGCTGCTGGTTTGGTGGTTTGTTTATCTAAACTTACCTGAAGAATTTCGGTAGCCAGGGTGACTTCGTTCATGCAAATCAAGTAGATCGAGTCATTCACCACCAGCAATTGCGCCAGGGGGTTGACGTAGGCTTCATCAACGCTACTGTGCCAGAGTACCTGCCCATCCTCGTCAGTTTTAACGAGATAGGCGTTCCAGGCTTCGGTAGCCGCAAGCAGCAGGTATCCACCGTCTTCGGTGGGCATAACGTCCAATGGGTCATATTCCGACGAAAACCGGTGATCATCGTAGATGCGCGCAAAGCTCGTCCCGGGTTCCACCACCTCGTTGTCCGACCCACAAGACGATAAACCTAAGCCAATTGCCATCCCCCAAACTAAATAGTATAACTTTGTCATGACTAAAAGATAAGGGGTTTAAAGCTTTTATCGGTTAGGAATTTAAGGGGGAAGAAGAAGCTTACCGTTCCGGTGATGGCGTTCAGTTTTATATCATCCGGAACGTTACCCAACCCAGCCAAGTGACGGGTAGCGGTGAAGCGATTATCCCGGTTGGTGATGGTATTAAAACCTCGGCGGTACTCGACGTCCGCTACCACAACAATACCCCCGAAGTTATACGCTATCCCTCCGCCGAGGGCGTACCCCAGGTAAGATTTCACGTAGATGTCAGTGATATCGGTGGTTTGGGTGACGGTGAGTACCGATGCGGCCGAACCCGACGCATAATCAGTGGTAGCAGCGGCCAGCGACTTTCGGGCTTGTAGTAACCTACCGTACACCAAGCCGGTCTGCACGAAGGGTTTGAATCGTTGGAGTGGGATACCGTAGCGGACGTGCAGCGGGAGTTCAACGTATCCTAGTGTGTGACTGTGGGCTTGCTCAGCGAACAACTGATTTTCAGGGTTTTCTTCATTTAGCCAGTGATACGTATACTGATAGGCATACTTCAGAGTAGTATACCGAGCTGATGCTGCTATCTGTAGGGAAGGAGTGAGGGCCGCGGTGGCAGCAATACCGCTGCTAAAACCCAGTTGCATATTATCTGGAACATATTCCTTATCAATTTCAGGGCCTACCAGTGAGATTAGTTCAGTGTGAGACTGACCTACGGTAGCATGAGCGTGGGTTACTCCGGATACCATTCCTACGTACCACTGCGTGTCCTCAAAATGATGCACGGGGCGGGGGCGCACTCCGAATAATCCCTGAGCTGCGGCGGCCTCAGTTAATAGGCACCCCAAGACGATACCTGCGATGTATCTATAAATTTTCATACAGCAAGGAAGGTCTAATATCCAATCAATGCTTGTCTACGGGGTCGAATTTGTCACATCTGTAAGTAATGCAGGTCCTCTACAGACGCGTTTGTTAATCTCTATTTACTCGTGATCGCGTTCTCCACTTAGCGTCTTACTTGCCAATCCCCAAAACAGCCCAATAGGGAGTAATTTTAGCCAACCTATCCTTACATTACATTTTACATTCTAATAATTCAAGCTTGTTATGTAACTTTAGTTATGTAAACCAAAACTATCACAATCCTTATTACATTCTTGTAAATGCCCTTCACTGTATAGCCGCTCGCAGATCGTATCGTAGGTATGACATACACTCATGGCCAGCGTCTGCAGGTAGGGGATTTCTTGGGTGTCGTATATCGGTCCGGCATCTTCCCGGTAGATTGCAGGGTCCGGCAACCGCTGAAGAGCACGTCCATGATGATGGTTTCCAGGTCTTCTCTAGTGTACCCATCTTGCTGAAGCCTAACTTGGAGCTCGTAGGTGAAACGAACCAGGAAGTTTAGCTCCAGTAGTAATAGTCAATCTTTTCAACAAGTGAAGGTAGAAATTATTCGCTTACTCACCAGGAGTATTCTGTAAGGAATCCAACTTCCGGAAATACTCCTTTTCACTCTGCTGCTGCACATAAATTTGCGTGGTAGCGAAGCTCTTGTGGCGCAGATGCCGTTGCACGTAGATGGGATCTACGCCTTGCTTGAGCAGCACCTGTCCGGTGGTGTGGCGTAAGCTGTGGGCTGACACCCGGGCCGTCTTCAGGCCCGCTTTCTTTAAAAACTTCCCCGTATAGTAGCGAATCTGCCGGGTGGTCAGCCCCGGAAACAGGGCTTGGCTAACCGAATTACCCCGGTCGTACTCCTTTATATAGAGGGCCAAAAAGTGTGCACACTCTTCCAGCAGCTGTACGGCCACCTTGTCTTCCTTGCCCTTGCCCTGCACGTAGAGCCTGCTGGCCGAGAAGTCCACGTCCCGCACCCGCAGGCGGGTAACCTCCACGGTACGCAGACCGCACCAGCCCATCAGCGTAATAATCGCCTGCCATTTGCTGTCGGCCACGCAGTCGAGAAGCCAAGCGCGGCCTTCTTCAGACAAGCCGTCCCGGTGAAACTGCCGCTCCAGGCGAGGAGAACGAATCCGATCAATGCCCCGCAGCCCATCAAGCTGGTCCCGGTCTAGCGAACTAGGAGCTTTCCCATTTGGAGTATCTGTCCCCGGCAGTCGGTCGTGGTGATCCACTACCCAGCGGGCTAGGCCTTTGATGGCGGACAATCGAACTTGCATAGTAAAAGGTGAAACCTGCTGTTTCTTCATCCCTTCCAGATACTTCCGCACGGTGGTGTGCGAGAAAGTAACCAAGGCCCCATCGGCGCGCTCTTTATCCAGCCAGGCAAAGAAAGCGTTCAGCGATTTGGTGTAGGTGGACTTGCTTTCTTCCAGTAGGTTGGCTTCCGAAAGGTAGCCCAGGATCAGCTCGTTGGCCGCCGGAGGTATTTTACTGTACTCTGGATCAGCCACTACGCAAATAATCTGATGTTCGGCGGCGAAGCGGACGAATTTGCGCACTGGCGAAACTAAACTCGGCCGCTGACCCGCGGTGTAGAGCGAGCAACTCACCTGGTCAATGGTCGCCTGGTGCTCGATGCAATACTCCAGAAAGCGCCGAACAATACGCAGGTAGTTGTTGGGCTTCTTCAAGCTCAGCGCAAAGTATTGCAGGGCCTGACTGATCGAAATGGTCTGGCCTCCCGTGGATACGGCTCCCGTGCTTAGGCGGTTGTTGCCGCGAGAAGTGTCGGAAACATTGGTCATTTTACTGCTTAAGCGAAATTCCTTTTCTTTGCCAATTCCCGAACATAGGCAATTAAAATTTAATTCGCTAACTCAGTATTTTTCAACAAGTCGGAAATACTTGTTTCCGACGGTTGTTGAAAAACGATTATACAACATTCTGTCTCTTGGTAGGTCTGAACCAACAACGTCTGATCAATTAGTGTCTCTTAAACGAGCGTAGCCTCCTTAGCTTTGCTAGTAAGGCACGAAGAAGCCAAAGGTACTGATGTGCTGCTCGTTCGGCTTAGTCGTGAAACATTGATCGGCTCTTAACCGAACAGTACTTCTTTTCACTTCTTCCGAAAATAACTACGTGTAGTCGGTGACCTGAAAATACCGTATAAACAGCGACAACGGTAAGCACTAGCCTTCTTTCTCTTCTGTAAGGGTACATATTAAACTAGATAGATGTTATTAACATAATTTTAGTTACTTAACATATGTCTGTCTAAAGTTAGCCAGCGATGTTTTGGGAATTGCGGGAAGATCGCGGCCCGCGTCGAAACCTGGAAGTGGGTTGCTTCGCCCCGGGGCGGCGGGTTGTTCAACCTGGAAGAAGATATCGAAGAGCAGCACGACCTCACCGCCAAGCGTCCGGAAGTGGTCCGCAGGGTGCGCGAAAAGTTCGCCGCCTGGCAGTCGGCCATGCAAGCGGCTGACCCGTTTCGCGACTACTGAATTTTCAATTTACGCTACTTGCCGCTGTGTAGTTAGCAACTAAGCAATGGGAAGCAAAAGAATAATCTGCTTTTACCAAATTTGAATATATCTCTAAAAATGTTTGCCTACGTAATCGGTTAGGGTGTATATTACCGAAACGGTGAACAAAAATAGCAACCAACCCCAAGTAGTGAGCAATCCGGCCGACGATACCTTACTATGGAGCAAATTCAGGGAAGGATGCTCAACGTCTTTTGCCCTGCTTTACGACCGGCACGCCGCTTCGCTCTACCAGTACGGCCTCACGCTAACCGGCTGCCCCGAGGCAGTAGAAGATTGCATTCACGATCTGTTTGTGGAGCTTTGGGAACGAAAAGCGCACCTGCAATCTCCCGCCAGCGTTATCTTTTACCTCTTAAAAGCACTCAAGCACAAAGTTCTTCAGTTGCATCGAAAGCAGGCCACTGTTAAACAACTTCCTACTGAGCCGCTTCACTGCCCCTCCCCGGCAGATTTGCTTATCGAGAACGAACAGGAGCAGGAGTTGCGCCGTACCCTGTCTCGCGCTATTGAGCGGTTGTCACCGCGTCAGCAAGAGGTGGTTTTCCTGCTTTTTTACGAAGGGATGACTCATGCCGAAATTGCCCAGATCATGAACATCAGTTATCAGGGCGTCTCCAATCTTGTCTGTCGAACCATGAAGACCCTGCGGCAGCAAGTGGCTCCTTCCCCCCCGGTGAGCACACCGCAAATCGCCAGTCTTGTTCTCCTCTTACTGGCCTGTTCCTAGCATAAATCGATGAACGGCGGCGGTATATGAGTGCAACTCACTGATCAAAAACCGCCTCCCCTACCTCTTGATGCTAAAATAATATTTATAGCCCTCATTTTTTGCAAGATATGTAATTTTAAAAAAATTATCGCTGGTCACTGGTTATAACGTTCGCTTTTTCTCACTTCTAAAGAAAACAGCCTACGTGTCTTTCGACTACTACACCATTGACGAGCTGCTTGCTGACGAATCGTTTCGCCGGTGGGTGCTGAATCCTACCCGGGAAACCACTCGACACTGGGAGAAGCAACTGACCCGGCACCCCGAAAAAGCGGCCGAAGTGCAGGAAGCAAGACGCATCCTGTTGGCCACGTCGCAGGTGGTGAATCAGCCGCCGGTAAACGAGGAACAGTTGGCCTCCCTCTGGCAGCGAATTCAGCATACCGTCGCCCGCCCCGACGCTGCATCAGCTTTCCCCTCTGCGGTAGCCGCGAGCACCCGAAGCATTTCCGGAAATTGGGGTTGGAAAGTGGCGGCCAGCGTAGCCCTGCTTTTTGGGGCGGGCCTTATCTATTGGTTGGTGATGCCCACCGGTAGCGAGCGCACGGTAGCTACTCAACAGAACGAACAACAAACCGTTGCGCTGCCCGACGGCTCCCAGATCATCCTGAACGAACGCTCCACCCTACGCTACCCGACCGATTGGCAGGGCGGTACCCGGGAGGTCTGGCTCGAGGGCGAAGCGTTTTTCCATGTCAAACCCCAGGTTCGGACTGCGAACGAAACCACCGCATCAGCCCAGGGCAATGGCCTCAAAGTCAAGTTTGTGGTGCACACCGCTTCGCTCGACGTGGAGGTGTACGGTACCCGCTTTAGCGTGAGCAGCGAACCCCGGAAGTCGCAGGTGGTCTTACAGTCGGGCGAAGTCACCGTGCAGACCGCCGCCGACGCCCGGCGCATTGTGATGCAGCCCGGCGATTTTGTGGAAGTCACCCCCGGCAACACCGTGCACAAGCCCGTGAACTCCGCGCTGTATACCGCCTGGAAGGAAGAAAAGCTGGTGTTTGAGCAGGTGCCGGTGGCCGAAGTAGCCGAGTGGATTCAGGATCGCTACAACCAAACGGTTATCCTCAAAAAACCGGCCCTGGATACCCTGCACCTGACGGCCACGCTACCAAGCAGCGACCTGGCGGTGTTGCTGGAAACCCTTTCTCTGATCTACAAACTGCACGTCGAGCAGCCGGACGATCATACCATCATTCTGGAGTAAATTAAATTTCACCCCTACAATACAACGACCTTCTTACCTAAATCTATCAGTATGAACCAACCTCAACCCCACCAATGGAAAATGATTGCCGTCGTGCTGCTGTGCCTGGGTGCTTCGGTGAGCCGGGCGCAGACGCTCGCCACCCGCCAGGCCCTTCCGTCACAACTAGCGCAAGACGAACGGGTAGAAACCCTGAAGACTACTTTAGAAAAAATCGCTAAGACCTACCAGGTGGACTTTGCCTACGACGAGCAGACGGTCGAGCAAATAAAAGTGCGCGGCCAGTCCTGGGCGGGTAAAACCCTGGAAGAAACTTTGGATCAGGTGCTCAAACCACTCGATTTGTCGTTTAAAAAATTGGCCAAGGACTACTACGTGATTCATCGGCGAACTGATCCCCACGTTAAGTCGCTGCCAGGGCAGTCGCTTCGCTCGGATGAGCAGTTGCCCGCTCTCGGTTCGGTTGTTAGCCTTCAGCAGCAGGCGGCCGTCACTTCGATTGCGCTCGAGAAAACCATCACCGGTACGGTCACCGACTTATCAACCAACGAATTGTTGCCGGGTGTGAACGTGGTCGTGAAAAACACCACGGTAGGCACGGTCACCGACATTGACGGCAACTACCGACTCACGGTGCCCGACGATGCTGAAACCCTGGTGTTTTCTTCGGTAGGCTACCTGAAACAGGAGGTGGTCATTGGCAACCAGACGGTGATCAACCTGGCCATGAATCAGGACGTCCAGGCGCTCGAGGAAGTCGTGGTGGTGGGCTACGGCACGCAGAAGAAGAGCGACATCGTGGGCTCGGTGGCTTCGGTATCTACCGAGCGGCTGGAGCAGAACGCGAACCCCAATATCTTTCAGGCACTACAAGGCGCGGCTCCCGGACTGAACATTACCCGGGGGTCGGGCGATCCGGGCACCAACGGAAGCATCCAGATCAGGGGCATCAACTCAATCTCAGCCTCCAATTCACCGTTGGTTGTGGTGGATGGGATTCCCTTTGCCGGTAACATTCGTGACATCAACCCCAACGATATTGCCTCGGTAGAAATCCTGAAAGACGCCTCGGCGGCGGCCATTTACGGGTCGCGGGCCGCCAGCGGAGTGATTCTGATCACCACCAAGGCCGGCACGAGCCAGGGGACCATCATTGAGTTCAACGCTTCCTGGTCCATTCAAAACGAAGCGGTTAAGTACCAACTTTTGGGTCCCGACGAATTTTTTGCCTTTCGCAAGGAAGCCTACCGCACCGACGGAACGATCACCGGCGAGGAACCGGACGATGAGATTGCCCCGCTTATCCTGGAGACCAACGAGTTGAAAAGTTGGGAGAGGGGCGAGTCAATCGATTGGCTAGACGAGATGCTGAACCCCAACGCCCTGCGGCAGGATTATCAGATCAGCGTGAACACCGGCAACGAAAACGTCCGGGACTATTTCTCTATTTCGTACGTGGAAGAAGAAGGGCTCCAAAAAAGCACCGGTTTCAGTCGGATTACCCTCAAGAACAATATTGAGTTGCTCTCCATTGCCCCCTGGTTGACCGTCGGCGACAACCTGCTGTTTAGCTACAACGACTTTGAGCGGATGGTTTTTGGCAACAACAACCAACCGGCTTTCTACCGGCTGAGTCCTTTCTCGCGCATTTACGAAGACGACGGAACGTTCACCCAGTTTCCGCAGGCCGGAGACGAGCTGCTCATCAACCCGGCGGCTGAGATGCAACTTTCTACCCAGCAGAATTCATTTACTAACGTCTTCAACAACTTGTTTTTTGAAGTAGCTCCGCAGAAGTTAGAAGGCTTTTCGTACCGGATGAATTTCGGGGCCACCCTGCGGTTCTCTAAAGAAGCGATCTACTGGCCCCGGGGCACGTGGCTGGGCAATGCCAATAGCGGTCTAGCCCAAGTAGAAGACGCTCGGATGAGAGATTTTACCTGGGAAAACATCGTAAAGTACGAAAAATCCTTCGGAAACCACCGGTTAAATCTTACTGGGCTTTATAGTCGCCAATCGCACGATTTTGAATGGGCGGCAACCGGAGCCTCCGGCTTCGTAACGGACGACTTGCTATGGTACAGTCCTGGCGCGGGCGAGAGTCCGCTGCTTCCGGAGTGGGACCAGGAAGATAGAAATTCGTACGGTGAAGGTTCTCCTAAAAACGAATGGGAGTTAGTATCCTATATGGCCCGAATGAACTATAACTTTGACGAACGCTACTACCTGACGGCCACCATCCGCCGCGATGGCTACTCGGGCTTCGCCGTGAATAACAAGTACGGAAACTTCCCTTCGGTTGCGCTTGCCTGGCGCTTGTCCGGTGAACCGTTTATGAGCAACGTCGGGTGGATGGAAGACTTCAAAATCCGGGCTTCCTACGGCACGGTGGGCAACCAGGCGGTGGGCACCTTCCGCTCACTGGCCCAACTGCGCAGCACCCCCTACGTATTTGGCGAAACCATCGTGGGAGGAGTGCAGGTGAGCACGTTGCCCAACCAAAACCTGGGCTGGGAACGGGCCACCACCCTGAACGTAGGGGCTGACTTTGCGGTGCTCAACGGCCGCATATCCGGCAGCTTCGACTTCTACAACACCCGCACCTACGACCTGTTGCTGAACCGTCAGATTCCTACGATCACGGGTCAGGACAACATCCTTTTCAACATCGGAGAGCTAAAGAACGTAGGATACGAACTTGGTCTAAACACCGTGCCGGTGAGCGCCGGAGGGTTTACGTGGCGACTGGAACTAAACTTCAGCGCCAACCGCAACGAAATCGTGCAACTCTACGGTGATAACCAAGACGATAGACAAAATCGCTGGTTTATCGGCGAGCCGCTCAACGTGATCTACGACTTTGAGTTCGACGGCATCTGGCAACTGGGCCAAGAGGATGAAATTGCTGCCTCGGCCACTCCCAGCCGGGTGCCGGGCGATGCCCGCATCAAAGACCAGAACAACGACGGGGTGCTCGACGAGCAGGATCAGATCATTGTCGGAGTGCGGCAGCCCGACTGGTTGGGTGGGTTGAACAGCACGTTCTCCTACAAAGGCCTGAGCCTTACCGTTTTTGTGCAAACCGTGCAGGGCATCGACCGGCGGTACCGGGAAGAAGGGGTATCGGCGCGTTTCAACAAGGCTCCCTACGACTACTGGACGCCTGAGAACCCATCGAATACGTGGATTCGTCCGGTGATCAACAACGCTGCCGACCCGCTAGGCTCTATCGACGTCTACGATGCCAGCTTCACCCGCATCAAGGATATCACCTTATCCTACACCTTGCCAACGGCGATGGTGGGCCGGTTTGGCCTGGACAGAACCCGGGTGTACGTGAACTTGCACGATTACTTCACCTTCACCGACTTTCCTTTTGTCGACCCGGAATCGGCCGCCTACGCAGAGATATCGATTCCTAAATACGTGCTCTTCGGTCTAAATGTCGCCTTTTAATACGCCAAGCTATGAAACCAATGTATCGCTATCTGACTATCCTATTCGGCTCTCTGATCGTACTGATCGCCTGCAAAGATGATTTTCTGCTGGAAGAACCACGAAGTTTTTTGAGTCCGGAGGTGACCTACACCACTGATGCGGGACTGGCCGCCGGAACCGTCGGACTCTACGACGAGATTAGTTCGCTCTATTTTAACAGCGGTTTGATGCGTGATTACCAATCGCTGGCCAACGCCGGTACGGATTTCATGCAGAACGGCCTGCAGCCTAGCCGGGAGGAAGTCGTGTCGCTCAACGAGGGCTACGGAGCGGCGATCTCCGACGAGAACCTGTCCGCCCTCTGGTCGCACTACTATCGCCTGACCAACAATGCCACTTCGGTGCTGGAAGGCAGCGCTGAGCATACGTGGGAAAGTGCGTCGTTGCAGGAGCAAACGGAAGGCGAAGCTCACTTTTTCCGGGGGTGGGGCCACCTGTGGCTTACTATGCTGTGGGGGGACGTGCCCGCTACCCGCGAATCGGTGAAAGGCGTGAAGGCCGACTTCACCCAAGAGTCGCGGGATGAGGTGCTGAACTACGCCATTGAAGACTTTCTGGCGGCCGTGGCTTTGCTCCCTGAAGAAGCGTCGCAACCGGGCCGGGTGGTTCGGGCCACGGCAAACCACATGCTGGCCTACGCCTACCTGTGCGCCCAAGACTACGCCAATGCTGAGGCGGCCGCGCGGGCCGCCATCGACGATCCCAACCATTCCTTGGTCACCGAACGGTTCGGTAGCCGCGCTGACAATGCCGCAGGCAATCCGTTCTGGGATTTGTTTCAACTGGATAACCACAATGAAAATCCGGAAGGACTCTGGGTGCTGCAAAACGGCAACGGCGATCTAACGCCCCAGTACACTCCTTCGGTGCGGGGCGGACCAGCCGTTCGGTTTGTGCGTATTTTTCACTCGCGGGTGGAGCGGGTGTCCGGCCTAAAGGCGGGGCCCGAATACGGCGGCCGGGGGTTTACCCGCTTTTCGGCCACCATGCCTTACTACGATCTCTTCGAACGCAACGACCAACGCTACCAGCTGCCCAACCTTCAAAAACGCTTTACCGCCATTGAAGAAGGAAACATCGACGGGACGCCCGTGGCCGTCGGCGATCTTATCTTCGACTTTGACAATCCTGACGCGGGCTTAATCACTGATATTACCGATTTGCGGCTGCGCCCCTGGCCGACCAAGTGGTTGAAAGAGTCTGATCCGGCCGACTCTACCAAGTACCATCCCAACGAGGTGGCCTACACGGGAGGTACTATTCGGGATCACTACATCTTGCGGCTGGCCGAAACCTACCTGGTGCTGGCCGAAGCGCAGCTGATGCAGGGTAAGAACGCCGAAGCCGCCAAAAGCATCAACGCGGTGCGTACCCGCTCGGGAGCAACCCCCGTCGCGGCGGGGGAGGTCACCGTTGACTTCATTCTGGATGAGAAAGCCCGGGAGTTGTGGGGTGAGCAGTACGCCCGAAAGGTAGATTTATTCCGAACGGGTACGTACATTGAACGGGTAAAGCAATACAACCCCGAGGCCGGTCCGAACGTGCAGGAAAAGCATACCCTGCTACCCATTCCTCAGTCAGAAATTGATCTGAATCGGGAGGCGGAGTTAAGGCAAAACCCAGGGTGGTAAGGATGATTATGGGTCCGATATGAAAAGAATAGTAGTGACGTTAGCGGTGGGCCTTGGTTTGATCAGTAGTTTGAGAGGTGCTACTTCTTCCAGCAACCAGGCGGATACTGATACCGCTCAATATTACGGTAAACCAATTCTGCACCGCAAAATTCCTGTTCCGGCGGCCCTGTTAAGCACTGACAACGATCTTGTTTACGGAGGCGATATTCGCATTGGCGACCTAACCGGAAACGGACAGGCAGATTTTCTGGTCTACCGGGCGGCGCTTTCGGTGGACGGCGGGGCGGTGCATCCTTGTTTTTTAGGGGCCTTCGACCAGTCGGGGCAGGTGCTTTGGCAGCATGGACAGGGCGGAAAGCAACCTAACCGCCCCGGCCCGGTCGCGATCCACGACATAGATGGTGACGGAAAAGCCGAGGTCATTACCTTTTTTGTTGAATACGAACGGGCGGTATCTCCCCACAGTATGAAGCACGTACGCGTACAAATCCTAGATGGCGCTACGGGCGAAGTGAAACGAGAGACGCAGCCTTCGGAGCTAACCTCCAGTGAGGGAGAAGGTCCCAACTGGGTGCACCAGCGCATTCTGATAGCTAACCTCAGGGGGCGTGAAACACCCCAGGATTTTATCATCAAGCTCGGGAAAAAGATAATCGCTTTCGACGATCAGCTAAACGTGCGGTGGACTTATTCCAACTCCTGGGATGAGTACGCCAACTGTCCGGCCTACGTACCGGCGGTTGGCGATATGGACCAAGATGGCCGTGACGAAATCAACGGAGGATACTTTGTGTTGAATGCGGACGGAGCACCCCGCTGGGAAGAAAAACTGGGCAAAAACATGGATGCAGTAGTCATTGATTACTGGGATGATCCGGCTAAAAAAAGAGCCTTCTGTTCGGGTTTTGGTCACGTGATGGATGAGCGGGGCGAGACAATTCTGGCCTTGGGTGAAACTATCGTGCCGCACGGTCAGGAACTTAGGGTGGCTCATTTTGATGATGCCGTGCCGGGGCCCCAGATGATGATCCGCTACCAGGGACATCAGGCTGAAGTGATGCTGGTGGGCGTGGGTGGAAAAGTGATCCGCCGCTTCACGCTGAATGATTCGCCCAACCACACCGGCATGGAGGTTGTTTTTTGGAATGGCCCTGATCAAGCGGCTCATCTGTACAACGGAGGCATGCTGTGGAGCGGTCAGGGAAACGCTGCCCACCGGTTCACTGAACTACCCACCCCGTTTGGCAACCCGCGGCAAGGATGGTATCATTGCATACCGGCTAACCTCTGCGGAGATGCTCGGGAGGAGGTAGTTGTTTATAACCCCTGGGACCGATTTGTGTACGTGTATACTCCGTATCCATTCGTGGAAAACTCTTTTTCAGGTTATCATCCTGGCCCGCGGCAGTACAATGTTAGGCTTATGGACTAGACCCAACTACTATGATGCAACGAAAATCAATCTACCTTTCCTTGGTAACCAGCCTGCTTTTGGGAAGCAGTTCAATGGCAGAACCTCTTCCGGATGCTCTTGATCGTCCTAATATCCTGCTGATCCTCTCCGAAGTTCTTTCTCCCCTAGCTCTGAATCGCAAACTGGTTAAAGTCGACAACCACCTAGTTGTTCTGAGAAAAGATCAATACCGTGTAAGGACCAATATCCACCAAGCCGTAGTGTGACATTTGATCAGTAGCCCCCTGGTGCGCTTCCAGCGCAAATGCAGACTGATTCGTAAAGTCTTCGTCATATCCTTTCCAATCGCTGTTAAAGCGAAGCTCCCAATTCCCGGCTTGGGGCAAACCTACAACATAGCCTTCGTACAGTTCGTTGGCAAAATTAGCTATCACTACCGTAGTATCTTGAGGACCACCATTTTCCCAGCGTTGGAAAATTAATACCTTCTTCTCGTGATCAGCGTGGTAAACTTGCGTATTGCTGCCGCGCAGTCCCCGGGTATTGTCCTCAAAGTTACGTCGCAACCGAATAATATCTCGGTACATGCGCAAGATTCCAGCATGGGTATCGGCCAAGGACCAGTCCAGCGGATCGCCATCGGCAAACCACTTGTCTTCGGCAAACTCCTGCCCCTGAAACATCATGGGGATTCCTGGCGCGGTAAAAGCCAGAGCGGCTCCCAGGAAACTGCGTTTAATCGCGAAGTAACTATCCGACTCGCCCGGCCAAATTTCTTCGTTAACCCGGGCTTTGCCATTAGCTACCTCGTCGTGCGACTCGGTATAAATGACGCGTTGAAAGGCTTTATCCGCCGGAAACTGCACCACCTGGGCCAACTTTTCCATATTGCGCTGCTGATCTTCCGGCTCAATAACCACGGCTCGCACGGGATGCACAAAGTCACCCCACCATTGACTACCAAAGCCTGCTCCCCCTTCATCGAAGGACTGGGTGATGGCGGCATTGTCCATGAGATCTTCAGCAATCATCAGTTTGCGCGGAAACCGATCATTGATTTCACGATTAAGCTCCTGAAAAAAGTCCCACACTTCAGCAATATCGCTGCCCGGGTCTCCGTCCATACCGTTGGCATTGCGCATAAACATGGTGCCGTCCAGGCGCAGCCCGTCCATCCGAAACTCTTCTAACCACATCAGGGCATTGTCGCGCAGGTAACGTCGCACTTCGGGTCGACCATAATCGGGACGGGTGGCACCCCAAGGGGTCTCAGCACGCCAATCGTTAAAAAAGTAAATACCTCCTCCTTCGTTATCACTCCAGCCATCGAATTGCCACAAATCAATGTCGCTCGGGCCAAAGTGATTGTAGACCACATCGAGCACCACCGCAAGCCCCGCTTGGTGGGCCGCTTTCACGAAATCTTTGAGTCCGGTAACACCACCGTAGCTTTCTTCTACCGCAAAGGGATGCGCAGGGTTGTATCCCCACGAATAATCCCCGGGAAACTCGGTGATGGGCATCAGTTCAATGGTATTGATGCCCAATTCTTGCAAATAAGGCAATTTCTCGATAGCACTATGAAAGGTGCCCGGACGATCAGGATCCGTTACGTGGAAGGTGCCGATGTGCAATTCATAGATGACCGTGTCGTTCCAGTACGGAGTTTCAAAGGCGTCGTCTTCCCAGTCATACGAGAGATCGGTGACGATGCTGTTGCCGGACGAATTGGTAAGCATCCGAGCGTAGGGATCGTTCTTGGTCAGGATATCGCCTGTTTCAGTGGTGATGCTGAATTTATATTCATCTCCCGACGTAGCCTTTTGTACGAAAGCATACCAGTAGCCATTGTCTTCCGGCTCGAGCGGGTGTTTGTCCTCACTCCAACCGTTAAAATCGCCAACAACGGCAACCTGCTGGGCATGGGGAGCCCAAACACGGAAAGCCGTGCCCTTTTTGGTTAGTACGGCGCCCATACCGTTAATTTTTTCGGAAGTAGCTTCTTTACTCATAAAATTAGTTCAGTGATGAAAAGACGGACATTATTGCTGAATAAACTAGTAAAATGCACGGTTGTTACGTACTCAATGTGATCATTCCCCATGTGACTCTGCGCCACGTACTGCCCCCTCACCTCACGAGTAAGATCCTGATGGTCTCTTGATCAAATTGCACGACTTCCTGCGCCTTTCGTCCCCACAATGCCTTGGCCAGGGGAGCCGCCGGAGAAATCACAAAACAAGATTCATGGCCAACTTCAATTTGGCCAAGTCCCACCGCTACGTAAAACCACCCGCGGTTGGTTTGCAGCAGACTTCCCAGGGTGACCTGCGGTTGCAACCGATCAGGGTCAATTTGATCGAGCACCTTTTTAAGCTGCAGCGCGGCCGCCCGTTGGCTGGCCAGCTTTTCTTGTTCCAGGTGCATCATGGCCCGGCCGGTTTCGTACTTATCGCCCGCCGAGCTTTTTGTTTCTTCGTTGGCCGCGCGCTGAGCTTCCTGGATTGCCGCTTCTGACTGGTCGATTTTCTGCGCCACTAGCCAGCGACAACGTTCGTGAATTCCCTTTTTATCCATTTATAAATTCGGTTGCGCCCAGCGAATGGCGGTAACGTCCTTTTTTTCGACAAAGAATTGGTAGCCCTGCTCGGCCAGCATCTCCAACGAAGCGCTGTAGTCATCCTTCGACAGGTGCTCATGTTCGTAGCGAAGTACAAACGGACGCACGGTTAAAAAATCAATGGTTTTGATGATCTCAAAGTCGTAGCCTTCGGTATCAATCTGGATTAGGTCGGGCGATTTGGCGGCATGGGTAGCGAGCAAACTGCTGATGGTCAAACAGGGCATCGGTAATTCCTGAATGTCGTGCGGGGGCACGTTGCGCTTGATGAGGTGTTCTCGATCAAATGAGGCAACCTGCGTGGGGTGGTGGCGAGAAGTATAAAAGGGCCTGACTTCATCCCGGTTGGATACTGCCGCCTGAACAAAAGTCAAATTCCGGTGATTGCGATAGGTGGATTTCAGCGCTTCAAAAGCTTTCGGCTGGGGTTCTACCAGGATGCCCGATAAGTTAAATGTATCGATCAGGTTGTGCAGAGGGTCGTTGTTGATACCGTCGAAAGCGCCAATCTGCAGAAAAGTAACTCCTGAATGCGTAGCGAGTCGGTACCCGACGGCCAGTGAAAGAATGTCTTTAAAATTCCAATCGGGATGCCGGATCAATGACTGAGGTTTGTACGTCCGCTCCACGCCCAAGCGATGCAAGCCGATATTACGAATGGTTTTGTTCTTTCTCATAGAAACAGTAGAGCGCCAAGTGCACGGATCCCGGGCGGAACGAATAAACTGGTATTTCTTCACAAAACAAAAAGTTTTACCTTCGTGCGCTCATGGCGAAGCAACAACGGTTCTTAAGCAACTCGGCCGAGTACTTTCACACCCTTCATTTGGTCTTTTACCTGATGGTGAGCGTTCCCCTGCTGCTATTTTGCGGCGTATATCTGCGTCGGATGGAGCAGGGTGGACTGGCGGAGGGTTTCACCTTTGGAGCGGTGCACGGGGCCGTGCTGGCCGGGATGCTGCTCACTGGATGGCTGGCCTACACCACGTACCGAAAACGATTTGATCGCTACAGTCCGGAGCGGCCCTTTCAGGAACGTTTGCGCTTTTTCCACCAAGCCGCCCGGCTGAAGTATATCTGGTTAGCCTTGGCCAACCTGCTTCCCGTGCTTGGGTTGCACCTGACGGGCGAGCAGTTTTTCGTGGCCCTTTACGCGGTGGCCCTTGTTCTGTTTTCTATCAATCGCCCTACGTTCAAGCGCGTGGGCCAAGACCTGAAGTTGAGTGACAGAGAAAAGGAACGCCTCTTGGGCGATCAAGACCTGAACGCGGATGCTGCCTGAATCTAAGTGCTTGTTCCAGTCGCGCGTGCCGACCGCGGCGGTTGCCTACTGTGCCACCTTGCACCGTGCTTACGCCTTCGACTTTCGGGTGAGTCGCCCGCGACGCAGCAAGTGGGGCGACTATCGCTACCGAAGGTCGTCCCGAGGGGTTTGTCACACCATCAGCGTTAACAGCAATCTCAACCCGTACGCATTTCTGATCACCTACTTGCACGAAGTGGCCCACCTGCGGGCGTTTCAGCAGCATGGTTTCCGAATTCCACCCCACGGTGCAGCTTGGAAGCGGTGCTTTGGGCAGCTGTTGGTTCCGGTATTGTCAGAAACCGTGTTTCCGGCCGAGGTACTCAAGGCGCTACGTCCGTACGCCAACAACCCCCGGGCCTCTACCGGGGCTGATGCCGCGCTAACCCGGGCGTTGCAGCAGTACGACCTTCCGAGTGGACAGGTGCCCCTGCACTGCCACCCTCCGGGCACAAAGTTTCAATTCAGGGGCCGTACCTACGTGAAGCAGAACGTACGCCGCACCCGCGCGTTGTGCGAAGAAGTGACGACCCGTAAGCAGTATCTTATTCTGGAGACTACCTTGGTAGCGCTGGAGCAGTAGTTAAGCCTGAGGACCACATCCGGTCTATCGGCCTACCGCACCAGTATTTTTCGTTGCTCATCGATGCCCTGCCCCCAAAGGTGAAGCACATAAACTCCAGTAGCCAAATAATCAGTATCAATAGTGAACTCACGTTCATTGATTATAGAAATGAGGATTGGGCACTGTTTGCCGGTGATATCATACAGCCGCACGTTGCTCACCTTTACGCTGTCGGGCAAGCGTACGGAAATAGTTTTGGCTGCTGGCACCGGAAATAACACCAAGGAATCGGACGTCTCTGCCACCGGTCCGCATCCCGTAGCGATGCGGGCGGCCACCGAAGTTCTGACGGCTGGCAGGAGGGCATAAAGGTTGTCGCCCGGACATTCGGTGGAGCAGCCGTCGCGGTGCCCGGCAATAGTTTTCAGCGTGGGATTGGCCGGATGCGAGCTTTCACCCAGCGGATTCAAGCCTTCTTTGTCTACCTTCCAGGCGGTGAGTCGCTCTAGGGAGGCTACGGCCGTGTCGGTAGGTTCGGCGGTGTTATAATTGCCCAGTAGGCAGATGCCCATGGTGCCGCCGTTTTTGCCGCAAAAGTGCGCGCCCTGCACGTTGTCGTTATCAACGGACTGCGACCCGGAACTGCGTCCTTCGTAGATGGTGCCGTCCTGAGCAATGAGGTAATTGTAGCCAATGTCTGACCACTTATTCTCTTCCGTGTGAAACAGGTAGATGTTCCGCACCACGTTGGTATAATTTGTTAAGGTGTTGAAGGTAGCTGAATGATGCACGATGACGTGGTCAACCGACGTGGCTCGGCGGGAATAGCTCGGCGCGGGCAATCCCGCGCGCCACTCATCCTGGGGGACAAACTTGGGTTCTTCGCATGCAGTAGCAGTTCGATACGAGCGGTTGTTGCGGAGGGCGGGCCCACTGCTTCCCGGTTTGCCAGTCGCGTTGAAGAACGAAAAGCTGATTTCGCCCCGCAGCGTGGCGGGATAAAACAACAGTTGATCCGTCGGTTGGTGGAGCACAATCAGGTTGGCTTGCCGGTAAGGTGCGTTCGGCGAAGCGTGTTCGTCGGCCTGCAGATACACCGTATCTTGCTGAACGACCACCCACGCGCCCTCAAAGGTGGCACTGTTCGGAATGCGTAGTGAGAGGCTGGTGAACGGAAAATCCGATTGTAACTTGTAGACTTGCGCGGAAGATATCTCGGCCGTTTGCCGACTGTAGTACGGCGAATGTCGGTCCACTTCCTGCAAGGATAAAGGAACGTTGTTTTGTGCGTAAGCAGTTGTAAAACCGCTAATAAAAAGTATACTTTGTAGCCTTAGAAAAAACAGACGCATGGCTTGGATGATTAGTATTCTTACACCGAACCAAGCATCAACCTAGTTGTTTTTCAATCTTCGAACCCACTATGAAAAGAATATTGACTCTACTGGCTTGCATCGTGCTTAGCTGCCAGAACGTTCCCTCGCAGATCATTCCCTCGGCCAGCGTGCCCGAAGCGGATAGTCGACCGCTGCAAATTCTGACCACTGCCCTGCGCATCACCGTGCGCGACAACCTCGGTAATACGGTTGACAGTGCGCAGGTGCAAATTTTCAAAACCAAAGACGACTACGAGCAGGAAACTAATCCGGTGGGTGGAGTGCAATATACCGACCGCAAAGGACGTATTCGGTATACCGGCATCGAGGCGCAGGCCTACTACATCAACGTGGAAAAGGGCGACATGAACAACTACGGAGCAGGCACCATGACCGAAGAATTATCGCCCAAGCGCAGCAACAACCTAACGATCATTATTGAATGAGTGAGGTTTTATCCGATTTTCGTTTTCATTATTCGATACAGGTCCGCTACTCGGATATGGACATGCTGGGGCACGCCAACAACGCGGTGTACCTCACCTACTTGGAGTTGGCGCGATTGGAGTATTTTCGGGCCACGGAAATCCGTTCGCGGTCTGACACTGCCTTGGTACTGGCTCACGCAAGCATGGACTTTAAGGTGCCGCTTACCCCGGATGTGCAACCCGTAGCGCACCTGCGTACGGTGAAAATAGGCACCACGAGCCTAACAATGAATAACCTGATTACCGACCATGCCCACCAACGGCGGTTCTATACCGCTTCGCTGGTGCTGGTCGCTATCAACACCCAAACCGGACGGCCCATGCCTATTCCTGACGATGAAAGACAAAAAATTACAGAGTATGAACCAGCCTTGGACTAAGTACTGGAATTTGCTGATTATCGGATGCGTGCTGCTGATTTCAGCCTGCAATGCTCCGCAAGCCCCGGATTTTCAGGGAGTAGAAAATCTGAAGATCGATGTGCAGGGCATGAGCGGCGCCCGCATCAACGGCGATGCCAAGTTCTTTAATCCCAACAACAAGTCGGTGACGCTCAAGGGGGTGAACGTGGCCGTTTCGGTTGAGAACAAAATGGTGAAAGAGATTGATCGCGAATACGATATTCGGGCCGAGCCCAACAGCAACTTTTCGGTTCCGATTGATGTTACAATTTCGCTGGCCGACCTGAACATGGGCCTGTTGAGTACCGCGCTGAGTATGCTCAATGGCGACAAAAAGAGGGTGCGCTACAAGGGCAAGGCCCGGGTGCAAATGTACGGCCTGACTTTCAACGTGCCCTTCGATTACGAGGATGAGGTGGACATTCAATTATGATTGGGTAGAAACATGATTAGTATATGATTAACGTGATTTCAGTACGTATAGCTTTTTATACTTCTAAATTCATTATTCTTTGTTCGATGTTCAATATTTTTGAATATCGAATTTCGAACCGGGCGCCGGGCGCAAGGAATTTTGAATGATGAAGTGATAAAAAATTGCACCGCTAATCACATACCATAATTAATCATGTTCCTACAATCACCCAGTAATCATCCATATACATTTCCTTTAGTTGCAGTACTTGCCCGTCCCAGGTGGATTGGCGTAGCATCACGTTGGGATACGCTCCGCTGAACCAATAGTTGTTGATTTTATCCTGAGCCAGTTGTACGCTCACCTGCCACACCGGATTGTCACCCAGATCATAATCCGTATCCAACGAAAAATCAGCAGTCCGGCTCACGGTGAAGGTTGCTTCGTATATTTTAGGCACACTGGCCTTGCTGCTTACCTGCGACTCGGCAACCGGGGCAGAAAAGCTCAGTCCATCGGCAAAATCGAGTGCCCGAAGCGAGTACGACAACTGATCCTCAAACAGAATACCGCCATCCACGGTAGTCTCCCCTATTCCCTGCCCGTCCCAATAACTGTTATACCCGAAGGTGTAATTACGTCCCTGGTTTAAAAAATACTTGGCGGTGGTGCCGCACCACTCCTGCGAAGTGTTCACCAACTTGTGCAAGGTGGCCGGTTGGTCGCGTCGGAAGAATAGGCTGGTCATGTAATGATAGGGATAGTTATCGGTGGGGATGCGGGCAACCTTGTTCACCTTCATCACGTCGTACAGATCGTCGCGCTGATAATCGTCGGTTTTCACGGTGAACTCCTCATTGAAGGTTTCTTTGACCAGGATGAGGGTGTACTCAAAGTCGCGCGGTTTCTGATAGATGATACGCCGGGCCTGGTACTTCGCCACTTCGGCGGTGCCCTGTTCCCAGCGTGCATCCATCGCCCAGGTCGGGTTAAAGTGTTCGGCTTCTTTGATGCTTTGCTGGGCAGCCGTGCCGGAACAGCCCACCAGTATCATTAAAGTGCTACTCCATACTAATAGCTTAATCATCTGACAATAAGTTAATTATGAATAATTTAAACCTGTCGGACAGCCGTTCCGAAGGGTCGAACGTCACGCTTCGGTCATGGTCTTCAGGTCATCTTCTTCGTCTACGTCAGTGAGGGTAGGAAGTTCAAACCATCGAAGGTTCATACGTTTCGCGTCCCGAACCGTGTCTTCCTTCACGCTGGCCGTGCTCCATACCTTGTCAGTGAAAAACGTAGCGTGTAACCGGTTCATTCCCAATAAATAATAGCCACCGTCGGTCGACGGGCCAATTACTACATCGTGCGCGTTGAGTTGCTCGAACGCCTCTTCGATTACCTCCGTGCTCAGTTCGTAGCAGTCGCTGCCGATGATGCAAACGCGTTGGTAGCCCTGGGCGAAGCCTGCGGCAAAGGACTGCTGCATTCGTTCACCTAGGTTACCGTCTGATTGCCGAGTTTTCTGATAATGCTCATTATTCCACAGGTCGTCAACAAGCACATCGGGAGTGTAACAAACGGTTTTGTCAACTGCTAACGGAAGCGTCACCTCTCGGGTGCGTTCCAGTAGCTTTAAGTAGATACGTAGGGCTTCCTGCTCACCGACTGTAGCAGCTAGTCGGGTTTTCACTTTACCAAACTGCGGGTTCTTCACAAAGATGAGGAGTAGGTTCAACTGGATACTGGATACTGGATACTGGATACTGGATACTGGATACTGGATACTGGATACTGGATACTGGATACTGGATACTGGATACTGGATACTGGATACTGGATACTGGGCTGACGGGTTGGTGATTGTAGGGTTACATTTATGGTACTGAAATTTGATTGTTCAATTGCTTCATTGTTCGATGGTTGGGCGTCGCTGAAAGCAACCATCGAACCATTGGACAATCGATCTAATCTTTACCCCTCCATCCATTTTCGCCCAACAGCGGCACAAAGCTAAACCCCTGAAACGATTCTTTCTTTAGCTGTCCATTAGGAACTTTGGTGAATCGCAGCATCTCCTGCCGCTTCCGGTTGCCTACCGGAATCACCAGCCTTCCTCCTTCGTTGAGTTGGTCGAGCAAGGCTTCCGGCACCGTCGGGGCCCCGGCGGTTACCACAATGCCGTCGTAGGGTGCGTAGTCAGGCCAGCCCAACGAGCCGTCGCCCTGCCGAAGGGTGGCTTGATAGCCCAATTGCCGCAGCACCGCTTTGGCCCGCCGGTGCAAGGTGCGGTTATACTCAATCGAATACACCTGAACTCCCATGGTCACCAGGATACTGCACTGATAGCCCGAGCCGGTACCAATCTCCAGAACCCGATCACCAGGGTTCGTTTGCAACAATTCGGTCTGAAAGGCCACCGTGTAGGGCTGGGAGATGGTTTGCCCCTCGCCAATCTGAAACGCTTTGTCCTGATAGGCGTGCTCCTGAAAGGCATTGTCCAGAAAGGCATGGCGTGGCACCGCCTCCACCGCCGCTAGCACCCGAGGGTCGCTGATGCCCTTGGATTTGATCTTCCGCACCAGCATCCGGCGCATTCCTTTGTGCTTGTATAAGTCCAGAAACTGGGTCATTCCTGCCGTTGTTTGGTCGACAAAGATACGATTTATTGGCTTGATCCTCACCGGGAACAACCGGAATTCGCACCGCTGGCTTTGAAAAAGAGATTTTAACCCCTACATTGAGAACAGTTTAGGGTTAAACATTATGAAAAACAAAAAGCGAAAAGGGGACAATTCGCTCACCACGCTCCTCAGCAAGAGCGCGCGACTGATGAGCAACCGCCTTAACAAAAACCTGCTAAGCCACGAGGTCACCGCCGAGCAGTGGACGGTTCTATCCAGCCTATGGAAGAAAAACGGACAAACCCAGCAGGCGCTGGCCGACCAGGCCAACAAAAACAAAGCCAGTATCACCCACCTGATCGATAACCTGGAAAAACGCAAACTGGTTGAGCGACACGTTGATGAAAATGATCGCCGTAACAAGCTCGTCCACCTCACCTCCGAAGGCAGCGAACTGCAAGAATCTCTTACCAAAGTGGTGAGCAAAACCATGAAAGAAATCACCGCCGACGTAGACAAGAAAGAACTTAAGCAGTGCAAGCGGGCGCTCAAAAAAATGGTAGACACCTTACTAGAAACTGAACCCCAGACGTAGCGGTCCATATGCCACTGCCGCTAACCCCCAAATAACATTTTGAGGTCCGGTGCGTAAGCAAATTTAGCATCAACCCAACTCCATGGATCAACCTACCGTGGCCACGCTTCAGGCTATCGACGACCTGCACGATTTGCCCACCGAAGCCCTTCAGTGGTTGCTAGATCATTCTAAAGTCATTCAACTGCGCCGGGGCGAACACCTTTTTAAACCCGGACAGGCCATTCACCATCTCTACGTGCTGCTGGAAGGGCGCATCGAGCTTAAAATTCAGCAGGGCAATCAACTCATTGAGGCCGGGCGCTGGGAGGCGGGCACCATTTCCGGCATGCTGCCCTACTCACGCATGGAAGCAGCCACCGGCTTTGGGCTGGCCGTGGCCGATACCTATCTGCTGGCGCTGCCCGAAGAACTTTTTCCGGAAATGGAGCAGGTGAGCCGCGACATGGTGAAGGCGTTCGTGGGCGTGATGACCAACCGCACCCGCAGTTTCATCCGGCTGCAACAGCGCAACGAAAAGATGATGGCGCTGGGCAAACTCTCGGCCGGACTCGCCCACGAACTCAACAACCCGGCCGCCGCCATCGTCCGCAGTTCACGCGCCCTGAAGCAGCACCTGTCTACCACCCCCGAGAACTTCAAGCAGGTGATCACCATGCAGTTGACGCCGGAGCAGGTGGATGAGGTTAACGACATCGTGTTTTCGCGCATCAACCAGCCCCAGCACGAAAAACTGACCATGATGGAACGCAATACCCGGGAAGACGAGATGGCCGACTGGCTCGAAGACCAGGGCGTGGACGATGGCTACGACATCGCCGAGAACTTCGCCGAGTTTGGTTTGCAAGTTGATGACGCAGAACAAATCGGCGACATTCTGAAGGGGCAACACCTGGGCCCGGTGTTTCAATGGCTCAACAACGTGCTGATCACCGAGCGGATGGTGGGCGAAATTCAGGAAGCCTCGGGCCGCATTTCGGAACTGGTGGCTTCGGTGAAATCCTACACCCACATGGACCGCTCGCCCGACCGGGTGGCCGCCGACATCCACGAGGGCATCGACAGCACGCTCATCCTGCTCAACCACAAGGTGAAGGAGAAAAATATCCGGGTGGTGAAGCACTACGAAGAAAACCTGCCCACCATCCCGCTGTTCGTGAGCGAGATGAACCAGGTGTGGACCAACCTGATTGACAACGCCATCGATGCGATGGAAAAAGACGGCACGCTCACCGTCAGCACCCGCACCGAGGGCGACCACCTGCGGGTAGACGTAGAAGATACCGGCAGCGGCATTCCGCCCGACATCCAGTCCTCGGTGTTTGATCCCTTCTTTACCACCAAGGGCGTAGGCCAGGGCACCGGACTCGGCCTCGACATTGCCCGAAAGATTGTTGAACAGCACGAGGGTACTATCACGCTCGAATCGGAACCCGGCCACACCCAATTCACGCTGTGCTTTCCGCTAACCACCTAACGCATGAAAAAACCCATCATCTTTGCCATCGACGACGACCCGCAGGTGATCCGCGCCATCGCCCGCGACCTGCGCAGCCAGTACCGGCAGGACTACCGCATCATGAGCACCGAGTCGCCCCAGGAAGCGCTTGATGCGCTGCCCGACCTCAAGAAAAAAGAGGAAGAAGTGGCGGCTTTCGTCACCGACCAGCGCATGCCGCAGATGCTGGGCGTAGAGTTCTTGGCCGAAGCAAAAAAGTACTACCCCACCGCCAAGAAAGTGCTGCTCACCGCCTACTCCGACGTAGACGCCGCCATCAAGGCCATCAACGATGTGCAGTTGGATTATTACCTCTCCAAGCCCTGGGACCCGCCCGAAGAGAAACTGTATCCGGTGCTGGACGACCTGTTGGGTGACTGGCAAAGCCGGTTCGTGCCCGGCTTCCAGGGCATTAAAGTGATTGGTTACCAGTATTCACCTAAGTCGCACGAGCTCAAGGACTTCCTGGCGGGAAATTTAGTCTCTTATCAGTGGCTCAACGTAGAGAAAAGCGACAAAGCGTGCGAGTTGCTGGAGCTGAACGGGATTGCGCAGAAAGACCTTCCGGTGGTGTTCTTTGAGGACGGGAGCTTTCTCACTGACCCCACCATCAATCAACTGGCCGAGCGGGTGGGCATGAACCGGGAGGCCACCGAAAGCTTGTACGACGTGGTAATCATCGGAGCGGGGCCCGCCGGGCTGGCCGCCGCCGTCTACGGCAGTTCTGAGGGCTTGAAAACCCTGCTGGTGGAAAAGCGCGCTCCGGGCGGACAGGCGGGCACCAGCTCGCGCATCGAAAACTACCTGGGCTTCCCCAACGGGCTCAGCGGGGCCGACCTTACCCGGCGGGCCATCTCTCAGGCCAAGCGCCTCGGCGCCGAGTTTCTGGCCCCGGCCGAAGTGACCGACATTCGTATGCAGGATGGTTACAAAATACTTACTCTGTCGGACGACCGCACGATCAGGACGCGCAGCATCGTGATTGCCACCGGGGTGAACTACCGCAAGCTGGAGGCCACCGGGGTGGATAACTTCACCGGGGCCGGGGTGTACTACGGGGCGGCCACCACCGAGGCCAACAGCTGCCAGGATCAGGACGTGTTCGTGGTGGGCGGCGGCAACTCGGCCGGGCAGGGAGCCATGTACCTGGCCAACTTCGCCCGGCAGGTCTACATCGTGGTGCGCAAGCCCGACCTGTCGTCATCCATGTCGCAGTACCTTATCGACCAAATTGAGAAGACCGACAACATTGCCGTGCTGGGCGAAACCGCCGTGGTGGAAGCCTGCGGCGACGGTCACCTGGAGCGCATCGTGCTGGAGAACGTGACCACCAACGAACGAGAGCAACGCGACGCCGGGGGCCTGTTCATCTTCATCGGCAACCGCCCCTACACCGACTGGATTCAGTCGGATATCCTCAAGGATAAGCGCGGGTTTGTGGAAACGGGCAAGGACCTGCCCCGCCACGCTGAGTTTAAGAAACTGTGGAAGCTGGAGCGCGAGCCCTTTCTGTTGGAAACCAGCACGCCCGGCGTGTTTGCCGCGGGCGACGTGCACGCCGGGGCCATGAACCGCGTGGCCTCGGCCGTGGGCGAAGGCTCCATGTCGATCAAGCTGGTGCATGAGTATTTAGCTACGGTGTAATCAGTGATGGATGACTCCCCGATTGTCCGCATCCGGGTAGACGACCGCGAACAGCGCGGTAAGTTGCTCAGCATACTGCAACAAGCCCCCAACGCAGAAGTGACTATAGAACGCCTGTCCGTGGGCGACTACGAGGTAGACGGACAGTTGATTATAGAGCGAAAGACGTTGCTGGACTTGGCCGCTTCCCTCAAAGAGGGGCGGTTGTTTGCGCAACTCTATCGACTGTTGCAGGCCGAAATTCCCTGCGCTCTGTTGCTGGAAGGCTCTTCGGATGACCTGGCCCGCAGCGGCATGCGGCGCGAAGCCATTCAGGGAGCGCTGGTGCAGATCACCCTTTTTATGCAAATTCCGGTACTGCGGGCCCTGGACGCCACCGAAAGCGCCTCTTTGCTGCTCATGATTGCCCGCCATTTGCACACCCTCAGCGCCCGGAAACCCGTTGGTCCCAAGCGCTACCGGGCCAGCCGGATCACCCGCAAGGAAAAACAGCAACTTTATTTGTTACAGGGCTTGCCCGGCATCGGCTTAACCCGCGCCCGCTTGCTGCTGGAGAAATTCGGCAGTGTGGAGGAGGTGCTCACCGCCAGCGAACGCGAGTTGCAACAGGTGGCCGGGATCGGCAGCAGCACAGCTAAGAAGATTCGTTGGGCGGTGGAAGAACCGAGGGGTGGGTACGATACATAAACAATAAACGGTGGACTCCGGATAGCATTGAGCGCCCTAGAACCCGCTCGTCAGAGTAGACGCTGGGCCAACGTGATGCGAGAGATTAGCCAAGCAAGCACTGTACGAAACCGCACACGCACTGTTCACTATCGGCCACCCAGACGAGGGTAGATTTGCCCTTGAAGCACTGTAGGGCAGTTGGCATGCTATTTTCAGTGGGTAGTTACTAATTACTTGCTGTCAACTAACAACCCTCCCTATGCTTAGAAATTACCTGCTCATCGCACTACGGAATGCTCGTCGTAATAAGCTTTATTTACTCATCAACGTGTTGGGCTTGGGGTTAGGAATCGCTTGCGCACTTACCGCGTATACCTTTATTGCTTTTAACCTGGAGTTCGATACTTACTTTGAAGACACTGAGAACATTTACCGGGTGCAGCGAACCCTAGCGGGTGAACGAGCCACCGACGGAGTAGCCGAGCGGGTTCCGCTCCCTCTGGCGGCTACGGCCACCGAAGGGATTTCAGGAGTGGAAGAAGCCACCCGGGTGATCGCCACCCACGAACTACTTAGGGATGAGGAAAATGTGTTTAGTGAACGTATTGGTTTTGTGGACGCTAACTTCTTCGAGTTCTTTTCTTATCAAACTAAGTTCGGTGAAACCAATTCATTTTCCGGGACTGATAAAATTATACTGAGTGCAGCGTTGGCTGAGAAGTTGTACCGAGATGAAAATCCGGTAGGCCAGACGTTGACCCTCCGGTTTGGCGATGGGCAGGAAGTGCCACTTACCGTGGGGGCGGTAGTGGCTTATCCTGAAAATATTAGTTTTATCTACGACGCCTTCGTTCCCCTTTCTCATTACTTAGCTGCCGGAGACTACGATCTTGACGATTGGGCTACCGGTATTCGCCCTAATACCTTCCTGAAGCTGAGTTCGCCACAAGTGGCTAACGAGGTTAATTCCCAACTGAAGAAATTCGTAGCTACTGCCAATGCCTCAGACGTAACCTATAAGTACCGCGACCTATGGACAATACCCTTCAAAGACCCCCGAGTAAACGAGAATAATTTGTCGGGAGGCGATACTTACGCAAATCGCCGGATTGAACCAGCGGCAGTTTATATCTTTGGTACTTTGGCGTTTTTGATTTTGCTACTGGCCTGCTTCAATCTAACCAATACCTCCATTGCATTAGCGGCGCGGCGCCTGAAAGAAATTGGCGTTCGTCAGGTGATGGGCGGCATGCGCTATCAGTTGATAACGCAGTATCTTCTGGAGATTATGTTGATCGGAGTGATGGCCGTGGGAGCCGGGTGGGTGATGGCCCAGTACCTATCCCCAGCCTTTTTCAACCTGTGGGATTCAGTCTTTACGATAAACGACGTAAACCTGTGGAACATGAGTGTAGCGTTGGTGCTATTGGTAGTGCTGGTGTCTATGCTGGCGGGCCTGTACCCGGCCATGTATAGCACTCGCTTTCATCCGGCGGCGATTCTTAAGGGAAACTTAAAACTGAAAGGCTCTAACTGGTTTACCCGCAGTCTGCTCAGTTTTCAGTTTGCTTTGTCAATCGCTTTACTGATCGGCGGCTTTGTGGCGGTTAGTAATACTGAGTATCTGAAGCATCTGGATTTGGGGTACGATATCCACGAAATCATTAGTTTTGGTGGGTTAGAACCTCAGGAAGCCCAGGCCTTGATGGTAGAAGCCCGACAGCATCCTAAAGTGAAGATAGTATCAGCACTGCGCGGCAGTGATATTTGGGGCGATGGTTCTGAAGAGGTGCAGGTAGACACCAGTTCTCTGGTTAGCCGTATCTTCCGGGTGGATGCCAACTATTTGGAAACCGTCGGTATGCGTCTGCTAGCCGGAAGGGGATTTGATGCGGATCGTTCTTCTGACTACTCCGAATCGGTATTGGTCAACGAGACATTCGTAAAAAGAATGAATTGGGATAATCCAATCAACCAACGCATCATTTACCAGGATACGGCCCGCTACGTCATCGGGGTGGTACAGAATATTGTAAACAACCTGTATGACAACGATCAGCATCCGGCTATCTTTCGTCAGCTACCGCCGGAAAGTTATTCGCGGGTGATGATTAAGGCTAAACCCGATGATCTGGCCGAAGTAGATGCGTATCTACAAAGTCGATGGAAGAATATTGTTCCCTTTGAGCCTTATTCATCCTCGTATCTCACCCAAGCCGCTATGTACTACCCGATGCGCGAAATGCAGAATCTCAAGCAAGTTTATTTCTTTCTAGCCGTACTAGGAGGACTCTTGGCGCTGGCCGGTATCTTCTCGCTGGCACATATCAACGTAGTCCGGCGCAGTAAGGAAGTAGGAGTTCGTAAGGTGCTGGGAGCTTCGGTAGCCAGCATTGTGAACACCCTGAACCGGGAATTTATTTGGATTCTAGCGGTATCGGCCCTACTGGGTAGCGGGATAGGTTATCTGTATAACCAGGCGTTTTTGGATAATTTCTACGCCTTTCATATAGAGATTGGACTGTTACCGCTCATAATTTCAAGCATTTTGATCGTGGGAACTGCGCTATTGATTACCTCTCTGACCATTCGGCAAACCGCTAACACTAATCCGTCTCAAACACTGCGGGATGATTAGCCACCTGACTTCATTCCTATAACCCAACTCGCAAGTCATCCAGCATCCTAGAGGGGTTCCGGCATTCGGCATCTTAGCAGGCAGAAAAAACAGTATCGCGCGAGGGAGTTACCCGGTTCCATCGTAGCCAATCACCGGCTTAGTAGTCACCGTACAGAACAACTCGATTTCATATCCCAAGGTCGGTGTCTCACGGGGTCGCCCAGACCGACCTCTCCTAATCCATCCAGCGTCCAATATTCAGAATCCAACATCCAACATCCAGCATCCTAGCCCACCCCGCAAGTCCCCCACTATTTGCCATTCACCCACCTTTTCCCGTATTTACCGCTAGCAAACCCAACTCCTACTCAACCAACCTACCGCATCCCCTATGATCATTCTGCTGCTTCTGCTCGCCGTGGCCTTTATTGTGCTGTCGACCACCCGCTTCAACCTGCACCCTTTTCTGGCCCTGCTGTTTGCGGCCATCTTCTTTGGGCTGCTGTCGGGCATGCCCCTGGCCGCGGTGGCCACGGCCATCCAGACCGGCTTTGGCAATACCCTGGGCAGCATTGGCATTCTGATCATCGCGGGCACCATCATCGGGGTGTTCCTGGAGAAGTCGGGCGGAGCCTTTGCGCTGGCCGAACGGCTGCTGCGCCTTATCGGACAAAAGAACGTGTCCACTGCCATGTCCCTCATCGGCTGGGTGGTAGCCATTCCGGTGTTCTCCGATTCTGGCTTTGTCATCCTCACCCCGCTCAACCGGGCGCTCACCAAGAAAGCCGGACTCTCGCTGGCGGGCACCGCCGTGGCGCTCGGCCTGGGATTATCCGCCGCGCACGCGTTGGTGCCTCCTACCCCCGGCCCCATTGCGGCGGCGGGCATCCTGGGGGCCGACCTGGGCACGGTGATCGGACTGGCCGTTCCCGTAAGCCTGTTTTCCCTGTTCTTCGGCTGGCTGTGGGCCACCCGCGTGGCGGCCCGCACCTACATCGACCCCGTGCCCGAGGTGAATGAGGCCGAGGTAGAACAACGGGAAGAAGACGCGCCGGGCGCTCTCCATACCTTGACCCCCATTCTGCTTCCCCTGCTGCTGATCATCCTGCGCAGTATCGCCCAGCTTCCTTCCGAGCCAATGGGCACCGGGGTGCTCACCCAAACCATTTTGTTCATCGGCGAGCCCATGATCGCGCTGCTCATCGGGGTGCTCATCGCCTTTACGCTGCCTAAAACCTTCAGTACCAAGTTGCTGTCTCCCAGCGGATGGGTGGGGCAGGGCTTGCTGGATGCGGCCATCATTATCATGATCACCGGGGCGGGCGGGGCCTTCGGCATGGTGCTGCGCGAGTCGGGCATCGCCCAGGTGATCGGCGACGCGCTGGGCGACGCCAACCTGGGCATCTGGCTGCCCTTCATTCTGGCGGCGGGCATCAAGTCGGCGCAGGGCTCATCCACCGTGGCCCTGATCACCACCGCCTCCATTGTGGCCCCGCTGCTCACCACCCTGGGGCTGGACGGCGACACGGCCAAGGCCTTGGTGGTGTTGGTCATCGGCGCGGGTTCGCTGGTGGTATCGCACGCTAACGACAGCTTTTTCTGGATATTTACCCAGATGACCGACATGGAAGTGAAGGAGGGCTACCGCCTGCACACCACCGGCACCCTCATCCTGGGCGTGACCGCCGCCTTCGCCGTGTGGGTGCTGAGTTTGTTGTTGCTGTAACATGGGCAAAGACAAGCCAACTGATTACGTCGAGTCATTTGAAAAGGCTAATCAAGATAAAGAAATGCAGATACTCGCCGACGAAGGCTTAGGCGATTATCTTGAGATAATTAATAATCCAGCAACCGTGCCTCCTAACAATCCCAGTACTGTCGAGTTATCATCCATAAAGACCCATCCCATGAGCAACGTACGCGATAAAATTGTAGAAGCCCAGGTCATCGCCAAAGACGCCACCACCCAGGTATCGGCCATGATCAACCAGGACAACCTAGACCCCCAGCAGCTCAAGAAGCTCCGCGAGCGCCTGGAAGAACTCACCGATGTGCTCAATAATATTGACGAAGACCAGTTTGAATAGCCTTCCGGCGTCTAATCAAAGCGCATTTGCAATGGGTGCCCCCGCCTTCCAGTTGCGTTTTATTAGCTGCTGCCCGCACATATCAACCTTATCCGGGCCAGCGACCTGCCCGGCAACACCGCTAAAAAACGACGGTTTCAGGATAAATAGTGCCCGCGTTGGTTTAGTCAAGCATCCGATCCTCGCTCGGTCGGATTTTTTATTGCCTTTTTTTCCCGTACTTTTACCCAAACCGTTTTTATAAAGCCTATGAGAGTGCTATTAGACATCAAAGATGATAAGGCTGACTTTGTAATGGAATTACTGAAGAACCTGAAATTCGTAAAGACCAAACCACTGACTTCCTACAAAGCCGAGACGCTGGAAGGACTCAAAGAAGCGGTGGATCAAGTGAATCTAGATAAACAAGGAAACGTAGAGCTACGGTCCGCCCGTCAGTTGTTAGATGAACTATAAGGTAGTTTATACGGATAACTTCGGATAAAGAACTCGATGAGTTGCTTAAGCTCATTCAGTAGAGACTTTCAACATCGGCGTCCTTTCTTCAATCACTGCATCGGACAACGAGAAGCTGTATTGCTGCCTCTCTCATCTCTCTACCAACTCAACCGCCCTCTCTAGCAGCTCGTCCCGGCCCGCCCGCACCCCGTCAATGGTCGGATGCACCTCAACGTCGGGCACAATGCCCACGCGCTGTGTCTCCGTCCCATCGGGATAATACACCCCAATGCCCGATATCATCGTGTTGACGTTGCCAGGCAGCGTAATCTGCGATACGTTGCCATCGGCCCCCGCCGTGGTGCTGCCTACTACGGTCGCCCGCGGAGCCACCCGCAAAGCCATTGTGGTGTACTCGGCATTACTCTGCGTGATCTCATTAATGAGAATCACCACCTTCCCTTTAAAGTAATCCTGTCGTTCTTCGCCCACTTCCAGTGGGTCGGTGAAAACAAACTGCCCTGGCCAATCCAAACTGCTGGCGGTGAACTTAGCAAACTCAGTTGGTTTCGGCATCAAGTACTTGCCCACACTAAAGACAATGAAGTGGGAAGGATAGCACCGTAGATCAATGATGAGTCCTTTCTTATCCATAAACGTAGTCATAATGCTGTCTACCTCCTCTGGCTTTAGCGTACCCGGAAAGATGTAGCCAATATCACCGGATAATTCCCGATGAGAAGGCCCTTCAAACGCCCAAAAGTTTAAGGGATGCTCTTTCAAATTAACGGTAGCAATTTCCTCCCGAAAGGTGACCCGCTCATTTTTGAACGTCACCGACAAACGCGGCTCATTGGTTCTGAGTAGCCGGTGGGCCACATCGCGAAGCTGCGTAGGCCGGTTAGAAGCCGGGGCATATGCGCTTTTTTCCTCCACCAACGCACTGACCGGCTGTCCGTCTATTTCGGTAATCACATCCCCTACCCCAATCGTGGTAGCGCTTTCCAAAACATCAAACGTGCGAACCACCACCGGCTGGCCTTCCACAAAATCAAGCTTCACCGGCACCGCCCGCTCCCCGTGATAACGCATCAGCACCGAATCGGACTGCCATATATTGGCGTGCGTATCCTGAATCCTGCCGATCAGATCAAGCAGCGCTAGCTTATACGACAGTTCATCGTCGGCCGCCGTCATCCGGGGAATGAACTCTCGCAGCACCGCGTCCCAGTCCGCATCCATCAGGTGCCGGTAGGGAAACCAGTACTCGATCATGTTCCAGTAACGAAACAAGGCCAGGAGTTTGAACCCATCGTCGGTCCAGGCCATGCGGGGATAGGCACCTTCATTCTGAAAAACCGGATTGCCTACGCCATCAACAAAACTCAGGTAGTAGTGCGACTCCGGTACGGAAGCAGTTTCCACTCCTTCCAGCGCCTCACGCACTTCCTCGTTCAACCACGACGCCTCGTCAACCCAGTCGGTGGGCGGCGGTAATTTCACACGTTGCGTGGTGTCGGCACCCGACCGCTGTTTCCCGTTCTCCGGCACCGGGGGCATCCAGTCCGCCAGGCGCGTCATAAAGTCTTCGGCCGAAACCTTAGGCAAAATTCTCAGCAGTTCGTAATCCCAGTTGAGATTTCCCTGCGCCACCTCCGAATGATGATACTTCAGAAAACCCCATACCTTACCCAACGCGAACAAGTTATCTTGCTGCCGCTCCGACAGCGTGTCCAGCACCACGTCCGAACCCGCATCAAAAGCCGTATCCAACCGTGCCGGGGGCAACGCAATGGCTACCTCCGGCCGCGTCTGAATGTCTTCCCCGTCGATCAGTACCCGGAAGTCGTCAAACCAAGCCTTCCCCTTTCCGACCAGAATCCCCGCCACGTAGATTGCCTCCGCATTCGCCGGGAGCTCCAGGGTCACCCGGTACTTCTGCCAGTCAATGGTTCCGCTAATTTTCCGCTGCTGCATGTTGTCAAACGCCAGGGGTTGCCCGTTGCCATCCACGCGTAACAACAAGCCCGAGAACCCGTCTACCTCGGCCAGTTTCATGGAGCCCTCCAGCGTGATGCTATCCCCCTGGTAGGTTGCGGGCAACTTATACGCTACGCTGCCAAAAGCATTGCCGGGCGCATCGGAAGTGATGCCAACTGAATATTTCCCGGAGTGAACCACCGTAGTATCCTGATTGAGCGGATAAGTGCCCCACTTGATCCACCCCTCGGGCAGCGGCTGCCCCGGAGCGCTTTGCTCAAAGTCCAGATTATACTTGGGCTGAGCACAGCTTACCGCGCTTAGCAAAACCAGCGAAGCAAAGAGCAGATAAGTACGCATGAGGGTAGGTTGTAGTGAAAGAAGTAGTACGTTTAATACGCCGGAAAGGGGGCAGAGCGTACACCAACCCGTTTAATTTTTCCAATGAAAAAACTATAAGCCAAGTATAAAGCCCTCCCCCAGTGTATCTTAAATCACCCTATCCATCCTGACCATTCCAACATCCATCAATTCAGATTCAGACACCCACCTCATCTTATCAACCCCGACCAAACCCGCTACACCAAATTGCAAACCCCGAACCTTAAACCTAGAACCTAGAACCTAGAACCTTAAACCTAGAACCCACCAACCCCGAACCTTAAACCCCGCACCCATTTCCTTCCTTCCCTCAATCCTTTTGCGTAGTTTTACCGTTTAACCACCTACAAGCTCATAACCCCACCACACCATGGCATTCGACATTGACACCATCAAGAAAGTATACTCCGGCCTGGAAGCCCGCATCACCAAAGCCCGCGAACTCGTAGGGCGCCCGCTCACCCTGGCCGAAAAGATTCTCTACTCCCACCTCTATGAGGGCGAACCCACCGAAGCCTACGAACGCGGCGGGGCCTACGTCGATTTTAGCCCCGACCGCGTGGCCATGCAGGACGCCACCGCTCAGATGGCCCTGCTGCAGTTTATGCAGTCGGGTAAAGACCAAACCGCGGTGCCTTCCACCGTGCACTGCGATCACCTCATCCAGGCCGAAGTGGGCGCCGACGATGACCTCAAAAAGGCTATCAACACCAACAAAGAGGTATACGACTTTCTGTCGTCGGTGTCTAATAAGTACCGTATTGGCTTCTGGAAGCCCGGTGCGGGCATTATCCACCAGGTGGTGCTGGAAAACTACGCCTTCCCTGGCGGCATGATGATCGGCACCGACTCACACACTCCCAACGCGGGCGGTCTGGGCATGGTGGCCATCGGCGTGGGCGGGGCCGACGCGGTCGACGTGATGGCGGGCATGCCCTGGGAACTGAAGTTCCCCAAACTCATCGGCGTGCGCCTCACCGGTCGCCTCAGCGGCTGGACGTCGGCCAAGGACGTGATCCTGAAGGTGGCGGGCATCCTCACCGTGAAGGGCGGCACCGGGGCCATCGTCGAGTACTTCGGCGAAGGGGCCGACGCCATCTCGTGTACCGGCAAGGGCACCATCTGCAACATGGGCGCCGAGATCGGGGCCACCACCTCGCTCTTCCAGTATGGCGACAAAATGAAAGAATTTCTGGAAGCCACCGATCGTGCCGACGTGGCCGCCGAAGCCGAAAAGGTGCGCGAACACCTGCGCGCCGACCCCGACGTGGTAGAAAATCCCGATAAGTACTTCGACCAAGTCATTGAGATCAACCTATCGGAACTGGAGCCGCACGTGAACGGCCCCTTTACCCCCGATTTGGCCTGGCCTATTTCCAAATTGGCCGAAGCCGCTAAAGAACACGATTGGCCCGAAGAAATTGAGGTGGGTCTGATCGGTTCCTGCACCAACTCATCGTACGAAGACATCACCCGCGCGGCTTCCATCGCCCAGCAAGCGGTGGACAAGAAGCTCAAGGCCAAATCAGAATATACCGTGACGCCCGGCTCGGAGCAGATTCGCTTCACCGTGCAGCGCGATGGGTTGCTGGAGGCCTTCGGCGAGATGGGCGGCGTGGTGCTGGCCAACGCCTGCGGACCCTGCATTGGGCAGTGGGCCCGCCACAGCGACGACCCCGACCGCAAGAACACCATCGTGACCTCGTTTAACCGCAACTTCGCCAAGCGGAACGACGGCAACCCCAACACCCACTCGTTCGTGGCCTCGCCCGAACTGACCACCGCGCTGGCCATCGGGGGCACGCTCAAGTTTAATCCGCTCAAGGACACCCTAACCAACGAAGACGGTCAGGAAGTGAAGCTTGACGAACCGCAGGGTATCGAGCTGCCTCCCAAGGGTTTCGACGTGGAAGACGCGGGCTACCAAGAACCCGCCGACGACGGAAGCGGTATTGAGGTGGTGGTGGCCGAGGATTCGGACCGTCTGCAGTTGCTCACTCCCTTTGACCCCTGGGACGGGCAAAACATCACGGGCATGCGGCTGTTGCTGAAAGCCTACGGCAAGTGCACCACCGACCACATCTCGATGGCTGGGCCCTGGTTGCGCTTCCGCGGGCACCTGGATAACATCTCCAACAACTGCTTCATCGGAGCCATCAACGCCTTTAACAAAAAATCGAACACGGTGAAGAACCAGCTCACCGGTGAGTACGGTGAGGTGCCCGACACTGCCCGCGCTTACAAGAAAGAAGGCATTCCCACCATCGTCGTGGGTGACGAAAACTACGGCGAAGGTTCGTCGCGCGAGCACGCGGCTATGGAGCCCCGCCACCTGGGCGTGCGCGTGGTGCTGGTGAAGTCGTTCGCCCGTATTCACGAGACCAACCTCAAAAAGCAGGGCCTGCTTGGGTTGACTTTCGCCCACCCCGCCGACTACGACAAGGTGCAGGAAGATGATACCATCGAGACGGTAGATTTAGACCAAATGGCGCCTGGCAAACCGGTAACGCTTAAATTCACTCATGCTGATGGCTCGGAAGACCTGGTAAAAACCAAGCACACCTACAACGAAAACCAGATTGAGTGGCTACGCGCCGGGTCGGCCCTGAACCTGATCCGCAGGATGGAAAGGGCGGATTGATCACTCTCCTGGCTCGTGTCGACACGAGCCAGGAGAAATCTTCTGACACGCGCTACGGTGCCACTTCACCCGCGTTGTTACCATCATCAAAGCCACGTAACTGTTTAGGTAGTGTGTATGTCACGCAGGAAAGATTCGCCGTTCAGTACCCGGCAGAGTTCGGTAAAGACTGACTTATGCTGCTTGCGGGCGGTAGAGATAAAGCTACGGATACGCGCATAGTAATCCGCCCCGGTAGTAGTTCGGAAACAGCCACTCACTTTTAGTTTGGTTTTCCAGGGCCGAATGTCGCGTTCAGCTAAGTTATTGGTAAAAGGTACCACTTCGTGCTGAGCGAAGGCCAGTACGGCTGATTGACGTTTGACCAAACGATCCATCAAATTACGTCCCTTACTCTGTTTGGGGCGCCCTCGTCGGCCCTGCGGTTCCGGGGGCGGTTCTTCCCGGTTGGCTTGTTGTAAAATAGTTTGGTACTTGTCAATGGTAGCTCGTAGTGCTGCACCGCTCAGCGTGCTGGCTCCCTGACCAGTGGCTAAGTAAGTGTTCATCAACAGCGCATGCATGCGAATAGCCCAATGGCTACCCTGCTCAATCAGGGCGGTGAGTTCACGCAGCAAATGTGCCCCGCACAAAGCGTGTTTATACTGTCCCCCGGTGAAGTAGCTCGCCCAGCAATCGTGCACCACCCATCCGCCATAGCTCAACAGTACACTCTTGGGGTCTTGTAGTGCTTGCCCCCCTCGTTTAGCGTGTCGGTAGAAGTAGGTGAACAAACTACTACAAGCTACATGCAACCAGTGTAACCGGCCTGCCACACGCCCCCCGGTTTCATCCGCATGAATAAGGGCTTGCTTGCCTAGTTGATCACGGATAATGGCCTCTTCTGCTGCTAGTTGTTCATAGTAGCAGGCGTTGGCTGACTGAACAGTAGATTCATTGAGCGCATAGCCAAACAAATCGGTAAACAAACTCTTGATACTGCCTACCGGCATATGGTGTCCGACACTAAGCAAACTTACCAATGCTTTTACGCTGCTGCCGTATTGCACGGGGGCTAGTACACCTTCGGGAAAAGCCCCCTGGTGTACTTTCCCGCAACTAAGGCATTCTTTGCGCTCCGTGCGGTGCTCGGTGACCACCAATGTTTGAGGTGGCAGATCAAACACTTGACGTTTAGCAGTAACCTGCCCGCTCACTTCACTAAGTGCATTACCGCATTGGCAAACATCAGCTACCTTATGGAGAACCACTTGGTCGGCTTGGGCTACCATTTGAAGCGTATCGCCTCGGTGGCCGGGCTGTCCACCACGTCGTTTGCCCGAAGAACGAGGAAAAGCCGGTTGCTTGCTAAGTCCATCGCTGGAAGGTGGTCGGCTACTATTTCTACTATTCTGGGCTAGACGGGCCTCTAAATCAGCAATCCTGCGCAAGGCAGCCTGTAAACTCGCTTGTAGTTCAGCAATCTGTTTGGCCTGTTGCGCTATGATCTCGTCTTTGCTCATCAGTGGCTAGTTCCGAAGCTTTTTACTATTTTGCAAATCAACCTAAACAGTTACAAAGCCACGTTGGAAGTCGTTGGCTATAGTATCCCAATCCGCGTTTAGTAGCCAGAGGAGGATGATCAAGCCAAATAGCAAAATAACTATTCTGGTCGTGCGTTTTTTCATAGTGGTTTTCTGTTGCACGAAAGCCCAGATTTGCTTCCGCACTTTGGGAATGTATTAAAGTATTTCCGTACCTTAGTTACAAACTTACTACTATGAAGTCTTTATTGCTATCCTTTGGCCTCGCTCCTTTCCTTTTTTTAGGCACCGGTTGCCAATCCGAAGAAACCAGCGACTATACGGGCCGCGAAATACGCTATCCGCTTATTGAGGGGGCGCACTTTGATCAAGCCACATCGGGGCACCTGACCGCCCGTGAACGAGCTGACCAATCGGTAGAAATTGAGGTGGCCCTAGATGGCACGGCCGACCGGGCAATCCACCCGGTGCATTTGCACTACGGCACCCTCACCGATGACCAATCCGTAGCCGCTTGGCTGAGTCCGCTAGAAGACATTGGCGGAGGAAAAAGCCGAAGCATCACGCGCCTGAATCACCTCTACGACGACTCCCCCATCACGTTTGATTTGTTCTCTGCCATGAACGGGAGCGTGAAGGTGCATTTTGAGGAAGCCGGGCAGTGGCGAGACGTGATCTTGGGAGCGACCAACATTGGCCGCAACTACGCCACCACCGACGCTAGCGTGTATCAGAACATCACGTTGTGTAACGGACAACCCAATCAATAGATCGTTTGGCCGCCAACAAAATGGCTTCCTGCTTGGTTTGCCCGATCTACCCCCTACTTTTGGAAAACCATCGTAACTATATTGCTCTAGCGCTCGGTGCGGTCATCAGCCTTAACGTGCTGGCACTGCCCCTATCCTACCTGAGCTTCCGACTCAATTAGCACTATTACGCCACGGTGCTGTGTGAGAATCCTGAGAAACCAATCACCGTGTGTGGGGGTATCTGCTACCTAAAAAAGCAGCTTCCTTCGTCCGATCAAGCTTCTCCGGTTACGTTAGCCAGCAAGATTGACATCCCCGTATACTTTCAGTGGGTAGATAAATGGAAACCACTGATGTCTTCGCCTATTACCACGGTGTACGCTCCGTACTTAATTTTATTCTCCTCCGCCTATTTGGCTTCTCCCTTTCACCCGCCGCAGGGGTAACCAACCCAACTCCGGAGCTTCACGCTCCCCAACTTATTTAGCGGGGGTGAGACAACCATCACCCGCCAAACACCCCTGTTATCCTTACTTTCGACTAAGGAAAGAATCACTCTGTCTACCGCATTGATGGCGATCATGCTGCCTGTGGCAACGGGTCTTTGAACACCCCGGATCCTTAGGCAGACCAACGCACTTCGGTTGGCCAATGCGGCCCCTTCCTTCCATCCCGTACTCTTATGAAATTAGCATTAGTTTATTTGATAACCTTATCAACATCAGTTCACGTATTGGCCCAAACCGAGGCTTGGACCTCCGGACGTCCCGACGGGCACGCACCCATCGGCGTGATGGGCGACCACCGCCACGGCCAGGGCGAATGGATGGTATCGTACCGCTACATGCGCATGGGCATGCAAGACAACCTAAACGGCACCGAACGACTCACCAACGAAGCGGTGCTGGCCAACTTCATGGTGGCTCCGCAGCAGATGACCATGACGATGCACATGGTGGGCGTGATGCACGCTCCCACTGACCGGCTCACGCTGATGGCGATGGCCCGGTACCTGACCAACGACATGAACCTGCGCACCCGCATGGGCATGAACTTTACCACCGTGGGGCAAGGCCTGGGCGACACCCGCGTTTCGGCCATTTATGGACTATCTAACCACGCCGGGCAGACCATGCACCTCAATCTGGGCGTGAGCATCCCCACGGGCAGCATCAGCGAGCGCGACGCCACCCCCATGGAAGCCGACGTGCAACTCCCCTACCCTATGCAAACCGGCTCGGGCACCTGGGACGTGCTACCCGGCCTCACCTACCTCGGCCAGGGGAACCACCTGTCCTGGGGAGCGCAGGCGATGGGCACCGTGCGACTGGGAGAAAACGACCGGGGCTACTCGCTGGGCAGCCAGCTCAACGGTACCGGCTGGGTAGCCTACCGCTGGAACCACTGGTGGAGCACCTCCCTCCGTCTGGCCGGAAGCACCGTTGGAACCGTCGATGGGCGCGGCGAGGAACTCAACCCCATGATGGTAACCACCGCCGACCCGAACAATTTCGGAGGGCAGCAACTCACCGGATTGCTGGGCGTGAACTTCTACGTGCGCGAAGGCTATTTGTACAATCACCGGCTGGCCGTGGAAGCGGGAGTGCCGTTGTACCAAAACCTGAACGGCCCCCAGATGGCGGCACAGTCCGTGCTTACGCTAGGCTGGCAATGGGCATTTTAAGCACTCCCCCTTGGTTCGTGTATCCCTGGTTCGTGTCGACACCTAGAGTATATACACAAATATGGTAGCTTTGTTGTATGGAAAAACAGGATGTTCTAAAGTTGCCCGACAAGCGATTGGATCGTGTGCTAGAGAAGCTAACCGGACGTATCAGCGAGAAGCAGACGCTTTGCCTGCGGGCCTTGTCCAATGCGCGCAAAGAGGAGGTTCAGTTTGGCCGCTTTATTGGCAACCATAAAGTAAGTGTGCCCATGTTGGAAGAACAACTCTATACCCAGATGAGGAATCACTGTTCATCTTCCCATTGTTTGCTTATTGAAGACACATCAAAGATTGGCTTTAGCCTAGAGAGAGCCATTCAAGGGCTGGGCAAAGTGGACAAAGGCCAGATACAAGGGTTTTACCTTCACCCGGTGCTTTGTATAGATGCCCAGCACTATGGCTGTCATGGCATTGCGGCTTTGGAGTTTGTCAAGCGCCCTTGGCCCACTCAGGTGCTGAGTCATCAGCAGATAAGTATGGCCAGAGACAAAACTGTTTATGAACAAAAAGAAGGGTATCGCTGGCTGAGCAGCATTCGCAAAGCCCTTACCCAGTGCCAACAGGTGCCAACTAAAACAGTAGTGGCTGACCGGGAAGCTGATATCTACCCCCTGCTCACCGGGCTTACTGCCTTGGGGGTAGATTATGTGATTCGTGCCCGCTTTGATCGTTTCACGCAAGGGGGGCAGACCATCTCAGCGGAGGTAGAAAATTGGACGCAGCAGCATTGTTACGAGCTAGCCGTTCCGGCCAGTGATGGTCGTAGTGCTCATCGGGCCAAGCTAGCCATCAAGTACGGCAAGCTTGCTTTGAAAAAGTCAGCCAGTAGAAGCATCCATGCCCAGCCCGACTATCACCCCACCTACGTGGTGGAAGTCAAAGAACTCCCTGAGAGTGTAGTAAATGGGCAAGAACCTATTCACTGGGTATTGTTGAGCTCACACGTGGTGGACACAATTGCCCTAGCCCTACAAGTTATAGAATGGTACAAGCAACGCTGGAACGTAGAGCAGGTATTCAGAATCTTGAAAAGCAACGGCCTTCACATAGAGAGCAGCCAGGTGGAAAGCTATGAAAAGCTACAGAAGCTCAGCGTGTTGGCCCTGATGGCTGCCGTGCGGGTGCTGCAACTCTTGAGAGCCCGGGACGGTCAAACCCAACAGCCAATGGCCTGTGCCTTCAATGAACAAGAGCAAGAGTGCTTGATGCTGCTCAACGAGCAACTAGCTGGCAAAAGCCAAAAACTGCAGAATCCCTACGGGCCAAGTAGCCTGGCTTTTGCCGCTTGGGTCATTGCAAGATTAGCGGGCTGGAGTGGCTACCAAAGCCAAAGACCCCCTGGTCCCATTGACTTGCTCACCGGTCTGCAAAGATTCAACGAAAGATTTCAGGGCTACCAACTCGCCAAACACAACACTACTTGAGATGTGTATATACTCTAGGTGTCGACACGGACCAGGGAGTTGACACGAATCACCGGCGCAAAAAATATTCACGTAACCCTCACCCACAATGAATCACCGCATCCTAACTTTAACAATCCTGAGCACTACCCTAATCCTGGGTAGTTGCCAATCCACTACCACCGAGGCCGACCCTACCCTGGAACGGGCGCAGACGATCTACGCCGAGGCCATTGCCGTGCACGACGAGGTGATGCCTCGCATGGACGAGCTCATGCAGCTACGGCAGAAGTTAGAACTGCGCGTAACCTCCATGCAAGAACAGCCGGAGGAAGACTACGCCGATTCCCTGCAGCAGATGCAAACGGCCATCCAGAACCTGCGCGATGCCGATGAAGCCATGATGCAGTGGATGCGCAGCGTGCAAAAGGTACCCGGCGCTGACGAAACCTTGGAGTATCAGGATGAGCTAAACGCCACGGTGCTCACCGATACGGTTGGCCTTATCCAGCGACAGCTCGCTCAGAAGGAAGCTATTCAAGAAGTGAAACAGCAGATGGAGCAGAGCATCGCCGAGGCCGAACGGCTCATTGGCTTGCCCGCCGACGAATAACTCCCCTGCCCTTCACTTAATCATTCCCGCATTCAATCATTCACCCCCACCCATGCCTAGCTCCGTCTACGTCACCACCCCCGAAGCCCATTGTGGCAAGTCGCTGCTCTGCCTGGGGATTCTGGAAACCGTGCTCCGCCGAACCCAGCGGGTTGGCATCTTCCGCCCTATCATCAGTGGCGACGCTCGCTCCCAAGAAGTTGAGCGGGACAAGAACATTGACCTGCTGCTGACCCACTTCCGCCTCGATCAGCCCTACGACACCACCTACGCCTACCACAAGCGCGAGGCGCGCGACCTACTGGCCAACGGACGCTACGACGAACTGCTCGACACCATTATTGAGAAGTACAAAGTCGTGGAACGGGAGTGCGACTTTGTGCTCTGCGAGGGCACCGACTTCACCGACGAGGCCGCGGCCTTTGACGTGAACATCAACGTGGACATTGTCAAGAACCTGGGCTGCCCGGTGCTCATCCTGGGGCGCGGCGACCTGGATCGCTCCCTAGACGACGTGCTTAGCCCCCTGCAGCTGACCTACGATACGTTCAGGGAGCGCGAGTGCCCGATCCTGGGATTGGTGGTGAACCGGGCCCAACCCGCCATGGCCCACGAACTATTGCTGGCGCTGCGTAACGCCCTGCCCGACAAAGACTTGCTGCTGTCGGTGATTCCGCAAAACGAAGTGCTGCAAAGCCCAACCGTACGCGAAATTGCCGAAGCCCTAGACGCCGAGGTGCTCTACGGTCACGAGCAGCTCGACCGGCAGGCACACCGCTACTCGGTGGCGGCCATGCAGTTGCAGAATTATCTGCCCCACCTCACCGAGAACTGCCTGGTGATCACCCCCGGCGACCGGGGTGACATCCTGCTCAGCGTGTTGCAAGCGCACCAGTCCGACAACTACCCCGCCATTGCCGGGGTGCTGCTCACTACCCAACTCAACCCCGACGAACCCATCCGGCAACTGCTCGAGGGGTTGCCCAACCTAGTGCCGATTCTGTCGGTGTCGGCCAACACCTATAACACGGCCTTTCAGTTGTCGCAGATTAATTCGTACGTGACGGCCGACAACGACGCCAAGATTCAGCTAAGCAAGCAGTTGTTCGACAAGTACGTCGACACCACCGTGCTGGCCGAGAAGATCAGCACCGTGCAGCAACGGGGCATCACCCCGCGCATGTTTCAGTACACGCTGGTGCAGCGGGCTAGGGAGAGCAAAAAGCACATCGTGCTGTGCGAGGGCACCGACGAGCGCATCCTGCGGGCCGCCGAAATCCTGCTCGACCAGGGCGTGGTCGACCTCACCGTGCTGGGCAAGGAAGCGGAAGTGCGCTCGCTCATCCAGAAGCTGAGCCTGCGCCTGGACGCCGACCGCCTACCCATCGTTAATCCTAGTGAGTCGCCCCACTTTGCAGCTTACGTAGACCGCTTTGTGGAGCTGCGCCAGCATAAAGGAGCCAACGTCGACATTGCCCGCGACACGCTGACCGACGTATCGCACTTCGGCACCATGATGGTGCTAGAGGGGCAGGCCGACGGCATGGTATCGGGGGCGGCGCACACCACGCAGCACACCATCCGCCCCGCCCTGCAACTCATCAAAACCACGCCCGATGTGTCGCTGGTGTCGTCGGTGTTTTTTATGGCTCTGGAGGATCGGGTGCTGGTGTACGGCGACTGCGCGATCAACCCTAACCCCAATGCTCAGGAACTGGCCGAGATTGCGATCTCCTCGGCCGAGACGAGCCGCACCTTCGGCATCGAGCCCAAGATTGCCATGCTGTCCTACTCGTCGGGCACCTCGGGCGCAGGGGCCGACGTGGAGAAGGTGCGGGAGGCTACAAAAATTGTTAAAGAACGCCGTCCCGACCTCAAAACCGAAGGCCCCATCCAGTACGATGCGGCGGTGGATGCCGAGGTGGGTGTGAAGAAGATTCCCGGCTCCGAGGTGGCGGGCTACGCCTCGGTGCTGATCTTCCCCGACCTGAACACGGGCAACAACACCTACAAAGCCGTGCAGCGCGAAACCGGCGCGGTGGCCATCGGACCCGTACTGCAAGGGTTCAAGAAGCCAGTCAACGACCTGAGCCGTGGCTGCACCGTGACTGATATTGTGAATACCGTGGTGATCACGGCCATTCAGGCAGGGCAAGACAGTACGAAGACCTAATCAGAAAAGGATTAAGGGAGCACAGAAATTTAAACGTACCCAAATACCCCTCATTTAGTTAATACCTATCCTTCGAATCACCTATGTATCTACCCTGCTCTGGTCGTAGGTTAAGCGAAGCGGTCCTACGACCCATTTGTGAGTATCGATAAGTCTTCGCTTGGGTCGCAGGACGCTTTGCTACCCTACGACCAGTTTGATTGCCGCCGCCGGGGCCCGGTTCAATATTCAAAAATGGTAAATGCCGATCCCAGCGGGGAACCGCAAGGAACAGAGCGGGACGTATTTTTCAGTTTGGTCGTAAAATGAAACCACAAGCTCCCGGTACTGGTCGTAGGGTAGCGATAGCGTCCTACGACCCGTTTGGGTCTATTGGGGTCGTAGAAGCGTTTCGCCTGAGCTACGACCAAGTTCGTCGGCAACAACCTTAAAAGATGTTAATAGTGACATCGTGCTGACCTAATTTTTAGGAGATTACCTACCAGCGAATTAAATTGGGCAGCATGAAATCAACTTCAGCAGTATTAACACTTGGGCTATACCTTGGCTTGGTAATCTTAAGTTACGGACAAATCAACGCAGAGCAACCTTCAGCACCGGTCTGGACGGAAGCAGACAGACAATATCTCTTGGACAATCTTATCAGATCGAAAGAAGCGTTAGTAGAAGAAACCAAAGGCTTTACAGAGGTGCAATGGAACTTCAAAGAAAGCCCTGATGCGTGGAACATTAACCAGATTGTGGAACACCTTGCGTTGTATGAGTTGATATTTACGAATGACATTGCCGTTGCCCTCCAAATGGGTCCTCTTCCGGAGTTTGCGCATTACGCTCCTGATAGTCTCTTTGCGGACCAAGATCCGTTAGACTTGAGAAAGAACAAAACCACAGATTTCACGAAACCCTTCTCATACACTGTTCCTCTCGGAAGTAACAAAGGAGCTGATAACTTGATTTGGGTAAGCAAGATGCGACAAGAAATGATTGATTTTGTAAGGACAGAAGACAGGAATTTAAGGAGTTACTACGTGAACTTTGGGCCTAACGTGCATCAAAAGTGCATGATGATATTTTCGCACTGTGATCGCCACCTCAGGCAGATAAAAAGAGTGAAAACTCACCCTACCTATCCAAGTTAATCGTACAAGCATCAAGACAGTTTCACCACTCTGGTCACAGGGTAACGGTAGCACGCGGTGCTCGGCGTCCTACGACCAATTTGCGTCACCATCCCCATAGCCCACATAATCTGTGGGCTATGGGGATGGTGGGACGCGCTTTTTACGATCTGTTCGCAGGGTGTTCGTTCCACGCCCCCCCGGTAAATCTTCGCCTAGGTCGTAGGACACTTCGTTACCCTACGACTAGTTTGTGTGGCTAAGCACTGTGAAAAGTCTATGAAACGCCCGCCACCGCATACGCCTCCTGCGCGATCGCCAACTCTTCGTTGGTGGGTACCACCAGCACCCTTACTTTACTGTCGGCCGACTGGATGGCGCGGGCTTTAGAGGAAGCCGCTTGGTTCTTTTCTGCATCAAGGGCAATGCCCAGGGGAGCCAGACCGGCGCAACTCATCTGCCGCACCAGCGGACTGTTCTCTCCTACCCCGGCGGTGAACACCAGCGCGTCGACCCGGCCCAGCACGGCCAGGTAGCTACCAATGTATTTTTTGATGCGGTAGACGTACATCTCTAGCGCCAGCCGCGCCGCATCGTTTCCGGCTTCGTACTGCTTCACTACTTCCCGCACATCATTGTTTCCCGCGATGCCCCGCAAGCCGCTGTCGTTGTTAAGTAGTTGATCCACTTCGGCGGCGGTGCGGCCGGTTTCGCGAGCCAGAAAGTAGACCAGCGCTGGGTCCACGTCGCCCGAGCGGGTGCCCATCATCAGGCCAGGCAGAGGCGTAAGTCCCATGGAGGTATCGATGCTTTGGCCCGCCCGTACGGCGGCCATGCTGCAGCCATTGCCCAGGTGAATGGTGATCAGATTAAGGGTGGTGAGCGGTTGTTGCAGAAAGTCGGCCGCGGCCTGGGCCACGTAGCGGTGCGAGGTGCCGTGCATGCCGTAGACCCGCACCCGGTGCTCACGATACAGGTCGTTGGGCACCGGGTAGCGGAAGGCGTAGTCGGGAAGGGTCTGGTGAAAAGCCGTATCGAACACCGCCACCTGCGCCGTGTGGGGGAACACGCGCTGCGCCTCGGCAATGCCGGTCAGATTGGGCGGATTGTGTAGCGGGGCCAGCGGGGTAAGCTCTCGGATGCGCTCCTTTACTTCGTCGGTGATCAGGGTAGCCTCGCGGAAGTACTCGCCCCCGTGCACTACCCGGTGACCGATCACCGCTACTTCGTTGGGCTGGTTCACCACTCCGTATTCTTTGTCCAGCAGCAAGTCGCTCACCCGCTGCAGACCGGTTTGGTGGTCCGGTATGGCTTGCTTCTGCTCGTAGACGCGGGGCGTATCATCACGGTAGGAAGTGTGTTGCACCCGCCCCTGTTGTTCACCGATGCGTTCTACTACGCCCTGGGCAAGCACCCGCTGCTCGGGCATGGCGAAGAGTTGGTACTTGACAGAAGAGCTTCCGGCGTTGAGAACCAGTACGTTCATAGATGTGAATCAATCGGTGGACGCCCAATATAAGCGCAATCATCGGGAGCGGGAATCTTTTTTATCCTTTATTTGTGAAGGTAACTGAACCCACGTTTAGACAATGAACATCACTGCGGAAAGCCACTACACGCCCGAAGAGCAACCCACGGAGTTGTTTGACAAACCAGGCATGATCCGCCAGGATGAATGCTTGTTTAAGAAGTGCTGTAAGAAGTATAAGAAAAAGGGAAAGTACTGCCGAAATTGTCCGAAGCTGTAGACTGGTCACTGGTCACTGGTCACTGGTCACTGGTCACTGGTCACTGGTCACTGTGGTCACTGGTCACTGGTCACTGGTCACTGGTCACTGGTCACTGGTCACTGGTCACTGGTCACTGGTCACTGGTCACTGGTCACTGGTCACTGGTCACTGGTCACTGGTCACTGGTCACTGGTCACTGGTCACTGGTCACTGGTCACTGGTCACTGGTCACTGGTCACTGGTCACTGGTCACTGGTCACTGGTCACTGGTCACTGGTCACTGGTCACTGGTCACTGGTCACTGGTCACTGGTCACTGGTCACTGTCCTTTAGTAGCCAACAGCTAGTATCTAGTATCTAGCATCCAGTATCTTGCCATGTAGAAGATCATCCAGCATCTTGCCACCTAGAAGATCATCCAGTATCCAGCATCCAGCATCCAGTAAACATTTAAGCCCGGTTATCAGTTTTTGAAGATGTGCTTTCGCACCGACGGTGGCGTTTGACTACCTTTTTCCTATTCATATACTAACCTAACCTATCTAACTATGCGCTGGCAAGGCAGAAGACAAAGTGGCAACGTCGACGACCGACGGGGCAGTACCGGCAAACGTTTGGCCGTGGGCGGCGGACTCGGCACCATCGTGCTGGTGGTGATCACGCTGTTGATGGGCGGCGACCTGGGCGACGTGCTCCGGCTGGTGACGGGAGGCAACGATGCTGCCGTGAACACCTCTACTACCACACGAACGCCTACCGCTGAAGAGGATGCGCAGGCCCAGTTCGTGAAGGTGGTGCTGGCCGACACCGAAGACGTGTGGAACAAACTGTTTCAGGAGCAGGGCGCGCAGTACCAAGAACCTACCCTGGTGCTGTTCACCGACGCGGTGCAGTCGGCCTGTGGCAGTGCCAGCGCGGCTACCGGGCCCTTCTACTGCCCCGGCGATCAGCAAGTGTATATCGACCTGAGCTTTCAGCAAACCCTGAGTCAACGGCTGGGCGCGGGCGGCGACTTTGCCATGGCCTACGTGGTGGCACACGAGGTGGGGCATCACGTGCAGAACTTGATGGGCATCACGGATCAAATGCAAGCCAAACGCCGTTCGCTGAGTCAGGAAGACTATAACGAGCTGTCGGTGCGCCTGGAGTTACAGGCCGATTTTCTGGCCGGAGTGTGGACGCACCACGCCCAAGAAATGAACAACATCCTGGAGCAGGGCGACATTGAAGAAGCGATGCGGGCCGCCAACGCCATCGGCGACGACCGCCTGCAAAAGCAGTCGCAGGGCTACGTGGTGCCCGATGCCTTCACGCACGGCACCTCGGCCCAGCGCATGCGCTGGTTCAAGAAAGGCCTGGAAACCGGCGACATCAACCAAAGCGACACCTTCAGCGCCCAAAGTCTGTAACCACCGTGAAGCAAATCCTGGGATCCGTGGCCCTGCTGGTGCGGGACTACGACGAAGCCATTGCCTACTACACCCAGACGCTGGGCTTTCGGTTGGTAGAGGACACGCCCTTGTCGGCCGACAAACGCTGGGTGCGGGTGGCCCCACCGGGCGCCCAGGAAACGCACTTGCTGCTGGCCAAGGCCAGCACGCCGGAGCAGGCAGCCCACTGCGGCAACCAGACCGGCGGGCGCGTCTTTCTCTTTCTGCACACCGACGACTTCTGGCGCGACTACCGCGCAATGACCAAGCGGGACGTACGCTTCATCGAGGCTCCCCGCGAAGAGGAATACGGCACCGTGGCTGTGTTCGAAGACCTGTACGGAAACCGGTGGGACTTGGTAGAGCACCATTAATTAAATGCCGACGCTAGCGCGCATTTAAGAGACCTGCGGCAACATCAATATGCCTAAGTGACGCGTTACAAACGCGCCCCAGTGTTAGTTTTCAGCTTCTTTCGGTTCAAAATACGCAGCAAGCATGCGGGCCAGCACCTGTCGCCCGCGAGCGTTGGCATGCACTGGGTCGCGCAGGTAGTAATCGTAGGCCGCGTTGCTCTGCATCAAGTACGCGCCCCAGGCCGACTTCATATCAAAGTACTCCACGCTCTCCTCGGCGCACAACTGCGCCAACTGAAGGCGAAAATCGCCATCTGTAGGAACCACGGGGAAGTCAGGGTTGGTGCGGGGGTCGCCGTCGCGCCCGAGCGGACCGCTGAGCACCATGATTTCGGGGGCGGGTCCATCCGGACTGGGTCCGTCCAGACCGGGTCCGTCCGGATCGGAGTCCATGCGCTGCCGCACCTGTCGGATCACACTGCGCATGGCCGCCGTGTCGTTGAGGTTTGAGATGCCACCGATCATTAATAAGTCGGGTTGGTACTGCACCACGAAGGTATCCACGCGGTGGTGGTGCTGGTAGTAGGTGCAGCCCGTGCCGCCCCGCACCGAGGTAATCACCCGTAGATCGGCTCCCGGATACTGCGCCTCTACCGGCAGCTCCCAACCCGAATTACCGGTGTCGTTGATGATGGAGTTGCCCAGCATCACCACCCGTAGGGTTCCGCCCTCGCGCAGCGTCTGCATGGTGCGGGGTAGGTGCTTCCAGCGGTCGGCAGGGGGTTGATAATGCAGGGGCGGAACGCTGCGGTAGATGCTGTCTTGCCAGCGCCGAATCTCGTCGGAGCTTTGAGCCGGAGTGATGCGCACCTGCCGCAGGTAGGCGATTTGGTCGGCACCCGGTTGCAGCCAGAACTCGGCTCGGGCAGCGTTCGCCTTGGCCTGCACGTAGAAGACATGCTTTTGCAGGTCGGCGGTAGGGTCGAGGCTGGAGTAGAAGTCGGCCAGCAGCACTGAGTCGCGCTGGTCGTAGAAGGTCATGGCCCACAGGGTTTTCTGCTGCGCCTGCACCGTCATCGCCACGCGGTAGTACTGAAAGGGCTTTACCTCGAACGCGGGACTTTCCAGTCGGGCGTTTTGTACGACAGTAGCGTTTCCGGGCGGGGGCAGGGTCGGCCCCGAAGCGTTATCCACCGAATCGCCGGTCAGGGACACTAGTTGCCAGCCTGCGGGCAGGGGGTTGTCTTCGAAGGCTACATCAAGCACGTTAGGGGACGACTGGCAGGCCGCCAGGGTCACGCAGGTTAGTAAGTAAAGGTATTTCATGGTGGTGTTTTTGGTAGATGAGTTGGGTGCGCTACCATTGGGTTTGGAGAACCCACCTACTTCGGTCACCGGGCTAGGCGCCCCCGGCTAGGCGCCCCCGGCTAGGCGCCCCCAACCAGAGGTCCAGCGCCAGAACGTATTGTAGGCTATTTAAAGAGGAAGGTGCCAAACCGTTGGTACTCGTGGAAGCTTCCGGAGGTGGGTTGCCACTGCCAATGGCGGGGTTCGGCAGCGTCGTAGTCGATGCGGTAGAGGTTGGCCCGCCAGCGGGTGCCGGGCTTCGGGGGCACGTTGCCCAGGGGTTTAAGCAGCGCGTAGGGAATGAAGAACTCGGCAGTCCACCCCCTGATGGCAGCCCCACTCTTCTTTTCACCACCCCGCACCGAGGTGGCGTGGCGCGTACGCCGCTCGCCTTCGTAGTGCCAGGGACGCCAGCCGAAGAAGGTGCCCCCGTGGTTGGGAACGAGAATCGGCAGTTCGTAGTTGAGCGGCGAGAGTTCGTACTCGAAGTAGAGCGGCTGCGTTTCATCCGTCCACAAGAATACTTCTACCACGTCTTCTTTGTAAAGGTCCGCAAAGTCTTCGGTGAGCGTGGCGGTGAGCACCTCGTCGGCGCACTGCATCAGGAAGTAAATACCCGTTTCAGAGTACAGCACCTTCGCTTGGCTGGTCAGCTCCCGGGACTCACCGTGCCGCAGGGGCAAGCTGATCCATTCGGTTTGGTTCCAGGTAGGGTGATCGCCCCGACCGTTTAGTTCAAAGTCAGGCACTGACACCACAAAAAGGGTGGTATCTTGGCCGAAAGCAGCAGTGGTCATCAGCAGGAAGGTTATAAAGCAAAATTTACTCATGTTTTCACGAATTACTCTACGCCCCGGTACGGCAGCATTGCGGATCAATTCACTCACTGGACAATGACTTAGTTTGGTCCTGAGCCGGTGGTTGGATTTGCTTCTCCGGGTATTGGAACACGACCAGACTATTGTTGTTGCGGGCGACAAGCAGTTGGTCGCCTACCCGCACGATATCCCGTACGTCACCGCGCACCGAAAGGCCCGACCGGTCAGGTTTCACGTACCGGAAGTTGCCGTTGATGCCCCCCACGAAGACCGCGCCGTAGCTGGCATCGTACTGTCCGGTGCTCACCCGGGTATTTGACAGGTTGCCACCCAGCACCAAATCAGGGATTGAGTCGCCGTTGACTTCCGTGGGAAGGATGGCGAAGACCGGCGAAAACTGCGCTTCAATCGGCAGGGATTGCGCCGTGAAGCCACCGTTGCCTTCATTGCGCACCCATACCGTTTCAAAGCAGGTGGCGGTTAGGGTGTCGGCTATTAGCCGTTGTTCCGCCGACAGCACGTCCTCCAAACCCGCCCGGGCGTAGGCGGCGTAGCTCGGAAATTTCTTCCGCAGCGATACCATCTGCCCAATCAACTCATCGCGGCTAAAGGCCACCTGCCGCTCGCCATCAATGTAATAGGTAAACAGCGGATCAACAGAACCGTTCTGGTCGAAGTCGGCATAGAAGAGTTGCACCGGCGTTTGGGTTGTGGCCCGAAACGGATTGTTCATTCCCTGGTTGCCGGCAAGTAGATCAAGGTCACCATCACCATCCATATCGTGGGCCACCACCGTGTTCCACCAACCGGAAGTATTAGCCAGCCCTTCTGGAAAGGTTTCTTTCAACTGCCCCGCTCGGTTCACAAAAGTACGAATCGGCATCCACTCGCCCACCACCACCAGGTCGGGCCAGCCGTCTTGGTCCAGGTCGGTCCACACCGCTTCGGTGACCATGCCCGGTGCCACCAGCGCGGGATTCACCTCGGCGGTAGCGTCCTGAAAGCGCCCGGCTCCGTCGTTGCGTAGCAGGTAGCTCCGCGGCGCGGTGGGATACTCTCCCGGCAGCAGTCGGCCACCCACAAACAGGTCCAAGTCCCCGTCCTGGTCCACGTCGGCAGACACGACCACGGAGCCACTACTGTGCATGGGAGGCAGGGCAGCGGCGTCGTGAATAAATTCTCCGTGGCCCTGGTTACGGTAAAAACGATCTTGCAGGGCCGGGTCCTGTTCGGTGAAGTCACTGCCGCCACTTACGACATAGAGGTCCGGGTCACCGTCGTTGTCGGCATCAAAGAATAAGGCATCGGTATCCTCAGCGGCACTATCCGGTACGAACGCTCCCGTTGGTTGGAAGTTGAACGTTCCTTCAGTCTGTTGCAGAAATAGCTGTCCGGCAAAGCCTTTGGCTCCTCCCAAGTACAAATCATCAAGGCCGTCGCCGTCCACGTCGCCTACGGCAATCTTGGGTCCGGCGGTAGACAAACCCTGGGCGAGCAGCTTGTCGCGCTTGAAGTCCTGAAAACCGTTCTCGTGGTGGCGGTAATCGATTCCCGCAGGAGCTTCCGCGAACCACGGTGCCGGGGCGGACGATTGGGGACGGGGGCGGTTCGCCTCGGCCTGATGCAGGGTCAGCGTTTGGTTGGTAACCACGTTGGGCAGGGTTTGTTCTTCGCCGGTAGGCCACTCCACCACCAGACTATCCAACTGCCGCGCCGCGCCCACGCCGAACAGCAGTTCGGGATTCACCGACGACTGAAACCCCCGGGTGGGCATCAACTCCTGAAAGTAGGTGGTGTCACCAGCGTATAGCCACACCTTGGCTCCGATGCCGTGGGTATTCAATCCCCTTCCTTGACAGCGAACTTTGAGGTAGTGGTTATTCACCAGCGTTTCACTGTTGTTGCGGTACACCCCCGCCGCGGCGTTCACATTGTTCACCACCAAGTCCAGGTCGCCGTCGTTGTCCAAGTCGCCGTAGGCCGCTCCGTTCGACAAGCTATTACCGCTCAGCCCCCAGGCCCGGGTCTGGTCCTGAAACGACAGGCCGCCCCGGTTTTGGAACGCGTAGTTGGCCACCTCAATGGCGGGCATGGCTTCCACTAGTTTAAGTATTTCCACTTCTTTTTCTCCCCGGTCTTCCCGCAGCTTCTGCCCCACCACGTAGTTCATAAAGTCCATGTCGAGGTAGTTTCTAAGGTAGCCGTTGGTCACGAACAGATCCTTTAGGCCGTCGTTGTCGTAGTCGGCCAGCAGGGCCGCCCAGCTCCAGTCGGTGCTCCCCACCCCGGCCAGTTGTCCGATCTCGCTAAAAGTAGGATAGCCATTCGGGCCGTTGCCGGTGTTGAGCTGCAGCATGTTGCGCATGGTTTGCGGATAGAACCCCTGCCGAAGCAGCTCAGCGTACTTATCATGGTTTTCGGGGCCGAGCGACATTTTAAGGCGGTCGTTGCTGGCGGGCAGCATATCCAGGGTAATGAGGTCGGGGAGCGCGTCGTTGTTGATATCGGCCGCATCGCAACCCATTGAGAACAGCGAGGTGTGTCCCATTTGGCGGCGCAACGATTCTTGAAAGGTGCCGTCTTGCCGGTTGATGTAGAGGTAGTCTTCTTCGTTATAGTCGTTGGTGACGTAGACATCGTACCAGCCGTCGGCATTCACGTCGGTGACGGCCACTCCCAAGCCGAAGCCTAGCACGTTCTGGATGATGCCCGCTTCGGATGAAACATCTACGAAGCGATCACCGTCGTGCCGAAAGAGCTTATCCCCCAGCAGGGGGTTGCGGCGTTGTTTGTACGAGGCGGTGAGCTTGTTGAAACCGGCATACTCCTGCGTGGAGTGATTGAGCAGGTACATGTCCAGGTCGCCGTCGCGGTCGTAGTCGAAGAATGCCGCCTGGGTAGAATAGCCCGGGTCGGCCAGTCCGTAGGCTTCGGCTTGTTCGGTGAAGCTCACCCCCCCGCCCCCGAATCCACGGCGGCCCTCAAGGGTAGACTTCTTGGTAGTGTTGATGAAGAGCAGGTTTTTGCGGCGGGCGGGGTCGGCGGCGGCCGAGCGGCACACGTAAATGTCCAGCAGTCCGTCGCCGTTCACGTCGGCGATGGTCACGCCCGTGTTCCACAGTCCGGCGGCGGCCACTCCGGCTTCTTCGGCCACTTCATCGAAAGTCCAATCGCCCCGGTTCAGGTACAGGCGGCTCGCCACCAGGTTGCCGGTGAAGTAGATATCGGGCAATCCGTCGTTGTTCACGTCGCCAATGGCTACTCCGCCGCCGTTGTAGAAGTAACCGTACTTCATCACGTTGAAGTCTTCGGTTTCGCGCAGCGTATTCTGAAACTTAATACCCGTCTGCGCCGAAGGCAAAAGCGTGAAGAGGGTGTCCTGTCCTGCGGGGGACTGACAGGCTCCCATTGCCAGGACAAGCAGGTATCCTAACTTTAATTTTCGTACGGTAGGTCCCAACAGTTTAATCATTCGCTAGAATACGATAGCCGCGGGTAGTGCTACCGGCGGCTATCGCTTGCTTTAATAGTTACTCATGGGTTCAGAGAACCCACTTAAATAGGTCACTGGGCGGGACGCCCTGCGCCAGATTGTTAGCAGTGAAAATCATCCTGACCATCCTCAACAATCACGATCATCCTGATCATTTCTTGTCCCACCACAACTTAGTTGCACCGTCGTCCGGGCCGCCCAGTTTGTTGTCAATAGCATCCTGCACCGCGTCGGCGTTGGTCGTGAACTCGTCGGCGGTGAAGGTCACGCGGCGGGGGACTTGATCCACCGATATCTTTGCATTATCGCTGTTGAGTCGGTCGTAGAACGTGGGGTACCCGGTACGACGCTTTTCGGCCCAGGCTTCGCGCGAATCAGGATACAGGGCAATCCATTTCTGGGTGATAATTTGCTCCAGCTGTCGTTCTTTGTCGCCCGCCGCGTCGTAGGCCACCGGCACGTTAGAAGGTGCCGGAGTGATGCCATTAAAAGAAGCGGGCGTGTTGGTGCTCGTGACGTAATTTGCTCCGCTCAGGTTGGAGCCATCGTAGCCGTACTGCTCGTGCGAGGTGACGATGCCCTGCTCGTAGAAGCTCTGGGCGGTTCCCCCTCCCATGTTGTAGCCCTCCAGGGCACCTTCGGCCCGCAGGAAGTACGACTCAGCAGCGTTCATCACGATCCAATCCGGACCCGGCACGCCATTTTCCTTGTAGGGAGCGGCCATGTCGGAGGCGATGTCGTTGAACTTGATGGCTTGCTTGTCGAGCTTCGATTGCCCATTGCGCATGCCTTCGTAGGGGAAGGAAACGCCCGCCGGATCATCGGTGGGATCGGGAATAGCCGCGGGGGCTACGTAACTGGCTACCCGGGGGTCTTGGTAGCCTTTCAGGATGCTCTCCATGTCGGCGCTCATGCGAAACTCGCCCCACTGCGTGATGGTGTTGTAGCGGTTGGCGTAGTCGGCGTTGGTTTCAATGATCGCATTATCATCGTTCGACTCCAGCAATCCTCCCGCCACGGCCTCCTCGGCTTCGGCTTTGCTCAGGTCGGGGGCGGCGTACTTTACGCGCATGGCCAGGCGCAACTTCAGCGAGTTGGCAAAGCGAATCCACTGGTCCACGTTGCCGCCGTAGAGCAGGTCGTTGGAACCAAGGAAAGAAGTGCTCCCGGCGTTACTCTGTAGCACGGGAATGGCCTCGTCCAGGGTAGCGAAGAAGTCGCGGTAGATTTCTTCCTGCGAATCATAGGCTACCGAATTTTCGCGGTTACCAAACTGCGAGTAGGGAATCGGTCCCCAGTAGTCAGTCACCTGGTGATAGGACCATACCCGCCAGACCTTCATCATGGCGTTTTCCAGCGGAAAATCGTTCTCAGCCGCATAGTCTTCGGCGTACTTGATCTGCGGAGCGGCCGTGCCGTAGAAGTAGTTGAAGGCCCCGTTGAGCCAGCCCCCCACCAGGATAAACTTATCAGAATCGAAGTTGGGAGCGGTGGTGGCGAAGTAATTGGCGTACACGTCGGCAAACAGCGACTGCGTCAACTGAAAGGGTCCGCGGGCGCTAAAGGGAAAAAACACGGGGCTGTACATGGCGGCCCTCACAATTCCGCCATACTCGCTCTGGCCCAGGTTATCGACCGTCAGGTTCTTGGGGTCGGTGTTGAGTTCGGTGAAATCGTCGGTGCAACCACTGGCCAGCACCACGAAGGCAAAAACTGAAATATATAGGATACTACGTTTCATAACAGATTGATGGTTATTATGAATGATTAAAAACCAAAATTAAGCGATACTCCGAAGCTGCGCGTGGTGGGTGGCGCGAAGGAGTTCAGGCCCTCGGCGTTGTTGACGACCGATTGCACGGCCTCCGGATCAAAGTACTTAGTTTTATTGCTAAAGAAGAACAGGTTTCGGCCGACCAGCGACACACTGGCGGTGCGGAAGGGTAGCCGGGAAGTGATGCCTTCGGGAAGAGCATAGCCCAGGGCCAGTTCGCGCAGCCGGATGTTGGACGCATCGCGCACAAAAGCCTCACCCGCCGGAGCGTTTCTTCCCCCAATGCGTCCCCAAAAACGCTCCGCGTCAACCTCAATAGTGTTGGGAGTGGACGTTGGATTTCCTTCTTCGTCGACCAGCACGGCGTTCTCGTTTCCAAAGATATTCTGTCCAAACACCAGGGAGCCGTCCCGGCCCTGCGCGGTATAGTCGATCAGACCGGCGTCGGCCATGATGGCCTCAGTAAACACCGCCACCTGTCCGCCCTGTCGGAAGTCGACCAGCGCCCGCAGCGATATGCCTCGGTAATTGATCGTGTTGCTGATGCCCATCAACCAATCGGGCTGGTAGTTGGCGATCTTCACCGTTTTACCGGGTGTCACCAGCGGCAGTCCTGACGTATCGACCAACACATTACCCGCCTCGTCACGTTGGAACCCGCGTGAATACTGGTTGCCGAAGGGTTGACCGGCTTCAATGCGGTATTCGTTTAAGAATCCGCTTCCCTGGATAAGCACGTCAATATCATCGGCGATCTCGAGCACCTCGCTCACGTTGCGGGCGAAGTTGGCGTTGATGTCCCACGAAAAGTTCGAGGTAGCCACCGGGGTGATGCCCAGCACAATTTCTACCCCGGTGTTCTGAATATCCGCCCCGTTCAGGAAGATGCGGGTGATTCCGGAAGCGCGGGGCGCGTTAGCCGCAAAGAGTTGATCGAAGGTGTTTGATTTATAATAGGTGAAGTCGAAGCGCACGTTATCGTCGAACAGGCGAGCGTCGAAGCCGGCTTCCCAGGTGGTAGTTCGCTCCGGCAGCAGGTTGGCCAGCGGCAGCGTACCGTCCAGAAAGATAGCCCCGGCGATCACGTTAGCCTGTTGCGATAAACGGTAGGGGCCGGTATCGTTGCCCACCTCCGCGTAGGATCCGCGCAGCTTAAAAAAGCTGATCGCGGCGGGGAAGTTCACCAAATCGCTCACCACCGCGGTGAGTCCGACCGAGGGGTAACTATACGAACGGTTTTCTTCGGGCAAGGTAGAACTCCAGTCGTTGCGGAGCGAGCCGCTTAGGAAGATGGCGTTTTTGAAACCTATTTCTCCGAAGGCGTACACCGACTGTTGCTCTCTTTCCGCAAACTCTTCGGTGGGGCGAGGCTCCAGGGTGTTGCCCAGCGCAAACAAGTTCTCTACGCTGAAATTTAGTCCGTTTCCTCCCAGTTGATCGAACCTAGTCTGCCGCAGGTTGGCGCCCGCACTCAGGTTAAGTGAGAAGTTGGTAGAAAGGTCTTTATCAAAGTTGATCAACACGTCGGAGTTCCACTCTAAGTCCGCGCTGTACGATTTTTCGTACGATCCTCCGGGAGCCACCGTATAGGTATCTACGTAGCGCAGAAACTCTTCGCGGGTGTTGCGTTTGTCAATCCCGGTTCTACCCAAAATGTAAAGATCATCAGTGATCTGGTACTTCAAAGAAACCAACCCCAGCACCCGCTCCCGAATTCGGGGGCGTAGCACGTTGTTGATCGTCCAGTAAGGGTTGCCCGAGCCGTTGTCGTTAGGGTTGTAAAAGTGCTGCCGCGTTTGCCCGGCGGCATTCACAAACTCATAACGCTCCAGGTCTTGCGTGCGAATGTTACGCGGCAGGATGTAAGCGTAACGCAAAGGATTATCGAAGTTTTCGCCACTGGCCAGCACGTTCGAGAAGTCATCGCGGATGTAGTTTGCCTTGGCGTCCAACACCAGCTTATTCGGAACCAAGTCGGTGTTCAGCCGCAGGTTCAGGTAGTGGCTGTTCAGGTTGTTGTTCGGAATGATGCCCCGCCCGTTGCTGTTGGTGTAGTTAAAGTGGGCCCGGGTGTTGTCACGATTCACCGACACTCCCAAGCTGGTGGCGATGGTGTGGCCGGTCTGGAAGAAATCACGCACGTTGTCGGGCTGGGGCGTCAGGGCGTAGGTCTCTCCTTCTAAGTAGTTCGGATCGTTCGACCAGTGCGGCACGATCTGCCCGGTCATGCGCGGCCCCCAGGAGGTGGTTGACCCCGGGCTATACTGACCCGCGGAGCCCTGCGCGTACTCGTTCTGGTACTCGGTGAGCAAAATCGGGGTATTGGCCTGGTAGTTGAACCGCAGGTCGGCGCTCACTCCCTCGGGAGCGTCGGCCCCCGACTTGGTGGTGATCACAATAGCGCCGTTGTTGGCGCGACTGCCGTACAGGGCCGCCGCGTTGCCGCCCTTTAGAATAGAGATGTCGGCAATGTCGCTGGGTGAGATGTTAGAGATATCGCCGCCCATCGGGATACCGTCCACCACGTAGAGCGGCTGGCTGCCGTTGGGTTGCAGCGAGCGGTTGCCGCGCAGCACCACCTTGGTGGGAGCGCCCACTCCAGCCCCCGTGGTCGTGATGGCAATACCGGCCACCTTGCCGCTCAGTCCCTCGGTGATGTTGAGCGTTCGGGCTTCTTCCAACCCCTGACTCTCTACGTCCTGCGTACTGTAGGTGAGCGTTCGTTTTTCTTTGGTGATCCCCAGCGCGGTCACCACCACGTCTTCAAGTTGGGCCACGTCGGACTCCAATTGCACGTTGATCTCGTCGCGGTTGCCCACCACGGTGGATTGGCCCTCGTAGCCGACAAAGGAAAATGTAAGGGTGGCATCGTCGCCGGGCACGGTGAGGCGGTAGTTGCCTTCCACGTCGGTGATGGTGCCAATGGTGGTGCCCTGCACCAGCACGTTCACGCCCGGCAGGGCGGTTCCGTCATCGGCGGCGGTCACGGTGCCGCTAACCGGGCGTTCCTGGGCGTAAGCGACTCCGGTGAACAGCAGGAATCCGGAAATGAGTAGACATTGTCTCATAAGGATAGGATTGGTTTAGTGCAGGAATAAATTGATCGCAACGTATTCGCCTGAAAATTGGCAGCGAAACAAAAGAGTTGTTGTGATTAGCAGCTTGGGGGAGCTAATGTAAGGTTTTTTTTGAAATAACGTTTTTTGGCTTCAGCTTTTTTGGTGGCTGCGAGCCACCGGTCTCCTTAGTAGCAAGTCGACGACCCTACCTTTGCCCCGACTGGCAACGAAGGATCAAAATGCTTTGGGTATCTCAATTATTTTCTACCTTGTCACCAAAATTCTGCTTATGTCTCCCTACCTAACCCTTTTCCTGGCCCTGCTGTCAACCATAGCGGCTGCCCAGACCGATTCTTTATCGCTTAGGGCCGACCCGGCCCACCTGCAATTGCCCGAGGGCTACAACTTCGGTGAGGTAACCGGCGTAGCCCTCCGTCCCAATGGTCATCTGTTGGTGTTTCACCGGGGGCCCCACCCGCTGCTTGAGTTCGATAGCGATGGGGCTTTTGTGCGGGAGATCGGCGCAGGCATGTTCTCCAGCGCGCACGGCTTGCAGGTGGATCGCCACGGCAATATCTGGACCACCGACGTGGGGTCGCACCTGGTGCTCAAGTTCAATCCCGAAGGGCGCATTGTGATGGTGCTGGGCCGCCGCGACACGCCGGGCACCTGGGACGAGGATAAGAAGATGATCTTGTTCGACAAGCCCGCCGACGTGGGTTTTGACGCTGACGATAACATTTACGTAGCCGACGGCTACGGCAACTCGCGCATTGTGAAGCTAGACCCCTACGGCAACCTCATCAAAACCTGGGGGCAGAAGGGCAGCACCGAGGGCGAATTCGACAATCCGCACAACGTGCTCGTCGACCCGCAGGGCCGGGTGTTGGTGGCCGACCGCTACAACAAGCGCATCCAGATTTTTGATCAGGATGGCAACTTTCAGGAGGCCTGGACGCACCTGGGCGTACCCTCCGGCTTAAGTTTGTTCGACAACCAGGTGTTGTACATCACCGACGGCACGGCCGAACAGGTGGTGAAGGCCGACCTGACGGGCAAAGAACTGGGTCGGTTTGGCGGACCCGGACGTGCTCCGGGGCAGTTTTACATCGCCCACGGCATTTGCGTGGATGACAACGAAAACGTGTACGTGTCGGAGGTATTCAACTGGCGGGTGCAGCGGCTCACGCCCCCGGATTGATCATTCCATTTTATAAATCCGGTCTAGCAACTGCCATTTATCCTTGGCCGAGGCGTTCGCGTCAGTTTGTTGGAATTGGGCCACGTGGGCTTCCCACTCCGACTGCCGGGGTTTGGTGGCTAACTCCTGCATTGCCCGGTCGTGGTCAAAGTTAGGCACGGTATCCATGATCATCAACAGCACGGTGCCGTAGCGGTAGATTTCCATGTTCAGGATTCCAACCTCCTTCATCCCCTGGGTGATTTCCGGCCAAAAGTGGTCCGGATGGTGCGCCCGCTCGTAGTCGGCAATCAGCTGGGGATCATCGGTAAGCGTGAGCGCTTTGCAGTAGCGCCGGAAAGCTTGGGGAATAGACATAGGCAGAAAACAAGTTGGCCAGAAAACAAAAGTAGCGATTTGGTGACTGACAAGTAGCATCCTCAAGCACCGTGATGATCAATTGGGTTTGGCTTCCACTACCTCAGCCGGGGGAACCATCCGTTTGGCTCCGGCAATCAGATAGATCCACCCGGTTAAAGCCAGCAGCGCGCCCAGTCCGTAGGCGTAGCCAAAGCGAGTATCGTCGTTGCCGTAGATCCAGCCCGACAGCAGCGCCCCTACTCCGATGCCAAACTCCAGCGCGATATACATCGTCGCCATAGCCCGGCCCCGGTAGCGGTCGCGACTCAGATCAATGGTCCAGGCAAAAACGGTCGGTGTGTTAATTCCGGCCCCTAATCCAAACACGACCCCTCCGGCAATAAACATCGGCACCGAAGTAGCGAAGCCGGTCAGCAGCATTCCGGTTGCCAGCACCACCGTGGCCACCCGCAGCACCGCAATGCGACCGAATTGATCGGATGCCTTGCCCGCCAGCACCCGCACCGCCACCGAGGCCCCGGTGAAGTACAGAAAATACAAACCCCGGTTGGCAATGCCCAGGCTATCGCTCAGGTCAGGCGTGAGCGTGAGCACCACTCCGAACGAAAAAGTAGTGAGAATCACGGCGATGCAGGGCGCCACTACGCGGGGCTCCAGAATCTCTCGGGGAGACAGTTTGAGCAAACCAAACGAGAAGCGCTGCCGATCCTCCAGTGTTTCTTTCATCCCGGCCAGAACCAGTACCGATAAAAGGGCCGCGCTCGACGAGGCGTAGAACATCGTGTCGAACGAATAGACGTTGGCAATGGCGCTGCCGATAGCCGGGCCAGCCGCGATGCCCAAGCTGCCGCACAATCCCAGGATGCCCATCGCCTCGCCCCGCCGAGTGGCGGGCACCACGTCGGCCACGTAGGCCGAGGTGCCGGTGGGCTTGAAACCGGTCGACAGACCGTGGAAGAACCGCAGCGCTAAAAAAGCGGCCACGCTGGTGGCCAGCGGATAGATAAACCCGCATACGAAACAAACCACCGCCCCAAAGATCATCACCGGAATGCGCCCCACCGTGTCAGTGAGCTTGCCACTGAAGGGCCGCGATAGCCCCGCCGTGAGGGTGAACAGGGCGATGATCAACCCCTTGTACTGCCCCCCGCCCAGCCGGTCTAGATAAGCGGGCAGCTCCGGAATGATCATGTTGAAGCTCGAAAAAAACAGAAACGAGCTCAAGCACAACAGAAAAAACTGCCAAGTATACACTGACCTACTATCCATCATATCCAGTAAAGACGCATTGCGATGCGTCTCATTGCGATGCCCCCGTAGCGCCGCAGCGCGCTGCGGCGCTACGGAGCCACCGCCTGCATCAACAGTCCGCACAAATATGCCCCGTAGGTGCCCACGAAGTAGCCCAGCACGGCCAGCAGCACCCCCACCGGGGCCAGCGACGGACTAAACGCCGAGGCCACCACCGGAGCCGACGCCGCCCCCCCCACGTTGGCCTGACTGCCCACGGCAATAAAGAAAAACGGCGCACGAATAACCTTGGCCACCACAAACATCACCAAAATGTGAAACAATATCCAAATCAAGCCTACCACGAACAACCCTGGACTATTGGCCACGGCGGTGATGTCCATCTCCATGCCGATGCTGGCAATAAGCACATATAAAAATACGGTAGCCACCTTGGAGGCTCCTGCTCCCTCCAGTGCCCGGTAGCGGGTGAACGAAAGGGCGAGGCCACCCGCCGTGGCGATCACCACAATCCAGAAGAAGCCCGAGGTGAGACTAAACTGCTCCAGCACCGGGTAGTTTTCGGCCAGAAACGGAGCGATCCAGTCGGCAGCGTAGTGCGACAACCCGGTGAGTCCAAAGGCAAGGGCAAGCATAAGCATCAGGTCGGTGGTGGTAGGAATTTTAGTAATGTTAGCCGTATAAGCTTCAATCCGCCGTTGCACCTCGGCAATGGCCGAGCTATCGGCCCTGAAAAAACGGTCTATCTTGTCAGCGCGTCCGCTACCGTACAGCAACACTCCCAGCCAGGTATAAGACACAATCACATCTACGGTGAGCACTGCCGAAAAAATGGTATCACCCACCTCGAACACCTCCTTCATGGCCGTCTGGTTGGCCCCGCCCCCGATCCAGCTCCCGGCGATGGTGGTCATGCCCCGCCACACCGCGTCGGGGCCCGCGCCCCCCACCGTTTCGGGTGAGAAAACCGACACGATCAGGATGGCCAGCGGGCCGCCCAGAATAATGCCCACCGTGCCCGCAAAGAACATAATCACGGCCTTGCGACCTAGTTGGGCGATGGCCTGCAGATCGATGCCCAGCGTGAACAGAATCAGGCTGGCGGGCAGCAGATAACGCGAGGAAACGAAGTAGAGGTTTGACTCAGACCCGGAAATAACGCCAAACGAGTTGAGCAGTCCGGGCACGAAGTAGCACAGCAGCACCGAGGGCACCACGGCGTAGAATTTCTTCCAGAAGGGACGCTCGCTGGCCGAGGTTTGAAACACCGTGGCCAGAATGATAAACAAAATGCCCAGCACGACGGCGTCGTTGGTGAATAGCGGAGTTTTTTCCATAATCGTTTGTTACCCTCGGCCGCGAAACTACGCAATAAATTGCAATGGCGGGGCCGCCGGAGCCGACGCAACCAAATTTTGCGCATTCTCAACAAAACTACGTTTCCCCCGCAAACCCTTCACCCGTAAGGTCGTCCCGATTCTTAGCGATTTAAACTGCCATTGTTTTCTAGCTTTGCCGGTAACCACGCGCTTGGATTACCTTATCTGATGAAGAAGTACCTTTTATGCATCGTGCTCGCCTGCACCGCTACTTCCGGCGGATGGTGTCAGCGCTTGCCCTTCTTCACCCACCACGTGCTCAACCCTTATATTTACAATCCGGCCTTCGCCGGGTACGACCAAAGTGCCGTTTTCTACCTCACCCACCGGCAGCAGTGGCTGGGCGTGGAGGGCGCTCCGGTGAGCACCCACCTGAGCTTTCATACTCCGGTTGGAAACAACAATCCTCTGTCGGTGGGGGCCGACCTGGTGCACGACCGACTGGGCGTGCTGCGTCACTCGGCCTTCAAGGCATCCGTGGCTTACATGATCCCCCTGTCGGCCGAGGTAGAACACTACATCAAAGCCGGTTTTTCGGCTGGGGTGAGTCTTCAGCAGTATAGTCTGTTTGAAAATACTACGGCGGCTGACCCCGCCATTGCCCGCGCCACCCAGAGCGGGGCCGCGCTCGACGGACGCTTCGGGGTGCACTACCACTACGAACGATTCAACCTGGGGTTGGCCCTGCCCCACTTGCTCACCACCGCAGCTAGTACCGATGGATCGGGCGGGGTGGCCCTGGATCAGTTTACGCGGGCCATTGCCTCGGTGAACTACCGCTTCGACCTGGGCACCGAAACCAACGTGACGTTTGTGCCGACGGTGCTCTATCACTTCGCCCAGGAATCCGCTTCGCAAGTGGAGGCTACCGCGCTGTTCACCTTTCAGGAGGCGTTTTGGGTAGGAGGCAATTACCATCAGCAGTTGGGCTACGGCGGCCTGGCGGGGCTCAAGATGAAAAACTTTCGGTTTAGCTACCACTTCGGCCTGGGCGGCAGCGAGCTGGCCGCCTACGCCAGCGGCACCCACGAGGCGCAACTAAGTTTCACCATCGGCAAAAAGAAGGTGATGATGAAGCGCAAGCCGCGTCTCACCCAAACCGACAACGATGCCATTCCGGAGGCCATTCTCAAAAAGGACAGTCGCCGCCGACGAAAACGCGAGAAGAAGCGACAAAAAGAAGAAGCGGCCGTGCCGGATCGCAAGAAGCTGCCGAGCGAGCGTGAACCCAAAGAATCGTTCGACGATGACTCGTTCAAAGAGGTTGACGAGGGTATTATTCTGATGCCTTCTATTAACGATGTTATCAAAGATCCCAGCCAGGAAGAGCACAATCCGCCGGTGCAGCCGGGTAGTTCGCCCCAGTTGTCCGACCCGAACGCCGTGCCGACAACCGACAGCAACGGCTCATCATCGGGGCCCTCGCCGGCCAGCACGCAACCGAAACTGAACAACACTTTTGAGGGGCAGGGCGACGTGGACCCCTGGCAGGGCATTGAAGACGAATCGCAGGCCACACCGCCGCCTTCGTTCGATGAATCCGTGGCGAAGGCTATCACTACGGTGAAGAAGGTGAAGAGCGGTCATCCGCTGGAGATGCCCGGCGGCATCTACCTTATCGCGGGCACCTTTTCGCAGCGGGCCTACGCCGAGCGCCTGGCTCGGGAGCTGGCCCAGCAGGGTTATCGCACCCAGGTGGGCTACAACACCAGCAAGGGCTACTTCTACGTATCGTTGTTTGAATCTGACGACCTGGAAGAGGTGAAGCGGCGGTTGTACCGGGCGCGCAGCAATCCCAAACTGCAGAAGGCCTGGGTGTTGGTGGTAGAATAGGCTTAGTTTTTAATCAGCTCCTGAAAAAACGCTTCGTAGTTGTCTATCGTTTTTTCAATAGAAAATTCTTCTAAAGCCGTTTGCTTGCCGTTCGCCACGAGCCGCTCTCGCAAAGGTTCGTCGTAGAGCGCTTGACGGATTTTCTCGGCCAAGTGTTCGGGATCGTGATTGGTAAACAACAACCCATTTTTGCCATCTCGAATAATGTCTTTAATGCCTCCGCTGTTGGTGCCGATGGAGGGGGTTCCCATGCCCATTGCCTCGATAACGACCAACCCGAAGCCCTCCTCATCGGAAGGCAACACGTGAACGTTCATCAGTCGATACGACGCTATTGTTTCGGCGCGATTGAGCTTACCGGCGTAGATAATCGGGTTAGTGACCGAATGCTGCGCAATCACTTCATCGAAAGTGCCGGGTTCAACTCCCACCAATAGGACTTTGATGGCAGCATCGAGGTAGGGCAACGCAGCGATTAGTTGATCCTGTTGCTTTATCCGAGCCACGCAACCGATCACCACATCGGTTGGGCCGATGGCGAAGCGGTGCCGCAACTCCGCTACGCTCGCTTCGTCGGTTTGGTAATTTTCAGCGGGAGTGCCGTTGTGAATCACGTAGAGGTGATGCGCCGGGTAACCCAAATTGATGAAAATTTTCTTCTGCTCGTTGCTGGTAACAATAATTTTGTCGGTACCACGGATATAAAAAGTGTTGTGCAACCAGCCGCCCAGGCTTTTGGGGCCGTTGCGCCGCGTATGAACCAACCGCACGTTCAGCCGGTAGTACCACCGGGCAAAAATGGTGAGATAGCGATCGTAGGACGACTGGGCGTTTACTAGCTCAATGTTGTTGGACACAACTACATCGCGCAATTTCCGGACGGTTTGCCAGTCTACCTTCGAGCGAAATGGTAGGTCGACGAGTTGCACCGGGGTGTCTTGCAACAACTGGAAGAGCAACGTTCCTGCTTTGCCCGCCACCACCACCCGGTGTCCTCGTTCGGCTAACCCGCGGGCCAAATACGAAATTGAGTACGTGGAGCCCGCCATTCCGCCCTGGTAGGTGGTGAAAAGTATGTTCATAATTAACTCATCGGATAATAAGCACTGCAAAGGAACTAAAAAACCCTCAAAAGTCGAGCGACCCTCGTGTGGCCCTACTCGTCTTGTGAGGGTTTATCCCAGTACGCACTACTAGTGCAAGCGCAGTGATTGGTTGGGCGAGAGAATTTTACTTAAGAAAGTTCCTTGCTACGCGCTTAACACTATACGTTTAAATGCTTGCTACCACTAATCAGCAAGTTGGTGCTTGAGAAGTAATCCGTTCGGACCCACCAAGTAACCTACTCCGCCGGAGAACGACCAGTCGTAGATCAATCGGCCCTCTATGCCACTCAGCTCAGTAAAGCTTTCTCCTCCGTCTTTAGTAAGAAATACTTGTCCCTTACGCCTTTCAATTGTCTGATCGATGGCAATTAAATAAAAGATATTTTCCTGCGGGCTGTAGACATCCGTTCGGGAACTGAATATTTTGGGGTAAGCGATTGGATTGGCGTTAAGGCTGGTGAGTAGCGTGACTGCTCCGTCGCGAATTGTGTAGATTTGGGCGCCGCGATTTGCCAACAGGTATCCAGCGTTGGCCTCCCACAAGCCAATCCCATTGATATCATAAAACGTTTCCCCAAACTTGTTTACTTCGGGCGACTCAATCATGTTTTCCGGAACCTCTATTCCAATTGATTGCCAGGTCCTTCCGCCGTCCACGGTACTGTATCCCCTACCACTACCATTGGCGTACCCTACGGTTAGGTCGTCCGCAAAGGTTATGTTGGTAAACCGTAACTGAGGTAGCTCATCGGTACCCGAAAGGAATTCCCAGTTATCCCCCCCGTCATCAGTCCTAATCAGCACCGGATAGTAGTTGTTAAACCGCCCTTTGTTACTCATAAGATCGGCAAAGGCAAAGCCCAGGTCCTCATTGACGAAGTAAATCCTATTGTAGGGGTTCGTCATATAGAATTGCTTACCTAAGAAGGCAATGGGATCCAGTATTTTCTGCCAATTTTCGCCCCCGTCGGTGGTCTTGAAAACCCCTTCTTCGGAGGTTGTTACAAAGCCGTACGAAGGCGTTACGAAATAAATATCGGTGACATTGGTCACAAACGGAGTAGCCATTGCCGACCAGCTTGCGCCTCCATCCAAGGTTTTGAAGAAGCTCGCCGGGGGAGTTTCGGGCACAATACGGTCGATGTTCTTTTCGTAGTAGAACGGCAGCGCATTGGTGGTGTGGGGTTCTTGCTGCCAAGCACCAAAACTTGCTCGGTCTCCTAGGTGCCAGACAACGGAGGTATACACACTATCCACGCCACGCCCTGCCACAAAGCCGACGTCTTCGGTTACGAAAAAGACATCCGTTAGGTCAATGCGGGTGGGCACCGATAGGGGTTTCCAATCCTGATCGGCGTAGTTCTCATCACTCCGCTCACAACCTAGCAGGAAGAACGAGACGATGAACAAAGCTACTACTGTTCTCATGGTTATCAAATTAGTTACTGCCTTATTGACAAACAGATTGACGAGGTTAGACATCAGGGCAAATTTTTGTTGCAGAGACAAAGTGATATGCATATTTTCCTGTACTAAGTATCGTCTGAAATTTTCTGAGAGACATTTCTATTTAGACGCTACTTTTTCAGAAAGTTACATTACCAATCAAACTTTATTTTTATGCCCCGCTCCGCCCTTAGCGACGAAGCCCTCGCCTTCCTGTTCCGCGATACGGCCGACCCGGCATTGTTCGCCGAACTGATGCAGCGGCATCAGGCAAACGTTATCCGGCAGTGCCAGCACTACGTGAGAGACTATGCCACCGCGCAAGATTTGTCGCAGGAGGTGTTTATGCGGGTGCATACTAAAATTCATACGTTCCAGGGCAAATCTTCTTACACCACCTGGCAGCACACCATCGTCGAACGTCGCTGCTTGGATCATCTTAAAAATGACAAAACTAAGATGAATCAAGAAATCTCGGAGCGCATCATTGCCACCCTGGCCGAGGAATGGGAAGATGAGTCGGACAAACTAACGATTGAAATACTCCAAGAGTTGATGAAGAAAATCAGCGGGGAAGACAAACACCTGTTGACTAAAAAATACCAGGAAAATTGGTCGGTCAAAGAGATAAAGCAAGCCCTGGGTCTGTCAGAAAGCGTTATCAAGACGCGGCTGCACCGCATCAAGGCCAAGCTCCACAAGCTTTTGGAAGAGCGATAGCGGGCAACCAATCATTGGTTAAATGTTTAACTGGGCTGCTTATGCTTCCACCGCTTATGCGACCACAGCCAGTTGGCGGGTTGCTCCTCAATCATCTGTTGCGCTTCTTCAGCGTAGCGGGGCAAAATTGTTAGCGATTCTTGGTCGTAGGGCGGAGTGCCCACCGGTACAAAGGTGGCTTCGTAGTAACCGCGCCGCAGCCGCTTCATCCGCACAAAGAACACCGGATAGTTCAACGCCTTGGGCAACTGCTCCACCGCCCGGTAAAACCCGGTTTTCTGGTGCAAGAAATCCACCCAGTAGCGAGCCGTTCCGGCGGCGGGTGTCTGGTCGGCCACCAAGGTTGTGGCCCGCACCTGCTCGCGTCGGCGCAGCACCTCGCGCAGCACCCGTTCTTTGGCAATGGGTTGCCCCCCAAACCGCGCCCGCATCCGGTGCATAATGGTGTCCATCGCCGAATTTTTGAGCGGCTTGTACACCGCATCCACCGGAAACGGCAGTTGCAGGCAGCCCGCCAGCAGCAGCCACTCCCAGTTGCCTTGGTGCGCCGCCAGCAGAATCACCGACTGTTTTTGTTCATAGCACTGGTTTAGCAGTTCTAACTCCCGAAACACCACCCGCTTTCGCAGTTCATCCTCCGAGATAGTAAAGGATTTCAGGGTTTCCACCACCACGTCGCTCAGGTTGGTGTAAAATTCCCGCGTGAGCTGCCGGATTTCGTCCACCGACTTATTCGGAAAACTACGGGCCAGGTTACTCGTCACCACGTTTCGCCGGTAGCGCACCAGCCGGTAGGCCACGAAGGCTAGTATGTCGGAGGCAACGTAGAGCACCGACAGGGGAAGGCGAGAGAGCAGCTTCAAAAAAGCGGATAGTAAAAGAGTCATTCGTGCTCTTGAGCGCGTTAAAGCAGCATTTTGCGATAGCTCAGTTTGCAATACCCAGCAGCTTTTTGTACCAAGGTCGCTGAATGTCGTTGCGGGTGATGACGACTAGTTCCCAAGAAGCTTTAGCCTGTTCGGTAGCCGCATCGGCACTACGTTTAGCTTCTTGAGCTAGCTTAGCTACCTCAGCGGTAAGTTTTTTGGTTTCGCGGATGTCTTCTGCTAAGTAGCCTAGCATATCTTCCATCCATTGCTCTTTGTCCTTATCCATTCAAATCAAATTTCAGTATAATGAATCCAACGAAAATGCGCAAAACAAGGTTTAACCGCACAATTCGATTATTTCGGAAGCTGATAGGCGTTCACTACCAGGGTTGTTGTTTCTTCCGGACGCCGGAGCAAGCGCTCTACCCAGGCGGGAGGATGCAAATACTGCTCATAATAATCCGTCACGTTTTTTTTCATTTCGTAGATTTTCACCGGCGGCATTTGCAATGCCGACCGAACCTGCTGAACCAGGGTTTCTTTGTCCCGGTAAACCAGGCAATGGACGTCGGATTCTAGCGGAGGATGAAAATACTCCGGGTACTGCAACAGCGGAATGGTGCCTACGCGCATGGCCTCGATCACGTTGTGGCACATGGGCATGTGCGCTCCGGGGCAAGCCAGAAAAAAGTCACTCTGCGAGAGCACCTCCAGCCACTGCTCAGTAGCAATGGGGTGATTTTCGGTACGCACGATCACCAGCCGGGGGGTAGCAAAGGTTTCTTTCAATTGCTTTTCATTGGTTACGAGCGTGATTTCAGTAGCTTCCAGTTGGTCTATAAGATGGTCTAGCACGGCCACCCGGTTGATCTTGCCGTAGCGCGTGGCGAGCACCTTTCGTTGATAGTCTTGGGGGGTGGTGTTGCCGCCAAAAAAGATGCGCCGCCGGGTGTCGCGTTCGGCATCAGGCCGTTCGTACGGTTGCTGATACATCAGCGGGTGCATGCCGTAGGGCATCGGCATCGCGCCCTTTGGAACGGGTCCGTCCGAAATCCACTCCAGTTTCACGCGCTTGCGCCCGCCCGCTTGGTAGAGTGTCAGGCTGTCGGGCAGACTGCTCACCTGGCGGGCCATCCGCGGGTCGAGTACGCGGAAGTTTAGCGCGTGTAGCAGGGCTTTGTACTTGTTGAGGCGCGACAAGAAGTGAAACTGGGGGTAGAACACAAGTTGATAGCCCGCCAAGTCGAGTGCTTTAGCCAGCAGGTAGGCGTAGCGGCCGCGGTCGTCGTGCCAGCGTAGACTTCGGAAATTGATCAACGCCACTGGGTTGCCTTGGGTGATCAGGTCACGAAATTCACTTTCCCCCAATCGGTGGGTTAGCAGCAACGACCGGAACAATCGGTGGCGACCGCTGTTGGCAAAGTTGTATCCTGCTTTGACAAGTTTTTCAAAATACGCTAAGTTCATGAGGTGCAATCCGTGGCCAGTTTTTACCACAAAGGTAGGCTACGCTGATTTTGTGCCCAAACGTACGGCAATTACGTGAATTTTCTTTTTACTTTGCTCCTGTATGAACGCTTCGGTTATTCTCACCACCTACAACCAACCCCAGTGGCTCGAGCTGGTGCTCCACGGCTATTCGATCCAGCAACAGTCCGGTTTCGAGCTGGTGGTAGCCGACGACGGATCCGAAATAGCTACGCAGGAAGTTATTGAGCGTTATCAACCGGTGTTCGAAGATCGGTTGCGGCACGTATGGCAACCTGACGACGGCTTTCGAAAAACTCGCATCATGAACCAGGCAGTGACCGTGGCGCGGCATCCTTATTTAATTTTTTCGGATGGCGACTGCATTCCGCGCTCCGATTTTGTGGTTACCCACTTGCAGCGCGCCCGGCCGGGTCGTTTTCTGTCCGGAGGTTACTTCAAACTTTCACCCTCGGTGAGTCAAACCATCACCAAAGACGTTATCACCTCAGGAGAAGTATTCGATCCGGCCTGGCTCTACGATCAAGGGCAAACCCGTAGCCACAAAGCGCTGAAACTCACCGCCCGCGGCCCGGTAGCCGCTTTGCTAAACCTCCTTACTCCGGCCAAAGCCTCGTGGAACGGCCACAACAGTTCGGGCTGGAAGCAGGATATTGAGCGGATCAACGGTTTTGATGAACGCATGCAGTACGGTGGGGAAGACCGCGAACTGGGCGAACGGCTGGTGAACGCCGGGATTCGTCCGACGCAAATTCGCTACACTACCACCTGCGTGCACCTGGAGCACGCGCGGCCCTACCGCACCGCGCAGTCGCTGGGTAAAAACGCCGCAATCCGCTCCGCTACCCGAAAAAATCGGTTGGTATGGACCGAGCACGGAATTGCTCAATAGCCACCTATGCAACCAAAAAACAAGCTAACCCGCTACTACAACCTCATCAAACGGTTCTCGAACTGGCAGTCCTACCTGCTCTTTAAAGTAGGGAAGAAAGCAGACACTTTCACGTTTAGGCTGCGCGACGACGTCCAGAACGGTTCAGCCCACCGCGACCTTTTTCAAATTGAGGTGCCCCGGTCGATGCTTCCTGCCTTTAAGGAGTCCTTTTTTGATGACATCTACTTTCGGCAGCTGCCGCCCTACACCATCGGCCGATCCAACCCGGTGGTGGTGGATATCGGGGCCAACGTGGGCTACTTTTCTTTGTATGTGTTCTCGCGGTTTCCGCGGGCGCGGGTGTTTGCCTTCGAGCCCATGCCCTTCAACTACGATCAGTTGCAGCGCTACCGAGAAACCTACCCGCAGTTTGAGTTGCACGCCATCAACCAAGCGGTGAGCGACACCACCGAACCCCTGCTGTTGCACACCACCAAAACAGATGGCTACACCACCATGGCCAGCGTTTTCGATGATCCCCGCAACCAGGAAACCCTGAGCGTGCCCGCCATCACCCTGCCCGAGGTCATCAAGCACTACGAATTGCCCCAAATCGATTTTATGAAACTAGACTGCGAAGGCTCCGAGTACGCCATTCTCTACGGTCTGCCCCCCGAGCAGCTCCGAAAAGTTAAGGCTATGTGCATCGAAACGCACCGGGGACAGCAACCCAACGAGAACACCCTGGCCCTGGGCGACTACCTGCGAGAGCAGCAGTTTGCGCTCACCTACCTGGACCAAGGAAAATCAGGCTACATCTGGGCGTGGCAGGCGTAGGAACATGCCGCGTCCACGCCGGGCCGCCGGGCGGTGGATTAATCACTTAGGAACATGATTAATCATGTTCCTACAATAATCATTTTCCTACGACCGTCTAATAATTGACGCGCTCCCGGATGGGAGAGTCTTCCTTGATAAAAATCATGTCCACAAAGGCCAGCACCCCGTCGTCGCTCTTGCGGTACAGTTCGCAGATGTCGAAGGGCAGAAAGTGACGCTCTCGCATAAAGGCCATCACCTCGGGCAACAGGGGGGCGTGCTCCAGATAGTTGAGGAGACAGGCTTCCAGTAGTACCACCTGGGTGTCTTTCAGTACTTCGGTGGCCCCCATGAGCACTTCCGGTTCGTAGCCCTGCACGTCGAGCTTGATGAAGTAGTCGCCGGGCAGCGCGTTTTTTTTCACCAGCGTATCCAGCGTCTGCACGGGCAGGGTGATGGTTTTCGGAGTTAGTTCTTCCGCTTTGTAGCGCTGCGCATAGACCGAGGAGCCGGTTTTGAGCACGTTGAAGGCCGTTTCCGCATCATCACTGGCCCCGGCCAACGCCGATTCAAAGTACACCTTCGGTAATTTGTTGGTCAAAGCCTCCAGGGTGGCGGCCCGCTCGGGTTGGGGTTCTACCAGCAGAAAATTAGCGTCCGGAAAGATAGGTTTCACCTCTTTAGTCCAGTCTCCCTGGTAGGCTCCCACGTCGATGACGGTAGCCGGATGATACCCTAGTTTCTTGAGGTTTCCCACGCTCCAGGCCATCGACGGCAGGCCGTGCTGCATGTTGTAGTCGGCCGGAACCAGTTGCCGGGCCGTGCGCAGCAGCATTTTCCAGGCTGACGGCGGGACCACGGTTTCCCAAAATTTTTTGACGTACGGCTTCATCCTCAAATAATTTGTTTATTGCGGCCCAATCAGCAAGCTGCCAAAGGTAAAAAATAATGAAAACAATGCGCTATTACGTACGATTGGTCTACTACTTCTTGCTGCGGTGGATCATTCATAAGCCCTACATGGTGGCCACCGTGCCGGAGCATGGCCTACGCTTTAAGTTCAAAACCGAAGATTCGCTGGGGCGACTGCTCTACAAAAACCAAATTGTCGAGCCGGAAACTACCCGCTGTTTTTTAGAGAACGTCCCCTTGCAAGACGGCGACGTGGTGCTGGACATTGGGGCCAACATCGGCTGGTATGCGCTGCTGCTGGCGCAGCACTCACCCTCCTCGGTGCGCATCTACGCCTTCGAGCCCGACCCGCTAAACTTCGAGCTGCTCACCGCCAACGTGCAACTCAACAATGCGCAGAAAATTACCGGGGTGCCCAAGGCGCTCTCCGACCAGCGCGAAACCAAAACGCTGTACCTGTATCCCCACAAGAACCGGGGACGCCACTCGCTCATTCCCCTGGCCAAGGGCGACGGCGAAACCGTGCAAGTGACCACCACCACGCTCGACGATTTTCTGGACGAGTACGCCGTGGACCCGGCGCGGGTTAAATTTATCAAAATGGACGTGGAAGGCTACGAATACTACGTGCTGCGGGGAGCCAGCCGCTTGCTGGAAACCGTGCCCTACGTGCACACCGAATTCTGGCCGCCCTACTTTCGTCGGGGCAACATCGACCAAAAAGGTTTAGTAGACCTGATGTTCGGTTATCAGTACCAGCCCCACCTCATCGACGAACGAGGCGATCTGTACGAGATTCCCTACGAAACGTTGATTATCCAGGAGCGAGGGGTGAATATTCTGTGGGTGAAGAAGGAGGAAATGGTCGAACAATAATGTTCGCACCCGCAAAAATCCCCGGCAAACTGCTATTTCCTGACAAGTCTTACGTGCGTATTTTACCTCTCGGGTTTGCGCGGTATCGCGGGGTGCATTCGCGTATTTTCCCGCCTACATCCACGTAATGCCCTGCTCATGATTCGCTTCGCCCTGATCGCTGTTTCGTTCCTTTTCTTCAGCTTCGTCGCTTCCGCTCAATCCTACAAAAAGCTGGTGAAAACCGGTGATAAGTTCTACGAAGAAGGCTACTACCAGGAAGCCATTAATTCCTACTTAGAGGCCGAGCAAGAAGACCCCGGCGATCTGAATCTGACCCTGAAAATTGGTTTGGCCTACCTAAAGGGAAGCTTCAAAGACCGCGCCCTGCCCTACCTGCAGAAAGTGCACTCCTCGGGCGAAACCAACGCGGGCATGAAGTACCACTTGGGACTCGCCTATCAGTACAACCACCAGTTCGAGGAAGCGCTGGATTACTTTAAAATCTACCGCGAAGAGGCCGAAAACACCTTTCTGGTCGATCAGCACATCAAGCAGTGCAACATTGGCATCGAGTACTTCAACAACCCCAAAGAGGTGAAGGCTTCTAATCTGCGCGTGCTCAACTCCCAGTACCAGGATTACGCCCCGCTGATCACGGCCGACGGCAACACCCTGATCTTCACCTCCCGCCGCAAGGGTTCCACCGGCGGCAAACTGGCCTACGACAACAACTACTACGAAGACATCTACGTGTCGCGGCGCGAGAACGAACAGTGGACCAAACCGGCGTCCATCAGCAACCAAATCAACACCGAGTACCACGAGTGCGCCGCGGCCATCTCGCCCGATGGCACCAAACTGTTTATTTACTCCGACGAAGGCGAAGGTGATTTCTACTATTCTACCTACGACGGCACCCGCTGGTCGAAGCCCGAGGCGGTGAGCGGAGTGAACTCGGCCGCCCGCGAACTATCCATTTCGGTGAATGCCGAGGGCAACAAGGTCTACTTCTCCAGCGACCGGGAGGGCGGCTACGGCGGCTTCGATATCTACGTGTCGGTGCTCAATCGCTTCGGGGAGTACGGAAAACCCCTGAACCTGGGTCCGAAGATCAACACCTCGGGCGACGAAGACGCACCCTTTATCGATCCCGACGGCGACATCCTGTACTTCAGCTCCACCGGGCACCTGGGCATGGGCGGCTACGACATTTTCCGCAGCAAGCTCTACAACGAAAAGTGGACTACGCCCATCAACCTAGGCTACCCGATCAACACCGCGCAGGACGATAACTACTTCGTGATTGCGGGCGACAACGTCTACGGCTACTACGCCACCGCCCGCGAGGAAGGGCTGGGCGGCAACGACATCTACGCCATCCTGATGGATAAAAAAGACTTTCAGGAAGCCGCCAACGCCCCTCCGGCCATGACGCTGGCCACCACCGACGCCAATACCACCTACTTTGTGGGCAAGGTGGTCGATGGCACCTCCGGGGCCCCGCTCGAAGCCGAGGTCATGTTGTCAGACAACCAAAAGAACATCGTGATCACCCGGGTGTACTCCGATCCGGCGACCGGCGAGTTTAAGATTCCCATTCCCGAAGGGGACAACTTCGGACTTACCGTAGAGAGCGACGAATATCTGTTCTACTCTATCAACTTCCAGCGCAACCAGTTGAACCCTAACCAGGAAATCCGGCGGCGAATCTCGCTGCGCAAGGCCGAGGTGGGCTCCATTGAGGTACTCAAAAACATCTTCTTCCCCATCAACAAATCCACCATTAAAGCCGAATCGCTGGTGGAGCTCGACCGCGTGTACGAACTGCTCAAGGTGTATCCCAACCTGGTGATTCGGATCAACGGGCACACCGACAACGTGGGCGACGCCGCCTACAACCAGCAGTTGTCTGAGCAGCGGGCCCAGGCGGTGGCGCGCTACCTGCTCAACTACGGCATTGCCCCCGAACGGGTGTCGGCCAAGGGCTTCGGTGAAACCCAGCCCGTTGCCTCGAACGACGTTGAAGTAGGCGGCCGAGCGCTGAACCGACGGACGGAGATTGAGATTCTGCGGGTGGAAGAATAAGCCGTCGGCTTCGCATTCTGATCGGGCTTCGCTATTTTTAGGCGCTTGGCAGCGGGTGACCCGCGCGCTAAGATGTGCACCAACCCTCCTGCGATGCCCTTCTCTTCCCGTCCGCATTTTCAATCGATGCTCCCCTACGCAACGCCTAGCTTGTTTGCCCTGATCATACTCACGTTTAGCCTCTTGTCTCCCCAGTTTTTTAGCAGTCAGAACCTACTCAACATCCTGGTGCAGGCTTCCTCACTGGGGATTATTGCTACCGGCATGACCTTCGTGCTGCTCACCGCGGGCATTGATCTTTCGGTGGGGTCCATCATGTTTTTGGCGGGAGTGGTGTCGGCTCAACTGGTGGTGAACGGGCAACCGTTGTGGCTGGCCGGTCTGGTGGTGCTGCTGGTAGGTTTGAGCTTCGGGTTGGTGAACGCGGTGCTGGTATTTCGGGTGCGGATCGTTCCCTTTATCGTGACGCTGGCCACCTTCTACGTGGGACGTGGGCTAGGGCTTTTTCTGTCGGAGACCCGCGCAATCAACCTGCCGGAGTCGTTTTTGCAGTTGGGAGCGGCCCGCTGGTTCGGCATTCCTTTTCCCGTATACGTGTTGGCCGCGGTGGTGCTGGCGGGCCACGGGGTGCTCACCTATACCGCCTTCGGACGGCAGATTTACGCCGTGGGACATAGTGCCGAAAAGGCGCGCAAGGCGGGACTGCCCGTGAACCGAATCCTGCTCAGCGTGTATTTAATCAGCGGACTTTGCGCGGCCCTGGGTGGGCTGGTCGCCATTGCCCAACTGGGGGCAGTGTCGCCTACCTTTGGCTACCAAAGCGAGTTTGTGGCCATTGCGGCGGCGGTGTTGGGGGGAGCGAGTCTGTTCGGAGGCAAAGGCACCGTGCTACCCGGCACGTTGGTGGGCGCGTTGTTTATTCAGGCCCTGCAGAGCGGACTGGTGATTGTGAACGCCAACCCCTACCTGTATCCCCTGATCACGGGAGGGGTGATCTTTTTGGTGGTGATGATCGACAGCCTGCAACATCGTCTGGCACTTCGGCACCGCCGATTGGGTCGAGCCTGACGAGCGATATGTTTGAACGTATACGTTGGCACTTTGCCGGTAATTATGCTTCTTTGAAGGAACACAACGGTACGCGACCAACCTCCTATGAAAAACAAGGGTGATTTTGGCGGATATATTAAACTTTATTCCGATAAATTCTTAAGGCTCGTGTCGACACGAGCCTCCAAGAAAATTATCAGAATAACCTCTATTGTAATCTGGCTGACTACGCTAGTTTTTGTTCTATTGGTTACTGCTTGTCAGTCTCCCCCCCCCGAGGAAGACGGACTCACCATCGGTATCTCCTTTGAAACCCTGCAAACTGAGTACTGGGTGGCTAGTATCGAGGCGCTCAAGGCGGAGTGCGCCGCCCGTGGTATCAAAACCCTGGAAGCGGTGGCCAACGGGGATGCCAACCGGCAGTTTGAGCAGGTGAATAACTTCATCGCCCGCGGGGTAGACGGCATCGTGATCGCTCCTAAGGATGGGCATACCATCATCCCCATTATTAAGGCGGCCAACCGGGCAGGGATTCCTATGGTGATCTACAACCGCCTGCCCGCGCGCAACCCGGGCGAATATACCACCGTGGTGGCCGACAACTTTGCCATTACCCAACAAACGGTGCAACACATGGCCGAACTTGCCCGAAAAAGAAGCACGCCAACGCAGGCGATGATTCTGATCGGCGACCTGGGCGACATCAACGCGGTGAAGCGACGGGAGGGCTTTGAGGCGGCCCTGGCCGCGTACCCGGAGATCAAGGTGGTGGCCGAGGTGCCTACCGAGTGGAACCAGGAAAAAGCCCTGGCCGGGGTCACCAACGCCCTGCAGGCGCATCCCGACATCAATTTCATCTTCAGTTCGTCCGACTTCTTGTTCCCTTCGGTGGTTTCGGCGCTGAAGAACGCCGGGAAGTACTACCCGGTAGGCCATGTCCGGCACGTGCTGCTGGGCGGCTTCGACGGCGACGCCACGGCGTACCGGATGCTGCTGAATGACTATCTGGACGCCGACGGGGTGCAGGACGTGTACTTCGAGTGCGCGCAGGCGGTGGAGGCCATTCAACAGCGCCTGGAGGGCCTTCCGGTAGACAGTGTGCTGGTGGACCCGGGCTTTGTGATTCACCAGGATAATTTGAAGCAGAAAGCCGACCAGATGTGGGGTGCAGTGATTGCGCAGTAACCAAACAAAAACTATTCTAGTGCGCGTTTTTAACGCGTACATGAACGCTACACTTTCCAATTAAATACCCCACGCTATGCAACTCATTCCCCACTCCCAGCCCGTACAAGCCGGTCCCCTGCGTGCCGAATACGCCGATGGCACGTTGCGCTACCTCCAACTTGGCTCCGTCGAACTGCTGCGCATGATCTACTTTGCGCTGCGCGACGAGCAGTGGGGAACCGTGCCGCTCGTCCTCACCGAAGAAAGTATCCAGACGACCGCCGAAGGCTTCACCGTGCGCTACCAAGCTCAGAACCAGTGGCAGGAGAAAGTGATCGTCGAGTGGGAATGCGAACTAACCGGATCCCCCGAGGGTAGCGTAGAATTCGGTATCCGCGGCACCTTTAGCGAAGCGTTTCGCAGCAACCGGGCGGGCTTTTGCGTGTTGCATCCCCTGCGGAGCACCCGCGGACAGTCGTTCGTGGTCACCACCCCCGACGGCAAAGAGGTAGCTTCTCACTTTCCTACCCATATTGCTCCCCACCAACCGGCGACGGATATTCGCGCGATGCACTGGACGACCGCCGGAGGAGACGCTTGCGCGCTGGAGTTTGCGGGTGACACCTTCGAGATGGAAGACCAGCGCAACTGGACCGACGCTTCGTACAAAACCTACTGCACCCCGCTGAGCCGTCCGTCGCCGGTGACCTACCAGCCCGGCGACGTGGTGGAGCAACGGGTGGTGTTTCGTTTGCTTTCCGAGGCGGAAGCAAGTCCGGTCGATGACCAAATGCGGGTGCGCTGGGAGGCACAAAAGGCCTCCCCCTGGCCCACGCTGGGTAGTTGTGTCCCCCTGGACCGGGTGGATGCTGTTCCCGCGTCGGTCGAGTTACTGCAATCGTTGCCGCTCAATAGCCTTCGGGCCGACTTACGGTGGGGCAGTCCGGGATGGGAGCGGCAGTGGGACAACATTCGTACGCTGGCCCGGCGGCTGGGCAAACCCCTGCACCTGGTGCTGCACCACCAAGACGGCGATCCAAAACAACTACTCGAAAAATTGGCTACCGATGTCACTCCCACCACCCTTGAAGCAATTTCGGTAGTAAAAGCCAACCAAGCCGTTGCCTCTGATGCTTGGCTACGCGCGCTGATTCCGTTGCTGCGGAAGCGCTTTTCCGGAGTAAAAATTGGCATCGGAACGGCCTACTACTTTACCCTGCTCAACCGCAACCGCCCAGACCTGTCGCAGGCCGACTTCACCTTCTACGCCAACAGTGCGCAGGTGCACGCCTTTGATGCGGCTTCAATTGTAGAAACCATCACCGGGCAAGCCGAAACGGTGGTGAGCGCCCGGCAATTTGCTCCGAATTGTCCTGTTCGCGTATCCCCCGTAGGTTTACACGCCCGCTTCAACCCGGATGCGGCGGCTCCGGAAGCCAATGCATTGACCTACGCTTTTGCCCCTGACCCGCGACAAGATTCGCTCTTCGCGGCGGGTTGGACGGTGGGTTGCTTGTCGGCCCTGGCCAACGCGGGGGCCGCGCACGTCGATTTCTTTGAACTGTTCGGTACCCGCGGACTCGTTCACCAGGGTCAACCAAACCCTACCTACCGCGTACTGCGGCGAATTTTGGATCAACAACCGCAACAATTGGTTTCAGTATCGTCTAACAATCCATTGGCAGTCAGCCTCTTAGGGATAGAAAATTCTTCCGACCGTTTTCTCTACGTAGTCAACCACCTTTCCTCACCCGTCACGGTTCTACTGGAGTCTGATGCGCCCTGGTCGATGGCCTGGCAATTGGATACAGCTAAATCCACCGAAACGTCTCTGTCCTCACTCGATCGCCCTGCCACCCTGCACTTGTCACCTTACAACTGCATCGAGCTGCGCCAGGCTCCTGAGCGTTAACCTTCTTTTTCCCAGATTTCTCGGATAATCCCTCGGTTTCCTACGCGGGTACTCTATGGGGCGTAGTTACCTGATTTCTACCCCCACCGGGCCGTAGGTTTGCCCCCGTACGCGAAACTGCGTCCCTTGTCGGTTCGTGCGATGTTTCTACTCCAGACGAATGCTTAACTATGGCCGATCTCTCTCACCGATATTTAATTCCGCGCGGATTGCCTCTGCTCTTTTCTCTGGGTTTTTTGCTGACCACCGCCCAAGCCCAGACCGGCGCCTGGGAAGAGGTCAACGCGGGCTTGGCTGACTTTAGCGCGGGCGAATCCTATGAGGTGACCAGCACGCTCACGCTCAACGACGGGCGCGCCTTTACCTTTGTCCGCAATCATTCGGGCGGCGAAGCGCGCGACGGGGTGTATCAGTATGACCCGGCGGCCAACCGCTGGATCAAAACCGCGCCGCGACTCAACCAGTACGGCTATCGGGCGCTGGTGAGCAGCGGCACGCGTATCTTTGGTATTCCCGGAGGCGATAGCCAGGATGTGTACGAACTTAATGTTGCCGCGGGCACTTGGGAAAAAGTGATCACCCTGCCCGACGTGGGATTGGCCCTCTCGCGGGGCATTGATGCGCTCGGCAGTACCCTCTACGTGCCTTGCCGCATCGAAAATGCCTCGAAAGTGGTCGAACATCCGGATTTACAACTGCAAGTCAACGAAGAGTTCGTGCTGCAGGTGGACGCTGACCAGCCAACCGTTACTTACCTGAGAAATCCCGACCAGCCCTTGTTGATCGAGGGAAAAGGTGGAAATCCCAAACATCCCATTGCCCTGACCAACGGCAGGGTGTATCACTACAGTCCCTTCGACTACCGCGATAAGAACGGCACGGGCGGGGTCTACGAATGGGACGGCACTAACTGGATCAGCGCCACCGCCGGTCTCAACGCCATCAACATCACGGGCAATGGCTTTGGGCCGGTGGGACCCCTCTTCACCAACGCGGGCCACGGGAAACTTTTCGTGAAAACCGAGCAAGGACTCTACGAAAAAACCGCGGGCGGCTGGTTCAAGTACTTCTATCGCACCGGCGCGCTGCTGTTTATCTCGACCGATTACCTGTTTCTGCAGGAAGACGACGGCGGATTTGCGCGCGTAGACCAAGCGGTGACCACCTCCCTGACGAACAACGGGCTCTCGTGCATCGAGCGCATGGACAATTTCGTAACTCTGGACAACGGAAAGACCTTCTTGGCCGAAATGCGCGTAAAAAAAGATGCCCAGGGCAACTGCGCTGATCAAACCGAATCGCAACGGGTAGGCATCTACCGCTACGTAGCCAACTATAACCAACCCGGTAAGGTCAAGAATCTGCACCTTGAAGTGGGCACCTACCTCGGCGGAGAAGGAGCCAACGAAGTGGCACAAACCGCCTTTACGCCGGGCGGGGCGCTGCTGGTTGCCGGAAACTTCAACCAAAACATGAATGCCCCCACCACGCCGGTGCTCGGTGCTTCCAAGAACGATCGGGGCAAAATCTACGAATTGAGTGTCGACGGCACGCAGTTGACCAAGACCATCGTGCTGGGCGAAGCAGTCTACGACATGGACGTGAACGTCGGGGGAGAGATTGCCGTGGTAGGAAGCTTTGGAGTGGCTGTGTTGCGGCCCGACTACTCCGTGAAGTGGGCGAGCGCCGAGTCGCTACCGGAACGGCCGCGCCTGGCCATTGCCGACGACGGACGGGTGGTGGCGGTGGTGGCTTCCTCGTCGAACGGCCCGGGTCAGGTGAAACTCTATGACTCCGACGGATCGGTGATGCACGTGAATGCGAATTTGGACAATAACGGAGCCCATATCAGCAATGTGGAGATCAGTTCCAGCCACGGTCAGTACTACGTGGCGGGCTACACCCAGGCCAGTTCGGTGCTACAGGTGGCGTACCTGCGCGCCTACACCCTGGCTGAACCGGTGCAGGAAGCCTGGAAGACCTGGGGCTTCAGCGCTAACGAAATCAATACGAACGAAAATGGAGCCGACACCCGTATTTACCACGTGAAAGCCACGGCCGACCAGCTCTACGTAGCCGGAGAAACGGCGGGCGGCGGTCCCGGGGGCTTCACCGTATTCGCCTACGACGGAAAGGGGCTCACCAACCCAGTGGCGCTGAATGGTAACGATTACTTTACGAACGGCACCAATTCCTGCGGTTCGTGCCACATCACGTTTTTGGGAAAAATAGACCCGGCCAACGGGCTGGTAGAAAAAGGGAAGTTCGTGCACGCCCGGCTGAGTAGCGGCAAAACCAACACCCACCGCAACCGCCACGGCGACCTGGAAGTAGACGATCAGGGCAACTTGCTGCTGGTCGGACAATCAGCTTTTCAGATTCAGGATCGCGACGTGTTCAACGTGAACGGCGAATTAGTCGGAGCGTACACCGGCGATCAGTACGTACTGATGACCACCCCGGACTTTGATACCCGGCGGCTGTGGGGCGTTTTCTCGCGGGAGGGAGGCAACGGATCAGAAAACCGCATCGCCTTCGGCCACGGAAAAGTAGCGTACTTGGCCCAAACCGAGCAGGGGCGAATGATTACCACTGAGCGTGCCTTTCGTGCTGAGCCGTACAATGCGCTGTCCGGTGACGGTTCGCTGAGCAACGCGGATGTCTACCTGGCCGTGTGGAACCGCAACGTGTGGGAAACGGCCAACGAAGACGAGGTGGAACTGGCCTTTATCCCGGAAGATGCGTGTTTCCGCGCCGATGACGAACCTTGTCTGGCCACGGTGCCCGATCCTGACGATCCGGCGGAAAACCCCGGAACCCTCGACCCGGCTAAACCGGACCCAAACAACCCCGACCCCCTGGATCCGGATGATCCGGCCCTGGCGGGTCCGGTGAAAGCCTTCAATTTGATTACTCCCAACGGCGACGGTCGCAACGACGTGTGGGCGGTGGCCGGACTCAAGGATCTGGAAAGCTACCATATTCGGGTGGTGACCCGCACCGGACAGTCGGTTTTTGAGACCGACAACTACCGGCAGGATTGGAACGGTACGCACCAGGGGAGTTTCCTTCCGGCCGGGGTGTACTACTATTCTATTGTGGTGGCGGGGCAGAAAAAGGCCGTGACCGGCTACGTAACCATCCTATACTAAGCGAAGCAAACCATGAAACTAATCAGCATTTTTCTGCTATCGGCGTTGGCCATGGGGCTGACGATTCCCGCATCTGCCCAACTGGTACCGGTTCAGAACCAGTACTTTGTCAACGCTTTTGCCTACAATCCGGCGGCGGTGGGAGCCGACCGGCAAACGCAGTTTCATACGTCCTTCAAAAAGCAGTGGACGGGCACCGATGGCTCCCCGACGCTGGCTTCCATTACCTTTGAAAAGCCCATCCACCGGCTTAGCCTGGGCGCGAACCTGACCAACCTGGCCGAGGGTCCGTTTAATAGTGTAAGTACACAATTTACGGCGGGCTACCGCTTTCAGATGAGCAACCGGCCCAAGCAGTGGCTCAGCTTTGGTTGGTCCCTGGGTGTTCGCCTCAACACCCTGCGGACGGCCCGAGTCGACGATCCCGATGATCCGGCGGTGGCTGCGTACCGTGATCCCGGACTGGTGCTGGACGGCGGATTGGGAATACGCTATCGCTACGAACGATTCACGCTGGGGCTGGCCGTTCCCCGGCTCACCAATACCCTACCCTACGGCAGCGACCGTGCCCTGCTCGGCGGTTTTCGGCCCCTGAACCACCTGATGGGCTCCGCCTCCTACGACTTCATTCCCCACCTCACCGACTGGAAGATCACTCCGACCGTACTTTATCACTACGCAGCCGAATTTGATAGCCAGTGGGAAGGAATGCTGCTTGCCTCATTCCGCAAGAAGTTCTGGGGCGGAGCGGGTTACCGGCAGCGCTACGGCCTCAACGTGTTGGCCGGAGCCGAGATTACTCCGATGATCGGTTTCACGTACGCTTACTCTTTGAGCGGCGGAGCAAACTACTTCCCCAGTAGCCATGAGCTGGTACTGCGGTTGCGCATCGATAAACAAGCCCCCGTGGAGCGGTAGTTCGTTGCGCTTCTTTTTTTTCTGATGATCAGGGCGGCGCGGCCTGATATTTTTACTTAGGTTTAGGATATTATTGTAGAAAGTAGTATCCACGCCTGATGAGTCAGTATAACGCCGAACAAACCGTCGCCAATGAATACGACAACCAATTTACCTCAGTTTGCTAACCGCCCGGTAGGAATAGTGCTGATCATTCTGGCCTTAGCGGGCTGTGGCCCATCAGGTACTGATCAGCCGGAAGCAGTAGCTCCTTCCCCGCCGAACGTCATTGTGGTACTAGCCGACCAGTGGCGGGCACAAGCCACCGGCTACGCCGGAAATCCGGACGTGAAGACCCCGCATTTGGATGCACTGGCCCATGAAAGTGTGGTTTTCAACACGGCCGTGGCCGTACTGCCCGTCTGCTCCCCGTTTCGAGCTAGTTTACTTACCGGACAGTACCCCCTGACGCACGGAGTTTTTTATAATGATAAGCCCCTGCGCAATGAGGCGCTGACGATGGCCGAAATTTACAAAGAAGCAGGGTACCAGACCGGTTACATTGGCAAGTGGCACCTCAACGGGCACGCTCGGGGCGAAAAATTTTATGCGGCCCGCAACCGTCCGATTCCAAAAGACCGCCGTCAGGGTTTTGACTACTGGAAGGTGCGCGAGGTGACGCACGACTACAATAACTCCACGTACTACGACGAAGACAACGAGCAGCATGCCTGGTCCGGCTACGATGCCTTTGCGCAAACCGACAGCGCTATCGCCTACGTTCGCCGAGCAAAAAACGGCCCCTTTCTCTTGATGCTGGCCTGGGGGTCGCCGCACGCCCCCTACCATACCGCTCCGGCGGAGTACCAAGAGATGTACGATCCGGCAACCATTCGGGTGAACCCCAACGTGCCCGAGGTTCTGCGAGATAGCGCGCAGCAGATGCTGGCCGGATACTACGCGCACTGCACCGCCCTCGACGCGGCGATGAGTAGCCTACTGGCAGCCCTAGAGCAAGAAAACCTGTCCAACAACACCATCGTGGTGTTCACCTCGGATCACGGCGATATGCTACTATCCCGGGGGATGATGAAAAAGCAGCGGCCCTGGGACGAATCGTTGCGGGTGCCGATGCTGCTGCGCTATCCGGCCCGTTTGGCCCACCAAAAGATCAATAAGCCGATCAATACCCCCGATATACTTCCCACCCTGCTTGGTCTGAGCAACCTGGCGGTGCCGGAGTCGGTAGAAGGAACCGATTTGTCTCAGGCGCTGGCTGGCCAAGTACCGTACCCGGAAGAAGCGGCGCTGGTGCAGGCTCCGGTACCCTTTCATCAGTGGAGTTTTCAGCAGGGCGGTAAGGAGTACCGGGCCATCCGGACCGAGCGCTACACCTACGCCCGCGACCTGACCGGCCCCTGGTTGTTGTACGACGACCAGCAAGACCCCTACCAGATGAACAACCTGGTGAATGATGCGGCACACGCGGCCCTACAACAGGAACTAGAACAGGTGCTCCGGCAAAAGCTTGATGCGGTGCAGGATGCGTTTTTACCGGCTGATGCGTACATGAAGCAGTGGAACTACCGCTACGACCTTGAGGATAGCCTGCGTTCGGCCGATTACTACACTAACTTGCCGAATCTTCATTAAATTTTCGGTAAACGTGCGTGCAGAAGGATAAAATGCTAAATTTAACCGGCATTCATCAACTGTGTTTCCAGCCCACTAAGCGATCTGCTCGGTCGGCCACCCACTATTCACTACCAACATGCAATTTAATCGCTTTACCGCTTACCGTTTCTTTGCAATTTTCTTAACTGCTTCATTGCTGATTTCCTGCGACCAGGAAGAAAATGAACGTGAACCCAAGGCTCAAACAAAAGTGCCCCTGGGGCCCAAACTCGATAAGCTCAAGCTGCAGTCGGGCTTTCGGGCCGAACACCTGTATAGTCCGTCGGATAGCAACCGGGGCTCGTGGGTGGCCATGACCTTCGACGACCAGGGGCGGCTGATCACCTCCGATCAGTACGGAGCCTTGTACCGACTCACCCTGGCTCCCATCGGTACCGATTCCCTCACTCCGGTCATTGAGCGGCTCCAAATCCAGAACGAAGCACCGGTGGCCGACTCGGTGATTCAGATGGGCTACGCCCAGGGATTGCTCTGGGCCTTCAACAGCCTGTACGTGATGGTGAACCACCGCGTGGATGAAGACGACGAAGAAAACAAGTTCGACAAAGGAAGCGGGCTCTACCGCCTGCAGGATACCGACCACGATGATCAGTTTGATCAGATCACCCTGCTCAAGCAACTGGAAGGATCCGGAGAACACGGTCCGCACAGCATCGTATTGGCTCCCGACGGGCAGTCGCTCTACGTAATTGCCGGTAACCACACCGACCTGCCGGCAATGGACGCCTACCGCTTGCCCAAGGTCTGGGAAGACGACAACCTGTTTCCTAAAATTTTGGACCCCCGCGGTCACGCCAACGACCGAGCGGCTCCCGGCGGGTGGATCGCCCACATCGATTCGCTGGGCGAACGCTGGGAGATGGTGGCCGGTGGCTTTCGCAACGCTTTTGATATTGCCTTCAACGACGCCGGTGATATGTTTACCTACGACTCGGACATGGAGTGGGATTTGGGTATGCCCTGGTACCGCCCCACCCGCATCTGCCACGTACCCAGCGGGGCTGAGTTTGGCTGGCGCAGCGGCAACGCCAAATGGTCGCCCGCCTACCCCGATAACCTGCCCGCCGTGCTCAACATTGGGCAAGGTTCGCCCACCGGGGTGCTGCACGGTGCGAACAGCAAATTTCCGGCGCCGTATCGGGACGCCCTGTTTGCTTATGATTGGAGCTTTGGGATCATCTACGCCGTTCACTTGCAGCCGGACGGGGCCACCTACTCCGCCGAAAAAGAAGAGTTTGTGTCCGGCATGCCGCTGCCGCTCACCGATGGGGTGATCGGGCCCGATGGGGCAATGTACTTCATGACCGGCGGGCGCAAGCTCGAGTCGGACCTCTACCGGGTGTATTACAACGGCGAACCGGGCGTGGCGCTGGCTTCTTTGGAAAAATCGGCTCCCACCGAAGCGCATCAGATCAGGACGCGCCTGGAAGCTTACCACGAAGATGGCAAGGCGGGCGGACTGGAAGCGGCCTGGCCCTACCTGAACCACGCCGATCGTTTTGTGCGCTACGCCGCCCGGGTGGCTGTGGAGCATCAGCCGGTGAGCCAATGGCAGCAGAAGGCCTTGAGCGAACAAGATCCGATTGCCCTGACGCAGAGCATGGTAGCCCTGGCCCGACAGGGCAACAAGAACCTGAAAAACCAGATGTTGGATCGCCTGTGCGCCGTAGACTACGATGCGTTGACCGACCGACAACGGGTGGACTTGTTGCGGGCCATCGAGCTCACCGTTGCCCGCCTGGGCGTGCCCACCGGGGCCACCCGGCAGCAGGTCATTACTTACCTGCGTCCGCACTACCCGGCCGATCAGGAAGTGCTAAACGGCTCACTGAGCAAGCTGCTGACCGCCCTGAACGATCCGAAGGTCATTGAAACTACCCTGGCCCTGCTGGAAGATGAAAACAGCGGAGCGACGCAACAGGCCGAAGGCGCTACCGAAAGTGCCGACCTGATTTTGCGCAACCCGCAGTACGGCATCGATATCGCCAACATGCTGAAAAACGTGCCCCCGGCCCAGCAGACTTACTACGCCACCGTGTTGAGCGAGCAGCGCGCGGGCTGGACTCCCGAACTGCGCGAGCGCTACTTCAAGTGGTTCTACCAAGCTTTTGATTTTGAGGGAGGCAACAGCTACATTGGTTTTATCGATAAAGCCCGCCAGGAAGCCCTCACCCACGTGCCCAAGCATGAGTTTGAACACTACAACACCCTGTCGGGCGACTCGCTCATTGGCAACGATGGGAAGAATCTGGCCAACGTGCCCCAACCCGAAGGTCCGTGGCGTCGGTGGGAGATTGAGGAGGCCCTGACCGTGCTGGACAGCGGCGGGTTGCAAAACCGGAATTTTGAGGTGGGCCATAACATGTACCTAGCCACGCGCTGCGTCACCTGCCACCGCATGCGAGGCGAAGGGGGCATCATCGGACCCAGCCTGACCCAACTAGGCACGCGTTTTACGGCGGAAGACATGATGACCGCCATTGTAGAACCCAACGAGGTGATCTCCGACCAGTACGCCTCCACGGTGTTGTATTTGAAGAACGGGCAGTCGGTGGTGGGCAAGCTCACCCGCGAGGATGAGAACACCTATTATTTGTCGCAGAATCCGTTTGCCCCCGACGTGATCCGCGAGATTCCGAAGGATGAAGTCACCGAAACCAAATTATCGGCGGTGTCGGTGATGCCTCCCGGACTGATCAACCCGCTGGGCGAGGACGAACTCCGGGACTTAATCGCTTACCTGATGGCCGGGGGTGATCCCGATTCTCCGATCTATCAAGGAGAAGATGACTCTGCCTCCGCCAGTGTCCAATAAAGTGTTTAATTTTTAGAAGACGCCCGTGCTGCGTCCCGTATGATGTTGAACACGCCCCACGTGCCATCTTTTGTCCAACTTGCCGGAAAGGGGTTTGCCCTATTGGCCTTCCTGCTGATTGGCCAGGGGCTTGCCGCTCAATCTACCCAGGAAAAAGGAGGCGCGCTGAAGTTTGCAAAGCACTTCGTGGCCTCCGAAAGCTTTGAATCGGTCGCGGTGTTTGACGTCAATAATGATCAACTGCCGGACCTGGTGTCGGGAGGTTTTTGGTACGAAGGGCCGGACTTCACCACCCGGCACACCATTGGATCGGCCCAGCGCTACGGTGAATACTGGGACGACTTTTCTACCATTCCGATGGACGTGAACGGCGACGGACGGACGGATTTTGTCACCGGCGGCTGGTTTGGCGAACGTTTGGTGTGGAAGGAGAACCCCGGAACGGAGCAGGAGTGGCCCGAGCACCTGATTGCCGAGGTCGGCAACGTGGAAACCACCGCCGCCTGGGACGTCGACGGGGATGGCACCCCGGAAATTATTCCCAACACCCCCAACGATTCGTTGGTGATCTACCGTCTGGAGCGGGATGCGCGAGGAAAAGGAACCGGGGCGTTCAAGGCCTATCCGATCCTGGGCGAACACGGTCACGGCTTGGGCTTTGGAGATATCAACGGCGACGGCCGGAGCGACCTGATCGTTCACAACGGTTGGGCTGAAGCCCCGGAACATCCCTACCAGGATAGGTGGACCTTCCACGCCGACTTCGACCTGGGCAAAGCAAGTATTCCCATCATCGTCACCGATGTGAATCAGGACGGTCGGCCGGACTTGGTGGCCGGACAAGCGCACGACTACGGGCTGGACTGGTACGAGCAGCGCCCCAGTCAAGGAACCGGCAAGAAAGCCTGGATCAAGCACCCGATTGATCCCCCCCATTCGCAGTTTCATACCATGCAATGGGTCGACCTGAATGATGATGGGCAGCCGGAGCTGGTGACCGGAAAACGATACCGGGCGCACAACGGCAAAGACCCGGGCGGCCATGACGACGTGGGCATTTACTACTACCAGTGGAACGGCGAAAGCTTTAGCAAACAGGTGATTAGTTACGGACCGCCGGGAGAAGGCAAGGGACTGGGCATTTACTTTAATGTTGCCGACGTGAACGGTTCTGGAAAAAAAGACATCGTTGCTGCGGGAAAAGACGGCCTTTTCGTATTTTACAACCAAGGAAGCGACTGATGATCAACTACTTTATGCAGAAGAATCTGATTAGGTGGGGAGCGCTGACCTTGTTGCTCTACGGATGCCAGACCACCGCGCAGCAAGATTCCCCGGCGGATGCATCCGCTGAAATGCCGACAAAGAACCAGTCGGACGCCGAGGGGTTTGTCGCCATCTTCGACGGTGAAACCCTGGACGGCTGGGACGGAGACACCGCCTACTGGCGCGTAGCCAACGGCAGTCTGCTGGGAGAAATCACTCCGGAGAAGTTGCTAAAAACTAACTCCTTCATCATCTGGCAGGGCGGCCAACCGGCGGATTTTGAGCTAAAAACTGAGTTTCGCATCACCAAATCCGGCAACAGCGGCATCAATTACCGCAGTGAACGGATCGATACGATTCCCTACGCTTTGCGCGGTTATCAGGCCGACATCGACGGCGAAAACACCTACACCGGTCAGAACTACGAAGAGCGAAAGCGCACCACCCTGGCCTACCGCGGCGAGCAAGCCACCATCGGCACCCAACCCAACCCCGATGAATCCGGTTCGTTGCGCGCCAACGTGAACAACAACGCCTGGGGAAACCGGGAGGTCATGACCTCGCTGGGCGAATCCGATTCGTTAAAAGCATTGATTCATCCGGAAGACTGGAACGAGTGCCATTTGATTGTCCGGGGAAATCGCTTGCAGCACTACATCAACGGCGTGCTGATGAGCGAGGTAATCGACCAGGATACGGTGAACCGCACGACGGCCGGACTACTCGGGGTGCAGGTGCACGTGGGGCCGCCCATGCGGGTAGAATACCGCAACCTTCAACTCAAAGAATTATGAATAAAATTGGTTTCAACGTATTGGCTTGGTCGGCGGTGGTGTCCGAAGACCTACTGCCCATTCTAGACCGCCTTCGTGAGACTGGTTACGACGGAGTAGAGTTTCTCATTGGCTCTCCCGACGAAGCGGCCTATCGCACCGTGGGACGCCACGCGCAGGACATTGGCCTGGAAGTGACCACCGTGTTCGTGCTCAACGCCGAAGAGAACATTATTGATCCTTCGGCGGCCGTTCGGCAGAAGGGGCTGGAACGCCTTCGCTGGGCTATCGACCGGGCGGTGGACTTAAACGCCTCGCTCATGTGCGGCCCGTTTCATTCGGCTTTTGCTACTTTCGCCCAGCACGCTCCGCAGGAGCAGGAGTATGATTGGAGTGCCGAGGCCCTGCACGCGGCCGGTGACTATGCTACACAAGCCAACGTGTTGCTCACCCCGGAAGCCCTGAACCGCTTCGAGTGCTACCTGTGCAACACTATGGATCAATTGAAGCACCTGATCACCAAAGTCGACCACCCGCAGGTGCAGGGCATGTTCGATACGCACCACGCCAACATCGAAGAGAAGAAAATTGATGGGGCACTGCACACTATCGCTCCGCACCTGCGTCACGTGCACATCAGCGAAAACGACCGGGGCACCCCCGGCGAAGGGCACGTGCCCTGGGACGAAACCTTTGCTACGCTGGCCGCGATCAACTATCAGGGATGGCTCACTATCGAGGGGTTCACCCGCGATGACCCGGACTTTGCCAACGCCATCAACGTGTGGCGCGAGTTTGCTCAGCCGTGGCACATGGCCGAACAGGGCTTAGCATTCATTCGAGAGATGCTGCAAAAACATACTAAAGCATGACTGCTAGTAGGGTGCATCAGACGATTTGGTGGATAAGCATGATCACAATGATCTGGCTTTGCGGTGGCATGACTACCTTCGGCTCATCTCATCTTTCCGACCGCGGCAAACCTAATGTCATTTTGATTATCACCGACGACCAAGGCTACGGAGATCTGTCAGTGCACGGCAACCCCTGGCTCAAGACTCCGCACCTGGATCAGCTTTATCACGAAAGCACCCGACTGACCAATTTTCACGTGAGTCCCACCTGTGCTCCCACCCGGGCGGCTCTTTTAACGGGGCACTACGCCAACCGAACGGGAGTATGGCACACTGTGGGGGGAAGGTCGCTGTTGCGAGAAAGCGAGGTAACCATGGCCGATGTGTTGACCGATAACGGATACGCTACGGGCATCTTCGGAAAATGGCACCTGGGTGATAACTATCCCTTTCGTCCGCAGGATCGGGGCTTCCAAGAGGTGCTGGTGCACGGCGGCGGTGGTGTGGGCCAGGGACCGGATTACTGGAATAATAACTACTTTGACGACACTTATTTCCACAATGGAAAGCCCGAAAAAGTGACTGGTTACTGTACCGATGTATGGTTTGAGCACGCCGTTCGCTTCATTGATCAAAAGCGGGAAAAAGATCAGCCCTTCTTTTGTTACCTGTCAACCAACGCTCCACACAGTCCTTATTATGTAGACAGCCAGTATGTAGCTCCGTACATCAGCAACCATGCTATTCCCAACCCCGCTTTCTATGGCATGATTGCTAACGTAGACGAAAATGTGGGCCGGTTGATGGATTACCTACGAAGGAACCGCCTGGAAGAAAACACGCTGCTAGTGTACATGACCGACAATGGCAGCAGTGCGGGCGCGGAACTCAACCCGCAAACGGGTATGGCTGAACAAGGCTTCAACGCCGGGATGCGCGGAAAGAAAGGCAGCATGTACGAGGGGGGACACCGGGTGCCCTGCTTTGTTCGCTGGCCCGCGGGCAACATTCCGGCGGGCCAGAATGTGGATGATTTGACCGCTCATATCGATCTGCTACCCACACTGGTGGACCTGCTGAAGTTGAAATTCCCAGACGGTCTGTCTTTTGATGGCATTAGCTTGAAACCGGTCCTTTCGGGGCAGGCTGACGGGCTACCCATCCGCACGCTGATTACTGACTCTCAGCGGTTGGAGAAACCTCAAAAATGGCGACAATCTTCAATCATGCGTGGCCCCTGGCGATTAATCAACGGTGAGGAACTTTATCACCTTGACCAGGACTTAGTCCAACAACGTGATGTAGCGCGCCAGCATCCGTCCGTGGTGCAACAACTAAGAGCTGATTATGAAAGGTGGTGGAACGACATTTCTCCGGGCTTCGCCGAAACACCTGCCATCCGGATAGGCACGGCGCACGAACCGACAACCTTGCTGCGGGTTCACGACATGCACATGGAAGAAGGCGCGGCCCTGGTCCCCTGGAACCAGGAACAAATACGGCAGGGAACCAAAAGTCAGGGCTGGTATGCCATCAGCGTAACTGATCCCGGAACCTATGAAATCACGCTGATGCGTTGGCCGCCCGAAGCGGAAGCAAACTTAACTGCCGCCCTGCCCACCCACCCCGCCTTGCCGGGCACTACCGTGGGCCCGATGGTCGTTGGCCAAAGTTTGGATTTAAAAGAGGCCGGAGTAGCCATCGGTGACATAGAGCGAAGGCAGCCCGTTCGTGCCACCTCTGGACGAGGAGTTTCCTTCGCAGTGCCGCTGACGGAAGGTGAGCACCAACTCAGCGCTTGGTTCATTAATCAAGCAGAAGAAGCTTTCGCAGCTTACTACGTAAAAATAGAAAAAGAATAAGTTTTGGATGCTTTGCTCGCTTTTCTTGTTTACCAGGAAGCAGACGATTTGGGCGAGTGAATAACAACACCTACAGAACCTAACAAGACAAAAACAGCGATGCACCGAAAAAATTCTATACCAATAGTTCTCTACGCACTAGGCGTAACTCTTATCACGCTAAACACCCGCTGCTCATCCCCCGATTCTCCTGCCCTGAACATTCGGCAAGGGTCGCACATTGTGCTGGTCGGCAACAACTTGCCGTCCCGGATGATGCACTACAGCCATTTTGAAACCGAACTACAGCTGCGCTATCCCGACAGCCTGCTGTTTATCCGCAACATGGGCGACGGAGGCAACACCCCGGGGTTTCGTCCCCACTCCGCCCGGGAGTCGCCCTGGGCGTTTCCGGGAGCCAAAGACTTCTACACCGAACTAGCCGAAAACTCAGACAGTCAGGGACACTTCCCCTCGCCCGACGAGTGGCTCACGCACCTTGAAGCCGACGTAATTATTGCCTTTTTTGGCTACAACGAATCGTTTCAGGGCGAAGCCGGGCTGAATAACTTCCGCGCCGAGTTAAATGCGTTGGTAGCGCATACTTTGAGCCAACCGTACAACGGGAGTTCGCCTCCTCAATTGGCGTTGGTGTCGCCCACCGCTTTTGAAGATCTTTCTGATCGGTATGATTTGCCCGATGGTGAGCAAGAGAACGAAAACCTCCGGCTATACACCGAGGCAATCCACCAGGTGGCTGCCCACCACAACGTGCCTTTCGTTGATGTTTTCACGCCCAGCCAGCAATGGTTTGCCGAAAGCGAGGAGCCGCTCACTATTGACGGTTTCCAACTAAACGACGCGGGCTACGCCCGATTGGCTACTTTTCTCAATGACCGCTTGTTTGGCTCAGAAACATCCGTTGACGAAGCAAGCCGGACGCTGGTGCACGCCGCCGTGCAGGAAAAAAATTGGATGTGGCATCAGGATTTCAAAATCCCGAACGGCGTGCACGCCTACGGCCGTCGTTACGATCCCTTCGGTCCGGACAATTATCCCTACGAAATCGCTAAGATTCGGGAGATGACCGCGCTGCGCGATCAAGCCATCTGGCAGGCCACCCAGGGTAAGAAAATGGACTTGTCGGCCGCCGACCGAACCACCGACAAACTGCCAACGGTAGAAACCAACTACGATCCGGGCCAGAGCAACGACACCACCTACCTCTACGGACAAGAAGCCCTGGATAAGCTGCACACCGCTCCGGGCTACAAGATCGAGATGTTTGCCTCGGAAGAAGAGTTTGCCGACCTGGCCAACCCTGTGCAGCTATCGTTCGACAACCAAGGCCGCCTGTGGGTGGCCACCATGCCTAGCTACCCCCACTACCGTCCGGGCGACCAGAAGCCCGACGACAAGCTCATCATCCTCGAAGATACCGATCAGGACGGAAAAGCCGACAAACAGACGATTTTCGCCGATGGTTTGCACCTACCACTGGGCTTCGAACTGGCTCCGGAAGGCGTGTACCTATCGCAAGGCACCAATTTGTTTCTGTTGACCGATACCGACGGCGACGACCAAGCCGACACCCGCGAGATTTTGCTCAGTGGGTTCGACGACCATGATACCCACCACGCCCACAGCACCTACACCGCCGACCCCTCGGGAGCGATCTACATGGGTGAAGGGATTTTCTTGCATACCAACGTGGAGACGCCCTACGGCCCGGTGCGCGCTACCAACGGCGGCTTCTACCGCTACCAGCCGCAGCGCCACCGGCTTGAACGCACGGCGCAATTGCCCATTCCCAATCCCTGGGGCATTGCTTTTGATGAATGGGGGCAAAACTTCTTCGCCAGCACCTCGAACCCCGATGTGCACTGGATGATGCCTGGCACGGTGAAGCCTCGCTACGCGACCTCGATGCCCAACACGAGAAGCCTGGTGGAGGAATCGCAGCGGGTGCGTCCCACCTCTGGACTGGAATTTGTTTCCAGTCGGCATTTTCCCGACGCGGTGCAGGGCGACTGGCTCATCAACAATACGATCGGCTACTTGGGAGCCAAACAGCACACGTTGGTGGACGACGGCACCGGCTACCACAGCGAATTTCGGCAGAACTTATACTGGGGCGACGACCAAAAGTTCCGCCCGGTGGATATGGAGTTTGCGCCCGACGGTTCGCTCTACGTGGTGGATTGGCACAACGTGCTCATCGGCCACATGCAGCACAACGCCCGCGACCCGCTGCGCGACCACGTGCACGGCCGTATCTACCGCATCACCTACCCGTCGCGTCCGTTGGTGAAACCGGCCAACATTGCCGGAGCGCCCATCGATACGCTATTGAATAACCTGAAACTTCCGGAGTACCGCAGCCGGTATCGTACCCGCCGCGAACTACGGGGCCGCGACCCGCAGGAAGTGCAAACGCACCTGTGGAACTGGGTCGACCGCCTCGACCAGAACGACGCGCGCTACGAGCACCACCTGCTGGAAGCCTTGTGGGTGACCTGGGGGCTGAACCAGGTGGACCAACGGTTGCTGCGGCAGTTGTTGCAAGCGGAAGACCCGCGGGTGCGGGCGGCGGCCGTGCGGGTGCTGCGTTACACCGGTCACCAGGTGGAAGACCAAGCCGAGTTGCTCAGACAAGCGGCCGATGATGCGCACGGGCGCGTGCGCCTGGAAGCCATTGCCGCGGCCTCGTGGCTGAAGAAAGAACCGGGTCTGGCCGTGCTGGAAGCAGCTGGTCAGCACCCCATTGATGACTGGATGAGGGATGCTTACGAAGCCGCCGAGGCGCACCTGAACGGCCGTTCGGTGCAGCGCGACAACGACGAGATGGTGGCCACCCGGCTGGCCGGTCCGGCCAAGGCGCTTTTCGAAGCGGGTGAAGAAATCTACTCCCGAGAGGGCTACTGCTCCACTTGTCATCAGCCTGACGGACAGGGACTTACCGCCTCCGGCTTCCCACCCCTAAAGGAAACGGCCTGGGTGCTGGGCAGCGAAGAGCGGCTGATCAAAGTGGTGCTGCACGGGCTGCACGGGCCGATGGAGGTGCTGGGCAAGTCGTATCCCGGGCAGGTACCCATGACCCCCTTTGGACGAATGCTCAACGACGAGGAGGTCGCCTCGGTACTCACCTACGTGCGCAATTCCTTTGGCAACGCAGCCTCGCCCGTCAAGCCCGAAACAGTGAAAGAGGTGCGGGAAGCGACGAAAGACAAAACCGGTTTTTATTCTCCGGAAGAACTTCTTGAAGAACATCCGTTGGAAGAATAACCAACTCGGTCGAACCGGGTAAGCTTGCTACGTTTTCCTGAATCTTTTTTATGATTTCGAGTCAGTTATGCATACATTGAGCAGAAACATCAGGACGATCAAATCACTACGCAACCAAACGAAAAGCGCATGAAGGCTACTGAAGAAAAAGAACCTATTCCTCCAATAAAACCCCATCAGTGGAATAGCTATCGCCCGGAAGATATCAAACGTTGGGGGATAGAACGCTTTTTAAAAGAAGTGAGCCCGCAGCAGCCCATTCCAGTACCTGACTTCGAATTTACCGATGAGGAGAATCAGCGCATGGATAAACTACTTGAAGAAGAGAAGAAGCACAAGGAAGGTAGTCTTTGATACCAATCTGATCATTCGCTACGTGCGGAACAAGCAGATGTTACCAGCTCGAGCAATTCTTCCGGTGGTAGTGGTTGAAGAAATGCGCGCTTTTGCTCTAAAAGCCAACTGGGGCTATCAAAAGGTGAGTCATATGGAATACTTATTACAGCATTATCCGATCGTAGAAATAACCACAGTTCTGACGAGGCTATACGCAAATGTGGACGCTTACAGTCAGGGTAAACTGGTTAACTATCCACTTCCGGTTGGTCTTTCTGCTCGCAACATGGGAAAGAACGATCTTTGGATTGCGGTAACTGCTCTCTACTTTGACGAAGAACTACACACCACCGACAACGATTTCAACCACCTGCCTCCCTATGGCTTGCGGTTGGCTAATCACTCCTAACCCTCACATCGCTAACCTCTCTAATGAAAGTCAATCCAAAAACAGCCTTCCTTTTCAGCCTTTCAAAGGCTTACTGCCTGATCACCTTTTACCTCCTTGGTGCTGCTTCATGGGCACACGCCCAACCCAACTCCCAATGGATCACCTACGAATCCAAATCCGGGCCGGGGCAGGGCAAGCACATCGTGCTGGTGAGCGGCGATGAGGAATATCGTTCGGAAGAGGCGCTGCCGATGCTGGCGGCTCTTCTGAATAAACACCACGGCTTCAAAACTACCGTGCTATTCGCCCTGGACCCGAACGGAGAAATCAATCCCGACAACGCATCCAATATTCCGGGACTAGAGCATTTGCAGTCGGCCGATCTGATGGTGCTCTTCACCCGCTTTCGCGAGTTGCCCGATGCGCAGATGAAGTACATTGACGAATATCTGAAAAGCGGCAAACCCATCGTCGGGATGCGCACCGCTACCCACGCCTTTCGTTACGAGAATAACCACGACAGTCCCTACGCCAAGTATAGTTTTGACAGCAAAACTAAGGGCTGGGAAGACGGCTTCGGCCGACAGGTGTTGGGCGAAACCTGGATCGACCACCACGGTGACCACGGCAAGGAAGGGGCGCGGGCACTCATCAGCGGCATCGAGCAGCGCAACGACCACCCGATTTTGCGCGGCGTGCACGATATCTGGGTGCCCACCGACGTGTATGGTACCCGTGAACTCACCGGCGACCCCACCGTGCTGGTGTGGGGCGTGCCTACTACAGGAATGAGTCCCGACGACTCGCTGAACTGGCGAAAATCAATCATGCCAATGGCCTGGACCAAGGAATATACGAACGAAAACGGGACGCCCGCTAAAATTTTTACCACCACAATGGGCGCCTCTGTCGATCTAGAAAGTGAGGATTTGCGCCGCTTGCTGGTGAACGCCTGCTACTGGGGGTTGGGTATGGAAAAGCAGATTCCGGAGAAAAACGAAGTGGCCATTGTCGGTCAGTATAACCCTACCATGTTTGGGTTCGGAGGTTTCCAGACTGGCAAGAAACCGACTGATTATATGGTCAGATAGATCCGCAGTAAAAAGTTTTGGTAACTCACTTATCAGTCTAGTAATGAGCGACTTATGACTCCGCTGCTTAACTTTAAGAATAAGCTATCCAATCCTGCCCAACTGGGTGGCATCGAAACCTCGGTGCTGGACAACGGTCCGGGGCGCGGCACCCGTATCGCCTGGGTGAACACCGGCACCGGGCTGCGCTACAAAGTAGTTGTCGACCGGGCAATGGACATTGCGGACGCATTCTACAACCGGCACAGTCTGGCGTGGCTAAGCCACGGAGGCGTGACAGCTCCCCAACCGTTCGCGGACCGGGGCACGAGCTGGCTACGCACCTTTGGGGGAGGTTTCCTCACCACCTGCGGACTCACCCACGTGGGCGGTCCCGAGGCCGACGAGCAGGGCGAGCGGGGACTGCACGGCCGCATCAGCAACACGTCGGCCGAACTGCTGTCTATCGAGCAACCCGACCCGGCCAACGGTCGGTTAGACATGAGCATCAGCGGCCGAATGCGGCAAACTCAGGTGTTCGGCCCTACCCTGGAGCTGAAACGCACTATTTCTGGTACCTTGGGTGAGGCCACTATTAACTTGCGCGACGAAGTCACCAACCAGGGTAACACCGCCGCGCCGCACATGTTGTTGTACCACGTGAACTTCGGCTGGCCGTTGGTGGACGAAGGCACGCGCATCGAGTGCGCCGGAGCGTGGCAGTCGCGCGGCGGAGAACAGGACGACCGGATTTTCCGGTCCGACCATGACTTCCGCACTTGTCCGGCTCCGCGGGAAGACCACCGCGGCGGGGGTGAGGCGGCAGCTTTTATTCAGCCGGTGGCTGATGCACAGGGCTGGGCAACGGGCCGCATTCACAACGATGCCTTGAACCTGTCGGTGGCGCTGCGCTTCCGGAAAGACCAATTGCCTTGGCTCACCAACTGGCAGCACTGGGCCCCCGGCGAATACGTGACGGCCCTGGAGCCGGGCACCCACCCGCCCGTTGGGCAGGCCAAGGCGCGGGCCAATGACACCCTGATCAAATTAGCTCCGGGCGAAACCCGGATTTATGATTTAACAATTGAAATTCAAAATACCGAATGATTTATCGTACCGACGCGCCGCGTCCACGGTGGATTAATCGCGCATTATCGTACAGATGCCATTAATGGCGTCTCTAACCAATTGAACAATGAACAAACCACGCGCTGAAAATGCCCTGGAACAGGGAAAAGGCATCCTACGACTTACGCCCACCTGGGTGCCACGCTCCTTTTGCGTGCCTGGCCGCCGCATCAAACTGCATCCCGACGACTACTACGTGCTTGGTGGTGCTCGGGGTGGCATCGACGAACGCTGGTTCTCGTCGACCACTCCCGCCAAAAACGGGCCTCTCACCGGCGAAAACGAAGGGCTGAGCGGGGTGGTGGTGCAGGATGGCTCTAAAGAACAACAAATCTTGCTGCGCGACGTGATCGACGAACTCAAGGGAGCCATCATTGGTGACCGGCTGTGGAATGAATACCAAAGCTGGCCGATGTACTCCAAGTTCTTCGACAACATGGGTCCCCTGCCCCACCACATCCACCACAACGACGAGCACGCCGCCCTGATCGGGCAGCAGGGCAAACCCGAAGCCTACTACTTTCCGCCCCAGGTGAACAACCACGGGGGCGACTTCCCCTACACCTTCTTCGGCATCACCCCCGGCACTACCAAGGAACAAGTTCGGGAGTGTCTGGAGAACTTCACGAAGGGCGACAACAAAATCACCAATTACTCGTCGGCCTTCCGGCTGGAGCCCGGTACCGGCTGGGATGTGCCCCCCGGCATGCTGCACGCTCCCGGCAGCCTGTGCACCTACGAACCCCAGAAGGCTTCCGACGTGTTTGCCATGTACCAGTCGCTGGTCAACGAGGCCATTATTCCCGAAGAACTGCTCTGGAACGGCACCCCGCAGGAGCGCATCGGCGACTACGATCAACTCATGGAGGTCATCGACTGGGATCTGAATACTAATCCTAACCTGCTGGAGACTCGTTTTATGAACCCTATTTTGGTGCGGGATGAAAACGAAATGGAGGGCTACGTGGAAAAGTGGGTATGCTACCGCTCGGAGGCCTTTAGCGCTAAGGAACTCACCGTGCATCCCGGTCAGACGGTCACCATCAAGGACAATGCGGCCTACGGCATGATCATGATGCAGGGGCACGGTACCATGGGCGTCTGGGAGGTGGAAACCCCGGCCCTGATCCGCTACGGGCAGCTCACCCACGACGAATTCTTCGTGACCGAGGCGGCGGCCCAAGAGGGCGTGACCATCACCAACCCTTCCGCCTCTGATCCCATGGTGATGCTCAAACACTTTGGGCCTGATAATCCTGATCTGAAATTATAATTTCCATATCGTACAGACGCGATTAATCGCGTCTCTAGGCGGATCATTCAAATATAAAATCCTAAAAATCATGAACACCTATCCCAAATTACACAACGCCACCTGGCCCGGTATTGTGGGCAAAGGCCCTGATTCCGAACCCGTAATTCCTTTGGATGATATGCTCAGGATGACCGCCGCCGCCGAGGTGGACGGCGTCAAATTCGACGGCGTCGACCTGGGCTTGCTGCCCCCCCACATCGAGGTGGACAGCTCGGACGATGACATCAAACGACTAGCCGACAAGATCGCTGGGCACAACCTCAAGGTGGGCAGCCTGGTGGCTCCCGTTTGGGGCGGGCCGGTGCTGGGCAGCGATGCGGATCGCAAGACCTTTTTGCAGATGGTGCGGCAGTCGTGCCACTTCGGGCAGGTGCTGCGCGAACACGGCATCCGCCCCTACGGCGTGATCCGGATCGACACCGCTTCGAGCCCTGAGACCTGGGCCGAAGACCCGGAGCGTAGTCAGAAGTTGATCGTGCAAACCTTCCGCGAAGCCTGCGATATCGCTGCCGACTACAACGAAAAGCTGGCCGCCGAGGGCGAGATCTGCTGGGGCGGCATGCACAGTTGGCGCACGATGGTAGACACCCTGGAGTCCGTAGACCGGCCTAACATCGGCTTTCAGGCTGATATGTCGCACACGCTGCTCTACCTGCTGGGCTACAACCGGCCGCAAGATCGTATCTTGCCGAAGGATTACGACTGGAACGACCGCGAAACACTCACCGATGCCCTGAAGCAAGTGACCGCGGCGCTGCGCCCCTGGACGATCGACTTCCACGTAGCGCAGAACGACGGCACGGTGCACGGCACCGGATCGCACGACAAGACGGGTCGCCACTGCCTGGCCACCGACCCCAACGGCAAGCTCGACGTGGCCCACGACGCGGGCTACTGGCTGCGCGACGAGAACGGCCAACTGACCAAAGCGTTTGAACACATCTGCTGGGACGGCTGTATGTTCGACAACTCCGTGATGACCCAGCAGCAGACCTGGAACGATATTCTGGCCACGCTGGCAAAGGTGCGCGAACAACACGGCTGGACGTGATTTTATTGAAGGCCAGATATTATTATCGTACAGACGCGATTAATCGCGTCTCTAACGTAAATTAAAATGAACAACCACGAATTACGCATTGGCCTGATCGGAACGGGCTTTATGGGCCGCACCCACTCTAACGGCTACGCCCGGGTGCCCAACTTTTTTCCGGAACTTACGCATCGCCCGGTACTGCAGGCCGTTTGCTCGCGCAACGCCGAAAAAGTGCAGGCTTTCGCTGAACAGTGGGGCTACGCCTCGACGGAAACCAACTGGAAAGACTTGATCGCACGCGACGACATTGATGCGGTCGATATCTGCACCCCGAACAACATGCACGCTGAGATTGCCATTGCCGCCGCCGAGGCCGGAAAGATGATCCTGTGCGAAAAACCCCTGGCCCGCTCGCTTGCCGAAGCCCAACCGATGGTCGATGCGGTAGAAAAAGCCGGGGTGAAAACCACCGTGTGGTACAACTACCGGCGCGTGCCGGCCGTTACGCTGGCCAAGCAAATTATTGATTCGGGCAAACTGGGCAAGATATTTCACTACCGGGCCAACTTCCTGCAAGACTGGACAATCAGTCCCGACGTGCCGCAGGGGGGCGAAGGCACCTGGCGGCTGGACAAAGACGCCGCGGGGTCGGGCGTGACGGGCGACCTGCTGGCGCACTGCATCGACACGGCCATGTGGCTCAACGGTGGCATCCGCGACGTGTCGGCGGTGACCGAAACCTTTGTCAAAGAACGCGTGCATCAGGACAGCGGCCAACCCCAACCGGTGACCGCCGACGATGCCTGCATCTTCCACTGTCACTTCGATAATGGCTCGCTGGGGCTGTTTGAGTCTACCCGCTACGCCCGGGGGCACAAGGCGCTCTACACCCTGGAAATCAACGGCGAGCACGCCTCGCTCCGCTGGGATTTGCACGACCTGAACCGGCTGGAGTACTTTGATCATCGGGACGACTCCATCGTGCGGGGCTGGCGGTCTATTCTGGTCACCGACAGCGATCAGCCTTACCTGGAAAAATGGTGGGTGCCGGGGCTGATCATCGGCTACGAGCACACCTTCGTGCACCAGGTGGCCGACTTTCTGAAAAGCCTGGAAACCGGCGAACCCTGCGCTCCCACGTTCCAGAATGCGCTGCAGACCCAAAAGGTTTGTGAAGCGGTGATCGCTTCGGCCAACGACCGAGCGTGGAAAGAAACCAAGGTGCGGTGGTAAGGGGGGCCGCTTAGCATCAGCCACCGGCGCCAAGCCGCCCGGCAATTTTGCAAAACTAGCGCCGGTGGGGTGCATTAGTACATAAATGCCTGATCTGATCAGCACCAGGAAAGACAAACCCGAAAGCCCTACTATAAACTGTTATGGAGGTAAAACAATTTTATGACAAAGCTCTGGCGCACGCTTCCTACGCTATTGTCAGCGACGGACACGTAGCCCTGATTGATCCGGGGCGTGATCCACAACCCTATCAGGACTTTGCCCGCGAACACAATGACACTATTGTGGCGATATTTGAAACCCATCCCCACGCCGACTTCACCAGCAGCCACCTGGAATTCCACATCAATTACGGCGCAACCATTTACGTGAATGCCCGGGTAGGCGCCACCTATCCCCATCAGGTCCTCAATGACGGTAACGAAGTGAAGATCGGCCGGGTAACGATGCGCGCCCTGTTCACCCCCGGCCACTCGCCGGATCACAACAGCTACCTACTGCTCAACGAGCAGGGTCAACCGCACGCGGTGTTTACCGGTGACGCGTTATTCGTGGGCGACGTAGGTCGACCCGACCTGCGCGAAGGGGCTGGAAACTTACGATCCAAGCGCGAAGACCTGGCCCGGCAGATGTACCACACGGTCCACGATGTCTTCAAGCAGTTATCAGATCAGGTGGTTGTGTATCCGGCCCACGGAGCGGGCTCATTGTGCGGCAAGAACATGGGACCGGAAACCTCCAGCACGATTGGGAAAGAAAAGAAGCAAAACTGGGCGTTTGAGGTGACCGACGAGAAGGAATTTGTGAAGAACCTGTTGGAGAACCCACCTTTTATTCCGCAGTACTTTCCCTACGACGTAGCGCTTAACCGCGAGGGACTGGATCCGCTAGAAGACAGTCTGCGCGATGTTCCCTCCTTGGGTGCGGACGAAACGTTGGAAGCCGGGTATCCCGTGGTGGATGTACGTGCGGAGAACCGTTTTAAAGAAAGACATTTGAAAGGGGCGGTAAATATTCAGGAAGGGCCCAAGTTCGAAACTTGGCTAGGTGCGCTGATTGCCCCTGAAGTGCCTTTTTATCTGGTGGCTGAAGACGAAGCCCAGCGGGATCGGGTGGTGCGTCGAGTGGCTAAGATTGGCTACGAAATGCATATCGAAGGCACCGTCATTGCCCCGGAGCACTTCTCGGAAAGTAGCCGGAAGTTGGACATGGATCACTTCAGCACGCATCCGGAGGACTACACCATTGTGGATGTGCGCAACGCATCAGAATTGAACGGCAGCCCGCTCTTCGCGCACGCCATCAACATTCCGCTACCCGAACTGTGCGACCGGCTATCTGAGGTGCCGACGGATAAGCCCATCGTCGTGCACTGCGCCGGTGGTTACCGTTCGGCCGCTGGGTCCAGCATCCTGGAAGGTACCCATCTAGAAACCGAAGTCTATGACCTAAGCGATGCCGTGAAAGATTTTCAACCCCAACAAGCCTCGTGAAACCTATGATTGAAATAATCAGCCAGCCCTGGTCTTGGTACATCGCTGGCCCCCTGATTGCGCTGGTGATGTTCACGCTGTTGTTCCTCGGCAAGACCTTCGGGGTGTCTTCTACCCTACGCGCTACCTGTGCGGCGATGGGCGCAGGAAGAACCAGTGGTTTCTTCCGTTACGATTGGAAGAGCCAAACCTGGAACCTGGCCCTGGTGGCCGGAGCGATGGTGGGCGGCTTCGTGGTAACCCGGTGGTTTCCCAATCCTGAACCGATTCAGTTGGCTTCCACCACGGTCGCCCGCTTACAAGCGCTGGGTGTTGAGCATCCTGGGTTAGAGTATTTGCCCACGAACATCTTCCGCTGGGAGTCATTATTAACAATCAGGGGTTTTATTATGCTGGTGGGCGGTGGCTTTCTGGTGGGTTTCGGCACGCGGTACGCCGGAGGATGCACCTCGGGACACGCCATCAGCGGTTTGAGCAACCTGCAACTCCCGTCGCTCATTGCGGTGATCGGCTTCTTTATCGGTGGCCTCATCATGACCCACTTGGTGCTTCCCTGGGTACTTACCCTTTAATTCATGAGAAAATACGTTCCCTTTTTTGTGGTGGGTATCTTCTTCGGCGTGGTACTCACCAAATCGGAGGTGATCTCCTGGTACCGCATCTACGAGATGTTTCACTTCGATGCCTTCCACATGTACGGAGTGATCGGCTCGGCCGTGGGGCTGGGGATCGTGGGTATGGCAATCATCAAGCGAGGCCAGTTTAAGTCCACCACCGGCCACCCCATCGCCTTTGTCCCTAAGCGTCGCAGCGTAGCCCGTTATCTGATCGGAGGCACCATCTTCGGATTGGGTTGGGCCCTAGTGGGTGCCTGTCCGGGACCAGTCTACGCGCTGATCGGCTACGGCTATTCGGTGATCGTCGTGGTGTTGCTCAGCGCGATAGCCGGTACCTGGGTCTACGGACTGGTGAGGCAGTGGCTACCGCATTGACGGACTGATTGGTTTAGTTCGCATGTTTTCATAATTTGGGTCTATGGCTTTGCACTACTGAGCCCGGCTCAGACGACTCAACCTATCCAAATCCGAACCTTATGATTGACGAACGCTGGTGCGGTATCCAACCGCTGTATTTTGCCTTGCTCTTCGGCCTAATGTCCGCTTGCTCGGTGCAGGAGACAGATCAAGAGGCTTCCCCCCCACCTAATGTACTTTTCATTCTAGCCGACGATTTGGGCTACCACGATCTTGGGGTCACGGGCAGTGCGTATTACGAAACTCCTCATATTGATGCGATTGCCCGTCAGGCGATGGTTTTTACCAATGGCTACGCCACCTGCCAGGTGTGCAGCCCTTCGCGGGCCAGCATCATGTCGGGTAAGTTTCCCGCCCGCCACGGCATCACCGACTACATCGGAGCGCCCACCGATACGGCCTGGCGGCGGCAGCAGCGCTTCACCCAATTGCTTCCCCCTGACTACGTTCGGCAGCTGCCCCAGGAGTATACGGTGCTGCCCGAAGCGCTCAAGGAGCGGGGCTACCGAACCTTTTTCGCGGGCAAGTGGCACCTGGGGGGCGAAGGATCCTGGCCTACCGACCACGGTTTCGACGTCAACGTGGGCGGATGGGAGCTAGGGTACCCCCGGGGCGGTTTCTTTTCTCCCTACGAGAACCCGAACCTAGCGGATGGACCCGCTGGGGAAAACCTCAGTCGGCGGCTCGCCCAAGAAACAGTCAACTTCTTAAGAGCCAACAATCCGCAGGAAACCAAGCAACCGGTATTTGCTTTTTTGTCGTTCTACGCGGTGCACAGTCCCATTCAAACCACCCAGGCCCAGTGGCGCCGGTACCGCGACCGGGCGGTGGCGCGCGGGATCGCCGACAAAGGCTACCAGATGGGACACTTTCTGCCGATTCGGCAGGTGCAGGACAATCCGGTGTACGCCGGGCTCCTCAACACCATGGACGAAGCCGTGGGCATGGTCTTGACGACCTTAGCAGAACTGGGAATAGATGACAACACCATCGTGATCTTTACGTCGGACAACGGCGGGGTGGCTTCGGGCGACGCGTTCTCCACGGCGAACCTGCCGCTGCGCGGCGGCAAGGGATACCAGTTTGAGGGAGGCATTCGCGAACCGTACTTCATCAAGGTGCCGGGCCTCACCGACGGGGGCCAATCCAGCGACGTCCCGGTGACCGGCACCGATTTCTACCCTACGCTGCTAGACCTGGTGGGAGCGGAGTTGCGTCCCGATGCGCACGAAGATGGGGTGAGTCTGTTGCCGCTGCTGCGGGGCCAAACCATAGAAGAACGGCCCCTTTTTTGGCACTATCCCCACTACGGTAACCAGGGCGGCGAACCCTCGTCTATCGTCCGCCTGGGCGATTGGAAGTTGATCCACTACTACGAAGACGATCATCAGGAGCTTTACAACCTCCGGACGGACAAAGAGGAAACCCGCAACGTGGCAACGGAGTATCCCGAGCGCGTAGAGCGTCTCGGTACGCTACTGTTCGAGTTTTTAGAGCAAACGGGGGCCAAGTATCCGGTTAACGATCCTGAATACAATGCGGCTCGGGAAAATCTGTACCTACAGGAGGTTAGAAACGAAATGCTTCCCCGGCTGGAGGAGCGGCGCTTGCAAGTGCTGGCCGATGATTTTGATCCGGAGAACGCGTGGTGGGGTAGCCAAACGACGAACGATTAGTGGCTACTTCTTGCCCAACAGCACTTTAATTTCCGCATTTAGAGACTGTGTACACCAACGGACGGCAGCCGCGCTGTGAAATCCTCGGTAGGAATTAGATAATTTCTGGCAATTTGGCTGAGAGCAACTCAATTTAAGGTTTGACCCAGGCTTGCGCGGCCATCTGTACCGGGTCCCAGGGGCTGCTCAGCGGCGGGGAATAGCTCAAATCCAAATCGTTTAGTTCACTAATACGCATTCGGTGATGCAGGGCGGTAGCAAAAATGTCTATTCGTTTAGCCACTTCCGAACCAGTATGCCCGACCATCTGAGCACCTAGTAATTCCCCGGTCCGGGAGTTGCCGGTAATTCGTATCGTCAGTTTTTTGGCACCGGGATAGTAGGCTTTGTGGTCATTGAAGGTAGACTGAACCGTTCGGTGGGGAAGGTCATACCGGGTAGCATCCCGGTCGTGCAGACCGGTGCGGGCCGCCACCCGATCAAACACTTTGATTACCTGGGTACCCAGCGAACCCTGAAACTCAGCATTTCCTCCGACCATATTTTCTCCGGCAACTCTTCCTTGCTTATGGGCGGTCGTGCCTAACGGCAGATAGTCATTGGTTTTGAGGTAACGATGGTAGGTTTCTATACAATCACCGGCGGCGTAGATGTTTGGTAATGAGGTTTCCATTCGCCGGTTGACCCGAATGGCTCCTTTTGTTCCTGTTGCTAAGCCAAGCACTTGCGCCAATTCGGTATTGGGCTGCGCTCCTACGACTACCAACACCAAATCAACCGTTTGTGCTATACCGGAAACGTGCAGTTGCCGGGTTCCGTCAACTGGCTCAATAGCTTCTACTTTCGTTTGAGTCCGCACACTCACCCCCCGTTCTTCCATATGCTGTTGTACCATCTCACCCAAAGCAGCATCCAGAGTTTGCAGCACCGTGGGGGCGTATTCTGCCAAGGTAACCCGCAGTCCGCGCAGGGTAAGCGCATCGGCTAGCTCTACCCCGATGTAGCCGCCCCCGACCACGAGTACTGACCTTACGGAATGCTGCTCGATGTAGGCGTCAATGGCCAGCATCTCATCGATCCAACGCAGCGTAAAGACCCCTTCCTGGTTCATCCCGGCAATCGGTGGCCGTACGGAAGCGGCTCCCGTGCCGATCAGCAGTTGATCGTAAGCAAACCCTTGCTCCTGACAAAATGCGACTCGTTGTTGGGTATCAATACGAGTAACCCGGTGGGAGATACGCACCTGAATACCGGCGGCTTCCAAATCGGCTTTTTTTCGGTGGGCCAGGTCCGACCACTGCTTTACTTCCCGGCTCAGGTAGAAAGGAATTCCGCAGATACTGTAGTTGGGATACGCATCAGCCAGCAGCACGGTCACCGAATGATGGGGAGCGAGTTCTTTGATGCGCAGGGCCGCGCTGATCCCGGCATCGCTGCCGCCAATAATGATATGCTTCACGGTGTCGTCATTAAGGATAAGTATTCTTCTACTTCGGAAACGGTCTGTTTGGCAAATCGCCCTACCCCGATCAGGGTGGCCGAGGCAAAGCCGGTCCAGCTTCCGTACCCGACCAGCCACAAACCGGCTGCTTTCACCGCCCGCGTACCCTGGGTCACTACCGGGCGGCGATCCGCTGGGCGGCGACCCGCTTTACCGTCTTGCTCCACTACCCCGAGCGGAGCCAAGTGGTTTAAGGCCGGACGAAATCCGGTACAAAAGATCACCGCGTCTACGGCTTGCTCTTTTCCGTCAGGCCAGCGTACTCCCGTAGCGATGAAGCGTTCAAACGGCCGTACCGAGGTATAGACTCCCCGTCTTCGGGCTTCTTTGACCGGGGGTACCATCACGATGTTGCCCAACGAGGGCGGCGTGTAGGACGTGCCTTCCTGCCGCGCCTGATAAGCCGCGCTGGCGTAGTCAAATAGGGTACGACCCGACACATCATCCGGTAAGAACTTCGGCTTATCCATCGTTACCCAGGTCGTGCGGGCTACCTGGCTGACCTCCGCCAAAATCTGGGCCCCGGAGTTTCCTTCCCCTACGATCACCACTTTTTTCTCCTGGAAAGGCTCCGAAGTACGGTAATCCGCCGAGTGCAAAAGCGTTCCGCAAAAATCGTCTTGTCCGGAGAAGGTGGGGATATACGGATGCCCGAACGAACCCGTGGCACTAATGACCACTCGGCTGCGGTACTCGCCTTGGTCAGTACTTAGCACAAACAGATTATCTTCCCGGCGAACCTGCTGCACGGTGACCGGGCGTTCGACGGGCAATTGGTAGCGAGCTTCGTACTGTTGCAGGTAACGTACGGTGTCATCCCGACCGGGGTAGTAGTCGGCTCCTCCGGGCATCAACACTCCCGGCAGCGAACTCCACTGCGCCGGTGAGAACAGCCGTAACGATTCCCAGTAGTGCGGCCAACTGCCCCCCGCCTGTTCCTGCTGATCCAGAATCAGGTAGTCCAAATCGGTTTTGCGCAGGTAGTAGCCCACGGCCAGGGCACTCTGTCCGCCGCCGATGACAATGACATCCTTAGTGGACTGCTTCATGTTTGGTATAGAGTTTTCGTTTGAACCAAAAAGCCAGGTTGACCAGTGGGATCAGGACGGGCACCTCAATCAGGGGATCATCCTTTGATCTGTGAAAAACAGTAGAGCATTTCGGTCGCAATCTGTTTACTGCGTTTGTCGTAGCGAGCCGCTTCTTCCGGGGTGCCGTCGGCCTCTTTAGGATCCTCGTAGGGGATGGCAATGCGCAAGGTAGCCCCCGGTACGAAAGGACAGTTCTGGTCGGCCTGGGAACAGGTCATAATGGCGGCAAAGTTTTCCGGCGGATTGACCGGGTCATTGTACTTCTTGGAAAAAGCTTCCTGGGCCGGGAAATCCGGGGAATAGGTTATCTGGTAACGCGGGTTATCTCCCTCACTGGTTTTCTCAATGGCAAAACCGGCGCGTTCCAGGGCCGCTACCGCCCGGGGATTAAAAGCGGTGGCTTCGGTGCCTCCCGAGAACGTGTGTACGTTGGGCACTTCGTAGTAATCGGCCGCTACGCGCGCCCAAAGCTGGCTCATATGACTGCGGCGGGAGTTATGGGTGCAGATGAAGATGAGCCGGGCTTCCTCCCCGGCTTTAATTTTGGTTTGGATAAACAAGGCCATCTTTTTGAGTTGCTTCTTTCGTTCGTCCGGGATGTTATCGAAATCTTGTTGGGCAGCTTGGATATAGTTCATCATTTTATTACAATATTACGATAAAGTAGTTCAAATTTTTTTAGCAGCGGGCCGGGTCGCCGCTATACCCGGCTGGGGGCGATGCCGCCCAACAAGTTCCTTCCGGTTCTTCGAAGGCTGAGAAGATGGCCTCAAACTGGGTGCGCATGTTCCGCCACACTTCGGGATTGATACAGTAGTTCATCGAGGTGCCTTCTACCGTTCCCTGGATGAGTCCCATGTTCTTGAGCTCCTTCAAATGCTGGGACACCGTTGGTTGTGCTAAACCCAGTTCTTCTACCAGATCACCGTTGATACACTGCCGGGTTTTCAGCAAATGCTGGATAATGGCAATCCGGGCCGGGTGCGAAAAGGCTTTACCCAGTTGAGCCAGTTCGTTTTGCTCTTCAGTATAATTCTGTATTTTCGTAACTCCCATAAGTATATTGCAATATTACGATGTACTGAGTTGGAATGCAATTCTTAGGAAGAAAAATACTGGGTTGGCCAAGCCGTCGGCTTTCGGCAAATTGCTTGTCAGCTACTCGGTTAGCTCCCATGACCCGGCGTGATTGATCAGGCCAATAGCGCTGCAGCTCGCGTTCTCGGTGAGAAATTCTCGGATCTGCTCTTCTTTGCCCTTTTTTTGGAGACAATGAAGAGTTCCGCGCAGAAACTAAAGAGGAACACGAAGTTGTCACGAGATACAGACAGCTCATTCAAAACGCAATTGTGTTTTCGCTAAAGCATTGGCAACCAATAAAGCAAACTGTTCCTACCGAGGATTTCGCCCGCTCGTGAAGACTGACCGCATTTTTTACTATCTTTAACTCCATGAAGCAGTTTGAGTTTGAAAGATTGTCGCTGGACAGAAAGTGCCGCTACGTGCTTAGCCGTTGCGTTTTTGTGGCCAGTCGTCGCATGTATATGCCCGACGAACGCCCCTGCCGCATTAATCTCTATCACAACGGGCGCACCTTTTTTGAAATCTGGTACAACAGCAAGCATAACTACATTGGCGACGTGAAACTCTGCTCCGACAATCAAGTCCTTGATCCCTACTTGGATCAAATTGATTTGGAGAAGATCGCATTATCTTAAATTGAGGTCATCGTGCGGGGCACCCCGTGCTGTTCCCCGCCGGGAAACGGCGCTTGAGGCGGGCGATGCAAGAGCGTCGACCAACGAAAGCAACGAATAGCAGGGCGGGCCACGGTGGTCAAAAACAGTCAGAAAGAACCTTCTAAGCTTATGTGTTAACCCGGCCTAGGTTTGTGGTTATCTCATCCTCCCGGCACTACCGCCGAACGATCGCTCCTTCTTCCGGCACTGATCGGGGCACGTAAACGATGAGTTCGTCGCCCGACCAGATGGTTGCGTCGTAGAGGCTGTTCCAATGCGCCAGATCATCCACCGTACAGCCGTACTGCCGGGCAATGCCCGCCAGGGTGTGGCCCTTTTCAATATGATGAACCATCGGCACCATCCGTTCGGGGTTGGGCACGACCCGCTTCGGTCGGCGAACCACCTGGGCCACTTGCCGCACCAGCGCGGAGTCAACCGGTGCCGCCGAGGGAAGCAATGCGTAGCTTTTCGCGTCAGTATCCACTGCGGCAGTATTCATTGCGTCAGTATCCACTGCGGCAGTATCCATTGTGGGAATCGCCAGGGGATAAGCCGTTGGCTGACTAGGGACGAGGCCCCGCACCAAGGCTGGATTCAGAAAATTGAGTACATCAACACCCACTCGATAAGCTTGACTGGCCTGCTCCAGTGAAAAAGGGGCCGACACGTAGGCGGTGTCCACCTCCCGAAAGGGCAGATCGAAGTAGGCGGGCTGCAGGTTGTGCTCTTTCTGATAATGATAGAGGTATACCACCGCTACGAAGGCGGGCACGTAGCTACGCGTCTCGGCTGGAAGGTACGGACGTAGCTCGAAGAAGGAAGTGGGGGTTTTACGTTCGGCGGCGGTGGCCCGGGCAATGGCCTTATTAATATTTCCTATCCCGTAGTTGTAGGCCGCGATGGCCAGATACCAATCTCCGTAACGCTGGTACAGCTCCTTGAGGTATACCGTGGCAGCCCGGCTGGACGCTACCGGATCGCGGCGTTGGTCTATCAGGGGCGACACTTCCAGCCCCAGTGCTCTTCCCGTGGCGGGACGTATTTGCCACAACCCCACGGCCGACTTAGCAGAGGCCGCCTTGAGATGCATGGCTGACTCTACCATGGTGAGGTGCTTGAGCACGTTGGGCATCTGCTCGGCGGCCAGCACCGGCTCGATCATCGGGTAGTACCAGGCACTTTTGCCGATCATTCGTTCGGTCAGGTTTTTCTTGCGCTGCGCGTACAGGTTGATGTAGCTCCGAACGTCTTTATCGTAGAAAAGCGGCACGGCCGACTCAATGGCACCGATACGCTGGGCATAGATAGAGTCGTCGTAGGTCACCAAATCATTGGCCGCGAATCCGTAGGCATTCACGTAGCGGTCATCCCGCACCAGTTGGGTGAACAGGGGAGCCGACAGACTATCCAGCCCTTCGACGGACCAGCCAACTACCGGAGGTTCGGCGACGGTTTGGTGCCGCAAGGCTTCCTGACAGGCGGGAAGGAACAGGATTCCCGCTACCAAAAAATAAGCAGTGCGCCGTAACCGGCACCCACTTTCAAAAAAATTAAGTTGCATAACGTATTGGTAACTACCCGAAAGGTACGCAATTTCCGGGGAACGAACCGGACAAAAATAGTAACTTTCGCGCGCTAATGACCTAAACGCATTACCATTGAACAAGTTATTGCTTTCCCTCTTGCTGCTGCTGGTGGCCCTGTTGCTATTGGGCAAATCAAGTATCTACCGCTTTTTGGCCCTCACCGAACGTGTCGACACCGATGTGCTGGTGGTAGAAGGATGGACCAACCAAGAGGGAGTGGAACAGGCCGCCGCCGAGGCTGATATCTTCGGCTACCAGCGCGTGATTGTGGCCAGCTTGGCGTATCCCTTCGACAGTACCGCCCCGCTGTTGGTACCTATGGAGGGGGGACTTACCTTCAACCTTACGGGGCTCGACACGCCGCTTTCGCCGGTTGACTCCGTGACCGTGGTGGCCGGTAGTGAGGACCTACAAGAAATACCTGCCCACTTCCGGCTGTGGGTCAACGATTCGGTGGTGGGTGAGCGCTACGCCCAGGCATCGCTGGCGGCCTACGGTTTCCGGCTGGCTAACCCAACCCCGGCAGAAAAAATCACCATCGAGTTCGATAACGATGAATTCGTAACCGGCGTGGGCGATCGCAACCTGGTGGTGCAGTCCGTCACCGTAGGCAATCGTACCCTGTATGCCCGCATGCCCTACGTGCGTTACGACCGGGGGGCCATCGACGGCAACGGACTGTACCGCACCGATCAACGCAGCGAAGCCGACGAGACCGCCGAGCGGTTGCACCGAGCCGGGGTTCCCGAAGAGATGCTGACCACGGTGGCCGCCCCCCCCACCGACTACGACCGTACCTACGCCACCGCCGTGGCGGTGCGCGACTGGTTGGCGCAACAACCCGAAGGCTTGCCCGCGGCCCTGAACGTGCTCAGCGAAAGTGCTCACGCGCGGCGCAGCCGCTTGCTGTACCAAAAAGCCTTTGGCGATGCGGTGCTCATTGGCGTCATTGCGGCCCCCCGCGAGGACGTTAGCGCCGACACCTGGTGGAAAACCCCTTCGGCTCGGGCCTTCACGTTCGCTCAGATCGCAAAGTACCTCTACGCCCGCCTGCTCTTCTGGCCCGAAAGTCCGGCCCCGTTAAGATAATCTCCTAAATCTTTCCGATTAGAACGATAAGCGCGTATATTGTTCTGCATCAGTACTACATCAACCGGTCTATGAAACACTTCTTACCCCTTATCGGATTGCTCCTCACCGCTCCACTCGCCGTAGCGCAGCAAACTACCTGGAGCGTGAACGTGACGCCAACGATTTCTTACCGTATTGCGAAGCTGTCGCCCGCTGATGAGTCGGTGCGCAACGGTGAACAGCCCAATCATTCGTTTGACTTCGGCCTGCAGATGCGCACCCAGCTGAGTAAGCGAATTTATCTGGGCACCGGGCTGCAGTACGCCCGGCGCGGCTTTTCTAACCTGCACGTTGCCGCCCCGTACCAACGCCCCCTCAGTCGGGGGTACATGGTTGATTTTGTTCAGGACTTTCTCGATATTCCTTTCTTCCTGACGTACACAATAGCGCAAAACGATCAGTTTCAGTGGTATACGCTGGGGGGTGTCAACAACGGCCTGCTGCTGCGCGAGCGGAACGATGTGTCGGTGCGTACCTACGAGCAGACCGTTCGGGAAGTACCGGCCGAAGTGCAGGAACTGCTGGAAGAACCCTACCTGGGCGCCTCTCGCTCGCACAACCTGGGAGTGATAGCCGCACTGGGCGTACGTGCCCGGGTAGATGCCAAAACATTTGTCGGACTTGAAGCTACCAGCAAAGTGATCCTCACCCCACTGCTGGACTACGCATCGGGTACCCAACGGCGTTCCTACACCCTGGGGCTAAACTTCCGCTTTGTACGAACGCTCGGGGAATGACCTACCGGATTGGTTATGCCCTGCTGGGGCTTCTCGGGTTCATGGGCGCTTGCGCTAATGCCCAGTCGCTGGCTATTGTAGACAACCCCATCGTTTTTGACGATGAACGTCGGCAACTCACGCTCGAGTATATGCGCGAGCACTATGGCCTCACTCCCGCCGAGCCGACCATCACCCCCACGATGGTGGTGGTGCACTGGACGGCGTATCCTACCTTCCAACAATCGTTCGACGCGTTTGATCCTCCTACCCTACTCAGCAACCGGGCCGACATCCGGCACGCCAGCGCGCTCAACGTTTCGGCGCACTACCTGGTGGATCGTGACGGCACCGTGTACGGGCTGATGCCCGATACGCTGATGGCCCGGCACGTAATCGGACTCAACCACTGCGCCATTGGCATCGAGAACGTGGGCGACGGACAGAATCATCCGCTTACTGAGGCCCAGTTTACCGCCAACGTCTTACTGATTGAGCAGTTGGCCAAAAAGTATCCTATCGACTACGTGATTGGGCACCACGAGTACCCTCGCTTTATCGGTCACCCCCGCTGGAAAGAAAAAGACCCCACCTACCTGACAGAAAAAGATGATCCGGGGGAGGCGTTCATGACGCGGCTGCGCAGCCGGTTGTCTGATTTATCGCTTAAGGAAGTTCCCCACACGCCCTAAATTGCAGTTTGGTTGCCGGATGATGCTGATTCGTTGCTTTTCTTGTTACCTTACCGTTGTGCTCACCACCGCCCGCGCTTGCCTTATCTTTTTGCTGACGCCTCTTTGGCTGCTGATTTGCCTGCCTGTTGCTGCCCAGCAGGCCAGCATTGATGGGCGGGTTCGCGACGGCTCATCCGATGAGGCGTTGGAATACACCAACGTGCTGCTCTATCACGCGCCAGACTCGACCCTGGCCGACGGGGTGGTCACTGATGCGGAGGGTTTGTTTCAATTTTCGGGGGTTGCGGTTGGCACTTACTACCTGCTGGTGCAGTTCGTCGGCTACGAAACGGGGCGGGTAGATAACCTCACCGTCTCGGCCGAGCAGTCCCTTTCCCTGGAACCGCTAGTCCTATCGCCCAGTCAGCAGTTGCTGAGTGAAATCCAGGTATCGGGTCAGAAGGCTTCCGTCTACCACAAAATCGACCGGCAGGTATACAATGCGGGGCAGTTTCAGAGCGCTACGGGGGGCACGGCCACGGACGTGCTGCGCAATGTTCCTTCCGTGGCCCTCACGGCCGAAGGAGGCATCACGGTGCGCGGTGCCACCGGCTTCACCTTGCTGCTCAACGGCAAGCCGGTGCAGAGCGACCCTTCGCTCATTTTAAATCAGCTGCCTGCCAACGCCGTAGAAAACATTGAAGTCGTCACCGCTCCCTCGGCCAAGTACGATCCCGAAGGCACCGCCGGTATTATCAACATCATCACCAAGCAGGGAGCCACCGACGGGTTGTTCGTGCAGGTCAACGTGCGGGGCGGGTTGCCCAGCTTGCGCGATTATGACAACGGAGCCCCGGCCCGGCGTTGGGGTACCGACGTGACGATGTTCTACCAAAAGGGGCCGTGGAACGTATCACTAGGCGCCAGCTACTTGCGCAACGACCTGGCCGGACGCCGGGAAGGAGACGTGTTCACCGTTCGCGGCGACACCCTCACGCGCTTCCCCTCCGACGGCGAACGCAGCTTCGACGAACGCGCCTACACCGCCCGCACGACCCTGGGGTACGTGCCCGACGAGCAAAACAGTTTCAGCTTGGGCCTTTACGCCGGGAAGCGCAGCAAAGACCGTACGGCTGATATCCTATACTTTAACAACCAAGGCATCTACCTGCCCGAGGATAAACTGATGTATCAAACAACCTACTTCAACGAAAACCTGCGCATCCGGCGGGGCGATTTCCTCATTGGTAGCCTAGACTACACGCGCAAGGAGAAACAGGCAACGGTGCAGGCCTCATTGCTCTACGAATACACCGGCCTGGGCGGGCCCACGACCAACCTAAATCTGTCAGGACCGCAGTTCACTGATACCCTGCAACATCAGTACAATACCAACGAAAACCCGCTGTACGGCATCCGCGGACAGCTCGATTACCGCAGACCGCTGGGGCCGGGTACCCTGGAAGCGGGCTACCAGTATCGATTCTTGAACCACCAGGGAGATTTCATTTACGAAGAGCGAACCCTAGGCACGCAACGGTGGAACCTGATTCCCGAATTTTCCAGCCAGGTCGATCTCACCCGACAAATCCACGCGTTCTACGGGCAATACGGAGGGCAAATCGGTAAAGTGACGTATTCGGCCGGAGCCCGGCTGGAGGTGATGGACCGGCGGTTGGTGCTCACCAACGCTTTCATCGATAGCACTTATCGGTATGATCTGGTGAAGCTGTACCCCGCCGCCAACCTTCGCTACCAAATACAGGACGATCTGCAACTCAAGGCAGCCTATAGCAAGCGCGTAGAGCGCACCACCACCTTCAAGATGAATCCCTTTCCCGAACGGGAGCACTCCGAAACCCTGGAGCAGGGCGACCCCGAACTACTGCTGGAGTTTGTTGATTTGGTTGAACTGGGGGTGGTGAAAGACTTTGGAGACAATTCGGTATTTGCCACCGCTTACTTCCGTCACGTGCAGAATCTGGTGAACCGAGTGAACACGATTTACAACGATACCATCCTAAACCGCATCTACACCAACGTGGGGCGGGGCCGGTCAATTGGTTTGGAAGTAGGGACAGAGCTGAACCCAGTTTCGTGGTGGAAACTCTACGCCGGTGGCAATCTGTTTCAGTATGACATTCAGGGAACGTTTGCCGGAGAGGCGGTGGCCACCAACAGTTGGGTGTACTCGGTGAACGTGAACTCCACGGTGCAGCTTTTGCCCACGCTCAACGTACAGGCCACGCTAAACTACCTATCGGCCCAAAATACGGCGCAAGGCACCGATTCACGCTTTTTGTCGCCCAACCTGACGGTGCAAAAGAGCTGGCTAGACGGTCGGCTCTCGGCCACCCTACAGTGGCTCAACTTAGGTCTGGGGTTGCTGCCCAGCAACGAACAGCGCATCACCACCCAACGGGGAGACGAACGCAGCAACGGCTCGTTTTATACGACCACCAACTACGTGTATGAAACGGACGTGATTATGCTCAACCTCAGTTACCGTTTCAACCAAGTGACCGGTAAGGCTAAATTTATCAAAAGTGAGTTCGGAGAAAATGAGTTTTAGACATGAGAGTAGCAGTCATCGGCGGCACCGGGCACATCGGCACCTACTTGATCCCTCAACTAGTGGCGGCGGGACACGAAGTGGTTTGTGTGAGCCGTCAAAAGCAGAAGCCCTACCGCAAAAACGATCTTTGGCAGTGGGTAGAACAAGTCGCCATCGACCGCGTTGATGCGGAAGCCAAACAAGTTTTTGGGACGAAGATAAAGGCGCTGCGTAGTGAAGTGATTATTGATCTGATCTGCTTCACCCCCGAAAGTGCTGCCGCGCTGGTGAAGGCACTCACCGGTGATATCCAACACTTCATTCACTGCGGCAGCATGTGGGTGCATGGGTATAGTGAACAAGTGCCCACGCGCGAGAGCCAGGAGCGAAAGCCGTTTGGTACGTATGGTATCAACAAAGCAAAAATCGAAGCCTACTTGCTTGCTGCTTGTCGGCAAAAGGGGTTTCCGGCTACCGTAATGCACCCTGGTCACATTACCGGGCCAGGTTGGTTACCCATCAACCCAGCCGGTAATCTTGATCCGGAGGCATTTATAAAACTGGCGAAAGGCGAGGAATTAGTGTTGCCTAATTTGGGAATGGAAACTGTTCACCACGTGCACGCTTACGACGTTGCCCAGGCATTCGTTGGCGCTATCGACAACTGGAGAAACGTAGTTGGAGAAAGTTTTCACGTGGTTTCCCCCCAGGCACTCACGCTCCGGGGATACGCCACTGCGATGGCCAAATGGTTTGGCCGGGAGGCCGTGCTCCATTTTCTTCCCTGGGAGGAGTGGAAGAAAACGGTTAGCCAGCGGGATGCCGAATTAACCTGGGATCATATTGCGCATAGCCCCAACGGAAGCATTGAGAAGGCGCAACGACTGCTAAACTATAACCCTAGATACAATTCACTAGAGGCGGTGCGAGAAGCGGTTGTCCATTCACTAGGTCATCGCCTTGGTCTTATCTAGCTCTTTGGTGACCGGAGTATCTTCGGGCAACGGTTTTCCGCGCCAGTAGGTGGCCAGGCTCGAGCCGGTGATGTTCATCACGGGGCCAAACACCGCCGGGGCCAGCCCCACGGTAGCCACCTTGCCCATCTCCAGGGCGATGCCCGAGGCCAGCCCGCCGTTCTGCATGCCCACCTCCAGGGCAATGGTGCGGCAGTCACGCTCGTGCATGCCGAACAGCCGACACCCCCAGTAGCCTAAGAAGTACCCAGATACGTTATGAAAGATTCCCGCCAGAATCAGCACGAAGCCGATGGTGAGCAGTTCGTCGCGTCCGGCGGCGGTGATGATAGTGATGATGTAGGCGATACCAAACATTGATAAGATGGGCATAGCATCGTCGAGCCACTTGAGCTTACCGTGGAAAAAGTAATTGAAAGCTAACCCGGCCACCACGGGGATGATCACGATCTTGACGATGCTCCACATCATGCCCAGCGTATCAATCTCAATAAACTCTCCGGCCAACAGACGCATCAGCAGCGGAGTGAGCAACGGGGCGAGCAGCGTGGATACGGCGGTTAGGGTTACCGACAGCGCCAGGTTCGCTTTGGCCAGGTAGGCCATCACGTTGGAGGCCAGCCCGCTGGGCGAGGAGCCAATCAGCACAATACCCGCCGCAATTTCGGGGGCCACTCCCAAGCCCGTTGCCAGACCGTAGCCCACAAAGGGCATGATGGTGAATTGACACACCACCCCCACCAGCACTCCTTTGGGCATTTTCACCACTCCGGCAAAGTCGTTCAGGCTCATGGCGGTGCCCATGCCAAACATGATAAGCTGCAGCAGCGGCACAAACAAGTTTTGCAGATCAAATCCGTTGATCTCCTGGAAGTAAGATGGGTAGTACATCGCCACCGTGACCGAGGCAAAAATGATCACCGTGAAGGAAAAGCCTTTCAGAAACTCAAAACCACGGAAGCCTACCGCCAAAGCTAGGAAAAAGACCACCAGGCAAGGACCGGTGGCGCGTTCGTAGCCCGTAGCGAGCAGCACGACGAATGCAAGCAGCGATAGAGCGGCGACACCCAGGGCGATTTTGGCGAAGGAAGGAGCGGTTTTCATAAATATAGTGTCCGGAAGTTAAATGATGAATAATGAACAAGGAATTACGAACGCCGAAGTAGGTCACTGGTCACTGCCCGTCGTGGAACGATCACTGGTCACTGGTCACTGGTCACTGGTCACTGGTCACTGGTCACTGGTCACTGGTCACTGGTCACTGGTCACTATCATTTAGTAGCCAACAGCTAGTATCTAGCCATCTAGTATCTAGTATCTTGCCATATAGAAGATCATCCAGCATCCAGTATCCTAGCCATGTAGCAAGTATCCAGTATCTAGCATCCAGTAACCAGCATCCAATATCTGGCCACGTAGAAAATCATCTCAGCTCCACTGCCGGTCGGCGGATTCTACGGTGTTCCACTCATCCGTGGGGGCGAAGTACTTGGTGCCCTTTTTCAGGTGCTCTTTTACCACTTCTTCGTTAAGTTCCACTCCCAAACCGGGCTTTTCGGGCACCGTCACGAAACCGTTTTGCACAATGGGTTTGTCGATGCCCGTCACCAGATCTTCCCACCAGGGGATGTCGACCGAGTGGTGCTCCAGGGCGATAAAGTTCTGGGTGGCGGCGGCACAGTGCACGTTGGCCATCATCGATACGGGCGTGCCCGCGAAGTGCATCATCATCGGAATGCCGTTCTCTTCGGCGTAGTCGCCGATCTTTTTGGTTTCCAGAATGCCACCGGACGAAGCCAGGTCGGGATGAATCATATCGATGGCGCGGGCGTCGATGAGCTTGATAAATTCTTCTTTAAGATAAATGTCCTCGCCGGTGAGCGTGGGTGTGTTGATGGCGTGCGTAATTTGCTTCCACTTGTCGGTGTACTGCCAGGGCACCAGGTCTTCCAGGTAGGCCAATCGGTAGGGCTCCAGGGCGTTGCCCAAGCGGATGGCCTCGTTGGTGTCGATGTGACCGAAGTGATCGGCGGCCAGCGGAATTTCGTAGCCCACAATGTCGCGCACCTGCTTCACGTAGTCCACAATCTTCTCCAGTCCTTCGTCGGTAATCTGGATGCGCGTAAAGGGGTGCGCCGTGGAGCCGTAGCTGCCGTACTTGCGGTCCCACTGCTGCCCGATGTCGTACATCCCCTTGTTGATTACCATGTTGTCTTCGTCCTGAAGCATCTGAATGCCGAAGTCCATCTTCAGAAAGGTATAGCCCTCGTCGACCCGGGCCTTCATCCGTTTGGCGTAGGTCACGGGGTCGTCCGAACCGGTGGTGTCGCAATAGAGCCGCACCTTGTCACGAAACTTACCCCCTACCAACTGGTAGGCAGGCACGTTGTAGGCTTTGCCTGCCAAGTCCCACAGTGCCATCTCCACGGCGCACACGCCCCCGGCTTGCCGCGAGTGTCCACCGAATTGCTTGATTTTTTTAAATACCCGGTCTACGTTACAGGGGTTCTCGCCCAGGATGCGGCTCTTGAGCATCAGGGCGTACTTAGGGTCAGCATGGTCGCGCACCTCACCGAGCCCGTAAATGCCCTGGTTGGTATCAATGCGAATGATGGGGCAAGGCATCGGGGCATCCACCACGTGGGCTACGCGCAGGTCGGTGATCTTTAGGTCCGACGGAGCCGAATGGCGGTTCACGCGCTGGGTAGAATACTCCAGGGTTTCCTCAATTGGTTTGTTGGTGAACCCACTCAGGGATAGCCCCCCCAGGGCTAAGCCGCTCAGACTAGCTTTTTGTAGGAAGTCGCGGCGGGGGTTGGTGAAAGGTTTTTGCAGGTCTTTTACGTTCTTTTTCATGTTTGCGATTATTGATGTTCTTCGTTTGGGCCGGAGGCCCTTACTATACTACGCACGGGACAAAGTCCCGCGCGATGGTGATGTTATCGCGCGATAGTGGATGGTCGTTATCAACTCCACAGCCGGTCCCAAGCGCGGATTTTGTCCCATTCGGGCGTCGGAGCGAAGAGTTTTTCTCCTTCCACCAAAAATTCTTTGACGACTTCCTCGTTGAGCTCTACCCCAAGACCGGGCTTTTCGGGGACTTTCACGTAGCCGTCTTGTACGATGGGTTTTTCGATGCCGGTCACCAAATCTTCCCATTGGGGGTTATCTACCGCGTGGTGTTCGAGCCACATGAAGTTCTCGGTAGCCGCCGCACTGTGCACCGACCCCAAAAATGAAACCGGACCAGCTGCGTGGTGGTGCATGAAACCAACGCCATTCAGCGAGGCGTAATCACCGATGCGTTTGGTTTCCAGTATGCCCCCCGCCGTGTTCGGGTCGGGATGCACAATGTCGACCGCCCGCCGGTCGATGAGTTCGCGGAAACCGCCTTCCAGCGTAAAGATATCCTCGCCGGTTTGCGTCGGGGTGGTAGATGATTCGGTGATTTCTCGCCACTGGTCCGTGTAGTGCCAGGGGATAATGTCTTCAATGTAAGCGAGATTATACGGTTCGGCCGCGCGAGCGATCTTAACGGCTTCGTTCACATCGAAGTGGCCCCAGTGGTCGGTACCCATCGGAATTTCGTAGCCAATCTGCGCCCGCATCACGTCCAGAAATTCCATGAGCTTGTCAATGCCCTTATCGGTAATCTGCACCCGGGTAAACGGATGTTCCGTCATGTTGTAATCTTGCAGTTCGTACTTATACGGCGCGTATTTTCCCTCAGGTGCATTGACTAATGCTCCGGGTATGTCTTTAATCAGGTTGATGCCGATGTCCATCTTCAGAGCGGTGTAGCCGCTATCGATGCGCTGCTGCATTCGTTGGGCATATTCCTGCGGATCGGAAGAGGTGGTCGTATCGCAGTACACCCGCACCCGGTCGCGGTACTTGCCGCCCAGCAATTGGTACACCGGCACGTTGTAAGCCTTACCGGCCAAGTCCCACAGGGCCATTTCCACGCCGGACACTCCCCCGCCCTGCCGTCCGTGGTGACCGAACTGCCGAATTTTGTTAAAGAGTCGCTCGACGTTGCAGGGATTTTCGCCCAGCAGTCGGCTCTTCAGGAAGAGCGCATATTCTTTGGCGGCGCCGTCGCGCACGTCACCGTGTCCCACGATACCCTGGTTGGTGTAGATACGCACGATGGGAGTACGAAACACCACGCCGGTGATCTCTGCAATCCGCAGGTCGGTGATTTTCAGATCGGTGGGTGCCGAATGCCGATTGACCTTCTGGGTGCTGTATTCTAGGGTTTCTTCTATTGAGCTATCCATAAAAGCTCCTAGCGATAGGCCTCCCAGCGTGGCTTTCTGAAGAAAATCGCGGCGGTTGTTTTTGTTAGTGCCGGAGGTTGGTGGTGGAGTAGGCATTGCGTTTTAAGTTAGGTAACAAATATCTGTACAGCGAAGCGACCTCAGCATAGAAGCTAAGGCCTCTTTCACATCTCATATTTCACATTTCACATCTTTTTTACCAGGTTCTTCCCTCCAGAAACTCGTCTAACTCTTCTCGGGTCATGGGCAGCTTATCCGGGTTGTCATCGATCCAGGCCAGGAAGTTCTGCTTGATCTCGTCGGTCCAGCGGGTGTCAATTTGGCCGGGGGTATATTTGCCTTCGCGCAGCATCTGGTGACCGTACTGGTCTTTCAGGGCAACAAACTCGGCGTTGGTGATCACTTTCTCGGCCAGGTGCGCCGGAATAAATACCACGCCTTCGCGCTTGGCCAGCACCACGTCGCCCGGCAACACCGTTGCCCGTCCGATGCGGATAGGCGTATTGAGCCCCGACAGTATCATGTCTTTGATGAACGAAGGGTCCCAACCCCGCACAAAGGCGTTGAAGCCTTCAATTTGCTCGAGTCCGCCCAAGTCGCGCAGCGAGCCGTCGAAAACGACGCCGTTGCCCGATTTGGCATAGATAGAATTACCCAGGTTATCACCAATGAGCGTGCCATCCACAATTTTGCCGTAGCCGTCGGCCACGTACACGTCGCCCATTTGCAGTTCGTCGATGGGCCAAGAGTTGGAGCTACCGATGCGCCCGTCGACTTTGCCCTGTTCTTCAATGGCCAAGACCATGTCGGGGCGCGCGGGCATATACTGGGCGGTGAGGGCGCGCCCCACCACAGGCACCTCCTCGTGGATCATTTTCCAGTTGCCCTCAAACTGGTTTTCGTAGCCCTCGTTGCGCAGCACACCCCAGGCTTCTTCGATAGAAATATTTTTGGCGCGCTCCAGCAAGCGGTCGGGCACCTTAGGACGGCCATCGTCGTAGCGCTCGCCTTCCCACTGACTGGTATATTTTATCAGCAGGTCGCGCGGAATGGTCTGCGCGAATACGGAAGCTAGCGATAAAGTAATCAGTAAGGATGATAAAAGGATAGTTTTTCGTTTCATATTGAAGGTTAGATTAATGATAGAATGGAGACACTTATTCGATCATTCAATTTATGTAAAAAAGGGAACGTCTTGGTCGGCGTACTTCTTGAGGCCTTCTTCGTTGATCTCTACCCCGATGCCAGGTTTGTTTGAGAGGGGAATATAGCCATCCACGACCATTTCTCCGTCATAATGCACAATTTCTTTGAACATGGGGTTGGTATGAAAGTAAATTTGCCACTCCAGAATCAGGAAGTTGGGCACCGAAGCGCAAACGTGCGCCGACGCCATGGCTCCCAGAAACGACGCTACCATGTGCGGAGCAAACGGGGTGTAGTAAACGTTGGCCAGGTTAGCAATGCGCTGGGCTTCGCCGAGTCCGCCCGCCTTTTGCAGATCGGGCATAATAATATCCACCGCGCCAATCTCCAGCAACGGGCGGAAGCCATAGGCTAAGTACAAATTCTCGCCCGCGCAAATGGGCGTGCTGGTCGACTGGGTAATATATTTGTAGGCTTCGGCATTTTCGGCCGGAATGGGCTCTTCCAGCCACATCAGGTTGAGCGGTTCCATGGCCTTGGCCACCCGCTTGCCCGAAGTGGTGTCGAAGCGACCGTGCATGTCGACGCAGATGTCCACGTGAGGGCCCACCGATTCGCGCACCGCCGTGATCTGGTTCACCATCCGCTCCAGTTCGGCGGCTCCCACCGTCCAGTTGTATTTATCGTATTTGTTAGGGTCGCTGGCGTCGTCAATGTCAAACTTCACGGCGGTGAACTTGTGTTCATCCACTACCTCTTTGGCGCGCTGCCCCATGATCTCCGGTTTTTCGCGGCTGCTGGCCGTGTCGCAGTACACCCGGATGTTGTCCCGAAATTTTCCACCCAGCAGTTGCCACACCGGCACCTCCAGGGCTTTACCCGCTAAATCCCACAGGGCGGTTTCAATGGCCGTGAGCACCGAGATATACATGCCGCCCTGGGCTCCTTCGAAGAAACCCCTTCTTCGTACGTCTTCAAAAATACGATGCATGTTGAGCGGATTTTGACCGTTAATGCGGTCGCCCATGATTTTCACCAAATGGTAGGTGCCCGGAGTGGCATCAACCGCCTCGCCGTGCCCGATGATGCCCTGGTTGCTGTAGACCTTCACGAACAGGCTGTGTCCGTTGCGGATGTAGGCACAACGGACGTCGGTGATTTGTAGGTCCGAAGGAGCCGAAAACAGTCGTTGTTTCTGTACCGCGGCGAACAGGTCGTTGCCAAATTGGGTAAACAACCCGAATCCGGCAGTAGCCACCAGACCACGCGTCAGAAAGGCGCGCCGGTCGTGCGTGGGGATAGAGACGCGATGCATCGCGTCTGTACGGGGGTTTTTCATGATGGGTTGCGGTTGTGCGAGACGCCATGAATGGCGTCTGTACGCATTTTAGATTGTATCACCAAGTACGTTCTTTTAGTAAAGCTTTGATTTGATCGGGCGGCACGGGCAGTTGATCAATGTTGGCCTGCATCCACCCTGAGAAATCTTTTTCTATGTCGTCGCTCCAGCGCGAGTCGATTTGTCCGGCGGTGTACTTCTTTTCGCGCAGACGCTGGTGGCCAAACATATCGCGCAGGCGCACCACTTCGGAGGTTTTCACCACCTTTTCGGCCAGGTGGGCGGGAATGATGCTCACGCCCCCTTCTTTGCCGAGCACCACGTCACCGGGCACCACCATCACGCTTCCGATCCGAATCGGCACGTTGATACCCATCAGCACCGTGTTCAGGTCGTGGCTGGGGTTGTGGTGCGACGGGTGGTAGCTGCGCACAAAAGAAGTGAAGCCCGGCAACTCCTTCATCCCTTCAATGTCGCGGATTGCCCCATTGTACACCATCCCGTTGCCCGAGTTGGCGTAGATCGCGTTAGCCACGTTGTCGCCCACCGTGGGCCCGTCCTCGTGCGCTCCGAACTGGTCGGCCACGTACACGTCGCCCGGTTGCAGTTCGTCTACCGGCCAGGCGTTCTGCCCCCGCACCCGTCCTTCGGCGTGTCCGCGCTCGTCGACGGCCTGGTGCACGTCGGGCCGACCGGGCATAAATTCGGCCGTGAATGCCCGGCCCACCAGCACGCTGTCGGGATGAATGCTCAGCCAGCCTTCTTCGTACTGGTGGCGGTAGCCCTCGTTCTTCATCACCGCCCAGGCTTCCTCGTGGGTGGCGTGCCGTAGGCGCTGCAGGATATCGTCGGACACCCGCGGCCGACCGTCGTCGAAGCGCTCGCCTTCCCACTGCGGAGTATAAAATCGCATCTGCTCAACGCTAATGGTTTGAGCGTGACCGATACTTCCCGCCGCAATGATCGAGAAAAGAGAGACAATTACAGTTTTCATAGAATACGATCAGGTCATTGAATGAGTGATTGAATGAAATGATTTATTCTATCATTCAATCACTCCACCCTTATTTTACGGTCTCACCGCCGTTCCGTCGCTCTTGCGCAACTGCGTCCAGCTGTTCAGTTGCTTGTCGGGCAGCGGGTACTTCAGGGCCAGTTCTTCGTTGATGTCTACGCCCAGTCCGGGGGCTTCGTTCACGTACATGTAGCCGTTCTCGACGTAGGGACTGCCCGGGAATATTTCTTGCAGCGTATCCGTAAAGCTGATGGATTCCTGGATGCCAAAATTCCACACCGCGAAATCGATGTGCGCATTGGCGGCATGACCCACCGGCGACACGTCGCCCGGACCGTGCCAGGCGGTGCGCACGTTAAAGAACTCGGCCAGCCGAGCTATTTTCATAGCCGGAGTAATGCCGCCCACCTGCGAAATGTGAATCCGGATGAAGTCGAACAGCTGATCTTTGATGGGGTCCACCCACTCGTGCGGACTGTTGAACAACTCACCCATGGCGATGGGCACGGTGGTGTGTTCGCGCAGCAGCTTGAAGTAGCGAATGTTCTCGGGCGAGAAAGGATCCTCGATGAAGAACGGACGGTAGGGTTCCAGAGCTTTGATCATGTTGATGGCTTCCATGGGCTGCACCCGCTCGTGCACGTCGTGCAGCAGTTCCACGCGCTCGCCGCAGGTTTTTCGCACCTGATCGAACATGGCGATCACCCCTTTGGTGTAGACCACCGAGTCCATGAAGTTGTCGTCGGGCGTGCCGTAGCCCACTTGCTTGAAGTCCGGTTGCTGCGGGCCGTCGCCACTGCCGTAGCCACCCAGCAGTTGAGAAGCCCCGTAGCCGCCCATCTGGATGCGCACGTGGCCGAAGCCGCGGTCCATAAAGCCCTGCACGCTTTCGGCCACCGCCTCGGGACTGGTGCCGCTGGCGTGCCCGTAGCACGGAATGGCAAAGCGCGACTTGCCGCCCAACAGTTGGTACACCGGCATCCCGGCTCGCTTGCCCTTGATGTCCCACAGCGCCTGGTCCAACCCACTCAGCGCGTTGTTGAGCACCGGTCCGTTGCGCCAGTAGGAGCTCACGTAGGCCGTCTGCCACATGTCCTCAATGTTGTCCACGTTCTTCCCCTGGCAAAAATCGTTGAGGTAGTCGTTCACCGCCGATACCACCGGATGGGCCCGCTGCCGGAAGGTGGCGCAGCCCAGCCCGTACAGTCCCGGCTCGCTGGTTTCTACCTTCACCACAATTAACTCGATGCCGTGCGGACAAGTAGGAATGGCCTTTACGTTGGTGATTTTGAGGGGTGGGAGTCCGACGGTAGTCTGTGAGAACTTGCGAGAGGAGGCAGCATTCGCGGGTCCCCCGAGAGCGCCCATCGCCCCGGCAGCTGCGCCTAAACTCATGTTTCTTAGCAATTTTCTGCGATTCATAGGTTGCTTTTTCTGTTTATGGTAATGCGGTTCGCAATGTAGTTTATCAATTTTATTTTCTCGTAAAACCGATCAATTTCTTATTCATCTCACTTTTTAGGCCCGAAAACACGGCGCTGTCGGCCAGGTTGTACCATTCATGGGGATCGTTTTGATGGTCGTATAGTTCTTCTTCGCCCGTGGTGCATAGGATGTAGCGGTAACGGCGATCACGGATCGTAGCGTGATGATCCTGAGGTTTGGTTGTCATGCCATCTTCTTCTACGCTCCCGGTTCTGCTAGACACGTAAGTCAGGGCAAAATCAGGGCCTTGCCAGGTGTCGGAAGCCCCATTGTCCAGCAACGGACGTAAGCTAAAACCATCCAACCCTTTTTGATTGGTGTTTTCGTTGGGATTAGTCGGCAGATTGCATAGGTCTATCAAGGTAGGATAGATATCAATCAACGAGGTAGGTTGACCGTCTTGAGTGCCTTTTTTAATCCCCGGACCGGCCCAGATAAAAGGTATACGGGTGGATGGTTCCCATAAAGAGTGCTTATACAACCAGTTTTTTTGCCCCATGTGATAGCCATGATCGCTCGCCAGCACGATAATGGTGTTATCCGCGTAAGCACTCTCTTCCAGGGCGTCCAGCACTTTTCCAATCTGGTGATCCACAAAAGCGATGCAGGCTAAATAGGCTTGTGTCCAGCGTTTCAGACCGCTTTCCAGCTTCATCACCTGCGTATAATTTTCAATACCATCCCGGCTTCCGTTTCCGTAGTTATAGTCGTGAACCAGTGTGGAGGCACAATCAGCGGTATCGCCAGGCAAAATTTCAGCCAGTCGGATAGAATCCAGGGGGAACAAATCAAAGTACTGCTCAGGAGCGACATGGGGCACATGCGGACGCACAAAGCCTACCCACAGCAAAAACGGATTTTTGTGCGTTTTCTGCAACTGATCGGTGGCCCAAGCAGCATACCGCTCGTCGGGCATCAGGTCTCTGTCTTGTTCGCTCACGTAACGAAACGGCTGTTTAAACAACCGCCAGCCTTGGTAGCCCGGAATTCCTTTTTCAGGATCGGGTGGGTAGTTGGGGACGTTGGATAAGGGAGTAATGGTTACATCAGCATAGTTGCCCGGCTGGCTGCCATCAAACAGAGCTTCTGGCAAGCCCGGATGCGGGACGTCGTGCCCGGTCACGGTGGGGTCTTGACCATCCCACGGATAGGGGCCAAAGCTAGCCGGTATGCCGTAACCGTATTCTCCGTCTTCATTGATCCAGATAGTGGTATCCGGAGATACATGGTGCTGAATTTTGCCGGTACCGTACACCTGGTATCCATGGTCGCGAAAGTGCTCGACCAAGGTTTTGGCATCTTTGAGCGTCGGATTTAACCGGTAATCATAGGCATTGCCGCCAAAGTAGCCGGAAGTGTGGGGATACAATCCGGTGAGCAGGCTGGCCCGACTAGGAGCGCATAGGGGAGCATTAGAGTGGGCGTTCGTAAAGGTTACGCCACGCTCCATCAGCCGGTTAATGTTGGGAGTTCTGGCCTGCGGATGCCCTTCCAGGCCCACCACCGCCGTGTTGAGGTCATCGACCATGATGAGCAACACATTGGGGGGGGACGCCTGACGCTCTTCGGATTTCACCGAGTTGCATTGCCAAAGCGTTGTCAAGACAACGAACAGTAAAATGTTGTTTTTTATTCTAACCAACATGGGCCTTTGATGAAGTATCGGATGCTCCTTTGCAGTACTCAATCCACATCCCACCATACGCGGGTATCCAGTTGATCGGGGCCTTGACGGTCAATGGCTTCGCTTATGCTGCCGGTGTTCACCGCATACTCCGTATCAGGGTAGGTGAGCCGAAGAATGAAATCGCCCGAAATTTCGCCACCGGGGTAGGGATTGGGTTCAAGAACCGGGTAATCGCTCCGGCGGAAATTAGCAAAGGTTTCGGCACTGTTCAAAAACGACGCTACCCAGTATTGCGTATTGATCTGCTCCAGTTCGCTTCCGGCTTCCAGCGGATGAGCGTCCAGGTAAGCAGCTATTTCCTCTTCGGCAATAGCCGCCGCGGGATCGTAGGACTCCATCTGTTCCATGTGGGCCCTGATCCCGGTAGCGAAGTAGGTAGCGGCATCGCCCTCCACCCAGCCCCGCACTGCTGCTTCAGCTAGGAGCAACTGGTTCAAAGCGTGGGTAACCAAAAAGCTAGGAGCGGTTTGCTTGCCCAACCGGTTGCGATCAAGCTGCGAGAAGTCATAGAAGCTAGCTAAGCCCAGTCGGGTAGCCACCGGAGCGATGGTCGAGTTATCATATCCCATCGGGAAGCCAATCTGAACTTCCGGATCCAGTGAGGCGATAGCAGGCTTTTGCTCCGCTCCGTTTTTAGCTCCTACGTATCGCACGGCAATAGACTCAAGACGAGGATCGTTATTTTCCTGCAAATAATCCACAAAACTGTTCACCAGAAAGTAATTATTTGCTTCCGATCCATTGAGCCAGTTGCCGATCGGGCTGCGGTACAGATCGGTGTGGATGATAGCCGCGTTGTCAGCATTAGACTGCATTATTCCGCCCGCCACGGCCTGCTGCGTGTACTGCTGCGCCAGTTCAGGTGCCACTTCGGTCAGGCGCATGGCAGCGCGCAGCATCAACGAGTAGCCCAGGCGCTTCCACTTGGTAATGTCGCCCCCGTACAATACCTCACTCACCGGCGGATTAGCTTCGCTCAGGGCGGCTGAGGCTTCGCTCAACTCGGTGAGAATGTTGGTGTATATTTCCTGCTGCGGGTCATACCTCGGATTCGTGACACCTTCCAAAAATCCCAGGCCCGCTTCGGAAAAGGGCACGTCGCCGTGCGTATCGGTGAGCACCATCCCGGCGTAGGCGCGCCAAATACGAGCCATCTGGTATAGGTTAGCCAGTTCCGGATCGTCCTGCGTCTTGTCCAACACATCCAGAGTTGACTTGAGGACGTTTCGGTAATGGTTTTCCCAAATACCGCCGCGCGCCCGGTTATTTTGATTAAAATTAGCTCCCGCCAACGATGATCCGTTAGGGGTCACGACTTGTTGTACAATAGCCAGTTCAAAAACGAATATCGAGGTAGGCACCGATGCGCTCAGAATTGCGTCGTTCATGACAAACGACGGATCAACGGCGGTGGGAAACACTTCGTTGGTATTGAGTTCGTCGAAGCCTTCGTCGCAACTGCCCAGCACCATCATGGCAATGATTAAGGAATAGATTTTAATGTATCTCATGGTTGCAAAGTTTTGAGTAACATACTCTAGTTAGATTGTGTCAGAATTTGATGTTAAGGTTAAACCCAACGCTACGGGTCAGGGGGAGGCTGGTCTGCTCTATGCCCACCAAATTATCCGAGGCCGAGGGCATCTGCTCGGGGTGGATGTTGGGCACCCACTTTTTGAGCAGCAGCACGTTGTTGGCCACCGCGTTAAGACGCAACCCTTTGATAAAGAAGTCGTCGGGTAGCAAGCGAGTGAAGTTATAGCCCAGCGTCATCTGCCGCAGTTGCCAGAAGCCCGCGTTGTAGATATAATCTTCGTGGATGTTTACGGCCCCCACAGTTTCGTAGTACGACTGAATAGGGGTTTCTACCGTATTGACTCCCCCCTCTTCGTTCACGCCTTCACCCACCACAAACCCTTGTTCGCGACCCACCAAAGTCTTTTTATGGAGGCCGTGGCGCGTCACGTTAAAGTTAGTTCCTGATGCCATCTTGTGCCCTAGCTTGAAATCAATCAAAAACGAGAACTGCAGGTCCTTCCAGGAGATCGAGTTAGAAATTCCCCCAATGTAAAGCGGAATGGCGGTGCCGAAGGCTCCCTGGTTGTCAGTTCGTAGCGGACGTCCGCTCGTACTACTGTGGATAATTTGGCCTTTCTCATTCCGTAGGTAGCTAAACCCGTAGAGTTGACCAATGGGCAACCCCACCACCTGCCGCACACTTTCGCCGCGAATTCCGTTGCCTACCGTGATTACCGTGTCGCCGGTTCCCAGACCCAGTTTCAGCACTTCCGAGGTGTTATACGATCCGTTGAAGGTCACGTCCCAGCGAAAGGTTCCCGTTTGCACCGGCACCACGTTCAGCAACAGTTCGACCCCGCTGTTGCGGCTTTCACCCACGTTAATTAGCTGACTGGTATAACCGGAAGCATCCGAGGTTTGAGCAGCAAGTATCTGGTCGCTGGTGTTTTTGTTATAGTAGGTGAAATCAATGCCCACCCGGCTATCAAACATCCTCAACTCAAAGCCTACTTCGGCTTCCGCCACCCGCATGGGACGTAAGTTAGCATTTGGAATGGTGTTGGTGCTGATAGAGGCAACGGGCAACTGCTGGCCGTCCGGATTAGGAAATAAATTGTTATTAACGGTATAAAACAGCGTACCCGAATAGGCCGCAATGTCCAAATCACTACCTACCTCGGCATATCCGGCCCGTATCTTACCCAAGGAAATCCAGTTCGGGAAATTGGTGAAGGCCTGCGAAAACACGAAGCTGCCGGTCACCGATGGATACAAGATGCTGCGGTTGGCGGGCGACAGCGTGGAGAACCAGTCGTTGCGCGCGGTGGCTGTCAGATACAGGTACTCGCGAAACGACAGCTCTAAAGCACCGTAGAGCGAGTTAGTTTGTTTTTCCTCAAGCGTATAGAGCGGATCTTTGATCCGACCATTCATCACCGTATACAGATCCCGAATTACGAAGTCTTCTACGTACACGCTGTTGCGGTCCGTGCGTTCGTAGCGCTGGTTGCCGCCCAGGGTGAGGTCTACTCCAAAATCCCCAAACTGCTGCGTGGCCCCAATCAGGAAATCAGAGTTGATCTCCCGAAATCGACGCGCTTCCTGCACGTAGCTTCCGTTTACGAACCCACTGGGCGCGGCCGGGATAGACGCCTGTCCGGTCGGAAAGTTAAACTCCTGGTCGCGCGAGTAGTAGTCCTGTCCCACCCGAATCTGCGCGTAGAGCCAGTCGGTAAAATTATAACGGGCGGTCAGGTTGCCAAACAGCCGGTCGCGCTTGATGTTCTCGAAGCGTTCGTTGATTGAGAAATAGGGATTGGTTCGGTTGCGGAACCGCGACCAGATAAATTCATCTCCGTTGGCATTGAGTCGGTTGGCTTCCAGCACGTCGAGCGGCATGGAGTTGGCCAGGGTGTACAACACCACGGGCGTACTGATATTCTGCTGCACTACAATCGGCGGGTTCTCATTATCCTCAATAGAGTAGTTGGCGTTGCCTGAGATGGTAAACTTAGGAGTGATGTTCTGCGTGAAGCCCAGGTTGAAGGTCTGACGCTCATACTGTGAATTGGGTACGATCCCCCGGCTACTGAGGTTGGCAATGGATAAGTTGAAGCCGCCCTTTTCGCCTCCGGATGACAGCGTCAGCGTGTTGGTCAAATTGATACCATTGCGGTAAAACTTGCGAATCCGATCTCTCACCGGGGCGTAGGGCACCACCACGCTGTCGAACAGAACTTGAGTCATGCCCGGCTCAAACCGCTCTCCGAAGCTCCATACTCCCGAGGTTGGGTTGGGCGTGGTAGGGCGCTCGCCGTTCTCACCCTGTCCGTACTCGTACTGAAAATCAGTGTAGTCCAAGGGGGTGTCCACCGTGAAGTTGGTATTCCACTCCACCCCAATGCCTTCACCGGCCCCCCGGTTTTTGGTGGTGATCATAATCACCCCGTTGGAGGCCCGCGAACCGTACAACGCGGCCGCTGCGGCCCCCTTGAGCACCGTCATCGACTCAATGTCATCGGGGTTGATACTGGTGAGTCCGTCACCCCCATCGGAGTTGTTACCAATCCGGTTGCCAATCGCTCCGTCAGAGGTTCCGGCCGTTACCCCAAAATTACTGTTGTTGATTGGCACCCCGTTTACCACAAACAAGGGCGAATTTTGGCCCTGAAACGAAGACTGCCCTCGGATACGAATCTTGCTCGTGCTGCCCGGACCGGTAGAAGAGGACGAAATGTTTACCCCCGCAATCTTACCCTGCAGGGTATTCATGAAGTTAGGGGTGCGGTTGGTGGTGATTTGCTCTGATTCTACCTTCGCGGTAGCGTAACCGAGTTTCTTCGTCTCTTTCTTAATACCAAGCGCAGTTACTACCACCTCGCCGAGTTCCTGGGTGCTCACCGTGAGTTTGAGGTTAATCGTGGAACGTCCCTGAATAGGCACTTCCTGGCCTATGTATCCTACCGATGAAAACACCAACACCTCGGTATCGTCAGGCACGCTGAGCGTATAGTTGCCATCGATATCCGTGATTGTGCCCTGGGTGGTGTTCTGCGCCAGTACGTTCACACCGGGCAGTGGTTCCCCAGAGTCGCTATCCGTCACTGTCCCCTTAATGGTTTGCTCCCAAACCTCGGATGTTGTAGCCGATGGTTCGTAACGCAAATTGGCTATCGTTGGGTTGATTAGTGCCGAAAGAGATGCGTCTAGATCACCTGCTGAATAGATAGAACCAGGATTTAGGCTTTGGACACGGTCTAGGGGACGGTCTTGCTTCTTAATCACGTAAGTATGGTCGTCAATCTTCTGGTAGGTGAGTTCTGCCGGACGCAGCACCTCTCTCAAATTTGCTTCCAGAGGCTGGTCGGGCATTATTTGAACTTGCACACGCTTGTTCTTTAACAAGCTTTTTTCGTATAAGAACGAAGCGTCGTACTGCTGCTGAAGCACCGCAATCATTTCGCTGACAAGTTGACCTTCCTGCTGCCCGTCAGTGGCGGAAGCAGTGGTTATTTCTCGCGAAGCCAGCAGTTGGGCCGAGACGGGCAGTGTGAGCAAAAGCATCAGACCGATCAGCCCGCTTCGGGACGCAATCAGTCGAGAACATAAGTAGAAAAAACGGGTCATAAGAAACAGGTTAGGATGGATGATAAATACGAACGGTATCGCCCGACCGCTCAACGGCAATGGAAAATAAAGTGGATAAAGCTTTTAGAATCGTATCGATCTTCCGGGCGGATATCTTACCCGTCACGCGCTTGGCGCGCAGGGCCGGATCGTCGAAGACCACCCGAACGCCGTAGTTTTCTTCCAGTATGAGGGCCACCTCCGACAACGGGGTGTCATCGAAGGTGAGGCGACGGTCGCGCCAGGCCGTAAAGCGTTCGGGGTCTACCATTGCTTTGTGCAATCGCGCCTCCGGGGCGGCAAACTCGGCCAGTTCGCCCGGCTGTAAGGCAGCAGTTTCGTCCGAAGGAAGTTGCAGGGCCACGCGGCCCTCGTTGAGCACCACCTGGGTGCGCCCGCGCCGGGTGTTCACATTGAACTGGGTGCCTAACACCTGCACGCGCAAATCGGGAGTGTGCACCACAAACAGCACGGGGGTCGGTCGCTCCAAATGCACAATCTTAAAAAAGGCCTCACCCTCCAACCACACCTCGCGTCGGGGCCGCCGGTCGGTAGGTGCCTGGTAGCGCACCCGTGAGTTGGCGTTGAGCATCACTTCCGAACCGTCGGGCAAAAGAACCGTCCGGGTCTCCCCGAAGCTGGTGGCGTAATGAGCTGATTGTTCGTCCGAGGTGGCGTTCCACCAGGCAAGTGCGCCCAGCAGCCCCAGCAGCGCGGCGGCGGCTCCCCGCAGCCAGGCGCGCCGAACCATCGGCTGCTTCGCCCGAAGACGTGAACGACCTTCGCTTTGGGGCAACCGGGATTGTAAATCTAACCAGGCGCGGTGCACCCGTTCGTCGGACAGCGTGCGGGGGGCAAACGGAATCCCGCGCACCATCCGCCTAGCGTCGGCTACCGTGGTGCGGTGTTCGGGATGCTGGGCGGTCCAGGTTTCCCAGTAGTCCGTTGCCACCGGGTCGGTTTGGTGCACCCACCGGAAGAAGGATTCATCGTGCAAGAGCTGATTGAGCAGTTGGTCGTTGGGTGACAAGGGGTAGGGTAGGTTGTTTCTTAGGTAGAGACAAAACTTCGGTTTTAATACTCATCAACCCGCTCCGTACGCATAGATTTTCAACGGAAGCGAGTCAAGAATTTCGCACATTATTGTCGATATTGTAAAACTTTCTTCCTTGAGCAACGCTGACTTCATTAAAAACTTCTATTTACCTGCTTGTCAGTAAATTTTAGGGGTGGGATGAAATTAATCGTCTCAATAAGGGTTGGCGAACAGATTAGTGGGAAAGTGGTATTGGTGGGAACGCGCCGCGGCGCGTTCCCACGAGCTTCTGCAGCACCGGCTGCTTTTTCAATTCCTTAAAGGCCTGATAGATCAGGTTCATCACCGACTGGTAGTTGATGTGCAGCACCTCGGCAATCTGCTGGTACGACAAATCTTCGTAATATCTGAGATACACCGCCTCGCGCTGTCGGGGTGGTAGGCCGTTGAGCACTTGGGCCAGCGTCTCTTGTCGGTAAGCATCTTCTTCTTGCGCAATGAGAAAGTCTTCGGGTGAGAATTGCAGCGCGCCGCTGGTTTCCTCGGTGTCTGCCAACGCATCAAAGGGGAGCGTCGGGCGACGGCTGAGTATACTACGCAGCGCTTTGAAGAGATAGGGTTTTACCTGCTGCACGTCGCCCAATCCCAGCCGACGGTTCCAGAGCGAAACGAATAAATCTTGCACGCTCTCCTGAGCCTGGGTAGCACAACCGGTGCTCTTGAGAGCGTAGAAGTACAGCGAAGCGTAGTGATGACGATACAGGGCGGAAAAAGCCCCCTGATCGCCGCTTTTAAACTTTTTCCACACCAGGGCTTGATCGGGTAAGTCGCTCATACGTTAGGTATCCCTTAAATACATTGGGTATACTAACGCATTTTTTGAAATAATCAAAATTTATTACATTGGTTACTTTGGTATCAACACCGACAGCGCGTCCGCCCCCGGGTATGTTCAACGACCGGGCGGCTGACCCCGGAGAAATGCTTCTCCCGCTCGATGTTCCGGTGATTTGCGATGAAAAGACGTTCTCCTCCCTCATTGTCCCGCTACATTGCCCCAAACGGACGTTCTTTCCCCTCGATGTTCTAGTACATTGCCTAGGAAAGACGTCCGTCCACCGTGATGTCCGAGTGATTTGGGCAGGAGCGACGTCTTTTCCGGGCAATGTCCCGGTTCCTTGCGTAGGAAAGACCCTCTTTTACGAGGATGTTTTGATACATTAACCCAAATAACGGGCGGAAGTAGAGTGCCCCGGTAGCGAAACGGGCACCGGCGTTTAGTCAGCGCAGGACTTGAACCGCATCGACGTCATGCCCGGTTGGGACTGGTCCGAAGCGGACAAGACAGTCATTAAATTTGCCGAATCTTTATCAAACGGTACATCCGTAAGTTGGCCCCGGTTTTGAGCCAGCATGGATGCACCGACTGCTTTTTCTTGCGATCAAATTAATTGCATCAGTATCAACTAAAACCACGCATCGTATGAAAGTTCGTACCATCACTCAGCTATTGGAAGCCGTTCACCTGGCTATTGCCAACACCCTGGCCAACAAAGCCCTGCAACGGAAGCTAAGCCCCTACGGGTTTACTCCCAAGCGCATGCAAGAGGGCAAAGCCTTGTGGGAACGCGTGCAACAAACGGAAAAAACGCAGCGGCAGCACTACACCTCTTCCCGGCAGGTGGCGGCCCAGATCAAGCAGGACACCGAAGCGGCGCGTGATCTGTTTCGGGAGCACGTGGCCGTGGCCCGCACCGCCTTCCGCAAGGAGCCGCTGGTGATTCAGGACTTGGGCGTGCAAAGAATGGCCACCACCAGCTTAGGTTGGATTGCCCAGGCGCAGAAGTTCTACGAGCAAGCCCCTCAGTACGCCGAGCGGCTTGGGCAATACGGCGCCCCGGCCGAAGCGTTGCAGCAGAACCACGCGGCTTTAGACGCCCTGGTGGCTCTGCGGGCGCAACGCTTCCTTAGCAAGGGCGATGCCGAAGACAGCACCCAGGAGAAAGCCCAGTCGCTGCAGGAGCTACGGGCCTGGTACGGAGAGTTCCGCAAGATCGCCCGCATTGCCTTTCAGGACAACCCGCAACGGCTTGAAACCTACGGCATCATAGTGAGTTCCCCCCGTCGCAAGCGTGCCGAATCCTCCAAAGCGTAGCCTCCGCATATTGTCGCAAACCGCAAAAAAAAAGCGGTAGACGATTGGATTCGTCTACCGCTTTTTTGTATGGATACCCTACTCTACCGACACCCGCACGAGCGGATAAGATTGACTCTCGCTGACCACCCGCAGCAGGTACAAGCGCCGGGGAAGCTGCGTAGGCAGGTTCAGGGCCATCCGGTTGTCGCCGGGTTGTACTACAAACTTACCCAGCGAGGTTTGGTTGCCCCACAAGTCGTAGAGCACCACCTCTACCTGCTGATCGGTTTCCGACGGGATGTTGACGTGCAGCACGTCGTGCACCGGGTTGGGATACACGTTGAGCACGTGCTGCTTGAGCTTGTCCAGGAAGTCGTCGATGTCCTTGCGGTAGTTTTTGCGCGTACGGAATGTGGCGTGGATCACCGTTTCATCCAGGTAGTTCGGTTCGCAGTCGTCTTCCTGGTTATAAATAAATACTTTCAGGTAGTATTTTGTCTCTGCTTCCAGGCCCGTGATCACAAAGTCGGTACGGCGCTCAGAATCGTTCTGCACCACAAACACTCCTTCCGTTAACGTGTCACCTTCCCCAAACACCTCGCTGGCCCGATAGGTCCCTCCGTCTTCGGGCGTGGCCGTGATCGGCGCTTCGCTGATGACCACTAGCTTTTGCTGATTTAAGAAACCCCGCAAGCGCACCTGTTGCCCAATGCCGTCGGTGGCCTTGTAGTGACCGTAGGTGTACAAGCGCGGCCAGCTGGGCCAGCCGTTGCGCCGACGGATGGGCAGCGTGGGCTCCTCAGCGCACACCGTTACGGGCGCGGTTAGGTTGAGTCCTACGATCACCGGGTCGTGGTCGGAGGCGCGGAAGGGATTGGGTTCGTATAGGGCATCCTGGGCGTCTTGTTTGAACGATAGATCATAGTCCAGAATGTCGGGTTCGTCGGCGTTGATGGGCCACTCGGTGGCCCCGCTCACCTGCTCCAGCAGCGACCGGTTCACCAGTGCGTAGTCTAGGTAGCCAAACTGCCCGTTGAACACGTAGGAATAGGCGAACTCGCCGCCGAACTCCTCCACCAAGTCCACAAAATCGTCGTTGGTGTCCAGCACGTCGTCGGCTCCTGCCTTGATTTGGTCGATGGGGTCTTCCTCGTCGTAGGCATTCAGGTCGCCAATGATCATCAGGTCGGGGTCGCCGCTGCTGGTGGGGTCGGTGGCCAGCCACTTCACCAGGGCATCGGCCGCTCGGGCGCGGGTGTCGTTGCAACTGCCCTGCTGCGGGTCGTCGTCGCCCTCCCCGCAGGGCGAGCCCTTGGATTTAAAGTGGTTCACCACCACCGTGAAGATGCCACCGGTGGCTTCCTCACGAAACGTCTGCGCCAGCGCCGGACGGTTCTTTTGCTGCCCCGAACCGTTGGGATCGGTGAACGACGGTTCATCCAGCACCGCAAAATCGCCCACCGGACTCACTACATCGGGTTGGTAGATCAGGGCCACGGTGATTTCGTCGGTGCCGATCACCCCGGTCTCGATGTAATCGTAGGTTGCAGTAGTTCCCAACGCATTGAGTCCGGTCACCAAGTCGCTGATGGCCTCGCTGCCGTTGTTTTCGATCTCGATCAGCCCCACCACGCCCGCGTTGATCTCGGCCAGCGCGGCAAAGATCTTGGCGCGCTGCCGCTCAAACTCGGCGGCGTTGTCCGCCCCCCGCTCACCCAGGGTGGTGAAGTAGTTGAGCACGTTAAAGCTGGCGACCTTTAAGCTGCCGCCCACATCCTCGGGTGAGTCCGGACGCGGGTTGCGCACGCTATAGTCGGCCCCTTGGGTGGGCTGAATGCGGTAGGCGCCGAAGCGCTGGTCAAGCACGCCGGTGGCGTTGGTCACCGCGTCGCCCCCGCGGAAGCGATTGTTCAGAGTGAACTCCTCACCGTTGGGATGCCGCGCCGGGTCGGGGTTTTGCACCGTTCGGGCGTCGTCGAGGGTAATCCGTCGCCGCTCAATAGCTTCCTCAATTGCCGCAGCTGCCGGGCCGGGCTCCACGTAGCTGGTGGGTTGGTACGGCCGGTCCAGACCATCGAGCGGCAGGGCCAGCACCACCTCACCGAAGCGGTCGAAGTTAAAGTACTCGGCAATCACCAGCGACTGCGGGAAGCGCACGAGCATGCCCTCGACGGCTTCCAGCGCTTCGTCGGTGGCCGGTAGTTGCACCTCCACCGGGTCGGGCAGGACGGTATCGCCTACCACTTCCACCAGCGACACGTTGGTGAGTTCGGTCAGCTCAGAAAATTCTACCACCTCGCCGGTCACCCGCACCACATCGCCCGCCGTCACATCCGGGGCGCTGGGGGCGAACACGAAGATTCCTTCCGAGGTAGCCGGGTTGGTATCCTGCTCGCTGCTTTCTTCCTGCACGTAGAAGCCGTCGAGGTCCGAGTCGAGCGCGTCGCCATCGTCCTCCTGGAAGTCGCCCACCACGATGCCCTCAATGGTCACCGTCTGACCCACCAGTGGCGAGGTGAAGCCGTTGCTCTGAATGGCGTGAATCCGCGTGAGGGCACCGGGCTGCGTGGGGTCGTCACCATCGGAATTGGCTTCGCCGGGCGTGACGGGGGCCAACGTGAAGTCGGTGGCGTTGTCGTCGGTATCGGTGCCGTCGGGCAGGCGCGATAAGCCCACATTGGGGTCGTTGGTGTCGGCCGGTGCCCCGCTGCCTTCCGAGAAGCCAGGCACCTCGCCCTCGTAGCTCAGCGCGTCGACTACCTCGGCGGTGGCGGTTAGTTGCAGGGCTAGCGCGTCGGGAGCACCGTTTTGGATCAGGTTGGTGGCCGGGGAAACGACCAGGTCGGTGTTGGGCACGGTGGTGGCGTTGCCGCTGATGACGAAGTAGTCACCCGGTGCCAGCGCCGTGTCGGGCAGCTCGATGGTAGCGTAGATCGCATTGTTGCTGCCGTTGATCAGCAGTAGTTCGTAAGCACCAAGGTTTACGGGAGTAGCGCCATTGTTTCTAAGTTCAATAAATTCGGCATCGTCGGTGCCCGGCTGGTCGTAGTCAACTTCGTTGATGAATACGGATTGGGCCAGGGCGGCAAACGATCCGCCGAGCAGCCCGGTCAGCAGCGCTGACGCGCGTAGGATGTGTTTCATGCGAGGGTTAGGTTAGATTAGTATAGGCATGAAATTACGTCTTCCAACCGGCGGAAGTAAGCAATCTATGTTACCAATTTGTTAATCTTTTGCGGTCGAGAAAGCGGCTTACCGATGCAGCAGGTGCTGCCGGATGAGGGGGGCCACGCTGCGTACTTCCAGAAAATCGTCGTGGATCGCCTGGGTGCGGGGGTGGGTATCGGTGCAGATAACGCGCTCGATGAGTCCGCAGCTTTTCAGGTTCTGCAGTCCGTCGTTAATGAACAGTCCGTGGGTGGTGAGCACGATGATGCGCTGGGCACCGGCATCGTGGTAGACGCGCGCCGCGTTGATGATGCTGCCCCCCGAACGAATCATGTCGTCGTAGATGATCACCGTGCGGCCCTGCACGTCGGCGTTCACGGCGCTCACTTCGGTTTGCCCGTCGTGGCTCCGGCGCTTGAGCACGAAGGCGGCCCCCACCCCGGCATCGTTGGCCAGCGACTCTACCCACTTGGCGCGTCCGGCGTCGGTGCTGGCCAGTACGTAGTCGTCGCCGCCGTAGTCGCGCGCGGCTTGCAGGATGATGTCTTTGCAGTAGACGTGCACTGGATAGAGGTGGTGCTCGAAGTAGTGGGGAATGCCTTCGGTGTGCAGGTCGAAGAGGAAGATTTTGTTGCCCCGGTGGCTGCGGGGAATGGAGGAGAGCAGGCGGGCGCGGGTTTTGGCGGTGACCACCTCGCCGGGCAGCACCGCCCGCTCCATGGTAGAGTAGCCGAAGTAGGGCACGATTAAGCTCAGTGCGTCGGCCCCGTAGCTTACCAGCGAAGCGGCCAGGTCGAGCAGTTCGAGGGTCGATGAATCATCGATGGTGCCGCCCAGCAGCACCACCTCGCGGTCATCGACGTCGGTGAGGATGCGTTGGTAGCGTTCGCCGTCGGTGAAATGTTTTTGCTCTACGATACCTTCTTCGAAGCCCCCGTCGGCCCGGACTCTATCGGCTAGATAGGCGTAGGCGTGGGTGTGAAAGAGGATTTTATTCATGAATAAGGATTGAACAGAGCTATGGATGGCGAACAGTTTTGGAAATCAGCTATGTTGCGGGTAACAATGATAAGATTATGTGCTAAAGCAGTTGCTACTAATAGGCTATCCACTACCGGCAATTTCTTCCCTTCTGCTTCAGAGTGACCACATAGTTTGGACCACAATTCCAGCACTTTAGCGTCTACTGATATGGTTCTGTTCTCAAATCGTTGTTTTAGTTTTTCTATCCATTCTACAATTTTGTCTGCTCTTCGTTTATCATCCACCAGAACAGCCTTATGCTGCAATTTATGGTATCCTTTATTCAGCTCGGCAATAGTCAAGGAACTTATATAGAGCGTATATTCGGGTTGTTCATCCAACCAATCAATTACTTGCTGCGCCGGTTTTTTCCGCAAATACTCTGGAACTACCACGGTATCTAATAAATACATTATAAATCTACGTCTCTGCCAGTATCAGGTGAACGTTCAAATAGGTCTTCTTCATCAAGCACCGGCATTAGCAGTGCTGATGATAAGGACGAAGAGTGATTTTTCAATCCCTCATATTCTTTCGTAGAGAGAACAACCGCGGTACTTTTTCCTCGCACAGTAATGTATTGAGGAGTGCCTTCACTTGCTTCTTTTACTAGCTGACTGAGCTTATTTTTAGCTTCTTGAAGTTGCCACTGATTAGATGTTATACTCATGTTCACGAAAGTTTTCTAGCCTGTCTAGCTATGTACGAAAGTTATTGTTAGTAGGTTTAATTACCGAGTTTGTGCATTCCAAACTGCCGCTTGGCCCGACACCTCCGGCAGGTACTTTCCGTCTATTTTATCAGGACGCACGTATTTCACCAGAAAGTCGACTCTCCCGTCGCGCTCAACGCGCCAGACGGCTCCTTCTACCGGATCGAGCGCTCCGTGTCCACTGGGTTCCAGTCGCTTCAGCACGTTCTTAATGCTCACCGGCTGTCCCAGGTGAATCAGGCGGGGGTACGGCAGCTCGTGCCGGATGCACCGCTCCAGCACTTCCAGGTAAGGGGCGCGTTGGTGCCCGTCGCGCATGATATCAAACGCTACGAAGGGTTCGTGGGGTAGGCGGTAGCGCGTGCCGTGGGCCAGGGCCAACCACTCTCCTACCCAGCGCTCTCCTTCCGCCAATGCTTCGTTAAAGCGGGCGTGGTGTTGCTGCACGTAGTCCGCAAAGCGGTGGTGCAATTCGTAGGGCGAGGTGTGTGCTTGGTAGCCTGCCCGCGTAAGGGCCAGTACCTGGCCGTTCAGTTTAGCAATCGCGCAGTTAGAACCGTCCAGTTTCTCCTGCACGACAATTAGATCGCGCCAGTCGCGGGCCTGCTTGGTGGCAATCAGTTCTTGGCCAGACTCAGCCTTTCTGTCGGAAGGCCCCAGCCGACTACCCGACAGGTGCGGAATGGTGCCGTAGGCCTTGTGACCGAGGGGTTTGCGGGCGAGGTCCATAGCTAAGACTTGATCGGGGGGTTGCTGACAATTGATTTCATCCGATTATAATCACCTTTGCTAAAAGCGACCAGCGTTACTTCTTCGGGCAAACTATTAGCGTCTAAAAACTTCGTGATCTCGCGCAGCGCGATGGTGGTGGCTTCTTCGAACGGAAAACCATAGGCCCCGGTGCTGATGGACGGAAAGGCAATGGTGCGCAGGTTGTGCTCCGCGGCGAGTTCGAGCGAACGGCGGTAGGCCGAGGCCAGCAAATCTTCCTCGCCCTGCTGCCCGCCGTGCCACACCGGTCCCACCGTGTGGATCACGTAGCGGGCGGGCAGTCGGAAGCCCTCGGTGATTTTGGCATCTCCGGTGTGGCAACCCCGCAGCGGACGGCAAGCTTCCAGCAGTTGCGGTCCGGCCGCCCGGTGAATAGCGCCGTCCACTCCGCCCCCACCGAGCAGCGAAGGGTTGGCCGCGTTGACAATGGCATCTACGTCGAGTTGGGTGATGTCGCCCTGGAGGATTTTGATACGTGAGTTCATGGCTTGGTTATTTAAACGCGATTGCGAGGCTCAGCCCGCTGGTAGTTGAAAAATTAATCCTGCGGTGAAGCAGCGTATAGTTGACAATACCGAATGGAGCGAGCCGAAGCAATCTCGGCATTTGAAAACGGAACGGCAAAGGCTTCGGTTATTTTGATCGAGCATTGTGCACCGCGCGTCGCTTAAGTTGCGGTTTTCGTTTTTATTGTCGAGATTCCTGCGCTCGGGTTCGTTTGGTCTTCGGTGATTCCGAGCGCTTGCTCGCTCGGAATGACGTTACAAAAGAGCGCTGGTGTTTGCCCGTTGGCGCACTTCTTCGAAGTTCCATTCTTTGGTCAACGCGCCGTTTTCAAACACGGTGACCAGTTGATCTGCTAGCTCGGGATGATCGGTTTCGGGTACGGTTCGGAAAGCATCATCCTGGCGCACCAGTTTGAGCTTGCCGCCCTTGCTCTTCTTGAAGCTGCCGACGATGTTGCCCTGGGCGTTCATCTCGGTGGGGCTCTTCTGCACGACGACTTCTTCGCCGTTTACCGTGGCGGCGCTGCACTTGAGAGCGAACTGCTGGGTGTCGCGGTCGAGCTTTTGCAGCAACGCGCCACCCATGCCGAGCACCAGGTTTTCGGCGCTGATACCGTGCTCGCTCAGGGCCTGATACATTCCTTTGATGGCGTCGTAGTTGACCCCGTCGCCCTGAATGACGCGCAGTTGCGGGGGCAGCACCCGGTAGCCTTTGTCGTTGGTAGTGTAGCCAAACTTCTCAAACAGAATCTCAAAGATAGCCAGCAGCGTTTGCACCGGATCGCCGCTATCGGGACGAATCACCAGCGTACCGTCGCGCTCCAGTATTTGGTTCTTTAACTCCTCGCCCCAGTACTTCTCGCAGGCCCGGAAGATATTGTAACTGTCGGACACACAGGCAATGGTTCCGCTCGGAAAGGTATTCAATACGTGGCGGAAAATGTCTAATTCGCCCTCTTCGCCCAACAGCGTACAGATGCTGTGCTCGGTGGCCGGAATGCTCTTTCCATACACCTCGGTGGTGTGGTAGTAGCGTTGCGCCAGCACCGACCCGGCCAGATTGTCGCTGCCCATAAAGTTGACTAGATGGGCGCTACCTCCTAGCGCGGCGCTTTCCATGCTGCTCACCCCCCGGTAGCCGAAGTCGTTGAGCACAAAGTCGATGCCTGCTTCTGCCCCTTCACCGGCGGTTTGAGCAAAGTAGTTCGCGACCACTTTTCTGACCTCCCGACTGATGGTGGCTACGGTACAGGGGTACCATACTTGCATCAGCAGAGTTTCCAAAAAGTTAGTGAGCCAGAAGCACTTCGGGTCGGTGTTTTCGATGGTCATTAGCACGTTCTTTACCGGCACCACGGAGCCTTCCGGCACGGCCCGGATGCGCACCGGTAAGCGGCCGCCGTGCTCGTCTAAAATGTACTGGAATTTGCTCTTTTCGAACACATCGTCCCGTCCGAAGACCTGGGGCAAAAAGGAGGCCGCCTCATCCAAATCTTCCTGGGTGAAGGCAACGCCCGCCAGGTATTCTTTTAGAAAGTACTGGAGTCCATAGAACACGGTGCTATCAAACTTACCGCCCCGGCTTTCCAGGTAACTGTACACCTGCGTGGTGCCGGGATAGTAGAGCTTATGGTGAGAGTATTTGTACGCATCGGCGAGTAATATGAGATTGGTTTTCATGAGAATTATGATTTGGTTTAGTGCGAACGCGTTATAAACGCGCCCGAGAGTTAGATATCATTTAACAATTGAGCAATCGAACAATCGAGCAGTTTGGGTTATAATCTTAGCGGGCAAATCCTGACTATCCGGTTTTTATCCTTTTTTGTACTGATCGTATTTGCGGATAAGAAACTCAAACAGCCCATTGTGCTCTTCACTGATTTCTCCGCGCTCAATCATCGTGGGCAGATCGGCGAGTTTGAACCAGGCGAGGTCCATGATGTCGTCCTGAGCCTGGGGGTCGCCGTAGTGGTAGTCGCAGCTAAAGAGCGTGGTCACTATCTTGTCCGTTTCGTTGCGGTAGCGCCAGTCGTCGATGCGGGCGGAGGTTTCGTAGGCGAGTTCGCCCACTTCAATAGGACCGCATTCTTCGGTGAGTTCGCGGCGGGCGGCGGTTTCGTAGCAATCGTCTTCCGGATCGGTGAATCCGCCGACTAGTCGCCATTTGTTGTTGATGGATTTCTTACCGAGCAGAATCTCTGACTTCTCACTTCTAAATACCGCAATGTCAACCGTAGGATACACCTTTTTGTACTGGTTGTAGTAGGCATACAAAATGCCCGCCCGAAAGTCGCGCGAATCGAAGACCTTGTCGGCGTATTTATTGCGCAGTTCGGTGGCGCTATAATCGCCGTGCTCGGGCAAGTCTACGGTTTCGCAACGCCCTGAGTAATAAGGGATAAAGCTGTCCCGACTGCCATACAACATGAACTGTTCGTTGGGAAAGGCACTGCCCAGCAGTTGATCCAGGTTGTGCGACCAGGTGCGGTCACTCGGATGATCGCTGAGCGGGAGCACCACCACGTCTTGATAAGCAGTTTTAATCATCTTCTCGCGGGTGTAGTAATCGTAGGGACTGCGGCGGCTGCCGATGATGGGCCCTACCCCGAGCACGATGATGAGCTTGTTGTGCTTCTCTTTCACCTGGTTAATCAGGTTCAGGTGCCCCTCGTGCAGGTAGGGCGTCTGGAAGCGGGCAATGATGACTCCGGTTTTCATAGAAATTTGCGTTTTGTATACACAAATATAGACAGTAACAATTTATTCTACAAGCAATTTGCGTTATTTTTACGCATTTAAATGGGTCATATTTCGAAAGCGATGCCTTTTTTCTTAAGCTGAAAGTATTTTGCTTCGTTGAAGCGATACAAATTGCCGGGTCGTCCGGCACCGCTCAGCTGTTGCTTTTCGGCAGTTTCTTCCAGAAAACCGAACTTCATAATCTTTTTCTTGAAATTCCGGCGATCGACGGGCCGGTTCAGCACCGCAGCGTACAGCTTTTCCAACTCCGAGAAAGGAAATTTCTTATCGAGCAACTCGAAGCCGATGGGTTCGTACTGCATCTTGCTTTGCAGTCGGTGGGTAGCCACCTCGACGATCTGGGCATGGTCGAAGGCAAGCGGGGGCACTTGCTCTACTTTGAACCAGTCTACCTGGCTGGCTTCGTTGCTGGTAGACAGCCGAAAGGTATCGGGTTTCACCAGGCCATAGTACGCTACTGATACCACCCGGTTGCGCGGGTCGCGGTGGGGTTCTCCGAAGCTGTAGAGTTGCTCCAAATAATTGATCGACACCCCGGTTTCTTCACGCAACTCCCGCTCTACGGCCTGCTCCAGCGACTCTTCATCCCGAACCAGCCCCCCCGGCAAGGCCCACTGCCCCCGAAAGGGTTCCTGGGTGCGCTTAATGAGCAAAATGGACAAGCCTTCGGCCGAGGTGTAGCCAAACACCACCGCATCAACGGACAGTTTTATGTTTTGATGGACGGGCATGATTGGTCACTGGTCACTGGTCACTGGTCACTGGTCACTGGTCACTGGTCACTGGTCACTGGTCAAATTTACAAAGGCCAAAGCACAAGGGACAAATGTTCACCCTTTGATTTGCCTTATGAATTGATCAATGTCCTCCTTTAGATTTTCGCTGCCTTCCAGCTTCTTGATAAATGCACTGCCGATAATTGCTCCCTGAGCGTATCTACCGGCTGTCTGGAAGGTTTCATGATCGGAAATGCCGAAGCCAATGAGCGTGGGGTGGCGTAACTGCATGGCCCGAATGCGCTCAAAATACGCAATTTGCTCATCGGTGATGCCCGATTTAGCCCCGGTGATGCTGGCCGAAGATACCACGTAAATAAAGCCGTGCGAATGCTCGTCGATCAGGCGAATCCGTTCGTCGGAGGTTTGCGGAGACACTAGGAAAACGTTGTAGAGTCCGTAGGTTTCGAACAGCTCCTTGTACTCATTGAGATACTCCTGCATGGGCAGATCGGGAATAATCAGGGCATCGATGCCCACCCGTTGGCACTGCTGACAAAAGCGTTCCAGGCCGTACTGCATGGCCGGATTGAGGTAGCCCATCAGAATGAGCGGCAGCGACACGGTGGAACGGATGTTTTCTAGCTGATCAAAAAGCTTACTGATCGTCATGCCGTTGGCCAGTGCCCGCGCTCCGCTCTGCTGAATGGTGGGACCGTCGGCCAGCGGATCAGAGTAGGGCATGCCAATTTCAATCACATCGGCCCCCGCCCGCTCCAAATACTCAGCAATGCGCACCGTGTCGTCCAGGGCAGGATACCCCGCGGTATAATACACTGAAAGAATATTTTTGTCTTTGCGCCGAAAGAGTTCGGTGAGTCGGTTGTGAGTTGGCTGATTGGGCATAGGCTTGAACGGGTAGAAGGAGCGAATGATAGAAGGATTGAATTCATTCTGATTCAATCCTTCTATCATTCAGTCGATCAATATTTCCCCCACTTGATGTAGGTTTCCAAATCCTTGTCCCCCCGCCCGGAGAGATTGATCACCACCACCTCGTCGGGTTGGGCCTTCATCTGCGACAGTACAGCGATGGCGTGCGCGCTTTCAATAGCCGGAATGATGCCCTCCAGTCGGCTCAGCAAAACCCCTGCGTCCATCGCTTCATCGTCGGTCACGGCGTAGAAGTCGCCTCGCCCCGAGTCGAACAGATGGGCGTGCATCGGGCCAATGCCGGGGTAGTCGAGCCCAGCTGAGATAGAATGCGGTTCGGTGACTTGTCCGTCGGCCGTCTGCATCACCAGCGACTTGCTACCGTGCAGAATGCCAAACGTGCCCAGGGCGGTGGTGGCTGCCGAGCGTCCTGATGAAACTCCCTCACCCGCGGCCTCCACCGCCACCAGGCGTACTTCGGGACGATCGAGGTAATGATAGTAGGCGCCAGCCGCGTTGCTGCCCCCGCCCACGCAGGCCACCACGTAGGTAGGGTCTTCGGAGCCGGTTTGTTCCCGCAACTGTGCTTTAATTTCTTCACTAATCACCGATTGAAAGCGGGCCACCATGTCGGGATAGGGGTGCGGGCCCACCACCGAGCCAATGATATAGTGGCTGTCGGTCGGGTTGCTGATCCAGTGGCGCATCGCTTCATTGGTGGCATCTTTGAGGGTTTGGCTTCCCGAAGTGGCGGGGATCACCTCGGCCCCCAGAATGCGCATGCGCTCCACGTTGGGACGCTGCCGTTCCATGTCGACCGACCCCATAAACACCTTACAGGGCATGCCCATCAGAGCGCAGACCGTGGCGGTGGCCACGCCGTGCTGTCCGGCCCCCGTTTCGGCGATGATATACTTTTTATTCAGTCGCCGGGCCAGCAAAATTTGCCCGATGGTGTTGTTGACCTTATGCGCTCCGGTGTGGCACAAATCCTCGCGCTTCAGATACACCCGGGTGTTAAACTTTTCGGACAAGCGCGGGGCAAAGTAGAGCGGGGTGGGCCGACCAACGTAGTTCTTTAACAAATGCTGAAATTCCCGCTGGAAATCAGCGTCGCGCATGATGGACAAATAATTAGTGCGCAGCTCCTCGATGTTGGGATGCAGCATCTCGGGAATGAAGGCTCCGCCGTAGCGGCCGTAGTAGCCTTGTTCGGTTACCTGAAAAGTGGCAGGGGTGGTTTCGCTCATTGCTGGTGGAATTGCTAATTAGTCTGGGGGGCGAAAGTACAAAATATCCGACAAATTACCGGCCCAAGCGCGCGATGAGTTGTTGCAGTTGATCGATTGATTTTTGTCCGGGCGCGGTCTCGAAGCGACTGTTCACGTCCAGTCCAAGGAGTTGGGGATGATGTATTTGCATCGCCTGATCGAGATTGTCCAGCCCGATTCCCCCGCTCAGGAAGAATGGAACCGGCAGCTGGTAATCGGCCAGAATAGACCAATCAAAGGCACGCCCCGAACCGCCGTGCTGCGGCGTGGCCGTGTCGAACAAGAACGCATTGACGTGCGACTGATAAGGGGTTAGCTGATCGAAGTCAAACGCCTTGTTCACGCTAAATACCTTCATAATTTTATAGCCCGCATGCTGGAGAGCCTGACACTGTTCGGGTGGTTCTTGTCCGTGCAACTGAAGCGCGTCGAGTCCGTAGCGTTCTGCCATCTGCTGCATATAAACGGTAGACGCGTTCACAAACACCCCGACGCGCTGAATAGACGGTGGGAGCAACTGAACGCTTTCGGGTGGCAGGGTATTGATGAAATAGCGCGGCGACTTTTCGTAAAAGATGAAACCCAGATAATCGGGCGCGAGTGCGGCTACCGCCGACAGGTTGTCGGCATGCTTCATGCCGCAGACTTTAAGGTTCATGGATTAAACTTGCGCCACTTCACTGGGGAGGCTCCGAATAATATTTTGTATAGTCTGATCTTTTCTTAATGCCTTAATATCAACTGGGGAAAGCGCATTGATGAAATCAAGCAAAGTTGTTCCCTTTTCATCCAAGGCTTCTTTCAGCGTAGCTTTTGGATCAAACGAAATTTTCTGTTTTGTCTTTACTAGGCCATAGTTAATAAACAACGCTTCGCTGGCAGGGATGAACAGATGAATAGCATAAGAGCGGTTAGCAGACATTTTACCCAACTGCCAATTTATAAAATCGTACTTTTCTTGAACAGATGAAGGGTCCGCGGTATCCGCGTCGAGCACCAATGAGACATAACTGTCCGGTTTATCGTATAGTATTGAACTAGCTAACGCAATAGCCGCAGAATACCCTCCGCCCACTACAAACTTAACCCCTTCCGAACATTCAGTGGGGATCAGCATTTTTAGTAGAGCAACATCAGTTTCTCCTTCGGCAATCAAGAATCTTTTCATAATATCTCTGCTCTAATGTCATAATTTGGGAAACCGGTTTCTATGCAGTGCCTGAGTTTTTTTACGAAAAAAGCCTTCACATGTTCCTCATGCAAGATAACTTCGATTTCCTTGCCTTCCCAGAGAAGCACGGTTTGAGGCATGGTGAACGAAGCCAAGGTGATAGCTGCCTCGGTAAACCCCGTGCGACTAAACACACTCCCCACCACTCCGGAAGGCCGCCTAAGCAACTGGTTGCGTAGTTTGTAGATTGGCTCTACTCCTACTTTGTCATCGCGGTAGTCTTTACTCTCAATAATACAGGATGAGGCATCCAAGTAGACAACGCCATCGATCTGCTCCATCTGATCTACCGGATAGGGATATTTCACGGTAGCGCCATCAAGCTCAAACATCCGAACAACCAAATACTCAAACGCTTTGCCTGCTTCCCAGTCGGGGGTGCTTCTGTTTTCTATCTGCTTCCAAAGTTCTTTCAGAGCGGTCCAGTCATAGTCCAGTATTATTTGCTGATATTCATGAGCAGTGGCCATGATTCCGTTCTTTGTTGGGTGTAACTATGGTTTTCAATTGATCTATCAACATTTCACAACCCTCCGCCGGGTCGGCCTGCCGCATAAAGTGCTCTCCGACCAGAAAACCTTGGTAGCCATGTTTCATCAACTCCCGAATCGTAGCCGGATCACTGATACCGCTTTCGGAAATCTTCACCGTATCTTCCGGCATCAGTTTGGCCAGTTGAATCGACGTATCAATGCTTACCTCGAAGGTCTTCAGATTGCGGTTATTCACCCCTATCACGTCGATAAAAGGTGCAATGGCCTCCTGCAGGGCAGTCTGCCGCAGTTCTTCCTCATTGTGCACTTCCAGCAGCACCTCGAGCCCCAAGCGGTGGGCGTGTTGCGCCAATGCCAGCACTTGGGGGGGCGGCAGCACGGCGGCAATCAACAAGATGGCGTCGGCCCCTAGCGCCTTAGCTTCGGTGATTTGGTAGGGATCAATGGTAAAGTCTTTTCGCAGAATTGGGCACGGGTTATGCTGCCGGGCGATGCGCAGGTTTTCATCGCTTCCAGCAAAGAAATCCACGTCGGTGAGCACCGACAGAGCCGCCGCCCCCGCCCGCACGTAGCCCACCGTGGTTTCCTGAACGTCGGCCGTGGCATTGATCATGCCCTTCGAGGGCGATTTCCGCTTAAACTCAGCAATAATGCCCGGCGGATGCGCACGTAACGCTTGCGCTAACGAAAATGTAGTTCGGTTAAAATCAGCGTAGTGGGTCAGGACATCCTCCGGAAGGTGCGCCTTCCGCTCAGCCACTTCTTCTTGCTTGCGGCCCACAATGGTGTCTAATATGCTCATGAATAACGTTCCTCGTTAGAATACTGGCAAAGCTAGTAAATTGCGCGCAACCTCCCTACCCTGTCAACAATCCGTCAGAAACTTATACCTTTGGTTATCAGGATGTCCAGGATAAAAAAGGATAGGCAGGATATTTACAACAAGACCGTCGTTTCTCATTTCGCATCTCATATTTCTCTAATTCGTTCAACCCATGTCCCAAAATATTCACGTCACCACCGAAATCGGTTATCTGCGCCGCTTGCTCATTCATCCGCCCGACGAAGGCATCGGCAAGATTGTGCCCCGCATCACCGATCAGTTGCTCTACGATGACATTGTTGATCTGAACAAGATGCAGCAGGAGTATAGTGAATACCTGCGCGTGCTGCTCTGCTTTCTGGATCCGGAAGAAATACGGAAGAAGGGCAACGACCCAGCTTACCAGCAAAAGGTTCGCGATTTGTCGTTCGACTCCGACTACGTACTCACGGTAGAATCGCTACTGAGGCGTATTTTAAGCAATCCGGACGTGAAGACGCTGCTGGTCGCATCGGTCTGTGCTATCGAAAAGTGCGGACTAAAAACGCAGAAACTGCTGTTAGAGACCGATCCGGCTCCCCTAGCCCACACCCTGATTACCGGGATTCTTCCCTCGGTTGACGGACAGGAGAATTTTATTTTCGCTCCCATCCCCAACCTAATCTTCACCCGCGACATTGGTATCACCATTCACGACCACATTCTGATCAACAAGCCCTATGAGGCGGCCCGCAACCGGGAGTCACTGCTGTTTAAGTACATCGCGCACTTCAACTTGCTCAACCAATCGACCCGCGATAACCCCGACCGACTGGCCGACCGGGTGATTGAAATTAAGGAATTAGACTTGTTTTTCTTTGCCACCGAAGAAGAAAAGCGACGCAAAAACGTGAGCATTGAAGGCGGCGACGTGATGATGGTTAGTCCCGGTCACCTGCTGGTGGGCATCAGCGAACGCACCTCGGTGATGGCCATTGACTATCTGGTGGAGCAACTATTCGATAAAGATCTGATTCAAAAAGTATCGGTGGTCAAGATTCCACAGCGCCGCTCCTACATGCACATCGACACGGTGTTCACCCAGGTGCGCCGCGACCTGTGGATTCTATTTAGCCCCTTTTCCAAAGAAGCCTTGACCAACCGCATCAAGAACTTCGACTTTGCCGGCAACCTGTCGGAGGCCCACACCGGCCCGGTGCACAACGTAGAGATTACGCAGTTTTTGCGGGAAGAGCGCCCCCGCGGCCGCTACGGGGTGACGGTGAAAAAATTACCCTACCTCGACGACCTTTTCACCCAGATCAGTTGCCAGGACTTCGGCGCCGAACGCTGTGAGATCATTCCCTGCGCCGGGGGTGCGTTTCCGGACAGTGAACGCGAGCAGTGGACCGACGCTTGCAACTTCTTAGCCATCCGCGAAGGCGTGGTGATTGGCTACGACCGCAACGTGAAGACCGAAGCGGAATTCCGAAAGCGCGGCTTCGCCGTGATGCGTTCGTCCGACATCATCCAACGGGTAGAAGAAGGAGCGGAGATCGACGAGGTGGTCACCGGCGACACCCTCATTTTGCTACCTTCGGGCGAGCTTTCGCGGGCGCGGGGCGGCACCCACTGCATGAGCATGCCCCTGCGGCGCGACGACGTAGCCATTTGGGTTTGAATTAGTCAATAGTCAATAGTCCATAGTCGACAGTCCACAGTCAATAGTCGACAGCTAACTATGGACTGTGGACTGTGGACTATAAAACTGTGGACTATACAACCGTGGACTTAGCATGAAAAACCAACAACTCACCGATACGCTGCTGATGATTCGGCCAGTGAAATTCGGTTACAACGTAGAAACGGCGGTGAACAACCATTACCAGCAGTTTTTGAACGGGCTATCCGCCGAAGAAATCCAACAGCGCGCCCGCCAGGAGTTTGATGCCTTTGTAGCCCTGCTCCGCGCCCACGAAGTAAACGTCATCACCGTAGAAGACACTCCCGAGAAGGATACCCCTGATTCTATCTTTCCGAACAACTGGATCTCGTTCCACGACGACGGCACGGTGGTGACCTACCCAATGTGGGCTTCCAACCGTCGCTTAGAACGGCGGGAGGACATCATCGGCATTTTGCAGCGCGAGCACGGCTTTTTGATCACTCGGAAGATAGACTATTCGCACTTCGAGAACGAGGAGAAGTATCTGGAAGGAACCGGCAGTGTGGTGCTCGACCGCCAAAACAGAATCGCCTACGCCTGCGTATCGCCCCGCACTCACCTGAATCTCCTGGAAGAATTTTGCGCTGAGTTTGGCTTTCGTCCGGTGGCATTCCATGCCTCTCAGATGACCGAGCGGGGGTTTGCTGAAATCTACCACACCAACGTGATGATGAGCATCGGCGAAGACCTAGCCATCTTCTGCGGCGACGCGGTGCGCAATAAGTGGGACCGCACCCAGGTGTTAGACGTTATCCGGCAGAGCGGCAAGGAGGTGATGCTGATCACCGAAGCGCAGTGCAACCACTTTGCGGGCAACATGCTTCAGGTGAAGTCCCGCTCCGGAGAGAAACTGCTGGTGATGTCGGAACAAGCCTACCGCTCGCTCACCGCCGAGCAGGTGCAACAGCTTGAGCAGCGGACCGCCCTACTGTATAGTTCGCTGGCAACCATTGAGTTCTGCGGTGGAGGAAGTGCCCGCTGCATGATGGCCGAAGTATTTTTGCCCAAAAAATAGCGCCAGTATTGCCTCAGCGGGCGGTGGCTACGCCAGCTTATCTTGCGCAGCGGGCGGCATGTTGGGGATAACGAAAGTAAAGGTCGTGCCCACCCCTTGTTGGGAAGTCACCTTTACCTCCCCCTTTAGTTTATCGACCGTTTCTTTCACGATATAGAGGCCCAAACCGGATCCCTGTCGTTCGTTGGTGGCTCGGTAAAACATCTCAAAAATTCGGTCAAGGTGCTCGGCCCCGATGCCGATTCCGTTGTCCGAGATCCGAACTTGTGCTTTTTCGGCGTCTACTGCAATTTCAATTTCGACCAACGCGTGATCTACTTTGCTGTTGTTATACTTTACGGCATTGGAAATCAGGTTACTGAACATGACCTGCAGGCGGTTTCCGTCTGAATAAAAATCAACTTGCTGATCGATGCTCGACTGCAGATCCACCTGCTTGTCTTCGTCCATAAACTTATGCTGCTCGAAGATCGTATCCACCATCTCCTGAAAATCGATGCGTTCGTGCTTGATCTCGGTGCGGGCGTTGCGCGAAAAATTGGTTAAGTCTTGTATGAAGTTATCTAACTTGTCCGCGCTTTTCTTCATCAACCCCAGATACTCACGAATAACCGTCGGGACCTCCTCCATTTTCGACAGGTTGATGAGTCCGATGATAGAGGTGAGTGGGGCGCGCAGGTCGTGCGAGGCACTGTAGACAAAGCGGTCGAGCTCTCGGTTGATTTTTTTGAGTTTATCGTTGCTCTGTAGCACACGCTCTTCGGCCAGCTTACGCTCGGTGATGTCCTGAATCACGCCATAGATACGGATAAAATTACCGTGCGAGGCCTCACGTTGTCCCTGGGTGCGCACCCACACTTCGCGCCCCTTTTGCGTAACCAATTTCAGTTCGAGGTCGAAGTTTTCACCCTGGGCGATGAGGTGCTTGATGGCCCGCTTGATGGTGGACTGGTGGTCGGGATGGTAGAACCGAATGGCCTTCCGCAATGAAACGGCCGTGTTGGGCGGTAGGTCATGGATGCGGTAGGTCTCATCGGTCCAACTCAGATTTTGAGTAAGTGAGGTAAGCTCCCATCCTCCTACGTGAGCCATCTGGCTGGTTTCGTGCAACAGCCCCTCGGTCCGAACCTCGTCCGACACGTCGCGACCCACCCCCTGAATTTCGGTCACCCGCCCCGACGAATCAGCAATGGCTACAAATTCCCATTCGGTCCAGAAGTAGTCACGTTGTTTGTTAATTCCCCGAATCTGAATGGAGCGACTTTCACCAGGATTCTTAACGCATTCGCGCGAAAGTGTTACACAAGATTCGACGTCGCCGGGGTCGGTAATCATCGAAAAAGGCCGACCCAATAATTCATTCTCCTGATACCCGTACTTGACCAAACAAGCGTCGTTCAAGTAGGTAAAGCATCCGTCGAGGGTGGCACGTAGCAGATAACTGGTTTGGGAGTTGGCAATAGAACTGAGGCGCTGTTCGCGCTGAAGCAATTTGTTTTCGGTATCTTTTTTTTCGGTGATGTCAACAAAGTTCGCCACCGCCCCGGTGAGTTCACCGAATTTATTAAACAGCGGGGCCGCATGAACCGATATCCAAACGATTTGGTCGCCGAATTGCAATCCGCATTCGCAACCCATTACCGATCGACTCTCCTGCAACGCAATGGTTAGCGGAAGTCGATCCGGGCTAAAATGATTTCCGTCACGGTCTACCTTTTTCCACTGACGATCCGACGAAATTCGGCCGATGATATCTTTTTTCTTGGTCCGAAGCAGCTGGCAGGCAGCATCGTTCGCGTAGGTGATCACTCCCAGTTTATCCACGATCAGCACCCCAAACAGCAGGTGATCCAGTATATTAGGAGAATCATTCGCTGAATAATCTACGGCATTAACAGGGATTACGGGGCTAATCATTTGATGTTGTTAGCGTTTCATAACGAAGCGTTATTAGGGTTCAATTTATGGAAAGAGTGCTTACCCGAATGCCACATTTGCCCGCTAAACGCTCTTGGGTAAGGTTTTTCCTTCATTTTATTAAAACCGCTCGGCGCACTGCTTTTACTGTTGTGTTCTGTCCCGAAGTTTACCAGCAAACGTTCCGCTTCAGCCCCGCTGATAGTTCACTCAGGTAATGAGCGCGAGAAATAGGTTCGGCGCCCCACTGGGCGAGGTGAGGAGTAGCCACCTGGCAATCAATTAGAGTGAATTCGCGCTGCTGTAGCCGACGCACCAAAGTGATAAACCCTATTTTCGAGGCATTGTTAACCAGCGAAAACATTGATTCGCCAAAAAACAAGCTTCCCAGTGCAATTCCATACACTCCGCCCACCAACCGGCTATCCTGCCACACCTCAACGGAGTGCGCGTGCCCAAGTTGGTGCAAGCGGATGTAGGCCGCGCGCATGGCTTCGGTGATCCAGGTGCCGGGCTGGTTCGGTCGTTTCATTTGCTGGCAGTTACGAATCACCTCCGAAAATTGCGTGTCGTAGGTAACCTCGAACGGCTGTTGGTTCAGCACCGACCGCATCCGGCGGGCCACCCGCAGCCGATCAGGATAAAGCACAAACCGCGGATCGGGCGAGTACCACACGATAGGCTGACTTTCGTTGTACCAGGGGAAAATGCCCGACCGATAGGCGAGCAGCAATCGCTCGGGCGACAGGTCGCCTCCTACTGCCAGCGCGCCCCAGGGGTCAGCTTCCTCCACCGGGGGGAATTCCAGACGATCCGTGAGCCAGCGCATAATTACCGGCTGGTGAGTTTGCGGAAAGCTTTCAGGGCGTCGCCCGAAGCAAGGGCTGCTTTCGCCAGTTTAACTCCCTCCCGAGGCGTAGACACGGCCTGGGCACAGTAGAGCGCTACTCCGGCGTTGGCCACAGCGGCTTCGTGCTGGGCGGGGGTGCCGCGTCCGGACAAAATATCCAGAAAGATACGGGCAGCGTCTTCTACGGAGCTGCCCCCGGACAGGGCTTCCGGAGCGTGGATGCTGAGTCCCAGGTCTTCGGGATGCAGGAGTTGTTCGCCCTGGGGCGTGATCATTTTAAAAGGACCGGTGAGCGAAATTTCGTCGTAGCCATCCAGCGAGTGAACGATCACGAACTGCGTATCGGTTTGCTGATACAGGTAAGCGTAGAGTCGGGCTAGCTCCAGGCTAAACACGCCGACCAGTTGCTTTTTAGGAAATGAGGGGTTTACCATCGGTCCCAGCATGTTGAAGAAGGTCTTCATGCCCAGTTCGCGCCGCACCGGGGCCACGTTTTTCATGGCGGGGTGAAACAGGGGGGCGTGCAAAAAGCAGATTCCCGCTTCGTCCAGGCTTTTCTTCAAGGTCGCCGCCTCGTTGGTGAATTCGTAGCCGAAGTGGGCCAGCAGGTTAGAAGAGCCACACACCGACGACACCGAGTTGTTGCCGTGCTTGGCCACCTTTTGACCGGCTCCGGCCACGATGAAGGAGGCGGTGGTGGAAATGTTGAATGTATCTTTGCCGTCGCCGCCGGTGCCGCACAGATCGATGGCATCATATTCTTCAATTGGGAGCGGCACGCACAGCTCGAGCATCGCGTCGCGAAAGCCCTCGAGCTCGTCCACCGTGATGCTGCGCATCAGGTAGACGGTGAGGAAAGCGGCCATCTGACTGGCGTTGAATTCGCCCTGGGCCAGGCGCGTCAGGATTTCCTTGGCGTCGGTTCGGCTCAGCGCCTGGTAGTCGATGAGGGTATTGAGAATGTGTTTCATAGCTGGTTGATTCAAAAAGCGTTGACGCTGCGATTAGGTCATAGACCCGTACTCCCTTTCTACCCGACAAATTCGAGTTTTGTAGGCGGCGTACCATTGTTCCCGCCCCATTTTCTGGGCCAACTGGTGATCAGCCTGCTGCTTCCAGGCGTGAATCGCCTCCGGGTCTTTCCAGTAGGAGACCGTGATACCGATTTCTTCTCGCGCGGACTCAACACCCAGAAAACCCGGTTGCTGAGCAGCCAGGGCGTACATTTTGTCGGCCATTTCCGCATAACCTATTGGGTTGCCTTTTTTCACGGAAGTGAAAATTACGGCGTAATACGGAGGGGAGGGCGTGTCAGCGATCATATTGTTTGATTGCGTAGGAACATGATTAATCATGTTCCTACAGGATGTTCTAACCACTGCCTGATCATCTCCTTGCCGTGTTCGGTGAGAATTGATTCCGGATGAAATTGTAGTCCGCGCACGTCGTAGTGCCGGTGACGCAGCGCCATCACCTCCCCCTTAATGTCGCGGGCGGTAACCAGCAGTTGGTCGCCTACCGAGTCGGCAGCCACGGCCCAGCTGTGATAGCGACATACTCCGAACGCGTTCGGCAGTCCCTGAAACAGATAGTCGACGGGCTCCTCGATGTATACCTGGTCGCCGTAGCCGTGCAGCACCAGCGGCATGTTGTAGAGCTTGGCGCCAAAGGACTCGGCGATGCCCTGATGCCCCAGGCAGACGCCTAAAATGCTCTTTTTGGGAGCGTAGGTGGCAATCACGTCCATCATAATACCCGCCTCCTGCGGGACGCCGGGTCCGGGCGACAGTAAAATCTTGTCGTACCGCTCCACGTCGGCCACGCTGATTTTATCGTTGCGAATCACGTCGAGGTGCTGTTCATAGCCTAACTCCTTGATAATATGCACCAGGTTGTAGGTGAACGAGTCGTAGTTATCTAATACGAGTATTTTCATGATGTTTTTATCGTAAGTAGTTGGTTGCTTCCCTTCTGGAATTCGTAATCAACGGTCACTATGCTGAACGGTATACTCCGCTCTTCTAGCAGGCTAAGCACACTACTGAGATGCCGCGAAGGTGACCCATCAATTTCCACCAAAGGAAAAATTCTTACTTCCTTCCCTACCCGACACATTTGCTGGATAGCCTGATGATGAAACGCTTCGTCGAACTGCTCAGAATAGCTAAACAAGCAGTTAGCACAAAGTACCAAATCAAACGTGTGGTCATCGAAGGGTAAGTCGAGCAGTGAGCCAGCCACGTACCGTCCCTTTTCTACTTGCTCAAAATCTGTGAGGAAACGCCGGGTAGCGGCTAACCGTATTTCTACCAACGCCTCCGGCGATGAGTAATAATCCCAACGATAGTTTGACCGGTGTTGCCGCAACTGCTCACCCACCTTCTTAGCTGTATCCGCTACCCTACTTTCAATTTCATCAGGTGAAAACCGGTAAACAGGATCTAACGAAACATACTGCTTTCCTTGCTCGTGAAGTTCAGCGTTGACACTTGCCGGTCCGTCGGCACAGCCAAGCATCTTCTTATTTAGATCATCTCTGGTGAGCGAAAACATGCGTTGGTACTCTTCCAAGTTTCTACCCCAGGGCACAACCTGATCTAGTGAAAATCCCATAGCTAACGAAGTTAAGTTAATTGTTTGTCAGGCAATAGGTTAGCTGATTTTAGTAGCCCGTTCCAGCGCCGTGCGCAAGGCGGCCAATTTGTTGTTTACCTCCTGCAGCTCACTCTCCGGCGACGACTTAGCTACTACCCCGGCCCCGGCTTGGTAGTATAAAGTATTGTCCTGACTCAAGAAAGAGCGAATCATAATGGCATGGTTGAAGAGCGGGTTGTTCTGTTCGGCGTGAAAGCCCATAAAGCCGATGGCTCCTCCGTAAAAGCCCCGCTTCCGGGGTTCGTAGGCGTTGATCAACTGCATGGCCCGGTGCTTGGGAGCTCCCGACAAGGTGCCCGCCGGGAAGGTATCGGCCACCACCCGCACCGGTGAGATGTCTTCGGACAGGTGTCCGGTGACCTTCGACACCAGGTGAATCACGTGCGAGTAGTACTGAATTTCCTTAAAAGTTTCTACCGTCACGTCCTGGCCGTTGCGGCTCAGATCGTTGCGGGCCAGGTCGACCAGCATCACGTGCTCCGAATTTTCTTTGGGGTCGTCCATCAATTGCTTGGCTAGCTCGGCGTCGGCCGCATCATCGCCGGTGCGGCGAAAGGTGCCCGCGATGGGGTAGATGGTGGCAGTGTCTTCGTTGATGACAACCTGGGCCTCGGGCGAAGAGCCAAAAATTTTGTAGCTGCCGTAGTCGAAGTAGAACAGGTAGGGCGACGGGTTGATGGAACGCAGCGTGCGGTACACGTTGAACTCATCGCCCTGGAAGGTATGCTGAAACCGCCGCGACAGCACTATCTGAAACACGTTGCCCCGGAAACAGTGCTCCTGGCCCTGCCGAATCACCTTTAAGAACTCCTCATCCGTAAACGTGCTGGTCTCCTCGCCCGTTAAGCGAAACCGATAGCTCGGAATGTTTTTGTTGCTGATCAGCGCCAGCAGGTTTTTCATGCCTTCTTCGTTGTCAGCCTTGGGTTCGTACTGGTGCTCGAAAAGGTGCAATTCGTTGCGAAAGTGATCAATAGCAATCACGTAGCGGTACACCGCGTAGTGCACCTCCGGCGTGCGATAGTCATCGTCCGTATCGGCGGCCAAGTCGATGTCTTCGTAGTACTGTACCGCATCGTAGGCCATGTATCCGAACAGGCCGTTGGTCACAAACTTGTAATTGTTGGCTTCGGTCTGAAAAGCAGCCACAAAAGCACTAAGGTGGCTCACCAGATCGGCTTTTTCAGCTAATTGCTGCGTGGTTGCTTCGCCCGATGGAAACCGCTGGGTGAGTTGCATTGCCTTCACCGAAAAGGTGGCGATGGGTTCGCAGCAAATGTAGGAGAAGGTGTTGTTGCTGCTGTGGTAGTCAGAGCTCTCCAGCAGGATGGGGTTGGCGTAGCGGTCGCGCAATTTGAGGTAGATACTCACCGGGGTGATGGTGTCGGCCAGCAGTTTGCGGTGATTGGTTTTTAAGGAATAAGTTTCAGTGGATGAATTCATAAGGAGGCGGTGTTGGTAAACAAAAAGGCCCACTGCGGGAACAGTAGGCCTTCAAATTTTATTGAAACAAGACTAGTGGTTCGCGCTACGCCAGGAACGGGAAGGCCACCACCAATCATTTTTTGCCGGAAATATCGTTGCAAACGCTTTCATCGGGTCAAATATATCACCCGGAGCTTAGTTTTCAAACAGAAATTCGTTTTTTTGATGCGTATGGAATCCTTAGCCGAAGAGTATCGAAACCTTAGTCGAAGAAACACTACCCTGCGTCGGGGGCGCAAACAGCTTTCTGCCGGGCTGCTGTTGCTGATCGGACTGTTGCTGCTGGCGATTGGCTACATTATTTATATAGAGTTCTTCCCGCCATTTTTCGGACGGTGGCCGCAGGTTCAGGCCCAGAACACTTTGTTGCTACAGAAAAATGAGCAGTTGCGCAGCGAGCTAGACAGCATGAACCGCGTGAACGGGCTATTGCTAGAACTCTCGCCCTACTACACCGGGGTGTTCTTTGAAGTGCAGATCGGTGCTTTTGAGTACTTTGATCTCACCGACTACAAAGAAGATTTGGTGAAAATGAACATTGACAAAACCGAGCAGGTGGACCAGTACACGCTGGGCAAGTTTCGCGACTTGGACCGAGCCCTGGCCTTTCGGAAGGACATTCAGCGGATGGGAATTAAGGATGCCTTTGTGATCGCCAAGGTAGACGGAAACCGGGTGAGCGTTCAGGAAGCCTTGGCTGAGCAGGAGCGATTGAGGGGTGAGTAGTATTTTGGTAAGGACGCGTCGCGACGCGTCCTTACCAAAAAACCCAACTTGAGCCGTCATCGGAGGTTTTGCTAAATCCCAGAAAAAACAGGATTTGAGCTGTCCCAACTACGCAACTATCCACTGTTAACTTTGGGGTCTTAGGCAGTAAGGTACCGAAGCACCTTGCCGCCACCAAAGATGCCACCGAAGCAGCATTGAGGTCCAGTTTTGTAGGCGAACTTCACTCGGCATTGTTTACGTGTTGGATTTAGAAAACTGTCCTAGACCCAAGCGGGTATTTTTTCGCTCCAAAGAACTTCATCTAGCTTACAAACTGCCACCGCCAAAAGTTCATTGGCAGACTCTTTCGCTTACAAATTCAATGTACAAATATTCTGGTACTTCTACCGTTCCTTTTTCAACAATTCTTGGCGTCGATAGCGTAATAATTCTGACGCAGTAGTTTTACGTCCGCCGTTTTTCTCGTAATTTTCGCGTTAACTTAAATTTTGATATGCATCCTATTCTCGTTCGCTTTGCCTTGAGCAGCATTTTTCTCCTGAGCAGCTTGCCAACTTTTGCCCGCGTAGCAGCGGATTCCACCGATACTCCCCCTCCTAACAACTGGTTCCACCTTGATCCGGCGTCGTCCAAATATCCGGGCATTAGCACCGAGCAAGCGTATCAGTTCGTTGGTTCAAAACCCGCGCGCAAAGTTATTGTTGCCGTTATTGACTCAGGGATTGACTCAGCCCACGAAGACTTGGCGGGCCGGTTGTGGGTTAACTCGGATGAGATCGCGGGCAACGGACGGGACGACGATAACAATGGCTACGTGGACGATATCCACGGCTGGAACTTTATCGGTGGGTCGGACGGAACCAACGTGGATAACGATACCTACGAACTCACCCGCGAGTACGTGCGACTGCGACGGGACCGTGACCAACAGTCTGATCGTAAGAAACGACGGGACGAGGAATACTACGAGACCATTGTGCGCACGTACCGGGCGCGGGTGGCCGAATTGGAGCAACAGCGGATGCAATTCATGGGGACGGCAATCGCCTTTCGGCGATTTAAGCAGCTTTTCACCGCTTATTTAGGAGTAGATTCCCTCACCCTGGATACGCTGCAAACGGTGCAGTCACCCGACCCGCTGATCACCGAAGGGCAACGGTTTATGACCTACGCGCTGCAGGTCGGCATCGACGAGAAGGGCATTGATGAGGCCGAAGCTTACTTCAAGTCGGCGCTGGACTATGGGTACGATACCACCTTCAATACCCGGACCATCGTGGGCGACAACTACGCTGACCTGAGCGAACGCGACTACGGAAACCAGGACGTGACTGGTCCGGATGCTACCCACGGCACCCACGTGGCGGGCATCATTGCGGCCAACCGAAACAACGAGCTGGGCGGAAAAGGCATCGCCGAATCTGCAAAAATCATGATCGTTCGCGCCGTGCCCGACGGAGACGAACGCGACAAGGACGTGGCCAACGCGATCTACTACGCGGTGGACAACGGGGCAAACATTATCAACATGAGTTTTGGAAAGTCCTACTCGCCCGACAAAACCGTCGTGGACGAAGCGGTGCGCTACGCCCATGATCATAATGTGTTGCTGGTCCACGCGGCGGGCAACGACGGAAAGAGCGTGGACAAAACTCCTAATTTTCCCAACGCTTCGCTCAACGGCAAGAAAATCCGGGCACCCAACTGGATTGAGGTGGGCGCTTCGTCCTGGAAGCTAAACGACGGACTTCCCGCCGAATTTTCAAACTACGGCAAGAAGAACGTAGATGTGTTTGCGCCGGGTGTGGATATTTATTCTACCACGCCTCATAACGGGTATGCCCAACTAAATGGCACCAGCATGGCAGCACCCGTGGTATCGGGCGTGGCCGCTTTGCTTATGGCCTACTTCCCAGACCTAACAGCCGAGGAGGTGCGGGATATCATCCTGGAATCGGCGATTCCCTACCGGGACCTTCCGGTGAAACGCCCGGGCGACGAGAAAGAAACTAAGTTTTCCTCTCTATCAACCACCGGCGGAGTGGTAAACGCGCTGGAAGCCCTGAAGATGGCCGCCACCCGCTCAACCAAATAGATTTCCAGGCGACTCGAGCTATAGCTAGCTACTGCTGGTCACGTTGGCGGGCCAGATCAGCTTCGGCGGCAATGTACCCGAAAGCCGCCCAGTACTGTCCGTCGATCACGTCTTCCAGGATTTGTTGTCCCTGGGTAGTGTCGCCCTCGTTTAACCAGTAATTGCCCACTCCGTAGCCCACCGTAGCGGCGTTCAGGGAAGACGAGCCGTCGCGGCGGGAGGCCCGCAGCAGGGAATCCGGGTCCACGTAGCCGGAGTACATCAGCAAGCGCTCGAAGTAGCCTTCGTTCTCCCGGATATTCATGTCTTCTCGGATCTCCGCCAGCGTTCGTTCGGCCACTTCGTCTTCGCCCAACCGCCGGTAGGTCATGTACAACCAATCGGCCACCGCCACCCGGTCATCATCGCTTTCGGCGTAGGTAAGCGTGCGTTCGTAGGCCCGGGCGGCCGCTCCGTAGTTGCCGTTCAGGTAGTGGGCGAGTCCGAGGTGGTAGTAGACGTTGAACTGCAAGGAAGAAGGACGGTCGTTGGCGGGCAGCGGTAGCGGGATGCCGTTTGGTTCGACTTTCAGGGGCTGATCTTTGAGTAACGTAGCACTCTTTTCCAGGTCGCTCACCGCCCGGACGAACTGCCGCAGGGTGATGTAGCGGTGCCCCCGGTGGCGGTAGAGTTCGGCCGATTCCGGGAACCGCTTGATGCCTTCGGTAAAAACTCGAACCGCCTCCTGGTAGCGCCCCAGGTATCCTAAGCGTCGGCCCAGCCAGATCACGTGGTCTAGCTGCGCAGAATCCCGTTGATAATTGCGTTGCGCCACCCGAAGGGCCGAGTCGTACTGGGCTTGCACGGTTTCAGACAGGGCGGGAGCGTAGAGGGTGTCGCCCAGCAGAGAAATCGCCTCGTACGAACGGGCTACCGGAGCGGTGGTTTCCGGCAGAGTCTCGGTTTCCGGGTCCTTGGCCGAGGGGCAACCCATCAGAAAAAGACTAATTCCAAAGACAAGGACCTTTTGACTAGTCAACCAGGGTTGCAGTAAGCTTTTTCGAGCATTGAGAGGGGAAGCGTTCATGGGGCAATTAAGCTTTTTCCGCTTTCCATTGCAAGAATCAGACAACAGTTGCACCACTCCTTAAAATCTGTTAATACGTGTACTCAGCCACGCTGCTCCCGTTCGTTACTCTCACCGGATAATCATCCTGATTGTAGAGGTATTCTGTGTTAGCATCTACCACATTGTTGGTATTGGCAAAAAGACCAGGATTGCCTAGCGCTTTGAAGATAGAAAATGGGTTCTTTTTGTCATCGTAACCGAAAGTAGACTCGCTAATCAGGGTTGGTTCGGCTGTTTGTGGAAGGCTGTAGTACTTTTCTTTCTCTACATTGCCTCGGCTATCGTATTCATACGTATGGAATTGTGTGATTCTGCCTTCCTCGTTATGTAGATTCTTTCTGACAATGTTTTCATTCTCGTACTCAAAACTGTTCGTAGAGGTAAGCACAAAACTACCGTCCTTTCTAACGTAGGTTTTTATTTCGGCTAACTTATGATCGGGACCGTAGTCAAAGGTCTGATAACTACCAATGGTAGCGTTCTCGGAGGTCATCAAGGTGGTTTTTTCGACGTATGTTGCCGAAAGCGATAGCGGATCAATGGCCGTTTCACTGAGGATCAACCGCCCTTCATCGTCGTACAAGTATCTGTTGTAGAAGAACGTATTTTCCCATTCCGCAATGTTGCCCCGCTGATTGTACTTAAAAACGGAACTGAGAACTCCGTTCGAAATTGTTGACTTAATCTTAGACGCATCGCTAACTTGATTTTCGATAAGTTCGTCCTGCTCACAGGAAGCAAGTAGTAGCAGCAAACCTACTGCCCAGAAATTGCGGAGTAGTTTCATCACTTGGGTGCTCAATTGAGCGTTTCAAATCATTGAGATATGATTAGTGTAACGTGCGAAACTTTAATTATAAGGTTTTCTCTTCCTAAGCAAGATATCTATTTTTTGCTGATAGTACCGAAAAATCTATCCTTTTTACCATAATATTTTAACCTTCGCGGCAATGCAAACCTAACTTCAATTCATGCCTCTCCTACCCTCTGACAATCCTGAACTAGACCGCATCCGCGCATCACCCGACAACCGAGGCTGGAAGCGCTTCGGACCCTACCTCTCCGAACGACAATGGGGCACGGTGCGCGAAGACTACAGCGACCACGGCGACGCCTGGAACTACGTGACCCACGACATGGCGCGCAGCTACGCCTACCGCTGGGGAGAAGACGGCATCGGAGGCATCAGCGATCACAAACAACTATTTTGCTTTGCCCTATCGCTGTGGAACGAGCAAGACCCGATCCTCAAAGAACGCTTGTTCGGACTCACCAACCCTGAGGGAAACCACGGCGAGGACGTGAAGGAGCTGTACTACTACCTGGACAGCACTCCCACCCACTCCTACATGAAGATGCTGTATAAGTATCCGCAGCAGGCATTTCCTTATCTTAAACTGGTGCAGGAAAACCAACGACGCAGCAAGCAACTGACGGAGTTTGAGCTCACCGACACCGGCGTGTTTAACGACAATAAGTACTTCGATGTCTTTATTGAGTACGCCAAAGCTGATCCTACGGACGTGTTGATCAAAATCACGGCCCACAACCGAGGCAGCGCGGCCGCACCGTTGCACCTGCTGCCCACCATCTGGTTCAGAAATCTCTGGAGCTGGGGCTTTGATCCGGAAAAGCCGCTGATCTGCTTAGCCGACGATCAAGCTCAGGTAGATATCCACTACAAAGATTTGGATTATCACCTGCACTACGAGGGCAAGCCGGAGCTGTTGTTTTGTGATAACGAAATGAACAACGCGCGTCTTTATCAGCAGCCCAATGCCACGCCTTACCCCAAAGATAGCATCCACCGCTACGTTGTAGAAAACGACAAGGAGACAATCAATCCCCAGCCGCGAGGCACCAAAATGGCGCTGCACTACGCCACCACCGTCGCACCGGGCGAATCGTACACCGTCCGGGTTCGGTTGCAAACCCAGCCGGGTGATCCGTGGAAAGATTTCGACCCGGTATTTGAGCAACGCTACGAAGAAGCTAACCGCTTCTACGCTCATCTACAAGCCAAAGTGGCCGACGACGACCTGAAGCACGTGCAGCGCCAAGCCTACGCCGGGATGCTGTGGTCTAAGCAGCACTATCACTACGACGTCAACCAGTGGCTCAAGGGCGATGAGCGCACGCCCGAATCTCCCCAGCGCCTGCACGGTCGCAACAGCCAATGGAAGCACCTGGTCAACAACAACATTATCTCCATGCCCGACAAGTGGGAGTATCCTTGGTACGCGGCCTGGGACTTGGCTTTCCACTGCGTGCCGCTGGCTCGGTTGGACGCGGCCTTTGCCAAGCGCCAGCTGGAGCTGATGCTGCGCGAGTACTACCTGCATCCGAACGGACAAATTCCGGCCTACGAGTGGAACTTTAGCGACGTGAACCCGCCCGTGCACGCCTGGGGGGCCTGGAAGGTCTACTGCATCGACCGGGAAATGAACGGGGAAGCTGACACCGAGTTTCTAGAGAAGATCTTCCACAAGCTGCTCATGAACTTCACCTGGTGGGTGAACCGCAAAGACTCGGCGGGCAACAACCTGTTTGAAGGCGGCTTTTTGGGTTTGGATAACATCGGCGTGTTTGATCGCAGCCACCAACTGCCCACCGGGGGCTACCTGGAGCAGGCCGACGGCACGGCGTGGATGGCCATGTACAGCCTCAACATGCTGCGCATCGCGCTGGAGATTTCCCAAACCCGGCCCTACTACCAGGAGATGGCGTCTAAGTTCTTTAACCACTTTCTGGCTATTGCCGGGGCCATGTTCAACATCGGCGAATCGGAGGTAGACCTATGGGACGATACTGACGGCTTCTACTACGACGTGCTGCACTTTCCCGACGATCCGGCCCAAGTGCTGAAAGTGCGCTCCATCGTGGGGGTGATCCCCCTGTTTGCCGTAGAAGTGCTCGATCCCACCTTACTCAAAAAGTTGCCCGACTTCACCCGCCGACTGGAGTGGGTGCTGAGCAATCGGCCCGACCTAGCGGCGCTGATTTCTCGCTGGTACGAGCAGGGCAAGGGCGAAACCCGCATGCTTTCGCTGGTGCGGGGCCACCGGCTCAAATGCATCCTGCGCCGCGTGGTGAGTGAAGCCGAGTTTTTGTCGGAATACGGAGTGCGGGGACTGTCTAAGCATCATAAGGATCATCCGTATGAGTATACGCTCAACAACATCACGTATCAGGTGGCCTATGTGCCGGGCGAATCGGATTCTTCGATGTTCGGAGGGAATTCCAACTGGCGGGGCCCGATCTGGTTTCCCATTAACTTCATGATCGTGGAGTCGCTGCTCAAGTTTCATCAGTACTACGGCGACGAGTTTAAAGTAGAATTTCCGACCGGTTCAGGTGAATACCGTACGCTGGAGCAGATCGCTCACAACCTGAGCCAACGACTCATCCGCATTTTTCAGGAAAACCAATCGGGACAGCGCACCTACCAGGGCGATCCCTCCCCGCTCCGGGCGAACCCCCACTTCCGCGACAATTTGCTGTTTTATGAGTACTTCAACGGGGACACCGGCCAGGGGCTGGGAGCCTCCCACCAAACCGGCTGGACGGGCCTGGTGAGTGAGTTGATTCATATGGAGAATGGTAGGTAAGTGATATATTTGGGATTATACTTTCCTTGACTACAATCTTTGGCTCTCTAGCATCTCAGATATTAATTCACATTCCACCCCCAACAACTTAGCTTGTCGGTAAATTTCTTCAGCAGTTTCAGGATTCTTAAAATCGATCTCAACTACTTCGTCACCTCCGATAACTTTGTCTTTGATATTTTTAGCTACCTTCAAAGGAAGCTCTCCTCCTTCATGGAGCAGCATGGTAAATCTAATCTTCCTTACCCCTGGCTTCCAGCCGGTAAATCTCACTATGGTCATTTTGCTATTAAACATCAAATACTAGTTTTGTGATTTTGCCCGGATTTGCTCCCGTTGTCCTGGGTGCACCCTCAATAATGATCTTCTTTACACCTGCTTGTCTCCCGTAATCAACAACAATGTCTTTTACGCCTTTTATTCCTAATTGGTTCGTCATCTCTCCATCAACGTCAAAGTTCTTTATCGTCAAGATGTCATCATTTCGTATGAAATCACCACCGAATTCAATGGTTTCATTCCCGATGCTAACCTCAATAAATAGAAGGTTATCTTCTTGGGCAATTATTCTAAAAACATACTTTCCTTCCGGGGAGTCTCCTGTCATGAATACTGAAGTTGTCTACCCCTTCCTAAACTTATTCTTCAAACGCTCCAGCGAATCTCCCAGGTCCTCCGGCTTGGCCGCCTTCTTCGGTTTCTTTGCTTGGGGCGATTTCTTCTTGGTCCCCGGCTCGGCAAAAGGATCGGTCTTCATCGACAGGGCAATGCGCTGGCGGGCCAGGTCCACTTCCATCACCGTCACCTGCACGGGCTGCTGCACCTTGACGGCCTGCGTCGGGTCTTCCACAAAATTGTCCGACAGGTGGCTCACGTGCACCAAGCCGTCCTGGTGCACGCCCACGTCTACGAACGCCCCAAAGTTGGTCACGTTGGTAATGATGCCGGGCAGTTTCATGCCTACCTTCAAGTCTTCGGGGGCGTGCACTCCGTCGGCGAAGGCAAAGGCCTCAAACTTTTCGCGCGGGTCGCGGCCCGGCTTCTCCAGTTCGGTGAGGATGTCCTGTAGCGTAGGCAGGCCCACTTCTTCGTTTTGGTAGCGTTTCAGGTTGATGGCCTGCCGCAGTTCGGCATCCTTCATCAGATCCTCAATGGTCACCTTCTGGTCGGCGGCCATGCGCGCCACCAGTTCGTAGCGCTCGGGGTGCACTCCGCTGCAGTCGAGCGGATTCTCTCCTTCGCGAATGCGCAGAAACCCCGCCGCCTGCTCGTACGCCTTGTGGCCCAGGCGCGGCACCTTGAGCAGCGCTTCGCGGTTGCGGAAGCCCCCGCGCTCGGTGCGGTACTCTACGATGTTCTGCGCCAGCACGGGGCCGATGCCCGACACGTAGCTGAGCAGGTCCTGGCTGGCGGTGTTCACCTCCACCCCCACCCGGTTCACGCAACTCACCACCGTGTCTTCCAGCCCCTGCTTCAGGGCGTTCTGGTCCACGTCGTGCTGGTACTGCCCTACCCCGATCGCTTTCGGGTCTACCTTCACCAGTTCGGCCAGGGGGTCGATGAGGCGGCGGCCGATGGATACTGCTCCGCGCACCGTCACGTCGTGGTCGGGAAACTCGCGGCGGGCCACGTCGGAGGCCGAGTAGACCGACGCCCCGCTCTCGTTCACCGACACGATGAGGAGCTTGGCCAGCTCGGGGATGCTGCGCACGAAGGCTTCGGTTTCGCGTCCGGCGGTGCCGTTGCCAATGGCGATGGCTTCTATCCCGTGCTTTTGGCACAGGGCCACCAGGGTTTCGGCGGCGTCTTTGGTTTGCTTCTGCGGGGCATTGGGGTAGATGGTGGCGTGGTCCAGCAGGTCGCCGCGGCTATTCAAGCAGGCCACCTTGCAGCCGGTGCGAAAGCCGGGGTCCAGGGCCAGCACTGGCTTTTCGCCCAGGGCGGGCGCCAGCAGCAGTTGTTGCAGGTTCTCAGCAAACACCCGGATGGCTTCTTCGTCGGCCAGCTTTTTGGTGTGCAAGCGCACGTCGGTTTCCAGCGAGGGCTTGAGCAGTCGCCGGTAGGCATCGGTCAGGGCCAGCTCTACCTGCTCGGTGCTGGCGTGGTTGTTTTTCAGGACTTCCTGGCGGAGCAGCGCCAGGGCGGCTTCTTCCGGGGGACTAATACTCAGCGACAGGATCATTTCGTTCTCCCCACGGCGCATGGCCAGCAACCGGTGCGAGGGCACCTTTGCCAGGGATTCTTCCCAGTCGAAGTAGTCGCGGTACTTGGCGCCTTCGTCCTCTTTGCCCCGGATCACCTGGCTGCGCACGGTGGCCTGCTTCAGAAACAGCTCGCGCAGGGCGGCGCGCACCTCCTGCCGTTCGTTGATCCACTCGGCGATGATATGGCGGGCTCCCTGCAGGGCTTCTTCGACGGTAGTCACTTCTTTCTCCGGGTTCACGTAGGCCTGGGCGGCCGTCTCGGGGTTGGTCTTGTCTTGCTGATACAGCACTTCGGCCAGCGGTTCCAGGCCCTGCTCGCGGGCCACGGTGGCCTTGGTACGGCGGCGCGGCTTGTAGGGCAGGTATAAGTCTTCTACCGTGGCCAGGGTGGTGGCCTCGTTGATCTTTTGCTTCAGGGCATCGTCCAGATTGCCCTGCTCTTCAATGGTTTGCAGCACGTAGGCTTTGCGCTTCTCCAGCTCCCGTTGCTGGGCGAGTTGGTCGCGGATGCTGGCGATGGCGACCTCGTCCAGGCTGCCGGTGCGTTCCTTCCGGTAGCGGGCGATAAAGGGCACGGTGGCCCCCTGGTCGAGCAGTTCAATGGTGGCCGACACCTGGGCCGCGTTGACTCCGATGGACTGAGCAATGGTGGTTGCGATGGACATGTGGCTTGATTCTACTAGGTATGGTTCGGCGCAGCCGCTCGCCACCGGTCAATACGACCGACGAGCGCTGCGAAGTGAACCTCTTCGGCCAAATCTACGGAATCAATCGGTACGGTGAAAACCGGGGCGAGGGAAAAGCGTTGCACCCAGGCGTCGTAGCGTTCGTTGAGGTGGTGCAGGTACTCAGCCGGGATGCGGTTTTCGTTGGCCCGGCCCGCCGCAGTCGTGCGGTGGCGCTGCTGAATGCGGGCTTGCAGGGTGGACACATCGCCTCGGAGGTAAATCAACAGGTCGGGCGGACGCACGAACGTGAGCATGGTTTCGTAGAGGCCGCGGTAGTTCTGGTGGTCGCGCTCGCTGAGGTGACCGAGTTGGTGCAGGTTGGCCGCGAAGATTTCGGCATCCTCGTAGATGGTGCGGTCCATCACCACCCCTCCGTCCGATTGGGTCATGCGCCGCGCCTGCCGGAAGCGCTGGTTGAGAAAGTAGATTTGCAGCGGGAACGCCCAGCGGGCCATGTCGAGGTAGAAGTCGTCGAGGTAGGGATTGTCACGCACCGACTCCAGGTCGGCCCGGTAGCCGTAGTGGTCGGCCAGCCGTTGGGTGAGGGTACTCTTACCCGCCCCGATGTTGCCGGATATCGCGATCAACACGGGGTGCAGACGAGATGGGCCGGGGCGCACCCGGGGGTTGGCGGAAAGGTTGGGCAAGTATTCAGCATGCGCAGCGGGAGGTAATATTGTCTCAGGATGCGTAGGCAACGGTGTTGGTTAGCGGTTTGTTCCGAATGTAGCTGGTGAGGTACTGAAAGTGTCTTGACGACGGGACGCAGTTGTTGTATTATGGCTAGAATCAGGGGGGGGCCTAGGTTCGGTGTAGGTGCGGTGTAGCCTGCTCCTATCCTTTTTGTACTATTTTGGGAAGTTGGCCATCGGTATTAGGCGGATAGCGGGGTTGTTTTAGATGGATGGCGCACCGGCTGGGGGGAGATAGGAGGCAGCTTTCTGATTGGTTTGGCCATGTAATATTTGGAGTCTTTGTCAAGGAAACGGTAAAATGACGGATAGTCCAGTTTTAATAAACTTGTCTATCACAAAGCTGTTACAGCCTAAACAGTTCTTGGACAAATATCAATGAGTGAAGTACCTAACATTAGGTTCAAGAAAGATAGTGAACAAGCCCTTGAGTTTGAAATCATCCCTTTGTCTCAGCTCTTCCGGCAGCCCTTTCCCGATCACGATCCCCGGAAGTCGCATCGGCTGAATTTCTATGCTGTCATCTTAGTCACCGACGGCCAGTCTGGAACCCACTACATTGATTTCAACGCTTACGAGTACCAGAAAAGCAACCTGATCTTCGTTGCCAAAGAACAGGTGCACGCTTTCTCATCACTACAAAACAATGAGGGCTATCTGGTGCTGTTTACCGAAGCCTTCCTTACCCAAAGCATGGCCCACGAGGACGCGATTTTCCTACAGCAGTTGTTCAACTACCCGCTCTACCATCCGGTAGTGCCACTACCAACCAGGCCATTCAGTGAGTTTAAAACGATGATAGCGATGGCTCGCCGGGAGAGAGAACGAGTACGTGATTTTGCGAGCGAAAGGATACTGCGGAGCTACTTGAATCTATTGTTGTTAAAAGCGCAACGACTCAGGACAGCGCATACTAACTACCTCGATTCAGCTTACTATCCCGAGTTTATTCACTTTCAACAACTGCTTCGGAAGGATATCTTTTGTTCCCGTAGGGTCAGCTACTACGCCGAACAGCTCAATATGTCGACTAAAAAACTCAACATGATTACGCAGGAAATGGTGAACCTGCCCGTGAAGACCTATATCACTTCCAGTCTTATTCTGGAGGTCAAACGAATACTGGCTAATTCGTCCGTGACGGTGAACGAAGTGGGCTATGAAGCCGGTTTTGACGAGCCTACCAATTTTGTCAAGTTTGTGAAGAAACACACCCGTATGACGCCGACCGAGCTGAGAAAGACCCTTCGATAGAGTGTAGTTTTCCCATTTTTACCATGTTTAGGCGTAAATTGACCTATCACGCCTATCCCTTTTGGTCTATCTTTGAAGAAGTAAATCGCAAAGTAATGACCCAAAACCTGGATAACCATGAATATAGCCGTCACCTCCGCCAGCGGACAACTGGGATCGGCCATTGTTTTGCGACCTAACAATGGCCAGAACGAAATGAAATCCTATAGATCCATTCTGCTTTACTCACTGATACTTGTGTCTTTACTGATGGGGGGCAAGCTAGAAGCACAAGCTCAACAGTCAGAAAGAATTACAACAGTCGCACCAATCGGTGATGCAGTTATGGAAGAGATTGATCTGGCTTTACCTGACGAGCTATATGAAGGGTACCTATTTTGGCACCAGGCAGATGAAATCGACACCGATGTAGTTAATTACGCAATGCTTCTTGATACTGAGGGAAAGGTAGTTCATCGCTGGGATAGCGATTTAACTGGAGGAGGGCATACCTCCTACCTGCTGGAGTCCGGAGGTCTGTTACGTACTGGTATCAGGGATAGGGGATGGGTAATGGGGCAGCCAGTGGCCGCTACCGACATTCTTCAGATCACAGACAAAACCGGAAACGCGATCTGGGAGTTGAATGCCAAGAGTATTAATATCAACGGTAACAAAATTACCTTTCACCACGATATGCTACCCATGCCCAACGGCAATATCCTGGTTTTGTTCTACGAAGAAATTAGCCCGGAAGAAGCGGCGGCGGCCGGTTGGACTGCCGGCAAGGGCAAAACGGTTTGGTCAGATGGGGTGTTGGAGATCAAACCTGACCTGAAGGGGGATTCCCATGAAGTAGTCTGGTATTGGCGCTTTATTGACCACATTATTCAGGATCAGGATGCGAATGCGGCCAACCACGGTGTGATCGCCGATCATCCGGAAAAGATCGACGGTCACTTCCCCGAAAGCTATATGCCCATGAATGCTGTGCGGCAACATTTAAATGGTCTAGACTATCACCCGGGCATGGATCAGATCGTTGTTAGCTCCTTTATCTATAACGAAATCTGGGTGATCGACCACAGTACGACCATCGAAGAAGCCGCAGGCTCCACCGGTGGTCGAAGGGGCATGGGGGGTGATCTACTGTTCCGATACGGTAATCCCGCTGTCTACGCGATGGGCACTGAGGAAGACCGCCTATTCCAGAATCAACACGACGCCAACTGGGTTGATGAAGGTCTCCCCGGAGCCGGCAATATCTTGGTGTTTAATAACAATACCGGCATGGGCACTATAGCCAGCGTAGACTCTAATGGGGCGGCAGCCGCTGTTACCCAGGAACAGTTGAAAGGTATTAGCAACGTCCATGAAATCAGCCCCACTGTTAATGATGATGGACGTTACGTCATAGCCAAAGCCGGAGCCTTTGAAGCGGAGCAAATCTGGTTCTGGGAAAACGATGACTTTTTCGCTCCCTTTCAAGGTGGGGCTCGTCGCTTGCCCAATGGGAATACACTTCTGACCGATACTGTAGGAAGAAGAGTCTGGGAAGTTGCGCCTGATGGGGGGGTAGTCGTTCGCTACAAAGGTCCTGCGCCTGCCTTTAAAGCGTTCAAATACCCTGCCGAGCAAGTAACAGATTTGCTTGAGTAGTTAAAGTAGATATTGAAATAGAAATATCAAATCACTGGAGAAAAATTATGAGTCAAGTATCTCTTTGCCCTACCTGTGGCAGCAAGTCAAAAATAAAAGAAAAAGACGGCGTGGTCTCCTACCAAGCTATTCAAGATGAAGAAGCTTTCAAGAAAGTAGGTCAGTTGAAAAAAGCCATGCAAAAATTTAAAGAAAAAGCAGAGGAACTCGAAAAAGAGTTAGAAGCCATTAAATTGAATAAAAATGACACTCATGAAAATAGCCGTCACCTCCGCCAGCGGACAGTTAGGAACCGCCATTGTAAAATCGCTTATTGACTCGATAAACCAAGAAAACGTCATCGCTATCGCCCGCACTCCCGAACATGCCGAATCCCTCGGCGTAGAAGTAAGAGCCGGAGATTACACCCAAAGAGAGCAATTTGATACGGCCTTGCGGGGAGTAGACACCTTACTGCTCGTTTCGGGGAACGACGATCCTGAGAAACGCAAACAGCAACACGCCAACGTGATTGATGCTGCCAAAGCAGCCGGGGTGCACAAAGTGGTGTACACCAGTATCATCGGCCCATTAAGCGACTCTGACTTTTCGCCCGTGGTGAAAAGCAATCGTCACACGGAAGAGTATCTGAAGAACAGCGGACTAACCTGGGCTATCGGGCGCAATGGCATCTACCTGGAACCCGATCTGGAATACCTGGATCACTACCAAAAAGACGGCAAGATTACCAACTCCGCTGGGGACGGTAGTTGTGCCTACACCACTAGGGAAGAACTCGCCTACGCCTACGCCCGGATGCTCACCGAAGACCAGCACAACGGACAGACCTACAACCTGGCGGGCCCGGCCATCACGCAGTACGAACTAGCGGACTTAATGAACGAGGTGTTCGGCATCGATCTTCATTACGAGCCGATGAGTGTTGAAGCGTATCGTCAGCAACGTATTGATGAACTGGGCGAGTTTATGGGCACGGTCATCGTGGGCATCTACCAGGGCATAAGAAACGGCGCTATGGACGTGCCTTCCGACTATCGGAAAGCCGCAGGCCGGGAGCACATCAGTCTTCTAGAAGCGATGAAACACTTTCAAGCACAAGCATTATCTTAATAAACTTTATTCCGATAGTTTTTCCGGAGGCTCGTGTCGACACGAGCCTCAAAAATTTATCGGAATAAACTCTAATATCCAGCAACATTATTTTTTTCTTTAAATCAACACCACTATGAACCAGTCACATTCAACTTTGATAGTATTCATCAGCCTGCTACTCACCAGTTTTCCGCTACTGGCGCAGGAAGAAACGGAAGCGACCCGTAAGCTGAAAGCCCGCAACGAAGAATTTCGTCCCGACATCATAAAGATTACTGATAATGTGTATACCGCGGTGGGCTACAGTGTCTCTAACGTCTCGATGATTGTAGGGGAAACCGGACTAATTATCGTAGATACCGGGCAGAAACCAGCCGATGCGGAGAAGATACTGGCCGAGTTTCGGAGGATTACTGACAAACCAGTGAAAGCCATTATTTATACTCACGGACACGGGGACCATACCGGGGGAGCCCGTGTGTTTATGGGTGATGATAATCCGGAAATCTGGAGTCGCTCCGGCCATTATCGGGAGCAGGAGGGGTTTAACCTGGAAACTCGTACCTTGAAAGAAGCGGGACTTACTATCAACGGTAAACGAGGAGTTCGGCAGGCAGGCCTTACCTTACCCGATGAGTGGCACATCAACAATGGGGTGGCCCCAGCCCCCTCTTTTTCCGCCGAAGGGGTTTCTAACCCGGCTGACAATGAAGGCCTCGTTGAACCTACCCGCACTTTTGAGGAAGACCGGGTCAGTCTGGACATCGGTGGGGTTCAACTGGATTTGGTAGCGGCCACCGGAGAAACCTACGATGAACTGTACGTTTGGCTACCCCAAGAAAGAGTAGTTTTCACGGGTGACAACTTTTACAAATCGTTTCCTAATCTGTATACCATTCGGGGGGCACCCTACCGGGATGTACAGGACTGGTATAGAAGTATAGACCAGATGCTTCAAGAGAGGCCAAGACACGTGGTACCGGGGCATACGCGCCCGATTGTGGGGGAACAGGAGGCCAAGCAGGCATTGACCCACTACCGGGATGCCATCCAATTTGTATTTGAAAAGACCATTGAGGGAATGAATCAGGGCATGACCCCGGACGAATTGGTCACCTACGTTCAGCTACCGGATTCGTTGGCTAACAAAGACTATCTGACCGAGTACTACGGGGCGGTCGCCTGGTCGGTGCGCTCTATCTTCCAAGGTTACCTGGGTTGGTTTGATGGCAATCCTATTAATCTTGACCCGCTGGCACCGAAAGAAGAAGCTCAGCGAATGGTTACCTTAGTAGGGGGAGAAGATCAGCTACTAGCCACGGCTCAGCAAGCCCTAGACAAGAAGGATTACCAGTGGGCGGCTACCCTAACGGATTACCTGTTAGCGTTGGACCCCAATGCCGCTGAACCCAAATTGATCAAAGCTGATGCCTTGATCGGCATTGCCGAAAACATGCTGACCGCTACGGGAAGAAATTATACCTTGTCGTATGCGTTGGAACTAAAAGAAGAAGCCGAGGTGAGTAGTAAAAAGTGAGCGACCGGCCGACGATTCGGTGACCAGCAGTCCGGTGGTCGGCAATCCGGTAGCCGTCCGCGACCGCTCCGGCGGCCCGCTCCCGCCCATTTGTGTAGAGGAAGCCTACTTGCTACACTAACCGTTGGGTATAATCAAAGAAAACCAAAAAGTATCCATGATACGAAATTGTGTATAAGGCTTTGAAGCAGCTTTCTAACGACCTTTGACTTATTCATTTAAACAAAAAAATAAGCAAAGATGAACACAACTCAATTTGGCAAACAAGGTTGGACCCCTGATAGAATCGGGTCTCTTAAAGGTAAAACATACCTTATAACAGGTACAACCAGCGGTACCGGCTTTGAAGCTTCGCGGATACTACTGTCTAAGGGCGCAAAAGTGGTAATGTTGAACCGTAATGCAAAAAAATCAGAGGAAGCCATTGCGACTTTGAAAAAAGAACTCGGTAATGATATAGACGTGTCATTTATCCTCATGGATTTAGCAGAACAGGCTTCGGTAAGAAAAGCAGCCGCCGAGGTACTTGAGAAAGTAACCCGGATCGATGCATTGATGTGCAACGCTGCTATTGCCCAAGTGCCTAGTCAGAAACTTACCGTGGATGGCTTTGAAAGTCAGCTTGGTGTGAACCACTACGGTCATTTCACCCTACAAGCGCTGCTCTTTCCACTAATTGAAAAATCCAAAGGACGGATCGTGACGGTAGGTAGTATGGGGTATAATATGGGTATCAAAACCATCAAGTTTGACGATATGAATTGGGATAAAGATTACACCCCCAATGACGCCTACAGCCAGAGCAAATTAGCCCAGATCATGTCCGTTTATGAATTACAGGATAGATTGGAAAAAGCGGGTAAGACTGATGTAAAAGTGTATGCTTGTCATCCTGGTTCTTCCAGAACCTCCCTTATCAGTACCAGTGGTAGTTTAATGATGCGGATTACATTTGGTCTGATGAAATTGTCACCATTAACCCAATCAGCCGAAAAAGGGGCTTATCCTGAGTTGATGTGTGCCACAGAGCCAAACCTAGACCAAAGTGGTTTTTATGGACCTACCGGCAGAAGTAATTGGGTTGGTCCGGTGGGAGCACATCAACTAGAACCACATGCAAAAGATAAAGCAGTAGCTAAAAAATTGTGGGAAGTATCAGAAAAAGCAACTGGTTTTGAATGGAACCTTTAATGTAGAAACCTGTAAAATCTTAAACGATCAAAATTTGAGTATGCGACACTTTAAGACTTTATCATCTTACTTAGATTACCTGGAACTTCCACGCCCGGAGCACCCCATGTTGAGTGTGTTTTCTGCAACGGGCGAAGGTTTCTTGCCGTGCCCCAAAGAGAGCTCACCGCCCATTACCAACGATTGCTATTCGATTAGCTTGAAGAAGATTGTGAAGGGCGAGCTAAACTACGGACGAACCCAATATGATTTCACCAATGGCGCATTGATATTCATCGCCCCAAGGCAAGTGCTGCAATGGGATAGTAGCGTGGTATATGACCAAAAAGGGTTTTCAATCAACTTTCACGAAGACTTTTTGAAAGGGACCGAGTTGGCGCATCAGATTAAGAAATACGGTTTCTTTTCGTATTCGGCCAATGAAGCCCTGCACCTTTCTCCCAAAGAAGAAAAGCAGATCGAATCGATTGTGGAAAGTATCGATATTGAATACCAGAACAATCAGGATGAATTTAGCAAAGACATCATCATCTCGCAACTCAGCACGCTGTTAAAATACGCCAACCGCTTTTACGAAAGGCAGTTTTTAAATAGAAAAGAACTGTCTAATGATCTGCTGGAGCAGTTTAATCAGCGGTTATCAGCCTATTTTGATTCGGGGCAATTGCAGGAAAATGGGATTCCCAGTATTGAGCAAATGGCGGATCAACTGTCGGTTTCGCAGCGCTACCTGAGCGATACACTCAAAAAAGAAACGGGAAAAACTTCCACCGAACATTTGCAATTGTACCTGATTGATGAGGCCAAAAATATTCTGTTGAATCCCAATAAAACGATCTCTGAAGTGGCCTATGAATTGGGCTTTGAGTATCCGCCCTACTTTTCGCGGCTATTTAAAAAGAAAGAAGGCATCAGCCCAACGGAATACAGAGAGAAATACAAAATGAATTAAGCAATGGACATAGTAAGGTACGGCGAGGTGGCAAACGCGTCCCGCGTGGAACGCCCGAGAGGGTGACAGGGTTTGAGTGGGTTGGGGTGTTTTTTAAAAAGGTGCTACCTTTGAGTTTGCTATCAGAAACAAAAGCCCGTCGTGATGTTCCGGTTCCTCGTATTCATTTCACTGATCATGGTTTCTTTCTTCCCAGTCCTCGCGCAGGGACCTCTTTCGCCCGCTGACTCGTCCCTCATCCCGGCGGCCCCCTTGTTTCGCGACCCGGTGCTGGGTGGCCCGGCCGACCCGACGGTGTTCTGGAACCACGAGGAGCAGAACTGGTGGATGATCTACACCCAACGCCGCGCCAACGTGCGTTCCTTCAACCTGGCTTGGGTGCACGGCACCGCGATTGGCGTTGCCTCGTCGGACGACGGCGGGTTGACCTGGCTGTATCGGGGCACGTTGCCGCTGGCCGTGGAGCCGGGCCACAACACCTACTGGGCCCCGGAGGTGATTCGCCACGACGGCGCGTACCACCTGTTCGTGAGTTTCACCCGGGGGTTCCCCACCGAAGACTTCGACGACGTGCATAAGATCGCCTACCTCAAGGGTACCGATCTGTGGAACTTGTCGTTTGTGGAATTTGCTGACCTGGGCTCTAGCCGGGTGATTGATCCTTCGGTGATTCAACTGGAGGATGGCACCTGGCGCATGTGGTTCAAGCACGAGAACGCGGGCTACGTGACCCACTACGCCGACAGCCCCGATCTGCGGCAGTGGACGCCGAAGGGACCGGCCATCGGCAACGTGATGTGTGAGGGGGCCAACGTGTTTCGGTGGCAGGGAGGCTACTGGATGATTACCGACCCCTGGCACGGCATCGATATTTTTCGGTCGCCGGATGCGCAAGACTGGACGTTGCAGGGCACCATCCTGGACGACAAAGGGCAGCGGCAGGATGATACTGCCCCGGGACATCACGCGTGCGTGGTGCCCAACGGCGACTACGCCTACGTGTTCTACCACGTGAACCCCGAAGAGAGCTTCGGCCTGACCTCCGACTGGGCCACCAGTACCTACGAAGAACGATGGTCGGCTATCCAGGTGGCCCGCCTGCGGCTGGAAGACGGGAAGGTGGTGTGCGATCGGGACGTGCCCTTTCCGCTGGTGCTGCCCACAGTGCCGGAGTCCGGTGAGCGGAAGCCGTAGGTCACTGGTCACTGGTCTGAACTTGCACAGATTCCTCAGCTATTCCGGTCTAGTTCACCGGAGGGATATGATCCAATAAGGTTCGGTAACGGTTTAAGGAACCGGTTCTTGGTAGATGTACACCAAACCCGGATATTGCTCGTCCGGTCCTGTTATCTGGTTATCCAGTACGTACTGCCACGTACCAGCAGATACGTAAAGCCGGTTATCGTCATCCACGTGGAGGTTGTTCAATTCGTACTCAAACGGAAAATCAATCGTCTGCCAGGATCCCTGGTGATACATTTCAACCGTCGAGTAGTTGGTTCGGTAGGAGCTGGTATCGGGGGTTAGCGGGGTGATATTGTCTTTGATGCGGTAGGTGACCCCGCTGGCAGATGTGTCAAGGCCTATGGGGCTTATCATGTCGTACTGGTTCCGGTTAATGTTATGATGCCACCTATTGCCGTAATCTGTGGTGTACTCACTACCTATAAAGGCATGTCTTTGGTCGGCGATGAACGGCGGCCCCGCGTAATCTCTTAAGCCGTTCACCCAAAGGGCATAGACGGTGTCGTTGCGCTCTATAACATCGAAGACCGTCCCTCCCAAGCCGGGCGATTCCTGCCAGGTTTCTCCGCCGTCGGTGGTAAAGTATGCCGACATCATGGTGGTCACCAACAGCGTGTCGTCGATGCTACCGGTAATGGCGTGGGCTTCTCTACCGTTGGGGATGATCACCTCCGTCCAACCCAATAGGTCTCGCTCAACTGCGTTGGGTTCGTTTTCCTTGCAGGAAACAAGAAGAAGTAAGGATAGTGAAAATAAAATAGTACGCTTCATAACGCAAAGGTTTGGCACTTAACGATAGATACGGCGGCTTGCCGGAATTGGTTTCTACGTATTTACCGTCTTTAACGCAAATGTGTTGCATTAGTTACTCTACTTTGGTTATCTTGCCGCCGTAGCGCATACTTCGTCCCATCAGCCGCCCCAAGCCTTGCGTAGGGCGGGGGCAAATAGCGGTTCTTTTAATCAACAATTTATTCTACCCCTAACCAAAGCAAGTTATGATAAATCAACGCTTGTGGTTGCCCGTGCTGGCGGCCTTGTTACTGTCCGGATGTGTTGAGGACGATATGGTGCCTGACGAACTCAATGCGCAGTTTCGCGAGGGCACCCTGTTGGTTACCCGCTCGGAAACTGCCGACAGCATCACCACCACCAACGTGTATACCATTGCCCCGGACGGCACCACCGAGCAACTCACCGACGTGCCCCGAGGCACCTACGCTTCGCGTCCCTTTAAGGCGGCCAACGCCCCGTTGGTAGCCTACTACAGCAATAAAGACGGACAGGAAGATATCTACGTGCTCAACCTGGAAACGAACACCACCCAGCGGGTTACCAACGACGCGACGTCCGACTTCAACCCGGCCCTGTCGCCCGACGGCTCGCTGATTACCTGGGTGAGTCGCCGCGAAGACTCCAGTGGTGACATCCTGCTGGCCAACGTTGACGGCACCAACGCGCGGGCCATTGCCCCGAGTGCCGACAGCGATCGCACTCCGTTCTTCTCGCCCGACGGCACGCAGTTGAGCTTTCATAGGTACCGCACGGGTGGGGCCAATATCTTCGTGGTGGACGTGGACGGGCAAAACCTGCAACAGATTACTGCCGGTGACCACCTCTTCTTTGCGTACAACGCCGTGTGGTCGCCCGACGGACAGCAGTTCGTCTACCTCTCGGAGCAGGATGACGACGGTACGGTGGATATTTATACTATTAGCCGCAACGGCAGCAACGCGCAGTTGTTGCTCCCCAACGTAGGTCATTCGGTCGTCTTCTGGTCGCCCGACGGGAAGCAGATTGTGTTCAACGCCGACCGGCCCGAGCGGGGGGCGCAGTACCGGCAGATTTATACCGCTTCGGTGGTAGCGCCCTCGGTGGTGGCCCGGGTAGCTCCGTTCTCACGAAGCGAAGCCGACTTCTACAGCGTATCGTGGTGGTACGGCGACGAGGATGCCAAGCCCACCCCGACCGATTCACCGACGGACGGGTAGTGAGGTTATGGGTCACTGGTCACTGGTCACTGGTCACTGGTCACTGGTTACTGGCCGTCGTGGAACGATCACTGGTCACTGTCATTTAGTAGCCCACATCCAGCATCCAGTATCTTGCCATGTAGAAGATCATCCAGCATCCAATATCCAGTATCTAGCCATCTAGAAAATCATCCAGCATCCAATATCTCTTATAGATGCTCCAGCATCAGGCCAGCGAAGGTGAGGGCCAGGAAGAATCCGAACATATCGGTAACCGTGGTTAGAATGGGACCGGAGGCCAGAGCGGGGTCCACGTTCATCTTCTTGAGGAACAAGGGGATCACTCCGCCCAGCGACACGGCAACAACGGTGTTGATCGCCAAGGCTCCGCCCGCGACGAGTCCCAGGTAGGCATTTCCTTGCCATAGCCAGGCCGCCACGCCAATCAAACTCCCTAACACAAAGCCGTTGATGAGTCCGACGGAGACCTCTTGTGTCCAGACCCTGAGCATTTCAAACGGGCGAACGACGCCAAGCGATAGCTCGCGCAGGCTGACGGCCACCGCCTGGTTGCCCGAGCAGCCGCTCATGTCGGAGATAATGGGAAGAAACACCGCCAGGGCGATCACGGCCGACAGGGTATCCTGGTACACAGCGATGACACTGGCGGCGGCAATGTTGAGCAAGATGTTGACGCTGAGCCACGAAAGGCGGCGGCGGGCGCGTAGCAGCACCGGCATCGTTCTCAGTTCTTCTCCGCCCACAATCCCCTGAGTCTCCAGGTGTTCGGTATTCACTTGATCAATCTGGGCCTCGCGCAAATCCTTGCGTAGCACCACCCCCTTTAGCCGAAGGCTGTCATCCACCACTGGTACGCCGTAGAAGTCGTGGGTATCAAAGAACTTGATGAGCTCATCGAGGGGCATCAGGTCCCGAACGGTGAGAGCCTGTCGCAGCACGATCTTGGCGAGGGTCACCTCGGGTTTCGACAGCAGCAGGGTGCGCATGTTGAGCACGCCGGAAAACTGCCCTTCGTGCGTCACGTAGATGTATTGCAGGTGGTACTTGGCGTATTTCTCTGAATTATCTCTCAGGTTCGCCACCACCGACTCAACGTTACTGGTCTCATCAAAGGCCAGAAACTCGGTGATCATCAGTCCGCCCGCCGTATCAGCATCGTACTGGATGAGCTGTTTGAGACTGCGGGCCTCTTCGCGGGGAAGCGCCACCATGATGGCCGCGACCTTTTCCTCAGACATCTCGTTGAGAAAATCAGCCTGATCGTCGCTGGTGAGTTCGGATATGATGGCCGCGGCGTCTTTGCTGTCCAGCTCATTGATGATATCCACGGCCTGCGCCCAGGGCAAATCGTCAACGAGTTGCGCGGCATCTTGGGGGGTGAGCAGCGAGAGGAGCGCCAGGCGTTCGCTATCGTTCAAGTGACTTACCGATCCGACGATTTCTTCGGACTGTAGGGTATCCAGGTAGCGTTTGATTTCGTCTTCATCACCCTGTTCAATCTGTTCCTTTAGGTATTCCCAGGGTCTTGCTTCTTGTATCATTGTTCGTTGATTTTTGGGCAATGTACTGATAATCCGATAAATGGTTGCCCTGGTGAAGTCATGCTCTTATCTTTGAAGCCACTGGCTGGTCTAGCCTAACCACGATCTATGCAAACCAACCTTCGTACGGTCAACGTCACCCGCTACGTCACTCCGCTGCGCGAAGGTGGTTCGTTGCCCGCCATTGTGGAGGCCGACGACGGTTTTATGTACGTAATCAAGTTCCGGGGAGCGGGGCAAGGCCCTGGGGCGCTCATTGCCGAACTGATTGGCGGCGAGATTGCCCGGGTGCTGGGCCTGAAGGTGCCGGAACTGGTGTTTGCTCACCTGGACGAAGGCTTTGGCCGCCTGGAGGGGGACGAAGAAATCCAGGACCTGCTCAAGTTTAGCACCGGTTTAAACCTGGGCTTGCACTACCTGTCCGGCGCGATCATGTATGACCCAGCGGTTAACGTGGTTGACGCACAGCTGGCTTCTAAGATTGTGTGGCTGGACGGGCTGCTGATGAACATGGACCGCACCGCCCGAAACACCAATATGCTGATCTGGCACCGGGAGCTGTGGCTCATTGACCACGGAGCGGCGCTCTACTTTCATTACTCCTGGCAAGACTGGGAGCAGCAAGCGACCAAGCCTTTTGCCTTGATCAAAAACCACGTGTTGCTGCCCCAGGCCTCCGAACTAGCCGCAGTGGATGCGGGGTTTCGCCCGCTGCTTACTCCTGAGCGCATTCGGTCTATTGTGGCCCTGATTCCGGATGCGTGGCTGACGGACGACACAGCCTTCCCCACCCCGCAGGGCTACCGCGATGCGTACGCCAGTTTTCTGGAGACGCGTCTTAGTCACTCTGCCGTATTTGTAAAAGAAGCCCAAGATGCCCGATAAACACTGGTTCGAGTATGCCGTGATTCGGTTGGTGCCCCGGGTAGACCGCGAGGAGTTTCTCAATGTGGGGGTGATTGTGTACTGTTCTGCCCAGCAATACCTCAGGGCTAAGTACGAATTAGACGAGCGTCGCCTGCGAACCTTCTCGGCGGCCATTGAGACGGAGGACGTGCAAGCGAATCTTAGAGCTCTGGAGCGCATTAGCGTCGGCAACCAGGATAGCGGCCCTATTGCGCTCCTTGATTTAGCGTCTCGTTTTCGGTGGCTCACTGCCGTTCGCAGCACCGTGGTGCAGACCTCTCCGGTACATCCCGGATTGTGCACCGACGCGCAAGTTGCTCTGGAAGAGTTATTTGATCGGATGGTGCGCTGATGCGCTCATCTTAAGCTACTGGTTCTTAAGAAGCACTTCCGGGTTGGGGCACCGAGCGGCGTAGAACTCGGCTTCGGAAGGAGCCACGACACCAGGATAGTCGCTTTGTCCGGGGGCCAAGTCGGTGATGATTTGCAGGTGCAAGTGCGGCGGCCAGTCGCCGTTTTCGGGGTAGGGTCCGATATGGCCGATCACTTCACCGGCCACTACGGTTTGCCCTTCTCGCAGGTTCGTCAACGTGGCGCGGCTCAGGTGCCCGTAGAGGGTATAGAATGTATACCCCGTTAGGTGGTGCTTCAGAATCACCGTGGGTCCGTAGTTGCCGAAGCCTCGGTTGTCGGCCACGCTGTGCACGGTGCCGGGCAGGGGCGTATGAATAGGGGTGCCCGCTTCCGTCCACAAGTCCAGGCCCAGGTGCAGGCGGCGGGGTTCTGCCCCGGCGTAGTGGTCGCTGCGGCGGTACACCACGCGGTCCTCTAGATAGCCCCCGATGCCCACCCGGCCCTGCCGTTGCTGCTGCACCCACTGATCAAAGGCGGCGGTGTCGGTGAGGTCGACGGCGGCCAGCGAAACGTTGTTTGCCGTGAGGTCTAGGGTTGCGAGGTTGTCTGTCCGAATCGATTCAACTACCGGATGGAAGGCGGAGCAATGATGAAGCAGGGTGTGTTCAAGAAGAGTCGGTTTCATACAGGCCGGGATGGTGCGCTGCCTCCGTTAGTTTGAGGCAGACTACGCTAGACATAAAATTGCAGCTGCTATCTGGCGTTAGCCACCGGCGTATATGGATGTGCTTTGGTATTGCAGCACGTAGCCTTTCCAGGGAAAGAGCCGGTAATCCCCTTGTCCCCAGGAATGCGCCCCTTCCTCACCGGTTCGCTCTAGGGTGAGCGCATCGGGCTGATCGGGCAAAAAGACTTCGGCTTGTTGCCGGTCGTCGGAAAACAGCAGGAAGGCGGCCGGTGGCGCTGACTCAGCCGAAGCTAACGCCCGCAATGGCACGCCGGACTGGGCGGGAACGACACAGGTATCGCGGATGGCCGACCAACGGAACCCCTGCTCAATCAGGCAGCCCGTGATGTCTTCGGTGCACTCGGTTTTGGTGAGCACCACTCCTTGCCCAAAGGTGAGTTGGTTCGGGGCGTCGAAGCGCTGCACGCCGTTCTTGAACTGGGAGTTGCCGTAGCCTTCCACCAAACGGTCGTCCTGTTGCAGAAAAGCCACTTCGCGCTTACTTTGTTGCCCTTCCGAATAAAAGGTGTAGACTCCCAGCAGGGTATCGCCGTGCATCGTTCCGGCAAATTCGCCTTCGTTGTCGTCTTTCTCGTAGAAGTCATAGCGCAACCGGCCTTTCACCGAGTCTTCCGCCGCTTCCAGGTGCGCCGTCACCCGGCTGTTGTTCTGCTCAAACCCATAACAGCCCGCCACCGACGAGGCGGTTGTATCCTGGGTGGTAGCACCCGGCTGACAGGCAGCCATCAGCAGGAAGAGGACGGAGGTGGCATACGGTAGTTTCATAGTTTGGGGGGTTAGGGGGTTAGTTAATCTACTTTCTTGAACACGAGTTGCTGGCCGTTCGGATTGGATAAGAACAAGCGGTTGTTGCCGATGCGGAAGGTGGTAGCCGAGCGTAGGGCGGTGAGGAATTTAGCTTCGGCATCGCCGGAAGGACAGGCCATGCGGGTGGTGATAATGTCGGTGAAGCGCAGCAGATCGCGCTCCGCGAAGAGCGTACCGCGCATCCGGTTGCATCCGGCAAAGCCCATGAAGGTAGCCTTCCGGGTGTTGATCTCCATCATCGGCCGTTCTTTCTCGAACGGCAACGCACTCGCCGGAGTGCCTTGTAACGAATCCAGCACCCACAGGTCGTGCAGGCGATAGTCAGGAATGTAGGCACCGCATCCCGCAAAGGCCGTAGGCTCCTGATCTAAGCCCCGTTGAATGCTCACGCTTACTTGGTAGGGAAAGTTCTCGCCCGACATGGCATTGGTGCACAGCTGCTGCCTGATTTCTACGATCAACCGGCCCGATTCGGTATCGGCCTGGTATCTTTTCACGTTGGCGTCCATCGCTCGAACGGGTTCAACGGGCGGGGTAGTAAATTGCTCAAAACCCGCTACCAGCGAAGTGAATTGGATTCGGGTGTCGGACAAGCGGATATTCCAGAAGGGCTCGGTGCCCGACGCCTGAAAGTACGCGCTTGTATCGGCAACGTCCGTTGTTGCTTGGTTCGTCTTCATTTGTAACGTATCCACCGGAGGGGTTCGCCCGGTGGTGGTGGGCGGGGGCGGCTGGCAACTGAGTAACCAACTCACTAATATAAAGGGTAGTAAGTATATTTTCATAAAGAGCTGATTTACCAATCAATGAATGAGACGCCTACTCCCAGGGTAGTCTGGCGGTGATTATAGTCAATCAACGTTTCGCCGTAGCCCGTGGAGCCTTGCAGTTGAATCCGGACCTGCCCCTTGATCGGAAACACCCAGTTAAGTTGGGCACTGCCCCGGTTGAGCAAACTGGTGCGCATCGGATGGGTGGCCACCAGGTATAACTGGTGTCGCCCGGCACCGTAGGCCAGGGTCAGTTCGCCCCGGCCGATGTAGTCGGTAATCAACGGGTTCTCGTCGTCTTCGTCGGGAAGCCGAATCCAGGGGCGAATCACAATCATCCAGTGCGGCCGTTCCAGTCCCAGGTGGAACATGATGCGGTTCCAACTGCGCGAGCGGGGCAGCGACCGGCCGTTGGACTGGTGATTGAAGGCCACTCCGAGCGTACGGGCCCGGAAACCGGCGATCTTGATGTTGATCGGGAAATTGAGAATGAGCTCCGGTTCGTAGTTAAGTTCCCGAAACGGGCGGGAGACGTTGGTGTTGTAGATCTGCCAGTGGGCTTTCTGGGTGTAGCCCATCCACAGGTCACCGTAGCCCCAGAAAATGGTTTGCAGCAGCTTGGTCTTGAAGCTTAACTGAAATTTAGCTTCGTACTGGTTATAGTCTACCGGGTCGGGAACCGAGTAGTTGGGATTCAGGCTGGTCGGCTGGGTATTGGGATTGCTCGACCAACGGCCTGCCGTCACGTAGAACGGTTTGTAGTACGTAAGGCGCAGCACTCCCCGCCGGGTAGCCGAGTCGAGCTCCCAACGTTCGGAAAGACTTCGGGTGGATAGTGTTTGAGGATCATTAATAATCGTTTGGGCGTGGCTACTGGATGATAACCAACAAGCCTCCAGTAGCAACAAGCAGGATGCGTAGCGGATAATTCTTCCCATCATTGAGTGACTCTTTTAAAGCGCATCATGGGCACTTCATTGATGGCCAGGTTCAGTTTGCCGTCTTCATCAATGAAGTAGCGATTCACCTTTTGGATGGTATTTAGAAAGAACTTTTCGCCCTCCCCGCAGTACATCATGGTGGTGGGGCCCGGTTCGCCTACCGAGAGGTTGTCGCCGTTGAGGGTGTAGTCGGCTGAGTAACCGTTGCAACCGCTGTTGCCTTCTATCTTTTGGGTAGTTGGATTAAACGTGATCTGTGGCTTTTTGTCAGGAAACAGTCCCTGAAAAGCGATGCGCGGGCCGGAAAGGTATTCCAGCTTCCAAGCGGTGCCCAAAAGGTCTTTGTCGGCCATGTTGGTGGTGGATGGATAATCAAGTTTTTCAGCCAGATAAATGTAGGGCGAGTGAAAATGGTGGGCCCAAAGAAAAGCGGAGTCCTGCGGGTTCCAGGCGTAGTAGTCTTCGTCGGCCAGCAGGGTGATGGTGGTTCCGGTGCGCACGTAGTCGTTGCTCTCGTAGTACGCGGGCGGCACAAACCCCGGCAGCAGGGCTTTCACTTGCTTGGAGGTGTAGTCACCCAGGATTTTCTGATAGTTCTCCTGCGCTCTTTGCGTGGGTTTATACAGTTTTTTGTAGGCGTAGTTGAGGGCAATCCGAGCCCTGAGCTTCTGCTTCCTGATCGTCTGCCGGGCATTGACGAACGGATTGGGTCGGTTGAAATCATCCAGGGTTTGCACCGTCACGGGCACTTCCGGCACCCAGTCGGCCGAGTTGACCACGTTGTAAGCCCATCCGTGCTGCGTCAGGGCTTCGTAGGCATAGGCAAAGTACAGGTTGCCGGGCTTGGGCGCCGCACTACAGTAGGTCTTCAACCGCAAATTGGCGGGCAGCTTCCCTTGTTGTTGCAGAGAGTACAGATGGGCGGTGAGCAGATAGGCAATGGCTCCGCCCTGGCTGTGCCCCAAGATGATCACGTGGCGGGTGCCCGCCCGGTAGCACGAGTCCATCTTGGGCAGGATATCGCGGGCCAGAAAAGCGGTGCTCACCAGCCAGCCCACGTGCACCGCCGCCCGGGGGTGGGTAGCCAACCGGTAGGGAAAGGTGAAGTCATCGCTCAGCGTGAGCGTGCCCTGGGCCGGAACCATCGCGGCGTAGAGGTTGGCCAGCCAACTCTCGCTCCGTTCGGTGGTGCCCCGCACGCTGATAACCGCCACCTGATCGGGCCGGGTCCACAGCTCCCAGCGATTGCCCAATCCTATCTCGGCCGAACGGTAGGCCAGGGTATACTGCGGCGGCACCGGCAGGGCGGCCCGGTAGGCCGAATCCCCAAACTGCGCCGAAACCTTCATCAGGTCGATGTACTCGTGCTTATCGAAGCCGGGTTGCAACGGCTGACCGTGAACGAAAGCAGCGTATGGCAAAAGAAGAAAGACTGAAACGAGTAGTTTCTTAGGCATATAGGTACGGTTGGTTGTGGTTGGAAACACTGTTTTGCCAAAGGTTGGTGCGGGTTTCCTGCCTCCGGCGCGTTTGGCTGCCGAAAAATAAACAAATTCTCGGATAGATTGCTTTTATTGCAACGAGGAGGCACAGCTTCCCGTGAGAGAAAGCAAGGGGGCAGCCTAAGGTTGCCGCACGCTCTTTTTTGGTAGTATGATTTTACGAACCGCTACTTTTAGCAAATTTCTTTAACAACCAACCACATGAATCAAGAACTAGAAACCAGTTGCGTCAACGCCATTCGTACCCTGTCGATGGACGCGGTGCAGAAAGCGAATGCCGGTCACCCGGGCACGGCCATGAGCCTGGCCCCGCTGGCCCACGTGCTGTGGTCGCGCGTGATGAACTACGACCCGACCGACCCCCGCTGGCCTAACCGCGACCGCTTCATCCTGTCGGCCGGTCACGCCTGCGTGCTGCAGTACAGCATTCTGCACCTGACGGGCTACGAGTTGTCGATGGACGACCTGAAACAGTTTCGGCAGTTGCACAGCATCACCCCGGGGCACCCCGAGTACGGCCTGACGCCCGGCATCGAGGTCACCACCGGTCCGCTTGGACAAGGCGTGGGCAACGCGGTGGGCTTCGCCATCGGACAAAAGATGCTGGCCGACCGCTACAACAAGCCCGATTTTGAGCTGTTTAATTACCACATCTACGCAATTTGCAGCGACGGCGACCTAATGGAGGGGATCTCGTACGAGGCGGGTTCTATTGCCGGTCACCTGAAGCTGGGCAACCTGATCTTTTTGTACGACGATAACAACATCTCCATCGACGGCGACACCGACATCACCTTCACTGAAGATGTGAACGCCCGCTTTGAAGCGCAGGGCTGGCACGTGCAGTTCGTGGAAGACGTAAACGACCTGGACGCGGTGGCCAAGGCTATTGAGAACGCCAAGGCGGAGACCGAACGCCCCTCGTTTATCCGCATCAAGACCATTATTGGCTACGGCAGTCCGAACAAGGCCAACACCCCGGGCGTGCACGGCGCGCCACTGGGTGAAGAGGAAGTGACCCTCACCAAGAAGAACCTGGGCTTGGACCCTGACAAGAAGTTCTTCGTGCCCGACGGGGTCTATGATTTCTACAACGAGTACGTGGAGCAGGGCAAGCAAAAGCACCAGGAGTGGCAAAAAATATTTGATAAGTACAAAGAGCAGCACGGCAAACTGGCGCAGGAGTACCTGGACTTCACCGAAGAGAAGCTGCCTGCTGGCTGGAGCGACAAGCTGCCTACCTACGATCCGGAAGACGGTCCGGTGGCCACCCGCAACGCGGGCAAGAAGGCCATGAATGCCATTGCCCCGAACCTGCCGCTGCTGGTGGGCGGTGCGGCCGACTTGGTGGAATCTACCAAAACTGAGGTAGAAGACTCGGGTAGCTTCGAGCCGGGCAACTACGGCGGGCGTAACATTCACTTCGGCATCCGCGAGCACGTGATGGGAGCCATCACCAACGGCATCGCCCTCACCGAAGGGCTGATCGCCTACGGTTCCACGTTCTTTATCTTCACCGACTACATGCGCCCGCCCATCCGCCTGGCGGCCATCATGAAGCTGCGCTCGATCTTTGTCTACACCCACGACAGCGTTGGGCTGGGCGAAGATGGCACCACCCACCAGTCGGTGGAGCAGTTGATGTCGCTGCGGGCCATGCCCAACGTGACGGTGATCCGTCCGGCCGACGCCAACGAAACCTCGCATGCCTGGCGCGTGGCCATCGAGCACAAAGACGGCCCGGTGCTGATCGTGCTATCGCGGCAGAATCTGCCCGTGATTAGCTACCAGAGCGACATGGGGCCGGACAATCTGGAGAAGGGAGCCTATATCCTGAAAGATTCGAAAGAAACGCCCCAGTTGATTCTCATCGGTACCGGTTCGGAGGTATGGGTAGCGCTGGAAGCGCAGGAAAAGTTAGAGAAGGAAGGCATCCCCGTCCGCGTGGTGAGCATGCCTTCGTGGGAGCTGTTTGAGAAGCAGGACACGTCCTACCGCGAAACGGTATTCCCGCCCAACGTCAAGAAACGTATTTCCATTGAAGCGGGCGCTACGCTCGGTTGGGAAAAGTACACCACCGACGAAGGAATGGCCATTGGCATCGACCGCTACGGCGAATCCGCCCCCGGCAAAGCGCTGCTGCAAGAATTCGGCTTCAGCGCCGACAACGTGGTGAAGTACGCCAAGAAGATGGTGGAATCGGTATCAGCGTGATTGGGTGTTGGGGATTGGGTTTTAGGGATTAGGAAAACCCAACACCCAACCCCTAATCCCCTAGCCACCCTGAAAGTCCCCAATCCCTAATCCCCTCACCACTCTGAAAGTCACACCTATGAAACTAGGAATTGCCGCCGACCACGGTGGATTTGAAGCCAAGCAAAAGCTCGTTACGTTTTTGCAAACGATGGACGATATCACGCTGACCGACTACGGGGCGGATACCTACGATGCTAAGGACGATTACCCCGACTTCGCCGCCAAAATCGCCCACGCGGTTGCAAACGGTGAAGTGGAACGGGGCATTGCCATCTGCGGCAGTGGCGTGGGAGCTTCTATTGCGGCCAACAAAGTGCCCGGCGTGCGGGCGGCCCTGATCTGCGATACTTACTCGGCCCGGCAGGGCGTGGAGCACGACGACATGAATATCATTTGCTTCGGAGCCCGGGTGTTTGGCGAAGAACTGATCAAGGAAATGACTAAAGCGTTTTTGGGAGCTGAGTTTAGCGGAGAGGAACGGCACGTGAGAAGATTGAACAAAGTACTAGCATTAGAAAAAAAGGATTGATTGAATAAAGGAAGGAGTGATTGAATAGAAACCTACCTTCAGTCATTCTGTCATTCAATCATTCAATTCCCTAACCAACCTTAAACTATGGAACACCAACAATGTGAATTTGGAATGATTGGCCTGGGCGTGATGGGCAGCAACTTTCTGCTCAACATTGCCGACAGCGGCTTCACGGTCGTGGGCTACGACAAAGACCCCGACAAAGCACAGGCACTAAACGACGCCAGCGAAGGGCGCGTGGACGGCGTGACCACCGTGGAGAAATTTGTGGAACGACTGGCTACCCCCCGCAAAATTATGTTGCTGGTGCCCGCCGGTCCTATTGTCGATGCGGTGATTCAGGAGCTCAGCGAACACCTCGATCCCGGCGACGTGATCATCGACGGGGGCAACTCGCACTACACCGATACCAACCGCCGGATGGAGCAGTTGGAATCCAAGAAAATCCACTTCCTGGGGGTGGGCGTTTCCGGCGGCGAAGAAGGAGCCCGCCACGGCCCGAGCCTGATGCCCGGCGGCAATCCCGAGGCCTACGAGATCGTGCGTCCGATGCTGGAAGCCGCCGCCGCCAAGGTGAACGGCGAACCCTGCGTGACCTACCTGGGCAAAAAGTCGGCCGGTCACTTTGTGAAGATGGTGCACAATGGCATCGAGTACGGCATCATGCAGCTCACCGCCGAGGTGTATGACTACCTGAAGCGCGGCATGCGCCTGACCAACGAAGACGTGCAGCGCCTGTTCGCCGAATGGAACGAGGGCGAGTTACAGTCGTTCCTGATCGAGGCTACCGCGAATATCTTTACGAAAGAAGACGCCGAAACCGGCGATGGGCTGCTGGTAGACCATATTCTGGACAAGGCCAAGCAGAAAGGCACCGGCAAGTGGACCTCGCAGGTGGCCATGGACCTGGGCGTGCCCATTCCGACCATCGACGTGTCGGTGACGATGCGTTTTCTGTCCGCGTTGAAACAGCAGCGCGTAGCGGCCGCCAAGGACCTGGATTTGGGCGATTTAGAGGTAGACGAGCAACGCCTCAACAATGAAGAGCAGCTGATGCACGCGCTTTACTTCGCCTTCGTAACCGCATACGCCCAGGGATTGGCGCTGCTGCAAGCCGCTTCGGAAGAGTTTGACTACGGCATCAACCTGGAAGACGTGGCCCGCATCTGGCGGGGCGGTTGCATCATTCGCGCCAGCTTCCTGGAAGACATTATGCAAGCCTACCGCGAGCAACCCGATCTGGCCAACCTTATTCTGGCTCCCGGCATTGCCAAGCTAATGAAGGAGCGCCACACCGACGCCCGGCAGGTGGTACGGCTGGGCGTGGAACAGGGCATTCCGGTGCCCGCCTTAGCCTCGGCCCTCACCTACTTCGACGCCTACCGCACCGAGCGTTTGCCCTCGAACCTGACCCAGGCGCAGCGCGACTACTTCGGAGCGCACACCTACGAGCGCATCGACCAGGAAGGCACCTTTCACACCGAATGGGAAGACGATCCCGAAGTGCAAGACAAGCGCAGCGAAGAACCGGACGTTAAAAAAGGCGCCAACTAAAAACCAAGAAGACTGTTTCTGTCTTCCAGCGTAGGGATTAGTTCCTCGTTAGAAAACGGTGATCCTATAATCTATTCTTTTGCCCAAGCATCCATCCTTATGAGTCAAGACAAAAACCTAGCCCCTACCTCGATTGTGATCTTCGGTGGCAGTGGTGATTTGAACAAGCGCAAGCTGATTCCGGCCCTGTATAATCTGTATGTCGACCGCTATATGCCCGAGAAGTTTTTCATCATGGGCCTGGGGCGCACCGAGTACACCAACGAAGACTACTGTAGTTACCTCAAAGAATCGCTGGACGAGTTTTCGCGACGGCCGGTAGACGAAGAGCAGTGGAAGACCTTCTCGCAGCACGTAGTCTACAAAGTGGCCAACGTGAAGGAAGAATCATCTTACCGTGAAATCTTAGATGATATCAAGGAAAAGGAAAAAGAGTGGAAAGAAGACAGCAACCGCATCTTCTACCTGTCGGTTTCCCCCTCGCTGTTCGAGGAGGTGGCCGTCAATCTGGGGCGGGTGCAGGCCTGCGAGAACACCCAACGCTCGCGCATTGTGGTGGAGAAACCCTTCGGACACGATCTTATCACCGCCCGCGGATTGAACCGCTTGCTGAGCAAGATTTTCACCGAAGATCAGATCTTTCGCATCGACCACTACCTGGGCAAAGAGGCGGTACAGAACATTCTGACCTTCCGCTTTGCCAACACCCTGTTTGAGCCGCTGTGGAACCGCAACTACATCGACCACGTGCAAATCACCGTGTCGGAAACGGTGGGTGTGGAGGGCCGCGGCGGCTACTACGAAGGCTCCGGCGCGCTGCGCGACATGGTACAGAACCACGTGTTGCAACTGTTAGCGATGGTGGCGATGGAACCCCCTATCTCGTTGGAAGCCACCGAGATACGTAACAAAAAAGTAGACGTGCTCAAGGCCATGCGCCGCTATAAACCTGCCGAAATCAAGCACCACGCGGTGCGCGGACAGTACGGCGCGGGCTGGGTGAAGGGCAAGGAGGTGACTGGCTACCGCGAAGAAGAGGGCGTGGCCCCCGACTCCAACACCGAAACCTACGCCGCCGTGAAGTTCTTCGTGGACAACTGGCGCTGGCAGGACGTGCCCTTCTACATTCGCACGGGCAAGAGCATGGCCGACAAAACCTCGGTGATCACCATTCAGCTGAAGCCGGTGCCCCACCGGGCCTTCTCGATCGACGGGCGCAAGCGGCAGGAGCCCAACCGCATCGTGATGAACATCCAGCCCGACTCGGGCATCAAAATTCGGTTCCAGGCCAAGCGTCCGGGCGTGAGCCAGATCATCAATCCGGTGGACATGATCTTTGACTACGAGGAAGCCTACGATACGCAGTCGCCCGAAGCCTACGAGACGCTGCTGCTCGACGTGATCGAGGGCGATGCTTCGCTCTTTATGCGCGGTGATCAGGTGGAAGCCGCCTGGGAGGTGATCATGCCCATTCTGGAAGCCTGGGAGAATAATCCCATCGACGACTACCCCAGCTATGAAGCCGGTAGTTGGGGTCCTAAATCTGCCGATCGCCTGCTGGCTCAGCAAGACCATCGCTGGATTAATCCCCCGGCGCGCAACGCCCAGAGTACGTTGATCAACGCCACCAGTGGACGCCGCAAGGGCGGAGCAGTGAACCTGCACGTGTTCCAAAGCGTGGATGATCTAAGCTACAGCGCGGCCGAGCTGTTTGCCAAGCGTTGCCGCGAAACGGTGAACGCCCGCGGGCGCTTCGTGGTGGCCCTGACCGGCGGTTCTTCACCCAAAAAGTTGTACCAGTTGCTCACCCAAGACCCCTTCCGTGATTCGTTGCCCTGGGATAAGGTGCACGTGTTCTGGGGAGATGAACGTCCGGTGGCTATTGACCATGAGGACAGCAACGCGGGCATGGCTTTCTCCGAAATGCTCAACGACCTGCCGATTCCGCCCGAGCAGATTCACCCCATTCAGGGTCAATTTCGGGCCGACGTGGCGGCGCAGCAGTACGAAGAAACCCTGCAGCAGTTCTTTCATCAGCAGCTGCCTCGCTTCGATCTGATTCTGCTGGGCATGGGCGATGATGGGCACACCGCCTCGTTGTTTCCGCACACTACGGTATCCACCAAAAAGATGTCGTGGGTGAAGGATGTGTTCGTAGAAAAGCTCAACTCGCACCGCATCACGTTGACCCCCCAGCTCATCAACCAGGCGGGCTGCGTGGCCTTTCTGGCCTACGGCAAGAAAAAAGCCGAAACGATGCGGGAGGTGCTCAAGGGCAAATACCAACCCGACGAGTATCCGGCGCAGCTCATCCAGCCCGAGGACGGCGAGGAGCACTGGTTTGTGGACAAAGAGGCGGCAGCCTTGCTCAATGGGGAAGTGAAGAAGCAATCCGAGGAGAAGAAAGCAGAGAGTCACTAAGTAGGGAATGTCGAGTGGCGAACCGGGCCCCGGCGGCACCGAATGATGAAGTAACCAAGGGGCCATTTTTTCCCTCCACAAACATCCGTGGCTTGTGCTTTTCATAAGCCACTTTTTTTGTCTTGTTGGCATTACTTCCCGTGCACCACCCGAAAATTATCACAAGAAGCTTTGGTGCCTGTTGTAAAATCAGGTTTTTGTCACCTGTCTCCGAAGTTTTCTTACGCCGACCTAGTTTTTTGTGTCCTGTCTCCGACATCTGGTCGTCACGAACCAGTTTTTCGTAGCCTGTCTCCGGCATTTGGTTATCGCGAACTAGTTTTTCGTGGTCTGTCTCCGAAACTCAATCAGCGTTATTGAATGAGCCGGGTAAATTCTAAGCTTATATGTCAACACGCCCTAGGATTAATTCAAAGCAGCGCTACCGAGGCGCTGCCTTCCGGATAAATGCATCCACCTCCTGCTTCATTTTCACCAACGAGGGCTGGTGGATGTACATCATGTGCCCGGCAGGATAGTACGACATGCTCACGTTGTTCGATAAGCTATCGCGCAGGTGCATATGGCTGAAGGTGTACTCGGTGGCAAAGTAGGGCGTAGCCAGATCGTAGTAGCCGTTAAAGACGTGTACTTTCAGATAGGGATTTTTGCTGATGGCTTCGCGAAGGGTTTCAGCCACGTTCAGAAACTCATTCTGCACGTTGCTGTAGTCCCAGGGCTGCACGCGGCCGGTGAGGATTTCGTAGGGCAAGTCGTTGCGGTAGTTGAGTTCGTCGTGCAGGTAAGCGTTTAGGGTAGCGGTGTACGGGCCGGTGATGGTGCCGTCCAGGCTGGGATCAAAGTCGTACTGATCACCCGCGTCGTCGTAGTCGCGCCCGGTGAGTCGGCCATCCAGTCGCCCCACGGTGATCCCTTCGTCGCGGCGCAGCTCCTTCACAAACCGGCTGATATCGATCCGGTAGTTGGTGCGCCGCAGGTAGGCAGTGTCCAGTCCGGTGTAGCGGTGCAATCGTTCGGCCAAGGCGGCCCGGCGGTTTGGCGACAAGCTATCACCTTGCATTAGGGCCAGGGTGTAGTCGCCAAGAGCGAATTGCTCTACTTCATCCAAAAACTCTTCCAGGTTGTTGACGGGTTCAGGCAACCGGTTGTGGTAATAGGCCACCGCGGCGTAGGTGGGCAGGAACAGCACGTAGGGCAAGTCGTTGCCCCGCCCGAAGCGGGCCGTCTGGAAATTTAGAATGGAGGAGATGAGCATCAGCCCGTTCAGGTACATGCCGTGCCGGTCCTGCAAATAGCCCGACAGACCGGCGGCGCGGGTGGTGCCGTAGCTTTCGCCCGCCAGAAATTTGGGCGACGACCAGCGTCCGTTGCGGGTGGTGTATAAGCGGATAAAGTCGCCCACACTTTCTATGTCCTGTTTGAACCCGGTGAACTTCGTTTTCTTCACTCCCGGGGCCGGACGGCTATAGCCGGTTTCCACCGGATCAATAAACACCAGATCGGTTTGGTCCAGCCACGAGTACGCGTTGTCCATCAACTGGTAGGGCGGTGGCAAGGGTTCGCCCCGCTCGGTCATCAACACCCGCTTCGGACCCAGCGCCCCCAGGTGCAACCACACCGAGGAGGAACCAGGTCCGCCGTTGAAGGCGAAGGTGATGGGACGTTGGGCTACGTTGGGTTCGTCATTCTTGGTGTAGGCCACAAAGAACAGCTTCGCCCGGGGTTTCTGGTCTTCGGTGCGCAGCACCAGGTAGCCGGTGGTGGCGGTATAGTTGATTGCCTGCCCGTTGATCGTGACACTGTGCTGGGTGGTGACCAGCGGGGCATCCGAGATCGTATCCCGGGGAGTCGCCCTCTTTTGCGCGGCTCCTTCCGTAACTAGAAAAACCAGCAGTAGGAGAGCCGAAGTCACGGAAGCAATTAAAGGAGATAGTATGTTTCGTATCATATACATTCTACAAGGTAACCAACCCTCAAAGCTCATTCAGTATCTATCTCAAAATGTTTCGCCAGTACCTCGCGTACCTTATCGGCAGTCAGTGGTTTGTTCAGAAAGTCAGCAACTCCCGTGTTCTTGGTTCGCTCGATGTCTTTGGGGTTCAGCGAGGTGGTGAGCATCACAATGATAATTGACTGTCGCAGGGCTTCGTCCAGCTGCTGGTAGACTTCCAAAAACTCAAAACCGTTCATCACGGGCATGTTAATATCCATGAAAGTGAGGTTGGGGCAGTGCCGTCCCTGCTCCGCCTGTTGCTGGATGATTCGGATGGCCTCCTGTCCGTTCTTGGCGACCAGCACCTGTTTGGCAACTCCCAGGTCGTCGATCAGGGCTTCGTGCACAAAGTTGGTGATTTCATCGTCGTCCACCAACAAGACGCATTCTAGTTGTTGCATATGATCTTTAAAGTTACTGTTTGAAAAATACTCGGAACGTGGAACCACGGCCCACTTCACTCTCCACGTCAATGCGCCCTCCGGCGTTTTCTATCACTTTTTTTACAATGTACAGCCCTACCCCGGTGCCTTCCACGTGGTCGTGCAAGCGCTGAAACATGCCGAACAGCTTGGTGTCACCGCTTAGGTCCATACCCATACCATTGTCCGCCACCGTAAAAATCTGATAGCCCTCGGCCGCTTCGCAGCTTATTTGGAGGATCGGCGGCCGTTGCGGGTCGCGGTACTTCACGGCGTTGGATAACAGATTATACACCACGCTACGCAGGTTTTTGGGGGCAAACCGAATGGAGAGGCATGGCTCAACGTCAATGAGCACCTGGGCATTCGCCTTTTCTACGGCGGGGGCAATATCCAGGAGAACCTCCTGAATCACGGCGGCCAGATCAACGGGTTCGGTGGGTTGGTCGGATTGCTTCTGCAAGCGGGTAATTTCGGACAGGTCGGCGATGGTACTCATAAAACGGGTCACCGATTCGGGGTGAGGAACGCACTATTCGGAAGGTTGATTAAGGAAGTAAATTATATTTATTGGTAAGTAAATTCTGATAGAAATTTCTATTGAACAAGTGGAATGAGCAAATTATTTATTCAACCCCATCACAAACCGTCGGGCGGTTGGTGCGAAGATAGGGAAAAGAACGCTCAGCCATGAAATGTTTTTTTTGTCAATCACCCGGGCGGTGATCCCCCGCTCTGATAAGAACAGCGCGGCGGCCAGTCCGGAAGGGCCACCGCCGACGACTAAACATTGCAAATCTCCACTCCTTCTCGTAACGAAGCCAGCTTATCGTCTTGCTTGGGAATGAACTCCTGCGCCACGTAGCCCGTGAATCCGGTATCCAAAATGGCCCGCATGATGGCCGGATAATACAGCTCCTGGGTGGTGTCGATCTCGGCGCGGCCCGGCACTCCCCCCGTGTGGTAGTGCGAAATGTAGGGATGGTACTTGCGAATGGTGGCAATCACGTCGCCCTCCATAATTTGCATATGATAAATGTCATAGAGCAGTTTGAAATTATCCGAATCTATCATATCGCACAGCGCTACGCCCCACTCCGTATGGTCGCACATGTAATCAGGGTGGTTCACCTTGCTGTTAAGCAACTCCATCACCACCCGCACGTTGTTCCGCTCAGCCAGCGGCATGATGCGTTTTAGCCCCTCGGCACAGTTTTTCATGCCGGTTTGGTCGTCCATCCCGCCACGGTTGCCCGAAAAAGTGATGATCTGCTTCAGGCCCGCTTCGGCCACTTTCGGAATGCTCTTTTCGTACAATGCCACCAGCGCATCGTGGTGCTCCGGGCGGTTCCAGCACTTTTCGATGCCAAAGCCGTCTTCCCAGTACGACGCCAAGGCGCAGATAAGTCCGTGCTTCTTCAGGGTGGGCCACTCGTCGGGACCAAGCAGCTCCACCGAGCTGATGCCCATCTTTTTCACGTCGGCGCAGAATTTATCCAGGGGAATGTCATTGAAGCACCACTTGCACACCGAGTGATTGATAGTCTGTTTACCAGCAGGTTGCGTTATTTTCTCAGGATTGGTCATAGCGTAAGCCAGGGGGTTAGCGGTGGAAAGTAGGGCAGCGGTGCCCGCCAGTTGCTTCACGGCGGTGCGGCGATTGGTTTTCATAGGATCAGGTGTTTTGGTATTCGGGCAAAAGGTACGTTTTTCCCCGCTAATCTGAAAATGGCCGTCGGCGTATTCCCCAAACATTGCCCCGTGCTGATCGTTATAACTTTCAAAATTCTACGAGATGAAATCACGCAACCGTACCTTATTTTGGACCCTGGCCGGTGGTGCCGGACTCATCGCGGCGCGTTATATCACGCGGCAGCAGCGCGAAATCGACTGGGCGGACCGCATCGTGCTGGTCACCGGCGGCTCGCGCGGCCTCGGACTGGAACTGGCGCGTCAGTTGGTAGGCGCCGGGGCCAACGTAGCCATCTGCGCCCGCAACCGGCAGGACTTATCGCGCGCGCGCCGCATCTTGAAACGCCGCGCCAAGCACGTGGGACAAAAGGTGAAAGTGCTGGCCCTGCCCTGCGACGTGACTGATCCCGCGCAGGTGAAAAAGACCGTGGCCACCGTCACCAGGACGATAGGCCCCATTGATGCACTGATCAACAACGCGGGCATTATCCAGGTAGGGCCCCTGGCCGAGATGGAGCAGCAGGAATACGAAGAGGCCATCAGTACCCATTACTGGGGCCCGTACCACACCATCCAGGCGGTGCTGCCCGGCATGCGCGAGCGGGGCCAGGGACGCATCATCAACATCGCTTCGGTAGGCGGCAAGGTGAGCCTTCCCCACATGCATCCTTACAGTGCCAGCAAGCACGCCCTGGTGGGTTTGTCGGAAGGCTACCGGGCCGAACTGTTGCGGGAAAACATTTACGTAACCACGGTGTGTCCGGGCTTAATCCGCACCGGCAGTCCGAAGAACGCCGTCTACAAGGGCCAGCATCGCGAGGAGCAGACGTGGTTCACCATTAGCGATTCGCTGCCCGCTATCACCATGAGTAGTTCGGAAACGGCCAAAGCCATTCTGGAAGCGGGACGATACGGCAAAAGCACGGTGGTGCTGTCGTTACCCGCTAAACTATTGACGACACTCAACGGGGTAGCTCCGCAACTGGTCTCGGAGGTGTCGGGAGTGATCAATCGGTGGTTGCCCGATCCGGGAGGCATTGGTAGCGAACGGGCCTCGGGGGAAGAAAGCGCTTCGGAATGGTCGCCCTCCTTTTTAACGACCCTTACCCAGCGCGCTGCCCGCCGCAACAATCAGTGAGCAATTGCGTTGATAAAAGTAATTGTCAATCGCTCCTACTTTTTGGACAGTACTTGGTCCGATTTTTTACAGTTAAGTCGGTGTAGAGAAGTTTGTTTTTTGTTTCTCATCCGCATACAACACAACTTATGAAACGCTTTTTTACGATTGTTGGGCTCAGCCTACTGCTCACATGTCCTACCTGGGCACAGGAATTTTGTACTTGCAACTTACAGCGCCTCACATCGGCCGACAGCGACACGCTAATCTATATTGCGGCCATCTCGGTATTCCCCGAAGCCGAAATGCAGGAGGTGTTTTTTGCTGTGGACGGCGATGAGGAAACGGGCGAGTTTCGCATTCGCACCAACATCTCCGATAAGGTTTACGCCTACAACAAAGAAACGAACCTGGTTTCTGACTCCTGGGGCGATTTCGGGGAAGCGGCCAGCATCAAAAAATCGCTGATGGAAGTGCTGTCCAAAGACTTGTTGCGGGTGCACTGCAGCAACATCTACTTGGATAAACGTACCTACGACTTCTCGTCTATACTTTCGTTTGCCCCACCTCGCTAGTGGTGGTGTGCCTACCGTGGGTGGTGCGCCTGATCACCGGTAACTTCGCCCGCGCCATCGCCCTGTATCCCTTCGTGTTGCTTCGCTACGCCGATGATCGCCTTGATCCGGTGTTGCTTAACCACGAACGCATTCATCTGCGGCAGCAGCTTGAGTTACTGGTGATTCCCTTTTACGTTTTGTATTTGACCGAATACGTGTGGCACCGCAGGCGGGGGATGAGCCACGTTGAGGCCTACCTACGGATTAGCTTTGAACGGGAAGCCTACGCTCATGAGCGGCGGCTCGGTTATTTAGCTAACCGTCCGGCCTTTGCGTTTAAAAGGTACATTTAAAGATTCATCTGCTCTCATTGAGCAAATAGTGGGTACGCGCCGTGGCGCGTACCCACTAAGATACTAAGGGTGCATAACAAAATGTCGCTAGGCAGCATGTTTGATAAGGTTTTGTAATTCATTCCATCGGTTACTCATTCGTAGCACGCGCAGGTTGAGTACGCATTGAGCACCGTAGCCAGACCAGCGTTGCCCGGAAAGCTTGAGCCGTTGCTGAGTCACACTGCGGTGGGCCGCTTCAATAGCCCCCGAGCCAATACACCAGCTTTTTGCTAAGTAGGCTGGGTAGTTCATACGATAAGCGTTGGTGGTGTAGTAGTTAAGCAACCTTTTTCGTTGTTCTTCTACTTTCTGCGTGCTGCTTGTCAATGCCCTGAGGCGATCCATGACTGGTGCCAAGCCTTGTGTCAAGAGTTGTTCGGCTACTTCTTCTATCCATGCACTGGTGGATGGTTTATGCCCAAAGTAAGCCACTGCAAACTGGCCCAGATGTTCTTTAGCGTGATAAAAATCTAATATCTGACTGGCTTGCGGATAGCTGGCCGTAATCCAGTTGCTTATCCAGGGGGCCCCATCGGTGATAAAGACCAGTCTTTCTTGTAGCGGTTCGTACTTGTCAGTGACTACACTCATCTTCTCTTCAAAGTCCAGATGATTACCCAGATGCGCCACATATTCAGAAGATCGGATTGCCCCTCGTGCCGGGCTACAGGCATAGTGGGCCTGACTACTGAAGACCCGCCCTAACTTAGCCTCTTGCCAGCCTTGTTCGCGCGTGAGCAGCATACCACCATCCAGTTGGGCATAAACCACCTGTTGCTCATCAATAGCAAGGGCCGGGGTAGGTGTTTCCAGCAAAGCAGCTACTTGTCGCCCGTAACTAACCGTCAGGCGCTGTATCTGCATAGCATTCACCGGCACCCGAAGCAGTCTCTCTATTAGCTCACTACCTTGTTCGTAACAGCTATGCTGGCCCATATAAACTAATATCTCTTGAAAGTAAGGACTCACGTTGCTCACCGCCAAGCTGGTATGAAAACGGTGCGTTTTACTGATCTCTATGATCCCGTAGCGGGTCCGAGCTTTTTTTTCCTCCTTCTATCTTTGCCCACCGCACTGATACTACGCTCTAAAAGCTCTCGGTTCATTTCCACCATAATGCGATCAAAACCCTTTTCGTATTCATAAAAGCTCTGCTCGGTTTGTAAAGCTTGTAGTGCTTCCCATCTTGAGGCGGCTATCTGTAAATATTCTTCCTTTGTCATCGCTTTTTGATCACAAGTTAACACCTTTGCGACAATTTGTTATACACCCGATACTAAGCCACTAAGAGCAGATCAAACCTACACCGTTTCCTTTAGCTTCTCACCAAACACCTGCTTAAACTTGTCCACCTTGGGGCGGATCACGAACGAGCAGTAACCCTGTCCGGGGTTGTTCTTGAAGTAGTTCTGGTGATAGGCTTCCGCCGCGTAAAACGTGTCCATCGGACTGATTTCGGTGACGATGGGACTGGCAAACGCTCCCGAGTCGTTGAGTTTATCCTTGTACTGCTGCGCGAGCGCCTTCTGCTCGTCGTCATGGTAATAAATTACCGAGCGGTACTGCGTGCCCACGTCGTTGCCCTGCCGGTTCAGGGTGGTGGGGTCGTGGGTTTTCCAGAATACCTCCAGCAGCGTTTCAAACGAAATCACCGCCGGATCGTAAGTAATTTGCACCACCTCGGCGTGGCCGGTGCGGCCCTCGCACACCTCACGGTAGGCGGGGTTTTTGATGTGACCGCCCGCGTAGCCCGAGACGACCGATTCCACTCCCGCTAAATCCTGAAACACCGCTTCGGTACACCAGAAGCAGCCGGAGCCAAATGTTGCTTTTTTCATCATTGCTTGTTCAAGTAAATAACTTTATTGAATTTGGAGCTAGATACTGGATGATCTTCTATATGGCTAGATACTGGATGCTGGTGGCTAGATACTGGATGATCTTCTGTATGGCTTGTATCCAGCATCCAGCATCCAGCATCCAGCATCCAGCATCCAGCATCCAGTATCAAACACAAGGCTTCGGTTGCCCGTTCACCATTTTCTAAACTATGCATCACTTCACTTCCGCCGCCGACGTTGATCACTGGCCCTCCTGGCTGGCTTCCGCCCGAGCGGTAAAGGCCAATCCCCGGGCGCAGCCCCAATTAGGATCGGGCCGAGCGATGTGCCTGTTGTTTCTCAATCCTAGCCTGCGCACCCGCCTGAGTACCCAGCGGGCCGCCCTGAACCTGGGGCTCGACACGGTGGTGTTCGACGTGCAGCAGGGCGGTTGGCAGTTAGAAATGGCCGACGGCACCGTGATGAACGGCGACCGGGCCGAACACGTGCGCGAGGCTGCCGCGGTGGTCGGACAGTACTACGACATCATTGGCGTTCGCGCTTTTGCTTCGCTCAAACGTCGAGACGAGGATTATCAAGAGCAGGTCATTCAACAATTCGTGCGCTACGCGGGCTGCCCCGTGATCAGCCTGGAGTCGTCGGTGCGGCATCCGTTGCAGTCACTCGCCGATTTGATTACCATCGAAGAGTACAGACAGCGGGAACGGCCGAAGGTGGTCGTCAGCTGGGCTCCCCATCCGCGGGCCCTGCCGCAGGCGGTGGTCAACTCGCTGCTCGAGTGGACGCGCCTCACCGACTACGAAGTGGTGCTCACCCACCCCGAAGGCTACGCGCTGGCCGAGCAGTTTACCCAAGGCATCACCGTTACCCACGACCAGGATGCTGCGCTGGACGGGGCTGATTTTGTGTACGCCAAAAACTGGTCTTCCTACGAACATTACGGGCAAATCCTCCGCACCGACGACGCCTGGATGATTACCGCCGAGAAGATGCAGCGCACCAACCGGGCCTACTTCATGCACTGCCTGCCGGTGCGGCGCAACGTGGTGGTGGCCGATGCCGTGCTCGACGGTGATCGCAGCCTGGTGATACCGCAGGCAGCCAACCGGGTGGTGGCCGCTCAAACCGTGCTTCAGAAACTACTGGAACGTGACGCCCATTAGAATCATAAAAATCGGCGGTCGGGTGATCGAGCAACCCGAACTGCTTGCGCAGTTTCTGCGAGATTTCGCGCAGCTGGAAGGCTCTAAACTATTGGTGCACGGCGGGGGGCGCAATGCTACCCAACTGGCGCAGCGGCTGGGTCAGGAAGCTACCCTGATCGACGGACGACGGGTCACCGACGATGCTATGCTAGAGATAGCAGTTATGGTGTACGGAGGATTGGTTAATAAACAGATTGTCAGCCAATTGCAATCGTTTGGTTGTAACGCACTTGGACTCACGGGCGCTGATCTGAACTGCATTCGCGCGACCAAACGACCGGCGGAGCCGGTGGACTACGGCTGGGTGGGCGACGTGCAGCAGGTGGACGCGGCGGTCTTTGAGAAGCTGTTGCCGCAGGGTGCGGTGCCGGTGCTGGCGCCCCTCACCCACGACGGACGGGGAAACATGCTCAACACCAACGCCGACACCATCGCCAGCCGGGTGGCCGAAGCATTGTCGGCCTCCGCCCCCGCTGAACTGTACTTCTTCTTCGAGAAACCGGGCGTGCTGTCCGACCCCACCGACGACCACTCGGTCATCGCCGAACTATCCGAAGCGGACTACCGCCGGGGGAAGGAAAGCGGCACCATCGCGGCGGGCATGCTGCCCAAGTTAGACAACGGATTTGCGGCCCGGCGGAGCGGAGTCAAAAAAGTGTATATTGGCCACTACCGCGCCCTGGCGGCAGTTGGCACCGATTTATTTAACGGCACTGAACTATGTCTGAGTCTACCCTAACCCAGCTATCGCAATCGGCGGTAGCGCTGCTGCAACAGCTTATCAGCACCCCTTCGTTTAGTCGAGAAGAACACGAAACCGCCACGTTGCTCCGGACCTACCTACAACGGGCGGGCAAGCAGGTGCACACCCAGGGCAACAACGTCTGGGTTTTTTCGCAGGACTATCGTCCGGACCGCCCCACGCTGCTGCTCAACTCGCACCACGACACGGTGCGGCCCACCGCTTCCTGGACGCTGGATCCGCTCAGGCCCATGATGCGGGAGGGAAAGGTGTACGGACTGGGGAGCAACGACGCCGGGGGAGCGCTGGTGGCGCTGCTGCACACCTTTTTGCACTTAGACGAGCAAACTGACCGTTCCTACAACTTGTTGTTTGCCGCCACGGCCGAAGAGGAGATTTCAGGCACCGGGGGCATTGCTTCTATCATCGACGCCGTTGGTCCGGTGGCGTTGGGCATCGTGGGCGAACCCACTGAAATGCAGATGGCCGTGGCCGAAAAGGGCCTGATGGTGCTCGACTGCGAAGCGCGGGGACTGTCGGGGCACGCCGCCCGCCACGAGGGGGTGAACGCCATCTACGCCGCCATGCAGGACATTGTCTGGATTCGGGAGTTTCACTTTCCGGAGCGGTCAGACCTGCTGGGCGAGGTGAGCACCTGCGTGACTCAGATTGCGGCGGGCACCCAGCACAACGTGGTGCCCGACCGGTGCACCTTTGTTGTAGACGTGCGCACCAACGAAAAGTATACCAACGAACAGGTGTTAGAGATCATCGACCATAACACTGTGTCCCGGGTGACGCCGCGCTCCTTGCGGTTGAACTCGTCCAGCATTGCCCTCAACCATCCGCTGGTGGAGCGAGGCAGCGCGCTAGGCCTCACCCACTACGGCTCCCCCACCCTGTCGGACCAAGCCCTGCTGGGTGGCTTCCCCACCCTGAAGCTGGGGCCGGGCAAGTCGGAGCGATCGCACACCGCCGATGAGTACATCAAGGTGAAAGAAATCGAGCACGGCATCGCCACGTACTGCCGGTTGCTGGAGGGGCTAACGTTTTGAAACCAAGAAGCGGAAGAGTTCCTGTAAACCTGGCTTCCGTCGCTGTATGTAATCATTCAAACAACCACCTCTTGCCATTGATCAATGGCCTTTTGTTCGGAACTAAAGTTAAAGCCTACCGCCTTCACCGTTTTACTCTGGTCAAGGTAAGGAGCAGCATAGTCACTGGCATTGATCTGTTCCAAAGCGACCTCAGCGCTTTGGTCTAACTTAAACTCCAGCACGTAGATCGTCCGCTCGGTGTGCACCACCGCATCGGGCCGCCCCCTGGCTTGGCTTACTTCTGCTTGCACAAACGATCCCACCAAGCTCAGCGCTAAAAAGGTAACTGAGTGGTAGTAGGCCTCTCGGTCGGCAATAAATATCTGATGAGGTATGCTGGCGAACAGCGTGTTCAACGCCTGAACGAACCCAGCTACGTCTTCTTGCTCCAGGGCCTGCTTCATACGCAGCGGGGGAATGGTTACCTGCGAAGGATACGCGTAGCTATACTCAGCCAGCAAGTACTGTTGCAGGGCGTACTTCACCTCCTGGTTAGGATACGACAGCGTGTAGGTTTGCCCGTCGCGGGCGCAGATGGTGAGGTAGCCGGTTTGAAAGAGCAGTGTATAGGGGTCAATACGCTCAATGTCGAAAGCACTCAGAGTTAAGGGGCCTACCTGTAGGTTCTCTACGTCGTACTTCCGCTGGCGATTGAGCAGTTTCACCAGGAAGGTGGGGGTGCCGGTCTCGAACCAGAAGTTCTCAAAGCTCTTTTTAACAAAAAAGCTTAAAATTGAGTACGGGTTATAAACAAAGTGTTGGGCATCCCAAGAGTAGCCATTGTACCATTTTTTGATTTGGGCGAGCAGCACTTCTCTCCCTCCAAATCGGGGAGCAAGCTTATCAAGGTAATCGGCGAAGTAGTGCTCCAGTTCGCTCTGGGAGTAACCCAAAAGGTTGGCATAATCCGTGTAAATAGTCAAATCTGTCAAATTATTCAGCTCCGAGAAGATGGATACCCTACTAAACTTACTTACTCCGGTGAGCAGTACGAAGCGCAGGTGCGGATCGAGGGGCTTAAGCACGGAGTAAAAGTTCTTAAGCACTTCCCGGTTCGCTTGGGCCTGCGGCAGATCATCCAGGTAATCCAGAATGGGTTTGTCATACTCATCGATGAGCACCACCACCGGACCGCCTTGTCGGGCCAGCTTCACCACCAATTCTTCAAACTGGGCGGGGTAAGAGCTTTTGGTCAGGGTAAGGCCGTAGGTAGCCGCTTTTTCAGCCAGTTCTTCGTACAGAAAGGTCTCCAGGCCCGTTACCTTGTAGCCCGATTTGTTGAACCGAAAGTCTAACACCGGGTTGGTTCGACTCCAGTCCCAACGGTCATGAACCCAGAGTCCTTGAAAAAGCGCCTGGTTTCCTCTGAACAACTCCGTCAGGGTAGAAACCAGTAGGCTTTTGCCAAAACGCCGAGGCCGCGACAGAAAATAATACACCCCCGACGTAGCCAGTTCGTAAAGTTGTTCGGTTTTATCTACGTAGAGATAGTTTTCCTGGCGCAAACGGGCAAAGTCTTGTAAACCGATGGGTAGCTTCTTCATACTCCAAAGAACGTAAATTCTCGCGTTTTGTCTAGCGTAGCCACCGTAGGGCAAAAATACTAGCCCGAACGTTTTCTAAACTGGCCAAATACTGCTAGATTTGCCGTTCTGAATAGTACTGCACTCGTAGTTCAACTGGATAGAATACCAGATTTCGGCTCTGGGGGTTGAGGGTTCGAATCCTTCCGAGTGCACTCAACTTGCCCGAACCAATTAAAGATGTAGGGCAATCACCCCTTCGCAAAGAAGCCTTCCACGGTTAAGCAGTTACCCCGAAGGGCGTACGCAATGAGCACGAATCGCGCATTCCAGCCGAAAAAAGGTAGTATTTTCTGGAAACCTTACGGCACGGTGGGAGTAGTTCATCGCTACCAATGCCCGAAAATTTAGGAAAGATTCTATTTACTCCCTCGGAAGGGAAGGGTCTGGGTGCAAAAAGCTTCTGCTTGGAGGGCCCGGAGAGCAGAAAAAACCAACCTGACCCGCCCACCAAAACAACAGAACGTTTCGAGCAAAACGTCCGACGTTTCGAGCAAAACAACGAGATGTTTTGCGCGGAGGAACGGCACCGAGACGCGGCGCTTGGTGGGCTTTCAAATAAAAAAAGCCCCGCTTGCGCGGGGCCTTTAACCTATGGAAGCATAAAGTTATTAGGCTTTCTTATAGTCGGCCGTCTTCATCACCTTCTTGATGCGCTTTCCGGGCTTGAAAAGCACCTTGTTGCTGCGGATGCTGCTGCTGTTCACATCCTCTTCTTTCTCCACCGGATGGCTGCCAATCGACGGGCTAAAGCTGCCTAGGTCGCCCAAACGAACGATTTTGCCATTGGTCAGCTTGTCCGGAATCACTCCAACCAAGGAGGTCAGCACGGCCATGATGTCGGCTTCGCTCACCGTAGAAATCTTTTCAATCTCCTGGCAAAGCTCCAGCAGGTCTACTTCTCCGTCCAGCACCGTGCTGGCGTAAAACTTGATGGGTCCGGCGGTATCGCCGGGCTTGCGACGACCAACCGCTCGATACTTGATCATTGGTTTGTCGTTTTGTTGAACATGCTGCAAAGTTAAGTCAAGGGCGTACGTCATTTCCCAGCAAAGAAAACCTGAAACCTTACGGGGTAAGGAATTGCGGGTTGTTGGAAGAAAAGTAACGGACTACAAAAAAATGAGAAAAAAGTATCTTCTTTATCCGTAGCGGTCGTTCCCTGCAAAATAGGGACGCTTCACTGCAAAAAGCTGGCTTTTGTGGCAGAGGATAGGTACTGTAGCCCAACAGTTTCTCCCTAACCTCCGTCGTCATGATCCGCAACTACTTTAAAATCGCCTTCCGCAACTTTGTTCGTCATAAGACCTTTACCCTTATCAACGTATTGGGCCTGATAGTGGGAATGACGGCTTGTCTGTTGCTTGTCAATTACGTCACCTTTGAGACAAGTTTTGACCAGTTTCACGAAGATAGCGGGAACATCTATCGGGTAACCCACGAGTTCTATCAAGAAGGAGAGCTACAGAGTCAATCAGCCGCCGCGTACAGTCCGTTGGCCCCTACGTTACAAAACAACGTACCTGAAGTTCTTTCGGTAACCAGAATTCACCCGACAGTCGGAACCGTTAGTTGCGGCGAAGGCAATTCGCAGCTAAGTTTCAACGAGGAAGGTATCTGTTTCACTGACTCTTCATTCTTTGACATCTTTTCTCTAAAAATTGTTAGTGGTAGCAATTACCCGCTAAATCATCCAAACACGGCGGTTATCACGTCTGAAATTGCTAAGAAGTACTTTGGTGACAGTGATCCTATCGGTTCTAGTTTGCGTTGGAACGACGGTTCTAACCAAGCGATCTTTACCGTTAGTGCAGTTGCAGAGGACGTACCTAAGAATTCGCATTTGAACTTTGACTTTCTGTTTTCCTTTTCCACGTTGGAACGATTGGAAGCCAGCAGCATGATTCCTCTGGAAGAAAACTGGGGATGGCCCGGATTCTATACCTATCTTCAGGCAGCACCGTCGGTAGACGTTTCCACAGTGGAAGCGAAGATCAATACGGTAGTAGACAAGCAGATGAGCCAGACCGGCTCCTCAATGAAATTTCATTTGCAACCACTGGCCGATATTCATCTGCATTCCGGATTCCAGGACGAGTTATCAGCCAATGGTGACGCTGCGACCGTTACGTTTATCAGCATCATCGCGGGGATCATTCTTCTCATTGCCTACGTTAACTACGTCAATCTTTCTACCGTAAGATCGCTGGAACGAGCTCGAGAAGTGGGAATCAGAAAGGTGATGGGATCGCATCAGTGGCAACTAGTGGGTCAATTTCTTTTAGAATCTCTTCTAATCAATGCCTTCGCGCTACTGCTCAGCTTTTTGCTTTACTACGGAACCTTGCCTCTTGCCCATTACTTTATCACTACTTCGCTCGCCGATGTACTATGGAATAGCCCCTACATCGTACCCCTTCTGTTGTTCTTACTATTCTTAGGTCCGATACTGGCTGGTTTTTATCCCGCTTTGGTTCTTTCCCGTCACCGGCCGGTAGTTGTCTTGAAGGGACGTTTTGTAAGTTCTTCGCAGGGTGTTTTACTAAGAAGAAGCCTAGTGGTCTTTCAGTATACAGTTTCAATCGCGATGATAGCCGGAACGCTTATCGTCGTGCAGCAAATTCAGTACATGCGAGACAAAGATTTGGGCGTTCAACTGGATCAACTACTCATCGTGCGGGGCCCTACCATAATAACCGGAGAGAACGAAGAGAATCGTACGGAAGCTTTTAAGCAGGCTTTACGACGGCAATCTGTAGCGACAAACGTTAGTGCCAGCAGTGCGATTCCCGGAACTGACGTGAGAAATGTCACCAGTTACAAGCGGTTAAACGAAACTTGGGAAAATGCGCATACCATTGCTACCCTAAAAATGGATGCCGATTTTGTAGCTACTTACCAAGCAGAGATTATGGCTGGAAGAAATCTTTCCGCGGAAAATCAAAGGGATGCGCAAGGGAAGACAATGCTTATCAACGAAGCGGCGGCTTTACTCTTAGGGTTTCGCGATCCTAAAACCGCTCTTCAGCAAACCATCGTTCCGGCGGTAGGAGAAAAAAGAGAAGTGGTTGGGGTGGTGAAGAACCACCATCAACATTCGGTAGCGCAGGATTATGAACCGTTGCTGTTTATCATTGACCCTTCGGAGCCTACTTACTTATCCATCGAGATTAGTCCGACCTCTTTAACTGGTTACAGTGATCTTCGGCAACTACTAGCAACCGTAGAGACTATTTATAAGGAGTATTATCCGGGAAGTGCTTTTGACTACTTCTTTTTGGATGACTTCTTTGATCAGCAGTATCAGGCCGAAGTTAAGTTTAGCCGACTTTTCACCTTCTTTTCTGCATTGGCAATTGTGATTGCTTGTTTAGGTCTTTTTGGTTTAGCTTCCTATACCACCACCCAACGTACCAGAGAAATTGGTATCAGAAAAGTGTTAGGAGCATCAGCCGGTAGCGTACTTTGGCTTCTTTCTCAAGATTATGTCAGGCTAATTATAATAGCCTTAGCCATTGCTATTCCTGTCACCAACTACTTTATCACCGACTGGCTTGAGGGTTTTTCTTTTCGGGTACCCCTCAGGTGGTGGTCACTTCTTCTGCCTAGTCTGCTAGTCCTGCTCATAGCCCTGCTCTCGGTCAGCGCCCAAACCCTACGCGCCGCCCGGCGCAACCCGGTGGATAGTTTACGGGACGAATAGCGGGGGGAAGCAGTGCGGTTAATTCTGAATTGGTTTGAGCAGTTTTGAAACTGCGACAACGGTTTATGCAACCAGCGCTCGGTCTAGGTGCGTGATTTCGTGTTGCAGAAAGCCTTTTAAACTCAGATCTTCGTCCAATGCGGGCCAGTGCACTCCGTAGCGGCTCAGTTCGTAGCCTTCCAACGCTTCCGGTGCCGCCCCCTGCAACTTACTGAATTCGGAAAGTCTCCGCTTCATCACTTTACAATTATTAAGCACAATAAGCATCAGGTCTAACTCAGCGTAAAAGTTCAAGCCGATAATGCGGAGGTTATGTCTACGAATGAGTTCATCAATGGCATCGGGATGATGCGTGTATTCGGCCGGTTTATTATTGCTGCTTGCTTTTTCAGCCGCTTCCAACTGTTGCAAGTAGGCTTGGGTATCTTTACTGATCGAATGTTTCATACCATCGTTGTTTAATGTACTCGTAGTGCTGGTCTACTATGGTCAGAATTTGTTTTAATTCTTGGGACTTAAATCCGTAGTTATCCTTTATCAAAAGTTCGGGTTCTAGGTGCACTTTAGCCTCCGAACCACCTTTTAGTACGTGAACGTGGATAGGGGGATGATCGTTGCTGTATATATACACCCGATAGCCGCGCTCTTCCAAGATTTTACTCATTCTCGAAGTTAACAATTACAGAATATCCATCACTCTTCATTGCAACTTTTCTACCTTTGCTCGCCAACAATGGATACCACGCTCGCCGACCTCCGCCAGGAATACACCCAACAATCGCTCGACCGCCCCGACGTGCTGCCCGACCCCGTGGCGCAGTTTGAGTGCTGGTTTGCCGATGCCCAACGCGCGCAAATCCACGAACCCAACGCTATGCATCTGGCCACGGTGTCGGCCGACGGACGCCCCACCGCCCGCATCGTGTTGCTCAAGGGCATCGAGGAAGGTAGCTTTCTGTTCTACACCAACTACCACAGCCAAAAAGGACAGCAGTTGCAACAACAACCCTACGCCGCGCTGACCTTCTTCTGGCCCGAACTGGAGCGGCAGGTGCGCATTGAGGGGGCGGTTAGTAAACTCAGCGACGAACGCTCCACCGCCTACTTCCACAGTCGGCCGCGGGGCAGCCAGTTGGGAGCCTGGGTATCGCCCCAAAGCGAGGTGATCGCCGACCGCACGGTACTGGAACGGCGGCAGCAAGCATTAGCCGAGCAGTATGCCGACCAGCCCATCCCGCGCCCGCCGCACTGGGGTGGTTTCGCGCTGCGTCCCGACCGGCTGGAGTTTTGGCAGGGCCGACCAAGCCGCCTGCACGACCGCCTGCGCTACCAACAACAAGAAGACAACAGCTGGACCATTGAACGGCTAGCGCCTTAAACTGGATGCTAGATACTGGATGACTTTCTATATGGCAAGATACTGGATACTGGCGGCCGTCACGCGGATGACTTTCTACACGGCCAGATACTAGATACTAGCGGCTAGCATCCAGTCACCAGCATCCAGTAACCAATCTCATTTAAACCACTATCTTGCACCGCCAACCAATCTCGAACTATGACTAACCCATCTTCCCCCCAAACCATCGACCAACGACATTACTGGCCTTTGTTCAACCGCTACCCGGTTACGCTGGTGCGGGGCGAAGGGTCGCGGGTGTGGGACACCGAGGGGCGGCCCTACATTGACCTGCTGGCGGGCATCGCCGTGACCAGCGTGGGGCACTGTCACCCGAAAGTGGTGCGCGCCATTCAGACGCAGGCCGCCAAACTAATGCACGTGTCTAACCTATTTATCAGCGAACCGCAGATGCAGTTGACGCAACTGCTGGCCCAGCGGTCGGGACTGGAGCGGGTTTTCTTGAGCAACTCGGGGGCCGAAGCGGTGGAGGCGGCTATCAAGCTGGCCCGCAAGTACGGCAGCCAGCGCGGCAAAGACGGCACCATCATCTCGATGGAAGGCTGCTTTCACGGACGCACGCTGGGCACCACCGCGGCCGGGAAGGAAAAGTACCAGCAGGGCTTTGCCCCCATGCCGACCGGGTTCGTACGGGCTCCTTATAACGATTTAGAGGCAGTGCGGGCCGTGGTTGATGAAAAAACGACGGCCATCCTGGTGGAACCGGTGCAGTGGGAGGGCGGCATCCGGGTGGCCAGTCCGGACTTCTTGCAAGGACTCCGGCAACTTTGCGACGAAAACGACATAGTGTTGATCTTTGACGAAATCCAGTGCGGCATGGCCCGGACGGGTAGTTTGTTTGCCTACGAGCAGGTGGGCGTGAAGCCCGACGTCGTGACCCTGGCCAAGGCCCTGGGCAGCGGCGTGGCGATCGGGGCGACGCTGGCCAAAGAGGTCATCACCGAAGCCCTGGACAAGGGCGACCATGGCACCACCTTCGGGGGCAACCCCCTGGCCTGCGCCGCGGCCGTGGCTACTTTGGAGGTGATCGAGGAAGAGCGACTGGCCGAGCGGGCCCGCGACCTGGGCGGTCGGGCCGTCGACTACATCACGAAGAAAATGCCGGAAGCACCGGCGGTGATCGGAATAAGCGGGAAGGGCCTGATGCTGGGCCTGCAACTGAACCAACCCGCCCGCCCGGTGGTGGACCGCCTGCTCAAGAAACAGGTGATTGCCAGCGCGGTGGGCGGCAACACAGTGCGCCTGGTGCCCGCCCTGAATATTGCGTGGGAAGAGTTGCAACAAGCCATCGATGCGCTGTGGGAAGTTGTTTAGTCCATAGTCAACAGTCGATAGTCCACAGTTTGCAGCCTATAAGAACGGCTGTTAACCGTGGACTATCGACTGTGGACCAAACATCTATTGTAAATTGCGGATCATGAACTCCAGGGGCATCAGGCCGTAGATCTTGCCGATCATCAAGAAAGTGATCAGCCCCAGGCAGTTGCGGGCGAACTCGTAGTCCAGACTCACGAAGGTGAAGCCGAAGTACCACTTGTACAAACTAAAAATCAGGCTGAAGCCGACGGTGCCTACCAGGGCAGCGAGGGTGTAAAATCCCAGGGAGTGTTCGGCCGAGCGGCGCGGACTGAACTTGATGAACAGGAACACGGCCGTGTACTGCACGAATAAAACGATGATGGCCGCGAAGAAGAAGTCAATAGTCACGGTATAAAATTTATTTTCCCTAGATACGACAACGTAGATAGAACGCGCTTTTGTTCGCGTCCGGCGGGTTAATCTTTTTATTCCGTTGCAATAATGGTGCACAAACCAGTATGCTGGGTTATTTCGTGAAATGTTTCTAAATCTATCACTTTGGATACTATTGGGCGGAGCTATTGCTTACGCTGGCCTACTGTATGCCTACCTGGGGCGGCACCTTAGCCGGTATCGACGGCCCGATGAAAAGCTTTCCGCTTTCCCGGAGAGCAGTTCAATTATTGTTTGCGCCCGCAACGAGCACCAAAATTTGAAAACGCTGCTTCCCCTTCTCTTTCAGCAGCAGCACCCGCGCTTCGAGGTGGTGGTGGCCGACGATGCCTCGAGCGACGGAACGGGGGCGTTTCTGCGGGCGCAGCAACGAATCTACCCACAGCTTACCGTGGTTGCTATTGACGAGCGCCCGGCCAACATTCAACCCAAGAAGCACGCCTTGCAAATGGCCATTGGCGCCGCCCGCTACGATCGGCTGGTGCTGACCGATGCGGACTGCCGACCGGCGAGCGAGCGGTGGCTATCGCGCATGGTGCAACCGCTCCGCGAACGCACCCAAGTGGTGCTGGGGTATTCGCCTTACCTTTATGAACCGGGTTGGCTGAACCGCTTCATCGCCTACGAAACACTGCACACCGGGCTGCTGTACCTCGGTAGCGCCCTGGCTGGCCGACCGTACATGGGCGTAGGGAGGAACTTAGCCTACCGAAAAACGTTCTTTGACCAGGGGCAGCAGTTTCAGAAGCACCAAACGGTGGTGGGCGGTGACGATGATCTATGGGTGAACGAGCACGCCTGTGGGAACAATACCGAGGTGGCGCTAGCTCCCGAAGCGCTGGTTTACTCGGTGCCCAAAACCAGCCTGAGGAGCTATTTTCACCAAAAGACCCGTCATTTGCACGCCGGTCAGCACTACACCCACTGGGACAAACTATGGTTGGGCACCCTTTCAGTCAGCACCATTGCGGCATGGATGGCCGGAATCTTGCTATTAACTTTAAGTGATTATTGGCAGGCCATTGTCGGTTTGTTTCTGCTGCGATGGCTTATATTAGCCGCCGGACTGCACACCGCCGGACGCCGCTTGCACAACCCGATAAACTTGTGGCTGCTGCCAATATTGGATTTTCTGCACGTTATCTACTATATAGTGATCGGAACCCGGGCGTTTGCTACAACGAATATTTCATGGAAGAACTAAAAAAAGAGTTTTCAAAGAAGGCACTGGAAGACTTTAAGCTCATCGACGAAGCAACCAAGCAAAACGATGAGCAAGCCTACGCTGAGTTGATGCGCCGGTACAAGAAACCGGTGTATCATATGGTGCTTAAGATGGTGCGCAACGTAGACGATGCCGAAGACCTGACCATCGAAGCCTTTGCCAAGGCCTTTAAGAGTCTGCACCGCTTCAAGAAGGATTATACCTTTAGCACCTGGCTGTTCCGCATTGCCACCAACAACGCCATTGACTTTATCCGGAAGAAGAAGCTGGAGACGCTCAGTTTGAACACCTCCTTTAAAGATGACAACGGCGACTCGGTGAACATCGACGTGGAAGACAACAACCTGGACCCGCAGGAGGTAGCGATCAACGAGCAGAAAAAAGAGTTGGTGCGGGCTTTTGTGACCAAACTGCCGCCCAAGTACCAGCGGCTGGTGAAGCTGCGCTATTTTCAGGAATTTTCGTACGACGAAATCGCTAAAGAGCTAGACGCCCCGCTCGGCACCGTGAAGGCCCAGTTGCACCGCGCCCGCGAGCTGATGTACGAACTGGTGAAGAACAAAAAGGAGCATATATAGATTTTGCAAAGTGGTTAGAAATTAATTGAAATTAGGACTTTCTCTGAGGCTAGAAATTGATGATTTTAGTAGAGGCTAAATCAGAGAAGGCGATTTTTAGTTTCCACCAATTTTCAATTTCATGACCGCTCCCTACCCACAGCTTGCGCGTATTTTCAATTACTTCCCCGATCTGAACGAGCAGCAGCGAAGTCAATTAGCGGAGTTGTATCTCTTATACCAATCGTGGAATGAGCGAATTAACGTAATTTCGCGGCGCGACCTGGACAACTTCTACGAGCGGCACGTGCTGCATTCGCTGGGCCTGGCTCGGGTGGTGTCGTTCTTGCCGGGGGCGCGGGTGCTCGACGTGGGCACGGGCGGCGGCTTTCCCGGCATTCCGCTGGCGATTCTGTTTCCCCAAACGCAGTTTCGACTGGTAGATTCTATCGGCAAGAAGATCAAGGTGGTGCAGGCGGTGGCCGAAGCCCTTAAGCTCGACAACGTGGTGGCCACCCAGCAGCGCGCCGAAAAAGTGAAGGGCTCCTTTGATTTTGTGGTGACCCGGGCGGTGGCTCGACTGAGATTGCTGCACGCCTGGACGCGTAAAAAGTTGCTGCCGGTATCGCGGCACGAGCTGCCGAACGGACTGCTTTGCCTCAAGGGCGGTGACCTGACCGACGAACTGGCGGAGGCCAACCTTCCCTATCGCCAATACAATTTGTCGGATTATTTTCAGGAAGAATTTTTTGCGACCAAAAAGGTGGTTTTTGTTGGGGCTTCGAAATAGAAAAGCCCTCGCAGGTAGCGAAGACTTCCGTATATTTTACCGGGCGAAAAGAGCTACTTCACCTTTTCTACCACCGCCTGAAACGCGGCCGGTTCGTTCATAGCCAAGTCGGCTAGCACCTTGCGGTCCAGATCAATGCCCGCCGTTTTGAGGGCTCCCATTAACTGAGAGTAGGACAGACCGTGCTCACGGGCCCCGGCGTTGATGCGCTGAATCCACAACCGGCGGAAGTCACGTTTCTTCTGGCGACGGTCGCGGTAGGCGTATACTTGGCCTTTTTCGACCGCATTTTTGGCAACCGTCCATACGTTACTACGGCGACCCCAGTAGCCTTTGGCTTGCTTGAGGATTTTCTTTCGCTTCGCGCGGGAAGCGACACTGTTTACTGATCTGGGCATCTCTGATTGGTTTTTGGGCGATGGCGGCTTGGTAAACAAGCACTTAACGAGCCAGAACCCGGGTGACTACTTGAAACCTTGCTTAAATATTAAGCATCTTTTTGACGCGATCTTTGTCAGCGTCGTGCACTAGCCCCATGTGGGTAAGCGCTCTTTTTTGTTTGGTACCCTTTTTAGTCAGAATATGACTTTTGAAGGCGTGCTTGCGCTTGATTTTTCCGGTGCCGGTCAGTTTGAATCGCTTCTTGGCGCCTGACTTCGTTTTTGCTTTGGGCATGATCTTTTTGTTAACGTATAAATGAAAAAGTGCTGACTGCCTACCCGAAGGTTGACGTTCAGCACCAGTAAATGGGTATAATTATTCGCTAGCTACTGGCTTTTTTTTGTTTCTGGGGCTTCGGAGCCATCATCACCGTCATTCGTTTGCCAATCAATTTGGGTAACTCCTCTACTTTTCCATACTCTTCAAGCTCCTGGGCAAACCGCAACAGCAGCATCTCGCCCCGTTCTTTGAAGACAATAGACCGACCCACGAAATGGACGTAGGCTTTCACCTTGGCTCCTTCTTTTAGAAACCCTTCGGCGTGCTTCAGTTTGAAATTAAAATCGTGATCGTCGGTATTGGGTCCGAACCGAATTTCTTTGATGACGGTCTTCTGCGCCTTGGCCTTAATCTCTTTCTGCTTCTTCTTTTGCTCGTATTTGAACTTGGAATAATCTATGATCTTACAGACCGGAGGATCGGCGGAGGGCGAAATTTCGACCAAATCCAAACTCTGGTCTTGCGCCATTTTTATCGCATCCTTGATGTCATGGATTTCGTTGTCGGCATTTTCGCCAACCACCCGTACAAAGGGTGCTCGTATTCGTTGATTCACTTTGTAGGGTTCTTCGCGTCGGACGTACCCCCCTCGTCTTCTAAATTTGCTAATAGTTGCTAGTGTTTAGTGATAAATAGTTCAGAACGGCAAATATCGTAATTATTTGGTTGAGCATCAACCCCGTTTCTCACTTATATACAAAATTACTAGGTTTAAAAGTTCTAGGTTTAAAGTTCTAAGTTCTTGGTTCTTGGTTTAATCAACTCAGAACCTAGAACCTAGAACCCAGAACCACTAAAGCTGCTCCTGAAAATACCGAACAAACGCATCGCTACTCATACTACCTACGTCGCCTTCGCCATGTTTGCGAATGGATACTTCTTGGGCCTCCTGTTCTTTTTCGCCCACGACGAGCATAAACGGAATCTTGGTCACTTCGGCATCCCGGATTTTACGTCCGATCTTTTCGTCCCGGTGGTCCACGTAGCCCCGGATATCCTGTTCTTCCAGGTAGCCCATCACCTCGTTGGCGTAGTCGGCAAATTTTTCGGAAATAGGTAACACCACCACCTGCTCGGGCGACAGCCACAGCGGTAGGTTACCGCCGGTGTGCTCCAGCAGAATGGCTACGAAGCGCTCCAGCGAGCCAAAGGGTGCGCGGTGAATCATCACCGGACGGTGCTTCTGGTTGTCGGCCCCGATGTAAGTGAGGTCGAAGCGCTCGGGCAGATTGTAATCTACCTGAATGGTGCCCAGCTGCCACTGTCGGCCCAGCGCATCGTTCACCATAAAGTCGAGCTTGGGTCCGTAGAAGGCGGCTTCCCCGTATTCGGTAATGGTCTTTAGTTCTTTGCCCTGCACCGCCTCGATGATGGCCTGCTCCGAAAGCTCCCAGGTCTCGTCGGTGCCGATGTACTTGGCCCGCTCGGTTTGGTGGCGCAAAGATATCTGGGCGTGAAAGTCTTCAAACCCCAACGTGCCGAAAACGTGGAGCACCAGGTCAATCACTTTCTTGAATTCTTCGTTCACCTGGTCGGGACGGCAAAAGATATGGGCATCGTCTACGGTAAAACCCCGCACGCGGGTGAGCCCGTGCAACTCGCCACTCTGCTCGTAGCGGTACACGGTGCCAAACTCGGCGTAGCGAATGGGTAGTTCCTTATAGGAGTGCGGGCGGCTTTTATAGATTTCGCAGTGGTGCGGGCAGTTCATCGGCTTGAGCAGAAACTCCTCATCCGCACTAGGCGTCTTGATCGGTTTGAACGAGTCCTCGCCGTACTTTTCGTAGTGGCCCGAGGTCACGTACAACTGCTTATGGCCAATGTGGGGCGTGATCACCGGCTGGTAGCCCGCTTTCTGCTGGGCGCGTTTCAGAAAATTCTCCAGCCGCTCACGCAGAATAACGCCTTTAGGCAGCCACAACGGCAGTCCCGCTCCCACGTTTTCAGAAAAGGTAAAGAGGTCTAGTTCGCGGCCCAGTTTGCGGTGGTCGCGTAGCTTGGCTTGCTCCACCCGCTCCAGGTATTCTTTTAGCTCCTTTTGCTTCGGAAAGGTGATGCCGTAAATGCGGGTGAGTTGTTGACTATTCTCGTTACCCCGCCAGTAGGCGCCCGCCACGTTGGTCAGCTTGATAGCCTTGATAAACCCGGTATCCGGAATGTGCGGCCCACGGCACAGATCGGTGAAGTCGCCCTGCCGGTAGAAGGTGATGGTGCCGTCGGCCAAGTCCTGCAACAGGTCGAGCTTGTATTCATCACCCTTATTGGCGAAGTAGTCCAGCGCTTCGGCTTTGGAGATCGGCTGCCGCTGGTAGGCACTCTTGCGCCGCGCCAGTTCGGTCATCTTCTCCTCTATTTTGGGGAAATCGTCCGTACTAATGGTCTGATCCCCTAGGTCCACGTCGTAGTAGAACCCCGCGGCAATGGCCGGTCCGATGCCGAACTTCACGCCGGGGTACAGCTCCTGCAACGCTTCGGCCAGCAGGTGCGCCGACGAGTGCCAGAAGGTGGCTTTCCCCGCGTCGTCGTTCCAGGTGAGCAACTGCACTTCGGCATCGTGCTCGATGGGCCGAAAGCTGTCCCACACTTCGCCGTTCACCTTGGCGGCCAGCACGTTGCGGGCCAGTCCTTCGCTGATGCTGCGGGCAATGTCCAGACCGGTGCTTCCGGCGGGGTATTCCCGACGACTACCGTCGGGCAGGGTGATTGTGATGTTATTGTCCATACCTTAGTTAAACACGTGTCCAATCGAAAACTGGAGTGCTCGATTCTGAAACTTTGCGTTGTTTTCTATCACAAATCCGTTAGCATCCGTAAGCGTTACGTCCTTAATAACCGAAGTCAACCCGTGCGTATACCTAAATTCTAGCGGAAAGGATTCCGTCAAAAAGTACCTTAGGCCTACCGCAGCGCCAAAGTCAAGCTTATTGTTCCAAATGCCGCCAACGTCCACCGTCTCGGTATCAAGCTTAGATCGGGCTGAAACCAGATAGCCTAACTCAAAACCAGCTAATAGATTAATTTTCTCCTGCATCCGATAGCCCAGTAGAATTGGCATGTTAACATAGTTTAGATGCACGGCTCCATCTCTGGACAGGCCAGACCCATCATCTTCAAATCTAAACCCTTTACTCGAGAACAATAATTCCGGAGCAAAAGCCAGCTTATCGGACAAGTTGAGGAGAGTGAAAAACCCAAGGTGGTAACCCAATCGGTACTCACCATCATCTAAGTATCCCAAGTTGTTCTGCGAAATTACGTTATTCACGTAGTTCAGGCCACCTTTGGCACCAACGCGAACTTGCGAATGCGCTTGCTGAAACACTGTCATTACAATAGCGCAAACAAAAATAAATTTAACCATAAAATTAAGTTAAGACGCGCACTATTGAAACGTCGGTTGACCATTGCCGGTCAGAAGAACAACACCGTTACCGGCAAACTTACGCTATTCCTTTCTTATTCGAAATTCCTACGCCCAGATTCAGGGTTCTTGTTCGGTCTCTTGGATAATTGTGCCTTCAGGGGCAATGCGCTGGATGGGAGTTAAACGCTTGAGCTTCTCAAATTCTTCCTCCTGCTTGCGCTTCCACAAATAAGTAACCTTGCGGCGGAGTTTATCCAGTTCCTGCACCGCCTGCTGGTGCAAATCCGCTTGCTGCAGGGAGTCAAGTTCCAAGATAGCTTCGTACTGCCGGATGGCGGGTTGATACGCCCGATTGCCGTCGTGACTACGGGCGGCAACGAGCATCACGGCCTTGTCTTCGGGCTGCTGCGTCAGCACCCGGTGGGCGTAGTAGATAGCCGAATCATACCGACGATCTTGATAGTGCAGCTCCATCAGTTCCTGGTTCACCAGCGTGCGATTGAGCGTACTGTCAGCGCGCAGGCGATTCAGGATCACCCGGGAGCTATCGGAGCGCCCCGTCATGCGCAGAATACGGGCCTGTTGCAGGCGCACCTGGTTGTCTACGGGTCCTTCAGACAGCATTTTTCGCATATAGCGACGCGCCCGGGGGTATTCTTCGGTTTCTACGTACATCGAAATCAACGCACTGTACACCTCTGACCGATCAGCTCCCAGCGAGCGGGCCTTGAGCAGGGCCGGTTCGGCCACTGCCGCGTTGCGGATGCGGGCGGCGGCCTGGCCCTTGCGCAGGTAATTTTGGGCGTTGTGAGGTGACCAGGCAATAGCACTGTCACTATACAGTATGGCGTCTTCGTAGTAATTGCTTCGGAGGCTGGCTTCGGCCAGGGTTTCGTAGAGCGCTACCGACGGGCCACTGCGGCTCACCGCCCGTTGGGCTTCGCGAAAGGCATCCCGGTTTTTGCCCTTCAGCAACAACGCCCGCGCGTAGGTCAAGCGATAGCGAGACTCTTCCCCGTCGTAATCGATGGCCTGCCGGATGCAGTCCAGCGCCTGATTGGTTTTCCCTTGACGAAGCAGCAACTCGGCGCGCTGACCGAGCGCTTCGGCATTGTCCGGGTCACGATCAAGCACCTCGTCTACCGCCGTCAGCGCGTAAGCGTAGTAAGTGTCCTCATCGAACCGGGGAAGATCCGGAATGGGCGGTCCCGGTTCCGAAGAACAAGCAGTCCAAAGGAGGGTACCGAAGAATAAGAAAGTGTACAGGCTTGTTTTCACCGGTGTTGGTTGAGTGGTTTGGATCACAAATACCGCACATCCTGTGCCGTAACTACCGCCGGACGCCGACCGCCGGACTTATTTTCGGTCTCCAGGCAAGTTTTCGGAATCAATTCGTTTTCTAATGAACGGTGAATACCGTAATCTTCGTGCCTACCTGAGCTGCTGGGGTGCGGATTTTTGGCACTGTTTTGCGTCCGTTCGTGTTGCTTTAGCCATTGTTATTGATATCTATGATCTTCCGAAAGTTTTTACTGTTGTTGCTCGGCGTTTGTCTGATCGGCGAAGTGACCGCTCAACGCCCTTCATCGTACTCTACCAAATCGAAAAAAGCGATTCAGTACTACGAGCAGTCGACTAATTTTTTTATCCGCCGTCAGTACGGACCGGCCCTCGAACTGCTGGCCTATTCCGTTAAAAAGGACGGCGACTTTGCCGAGGCGCACCTGCGGATGGGCAAGATTTACTACGCCCTCAAGGATTTAGGACAGGCCAAGGGGCACCTGAAAAAAGCGGTCAAAGAACAGTACGACAATCCGCGCTTCACCGACGGACACCTGTTACTGGCCAACCTGTACTTCAACGATGGGGAGTATCCGGAGGCCCGCCAGCTGCTCGATGACCTGCTTAAAATTCCGCGGCTACCGAAGGTGATCGCCGATGATGCCCGCCACCTGCTAGCCAACATTGCCTTTACCGAACGCGAAATCGGCAACCCTCTGCCCTACGAGCCCGAAGCAGTAACGGAAGTAAATCGTTTGGGAATGCAGTACTTTCCCGTACTCACCGTAGACCAGCAGACGATGATCTTCACCGGCCGCCGGGGCAGCAGTCCGCAGTATGATGAAGACATTTATGTGAGCGAAAGAGACGGCAACGACAACTGGCAAGCACCCCAGCTATTGTCAGAAAATATCACCACGCCCCGCAACGAGGGCACCTGCGCGGTGTCGGCCGACGGGCGTACCCTGATCTTCACGGCCTGCGAAGACCGGCGGGGCCGGGGCAGTTGCGATTTGTTTATCACCCGGCGCACGGGTGACCGCTGGTCGCGCCCCGAGAACCTGGGTCCGGGCGTGAACGGACGCAGTTGGGAGTCGCAGCCCGCCCTGACGGCCGACGGGCGCACGCTCTACTTCGTCTCCGACCGCCCCGGCGGGCAGGGCTTGCGCGATATCTACGTGAGTGCGTGGCAGGACAGCATCTGGGCTCCGGCGCAGAACGTCGGTGCTGAGATCAACTCGGCCCGCGACGACGTGTCGCCCTTCATCCACGCCAACGGGCAAACTTTGTACTTCTCCTCCAACGGACGACCGGGCTTCGGGGGCTTTGATCTTTACGTAGCTGAGCAAGCTGGGAATAGCTGGTCGAAACCTAAAAACCTGGGCTACCCCATCAACACCGCGCAAGACCAGGCGTCATTGCACATCACGGCCGACGGGCGGTATGGCTACTACTCGAACGAACAGAACAACGACAACTACAGCATTCGCAGCGAAATTTACCGTTTCGAACTGCCCCAAGCCGTGCGCGTGACGCACCGCAGCAGCTACGTGCAGGGTACGGTCTACGACGCCCAAACCAAGCAACCGTTGGCAGCGACCGTCGAGTTGGTGGACCGGGCGCAGGAACGTCGCCTGTCGCGCGTGTCGTCCGACTCGGTAACGGGGCGCTACCTGATGGTGCTCACCGAAGGAGCTGATTATGCCCTGTACGTGGACAAGCCCAACTACCTGTTCAAGAGTATGGCGTTCGATTACGCGGCGTCGGCGGGTAAAGCGGAGTTGAAACCGGTTACGGTAGATGTTTACCTGGAACCCATCGAGAAGGGACGGGAAACGGTGTTGAACAATATCTTTTTCGATACCGACGAGTACATCATCAAGCCCGAATCGGAACCGGAGTTGCAGAAGGTTGTCGCTTTTCTTCGGGAAAACCCGGCGGTGCGCGTGGCCATCAATGGGCATACCGACAACGTGGGCACGGCGGCGCACAACGAAACCCTGTCGACCAACCGGGCCAAGGCCGTATACGATTATCTAAAGGAGCACGGAATAGCCACCGAGCGGTTGGCGTACGAAGGCTACGGATCGCAGCGACCAATCACGGAGAATGATACCGCCGCCGGACGGCAGAAAAACCGACGTATTGCGTTTGAAATCTTATAATAAACCAATTTTTTTACTAATTTACGCATACCAACCCCACGCTCTTACCCTACCTAATTCGCGTTTGGCGACTCCTTGTGAAAAAACTTTTTGATGTGCCCCGTTACAGTGTCGCCGAATGGATTCCGTTTTTGCGTCTGGTTTCGGTTCCCTTTATTGTTGCCCTGGTGCTGCTCGACTGGCGCACCTTGGCGGGCTTTGCCTACCTGGTGAGCTTTTCATCCGATGCGTTGGATGGCTTTGTGGCCCGACGGTTCAATATGGAATCTGACCGTCGGGGCCGTTTGGACTCTATTGCGGACGAGTTTCTGCTGGCCGCCGGAATGCTGGCTTTTTACCGCTTCGAAACCACTTTCTTTCAGGCGCATCTGAGCCTGATCCTGGTTATTCTAGGCCTGTACGTATTTCAGTTAATATTTAGCCTGATCCGTTACGGCACCTTTAGTAGCTTTCACACCATTTCGGCCCGGGCGGCGGCCGTGGTGCAAGCCGTCTTTCTGACGTCTATCTTCTTTTTTACTCCCCCTCTCTGGCTTTTCTATACAATGATTATATTGTCGGCGATAGAATTATTGGAAGAAAACCTACTGATTGCTATGTTTCCAACCTGGCGGGCCCATGTGAACGGAATTTACTGGGTGATGCGGGAGCGGGAACGAAACCACAAAAAAGAACCTTCGGGGTAGCCCCTACTTAACCATACATCTTTCATGGAACACAATGAGTCTACTGAGTTCTTTCGGAAACTGATCCGAAATACGTGATAATCTGTTTGAGAAAAACGTGACGCGGGGCAAACAGGACGGACACGGATTAGGCACCTACATTGCCCAGCTCATCGCCCGGCAACACAAGGGCACCGTTACCTTTGACACCCGAGACGATGAAAACCGCACCACGTTCACCATCACGCTGCCCCAGCGTACTGGCTAGAAAAGTTGATACAAGGGCGCGTGCAGCATTCGCAAGGTGTCGGCCGGAATCTTAAGCACCGCCCGATCGTAGGTCATCAACCCATTCACCTCCGACTCCACGTCGGTGGTCTGCGTGTAGACGGCGGCCGCTAATCCCTGCTCGATCAACGGTTTCAGTTCATCAATGAGCGTAGCGTATTCCGTTTTCAGGGCGGCGGGGGTTTTAGAAGTCTCAAAGTGCGTGGGTGCCTTCTCCAGGTTGGTCACCCATAGGTGATTATCTACCGCCAGCGCCTGTCCTCCGAACTCGCCCAGCACGGCCACGCGATTCGCTTCCGGTTCGGGCAGGGCGGGTCCGGGGTAGCGATGAATGTCCTTGATCCGACCGGCCCCCACGTCGAGCCAGCCGCTGGCGGCATTGATCAGGCGCGTCGAGTCGTGTGCCTGGGCCCAAGCGGTGAGCCGCTCGGTATCGTACTGCCCCCACCCCTCGTTGAAGATCACCCACATCACAATGGATGGATGACTGTAGAAATTATCCATCAATTCTTCCAACTCGGCCTCAAACTGCCGGGCCGATGCTTCATTGCGCATCAGTTCGACGCCGTCGGGCTTCACGCGCTCGTCGCCGCTGGGCATGTCTTGCCACACCAGCAACCCGAGTTTATCGCACCAGTAGTACCAGCGGGCGGGCTCCACCTTCACGTGCTTGCGCGCCATATTGAAATCCATCTGTTTGGTCATTTCCACGTCGTAGCGCAGCGCCTGGTCCGAGGGGGCAGTGTAGAGCCCGCCGGGCCAAAAGCCCTGGTCGAGTGGACCGAGCATAAAGTAAGGCTCATTGTTGAGAAACAGACGCTGGTGACCCCGCGGCCCCCGGGCTACAGCAATCTTGCGCATACCGAAGTAGCTCGTCACCCGATCCACCACCTCTCCGGCATCGTTGAGCAAGTCTACCCGCAGGTCGTACAGGTACGGACTGGCGGGCGACCATAACTTTGGTGACTCAACGGGTAGGGTGAGTGGGGTGTGCGTAGGTCCTTCGGTCGCGGCCACTTCTTCCCCTCCCGCCAGCGCAATGGCCCGCATCCGCGTGGCCGCTGAGGCATCGTTCGTGACCGCCTCTACGTGAAGCTGTGACTGGTCAATGTCGGGAGTGAGTTTGAGACGTTTGATGCGGGACTTCGGCACGGGTTCCAGCCAGACGGTTTGCCAGATGCCGGTGGTTGGCGTGTACCAGATTCCCTGCGGGTTGAGTGACTGCTTACCCGTTGGTTGAGAACCGGTATCGGTCGGATCCCACACTTCCACCACCACCTCCTGCGGTTGCTGCCGGTTGCGCAGGGCGGCGGTGATGTCCAGGCTAAAGGGAGTGTATCCGCCCCGGTGCTCGCCGATCTTCTGTCCGTTTACCCACACGGTCGCTTGCCAGTCTACGGCCCCAAAGTTCAGCAGCACCGACTCCCGGGACCAGCGTTCCGGAAGCAAGACATTTCGTCGGTACCAAAGTTTCTGATCGGGCTGGATACCCTGTTGCACCCCCGACAGCGCCGACTCGATCGGAAAGGGCACCAGGATCGTTCCGTCGTATTTTTCGGGGGGCGTACCATCCCGAGCGGTGACAGCGTACTCCCACAGTCCGTTGAGATTGAGCCACCGCTCGCGCACCAACTGCGGACGAGGATAGACATCGTGGACGGTCTGGGGATCCACCTCGGTGGCCCAGGAGGTGAGTAAGGTATTTTCTTGCACCAGCCACTCGGGTTGACTCTCGGGCACGGTGGTTTGGCAGGTTGATAGAAAAAAGACGGAAAAAGTCCAAAGAACGGAGCGAGGCAGCATAGGGTAGGTTGAATGGTTGTGGGCCAAGTTGCAAAAAATTGGGGAAGGGTGCAATTTTAAGCGGGCAAGGTGTAATTCTTCGCCGCCTCTCTATACCAAAGAAAAGATCAGTCAACCAACAGTTTACCTTCGGTAGGCTCTAAAAATGCGTTTTTTTCTTCCAGTTGTTTTTGCAGTTCGTCTAGGGTTTCACCGACGATAAACGCACTAAACACGTGGGCGCGGACCAGCATCCGTACGTAAGCGCCTGGCTCGCTGCGTCGGGTGAGTTTTCTTAACGCACCCATGTAGTCATCGCGATATACGGTAGGAATGATGATTTTCGCCTGGTCAGCGGTGACCAACTCTGCGTTCATCATCACACGGGCAACCCGTCCGTTTCCGTCTAAAAACGGATGCACTTCACTGACAACAAACATCATATAAGCCGCCCTGGCGAAAGGGTGACGCAGGGTTTGGTAAAAGTCAAAACTCTTGATAAGCGTTCCTTTCACCAACTCACGGGCTACGAATGAGGTCTGACCGGCAAAGTTATTCTTATCCTTAAACAACCCCGGATGCTTGTCTGCTCTGGCCGACAACAGCACACTGTGTCGATATTTTAATACGCTAATTAGCTCCTCCGGAGATGTAGGAGTGACCCTCATTTCTTGCCAGTTGGCAACGAGTTGGTACGTGCCCAGCATGTCATGGGAGTCTTCGTTTCTGGCCGGAAGCGGGTGCTGCGTCTCAACGATTTGCTTTGCTTCCGCTATCTCGAAGCGTGTCCCTTCAATGTAATTGGAGAAGTAGCTTTCGAAGAACGCAAAATTTCTAAACGCCGGACGGCTGATCTGCTCATTCTTTCGATACTTGAATTCTTGCTGCTGAAGTTCTTGAAACAACGTTTCAAAAAGCGCCAGCCGGGCCGGGTCGTAGGGAACTCCGAAAGCACGGGCAGCGGCCACCGGTGAAGTTAGTATCCTGGACGGGTGAGTAGCCAGCAACGCACTGATCACTTTATCAAGCTCTGAAAACTCCTTACTCATTTTCAGATCGTTGGCAATAAGCCGGGCGCGATCTCTGACTTTGTTTAGTTCCTCTTCTCCGTTCACCCGAACAATTTGTTCTAATTGTTCCTCAATCTCCGTGGAGGGCAACGTTTTTGAATCCGGCCCCGGTTTTCGGGACGATTGATAGTTTTCCAGTAATGCTCTTTCTCGTTGAGATACATAAAGTTTTCCGGATACCGGATTATCTCCGGCAATAGGGCCGCTCCCTCCCAAGAGGCGAATGGTAATGCCGGGTAAGGTTGCCTTACGGGTATATTTATACGTCAGGAACAACTGCCCGGTAGCGGTAGGCTGAAATTCTAAGGCTGACCGATGACTTAGCACTGCGCCAGGATACCGGTGAGCTAAAATAGCGAACAAATTCCTTCGTACGATTGTCTCCGGGGACTCGTCTAGGTTGGCAGTGTAGAGCCGAGGGGCTATTTTTTTGATTTTTCCTTCCTTTTCTAATTTTGATAACTGTTTAGAGACCGCCGTCTCTGAAGACCCATAGATAACTTCTTGCCGGTGGAGGGGTAAATTTTTTTCCATTAAGAACAGTTTTTTTCCTTAACATGGAAAATAATTTCCACTAAATCAGGCGAAATGGATAATTTTTTCTATTAAGGCGAAAACAATAGGTCTCCCGCGCTTGCTAAAAAGCGATCAAGCCTTATAGTACTCCACTAAGCTTCCGTTAAAACCAGCGACGCGCTCCACCAAGTCCTGTCGCTCATCTTCCGTATAAGCGGTGAAGGAGCGGGCCAGATCGATCTTTTCGCGTAGCATGTCGGCGTGGTCGGGCCCGGTGATCAGCACGCTGACGGGTAGCGACCACACGAAGTGCAGCGCCTCCTGCACACTCAGCACCTGCGGCACGATGCGGGGCTTGTCTCCTCCGCTAAAGTGCCGGGTGCCGCCGAAAAACCCGCCGTTGGCCAAAGTTTTCATGGCCAGCGGAGCGATGTTGTTTTCGACCAACCGGGGCAGCACGTTGTTGATAAAGCTTTTGTAATTGGGATCAAAGGCGTTGATAGGCATCTGGCAGGTTTCCATCACCTCGGTGCGGTCGAGCATGGCCAGGTGGGCGTGATAATCGGTGTGGCCGGTGAACCCAATGTGGCGCACCTTGCCGCTGGACTGGGCTTCCAGCACCACCTCGAGCACCCCTTCGTCGAGGCGACCCTGCACGTCGTCAGCACTGGTGATGGCGTGTACCTGCCACAGGTCCAGGTAATCGGTGTTGAGGCGGCGCAGCGAATCTTCTAGGTGCTGTCGGGCGCGTTGCGCATTGCGCGCCGTGGTTTTGGTCATGATAAAGGCCACGTCGCGGTAGTTCGGACTCAAAAACTTACCGTAGCGCCGTTCCCCTTCGCCGCTGCCGTACATTTCAGCATTGTCGAAAAACCGGATGCCTCCCTCCAGCGCCGCCTCAATGGTGCGCTGCGCTTCCGCTTCGTCCATGCGCGCAATATGCGCCCCGCCCAGGCCGAGCATGGTCACCGACTGACCGGTTTTACCCAGCCGCCGTTGGGGCAGCAGTTCGCCCAGCCGGTCGCGGGTGAGCGCGGTGTCGGCCGAGGTAGATACGCCTCCGGCAGCAGCATCGGAGGAAGTCGACGGGTGGCAGGCCACGGGCAGCATCAGGCCGGTGGTCAGGCCCGCTAATGATTTCAGAAATGCACGGCGGTCGGAGTGTTCAGCTTCGTTCATGGCAAGGGGGTTAGAAGTGCGCGTGTAGGCCACCCAGCAGGATGCGGCCGGGCATGGGATAACCTTGTTCTATTTCGTAGGCTTGGTTTAGCAGGTTATTTCCTTCAGTGAATAACTGCAACCAAGGCCAAACGTTCAGGGTGATTCTAGCTTTTACCAAGGTGTAGTTGCTACCGTCACCCTCCGCATTGGGCACAATGGTGAGTCCGGCCACGCGCTGCGCTCCTAACAACAATGAGGCCCGCTGGTGGGTATACTGCACTTGAAAGTTTACATTATGCTTTGGTGCGTAAAGCACTGGTTGTGACGTGTTTAAAAAGCTGTAGTTCAACAAAAAATTTAGGTAAGTAGCAGGAGCGTAGCGGGTTTGCAGTTCTACCCCCCGGTGGGTGAATGCGCCACTGTTGCGCAACTGGGGCGGCCCGGGCGTGGCTCGTGGGACCGGCTGAATCAGGTTGCGGCCGCGCATCAAAAAGACCGCTGCCTCCAGGCTCAGTCGCTTCTCCAGCAACGTTTGGGTTCCGCTCAGTTCGTAGTTCCAGACCCGTTCGGGCTGTAATGCTTCGTTGGCCGGAGGAAACAGAAACAGGTCGACCACGGCCGGACTTCGGAAGCCACGCGTGGCCAGCGCTTTAAGCGTGGTGGTGCTGCTTAGTTGATAGGCCAATCCTCCGCCCGGTACCACAAAAGCACCGTACTGGCTATTATTCACCAGCCGCAGTCCGGCCTCCAGGGTGAGCCGACGGAGGGTGTGTTCGGCCGTGGCGTAGACGTCCGTTTCGTGCAGGCTCCAGGCTTGGTTGAATCCGGCGTTGGCCGGTGGCAGAAGCGAGTCGTTCTCGGCCCTCCCCCCGAAGTTTTTATAGTCGACGCCTAGCGTAATTACGCTCTCCGGCAGGAGCTTCAGGTTTTGGTATAAAGTAAACCCCCGGTTGAGGTCGCGCGAGCGAAAGCCATCGGCAAAGCGGTGGCGGCCGCCGTTGTAGAACAGTTTGAGCGCACCGCTCGACTTGGCGTGCGTGTTTTCGAGCGACAGGGCCACCCGCCCGCGCAGATACTCCCGCCGGTCGGTGGTGCGGGGCCGTTCGGTGGGGCCGGGATCAAAGTAAACGGCATCCGCCAACTGACCGTCGGTCGACAGGCTCCAGGTGGAATTAAATTGGTAGCCCAGGCGGAGATAGGCCGTGGCGTTATCGAAGGCATCGTTGCCCACCTCCCGAAAGCCGTCGGTGTGCTCCCGGTTCACGGCCGTCATCACGTTTAGTTTTTCTCCCTGGTAGCGCAGCGTGCCCTGGTACCTGCCGGTGTGGTATGATCCGTAGGCTCCCTGCACCGAGCCGTGCCAGCCCGGTTGGGTAGCTTTTCGGGTGATGATGTTGATGGCACCACCCAGGGCGTTGGAGCCGTAGAGCAGCGAAGCCGCTCCCCGCAGCACTTCTACCCGCTCCACGTCCGAAGCAGAGTAGGCGTCGGCAATGGGGTGGCCGAATATGCCCATGTACTGCGGTTGCCCGTCGATGAGCACCAGCACCCGGTTGTTGGGAGCGCCGCTGATGCCGCGAATGCTCAGGGTGCCACCCGACCCGGGTCCAATCCCGTAGCCGATGATGCCCCGGTCGTTGAGAAACACCCCCGGCACCTGGGCCGCCACCGTGGGCAGAATATTGGTTGCCCCCTGCTGCGCCAGGTCTTCGCGGGTGACCACCGAAACACTGCCCGGCACCCGGCTCTTCTGTTGCTCCCAGCGGGTGCCGGTCACCACCACCGGGTCCAGTTGGTACTGGGCCGTGTCCACGGATTGCGCCCGCCCGGCCAAACTGCTCCCGACAAGCATCCACCCGGCAAATAACTTAAAAAAGCGAAGCTGGTTCATGCGTTTTGCTTCCAGGGCCAGTGCACGCAGGTGGCGATGGTGGGAAACACCACCAGGTCGGCCGTTCCCTTGAGCACCAGGGTAGTGACAGTGTAGTCCTTTAGGCGCTCCTTTACGGTGGTTAGCGTTTGTCCGCTCACCGCCACGTCGTCGACCAGCAAAATCCGATCGTCGGAATCAAAGTGGGGCAGTTCGGTATCCAGCCACTGCGGACGGTCGTGGGCCGGTTGGTTGTCGTCGTGCCGGTAGTTGACCCAAACGATATGCAGGGCTCGTTGCAACTGGTGCGCGATGAGGCTGGCGGGCACCACGCCGCCCCGACCGATGCCCACCACGCGGTCGACTTCCGGAAAGGGGAACTCCCGCAGCGCTTCGCTGATGGTGGCAAACGATAAGGAAACCTTATTGGACATTCGCGTGGCGTTGCCGGTAGCGCAGTCCGATCACGTTGATAGCCCCTAGCAGCAGCACACCCGGCAGGGCCACGCTTAACGAGGTGCGAAAGTAGGTCAAGGGTTCAAGTTGGCTCAGGAACGGGAGCAGGGTAAGCACGATTAGAGAGATCGTTTTGGTGAACACAAAGGCCAGCGGGGCAGCGACCCATCCCAGGGTGGAAGCGCGCAATAGCTGGCTGGCCACCAGCGTGAAGACGATGAGCTCAACGGTGAGCAGCACGAGCATCGGCCCCTGGGGCAAGCCCGTGACCAAAAAGCTAAGTGCTGGACCAGCGGCAGCCACAATGAGGGCAACCGCGGATGGGTACCAGAGCAGCGCGACGAGCGGAACCAAGAACAGGGGCAGCAAAATGGCGCCCATCGGCGTGCCCTGGTGGGGCGGAACCAGATGGATGAGCCAGGGCAGCACGCTGGCGATGGCTAAAAAGACGGCCGTGGCCTTGAGGGGAACGGCGCGGAAGGGGTGGGATAGGGTGTGGTGCATCGTTGTAGGGTTGAAAGTGTCGCAAAAAGTGAAGCTTACCGCCTTAAGGTAAGGTATTCTGGGAACAGACGAAACCTTAAAGGGCACAAATTTTTTGAATATTTTTTCTTAGGTTGCCATGAAAGATTTGGCTACAAGACCAACAGAGCGATGCAGAACGTAACATTTTCCTTCTTAGGCCAAGCTTTTTCTTTCCCTTTCGTTAAGATATTCTCCGCTAACATTCCGCAGTTGCCGCACGCTCGTATCATCCGATGGGCAGCGGGTTTGGTTTTCCTCATCGCCTGCAATTCCAGACCTTCCGCACCGGTCATTGCGCTGTGGTACGGCGAAGTGCAGCACTTTGGCACTCCCGGCACCGCGCAGCGGTGGATCAACGTGCTGGGCACTACCCAGTCTGAGCCGGGCCTGGCGCAACTCAGCTATCAACTCAACCAAGGCCCGGCGCATTCACTCAGCACTGGTCCTGATGGCCGACGGCTGGCCCGGGAAGGTGATTTTAACGTAGAAATCCACCGCGACTCATTGCAGGTGGGCGAGAACAAAGTGGTGATTACCGCCGTGGATTCGGTTGGCAGAACCACGACGATGACGGTTCGGGTGCACTACGATCTGCCTCGCTCCTGGCCCCTCCCCTACACGGTAGTCTGGGACGACGTGGATACGCTCCAACGGGCGGTGCAGATTGTGGACGGACACTGGCAACGGGTGCCGGGTGGCATTCGCACCGTGGCCCCGTATTATGACCGGGTCATTGCGGTAGGAGATACTTCGTGGACGGATTACGAGGTGAGCACTTCGGTTATTTTTCACGGGTTCACTCCGCCCCGCCCCGGACCACCGACCTTTGGGGTGAGCCACGCGGCCATTGCCACCCGCTGGCCCGGCCACGATGGCGATGGGGAGCAACCGCACGTGAAGTGGTTTCCACTGGGCGCAACCGCTGAGTTCCGGCTAACCGACCGCCTGGACAGCTGCCGCTGGCGGGTGTTCGACGGAGCGTCGCTCTACGTAGAAGACACCACCAAAATCAGGAAGATTACTTTGGAAACCCGCTATCGAATGAAGCACCGCGTGCAACAGATAGATAGCATCCGCACCCGTTATCAGGTGAAGCTTTGGGAGGATGCCGAAGCGGAACCGGCGACCTGGGATTTGGAAGCGGTGGAAGCGTCAGCGAACAATATCAATTCCGGAAGCGCACTGCTGCTGGCGCACAACGCCGACGTGACGTTCGGGGATATTCGGGTGGTGGCAGCAGAATAGTCTCTGAGCGGGTGGAACTGCCGCCTTTGCGTGAGTTTTTACGCTACGAATAAGCGTGGCGGGAAGGGGATGAATAAGGAAAAGAAAGAAAACCTTGAATGAAAAGAAAATCAGGGCTTTCTTTCTTTTGGGCGCTGCTAGGCCGCCACGAAGTCGCCGTCGCGTACCTCGCCGAGGTAGCTCACGTTTTTGAAGCGGGAGTAGCGGTCCATCAGGGCCATCACTTCGCGCTTGGTGCGGCGACTGATTTTGATCGGATGATGATCACCATATTTGGGTTTAACGGCGATGTAGAAACCATCTTTTAATTTTACCTTTCGTGTGATTGGTCTTGCCATAGGGATTAAAATTGGTTAAACGAAACAACGGGCACAAGACGTTCTTGACCCGTAAACTTATTGCTGCACGCGGCGCACTTCGGTGGCCTGGGGGCCTTTCTTGCCTTCCGACAACTCGAAGGTGACCTCGTCGTCTTTTTCGATGTACTCCAGCGCGCCGGATATATGAACGAAAACGTCTTCGCCGGTTTCATCGGAGGTGATGAAGCCGAAGCCTTTGCTTTCGTTGAAGAATTTTACTTTGCCCGTTTGCATAATAGGTTTGATAGAGAATGGGGGAAGGGACCGGGAGGAAGGACAGTACGGAAGGTGAATAAAACCATCTTCAGAAACGGTGTAGTCTGTACTTACACCTTATTTTTGAGACAAATGTAGGTATTTTTACTGAGAATTGAAAGCGTTTGGTTTATTTGACGCTTCTAACGACCGATTGCTTGCATGAAGAAATCGTTACTACTGCTGCTGTTTTCACTGGTTCTGAACCGCTGGGTGACCGCCCAATCTGACACGGCTGGCTACTTCCGTGAGATCGAGGCGCACCAGCAGGCGCTCAACGAAGAGTATGCCAACCCAGCCGCCTCACCCCTGCTGCCCGACGACCGGGAGGAGTTCGATGGGCTTCCCTTCTACCCAATTGATCCACAGCTTCGGGTGACGGCCGCCTTTGTGCGCACGCCGGGTTCGCTGCCCTTCGCCATGCCCACCTCCCGGCCCCGCCGCACCATCTACGAGCAATACGGCAAAGCACTTTTCACCTGGCAGGATACGGCTTACGAGTTGCTGATCTACCAAAGTCACGAGCTGCGCGCCACCGAAAAGTACCGCGATCATCTCTTTCTGCCTTTCACCGACCTGACCAGCGGCACGGAAACCTACGGGGGCGGGCGGTACCTGGAGCTCACCATTCCACCGGGAGATACCATCGTGATCGACTTCAACAAAGCCTATCATCCCTACTGTGCCTATAATCCGAGGTACGCCTGTCCGATTCCGCCGAAAGAGAATAACCTGCCGATGGCCATTCGGGCGGGAGTGCGGTTGGAAGAAGAGTAGTAGTTTCCTGAACAAATTGGGCGATTCGTGTAGACTATCTTGAGACATCACAAGGGTTAGAAATGCCCTCTGAAAATGTGCCATCGAGCTACCACTCGTACGTCATTTGCTTATGGGAAGCAAAAGCTTCCTATGCTCCCCCAACGAAAACCCACCCGACTAGCAGGTTTTGATTATAGCGCAGACCGGCTCTACTTCATCACCTGCTGCGTGAAACAGATGCGGCATTGCTTCGGGCAAGTGGTGGATGGCGCAATGCGATTAAATGATTATGGCGCAATTGCCGATGCGCAATGGCTTTGGCTGGCGGAGCAATATCCTTATGTGAAGCTTCAGGCGCATATTGTGATGCCAAATCACATGCACGGGATTCTGCAGATTGATTCCAGGCGGGCGGGATATGCGGGAGGGGTACGGGCGACTCGCGAGTCGCCCGTACCGCGCGAGCTCCCCGCCTCGAAAATGAAAATCAAATCCCTATCCGAATTGATGGGAGCCTATAAAACCACATCTTCCAAAAAAATCCATCTCGCCGGTGATTCAGAATTTGCCTGGCATCGCTCCTTCTATGATCATATCATTCGGGATGCGCGGGGCTATCAGAATATCTCAGCCTATATCGAGAATAACCCGGCCAAGTGGGAAGCGGATAGATTTTATAGGAGATAGCGCGTTATTCAATAATTGCGGGCAACCGGCCATACACCTCCCGATAGTTGTGCATCAGCAACGGAAGATCTTCGCCCCCGCCGTATTCAAAGCACAACAGTTGATACTCGGAGATTTTCATCCGCTGAAAAAACAGTTGCCACACTGGCGATGGGTCAATGTAGTTTTCCAGCACAGTAATGTTGAAGAAGTCGTACGCATCGAAGTCACGCTCGTCCAGTGGATAGTGCATATTGAGTAGTTGAGCGATGAGTCTGCCCCAATCACGCCCGATCTCAAAGCGAATGACGCAACCGGAGGGGTGTTTCACCCGGCAATACTCCAGTTCGTAGATCACCCGCCCAAGCAGTTCCAGTAGCTCTGCCCGGGGGCGAACAGGACGAGGACCTTCCCAGTCGGTTTGGGTGTATTCTTCCAGCGTAGGAATAGGAATGGGTGCTCGAGGATTCCCGAAAAGGTCGGTGCCGTCGCGATTATAGCCTTTTGTAATCTCGACGAAAACCGCATAATCTTGCTTCGGCGTAGGATGAAAGAAACGGAAGAACGCCGAGTTTTCCCAACCGTCGGGAGCCAGTTGCGTCATCGTATCGTCCGCGTCGCCGATCAGTAAGCGAAGGAAGTCGATGGTTTGTTGTTTGGAGCAGGGATGAGCTATCTCAAAATCAGAATCTCAGGCTTTCTAGTGTACGATCCGTGCCGTTAATATAAAACTTTTTGTAAATATTGACAGTGTGCGCCCGCGCTTCAGGTCGGTAGCGCACCGATGCTTGAAAATAGGCTTGGTTAAGCGAATTGGCAACAAAAATGGGAAGGCCCTGCTGACCGTATTCATTTAGTCTGTCGTATACTTCACATTGTACACTCATTGCTCGGGCCGGTTTGCTGCCCTTTTTCTCAAAAGCTAAATCTTCCAACAGTCTCACCCAAAAGGTTCGCTCTACATAATGTATTGTGCCCGGTTTACAAGATAAACAGAACCGTAGCATCGTGTCCTGACCCAGTACTTTTTTAGCGGTAGCATGAAACCGTTTGCGGTCTGCTTCGGGGATATCCATTCTCCGCACAACCAATCGGACCGGGGCTTTTGCTTTTAAAATGACCTCCTTTCCGGTTTCCCAATCATAGAACTGTCCATTTTGATAACGAGCATCAATGTGAGCTGTAGGAAAATCGCCGTAGAAATGTTCTTGATCGGCGTAGGCAAATCCGTTTTGCGTATCTTCTTTCATGTGATCTGATGAGTTTGTTGATACAGGCGCAACGAACTTCCTGCCAGTGGTAAAAGAATTTTCAGAAGAATGAACGATAGCCTCCCAGTGTATCTAATGCTTTGCTAAGTTCCTGCGCTGTCTCCTTTGATTCGGTGAAAATCACCAGTTTACCCTGCTTGTTTTTCTTTGACTGAAAAAAAGTAGTCTTCACCTGATGGGTAAATTCAATAAGTTTTGGGTCACTGGTAATCTGCTTCCAGCGGGCCAGTAGGTGATCGATCTTAGGCTGTGTCTGATAAATGTGTTTTGAAGTATCGTCGGATGAAAGCGAGTTTGACCATTGCCAGGAAATTGACCGCGCCACGGGGGCTGCTAACTTTTCGTAACGCGTGGCGATACGTCGATACTCTTTAATCCAACCAATGGATTGTTCTACGCTAGCTCGCTCTTTATAAGTTTCCTTATTGAACCGGGGACGGGGGCCTTTTTTACGTCGCTTGGTTCCTTCACGCTGTTTTTTCTCTGGTATCATCGCTTTGATGCCTCGTTCACCTAAATATCTACGCAGATAGCTAGCGTCATATCCTTTGTCGGCTACTACTTCCTCGGGGCGGTTGCGTGGCCTTCCTCGCTTAGTAGGAATACTAACTTGTTGCATCACGGCTACGAAGTGTTTACTGTCATGAGCCGCCCCGCTACTTAAGGTAGCAGCAAGTGGTACAGCGTTGCGGTCACACAAGCAATGTATCTTACTGCTAAATCCGCCTCTAGAGCGTCCTAACGCATGATCAAAAGGCTCTCCCTTTCGGTAGGCAGCCCCTTTTTTACCCCTAGCTCGGTTGCGCCAGCAGCTGACTTCTGGGCTCTTACCGTGGTAGAATCTACCTGCCATAGCTCATAATCTATCAACCCTTCTTCGTTTTCGTTAAGCTCCAATTGCAAGCGAGCCAGTATCCGGTGCGGGGGGCCGCCCCCAAACATTCCTTCTGTGCGGTAGCGTCTGAAGCGGTCGTACACACTTTTCCACTTCCCGTAACGTTCTGGCAAATCTCGCCATGGCGCACCACTGCACAATATCCAAAACATTCCATTGAGGGTCTGCCGATGATCATTTCCCGCGGGGACCGCCAAGGGGCACCCCGGCTACCTTCGTTGCTGGGAAACAAATCTTCTATCTTTTCCCATTGTTCATCCGTTAATTCATAGCGTCTCATGAGTACTTAACTAACTTGCCACACCCTTCGTTTGATTTATCAGACACAGCCTAGTCTCGACAATTCGCCCATCGGCAATTTTACACTACAAATGATGCGAATAACGAATCAACCTAATACATCCATGATTAAAAACCGTGTAGGAATATGATTAATCATATTCCTACACGGTTTTATACTCGCACCCATGCTCATACAATACGCCTCCGACCTGCACCTCGAGTACCCCGCCAACCGGCAGTGGCTCGCCGAAAATCCTATTCGGCCCGAAGGTGATATTCTCGTTCTTGCCGGAGATACGCACTACCTCGGAAAAGACTTCAACTGCTTGCCGCTGTGGGACAATTTGGCTAAAAACTTTCGCGAGATTTACGTGCTGCCCGGTAACCATGAATACTACGGCGGTTACGATGTGGCGACGAACCTGATGGAAACCAAAGAAGCCATTCGCAAGAATGTGTGGCTGGTAAATAACTGCGTCGTGGAGCAGCCCGAAGTTCGTTTGATATTTACCACGCTGTGGTCGCGCATTGAAAAACACGTAGGCGATGTCTTATTGGGTATGAACGACTTCTACCAAATCCGTTATGAAGATAAACTCATCGGCATCGAGCACTACCACCAACTGCACGCGGCGGCGATGGAGTTTCTGACCTCGGCGGTGCGCACTGCGCCGGACAAAAAGCAAGTAGTGGTGAGTCATCACCTGCCAAGCAAACGCTGCAACGCCCCCGAGTTTCGGGGCAGCGCGCTCAACGAAGCCTTTTGCGTCGACCTGACCGACTTTATTCAGGCCTCTACCATCGATGCCTGGGTATACGGACACAGTCACCGCAACGTGCCTGCGTTTGACCTAAATGGTACGTGGATGCTAACCAATCAGTTGGGCTACGTCCACCTTGGAGAGCATAGCTCCTTTCAAGTTAATGCCACGAAAAAAACTAACCTTTGACATTCTTCCCGAATGTGATAGCTTAGTGAAAAAACCTATCCTGAATGAAAACCCTACTCTCGCTTCTATTCGCCATACCCTTTTCCCTCTGTGCCCAACCCACCCTCGATTCCGTCGACCGGCGCATACAAACCGCTTCGGGCACGCTGGAGGGCACCTACGATTCCGGTATCCGCATCTTCCGAGGCGTTCCCTTTGCTCAGCCGCCCGTGGGCGACCTGCGCTGGCAGGCTCCGCAGCCCGTGCAGCCCTGGGAAGGCGTGCGCAAAGCTGACTCCTTCGGACCTCGGGCCATGCAACGCTTCATCTTTAGCGACATGAACTTTCGCTCCGATGAGGTGAGCGAAGACTGCCTGTACCTCAACGTGTGGACGCCCGCCAAATCAGGAGATGAGAAACTGCCGGTGCTGGTCTACTTCTACGGCGGCGGCTTCGTGGCGGGCGACGGCTCGGAGCACCGCTACGACGGTGAAAGCATGGCGCGCCGCGGCATCGTCACGGTCACGGTCAACTACCGGCTGGGGGTGTTCGGCTTCTTCGCCCATCCGGAGCTGACCCAAGCATCACCCCACCACGCCTCCGGCAACTACGGCCTGCTCGACCAGGCTGCTGCGCTGCAATGGGTGCACGACAACACCGCGGCCTTTGGTGGCGACCCGGACCGGGTGACTATTGCCGGAGAGTCGGCGGGTTCGTTTTCGGTGAGTGCGCAGATGGCCTCGCCGCTGGCGCGCGACCTGATCGCCGGAGCGATTGGTGAAAGCGGCTCGCTGCTGGCAAGTTCGCGCCTGACCACGCTGGCCGAAGCGGAGCAAGCGGGATCACAGTTTGCTACCCTAATCAATGCCCCTTCGCTGGCAGCCCTGCGGAGCTTGCCCGCCGATTCGCTGCTGGCGGCTACCGCCCGGGCCGACGCCCCGCGCTTCACCGTGGCAATCGATGGCTATTTCTTGCCCCAGTCGCCCGATTCTGTTTACGCCGCCGGTCAGCAGGCCCCGGTTCCGCTGCTGCTGGGGTGGAACTCCGCGGAGAGCAGCTACCGCGGGTTGTTGGGCGACCAAGAACCTAGTCCGGAAAACTACGCTACCCAAGTGAAGGAGCTGTACGGCGACCAAGCATCAGCCGTGCTGCGGCACTATCCCGGTACCACCCAAGAGGAAGTGATGCAGTCGGCCACCGACTTGGCCAGCGACCGATTCATTGGTTTTGGTACCTGGAAGTGGGGCCACGTGCACGCCCAAACGAGCGACCAGCCCGTGTACCGCTACTACTACACCCGCCCGCGTCCGCCGGGGCGGCAGGCTGAGGATGCCGTGGTCAGTGCCAACCAAGGGGCAGCCCCCCGGCCAGCACCCCCGGCCGGAGCGGTGCACTCGGCCGAGATCGAGTACGCCCTGGGCAACCTGCCCACCAACCGGGTGTTCGACTGGCAACCCGAAGACTACCAGGTGTCGGCGATCATGCAGGGCTACTTCGTGAACTTCATCAAAACCGGCGATCCCAACGGACTCGGGCTACCCCCCTGGCCCGCCGCCGATGCAAAAAATTTGTCGCCGGTGATGTATATCGGAGAGAGTACCCAAGCCCGTCCTGCCCCGCATCCGGAGCGGTATCGGTTTCTGGATCAGTAGATTTGTATTAATATGTAAGTGCTTTCTACCTACGCGGGGTTCAGAGAACCCATTTATGTCGAACACGGGTCCGGAGGCCCCGCGCCAGTTCATAAATTCATGGTTGGCGGGGTATATTAGGTATGAGCAACGAGCGAGGTTGTATTTTCTGCGGCAATGGTGTATTATTAGGCTTACTAACCCGGGTTCTTCCTCGCTGATGAAAATCTACTCGAAACCTTTCTTGCTCCTCTGGACGGGGTTTGCCCTAGCCTGCCAACCGACCACCGAAAACCAGCGTCCGAATCTGTCTGAGGTAGCTGCGGATACTGCTTCTGCTGCCCGCGTGACCGCCAGTACTTCCCGGCCGCTGATCAACCAACGGCTGTCGCCCGCCGATTTTGCCACCAAACTCGAGACATTGCCTAATGAGCAACTCATCGACGTGCGCACTCCCGCTGAGTACCAAACCGGTCACCTTGCTCACTCCGCGCTCATTGATTTCAAGGGCGGTAACTTTCGGGAAAAGATGGCACAGTTAGACAAGCACCAGCCGGTGATGGTTTACTGCGCGGCGGGGGGACGTAGCACCGCCACGGTGGCTTTGCTCGAAGAACTGGGATTCACCGAAGTCTACGAACTGGAAGGGGGCATCACCCGCTGGCAGGAAGCCGGTCAGGAGATAGAACAATAACCATCGCGTAGGCTTCGGACAACGGCGCGCCTAACACGAATATGACCTCACCGCTAACAACCACTTTTGTCGCGGGTTATTAGGCGGTATGAAACTACCCATCAACAAGGCAGTAGGAACTTTTGCCCCCGGCTTTTTGGCGGGGCACGACTCGGCTACGGCCATGGTGGAGTGTCTGAGCAAATTTCTGCACGGCAAACCGTCCGAAAGTCCGATTCCGGCCGGTCAGTGGTACGCCCGGGCGATCAACGCCCTGCCCGCCGCCGCCCGGCAGAAGCTCTACGCGGTCAGCGGCATCCTCGATGCGATTAATCCCGCCCAGATGGGTTCGCTCGACCCCGAGGAGTTTTGCCATTGGGTGTACAACCTGTACCCAAAACAAACCTATCCGGCCATCGCCATCGGGTCGTCTAACGGCGCGCTCCTTCACCTCTGCGCCGCGTTGGGCATCCCCTGGCTACCGCAGACGATGCTCATTCCGGTGCGCAAGCCCTCCGACATTTCGGTGGACGAGCCCCTGCGAACGATGGAGTGGGCGGTGAAGCCCGGCGAAGCCTTTTTGCGGGCCAACCCCGACTGGCAGTTGCACCACATGATGGACCCCATCCACGACCGCTTGCGCACGCAGCACATTGCCTACTTCCGCACCAAGAAGCTGCACCTGGGGGCGTGGTACGAGCGCTTTATCAGCGAACGGCTGGCCCCAGGCGGCACGCTGCTGATCTTCAACTGCCAAAAACAGTGGCAGGCGGTCACGTTGGGCGAGCGGCACCACTTCCAGTTGGGAGGCGACGGAGGCATTGCGGACCAGGAGTACTATCAGGGTAGCGAACGCGTTGCTGCGTATCTGCGCCATCAAAAAGCCGCTATTAATCCCTGGAGCACCCCCACTCCCACCGGCGAGCAGCCCGAAGCCGAGTGGGGCTTTGCACCCGCCCTGCTGAGCGATATCGACCGGTTCAGCCAGCAGCAGGGGTTTGGTACGCAGACCCTGTCATTTACCGGGGCACAAGACCCCAGCCCCTGGGTGGCCGACCTGCACCGGTGGTGGTATCCGCAGGCAGGCATCCCCGACAACCGCTTGCTGGTGCAGTCGTTTTCGATGCAAGAGCCCTACTGGGTACTTAAAACCGGTTCGGTGCCCTACTGGATGATGTTTAGCGTAGACACCGCCACCCAAACCCTGGAAGAGTATCTGAAAAACGCTTCGGCCTTTGATGAGATTTACATCACCATGCTGTCGCACGGCAACCGGACGCCCGACGAGGCCACGGTGGACTCGATGAATGCGCTGTTCTCGTACGCAACGCAGCAGGGAAATTTCATCGGCACCGATCCCAAGGAGTATCCCAAAGACATCGGAGTGTATGCCCGCTATACCAAAGACACCGAGAAAACGATCACCCAACGCTATCCTATTCCCCGCCTGACCCTGGAACAGCTTCGGGAGTTTGTTCAAGGGCAGCCAGAGAAGTATGCAATCCAGTGGGAATAGATTGTCGAGCCGATGCGGTGACATCGCCAAACCTGCTGTGCGTCAGGGGTGGGTTGGCTCTGTGGGTGGGTTGCGCTTGGAGGGGCGGGTTGGGGTGGTAGGTTTGCGGGAGCCTGTGAGCCAGGGTTATTCCTCGTCTTTCCTCTTGAAGCCGATCTGTTTGGATGGCTCTTCCTGGGTGCTGATAAACTGCCGTAGGTAATCGAATAGTTGCCGGATACTTTTATCCTGATTGGTTACTCTACTTTCCAGTTCGTTGAGTTTGACTAGGATACTTTGGTGGGTCAAGACCATTTGCCGGAGCTTGGTAAACACCCGGATAATCTGGATATTGATTTGGATAGCTTGCGGACTGTTGAGCACACTAGATAGCATGGCCACTCCCTGTTCGGTAAAGGCAAACGGCGGGTAGCGTAGCCCTTGTCGGTCTTCTTTGGACATCACAGTTTGTGATCTCCAATCAGCAAACTCTTCTTTGGTCAGCTCAAACATAAAGTCTTCCGGAAAGCGGTCAATGTTCCGGCGCACAGCTTGTTTCAACACGCGGGTTTCTACCCCGTAAAGTTCGGCTAACTCACGGTCGAACATCACTTTCTGCTCTCTGATCTGGTAAACCCGGCTCATAATGACTTCATCGGGAACGGCGGTAGGCTTGGTGGTTTTCTTCTTACTCATGAGGCAAAGATAATAATTACGCTTCATCCCAACGGATGATGTTTTTTAATCGTGGCTTTCAACTCTTCCAAACCAGTTTGCCGGTACTCTTCTACGCTGCTGACGCACTTGTGGCCGGTAAACGCCTGGATCACCCGTAGGTCTTGTTTGGACTTTAACAGGTGGGCAATTACGCTTTGGCGGAATTTCCAAACAGGATTCCCCAGCACAAAATTATACGGACTCCAAGCGGGAAACTGATCAGTGAGCGGATCAACGGACATAGATCGGGGTCGCCCTCCCGTGGAAAGCGACCCCGAAACAAAAATTGCGAAGGACAATTCAATCGCTCAGCGCTACTCGCTACCGAATCACCCGCACGTAGTTGTACACTCCCCCACCCTGGGCGTTCACGATGTAAGTGCCCGGCGCGTAGGACGACATATCCAGTCGAAGCTCATCCTGCGGACCCGACACCACCAGCTTCTGACGTGCCACGTAGCGTCCCTGCGGATCAATGATAGCGACTGACAGTGTTTCTCCGGCCATTCCCTGGGCCTGAATAGCAATCTCGTTCACCTGGGGATTCGGGTAAGCGGTGAGCGTGAGGGCTGGAACCAGCGGTTCATCGGTGGGCAGCAGCGATTTGTAGAGGGAGGTCATGCGTCGCTCGTTGGGAGCCAGCAGCAGGGCCCGCAAATCGGGCAGAATCACCTCGTCGACCAAGTGCACCACCCCATTGGAAGCCCGGATGTCGGCCGCAATCACATCGGCATTGTTGACCTGCAGGCGGGGGCCATCGCTTCGCACGAACAGGGGCAAGCCCACCAGGGTGTTCACCCGCGACTGCTGAGCGAGTTGCTCGCTGGTCAGTTCACCCTTGCTCACGTGCAGCAGCAGCAACTGACGCAGAATGAAGGGCGGCAGTTGATCCACGCTTCGCAATTCGACCAGCCCCAACAATTGGTCGAAAGCCTCATTGGTGGGCGCAAACACGGTGAAGGGCCCATCGCCGTTGAGCGTCTCCACCAACTTAGCGCGTTGCAATGCCTGCACCAGCACGCTGAGATTCTCCGTGTCCTGGGCAATCTCAACGATGGTTCTTGCGTCTCTCACCGGCTCATCGATCACCACGAAGTTGATCACCAGGGGCGTGCCTTTTTCACCCTGCGCTTTATCCTGCGCAAAGGGAGTGATGGTAAGCCGGTACGATCCGAGAGCGGGACGCTGTCCGCCGTAGTCGGTGCCGCGCTGCACAAACAGGGTGTACGGACGGTAGTTCTCGACCCGCACCAGGGGGTCATTGAGCGAGAACTGCACGCTTTCTACCCGCCCGCGGGTCAGGGCTCGTCCGTCGAAGCCCTCGGGCAAGGTTGCCAGGTTGATCGTATCTCCTTCCGCCAGGGTTCCGATGTCGAGGTCGGTGGCAGCGTCTACCAGGACAAACTCCGTGACACTGAAATCAGGCTTGGGCGGACCAGCCGCGGACTGGTTCATAATGCGCATGTCTTCGGCGGGCGGGGTTTCGGCCATCGCGAAAGGATCGTCCGAGAAGTTGGCGGCCAGGTATTCGGCCAGCGCGTCTTGTTCGGTGCCGAAGGGCGCAAAGGTGGCCTCACCCTGGCTCAGGTCTTCACCCGCCAGGTCCACCCGCTCGTCGGCCAGCGCCGGGAAGGGATAATTGTCTCCGCCGTCGGCCAGGAAGTTGAGCGTCACGGTGCGAATCGCCCGGTCGGCCTCACCGACAATCTCGCCGTCGGCCACCAGGGTATCTTGGTCGCTGCCGTCGTCGTTGATCAGGGCAATGAACTGCACTCGACTGCCCGCCTCGGCGGTGGTATCGAAGGCGAAGCGCAATCCGCCCACCTGCGGAAACTGTCCGGGCGTGGCTCCGGGGGTGGTGGCCGACACGCCGTGCTCCAGCACTGCTTTCAGGTCGGCCACCGACAGGGTGAGCAGGGTGAGCCCGTTGTTGAAGCGCAACGAGTTGACAATGTCGAGTTGCGACACCTCGCCCTCTTCTTTACCGGTAACTGGGTTGGCCTGGGGCGGAGCGAAGCGGGCTTCTCCTCCGCCAAGGTCGATGATTTGTCCAATAGCCGCGCGGATGCCCCCGCCGTTTTTAATAGACACCTGCACGTCGGCGTCTACCTGCCGGGCGGCAAACAGGTTGGCATCGGCCGTCAGGTTGCCCAAGTTGGTTTCTTCGGTGCGCACCTGCTCCCGGCGGCCTTCCAGGTACACGGCCGTGCGTCCGAAGACGTTGCCATCCTGCTCGGTGACCACCGCGCTCACGGCTTCGGTGAGGCGGCGCACCAGTTCGCCCTTGCTGCCTTCGACGAAGGGGTCTTCCTCACCCCATACTTGGTCCACCACCTCTGGAAGGGCGGCGTAGGCTCCGTTGTCGGGATTGTTCAGCGAGGAAGCCAGCAACACTCCCTGTCCGTCGAACTCAGCCACCAGGCGACCGACGTAGGTATACTCACCGGGAGTACCCACAATAGCGGCCGTTTCCCCGTCGGCATTCTGAGTGATCAACGGATAGGTGTCGACGCTCATTTCTCCGGGAAAGAGCACGTCATCGTCCTGGGCCAGCAACACATCCGAGCCACCGGCGATCACAATGTCCATGCCGCGCAGCAATCCAACCAGTTGCTGCTCCAACGCAATCTGTTGCAAGTGCGACACCACGATTATTTTGTTAATACCTTCGTTGCGCAGCCGGTCGATCTGCGGTTGAAGAATCTCGGCCAGGGCGGGCATGTCGTTGCTGTTAGGGCCCACCACCGTCACGTCTCCTTCGGAGGTGATGGAGGCTAGCACCTGCGTAGTGGCTCCCACCACGCCGACACGTTCTCCGGCCACCTCGATAAAAGTCGCGGGCGCCAGTTTGGGAGCGTCTCCCGCTTCGGCCAAGTCATCGGGCGACGATATAAAGGCGCTGCTGGGCAGCAGTTCGTTGGTGAACAAGTCGGCCAGACTGCCTTCGGCGCTAAAATCCAAGTTGGCGCTCAGATAGGGGAAGCGCGCGCCCAGCCACCGCACGTCGCTCAGGGTTTCGCCCCGGATGTCGGTGCCGATGATGTCGGCTACCGCGTCGGGTCCGGCATCGAACTCGTGGTTGCCCACCGCGGAGGCATCGAAGCCGATCACGTTCATGATGGAAATATCCACCCGTCCCGACGCTTCGCGCAGGTTGGTCAGGCCGGGTCTCGCCAGACCTGGCTGGCTTAGCAACTCCTGGTACACGTTCTGTAGCACCGGACGCAGCGAGCCGTCGGCGGCGGCGTTGAAAAAGGGACCGGGAATGTAGTTATCTCCGGCCGAGATGCGCACGGTGGCTTCGTACTCCTCTTCCAGCCCGTCGACCAGCGCCGCAAAGTTGGGAGCGTTGTCGATGGCCTCCACGCCGCCTTCCAGGTCGGAGGCGTGCAGCAGTTGCAGGGTGAAGGTTTCATCCCCCGCGCCGGTGCCAGTGGGATAGTCCTTCGGAGCGTTCTCTTCGCCTTCGGTGAGGAAGTTTTCACCGTCGTTGGTTCCCCAGGCCGCGGCAAAGTATTCGTCGGAATTGGGTTGCAGAATGGTATTCACGTAGTACCAGTTGGCCTGGGCGCGTCCTTCGGCCACGTCGAGAATGTAGTAGCCGTGCTCGTCCAGGTCGTTGTAGCGCATGTGCGGGTTCGGGTTCACCCCTCCTATCTGCGGAATGGTGGCGGGCAGCGGATTGTTAATCTGCGCCTCAAAGCCCAGGGTGGCGTCGCGTCCGATGTTCTCGTCGAAGTTGGCCGAGTTGACGCTGGGCGTGGCGAATTCTACCGCCACGGAACCGGCGCGGGTGGCGGGGTCGTAGGTGGGAGTGACCGGCACCGGCACTTGCTTGACCACCGCGATGGTGGGGTCGCCACCGCTCAGGGGCGACGGCTGGGCCGTCACGTCGTAGGCAAACGAAGAGTGGAAGTCGCCGGTAAGGATGACGGTGTTGCCGATCTGGTTCTCGCCAATGAAGTTAATGATCTCATCGCGCTCGGCCGGATAGCCGTCCCAGATATCCAGAAAAAGGCTTTCGATGCCGTCGGTGGTGAAGTTGCCGTTGGGGTCGAGTCCGGCAAACCACACGTTGAAGGGCGAAAAGATCACCTGGTTGCCGATCACTTTCCATTTGGCTTCCGAAGTAGTGAGCTGGTCGTACAGCCATTCCTTTTGTTCTTCACCTAAGATGGTGCGGTCGGCGCTGTATAAATCCGGATCGGTGACGCTCATCTTTTGGATTTCGCGCTCTTCCAGGCGGGTGTCGAGCATGATCAGGTCCACCAGGTTGCCGTAGTGGATGGTGCGGTAGAGCGGTTCTTTCTCTAGGTCGACGCGGATGGGCAGCCACTCCTGGTAGGCTTGTTTCGACACCGACTTGCGCACGCTCCAGGGGCCTTCAGTTTCGGGCTGGTGGTTCTGGGCGCCGTCTTTGTAACCATCATTGGCCGACTCGTGGTCGTCCCAGATGGTGATAAAGGGGTGCTGCTGGTGCACGGCCCGCAGGTCGGGGTCCAGGCGGTACTGGGAGTAGCGGGTGCGGTAGTCGCCCAGGTCTACAATTTCTTTGTCGGGCAGGTGGCTGCGGTTGGCCCGCAGGTCTTCGTTGCCGTAGAAGTCGCTGCCCGAGGCCGAGTACTCGTAGATGTAGTCGCCCAGGTGAATCACCGCGTCGAGGTCGGCCCGCTCGGCCACTTTTTGGTAGGCACTGAAGTAGCCCGCCTGGTAGTTGCTGCACGACACCACGGCGAAGCGCAGTCGGTCGGCTTCGTCGGCCGTAGGAGCGGTGCGGGTGCGTCCGATGATCGAGGTCGCTTCACCGGTCTGGAAGCGGTAGAAGTAGGTGGTATAGGGAGTGAGCCCGGTCACGTCGACCTTCACGGTGTAGTCGCGCGCGGCGTTGGTGGTAAACAGGCCCGACTGCACCACGTTGGTCATGGCCGAGTCGGTGGCTACCTGCCAGGTGACGTCGATGTCATCAGCATTACCTTCTTCAGAAGCATCCACTTCGGAAGCATCCACTTGGGGAGTGAAGCGGGTCCAGATGATGACCCGGTCGGGCAGCGGGTCGCCCGAGGCCACGCCGTGGTAGAAGGGTTTGAGGTCGGGATCGTAGTTGAGTGACTGGCTGTGCAGCGGGCCGGTGAGCAGAAATAGGGCAAGGCACGTTAGCCCCAGGCAAGAAGTAAAAAATCGATTCATCAGGGTAAGGTTGGGTTTGGTTGAGTGGCTAAAGCTACGGCCTAGGTCCCGAAGATCAGATTTTTGGATGTTATCAAATTATTAACAATAGATGAAGCATTGGTAACATGAGAGGGGTGCGCGACAAAATGCAGATTTCCGCCGTTTGTTTTTGACAAAATAAATCAGACATTTACTTCCCTCGGCGGTAGCCAAAAGAGTAACCGGCGTTTAGCAATCCCGCTCAGCTATGAAGTTCGCCCTAACCGCCGCCGTTCTGATTTATGCCACGACGACTCTTTTTGGTCAGAAAGATACTTCTCGTCTTTCTCCTCGCCATCACTTCGAGGCAAGCGCTGCTTATGCTCACGGTTACTGGAAAGACATTATTTTCTCACCGCTAAACTACCGTACGCAGGGAGCGGTGTATCAATTGAGCTACCAACGGGAGAACCGAAAGAAGAGCGCACTTTTCCAAGCGGCCCTCAATGGCGGCTTCGGCCAGATTGTTCCCTCACGTACTGACCTTTCCTTTTTCACCTCGGAGTACATCGCTGGAAACCTGACCCTGGGGTTGCTGAAGTTGGTGCCGTTGAAGTCCGATAAGCTTCGTCTTTTTCTCGGCCCTCAGTACCGGCTCAACGTGAGCTATTTCGACTACCGGGGCCAAACCACTTTTTCGTTCGTGGCCTCTCATACCCTGGATGCCGCGGTGCAGCTTCGCTACGCGTTTAGTCCTCGTCACTCCATCAGCAGCAACGTCTCGGTGGGTTTAATCGGGCTGGTGGTGCGCCCTCCCTACGGGGGTTATGACACTCGTTTGCTCTACAACTACGAAAATCGTCCGCTACGGCTAATCGTTGACGGGGGAAGATTCGCTTCCTTATTTAACTATCAACTCATTCGTGGGGATATAGGATACCGCTTTGCCCTTACGCGACACACGCATCTAACCTTGCACTATGCCTTTAACTACCAGCGGGTGCGGGACCGCTTCCATCTGTTTACTCAGGCGCTCAACCAATTGGGGAGCGGAATTAACTTTACTTTTTGACAATGAAAAATTGCTGTGCTTTGCTATTCGTAGGGCTCTTCCTGACCGCCTGCGAGTCGCTGTTTCTGGGGCCCGACGAGGCGAACAACCCCGAACATAACTTCGAGTTGCTGTGGAACGACTTGGACCAGCACTACAGTCTGTTCACGGTGCGCAACCTGAACTGGGACAGCATCTACCAAGTGCACCGTCCTCGGGTGAATGCCCAAACCACCGAGGCGGAGTTGTTCACCATCTGTTCGGAAATGATCGAGTATCTGGATGATTCTCACACCACTTTGAAAAGTTACGGAGAGGCGCCCTTCTACTATTATTCTTCGGGATACGAACTCAACCTAAAAGCGCGGAACGAAGAATTCAGCGAAGACTTGGTTAAGGATTTTTACCTGGAAAACGTGAAATATCCGATTGATTACCGTGGGTTTTACTACGGAAAAATACGAGGGAAAGACATCGGCTACATCTATCTGGCAGAAATGGGTAGAGACCTAGACGGGGATATCATTGATGCGGTGCTGGCGGAAATAGGCCACCACCGGGCGATTATTTTTGATGTAAGGAACAATGGTGGGGGAAGCTCTTCGCTACCTCAACGGTTGGCCGGAGGCTTCGCCGACGAAACGCGCTTTGTGTTTACCGACCAAACCAGAAACGGCCCAGAGCACGATGACTTTGATGATAAAGTAAGGCTCTATACCAAGCCACAAGGGACGCAAAATTTTAGTAAACCGGTAATAGTTTTGGCTAACCGCGCCACCATGAGTGCGACCGAAGTTTTTATTCTCTATATGAAAGCAATCCCCAGCGTTACTCTTCTGGGAGATACTACGGCGGGAGATTTTGGCTACAGCAGCAACACCCGATTTTTGCCCAACGGATGGCTTTACGCGTATTCTATTGGAAGGTTACTGCTTCCGGACGGTAGCAGTCTGGACGGCATCGGGCACGTGCCGGACGTGTATGCCAAGAATACGTTCTCCGACGTCTACAAAAACAACCAAGACGTGGTGTTTGAATCCGCCATTCAGTATCTTCTTGAGGAATTCGGCATAGAATAGGGTCGTTGTTATTGTTTTGTATATTTGAGGATAGAGCGTTCACCTTATCTCGTGATACATCATCCGTGTTGGTCATTCCGCTAGCGCCCAAGCCACGAGTTGATGAACAGCCCCCAAAATGCTATGCCTATCATCAGCCGACGACAACTTATCAAGCAATCCGGTGCCAGCTTAGGCATCACCGTGGCGGGGCTTCCGCTAACGGTTGCTGCCAGTCCGGAGGCCAAACTCAAGGTGGTGGTCACCGGGGGGCATCCCGACGACCCGGAAACTGGGTGCGGCGGACTCATTGCCTTGCTCACCGCGGCGGGTCACGAAGTTACCATTGCCTACTTAACGCGCGGAGAGGCGGGCATCGCTGGGGTGACGCACGATGCTGCGGCGGCAATTCGTACCCAAGAAGCCGAACGAGCGAACAAACTATTGGGAAGCAAACCCCGGTTTATGGGTCAGGTAGACGGTGATACCTACGTGAATTCGGCGGCCTATGAGAAAACGTTTGAGTTGCTAAGCACTGAGCGCCCCGATCTGCTCCTCACCCACTGGCCCATCGACACCCACCGCGACCACCGGAGTTGTTCCATGCTAACGTATGATGCCTGGCTGCGGATGGAAAAGAAGCCTGATCTGTATTTTTACGAAGTAGTAAGCGGCGGGCAGACGCAAAATTTTGCGCCTACCAATTTTGTGGATATTTCTGCCGTACGAACCATCAAGCACGAAGCCTGCTTTGCGCACCAAAGTCAGAACGTTGCCGCGCAATATCCAAAAGACCATGGAAAGATGGAGGAATTTCGGGGTATGGAAAGTGGTCATCCTTACGCAGAAGCCTTTGTCCGACATTGGCGGAGTCCGCAGCAAATTGCGAACTTACCCACTGAATAGCGTCAGGAAAGTCAAATAATGCTTTTGCTATGACGGTAATTGTGCGCCGACAACTTTGCGTATTTTGCTCGTTCAGCCTATCTACTGGGCTTATGAAGCATAAATTGATATCCAATTATTAACATAACTAAAGTTACAACACATTTGGTCATTCCCTAGAATAGGTCTACATAGCGTGTGTAACTCTATGAAAACTAATGAGAAAGACAAAAAGGAGAAAAGTTCCGGGCGGCGATCCGCTACTGGCCGGTTGCTTTCCGGTGGAAAGTGATTCGGTTGATTGATGCTGGGTTGTTAGATGACCGGCAGGCCTGTGAAAAGCCGCCGGGGCCCGGTACGAGATAACCGGGCCGCGGTGGCTGCTATCTTGATTCGTAAGTGGCGCAAACAATACCACGAGCGCAAGATACAACCTCTTCTAACCACCCAACCGATGAAACGAAACCAGAACCAAACTGAGAAAATCAAAGCCCTGGAAAAACAACTCAAGCAGACTCAGAAAGCCCTACAGGACGAGAAAGTCAAAAACCGGGCCTACGAGGTCATGATCGAGGTTGCCGAGCAGGAACTCAATATTCCCGTGCGGGGCACCCCGTGCGAAAAAAGCATGGGGCGGGGCCCCCCGGGCCAGACAGTAAACCGACTCCGCAAAGAGTTTCCATTCGTCAGTGTGGAAAAGCTTTGTCAACTGTTTGGCTTAAGCCGCACTGTTTTCTACAAAGCAGAAAAGCGAGTCAGCGAGCGATACTTACAAGAGGCTCTGGTATTAGAGGAAGTACGCAAGATTAAACGTGAACAGTCCAAATTAGGCACCGAAAAGGTATACCTGCTTATCCAGCCTTTTCTAACTGAGCATAGCATCAAGATGGGACGCGACAAACTTTACGATCTACTACGAACTCACCATTTGCTCCCTAAAAGAAAAAAAGAGGTACTGGTACTACGCATTCTAAACACCGATTCTATAAGCACCCAAACCTAGTGAAGGACCTGGAAGTACTACGTCCGAACTTTGTATGGACCGGGCCCCGGCGGCCAACGACATAACGTATATACGTTGCGGAAACGGCTTTAGCTATCTCAGCCTGACTACCGATGCCTACTCCAAAAGATCATTGGCTGGTCACTGCAACCCAGTCTAAGAGCTGAAGGCCCGCTGGGAGCTTTGAGGATGGCTTTACGGACAGTTGACCAGAGGGAAAAGAAATATACTACTTCCCCTACCCCGTTGATCCACCATTCTGACCGAGGTATTCAGTACTGCTGTCGCGAGTATGTCGCCCTGCTAGAGAAACATCAAGCGGCAGCCGCGCTGTGCAGATTAGCATGGCTACCGAATCGTACAAAAACCCGATTGCCGAACGAGTCAACGGCATCCTGAAAGAAGAACTACTCCGGCCCGGCTACCCGGATCACGCTTCGGCCAAGGTGGCCATTGCCAAAGCCATCCAGATCTATAACGAAAAACGCCCTCTCCGCATCGTTCCACGACGGGCCTCAATATGATGATGCCTGAGCAGGCACACCAGATGGACGGCCCGATCCCCAAACGATGGAAAAAGAGCAACCGGGCCGACGTTCGGTATCGAGAACAGGCTGCGAGCGGAGAAAGGCAACGAGCCAATCCCAAAAAAATACAGCGGCCGCGTCCACGGTGGATGAAAAGAAAATATGTCCCCAATTATAGTCTAAACCTGTAGACTCGTTTTAGGGAATGACCGCATTCCATGCCCATAGAAATGCATATTGAAAACCCTGTGCTTAAATCACGTGCACCTTATGATACTCTGAAGGAGTGACACCCAGGATCGCTCTAAATTTTCGGTTAAAATGAGAAATGTTGTTGAACCCGGAGCGGTAGCAGATCTCGGATATGCTTAAGTCTTTATCCAGCAGCAGTTTACAGGCTTTCCCGATGCGTACTTCATTGAGAAAATTTACATAAGATTTACGGGTTCTTTTCTTAAAAAAACGGCAAAACGCCGGCTCCGACAGGTTGGCAATGGCTGCTACCTCTTCCAGACTGATCGGGCGATGATATTCATCCAGTGTGAAACGGATTACCGCATTCAGGCGATGGCCTTCACTTTCATTGACATTAAAGTCTACGACATGCGATGATAAAGACTGACTTTCTGCTGCATTGGTGATACTTCTGACAATCCTTAGAAAAGTAATCATCAGGTCTAGTCCTTCCTGTGACTGAATCTGCTTCATCATTGCCATCAATTCACTTTTAGCGGGACCAAGCACTTTGATGCCCTTTCTTGACCTGCGAACAAAATCATCCAGTCCTTTTGACTCCGGTAATTGCAGAAAATCCTTTCCCAATGAAGACAGGTTCAGAAACACAGTAAGCATATAGGCTTCCCTGCCAGTGTTTTCTTCATAATAGATGGAGTCATTCTTGAATACATGGGGAATGTTGGAGCCGATCACAAAAACATCGCCAGGCTGAAAATTGCCGATATAGTCGCCAAGAAATATTGTACCTGTACTTTCTATGATGCAAGAAATCTGCACCTCAGGATGCTGGTGCAACGCATCATAAAAATAGGGCTGACGGTCGGTTTGCAGCAAGATGGCGCCCTCTCCTGACTGCGGAATTTTAAAAGGTAGGATTTTCATAAGGATCAGTTATGTGTACGATCTAAACAAGTAAATTTTCGCTAACCTCAAGATTTAATCAAAATAGTATTGAAATGCATCAAAATCCACCAAAAATCAAGCAAGGGAATCCTGTACTTTTGTATATATCAGTATGATTGACCAACTAAATTTATTGTAATATGCAAGTTCAATGGAAAGGCATCTATCCTGCCGTTACCACCAAATTTACTGCGGATGACCGGCTAGATATTCCTGCATTTGAAAAGAACATCACCGCACAGGTAGAAGCTGGTGTAGACGGCATCATCCTGGGCGGAAGCCTCGGGGAAGCCAGCTCACTGGAAGAAGAAGAGAAATTTGAACTGGTGAACGCCAGTCTTCAGATCGTGCAAGGCAAAATTCCTGTGATTCTCAATATTGCCGAACAAACGACCAAAGCTGCCGTACAGACCGCCGAGCGTGCCCAGGAAATCGGTGCCAACGGCCTGATGTTGCTGCCTCCCATGCGCTACAAAGCGACTGATCGCGAAACTGTAGCGTATTTCCAGGACATTGCTGCTTCCACCGATCTGCCGATCATGATTTACAACAATCCAATAGACTATAAAATTGATGTGACGCTGGATATGTTCGAAGAACTCGCCGCCTCTCCCAATATCCAGGCGGTCAAAGAATCCAGCCGCCAGATTTCCAACGTCACCAAGATGTTCAACCGTTTTGGCGATAGGTTCCGGGTGCTCACCGGTGTAGACACGCTGGCCATGGAAAGCCTTCTGATGGGGGCTGATGGCTGGGTAGCGGGTCTGGTTTGTGCTTTTCCCCGCGAGACAGTGGCGATCTATCGCCTGATCAAAGCCGGACGTTATGAAGAAGCCATTGCCATCTACCGCTGGTTCCTGCCTATTCTTGAACTGGATGTGAGTCCTCAGCTGGTGCAGAACATCAAGCTGGCAGAAGTAGCTACCGGTTTAGGTACCGAATACATGCGGCGTCCTCGTTTGCCGCTGGCAGGTGCTGAAAGAGAAAGGGTACAAAAGATTCTGCAGGAAGGATTGGCTACCCGACCGGTGTTGCCTGATTACCTGTCCGCAGAAGTACTTGCCTAATATTTTTGTAAACAGCATTCCTGGGCATTGATTTTTAGATATGATCTTTGAAAGAGAAATAAAAGAAACCAGCAGGCAGTCCATCAGAAAAACCTTTTTCTGTATTGATGCACACACCTGTGGCAATCCCGTCCGACTGGTGGCGGGTGGTGCTCCTATGCTCAAAGGGCAGTCTATGAGTGAAAGAAGACAGCATTTTCTGAAAGAATTTGACTGGATCAGGAAAGGATTGATGTTTGAACCCAGGGGCCACGATATGATGTCGGGCAGTATTTTATATCCTCCCGCAGACCCTGCTAATGATACAGGTATTTTATTTATTGAAACCAGTGGCTGCCTTCCTATGTGTGGACACGGTACCATCGGTACGGTGACCATCGCTATCGAAGAAGGATTGGTGATGCCTCAGGTGCCAGGACAGTTGCGATTGGAAACGCCTGCCGGGCTGGTAAAAGTCAGCTATGAACAAAGAGGAGAGAAGGTAACTTCTGTGAAGCTCACCAACATCGCATCCTTCCTGGCAGCAGAAAATCTGGAAGTGGATTGCCCGGATTTGGGTATGCTTCGGGTGGATGTTTCCTATGGAGGCAACTTTTACGCCATCGTGGATGTGCAGCAAAATTATCGAGGCATGGAAGCTTACGCTGCTGAATCATTGCTTCGCTGGAGTCCTGTGCTCAGAAAACAGCTTAATGAACGCTATCAATTTGTCCATCCTGACAATGAAACCATCCAGGGACTAAGTCATATTCTGTGGACTGGCACACCTCTGTCGGCAGAAGCCACTGCTCGTAATGCAGTGTTTTATGGCGACAAGGCATTGGATCGTTCACCTTGTGGCACGGGTACTTCTGCCCGTATGGTCCAATGGTATGCTAAAGGTAAACTTCGTGAAGGAGATGTCTTCATTCACGAAAGCATCATCGGCTCACAGTTCAAAGGAAAGGTAGAAGCAGCGACCAGGGTGGGAGATTATCCGGCCATCATTCCGAGTATAGAAGGCTGGGCCATGATTACCGGCTACAACCACATCATCATTGATGAAGCCGATCCGTATGCCTTTGGTTTTCAGGTTGTTTGATTAGCTGAATTTGTAATCTCATGCGAAGCAACAAAAAGATCATCATTGTAGGAGGAGGCATCATTGGGTTGTGTGCTGCCTATTATCTACAGCAACAAGGCTATGCAGTGCATGTACTGGAGAAAGGTGATTTTGATAACGGCTGCTCCAGCGGCAATGCAGGGATGGTAGTGCCCAGTCACTTTATTCCGCTGGCAGCTCCCGGCATGATGGGTCTTGCCATGAAGTGGATGTTCAATCCGGAAAGTCCTTTCACCGTAAAACCACGGCTGGACAAAGATTTTTGGCACTGGAGCTGGCAGTTTTATCGCGCTGCCACCGCTACGCATGTGAAAAAAGCTGCGCCTGTGTTGATGGCCTTGAACATGGAAAGCCGCAGGCTGTACGAAGACTTTGCTTCCTTTTTGTCCTTTGGTTTTCAGCAAAAGGGGCTTTTCATGTTGTGTAAGACAGAGAAAGGTTTTAAAGAAGAACAGGAGATTACCCACCAGGCACACGCGCTGGGCATGGAAGCCAACATACTTTCGGCTGAGGAAGCGCAAAGTCTTGATCCTGGTGTGGAGCTGGATGTGACCGGGGCTGTACATTTTCCGATGGATGCGCACCTGACACCCAGTGCTTTCCTGAGCACCCTTTATGCTTATTTGCAGAACAAAGGGGTAATGTTTCATCATCAGCAGACTATTACCCGTATACAATGGGAAGGACGCCAGATTGTTGGTGTGGGTACGGATGATAGGCTTTTTGAGGCTGATGAGTTTGTCATTGCCAGTGGTGTCTGGTCGTCTGCGATGGTCAAAACTCTGAAAGCAAATATTCCTATGCTGGCGGGCAAAGGCTACAGTTTCATGGTGTCAGAACCTGAGGTGCAGCCTTCCATCTGTGCGATCATGACCGAAGCCAGGGTGACTTTAACGCCGATGCTGCATGGGGTACGTTTTGCCGGTACTATGGAAATGAGTGGACTGGATGAAAGGATCAATCAGCGGCGTTTGCAGGGCATTTTCAAAGCCATTCCTCAGTATTACCCACAGTTCAGGTCACAGGATTTCAAAAGCTTGAAAGTCTGGTCTGGCTTGCGTCCCTGTTCGCCGGATGGGATGCCATATATTGGCAGGTTAGGCCATTACGATAACTTGACCATCGCCACAGGGCATTCCATGATGGGCATAAGCCTGGGACCCGTCACCGGCAAGCTGGTATCGCAAATCGTAGGGCAAGAAGAGCCGGAAATAGATATTCTTTTATTACACCCGGACCGTTTCAACAGAAAATATATTAAGGTCTGACAGATTTCTATTGTTTTAAATCTAGGTAGTGTACTTTAAACATACTACCTGTGATTGAACTATTAATATTTTTGCTATATGGTAAATGAGAGTAATTATGGATAGTGTAATGAACGGGTAGTGTTATGGATGTAAGGATGCGATTTTTGCCAAATTGTAATCTACTAGAAAGTAGTAGATCGCATTGATATGGTTATCTAAGCTTTTAGAAAAAGACAATCCCTTACCAGCCTACTACAACGTTGCCGTAGCGTGTTATTGAAGCGTTCTATGTGGTTTGTCTTTCCTTCTTTTTTACTTTTGAATATATTCGAACGAATGTCTTTATTTTTCTAAATATAGCACTGAATTTAAAATTGTAATTACAACTAAAAAATGAAAGACCAAATATTTAGATCTATTAACACTTTTATTCTTTTTTTATTTGTAGGTATTTCTGCAAATGCGCAAAACAGGCCAAATATCATTTTTATACTGGCGGACGATTTGGGTTTCGGTGAAGTCGGGTACAACGGACAGGAAAAAATACTCACTCCAGAATTGGATAAAATGGCGAAAATGGGTCTTGTCTTTAATCATCTTTACGCGGGAGGTCCTGTATGCGGTCCATCAAGAGGTGTGCTAATGACTGGTAAAAGTCAAGCAATTGGATATATTAAAAATAATCCAGGTTCTATGTGGCAACGTGAAAACTTACCCAATGATGAGATTACCATAGCTGAGAAGATGAAAGAGGCTGGTTACGCAACAGCTTGCATTGGTAAATGGGGTCTTGGTCCACAGGGAAAATCAGGCTATCCACTAAATCAGGGATTTGATGAGTTTGTAGGTTACGACACTCATGTAGCTGCGCACAACTATTATCCGGAGGAAATTTGTAAAAATAATGGTATGCTTCAACTCAAAGGTAATTTGGGAGTGAAAAAAGGTGCGTTGGGAAAAACCTATTCTCATGATATATTCACTGAAAATGCTCTGGAGTTTATAACCAGAAAACATCAGAAACCATTTTTTCTTTATTTAGCCTATACCATTCCCCACGCTCCATACAATCCACCCAGCATTGAACCTTACAAAAACAAGCCCTGGTCCAATATTCAGAAAAAATATGCCGCAATGATAACCCGCATGGACAGAGATATTGGAAAAATTCTTAGGGAATTGCGAGAACAAGGCATTGCAGAAAATACCTTGGTTGTTTTTACCAGTGATAATGGCACCTCTGCACCAGGTTTGCCCCGTGAAGCTTTACCAGGTAACGATTTTTTTAATTCTTCAGGACCTTTTCGGGGAATAAAAAGAGACTTATTAGAAGGCGGTATCCGAGAACCCACAGTTTTTTTGTGGCCAGGAAAGATTGGACCAGGCATATCAGACCATATTTCAGCCTTTCAGGATATCATGCCCACATTATGCAATGTAGTAGGAGTTAAAAACCCAAAAAATATAGATGGAATTTCTTTGCTACCAACATTATTAGGGAACCCGTTAAAGCAAAAACAGCATGATTACCTATACTGGGAATTTTGTGTGATGAGAAAAAACGGTGGAACAGAAGGTATCCAGGCAGTTTTAGATGTGCAAAATAGATTAAAGGCTATTAGAAAAACTCGAAAAGGTAAAGTGCACCTATATGACATTATGCATGATATCTCAGAGAAAAAAGACATCGCGGACCAGTATCCCGAAAAAGCAGAATTTCTAAATAAAAAATTAAATGAAATGCGTGGGGAAAGTCATCTTTGGCCGATTACTTATTTTGATTAATAAAAACTCTTCAATTTATAATTGTTATGAATATAAATAAAACCTTAGCAATAACTGGATTTTTATTGCTACATATCAATATCTTATTTTCGCAAGAGCCACCTAACAAAGCTGCCGATTTTTCTATAAGTCACAAAAAGTCAGAATTTTATCTTCAGTATAATAATGATACCATATTTGAAGGTCAAATCTATATAAAATCTGGAGGTATCGAAAAGTCTCCAGAAGAAGTCGGGCTTTCGTTAAATAATAAATTCGGAAAACAGCCTGGTATATATTTTAATATTAATGAAAAAATTCAGGATAAGGTAGAACAGCGTATTTGGATAAAATTAATAAAAAGTAACGAGGATCAGCAACTAATCATCCGCGGTAAGGTATCGGCCAGTGAACAAGCCTTTCCTGCTGAAACCAGAAATGCAGATCAGGATCGTTTCCCAATGGTTCGTAGTTCTGTTGGATTAAGTCAAAACTTGAGAAACAATGCCATTTATGATCGTAAATGGGATTGGATAATTGTTGGTCCGGGAGAAAGAAATACTAAAATTACTCCGAAACAATTAAAGAATGACCTGCCTACTACTTTTGTACTGGAGATTAACGACAACGATTTTGAATTAATATTTCGTCCACGCTTTTATCAAAAGCATAAAAATCTTTCGTTTTTCGAACCTTGGAATTATGATGTTTGGAAAGGTTCAGTCGCAGGATGGTGTTCTTGGTGGCCTTACAGAAGCAGTTTTGATCAAGCACAAATGGAAAAAGTATTAAATGTATTTTCCAATAAAAACCTTTTGGATTATGGTTACAAATATATGCAGATTGATGACTCCCCACACCAGAAACCTGGAGGGACGCCTCAAAGTTGGTTAGAATGGAACGAGGAGAAGTGGCCAGGGGGCATGAATGGAACTGCAGACCTAATTGGTTCTTATGGTTTTGATCCAGGAATATGGATTCATGCACGTTTCCGAGATAAAAACTATGTAGAGCAACATCCTGACTACTTCCTAAAAAATGAAAGTGGAGAGCCGTATTTTACCCCAATGTCTTTACACTACGCCATGGATATCACCAATCCTAAAACCATTGAAGAATTGATTCGACCAAGTTATAAGGGATTCAAAAAAGCCGGATTCAACTATGTAAAGGTAGATGGTTTAAGACATTTACTATATGATGGATACAATCACAATGTTGAATATCTAAGAAGTCATGAAATGACACCTAGTGATGCAACACGACGCTATTTGGAAATAGCCCGTGAAGAGCTTGGAAAGGAAACTTTCATGTTGGCTTGTTGGGGAGTTTTGCCCGAAGTTGTTGGTTTGGCCGACGGTTGCCGGATTGGTGGTGATGGGTTTGGTGTTACAACATTGAATTATTTCAACTCATGGAATGGTGTGGTGTGGAGAAACGATCCTGACCATTGCGATATATTGCCTGTAAATAAACCTCAACATGTGGGATTTGTAAATAAATACAGTACAACATTGTACCCGGATGTCAAGGCTGGTATTCGTGAAACAATTATCCGTCCTGCCTTCGCTTCATTTGCTAGTTCTATATTGATGTTAAGTGATAAAGCGGAAGTTTATGAAAACGATGATTTTCTAGAAGGAGTAAAACGCTCTGGTCCGGTTCTGTTTACCGTTCCAGGACAAATGTATGATGTCAATCCTGAAAAATCAAGTTTAATAATTACAGAAGAGCGAACAGCAATAACTACAGGTCAAGGACCTCGTTTGGTTGACGCAAAAAGAAGCTCTCCAGAAAACTGTCCATTCTGGATGATGGAAATAAATAAACCTTTTGAAGGTTGGAATGTGCTTGCCCGCTTTAATTTTAATGATTTTGATTTGCCTGAAACCAAGGTGTCGTTTGACGAAATGGGATTGTCGGATAGGGAGGAGTACCTGGTTTATGAGTTTTGGAGTAATCGTTTTATTGGAAAATTCAAAGATGAATTTTCGCTTGTAAAAACGTTACCACAAGAGGTTCAAATGTATGGTATTCGTAAAAAACTCACACACCCGCAAATCATTTCAACTAACAGACACATTTCACAAGGAGGTGTTGATTTGCTTGATGTAAGTTGGAATAAAAATAAGAACTTATTATCTGGCAAGAGCAAAATCATAAAGTTTGACACCTATACAATAACTGTATATGTACCCGAAAACTTTAAAGTAAACTCTGCAAGAATGAATGGTGAAAAAGTTGAAATAATTCGTGATGGACAATCTGTGACGATAAGCTATATTTCTGAAAACACTCAAGAAATTGAATGGGAATTAGATTTTGAAAAGATATAGTTTTCATCAGTACCCCATTTCAAATGGAAAAATTTGAGTTTCTGTAACTTCGCTCTTTTTCGTTACAATGAAGCAATTTAAAGTTTTCACACTCTGAACTAGCTGTCAGTCAGTTAGGCCCGTTTTTCGTAACGTGGATAACTGGTTGATTTTGTGTCACTAGCTCTGCGAGAACAGTGATTTCTTATTGAATGATCCGAAAACTTTAAATCAGTTCTATGTATGTCTAGCAACTACAAAATTGCCGATCTTTTCTCTTCTTTAAAAATCCAAGCCTACCCTACTTTATTTTTGTGTACGGTGATGAAATATTAGTGGTTTATGAGGCTGAAATCAACTATTACGGAACCTACCCTACGGCGCTTTGTCCAAGGTCATCCTGGGGCATTCCGATTGATTTTTGATGCCTACTACGCTCGCATCTTAGCCTACAGCCAGAAAATAGCGAAGTCCTCCACCGAAGCCGAAGAAATTTCGCAACTGGTTTTTATCCGTCTTTGGGAAAAACGTCATTTGGTGGACACTAAACGCCCGCTTGAACCTTATCTTTATAAGATTACCCGCAACTGTGCATTCGATCACTTACAGAAAAAAGCTTATTACGCTCAACAGCAACAGCAAGCGAGCGAGCACTACCTGATGGCTAGTCACTGTACCGAAGAGGATGTCTCTTACGCCGAGTGTCGCCGCCTGACGGATGAGGTGATTGATGCCCTGCCGGAGAAGCGACAGATTATTTTCAAAATGCACTTCGAAGAAGGTCATTCTCCTACCGAAATCGCTAATCTTTTGGACATTTCTCCAGCCACCGTAAAATCTCAGCTAGTAAAAGCGACGAAAACGGTCAAGAGTTTTTTATCAAACCTTCTTGTCAATGAGTGGGTCTGGTGGCCTGTGGTGCTTTTTTTCTTGTAATCCACACTGATTCTCGTTGTTTCGCCGCTTTGATGCACAGCGACCCGTTGAAAATGGCAATTTCATTTCCTCCCGAGTTTGCCTCACCATTACCAGGCCGTTACCCTTCTAACCTGAGGCAACTTCATGGCAAAACGCTGTGGCATCCTTATCAAGCAATCAACTCCTCAAAGCAAATTTAAACCCTTATCAAAATTTTACTTTTTCGGCCTACACATTGCCAAATTATTAGCGAAAGATAATATTTATTAGATCAACAGTAAATCTATAGAAGTTTTTTGCCCGCGTCATCCATTCCACCTGCTTACCTGTAATTATAGTACAGGCTCGAAGTTTATAGCTTTCCCGTACAAGGCAAGCCTCAATGATCCGCAAAATATTTCGCATGAATCGCTCTCAACACTTATTGCAAAAGTACTTGAACGGACATTGTACTACCGAAGAAAAGCGGCAACTTTACCGTGATCTACTAAAAAGTAACGCGGAGGATTACGATGATGTACTGCAGGCTTTGTGGAAGGAACTGGCTGATGCCCTCTCCCCTGCTTCTTCTATCTCTGATCGACTGTACCGATCGATTGATCAACGTATTCAACCTGCTTCGGCCCGACGGATTTCACCCGTCTGGTATCGGCAAGCCGCCGCTGCGCTGGTTGGTATCCTGTTGCTAGTGGGGGTATGGTACTTTCTATCTTCGGCATCCATGCAGGTTTACCAGACGCAATACGGGAAAGTAAAGACACTGACCTTACCAGACAGTTCAGTCGTGTACTTAAATAGCAACTCAAAACTCTCTTACTCATCTAATTTGGCTATTGACTCGGTTCGGGAGGTATGGTTGACTGGGGAAGCCTATTTTGAAGTAACTCACCAACAAGCTTCTACCCACGACGAAGCCGTTAAGCTGGTGGTGCACACGGAACAGGTTGACATACAGGTAGTAGGCACCGCCTTTAATGTGAAGAATCGCCGAGGCGCAACCCAAGTAGTATTGGATGAGGGAAAAGTACAGTTGAAAAAACCGGTAGGTGATAGCACACTGTTAGCTATGCAACCCGGAGAGTCGGTGCAAATTGATCAGCAGCAAGCGGTGGTGGTTCAGAAAATCACCGCTTCGGACCAGGTATCCTCCTGGAAAGAAAATGAATTATACTTCGACAACCAAACGCTGGAAGAAATACAGCTGACCCTCGCCGATAATTATGGCGTCCGGTTACGTTTCGCTGATCCCGAACTGCGCACGTTACGGTTTACCGGTTCTATCCCGACGGATGATCTCACCCCGCTGTTTACCGCCCTGGGAAAATCTTTTTCACTTAGCATCACGCAGGATGGCGACGAATATCTCGTAGAGCAAACATCCTCGGAGTGATGGATCAGATAGCTTATAGAATATTCAACGAATGGACTTATTTCTTTAAACCCCAATGTATATGAACTACTCTCTACTTTACCTTATTCGCAGTGGAACGCTTTTGTTGGCAATGTTGGTTAGTGTTTCCACCTTTTCCCAAAAAATCGCCTTTTCCACGGTTCGCCCGGCAACGACCAAGTCTCTACAGCAAGCGAATAGTCTTAGAACCGTATTAGATCAACTGGAACAAAAGTACAATGTACGGTTCAACTACGCGAGTCAGTTGGTGGAGGGAAAACAAACGCCGGTCGTTGTGCCCGAAAAATCCACCTCGCTCGATGAGGCGCTCGACACCCTGCTCGGCCCACTGGGGTTGCGATACGAAAAGATATACGATCAAATTTACGGTATCTACCGTATGTCGCCGAAGAGCGACCGTACTAAAAGTCAAGCTCTCCAACCTGGAATGGAGAGTTTATACCGCGCCCACGTAAGTCTGACGAACCGGCTGAAGGGGCTACCCGTAAACCGCCCGGCAACTATCGACAAAACGATCACCGGAACTGTCACCGATGAAAACAACGAGCCGCTACCCGGGGTCAACGTACTAGTAAAAAATACGACGAAAGGAACCGTAACTAACGTTGAGGGAAATTATCGCCTCACCGCGCCGGATGATGCCCAAACTCTAGTGTTCTCCTCCGTCGGCTATCTTTCACAGGAAATTGTCCTCACGAACCAGACAACGGTTAACGTGTCGATGGAGCCGGACGTACAAGCATTAGACGAGGTAGTTGTTATAGCATATGGCCAAACAAGCAAGAAGGATCTAACCGAATCCGTTTCTTCTGTTAAAGGTGAAACCCTTGAAAATCTACCTGCTTCCAGATTAGATCAAACCCTACAAGGCCGGGCGGCAGGTGTGAACGTAACTAGCGTTAACGGTGCCCCGGGAGCACGAAGCACAATAAGAATCAGGGGAGGCAATTCCATCAGTGCAAGTAACGAACCACTGTACGTTTTGGACGGGTTTATTATAGGTACGGATTTTGATCTCAACACATTGAATATAAATGATATAGAATCCATAGAAATCCTAAAGGATGCTACCTCCATTTCTATTTATGGAAGCCGCGGGGCGAATGGTGTAATTTTAATTACTACCAAATCCGGCAAGGGGGTAGGAAGAGGAAGCAAACCATCAATTAACGTCAATCTATATTCCGGGCTTCAAAATATTACTAGAACGATAGATATACTTGATGGCCCGAGCTTAGCCGCGTATCACAATGAGACGGCTTCTTACCTGGGCAATCCGTTGCCCTTTCCCAACATCCAGAACATTACGAATACCAACTGGCAGAACGAAATTTCACAGCCCGGCAGTATTACCAATTTGGACGCCTCTTTTTCTGGCAATTCGGAGTATACCAATTACTATGTATCTGCCAACTATTTTGATCAAAAGGGTGTCATCAAGAATTCGGGTTTAGAAAGATTCGTATTCAGGACCAACATCGATACAAGAATTTCAGATAAATTAACGGTTGGAACACGAATTAATATCAATAGGGCCAATAATGAAAATAATAAGACCGATTTTTTTATTGTCTTGAAAGAGGCCATTACATCTATTCCCATATTTGATGAAAACGGTGAATACACCTCTATACACCCCATTACGACTCAACCGTTCAACAATCCTATCCAAGTGATAAACGAGGAGGAGGACAATACCACGGGAACCAATATTATCGGTAATATATACGCTGAGTACGAAATTTTTGAAGGTCTTAAGTTCCGGTCCTCTTTCGGTCCCGACATACGTATTAATCAGAGAAACAGATATGTTCCAGGCACAATACCTTCGAGGGCCAATTCTGATTTAGGTGGTTTTGGGCGCATTGACAAAACATCGTTCATTAGCTATCTCAACGAGAATACCTTGTCGTACACAAAGGATTTTAACGAAAATCATAATCTTGATTTGTTGTTAGGTTTTACCTGGCAAACGACCGATGAGGAAAGTTCCTTTAGCGAGGCTCAGGGATTTAGTACTGATCAGTTGACGTTCAATAACTTAGCAATCGGAGATCCTTTGCGGAATCAAGTGGGTAGTAATTCAATTGAAAGAAGTCTAGTCTCATGGTTAGGTAGGCTCAATTACAATTTTAAGGATAAATATTACCTTACCGCAGTCGGTCGAGTAGATGGTTCCTCGGTCTTTGCAGCAGAAAACAAGTATGCGTTTTTCCCATCGGTAGCAGCTTCTTGGAGATTGGACGAGGAACCCTTTATAGAACAATTGGACCTATTCAGCAATCTTAAGTTACGTGCCAGTTTGGGTAGGGCCGGTTCTCAGGCCATCGAACCCTATCAGACTCTTCCCAAATTAGCTATTACAAACCCCCTTTTTGGAACTTCCGAGGTGTTCGGACTTGCAAAGGGAGCCCCGGCCTCGGATATCAAATGGGAGACCACGGATCAACTTGACATAGGGCTGGAGGCAGGTTTTTTCAACGGTAGGTTGAATATCGAAATGGACTACTACCATAAAAAAACCAGAGATCTTCTTTTGGATGTAGCCATATCGCCGATTACGGGCTTCTCCAACCAGTTGGCCAATTTCGGATCTATTGAGAATAAAGGCCTAGAGCTTTCATTGTCTTCTGTTAATATCGCCAACGAGGATTTTACTTGGAGATCGAATTTAGTCATTTCGGGAAATAGAAGTAAGGTTCTGGACATTGGCGACTCCCCTTTCCTAGGTGGAGTGAACGGACGTATCGAGGTTGGGCAGCCGGTCGGTGTATTCAAGGGAGTCGAATACCTTGGTACCATACAAACCCAAGAACAATTGGATAACCCCCCAGCGGATTGGTTTTTCACGGCAGATGCCGATCTCGGTTTTCCTGTTCTCAGGGATACGGACGAAAGTGGTGGAATCAGCATTGAGGACTATATTACACTGGGAAACCCGGAACCCGATTTTTTCGGAGGCCTCAACAATACGTTCAAATATAAAGGACTGACGTTGGATGTATTTCTGCAGTATTCCTCGGGCAACGATATTTACTGGGACCAGATTGCAAATAGAGCATTTTTCGGAGACTTTTCCGCTAACGTGTTTTCAGAGGTGGCCAATAGGTGGACGCCGGAGAATCCTAACTCCGACATACCAAGAGCAGGCTCGTTCAACTCTGCGATTAATACGGTACCCAGTTCAGTGTATGTATTCGACGGTTCCTTCCTTCGATTGAAAACACTCCGATTGGCTTATAATTTTGATCCCGACATTCTAGGCTTGAACGGTCTCCAAGTGTACGTAATCGGTGATAATTTGGCCATACTTACAAACTATCCGGGCTTTGACCCCGAGGTAAATACAGCCGGAACCAATTCTGTGGTCCGCGGCCAGGATTCGGCAGCTTATCCCAAAAATTGGGGTCTTACAATGGGAATCAACATTAAATTTTAGGGAATTCGCTCGACAGTTCAAGCATTTCGAATTATGATATCCTATAAAAAAATATATTATGTTAAATAATAAAAATATGAGAAATAAATATTTATTCCTATACGCCATTTTAATAAGTTGTTTCGGTTGTGATAAATTTTTGGAAGAAGATCCAAAAAGCTTGATATCGCCCGATAACTTTTACAATTCAGACGAACAAGCCGAAGCCGGGGTAAATGGTGTGTATGAGCTTTGGAGAGGGCCTCTAGACCTTTATAATAGAAACTTATCTCTATGGACTACGTGGGGAACAGATGAAATGGTACCGACCCGAATTTTTCAAAATGCACTTCCACTTAGTAATTATACCCTTTCTTCTACAGAGCGCGGTGGTTTTTCAGATGATATCTGGACGCAATTATGGAAGGTTGTAACTAATGCGAACGGTATAATCGCCAATGTGGAAGGAAATGATAATATAAGTGCGGAAGCACAAAATGTGGTAGTTGCCGAAGCCAAATTTTTAAGGGCCCTTGCCTATTATCATTTGACCCATCTCTTTGGCGATGCCCAATTTTATACGGAAGATCTTGGTATCGAGGAAATAGAACAATTGAATCAGACCCCCGCAATCGAGATTGTTGAAAGCATCGTACAAGACTTGTTCGAGACCGCCGATGATCTACCGAACGAGGCGATAGCGGGGAAAGCCACGAGATGGGTATCGAAGACTTTACTGGTAAAATTGTTACTATATCTCAATAGATGGGAAGAGGCCGAAACAGTTGCCGAAGAAATTTTAATATCCAGTCCACATGCCTTAGATCCAAGTTATAGTAATATTTGGGCGACTCGTGACGAGTACAACCCCGAAGTTATATGGAAATTGGTGTACGTAACCAATGTTAGCCGCCAGGTCAAAAGTGACTTTTACAACCCTAGAATTATTGATGAACCTGCCGACCCTGACCAGAAGGATGAACTTTTAGCAGCTCTCGCGTCAAATAACGAAGAATTCACAGGTTTCGGCCTTTCGGCGCCCAGCCCAACGCTTGTAGCTGGTTTTGATAACGATGATACAAGAAGAGAAATTAGCATCATAGAAGAGTACGAAGGCGTTCCATTGAGGTTTACCTACTGTGGGAAATTTCAAGCCAAAAACCAGACAACCTCACCTAGAGGAAATCACGGGGAGGATATCATCATTTTTAGGCTTGCCGATGTGATACTAATGTTGGCGGAGGCTGAAAATGAACAGGGAAAGGTAGAGGAGGCGGCCGCACACATCGACTTGATACGCGTAAGAGCCTATGAACCTGATCGACCTAGTCTTTTAAGTTCCGGGCTTTCTCAAGAAGACGTGAGGGAAGTTCTATATAATGAAAGAAGAAACGAACTTGCCGGGGAAGGCTACAGAAGATACGATTTGATCCGTTGGGGAAGATTGTTGGAGACTATACAGAATGTGGACTACGGACCAAATTACATGCCCCAGAACAATATTCAGCCCTATCATAAGTTGTTCCCAATTAATCCTAATTTCATTGAGATAGCCAACGAAAGAGCGGGTGAGGAGGTTCTTGACCAGAATCCTGGTTATTGATTCCTACCAAAGGGCCTAAAATAATTCATTAAAAATTTGTTAGTTGAGTTAGTTTAATTTGAGTGGGGGCGCCTTCGAAAAATGCCCTCTTAAACTAAAAGATCCTTCTATCAGTAGTTGACTGAAAAGTGCTTTTCTCAATCGGAAACTAAAATTTTTATTTTGAAATCGATTTCATCCTTGAAAGTTTTTCTTTTTGTTGTAATTATCTTGGGCGTGGTCTCCGCCCCTGCATTCTCCCAAGAAGACAAACCGAACATTGTTTTCTTCTTGGTCGACGATTTGGGGTGGAGCGACTTGGGATGCTATGGGAGCGAATATTATAGCACACCGAACATTGATAAGCTGGCGGAAGAGGGCATGAGGTTTACCTCGGCCTATATGATGCCCACCTGCTCTCCTTCCAGGGCAAGCCTGATGACCGGTAAATATCCTCCCCGGACGGGAATCTATACGGTCGACGGATATGCGGGCACTCCTTTAAAACTACAAAAGGTGAAAGGTATAAAGTCCGAAAAATACCTTACTCCCGATGAAACGACAATTGCCGAAGTGTTGAACCGAGCTGGTTACACCACGGGGCACTTCGGTAAATGGCATTTGGGAAATACCCCCGAAACCTATCCCAAAGGGCAGGGTTTTGATGTAAATCTGGCAGGTTGCGAATGGGGTTCGCCCCAATCCTATTTCAGTCCTTTTGAGCGAATCAAAAATATTGATGTAAGAGAAGATGGTGAGTACCTTACGGAAGTGCTGACCGACGGTGCCTGCAGTTTTATCGACAAAAATAGGGATAAGCCATTTTTCCTGTATTTTCCATTTTATCAGGTGCACGTGCCCATCCATGCAAAAAAGAAGTGGGTCGAGAAGTATATGAATAGAATGCCGTTTGGATTGCAAGACAACCCTAACTATGGGGCAATGATCAGTTATATGGATTATTCGGTAGGGCGGGTCCTGAAAAAACTGGACGAATATGGTCTCTCCGAAAACACCATCGTAATACTCGCCTCGGACAACGGGGGGCAAATCATGGTCACCTCAAATGCCCCTTTGAGGGGTCAAAAGGGAAATCTTTACGAAGGGGGTATCCGAGTTCCGTTAATCGTGAAGTGGCCCGGTAAGGTAAGTCAAGAATCAAGGTGTGGTGTTCCCGTTACCGTTGTTGATTATTTCCCCACCCTTCTTGAAATGTCGGGTACAGATGTTCCGAAAGGCAAAATAGTCGATGGAGAAAGCATCGTACCTTTACTAAATGGCAAAAGAAAGTTGGAACGGGACGCCATCTTTTGGCATTTGACCTCCTACAACGGAAATGGGAGAAGCAATTCCATGCTATGGCAGCCGCCGGGGGGCGCCATTCGTAAAGGGAATTGGAAACTTATAGAGAATTTTGAGGACGGTAACGTTGAACTGTACAATCTCAAAAATGATATAGGTGAAACGACCGATTTAAGCGATAAGAACAAAAAGAAAACTAGTGAGCTTCTAATGGAATTGAAAGCTTGGCAGGCCGATACCGATGCTGATATTCCCAAAGATTCCAACCCTTCCTTTGAAAGAACATCACGGAATTGGGTCAATGAAATAAATACCCGAAACCCGGACCAAGCTAAAAATCTAACCTTAATTAGAGAATAACAACAATGAAGGGGCTTTTTGAAGAATGTCTGTTGATGCTATGTGTCAGTTTTTTGACATCTACCTCGCTGACAGCCCAAAATCAGGATAGTCCGAAGAACATCGTGTTTTTTCTGGTAGACGATTTGGGCTACTCCGATGTTGGATATTTGAACCAAAAACCCGGCGTCAAAACCCCAAATATCGATAACTTGGACAAAAAGGGAACGATTTTCACCAACGCCTATACTGCCAGCCCAGTTTGTTCCCCGACCCGGGCCAGCATCCTGACGGGCCAGTACCCCTCCACCCTGAATTTGACCTGCCACATCCCCGGAATCGGAATGGAAAAATATGTGGATCGGCTGAGTACGGGCAAAAAATTATTGGAAGCAGAGTTTATCGACCACCTTCCCCTGGATGAGGTTACGTTGGCAGAAGTTTTACAAAAACAAGGATATAAGACGGCATTTTTTGGTAAATGGCACCTGGCGGGCGGGGGCTCGCAATTGACCGAAGATGGTGTGGTAAACGATGACTACCATCCGGATCATCAAGGGTTCGATACTAATATAGGCGGTTGTGCCTACGGTCAGCCCACCAGTTATTTCTCACCCTACGCTAATGCAACGATTCCTGATGGCCCAACGAACGAATATCTTACCGATCGACTGGGCGACGAAGCTTGCAAGTTCCTTGAAAATAATAAGGAAGAGAGCATGCTGCTCTACCTATCCTTTTACTCCGTACATACCCCCCACCAGGCACCGCCGGAGACTGTAGAAAAATACAACGATATTTATCATGCCATGATTAATAAGGTTGACGAAAACGTAGGCCAGGTAATCGACATGTTAGATTCCCTCGGCCTGGCCGAAAGTACCCTGATCGTTTTCTATTCCGACAATGGCGGTTATCGAAAAAACCCGCCCCTGCGCGACAGAAAGGGCTCTCTGTACGAAGGAGGTATTCGGGTTCCCTTGATCTTCAGCATGCCCGGGCAAATTCGGGAAGGAAAAAGACTGGATTTTCCCGTCACGAGTCCGGATCTCTTTCCGACCCTAATGGAAGCGGCCGCCATCCCTTCCTCGGAATATACTTCCGAAGATTTGGAAGGCATCAGTTTATGGCCGATGCTGACCACAGAAAAGATTCCCGAAGAAAGAGCCATTTTTTGGCACTTCCCCCATCATCGCAGCAATGATAAAAGTATGGCCTCCGCATCAGGCAAGGAGACTGGAAGTTGATCTGGGAGTTTGAGAAAGATGAGTTGAGCCTGTTCAATCTGAAAGAGGATATTGGAGAACAAACGAACCTAGCCGTCAGAAATCCTGAGAAAAGAACTGAGCTATATCGAAAACTCAAGGAATGGCTGGAAGCAACCAATGCTTCCATGCCTCTGCGGAACCCTGATTTTAATATTTCAAACAACAACTAACAATGAAACCTACCTTACGTATTGCCTTTCTGTGCCTTCTGGCTGTCTCCTGTACCCAGGAGAAAGGTGAGATTATCAATCTGGTCCCAGAAGAGCCAGCGAAGGCACCCAACTATTGGTGCACCTGGTACGCCCAGAATTACTGGGTACAGCGGGGGGGCGAGATGGAGGACCTGGATAAACTGACCAATACCGCGGCCCGGGAGGAACTTACCTACGACCATCTGTACAACGAAGAGGAAGGCTGGGTAACCAATTACCTTGAGCGGGGGCGTAGCGACTGGTATTTTCTTATTGACCATGGGTGGCAGACCAAAGAAGTATCAGAACGGACCATACCGGGATCTAAACCATTCTTTTCGCTACAAATTGACGAGCGGGATTTTCCGGAGTATGCTGATGCGGAGCCGAAAGAGGCGTTGCGATTATTCAATGAAGAAATAATTACCAATGGATGGCGGGGACTGGGGATCTGGACCCGGGGAACTATAGATTCCGTTGCGGCCCGGACCATGGTCGAATGGTCCAAGTATGCGGGGATCAAGTATTGGAAAATCGATGGCGGCGGTATCGATGACTTCTGGAGCTATAAGATCAAGGAACGGATATTTCCGGAATTAACGCTTGAATACGTAACCCCTGCGGGTAATCTCAACCCTGACTGGGACCAAGCGGATAGAAAGGAATATCCGTCGGTTTTTGATACGGACGGCCGGGAGCAGGAAGACATGCTGCGGGTACTTCAAAATTCGGATGTTTTCAGAACCTATGATGCCTCCCCCCTATTGATGACCGTAACTACCCTGCGCCGCGTCCATGATATTTTGAAACAAACCCAAGGCCAGAGTAAGTATCGATCGACATTAAACGTGCAGGACGATTGTAATGCAGCGGCGGCCCTGGGCTGCCTGGTCGCCAGTAAACGCCATCCCAACTACATGGAACGTACTGTCGATGGGAAGGACCTCCATCACCAGCTTTCGGGCAAACGGCACATGCAGGGGAGAATCAACGAGGCTGAGCGGTTCGGGAGATGGGCTAGAATTGCCCCTGCCTTCCCAGCCGGGGAGGGCTCCTATGAAGCCTCGGACACCGAGCTGGTCGACTATTATCCCTTTACCAAATACGATACCTGGAACAAAACGACCTATGGCAAGAACGTATACCAAAGCGCGCCCTCCATCATGGCGCGAAACATGCCTTTGCCCGAAGTCGATATCGAAGGGGATGCCCCTTACGTAATGGCATCGGCCTATCCAAATGGCCCGGTCGGTATTGCAACGGAAGGAAGGGTAAACCCCAAAGACCAATGGTATCACCCACACGCCAAGGTCACGGTACAGATCAACGATTCTGAACAACCTATCGGGATTTTCGGCCACTATGACCAATTAGTACTAGAACTTAATAATGAAGATAGGGTACCCCAGAAGATTTGGGCACAAGATCTACTGGCTGAAAAAGCCACGGACATCAAGTCAATGGTGGGCATTGAAGAGGGAAAGCTAGTAATCCCCGGAAAGCTTATTGATGAAATCGGTACGGCCGCCGGTGATGAAGGCGATATTTCGGCCCCCGGTCTTGTTCTAAGAATTGTTTTTTAATTTTATTAAAAAAGCAAAATTCTCATGAATCATAGATTTTAGTTATAACAAACTTACCGTATGAGGTTCTTTTAGCAAAGGGACAAAGATTAACGCTAAGGGAATCTTTGTCCCTTTGCTAAAAGAATCCCGAAAAGGAAGATACTGACAAACTCTCTGATCTATTACTTTCCCGAAAGTACGTCTCCGTCCTGGAAGTCCTCTACGAAGTAGATCAGGCAACCAATTACTTGAACCGCTTTGAGCACTACAGCCTCAAATACAAGAAGCAGTGCCCGGCCCCGGAAGTATTCATTGCCGCCATCATCGGTTATGGTTGCAACGTGGGCATCCGAAAGATCAGTAGAATATCCAAAGGAAGGTCATTCTCTAAAATAGGTCTACACAACCCGTGTAAGTCTATGAGAACCAATGAGAAAGACTAAAAGGAGAAAAAGTTCTACTACTCGGCTGCCTTCCGGTGAAAGCTAATCCAAGAGTTAGCTGCCGGATTGATCGATGAGCAGCGGGCTTGTGATAAGTATGGCATAACTGTTATCTTGATTCGTAAATGGCGTAATCGGACCGCCGATGCGGCAGTATATGAACGCAAAATACAACCACTCCTAACCACCCAACCGATGAACCAAAAGCAGAGTCAGACCGAGAAGATTAAAGCCCTAGAAAAACAACTCCACCAAACTCAGAAAGCCCTCCAAGACGAGAAAGTCAAAAGCCGGTTGGCCGTGCCAGCGAATGCGCACGTCCAACAGGCAACTTAGTCTGAGAGCCGAAGGTCCACTGGAAGCACTCAGAATGACTTTGCGCTCCGTAGACCAAAGCGGCCGCCGCTGCGGGGAAAAGAAACATACCGCTTCCCCCACCCCACTGATCCACCATCGCTCCGGCGACCCGGTCTGATCGGGGCCACCATGGAATGGCATTCAGTACTGCTGCCGCGAGTACGTAGGCCCTATTAGAGAACCACCGGGTGCAGATTAGTATGGCCCACGAGAGTTACGAGAACCCTATCGCTGAACGAGTCAACGGCATCCTAAAGGAAGAACTACTCCGGCCCGGCTATCCGGATTATGCTCGAGCCAAGGTGGCCATCGCCAAAGCCATCCGGATCTATAACGAAAAACGCCCTCACCGCATCGTTCCACGACGGGCCTCAATATGATGATGCCTGAGCAGGCACACCAGATGGACGGCCCGATCCCCAAACGGAGGAAAAAGAGCAACCGGGCCGACGTTCGGTATCGAGAGCAAGCTGCGGCGCGGCGAAAAGCAAAAAGCCAATCTCAAAAAAGTACAGCTACCGCGTCCACGGTGGATGAAAAGAAAAAAACTGAAGCTATTCTAGTCTAAACCTGTAGACTCGTTTTAGGGAATGACTTTTTGTGAAGCTTTTTGATTAAAGTTTTTTAAATTATCATTGACCATCTTACAACTTCAGACGCTTGAACACCTTTTCGGGCAGCAGGGTGATCACCGTCATGATCGGCCGCCAGAACCATTTGCTGTACACCACGTCTTTTTTTGACTTCACCGCCCGGAATATATCGTTCGCAACGGCCGACGGCTGGGCGGTGAGCAGCGGCGGCAAGTCCAGGTCTTCGGTCATGCTCGTGGCAACGAAGCCCGGCTTCACCGTGATCACCGACACCCCGTGGGGGTGCATCCGGTTGCGCAGGCCGGACAGATACGCCGAGAATCCGGCTTTGGCGCTGCCGTACAGGTAATTACTGCCCCTACCCCGGTCTCCGGCCACCGAACTAATGCCTACGATGGTTCCCTCTCCCTTACGGACAAAATCTTCGGCCACCACGTTGAGGATTGATACGGCCCCGGTGTAGTTGGCGTCAAGAATAGCGTGCGCCTCGGCCCAGTCTTTCTCTCCCTTTGCCTGATCGCCCAGATAACCAAATACCGTAATCACCACCGTAGGAGATGGTTCTAGTTGATTGTAAAATTCTGCGTGCGCCGCAAAATGCGTAGCATCAAAGGCTACGGTTTGCACCGTGACCTGATGTCGTACGCGCAAATCGCTGGCCAACACCTCTAGCCGGGCCGGATCGCGGGCGGCAAGTCGAAGATCGTAGGATGCCTGCGCAAACCGCCGGGCAACGGCCTGGGCAATGTCGGAGGTGGCCCCCAAAATAAGTACGGTCGCCATAATTGCGCGGTAGATGAGCGGACAAAGCTAGGAACAATACCGAAATATAAAAACGGTCGACTAGCCGGAAAACCGAACCCGGTAGTCGACCCAGTGAGTTAGCCCGCGCTTCTTCGATAGTCAAGAGTAGTTGCCATACTTAACCAAAAGGTAACACCGGTAACGATTCGGTAACACAACGATAAAACTGAGGTAACTCATCTCTCCGCAGACCTGAATACTTTTACGCATTGATTATTCACGCTTAAACAAACCTCACAATCTATGAAAAAGTACTACGCGCTGACCTTAGGCCTTCTGCTTACGACCTACGCAGCCCAAGCCCAATTTTTCTTCGACGTGGAAGTCGACACCGTCTGGTATCCCGACTCGGTGATTATGCCTCCCTCGCCGTTGAAGCACCAGATTCTGTTTATCGGACAAACCGACACCGTGCAAACTACCGCTACCTACGGCAATCCGGCGGGTGAAACCCTGGCCAAGCAGTGGCACGATTTCATTGGCTTCACTCCCGACACCGACAGCGATGATCTGGGATGGATTTCGGTGAACCACGAGATGATCACCGACGACGACAATATCGGTGACGGCGGCGGGATGACCGTTTTCAAGGTGAAGCGCGACCCGGCCACCGACACGCTGATCATCGTAGACCAAACCTTATCCGACGGTCGCCACGGCAAGTACTTCAACGTGGACTTTGTGAACACCGTGGGCGAGACCGGCATGAACTGCGGGGGCATTAACTCGCCCGTCGACGGCCGCATCTGGACCGCCGAAGAGTGGTACCGCGGGGCCAACAACAGCATTTCGTTCGTCGACGCCGAAGGCCGACCCCTGGGCGTGCGCGACACCTCGGACTTCACCATCACCACCGACATTCCCGGTGAGTTTGCCGGACAGACCATCAAGAAGTTCCAGAACTTCAACTGGATGGTGGAAATTGATCCCCGCGAAGCGGTGGCTATCCGCAAGCAGTACAACTGGGGACGCCAAGCCTTCGAAGGGGGCGTAATCATGCACGACAACAAAACGGTATACACCGGCGAAGATGGCACGCCCGGATTGTTCTCTAAGTTCGTGGCCGACACCCCCGGCGACTTCACCAAGGGAACCCTCTACGTCTACAAGCACGATGCCGAGGGCGAAGATGGCCCCTGGATCAAGATGGACAACAAGTCACTGGACGAGATGCTCTTCATCGGCGACTCCGCCTTTTCTCGCGGAGCGACCATGTTTAACCGCATCGAGTGGGTGGCTCAGTACGATGGCAAAGTCTACTTCGCTGAAACCGGTCGTGATAACCCTGGCCGCGGCTTCACTGCCGGAGCCGAAGAAGGCGGTGTACTGGATTACCACTGGTTAGAGCCGGTGCGCATGCGCTACCCGAAGTTGGAGGCCAAAACCGACGATCAGGTGCTCGACTTTGTGCGCGCTGGCTTCTTTGAAGACTACTACGGACGCGTGAATGTGTTTGATCCGGCCACCGGTGAAGTGGATGTGTACCTGGAAGGTGGTCCCTTTTACGAAGAATCTCCCGAAGTGAGCGCCTACCCCGACAAGCACCTGAGCAACCCCGACGGACTCAACGTGATGGAGGTGAACGGACAGCCCTACATGGTGATCTGCGAGGATTTGAACGGTACCTCCAACGCCCGCGTACCGGCCGGTATCACCAACCGCACCTGCGAGGCCTGGATGCTGGATATGTCTATCGCTCATCCTACGGTAGATGACCTGATTCGCATCTCTATTGTTCCGGTAGGTGCCGAGGTAACCGGGGCGCAGCCCACGCCCGACGGAAAGACGCTGCTACTGAACGCCCAGCACCCTTCGGAAGATAACCCCTTCCCCTACAACAACTCACTCACCTACGCCATCACCGGTTGGGACGACGTGATTGCCGCTATCTCTGCTGCGAAGAACAACGTCACGGAAGTGGAAGGCCTGAAGTTCTGGGCCGATCACGTGCAGCGGGTCCTGATAACCAGTGAGCCGGTGGACATGGCAATTTACGACGTGACCGGACAGCGCATTCGTGTGAGCCGCAACGTGCAGGAGGTTGACGTTCAGGACTTGCGTTCCGGAGTGTACATCATGAAGGCTTTCGGACTGAAGTCTCGCAAGGTAGTAGGCGCTAAGTTCGTACTTCAGTAGCCATCTCCATTAGTTCATAAGTAATGTACCAAGGGCAGTGGCGTTCGCCACTGCTCCTTTGTATTGTATAGCGTCCTCACCTTCATCAAATCATATTCTGATAAATTTTTCTAGGGTTCGTGTCGACACCTAGAGTATATACACATCTTTGTAAATCGTTCATTGCCAATCATTTGCAACATAAAGTTAAAGGATAAAGCATGAACGCTTTTGCTGAAAAAATGCCGTTTTAGTCATTTAAAGGCAGCTTTTTCAGAGCGCCGATTTTCGCTTCATATTTGTGTGTATACTTAAGGTGTCGACACGAACCTCCGGGTAAGAAATTATCATAATGATGTTTAATAACCTCTATTTCTTTATGACTAAATTTATACTTCCCGTAACCCTACTGATCTTCGCCGGAGTGATCCTGAGCAGCTTTCGCGATCACGCCCCCACCAACAGCCCGGCAGCCGAGGTGATGACCACCTACGTACGCGACCTGCACGGCTTATCGCAGGCCACGCAAACCCTGCACGAGCAAGCCCAGTCGCTAACTCCCGAATCCGTGCCCGCACTGCAAGGAGCCCTAGAACGCGCCCGCCGGGCCTACAAACGCACCGAATACCTGGCCGAACACCTCGATGGGCAGTTTGTGGCCGACTTCATCAACGGCGCTCCCCTGCCCAAACTAGAGCGCAACGCCCCCAACCTGAGTATTATTGAGCCCAAGGGCTTTCAGGCGCTGGAAGAACTGGTGTTCGGGGAAGACCCGGTAGCCGACCAATCGAAGATTTTGGAGTTGGCGGCACTGCTGGATCAGAAAGTCGCGCAGTTTGTTCGGTTTCAGCAGCGCGTTCCGCTCACCGACCGGCAGGTGCTGGAAGCCGCCCGCTTCGAACTGATGCGCATCTTCACCCTGGGCGTGTCGGGCTTCGACTCCCCGGCGGCGTTGCTGTCGCTGCCCGAGGCAAAAACCTCATTGGCAGCAATGCAGCAAGCGGTAGCGCTCTACGAACCTCTGCTCAACGCCGAGCACGCTGACCTGGCCGAACGGGTAGCGGCGTCTTTCACCACCGGCATTCGCTACTTGGATGAGCACCCGGACTTCGATACCTTTGATCGCTTGCACTTCCTGAAAACGTGCATCAACCCCCTGTTTGAGCAAATCCTGGCGGTGCAGCTGGCGCTGGGCATCGAAACCTACTACGAAACGTCTCCTCAGCACCGCAAGCACGCCGTCAACTACTTCGCTACTAACCTGTTCGACGAAGACCTACTCAACCCCTTCTTCTATACCCGGATGCCCCAGGATAAGTACCAACCGGCCGTGGTAGAACTGGGACGCACGCTGTTCTTCGATCCCGCCCTGTCAGTGAACAACCAGCGCTCCTGCGCTTCGTGTCACCAGCCCGAACGAGGCTTCACCGACGGATTGGCCAAAAGCGTGGCGTTTAACAACGATGGGACAGTCGATCGCAACGCCCCTACCCTGCTCAACGCCGTCTACGCCGACCGTTACTTCTATGACCTGCGTTCGGAGGTGCTGGAAGACCAGATGGACCACGTGGTGGCCGACCACCGGGAGTTCTACACCACCTACCTGGATATCTTCGAGAAGCTTCGACTGAGCGACGAGTACCAAGCGCAGTTTACCCAGGCCTTTCCCGATCTAAAATCGGACCCGATCAACAAATACGCCTTGTCTACCGCCCTGGCGGCCTACATTGTTTCGCTTAAAAGCTTCAATTCTCCCTTTGACCGTTACGTGCGGGGCGAGTCGGATCATCTGGAACTGTCGGCCCAGCGGGGATTTAATCTGTTCATGGGCAAGGCGGCCTGCGGCACCTGTCACTTTGCGCCCCTGTTCAACGGCACGGTTCCGCCCCGCTTCCACGAGTCCGAATCCGAAGTGTTGGGCGTGCCAACAACCTCCGACACCCTCAACCCGATGCTGGATACGGATCCGGGCCGGGCCGCCGGGGTGCTCAAAGAAGGGGTCAACTTCTACGGTCACTCGTTTAAGACGACCACGGTACGCAACGCGGAGCTTACCGCTCCCTACATGCACAACGGGGTGTACGAAACGCTGGAGGAGGTAGTAGACTTTTACAACCGCGGCGGCGGAGCCGGGTTAGGTCTGAACGTTCCCTACCAAACGTTGAGTCCTGACCCGCTGCACCTGTCGGAACAAGAACAAGCCGATCTGGTGGCGTTTATGCAGTCGCTTACCGACACCACGTCGCACGCGGCACCGAATTCTTTGCCTACCTTTGCCGGAAACGAAGCGCTCAACCAACGGAAAGTGGGCGGAACGTACTGATGAACCATACCCCTGCTTGATGCACGCGTTTTCTCACTTTCTAAACCTTTTTCGCCCGATTTTCGGGTTGATTGGTCTGCTATTGACAATGGGTGCCGCCCAGGCCCAGAACTCGGTGTTGGCCGAGGGAGACTGGCACCGGGTGGCGGTGGGTACGGACGGGGTTTATCGCCTGGATCGGAGGTTTTTGGAGGAGCACGGTATTATCACCGCTGCCGATAGCTTGAACCGAGTACGCGTCTTCGGAAACGGGGGCGGGATGCTGCCGCAGGCCAACGATGCTTCGGCGGCTGACGACCTGCAGGAGTTGTCCGTTTGGTTCAGTACCGATGACGATTTTCTGCTGTTCTACGGGCAGGGCCCCGACCGAACCTACTACGACGAGCAGCAGGAGGTTTATCGGGTTGAGAAACACCTGTACGATACCGCCAGCTACTACTTCATCACCCGCCGGGAACAGCCCGCTGCTGCCATGATCACGCGGCCGAACTTTACCTACGGCACGGGCGTGCCCGTCACCGAGCGGCTGGCCGTCTACCACCACGAACGTGACCTAAGCAACCTGCTGGGGTCGGGGCGACAGTGGCTCGGGGAAGAGCTGACCGGCGATAACGCCGAACTGGACATTAGCTTTCCGGGGGCGGCGGCCGGGGCGGGCACGATGGAGGTGTCAGTGAGTAGCCGGGCCACCTCCCGCAGCACCTTCGAGGTGTCGGTAGATGGCGAACCGCGGGAACCCATCCGGGTGGATGCCGCCCAAAAGGGACTCTACGGGTATCAGGCTCGCTCGGCCCGCGAAGTCTTTGCGTTGTCTACGCTATCCGCCCATCCGACAGTGTCGCTGCGCTACCAAGACCGCACCGACAAAACGGGTTACCTGGACTACCTCACGCTCAACGTGCGCGAACCGTTAACCTATCGGCAGCGTCCGCTGTGGTTTAGCGATCCCCACGCCCGGCGGGGCACGCTGCACCGGTATACCGTGACGCAAGCCCGCGCCGGTTTGTTGTGGGACGTCACCGATCCGCAGTCTGTGGCGCAGCAGGCGTACCGTTGGGTGGACAGCACGATCACCTTTCAGGCGCGGGCCGATACCCTGCGGAGCTACCTGTTGTTCGACCCGTCCGATGAACTTCCTGCCCCGCAGTACGTCGGCCCGGTGGGCAACCAAAACCTGCACGCGCTGGCTTCTCCCGAGCTGCTGGTGGTCACCCCCCCGGCCCTGCGGGTGGAAGCCGAGCGATTGGCCCAGTTTCGCCGTCAGCACGATAGCCTGACCGTGGCGGTGGTGACGCTGCCGGAGATTTACCACGAGTTTTCGGCGGGTCGGCAGGACGTGACGGCGATCCGAAACTTTATCCGTCACCTCTACCAACGCGACGCCGGGCTGCGCTACGTGCTACTGTTCGGCGATGCCTCCTACGATTATCACCGGCGCGAGGCGGCCACGGTGCCTACCTACCAGTCGCGGCAATCGTTTCACAACGTGTACAGCTACGCTTCCGACGACTACTTCGGGTTTATGGATGCTGATGAGGGCGAGTGGCCCGAGCAGGGCAGCGGCATCAACGGGCACACGCTGGACATTGGCATCGGACGCCTGCCGGTGAACAATCCGGAAGAGGCCCGCACGGTGGTCGACAAACTCATTCATTACGCTACCGCCCCGGAAGCGCAGGGTCCCTGGCAGCAGGAGGTGCTCTTCGTGGCCGACGACGGCGACGCCAACAAGCACCAGCACCAGTCTGACTTTCTGGCTTCCTGGCTCGAGCAGCAGCAGCCCCAGTTAGCGGTGCAGCGCCTGTTTATGGACGCGTATCCGCAGCCGGACGACGAGGCTCCGGCGGTGCGGGAACGACTCAACCGCGCGGCGGAGCGCGGGGTAGGATTGATAGATTTCATCGGCCACGGGGGCGAAACCGCCTGGACCAACGAACAGATTCTGGACCTGGAGATGATCGAAAACTGGCGCAACTACGACCGCCTGCCGGTGCTGGTGACCGCCACCTGCGAGTTCGGACGCTTCGACGATCCACGGCGGGCATCGGGGGCCGAGGCGGCACTGTTGAATCCCGATGGAGGAGCCATTGCGGTGTTCACCACCTCCCGCCCGGTGTTCACCACCACCAACTTCCAGACCAGCACCGCCTTCTACGAAACTGCTTTCGGTGATACTCCCGACACTAATCTGCGGCTGGGGGATATTATCCGAAGCACCAAAAACCGCAGCGTGGCGGGCGCGCTCAACCGCAACTTCGTGCTGCTGGGCGACCCCTCGATGCGCTACGCCGTTCCGTCGACCGGCGTGACGGTCACGGCGCTGATGGTTAATGGACATGTTGCCGACACCCTACGCCCCCTGGATCGCGTGCGATTCGAAGGACAAATCGTCGATCCCAGCGGTGCTCCGGACGCTACGTTTAACGGCACAGTGTTCATTGACCTGCTGGCAACTCCGCAGGAAACCACCACCCTGGGCCAGGAGGGCGACGGCCGGACGATGATGTTCAAGAACCGGGACTTTCGGCTGTTTCGGGGGCAGGCCACGGTGCAAAACGGGCGGTTTGCGCTGGAGTTTACGCTGCCCAAGAATACAAAAAGTACCTTCGGGCCGGGTAAGTTCGTTTTCTACGCTCAGCACGAATCGCTGAACCGGGAAGCCAGCGGGGCCCGAGCGGTGACGGTGGGCGGCGAAGCCACCACCACGGAGGCGGACAACACCCCGCCCGCGGTGGAGTTGTTCTTCAACCGCGAGGTGCGTCCGGTGCCCGGCACCCTGCACCCCAACCCTACCCTCATCGTTCGCTTGCAGGACGAACACGGAATTAATCTGGCCGATGAGACGCACGGGCTGCGGCTGGTGCTGGACGAGTGGCAGGAGTTCTGGCTGAATGATGATTACCAGGCGGTGCCGGACGAACCGGGACGGGGGCGCGCTACGTTCCGCTTGCCGGACTTGGTGGCGGGTTCGCATACGCTGCGGGTGCTGGCCAGCGATACGTATTTGAACACCACCGAACGGGCACTTACCTTCCGCATTGTGGGCGATTCGGTGCTGCTGTTGCAAGACGTGGTGGTGTATCCTAATCCTACCGAAGGGGCACTCAACGTATCGTTCACGCTGGGCGAGCGGGTGGCGCTGGGCCAGGCCGAGCTCGAGGTATTCACTTTGCAGGGCACCTCGGTGTACCGTCGCACGATTGAGTTGGTAGCGGGCCAGGCGTCGTACCGGGTATCGGATGAGTTGCCCCGCTCCGGGGCCGCGGCCCTGCCGGGACTGTATCTGTACCGGCTGACGGTTTATGACCAGCAGGGGGCGCAGCAACAGCACAGCGGCAAGTTGCTGCTGCGGCGGTAGGATGTCTGTTTGTTATTTTTTTGGACGAACCACCAACGTAGGCAAAGTCCTAATCACTGCATCGGCATAAAATTTGTCAGGCGTTGGTCCGTAGAGGTGACTTTTCAAGAGAGTAGAGCGCATTTAGGAGTAGAAACGCAGTGGTGAGAACACCCAAAGCTCAACTCATGCTATGGCAGCAAACCATCGCTTGGGCCGCCCAATAGTAACGTTGAGTTTAGAAGGTGCCTCCTAAGCTCAACCCACCCCACAGTTGGGCACCTGCGGCTGAAATGATAGGAGTGATACCAACCCGAAACAGAAACCCTCCGTCGCGAGGTTGTAGGCGGTAACCAATAGTGCCGGTAAATCCTCCTCCTCCGATGCCATCGACAACTTCATTTTCAACGTCTCCGCTAAACCCACCTAAGTACGTACCTGCACCTAACTCTAGTCTACTGTTTCCATTTCCTACCAAGTAATTGACCATAATAGGGGCTAAGAAAATGGTTACCCGGTCATCAGTACCAGTGCCCCCGTCGTCTCCCGACAGTGATATATATTCCAAACCAAGACGAGCGCTTACGTGGTCGAAGAACTTATGATCGTAGTTTAATGTGTAAAGACCACCGTTGCCCAACAACTCCAGAAACACACTGTTTCGGGCGAAATCCTTGCTGGGAACCGCTTCCTGAGCCTGAGCGTGGTGTGAGAAAGTAACAATGAGTACGAATGAAAAGAGGACAGTAGATTTAAACAAAACGTTCATAGCGTTATTGGTTTGGTGGCAAATAATGAGCGCGTCTAATCCCTCTGGGAAAACGTGTCAAATATATATTTTTAATTGATTTTGTCAGTAGGCTCCTACGTTAACTTTCCGTTATTTATCACATCTTTTAGACAATAATGATCTTTTGACTTCAGCATTCCGCCCGTACCTTTGCGGCAACCAGCTTACCAACCTCATGAACTTCACCGAAGCCCTCCACCAGCATCCCGTTTTTGCCACCGTGACCCAGGTAGCCCACCAATCGGGCGTGTCCACCTACGTGGTGGGAGGTTTCGTGCGCGACCTGCTGCTCGAGCGCCCCTCGAAGGACATCGACTTTGCGTGCGTGGGCAACGGCGTGGCGTTGGCGCAGGAGGTGGCAAAAGCCCTGAAACAAGAGCCGGGCCGCACCACCGCGGTGAGCGTGTTCAAAAACTTCGGCACCGCCGCGGTGAAGCACCACGACTACGAACTGGAGTTTGTGGGCGCCCGCAAAGAGTCGTACCGCTCCGAATCCCGCAAGCCGGAGGTGGAACCCGGTACGCTGGCCGACGACCAGCGGCGGCGCGACTTCACCATCAACGCGATGGCCATCAGCCTGAACGCCGACGACTACGGCGAACTGATCGATCTCTTCGACGGGGTGGCCGACCTGAAGCGCCGGATGATCGTCACTCCGCTTGATCCGGCCATCACCTTTTCCGACGATCCGCTGCGCATGATGCGGGCGGTGCGCTTCGCTTCCCAGCTCAACTTCGATATTGCTCCCGACACCTTCGAGGCCATCCGGCAGCACGCCGAGCGGCTCAAGATCATCTCGCAGGAGCGCATCACCGACGAGTTGAACAAGATCATCCTATCGCCGGTGCCTTCCTACGGCTTCAAACTGCTCTATCACGCCGGTTTGCTCGAGCAGTTTTTTCCGGATATGATCAAGCTACACGGCGTGGAAACCATCGACGGCAAATCGCACAAGGACAATTTTTACCACACCCTGCAGGTGCTCGACAACGTGGCGCAGGTGTCGGACGATCTGTGGCTGCGGTGGGCGGCTATTCTGCACGACATCGCCAAACCGGCGACCAAGCGCTTTCATCCCAAAGCGGGCTGGACGTTCCACGGCCACGAGGACAAGGGCGCGCGCATGGTGCCCTTCCTGTTTCGCAAGCTCAAGCTGCCGATGGATCAGCCGATGCGGTTCGTGCAAACCCTGGTGCGGCTGCACCTGCGGCCCATTGCACTGGTGAAGGAGGTGGTCACCGACTCGGCGGTGCGCCGCTTGCTCTACGAAGCGGGCGACGCCACCGACGCGCTCATGACTTTATGTCGAGCTGATATCACTTCGAAGAACCACCGGCGGGTAGAGCGTTACCTGCGCAACTTCGACGCCGTGGAGCGCAAGATGGCCGAGGTAGAAGAAAAAGATCAGCTGCGCAACTTCCAGCCCGCCATCACCGGGGAAGACATTATGCAGACGTTTGGTTTGTCGCCCTCGCGGGTGGTGGGCGAGATCAAAAATGAGATTCGCGAAGCTATTCTGGACGGCAAGATTGAGAATACCAAGGAAAGCGGTTACCAGTTGATGCTGGACGTGGCCGCGCGGCGAGGATTGACACCCGTCGGATCGTAACCCATCCGGAAAAGTTTTCTCTAGAAGTTATAGCTCACTCCGCCCAGCAGCGAGCGCCCGATACGGTCGGTGCCGTAGTACTCCCGGCTATCGTTTCCTAACAAATTGCGTCCGTTGAGGTAGATATCCAGCTTCTTCGCCACCCGATACGATACTTTAGCGTTGGCCAGTAGCTTGTCCGCAATCTGCCCTGCCGCCGAGGGCCGTCGCAAATCTTCCACATGGTAGATGGTGTGCTGGCCGAAGAAGTAGATTGAAAGGTTGACGTTCAGCTTGCGGCAGGGGGCGTAGTTGACAAACGCTCCGCCGTAGAAAGTAGGGGTGCTGCGGTGCTTATCGTTTGTCAAATTGGTGAAGTTGGCTAATGCATTGGTTGGCAGATCTGTTACCCGGGTGGCTTGCCAGGTCACAAACGGTTTGACCTGCCACTGAGCGTTAGGCACAAAGTTCGCCGATATGGTCATTCCCCACTGGATAGCCTCGGTGGGCAAGTTCAGAGACTGCAGGGTCTGCACCTCAAAGTTTTCCGTCAAGGGGATATTAGCTACCACGTAAGGATAGTTCAAGTCCCGGATATGTTGTCGGAAAAGAGCCACGTCGAACTGAAGGGTATTGGTCACCTGGGCGCGGGTTCCCACTTCGGTCATGCTGTTGCGTGCTACGTCTAGGTTGGGATTGGTTACGTAGATAGCTCCTTGCGTTAAACTGAACGGCACCACCGGCACGTTGATAAAATAGCTGCTGAAAAACGCCCCGCTGGTGGAGCGCGACTGGACCACTCGGAGCAGATACCGCTCGGCAATTTTGTAGGTGGTGGCCAGTTGGTACGATGCGTACGCCCGATTGGGCACCCGAAACTTATCCACCCGTAGGGCGGCTACCCATCGCCAGTTTTTGGTAAGTCTATAATCGGCTTTCAGCGAGCCAGCCACCGTATAGTTGGATACCTTACTATTCACGAAGCCAATGTTTCCATCCGCAATATAGTCGCGGTCATCAATCACCGCTTGTTGAAAGCTCAGCTCGGGGCGCAGACTCAGCTTGTCGTTTAAGTTGATCTCGTAGTCCACCACCACGTCCGTATTGCGTACGTCGTACTCGGGACGAATCAGCCCAAAGCCGACGTACAGATTTTCACTACCCCGGGTGTGCGACGCCCGAATACCCAGGTTGCGCACCCGTCCGCTCAGTTGGGCATACCGGCGATTGATGGTGCTGGTGTTCAAGGCAGTGGTTTCGAAATTGTAGAATAACCGTTGGGCTTCGGCGTTTTGCAACCCGGCACTGAGCGACCAGCTTGACTGCCCGTTCGGTTGGTAGGTCAGGAACCCGTTGATGCCGTATTTTTCCTGCGCCAGCTCCGGTCGCGGATAGGCCGCGTTGGCAAACGGCACTCCCACTGCTTCCAAATTCTCAATTATTGGTCGGCTTTATACACGTAGTAGGCGTCGTCGCCGCGTTCGCGCTGCTGGTAGTTGGCCGACACCAGGGCGCTCCAGCGTTCGTTGAACCGGTTGCCCAGCGCCAAGTTGGCGGCGCGGGTGTCGGGGGTGCCGTACTGGCTGTGCGCCGATGCGTAGAAACCCGACTGCTCGGTGCGGCGGGTGATGATGTTAATTACCCCGGTTACGGCGTTGGGTCCAAACAAGGGAGCGGCCGGTCCGCGCACAATCTCAATGCGTTCCACATCAACTAAATCGATGGGCAAAGACTCCCAGACGGTGCCGCCGGTATTGTGGTTGAACACGGGACGGTCGTCGATCATCACCAGCGTGAGGGTGTTGGTTTGGGCGTACGACTGGGTATAGCGCACTAGGTTGTCGAAGCCCCGCAGGTGAATATCATAATTGCCGTTGCTGATTTCGCGCACCACCACACCGGGGCACAGCCGTAGCGCCTCAGGAATAGAGATAACCCCGGCTTTGGCAATTTCGCTGCGGGTGATGGTGTAGCTCGATACGGGGGCGTCGAAGAGGTTTTCTGACTTCCGGGAGGCCGAGACGATCTCCACTTTCATCAGTTCCTCCAATGACAACTCGAACAGGTCAAGTTCTTCCTGCGCAAAAGCGGAAGGAGCCAAGAATAAGCATCCTAGCACAAATGACAAATAGAAGCACATACGAAATCAAGTTTTAGTTTCCGTAGGCCTCACAAAATTTGTACGGCAGGGAGATTAGCGCGCTTCGCTAATACCAAGCAGGATAACAAAGGCGTGAAATCAGATACAGACACTAGTTTAGTAGTCAATTCTCCTCAGCGGTTGAAATCACTTCGTTTATTGCTCATCACCATGATTTTAGAGTGCAATGATTCTTAGTTTAATGATATTTTGTACCGAATCGACAACTAGTTTGCCTAGAACATTACAGCATTGACAAGGCCAAGAATAAGTGCCGGTTTCTTTAAAGTTCGTGCTGACAGATCAACAATGGTCAGTAATAGCTCGCCAGATCAAAGTTTTCCTTTTGCGAGTCGAGCAGGTGGCCGTTTTCGCACTTAAGCACGCGGGAGGGATATTTCTTCACAAATTCGTGGTTGTGGGTGGCCACCAGCACGGTGGTGCCCTGTCGGTTGATCTCCAAAAATAATTTGAAAATTCCTTCCGACACCTGGGGGTCCAGGTTGCCGGTGGGCTCGTCGGCCACCAGCAACAGCGGTTCGTTGATCAGGGCCCGGGCGATGGCGACGCGCTGCTGCTCGCCCCCCGACAGTTGGTGCGGCTTTTTGAAGCCCGCCGATCCTAAGCCGACCCGCACCAGCACGTCGGACAACCGTTGCTTCATCTTGGCGCGATCCTTCCAGCCGGTGGCCCGCATCACAAATTTCAGGTTCTCGTCCACCGTGCGGTCAGCAAACAGTTGAAAATCCTGAAAGATGATCCCCAGGCGGCGACGCAAAAAGGGCACCTCCGATTTCTTGATGGTTTTGATGGAATAACCGGTCACTTCCATCTCGCCCAAGCGCAGTTCCAGATCGGCATACAGGGTGCGCAGCAGCGAGCTTTTTCCGCTGCCGGTGCGGCCGATGATGTAGACGAAGTCGCCCTTGTTCACGCTAAAGTTTACGTCTTCCAGCACCACGTTGTGTCCCTGAAAAACGCATACGTTCTCAACGCGGACCAGGGGTTGGTTAGAAAATTCGTCAGGCATCTAGAGAATAATTGATGGGGTGAAGGAAAGAATGATTGGATGAACCGCTACGGGTGGTTACAGTTCCAGCTTGCGAAGTTTGCCGTAGGGTAGCACGTCGATAACGGCTTGCAGCGCTTGTTCTTTTCCGGCCAGTCCGTATTTTTCCAGTTTTTTCAGCGCCCGGTCAGCCCGAAAGTAAGCAATGAGCACAAAATTATCGTCCCGCAGTTGGATGTAATCGGGGATTTTGGCCTTGCCTTTTACTTTAATAATATACATAGGGTTAATCAAAACCTAACGATATGAGAGAGATAAGAAAGCTGCCAGTTAATGAACCGCGATCAGCTTTCCTAGGAAGGTAACAAATTTCCGCGCTTCCGGCAGCCAGGGAGCAACACTTTCATCGAACGTCTTGAAATCGCCATAGTCTCCGCTTTGTCGTTGTGCACAAATTCCCGTATCCACGCTTCGGTTGCGTTGTTGCTGGTGAGCACCAAAAAATCCCAGTCCGAATCGGTGGGTGCCGGTACTCCGTGCTGCTGCTTCCTAGCTCGGAAACCGAACAGCACCAGCTGCGCCTGAGGATCCAGACTTAATAGGGTTTGTCTTACTTCGTCCACCACAGACGTTTGAACCAAGGTGGTGGCTGCCATGCTGGAAAGTTAAAAGGGGCAAAGGGAAAAGGAGAAAAAAAGCGGGTATCGCACCGCTACGACCGCCTACCCTTGCTCCATTCCTGGCCTGGGGGAGTTCAGCAGGAGCTGGTCGTACCCGCGTCACAAAGGTACACTATTTTAAACTTTAGGCAAATTCCGAACGTCGCAATATTATGTTCGCTATCGAACACTGACCGGCCGATTCCGGACAATTCGTTTCCTGCCAATCAGCCCTGAAGAGCCGGAATGGGCATTGGTACGGCGCTTGCCTCCCCACCACGAAGAGAAATTGCTCTCCTCACCGAAAAACCCTACCTTCCTTCCAAAACGAACGAGGAGACGGCCCACCCTAACCAACCTACCCACCCATGTTCCGCACCTACCTCAAGTTCGCCACCCGCACCTTCCGGAAAGACAAGTTCTACACGCTGCTCAACATCATCGGGCTGGCCACCGGCATTGCGGTGAGTATTATCATCCTACTGTACCTGCAAAACGATCTCACCTATGACCGGCACCACACCCGGCACGACCAAGTGTATCGCCTGGTGACCAACATGACGGGGCCGGGCGTGGAGTTTCATTCGTCGGGGGCGGCGCGCGAGGTGGCTCCCCTGCTGGCTAACGACTACCCCGAGGTGCTGGCCTACGCCCGCTTCGAGGAACTGAACCGCACGCTGGTGAACGTAGTGGGAGCTAGCGAAGCGCTGTACAACGAAGAAGACTGGTTCCGCGCCGATTCAACGGTGTTCAAGGTATTCACCCATCCGTTTCTGGCGGGCGACCCGGCCACCGCCCTGCGCGAGAAAAACAGCGTGGTGCTCACCGCGGCGCTGGCCCGCAAGTACTTTGGCGAACTGGAAGCGCTGGGCCAAACGCTGTTGCTGGGCGAGGCCCAGGAGAACCATACCGTCACGGGCGTGATTGCCGACCTGCCCGACAACGCGCACCTGAAGTTTGCCGCGCTGGTGTCGACCATCGAGCCGCGGGAGTGGGCCACGCGCGACGGTACTTTTAACTCGGAAGCCATCTGGAACCCCGACGTGTATACGTATCTGCTATTTCCGCAAAACTACACCGCCGACGGCTTCCTGACCAAGATCACTCCTTTCTTCGACAAGTACGTCAAACCCTTCGGCGACCAGGTCGGGGGAGAGTTCTGGTTCTACCTGGAGCCGCTGGCCGACGTGCACTTTTATTCACAACAGGAGGGCGACGAAGCGCGGGGCAACGTGGCCTACCTGTACGCCTTTGGGGGCATTGGCTTGTTTATTCTGCTGCTGGCCTGCATTAATTACATGAACATGGCTACCGCCCGCTCGGGCAACCGGGCCAAGGAAATCGGTATGCGCAAGGTGCTGGGCTCGAGTCGGCGGGCGCTGGTGCTGTCTTTTTTGGGCGAGTCGGTGCTGCTGGCCCTGCTGGCGTTGGTCATCGCGCTAGCGCTGGTGGCAGTGGTGCTCTACGCGACTCCCTTCAACGAACTGGTAGAGAAGGAGCTGTCGCTCAACCTGCTGGGCAATCCCCTGCTGCTGGGCGGAGCGCTGGGCATCACCCTGCTGATGGGCCTGGTGTCGGGTTTGTATCCGGCCTTCTACCTGCCCTCGCTGTCGGCGGTGAAGTCGCTCAAGGGATCGTTTCGCTCGTCGGCCTCCGGCATCGTGCTGCGCAAGTCGCTGGTGGTGGCGCAGTTCACCATCTCTATCGCCGTGGTGGTGTGCACCCTGCTGATGCGCGACCAGATTGGCTACGTGCGCAGCCAGGAGCTGGGCTTCGACCGCGAGCACCTGCTGCTCATTCCGCTGCCGGACACCCTGGTGCGCAACCAACTGCCGGTAATCCGTACTGAGTTGGAGCGCTACGAGGGCGTGCTAAGCACTACGTCGGCCTGGAACACGCCGGGTCTGGACATTGGTAACTCGGTGTTTCGGGTAGAGGTGGACTCGGCCCTGACGATGCAGGAGTTTCAGTCCCTGGCGGTGGGTGAGAACTACCTGGCCACGATGGGCATGATCTTACTGGCCGGACGCGATTTTCGCGAGGGCTTCGCGGGCGACACCGACGGGCAATCGTTTATCATCAACGAAACGGCGGCGCGCCGCTTGGGCTGGTACGTGCCGGAACGGGAAGGAGCCACCATCGACGATGCGCTGAACGGACGCATGAAGTTTTTTCACGGCGAGGAGCTGGGCCGCATCGTGGGGGTGGTGCAGGACTTCAACGTGAGCTCGCTGCACAACCCCATCGAGCCAACCATCATCATCCCGAATACCAACGGCGGCGATACCTTTTACGCCCGCCTGCGGGGTGAGAACCTTCCCGAAACGATGAATCTCATCCGCGAGCGCTGGGCCGACTACGACCCAAACCATCCCTTCGAGTACGAATTTTTGGACGAAAGTTTTGACGAACTCTACCGGGCCGACGAGCGGCAGAGCGCGCTGATCTCGGTGCTGGCCGGTATCTGCCTGTTGATCTCACTGCTGGGCATTCTAGGGCTGTCGGCCTTCACGGCGGAACAACGCACCAAGGAAATTGGGGTGCGCAAGGTGCTGGGCGCGTCGGTGCCGCACCTGGTGTTTCTGCTGTTCAAAGACGTGATGGGGCTGGTGGTGGTCGCTTCGCTGCTGGCCGCTCCCATCGCCTATTTTCTAATCGACCGGTGGTTGCAGGCCTTTGCGTATCGTACCGATATTAACGCCCTGTTGTTCGGGCTGGCCGGAGCCGCCGCGCTGTTAGTAGCTTTTGTGACGATGAGCTTTCATTCCATAAAAACCGCCCGGTTGAACCCGGTAGAGAGCTTGCGGTATGAGTGAAAAGAGGAGCTCAAAAAGCGGCTATACGACTTCCTGCATGGGTCGGATGCGGGGATCAGGTAGCGTACGTCCCTGCGTGTTAAAGTGGTCAATGATCTCTTCGATAACTTGGCACAGCTCACGGTAGAGTACAACCGGGTCTTCGCCATGAATACCGGTGATCAAATCAGGGCATTTTCCGATATAGATCTGATCTTCTTCACTCCACTCCACCCATTTGTGGTACTGGTCAATACTTTTCATAACACTGCTTTTTCAATGGCCTGTCGGACTTGTTTTTCTTGATAAGGTTTTGCGTCGCTGCCTGTTTTTCCACTTAACGTCACAGCACCTGCGTAGTTGACATGGGTAAATTTGCGATGCGATCCCTTCCCCCCTTCAATCTCATAAAAACCAGCTTGGTTTAAGTCCTGAATAAGTTCTCTGACTTTTCTGGGCATTTTATTTCTTATACTTCTATTAGAAACTCTGTCTACTACTCCCTTCCTTGGTCTTAAAGTAACTAAAAATCTGTCAAAGTTATTTCTCAGATACTATTTTTGTATGCCCACGACGGAAGGGGTTTTCGCCATTATAGTAATCAATCGCTACTCAGTCGGATGAGACGTTGCTCACGCAGCAGCAGAAATAAAGGCAACGCCAGCGACACCCCCACCGTGCACAGTCCCAGCACCGGTAGCCAAAGATGTTTTATCCTAAGTCGTCTCCCTTCTGAAAACACAAAGACCAGCGTAACTAAGGCCGAGATGAGCACGTCCCACCAGGCAAACGCCGCCACGGGTGGAGAAAAGGCTTCCTGAACCAATAGCCCGATGGCCAGTCCGTTGGCGGACAACCAGGGGGCAAACTGCGATAACGGAAGCACGGTGCCAAGCACACAGAAAATAAGGTAAGCGAAGCGCATCATGCGGTTTCCGGTAGTTGGGTGGTCTATTAGCGGTTAACGGGCCAGCTTGTTTCTAAATAGCGATGATCTCAATCGCCTGATCCGGTAGTAACCGAATGAAATCATTTGCATTGGAAGTGACAATTCCCGAGGCGGCAGCCTTTTGAGCGCATCTGGCTATCAGTGCGTCGTAGATGATCCCCCCTTTTAGTTCAAGTTGGTTCATACGGTCTATTATCTGAAAGTGTTCTCTCTTCGTCAATGATACGATTCGCGCTTTTCTTTTTATGTTTTGATCGATTAGCTTGGTAGCAATGTGAGGCGAAATAGGTGGCTTGAAAGGTGCGCTGGTAAGCACGCTGTAGACTTCGATGATAGAATGAGCAGCTACCATGTATTCAATTTCACCACTTAGTGCTTGATTAAGCCATTGGTGAGCGGTAAGATGTTTGGGGTGTGATTTGCCAATTTATGACAATTGTTGGCAAATATAAAGCAAATGGTTTCTTTATTCCGTAGACAACGGGTTGGGCTGCACCCCCGCAAAGGTCATCCGCACAGGTTGGATAGTCCCATCTTCGTTGAAGTATATGCGGTCGATGCACGTTACCCGGTGATCGCGCCCCTCGTTGGGAATGGGCCGTCGGTGGTACACCATGTAGTAGTTGTCGGTGTCGGGCGGATGGATCACCGAGTGGTGCCCCGCCCCGGTAGCCACGGCAGAGTCTGACTCGAGAATAACGCCGATGCGCTCGTAGGGCCCGGTGGCCTGGTCGGACATGGAGTAGGCCACCTGGTAGGTCGACTGCGTCCAACTGCCCTCCGACCACATGAAGTAGTAGATGCCGTTGCGCAAGAACATAAAGGGGCCTTCCACGTAGTTTTCGGGCGTGATCTCTCGGAACAAGCTCCCGTCGTCCCAGGGTTCAAACCCCGTGAAGTCCTGGTTCAGCTTGCCCAGGTTGCAGTGGCCCCACCCTCCGTAAAACATATAGTAGGTAGCGTCGGTATCACGAAACACAAACTGATCAATGGGCTGCGCCTCGTTATAGAAATCAGAGATCAACGGTTTGCCCAGGTAGTCTTCGTACGGCCCGCCGGGAGCGTCGGCCACGGCCACGCCAATGCCGCCGGAGTGGTTGATGTCGTTGTTGGGATCGTAGGTGGGGCGACCGGAGTGCTGCACATCGTTGGCCGAGAAAAATAAGTAGTAGCGGCCTCCTTTTTGAATGGCCGAGGGCGCCCACATGGCCTGCCGGGCCCAGGTAACAATGGTGGTATCCAGAATCCGTTCGTGCTTTTGCCAGGTCACCAGGTCGCGTGAAGAGAAAGCGTCGAAGAACAACTGCTTTTCAAAGGCATCCGACCAGGTGGGGTAAATCCAGTACTCATTGCCGAAGATCACGCCTTCCGGGTCGGCGTACCAACCCTTAAAGACGGGGTTACCGGACGTTGCGGATGCATTCTTGACCGGTGAGTGGACTTCCTGGGGTGAGGAAACACACGCCGCCAGGGCAATTAAAGTGCTCCATAGAGGAAAACGAATGATGTTCATGGATACTTTCGGGTAATATACTGACAAAAGGACAGCTTTGGCTTGTTTATTAAGCTAATGTTTCCAACAACCAACAATTCCCGGTTATCATTCCACCAAAATCTTCTGCGTAGCACTGAACGTTGCCCCCTCCACCGACAACAGATACAGGCCGGCCGGTAACGTCGGCGGATAGATAAAAAGCTCACCCTGGCCCATCACCTCCGGCTGGCTCGCCCACAGCTGCGCCCCCTGGATCGACCGGATACGAACCATCGATGCTTGCCCGTCGGTTAGCCCCTGAATCCGAATTGTGCTTCCCGAGGCCACCGGGTTGGGATACACCAGCATCCGGGCGGCGGTCACCTCCGGCTCGTTGCCCGTCACGGTGTTGTCAAAGTACTGCTGGGCGTAGGCAAACGCTTCCTGCCCAATCTGCTGGCCAATAAGTCGCCCCCGGATATCGTCTACCGGCGGGTGGATGCCCCCCCAGATGCGCGACAGGCTGCACTGGTCTGAGGCGTCGGTGTACTTGGCCCACTGCAGCACCACGTCGGTGCTCGGCCCTTCTTCGAACGACAAAAACTCGTTCTGCCGAGCCACGAACTCGCTCATTCCCCCGGGAAAATACGCGTCGCCGGTGAGTTCGGTTAGCACCTCGGCGGCCGCGCGCGAGAACGTGGAGTGGCCCGATACGTAACCCGCAAAAGCCGGAGTCACAAACGTAGGCCGTTGGTAGGGCCACCAGTCCTGCGCCAAAATCCAACCCACCCCGGCCGTTGAAAGAGTATTCGGAATGTAGGCATGACCACGCCAGGCGTACACCTTGACCTTGCCCACGTTTTCTCCATCGGCCCCGGCCAACGGGTCGGCGGCGGTCACCACCTCAATAAAACCTTCGGTGAGGGGCAGTCCGTTGGGATCATAGCTGGGCTGGTTGGGGTCCGACGATTGCCCCCGCTCGGCCATGTAGCGAATGGCCGAAATCGGACGAATATAATCGTAGCGCCCCTTGATGCTCCACACCGTCACGGCCGCGTCGTGCATAGCTCCGCCCAGGGCAAAATAGCTTTTCACATCCCACTCCAGGGGGTCCATCAGCTCACCTTCGCCCCGGAAGCGGCGCTCGTGCTGAGGGTGGTCGGTCACGTAGTTGAAAATAGTGAACCAGTGGCCGGGCGGGGTTTCGGAATCGGGCCCGTCGGCCCAGTACTCGGCCAGCACGCGGGTATAATCGCCCCGCGGCACCACTTGGGGAGTGTAGGGCTGGTTGGTCTTAGGATTGATAGAATAGCCAGCGCCGGGGTCGCCCCCTTCGGCCGCTTGGTAAAAATCGCGCAGCCCAGCAATGGTCATCGGAAAGTTCTCGATGGATAAATTGCCCGTGCTGGCCGGAGAGATGTCCCATAGCACGCCGTCGTCGGGAGTGAGGTGCGACGACCAGCGGGCCACCATCGCGAAATTCCACTGGTATTCATCCTCGGGGTCTTCGTCGCTCAGGTAACAGGGTGCGCCGGGGTCGCGATAGACCCACAGGTCGTTGCCCCGGTCCTGGTACACCGTGCGGTCGGTAGGCTTAAGAGAAAAGGGAGCCACCTGCCCCCACTCGGCCCCGATGAAGTCGGGCATGCCCCCCGGCACAACAAATCCTGCCTGATCAATAAAGGTACTAAAGGCCAACGGCTGCCAGCGGTTGGGGTCCACCAGGTCGGGATTACCCGAGCGACTCAGCAGCAGGGGCGGGTTCACCGACTGGTAGCTCAGGTTTTGGTAATCATTTTCTTCGTTGGCTCCGTCTTGCAGTCCGTAGGCAATCACTTGGGCGGCTAGGTAGTTACCCAGCGCGGCGGGCGGACCGGTCTGGTAGTCTTCGCTGGTATAATTCGGATCGTACCCGAGCGTACGCATCAGGCTGTCGGCGTTGGTCCGGGTGGTTTCGGCACCAGGACTGTTGCGAAAGCGGTGTAACACCAGGCGGTAGCAGGCGTAACTGATGGCCTCTTGCCGCGCGGATTGTACGTCAGCGGGGATAGGCACCCCTTCAAAGGAAGTGAAGTGGCCGCGGCGTTGTTGGCCTAGAAAATAGGGTTCGGCAGTGGCATCGTAGGCGGCCCACGCGTCGTACATGGTGGCCGAGGTGTGGAATAGGTTGCGGGCGTGCACCGTGGGACGGGCAAAATCGTTGCGAATGGCTTCCAGCACCACCTCGTTCCACTGCCGGGCCACCGACTGCTGCGTTTGGGCTACAGCCCAGGGACTGAGAGTTATCAGGCCCAAGAACAACAAATGGCGAAATCTCATACGATTAGGTTTACTATTAACTTAGCAAACTTACGTAATATTTGCAATTGCAGATGGTATCTTTCTGATGTTTTTTTAGCTTAATTGACTTTCCAACTTCATCTGTACCTATACTTACGCTCCACGAGACCTGCGCAAATCACTGACGATCTGTGAGGATACAGATTGTATCGCGGGAAAATTGTTTGTATGATCTTTATACGCGTACATCACCGGGTCATCGCCGCGAAGCACAACCCCTCTGTCGCGTTGCCTAACGGATTTGCCTACTTGGAATGCTTTTAGGCCGATAGTTTGGGATGAAAACGGGTCACTTCTTCAAGAGATACCGTTTGTTCGGCGTGCCAAAGGTCGTAGGCGGCTTGCAAGCGAATCCAAATGCCGGGCCCGGTGCCAAAGGCCTCACCAAGCTTTACTGCCATTTCCGGAGAGACTGCCGCACGTCCGTTGAGTACTTTGGACAGGGTAGAACGGGCTACCCCCAGCCCTTTAGCAGCTTGCGTAACTGATAGCCCAAGTGCTTCTATACAATCTTCTTTGATAATTTCACCCGGATGAACCGGTGCCATTCCTCGTTTGAGCATTGACTGAATCATACGCAATTGTAGCGCGTAACGTTACGAAAGTCAAGTACTAACAATAATTATTGGTGCATAATGCAACGAATAAGTAGATTTTCTACAATTGTCTACTCAAAAAATGGCTTAGTAATCATCCCCACCATCTCCCCCTTCGCGTCCACGGTCGCCCCCGTCACCCCGGCGCTTCTGCTGGTTGAGCCGAAAGGTGAGTCCCACCGTCACCTGCGTCACCGAGCGCCGGTAGGCCCGGTCGATGAAGAAGTTCTCGCCCGACGAGGTGCTTCGGTAGATCTGTGAGTTGAACACGTCCGACACCTTGAGCGACAGCGTGCCCTTTTCGCCCCACACGTCGCGGGTCACGGCCACGTCCAGGTAGCTGAAGGGCTCGCGCCGCCCCTGGGTGGTTTGGGCACCCGCCCGGTAGTTATACATCAGTTGGGCGTCGTAGGCCCCTAGGGTCATGCGGGAGTTGAGGCGGGCAAACCAGCTGTAGGTCTCGGCGAAGAAGCTGGTGCCCAGGTTGCTGCCGTCGGTCACGCTGCGGAAAAAGTTGGCGCTGCCGTTCACCTTCCACCAGTCGAACAGGTCGGAAGAAGCCACCAGCTCCAGCCCCACCGCGTCTTCGGTCGACAGGTTCTCCGGCCGACTGACGGTTACCTCTTCGCCGTTGATTGTCTCAATGCGCTCGATACGTTCGGCCACCCCGTCGGTGTGACGGTAGAACACAGCCGAGCTGAGCGATGAGCGCGACCAGTTTTTCATGTGGCTCAGTTCGAGCGAGTGCGTGAACTCCGGGTCCAAATCGGGGTTGCCCACTCGCAGGTACTGAGGATTGTTGAAGCTGTAAAACGGACTCAGCGAACGGTAGTACGGGCGGTTGATGCGCCGACTGTAGCTAACTTGCACCGTATTGTAGTTCTTAAGTCGGTAGGCAAAGTGGCCCGTCGGAAACACGTTCAGGTAGGTTTTGGTGGTATCCTGGTTGGTTTCTACCAGCCGGGTGCCGATGTAGGTTGCTTCGGCGCGCACGCCCAATTGGTAGGTGAATTTTTCCCGGTCGTCGCCCACCGTCACGTAGGCGGCGTGAATGTCCTCGTCATACTCGAACTGGTTAGACACTTCGGGCAAGGTGACCCACTGCCCGTCGCGCAGCTCTTCCACAAAAAAGTCGTTGTTGATGTTGCGAATGCTGCTCTTATAACCCGCATCGAGTTTTCCTTTGCCTGCCAGCGGATGGGTATAGTCAGCCTGCAATACTAAATTGTCCTGCGTTTCGGTGATGCTAGATGCTTGGTCGACCAACGTTTCTACCGGCACCTCCGCCGAGTAGGGAGTCTCGTCGATGTCGGCAAGTTCTTCTTCAAAGCCGTAGGTGTAGTTGGCGTCCAGGGTTAGCTTCCGATCTTTCTGATCGAAGGTGCGCTCGTAGGTGAGGTTGTAGTCCATGTTGGGCTCGGTTTCCCGCTCATCAAACGTGCGGATTTTACCTCCCACCAGGGCAGCCCCTTCGTAGTCGAGCTGGTTGAGTTCGTTGGTGTTGTTGCCCCGGCCGGTGCGGTACAACAGCGAGCCGGTCAGGGTGTTCTTGGCATTGATCAGGTAGTCTAGCCCGCCCCGCAGAGTGTGTGAATACTCTGAGCGAAGAAACTGTTCATCCTGCACCAGCACGCTGGTAATGCCGTCGTCGTTGGTGAGCGTCCGCCGCTGGTAGGAGTTGCCCGGTCGACTTCGGTACTGATAGCCGTAGCTGCCGAAGAAGTTCACCTTGTTGCGGCGGTAGTTGAGGTTGGCCGTGCCGCTGTAGTTGTGCGGGTACCCCGCGTAGAGATCAAACGAACCGTTGATGCCTTGCTTGCGGTCTTTTTTGAGCACGATGTTGATGATGCCGCCCGAACCTTCGGCGTCGTAGCGGGCCGAAGGGTTGGTGACCACCTCCACCCGCTCGATCAGGTTGGCGGATAACTGTCGCAGCGCATCGGGACCGCTAATGCCCACCAGGCCCGACTGCTTGCCGTTGATCAGGATGCGCACGTTGCCGCTGCCGCGCAAACTCACGTTGCCGTCCACGTCCACGGTTACCGACGGAATGTTGTCCAGCACGTTTTGGGCATTGCCTCCGAAGCGAGAAATATCCTCGCTCACGTTGAACACCTTTTTGTCGAGCAGCATTTCCACCTGGTCGCGTCGCCCTTCCACCCGCACCTCCTCTAGCACTCGGTCCGAGGCGTTCAGATAAATCTTATCCAGCCGAACGGTGCCGTCGGATGCCGGGGAAAGGTTGGCCAGATACTTCGGAGCGTAGGAGAGATAGTCGATGCGCAGCAAAAAGTTGGTGCGGGCCGTTTCCAGGGCGAAGTTACCCGCATCGTCGGTGACCGCGCCGTTGATCAGGGTGCTATCCGCCGGATCGAGCACTGCCACGGAGGCAAAAGCCAGTGGTTCTTGCGTGTCGGCGTCCAGCACGGTGCCGCTCAACTTCACGGTGACGGTATCTGCCAAAGCCCCGGCCCGGCCACTGTGGGAAGTGAAAACAAAAAATGATAATAAAGCAGTAAAAATAGACAGTGATTTCATTGAGCGTTAGCTTTTGGTGGAACGTGGGTAAACCTACGATGGAATTCTGAATCAAATGGGTACGCATTCTGAGGCAATTCTGAAGATAGGTCAGTAGGGAAGAAGACCCGCACTGTGTGCCAGCCTTCGGCGTACTGATACTGCACCGAATAGCCACTGATGTCGCATATTTTCTTAACAATAGACAGGCCCAACCCCAACGATTCGCTGGACTGCTGATTCTTTTTGAAGCGCTCGAACAACTGCTCGGGAGCGGTCGTGAGCGGCGCTCCGGTGTTGACCACGGACAACTCGGTCGCCGACAGTCGAACGTGAATAACCCCTTCGGGCTGGTTGTGCCGTATGGCGTTGGTAATCAAGTTGTTGATCAAAATCCGGAAGAGCGTGGGATGGTTGTTCAGCGAGATGCCGTCGTGAATGTCCACGGTCAGCGTAAGCGCTTTGAGGGCAATCAGTTCATCAAAGCTGGTCACGGTTTGGCGAAGTTGCCGAGAAGCATCAATGGACCGGAAATCAGAAAACTCAGCGTTCTCGATCTTGGTAAGCAGCATCAACGATTTGGCCAGCTTCGACACTTCGTCCACCGCCTGGTAGGCCGTGCCAATCATCGCCAGATGCTCCTCGGTGAGGTCGTCACCCTGCGAAAGCAGCTCCAGTTTTCCCTTAGCCACCGCCAGCGGCGTCTGAATCTCGTGCGAAGCATTTTCCGAAAACTCTTTGACGCGCTGGTAGTCACCCCGCATCTTGTCGGTCATCTGCCGGATGAATCGGTTCAGTTGGTTAAATTCGGTGGTGCTGGTGCGGGGCAGCTCCAGCGGACGGGCTTCGGTGAGGTTGAACCGGCTAATTTCGTGCAGGGTTTGCTGGAACGGACGCAGCAGAATTCGGGAGATCAGAAAACTGCCGATGATCACGCCCCCGCCCAGCAGCACGAACAGCCAGGTGAGTGAGCGCACCACTCCGTCCATGATGTCGTCGCTCTCTACAATCACGTCGTACAGGCTCAGTTGCAAATAAGTGCTGTCTACCCGGGCGTAGCCCACCAGCTTGCGGTTGTTCTCCAGGCGCTTCAGGTAGCGGTGCATCACCAGGGTGTCGGTGAGGCGAAACGACGCCCGGCCCACCGTGTCCGGCCGGAAGGACAGCGTGTCGATGCTTAGTTTGTCGTCGGTATACGACCGGGCCAGTTCGCCCGCTTCCAGGCGCTCTTGCAGACTGTAGAACCGGCCCTTCAGAAAGCGGTCGGTTTCCACCTGGATTTCCCGTTCAAAGATGCGGTAGCTCACCAGGCTGCCCAGCCCGAACACCGCCAGGGTGATGAGCAAAATCAGCAGCGAAGTCTTTAGCAGTAGTTTCATAGGGCTGTCGTAAACTTGTAACCGATGCCGTACACCGTGCGGATGTGATCCTCGCCCCCCGCCCGCAGCAGCTTCTTGCGCAGGTTCTTAATGTGCTGATACACAAAATCGAACGAGTCGAGCGAATCCACGTAATCGCCCCACAGGTATTCGGCAATGGACTGCTTGGTGACCACCCGGTTTTGGTTGGTGAGCAAGAACAGCAGCAACTCGTACTCCTTCTGGGTGAGTTCTACCGGGCAGTCGTGCACCGTCAGGGTGCGGGCTTCGGGATGCAGGGTGAGCTCCTGGCAGCGAATTTCGGCGTGGTTGCCCAGGTTCTTGCGGCGGTAGATGGCCTTGATGCGGGCGTTGAGTTCCGACAGGTGAAACGGCTTGGTCAAATAATCGTCGGCCCCCAGGTTGAGTCCGGCAATTTTGTCGTCGAGCGAATCTTTGGCCGACACCACCAGCACTCCGGCCTCAGAGTTGACCTTGCGCAGGGTGTTGATCACCTCCAGCCCGTTGCCGTCGGGCAGCATGATATCCAATATAACAACATCGTAGCCAAACGACACCACCTTTTCAACCGCTTCGTGATAGGTAAACGCTACGGCGCAAACGTTTCCTTCTTCTCGTAGATAGGTTTCCACGTTTTGCGCCAGATGGCAGTTGTCTTCCACGATCAAAATCTTCATAGCGGTGCTAAGCTACAATGAAATTTTGTAGAGAATTTGATTTATAGAGTGTGAAGAACGAGCTTGGGAACTTTCTTTTTCTTCAAACCTACCTTACGAATGATTCTCTACCGTGCCGGTTGGCTAATTTTGTTCTTTGCTACCCTCAGTGCTTGTTCGAAAAAACCAGCGGATACTGTGGCCCCGCCCGAACCGGTGCTTCCCGTTCCTTCCCAGGCTCAGTTGGACTGGCACCGCATGGAGCTAAACGCCTTCATTCACTTCACCACCAATACCTTTACCGACAAAGAATGGGGCTACGGCGACGAAAGCCCCGCCATCTTCAACCCAACCGACTTCAATGCCGATCAGTGGGTATCGGTGTTAAAAGAAGCGGGCTTTCGGGGGGTGATTCTCACCTGCAAGCACCACGATGGTTTTGCGCTGTGGCCCAGTGCCTACACCGACCATTCGGTGAAGCAGAGCCCTTTTCAGGACGGGCAGGGCGACGTGGTGCAAGCGGTGTCCGAGGCTTGCCGCCGTCACGGACTCAAGTTCGGGGTGTATCTGTCGCCCTGGGACCGAAACCGGGCCGACTACGGCCAACCTTCTTACGTTACCTACTACCGCAACTAACTGAAAGAGTTATTCACTAACTACGGTCCGGTATTCGAGATGTGGTTCGACGGGGCCAACGGGGGCGATGGCTACTACGGCGGAGTCAACGAAACCCGGCAAATTGATCGAAAAACCTATTACGACTGGCCCACCACGCTCGACTTGGTTCGGGATCTGCAACCCGATCCGGAGGTGTTATTCTTTAGTGACGCCGGTCCCGGAGTGCGCTGGGTGGGCAACGAACGGGGCATTGCCGGTGAAACCAATTGGAACACCATCACCGACGATACGCTCTACGCCGGAATGGCGGGCATCAACGATCTGCTGGCCACCGGTTCGCCCGACGGCACCTCCTGGATTCCGGCCGAAGTAGATGTTTCCATTCGTCCGGGCTGGTTCTATCATCCGGAGGAAGACTCGCTCGTCAAAAGCCCGGAGCAGCTTTTTGATATCTACCTAAGCTCAGTGGGCCGGGGGTCTACCCTGCTGCTCAACGTACCACCCGACCGGCGCGGGTTGTTCCATGAAAACGACGTGGCGGCTCTCTAAGGATGGAGACGATTACTAGATCAAGCCTTTGCGAACAACCTAGCCGCCCGGGCGTTGGCTACGGCGGATACCCACCGGGGCAACGATAAAACCTTTGCCGCTTCCCAAACCACCGACGAAAGCGACACCACCTACTGGGCTACCGACGACGGCGTGACCAGTGGCAACCTAGAAATTGATCTGGGGCAAGCGCAACGCATCGAGTACGTGGTGCTGAAAGAACACATCCCTCTGGGCCAACGGGTGTCCTCGTTCTCGGTAGACGCCTGGATCAACGACGACTGGCAACCCGTGGTCGAGGGCACCACCATTGGGTACCAGCGCATCCTTCGGATTGATCCGGTTCAGACGCGCAAGATTAAGGTGACGATCCGCGAAGCGCGGGCGTGTCCTACATTATCGACAGTGGCAGTGTACTAGTGGGGAAGCGGCCTTTTCAGGCTTGCGGCTGTATTTTATTGGGTGCTGTGTTTTTCTTGTTTCTCTTCGTAGACGTCTTTTCTTCTTCAACTTGATACTTGCGTTTGTATTCCCGGATGAACTGGCTAATTTGTTCTCGATCCTCGTTAGTTAAAGGTTCGCTTTGAATGATAAAGTCTATTCCTTCTGGTTCTTTTATATATCCCATAACGCTCAGTTTTTAAAGTAATAATTTACGAGTTTCTGTGCTGCTTCGGTGGAAATAATCATTTTATGTCCTCCAAAACGATAGGCTCCTAATGTTTTTTCGTAATGACCGATGAGTTTTGTTTTCGCCGTAAAGGATACAAACCCTTCGTGACCATGCCTAAACGAGACTCTACACGCATAAGCTACCAAATTGCCCGGAATCCCCTCATAGAGTTTGTTCTTTCCCATGTTAAACGGCGCACTTTCAAGCAGGTTCATAAATACGTGGTCGGATTCAATTCGCAAATTGATGAGTCCTTGAACAACAGTAGGATTGTTAACGACCGTTAGTTTGTATACTTCGTTGATATTATCGTTCAATTCGGTGCGCCAGTCAAAACGCCAACCTGCTTGTTTAGTAACGCTCTTCAAATCCTGTTTAGTCTGGTTTGCTACTTCGGTCTGAAAGCTGTCTCCAGAAATTCTATTTTTGATCGAGTTGGTCAGATCGTCTACCAGAAAGTCAAGCGGTTGGGATTCACGTTTCATAGGGTTAAGCTTGTATTCCGTACGTCATCAATCAAGTGGTAAAAACGTATTCTGCTTTTTCATAGTACCTAACGTTTAGTATATGGCAAGTAGGGCATTAGAAAGAGATGAATTCTTAATTTTGCACTGAGCCGAAGCGTTGTATTTTGTTTTTAATGTATTCATTCTTAAAAGCCAAATCAACGATTTGGCGGTGTTTATAAATAGCACTACACTTTCTTAAACCATCGACCGCCCTATTTGCTATATACAGTGTTGTGAGTTTTTCATTCAATTTCCCATTCGATTTTATCAAACGGACCCTTATCTCCTTTGTAAACACAGTAGAACATTGGTTTGCATTCACCACTATCTAAATCATAAGTTAGGATATTTTCATAGGGAAGGTGTGCTCTCTTAATAATAATTCTTCTGTCTTTTTCATCCACATTCCTAGACCTAACGAACTCTTGTTTTTCATTGATATAACCATAATCAAATTCCAGATTTACAGTTATACCAAAATCCCCGACATTATACGGTTGAACTCCAAAATAACTATACCATCCAAAATTGTCTTGGTAAGTTTCATTATCATCATCCATAATTGATCGAATAATAAATTTTCTGTGGTGAAATCTATGAGGTTCAATAATCGATTTAGATGAATTAAATTCTTTTAAAAGTTTCTTGTTCAAATCATTTCTGAATTTTTTCCTTTTTTCAATCAATTCAAGTCTTAAATCAAATGAAGTTCCAATGGAAATGCCGAAATATATGTTTAAAAGGTCAGGATGATTATGATAAAGTTCTGCTTCTAAATTTGAGTTCGTCCAAACTTGCAATTCTTCAATTTCGAGTTTGGCTTTCAATTTAACTAATCTATCATGTCCAGTTTTGCTGAATGGACAAGAAATAATGAGTAAAAAATTGTTGTTCGAAGGGTATTTTGTTTTTAAATCGTTAATTACTGATTCAGCCTCTTTAGGACTAAATGACTTATACCTTTTACATTGGACTATCCATTTTTTTAATTCTGTCTGCGAATCTATTTCAGCCCCTTCAATATCTATTCCACCATCACTACCAGAACGTCCAAGGTGATTAACGGAATGCCATTTACTTTGTCTGTAAAGTAAATTAAAAGCCAAGTCTTCAAACCTCATGGGTTCTAAATCTTCAAAATGTATTGGGTTTGTTGTCTTGGTAACCTTCATCTAGAACCAATATTTATTAAGAGCGATCAATGTTTCAGAATTGATTTGAAAAGGAGAAGATTCGGGAAGTACACTATCAATCCCACATTTAGGGCATAATGCTGTTTTTCCATCATCAGTGGTTTCCTTGATGTCCCTAGCATTAAAAATTGACTTGCAATGGTAGCATCCAGCAATGGTTGAGTTGGCTAGTTCAGCCATATTATAAATTGAATATTTTGATGCTTTCTTAATTTCCATTTTAATTACTCACAACATCCGTACATGCGCAATTGCACATATATGCAATATAGCATTCCCACAGTTACACTAACAATGATCTTTGATCCCTAAAATTGCCCACAACATTGATCTATTCGCATCTTCCTCAGTATTTTTCAAATAAATCGCTTGCTCAAGCAGACTGTACGTTGGGCAATTAGCTAAACGTTTATAAACGACTACCAATGTTTAACCAAAGGATTGCGGGGGCTTGTCGCTGCTTGCGCCGCGCCTGCTGTTCGATAAAGTTATTCAAAAGCTACGGTATTCCCCTTAACAAGTTTTGTGAAAAGGCCGTGCTAGTGCGTATGCTGCCAAATATTCGTACTTTCGCACCGCATTGATTCCGGATTTCAAGGTTATGAAAATTGTATTTGCCGAAGTGATCACCATCGGTGACGAACTGCTATACGGACAAACCCTGGACACCAACTCGCAATGGATGGGACAGGAACTGAACCGCGTAGGTATCAAGATCGGCCGCAAAACCGCCATCGGCGACCGGCGGGAAGACATTGTGAGCGCCCTGGATGAGGCGCAGCAACGGGCCGATATCATCCTACTCACCGGCGGACTCGGCCCCACCAAGGACGACATCACCAAAACTACCCTGGCCGACTACTTTGACAGTCCAATTAGTCTCCATCCGCAGGCGCTGGCCGATCTGAAAGCCTTGTTCGCCCAACGCAATTATCTGCTCACCGCCCTGAACGAGCAGCAGGCGGCCCTGCCTGAAAAGTGCGAAATGGTGCCGAATACGATGGGAACCGCCCCCGGCATGTGGTTCGAGCAAGAAGGAAAAGTGTTCGTGTCGATGCCCGGCGTGCCCTACGAGATGAAGGCCATGATGACCGACACCGTGCTGCCCCGCTTGCAAGAAACCTTTGCGCTGCCGGTGATTTTTCACCAGATGATCCAGACGGTGGGCATTGGCGAATCGTGGCTGGCCGAAAAAATTGCCGACTGGGAAAACGCCCTGCCCGAGCACATCCGGCTGGCTTATCTACCCAGCTTTGGTAAAGTCAAGCTTCGGCTCACCGCCACCGGCGACAACCTGCTGGACCTGGAAGCGGCCGTTGCGGCGCAAGTGCAAACGCTGGAACCACTGATTGAGAAATATATTTTCGGCTATGGTGACATTTCGTTCGAAGAAGCCATTGGGCGCGATTTGCTGTCGGTCGGAAAAACCCTGGCGCTGGCCGAGAGTTGCACGGGTGGTTTGGTGGCCCACCGCGTCACCAGCGTACCGGGAAGCTCCCGCTACTTCCGGGGCGGCCTGATTCCCTACGACAATGCGCTGAAAATCAATCCTTTGAAAGTGAAAGAAGCCACGCTGCGGCAGCACGGGGCAGTGAGCGAGGCTACCGTGCGCGAAATGGCCGAAAATGTCCGACGGTTGCTGGGAGCCGACGTAGGCCTAGCCACCAGCGGCATTGCCGGACCGGGTGGCGGCACCGCCGAAAAGCCCGTCGGCACCATCTGGATTGCTTTAGCCGATGTAGCGACCACCGTGGCTAAAAAACTAACGCTGGGCAACGACCGCCTGGTAAACATTGAGCGCACCAACGTGGCCGTACTCAATCTGCTTCGCCAGCACCTCGACCAGCGATTACCGGCCTCCTAAAGTTGTACCAAATCCTTAAACCCCTTACTTTTACCCCAAAGACACGATGACAACGGTAGAAATGGTGATGCCCGCCATGGGCGAAAGCGTGATGGAAGGCACCATCCTGCAGTGGCTCAAGCAGGAAGGCGATGCGATTGAGCAAGAAGAGCCGCTGCTGGAGGTGGCCACCGATAAGGTAGACACCGAGGTGCCCGCTACCCACAGCGGCACCCTGCAAAAAATACTGGTTCCCGAAGGCACGGTGGTGGAAGTAGGCAAGCCCATTGCCATTATTGCGCAAGAAGGAGCCAACCCCACTGATACGAACGGCAACCATGATGTCACCGAGACCGAACAGGCTATTGAGGAAGTAGCCGAAGAGGCCCTTCAGGCGGTAGCCCCGCCCAGACCATCAGAACCTACCGAAGCCAAAGTCTCTCCCACCGCCGAATCTTCCGGTCGGTTCTACTCGCCCCTGGTGATGAGCATCGCCCGCGAAGAAGGAATCGCCCAGGAAGAACTCGCGCAGATTCCGGGCACCGGCAAAGAAGGACGGCTCACCAAGAAAGACCTGCTCAGCTACCTCAAAACCGACCGGAAGAGCGCCCCGACCAACGGGCAAACCGATCCGGCCGAAACGTCGTCCAGCGCGCCACCGTCCGGTTCGCTAAAGTTCGCTTCGGACGAAGTGATCGAGATGGATCGGATGCGCAAGATGATTGCCACCCGCATGGTGGCCTCCAAGCAAATCTCAGCCCACGTGACCTCCTTTGTGGAAGCCGACGTGACCGGGTTGGTGCACTGGCGTGACCGAATGAAAGAGGCATTTCAGAAACGGGAAGGAGAAAAGCTTACCTTTATGCCCCTATTCGTGGAAGCCATTGCCCGGGCGATCAAAGATTTTCCGATGATTAACATCTCGGTTGATCAAGAAACCATCGTCCGCCACCGAGACATCAACATTGGCATGGCGGTGGCTCTGCCCAGTGGGAATCTGATCGTGCCGGTGATTGCCCGAGCCGACCAGCTAAGCCTGACCGGACTAGCCAAAAAAGTGAATGATCTCTCCGACCGGGCACGGCGCAATCAACTAACCGCCGATGATCTGGCCAAGGGAACCTACACTATATCAAACATTGGCTCGTTCGGTAATTTGCTGGGCACCCCTATTATCATGCAGCCGCAGGTCGCCATCCTGGCTTTGGGAGCCATCGTCAAAAAGCCGAGCGTCATTGAAACTTCGGAAGGGGATGCGATCGCCATTCGTCACCGGATGTACTTATCGCACTCGTACGACCATCGGGTGGTGGACGGAGCGCTGGGGGGCATGTTTGTGAAACGAGTGGCTGACTATCTAGAAAAATTCGACACAAATCGAGACTTTTAGAGGTTCTAGGTTGAAAGGTTTTGGGTTCAAGGTTCAATCAACTCAGAACCAAGAACCTAGAACTCCGAACCTTAAATGAGAAAAGCTCCAGCAATGAGGTAGATACCACTCGCCGGAGCTTTAGCTCAAACCACAAAGTAAAACCATTGACAGCAACAATCTATGAACCGCTGCGTCAGTATGTTTTCGCCGCTAGGACAGTAAGCGCACTGGCTACCTTCAGACCGGCATTTTGGGTGGATGTGGTGTTGAGCTCAAATCCTATTTTAGAAGCATTCGTCGTGATAAAGTTAATATGTGATCCTTTTTGCGCCATTCCCTCACGTTCGGTGATCAATAAAATTCCTTTTTTGCCTAGTTCATTTACCATTTGTTCCGAAGTGACTCGGGCGCTTTTGGTGATGAAAATGATATTCCCGCGCTGTACCTCATCCACCGAATTGCATTTCTTTACCACCAGCTTTTGGTTTTTAATGGTCTGTTTCTTCTCTGAGATAGAGTACATCTGTTGGTAAGCTTGCTCGTTTCCTACCACCCAGATGACGAAGTCTTCGTTGGCCTCTGGTGCGGGCCATTCGATATACTTGCTAAAGTTATAGATAAATATTGGGTGGTATTTGTACTCCTGCGCCTGAACGCTGAGACTAACAATTCCCACGAGGGATAACGTGAAACACCATTTCTTCATAATCTTCCTGTTTTATATCACCAAAAATGGTCATCTTCTGAAAGATAAAGAATCAATGTTTGAACTATACATTACGTCACTTATATAATATTACAAATAAAATAAGTAATTTTTTAAATAACAAGATAAATTTTGAAATAACCAGGGCGTGATACGGATAATAGAACTTAATTTCGGAATTCACGCTAAACGATCAGCCGCTTACTCCTGACGGCAGGCACGAACAAAGTACCGAAAAACCGAATTATTAGCTCAGAACAAAAGTTACCTACTCAAACCAGGCCCAACTGTTTACTATGCTGATCGACGTTGCTCTTTTGATGCTGGCTTTTCTACTATCCATTCCAGCCATTACCGGATACTTTGCTCATTGTTACGGTCGTTCGTTTTGGGTATGGTTTGTTATTGGATGCTTCTTCCCCGTGGTGGCTCAGGTAGCGTTAGCGATTCTCTGTCACCGAAAGGCGCGTCTGGAACTGCGTCGCCAAACTTCGTTCATCACGCGCTATGAGGACGAACAAATGCACCTGCGCATCAACGAAGTACTGAACAGCGCTCCCCACCGCAAGAATATTTCTTAGTCCGATTTGAATGCGTATATTGGGCCGGTAGCCCATCAACCACCTGAACCTGAACCACCTTATGCTGCCTCGCGCGCTCTTCACCAGCGGTGTTCTAATGATCGCCGTACTCGCTTGTGACAATCGTTCGGAAGAGAATTCCGCTTATTTAACGACCGGAGAATTGCCCGCCCAATCCTTTGATTTTTCCGAAGTACTGAACGAAGAAGCGGCCAATTGGCGCACCGCCGGGGGGGTCTACGCCGATCGCCAACGGTCGGGGCATCTGGAAGCTACCGAAGAAGGGCAAGAAGTGCTCGTCAACCTGCCCGATGATCAGCGCCAGTCTAATCTGGTTACTTCGTGGGAGCACGGGGACGTAGATCTATCGCTGGATTTTATGCTGCCGAAGGGAGCTCATTCGAAGCTGTTTCTGCAGGGGCGTTACGCGGTAGAACTGGTCGATAGCTGGGGAAATGACCGCGTAGGGGCCGATGGTTGCGGAGGAATCGCGCAGCACGCCCCCCGCCTGAATGCCTGCCGGGCTCCGGGATTATGGCAGCATTTGGACGTTAAATTTCGCGCTCCCCGCTTTGATGAAAACGGACAGAAAACAGCCAACGCTCAATTCACCGAGGTAACCCTGAACGGATCGGTTATTCATCAAGATTTGGTGGTAGACACTCCTAGTCCGGACGCCCCAATGGGCGACGAACGAGGGCAAGGACCACTGGTCGTATCCGGAAGCGGGAGTCCGTTGGCCCTTCAAAATATCAACTACAAAAGCTACGGCAACGATCGGATTCAACTGCAAGATTTGCGTTACCAACTGTACGCAGGCACCTACGATGATCCGGCGGCCTTAGAAACTGCGGAGCCACTAAAACAAGGCCCGACTGATTCGCTGAGCCACGTGCTGAAGGAGGATCACGAAAAGTTTGCGCTAGTATTCGAGGGCACGATGAACGTCCCGAGCGACGGGGAGTATCTGTTCACGCTTCGCACGGCAGGTCCTAGCTGGCTTTACGTAGACGGTGAGGAAGCCACCACCAACCAACGCTCCGAGTATATGGATCAGCCCGGTTACTATCACGCTACCCTAGAAGCCGGTGCGCATCCGTTTCGTTTGGTGTACACCAAATCGGTGCTCAAGTGGGTGAATGGGCTGTCGTTGCACGCTGAAGGTCCGCGGCTGCGCCAGCAGGCCTTGCACGCCCACCGTTCGGAACGCCCTGCTCAGCAAACGACTCCGATCCTGGTAAACGCCGAAGAGCAACCGGTGTTACAGCGCGGCTTCTTCTACCACGGTGACCAAAAAAAGACCCACTGCGTGCTGGTGGGGCTGCCCGCTAAAATTAACTACGCCGTAGACCTGAAAACCGGCGCGCTGCTGTCGGCTTGGGATGGCGACTTCATCGATGTCACCCAAATGTGGCACGAGCGCGGCGAGCCTCAGACCGCCCAACCGCGGGGCAACGTGCTGGAGCTATCGGCCAAGCCTGCCTTCGCGCGGCTGCCTAGTCAAACCGCCGTTTGGCCCGACTCGGTCTTGTTCGACGATCCGTATTTGCAAACCCAAGGATACTCGCTAGACACAACGGGTGCGCCGGTGTTCCACTACCAACTGGGCGACGCATCGGTAGATGAGCATTTCTATCCGGGGTCGGGCGGGCGGTCGTTGGTGCGCGAAGTAAGCTGTACCTTCGGCAATGCCGGGGCCGACCCGGTTTATTGCTTATTAGGAGAAGGCAAGCGGGTGGAAGCCTTGCCCGACGGCAGCTACGGTATTGACGGCAAGCGCTACTACCTTTCGGTGAACACCCAGGATGCGGCGGTGAGGAAGCGTAGTGATCAAGGAAGAGAACAACTGTTGGCCACGCTCACCCCCCGGGGCGGAAAAGCGGCCTTACAGTACACGATAGTTTGGTAAACCCATAAAGACCATGAAAACAGTATCAATTTTAGTTTTGCTAACGGCTTGGCTGGGAAGTCCCCTGCTGGCGCAAGACCCCGAGATTGCCCAGCGGGAATCCGATTATTACACGATTTCCACGGTGCCTATTCCCGACGATGTGCAATTAGAGGTGGGCGGACTCGCCTTCACCGACGATAACCGGTTGGGAGTGTCTACCCGCCGGGGTGAGATATGGCTCATTGACAATCCGCAGAGTCAGCAACCCACCTTTCGTCGCTACGCGGCGGGACTGCACGAGCCGCTGGGTTTGGCCTACCGGCAAGGTTCGTTCTACACCACCCAGCGGTCCGAACTCACCAAGCTCACCGACACCAATCGGGACGGTCGGGCCGACGTGTTCCGCACCATCTACACCTGGCCGCTGTCAGGCAACTACCACGAGTATTCGTACGGTCCTCTGTTCTTGCCCGATGGCGACATGCTGGTGACGCTGAACCTCTCGTGGGTGGGCGAAGGGGCCAGCCTGAGCAAGTGGCGGGGCTGGATGCTGAAAATCTCGGAAGAAGGGGAGATGACTCCCATGGCTACCGGGCTGCGCTCGCCCGCCGGTTTCGGCTTTAACGCCGACGGCGACGTATTTTACGCCGAAAACCAGGGCGACTGGATCGCCTCCGGGCGGATCACGCACCTGGAAGAAGGAGATTTTGCGGGCAATCCGGCCGGTTTGCGCTGGACGAGCGATGCGGCCTCTCCGCTGAAGATGAAGCGCAGCTACGTGCCCGACTCGGTGGGGTTGATGTACGATTTTGCGCAGAACTTCTCCAGCATGAAGCTGCCTACGGTGTGGTTTCCGCACACCATCATGGGTATTTCCACTTCTGATATTGTGACCGACACCACCGGGGGAGCGTTTGGGCCCTTCGCGGGGCAACTGCTGGTGGGTGACCAGGGACACAGCAAAATCATGCGGGTGTTTCTGGAGAAGGTAAACGGCGAGTATCAAGGAGCCTGTTTTGCCTTTAAGGAAGGCTTTGCTTCCGGACTGCTGCGCATGCGGTGGGGACCCGACAATGCACTGTACGTGGGCATGACCAGCCGAGGATGGAGAGCCACCGGTCCCGAACCTTTCGGGTTGCAACGTCTGCGCTGGACGGGCAAAACGCCCTTTGAGATCAAGACCATGCAGGCGCAGAGCAACGGTTTCTTGCTGGAGTTTACCCAGCCGGTGGATGAGGCTACGGCCGCCCTTCCTGGGTCGTACACCATGACTAGTTTCACCTATAAATACCACCGCACTTACGGCAGTGAGATTATCAACCAGCAGCCCTGCCCTGTGCAGCGGGTGGAGGTGTCGGCTGATCGCCTAAGTGCCCGGCTCTTTGTAAGTGGTTTACGGGAGGGGTACATTCACGAATTGAAAGCCGACGGGGTGCGCAATCAGCAGCGCCAGCCCCTGCTCCACGCGGCGGCCTATTACACCCTAAACAACCGCCCCGAAGGTGAAACACTCAACGACCACACCGGCCACGAGATGATTGCCAACGCCACGCCAACCGAGCCGCGCGACTGCGCGCGAGGCGACGGCAAACGGGTGCTGGAAATGCCTACCGACTGGGACGCCGCCGACGTCACCATCACGGTGGGCACCGAACCAGGACTTCAGTACGACCTAAAGAGTTTTGAGGTGCGAGCGGGCGACCGGGTGCAGCTGGAGTTCAACAACAACGACGACATGATGCACAACCTGGTGGTGGTGAAACCGAACACCGCCGACCAAGTGGGCACGCTGGCCATGAATTTAGGGCTAGACGGTCCTGATCAAGGGTACGTACCGGAAGTCGACGAGGTACTGTTTCATACCTGTATTTTGCAGCCGGGCAGCAGCGAAACGATCTACTTCACGGCGCCAGAGCCGGGCGAATACACCTACGTGTGCACCTTCCCCGGCCACTCGCGCGTGATGCGCGGCAAGATGATCGTGCGGGGGCGGGAGACGGCGGTACGGTAGCAACATGGCGATCAAATTCGGCGTGTTGGTCGTTTCTCTACTCATTACCGCGGTTATCGGAGTAGTTTTAAACAAATTATTTGCTCCAATCGGGTCTTTTCTGTGGTGGAGTGATCGCGACTTATTTTCTGCCCTTGCGCTCGTCGTAGCCATTCCGGCCATTTTCGTGGTCACCTACATCGGAGTGAGTCAACGACTTCAGAACGTGACCCCCAAGTCGGCGCTGGTCGAGTCGCTGGTTGGGCTGCTGCTGGTTGGTTTGATGATAGGTCTCAGCTTAGCCTTGGCGGAGTGGCATGAGCAAGCGTACCGAGCTAAACGACAAAAACAGCGGCTTGCTTTGAGCCACTCAAGCCCCTACGTAATTACCGCTATCAAAAATGGCATTGTCACGGCCCGCTCCGCCGATGGCACAACCATCGAAACTGTGCACCCAATGTTTCTCTACTACCTAGCGCACGACGACAACGACGTGTCCATCATTGAAAAAGCGCTAGAGGATGAAGCAAACGATCAGCCTTTTCGGTTGCTCCTCGACGGACGCAGCGTTTCGGTCCCGCTACCGGAAAATGGTATCTACCGCGTGCCTCCCCGGGGTCTCACGATTGTAGACGGCGAGAACCACTCGATCACCGCGCCCGAACTTCTGGATCGAGCGCTCGAACGCGTAGGAGCGATTCGCTACTACGATGAGTTGATGTATCAAAATCTGGCATCGCCCCGAAACTACGACCGCCACTACTCCAACGTATACCTGGAATCAGAGACGGGAGATACGGTCATCTATAACGCACGGGTCGTACGTTGCGAAGGAGGGGAGACGGAGTGCGAGGGCATTCGACGCACCCTCTCTAGCGGTATCAATCAGCGCAAGATAAACCGTGAAGACTATCTGAGCAAACTTGGAAATTTAGCCTTGGTGAGCCGTCCGGTCATCTTAACCGGAATAGAAACCCCAGAAGGCTTCGTGGTGCACAAGATCAAATTGCTTTAGTAAACCTACTTTGCCTTGCTCGTCCACTTGCTGCCCTTCACCCGAAACCGCCAGGGCAGCAGCGCATCCGCTCCGGCGTAGTCGATGCCTACCCGGGGACTGGCGACGATATCTTCCTCCACGATGGTATCACCCCAGTCTTCGATCCAGATGGTTTCTCCGGTGGTGAGGGGCAGGCCGTAGTGCTGCTTGGTGATGCCCATCGCCTGGGTGAGCATGCCGGGCCCGGCGGTGAGGCGCGGACTCACGCTCAGCAGATTGCGTCGTCGCTGCATGGCCTCGATCCCTAGCGTCGGTTCTATGGCCCGCACCAGCACGGCGTCGGCTTTGTCGGCCACGTTGGTGATCATGTTGAACAGGTAGTGAAATCCGTATACCTTATACACGTAGGCCACGCCCCCCGGACGGTACATCACCTCGGTGCGGTTGGTACGCCGGTTCAGGTGCGAATGGCAGGCCCGATCGCCCACGTGCGAGTAGGCCTCCGTTTCCACAATCTTGCCTCCCGCGAGTTCACCGTCGATATCAGCAAATAAGTATTTTCCTAGAAATTCGCGGCTGATCTGCACCACGTCGCTGCGCTGATAAAAAGAGGTAGGTAGTACGTTCATAGACAGAAGGTTTGGCATTTTGAGGTTTATTGACGCCATTTTAGTAGCTCCATCGGCAGTTGCCCACTTAAATGCTTAAAGTAGGCTTTTGTTTTCCCAATCCGAAAACCTACTTTCGTACGATCACTATTTACTCACGTATCCAACCAATCGTATGAAAACCCTATCCCTTCTATGTAGTGCCCTGCTGCTTTCTACTACTCTGCTATTCGCGCAGCTCGAGACTCCCCAGCCGAGTCCGTTATCCACCGTTAGCCAACGCGTGGGAATGACCGACGTCACGGTTACGTACTCACGCCCGAGTGCCCGAGAGCGAACGGTGATGGGCGAACTGGTGCCCTACGACCAAGTATGGCGCACCGGGGCCAACCGGGCCACCAAAGTATCAATAAGTGACGAACTAAGCGTGGCGGGCAACCGGGTTCCGGCCGGTGACTACGCCCTATTCACCATTCCGGGGAAGGAAAGCTGGACCGTGATCTTCAACAAGAATACGGAGCAGTCGGGGACCGGTAGCTACAAGCAGGAAGAAGACGCCCTGCGGGTAGACGTTCCGGTTTCGACGACTCAAGACCCTTACGAAACCTTTACCGTTGGTTTCTCGAACTTGAGCGAGACCAAGGCTGATATGTTCATCGCGTGGGAAAACACCAAGGTGGCAATTCCGCTGGAAGACCCGAACGTAGACAACAAGGTGATGGCCCAGATCGACGAGCAGATGGCCAGCGCGGGTGATGATGCCGGACTGTATTACCAGGCGGCTAACTACTACTTCACGATGGACAAAGACCTGCAACAGGCGCAGGAATGGATCGATAAGGCGGTGTCGCTCGACAACAGTAAGTTCTGGGTGCTGCACCTGCAGGCCAAAATTCACGCCGAAACCGAAAACTACGACCAGGCCCGCACCGCCGCGCAGAAGTCTATAGAACTCGCGAAAGAAAACGGCAACCAAGACTACGTGCGGCTGAACGAGAAGCTGCTGGAGTCGATGAATTAAACGGTTCGGGGTTTAAAGACGTTGGGTTTTTATGGGAAACGTAGCAAAGAAGTATCAGTTGAGTGAGCGGGATACCAACCGAATTATTGAGATGGCTTGGGAAGATCGAACTCCCTTCGACGCCATTGAAGCCCAGTTCGGCTTAGCCGAAAGCGAGGTGATCGTGCTCATGCGGCAGCAACTTCAGGCGGCATCGTGGCGGCGGTGGCGGGCCCGCGTGCAGGGACGGGGCACCAAGCATCAGCAAAAACGAGCTTTCGACAAAGGACGTTTCAAGAGCGATCAGCAGCGCAGTATCTCCCGCAACCAGATCAGCAAACGGTAATTGCCAGCTCACCGGCTTTTGGGTAGGCGCGATAACGTGCTTAGGCGATTTAGTTACTCTTTATACAAAAATATAGGTTGTTTTTTCTTTTCAAGTATACCCTGGCTCTGTACGCCGTATCACTCTCGATAACGGCAACAGCTCAGATGCAGAAGCTACGCATCGCCGATAATCACCGATTCCTAACTAAAGAAGACAACCAGCCCTTTGTCTGGATCGGCGACACCAACTGGTTTTTCGCCAAACTTCCCCCGACCACCATCGATAGTATCCTGGACACCCGAAGCGCGCAAGGTTTCACCGTGATGCAGGTGAGTTGCCGCGAGTCGCTGTACAACGGAGACGGTCCCGGAGAGATTTACGCTCCGAACGAAACTTGGTGGACCTACCTCGACGATTACGTTGCCAAATGTGCGCAGCGCAACTTGTACGTAGGCATTACGCTCGGCTGGTGGGGATTGCTGAAAAACAATAGTGCCGAAGCCCTGTATGACTACGGAAAGCGGGTCGGTCACCGGTACAAAGATAACAACAACATTATCTGGCTAACCCTCGGCGAGGCGGGCAGCTACCGCAGAAAAGACACTTTACCCAACGACCGACTGCGTGCTCTGGTGAACGGCATCCGAGCCGGGGATACCGGGGACAAACTGCTGACAGTGCACGCTGATTACCAGCGGGGCACCAGCATCTCAGACGACGGCATCCTCTGTGATTTCAACAATTGGCAAACCAGCCAGTGGTGCTGTTTAGACGATCTGCCCAAAAAAGACCGCCGCGCCTGGACGGTTTGGGAAGCGATTGCCTACGACTACGCTAAAAAATACGAGGGAAAGCCCAAGCCCACCCTAGATTCAGAGGCGTGGTACGAAAACAACAAAGACTTTTGCGGAGCCACCGCTTTTAATATTCGCCGAAGAGCCTACTTTACTATCTTTGCTGGGGCGTTTGGTCACACCTACGGGGCGGGGGGAATTTGGGACGGTCTCTCGTCGGATGAAGAATGTAGTGCGGATGCCTTGGCGGCTCTTCACTATCCCGGCGCGCAGGACATGATGCGTTTGAGTCGTTTTCTTCACCGGTTGGGCAGTGATTTCCTGGAGCTACGCCCTAACCAGGCCGTCATCAGCCAGGGCAATTCGAACCGTTACGATACTCACTTGCAGGCGACGGTTGCCGACGACCGTAGTTTTGCTTTGATCTACTCGGCCAGCGACTCGGCTTACGCCGTTGATCTGTCCTTGCTATCGGGAAGCTCCTTCTCGGCGGGCTGGTATAATCCGCGAACCGACACCTACCGGAAGGCGGCAATGCAGTTGCCCGAAAAAGCAGGCACGGTGAAATTTGACCCACCGGGCGAATCAGGTCCGGGAAACGACTGGGTGCTGATGGTAGGCCGCGAGCAGTTTATTAACCGGTTAACGCTCGAGTAGGTAGCCCTTGGTTCTCCCCCAGGATAAACTCAACCAGCGCTTGGTGCTCGGAGTGGGCTTGCTTTAACAAATTTTAACGCTTCCTCCGAAATAATCCCCCCGGCAAATCATTTTAATCCTAGGGGATTCCGTTACTTTTGCCTCCTCAAATTAATGTACCCTTCGTTTCATGCTGACTTACAACAAGATTAACAACATCACCGGGTGGGTGGTGTTTGCCATTGCCACGGTGGTGTACGCGATTACGGTAGAAGAAACCGCCAGCTTCTGGGACTGCGGGGAGTTTATCGCCGTGTCGTATAAACTCGAGGTGCCCCACCCGCCGGGCGCTCCGTTCTTTCTGTTGCTAGGCCGCATGTTTTCCTTTCTGGCCGCGGGCGACGTGGAGCAGGTAGCCTACTGGATCAATATGGTGAGTGCCATCAGTAGCAGCTTCTCTATCCTGTTTCTGTTCTGGACCATCACCCTGCTGGGCAAAAAGGTGCTCAAGGTGGCCGAGGGTACCGAAACCACCGCCCAAACTGTGCTGCTGATGGGTAGCGGCCTCATCGGGGCGCTGGCCTATACTTTCTCCGATTCGTTCTGGTTCTCGGCCACCGAAGCGGAGGTCTACGGACTGTCTTCGTTCTTCACGGCCTTTGTGTTTTGGGGCATTCTGCGCTGGGAACACATTCACGAGCCGTCAGCCGCCAACCGCTGGCTCATTCTGCTGGCCTACATGATGGGCCTGTCCATCGGCGTGCACCTGCTCAACCTGGTAGCCATTCCTGCTTTGGGACTCATTTACTACTTCCACAAGTACGCGAAGGTGACCGTGCGCGGGGTGCTGGTGACCATGCTCATCAGCGGTGCGATTATTCTGCTCATTATGGTGGGCATCATCCCCGGACTACCCTCACTGGCCGGTTCGTTCGAGGTGTTCTTCGTTAACAGCATCGGCTTGCCCTTCGGTTCGGGCTTGGTGGTGTTGGTGCTGTTGCTGCTGGGCGGACTCGGCTACGGACTGTGGTATTCCATTAAGCACAAGTTGCCGCTGCTGAACACCTCGTTGCTGGCGCTCACCTTCATTCTGATCGGCTATTCTTCGTACTCGCTGGTGCTGATCCGCTCGCGCTACAATCCGCCGATTGACGAGAACAATCCCGAGACGATCATCAGCTTTGTGTCTTACCTCAAGCGTGAGCAGTACGGCAGCCGTCCGCTGGCTTACGGGCAGTACTTCACCGCCGAACTCACCGCCCAGGAAGAAGGAGCTCCCGTCTACGAAAAAGGCGAGGATAAGTACATTGTCAGCGACTACAAACTGGTGAACACCTATGACCCAAAGAAGAGCACCATCTTTCCGCGAGCCTACAGCAACCAGGGCAACCACCCGCAACTCTACCGACAGTGGATGGGTCTGCGCACGAACGAAGAGCCTAATTTCATTGACAACCTGTCCTTCTTCTTCACCTACCAGGTGGGGCATATGTACATGCGCTACTTTATGTGGAACTTCGCCGGGCGCGCCAGCGACATCAAAGAGGCGCCGTGGCTGCGCCCCTGGGAAGGCAATGCCGACGTGCCCGACGTGATTGCCAACAACAAGGCGCGCAACCAATTCTACATGCTGCCCCTCATTCTGGGCCTGGTGGGCCTGTTTTTTCAGTACCGCCGCGATGTGAAGGGCTTCTCGGTGGTCGGTCTGCTGTTTCTGTTCACCGGCATCGGGCTGGTGGTGTACTTGAACTCGCCCCCGGTGGAGCCGCGCGAGCGCGATTATATCTACGCCGGTTCGTTCTACGCCTTCGCCATATGGATCGGTTTGGGAGTGATGGCGCTGAGTCAGTTTCTGGCCCAATTTATCAAAAACCGCGTAGCGGCCGGAGGAGTGGCTACCGGAATTTGCCTGATTGTGCCGGTCCTGATGGGCGTGCAGGGCTGGGATGATCACGACCGTTCAGACCGCTACTTTTCGGTGGATACGGCCAAGAACTTTCTGGCCTCCTGCGCTCCCAATGCGATTTTGTTCACCGGGGGCGACAACGACACCTTCCCGCTGTGGTACGCCCAGGAAGTGGAGGGCTTCCGCACCGACGTGCGCGTGATCGTGCTCAGCTACTTCAACACCGATTGGTACATTGAACAGATGACGCGTCCGGCCTACGAATCGGAACCGTTGCCCTTCACGCTCACCGAAGAAAACTACAAGCAGGGCGGTCCCAACGATTATTTGCCGCTGGTAGAGAATCCGAACATCAAAGGGGCCATCAACCTGGAGCAGTACATGAAGCTGATTCGGGATAATTCGGCGGCGTTGAAGATTCCGAATGCCCGAGTAAACTATAACACCGTGCCTGCCAAGACCTTCTACGTGGACGTGAACGCGTACGATACCCGCGAAGGGGCTCGAGTGAACGCGAGCGGCAGTGGTGGCAACAACGATAGCGACAGCATCGGACAACGCTTGTCTCCGCGAATGCAAGAAATCATTCCTGCCGGGATGGAGGACTTGGTGACCGACCGATTATACATCAATTTAAAGGGAAGGGGGCTGGAGAAGAAAGACCTGATGATTCTGGACCTGATCGTGGCCAACAAGTGGGAACGGCCGATCTACTTCAATCCCACCTCGCTGATGGGCGTAAACCTCGACTTCCGCCAAAACGTGGTACAAGAGGGCAACGCCTATCGCTTGCTACCGCTGGTGAGCCCCGCCACGGGTGACGAACTGGTGCACACCGACGTGATGTACGACAACATGATGAACAACTTCTACTACCGGGAATTAGACAATCCGGACGTTTACTATAACGAAGACTACCGCAATTCGGCGCTGAACCACCGCTCGAGCTTCAACAGCTTGGCGAGTGATTTGATTGCCAAAGGGCAAACTGACCGAGCGCGAGAAGTACTTAACACCAGCTTGGACACCATTCCGGATTTTTCCATTCCCTTCGATTACGTGACGGCCCAAACGGTGCAACTGCTGTTTGCGGTGGGAGAAGAGGAGCGAGCCACCGAAATTGCCACGCTGCTGGGCGAGCGGGCCGACGAGATGCTGACCCACTACGCGGTGGAAAACGAAAATCCGGGCAACGAAGAGCAGAAGAACCTGATGATTCTGAACGAGCTTTCGCGCGCTTTCAGTAGTGCCGGTCAGCCCGAACTAGCGCAGAAGTACGGTGATTTGCTTAGAAAGCACTATCAATAACTGCGTATGAAAACTTTCTGGAGAGTGCTCGCTGCATTGGTACTGACAAGTGGTCTGGTTCAGGGACAAAACAAGAAAAATGCTTCGCTGTCCTCAGTGAACGTGAGTTACGTTTACGACCCGGTGGCGCCCGTGCAGCTCGAATCCCGCGTGGCCATCGATGACCAACGTGAAGCCACCGTGTTCTTACGAGTGACCGACCGACAGTCTAACCAAGCGCCGTCCCTGCGCTACACCGTGCACTCCGATTACCAACTGAGTTCGGTACTGGATTCGGGGCAGGTGTCGGCCTCGCAAATGATAAAGCAAGAAGGAGAGCAGTTTTACTACCGTTTCCCGCTGCCCGTTTCGGACGATAGCCATTTTCTGTTTGTATTCGTGTCTACCTCGGCGCAAGCCAGCGAGCCCTATCGCTTCGACATCACCCTGAACAGCGAGCAGAACTTTCCGCTTACCGACTTGCTGCTGATGCGTCCCGACGAAGAGATTCCTATCTTTCAGGATTATTTACCAACCGAAGCGCCTTTCCGATTGGTGTCGTACTACGGCCGCGATAGCACCGCTTATCTTTATTATTACCGCCACGACTTCGAGCCTAATCCGCCCCCCATGTCGTCGGGCGGGGCCGAGGTGCAACCCAGCTTAACCATCGACTCGCTATTTGCCGCCCCGCTGGATGAAGTGCTGCGGTTTGAGCAAAAAGGGCTGTATTTTGTGCAGCTGGATACCAGCTCGCTCTACGGCATTTCGTTTCGCATTGAAAATCAGTATTACCCCCGACTGGCCAGCGTGGAAGCCATTGTTCCGCCCTTGCGCTACATCAGCACGTCGGATGAGATGGAAAAGCTGGAAAATGCCGAAGAACCAAAGCAAAATCTGGACGACTACTGGATCAAGGTGGCGCGCTCGCAGGAACGGGCCAAAGGAATTATCCGGGACTATTTTCGGCAGGTGACCCAGGCCAACCGCTTGTTTACCAGCTACAAGGAAGGCTGGAAGACCGGGCAGGGCATGGTCTATACCCTCTACGGTCCGCCCGATGCGGTGTATCGCGACGTAGACAAAGAAACCTGGATCTACAACGAAGACCGCAACCTGGTTGATCTGTCGTTTACGTTTGCCAAAGTGAAAAACATCTTCACCCATCAGTACTACAACCTGGTGCGCGACGAGAACTACAAGCGCTTCTGGTACCGCAACGTGGATTTGTGGCGCAAGGGAAGTAAGGAAATTTAAAGGTTCTAGGTTCTGAGTTCCTTGAACCTAGAACTCAGAACCTAGAACCATTATTTAAAATATGCCCCCCAACCGAAAGCGTTCAGAATTCATCTTCGGCACCCGCGCGGTCATCGAGGCCATCCATGCCGAACAGGAGATTGATCGGGTGTTGGTGCAGAAGGGTTTGCGTAACGAACTCACGCAAGAGTTGCTGGATCTTACCCGCGCGCAGCACGTGCCCGTTTCGTTTGTGCCTCTCGAAAAACTCAACCGCGTCACGCGCAAGAACCACCAGGGCGTGGTGGCCTTTGTGTCGTCGGTGACCTACGCCTCGCTCGACAACATTATCAACCAGTGCTTCTCCGAAGCCAAAGACCCGTTTCTGATTCTGCTCGACCGCATCACCGACGTGCGCAACTTCGGAGCCATTGCCCGCACGGCCGAGTGTTTGGGCACCCACGCCATCGTGGTTCCGGCCCAGGGCAACGCCCGTATCGGCGGCGACGCCATGAAGACCTCGGCCGGTGCGCTCAACTACCTGCCGGTGTGCCGGGTAACGAGTCTCAAGGAAACCGTGCAGTTCTTGAAAAACAGTGGCATCCGGGTGGTGGCCTGCACCGAAAAGACCGGGCAGTTGCTCCCCGAGGCGGATCTGCGGGGCCCGGTAGCCCTGTTGCTCGGCTCCGAAGAGGATGGTATCTCCGATGAGTTGTTGCGCCTGGCGGATGAGCTGGTCCGAATTCCGATGGCGGGCAACGTGGCTTCGCTCAATGTGTCGGTGGCTGCGGCGGTGAGCTTGTACGAGGTGGTGCGGCAGCGGGGTATTTAAGTTAAAGCGCAGCTCTAAATCTCAAATAATTGCTTCAGGTTTTGTTCCACATTTTTTATTTCAGGCTCGTGGAAGAGTGTTTTCAAATACATTCTTCTTTCAAATCCTCGAAACTTCATTTTCCTAAATAACGAGCTAACTCTGGGTTCACGTACCTGTCCAGCATAACTAATATATTTTGAGTTTGAAATCAGTTTATCGTTATTGTTCAAGACCAAAACAGATGTTATACAGCCAGCTCCATAATACTGCTCATTGTTTTGAGTATTAAGATTATTGTCTTTGAACAAGCCCACTACTATTTGAACCCCTGAATCTGCATTCCAGATGTGTCTGCAATCAAGGCCACCGTCAAGGAGATGAATAACAGAATCTTTTACTTTTCCCTTATATAGTTTTGTGATATCTAGGTAAGGGTTGCCAAGTTCGTAATCTGAATTTGTCCGTCCTATTGTCCCCAATGCAACAACGTCAAACCGCCCTATATTCGATAAAAAACTATTTCTCCAGGCACGACTGCATGAACATGAGAACCCTTCCGCTGATTGAAGAATAAGAATGGCTACTACTGCAATTATTTTAACTCCAGGCATTTTGATTCACGCTAACGTTTTGATAGAAAGGTGGCAATTCATCCAACTGCTTTTTGATGATATGAGTAAGTATGGTAATCAAACGGTGAAGCGTACTGCTGAGCTTACCTTCAGTCCGGTTTTAGGGAAGTCGTTATTACTACTTTGTAAAAGTATATCCGTCTGATAAAGAGTAGATATCTTCCGCCGGATCACTCAAGAAATCGAATGCTTTATTTCCAGTAATTGCTTGCTGCCAATCACCGTCCGTGACTTCTTCTTCATCGGTAACAAGCACAATAACTTTCACCGCTTTGTTAGTCACTGTCAGAGGATGATCTAAATGTAGTCTTCCCTCTTTGTCAATTCTCCCGTTACGTTCCAGCGCTTGTAGCATGGGGCTCATCTATATGTTAACAAATCAAGTTATGAAAAACTGGATAGGAATAGACACTTCATTAGAAATAAATTGTAAATCACATCACTCCGCTCAACGTATTATGAAAAACTTATGCTTGATTTTCTGCTTGGTCGGGGCCAATGTAGCATGTCAGACCAAAGAAGAGGCTCCCAATGAACTTATTATATCTCTGGAAGAAGCCGAGGGCAGTGGGCCGTTTTACGCAGGGAAAGGCCTTTTATCGGCTAACCGTCCAGACAGCGAACTAGCCCCCTTATACGAAGAAGTGACGGGGCTGCCGGAGGAGCTGGATTCTTTGATAGCCGTAGGACAGTGGGAAGCTGACTTTATACAGTGGATTTATCAAGGCTATTATAATCAGTTAATTGATTCCACCCTGGCTTATCGTTGGATGGATGACCTAAAAGCAGAAGATGCGCTCAAATATACCCGGAAGCTGATAGACGGACAGGTAGCCATTGCCTTTGGTACCAACGCATCGGGACAGAAAGTAGTGATCGTTGACCAAGACAATGACGAAGATTTCGCTGATGAAGAAGTTTTTGTGTTCACCACCGAAGACTCACTATCAAATGCCCAACGGGAAAATCACTTTGGTGGATTTCTGGGGTACGTGGTGCAGCCCCTGCGTTCGGGAGATTCCTTTCCTAAAAGATGCTCAGACTTTTTTTGCTGGAGATGAGTTTGAGATTATTGGAGTTGCCAACGATGATCTTACCAAGCTAAAAACGTTCGTGGAAGACCGTCAGATTACCTGGCCGCAGATTCACCAGGGGCGCGACAATCAAGAAATTATAGAGAGATATCGGATTAACGCTTTTCCTACCACCTTTCTGGTTAACCAGGAGGGAAAAGTGGTAGAGAAAAACGCGGTGCTGCGTGGTCATCAGTTGATCGAAACGCTAACCGGTGTGCTCAATGTGCTTCCGAGCACGCTTCGGCAAAAAATAAGTCAGGGCAACGTGCTTGTTACGCTTCCGGGTCAGAAAGAAGAAAACTGGACAATCAGCGGCGACTTCACGGAAGACGAAACGATTCCTTTATATCACGTAGAAAATCAGTGGCAACGTGGATTTGACCTAACTCCTGGTGAATATTCGTATACCCTTAAAAGCCTCAATCAGGCTTCACAAACGCGAGAAGGGACCTTTACGGTAGAGAAAAGCCAAAACCCTACTGAAATTCCTTTGTCTTCGTTAACGGGCGGGGCGGGCTAGCGCTATGAGCGTTGAGCAAATAGGCACGCTAAATCTGCCTTATGCAGCGAGGCTGATTAGGTTGTAGCAAGCCTTATGACCTAAAATTGTTTACTCTCTCTGCAAATCATCTAGCCACGCAGAAAGTCATCCAGCAACCAGCATCTAGTATCCACCATCTAGCCACGCCCGCAAATCAACCCAACCCCCTGACCACCCCGAAGGTCATCACACGTACTTCTCTCCCTTCTTCGCTTTTGCTTCGCTCACAATGTCTTTGAGCTTTTCGGCCAGGTGCTTGGGGCAGATGAGTAGCACATCGTCGCTGTTGGCGATCAGAAAGTCATCCAGGCTGTGCACCACCAGCAGTTTGTCGTTTTCGCTTTTGATGTAGTTGCCTTTGCTCTCAAAGAGCAGGGCGTTGGCCTCCACAATGTTTTTGTTCTCGTTTTTGTCCTTCAGATCAAACAAAGAACTCCAGGAGTTGATATCCGACCAGTCAAAGCTGCCCAGCATCATGTACACAGTATCCGCTTTTTCGAGCAGGTGGGTGCTGATCGAGGTGCTTTTGCAATGGGCGTAGGCCTGGCCAATAAACAGCTCCTCCTGGTCGGAGAAGTAGTGCGGCGCTCCCGGCCCGAACACCTCGGCCACCTCGGGCAGGTAGCGCTGGTAGGCCTCCAGAATGGTGCGCACCCGCCACACGAAGATGCCGGTGTTCCACACGAAGTCGCCACTGTTGATAAACAGTTTGGCCAGATCGGCCTGCGGCTTGTCGGTGAGGGTTTTCACCTTCTTGGCCGGACCCGGCCGGTCGTAGTGGTACTGAATGTAGGGATAGCTGGTGGAAGGACGGGTGGGCTTGATGCCCAGGATCAGCAGCTTCTGCGCATCGCTCGTTACCAGGTCTACCGCTTTGTTGATGTCGCGGACAAAGGCCACTTCGCCGAAGATAGCGTGTTCGGTAGGCGAAACCACCATCACCGCGTCGGGGTCTCGTTTACTGATCTTGTGGGCAGCGTAGCCGATCCCCGAAGCGGTTCCCCGCCGCACGGGTTCCATCAAAATGCGGTCGGACGAAAGGTCGGGCAACTGGTCCTTCACCAACGACACGTGGTCTTTCTCGGTGACCACCCAGATGTTTTCGTCGGCCGTCAGGTTACGGCTGCGCTCGTAGGTGATTTGCAGCAGGGAGCGCCCGGTGCCCAGCAGATCAAGAAATTGCTTGGAAAGATGCTTCCGGCTAAAGGGCCAAAAATCAGTAGAGGTGTGGCTGCCCGCCGTGATCACCACATGAACATTGGTACGCACCATAGAGGATAACTTAACCCCAAAAAATCCAGGACCACTGACGGCCGGTAAAGGGTGGCTGATGATACGTAAAAACCGGGGCATTACAAAGTATACGCTTCACTATTAAAGAATTCACAACAAAATCGAAATTTACCCAAGCATTTTGTAACAGATGTGCACCGCTATAAGAATTTATTTTGTAAATTCATGTTCTCAAGTCAACAAAAAAACAAATCTGCATTAGCACACCCTATTCCTATGTTAGTTGAACAAGACCTTAATCTGAGAGAAGCACTCAAAGAGTACTTCGGATACAATCAATTCCGCGGCACCCAGGAGCGGGTGATCCAGAATATCCTCGACAAGAAGAACACCTTTGTAATTATGCCCACCGGGGCGGGCAAGTCCCTCTGTTATCAGCTTCCCGCTTTGGTGCAACCGGGCACGGCCATCGTTATCTCTCCCCTGATTGCCCTGATGAAAAACCAGGTAGACCAGATGAACGGCTTCAATATCAACGCCCAGTTTCTGAACTCTACCCTTAACAAAACCGAGATCAACCGGGTGAAGCGCGGCACGCTGAGCGGGGAGGTCAAACTGCTCTACGTGGCTCCCGAGTCACTCAACAAAGAGAGTAACCTGGCTTTTCTCAAAGAAGCCAATATCTCGTTTGTGGCGGTCGACGAAGCGCACTGCATCTCTGAATGGGGGCACGACTTCCGCCCCGAATACCGACGCATCAAAACCATCATCGAGCAACTCGGCGACCACGTGCCGATCATTGCCCTGACGGCCACCGCCACCCCCAAGGTGCAGGTCGATATCCAGAAGAACCTGCAGATGGAGGACGCCAACGTATTCAAGACGTCGTTCAACCGCGAAAATCTGTACTACGAGGTTCGCCCCAAGACCAAAATCAAGAAGCAACTGATTCAATTCGTGAAGAAGCACCAGGGCAAGTCCGGGATCGTTTACTGCCTGAGTCGCAAAAAGGTGGAAGAGGTCGCTGAATTCTTGCGCATCAATGACGTGAAGGCGGCCCCGTATCACGCTGGCCTCGATGCCGCGGTGCGGATGCGCAATCAAGACGCTTTTCTGAACGAAGACGTGGACGTGATCGTGGCCACCATCGCCTTCGGCATGGGTATCGACAAGCCCGACGTGCGCTTTGTCGTTCACTACAACGCCCCCAAATCGCTGGAGGGCTACTACCAGGAAACCGGCCGCGCGGGCCGCGACGGACTGGAAGGACACTGCCTGATGTTCTACAGCTACAATGACATTCTCAAGCTCGAGAAGTTCAACAAAGACAAGTCGGTGACCGAGCGCGACAACGCCCGCATCTTGCTGCAAGAGATGATTTCTTATGCCGAGTCGGCGGTGTGCCGCAAGCGACAGTTGCTGCACTACTTCGGCGAAACGCTGGAGGAAAACTGCGGCTACTGCGACAACTGTGTGAAGCCCAAGGAGCAGTACGAAGGAGAGGACTTCGTGCGTATTGCCCTGGAAGCCGCCCAGCAAACCGATGAGCGCTTCGGAATTAACCACCTGGTGGACGTGATCCGTGGTTCGGCCAACCAGTACGTGCAGAGCTACGACCACGATAAGTTGCCCGTTTATGGCCAGGGGAAAAGCCACGACGCCCAGCGCTGGAACTCAGCGGTACGGCAGACCTTGCTGTTTGAGTTCCTGGAAAAGGACATCGAAAATATCGGCACGCTTAATCTCACCCAAAAGGGCAAGGATTTTCTCAAGTCCCCCTACCCCATCATGCTGTCGCGCGACCACTCGTACGAAGACATTCCCGAAGAAGAGAACGACCTGTCGGCTAGTGAGAACACGAACAGCTTTCCGTCGGGCAAATCCTACGACGACAAGTTGTTTGTGGCGCTCAAGAAGTTGCGCAAAGAAGTGGGCAACAAGAAAAACCTGCCTCCCTACGTAATTTTTCAGGAGCCCTCGCTCGAAGAGATGGCCACCACCTACCCCACCACGCCGGATGAACTGGCGGCGGTGAACGGCGTGGGCATGGGCAAGGTGATTAAGTTCGGTACTCCTTTCTTAAGCCTGATCAAAGAATACGTGGAGGCCAACGGCATCGTCACTGCTTCCGACGTGGTGATCAAGTCCACAATCAATAAATCGAAGAGCAAAATTTTCATCATTCAGCAGATCGATAAAAAAGTGGACTTGGAGGAGATTGCCGACAGCAAGAACATGAGCATGGAGGAGTTGCTGGAAGAGATTGATCACATCTGCTACTCCGGCACCAAGCTTAACCTGGATTATTACATTGACCAGATGCTGGGCGAAGAACAGCAAGACGACCTGTTCGACTACTTCCTCAGCGCCGAATCAGACAGCATCGACGAGGCCCTCGATGAGTTTGAGGATGAGTATACCGAAGAAGAACTACGCCTGATGCGGGTGAAGTTTTTGTCGGAGTATGCGAATTAGGACTTGATTGAGTGACTACTTACGTTGTATATACGTTAACAAACCCAGTCACTCATCAAATATATGTAGGTAGAACCAGGGGAATCGGTGATCCCTACAAGATTATATTGAGGAGATATTATAGTCATCACATGCGAAAGCTTGGATTTATAACACCGACTCTCGATCAAGCTACTCAAGGTATTTTCGGGTACGCAGCCCATCGAGGGCGTGAGCAGCAGATGATTGATTTTTGTGGTGGGATTGGTAGCCCTCTGGTTGCTAATCCTATTAGGGGAGTGAGAAAAAATAATCCTCTTGGAAAACTATATCATTCACAATCAGATATTCTTTTTGGACCATTAGCTCCTTATACGGGTAATCCATAATACATCATGGCAAGATCGTTATCTGACATAAAGCAAGAAAAACTAATTCTAACGCGCGATTGGTGCTGTACTGTACTAGAATTTATGGCGCAAAAGAATCCATCCCATCAAGATGTATTTCTACAAAGCAAACTTGTTGTTAAAGAGACGTATATCAAGAAGAGCATGACTGGACTAAAGCAGCTTCGCTCCGATATAAAACAATGGGCAGATGGTTTGTCTACGTCTGAAAAAGAAGAATTAGATATCATTTTATCTGCTAAGCACGAACCGACGCTCAGTGAAGAAATAAGTATCGATTTAAGAAAAATTCAAAGGATCACCCAAGCGGGTGTAATAAAAACCGATGAGGAGTACGAATTGATAGAGAGAAGAGTGAATGAGCTTAGCCAGAATGCATTGGCTGATGATAAAAACATAGCAATACTCAACAAATTACTGTCTTCGTATTATTCTTTTTATAACCATGATCATTAGCGCCGATCATACCCTCTCTGGGGCGCGTTTGGCGATATGGGATTCTCCTTCGATGTTCATCATTCAACATTCCTTGCGCCCGGCGCCCGGTTCGATATTCGAAGAAGACTGCCCCGGACATGAATAAACGAGCATTGCTCCACTGGCAAGCAGCAAAAGCATCGGATTTCGGTAACGAACGACCTGCGAAACCCCGTGTTTCTTCCATTTCTTCCTTCCCTCATTTTCCGTAGCTTTGCTTCCCCATTACGCAACCTTACCCATGAACATTCTGATCATCGGCTCGGGCGGACGCGAACACGCGCTGGCCTGGAAAATTCGCCAGAGTCCGCACTGCGACCGGCTCTACGTGGCTCCCGGCAACGCGGGCACCGCTGCCGTGGCCCGCAACGTGACGCTCTTCTCGGGCGACTACTCCGAAGCCGCCTTCGCCCGGATTGCGGCGTTTGTGCTCGAGAAAAACGTCCGACTGCTACTGGTGGGTCCCGAAGCGCCCCTGGTGGCGGGCATCCGCGATTACTTTAGTGAGCGCGACGAGCTAAGCGACGTGCTCGTGGTGGGTCCCGACCGGGCCGGGGCGCAGCTCGAGGGCAGCAAGCACCACGCCAAGGCTTTTATGCAACGCCACGGCATCCCCACCGCCGCCTCACGGACCTTCACCGCCGCGCAGCTCGACGAAGGACTCTCCTACCTGTCTGATCTTCCCCTGCCCATCGTGCTTAAGGCCGACGGGCTCGCCGCCGGAAAGGGAGTGATTATCTGCGACCGGCACGAGGAAGCGCAGCGGCACCTGCGCGACATGCTGGAGCACCGCCGCTTCGGAGCGGCCAGCGAGCGGGTGGTGGTAGAAGAATTTCTGTCGGGCATCGAGCTCTCGGTGTTTGTGCTCACCGATGGCAAGCACTACCGGTTGCTGCCCGCCGCCAAGGATTACAAACGCATTGGCGAGGGCGACACCGGTCCTAACACCGGCGGCATGGGCGCGGTGAGTCCCGTCCCCTTCGCCGACCCGGAATTTATGCAAAAAGTTGAAGAACGCATCGTGCGCCCCACGGTGGACGGCTTGCAGCAGGAGGGCGTCGACTACCGGGGCTTCCTCTTTATTGGACTGATGAACGTGGCGGGCGAGCCCTTCGTGATCGAGTATAACGTGCGCCTGGGCGACCCCGAAACGGAAGCCATCGTCCCGCGCATTGAGAGTGACTTGGTGGAGCTGCTGGAGGCGGCCGCCAACCAAACGCTCAACACCGCCCCACTGCAAATCAGTGAACAAGCGGCCGCCACGGTGGTGATGGTAGCCGAAGGCTACCCCGGCGATTACCAAAAAGGAGCCATCATCAGCGGCTTGCCGGAGGGAGGCGACGCACTGGTGTTTCACGCCGGCACGCGTGCGGACAATGACACCGTGGTGACCAACGGGGGGCGGGTGCTGGCCGTCACCGCCCGGGGCGCAGACATTCCCGAAGCGCTGCGCCGGAGCTACGCCACGGTCCAAGAGATCAGTTGGCCCGGCCACTACTACCGCACCGACATCGGGCAAGACCTGCTCAAATTTCTATGAGGCTCAGTTTTGCGCATACGATTAACGTCATCCGCCGTGGTCATGCCCGATCCACCGTGGACGCGGCGGGACGCGGTTCGGAACTTTGCGCAGCGCCTAGCGCCCCGGCGAAGCGTAGTAAAATATCCGGAATCTCCTACTTCGAGGGAGGAGATTCCAGGTATTCTCATCCTTGGTGTTTGATAGATGTAGTTTTACCCGCTTCTACCTGGCTCGTTCTAGCGATGCTAACCCTCATCACAGCCTGCCAACCCGCCACCGAAACCCCGCCCTCGCTGGCGTGGCAGTCGGACGACGATCAGCACTACACCCTGCACTGGGCGAACGCATCAATGACCGTCGATGCCCAAACCGGAGGCCGCATCGTTTCTTTCCGGGTACAGGGTGAAGAATTGCTTACCGATTCGGCCGTGCACCCGCTATACTACGGCTCCACGCTTTGGCTTAGTCCGCAGCACCGCTGGTGGCCCCCACCCCCGGTGCTGGAAACCGATCCCTACCGGGTGCTAGCAACGACCAACCCCCTCACGCTGCTGAGCCGGGCGGATGAGGAGCTGGGACTACAGCTGAGAAAGACGTTTCGGGCCGAACCCGCCGACAGCAGCCTGCGCATCACCTACACGGTGATCAACCGGGCGGATACGGCGCAGTCGGTGGCTCTGTGGGAGGTAACGCGCTTGCCCAAAGACGCCGAAGTAACCTTTGCGCTTGATGCGGCGGCGGGCCGCAATCAACCCTTCCGGAAGCATACGGCCTGGTCAGTAAAGGACGGGCAGTTTCATCTCCGCGTGGCCGCGGGGGATACGACCGTGGACAAAGCATCGTATAATGCGCGGGGGTGGGTGCAGTATATGCGCGGCGAGCGGCAACTGCGCAAACGCTTTGCTGACCTGCGCCTCGAGCAACTCCCGCCCCGGCAGAACGAGGTGGAGGTGTACATTGACGACAGCGCCTACCTGGAGGTGGAGCAGCACAGCGCCTACCAACGGCTGCCCCCCCAGGATAGCCTCGTCTGGACGGTGCGGTGGTATCCTCGATAGTTGCGCGGGATTATTTGGTAGACCGCGTTTTTTTGTTAATATTTCGTTTCGACTAATGAACCAAAGATATGGCGTGTAGCACGTGTAGCAGCAAGAACGGTTCGGTGGCGGGTTGCCAAAACAACGGCGGATGTAGCACCGGCGGTTGCAATAAAATGAACGTTTTCGACTGGTTGTCTAACATGGACCTGCCAGCCATTGATACTTTTGACGTGGTGGAAGTGCGCTTCAAGGGCGGAAACAAGCAGTTCTTCCGCAACACCAAAGACTTGGAACTGACCACCGGCGACGCCGTGGTGGTGGACGTGCCCAACGGACACCACATCGGTTACGTCTCGCTGCAGGGCGAACTGGTGCGACTGCAGATGCAGAAGAAGAAGGTGCCCAACGACGATAACCTCCGGAAAATCTACCGCATCGCCACCGCTCAGGACCTGGAAAGTCTGGAGAGCGTGAAAAAACGAGAAATGCCGACCCTCTACCGTACCCGGCAGATTATCCAGGACCTACGGCTATCGATGAAGCTCTCGGACGTGGAATATCAGGCCGACGGCAACAAAGCCACGTTTTATTACTCGGCGGACAGCCGGGTGGACTTTCGGGAGCTGATCAAGATGCTCGCCGCTGAGTTCCGCATTCGGGTGGAGATGCGGCAGATCAGTTTGCGCGAGGAAGCCGGTCGGCTGGGCGGCATCGGCTCCTGCGGACGCGAACTGTGCTGCTCCACCTGGCTGAGCAACTTCCGCAGCGTGTCCACCTCGGCGGCCCGCTACCAGAAGCTGTCGCTCAACCCCAGCAAGCTCTCGGGGCAGTGCGGCCGCCTGAAGTGCTGTCTCAACTACGAACTTGATACGTATCTGGACGCGCTGAAGGACATTCCCGACATTCGCCGACCGCTGATCACCAAGAAGGGCGAAGCTTTTTTGCAGAAGACCGATATCTTCCGCAAGACGCTGTGGTTCGCCTACCGGGGCGAGAACAACTGGATTCCGGTGGCCGCCAACCGGGTGCGCGAGGTGATCCAACTCAACAAGCGGGGCGAGCACCCCAGTTCATTGCTCAAGGACCAAGCCGAGGCCAAGCTCGACATCAGCGTGCTCAACAACGACCTGGTGAAGATGGACCAGAAGTTTGAGCGCCAGCATCAGAACTCCGGCGGCAAGAAGCGCCGGAAGAAGAAAAAGAGCAACCGCCCCCCCCGATGAGCCCGAGATTTTTGAGAACTTTATTAGCAACCCTGGTTCGGCATTGCGTGCGATCGGGATGGTTGGTGGTGGGCGTAGTGCTGCTGCTCAGCACGGCCTGCGACGAAACCCGGGTGTACGAGAAGAACGTGGACTTCCCAAACCAGCGATGGGCGGTGGATAGCATCCCCTCGTTTGAGTTCGAGATTAGCGACGCGAGCAAGCCCTACAACATCTACTGGAACGTGCGCAACACGGTGGCCTACCCCTACCGCAACCTGTACCTTACTTATTATATCGAGGACACCACGGGCCGTCGCCTCACCACCGACCTACACAACATGCTGCTGTTTGAGCCTAAAACGGGCAAGCCCTACGGCAGTGGCCTGGGCGATATTTTTAGTCATCAGTTTATGGCGCTGCCCAACTTCAAGTTCGACCGGGCGGGCGTGTACCGCATCCGGCTGGAGCAATACATGCGCACCGACACCCTGCCCGAAGTGGTTTCGGTGGGCACCCGCGTAGAGGACGCCGAAGCGGGATCGTAATGTGAAGCGACTCAATCATTGCAATCTTCTGTCCTTCAATTTCAGAACTTGTCCGTTCATCAGTTGGAACAATTTTAACCCATTCGTCAAACTTAAAAAACGTAACGTTAACGTTAGAAACCAATTCACTAGAGGTTATTCCGATAAATTTTACTATCTAAAACAAAAGGTTGCACTTTTCCTTTAAATACTTTTTAATTTGATCCTTCAGAGTATCTATTGTTTTCATTTATAATGTTGGGTAACGACTGTGCTAGCCCCAGGCCGACCATGTTTGCGATTATCTTTCAAGTATCAATTTCCTTGCTTAGCGCATAAAACTTTCAAATTGCATTTCAAATAAGGCTTGGGAATAGCTTGTGTTGGCAAATCGTTTTTCATTTCCTTTTACAATTTTATCAGTCCGTAAAATAGTGATTTTCAGTACCGATTTTATTCAGTTTATCAGTTGCTAAATCAGACCAATTATTCACAAATCTACATTTCTTGTTCCTGATCAAATAATGGTGGTTTTCTAATGTAAGAAGCAAATATTGTCGCCATTACAATTAAGATCGCTACTTCATAGGGTTTTCCTTTGTACATATGAACAAACACGACAAAAGTCATATAAAGAGCTAAAAGAGTAGTTCCTACTAGTATTGTTTTATTGTACAAGAACATTGCTGTTGAAACTAAAAGAAATATTCCGGTAGCAATCATTACACTGCTATTAGCTATAATTTTACCCGTTTGATTTGAGTTAAGGATTTTATCCAAAGCGTTTGGGATATAAAATAATGTAATTATCACTGAAGGCAACCACATCAATAATATTCTTAAAGTCTTATTCATTTTCATTCAGCGATAACTAATTATTCGGTTCGTTTTAAATGTTTGCCAACGTTGAGTATATGCAAAGTAGGCGATTGCGGACTTCAAACTTATCAAGCCGTTACGGTTTTGAGGCGGGCTACAACAGTTGAATTTACTACTATTTCGCCTATTTTGTATATACAGTGTTAGCAACTGGGCTTTATTATGTGATGATATTCAAATCATAGAAAAAATTATCAATAAATCTCCAAATACAATTTTCATCTCCTATCATTAAAATCTTACCGTCATCACTTTCACAAATAAACCTTAAAGTAATTGATTTCGATATTTCTTGATTATTGTACTCATATACAACATTAAGTGTAATTTCTGAAATAGCAGGAGATTTATCATCAATTTTACTTATTTCGTAACTTTTTAATTTCTTATCATCAAGAAGTCCTCTTATTCTCTTTGCTTCTTTTCCAATACTTATTTCTCTCGATGAAAAACGATTAATCTGTCCTACAATTTTTCCATAATTTTTCTTTTGCCAATAAACTGCAAATTGAATAGCTTCTTTTTCAGGATAAAAATCTGCATACTCTGAAACATCTCCTGTCTTTGGAATATCTACCTCAATTTCTATTTGGCGAGGTTTCCACAGTTCAACCTTTCTTGAAACTTCAGCACTGTTCCTTTTAACTTCTGAATAATTTTCTAATGACTTTTTAAGTTCTGCAAGATTTTCTATAAAGCTTAATTCCTTTTCGGGTTCAGGAATATTCTTTTTTCCTTCTTTGACTGCTTTTGCCCAATCTTTAATGGCAATTAAGGTTGCCCAGCATTTTGCCGCGACAATTTCATTTGCAAATCCCAAGTCACGCCCATGTAATATTCCATTTCGATATGGCATATCAATTGGTTCTGTATTGGTCTTTTTTCTAGCAGAATTAAAAACATCTCTAATCACACTTAGTCCAGAACTATGAGCTGCAATAGAATCCCATGCCGTCAAATCGGTTGATTCTGTGAAAAAACCTTTGTTTTTGTCAATGTCGTTTACTGAGCCATCAATCACCATTAACAAAGTTGGAATGCATGAATAGAACTTCTTATCAATAGTATCTTGATATGCTAATTTAATAAAATCAAAACGCTTCGAGAATTCAGGAGTTCCTTTGAAATGCATCAATAACCATTCTAATTCTCCAGAACAATAATAATCTACAAGTTCTTGATTTGCTTCTTTAATCTTTCCATTATCAGCAAGCTCAACAGCCTTTTCCATTAAATCAGAATTCATTGATTCATGGGCAATCCAACCATTTTCTGCAAAATGATTATTAAACCTATCAGGCAGAGTTGATAAATGAATGATTTGTTTTTTAAAATCAGGTATTTCGTCTAAGGTTTTATTTAACTCTTTATCTTTAATCCCAAACACTGAAAGAAATTTTACAAATTTTCTCAATGAATCTGCTCCTTCAATATCTTTTCTCAAGTTTGAGTAAGAAGGTATGTTTTCTATTTTATCATTTTCTCTCATGCTGTGGTGTTCTTTCTTGCCTTGTTGCTAACGTTGAATGCAGCCGTCAGGCCGGGTTAGTTTGCACTTTCTCATTCAATGAGCAAATATAGCTACTTGGAGCGACTAGCATTCAAGCTCTTTTCAGCCCGGCTGGCGGCTGCATGATGTTGGGCGACGTATTCATCCTAGATATTACTCCATACGATTTGATAATCTCTTATCGTAAATCTAGGAAAAAAGTTGAAAATTGATGCTACACTGAAAATTGGTTCAAATGTTATCAACAAGTCTTGGTTTCTTCTCAGTGTTATTGCGGTCAGATAGTACATTGCGACTAATTCTTTTTTACTCTTCTCCCATTTACTTCCACGAAAAGACTCTTCTAAGTGTCGTAAAACAGATTCTTGAACAGATTCTATATTAGCTACGAAATCGCTTATTAGTTTGATCTGCTGGTGGGTTGGCTCTTCCTCGTTCTTGACTTCTATAGTCAGTTCCACTAAGTTATTTTCTTCAACGTTTTGCACAGTAGCAAACCAAAAAAAGCCATTATTATCGTGGTTCAAATAGAGCTTTCCCAATCCATTTATTTTAATTGACTTTTTTTGCTTCATTTTCACTCCTATGTCGCCCAACGAGTGTATAAACGCAATTGCGTTTATATCCATTATATTCTCTAGGTTCCAAAGACAGTCAAAAACTGCCTCAAACCTCTATTCCTGCTCTTACTTCCGTTCATAATTTGTATTCAAATTTATCTCATCTAGCGGGCTCCGAACATCGCGCCACGCTTTCGTACAAATCGTTTACGGCCCTACAAATTCTAAAGTAACGCAAATCTGCTCCGCTTTCAAACTGAGTTGGTAAACTAGGGTGCATTCATTTGACCCCACCCCGTTTTAATTTGTACCTTCACGGATTATGCCTACCCTAACCCGGCTTATTTTTCTGCTACTGCTACTGGCACGTTGTACTCCCACCCCGGAGGGCTCGCTCCCGCTGCTCGAGCAAGTAGCTGATGCGGAACAACTGCCGGGGCGGACGGAGTATCTGAACTCTCCTTTCGTGACGGCGGGCGACCGGGTGTATTTGGTGGGTCATCAGAACGGGCAGTTTCCTGACCTGGGCTGGCACGTTGCCGGTGAAATGGGCGGACTGTGGGACCATCCCATCAAGCTGCTCGACGGCTTCACCGCCACCGTCTACGAACAAGACCAAGTTTACTGTCTGGCGGCCGCCGATTCGTTCGTCAACTATCCCTTTGCCAACCGCCACGTTTACTCCTCGGCCGTGCCGGGCGTGCGCGTGGATCGATTTCAATTCGTGCCCGACGGGCAAGAAGCGCTCGTCATTGAGTATACTCTGACCAACACCTCCGATACCGCGCGTACGCTCACGATGGAGTTTGCCGCCCACAGCGACCTGCGTCCGGTGTGGCTGGGCGAGCGCACCGGCATGGTGGACCATCCCGACCGCGCCTCCTGGCAAGCAGCCGATCAGCGCTGGGTCATCAAGGACCGGGGCAACCCCTGGTTGGTCACCTTCGGCTCCCCGCTGCCGGTGAGCGACCACGATCTCACCGAAGGACACTGCTCCTACGATCCGGCCGGGCAGGGAGTGGCCGCCACGCTGCGCTTTGCCGTGGACGTGCCGCCCCAATCCAGCATCCGCCTGCCGATCACCGTCGCCGGTTCCTACGTCTCGGCAGCGCAAGCCCAAACCACCTACGACTACGTGCAGCATAACAGTGACTCCTTGCTGCGGCAAAAACAGAAGCGCTACCGCACGCTGGCGCAGCAGACCCAACTCATCGTGCCCGACAAAGACCTGCAACGCGCTTTTCGCTGGGTGAAGTACAATACCGACTGGCTGGTGCGCGACGTGCCCGAGCAGGGCCGCGGCTTGTCGGCCGGACTGCCCGATTATCCCTGGTGGTTCGGCGTCGACAATGCCTACGCACTGCAGGGAGCGCTGGCCATCGGGCAGTGGGATATTGTCTATCGCACCGTCGACTTGGTGCACCGGCTGTCGGAAACTACCAACGGCAACGGCCGGGTGATGCACGAGGCCTCTACCAACGGGGCGGTGTACAATCCGGGCAACGTGAACGAGACGCCCCAGTTTGCCTCGCTGATCCGCGCGGTGTACCAGTGGACCGGCGATCGCGCTTTTCTGGAGAAGTACTATCCGTTCGTGGTGCGGGGCCTGGACTGGCTGTGGCGGGAGAACGACGCCGATGGCAACGGGCTGCCCGACGGCTTCGGCATGATGGAGATTCACGGCCTCAACAGTGAGATGATCGACGTGGCCGCCTACTCCCAGCGCGCACTGGTAGATGCGGCCGCCATGGCGCGGGTGCTGGGCGACACCGGACAAGCCAACGAATACCAAGCGCGCGCCGAACGCTTGAAACAGACCATCAACACCCGGTTCTGGGTGCCGGAGTACGGTTCGTACGCCGACTTTATCGGCACCCCGGCGCAGGCGCAGCGCCTGCTGGCCGATGCGCTGGTGCGGGCCGATTCGCTCGACAAGCCCTGGGCGGTGGAAGAACTGCGGGCGACTCAACAGCAACTGCGGGCCAACCCTCCCTCCGGGAAGCAGGGGTTTGTACTGCACCACAACTGGGTGGTGAACACCCCGCTGGAGATGGGCATCGCTGACTCGGCGCAAGCGCGGGTAGCGCTGGAAACCGCGCGTCGCTTCACCAACCCCTTCGGCATGTTCGTGACCGGCATTGATCGGGACGCGTCGGCCGGAGAGGATGCCGGGTCGTTCGCTAAGGTCAAGAAGACGTTCTCCTACACCGGGGCGGTGATGACGCTACCCACCGGGGTGCAGGCCATCGCCGAAAACAACTACGGCCGTCCCGACCGGGCGCTGGACTACCTGCAACGCCTGACCCGCAGCTTCGGCTACGCCCTGCCCGGATCGATCTACGAAGTGTCGCCCGACTACGGCATGATGACGCAGGCCTGGAACGTATACAGCTACGCCGTACCTATTGTGCAACAGTTCTTGGGCATTCGTCCCGAAGCGGGCGAACGGCGGGTGCGCGTGGCCCCGCAGCTGCCCACCGTCTGGGATTCGGCCCGGGTGGAAAACGTACGGGTGGGTGACAACCGGCTGGACGTGGCTATCGAACGCGGGGCCAAACGCTTTCGCCTCACGGTTCGTCAGACGCAACCCGACTGGACTATTGAGGTGGCGCTTCCGGCGGGGACGTATCGGCAGTGGCAGGTGAACGGCCAACCCGTGACCACCCGCCACGAGAACGGCTTTGACACGGTGCGCCAGTCGGGGGCGTCGTTGGTGCTGGAGGCGAGTTTCTAATATCGTAAACTTTTATCAGAACAACCTTCAATTGAAAAGCAGAGGGTGTACGACAAAATGCAGTTTTTTTATCACTTCATCATTCGAAATTTCTTGCGCCCGGCGCCCGGTTCGACATTCTATATTTAAACAATATCGAATGTCAAACAAGGAATAATAAATTTCGAAGTATGAAAAGTTATAAAATACGGATGCGCTAATTATATATCAATCCCCTCGCTGAAGAGGAATGGCTGCAAATTGTCGTACGTTTAAAAGCAAAAAATTTCGAGATATGCTACGCACTTTTCAAACGTTTCTTCTACTCATCAGCGGGTTCGCCGGAACCCTTTCGGCCCAATCGTTGCGCCCGGCCCCCTTCTTTGTTGATCACGCCGTTCTCCAGCGCAACAAGCCTATCACTATCTTCGGACAGGCCGCTCCCGGAGCCATCGTCTCCGCCTCGCTCGACCAGCAAACCGCCGCTGCCTATACCAATCCGTCGGGAAGCTGGAGCGTGACGCTGCCCGCGCGTCCGGCCGGAGGGCCTTACGAACTCCTCGTCACCGACGGCACCGATTCGGTGCGCTGCGTTGACGTGCTGCTGGGTGACGTGTGGATCGCCTCGGGACAGTCCAATATGCAGTACAAGATGCGGGAAGGAGTGCTGAATACCGAAGCCGAAATACAGCGGGCCAACCACCCCAACCTTCGCTACCTGGAGGTCACCAAGCGGCCGGCTTCCTCCCCTACCCCACTAACTGACACCCTGCGTTGGCTGGTGAGCACTCCCGACAACGCAGGCGAGTTTTCGGCGGTGGCCTACTTTTTTGCCCAGGCGGTTCAGCAAGCCATCGACATTCCGATCGGCATTATCGATGCCACCTGGGGCGGTAGCACCATCGAGGCCTGGATGAGTCCCGAGGTCCTGACCCGTCTGCCCCACCTGCCGGGTCCCGCGGTGCCGGAGCTACGTTCCGGAAAGTACTCGCTGGCAGCCTACAGCGCGATCAATGAAGCCCGTGCGGCCCGCGCGGTGCAGCTCACCGATAGCTCGTTCGTCGGGCTGACGAAGGGAGTAACCCAACCCTCCTTCGATGATACTGACTGGAAGGTGACGAACCTCACCGGCTGGAATGCCCCTGATCGGCAGATCTACTGGTTCCGAAAAATCTTTCAACTGGCCGATGTGCCCCGTGATTCGCTGCACCTCAACCTCGGGCTACCCGGCTCGCAGATGCACGTTTACCTCAACGGAGCCCGCGTGCTGCACCGTCGCATCGACCCGGCGGAGGTTACCCTGGCGCCCACTCATTTTCGGAGGGGCAAAAATTTGCTGGTTTTTCGGCTGGCCAACCCCTGGTGGAATCCCTACGTGCTGGCGGGAGAAAAGGCGGCCCTGCATCGGGCGGACGGATCAGTGCTGGCGCGGCTTGACTCGGGTTGGCGGTTGAGCAATGCATTGGAGGAAACAGTGCCCACGTTTTACGACCTGCAGCACGTCCCTTCAGGTCTGTACCACGGTATGATCTCCCCGCTGCTCGATCTGGGCATCGCCGGGGTGATCTGGTACCAGGGCGAGAGCAATGGTCATCGGGGGGTAGATTACCGACAACTGTTTCCGACCTTGATCAGCGAGTGGCGCATCCGGTTTCGGCAGGGATATTTTCCGTTCTTGTTTGTGCAGTTGGCTAACTTTGGCGAGCCCACCCAAGAAGTGGAAGCACAGGGTTGGCCCTGGCTCCGGGAGGCACAGGCGCAGGCGCTGTACTTACCCTACACCGGCATGGCCACTGCCATTGACGTGGGAGATCCGTATGACATTCATCCCAAAGACAAGCGTACGGTGGGCGAGCGTTTGGCGCTCAGCGCCTTAGCAATCGCCTACGGAAAAGACACGGTCCACGTTGGTCCCACCTACCAATCGCACCAGATCGCGGGAAACCGGGTGACGGTACACTTCGACCACGCCGACGGGCTGCGAACTTCCGGGAATGAACCGCCGAGTGGATTTGCCGTAGCCGGGAGCGATCGGGTGTTTTATCCGGCAAAGGCAACCATGCGTGGCAACGCGGTCACAATCACCAGTGATTCGGTGGCGACGCCGGTGGCGGTGCGCTACGGCTGGGCCAAGAATCCAGTCGTGAATTTGTACAATCAGGCTCGTCTCCCCGCCGTTCCGTTCCGTACCGACGACCGGCCCCCGGCGGACGAATGAGTAAGGTCGTGAGGCCCTCCGCTGACTGCCAAGGCGTACCCGTTATTATCTTTAATAAACCGATGTGGCTAACGAATGCCTCGTTCAGGATAGCGGCCCACAATGGTTCGGTAGAAGTCCTTTATCTTCTCAAGATCAGCATCAATATCGCCGGTGGGATAGACGGCCGGTCCCACGCCCGCCACCTTGTTTTTGTAGTCGAGGTGACCCAGCAGCACCGGCACGTTGGCCCCTTCGGCCACGCGGTAGAAGCCGGTTTTCCACTCCGGGGCATACTGCCGGGTGCCCTCGGGCGTCACCACCATGATCAGTTCTTCGTAGCGGTCAAAGAGCTCGATCATAGTCTGAGTCATGCTCACCTTCTTTCCCTTACGGTACTCGCGATCAATGGGAATAGCTCCCAGCGGACGCAGAATCAGCCCCATCGGAGAGTTTACCCACTCCTTTTTGATGGTGAACTTCACCGGCAGTTCCAGCAGTTTGAGAGCAGCGAGCGCGTAGACGATATCCCAGTTACTGGTGTGGGGGGCGGCAATCACCACCGCGCGGCGAATGTGACGGATCGAGGCGGGATCGAGTTTCCAACCGGAGACGAAGAAGATAAGTCGGGCGAGTAGTTTTAACATTTGTTGGTTCTAGGTTCTCTGTTCTGGGTTCTGAGTTTACCGGTTCGGGGTTCTCTGTTCTGGGTTCAAAACTTAGAAACTCAGAACTTAGAACTTTTCAACCTAGAACCTATTGTTGTTGAGCTAGTTCTACGAACTGATCGTGCATGGTTTTGGCGTAGTCGTAGCCGATCCGGTAAATCTCATCAGCGCGGGCGATATCGAACACCTTGAACGTTTTCAGGTCGGGTGGCTCAATGAAGATATCGCAAAACTTGCGTCTCGAGTAGGCATTGGCGTTGATGGTGAGCAAGAAGGTTCGCTCCAGCATGGTGCGGAAATTACCCATTCGGAAGGCATCATCGACCGGGTTGCAGTGCGATCCGATGATTTTATCGCATTTTCCGGTGAGCACTTCGGCCGGAAAGTTGTTCAACACGCCTCCGTCCACAAAAAAGCTTCCATTTAGCTCAATGGGATCGAACACCACCGGGATGCAGGTTGAAGCCATCAGGGGGCGGATGAGCGGCCCTTTGGTGAAATAAACCGTTTTTCCCAGTCCTAGGTCGGTCGCTGCCACGATGAGCGGAATGGACAAGGCCTCGAAGGTGTCTTCCAAAATATGCTGTCGATAGAGCAGTTCGGCACTCTCCATTTTGAGCAGTCCGGAGATGCTGATGGCGGGTCGGATAAGCTTGAAAAGCTTTATCTCCCGGACAATCTCCAGAATCTGTTCGGGGCCGTACCCGCTGCCGTACAAGGCTCCGGCGATGGCTCCGGAACTACTACCCGCCATAATGCTGACGGTGACTCCGGCTTCTTCCAGCGCCTGCATCACTCCCAGGTGCGCAATGCCCCGGGACCCTCCTCCCGATAAGACCAAACCAATTTTCATAGGACTTACTTCACCACGCCCATGCGTGTGAATTTGTCGATGCGTTTTTCAATGCGCTTGTCCGGAGAGAGTTTCTTGAGGGAGTTATAGCTTTTGAGGATTTGCTTTTTTAGAATTTCCGTTTGGTGCTTCAAGTTGGTGTGGGCACCACCCAGGGGTTCTTCAATGATGCCGTCGATGAGCTTAAACTCCAGCATATCCTGCGCGGTGAGTCGGAGTGCCTCGGCGGCCTGCTCTTTATACTCCCAACTGCGCCAAAGAATAGAGGAGCACGATTCGGGAGAAATCACGGAGTACCAGGTGTTTTCCAGCATATAAACGTGGTCGCCGATGGCAATGCCGAGCGCGCCTCCGGAAGCTCCCTCGCCGATGATGATGCAGATCACGGGCACCTTGAGCAAGAACATTTCGCGCAGGTTTCGGGCAATGGCTTCGCCCTGTCCGCGCTCTTCGGCCTCGATGCCCGGGAAGGCCCCGGGGGTATCGATGAAAGTGACGATGGGTTTGTTGAACTTCTCGGCCAGTTTCATGAGGCGCAGTGCTTTGCGGTACCCTTCGGGATTGGCCATGCCGAAGTTGCGGTCTTGCCGCTGTTTGGTGTTGCGTCCCTTTTGCTGGCCGATGAACATGAACGTTTGCTGGCCGATCTGGCCGAGTCCGCCCACCATCGCGCGGTCGTCGCGCACGGTGCGGTCGCCGTGCAGTTCGACAAAGTCATTACATAACTCGAAGATATAGTCGAGCGTGTAGGGGCGGTTGGCGTGGCGAGAGAGTTGCACGCGTTGCCAGCGGGTGAGGTTGGCGAAGGTTTCTCGCTTGAGGGTTTCGATGCGTTCTTCCAGTTTCTGAACGGCTTCCGACACGTCTACTCCGCTTTCGTCGGCCATGCGTTGCATGGTTTCCAATTTGTTTTCCAGTTCGACGATGGGCTTCTCAAATTCCAGCAGCATAACGTTTAAATAGGGATGGTCAGGCCGGTAAAGCTAAAGCATAATTTTTAGATTATCTAATCGGAGCGACACCCAGGCGAGTTCCCCGGGGGGGGAAAGAATTTTAGGCGTATCATTGTAAAAGAGCACAAATGATTCTATGTTTGCACTTCCTTCTTGCCTACCGGCAGGCAGGTTTAAGAAGGTCCGGTAGTTCAGTTGGTTAGAATGCCTGCCTGTCACGCAGGAGGTCGCGGGTTCGAGTCCCGTCCGGACCGCATCCTACATATCAAAACTTAAAAAAACCCTTAAATCGTAAAATTTAAGGGTTTTTTTGTTTTCTGTAAGGTCATTTCATTCATTTTGACTTAGGATTTGTGGGGGTGGACAAACACTATGATTTCAAGGAGTTGGTTATCGGGGAGAAAAGGTCCAGGAAGTCAAAGAAAAACCCCTCACCCCAACTGAGTGATAAGCAAAAAGAAAGGAACAGGGCTGTGAGCAAAGGGCGGATATTCGTAGAGCACGCCATTTAGAATTAACTCTCTGAAAAATAGAACCTAATAGGTCTAAGAGTCTGGTCAGGAGAAAACATTCATGCGGATAAGCATCTCCCTGATCACTGACTTTCTGGTTTAGCTACTCTTTCAGTCCCTGATCAGAGCGTGCTTTCTGATTCACAAAATAGGGCTGAAAGGTGTAGGATGAGTGGGTCGTCCAGGGGGCGTTGGTGGCAGGCAGGTGCGCTTTAAGTTGCTCTTTGTCCGATTGGTATTTGACATCCTGCGCCACGTTGTTCCATTCCTGCGGATCAACGCTGTGGTCGTAGAGCTCCTCGCTGCCGTCTTCGTAGCGGATGTAGCGAAAGTCTTTCGTTCTCACTGCGTGGTTGTTCATACCGTAGGTGGTGAGTGCATACCACGTGCTATCGGTTTTTTCTTGCATCAACGGCACCAGGCTGCGGCCTTCGTTTCTGGAGTAAGGCGGCAAGCCGCTCAGTTCCAGCAGCGTGGGGTAGATGGACAGCAGCTCTACCGGTTCTTCCACCATCTTGCCCGCCGGAACTCCCGGGCCTGCCATGAGTAGGGGCGCATGAGTAGCTTCTTCCCACAAGCAGTGTTTGGCAAACGTGCCTTTCTCTCCTAGCCGGTAGCCGTGATCCGACCAAAGCACAATGATGGTATTGTCCGCGTAAGCACTGTTGTCCAGCGCTTCCAGCAGCTCACCTACCTGATGATCCACAAAGCTCACGCAGGCCAGGTATCCCTGCACGATGTCGGGCCAGGAATTGGTCTTGATCGCCCAGTCGGTGGTAGGCATCATGGGCAGGTCGTTGATTTGCCGCGCCACCTCGGGCACGTCCTCCAGATCATCGGCCCGGTACGGAGGCATGGTAAGTTTATCGGCCGGATAGAGATTAAACCAGGGCTGCGGCACGTACAACGGAACGTGGGGACGTAAGAACCCGACGGCTAAAAAGAAGGGCTGACTGTACTCACGCTGCAATCGCTCAATGGCCCATTGCGCCGACGCATGGTCGGGCATCAACGAATCTTGGGCCGGAAAGGCTCCCCAATCGGTGCTGGTGCGTCCGTAGCCTTCGCCGCCGTGGCCCTGCCACACGAAGCGTTCCTCGGGCAACGGACCGAACCCTTTTGCCCGCCCGCCGGACTCATCAAACACCCCGTCGGGAGCGTGCTCATGAAACAGCTTGCCGATGCCCATCGTGTGATAGCCCTGCTGCCGGAAGTACTCGGGCAAGAAAATGATGTCGGCGGTGACTTGGTTGTCTTCCCTGATCCGGTCATCGTCAACCATGCCGTAGATGCCGGTGGTGGAAGGCCGCAGGCCGGTCATCAGTGAAGCGCGGGAGGGGCCACACAGCGGAGCCTGGCAGTGCGCGCTTTGGAACAACACGCCCCGGGCCGCCAGTTTGTCCAGGTTGGGCGTCTTGGCATTAGGATGCCCGCTCATACACCCAAGCCAATCGTTGAGGTCATCCACGGCAATAAAGAGCACATTGGGAGGTTGAATGCTGTTTGGTGGTCGGGTAGTTTGCGCTACGGTTGGTGAAGGAAGCGCGCTTAAGACAAAGGTGATCCACCCCAGGAAGCGACAGCCCGCGGTATTATTGAGGCGGCAAGTAAGCATATTGAAAAGCTTATTTGGTAAGGCCATCATATACTGCTTCGCATTAGCTGGTCTGAATTCGTTGTGGATAGTATGCAGAGATAGATCGCCCAAGTTCTAAAAAGCTGTGAAGTTGCTAAGAGCTGGCTTGAGAAAACACCCATAATTACCGAAATTTGAATTATAAATCAATTTCGTATCAACTTTTTTTATTATCGGCAAGTGATTGTTCCTGGAAACCCGGCTTCCATACGCTTGAAAACAGCGAACTTTTTTCTGACGGCAATGTGAACGTAGACCAATCTCTTAAAGCTCCTTTAAAATATTGTGGATTCTTAAGGTAAAGAATTTCATCGTTAGCAATATCATGCCAGGATTTTAGGTTACTATCGGGTTTTCATAACAACGCCCTGCATTACTTTTTCTTCCCAACGAGCTAACCGCCTTTGCAAATCAGTCGCTTTATCCGGTTCACTTTGGTACAGATTATTAGTTTCCTGCAGGTCCTGTTCCAGGTTGTACAGGGCCGTACCAGTCTTCGTGATTAACAGTTTCCACGGTCCTTCCCGGACGGCTTTCTGGTTATTATATCGCCAAAACAGCGGCCTTTCAGGTAAAGCTTTGCCTTCCAGCAGTTTGCCTTTTTTACCGTTCAGTTTCCCGTTGTTGCCGTATGCTGCCAATGCTCCGTTGTCGGAGAGAAACAGGACCAGCGTATTTTCTTCCAGCTGGTTTTCTCGCAGTGCCCGCATGATCTCACCTACTCCTTCGTCCATTACCTCTACCATTTTCCGATAAGCTCGCTGCCGGTCTTCTACCGGGCCGTAGTAGGTAAATTCTTGGTCCGGGAAACGGTACGCCGGATCGTTTCTTCCCTGAAAAGGAACGTGCGGGGCTTCGTGGGCCACGTACAGAAAGAAAGGTTTGTCTTGATGCTCCCGAATAAAATCTACCGAATGGCGAGTAATCAAGTCAGTAACGTACCCTTCTTCTTGCACCGAATCCAAATTATGCCACCAGTCGTATATCCCGGCATTGTCGTAGTGCGAGTGGTAGTCGATATTGCCGCTCACGTAACCACGAAACGTATCAAATCCGTGCGCCACCGGATTGTAGGCTTCTTGATAGCCCAGGTGCCACTTCCCTATAATGCCGGTGGCATATCCGTTTTGATGAAGTAATTCAGCGATAGTGAGCGTGGTGGTATCCAGCCCCACCTGCCGGGTTTCGCCACGTACGTAGATCACTCCTTCCAGCCCCGAGCGCTGAGGATAGTTGCCGGTCAGCAAAGACGCGCGGGTAGGAGTGCACACCGGGGCGTTGGCATGAAAATCAGTAAACCGGATACCGTGTCGGGCCAGGGAATCCAGGTGCGGAGTTTTCACCCGGGGGTTGCCGTAACAACTCAGCCCGCCGTAGCCCAGATCATCCGCCATGATGACAATTACGTTGGGCAGCTGGTCCTGACCGTACCCTCCGAGGGAGAGCAGTAATAGGTTAATAACGTAAAGAGTGGTGTATTTTGTTTTTTTCAGGGTAAGCATAGGTCATCGCCGAGTTTGTTCGGATGCTTTCTGATCAAAATCCCCCAGAGCAATCGCCCAATCCGAGGGATAAGGAGCTTTCCAGGTGTTTCCCTGGGTTTCTATTTCTCCCAACTCAATTTCCTGATACGCTTTATTAGCATCCACCGCGACGGCTCGAAGTTGGGCAGGAGCATTTTTTAAGTCAATCTCTATCGCTTCGGCATCCTCCTGGTAGATGAGTACCTGCGACTGGTCCGGCGTGGCCAGGTATTTGGCTTCGCCTTGCGTAGCGGCTTGCATGTCTTTTTTGAACCGATTGTCAAAAAACTGCGCGTAGGTCTTGATCTGATCTTTGATGTTGATCGTGTCTATCTGGTAGGGTTGTGAGCCACCGTGGTTGTCTTCGGGCAACAGGTTGCCCCAGATATTGGCCACTCCTCCGGCCATCGCCGAATACCACAGTCCGTGCACGGTACGCGGCTCATTGTAGTCTTTGTAGTTCCACTTCTTTCTATCTCGCAAGCGGAAACGGTCTTCTTCAAAAGAGGGCTTCTGCGGCTGGTGCTGCATAGCTTCTTGGTAGCGCTCGTACATGGGCCGGTAGCTGGTGTATCCGGTATAGTCACCGCCCAGCCAACTCACGTACTCGTCGCCAATGGGCGCGTTGTTCTTCTCGTCCAGCGGAGGTTTGGGAGGAGTAGGTACGATGGCCCACTGACCTTTGTCGTCGTAGCCCACTCGGGCTCCCAGAAAGTGGTCCCAGCCGGTACGTTCTTCCAGGAAGGCTTTCCAGTTGTTGAGTTGCTCCGGGGTGGCCCAGCCGTTCTCGGTATCAAAGCCGTAGCCCATACTCCACCCGGGTAGCGGACCCAGTCGGGCGGCCAGGTAACGCAGGTTGCGTTGGTCCATCTCGCTCATGGCTCCTCCGGCAATGCCTCCCGGTCCGCCCTTGTCGTCGTTCTTGCCGTCGGCGCCCCACATCCAAATATGACAGGCACCGCCCTGCTCGTGCACCTTTCGGATGATGGCTTCCATTACGGCGTAGGAGCGCGGGTCGGGATCGGTGCCCACCGAATCTTCTTCCCCGGCTCCCAAGCGAAACCACTGCGCTTTGCCACTCAGATGAAAGCCCGTGAAGCCGTGTTCTGTGACAAACTCCTGAATATCTTCGTCAATGAGGTTTTCCTTTATTTGATCTTTATCAACGTCGTAGTAGTATTCCAGGTCTTTGCCCATCACGTACTGCGGGATAAAAGCTTCTTCGGTGCCCTGCCAGCCCCACTTGCTGCCGAAGCTCTTCATAAAACCGTGGGCATCAGCGTTGGGATTGTCGGTCACAGTCACCGTGCCGGTGATGCCATCCAAGTCTTGATTCGGACTAGCCGTTTGCAAGCTCCATTCTCCGGGTTGGGTAGCCGTGAAACGAAACCTCCAAGTATTGTCATCATCGTAGAACAGGGCTACCTGACGGGTTTCGTCGGATGCTTGGTGGGTAAAGGTTACCTGAGCCTCCACGTCAAACGGATTGCCTTCGTAGGTAGGATTGTCTATTGACCATTCCAGGGTTTGCCAGACGACCCCTTGCTTCTCCGGAAGAGTTTTTTCAGGATAGGTCAGCCACCAAAAAGGAAAAAGCAGTAACGTCAAAAATGTGCTCATGATAGGAAGGTTTAATAAATGTGAGTGTATAGTTTATCATTTTACTGGTCAGAAGTCAACTCGGGCAACGTCCAGTAGGCTGTTCGTCCCTCGGTTTCCTTTCGCACTTGCGCTACGTGCCGGGGCCTTACCACGGAGGGACTCTCTCCAAAGTCGCTACGGATATAGCTGATGACCGAAGCAATATATTCATCATCATTATGACTCATCGGGGGCATCACGTCGGGATACGTTTTTCCGTCTACCGGGCCATTCAGGCCGTGCAGCAGTATTTTGATCAGGGTTTCGGAATCACCCGTTATACGAGCCGAGCCTATCAGCGGCGGGGCAGGCATTTGTTTATTACCTCCGGTCGTAATGCCTTTTCCATCCCGGCCATGACAGGCCGCGCAAAGCTGTTGAAATATTTGGTGCCCGCTAAGAATGGCTTCTTTCTGACCGGGATTCAAGAGGGCTATTTTCTTTTTGAGTCGCATCACTGCTTCATTTTCTTCGGCTAAACTCTTTTGTGCAGCCGCTACCAGCAGTTCATGGTCGGCGTGCTGCTCCATCATCTCCTGAATCACGGCTTTGCTTTCGTCGGTTTGGCCAAAGCGAAGGGATGATACCAACTGGATACGCACGTCAGCACTGGGATCATCTTTCATACTGAGCAGTTGCTCGAGCACCTGGGCGTCGCCTTTTTTGAGGGAGGCATCGCTCATCCAAACAGCCGTTTTTCGTACTTCGGGAGCCTCATCCCGGAGGGTTTGAAACAAAATTTCTTTATTGATGGCACCCAATCCTTCTAAGGTCCACAGGGCGTGTATCCGCGTGATCACGTCCGGACGCTCTTTCCAGAAGGCCAGTTGATCCCACAGCGAGGTCGGAGGGGTCGCGATGGCTCGGAGGGCAGGCACAACGGATCGGTCGCCCCGCAAAATGATGAGTTTCTGGGCATTGTCGCGCCACCAGCCGTTGGGATGGGATAAATAGTTGACTAACTGAGCCGTAGATTCGTTTAGCATATTAGGAGCCACATCCGGCTCAAAATCTTCGTGCACCAGCCGGTAGATGCGTCCGCGTCCGATGTTTTGGTCCAACCCCTTGCGCAGGGCTACCTCTCTCAGGTAAGTGCCTTCTTTGGTCCAGTTACTCTCCTGAATGATGCCGCGGTACATATCTACGATATACAGGCAACCATCGGGCCCGGTGGCGGTATGCACCGGGCGGAAGTTCATATCGGTGGAAGCAATGAACTCTTTCTGGTCGTACACGTTTTTGAGCACAATCTTACCGTCGCGGTTCATTACTTCGGCCCGCCGGATGAGCCTGCCTACCGGCTCGCAAATCAGCAGGTCACCCTTTAGATCAGCGGGTAGGTTGTTGCCCCGGAAGATGGCGGGGCCGCAGCTGGCGGTAAAGTGATTGAGGGTGCTGTCGGGCCGCATCCTTTTAGCGCCTCCCTGCACATCGGGGGTAGCCATAATTGGCCAAGTGGCAAAGAAATCTCCTTCAAACTGGTCTTCCAGTTCTACCGTCCCATAGACGGGGTTGAGTTGAAAGCCCAGCGCCGGGACTTCTCCTCCGGCCAGCGAGTGAAACATCCGGCCCTGATCATCCTGGGCAATGCCCCACTGTCCGTGCGGAAAATCATACAGAGAGTCTACTTCCAGTTTATTGTTGACCCAGCGGTAGCGATGCGGCACGCGGGTGGCGTAGAGCCAGTTGTCCAGGTTCCAGATCAGCCCGCTGCGCTGATGCTCCAGGTTGCGGGTATCTTCTTCCTCATTTTCGTAGACCAATACTTTTTCGTCCGCTGTTCCGTCCCCGTTGGTATCGCGATAACTATGGATGTTGTAGGTGTAGGTCTCGTTGATCAGCACCCGGTCGTCCAGGGGCAAAATCATGCGGGGCAGCACCAGGCTGTCGATAAAAACGATCGACTTATCCATTTTGCCGTCGCCGTCGGTATCTTCCAGGCGCATCACGCGGCTCAGAGGAAGCTCGGTGCCGGTGCCCTCTATGTCTTGCACGTAGGTTCTCATTTCGGCTACGTACATCCGGCCGTTGCCGTCCCAGGCCAGGGTGACCGGCTCCTCAATCATGGGTTCGCTCGCTACCAGTTCCAGGCGGTAGCCTTCCGGCACGTGAATCCGGTTCATGCTCTCCTGAGGAGATAAAAAAGCAGCCGTAGGGGTGGGTTCAAACAACTCCTCGTACGGCAGCTCCGCCGTGGGTTCTGCTACCGGTTCGGAAGGGGTGCAGCTCGCGTATAAGAGAACGGCAGTGACAAGGATTACTATTTCTTGTATCATACTATTCATAACGATAAAACAACACTGGCCCCGGCGGGGTGGATACCATAATACTTTTGCTGAAGGGACTGGTGGTGGTAAAGCGAAGGAGATTTTTTCCGTTTTTCCAATCCGATAGATTGGTTTTGACGATGCACGTCCAGGCATCAGGATACGTTTGCCTCATCATCAAGTCAACAGGTTTTCCGTTGTTGACCGTGACCGTTCCCACGGGTCCTTCGGTATAATATCCTTGCGCTCCTAGCCAGGCGAACAGCATCAGATGCGCTTCTGTGCCGTGGTCGGGAAGCGTTGCCTTAAACCACACAGAGTCGGTGATGCTCTCTTTCCAGAACTGCACCCGGTCAATATCCCGGCACCATATTCTTTGGGTATGAAAGCTTCGCTGAAAGGAGTGACCCTCACTGGGTAAAGTAGCCACTCCTACGTTGGCATGGCTATAGACGACTGCTTTCACCTTCATGTCAGACTGGTCGGGAAAAAGACGGGTATCCCAGGTGGCGGAAAAAGGGTAGTCGCGGGATGCTGCTACCTTGTGCCACTGCACAAAGGTAGGCGTTTTGGTATCCACGGTAGGAAAGAAATCAGCGTACACCCAGTATTCTACGCCTTCGATGCCGCTAAAGTCTTGTGCCTCAATACGAAAGGTTACTTGGTCGCCCAGTGCTTTAGGAGGAGCCGTGAAAGTAACTTGAGGCACGCTTTTTAGTTCAGCCGGTGGGTTTTCCGCATCAAAGTAGAGTTTGATGATGTGAGAATTGTTGTTGTATTTCTGACCTTCGCTATGAAAGGACTCAAAGCGAACGGTGTTGAGGCCCTGCTTCATATCTTGGGTAGGAACGGTGACGGTGCTCAGTTGAATAACGTCGTTTTCTCCGGCTTTGAAGAAAAGTTGCTCACCGTTGTTGAATTTCACTCCGGCTCCGTCGTGGCTTCGGGCTTTGGCGATCAGGGCGGTGTAGGTCACGCTGTCTATCAGGTCGGTGGAGACTAGGTTGTAAAAGCCTTTATCCTCATGATCACCGTCCAGCCATATATAGCCGAACTCCGGGCGGATTTCGTACCATGTGGTTTGTGCCAGACTGTATGACACTGAAAAGCTGAACAAAAAGATAAGGTATTTTACCATATCGGTATATACGCTACAGAGATCAACTTGCCCACCACACCGGTATTTCGTAGATCGTGACGTCGTTGATATTGTCCGGGGCGTTGGAGTTTCGGTTGATTTCGGAAGGGGGATAGGCCAAACGTAGCGGAGTGCCCCGGGGGTCACTCAGGGTGTTAGGAATGCCGGTTCTACGGTAGTCGTTGTAGGCTTCAATAGACTGAAACAACCAAAACGATATATTTTTCTGTCCGATGATATGCTCCAGGGTTAGCCCGTCGGCCCCCGGAAAAACGGTGCTCTGGTTCACGTAGGCCCCCGCGTCTTCTTCGGCCACTTCGGCTCGGGCCAGGGCTGCCCGCACCGCTTCCTGGTAAGCGGCGTAGGCATCAGCAGCGTTACCGAGTCGTAGCTGCGCCTCAGCTTCGATGAACTTTAGCTCGTCGTAGGTGAGCAGCGGCTGCGGGGCCGCGTCGTAGAGTACCTCGTCGGAAGGAGCGGAGTACAGAACGTGTTCCTGGTCGGTGAGGGCTTCGCCGGGAGGAGCCCCCACAAATTCACCCTCGATCGTGGTAAACCATCGTTCGGCCCGGGGGTCAGTGAAGTCCGGCTCGGTGAAGCTATCCATCAACTCAATAAAAGTGGTACCCACCGCGTAGGTTTGCTGACTCTTCTGCACCGCGGCCCAGGGGTTGTCGTTGGTCAGGCCGGTAAGGTATCCCTCAAAAACAAAGTTCTCTTCCGGCGAAGTAAAGGATTGGTTAATGGCGTCCAGCGCGTTGCGCGCTGATTGTTCGGGATCTACGTTGCTCAACCGATTATACAGCCGGGCCTTGAGCGCGTAGGCGGTTTTTATCCACAACTCCGTATCGCCCTGGTACACCAGGTCAATTTGCGCCAAGTCGCCCACGGCAGATTCTCGGTTCAGGTCTGCAATCGCCTCGTCCAGCCGTTGCTGCAAGAAGGCATAGATCGTCTCCTGTTCGTCGAAGGCCGGTGCCCGGTTGACGCTGCCCTGCAGTGCCTCAGAGTGCGGCATCTCCCCGAAGAAATCGGTACCCACGCTCAGGGCGTAGGCGTACAGCACCTTGGCCACCCCCACGGCGGAGTAGAACCCTTCCTCATCGCCACCCTCCGATCCCTTCTCGATGATGGTCTGTAGGTCCATCAGGGTGTTGTAGGTGCTGTTCCACACGTCATCGTTTACCAGTTCGGGGCGACGCACGTTGGGATGAACGTTGGCGGTGTGTTCCACGAAGTAGGGCGCGTACTCGCCCGCGCCGTCGCCCGCTACCCCCGCGATGGTGCTCACCGTTGCCTGGGGCAGCAGCGCCGCAATGGGCACGTCGGTCGGTTCGTTCGGATTTTCGTTGATGGCGTCCAGCGTATCGTCGCTGCACGAAAGCAGTAGGCTAATGAGTAGGCCTAGCCCAAGAAGTTTGCTTATCAGTTTCATAGTTGTTGATTAAAAGGTGACACGGAAACCGCCGCCGTAGCTCTTGGTCTGCGGATAGGTGGTGTATTCTTCCACGGCGTTGTTGCTGAACATTTCGGGGTCGAAGTGCGGCAATGCCGCGTTCACCCACAGGTTTCGGCCGATCAGGTAGAACGAAACCCGGTCGATGAAACTATCGCCCAACCAGGCGGCGGGGAAGTCGTAGGTAAGGCGCAGCTCGCGCAAACGCACGTAGGTAGCGTCGTAGACGCTGGACTCCTCGATACGGTCTTGGTTGCGGCGGTAAAAGTCGAAACCCGGCTGAATGACAATGTCATTGTTGCCCTCTACCACCACGTTACCGTCCTCGTCGTAGAATCCTTTTTGGCCCGGAAACACGTAGTCACCCTCGCGGTTTTCGGTTTCGCTCAGCACCCCGTACAGCTTACCCAGGCGGTTGTAGCCCGAGAACACCTTGCCGCCCCGCCGCCAGTCGAGCTGGGCGTAGAAGGTAAAGTTTTTAATCGATACGGTATTGATGAACCCTATCTCAAAGTCGGGCAGCGCGTTGCCCAGGATGATCTCTTCGGTAGAGCGCAGGGGCATCCCGTAGAAGCGGTTATCCCGTCCGTTGGGCAGCGTAGCGCGGCTATCTACCACCACCTGGCCGGTGGCCGGGTCGCGGGCGTAGCCGTCGCCCAGGATCGCCGGAAACTCTTCTCCTACCCGGGCCACGGCCGTCACCCGGCTACCGCCCAGTTCCAGTTGCTCAATCCCTTCGGCTAGGCTCACCACTGTGTTGGTGTAGGTAGTGAAGTTGGTAATCAGGTCCCAGCGCACGGTTGGGGTGGCCACCGGAGTGGCGTTTAGGGCTATCTCGTGTCCCCGCACGTTCATCTCCCCGGCGTTGCGCAACTCACTGGCAAAGCCCGTCGACCGAGCAATGGGCACCGCGTAGATCTGCCCTTCGGATACGGTGTTGTAGTAGGTGTAATCCACTCCGATCCGGTCGTTCAGGAAGCGCAGGTTGATACCGGCCTCGAAGGTGCGGGTGTTTTCGGGACGAAGGTCAGCAGCGTTTAGCTGGTTTCCGAGCGTAAACGCGTTCAGCCCTTCGTAGGGAAACACGAAGCCACCGGTCGCCGTGCCCGGTTCAAACACCACCTCCGTAGCGTAGATCGGCCCGGCCTGCCCCACTTCGGCCACGCTGGCCCGCACCTTGCCGAAGGTGAGAATGCGCTCGGGAATAGAAAAGAACTCGGTGAACACCACGCTGGTTCCCAGCGAGGGGTAGAAGAACGAACGGTTCTCCCGGGGCATGTTCGACACAATGTCGTTGCGGCCGGTAGCGTTTAAAAATACTGAATTGCGCCACGACAGCGAAAGGTCGCCGAAGAAGCCTACCACCCGCCGTCGGTTCAATTCCTCACTGGTGGTCTGCACGGCGGTGTTGGATACATTATGAAAGCCACCGACGATGATATCCGTTCCGTTGCTTACTACTTGGTTTCTGCGGATGTCGTAGAGCTCATTGCCCACCATCAGTTCAATATCAAACTCTTCGCCGATGGTCTTGCTCGCCCGAAGGTTCAGGTTAGAATTAATCTGCCGGTGGTGCTCAATCCGGTTGTTAATGGTTCCTCCGCTCGGGGGGTCGGTTCGTCCCGCTTGAGAACCCAGTTCTTCCACCGCCTTGCGGTCGGTGGTGAACTCGTCTAAGCCCACCCGGTAGTTGACCGACAGCCAGTCGAACGGGTTGTAGTCAAAGTTGATGTTGCCGAAGGTGCGGGAGGTTCTTGTATCCGCGTAGTTGTTTTCCAGGGCCCAGTACAGGTTGTCGTGCTGCCCCCGGAAGTTAATCTGCTGAAAACGATTGCCGGGCTCGTGGGTGGGCTTGCCCCGCAGGTTGTAGGTGGGCGGCACCGAAAAAGTGGCCCACCAGGGCACGTCCCCTACCTGCTCCACAATGTTGTTGGTGTAGTTGATCGAAGTGCCGACCGTGAGTTGGTTGGAGAGGTGGTAGCTTCCGGCAAACTTAGTGTTGATGCGTTGCATCCCCGAGTTCGGTAGAATACCTTCCTGGTCGGTATACCCTAGACTAACCGCGTAGTTTCCCTGGGCAAACGCGTTAGACACGGTGAGGTTGGTATTGAGGATGCCGCCGGTTCGGAACAGTTCTTTGTCATTATCGTACACCGCCGCTTGTTCGGGTTCACCCAGTTGGTTGGTGTAGGTGCCCAGTGTGTCGATTCGGGGTCCCCACGAAAAGGGAGAGAAGACATTGAACTCACCGTTTTCGCCCTGGCCGTAGGTGGTTTGGGTGTCGGGGAACATCGACAGACGCTCGGCGCTATAGTTGCTCTCCAGCGTTACGGTGGGCGTGCCGCCCGGGGTGCCTTCGCCGTTCTTGGTTTCAATGATGACCACCCCGTTCGAGGCGCGTAGTCCGTACAGTGCGGCGGCCGTAGGGCCCTTGAGCACGTTGATGGATTTAATGTCGCTGGGATTGATATCAATGCTACGGGAGTCTCCCCCACTGGCAATCGGCAGACCGTCGACGACGTAGAGCGGTTCGTTGTTGCCTCTGAACGACCGACTGCCCCGGATGTTGATGCGCGTGCCACTGCCCGGGGCGCCGGAGGTTTGTCGCACCGTGACCCCGGCCACCTTACCCTGTAGACTGTTCTCTAAGTTGGTGTTGCCCACGGCGGCCAGTTTTTCACCGTCCACCTCCTGCACCGCGTAGCTGAGGGCCTTCTTTTCACGTTCGATACCAAAGGCGGTTACCACCACTTCGGAGAGCGATTGGATATCGGGAGCTAGCGATAAGTCGATGGTGGTGCGTCCGTTAATCGCTACTTCTTCGGTGGTGTAGCCAATGGACGAAAATACCAGCGTAGTGATGGCATCATCTACGGTGATGCGGTAGTTACCGTCAATGTCGGTGACCGTACCGGTGGTGGTGCCCTTGGCCAGGATGTTTACGCCGGGCAGGGGCTCATTGGTGGCTAAATCAATCACTTGGCCGCTAATCGTTTGCTCCACTGACGTTGCAGTTGGCACACGCAAGGTAGCGGAAGTAGTAACCATCTGGGCCAGTAAATGAATAGGCAGCGCGAGCAACGTGACTAGTGATAGTGTGAACCACTTTTTAGTAAAATTTTCCATAGGTACGTAGATATATTGAGTAAGCAACGGTTTACTGTATACAATTTTATAAAGTATTTTCCTTATAAAAACCTATTAGAATACAACAAAATGTTTATATAGATAAAAATATGCTAATAAGTTTTACTAATGTATCAAATGATTTGTAACAAATGCAAGTTTAAGGAGTAAATAGTTTGCTAATTACATGATAGGTAGCGAAAAAATGGTTTCTTTTTTACGGTGTTCATTGTATACAATATAAATGTTCAAATGTATAAAGCACCTGATTTAGTTGTATTTATTTAACATCTTGTTATCGCGCCTTAGAAATATTATCTCAAACAAGGATCTCGCTACTGAGCAGTTGCAGTAGGCACTGAGACTTCATAGGCTCCTACGGCAATGACCCAATCGGAGCGGTAGCCTAAGTCAAACGACTCATGGCGACCGGGGGCTATCGAGGATAGCTCTTTCATTTCACCCGTCCGGGTATCGAGCACCATCACCGGTTGCTCCCCATGCATATCACGCAAGTCCATGGTGATGCTGCGGGCGTTTTCCGTATAAAAAACGTAGTGCTGCTCATCGGGCGACTTTAGCCCTACACAAATGTAGCCTTGAGTGGGCGACGTATCCAGTCGGAAAGCCCGATATCGTACCACATTTGTCCTTTGATGGTGTCTTCGGGTTGTCTCAGGTAAAAAGCGGGGGTGCCTTGCACGCAGGCCAGAATAGGACAATGGTTCTCAAAACAAATGAATTTTTTATGTTCCAAACCATGCTCGCGCATAAACGCTACCGCATTCCAATCATCTTCTATGGTACAGCCAAAGGAGGCATCGGGAGCAAAGCCTGCGATACACTTTACTTCCGCCTTTTTAAGATTCTCCGCTGAAATTGTTTCACGCACGTAACAGAAGGCGGCCTTGTCCAGAAATTGCTTCAACGCGCCGGTGGGGGGGCGTTTTACGGCCACCCCGTAGAGTCCGTAAGGCTTATCGTAATGCTGAGTTAGCCACTGGACTTTTCCTGTTTCGCCCTTACCTCCCAGGATAAAATCAACCTGCCCCATCACTTCGTCCAGGCGGCTCCGCTCATGGGCATCCGGGGTGCTGTCTTCGTCAACGAGGTGGGTATGCAGGATGCGAACGTCGGGCCAGTAGTGGTGTACTAATGTATCAAATGGCGACACATTGATTCTGGGCATGAGGATGATCTTGGCTTCGGGCAAATAGGTATTTAAGAGCTGTAAAATACCGCCCACATGCCCTACATCGCCGATATTACTGTACTGAATACCGGTGCATAATAAAATAGTTTTGGGCTTGTCCAGAGAGGCTAAGGCTTTTCCGTATGGTAACCTCGCCATTGCTTGGGTTGGGATAGACCACTGCCTCCCCTTCCGAAGACAAGGAAACCTGCGACAACTCCTCCTTCTTCCCAACACTTTTTACCCTTGCGTTATTTATTTGTTCCAACTGCCACTCGGTATCACTACCCTGAGTGCCATTGTTATACAACACTACATTGTTCTGTACAGTAAGGTAGCCCCGGTCTTCCCGCTTATTCTTAAAACGATAGGTGTCGGCTTGTCCGCTCACTGCTTCAACCAGCCACTGCCGGTCAATGAATTCGGTAGGATCAGACGAAGGCACCCATTTTACGGTTCCATTATCGTCGGCATCCAGCAAGCCCCGGCCTTCGTCCAGGTTGTCTATATTGTAATAGCTGCCTTCAACGGGAATAAACTGCCAGTGCTGATCAGCATTGTTATTGGATGAAAAAGTTTTGACCACGCCCCCGGGGTTGGTATCCATATAACGCCCGGTAGCCACATGACGCAGTTTATACGTGCCCACCAGGGGGTTCGGGCCAGGATTTTCATCTATTTCAATCTGTATTTGGTCCAGGTTAGCCAAATCATTCCCATTGATTTCAAAGCGGATGGTATTGGAAGTTCCGGCATCTAAGTTAATCGTAAGGGAGGTTTCTACCCAGTTGGACCAGCTACCCGTACTAGGAGTGGTCAGGCTTTGGGTAATACCATCCCGCCATTTTCTGCAAAATTGACAAATCCGGTTCCATTATAGCCATTGTGGTCATTATCTATAGAGGTATTGTTGCCCCCCACATTAGCGTCTTCTGCCTGATAGGTATCGACATCATCATTTCCCGGGTCGGGAGGGGTATCGCTGCTTTCGCCCAGCCGAACTATCTTAAAGTTATCAATCTCATATTTGCCCCGGAAGAGCCTGAATGCGAAATTGCCCGAAGGGCGGGGAGAAGCATCAGTGGCTGACCACCAAAGTTCATCATTTATAAATGTATTAATCTCACTGCCCTGCTGGACGATGTCCACCTGGTAAGTCGTACCTACTTCTATTGGAGCATGTTCGTTGCCCAAAGCTACACGGCAGTCGTCATCCTGTCCGCAAGCCAGGTATTCGCGAATGCCAATATGACCGCCTTTTTTCATCTGCACGTAGTAGCCTTTGAGGTCAGCATACAAATCAAAATTTCCAGCCCTGCTTCCGATATTGACCGCATCACCATTGCTTTCGGTCATGTTCCAGAAATTACCATAACCGGCATTTCCGTCATTATCATTGGTTACCTTTAAATCGTAACTGATTTTTAGGCTGTCTTCTGAAAAAAACTTGTCCAGCCAGACAGAAGCCCCACCGCCACCATCAGAAAAATCAAGTATCAATTTGTTGTTGGAAATGGATACTTCATTGCCGCTATTCTGAATTTCCGATGTCCAGTCTGCGCCCACGTTGGTACGGTTGAAATCATCACTGAAGAGTACCGTTTCCCCTGAGGGTGGGGTGATGGCCCCACCTGCCGGGGCTACCTCTTCAAATCCAATACCGTCGGCTGCGCGTCCTGAACGCATCTCATCGGTATATAATCTGATCGGATCGCCGTTCACCTGCCCGGGGCGTGCCTTATACATGCCCATTCTGAACTGGGGGCCTACACCATATGGAAGTGTTTCTGAATTTCGGCCCATCAGGGATGTAGGTGCTCCAGCCAATCCACACCGGCTCCTCGCCGGGGAAGTTATAGCCCCCACCCCCGGTAAAATTCTGTGCGCTCGTGACAGTCGGCCAGGCGGTGCATGGAAGAGTAATTGCCAGCCCTGACCGGGGCCCCTGAATCTTTGCTCACCACTTTGATAGATGTCCCTTCGGCACAATCGCAACCCGTATCTTTATTTATATCGCCGCAGGGTTTGATACAGGGCGGATCGGCACAATTGCTTTGCATATAATCGCCCGACTCAAAATCGGCATTGTGGATGTACTGTGCGTGCAGAACCTCAGATGCGATAGCCATAAAGGCCGTGACCAGTAATAAACATTTTAGTGAATTTTTTATCTTAGGGTTGTTTTGGTTTAAAATATTTGGTGCTTTGTTCCGGTCTGTGTGCCACAAGACCGGGGTTAGTGGTTCTACAGGGTCTCCCAGACATACCCGGGGTTTTAGTCCATCGTAGACTGATAGAGACGTTGAATATCTTCTTCACTAAGGGCTTTGCGGTAAATGGCCAGTCCGCCCAGCGTTCCGCCAAAACCATTGCCATGCGTAGGTTCTTCTACCTCAGGATAACCCGGCCATTTAGGGAGTGCTTGCTGTGCTACGGTAAAATCAGCTCCTTCTTTTCCGCCATCGTAAATGGGTTCATTCCAGACAAAGGGGTTGTAATCTCCGTTTACGTCCAGTTCACCATTCACATATACTTTAATCATTTCATGATCGTAGGTGTAGGCAATCATCATCCAGGAACCACGCTCCACTTTGGTTTTGCCCGTAGCATAGGAAAAACAGTAGGACTTACCCGGAGTAGCTCCTCCCACATTAGACACATATCCCTGCACCTGATTATGGGCTGGCACACGTTCCATAGTCCGGTAGTTAGTCATTTTATGGCCGCAGGTAAAGAGGGCATACTGCCGTTTTGCATCCCGCTCGTTCCACATGCCTGCAATATATTGCCACGGATTATCCGCCTCTCGCTTGATCCAGGCTACCATGCTTACTTCCTGGGAGCCGTGAATGTCCAGGGCAGGACAATCTTCCCTTTTTATCCTCAGCCACTGCCCCCGGCGAATGCGAAGCGCCCCCGGACCGAATATACCCGAATCGGCCCGGGCAATTGGCCCATTTCTTTCTTCTAATGTATATGCAAAAGGCCCCTGGCTGGTAAGGTCTCCAGATGCTGAAGTTTGAAAATCCCAGAAACATACCAGCCCGGGCAGCTCCAAAGGAGATACTGCTGATGCAGACTGAGCCGTTAATGCATGGGCGTGGATCAATAAAAGGATGTAAATTGTAAGATACTTCATGCCTTCATCTCTAAATTCAATTACCTCTTAATTCAAAAACTTCAGATGTTCTTTTCTTCATCTGCCTCAGTCTCAGCCGGCTTAAAATCCAGGTCATTGGTAATGATAATTTTATCTATTTTCAGGCCTTCTTCACGGTAGTTGATCCAGAGGGAATTTTCACCGGCTTGAAACTCAAAGCTTTCCGGGCTTAAATCTTCTTCTTCAAAGTTTACTGCCTGCCATGTCCAACCACCTAATTGTTCGTGGGGAATGGCGTGCCAGTTTTTTCTGGGCTGTTCGTCGCCTACTTTAAGCCTGAGCGAGTTTTCATTGCCCGCCTCAGCATATACTTTCATGAAAATATGGTATTTGCCGACTTCCGGAATATCCAATTTCACCCGTGTGCGCTCTTCGTCTACGGCCACGAATTTTTTTCCCGACGCATGGTGATGGTCCAGCACATAATAAGGCGGCTTGATTTCCCCGCTTTCAGCTTCCACCCATACTATTTCTTTATTACCATTTAATTGCCGGATTTCTTCGGGTTCGCCTTCAGGCGTGAAGTCCATATCATTTGTTACCAAAATGCCATCAAGTTTTGAATGTGCCTCCCGTGACCTCAGCGAAAGGGTATGTTGCCCTGGGCTAAGCTCAAAAGTTATAGGGCCATCTTTGCTGTTCACCTCGTCCCAAATCCAGGTGTCGCTGTGTTGCACATTGTTCCAGTTAAATGGCTCGCCATCATCTACTCTCATGCTAAATGAATCTGACCCGCCGTAAGTACAAAACACCCGGCCCCAGATTTTGTAGGTTCCTTCCGAAGCAACATTAAAAGTAATAGTTGAAGAATAGTTGGGCACCCAAACGTACTTGCCACCTGATACTGATTTGTCTACATCAACCATAAATGGCGGACGGATTTCAATATCTTCTGCTTCTATCTCAATATAATTTTTACCTTCTTGGTGGTTGGCAGCCAATGGTTCTGATTTTTGATTGCCAGGGGTGCAGGCAAACAATTGGGCACCTAAGGCCAGTATAATGAGTAGTATTTGTAGGTTGTTCATCTTTTTTTATATGTTTAAGTAAGGCATTTGTAGTTACGATTAGTGCGAACAAAAAAGTGCTGTCGGATACGGTAAGGCCGTTCGGTGAACCGCCCTACAGAAGCCCATTTTTATTTGTTTGCACCTTCATTTTCATCATTCAAAGTAGCACCGGAGCGAGCTGTATTACCCCGGTGCTACCGTTGGTTATGACTACTGCTTAAGTACCTTGAGGATACGCTGATGCTGACGGCCTTCCAGGTGGATGAAGTACAAGCCTTCCTGCTGTTTGGTTAAGTCCAGCTCAATGGCTTGCTTACTACCCCGCACTCGTGTGCGCAGCACTTCCCGTCCGGTGATGTCCAGCACCCGAATACGGGTAGGTTGCTCACTAAGCTGCCCTAACGGCAAGTGTACCTTGCCTGAAGTAGGACTAGGATAGACCAGTACCGCGGCTGGTTCCAAGCTCTGCTCGGTAAGCCTCTGCTTATCAGCACTATTCACCCGGGCATTATCTGCCTCTACTGGCTCTAGTTCCCACTCAGTAGCTGCCCCCTGATTGCCACTGTTGTAGACCACCGTGTTGTTCTCTATCATTAAGTAACCCCGATTATCTCGCTTGCTTTTGAAGCGGTAGGTGTTAGCCTTACCTTCCACGGCTTCCGCTTCCCACTGCCGATCAATAAATGTGGAGACCGGGGTAGCTACTACCCACTTGACCTTTCCGTCATCGTCAGCATCGAGCATGCCTCGGCCTTCAAAGAGGTTGGAGAGGTTGTAAACAATGCCTTCTACCTGCGCTAGCTGCCACTGCTGATCAAGATTGCCGTTGCCATTCTGAACTTTCACTTGCTCACCAGGGTCAGTGTCCATATACTTCCCGCTGGCTACGTGACGCAGGTAGTAGATACCCGCTAGCTGATCGGGTGTCATAGAATTTCTATTAGCTTCTACCTCGATCTGGTCTAGGTTGGCTAGGTCGTCTCCGTTGGTCTCTAAGCGGATGGTATTGGAAGTACCTGCTTGTAGGGGAACCGTAACGGTTAGCTCTTGCCAGCTAGCCCAGCTACCCGTACCAGGAGTAGTTAGGTCTTGCGCTTGACCATTAACGATAAGCAGTCCGGTTCGGCTATCGTTGCCCAGGGCATAACGTAGGGTGAGTTCGGCCTCTCCGCCGCTGCCTCCGTCTACGTTGTTGAACTCTACGTAGCCTCCATCACCTGAGAAGTTGACAAAGCCACTGCCCTGGAAGCCACTGTGATCACTGTCTATCTGAGCACCGCCTCCGACGTTAGCCTCCTCAGCTTGTAGAGAACTATCATCGCTAGGGGGTGGCGGGGGAGCAACATCACCGTCTACGCGGGTTACTTTGAAGTTGTCTACTTCATGCTTTCCTCGGAAGAGTCTGAAGCCGAAGTGACCTTTGGTGCGCGGCGAGGCATCCGTCGCCGACCACCACAGCTCTCCGTTCATATAGACTTCCATATCACTGCTGCGCTGGATGATCTCTACCCGGTAGTTAGTATTGGCCTCTATCGGGGCATGTTCGTTGCTAATGAGCACCCGGCAGTCATCATCCTGACCACAGCCCAGGTACTCCCGGATGCCAATAGAACCCCCTCTTTTCATTTGCAGGTAGTAGCCCGTCAGGTCGGCGTAGCTACCAAAGCCTAATCCATCTCTACTACCGATGTTGACCGGACTACCGTCCCCTTCGGTCACGTTCCAGAAGTTAGCGTAGCCAGCCAAGCCCTCGTTGTCATCCACTCCCCGCAGATCGTATTCTATCTTGAGGTTGTCTTCTTCAATAAACTTATTTAACCAAACGGTAGCCCCGCCGCCGCCGTCAGCAAAGTCCATGACCAGTTTGTTGTTGGCTACCAAGACACTGTTTCCCTCGTTTTGAATCTCTGATTGCCAATCCGAACCCAGACTAGCGCGGTTGAAGTCGTCGCTAAAGAGCACCGTTCCCTGAGAAGGTGGAGTGATGGTACCATCTCCGGGGGCCACCTCTTCAAAACCAATACCATCGGCAGCTCTTCCGGAGCGCAGTTCATCCGTGTACAGTGTCATGGGAGGACCGTTTACTTCACCGGCACGTGCCTTGTACATGCCCATCCTGAATTGCGGACCTGTTCCCTTGTTTGAGAGTGGCTTTCCAATATAAGTAGCCCCCTCATAATTGACTTTAGGGTCGCCAGGGTCAGTGCCGGCCTCATACACCCAAATTTTCATGAAACCATCATCAGAATTATCAAAATTAGCGTTGACAACAATATCAATCCATTTACCTACCATATCGGGATAGTCCATCAAGTAAAAGTCTTGTCTTCTCCAACAATCCTCACCTTGATCTTGCACCCGCATGGTGATCCAGAACTCGTTGCGTCTATCCGGATAATCAGGATCATCTGCCGGGTAGATGTCAAAGGTGGTAGGACCATTGTGTCCTTCCTTGTCGGGGCACTTTCCACCGCTACCGCCCTTTGTGTCATGAAACTGAGCTATATGGGTAAAATTAGTATTAGTATTTCTAAATCCTTCGGGGATATAGGTGCTCCAACCTATCCATACCGGCTCACCTTTCGGAAAGTTATAGCCCCCACCTCCGGTAAAAAACTCCGAGCGTTCGTGGCAATCGGCTACGCGGTGCATCGAGGAATAGTTACCAGCCCTTACCGGAACGCCTGAGTCCTTACGCTTCACGTCAATAGAAGTTCCTTCACCACAGTCACATGGGTCATCCACCGGACTTCCACACGGTTTTATGCAGGGTGGATTGGCACAGTTAGGCTGGTTATAGTTACCGGTCTCAAAATCAGCCTCGTGAATGTAGTTTTGAGCAGAAACGGTCATGCTCTGTATCACAAACAAGGACAAAAAAGCTAAAAAGGGTGTTACATGTTGTCTCATAATAATAAAGATTTAAAGGTTTGAAATAAGTTAAAGAAGGTATTGCATGTTGTCTCATTATAATTGTAGGGTAAACAGCTTTTATTTCTTCTTTCGGTACGATACCGGATTGTCGGGATACTTTGGGGCCTGGCGGGCCCACCAGGCATCAAGGTCGGCTTTCATGGCAGCTTTGGTTGGTGCATATTCCGGATTGTTGAATAAGTTATTGCTAACCTCCGGCAAGCTGTCACTCATGTCATACAGTTCGTACAGAGCCTCTTTCTTTCCCTGGCTATAGCGGATCAGTTTAAAATTATCTTCCCGCAACATGGTGAGGTCCTTGAACGGATTTTGGCCTAAAATTGAGTATGTCTTATTGTTCCAGGCGGGCTTTTTCTTGCCAGACAAGAGTGGAACAAGCGACTTGGCTTCTATATTTTCTTCTTTCCAGTGGTCTGCTCCGGCATACTCGAGGATGGTGCCGTAGGTGTCCAGGCTGTTCACTACCTGGTCGCGCACCCGGAGGTTACGTTTACTTTGCGGGGGCTTAATAATTAGCGGCACTTTTACACTGGCTTCGTACATTTCGCCTTTCTGGAAAAGGCCGTAGTCGGCATTGAAATCGCCGTGGTCGGCTGTAAAAACCACCAGGGTATTATCCCAAACACCTTCCTGCTTCATATAATCTATCAACTTGCCCAGATAGTGGTCAATCATAATAACCTGCCCGTAATAGGCACTGAGCAGTATTTTGTATTGATGTTCGGTAAATTCATTCTTAGCGCTGGCCGAAGCCCTGGCCTTCTTCTGCTCAAAAATCGGGTTGTTGTCCATTTCAGCACCAAACCTTTCGGGCAACTTTATGCTTTCCGGTGGATACATAGTAGTATCGTAAGGATAAGGTGCGTGAAAAGGGTGATGAGGGCCAAAAAATGAGGTAAACAGGAAAAATGGTTTTTCAGGATTGCGGTTTTTCATAAAATTTTGCGATGCCATCACCGTCCAGGGAACATCATGTTCTTCCTCGGTGCGGAAGTTACTGCCCAGGTAAAAGCGGTACATATCTTTGCCCACGGCGTTTTCATCTTCATCAAAAAGGGTTACGGGGTCTATGCCTTTTTCATTATAATATTCTTCTTTCAGCCATTTGATATAGGCAGAATTTTTGTCATCATCGGCAAATTTGGAATAGGGCGCGTCGTGTAGTTGTTTGTTATCAAACCCAAAACTGAGGTGGGCTGGCATCAGGTGGAGTTTGCCCACCAGGCCGGTGTAATAGCCGAGTTCTTTCAGTTTATGGGTGAGTAAGTCGTTCTCAACCCGCTCTTTAAAGCCTACCCAGTTGTTTACCACTCCGTTGGCCGGAGGGTACATGCCCGAAATAAGCGAAGCCCGGGCCGGAGAGCAGCGGGGTGAAGGCGTATAAGCATTGGTAAAAAGCACCCCTTCGCGGGCCAGCTGATCCAGGTTCGGGGTTTTGACCAGCGTATCACCCATGATGCCCAGCTTGTCCCACCGGAACTGGTCGCACATGATGAACAGTACGTTGGGGGTGGTTTTGTCCTGCAATGGGGTTTGGTTATACGCGGACACTATTATTCCCAGAAGGAGAGCGGTGGCAATAACTACTAATTTTGTTTTTTCTAATACGCTGAACATCATAAATTCTTTTATAAGGTTGCTTTACTCAGTAATTGTCACGGTCTGAAACACCGTATCTTGTTTGGCTTCTCCGGCGTAGACCACGTTGGTGGCAATTAGCGCGGCTTGGTAGGTGCCGGGTTGGCTATAGCTATAGACAATCTCACCATCGGCCACGTTGATATTAAAGCCGGTGTTCAGCGTACTGGCCGTGCCCTGCTCTTCGTTAAATTCGACCGTAGGTCCGCTGATGTCGTGCCCTTCGTCACCGGGCCATAGGGTGTAGCGGTCGGCTTCGCTACACAGGGTGAACGTAACATTCTGACCCACCTGAGCGGTGGAGGAGGGCTCCAACTGTCCCGGGGAAGTTTCCACGCTGGTAGCAAAACAAGCCTGCGGTTGGCTCACCGACTCTTCTTCCTGGCAGCTACTAATCATCACTAGTAGGGATAGCCATGTATATATGATGCTTTTCATTGGCTTATGCATTTAATGTTTTAGTATCCTTGGTTTTGTCGTAACACTGCTGGGTTGAGTTGAATATCGGAGATCGGAATAGGATAGATGTGCTGGAAAGGTTCTACTGTGTATCCTAGCCGTTCGTTTCGTTCGGTGAGCACCCCGTGCCGGTTGTAATCAAAGTGGCCGTGCCCCTCGAAGCACAGTTCAAAGATTCTCTCTCGGATGATGGCTTGCCGCAACCCTTCCTGGTCTAGTCCTTCCAGGGGTGCTAACCCGGCTCTTGCTCTCACCGCGTTGATCCCCTCAAACCGGTCGGGCTGGTCCAGCGCGTTGGCGGCTTCGGAGTAGGCCAGCAGTACGTCGGCGTAGCGTAGCACATTCACGTTGTGGTCTGCTTCATCGGAAATGTTGCTTTCCGGCGTGGTGTTGACCAGGTACTTGCCCACCAGGGGAAATTTCAACTGGGAGTCGCCTAGCCGAATCGTATCATCGTCTCGCTGGAACTGGGTAATGAGCGAAACATCGAAGCGCACGTCGTTGGCCGTATCTCCTTCCTGCACCCACAGGTCATACAGGGCTACTTCTCCCGCGTAGCGGTTTCGTCCCCGCATGTAGGCCGGAATGGTGATGTTACTCATAAACGATCCCATCCGCTCAAAACCAATATTCTCAAACTGGATAGAAAAAAGGTGCTCCGGGCCGTTCTTTGCTTCTTTTTCAAACAAGGCTTTATAATCCTGAATTAGTCCCGTACCCAGTGCGCCCGCGTTTTCTACCATTTCCCGGGCCCGGGTATAGGTGGAGTCCCATTCGGCGGTCGCGTTGATACCCTCCAACCCCCAGAAGGAAGCATAGGGACTATAGGTGGCCAACCCCGCTCGTTGCAAAAACACCTTGACGAGCATCCCTTTGGCGGAGGCGCGGGTGACCCTTCCGCCCTGGGGCGCATTGATGGGCAGATACTGTTCGGCAAAGCGCAGATCATCCAGGATCAGGTTCCACACTTCCTCGTGGGTGTCTACGTTGGAATTGTTGTATACTTCGTTGAGGGCGTCCAGGGTGTTGATTTCAAAATCTACCAAGGGAACGTTCCCATAAAACCTGATCAAGGTAAAATAATAAAAGCCCCGAATGAACCTTGCTTCGGCTTCTACCCGGTTCCTGACTTCCGGGCGAAGCCCCCCGTCTGGAATACGGCTGATGATGACGTTGGCTCTTCCGATACCCTCGTACGTTTCTCGCCAAAAATCTCGGACATCCCCGTTGCTGGCATCCCACGAAAAGTCATTGATAGGATCGCGGTTGGGGTGTATAGCAATATCCGTGGGGAATTCGGTCATAATGAGGTAAGGAACGTAAAAATCGTTTTTTCCCAGGGTTTCGTACGCTGCCGTAACCCCGGCTACCGCCTCTTCCTCGGTGGTGTAGAAGTTTTCCAGCGATAGATCAGATATTGGGTTTTCTTCCAAAAACTCTTCATGACAACCCACCATGAGGGTGAGCAAACAGGCACTCATGTATATACTAAATTTTTTCATATTCTTTTGATTTAAAAACGTATTGAAACAACTTATTAGAAACTTAATCCTAGTCCTACCATGTATATTTTGGCCAGCGGGAAGGCAAATTCTTCCGTGTTCAATTCAGGATTAACCCCGCTGTAATCCGTAATGGTAAACAGGTTTTGCCCGCTGACGTACACTTCGGCGCGACTGAACTTTTCCAGTTTAAAGTCATAGCCTAGCCGTATGTTTCTAAGTCGGAAAAACGATCCGTCTTCTACGTACCGGGACGAAACGAGATTCGTATTGTTTCGACTGGCAAACGTGGCCCGTGGCACATCGGTATTAGGGTTCTCAGGCGTCCACCTTCTTTGGGCCACCTCCGCAATCTGATTACTGTTGGGGTCCATGCCGGTGAGGGTTCGGGCGGTTTGGTTGAGTACGTCGTGACCGTACATACCTTGGAAAAAGACCGCCAGGTTAAATCCCCGGTAGCGGAAGTTGTTGGTCAACCCGTAGATAAAATCAGGGTTGGTGTTGCCGATGATGACCCGGTCTTCCCGGTTGATGGTACCATCGCCGTTCTGATCTACGTACCGGGTATACCCTACGCGGTCGCCCTTCTGAACGGGCCCGGCCAGCAGTTGCTCCTCATTCTGAAAGACGCCGTCGTATTCGTAGTTGAAGATCAACCCCAGTGGTTCTCCTACGACACGTTCTCCGATGATTTCTCGGGCATCGCCTAGCGAGGTCAGCTCATTGCGATTCAGCGAGAAGTTTCCGCTAAAGTCCCAGTGAAAAGGACCGTCTACCGCCACGATATTGCTGGTTAGCTCAAATCCCCGGTTTTCCAAACTGCCGGCATTCAGCACCGCGTTTCTAAAACCGGAAATAGACGGGATGTCTACGCCCAGCAACAAATCATTGGAGACCTTATGATAATAATCGGCGGTGAACGCCAGCCTTCCCTCTAAAAAGGCCACGTCTAGTCCAATATCCAGTACGGACACGGTTTCCCACTGTAAATCCTGGTTAGTAATGCGGCTCGGAAAGTACCCGATGACCAACTGCCGGTCGTAGGCATAGTTGGTGGTATTCAGCAAGGCGAGCGACTGGTAAGGGCTACCACTGTTGCCGGTCTCTCCGTAGCTGGCCCGCAGTTTCAGTTCGTCAAAGATTCCGGTGTTTTGGATAAATTCTTCCTGGCCTAGTTTCCAGGCAACGGCAGCCGAAGGAAAGAACGACCACTTGTTGTTAGACCCAAACCGGGACGAACCGTCGGCCCGAGCCGTGAGGGTTAGCAGGTATTTGTCGTTGAAAATATAGTTGGCTCTGCCTAGATACGATACCAGCGACCATTCGGTTACCTCGGTTTTAGGAATGCCCAGTACTTCCCCGGCACCCAGGTTAAAAGTCAAAAACTTATCGGTGCCAAAGTTGGAACTGCCAATAGAAGAAAAGTGGTTTCTAGCACTTTGCAAAGTGTACCCCGCTACGACGTTGATCTGATGATTGCCAATGGTTTTGTCGTAGGTAAGGGTGTTTTCATTCACCCACGACTGGTTGTTGCGCGTAGTGAAAGCCCCTTGTCCTGATCGGACAAACCCTTCGGCCAGCGTTCGGGGCACGTAGTAGTTCCGTTCTATCTGGGTGATGTCTCCTCCCAGGCTTACTCTTAGTTCAAGGTCCTCAAAAATATCGTAAGTAACGAAGACGTTGGCCAGTAAGCGGGTATTGTCCTGCTTATCAAACAGTTCGTTGGCAATAGCGACGGCATTATCGCGGGGTTGGTTTTGGATGTTTTCTAAGACAAACTGGGTGTAGTTGCCCTCTTGGTCGCGAACCGGCAGAAACGGGGCAAAGGTAAGGGCAGAAGCCACCGTTGAAGCACTTTGGTCTAGCCTACCTCCTCCGGATTGCCCTACGTTGTTGGCACTGCGGCTTAAGGTAATGCTGGTTCCTGCTTTTACCCGCTCTCCGAAGTCAAAGTCAACGTTGCTGCGTAGGGAACCTCTTCGGTACCTGGATCCGGTCAGCACCCCCTCCTGGTCATAATAATTTCCCGACACATAATAACGTCCGAAATCACTGCCTCCTGATAGCGAAATCTGATGGTCTTGAATGGGAGCAATCCGGAACGCTTCGGCTTGCCAATCGGTGTTGACCGGAAGCTGATTCGGAGCCGGTAGTCCGTTCTCTTCCGATGATCCGAAGAGCGGTATCTCTCCGGCTTCTTCGGCCGCCTCATTGTAGAGTTCGGCGTAGCCTTGGGCATCTAGCAGGTCGAACTTTTTGGCTACCTGCTGTACTCCGTAGTATCCGTCGTAGCTAATTTTGGTTCTTCCCGCTTGCCCCCGTTTGGTGGTGATTAGGATGACTCCGTTGGCTCCTCGGGAACCGTAAATGGCCGTAGCCGAAGCATCCTTTAGAATTTCAATAGACGCAATATCGTTGGGATTAATACCGGCCAGCGGGTTCTGGCTAGCGGATCCCCGGAAAGCATTCACATCATTTTCGTCCGATACATCAGCATTGGTAATGGGAAAACCATCTATGACGTACAACGGAGCATTGCCGCTCTCAGCAGAGTTTTTTCCTCGGATCAGTACGCCGACTCCGCCGCCGGGTTCACCGTTTTGGGTGACCTGTACGCCCGCGACTCTCCCTTGCAAGCCTTGGTCTAAGGAAGCAATAGAGACGTTCTCCAATTCTTCGCTGGACACCGAGCCAACCGAGCCGGTCAGATCACTTCTTTGCTGGGTACCATAGCCCACTACGACTACCTCTTCGAGCGACTGGACATCGGGGGCCAGTGAGAGGTTGATGGTGTTACGGCCGTTGATCGCTTCCTCTACCGTTACGTAGCCAATGGAGGAAAACACCAGCGTAGTTGCTTCATCGGCCACGGTGAGGCGGTAGTTACCCTCTACGTCGGTAACCGTGCCGGTGGTGGTGCCTTTGGCCAGGATGTTCACCCCCGGCAGGGGCTCGTTGGTGGATTGGTCGACGACCTGACCGCTAATGGTTTGTTCCAGTGAGGCTACTCGCTGCTGGGCGAACGACGATCTTGTCATGTCGGAAGCAGCAGTCGTTATTTTTTCTACTGGCTTATCTTTTTTGAGGATTATATAGCGCTGCTCGCCTATTTTTTTGAAGCGTAAATCTACTTGGGATGACAGTTTGTCCAGCACATTGTTCAGGTTTTTTTCGCCCTCGAAAACGTCTGTCGAGACAGTTTTGTCCTGGATGATCTCGGTTTCAAAGATAAATTTGACATTGAATTGCCTTTTCAAATCGCGCAATGCCTCCTTGAGCGACTTCTTAAAGGCTGGTTGTGCCGAACGCTCGGGTTGAGGGTGGTGCATCGCTACGGGAGCAGTGACCGCCTGAGAAAACGAATGGATAGGCAGGGTTAACAGGATTACAAGCGGTAGCTTGAGCCATTTTTTGGTATTTCTCATAGGTTTTACAAATTAATGACCGGTTTTTAGGTTATAGTGACACGTTTATTATTCCTCTAACATCAGCTTGTTTTCATTTCTGGTTACTTTTATACTCAAGAGTTCAGGCAAGGCATTCAGGAATGTATCCAATTCGGTAGTGGCTATCTCTGCAGTAATCTTTCGCTCTGCCAGCGATTTAGTCTTAATGACTACTTGTAGCCCGTAGTTGTCTTCCAGTATTTGGGCTACTTCGAGGAGCGGGGTGCCATCAAAAATTAGCAGCTTATTCCGCCAGGAAGTAATCACTTCCGGGTCTACCTTTTTCCGGACCAGTTGGCCGCTACTACGAGAAAACTCGGCCAGGTCGCCCGGCTGCATCAGCAAGTCTTCGGTACGAAGGTTCAGCTTGACTTGTCCGCGGCTCAGCACCACCTGGGTTTTGCTACGGCGGTGGTTGACGTTGAACTGGGTACCCAGTACCTCTACCGTCAGGTCGTCGGTGTGCACCGTAAATTTGGTATTGTTGTGCCGGACGTTAAAAAAGGCTTCGCCTTCCAGATACACGTGTCGGTCATTTTCTTCGGCCCAGCGGGCAGCGACACGCAACGTTGAGTTGGCATTCAGGGTGACCATCGAGCGGTCGGGCAAGGTGACGGTCTGCGTTTCGCCGTAGGCAGTCACATAAACAGTCTCGGATAGGCTTCTGACCAGCCAAATGGCTATGAATAAGACGCCCACCAGGCTGGCCGCTACTATCCAGTAGCGGGGGATACGAAACAAAACACCACCGATGGGTCTGGAACGGATAGGACGTTGACGACTTGTATCTTGCTGACGAGCTTTTTGGATGTTTTGCCAGATGTGTTTTACTTTTTCGTCCGATAAAGTATACTGCCTCGCATCACGATGAAGGATTATTTCCCGCGCACGGGCTACGACAGAAGCCTGATGGGGATTTTCCTGCAACCAGTTTTCCCAGAAGACAGTCGTTTCCTCATCTGGGTCTAGCACCCATTTCCAGAAGCGCTCGTCCGATACAAAATCGTTTACTGAGTAGTGCGTGTAGTCCATTATTAGCGATTGTCACTAGTAAGGGAAGGCTTGTCGGACTTTTAGACACTTTTCGGTTAGTTTTTTTGGCAGATTTATGATCTATTTAAAGATAAACCGATATTATTGCTAAACTTTTAACAAAAATAGGGTAGACATAAGATAAATAAAGTAGCAACCGTTTCGGTCGGTAACGACGCGTATCGGGTGAATTGGATAGACAACTTTAGCGACGGAAACCGGCAAGACCAATGAAAGTAAAACCCGGGGATTGAGCAAAACAAAAACTAGGGATTAACGACGATTCTACCCACCTCATGTACCGACTGCTGATAATTGGGATTGTCGTATCCGTGGTTGGTGGTGACAATGGTAACGGGCCAGCCTTCGGAAGGAGACTCGAAGCGGTAAGACGTTTCGTAGAAGAAGCCGTCTCCCGTTTCGTTGAGGGCCATCTCGAAACCACGAGCTCCCTCCAGGCCGTAGTGGATGTAGTTGCGGCTGTCGGGCAGCGAGTCACTGGACCCGTAGGGAACCCACTGGAATTCGCCAATCCAGATGCTGGCCAGGTCGGCGTCGGTGGTGATCTCGAACCGAACGTTCTGCCCCACCTCCACGGCGTCAACCGGGCCCGTGAGCATCGTGTTGCCGTCGGCGTCTTCCTCCACTTCAAATACCTGAAAGTTACTTACGACAGGTGCGGCTATTTCGTCGTCTTCGCATCCGAAGGCCAAACCAAGTCCGGCGACCAACAGAAAATACAGGCTCAGTTTTTTTAACTTTTTCATCATTGTTTTCTGTTTTAATTAGTACCCCGGATTCTGCGTGATTCCTGGGTTCTTATCGATTTCATCACTTGGGATTTCAAAGAGTAGTAGACTTTCGTCAATAGGAAACCCTACGTAATCACTCATCACTTCAAAAGCCGCATCGAAGCGCAGGAGATCAAACCATCTTTTTGCCTCAAAAGTAAATTCTACCCTTCGCTCAAACAAAAGCGCGTTGTTGAAAGCTTGTTGCCGACCCAAGCTTCCGCCCCCGTCCCAGCGGTCATAATCATAGTCTGGCATATTGGCTCGCATCCTAACTTCGTTTAGCAAGTTAATGGCTTCGTCTATTTTACCCTGATTGCTCTTGGCTTCGGCTAGCAATAAGATGACATCTGCAAAGCGATAGACATAGTAATTGTTGTCCTGGTTAGTATTTTCAGCCTCAATTCCCAGGGTCACAAATTTCTTGATGTAGTCAGCAAAAGCCGTATCGCTGGGGTCAGCCTTATATAGTGCAAACGTGTCCATAGCGGCTTCAAAGCGGGTAAAGTTTGCATACGTACCAGTGGTGTCCCTGACGGGAAGTACGTTTCCAAAATCATCTCTTACGTTCAAAAAGGCATTCAAAATGTTTTTGGTAGGCAGCATAATTCCTACCGCGCCTTGCGTTCCGGTTTCGTCGCGCAGCGCGCGGGTGGTCCAGCGAAAGTACCGGCTACCTTCTCCCGCTGCAAAATCGTAGCCTATTTCCCAGATGGATTCGTCATTGTATTCGTTAGAAACATCGTACAAGTTCTCGTAAGAAGCCTCCAGCACGTAGAGTCCTGAAGCGTATACTTCTGACAGGATTTCCTCAGCTTCTGAATACTGTTCTAGCGTTAAATAGACTTCCCCCAATAGGGTTTGAGCTGCTCCTTGACTAACCCGCCCCCGCTCGCTACCATCTTGAAAGCGCCCGGGAGTGCTAGGGCTTCCCGTAAGTTCTTCTTTGGTAAGGGCATTTTCTACGGCAAATTCTAAGTCGGGAACAATCACCTCGCTGTATACCTTAGACACAGGTTCGCGTCTTTTTCCCAGAATTTCTTGATCGTTAGCCAGAGGTTCGGTAATAATGACCATATCGCCAAACATCCGCACCAGGTTAAAATAGGAAAAGGCTCTCAGAAACCGCATTTCTGCCTCCAGGGGAAGCAGTTGCTCTTCTTCGCGCTCGGTTCCGGAAAATGCTTTAATAGAGGCTATCACCAGATTGGCTCGGGAAATCATACGGAAGCTCTCGGTCCAGACCCCTTGGCCGCCGCCACCACCACTGAAGTCATCGTCCGGAACCGTTTCGTCTCCCGCATTGGCGGTGTTATCACTTCTCTTTTCCAAGGTTTCAGGAATAGAGGCAGCTTCGTCGTAGAGATCATGCAAGATACTGTACACGCCGATGGTTCCGAAGTAGATAGTGCCCGGTGAGTCGTAAAAGTCATCACCTCCGGGCGTATCCTGAGGCACACTTGCTTCTTCTAGAAAGTCTTCCGAACAGGCAGCACCCAATAACAGTGCTAGGGTAATGATAGATATTCTATTAATAAGTTTCATTTGTTTACGATGTTATGTCTACTAAAGTCCTAGATTAACTCCGAAAGCAAAAACCCGCATAGGAGGGTACCCACCGCCGTCTACGCCAAAGGTGCGGGCGCGACCCGATTCATCGTCGCCTCGCTGGCTAGCCTCTGGATTTGCCCCGGAATATCGGGAAAAGATAAAAGCGTTTTGCACGTTGATATATACTCGAGCGGTATTAATCTTTAATCTTCTTAAGGCAGCAGCAGGGAAGTTGTACCCTAAATTAATAGTGTTGATCTTAATAAAATCACCTTTCTCGACCAGGTAAGAAGTGCTCTTGTCGAAGCCCCCCCCCTGTCGGCGAGCGGGCGTGACCCAGTAACCGTCCGTATTGGTGGGCGACCAGTAGTCTAGCATATCCTCGCGTACGTTCTGTCGGCCGTCTAACATGCGGCTAGCTTGGTCAGACATCACGGCGTTCAGTACTTGAGCTCCCACCACACCACTAAGTTGCACTCTCAGATCAAAATCTTTGTACTGAAACGTGTTGCCTAATCCCCAGAAAAAATCAGGTTCCGGGGAACCAATGATAGTCTCATCGTTTCCATCAATAATGCCGTCGCCGTTCACGTCAGCAACCTTCTGATCGCCCGGAAAGCTGGCTTTGTCTCGCAGCCGTGCCGGGTCGGTATTCAGATCATTGTCCAACGGACGGGAAGGGTCGGTAAACACTTCTTCAAAAGAAGAAAAAGTGCCCAGGTAAACGCTACCGAAGAAGGTGCCGTAAGGGTGCCCAATGAAGTTTCTAACCATGCTAATGCGCCCGGCATTCTGCTGTCCATCTACCGGCAAACCGTCCGGACCCAACGCCAGTATCCTGGTGTTGTAAGCAGAAATATTAAAGTCAGACGTCCAGTTAAATGCCCCCACCAGGTTGCGGGATAGCACACTTACTTCCCAACCTCGGCTCTGCATTTTCCCCATGTTTGTTAAGAAGCTACCAAAACCGGAGTAATCCGGTAGGCTACGAGGAAAGAGCATAGATTCGGTTCTTTTGTCGTATACCTCTACGGTAGCATCGAGACGATTTTCAAGCAAAGATACATCTACTCCTAGGTTAAACTCGCGAGATTCTTCCCAGCCCAATCCCCGGTCGGGCAACTGCCGGTCCAGGTAGCCTATCGCCAACGTGTTATCCAGAATATAGGGAGCAACTTCGTGCAACCGGATAGCATTATAGTTGCCAATACCGCTGTTACCGGACGTTCCGTAGCCCGCTCTAAGTTTCAAGTCACTGATAAACCTGATATTCTGCATGAAATTTTCGCCCGAGACACGCCAGGCAGCACTCACTGAAGGAAACGTACCCCAGCGGTTGTTCTGTCCGAACCGCGAGGATCCATCCCGCCGAACCGTCCCGGTCAGGTAGTATTTGCTATCGAAGTTATAGATCAACCGGCCCAGCGTGCCGATCAAGGTATAACCGTCGAGGTTATTGCGAACGTCGTCCACGGGGTCTTTGATCTCGCCGGTCTGGTTGGTGGTGATAATCTCGTCGGTAGGAAAATTTACTTTTCTAATACGGCTGGAGCGTACCGTTCTTTCCTCGGCGGTATATCCTGCCAACAGTGAAATCTCATGTTTACCAAACACTCTCTTATAATTTAAGGTGTTGGCTAGGTACCAGTAGAAGCTGGAAGAAGTGCTATTAGCTCCCCACGATTCACCGCGCGTTCCGGGAGGAGAATTACGCGAGCCCATCGCAATGGGTCTGAACTGGTCTCTTACAGTATTGGTAAAGTCCGTGGATATCTCTGAACGGAGGGTCAGTCCCTTTAAAATTTCGTACTCTCCAAACAAGCTTCCCAAGTTTCTGAAAGTCCGGGTGTTGTCAGTCATCAAAAAGGTCCACAGAGGGTTATCCATTCGGTCCAAGCCAAAATCAATGTTATTTATTTCGCTACCGCGACCCAGGTGTACAATCCCATCTTCATCAGTGGCTGGGTAGATAGGAGGTAGGCCGAAGACGTTGGCATACAAAGGCGCGTCGAACCAGGTAGATACGGCTCGGCTACCGTCTATGCGGTCCAAGTCTTGCAAGGAGGGTTGCAGTTTAAAGCCGAAGTCAAGACGATCAGTAATGTTGAAATCCAGGTTTAAGATAGCTGTCAGTCGTTCGTGCTGCGTATTTCGGATGGTCCCCTGGTTACGAGTATAACTTCCCGACACGTAGTACGCCATCCTTTCGTTTCCTCCGCTGGAGGATAGCGAATAGTCTTCAAAGCGCCCTGGGAACCTGCCGTCGTTCTGAATCACATCTGTCCACCGGGTGTTGGGCCAAGCGTTGGGGTTGGTGAGTAGCGACTGCATGATGTCTAGGTTTCTTTGCCATTCGGCTCCGGTATTGGGATCATCCAAGTAGTTTCGGTTGAAGCCTCCGAACCAGAAAGCCCGGTCAGGATTTTGGCTTCCCACACTACCGAACACTCCGGGATTGGCGGTGATAATATCCATACGCTCTGCTAATCTCTCTTCCGAGTTGCCAATGTCCCATTGCCAGTTTTTCTCCAACGCAAACAGCCCCCCTTCGTAGTCCGGATCAAAGTGAGCGGTATCAAGCTTCCAGAATCCATGATTACGGCCCGCCCAGTAGTAATCCAGAAACTGGTCACGATCGGCTAGTTCTACGTTGCGCGCCACCTGTTGCAGTCCGTACCGGGCCGAAAAGTTGATGCGCGCCTTTCCCTGACCGCCTCGTTTGGTGGTGACCAGCACCACGCCGTTGGCGGCCCGCGTGCCGTAGATAGCGGCGGCGGAGGCATCCTTGAGCACTTCTATACTGGCAATGTCGTTAGGGTTGATGGCGTTGAAGGGATTGTTTCCGTAGTTAAAATCATCCGGTAGTGGCATGCCGTCTACCACGATCAAGGGGAAGGTAGAGGACTGAATGGAGTTCGGGCCACGAATCAGGATCTCTAGTCCGGCCCCCGGCGAGGGGTTGGCGTTCACCACCCGCACTCCGGAGAGTTTTCCCTCGATAGCCTGATCGAAACCGGTGACCGAAATCTCCTCAATCTCTTTGGAAGAAACCGAAGAGATGGCCCCCGTCAGGTCCCTCTTTTTCTGCGTGCCGTACCCGATCACCACCACTTCTTCCAGCGACTGTACGTCGGGGGTCATCTCGATGTTGATCACCGTCTGGTTGTCAATGGCTACTTCTCGGGCCAGATACCCTACCGAAGAAAACACCAGGGTGGTGGCCTCGTCCGGTACTGATAATTGGTAGTTGCCGTCCACGTCGGTCACCGTGCCCAGCGTAGTGTTTTTCACCACAATGTTCACCCCAGGCAAGCCCTCGTTGTTTTCGTCAGTTACTTTTCCGGAGATGGTTTTTTGCTGCTCCGCCGCCGGTTCTTTGTTAACGGACGGAACCGGCACGGCCGACAAGGTAGTGAGTCCCGGCGCTTTTGGCGATGCCCCGGTGAGCTTCTCTAATTTTTCCTCTTTCTTCTTTTTCAGGATCATGTGATTGCGGTCGCCGATCTTCTTAAACCGCAGGTCTACCTGGGTAGACAACCTAGCCAGCACCTGGTCCACGTTTTCTACCGGTGAGAAATCGGCCAAAACGGTTCTGTCCCGGATCACCTTGGTTTCAAAGATAAACTTGACGTCAAAGCGGGTCTTAATCTCGTCTAACGCCTGGTGCAACGACTTTTGGGTGGCTTGCCGAACCGCGTGTTCATAAGGAGGGGCCACGTCTCGCATGGCTACCGGAGCCGTTGCCTGGGAAAATGCGTAGATAGGCACGGCCAGCAGCAACAGCAGGGGGAATTTCCGTCTTTGAGGGTTTCTCATGGGTATACTAGTTTTGGTTATGCTATTCCGTTAGGGGCACCGTTCATCGATCCTCAAACACCAACTGCTTACCGTTTTGGGTCACTTTAATACCCAACAGTTCGGGCAGGGTGTTGAGGAACATCGGTAGTTCGGTGGAGGCTATCTCCCCGGTTATTTTTCTATCGGCCAGTGCTTTGGTTTTGATTTCTACTTGCAGTCCGTAGTTGTCTTCCAGCATTTGGGCTACTTCGCTTAGCGGGGTGTCCTCAAAGATCAGCAACTTATTCCGCCAGGAAGTAAGCACTTCGGGGTCTACCTTTTTTTGGGTAAACTGGCCGCTACTACGGGAAAATTCGGCCAGATCGCCCGGCTGCATCAGCACGTCTTCGGCCTGCGCCAGGTTTAACCTGACTTGTCCGTGGTTCAGCACCACTTGGGTGGTGCTACGACGATGGTTAACGTTGAATTGGGTGCCCAGTACCTCTACGATCAGGTCGTCGGTATGCACCATAAACTTGGTATCGTTGTGCTGCACGTTGAAGAAGGCTTCCCCCTCCAGGTACACGTGCCGGTCGTCTTCTTCGGTCCACGGGGAAGGGATGCGCAACGTGGAGTTAGCGTTCAAGGTGACCACCGAACGGTCGGGCAGCGTAATGATCTGGGTTTCGCCGTAGGCAGTGGCATAGGTAGCGTCCGGTAAACGTTGGACAAACCAAACCGCTGCGATCAACAAGACAACCGCCACGCTGGCCGCTACGGCAACTGGGTAGCGGAAGATACGAGTGCTACGGGTAGGACTTTGATTATGACGTGTCTCTTTTTGATGCGCTTGTTGAATGTTCTGCCAGATAGCTTCTACCTTCTTATCTGACAAAGTATGTTGGAGGGCATCACGATGGAGGATTATTTCTCGCGCTTTAGCTACGGTAGGAGCCTGATGAGGATTTTCTTGTAGCCAGACCTCCCAGAAAAGGGTCGTTTCTTCATCCGGGTTGAGCACCCATCGCCAGAAAAATTCGTCCGATACAAAATCGTCTACTGTGTAGTCTGCGTAGTCCATTGTTAGTGCTTAGTAGTAGTAAGGGAGCACTTTCCGAACTTTTAGACATTTTGTGGTAAGTTTTTTTGCAGGTTTGTAATTTTTATAAATGTATGCCCTTAATATTAATCTTATTTCAACAAAAGCCGGGTAAACAGAGAACTAACAGATAGATAACTTCTTTTCTAAGCGTGCCTAACGCTCGCTCAATAATCTTGTATACGTTGGCAATGTTCAGTGACATGGCCTCGGCTATTTCCTGATAGCTAAGATTTTCGTAGAACTTTAGCATCAAAGCCTTCTTTTGTTTTTCCGGTAGCTGATGAAGATACCGCAGGAGCATCTTCTGTCGTTGTTCTTGGCCCTGAACCTCAATAAGCAGGGCTTCTCCGGAGGCTACCGTCTCCGCGTTTTTCTCTAGCACGTACGCATCCGCTACGTAACGTCGGCGCAGTCGAAGTGCCCCCTTTACCTTTCTTTGTACGGCTTTGTGCAAATACCACCGAATAGAAGTGACCCGACTCAGTTTATGCTTGTGGTTCCACAAGTCAATAAACAAGTCTTGAACGCAGTCTTCTACCAAGCTTTCGTCGTTGGAAACCTGTCGACCGTAGTTATACACATTTTGAATGTACTTTTCGTAGATAAAAGCAAAGGCCGTATAATTACCGGATTGAAAGTCCGCCCAGATTTCCGCATCACTCTTTTGTTCGTACAATTCATTCATAGATAGTACTTATTAAGCGGTTACTAAAAAGTATAATATTATCAATTATAAGTACAGTAGCTTTGCATAATGCTAAAAGGCCTGTTAATATACCAGATGATTTAACAATTATACAAATTAGCCGGGAATAAATTTAGTAATAACGGAAAAATACTGCTTACCATAAAGAAATGTTATATATATTAGCAGCCTAAAATTGCATACAATTTACTGCTAACTCGACTAAAACTTGTCTAATCTACTATTATCGGACGTACAAACTAGCGTTTCTCCGGCTTTAGTGATCCAAAACGCCCGGCCACGCATCCGTAGCCTCAACCAAGCAGCCTCCGCCCGGATAGTGGTGATCGACGATGACCCGACCGGTTGCCAAACGGTGCACGACATAAAGGTACTGATGGAATGGACTTCGGAACTGATTCATCAGCAGCTAACCGAAAGTAATTGCTTCTACGTGCTCACTAACTCCCGCGCTTCTCCCGCTTCCGAAGCTGCCGAAATGAACCGGACCATCGCGCAGCTTTTACAAGATAGTGGTAGCAACGTCAAAGTCATCAGCCGAAGCGATTCTACCCTAAGGGGGCATTTTTATGAGGAAGTCAGCGCTCTGGCCGATATACTGGGCCCGTACGACGGCGTGTTGCTGGTGCCCTACTTTGGCGAAGGAGGTCGGCTGACTATACACGACACCCACTATGTGCGGCAGGGCAAAGCGTTGATTCCGGCGCATCAGACCGAGTTTGCCCAGGATACCGTATTTGGCTACCATCATTCTCACCTGGGCGATTGGGTGGAGGAGAAATCAGCCGGGAAGTGGAAAAAAGAGCAGGTCATCAGCCTTTCCTTGGAAGATATCCGTCAGGGAGGTGAAGACCGGGTGTACGATAAGCTGATGGTCGCTCAAGAAATGCAGCCTATTATCATAAATGCCCTGGTGGACGAAGACCTGGAAGTGGTGGTGTTGGGATTATGTCGCGCCGAAGCTGAAGGGAAAAAGTTTCTGCACCGCACGGCCGCCTCGTTTGTCAAGATCAGGGCCGGGCTGGACGATACCGCTTTGTATGAACCGGGCGCACTAGGTAAAAAAGGTTTACTCATCGTAGGCTCTTACGTGCAAAAAACCACCGAACAGCTTAGGCACCTGCTGGACCATGCCCCGGTAGAAGCTATTAAGGTAAACATCAACAGCGTGCTGTCGGACGAGCATCATCAGTATCGCCATGAGATACGGCAGCGTGTTGAGCAAACGTTGGGCAGCGAACAGCCGGTGGTGTTGTATACCGAGCGAGATTACGTGCGGGCCGATGAGCGAGAACAGCAACTCGCCGCAGGCAAAACGATATCCGATTTTTTGTCGGCCGTTGTCCGTACACTCTCGGTCAAACCCGACTTTGTCATTGCTAAGGGCGGCATTACTTCCCACGATATTGCGCGGCACGGCTTGGATACGCAAACGGCCACGGTCAAGGGTCAAATCGCTCCCGGCGTACCTTTCTGGACCTTAGACCAAAGTGCTTATCCGGGTTTGCCCTACGTGGTGTTTCCGGGCAACGTAGGAGAGCGTACGACGTTATTAGAAGTCTTTACCAAACTGTATAATTAATGGCTACTAAGAAAAACTCCCGCGAAGAAGCGTACGAAACCATCCAGCAACTCATCTTATCTACCCAGATCAGGCCAGGCGAAAGCGTAACCGAAAACGCCTTGTCGAGTCAGCTAGGCATCGGTCGCACCCCAATTCGGGAAGCGCTCACCCAACTTGAGCAGGAAGGGTTGATCATTACCAAAAACGGCAGAAAAAAAGTGTACGTGCTCACGGTGCGGGAGGTAGAAGAGATTTTTGATACCAAAATTGCCCTGGAAAGCGCTATCGTACGGTGGGCCGCCGAAAAAGGCAATAAAAAAGACCGCCAGCTACTGGGACGAATCATCGACGAAATGAAAACGCTGGCTCAGCAGCGACCGGCCGATGACCAACAGCGAGAACACTATTTGAGTCAGTGGCTCGTCAAAGACCGGCAGTTGCACGAAATCATCTTCCGCATGGCGGATAACCAGAAGGCCGAAGAGTTTATCAAAAAGCTCAACACGCAGTGGCACCGTCTGCGGGTCACCGTCTATGCCCTGGAAGGACGTATTGTAAAATCAGCCGAAGAGCATAAGGAGTTTGTACGGCACATCATTCAGCCCGACCCGCCCGCGGCAGAAGCGGCCATGAAAAGCCACTTAGAGAATCTTAAAAAAGAACTGATCAAAGCGATGCAACTATTCCATTACCCCGAAGCGTGAACCTATGAACCAACCTTCAGCTAATCCGGTAAACCCGACTCGGGAGACAACTCCTTCCGCGAGCTGGTACGAGCGCAACTGGCGGTGGTGGGTACTGGGCACGCTGTTTCTGGCTACTTTCCTCAACTACTTCGACCGGCAGACGCTGGGCACGGCCATCGAACCCATCAGCGAAGAATTTGGTCTGGACAACGCACAACGGGGCACGCTGCTGTCGGCGTTTGTATTTACCTACGCTTTTACGCACCTGTTCATCGGACTCATTATTGACCGCATCCAAAATATACGCCGCTTTTTTCCCATCATGGTCTTAGGCTGGTCGGTGAGCACCATGTTGGTCGGACTAGCGCAGAGCTATACCACGCTGCTGGGACTTCGTTACCTGTTGGGATTCTGGGAAGCGGTGAACTTCCCGATCTGTTTGATGATCATTGCCCGCATCTTTCCGGCCCGGGAGCGCAGCCTGGCGTCGGGCATCTTTGCCAGCGGCGCGTTTCTGGCCACGCTCACCGCTCCTTATTTTGTCATTTACGTGTCCAATGCCTACGACTGGCGAATGAGTTTTGTGCTGGCAGGAGCGCTGGGCGTGCTCTGGCTCATTCCCTGGCTCACGATCTTCCGCCGTCCGGAGCAGCGGGCCATTCACTGGCCTAAAAGCAACGCTTCGGCACCGGAGAAAAAGAACGTAACTAGCGTTTTGCAAAGCTACCGAACCGTCTTCAAGTCGCCGGGATTCTGGGGAGTGGCCCTGCTAGGCTTGGGCATTATTCCTTCGCTGTACTTTGCTACGCAGTGGTTTCCTTCTTTCTTTACGCAAGCCCTGGGCCACCCTTACGACCAAAGTCTGGCCAGAAACTTATCCATCATCTACTTTATGCAAGACGTAGGCTTATGGCTGGGCGGAGCGATTGTGCTGTGGCTCTCCAAACGGGGTATGTCTATTCTAAAATCCAGGAAGATCGTGATTGCCGGAGCGTACGTGCTGATGCTCACGGTGCTGCTGGCCACTCAAACCCAGTCGGTGACGGCCAGTGTGATTATCTTTTGCGTCTACGTCTTTGGTATCGGAGCGATTTTGGCCAACCAGCACGCCTTCAAGCAGGACGTAGACCCGAAGCAGGTAGCCACCGTAGCGGCCCTGGTCGGCTTTATCGAAACCGGCTTCACCGCCTTTGTCATCAAAGAAGTGGGAGTGATTACCAACGAAACGGCTGATTTCACGCCTGTGTTCCTACTGCTGGCGGGGCTCGCCACGTTTGCGATGGTCATTGTCTTTACCCTGTTACGGTCGAAGTGGTTGGCGATAGAGTAATGAAGTATATTCTACCACACTTGAGCAAGTCAGTATAGTAAAACTATAAATCGCTTCAACAACAATTTTGAAAACATGAAACACCGATGAGATATATTATTCGCTTTTCTGCTGGTTAGTCTTGCCTCTTTTCTTTTTTTAGACCAAAGTTCATCCAAAGATAAACTGTCAGCTATCAGGATCAGCGACAGCGGTCGCTACTTGGTTGAAGAAACCGGAGAATCTTTTTTCTGGCTGGGTGACACCGCCTGGAAGCTGTTTGCCGGTTTGGATAAACAAGAAGCAAAACGGTACCTGAAAGACCGGAAGCAGAAAAAGTTTACTGTCATTCAAGCACATCTGCTGGATTGGGAGTTTAACTACGCTAACGCCTACGGAGAGGTGCCTTTCAGGGGAGGTAATATCACCTTCCCCAACGAAGCCTACTGGCAACATGCCGATTACATCATCAATCAGGCCGAAAAGCTGGGGTTATACATGGCCCTTTTGCCAATCTGGGCCGGAAGCCATATTGAGCCTAAGAAAGGGAAGGTAGAAGGAAAGGTATTGTACAATGATACCCTGGCTGTCTATAACTACGGCAAATTTCTAGGAAACCGCTACCGGAATAAATCGCACATTATCTGGATACTGGGCGGGGATACCTGGGGAACGCGGGATACGATCTATCACAAGCTAGCGCAGGGTCTAGCTGATGGGGCCGCCGGGGGTAACCAGGACAAACTGCTCATGAGCTTTCATCCTCAGGGAGGAACCTTTCGTCCACCCGCTACCTCTACGGGTGAATTCTATCATGACCAAAAGTGGCTGGATTTTAACATGATCCAGTCGGGACATAGCATAGGCAATAAGAACTACGAGCGGATTCAGGAGGATTACCATCGCCAGCCGATAAAACCTACGTTAGATTCGGAGCCTTGCTACGAAGCGCATCCGGTGAAGCACAAGTATGAAAACGGGATGTTCACGGCTTGGCACTTGCGAAGAAGAGCTTACTGGTCGCTGCTGGCTGGGGCCTGTGGCTTTACCTACGGGGCCAATGGCATCTGGCAGATGGACAAGCCCGGTAGCATTCAGAAAGAAAGCCATTACAAAGATTACTGGTACGACGCGTTAGACTACGAAGGGGCCCAAGATATGACCTCTGTGCGTGAGTTGATGGAGTCGCGTCCCTTTATAAATCCGGAGCGAATACCCGATCAAGGTATCCTGGTTTCTGAGGCGGGAGCAGTAGATGACCGGGTGCAGTGTGCCCGAGCAGCCGACAGCAGCTACTGGATACTTTACATAACTAACGGGAGGGAGGTTACTATAAATCTTTCTCAAGTCTCCGGGCAGCGTTGCCAAGCTTGGTGGTACAACCCCCGGGATGGTAAACGGTACGATGAAAATCAGTATCGTACGAATAAGCCTTTCGCCACCTTCGATACGGGAGGAGAACAGGTATTTGACCCACCCGGTGAGAGTGGGCAAGAGAATGATTGGGTATTGGTACTGGATGATGCGGCAAAAGGCTATTCTATACCGGGAATGTAGTAGCGAGAACTTCTTTATATAAGGATCGCTGTTTAGTGCAACGGTCTCGGTTATGAAACGTAGGGCATTTCAAAACTGCAGACTTTCCCACCGAGCCTAGGCTTGCGAAGAACCCGAAAGCTTGCGGAAACCGCTGTTCGCCCTATGTTTCATACCCATTGTTGTGTCTCGTTATCCAATCGTCAGGTTAACTCGTTTCCCAAGTCCAACTTCCAGGAGTTTATAAAGAGTCGATAGCTGAATGTCACTCTGACCGTTCTCAATCCTAGAGATAAAGCTCTTTTTTGTTCCGGTTCGTTTAGCAAGTTGTTCCTGAGTCATTTTTGCTTCTTTACGAGCTTCACGAATAATCTCACCTATAGCAAACGCTTTTGCTTTAATCTCAAAATCTGTTCGTTCTGTCGTTCCGATACGTCCATATCTCTGGTCAAGATGTTCATCAAATGTTGTTACATACTTTTTCATTTTTATCTGCGCTTAAGTTCAAAATACTCACCTTTAATCCGCAAAGCTTTATCTATTTCTTTTTTAGGTGTCTTTTGTGATTTCTTCTGAAATCCGTTGAAAAGAACGATTAAATTCCCTTCGTCAAAACAGCAAAAGACTCGATAGATGTTGCTTTGATACTCAATCCGAATCTCAAACAAACCGTCAGTTCCTGACATATGTCGGAAGAATTTACGGGGTATTCGTTCGGCTATCCTTACAAGAAACAGTACCTGATCAATTTTGTCCTTCACTTTGTCGTTCAGAGATTCAAAAAAGTCTCTGAAATAACTCTTGAAGAATACTAATTGCCGCTGTTGTTCCATAAAGCAAAGTTAACTAATAATGGAACACAAAAAAAGTAAGTTTAAGGTAATAAAGAGGCCTGTGACTTGAAACCAATGAGACACAACGTGCGGGCGGCTACGCGTCGTGCTTCGGGAAGATACGAAGTATCTGGACGAAGTATGACGTGTAGCCGTCAGTTCTCGGCTGTGCGAAGTGCCGCCGTGGAACGGAAGCGAAGCTAAGGCCGGGGACTGACGGCGTAGCCGCCCGCACGTTCGCGGCGATAAACAAACCTATGTAATTTTTCATAGATAAACAATCTAACGCAAGTTGTATATCCAAACCTTTTTAAACAGTTTTGTATAACCAACTTTCTTGTGTGTTATGCAAACCTTTGCCCCTTTTCAATGATTGATGGCAATCAAACGGTATAGTCCCGCCACCATCAAAACCTACGTCGGGCTGCTCACCGTTTTCCAGAATTTTGTTGGTAAAACGCTCATCCAGGAGCTTGATACTCCAGCCTTGCTTAATCACATCCTGCGCATCGTAGAAGTCAAACACTACACCTACTCATCACACAAGCAACTCATCAGTGCCATCGCGCTGTTTCTAAAAGAAGTGCACCGGCGTTCGGTAGACTTCAGTCCGGTGTATCCTACGCGCCGCCCCCAACCTTTGCCCGAAATTCTGAGCGTACGTGAGGTGAAGACTCTCTTAGCGGCTAGCCCTAATCTGAAGCACCGAGCCATGCTCACGCTGGTCTACGCCCTTGGACTCCGTAGCGGCGAACTAATCCACCTAAAAATTGTCAACATCGACGGCGAGCGGAAGGTGGTGCACCTAAGCGGGTATCCGTAAAAAGGTAACCCTGCACAGTCTGCGCCACGCTTACGCCACCCATTTATTAGAGGCAGGAACCGATGTACGGGTCATTCAGCAACTGCTCGGTCACCATTCTATCCGCACCACCATGATATACACCCACCTGACCACACCTCACCTGATGAAAGTGCCGAGTCCGCTGGACTTCCTGGATCAATAATATCCAGTCAGGAGGTAAATCTTGAATTGTATACCTACTTTCGCTATAGCGCATCCCACGTTCTTACGGCGTACTTCGTCCGATATTGATTTTCTTTTCCCCCGTAAATGAGCGTCTTGGTTTTGGTCTTGCCTGCGGTGATGCTGGCAAAGTAGTCCATGCCTTGGAATAACTTCGGCAAAATGGTCTGGGTAGCTTTAATCTCAAAGATATCCAACCCTCCGGCTCGGTTGGTGAGCAGGTCTACCTCGTGACCATTAGTGTCTCGCCAAAACCAGTAGTCTTGCAGGCGGTAACCATGATGATTCTTTTTGATAAGGTCGGCGATCACTAAGTTTTCGAACAAGCTGCCTATCAAAGCCTGGTCGTTCAGCCCATCCGAGGAGCGCAAACCTAGTAAGAAAGCTACCAGCCCCACATCGTAAAAGTAAAGCTTGGGTGTTTTTACAATGCGTTTACTGAAGTTTTCGTAGTAGGGCTGTAGCAGAAAAATGACATAACTGCTTTCCAGAGTAGACAACCACGATAGCATAAGCGCGGTTGTCTGGGTTTTCCAGCGAGACGTACCGATAGGCAGGAAATGCTTCTTTGAGTAGGGTGGTTTTTCCGGACTGTCGCGGCCCGGTAACCGCCAAAATAGGATACTTAGGCAGCAGTGAAGTGATAGCAGCGGTAATTTACCGGGGAATGATAGCCATTGGCTTAGTTTTTACGCTAAATTACGCTAGCACTTTGAATTTACATAGCTTTCATTTTGAAATAGCCTATAACTAATTACACACTATGACTAACTCTGAAACAATTCTTATAGGCAATAGAATACAAATAAATACCAACCCTCCTTTTCTTTTAAGAAACTACTGTATACATTTGACTAATGTCATTGTATATAATTTAGCACTGTCTATTTCACACCCTTAACAAAACTACTATGCGTCACCTTCTATGCTTCCTACTCTTGATCGGGGCAACTATCCCCCCCGCCAAAGCCCAGCATTTTGAGGTTAAAGAAGAGATTCTACTCACCGATGAAACGCCCGGCCCCTACGCCGAAGCTATTATCGCCAAGGGCGGAAAATTTACCGACCAGGGCTGGCAAAGCCTCGACTCATTGAGTCAGATGGTCATTGTCTTAAACGATGGATTCAGCGCCGATGAAGCGGGAGCGATTGAACTGGAGATGACGAATTTTAATCCGCTTACCCAACGGACCGGAAAAAAGCAGCACTTCTTTAGCCTGTACGCCAATCCCGAAGGGGGCAACTGGGCGGATGAGTACCGTGAGGGTGAATACCAGAAGAAAGACCTGGCACTTCCTTACTTTAACTTCCGGGTGGGCACCTACGACAACGAAAAGGGCCGGGGCATCAAAATGCTGTGGAAAGCCGATAATAAACGAGAAGAAAAAGCTCCGTTCGGCGCTCGCAAAGACTGGTCGGAAGAGGAAACCTACGTCTGGAGAGCCGCTTGGGATGCCGACAGCCTGAGTTGCTACCTCAACGGAGAGAAGATCTTCGGCCCGGTAGCCTTCGGTCCGCGCACTCCTCATTCCAATCTAAGATATATTTTCCTCAGTAAAGACGGTATGCGAAAAGATCATGTGTGGTACGGAATGCCGGGGCCCATATACCAAAAAATTACGGTTTGCCGGAATGATAAAAACGAAGCTTCGGTGAAAGCCAATCAATAAAAAAGATACCTATGAAAACAATCCTATTACTCCTTTTTTCTTGTTTCTGTAGTAGCTTAGCACTGGCTCAGACAGATGCGTCAGTGCATCAATGGACTGCGCACGAACTGACCCTACAGGCTGAGCAAGCGTACGACAACCCTTACACCGACGTACAAATCACTGCCACCTTTGAAGGTCCCAAAGGAAGCAAGATCAGCACCCCTGGCTACTGGAATGAAGACAAGCAGTACAAAGTCCGCTTCACTCCTACGCAAGAAGGGCCCTGGACGTACCGGATTACCAGCAACCCGTCCGACCCGGGACTACAGCAACAGGGAACCCTTCAGGTAACTTCGGCCCCGGCGCAGCAGCACGGCTTCGTGCGCCGCGATGCTGAGCACCCGTATCATTTTGTGTACGACGACGGCACGCGCTACTACATGTGGGGCACCACTTACTACAACATGGTGCTCAACGCACTCCAGGGCGACCGCTGGAAAACGGCCATCGACAGTGCGATGGTGTACGGTATCAACAAGATTCGGGTGTTCGCCAACTCCGCCCAAAGCGAAAAGACCCCCTATCCCCGCCAACATCCGTTTGTGGTCACCAACGACAGCACTATTCACTACGATCAACTCAATACGGCCTACTGGCCCGCCCTGGACAGCATCGTGAAGTATGCCTACCAACGCGAGATGATCGTAGACCTGATGCCCTTTGGCTACGGGGCTGATGTGTACGGCACCGCAACGCAAGATGAGCGCTACCTACGCTACGTGCTCGCCCGCTACGCAGCCTATCCCAACGTGATCTGGTGCCTGGTGAACGAATGGAACTACATTCACAAGGATCATGGCAAGGATAAACCTTACTGGAACCAGTTGGGACAATTAGTGCGGAAGGAAGACCCCTGGATGCAAAACGGAGCGTATCTGCGTGCCCTGTCTATTCACCAGCAAACCCGCGTAGACTTCCAGTTTTTCAACTACGATTGGCCCGTCCACGCCATCGTGCAATACGGCGTGCGCAACGGACAAGGCACCGTCACGGACGAATGGGACAATACCGATCCTGAAAACCAACCCAACACTCCCCAAGCGGACAAGTGGGGAAACCTAAGCATTACCTATAACTTGGGCCACAACATGCCGGTGGTCAACGATGAGTACGGCTACATTGGCGAACCCCGCGATAAAAGCGCCGCCACCAGTCCGGACAAAGAAACGTGGCCTCCCTTCACCCGTGAAAAGCACCGGCAGGTATCCTGGGGCATTGCCTTAGCCGGAGGATACGGCTCTACGGGGGATAAAAATCAGTACGCCGATGGGCACCCTTACTTTTCGGCCAACTGGCACAGCGGCCCGCCGGAGTACGAAGACGTCAAGCACCTCATCAACTTCTTCACCCAGCAGAACATCGCCTACTGGAAAATGCACAGCGACAATGAGTCGATAAAAAGCGGGGATCGGGTGTACGCCCTAGCCGAACCCGGTGAGCAATACCTGTTTTACGCCGCTACCGGGGGGCAATTTGAGGCCGACATTCCTAAAGGAAATTATCAAACCCACTTATACAATCCCCGAACCGGAGAATATCAACCCCACGGAACGTCCCAAGGAGGGCTTAGTACGTTTAGCCTGCCCGACACCAGCGACTGGGTACTACACGTACAAGCTTCTCCGACCACACAAACTAGTAAACAATGAAATTTACCCACGAAGATCAAGAACAGTTAGAAGAGTTCGCCTACCAGATCAGAAGGTTGTCGGTAGAGATGATTACCTACAGCCAGTGGGGGCATATCGGCGGCTCCTTTTCGATGGCCGAACTACTCGCCGTCCTCTACGGTCGGGAAATGAAGCTAGACCCCGAAGACCCCCTGATGGAAACCCGCGACCGGCTTATTCTCTCCAAAGCCCACGGTTCTCCGGCACTCTACGCGGCCCTGGCTATTCGGGGTTACATGCCCGAAGAGGACGTGTACCGCTACTGCGAACTGGGCGGACTGGAAGGCCATACTCACATCGATAGCTCACCGGGCATTGAAGCTTCCGGCGGGCCTCTCGGCATGGGGCTTTCCGTGTCGGTAGGCATGGCGATGGGCTTACGCCAAAAAGAAAATCCTCGCTCGCGGGTGTTCTGCATCCTGGGCGACGGAGAATGCAACGAGGGCAACGTGTGGGAAGCCGCGATGGCCGCCGCCCACTACCACCTGGACAACCTAATTGCTATCGTGGATTATAATAAGGCGATGGCCAAAGGCTTCACCTGGGAGCTGATGAGCATCGAGCCCCTGGCCGACAAGTGGCGTGCTTTCGGCTGGAACGTGCAGGAAATAGACGGGCACGACCTGGAAGACATTGCCCGCGCAGTGCATACGGCCCGCTGGATAAAAGCCAACGGAAAGCCGAACATGATTATCGCGCATACGGTGAAGGGCAAGGGCATTGAGCAGGCGGAGTTTAACTACAAATGGCATACCCACGCTCCCGATCCCAAAACGGCCGATGCCATGCTGCGAGAAGTAGCCCTTACCTACGGCCGACCCGAGTCAGGATACAGTAAACTAAAACAATCAACCGAAAAACAAACCTTTTATGGCGGTGAATAAAGATAATCAAGTAGAAATGCGCGATGCCTACGGGCAAGCGCTCCTAGAATTAGGGCAGGAGTACGACAAGATGCTCTACCTGGATGCGGATTTGCATACCTCCACCAAGGCCCTGTACTTCAAGCAGCGGTACCCCGACCGGTTTATTCAGGTAGGCATCGCCGAGCAGAACCTGTTCGGAATTGCCGCCGGACTGGCCTTCGAAGGATTCACTCCCTTTCCTTCCACCTTTGCGGTGTTTGCTTCCCGACGGGCGCTGGACCAGATTGCGATTTCTATCTGCTTTCCGAAGCTCAACGTGAAGATACCCGGCTCGTACGTCGGCATTCCCACCAGCCGGGCCGGGGGTTCACACAACTCCATTGAAGACCTGGCCATCATGCGAACCATGCCCAATATGAAGGTGGCCGACGCCGGTAGCAACGAAGACCTGCGGCAGATCATGCGGACGGCGATGGAAACACCCGGCCCGGTCTACTTTCGCATCACCCGCTACACCGTGCCGGAGTTCTTTGACGAAAATCACCGCTTCGAGTGGGGCAAAGGCGAAGTCATGCACGAAGGCTCCGACGTAACCCTGTTTGGCACCGGCGTGATGACGACCAAGTGCATTCAGGCCGCTGAGCTATTGGCTAAAGATGGCATCGAGGCCGAAGTGGTACATCTGGCCTCTATCAAACCCATCGACCAAGCGCTGATCGTGCAGTCTACGCAAAAGACCGGCTGCGCGGTGACCGCCGAAAACGCCAGCATCTTAGGAGGCTTTGGGGATGCGGTGCTAGAGGTGCTGGCCGAAGAAAACCCCGTGCCGGTCAGGAAAATTGGCGTACAGGATGCCTTTATTGAGAGCGGCGGGATTGAAGAACTCTTTGCCCACTACCACATGCAACCCGACGATATTGCCAAGGCCGCCCGGGAGATGATAGATAAGAAAGAGAAAGTGCTGACCAGCTATCAATCGTAACCATCCAGCGTAGGGACGGTTCGTCTGGTCGGCCGGGGCAACGCGTGATTAATCCCTACGCTGAGAAGTTCTTTGAGAAGATAAGATGTAAACTTAAACTATACTACGATGAACAACCTCAACCCTTTAAACAACCTCAGGTGCTTCTTAATCTTGCTAGGAGCACTAGTATTGCAAATCACTGCCTTTGCTCAATCATGGGCATCCTCCGAGACGCTTGGTCAGAATACTACGCCTGATCAACAGGAACAAACCATCACCGGTCAGGTCACCGACCAGGAAAACGGTGAAACACTGCCGGGCGTCAATGTGGTGGTGAAAGGTACTACCGTAGGCACCGTGACAGACGTAGACGGGAACTACCAGATCGCTGCTCCGGACGATGCCGAAGTGCTGGTCTTTTCTTCGGTGGGCTACGCCGTTCAAGAAGTCAACATTAACAACCGATCCGTAATTGACCTACGACTGGTGCCCGACATTCAATCGCTCTCCGAGGTGGTGGTGGTAGGCTTCGGTACGCAGGAGAAATCGGACCTGACCGGGGCCGTGGCCCGCGCCGACATTGAGTCGTTCCGCGAGTCGCCCAACGTTAGCATCGCGCAATCCTTGCAGGGCACGGTGCCGGGGCTCAACATTGGGCAGGTGGATGTCGCCGGAGAAAATCCTTCTATCTCGGTGCGCGGCCGCTCCACCCTCAGCGGCAACCAAGACGTACTCATCGTAGTGGACGGGATTGTCTACACCGGCAGCCTGAACGACCTGAATCCAAACGACATTGCCTCGGTAGACGTGCTTAAAGATCCCAGCAGCATGGCCGTGTACGGAGCGCAGGCGGCCAATGGCGTGATCCTCATTACTACCAAAGCCGGAAAGGAAGCTTCCAAACCGGTGTTTAACTACACCGGCTCCTTTACCACGCAGACCCCCACCAACGCGCTCACGCTGATGGACCGCGATGAGTTTATTCAAAAGTCGTTCGACGTCGACTGGGAAATTTCTTATCAAGACCCTGAGTACACCCAACTCAACCCCGACTGGAGCTACGCCGACATCGTGGTGGACCCTGAACTACGGCAAGGTTTTGAAGAAGGCTACAACTACGACTGGTGGGACGAAGCCACCGACCCGGGCTACATCAACTCCCATAATCTCAGCATCCGGGGCAGCAGTGACCGAGTGTCTTACTTCCTATCAGGCGGTTACACCAAGCAGAAAGGCTATATTATCAACGACGAGTTCGAGCGAATAACCGCTCGCATCAATATTCAGAACGACATCTTTGACTGGTTCACCATCGGGGCGCAAACCTTTGGTTCCTTCTCCGATTTCTCGGGCCAGGCTCCTACGCTGAACGATTTGGCGCGCATGACCCCGCTGGTGCGACCGGTGGACGAAGACGGGGAAATTATTCTCAACCCGAACGGAGCCAATATTCCGAATCCTTTCCTGACGTCGGCATCTGATGACTTTGACAAGCGCAACAGCCTGTTCGGTAATTTCTTTGCCGAAATCAAGGTCCCCTTCGTGGAAGGGCTGAGCTACCGCCTCAACTTCGGCAATAACTACCGCTGGAACCGGCAGTACCGCAGTAACATCTACGAGAATAGTGCGGCGGGGGGTGCCTTTAAGGACAACGAAACTTGGTACGACTGGACACTGGACCACATTGTGTCCTACAAGCGAAAGCTGGGTGATAAGCACGATCTGGACGTAACGCTGGTGGCCGGTCAGCGCGAGCGCAATTACGAAGAAACCGAAACCGAGGGTCTCAACTTCAACAGCCTGCGCCTGAGCTACAACGACCTGAACCTGGCGGCCGTGCAGATAATCAATTCGGCCGCCTGGAACGAAAGTTTTTTGTACCAAACGGCCCGCGTCAACTACGAGTTCGACTACAAGTACCTGATCACGGCTACGATACGGCGCGACGGCTTCTCGGGCTTTGCCGAGAACGAAAAAACCGCCCTGTTTCCTTCGCTGGGTCTGGGCTGGGTGATCAGCGAAGAGTCGTTCGCCGACGCGCAGTGGCTTAATAACCTAAAATTACGGGGTTCGTACGGCAGCAACGGCAACCTGGTAGACCGCTACTCGTCGCTGGCCCGGCTACAGGTGGAGCCTTCTTACGTGTTCGGCGACGGGGGAACCACGCTGTTCGGCCAACGGGTTAACCGGCTCGCCAATCCTAACCTTACCTGGGAGACCACCACCGGCTTCAACTTCGGACTCGACTTCTCAGTGCTGAGCAACCGCATTACCGGTAGTGTAGACTACTACCGCACCACCACCGAAGACCTGATCTTTGATGTGGCGGTGCCCGAAATAACCGGCTTTGAACAAATCACCTCCAACGTAGGCGAAGTGGCCAACCGGGGCATTGAGCTTAACCTGAACGGTGACGTGATCCGGAGGGGCAACTTTAGCTGGAACCTCAACGTCAACTTTGCTTCTAACGACAACGAAGTTGTGTCGCTGGTGGGCCTGGATGCTGACAACGACGGGCAGGAAGACGATCTCACCGCCAGTAACCTGTTCATCGGAGAATCTATCCGATCCATCTTTGGTTACGAATCAGCCGGTATCATTCAGTTGGGCGAAGAGGAGCCCGACGGCTTCTTCGTAGGCACCCACCGCATTGTGGACCAGAACGACGACGGAGTGATTGACCCCAACGACCGGGTGATTCTGGGGAGGGAAGAACCGGCTTACCAGTTCGGGATTCTTAACGAATTCATCTATCAAAACTTCACCCTGCGGTTTTTCATCAACTCTATCCAGGGAGGTAGCAACAGCTATTTGGGGCGCAATATGCTGGAAGGATTTGGCACGGGGGACAACATCCGCAGAAACAATATTTGGAACGAGTACGACTACTGGACACCCGCCAATCCTAATGCGCGCTATGCCCGCCTCGATCAGGGAACAGCGTTTGATTACGTATACTACGGCGACCGTAGCTTCGTGCGGCTCCAGGACATCACCCTGGCCTACCGCTTCAATAGCAGTTGGCTAAAGAACATCGGCCTGCGGCAGCTAAAGCTGTTTGTGAGCGGTAAGAACCTGCTGACCTTCACCAACTGGGAAGGCTGGGACCCGGAGATAGACCGAGAACCCGAATCGGACGGCGACCTGGAAACCCAGTCCCGAGGAGGACTTAGTGCCGACGGTCGACCCGTACTACGGGGTATTTCGGTAGGACTAGACGTAAGCTTTTAACGATAAACCATACACAACATGAACCTATTTAAAATTTTCACGCTACTATTGCTGATGAGTACCGTCCTAGTACTAAGTTGCAACGAAGACGAAATTCTGGAAGAAGACCCGCTGGACTTTGCTACGCCGGGCAACGCTTTTGTTACCATCGCCGACTTCAATTCCGGGCTATACGCCATGTACGACGACCTGCGGGTGATGCTCTCGGCCAGCGAGCACCGGCCGTTGGATTACATCTACGGCACCGACATCGGCTACAACGGTGCCCAGCAACTCAACCAGCGCTTCGGTAGCTACCTAGCCACGCTGACGCCGGCGTCGACGCAGGCCGAGTACCACTGGAATCAGTACTACGGCATTATCTCCTCGGCTAATATCCTGCTCAGTCGCCTGGAAGACTCACAATTACCCGACGAGCAGAAGCGGCGAATAGAGGCGGCCGCCCTCTTATTTCGGGGCTTGTCGTATCGCAACCTGGGCTACCTGTACGGCGGAGTGCCCATCGAATTGGAAGCGGTCAGTTCGCCGAAAACCGACTACCAGCGAGACTCCCGCGAAGAAGTATACCAACAGGCAGTAACTGACCTAAAGTTTGCCGCCGAAAATCTGCCCGGCATCGCCGAAGTGGCGGACGGACAGGTATCTAATCTGGCGGCCTACCATCTGCTGTCCGAAACCTACGTGGTCCAGGAGCGGTGGAACGACGCCATTGCTGCCGCCTCGATGGTGATTGATGACCCTAGTACGGCCCTGATGACCGAGCGCTTCGGGTCGCGCGCCGACGAGCCGGGTGACGTATACTGGGATTTGTTCCGACGAGACAATCAGAACCGGGGCTCTGGAAACACCGAGGGCATCTGGGTGTTTCAGCAGGAAGTAAACGTGCCCGGTGGTGAACTCACCACTGCCGATAATGACGGAGCCCAACTGGAACGAGACCATGCGCCCCGCCCCTGGAGCTTTCCCTACACCGACTCTACCGGGGTAACCCCGTTCCTCACGCTGGGCGTGTCGGATTACACCGGTGGGCGAGGCATCGGGCGCCTGCGGGGTACCGACCACCTCAACTATGGCATCTGGCAGAGCGACTTCGACGGGGACATGCGCAACTCGGAGTACAACTTTGTGCGCGACGTAGCCTTCAACAACCCGGAGTCAGAGTGGTTCGGGCAAATGCTTTCCGACCACTGGGACTACTTCCGGCAGACCAACGTGGACACCATTCGCTACTTTTATCCGTATCAGTCCAAAGTGACCACGCCGGGTAATCATCCGCCCGAGCTGTTCGTCGACCCTGAATTGATGACGCTCAACGCCTCAGCGGCGGGCAGCACTTACACCGACCAGTACTTTATTCGTTTGGCAGAAACGTATCTGCTGCGGGCTGAAGCCTATCTAGGAGCCGGGAATTTGGCGGCGGCCGCCGAAGATATCAATACGGTGCGCGCCCGGGCCCAGGCCGAACCGGTCACGTCTGATCAGATAGATATCGACTACATCCTGGACGAAAGAATGCGGGAATTGGGAGTGGAAGAAAAACGGCGACTTACCCTCAACCGCCTGGGACTGCTCTACGACCGCACGAATCGCTACTGCAACGGCAATCCGGTAGCCGCTAATTTTGGATGCGACGTACAGCCCTACCATAATTTGTTTCCTATTCCTTTTAGTGAAATAGAAAGCAATACCGGGGCAAGGCTTGAACAAAATCCGGGCTACTCGGCTGAATAGGTGATAGGTAACAGCGATAAATTTTCTCAGGATCAAAATTTGATTAAAAGTTGTCTCCAAAGCTTGCTTACCAAGTGCTGGCCGAAGAAACACGCTTTTAACAGATCATACGGTATCATGCTGTTCGTTGGCTTGTTTTTGCCTGCGGTGGCGCTTGCTGATGTTACCCTTCCTCCGCTGGTAGCCGACCATATGGTGTTGCAGCGAGACCAGGTCATCAAACTGTGGGGCCAGGCTGATCCGGGCGAAAAGGTTACCCTGCATTTTGCCGGTCAGCGAGCAGTCACCCAGGCCGACTCCACCGGCCATTGGCAGGTAGCCCTGACTCCGGTAGCCGCCGGAGGCCCTTATGAACTTACTGTGCAGGGAAAAAACAAGCTGGTGCTGCACGATGTGTTGGTAGGCGACGTATGGTTGTGTTCCGGGCAGTCCAACATGGATTGGATGGTAAAAGACGCTGCCAACCCTGAGCAAACGATAGCGGCAGCCACGTATCCTGAGATACGCCTGTTTCAGGTGCCCCGGCACATGAGCACCATCCTGGTGAATCAACTGGATAGCGGTACCTGGCAGTTGTGTAGTCCCGCGACCATCAACACTTTTTCGGCAGTAGCTTATTTTTTTGGCCGCCATCTGCATCAGCATCTTGACGTACCCATCGGATTGATTCAAAGTTCGTGGGGAGGTACCAAGATAGAAACCTGGATGAGTGCTTCCGCCATCGGCTCACTGGAAGCCTATCAACAAGAAATAGCCACCTTACCCTCTTTTGAACTGGAGAAACTGAGCCAAGCAGCAGAAAAGCAGTACGAAGCATGGAAGGCCAATCTTGCTCAGTACGATCAGGGTATGCAGGATGGCCAGGCACGATGGGCGCAGCCTGACGCGGATACCACTACCTGGCAAAACGTGACCGTGCCCAGTTACTGGGAACACGTTGGGTTCGAAGGACTAGATGGGGTGGTTTGGCTAAGAAAAGAATTTGTACTGCCCCAAGAAGTAGCTGAAAAATCCATCACCTTGCATCTGGGGCCTATCTACCATGCCGACATGACGTATGTGAACGGACAGAAGGTAGGAGAAATCCTGGCGGAAGATAGGCGGTGGGAACCCCGGTCTTACCCGGTGCCCGCCCAATATGTAAAAGCAGGCAGCAATACGTTGACCGTGCGGGTGGAAAACTACGGAGGCAAGGGCGGACTTTATGGTAAGCCGGAAGAAGTATACCTATCGGCGGCCGGTTATCGGCAACCGTTGCACGGACAGTGGAAGCTAAAAAGCAGTACGCGCAACCTGCCCGCCCGTCCTAAAAAAATTGGACCTAATAGTAAACCTACCCTGCTCTACAATGGCATGATTCATCCTTTGTCTCCTTACCCGATCAAGGGCGCTATTTGGTATCAGGGAGAATCTAACGTATCCCAGGCCGAAGCGTATCGTACTCTTTTTCCTTTGATGATACAGGATTGGAGAGAACAGTGGGGGTATGATTTTCCGTTTTTATTTGTGCAACTGCCTGGTTTTGGTCCGCCTGTCGGGCAACCTGCCGAAAGTGACTGGGCGGCCCTGCGGGAAGCGCAACTCCGTACCCTCTCGGTGCCCCACACGGGCATGGCCATCACTATAGATATAGGAGATACCTATAGCATTCATCCGCTCAACAAGCAGGATGTTGGTCAGCGACTAGCCTTGGCCGCCCGGAAAGTTGCCTACGGAGAGAAGGATATCGTGCATTCGGGACCGGTGTATGATACCATGAAAGTGGAGGGAGATACCATTAGGGTTTATTTTAATCATACGGGCGCAGGACTCAAAGCAGATAGTGCAATGCTCCCTGAATTTGCTATTGCGGGGGAAGACCGGCAGTTTGTGCAGGCCCAGGCTATCGTCAAAGAGCATACCGTGCTGGTCTGGAGCGATGCGGTGCCGCATCCGGTAGCCGTCCGGTACGGATGGGCCGACAATCCTGCGCAAGCCAACCTGTACAACGATCAAGCACTACCCGCTGCTCCTTTCCGAACCGATCAATGGTAAATAACCACCACCTAACAAGCAGTTTATGTTCAAACCAATAGTATCAATCAGTTTTTACTTACTGCTAATCCTAGGCAGTAGTTGCCAATCCAAAGGAACAGAGGAAACGACCACGCCCGGCCAGCGGCCTAACATCCTGCTGGCCATCAGCGATGACCAATCGTTTGCCCATACCAGCTTTGCCGGAAGAAGCTGGGTGCAGACCCCAGCTTTTGATCGAGTAGCGAGCAGCGGAATTTATTTCACCAACTGCTACGCCGGGTCGCCGGGCTGCGCGCCCTCCCGCAGTTCCCTAGTGACCGGACGGTATCACTGGCAAAACGAACAGGCCGGGCAACACGCCGCCGGTTGGCTCGCTAAGTACGTTCCTTTTGTAGATAGACTAGCCGAAAACGGCTATCATACCGGCCGAACCGGCAAAGGAGTAGGCCCCTTCGAGTACGGAGAGGACCCGCTGCGCGCCGAAGATGCAGCAGGTAAAGCCTACAATGATGTTCAGTACGAGGAAGGAAGCCCCGAAGATGAGCGCTTTGCGGCGGGTATTCGTAATCTTAATTATGCGGCTAACTTTAAGCAGTTTTTGGAAGAGCGGGAAGCCGATGCGCCTTTCTTCTTCTGGTACGGAGCCTCCGAGCCGCACCGTGACTTCGAGCAAGGTTCGTGGAAACGACACGGCAAAACGTTGGACGCCGTAGAGGTCCCGGAGTTTCTACCCGACCACCCGGTAGTGCGGGGCGACCTGCTGGACTACGCCGTGGAGATCGAGTGGTTCGACCTACACCTCATGCGGATGATCGAGCATCTGGAAGCAATCGGCGAACTGGACAACACCATCATCATCGTCACCTCCGACAATGGCATGGCCTTTCCGCGGGCCAAAGCCAATGCCTACGAGTACGGCGTACACGTTCCTTTGGCCATCAGCTATCCCAAAGGTTTTCCCGGCGGCAGGGTGGTAGAAGACCCTGTTAGCTTTATAGACTTCGCTCCTACCATTCTAGAGTTGACCGGAACCCCGGCGGCTGGTACCCCAGCGGCCGGGACCCCGGCGGCCGAAACCTCGGCGGCCAGCACTTCGGTGGTCGAAACCCCGGGGGAAGGGATGCTGTCGATGTCCGGAAAGAGTATCGTACCTATTCTTACCTCAGACCGGGAGGGGATCGTAGATGCCTCCAAACAATACGTGTTGGCCGGTAGAGAACGGCATTCGGCTTCCCGCTACGCCAATGCCGGGTATCCGCAGCGGGTGATGCGGCAGGGAAACTTTCTCTATATCTGGAACATAAAACCCGAGCGCTGGCCTGCCGGTGCCCCGCAGCGCCTGATCCCTGATTCCAGCGAAGCGGTGTACCCGATGTACGGGGTGGATGAAGCCGGAGTACACCATTCCGATTGGGCCTTCACTGATATAGATGCCGCTCCTACCAAGTCCTTTATTGTAGAACATCGCAACGATGAAGAGTACGATGAATACTTTGAACTGGCCGTCGGCAAACGTCCTGAATACGAACTGTTTGATGTGGTAAAAGACCCTGCTTGTCTTAGCAACCTGGCCAATGATCCTGAGTTTGTGGGCATCAAAGAGCAGATGGAAGCATTGATGATGCAAGAACTTACCCTTACCGAAGACCCTCGGGTAGTAGGCCCGGATGAAGAGATTTTTGATACTTATCCAAGATACAGTCGTATGCGAGAATTCCCTAAACCGGACTGGGCCTTATGAACTCATGAATAAATTTCTAAGGTTCGTGTCGACCGGGCCACGGTGGCACGAGCCTCCGGATAAGAAATTATCAGAATGATGTTTACTAAGCGAAAAAGTATAGTGGTTAGCATAGAGAGAGTTATAGCCATAGCCATAGCACTACTACTGATAAGTGGCTCAGCTGCTTTTCCGGGAAAGGATGCTTTCGCCGATGTGCCTACCGTCGGGCAGTGGGACATGTTTGAAGCCAGCATTCCTACTACCCAATCCTACGACAATCCCTACACCGACGTAGCTCTCAACGTAACGCTGACCCGTCCGAACGGCCAGACGGTGGACTTCTGGGGGTTCTACGACGGCGAAACGCAGTGGAAGCTTCGTTGGATGCCCGATACCGTAGGCACTTGGCAGTATGAGGCCCGGTTCTCCGACGGAACGCCCGGCCAACAGGGTTCTTTCCGGTGTGTGGCCTCCGATATTCCGGGGATGATTAGTCAGGACGAAGCGAACCCCCAATGGTTTGGCTTTCGGGGCGGGAAGCACACGCTGGTGCGCAGCTTTCACGTAGGAGACCGTTTTTTTGCGAATACGAGCAACACGATCACCGGCGAACCGTGGAGTCCGACGCGTCGGCGGGCCTTTCTGGATTGGGCTCAGCGTCAAGGATACAACATGCTCTCCGTTGCCAGCCATTACCTCAACCGGGACGTAGAGCGCCGCGGACAAGGTTGGCCAACCCCCGATCTGTGGGATGCCGATCAGCAACGCCCCAACCCGGCGGCCTACGCCCGAATGGAAGCGGTGCTCAACGACCTGAAAGCCCGCCGCATCATGGTGTATCCGTTCGCCGGATTCTTCGGCAAAGAGTCTGACTTCCCTCACGACCCCGAGGCGCAACTTCAGTACGTCAAGTATACCCTGGCTCGACTGGCACCCTACTGGAACTTGCTGCTGGTGGTGGGTGGGCCTGAGCCGCTCTACCGGAAGAATCCGCACCTGACCCGCGCCGAGGTGAATAGGTTAGGGAAAATGATTGATTCATTGGATGTATTCAATCATTTACTGTCGGTGCACAGTCCCACCGGCGACGACCCGTTCCGAGACGAATCTTGGACGTCGTACGGCATTTTACAAGGTCCTAAAACCACTGATCGGCAGGAACTCTACGAAGGTTTGTTACGCAACCATCATCCGGAAAAGCCACTGTACGCGCAGGAGACGCTGTGGCCTGGCAACACCTACGGTCATCCGGAATACTCCGAAGCAGACATCCGTAAGAACGCGTACGTGATGATGATGGCCGCTACGGCCATTAACTTTGCGGACATGGACGGCAACTCTTCCTCGGGGTTCAGTGGTACCATTGATCTGGCGCAGAAAGTACAGGCTAAGCACGATGTCATCAAACAAGTGTGGGACTTTTTTGAGACGATTGACTTCTACCGTATGACTCCCGCGCCTTCACTGGTCAATCGGGGCTACTGCCTGGCCGAAGCAGGTAAACAGTATCTGGTCTACCTAGAAAATGGCGAGGAAACCCGCGTAAACTTGCCTCCCGGAACATACACTGTTACTTGGATCAATGCGCAGGATACCCATGATCGAAGAGAGCAGGGGATTACCTCGGGTGAGCAACCGTTGGCTCCTCCCGACGAAGGAGACGATTGGCTACTCTGGTTAACTGCCAAAAAATAATGTATCATACTATAACTAACCATTTATGTTCAAAAAAACACTATTACTACTTATACTACTTACGCTAGTCGTCATCACCACGACGACCGCTTATGCTCAATCTACGGAAGTACCCGTATACCAGGTACATGAGTTAGCTTTTCAAGGAAGTGCTTACCAGGCATCGGATGCTCCCGCGGCGGAGGTAGACTTCACCACCACCTGGCGACACGAAAGCGGCTCGCCTGCCTACACCGTGCACGGCTTCTACGACGGCGACGGGAAAGGTGGCATGGCAGGTAACGTGTTCAAAGTCAGGTTTTGCCCTACCCAATCCGGCACCTGGACGTTGGAAGAAACCGCTTCCAGTGATGCAAAACTCAAGGATCAACACCAAGGCTATACCGTCAACGCGACGGCTTCTGCTCATAAAGGGTTCTGGCGCGTGGATGAGCAAAGTGCCGGGCAGCGCTGGTACCAACGCTCCGACGGCTCCCATGCTTACGTGATAGGCAATACTTTGTATAGCTTCTTATCCGAACACCTGAAAGGAGAGCCTACCGGGGGTAACATTGCCGACGATGTGCGTAACAGCGCGCAGTATTTTCGAAAGCTCCGCTTCGCCGTGACGGGCGACATCTTCCCCCACCCTACCGAAAAACCTTTTCTCAACGATCAGGGTCAGCCGACCGACGATGGCAACTTTTCACACCGTCCCAATCCGGCCTGGTTCAGTCAGCGAGTAGACCTGGCGGTACAAACAGCTTATGAGCAGGATTTGATTGCCGACATGATCTTGAACGGTCCCGATTCGGAAGAAGCACGCTCGGCCTTGCTGGCCACGGCCCACGGAGGCGACCCGGCTCCCTACCTTCGCTACATCGCGGCCCGCTACGGTAGCTATCCGCACGTGTGGCTGTGCCTGTCCAATGAGTACGACATCCGAACCCCTAACTTTGAGCCAAAAGAAATCCGAACCTTTGGGCATACGATGAAAAAGTTTTTGCCCTACGACAACCCCCTGAGCGTGCACTCCAACCAGGGCAACTGGAGCGAACGCCTGAACAGCACCATTGACTGGAACGACCACATCATCATCCAGAACAAAATCAAAAATATGTCCTCGTCGGCCGATTACACGGTGCTCAATTACTGGATCGGGGGCGGTAACAAGCCAGTGGTCAACGACGAGTTGGCCTACCAGGGCGCGGGCGACGGTTGGAGCGAAGTGGATGTAATAGAAGCGCATCTGGGAGCTTTCCTAGGGGGCGGCTACGGTTCGTCCGGACATAAGTCCGGCTACAAACTGGGGCACTACTTCGCCGGAAACTTCAGTGCCGAAGAGCATACCGCGGCAGACAACCTGCACTGGATGTGCCAAAAGATAGACGAGATCAACTTCTGGCAAATGCATCCGCAATACTACACCTACACACACGAGGGCAGCAGCAGCATCTTCCACCATCTGCATCCCGACTTTCGCGTGCTGGTGGGCGAGCAAGAGTACGTGTTAGGTACCAACCAAGCCCACTCCAATATTTTGGCAAATCTTCCGGACGGCACTTGGCAGGTAACCCAACTGGACATGATCGCGCAGCAGGAAAAACAATTGGCTACCGACGCTCGCGATAAGTTCACCTTCGACGCCCCCGACTCGCGGGCAGTACTATTTCACTTTAAAAAAGTAGACTGATGATGACGTACCACAAAATTATAGGACTAATAAGTCTGTTGCTCATGAGTCAGGGAGTCTGGTCACAGAACCTGACGCTGGAAAAGGTGGGTACTCCCTACGTGTACTTTGCCTATGACCAGCAGCCGCTGCTGTCTTTCGGAGGGCTTTCCGATTTTGTCTTCTATTTTCCCGAAGAAGTATACGACTACAAACGGTGGGCCGACTGGCAGGCAGCCCACGGCATGAACCACGTGCGGGCCTACCTACCCCTAAGCTACCGCACCGCCGAGGTAGTGTTTGCCGAAAACGAAGCCGACACCGCGCAGTTGATCTTCCCCTACCAAGAAACCAGTTTCGGCAGCCGCCAGTTTGATCTGACCAAGTTCAATGACGCTTATTGGCAACTGTTTCGGGAACAACTGGAGTACTTTCGGCAAAAAGGACTGATCGTGCACCTCATCATTGTGAACGGCTGGAACATCACCCATGACGAAAGCGAAAACTGGAACGGGCATTTTTTCAATCCGGCGGTCAACGTCAACGACTTCACCAGCCACTTGGGAGAGAATAAGTTTGCCTTTTACTACTCGGTAGCCGAGCGGGAACAGGAGCTGATGAAGGCGCAGAAAGCCTGGGTACGAAAGATCGTGGAAGCCTCTGCCGACCTGGGCAACGTGTACTACGACTTGGTGCACGAGATGACCCGCTACCGGCAGGGTGGCTGGATCAACGACGAGCAGAGTTGGCCCGCTATCCGCCTGTGGATTGAGGCGATGGCGCAGGAGGTAAAAAATACGTACCAGACCGCTAACCCGGGGCAGGAAGCGATTCTGGGGCTGGACGGCGGGCCGTTTACCTACGAGCAACGCGACTGGCTGTTCTGCCAGCCCTTTATCGATGTGTTGATCTACGGCAAGTCCCACGACGTGACCAAAGCGCGCGAGTGGCGGCTGGCCTACCGTAAACCTTACATTCCCCAAGAAAGCTGGGACGACAACGGGTCTAAATGGAGCTACCGGGTGACGAACCATGCGGTGCACCTTCGTAAATACTTTTGGAAATTTATGATGGCCAAGTGCCAGCAACTGGACTTTTACGTGAAGCCCCGCAGCAGCAGCCAGGCCCAGTTTGCCGAAAACCCGCCCGGCCCTCCGCACGTGTACGATCCCAACGGCTGGAGCACTTTTGAAGATGATGCCAAGGTGCTGCGCGCGTTCTGGCAACGCCTGGAGCATTATCCCGACCTGCTATTTGCCGGAAGGGTGACCGAGGGCCCCGGAGCCCATCAGCTGGTATTGTCCGGCGAGCAGGAAGCTGTTGTGTATCTTTCTTCGCCTGCCGGAGAACAAGCAGTGGAGTACGAAGAACAAACCCTGCACGTATCGGATGCCGCGCTGTTGAACGGAACTTATACCGCCGACATCTTTTCTCCGACCCAAGGACTGCTAAGCCAGCAGACCATAAAGGTCAACATCAGCAACTTTGAGTTAACGATTCCGGCCTTTACTGACGATATTGCTATTCATATTCATCCATAAACCTATCATTATGCCTTCAGACAATCTTACCGTTGACCCCATTCGCCTGTTTGGCGACTATATGAAACTCACTGGCGTACCCACGCTTGACCCTGCCGAAGGACCCGACCCGGCGCTGTCCGGTAAAAAACTCGGAGTGGTGAACGGCTCGTCCTGGACCAGCCTGTGGTCTACCTACTTCGGACAAAAAGTACTGCCCGGCGTCAAGATCATCAACGTAGGCAACGAGGCCGTACAGCTCAACTTCATGACCGCCCACCATAAAGGAGAAGCCTGTCCGCCGCAGATCAACATTAATGTCACCGAACGCTACGCCCGCGATCTCTACGAGTTATACGACGTAGACGCCGTGCTGCTGACCTGCTCTACCATGAACCGGGCCTTTCGGCAGGTAAGTAAGGCGATGAAGCAAGCAAACGTGCCCGTGGTGCAGATTGACGAAGCCATGATGGAAGAAGCTGTGCAAAGCGAAGGCAAGATCTTGGTGATCGCCACCCACGGCCCTACGGTGAAGAGTACCCAAAGCCTGTTGCAGGAAACCGCCGATCGATTAAACAAGCAGGTCAACTTTACCGGGGCTACGGTAGAAGAAGCTTTTGAGCTGTTGGGAGAAGGCAGAATAGCGGAACATAACGAGGTGATTGCCAAAACGATCCGTGAGGCGCAGCAAGTAGAAAAAGCAGACGTCGTGGTATTAGCCCAGCTCTCCATGAGTGTCTTTTCTTTTTCCTACCCCGATCCGGTTAAGGAATTTGGAGTGAAAGTGCTCAATAGTGGAGAAACTGGTTTCAGAAGAGCCGGAGAAGCATTGAAAACTGTTTAGTGAAACACCCCGTAACCCCCACCACCCTATGATTACTCGCTACTGGTTGTTTTTCGCAGGACTAATTCTAAGTGCTTGCTCCGGCACTCAGGTAGACCGACGTCCTAACATTGTCTTGATTCTGTGCGATGACATGGGATTTTCTGACTTAAGGTGCTACGGTTCGGAAATTCAGACGCCTCATCTGGACCGTTTGGCCGCCGAAGGCCTTCGTATGACCCAGTTTTACAATACGGCCAAGTGCACTCAATCGCGGGCCATGATGTTGTCAGGACTGCACTATCAGCAAACCGACGAGCTCACCCGTAGCGACAACAACGTGACCCTGGCCGAGGTGCTACGAACCGCCGGTTACCAAACTATCATGAGCGGAAAGTGGCATCTGGGCCGCTGGACGGAAGAGCAGGGCACCCCCACCCAACGGGGTTTTGATCACTACTTCGGGTTTTTGGGCGGAGCTATTAATTTCTATACCGGCCTCGATTATGCTACGGGCCGCAACTTCATGAGAGAAGACACGTCGGTGTACACGGTGCCCAGCGACTTTTACGCTACCGACCAGTTTACCGATTTTGCGATAGAAGAGGTGACCCAGGCGGCGCAGCGCGACGCTCCCTTTTTTCTGTACTTAGCCTACAATGCGCCGCATTTTCCGCTACAGGTTCCCGAAGAAAATAGCCAAAAGTACCAGGGGCATTATGGGGGAGGATGGGACAGCCTACGGCAGGTACGGTACCGGCGGATGCAGCACCTCGGACTGATAGAAGAACGTTGGTCGCTGGCCCCCCGAGATACCTTGGTGCCCGCCTGGACAAGTCTATCGCCCCAACAACAGCAGGAAGAACAAGCGCTGATGGAAGTATACGCCGGGATGATCGATCGCCTGGATCAGCAGATAGGCCGACTGCTTGATCAGCTCGAAACGTTGGGGGTGGCCGACAATACACTGGTTATGTTTATGTCGGACAACGGGGGATGCCCCTTCGACGCCAACCGCACTCCTACGGTGGCGCCCGGTCCCGTTTCTTCACTGCGCGCCTACGACACCGAGTGGGCACAGGTGTCTAACACACCGTTTCGCAAGTACAAACAGTGGATTCATGAGGGAGGCATCACCACGCCCATGATTATCCGCTGGCCCAACCAGGTGAAACCCAATACCATTTCTTCGGAGCCGGGCACTTTCCTAGACATGATGCCTACGCTTCTGGAAGCAGCCGGTACCGCTTATCCCGCAGCATTTGAAAATCGTTCTTTGCTTCCCCCCGAAGGCATCAGTCTACTACCCCTCTGGCGCAATGATACGTTACGTCGCCAGCGTCCGATGTTCTGGGAGTTCTGGGGAAGCCGGGCGGTGCGCGACGGTGACTGGAAACTGGTAGCCGAACGCGGTGGACCTTGGGAGTTGTACAACCTACGCGAGGACAGAACTGAGTCAACTAATCTAATTAATGGGCTTCCGGCTCGGGCTAAGCGCATGGTCAGCCAGTACGACGAATGGGCGCAACGGGTAGGGGCACTCACCGCCGAGGAATCACGGCAACGACCGCTCAATCAACAGGATCGTTACCTGTACGAAGAAGAGAAAGTCTCCAGGACTGAATTCTAACTAAGCGGATTGTCCGGCTCTGAACATCCACGGTCGCCAGCCGGTGAGTATGGTGGCCTGGATTAAACGAGAAGCAGATAACCCCTGGCAGTTTATCGCTGGTATGTGGAACGAACGGGACGCCAAACGACAGTATCAAAGAGCAAGCGAAGGCTAACTATGAGTTGATAAAGATTCTTCCGCTGTTGGCCGTGACCGTAGGGGTAGGTACAATTAGCTTATAAAGCAAAACCCCAACCAATCGGTCAGGGCTTATTCGTGAACGTAAAATGTAAACGAAGTCCTTAGTATTTCTCGATGGCTTCAACCTGCTTCCTTTGTTGCAAGGCGGGTCGGCGACCCCGGAGAGAGAAGAAATGTTTTGGAAGCTACGAGAAGATCGGGCGGCCCGCGTAGGAGCCTGGAAGTGGGTTGCTTTGCCCCGGGGCGGCGGGTTGTTTAACCTAGAAGAAGACATCGGGGAGCAGTACGACCTCGCACTCGAGCGCCCGGAAGTGGCCTGCATGATACGCGAGAAGTCAGATGCCTGAGTTTGAACTCAACTTCACCGCGGGGCGGCCCCCGCTTCCAAAACCAATCTGAAACGTAAAATTCACTCGGCAGAATAAAGCCAATAAGCCCGGCAGTCGGCTGCACTAATTGTTAAACCGTCAGAATTCTGAGCTTGGTGTTTCGTCGCATCTCGATCTTATTGGGGATCAACAGCCTGAAAACCAGCCCTAGGCCAATCAGCGACCCACCAATGGCCAAGGTGCCTTCGTTGAGTTCGCGGTTGTTGACGGTATCCAGTACCAGGTAGCCCGTGCCCGCAATTAGGGCGAGTTGCGCCGGTTTGTAGCGGAGCCACCAGCGGGTCCGGTCATCAATGTGCAGGGCGGTGATCTGGCCCACTGGCGCGGTATATTCCCGAAACACAACAAGGCTGTCTTCCAGAGCAAGAATCGTCTCGGTCCGTTTCGACCGCTTTCCCGACAAGTAGAAGGTGAGTTGGTCGCCTACTTCGTAGTAAACATTCTTATTGGGGTTGGACATCTCAAGCAGCAGCACGGATTGCTGCGCGGTTGCGTAGTAGGCCGCAAGGAAAAGCGTTAGTGCTAGGAGGACAGCTTTCATCAGGTTTGTTGCATTGATTTTCTTAATTGCACGCAGTACAAACGCGCAATAACTGTCTGCAAACGCTTTCACTTCAAAATTCATCATTCCTTGCGCCCGGCGCCCGGTTCAGCATTCGTTATTCTTCCTCCTTCATAATCGCCCGCAGAATATCCTGAGCGGCCTTAGCAATCACGGTGCCCGGCCCGAAGATGCCCAGCACTCCCTGCGCGTACAGGGTGGCGTAGTCATCCGGCGGAATCACCCCTCCCACGATCACCCCGATATCGTCTCGCTTGATCTGCTTGAGGCTTTGGATAAGTTTGGGCACCAAGGCGATGTGCGCCCCGGCCAGGCTGGAGATACCGATCACGTGCACGTCGTTCTCGGCGGCCTGCCGGGCCACCTCTTCGGGAGTCTGGAACAGCGGGCCGATATCCACGTCGAAGCCCAGGTCGGCAAAGCTGGTCGCAATCACCTTGGCCCCGCGGTCGTGGCCGTCCTGCCCCATCTTGGCCACCAAAATGCGCGGACGGCGGCCATCCCACTCCGCAAAGCGGTTGGCCAATTGGCGGGCTTGCTGAAAGTCTTGGTCCTGATCCACCTCTTTAGCGTATACTCCGGTGATGGTGCGCACGGTGGCCTGATAGCGCCCGTACACCTGCTCCAAAGCTAAGGAAATTTCTCCCAAAGTTGCTCGCTCCCGAGCCGCAATCACCGCTAGTTCCAGCAGATTGCCCGATTGGCGGGTGGCCGCTTGGGTGAGGTTACGCAACACCCCATCCACCCGCTCGGGATCGCGCGATTGCTTCACCCGCGTCAGCGAGGCTAACTGCGTTTCTCTAACCTGCTGCGTGTCAATGGCCCGCAGCCCAAAATGATAGGCCGCTTCGTCGGTGCGGAAGCGGTTCACCCCAACGATCACCTCCTTACCAGCATCGATGCGGGCCTGCTTGCGGGCGGCGGCTTCCTCGATGCGCATCTTGGGCACCCCCTGCTCAATGGCCTTCGCCATACCGCCGAGCGATTCCACCTCGGCCATTAGTTCACGGGCCCGCTCCACCAAGGCGTTGGTGAGGTACTCCACGTAGTACGATCCTCCCCAGGGGTCCACCACGGCCGTGAGGTTCAACTCTTGTTGCAGATACAGTTGGGTGTTGCGCGCAATGCGGGCCGAAAAATCGGTCGGCAGGGCAATGGCTTCGTCGAGCGAGTTGGTATGCAGCGACTGCGTGCCCCCGAGCACGGCCGAGAGCGCTTCCAAACAGGTGCGGGTCACATTGTTGAAGGGGTCTTGCTCGGTGAGGCTGTAGCCCGAAGTCTGGCAGTGTGCCCGCAGGGCCATCGATTTGGGGTTCTTCGGCCCAAAAGGCTGCATCAGTTCGGCCCACAGCAACCGACCGGCGCGTAGCTTGGCAATTTCCATAAAGTGATTCATGCCAATGGCCCAGAAGAACGACAGCCGCGGGGCAAAATCGTCGATGGCCAGGCCCGCATTGAGTCCGGTGCGCACGTACTCCAGGCCGTCGGCCAGGGTATAGGCCAGCTCCAGGTCGGCCGGAGCCCCGGCTTCGTGCATGTGGTAGCCGCTGATGCTGATGGAGTTGAACTGTGGCATGCGCTGCGCCGTGTAGGCAAAGATATCGGCGATCAGGCGCAGCGAGGGTTCCGGCGGATAGATGTAGGTGTTGCGCACCATAAACTCCTTGAGGATGTCGTTCTGGATGGTGCCGGTCAGCTGGTCGGGCGGTACGCCCTGCTCCTCGGCCGCCACGACGTAGAACGCCATAATGGGTAGCACCGCCCCGTTCATCGTCATCGACACCGACATGCGGTCGAGCGGTATGTGGTCGAAGAGTACTTTCATATCTTCCACCGTGTCGATGGCTACGCCCGCCTTGCCCACGTCGCCGCTCACCCGCGGGTGGTCCGAATCGTAGCCCCGGTGGGTAGCCAGGTCGAAGGCCACCGACAGGCCCCGTTGTCCGGCGGCCAGGTTCTGCCGGTAAAAGGCGTTAGACTCCTGGGCGGTAGAAAACCCGGCGTACTGCCGAATGGTCCACGGTTTGGTGACGTACATCGACGCGTAAGGGCCGCGTAAGAAGGGGGGAAAGCCCGCTACGTAGCGATGGTGCTCCAGCGTAGCGACGTCCGGCGGCCCGTAGGCCGACTTTACCGGAATTTGCTCCGGGCTCATCCAGGGCTCGGTTGCTTCGGGAGCAGTTTGCGCCCGCGTATAGGCAGCTGATACGTTCTTGAAGTCAGGTTTCATGCATTCAATGGTTGAGGAGCGGCTCGATAAGGGCAATCAGGTCATGGCCAATGCCGAGCACCCCACTTCCCCCGGCCTGCCGCACCTGTTGAATCGTTTCGGGACTTCCTCCGGCAATCCAGCGGGGATAGGGAGCGTTGGAATGGTTGCGCAGGGTATCGACCACCGTGGTTTGGTAAAACGCATCGGTGCCGCAGAAGACAATGGCGATCAGCGGCGGGGTGTCTACCGACTCGGATAATTCGTTCGGGGGGAATTCTTGGGCAGTCACTCCCAGGCAGACAAGCGCATCCCGCACGTAGTTCTTTCGTTGGTTGGCTACCGCGTTGCCGGGCTGCACCACCACCCCCACCCGGGGACGGGCCTGGCCCTGCGCCACTCCTTGATCGATAGCGTTGCGGATGCGCTCAAAGGGAAACGCATCGCGATCAATAGAAGCATTGAGCGGTTCGCTGCTTTGTTCTTGCGTATTGCCGTAGCGGGTGGCACCGACCAAGATCCGGCGGTGCGTCCGGAAAGCCTTCGCCGCCTGGTTGGCTTGGGCGCGGCAGTGCGCTTCCAGGGTGCCATCCTTCAGCAACTTGATAAATCCGCCTTGGTCTTCCCAGTCCAGGAACTGCTGCCAGCTTTTTTGAACCAACTGCCCGGTGAGGTTCTCAATAAAGTAGGACCCGGCGGCGGGATCAGCGACCTTGCCCAGGTGCGCTTCGTGGCGCAAAATCTGGTAGGTGTTGCTGACCATTCTGATGCCGAACGGGTCGGGCGAAGCGCTGAGGAAGTCGTGGGGGACGAGCGACAGCGTATCAACTCCTCCCAGTAACGAAGCCAGCGCTTCGGTGGTGTTGCGCAGTAAATTAACGTCCGGATCGTAGAAAGTTTTGTTGCGCACCCCCGAAACTGCGCGTATCCGGGGTCGGGCTCCGGTGTTGTCGGCAACTCCGTACGCCTGCGCGATTTTATCGATCAGGTATCGCAATGCCCGAAACTTGGCCAGTCCGATGAAGTAGTCAGCGTCGGTTGAGAGTGACAGTTCGGTACGGGCCAGGATGGTTTCAATGGATAGTCCGAGATCGGTGAGTTGGTCGCAGTAGGCCACCCACCAGCTCAGGGTAAGGGCCAACTCGTCGGTAGCCGGTGCCCCCCACGGCTCGAGCGCATCGGCCCGGACGGTGATGATAGAAAGATCGACCAGATCGCTCGTGTCGCGCGTGAGTTCGAGCAGTGCACGCAGGTCGGGAGAATCGATTTGCCAGTAGTTTAAACGAGAAAGGGGTAGGTAGATCGCGCCGCTAACGGATCTATCCGGTTGCTCCCGCAAGTACGCCAGGTAACCGCTTAGCTCAAAATCGGGCTCCGTCGGTTCAATAGACAGACGAGCGAAGGGGAATTTGCTGGCCGAATGCCACTCCAGCAGAGTAGACAGATCCTGTAGATTGGTTTTCCACCCCGATGCTTCGGCAGCAAGCACAGTTTTTCGCAGGGCCGGAGTGAGTGGCGTAGGCAGCGTTACCTCTAGCGCGCTGAACGGTTGCGGACTTCCGGTGTGGTTGTCCGGAGCGGGAGGCGGCAGATCGGATGAGGTATTGATCGCGGAAAAGCGGACACCGTTGATCGTTTTCTCGAGGGATTGGCCCGCGTCGACAACGGCGCTGCGCCACGTAGCCTCCTCTACGGATGGAAAGATTCGATGCGAAGCGGAAGGTACTGAATCGTTTTCCAACGGGCGGGGGGTTAGTGGTGATGCTTCTTAAGAACTGACTAACGCAACAACGGTGAGCGTGGGTCTGTTTTGCTTAGTGGTTCTAAAAAAACAAAAATAGTGGCAAAAACAATAAACTTTTTTGATCCTTCAGTCGGCCAAAATTTAATTGGATATTAAACTAAATCGCTCTCGGTTCGACTTTGAGAAAAATAGTCAAATTTCCAGATATGAATTTTCGCAGAGTGTGAAAATATATTTGACGACAACTACTTTTTCGAAGAATAAAAAACCCTAAGGTGCTGACTGGAAACTCGTTGGTCATCGTTTTATCCATTGGGACTTCAATCCAGATCGGGCGTATTCCCCTATCCAAACTACCGACAAGCGGTCTATGAAATGTTACTATTTGAAGAAACATTGAAGTCAAGATCGAGCTAATTTTTTTATCTATTTTTTTTTCACAAACTTTACTTCACTACGCAGCGGAAACTGCCCCCTACACGAGTCATTACCCAAGACACGGTTCATCCGTCCATTATCTACACCGCCAACTTTGCCCGTATGAGCGTAAGCACTAACTTTGTGTCCATGCAGCAGGAGCACGAACTTGTATGGAGCAATTGCCTGAAGATCATCAAAGATCACGTGGGCGAACAAAGCTTCAGCACGTGGTTCGCTCCCATCAAACCACTCCGACTCACCAACAAGACGCTTACCATTCAGGTGCCCACCCGCTTTTTCTACGAATGGCTGGAGGAGCACTACGTGTATCTGCTCCGTAAGGCCATCGATGCTGAAATCGGACTAGACGGGCAGCTGGAGTACTCCGTGACGGTGGACTCGAACCAGCGCAAAAACCAAGCGGTGCGTCCGCCCAGCCCTCCCGCCAAGCAACGTCCGGCGAACGGACGATGGAGCAACGAACCCGCGGCCGACCAACCGACCTACGAGGGCCCCTTTTCGTTTCCCAGCATTGACTACCTTAAAGAGGAAACCTACCTCAACCAAAAGTACAATTTCGACACCTACATCGAAGGCGACTGCAACCGCCTGGCCCGGTCGGCCGGTTATGCCGTGGCTCAGAATCCCGGTTCCACTTCCTTTAATCCGCTGATGATCTACGGCGGCGTGGGGCTGGGCAAAACCCACTTGGTGCAGGCCATCGGCAACGGCATCCGGCGGGTGGACCCGCAGAAGTTTGTCCTCTACGTTTCTTCTGAGAAGTTCACCAGTCAGTTTATTGAGTCGCTCAAGAACAACAACGTGCAGAAGTTCACCAACTTTTACCTGCAGGTGGATACGCTTATCCTGGACGACGTGCAATTTCTGGCGGGCAAAGAAAAAACGCAGGAGATATTCTTCCACATCTTCAACCACCTGCAGCAGTCGGGCAAGCAAATCATCATGACCAGCGACTGCCCACCCCGCGACCTGCACGGACTCACCGAACGCTTGCTGTCGCGCTTCAAGTGGGGACTCACCGCCGACCTGCAAACCCCGGACTTTGAGACGCGCATCGCCATTGTGGAGCGCAAACTGCAAAACGACGGAGTGGATTTGCCCAAGGACGTGGTGGAGTACATTGCCTACAACGTGGACACCAACGTGCGGGAGCTAGAGGGGATTTTGGTGTCGCTGATGGCGCACGCATCGCTTACCCAGCAGGGCATTGATCTGGAACTGGCGAAGCAGATTCTGAAAAATATCGTCCACAGCACCACCGAAGAAATTAGTATTGAACTCATTATTCGGACGGTGGCGAAGTATTACCACATTACCCTGGAAGACATCAAAGCCAAAACCCGCAAAAAAGAAGTGGTGGGTCCGCGACAGGTGGCCATGTACCTCAGCAAAGAGCACACCAAGCACTCGCTTAAGGCCATCGGCTACCACTTTGGAGGGCGCGACCACGCCACGGTGATCCACGCGGTGCGCTGCATCCAGGATCAGCAAAAGAGCAATCCCAAGATTGTGGAAGAAATTAAAAGCATCCGCGCCCAACTAAAGGGAAGACGCCCGCGCTAACCACTAGGTTGTGTCTGATAAATGCTTTTGAGTGAGGAAAGCGGAGATTGAGTGGCTGAACGAGGCTCCTTTTCTCCGCCATAGCCGGAGCTACGGCGGATAAAAGAGCCGAAGGGCAGACGCTTAAGAACGCTTTTCTCGCCGAAGGGTATTTATCAGACGCAGCCTAGGCCCGCTTTAGCTCCAGGATCGTTACTTCGGGGGGCATCCCGATGCGGCCCGGAAAGGCCAGGAAGCCGTAACCGCGGTTCACGTACAGAAACTGCTCTCCTTCCTGGTATAACCCCGCCCACTGCCGGTACATATACTGCACCGGACTCCACTTGAAATTACCCACTTCTACTCCAAACTGCATGCCGTGGGTATGTCCAGCGAAGGCCAGATCAATGTCGGGATACGAGGGACGTACCTGCGCGTCCCAGTGACTGGGGTCGTGCGACAGCAGTAGTTTCGCGTCGGCTTCGTCGGTACCTTGGTGGGCTTTCGCCAAGTTGCCGTACTTGGCGAACCGGCCCGCGCCCCAGTTTTCAATACCAATAATCGCCAGGGTGCCATCTCCTTCCCGCAGCATACGGTGTTCGTCGAGCAGCAAATCCCAGCCCATCTGCCCGTGCGCGGCCTTCACCATCTCCAGGTTCTGTTTTTTTGCCTGGGGCGAAGGCCAAGCGATGTAATCCCCGTAGTCGTGGTTGCCCAGCGTTGAGAATACTCCCAGGGGCGCTTTTACCTGGCTGAAAATTGGGAAGTAGTCTTTGATCTCGGTGGCCTGGTTGTTCACCAAATCACCGGTGAAAAACACCACGTCGGGTTTTTCTTGCAACAGCAGGTCCACCCCGCCCTGCACGGCCGTTTTGTTGTAAAAGCTGCCGCTGTGAATGTCGGACAACTGCCCAATGCGCAGCCCGTCGAACGACGGGGGCAGGTTTTTGAGCGGCACCTTCACGCGTCGCACCCGGTAATCGTGGGCGCCCGACACAATGCCGTAGGTCATAGCCACGGCGGGCACGGCAGTAGCGACCAGCGAGGTCTTCACCAAAAAGTCGGAACGAGAAATGCCATCGTTGGCAGACGGCGAAGCAGAGTCTTCCGGACGCAGTTTCATCCAGGCCCACTGCCCCAGACGCACCACATCGTCGATGATGAGGACCAGCACCCCGAAGAATTTAGAGGCGTAGTTGACAAAGATGATGGCAAACAGGAAGGTGCGTAGCCCCCGGCTCATCATCGTCTTATCCGACAAATTGTAGTAGAAGAAGCTTCCCAAGGCCACGGCACTGATCAGCCAGTAAACGATGGTGACGATCCGTTTAGTGGCAGAATCCTGCGGGAAGACGTAGCGCACCGACTGAAAAATGTATACGTCGAGCAGCACCAGTACGCTTGCAACAATTATTAACATCAAAACTCTACTCATATTTTGGTAAGAGATAAACCGATTGTAAAATCACCGACCGCGCCCCTTAAAAAGGTAGACGCGGTCGGTGGCGCTTTATTTTACTCCGCCGGTTCTACCTCGGCTACTTTTCTTTTATCAAAAGCGCGCAGTTTGATTTTGTCGACAATCAGGTACATCACGGGCACCACCACCAGGGTTAAGAAAGTGGCGAAGATGAGTCCGAAAATCACCGTCCAGGCCATCGGGCCCCAAAAGTCGGCGTTGAAGCCGCCGTAGTAAATCTGCGGATTGAAGTCCGAGAGCAACGTGAAGAAGTTAATGTTTAGCCCAATGGCTAGCGGCACCAAGCCCAGCACGGTGGTGATTGCGGTAAGTAGCACCGGACGCAAGCGCACCCGGCCACCGTCGACAATACTGCTTACAATTTCAGCGTAAGGCAGCACTTCATCTTCCTGCACATCAAGTTCGGCCCGACGACGTTCCCGGATCAGGTTGGTGTAGTCGATCAGCACAATGGCATTGTTTACCACCACCCCGGCCAACGAAATGATGCCAATGCCGGTCATAATCACCACAAAGTCCATATCAAAAGCCACTAGCCCAAGAAACACCCCGATGGTGCTTAGCAACACTGACATCATAATGATGAAGGGGGTAGTAATAGAGTTAAACTGCGCCACAATGATCAGGAAGATCGTCATCACGGCGATGAACAGCGCCTGCATCAAAAATTCCATGGACTCTTGCTGCTTTTCTTGTTCACCCGTGAAGCTCACTTCGTATCCCTCGGGCAACTCCAGTTCACTCACCACTTCCTGAATCTCATTGTTGATCTCCGTTGGGTTGAAACCATCCAGGACGTTAGACGATAAGGTGATTACCTTGTCCAGGTCCTTGCGCTTCACTGACCCGTAGGTAGAGGAGTACTCCACGTCGGCCACCGAGGAAATAGGGATTTGCTTCAAATTGCCGAACTTATCCCGGAAGGTGATTCGATAGTTCATCAGCGCGTCCACGTCGTAGCGGTACTCGTCTTTCAGCCGCAGTTGAATCGGATAATCGTCTTCGCCGTCTTTAAACTTGGAAACCTCAAAACCAAACAGAGCCGTACGCAGTTCGTTGGCAATGGTTGAAGTGGACAGGCCAAAACGACGGGCCTTGTCGCGGTCAATATCCACCAGCAGTTCGGGTTTGTCTTGTTCCAGGTCAGATTTCAGTTCTTCAATTCCTGGAATATTCGCTTGTCGGATGGCCGCCGAGACTTGATTGGTCACGTCAATTAAACGAGCGTACTCTTCGCCCTTCACCTCGATGTTCACCGGTTTACCCACCGGCGGTCCGGCGGCATCCTTATCAACGGTGATCTGCACGCCCGGATACTTGCTCACGATCCGGCGAATATCTTCCATAATAGTGACGGTAGAAGAATCGTTCCGCAATTCGTAATCAACGAACGAAATTGCAATGCGCGATTTGTTGGGCGTTGCTCCCTGACTGGGTCCTTCGTTAGGGTCGGTTGCCCCCTCCCCTACTTGCGCGATCACCGCTTCCACCATAAACTCATAGGGTTCCAGATACTCAAACACCTCCTGCTCCAGTTGCTTAGTCACTGAATTAGTCGTCTCGATATCCGTACCGATGGGTTCCTGCACAAAGATATTGATGTAGTTGGGCTCGTTGTTGGGAAAAAATAGCACTTCGGGTTGCTTGATAATCACCAGTCCAATAGATATAAACAGCAACAACACGGTGCCGCCGAATATGGCGTACGTGTGGCGCAGGGCAAACCTCAACACTTTGGTGTATCCCCGTTCTAAACGGGTGAGCAGGTTTTCCTGAAACCATCCAATGGCGGGAGTGAGCAGGTAAACGTTGAACGGAATAAGTAGTGCCGCTAACATCAGCAGGTTGGCGACGATAAACACCTGGGCAACATAAAATATCACCGCAACCACCGCCAATACTCCCGCAATGATCATCAGTCGCTGCTTTTTCTTATTGCTGATTCGGGTTTGAAGCTTCATGTACATTGCCGTGAGCACCGGGTTGATCACCAGCGCCACAAATAGGGAAGACGACAACACGATAATTAGAGTAATAGGCAGGTAGCGCATGAACTCCCCAATGATGCCTTGCCAGAACGCCAGCGGCAAGAACGCGGCCAGGGTGGTGGCCGTGGAGGTGATGATGGGCAAAGCTACCTCGCCCACTCCTTCCTTGGCGGCTCTTACCGCGCTGTATCCTTCTTGCATCAGGCGATAGATATTTTCTACCACCACAATACCATTATCGACCAACATCCCGAGGGCCAGGATAAGCGCAAAGAGCACCATGAGGTTGATGGTGATGCCCAAGAAGTTGAGAATCATGAACGACATGAACATCGACATCGGAATGGCAATGCCGACGAACAGGGCGTTGCGCAGGTTCAGGAAGAACATCAGCACCAAAATCACCAGGATCACCCCCATGATGATGCTGTTTTCCAGGTTGTCGAGCTGCAATTTGGTATTTTTCGACTGGTCGTTGGTGATCACCACTTCTACCCCTTCCGGAAACCGACTGGCCTGCGCTTCGGCGACAATCTCTTTGATTTTGTCCGATGCTTCAATCAGGTTTTCGCCCCTTCGCTTCACCACGTTGAGGGTCACCACCGGATTTTCGTTCATGCGGGCGTAGCTTTCTCGCTCCTCGTAGGTGTCGCGCACTTCGGCCACGTCTTTCACGTAAACAATTTTTCCCTCTTCGGTCTTGATGATCACGTCTTCGATTTGCTCGGGACGGTCAAATTCGCCCGCCACCCGCAGCGTACGCCGAAAGTCGCCGGTCTTCAGGTTTCCCCCGGAGATGGTGACGTTCTCCGCGGCAATGGCGTTCTGAATGTCCGAAAAGGTCACCTCCCGGGCATCCATCTTGTAGATATCGGCATCGACGCGAATCTCCCGCTCCAGCAAGCCGCTGATGTTGGCCTCCTGAATTTCCGACATCGATTCTATTTCGTCCTGAAGATACTCAGCGTACTCTTCCAGTTCGTCGTTGCTGTAGTTGCCCGACAGGTTGATGTACATGATAGGCAAATCCTGCAGGTTCACCTCAAACACGTTCGGGTCCTGATCCAAATCGGTGGGCAGTTCACTTTTGGCCTGATCCACCGCGTCCTTCACGTCCTGCAAAGCCTTTCCCAAATCCACATCGGTGCCAAATTCAACAATGATCGTAGAATAATCCTGAATGGAGGTAGATTTGATGTTATCCACTCCGCTGATGCCCTTCAGTTCCTTCTCGATCGGACGGGTAATGAGGTTCTCCATATCTACCGGAGAGTTACCCGGATACGGAGTGCCCACGTAAATGGTGGGAAACACCACCTCCGGGAAGTTTTCCTTAGGCATGGAGTAATAAGAGAACGCTCCGATGATCACAATGATGAACGTGAGAATCACAATACTCGTCCGGTTGTCCACCGATAACGAACTAGGGCCGAACTCACGGGCAATCGGCATTTTGGGCTTATTGTTATCCATTGCTAAGAAATTTCTAGTTAGAAGAAAGAGCGCTTTTTTCGGCTTTCTTGATGGCCATGCCTTCAGCCACCTCCCGAAAACCCTCCCTGATAAGTTGCTCATCGCCCGTCAGACCCGAAGTGATCAGGGTTTCATTGTTATAGGTCAAACCCCGCTCCACTGGTTTTTTCACTGCCGTCAGCTGTCCGTCTTGCTCGGTAGCCACGTACAGGTAATCGCCCTGGTTGTCACTTAAGATTAGATCGGTAGGCACCACCACCGCGTTCGGCTGGTGGAAATCTTCAATACGCAACACGGCCAGCAAGTTAGGTCGCAGCAATTTAGCGTCGCCGGGAAGTTTCACCTCAATCGAGAACGTTCGGTTGTTCTGGTCGATCACCTCGCCGATTGAGCTGATGGTGCTGGTCAGCGATTTGTTCAGTGAAGGGAAGGTAACCTCTACGGTATCGCCCACCTGAAACTCACCAAGGTACGCTTCCGACACGTCGGCTTCAATAAACATATCCTGCAAACTCACCAGGCGAACGAGCGGAACGCCCGGTTGAGCCATCTCCCCTTCTTTGATAAACACTTTGTCAATGGTGCCGGAAAAAGGGGCCCGAATGGTGTAGTTGGACAGTTGCGAACGAGAAGCGGCAATGCGGCGTTCCAGGGTTTCTTTGGCATTCTTGGCCTCCAAGAACTGGATTTCGGTGCCAATTTTCTGATCCCACAGCTTTTTCTGTCGCTCAAAGCGGGTGGTGGCTAGTTCCAGGGAGGTCTGAAGCTCTTCCAGACCGCGGCGCGAGGTTTCAGCATCCTGCCGTATCAGCACCTGCCCTTTCTTAACCCGTTCTCCCTCTTGGACCAGCACCCGTTGCACCATGGCCGGAGCTTCGGCACTGATGGTGATGTTTCGGTCGGAAGTAACCGAGCCGCGCACCTCCAGAAAGTGACGAAACGTTTTGATAGGCACCGGTTCGGTGGTTACCAGGGTTGCTTTATCGCGGTTCAGGGCCGTAGGGTCTTCGGCGGCAATTTCTTCCTCCAGTGAGTTGATTTTACTCTTCAGCTCCTTGAGCTCCTCGCGGTACTCTTTGAGTTCGGCCTTCTTGCCCTCTAAACCGTTCTCGGTTCCCCCGCAGCCGATTACTGCAAGCAGCGCCAGCGACCATATACTTGATTGTATTTTGTTCATTGTGTTTAAATTTAATGCGTTGGTTTAGTTATCCGAAGTGGTGTCAACCAGAGTTCCCAGGGCCTTTTTGAGGTCTACCCGCGCGATCAGGGCGCTGTACAAAGCGTTATAATAGTTGGTTTCGGCCGATTGCAAAGCGTTTTGGGCTTCGGTGACTTCCAGGTTAGAGCCAACCCCTTCCTGATACTTAATTTTAGTCACCTCAAAAACTTCCTGCGCCAGGTCCAGGTTTTCTTGCTGCACCTCCAGGGTCTCGAGGTTATTTTGCAGGTTAACCCGAGCCTGCACGATCTCTAGGTCTATCTGGTTCTTCAGAAACCCCGCTTGGTTCTCTAGTTGTTGCAGTTGTAGTTTGCTTTTCTGAATGGTATGGTGCTTACGTAGCCCATCGAAGATGGGAATGTTGAGGTTCACCCCCCAGTTTCCGTAGTTGAACCACCGATCTTGGAAGTTGGTGAGGTCGGCAAACTGACTAGCGCCCGAATTGTAGCCGTAGCTTGCACTAGCGGTTAGTTTCGGCAAATACTGTATTCGGTTATTTTGCAAATCCAACTTCGCCAGGTTCTGATTAATTAACACTTGCGCGTACTCGGTCCGGTCAGCGTAGCTGAAGTCTGACTCAGCCGCTTGCTCAAAATTGAAGTCAACGTCGCTGATTTTGTCGGCCAAAACAATATTTTGATCAATGGGCATACCCATTTGAAATTTAAGGAGCAGGTAGCTCACCTCCGTGAGGCGTTCGTTCTGCTTGCGCTCGGTGTTCGCGTTATTGAATTGTACTTGAATTCGGCCCACGTCTATTTTTTCAGCAAAGCCATTTTCAAACATCAATTTGGTCTCCCGCAACAACGTATCTAACCGTTGGTAATTACTATTAAGTAGGGTTTGTCGTTCTTGGTTCACTAGCGCCGTATAGTAAGCCTTGGTAACCTGCTCGGCCGTCACCACCTTCGTTTGTTCCAGGCTCTTTTTCGCCAAATTGGTGTATACTCGGGCAGCCTTTAGTCCGATAAAGTAAGAACCATCAAAGATCAATTGCTCTACGGTAACGTTAGCTAAAGCTTGATTGGCAATGCCAAATTGAAGCTCGATCAAACTATCAGGCGCGGGCCCGCCCGGGGCGTCTCCTGCTCCCGGAAAACTACCCGCTTCAATCAGGGTGGTTTGAAGAATAAAATTATTGGTATACCCTACACCAGCGTTAATCTGGGGAAAACCCTGCGCTTTGGTTACGCTCACGTCGCGATCGGCAATCAGTCGCTCCAGTTCGGCATTATCGACGTTGGCATTGTGCGCAAAAGCGTAAACCAAGCATTCTTCCAGCCCCATGGGCTGGCTCGTGTTGATGGTATCAGCCGACTGCGCTCGGACAGTACTTCCCAGAAACCACAATCCTAGGAGTCCACTTAATTTGATTAGGTTCATGATGCTGCAAATTCTTGGGTGTATTTGTGATAAAGCTTTCGCCCCTTGTCAGTTAAAATTCCGTTAATAAAGTGCTCAAACAATTGCCCCTGCACTTCTAGGGGTTCAAACTCTTGGCGGGGAAACAAATGCTGACTAAAACTGAATTCGATGGTTTCCGAGCGAAGTATTGCTAATATCCTAGGGTTAATGTCCGAGCGAAAATATCCTTCAACCATTCCCTTCTTAAGGGTACTTTCAATGAGGTGTAGACTTTCCATTTTAAACACTAAAAACGTTTTCCACGCCTCCGGATAGAACTTCTGCAAATCGTGCATCGCTGACGGATTGGCCTCGGCCACGTGCTGGCGAATGTAGCGCGATATCAACACCATCTCATGAATCACGTTCTCCCCCTGCTCGTGCATTCGGTTCAAAAAGCCGACAAGCCTCATCTGAGCGCGTTCTTTCTCAAAGATTTGCTGCGACACCTTTAGCACAATCTCATCCTTATCCTTGAAAAACTGGTATATCGTCTTTTTAGAAATAGAAAGCTCCTTGGCAATATCTTCCATGGTCACACTACGGATACCGTATTGGAAAAACAAGCTTTCTGCCGTATGCAGTATCCGTAGATCGGTGTTCGATTCACTCATAAAACTATGGAAACTTTTAAATTACTATTAGTTTCTAGGGTCTCAACGAGAGTAGTCAGTGCAGAGTTTTATTTATGCGAATATTTTTTTGTTTATTTTGCTTCCTCACCTTTCAAGTCGTTTGCCCACGTGTCATATTGTGGCGTATGGCAAAAAAAGAATTTTATCCTGAGTTGGCCTTTCAAACTTACGGAACCGGTGCTGAGGTGCTCTTGGCCTTTCACGGCTACGGCCAGGATCGTCGAGTCTACGAAGGCCTCGGTGCTGCCTTAAAGTATCGCTATACCATATACAGTTTTGACCTCTTTCTGCACGGTGAACGTCCAACATCAGTCAACCTAACAATTACCGTAGCACACTGGCAACAAAGTATCAGCAGATTTTTGGACTCCCACGGCATAGCTGATTTTTCGCTGGTCAGCTACAGTTTGGGGGCGCGGTTTGCGCTTACGTTGGTAGAACCATTAGCCCCGCGGATCAAGCAACTGATCCTGATTGCTCCCGACGGGATCAAATCCAGCCGATGGTATCAGTTGGCGAGCGGCACCCGGCCCGGAAATCTCTTGCTACGCTATACGGTGGTTCACCCCCGCCCTTTTTTCTGGGCGCTAAGAAAAGCTTATCAACTAAAAGTAGTTGAGAAAAGCGTTGTCAAGTTTGTAGAATCCCATATGAACACCCGCGCCGACCGGTTTTGGGTTTACCGGCGCTGGGTGACCTTCCGTCATATTCAGCCCAACCTGCGGCGGGTGAAGCGGCAGTGCAATGAGCGCCGGATAGAAATAACCATTTTTTTAGGAGAATATGATGCTGTTGTTAAGAAAAAAGCCGTTTTCTCCTTCCACAAAGCGCTGAACAACAGTAAGTTGTATTACTTACCGTGCGGACATGCTACTTTGATCGAAAGAGTTGCTGATTACTACTTGAGCAACGGTTAGTCACTACTGCCCCTTGCCTTTGATCGTTTTACTCTTGCCCTTACGAGTCAGTTTAACCAGATCAAACTCAATAAGGTAAGCCAATGATACCGCCCACGAGTGGGTAGCAAACGACAAATCGTCATCGTAAAAAATCAAAGTGGTGTACTCGCTGTCCGGCTTGGCCATATTGGTATGCCCCCACCGATACCGTAGGTCTACCATCAGATAGCGACCGTTCAGCGGAACCATCAATCCGCTTCCTACCTCTAGTCCCAATTGAATACGATTAGGGTTAGTCACGTATAGCGGTTCCGTAAAAAAATCCTCCGTGCCCTGATTCCGAAAAGCAATGCGATGATCCAATTCGTACACTTCCAGTTCAACCAGTTCACTATGTCGCAAGTAGCTATGCCCCCCCAACCAGTAGCTGATGGACGGCCCGCCGTTCAGGTACACTTCCCATTGCCCCACCGGAAACGAGCCACGCAGTAGAATGGGGGCTGACAGATAATTATAGGTATCGCGGCTAATGGTGTAGTTGTCGGTGCCGTTGGTACGCTTGCTCACCTGCCGGTAGAGCAGTTCGGTGTGCAGGGCAAAGTAGTCGGAGGCTTTTATCTGAAGCACGCCCCCCGCCTGAAAACTTAAACCATACGCTGGCTTGTACACTTTGCTGTAGTCACGACTATCGTAAAAGGGGCGCGAAAGCTGGGCTCCGATAGTAGGCCCTACGCGAATTTCTTGCGCGTGAGCAGTCAGGACAGATAAACAACTCAGGCACCCAATGAGGAATTTAAGCATAGCAAATCGTAAATAGATAATAACAAATATATAAGTTTCACCGCCAATTAGGCATTATCCGCCCCCACCGCGGGTATTCGGCCCACCGAATCTTAACCCTGGGGTGTACTATCCAAATCACATTTTATTAATCTCAATCCTAGTGGTGCAATATCACCATTGCTACGCTGCGTACCTTTTTTGAAAATCCTGTAAAATCACTTTCTCCTGCTGTTTAAATTGTTGACTTCCTGTGTTCAAGCAGGTTTCAAGACGAAAAGCCGTTCTTTTCACGATCGCAATCTTCAATGTGTCGGTAGTTCTTGCATTGTAAGCTCCCCGGCCGCTTTGCTATGGGTCACCACCGCATAAATGGCTTATTTTACTCAGTATAATTATAGCTAAGGCCAGAATAGTAAAACCAGCTGCCCCATGATGAAATATCTACTGTACATAACAACCGTCATTCCGCTTCTACTGCCCACTACGCAGGTAACTGCCCAGGAGAACCAGCGAACCCAAGCTGTCTATGAAAACTGCTACGATGGGGTAGATAACAATAACAACGGCAAAATAGACTGCGCAGATCTTGATCCTATATATGGGTGTGCGTTCGACAATCAGTGTAAAAGTGAAAATGCCAACTTCAACTGCGCCGATGGTATCGATAACGATAAGGACGGGGACATTGACTGTGCCGATAGCGAGTGTGATTGCACTGGGGTTGAAATCTGCAATAACCTTCTGGATGATGATGGCGACGGACTCGTTGACTGTGCTGACACCGTTGGAGTAGGTTCTAACTGCAAGGACTTTGTGGGTTGCGAACGGGAGTGCAACAACGGGGTAGACGACGACGGCGATGGCTTTTTTGACTACTACGACGGCGACTGCGTGGACCACCCGGACAACCCCAACACCTACATCGTTACCAAGCCCGACTGTGAGGCCCGCCCCCAGGGAAATATCTTTGACGTGAACGAAGCCTGGCGCTCCGGTAGAAATACGGTGAACAACCGCGGAATCCCCATTGTGGCCGACGTCGACAACGATGGCACCCCGGAAGTAATAGTGCTCGATGAAAACAAGGTGCGCATACTCAGTGGAAAAGATGGTACCGTTGAAGCAACATTCAGTTTTCCAAACGGCACCTCAAACGACGCCATGGAGGCCCTGGCTATAGCCGACGTAGACAACGATGGGTACGGCGAGTTTTTTGGGTTGAATAAAAATGGTTGGCTCCGACGCCTGGACTATACCCCCGGCGGCATTGTCCAGACCTGGAGTCACGACACCGGTGATAAAATGGTCTTTGTGGGGTTGGCTGATTTTAATCAGGATGGCACCGTAGAAGTATACTACGGCAACGAAATCCGAGATGCGGTAACGGGCAACTTGTTAGTTGCAGGCAGTAATGGTAAGAACACGTACCCTGCCTTCGGTGACAATAACTGGCAAAGTGAGTTGAACAACAGCGCGGTAGCCGTAGACATTTTGCCCGCTTCGGAATGCACCACCTGTAATGGTTTGGAACTCGTGCTGGGGCACGTGATTTATGCGGTAGACCTAACCGGGGGCAAACTCACCGAGGTGAAAAATATGAACGACGTGAACGTAGTACCTGAGACCAACAAAACTGGATTTACCGGTAAGTATTATACCTATAATAATAGAAATCAATATACTGCCGTAGTAGATTATAACCAGGATGGCTTTCTGGATGTGCTTATGAGTGGTTCTGTTGATAAGAGAAAGGGACCCACCGCTGTGTTCTTCTGGGACGTTCACAATAAAGCGGCCAGCGCTTTTGTGGTGACCCGTCCGTCCAACACCATTTCAGACAAAATTCCTAGGCCCAATGGGGGCACTATGGATTTCCGTAATCAATACAACAATGTGTTAGGCGGAGACTGTAATGCTGACGGCCAAGATTGTTACTGGGAGAAGGGCACGGGCAGCTTAAACGTGGCGAATATTGATAGCGACCCGGCGCTAGAGTGCACCTTTATGTCGGGCTCTAGCCTATATGCCATTGACGTGAACATGAAACCCGAATGGGACAAAAATTTCTTCGTTGCTACTACTGATCCAGCCTACGGATCCCCCACCAACGGCAACCACGTCAACTTCTGGGAATCTACTTCGGGGTTCACCGGTACCGCCGTATTTGATTTCGATGGCGACGGGGCTTCGGAAGTTATTTACCGCGACCAAGTAGATTTATACGTAGTAGATGGCGAAACCGGCCGGGTGCTCAATAGTCAGTATGCCAACTTGACCAAATGTAGTTCCAATACCGGTTACGAATATCCGATCATCGCCGATGTGGATGGTGATGGGGAAACTGAGATCATAGTTTCGTGTAGCCGATTAGAAAACGACAAGTACCAAGGTCCCAACACTGGCGGAGGTACCGACGGCCACATCCGGGTGTACAAGGCTTCGCCGGATATGTTTTGGGTGCCAGCCCGTCAAATCTGGAACCAGTTCAACTACTTCAACGTGAACATCAACGACAACCTGACCGTGCCGCGCTTCCAGCAGCCCCACCACCTCAACTTCAGCCAGATTTGCATTGATCCGGACGCACCCAACAACTTCTCGCTCAACAAATTCCTGAACCAATCTCCCCGCATCACTTTTTGCGGTGATTTGGCCTTCCCCGCTGCCAAGCTCGACTTCCCCGACGATGCGGTTACCATCACCCCGCCCATCTGCCCGGAAGACACCTTCCGGGTAACGCTTAAGTTTCAGAACACCGGCGACTACGCCGTGCTGCAACCTATTCCCTTCGCCTTCTATGCGCAAGACCCCACCCAAAAGCATCTCAACAGCGTGCCCAACCCCTGGTTGGATACCGTCTACGTAGACGTGCCCGGCGGGGTGCAGCCCGGACAGCAGGTAGACACCACAGTTACTGTACACGGCGCGCGCGGTGAGTTCGACTTGTTTGTATCAATGAACGACATCGGCCCCTTTGACAAAGACACCAAGAATGCCCTGGCCAACGAAGACTTCTACGCCCTCACCGCCCTCAACGGTACGGTGCGCGAGTGCGACGCTACCCCCTCTATCGTCTCCAAGTCGGTGAAAGCCGTGCCCTTCCTCATTCAGGCGACCGCCTACGACAACCGCCGCTGTAGCGACGTGATCGGTATCAACAACGGACAAATCCAGATTACCGATGAAGACGGAAAGCCCTTTACCCCCTTGAGCAACTACGCCCTTACGCTGGTTAATACCCGCACCGCCGATACGCTGGACCTTTCCGGCTCGCGCGCCGATTTAGACTCAGGCACCTTTATCATGGGTTTGGATTCCGGCACCTACGCCCTGTCGGTGAGTTACACCAACGATGCCTACAGTTGCGGCAGCGTGACTGACACCCTGCGCATCAACCGCGTGGAGGGCTGGCCCGGTAACGAACAACTTAAGATCACCAAAATCAAAGACGTGTCCAGTTGCAAGCCTGGCACCGCCGACGGGGCCGCCCAGGTGCAGGTCTACCTCGGCGATAGCTTGATGGACATTAACAACTACGAAGTGGTCTGGCGCGATGAGCAGAACGGCGAAGAGATTCTGGGCGACTCAGTAGTGAACCTCAAACCGGTTACCTACGATATCACGGTCACCAACATCACCACCGGCTGTAGCCTGGGCGACTCTTCGTTGGTCATGGATTTGCCCCTACCCCAGTTGGGCGATCCGGTAGTAACCCCGGTGACCAACTGCCGCACCCCCGACGGAAGTGTCACCGCCGTGATGCAGGCCGGGGACATTGCCGACTACGAGTTTTATCTGATCGAAGAGTTTGATGCACAGGACACCTTAGAGAGCACTACCGGGGTGTTCACCAACTTACGGGAAGGTTTGTATGAACTTAAGGCCTACGACCCCAACAACGACTGCGGACTCTACAGCGATGGCAAGGCGGTGGAAATCATCAACTCCGCCGTGCTGCCCGAATTAACCCTCACCCAGGTGAGTCCTCAAACCGCTTGTGATCCTACCAAAGCCAACGGTCACCTGCGCGTAGCCCCCGGTACCCCCGGCGACTATACCTACACTTGGTTCAAGGGCACCGTAACCACCGGTTCTACCGCCGAAGTGGTAGGCAACGCGGCCGATGCCACCGGTCTGTATACCTACAACAACCCCCGTCAACTGTTCACCGTGGTGGTAGAAGACAACAATACCGGCTGTACAACCTCGGATACCATCAGTTTGAAGGAGCAGATTGCTTATCCTGTGCCCCAAGCCACCGCCACCGCCCGCACCTACTGCGCTACCCTGAACGGAACCATCAGCGCCAACGTAGGCGGCAACACCGCTGATTATACCTTTGAACTCTATCAAGGAACCACCGCCACCGGTACGGCGATGGCCACCAGCAGCGACGGCGCTTTCACCGGCCTGGACTCCGTTGAGTATACTATTGTAGCTATTGAAACCGCTACGGGCTGCGCTACCCCCGCCCCGCTGGCCTACACCATCGAAGTGCCCGGCAACACCAAAGCTCCTGTTGTTCTACCCACCGTAGTGGATCAATCGTCCTGCGATCCCACGGACCCCAACGGAACAATTAGCCTGAGTGTGGACGGCGCGGCCGCGACTACTTCTGGCTACACTTATGAATGGCGCTACGAAGGTGGCACCACCACCAGTGCTGTGACAACTATCACCGGTCTGGAACGCGGCAACTACCAACTTACTGTCACCAACAGTACCACCGGCTGCGATACAACCTTGGTTTTGTTTGTAGATGATAAGATCTATGAGGGAGATGATCTAAATCTCGTATTGGATGTTGACAACGTTTCTAACTGCAACCCTTTCAACGGACGCATAGAGGTTACCGAAGTAATAGTAGATGGAATATCAACTCCTGCCTCCGACTACACTTTTACCTGGTACCAGATTGAAACCATTGGACTAGACTCAACCTTGCTGGCTGGTGATGGCCCGGTCATCAGCGGATTAGAAGTAGGACAATACTCGGTGCAAGCTTTTCGTACCTTGACTGGTTGTCGTTCTTCCTACCAGATGAGAACCGTAGATAATGATGCCATAGAACCCACCATTAGTGTGATTCCTAGCAAATTCATGACTGACTGTATCAATCCGGATGGTGAGTTCGGCGTAGAAGCCGTTGATCCTACCGGAACCGTGGCAATAGATGACTATATCTATCATTGGTACCTAGGGGCAGACACCTCCGGAGTACGTATACACACCGGGCGCGTGATTAGTGACGTACGGGCTTCGGTATTTACCATTGTGGTGGTTGATCCTAATACAGGATGTAAAACCGTTAAAACTGATGACCTAGCTGCTAACGGCAACCTACTTCCGGTCTTTACCTCCGACCCAATGGCAACCGATATTGTTACCTGCCCGGGAACTGGCTCGGTCGAAACCGAAGTAGATTTAAGTGTAGGAGCAGGAAGTGCTCAGAGTGATTACGTCTTCTACTGGTTTGAGGGTAAAAGCGCCCCCCAATCTACTAAACCAGGTGCCCGCCCCGGAGATGTTGATACTTTACAAGCTGTAGTCAGTGGCATGTACGGACGCGGGGATGCCGGTCGTATTCAGACTAACTTATCCGCTGGATTCTATACTGTACTCGCCGTATACCCCCCCGATGGATGTCAATCTATTCCTAAGTTTGTTGAGGTGAAGCAGATCGCTCGCAAACCAAGTATCCGTTTGATCAGTAGTCGTCCTGATTCGTTATGTAATACTCTTACTGGTGAATTACAGATAGCCGCTAGCAAAGGTACGGATGATACCACCCCGCTCACTTCCTATACCTACGTATGGAATGATGATAACACAATCAACAGTGACACTAGAACCAATCTAGCTACCGGAAGCTATACCGTGACTGTCACAGATGACCAAACTGGCTGCTCGGATGTTCGTACCTATACGGTGCGAGACCGACAAGTTAAGCCAGTTGTGGCCACATCCAGTATAGCAGGCAACAACTTGTGCCAGCCGGTTTACGCGGGCAACGGTATCATCACCGTGGAGCAAATCGTTTCCGGTCCTTCTATTGTTTCCAGTACGGCTACCTTTGAGAATGACTATCACTTCTACCTTTACGATGATGAGAGTGACTTTGTCGCTGCTACTCCCGCCGCCAATGTGCTAAAAGACCAACCGGCCGGGGCAAACAACTACATTTTCACTGATCTTGCCCCCGGCACCTACTACGTGGCTGTCGCCAACAACACCAACGGATGCGTGTCTCCCTTCCTCCATGATGTAATTGTGCCAGACAATACCCCGGTGATGACTTTCTCACTCAAAGAACAGGAGATGTTTGTCGAATGTACTGGCTTAAATGAAGGACGGCTGCGCGTAGAAGTGCAAAACGCCACCGGACCCTTTACTTTCACTTGGTACAATGGAAATAGCACCAGCAATCCGGTCATTACTACTGACATCACCAATGCTGGACGTTCCTCCACAATAGAAAATCTCAAAGGTGGAGAATACACCCTGCAGGTAGTAGATCAAAATAACCAGGCTTGTACCATAAGTCAATTCTTCACTGTGCCGGTTGAGCAGGTGCGTCCGATCCTTGTCAATGAGTCCAGCGACCAGACCAACTGTAATCTTCCCGACGGTAGCATCGAGGTGACTGGTATCATCTTGGATGGCAACACTGAAAACCTAAGCGACTACACCTACACTTGGTATCAAGGTAGCCTAGACCCAGCCGATGCTACCCGCTTTGAAAACACCTTTGGTCAGGGAGGCACTGCATATAATAACCTTCCGGCAGGCACCTACTTCATCATTGCGACGGCTAACTTCGCTGATGGCTGCCCTACTGACCCCGTGCAGGTAATCATCACTGACGAAGACGTAGAAGACCTAGAGGTTGAGAGGGACTTTATATCCGAACCTATCTTAGGTTGTGATCCCAGTCAGTTTGAAGAAGGGGGCATTGACATTAAGGTGCCTAATAGCAACAATTTTACCACCGAATGGTTCCGCGGTAACCAGGTAGATATCGCCCAGCACATTGCGTTTCGCATTGACGAAAATGGAAACAACATTCCACTTGATAATGCCACCAGCATTGGGGGGTCTACCAATGGCAACCTACTAGTCGCTGGTGATACGCTTACCGCCCTACCACCCGGAGTGTACACCGTGCGGGTTACTGACAATAATAACATTATGTGTCCAGCAGTTCGCCGCTACACCATCCAGGGCATTGCCGTACCCCTGGAAGCCTTCCCCTCGGCCAAGCCCCAAACCAGCTGTTTGGTTGATAACGGCGCGGTAGCCTTGACCATCAATGGCGGCAAAGGTAACTATCAGGTCAACTGGTACGCCGGACCATCCGCTACCGGTACTCCTATCAACGCCAACAACGCTTATCGCGTGGATGATTTGCCCGCCGGTCCCTACACTGTCACCGTAAGCGATGACGATGATCCGAGCTGCGGCACTGTGACGAGGCAAATCACCGTGGAAGACCGACGCGGAAACGACCTGCAGATCACCGTCAACCCGGACTTCCCGATGACCAACTGCGATGATGCCAACCCGAACGGGCAGCTCAGCGCCAAGATCGATCGTCCCCTTACCCGCTACGAGTTCTTCTGGTACGAAGGCACCAACACGGCGGCCAACCCCATCGCCTTCGGACCCACCGTGACCAACCTGGGCGAGAACACCTATTCGGTGATTGCCCGCGACCGCATCACCGGCTGTCTGAGCGATCCCTTTACCGGGGAGATCATCACCCTGCTCGACAGTGGGCTAATGCCCGCCCCCACCGTGCGGATGCTCAGCCCCGTGACTCGCTGTAGTAATCCCGACGGTTCGGCCCAGGCCACCCTGGACAGTATGCTCACCGTAGACCCTAATATAGACTACGAATACATCTGGAGAGATGCCCAAGGCAAAGTTATCCTGAGCACTTCGCGCACCGATCAAATTACCCAACTCGATACCGGACGCTACCAGGTAGTGGTGCGCAACACCATCACCGGTTGTCTGTCTCTGCCCGGTGAGGTGCAGATTGGGTTACAATTGAAGGAGCCTGAGTTTGAGATTGTCACCACTGTTTCGTCTTGTGACGAGCCCAGTGGCACACTCTCGCTGAACCTCTTTGAGGTCCTGGAGGTCGTGAACATCGCCTGGGTCACTCCCTACGGCGAAGCCAACGGCTTCTTCCTGGACGAACAGCCCGCGGGCACCTATACCGCTACCCTCACCGACGCCAGTGGGTGCCAGTACACCCGAGAAGCCGTCGTGCTGCCTAATATCGAGATCTACAACGCCGTGTCGCCCAACGGGGATCAGAAGAACGATATCTTCACGGTAAGTTGCATTGAAGCTTACGAAAACAATATCGTGCGCATCTACAACCGCGCCGGTTCGCTGGTCTACCAACACCGGGGCTACGATAACCAAACGGTCTTCTTTGATGGGTTCGGTAACCATGGGGTCTACGTAGGAAAAAAAGAACTGCCCGATGGCACCTACTTCTATATCGTAGATAAGCAAAATGGCGATCAACCGCTATCCGGATACCTAGAACTACTTAGATAATACATGAGTCGCCCGAACTACGGATCGGGCGACCTTTTTAAAAAACCACGGAGACTACTATGAGGATGATTACCGCTACATTTGACGTTTTAAAGAGGTGCTTAATCCTGACACTACTGCTTGGCAGCGTTGGCATGGCCTACGCCCAACCGCAGCAGCGTCCGGTTATTTCGCAGTACATGTTTAGCGGATTGGTGGTGAACCCCGCTTACGCCGGTAATCAGAAACAAACGGTGATCACCGCGCTGCACCGCGATCAGTGGGTCAATTTGCCAGGAGCACCCAAAACCCAAACGTTTATCGTCAATTCGGCTCTAAAGGAGTACCCTATCGGGGTGGGTCTGATGCTCTCTCGCGATCAGATCGGTTCGTACAACGACTACAGTGTTTACTCTAGCTACGCCTACCGACTTCCGATTACCAAAAAAGGAAGTCTAGCGATGGGCATTCAGGGAGGATTCAACTACACCTCGGCTGACTTTAGCGATTTAAGACAACTAGATGATAACGATCAGGTGTTTGCGCAGAGTCTGAATCGGTTTAAGCCGAACTTTGGTTTGGGGGCCTTCTACAGCACCAAGCAGAGTTACGCCGGTATTTCCATTCCTTATATCTTCCAAAGTGACATCTATTCGTACGCCGAGATCAAGGATCAGGTGAATTTGCAGAAAGCGCGCTATTTGTTGCTGGCGGGAGGGCACGTGTTCACGGTGAACGACTTTATTAAGTTGAAACCTTCTACCCTGCTGCGAGTCCAGCAAGGCCAAGCCTTCAGCGCCGACCTGAACGCCAATGTGTTCCTGGATGACATTCTGAATATTGGGTTATCGTACCGCAGCGGCGACAGTATGATTGGGCTTTTTGAGTTGATTCTCAACCCCAATCTAAGCTTTGGCTACTCCTACGATATGACCACCTCGCGGGTAACTTCCTTTACCGACGGAACGCATGAGTTCATGCTCAAATACCGACGCAACCTGGGCAAAGGCCCCTGTCACGCCTACTTTTAGGCAGAATCATCATTAAGCTTGAACCAGCGCTGCTTTGGATTTGATAATGGTTTCATTTCGGTTGGGTCCGGTAGAAACTATGTTGATCGGAACCCCCACTGCTTCCTCAATGAAATCGATGTAGCGAAGCAACGCCGCGGGCAGCTGACTGAAATCGTCAAATCCCGCTAAATCAGTCTTCCATCCCTCTAGGGTTTCATAGATGGGTTCAATGGCTGGGTCGCAAATCTCAAAGGGAACGTAATCAATCTCGCTTCCGTCGGGCAGACGGTATTTGGTGCACACTTGCAGCGTTTCCAACTGATTAAGCACGTCGGCTTTCATCATAAATAATTGGGTGGCCCCATTGATGGTGACCGTGTATTTAAGGGCCGGAATGTCAAGCCACCCACAACGACGGGGACGCCCGGTAGTCGCACCGAACTCGTGGCCTTCGGCCCGGAGGAACTCACCGGTTTGGTCGTTCAGTTCGGTCACAAACGGGCCGCTCCCCACCCGCGTACAGTAGGCCTTAAAGATACCGAATACTTCGCCAATGCGACGCGGAGCCACTCCCAAACCAGTGCAAGCGCCCGCGGCGGTGGTGGTTGAACTGGTGACAAACGGATAGTTACCAAAGTCGATATCCAGCAGCGAACCCTGCGCTCCTTCGGCCAAAACGGCCGTTCCCGACTGCAAATGCCGGTTGATAAAGTACTCACTGTCTACCAGTTTCATGGTTCGCATCAGCGCAATAGCTTCCCAGAACTTAGGTTCGGCCTCAGCTAAGTTGTACGAATGCTGATAATACGATAGCTTCTTTTCATGTTCGGCTTTGAGGGCTTCGTACTGCTGCTCGAAATCATCGTTCAAAATATCGCCTACCCGAAGGCCAACGCGACCTATCTTATCCTGATACGTGGGGCCGATGCCCCGGAGGGTGGAGCCGATTTTGTCTTTTCCTTTTGATTGTTCGTAAGCAGCATCCAGGAGTCGATGCGTAGGCAGGATGAGTTGGGTTTTTTTAGAAATATACAAATGCGTATCCAGCGCCAGACCGTAAGGTTTCAAATCGTCTAGTTCTTCGTGCAACACAATGGGATCCAATACGACCCCGTTGCCGATAACGTTATGCACTCCCGAACGAAAGACGCCCGAAGGAATCTGGTGCAGCACGTGTTTGATGTTATCAAACTCCAGGGTGTGACCCGCATTCGGCCCTCCCTGAAATCGCGCAACTACTTGATAATTAGGTGCTAAGTAGTCCACTATTTTACCTTTGCCCTCATCTCCCCACTGGAGACCAAGCAAAACATCGACGTTCATAGTACGGTAAGGTTTGTAGGTTGGGTTGTTATAAGTAGCGTGATTGCCGCGGATTCAAAAGAACTTAAGGGGCTTTGACGACGCCCACCGCATCGGCAGGCTGACGATCGCAATTGTCTTTGTTGCAACTTCCGTAGAGGATTAGGGAGTGCTGTTGCACGTTATAATCTAGCAGTTCGCCCACCATCTTTTGGATGTTGTAGATGCGCGGGTCGCAAAACTCCACTACTTTGTGGCAGTCGGTACATATGAGATGGTCGTGCTGCTTGTATCCATAATTTTTTTCGTACTGCGCCAAATTTTTACCAAACTGGTGCTTGCTCACCAAATCGCATTCTACTAGAATATCCAGCGTGTTGTAAACCGTGGCGCGACTCACTCGGTAGTTCTTATTTTTCATGCTAATGTAGAGTGACTCCACATCAAAATGACCCTCGCGCGAGTATATTTCTTCCAGAATAGCGAACCGCTCGGGCGTTTTGCGGTACCCCTTATTCTCTAAATAAGCAATAAAAATTTGCCGCACCTTGTCGAATACCTCGGAGTTAAATGCCATGGATTAAGTAGATTGATACAAAGATACTTTTTTCGACGAAAGCCGCCGTCAATTTTTTAAAAATTACCTCTGCCACCAGAGCGGTGACTAGTTTGATACTGGATCGTAGCGGGTAACCCGCTCAACGCCATTCACCTGCTCTAACTTGTTGATAAGTTGATCGAGGTGGGACTTATCGTGTACGTACAACATGATGTTTCCTTCAAAGATTCCTTCGTCGGTTTCCATTGAAATCGAGCGCATGTTCACCTTTAATTCCGAAGAAATTATCCCGGTCACGTCGTTGATCAAGCCCACTCGGTCGGTGCCGATCACGCGCAGGCCCGAAAGGAAGGCAAACTCCTTTCGCGTGGTCCATTCAGCCTTCAGGATTCGGTATCCGTAGTTGGCCATCAGTCCGGGGGCGTTGGGGCACTGCGTACGGTGCACCTTGATCCCCTCGTTCACGGTGACAAACCCAAACACTTCGTCGCCCGGAATAGGATTGCAGCAGCGCGCCAGTTTGTAGTCCAGCAAGTCCAGATCCTCGCCGATCAACAGCAAATCCTGCGTTTTTCCTTTCAGCTTAGAAACTGTCTTCGTAAAGGTCTTCGCATCGGATATTTCGCTACCTACCGTGTTCTTTTCTTGCTTTATCTCCTCGTTAAATTTTTTGATGGATATCTGAGGAATAATTCCTTCACCCACCTGGTAGTAGAGTTCCAGAGGGTTGCGTACCCGAAAATAGGTGACCATCTTTTCAAGCACCTTGCTGTCCAACGGCAACTTCATCTGCTTGAGCTTGCGGCGCACCACCTCCTTACCTTCGGATGCTGCCGCTCGCTTCTTCTCTTTCAAAATTTCCCGAATCTTCGACTTGGCCCGGGAGGTAGCCGCGTAGCGAAGCCAATCTTCGGTCGGGTTTTGCCGCTTGGAGGTCAGAATTTCTACCTGATCTCCGTTGGAGAGCGTATAGTTGATTGGCACGAGCTTCTGATTCACCTTGGCTCCCAAACAGCGTGCGCCAATCTCGGTGTGGATGTCAAAGGCAAAGTCCAGGGCCGTAGCCCCGCCGGGTAAAATACGCAGCTCCCCTTTGGGGGTGAATACAAACACTTCTTCGTTGAACAGGTTTGACCGAAAATCATCCATGAACTCAATGGCCGAGGTGTTGTTTTCTTTCTTGGCTTGCTCAAGCAGCACCCGCACGGTGGCAATCCACTCTTCGAGGCCCGACTGCCGGTTAGCCGTAGGTAGGTCTTTGTACTTCCAGTGGGCGGCGTAGCCTTTCTCGGCGATCTCATCCATACGGGTGGAGCGAATCTGCACTTCTACCCACTGTCCGCCCGGGCTCATCACGGTGGTGTGCAGCGACTCGTAGCCATTGGCTTTGGGGGTGCTGATCCAGTCGCGCAAGCGTTCGGGATTAGGATTGTAGAAATCCGTGATCACCGAATACACGTTCCAGCAGGCCGCTTTTTCTTCCGGTAGCGGGGTATCAAGAATCACCCGGATGGCGAACAAGTCGTACACCTCGTGAAACGGTATCTGCTTTTTGTTCATCTTGTTCCACACCGAGTATATGGACTTGGGGCGGCCGATTATTTGGCAATTGTCGTCGTGAAAGCCCTGCTGATGCAGGGCCCTTCGGATGGGTTCAATAAACTTCTTGATAAACCTCCGCCGCGCATCCTTACTGGCACTGATAGCCGCTGCAATGCTGCGGTAGGTAGCGGGTTCGGTGTACTTCAGGTACAAATCTTCTAGCTCAGATTTGATGGCGTACAGGCCCAGACGATGGGCCAGGGGCGCGTACAGGTAGATCGTTTCCGAAGCAATTTTTAGTTGCTTATCGTGCGGCATACTGTCGAGCGTGCGCATGTTGTGCAGACGGTCGGCCAGCTTGATCAGAATTACCCGCACGTCGTCCGACAGCGTGAGCAACATCTTGCGGAAATTTTCGGCCTGTTGCGATGTTCCGTAATCGAACACTCCGGCAATCTTGGTGAGTCCGTCGATGATCCGAGCGATTTTAGGGCCGAAATCGCGCTCCACGTCTTCCAGTTCTACCTCCGTGTCCTCCACCACGTCGTGCAACAGCGCCGCAATGATGGCGGTAGTGCCCAATCCGATTTCGTTCACCGCTATTTCGGCCACGGCCAGCGGATGGTAAATGTAGGGCTCGCCCGACTTGCGGCGCATCTCGCGGTGCGCTTCCATGGAAGTGTTGAACGCTTTCTTGACCAGCTTGGCGTCTCCCGCCTTTAGATAGGGCTTCGCCAATCGTAGCAACCGCCGGTATCGGCGCAGTATTTCTTTACGCTCCTGCTCGGCTTCCGCCGTGAGCACCAATTCGTTTAGCATGGGGCAGTTGGTTCTTTATGATCCCTACGGTTAATATATAGGTATATCAACAGAATTTCCGGAATTTCGAGTACATTTTTCAGTATAACAGCAAATGATTGAAACCGCGCACCGTGGGATAAAAAAATTTCTGACGAGCATGGTATTGTCAGGTTGAACCCTTACATTTGCGTTCCGTTTCGATGCGGATGTGGCGAAATTGGTAGACGCACTAGACTTAGGATCTAGCGCCGCAAGGCATGGGGGTTCGAGTCCCTCCATCCGCACCCCCTTCGGATACCCTCATCTACGAACACCCGCCGGGGGCAACCGGCGCGGGTTTGCAGCGTGAGGTTTTTTTTTGCACGCATTAACTTAACGACGTTTTGGAAATCACACTTGACAAAAAGGGCAACAGCGAGGCCAGCATTAAAATTATGCTTCGCGAAGAAGATTACCAACCCAACGTGGAAGAAAAGGTGAAAGCCTATCGCAAACAGGCCAATCTGAAGGGGTTTCGGCCCGGAAAGGTACCCGTAGGGCTCATTAAAAAGATGTACGGGAAGAATATCAAGATTGAAGAAATCAACCAGTTGTTGGCCCGCTCGCTTCCGCAGTACATTCAAGAGAATGACCTGAAAATTGTGGGCGAGCCCCTACCCGATCGCGAGGCGGTGAGAAATATCGACTGGGAAAGCCAGTCGGACTTCGAGTTTAGCTACCAAGTGGGCTACGTCAACGACTTCACGTACGAACTTTCGGAAGCCGTTACGGTCACTAAATACGTTATTCCGGTTACGGAGGCGAAGTTAGACGAGACCATCGAAGATTTGCGCAAGCGGTTCGGCAGTTTTCAGGACGTGGAAGGAGCCAGCGAGCGCGACGATTTGCTCACCGGAGTGGTATCAGAAGTGAAGTCGACCGGAGAACCTGCTGTTGAAGTTGCGCCTCATGAATCAATTCCGGAAGATGCTGCCGCTACCGAGGCCAGCGAAACCGATGACCTCACCACCGAAACAACCATTGAGCTATCCTCGCTCACCGATGAGCAAGTAAGTGCTTTTGTTGGAGCTCAAGTGGGCGACGAAATCTTTTTTAATCTGCGTGACGTTTTTCCGGAAGATGAGGCGGTAGCCGATTTGCTGAATTTTTCCTACGAAGATGAAGATGTTTCCCAGATTGAGGGCGAGTTTAGTTTTCGGGTAGACAAAATATCTCGTCAGCTATCCACCGAACTCAACCAGGAGTTGTTTGACCAGGTCTTTGGAAAAGATGCCGTGCAAGACGAAGCCGGTTTTCGAGAGAAGGTGCGCGAGGCCATCCAGGACAACTACCAGCGTCAGTCGGAAGCATTGCTCGAGCGAGACGCTCAGAATCATCTAGTGCGCACTACTGAGATCGAGATTCCCGAGGAATTTCTTAAAAAGTGGTTGCTGGATTCGGAGCGAAACGAATTCACCGAAGAGCAAGTGAACGCGGAATTTGGTGACTACCTGAAAAACCTAAAGTGGAGCTTGCTGAGCAATAAAATTGCCGAAGACCGGGAAGTGAAAGTAGATCACGAAGAAGTCAGGCAAAAGGCCAAACAAATGCTATTGGCTCAGTTTGGGATGATGGGTAGCAACTTTGGCGACGACGAACGTTTTCAGGGTATTGTTGACAGTTATCTGCAACGCGACAACGCTGAGAACTACCTGCGTACGTTTGAGCAGGTGCGTAACCAAAAGCTACTAGACGAGATCAAAAAAGTGATTACCGTTCAGGAAAAAGAAGTGACGCTCGATGAGTTCAGTGAACAGGCGGCCGCAGAATAACCCTCCTTCCAACTTTTCGTTAGTAAATTAAGTCGACGAGATGAAGTCGTATTAATCGCTTAAACCACGCATATTGTATGATTAACAAAGAAGAATTTCGCAAATACGCGGTTAAAGACCGCAACATCAGCGGCACCACCGTGGATAGCTACGTGCAGCACGTTGAAAATATGACCCGCGCAGTGATTGAAGAGCGTCCGACCAACTTTCGAGAGATCGACGTCTTTTCCCGCCTGATTATGGACCGTATCATTTTCTTAGGCATGCAGGTGGAGGAAGGCATTGGCAACGTGATCACCGCCCAGTTACTTTTCCTAGAGTCGGTCGATCCCAAGAAAGACGTACTGTTATACATCAACAGTCCCGGTGGCTCAGTTTATGCTGGTCTGGGCATTTACGACACCATGCAGTACGTGAACCCCGACGTAGCCACCATTTGCACCGGCATGGCCGCCTCGATGGGCGCGGTACTATTAGCCGGGGGCGCCTCCGACAAACGGTCAGCCCTTCCCCACGCCCGCATCATGATTCACCAACCCAGCGGGGGCATGCAGGGCAAGTCGCGCGATATGGAAGTGACGCTGCGCCAGATGCAGGAGCTGCGCAAGGATTTGTACGATATCTTGGCCTTCCACAGCGGGCAAACGCAAGAGAAGATTGAGAAAGACTCTGATCTTGATTACTGGATGCGCCCTTCCGAAGCCAAAGAATACGGACTCATTGATGAAGTGCTAGACCGCAACTACTTCGGTCGACGCAAAGAAAAAGAAGCCTAGGCAACCAGCAGTTTTTATGAAGAGATTGGCGGAGCTTGGCGACCGCTGATCTCTTTTTTGTTATATTTGCCCTGCCTCACCTAATCTATTCAACATGCCTCAGCAGATCACCTGTTCGTTTTGCGGCAGAACTAAGAAGGACGTAGACCTGATGATTTCAGGGATCAATGCGCACATCTGCAACTACTGCATCAACCAAGCGCAGCAGATCCTGGAAGAAGAGCTCAAAATAAAAACGAAGGACAAACATCCGGAATTCACGCTCATCAAACCCAAGGAAATCAAAGCCCACCTCGACCAGTACGTGGTGGGGCAGAACGAAGCGAAAAAAGTGATGTCGGTGGCCGTATACAACCACTACAAACGCCTGATGCAACCGAAGGATGAAGAGGATATCTCCATCGAGAAGTCGAACATCATTATGGCGGGCGAAACCGGCACCGGTAAGACGTATTTGGCGCGTACCTTGGCCAAAATTCTGCAAGTACCCTTCTGTATTGCCGATGCTACCGTACTCACCGAAGCGGGTTACGTAGGCGAAGACGTAGAAAGTATTCTCACCCGACTTCTCCAAGCAGCCGATTATGAAGTGGAAGCAGCCGAGCGAGGCATTGTGTATATCGACGAGATTGATAAGATTGCCCGCAAGTCCGATAACCCTTCTATCACCCGCGACGTGAGCGGTGAAGGAGTGCAGCAGGCGATGCTTAAACTGTTGGAGGGCACCCACGTGAACGTGCCCCCGCAGGGCGGACGCAAGCATCCCGACCAGAAAATGATCAGCATCAACACCGAAAATATTCTGTTTATCTGCGGTGGTGCCTTCGACGGAATCTCGAGAAATATCGCCAACCGCCTGAACACCAAACCTCTTGGATTTTCGGGCAATCGCGTGAATATGACCGACCAGCGCATCGATAAGGAAAACTTATTGCAGTACATTACCGCAATGGATTTAAAGAGTTATGGACTCATCCCAGAGTTGATTGGGCGCCTGCCCGTGATCACCCATTTGAATCCGTTAGATAAAGAAACTTTGCGCATGATCTTGACCCAGCCGCGCAATGCCCTTACCAAGCAGTATACCAAGCTGTTCAAAATGGAAAACATCAACGTTTCGTTTCAGGATCAGGCGTTAGATTACATTGTGGACAAAGCAATGGAGTACAAACTGGGCGCGCGCGGACTTCGCTCAATCTGCGAAGCAATCGTCACCGATGCCATGTACGAACTTCCATCGGAAGAAAACGTCAAAGAGTTTGTTATTGACCGCGATTATGCGCAGAATATGTTCGAGAAGTCTAAGTTCAAACGGCTTACGGCGGCCTGATCGACGTACTGACTTCTACCTCCATACCAGGTTCACCGTTTGCCCGTTATTCTCGCGGTTTCCATCAATGGCGTGCAGCGTGAACGCCCCACCCTCTGCCGATAAACTTGCCTCCAGCCAACCCACCGGCTGGTCGTCGGCGAAGTTATAGCCCACCGCTGGCAAGTTGATCAGTTGAATCCCGTCCCGTTGTCCGTACTGATACCGGTGCGAGTGTCCGTACAGCACCGCTTTCACTGAGGGATGCGGGCGGATAATGTCAAACATCCGTTCCACATCCTGCAAATCAGAATCGTCATCGCCCAGCGTATGATGAACGAAGATAAGCGTAGGCATCGGGGTGGTACTGTCTAAGAACATTTCCAACCAACTGCGTTGCATCTTTCCTAGCAGTCCTACCACCTTATTAACGTACAGTAGCGAATCAAGCAAGATCATGCGCAGGGGCGGTGCTTCAATCACGTGCACGTGCCGGTCTTCTACCAAAGTAGCCGGTTCAGAAAATGCCTCGCGAAAGTTATCGCGATCATCGTGGTTGCCCATAGTCATGTGCACCGGTAGTTCTTGCGCCAGCGGTAAGAGCAGTTGTTTCACCTGTTGATAGTCCGATTTCTCTCCTGAAAGTCTCGCCACATCGCCATTGATAATTACCCCCTCAGGGGCGGCCGACAATACTTGAGGCACCACCGTTTGCAGGTTTTGGTAGGGAACAAAGCCTCGGTAAGCTTCTCGGATGTCACCTGCTATGTGAGTATCCGACAGAAAAGCCCAGTGGGCGTTCTTGGCACGCGCGTAGGAGAAGGTGTTCATCGAAATCCCCAGCGCCGCCGCCGACATCCCTAGGGAAGTTTTCAGAAACTGCTTGCGGGGCATAGGACGATAAAGAATTCCGGGCATAGTAGGGTTGTTTTAATTCACGTTTTTTATGATGCAAGCTTTGGTTACCAAACAACATCCGCCACCACGGGCAGATGATCCGAAGGAAAATATCCGTTGCTAAATGTTGAAATTATCGCGTGACGCTCCACCTGAACCTTCGGACTCACAAAAACGTAATCAATGCGCTCTCCGGGCAGGGAGTCGGTCACCACAAAGCCACTGAAGGAGCGGTTGGGTCCTACCGGAGGCAATTGGCTCACGGTGTAGGCATCCCGCAGAATGCCTCCCTCAGTAAGAATTTGATACGGCACCGAAGTCGGACTGCTGTTGAAGTCTCCGGTCACCATCACCGGGTGGTTGGCAGCATGACTCCTGATCCACCGGCGGATGAGGCGGGCACTCTGCTGGCGGGCTTGCTCTCCCCGGTGGTCGAAGTGCGTGTTGAGGATCAAGACCGTATCGTTTTGCTCCTGGCGACGAAGCTGCCCCCAGGTGGCAATGCGCTCCATCGAGGCGTCCCATCCCACGCTGGGTCGGTCGGGGGTTTTCGATAGCCAGAAGGTGCCCTGGTCCAGGAGCTCAAGCTGATTTTTGCGGTAGAAAACCGGCGAATACTCCCCCGCTTGCTTCCCGTCGTCCCGCCCCACGCCAATGCGTCCGTAATCGCCCAGTTGCTCCTCCAGATACATCAGTTGCCCGTGCAATACCTCTTGTAAACCAATCAGATCAGGAGCATAGAAACGAATCAGGGAGGCCACTTCTTCTTTACGATAATCCCAGGCGCGTTGTCCGTCCCCCGGATTGTCGTACCGAATATTATACGACATAATACGTAACTCCTCTGTCATGGTCTTTTCAGGTAGGTGGTTTTGAAAAGAAAGGCTAACTGTTCCGACCACCGTGAATAAAAGCACCGTGAAATTTCGCATAAGGTTAATCCGTTAGCTGTCTGAACTGCGCAATGCGGTTAGTGTCGGTTACCTTTCGTTCGTACTCGGGTAGCCGAAGGGTTCCGCCCATATAGGCTTGGTGGTTCTGATACTGCATCTGGCTCGCTCGGGTGGTGCGGCCCGAGACGTGACACTCTTGTACCCTGGTTTGTTGCACCAACTGCTGAATGTTATGCTCGTCGATTCCCCCGCCCGGCATCACAATAATCCTTCCAGCGGCTTGTTTCACCAGCGCTTCGATAAGTCCGGCTCCTTCCCAGGCGGTTGCCTGCTGCCCGGACGTAAGAACACAGTCCACACCCAATTCAATCAAGTCTTCCAAAGCCGCAAACGGGTCGGCGGTCATATCAAAGGCCCGGTGAAAGGTCACGTTCAGGGGGCGGGCTAATTTAATCAGCTCCTGGGTGATCACGCGGTCCACTCGTCCCTGAGCAGTGAGCGCCCCAATCACCACCCCGTTCGCACCCCGGTCTTTGGCGACGCCAACGTCGTATTTCATTACTTCCACCTCACGCGCGTCGTACAGAAAGTCGCCACCGCGCGGACGAATAATCACCTGCAAGCCAATCTTCAGGTTCGCCCGAACTACCGCAATGCAACCGGCACTGGGCGTGGTGCCTCCCTCAAAAAGGTTGTCGCACAGTTCTATCCGGTCCGCCCCGCCCCGTTCGGCATTCATCGCCGACTCTACGGAGTCTACGCATACCTCAAGCTGTATCATCAGATATAAATGTGATTGACATTGGTCCCTTCGTTGAGCGAACTGGGGTAAATCTAAGCAAGGCATTGCTCTGATACCACATTTTTTTTACTTTGCTACCTATGGAACAACAACCTAATCGCATCACCCTGCTGGGTACCGGACTCATCGGCACTTTTTACACCGCCGCCCTGCACCGGCACCGCAAAATAGACCGGATACAGTCAGTTTATTCCCGTACCGGGGAACGGGCCCGTAAGTTTGCCCAGGAATGGGGCATTCCCCACGCCACCACCGACTTAGCGGAGGCTATTAACTCGCCTGAAACAAATATGGTGATTGTGGGGCTGCCTAACCACCGGCATCTGGAAGCGGTGACGCTCGCCGCCGAGGCGGGTAAAGCTATTCTGTGTACCAAACCGCTGGGGCGCACCGCCGAGGAAGCCTTACAAATGCTACGGGCCGTGGAAAAAGCTAATGTGTTTCACGGTTACCTTGAAGATTTGGTCTACACCCCTAAAACCCTGAAGTCGTTGCGGTCGGTGCAGCGGGGTGCCCTGGGCAAAGTGCTGTGGACGCGCTCGCGCGAGGCCCACCCCGGTCCGCACAGCGACTGGTTCTGGGATGCCGAGCAGTCGGGCGGCGGGGCCATTGTGGACATGGGTTGCCACTGCATCGAGATTGGGCGCAATTTTATTGGCAAAGACGTGAAGCCCGTGGAGGTGATGTGCTGGGCCGACACCCTGGTGAAGCCCATCGAGGCCGAAGACAACGCCATCGGGCTGGTGAAGTACGCCAGCGGGGCCATCAGTCAGTTTGAGGTGAGTTGGACCTACCGGGGCGGCATGGACTTGCGCGACGAGGTAGCCGGCACCGAAGGCACCCTGCGCATCGATCACTTTCTGCGCACCGGATTAGAAATGTTCACCAGCGTTGGGGAGAAAGGCTACGTGGCCGAAAAGGCCGAATCGGAAACCGGGTGGCTCTTCCCAGTGGGCGACGAATCTATTGCCCTGGGCTACGACGATATGTTTGCCGACATGATGGATGCCCATGCCGAGAACCGCTCCCCGATGGAAACGTTCTACGACGGCTACGTAGTCAACGCCATCATGGATGCCTGCTACCGCTCGGCCCAGAGCAAGCAGTGGGAACCGGTGCAACTGGACGAGTGGCGCGGAGAGGAAACCACCAGTGCTGACAAAAACTTCGTAGAACACGACGCCGACCATTACCTCATCAAGGAAGAATTGCTTCCCGACGGTCGGCGCAAGCGCATTCTGAAGCACAAAACAACGGGTGAAGTGTCACAGCAGGTTTCTTGAAGCTGGATGCTGGATACTAGTCACTGGATACTGGCAGCTAGCGGCTAGCAACTAGTATCCAGTATCTGGCCCGCCCAGAAGATCATCTGATGTCTTGGTACATTGCCTCGGAAGGGTGTCTGTCCACCACGATGTCCTTGTACATTGCCTAGGAACGACGTTGTTCCCCCTTGATGTCCAAGTGATTTGCGTAGGAATAACGTTGATCCACCATGATGTCCAAGTGATTTGCGTCGGAATGACGTCTTTCCACCTCGATGTCCGAGTGATTTGTGTAGAAGAGACACTCTTTTGCCTCGATATCCAAGTGATTTGTGTAGGAAAGACAGCCGTTCAGGGTATTGTCCAGCTACATCGGGTAGGAAGTCGCCACATCTCGTCACACGATCACGCACGAACCGTAAACGCCTACCAAATGTGCCTGGCCACCGTAGCCGAAGCCTCATGATCTCCAAGCTGATCCTTGATGGCCCGATAGCCAGCCAACTGCTATTGACGCACCGGCGTATCATCCATTAATTCGGGCAACTGTTTGATTAGTACGTCTAGAAGTTATGATATGGGCGTGCTTGATAGGCAAGCCAAATAAGTTGCTATCCTTGATTTCTATATTTCCGCGCTCTATATTCATTTCGTTCTGAAAAGCACTAAGCGCGGGATTACTATCCTCTATCAGTACAATCCTGGATATGCTAATCAGTTCTTCTGTATCTAGTTTTTCTTGCAAAAATCCAGCAATCAGGCGCATAGATTCTCGTTTGTTCTGTTCTATCCAGTCGGATGCTACTAGAATGTCCCATTTACCAGCAGAATCCTCTCTCAAGAATAGAGCAAACAAACTAAATGAGCCATACTTCTTTGAAAGTTCTCTTTCAATTTCAATGTATTTATTGATATTCATAACTTCATTCACATTATCTTAACAGCACATCCAAATTATGAGTCTTAAAGCTCCTGTAGTCCTGAAACTCGCTATTTGTCTGAGGAAACGCAGCCCACTTCAGGGTTTTGCATATTCTAATCTTTAGACCAATTTCCATCACGTAGCCACACATATAGATAGCTCCGTCGTATCTCTTGGAATTGAATAGTGTTTGTGCGTCAAGTAACCTTGCCTTTGCGAGTTTGCGTAGTTCAACCTTGGTTATCAACTTATTCTTAAATGAATTTAGTTTATGGATCTTTCGGATTGAGTAATTATACGTCGGAGAGCGCTTGCAAGATACGCTTTGCCACCGTAGCCGATGCCTCATGGTCTCCCAACCGCTCTTTGATCGATTGGTAATCAGTCAGTTGTTGCTGGCGCACCGGCGTATCCTCCATCAGTTCGGGCAGCAGCTCGGCAATGCGCTCGGCGTTGAAGTCGGCTTGAATCAGTTCGGGCACTGCCGCCCGCTCGGCCACCAGGTTCACCAACGATATATAAGGCACCCGAATCACCCGGCGGGCAATCTGATAGGTGATCGCACTCATCCGGTAGGTCACCAGCTGGGGCACCTCGAACAGGGCAGTTTCCAGCGTGGCCGTGCCCGAGGTCACGATGGCGGCCCGAGCGTGGTGCAGTACGTCGTAGGTTTGGTTCACGACGATGGTCACGGCAGGATGATCGCGTCCGGCGTCGTAAAAGGAAGCAGGCACGTTGTCTACCGCCGCCACCACAAAGTGGTAGTTCGGGAAGCGGTCGGCCACGTGCAGCATCATCTCCAATATTAGGGCAATCTCCTGCTGCCGACTGCCGGGCAACAGGGCCACCACCGGCCGGTCGTCAGGCAAATAAGTAGCCGCAAAATCAGGGTCAGGCTTAAAATCGCGAATAGCGTCGAACAAGGGATTGCCCACGTACCGCACTTTGTAGTCGTACTTCCGATAGAAAGCCTCCTCAAACGGCAGAATCACGTACATATGATCCACCGTGGCCTTAATCTTCTTGGCCCGCGATTGGTTCCAGGCCCACACCTTGGGCGAAATGTAGTAGAACACCCGCAGCCCGTGTTGCCGGGCAAACTTGGCCATGCGCAGGTTAAAACCTGGGTAGTCAATCAACACCAAGGCATCGGGTTGGTAGCGCCGCAGGTCTTGCTGACAATGTTTCAGTAGGTGGCGAATAGTGCGCAGGTTCTTGAACACTTCCCAAAAACCCATGAAGGCCGTGTCGCGGTAGTGCACCACCAGTTCGCCCCCGGCCGCTTGCATGGCGTCGCCGCCCCAGCACCGCACCTGCGCCGCCGGGTCTTGCTGCCGCAGCGCTTTGATGAGGTTAGCCCCGTGTAGGTCGCCCGAGCGCTCGCCCGCAATGAGGTAGTATTTCAATAGATGAGATTTGAAATGTGAAAGATGAAATGCGAGATGCGAAACAGCCGATTCGTTACCGGGTGAGCGCTTCCTGCTCCAGGCCCTCGCCGAAGAACTCCACGAAGTTGTTGCGCGTTTCGTGCAGTTGCAGGGCGTGCAGTTCGCCGCGGGGGGCAATCTTCCGCACCGCGGGAGCCAGAATCTTCCAGAACTCCTCCACCAGCACCTCGCAGCTTGCCATCTTGCCGCGCATAAAGTCCACGTCGTGGTTCAGGTGCTTATGGTCAACCTTATCGGTAATGCACACTTTGATCAGGTCGCTGAGTTGTTTGAGGTCCACCACGTAGCCGGTGTCGGGATCGGGCGTGCCGCGCACGGTAACGATCAGCTCGAAGTTGTGGCCGTGCCCGTTCGGATTGGCGCAGGGGCCGAACATCCGCTGGTTTTTCTCCTCCGACCAGGCCGGGTTGTGCAGGCGGTGCGCCGCGTTGAAGTGCTCTTTTCTGCTTACGTAAATCATGACTAACTTTGCTTTCCGCAAATATACGCATTCCTTATGATGCTCATCACCCACGGCGCTTCCTTCTTGAGCGACGCACTTGTCCGCACCCTCAACCAGCACAACTTCAACTATCTGGTGGTCACCGACGACGACCCTACCTGGAAGCCCCCGGCCGACTGGCGGTTGAAGGAACACCTGCCGCCCACTCTCCTACCCGACTGGTTCGAGCGCCAGCAGCAAGAGTTGGAGTTTGCCTTTTTCCTAGATGGGGCTGATGGTAAGACGGATGACGTTTACTTCCAAACGCTCTGGCAGCAGTGCGTTGCCTATCAGGTGCCATTTATCTACCGCACCACCGCGGCCCGTTCGTTCTGGGTCGCCCGGCAGTCTGCCGCGCCCTTCTTCTGGGCGGGTTTGCTAGCCCCGCACCCCCGAACAACGTCGAAGAACGATGAGGGTTCGCTAACCTACGCGCGGGACGTGGCCCAGGCCGTCTACTTCCTGGTGCACCACCGCCAGCAGTCCGGGGAGTTCTCACTAGAAGACGTCCGCCAAAACCATTTGTGGGACTAAACCGGTTATACAGGGGAATGCATCATCAGTGATCCTTCTATGTCCATCCAAATCAATCTACAAGAGAGCGTTCAGGTTAACGTGCAGCGCCTGATGCAGACCCGCATCGAGCGGTGCCGCGCGCATCTGCGCCAGGATGCGCCCCACGAAGCCATTCACCAAACCCGCAAGCAACTCAAGAAAATTCGGGCACTGCTGCGGCTGGTGCGCTACCAGATCGGCCAGGACGCTTACCGGGAGGCCAACCGCTACTTTCGCGACGCGGCCCGCCTGATCTCCGACGCCCGCGACGTGTCGGCCGGGCGGGAAACGGCCGAAGAGTTGCAGTCGCTACTCACCACGGCCCGCGACCGGCAGGCGGTGGGGCGGCTGAAGCGGCACCTGCGCGGCAAGAAAGCCGCCATCACCCGCTACCAGGTGCACGGAGGCAATCTGCTCCAATCGGTGCAAGACGCCCTGGCCGAGGCCGAGCAGCTACATCGCGCGTGGAGCATCAGCGACGATGGCTTCGAGGCGGTGGAAAAGGGCATTCGGCGCATTTATAAGCAGTGCCGGAAACGGCAGGCGGTGGCTTACGCGCAGGACGATCCCGAAGCCTTTCACGAGTGGCGCAAGAGCGTGAAGTATTTGCGTTACCAGGTGGACACGCTGAGTCCGCTGTGGCCCGGCCTGCTGCAGGCCCTGGAAGGCGAACTCAACCTACTCACCGACTACCTGGGCGACGACCACGACCTGCTGGTGTTGCAAGAAACGATCAAAGAAGCCAAGGTGATGCCCCCGGCTACCCAGCGTTCGGTATTTAGCACGATGGACGAACGACGGGCACGGTTGCAACAGGAAGCACGGCCTCTGGCGCAGAAGCTATTTGCCCAGAAACCTAAGGAGTTTGTGGCAGACTTGGCCCGCTGGTGGCAGTTGGAAGCCGAGCGGCAGGAGGCGGCGGTTTAATCCGATCACTTAATCACGCCGAATTTCTTATTAGCAAAGTCAACAATCACGGTGTAGTTCCAGAAGTAAGCATTTCCGGTAATCCCCCACAGGTCGTTTGCTTGCAGGAAATCAGTTTTCTCCTCGGCTTTATAGCAGGTCGCCTTGGGCAACCGTTGGTCGCCTAAAAAGATGTCATCCGTTTCTGCTCCGTACAGGTAGTACTCATCACCGAACGATGTAACCAACACCGAATCGGTGATCTGCCCGGAAGTTACCATTGTCCAATTTTGGGGGGATGTGATCAGTTGAAACAGGCTGGATCCGGTATCAAACATCACCTTTCTTTCTTTATCCTTCACGCTTAACGGCAACACGGGCCGCCCTCGCTTATCTAGTGACATATCGACGAAGACAGCATCACTAGCCAGGCGGGAGGGCACCTGTTCGGCTACCGCAATCCGGGTGTTGGGGTAATCGATAATGAGCACCTTGCCCTGAAACAAGTCAGCCCCAATCGATCCGATGTGTTTAACCGTAGGGCTGTTGACTGAGTCTGCCGTGAGCACGTTACGATCATCGTCAGCGAGCAGTATGGATTTATCCCTGAGCCGGTGGTCGTCAATCACAATATCAACCTGCCTTAGGTAGTCATACTCAGAGGTAGTGTCCAGCTTTTGCCCTACCATTGGATACACGGCCTTTTCATAAAAAAGAGAGGATAGCAAAAAGCTGTTAATTTTGATATTCCACCATCAAACTAACAAACTATGCTATCCTATCTTAAAAAAACGAATGTAGGACTTACTACTACTATCTGCAAGCCAATGTGATTGATCCGCGTGACAACCGGGGCAAACGCCATGATCTACACTTTATACTGTTTGGGGCACTGTTAGCGGCTATGGCAGGCAAGGTGCTCATCGCCGAGATTCACCGATTTTTGGCACGTCATCATGATTGCCTATGCTCTTTGCTGGGCTTATCGGTCGGGTATACGGTCTCCGATGTGCAATTACGCAGACTGCTGGCCTTGGTGGATGCGGCTGCCTATCAACGCTTTCATGCCCGGTATTTTGGTTGGCAAGCCTGTTTGCTACCTGCCAATAGCTGGATTAGTTTCGACGGAAAAGACCTGAAAGGCACCATTGATGGGGTAGTTGGACAGAAAAGGGGATTATGTATCGTGCGTCCTTTGCTACATCAGGGTAGCATCAGTCTACCGGGATTATTCTATCACGGGGCTAAAGACAGCGAGATAAGCTGTGTACGAGAGCTTTTGCAAGAAGACGCTTTAGCTAGTCAATGCCTGACTTTTGATGCACTACACACCCAAAGCCAAACCTTAGAAATGGTTCAGAATGCTCAAGGGACTTATATCGCTCAAGTGAAAGCCAACCAGCCCATGCTGCTGGAAGATTTACAAGATCATGCCAAGCTCACTGCCCCGGTCGCTGAACATCAGACCTCAGAAAAGGGCCACGGCCGAATAGAAGAGCGAAAAGCTTCTTTTTATCCCACCGATGCCGTCTGCTTTGAGCAAAAGTGGGACAGCTCAAAATTTGCTACCCTGGTGGTAGTAGAACGGGAAAGCACGCAATGCAAAACTGGCAAAGTAAGCCAAGAAACTAGCTATTACCTGTCCAATACCACCCTAGAGCAAACAGCCCCTGGCGAACTCTTTGAGACCATTCGCCAGCACTGGAGTATTGAGGCGGATAATTGGGTACGTGACTGCACGTTCCGTGAAGATTGCATTCGCTGTAAAGAACCAACCCGCAGCATGACCTTAGCGAGTATCATTTCAGCAGCCGGAAACCTGCTACGGCAACAGAAAAAGGGCTATCTGAAAGCAATGCAAGAGGATATAGCTTGCAATCCATTTGTCGCAGTAACTCTTTTTAAGCACGCTGACGTTTTATGAAAAGGCCGTGCCATTGGATACGACGTCAGATACGGTCGTAGGGAGGGTTCGTACACCAGGGTTACGTTAAGCCCCAGGTCAAACTGAAGCGTGAAGTCATGAGGAATTCCCTGAATGTTGACCGGTAGGTAGATTCTAGTCTTATCAAAGTACTGATCACCCAAAGAATCACCCACCCACCTAAACTTCATCCAATCCGGTTCGTCTTCAGGCAACGTAGTCTTGGTGGCAGTTAGAACACTGATTACAATAATGATAAGGATAGGGAAAATGTAGATGCGCATGATCATATTCGTTATGCCTAGACTTGATAGACATACCATCTTCCGATCCGAGCGCTTCGCTAATTTTGGGGCTGAAGATGGTTGTTGCCTACCGGGGGCGTGGCTAAGTAGTAAGGTATGTCGACGAAAACGCCGGAAAACAAGCCCGTTTCAGTTGACATGGGGGCAAAAGCTCGCGCGATGAGTAAGATGTACGTAGTCTCCTTGATGATTTCTCCAGTTTTTACGGAGGATTCATGTGATTTGTTCGTGCCAGTGTCAGAAAGTGCCCCTAATCCGCGTGATATAGCCTATTTCGCGCTAGCTCTAGGCTTCAAAGCATTTGTTTGCGGGTGCTTTTTGGTAGGTTTTGATAGGGTTTACTGATTTTAGGGCCTATTGGCATACAAATTAGACGGTGCTTTCCAACGGCACTTATGCCAGAGGTGCGCCGGATGCTTACGGGACAGAACGCCCCGGTATTCCCTGCTGGGCTGGAGGCCAAAGCGAAGCTGAAGTTTTTAATCGCGAAAGGCGACGCTGTCGGCGATGACGCAGGAATCTACCGGCATGAGGCGGTCAAAATCTTGCTGTCCGTATTTGTGTTCGCGCAGCCAGTAGTCATTGAATACTGAGCGGTAGCAGATGGTAATGGTGAAGCCTTCATTGTCGATTATTTTTCCCATATGCTCCATCAGGGGTTGATTGAAGCTTAATCCCAAAAATGTAGACCCCTCGTTGGCTGGTAATACTCTTTGGGATATTCTACCTCTGTAAGCTAAAGTTGGTAAGGTATCTGGATAATTTGTCAATCTAAAAAACTCCCCCCAGGTTTTAACGTACTTTCCCTCGTACTGCACTGCTGCCTTTTCTATGATCGCCGGACCGGTGCCAGAGTTACCAATAGTAAATCTAAGAGAGTCAAGGCGTATTCCTTTACGATCGTAGTTCCGGAATCGGCCGACTCCAGCATTCGGCCACAGTTGCGCTTTGGCGCTTTCGGTCATGATGCGTTGCTGCTCGGCCATTACCTCTTGCTGCATAGACAATACCCGGGTTTGGTAGATCGACACAATCAGGGCGCCCAGGCTGATGACAGACAGGGCCACGGTGGCCAGCAACGATTGGTCCAGCGTCCAGCCTTTCTTTCTGTTTGCTTCTGAGGAATAGTCCGAATTACTCATAGTAGTTGACATTGCTAAAGCGCTAAGGTAGTAGGTGCGGGGTAGATAACAAAACGGTTCTACGGGTGGGGATGGGTAGACGAACGCGCTACAAGCGCGCCCGAGTTAGGGGGGGGCGGAGGCGGAAGCGAACGGTATCTGTTTCGTCTTCGTAGCGGGGGATGCCGGACAGTTGCCTTCATTGCATTCCGTCAACTTCCGGCATGACGTTTTCTAATTTTATATATTTTGTATCTTTGACCTATGGAAACGCTTACTTCTCAGAAAAAGACGCGCCGACCGGCTCGGTCCCGCGTGCGCAAGCCCAAGACCCTGGAAGCCTTTCTGCGGTGGGAACAGCCCGAGGGCTACTACAAGTACGAATGGGTGGACGGTGCCCTGGAGAAAACCGAATACATGATGAAGAACACCGAAAGACTATTGGTTGTCAATATCGACCGCGCGTTTGCGAAAACCGCGGCTTACCAGGAAGGTGGACACCTTCTTGCCGAGACGGTAGTACCCGTGAGCGAGGAGCGGGTACGGATTCCTGACGTTTCGTTTTTCACTCGGGAACAAATTATCAAATCTTCTAAGGGCGAACAGCCAGTACCCGCCTTTGCCATAGAGATTATCTCACCTGATGAGAGTGGCATCAAGATAGAGCAGAAAGCTTTCGACTACTTTGCGGCGGGTGTGCAGGTGCTCTGGCAAGTTTACTCTAATGTGCGCATGGTAAAGGTGCTTACCTCCCCCCAGGCGGTGCAAATCTGTTTGAAGCAAGACGTGTGCACGGCCGCCCCGGTGCTTCCTGACCTAAAAATTGCAGCAGATGAAGTGTTTGGCTAAATGCTGGATACTGGCGGCCGTCGCGCGGATGATCTTCTACGTGGCAAGGATGCTGGATGTTAGGTACTAGCTGTTGGCTACTAAAGGCCAGCGACTAGCGACCGTTCCACGACGGCCAGTGACCAGTTTCTTAACTCAAGTTAACCAATCATGCCCGACAAACCGCGGGGCGGGCCCGTCTCTGTCGGCTGTAATAACCTGAATATCAGACCTTTGCTCCTCAGTGAGAAACCACAATAAAGCCCGCCGCGCCACGGGGGCATTAGTCCAATACGCTCTCTTTTTAAGAAGAATTCCCAGCTTTGCCTAGCAGCTTCCAGACCAACGGAATGGCGGCCACCGTGGCGCGGTACCCCGATAAGCGATACCTATCATCACTACATTGATAGGATGACGACCGCGCGGCGGACCGCCAAATTTCCAGTCCGTGCGATCAATGGCCAGTACGATTTTTCCACTAGCAAACTGCACACAGGCGCGGTGAGAAAAACTGAACTCTTTGAAAAACCGCTGCAAGCGTTTCACATTGGAACTGATTTTTACCTTGGCATTCAAGGCCAGAGCCAATTGAGCATAGCTCACTGTAAAAGTTAACCAATATCCCTACCTGCTCTGTTTTGTCCCGTACTCAGGAATAAAGGTCAATGTTTATCAGCCTATTGAAGTGATCGCTCTCATCAAAAACTACCAATACCCTACATCACCACCAAATCGCTCCGTAAGTAGCATACCAATGCGCGCTCAATGTCGTATTTTAAGGTATGAAGTGGTGCCTATTTTTTACTTGGTGGCTTATCTCCTGCGAGGCGACAGCGCAAACCGGAAACCCTGTGTTTATTAGCCAGGAAATCGATGACGTAGCCTACGGATCATTTAGCCTCAACACTAGTTACTATACCATCGCCAACAATATCAACAACCGGCAATCTTCTGCTTTTATCAGTGATGCCCCTTCGCCCGATGAGTATCTTTACTTTGCCCAGCACCAGCCATCCTATCATTTTTTAATCCACCGAAGTCGATCGGTGATGGTGATGATCCTTTTAAACCAACGAACCACCGCGCAAGGTTCGAGTTTCACCTATGTCATTGTGAATCCAGCCAATGGGTACCGCCGAAAAGTGCCCAGCCAATTGCGGGGAGAACTTACGCAGCAACGGGCCCACGAGTTGGTGACGGATCGGCTAGTTTCAACCGCTAGCTTGCTTAACGACACGGTATTTTTGCTGAATGAGACTCGCTACCCGGTGCTTGCCCTCGCTGCCGTACAAAAGGAAGTGGTTGCCCTGGCGCAGCAGTTTTTGGGACAACAGCAGGGAAAAATAGACGACCTGAAAGAATACATTCGGGCAGAAACCATCGGTGGCACGCTGGATTTCAATGCGGCACTATCGCAAGAACCGCAGCAACGGTTTTCTCGCCACGGAATTGTCTACAACAAGGCTCGCTTTTCGGTGCTGCTGTGGGGCGGGGCGGTTCGGATGCTTGGTTTGCGATCCATAGACAACGCCCGAGCGTTGTGGGAAGAAATTCAGCAGCGCCCGCTCACCCAAGCAGAGTGGCGCGCTTTGCGCAGTGGTTTTCAGGAACAAACGCTGGCCGAAAAAGCGCTTCAGTAGTGAGTCACGTCATTTGGTCAGCGGTTCACCGCCCATTAACAGGCTTAGCTTTTCGCTTTCACGCTTCATCCGGTAGGGCAGTGCCCAGTAGTTACCGACGCTGTCCCCTGCGTACAGGTGTGAAGCACTCAGCGTATCAGGGTTGCCGTCGGCCCAGTAGTAGAGAAAAGGAGCTCGGCCGTTCACCACGCGTCGTACGTAATTGTGGTTGCGCTCGCTATTGGCCGTCACCTGTCGTACTTTTGTCCAGGTTTCTCCGTGGTCCTGACTCTCCCACTGCGTCACCTCTCCCCCACCCCCGTAGCGTTGCGGGCCGTCGGTGGTGGGGGCCATCACCGTCCAGCGAGTTCCGTCGATGCGCAGACTTCCCATATCGTAGTTGTGATCGGAGGTGGTGATTACCGTGGTTTTCCAGGCAGTGCCGTCAAAAAAGGTTACGCACCACTCCCGTGGGTCATTGTCGGGCCCGGGCTCGTGCCCGCCACTAGTCAGGTATAGCGCCACCGGATGACCCTTTTGATCAAAATTCATGTCTTTCAGGTAGACGTTCCTCTTGCCCGATTCGTAGTCAATGACTCGAGCCGGGGAAGCTACTTCAGTGAGCGGAACCGCAACCGGAGTGCCGTCGGCGGTGGTCCACGTCTTACCAAAATCGGTGGTTTGTAAATAATAGAGGTTCGTTCGCCGGTCCACGTCTCCGTTGGGGTGGCGACTAAAGAAGGTAGCCAGGGTATCGCCTTGGTGGCCACTTACTTGATAGTGCCCGCTCTTGGTTTCTCCGGCGCCCTTGATACCGGCTAGCTTTTGGTCATCGGTCCAGGTGCGTCCGTCCGGACTGGTCTCGTAATACAGTTCTCGCACGCCCGTGTATTTGGTGAAGAAGTGAAAAAAGCCGCGCTCCGGAACGAACCAGGGCTGGGGATAGGTCATCTCTTCCTGGGTAATCTGCGTAAACGCTTCAATGTTGTAGGGTTCAGCACTCTTAAACTTGAAACCGGGCCGACGGGTATTTCGCCCACTCACGAACACCCACAGGTAGCCCTTCGCATCGATCAGCAGACTGGGGTTGTCGTGGGGATCGTCGACGCCTTGCTTATCGTAGACCACCATGGGTCGGGAAACGGTGCTATCGCGGTGGTCGAAGCTGCCAATCATGCAGAGCAGGTGACGATCATTAACTCCGGTAGTCCCTCCGTACACAAAGAAAGTCTTTTGTACCGCCGGGGCATAAATCGCCAAGGGCTTGTGTTTAGCAGTGTAGGTGCCTAGTCCGCCCGAGTACTTATCGCCATAATCGTACATCTGCCCCAGGGTGAACCAGATGCCCCGGTATCCGTCCATCGTACTTCCCGTTCGGTCACGCTGAACCTGGTTCGGTTGCGCTGACATCGGGCTAAAAGGATATAGGCCCAGCATCAATACCAAGCAAAGGGTCGCGGACTGTTTCTTCATCTTTATGAATAAGTAAATTCTCCGTGTTCGCTGCGGACGGTCACCTTTTTGGTAGCGGCCGCTTCTACCCTACCCACTACCCGGGCAGCAATGCTAAAGGATTCGGCGATTTCAATGACCTGCTTCGCGAAAGCTTCAGGCAAATAGACCTCCAGGCGATGCCCCATGTTAAACACCCGGTACATCTCCTGCCAGTCGGTCTGGCTCTCTTCTTGAATCAGGCAAAACAGCGGTGGAGTAGCAAATAAGTTATCTTTGACGATATGTAATCCCTCAATAAAGTGCAGAACCTTCGTCTGCCCTCCCCCGCTGCAGTGAATCATCCCGTGCAGGTGGGGACGCAGTTGCTCAAAAATAAGCTTGATCACCGGGGTATAGGTGCGGGTGGGCGATAGCACCAGCTTTCCTGCGTCGGTGACTGTATCTCCGATGCTGACAGAATCGGTGAGCGATTTGCTGCCGGTATACACCAGATTCTTGGGCACCTTAGGGTCGTAGCTTTCGGGATACTTTTCGGCCAGAGAATGATGAAAAACGTCATGCCGCGCTGAAGTAAGGCCATTGCTGCCCATGCCGCCGTTATACGCATCTTCATAGTGCGCCTGCCCAAACGAAGCCAGTCCCACCACCACGTCACCCGCCTGAATGTGGTTTTCAAGCACATTAGATCGTTTCATCCGCACAAAGGCGGTGAAGCCTACGTCTACCGTGCGCACAATGTCACCGACATCAGCGGTTTCGCCCCCCGCCAAATGCACATTCACGCCGAGCGAGGCCAAGCGTTCCAGGTAGCGCGAAGTGCCTCCGATCAGGGCACTGACCACTTCGCCCGGAATTAGGTTTTTGTTGCGCCCGATGGTTGATGAGATCACGATATTGTTAGTAGCCCCCACGCAGGCCAGGTCGTCAATGTTCATGATCAGCGCATCCTGAATGATGCCCTCCCACACGCTCAGGTTGCCGGTTTCTTTCCAGTACAAGTAGGCCAGCGCCGGTTTGGTACCGGCGGTGTCGGCGTGCATAATGTTGCAGTAGTCCGGATCGCCCCCTACCAAATCGGGCAGCACTTTACAGAAAGCATTGGGAAAGATCCCTTTGTCCAGATGCCGAATGGCTTGGTGAACTTCCTCCTTGGAAGCAGACACACCGCGCTGCTGGTATCGCTCGTTCATAAGGTTAGGTTGATGATCATTGTTAGGTTGCAAAGTACAAAAAAACGCTCATCCGGGTAGATGAGCGTTCGCTTTTCGTTCGGAGGAGGCCGTTGCTATTCGGATCCGCGGTTGGCCTGACTGCGGTTGATGCCCACCACCTTAAACTCGGTACGACGGTTCACCTGATGCTGCTCTTCGGTGACGGCATTCTTGATAATCAGCTGTTCTTCCCCGTATCCTTTGGCGGTGATCCGCGCCGGATCGATGCCACTCTCTACCAAATAACGTACCGCTGATTCGGCCCGACGCTGCGAGAGCGCTTGGTTATAATCGTTAGAATTGCGCGCATCAGTGTGCGAGCTCAATTCAATGCTAATGTCCGGGTTATCTTCTAAAATAGCGACCAGCTTATCTAGCTCCTGCCCCGCGGCATCGGTAATATAAGACTCATCAAGATCATAGTAGATATTCTCTAACACAATAGATTCGTCCAGCACAATTTTGTTGAGCACCAGTTGGGTGGTAAACGTAGTATCAGTCACCATCTTCACCAGGTCTTCCTGCGGAATGGTCTTTCCGATGGTGGTAAACGGCAGGCGCGTGGTGAAGTAGCCTTCTTTCTCCCCCACCAGTTCATAGTTGGTGCCCCCCTCTACCGGAAACTCAAACGCACTTTCGTCGCCCGAATTAGCATTGGCGATCACTCCGCCACTGGGGTACACCAAGCGCACCTTCACGTCTTTCAGCTCCTTTTCTTCTCCGGTTTCTTCGTCCGTAGTTAGGGTGGTTCCGGCCACGAAGTAGTTTACCGTCTTCAGGTCCGGGTCGTTGTTCACAAAGGCATAGATATCGTCGTCGCCCTTTCCCGAAGCCCGGTTTGAAGTGAAGTAGCCGTCTTTGATGGTGGTGAACGACATGCCAAAGTCGTCGGCGGTAGAGTTTACGGGCGGGCCCAGGTTTTCAATGGATATTTCCCCATCGCGGCGCACGGCCACAAAGATATCCAGCGCCCCCAAACTGGGGTGCCCATCAGATGAGAAATACAGTTTCCCATCGTCGGTCACGTAGGGAAACATCTCGTCGCCCGGCGTGTTGATGGGGGTGCCCATGTTGCGCACGTTGCTCCAGCGCGAGCCATCCCAGCGGGCCGAGTACAGGTCGATCTCTCCCTGCCCACCCGGGCGGTTGGAAGAAAAGTACAACGTTTTGCCGTCGCGACTAAAAGCGGGTGTGGAGTCCCAGGCGTTCACGTCGCTAATGGTCATCAATTGTGGGGTGGTCCATTTTCCCTGCTTATAAAAGGACATGTATAAGTTCACGTCGTTGGTGCCCTTACGCTTGCCGCTGTTGCCTCGGGCAAACACCATCATGCGTCCGTCGGGCGAAAAAGTGATCGCTCCTTCGTTGACAACATCGGTGGTGAACTCTTCGCCCAGGGTTTGGGCTTGCTGAATGGCTACGCTATCGCCGTTCATGGGTGCTTTGAAGATGTTGGTGAAGGCGGTTCCCGTTCCTTTGTACACTTTGCTGTTCCCCCGCGATGAGGTGAAGTAGAATTCTCCCCGGTGGACAACCGGCGCGTACTCAGCCTCGGCGGTATTTACTGCGGTGAGGTCCTCAATTTCGTAGAAAGCATCCTTCGAGGTAATTTCTTGAACTAAATCCAGATTACTAACTTCTTGCTGGGCGCGCTCAGTATGCTCCAGCGTAGTGTCGCTGGATAGCTTGAGATACTCCTGCAACTGCGCTCGGGCATCATCGTAGCGGCTGTTCTGCTTCAGCGCCATGGCGTAGTGAAACACGGCGGCGGTATCAGCCACCCCCATGTCAATGGCGGCTTCGTAGTAAGGAAGCGCCTCCTGGAGCCGGTTACTAAGTCGGTAGGCTTCGGCAATTTTGTAGTTCGATTCACCCGCTTCCATCCCTTCGTCCAGCGCCTTTTGGTAGTGTCCGATGGCTACGTCGTACTCTCCGCCCTCAAAACTGTTGTACCCCTTCACCAACGCCCGCTTTCCGGCACTGCACGAAGCCAAAATCAGAACCGCCAACCCAACAAGTAGTAGCGATCCGTACCTATTTATTAAGATCATATAACATTATAATTTTACCATGAAACGATACATACGGTCAGAAAGTATGCAATTACTGCCCGGTAAAGCCCTTAATTCAAGCGTTTACCTTCGGCAGATAGCGCGCTAACCATGCGTCTTTAACGGGTAGTTGCCATTGCGCCGCCAACTCGGCCTTGGTGCCTACTAGGTTGTTAAACATTAGCGTATCCGGTGGTATTTGCCCATCCGTAATCTGCCGTTTGACTTGGGCCAACGGGATTAGCTCCACCGAATCGTTCACCCAAAAAGCCACCAACGTGCGGTCAAAAAAGTCAATTGATGTGCCTCTAGCCTGAAGCACGTTAGCCAAGGAACGCACAAAACCTACCGAACCATCAATCGAGCAGCCCGTGGGAAGTTGGTGCTGCTCGTCAACCGCGATCACCACGAAATACTGGTGGAGCACCGTAACGGAGGCACGCAACTGCTGACCGTGCGCGGCCCACTGCTCCGCAAATAGTTTACCCTGCTGTAAAATAAAGCGTTGCTCTTCGGGAGTAAGTGGGCGATTGGCCTGATAAATCCACACCCGAGCGTTTTCCGGTAGTTCTTCAAAAGGAATAAACATGGACGTTCGTTAAGTATGCGTAGTTATTTTTGCGTATAACACAAATATAGCAAATATTGATCGCTCCCAACGGCTAAAATTGATACTGAAACGACTGCTCCTCATTACTGGACTTGCCTTTTTAGGGTACGGCATTTACTACACTGGGTTGATGATGCAAGTGCTGACCGGCTTTGGAGCCAAACAGCTCTGCTCGTGCGTCTTCGTGTCTCAACGAACCGAAGCGTCGATACTGGCCGACGATCTCAATCGCTTTCCGTATTCGCTGGCTACTTACGAAATAAACCGGCTAGCGCAATGGACCGAAAGCCGAATGGGTCCTTGGGCATCGCGACGAGCGATCTATCGCGATGGCCTAGGCTGTGTGCTGCTCATCAATACGGAGACAACTCCTGATCCGCCTAGCATACTTCCGCCAATTGTAGAAGATCAACCTTTGTGCGAAAGTCAGGCCATGACAACGGTAGATTACGAGCAGCTAAATGCAACACTGGAGCAGGCGTTCGCCGAGCCGAATTCTGGTCGTCTTCAGAATACCAAAGCAGTCGTTGTACTCTATCGCGATACGCTGGTGGCCGAACGTTATGCTTCGGGCATTTCTGCCGATACCCCGTTGCCGGGCTGGTCAATGGCCAAAAGCGTCACCAACGCACTCATCGGTATTCTGGTGCAAGTGGGCAAGCTTTCAATCTCTCAACCGGCTCCGGTGGCGGCTTGGCAAAAGGACGAGCGGCAGCATATTACGATCAATGATCTGCTACGGATGCAGAGTGGACTCGCTTGGGGCGAAAATTATTTCGCCGTGAGCGACGTAACCCGAATGATCTTTCTAACCAAAAATATGTCGGACGCTGCGGTGCATCAGCCGCTTGCCCATTCTCCGGGCACCGTATGGTCTTACTCAAGCGGCACTACCAACGTCTTATCGCAAATCATCCGCGAAGCAGTTGGGGAAGAATGCTATCCGGAATTTCCCTACCGAGCACTCTTTGGCCCCCTGGGAATGAGCAGCGCGGTGTGGGAAACCGACCTGACTGGCACTCTGGTTAGTTCTTCCTACCTATTGGCTACCGCGCGCGATTGGGCCAAGTTTGGGCAGTTGTACCTCAACGATGGAGTTTGGCGGGGGCAACGCATCTTACCCGAGGGCTGGGTTGGATACACCATCACGCCCGTGACTTTTGCCCCGCAACGTCAGTATGGCGCCCACTTTTGGCTCAATACGGGCGAAGCAGACGACCCCGCCGACCGCCCCTTTCCCGATGCGCCTACCGACACTTATTTTGCGCAGGGTTTTGACGGACAAAATATTTTTATCATTCCGTCGTACGACTTAGTGGTGGTGCGCTTGGGGACGACCACGCAGGGAAACTTCGATCAGAATCGGTTTCTCAGCGAAGTTTTAGCATCTTTCCCCAAAAACGCACTTTAATAGTAAGGAACGGTTAAAGCCCCCGGCCCTCAGCGATCAATTCGGCTAAGTCCTTCACCTGCACCTCGCCCTCCTTTTCCTGATTTTTCACTCCGTCACTCATCATCGTCATGCAAAACGGACAAGCCACCGCGATGGTGTTTGCCCCGGTGGCCAACGCCTCTTTGGTCCGGTTGATGTTTACTTCTTCCCGTCCGGGTTCGGCGTCCTTATACATTTGCGCCCCGCCCGCCCCGCAGCAGAAACCACGAGTACGGCACCGTTTCATTTCGACCAGGTCGGCATCCAGTGATTCTAATACTTCGCGAGGCGCTTCGTAAATGTTATTAGCGCGTCCTAAGTAGCAAGAATCGTGGTAGGTGATCTTCCTACCTTTAAAGGAACCGCCGCCCGCTAGTTTCAGCTTACCGTCGTTGATCAGTTGCTGCAAAAAGGTAGAGTGATGAATCACTTCGTAGGTACCGCCCAGCTCGGGATACTCATTCTTGATGGTGTTGAAGCAGTGCGGACAAGCAGTCACAATTTTTTTGATTTCGTAGCCATTGAGCACCTGAATGTTGGCGGCCGCTTGCATCTGAAACAGAAACTCATTGCCCGCCCGCCGCGCCGGATCTCCGGTACAGGCTTCTTCGGTGCCCAGCACGGCAAAATCAATGTTAATCGCATTCAAAATTTTGACAAACGCCTGGGTAACACGTTTGTAGCGATCATCGTAGGATCCCGCGCAACCCACCCAAAATAATATCTCGGGTTGCTTGCCCTGTGCGGCCAGATCGGCCATTGTTGGTATTTTTATGGTATTTTCCACGTTGTTTTCTCTTAAGAATTAGTTCTCTTCGGTCGGTTTAGCCACTGTTTGTTGCGCATTTAGTTCATCTGCCCACTTAAACCGATCAGTTGGAGCAAATTTCCAGGGAGCAAAATTGGTCTCTACGTTCGAGAACATGGCGTTCCAGGCCGCGGGCGACTGCGCTTCTTCCATCGCCACGTAGCGGCGCATTTGCAAAATAATCGCCAGCGGATTGATATTGATCGGACACGCTTCTACGCAAGCCATGCAGCTGGTGCAGGCGTTAATTTCTTCCCGCGTGGTGTAATCATCCAGCAGCGTTTTTCCGTCTTCAAGGCCTTTGCCCTCTTTATTTCTTCCCACCTCCTCAAGCCGATCGCGGGTGTCCATCATAATCTTGCGAGGCGACAGCTTTTTACCGGTTTGGTTGGCCGGGCACACGTCCGTGCAACGTCCGCATTCGGTGCAGGCGTAGGCACCCATCAAATCGGTCCATGCCAAGTCGTTCACATCTTTAGCTCCAAACCGCGCTATCTCAGCGGGGGGAGTGTCATTACCATTTTCCGGCTGCGCTCCTAGCATGATCTGCACCTCCTTGGTCACCTCAGGCATGTTATCCATTTCGCCCTTGGGTTTCAGTTTCGAGTAGTACGTATTGGGGAAAGCCATAAAAATATGCAGGTGCTTGGAATAGGTCACGTACACCGCAAAAGCCAAAATTCCGATGATGTGAAACCACCACATAAATCGCTCAATAAAGATCAAGGTGCCCGTACTCATGCCCTCAAACAGCGGAATGAGCGAAGAACTAAAAAACAAATCACCGGTTGGGGTGTAACCAGCCCCGGGACGATCCTGCAGAATCTGGTCAGTGGCGTTCATGGTCAGAATGGCCAGCATGAGTATGATTTCTACCACCAAGATGATGGTCGCGTCTAGTTTGGGCCAGGCCGTAAGCTCCCGAGCCTGAAAGCGTTTCAGCTTAAGCCCTTTGCGCCGCCACAAAAACACGACGCAGGCGATGATCACCGCCACTGCCAAAAACTCAAAGATGTTGAGCGGAACCGCGTAGAAATCACCCAGGTAGGGAACGAACAAACGATGCGTGCCCAACAGCCCGTCCAATACAAACTCTAGCACCTCCAGATTGATCACGATGAAGCCTACGTAGATAAGCAAATGAAGGAACGCCGGAATCACCCGCTTAAACATCTTCTTCTGTCCGAACGCTACCAGCAGCATCGTCTTCCATCGTTCGGCGGTGCGGTCCGAGCGGTCAGTTTCCCGTCCCAGCAGAATGTTTTGGCGAATGCGACTAATCCGCTGGTATAACAAAAAGGAAGCAATTCCTACAATCAGAAAAAAGGCAATTTGTCCTATATAATGAGGCATATGGGGTTAAATTTCTGGTTAATGTTTTGTGACGCTACAAAAATTAGCTAGCTTTGTAGCCGCTTACGGTGATGTAGCTCAGTTGGTAGAGCATCGGACTGAAAATCCGTGAGTCGGTGGTTCGAGCCCACTCATCACCACAGCCTCTTTTCCATTCGGGAAAGAGGCTTTTTTTATTCAGCCCGTGGCTTATTTTCTTGGTCATTATCCTACCCTTAGGCAAATATATGAAATTAGAAGTAGGCGTAAGAACTACGAAATCCACTATTCTAAGCGAACCGGCCTAAAAAAGTGCGTAATCCTTAAAATACGTACCCGATTCAATTCACTTTTTTAGGACATGAAAAAGAATCAGAAAGTTCTTATCTGTAGTAGAAAGATAAAATATCGAAGTCTCGACAATCTTTTATGCTTCTTCGGCTTCTCTCCTTAGAAAATCCGGTACTGGTGCTCCCTTTTTCGGTAAATAATAAGTCATCAAAATTACACGTGTAGGGTAAATAGAAAATCCTATCTAATATTCTTCTTCCCAGCGCCTATTTTTGTTTCATAAGATTTAAAAAACAATAACGGTATCTATTTCCGAAGTCAAGCCACATGAACGTTAAGTACTGCAGCTTCTTCTTATTAGTAATTTGTTTAGCCTTCGCCACAGAAGGGCAATCGCAAGTTCCTACCAGAAAGTTAGAAGCAATTTATATGTACAACTTCACCAAATACATCAACTGGCAGCGCGCCGCTGGACAAGGACACACAATCGGGGTTTGGGAAGAAAGCGAGGTTGCCACCGAATTGCAAGATAATCTTAAGAATAAAGGAAATATTGTAGTGAAAATGATCAGCACGGCTGCCGAAGCAAAGGCCTGTGAGATTGTGTACTTGCCGAAAACCAAGTCAGCGCAATTGAGCCAACTGATGGCTGATGCCGGAAACGATGTGTTGATTGTTACCGAAGAAGATCTGGCTGCCCAAGGTGCCTCGGTGAGCTTTGTGCAAGACGGTTCCAAACTACGGTTCAAGATCAACCAAGGAGCATTAGATAAAGCAGGATTGCAAGCCAGCAGTAGCCTATTGAGCTTAGCGATCCTACTATAGAAATACGCCAGGCCAGACGGGCCCGGACAACAATACTAAGATTTAGGTTAGGTTGTGTAGTGTAATAAATGAGGTGCCCGCGTCCCAAGACGGGCCCTCCTTTATCATCTGCTCACCCACCGAAGAGTTAGGTTAGGTTGTGTAGTGTATAAAAGAAGAACCCACGTCCCAAGATGGGTTCTTCCTTTCTTCCAACCCCACCCCAATTACATGGTTAGGTAGTGAAACAAAAGGCCCGTTGATGAATCAACGGGTTTTTTATTTGAGGTGCTTTAGCTGAATGACTTCGGTCGCCGAGAGGTGTCTCCAGTGTCCCCGGGGCAAATCTTTTTTGGTAAGTCCGGCGTACATCACCCGGTCTAGTTTTAGCACTTCGTACTTCAGGTGCTCGAATATTCGGCGGACAATGCGGTTTCGGCCAATGTGCACCTGCACCCCCAAACTCGTCCGGCGACCGTCCACAATCCCAATTTCATCCACGGTGGCCACCCCGTCTTCTAGCACCAGTCCCTGCTGAATTTTGAAAAAATCGTCGTCGGTGATGGGCCGATCCAGGTCCACCTGGTACAATTTCTTTACCCCGTGCGAGGGGTGGGTAAGCTTTTTTGCCAGATCACCGTCGTTAGTAAACAACAGCAGTCCCGTCGTGTTGCGGTCTAGTCGACCCACGGGATAAATGCGTTCCTTGGCCGCCTTGGCAACCAACTGCATCACCGTGCGCCGCTCCTGCGGATCGCTGGTCGTGGTGATGAAATCTCTTGGTTTGTTGAGCAGCACGTACACCATTTTTTCTGGGTTCAGCACCTTCCCCTGGTACGTCACCCGATCAGAGAGGGCTACCTGCTGTCCCATTTCGGTCACCACTTGCCCGTTCACCTGAATCTCTCCTTCGGCAATAAGTACATCCGCCTCTCGTCGAGAACACACTCCGGCATTAGCGATATACTTGTTCAGACGCATCGTGCCCTGATCGATGGGCGAAGGCGATGCATCTGCTTCACGCACCGTCTTCTTAGAGGTGCGGCCTTTTTTTCGTTTCATAAGTAGGTCGACTAGGCGGTGACAATTTCTCAGAGAGAAGATAAGCCCACGACAAATAACCTACTTTTACGGTATTTAAGTAAATTTTTTCGGAGATTTAGCCGGGATGCCTCCGTTGTCAGCGGGCACGGTACCGAAGATGCATTCCGGAAAAACATTTTCTGATCCTAACCGACATACCACAAAGTAATGAATCACCGAATTGAAAAAGACACCATGGGCGAAGTGCAGGTGCCCGCCGAACGCTACTGGGGCGCGCAAACCCAACGGTCGCTTGAAAATTTTGACATTGGCGGTGCCGCCGCCCGAATGCCCCTGGAAATGATCTACGCCTTTGCCATCCTTAAAAAATCGGCCGCCGAAACCAACCACGAACTGGGCGCGCTGAGCCAAGAAAAAGTACAAATCATTGCCCGGGTGGCCGATGAAATTCTGGAGGGCAAACACGATGATGAATTTCCCCTGGTAGTTTGGCAAACCGGTTCGGGCACGCAGAGCAACATGAACGTCAACGAGGTGATCGCCAACCGGGCCCACGTGCTGCTGGGTGGCGACCTTGCTGACCCCACCAAGAAGATTCATCCGAACGACGACGTCAACAAGTCACAATCCTCGAACGATACCTTTCCAACCGCCATGCACATTGCTGCCTACAGAATGGTGGTAGAGCACCTGCTTCCCCGGATAAAATCCCTGCGAAACACCCTTCACCAAAAGGCTACCAACTTTCAGGACGTTGTCAAAATCGGTCGCACCCACTTTATGGACGCTACCCCCCTTACGCTGGGCAACGAATTTAGCGGCTACGTCTCGCAGCTGGACCACGCCATCAAGGCCGTGGAGCACACCCTCCCCCACCTGGCCGAACTGGCGCTGGGCGGCACGGCGGTGGGCACCGGACTCAACACCCCGGCAGGGTATGCCACCCGGGTGGCCGAAAAAATCGCGCATCACGCGGGACATCCCTTCGTGAGTGCTGACAATAAATTTGAGGCGCTGGCCGCCCACGACGCTATTGTAGAAACTTCCGGAGCGCTAAAGCAGTCGGCGGTGAGTTTGATGAAAATCGGCAACGATATCCGAATGCTGGCCTCGGGGCCTCGTTGTGGTATCGGTGAAATCTTGATTCCCGCCAACGAACCCGGTTCGTCCATCATGCCCGGCAAAGTCAACCCCACCCAGTGCGAAGCCCTAACGATGGTATGCGCCCAAGTCATCGGCAACGATATGGCCATCACGGTAGGGGGCATGAACGGTCAGTTTGAGCTCAACGTGTTCAAACCCCTGATGATCTACAACCTGTTATCTTCCGTCCGCCTGCTGGGTGATGCTTGCGCTTCGTTCGAAACCCATTGTGCGGTCGGCATAGAACCTAACCATCCGGTAATTCAACGAAATTTAGAGAACTCTCTGATGTTGGTCACGGCCCTCAATACGCATATTGGGTACGAAAAAGCGGCAAAAATTGCAAAAAAAGCGTACGAAGAAGGCAAAACCTTACGCGAAGCAGCGGTGGAAAGCGGACACCTAACCGCCGAGCAGTTCGACGCGTGGGTGGTACCCGAAAAGATGGTAGGGAGTTTGAAGTAGCATTTTAGTCGATGGTCTACAGTCGACAGTCCACAGAGAAGCTTTGCTGTGGACTATCGACTGTGGACTGTTATTAACCAAAACTGTATCCCCATGAAGTATCTATGTGTTATTGCCCTCTTTGTTTTTAGCTTAGCTTCCGTTCCCGAAACCGTGCAAGCGCAAAAACTTTCTAAAAAGGAGCGCAAGCGCCTAAAGAAGGAAAAGAAAAAGCAGCTGAAGGCCATGAAAAAGATGAGCGCGGCTGACTTCCAGGCCCAACAGGAACAGAAGGACGAGCTAATGACCAAAGCCAGTGAGCTAGAAAGTCAACTTGCTTCTACCAAAAGCGAACTGTCGGCGAAAGACGGCCAGGTGAAACAACTGGAAGAAAAAGTGCGCAAGTTGCAGCAAGACCTGACGCAAGCCCAGGCCAGCCCTTCTGAGCAACCCCAGAACGTTCCTATGGCCAGTGGCGAAGACCAGCAGTACGATCAGGGACTCGTTTTTCGGGTGCAGATTGGTGCCTGGCAGAATCAGGACTTAGCGGCCTACGATACCAGCGAAAATTTCAGAGATGAAAATGGCCCCGATAACGTACAGATGTATACTTTGGGCAATTTTCGCGATTATTGGGAAGCCGATAAGTTCAAAAAGTATCTACGGAAGATGGGCGTGCGCGACGCCTGGATCGTCCCCTACGAAAACGGCGAACGCCGCCCCATCAAGGATGTGCTCGAGCAACTGCGCAACAGCGCTTCGCTGAACTAATTTGCTGAGAGAGCAGCTAAGAAGTCATATTAAGCCCTATCTTGCGTCAGTGAAAACTACTAGGCCAGATATTCCTTACTTAACCCCTACTACAATGAGTTTGACTCATAGGTTTTTCGGATTGATTGGCGCCTTCTGCTTGTTGGTTTTAGTTGCCTCTTGTGGTGAGGATGAGGAAGTTGACCGCGAACCGCTCATTATCGGGGAATGGGTGCTAGCGTCGCAACAGGTTTCAAATGTGCAAGCAAATTTTGGGGGAAGTCCTATTGGGATACCACAGGATTTTATCAAAGGATTTGTGGATACCTTAAAAATTATTCCTGAAAACTCTGAAATCACCTTCAATCAAGATCGTACCTACAGCATCAAAGCACCGCAGCAGACTACCGATCTTACGGGTACCTGGGAACTTAGTGATGATCAAAGCACCATCACGCTCTCCGGACTGGAAGCGGCCGAAGCTTTGCTCGGCTCCAGCAGTTTGGCTTTTGTTATTCAAGCCATTAGCAGCACTGATTTCTCGATGCTAACCTCGGTGCCGGAGATTACTCTTCCTAATCTGCCTACCATCGGCACCGTTACCGCATCGGGTGATTATCAGCTAGTCTTAAAAAAATAAGCCGCTCTGATATGCAGAAACGGTGGATTGTCAAAGAAGTAGCCGATCAATCGCAGGCTGAACAGTTGGCCAACGCCATCAACGTCGATGAAACGCTAGCGGCCTTGCTGCTGCAACGGGGCATCAACTCTTACGCGGAGGCCAAAGACTTCTTCCGACCAAGCCTCAAAAACCTCCACGATCCTTTTTTACTCAAGGACATGGACCACGCGGTTCGCCGTTTGTCCTTGGCGATTCAACGAAACGAAAAGATTCTGATCTACGGCGACTACGATGTGGATGGCACCACCTCGGTGGCGTTGGTGTATGGCTTTCTAAGCAGTTTTTATCCGCGGATAGCCTATTACATTCCCGACCGTTACGATGAGGGATACGGTATCTCATCGCAAGGTATCCAGTACGCCGCGGCGCAGCAGTTCAGCCTGATCATTTCTCTTGACTGCGGTATCCGCGCGGTAGACTTGGTGAATGAAGCCCGGCAACTAGGCATTGATTTTATCATCGGCGATCACCACCGGCCCGGTAATATCCTCCCCCCCGCCCACGCCATCATCAACCCCAAACAAATCGGCTGCCAGTATCCTTATAAAGAACTGTGTGGGTGCGGAGTGGGATTTAAGCTGCTCCAGGCCTTTTGTCAGGAAACCAAGCGTCCCGTTGGCGAACTGTACCGTTTCTTGGACTTGGTTGCGGTGGCCATTGCCGCCGACATCGTTCCCATCACCGGCGAAAACCGGATCCTCGCCTACTACGGACTGAAAACTTTGAATCAGTCGCCCCAACCCGGACTCAAAGCCCTGGCCGAGGTAGCCGGTTTGCAGTTTCCCCTAAGCATTGACAATGTGGTGTTTGGTATCGCTCCTCGCATCAATGCGGCGGGTCGAATGGAACACGCCAAAGCAGCGGTAGAACTACTGTTGGCCCAGGATGAAGAAACTACGACGCGTTTAGCCACGCAACTGAATCAACAAAACAGCCAGCGGCGCACCTACGATTCGGATGTTACGCAGCAAGCCATTGCGATGATTCGTCAGGACCACCGCTTAGAAAAAGCCAAAAGCACGGTGTTGTTCGATCCATCGTGGCACAAGGGGGTGGTGGGCATTGTGGCCTCGCGCTGCATTGAGCAGTATTATCGGCCCACGATCATCCTTACCGAATCTAACGGAAAGGCAACCGGCTCGGCCCGCTCGGTAAACGGCTTCGACCTATACAAAGCCATTACCGACTGTGCCGAGGTGCTGGAGCAGTTTGGTGGCCACACCCACGCGGCCGGACTCACCCTATCGATTGATAACGTTCCGCTGCTTCGAGAGAAATTTGAGGCATCCGTTGCGCAAAAAATCCGTCAGGAACAACTGATTCCTCGGCTCGATATAGACCAACATATCTCGTTGACTAACGTCACCGCCCGCTTTTACGGAGTGCTGAAGCAACTGGCTCCGTTCGGACCCGGCAACATGCGGCCGGTTTTTGTGAGCGATAACCTGGAAGTGGTGGGGTATCCCCAAGTGCTGAAAGACAAACACCTAAAGTTCACGGTGCAAGAGCACGGAACCACCTACTGCCTGAGCGCAATCGGATTTGGTATGGCCCATTTCTACGACAGCATCTGCGATCAGCAACCCTTTCGGATGGCTTACTCAATAGAGGAAAACCATTTCAATGGCCACTGTAGCCTGCAACTCGCCATCCGCGATATAAAAGTGTCCTAATCGGTTAGGCTTCGTCAGAGCCTGATATTCTATTCGCTTTTTTAGCAAGCACATCCCAATAAAATTGGTACCTTGTCCGTAAAATCATCGCTATGGACAAGTCGCTCGAAATCTTACTGCAACACCGCAAGGTACTCTACTATTACCTGAAACAGACGCCATTGGCTATCCTAAATAAAATACCTGATGGCTTTCGTAATAACATTCTTTGGAACATTGGTCATTCGGTGGTCGCCCAGCAAGTACTGGTCTACCGTCGCTCTAATCTTACTCCCTTGGTGAGCAACGAGCTGATCGAGCGTTACCACCGAGGAACCGCTCCCGACGGTCAGGCTCCTGCCGAAGAGGTGAACCTGATTCAAAAATTGCTTTTTACTACCGTAGAGAAAACTTCCGACGATTATCAATTGGGCTTGTTTCGGGAATACGATTCGTTCGTTACGGCCACCAACGTAACGCTCGCCAACGTTAACGATGCTATTCTGTTTAATAACTACCACGAGGGTTTGCATCTAGGAACCATTCTGGCCCTTCAGAAAGCCCTTTCTCGGTAATTCAAGAAGCACTACCCATGTCTTCCGTGGCCTTCCGCGAACCTCAGCGAACATCTTTCTGGAATCTGTTTTTTGAGCCGGTCGACAACAGCCCGTTGGTGTTGTTTCGAGGAGTGTTTGGTCTGCTCATTGCGCTAGAAGCGGGAGGGGCCATCGCCACCGGCTGGGTGCGGCGGGTATTCGTTGAGCCCACCTTCACGTTCAACTTTATCGGGTTCGACTGGTTGCAGCCATTGGTGGGGGAGACCATGTATATCCTCTACGCTGCTATGGCGGTACTGGGCCTGATGGTGATGCTGGGGTATCACTACCGCTTCGCCGTGATTTCGTTCGGACTGCTCTGGACGATCAGTTACTTATTGCAGAAAACCAGCTACAATAACCATTACTACCTGCTCATTCTGCTCTGCGGAATGATGGCCATCGTTCCCGCCCACCGCTACTGGTCGCTGGACGTGAAGCAGGGCCGGGTGGCTCAATCACTGACTTGTCCGCGCTGGTGCCTACTGATTTTTGGGCTGCAAGTAGGCATCGTCTACTTCTTCGCGGCCGTGGCCAAACTGTATCCTGGGTGGTTGTCTGGCGAACCCATTGCCGGTTGGTTGGCCAGCAAGTCCGACTACTTTCTGATCGGTCCGTGGTTGCAGGCTTCGTGGCTTCCGATGGTAGTGGCCTACGGGGGGGTGGCCTTCGACGCCTTGGTGGTTCCCCTGCTGCTCTGGAAGCGAACCCGTCTCTTTGCTTTTGGAGTTGGCATTGTCTTCCACCTTTTCAACTCGGCCGTGTTCCACATCGGCATCTTCCCCTACCTGATGATTGGCATCTGCGTGTTTTATTTTCCTCCAGAGCAGATTCGTCGGTGGTTTTTTCGGCACAAACCTTCCGAAGAGTCGGTGGCAACGGCGCATTATCCGACGCAGCGCTGGTTGGTGGGCCTGTTGGCCGTCTACTTTGCCTGGCAAATTTACCTGCCGCTGCGTCACCACCTCTACGACGGAGATGTGCTGTGGACGGAAGAGGGACACCGCATGGCCTGGCGCATGATGCTGCGCAGCCGCTGGGGGAGCGTCACGTTTCGGGTGGTGGACCCAACCACCGGGCAGTCGTGGGACGCTGTGCCCTCGGACTACCTGACCCCGAAGCAGGCCCGCAAGCTAGCGGCCCATCCGGATCTGATCTGGCAGTTTAGTCAGTGGCTAGAAGAAGAGTATCGGCGGAAGGATTATGCTAACGTGGAAGTATACGCCACCGCTCGGGCGAGCGTGAATGGCAGCAAGCCAATGCCCCTCACCGACCCCACCGTCGACCTGACGCAGGTCGACTGGACTCCCTTTCGGCACGCCGTCTGGATCGTGCCGTATCCGGAAAATTGAGCCGTGCTGAACGAATATAGCACTATTAACCGCTTCACTAGGCGAAACCCAGCACTTTAAGAATCATGCCCACTAACAGACTATAACCCAGCAAATCGTACAACGAGAACTTCTTTTCCCTAAAATCTTGATTAATGGTTTTGATGACTTTTTTCATCGGACAAACACGTTATGATTGGCAACTAAGACGATATACATCATGCAAAAAAAAGGCTAAACCAACTGCCCGCCAATAGGCATGTAAGAATTTATGGCACAAACTTCTTTTATCTACCGATTGACCAAACTAGCGCGAAGAAACGCTACGCTTCTGCGTAGAATTCTGCAAAAACCGAACAATCTCCCGGTAGCGTGGGTTCCAGGAAAACAAAAATTGGAGGATCATCGGAATGTGCTTTTTCCCTGGTTGTATGCGATAATCCAGCATGCTGCCGTAGGGTTGAAGGGCTTCCGCAAATTTATCGTTACTTTTTATAATCGAAGGATAGGTTTTTCCGCCCCGATAGATTAAGAAGGGGGGCAGATTAGGGCGCAAGTGATATAAGGGAGAGGCCTCCTTCCAAGTGGTGGGGTCTTTGGTGAAGGTGGTTTGGTACTTCCGCTCTTCGGGGGCTCGTTCGCACAAGTATCCGTACATATCGAGTCCGGCAGCATCAATCAGCACCGCGCCCCGGATAGGACTGGCGATCCCGAGCGTATCGAAATAACCCTTACGCACCGAGATCAGGGCGGCCAGGTGTCCCCCGGCTGAGTGACCCGACACAAAAATACGGTCGGGATCGCCCCCGTAGTCCGCGATATGGTCTTGCGTCCACTGCACCGCCCGGGCCGCGCTGCGCGCCATCTCGTTATACTGGGCGGCCGGACTCAGCGGATAATCGATCACGACCGCCACCACTCCCTTCCGCGCCAGGCGCTTTCCCAGGTAATAGTAGAGTTCTTTTTTACCCGACTTCCAACTGCCGCCGTGGATAAAAACCAGCACCGGGGCGGATTGCTTCTTTCGGCGGGGCGCGTACACGTTGAGGTGCTGCACCCCGGTGCCCGAGGCAGCGTTGGCTTCCCGGTAGGGAATGTTTTTAGCCTTGTGGACGGGTTGTAGTGCGCAACTCGACAAGCCTAACATCAACCCAATATTTATCCAGAAAAACAACCAGTAGGGTTTACGCATCTTCCGCATCAATCTAAGCAATAATTCAACAGAACTACGTAACCGAATCATTAATAGATTTTGTTCAGCAAAATTGTGATACTCGCTGGTATCGCCAACCCTTCAGCTAACTTGCCGGAAGAGGATTGAACGCCTTTCTTCTGGCTTGATCCCTTGATGTTACCCCAAACGAACCGGCTTAACAGAATCGCCACCGTGCCGAACGCCCCATCCGCGGGCGGGGGAGTGACATAATCTACTTTTATCTTACATCCGAGCAGTACCGGGCCTTTTACAAAACTTTGTTGCTGGGCGGTAATCGCCGAGGCGACTTGTTTGGCTGGCTGTCGCAGGCGCGCACCTTTTACACTCACATTCAAGACGGCAAAGACGTGATGAAAAAGTTTGACGTAACCGAAGCCGAACTTAAGCAAGGCAAAGTGATGGTTGAAACGGTGATTGAAGCGTATCACGTGCGGCAAAAAGAGGGCTCCGAGGCACTAACCGCCACCCAGCAACGCAACCGCGCCATGGAAAAGCTGGATACCTGGATGCGTCGGTTCAGCCAAACCGCTCGCCTGGCCTTCATCGAGGATCCGAACACCCTCAAAGCACTGGGATTGAAGAAGAAAATATTGGTGTAGGATTTGCTGAATGCTGGATGCTAGCCTCTAGTGACCAGCTTCCTAGCCAGACAGAAAATCATTCGCGCGGCGGCCGCTGGTATCCAGCGAAACGGCCAGCAGTCCGCCGAACTCGCGCGCAAAATCCACTGACACGCGGGCGTGGACGGCTCCCTGCCGGTCGAGAAACCGCTGCTCACCCCGCAGGGCGAACGCCCCCTCGTGCCACACGTTGGGGTGGATGCAGAGCCCCTGCTTTCCGTTAAACCAAAAGCACACAAAATCATCGGGACGCACGTTGTCGCCGGGCAGGGCCAGGGGCACCACGTAGGGTTGTTCGTCGAGGGGGAAGAACATTTGCCCCCCGTCGGGATGGTAGTTGGCGTGCCAAAGCAGCAGTTGCCGGGGTCACGTTGGTGATCTTCCTGAGCTTGGGCAGGATCGGCACCGTAGCCCAGAATATAATGCCCGCCCACCGCCGAGTTGCGTCCGTAGAGCACGTCACCCCTCCAAGTGGCTACGAACGTACCTTCGGTGGTGCCGCCTTCGTCGCCGCTGTCGGTATCCACCGGTCGCCACCCCGCCGCGGGCCAGCGCACAATCTCAATCTTCACCGCATCCGGATCATCAACCAACGTACCATAACCCTGTAAAGAGGTTGGGGTAGCCTTTACTACGGGAATCGCCAGGTGCTTCAGATCGGAGGGTAGGTCGGGGTCGAGGTACTCAGGGGAGGTGGTCATAGGAGGCAGGAAGCAAATTAGAGCAATGATGATTTGGGGCGAAGAAGGTTTGAGTGGTCCTTAGTTGGCTTGGTACAACAGGGGGAAGAATTGCCCGTCGATGGTTTCTCCGTTGGGTACCGGGGGCACCCCGGTGAGTAGTGGCTCATTGGATGACGAGCGGGTGCCATCGGCAAATACGTTGAGCACAAAAGCGCGACGCGAGCGTTCGGACTTGTTCTCGTAAGAACCGTGCACGGTGAGCGGGTGGTGAAAGGTGGCGTGCCCCCGCTTCATCTCGATCGGTACAGGGTTGAACTCCGCCTTCTGCTCGTCGGTCAGATAGTCCAATACCCCTTCCATATCTCCAGCCAGTTCGGGCTTGTTGAGCAGTCCCCAGCGATGGCTGCGGGGAATGTAGTGCACGCAACCGTTCTCGGTGCTGGCATCGTCCAGGCCTGTCCAGCAGGTGAGGTGCTGCATCGGTTCGGTACGCGTCCAGTAGGAATAATCTTGGTGCCAGGCCACCACCCCGCCGTGCCGGGCGGGTTTGCAAAACAGCTGGTCGTGCCAGAAGCGCACGGAGCTATTGCCCAACAACTGGCTGGCCGCCATCACGAAGGCCGGGTTCCAAAGCACGTCGTGAAAACCGGGAGTGATGCGCCAGTGGCCCAACGAATGAAACAGTACCGCGTTGGGGTCGGCCGATTCGTTGGAGTGAAACTCGTAGAACAAAGCATTACCGGGGTGCTCGGGGTCAGTAATAGTGGCAAGCTCTTCGTTGAGCGTATTGACCTGTTCGTCAGTGAGCAACCGCACGTTGGCCAGGTAACCTTCTTCCCGAAAGAAAGTCACCTGCTCATCGGTAAGGCGGTAGGGCTCCCATTCTTTGAGAGTCTGCGGATAGTCGAATAGCGCTGACAACGGATGATGTTGGGTAGAGAGGTCTTGCGTCGGGGAAGAGGTCATAGAATGATTGATCGAATGGGTGGTAATATAATGAAAAGGGATTACTCGGGAACGGCGATCTTTAGGTGACGGGGCAGTATGCTCACGTCGAGGTGCTGCACTTCACCGCAGTACTCACCGTCGATCTGGAAAGGAACGGGCTGCTGGCAGCGGATCACGGCGTGAGTGGTGGAGAACGACTCGGCAAAGTCATCGTCGAGCTGCACTTCTTCCTGAAGCGTCTTGGCAATTTCCAGCACGTCGAGCTTTTTATAGACTAGTACCTCAAATTTCCCATCGTCGATCTTTCCTCCGGGGTTGATGGTGGCTCCGGTACCGTACTTCTGCGCGTTGGCCAGCGCTAACAGAATTCCTTGTTTGCTCCACTTTCCCTGGTCCACGGTTACCTCAAAGGTGAAAGGCATATCGCTACTCATTAGGGTGGGAATGGTTTGCAAAGCGTAGCCTATTTTGCCACGCACGCTTCCGCTTTCGTAATGACGGATCAGTTCGGCGTTGAGGCCCAGGTCACTGATGTGCAGGCACAGTTCGTTGTTGATGCAGAGGGCATCCGTGTCCTGGAAGTGGTGGCCCAAAGCTACTTCAAGGGCCTCCTCAAAATTGTCGGGGATACCAAGACTTCTAGCTAAGCCATTGGCCGAACCGGTTGGCAAAATCCCGAGGGGCACTTGCTGGTCGCGCAGCGCCTCGGCCATCAGTTTGATGGTGCCATCGCCTCCGGCTACCAAAACCCGACGGGCCGAAAAGGTGTTAAGTAGCTCCGTGATTCGTGCCTGGTCGTCGGAACCGGTGGTGAGGTACATTTCAAACGGATGAGAGGAGCGCACCGCTTGCTCCACCTGGCCAATCAGCTCGGTTTTGTCTAAATCGCCCGAAATCGGATTGACTACTAGCAGTACTGGGTCGGTAGGGTCGGTCACGTAAGTCATAGGTCAAAAAAGTTAACTAGTGAAACACTTATCAAAAAATGAAAAAAGTTGATATAAAGCTGTACCGTGGTTATGTAAACAATGAAGAAATTATTGTGTTCGGACACGTTTTTCGTTCGAAGGCGCCGGACTCATTTGCTCTGGATACCACCGGGCTACGTCACGCCTACTCAGTGGTCCGAATGTTTCGGTTGAATCCGATCAACAACGCAAAAGTCACCTTCCGGTTTCGGGACTGGGAAGTGACTTCCAAAACGATGGAAGATGGTTATTTCAGGTTTACTTTGCCGTTCACCGATCCGCTCGAGAGTGGTTGGCATCCGTACAGTGTGCGGTGCGAGGTGGGCGAAACCGTGGTGGAAGAAGAAAGCGAGCTGCTGAAACCTTACGAGAGCAAACTGGGAATCATATCGGACATTGACGACACCTTTTTAATTTCGTACAGCAGTCGGTTTTTCAAGAAGTTATACGTGATGTTGTTTCGCAACGTGAATCGCCGCAAAATCTTCGACGAGGTGGTAGATCACTACCAGGCCCTGAGCCGTTCCGGTCAGGATAGCCCACAAGCCTCCAATGCCTTTTTCTACGTGTCGAGCAGCGAGTGGAATCTGTATTCCCTCATTACACGTTTTGCTGAATTGCACGGTTTACCCAAGGCGGTGATCAAGCTAAAGAAGATCAAAACCAGTCTGCTAGACTTCTTCGCATCGGGACGGGGCAGCCACGACCACAAGTTTATCAAGATCAAGGACATTATGACGTTCTACCCGCAACTCGAGTACGTGTTGCTGGGAGATGATTCGCAGCACGATCCGTACCTGTACGAACGCGTGTGCAAGCACTTTCCGACGAACGTGCGCGCGATCTACATTCGCCAAACAGCGTCCAAACGCAAACCTAAGGTAGTGAAAACGCTCCGGAACATTGAATCGCTCAACGTGACCACTTGTTACTTTGAAAACAGCAGCGAAGCCATTGCCCATTCGCAGAAAATTGGGATCGTTGGTTGATGCACCTTAAATTGTCTAGATTCTTCCCCGTCTGATGGACCGTCAATTACGAGAAGAGACGACGATTTGCCGAGGATTAGGATGAGGTTCCCGATACTTGAGTGGCTTCTCGGGCAACGGACGCCGCTCGCGACGGTGAGGCGTAGCCTTCTCCGGTGCAGTTCTGACAGGCTTGGTGTAGAGTTCCTGGCAGACCTCCGCGATGGATCGGATCCCCTGGGGGGCGGACTCGGGCAACGGCTGCGTGGTGGCCAGCAGTAGCTCCTCGGCAGTGGGCTCCAGGTAATCTAGCAACTCAAGAAACCACTGCTGAAGGGCGGGGTTAAAGGGGCGCGAGGCCGCTTCTACTGTTTCTTTCAGCAAACGGTGGCGATCAATCTTCCGGCCCGCTGCCAGCAGCTTCAGGGTATACTTCCAATCGGTATCTTGCTGATTTTCTGCTCCGTACAGTAGGCAACGGTCGCTCCAGTTGATGCTGGTTTCGTAGCGAAACAAATACCACAGGTGCTCCCGGACGGTCACCTCGTGTCGGGTTAGGTTTTCGGGCGCATAAACCCACTCGTGACCGCGCAGTTCGTAGATCAGTTGCGGCAAAAACTGGGTGATCACCGCTTCGTGCGGGCGCACCCAACCGTGCTGTATCATATGAATAAGATAGTCATAGGAAAAACCGGCAGGCAAATAATGATCTTCAGCGTAGTGGTTCAGGTAGTCACTAAACCAGGTAGGGCAATACCAGGGCAGCACCGTCTTCAGTACGCGTTCTTGCAGCAACAGTTCGTGCCCGTTAACCTGCTCAAAGCGGTCACGGTCCAAACACACGAATGAAGTCAGCACCAACACCTTGGCCTGAACGTCCGAGGCCTTCCGACACCGGGTACCTCCGCCGTCCTGATAGGACAGGTAATCGTGGTTTAGGGTGTGCAGGTAAGGAATCAGCGTAAGTTTTGCCGCTTCAGTAAGTGACTGAAGAAACGGAATAAGTTGATCTACTTGCTCGTTGATTAGCAGCTTGATGAATTGGGTATGATGCGTCATGTTGTAGTGCGTTAATTTGCTTCCTACTACAAGTGTACGCTCCCGGAGTTGCACCTTCCGCAACTCTTCAAAAAAGATCAAGATTTTTTGGATAAAAAGAGATGATCAGGATAAATATAGCAACAAATTACAGAGTGCGTTGCGCCCAGAGCTGCTCAAGGTGGGTTTTTAGCGCGATTGGTTCTTCGATGGTTACTTCGTCGCACAGGCTTAGCAGCAGGCGGTCGAGCAGTTTGAATTGTGAGTTTACCTCTGCTCGAAATATTACGGTATCTCCCACTTCCTGACAGAAGGCTTCGGTGGCGGGATAAAATTCTTTCATCTGCTGGGCCGCGGTGCGGGTCATACGCAGATGCACCTCCACCGGTTCCAGGTCGGCCACCCGGAAGGGATCGGTGGCGTGGGTTTCGTGCTGACTGCGGTGTTGGTAGCCGGTGGTGCTGCGCTTCACCTCACCAATGCGCTCCAGCCGAAAGTGACGCATGGCGCGTTTCTCCACGTCGTAGGCCTCCAGAATGAGGTCGCGGTGCAGAAAGCGTACGGGCTCTACCCGGCGGTCGCGCACCTGCTGGCTGTTCACCGACACGTACTGCCGCAGCACGACCTGCTTCTCTTCGTCAATGGCTTCTTTGAGGGTGCGATAACGCACCGAACGCTGCGCGTCGGCCAGGCTGTTGGCAATTTCGGGAAGGTTAGAGTGGGTATAAATTTTGTTGAGCAGATCCTGCTGCCGGGGCGATTCGTAGCTGCTCACCAGATCGCGCAGCACTTGGGCTTCGTCTTCGCTAAAATATAGGCTGGGATGTCCCTGGCGCAAGGAAGTGCGATCCAGGTAGTGCTGTTTTTCGTCGTCGATGCGGATCGTGTAGCCCGCTTCCTCGATGGTCTGGAAATAGCGGTACACGGTGGTTTTGTTCACCTCCAGCAGATCGGCGTACTGGCGGGCGGTGCGCCGCAGCGGTGAACTTAGGAGCGAGATAAGCTTCAGGAGCCGAAGAAGACGTTGCTGTTCGTTCATAACCGAGGTGACCGGGATAGGGGCCTCAATTTCTCAAAAAATGACTGCTCTACCAAGCGCCAGGCTAATTTCTGGGGTAGGACCGCCGGGATTTGGGACGATCGCCCCGGCCATTGCGGTTGCCGGATCGACTCGGGGACGAGCCAGCCGTAAGTGCCGAATCTTCGGTGCCATCGTCGGGAAAGGGGTGCTCGTCAATGACCGGGATCTTTTGATCGATGGTGCGCTGAATATCGCGCAAATAGGCTTTCTCTTCGCCATCGCAAAACGACCAGGCCACGCCGCTGGCTCCGGCCCGGCCGGTGCGCCCGATGCGGTGCACGTAGGTTTCCGGAATGTTGGGTAAATCGTAGTTGATCACGTAGGATAGCTCTTCTACGTCGATGCCCCGCGCGGCGATGTCGGTGGCCACCAGCACGGGCGTTTCGCCGCTCTTAAAATTGCCCAACGCGCGTTGGCGCGCTCCCTGCGACTTGTTGCCGTGGATGGCTTCGGCACTAATCCCTGCTTTGCTCAGTTGTTTCACAATTTTGTTGGCCCCGTGCTTGGTGCGCGAAAACACCAGCACCGAATCAATCGGTTCGGTTTGCAACAGGTGAGTCAGCAACTTGGGCTTACTTTTTTTGCTTACAAAAAAGACCCCTTGCTCCACCTTTTCGGCGGTGGTTTGCTCGGGTTGCACCACCACTTTTTCAGGATCGCCCAGAATTTGACGGGAAAGCTTCACGATGTCGGGCGGCAGGGTTGCCGAAAAGAACAACGACTGCCGCTGCTTGGGCAGTTTGGCAATAATCTTCTTGATGTCGTGGATAAACCCCATGTCGAGCATGCGGTCGGCCTCGTCCAGCACGAAGTATTTGATATCTTTCAAGCTGATAAACCCCTGGTTCATCAGGTCGAGCAGCCGCCCGGGGGTGGCAATGAGCACGTCGACGCCCCGGCGCAGCGCCTGGGTTTGGGCGCCCTGCTTCACCCCACCAAAGATCACCAGGTTTTTGATGTTCGTGAACTTGCCGTAGGCGGTGAAGCTTTCTTCAATCTGAATCGCCAGCTCCCGCGTGGGAGTGACCACCAGGGCCTGAATGGGCCGGGCTCCGCGGGCAGACGTGCCCCGGACAGGCGTGTCCCGGGCGGACGCGCGGTCTTCGGACATGCGCTGAAGAATCGGCAGGGCAAAGGCCGCGGTTTTTCCGGTGCCGGTCTGGGCAGAAGCCAGCAGGTCGTGGCCCCGCAGCAGAATAGGAATTGCTTGTTCCTGGATAGGAGTGGGATGGGTGTAGCCTTCGGCCCGCAGGGCGCGCAGCAGAGGCTCAATGAGATGAAGATCTTGGAAGGTCATGCAGTAGAAAGGGTGAGCGGCAAAGGTAGAACAATTGTTGAGATATTTTTTTGTATCTTTTCCAACCATTTGTCCTACCGTTGGGTCATGTACCCAGCATCCTACTAACCAACTACGATTGCCGCCGCCATCGATGCAAGAAGACAACACCCTGGTCGCCGACTGCATAAAAGGAGACCGGGCCGCCCAACGAGCGCTTTACCAAAAGCACGCCGCTCGGATGATGACGGTCTGTCTGCGCTACTGCCGGTGTCGTGAGGATGCCGAAGACGTGCTTCAGGAAGCTTTTGTTAAAGTTTTTAATCACATTGAAACGTTCCGACAAGATTCTACGCTCGCCTACTGGATCAAGCGCATTGTCATCAATACGGCCCTGAACTACCACCGAAAAAGCGTGTACCTGTATCCGCACCTTGACGTGGACGAAGTGCATTCGCTGGGCACCGATGACGCCACCTTGTCCAACTACCATTTCCAAGAATTGCTGCAATTGCTACAAACGCTTCCCCAGGGCTGCCAGGTGATCTTTAACCTGCACGCCATCGAGGGGTACAAACACCGCGAGATTGCTACCATGCTTCAAATTAGCGAAGGAACGTCTAAGTCACAGTACGCACGAGCCCGCTCGCTGCTACAAGAAATGATCACCGAAAAAGGGGAGGTAAAACATGGCTGATATGCAACCCAACCAGCAACCCTGGGAAAACCAGTGGCAGAAAGCTTTTGAGGGAGCCGAAACTCCCCCACCGGCCCACGTATGGAAAAACATCGAGGGCGAACTAGCCGTGCAAGAATCCGGCAAATACCGACGCGGCTTCTTGCTGTACCGAGCTGTAGCGGCCGTACTGCTGCTGCTCATCGCCGGATTGACCTGGTATATTGTGGCGCAACAACCCACGACGGATTCTCCCGTGGTGGTTGACTTGGAAAATTCTCCGAAGCGGTCCGAGCAGTCCGCCGAAGCCCCGGCTGCGTCGTTGCCTACCCCCTCGGAGGCGGGCACTAGTGCTTCCAAATCAGCCTTAGCTGAATCCGGTACCCTGACCAAACCATCGTCGGAAGACGCGGATCAACTCCGCCAAGCTTCAGGCAGTTCTTCCGGCACAGCCAACGCGGCAACCGGATCAGGATCGGTCGCTGAATCTGGCTCCGAAGCAACCGACCACGCAACGCGCTCTTCTTCTGAGGGTACCCGCGACGGATCGATGATCAATGACCTCGCTCGGGCGGATGCTGTTCCGTCGCCGGTCGCCGGGCAAAATCAGCCAGCGGCCACGCCTGCAGTAGCTACCGTAGCGCCCGTCGCCTCGGGAACCGTGGCCGAAGCCTCTCCCCTACGGCTACCGGCACAATCGGAGACGACGCTCTACCGGGTGCCGCAGATTCCGACCGCTTCGGAGAAAAAAGACCGTCCGTCGCTGTCGCTCTTTGCCGGCTTGTCGCTGGCTCCGGGCTACTTTGATCCCCAATTTCAGGCCAACGCCGGCGATTTTGGGGCGGTGGCCCTGAGTCCTAGTCCGGGGTTTTCGCGAGAAGCCTTCAGCTTGGCCTCGGCGGAAGATTATTCCACCCCCGCCTCGTCCGCCTCTATCGGAGTAGAGAACACTCCGGAGCTGTCGTTTACCTACGGTTTCGACGTGGGGATGCGCCTATCGGATCATTGGGTGGTGGAAAGCGGGTTGGATTATAATCGCTTTAGCACCAGCACGGCTACCCGTTGGGTGGTGGCGGATGTGACTTCGGGGCAACGTTTTGCCTACGTTGCTACCAACGCCAACACGCTAGACAACAATCTAAACCAAGCTCCTAACACCAGCACCGCCCTGAACAATGCCTACGAATTTATCGCCGTTCCGATGAAGATCGGTTACCGTCGGTCGGTGAGTAAGTTTCAGTTTACCGTGAGTTCGGGAGTGGCGGCTAATTTCTTTTTGAGAAACGCTATTTCGGCTTCCAGTGCGGCTTCTGAACTGAGCACCTACCGGATCTCAGCTTCCCAGAACGGTAGTCCCTTCAACGACGTGTACTACAGTGGCTTGTTGAGCGGAGGGGTGAACTACAATGTGCTGGGTCGCTACTACTTATCGCTTGCTCCCACCTACGCGTTCGCCCTCACTCCCCTAACTCGGGTGGATAGTAATCTGGAAAGCAACCCTTACTCTTTCGGCGTTAACGTGGGCTTTCAGTACCAGTTTTAGGTTGGAAAAAAGTGGTTTGCAACAGGCCAGCAATGCCAATGACCAGCCCAACCCCAATGGGATTCAGCCAGAGATACCCAACGATATTGGTGAAAAACAGCGCGATGATGAGTCCCTGCGCTAAAATGGCCGCCAGAAAAACGGCCCGCGCCTGAATCCAGCGAATATAGAAGGCCACCACGAAAATGCCCAGCACCTGTCCATAGAAAACAGAACCGATGATGTTAACCAGTTCGATGAGGTTTTCGGCCAGAGAGGCGAACAGGGCGAACGTGAGCGCGAGGCTACCCCACAGCAGGGTGAACCCGCGCGACACCCGTACGTAGTGGCCATCCGAAGCGTCGGGCTTCCAAAGACGACGGTACAGGTCTACCGTGGCGGTGGTAGACAGGGCATTAAGCTCAGAAGCGGTGGAAGACATGGCTGCCGACAAAATCACCGCCAGCAACAATCCCACCAGCCCCTCGGGGAAGTAGGTCAGGATAAAGGTGATGAACACGTAGTCATGATCTTGCGTAGCCAGGCCAGGGTCTGCTTGGTGAACCAGGGTTTTGGCGCTTTGCTTCAGCTTCTGTTCATCCTCGCTTAGTTGCCTGATTTTCTGCCGACTCTGCCCGGCCGCGGGTGCGTTATCAAGTTCCAGATGCTCGAGGTAGCGGTGAATTTCGGCGTTCTTCTCGTTCCACAATCCGTCGTAGTCTTCGTTCAGCGCTTGCCACTCGGGGGCGTAAGACGAGGTTTGCACCGTTTCGCGCCCTTTCTCAATAAAGAATAGCGGCGGTTGATAAAATTGATAAAAGACAAACACCAACACTCCCACGAACAGAATAAAAAACTGCATCGGCACCTTGAGCAGGCCGTTCATCATCAACCCCAACCGACTTTCGGTGATCGAGCGACCCGTGAGGTAGCGCTGCACCTGCGACTGATCGGTGCCGAAGTACGATAAAAATAAGAACGTCCCTCCTAGCACCCCCGACCACACGTTGTACCGATCCGAGGGATCAAACTCAAAGCTTATGGCGTTGAGTCGCCCCATGCTTCCGGCTACCTCCAGGGCATCCAGCAGACCGATTTCGGGAGGCAGCAGGTGCATGATCATGAATCCGGCAATCACCATACCACCCATCATCACGGCCATTTGCTGCTTTTGGGTTTGGCTCACCGCCTTGGTACCCCCGCTGATGGTATAGACAATCACGGCCACCCCAATGACCAAACTGGTGGATGACAACGGCCAGCCCAGGGCACTGGATAAAATTATTGCCGGGGCGTAGATGGTAATGCCAGCCGACAGGGCGCGCTGCACCAGAAAGATCATCGCGCCCAGCACCCGGGTGCGCACATCGAAGCGGCTTTCCAGGTACTCGTAGGCCGTGTATACCTTGAGGCGGTAGTAGATGGGGATGAAGGTGATTGAGATGATTACCAACGCCAGGGGCATGCCGAAGTAAAATTGCACAAACCGCAGTCCATCCTCAAAGGCTTGCCCCGGAGTGGAAAGAAACGTGATTGCGCTGGCTTGGGTGGCCATCACGGACAGACCAACGGTCCACCACTTCATGCTGTTGCCCCCCCGCAGGTAGTTGTCCATGTCGCGGTTGCCGCGGGTTTTCCACACCCCGTACACCACGATGAAGAGCAGCGTTCCTGCCAGTACTACCCAGTCCGGATCACTCATGCATACTGAAGGGTAAGGAGGTAAAACAAAATAATAAGCACCAGCAGGTTGCCCAGCACCAGCAGGTAGACGGTGCGCCAGCGGCGGAAGAAGGGGGGGCGTTCGTTCACACGCTCAAGGTATTAAAATTTACGAATCTTAGCGACTAGAGCGTACTCGAGAGCGCCTCTTGGTGCGGGCAGCCGTCGATTTAGTATCGTCAGGGGGAGACGCCACGCCTACGCTGACCATCAAACCCGACCGCAACGCTAGCCACCAGTACCGAACCATCGATTGGGTAGAATCGTGCGCTAGTTGTATCGGCCCGGGCCGGAGTGCTTGGTTTCTCACTGGGTTGCTGTTTTTGAGCACCAGCCAGTTGGCCAACCATGATTTGATGCCCTTTTTCTGGTCAGGGGTGTCTTCTTGCAACAGACTGATTTTCAGATCTTCATACTGAAACCGCACTTCTCCGGTAGCCGATGCTTTATCGAGTTGCATCTCAAACTCTAAATGGTTGGCAACGCCGCTTTTCACCGAAGCAAAGGCCAATGGTTCTAACGTCGGATTGAGAGCCGTCAATGGCATGCGGTGCATTTTTCCCCGAATGCGGTGCTCACCGTGAGCGGCAGCAAGCGGAAACTCAAAGTGCAATTCAGCCTGTCCCTCGTTCATCAGTCGCGTACGCACGTCGGCCTGCAAAACCAGGCTAGTATCTTGCGTCTGATTGGTTACGTGATAAAAGGAGGCGAAGAGGTCGTCAAAAGTAATGTGCCCGGCTTGTTCGGCCAAATCACGGCGTTCTTCGTAGCGAAGACTGCTTTGGGCAACCGTTAAGGTATCAATTTTAAAAGGAGTGTCCACCAGGCGCAGCAGTTCCGGAAGCAACGGACGGGCTTTTGGCGCTCCTTTGGGTAAGCGCAGATCGCGAAAGAGAATTAAATCCATCTGATCCACGGAAGCGTTTTGGGCATGAACAACCAGCGAGTCGGTGAGCCGCGCGAAATCAATGCCTTTAACATCTACTTGACCCACTTCCCACTGCATCCAGGTGGTCAGCTTACCGAGTTGCTGCCCCATTTCGTAGCGGTCCCAGCGAGGAATCACGGACAGTCGCCGTACCAACAGCTGGCCTCGTAGTGGGTCTACTCCTACCGAATCGACGTGGTAACGGTACAGGCTATCTGCCGAGGTGAACGTTTGATCACGCATCCACAGCACCGCTTCCTCCAGTTGGGGCCAACCATGCGTTTGTTGCGCGGCCACCGAATCTACGGTGGCGTTCACCACGCGCATGCCTAGTTCGTGGATCACTGTGCTGTCGGGAGGGGCTGCTTCGGTGTGCCGAATAAGGCCAAGCGTGATCTGCTTCATGCTTACCAGAGAGACGGCAACCGAATCGAAGTACGGTTTGATCAACCGAAAGGTGTTGAACTGTAGAGGAGCGGCACGGTCCGAAGAATCAGGTTGGAGCAGTGCGGGATAGCGGTGCACAAACACGGCCGTTTGGTTCACGTCAATAGAGTCGATGGCTAAGTAACGACCTGACAGAAAGTAGTCGAACTCCCGAAGCTTCACGTTTACGTGGCGGACGGTTCCAGTGTAATATTTTTGCTGTTGCAGTCGAGCCGAGCGGTTCACCCGACTGCTGTCATACGTTAGCGTAACTCCTTCCAACGTAATGCTTTGGCGAAAGAGGTGTATCCTAATCTTCTCGTAATCAAGCTGATACAACCCATCCGTAAAGTAATTAATTGACCCTCTGATTGCCCCCCCCACCAGGGGTTGCAGAAAAAGAAAAACCGCCAACTGAACAAGAAGCAGCAGGCCGAGAATTCCTCCGACCAGGCCAATGGACCAGTGAATACGCTTACCGCCTATACGCATTAATAAGTTATCTGAGACTACTGTGGCGGCTGACCGGCCAGCACACCGTCGGGTGATAGGCTGGTAAGATAGACAAAAAACTTTATTCTCATAAATTCTTGTCCGGAGGTTCGTGCCACCGTGGCCCGGTCAACCCGAATCTTTAGAGAATTTACGAGAACTTCCTCCAAAATTATTCGGTTACAAACTCCAGCGAATTCTTCACCTTTTGCTTTAGCAGCGCGGTGGCCAACACTTCGGCAACCGTGCTCACGTAGTGCACCTCTAAGCCCTTGAGATATTGCTCGCTGATTTCTTCTACGTCTTTGCGGTTCTTATCGCACAAGATCACTTCCCTCATTCCCGCCCGACGCGCGGCCAGTAGTTTTTCTTTGATACCCCCCACGGGCAGCACCTTGCCGCGCAGCGTAATTTCGCCAGTCATCGCCAAACGGTTGCGCACCTTACGCTGGGTATAAGCCGAAGCCATTGCCGTGAGCATGGTGATGCCGGCCGAAGGCCCATCCTTAGGCACCGCCCCCGCGGGCACGTGCACGTGCAGGTCGTAGTTCTCAAACACTTTATGATGAATGTTCAGGTGATCGGCGCGTGACTTCAGGTAGGACAGTGCCGTCATGGCCGACTCCTTCATCACGTCGCCTAACTGTCCCGAGAGCGTGAGTTTACCCTTACCCCGGCTCAGGCTAGACTCAATAAACAGAATTTCACCTCCCGCCTGGGTCCAGGCCAGCCCGGTGGTCACGCCCGGCAGTTCGTTGTCTTGGTACAGTTCTTTGTCAAAGACCGGCGCACCGAGCACCCGCCGCACTTCGGCTTCGGTGATCTTCGGCTCAACGGTTTCTTCCAGGGCAATCGATTTGGCCACGTTGCGGATCACCGCGGCAATTTTACGCTCCAAATTCCGCACGCCCGACTCCCGGGTATAATTTTCAATGATGCTCACCAACGCCTTTTTATCAAAGCTAACGTCTTTGGTTTGCAAACCGTGCTCCTTACGTTGCTTGGGGATGAGGTGACGTTTGGCAATCTGCACCTTTTCTTCCAGGGTGTAACCCGTCACCTCGATAATCTCCATCCGGTCGCGCAGAGGGGCCGGAATGGTATCCAGAGCGTTGGCCGTGGCAACAAACAGTACGTTCGACAAGTCATATTCTACCTCGAGGTAGTTGTCCATAAAGGTGCTGTTTTGCTCGGGGTCCAGGACCTCAAGCAAGGCAGATGAGGGGTCGCCCCGGAAATCGGAGCGCACCTTGTCGATTTCGTCCAGGATAAACACCGGATTACCCTTCTGCACCTTTTTGATGTTCTGAACAATTTTGCCGGGCATGGCCCCGACATAGGTCTTGCGGTGACCCCTGATTTCGGCCTCGTCGCTCACCCCACCCAGCGACATGCGGCAGTACTTGCGCCCCAGGGCCCTGGCAATCGACTTGCCCAGCGAGGTTTTTCCCACTCCCGGAGGACCGTAGAGGCATAAGATCGGCCCTTTCATGTTTTGCTTCAGCTTCAATACGGCCAGATACTCAATGATGCGGTCTTTCACTTTTTCCAAGCCGTAATGGTCGCGGTCCAGGATTTTCTTGGCCTTGCGTAGGTCAAAATTGTCGTTGGTAAAATCGCTCCAGGGCAGGTCGAGCAGCAGTTCTACGTAGTTGTAGGTGATCGGGTACTCGGCGGCCATGGGGTTCATGCGCGACAACTTTTCCAGCTCCTTGCGGAAGTGCAGTTGCACCGCTTCGTCCCATCCCTTTTTCTCGCCGCGCAGCCGCATCTTCTCGATGTCCTGGTCCAATCCACCGTCGCCCAGTTCGTCCTGCAGCACCTTCATCTGCTGCCGCAGGAAGTAATCGCGCTGCTGCTGATCAATGTCCGAATGTACTTTGCTGTGAATCTCCCGGCGCAGCTCCAGCACCTGAATATCCTTAAGCATGTATTCCAGCAGCAGTTTGGCGCGGTCCATCCCGTCGTTGGTCTCCAGTAGTTTCTGCTTTTCGGCTACCTCCACGTTGATATTTGAGGACAGGAAATGAGTTAAAAAACTAGGACTATCGATATTATTCAGTGCGGCTTGGGCTTCTTGCGGAATTTCCGGATTTAGCTCCAAAATACGCGCCGCGGCTTCTTTGATGGATTGCAGCACGGCGACCGCTTCCTGATCGCTCTTGGGGGGAAACTTTTCTTCAATGTGATCTACCGTCGCCTTCAGATAGGGGTCTTCCTGGACAAAAGAGGTGATCTTGAAGCGTTTCTTGCCCTGAATGATGATGGTGGTGTTGCCATCGGGAAGCACCAGCATTTTGATGATCTTGGCCACGGTGCCCACCTGGTAGATATCCCCCGGATCGGGTTCTTCGGCAAAATTATCCTTCTGCGCCACCACTCCCACAATGCGATTTCCCTTGCGGTAGGCCTGCTTCACCAGTTTGCTCGATTTTTTGCGCCCCACCGTGATGGGAATCACCACCCCCGGAAAGAGCACCGTGTTGCGGATGGGCAGAATAGACAGCTGGTCAGGCAGCACCTCCGGCTCATCGTCACTCTCGTCGTCGGTGACCAACTGAATGAGATCGTCGGCTTCGTCTTCGTCTAACGGAGAAATAAAAATATTGTCGATCAAGTTGTTGGAATTCATCATATGCACTAGTGCCAGAATGACACGATTGGGCTGATTTTGTTTCAAATTTATCGAGATTGATGTAGGGCAAGGGCTATGCCACCTTTGGCGGAACGTTTCCCTACCCCACGGATGACCGATACAAACCATCTCAGTGACATACTTTGTGAAAGTAGTCAAAACCTTACAGGCAGCGGAAAGTAGCCCGCTTTTTGTTGATTGTCAGGCAATTGGGCAACCTTATGCTACGATACGTTCTACTTTTCGGCAGCCTTTGGGTGAGCACGCTCGCGTTTGGTCAGGTGAAACCAGCCCAGAGCGCTTTCGTGCTCCAGGATACTGCCAAATATGCAGTTTCTTCCAAGGTATACGCTCTTCTGACGTTTCCTAACCTAAACCGAACTCCGTATTATCGAGATGCCAAAGTTTACGCAACGCTACAAAAGCTGGCGCGACGCTCCGACACCGACGCCCTGTACCTGCGCCTGTTCGCCTACGTGCAGCAGTTTGGCGTACAGAACTTTGTTGAAGAGAGCGGTTTGTTGTGGAAATTGGCCAAGCTGGAGGAAGAACAAGGAGATACCACCGCCGCCGTGGCGATGTACAAACTTTTGCTCAAGCACCACCCCCAAGGATTAGAAGCCCAGCAGGCGCGGCAGTTGCTGCAGGACTTTGGGGAGGAACAAAAGGAAGACTACGTTCCGCTGGAGTATTATTACGAACTCGTTGAATTTCGTAAAGAAATCGATACCCTGCGCCCGCCCCGTGGGGTATACTTAAACATGGGCGACGGTCTCAATTCTTCAGCCAACGACTACGGACCAGCGCTCAGTGCAAGCAACGAGGTGCTGCTGTTCACCTCCAAGCGCCACAAACGGTCGCAGGGACTCAAGGAGGTAGACAACGAAGATTTGATGGTGAGCTACCGGCAAGACGATGACTGGTCGGCGGCCGAACCCCTGGAGGGTATCAACTCTCCTTATAACGAAGGATCAGCGTGTCTGAGTCCGGATGGCAACACCCTGTTCTTTGCCCGCTGCAACGCGCCCGACGGTTCGGGCAGCTGCGATTTGTACGTATCGACGCGGCAGGAAGGTCAGCCCTGGAGCCCGCCCCGCAACCTAGGGTCGCATATTAACAGTGCGGCCTGGGATTCGCACCCCTCGCTGTCGCGCACCGGCGATACACTGTTTTTTGCCTCCGATCGACTGGGTGGTTTCGGACTATCCGACATCTACTACACCCACCGAAACGCCAAGGGGCAGTGGGAACGGCCCAAGAACGTTGGCCCCGTGGTGAACACCCGCGGCAGTGAGGTGAGTCCGTTCTTTCATCCCGAGCACAACGTGCTGTACTTTAGCTCAGACGGGCACCTGCTAAATTTTGGAGAATACGATATTTACAAGTCGTACCGCTACCGCGCTATCTGGGACGAGCCTAAAAATATCGGTCCGCTGGTGAACGGAGCCGGGAGCGAGTTCTACTTTACCATCGATGCGCAATCGCAAAACCTGTACTACGCCCGTTCGGTAGAAAACCAAATGGGCAACCTCGATCTTTACTCGTTCCCGCTACCGATGGAAGCCAAGCCCACGGCCACCATTAACCTGGACGGTTCGCTGGTCAACAGCGAGACGGGCGAGCCCTTTCGCAGTGGGATTGTGTCGATCATCGATCTGGACAACGGGGTGGAAGTGGCCCCAAAGGCGTTGCGTGACGATGGCACCTTTGCCTTTCGGCTCATCAACAACAACCGTTATTTGATCATCATTCAGGGCGAAGAGTTCTTTCGGCTCGAAGAAGTTTTCTTTCTGACCGGCGACCGAACGTTCAATTTCGAGACCATGCCGATTTCCAGCCGCATTCAGTTCAGTAACATGGAGTTTGACAACGGAAAGTCGGAAATCAAACCAGAGATGTACGCCGATCTGGACAAGATCATCAATTTTTTGATGGACAACCCCTACATCCAGCTGCACATCGAGGGGCATACAGATTCAGATGGCAACCCCGAGCTGAATCGCAAGCTTTCGCAGTCGCGGGCGGACGCTATCCGAACGTACCTGATTGATTTTGGCAGCGTGGCTCCCGACCGGGTACAGGCCACCGGTTACGGCAGCAGCAAGCCCATTGTGGACGAAAAAACGGCGGCCGACAAAAAGCTCAACCGCCGGGTGGAGTTTAAGATTGAGAAGAAGTAATGCTTATGCTGCCTGCCGTTGTGTAGGGCGGTGATACTCATAACCTTCGGCTTTGCTCAGCGTTTGTGCCAGGTTGCTCAGCAACACTCCGTAAATCACCTTAGAAGAGATATCCGCCACGGTGTAGGTCATCTGGCGGGCCACCACTCCGGTTTCGTTGTAGAAGAGCCCTTCAATACCGAGCAGGTGAGGCATCAGGTAGGCACCGGGGTACAAAAACCAGGAGAATACAAACAGCCACCAAATGCCGCTGAGCAGTTTTTGCCCCGCCAGGGGCATTCCTTCTTTGCCTTCGTTGATCACCTTTTTCATCACCCAAAGAATATGGAAAAAGAAGACGGTAGAAATTGCGCCCCAGATAAAGAACAAAGGAAGGTCCGTTACTTCGTAGTATTGCCCAATGTATCCGGTGATCACCATCAGGGAGCCCGAAAGCCAGAACTGATTGCGAATGCTGGTGAAGTTACTTTTGGTAAGCGATACGACGAACAGAATCTGGAGCAACAGCATCGGCACATCGATGAGCCAGTTCAGGTAGCGGTAGCCGTTGTTAAACAAATCTTTACCCGCCGCTAGGAAATAGCGCCCGCGGATAGAATCAAAAGCAAAGGCATCGACCCAGTTTTGCGACTGTACGTAAAGCAACAAGGCCGCTGACACCATCACCACTCCCGACAACACCGAAGAGATTTGGTACTTGGGAGCTGAGCTTTTGATGGTCAGCACAAAGTAGAGTAAGGCGGCAAACATCACTGAGTACCCCAGCGTGAGCACGTGGGCCGTCATTTGATAGGCCATCTCGGAGTACCCTTGTTCCAGGCCGATGTAATTCTCGAAGGTTGCGTTTCCTAGCTGTTCCATAAATAAGGGCAATTTGGTTAGGTTTATATTGTGCAGGGCTACAAGTTGATTTTGGTTCTAAAACAACACCTTAAACAGATCGTTGAACACCGCAAATACCATCAGCGATAGCAATAGCACCATGCCTACCTTTTGCGCCCCTTCTAAAAATTTGTCCGAGGGTTTACGGCCCGATACCATTTCGTAGGTCAAAAACACCACGTGCCCACCGTCGAGGGCCGGAATGGGCAGAAAGTTCATGAAGGCCAGCACCATGGAGAGTAACCCGGTGATCCGCCAGAAGCGGAGCCAGTCCCACTCGCCCCCGAAAATTTGGGCAATGCCAATGGGGCCACTGATGGACTTGGAAGCCGAAACCTCGCCGGTAAAGATTTTGCCCAGCGCCCGGATATTGATCCACACCACATCAAAAGCGGCCTCGGCCCCCTTGGGCAACGACTCAGCCAAATTGTATTCAGTGCGGGCAATGGGAATGTCCCACTGCGGGTAAAAACCCAGTTTACCGTCTTCGTCGACGTTTACGGTTAGCGTACGGGGCGAGGCCACGGCCGACTCAACCCCTTGCTTCTCAGAGACTACCTCCAGGGTCACCTTGCCCCCGGTGTTGGCCTTTATCACCGACTCAAATTCATCGTAGTACTCCACCGACTCGCCGTTGATACGCAGCACCCGGTCGCCTCCGCGAAGTCCGCCCGCTTCGGCGTTGCTTCCTTCAATTACCTCTCCCACCGAAAAAGGACGGCGGATGTCGATGTACTGGTTGGCCGCGTCTTTGTCGGAGAACTTATCCAGAAACCCTCGTGGGATAGGAACGTCTACCGTTTTGCCATTGCGTTCGACGGTGTAGTAGCCGTTAGTGCCCAGTAATACGTCAGGACTGTATAAATCGCTGAATTTCTCGTACGGCTGGCCGTTCACTTCTTCCACCTTGTCCCCGGTCTGAAGGCCGATTTCTTGGCCTAGTTCGTAGGCCACAATGCCGTTCTGCATCACCGCTTCCCGGGGCACGTAGGTGTCGCCGTAGCGGTAGGTCAGAAAAACAAAGATCACAATGCCCGTGATCACGTTCACGATGATGCCGCCCATCATCACAATGAGCCGTTGCCAGGCCGGTTTGGAGCGAAACTCCCAGGGCTGGGGTTCTTCCGACAGATTTTTAGTGTCGAGCGACTCATCCACCATGCCCGAAATTTTAACAAAACCGCCCAGCGGAATCGCTCCCAGGTTGTATTCGGTTTCTCCGTAACGAAACCCGATGATTTTCGGGGGAAACCCGATGTAGTATTGCTCCACCCGCATGCCAAACAGTTTGGCCGTGAGCAGGTGACCTAGTTCGTGTAGTCCTACCAAAAGTGACAGCCCCAGCAGTAGCTGCGCGGTCATAATAAGTCCTTCCATCTATTTATTTATTGAATAAGCGTTTTGCGCGTTATCTGAATTCCTTAAGCAATTCCAGTGCCTTGCTTCGGGTTTCGTCATTGGTGGCAACGTAATCTTCGTAGTTTGGTCGGCGAATGTACGGCATTTTTTCCATACAGCGCTCCACCAGCGTCGACATGTCCAGAAAACCAATGTTGCCCCGCAAAAATTCAGATACGGCCACCTCATTAGCGGCATTCAGGACGCAGGGCACGTTTCCGCCCTGGCGCATGGCCTCAAAGGCCAATGACAGGTTCCGAAACGTGTCGGTATCCGGTTGCTCAAACGTGAGTTCAGGATAGTCTAAAAAGCGAAAGCGGGGCAGCGTGTTAGGCAAACGCTGCGGATAACTCAACGCAAACTGAATAGGAACCCGCATATCGGGCAAGCCCAACTGGGCTTTGAGCGAACTATCCGCAAACTGCACCATCGAGTGAATGATCGACTGCGGATGAACCACCACCTCGATCTGTTCGGAGGTGAGCCCGAACAACCACTGGGCCTCGATCACCTCCAACCCCTTGTTCATCAGCGAAGCGGAGTCGATGGTTACCTTGGCACCCATCTCCCAGTTGGGATGCTTCAGGGCCTGCTCCTTGGTGACATTCTTTAAATACGCCCGGTCTTTCCCCCGAAAGGGTCCGCCCGAGGCGGTCAGAATAATTTTTTCAATCGGGTTATGGAACTCACCCACCAGGCACTGAAAGATCGCCGAGTGTTCAGAATCTACCGGGTAGATGCTTACGCCTTTCTCTTTAGCCAGCTGAGTGATGAGCGCTCCGGCTACCACCAGGGTTTCCTTGTTGGCCAAGGCAATAGTTTTTCGGGCTTCAATCGCCCGGATGGTGGGCAAAAGCCCTGAGTAGCCTACCGTGGCGGTGAGCACCAGATCAATAGTATCCATGGTAACCACCTCGGCCAGTGCCGCAGCTCCCGTGTACACTTTGATATCGAGCGGATCAAGCGCCTCCTGCACCATTGCGTACATCGCCTCGTCGACAATCACCACCGCATTGGGACGAAACTCCTGACTCTGCCGGATCAGCAGTTCCGCATTGCGGTGGGCGGTGAGCACCTCGACGGCAAATTTTTGGGGATGGCTACGCACCACTTCCAGGGCCTGGGTGCCGATGGAACCGGTGGAGCCAATAATCGCCACCCGTCGGGGGGGGGCATTTTCGGAGGAACTGCTCACGCCTTGGGGGTTGATGTTGCGCTAATATAGGAAGTTGGCGGTAATTAAACGAAGTATCCGATCAAGACCTACGGGCGTGCCTTTTGAACGGATAACGAACTCAATGTCATACGAACATACCTTACTTTTAGTGGCAAGGAATAACCAATAATACAACCACAATGCAAATCGTTCATGGCCAAGATTAAATACCACTACGATCCGGACACCTGCCGGTACGAACGCGTGCGCGTAACCAAGTGGGCGGTGGCCCTGGATGCTATCCTTTCGCTTTCGGTGGTACTGATTGCCGCACTGGGGGTAGCGTTGGTTTACACCACTTATTTTGACTCCCCCCGAGAGACCAATTTCCGCCGCGACAATGAGAAGTTGTTGTTTCGTTACGAAATTCTAAACAAGGAGCTTAGTAACATCCAGGAAGTGCTTACCGGTCTCCAAGACCGTGACGATCATATTTATCGAATTATCTACGAACAAGATCCCATTCCGCAGTCGATTCGGAACGCGGGGATCGGTGGTTCGGAACGCTACCAGGAGCTGGCGCAAAAAGATTTGGAACACCAAGAATATCTACTCAACACGCTGTCTACCTTTGACCAACTGAAGCGGCAGATGTACATCCAGACCAAATCGCACGATGAACTGTTCAGTCTGGCGCGCAACCAGCACCTGCTACTGGCCTCCATGCCTGCCATCACTCCCATTCCCCTGCAGCAGTCGTATCTTTCGTCGGGCTTCGGTTTGCGTTATCATCCTATCTATAAGGTGAGAAAAATGCACACGGGTATCGACTTTGGCGCCGGGGTCGGTACGCCTATCTACGCTACCGGGGCGGGGAAGGTCACGAAGGTTTCTACGAGTTTTTACGGCTACGGCAAGCAGGTCGAGATTGACCACGGTTTCGGTTTGAAAACAAAGTACGCGCACCTCTCTGAGTTTAACGTGAAGGTGGGGCAGCGGGTGAAGCGGGGCGAACTGATTGCTTACAGTGGCAACACGGGCACGTCATCGGGACCGCATCTGCACTACGAGGTGCACAAGAATCATAAAAAGGTAAATCCTATTCACTATTTTTATCAGGATATTAGCGAATCTGAGTACGACAAGCTTGTAGAACTGGCTTCTATAGAAAACGAGTCGATGTAGCGAACTACTGCCTTAGCAAACGGTAGAATGCGTTTCGGGACAGTGCAGGGCGAGCTTCTTGTTTCAGTTTGTAGGTGATCACCGGTATGTTATCGTAGGTTTGAGAAGGTAATTTTTGGAATTGCATCCCCCCTACTTCCTGAACCAGACCAAAGTGAATGAAGTGCTCATCGGCAAACTTAGCAAGCTCACCCAGGGCACTGGATTTTTCGGGCAGGGCAAAGTACATCTCACGCACTTTGTGTCTCACACAGTATTTTTTTAAGTCATCGAGATTACCTTTGACTAGCGAACCCTGCTGGTTGTCGTCAAAAAAGCCCATGAAGCGATAGCCAAAGTTTTTGTTCTTCTTCAGGTATCGGAAGACGCTTCGGCCCGCTGGCGTGTAGCCTACTATCACATAGGAAATCCGGTTTGACTTTAAATTTCTAAGGTACTTGTAAGAAGTTAACAAAACGACTTTAACGGTCACGGTAAGCAAAAAGGTGGACAAATAAGCCTCTATTATAAACAGGCTATCGTAGTAGAAAGCTTGAAACAGAACTAAGTAGAGCAACAGCAGACAAGCGTGGATGATGGTTAGCTTTAGGGTGCTCTTGATAATTCTGTTGACGTACTTGAGATTACCAGTATCGTAGTAGTTGACGATGAGCGCCAGCATCACCCACAATAAAATCCAGATGGCATTGAGGGATAGATAAAAGTCTGGTAGAGGAGCAGCTAGCGAAAAACTGCCCCAAAAAGACAAATGGTAAGCAGTGTAGATACACAGCGCATCGATGATGATCAGAATGACAAAGAATGTTTTGGAATAGTGTCCTTTAGGTGACGGTACAGCGTTCATAATAGTAGGTTCGGCATAAACGAAAAAGTAGTTAGCAAAAGCAGAGCCAACTCATAAGAATACAGTAAAACAATTTTTTCTTACAAACTCCAGAGATAAGATTATTAAAAATTTTTCAATAACCTAGCAAATGCACTAGCAGGCAGAGAAAAAGAAGGCATTAAATTAAAAAATTGCAAAAAGCATCAAAAAATACTTCTAAAATACACTACAGTACTTACGTGAAGTAACCCAAAAAAGTTTGCTGAACGACCTATTATTTACCGATGCAAAACTTGCTGAAAATATTATCCAGAAGATCGTCATTGGTAATCTGCCCGGTGATTGCTCCCAGATGATACAGAGCGTGGCGTATATCCTGCGCCAAAAAGTCGTGGCTTACTCCGCTGTTCAAACCATCCAGCGTGCTGCGCAAGGCCGCTTGCGTGTGCAGCAGGCTGCTGTGATGGCGCACATTGGTAACCACGGTGCCTTCGGAAGTTACCCAACGCTCAGCTAAAAAGTCAGTCAGCCTATTACGAAGGCCGTCCAAGTTTTCGCCATCCTGAGCCGAAATACGCACCACGTCCTTTCGCTCTCGCAGTGCTCTTTCCCAAGCTTCTGTGGCCTGATCGATTTTGTTGCCTACCACAATGAACGGTTTGCCTACTTGCAGCAACCATTCTTCTTCTTTTTGAAATGAATTCGGAGAGTCGTTCGCCAGATCAACTAAGTATAGGATCACCTCCGCCTGCTGCAGTTTCTCGTGTGTCCGCTGCACCCCCAGCGCCTCCACCCGGTCTTTGGTTTCCCGAATGCCCGCCGTATCGATAAATCGTATCCGAATACCATCCAGCGTAATCTCATCCTCAATCACGTCGCGGGTGGTGCCGGGGATTTCCGAAACAATGGCCTTCTCCTCATTGAGCAGGGCGTTGAGCAGCGTGGACTTACCCGCGTTGGGCTTGCCCGCAATCACCACCGGTAAGCCATTTTTGATCACGTTGCCCGCCGCAAAGCTAGCGATTAGCTCCGCCACCACGCGTTGAATTCCTTCCACTAATACTTTCAGCTGATGCCGGTCGGCAAACTCCACATCTTCTTCCGAAAAATCAAGTTCCAGTTCAATGAGCGAAGCGAAGCGGACCAGTTCTTCCCGTAAGCGATTGATTTTTTGCGAAAACCCACCCCGCATCTGCTGCATCGCCGCGCGATGCGCTTCTTGCGACTCGGCGGCAATCAGGTCGGCGACGGCCTCGGCCTGCGCCAGATCAAAACGACCGCGCAGAAAGGCGCGCTTGGTGAACTCTCCGGGAGTGGCCAGTCGAGCTCCCTCAGCCACAAATAGCTGCAGTAACTGCTGAACGACGAAGGGAGAGCCGTGGCAGGACACCTCTACCACGTCTTCTTTGGTGAACGAGTGCGGGGCGATGAACAAACTAACCACCACCTCGTCGATGATGGTTTCGTGCTGACGGATGGTGCCGAAGTGCAGCGTATGCGATGACTGTTGCGATAGGTCTTTACCGGAAAAAACGGAGTTGACAATCGCAATGGCTTGATCTCCCGAAAGTCGGATCACGGCAATGGCGCCCTGTCCGGGGGAGGTAGACAAGGCCACAATGGTATCGTGCGCGTAGTTGGTCATAAAAAAGGAACACCGTCGGATGTTCCTTATACTAAGTGTGATAAAAGAAAGTAGCTACTGGGCTTGATTGAATTGCTCGAGCAGTGCTAAAAAATCATTGGCTCCCCGGTAGCCGCTCACCGGCTGAAACTTGGTAAACGACTGATCAAAAAATACGATGGTGGGATACCCCGTAACCCGGAAGGCCTGGGCCAATTCGCCCTTCGAGTACTCTTTTCCTTTAAACGTAACCTTATCGTTGCTATCGGCCTTCAGTTTGACGGCGTAAAAGTTTTCGTTCACGTACTTGGCAACCTCTTCGTCAGCGAAGGTGGTTTTATCCATCTTCTTGCACCACCCGCACCAGTCGGTGTACACGTCCATCAAAATTTTTCGGGGCTCTTTTTCCGACAGCGCCTCGGCCTCTTCGATGGTGAGCCAATTGATGGTTTCGGCAGCGGGGCGGGGAGGAGTGAAGGAGGTTAGCGTAATGAGCAGTAAAAAGGCGGCAACGCGATTGAAGGATAGTATCATAAAGCTCAGTTTTAGGTATTACTTTAGTAACGCTACAGTGAACAAATAAATTCTGTTGGTTTAGATATCAAAGATAGTGCTATTTGTGCATAAAATCAGTAATTAGACCCGAGTACCCGTTGAAAACGTAGGTACCCATAACCGAATTGGTCGCAATTAACCGCTCTCTATTGCAACTCGTACTCGTTCCGGATAAGTTCAAAGGCTCGCTCACCGCCGCTGAGGTCTGTCAAATTGTGGCGCGAGGCGTGAGACGCTACGATCCAACCATTCAGATCCACAGCATTCCGCTGGCCGATGGTGGGGAGGGCACCTTGGATATTCTGATTCCGTTGCTGGAGCTTGATACCGTGCACACCACGGTACACGATCCGCTGTTTCGTCCGATCACGGCCTACTACGGCGTGAAGGAAGACGAGGCCTACGTAGAGATGGCCGTGGCCTCCGGGCTACCCCTCCTGAAAGAATCCGAGCGTAATCCGCTGCACACCACTTCTTTGGGCACGGGCGAATTGGTACGGCACGCCGTCGAGCACGGCGCCCGCCGGGTGTACTTGTTCGTCGGGGGCAGCGCTACCAATGATGCGGGCATCGGTATGGCGCAGGCGTTGGGTTACCGTTTTCGGGATGCACAAGGGCAGGAGCTGTCTCCGGTGGGGGGAAACCTGGTTCGAGTGGCCCGTATTGAGACCGACCAAGTTCTGCCGCAGTTGGCCAACGTGGAAGTTCGGGTGGTAAGCGACGTCAACAACCCCCTCTACGGTCCGCAGGGCGCTGCCCATGTCTACGCCCCTCAGAAAGGAGCTACCGATGCCGACCTGGAATTGTTAGAGGGAGGCCTAATGAATATCGCCAACCGAATGCAAACTTTAGCGGGAATTGAAATGAGCAAAATGCCCGGGGCGGGAGCGGCTGGGGGGATTGGGGCGGGAGCCGTGGCTTTCTTGAGAGCGCAGTTGCTGCCGGGCATCGATACCATACTGGATTTGTGCCAAGCCCATCCGGCCATTGCCCAAGCTGATTTGGTGATGAGCGGAGAAGGGAAGATTGATGCCCAAACCCGGCACGGCAAGGTGGTGAAGGGCGTGGGCGACGTATGTCGGCAGCACGGAGTACCCCTCAACGTAATCTGCGGCACCCTGGAGGCCAGCCCGGCGGAGCTGGAGCAGCTCAACGTGCAGCGGGCCTACGCGGTGAAAGAAGGCAATATGACCTTGGCCGAGGCGCTTTTGCAGACCGAAACGCGGATAGAGGCGCTCGCTTACCGCATGGTCGCTGATTTCTGCGCGCCCTAGCACAGTATTTCCGCCTTTTTCTTACATCGGGAGCTTTCGCTCGAAAGAAAGCCTACCTTTGCGCCTTCGTTCGGAAATCTCCTTCCGCCTTTCCCTTATTCCCATTCTGCTTGCTATGAAGAAGTACCTCAATCTATTCGACTTGTCGCAAAAGGTCGATTACAAAACCGAAGTGTTGTCGGGCCTCACCGTGGCATTGGCGCTGGTGCCCGAAGCGGTGGCCTTCGCGCTGATCGCCGGTCTTTCGCCCCTCACCGGACTCTACGCCGCCTTTGTGATGGGTTTGGTGACAGCGGTGCTGGGCGGACGGCCGGGCATGATCTCGGGGGCAACCGGCGCGGTGGCGGTGGTCATTGTGTCGCTGGTGCAGTCGCACGGAGTGGAATACGTGTTTGCTACGGTGGTGCTGGCGGGCGCATTGCAAATTGGGGCTGGTTTTCTGCGACTCGGCAAGCTGATGCGCCTGGTGCCGCACCCGGTGATCTTTGGCTTCGTGAACGGACTGGCCATCATTATTTTTATGTCGCAACTCGATCAGTTCAAGGCCGCCGACGGACAGTGGCTCACCGGCCCGCCCTTGTACATTCTCCTGGCCTTGGTCCTTGCCACCATGTTTATCATTTGGGGTTTACCGAAGCTGAGTCGGGCGATACCTGCCTCACTGGTGGCAATTCTAACGATCTTCGGACTGGTGGTAGGGTTTGGGATAGATACGCGCACCGTGGGCGATATTGCCTCGATCCAGGGGCGGTTTCCGCCGTTTCACCTGCCCGCCGTGCCGCTTCAGTTCGAAACGCTCGTCATCATCTTTCCCTACGCGGCCATTGTGGCCGGAGTGGGTTTGATTGAAAGTCTGCTCACGCTCAACATTGTGGATGAGATCACCGAGACGCGCGGGCGGGGCAATAAAGAAGCGGTGGCCCAGGGTATCGCCAACGTGCTGTCAGGAGTGTTTTCGGGCATGGGTGGCTGCGCTATGCTGGGCCAGAGTTTGATTAACGTATCGAACGGGGCCCGCGCGCGCCTGTCGGGCATTGTGGCGGCGGTGATGCTGCTGATTTTCATTATGTTCGGAGCCAGCCTGATCGAGCGGCTTCCGATGGCGGCCCTCACCGGGCTAATGATTATGGTGGCCATTGGCACCTTCGAGTGGGCCAGTTTGCGCACCATCAACCGCATGCCGCACTCGGATATCGTGGTGATGGTGCTGGTGACGCTGGTCACTATCTTCCTGCACAATTTAGCGCTGGCGGTGCTGGTCGGCGTGATTATTTCGGCTTTGGTGTTTGCCTGGGACAATGCCAAGCGCATCCGCGCCCGCAAGCACGTGGATAAGCAGGGAGTGAAGCACTACGAAATCTACGGCCCGCTCTTTTTTGGTTCGGTGACCACCTTCAACGAGAAGTTCGATGTGGCGGGCGATCCCGACGAGGTGATCATCGATTTTGCCGAGAGCCGGGTAGTGGATATGTCGGCCATTGAGGCCCTGAACAAGATCACCGAGCGCTACCAGCGCGTGGGCAAGCGGGTGCACCTCAAGCACTTGAGTCCCGACTGCCGAAAGCTGCTCAAGAATGCCGAATCAATCATCGACATCAACGTGCTGGAAGACCCGACCTACAAGCTAGCCTTAGATTAAGACTGTATTATTCGGAAAGAATATTGAATACTGAACAAGGAATTATGAATATCGAAGTAAGAAACTTATAAAATATAATCGCGCTAATCATATACCTTCTCTCCGGAAGGGCGCTTTTTATTTAGAATGCCTCTACTTAACATCGACCGTGTAGCTACGGGTACCCGGTCGATGGAGCGTTAGCTACCGGGTTGTTGATCGGTGTGCTGCTCGATGCGTGTTGCTCCCTGGTTCGTGTCGACACACGCTCCTGGTTGCACTACCTTGCGACTAAATCTTCTCAGTCTAATGGCGGCAACTGCTGCTCGATGGCAGCCCGCTGACTTTCGTATTGCGCAGGTAGCTTCAAGGATTGCCCCAGTGTCTCGAGCGGCTCATCGCGGGTGAAGCCCGGCGGGTCGGTCGCTATTTCGAACAACACGCCGCCCGGCTCTCGGAAGTAGATCGCCATAAAGTAGTCCCGGTCAATGGGCGGGGTTACATTAAGGCCGCGGGCCAGCAGTTTTTTGCGGTATTCCAGTTGCGTTTCGTTATCGGGCACTCGAAAGGCCACGTGGTGCACCGAGCCGCCCGCCACGTGACCCCGCTGCCCGGCAGGCAAGTCTACCAGGTCGACGACCGCCGCTTGCTGGCCATTGGCTGCGACGAACCGATGTCGGTTCACCGCATCTTCGGTTGGCGCGTAGCCAAATACCTCAGTCAGGATGTCGGCGGTGTGCCGGTGACCCTCCAGCGACAGCGTCACACCCTGAAACCCCCGGATGGCGTGCGACTCCCCTACCCCGCCCTGGGTGTAAGACACGCGGTCGTCGGGACGAGCCACCAGCTCCAGTTTGAGGCCGTCGGGATCAATGAGCGCGAGGTATTCTTCGTCGAAGCGCCGGGCGGGTTTGTTGTGGATGACATTCTCCTGCGCCAAACGCTCCTGCCAGAAGCCCAGCGAATCAACCGGAACGGAAAAGGCGGTTTCGGTAACTTGCCCGGTGCTGCGCCGACCGGCGGTGATGCCCTCCCAGGGAAAAAAGGTGAGAATGGTACCGGGATCGCCGGTCTCATTGCCAAAGTAAAAGTGGTAGGTGCCGGGGTCGTCGAAGTTCACGGTCTTCTTCACCAAGCGCAGTCCCAGCACGCGGGTGTAGAAGTCAAGGTTACGTTTGGCGGCTCCCGCAATGGCGGTGACGTGGTGGATTCCTTGGATGGGGGTCATTGGTGCGGGGTTCGGGGTGCGGGGTTCTAGGTTCTGAGGTTCTGGGTTCTAGGTTCTGGGTTTAAGTTATGGGTTCTGGGTTCGGAGTTCTAGGTGCGGGGTTCTACGTTTTTGGGTGATTTGCTGTTAGAACTATCCAACGCTAATTCTAAACAATCCTGCGATGCTTCTAACCCTAGTAAACGGAATCACTTAGCATTGAGCAACGTCCGGGCGTGCTGCAGTTCGTCGTCGTTGATGGTGTGGCCCAGGGCGGGGTAGATTTTCTTCGTCACCTCAGCACCAAGCTGCTGCAAAATCGCTTCCGACTCGTTGATGCGTGCTTCGGGCACGTGTGGGTCGTGGTCGCTCGAGCCGATGAAGATGGGCGTACCGGCGAAGTCACCCGCGTAGTTGGATACATCCACGGTGTCGCCCAACAGCCCGCCGGTGAAGGCAATCACCCCGCCGTAGCGCTGCGCGTGGCGCGCGGTATACTCAAGCGACAAGCAAGCCCCTTGCGAGAAACCCAGAAAGTAAATATGCTCGGCCGCAAAGCCCAGTCCGGTGACGTTATCTACCAGTTCGTGCACTCCCGACAGGCTCAGCGACAACTGCGGTTCATTCTCCTCCAGCGGCATCAGGAAGCGGTGCGGGTACCAGGTGTTTTGGATCGCCTGCGGGGCCAGACAGGCAACGCCCGGCGCGTTCAGTTCCTGCGCCAAGCGAACGAAAGAGGAGGCCCGGTCGCCACGGCCGTGCAGCATGATCAGCACTTTCTTGGCCTCACCAAGGGGCACTCCAGCCGTGGCCACGGGTTCGTTGTGAATAATCATCGCCTAGTCGTATTGGTATACTTTATCCAGGTGGTCGGCCCGGTTGACGGTGAGCCCCAGGTTGGTGATACAGCCGTCCTCGATGTTAAACACCCAGCCGTGCACGTAGGGAAACTCTTTACCCTGCTTCCACTCTTCCTGGATGAAGGCCAGCTTGGCCACGTTGCTCACCTGCTCTTCTACGTTGAGTTCTACAAAGCGGCGTTCGCGGGCACTTTGATCGGCAATACCGTCTAACTCCTGCTTATTGGCCTGATAAACGTCTTTAATATGAGATAACCAGTTGTCGAGCAACCCGTACGAAGTGTTGCCCATGGCAGCCTTGATCCCCCCGCAGCCGTAGTGTCCGCAGATGATGATGTGCTTCACCTTTAGGTTTTTCACCGCGTAGTTCACCACGCTCAGCAGGTTGTAGTCGGTGTGGATGACCAGGTTGGCCACGTTGCGCTGCACGAAAATGGAGCCCGGCAGCGAGTTAGTGATCTCTTCGGCGGGTACCCGGCTGTCGGCGCAGCCGATCCACAGAAACTGCGGATGCTGCCCCTCGGCCATGTGGTCGAACAGATCAGGAGCTTTTTCCTGAATGTCCTTAACCCAAATTTTGTTTCCTTCCAGAAGTTCTTTAAATGTGTTCATCGTCCTGATACGTTAGATTAGGTGGGAAAAGCGTTGCGCCTGACCAAATTGTTGGATCCGGCGGCAACGGTGCGTTAAATTAGGAAACGAAGCTAACCTTCGAAAGTTTGCCTACCCACTTTTCCGTTAACAGACGGCAGTTTTCCGCTCACGTAGTAACTCTAGGTACTGCCCTCAAAGAACAAGGTCACTCAACCCCGACCGGAGTGGGCAAAAACGCGGATATATAATAATAATTAAACCAGAATCCGCATCTTTGCGTCTGACTAAACAAACCTAATCCATATGCAGAAGATCACCGTAGCGCAGGGCGATGGCATCGGCCCCGAGATTATGAACGTCACCCTGGACATCCTGATGGCTGCCCAGGCTCCTATCGAAATAGAGAAGATTGACATTGGCGAGCAGGTCTACCTGTCGGGCAACACCAGCGGTATTAGCACGGATGCGTGGGACAGCATTAGGCGCAACAAAATATTCTTAAAAGCACCGATCACCACTCCGCAGGGTGGGGGCTACAAAAGCCTGAACGTGACCATGCGCAAGGCGCTGGGGCTCTACGCCAACGTGCGTCCCTGCAAAAGCTTCCACCCGTTTGTAGACACCAAGTTCCCCAACATGGACGTGGTGGTGATTCGCGAGAACGAAGAAGATTTGTACGCGGGCATTGAGCACCAGCAGACCGACGAGGTGGTGCAGTGCCTCAAGCTGATCTCGCGCCCCGGCTGCCAAAAGATCGTGCGCTACGCCTTCGAGTACGCCCGGCAGTACCGACGCAAGCGCGTGAGTTGCTTCACCAAAGACAACATCATGAAGCAAACCGACGGCCTGTTCCACCAGGTGTTCAACGAAATTGCCCAGGAGTATCCCGGCATTGAGACCGACCACTGGATCATCGACATCGGGGCGGCGCGTGTGGCCGACACTCCCGAGGACTTCGACGTGATCGTGACGGGCAACCTGTACGGCGACATCTTGTCCGACATCACCGCCCAACTCACCGGTTCGGTAGGCCTGGGCGGTTCGGCCAACATTGGCGAGCAGTGCGCCATGTTTGAGGCCATTCACGGCTCGGCCCCCACCATTGCCGGAAAAGACATTGCCAACCCCTCAGGACTGCTGCGCGCCGCGGTGATGATGCTCACCCACATCGGGCAACCCGAGGTGGCCGAACGCGTGAAGAACGCCTGGCTCTGCACCCTGGAAGACGGAGTGCACACGGTGGATATCTATAAGGAGGGGGTGAGTCGGAAGAAAGTGGGTACCCAAGCGTTTGCCCAGGCGGTGATTGACAACCTGGACAAAAAGCCGAATGCGTTGGGAGCCGTAGAGTACGCCAAGGGCATTGCGCTGACGCTTCCTCGCTACGAGCGCCGGGCCCCGGCCAAGAAAACGCTGCTGGGCGTAGACGTGTTCGTGGACTGGAAAGGTCAGAATCCCGACGAGTTGGCCACCGTGCTGCAACGCCTGAGCGACGAGTTGCCGCTGGTGATGATCACCAACCGGGGCGTGAAGGTGTGGCCCGAGGGCTTCGAGGAAACCTTCTGCACCGACCACTGGCGCTGCCGCTACCAGGCCGCCGAAGGATCGGACCTATCGCCGCAGGTGATCGTGGACCTGCTGGGCAAAGCCGTGCAGGAAAAAGTAGACGTGATCAAAACCGAGAACCTGTACGCCTTCGATGGCAAGCGCGGCTTCTCATTGGGGCAGGGGCAGTAAATAGTTAGTAACCGGGGGCGCATGCCAAGTCGTGCCCCCGTATCTTGATAGATCAGAAAAACCACGCATGTCGTTAGGAGAGCAACTAATCCACTTTCAGAACCAGGCGGAAAGAGATTTTGAGGAGCACAAAAGCCTTACGACGGCGGGCCGTTACGGGCTGGCGCTGGTCGTATTTTTCTCTTCTACCCTGCTGGCCACGTTCACCCTACCGGTCAGAGCCGCCGTGAAGACGCTTTCTCGCAAAGAAACCGGCAGTCCGGTACGCAAGTTGAACAATGACAACTCTGCGAAGCGTAAGGATACTTATCCATAAGTACCCGTCGGTAAGTTTTATAGACTTCTTGGTACAGGTAAGGACTATCTTTCAGGTAAGCGATCCGGTTGAAAAAATGATTCAAAAAAGCAATGCCTAACCTGGTTTCGCTTCTTCATACCAACTTACTGCCTCATCCAACTTATCTTCGGCTGACTGAGTAACGCTAATTCGATATGCCATGTTTTTTCTCTAATCGCGTTTTTACGCCTTCTAACTCACTACTCAATAACGTGCCTTGCTGATAAGCAGCCCAACGTTTATCTAATTCAGTTTTCTCTTCGTTGGTGAGTTTCGCCAAGTTATCAGGGTAGCGATACAGCAAAAAGTCAACATAATCGGCTACCTGTTCCTTCAGACTATCAATCTTTTCTTTAAGAATCATCGTTTCCATTGCTTCAAATTCATTTTATTGATTATTCTCGGCACTCATTACCGTCTTAGCCCTTGTATTTGTTCTTGGGCAATTTGGCGGTCTTCAGCATTTCATTGGCTTTGCGAAGCCTTTCCGGACAAATAATTTTATTCTTGTACTTTTCCAACGATCCGTCAATGGTCACAATAGGCACCTTGCGTTCGTTTAGTTTTTTAGATTCCATATTTAAATTATCTTTGAGTAACAAATAATAAGAAACATGAATAGTATCACCATCTCTTCCGACGATCCGAAAGATCTGGAACTTCTAGCGGTCATCGCTCGTAAAATGGGTTTTCAAACCGAAATATCCAACCAACAAAGTGCATTAAATGCGACCGATGAGACCGCGTTGTTATCGGAACCTTCGCTGGCAGAAGACTGGCTTAGTGAAGATGACGAGATTTACAACCTACTATGACTTACCGGCAAGGTGATATCGTTGTAGTTCCGTTTCCTTTCACTGACCTAAGTCAAAGGCGTCGCCGTCCTGCTCTTGTTATTTCTAACCACCGGGTAAATTCTACCGGCGACTATTTGCTGGCACAAATCACATCAAGGAAGAAAAACGATAGTTTATCAGTAGAGATTACCACTAGTGATTACGTGGGCAACTCATTGCCGGTCGTTAGCTACGTGCGAACCCACAAAATATTTTGCCTGAACGGATCGCTCATAGAAAAACAAGTGACAACCACTACCAGTAATTTTATCCAACAGGTAATTCAAGAAATTAATGTTCTGTTGCTGTAAAAGATCACTTCCATCAGGACAGGGCACTAAATACCTCTTCCCGGCTAGACTGCTGGCCGGTTCTTCCCTGCAACATCGCCTTGAGCAGGAGCGCATCTTCCTGACTGATCACTGTGGCTTTGATTCTCATTTGTTTGGCCAGTTGTTGAAGTAGTTTCACCTCTTCTTTGGTCTTAGGAGTAAAAATAACAGCTTCCATAGTTTATTTTCTTCAAAAAGCGAAACTTACAGAGAAAACATCAAAATGACTACCTCGGGGGCAAGTTTATCACCGCCCCACCGCCACCCGAAACTGCCGCTGCACGTCCCGGTAGCTCACCTGCAACAGGTAAGCCCCCACCGGCAAGCCCTTCACGTCGAGCAAGAAACTGTTCAGTCCGACCACCGTTGCCTCCTGCCGGTGGGTGCGCACCACCCGGCCGTCTTGGTTGAGCAAGCGCAGCGATACTGCCTCGGCCGCGGGCAGGATCACCGACACGCGCAGCTGCTCGCGGGCCGGATTGGGGAAGGGCGGCTCCACGTTGAGATGCTCGTTCAGGCTCAGGCAGTTGCGGTTGTTGTCGAGCTGCGCCTCGGTGAAGTCGGCGTCGGTGGCGGCGAAACCAAACCGGTTCAGCGTCAACAATTAGGCTTACTTTCCGGTAGGTTAGCTGTCTTTAGCATTTTGTTCGCCTGGCGAAGTTTTTCCGGACAAATCACCTCATGTTTATATCGCTCCAACGATTCGTCAATGGTCACAATAGGCCCCTTACGTTCGTTTAGTTTTTTAGATTCCATATTTAAATTATCTTTGAGTAACAACCAATTATGTAATGTCATGACAACTATAGAAAAACGTGGTGAGTTGCTGAAACGTATTCGGCATTTAAGTGATACTGACCTTGATAAGCTATATTACTTTTTGGAAGAATCCTTTTCGGATCAAGAAGTTACTGAGGTAGCACCTAAAAACAAGAGACGTAAGCCGGGAACGATGAAGGGGAAAATATGGCTCTCCGACGATTGGGATTCAGCTGAGGTGAACGAGGAAATTGCCCGTGACTTTTATGAAAGCGATATTTTTCCTAAGAACGATTGATGAACCAATACCTTTTAGATACGCATACGTTTCTTTGGTGGCTGGATGACGACCAGAAGCTATCATCTCCTGCCTATGATGCAATCAGTGAAGAAAACAATACAATATACGTTAGTGCTGCAGTATCCTGGGAAATAATTATCAAACGAGCAAAGGGCCAACTGACTTTTCAGGGAAATGTAGAACAGGAGATTGCTAATCAAGCCTTCTTACCACTATCTATTTCGCATAAGCACGCTCAGCATATAGAAAACCTTCCTAATATCCATCAAGACCCATTTGATAGAATTATGATCGCTCAAGCACAGTTGGAAAAACTCATTCTGATAACCCACGATCGCACAATACTGAAGTATAAAAATCTGAGAACGTTGAAAACTTAATGGTAACCTATTCATTCCATGTACTCTTTGAAGTCATCCAGTGGTTCATCAAAATCAGGCATCATCTCAAACGTACCCTTGCCGCTTCCAAACTTGGGACGAGGACGTTTCTCGTACTTTAACCCTAAAAACTCTATAAAGTCCAGCACTTGCTCCTTCTGGTTAGGGGAAAGATGCTTTACCTTTTCCAGGATCAGTTCATCGTTCATGACGCTAACATTAGTGTATTATAGTCAGAACAACGATTTCTTTGCCGATTAGTTCTGCTAGTTGACTTACCGCCCCACCGCCACCCGAAACTGCCGCTGCACGTCCCGGTAGCTCACCTGCAACAGGTAAGCCCCCACCGATAGGCCCTGCACGTTGAGCAAGAAACTGTTCAGTCCGACCACCGTGGCTTCCTGCCGGTGCGTGCGCACCACCCGGCCGTCTTGATTGAGCAACCGCAATGATACTACCTCGGCCGCGGGCAGGATCACCGACACGCGCAGCTGCTCGCGGGCCGGATTTGGGAAGGGTGGCTCCACGTTGAGCTGCTCGTTCAGACTCAGGCAATTGCGGTTGTTGTCGAGCTGTGCTTCGGCGAAGTCGGCGTCGGTGGCGGCGATGCGCGCGCAGAGGTAGCGCAGCGGTCGCTGCTGGTTGCGCTGCTGCGTGGGCAGGCGGAATTTGGTGACGTACACCACCGTCTGGCCGGGCAGCAACGGCTTCTCCAACCGCTCTTCCACCGTCAGGGTTTCGTCCAGGTCGACGGTCACCATCACGCCCGAGGCCACCCGGGTGCCCCGGTTGCTCAGGGTGAGCACCAGTTGCTGCCCGTCGCCCGTAGGGCTGTCGGCCACCGTGAAGTCGTCCAGGCGCAGGTCCTGTACGGGCAGCACCACCTCCACGGTATGCTGCGTAGTGGAGACGCACCCGGCCGCGTTGGTGGCGGTGAGCGTGACGGCGTAGGTACCCACCTCGGTGAAGGTGAAGGTCGGTTCGGCTACTTCCGAGGTGCCCACCCCGCCGAAGTCCCAGGCGTAGGTGGTGGCGTCGGTGGTGGCGTTGGCGAAGGTAACCTCCAGCGGTGTGCCGCCGTAATCGGCCGAGGCAGTGAAGGCGGCCACCGGCGTAGCGGCAATGGTGACCGGTTGGGTAGTGGTGAAGGTACAGCCCCCGTCCGTCTGCACCGTGAGCGTAACGTCGTACGTGCCCGGAGCATCAAAGGTGAACTCCGCATTGGCCGTAGCGGCGGTGCCCACTTGCTGCCCCTCCGGGGAGGCCACGTCCCAGGTGTACGTGAGTTCACCCCAGCCGGTGGCATCTATTGCTCCCTGAAACATGACCGGCTCACCGGTGCAGCTACCCGTACTGGTGAAGGCTACGGCCGGGGAGGTGGTGACTGACACGACGCGCTGCGCGGTGGCGTTGCAGCCCGAGGCGGTGAACACGGTAAGCGACACGAGATAATCACCGGGAGCGGGGAAGGCGTATTCCACCTCGTCCGACACGAAGTTCTCGCCGTTGACGGTCCAGAACCAGCGGTCGATGGTCTCCCCGGCGGCCGCCACCGAGGTATCGGACAGCAGCACGTTGAGCGGACGGGCTTCCGTAGGGCATTGCCGTACCGCCGCGAAGCCTACGTCCACCGCACTCTGCACGGTGATGGTCTGCACGGTAGAATCTACGCAGCCCGCCGTGGACGCGGTGATGAGTTTCACGGCGTAGGTGCCCGCCTGCGGGTAGGCGTAGGTGGGGTTGCGGGTGCTGGCCGTACCGATGCCGTCACCGAAGTCCCACTGCCAGGCGCTCACGTTGGCGTTGGCTCCCGCCGTGCTGGCGTCGGTGAACTGGGTGGGCGAACCCACGCAGGCCACCTCGGAGAGGAAGCTGACGGTGGGCTGGGCGTAGACGGTGACGTCTTGCCGGTAGACATTCTGACACCCCAGGGCGTTGGTGACGCGCAGCGTGACCGGGTAGGTGCCGGGAGTATTGAAAGTGTAGGTTGGGTTGTCGGCTGTGACCGAGGAATAGGTACCGCCATCGCCAAACTCCCAGAAGTACCCGGTGATACCCGCCCCGACGGTCTGGTTCTCGAAGGTGACGGCGTTGCTTTGGCAGACGGTGGGCACCGTGAAGCTAACGGTGGGTCCCTGTAGGATATCGATGGTTTGCTCGACGGTTTCGGTGCAGCCGGGGATGCCCGCCTCGAGCCGCACGGTGTGGGTGCCCCCCGCCGCAAAGGTAATAGCCGGGTTCGCCTCTTCCGACACCAGGGTTTCGTTTTTGCCAGGATCGATGACGAACCAGCGGTAGGTAATCAGGTCGTCTGCCCCCCGCGCATCGGTGGTGTTGGTGAAGTTGACAGCGCCATTGGAGCAGACTTGCCCCGTAGGGACGGTGAAACTAGGAACAGGTGGCTCGTAGATGGTGACCTCTTTGGTGAGGCGGTTGCCGCAACCATTGGTGGACTTGACTTCGAGGGTGACTTCGTAGGTGCCGGGGGTGGGGAAGTCATAGGTGACGTTTTGGCCGGTGCGGGTTACAGTGGTATTGGCTTCATCAGTGATAGACCAGTTGGCGGAAGACAGGGTTTGGTCTGCCGTTGCGGTGAGGGTGCTGGTGCTTCCGAAGCACTGATCGCTTTGAAAATTTATGGACGGTGCTTGGTCAGCGGTGACAGTAATAAACTGGGTGGTATCGTCGCGGTTGCCGAATTCGTCATAGGCGGTGAGGGTGATGGGGTAAGTGCCGGGTTGATTGAAAGAAATTTGTCCAGGTGTAATACTGTTTGAAATAACCTGTGTTGCACTGCAATCGTAAGGAAATTCTATGCGAAATATTTGGCCGGTAGTTTTTACCGAAAATAATTTCAAAGTCGACTCATTTTCTATTTCTATAAACTTCAATCCCCAGGCATTGACTAAAAATCCTAGAGTCCCTAGATTTTCAGCTAGGGGGTGTTGATCTATTCCGTCAGCAAAAGATAATCTAAATAACTCACCGCTCCGCCAAACCTGAACAAATCCATAAATAATCCCTCCATCTTTTGCTAGGGAGATTCCCGAAAGATGCTTATCGCTAACAATTCCGCCAGAGTTGACAGCCTCTATAGTAGGAGTACTGCTTAATCCGTTGCTGTATTTTAATTTTAGAACTCTCCCAAATCTATCTCTAAATTCTGTAGCTAAACCATACCACATTCCGTTCTCTTTCATAAAGTCAATTCCGCCAATAGGTCTACTTGTGATATTATAGTCGAATAGCGATGGCACATTAACAGGTGAGTTGCCAAAATTAAAACTAGAGATATTACCATTACCAAAATTGGCTATTTGTAATATCAAATCACCATTTTCTTGTACAAGGTCAGTCGCTAGCGGCTTGTCAAGTATGTTTTGTTCGACAAGCTCTACAGAAGGAGCATTTTCTAATGATATGCCAAAGTTTAACCGAAACAACTCAAATGATTTGAAGTCAACCAAGAAGCCGTACCAGTTACCCTCACTTTGTACTACTTCCACTGCAATAGGTTCTTCCCAAGAACCACTAACGTTACCTAAATCAACTAACTGAGGCTCATTGTCCAGATCATTTCCAAAGTCAAGTCTAATTAGTTTTCCGTCGTAGCGACTAGTGACAAACCCATAAAACTTTCCTTCACTTTCTACTACCGATATATTATTAGCTCCATCTATCATTGGATCGCTATCAATTGTAGTAGCTACAGGCATCTGTGCTAGATCACCTTCGCAAAAATCCCAAAAGTAATGATTAGCATTGTTGCTATTGTTCTGAAAAAAAATGTTTTCGCCCTTACATACAGTTTCAGGTAAGCTAAAGTCAGCCCGAGGAGTTTGAGCCAAGCCAGCGGTTACAATAGATAGACCGACAACTAAAAATGAGAGTTTGGGCATTATTGATTGAGAAAGTACCGTCAGCAAGGTAAAACCTCGGCGTAGATATCCGCTAATTTTTTGAAGGTGTTCTCAACCGAAAACTTACATCTCACGTATCTTACGCTATTTATTGCAAAGCGACTGCGCATTTCATGGTCAGCCGACAGGTGTAGTATTGCTTCCTCCCCTGCTCTTACATCGTGGTTAGGGATCAAGTAGCCGGACTCGCCACGCTCAAACAACTCGGCCGGTCCGCCGCAGTTCGTCGCAATCAGCGGAACTCCAGCGGCCAGCGCTTCAAGACAGGTCATCGAGAAAGATTCCGATTCAGAGAAATTCAGGGCAATATCAGCCTGGGCGAAAGCTTTTCTTACATTATAGACGGGACCATTAAAAGTTACCGCGTGCGTTATTCCTAGCTCATTGGCTCGACTCATCAATTGAGCACGGTACCGTTGGTTCTTCGGCAAACCCATGTCGCCTCCGACAAAACGAAGTTTTAATTTCGGGTTTTGTTGATAAGCCCGTTCGAAGGCTTCCAACGCCAGGTCCTGCCCTTTGCCCGGAATGTAGTGAGCCAGATAGAGCAAACGAATGATTTCATCCTCGGTTTCTTTTCGGTTGGCCACCTCCGGCACCTCGTGCGCCAGTCCATCGTAAACCACCCGTAGTTTAGGGTGATCGGTCAAGCAACTTTTTACTGCTTGCGATACACAGACGACGTATTCACTATATACCAGGTTAAGTTTCATCCAGCCGTTCACCAACGGATGAGGAAACCGGTCGGGCATAAAGCGCACGTGGGTCAGTAAGGCAAATTGTCCACCTAATGCTTTGGCTCCTACCCCTACCAAGTTGTAAAAATCATTGACGTGCACGATGGCGGCCCGGTGTCGTTGCGCCATACGATTCAACCGGATGGCATTGGTTAATAGCGTAGGAAGGTACAGAAGAAGATTGACCAGATTCTTATTGATCTCCCGGAACGGAAGGGTTTCGATGGGGAAACCTGACTCTCTGACTCTATCTGCCAAATGACTTTTTCGCGGAAGTATAAATATAAAGTGGTAGGAAGACCGGGCGTAGTGGGCGTAGCTAAAGATGGCATTGAACGCTCCGGTCGTGTCCATCGAGTTCTCAACAAGTAGAACTATCGGTTTGCGACTTTCTAATAACATGCGCGGCCTTTTTATAAAACGAGAGACAAGTAATTTTGACACGCTGAGTTCGCCTATATCGTCACCCTGTAAGGGCCTTATTGCATTTTAGTAATATAACACATAAGACCCCTGCGGGGACGCTTGGGGGCATTCCGCCAGTCGGGGTGACAGCATAGAATAGCCTCCTTCAGCGTGTTTCAACTTCTATGAAAAAGCCGTGCAGTACCATGCGTCTTACTTATACTCTATGCTTATCGTCTTTTCGGAGTGCTTCCGGTAATTCTGTCTTCACCTTCAAAAGTTGCTTCAGTTTCTCATTTTCCTGGGTCAATAGCTTCCAATCTTCGTAGGGAACCTGCACCGCCATTCGCTTTCCGTTCTCATCAGTAAGATATTTTATATCACTTTCCATATCTATAGATTTTTCGTTACTTCAATCTGCCCTTTAGACGTTCGGGATTTTTGCTGGTATGCCATACCGCTAATACGTCAACTATCTGCCGTTGCTTGTCAACGCTGTAATAGATAGCGTAAGGGTACTTACTTATGAGTGCTCGCCGGTACGATTGGTATACCTCCTGATACAGATACGGATTGTCTTTTAAGTAGGCAAGTTGATTAAAAAACCGGTTCAGGAAAGCAATACCTAATCCTGGTTTTTCCTGCTCGTACCAACCTATAGCATCGTCTAGCTCTTCTTCGGCAAGTTGAGAAACTTTAACTTGATACGCCATACTTCTTATCCAATCGTGCTTTCACATCCTCTAAACTACTACTGGTCAGCGTACCCTGTCGCAGAGCAGCATCTCGTCTGTTTAGCTCCATTTTTTCTTCGGCGGTGAGCAATGACTTTTCGTGACGATACAGCAAAAAGTCCACGTAATCCGCTACCTGCTCCTTCAAATTCTCTGGTAAGCCGTCTATCTTATCCTTAAGTATCATAGTTTCCATAATCTCCATTTCATATAATTACAAAGCGTCATTTCGGAGCGAACGTAGTGAGACCCGGAATCTCCTCCTTTAATGCGGGGGATTCTGGCGACCGTCGCACGGATATTTCACTACGCTGTGCTACGTGAAATTCCAGAATGACGAGCGATTTTTAATCAACTTCGACAAGTTACAACAACTTCCCGACAAAGAAAACTATACCTGCTCAATCAAATTAAACCAATGCTGGGCAACCTTTTCCTGGCTAAACGCCTCCATCCGTTGCCGGGCCGCCGCAGCTTTGGTTGTCTCGGGCTGAGCTAAAAGTCGAATGATCATTTCTACCCATTGATCAACAGCCCGCTGATCTTTCAGCATCGGCATCAGCCAGCCGTAGGGGGTTTCTTCCGGTTCGGTGGTTTGGTAAGTAACATCGGTGCCCGGAGCAAGTAGTTCGCGGGGACCGGACGGACAGTCGGTACTGATAACGGAGGTACCGCAAATCATGGCTTCGGCAAGAGAATTGCCGAAACCTTCCCAAGAAGAAGTGAAGAGAAATAACGTCGCTTTGCGTAAAAACTTATAAGGATTACTTTGGTATCCTAAGAAATAAACATCATACTGACTGTTATAAATTTGGTCAGATTTTGAAGAGAATGTCTTTAGACCCAAATTCTCAGATACTCCTATCAGGTAGTCATATAAGATACCATCTCCTACCAGTACCAGTTTACATTGCTGCCTGTCAATTACTCTTTTGAAGACAGCAAGTAACATACTGTGATTCTTTTGAGGATGTAATCTACCACTAGTAATTAAAACAGGGCAGGGATCGAGGACATAAGCCATATTTTCGTCTTCAATCTCTTCTCTTGAACCATCTATTACTTGTTTTATATCATAGAAATTGTAGATAGTCGTTACTTTATTTCGGTTTTGATGAAAGTTATTAACCATCTCATACTTTAACCCTTCACTTAAAGTTATTATTTTATCAGAAATGCGGTATAGTACTGGTATCAATAGTCTTCTACGGAAGAAACCTATTGTTCCATTTATTTCTTTATCGTGCAATTTAGATCCTCGGATACTAACAAAGGTTTTACTTCTATGAGGTGAGAGTATGTTGATATAATTCGCCCCTTCTAAAAAACTGATGCTTACTTTTGGATTGTATTGCTTCTTAAGCTTATACAAGTTTTTACACCTTAAAAAGAACTGAAACAACTTATGCAGTATATTTTTCCCACTTTTTACCTGTAAACTAATAATTTCTGCATTAGGACGAAATACCACATCGTCCTCTCTATTAAATATAACAACGTATACTTTGTATCTGCTTGATAGTAGACTAGCAATGTTAGCAACACTTCTTTGAGCTCCGCCAAAATCCAACGAAGGAGTAATTACAAACACTGAGTCTGAGACTACAGTTCTCATTTGACCAATGTTCGTATTAACACCTTCTTGGTGACAGCAAGGAAGCGATTGGTGAAAATAACTACAGGAGCTTTTCTGAACGCCTTCAGTAAATATCTTTGGGCTTCTTGAGTTTGATAGTTCACTATATATATGAGTGCAATAAACGAGTACTTTTTAGCAATAAACCGGTTGATTTCTTTTTCGTAAACTTTCACAAAGACTTTATCTCGCAGTAGCTCTGCTATAATATCATGCGTACCAGAGCAGTAAAACTCAGGATTTATATTCCGCAGGCTACGCTCTTTGTGCTCACAAACTACACTTGTAACTGTATTATCTATGTAAATCGGCGTTCTGGCTGCTAATCTCAGCCAAAGGCAATGATCTTCGCTAGTAACAGCGACTTTACTATTGATGAATCTGATTTCCTTCAGCAAATTTCGTTGGACGACCACCGCATTGCAGCTAAACACATTATCATGAATCAAATATGAATTAATATTGGTAGGAATATCATCATGAACAGCAACAGTTTTTTCATACTCGTCTTTTACCTCATACCCTAAATGCACAACCTTTGCGTCTTTTGAGAGAATTATGTTATGAACTGTTGCTAAATGATTTGAATAGTAATAATCATCCGAATCTAAAAAGCACACGTAGTCTCCTTGCGCGTGACTTATGCCGAAATTGCGCGCGATATTTCTTTCCTCGTTTTCTTTTTTAAAGTAACGAATACGAGCGTCTTTGATATGCTGCACCACCATTTCGGTGTTGTCGGTACTTCCGTCATCTACAACGATTAGTTCAAAGTTCTGGTAGCTTTGAGCAAGCACGGAGTTGATGGCGCGAGGAAGCGTACTAGCCCGGTTGTAGGTAGGAATAATAATGGAAAATAGTATTTGATTACGGTTGTCCAATCGCTAAAGTATTTCTAACAACTGCGTTTCTGATGCTCGTGCTTGCGCTTCATTTTCCTTCCGATCATACTGCACGTTTTCTAAATACTGTGGATACTGATCAAACACTTGCTGTACCGCCTGAATAATTTGCCTTGGTAAGAAGGGAGGCGGCAGCAAAATAGATGAACGACGGAGCATTTTGCTTACCTCCTCTAACTTCAACGTAATTCCTAAGCAGACAGAAGGCACTCCCAAGCATGCCCCCAGGATAGCTCCGTGAGCGCGGGCACTAACAATTATGTCTTGGTTTTGCAACAGAGACAAAAATTGCTTTAGACCATACTTATGGGGGTCCCACGCAATTACTTGAGTGTCAAAGTACGCTCTGTACTGCCGGTCATAAGACTTCTGAAAAGAGAAAAAGGAAACTTCATATCCCATCTTACTCAATTGTTCGGTGGCATACTTAACGTTTTGAAAATATACTTCGCTGTCTTGATGCCAGTCCAGTAGGATAAATCCAACGCGAGAAGGTTGCGTTTGCTGCTTGTTCTTGAGCTCATCCGGTAGCCAGTACTTTGTTAGAAAGGCAATATCGGTAGTCCGGTAATACTGGTTGCTAAACCCAACGCTTTCCAAAAAATCCATACTAGCCTGATCCCTTACGAAGAGCGCATCGTACGAACCTATTTCTGATACCTTCCTCAGATAACTCGGTGAACTCTTCCTAAACGGGCCAATGCTCAAACCAAATCCTATCCTACGATCAAAAGTAATACGGTGCGGCTTTCTGAAACTATCTCGCAAACGGTTCTCCAGTCGTCTTATCCGTTGCGGCGATAGGTGCCTGGCTACCGTATTTAAAGCTTCATGCTGCCATCTTCCGTAGGTATGGTCTTTATAAATCCCCCCGCCCCCATTAAATAGCAGATCGTAGTGAGTTTGATCCGTCCAGTCTACCAGCGTAATCGTATCTTCTAAGAATTCTCGAATATACTGGTTGAAGTTCTCAGCATCAGCAAAATTAGGATTGTTAAGAGTGTTTTCGGAATAAATAGAGATACTCGTATCAGTGTACTTCTTTTTCAGGATAGCGTACGATACCTTCATTAATATATCATCGCCGAGATTACCGAAGCCGTAATAGCCTTTAATAAGTATATATTTCATGATAAGGCTAGTGCGCTACTGATTCTCTTTTTGTAGTAAGAAATCTGATCTGCAACCATAACACGCCTGGGCAGGGGATTAGCTGGTATTATTCTCTTGCTCTTCTCTCTTAGATGCTGTTCATCAATATTTTTTCGGATTAAATTGGTAATTGCCGGGAAAAATTGATGCTTATTAAGTATTATATCTCTTGCTTCACTAATAGCATCGATTCTTTTCTCCCATTCGTCACTACTCACAGTATCTAGTATGGTTCGTAAAGCTTGGTCCGGCTTGTTGATATCAATTCTGACAAAACTTCTCGCTGGTAAGAAATCTTCTAAGTTTGGTGCCCCCCAATAAAATGGCAGACAGTATGACAAAAGGCAGTCTACAATTTTTTCGCTCCAATAATTTTGATGGCTAAAATTCTCAATCGCTACTGCATATCTATAAGGAAACAGAGCTTCAAACTTATCACCGATTTCTGTAAATCCTTTACCAAAAATATCTATTGCTGTATTCTTGGTTAGCAAGTAATCTTTAAATTTCATCCTTGCAATTTGCCCTTTCAATTCTCTCTGATTGCTAGTTATCCACGTAATTCTATTGTGAGTTTTGGCTACTTTCGCTTTAGAAGGTTTTAGGTTGGTTAATTCGTCATATGATTTAAATATCATCCAAGGTATTAAAGGATGAGTACTCTCTGTCACTACGTTTCGACTTTTATAATATGAAAAGACCTTGTCAAAGTTTTTAAAAGAATTAGTAAAATATCTATTACGCTTAATAGGTGGTTCATGGCTTACTAGCCATGCGTACCTGCACGAGGCTTCAATGTAATTTTTGGGATTTTTGAAAACTATAAGAAAATCACTTTCGTCAGCTTCTGTATCAGTAAAACGAACGCCGTTCCAGACACCTTGTGCACCAGGAGTTTGTTGCATAAAATCTAATTCGCGAGGATATCCCCAATCCGTTACTATTCTTACAAGAAGTTCCATATATCTTCAGAGAGAATAATTAGTCTTTAGAAAACTCTATATTCATCTTCTTATCCGCTATGTATCTCCCTCTTCTTATCAAAAAGTTGACTAATCTCACCAATTGAAAGATGCCATAGCCGCGGATTGAAAATTCTGTAAAAAAAGAAGAATAGCGTTCCTACCATCAGTTGAGAGGTAAAAGCAGTCACGCTAATGACAAAACTTGTTTTCAGTTTATCAAGTACTTCTGTGTACTCTGTAAAACCATTTTTTTCAATAACTCTCATTATTTCACTTCCACGTTTGTCACCGCCAAGTGATGTTTTATGAGCGTCATGTATTCTATAAACGGCTACCTCTTTAAGTAAAGCAAGATATTCCGTATACTGTTTTCCCCTTAGATACCAATCTAAGTCAAATGCGAAGTGTAAACTTTCGTCTAGTTTTCCCACCACTTTCCACAACTTTGCCGTCCAAAAGGTAGCCGGTTGAATAAATCCTAAATCAAAAGGCAATACTTTTTTCTCATTCTGACGGATTACGTCTACTTCTTTGAATGAGTCTGTGTTTTGATAATAATACGATGCGTTTCCGTATAGTAACATCGCTTTCTCGGTATCTAAGCTGCTTGCTACACTGCTAAAGGTGCTAACAGCATAATAATCATCACTATTAATCCATGCTAGTATATCTCCCGTAGCTATATTAAATCCTTTATTGATCGCATGGCTCTGTCCCCGATCCGGTTCGCTGACCCAATAAGTAATCTGTTGCTCGTACTTTTTAATAATCTCAATCGTATTATCGATACTGCCCCCATCAATGATAATGTACTCGAGGTTTGGATAGTTTTGCCTGATGACTGAAAGAATTGTTTCTTCAATAAATTGCCCTTGGTTATAAGAAGGAGTTACAATGGATATCTTTGGCCACTTTTCCTTCTTCAAACGTTCTACTGAACTTAGCGGACTTATCCAAGGCCATTTTTCTCCTTTCATGCTATCAGATGTCATTTAGAATACAACTTATACGCACTTCGGTAGTACAAGTGACGTAAATATTTTTTAGTCGGCGGACGGTCCGGTATTTCTTGTTCATCAATAAACTGAAAAGTTCTAAATATCTTAGTAGGCTCTCCCTTTACCTCTCTGTTGAAATAACCATAGTCTTGTAAAAAGTCATCACTCAAATAATCCGCATATCCTACGAAAAAATCTTTCCAGTAAGGGTCTTCCAGTTTGCTTAACCAGCCCTTTACTCTCTTCACTGGTTGGCTGTTCTGGTGTATACCCACCGGGTCTCCGTACTTACCTCTAAACTTCTTGTTTCTACTATAATCGAGATACTCTTCTTTGAATTCAATGCCTAACCATTGGTAGATTCTTCTACTTTCGAAAGCTGCGTTATCAATAATGTCTTCGTAACTGCTTATTAATACATTAGGATCGCCGCCACTCTTTTCAATAAAGTTTTGCAACAAGAGAGGAGCCAGCAGAAAATCTCTGCGATACGAATAAAGATGATTGATTCCTTTTACTTTCCAGGTATCAATAATAGAACTTAATACCGCCAGCGGATTTCTTTTTAGTACAATAATCTTAGCCTTAGGAAAGACATCGCGGATGCTGTCTGCAATTTCGTAATAGCGAGGGGTTTTATCTAGCACGTACTTCACGCCTTCATTCTGACCAAGTGTTTTTTGATAAATGCTACTCACAAAGTTTCTGACCTCTTCCTTGATGATTTCTTGAAAATTAGCCTTTTCAAAAAAATATTTCGTCCCTTCGTGGGCCAACTTATTCGAGTATTTAGCATCAATCAAGTGTGGATTAAAGTAGCCTAAGAAATGAAACAGTAGCCAGGGTTCGCTCGCCGTGTTGACAAGCTCATTGTTTGATACAATACTTTGCAACAAAGTAGACCCACTTCTAGGCGCAGAAATAATAAATACAAGTTCCACAGACATGACTAGCTAGAGAGTTTCTTTGCTAAGGCGGAGGTTTTTACCCTATTTCTGAAAGTAGAGACCACGTAAGAGTGATTCTTAGGATACTTTAAAAGATACCTAAAAGCTTTGAAGGTAAAGTATCGAGCACTGTCTATCGAGTTTAACTTTTTCATATATAAACTCGCTTGCATATGATTAACTATCTTACTCATATCACAATTTGTGCCTTCCAATAGCTCAGCATTTTTATTAAAAACTCTGATCATTTCGTCTATTAAATAGGTTCGTGACTTCCTTTTAGAGATACCAGCAGGGTCTTGTAAATAAGCTGCACAAACGGAGTCGTTATAGCCAACGCAAAATAGTTTTGAGTACCTTATTCTAGAATCCCAATCATGAAAAGCGGTAATGCTTTCGTCGTAGTAGTTTATGCTTTCTAGTACGTTTTTCTTCATAAGTTCAAATCTAAACAATGCATTTCTAGGGAACGAACGGGTAATTACGTGCTCTAGAATGCTTCCCTCAGGTAGATTATCGCCCCTTTCATTCCAAAAGAGAAGGAATTGATCATCATCAGTTCTATACTCAAAGTTAGAATAAACCACATCAAAAGAAGGATTATCTAGTATTAGCTGAAGTTCTTGCTCTAGCTTATGGCGATAGTAATAGTCATCTCCGTCTAGATAAGTGATATACTCTCCAGTAGCCATCTTAAAGCCCGTATTCTTATTTTTAGGAATGCCTACGTTTGCTGGCTGAATAAACGACCTTACCCTTTCATGCTTTGCCTCAGCTTCTTTGATGAATGGTATGCTTTCACCATCGGTAGAACAGTCATCTACAATAATAATTTCAATGTTTTGATAAGTCTGATCGAGCAAACTCGTTAAAGCTCTATCTAATTTCGGCTTTTGATTATAGCTAGTTAGTACAATTGAAACTAGTGGTTTATCATTCATCTTCTTTCCACTAGATTTAGGTGGTTCTCATTAATGTAGAAAACCGAATGAAATAGTTTTGAAAAAGCTCTATATCCCTTTGCTTGCATATACTTGCCAATTAGCGAACTCTCTTTATTTATTTGGAAACTAAAATCTTCTACAATAACAACTTTTGGTGAATACTTTGTCCAGTTGTTAGATTCTAGTACCTCTATCTCAAACCCCTCAACATCGATAGACATGAAGTCAATCTCTTGTCTTCGACAGTACTTATCTAAAATTGTACTTAGTTTGAGCGTCGGAACATCTTTTACATCAATTAGCCGAGAAATTTTCTCATGCATTTTACAGACCTCTTTAGAGAAAGTATTGAAAGCATGTTCTTCAAACATGTAGTATCTCATCTTACCTTCGTTACTAGAGATGCCCACTTCTAAGCTAATATCATTAGGCCGCAAATCTTTAAACTTAGCTGATGAACCGGGAAAAGGATCTATATTAATCCCCTTCCATCCTTGTAGGTAAAAAGAATAAGTATTAGAAAACCTTATAGGGTCATGTGCTCCTATATCTACGTAAAACCCTTCAGACTCTTTCTTATCAAAGATTCTCTTTAGTAAAACATCTTCACCTTCTTGGGAACAAGACTGATTGGCACTTAAGTACGGCTTCTTTATTTCGTATTTAAGAAATTCTGGAAGCGTCCTGACTAAAAATTTTTTTACGAAACTTTTCACTGCCATTCGCCTTTCACTAAAAGTGGAACACTGCCGGAAAAGCCAATACTTCCTGTTCCATAATAATCTCCCATTTCAATCTCAATGTACCCTAACCTCTCTTTCGGCCAATCTGCTTCAACTCCATTTTCCTCTATCCTTCCTTGTATTGCGTACTTTCCAGCTGATAAACTTATGCTCTTTACTACGCACTTCACATTCTGGTATCCTTTCTCATTAAATGAAAAATAAGTGCTTTGATACCCACTGTAGAGTACACTTAGATTATCGCCAAGATGATTATGAATGGAAAAGCCAATATTAATAGTACTACAAGGTTGGTTGACTCTAATTTTAAAAACAAAGACAACGTCTTGTCCAGACAAAGCGGTGATGATTTTATCACCCTGCAAGTTCTCCATTAAAAACTCACTAAATATAATCTTTTGGTTGCCGCTTCTATTAGTAGACATTTCTATGTTAGAATTTTTTTCTTCATTTCCAGCCAAATATTTTTCCAGGACTTCAGTTGTCACTCCCTGCGTATCAATCCTTCCGCTTTTAAGCAAAACTCCTCTATTACACAAAGCCTGCACCGCCCCCATATTATGACTCACAAACAACACCGTCCGTCCCTCGCCCGTCACGTCTTCCATCTTCCCTAAGCACTTCTTCTGAAACTCGGCGTCGCCCACCGCTAGCACCTCGTCAATAATCAGTATCTCCGGCTCCAGGTGGGCGGCGACGGCGAAGGCAAGACGGACCTGCATGCCGCTGCTGTAGTGCTTCACGGGGGTGTCGATGAACTTTTCTACTCCCGAGAAGGCTACGATCTCATCAAACTTGGCTTTTACCTCGCGGCGCTTCATGCCCAGGATGGTGCCGTTGAGGTAGACATTCTCCCGGCCCGTCAGCTCGGGGTGGAAGCCGGTGCCCACCTCCAGCAGCGAGGATACCCGTCCGAAGATTTCAAACCGGCCCTTCGTCGGCTCAGTAATACGGGATAAAATCTTAAGCAGCGTGCTCTTGCCCGCCCCGTTGCGGCCAATAATGCCCACGGCTTCGCCGCGCTTAATCTCAAAGTTGATGTCTTGCAGGGCCCAAAAGTCTTGCTGGTTGGCTAGATACTGGATGCTGGCGTCTGGTTGACTTTCGGCGTGGCCAGATACTGGATGATTTTCTGAGCGACGAGGAGGACTGGAGCGGCGGAACAGGCTAGACATGCTCTCGCGGAAGGAGCCGCTTTTGCTTACGCCTAACTGGTAGCGTTTGCCAAGATTTTCTACACGGATGGCAGTATTAGTCATTGTTTTTTATCACGATATTGCTAAACGCGCGGGGGGTTACGATCTTACTATCCTTGTACCCTTCTAATACCAATAAGTCCTTATCACCCGTGACCAGAAAGTTGGCTGACACACTTTCCGTAATTTGTAGCACATGGTTGTCGTCTTCGTCTCTGCAAATAGTGGGCAAAAGTGTGGTTGGTTCGCGAATAATTACTCTATCTCTAATCACCTCTTCTATGGCTTTCCTTTTTTCTAAATTTATTGCAAACTTTTGTTCTAGCTTTTCTAGAAATTCTTTTATGATCCATTCGGAAAGATGTACCTCAGTTTGCGAAATACAATAATCATATACACTAGCCGACAGCCCCCTGAACAAAAAAGCGGAGATCAATACGTTGGTATCCAGAACGATTCTCACGAAATTTTATCCAGTATGTCTTGCTCGTTCCGGAATCCGTTTTGATCTGCTTTCCCCTGCAAAGAATCCCGTAGTTGATTTACCCGCTCCAGGTACAGAAAGTCTTTTATCGCTTTAACCACCAGATCGTCAGAATTCATTTTCAGCTCGCGGGCTTTACTTTCTAATTGCTTCCTAAGTGCTTCCTCTAATTCTATTGATAAAGTCGTCATGTCATTTGTGTCTTAATCGGTTACTTGCGTCGGCTTCGCCGCGCTTGATCTCGAAGTTGATGTCTTTCAATGCCCAGAATTCATTAGGTTCTATGTTCGGGGTTACTGGATGCTGGATGACTTTCAGGTTGGGCAACGGGCGACGGCTTGCGACGGAACAGGCTGGACATGCTTTCCCTGAACGAGTCCACAGCGGATACTGCCCCAGTGGATACTGCCCCAACGGATGCGGTCGCCGTTGCGATTGCGCTTTTGGCTGCTCCGAGTTGGTAGCGCTTACCTAAGTTTTCTACACGGATCGCGGTGTCACTCATTCGATGCGTAGTATGCTATTAGTTACTATTGCGGCAAATCTATTAAAAAAACGTTTGCCCGCGCGAAAATGTAACTTATCGGTTCAAAAAGATTTTTTCTGTGCTGCCGGATAGGTTTTTAAGGAATTTTAAGCGGTAGTGAGCACAAGGAGATGTAAAGTAATAGGTAGGGAGTCGGTCAAGGTTATTCTACTGTATATCAAAACTGACCGGTGTATAGCGTTCTCCCTGGGTGCATAACAAAATGTCGCTAGGCAGCATGTTTGATAAGGTTTTGTAATTCATTCCATCGGTTACTCATTCGTAGCACGCGCAGGTTGAGTACGCATTGAGCACCGTAGCCAGACCAGCGTTGCCCGGAAAGCTTGAGCCGTTGCTGAGTCACACTGCGGTGGGCCGCTTCAATAGCCCCCGAGCCAATACACCAGCTTTTTGCTAAGTAGGCTGGGTAGTTCATACGATAAGCGTTGGTGGTGTAGTAGTTAAGCAACCTTTTTCGTTGTTCTTCTACTTTCTGCGTGCTGCTTGTCAATGCCCTGAGGCGATCCATGACTGGTGCCAAGCCTTGTGTCAAGAGTTGTTCGGCTACTTCTTCTATCCATGCACTGGTGGATGGTTTATGCCCAAAGTAAGCCACTGCAAACTGGCCCAGATGTTCTTTAGCGTGATAAAAATCTAATATCTGACTGGCTTGCGGATAGCTGGCCGTAATCCAGTTGCTTATCCAGGGGGCCCCATCGGTGATAAAGACCAGTCTTTCTTGTAGCGGTTCGTACTTGTCAGTGACTACACTCATCTTCTCTTCAAAGTCCAGATGATTACCCAGATGCGCCACATATTCAGAAGATCGGATTGCCCCTCGTGCCGGGCTACAGGCATAGTGGGCCTGACTACTGAAGACCCGCCCTAACTTAGCCTCTTGCCAGCCTTGTTCGCGCGTGAGCAGCATACCACCATCCAGTTGGGCATAAACCACCTGTTGCTCATCAATAGCAAGGGCCGGGGTAGGTGTTTCCAGCAAAGCAGCTACTTGTCGCCCGTAACTAACCGTCAGGCGCTGTATCTGCATAGCATTCACCGGCACCCGAAGCAGTCTCTCTATTAGCTCACTACCTTGTTCGTAACAGCTATGCTGGCCCATATAAACTAATATCTCTTGAAAGTAAGGACTCACGTTGCTCACCGCCAAGCTGGTATGAAAACGGTGCGTTTTACTGATCTCTATGATCCCGTAGCGGGTCCGAGCTTTTTTTTCCTCCTTCTATCTTTGCCCACCGCACTGATACTACGCTCTAAAAGCTCTCGGTTCATTTCCACCATAATGCGATCAAAACCCTTTTCGTATTCATAAAAGCTCTGCTCGGTTTGTAAAGCTTGTAGTGCTTCCCATCTTGAGGCGGCTATCTGTAAATATTCTTCCTTTGTCATCGCTTTTTGATCACAAGTTAACACCTTTGCGACAATTTGTTATACACCCTTCTCCCTTATAAATATAACGTCATTTTTTATATATTTAAGCTATGAAACATGTTATCGTTGTTGATGACCGCAGTAAAGCAGGAAAAAACCTACTGGAACTGGCTGAAATACTGGCTGAGCGTGATCAAACTATCTTCCTTCTAACCGAAGAGGAAGAAGATAAAATACTGCTTAAGAAGATGCTCTCCACTCGCCAGTCAGGCACACTTGATACTCTTGAGAAGACAAAATTTCTTCAACAACTAAAAGAGCAAGCTGATTCATGAATTTCGAAGTTAACAAAGCCTTTCAAAAATCCTTTGACCGCCTCCAAGACAAACGACTGGCGGCTGCCATTCTCGCCGTCATTGATGAGATAAGCCAAGTTGAATAACTTTCCGACATCACTCATCTTAGGAAGTTAAAAGGCCACCGCGGCGGCGGACCGTCAGACAGCCTACCGCATTCGAACCGGTGACTACCGCATTGGCGCGTATCCACGGGGGCCGAGTTGGTAGCGTTTGTCCCGGGGCGCGCAGCGGATTGCCGCCCAGCCCGGTTTTCTACACGGATGGCGGTGTCGCTCATGCTTAATTATCTATCAAACTTTCCATCGAGTTAACACTCCGTAATCACTAAAGATACTATCAATTGTGATAATTGTAAATTGTTCTACCAGTCCCTGTGCGATAGTCGTGCGGTCAAAAGGGTCGCGATGATGAAAAGGAATGTTCCTCAACTGGTGAATGTGTCTGGGCATAAGTGGTAACCATAGCTGGAAGTTGATCATCGTCTTCGCTAAACCAGATGAAACAGTGAGTGTCTAACAGGTAGTTCAATACATATATTCTTTAAAGTCGTCAAGCGGTTCATCAAAATCGTCGTTCATAACAAAAGTTCCTTTCAAGAAACCCGCTTTTAGAGGAGGGTAACCCTTATTCACCGTAGGTTCTGCTTGGCTTTTCTGCTCTAAAAATTCTACAAATGCTTCTACCATTTCCTGCTGCTTTGGTTTTAGGTTGGCTATTCGACGCATAATCGTTAACTCACTCATCATTTCAATACTGTTTTAGTGGCAATCTCGTCAACGCTTTTGCCAAGCCGTTCGTGCCAGATAACTACGTCTTCCACCGTAATGCGATGCCCGGCAATACGAGGTTTTCCCCCCATGACATCGGGAGTTGTTTCTACATGTCCGTCTAACGTAACTAAATTCATTTTTTCTACTTAAAACTTGCTGGTGTATAGCGTCTCCAAATCGCAAACACCCTCCTCCGTTTTCCGTCGCCACTCTCAGCAAACTTAATAAAAAAACAACTTCGCTACCGGCAATGTAAGATATTTGGTGAAACAACCGATTTTGGATTTGATTTCCTAATTTTGCCTAGCCAACTACACGCTCAAAGATCAAATAATAATTTCTGTATAGTCCCAACGCACCCAATTTGCCGATAGTCAGACTATGCGAGGCCAAAACTTGGATTACAACGCATTGGAATGTAGTCTACAAACCGTCGATACCTAAACTATAATAGAGGTTATTCCGATAATTTTTGAGGCTCGTGTCGACACGAGCCTCTGGAAAAATTATCGGAATAAAGTTTAATCTATCGAAGTGTAGACTATAAACCGTCGAAACGTAGACTATGATTTGTCGAAACCTAAGCTAAGGGGTGGCGTTTGCTGGTGCCAATGGCGAGAGAACTGAGGGCTAAGGGCACAAAAAAACCTCCCGTGGGGGGAGGTCTTTAATCGCATGAAAAAGAATAGCCTACTGCACCGTCACCGGTTTGGGTAGCTTACCCACCCGCAGTTCTTTGGTGGCCAGGGCGGTGCGCACCTCTACCTGGCAGGTGTCTTTGGTTAGCGTCTTGGGCACCCGGAAGGTGAGTTCCTTGGGCTCAATGTCGGTGAAGCGCTCCACCCGGTGTACTTTTCCCTTACTATCAATGAGGAAGAGTCCTTGCTCCGGATCGTTCTTGTCGAACTTGAGGTGGTTGCCCTCATTGAACGAACCGGGCGGCAAAATGAAGCGAAGCAGAGGGCAAGAAGTAATGTCACCGGTCTGCCTTACCTGTTGACTAACTCGATTATTTCCGCTATCTTGGATGAGACCGATAATAATCAGGAAAATCACATCCGTTTGTAGTCATGGGCATGTTCGACACCCTGTATATCAACCAGTGGTTCGAGTTTTCGGCCAAATTCACCGATGGTCGGTTGGTGGGGATCAAGCGGGCTGACGAAGATAGCAGTCTGTACTGGTAACTACCGTATCATCCGGAACATAAAGACCATGATCGACACCCCCACGAAGCACAAATTCACCGTAGCCAGCCTGGTGCTGATGGAGGAAACCGGCGTTCTGCCTCCCGACCACCGCACCGAACTGCTCAACGGCGAACTTATTGATATGTCTCCCATCAAAGCCTCCCACGCGTACTGCGTTACGCAACTAACCCGTTTCTTCTACCAACATCTGCCTGCTGACCAATACGTAGTTAGCGTTCAAAACCCGATGCAACTCTCGGAGCATTCGCTACCCCAACCCGATGTGCTGGTGGCCCGCTACCGGGCCGAGGGTTACTTCGAGCGGCACGTTCAACCCCCGGACGTGGTGCTGCTGGTAGAAGTGGCCGACAGCAGTTACCGCTACGACCGGCACACGAAGCTTCCCGAGTACGCTGCGGCCGGAGTACCCGAATACTGGATTGTCAATATCGGTGAACGCCAGTTGGAGGTGTATACGCAGCCCGAAGGAAATTACTACAAGCAGGCGGTGATCGAAAAGCGTTTGTGGGCTACTGCCTTGGGACCAACCCTGCCGCTGAAGACGCTTTTTCCGTAGGGCATCTACGTTGATCTAAGCTTTCCAGCACCAAAGCCAACGCCTGCTTTTTCACCGCGTCCACCTCAATCCGGGCCGCTAGTTCCTGCTCCGAATACATGCCCTCAAACGCTTCCAGCGCGGCTTTGTCGATGGCCGTGGCGTAGGCTTCTTCCACCAGTTCACCCAATTCTTGCGCTGAGGCATACTGCCCCCCGGATTTTCGGCGCTTGTTCACGTACTTGATCTCTCGAGCCGCGTTGCGAATGGAAAAGTCCCACGAACGGGTGGTGCGCTGCTCAGCCGCTTGTTTGATCAGGGTTTCTTCTTGAAAAAGTTGCGCCGTTGCTCCGCGCGCTTGCGCTTGGTCTTCTGGAGATGCGGATACAGCTCGCCGATCTTGGGGTCTTGCTTGCGCCAGAAGGGCTGTCCGCGAAACTCTTTCTTGTTGCCCTGGCTGTCTGAAACGTAGTGCCGCATCTGGGTTCGGTCGTTCTTGATGGGCGAGCGCGGCAGGTCCGGGTAGTTGATGCTTACCCCCAGGGTGAGGAAAAAGGCCGAGTTGCGGTGGTTGATGGTGGTGGCATCGGGCAGGTTCAGCGCGTAGCGCTTGTACTCGTAGGCGGGCCGCAGGTACACCCGAAAATACTCCGAAAACACCTTCTCCAGCGTAACTCCCACGTTCACGAACGGCGTGGGGTCGGCCTCGGCGAAGTTGCGGCCCATGTTGATCTTGCCCACCCGCACATCCACGCCAATGGCGTTGTCGTAGTATTCCCACACGCTGTAGCCCAGCAGTCCGTAGTAGCGGAACATCCGCGCGCCCACCGGATCGGGATCGGGGAAGGTGGTCAGAAAGTTGTCGGGCTCGGGTACGTTGGCCCGGTGGAAGTCGACCGTGGCCCCGCCACCCAACCGCAGTCGATACAGGTTGAAATAAATGGCCAGGTTCACCGGAATGCTGTAGCCGCCGCTGGCCATAGCAACCTCCCCGTCGTTGGCGGGCACCACCTTGTAGTCTTCCTCGTCGCTACCCAGCGCCACGGTGGCCAGAGTGGCCGCGTTGAACCAGTTGCTGTACCCTACCAGCGGGGTGCCGCCCAAATTGCCACCGGCCAGGTCCGGGGTAATGTACGAGCCCTGGGCGTTGCGCACGTAGTTGTAGCCGGTGAGGTCGTGCCGATAGAAGGTGCGGCCGTAGCCGGTGCTCAGGTTCACCGAAAACCGGTTCAGGAACGCCCGAAAGGGGTAACTGGGGCGCTGCCTCACGCCGGGGTCGTAGCCCGTCTGGATGCCTAGCTTTGGGCTACTCTTGGCGTCGCCTTTGTCCTTCTGCCCGTAGCCGGGGGCGGCTAGTGCCAGTAATGTGACCAAAATAAGCGTATGTTTCATGCCAGCGAAGGTTTTAGGTTCGTGTCGACACCAACCTTAGAAGTTATCAGAATAAAGTTTGTTAAGTGTCAACGGCGGTTGCCGAGTCGTAGTATTTGTCCGGTTTTACGCAATGACGCGGGAAGATATTTATTTCAACTGCCCAAACCATCACAAATTCCCGTAAATTCGCTCCCCGTACCGAATCTAACCCTTTCTACTCCAACCTGATGGTCGCCCATTAATCGCACAAACAATCCATCCATATTCATCGCACGCACCTTTGGTTCATGTGCCCTTATGGAATGAGATTTATATGAAGTAACTGGTCGTAGGAAATCTCACGACTAGTGCTGTGGTGATTCGCTATGGAATCTGGTCATAGGATTTCCTATGACCTAACGTAAGGGGTCGTAGGAAATTCTATGACCAGTCAGGAGAGTCCCGGCTCAACAAACCCGAAAATAATCAAACAACCCTATGAACAATATCATCACCGTGATCGGCGCGGGCACCATGGGCAACGGCATCGCCCACGCCTTCGCCGCCCGCTCGTTCGACGTCCGGTTGGTCGATCTGCGTCTCGAAGCGCTGGAAGCCGCCCGCACCACCATCGCCCGCAACCTGGATCGGCAGGTCAAGAAAGAACGCATCGACGAAGCGGAGAAAACCGCTACCCTCAACCGCATTCAAACGCATACCCAACTGGAAGAAGCTGTGCGGGGCGCGGCCCTGGTGGTGGAAGCGGCTACTGAGAATCTGGCGGTGAAGCAAAAACTCTTTGAGGCCCTAAGCACCCACTGCGCTCCTGACACGGTGCTGGCCACCAACACTTCGTCGATTTCTATTACCAAAATTGCGGCGGCCACGGCTCGGCCCGACCGGGTGATCGGCATGCACTTTATGAACCCGGTGCCGGTGATGCCGCTCGTGGAGATCATCAACGGCTACCGCACCAACCCGACCGTGACCGATTTCACTGTGCGCACGGTGGAGCAACTGGACAAAACCCCGCTGGTGGTGAACGACTACCCCGGCTTTGTGGCTAACCGCATCCTGATGCCCATGATCAATGAGGCCATCATTGCCCTGCACGAAGGGGTGGCCGGGGTAGCCGCCATCGACCAGATTATGCAGCTGGGCATGGCCCATCCCATGGGCCCGCTGCGGCTGGCCGACTTCATCGGGCTAGACGTGTGCCTGTCCATCATGCGGGTGCTGCACGAGGGTTTGGGGTCGGACAAATACGCCCCCTGCCCGCTGCTGGTCAATATGGTAGAAGCCGGAGTGCTGGGCGTGAAGTCGGGCGAGGGCTTTTATAATTATGCTGAGGGACCGAAGCCGACGCGGGTGGCGGGGCGGTTTCGGTAGTATATTATAGGGTGATCTGTGCAAGCGAGCAAGTTGCCACATTGGACTACTTTTTGTATCTTTGTTTTATGAGTAAAAGAAGACGACTCTATTTCTTTAAAGACTATTTTGAGACGTTTTACGAAAAGCAAAACGATAAAGTCAAGAAGAAGATCTTATGGACATTAAAGGTAATTGAGGATTTAGATCAGATACCGGAAATCTATCTAAAACATATAAAAAATTCTTCCGGCTTGTATGAAATCAGGGTTCAGGTCGGCAGTAATATCTTCAGAGTGTTTTGCTTCTTCGACGTTGACAACATTGTTGTGATTGGCCACGGGTTTCAGAAGAAAAGCCAAAAGACTCCAAAACAGCAAATCAATAGAGCGGAACAAATAAAACGAGAGTACTATGAAAGCAAAGAATAAGAACCTTAAGAGTTTGGACCAATTTATTAACGAGAAAGTAGGAGAGCATGGCACTGAACAACGAGAACAGTTTGAAAGTGATTACAATACTTTCAAACTTGGAGTACTCATTCAAGAGGCTCGAGAAAGAAAGGGGCTGACTCAGGAACAGCTTGCGGTGCTTGCGGGTACCAATAAGTCGTATATATCAAAATTAGAGCGAAATTTAAAAGACATACGCTTTTCTACACTACAAAGAATTATTAATGATGGCCTGGGAGGACAGCTTGATATTTCTATACGATTCAAATAGCAAAGCAGAGAATTCTTTACAACACCCCGAACTTGTGAGGACACAAGCTCGGACCAATTTATCAGAATATCCCTTATTAAGAGGTTGCTGCTGTCGCGGGTGGCGGGGCGGTTTCGGTAAGCCCTTGGTTTAATCCACCTCAGTTGCAGTACTGCTGCAACGCTTCGGCCGCTTCGGGGGCTTCAAGATTGGCCGCCTTCCGGATATCATCACAGCCACCGGATCTCTTCTTCATGAATACCTTGAGCGCCCCACGGTACAGATACGCCTCGCCGTACTCACTATTTAAGCTGATCGCCTGGTTGTAGCCCTCCATCGCCTTGGTGGTTTCACCCAACTTATGGTTGGCCCGCCCGCTCAGGTAGTGCGCGTCGGCCGAGCGGTCTTTCACCTTCACCGCCTTATTAAAGTAAAAGGCCGCGTCGCCGTAGTTGTCGTTACGAAAGTGAAACTTGCCGATGCTCATCAGGGCGTTGAAGTTCTTCGGATCAATCTCCAGCGCCTTTTCGTAGTCGGCCAGCGACTTGTCGTACTGCCCCAGCTCCTCGTAGGCGCGTCCGCGGTTGTAGATCGACTTGATGTCTTCCGGATTATACTCAATATAGCTGGTGTATTCACTTACCGCCTGCTCGTAGTCGCCGTCGGCGAACAGTCGATCGCCCTGCTGCGAATTTTTGCTGTCGCAAGCTCCCAAAATGATGATCAATACAGCGGTTAACACACCGAAATTTGCTGAATGCATGAATTAGTAGTGTTTTTGTTGATGATAAGTTTAGACTGGAAACGGCACAAAGGTACCGATGTTTTATCCAACGGCCTAAATTCGTCAGACAGTGACTTCGTGGTTGCGCAGCGCTTGGTTGAGCGAAGTTTTCAGGTCGGTGCTGGCCTTGCGCTGCCCAATGATCAGCGCACAGGGCACTTGGTAATCACCGGCCGGAAAAGTTTTGGTATACGACCCCGGGATCACCACCGCGCGCGCGGGCACCCGCCCGGTATGGATGACGGGCTCGTCGCCGGTCACGTCAATGATTTTGCTGCTGGCGGTGAGCGATACGTTGGCTCCCAGCACGGCTTCAGCCTCCACGTGCACGCCCTCTACCAGAATACAACGCGATCCGATAAAAGCGTTGTCTTCCACGATTACCGGTTTGGCCTGCACCGGTTCCAGCACGCCGCCCACCCCTACTCCCCCGCTCAGGTGCACGTTTTCACCGATCTGGGCGCAACTGCCCACCGTGGCCCAGGTATCCACCATGGTGCCGCGCCCTACGTAGGCCCCGATGTTCACGTACGAGGGCATCATGATCACTCCCGGACTCAAATACGCCCCGTAGCGGGCCACCGCCGGGGGCACCACCCGCACGCCCAGCTTGTCGTAGCCGGTTTTGAGCTTCATCTTATCGTGGTACTCGTAGGGCCCCACCTCGATCACCTTCATTTTCTGAATAGGGAAATAAAGGATCACCGCCTTCTTGATCCAGTCGTGCACCACCCATTCCCCATCAATGGGTTCGGCCACCCGCCGCTCGCCCCGGTCGAGCTCGTCGATGATTGATTTTACCGCGATCTTCACGTCCTTGTTGGCGAGCAGGGAACGGTCGTCCCACGCGTTTTCAATAATTTGTTGTAACTCCATGCTTCGGTTTTGGCCGGTGGAAATAGCCAGTGGGTTGGTTCTGATAATTGCCCCAGCCGCTAGTCCTTCGTTGACGCCCGAATGTACAAAAAATTTGGAAAGTGGGTGGTTTGTATGCGTAAAAGCGCGGCAACAATTGCTAATCCCGAATAAGCCCCAAGCTGTTAGCAATGAGGCAGTTCGGAAAGAGGTGGGGCTGTAAGGGCAATTGCCACGGTGATGATGAGGTGGATGGCTTGTGGAGACACAAGCCGTGGAGTTACAAATTAATCCAATGACCACCCATTCAGGTACTCCACCGCCCGTTGGTCAGTGAGGTCGTAGAGGCAGGGCACCACCGAGGCGTAGTTGTTGGCGATGGCCCACTCGTCGTTATCTTCGCCCACGTCGTAGTTCACGAAGTTTCCCACCAGCCAGTAGTACTTGCGTCCGTAGGGGTCGGTGCGCTCGTCGAACTCTTCCTGCCACTTGGCGTGCGCCTGCCGACACACCCGGATGCCCCGCATCGGTTCGTTCTGTCGGGGCGGGAAGTTCACGTTCAGCGCCACGCCCTGGGGCAGCCCCTTGTCCAGCACCTGCCGGGCGATTTGCTGCACCGGGGCCACCGTGTGCGAAAAGTCCGCATCCGCAGCGTAGTCGCACAACGAGAAGCCTACCGCAGGAAAGCCCTCAATGGCCGCTTCTACGGCGGCCGACATGGTGCCCGAGTAGAGCACGTTGATGGAGCTGTTGCTGCCGTGATTGATGCCGCTTACCACCAGATCGGGCCGACGGTCTTTGAGCAGGTGAAACTTGGCCAGCTTCACGCAGTCGGCCGGAGTGCCGGAGCATTTAAAGGAGCGGGCGTTGTCGAAAAGGTCAGTTGCCGTGAGGCGCAGCGGGTGGCCGATGGTGATCGCGTGTCCCATGCCCGATTGCGGACTGTCGGGGGCCACCACCACCACCTCGCCCAGTTCGTCCATCGCGTCTACTAAGGTGCGGATGCCCTTGGAGGTGATACCATCGTCGTTAGAAATCAGGATAAGCGGTCGACTCATGAATTGAGTAGGGTGTTGTAGTAAGCGGTGATCCGCACCAGGTCACCCTGCCGGTCGTGCTTCAGTCGGTTCTGTTTGATGTACTTACGAACCTCTCGTTGGTGGTTGGCGAGAATATCGTAAAGATCGTCTTTCTTCTGAGAATAACGAACAATTTCTCCGTCCCGGTTCAGGAAAAAGTAGTTAAAGTCTAGGCGCTGTCGGGTGCCCATGCGATTGCCGTAGTAGTTGTAGTACCCAAACTGCGGCACGTTGTCTTGCACGATTTCCTCACGGCACAGCAGCGTCAGCGTGTTTTCGTGCAGCACTTCGAAGAGGCGGGGCACCTTATAGTTGCTCGTTCCTTCGTAGGGCAGGGCGTAGAACTGTCGGTAGCGACCGTACTCCTGGTCGTAGAACTCAAAAAACAGAATCTTGCGGGCGCTGTAGGTCTGCACGGTGTTAGTGGTGTTCAACTGCACCACGTCGGCTTCCAGGTTGTACTTGAGTTTTCCCCGGAGCTTTTCGCCGTCGAGCAGCGTGAGTTCGCCTTCGTGCCAAACTTGGGAGGGGAAGTACTGAGCAGAAACGGTGAGTGGTCCTAAAACAATAAGTAGCAGCAGATACAGGTGCTTTTTCATGTCGATTAGGTTGTGTGTGCTTTAGTAACACCAAAAACTGCAAAAAAGTGTGTTCCGGGGTTTGTCTACATAAGTACAAACCCATTCTAAAGAGTATCCAACGGACGATAGTCCACGATCTCCAACCCATAACCCTGCAAGCCGACCCGCTTCACCGGGTGGTTAGAGAGCAGCACTAACTTGTGCGCCCCCAGATCGCGCAGGATTTGCGCCCCCACCCCGTAGTCACGGTTGTCCATTGGTGGCGAAGCCGGAGGTTCGGCATCCGGCACCGGCCGCTGGTACTGCGCTAGGCGGTCCAGCAGGTTGCTGCCCATGCTGTTTTGGTTCATGTACAACACGATGCCGCGCGCTTCGTGCTCTAGCACCTGCAACGACTGCTGGAGCACGCTGTTAGGTTGGTCAGGACGAGCTCCAAACACGTCTTCCAGCAAATTAGCGGCGTGCACCCGCACTACTACGGACTCATCGGCTTGCCACGCGCCCTTCACCAGGGCCAGGTGCACCTCGTCGGTGTTCAGCTGCCGGTAGGCGTACAGCGTGAAGTTGCCGTAGAGAGTGGCGAAGGGCAGCACCGTCTCCCGCCGAATCAACGTTTCGTGGGTGAGGCGATACTCAATGAGATCGGCAATGGAGACGAGTTTGAGGTTGAGGCGGTCGGCTACTTTGCGCAGGTCGGGCAGGCGGGCCATGGTGCCGTCTTCGTTCATAATTTCCACCAGCACCCCGGCGGGTTGCAGTCCGGCCAGCCGGGGGAAATCGATGGCTGCCTCGGTGTGTCCCGATCGCCGCAGCACGCCCCCTTCCATGGCCTTGAGCGGAAAAATATGGCCCGGACGTCCCAGTTCGTTGGGCCGGGTGTTCGGGTTTACTAACGCCTGAACGGTTTTGGCCCGGTCGGAAGCCGAGATACCGGTGGTGCAGCCGTGTCCGATCAGGTCGACCGACACGGTGAAGGGCGTGGTGAACGAAGAGGTGTTTCGGCCTACCATCATCTCTAGCGCTAACTCCTGGCACCGCTGCTCAGTGAGGGGAGCGCAGATTAAGCCCCGACCGTGCGTGGCCATGAAGTTGATGATCTCGGGAGTGGTATGTTCGGCGGCGCAAATGAAATCGCCCTCGTTTTCCCGCTGTTCGTCATCCACCACGATGATCACTTCACCCCGTTGGATGGCGGACAGTGCTTCGGGGATGGGATCGAGCATTGCGGGATTTTAGGTTAGTGTTGGTTTAGGTGGTCAGATTACAACCCCTCAGTTTTTAGGTACAGTTCGTCGAGCGTCGTTTCCACTTCTAAAGACTGCAGCGTAAGGACTTGGTCCAGTTGACTGACCCAGGTGACCTGCCAGGGCGCAGTGGCTGAGGGGCGATAGTGTAACTGCGCCTTTGGTTCGTGCTGGCTCAGCAGTACGTACTCCCGCAGACTTGCTAGCTTGCTGAAGTACTCGAATTTTCGACCGCGATCATAAGCCTCCGTACTGTCGGAAAGCACTTCTACCAGCAAAATAGGATTCACAATAGCTTTCGTATCTTTATCGGATCGTTCCACCGGTCCGCAAGTAACCGAAGCATCGGGGTAGAGTGACTTTCTAAAAAAGTCGATGTATACCTTTTGGTCGCTGGTGAATACATTGCACTGCTTTTTCCGGAGAGATTGGTTAAGCATGGTGATGACATTCCCTCCAATTGCGTTGTGCACCGGATCCCCCCCGGCCATCGCAAACACTTCGCCATCGTGATACTCGTAGCGTTGCTGGTTTTCTTCTTCTAGCTGGTTATATTCGGCTAGGGTGAGTTTATGGCTGATCTGTTGCTGTTCCATAGTTGCATCGTTAGTTGCCTTCTTCACGTAAATTAGGAGCAGAAGGTTAACCAGTAGTCTACACCAGCTTCTTATACCGAACGCGGGTCGGGGCAGCGTCGCCTAATCGAGCTTTCTTATTTTCTTCATAATCACTGTAGTTGCCCTCGAACCAGTAGACCTGCGAGTCGCCCTCAAAGGCCAGAATATGGGTAGCGATCCGGTCCAGGAACCAGCGGTCGTGCGAGATGATTACCGCGCAACCGGCGAAGTTCTCCAGTCCTTCTTCCAGCGCCCGCAGGGTGTTCACGTCCAGGTCATTGGTGGGCTCATCAAGCAATAACAAGTTAGCGCCTTCCTTCAGGGTGATGGCCAGGTGCACCCGGTTGCGCTCCCCGCCCGACAGTTGACCCACCTTTTTCTCCTGGTCGGTGCCACTGAAGTTAAACCGGCTTACGTAGGCGCGGGAGTTCATCTGCTTCCCTCCCAGGTCGACCCACTCGTTGCCTTCGGAAATGATTTCCCATACCGACTTGCCGGGGGTTAGGCGGTCGTGCTCCTGATCCACGTAGGCCAGCTCCACCGTTTCACCCACGTCGATGCTCCCGTTATCGGGCACTTCCTGCCGGGTGATGAGTTTGAACAGGCTGGTTTTGCCCGCCCCGTTGGGGCCGATCACCCCCACAATGCCGCCCTGGGGCAGCGAAAACGTAAGGTTCTCGAACAGCAACTTGTCGCCGTAGGCCTTCGACACGCCCTCCAGCTCAATCACTTTTGACCCCAAGCGCGGTCCGGGCGGAATGTAAAGTTCCAGTTTCGCCTCGCGCTCTTTGCCTTCCTGGCCCAGCAGTTTGTCGTAGGCACTCAGGCGGGCCTTGGCCTTGGCGGTGCGTCCCTTGGGCGTCATCCGAATCCACTCCAGCTCCCGCTGCAGGGTCTTTTGCCGCTTCGACTCGGTCTTTTCTTCCTTGGCCAGTCGGTTTTGCTTCTGCTCCAGCCAAGAGCTGTAATTGCCCTTCCAGGGAATGCCTTCACCGCGGTCGAGCTCCAGGATCCACCCGGCCACGTTGTCCAAAAAGTAGCGATCGTGGGTCACGGCGATCACCGTGCCGGCGTACTGCTGCAAGTACTGCTCGAGCCACTGCACCGACTCGGCGTCCAGGTGGTTGGTGGGTTCATCAAGCAGCAGCACGTCGGGTGCTTCCAGCAGCAGGCGGCACAACGCCACGCGGCGTTTTTCTCCTCCCGACAGGTTCGCCACCTTCGCGTCGGCCGGAGGGGTGCGCAGGGCCTCCATCGCTTTCTCCAGGCGGGTGTCGAGCTCCCAGGCGTTGGCGTGGTCGAGCTGGTCCTGCACCTTGGCCTGTTCGTCGATGACCTTCTGCATGGCGTCGGGGTCGTCGAGCACGGCCGGGTCCGAAAACTTTAGATTAATTTCCTCAAACTCCTGCAACAGGCGCACCGTTTCGGCCACGCCCTCTTCCACCACCTGCCGCACGGTTTTGGTGGGGTCCAGCACCGGTTCTTGCTCCAGCATGCCCACCGAGTAGCCCGGCGAGAACACCACTTCGCCCTGGTAGTCGGTGTCTTGTCCGGCAATGATGCGCAGCAGCGACGACTTGCCCGAGCCGTTGAGACCCAGCACGCCGATTTTGGCTCCGTAGAAAAAGGACAGGTAAATATTTTTGAGTACTTGCTTTTTGGGGGGGTAGGTTTTGGTGACCCCCGACATAGAAAAAATTATCTTTTCGTCAGACATATCCGGTTGTTACGTAGAGAATGGCGGAGCTGCGCCGCGATTTTGGTAAGGTGCGTAATATCCCACGAATTTATGCGGAAAAAATTAATTAACCTATATTTTTGCCCATCGCGCAAAAACCCGGGGCCAGGGCTTGACATTTAGCAAAATAACTTTATTATGGCGCTGCTGCGGGGGAGGCTATTAGCCCGGCATGAGCAAAATTGTAACAACATTGCGGGTTGTTGTTAGTACTACTATAAACAACCTTAACCAAAACCAATACTACAGTGGACACGCCAGCTACTTCCTACGGTTTTATCCGGGATGATAAAATCTATCGTGCTCCCTTTCTTGACCACCCCGAACGTGAAATCGGCGAAGTTAGAGAAAGCGAAGCATCTACCATTCAGTACTTTCAGAATCGGTTCACGATGGCCGAAAACAAGGTCGCCGCCCTAGAGCAATCCGTAGAAGAATCGGAAAATAAGGGTTCGTACCTGATGAAGCTGATTCACCTGCGCGACAACCTGGCCCGGTTCGATGCCCTGGGCGACTATCCGGCCCTTTTCGAGCGACTGGATGCCGTAGAAGAGATACTGCGGGAGATCATTGCTAAAAACCGGATCAAGAACCTGGAAATCAAACGCGCGCTCATCGAGGAAGCGGAAGTGCACGAAAACAGCTCCGACTGGAAAGAAGGGGCCGACAGCTTGCAGGAAATCAAGGAGAAGTGGATCAAGACCGGGGCGGTAGACGAGCAGTACCAAGAGGAGATAGAGGATCGCTTTAACCAGATTTTAGATAACTTCTACCAGCGTCGCAAAGATTTTTTCCAGTCGAAAAAGGACCTGACCAACGCCCGTATTCGTCGCTACAAAGAAATTAACTTCGAGATGCACAAGCTGGTGCGACAAGCCGACAAACGCGCCGCCCAGCAGCGTGTAAAAGAGTTGCAGAAGGATTGGCGGGAGGTGGGCAAGATTCCGGTGTTTAAGTATAAACGCCTGCAAACCGACTTTCGCTCGCTGGCCAACCGCATCTTCGGCAGCCCCGACGATACGCAATCGCGCCGTCCGTCGGGTTCGCGGCAGTTTGCTCCCCGACAAAACACCGCCCCCGCGCGCGAGGGCTGGGTGAACCCCAATGAGGCTATCAGCACCAAAAAAGACCTGATCCGCCAAGCCCAGCAGTTGGCCGAAGATACCGAAGGCGATACCATTCAGGAGGTGCGCCGCTTGCGGGAAGCATGGAAAAACTCAGGGCGTATCTCGCGCGAAAAGTCGCTCGAGCTCACTACGCAGTTTAACGGTGCCTGCGACAAAGCTTCGGAACAGAGTTTTCTGAACCGGGCCGCGCGCGCCGAAGATCCGGATTACGATAACAATTCGCGCCGCGAACAAGTATCTCTCAAAATTGGACTGCTCGAAAACTCCCTGGTGCGCGACGAAAACGAGTTGGCGGCCCGCCGCGAAAACGTGGGCAACCAAGCGAATCCGCTGGAAGCCCGACAGGCGGAAGGCAAGCTGCGGCAGCAAATCAGGAAAGTGAACACCAAGCGAGAGCTGATCCAATCGCTCAAAAACGAACTGGCGGATGGTTAACTGGCCTCCCACTACGGAATGCCATATCCGCCCTCGACGTACACATTATCAAATTAATGCACTAAATAGCGAACTTTTGGTAAGAAAGTTGTTTTTATGCCGTTGCCGTTACGCAATATTTTATTTGGATTGGGTGCAATCGCAGTCAATCAGTAGCAATTAATTTTAAAATCATGTATTGGACACTAGAACTAGCCTCGTATCTCGAGGATGCCCCCTGGCCCGCGACCAAAGACGAACTGATCGACTTTTCGATCCGCTCGGGTGCGCCCCTGGAAGTGGTAGAAAATTTACAGGAGTTGGAAGACGATGGGCAACCTTACGAGAATATTGAGGAAATTTGGCCCGATTATCCCACCAAAGAAGATTTCTTTTTTAACGAAGACGAGTACTGATTTTTTTAAGCAGGACTTCAGCCAGCATCAAGTCTTCGGGCGTAGTTATTTTTAAATTGCGGTAGTGTCCTTCAATCAGATGGATACTTTGGCCGCTGTGCTCCACTAGGCTGGCATCGTCTGAAAACTCCTGCCCCGCTGCCTCCGCATACGCTGCCCGCAACCAATCGGTACGGAACGTCTGCGGGGTTTGCATCAAGCGGTAATTGCTGCGAGATACCGCTTCGCTGCTTTCACCCTTCATTTCCCGAATAGAATCCTTGAGCGGCACCGTAGCCACCGCGCTTCCGTAATGTTCGGCCGCTTCAAACGATCGGTTGATCAGCTCCGGGGTCGCCAGGGGGCGCACTCCGTCGTGCACCGCCACCAAACTAAATTCTTCATCCACGTGCTGAAGTCCGCTGCGCACCGAAGCGGAGCGGGTGCTTCCTCCGGCCACCACCGCGTGCGGCACCGTGAATTGATAGTCGGCGCACAGGGTTTGCCAGTGAGCAATTTCGGACCCAGGAAGCACGGTAATAATCCGAATGGCCGGTGAGCAGTGGTGAAACACGGCCAGCGTATGCATCAGGACAGGAAAACCCGCTACGGGGATGAACTGCTTGGGAACCGCCGCCTGCATTCGGCGGCCTTGCCCCCCCGCCACGATTAGGGCGTATCGCGAACGTGCCATAGCCGCCGGGTTAAATGATCAGCATAGCATCGCCGTAGGAAAAGAAGCGGTATTTTTCCTTCATGGCCAGCTGGTAGGCGTCCATCATCAGTTCGTAGCCTCCGAAAGCACAGGCCATCATCATCAGCGTAGACTGCGGCAGGTGAAAGTTAGTCACCAGGGCATTGCAGATTTTGAACTCGTAGGGAGGAAAGATAAAGCGGTCAGTCCAGCCTTCGTTGGCCTTGAGCCGTCCGCCCGCCGACACCGACGACTCGAGCGTGCGCATGGAGGTGGTGCCCACGGCGCACACCCGACGTTTGTTATCCAGCGCCTCATTCACGTGGTCGGCCGTTTTTTCGCTAATAATATAGTTTTCAGAATCCATTTTGTGCTTAGTCAGGTCTTCTACGTCTACCGACCGGAAAGTGCCTAAGCCCACGTGCAGGGTGATGGGGTCGATGTGCACTCCGTTGATTTCCAGGCGCTTCATCACCTGCTTGGTGAAGTGCATCCCGGCGGTGGGAGCCGCCACCGCGCCCACGTGCTCGGCGAAAATGGTCTGAAATCGCTCCCGGTCCGAGGGTTCCACCTTGCGGGTGATATGCTCCCGGGGCAGGGGCGTTTCGCCCAGGGTATCGATCAGCTTGTAGAACTCCTCGTCGGTGCCTTCGTACAAAAACCGGATGGTGCGTCCGCGCGAGGTGGTGTTGTCAATTACCTCGGCCACCAGTTCGCCCTCGCCAAAGAAGAGCTTGTTACCCACCCGGATCTTACGCGCCGGGTCTACCAGCACGTCCCACAGGTTCATCTCTTTGTTGAGTTCGCGCAGCAGAAAAACCTCTATCTTCGCCCCGGTCTTCTCTTTGTTGCCGTACAAGCGGGCCGGAAACACCTTGGTGTTGTTCACCACTAGCACGTCGCCCTCCGCAAAGTAGCCCACAATGTCCTTGAACACCTGGTGCTCAATGTTGCCCGTGTCGCGGTGAATGACCATCAGGCGCGATTCATCGCGGTTTTCGGCGGGATATTGAGCAATCAGTTGCAGTTTCTTGAGTTCTTCCTCAGTAGTGTAGCTGAATTGGGAAAGTTTCATAGGACGTTACGTAGGCAGAGCAATAAAATTGGTCGGGGATGATTTTTAGAAGGACAAATTTAAGGAATTGTTTTACATTGACGGAAGAAACTGCGTAAAGTTCGCCACTAAGGGGCTGACGCGCACCGATAAAAATAGTTCCCCTCACACCCTTACGAAATGCTCATCCTGAAGTTGATGTTTGAAAGCGCTTTTTCGGCCTGGGATGCCCTGCGCGCCAACCCCCTGCGCACCCTGCTTTCGCTACTGGGAGTAACGGTGGGTATCTTTGCTATCATCACGGTGTTCACATTGGTTGACTCGCTGGAGAGAAATATCCGCGACAGCTTTTCGTTTTTGGGCGACAAGGTGATTCGAGTCGAAAAGTGGCCCTGGATTTTTGCCGACAATTATCCCTGGTGGAAGTACTACAAGCGCCCCCACCCATCGCTAGACGAGTACAACTTCCTGGCGCAGCGCGTCACAGAGGCCGAGGGGATCACCATCTTTGCCGAAAAACGAGGACTTCAGTTGCAGTATGGCAACAGCAGTATCAATCCGGTGAGCCTGACGGGCATGTCGCAAGCGTATAACGAAGTGTTCGACGTAGATATCGCGCAGGGACGCTTCTTTTCGCCGCAAGAAACCGCGCTGGCCCGCAACGTGGCGGTGATCGGCTCCGAAATCGCGCAGAGTTTGTTCGATCAGCAAGAGCCGCTGGGTAAAGTTATCAAACTGAAAGGGCTCAAGTTTGTGGTGATCGGGGTGTTGGCTCCGCAGGGCGAGAGTATTATCAACGCCCCTACGGCCGATCTGGCCTGTTATATTCCGTACCAAAGTTTTCTGAAACTATACGCCAGCAACAGCACCTGGGGCGTAGGGGCTACCATTGCCCTGCGCGGACGAGACGACGACGCAGGCCTGGAAAACCTGGAGAACGAGATCATCGGCCTGATGCGCCGCCGCCGGGCCCTGCGTCCGCGCGAAGAGGAAAACTTTGCCGTGAACCGCTCGGAGTTGTTCGCCGATATGGTCACCAACGTGTTTAATGCCATCGGCTTGGCCGGAGCCGTGATCGGCAGCTTTTCGATCCTGGTGGGCGGCTTCGGCATTGCCAACATCATGTTCGTATCGGTGAAAGAGCGCACGCACATCATCGGTATCCAGAAGTCATTGGGAGCAAAGAACTACTTTATCCTGCTGCAGTTCTTGTTCGAGGCTATGTTCCTGAGCCTGCTGGGCGGGGTAGCCGGGATGGTGCTGGTTTATCTAGCCACTTTTGTACCCCTGGGCAGCCTTACGCTCATTCTCACTCCCAAAAACATCATCTTGGGCACGCTGATCTCCAGCGTGATTGGCATTGTGTCGGGTTTGGTGCCCGCGGTGGTGGCCTCCCGGCTCAACCCGGTGGAGGCCATTCGCAGCTAAACGAATCAGTTATGGATACTCATCAAGTATTAGAAGGCATTAAGCAAGCTATTCGCGAAAAAGACCCTGCCGCCGAAGCTTACCTGTTCGGCTCCCGCGCGACTGGTACCCACCGGGAGGATTCTGACTGGGATTTACTAGTCCTGGTCGATGAGGCGGTGGTGACCCACGAGGTCGAAGATAAGTTTTGGGATGCTTTGTACGATATAGAGCTAGCATCGGGCGAAATTATATCACTCTTCGTCTATCCCAAAGACTACTGGAAAGAGGCGCTAAAGTTCTCACCGCTATACGAGCATGTTAACCGTGATGGAGTAAAGCTACAATAATGGAAAATCGCCAGGATTATATCGATTACCGCTTTCGGCGAGCAGAAGAATCCTACGAGGACGCATTGATTATGGTAGAGAAAAAACGTTGGAACACCGCCATAAACAGACTCTATTATGCTTGCTTCTACGCGGTGATTGCGCTGCTTCTACAGAAAGATGTCACCACAAAATCTCACGACGGAACCCGCCGCCAGTTTGGCTTTTTAGTCGTCAACGAAGGGTCAGTTGAGAAAAGTTTAGGCAAGCTCTATACAAAGCTATTTAACGCCAGACACAAGGGCGACTATGGTGACCTATTCGATTTTGACGAAGTAACAGTAACTCCCCTAGTTCCCCAGGTACGAGAGTTCCTCGATCGAATCAAAGTCTTGCTTCAAACCAAATAGTTTCAGCGGTTGCTACGCGCCTAGTACAAAACTTTTGAAACGTCCTTGACCAGTTCGTCCAACTCCTCGGCGATGACCTTGAGGTGGTTCAGCAAGGTCTTGTTTTCTTCTCGGTGTGCTTCCTGAAAGTCGATGAGTTGGATCAGACCCATCATCCGTGCCAGCGGGCCACGCAGCTTGTGGGAGTTGAAAAAGGCATACTCAGCGATCTGCCGGTTTTTGATCAGGATACTCTCTTCGGCCAGCACCCGCTCGGTGATATCGACCATGCCGCCGACCACCCGCTCCGGAGCTCCTTGTTCGTCGAGCACAATATGGCCTCGGTCATAGATGTAAGCAAACGAGTCGTCTTTTCGCCGGAAGCGGTATTTATCAAACCACTTCTCCATGCGCTGGTCAACAAAATAGTTTAGTCGATCAACCACCCGCTGGCGATCATCGGGGTGAATACGTTCGTGCCACCAATCAACGGTCGCGTCAATCTCCTCCGGCTCATACCCGAACATAGCCACCTTGTTGTTCCACCAAACGGTTCCGTCCCTTATGTTCCAGTCGTATACGGCATCGTTGGTGGCCTGATTGATCAACAGTTGAGCACGTTCGGCCGCCCTACTTTGGCTATTGTCCCGGAACACCGTGATAAACCGCTGCGCCCCTTCAGTCAAGATCATCCGGGCGTTCACTTCTCCTTCTACCAAGCGACCACTTTTGTCGCGCAACACCGCTTCCACCTGCCCTTCACCGTGCTCCCGCAACAGTTGCACCAGCCGGGCCCGGTCCTCTACTTTTGTCCAAAGTCCTAATTCTAGCGTGGTATTCCCAATCAGTTCTTCTTCACTGTATCCTGATAGTTCGATCAGGCTCTGGTTCACCTCATAAATTCGTCCGTCGGTAACATCGGTCACGCAAACGGCACTGGGGCAGAGGTAAAAGAAATTATGCAGCTTCTCCTTAAGCGTCCAGTAGGCTTTCTCTTGTTCCACTTCACGGGTCACGTTGATGAGCCGACAGAAGAGATACGATTGTTCGGCTACCTCCACCAACGAGGTTGCTGTCTCAAATCGCAGTAGGACGTTGGAAGATGAGCGGTAGGTAAGCACCTCCTCGGAGGAGTCAGAACTATGCTCGGAGAACCGAGCTTGCCAGCCAAACGGACGCCCGTCTTCGTGCGCCAAGTGCAGATCGTCTACCGAGCCAAACGCTTCGGCTTCGTCCGGCCAGGAAAATGTGTCACGCGCCCGGGGGTTAGTGCACTGAATGGTTCCATCTACATCAAGGCACAAGACGGCATCCTTGGTACTGGACCAAAGGGCGTTTAGAAAGTAGGTGCGGTCGATCACAATAGTTTATGGTAACAATAGCGACAGATTTAGCAGAAAAATCGACACGTCTCATCCTAGATAGCAGGGCAGTTGTTGCCTCGGGATAGGTTAAAAAATAGGTGCTATACAACGCTGTGGCGAACCACAGTGGTGTTTCCAATACTATATATTTTTGAGGAAATATCAAAGTGACATTACCCTTTTGATGCAAATTATTACCTCTTTTGGCCAAATAATTGTTCGGTGCACTCACCAACGGTACCCTATCCCCGCCGAAACCAAGTGCGGAGCGCCGATTCCTACCTCAAAATTAGCGATTAGTTGCGGAAGCAACTCAATGTCTCCACCGATCAGGATCAGCTGGGGGGCCAGTTGGGTACCCAGGGCAATCGACAAGAACTGCCCGACGGTGTAGTTGATATCTTTCGCGTTGGTATCGAACGTCCAGCGCGTGATGCCCAGGCGGATGCCCGAATACCACTGTACGCGGCCCAGTGGGTTGTAGTGCCACAGCGCAAATCCGGCCCCGTTGAAGCGGCGCACGTAGGTGGTAAAGTTGTCCAGCAGGGTAGCGCCGCTTTCATCCTGGTACTCATACCCCCGGTAGCGCGCCGAGAACACCTGCCGCGATACGCCCCCACCGAAGCTGATACGATCGCGCCAGCGGTAGGCATAGTTGAGTTGCAGGGCGGGTTGCACCGACACGTCGACATCGGCTACGCCTGCGACTCGCCGCACCAGCCCGGAAAAAAGTCCGATGCCGCTGAGCCCCCCGTTGGCCCGCACCTGGTGCGGATAGGGGTATACGCGGACGGCTTCTCGGCTCTGATTTTGAGCTAGGGCGCATCCGCTTCCAAGCAGCAGGATTAAGGTGGCAGAATATCGAATGACGAACAAGGAATGATGAATGACGAAGTGATCAAAGCGTTTCGCCAACGGGAAGCAGCAGTTCAAGCGTGACAAATCAATTACTCGCCCCGGGCCAGCGACTCGGCCTTTTGCTGCACGGCGTTCCAGACGCGGAACACGTTCTGGTAGCAGATTTTCTCGATGTCTTCGTCCGAATAGCCGCGCTTGATCAGTTCGGCAATCAGGTTAGGATATTCCGAAGCGTCCTTTAGGCCGGTGGGCAGCGTGTCGCCAACCCCGTCGAAGTCCGAGCCGAAGGCCACGTGTTCCACGCCCACCAATTGCACCACATGGTCGACGTGGTCGGCCACTTTTTGTACCGTCGAGAAAGTAGGGTTCTCCTGCATGTAGCTTTTGGCGTAGGCCTGGGCGGCGGAGTCCTGAAACGTGAGGTTGTTGTCGGCCATCCACTTGCCCAGGTGGTCGCGCACCACGTCGGACTTTTCGCGGGCTTCTTCATCTACAAAGGTGGAGCCGAAGTTGATCTGGATCACCCCGCCGTTGTCGGCCAAGCGCTGGATCATGTCGTCGTTCATGTTGCGCTCGAAGTCCGGCACAAATGCTCGGCACGAAGAGTGCGAGGCAATCACCGGCGCTTCCGTGAGGTTCATCACGTCGTAGAAGGCGCTGTCGGAGATATGCGACACATCGACCATGATGCCCACCCGGTTCATCTCGGCCACCACTTCTTCGCCGAAGGGGCTCAGGCCGTTCCATACCCGGGTGGTATCGTAAGAAGAATCGCAGATTTGGTTCACCTTGCTGTGGGTCAGGGTGATGTAGCGCACGCCCCGGTCGTAGAAGTACTGCACGTTGGAGAGCGAGTCCTCAATAGGCGCGCCGTTTTCCATACCCATCGGCAGGGAGATCAGGCCCTTGGCAAAGTTGGCTTCCACCTCCTGCGGGGTGTTGGCCAGCGCGAACTTGTCAGGATACTTGGTGGTGATGGTGCGTACGATGTCAATGAGCGAATCGGCGAACACCTTGGCCCCGCCCGTTTCCTGGTAGCTGGCGGGCACGTAGATCGACATGAACGGAGCGTTGAGTCCGCCTTCTTTCGCCTTCACGTAGTCGAAGTCGCCGTCGGTGTCTTCGGTCACGTCGATCCACTCTTTTTGCAGGCGGAAGTTGGCGATCTTCATCCGGAAGGGCAGATCGATGTGGCCGTCGGTGATGATGAACCGCTGGGCCAGTTGCTGGGCGTGCTGCTCAGGATTGGTTGTGGTGTCGGATTGGGCCGAGGCGGTTGCCACGGTGAAGAGCAGCAGGCTGCCGCTCAGCAGGGAGGTGAAGTAGGGATATTTCATCGGTTTGGTTTAAAGGGGTGAATTGTAGTATTCCTAGTTTCGGCACGTTGCCTAACTACGCTCTTTCCGTGCTCCACCCGTGCTCCGGAGCGGTTAGCAGAAAATTGCACATTTCTAATAAACAGCCGGGTGATTCGGCCGCAAATACTGGGGTACGCTGGGCTAATGTTGCGTGGTATTCGGAGGCGCGGTGCCGCGGGGGGGTGATACTATTTTGGCTTCGTTGCGCTAGTCATCATCATCATCACCTTCGTCCTCAATAAAGGTCGCCGAAGTTTTCAGATCATCGTCGTCGTCGTCGCTATCAAACTCGTCGGAGGAGAAGTCGTCGCGCAGGTTGCCATCGTCATCGTAGTCGTCGTCGTCCTCGATGATCTGCCGGGCCTCGCGGACAGTCATTCGGATGAGGTAGTAAATCTCTTCGGTTTCAAAGGGTAAGGCCGAGACTTTATTTCCTTCCTTGTTGGTGAAACTCACCAGGTTATCCTCAAAACCATAGGGATATTCGGCCTTGATGCGGTTGATAATTTCTTCCGGCAAGGCATCATAGTCTTTGACAATTCTTTTCTTGTCCATGCGCGATTAGTCAGGGGGTAGCACTACCACAATACGGGGGCATTTTAAACACAGACGCGGACAAATGCTATTAATTCAACAATAATTTTATGATGCCCCCAGCAAACGAACGAAGGTTTAGGCACAAACCCCAATAATGCGTACTTTAGGCCATCTTTTCATTAGGGCGTGCTGACATATAAATTTGAACGGCGCTTTTGGCATGCTTTACGGCTATTCTGCATTACTTTCGGCGCCCGATGCTCTGCATCGCGCTTCTCAAGTGCCTTGCCTAGCCTAAAATCATGCTCAAAATCTCTCGTTAATCTATATGTCAACACGCACAAGGCACCAACCACCACGTATGGCTACTCTCTTTCGCGGCACCTACACCGCCCTGATCACTCCCTTCACGGCGGCCAACCAGATCGACTGGCCCGCGCTCGAGCGGTTGATTGACCACCAGATTGCGGCGGGCATCACGGGTTTGGTGTTTGTGGGCACCACCGGCGAGAGCCCCACGCTCTCGCACCAGGAGCACCGCGAGGTTCTGCGCCGCTCGGTAGAGATTGTCAACGGCCGCTGCCAGGTGATTCACGGCACGGGTTCTAACAACACCCGCGAGAGCATTGAGCTGGCCACCGTGGCCGCCGAGGCGGGCGCCGACGGGCACCTGGTGATCAACCCCTACTACAACAAACCTACCCAGGAAGGACTCTACCGCCACTTCCGGGCGGTGGCCGACGCGGCCGAGCTGCCGGTGATTGTGTATAACATTCAGGGCCGCACGGCGGTGAACCTGGAAACCGACACCCTGCTGCGGCTGGCTGAGCACCGCAACATTGTGGGGGTGAAGGAAGCCAGTGGCAACCTGGCGCAGATCATGGACGTGATCCGCCGCACCCCCGACGACTTTGCGGTGCTCTCGGGTGACGATGCGCTCACCCTGCCCCTGATGGCCTGCGGCGGCGACGGTTTGATCTCGGTGATCTCCAACGCCCTGCCCCGCTCCACCGTGGCGCTGGTAAACCATTGTTTGGAAGGGCGCTGGAACGAGGCGCGGGATGCTTTCTACGCCCTGCTCGACCTGATGCAACTGAGCATGATCGAAACCAACCCCATTCCGATTAAGTACCTGATGCACCGGTTAGGATACTGCACCAAGGAGGTGCGCCTGCCCCTGTGCGAGCCCCGCTCCGCCACGGTGGAGGCTCTTGATAAAAAGATTGGGATGATCCAGGACTTAGAAAAGATGTAGCATCTTCCGACCATTTGGTACGGCTTTCGTCAGGAGTTTGTCCGCTGGGTGGATCAGGCTCGAAACTTCTAAGCTGCTTTAGAGGCACTCTTATCTTTTTGACGGATATTGCACCCGGTAATTTATAACATCCTTAAATGAAGAAGTTAGTGGTGTCCCCTAGCCGGTGGCTGGTCTTTCTGTCAATGGTTCTTATACAGATCACTGCCTGTCGCCCGACGCGATCTACCCAGTCGGCTACCGCCCGCGAAGTCTTTGCGCCCTTCTACGACCGGTTCTTGACCGATAGCACCTTTCAGATGACCCGCGTCCGGTTTCCGTTGCCGGGGCAGAAGTTCACCGAGGAAGTGGCCGACAGCGCCTACCGCTGGCAGCGGGCCGACTGGCGGATGCTGCGCGAACCGCAACTGGACTCCACGCAGTTTAGCCGCAACCTCAGCGTTTCTGATACGCTGGTGACCGACGAGATTGCCGGGGTGAATTCGGGGTTTTATTTCCGAATGGACTACCGTCCGGTGGACAAGAAGTGGTACTTGGTGCGGATGGTGGATCGGGATTTGTGAGGGGGATTTTTGGGGTGGCCTGAGCGTTAGGGATAACGCCTTTATCGTTCCCAACTACCCTTTACCAAACTGCCCCGTTCGCGGTGGTGTTCAATGCGCAGGTACACGTCGATCTCCTGCTGAAGCTCCTCTACGTGCGAGATGATCCCCACAATCCGGTTTTCTTGTCGCAACGTTTTCAGCGTGTCGAACACCACGCGAAGCGAGTCTTTGTCTAACGAACCGAAGCCCTCGTCTAAAAAGAAAAAGCTTTGCTGGGACTGATTGAGCGACTGGATATTTTCGGCCAGCGCCAGCGCCAGACACAGGGCCGCCTGAAAGGTTTGTCCGCCCGACAGGGTTTTCAGCAAGCGGGTTTTGCCGTCGTTAAGGTAATCTCGGACGATGAATTCGTTTTCTTTGTTTAGTTCCAGGCTGAGGTTGTTCTTGGTCAGTTGCTTAAAGCGTACGTTGGCGCCTCGGCACACTTCTTCCAGCAACACCGTGGAAGCGTAGTTAACAAATCCGCTGCCCCGGAACAAACCGGATAATTCTTTCAGGTTGTGGGCACGGGCGTGCTGCTCTCCCAAGGTTTTGCGGAGCTGCTGAATTTTTTTAAGCTTCTCCTGCTGTTCTTTCACCTCCCGGTTCGCCACCGCCCAAGCGTGCTGGAGCTGCTCAATAGCCTCTTTTAGTCGGATGCAAGTATGCTGGGCCTCCCGATGCTCTAGCGGATCGTAGTGTTTTTCCCGAATGGCGTCCGTGAGCTTCCGGTAAGTTTCTTCGGCGGCGTGCAGACGGTTCTTGTAGGATACAATCGCATCTTGTTCAGCCTTCACGTCCATTTCGGTATCAATAATCGATCTGACGTGATCCACGCTATCAAACTCCTTCTGCTGACACAAGGCCTGAATTTCTGCTTCAATGGCCGCCGCCCGCTGGCTAAGCGCATCGAGCAGTTGCTGTTCGACCACTTTTTTTCCTTCCAAAATTCCCAAAGCCTTTTCGTACTCCTGGCAGCGCTGTCGCTCAGCTTCGTACTGTGCCTCTACGTCTTGCAGTTGCGACTGGCATTTTTTCTGTGCCTGAAGGAGTTGTGTTTCGTTGAGCGACGCGTGCGCTTCGTAAGAAAGCACCTGCAAGAGCGAACGGTAGTTGTCGGCCTTGCCCCGGGCGGCCAGCCAGCGTTGCTGGTTTTGCTGCCAGTGCTGCTGCGCCGCCGTGAGCGATGCTTCCAGTTGTTGCAGGTGCGTTTGCTGCTCCTTTCGTTTCTGATCCAGCCGCTTTCGCTCGGTCAGTTGTTGGTCGCTCGCTCGCAACAGTTCGGACAACGCTCCCGGCTTGTGATCCCGGTAAGTCTCCCACGTGAACTGCGCTTCGTGCGCTGCTAGCCGCGCTTCGGCGGCCGATAGCAATTGCTCAACTCCTTCTAGTTTTCCGCCCACGCTTTGGTAATCGTTTTGTAGCTTCCGCAGATTCGTCTCCAGAATGGCGTACTGCTCTTCCTGCGCCTGAAGTTCGGCCAGTTTCTTTTCTTGTTGCGCAATTGCTTCGCTGATGTCGGGGGCGTGGGCCACCGCTGGGTGGTGCGTTGCCCCGCAGAGTGGACACGCCTGCCCCGACACCAGCTGCTGGGCGGCATGGGCGAGTTTGTGCCGAACGCGCAAGTCACTGAGCTCTTCCAGCGCCGTCCGGGTTTCTTTTCGAAGCGCTTCGTTAACCGTGCTCAGTCGATTGAAAATTGCCTCGAAGGGTTCACGAACGGGCCACCCGATTTCATCGAGGGTTTGCTGCTTCCGCTCCTCCAGTTGGGCCAAGCAGCGCTGCTGCGCCTTCGCTGCCTGCTGTTGTGCCTCCCGTTCCGATGCGTAGGCTTTTTTCTGGGTATGCCACTGCGTCACGGCCCGCAACGTGACCTGCTGCTCTTGGGTGGCAACCGCCTTCAGCCAGCGCTCCTCCGTTTCTTTGGTGCGTTGCTTGAGCGCCGTGCACTGCGCTTGCTGTCGCTCATAGGCGGTTCGGGAAGCGGTTTCTTCTTTGGCCAGTTGTTGCAACGCGGATCGTCCCTGGCAGATGCGCCGCAGGTGCTCCCAATCGGTGCACTGCGCCCGGATGGTGTCGCGGTTGGCGTAGTTTTGTTGCGCCCGTTCGCACCGCTGTTGCGCTTCCTGAAGCTTCTGCTGGCCGGTTCGGATTCGGGTCAACGTGTGCGCTAGGCCCGCTTCTGCCGCCCGCTGCTCGGCCACGGTGTGGGACAACGTCTTAAATTTTTCGTTGAAGTACGTTTCTGCCTCCCGGTACTCCTGCAATCGCTCTTCGCGGGCTTGGTAGTGGGCTTGCTCACTGCGTAGCGCCTGCTGCTGCTCCTCGGCCGCGGCCCGGTCGGCGAACAGTTTGCGCAGGTTTTCGTAATTTTCGCAGGCATCTTCCGCTTCGCGGAGCAGCGCGGCGTTCTGCTGCAAGGAAACCTCCACCTCCCGCATCTCCTGCCGCGTCACATCGATCACCTCGGCACTCACCGGGCCGATCTCCGACACGCGGGCTTCCAGGTCGGTGATGTTCGAACGGGTAGCGGCGAGCAGGTGATTGGTTTTATGCGAAAGATCAAACTTTTCCAGGCGGAAAAGCTCCTTGAGCATCTGGGTGCGGTCGTTGGGCTTTTGGTCGATGAACTCCCGGAATTTTCCCTGCGGGATAATCACCGTTTGCATGAAATTTTCGTAGGTCATGCCGATGATCGATGCCGCATCCGGCCCCTCAATCGGAAGCCAGTCGTTGTTTTCCCATCGGTACTGCCGCCGTTCTTTCACTTCCACTTTCTCGTAGTCCTTCTTTTTGCGGCGGGCCGAAACGGTGAACCGGTATTTGGTCCGCTGGGGAGAAGTGACTCGGAAGATAAAGTCGATGGCAAACTGCTGGCTTTGCAGATTGAGCATGTTGTAGTAGCGGTTGTCGCCGCTCTTGTTCAATCGCTCGCTGCGGTCGTAGAGTGCAAATACGACGGCTTCCAGGATAGAAGACTTTCCGCTTCCGACCGCACCGAAGATGCCGAACAGTTGAGAACCCGCTAACGTCTCGAAATCGATGACTTGGGTTTCTTTGTACGAGTACAATCCCTGAATGGTGAGGTGGAGCGGTATCATGTAGCCAGTAAGAAGGTTTAGTTGCTTTCGGTGCCGAGCACCTCGTCGAACAGGGTGAGCAGTTCATCGTTGGGTTCTTGGCCCTTTCTGGCCCGAAAGTAGTCAGTAAACAAGGTGCGCAGGTCTTTACTCAGATCGATGCCTGCCGCATCGGCAACGTCGTCCTCGGGAGTGGCAATTTCGGGAATGATGCTCACAATGCCATCGTGCGCCGCGTAGAGCGCTCGCTTCAGCTTCCCTTCTAGGTATGAATCGCTCACCAACGTGAGTTCTACAAAAGTATTCGGGTTTGTTTCGAGCCACTCGATGGCTTTCTCGACCTCCGTGAATCGTTGGCGACACAACCGCCGACCGGCTCCAAGCGCCACCGGCCGAACCTGGGCTGGACTACCCGCTTCTACTTCGATCACTACCACCTGCTTTTGCTGCTCGGCTTCGGCAAAACTGTAGGCCAGCGGACTGCTGCAGTAGCACACCGGGCAGGGAGTAGCCGATACGGTTTGAAAGCGGTGCAAATGTCCCAGAGCGGCGTACTGCACCTGGGTCGGAATGTCTTCGGTGAACACCGCCGAGGCCCCGCCCATGTGCAAGATGGGCTTTTCGTCGTCCGGCTCATCGGGGGCGGGGCCGTTGCGCTGCCGGAAATACAGGTGCGCCATCAAAATATTTACTCCCCGCGTATCGCAGTGCTGATCGGCTAAGCGTTGCCAATCGTGCCGCAGCACCTCGCGCAGCGACTGCTCGCGGTCTTCGTCTCCCAAAAAGCGCTTCAGCGTAGTTTCGTTGGCGTAGGGGGTTAAGATGAGCCGCAGCGGGGCCGGACAGTTGGGCAAGCGCAGCTCCACGAAGCCCGGTTCGGCGTGCAGCGTTTCAATACCGGCATCGGTGCATCCCGAGGAAATGGTGGAACCTGGTCGGCCGACCAAAAAGATCCCGCACTCCCGCGCCAGGGGGTCGGGGGCTTCCACCCGGTCGGGCGAGTCGTGGTTACCGGCAATCGCAATGATCGCGCGAGAACCGTTGTCGCTCAGTCGGTGCACGGTGCGGTAGAAGAGCTCCAGGGCTTCGTTGGGCGGATTGAAGGTATCGAACAAGTCTCCGGCGATCAGCACCGCGTCCACCGCTTCTGCCTTGGCAATGACACAAATCTCTTCCAGCACCTCCCGTTGCTCAGGCAGGCGTGAATAGTCGCCGAGTCGTTTGCCCAAGTGCCAGTCGCCGGTGTGCAGTAACTTCATGCCGAAAGATAGGGAACCGGGCGGTGGGTGGCAAGCCGTCGGTTAAGAAGTTCCCGGTATCGGTTTCTTAGAGACTCGTGAAGACACTCTACGAAGGCTCGTGAGGACACTCTTCGGGAAAGAGGAAATATTCGTGGGAATACCCAGAATCCGTTGGAGGTTCGTGGGAACACTCACCTGGGAGAAAAAGTGAATGCTCGTGGGAATACTAACCTCAAAAGAAGAAAAACGGTGAATGATAGTACGCTTTCTAACAAATTACTTCAGACTCAGTTATCCTACCACATTCCTGTTTTTTAGTCTTATTTTTTTCTTTCAGGCAGTATTTAAGCCTGCGTTAGCGACGTTTTTAACAGAATTTTAACCACAATCGGTGCTCCCCATGAAACTGAATCACTACTCAGCTATTTTTCTTGTTCTTTTTGGCTTCGCTGCGCCCCTGGTCGCTGCCGCATCAAAAAAAGCCCCGCCCCCCGTTGTCCAGCAGGTGAGCGGCACGGTCACCAGCCAAGTAGACAACCAACCCGTTCCCGGCGTGTCGGTGATCGAGAAGGGAACCTCCAACGGCACGGTCACCGACCTGAACGGCAGCTATAACCTGACGGTGGCGGATCCGGAGGCTACCCTGGTATTTTCGTTCGTGGGCTTCGTTACGCAAGAAGTACCAGTGGGATCGCAGGAGAGCATCAACGTAGCCCTGTCGGAAGACATAGCGCAGCTCGACGAACTGGTGGTGGTGGGCTACAAAACCCAGCGCGAGTCTACCATCACCGGTGCGGTGGCCTCGGTGCCCATTGAAGACCTGGAAAACCGGCGGGTGCCGGAGATCACGCAGGCCCTGCAGGGGCAGGTGGCCGGAGTGGCCATCACCCAGAGCACCGGCGCCCCCGGCGACGAGGTGGAGGTACGCATCCGGGGCAACGGCACCATCGGCAACAACAACCCGCTCTACGTCATCGACGGCATCCCTAGCCGGGAGATATCCTTTTTGAACCCGGCCGATATCCGGTCGATGACCGTGCTGAAAGACGCCGCCGCGGCCGCCATCTACGGTTCGCGGGCGGCCGGGGGCGTGATCGTGATCGAAACCCTCAGTGGGGCGCAGCGTCCCGGCTTTCGGATTAACTACTTCGGAGGCGTGCAGCAGGTGGCCAACTTACCCGACATGCTCAACGCCGACCAGTACCTCAATACTGTAGAAAGCGCCTGGGACAACGCGGGCTACTCCGGCACCAACCCTTACACCGAAGACCGCAACCGCAGCGACTTTGCCGACGTGGATTATTTAGACGAGTTGTTCGAGCTGGGAAAAACGCATAACGTGCAGCTATCGGCGGCGGGCAGCAATGAGCGCACCAACTATTATCTGTCGGGCGGTTACTACGGGCAAGACGGGGCCGTAGTGTATGACAATGATCGCTTTCGGCGCTTCACGTTGCGTTCGAACGTGCACTCCGATCTGACCGACCGCCTGCGGGTGGGCATCAACCTGCAACTTTCTTACGAAGCGCAGGACCAGATTTCATCGCGCGGCGACGCGCCCGGCATCATCCGCCACGCTTTTCTGCGGCCGCCCATCATCCCGGTGCGCAAAGACCCGTCGGATCCTACCTACTCCCCCGCCGACCCCTTCACCGACCTGCCCTTCTATCGGGGTCCCGATGATTACGAGAGTGGCAAGTACGAGCTTTCGCAGAACCCCATCGCGCTGGCCTACTTCACCGATGACGAGGCGATCACCTACAAAACCTTCGGCAACGTGTTTGCCGAGTACAGCTTCTTGCCCGACAACGCCCTGAAGTTTCGCACCAACTTCGGCGCGGATATTAACTTCAACCATCGCAAAACTTTCAATGAAAACTTCGGCGATGACGATGGCGGCGGCAACGAAATCGATCAAGGTCTGGGGCGACAGAACCGACCCAACGGACTCAGCGAGTCGCGGGGCGAAAATATCACGCTCACCTGGAACAACAGCCTGACCTACGACAAAGAGTTTGGGGCGCACAACATCAGTGCCCTGCTGGGTTCTGAATTTATCGATAACAACGCGAGTGGGATCAGTGCGTCGCGCAACCGCTTCGACTTCACGCAGCCCAACTTCCGCTACATCGACTTCGGGGATACCGAGTTGGATTTGTGGAACGGCGGCAATGGTGAACAGTGGGCGCTGTTTTCGTTCTTTGGATCGGCCACCTACGCGTTTGAGAACAAGTATTTGGTGACCGCCAGCCTGCGGGCCGATGCCTCCTCGCGCTTCGCCGAAGAAAACCAGTGGGGCTACTTCCCGTCGGTGTCGGTGGGCTGGACGTTGTCGGAAGAAAGTTTTTTAGCGAACCTAAGCTGGCTCAGCGAACTCAAGCTGCGCGGCAGTTGGGGCCAACTGGGCAACCAGGAAATTCCCAACTACGCCTACCTCACGCTGTTTCGCCGCGATGCCGACCGCTACCTGATCAGCCGCTATGGCAACCCCGACCTGCGGTGGGAAACCACCACCCAAACCAACGTGGGCATCGACTTCGGACTCTACCGCGACAAGCTCTACGGCAGCGTGGATTATTTCCAGAAAACCACCACCGACATTCTGTTGCCTATTTCACTGCCGCAGCTGGTGGGCGACGTATCGCCAACCTTCCTCAACGCCGGAGAGGTGAGCAACCGGGGGTTCGAGTTCGCCTTGGCTTACCGCAACTTTGAGAATGCGCTGGGCTACGAAGTGCGGGGCAACCTGGCCACCCTGCAGAACGAGGTGAACGCCCTTCACCCCAACCTGCCCTACCTGATTGGGCCAGTAACGCGCACGCAGCCGGGGCAGCCGCTCAACGCCTACTACGGATTTGTGCAGGAAGGAATCTACCAAAATCAGCAGGAAATTGAGGAACACCTGAACGGCACGGCAAACCCCGCCCAGCAACCGGGCGACATCAAGTTTCGGGACCTGGACGGCAACGGCATCATCAACGACAACGACCGGGACTTTATCGGCGATCCGAATCCGGCGCTCACCTACGGCCTGAGCGGACGCCTTACCTACCGGGCACTCGACGTAAGCATCCTGTGGCAGGGCGTGGGCGGTGTGGACCGCTACAACGATCTGAAGAAGATCATTGACTACGACACCCGTCCCTTTAACTATACCGACTGGGTGCTGAATGCCTGGGACGGTGAAAACTCCACCAACACCATTCCGCGAGTGAGCTTCACGGACAACGGCAGCAGCCGGGTGTCGGATATTTTTGTGGAGAACGCGGCCTACCTGCGGCTTAAGAATGTGGAAGTCGGTTACACCTTTAATCTGGACAGACTGGGCGGTGCCGGTAGCGTGCGGGCGTACGTATCGGGTCAAAACCTGTTCACCATCACCAACTATACCGGACTAGATCCGGAATCTACCGCCCTGATCGACTTCGGCACTTACCCCCAGTCGATCACCGTGCTGGCCGGAGTGAATGTCTCTTTGTAAACCTTACTAAAGCTCAACCATGAAAAACCTAGCATATACTTGTTTAACAGTTTTCGCAGTGATCACCCTAAGCTGCGAATCGCAACTGGACGAAGACCCGATTGGGCTGATCACGCAGGATCAGATTAATACCGAGCCCACCGCTGCCACGATCACCTCGTCGGTGAACTCAACCTATCAGTTGCTATCAAACACGCTGAATATTATTGGCAACTGGGACTGGTCCGGGGGCCGGGTATTGCGCAACGACTTCATTTTGCAGGACATTGCGGCGGGCGATATGCAGAAAAAGTGGAACCCTGACGGCGACCAGGCTTGGATGGACGAGGTAGCCGCGTTTAACTTCACCTCTATCAACGGAGCCTTTAACGGCATCTGGAGCTACGACTACGAGGGCATTTCGCGGGCCAACCAGGCCATCAGCACCCTGGAAAACCAGGAAGTAATCGCTGCCACCGATTTAGATGCCGCTACGCGCGATCGACTGCTAGGCGAAGTTTACTTTCTGCGCGCGTTTTACTACTTTGATTTGGTCAACAACTTTGGGGGCGTTCCGTTACTTACCGAACCTTTGGAAAACTTTGAGCAAGCCTACCAGGTGTCTAATCGCAACACCGAAGCGGAGGTGCTGACTTCGGTCCGCTCGGATTTGCAGCGGGCCATCGAACTGCTACCGCAGCAGAAATATGCTGACCCGGAAGAACCCTGGCGCGCCTCGTGGGGGGCCGCGCAGGCGCTGCTGGCCAAGGTAGCTTTGTTCGAAGAAAACTGGGATCAGGTGATAGCGTACGTGAACGAACTGCAGGCGCAGGACTTCTACACGCTAAACCCGGACTATTTCGCCGCGTTTGATGTGGAGCAAGAGTATGAGGAAAATGAGGTGATCTTTGCCTACAACCACCGTCAGGAAGTAAACCCTAGCCAGGGCAACGGGCTCGGTGCGCTGTCGGGCTGGGGCTTTGTGGCTCCTACCGAAGACTTTATTGCCGCTTTCGCCCCAAACGATCCCCGCCTAGGCTACACCATCGACACCGCCGCGCAGTATTCTCCGAAGCTGCTGGGCAGCACCGACCAACGCTACAAGGGCAACGCTGACTCGCCGGGCAACCGGGTGTTTATTCGCTATGCCGATGTGCTGCTGTGGAAAGCCGAAGCGCTTATTGAGTTGGGTCAGGTGGAGGAAGGATTGCAACTGGTAGACCAAATCCGGGAGCGGGCCCGCAACACTCCAGCCCTGGATGGCAGTGAGACTCCCGCCGACGCTTTGCCAAACTATGCCGGGCAGGGGCTTTCACAAACTAAGGCATTGGAGGTGCTGTATCGCGAACGTCGCTTGGAACTCGGCTTTGAATCGCACCGCTTCAACGACCTGAAACGCTGGGGCATCGCCGACGAGGTGCTCACCGACCTGGGCAAAAACTTTCAGGACGAAAATTATCTGTATCCCATCCCGCAGGGAGAGATCGACCGTTCCGGCGGACAGATTGAGCAAAATCCGGGGTACTAGAGAGTAACTGAATGAGGGAAGGATTGAATGGTTTAATTGATAGATTGAGTATGCAATTTCGTTTTAGTGTATGGTTGCTGGTGCTGATTCCTACGCACTTGTTTGCCCAGGAGAAACCCTGGATGCTGGGTCCGTTCGAGCGACTGCCCGACGCCCGGCCCATTATTCAGAAGGACAGCAGCACCACTTTCCAGGATCCGATGACGGGCAATACGGTCGCCTGGGAGTCGATGGCCACCTTTAATCCGGCGGCAATCGTCAAGGACGATACCATCCGGGTGCTCTACCGGGCGGAAGAAAAACTGGGAGAGAAGGAAATCGGGGGCCACACCTCCCGCATTGGTTTGGCGACGTCGGCGGATGGTCGTACGTACGAGCGGCGGCCTGAACCGGTGTTTTATCCTGACCGGGATAATCAGCGAAAGTTTGAGTGGTCGGGCGGCGTGGAAGATCCGCGCATTGTGGAGACCGAAGACGGCACCTACGTGCTCACCTACACCCAGTGGAACCGGAAAGTGCCTCGCCTGGCCATTGCCACCTCGCCCGACTTAACCACCTGGACCAAGCACGGGCCCGTTTTTGAAGAATACGATAGCGGAAAGTACCACGGGCGAGAAACCAAATCGGGCGCTATCGTGACCAAACTGGTAGACGGCAAACTGGTCGCTACCAAAATCAACGGCAAATACTGGATGTACTTTGGCGTGCCGCACATCTGGCTGGCCAGTTCCGATGATCTGCTCGACTGGACTCCGGTGGAAGACTACACCGGCCAACTGGCCCCGGTGTTGAGTCCGCGGCCCGGTTACTTTGACTCGTGGCTGGTGGAAGCGGGGCCGCCGCCCGTGCTCACCGACGATGGCATTGTGGTGCTATACAATGCGGGCAACTCCCAGAACATCGGTGAAGAGGACTTGGGTAATCGCGTTTACACGGGCGGACAGGCCCTGTTCGACGCTCAGGAACCCTGGAAGTTATTGGATCGGTCTGACGAACCCTTTATTCAGCCCGAACTGCCTTTCGAAAAGTCGGGGCAGTATCAGGACGGAACCACCTTCGTAGAGGGGCTCGTGTACTTTGATGATGTCTGGTACTTGTACTACGGCACGGCCGATAGCATGGTGGGAGTGGCGCGGGCGGGAGACGAGTAGAAAGTTGCCTAAACCTGAGAAATATGGTGCCTTGCGACTAAGAGACGACTACCAACACCGTGTACAAAGTAATACTTATCAGGCATAGGGTCAAAATCATCATAGGTGACAAGTTGACTTTGTACTTTTTGCCTAACCCGTTCTTAAGAGATTTTCTCAATCAATTCTCTAGCACCGTAAACTCCACCCGCCGATTCACCTGCCAGTTTTCTTCGCTGTCGTTAGGCACTTCGGGCTTCGTTTCGCCGTAGCCCACGGCCGTCACCCGTTCAGGGTCGATGAAGTTGTCGATCAGGTACTGCCGCACGGCTTCCGAGCGTCCCTGCGAGAGTTGCTGGTTGTATTCTTCTGACCCCCGGTCGTCGGTGTGGCCGCCAATTTCAATGGCAAGCTTCGGGTTAGTTTCCAGCATTTCTACCACCTTGTCCAGTTCGGGATGCGATTCGGGGCGTAGCGTGGTTTCGTTGTAATCGAAAAAGATGTTGTTCAGCCGTACCGATACTCCCACCTCCAGCGCTTGAAGTGTCAGGTCTTTGTAGGCGGTCGTATCGGCTGAGAAGGGGGCAATTTGCACGCTGTCGACGCGCGATAGATAACCGGGTGCCGAAATGAACAAGTGGTACCAACCGCTTTCCGACAATCGGGTGCGGTATTCTCCCATCACCGAGTCAGAATGGGCGATACCCAGGGCTTGATCGTCTCGTTCGTAGCGCACGCTGGCCGTCACAAAATTGCCCGTAGCAGCGTCGGTGATGAATCCTTCTAGGTGCAGTTTGGGTTTCACTTTTTTCACCGTTCGCAGTCCGTAAATGTCCAAATGCCCCCCGTCGGCCGTCATCAGGGCCCGGGTGGTGAACACCGCAGTATCGGAACGGCCCACCGCGTAGTAGGCGTCAAACCCCTTGGTGTTGATGGGGGCGCCCACGTTTTCCGGCTTCGACCACGCCAGCCAGGTGTCGTCCAGCCGTCGGGTGCGGTACACGTCGGTGCTGCCGAACCCACCGGGTCGAGCGCTGGCGAAGTACATGGTTTGGTTGTCGGGTGCCAGGTAGGGACCAAACTCGTCGTAGCGCGTGTTCAGAGCGGTGATTGGCTGCGGACGCGTCCAGCGGTCATCACCTTCCCGAAAGCTTACGTAGAGGTCGCTTAGTTTGGCATCTTTGGTCTCGCTGAAGTACAGCAGCAACGCGTTGCCGTCGTAAGCCATAAATCCGCCGTTGAATTTGCCCCGACACATGCTACTAAAACCATCAATGTTCAGCTTTTGGGGCTTCTGCCACCCCTCGCCGGTGCGCTCCACGGTAGCAAACTCCCAATTGCTCTTGCCCTCGCCGGTGCGGATGAGTAAGCGGTTGCCATCGGGCGAGACGCTGGCCACTTGGTTGTAGCGATGCTCATTGAATGGCTTGGGCATGTGCGTGGCTCCCGACCACGCTCCGGTGATCGAGTCACGTTGGGCAAACCAAATGTCCTGAGTTTTCTCCGAACCCTTGTTGTTTTCGGGGTGATTGGTGATGACAAAGTAGAGCGTTTGTCCGTCGAGCGATATCACCGGAGCCGATTCGTGGTAGATGCTGTTGAGCGGACGACCCAGGTTCACCAGTTCGTACTCCGGGGCATTGTCTCCGGGGGGCGTACCTCCGGGAGGCGATCCTCCGGGAGGCGATCCTCCGGGGGGCATTCCGTTCCCGTTCACGAGGGATAGGGCCAGCAGAAATCGTAAAGGAAAGGTGATAAGGACGGTTAAACGAGCGTACAACATAGCCAAGCATAATGGTTCGCTGGTGAATATACCCCTATGAAGCACCGACTAATAACTTGTTTCCCGCTGGATAGTACGTTAAACAGACTAGGGCTAAGTATTAACTTTTATAACATGAACTGTAATTATTTTACTAAACCTGTTGAGTTGCTCAACAGTGTCTCAATATACCTTACGTTTGGCCCGCCGTGGCATACCGATTGTTGGCTTCACCGTATCGTACTAATCTTAACGACGCCCCGGTATGCCGAACGTGAACACAATTTTAGTAATTGACGATGATCCGATTGTCGGATTGATTGTAGAGCGAGCCAATCACAAGGTGCAGTTGGCCGAGCAGGTGCAGTGTTTTTACAGTGCCGTTGACGGACTGGACTACCTGACCAGCCTGGCTAACCGGCAGAAAGAAGCTCCCGAACTCATCTTTCTGGATATCTGCATGCCTATCGTCAGTGGTTGGCAGTTTTTGGAGCAGTTTGAAACGATGGGCTGCTCGGAAACGACCATCTACATGCTGGCCTCGTCTACCGACCAGGAGCAAATCAATCGGGCAAAGAAAGTCGCTAACGTAGCAGACTACATCGTGAAGCCGCTCACCGTTAAACGACTGAAGATGATCAAAAATCATTGGGTTGAGCAGGCGGTAGATTTTTCTTCTTCAGTTACTTAAAGTAGCGGTAGTGCGGGTAGTTCGCCACCGCTAGCATCTCGCGGTCTCCTCGGCTGTCGCCAAAGGCGTAAATCGTGGAGTGCTGCGCCAGGTTGAGTTCTTCCCTGATTCGGCGGACCTTTTCGGGTCCGTAGCAGTTCTTTCCGGCAATTCTTCCGGTCACCCGCTGCTGCTGCGTCTCCAGTTGGGTGGCTAGCAGATTGATTCCCAGCGATTCACTCCAGTCCTGGATCCAATCTTCGGCCGAGGCGGAAACCACGTAGATCATGGCTTGCTTTTCTTTGAGTTCGTTGATTTTTTGCAAAGCACTGGGTCGGATGATCTGCGGCAGGCGATGCCGGGCATATTCGGAAGCGCGTTGGCGAAACTTAGTGAGGGGTTCGCCGCCAAAAAAATGAATTAACGTGCGCTCTTTGGCTACCCAGTTGGGCGTATACCCCAGTTTGAAGGCCAGCAAGGTAGGAGTGAGTTGCAGCAAGCCTTGGTACAACGCCCGCTCTCCTCGGTAAAAGCGGATAAAATCGAACAAAGTGTCGCGACGGGTGATGGTGCCGTCAAAATCAAATAAAGCTAAGATTGGTGGTTCGGACAACAGCGCGTTGATTAGAAGGAGGTGCCCAGGTAGATCAACGCAAAAAAGCTCATGAGCCAGGCGAGCAGCGTAAGCTGGACGAAGCGGTCGGTGTAGAGCAGTTTGGTGGGGGAGCCACTGTTGTTTTCTACCAAGGATATTTGCAGGTAACGCATCATCCCGGCAATCACGAAGATGCTGGTGAAGTACAAGTGATCACCCAGTCGGCTAACCACCTCGTCGGAGATCGTATACATCAAGTACGAAACGATGATAATACCGGCCAGCATAGTAAGGCAGGCGTTCACGTACTCGAGGGTATAATTCTTCACTGACCTACGCATCAGCCGCCCGGACGATTGGCCGAGCAACAGGTCATCGCGTCGTTTGGCGAGCGCTAAAAACAGGGCTAACAAAAAAATCATGATTACCAGCCACTGCGAGATGGGCACTTCGGCCACCACGCCCCCCGCCACCGTTCGCAGCAAGAACCCAAAGGCAACGATGAGAATGTCGAGAATAGAAACGTGCTTCAAGCCGAAAGAGTAGGCCACGTTCAGGGTCGCGTAGGCGAGCAATGCGACAAAAAAGTAGGTACTTAGCCACCAGGCAACCAGCAACGCGCCGGTTGCCATCATCGCCATGGCGAACAGCGCTACGGTTACCGACACCTCACCCGCCGCCAGGGGGCGCTTGCACTTAGTCGGATGCTGCCGGTCACTCTCGATGTCCCGGTAATCGTTCAGAATGTAAATGGAGCTAGCCATCCCGCTGAAGCACACAAAAGCAACGGCTAGCCGACTAAAAACGTAGGGTTCCAATAGCCCACCGGCAAAGAAGGCAGGAACGAACAAAAAAGTGTTTTTGGCCCACTGTTCGGGACGCAAAAGCCTGATAAATGCCAGGGAGGAGCTTCGTTGGGTGGTTAGGGATGACATGCAGAAAAATCAAATGAGCACTTTAGATTAACCAAACGGTAGAGCAAGGTAATAATAATTAAATTAATAAGAAAAACTAATACGATTCATAGAAGCGCAGTATTGCTTTTTTGTTAGATATCATGGTATTAGTCTCTTACGGTTCGATCATCGTTCGGTGAGGATGAGCAATCGTCGACGTAAGCGACAACAAAATCAGACCAATCCGGCTTATACCCTCGTATACCAAAAATTTTGTTCTATGGCCGAGAAAGGCATCAAGATTATTGAGACTGAGGGCGAACGGCAAGCCTTTATGACGCATCTGCTGGACGACATTCGGGCGTTCGAAACCATGCTCGCCAATGACCGTTTCGAGAAGGACATCCAACGCATCGGCGCCGAACAGGAGATGGTGCTGGTGGATGAAAAGTTTAGCCCGGCTCTGGTTGGTCCCGAAATCCATCAGGCGCTTGACAAAGATTTTATCACCACCGAATACGCCCGGTTCAACCTGGAAATTAACCTCAGTCCGCTGACCTTCACCGGTGATTGTCTCTCGCAAATGAAGCAGGAACTGCTCGATAAGCTACAATTGGTAGCGCAGGAGGCCAAGAACTATGGGGCGCAGCTCATCCTGACGGGTATCTTGCCGACCATTCGGGAAGCAGACACCGACCCGAAAGCGATGACTCCCGAACCCCGGTACCAGGCCCTGCTGGAGAACGTGAACCAGCGCCGCGGTGCGCAGTACGAGTTCAACATCAAGGGAGTGGACGAGCTCATCACCCGCAACAATCCATCGACCTTTGGGGGTTGCATGACCAGCTTCCAGGTGCACCTGCAGGTGAACCCGAACGATTTGGCCGATTTGTACAACTGGGCCCAACTGATCACCGCCCCCACCCTGGCCTGCGCCACCAACTCGCCGGTGTTTCTGGGGCGGCGGTTATGGCACGAAACCCGCATCGCGTTGCTACGCCAAACCACCGATACCCGCAAACCCTACTCCAACCTGAAGCAGGAAGAAGCCCGGGTATCGTTCGGCAGTGCATGGATTGAAACGTCCATTGCCGAACTTTTTCATCAGGACATCGCGGGCTACCGGGCGTATCTCACTAAGCCCTTGGAAGAGCACGCTACCGAAGTGCTCGCGCAGGGCGGCGTCCCGCGATTGGAGGCCCTGAATTTCCACAACGGCACCATTTACCGCTGGAACCGGGTGTGCTACGGAACCACCCAGGGTGCTCCCCACCTGCGCATCGAGAACCGGGTGCTGCCCGCGGGCCCCACCGTGGAAGACGAAATTGCCAACACCGCCTTTTGGTTAGGCCTCATGAAGGGGTTGCCCGACCGCTACCGCCGCTTACCTGAGCAGATTCCCTTCGATCAGGCCAAAGAAAACTTTCTGAAAGCCGCCCAACTGGGCATTGAAGTGCAGTTCACCTGGCTCGACGGAGCGCTGGTCACCGCCCAGGAGTTGGTGCTGGACGAACTGCTGCCCATCGCCGAACGGGGACTGCGCGACGCGGGCGTAGATGAGGAAGATCGGGAAAGCTACCTAGCGATTATCCGCGAAAGAACCGAAAGTGCCAAAACCGGTTCTCGTTGGATACTAAATTCCTATCAGCAATTACAGGAACAGAGCACGCAGGATGACGAAGCCTGGATCGCGATCACCGCGGGGATGCTGGAGCGCCAAACCGCCGGACAACCCGGGCACCACTGGAGTCTGGCTACGGTGCAGGAGGCCGGGCACTGGCGCAACCGGTTTCGTACGCTGTCGCAGGTGATGACGCAGTCGCTGTATACGGTGCAGGAGGGCGACATCGTAGATTTGGCCACGCACCTGATGACCTGGAAGCAGATCGGGCACGTCCCGGTGGAGAACCAGGGAGAACTAGTAGGCATCATCACCAAGGACAGCATTATTTCGTACATGACCGCCCACCACGGAACGGATATTGCGCAGCTGTCCGTTCGCGACGTGATGGTGCGAGAGCTGGTAACCGCTCCGCCCGATATGCTGCTCACCGAAGCCATCGAGCTGATCGTCGACAGCGAGATATCGTGCCTTCCGGTGGTTCGTGACCGGCGCTTGGTCGGCCTAGTCACCGAACACGACTTTGTGCATCTTAGCCGACTGTTATACCGCGAGCTAGATCAGCAATCCGAATGAACAAAGACCCTATTTTCTCTTCTCGTATCATTGATAGTTTTCCGGCTCAGGGCGCACCCCCACGATTGGTAGTGTTTGCCGGGGTACACGGCAACGAACCCAGTGGCGTGCTGGCTTTGCAGCGCATTTTTGAGCAGTTACGCACCCAGCCGATTCCGCTCAGCGGTCAGTTGGTTGGAGTGCTGGGTAATATGGAAGCGCTTCGGCAAGAAGTTCGCTACGTGAACGAAGACTTAAACCGCCTTTTTTTACCCTCCCGCATTGAGCAGGTGAAGGCTACTCCCGAACAACAGACTTTTGAGACGCTCGAATTGGTGAATATTTGCGACTTGGTGGAGTCATTGGAAGCAAGAACGGAAGAGGAACTCTTTTTTGTGGATTGCCATACCACCTCTTCGGCCAGCATTCCGTTTATCAGCCTGAACAAGGGTTTTCCCTCCAGCCTGCAGTTGGCGCAGCGAATTCCGGTGGCCGCGGTTATTGGGGCCGAAAAAGAGATCAAGGGGTGTTTGGCCGAGTGGTTGAACAAACGCGGCTGGACGGGTTTCACCTACGAGGCGGGGCAGCACCAGGCGGCTATCTCAGTAGACAATCAGGAAGCGGTCATCTGGCTCGCCCTGCGGCACGCGGGATGCATTGATGAAACGCAGGCCCGGCCGTACCTTGATCGCGCCCAGGCCACCCTTCGGCAACAGGGGACGCAGCAGCAGGAGGTGTATCGGTTGCTATCCGCCTACCACATTCGTGACGATGAAGCCTTTCGCATGGAGCCCGGATTCCGCAATCTACAGCTGGTGCGCCAGGGTGAGCGCTTAGCGACCAGCGACGGTGAGCCCGTAGTGGCCCCGCAGGACGCTTACTTGCTCATGCCGTTGTATCAGCCCCAGGGGAATTTTGGTTTCTTCCTAGTGCAGTTAGCTCCGGACTCGGCGAATACCAAGTAACCCGTTAAGCGTAGTCTCGGAAGTAAAAATATCTCGGACCTCGGGCGCTTCACGCTGAACGCATTTGCAACACGTTCGTTCAAGTTTTGAAATATAGCGTTAAATTTTGAGCGTTGCTTAGGGTGGCTAAGCCCAATTTTAGTACTTTACCCGTTTCTTTATCGTTTGTCTCAGTAGCTACTGAGCACTTTGATTACAAAAGCCTGGCCCGGCATGCGCCACTTGTTGTTGTTTCTCTCTTTTGCGTTAATCCTTGGTGTCACCGGATCGTCGAAGGCTCAGGGACAGGCGCTGTACGTGGGTAGCGAACAAGTGATCAGCATCCGGCCCAACACACGAATATCGATCAAGGGGTATTTGCGCAACCGCGGAACGCTCATCAACCAGGGCACCCTCTTGCTCAGCGGCGACTGGCGTAATGAAGCAACGTATACGGATGGGCCGGGCAGCGAAGTGATTCTCGTTGGAGCAGAGCAAACCATCGATCACCGGGAGCAGGCGTTTCATCACCTGAGCGTGCGTGGTTCAGGAAGCAAGCAACTACAGTCTGCCCTTCGGGTGATCGACACGCTTACGCTCGAGCAGGGTGTGTTGCAATCTTCCGCGGCAACTCCGCTCGAGTTAGCGGCTACCGCCGCCGTGGCGGGCGGATCTTCCGAATCGTTTGTTGAGTCCATCATGGTTTACCGCGGCACCGGCCGTCGGCGCTTTCCGTTGGGACTGGCCGGAGCGTATCTGCCCCTTACGCTCACCAATGTGGAGGGGGAGGCGCCCGCCCTGCGGGTCAGCGTAGTGGCTCCCAACCCGGCCGCTTCGCCGGATGAATCGTTGGCCCGGGTATCGTCGGCCCGCTACTGGCGCATCGAGACGGTGGGCGGTACCTTTACCGGCTCGCCGGTGGAGCTGACGGTGAACCGCGACGATGGCCTGGATGATCTGGTGGGGGCCGTCGTGGCGCAATCAGCCGAACCGGGCGGGCAGTTCGTGAGCGTAGGCCAATCTGACCAAAGCGGTGATGCCGTCCAGGGAACCATCACAAGTGCGGACCCGGTTAACCAATCCATCGTGGCCGTGGGGGTCACCAGTTTATTTTCAGTGGAGAATCAGGTACTCGTACCCTCCGCCTTTGCACCGGATGCTCCGAACCCGACCAACCGTTCGGTGAAGATTTACGCCAGCACGTTGCGCTCCGAATCCTTTCTTTTCCGTATTTTTGACCGGTGGGGCAACCTGGTGTATCAAACCGCTTCGCTATCGCAGGCCCAAGGACAGGGGTGGGAAGGCGTATATCCATCTGATCGCACTTCGGCCCCGGCGGGAGTGTATCAGTACCACCTGCGCGGACTTTTTGAGAACGGGACGCCGGTAGACCAATCCGGAACCATTACCTTATTCCGCTAATGACCGTCCGTAGTGTTTTCCGTATACTGGCCACAGCTGGAGTGATGCTGTTGGTGCACTCCCGCGCTTTGGCGCAGGAAGTGCGTTTTTCGCAGTATCAGGCCGCCCCCCTGCTGCTTAATCCGGCGGCGGCCGGTTCGGTGGCTGACCCCACCCTGGGCATTGTTTACCGATTGCAGCGCCTGGGTATTTTGGCCTATAAAACAGGCTACTTTTCGGCTATGATTCCGCTGTACGGCGGGCAAAGGCCAGCGGGTTCGCTTCCCGGCGGTGGGCTCGGAGTTGGATTTCTTAGCGACCTGGCGGGCGAAAGCAACGAGTGGCAAACCTACCAGATCGACGTTGCCGGTGCCTACGTGCTGCCCCTTAACCGTCCGCGAACCCAGTTTGTGAGCGTTGGCATTCAGTCGTCTTACGTGCGCACCAGCATCGATTATAGTGCCCTCACCTGGCCTTCGCAGATCACCTACCGGGGCTTTGAGAACCCCGCCCCGCCGCCCGGCACCTACGCCGCCCAGGTGAGCACGCTGCGGTTCAACGCGGGTTTGCTGTGGACCTACGATCCTATGCGCAACCCCTGGAAGAAAACCGTGGCCTACCAACTGCACCTGGGGGCTTCGGTGAGTAATTTAAACCGCCCCGCCTACGGATTTCTGTCAGACGAAGAGGCATTGCCCCTGGTGTACAAAGGGCACGGAGGTGGGCAGTTTCGGGCCAGCGAACGGCTCAACGTATCGCCCGGTTTTTTCGTGATTGCCCAACAAGCGCTGGTACAGTACACCGGAGGGGCCACCCTGGGTGTCCGGGTGCTATCGGACCGTCCGGCGGTGCCCGCCGACCTTCAGTTACTACTGGGGGGATGGTATCGCTACGACGACGCTTTTGTGTTTCTGCTCGGTGCGCAAGCCAGTCAGTTTGACGCTGCATTATCCTACGACATGAACGCTTCGGGGGACCGTCGGGGAATTGCCAACCAGTCTACCCTGGAACTGTCGATGGCCTACCGCTTTTTGGACAAGCGCCCTGCCGTGCTCCCCCCCACGCCCTTATTTTAGCGCATGCAACGGATAGAGTGGCTATTACTTATATTTTTGGTGAGCGCTAGCGCTCAGGCTCAGTTCGCTCCCCTGGCGGTGCCTTCGCCGGAAGAAGCCCAACAATACTACCGGAGGCAACAGTACGCGCAGGCGGCGTTGCTCTATCAATCGGCCATCGCCCGCGACACCACCGACTGGCAGAGTACCTACCGGCTGGCCGAGTCGCGGCGGCATCTTTTTCAGTATTCGGAAGCCCTGGTTCACTACCAGCGGGTGTACGAGCAGGCTTCTGAGACCTACCCCGCCGCCGAATTTTACTATGCTCTGCTGCTCAAGCAGGAAGGAAGATGTTCGGAGGCACTTCCGCTCCTGGAGCATTTCATGGCCACTCACCCCGACCATCCGCTGGTTGAAGAAGCGCGCACCACGCAACAGGGTTGTTATCAGGGGGATTTGCTTACCACCGAGCCGTCCTCGTCGGCGCTCTATCGCTTGCCTCCGCCCTACAACACCCCCGCCCACGACTACGCGGCGGTTCCGTATCGTCACGATAGCAGTTTGGTGCTCACCTCTGGACGCTGGCGCGCCGCGCGCCGCCGATTAGACACGCGCTACGGGGAAAACTATACCAACCTGATTTGGGTAGAAGACCACGGTCAGGGGGCGAAAAACCGTTCGCGTGCCATCGCGCGGTGGAACAGCAACTTTCACGACGGTCCGGGCTGCTTTGACGCTCCGCAGACCACCTTCTACTTTACGCGGTGCCAAACAGAGCACTGCTACCTCTACGTATCTAAGTATCGCCGGGGGAAGTGGCGGTCACCTACTCTCCTCAGTGCATCGATCAATACCCCGGGGTCAAATAGTAAACATCCCGCTCTTTCGCCCGGGGATGACACGCTGTTTTTCGCTTCGGACCGGCCGGGCGGCGCCGGGGGCTTCGACCTGTGGTTGAGCGTTCGGGACAGCACGGCGGCCTGGCAACCTGCCCAGCACCTGGGTGAACTGATCAACACCGCTGGCGATGAGATTGCCCCCTTTTATAATGGCTCCGACGATCTGCTTCTCTTTGCCACGAACGGACGGAGCGGCCCCGGCGGGATGGACCTGTACGGCGTGCCTCGCTGGAAAAGTGGCAAAAGCAGTCCTCAACCGTTGCTGTCGCCCTTCAATTCGGAGCAGGATGACTGCTTCTTAGCCCTCGGCAATGGTCAGGGATACTTGTCTTCGAACCGAACCGGTGATTTTGACATTTACCAGTTCACGCCAGACACCACCCAATCGATGGTTGTGCAGTTGTTGGGAAGCACCGGACGGTTGCCGCAGGTCACTGCCCGGCCACCTAACAATGATCTGCTACCGGACGATGATATTTCCGTGCCCACTCTCCTGAACGACATTGTGGTGGTTCATTCGGTGCCGGATGAGCAACTATCCAACGGCGCATCCCGGTTTGTTTTGGCCTCCGACGTCAGTGAAATTGCGCTATCCCGACTTCGGAATCAGCAATCGGCGGCGGCCCGCTCGGCAGCAACCGGCGTTGACCGAACGAGTCCGTTGGTGATTATTTCTACGGATAGTATTTCGAAAGATCAAAGGGGTGAGATCAGGGGAACCCTGCTCCGAGAGATTGTCTCAGGAACCGGGGTGGTACCCCGCGCTCGGATTCACCTGCTCGACAGCACCGGCACCGTCGCTAAAATCACCACCACCAACGAAGCCGGGGAATTCCACTTTGTCAATCTCAACCCGGCCATGCGCTACGGTTTGGTAGTCGGAGGATCATTGCGGTCTTCGGATAGCACCTTCCGGTTGCAGGGACTTCGTTTGACAGCCTACCGAGAGGCCACTACTACCGCATCTTACGAAACGCTTTATTTCGACTTCAATCAATCGCTGCTGCGCCCCGAGGCAAAGCAAGCCCTTCGAGAACTGGCCCACTTTTTCTCTCTAAACCCCACCACGGTGATCGAGATCAACGCTTTCACGGATAGCTTGGGCAACGATGCCTACAATTTGCAGTTGAGCCGACAGCGGGGCATTGCGGTGGTTGACTTTTTGGTTGATCAGGGAGTGGACCCATCCGCGTTGGTACTCAATGCGGAAGGAGTATCTACCGCCTGGTCGTCCACCAATCCGGAAGTGAGTCAGCAGTTGAACCGCCGGGTAGACATTCACCTTGTCGGAGAAAACCTTCGCTACACTCCCCAAGCTGAGATACGCATTTTGCGGCCGAATGCCACGATCAAGAATCTCATGCGCATTGACGGCATTGACTTACAGCAGCTAGAGCAACTGAACGGAATTCCTGTCGACACTCTTACTCCTCTCAAGCCCTTGCGCATCCCTCGGCTTCGTAGTTCGGCGCTGGGACAATTCTTTTTTGACATTAATCAGCAAAAATAGATTGGCATTCGTTTATAAAGCCTAAATGGCTCAAATCCTCGTTCAATGAAGCATTTTGCTAGTTATTTCGCCTTTTCGTGCCTGTTTATCTTACTCGTGGTTTCCCCGAGCTACGGGCAAAACTCGGTCGGCGTTGGCACCGAAAACCCTAACCCCAACGCGGTCTTGCATCTGGTTTCACCCGGCCAAAACCAAGGACTGCTTATTCCGACGATGAACACTGCCCAGCGTACGGCCGATTCGTTTATCCAAACCCTATCGGCGGCTGAAAGCGGTTTGCTGGTATACGATGCGCAGGAAAACGCTTTTTATTACTGGATGAATCCCGAAGGCTGGGTTCTCATGGCCAGCGGCCAAGTGGGCGGTGATCTGTCAGGTCAGCTAACGAACCTTGCGCTGAACAACGAAGTGGTGGAGCTCGAAAATCTGGCGAGCAATTCAGTCTCATCGGTGAAGATTGTGGACAATACGATTACCACCAATGACTTGGCATCGCCGGGGGCCAACAAGGTGCTCGTCTCTACCAACGCGGGTACCGTTTTCTGGGAAAACCTGAACATTTTCGGCACGGTGCGTCTGGACGAGGGATTTATCTACGTGGGCAACGCCCGCAACGAACCCACCCCGGTGATGGTGAGCGGCGACCTTGCGCTGGGCAGCAACGGAGTGGCAGAAATTGCCGACAACGCGATTGGGAACGAAAATATTAGCCCGGCGGCGGGCATCACGGTTGATAAGTTACAAAGCATTCCGCGCGGCAGCATTATCTACGGCAACGCGCTCGATCAAGCCACCGTGGGCACCCTGGGGGGCGACGCTACGCTGAACGAAACCGGGCAATTGGTGCTTACCAACAGTGCCGCCACGCGCAGCAACCTGGGGTTGGACCAGTCTAACGTGGCGATTACCGGGGGCACCGTGACGGCCAACCTAAACGGCGACGGGAGCGGCATCACCGACCTGAACGCCGACCGGATTTCCGCGGGCACCCTGAACGAAAACCGATTGCCCGATCTAAACGCGGCTCCGGTGGTCTATGGCGATCCGACGGGTGACAACCCAATTACCTCAATCACGGTGGATCAAAAGGGTCGGGTAACCGACGCCACGGTGGGCACGCCGAGCGACCGGCGGCTCAAGAAAAACTGGGTAGCGCTGAACAACTCTTCGGAGAAACTGCGGCAGATTACTCCCTACACCTATCAGTGGAAAGAGGGCAACGAACAACCGCAGTTGGGAGTGATGGCGCAGGAAGTGGAACGCGTGTTTCCTAGCCTGGTGCATACGCGAGACGATGGGTTCCGCACGGTTAATTATCCCGGCCTGATTCCGCCCATGCTCAACGCGTTGCAGGAACAACAGGTGGCGGTAGATTTGCTCCGCCGTCAACTTGCTGAGATGAAACTCGACAACCAAGCGCTTCGCGACGAATTGCTGGCGATCAGAAAGTTGCTTGAGAAGGAAGACTGAGTAGCGAAGCATACGGCACGGCGGCTTGCTATTCTTTTTTGAGAAGAACACCCCCTTAATCTTTACCACCGCTAGGATACAAATCTAGTGCAGAACCTCCGGTTCTGTGCTTCCGCACGTTGGGATTCCGTCCCACTCACCACCGCCAAGATATTCCGCCTCCCACATAAAAATCCGGAGCGTTGTCGGTGAGGGCGGTTCCGGTTGCCACGTCCAATTGCAAATCATTAGTCACCAGAAAGGTAAATCCGCTGTTGAACAGGTGACTGCTGGCGCTGGCTTCGGGCAGGTTGCCGTAAAATTCAGCAAACGCCCCTACCCGCTCACTCAGGCTGATGTCGAACGACAGCGCGTAGCGATAGATGGTTTCGGGCGAGTCGTTTTCCCAGTGGGCACCCAGGTTGGTAGTGATGTCGAGCCAGGAGTTAATCGGATGATTGAGTAGCAACACCACCCGCGGTTGGGTGAAGCTTGACTGCACTTCGGCACTGCCGGTGGCGGGTAGCGTGAACCCAACCAACAAAGCAGCCTGGGGAATCCAGCCCTGGGCTTTCTCTACCAATGCCACCTTAGTGGCTAGGTCTAGTGGTAACCAACCCACCCCCGCTTGCGCCTCACTGGCATAAAGTCCGGTAGACAAACGAAGCTCTACTCGGTCGAGCACCCCGTAGCGAAGCAGAGCGGTAGGGTAATATCCTAAGCGGTAGTTTTCGTTGCTTTCCCACTCCCGAAAGACCCCGGTTTCGAGTTGTCCCACGCCTGTTCCGACCACCGCCGCAGCGTCGGTGCCCTCGCCCGGACGGTCGGTGACAAGGGGTTCCTCGGACTGCGCGAGCAGTTGGCTTGCGCAAAACAACCAACCTAGTGCTAAAAAGTACTTCACTTGCTCAGTATTTAGGTGCTGAGCAAAAGTAGCAAATTTGGTAGGATAAATTTTTCCGCGAAAAAACCTGTCAGTGGGGATGTCCGGCAGTTATGGGGATTAGCGATCGAAGCGATTAAACATCTTTTTGATTCCCGACACGCGCACCAGCCGGTCTAGCTCGGCCGGAAGCTCCATTTTGATAGTCACTTCTTTTCCCTCGGAGTTAGCCGCACAGCTAAAGGCGTATACCCACTGCAGCGTAGACAAATCCAGCGCATGCACATTAAAAATCCGCACGTGCAGCCGCTGTAGGGTTAGTAGTTCGCCGAGCAACTTCTCTTTGATAGCGGCCAGATTGGCCATCCGCAGATCGCCATTAATATGTATTTCTTGAGGTTTTATTACAGTTTTAATCATTAGCTTAACACTTTTCTTAATTAAATATTTACAAATATACTAATTATATTAATAAAAACAGAGCAAAATGTTAATATCTTTAGAAAACGTACGTAGGTACCAATTTTGTGCTTTAGGGTGAAGATTTTTGACAGAGAACAGGATATCCGTACTTTAGGCGCAAACCATTTCGTTATGAGCCGCTTCGTTTTAGCCCTGGATCAGGGCACCACCAGTTCGCGGGCCATCTTGTTCGATCACGGTGGATTGATCCAAGCCGTGGCGCAGCAGGAGTTTAAGCAGTATTTTCCCCAATCGGGCTGGGTCGAGCACGACGGCGAAGAGATTTGGCAATCTCAGCTAGCCGTGGCGCAGCAGGTGCTGCAAAAGGCCTCGGTAACGGCCAAGGACATCGTTGCCATCGGCATCACCAACCAGCGCGAGACTACCCTGCTGTGGAACCGTCAAACCGGTAAGCCTATCCACCCGGCCATCGTGTGGCAAGACCGGCGCACCGCGGCCATTTGCGATAAGCTCCGCCAGGATGGCCACGCCCCACTGATCCAGCAAAAAACCGGGCTGGTGGTGGACGCCTACTTTTCGGGCACCAAAATTCAGTGGTTGTTAGACAATGTGCCCGACGCAAGAAAGCAGGCCGAAGCCGGAGAATTGGCCTTCGGCACGATAGACAGCTGGCTGATCTGGAACCTGACCGGCGGACAGCGGCACGTGACCGACGTGACCAACGCCAGCCGCACCCAGTTGTTTAATATCCACACCCTGGAGTGGGACCACGAACTGTTGAAGCTTTTGAAAATTCCGGCTTCCCTACTGCCCGAAGTGGCCTCTTCGTCGGAAGTGTACGCCGAGACCCGGGCTGATTTGCTGGGTGCCTCCGTACCGATTGCGGGCATCGCGGGCGACCAGCAGGCGGCGCTGTTCGGACAGTTGTGCACCCAGCCCGGCATGGTGAAAAACACCTACGGCACCGGCAGCTTTGTGGTGCTCAACACCGGCGACCAGCCCATCGCTTCGCAGCACAACCTACTCTCGACGGTTGCCTGGCAGATTAACGGAAAAACCACCTACGCCCTGGAGGGGAGCATTTTCATTGCCGGAGCCATTGTGCAGTGGCTGCGCGACGGACTGGGCATTATCAAGGAGTCGGCCGAGGTGGAGGCCCTGGCCAACACGGTGGAAGACAACGGCGGGGTGTACGTGGTGCCCGCCCTCACGGGTTTGGGAGCGCCGCACTGGGATCCGTACGCCCGCGGCACCATTGCCGGGATCACCCGGGGTACCACCTCGGGGCACATCGCCCGGGCCGCCGTAGAGAGCATGGCCTACCAAACCAACGACGTGCTGCGGGCCATGCAGGAAGACGCCCAGATTACCTTTCAGGAGCTGCGGGTGGACGGCGGGGCCTCGGCCAACGACCCCCTGATGCAGTTTCAGTCCGACGTGTTGCAGGTGCCGGTGGTGCGTCCGAAAGTTATGGAAACCACCGCGCTGGGAGCGGCCTACCTGGCCGGGCTTGCGGTCGGATTTTGGAAAAACCAGGAAGAACTAGCCGAGCAGTGGCAGATGGATCGTAGATTCGAGCCGTCAGACGCGGCGGCTACCGAAGGCTTGGTGCACCACTGGGACAAGGCGGTGGCGATGGCCAAGGGGTGGATTGATAGCGAAACCTAACAGATTATGATTACACGTTTGCAGATTGACGGGTTTAAGAATTTGGTAAAGACTGATATTCGGTTCGGTCCTTTCACCTGCATTGCCGGTACCAATGCGGTGGGTAAGTCTAACTTGTTTGATGCCATTCGTTTTCTGAGTGATTTGACGAGTAAAACGTTGGTGGATGCGGCAGTGGCAGTGCGGGGCGATTCTAAAATACGTGATTTATTTCATCGGACCGAAAGCACCCTCGCTGACCGAATGTCTTTTTCAGTAGAGATGATTATTCCTAAAGAAGGGGTAGACGAAGAGCTAGGTCAGGCTGCTGAAGCTACCATCACAACAGTAAGATACGAACTGGTACTAGCTTACCGTAAGAACTACGATTTAGGGACGCAAGGTGTTTTGGAAATCGTACGGGAAGAGTTAGCCCCTATTGCTCAACGTGAAGCGCACAAGAGCATTAGCTTTTACCCTGACCTGAGTGATTTGAAGCAAAAAGAACAAAATGAGGTAAAGAAGAAGGAAAAAGTGTGGAAAAATTCAGTCATTCAAGGAAGAAGGTCCGCTATGTTTATCTCTACCGAAGGGGAAGGGGAAGAGCGAAAAATCAATTTTCATCAGGACGGAGGAAGCAGTGGAAAGCCTGCCGGAAGAAAAGCAGCAAAGCTTCCTAGAACCATACTATCTACGGCCAATGCTTTAGAAAATCCTACTGCGCTGATCGTTAAAAATGAGATGCAGTCTTGGAAGATGCTTCAGTTGGAACCTAATGCCCTCCGCAGTCCTGATGACTTTCGCGCAGTAAACCGAGCTACTCTAGACACCAATGGTTCGCACCTACCCGCCACGCTTTATCGCTTGCAGAATGATAACAGTAGCGGTTATCCTGACATTCGTCAGCATCTAGCTAACCGCCTCTTTGAGCTTATTGGAAACGTTGCTTACATTGATATAGATAGAGATGACAAACGCGAACTGTTGACGTTAATGCTACACACTAGAGACAATACCGAACTTCCTGCCATGGCATTGTCTGACGGTACACTGCGCTTCCTTGGCTTATCCGTATTAGAAGCAGATACGCGCTCCGGCAGTGTCATTTGTTTGGAAGAGCCGGAAAACGGTATTCATCCGGATAAGATTTCATCCATTCTCAGAATTCTTCAGGATATTGCTACCGATATCAATTACCCAGTCGACGAAGATAATCCTCTCAGGCAGGTTATTACTAACACGCATTCGCCATTGGTAGTACAACAGGTACCTGAAGACAGCTTGTTGATGGCTGAGTTAAGAGAGAGTATTAGTAGCTACGGTAAATTTTTTAAAAGAGTAGTGTATATTCCGCTTAATAACACGTGGCGAACACGCCTAGAGAAAGGCAGTGAGACGACTTCTTTGGGCCATTTGTTAGCTTATCTTAACCCAATCAGAAAAGATGAATTTGATTATGATGACGTAGATAGTACCACTAAAAAGATAAAAAAAAGAGTGATGGATCGCGAAGATGTCAAGGAGGTTCAAAATAGACAGCTAAGTTTGTTTCATGAGTCTTAAATCTGAGTTAAAATGTACCCTTCTATCTGATGGCTCCTCTGATAAAGTGCTTGTACAGATATTGGATTGGGTAATTAGACAACATTCAACCAATGTCCCCCCGCTCGTGAGATTTGGTGATTTGAGAAAGCTTCCTAACTCACCTAAAAGCCTGAAGGGAAGGATACAAGCTGTCTTGAAATATTATCCGTGTGATATTCTGTTTGTACATCGGGATGCCGAAAAAGATACTATAGAAGCTAGAGAGAATGAAATAGCAGAAGCTTGCCATAATTTAAAAAATACAACCTTTGGAAGAAATACCGTTGCGGTCATCCCAGTCTGGATGACTGAAGCATGGTTACTGTTTGACAAAGAAAGCATCAAGATAGCGGCGGGCAATTTTAATTACAATGGCAGCTTACCATTACCTTCGATACAACGCGTTGAAAAGCTACCCAATCCTAAAGCTGACTTATACGCACTGATAAAAAAAGCAAGTGACCTACACGGAAGAAAGTTAAACAAACTGAAAATACCTCAGCGAGTGCACGTCTTGGTTGATAACATTACTGACTTCTCTCCCCTTCGCCAATTACCCGCCTTCCAAAAACTTGAAAAAGACATCAAAACTACCCTTGCCAACTACCGAACTCTATGATGGACCGAGAAGTAATGATCAACACCGTGGCTGAGTACGAGAACGTCTGGGACGTGATCGTGGTGGGCGGCGGGGCCACCGGGCTGGGCACCGCCCTGGAAGCGGCCTCGCGGGGCTACACCACGCTGCTGCTCGAGCAGTCGGACTTCGCCAAGGGCACCTCGAGCCGCAGCACCAAGCTGGCCCACGGTGGGGTACGCTACCTGCAGCAGGGCGATGTGTCGCTGGTGATCGAGGCCCTGCACGAACGCGGACTGATGATGAAAAACGCGCCCCACCTGGTGAAGAACCAAGCCTTCGTCATTCCCACCTACGACTGGTGGGGCGGACCCTTCTACACCGTGGGCATGAAGGTGTACGACGTGCTAGCCGGTAAGCTCGGCCTGGGCCCCTCCAAGAGCTTGTCCAAAGAAGAGACTTTGGAGTTGCTACCCACCGTAGAAGCCGAAGGACTACGGGGCGGGGTGATCTACTACGACGGGCAGTTCGACGACGCCCGGCTGGCCATCAACGTCGCCCAAACCTTCGCCGAAGCGGGAGGCACGCTTATCAATTACATGCCGGTGACCGGGCTGCTCAAAACCGCGGATATGGTGTCTGGTGTGGTCGCTACCGATTTGGAAACCGGACAGACGCACCGGATCAACGGGCGGGTGGTCGTTAACGCCACCGGAGTGTTTGTGGACAACGTTCTGGAAATGGACGATGCGACCGCCAAACCCATCGTCCGACCCAGTCAGGGCGTGCACGTGGTGCTGGACAAGTCGTTTTTGCCAGGGGATTCCGCCATTATGGTGCCCAAAACCGAAGACGGGCGGGTGCTGTTCGCCGTGCCCTGGAACGATAAAGTGGTGGTCGGCACCACCGACACCCCGGTGGACGAAGTGTCGCTGGAACCGCGTCCGCTAGAGGAAGAAATTGCCTTTATCCTGGAGCACGCCGCCCGCTACCTCACCAAAGATCCGAAGCGCGCGGACGTGCTCAGCACCTACGCCGGATTGCGTCCGCTGGTGAGCACCGGAGAAGGCAAAAGTACCGCGCAGATTTCGCGCAGCCACGCCATCATCGTGTCGGTATCGGGATTGGTGACCATCACGGGCGGTAAGTGGACCACCTACCGCAAGATGGGCGAAGACACCATTGACAAAGCCGCCGTGGTTGGCGGATTGGAAGACCGTGACAGTAAGACCAAGGATCTGCGCATTCACGGCTGGCTCAAGCACACCGACCGGGAAGACTACCTCCACTACTACGGCTCGGACGCCATCGGGATTAAGAAAATGATCGAGCGCAAACCGGAACTGGGCGAGATGCTGCACGACCGACTTAAAATCACCAAGGCGCAGGTGGTCTGGGCCGTGCGTCACGAAATGGCCCGCACAGTGGAAGATTTCCTGTCGCGCCGCACCCGCGCGCTGCTGCTCGACGCCCGGGCCAGTGCCGACATGGCCCCCGAAGTAGCCCGCCTAATGGCCGAAAAGCTGGACAAGGACGAAGCGTGGCAGCAGGAGCAGGTGAAACAATATCAGGAATTGGTAAACGGTTACGTTTTGAATTGAAAACTTACTGCTCAGCTTAGATGCTGGATGCTGGTCACTGGTCACATTTACGAAAGTCAAAGGACTAAAGACAAGAGACTAAAGACCAACATCCAGTATCCCAGCCACATAGCAAGTCATCCAGTATCCAGCATCTAATATCTAACCACCCCCACAAATCCTTCCCTATGTCAAATTTTCTCGCTGAATTCATCGGCACCGCTTTACTTTTGTTACTCGGCAACGGCGTGGTGGCCAACGTCGTGCTAGAGCAAACCAAGGGCTTCAACAGTGGCTGGATCGTGATCACCTTTGCTTGGGGGCTAGCCGTGTTCGTCGGCGTGTTCGTGGCCGCTCCCTACAGCGGAGCGCACCTCAACCCGGCAGTAACCGTCGGACTGGCCACGGCCGGGGTGTTTGAGTGGAGCCTGGTGCCCGAATACCTTGCCGGACAGATGCTGGGCGCGGCGCTGGGCACCACGCTAGCCTGGCTCACCTACCGCAACCACGTGCAAGCCACCACCGACGCTGACTCGAAACTGGCGATCTTTGCCACCATACCCGCCATTCGCAGCGCGGCAGACAACTTCTTTTCGGAGTTGATTGGCACCTTCGTGCTGGTGTTTGCCGTGCTGTTCATTGCGCTTCCCTCGTTTTCTTCGCCCGAGGTGGGTACGGTAGAATTTGGGCTGGGTGCTTTGGGGGCATTGCCCGTCGCGTTGCTGGTGTTCGTGATTGGTTTGTCGCTGGGGGGTACCACAGGCTACGCCATCAACCCCGCCCGCGACTTGGCGCCCCGCATCATGCACACGGTTCTGCCGATCAAAGGCAAACGCGACAGCGACTGGGGCTACGCCTGGATTCCGGTGGTGAGTCCGGTGGTCGGAGCGGTGCTGGCAGGCTTGGCTTATACGCTAGTTATGGGGTAAGGATAGACAAATTGGCGATCTCTGGCTTCAATAGGGTTCAGAGAACCCGATTAACTCAATCACGGGACAGGATGTCCCGCGCTAGGTTCGTGGTTTTCATCGATCTGCCAACGCAATGAGTTGCTGCACCAGTCGCGGCACCCCCACGCTGGCCGGTTCGGCGATGGGATGAATGCTGGGTTGGTGGGCGTAGTCGGGAGTGCTCGGATCGATAATATACACCGGCGTGCCCTCCGCCACTTCGTAGAGCAGCCCGGCCGCGGGGTACACCTGCAACGAGGTGCCCACCACCATCAGCATATCCGCCTGCGCCGTTGCTCGCTGGGCCATTTCCATCATCGGCACCTGCTCTCCGAACCAGACAATATGCGGACGCAGTTGCGAACCATTCTCGCACGTATCGCCCCAGTTAAGTTCCCATCCCTCCAGATCATACACCAAGTTCTCGTCGGCAGTGCTGCGCGATTTGAACAGTTCGCCGTGCAGGTGAATCACGTGCGACGACCCGGCTTGCTCGTGCAGGTTGTCCACGTTCTGCGTGATCACCGTCACGTCGTAATAATCTTCCAGATCGACCAACGCCCGGTGCCCGGCGTTGGGTTGCACCGCCCGGGCATTCTTGCGGCGCTGATTGTAGAAGTCCAGCACCAGGTGCGGGTCTTTCTCCCAGCCCTGCGGCGAGGCCACGTCCATGATGTCGTGCCCCTCCCATAGCCCGTCGGCCCCCCGAAAGGTCGGAATGCCACTTTCGGCGCTGATGCCCGCCCCGGTTAATACCACAATTTTCTTCATAGCTAACGCTGATTTGATCAACCTATACCTGAAAGATTAAGCTTGTTGCCCGTTGGATATTAGATGTTGGTCACTGGTCACTGGTCACTGGTCACTGGTCACTGGTCACTGGTCACTGGTCACTGGTCACTGGTCACTGGTCACTGGTCACTGGTCACTGGTCAAATTTACAAGAGCTAAAGGACAAATGACAAGGGACAAAGGACAAAAGACCAGCATCGAGCATCCAGTATTCAAACTCGCTACCCGGTTCTCCCCAAAATTAACCATCGGCAAGCTTTCAATCAACCCGAACCCTTGCCACCTCCGAAGTTATTGATAAATTTACCCCACCATCATTTTTACCGTCACATTTTTAGTCAATCTTCTGCTATGCCTACCCAAACCTCCCGTAAACGCAAGCGCAGTCCGCTGCTGATCATTGCTATTGTTGTTGCGGTACTGCTGCTGCTGGTGTTCGTGGCCCGGCGGCTCGAGTGGATCGGCACTAAAAATACCACCGAGGTGAGTCTTGCTACTGCCGCTCCCCAGACCATTGTGGAGCGGGTGAGCGCCTCGGGCACGGTGCAGCCGGTGGTGGAGGTGAAAATCTCTCCCGAAGTGCCCGGCGAGATCATCGAGCTCAACGTGGAAGAGGGCGACTCGGTACAGCAGGATCAACTGCTGGTGCGCATCCGACCCGATAACTTCGAGTCGGTGCTGTCACGCACCCAGGCGTCGCTCAACCAGCAACGGGCCAACCTGTCGCAGATGCAAGCCGCCCAGGCCAGTGCCGAGGCCCGCCTGGTGCAGGCGCAGGCTAACTACGACCGAAACAAGAAATTGTACGAAGACCAAGTGATCTCCGATGCCGACTTCGAGCAGATTGAAAGCAGCTACCAGGTGGCGCTTCAGGACGTAGAATCAGCCAAGCAAAACGTGCAGGCGGCCCGCTACGGTATCCGCAGTGCGCAGGCCACCGTCGACGAGGCGCGCGAAAACCTGTCGCTCACTAGTATCTTCGCCCCGGTGAGCGGCATCGTGTCGAAGCTCGACGTAGAAAAGGGCGAACGGGTGGTGGGCACCTCGCAGATGGCGGGCACCGAGATGCTGCGCATCGCTGACCTCAACCAGATGGAGGTGCGGGTCGACGTGAACGAAAACGACATCATCCGGGTAGCCATCGGCGACACGGCGGTGGTGGACGTGGACGCCTATACTTACTCCAACCAAGAATTTGCCGGAGTGGTGACGGCCATCGCCAACACCGCTAACACCAAAGTCACCGAAGAGGCGGTTACCGAATTCGAGGTGCGCATCCGGCTGCTCAACGAATCGTACCAGGATTTGCTTGACGAAAAGAAATCATATCCCTTCCGGCCGGGCATGACGGCCAGCGTCGACATCATCACCCAGCGCAAGCAGGGCGTGCTGGCCGTGCCCCTGTCGGCCGTGACCACCCGTCCGCGCGACTCTACCGAGCAGGCAACCGCTGAACCCACTTCGCTGGCGGATCAAGAAGATACCGACGAGGTGGTGTTTCGCTACCAGCCCGACAACACCGTGAACAAGGTGGTGGTGGAAACCGGCATCAGCGACTACGAAAACATCGAGATACTGAGCGGACTGTCGGAGGGCGACCGCATAGTGTCGGGACCCTACGTGGCGGTGTCGCGCGAACTGGCCGACGGAAAAGAAGTGGAAGAAGCGAAGCAGGGGCGGGATAAATCAAAAGAATAAGTATATTTCCTGTCGTATTGTATTTCCTAAGCTCACAACCATGACCGGCCGAATCCGACTGCAGCTTTCAACGATGATGTTCCTCGAGTACTTTGTGTGGGGCGCCTGGTACGTTACCTTAAGCACGTATTTGGGAACCACCCTGAAGTTTGAGGGAACCCAAATCGGGCTGGCCTACAGTGCCTTTGCCATCGCCGCCATGATTTCCCCCTTCTTCGTGGGGATGATTGCTGATCGGTTTTTCCCCACCGAACGGGTGCTGGGGGTGCTGCATCTGCTGGGCGCGGTGTTGCTCTACTTTCTGACCACCATCACCGAGTTTGCGCTGTTCTACCCGGCAATCATTGCCTATACGCTCTGCTTCATGCCTACCATCGCTTTAACCAACTCGCTGTCGTTTGCCCACATGGACAACCCGGGCAAAGAGTTTCCGAGCGTGCGGGTGCTGGGCACCATCAGCTGGATTGTGGTGGGACTGATCGTCGGCTACCTCAACGTTGAGAGCCAGGCCACTCCAATTCTAATTGCTTCGGGCATGTCGGTGGTAATGGGACTGTACTGTTTCACACTGCCCCATACTCCGCCGAAGAGCAAGGGCGAAAAGGCCAGTTGGCAGGACATCATCGGCCTGGATGCCCTGAAGCTAATGAAAGATCGCTCGTTTGCCGTCTTATTCATTGCTTCGTTGCTGATTTGTATTCCGTTGTCGTTCTACTATAGTTTTGCCAACCTGTTTCTTAATAACATCGGGGTGGAGAACGCGGCGGGCAAGATGACGATGGGGCAGATGTCAGAGATTGCCTTTCTGCTGCTGATGCCGTTTTTCTTCAAGCGATTTGGCTATAAAATTATGCTGATGATCGGCATGGCCTGCTGGTCGGCCCGCTACGTGCTGTTTATGTACGGAAACCCGACCGAACTGGTGTGGATGCTCTACGGGGGCATTATCCTGCACGGCATCTGCTACGATTTCTTCTTCGTGACGGGGCAGATCTACGTGGACGAACGCGCGCCCAAGCACATCAAGAACGCCGCCCAGGGACTCATTACCTTTGCCACCTACGGGGTGGGCATGTTTATTGGCTCGGCCCTGTCGGGCATTGTGGCCGAAAACTACGCGGTGGTGGATGCGGTGAGCGGGACCACGGTCTACCAGTGGGACAATATTTGGCTGGTGCCCGCGGTGCTCGCTGGGGTGGTGCTGCTGTTATTCACCCTGTTCTTCCACGAAAAACGAGCCGTTGCCTCCCGCGACGAAACCGTGCTTACCCAGGCTTCCGAGGCGGTGCCCGAGAGCAAACCTTCTTTCTAAGAAAACCGTGCAAACCTCAGTGTTTCTCTGCAACCGATGTTTATTTATATCACTTTAGCAAGAGCAGCCTGACAGTATTTCCAAGCTACTCTCACAAATTGGTGTTACCCACTAACCACAAAGCTTCCAAACATAACAGTGCTTACAAAAAACAGTATTATAAAAGCCCAAAAAGAACGTTTTTTTAACCGAAAAATTATCCTCGTATAAGCGCACGATAGAAAGCAGAAACAAGAATAACAGCGCTAAAAGCATCGGAATAGTAACTAGTTCTTGTATTATTCCAACTAGGACATTGTTAAAATTTAATACATAAGCATTTAGAAACAGAATTACGAAGTAGAATGAAACTACAATGCTTAGGATTAAGAGCTGTTTATTGTCAATTTTGTTGAGCATGGTTTCTGCATTTAGATGTCGTCTTGATTTTTATTGCTACTCAGAGCAAGTTTTTGGAAAGAATTGATATATTGCCACACAACAAAACTATCCTCAACCTAACGCCTGCCCGCTGATGCTATCAAGGGGCCGTTAACTACTCAACATCATGAACATTTACGTAGCGAACCTTAACTTCAAGGTTCAAGACGACGAACTTCGTGAGCTTTTTGAAGCCTACGGCGAAGTGAGCTCCGCTAAAGTTATCCAAGACCGCGATTCGGGGCAGTCCCGCGGCTTCGGCTTTGTCGAAATGCCTAGCGACGAAGACGCTTCGGCCGCCATTGAAAACCTGGACGGCACCGACTTCGGGGGAAGAGCCCTGCGCGTGAGCGAAGCACGTCCCAAACCGTCGGGCGGCGGGGGTGGCGGTTATCGCCGGTAGTCGTCGGTCGCGACCGACGACTACCGGCGATAACCGCCTACGGCGTGTTCATCAAATCTTCTATTTCTTCCGCTTCGATGGGGATATTGCGCATCAGGTCGTGCACCCCGTCTTTGGTGATCACCACGTTGTTTTCTAGTCGGATGCCCAGGTTTTCCTCGCGGATGTAGATACCGGGTTCCACGGTGAACACCATGCCCACCTCGAAGGGGCGGTACACGTTGCCCACGTCGTGCACGTCGAGGCCCAGGTGGTGCGAGGTGCCGTGCATGAAGTACTTCTTGTACAACGGTTTCTTTTCGTCCTGCTCCTTCACCTCTTGGGCGTCGAGCAGCCCCAGTCCGATGAGTTCGCCTTCCATGATCTTGCCCACTTCTTGGTGATACTCCTTCACGGTGTTGCCCGGACGCAGCAGCGTCATGGCCTGTCGTTGCACGCGCAGCACGGCATCGTACACCGCCCGCTGCCGCTCGGTGAATCGACCACTCACGGGTATCGACCGGCTCATGTCGGCATAGTAGCGGGAGTATTCGGCACCGACGTCCATCATCAGCACCTCTCCGGCCTGGCAGGTGGCGTGGTTGTCGAGGTAGTGCAGCACGCAGGCGTTGGCCCCCGAAGCGACAATCGGTTCGTAGGCGAAGCCCCGCGAGCCGCTGCGCACAAACTCGTGTAGGTATTCGGCCTCAATTTCGTACTCTTTTACTCCCGGTTTCACCATCTTCAGCACCCGCCGGAAGGCTCGCTCGGTGATGTCGCAGGCCTGCTGCTGCTGGGCAATTTCCAGGTCCGACTTGATGGCGCGCAGCTGGTGCATGAGCGGGGCCAGGCGTTCGTAACGGTGCAGCGGATACTGTTGCTGGCAAAATTTGATGAAGCGCGCATCGCGGGTTTCCACCCGTACGGTGGCTCGCAGGTGCTCGTTGGTATTTAGATACACGTGCTCGGCCTCGGCCATCAAAGTATTGAAAATGCGGTCAAACTCCGACAGCCAAAACACGTTGGCAATGCCCGAGGCCTCCGTGGCTTCTTCCTTAGTATACTTGTGCCCCTCCCACACCTCGATGAGTTCGCTGGTCTCTTTCACGAACAGCACTTCTCGGTAAGCCTCGTCGGGGAAGTCGGGAGCGAGCAGCAGAATAGTTTCTTCCTGATCAATGCCCGTGAGGTAAAACAGATCGGAATTTTGCACCAGGCGCAGGGTGCCGTCGGCGTTGGTGGGCAAAATATCGTTGCTGTTGAGCGCCACTAGCGATTTGTCTTTGAGCAGCTTGACTAAGTCGCGGCGATTGGCGATGAACAGGTCTTGCGGAATAGGATCGTGACGCATGGGTAGTATGGTTGGGATGAGAAAGTCAGTAAAAAACCTTGCTGCCTCGCCGATTGTTGCGAACCTCGGCTGGGCGGGGGACTGATCACTGCGATTGACCCCTTCCGCAGGTCTCCGGAGCACTGGGTTAGGGATCGCGGGCACCAAAGTAGGTCTCGCAAGGGCTGCATTGAGTGTCGCAGGCACTGGAGTTGGTCTTGCGTGGCCTCAGTCAGGTCTCGCGACCCCTAAAGAAGGTCGCGCGAGCACTGATCCACAACTCATGAGGGGTAACTTAGGTCTCGCGAGCGCTGATCCACGGCTCACGACCCGTAAGTTACCCCGCGCGAGCACTAAGTTACGGGTCGAACGGCGTAAGTTAGTGCTGGCTTGGTCTATTTTAGTGGCCAAGCGTACTGAGTTACGTCCCTTTAGGGGTATTTCAGGGGGCAACTGGCCTCTTTACCCCGGGCTTGTGCCCTCACAAGCCTGTACCAATTTATCAGAATGTCCCTTAGTATCGAATAAGAAACACCGAATGATGAAGGGCTAATTGCGGTTGATGGTAAAAATAGCTTTTCTGTCGGGGTTGTTCACCACCTTCCCCGCTTTTGCCTATCTTTGCCCACTTACGAGGATACGCATGGAAGAGAAAATCAGAATCGCCGTTCAGAAGTCGGGACGCCTGAGCGATAAGTCGCTGGAGTTGCTGCGCGAGTGCGGGATTCACTTTAGTAACGGCAACAATAAGCTCAAGGCAGTGGCCTCTAATTTTCCGGCCGAACTGCTCTTTTTGCGCGACGACGACATACCGGGCTACGTGGAAGACGGCGTGGCCGACCTGGGCATTGTGGGCGAAAACGAAGTGGCCGAGAAGCACAAGAACGTGAATTCGCTCAAGAAGCTAGGCTTCTCCAAGTGTCGGTTGTCGCTGGCTATTCCGCGCGACATGTCGTATAAAGATGTGTCGTTTTTTGAGGCCAAGAACATTGCCACCTCCTACCCCAAGATTCTGCGCGACTTCCTGGAAGCGCACCAGATCAGCGCCCAGATTCACGAGATCAGCGGGTCGGTGGAGATTGCCCCCAGCATCGGGCTGGCCGACGCGGTGTGCGACATTGTGAGCAGCGGCAGCACCCTGCTGAGCAACGGTTTAAAGGAAGTGGAAACCATCTTCCGCTCCGAAGCGGTACTGATCGGTCACCCCGGAACCAGCGCGGGCAAGCAGCAGTTGACGCAACAACTAATCTTCCGCATCGATGCCGTGCAGGCGGGCAAAAACAACAAGTACATTCTGCTCAACGCCCCCGAGGAAGCCACCGAGCGCATCATCCAATTGCTGCCGGGCATGCGCAGTCCCACGGTGCTGCCCCTGGCAATGCCGGGGTGGAACTCCATCCATTCGGTGGTGAACGAGGATGCCTTTTGGGAGTCTATTGAACAACTGCGGGCCGCCGGTGCCGAAGGAATTCTGGTGGTGCCCATTGAAAAAATGATCGTATGAACGTAGTGCACAACCCACCGCCCAGCGCGTGGAAGGCCCTGCTGGAGCGGCCGACCCAGAAGTTTAAGCAGACCAAAAAGATTGTGTCGCCGATTCTGAAGAAGGTCAAAAAGCGCGGCGACAAAGCCCTGCGGCAGTTTTCGCTGGAGTACGACCACGTGGAGCTCAAGGAATTGGCCGTGAGCGAAGCGGAGATGGAGGCCGCCCGCGAACAGGTGAGTCCGGCCCTGCGAGACGCCATTCAGGTGGCTAGAGAGAACATTGAAAATTTCCACCGTGCCCAGTATACCGAACCGATTTCGGTAGAAACCATGCCCGGCGTGCGTTGTGAGCGGCGCAGCGTACCCATCGAGCGGGTCGGTTTGTACATTCCGGGCGGCACCGCTCCGCTATTCTCCAGCGTGCTGATGCTGGGTGTGCCCGCCGCGCTGGCGGGCTGCCGGGAGGTGATTCTGTGCACGCCTCCCAACCGCAAGGGCCGGGTGCATCCCGCTATCCTCTACACCGCCGACCTGGTAGGCATCCGAAAAATTTTTAGGGTGGGCGGAGCGCAAGCGGTGGCCGCCATGGCCTACGGCACCGAGAGCATTCCCGCGGTCTACAAAATTGCCGGTCCGGGCAACCAGTACGTCACCGTGGCCAAGCAGTTGGTGAGTCAGCACGGAGTGGCCATTGACATCCCCGCCGGTTCGTCGGAAGTGGCCGTGCTAGCCGACGCTTCGGCCAATCCGACCTTCGTGGCGGCCGATTTGCTCTCGCAAGCCGAGCACGGGGTGGATAGCCAGGTGGTGCTGGTGAGCACCGATGCCGACTTGGTGGAGCGCGTGCAGGAAGCGTTGCGCGATCAGCTCGCGGACTTGCCCCGTCGCAGAATTGCGGAACGGGCGCTGGAGGGGAGCGTGGCGCTGGTGGTGCCTGACCTAACAACGGCCTATGATCTGCTCAACGAGTACGGGGCCGAGCACCTGATCATCGCCACGGAAAATCCCCGCGACGCGGTGGATCACATTATCAACGCCGGTTCGGTGTTTTTGGGGCACTACACGCCCGAATCGGCCGGAGACTACGCCTCGGGCACCAACCACACGCTGCCCACCAACGGCATGGCCAAGGCCTATAGCGGGGTGTCGCTCGATACCTTTGTGAAGAAGATCACATACCAGGAGATCTCACCCGATGGCTTGCAGCAGCTGGGGCCGTCGGTGGCGGTGATGGCCGAAGCTGAGGAATTGGTGGCCCACCAGCGGGCGGTGACACTACGGTTGGCTGAATTGGATAGTTGAATGGCAGCGTGCGGAGTGGGAGTGTTTGAATATCGAATTATGAGCAAGGAATGATGAATGTTGAAGTGCTAACAGCCCTTTGACATTCCTTATTCGATATCATTATTTCGCTTATCTTCATGACAGTGAGGACGCCCTGCGTGGGAAGCTCAAGGTGTTTCAAAGAATCTTTGTAATCTTAAAAAACTAGGACTTTCGCTTTTTGACGAATATACGGTATATTATTAGGATGCTACACAAGCAAGACTACATCAGCTACCTGCTGAGTACTCAGGTCAATTATACCTGTACGGAGTTGGCTAATCACAAAGCAAACCTGAGTCACGACGCGGTGAGCGACCGCCCGGCGGGCCGGTTTTTGAGGCGAGAACGTTTCACTCCCTCTCAGCTTTGGGAGGTAGTAAGCCCTCACATTGTAGACCATGAAAATGCCGCTATTATCGTAGATGATAGCGTACAGAACAATCGGACCGCCGAGCGGCAGTATTCCCGTTTCATAGAACTAGTCAAGTGTCAATATTCTGGTAACGAGCATGGCACCGTGCGTGGCATTGGCTTGGTGAACTTTGCGGCCGCCGCTGCGGTTCATTCAGCGGGGAATGACAAAGATTTCTGGCCTATTGACTACCGTATCAACCATCCGGATACAGATGGTAATACGAAGAATGATCATTTCCAGGAGATGTTCAAGCGGTTGGTCACTCATAAGAATATCCAAGCCAGAACCATCCTTTTTGACAGTTGGTACGGCTCAATGGACAATATTAAACTCATTCACCGTAGCGGCTGGACATTTTTCACTACACTGCAAACCTAAAGGCGGCGTCCGCTAAGCATTGGAAAAAAATGTACATTTTGGAGGAGTATCGAAACAAAAAACCCTCTAAACATACATTTTAGAGGGTTTTACCGACTTTTGAATAGGACAAAGTCGGGATGACTGGATTCGAACCAGCGGCCCCTACGTCCCTAACGTAGTGCGCTAACCGGACTGCGCTACATCCCGATCACTTCCTCAGCGATGCTCACCGAAAAACTGAGGCACAAACTTAGGATTTTCTTATCATTTTTCAAGCATTCGCGCCAGCTTTGTCGAAGATTTCGTCACAGTGTGCTACCTTTCACCCTCCAACAGTCAACCTATCTGCCTATCACACCATGATAACGCGTTTGCGCCCCTTTTTAAACTCAGCACTATTTCTACTATTAAGTGGCTGCCTGCTGGCCTCCTGCAATAGCGTCAAATCTGCCTTTTCCCGATTACAGAAACAACAATATACCAAAGCTGAGGATCAACTACATAAAGCCGTAGAAAAAGATACGCTGCCCGTAGCCGCCTACTACGGCTACTCCCTACTCTACACCGACTCCGCCTACGCTTCTTACAACATCGACACCGCCTACCAGTACGCCCAGCTGGCCCTGGCTGCTTACCCCCAACTCTCCGAAAAACGGCAAACCAAACTGCGGCGTAAACTTGACCTGGACACCACCCGACTGCAACAACAGAAATTGCGCATCGATAGCCTGGCCTACGCCCGCGCCACCCGGCAGGACCAGCTGCATTCTTACCAACGCTTCCTGGCTGACTTTGCCACCGCCCCCCAGGTGCCCGCCGCCATCGTGCGCCGCAACGAACTCGCCTACGATAGCATCCGGCAGGTCGACACCTACCCGGCCTATAAGTTCTTTATGGACACCTATCCCGAAGCGGAACAGTATGCGCAGGCCCGGGAGCGCTACAACACGTTGGCGTTTCAGGGGCTTACCCAGGAGGGCAATCTGGCCAGCTACCTGCGCTTCCTGGAAACCTACCCGAACTCTCCCTACCGTCCGCAAGCCGAACGAGCGATCTACGAAATCAGCACGGCCGACGGTCACCTGCCGAGCTACGCCCGCTTCGCCCGGCAGTACCCGCGCAGCGCTCCAGCCCGAGTGGCGGTCAACACCCTGTACCACCTCTACCGCACGGCCTACCCTGCCCGCAACTTCCTGCAGGATTTTCCCGGCTTGCCCTACGCCGATTCGCTGCAACGCGCCATCCGCACCGAAGACCGTTCCCTGGCCCCCGTGCTCGAGGAGCCGAGCGTCGGACCGTCCGGCTTTGGATTCATTGATCCGCAGGGCAATCCTTTTTCCGAAACTTCCTACGACTTTCTGCCCGATACCTACTTCTGCGAGGGGGTACCCACCAATTTTGTGCACGCCGCCCAGCAGCAAAATCAGCAGTTGCGGCACGATATCCTGACCAAAACCGGGGCCGTAGTTTTTTCATTCAGCGAGGACTCCGCGCCTGCCGACTCGTCAGTAATGCGACTAGACGAGACCGTCGTGGACCGGGAGGCCGGGCTGCTGGAAATTACCACGGAAGGAACGTTCCGGCTGATGCACCAGGGTGGACACGCCATCATCGAAGCTCAAGAGCAGGTAGAAGCTATCGAACTGATGGCTGCCGACGAAACGGCGGGCGACCCCTGGCCGGTGCCCTATCAGTTTATCAAGTTTAGGGAGAATGGCCGCTGGGGGCTGAAGGCTTTCTCAGGCCGCACCTTACTTGAACCCGACTACGCCTCTATCGAAGCATCCGGGCCGTTCCTGGTGCTGGAACGCGACGGACTACTGGCCGTTACCACCCGAGAGCAAATCCTGGATCACCTTGGCGCGCTCTCCGAACTGCGTTATCGCTTCGACGACGTGGCCGGACTCAACGATGGTCTGCTGTTGGTCTACCGCGGAGGAATGGAAGGAGTGCTAGACGATCAACTGCACGAGGTGGTGCCGCTAAAATCCCACCAGGTGGTGCGGCGCTTTCGTAACGACTCACTAGCCGCCGACTACTGGTTGCTGAAGCACACCGACACCCTGCAGCAGGTGGTAAATGATACGTTGCGAACCTCAATCCGCACCTCGTATTCACTTTACGAACCCGGAAGCCCCTCATCCGATACCCTTCGGTATCAACAGGCCTTTTACAACGACCGTTGGCTCGCCCTCAAAAACCAGAGAAAGTTCTGGCTCGTCGACAACGGTCGTAAAGAACGGTTCGACTCCGTACAAATTTTAGGCGACCACTTCGTGCTCACGTTGTCCGACGACGCCACCGGTCGCGACAGTGCTACCGTGCGTCTGGCCACCGGGCAGCCAATTCGATTTCCTCGCCAAGCCAAAGGGGGCGCGGCGACCTTTCGTTTGCTGCGTACCGAGGGAATCGCGCCCACCGATCAGTTGCAAGAATTCTTGTGGGTTCAGTCAGCCACCGGGCCCTCGTTGATCGTTAACCGACAGGGCGAAACTATCCTGGAGCGGCCATTCACCGGGGCCACCGTTCATCCGCAGGGACTCATTGTGGTGGAACAGGGGCGGCAGCAGGGGTTGGTAGACAGCTTGGGGAACGAACTGCTCCCCGTCCGCTACGAGGGCATCGGCAACTACGCCCCCCCCGGAACGCTTAGCTTATTCAACCGGAAAAAATTTGGATTGTACGTTCACCCGGCGGGCATCACCCTAGAGCCAACCTACGAAAGCGCCCTCACGCTCTATAGCGAAGCCGACTCGGCCGCACAGTGGCGGTTTGTGGCGAAAAACAACGGAAAGTACGGCATTGTCACCGCGGCCAACGAACGGCTTACGCCTTTTGCCTTCGAGCGGGTGGTCTACTGGAACGACACCAGCGCCCTGGTGAAGGCCGACGGCCGGTGGCTGATCTACCAACTCACTCCCACCACCACTCAGTGGAGCAGCCTCGATCCTGAGAATGTGCTCTATGATGGTATCGACGATTTTTCGTTTTTTCAGGAGGAGAATGGGGTTGATCGACGGGAGCAGTTGCTGCGTATCTACTCCCCGCAGGGCTACGGGGTGCTGAGCAACCAACGGGGCGAAGTGCTGGCCCCAACCTACGATGGCATTACGCTTCTGGGCGATGTTACTGCGGATGATTATCTTTACCTCACCGAGAAGTACGTGCCTGAGGCTGATTTGTATATTCTGATCTACCTGGATGCTGCCGGAAAGCTGATCAGACGGCAGGCACTCACCGCCGAACAATACGACCGCCTGTATTGCAACTACTGATTGGGCGTACTTACAGGTCGCGACCTGTAAGTACGCGACCTGTAATTACTCAATCAGATCAAAGATCCGGTTCCAACGGATCTTGTTGAAGAAGCTCTCGTTGGGATCTATGGACAGCCAGATAAAGAAAGCCTTGCCCACAATGTGATCCTCGGGCACGAAGCCCCAGAAGCGCGAGTCTTCGGAGTTGTGCCGGTTGTCGCCCATCATGAAGTAATAGTTCTGCTTGAAAGTGTAGGTATCGACGGCCGCCCCGTCGATGTAAAGCTTATCATCGAGACGCTCCACCTCGTCGTGGCCCTCGTAGTGCTTGATCACGTACTCGTACTTGACAATGTTTTCTTCGGTGAGCTCGATTTGCTGCCCCTCGGCGGGTACCTGCAAGGGACCGTAGAAGTCGGCATTCCAGGCAAACACCTTGGCATCGGGATAAATGCGGGGGGCTACTTGATCTTTGGTGGCGCCTGCCGCCTTGACGCTCTTTACGAAGGGCAGTTCCTCGAACGCAGCGGCAGTTTCGGGCGTGCACAGCACGATCGAGCCGTCGGGAGTGTCGTTGTGCTCCCACACCCCAAATTTCTCGAAGATACGCTCGTTGATGGTCTGATCGGTCTGGATGAAGTAGCGGTACTGCACGCCCGGCGGGTCGGGATACACCGCGTCGTTCACGTATACCTGCCGGTCGATTACCTGCACCACGTCGCCCGGCGTGCCGATGCAGCGTTTAATGTAGTTGGTCTTTAGATCAGTAGGATACTGGTGCTCGGTGGGGAAGTTGAACACCACCACGTCGCCGCGCTCCACATCGGTGAACCCGGGCAGGCGGTACTGCGGCAACTGAATCAGATCACTGTAGGAGGGAATATCGGTGCCCCAGATTTTTTGATGGGTGAGCGGCACCTGTAGGGGAGTTTTGGGCGTGCGGGCCCCGTAGTGCATCTTGCTCACGAACAAAAAGTCGCCCACCAGCAGCGAGTTCTCCATCGAGGGAGTGGGAATGGTGAAGGCTTCCATAAACAGCCAGCGGATCAGCGTGGCGGCCACCACTGCAAACACGATGGCGTCTACCCACTCACGGGTCTTGGACTTGGGAGCCTCCGAGCGGGTGGTATCAGTATCCGTTCTGCGCTTCTTAAGAAATGTTGCCATGTAAATGGTTGAGTGAAAATGTCAAATTAACCGATTAGTTTCGAGACGAGATTATAAATTATCGTGGTCGATATCCCGACTAAAGTGCTTACAATACCAATAGTCCATAGTATTATTTCTACTTTAGATTTTTGAACTTTTGCTATTATACGATTCTCTATATCTTTTAACTGAGTTGTTTTTATAGCAACTACAAAGTCCTCTGCTTCTTTGTCTGTTAGATCGCTATTCAATTTCTTAACAAACTGAAACAAAAACAAATATGGATTTTCCATCATTAAATAAGTTTGTTTAAGTAAGGTTAAGGTAAATTTAACCTTATTTTTGAGTAGTACCTACTAAACTATAATTCACAAAGGCAGAAAATCATTCATCCCCAGCACGCCTTTCTGCGGCGGTAGCCACTCGGCTACCCGCAGCGCGCCCTGGGCAAAGCCCTGCCGACCGTAGGCCTCGTGCTTGATCTCAATGCCGTCTACCTCGGAGCGGTAGCGCACAATATGCGTGCCCGAAACCTGCCCTTCGCGCACCGAGTGCACCACCAGTTGCTCGTCCGAGGCGTCTACTGGCTGATCTCCTTCCTGCAATACCCAGGCGGTTTTCTTCGGCGAAGCCGCCCGCAGACCTTCTACCAGCGTGAGCGCCGTGCCGCTGGGGGCGTCTTTTTTCTCGATATGGTGAATTTCTTCGACCGAAGGGTGGTAGTCGGAGTAGGGGGCCATCGTCTCGGCCAGCCAGGCGTTGAGGCGGAAGAACAGGTTCACGCCGATGCTGAAGTTGGAGGCATAGAAGAAGGTGCCGTTTTGCTGGCGGCAGTAGTCGTCTACTTCTGCTTTACAATCTAGCCAACCGGTGGTACCCGACAGCACCGGGATGCCCCGCTCCAGGCAGCGGCAAATGTTGTCCACCGCCGCGTCGGGCTGGCTGAACTCGATGGCCACGTCGACGGGTTGGTTAGACAATGCCATCCACCGGTCTTCCTGGTTGTTGTCGATGGCCACGGTGGTATGGCCCCGGACGGTGGCGAGCGCCTCGATGGTGCGCCCCATTTTTCCGTAACCGATCAATAGCAGGTTCATAGATTGTATCAACAACGCATATAGAAATATAGAACAAATCATCTGTAGGAACGTCATTCATGACGTTCCTTTTCATTGATGCATATTATCGGATATGAACCGTAAACGCCACCCCGGCGTAGGGCAGGGAAGGAACCGGATGATCGTAGGCCAGCCGAGACCCCGCCGTAGGTTCCAGATTGAACGACAAATCCGGGTTCACGTCGAACTCAATAAGGTGGGCATCCACGATGGCATCCATGATGTTGAGTCCGTACAACGCCGCGGTGAGGATGATGGTGTAGTCGCGGTCGCGATGAAATTCCTCAACTGCTCGTTCTGAATTGGAAATGGGACTTCCTCCCACGCTGGCGAATGGGCTTTCCTCCGGTTGTTTATTTCTTACAGCGATATTATCTCTTCTGAACACTTGATACCGATCGTTGTTCCAAATCACTAAGTAGCCCATAATCATAAAGCCGCCGTAGATAATCGGCACCTTCCAGTACTTCTTGTTGTAAATCTGACCCAAACCGGGCAGCGCGGCTGAATAAAGCGCCGCTTTCCGGGGCGAATGCTCGGGAGCCACCATCTCAATCACGACCGTATCCGGAGGAGCTACGTCGCCCGGCCGGTTCGTGCCCACCACCCGTTGATCATCTAACTGAATGCTGTCGGCCACTTCAGTCAGACTGTCCAGCTCGGTTTCCTGGGCCCGTAGTCCGGAAGCGCTGAGCACCAACAACAGCAACCCGATCACTCCCGTCGCCATTCCGGAAGTTGACGCAGCGTCGCGCAGGAAATTATCCGGAATTCTCATCACACCTCCAGTAGTTCCAGAATGCGCGACAGGTCTTCGGACGAGACGAAGGGAATTTTGATCTCTCCTTTCTCCGCACCCTGACTCTTCACCAGCACGCGGGTGCCAAAATGCGAGGATAGTTTACCCTGCAACTGTTGCAGGTAAGGCGAGGGCTCAGTAGAAGCGGGTGCCGGTTTGGTCGGTCGGCCGGTAGACAACTCGCGCACCAGCGCTTCTACCCGCCGCACCGACAGGTCTTCGTCCACAATGCGGTGGAAGATGTGCAGCTGCTGCTCCACGTTGTCGATGTTGATCAGCGCGCGGGCGTGCCCCATCGATAGCTTTTTGTCGCGCAGCGCGGCCTGAATGTCGGGCGGCAGTTTCAGCAAACGCAGGTAGTTGTTAATCGTAGAGCGGTTCTTGCCTACCCGTTCGCCCAACTGCTCCTGCCGCAGGTCGCACTCTGAAATGAGGCGCTGATAGCTCAACGCCACTTCCACGGCGTTCAGGTTTTCGCGCTGGATATTCTCGATGAGCGCCATCTCCAGCATCTGCTGGTCGTTGGCCTGCCGCACGTAGGCCGGAATGCGCGCGAGTCCGGCCCGCTGAGAGGCCTGCACCCGCCGTTCGCCCGAGATGAGTTGGTAGCGATCGCCCCCCATCGCCCGCACCGTGACGGGCTGGATGATGCCCTGCACCCGAATCGAGTCGGCAAGTTCGTCCAAAGCCGTCTGATCGAAATCCGTACGCGGCTGGTAGGGGTTCACCTCGATGGCTTCCAGCGCGATGTCGTTGATGGCCCGCACGGCCTGCACCGTTTCCCGGCGCGCGGGGGTGTCCGACCCCGAATCATCGAGCAGGGCACTCAGGCCCCTCCCCAGGGCATTTCTTCGCTTCGGGTTGGTATTCGTATTGGTAACACTCATGGATTATCTTTTATTCAGTACGTACAAACGGCAGATTTGGTATACGATATCGTCAGTGCAACTGCCCATTACGCTGTAGCACCTCTTTGGCTAGGTTCAGATAACTAATGGCGCCCTTGCTGTCGGCGTCGTGCACAATGGCGGGCAAACCGAAACTAGGCGATTCGCTCAGCTTGATGTTGCGGGGAATCAGGGTGCTGAACACCATCTGCTGAAAGTGCGAGGTCACCTCTTCCACCACCTGGTTGGCCAGGCGCAGGCGCACGTCGTACATGGTGAGCAGGATGCCCTCTACCTCCAGGCCGGTGTTGAGCCGCGACTGGATGATGGTGATGGTGTTCAAAAGTTTACCGAGTCCCTCCAGGGCGTAGTACTCGCACTGCACCGGGATAATCACCGAATCGGCCGCCGTGAGGGCGTTGATGGTGATCAGCCCCAGTGAGGGAGAGCAGTCCAGAATAATAAAGTCGTAATCGTCCTTTACCACCGAGAGCGACTCGCGCATCTTAAATTCGCGGTTATCCAGCCCCACCATTTCCACCTCGGCTCCCACCAGGTCGATGTGCGAGGGTAATAGATAAAGATAGTCCAGATCGGTGGCGGTGATGGTGGTTGTCACATCGACGCCGTCGACCATGCACTCGTAAATGCTGTTCTGCACCTCCTTGGGGTTGTAGCCCAGTCCCGAGGTAGAATTGGCCTGCGGGTCGGCGTCCACCACCAGGGTTTTGCACTCCAGCGCGGCCAGGCTCGCCGCCAGGTTGATGGCACTCGTCGTTTTGCCCACCCCTCCCTTCTGGTTGGCGATTGCAATTATTTTACCCATAAACGCGTGGTGATTAGTGGTTGCCGGATGGAAGCAAATATAACGGAATCCTGCTTCTTTTTTCAAGAATACCCCACGGGGAGGAAAAAAACTGCCAGGGTGTTCGGGAAACGCAAAAAGCGGGCTATCTTTATCAGCAAATTATTCCCACTGTCCAGTTTCAAACCATCAAAAGTATGAAAGATACAGAAAAGTATTCTTCGCTGAGTAATCTACAGCTAGAACTACTAAAGCTTTACGCACAAAATGTATCTAATCAAGATCTGACGAACATCAAAGACTTGATAGCCCAGTACTTTGCGGAGCAGGCTATGGATATTGCCGATAAAGTTTGGGAAGATAAGGGTTGGACTGATGAGGATAGCCATCGACTAGCGAACACTCGTATGAGAACCCCCTACGACTCGCAAAACCAATGAAAGTCGTCATCGACACAAACCTGATGTTGACCTGCATTTCCCGGAAGTCGCATCTTCATTGGTTATTTCAGCACTTGGTATCTAAAAACTACGAACTATGCGTCACGACTGACATTTTAAACGAGTACGCTGAGATTATAGATCGGCACATGGGAGCTGCTTTGGCTGAATCTACACTAAAAGTGATTCTAAATTTATCTTCTACCCTACGTATTGAGACTTACTACAAGTGGAATCTTATCAAAGACGCCGATGACAACAAGTTTGTTGACTGTGCAGTTGCTGCCAATGCAGTGTATCTGATTAGCCACGGCTGTCACTTTGATGTTCTGAAAACTGTACCTTTCCCCAAGGTCAATGTGGTTACTGCCGATGCATTTAGAGCATGTTTAAAAATTTTCACTCGCAGCTAAGCGCGAGCATGAAATATTATTCTAATACGTGACTTTCTACCTTGTTCATTTTTGTCTTGACCGGGCCACGGCGGCACAAAAACGAACCAAAAAAGTCAAGAAATTCCAATGCGGGGCATCCCATGCTTCTCCGCGCAAAACCTCCGCACGCCCGCCTGGAATTTCGGGCCAACGCACTCAAATACAGTAATTTACAAAAACTTAAACATGCTCTTAAAGATATTCTAGCCGAAGTACGAAGACAGTAAAGGTTATTTTGATAAATTTCTATAGACATCCTCGCGCAGATTCTCTGAATCTGTGCGGGCTACATATGCGGACTCTGTCCGCCACGTTGGGTTAAAAACCCACTTACAATTAGGCACAGGACTGGAAGTCCTGCGCCAGTATTAGATATTCTAGCCGAAGTACAAAGACAGTAAAACGGAAGTTATCTCGCAAGATAAACCCCGCTTCCCCTCCCATCCTCCCCAAATCTCCCTACCTTCGCCCCCGTTCAAGTCAAATCATTCATTCACTCAATCATTCATTCACTCAATCTCCTCCCATGAGCTTACTCGTTGTTGGCACCGTGGCCTTTGACGCCATTGAAACCCCCTTCGGAAAAACCGACCGGATCATCGGCGGCTCCGGCACCTTTATCTCCCTGGCCGCTTCCTACTTCACCGACTCCACCCAACTGGTGGCCGTGGTGGGCGACGACTTCGCCAAATCTGACATCAACATGCTGCAGCAGCACGGCGTGGACACCGAAGGCTTGCAGATTAAGCAAGGTGAGAAATCGTTCTTCTGGTCGGGACGCTACCACAACGACCTCAACAGCCGCGATACCCTGGCTACCGAACTGAACGTGCTGGCCGACTTCGACCCGGTGATTCCCGAAAGCTATCAAGATGCCGACTACCTGATGCTGGGCAACCTCACTCCCTCGGTGCAGCAAACCGTGTTGGACCGGCTCACGCAGCGGCCGAAGCTGGTGGTGATGGACACCATGAACTTCTGGATGGAACCGCAGTTTCTTGACCAGCTTAAGGAGGTAATTAGTCAGGTCGACGTGCTCTCAATCAACGATGAGGAAGCCCGCATTCTGTCGGGCGAGTACTCACTGGTGAAGGCCGCCCGGATAATTCGACAAATGGGCCCAAAGTACCTGATCATTAAAAAGGGCGAGCACGGGGCCCTGTTGTTCGGCGACGATGAGATCTTCTTTGCTCCCGCGCTGCCCCTGGAAGACGTGTTTGATCCCACCGGGGCGGGCGACACCTTTGCCGGAGGCTTTATCGGCCACCTGGCCCACACCGGCGACATTTCGTTCGATAATATGAAGCGGGCCATCATCTACGGCTCGGCCCTGGCCTCGTTCTGCGTAGAAAAGTTCGGTCCCGAACGACTCATCAACCTCACCGCCGAACAGGTGGAAGCGCGGGTGCAGGAGTTCGTGGACTTAGTGCAGTTTGAGATTACTTACTAAAACATGTTCAATGGTTCGATTGCTCAATTGTTGAGGGTAACAATTGAGCAATTGAGCAACGGCTGTTTCGCTATCTTTTCGCCCTGACCACGCTTCTATGGATTTATTCACGATCACGGCTATTTTAGCCACCATTGCCGCCGTATTCGGCTACATCAACGTGCGCTTTCTAAAACTTCCGACCACCATCGGACTGATGATCATGGCCATTGCCGCCACCTCAATTGTGCTCATTATTGGTAGTTTCAACCAAAATACCCTAACGGTAGCCGACAATCTAATTCAACAGATTGACTTCCAAGGGCTTATTCTGGATGTCCTGCTCAGTTTCCTGTTGTTTGCCGGGGCCTTGCACACCGACTGGGACGCGCTCAAGGAGCAAACCGGTCCTATCCTGGTGTTTGCCACGCTGGGAGTATTGGCCTCTACCTTTGTGGTGGGCGGGCTGTTCTACCTGCTGTCGGTGCACCTGCTGGGCGTGTCGGTGCCCTTCATCCACTGCTTGCTCTTTGGCGCGCTCATCTCGCCCACCGACCCCATTGCGGTGCTGGGCATCCTGAAGCAGGCCAACGCCCCGAAGCAGTTGGAAACCAAGATCGTTGGCGAATCGCTGTTCAACGACGGGGTGGGCGTGGTCATCTTCTTAACGATTTACAGCATCGCGCAGCAGGGCATCGAGAACACCACGGTGGGTGAGGTAGGCTTGCTGTTTGCCGAAGAGGTGATCGGCGGGGTGGGGCTCGGCTTCGCGCTGGGTTTCATTACCTACCAGCTCACCCGCACCATCGACCACTACGAAACCGAGGTGATGATCACCCTGGCGGTGGTGATGGGCGGCTACGTGCTGGCCAGCGCCCTGCACTTCTCGGGTCCGCTGGCGATGGTGGTGGCGGGCTTGTTCATCGGCAACAGCGCTCGGCAGACCGCCATGTCGCAGATCACCCAAAACTACCTGGATCGCTTCTGGGAGTTGGTCGATGTGTTCCTGAACGCCGTGTTGTTCGTGCTCATCGGACTAGAGTTATTGATCGTTGACCTGGCTCCGGAATACCTCATTGCGGGCCTGTTGGCCATCGTGATCGTGCTGGTAAGCCGCTACCTGGTGCTCAAAGCCCCCATTGCCTTCTTCAAAGATCGGCTTGAGTTCGCCCCGCACACCGACTTGATTATGACCTGGGGCGGACTGCGCGGCGGCATCTCCATTGCCCTGGCGTTGTCACTCACCAACGAGATGAACCGGGAGTTTTTCCTCACGGTCACCTACGTGGTGGTGGTGTTCTCCATTATTGTGCAGGGACTCACCGTGGGCCGGTTGGTGAAGCGGCTGGGAGTGGCACAGGTGCCCACCGAACCGAAGGTCGGACACTGAGTAGTGAGTGCTTTCTGTCTGACGCAATAGTCCGGGACGCGTCCCGGACTACGCGTCTCGGACTACGCGTCTCGGACTACGCGTCCCGGACTACGCGTCTCGGACTACGCGTCCCGGGAATTAACCTCTTTCCTGGTTTTTCGCTCGAAGCGCTTGCGCAGGTCTTCATACACCGGCTGCGTGTTAGGCACGTTGGCTTTGGCCGCTTGCTTCACCGAGTTGTAGTAGGCCAGGGCGGCGGTGTAGGCTTCGCTACCTGACAGCGTGATGGTGTCGCTCAGCAACAGGGCGGTTCCCAGCAGCCATGAGAAACAGTGTACAAATGTTTACAAACGCTTAACAATATACTAAACGTTTACAAACATTTAGCGACGGTTTTCTCAAAATAATCTATAAAGATAGTAGCTTTTATACAACATACGAAGATAGTACCGGTCAAAACTTGGTCAACCCACCATCCTGTCGCTATATTGCAAATAAACGCAATTGCGTATGTACAGATGTTAGCAGGCATAAGATTTAACAAAAGGATTCTGAAAAGATATTATCCCAATGAAAATGAAGAGGTTGATTTGGATAGTCTTTCTCTTAGTAGCAGGAATTGCTGCTTATCTAAGTAGATTTTATGACGACCAAACACAATCTTTTGAGAAAAACATTCTCTGGATGATAGCAGTGATTGGTTTAGTAGTAATCAGTATCAGAGATTACAGAAAAATGAAGCAGGATTAATGGTCTTACTACCCAATCACTCACAAGCTTCTGTTGCCATAGAAAAGCTCAAAGACTATTGTCTCAATCCGTTTCATCCGATAGGTAAAGACAAAGCCATTGTTTTCAGATCGGCTTTAGGACTTACTGATCAAGACGCTGATTATCTAAAAAGGATGATTGTTGAGAGATTACCAGAGAGCGAAGCTACGTTAGGAAAAGAAGATCAATACGGCAAAAGGTACACAGTAGACATGAAAATTCGTAACTTAGACAAGGAAGCGGTTGTTAGAACAGGCTGGATTATCAAAAAGAGCGAGAGTTTTCCTCGTTTAACGACATGTTACGTAAAGTAAGACATCATGAAAAAGAATCGTACTGGTAGAGCATCACTAAAATTGCTAGACATTGTAGCTTTGTTGAAAGATGTGCCTAACGAGAAATTAGTAAAGGGGCAAGTGGGCACAATCGTTGAGATGCTGGACGAAGGAGTTTATGAGGTAGAGTTTGCTGACAAGCAAGGTCGAACAATAGCTAGTTTGGCACTAGCGGTAGAAGAATTAATGCTTCTACATTTTGAGGCCGAAACGACAGTATGAAAGAAACGCCTGCTAACACTAAGCAGCCGCCACTAGCGCGGACGGCTGCATTGATCGTTACCTGCAATTAGCCAAAATGAAAAAAAGCCAAGAGAAATTGAAATTACTAGAGAAAATTTTAAATAGAACTGATGACTACATAATTTCTCTTGCATCACCAGAGAATATCAAACAAGACTGTCCTGTAGTAAATGTACCAATGGTTCAGCTTTGGAATAGTGATACTGCTACAAATAAAGCAAAAGCCTTACTTAGATTTAAATACCAACCTGAACAAAAATTAATACACCAGATTGCGAATGAGATATTTTTAGAGGAATTCTTTGGGTCTAAAGATGATTTAGCTAAACCAATCATGGAACTAATGATATGGCATCAAAATCGAAATTGGACTTTGTTAAATCTAGAAAAAAGCGATTCGGATAAAGCTGATGCACTTGAGGCTAAGACGATCGAAACATCAATTTCCTAGCGAAATAATTAGCTATTTATATGAGGTTCTAATATTGAATCAGAAAACTGCTAATAAGCTCCATAGTATTATCAGATTGATTGATGATGTAAAGAAGAATAAAAAGGAATCTATAATGCTAAGAAGTGAAATTGATGCCACTTCTGAAATTGATTTGATAATTATTTACTTAAAGGCTTCAGTAGAAAAAATGACTTCGTTAGTGGGATATACGTTCAACATTCCCAAACTTGAAGATAAAAAAGAGCATAAAAAGAGGATAAGTACATTAAATGATCAAATACCTGATCAAGTAAAATTGCAGCCTTACTATGAATTTTTTATGGAACATATCAGCTCTAAACAACTTGAGAAATTGAATAATTATAGAACTGGAATATTGCACAAGAGGGGAATTACAAAGAATCAACCACAAGAATTCTATAAAAGTAAAGATGGAAATAAATCATTGGTTGAAATGTTTCATTTTCTGTTTGAGCAGCATTGTAAGAACTCTACTGTATTAATCGCTGCTTCATCACTATTGACCGATGAATTGGTTAAGCTAGATAAGCCGAATTTTGAATTAAGTGAGATTCCATTCAATACTTTAACAGATGAACTTAGAGCAATAAAAGCAGGTAACAATATATATGCCGATCATGTCGGCTAAACGCCACCACGGCGCATATACTAACCGTTACCTGCCATAAGATGAAATAGGAACAATTTTTCAAGATATTCGGTGTATTTAGGAAAACAATCAGCTTATGAAAACTATACAGATTGAATTACCAGAAGCTATAGAGGAGCAACTGAACTCAATAAGTCAAGATCAACAAGATTTTATTGTGGAAGCGATTAAAGAGAAGATCAAGCAAAAGACAACCATCAAGACAAATACAGAATCTCTTACTGAAAGTCTTATAGAAGGATATCAAGCTACCTACCAGGAAGATTTGGGTCTTACTAACGATTTTGAATCAGTTGATTTTGAAGATTGGAAATGAGCAATTATCCAAAAAGGAGAGAAATCTATTGGGCTAATCTTGATCCTACAATCGGTAGCGAGATTGCTAAAACTCGTCCGGTACTCATTGTTTCCAACAACATCAATAATCAGTATGCTGCTACGGTAAGCGTATTACCTATCACTTCCAACGTCAACAAGGCGTATCCTTACGAAGTGATTATAAGTCCGCAAGAGAGCGGATTGAAGAAACCCTCTAAAGTAAAAGCCAACCAGAAAGGGAATTCGTGCGATAGCTTGTAGCCCTGCTCCCCCTTTGTGGGCTTGCTCGAAGAGGCAGGTCGTGATTTTCGGATGGTTTTCTTTGATAAGTTGAGGCTTTGATACCCTCATAGACAATGACATGACCGGGGTCATCCGACAGGATCCAATCCGGCTCACCATCACCGTTCCAATCGACCACGCCCGGAAGCAGGCGGTCGGGAAGTGCGAGGGTGCTATCGTTGAACCGGAAATTTCGGGGCTTTTCGAAGCGCAACGCATTGTTTGTCATTTTTCCTTTGAAGAAATACAACCGGCGACCCATAGAACCGGATATGATGTCCAGTACGCCATCGCCGTCCCAGTCTACCAGCTTATAGTCGTAGGCCAAGCCAGGTAGAGGAGCCTTGATGTCCTGACCGTAGGTGATCGGCTCGTAGGGGACTGAGTACCGGTTGTTGGGCCCCTCGTCGTCGTGCTGGTTGGTGGTGATCTCGACAGAATCTTTGGGCTCACCACTTTGACCCCGGGCGTTGCTCAAAAAACATAGCCACAGAGCACTTGCTACTACCAGCCAAGCACTGTCTAGCGTTATCTTTTTCACGGGTTGATTCACGCTTATCAAAATTTGCTTGTGTTATTTTGCTAAATACCGGACAAAACAGAGCAGGCAGGGATACCGGTTAACTTTATAATTGCGAAAGAATAAAGCGCCCGGCGCCCGACGCCCGGCGCCCGGTTAAAACCAACCCTAAATGCTTAGCCATGAAAGATAGTAAAGAAATGCTAAATCGGACCGCCGAGCGGCAGGAAATACGTACTCATTTTGCCGTAGATGCTCGTCGGATAGATTTGCTAGCCCGCTTGCTGATAGCCATCCTACAAGTTTGTACGGTCAGCTACACTCAACTAGCTTTGGCTTTGAACGTTAAGGTAAAGACGGTTCGCCGCGCGATCAATTCTAATGTAAAACGCTTGCCGCGCTTTTTTAAGTAAATCACACGACATATGCGCACTAAACCTCGAAAGGTAGCCGGTTGGGGAAACTATCCGATGGTGACCGCCCGGGTGGCATCACCCAAAGATACGGCCGACTGGGAAGCCTCCGGTTCCGAAAACTCACGGGTGGTCCGGGGCTTGGGCCGAAGCTACGGCGATCAGTCCATCGACCCGGAAGCCATCGTTGCCGACACCCGTAGACTCAATCACTTTCTGAGTTTTGACGACGCAACCGGCGTACTGGTGTGCCAGGCGGGGGTGAGTCTGGCCGATATCATCACTACCCTGGCCCCCCGGGGGTGGTTTCCGGTGGTGAACCCCGGCACCAAATACGTGACGGTGGGCGGAGCCATTGCCAACGACATCCACGGCAAAGGGCACCACCGCGACGGCTCATTTGCTCGTTACGTACGCTCGTTTACCATTCTGTTAGCCGACGGGCGCGTGCTCACGGCGAGTCGCGAAGAACATGCTGACTTGTTTTGGGCAAACTTCGGGGGACTGGGTTTGCTGGGCGTGATTTTGACCGTTGCGCTGCAGCTGGAGCGGATTGAGACGACCTACTACGCGCAAAAAGCGATTCGGGTGGGGGGACTTGATCATATGCTGGAGGCACTACGGGCCTACGACCAGCACTACCGCTACTCCGTGGCCTGGATCAATCCGCAGGCGAAGCACCAACGATTAGGCGAAGGGGTGCTTACCGTGGGCAACCAAGCGGTGCGGGATGGTCTGCCCCGCAAGCTTCGTCAACAACCTTTACTTGTGCACGACAACCCTCGCCTGCAGGTGCCCTTCTTTCTGCCAAACTTCTCGCTGAACCCGCTCACGCTCACCGTACTGAATCAACTTATCTTTCGGATGCAAAACAGCAGCAATCCGATCAGCCACTACGATAAATTCTTGTTTCCGCTGGATTTTGTGCACCACTGGAACCGGGGATACGGTGCCCGGGGGTTTGTGCAGTACCAATTCGTGGTGCCTACCGAGTCGGCGGCCGCCATTCATCCCATCCTGCAAACGATTGCGGCTTCGCAGTGCCTGCCTTTTCTAAATGTGCTTAAGAAAATGGGACCTCGCACCCACCCCGGTGCGCCGCTATCGTTTCCGCAGGAAGGATTTACCCTGGCGATCGATTTTCCGGTGACGAAACACCTTCCGGCCCTGGCCCAAACGCTTGATCGGATGGTGTTGGAAGCTGGAGGAAGGGTCTACTTAGGCAAAGATGCGCTACTGGATGCAACCACGTTCCGGCAAATGTATCCTCGGTACGTAGATTGGTTATCCACTAAAGCCCAGTACGACCCGGAAAACCGGTTCACGTCTTCCCTAGCCAAACGCTTGGGCCTGGTCAATTCACCGTAACTAACTAGTTAGCGGCGCTTGCTCGAACCTCCGTCACTTCTTCGGTGGTGATCTCGCTGTAATCGTTGCCGAAAGATTGACGAACGTAGGTAAGCACCGCTCCGATCTCCTCGTCGCTCAGGAAACCGTGCGCGGGCATGGCATTGTTGTATACCTCACCCTTCACCGTAATTTCTCCCTGCATTCCGTTCAGGATTACCGAAATCAGGGTAGCCTTGTCACCCGCCACCCACTTCGTTTGCGTGAGGGGAGGAAACGCACCGGCAACGCCATTGCCATCTCCCTGGTGGCAGGCCAGGCAGTACTGGTTGTAGATCGTTTTCCCTTTCTCCAGAGCCTGGGTTTGGACGGCAGGAGTTGTTTCGGGTTCGGGCTCAGAGGGTGTGGTTGATGCGCTTCCCTCTTGGTTGCCGGGAGAAGAACAGGCAATCGTGCCCCCCAGGCAAAAGGTAATCACCAATGATTTTAAAACGTTCATGCTCAACAATGAATAATTATGGACGAAAAACAAAGTATAACTTAACGTTGGGGTTATAACAGGCCTACTGCATGGCCACCTGAGCACCCTGGTAGAATACTCGCCAAATTCTGCCGCCTTTGTCGTCGGAAATGTACAGTGACCCGTCGGGACCCACTGCCAAACCGGTCGGGCGATACTCAGCGTCGTTGGCGCTTTCGATCACCTCGCCCGATCCGGCAAACTGATCAGCAAAGCGCTCGTATTCACCCGAGGGCAAACCATCCTCGCCGAAGGGAACGAAGGCAACCAGATACCCCTGTTGTGGTAGGGGAGCCCGGTTCCAGGAGCCGTGAAAGGCGATAAACGCCCCGTTCTGATACTGCTCGGGGAAAGTTTCGCCCTGGTAGAATACCAAGTCGTTGGGCGCCCAGTGAGCCGGAAAGGCCATAATGGGTTGGTCTTTATCGGCGCATCGTCCCACTTCCTGGCCGTCGCCTCCGTATTCGGGAGCGAGCACCTTCACCTTTTTGCTCTGGGTGGGATCGTAATAACAGAACGGCCAGCCGAAATCGGACCCTTCGTTGACGCGCAAAAACTCTTCGGCGGGTAGTTCGGCGCTCTGTTCGTTGGTGTAGTAGTCCGGCCAGAGGGTAGCCAACTGATCGCGTCCGTGCTGAAGTGCATAGAGTTGATCCTGGGTGTCATTCCAGTGCAACGCAAAAGCGTTGCGAATGCCGGTAGCATATCGCTTACCATCTTCCTGCTGGGTTTGGTTGGTCTGGTTGGCATTGAACTGCCAGATGCCTCCCTGCCGGTCCAGCTGGGGACAAGGATCTTGACCGGGCGATCCGGGCGTACGCATCTGCTCCTGGCAAGCATTGGAAGGACCACCGACGGTTACGTAGATATGTCCGTTGTTGTCAAAGGCAAATGACTTGGCCGCGTGCTGGGGCTGGGCCGGAAAATCGCCGATCACCAGCTCGGACTGGGCTGTAGGAACTAGTTCTTCGTCGAGCTTGACTCGATACACGGACGTATCGGTTGAAAAGTATAGGTAGTCGTTATAGATATCAATGCCCGAGCCCGCCATCTCAGTGAAATACTCTTTCACATCGGCCCGACCGTCGCCGGTCGTGTCGCGCAGGGCAACCACCCCGCCCCCATCTTCCGTATCCTTTAGCTTCACGTATACGTCACCGTTGTCTCTCACCACCAAATGGCGGGCTTTGCCCAGGTTATCGGCTACCAGCAGCGCCGCAAACCCCTGGGGCAAAACAATCGAGCCGTTATCAGCATCCGCGCTGAGCGTAGCGGGAGTTTCTTGGCCGGTTTCGGAAGAAGGGCTGGAACTGCAAGAAAGAAGACTCATAGAGACTATTCCGGCTAACAATCCTGAAAGCGATTTTGATACGTGAGGCAGGTAGAACATAGCGAATAAACGTGGTTATGAAGAAATTTTACTTACTTTTCGGGAGTTTTAGCACTATCGGCCTGCTCTTTGCTTACCTCGCTGTGGCGCGACTTCTGCAACCCGCGAAAAACTTTGAGCAGCACAAACACCAGCACAACAAGCACAGCAACGGCGGCCAAAATGAGCAACCAACTGGGTCCTTCCAAAGGAGTATAGGGGACCCCTTCTTCGGTAGAAAGTTTCTGAAATAGAAAAGGAATCGTTTTTGTGGCTGAGGAGAGTATGAAGTTCATGCTAGAAGAATTTTAAGTACAACTCGCTACTGGTTTTAATGTTGTCGGAGAGCGCAGTGAACGCGAGCAAATTTAGATAACTTATTCATTAATAATCGGTTATACATCCACTAATTTTTAGTAATGAAGAAAAAGTACTGGACTATCCTGACGATTGTGCTGGTGCTTATTGTCCTGAGGCTGGCGCTCGAACCTATCGTCGAGCACTACGCCAACGCCAGCCTGCAGGACATTGAGGGTTACTCAGGAAGCATCGATGACGTGGATATTAATTTGTACCGGGGAGCCTACCAGATTGAGGGTTTGCGGCTGGACAAAGTGAACGGCCCGGATCAAGTTCCCTTCTTCGCCATTGACACCCTAGACCTGTCCATTGAGTGGGAAGCGTTGTTGGATGGTGCCCTGGTGGGCGAAGTCATTCTGTCGCATCCCATGCTCAACTTCGTTACCTCGCAGGACGATTCCGATACCACCGAAAACCAAACCGGCCAGGAGGTGGATTGGCAGGATCAGCTAAAAGATTTTATGCCCCTTACCCTCAACCGCTTCGAGGTGAAGCATGGCGACGTTACCTACCGCGACCGCAGCATGGACCCGCCCATCGATGCTACGCTAAGCCAACTCAACCTACTGGCTACCAACCTGAGCAACGTGAACGACACGAGCTACCTGCCCGCTTCGCTCAAGGCACAGGCCATCACGGTCGGCAACGGCGAAGTGGATCTGGCCATGCGCATGGACTTTCTGCAAGAGATTCCCAACCTGAAGGCCGATTTTAAGATCAACCACGTGGACCTAACGCAACTCAATGATTTTATCAAGGCCTACGCCAACTTCGACGTGCAGCGCGGTTCGTTTACGCTGGTGAGCGAAATCACTATAGACAGCGGCCGGATTGAGGGGTACGCAAAACCTTTTTTTGAAAACCTCGACGTGTTTGACTTTCAGAAAGACGTGGTGGAAGACAAGGGCTTTTTCGGAAAACTTTGGGAAGCCCTGGTGGGAGTAGGAGCCGAAGTGCTGGAAAACCAAAAGCGTGACGAAGTAGCTACCAAAGTGCCTATTCAGGGTGATCTCAATTCGCCCAATCCGGACGTTTCGGCCACCGTGTTCAACGTGCTTCGGAATGCTTTTGTGGATGCGATTGAGAAGGAGTTTGAGCGGCAGACTCAGCGGACGGCGCCGAAGGACCCACCGTCAGGGTAGACAACGTCCGGGCATTGCGCCCCCGAGCCCGCAATTTTAGGGTTCCCCATAGCCACACCTCTTTTTGCCAGCGTCGAATCAGTACCCGCCGCGAGGCGTCTCCGGCTTCTTGCAGGCGACTCAGCCAGTACAAAGCTCCCGTCCCGGCCACCGACGACAGCAGAAAGAGAAAATCCCAGTGCTGCAAACTAATTAGTGACAGGGGAAGGCCATCCGCGAAAGGGCCGGTGATCTCCCACGTCCAGGTAGTGGTTACCAAATAGCCGGATAGCCAACCACTCAGGATGGGGGCCACCCCGGCGGCCAGCGAGTTGGTGAAGCTCAGCATGGACAAGTACGCCACCGAGTGCGCATGCGGAGCCAGTTTCAGACCGATGCTGCTCGAGGCCAATCCGGTGCCTGCCGTGGCCACTCCCATCAGGGCGTGTAGCAACACCAGTAGCGGCAGGGTCCCCGCGTGCGCACCAGGCAGGGTGGTGAACACCATGCCCCCTATGCACAGCAAGTACAGGGGGGCGCAGATGCCGAGCACCGTTTTGTTGCTGTAGCGGTCAGCGTAGCGTCCCCAGCGGCGAAAGAAGAACACGTTGAACACCTGCGTGAGGGTGGTCAGCGCAATCACGTAGGCCATACTCAGCTCCAGTTTCTCGAGCATGTATACCGTGAAGAAAGGAGTGGCTAAATTCACCGCGAAGTTCCAAAAGGCCATGTAGGTCATAAGCTGCCGAAAGTTAGCGTGACGGAACGGGAGCTTGATCAGTGAAAACAGCGGGGTAAAGTCGGGTTGATAATTCGGTTCGGGGGTGCGTGATAAAAAGAAGGTACCAAGCAAGCCAGCCAGACTGCCTATCGCAAACAATCCGCCGTAGGCAAACAGCTCAGCGGCCCCGCCCCGACTTTCAGCCTGACTCAGCAACAGGATGGTGGCTACGCTCAAAAAAACAGAAAGTGTCTGCACAATGGCTAAACGCTTCGAAAAGAAGGCTCCCATGGTTCGGTGCGGCACTAAGTCGCGCATCCAGGAACTCCAACTGCCGTTAGAAACAGCTCCTAAGCAGTGCTGTATGGCCAGTGCGCCCATCATCAGGTATACTCCGTAGCCCTCGACGGGCACGAAGGGCAACAAAGCGATAATCAGATAGGCCGACCGTCCGAGCAGCGTACCCAGCACGACAACCTTCTTGCGGCGGCGCCAGCGTTGCACCAGGTAGATTGAGGCAATCTGACAGACGTTAGAGAACAGCGGAATGGAAGAGATGATACCAACCTGTAGGTGCGTGGCCCCTAACTTGAGCGCCAGCGCCACCAGCAAGGTGCCGCTGGTCAGGATAATCATCGTCTGGGTAGCCATCCCCTCCCGGATCACCAGGCGTAAGCCCCGCTGGGTGTCCGAAGCGGATAGCGCATTTTGATAGGCCATGTACAAGGGATTAGCAACCGCCAAAAGATTGCGAATTGCTTTCCAAAGTCGTGTCATTCGGATCGAAAGCCCCTGCTAAGGCATCCATGCCAGGAATTTTTAGAAATTGCAACTTTCGCAGCTCCGACCACCTTACGATTGATCCACCAGATACCCCGCCATGAGTGCCATCAGCGTATTAACCCTTGTCCACCGACGGGCTCGTCATTTGTTCAACCTACTGGAAGGACTCAGACAATCAGAACGACTGCCCGACGAGGTGGTGGTTGTTTACATGAATGAGTCCGACGACTATCGGCTCCCCCCGCTCCCCTACCCCGTTCGCAGCATTCACGTACGTTCCGAGAACACCAACCTACCGCTGGCCGAAGCCCGCAATCAGGCGGCCATCCACGCCACGCACAATCTGCTCGTTTTTCTGGACGTGGACTGCATTCCGGAAACGGACCTGCTGACGCGCTACGAACAGGCCCTGTTGCAATTTCCGGGTCTGCTGATGGGCGATGTGCACTATTTACCGGCGAAAGCCGCCGAGGCGGGTTGGACCTTTCCGCAGCTACGCGCGCGGGCGGTTCCTCATCCGGCCCGCCCCCCGGTAGAGGAGTTGGTACAGGCTGAGCCCCGCTACGAACTGTTCTGGTCGCTATCGTTCGGCATCCGTCGGGCCACTTTTGAGCAACTGGGCGGATTTGATACGGGCTACCAGGGGTACGGAGCCGAGGATACGGACCTGGCGTTTGCTGCCCAACAGCAACGAGTGCCCTTTGCCCTATGCGCTGCCCGAGCTTATCACCAGCATCACGCCGTATACCGGCCGCCCCTGCAGCACCTCGGCGATATTGTGGCTAATGCTCGCTATTTTTACGAAAAATGGCAACGGTGGCCCATGGACGGATGGCTACGGTCGTTCCGGGAAGCAGGGCTCATCGATTGGTCAGAAGCGGGCAGCCAAGTGAAAATTCTTCGGTATCCGAGTCCGGATGAAATTGATGCCGCGCATTCGGATACCCCGGCGGGGTTCTAGGGCGGGTTGACGCAGGAAGCAAAACGGGGCTAATAACTGTTTATTCGTACTTAGCGGCAGTATGCTCAATAAACTGAGCCGCTTTTTTGGCTCCTTCAGGGTCGACCAATTTGGTGAGTGACCGCGCGTTCAAATTTTGGGCTCGCGCTAATAGTTCAGGCCATTGCTCAGGTTTAGGCCAGTGGGGAACCACCAGCGCCCCCCCGGTGCGGGCCAGGGCTTCGGCCTTGCGTCGCTGTTCGTCAAAGGGCCGTGCTTCGGGTATGCTTATATAAGGAGTGCCCGCCGTGGCTACTTCCATCACCGTGTTGTTGCCCGCCGAGCCCACCACCACGTCGGCGGCTACCAGATACGAAAAGGTGTCGGCCACGGCACCGACGACGTTCATGTTTTCAGGCAGTTGGTCCGGTATCACGGGAGCCGGGCCCACCACCCACCACTGCCAGGTGGGGCACTGCCGGGCTGCTTCGGCAATAGTTGCCAAAGGATTTCCACTACCGCCCCACCCGCTCATCACCACCACGGTCGGCCGCGCCGAGGCAATGCCAAGCTGCTGTCGGGCATCGTCTGAAGACAGGAAGCGACCGGCGTAGCGACTGAATCCGCCCGCGTAGAACGTCTTGTTGCAAATCCAATCGGGAGTATCCGGTTCTTCTAACGCCGCGGCGTAGGGTGCCAGCAGGCCGCGGCAACTCTGATAGGCGGCTCGGTGGGGAGGGTCCGTTCGTTGTCCGCTTTGGCGCACAATCACGGTCGGCACGCTCATCAGGCGCATAAACAAAGCCACTTCTACGGAAACATCCACCACCAACAGCCGCGGACCCGGTGCCGCGGCCCACTGGGCCAGCCGCAGCATGCGTTCGCGGATGCCTTGCCCTCCCAAAGGGGCATAATGCAACATTTCGGGCCAGTCTTGCCCGACTGTTTTGTTCACCTCAACATCCAACGGCAGCTCAACCACCGTGACTTGATTACCGACCCAGGGTTCGCGCACGTGCGGCGACGAGCTAAACACGGTGACCGGTTGGTTCAGGTGCGCGATGATCTGTCGGGCCCGGTTGGTGTGACCCCGGCCGTGGTGGTGCACGTAGTAGCCAATCCTGGCCGGGCCTATCCAGGCCGGGCCTATCCTACCTGACATGCCAGGGCAACCGGGTGGGCCAGTTCGGTGTACAGGTCTACGTATTGGTTGACCATTCGCTCGCTAGAAGCCACGTCTTCGGCCCGCTGCCGACACGCGCTTCGGCTCAGGGTTGCCGCCTCCCGGGCGGCGGCAGCCAAGGAAGCTACGTCGTCGGGACGGGCGAAGCGGCCGGTGTTGATATCTATGATTTCGGGCAGCGCACCGCGACGGAACGCCGCCACCGGAGTGCCACAGGCCAGGGCTTCCGCCACCACCAGTCCGTAGGGCTCTTCCCAATGGGGGGTGCATAAAAACACGCTGCTCATCCCAATCAGGTCAATAAGTTCGCGGTGCCGCAGGTGCCCGTGGTAGGTGTCGTGGTGGGTAAGCAACGGCTGCACTTCCTCTTCGAAGTAACGCTGATCGCACACCGGACCCGCCAAATGCAACCGCAGTCCGGCTTGGTGCGCGGCCTGAATGGCCAGATGCGTTCCTTTTTCGGGTACGATGCGTCCGAACCATACCGCCGTGTTGGGTTCGGCGTGCGCGCTAAAACGCCACTGCCCCAGGTTGATGCCGTTGTAAATTACCGGGCAATCTTCCACGTAATCGCTCCACGACCGAGCGTTTTGGTGCGATACGGTAACGTAGTGCGTACGGGGGTTCTTACGCTCGCACCGCACCGCACTCTGCAACCACGAGAACGGCGGAGTGTGCAAGGTGGTCACCATTGGGGTTGATAGCGTTTGACACATCGACAGCGGCAGGTAGTGCAGCGAATTGTTCTGAATGATATCAAAGTCTGAGTCGGTATCTGCCAACCGAAGCATCAGTTCAAGATACACGTGATGCTCCCGCACAAACTGCTCGCTAAATTCCTGGGTATTCGGTTCGAAGTGCTTGTTTCCTTCGTAGCTCAAAGCACTCAGGTTCATAGGATCAATGTTGAGGCATTCGTCAGAGTCTGAAGTGGCAAACACCTGCACCTGATGCCCCCGACGGATCAGGCCGTCGGCCAGGGCGTAGGTATGCATTTCCAGTCCGCCCGCAAACGGCTCCTTGATGGGGTACTTTAGGTGCGCTATAATTCCAATTTTCATAGTCGTAAAAGTTTTTGTGCAGCCGAAAAAATAAGCCAGTCAGCTGTTATCAAAGACTTACCGTTCTATAAAATGTTTGCTCATCAGGGAAATTATGCTTACTTCTAACATCTAAGGGTCTGGCGCGTTGTTGTATCAAAAATAGCTTCGCATACTTATGCCAACCCGTACCCCCCCCGTTCAAGCGTTGTTCGACGACGTCAAAGACTACGTGACCACGCAGCGGAATTTGTTGTTCACCGTGGCCTCGAAGAAGGGGGCCGATGTGTTCTACCTCATCATCACCAGCGTGATCTTCCTGCTGATTCTGTGGTTTTTTCTTATCATCTTTAGCTTCGCGGTGGCCTACGGTTTGGGTTACTTGCTCCACAGTCTATTTCTAGGATTTTTGCTGGTCGCCCTGTTCTACGTAGTCTTGGGCATTTTAATGTGGATTTTTAAAGATCGACTCATCAAAACCCCCTTGCTCAAGTTATTTTTTAACCTGCTAGCCGCTAACAAAACCCCTGACCATGAGTAAGTTACACAGTCAAGAAGAGTACGAAGCCATTAAGAGTGAGCACAAGGCCATTGCTCGCGAGAAAGAGAAAAAAATCAAACGCGACCTTACCCGCCTGCTGAGCGATGCCACCCCGCGTTACCTGCGCGAGAAGCTCGTGACCGGTTGTATCGTGTTTGGCTCGGTATATTTATTAGAAGAGATTATCTTTGGAAAGCGCGTCCCCGGTATCGTTAAATTTGCCGGGGCGGTGTCGGCAACGGCTTTTGCCCCGAAAATTTACCGCACGTTGTACCATAACTTTGCTGCTCCGTCTCCGCATCTAACAACCTATCCGCCGTCTGCCAACGGCAGGGCTCCCGAGGCATCCCCCCCTTCAGCAGGTACGCTTCAGCGGTAGCGGGTAGTTACCGGGCGTACTCCACGTACACCTCCCACGAAGGCATATCCGTGGACGAAACCGTTAGCATAGCGCACTTTTGGAACAATTGCACCGCTTCGGCTTTCCGGTCCATCACTTCCTTGATATCAAGCCGCCAAACGGTGTGCTCGGCGGTGGGTTTGGTAACCGCCGTCCCCCGAAGCTGTTGCTCAAGCACCACGTACTCAATGATTCGCAGGGGCGAGGCAAACTGTTGAACCGCCTTACGGATGATCTGCCAGGTGGCTAACAAGTCCGGTTGGTCGTGGGTGAGCTTGGGAAGGAGCACCGTATCAGGTTCCAGCTCCTGCAGTTCGTTAATTACCAGGCGAGTGGATTCCTCGAAGCCCGGATCATTTTGGTGAGGAAAGAGCCCATCCCGAATGCGCAAGCAGGCGCTGGCTTCTTCGCTGATTCCTAACTGCGCAATAGCCACCCGAGAAGTCTCTTCGCTGATTCCTCGGAGATCACGCGCGGCGTGTGATCCATCCCCCAGAAACAGGGTGCGCACCCGGTAGCCCATTTGCCGAAGCAGGGCCAGGCTTCCCCCGCACCCCAAAATCTGATGGTCCGGATAGGGTGCCACCGCCAGGGTAGTGCCCCAGTCGTACACCTGCGCGGAAGGATACAGTAGCGGCTTGGCGCGCGCGGATTTGCTGATTTGCGTCATAGAAAAAGAAGTCACCTACCAAAAGCTTCGCCAAAAAATGGAAACTAGCGCCCTAGCGAAGTATATGATATTGCGATTTTCAACAATATACAGGATGAAATCGAAAAGCAAAGCAGAAGCGATTAAAAAAATCTCTTGGTAAGGAGCAGATCATCCGGCATTGTGCTTTTCTTGAGCAAAACTTACTAGCGCTCCACCGGCGGCTGTTCGGTCGAGCGAAACACCAACTGACTAACCAGGCGGCCGACTTTCGTCCGGTTTACGAAGAGCAATTCACTAACAACCAATCGCTTGCAAGAAGTAAGCCCAACCCGAGTTACCGGTTCATCCGGGCGATACGCTCCTTGGACTTAACCAAAAAAATGTCCACCAACCGAGGAAATAGTACATTGGCCCAGCGGTTGATCTTACCCAGCGTGGTTAGGGTCGTTTTGAAGCGGCGCTTTTTGATGAGGGTCACGATGGAACGGGCCACCGCTTCCGGAGATTGAGCCCGTCGTTGGTCGCGCTGCTGCAGGGGGATGCGCGACCCGTCGGCATCGATCACCTGCTTGCCCGGATCGTTCCGGGTGATGCCGACGTAGACGATACCTACGTGGATTTGGTCTTCCCACAGCTCTACGCGCAACGATTCGGCCACCGACGTGAGGGCCATCTTGGAGGCGCAGTAGAGACTGGTTTCGGGCAGGCCGCGAATGCCGGCCACGCTGGAGACGAAGACCACGCTTCCCCGGGTTTCTTTGAGGGCCGACAGCGCCGCCCGGGTAGGATACAGCGATCCGAGCACGTTGATGCGAAGCATGTCGTCCATCACCACCGGAGAAAGCGTATCGAAATAACCCCGCGACGACATGCCCGCGTTGTTGATCAATATGTCAATTTTTCCATACTGCCGTTGCGTAGCGTCGACGAGTTGCTGCGCCCCGGCCACCGTAGCCACGTCGGTAGCGACGGCGAAGACTACTACCCCGGCGGCCTGAAGATCCTGCTCGGCTTGCGCCAGCTTCTCCGGATTTCGTCCGTTGATGACCACCCGAGCGCCCTGCTGCCCCATCGCCCGGGCGGTCGCTTTCCCAATGCCGGAACCGGAACCCGTGATGATGACAACCTTACCGTGAAACGCTTTCTTTTGCATACGAACGCCCAAAGTGCATGGAAGGATTGTAATGAACCGACAGGTAATCGTTGCTTAGTGACAGGATCACGTGCACCACCACGGCCACCCAGATGGTGCCGGTGGTGAGGGTGATGTAGCACACCAGCAGGCCAAACGGAATGGCCCCAATGGTTTCGGTGGGCCCCTTCGGAAGGTGCGTTGTCGAGTAGAGGGCCACGTTGATGGCTACGGCGGGCCAGACCCCTAAAGTTGCGGTGCATATACTCAGCAAGATGCCCCGGAACAGCAACTCGTAGGCCAGTAGGTAAAGCGTAGTAGCCGTGCTGTTGATGAGCACCAACCGGGGGGACCAGTGCGGGCTACGAATCATCGGATAGTAATCAAGATTTTGGGGGCGGCGGGCCGCTCGGATGTTCAGCGGAAAAATGACCAGTGCCATGCCAAATACCCATAACAGTGAAGTTCCGGTATTTTGGAACCCTAAACCGTAGTCATCCAATGAATAGGGAAGCGTAACCAGCACGACCGTGAGCGGAAGCACCCCTAAGAAGAAAACTCCCAGGAGTTTCTGGCAGACCACCCAGCGGGCTGAGGAAGCGGTTTTTGCATCCGAGCCTACCACCCCGCGGCGCACCGCCGGAGACTCGGCCAGGAACCAGTACGTAATGAAGCCCACCGTCAGCAGTAGGATGACCAGCACCACCGAAAAATCACCCGGTTGCCACGCAAAGGTAGAAACGTTCATCATAGATTATCAAGTCGGCCGCATGAGCACGGCCTCAAAGATAGCCACGGATGAGAACAAAAAAATAGTGAAGCCAAAAAAGCTTAGGCGAACGCGTTACCAATGCGCCCGAGTGTTAGTCAACGTTTCGCTATTCTACCACCACTTCCACCCGTCGGCCGTAGGACGCCTGCTCTTTGCTCAGGGTACGGTCGGCTCCAAAGTAGGCCACCGAAATGCGGTCATCCGGCACTCCGGCTTCCACCAGGATGGCACGCACCGCTTCGGCTCGTTTTTGCGACAGCAGTTGGTTGCGCTCCGGGTTGCCCGAAGAGTCCGTGAATCCTCGGAGGCGCACCGTAGCTTTCGGGGCGTTTTTCAACAGCACTCCCACCTGTTGCAAACGCTCGGTGCCGATGGCACTAACGGACGATGACCACACCCCAAAGTATACTTCGGTGGTGCCTAGCTCCTGCAGTTTAAGCGTGCGCAGCCGCTGCTCAATAGAAGTGGCCTGAGCCGCTGGCTGGGAGTTGGTCTCAAGATTGTTCAGTTGCGTTTTCAGTTGTTCTAACTCGCGCAGAATGCTGGTGAAGCTGGTATCGTTTCGCTGACTCACCTTATCCAGATACCCGGAAAACGTATCCATCCGAGCCGTAAGTGCCGTCACGTAAGAACTGTCTAGCTGGGCCCGGGCGGTGTCCGCTCTGGATCCTGCCCTAGGAACCACGGCAATTTCTCCCCCAATAGCCGGAGCCACCGAGCGACTGGTTTCAGCCGGAATTTTTGCGGACGTAGAATCCCTTGGTTGACCAACCGACCCCGCCGAACCACTGGGCTGGCGCGGCGACTCTTTCTTAGCAACCGGCTTGGTCGGTGTCGTTGCCGCTCGTTGGGTGGCCGGGGTTTCGTTGGCTGCCAACGGGTCAGCGCGTGTCCGGGCCGCAACCTGCGCCGCAGTATCCGGCGGGGCAGGCAACGTTGAGAAAGGTACCGGTTTTTCCTCCGTGGGTGCTTCAGCACTGCGCACTACTGGCTCCGCCGGACGAGAAGCAGTCGAATCGGGCAAGGGATTGAAAAAGCCGAGCGTCGGTGGTTCATCCTCCGTAGGCAATTCCTCAACCTCGACCAAGCGCAGCTCGGTGCCGCGGTCGGTGGCCCGCGCCTGAATCGCCTGATCTAGCGACAAAGGAATCAGGGACAAACCGGTCGTATCGGCCGCCCGCGAATCAGCGGGTAAGGTAGCCAGATTGATGAGGGCCACCGTATCCCTGAAGACGGGCAGGGTTGCCGCTAACGATGCGCTATCCTCAGGCAGTACTGAAAACGATTCGGCAACGGGTTGCACAATGGCCAGAAGCGTGTCTTGGCCCACCACGTGCGGAACAACTCGAAGCGAATCGGACAGAGAAAACGTTTCTTGTTCGTCTAGCGTAGGAGCGACGGTGAGCACGGCAATCGTGTCGACGACCGTCACCGGCCCGCTGAGCGTTGGCGTGAACCGGTCCACCCGGTCAGCCACGGCGTATAGCTTGGGAGCCCGGTAGGCGGTTTGGCGACGGGCAAAACTGTAGTGCAGGGAGACGGAAGGAAACGCGTAGAAATCGTTCACGTTGGGGCTACTTCCCCGCTGGGCAACGTCTTGCCCCGTAGGATTGGCCGCGCGGCGTTGTTCACTGCTACTATAATCGGCCCGATAATCACCGCTCACGTCGTCCAGATAATCGGTGAAGGCGTAGCGCATGAGCAATTCCAGGTTTAGATTGATACTGCTGCTCAGGCGAAACTTGAGCCCCAGGGCTACCGGTAGGCTAAAACTTTCGGTTGGATACTCCCGCTCGGTGGTCAAGGGCGATAGCTCGGTTTCGTATACTCCGTCCTGAGCCACCACGTTGGCCCCGGCCGCGTTGGGGGCGTCCTCGGGCACGTTGCGTATTGAGTAGTCCGACCAGTAGTGATAATAGTCGCCGTTGCCATCGCGCAGGTCACCGTAGACCGAAAAATCGGTGTAGCCCAATCCGAACGATACGTAGGGGGACAGAAAACTACGGCGGCCCAGCTGCCGGTTGTTGTCCAGGTAGTAGGTGAACAAAAAAGAATAATCCTGCACCTCGGTTTTGGCGTTGAGTGATCGGGCCAGAAACGCGTTGCGGCGGCGGTCGTTGGCAATCCATTGCCCCTGGGTGTAGAGCAGCTTGGCCGACCAAGCTTTGTTCAGCAGACGTTCTAACGAAACCCCCAACGCCGGATGATCGGGATTAACGGTTTCAGGAAGTAGCCGCTGATTAAGATCGCCGTAGTAGCTCATGGTACCCAGGTAGGCTCCTACGCGCCAGCGGTACTGCTCCTGCTGAGCCAGCGCCCGGTGACCAAGCAACAGGCCCAACATCAAACCAAGAAACAAGCCTTTTCTCATCATCACTAGCGGGAAAAACCGGCCCAGAAATTAATGTCCGCCGTGATGCCTACGAACGGGCGCAGGTACAGTCCGTCGTCAATATCGAGCGTAGGGGTTGCGTTGTTGCCGTTGGCTTCGTTTTGCAAGAAGGCGACGCCGCCGGAGATGCGAATGAATTCGTACACCTTGTAGCCAAAGCCCGCGTACACCGGCTTGCCGAAGATCGGCCCGGTGGCTTTCACGCCCTGGTCGTTATCAAAGTCCCGGAAGTAGAACCCCAGAATCACCGCCGAATTGCTCATCAGGCGGGGAGCGAAGGCCCGTTTTCCCAGCGGAAGCGTCAATCCGGCCATACCGCCGGAGCCCGTATTGAGGTCGGCTACCTGATCGTTGAGGAACACTCCGCCGTAGCCCACGTGTAAGGTGAGCGTATTCTTGCCCCGCTGCGTGGGGTAGTTGTCCACCTTGCGACTGTCGGCCAACACTGAGAAACCCGTGTTGAGCAGGTTAGCCATTTCAGCTTTTGCCATGCTCTTCAGTTCTTCGGCCTGTCGGCGGCGCTCGGCTTCGTTGCGCTGGTCTTTCCGCAAGGGGTTGCGCGTCACAATACGGAGCTTATCCTGCACGATGCTGGAGAAGCCCTCAAACTCCACGTTTTGGTTGCTGCGGTAGTACGATAGGGCCGAGTTCACCAGGGCGTTCATGTCGGACACCATCGCCGAAACGCTCTTGACCAGGCGAATGCGCTTTTTGCTGAGCACCAGGCTCTGGTCCACGTAGGCTTCCAGTTCGCTGTTCAGTCCTTCCTTGAGGTTTTCCAGTTCCGGCAGACTCACGTAGCGGTAGTAGTTGAGCAGAATATCGTACTCGGTGCCCCCGCGCAGGTTGTAGTTTACCGGTAGCAAAAACTGCTGGCGGGTATCGTTGTAGCTCCGCTTCCAACGGTTTTGGTAGAGCACAAAATCGCGGTTGCGTTTGCCGGGCTTGATGATGATCTCCACCATACTCACCGCTTCGCTGATTTCGCCGGACACAAAAAAGTGTTCTTCGGAGGGGAGCGGCTGGTCCATGTTGAACGACGAGCGCTCGTAGTCGAAGCGAATGGTTTGCTTCTGCGCCCAGCCCACTGAGGCGAAGGTGAGCAGTAGGATGGAAGTACAAAGTATTCTCATTGGTTAGGTTTTTTAGGGTTCATTGTAGCTAGTTCGTCGTTCGCTTCGGAAGTTATTGTTTCTTCGGTCTCAACGGGGGATGGTCTAAAAGTAAGATTATTTTCACAGAACACGTTAAGTTTTTCGGCGCAGGTTATTGGCAGCCGGAGAATGCTCCCGGGTGTTGAGCGAGATAAAGAGTAACGTCTTGTTTGGGGTGGTGAAAACCAAAGACGCCGAAGTGGTGCTACCAGCCCAGGCGCTGATCTCGGAGCAGATCGAAAAACTGCCCTGAAAAGCCAAAACATAGGTCAGTTTCATCCTTATAGTTGGTGGGCAAACGATTCTATGTGGTCAACGGCTGTTTCTGCTCCGTTTTCTTGCCTAACCACCTGGGCAGCCTGTTGAGCAAACGAAGCGTAGGAAGGATTGTTGAGCAAGAGATGCAGCGCCCTCTGCAACCGAGCTTTCGTGAAGTGGGCCCGGTAGATGAAGCAGCCCACCCCCAGGCGTCCCACCCGAAGTGCGTTGTCGGGCTGATCGAACGAATGAGGAACGATCAGTGCCGGTTTTCCGGCGCGTAGGGTCTCCATGGTGGTGCCCACGCCCCCGTGATGAATGACCAGGGCACTACGATGAAACAAAGCCGCATACGGCAAATAAGGAGCCAGTAGCAAATCATCGTGTTGGACAAAACGCGCTTTCTCCTGCTCAGAGAGGGTGTGGGCGGCCCCCACAAAGATAGCCCGCTTCCCCATGCGGAGAATCACCTCTTGGCAACAACGATACACTGCTTCGGCGTTGAGCACCACCGACGAGCCCAGGGCTACTACAATAGGAGGCTCTCCCTGCTGTAGGAACTGCTCCACTTCGGGGGGAAGGATAGCCTCTTGCTGGAAAAACGGAAAACCCGTTACCCGGGCAGCCGCAGGCCAATCAGCTTGCGGTTGGGCCAGCAGTTTGGAAAACAAGGCCAGCACCCGGTGAGGAGAGTGCTGCCCTTCCATTAACGGATGCCTTCCGGCAGGCAGCCCCAGTTTGCGCCGAAACCGGTAGAGCGGTTCGCACCAGTACCGCGTGACGGCGCGCACTCCTTGCATCAGCAGAAAGTTTGGGGCATAGCCCAAGCCCGGGAGGTGCGCCATCCAGGGATACAGAGGAATGACGGGCGAGTCGTACGGAGACCAGAAGTTGTTGGGAGACAAATTGCAAGAAATCCAGGGAAGCCCCGTTTTCTCACCCAAGATTGGTCCCGCAAAACAGTAAGCGTGGTTAATTAACAAATCAGCCGCCCGCACCGCCTCCTTGAGGTCCTGGTAGTTGCTCGATATATAGGGAAGAATCAGCTTACGCAGCAGGGTTTCCGACCCGGTCCGCAGGTCCATAGCCGCCTTCATGATGCGCCGGTCGCTCAGGTCTAGGTCAGGGCGGAGCGGGGCAAACGCCAGCCCCAGGGCCTCTACCTTGTGCTGAAGCGAAGTGCCTCCGGCAACGGTCACGTGGTGCCCCCGGGCGGCCAGCACCTGTCCGATAGCCAGGTAGGGATACAAATCTCCCAGCGACCCGTAGGTGCTGATAACAATTTTCTTGGGGTTGTGCGTAGTCTGCTGCCGCGCTTGGGCAGGCAACTGATTTTGAAGAGATAAAGAAGCGGTATCTGCTAATTTTGGTGCCATGTATCGGGGCTTTTGTTTTGATGAAAATAACTCATACGCGGGGCACGGTCCAAATCGGTTGCGGATGCTCTATGGCCAGTCCCACGTGTAGACCAGGTCGGGGGCGAAGGTAACTCAGACACCACGAACCCAACCGCACGGAAAACGACGTCTGTTCCGAAAGAGCCCCTGAAGCTATCCGGTCTAGCAACCACCTTGCGCAGACGGCTCGGCAATCGGCTTTCCACCAGGCTTCCTTCAGCACCCAGTAGATAAACAGCACCTCGGGACGAACGCGGCGGCATTCTTCGGCCGAAAACCCCCGAAGCACGTCTTGCGGACTCACGTCCCTTTCTTCCTGAATGTCTACCCCCACCGAGCGCCGGGCGACGGCCACACCCAAGTAGGGTCCGGAATGCGATAGGTTGAAGGCCAAATCACCCGCCAGGAACGGTTTGCGCTGCTGGGTGTAAAGCAACCGAAGGCGCTCGGGCGCTTCGCCCCGATACCGGGCCAGTGTCTGCTTAAGGAGCATTCTGCCGATGCCGAACTGATCTCGCTTGGCGGGGTCAAAGTAGCGTTCGTACCGCTCACGCTCTGATGCGTCCAGGTACTGCATGGCCTGTTCCCGACCATGCGCAACCCGATCTACGCGGAAGTACCACAAGTGCCCCTCCGGTTCGTTCAGTGTCGGTGGTAACTCAAGCATAGGCCAGGGTTTCAATGGGCGTAGACACCGCTTGTTGAGTGGGCAGCCGGTACTGGTCCAGCAGTTGTTGGCGCTGTTGCTGAGCGGCTTCCTGAAGCAGTCGACGAGCCACTTCGGCTACTTTCCGGTGCTCCAGGGCTTCCATGGGGCTGCCCTTCACCCAGTCGTTGAAGGATCCCATCGACGGGCCGCACCACACCTGGTAGTCCATGGTTCTTTCCTTGGTGCCCTGCACGGCCCACTTCGACGACAGGCCAAGGTACCAGCGGAACACCAGGGCCATCTTCTTCTTGGGATGCTGCCGGGCAGCGGCCAGTTTATGCGGTTCGTGCTGACCGAAAAAGTCTTCCACGTCGCTCCATACTTCATCGACTGATTTTTGGAACAACTGCTTTTCCAGCTTCGCCCGCTCGTTGGCGGGAATGTCGTCTAACGACTCGTACTGTTGGTAGTAGCGGAAGAGCTTTTGGGCCCGGTTGACGTACAGCGTACCCCGCTTTAGCACCTGCACGGACACTCCCATTTCAAACATATCGGACGAAGGGGCCAGCCCCACGTCTACCGAAGTGGCCTGCGCCAGCAGAGACTTCACCTTGGGTGAAGTACCCGCTTCCTGACACGCCTGGTTGATAGAACCGGTCACCACGTAATCGGCTCCCAGCGCCAAGGCGGCCGTCACTGAAGTCGGCGTGCTAATGCCCCCCGCCGCCCCGATGCGCAACGGTTGCGCGTACGCGTGCTGTTGCTGCACGCGTTCTCTGAGGCGAATCATTTCCGGGAGCGCTCCCACCAATGGTTGCCGGTCGGTATGCCCTCCCGAATCTGCTTCCACCGTGATGTCGTCGGCCATCGGAAAGCCTTGGGCCCACTGCCGTTGCTGATCGGTGATTTTACCTTGCTGAACCAGCATTTCCAGCAGGGTCTCCGGGGCGGGCCGCATAAACCGCTGCGCAACCTCGGGGCGGGATACCTTGGCAATGATCTTATTGTGGGCCCGCACGGCTCCGCCTTCCTCCCGCAATCCGGCCACCCGGTAGTAGACCAGGGCGGGGGTTAACTCCATGAAGGCCGAAGCTTCCAGCGTCGGCACCCGGTAGCGCAGGTACATTTCTACCAGACGCATCTCTAAAGAACTGTCGCCCGGAGTGTGAATCAGGTTGAAGGCGTAGGGGCCCTGGGGAAGGGCTTCCTGAATCCGCTGAATCGCTTCTTCTATACGTTCTACCCGCAACCCCGCCGCGCCAAATGACCCTAAAAAGCCCTGCTGTCCCAACGCTATCACCATCGCTTCCGAGGCAATGCCGTTGGCCATGGCTCCCGCCATGTACGCATAGCGCAGCCCGTGGGCCGCCCGGAAGGCCGCGCTCCCCAGTTGGTGGGCCGGAAGCGGCGGCAAGATCCCCGTTAGTTGGTAGTGGTCAGGGGGAGCCTGGTCCGACGAAAGATAGTAGCGATTGTCTTCGTCCCGGTGCAGGTAACAAGCCCGGTCCAGGTCGTGCAGCACCGACTCACCTTCCTCCGGGCGAACCAACGCCGGGTTCGGGGAAGAGGCGACGGGTGCCTCCGGCACTACCTCTTCTGAGCGGGCCAGCGCCTCGCCGGTCGGCCCCGTGGTTGGCTCCGCGACCGACCCGGGGGGCGGGGCGGCCAAGGAAGACTCGTAGAAGGGCAGACGGATCGGCACCCCGTGGCTACGCAGCACGCTACTCAACTTGAGCAGCGAGTGGTAATCAGACGTTCCTTTCCGATCAACCGACAAAGAAACGTGGGGCTGGTCCTGAAGGATGTCCCCCACTAACCCGGCGCACCAGGCTTGGGGGCCTACTTCTATGAACACATTGATACCGTCTTGGTAGGTCTTGCGTACCAGCGACACGAAGTCTACGGGCTGGCAATAGGTATCCGCCGCGTTCTTAGCCAACGAGGCTTTATCCAACCGCAGCACTTGGTTGGTGACCCCGGAGTAAAATTGCGTGCCGGAAGTTTGCTCAATGTCCAACTGGTGCATCTGTTGCAGGTCTTCGTGCAGGGCACGCACCGGCGGACAGTGGGCCACGTTGTGCAACTCAACCCGCATTCCCTCGTGGCGGTGGTGGCGCAACCAGGCTTCGCCCACCGAGCGGTCGCCGGAAATTATTACGTTTTCGGGGGTGTTGACAAAGGTGAGGTACAGGTTGTTGGCCTCCGACAGTTGCTGCCGGACCCGTTCGGCGGGGGCCTTGAGCACCCAGTGCGCCCAGTGCTGGTAGGCCGGGTTGGGCTGAAACACCGGAGACTGTTGCACCCGGCTGTGCAGGTGGCCAAAGCCCCACACTTCGGCGGCAAACAGCATGGTGATTCCTCCCATGCTGTACCCTAACGCGGCCTGTGGTTGCAGACCGAAGTCCTGGCGCAGCACCCGGGTGACCAGCACACTCATAGAAATACTGCTCTCGGCGGCCGCCACGGTATTGTTCAGAAACCGGGCTTGCTGCGCCTGACGTTCGGCCGGGTCAGGACGCTGCAGATACCGAGGGTGCACCAAGGGGTGGTGCACCAACTCGTATAGCTGATCGGTCTGCGCCCGGTAGTAGTCCAGGTGCTGGGGAAACAGCTGCAGGTAGTCCTTCATCATGCCCCCGTAGGAACTCGCCAGGCCGGGGTACACAAAACCCACCCGGGCGGTTGCCCCCAACGGCTCAGCCGTGAAGTAGGACCCCGCGGGGGTCTGCCAGGTTTTTTGCCCGGCGAAGGCCGCGGTCACCCCCTTTTGCGCACTGCTGACTTCTCTAACCAACTGATCGGCACTGCCCGCCACCAAGCTTACCGTATACTTTCGGGCGGTGCTTTGGTGCTGTCGGTACCGCGCTTCAGCCCACGAATGCGAGAACGCGCCGGATTCATCGGCCAGGGTGGCCAGAGCGGTCTGCAACGCCGCTTCATCGTCGCCAGATACTAGCAGTAGCTTGCGACCCTGCGAGCGAAGGTAAGCCGGTGACGGCGGGGCGGGCGGCACCGCCTCGTGCAAGACTAGCCAGCGGGCTGACCGGTCGTCGGTGAAGTTCAGGGCGGCCACCCTTTTTTCTTCCGGGTTCTCCGGAATCCAGGCAAACGAGTACTCCGGAGCGTAGCAGTAGGGCAACGCGCCTTCCGGAATACGCTGGGGTTCCGTGAAAGCCGGTAAAAATCGGCGGTGCAGACACAGGGTAGCCTTCATCAGGCGGGCTACTTCTCGGAACGGTCCGTCGGGCCACGGTAGCAGTCCTAAGGCGCAGCGAGCAGGGGCGGCACCCGGCTCGTCGGGGCGCGCCGCCGGTAGTTGATCCGGGGCCGTGGTTGCCACGTCTAAATACTCCACCTTGGGCAGTATCGGCTCCAGCGTGCTCACCTCTTCGGTGAGCACCGCGTACACCGCCCGGCCAGCAGCGTGAGCTTCGGATGCCCGCTGCAGGCAAATCGCAGCTTCGCTGCCGGACGGCTCGTGCGCGGCCCGAATGATGACGCTGCCCGTGGGCTGTTCGGCTAGCCAGCGCCGGGCCGCCTCCAGTGCTTCCGGCAACGTAGTGGCCGTTGCGGTGGGCGATGCTTCCCCAGGCGGCGCTTCCCCGATGACTACCGTGAGGTGGTTGTTGGTTGCCTCAGCCCGTAGTGGCTGGGGTGGGGTGGGCGAAGCAGCGCCCTGCTCGGCCGGGGGGGGCGGGAGGGTGCCGTCGTAGACGTGGCGATGAAACGCGTCTAGGTTCGGAACGCCCGGCAATTGAATATCCATGTCTACCACGGCCAGCGGTACCGGAGCCGGGGCCCGGGGGGTGCGATACAGGGATAACAGCTCCGGACTAGCGGTGAGCGTTACGTCCTGGGCATCGACCAGCACCCGGCCCGTTGCCCGGATAGCCGTAACGTCGCCCGTAATTTTGTGGCCCTGCTGCTCGGTGATGCGCAGGTGCACCCAGAACGTCTCGTCGAAGGGCAGCGGCTCGTAGATCGTCATTTGCCCCAGGCGGGCGGGCAGGCACGAAGTGCCGAGATGATGAAACGCCCACACCAAAAAGCCTTGACACATGGCATCGGTGGCGAAGGTCTTGGAGGTGAGCAGCGGAAACTGCCCCGGCGTACGCTCGTCGGGTTCGGGCAGGCGACAGGTGTACCACAACTCCCGTTCGTTCATGCGCCATAGCGCTTCAATGCCCTGGTAGGTAGGCCCGTGAAACAAGCTTCCTTCTGCATACAGGGCCGCGCGGGTTTGGAGCGGTTCGTCGGCGAACTCGGGTATTGGGTAGGTGGGCGCTTCCGGCACCGAGGCCAGCAGTAGCACTTCACTGCCATAGTGGTAGCGAGGACGCCCCTGCGCGTCCTGGCTCCGCACCTTGCCACGCAAGCGAACGTGGTGCGCATCTTGCTCGGTTACCGCTAGGTCCAGCGTATAATCGTCGGCTTGCTTCCCGTTGAAGATGATCCCGTTAAATAAGGTGCTTTGTTGACTCTCTACCAGGCGGTAGGCCGGAAACAGTTGCTCGGCGGCGTTGGTAATCCAGGCAATACCCGTCACGAAAGGCATCACCGGGTAGCCACCGATGACGTGATCGGCCAGAAACGGATTCTCTTCCGGCTTCACCGTCTTCCGTAGTTGCAGCGGTTGCGACGGGGGCGGAAGTGCCTTCTGAGGGGCAGGGAAATGATTGTTGACGATGACTACCCCCTCGCGCGCTTCCGGTGACAGCAGCGCGCAAAAGTGAGTAGTTCCTTCTTCCGGCAGAATGATCGTAACCCCCTGTTTCTCAAAGGCTTGCTGCGTATATTCGGTAACCATCCCGGTCTTCCAGGGTCCCCAGTTGATGGCCACTACTTTTGTGTCGGGGTTTTGGGCTTGGTACGACAAGGCCCACTTGTTGAGCGTGTCGTTCGCTAGGGCGTAGTCGGTTTGCCCCTGGTTGCCGTGGAAGCCAACAATAGACGAAAATAAGACGATCTGCCGAAGTGCGTTGGTGTCTAGGGCGTCCATGATGTTGAGCAATCCCTGCACCTTGGTATCATACACCCGGGCCAGGTCGGCTTCGGTCTTGTTCTCAATGCGCTTGTCGGCCAAAGCACCCGCTCCGTGAATCACCCCCGTAATGGGTCCGTGCTCAGCCTGCAGGGCCGATAGTTTCTCACGAAGTACTTCGGCATCGGTGATATCGGCGGCTACGTATACCGCTTGCCCCCCCTGCTGCCGAACGGCCGTCAACGTGGCCTGGATGCTGCGGGAAACCGTAATCTGTTGATAAATGTTTTGCACTTCCACGGGGCGGGGCTGATCGCCCGACGGCGGTAGCGACCGGAAGATACGTTGCTTGAGTGCTTTCTCGTCGGTTATACCACGGGCCCACTCGGGTTCGGGGTGCTGAGGGGTGTGCCCCATCAGAATGAACGTTCCCGGCTGGGTGCGCGCCCGGGCTATTACGCACTCCGCCGTGATCCCCCGGGCCCCGCCGGTCACCAGCAGCACGTCCGAAGATCGGACAGCCGAAGGTGTTTCGGAAACCGGGGCCGTAGGCTCAGTTACGGGCGCAACCCTTGTTCCGTTGGCGTCGTAGCCCACTTCCCCCCGGGCCAGGTCGGTATCGTGTAATTCGGCCAGCAAACAATCGACCACCTGATTGGGGGGCAGTTGCGGATGCAGATCAACCGTTCGGCACAGCACGGCCGCCCACTCACGGTTTAGGGACTTCACCAGCCCGGATAGTCCGGCGGCGCGCCAGTCGAAGGGGGCCGTTGCCCCGTAGCCCAGGGCACCGTTTATCCGCATGCTGACCAAAAAGCTACCGTAGTGGGGCGACGCGCGGAAGACCGGTTGCAGGTGCTTCGCCAACCAGAACACCGCCGGAATGCGGTCCGGGTTGGCCGCTACGGGATGCAAGTGTACGAACAGCTGTATCGTTCCTACTTCCTGCACCCGTCGCACCGTGTCCCGCATGGCTTCGTCGCTGACCGCATCGATCTTTATGACGGTCACCGGCTCCGGTGCCTCGTGGGTCATTGCTGCCCCGCGCAGCAGTACTACCCGCAGCCCCCGTTGGACGAGGGCCCGGGCTAGTTGAACCGTTACCTCCGTGCCATCGTCGGTCAGCAAGGCCACCGCATCATCAGCCCAGGCGCGTTCCATCCACGTGGGGCGCGGTAGGGGTCGGAGGCGTACCCGCTGCGGGGGCACCGCCAACGTAGTCGCTGGCTGGGGGGCGTCGGTTAGCTCAGTATGAGTGGGCGGTTGCTTTTTTTTTTAGCACCGCTCTCAATGAGGTTCATCACGTCGCTGATGGTGGTGAGCGCCAGCAGTTGTTCGGCTTCCAGGTCGTGCAGCGAAGGATACTGCTCGCGCAGCGCTCCCATAATTTCGACTTGCTTAATTGAATCTATGCCTAAGTCAGCTACCAGTTCCATATCCAGGCTCAACATTTCAGCCGGATAGCCGGTCTTGTCGGCGATCACCGTCAGCAGCGTGTCGGCAACGGCCTCAGCGGTAAGGTCTTCGGTGGGTTCGGCCGGGGCGGGGGCAGCCGTGCTATCCGTACCCGGAAAAGAGACTTCGGCGGAGATAGCCACCTCGGGGGCGGGGGGGGCAGCCTCGGCGGGAGACTCCAGCAAGGGTTCGTCCGCTACGGTCGGGGGCAGCGTTGGCTCCGCCGGAGCCGAGGCCGACCCATTAACCTTGGCGATGATATCGCCCAGCGTTTTGATCTCCATAAAGTCTTCCGTTTCCCACTGCTGCAAAACCGGGTGTTGCTCCCGCATTGCTCCGAATATTTCTACCTGCTTGATCGAGTCGATGCCCAGGTCGGCCACCAGCTCCATATCCAAGCTCAGCATCTCGGCCGGGTAGCCGGTTTTGTCGGCGATGAGGGCAATCACGTCGGCTTCGGATACGGCAACAGCGTCGGGGGTTGACTGGCTCGGAGGAGCAGGAGCTGCGTCACGAACTTCGGCCGAAGCGGCCAGCGTGGGTGCTTTTCCGTTCGGCAAGGCATGTCCGTTGGGCGTAGCCTGCCCGTTGCTAGGGGGAACAACCGGCAAGGGAGCGGCTGCGGGAAGATTTTCCTGGGGATTTTCCTGCTTCTCGTTCAACATCTGGTTCATTTGCTTCTCGTACCTCTTCAGGAAGGCACGGTGCTGCTCCAGCACGTTCTGTTGTTGCGCCTGAAACTGCACCATTTCATCCATGAGGCCAATTTGCTTCCGGATGATTTCCAGCGATAGATGCGTTGAATCGTTGGCTACCGGAGGGGAAGCAGAGGCTTCTTCCGAAACAGGCGGAAGGCTCTGCCCATTGACCAGGTGAGGGTGAGGATGTGATACCATAGGTTGGTTGGATGATTTATTAAGGGTTGAAACTTCATTGGGTTGGCTGGTCTCAGCCGACGGCTTAAATAGCTGTTCTTGTTGTTGCCGGGTGTTTTCGCTAACGTAGTTGCTGGCGTTTACCCGCACCTTCATCTTAGCCGGTGCCTCGGTGGCCGATGGCGGAGGCAAGCAATAAGGGTCTTGCGGGTCTACGGCGACTCCCGCTACGCGCAGCTGGGTAAGGGCTTGCTGGTACAAGCGCGCGCTGTCTTGCTTGGGATTGGCGTTTAGCGCAATCACCTGATGGGGACGCTCACCCAGGATGCTGCCTACCAGGTTCGATAGAATGTTGCGCGGCCCCACTTCTACGAACACGCGGGCTCCGGCCTCGTACATCGCCTCTACCTGTTGCTGAAACTGCACCGTGGATAGCATGTGCTCCTTAAACTTCTGCTGAATAGCCGCCCCGTCGGCCGGGTAGGCCTGCCCGTCGATGTTGCTGAACACCGCGCACTGTGGCGATTGAAAGCGCGTTCCGGCAACGGCTTCGGCCAGGGGTTGCTGCGCCTCCTGCAGGCGTTGCGTATGGAACGCGGCCGACACGGGCAGCACTTTGGCGTGAAGCCGGTGCGACGAGAACACGTCCGCCGCGCGTTCTACCTCGGCGGTAGCCCCGCCCAGCACCACCTGGTTGGGAGCATTGATATTTGATACGTCCAGGCTCAGCGATGCCTCCCGGAGGATGCGGCGCGCCGTGTCCGCATCGGTTTGCACGGCCAGCATCCCTCCGGCATCCTTACCTCGGGAGGCCTGGGCCATTACCCGCCCCCGCAGACAGGCCAGGGAGAGGTAATCTTCTTCGGCGAGCACTCCCGCCGCCCACAGCGCGGTGAGTTCCCCGAAGCTATGCCCACCCACCATGGCCGGGCGAAGCCCCGCCCGGGTCAGCAAACGGTACAGGCTCATGCTTAGCGTGCCAATGGCCGGTTGGGCGTACTGCGTCTGCGTCAGGGTGCGCTGCTGTTCCTGTCGACCGGCTTCGTCCCAGGCCGGAACCGGGTACACCTTGTCGGACAAGGTTTCGTGATACAACTGCTGCATCACCCGGTCTGCTTGCTGAAAACTAGTTCGGAACTCGGGGTACAGGCAGGCCAGTTGGCTACCCATGTTCACGTACTGCGCGCCCTGCCCCGAAAACAAGACGGCAACCTGGTCTGAGGCGACGTCCTGGGGCCGGTAGCTAATTCCCTGGGGGTGCTCCCGGGGCTGGCCGTCGCTGTTCTGCATCAACTGCTGAGCGGTGGTGAGCCGGGTAATGAGTTCGTCCCGGTTTTGGTAGACGAACCCCAGGCGGGGGGCAGCAGACGGCACGGATTCCGGCACCGGAAGGGGCTCGAAAACCTCGCTCTTCTGCACCTGGTCCAGCAGCTGCTGGCAGCGTTGCCGCAGCGCGGCGGGGGTGTCGGCGTGCAGCAGGGCCGTGCGGTAGGGAGACCAGCGGCGGTACGGGGCCTGGTGTTCAGCCTGATACTCTTCTACGGTGAGGTGAAAGTTGGTGCCCCCAAAGCCAAAGGCACTCACCCCCGCTCGGCGGGGCGTATCCGGGGTAGCCGGAATCCAGGGGCGCAGCTGGGTGTTGATGTATACCGGCGAGGCCGCAATCTCGAAGCTGGGGTGCGGCTGCTGCACGTTGATGGTGGGTGGCAACACCTTGTGGTGGAGGGCCAGCGAAGTCTTGATCAGGCTGGCGGCTCCGGCCGCGGTTTTGGTGTGGCCGATTTGCGACTTAACGCTACCCAGAGCAATCTTCTGCGCCCCCTCTCCCTCGAATACCGAGGCAATAGAGTGAAACTCCACCCGGTCGCCCGTGGGCGTGCCGGTGCCGTGGGCTTCCAGCAGACCTACCGTGGTGGGCGCGTAGCCCGCTTCTTGGTAGGCGCGCTGCATGGCCAGTTGCTGCCCTTCACTCACCGGCGCGTAGATGCTGGAATGCCGCCCGTCGCTGGAGCTCCCGATGCCCTTAATCACCGCGTAGATGGTGTCGCCGTCTCGCTCGGCGTCGGCCAGGCGCTTCATCACCAACATGCCTACGCCCTCGCCAATCACAATGCCGTCGGCATCGGCATCGAAGGGGCGCACCCGGTTTTTCTGAGAAAACGCCGGAGTTTTGCTAAAGCTCAGGTAGGCCATGGGCGAGTTGTCGGTGTCTACGCCCCCGCTGATCATCATGTCGCAGCGGTGCTCGATGAGCTCGGTGATGGCCATCTTGATGGCGGCCAGCGAAGCGGCGCAGGCGGCGTCGACCGTGCAGTTGGTGCCGCCCAAATCGAAGCGATTGGCAATACGACCGGCCACCACGTTGCCCAGGAAACCCGGAAAAGCGTTCTCTTGCCAAGAAACGTAGGCCGCCTTCATTTTTTCGATCGCTTCTTCGGTGGCCTCCTCAGACAGACCGTACTGCGCGAGCACCTTTCGCCAGATCGGACCCTGCAAGCGGTTGCTTAGCGGCCCCATTAGCTTTTGACCGCCGCCCACTCCCAGGATCACCCCGGTGTTCCGCCTAACGGTTTCGCTGAAGCGTTCGCCTTCGTAGCGAGCGTGCTGCAGGGCCTGTTTGGCCACCACCAGCGAGAGAATCTGCGACGAGTCAGTGACCTCCAGAATGTTGGGAGGCAAGCCGTAGGTCAAAGGATCAAAGTCGATGTCCGGAATAAAGCCGCCCACTTTGCTGTAGGTTTTGTCCGGGGCTTTCGGATCGGGATCGTAGTAGTCGGCCAAGTCCCAACGAGAGGGCGGCACCTCGGTGATGCAGTCCGTTTGTGCCACAATATTTTCCCAGAAAGCATCAACGTTCTCGGCACCGGCAAACATGCCCGACATGCCGACGATAGCGATCGGGCGATTTTGAATAGTATTGGTTTGCATAGTTATAAACGTTAGTAAATACGCCTTTGAAAGAGCGCCCGTTAACCCGTTGCCCACCGCGTTGCTCACCCCACGGCATACCGGGTTACTCTACAGTATTATTTCTCTTTCGCTGATATAAAAAAATACGAAAACACGGGATGCTGTTCGGACTACGCAAAAACCCAATGTAGTTAGTGCAACCTCCGTCTAGCATTGCAATTTGTTGAAAATTATGTAGCGATTACTTAGTTTATTCCTTTGGCAGTTGAGTTAATTTTTTTGCTGAAGAAAGCAGAACAGCAGCTCTTGCCCAACCAAGCTTACCAACGTCAAAAGTATAATAGAAAGGTATCTGTTCCAAATGCTTTAAAAATAAATGCCGAAATTTAATAATTTCTTAACAATCACGTCTATTGATGTTAGCGTACTGATCGCTGCGCCAGTGGCAATAGCTACCATTAAGTGCATGTGATATGGTCGAAAATAATCTACTATATCTTGTTTTCTTATCGATGTTAACCTTTTCCATTTTGTTTATCCGTTCTCGACAGACTCTTAAACGAAACTGGCTGATCTCCTTACAAATCCCGTATTAGCTAAGCATTTGTTCTTAATGCACTAAGCATAAGTTACCAGACAGTGCGTAGTCAGTATTCTGGTAAAGTACCCCGCCGTCAGCTTGAGATCCTTTGATGTCTGATTTTTCAACTTACAATTATGTTGACAATTTGGCAAAAACGCTATCTGGTATCCACCAAGTGGCCTTGACTTTTTCTCTTGCCGAAAGTTGTTAAATTATTTTTTCATTGATTTTCGATATCCCTTCAGGGCAGCAGAGCAAGCCCCCGATGGTAGGGGGGCGAATCGGTCTTCGGACGCGATAGACCGGCTTTTTTAAAGAAAAAGCGAGATGAAGTTTTAAGCGCTAAAAAAAAGTTGCATCTTTGGCGCTTTCCTGCCAATGGCGTTTTCTTATTGTGGCTAAAGATACTCAATCTATGAGACTACTGGCAATTGCCATCAGTATCCTCTTTTCTTCCCTGCCAAGTGTCTCGTTTGCCCAAACTGCTACCCAGACCGTGCGGGGGCGGATTGTGGATGCTCAATCAGGGTCCCCCCTGCCGGGGGTTAACGTAGTGGTGCCGAACACCGACCCGCTCGTGGGGGCCGTAACCGACGAGCAAGGATACTACGTTGTGCCAAAAGTGCCCCTCGGGCGGCGAACGCTTCGGGTGTCTTTGGTGGGCTACCTGGAGCAAACGGTTCCTAACGTGGTGGTTACTGCCGGTAAGCAGGCGGTGCTCAACCTGGAGCTATCCGAGCAGGTGCTGATGGCCGACGAGGTGGTTATCACCGCCGAATCGGAGAAGACCGTCACGAACAACGAGCTGACCACGGTGAGTGCCCGCTCGTTTAATCTGGAAGAGACCGGCCGCTACGCCGGAAGTAGGAACGACCCGGCCCGCATGGCCGCTAACTTTGCGGGGGTGGCCGCCAACAACGATGATCGCAACGACATCATTATCCGGGGCAACTCGCCCAGCGGGCTGCTCTGGCGCCTAGAGGGGATCAACATTCCCAATCCGAGTCACTACGGCTCGCTCAGTGCGAGCGGTGGCCCCATCAGTTTGCTTAACTATAACCTGCTGGACAAATCGGATTTTCTGACCGCCGCCTTTCCGGCCGAGTACGGCAACGCCCTGGCGGGAGTGTTTGACCTGCAACTACGAAGCGGCAACCACGAAAAACGCGAGTACCTGGGGCAAATTGGCATCAACGGACTGGAATTAGGGGCCGAGGGGCCCTTTTCAGAGAACTCCCGAGCTTCTTACCTGGCCAGCTACCGCTACTCCACCCTGGGAGTGTATAAAGCGATGGGACTCAACTTCGGCACCGGTGCCGCCACCCCGGAGTATCAGGACTTGACCTTCAAGATCGATGTGCCCACTGACCGGGCCGGACGCTTTACCCTGTTCGGAATCGGGGGCAGGAGCAACGTAGACCTGATCAGTAGCGACGAATCGCTCTACGGCACCAACTTCACCAACGACTACGCCGACTACCAAACCGGCATTGCGGGGTTGTCGCATCTGTATTATTTCAATCCCAGCGTCTACTACAAAATATCTTTGGCTGCTTCGCGGCAAGAAGAACACCTGTATCGCGATTCACTAAGCGCCGTAGACCGCACCCCTATTCCGGCGGGTCGGGCCGATTATATCAACAATAAGTACTCGGCTCACCTGCTGGTGAACAAGAAGTTTAGCGCGCGCAACAGCGTATCGGCCGGAACGATCCTGGATTTATACGATTTCGACCTAACCAATCTTCGCTTGGTCCCCGGCGACGAACAGGTGGTTCGGAATGCGGACGGACAAAGCCTTCTCAGCCAGGTGTATGCCCAGTGGCAACACCGTTTCACCAACCGAATCACGTTGAACACGGGGCTCAACTACCAGCGATTTGCGGTGAGCAGCAGCCAGGCCTGGCAGCCTCGGGTTGGAGTGCAGTATCAGCTCACCTCGGGGCAAACCCTGGCGGTAGCCTACGGCCGACACAGCCAAATTCAGCCCCTGGACATCTACTTCGTGCAGACGGTTACTCCAGACGGACGCACGGTTGAAACCAACCGAAACCTAGACTTTACCAACAGTCAACACTTTGTGTTAGCGTACGACCGTACTTTGGGCAGAAACTTCCGTCTGAAAGCAGAGACTTACTACCAGCGAATAAAAGGGGCCGCCGTAGAGCGCCGTCCCAGTTCGTTTTCGTTGCTCAACGCCGGAGTGGACTTTGAGCCTATTAACCAGGATTCGCTGGTTAACCAGGGCGCGGGAAGAAACTACGGTTTGGAGCTTACGTTAGAGAAGTTTTACAGCCAGGGGTACTATCTTCTGGTCACCACCTCCTTGTACCGGTCGCAGTATCAGGGCAGCGACCGGGTATGGCACAGCACGGCCTTCGACGGGGGGTACGTATTTAATCTACTGGGTGGGAAGGAGTTTGAAATAGGCAAAACGGGCGACAACACGCTGAGTTTAGACGTGAAGTTCACCACCTCGGGCGGCAACCGCTTCACCCCGATCGACTACGAACGCTCGGCCCAGGTGGGCTACGAAGTTCGCCGGGATGCGCAGGCTTTTTCCGAAAGTCTGAACCAGTATCTGCGGGCGGACGTCAAACTTTCGTACCGGATCAACGCCCGGCGCGTGACGCACGAGTTTGCCCTGGATCTGCAAAACGTCACCAACCGGCAGAACGAGTTTGCCCGCGTCTACGATCCCCGTTCCAACACCGTGCAGACGCAGTACCAAATTGGCTTTTTCCCCGTTCCTCAGTACCGCCTCACCTTCTGAACTATGAAACAAACCCTGGCATCTTTGGCCAACTATATCGTAGCGGCCGCGCTCTTCATTCTGGGGCTTATCTACCTGGTGAAGCCCAGCTTTATGCCCTACCACAGCCAGGCCCTGTCGCTACCGTGGAACGAACTCTCGTCGGCTACCCAAACGTTGTTTCTGGCTCTGATGCGCGTGTGCGGCGGGGGATGGTTGGCGGCCTCGCTGGCCATTGCGTTGCTGCAGTGGCAGTTTACCAAGATTAAGCGAGCCTCCTGGATGCCGGCGGCGATTCTGGGGGTAGGGTTAGTCTCTGTTCTATCCACCCTGTACGCGACCTTGCTAGTATACCTGAACACTCCAGGGGTCCCGCCTATCCCGGGGGTATTGATACTAATTCTTCTACTAATCGGTGGGTACTGCCTCAACCGAACAGCGGTCAAACGTTATCAATTTGCCTAGATATGTACTACACGCTAATTACCGGGGCCAGCCGGGGCATCGGCGAAGCACTCGCCCGGCGTTGCGCCCAAGAAGGGCAGCACCTCATCCTGGTGGCCCGCTCGCAGGACAAGCTGGAAGCACTGGCGGAAGAACTACAGCAGATGCATCGGATCACGGTGCAGGTGGTTCCGCTGGATTTGTTGTTGCCCGAGGCAAGTGCCCACCTGTGGCAAACTTGCCAGGAGAAGCAGTGGCGGGTGCGGGTGCTGATCAACAACGCCGGGTTTGGGCACTGGGGCGAATACGCGCTCGCTCCCCTCGCTGAGCAGACGGACATCATGCACCTGAACGCTACGGTGCCCATTGCGTTGTGCCACCTCTTCGTACCGATGCTGCAGGCCGAACCCAACGCCCACATTCTGAACGTGGGCAGCATCTCCAGCTTTCAGCCCGTACCCTACTTTAGCATGTACTCCGCCACCAAGGCACTGCTACTTTCTTTTTCTCGTAGCCTACGGGTGGAGCTTCAACCGTTGGATATTAAAGTAACTTGTTTATGTCCGGGATTTACGCAATCGCACTTTTTTGACCGTGCCGGTACTGCCCCCCTCATCAGCTCGCCCCGGTTTCAGATGACCACCGAAAAAGTGGCCGAAGCGGCGGTGCGTGGTATGCAAAAGAACCGGGCGGTCGTTGTTCCGGGAACACTATTCAAACTCTGTACGTACGCCAGCCGGTACCTGCCGGTTAAATTGACCACCTACGTGCTTAGCAAAATACTGAAGCCGAAGAATCCGAGCCCGGCCCTACCATAGTGAACGGTACACTTTTCTCTTATCGTTGGTGTTCTATCGGGTGAGAAACTTCGCCCGAGAAATCGGGTAGTAAGAGAAAGCTTTGATACTCAAATAACGGCGGCTCATGCTGCTGATCACCGAGTCGGCGCGTCGAAGGTGAAACGCAGGTAGCAGATTTTCTTGCCCTGCGCCCGAAATTTCTGCTCGTAGTCGGTGGTGATCTGCTGCTCAACGTCGTACAGCGATGAAGCATACAAATCGTGCGTGTGCAGCAGGTCCCGCACGTCGGTGCGCTCCTGAAGGCCGTCCAGCGTGAAGTCGAACAGGGGCTGGTTATCGGTTTTTAGGTGAACCGTTCCACCGGGTTGCAAAATTTGGCGGTACAAATCCATGAAGCGGGCACTGGTGATGCGCCGTTTGGCGTCGCGGTCGCGCGGGCGGGGGTCGGGAAAGGTGATCCACAGCGCCGCCACTTCGCCGGGAGCTACGTACTGGTCAATGTCCAGCAAGCGGATACGCAAGAAAGCCACGTTGGTTAGCCCTTCTTCTTCGGCCTGGGTGCTGCCGACCCACAGACGCGCGCCCTTCACGTCTACCCCCACAAAGTTCTGATCGGGATACAGGCGCGCCAGTCCCACGGTGTAGGCCCCCTTGCCGCAACCCAGTTCAAAGGTGACGGGGTGCCGGTTGCCGAAGAACGACCGCCAGTTTCCTTTGATATTGTCGATGATGGATTTGCCGGGTTCCACCACGTTGCGGCGCTCGGTATTTTCCCGGAACCGTTCCAGTTTGTTTCTCATAGCGCGGATAGTTCGGCCACCACGAAGGAACTGCCCCCCACCCAGACCAGGTCATCGGGTTGGGCGTTTCGTCGCGCTTGTTCGTAGGCCGCCTGCACGTCTTCAATCACCTCACCTACCAATGAATGGTTGCTTGCTTCGGCCGCCAACACCGCGGCAGGCAGGGCACGGGGGATATTCGCCTGGCAAAAGTAGTATTTTCCATCGCGCGGCAAAAGACGGAATAGTGCCTCCACGTCTTTTCCCTGACTCACCCCCAGCACCAGGTGAAGCTGCGCGGCGGCGTACGCCCGCAATTGCTCCATGGTTTGCTGCCAGGCTGCGGCGTTGTGGCCCGTGTCGGCAATGCACAACGGACGGTGACCCAGCACCTGCCACCGCCCCCGCAATCCGGTGAGCGCCGACACCCGGGCCAGTCCGGAGGTAACAGCCTCGGGTGGAATCGCCCATCCCTGCTCCCGAAGTTGATCAATTGTGAGCAACACCCCGCCCAGGTTGTGCCTTTGGTAGCGTCCGCCCAGCGAAAGAAACAAAGAGTGCTCCCGCTGGGTAGGGAGATGATTTAACCGGATGCGTTGCCCCTCGGATACTTCTTTGGTATCAATCACCGAATAATAATCTTCGGCAAAGAAGAGCGGGGCATGCTGCGCTTGCGCCACTTGTCGAAACACGGCTTCGGTTTCGGGGTGGCGTTGCCCGACCACCACGGGCACCCCGGGTTTGATGATCCCGGCCTTCTCCCGAGCAATTTCGGACAGGGTTTCTCCCAGCAGATCCGTATGGTCGTAGTCGATGTTGGTGATCAGACTCACCGTCGGGGTGATGATGTTCGTGGAATCTAACCGACCACCCAGCCCTACTTCCACCACAGCAATGTCTACCCGCTGTTGCGCAAAGTACTCAAACGCCAGGGCCACGGTTAGCTCGAAGAAGGAGGGAGAAACCTGCGTGATGAATTCCTGCTCGCGCTGAACGAACGTCGCTACAGCGGCTTCGGAAATTTCCTGACCATCGATGCGGATCCGTTCGGTAAACGACTTCAGATGAGGGGAAGTGTACAAGCCCGTGCGATAACCGGCCGCCTGCAGCACGGCCGCCAGACAGTGCGCGCTGCTTCCCTTGCCGTTGGTGCCCGCGATGTGCACGGACGGGAACCGGTCGTGCGGATTTCCCAGGTGCTCCAGTAGGCGGCGAATGTTGATTAGATCCGCTTTGAACGCTACCTTTCCGACCCGCTGATACGCCGGAAGTTGTTGGTACAGAAAAGAAACGGCCTCAGCGTAAGTCACCGGACAGTGTAAGGTTAAGGTGAATAATACACGCTAAACGCAAAAGAAAGGGCAAGGTTCTTCTGAACCGTGAGAGAACGAGTTACTGTTTGCCACCTGCTTTTTCCCGTATTTTATATCCTACCAATACAAACTTGCACTAAGTCGGCAGCTAGCGCTTTCGACCGCAGCGTCCCCCTAAATTTCACCGGACAATGAACCTCGCTCAAAAATGGTGTTTGTCCACCGTGCTCAGCCCAAAGGTGTAGTGTTCAAGGGTTTTCCCGGTTTTTTTTCCACGCATTTATTACTTGGTTGCTTGCGCAGCAATTCGTACGCTCATCTTGCAAACTATGTTGATCCGAAACCTCTTTGGCAAGGCCAGAAACAGATTGGTTCCCTCGAGTGGTTACGCCTACAACAGCTACGACAACCGCGAGGGTTATTATCAAAATCTGTTCACCGAACGAAGCACGGAGGCGTTGCTGCACTGGCTAGAGTTGAAGAATCAGGCTGTCTTGAATCCTCGGGTGGCGGTCAACTTCAGGAGTATTGACTTCCAGTGTTCCCCGCAAGAAATACGCAAGCAACTGGGTAAACCCCGCTTTGTGATTGCCAACGCGCTGGTTGCCGACCACGAAGTCTACTTCTACCGACTCCAGGTAACGCACCTGCACTCGGTGGTGGCCCTGCATTTTTTGGATCAGCAGTTTTTCATGGCCAATCATTCGTTTCGGCAGTTGACCACCCAAAACCACCAGCAGGTTGTTGAAGTACTCACCACAAAGTACGGCTTACTGCCGCCCCCCGAAAGCATAGCAGTCAAGGATCGAAACAACAATACCGTGCTGATCACCGATGGATTGTACCTGACGGTGAAGTATATTTCCGGGCATTCCCTCTTTGAGGAGCGTATTCGGACGCTGCTTGACGAAAAAATCCGGAAACAAGAGCGCCAACGCGCCAAGCAAATCTCTTCCCTTAGCGACTTTCTTTAGTATTCCGTAGCATCTTTGCCGGACAATACGCTATTTTGCTGACCAGCACGTTCGTAAAGCAATCAGGCTTCCCCTACTCCGCCCCCTGGTTTCTTCGGTTACGCTCTTGCTGGCTTCTGGTATGATGAACGATCAACAAGCCGTTTTGCGCGGCGAAAATTTAGTAAAGAAATACAAACGACGCACGGTGGTCGACCACATCTCGGTCACGGTGGCGCAGGGTGAGATTGTTGGGTTGCTCGGGCCCAACGGCGCGGGCAAAACAACCACGTTTTATATGATTGTCGGGTTGGTAAAACCCAACCAGGGCAAAGTCTTTCTTGATCAGATCAACATCACTTCCTTGCCGATGTACAAACGCGCCCAGCGGGGCATTGGCTACCTGGCCCAGGAAGCATCGGTATTTCGGAAGCTGAGCGTAGAGGAGAACTTGCTGGCGGTGCTGGAGATGACGTCTATGACCAAGATCGAGCGCCGCGAAAAAGTAGACGCGCTGCTGGAGGAGTTTAGCCTCACCCACGTGCGCAAGAACCTGGGGATGGTGCTGTCGGGCGGCGAGCGCCGCCGTACCGAAATTGCGCGGGCGCTGGCGGTCGACCCAAAATTTGTGCTGCTGGATGAACCCTTCGCCGGGGTAGACCCCATTGCTGTGGAGGAGATTCAAACCATTGTGGCCCAGCTCAAGAACAAGGACATTGGCATTCTGATCACCGACCACAACGTGAACGAAACCCTATCGATCACCGACCGGGCCTACATCATGTCGCAGGGAGAGTTGCTGAAGGCGGGCAGCGCCGAAGAATTAGCCAATGACGAACAAGTGCGTCGCGTATACCTGGGGCAGCACTTTGAGCTTCGGCGAAAGTTCTAATCCTACCTAACCTAAACCGTATGGAAATTATCAATTCGGTGATGACCTGGCTGATGCGAAAGCGCATCCACCAGATCGAGCTGTTCATGAAGTACCCGCAGGAGGTACAGGCCGAGCTACACACTTCGTTGGTAGCGGCGGCCAAGAACACCGAGTTTGGAAAAAAGTACCAGTTTAGCAGCATCCGCAACTACGCCGACTTCCAAAAGCGCGTTCCGGTGGTTACCTACGAGCAGTTTTTCCCCTACGTAGAGCGCCTGATGCGGGGCGAACAAAACATCGTGTGGCCCTCGCCCATCAAGTGGTTTGCCAAATCGTCGGGCACCACCAACGCCCAGAGCAAGTTCATTCCCGTTTCGCCCGAAGCGCTGGAAGACTGTCACTTTAAGGGAGGCAAAGACATGATGGCCATTTACGTGAACAACAACGCGGCTAGTCGCCTGTTCACCGGCAAGTACCTGGCCATTGGCGGAAGCCAGCAGGTGAACCGCTTGGATAAGAACGCCAATTCGTTCACGGGCGACGTGTCGGCGGTGCTGATGAAAAACCTGCCGTTCTGGATGCACTTTTCGCGCACTCCCAGCATGGATATTGCCCTGATGGACAACTGGGAAGAGAAGGTGGAAAAGATCGCCCAGGCCACCGCCCACGAAGACGTGACCTCCATGGCGGGGGTGCCCACCTGGACGCTGGTGGTGCTTCGGCGGGTGCTGGAGATCAGAAAGGTTCAGGACATTCGGGAGGTTTGGCCCAATCTGGAAGTGTTTTTCCACGGAGCGGTCTCGTTTTCCCCCTACCGCCCGCTGTTCGAGACGCTCATCCCGCACCCCGGTATGCACTACGTAGAAACCTACAACGCGACCGAAGGCTTCTTTGGCATCCAGGACCAGCCCGACGTGCACCAACTGCTGCTGATGCTGGACTACGGCATCTTCTACGAGTTTATTCCTCCCGATGACTTTGACCGGGAACATCCGCGCACGCTCGACATTAGCGAAGTAGAAGTGGGGGTGAACTACGCCGTGGTGATCTCAACCAACGCGGGACTCTGGCGCTACAAAATCGGAGACACCATCAAGTTTACGTCGATTAGTCCGTACCGATTTGTAATTAGCGGGCGCACCAAGCACTTTATTAATGCCTTTGGCGAAGAGCTGATCATTGAGAATGCCGAACGGGGCATTGCCGCCGCCAGTGAAGCCACCCACGCCCTGGTAGAAAACTTCACGGCCGCGCCCCACTTCATGGGCGATAACGGCCAACGGGGGTGCCACGAGTGGATTATTGAGTTTAGCCAGCCGCCCGACAGTTTGGAAACCTTCACGCGGGTGCTGGACGAAACCCTGCGCCGCATCAACACCGATTACGACGCCAAGCGCACCAAGGACATTGCCGTCACCGCCCCCCTGGTGCACGCGGTGGATTCCGGAACGTTTCACCGGTGGATGAAGAAGCGGGGCAAACTAGGAGGGCAAAACAAGGTGCCGCGACTGGCTAACAATCGCGAGTACGTAGAGGACATCCTGGAGATGATTGCGTAGGTGATCACTCCGGCCCGTCGGGCGACCCAATCTCGTTTTCGGGTTGGGCAAAATCGCGCGGGGTGGGCAGGTCTTGCAAGCTGTTGATCCCGAAGTAGTCCATAAACTGCTCCGAGGTGCCGTAAAGAATTGGGCGGCCGGGAGTCGTGTCTTTCCCCCTAATTTCAATCAGCGATTTGTCCAGTAGTTTTTGCAAAGCGTAGTCGCAGCCCACGCCACGGATCTGCTCCACGGCGGCCTTGGTAATGGGCTGTTTGTAGGCCACAATAGACAGGGTTTCCAGGGCCGCGGTAGACAGCCGCTTTTTGGACTGCTGCTTGAGCAGGATGCCAATGCTGGCTTGATAGGCAGGTTTGGTGAGGAAGCGGTACCCCCCGCCGGTACCAAAAACTTCAAAGGCGAAAGCATCATCTGCGTACTTCGTCTGAAGCGCCTTGATGCTGTTGACGATGTCTTCTTCGGAGACGGCGGCGTCGAACATCTCAGACAGGCAGCGCTGAATCTCGACGACGGTGATTGGGTTTTTAGCGCTAAAGATAAGCGCCTCGATGTGCTTGGTAAGAAAATCCACGGGCTAGGGTTACTGCTGCTTGAGTTTGGCCTCAATAGAGTGCCGGGTGTGGGGCACGGCCCGGAGTCGGTCTTTGCTGATTAGTTTGCCAGTGTCGATGCAAATGCCGTAGGTGCCGTTTTTGATGCGCGCCTTGGCGTTTTCCAGTTGCCCGATGAACTTCTGCTGCCGAGCCGCCAGTTGACTCAAGCTTTCTTTTTCCAGCGTATCGGCCCCGTCTTCCAGGAGTTTGTTGTTGCCCGCCGTGTTGTCGGTGCCATTGTCATAGATGCGGCCGAGTGAATTTTTGATCGTGTCTAGCTCTTCCCGGGCACTCGCCAGTTTTTGATCGATGATCAACTCAAACTCCTTTAGCTCGTCTTCCGAATACCGATTCTTTTCTTCCGATTCCATGATCTTCACAATAAGGTAGGTGTTGTATTGATGCCGCAAAATTAGGCATCGGATCGATAAGTCAAAGCGGAACCGGGTTTATTTTGTCCGTCGTAAATTGCAAAACCCGCTTCGGGGAGGAGAAGCGGGTACAAGGTTAAAAAATCTTTTTTCCCCTCGCCAACCGCGCTTGAAAGCGGCCAGCGATCAGGCTACCCCACGGTGAGGGAAGCTTCCTTAAAAACCGTGCACTGCTCTTCGTACAATTGATAGTCCAGGCGATCATCGGGGATTTCAATATCGTCGAAGCGGATGGCTTGATCCTGGGGTACGTCGCGCTTGAGTTGCACACCCTGGGCTAAGCCGATGGGCAGCAAATTCTCTTCGCGGCACACCGAAGCGTTCTCACATTCGCCGTAGGCCGCGTAGCCTCCCATTCCGTCGAGCGTCTCACCGGCACGCAGGTTGCGTTTGGCAATGGCGGCCACCTCCACCACCGGCCTACCGACCGGGGCCATCACCGGGTCGTGGAAGTGGGCCACGCGCACAATGGAGTTAGGCACCTCGAAGAAGCACAGATGATAGGGAGTGTAGAAGCTATACAACGGCCCTTTTCCTAGTTTGAGGTAATTCAGGTAGTCTTTCACCATCGGATCGTCGGTGGTGGCAAACACGTAGATGCCCGGTCCGGGCTTAGGGCCCACCACGTAGTCGACGATGCCCCCGGTGGCCAGCAGTTGATCCACGTCGTAGATGGCGGTGAGGTCGTCAATATGGTCGTTAGAGCGGTAGGTGCTCATGCCGCGCTGCGCCACTCCCATGCCCGTGGCGTTGGCCACCGAAGCTTGCTCCAGGTTCACCTTGGTGCCGTCGGTGAAGCTGGTGATCATCTCCGGACTCTGATTCACGTTGCGGGCGTAGTCCTTCATGTCAGTAGGGTTCTTATGCTGATCCAGGAAGCCCTTGATGTTGCCGGCCACCAGGGGGGTGAGTCCAAGCCCCTTTACGAAGCGGTACTGATTCATAATCACGCCCGGCTGATCGCCATCGCTTTGACTCAGGATGATCCCGGCCCGGTCGGCGTATTGTTTGAGGATGGGTCCGAGGGTAGCGTCTACCTCCGCGTTGAGCAAAACGACGGGCTTGCGAAGCTGCGCCGCAGTGAGCACCACCTGGGCGGCAAAATCGATGGTGCCGGTGGCCTCCACAATGATGTCGATGTTCTTGGCGTGACAGAGTAGCGCGGGATCGTGGCACACAGTGTATTCGCGCGATGCAATGTTTTTATCCAGGGCGATGGCATCGTCTACGGTGCTCACGTCGGTGACTCCGGCTTGGTGGTAGCAGCGCAAGGCGCGGTCGAAGCTGCGGTTGGCGATTGCGGCCACCCGCATGCCGGGCACGTAGCGCTCAATCTGATTGACCAAGCCCGCCGCCATGTAACCGGCTCCTACCAAACCAACTTGAATGGGGTGATCGGTGTCTTCTCTGAACTTTAAAGCACTGTCTACCAGAATCATAGGATAACAATTTAGTTTGATTTAATATCTTACATCCAAAGTAACGAATAAAATGTAACTATTTCAAATAAAACTTTACTTAAGCCAACAAGAATTTTGAGTTTCGTCTATTTGTAAGACCGTGAGTACCGTTTATTGGTTCATAAGCTGATGATAAAGTACATTATATAGGCAAATGGACAAGCATGGGGTACAAAAAAAAGAGGCCACCGGTACAATCGGCAGCCACTTTTACGTTTGTCGGGTTCGTCTTCTACTAGGTATCGCCGCCCGGATAGCCGCGATTCTGTTCGTAACCGCCTTCGGTGCGGTCGATTTGTTCCTGCGGAATCGGGCGCACCACGTGGTGATCCTGAATATTGGGACTGGCTTCCGGGTTGTGCTCCCGAACGCGTTGCACCAGGGTGCCGGTGCGGGTGAGGGTAAACCAGCGGTGGCCTTCGCCGTCCATTTCGCGGGCCCGCTCTTCCAGCAAAAATTCTAGCGTCGCTTCGGCAGGCGTGATGGTCATGGCATCTTCCATTCCTTCCCAAGCGGCCCGCCGACGGATTACGTTGATGTCTTCAGCGGCTCCGGCGGCGTTGCCCTGCTGCAAGCGCGCTTCGGCCCGCAGCAGGTAGGCTTCGCCCAGTCGCATCATCACGAAGTCGCGTTGCCCCTGCACGTGCTGCCGGTTCGGGCGGGTGTTGTCCAGAAACTTGGCCAGCGTGGGATACAGCTTCTCGTTGTAGAACCAGATATCGTCCGCAAAGGCGGGTTCGGGAGTAATCACTACGTAGGGAGTACGCTTCTTGGCCGCCTCGTCCCAGCGCTCGTTCTGGTCGGGGCCGGGAATGTAGATGGCAGTATCGCCGAGTCCGAACAGCGGATTACCCGCCTCGTCGGTGGGGATATTGCCCTCGCTGTTGGCGTACCACACGCTCTTGTAGGTTTCATCGTAGCGGCGGTCCATATCCCGGTTCCACAGGCTTAGGTGGTAGGAGGTGGGTCGAAAGCGCTTCCAGGGGCGGCCGTTCTCGATGTCGCGGGTCATACCGGGCAGTTTATCGTACTCCATTAAGAAATACAGGTGCCCCCGGTGACCATCGCTATCCAGTCCCTCATCAACTTGCCCCTTGGAGTTCTGCACCGTAAAAATGATCTCGGCATTGTCCTCGGCTCCGCCCACGTTGGCCGGAAGCGACAGTTCGTCCAGTCCCCAGAGTTCGCGATAGTTGCTGGCCAGCTCGAAGCCGTAGTCGTTGATCACGGTGGTGAACAAGGCTTCGGCACGCGCGGCATCGTTGGCTTCGGCAAACGGGGTGTAGCTACGGGTAAGCAGCACCAGCCCGAGTAAGTACTCGGCGGCCGGTTTGGTAGCGCGCCCCAGGTCTCCTTGTTCCGCGGGCAGGGTAGCAAGGGCCGCTTCCAGGTCGGGAATAATTGCGGTAGAGTAAATTTCACTGGCGGGCGTTTTGTTGGCCGTAATTTCTACTCCTTCCGTCTCCTCTAAGCTCAAGTGGATATCGCCGAAGGTGCGGGTGAGCATAAAGTAGTACTGAGCGCGCAAAAAGCGAACTTCGGCAATACGCTGATCAATCACTTCCTGATCTAGGTTGACGCCCTCAGACCGGTTGATTACGGCGTTGGCCTGATTGATGCCCCGGTAGAAGCTTCGCCAAGTCTCTCGCATATAGCTTTCCTCAGAGTTGAGCCCGTTGTCATAGAAGTTGATCGACTTATGGCCACCGTCGGCTCCGTTGGTGTGCACGTCGGTGCCGAACACCGTCATGGTGAAGCCCATTTCGCTGCCGTAGTAATCCTTCATGGTGGAGTAAGTGGCGCGCACGGCGTCTTCCCACCCCTGCGGAGTGGTATAGTAGGTGGCGGCCGACACGTCGGACACCAGTTCTTCCTGCAAGTAGTCGTTGCACGATTGCGTTCCCCAAACCAGGGCACACAGGGTGAGAGCGGTTATTTTCGTTTTCATAGTTGCCATTATTTGGATAAGAATTGAGCGCTGATTCCTAAGATGAAGAGCCGGGTACTAGGAATGGTGCCCGAGAAAATTTGAGGATCGCGCGTGCTGTCCGGATCACTGGTTTCCGGGTCAAACGTATCGAATCTCGACCAGAACCATAAGTTTTGTCCTGACGCGTAAACCCGCAGGTTGCTCATCCCAATGCGGTTGGTAATGCTCTCGGGAAACTTGTACCCTAAGTTCACGTTACGAAGCTTCACGTAAGAACCATCAAAGTAGGTCAAACTTGACCCGTTGCGGGGAAACTCCTGATTCTGATTGGGCCGGGGAAACGCATTCGTAGGATTGTCCTTAGTCCAATAGTCCACGTCCAAGTTGTTATAGCGAGCAAACAGTGAGTTATTACTATCATGGAAGCGACTGCGGATGGTATGTCCCAAACGATAGTAGAAGAAGAAGCTAAAGCTAAATCCCTTGAACTCAAAGCTGTTGGTAATACCGCCCAAAATTTTGGGCAGGTCGGTACCAATGATCTTACGATCTGCGGGAGTAATCAGTCCATCACCATCCTGATCTTTAATCTTAATCTCACCCGGCACTTTTTGCTCCCGGTCGCGGGCCAAATCTACTTCGTCCAGCTGATAAATGCCTTCTTTCTCGTAGTCGAAGTATACTTTAATGGGTTGACCGATAAACCACCCATTGCCCACGTCGTCGATAGGATTACCAGCCTCATCGGTCAACGCCAAACTGGTGATTTCCTCGTTCACCCGAGAGGCGTTGAATGAAGCATTCCACTTAAATCCGCCTGGGCTGTTTACAATGTTAGCAGCTACAAAAAACTCTACCCCTTGCGTTTGAGTAGACCCAGTGTTTTGCAAGATGTTATCATAGCCCGAGGTGTAGGGAAGATTGCGAAATAGCAATAGGTCGTTGGTATTAGCTCGGAAGAAGTCTAAGCTACCGAACACTCGTCCGCCGAACAAACCGTAGTCCAGTCCGACGTTCACTTCTGAAGTGGTTTCCCAGCCCAGCAATTCGTTTGGAATTTCATCCAAGGCGTAGCCAAACGCTGGAGTCTCGTCCCAGGCATAGGTGGTGCGGCGCAGACGCCCAAAGGTTTGATACGGATTGATAGAAGTGTTTCCAACCAAGCCGTAGCCTGCCCGCAGTTTCAGTTCCTGCAAAAAGTCTGAGTCAGCAAAAATGGCTTCGTCACTAATTCTCCATCCGGCCGAGATGCCCGGAAAGTAGCTCCACTGGTTACCCTCAGCCAGTCGAGATGAACCATCAGCTCGTAGGGTAGCTTGGATATTATACTTGTCCAAAAACTTGTAGTTGACCCGTCCCATAAAGGAAGCTAACTGCCAAGTGGATAGTCGACTACCCAAGTCTCCTTTCACTTCGGCCGTACCCACATTATAAAACAACTGCGATTCGTAAGGCAGATTAGCCACGTTTACTCCGTAGCCTTCAAAACGTGAGGCCTGAATACTTTGTAGCAGTGTCACCTTGAACTCATGTCGGTTGCTGTAGTTCTTCTCCCAGGTGAGCAGATTTTCCAGCGTATAGCCAATGCTTTGCTGATTATCAGCTGCGGCTCGGGCCGGACCACCACGGTTGGTATTGGTTCGGCTGGCCGCAAAAAAACCATTCCTCTCTAGCCGGATATCCGGGCCAAAGGTAGCTTTGTATTTCAAGCCGTCCGCAATCTTTGCTTCCAGAAATAAGGGAGCAAAGATACGAATAGCCCGCCGTTCATCAATATAGGCGTTTTCAACCAGTTCGTTCAGCGGGTTGGTCCGGATGCCGTCGTTGGTGGGCAGAAAGCGCAGGTTGCCTTCCTCATCGTAGGGCACTCCTAAGGGGTTATTGGCCAGCGCCTCTCCCATGATGCTGCCGTTGCCGAAATTTTGCGTTGAGTAAGAAGTGATAGTTGACAGACCTACCTTAAAGACATCGTTGATCTGATGGTCCAGGTTAAGGGTGCCATTCGTACGCGTATAGTCCAGCACGCTGATAATGCCCTGCTCTTTAAAATAGCCGAGCGCAACGCTAAACCTGGTTTTTTCGGTTCCGCCGCGGACGCTCAACTGATGATTGGTTTGGTAGCCATTCTGCAACACCAAGTCTTGGTAGTCAGTAGAACGACCCAGTTCGATAGATTCCAGTTCCACCGGATCATCAAAAACGAGTTCGTCGGCGGGCAGTTCACCGTTGTAGTCCACTAAGCGGGTTTCCGGGTCCCAACGGCGCGATTCGCGTTTGAGGGCCGCAAATTCGGCACCGTTCATCATATCAGCAGTGCGCAAAGCGTTGGAAATACCGTAGTAACCATTGTAGGTCACCTTGGTTTCGCCGGGCTCGCCCCGCTTGGTGGTGATCAGGATCACCCCGTTGGCACCCCGCGAACCATAGATGGAGGTAGAGGCCGCGTCTTTCAAAATTTCCATCGACTCAATATCCTGCGGGTTGATATCGAAAATGGCGCTGGTGCTGCTGGTCTGCGGAATTCCATCGATCACGTAGAGCGGATCATTGGAGGCCGAGATAGAGCGCCGTCCGCGAATCCGGATCGAGGGGGCTTCTCCGGGTCGGCCGCCGCCCGACATCACATCCACCCCGGCTACCTGACCCTGGATGGCCTGCACGCCGCTGGCTACCGGAATCTTCTCAATGTCTTCGGCGCTCACCGAAGCAATGGCCGCCGTCACGTCGCGCGAATCCTGCGTGCCGTAGCCGACCACAACAACCTCATTGAGCGATCGGAGATCGGGCTCCATGCGTATGTCGATGGTGGTGCGGTTGCCGATCTCCTCTTCGCGCACGCCGTAGCCTACCGAAGAAAATACGAGTGTCTGCGCATCGGCGGGCACCCGCAAGGAGTAGCCGCCTTCAATGTTGGTGACGGTACCCACGGTGGTTCCTTTTACTACTACATTGACCCCGGGCAAGGTGCTTCCGTCTTCATCGTCCGTGATGGTGCCACTAATGGTTGTTTGCGCGTAGGTGAAGCCGGTGGTTAGCAGCAAGGCTAAGAGAACCGACCAACACCGGGTTGGTACATGTTTGAGCATAAAATTAGGGTTTACGTGTAGTAAATAAATGATATATTATCCCGGCTATCTTCTAGTTTAGTAAATAAACTAGCTGCAAAGGGTTGTAAGGATTGCAGGATAACCGACAAATAATTCGCTAATATTGCTATTTTACTTTACACAAGCAAATGTGATTTACATTTTTTTAAAATAGATAAAATTTAGAATGAACCCCATTGAATCGTTTCTCGCCCGACGATTATTCCGTACTTTTACGCTTTACTTCACCTAACACTACCTATGAAAAATCCTGACATTCAAGTATTCGCCGGTCCCGATTCGCTCGATGATTTCAACCTGGAAGAAGTCTACAAAATGGCCGAAATCACCGTCGGCGGACAGCCCGCCATCTACGGGGCCCGCACCGTGGGGCTCAAGTCGCGCACCAAGTTCGACCATGACAATTCGGACACTGGTTTTATGGGCTACGACTTCGAGGCCATCATGCGTAACTTCGACATCTTCGGCCACGGTGGCAACGCCAGCGACCTGGAGCCGCTCCCTACGGTGCAAATGGCCGAAAAGCTCTACCGCGACACCGGTTTGATTGGCTCTTCGGAAATTATGCTGCCCGCCATCCAGTTGGCGTGCATCAAAAAGTCGTTTCCCCACGATCCGTTTCTTATCTGGAATTCAGCGGTTGACCAACTGGGCTGGCATATCCGGCAAATGGCGGGATTTGCCAAAGAGCACGGCTGGATGGTGGGCCTTAAGAATGGCAAGTGGCTAGGGGAAGAATACAAAAAGTCGGAAAATGAGGAGTTCACCGGAAAAACCAGCATCGAAACGGTGTGGGACGGGCTGGTGGACTACGCTTCGATGGCTCCGAAAACCATCCTGATTCAGCGGGGTTGCGACCTGCCCGCCAAGGGCGAGTACCGCAACCTACCCATCCACCACGCTGCCCGCCGCACCAAGCAGCGACACCTGGACAAAAACGTGTCGCTGTTCTTCGACCCCAGCCACTCGCTGGGTCCCAAAATGCGCGACCGGATTGTGGAAGAGACAGTGAAGGCGATGAAAATGACGCTCGACGACGAGCATTATCTCTACGACGGCTTGCTGATCGAGGTGGGCACCGCCAAGTGCGACACCCACCAGCACATTACCGTCGACGAGTTGCAGCGCTTGGTCGACGAACTTGGCGCGTTTCGAGCGTTAGCTAGTCGGCGGGTGCAAGAAACCACTTAGTGCGCCCCCTTGTTTCACTACAAACAGCCACTGATATTCTATGATCACCGTAACTGAGCAAGTTCACCGTCCTTTGGGAAAAGTCAACCGCAAGCCGATCTCCCTGGAGGCGTTCCAGCAGCGATACTTGGAAAAAAAAACCTATAAGTACGAATGGAAACGCGGATGGGTAGAAAAGAAAGCTTATATGAAACCCGACGAGCGATACATTATCGACAACATTATCACCAAATTCAATACACTACCGGATTACCAGAAAAAGAACCGCATCATGGCCGAAGCGGATTGCTACTTTAGCACGCTGGAAGCCTATCGCCGTCCCGACGCGGCCTACCTGACTCATGAACAGATCAAGCATCCGGACACAGCTCCTGAAGCTCCGGCTTTGGTCATTGAGGTATCTTCACCTTCTAATTCTGATCTCAAAAACAAGAAGAAGATCCTGGAATATTTGGCAGCAGGAGTGCAGATGGTATGGTACATCTATCCGCAGATTAAGCAGGTGTGGATTCATACCTCGCCCGCTTCGGTGGTGGTTTGCCAGGAAGGCGACACTTGCTCGGCCGACCCCGTAGTGCCGGGATTTCGTATTCTGGTGGAGGAAATTTTCACGTAGTGCTTCAGCATGTCTGCGGCCCGCGCTAAGAAACCACACGACCCAACAAGCAACGTCTCCCCTGGTCGTAGGATTAGCGAAGCGCTCCTACGACCCAACAAGAGTGGGTCGTAGGACGCTATCGCTACCCTACAACCAGAATAGTGCCGAAATGATGAGCAGTTGCCCTATGAAACCAGTCGTTCCTTCTGCGCCAGCGCTTCCTCAACGTACCGGAACGTACTGAGAATTTCGGGTTTACCGTTCACAATGGCCACGTCGTGCTCGAAGTGCGCCGAGGGCTTGCGGTCGGCGGTCACGATGGTCCAGCCATCGTCGAGCTGCTTGATGCGGCGCGAGCCCAGGTTGATCATTGGCTCGATGGCAATGACCAGTCCGTTCTTGAGTTTGCCGCCCTTGCCCCGCTTACCGTAGTTAGCCACCTCGGGCGACTCGTGCATGTGCTTGCCCAGGCCGTGCCCCACCAACTCGCGCACCACTCCGTAGCCGTTTTTCTCGGCGTGCTGCTGGATGGCGTAGCCCACGTCGCCCAGCCGCTTGCCGACGCGGGCTTGCTCGATGCCCAGGTACAGGCACTCCAGGGTGACGTCGAGCAAACGCTGCGTGTCGGGAGCAATGTCGCCAATGGCAAAGGTGTAGGCGTGGTCGCCGTAGTAGCCGTTCATTTTGGCTCCGCAGTCGATAGAAACGATATCCCCTTCCTGCAGCGGGCGCTTGTTAGGCAGGCCGTGCACCACCTGTTCGTTTACCGAAGTGAGCAGGGTGCTGGGACAATCGTACAGGCCTAAAAATCCGGGTACCGCTCCTTGGTCGCGAATAAATTCTTCGGCGCGCTGGTCGAGGTAGAGGGGGGTGACTCCCGGGCCAACCTCTTCGGCCAGCATGCCCAGCGTGCGAGAGACCACCAACGCGCTCTCGCGGATGAGTTCGATCTCCTTAGCCGATTTGTAGTGTATCATAATGAATCCTTCTACCTTTAGAAGAAGGTTTCTTCTAAAAAGTTTAGGGAACCACCAAAAATCGGACTTAGTTGGGTAGGATTTCGCCCTTGTAGTTGGCGCGCAGTTTTTTCATCTCCTCCATCATGGTTTGCAGGTTGTCTTGCAGGTGATCGATGTCGGGACTCACTTCGGGCAGGTGCGAGCGCAGGTGCCACTCCACCTTCCACACCTGCAGCAGTTCCTCTTCGGGAATGTCGAAGGTTTCGTGCTTGGGGTTGTCGGACAGGCAGCGTAGCACTCCGTACTGGTGCAGGCGGTTGCGAACGCGCTTCACCTGAATGCCTTTTTGCTGCGAAACCACCACGTACACCGCGCCGTCGCTGAGGTAACGATACTCGGCACTATCGAGCAACCGGCAGATCACCCAGTCATCCGGCATCAGGGTCGGCTCCATGCTGTCGCCACTCACCTGCAAGGCGTAGCACTGACCCTCTTTGATCATATAAGAAGGCAACAAGATGCTGTCTTGCTCCTCAAACCACTCCTGTGACTGATACCCCGCCACGAAGGTAGCCGCTGCCTTGTGGTTGATCAGGGGCACGGTGGTGTTGCCGGTAGTGTCTTGGGTGGCCACCACCACCACTTCGCGGGTTTTCACCGGCATCTGAACCACCGCACCATCCACTGGTTTCACGAACGGATGCCCCGCCCCGGTGATGATGTAGGCGCTGTTGATGCCGAAGGTGTCGGTGGCCCGGTTCAGAATTTCAATGGTCACCGAACGACGATCCGCTTTGATGTCCCCCAGGTTGGAAGGAGAAATACCAATGCTGAGCGCAAATTCCCGATCGGAATTGACTTGATTACGACTTTTAAGCATGGCAATACACGCAAAGAATCGCTGGTTGACAAATTTTTTGTATTGATTATCAGGCATTTGCGGACGGTTATGCTTAAATAAAGAATAAAACGCTAGGAAAGTACTTGAATAAAGTAGTTACTTGTACTTAAATAAAGTACGAATATGAAAAATATCCGCGAGATAAAAAAATATTTGGGCCAGGAACACTACCAACAGATCAGCGCGCTCACTGGCTACTCGATTAGCTACATTGAAGATTGTCTGACGCACCGGCGGAACAATCAACTCATCGTGCAGGCTGCAGCTACGCTGTCCGGTTTGGTACGAATGAGTGCTTAGTATCCCCGGCATCAGGTACCGTACACCTCATGAGGCTGGTTGAGCAGCCGAAAATAGGCTTCAAATTCTCTTCGGCTGAGGTGGTGTGCCTCCTCCCTTCCCCAGTCCGCTGATACTTCGTATAATCCGTTGTAGTAGCGGCCGCTGTATGTCTTCCCCACCCTAAACGAGTGCTTCGCAGTATCGAACGACGGCAAGCAGTGGCACTTGTAACTGATTTTAAAGGGATCCTGACGACGACGCTGTCGCCACACTAGAAAGTCGCTGTTTTTCATAAATAGTACATAGGTAAGGTTTAATCAATAAAGTCGAAAATACGTATAAATTATTGTTTTTCAAATTACTAATTATACTATACTTCACATGAAATCAACTCAAGTTTATCACTCCGTACTTTAGTATTGTTCTTTGGTGCTACAATACGTTTGCGGGTGACGTGTAATAGAAACCTGATTTATCCACTAAATTGGGGAATGAATTCCTCATCCGAATTACAGTTTTAGCCAATAGACATAGACACCAAAAGAGCTTTTGATTATAACTTGTTGGTTGTCAATGATTTGTGATAAAGAGGGATTGAATGCGGATGGCTGGCAAAATTATTTCACGTAATCAATGTGACAGTTTATCGTTACGAGTAATCATTATTTACCATACGTATACCACCATGAGTGATCATAATAAAGCAGTAATAAAGAGCCTTCACACGTTGGTCCAACTGAACAAAGATAGCGACCGAGGCTATAAAGAAGCTTCTGAGAACATCGAAGATCCTGAGTTGAAAACTATTTTATATCGTTTATCTCAGCAACGCGCAGAATTTCGGGGCGATATTGAAGAGATTTTAATTAAAGACTACAGTGATGTTGAGAATATTTCTGATTCTATTCTGAGCAAACTTCACCGGGGTTGGATGGATTTTAAGACCAAGCTTACTTCCAATGATAATGAAGCCGTTTTAGATGAATGCGTCCGCGGCGAAAAGCACGCCATTGAGACGTACAATGAGGAAATGGCTACCAAATTTCCCGATTACATCAAGGAAAAGCTTACGGACCAACTTGATTTGATCCGTGGTGCCTTGGGACAGGTACAAGAGTTTAAGGCTTCAGCGAAGCACTCTTGAGAAAGACTCTCTCAAAAAGCAAAAGCAGGAACCACTTAGGTAGTTCCTGCTTTTTTTTGTCCCGGAGGTATCTTTTCATTGTCATTTATTTTAGGTGTAAATACAATTGTTGTACATACAGTATTAATACGAAAGTTGTTATCGTGGGTTACACAACCTACTATTATTTGCTCGCGGTGTTGCTCATCTTCAGGTAAACGCCGTTAGACCAGCCGAAGCCATCCTGCACCGGATACTCTCCGCCCCCCGCTTCCAGGGCAATATCATCCACGTTGTACTTTTCCACCAGTTTGCCCGTGTTGTCGTATACCCGCTCACAGTTGGCTCGCCACCGCTGACTGATTTCCGAGGCTAGCTGGTTGTAGCCGTATTGCTGTAATCCGTAGGCAGCCACCCACTGCAAGGGAGCCCAGCCGTTGGGCGCGTCCCACTGCTGTCCGGTTTTTTCCAGGGTCGTGCGAAGCCCACCGGGCCCCAGAAACTGTGCTTCTAACCCCTGAGCCACCGCTCGGGCTTCGCTTTGTCGGGCCAGTTTGAAGAACAAAGGGTAAACGGCGGCCAGGGTGCGCTGCCCCGTGGTTTCTCCCTTCACAAAGTCATAGTCGAAGTAGAAGCGCTCGGTTGGATTCCAGCAGTACTGCTGAATGGCCCGCCGCCGTTGTCGGGCTTTCTTGACCATCCGATTCCGCTGGGTTGCGTTGCCCTGCCGCCCGTAGGCATCGGCCAAGGTCGTTTCTAGATGATAGACCAAGGAGTTCAGGTCGACCGGAATTAGTTCGGTGGTGCGGATCGTAGCAAAGCGCTCCCCGTCGGCGAACCAGCGGCTGCTGAAGTCCCAGCCCGATTCGGCCGCCGCCCGCAGATTGCGGTATACTTCTTCGGCGGTTCGGCCCTCCGCTTCGGTGGCCAGGGCAACGTCTTCCTTGTAGGCCTCGGGGCGGGGTACCGGACGGTCGTCCCAGTAGCGATTGAGCACCGCCTCCCCTACCCGCACCACGCGCCGGTGGGCTGAGTCAGATTCGGTGAGTTGGTCGGCTCCATCCATCCAGAAGGCGTATTCTTTCTCCAGTTGCGGCAGATATTCAATCAATACGTCCTGACCGCGTCGTTCGGCCAGCAGCCGCACCATCAGCGAGAAGAAGGGCGGCTGCGAGCGGCTGGTGTAGTAAGTACGGTTGCCGTTGGGAATAAACCCAATGGTGTCGATCAGGTAGGCAAAGTTTTTAACCATCGCTTCAATCAGGTCGTTGCGACCGTCTTCGGCCAGTCCGAGCATGGTGAAGTAGCTGTCCCAGTAGTAGATTTCGCGAAACCGACCACCGGGCACCACGTAGGGATTGGGCAAGCCAATGAGCGAGGAGTTGCCCCCCGCCGACGGGGCGCGGGTGAGCACCGGCCACAGCTCCTCGATGTGCTTTTCAATATTGTTGGTAGTATCCGTCTGGAAACCCGACGAAGGATTGGGCGGCAGGGCAAAGTGTTCCAGTACAAACGCTTCCAGATCAAAATCCGGCTGATTTTTCTGGGCCTCGTAGTCGGCTAAGATCGCTTCCGGAGCTTGCTTGGGCAGGCAGTCGGGAAAGGTTTTGGAATCTTCAAAGACCGGGGCCAGTTGCACCGCCCGGAACAGGTCGCCGTACAAAACGTCGGGACTGGGCTGGGCAGATCCGACCACGCTGAACTGAAGAAAGCAAAGGACAAGTAACCAAAGGCACATGCGGGCAAAGTTTTGTTGAACGGTGCCGCAAAGCTACCAAAAGTTTTGGTTCTCCGCCCTACAGCATCAACCCAATGCCAATGGTGAGTCGGCGAAAGGTCCGCTTTTCTGCTACTTCCGAACGCGTTCCCCACCAGTTCTGACGATAATTGATATCGGCTTGCTGCGACTTGAATCCGCCGTGAACGAGCAGGGCCGAGCGAGCGAAGTTGATCTGATAGCCTAGTCCGGCGTGCAACATCCACCCCCCTTTAACACTCAGGTGGGTAACGATTCCGTCCAGATCGTTGTTTCCCCATCCCCGACTGCGTCCGGCGTTCAAAAAATAATAGGGACTTACTTTACTTTTAAGTAGCACCCCCCGTAGGCTGGCGTACACCGGCAAAGTACTCACGGTTCCGTAGCGATCGATACCCACACCTAGCCCGACCCCCAGGCGGGGATCAAAGTGGTAGCCATTTACGGTGTGCACACCGATGCCGGTGTTAGGATTGTTTTGGTTATCCCCGACCAGCACGCTAAACTCTCCCAAATGAAAAAACTGCCGACGCTGCTTCAGATATTCCCGCGGAACCGCTGGCGTCCGCTCGGGATCGGTGCCGAAGTAGAGGTGCCGAACCTTGCGGTACGGGATGTGAATGAGCGGCTGGTCTTTACGCATCAGCGTCAGGTAATCCTTCTGCACCGTTACGGCCATTTCACCCGTTAGCGACGTGCCGTTTTTCAGGTCTACCGTTACCGTCCGAAGTGACTGGCCCGTCGCCGACCAAGCAAAGAGCAGCAGTGCAATCAGCAGGAGGGATTGGGCGATGCCCCTCCCCCCTTTTGGTAAGTCAAACCGCCTACTCATCGCGATACGGTGGGAGGGCGCACGATGTCCAGCTTACTCAGTTGCCGCACCCGGGTGGGGTCGGAGTAGTCGTACTGGTACAAGCCATCGTCGCCCACCATCATCAAAATTTCTCCTAACGGAATCACGTCGTAGGCGTGCACATCCTTAAAGTGCGCCAGCCCGGTGATATCGCGGGATCGGGTAGCGTTGAACACTTTTAACCCGTACTCACCCTCGCAAATGAACAGCGTGGTACCACTGATGCCCAGCCCGTGGGGGTTGTCCATCGGATAGGTTTTCACCAGCCGGGGTCGGGTCACGTCGCGAATGTCGATCACGTCGAGCTGATCGGTGAAGCCTTCGCAGGCGTTGCCCGAGCGCAGCGTCACGTAGGCCATGGTGTCGTTGGCCACCACCGGGTCGCAACTGGTAGCATGCCGAAACTCTGATATAATGTAGGGACGGTCCGGATCACTACGGTCGTAGATGAACATGCCGTTGCGCGAGCCGATAAACAGCTTATCCTTGTAAGGAAACAAAGTCTCGATACCCCACTCCACCGGTACCGAGTCGCCCAGCACCGGGTTGGTAGGGTTCACTACCGAAAACACCTTAATCTGGTAATCATCAATCGTATACAGGCGCTCGTCGGCAATGGCAAAGCGCGCCATGGAGCCGCCGATGCCCGCACCATCGGACGACACGCTGCTCCCGGCAACGTCGAAAGAAGCAAAGTTAGCCGTTTGAGCAAACGCCATATCGTTGCGGGCAATCCCCCCCCGAAACCAGAACAGTCCCGGTGCGTTCATCGCGGTGAGTTCGTCTTCAAACACCTCTACTGCTTCGTCTTCTTCCCAGCGGGTAACCACCCCGGTTGCCTCGTTCCAACTAAACCCCCAGCTGTTGTAGGCGGGGAAGGCCCCCTCCACCCGCTCGGCAATGCGCACGCTGTTCACGTTGCTGATGTCGATGGCCAGCAGATCGATATAGCTGTCGGCGTACAGAATATTGCCCTGCACGGCCAGGTCGAAGTTACCGGGAATGTTAATAAATTTCTCGTTAACCGGATTCGCCGGGTCGGTGTTATTAATGATGTGCACGCCCTCACCGGGTTGGTTCACGAACACGTAGGGGGCACGGTAGTAAATTTTGCCGGTGCCGGTGAGCGTGCGCGGAGCCTCCACGGCGAAGCTGTTGCGGATTTCGGCGGTGGACGTGTAGACGGGCCGCATAAAGGTGTAACGGTGGGTGATTTCTACGTTGTCGGAACAGGCCGTGCCGAGCAGCAGCAGAGAAGCCAGGAGCCAAGCGCCAGAGCGCAAGCGGCGGAGAAGCGAATCAGAGGTGTTCATAAGTTTATTGTTTAGGTGAATGATGAGCGAGGCAACGCTAAGACACCAAACAATTGGCGATTGGTTGGAATGATTGTAAATTATTTATGAACATATTTGCTGACCGCTACTGTTTAGCTTGATATGAGCGATTCGCACCACCATACTTCCTCCTGCCACCACGACCACGGTGAGTCTCTTCCGGGCGCGCACGTGCATCCGGTGACCAGCAACCTGAGGGTCGCTTTTTTCCTCAACGCCGCCTTTACCATTATCGAGTTTGTGGGCGGCATCATGACCAACTCCATGGCTATTCTGGCCGACGCGGTGCACGACTTGGGCGACACGCTGGCGATTGGTTCGTCGCTTTTTTTGGAGTCGTACGCGCAAAAAGGGCGCAGCAAGGCCTACTCCTTTGGTTACAAGCGTTTTTCTCCGCTGGGGGCGCTCATCAACGGCATCATCCTGCTGGCCGGTTCGGTGGTGATCATCATCGAAACCGTGCCGCGCCTGCTCACTCCCGAACCGGTGGATGCCCAGGGGATGCTCTATCTCGCTATTTTGGGAGTGGCAATGAACGGGGCGGCGGTCTGGAAGCTGCGGCGCGAAAAAGACTCGCTCAATCAGCGCACCGTGATGCTGCACCTCATGGAAGACGCCCTCGGCTGGGTGGCCGTGCTGTTGGGCAGCGTGGTGCTGTTGTTCACCGATTACTACTGGATTGACCCGCTACTGTCGCTGGGCATTGCGGGCTACATCCTGTGGAACGCCTTTAAGAACCTACGGCAGGTGCTGCGAATCTTCTTACAGGCCACGCCCGATAACGTAAATATTGACGACATCCGCCAGGAAGTGCTGCAACTGGATGAAATTGCCGACGTGCACGATATGCACGTGTGGACGCTCGACGGAAACTACCACGTGCTCAGCGCCCACCTGGTGCTGCACCAGAGTCGCCCGATTGATAAACTGGCCACCGTGCGCGGGCGGGTGAACCGGTTGCTCAAGCAGCATCAGATTGATCACATCACCGTGCAGTTTGAGGTGGCCGGTGAGGTGTGCGAACTACAAACCCACTAAGTTATGAATACTCTACAAAAGCAAGAAACCACGCAGCAACTCCGGCTGGCCTTCTGGCTCAGCATGGTCACCATTTTCTACAACCTGCTGGAGGGCGTGGTGTCGACCTACTACGGCTTGGCCGACGATACGCTGGCGCTATTTGGGTTCGGCGTGGATAGCTTTGTGGAGGTACTGTCGGGCATTGGCATTGCCCACCTGGTGTACCGCATGCAGCAGGGAGCCATTGAGCCCGGCTCCACCGACCGCGACCGCTTCGAGAAGCAAGCGTTGCAGTTGACGGGCTTTAGTTTCTACCTGCTGGCGGTGGGCATCGTGGTCAGTTCGCTGCTCACGATCTATACCGGTGAGCAGCCCACCACCACCGTAGTGGGCATCATCATCGCGTCGCTGTCGATTGTGACCATGTTTTTTCTGGCCCGCTACAAGGAGCGCGTGGGCCGGGCGTTGCAGTCCGACCCCATCATCTCCGATGCGCACTGCACGAAGACGTGTTTGTACTTATCGGTGCTGCTGCTGGTGTCGAGCGTGTTGTACGAGGTTTTTCGCATTCCTTACATCGATGCCATAGGCGCGCTGGGCATCGCCTGGTTCGCCCTTAAAGAAGGGCGCGAAGCGTTTGAGAAAGCGAAGGGGAAGTCGTGCGGGTGTTAAGGGGCCATTGAAATAATAACCTACCCAAAGGTAAGGGATAAATCGTATTTTAGCAGTATGCAAACACTATCACCTTCGGTTATTGAGAGCTTTAATTTGGCATTAGAGAAACTTACGGGTTACGAACGACGCGCCTATGCCGCTGCATTGGCGACTGCTCATTTTGATGGTTCAGCCCGTAAAGCTGAGCGCGTTCTATCGGTAAGCCGCCAGATGGTTGAACTGGGCTTGAAAGAGCAGGCAACTGGCATTCGGTGTCAGGATGCCTACCCGTTGAGAGGGCGAAAAAAAAAGAAGAGTTGATGCCTGACCTAGTCACTGAGATAGAACAAATCGCTTCGGTGAACAGCCGCCGTGGCCCGGTCAAGCCGAACGCTGTCATAACGATACGAAAGGTTATCTAAAGATCACCGAGCGTGTGGTGAAGGACTACCTGGTAGAAGAGAAAGGGTACGCACCTACTGATTTTGGCCAAGGTACGCTCAACAATATTCTGAACCGTTGTGGTTACACGCTTAAAAAAGTACTCAAGACCCTGCCCTTAAAGCGTGTGGTAGAGACTGATGCTATTTTTGAGAATATTGCCAAACATAGGAAGCGGAAGGTAAGTGGTACGCTCAAACTTTCTATGGACGTAAAAGACAAAGTAAAAGTAGGTGAACTATCCCGAAAGGGCTACTCACGAAGCCGACAAGCTGTTAAAGCCCTGGATAAAGACCAGCATTGGCAGGAAACTTTGGTGCCTCTAGGCATCTTGGAGATAGAAACCGGACAAAGCACGGTGGTGCTAGGCAACTCCTATGAAACCAGCGATTTTATTGTAGACGGTTTAGAGAAGTGGTATGAACTGCATAAGCATCAACTCACTGCCTACCATACCTTAGAATTGTATCTAGACAATGGACCTGCGGTAGCCAGCAACCGTACCCAGTTTATCAACCGTATTATGGAGTTTGCCTGTGTCACTGGGCTCAAGATACACCTGCTCTACTATCCGCCTTACTATAGTAACCGGGTCGCCGGGCGATACAATCCTATTGAACGAGTTTGGGCTGCTTTAGAAAACTACTGGACGGGGTCGCCCGGCGACGGAACGCTGCTCACCTCAGTCACTAAAGTTATCAATACCATCCAAAACATGACCTGGAAAGGTACTACCCCTTTAGTAGTTCTCTTAGACAAAGCCTATCAGAAGGGAATCAGACTACATAAAAAACAAATGCAGCGGCGAGAAAAGTATCTCATTAGAAACCAGCAACTTCCCAAATGGGATGTCTGGGTCAAACCCTCTTATTATATGGGTAGGTTATTTCTTCAATGATCCCTAACGTGAGTTTTTATAGAGGAAATTCACCAGGGTCCTGCCGATTGGGCCAAAACAATAGTAGGTCGATCTGTTTTTTTTAATTTTATAATAGAGTGTAACGTACGGATTGATTAACCCACGATGAATACGCTTATCTGACCGGTGAGCTGGGTATATCTCAGGGCGTTCTTCTAGTTGGTTGATAACTTCGAAAACCCGGTCTATAAACTTACGCAAAGTTACCTCGGGCCAGTTCTCTTCCAAATAGTCTAGTTGAGCTTAAAAGGTTCCTTCCGCTTCCGGCGTCCACACAACGGGCAACCTCATGCGGAATAGCGGTTACGAAAGTCTTGTTTCACCAACTGATGAGCTCGCCCGTCACCCTGTTCGGATTGGCGGATAGCTCGCTCTAACGCGGCGGTGAAAGCAGGATCGGTCGGTTCCTTTCTCAATCCATAATCTAGCAGATGCTTAATTGCCAGAATTAGCTCCAGGTCTTCTACTTGTTCTAATTGGCTAAGGACAGTTGCTTTTTCGGTTTCTACGTTCATTTTTTACTATTTTCGGCTTCCTCAAAGATAAGCTTTTCTTTGGATCAGCAATCTGATCAATTCCGTACATGAAACTAACAACTAGTATCGCTTTTATCGCACTGCTTGTAAACGCACCTACTTTCACTAACGCCCAAGACGAAAAAGACGCCTGGACTCGCATCGCCCGGCCGGGTTACGAAGAATATGCTCCGGTCACCCTGGCCAACGGGGTGTACGGCATCACGCTTACCGAAAAAGCCCTGACCGGAAACCACGTTCAACTGAACGGAATATTTGACGAGTTTCCGGACAAGGGCGTAGAAAGCGCGCTCCAGGCGATTGACTTTACCCACTTGGAACTCATCGTCATGGAGCCGGAAGCGCAGCCAATCGAACGGGCTGACTTTTTAAAAGGAAAGTCGTTCTCCAAAGCAAGCCTGGATGAGTTAGCAAACTGGCAGCAGGAATTCAACTTCCGCGAGGGATGGTTTAAAACGAACTTCGACTTTGAGGGTCTGTCGGTCGAGCACACCGTCTACGCCCTGAAGCATATGCTGCAAACCGGGATTGTCAAAGTGACCATCCGCGCCCAGGAAGATCGCTTTTTCAGTATCAAGAACGTGCTCAGCACCGCCCCCCCCTACGCGTTTCGGTCTTCCCAGTACCTCAACCAGCTGCGCGAGCGGCAGATCCCCCTGTTTACCGCCTCGGCCCGCAGCCCGACCGGAAAGTACACCCTGGCCACCACCTCCACCTTCCACTTTGCGAACGACAAACCACCACTGCACTACACCGACGACGGCCAAGGACAACCCTCGCTCGGTTTTGAGAAGCTGCTCCGCCGGGGAGAAAGCCTCACTTTCTACCTGATCGGCTCGGTGGGCACCACCTACAATTACTCTGATCCGATGGCTGAAACCGCCCGGCTCAACATCTATACCTACCTAACCGGTCCGGAGAAGATCATCAGCCAGCACCGAGCCACCTGGGAAGCCTTTTGGCAGAAAACCGACATTGTGATCGAAGGGGCCCCCGAGGTGAACAAAGACGTCCGGCAGATGATGTTCAGTATTAATTCTTTCGTGAGCGAACAAACCGCGTTTAGCAGTGCCTGCATGGGGCTGGGCGTTGACTACTGGGGCTACAAAACCCTTTGGGACGCCGACTTCTGGATTTATCCGGCCCTGTTGCTGATCAACCCGGCGGCGGCGCGCTCCATGCTGGAGTACCGCTGGAACCGGCTGGCCATGGCCCGACAGAATGCGGCGGCGCACGGCTACCGGGGCGCGATGTTTCCCTGGGAGTCAGGCAGCACCGGCGAAGAGCAAACGTCGCTGTTGTACCTCACCGGGCCCTTTCAGCACCACATCACCAGCGACGTAGGACTGGCCTTCTGGCGCTACTACTGCGTTACCCAGGACACCGTCTGGCTCCAAAATCGGGGTTACCCCTTGCTGAAAGAAGTGGCTGACTTCTGGGTGAGTCGCTCGGAGCCGAACCAGGCGGGCGACTATGAAATTAGGAATGTGGTCGGCTCCGACGAGTACGCCATCAACGTGGACAACGACGCCTTCACCAACGGCGGTGCCCGGCAGGTGCTGACCGCCGCGGTAAGTGCTGCCCGCTTGGTGGGCGAAGTCCCCGACCCGCGCTGGCAGGAAGTGGCGGAGCGGTTGGTGATCCGCCGCTTTGCCGACGGCACCGTTCGGGAACACGACACCTACGACGGGGAAATGATCAAGCAGGCTGACGTGAACCTAATTTCATTTCCCCTGGATGTGATCATTGATCCTGAAATCATTCATCAGAATCTGGCCTACTACGAAGACCGGATTGATGAAGAGGGACCCAACATGAGCTTCTGCATGCTGGCGGGAGCAGCGGCCCGTTCCGGTGATGCTGCCAGAGCGACGCAACTGTTTGAAAAAGCCCTGAAGCCGTACCGTAAGGGACCGTTCCGGATTCTATCACTGCGAAAGCAACGTCCCAGCACGTACTTCGGCACCTCGGCCGGGGGACTGCTCCAGGCGGTGATCCTGGGCTTCGGTGGCCTGCACTTCACCGAGCAGGGGTTGGTGCAAAAAGACCCGCTACTGCCGGACGGGTGGATATCCATTGAGCTGAAAGGGATAGGAATAAACCAGAATTTTAGGATAGAAAGTAAGACCAACCCGGGTTTGTAGGGTGCGTCAAAGCGCTTTGATAGGAAAATAGCTTTTGATACCGCAAAAGCGGGGATATCTCTACCCCCGCAGCCGCTCCCAGGGACCCGTCACGGCTAGCGTAATGCCCTCGCCCTGCACGTTGACAAAGAACGTTTTTCCCGACGGCGAGAAGCACGCTCCGGCCAACTCCGAATCCGACCCCACGTTGCGTCCGATGGTGTAGATCTGACCCTGCGGTGTGATGCCCCGAATGTGGGAGTCGGCCCGGTCTTCTACCAGCACCACGTCACCCCAGGGGGCCACCGTGAGGTTGTCGCACGATTGCAGTAAGGTGGTGTCGTTGGGTTCGGCAAACAGCGTGAGCGTGCCGGGGGCTTCTGCCTCGCGCGACGTGCCTTCGTAGGGGCTAGGCACGTACTTGAACACCTGCCCGGCCTGGGCGGGTCCGCCGTTGGTGCAGGCAAAGTACACCTCGTTGTTGCCAAACCACATGCCTTCGCCCCGGGCAAACAGGGCCGCTCCGGCGGCGTGGCCTCGCTGTCGCAGGTCGTCCTCGTTGGGTTCCACCTCCCGCAGCGTGATCCAGTGGGTGGCCACCGGTTCATTCACCGCCAGGGCGGACGTTTCCCAGTTGCGCGTGTCTAAATGAGGCTGCTCCTTCACCGCCAGGGTCTGCAAGGTGCCGCCCCGGTGCAGTTGGCCCGGCCTGCGGGGCAAAAACCGATAGATCAGACTGTCGCCCCGGTCTTCGGTTTGGTAGACAATGCCGGTAGACGGGGCCACGCACACCGCCTCGTGGTTGAAGCGCCCCATGGCCCGCAGCGGAACCGGCTCGATAAGGCCACCCCCGACGGCGGGCACCTCAAAGTTGTAGCCGTGGGCGGTCTGGTGGCCCTCACCCGCGGGCGTGGTGTCTTCCTCGCAACTGATCCAGGTGTTCCAGGGGGTTGGGCCGCCCGCGCAGTTGCGGTTGGTGCCTACCAAACTGAGGTACTGCTCGCGCACGGTTTGCGTAGCTTCGTCGTACGCCAGGTTGGTGGTACCCCCCAGGCCGGGCTGACCGAAGCCATAGTCGAAGAAGCTTGACTTGCCAAGCTTGCGCAGCAACGCCGGGTCGTCGCCGAACGGACCGTACTTGACCGGGGAAGGGCTGTTCTCGTGGTTACGCACCAGCACCACCTGCCCGCCCACAGCGAAGGTAGCCATGCCATCGGCCCGGCCGGGCACCCGCAGCCCATCGCTCATCGGCTCACCCCAGCGTGAGATCACCTTGGCGGTGAACCCCTCGGGCAGCTCGAGCCACTGCTTTTGGGGCGACCACGCCACCGGGGATAGCGAGCGGGCATGGGTCAGGTAGCTAGACAAGCCCATGAAACCAGCCGACACGGCCAGTGACTGACGAAGAAAGTTGCGGCGATTGGTGTGCATAAACAGTGCGGTAAGTGAATAATACTAATTGATTTCGAGCAGAAGTAACCATCCTATTTTCGCTGGCATGTCAATTCGCTTCCACCACTTCGTCCAAAATTTCACCATCCAGGCCAATGGTCAGGTTCACCTCCGAGTCGCTGTTTTCCAACTGCACCCGGTAGCCGTTAAAATCAGGGTCGTCCACGTAGCGGATGCCGTCGAACTCGTAATTGGGATAGCGGGCCAGCACGTCGTTCTTGATCGCTTCGGGCAGTTCATCTTCGTAGGCCACGGTGTTGTCGTGGCGGCGGGTCGGAATCGCCTCCTGTTGCCGATCAACCATGCGGTTGGGTCCGCCGTTGGCCGGTTTGATCAGATCAAAGGCGTCGTAGAGGTCGCCGGTGGCGGTGTAGGCTTCATACGACAGGGTGTCGCCGCTCACCCGAATCACCTGAAAGAGCTGGGTGTTCTCAGCCGCCCGGTCGCGGGTCACTCCGGCGAAGTCATCCCAGCCGTTGGGCCGCAGGTTATACATCTTGCCGCCGCTCACCGACACCACGTACACCGTGCCGGTGGCGTCGCGGGTGTTCACACCCGTCACCAGGTTCTCTCCCGACGGGTCCACGTGGCCCCGGGCGTAGCTGTGGTCGTGGCCCTGCAATGATAAGTCCACCTGGTACTTATCAAACACCGGCTTCCACAGTGCCCGTAATTCTTCGTTGTTGCGCCCGTCGGAGGCAGAGAACAACGGGTGGTGGTAGCTCACCACCGTCCACTTGCTGGGGTTGTCGGCCAGCACTTTGTTCAGCCAGGCCACCTGTTCCTTCTGATCTTCGCTGCTGTTGAGCGCCACCACGCGCACATCCTGGTAGTCGAGGTAATAGGCCGTTTCTTTCAGCCCCTCCGGTCCGTTGGTGGGCAGGGTAAACTGCGGGTGCCACTGCACCGACAGGTGCTCGATGTCCTGCGCCTCTTCTTCGGGAGTGTAGGGCTCAAACTCGTGGTTGCCCGGTAGCGGCACCGAGGGCAGCATGGAGTGAATCCACCCTCCGGCGGTGAACCACTCGTGCCACTGCCGCTCGCTGTGTGCTTCCGAAACCAAATCACCGGCGTGGATGATGAAGCGCGCGTCCGGAGCTTTGCGGTAGCCCTCGCGGATGAGACGCGACCATAGCTCAAGGATGTAGTTCTGGGCGTCGCCCACGTAGAGAAAGGCGAAGGGTTGGGGTTCGGCGCTGGCGGTACGGAACTGGATCCACTCGCTCCAGATCCGGCCATTGCTCACCCGGTAGGCGTACAAGGTATCCGGCAGCAGTCCGGTGAAGGTCACCGAATGGTAGTTGGATACCACCTCGGCGGTCACCACCTTCGAGGCGTCCATCGTGGTGGTTTCGGCCTTCAGGGTTTTGGCGTTGCGCCAGAACTTGGGAGCGGCATCGGCTACGGCGATTTCAGCGTAGCCTTCGCTAATCTCCGGACTGGTGCGCCAGGTTACGCTGGCGCTAGTGGCCGGGTCGGCAGTGAGGTTGAGCACGATGTGGTCGGGGTGCGCTCCGGGCTTGCTCCAAGTGGCGGCAAACTCGGGAACTTGGTAAGCGCGTTGCTGGGCGGTGGCCGATAGCACGCCGATAGACAACGCGAGCAGAAAGGTAAAAATACTTGTTCGTTTCATAGCTAGTTCAACCTAATTCTGAGCGTCGGGGTCATTTCGTCCTGATACCGGTGGAGCACATAGTCGGGGATTTCGTTGTCACTCACGTCCAAGTACTTCAGGCGGTTGAGCTGATTGATCTCGGGCGGCAGGTTCCGCAGGGCGTTGTTGTTCAGAAAGAGGTACTCGAGCGAACGCAGTTGGTTGATCTCCGCCGGAAGCTGCGTGAAGTTGTCTCCCTCCAGGTGCAACTCCGACAGGTCGGGGAGCTGCCGCAGCACGTCGATACTCTTTCGAAAGTCAAAGCGCTCATCGTTGACGATGTAGAGCGTCCGCAGTTTCTTCAACTCCGAGAATTCGGCCGGAAGTTCTTCAACCTCGCTGTTGAGCAGCTCGAACGTTTCCAGGCTCTTGAGCGAGCCAATGGCGGCGGGCAGTTGCTTGATTCCCCTTCCGCCCACCTCCAGCACGCTCAGCGAGGGCAGTTGGGCAAGCACCCTAAAATCATGCTCCAAGTCTACGGGGGTAGCGTAGTCTACGTACAGATTGCGTAGCGACCGAAGGGCGGAAAAGCTGTCGGGCAACTCAGCTAGTGCGTTTCCGGATACATCCAGATACGTGAGCTTGGTGAGCGTCCCGAGGGCCTCCGGAAGGACTTTGATTCGGTTACCGGCCAGCTCCAGGTGCTGAAGGTTTTTGAACTCCAGGATTTCTTCAGGAAAGCTTCGTAACCCCTGCTCGTTTAAATTAAGCGTTTCCACGGCTTCGGGATTTAGCTGCGCTGTGGCCAGGTCGGTATACTCCGTAGGGCGGCTCTGCCCCATTAGAAAGGTTCCTATACAACTAAAAGCGAGGGCAAGCGATGCCTTTCTCATACCGGTTGGGTTATGTCAAACATAGGGGAACAAAGTTATTTCTCTACAGAGTACACGGGCAGCATCCCAAACAGTTCGTTCACGACAAAGATCGAGATGGCTGGTTACTGGTTACTGGTTACTGGTTACTGGTCACTGGTCACTGGTCACTGGTCACTGGTCACTGGTCACTGGTCACTGGTCACTGGTCAAATTTACAAAGGACAAAGGACAAAGGACAAATGACAAATGACAAATGACAAAACAAGCTCCTACAGCAGCACGAACGGATGGTCCTTGATAGGCTGCTTCAGTTCGGGCGGCAGGCCGAAGTTGTCGTCAATAAAGCGGTCAATCTCACCGCGGGTTTTCTCCGACAACAGTTCCGACATGCCGTCCATCGCCTCGTGGCTGATCATATACGGTAGATAAGAGAACAGAAAGCGGTCTCCCTGGCAGTGGCCGTAGATCTGATACTCCTGCAACTCGGCCTTGGGCCGCCCCGTCACGATGCAGCGATCGAGCCAGGCGTCGTGGTTCAAGCCGTGCTCGTACAATAGCTCCTGCCGCCGTCCGTAGAAGTCGACCCGCTCGTCGAAGAACTGCTGGATGTTGCGCATCGACTCGGCCGACATTTCTTGCCGCATCCGTTCGGCGCAGGGCAGGCACATGGCGTACTCGAAGATCACGTCCTGGGTGTCGAAGCCGGGGTAGCGACGGAAGGCTTTTTCGATCAGGTACTGCGTGTTGCTGGCCCGCAGATCCACGTTGCACGAGATGCAGTGCGAAAACGCTTTTTCCTGCGAGAACGAGTGAAACTCTACCGGGATATCGGTCATTTCATCCACCGGAAAGGATGCTGCCGCGGGTTTCTTCTTTGCCATAGATGCGATCTAATTAGTTGGTAAGCAGCCGTAAGGTAGCTACAATCGATCAATTTGCGAATCCTAAGTTAAGGAATCCGCGACACCGGAACCCTATTCTGTCCGCCGATGAAGTACTTTGTAGCTTCACAACCCTACCCCACCCAAAACAGTACACTCCCTAAACTACCCTTTCGTGTCTTCACCCCCGCCCCCTACCCCCGACGTTCACCTCAACTCCTCCACCGGCAAATGGATTCTCGCTTCCACCATTCTGGCTTCCAGCATGGCCTTTATCGACAGCACCGCCCTGAACGTAGTGCTGCCCTCGCTGCAGGAAGACCTCAACGCCCAGGGCACCGACATCTTCTGGATTCTGAACGCCTACCTGCTCATGCTGGCGGCCCTGATCCTGGTGGGCGGAGCGCTGGGCGACAAGCTGGGACGCAAGCGGGTGTTCATGGTGGGCATCGTCATCTTCGTGCTGGCCTCGGTGGCCTGCGGACTCTCTCCCACCGTCACCTGGCTGATTGTCGCCCGCGGGGTGCAGGGGCTGGGCGGGGCCCTGATGATTCCGGGCAGCTTGTCGATTATTTCGGCCACCTTTCACGACCGGGAGAAGGGCCGCGCCATTGGCACCTGGTCGGCCGCCACCACACTGGTGACGGTGGGCGGACCCATTCTGGGCGGAGCGCTGGGCGACGCCGGGCTGTGGCGGGCTATTTTCTACCTCAACGTGCCCCTGGGGCTGGCCACGCTCTTTGTGCTGGCCACCCGGGTGCCCGAAAGCTCCGACGACTCACTCGACCACCGCCTCGACTATGCCGGGGCCGCCGCGGTGGTGCTGGGCCTGGCCCTGCTGACCTTCGGTTTTCTGCGGATTCCTGAGGTGGGCGGCACCTGGCCCGTTTACACCGCTTTGGGAGCGGGCGTTCTTGCCTTAGTAACTTTCGTCTACATTGAGCAGCGTAGCGACCACCCGATGGTGCCGCTGGTGCTGTTCAAGAACAAAACCTTTACCGGGGCCAACGTGCTCACCTTCTTTTTGTACGCGGCCCTGGCCGCCGCCCTGCTGTTTCTGACCCTCAACCTGGTGCAAATTCAGGGCTATAGCCAGTTGCAGGCCGGGCTGGCCTTCTTGCCCTTCACGCTGCTGATGGCCGCTTTCGCCCGCTCGGCGGGAAACCTGGTCGACCGCTACGGGCCGCGCTGGCTGCTGATTATTGGTCCGGCCATCGTCGGCGGGGGGTTCTTGCTGCTGGCCGGTGCGGGGCGCACTGCCGGTCCGGCGGACTTCTGGACAACCTTTTTTCCGGGGATTGTGGTATTTGCGGCGGGCATGACCCTCACGGTGGTGCCGCTCACCACCACGGTGATGGGGGCGGTGGCCGACCGGAACGCAGGCACCGCCTCGGGAGTGAACAACGCCCTCACCCGCACGGCCAGCGTGTTTGCCAACGCGGTGGTGGGTGCCCTGGCCATCGTCTTCTTCACGCAGGACTTGCAACGATCCACCGCCGACTTGGGGCTGGTGCCCGCGGTGCAGCAATCCGTGCTGGCCGAGGCCATCAACCTGGGCGACGCGCGGGTACCGGAGGCGGTGGGGGATGAAAATCGCATCACGGTAGCCGAGGCCTACCAGGATGCGTTCGTCACGGCCTTCCGGCAGATCATGTACATCAGCGCCGGACTGGCGTTCTTGTCGGCGGCAGCGGCGTTCTTCTTAGTCGATGCGCGGGTGCGGGAACCGGCGTAAATGTAGTGGACTAAAGTACGGGCCTAGGACGTGTCTGGCAAATATTCTAGGTGTCTTGTGTCATTCCTTGTTTTTCAACTTCTTCTTTAACGATTGCAGTTGCTCTTTTGAGAGCCCTGTCGTGGACAAAGTAATTTCGTCCGGAACTTGCTTTTCGATTAAGCCTATTGCCACTCTCTCTATTCCCTTTTCAACTCCTTCTTCAAACGCGGTATCCAGAGAGTTTTTCAGGTCTCGGTATGATTTTAGGCTGTCTTCATACGCTTGTACCTCTTCAGGACTGAACCTAGCAATCTCGGCTACTTCAAACAGCCTCTCAAAGATGCCTTCCCGTAGTTCGTCCGGTATCCTGTCTAGTTTGTTCAGATTACGGATTATATACATCCATTGGTCAAATCTAGTGGTTAGTTCTTTGACATCTTTCCGGAACTTAGGCATCTCCAGATACACGAAAGTTAGTTTTTCGTAGAACACCCGACAGGTCTCTATGTCGGTCAATTTCACATCGTACCGGAATTTGTTGGGTTCATTTTTATCTTCATCAAAGACAAAGTCCAGGATGGCAACCGTATACACCGCCTTTAACTCAAAAGTCCAGTCAGATCCCCTTTGTGCCTGCTCTCGAATAGGGAACGTTGAATAATATACTGTTCTATCCTTAAAAAACTTTTGTTTGGTCTTTTGCAATTCTACGATGAATTTCTCACCTCGTTCGTTCTGGCAGTATAAATCAAAAACCGCTTTTCGATCTTCTTCGCTACTTCCGAGTTTGTCAGACTTTAGGTAGGTTAGTTCGGTGATTTTGCCCTGTTCATGCTTGAGAAGTTCGTTTAGAAAGTCTAGCAATAGATCCTTATTCGGCTCTTCGCCAAAAAGTCGCTTGAATCCGTAGTCGGTGAAGGGATTAATGTACTTTTCTCTTCGCTCTTTCATCGGCTTTTTTTCAGTAAAGATACAAATCTTCCAATCAATAACGCTTAGTTGCAGACTTCTTCTTTAAAGAGGAGCGACATTAATACAGACGTCAGGCCGGACTTGGGTTCGCAGTAAATGCACAGATTCTTTTGCTGGTGGATGAGGGGTTGGCAACCCCGGTTACGCTTAGTCACTGGGCCGGTGGCCCCGCGCCAATTGTTGTGAAGGGAAAAGGATCTTCATTGCGTTGTTATTCGACGCATAGCCTCAGTGATCAGGCACCACAGCCATTATTTCTAGGGTATCTCCGGCTAGATTTAAAACATCCAAGGCATACTCTCCCGGAGGAAGCAGCAGCGCTTTCTGATCGCTGTAGTTCTGCCACTCAATGATGTCTACGGGTACGGCTTCCTTGCTTTCTCCGGCCGGATAGGCCTTGATCATCACGGGATAGGCGATGTTGATGGTGTCGGGGTTGATTGTATATATCTTTCGTTGCCCGTACATCAGCAGCCAGGCGGGGCGGCCCCCGGTATACGTGGTGCGCGGATGAAAGAGCCGAACGTCGAAGCGCTCATCACCGGGCGCCCCCCGGAACAAGTCGCCCGCTTGGTTAACAAACACTGAGGCTTCGGCGAGCGTGTCGACCAGCTTGAAGAAGGGATTTTCCTTTTCCGGTTGGTACCGCTCGGTCAGAATTTCCTGGTTAATGGTGAAGGGATCAATGCCGGTGAACTCTTTTACCCGGCCGGCCATTGCTTTTTCCCAGCCGGTCAGCCCTTCTGCTTCATTGATATGGTCAAAACCGCAGTGAATCAAAAATTTGCCTTCCGGATGGGCTTCCACTATTTGCTGAATGTTTTTAGCCTGCTGTATTTCCCGTTCTTTTCCGTCTCCCCGAACCTGGGTTTCGTAGGGAAATAATTCATAGCCTATCCGGAGCGCTTCGCGAACCAGGTTTCCAAATTGGGGTTCCTGGGTGTAATAACCGGAGGCAAGCAGTGGATATCCTCGCTCATTTAGCAGCGTGTCCTCATGCGCCAGCGTTTCCAATCCCAAGAAGCGGTATCCCTGATCGTATAGACCTTGCAATAGGGAAGCAGTAAATACCCGGTGCATCGGCTGGTGATGGGCCTCGTTGATCATTACGATTTTTTCGCCTTGGGCTCTTTGCAGAATAAAATCCCGGGCACTGGTCGGACGAAAAGAGAGAAAGTATTCTTTCTGTTCGTCGCTCAAGGAGGGATATCCGCCACCGTCCTGATCAAAAGCCCACAGCGCCTTTTCGTACGCACCGACAAAGGAGTACATCCACGCTGCTCGCTGGGTTGCATATGAGGTGGTGTCGGCAAAGATAGAATCGTTAATCTGCTGCGTGAACAGATAAAGATTGGGAGTGGGCGGCAACCATAGGGTCAAGAAGGTTGACGCTAGCAGTAATAGGCTGATTTTCATTGCTGTTGGTCGTAAAGCATTAGAACTTTAGCAGGGTCTTTCGGCAAAGGTACGCAAACGGGCGCGATCAAGTTTAGACAGACTTTCTCTTCTCGGCGGGTGTCTTCCCACGCCGTCCACCCAAACGTTAGATACCAACTCAAGGGCACGTTGACATAGAAGCGACAAATTCTATGCTTTTATTACATCCGTACCTTTTTGCGCTTCTGAGGATTTTAAGCGATGCCCGGAGCCGCTACCTTTCGGCTTTCTGGTCCTAATTGTTCACTTAAAACGTAATTCTTATGGAAGCGTTAAGTAACCGAATCTCTGTTCAAATTCCGCCCAAAGAGCTGGAAGACGCGATCAAAAAGCTGGAGCAGGTATCCACGGCGCTGGAACCTTACCTCATTGCCCTCACCAACGACGAGCGTCGCCAGATCCCCAAGATGAGCGACGGCAACGCGCCCTTCGTAGAAAAAGCGCTGCGCTACGCTAAAAGTCAGCCCGACTTGTCACCGGCTTACCTGAAGGTGAACGAGATGGACATTGACTTCAAGGCCGTGAATGATCTGGCCTCGGTGTTGCAAATTGTGAGCCGCCTGGGTTCGGCCCTGGACGACACCATCAAGCTGGCGGGTAGCGAAGCCTGGATGGCGGCGCTGGCCTACTACAACTCGGTGAAGATGGGCACCAAGCTGAACGTGCCCGGCGCCCGGCCCGTGTACGAAGACCTGCGCAAGCGCTTCGGTGGCAACCGCTCTCGCCCAGACCAGCCCACCGAAGAGCCGACTTTGTAAGGTCCGTTGGGTGCCCCGAGGGCCTTGAAGTATTCACCGCTTCGGGGCGGGGAGGCACCGACCTTGATCGGGGCGGGCGAGGACCTAGGCCCTGGATACGTTTATTGTTGCATTGCCCCCGGTTGAGAAGCCAGGTTTGCCTTCGATGCGAAGGTGGGCCAGGCTTTTTTAGTGTTCCCTTTCAGTTGCCGGGACCGGCCGACCGTGAACTGGCTTCCCGGAGCAAAAAGGGGCAGCATCGAGGCTAATAGCTCCGGCTGCGCAGCAAAGTGCTCGGCATGCCGAGCAAAATGCTCCGACGCCGGAGCAAAAAGGTACGGCGTCGGAGAAAATAACTGCGCCGTCGGAGAAAAATGCTCCGGGCTCGGTGCAAAAAGGTGCGCGCCCGGTGCTCAGAGCACCGAAGCCGGAGCAAAGAGAGGCGAGCGCGGAGCAAATTGCTGCGATGCCGGTGCTCAGAGGGGCAAGCGCGGAGCGAAAAGGCACGAGCGCGTGCTTAAATACGTAACCCATTCTCGCTGTAGCAGAGGATTTCCGTTCCTTTTAGATTTATAATTTATTTTGAATGAGTACTTGGATTTAATACCCTAAATTGGCTCTTGATTACCGCCAACATCGGCGCTTGTTTAATTGTCAACCTCTGAAAATTTAACTCTTTTTTATCTCTCCCCTTAACAAATTTTCATCTTTGCCAGAAAGTCGTATATTGGACTGCATCGCGGCACTCTTTGTTTAGAGGACAAACCGCGCTTAAAACTGTACTCACCTAACCCATTCCGCCATGAAAACCTTTTTGACCCTCGCCCTGGTTTGCTGCCTGGCCTTTATCTTTGCCAGTCACACCGATAAGAACGCCGCTTCCGAAACCTACGCCAGCCGAACGCTGGAAGCCGCTCCTTCGCACCTGCCCACCGCCCTTACGCTGTTCACCGACCCCGGAAACATCGTGGCGGTGCGCGACATCACGCTGAAAGAAGGAGTGACCGCGGCGGATTTTGAACGTTTTGCCGTAGAGAAATTCACCCCGGTGTTTGAGCACCAGGTGCCGGGCGTCAAGGCCTTTATCATGAAGGGCGACCGGGGCGACAAAAAGGGCAGCTACTCCTACGTGCTCATCTTCGACTCGTCCAACACCCGCGACTTCTATTATCCCTTTGAGCACGGCGGCGAAGAAAGTGTGCCCGCCACCTCCGAACCCCTGTGGCTACCGGCCCGGGAGGCCATCTACCAAGAACTGGTGAAGTACGTCGACGGCATCGGCGAAACCCGGGGATACACCGATTATATCGTGCTGGGTGCCGACACCGAATACGCTCCCGCGGCGAAGCAGTAGATTGGATGATTTGCTCGATGGCTAGATGCTGGATGCTGGATACTGGCGGCCGCCGCGCGGATGACTTTCTGGGGGGCAAGATGCTGGATGCTGGATGCAGGATACTAGCGACAAGCATCCAGCCGCTAGTACCCAGTAACCAGCCACCAGCCGCCAGTACCCACCACCCAAACGCAACTCTGAGGCGCGCCGCTGCGTTGATTCGCTTTTAGCAACCCGAATCCCGTATGCGCATCTCTTCGTGGCGAAAGAACTCCGACCTTATCGGCATCGGCAGCTCGGTGCTGTGCATTATCCACTGTTTGCTGCTCCCGGTGCTAATCCTGGCAGGTAGCCTGACGGGCGACGCGCACCGCTGGGTGTGGTTAGACTATCTGTTTGTTATGCTGGCGACCCTGGCCGTTTTTTACTCTACCCGTCGGCTCAAGAGCCTCTTTCTGCGGCGCGGACTTTGGCTAACCTTGCTGGTTTTTAGTGGGGCTCTTGTCTTTCACGAACACCACCCAACCGCGCTCTACGTTTCCGTGGCCTCTTCCCTACTGTTGGTCATCTTCCACATCGGTAGCTACCGCGAAAAGCACGCCTGATGCCTAGGCTGACTCTCCCCCTACCCCCCGAGTTTTCGTTCGACGAGTGCCTGCGCTACCTGAGCCGCGCGACGCGCGAGAATCTGCACCGGGCGGAAGACGGTGCGGTGAAAAAGGTCATTGACCACGTCGGATCACCGGTTTTCCTATCGGTACGCGCACCGCAGGCCGGGTGGCTAACGATCGATTACCAGTCAGCCGTTCCGGGCATTGAACCGTTCGTGCTCAACTACGTTACCGAATGGTTCGATTTGGCGCGCGACCTGTGTCCGTTCTACGCGCTGGCTAAGAACGACCCGCTGCTGGATGCCGCGGTGAAGCGCCACTACGGCCTGCGGCTGATCGGCATCCCAAGCTTGTTCGAGGCGCTCTGCTGGGCCATCATCGGGCAGCAGATTAACCTGGCATTTGCCTACGCACTCAAGCAGCGCTTTGTGCAGACCTTTGGCGTCGCCGATTCGTACGAAGGAGTGGCTTACTACCGCTTTCCGGAAGCCGAGGTAGCGGCCTGCCTGAGGCCCGATCAACTCACCACCCTGCAATTCTCCGGGCGCAAAGCCGAATACGTGATCGGAGTGGCTCAGACGATTGCGGAGGGGCGGCTCTCCAAGCAACAACTCAACGCCCTGCCCACTCCCGAAGCGCTGGAAACGCTGGTGCGTCAGCGGGGCGTAGGCGCGTGGACGGCTCACTACGTGTTGCTCAAGTGCTTACAACGTCCCGATGCCTTTCCGGCCGCCGACGTGGGGCTGCACAACGCCATCAAGCAGGGCTTGGGATTGGCGCAGAAGCCTGACCTACCGGCCGTGCACCGGTACGCCGAGCCGTGGCAGGGGTGGCGGGGCTACGCCACCTTCTACCTGTGGCAAACGTTGCTTCCCTAGGGCGTAGACGCTGACACACCCTAAAATTGGTACTGAAACCCGATGTTGGTCGACCAAAAGTTGCCGATGAGGTTGTTGGGGCCGCCGTGTACCAACTGTGCCCCCATACCGCGTTGCCAATCCAGGGTGAAGGCCACGTTTCGGACGAACTCGTAGTCGAACCCAGCGTGCACGTAGGCCTTCACGTACTGACTGGCCTTGGCGGCCAATGGGGTGCTTTCCAGGTTGTCGACGTTGCCACCCACTACGAAGAGCAGGTTGTCGTAGGTGCTGCTCAGTTGCCCGCCGGGACCGGCGAAAAGTTGCATCCGTTGGCGAGGTCCCCAGGTGGTTTTGAACAAGTAGGATGCTGAAACCAGCAGTTCGCTCTCGATCAGACAGTAGGTGATGTAGTCGCGCGCGTAGCTGTCTCGGTCGGGACTGTAGCGCTCGTAGTCGATCATGGCCTCCCGGCTGGGCGCGTAGGCAAATCCGAGCCGCAGCTCCTGCCGGGTGTTCATGGCTCCCAGACGCCGACTGCGGGGGTTGAGCGAAACGTACCCTCCCAGGTAGGTGCCTATCACGTCGGTGCTGTACTGAGCTGCCCGGTCAAAGCCCTCGAGGTGACTCCCAATTTGGCCGGGACGCGTCGACAGGCTGGTGAGTCCCTGCAGGGTCAGGTTCGGGAAGTTGTAACCGTACGGAGAAATGTGCACACCGATGTTAGCCACCTGCCAGCGCCGAAGTTTTTTCGGAGACGTTGCCAGTGGGTTGTCGGATGTTGCGGAGTAAACGTATTGGTAAGTAGAGGGAGACTGGGCGTAGGCCCCGGAGAAGAAACAGCCGAGAACGGCCACGAGTAGAAGCTTTTTCATGACAGGTTTTATTTAGGTGTGTAAGATATGCGAAGAAATTACAATATCTGTACCAACTAAGCAAACGCATTATCATTTTTTGAAGCATGTCTCCCAACCGCTAGATCGAGCAACTATAGCTTTGGCAGAAGGCTTACGCTACCTTCACGGCGGTGCCGCTGGCGGTAACCATGAGCATGCCGCCGTCCTTGCCCACGGTTTCATAATCCAGGTCGACGCCGACAATGGCGTTGGCACCCAGTTTGGCGGCGCGTTTCTGCATCTCGTCCAGGGCAATGTCTTTGGCTTCGCGCAGCGCTGACTCGTACGAGCCGGAGCGTCCGCCGACAATGTCGCGGATCCCCGCGAAGAAGTCGCGAAAAATATTGGCGCCGATGATGGCTTCGCCGGTCACGAGTCCGAGGTAGGTGGTGACGGGCTTTCCTTCAATGGTGGGGGTGGTGGTGATGGTCATGGTGGTTGGGGGATATAGAGACGCGATTAATCGCGTCTGTACGGGATTATAATTAAAAGGTGATGATGCCGCCAATTACGGCGTAGTGGATTAGTGAGAAATTGTATACCTCGTCGTTGTTGGCACCGCCTTCCAGGATGCGGTAACCCAGCTTGAGGGTGACGAGTCGGTTGGGATAGAACAGGGCAGCCAGCAGCACGTCTTCGGCCCGACCTTGCGGAGCCACCAGCGCGTCGCCCCGCAGTACCAGCGACAGCTTTTCTTTGACAAACCACTCGGCGCGGAAGTTGATGAGCGGCACAAACCCTACGTTGGTCTTGGTCACTCCGTTCACTTCTACTTCCGCATCCCGGATCTTAGCCGTGGCTCCCACTCCGAACTGAAAACGCTGGGTACGCGGAAAGTTATAGCGATAGGTCAACCGGTACGAATTGAATTGGTAGCGGACATCGAGCGGCTGCGTGGCCGCGAAGGTAGTACCGAAGAACTGAAGCTCCTGGCCGAACGTGCCATTATAGTTGATGGTGAGCGGGGCAAATAGGGCCGAAATAGTATGCTTGTCATTGATGGTGTAGGACAGCCGCAGGCGATAAAAGGCGGTAGGAGTTGCCTCCAACGACTCAGCAAAGTTGATAAACGTGCCGCCCCCGCCCGGAATGCGCACCTTGTTATAGCCGGATAAAGCGGCCCCGGTTTCCACGTCGAGTTGCAGTTGGGCACGGGCCGGGCAACTTGCCAGTCCAATGAGCAGAAGGATCCAACTACCTAGATAAGTGTATGGTGTCATAAATTTTTTTGGGTGGTTCATTGTCAAAACCGGTTTCGGCGGCTCGCTGACTAATGTTTCACAGCATCGTTTATAAGATGAGCGTCAGCATTTTCTCCTGCGTCAGTGGCTTGTTGAGCAGCCTATCCGCCCCCACCCCCAGTGCCTCTAGTCGCTGAACGTCCTGAGGATTGTCAGAAGAGGTAAGAACAACCACCCTTACGTGCTGCACGCGATCGGGCGGTATGGCTCGGAAGCTCTCCAGAAAATCGAAACCGTCAAACACCGGCATCTTTAGATCCAGCAAAATCAGATCCGGACAACGCAACTCCGGACACTGCTCCTCGAGTAGTTTCAACACCTCTTCGGCATCAGTATACGACTCTAACTCGTCGGTGAGCTGTAAATTCATGATCAGCTCTTGATGAATAAAGTTAGCGATGTCGTCATCATCAATGAGCAGTATTTTGCGAAGTTTGTTCATTGGTTGGCTAATTCACCACTGGTAATCATTTTCTGCTTTTCGTTTTTAGAACGAATCAAAAGCGATTTTGTCTGTCAATATTGATATTTTTGCCCGATTTAAATAAACAGCGTGACGAAATGCAAGAACTTTTTGATTATTTGGCTGGGAATAATTTTATGCCGCACGGCCACTGCTACCGCTGGCAACCCGCCGTGCTGTGGTCCTACGCTATCTCGGATGGCATCATTGCCCTGGCCTACCTAGTGATTCCCCTCAGTTTGGTCAGAATTGTGCGCCGGAGAAAAGACTTCAGCTACATGTGGATGCTCACCCTGTTCGCCGTATTCATACTGGGGTGCGGCACCACCCACGTGTTCGACGTGATCAACATCTGGACGCCCCTCTACACCCTTGACGCCGGAGTACGCATCGTCACGGCCCTGGCCTCGATGGGTACGGCCGCCATGCTGCTGGTGATCACCCCTCGGCTGATTCTTATTCCCAGCACCCAGCAGTGGAAGGCGGTCAACGAAGAGCTTCGCCTGCTGAACGAAAACCTCGAGCAGAAAGTGCAGGAGCGTACTGCCAAGCTAAAAGAAAGCATAGAACAGTCGGAGCGGCAAAACGAAGCACTAAGAAGGGCTAACGAAGAGCTTGACAACTTTTTGTACACGGCTTCCCACGACCTGAAGACTCCCGTTACCAACCTGGAAGGACTGCTTCAACTGCTATCCAAGAGAAGCACCAAGTTGTTATCAGAAACGGCCGAGCCCCTGTTGGGAATGATGAGCCAGCAGATGGAAAAGCTCAGCGAGGTGATTTACGATCTTTCGGAAGTGGGTAAAGTGCAACAGAGGGCCGATGAACCGGCTGAGCGGGTGGATATTCGGACGGTTTTTGAAGATTTTAAAGAAACCCAGCAAGGGCGTATCCGGCAGCTTGAGGCGGAGTTCGACGCCACTCTCGAGGTCTCTGAGCTCTACTTCTCAAAAAAGCTGTTCACCAGCGTGATGCACAACCTGCTGGACAACGCGCTCAAGTACCGGGCCGACGAGCGCCCCCCGATGATTCACCTCAGGACTTACCAGGCGGGAGACTATCTGGTCTTGGAGGTGAAGGACAACGGCTCGGGCATCAGGCCTGACCATCTGAGCAAAGTGTTCGGCATGTTCACCCGCTTCCACCGCACCAAAGAAGGAACCGGTATCGGGCTGTACCTGGTGAAAAAGATTGCCGAAAAGTACCACGGAAAGGTGGAGGTAGCCAGTGAGGTGGACCGGGGAACCACCTTCAGGGTCTACTTCGCCCAACAACCTCCGGAGTGACCCGGGTTGTTTCGCGATTATTGGGCTACTTGTACAGCGGCTGGTGCAACGCTCTGAGCCGGGCCGGATCAAGCTTAATCACTTTGCGGTCGTAGGTCATCAGCCCGTTGGTCTCTATCTCCACGTCCGTGGTTTGGGTATACACCGCGGCCGACAGCCCTTTGTCAATAAGCGGCGTCAGGTCTTGAATCAACTTCTCGTAGCGCTCCATGAGATCCTCTTTGCTTTTGAAGCTCTGGTACCCCCAGTTATCCTTTTCCTGCCAGGTATGATCCTCGAGAGGCAGACCCAGTCCGCCGTATTCTCCCAACACCAAGGCGCGTTCCTTGCCGAAAAAGTCCGGGCGGGGCATTTCCGGATCCGGGTAGTTGTGGATGTCCAGGATGTCTCCCACCGGAAAAAAATTGCCCCCGCTGGCGCTGTTCACCAGCCGGGTGGTGTCGTACTGCATGGTCCACCGGGTAATCTCTTCGGTTTTGAACTGCCCCCAGGCCTCGTTGAAGGGCACCCACACCACGATGGACGGAAAGTTGTAGTTGGCATCGATAATGGCCTGCCACTCGGTGCGAAACGCCTTTTCCGACTCCGGCGTGCGCTCCCGCTCGGTGCCGCCAATTACTCCGGGGCGGGCGTTCCAGTCGTTGCCCATGTCGCCGCTGGGCATGTCTTGCCACACCAGCAGGCCCACGCTGTCGCAGTAGTAGTACCAGCGGGCGGGTTCCACCTTCACGTGCTTACGAATCATGTTGAAGCCCATCTCCTTGGTCTTGACAATATCGAACAGCAGCGCTTCGTCGGTGGGGGCGGTATACAGACCGTCGGGCCACCAACCCTGATCGAGCGGGCCGTACTGAAAGTAAGTTTCGTTGTTGAGCAGCATGCGCTGGATGCCCTGTTCGTCGGGGGCCAGGCTACTCTTGCGCAAGGCAGTATAGCTTTTCACCGCGTCTACCACCTTTCCCTGACGCAGCAGGGCGATTTCCAGGTCGTAGAGGTGCGGATCTTCGGGCGTCCAGGCGGTCGGGTTCTCGATGGTTAACCGGGCCGGAGCATCGGCCGCCACGGTCTGTTCGGCGACGGCTTCACCCCGGTTGAGCACGCGCACGCGCAGTTGATCCGCGGCCTGCGCATTTTCTACCTGCGCACTCACCGTGATGGTGGAGTTATCCAGATCGGGCGTATTTTTCGTGGAAGTGATGTAGGTATCGGGCACGGTTTCCAGCCACACGGTTTGCCAGATGCCGGTCACCGGGGTATACCAAATGCTCCGGGGGTTCTTGAGCTGCTTGCCGCGGGGCTGCGGCCCGTCGCTGGTGGGGTCCCACACGCGCACCATCAGTTCTTGCTCACCGGAGGTCAGCTGGGGAGTGATATCGAACGAAAACGGATCGTAGCCGCCCCGGTGCGTGCCCACCGAAGTGCCGTTCACCAGCACCTCCGCTTCCCAGTCGACCGCTCCGAAGTGAAGCAGCACTTTTTGACTACGCTTCTTCTTGGGCACGGTGAAGGTGGTTTGGTACCACAATTGTTGCGCTTGTCCCACCGAATCGCCCACGCCGGAGAGAGAAGATTCAATGGCGAAGGGCACCAGAATTTGTCCCTGAAAATCGGTCGGCTGCTCTGCTTTTTTAGGGACGATGGCGTAATTCCACAGTCCGTTCAGGTTTTGCCAGTCGGGGCGCTGCAGTTGCGGCCGGGGATACGCGGGCAGCGGATGGGCGGGGTTTACTTCGCTGACCCACTCAGTGCGTATTTTATCACCGGCGGGTTGCCAGGCAGTGTCTTGTGCGGACAGAGAGCCAGCGATGAGAACCGCCAGTTGGATAAGGATTATAGTAGATCGGATCATGAATAGGTTAGTGGAGTACGTTGTGGCACGAAGTAACGAGAAATAATGGTTCCGGCCAAAGAGGGGCGCGTTATCCCGGTGAAATTGTTGTTGGAACGTTGACAAAAATGTACCTGTTGCTAATCTTAGGGAGCTGACTTCATCACCGACTTAAAACTGCGCGGTAGTTACAAACTCACCGAAAACCAGGGGATCGATGTGTTCGGCACCGTAACCTCGTTCAATAGTCTGACCCACAACCTGCCCAAAGACTTGCTGGCGGGTTGCCAAAGCCAAGGAGGTGCTCGACAACCAGGATACCTACGGTTTTGCGCTGACCGAGAACTTCGCCGATCTATGGAATGTGGAAGTAGACAGCAGATCAGAGGAGATGTTCGCACTGAACTTCTGGGTCGGTGCGTGGTGGAACGGCAACGCGGTGTACGGTAGCCCCACTCGGCCGGGTGACGAGGGGGACTAGGATGATTACTTTGCGGAGATTACTTTCTTTAATGAGCTTCCGGAAGGAGTGCGCAAAGAGGAAATGAACTTGCAATAAAAAACTGGACAAAAAGTTAAGCTGCATGTTTGTATTGATTCTGTTTGAGTTTTGCTTCGTACTCACATGGCGTTAGGTACCCTAGCGAGGCGTGCATTCTCTTCCGATTGTACCGCGCGGCGGCCGCCAGATTTCTATGAATTCAAATACTGACACTTTCGTTGCTGGAATCGTTGTTGGTACGGCAGTATATATCAGTTCTGCTTTAAGGGTTCTAAAGAAGCTTTCAGCTACCGCATTATCCCAGTGGTCCGCCACCGCGGCAGTTTCCCTTTCGGCCGCCGGGCGGCCCCGTCATACTTTGCTGGATAGAAGGATGAGCTTTAAGCAGTTTTCTGAACTCATAACAGGCGTACCGGGCGTCGGTCGCTGCACTCCTCGGTCCGAATGGAAGAGTAGGTTAGTGGTGATTGGCCTGTTCTTTACAGCCATTTTCCATGCGGGGATTACCGTATCAGTCGTTTTCATTGTTTCACTCAGCGACCATCCGCGCGGCGGCCGCCTATCACCTTTCGGTCGGCCAGATCCACAATAACTGTTAGGTACAACCATCCCTGAGTAGTCTTGATGTATGCGCCCGGCGCCCGGTGATATCAGACACCCATGCTCTTGCTATTTCACCCGGCGTAAAGTTTCTGTCCAGCAAGTTTTTAGCTACTGGATAGTTATGGTTAGAATCAGTAGTCTTGACCCTAAATCTTCTATGGACAATACTTCTGATATTGGCAGCCTTCATAAGTCTAGCCACCGGGCCCCGGCGGCTCTCGGCCTAGAGACTTAAATACCCCTTTTTTGAAGTTCGCGGGCCACCGTGGCGCGGTAATCTTGGGACTACCGTAGCGGCCTTTGCTTTCCTTATGAATCTCTCGGATCAGTTTGAGTATAGCTTGGTTATTTATGCGCCGTGGAGATGGTCTTCTAGTCACCCAGTGGTAGTAGCCACTCCGACTCACTTTAAACGCTTTGCACATCCGCGCGGCGTCCGCTTCTCAACAGCAAACATAGTGCGGTGCTTTTTCATAAACTGGAATATTGGCTGCCGCCGTGGAACGGGCGCTCTTGGAGAAGATGCTCACCGGGCGCCGGGCGCTGCCTTTTTTAGGATGCGGGGGGCCGCCCCGTCACGTTCTATCTCAGCTTCCCGCAATTGCTTTTTCAACTTGGCAACTTCGGCCTGTTCTGGGCTCAAAGCGGGTTTGCCATGCCCCGAAAAACTACCTTCTTTTCGTTGCTTGTACTGGGGCGGCCCCCCGCCTCGTTTCCAACGACTCAGTAGGTTAGCTCGCCGGGACGCCGGTCGGATACCTAATTCTTTAGCTGCCTCACCAGTTGGTTTACCAGAAAGGCATAGCTCGACTGCCATGATTTTGAAGGCTCGGTCGAAATGTCTCTTTTCTTGTTTCATGTCAGCTAAGTTAAGGATTATCAGGCTTAACTTACTGTCCAATCAAATATAGCAGGTACATCGAGAGTCCGCGCACGATCACCTCATGCAGTAGGAGGTCTCGGGAAGTAAGAAGAAGGAAAAGAGTATCTGCCGTAGCGGGAGCAACAACCTGCACAGGTTGGTAGTTTACGTGAGAGAACGCAATTGTATCAGTAGGCATCACTTCAATGGCAAAGGAACCATTACGGTCGGTGAAGGTGCCTCGTTGAGCCACTACCACATGCACAGCAGGCACCGGTTGTAGGGTCTGCTGGTCTTTGATAATCCCCCAAACTACCCGCTCTTCAGACTGCGCTACTAACTGGTTACTCAGCAGAAGCAAGTGACCTAGCAGTGCAACGGTGAACCAATATCGCATCTCATCAGCTTTTTTAGGGATCATTGAAGAAATAACCTACCCATATAATAAGAGGGTTTGACCCAGACATCCCATTTGGGAAGTTGCTGGTTTCTAATGAGATACTTTTCTCGCCGCTGCATTTGTTTTTTATGTAGTCTGATTCCCTTCTGATAGGCTTTGTCTAAGAGAACTACTAAAGGGGTAATACCTTTCCAGGTCATGTTTTGGATGGTATTGATAACTTTAGTGACTGAGGTGAGCAGCGTTCCGTCGCCGGGCGACCCCGTCCAGTAGTTTTCTAAAGCAGCCCAAACTCGTTCAATAGGATTGTATCGCCCGGCGACCCGGTTACTATAGTAAGGCGGATAGTAGAGCAGGTGTATCTTGAGCCCAGTGACACAGGCAAACTCCATAATACGGTTGATAAACTGGGTACGGTTGCTGGCTACCGCAGGTCCATTGTCTAGATACAATTCTAAGGTATGGTAGGCAGTGAGTTGATGCTTATGCAGTTCATACCACTTCTCTAAACCGTCTACAATAAAATCGCTGGTTTCATAGGAGTTGCCTAGCACCACCGTGCTTTGTCCGGTTTCTATCTCCAAGATGCCTAGAGGCACCAAAGTTTCCTGCCAATGCTGGTCTTTATCCAGGGCTTTAACAGCTTGTCGGCTTCGTGAGTAGCCCTTTCGGGATAGTTCACCTACTTTTACTTTGTCTTTTACGTCCATAGAAAGTTTGAGCGTACCACTTACCTTCCGCTTCCTATGTTTGGCAATATTCTCAAAAATAGCATCAGTCTCTACCACACGCTTTAAGGGCAGGGTCTTGAGTACTTTTTTAAGCGTGTAACCACAACGGTTCAGAATATTGTTGAGCGTACCTTGGCCAAAATCAGTAGGTGCGTACCCTTTCTCTTCTACCAGGTAGTCCTTCACCACACGCTCGGTGATCTTTAGATAACCTTTCGTATCGTTATGACAGCGTTCGGCTTGACCGGGCCACGGCGGCTGTTCACCGAAGCGATTTGTTCTATCTCAGTGACTAGGTCAGGCATCAACTCTTCTTTTTTTTTCGCCCTCTCAACGGGTAGGCATCCTGACACCGAATGCCAGTTGCCTGCTCTTTCAAGCCCAGTTCAACCATCTGGCGGCTTACCGATAGAACGCGCTCAGCTTTACGGGCTGAACCATCAAAATGAGCAGTCGCCAATGCAGCGGCATAGGCGCGTCGTTCGTAACCCGTAAGTTTCTCTAATGCCAAATTAAAGCTCTCAATAACCGAAGGTGATAGTGTTTGCATACTGCTAAAATACGATTTATCCCTTACCTTTGGGTAGGTTATTATTTCAATGGCCCCTTAAACGTTACTCATGTCGCAATGAATCTACCGGGTTGGTCGCGGCTGCCTTCAGCGTGTGGTAGCTTAGGGTGAGTAAGGCTAGCAGGGCCACTCCCCCCGCCGAAAGCAGAAACACCCGGGCGCTGATCCCGGTTTGATAGGCAAAATTCTGTAGCCAGTAGTGCAGAGCCAGGTAGGCCAATGGCGTAGCGAGCAGGGCTGATAGCAATAACAGGATTCCAAATTCACGGGAAAGCAAATACAGAATAGCCGTCCTTCCGGCTCCGAGCACCTTACGGACGCCAATCTCCTTGGTCTTTTGCTGGGCAACCGTAGCGGTAAGTCCTAGTAAGCCTAGGCAGGCAACTAGTAGACTCAGCCCGGAAAAGTAGTTGAACAGCGTCAACATTCGCCGCTCGGTTCGGTATTTTCGCTGGAAGGTTTCATCTAGAAATTCATACTCCAACGGGGCATTTGGAAATACACTCGGCCAAGCGGCTCGGATTATGTCAAGGTCTTGTGGAGCTACTTGCACCAGTAGGTTGATAGGAGTACTGGTGTCATATGACAAGATGAAGGGTTCAATCTTCTGGTGAAGGGGAGCGTAGTGGAAGTCCCGTACCACTCCGATCACTTCTTTGCTTTCCGTATCAGAAAAAGCGACCGTTTGACCGATAGGGTTTTTCCACCCTACCCGCTTTACAAACGCCTCGTTGACGATGATCTGATCGTTGCTCGAAGAAGTGAAGTTACGCCCGGCCACCAGGGGAATCTCCAGCGTAGTGAGGTAGTCTTCATCCACCGGGATTCCAGTAGCCGAGAGCTGCTGAGGCTGGCCGTTAGCGGTGACCGTGAAGGTGGCAATGAACCAAAGTGCATCGGGGCGACTGCCCATCGTAGCCTTTTGGATGTGAGTGCTCTGCAAAAGCTTATGTTTGAGCAGGGCCACTTTTTGCCGGGCAGCAGTATCGTCGGGAATAGTAATGGAAAGCATTTGTGTTTGTTGGAATCCTAAATCTTTGTGACGCATATACGAAAGCTGATCACCTACTATCAGCGTAGCGGCGATCAAACTAATCGCTACCGTGAACTGGACTACAATGAGGGCCTTGCGTACCCCTCCCCGGTGGCGGGGCAGCAGGTTGCCACCCTTCAGCGCTTGTACCGGAGACAAAGAAGCCAGAGCCAAAGCCGGGTAGCTTCCGGCCAGCAGGTTGACTAGCACTAAAATGCCCAGCAGTAGGTAAAGCGTGGCCGGTTCAGTAACTGTTTGCCACGTAATGGATTCCCCAAGTAGTACCGCAAAATGTCTACCGACGAGCAGCACCCCCCCGGCGGCAATCAGAACCGCGGTGAGTGTGGTAATCAGGCATTCGCTCATGTATTGCCGCCAAAGTTGCCCTTTGCCCGCTCCCATTGCCTGGCTTACGCCCACCGCAACGCTTCTACGCCCGGCCTGGGCAACGAACAAGTTCACGTAATTGATGGCAGCTACGATCAGAATGCATAGTGCGGCTAGTGAAAAGATGTACCCGTAGGTTTTATTGCCCTTTTCTTCAGTGTCGCCCATTAGGTGAGTGATATAGTGCAGTTCGGTAAGTGGGTACAAGCGGTGGCTCAACGTAATCTCATCGCTACCCCAGGCTTCGGCTACGCGCGGATTAACCTGCGCTTTGTCAAACAACGGCAGCTTCCTTTGCAGTGATGCCGCGCTTTGGGGGTCCTTAAGCAGCAGGAAAGTGAAGCTGCCAATCTCCAGCCAATCGTTCGGGTTATACTGCCAGGAGAGCAGCGCATCCAGACGCAGATCTGAGTTGCGGGGATGGTCCTCCATGATGCCAGTGAGTTGGTAAACCTCATTGTTAATCACGAGCGAAGTGCCAATCAGGGAGGAAGAATTAGCTTCCCCAAAGTACTTATTGGCCATCGTTTCACTGAGCACTACCGAACGGGGGGCAACCAGGGCCTTCGCTGGATTCCCGGCTAGTAACGGGTAGGTGAATATCTGAAACAACTCTGGGTCGGCTTGGTAGAAGTAGTTCTCATTGAATACCGATCCAGCTTCATTTCGGACTACTGCCATGGTAGGCACTAACCGAGCAGTCGCTTCTATCTCGGAAAACTGCTCAGCTAAGGTAGGGGCCAAGCCATAGGGGGTCGGTGCAATCGGGTCTTCGGAGTCGGGCGAGTGCAGCGTAGCGCTCACCCGGTAGATGCGCTCCGCATACTGATGATGCCTATCGTAGCTTAGTTCAAAACGCACGTGGTGGACGATGAGCAGACAGGCTGCTATACCGACGGCAAGTCCGAGGACGTTGAGCGTAAAGAATCCCGGGTGCTTCCTTAAGTAGCGTACCGATAAGTAAGCGTAGTCCTTAAGAAGCGAGACTCGGGAAGCGGAAGAGACCGGGGTATTGCGGCTTTCACGAGCGAACGGGCGGATAAACTTAAGGACGTCTCGCAGGTAGAGCAAGCGGGCGTAGCCGACCCCGTACCGAACGACGCGGTCCGCGTAGGCTTCGTACAAATCCCCCTGAATCTCTTCGAACAGTTCGGGATGGCAATGCCAGCGCAACAAAGGGATGAGCCAACGAGGCGGAGGCGGAGGTGAAGCGTTCATTGGTTAAGCGTTAAGTAGTTTCCCACACCACGGGCGGCACGAGCGTCCACATCCGTTGGCGTACTTGTCGTGCTTCCTGTAGGGCGGCTTTTCCGGCGCTAGTCATCACAAAGAAGCGCCGTCTTTTCCCACCACGCTTGGTAGTAGCTCCGGCTAGGCGAGAGGTGAGAAACTCCTTTTTCTCTAGTCGGTGTAAGGCCGAGTGAACCGCACTCAGGCTTACATTTCGCCCTGTCTGCTCTATAATCTGTTGACCAATAGCATAACCGTAGGCTTCCTCATGCTGAATGGCTACTGCCAGTAGCACGATTTCTTCAAACTCCCCCAGGTACGAACCTTTCATATTATTTACGTTTACGTAATACGTAAATGTAAATAATATAGAGTATCAGAAGCAAGTAGTTCCGGTTTTATTTTCATCTCTGCTATCTTTGAATTGGTACCGCTATCGTCTCATAACAAGGCTATGGGTTTGACAAATGATGGTGCAATCGTCCGCCCACCGCCCGGATCGCCAGTTTATGGCCTACCCGCGAGACCGTACGCAACTGGCAGTTCCGAGTGGCTCCATAGCCCATCGCATCTAGCATTGGTTTTCCTAGACGGCACTCGGTATGTGACCTAAGCGCGCAGCGAAGGAGTTTCGGCTAGCAGCATTGATCCCGAAGAAAAGTACTGAAAGCTATGAAAATGCTATACAACAGTAGTACTTAACCGAAAACTACACGTAGCTATGGCCGAAGAGAAGAAAAGCGTGCATCAGAAGTTTGCCGAAGTACCGGAAGCACTCGGTACCAACGCTTATCAGCTAAGCAAATGTCCGGCACTCATTAGCCCGAATAAGCCCTTATTAGGAGCTGGTCGCGGTTTCGATATACTTGGATACTCTGTCGTAGGATAAGTGGTAGTACCATTAGCGTAGCAAGTCCAAATCTGGCTGAGCGTATTTAAGTATTTTGAAGTACATATCCGTTTTGGTTTGAAATACTCCTTCAATCATAGGAATTCGCTGATTAATTAATTCCAGTAAGTGATTATTGTCCCGACACATCACATTCACCTCCAAATCAAAGTCACCTGAAGTAACGGCCAAAAAACTCACTTCTCTGAATTCTAACAGGTGCTGACCTACCGGGTCAATAAGTTTAGCCGGACGAACTGAGATTTTAATGTGGGCGTAGGCATGAAAGCCCACCCTTTCGGGGTCAACCCGCCCGACAATTTGAATGGTTTTGTCCTCAATGAGCTTGTTGACGCGCGTTCGGATGCTGCTGATCGACACGCCCAGCTTATCCGCAATTTCAGTGAAAGACATACGTCCGTCTTGCTGGAGCAGCTCCAAAACGTTGAAATCCAGATCGTCCAGGGTTATTTTGGAAGGACTAGTCCCAGAAGGTTCCATGCTGTTGAGTTTGGTGGTGGGCAATATACTAACATCCTTTTGAAAGTGAATGAAGCTATACCCCGAGCGGCGGGTAGTTTGACCAAATCTTACAAGATCCACTTCACAAAAGCTAAATTTTATTTGATTTGGATTTATTTTGCAATTTTTGCATCAAACAGTATATTTACGAGAAAATTTGCGGAATCAATCTTTTGTAGCAAAACTACCAGCGACGATATATGAAATCCATCACGCTAAAGTATTCGGAAGTAAGGCACTTTATCGACGGACGGTTTACCACTGACAATGAGGAAAGACAACTGGACGTATTCTCACCGCGCGACGGTTCGCTTCTCTCCAGCGTACCCCTGGCTACTCCCGCCACCCTAGATCGGGCGGTGCAAGCGGCGCAAGAAGCCTTTGTCAGTTGGTCGGCTACTCCCATCAAGGAACGAGCGCAGGTGTTTTATGCCTACCGCAATTTGCTGGTCGACCACCTTTCCGAACTCTCTGAACTAGTGAGCGAAGAAAATGGAAAAACCTACGGCGAAGCGAAAGCCGAAGTAGAGAAAAGCATTGAACTGACCGAATTTGCCTGCTCGCTGCCGCAGATTGTCGGGGGCGAGGTGCTGGAGGTGAGCCGCGGGGTGGAGTGCCGCACCGAGCACCATCCGCTGGGAGTGGTGGCCAGCATCGTTCCCTTCAATTTCCCCAGCATGGTGCCGCACTGGACCATCCCCAACGCGCTGATGCTGGGCAACACCATGATCGTAAAGCCCTCGGAGCAAGTGCCGCTCAGTATGATGCGCGTCGCCGAAATGCTGAAAGAAGCAGGCTTGCCCGACGGGGTGCTCAACGTGGTCAACGGCGACAAAACCATCGTAGAAGCTATCTGCGATCATCCAGCGATTGCGGCGATTTCTTTCGTGGGGTCGACGCGGGTCGCCAAACTGGTATACGCCCGGGGCACCTCCCAATTCAAGCGGGTGCTGGCGCTGGGCGGAGCCAAAAACCATATGATCGTGCTGCCCGATGCGCATCCGGAGATGGCCGCGACCAACATTCTGGCCTCGGTGACCGGCTGCGCGGGGCAGCGCTGCATGGCCGCCTCGGCGATGGTCGGAGTGGGCGAAGTGGACCCGATTGTGAACCGGATTTGTGAGGAAGCCCGCCGCCTGATACCCGGTGAGCAACTGGGGGCCGTAATTAGCCGAGAAGCCAAAGAACGGATAGAACGCTACATCACCGAAGCGGAACAGCAGGGCGCGCGGGTGCTGGTCGACGGACGCCACGCTACGGTCGAAGGACAGGAAGAAGGCTTCTACGTGGGGCCGACCGTTATTGATGGAGTAACTCCCGACATGGCCATTGCGCGGGAGGAAGTATTCGGGCCGGTGCTGGCCATTATGCGTGCTTCCACGCTACCCGAAGCCCTGAAAATTGAAAACGATAACCCCTACGGCAATGCGGCGGCCGTTTTCACCCAGAGTGGCGGGGCCGCCCGGCAGGTGATGGAACAGGCCCGCGCCGGCATGATCGGGGTAAACATCGGGGTGCCGGTGCCCCGCGAACCCTTCTCCTTCGGAGGCTGGAACGACTCCAAATTCGGGGCCCTGGACATCACCGGCAAAAGCTCCATCGAATTCTGGACCCAACTCAAAAAGATCACCACCAAATGGAACCCCGAAGCCGGAGCCAACTGGATGAGCTAATCCCCCATAAGAAAAGTCGTACAGACGCCATTCATGGCGTCTCAATGCGTCTCAATGCGTCTCCACAACAATCCCTAACCCATGAACACCGACACAATATCCCCCCCCGAAAAAGACAAAATTCTGGACAACAACCTAGATCACACCCTATTCTCGTGGTCAAAGCAAAAGGGCATCAAGCCCATCAACGTCGAGCGCGCCCGGGGCGTATACCTCTACGACTACGACGGAACGCGCTACCTCGATTTTTCGTCGGGCCTGATGAACGTCAACATCGGACACGGCGACCCGCGCGTCACTGATGCGGTGGTTCGGCAGATGCAGCAGGTGAGCTACGTGACGCCCGCGTGTGCCACCCGCGTGCGGGGCGAACTGGGCAAAAAGCTGGCGCAAATTTGTCCGGGGCACCTGAACAAAGCCTTCTTCACGGTGTGCGGAGCCACCGCCATTGAAAATGCCATCAAACTGGCCCGGATGTACACCGGTCGGCACAAGATCATCACCCGCTACCGCTCGTACCACGGTGCTACCTACGGAGCCATGTCGGCGGGCGGCGACCCCCGGAAACTACCGATGGACACGCAGCAGGCACCCAACTTCGTGCATGTAGAGATTCCCTACGGCTACCGGCACCCGCCCTACGAGGGCTGGGAGCAAGAATGTGTTGCCCAACTCGAACGGATCATTGCCTACGAAGGGCCCAACAATATCGCGGCCATCCTGATGGAGGGCGAATCGGGCACCTCGGGATGTTTGAAGTTACCCCCCGGCTACTGGCCTACGTTGCGGCAAATCTGCGACCGCCACGGCATCCTGCTCATTGCCGACGAGGTGATGAGTGGGTTCGGGCGAACGGGTAAGTGGTTCGGCGTGGACCACCACGGGGTGGTGCCCGACATGATGGCGATGGCCAAAGGAATTACCTCAGGATACCTGCCACTGGGAGCACTGATGGTCAGCGACACCATCGCGAAGCATTTTGATGACACGCCCCTGATGCTGGGACTGACTTATTCGGGTCATGCCGTTGCCTGCGCGGCTGCCCTGGAAGTTATCAGCATCTACGAAGAAGACGGGATGATTGAAAACGCCGCCACGATGGGCCGCTACCTGGAAGAACGCATCAAGGCGATGAAGGATCAGCACCCCTGCATCGGCGATTTCCGCAATACCGGTCTGCTGGGCTGCCTGGAACTGGTCAAAAACCGCGACAGCAAAGAGCCGATGGCGCCCTTCAATGCCAAACCGGCCGAGCAGGGAGTGATGCCTCAGGTAGCCGCCAAGCTCAAAGAATTAGGGATGTTTACTTTTTCAAAATGGAGCTATATCTTTATCGCGCCGCCGTTGTGCATCACCCGAGAGGAGATCGACGAAGGACTCGACATCCTATCCCAGGCCCTGCGCATTGCTGACGAAGCCTGCGACTGACAACTACTTATTTCACTACAAGCAACAACCTATACTTTCTTTCTCTTAATCTCTCGCCAACGAATGGTAAAACTACTTGCCCTATCACTCTTCATCATGATCTCATCCGGCTTGCTATCGGAAGGCTACGCGCAAGACGCCGTGCGGGCCCGCGACCTGGGCGTGCCGCTTGAGGGCACCCCCGGCTCCAACAACGCCATCACCGACGTGGAGGGAGTAGAAGTAGGATTGGTTACCCTCGTCGAGGGCAAAGGCGACCTGAAAGTGGGCGAAGGTCCGGTGCGGACCGGGGTGACGGCCATTCTGCCGCGCGGAAAAAAGTACGATCCGGTGATGGCCGGATGGTACTCCCTCAACGGCAACGGCGAAATGACCGGCACCACCTGGGTCGAAGAATCCGGCTTCCTGGAAGGACCCGTCATGATCACCAACACCCACAGCGTGGGCACCGTGCGGGACGCCGTGATCGCCTGGCAGTATGAGCACAAGTTTTTTGACCCGCTCAACGGCCTGCCCGATTTGTTCTGGGCCTTGCCGGTGGTGGCCGAAACCTATGACGGCGTGCTCAACGACATCAACGGCTTCCACGTGAAGCCGGAACACGCCCTGCAAGCCCTGGAGCAAGCTTCTTCCGGGAAAGTGAACGAAGGCGGCGTGGGCGGGGGCACGGGCATGGTCTGCCACGGCTTCAAGGGCGGCACCGGCACCGCCTCCCGAATTGTGCAGCTAGGAGAGGCTTCCTACACCCTGGGCGTGTTGGTACAGGCCAACTACGGCAGTCGGCGCGACCTGACCGTGGCCGGAGTGCCGGTGGGCCAGGAAATCACTGACCTGATGCCTAAAATAACGTTCGGCGTTCCGGACAAAGAAACCGGTTCGATCATCGTGGTGGTGGCCACCGATGCGCCCCTGTTGCCCCACCAGCTCAAACGACTGGCCCGGCGGGTGCCCATCGGCATCGCCAAAGTAGGCGGGTACGGCGGAAACGGCTCCGGCGACATCTTTATCGCATTCTCAACCGCCAACTCCGGGGCCGCCAACCGCGAAGAGACCCAGCAACTTAGCATGTTGCCCAACGACCAGATGAATCCTTTATTCCATGCTACCGCCCAGGCTACCGAAGAAGCAATCCTCAACGCCCTGGTGGCCGCCGAAACCATGACCGGCTTCAACGGCAACACGGTGTACGAACTGCCGCACGATCGGCTACAAGAACTACTCAAAAAATACAACCGCCTAACCGAATGAAAAAAAGTATCTCTGTTCTCTGTCTCTGGTCGCTTGCGGGATGGCTGCTTTCGGTAGCCGAAGCCCAGCCACTATCCGTAGATACATCTGCCTCTGCGGCCATCGACCGCTACGTGGAAACTGAAATGCAGCAGCGGCACATACCGGGACTAGCCCTAGCCGTCTGCTATCAGGGTCGCATTCTCAAAGAGAAAGGCTACGGCGTAGCCGACATGCAGCACCAGTCGCCCGTAACTCCAGAGACCGTGTTCGAACTGGCTTCGATTACCAAACAGTTCACCGCCTCGGCCATCATGCTGCTGGTGCAGGAGGGAAAGGTCGAATTAGACGAAGGCATCCACACCTACCTGCCCGATGCGCCGGAATACTGGCGGGGAATCACCGTTCGGCACTTGCTGACGCATACCTCTGGCCTGCCCGACATGGCGCACGGCTTCTCTGGTTTCGACGATCCGGCGTTTGGTCCGATTGGCATTGACATTTCGGCGGAGAAAGCCTACCGGGCCGCTCGGACCGATTCATTGCGGTCGGCTCCGGGTGAGCAATATACCTACAGCGACGTGGGGTATTTTTTGTTGGGACTAATCGTGCAAAAGGCTAGTGGCACGCCCTACCGGGAGTTTATGCAAACCAGAATTTTTGATCCGGTTGGTATGACGGATACCTACATTCTCGACCAGGCAGTCATCCATCCCGGAGAAGCGCGGGGCTACACGCTGCAAGACGGAGAGCTGGTCAACATCCGCCGGGTGTGGAACTATGAAGTGCCCTCGCACTACGGAATATTTTCTACCGTAGGGGACCTGGCCCGCTGGGACTCCGTGCTCTACACCGACCAGCTACTCACAAGTGAAAGCAAAGCCCAGATGTGGTCGCCCATGCCACTGAACAACGGCCGACCTTACCCCTACGGATTCGGTTGGAAAACCTGGAGCGTGGGCGGTCGGTTGATCATGGATCATACCGGCATCACCGGAACGGAGATTATTCGGATGCCCGACGATAGCCTGACCGTCATCGTGCTCACCAACCTGGGCCGACGGGGCAGCGCGGAAGCCAATCCCTGGGGACTGGCCCCGCAAATCGCGGATATGTTGGGCTATTCTCCTTACCTTGACGAAGCCTACGCGACGCTGTCCGGAGCGAAGGTGGAGAAAGGAGATGCAACCGTCCTGGAAAAGCCGACGGGCACCTACCGGTTCGGGAATTCTAAAGAGAATCGCAAATTGTACGTAGAAGACGGGCAACTATATTACGACCGGGGTGAGAGCCGCAGCCCGCTGGTGCCTCTGGACGACGGCCGCTACCTAATGCTCGGTGAGATCGACGAGTGGATTCTGGAAGAACTTCCGGCTACTCCCGGAGAACCCGCCCGCTGGCAGTGGCTCCTCAACGAACAACCCTCTGGCACCATGCAAGCCGTCAAACCACCCAACCCCTAACACTCACTCATCCAATCCTTCGTTCATTCAACTAACCTATGAGTACCGAAAAAGAAGCGTGGGGTTCCCGAGTCGGACTCATCCTAGCGATGGCGGGCAACGCGGTGGGCATGGCCAACTTTCTGCGCTTCCCGGTGCAAGCCGTGCAGAACGGGGGCGGAGCCTTTATCATTCCCTACCTGGTGTGCTTCCTGGTGATCGGCATTCCGTTGTTGTGGATCGAGTGGGCCATCGGTCGCTTCGGCGGCACGTTCGGGCATCATACCACTCCGCTGGCGATGGACAAAATGCACCGAAATCGGATCTGGAAGTACGTAGGCGTGTTCGGCATCTGGACCAATCTGGCGATTGCGGCCTACTATTGCTACCTGGAATCCTGGACGCTGTCGTACGTGATGCATTCGGTGAGTGGCACCTTCGTGGGCCTGGACCAGGAAGGAGTGGCGGCCTTCTTCAACGAGTACGTGAACCTAGGCGTGTCTACGCTGGGCATTCCCTACGAACCGATCGTGTTTTTCGTCATTTGTTTGCTCTTAAACACTTATATCCTCTCGCAGGGATTGGCCAAGGGCATCGAGCGGGTGGCCAAGGTGGGAGTGCCCCTGCTGATCGTGTTTGGGTTGTTTCTGGCCTTCCAGGGCGTCACGCTGAAAGCCGGAGAAAACGGGGCGGTGTACGATAGCAGCGTCGGACTCAACTTTTTGTGGACTCCGCAGTACGACGACCTGTGGTCGCCCGCGGTGTGGATGGCGGCAGCCGGGCAGATTTTCTTCACTCTGTCGGTGGGGATGGGCACGGTGCACTGCTACGCGGCCTACGTGCGGGCCAACGACGACATTGCGCTCAGTGCCATGTCGGCGGGCTGGATGAATGAATTTGTGGAGGTGGTGATCGGCAGTTTTATCGTCATTCCCATCGCCATCGGGTACCTGGGCATTGAGCGGGTGACGGAACTGGTGCAACTGGGAGGGCTGGGGTTAGGGTTCAAGACGCTGCCCTACTTGTTCTTTCAGTGGGGAGAAGTGCTGGGAGCCATTTCTTGTTTGTTGTTTTTTGGGTTGCTATTCTTCGCGGGCATCACCTCGTCGCTGGCGATGGGCACGCCCTGGATGAGTTTTATGCAGGATGAATTCGACTGGAAGCGCAAACCGGCCGCCTGGTCGTTCGGACTGATCACCCTGCTGCTGGGCATGCCCACGGTGCTGTTCTTTCGCTACGGGGTGTTCGATGAATATGATTACTGGGCGGGCACGGTAGCGCTGGTCGTCTTCGCGCTGCTGGAGTCGATTCTGTTTGCCTGGGTGTTTGGGATGAAAAAGGGATGGAGCGAAATCACCACCGGGGCGGATATTCGCGTACCAAAGATTTACAAATTCATCATCAAATTTGTGACGCCGCTGCTGTTGCTTTGGGTATTCATCGGTTCGCTGGTAACCCCCAAGGACGGAGACTGGGCCGCCGCTTTTACCGGCAACTGGGAGCTGGACAACAGCTCGATTATTAAAAAGCTAATGAACAGCGGATTGAAAGAACAACTGGCCGTGGCCACCGACCCGGTGCAGATCCAACTGCTGGAAAACCAGATATTCTTCGCCAACGCCACCCGCTTGCTGTTGGTAGCCGTCTTCGTTATCTTGGCCGGGCTGGTTTATCTGGCGTACCAACGAAACACCAAAAAAGAACTCGAAAAAGTATGAACCCTTCTGCGCTGATAATTATGCTGACCACCGTGGTGTTTGTCACCGGGTTTACGGGCTACTTCTTCTGGAAGGTGTTGCGTACGCCTACTGAACCGGAACTGAGTGATCAGGATTCGAACCAGATTTTTAAGGACTAGTTAAACCATCAACAGCATCAAGATGCCTGCATTCATCACCAAAAGCACCGGTGTACTGTCGCTATTTTGTCTCCTTTGCTTTTGTCAAGAAAACTTATCCAAAGAGGAAGTTTTAAAAAATACCGTCCGGTCTCAAGTCGATTCCATTGACGGCACGGTAGCGGTGGGCTTTTATAATTTGTCTGATCCGAAAGACAGTTTATTCATCAATGTAGACGAAAAGTTTCATGCCGCCAGCACCATGAAAGTGCCCGTCATGATCGAGCTTTTTAAGCAAGCGAACCAGGGCAAAATTGATCTGGACGATTCTATTCTACTAAAAAACGAATTTAAAAGTATCGTTGACGGCAGTTTGTATAGTATGGACATTGCCGACGATAGCGATGATGTTGTTTACCAACAAGTGGGCACCCGGGTAGCCCTCAAAGATTTGATACACAGCATGATCGTCGTGAGCAGCAACTTGGCGACCAACGTTTTAATTGAACGGGTCGATGCCAAAAAAGTCACCGCTACGATGAAGGATTTGGGTGCCCACAATATGGAAGTTTTGCGGGGAGTGGAAGATCAGAAAGCCTACAATCAAGGATTGAGCAACTCCACCACCGCCCAGGATTTAATGCTGATTATGAAAGCAATTGCCAATAACACGGCGGGTACCCTCGAAGACTGTGCCGCGATGATTGATATTCTGAAAGAGCAACAGTTTAACGATATGATTCCCCGCTATCTGCCCGAAGACGTTAGCGTGGCTCATAAGACGGGTTTCATATCAGGAATTCATCATGATGCTGCTATTGTGTATTTGCCCGATGGTCGCGCTTACGTTTTGGTGTTGCTCTCAAAGAATCTAAAGGATTTTGACAAAGGCACCGAACAATTGGCTGAAATATCCAAGACGGTTTACGACTACATGATGAATCAATGAGCTATCCGCCAATCGGTTATTTGTCTCACCTATCATTTAAACACAAAGCGTAACAACAACTATTTGTGAACATGACAAACCGAATAAGGCTCTCTAAAAGCCGGTGGCTGATCCTCGCTTTCTTCCTGACGGGATTATCGGCCTACGGACAATCGCGCAACGCCGCTACCTACCAACCACCAGTGTTCACCGACTCGGCGCGGATGCAAAAGATCGCGGCGGCGTTTCCGGTGATTGAAAAAATGTACCTCGAGTACGCTGAGCAAAACCACTTCCCCGGCTTCGTCTTCGGCGTGGTGGTCGACGGCGAACTGGTGCACTCCGGCCAGTACGGATCCACGGATATCGACCAGAAAACGCCGGTCACGAACCAGTCGGTCTTCCGCATTGCCTCGATGACCAAAAGCTTCACCGCGCTAGCCATTCTTCAACTGCGGGATGCCGGAAAACTACGGCTGGATGACTCAGTGCACACCTATTTACCGGCTCTGAAAGACGTAGCGTACCTCACCCAGGATGCCCCGCCCATCACCATCCGGCACCTGCTGACCCACGCGGCGGGCTTTCCGGAAGACAACCCCTGGGGCGACCGGCAACTGGCTGATTCTCCCGACGAATTTATCGAACTGCTGGAAGCGGGCATTTCGTTCTCCAACGTGCCCGGCGTAGCGTATGAGTACAGTAACCTGGGCTTTACCCTGCTGGGCACCATCATTACCCGGGTTTCCGGACAGCCGTATCAGCAGTATATTCATGAGAATATCCTGGAGCCACTGGGCATGGACGATACGTACTGGGAATATGCCGAGGTGCCAACCGACCAACTGGCGCAGGGGTACCGCTGGGCGGCACTCCGCCGGGCCGAAGAAGGATGGCAAAAGGAGCCTTTGCTACACGACGGAGCCTTCGGAGCCATGGGCGGACTGTGGACTTCCCTGGAAGATTTTAGCCGCTACCTGGCGTTGCACCAGGCCGCTTGGCCGCCCCGCAACGAAGCGGACCAGGAAGTACTCAAGCGAAGCTCGCTGCGCGAGATGCAGCAGCCGCAGCGCATCAGCTACTTCAATCCCGAGCACCAGGATGCAAACGGAAATCTTTGCCCCACCGTGGCCGGGTACTACGCCGGGCTGGGGTGGGTGCAGGACTGTGAAGGCCGGGTGCGGGTAGGGCATACCGGGGGCTTGCCGGGCTTTGGTAGCAACTGGTTCATCCTGCCCGAATATGGCATCGGACTGGTGTGCTTTGCCAACCTTACCTACGCTCCCACCAGTGCCATCAACGTACAGGTGATGGACACGCTGTTTGCGCTGGCTGACCCACAAGCTCGCGCGCTACCGGTTTCGGCTATCCTGAAACAGCGGAAGCAGGAGTTGTTGCAGATATTACCTGACTGGCAGAACGTTGAAACGAGCGGACTGTTTGCTGAAAACTTTTTCCTGGATACTCCCCTGGATACTTTGAAGAAAGAAACAGCGAATGCCTTTGAGCAGGCAGGAAATATCATTAAAGTTCATGATCTGGTAGCAGAGAATCAGCTTAGAGGCTCTTTTATATTGGAGGGCGAAAAAAAGAATTTGCGGATACATTTTACCCTTACCCCGGAAAACACACCACTCATCCAAGCATTCGAAATATATGAAAACTATTAACCGAAGACAATTTCTAGCTACCGTAGGTCCTCTTTCTCTGGCTGCTTTTTGGAAGCCGTACCCCGACCTTATTCTGCACCATGCCAACGTCATCACCGTCGATCCTGCGCAACCCAAAGCGCAGGCAGTAGCAATTTCCGGTGACCGCATCATGGCCGTGGGGAGTAATGATGAAATACTGAGGTTGGCCACCGGCGCCACCCGAAAGCTAGACATCGGCGGCAAAACCATCACCCCCGGTTTCATCGATGCGCATTCGCACCCCGCCTACTCGGGAAGGGCGCATCTGCGCAATGTAGACGCTGACCTGCGTTCTATCCAAGCCATCCGGGACGCTATCCACCAAAGAGCCCAAAACACTCCGGAAGGGAAATGGGTACTTGGTTTCAAATATGATGATACCAAAACAGCCGAAGGCCGCCTGATTAACCGGGCCGACCTGGACGAAGCGGCGCCCAACCACCCGGTCTACATCAGTCACCGCGGAGGCCACTCAGCTTATGTGAACTCTAAAGCGTTGGAGCTAGCGGGCTATACCCGCGACTCGCCCGACCCTGATGGCGGAAAGATAGGTCGCCATGCCGACGGAACCCTCAATGGACAACTGCTGGAAACTGCTACTACCGCCGTGGAACGGCTCATCCCTAACGAATTTACCCGTCAGGACAACCAGGAAGCCATCAAACTCATCACCCAAATGATGGCTAAAACCGGCGTTACTTCCGTGACCGATGCTTACGGCTCGCCGGAGTATCTGCTGGCTTTTCAGGATGCTTATCATGCCGGGGAGCTTGCGGCCCGTATCTATTGTATGATCGGCTATAGCCATATTGATGAAATGATACAGGCAGGCATCCGCACCGGATTTGGTGACGAGTGGGTGCGCACCGGTGGCATGAAACTTACCTGTGATGGTTCTATTTCCGAGCGCACTGCCGCCTTGTCAGAGCCCTACGTGGGTCGGCCTGATGACTATGGCATTATTGTGATGGACGAAGAAGAACTGTATTCGTATGCCATCAAAGCCCACCGGGCCGATTGGCAGATCGGCATCCATGCCAATGGAGATGTGGCCATTGACAAAGCGCTCAACGTATACGAACGCTTGCAGAAAGAACGTCCCCGCAAAAATCCCCGTTTCCGCCTGGAGCATTGCACGGTGATCAATGATGAGTTGATTCGACGCATGAAAGCGTTGAACGTCATTCCTACGCCTTTTTCTACCTACGTCTACTTTCATGGCGAGAAGATGAAAAACTACGGCAAAGAGCGGCTGGAACGTATGTTTGCCGTGCGCAGCTTTCTGGAGGCCGGTATCATGGTGACGCAAGCCTCAGACTATCCCCCTGGCCCGTTTGAGCCGATGATGGCGTTGCAATCCAGTGTGACGCGCACCGATATGAACGGCAACGTATGGGGAGCCAGTCAAAAGGTAAGCGTAGCAGAAGCCATCAAAGTGGGTACTCTCCACGGAGCGTATGCTTCTTATGAAGAGGACCTCAAAGGCTCACTGGAAGCCGGTAAGCTAGCCGACTTGGTGGTACTGGACCAAGACCCTACCCAAGCAGACCCAATGGTCATCATTGACATCCCCATTGAGCGCACCATGGTGGGCAGCAAGTGGGTGTATGAATCATGATGCCCAGGCCATCCCGGAAAAAACCGGTACGATTTATTTTCATCCTGCTCCCGCTGCTTTTCCTGATACTGATCATTGCCTACGGACTGGTGCTTCGCCCGCAGTTTTATGGCCAGCCTGCTTTTCCGCTGGAGATGGTTTTTTTGCTGGCCGCCGTCTTCACCATTGGCGAGCTGATGTGGCTGGGCTTTCCCTGGGAAGACATCCAAAAAGCCTTTATCGCCAAGCTGGCTCAGGGATTTCCCGTGGTGCTCATTCTGTTTGCCATTGGCATCATCATCGGCACCTGGATTGTGAGCGGCACCATTCCTATGCTGATTTACTACGGCATCCGCCTGATTGACCCGGCCTACATCTACTTTCTGGCGTTCTTCACCCCTATCATCTTTTCTTTGGTCACAGGCACTTCCTGGGGTTCGGTAGGCACCATTGGCGCGGTGGTGATTGGGGTAGCGGGCGCGGTAGAGGCGCATCTGGGCATCACGGCGGGCGCGATTATCGGTGGTGCTTACTTCGGCGATAAGCTCTCACCCCTGTCGGATACCACCAACATGGCAGCCTTGGCTACCGAGATATCGTTGTATACCCACATCCGCTCGATGCTGTACACGACCTTGCCTTCGGCCCTGATTGCCGGAGTTATTTATTTTGTGCTGGGATTTTTCTACCCGCCTGCCAAAACCGACGTCAACGACCCGCAGATTGCAGCCACTCTGGAGACGATCAGCCGCATGTTTCGTTTCAACGGGTGGCTGCTTATTCCGCCCCTCATTGTGCTGTATGGCTCGCTGAGAAAAGTGGCTACCCTGCCTACGTTGCTCACTTCCTCCGTGGTGGCTTGCGTGCTGGCGGCTATTTTTCAGCCCTATTCGGCAGGAGACATCATGCAGTCGGCCTACACCGGCTTTGAGGTGCAGATGGCCGACGGGCTGGCGGTCGTGCCTGAAAACATCCCGGCGCTATTCAACCGGGGCGGATTGTATGAGTTGAACGAACCCATTATCTTTTCTATCATGGTACTGATCTTCATTGGCGCGATGGACATGATCGAGGTGATGCCGACGATGGTAGACAAAGTATTTGGTTTCACCCGAACCCGTCCGGCGGTGGTTATCTCCTCGCTGTTTGCCTCCGCTTTTGCCAATGCGATCACCTCCAACCAGAATGCCACCAGCTTTATCATCGGCGACGCCTTTAAGCTGCGTTACGACAAGTTTGGCATTCCGCGCCAGGTGCTGTCGCGCTCCATTGAAGATTACGGCACGATGGTAGAAAGCATCATCCCCTGGACGGCGACTACCATTTTTATGACGGCCACGTTACAGGTGCCTTTCAGCGATTACTGGCACTGGCAACTGCTTTCGCTCATCAACCTGGTGGTAGCCCCGGTGCTGGCCCTCACCGGCATCGGATGTTTTTATAAGAAGACGGTAGATCGCAAATCGAAGACTAAAATCCTCAACAATCAACAATCTTAACGTAAAGCCGCCACGCTGGCGGCTCGATGACATAAAAAATATGGATAAAAACTTATCTTTAGAAACCTTGTTGATGCATTTTGGTGAAGAGCGAAGCGCCTATGAAGGCGCAGTTGTGCCGCCCCTGTTTCAAAACTCTCTGTTTACCTTTGCGAGCTGGGAGGCCATTGACGCGGCTTTCGAAGACCGAACGAATCACTTTATTTACTCACGGGGGAAAAACCCTACGGTGCTGGTTGCCGAACAAAAACTTGCGCTGCTGGCAGGCGCTGAGAAGGCCCAGCTTTTTCCCTCCGGCATGGGTGCCATCTCCGCTGCCGTGTTGCACTGCCTCAACGCTGGGGATCACGTGATTGCCATTAAAAATATTTACGGCCCGGCCAACAACCTGCTGAGCAACTACCTGAAGCAAAAGATGGCCCTCACCCTCACGTATGTGCAAGGCGACCGGGTGGAAGAATTTGAAGCCGCTATACAAGACAACACACGCTTGATCTACCTGGAAAGTCCTTCTTCTGCCGTGTTTGGCCTGCAAGACCTGGCGGCGGTGGCTGTCCTGGCACGCGGCAGAAATATCCGCACCATCGTGGACAACACCTGGGCGACGCCTATCTTTCAGCCTGCGCTGTCGATGGGCATCGACCTGGAAGTGCACTCCTGCTCCAAATACATTGGCGGGCACAGCGACCTGGTGGCGGGCGTGGTGATGGGCAAAGCAACGGATATGGATGCTATCGCTACGCGTGAGTACGAGTGGATAGGGGCCAAAACAGCGCCTTTTGAAGCCTGGCTAATCCTTCGCAGCCTGCGCACCTTGCCCATCCGCCTGCGTCAGCACCAGGAAAACGCCATGAAGGTGGCCCATTTTCTGGAAGGCCATCCGAAGATCAAGGTAGTGCGGTATCCTGGTTTGCCCAGCCATCCGCAGTATGCGCTGGGGCAAAAGCAGATGCGCGGCTACACCGGGCTGATGAGCTTTCAACTGGCTACCGAAGACCTAGACAGGATCAAAACCTTTTTCAACAGCCTGCAACTGTTCAAGATCGGCGTGAGTTGGGGGGGGCACGAAAGCCTGGTCTATGCGCCTGCCATCAGCTACCTGAAAGAACTCAGCCCGGAGCAGTTTGGCGCAATGGGTATTTCGCTGGGCGACATGCGCATTTCCGTAGGGCTGGAAAACGCCGACGACTTGATCCATGATCTGCAAACGGCACTGGATAAAATACAGTGAATACACCCGAATGGTAATCAGCTACGGAAGATTTTGCACACGTCTGCTAATCAACGTATATAAGCAGCAAGTGTTTCAAAATTTGCAGTAATCACCTTTCTGAACAAATTTTCTTTCATTTAATAGCCAATTGTCAAAAAAATGTTCTTAATGTGATTTGTTTTAAACAAAAATTACATTTTATTGGCCATTAAGTTGAAGGTGAGCATATCAAAGAGTACTTGTTAATCATATAGGCTTTTTTGCTTAGCTATTGTACCGCTATCCGTCTATGTAACCCATAACTTATACACAATCAATGGCATTGATGCACCAAAAGACGAGCTATTATACATTATGCAAACTGCTTGTCTTTTTTATATGGACCAGCTCTCATACCGCCCACGGGCAAAATGAAACCAAAGAGACAAAACCCAATATTGTCATCATCTTGGTGGATGATTTGGGCTGGAACGATGTGGGATTTCATAACCCGGAAATGCGCACGCCCCATCTGAATCAGTTGGCCGATCAAGGAATCGCATTGGAACGGTTTTATGTCGGGGCGCTGTGCAGTCCCACCCGGGCAGGCCTTATGACGGGCAAGTACCCGGACCGGTTTGGACTCAGAAACGTGGTGGGGCCTCGGGCGCTGGGAGGGCTGCCTACGGAAGAGCGTACCCTGGCAAACTTGCTGGCCGAGGCCGGACATAAAAATCGCGGTGCGTTTGGCAAGTGGCACTTGGGTCATTCGGATGTGAAGTACCATCCTATGCGGCGCGGGTTCACTACTTTTTACGGGCATTACAATGGCGCCATAGACTATTTTACGCACTTCAGAGATGGCGCCCACGACTGGCATGAGGATTATAAAAACAGCACAGACACCGGGTATAGTGTTGATCTGGTGGCGAAACAGGTAGTTGAGTTTATTGAAAAATCTGATAAGGAGCCTTTTTTTGCTTACGTTGCCCTGAATGCCCCGCACACCCCTTTGCAGGCCAAAGAGGAAGATTTGAAGAAACACGGTTTTGATCCCGCAAAGCCCATGAAAGACTTTGAAGCGGGAGGCGCGCAAATGGGCGAGTTTAACAGCCCTGAGTACGGGCAGAGAGGAAGAGGCAACACCGCCCGGCAAACCTATGCTGCCATGGTAACCGGCATGGATCGCGCTATCGGCAAGGTCATGGAAGCAATTAATAACCAGGGACTGGCAGAAAATACTGTTATCTGGTTTCTAAGCGACAATGGCAGCGATATCGACTATGGCGGAAGTAATTTGCCCCTGCGAGGCGAAAAAGCGACAGAGTGGGAAGGAGGGGTACGTTCGGTTTCTCTGGTGTACTGGAAAGGAAAATGGGAAGGCGGCAAAACGAACGACCAAGTGATGGGGTACATCGATGTGTATCCGACCATCGCCAACATGGTAGGTGCTGAAAAACCGGCCGTGGATGGTATCAACCTGACCGCTGCCTTTGCCGGAAAACCCCTGCCGACCAGAACCTTTTTTCTGGGAAAAGAAGCGATTGTTGAAAAGCAGTGGAAGTTGAACAACGGACAGCTTTTCAATTTGGACAAAGATCCATCCGAAGAAAACGACGTGGCGGCATCGCATCCTACCATCCTGGCAAAAATGGAAAAAGCACTGAAAGATTACCAGAAGATAGTCAAACCGCTGTCACTTGAATTTCATCCCTTGGATTGGAAGCCGCCGGTTAACTGGAAAATTGTCGAATCAGCGTCTCAAGAATGAAGGATTCTAATTTTAACCGGGTATTAGGGAAATGGGATATTTTCACCCTCGCCTTTGGGGCCATGATCGGCTGGGGCTGGGTGGTGTTGACCAGCGAATGGATACTCACCGCGGGCGTCGTGGGTGCCGTGCTTGCCTTTCTGATCGGGGGAGTGGTCGTGGCCCTGGTGGGCCTTACCTATTCGGAGCTTACCGCGGCGATGCCAAAAGTTGGCGGCGAACACGTCTTTAGCTACCGTGGACTGGGGTTAGATGCTTCCTTCGTATGTACCTGGTTTATCATTCTGGGCTACGTATCGGTGTGTGCCTTTGAAGCGGTGGCCCTGCCCGTGGTCATGCAAAACCTGGTACCGCTTTCTCGGGAAGAACCGCTGTGGTTTTTCAACGGGAAGCCCATTTACTCCGATTGGGTCATGATTGGCGGGGCCGGTTCCCTGCTGATCGGGGGCATCAATTTTATCGGGGTGAAATCCGCCGCCTTGGTGCAGACGGTCTTCACCACCCTGATTCTGGCGGTGGGACTGATGCTTATATTCGGAAGCATGTTTTCAACCCATGCCGCCGTTAGCGCCGCCGAAGTGGGCGATACCGGCAAAATGTCGGTAGGACTACTGTCGGTGATCGTGATGACTCCCTTTATGTTCGTTGGGTTTGACGTGATCCCGCAGGCCGCCGAGGAGATCAATTTGCCCTTCAATCGGATTGGCCGGGTGCTCATCTTTTCGGTGCTGCTGGCCGTGGTGTGGTACGCCGCCATTATCTACAGCGTGGGCACTACCCTCACGGCCAACGAACTGCAACGCACGCTGTTGGCCCCCGCCATCGCGATGGAAAAGATATACCAGGGGGTTTGGGCCAAGAATCTGCTGATCATCGCCGGACTGGCCGGGATTATCACCAGTTGGAACAGTTTCTTTATCGGAGCCACCCGGGCGATTTATGCCATGGGCCATTCCGGTATGTTGCCCCGGTTTTTTGCCGTGCTGCACCCTAGGTACAAATCTCCGGTCACTGCCATCCTCTTTGTGACCCTGACCTCGATGCTGGCCGCGTTTTTTGGAAAAGAGGCCCTGGGTTGGTTGGTCAACGCCGGTGGCCTGGGCATCGTCATTTCCTGGAGCCTGGTTTCCCTGTCTTTTTATGTACTGAGGAGAAATGAACCGGAAATGGAGCGTCCGTTTAGGGTGACGATGGGCCGATGGGTCGGTATACTGGCTTTTCTGCTGAGCTTGGGGCTGGTGTATCTGTACCTGCCGGGAAACCCGTCGGCCCTCAATGCTATTGAGTGGTCTATTGTGGCAATCTGGTCGCTGGCCGGACTGGGCTTCTACGGGTGGACGCACCGGTCTTACGGCCGAAAGAGCATGAACGTGAGCATGCAACATCATATGGCGGACTAAATGTAATTTCTTGGGGTTCGTGTCGACACCAAGAACATAACGTATACTAAAAAACAAATAATGATAGCACAAGAAACGATTAACGCAACCAACCTGCTGGCTCCGGTCTGGACGCATCTGACCCACCTGCAACCCGTGAAGGGAGAAGGCATCTACCTGTACGATTCGGAAGGCGAACGGTATACGGATTTCACGTCGGGCATTGGGGTGGTCAATACCGGGCACTGCCATCCGCGGGTGGTGAGCGCCATTCAGGAACAGGCGCAACAGTTGTTGTTCGGGCAGATGAACTGCGTCATCCCTCCTACGTCCGTAGAACTGGCGGCCAAATTGAACGAAGTAACGCCCCCGCACATCGACCGTTTCTTTTTTGCCAACAGCGGGGCCGAAGCCACCGAAGGCAGCGTGAAGCTGGCCAAAGCCGCTACCGGGCGTCCCCATGTGATCGTTTTCCAGGGAAGCTTTCACGGGCGCACCCACCTGGCGATGGCCATGACGACGTCGAAAACCGTTTACCGGCACAAGTACCAACCGTTGCCTTCGGGAATCTTTGTGGCTCCGTTTCCCTACGCTTATTATTACGGATGGAATGAAGCCACCACCATCGATTTCTGCAAAAAACAACTGGACCTGTTGCTTTGCGGGCAAACCGCCCCGGATGAAACGGCAGCGATTATCATCGAGCCGGTGCTGGGCGAAGGCGGCTACGTGCCTGCCCCGGCCGCGTTTCTGCACCACCTCCGGGAAGTGTGCGATGCCCACGGCATCCTTTTGATTATAGACGAGGTACAAACCGGGTTTGGCCGTACCGGCAAACTGTTCTGCTTTGAACATGCCGGGGTGAAGCCCGATATTATCGTGATGGCCAAAGGACTGGGCAGCGGCCTACCCATATCCGCCATTGCCTCCACCGCCGACATCATGGACCAGTGGACTCCCGGAACGCACGGCGGCACCTACGGCGGAGGAAGTGCCCTGGCCGGAGCGGCTGCCTCGGCCACCATAAACGTGATCCGGGAAGAAGGATTAGTAAAAAATGCTGCTGATAGGGGAGAGCAACTCACCGCAGGATTGAAGAAGTTGCAGCGCAAATTTCCGGTGATCGGTGACGTGCGTGGTCCCGGACTTATGGTTGCTACCGAGTTTTCCCGGGCGGGTGGATCGCCCGCTGCCGATGTTGCTTCCCAAGTAGTGAAAGCCTGTATCAAAAGAAAGCTGCTACTACTAAGCTGTGGTACTTACAAAAACGTCATCCGGTGGATTCCCCCGCTGGTGGTCACCGACGAACAAATTGAGGAAGGTCTGGCCGTCTTTGAATCGGCACTAACCGAAGTTCTTTCTGAGAAATGAAAAGATTGAATTTTAGCGGACAGAGTCCGCAAATATGGCTCGCACCGATTTGGAAAATCTGCGCGAGGGCGTTTTATAAAATTGTTGTAATAACTTCTATTACAAAGACAATAGGGCTTGGCCTGTTGGGTATCGCCCTGATCGGGTGTAATGCTCCCGCAGAGCAGGAGGTTCCGGACTTGATTTTGGTCGGGGGCAATATCATTACCGTCGATAGCACCGACCGAATCGTAGAAGCCCTGGCCATCAAAGAAAACATCATCACCGCCATTGGTACGACGCAGGAAGTAGAAGCTTTGGCCGGAGAAGCCACCCAGCGGATTGATCTGCACAACCATACCGTCACTCCCGGCCTGCTGGACGCCCACATTCACTTTAGTGCCAGTCCGTGGAGTGTGCCCAACATGATCGAGCTGAGCTATCCGAAGGTCAAGCGCATTGCCGAAGTAAAAGAACTGATTACCCAAAAGGCGAAAGTCGTAGCACCAGGGGAATGGATTCGGGGAGTGGGCTGGGACGAAGGCAAAGTGGAAGAGCAACGGCTAATCACCGCCCGCGATCTGGACGAGGTGTCGGCCGACCACCCGGTGTGGTTGCTGCATACCACCGGGCATTATGGAGTGGCAAACAGCGCTGCGCTGCGACTGGCTAACATCAACTCCGATACCCCCAATCCACCGGAAGGAATCATCGACAGAGACCCATCGGGAAAGGCTACGGGCGTACTGAAAGAGAGTGCGATGGACTTGGTTTATGAACAGCTTCCACCCTCTACCATCGAAGATATTGAGGCAGGCATTATCCACATGACGAAAGCCCTCCACGCGGAAGGCATGACCGGGATTAAAGACCCTACGCTAACCGACAAACGATGGCAAGCGTACCGAAACGTACTGGACTCAGGCCATTTGAATCTTCGCGTATTTGGATTGTGGATAGGTGGCAAGTCCGAGGCGTCTATGGCGGATGCGATCCGTAAGCTGTCGTCCGTTCCGGATACGTTCAGCATCGGCCACGACCAGCTCATTTCCGGGGGCATCAAGCTGTTTGCCGATGGCAGCGGCGGGGCCCGCACCGCCTGGCTGTACGATGAATGGAACAAAAACCTGACAGAAACCGATCAGGGCAACTATGGCTTCCCCAACATTGCCCCCGACACCCTGGATGCCATGATTCGGATGGGGCACGAGGCGGGCGTGCACGTGAGCACCCATGCGATTGGCGATCGTGCCATTGACATGGTTGTGAACAGTTACCGGCAGGCGTTGCAGGCGCAACCGACCCGGGGGTTGCGGCACGGTATTATTCATGCCAACATCCCGACGCAACAAGCTTTGGAGACGATGCAAAAGCTCCAATCAACCTATGACGCCGGTTATCCCGAACCTTCGGCTACGTTTACGTGGTGGATCGGAGATACCTACGCCGGAAACTTTGGCGAACGTGCCAAGCGACTTAATCCGTTTGCTACTTTCAAGAAAATGGGTATCATCTGGGCCAATGGGTCTGATTATGCGGTCACGCCCTTTGCGGCCCGATACGGTATCTGGTCGGCCATTGCCCGGCAACCCGCGCTGGGTACCTACGATAACGATCCCTTCGGCCGGGAAGAAGCGGTGGATGTGAAAACGGCCCTAAAGAGCGTGACCATCTGGGCGGCCCATCAGCTGTTTCTGGACGATAAGATTGGCTCGATAGAAGTCGGCAAATACGCTGACCTGGCCGTATGGGATCGTGACCTGTACACCGTGCCGACCGACGAGATCAAAGATATGAAATGCCTGATGACGCTCTTTAATGGTAAGATAGTATATCGGGAAGAAGACTTCATGTAAAGACGCGATGCATCGCGTCTCAAGATGCATCCACCGTGGACGCGGCGCGTCTCAAGAAGCACATCTTTTTAAAACAATTTTGAAAAGAAATGAATCAAACTTCAAGATTTTTGAAAGTCCGTATTGAATGGTTGGCCATCATGCTGGTGATGGTTGGTTGCCATGCTTCCAAGCCAACGAATGAAGAGGCAAATCCTACGCTGGAGACGGTGCGTGGGGACGGGAATGTAAACCGGACTGAGTTGACGTACGCGTTTCTTAACGATGGCAGCCAGGATGCCACGGTGGACTTTAGTCATTACGCGGTACCGGCCAATGCCGCATTCCCCTCCAACACTTTCGAGGGGAGATTAACGCTGCACAACCTGGCTACCTCCGGACAATTCCGGGAAGTTAAAGATATATTCGATTATGCGGACAGTGTTGATAGTGAGCGGAGACACCTTCCGCCCTTCGACTATGAATTCGTTCAATCCGGTTCTCACATCATCCCGCTAAAAAGAGGATACTTAGAGAATGAACATCCCACCTGGGAGTACATTCTGGAACCCGGACGGGTTTGGGACGAAGCGAACGACCAGGGGTTTAGCCGGGTAGCCATTCCTTTCACCTTGAAACAAAAAAACCAAAACTGCTTACACAATGGAGTCCTGACGTTTCTGTTCAAAAACGATGGCACTACATCATCCGTAGCCTACCAGATTGCCAGCGAAACCTGTGGCTACTTTAAGTTTGATATGTGGGGAACCGTGGCGGCAACCTATGCTCCCTATTCCATTCCTGCCAAAGAAGAGTATGTGCAGAATTACGTGGCTGAGGTCACCGGCCGTATGCCCACCCGGCCGATCTCCGAATTGAGTAAAGACTATCCGAACGCTCAACCCAATCAATTTAGCGCTCCCAAGGAGGTTACCCCGGAGCACATGACGCTGTATGGGTTTGTGATCGATAGCATCAATTACGTCGGCGGCTGCGAAACCCGGCTGGGTACCTATCCCTTTTGTGAGGTGCTGAACGTGCCCTCTTACTCGACGGCAAAAAGCATTTCCGCGGGTATGGGACTGATGAGAATGGAAAAACTGTATCCGGGAAGCCGCACCACGCTTGTTGGAAATTTAGTCTCTGAATGTAACAATGGCAACTGGTCGGATGTGACGATAGAAAATGCGCTGGACATGACCACCGGTAATTATGAGACGGCTACCCCTTTCAAAGACGAAGGGGCATCACATACCAACCAGTTTTTTATGCCCGAAGACCACGAAAGCAAGATTGCCTATTCCTGCGCTTACTATTCCCGGAAGGCAACCCCCGGCGATTCGTTGGTCTATCATACGTCGGATACGTATATCTTAGGCACCGCCATCAATGCTTATTTGCGGCAAAAAACCGATAATCCGAAAGCCGATTATTTTGAAGACATCATCGTAGAAGATATTTTTGAGCCGCTCGGCATAAGCCCCACGAGTAGGGTAACCCAGCGAACGTATGATTCAATCGCCCAGCCTTTCTCAGGATACGGCCTTATCTACCATCATGATGATGTTGCCAAAATCGGACAGTTTTTAAACAACGGAGCACGCATCGACCGCCAGGAAATGTTGGACCAAGACATGTTTTCCAGCATTATGGATACGGGCAAAACGTCGGGTTTATCCGCTAACGCTTCGGGAACAAGGTACGACAATGGTTTTTGGCTTCAACCTTTGGATTCTTTGGATGATAAGCTCATTCCGTCCATAGAAGGGTACGGCGGAATCAAAATTCTGCTGTTACCCAACAATACCGTATATTACTACTTCAGCGATAACTACGAGTATGCCTGGAAAGAAGCAGCCCGGGAAGCTCGCCGAATCCGACCCTTTTAACTTATACATCAAACAACAAAACTATGAAATACCTACTCTTTTTCATCGGACTACTGGTGTCCGGAACGTGCTTGGCCCAGAATGCGGATAGAACGCTCAAAACCGTCACCTTCCGGGGGGATGGTTACGAACTCGGATTACAGCACGGCAAAGAACTAAAAACCGAAATTGCGGCCATCCTTGAAGCATGGAAAAAAAACACCGCTGCGGCATTGGGAAAAGACGCTGATGAAGCATTGGAAGAATTTTATCAATACGCCCAGTTTGAAGAGGCAATCCGGCAGTGGACTCCCGACTTATACGAAGAAGTCCGGGGAATTGCCGATGGAGCCAGCCAGGACTTCAAAGACGTGCTGGTGCTCAATCTCCTGGATGAGTTTTGGGTGTACGTCAACACGGTAAAAAACATAGACAACCATCATTGCAGCGCGCTGGGAGTTCCCGCTACGGACGGAAGTCCGGGCTATATCTCGCAAAACATGGATCTGGAAGCCTACACGGATGGCTTTCAGGTGCTAATGCGCTTAGAAAAGACCAAAAACCGGCCGGAGCGGTTGATTCTAACTTATCCCGGACTGGTTGCGCTGAACGGCATGAACGAAAAGGGCATGGGGGTCTGCGTCAATACGCTGATGCAACTGGAAGCTTCGGCCACCGGGCTGCCCGTGGCTTTCGTCATCCGAAAACTCATTGACTCGTCCGACAAGAACGATATGCTAAACTTTATCCAAACCGTGAAGCACGCTTCCGGTCAGAATTATATCGTAGGCATCCGGGGGGAGGTGTATGACTTTGAGGCATCGGCCAACAAGGTGGTGCGCTTTGATCCGAAAAATGAAAACGGAACGGTGTACCACACCAACCACCCGATGGTCAACGACGATATCAAGCCCTGGTTCAGGCAGTACGATCCCCGCCTAACCGCTGAAGAAAAACCTACGGAGTTCAATAGTTATTACCGCCTGCAAGCCGTAGAGAAACGCATGGCTACCGCCTCGGATATAGACGCAACGTTGATTACGGAAACCCTACAGTCCAAAGACGATCCGAAGAACCCGATCTGTAGGGCAAACCAGGGAGGAGGGTTTACATTTTCTTCCATCGTGATGACGATGGCTGATTCTCCCTTTATACTGATCACCGCCGGGCCGCCGGATGAGAGTGATTACCAGCGGTTTGATTTCGATGAGTAAACAACAAAATACTTCTTCGGAATGGGTAGCCGCTCCGTGTAGGATGACACTTTTTGATCAACCGGTCCCTTCGGATTGACCGTCACTGGCCAAACGCGCTTTCTACATCTATTATGCTACTAAAAATAAAAATTGGATAAATAAACTTATTCTACGCAATATTTACCGTTGATATTGCTTTTGTGAATAATTTTGTTTTAAATTACCCTTAGAACAAACTATTTTTCAGGCAGCATCTGAAAGTAGCGTCGCAAAGTGCTCTAACGGTCACGTAGTTGTCCAGGCGTTGCCTTCTTTCATTTTGCCTATAGTTTTCATTCCGTCCAATATTCCTAACCTACTTATCATGAACAAAAACTTACTGCTCATCCTGCTGCTGGTTAACTACACCAGCCTGGTCATTGCGCAAACAAACCGCATTTCCGGTACAGTGACCTCCCAGGAAAGCGGGGAGGCTTTGCCCGGTGTCAACGTGCTGGTGAAGAACTCTACCGCAGGCACGGTCACCGACATCGAGGGCAACTACAGCCTGAACGTGACGGGCGAAAACCCGGTGCTACAGTTCTCTTTCATTGGTTTTGTCACCGCAGAAGAAGCAGTCAACGGACGCACCACCGTAGACATGGCGCTGTCGCCTGATTTGCAGCAACTCTCGGAAGTGGTCGTCACCGGTTACGGGGAGCGCAGCAAAGAGGCGTTCACCGGTTCGGTAGGTACGGTAGAAGCGCAGACCATTGAGAACAAGCCCTTCACCACCGTAGACCAAGCACTACAAGGCAACGTGGCCGGGTTGCAGCTGTCGGCTAGCTCCGGCACGCCCGGCTCGGTGCAGGACATCCGTATCCGCGGCATTAGCTCTATCACCGCTTCCAACGATCCCCTGTTTGTCATTGATGGGGTGCCCGTGGTCACGGGAGAATTTGACAATTCTACGTCTACCGGCGGTTTGAGTGTGCTTTCCTCGCTCAACAGCAACGACATTGCCAGCATTTCGGTCCTTAAAGATGCCAGTGCCACGGCCCTGTACGGCGCACGCGGTGCCAACGGGGTCATCATCATCACCACCAAACGGGGGCAAGCGGGCAAGCCGGTCATTTCCTTGTCGGCCCAAAGGGGCACGGTGGAACGGGCCGTGGCCGGACCCAATATGCTCAGTGCTCCCCAGTGGGACGAACTCTACTACGAGGCGCGGGTGAATGCCGGGCAAGCCGCTAGTATCGCCGAGGCACGCGAGCTGTTCGACAACGGATGGGATGGCACCACCAGTACTGACTGGCGCGACGTGGTGACCAACGATGATGCCATTACTCAAAACTACGACGTGTCGGTGCGGGGCGGCAATGACAAGAGCAAGTATTACGCTTCGCTGGGTTACTTTCAGCAAGACGGAGTCAATATCGGGGCGGACTATAACCGTACGACGGGCAAACTGAATTACGATAATACCTTATCGGAAAGACTTACCCTGAGCACCTCGACCAACGCTTCTTATGCGTATCAGAAAGGGCAACTGGAAAATGCCTCCTGGTACGGTAGTCCGGATGCCGCCGTTATATTCTTGCACCCCATCAACCAACCGCTCAACCCCGACGGCACGCTCAACCTGGACCTTTCTAACAGCTTCTACAATCCGCTCTACGTTGCCAACAACAACATCTACAGCCGGGAACAAGCCAAGATTTTCAATTCCACCAACCTGGAATACAAACTGACCGATAATCTGACGTTCAATTCTACCATCGGGCTGGATTACCTGATTAACGAGGAGTTGTATTACGAAGGCCGGGCCTACGGCGACGGTGCCGTGCTAAACGGCACTTCGTATACCTACGTGAACCGCAACTTCAACTGGAACTGGAAGAACCGACTAGACTATCGCTGGCAGATCAGCGACGAGCACCAGGCGGACTTCAAGGTGGTTTATGAAGCTCAGAAGAACAATTATTACTCCACGGGTGCCGGGGGATACGACATTGCCGCCGATGGCTTGTACTATCCTTCTTCGGTCGGAACGCCTGATTTTGCCGCTGGCTTCACCACCGACTGGGCGATCAATTCTATCTTAGGAGTCGTTAACTACGCGTACCGAGGCAATCTCTTTTTTGACGGTACCATTCGGCGGGAAGGCAACTCGCGCTTTGCGCCGGGCAACCGCTGGGGCACCTTCTACTCGGTGGGTGCTTCCTGGGTGTTCTCGGACGAAGCCTTTATGGAAGGTCTCAACGGCTGGCTGAATACCTCTAAACTGCGGGCTTCCTACGGCAAAACCGGCAATGCGGGCATTGATCTCAACCAGTACCAGGCCCTGCTCAACTACGGTGGTGGGTACGGCAACAGCGCCGCCGTGTATCCCAGCCAGTTTGGCAACACCGATTTAACCTGGGAGAATAACCTGGCCCTGAATTTCGGGTTGGATTTTGGGGTTTTCAATCGCTTCACCGGCACGGTAGAATATTTTCGCCGCCGAACCTACGATCTGCTGCTGGACGTGCCCCTTTCCTACACCAGTGGCTTCAACAGCCAAACCCGCAACGTGGGTGAAATGGTGAACCGAGGATGGGAAGTGAGTTTAAACACCGATATCCTAAAGGAAACGGCTTTCCGATGGAACCTCGGCCTCAACTTCACTTCGGTGCAAAACGAGGTGACGCGTTTGCCCCGCAATCCGGATACCGGTGAGGAAATCGGTATTGTGGGCGGCCGGACGATCGTCACGGAAGGAGAACCGGTCTACGCCTGGGATGTGCCCACTTGGGCGGGAGTGAATCCGGATACGGGTGCTCCCTTGTGGTATATCAGCGGAACCGGCGGTGAGACCACTTCCAACTATGCCGACGCCGAACGCACCGTGCACGGCAGCGCCATCCCCACCTTTTATGGAGGACTCACCAACCGCTTTGATTTCAAAGGAATCTATCTGACGGCCAGCTTGTATTACTCCACCGGCAACAACGTGTACGATAGCTATGGTTATTTCACCAAATCCGATGGTCAGTTTAACTTCACGGTTTCCAATGGCTACGCCGATCTGTACGACCGCTGGCAGCAACCCGGCGACATGAGCGAAAACCCCCGGAATGTGTTTGGCAATACGTCAAATTCCAACAACAACTCCACCCGTCGCATGTACAGCGGTGAATACCTGCGCCTGAGAGACCTGACCCTGGGCTACAATTTGCCTGTTAGTTTAATTTCCAAAATCGGGTTGAGTAGTGCTAATATTTATCTGAAAGGCAACAACGTATGGACTTACGTGGCGGATGAGGACCTGGAATTTGACCCGGAAGTAGGTTCCGATGGCGAGTTGAACCTGAACGCGCCTCCGGTCAGAACCTACGCGCTAGGACTCGTCGTCAGTTTTTAACAACCTTTGATAACTTGCAAGACATGAAAACGACCTATTGCTATATCCTCCTGTTCGCTACCCTGGGCGTAGGAGCCTGTTCGGAAGAGTTCCTGGAACCCGAAATTAGCACGTCCAAAGACGTGGCCACCAGCATCAACACCCTGGATGACCTGCAAGGAATTGTGCTGGGAGCGTATGACCGGATGAACGAGCAGTGGTACTACGGCAAAAACTACATCATCTTTGCCGAAGTGCGCTCCGACAATGCCTTCAGCAACGGTGCCTCCGGCCGCTACGTAACCACGGGGCAGTTCTTCTTGAATCCCACCGATGGCTATCCCACCGATACCTGGGTGCAGATTTACCGGGTGATTGCCAATGCCAACATCGTCATCAATGCCGAAGTGGAAGACAACGAAAGTGCCGCTGTGCAGTATACCAAAGGGCAGGCGTATGCCTTGCGGGCACTGGGGCACATGGACTTGCTGCGCCTGTATGGTCAGCAAAACACGGGAGGCAACCTGGGCGTGCCGATCGTCACCACGTTCAGCGATGGCAATCCTTACCCGGAGCGGGCGACGGTAGATGCCGTGTGGGAACAAGTGGGCCAGGATTTGCAAATGGCCGCCGACATCATGGACCCGGAGCTAGACGGCAACTCGGCTACAGAAGTTACTACCTGGGCCGTGCCCGCCCTGCAATCCCGCTATTACCTGTATACCGAAGAATACGACCAAGCCGCCGCCGCCGCCCGGAAAGTAATCGATGGGGGTGCCTATAGCCTGACGGATGCTACGAACCACGTAGAGGCCTGGGGAACCACCGGTGCTCCGGCCTCTATCTTTGAAGTGGCGTTCACCGAAACCGACAACCTAACCTTCAACAGCCTGTACTTCATGTACCAGGCCACCACCTACGGCGACATTGAAGTAACCAATGATCTGTATGACCTCTACGAAGATGCGGACGTGCGCAAAGACCTGTATACAAAAGACAGCACCGTGATCCGCATGACGGGCAAGTACCCTACCCCCCTCTACACCGATAACATCAAGGTGATCCGCTATGCCGAGGTGATCCTCAACTACGCCGAAGCCCTGGCACGAACCGGCTCGCCGGATGCCCTGGCGGTGCTGAACCGGATTCCGGCCAACCGGGGAGCGGCTTTGTACACCGAGGCTACGCTGGACAATGTGCTGCTGGAAAGAAGAAAAGAGCTGGCCATGGAAGGGCACCGCTTCTTCGACCTGATGCGCACCGGGCAAGGCATTCCTTACGTTGACCCGCGGCAGACGTTCAGCAAGGGGGGTATTCCGTACGGCGATCCCGCGCTGGCGTTTCCTATTCCCCAAAGCGAGATTGCGGCCAACCCTAATGTGGTGCAAAATGAGAGTTATTAGTTAATAGCATTACTTCCTCGCTATAATTAGTAGGAACGGCGCGTTTAACCCCAGATTCGGCTTTCAAAGGTTCTAAAAGAGCTAAGGGAACAACCGTTTGGGTAAAAGTACCCTCATCACCCGGTCGGTTCATATACACCCGGTAGATACGATCAATTGTTCCAGTTCTTCGGCTACCACCACGCTGTAGGCCGGGGGGTGAGCACGGCTACCGAGAGGAGCACCAGCTCCTCAAACTCTCCTAAATCGCTTCTTCGCATCAAGGTTAGATTCATTACATCGTTTTCGGTATAACAAAGGGGATGCCACACTTAAAAAGTGCGCATAGTGGCAATCAGAACCCATTTTGAGAAAAGTGAAGATGGTTGAGTGTCCGCTGGCGAACAGTAAGTATCCGATTTTAGACACCACACTGGATTAGATTGTCTCAGGTACATTCAAAAACTTGGTCCACCCCTGTAATGATATCCCGACTCGTTCGTCTACCCAGTCTACCACGCTGTCACCATGACGATCCAAACCTTCAAGAGCAACGTGTTTCCGGTGCAGGCTAAGCTCTTTCGGCTGGCCAAAACCATGTTACCCGACGAAGAGGATGCCGAAGACACCGTGCAGGAAGCCTTGCTGAAACTCTGGCAGAACCGCCACAACCTGACCAACTACCGCAGCATCGAGGCCCTGGCCATGGTGATCACCAAGAACCTGTGCCGGATTTCAGCCTCAATAATGGATACGAATTAGCACCATTTTTTACTTTCCGACAGGTGAACTATTCGGTGAACTGACAAAAATAGTTATCACAAAATACTGAAAGATAGAGGGTTACAGACTTGGTTCGAATCCAGTCATGGTGATAAAGAATGATCGTCATTGCTGTGCTCACTCAACTTTTCTTCTAGCCGACCCATATCCTCGCTCAATTTCTGCTCAACGACTTTGGCATACACCTGCGTGGTACGCAAGCTGGTATGGCCGAGCATTTTGCTGACGCTTTCAATCGGTACTCCGTTGGACAGCGTTACCGTCGTAGCGAACGTATGGCGGGCTAAATGATACGTCAGATTCTTCTCGACTTCGCACAGAATAGCAATCTCCTTTAGGTACGCGTTCGTCTTCTGGTTGGTGTAGACCGGTAGCACTTTACCGTTCGCCCGCGCAAGCGGATGCGCCTGATACTTTTCTACAATCGCTCTGGCTTGAGGTAGTACTGGTACTTTGAACCACTCTTTGGATTTCCGACGCCGCCCCTGTATCCACAGCTTTCCGTCCAGACCGGTAACAATGTGATCAGAAGTCAAATCGTACACCTCGGCATACGAAAGCCCGGTGTAGCAACTGAAAATAAAGATATCGCGGGTTTGATCCAGTCGCTCGATAGGAAAGTCTTTTTTCTCAATCCGTTGCAATTCGTCCTGGGTAAGAAAGCCGCGTTCTTTCTTTTCAAACTTGAGTTTAAATTTAACGAACGGGTCTTTGGCCAGCCACTCTTCTTTGATCGCTAGGTTGACCATCTTTCTCAGACGTTCCACGTGCTTCATGGCCCCGTTCTGCGTGCATGGTTTCTGATGGCCATCCGGGGTACGGTGCTTGATGTACTTCTCAAAGTCTTTGATGAACTTGTAGTTGAGCTCATCCAAATAGATATCGGAAGTCTTTAGGTTCCTCTGCAAAAACTCGTAGACGTAGCGCTGGGTCGTATGATAGTTCTTCTGCGTGCCCCAGGCGAGTTCATCCTTCATTCCGGCGTGGAATGCTCCTCATTGTGGTACTCAACGATCTGCTTTAGGGTCTTGCCTCGTTCGTCCTGAACCAGGTAGCGGCTTTCGATGGATTCCGCCGTAACCAACCTTCGTTCTTTTTCTAGTTGCTGCTGACAGTCGTATAGTTTGTTGCGTACTTGTTCCAGGTAAGCGTTTAGTGCTTTGACATCCGGTCGGTTGCCTTTGGCAGTCCCGCGGCTTTCATCCCATCGGTCCCGGGCTACCTTTCGCCTGATAGACAGGTCAACTCGTTTTCCATCAACGGTGATACGAACGTAGATGGGTACTTCACCATGGGAGATTCAGTGCTTCTTAACGAAGAAGATGATATTGAAGGTGTTTGAAGATCGCATAGAAATACGGTTTAAAAGGGTTTGAACTAATTTGTCAGTGTCCATCTGCAAATGGACACCGAAAGCATATCAAACCAGTACAAAACAGACTAACTTTTATGGAAGCAAGTGCCTGTAAATCATGTACTTACACCCAATTCTGTGTCCAAAGGTAGGAAAAGAAAATGGACCACGAGATGGACGCGGACGGCCAGTCACATTTTCTATGCGATTCTATGCATGTATCAAAGGGCAGAAAAACAAAAAACCCCTCAAATCCTGCGATTTAAGGGGTTTTGGTGCTCGTTGATCCCTGAAAAGTCGGGGCGGCAGGACGAGAACCGAAATTTGAATACCTCTGTAAATCAGCAAGTTACACGCAATAGAAAATCAGCGGACTACAGACTGGACACATCCTGTTTGTACTGATTTAATACGATTTAAAGATACTCAAAATTCCGATACGAAGCACAAGTTTTGGATAGCAAATTCAAGGGGCAGCAGCCCAATAGCTCTAGCCAGGAGCAGAACCTGTCTTCTTTGCTTCTATTGATCACAATTCCATCTCCTGATCTTTGGATGGTGCAGCAGGTACGATTCTACTCTGCAGATTAGCATAGCGTTCCTGTTGCTCGGCCGACAGATGAGAATAATCTTTTTGCAAGGTCGTCCGCCAAGCCTCCGCTTGGTTTACGGAAGCACCAGTCAGTTTAGCTTCATCCTTTTCAACCGCTGGACTGGACAAAGCTTGCTTCCAGGATGCGGGGTGCCGCCCAGGCCCCTCACTGCGCTCCTGATCGATGCTAAAGATTTGCTCTTTGGTTTTAGTGTACTGATCCAGTTGCTGCTCGGCGTAGTCGGTGCGGGATTCTACGATGTAGCCGCGTTGCTGGTTTGGCATCATGAACTCACCCTTCTCTACTTCCCGCAAAATGGAGGTCTTGCCTTCCGGGGACAAGTACATGCGTTCCCGGACGTAGTCTTCGTTTTCTTTTTGAAGGTTAGTTTTGGTTTGTTCAACATCATCCTTCATCACTTGAATACCTTGCTTCGTATAAGTTTCCAACCGTTCCATGTTGTAGGAAGTGGGCAGCGAGCGGTAGGATTGCAACTGGATATCCAGCTGGCTTTGCAATAGCGTTTTGCCTTCGGCAGCATGACTGTAGGCGCGTTTTTCGTCCAGGTAGCTGGCTACTTCCCGGGCAGACTGCTCCAGCGGTTTGCTGTTTTCTTCCAAGTACATTTTGGCCGGAAACGACAGGTCTTCAATGGACTTGGGTTTTTGTACACTAAGCTCCAGCTGCTTCTGTAGGGCGGCATCCAGGCGTTCTTGTACGTTAACATTGCGCTCCAGCGCCGGATGCTTGCCCAGTTTTTGTTCGGAGAGTTCGTTGAGCTCTTTTAAGGTGGTGTTGGCAATGCGACTGTGGGTCAGCATCTCCCTAGGGTCCAGGGCCGAGCGGTGCAGGGTCCGTTCGTACTCCTGGGCAAAGTCCGCATAGCCGTAGCCACGTAGGGCATCGGCGGCTTGGCGGCCGACAGCTTGTAATTCTTCTTTTGGGTCGGTAGTTCTTTCTCGTTCCATTGTGTAGTCGGGTTAGATAGTTTGACAATAAATAATTGGGAGTCAGTCAATCTCGCGTACGCCTTTCTGCACGCGTAGCTGCTCTACCTGCGTTCGGATAAGTTCTTTGACTTGGTAGGCATTGGGAATACCCTTTAGCACCAGTTCGGGATGCGTCCGATCGGAGGTGATCAGCACGAGGTTGGCCAGGCCCAGCCACCGGTAGCGCAACGGGGCAGTGATGGTGTAGTCCTTGATGCGATAGAGTTCCACCTCGTCCTGCTTGCGGTAAAAGACGCCCTGCTGACAGATGAGTCGTTCAGCAGTCAGTGTATAGCGGGTTGACTGGACTTGCCAGTACCGCCACAGGGCAAACGGCAAGGGAAGCAGCAGTACGCAGGAGAGATATAGTCCCAGGTGCATCAGTGGCGAAGGACTTCCTTTCCAAAGGGTTTCGTTTTGCATAGTGGTCAAGTTTAGTGTGTCAATAGTCCAGCACCGGGGTTCGGGCGATAGCTTTCCGCTCCAGTAGCTGTTGCTGTTGGTCAGCTTGCTGCTGTAAGGGTTTGACCGACGTAACATCCACCAGCAGCGCATCCGAGCGTTCCAGCATCTGTTCGGCCAGCAGCAGGTAGTCTTCGGCATACGTTTGCAGTCGCACCCGTTCGGCTTCGGTCATCGAGAATCGCCTGGGTTGCCGGAGTACCTCATTCATCTCGGTGGCTTTTAGCATCAGATCGTCAGCCAGGTACTGAAAGGCGACCGCGGCGTAGGCTTTCCGTTCGGCCGCCAACTGGTGAAAGCTAGACCTCAGCGACTGACTGGTTTGCTGGGCTTGTTGTAGCGATGCCAAGTCAATGGGTAACTGATCAGCACTTCCCGCCACAAACAGGTCGCGGTAGGTCTCCTCGGGACTGCGTTGGAAAACCGGATGCTCGATCACGAAGTCTATCTCAATGCCGGGTTGCACCGCCCCTTTGATCAGTTCGGTAGCCAGGTACAGTGACTTGGACAAATCAACCCAGTGCAGATCGCTTACGCTTTCCGCCTGCCTGAGATCGTCCAGTACCCGTTGCTGTAGATACGCTATTGCACCGTAGCTACCGTTGATTTTCTCGGTGAAGTCGCGGATCTTTTTGTAGTGCTGCTGCTTGATCACGTTCACTGCCATATTCTCCCCACTCTTGGCAATGGCTTTCTGGTCAATGACCAGCTGCGCCGAAGCGGAGCCATAAACTGTTAGCAGGATCAGCATACTGAGGATGTTTCGTTTCATCTTTGGTGAATAGTTTAATCTTGAAAGAGCGGGGTGCCCGCCAGTACCCGCCGTTCCTGCGCCTTGCGGAAGGACTCCAGGGCTTGTTTCTTCTGAAAGGACGGTCGAATGGTTTGCTGCATCAATGCATCCGCTTTGGTCTTTAACTGCTGGCTGCTCAACAGATAGTCTTGCATCCGGCGCAGCGTCTCCAATCGTTCGGCTTCGGTCATAGAGAATCTTTCGTCCGAAGTCAGTAGCGCTCGCAACTCAGCGGCTTTGGCGATCTTTTGTTCAGCAAACTGCTGGTAGGTTTTGGCCAGTTGCAGCTTTCGCCGGTTACTCATTTCTTCCAGTGCCGTTACGTTCCCCTGCCGGGCTTGCCGGTAGGCCTCAAAAGATGATAGCTCGGTGAACACCAGCGTTTCATCGTAGGGAATCAGTTGTTCATACAGTGCCTGGCTCTTTTCCATCGGCACCCGTTGCCCCTGATACACCTGATCCAGGTTCGCCGCAAACGAGTAGGCCCCTAACTGACCGGCAGCGCTTCTGGCCTGATCAACCGCTTGCTGCTCAGATTCGGCGTTGGATACTTTCAGCGAGGCGGTACTGCCGGTTTGTTTCAGAAAGTTCCGGTAGCCGAACTGCAAGCGCTGGGTAGCTGCCACATCGTCTCGGGTGTTTTTGGTCATCCGCCGGATGAACGTCAGGTGCCCTGCCTGCTTGCTGTTGCGGGTAGCATTCTCTCCGATGCTGTCCCGTAGCATCTTGTCTTCCACCGGAATAACTTCTTGGGCGTGACTAGAATAACAGAGAGTCACTACGCTAAAAAGCAACAGCCAGCGAATGCTATTCATCATCATCTTCCTGAGTTTTATCGTTCAGGTAAGTGAACAAGGGCGTGGCCGCCAGCACCTGTCGTTCCAACTGCTGCTCGTACTGCCTTATAGGACCGGCTTTACTTTCTTCGGCGGATTCCATCACGTCCAGCACCAGTTGATCGGATTCAAGCTTTAGATCCATGCTTTGCAGAATGTAGTCGTGGACCTGTTTGATGGAAGAGAGCCGTTCGCCTTCCGTCATCGAGAAGCGTTCGTTGATCAGCAGGACTTGACTCAACTCCTGCGCCTTTTCCAAGAGGTCTTCAGCTACCTGATTGTAAGATAGCGCTACCTGCAACTTCTTTTTGTAAGCCATCTCATCAAAAGCGGCTCTATTCACGGCCAGGTCTTCCAACTGCTGGTGCAGCGCCGCTACGCTTACCGGTAGCTGCATATCTGATCCGAAGCCGTCCAGTTGTTGATACATCTGTAGTGCCCCGCCCACCCCTTCCAAGGTTTGGTAGGCCTGCTTGAGGGTAGCGATGTTCTCGTAGGCGGGAACGTAGGCATCCATGCGGGTTTCCAGCGACAGGGCTTGCGACTGACTCTCTACCAAATCTGCCCAGCGCAGGCTCTGTACGCTTTCGGCTTGCTTCAGGAAGTCCTGGTAGTCATCCTGCAGGGTGTAGATGTCCGAGACGGTTCGCTCAATCTGCCGGGAAACGTCCAACTGGTCTTCTATTTTGTCCAGCTGGTCGTTGAGGATCACGCCGTTGGCGACCGTCATGGCAATATGGGCTACGTCCATCACCGGGATACCCTGGGCATAGCTGATAGGAGTGCTGATGCAAAAGATTGATAGTGATACAAGTAAGTGTTTCATAGGAGCATAGGTTTATTGTTGAGAGATATAAAGCGGATAGCCATCGGGCAGGAAGACGGAGCTTTTCCTTCGGCGCGTTCGTTGCAGAATATCACGTGCCAAGTCAGAAGCAATTTCGGTGGGTAGTTCTCGGGTGCGTCGTCGGCCCTGCCGCCAAGCGGTTTCCTTGGCTGCTTCTTGCACCACCTCGTCCCGCTCGTCCAGCGTAATGCCTTCGTGGTAGGTATGATCATACACCCGGTAGTTGACTACTTGAGTACCAATCCGGGAAATGACGACTTGTATCCGATTCTGGGCCAAACGCGTCATGCCGTAGATGAGTGTACCGGCCGGTACTGTCTTATCATTCACGGTGGCGACTTCAGTGAGGCGCAGTACCATCCGCTTGCGATTGTCTATTTCCTGGTCGCCGTGCACCACGCAGGAAAAAAACGTACTACTTGACGTACTACTGGCTACCCGAACCGGCTGAAAGAACGAAGGCTTGTCGACGACAACAGTATCGTGATCCGTTGGTGGTGCCACAGCTGGCTTCTTCCTATGTCCTTTAGCACGACGCTTTTTCGGGGTTGGCTCCCGCTGAGCGACGTTTGCTTTTACGCTATCCTGCTCGGTAGCAGTATCCGGCATCACCACCGGCGTGCTATAGGAAGCTTGCCACTGCGGTTTGGTAACCTTCTGAGTACGTTTGCGCCAGGCTTCCCTGGCTTCTTCAGCGAGTGCCTGCTGGTAGACTTCCGTTTTGTCGGGCACCGGTGGGGCCTTCGTGATCCGCTCTAGCCAAAAGGTGGGTAGCGGCGTACCGCGCAGGGCCTGTAGTAGGTAGCGACCCTGAAAGTGTAGCACCGTGATAGACACCGCTGCCAATCCCACAATAATTAGTAGACTGTAGCGGGAGAGTACTTGCGCTGCTTTCTGTACAAACGTCCGGGACGGCGTTGAACTATTGAAGCGGTCAACGCTTCCCTCATTGATGCTGTCTTCGTCAAGGTTGTCTTTGAATTCCTTCATGTTCTTTAGGTGTTGGGTGATTGGCAGGGGTGGCTATTGAAAGTTGGGGGTTGGATCACTGCAGTACTGAATAGTCCACGCCGCAGTGCCCCAACACCCAATCTCCAATGTCCAAAACCCACTTAGTACAGGTCGGCTCGTCGGATCAATCGGGATGAAATCTTCAGGGAAACGCTACGGGTGCTTCCCTGCTCTCTAAGCGTCGCAATGATTGCCTCCTTTCGCTCCAGTGACTGCATGGGCAGGGCGTAGTACAAGTAGGTCTCAGAATACGGTAATACCTTCTCTACCCGCCATTGGGCAACCGGTTCCAGCGGAAAGCGGGCTTCCTTGTCTTTGGCGAAGAAGCCTTTTTTGTAGCGTTTCAGTCGTTCAAAGCCAACAAAGTCGGTTTGATAGAGTAGCGAGGTGCGATTTTCTACTTTGAACTTCAGGTAGGTAGTAGACAAGTCATGCACCAGCCCGACCAGCCGGAAGCGGATGCCACTCTGACGAGCGGCTGCGTAGTTCAAATCGTCGTAAGAAGACAGTTGCTGTAGTCGTTCCAAGATTTGTCCATTTGCTGCTCCCAACCGGGCAGCTTCTAACGGTGTGCCTTCCGAGCGGAAGTCGTAGAATGCTTCCGGATGCGAGCGAAAGAGCAGCCGGGCGGTAAAGGGTTTGCCCCCGACCACGGCGTAGAACGGAGTATCGGCCACACTATCCGCACTGGCCACTACCAACACACTATTGCCCTCAATCTGGGCTTGGTAAAGCGAAGGGTTACCCACATCAGCCAGGGTTACCGGTTCGTCAAAGAGCAAGTAGGACTTAGCCCGATTGGATACATAAATGGTATCCTGGGCGATAGTCGCTAGCGGAATGGTGATCAGAAGTGTTGCAAAGAGTAGTTTCATAGTTTGCGTTGGTTAGTCTTACTGGTTAGTTCGTTCGTAGCCGATGAAGTCAAAGTCGGTGAGTTGTAGTCCATAGGGGTTCTTCTCGTGGCGGTAGCCCTGCACGATCTGAAAGCTGGCGGCAATCGGCAGACTGCGCACGTTCTTGCCAATGTGCACTTCCTGCAAAGCGTAGAAGGTGCCCTCAATGGGAAAGGCGTTCATGTTGATCACCACTGAGTCCAGCTTCACTTCGGTATGCGAGCCGTAGCGGATGTAGTTCTTGTGCACCTTGCCCTCCTCAAAGTCGTGGTAGATGCGTTTGCCCGACTCCTCGTCAATCAAGTTCAGCGCGTAGTTGATGTGCTCGTGGTAGGTCTCCGCACTGTGGGCGAACATATTCTTGACAAAGTCCTCCACGCAGTTCTGCGCCTCAATGCGGGATACCTTGCGCCCGTTGTAGTAGCTGGCCGGGAAGGTACCCCAAGAAGTGATCACGTAGGTTTGCTGCTGGTAGTGTTCGTGCACCCGCTGGTTATGAATGACGTAGAACACAGTGCTTCCTACAAAGCCCAGTACACAAAGCAGAGCCATAGTGCGCATGGCGGTAAAGGATCGGTTGAAGTCTTTCAGGGTTGACATAAGGTTTGGTTTACTGTTGAGGTAAATGAATAATTGACACCGAATAGAGTAGAGCGCAAGGGAGGGTAGCGGGTGCTATGCACCGGCCTACCCCCCTCCCCGTTGGTTTGATCAGTTGCCCTGCTTTGGCACCCGGTGGATACCAAGCGGGCTATCGGCGCGCTCTTTTCTTAAAAGTGATTGTGTTTTAAGTACTGCCATTTCTTATTCTATTTTCAAGTGCTTTCATTTTGTCCATTCCCGTTGGTATACTGTTGATACCGATAGCCCCGGTAGGCGTAGCGTACTGCCTGGCGGCCTTTTCCTACTGCGGCCTTTCCGGCTCCTAGCGCTGCTCTGCCTCCGGCCGCCGCTACCCTTCCCCCCTGCATGGCCATGCCCGCCCCGAGTAGCGCCGTACTAAACACCCGGCTCTGAAAGATGGCCGCATGAGAATGTCCCAGATAGTAACTGGTCAGGTGCGGTACCATGAAGTACAAGATGACAATCACCAAACTGACCAGCACGAAGTTAGCCGCTCCCAGCTCGTTGGTGAACAGCAGCCCGTTCAGGTAGAGCGTATTAAACTCCGCCACCAGCGTATCCAGGATGATGAGCGTGACACTCCAGAACTGCACCGTCAGGTAGCTTTGCAGCCACTTCATTGCCAGGCTATTGAAGCCCGGAATAACCGAAAGTCCAACCGCCAGGGGCCCCACCACGTAGAGAAAGCCCAGCAGCACCAGGCGGATGATCTCAATGCCCTTTCTCACAATATGCACAAACGAGCCCTCCAGCAAAGCCAGCAACCAGTTGACCAGATCAAACTGCATCAGACGGGTGAAGGTAGCGTACAACTCTTCCATGCTGTCGGGCAGTCCCCCATCATCGGTGGTGGGCAGCAACAGGTTCCACATATCGGAGAGCTTCTGCATAAAGGTTTTGTCCGGTCCGATGTAATCTGACAAGGCTTCAATCGTCGCACTGATCACCTCCAGGAAGTCCCGATAGAAGGTCAGGGCAAACAGCAGCACAAAGCCCCGCACGATGGGGTAGGCATCAAAGCGAAACCGCTGGCTGAACACCATAGCGGCGAAGACCTGATTAAACACCACCACCAGCAGAAACAGCGGAATCAAAGCCAGTCCAATGGCATGGGTTCGGGCGTAGAGGATATCCACTGCGACTAAAAACTCAGTACTGGCCGTTACGTTGTTCATGGGTCTTTCTTTGGGGCTAGTAGTCCATAGTTAGGTAGTCCATAGTCCACAGTTGAATCCACCGCCTGTCGACTCCTAACTGTGGACTATCGACTGTGGTCTGTCGACTTACTTTCTACAAACTGATTCACCGCATAAGGCAGATTACCGTGGTAGTGGTTGATTAGCTTTCGCAAGTAGTTCCGCTCACTGGGTTTGGAGGATAGTACCGCATCCAGGTGCGGAGAGGTTTCCAGCACATAGACCCGGGCTTCTTCGCCCTGCTTAATAAAGAGTTCGCGGAAGTCTTTTTCAATGCGAATGGAGCGGATCAGTTCTACTTCGTGGGTGGTAAAACCCAGGTGACTGGCTAGTTCGTCTACCAAGCGACTGTCTTCGTGCCACAAGATGATCTTGGTGGCGGCGTTGACCAGCACCGCTTCTCCCACGCTGGATTTTTTGATCTCGCCTAGGCCCTGGGTGATGATGTTGACCGAACCGTTGTTCTTGCGGATGGTGCGGAACAGGTCCTCGATGAACTCTTTGAGCTTGCCGGACAGCATCGCCCAGGCCTCGTCCAGGTACAAGTACTTGATCTGGTCGGGGTACTTTCGGATTTGATCCAGGGCCAGTTCGGTGATCAGTAGCGTAACGACTGGATACAAAACCGGATCGCTGTTGATCTTGTCCAGGTCAAAGCAGACCAGCGGGTGTTCGCTGATGTCCAGCTCGTAGGCGGCATTGAGCACTTCCCGGTACTCCCCGGACACGAAGGGTTTCAGAACGATCAGAAACTGTTCCATATCAAAGTACTTCAGCTCGGAACGGTAGTCCGCGTCCTCATTGTGCTCAGACTGGTAGCGACGCAGGAAATGGTAAAAGGAATGGATGCCGGGAAAGATGTCAGCCTGCTCATTCAGGTGCTGATAGTACCGCGGCAGAATCATTTTGAAGATGGCGCGTTCGGCCGGACTCAGATCACTGCCACCACCACCGCCTTTCCAGATGGTGCTCAGCACGGCAATCAGGAAGTTGCTCTTTTCGGAAGTAAGACGATAATCTCCTTCGCTATCTTTGTCCAGCAAAAACGGATTGAAGGCCAGCGGCTTTTCGGCGGTGTACTCAAAGTACGTGTGGGCGAAGTCTTTGCCATTCAAAGCATACATTACATTGCGATACGTCCCTCCTTTGTCAATGATGATTTGCCGGGCCCCGCGTTCCAGTCGCTGCGCGATGAAGTTGCCCATGCTGTAAGACTTGCCCGACCCCGAGGGGCCGATCACCACGCAATTCTGGTTGGCCTGACTGGTATTAAACAGGTTTACCTGCAACAGGTTGCGGAAGCGGTCGCAGAGGTAATCGCCTTTCTTATCCCCGGATACGTTGGTCATCCAGTGCAGGTAGCAACTGGCGATCTGGTCGGCGGTAATAAGCCAGCGGTAGTGCTGGAAGCCGTTGCCGGGCAGACTGGCAAAGAACATATTGGCCGTGTCGTAGCTTTCTACCAGGGCTTCCGCTCCGTAGAGGCTACCGATGGCCGAAACGGTCCGGTCAATATAGCTTTGGCGCAACTCGTCGTCATTGCTGTAGACGATCACCGACTGGTGCAAGCTGACCAGCCGGGCGTTGCCCGAGCGGACGAAGGCAGTGAACTCATCGAGTTCTTCGGCCTTGAGTTCGTGATCCTGCGTAGTGAGCCATTCCAGTGAGTCGTTCAGTTTGCGTTCAAAGTCCAGGGACTTTAGTTCGCGTTCGGTATCTTCCACCAGCAGACACTGCGTGACAATGTGGGGAAACTGCAAGTACTGCGACAGGCCGTAGCCGTAGGGGCTGCTGACTCCTTCACCGTTTTTCACACTGGCAAACACGTCGCTACCCTGCCCGGTCATGGTGATCACGTTGGCTTTCTTCTCGCCGATGACCAGCCCGGACAAGTCGTTATACACTTCCCGGTTGAGCTTGCTGCTTGGCTCATTAAAGGAAAGTTTGAGGTAGCGAACGAGCAATTCGTTGAGCGCCGCTTCGTCCAGACGGATGAAGGACACGTCCTTCAGACTGAACAAACCCTGCACAAACTCGCTGGCAATGGCTTCGGCTTCCCGCAGTAGTTTTTCTATGCCACTGAAGGGGTTCTTCACAACCGACCCTGCTTGTGAAAAGCCGCTGGTGATCGGGTTCAGGCGTTTGAAACGATGCCGGGATTTGCTGGGAAAGGCCAGAAACAAGTAGCTTTCGTGCCGCAGTACCAGCCGGGCGAAGAAGTGGTCCATCAGCTTTCCTTCGTAGTAGGTGGGACCGCCATCAGCTGAAGGCTTATTTGTCGGACGAAATTCCTGATCAAAGTAGACATCCGTCTTTTGTACCACCGTGCCGGTGGGTAGTAGCTTTAGTTGGCGAGTCAGCCGTTCGTTAGCCTGTTGGAAGTGTCCTTCGCTCCAAGATTCTAGTGGGGCACCCTGCACCCGGAAGCCCATGGCCACCCGCCCGTCCCGGAAAATAATCTTATCCTTTTCCAGGGCAAAGACGGGCAGGCGGTCTGCCAGGTAGGCAGACCTTTTCTCACGCCTGCGGATTGGTTTGGTTAGTAACATAGTTGGATTTAGCGTTTAATACGGAACTTGCCGCTTTTGACGAATACTTGCCGAGGCTGCCAGAAGCGGTAGGACAGGTAGGAGAACATACGACTCGGATGCTTGTGTCTATTCAATCGTTTGAGCAGCAAGTACCCTAGTCCGGTGAGCAGAATCACCGACCAGAAGTAGTACTTGCTCATCGGAACCATGAAGTTGAGCACAATACCGATGACAATGGCCAGCGACATGACGAACAGCAACGCAAACAGGTCGGTCATGGGCAAGCCCAACAGTTGGGCTTGCTTTTCAATACTACGGAAAGTCTTCATTAGTTGGCGTCTAATAAGATGTCACCGCCTAAGAACGAAGCCAGATCGTCTACGATGAATTGGAAGCCGCCGAACAGGGCAATGGCGATAATCATCCCGATCATGAACTCAATCTTGTCGGGTGCCCCGGTGAAGAATTTCATGGCCGCTTTGAAGATACCGATACCAATCCCGATCAGAAAGGCCACGTTCAGGATGACGATGATCCATCCTCGGATACTACTCAATGCCCCTTCCACCTGCGCTTGCCCGAAGGACGGGCAAACAGTGAGAAGCGTGAACAGAAGCAGGAGTCCAAAAGCACGGTGCCGAATCGTTTGCCGAACAGCATTAGCCAGGCGACGGCCGAGAGAAAAACAGTAGTGTTGCATAATAAGGGTTTGGTTTGGGGTATAAAATTGGTTTAATAGATACAGATAGATTTAGGTGTCCCAGACGTTTCGCAGTGATGCCAACCGCTGGGCCTGCTGCTCGGCCGAAAGCTTAGGTAGTGAAGCGGTCTTTGTCGGTCTTTTAACCGGTTCAGTAGCCCCCGTGAAATCAGAAAGTTTATATTTTTTAATCGGAATCGCCGGGTGATTTTTATAGATAATTTTCTCAACTTTTCTCTCTTTCGCCCACTTTTGGCAAGCTCGAACGGCCAGGAAAGCCAGTAGCAACCAAAGAACCATTGCTGCCAGAGCCAGGGGTGAGTTCATACCGTTTGATAGACTTTGTGTCATATTGGTTTTGCTTCTTAAAGTTTAATTTTTCTCATTATTCAAATGAAATCAAATAGCTGTAAATCGTAGGCTTGCTCTTCATTTAACTATCTGACTGATAAGTAATTATATGTATTAGAATCATATTTTGCAAGGGTGCGCCCCCTAGCTTCTTCACTGAGGCAAAGTAAGAAGAGTTAGAAAAGTACAATACTTAGCCTGGACTATTCGCGAGAATTTACCCAGATTACAGGCGTTTAAGACTACTTACTAAAGGCAGTAAAGTTGTTGTCTACTTCTTACTCGTATCCGTCGTTTTTTAGGATTGCTTTTACCATATTGTCTGAGACTTACGCCCGACCGAACCTATGAAAAAACGTCCTATTGATACCGCGTTGCAGTGGCTGACCTACTTCCGGAATACGTTAGCTGACGGAGAGCGAGTTGAGATTGAACCTGATGCAAAGTACACCCTGGAACTCAATGAGTCAGCCATAGATACGCAGCGGGGAGTGATCGCCGAGGCTGCGGCCCTCCGGCTTATTCAGGCCGAAGAGCAGTATCAGCGAAAGAAGGTTGCTCAAACGGAAGGTTTTCAGCCAATAGAACAGGTAGAAATCTTTCTGGCCCCTTTTAGTGTAAGACTGCGTCCGGAACACACGCGCACCTCGGGCGAACCTGCGATTCAGTACCCCTTCTGGATCAAAGCTACGCTCGACCGGCAGGGTCAGCTTACTCCGAGTCAGGACTACTTTCCCTACGTCTCTCGCGTTTTCTTATCCCCGCAAACCAGTCAGCAGCAACGCTACGTACTCTCCGACGTAGACCAGGTGGATCGCGTGCTTGCTAGCAGTAAGCCTGAGTGGACAAAGTGGTCGTCGTACTGGATTTATGTAGAGCAAATTTTTCAGAAGCTAACCGGACATTTATTGGCTACCTATGCACCGGATGGTCGCTATCAACTCACCCGCTCGTTCACGTTGACTATTTCCCATACTCATCAGGAAGGAGCCAGTGCCCATATCATCCGCTTGTATGACTACCTTCGCCAAAAAGCCACTATTCCGGCTTTGCTGCGCAGCCTATTACAAGAGCAGACGAAAGAAACCTTCGCTCTCATCAAGAACAAAGACTATTCGGATTATAGTACCCATCACGTAGGGCAGATGCATAATCAGTATCCGTTGTCCCCTTCGCAACGGCAGAGTTTGTACCACTGGATGCAACAAGAGACCGGCGACGTGCTGGCCGTCAACGGACCACCGGGCACGGGGAAGACGACCCTACTACAAAGTATCGTAGCCCAGTCGGTGGTTGAAAGTGCTCGTCGGGGGAAGCCCGCTATCGTACTGGCCTGCTCCTTTACCAACCAGGCAGTCACTAATATCATGGACAGCTTTTCGGAAGTAGCTACCGGGCAGAGTATACTGGCCTGCCGCTGGTTGCCCCCGGTCACCGACCAGGGGGATGCGTTAGGGCACGCTCTCTATCTGCGCAGCAAGTCTCCTAAGAATGATATATCCGGTAAAGCATCTCGCTCGGCTCGGGATATTTTTTATACGGAAGGTTGGGGCGAAGGCATTCCGGCGACCGTAGAAACGCAAGAGTACGTCAATGAGGCACGCACTACGTTTCGTCAGCAATACGCAGCCTACACTAAATGTACTCAACTTTTATCCGTGGAGGCGATCACAGATCGTTTGCAGCAGCGGATTAGTCAGTGGGAGCAAACGCAGCAGGAAGGAATACGATACTGGCAACACTTCACCCGGTGGGCTAGACGTTACGCGGGCCCTGCGTACGTGAGTCACTTTCGGCGTACTTCATCCCAAAACATTCAGATAGACATCACCGAACTGCTTACCCCCCGTTCAGTACGAACCTATCTGTTGTGCTTCCTGATCCCGGTGGTGTACTTCTTCTATCGGCGGTGGCACGGCTGGCAGCAACGGGTATTCCTAACGCCCGGTCTGGTAACAGAAGCGACCGTTCCTGATTCGGAGGAGCAGCTTCAGGAGTACTTTCTAAGCAATCTGGAAGTGAGTATCAAGCATCGTATGTTTCTGCTGGCGACCCACTACTGGGAAGGCCGTTGGATCATGACTATGCAGCAGGCATTGAAGGAAGGCACCCTGGTCAAACGAAATGAAAAACACGTCATCGCTCACTGGCAGCGGCGGGCCATGCTGACCCCCTGTCTGGTATCTACCTTTCACATGGCTCCCTGGTTCTTCGCCTACAGTAAGCACGTGGGTAAGAACAATCAGCAAACCAATCTCTGGGATTACCCTCCCCTGCTGGAAGTAGCCGATACGCTGATCGTGGATGAAGCGGGGCAAGTGTCGCCGGAAGTAGGAGTAGCGACCTTTGCGTTGGCCAAGAAAGCCATCGTAGTAGGTGATGTTCATCAGATAGAGCCGGTCTGGAACGTGCCGGGCAAGGTGGATGAAGCGAATCTGGTACAAGCCGGGTTGCTGAGTCACGAAGACGATCCCCACCGCGAGCACTTACACGACCACGGTTTCTTAGGAAGTTCCGGGAGTCTGATGAAGCTGGCGCAGAAGTCATCCGGCTATCAGCTTCCGCACTACCACGAACGGGGCATGCTGTTGACCGAACATCGCCGGTGCTACGACGAAATTATTGCCTACTGCAACGAACTAGTCTACCACGGACTGCTGCAACCCTTGCGCGGTCCTTCCCCTCGGCGTTTATTTCCGGCAATGGGATTGGTACCGGTAGAAGGCACCTCGCAGACGCAGGCTTGTAGCCGTTTCAATACCATTGAGGCAGAAGCCATTGCGCAATGGCTACTAGCCCACCAAGAGGCAGTTGAGACTACGTACGATCAGCCGCTGGAGAACTTGGTGGGGATCATCACTCCGTTTCGCGCCCAGAAGCAAAGCATTGAGCGGGCGTTGTGGACGGCGGGTATTCCGGCCAGCCGGATGAAGATCGGCACGGTCCATGCCCTCCAGGGAGCGCAACGGCGGATCGTCCTTTTTTCGGCGGTCTACGGTAGCGGTGATTTGAACCAGCGGTACTTCTTTGACTGTGGAGATAATCTGCTCAACGTCGCGGTATCCCGCGCCCAGGATCACTTCATTGTGTTTGGATATCCGGCGATCTTTGCCCAAGGTGGCAACACACCTTCCGGAAAACTCGCTCAGCACTTGCAAAGGACGCCGGTGATGGTATTATAGGTGTCCGTTTCTTACTCTGACGTATGACCTTTGGTAATAGAGTCTGTTTCGTAGTCCTGGATGACTTTACGAAGAAATTTGGCTATTCTTACTGACCGAGATGGCAATAAAGGTATGGGCGCAGTTATTGCCAAAATGAAAACAGAACCTAAAGTGGCGGAGTTTACTGCGTCTGGTATTATGCAGCCAACTAATATAATAGCATATATAGTAAGAGAAGTTAACACTAAGCAGAGCAGGTTAGCAAACTGTAGACTTATTTCGTCTATCCAAGTGGTTCTAACGTTGACTTTCTTATTCTTGTACGTGAGGTGAGGTAGCGCTAAACGGATATGTTTCCATTCGTATATAGGGGATACGATCTTATACATCTGAAGGAGAAGGTCTCGCTGTTTAGCTTCAGCACGAATCCCTGTCATTAGAAAAAATTTCTCGTTCGACTTGAACTCAGAAGTCAGTTCTTGAATAGCGGTAGAATCGTTTTTATCCTCCAATGATTTTATAAGATTCAAACGACGCATTTTCTTGTTTCTTAAAAAGCGAGAGCAAGATACCCAAGCTGTAAATAACGCACCGATTACTATTGAAATGGTATTAAGTGCCTTTTCAACGATGTCTGAGTATTCAGGAATGCTCATAGTAATATGAATTAAAGATTAACAAATATAACTATTAAATAGGTGTCAGAACGGTTATTCCACCATGACTTCCCATCCTTACAGCTTCTTCCTTAAGAATGATATCACAGCGTCCACCAGCATAGATATTATTGAACCAGAAAGAGGAAAGTGTAGAAGAGTCAAAAATCACGTTATTAGAGACAGAAACTATGCTTTCATGGGTAGCTGACTCTCTCATCGGTTCAAACCGGGTAGTACTCTTCATTCCCAGCTTCCGCCAAAACGAATTATTCACTGCTTTCCACAAAATACCGCTATGATTCCATCGTATCAGAGCACAGGGTATAACATTGCTAGAGGTGTATCGTAGTGCTGTACTAGGCCACGAAGTAACGAAATACTTTGCTATCGCTTCAATACCGCGTAGTCCGTTAGCAACTTCAGCTATTTTCGTAACAAGTCTGCTTTTTGGCATTAGCAATGAAGCTGCAAACAAGTCTGCTTCATGTTCAGCTAGGTTTTTCTTTGAGTACTCGTTAATGATCGAGCTGTGGGGCGGTACCTTTCCTTGACTAAGTGGAATTCTATGCTCGTCTAGGTAGTAATGTCCAATCTCGTGGGCAAAGGTAAAACGGGCGCGAACGCCTAGGAGGTATCCCAGCCTATCTATATTTAGAAAGATGTGAAAGTGTCCTTCCGTGTGGCATAGCATTCCGTCGCAGCTATCACCGTAGTTACCTATTGAAAAAGTAAGCCCGCTCGCATCAGCAATCGTCTCGGGTGATACTTTGCCGCTGGGACAAAACTCATTAGCAACTTCTTCAGCTAAATCTTGAATGTACTTCGCTCTTTTAAGACTTATCATCGGACCTGTTCTTTTTTGATTCAATAGCTGCCTTCATTACCTCAGCCATTTTCTGCTTGATAGCGTCGGGAATGTCCTTACCCTCGCGGGCGACCATTGCTAAGCTGTGCTGAGCCTGTTCAGCTTCTTCCGTAGCTATTTGAACAATTTTCGCTGGTACTTTTTCTTCTTCGGAAGAATTTTTCTGTATGATAGATAGGATATTTTCAGGGTCTGCTAAAGAAGCAGGCAGCGGACTACTATTTGAAAGGTTATCTTCGCCGGTTCGTTTTACTTCTGATGCCTCAACTTCTTCTTCCGTCGATGGAAAAAAGAAATCGTTTTCTTTCAGTGCATCATAAAAATCCTGCTCTAGCTTGTTCAGAGAAACGCTATCCCCCTGATTTGCTTTTGATGAGTGGTTGGGTTTCCTTTTCATGATTGTTGGGAGGTTCTTTGGTCTATATATTTTTTGATAGCCTTAAGAGCACGACTTTTTATCGTTCTTAAGTTCTGGGGAGTCGTGCCCCAGTATTGACAGGCACTCTTAATCGCTTCGTCTGGTAAGTGACTATTTGGATTGTTAATGTCCTTATGAAACATGTACATCATTAAAATATCCCTTTCTCTGTCTGTCAGGACATTCTCCAAGGCTTCATCCAACAGACGACGGTTTGCCGACTTGAATACGTTTTCCGTAGTGGGTTCGTCGGCTATAGAAGCTGTATCTTCTATTGGTACAAAGTCGGATTTCATGATCTTTAGCTCTGCATATGCTTCATTCTTAGCGATACCGTATAACCATGCCTTGATTTTATTTCGCATCCTTTCTGAATCGGTGACGCCATCAGAATTAAATTGTTCAGCATGGTCATATACCTTCATAAAGGTGTTTTGTACTGCTGATTCTACTAACTGATTTCCGTTACTAAAGCTTCTCAGAATTCTGCGACACATTCGGTAAACATCTTCTACGAATATGCTATAGAATTTTCGGAAGGCGATTTTCTTTTCTTCTTCGGTATCTGCACATGCGATCAGCAGTAAAATATCTTCTTCAGAAAGTACTACTGGTTCGGTTTTTAGCTGGTTAGTAGATTCTTCACCCATAGTTTTCGGTTTTATAAGTCTATATGCCTAAGCGTGACAAATTGCTTCGACACGCTTAAGAGTACTTATCAGTAAAGGCAATCTAACGTATGGTAACCGGTTCAATATGGCATTATTTGCTCCCCAGTTTCAAAACCACAAGTTAGTAGAACAGCTTCGGAATTTCTCTACTGCTTTGTTCTACCTGATCTTCATTTGTGCAGTTATCCCTGTTGCGCTCCCCAAAAGCTGGGTGCACTATGAAGTTGTGCTCCATTATACAAACATTATCAATGTGGTATCACTCGTAATGTATTTCGTGATCGAGATAACAGTAGACAATCATCTTTTCCCCTTAGCCGAAGACATCCGTCGTTCTGATTTCATTGATAATTCTTGGAACACTGCTTTCTCAATAGAAAATTCTCAAGCTTACTACGACAACGATGAGGTCGCGCCCGGGCTATACAAAACAGCAGTCAACCTATTCGAGAATGCTTTTTTCTCCTCGCGCGTGAGCAAAGCTATGACACTGAAAAAGGTAATGATCAATGCCCTCTTTGGACTGTTGGTAATCGTACTAGGGTACTATGGCTTTAGCAGAGTGCCTATTGCCGTCCCGCTGTTACAAGTGGTCTTCTCTACAGTTGTTCTAGGCGATTTCGCTAAACACATTACCTACGTCAATAGAATGGAAAGCATCTTAGAACGGTGGCAGTTGCTGTTTGATAAGAAGTCGTTCAAATCCAACCCTGATGAACATCGGGCTGAAGTATATCGCAATTGGCTCTACTACGAATGTACCTTAGCTCGCGCCCAGATTTCTTTAGATAGCAATGTATTTAACCGTCTCAATCAAAAGCTTACGCACGAATGGGGAAACTTGAAAGATAAATACCAAATTAACTAAATATGATATCGCTAAACTATTATTTGAAATGTCGCTCGTCAGAACTATTCATTAAGTACGATAGTGAAGAGAGAAAAAAAATCAGTAGCTCTGTCCAAAACATAAAGGGAAATCTCACCCATTATCTCGATAATAACATCACGCTAGTTAAGGAGTTTGGCTCTTACAAGAGGGGAACAATTTTGCCTAGAGAACATGACAATCAATCAGATGTTGATTTGCTAGTTGTTTTTGATCGTTCTAATGCTGAATACCGCCCCATCACTTACAGGAATTGGTTACATAATTTTGCCCAAAAATACTATCCATACTCCATTTCTAAGAAGGACCAGCCGTCTGTAGTGTTAGAGCTAAAGTTTATTAAATATGATCTAGTACCCTGTTATATTGAGGAATCGTGGTTGTCAGGTAAGAACTATTTTATTCCCCAAAATAATGACTTTTGGATGGCATCAGATATCGATAATTTTAATGACAGATTATCGCAGATCAATAAACAATATGACTATGTTGTAAAGCCAACTATTCGCTTACTTAAAGCTTGGAATGCCAAAGTAGGTCATCCAATTCCTTCCTATAAGCTAGAGCAGGAAGTTGCTGAAATAAATTTTTCTGGTGACGATTATCATTCGGCTTTCTTTTACGCAATAAAAAGTTTGAGTAGCTACCAAAGCTCAGATTTTGTGCGAAACAAAGTGCTATCATTGAAAGATAACGCTAAAAGAGTTGAGGAACACTTACAACAGGACGACCGGACAAAAGCTATGAACTGGTTGAGCCGCATAATTCCTATGTAAAATTTACTGCGCATCAATAAAAGTTAGTATTGGTCTTTTGTGTATAAGCTTCCTTTGCTAATCATAGTGTTTCTACTATAAACAGAATAATTAATGATAGACACAAACATTGGTTCTCTACATGATACTATCAGTCAACTCAACAAATACATAATTATAAAAGCCATTAAGAATGAAATGGATTGAAACTTCCGATTTGAGAAAGTGGGCCGACACTAGAGATTGTCAAGAAAGTTTGCCCCACCTGATAAGAAAGCTGATACGAGCGACTACTTCGTCTATCAAAAACATTAAATTTCCCTCAGGTGATAACGTGTTAATCGGGGGTTGGGATGGGGTTTTGGAAGTAACCGAAGAAACGGAATATATACCAGTGGGAAGGTCTGTATGGGAGTTTGGTTCTAATGCTGTGGTAAAAAGAAAGGCTGACTCAGATTATACAAAAAGAACTGAGAATCCTCTTGGATGCGATCCGTCTGATACTACTTATGTATTTGTCACCCCGAGACTCTGGACTAAGGCTGACAATTGGGTGGCAGAGAAGAAAGGCGATAATGTTTGGAAAGATATTAAAGTAATTAACGCCGAAACACTCGAGGAATGGCTAGAAATCACACCCAGCGTTGCCTCATGGTTTGCCATAAAGCATTTAAGTAAATATCCACAAGGAGTTCAATCTGCAGAAGACTTTTGGGAAGAGTGGGCGGCCGGTCCTAGTTTTAATCTAAACGCCGATATATTATTAGGCGGTAGAACTGCTCAAGTAGAAAAATTGATTGGGCAAACTACCTCAGCTAAAGTTGTTGAAGTACAAGGGGCATCTCGTGAGGAAGCATTAGCGTTTGTGATTTCTTGTTTTTTAGCATCCGAAGAGCGAAAGGAAGACTTTTTTTCGCGGAGTCTTATTGTGGACAGCTTAGATGTGTTCCGACAAGTTTCTGTTCAGAACCACTCTCTTTACTTAATACCACGATTCGAAGATGAGGGTGTAGTAAACAGAGCTATTGCCAGTGGCCATACTGTCATCATCCCAGTAGGAGCGGATGTTCCTAGAGGTTCAAATGAGCAAATCACACTGCCAAGAATTGCCCGAGACCCATTCGTTGAATCTCTAGTCGACGGTGGTTTCAGTAAAGAGCAAGCAGAAAAGTATTCTAAAGAATCAGCCCGCAATATAACGATACTAAGAAGGCAATTAGAATTCGTTAGAAGTGTACCTCAATGGGCAAATTCTGAGATGGTGCGAGACATATTCCCCGCACTCATTGTAGGAAGGTGGGACGAAAGCTTCCAAAGCGATAAAGATATTGTAGCTAGCGTCGCTGGTGAAAATTATGGTGCATACAAAATTAAATTAAATCGGTGGCTACACACTTCAGATTCACCATTCATTAAAATTGGAACAACCTGGCGACTTGCTTCGCCGCTTGATGCATGGACAAACGCATCTAGAAACCTGGTGTCAGGTGATTTTGATCTATTGAGATCATCTTTCTTAGAAATATTGAGTGAGATTAATCCTGCTTTTGAATTGGAACCAGGTGAAAGATATATGGCTTCACTTTATGGGAAAGAAAGGAAGTACTCAGAATGGATTAGAGAGGGAGTTACCCAATCGTTAATTTTGATTTCTCTGTACGGTGATGAACTCAAACTCGATCTTCCCACAACTGCTAAAGCGTGGGTTGATAACTTGGCAAGAAGAGTACTAGACTCAAACGACCTGTTGGTCTGGCGGTCAATAAGAGGCGTATTGCCATTACTGTCAGAAGCATCGCCAGATGCTTTTTTAGAGGCGGTAGAAAACAATATTAGTCAGAGTGATTCAGCAGTCGTTTCTCTCTTCGACGAAGAACCGGGATTAATGAACTCGATAAGCTACCATAGCGACTTGCTTTGGGCTTTGGAAAGTCTGGCTTGGTTTCCCGAATATCTACCTAGAACTGCTATAGTTCTAGCCGAATTATCCGCTGTGGACCCCGGTGGGTCGACAGTTAACCGTCCAATCAATAGCCTCTCTGAAATATTCAAGACTTGGCATTACCAGACGCTCGCCGATTTTGAACAAAGGATGTCAGTGCTGAGACTGCTTATTAGGAAACAACCCGAAATCGCTCGGAAACTGCTTCTTAGGATGATACCTATCAACCATGAAAGTGCCATGCCCACTCATCAGATGCGGTGGAGAATGTTTGATGTTATTTCTCGTCTCATCTATACTTATGAGGAGATCTGGAAAACTCACTCGGCAGTAATAGAGATGCTCATTTCGCATTTCGAAGCCTCAGAAGAAAAGTTAGTTGATCTAGTAAATATATCCAGCAAAGTTGAGATACGTCCACAAGATAGGGAAAAGATACTTGTTTATGTGGATTCTGCTGTAGAGCAAATTGACCACTCACAAAATATCTTGTGGCATTCAGTCCGAAAAATACTTTCGGAACATCGCTCTTATCCGGATGCACAATGGTCACTTCCAAAAACCACATTAGATCGCTACCAGCAAATTTACGATAAACTAAACCCCTCTGATCTAATACAGAAGATCATATGGATGTTTGACGAAGAATGGCCTTCCCTTAGTGAGGGAATTGATTATAGGAAGCGTTGGGAAGAAGGGCGAGGTATTATTGATCAGGCGAGGACTGATGGGCTAAAAAAAGTCTATGAGCACTATGGGGTTGAAAAAATCATTGAGCTAAGTCAAACTGTGAAGGAACCGTATACGTTGGGGACTACTTTAGGTTGTTTAGTTAACGATGAATCCGAAATACTTTTAATATCTCAAGAGATTCGACGCGAAGATGATCTGCCAAGATTTGCTCATGGTTTTATCAATCAGATGGTTGATACCTACAATCAGAACTGGACATTTCAGATGTATGATAAGTTAAAGAAGTCTGGTATGTCAGCTACAGCATTAGCGCACTTGTTCATTCCTGTTTCACAGTCTGAGGAGATCTGGAATTTCATCAGCACAACTGATGAACAGACTGAAGTAGGGTATTGGAAAAAAGTAATTCCACACTTTTACCGGCTTTCCATTGAAGAAAAAATTGTCGGGTTGCAATATCTCTTAGAACATAGAAGATACGTTAGTGCCATTCGCGAAAGCCGCGCTTACGTGAAAGAATTGCCCTCAAGTCTTTTGGCTTCTGTTCTTGAATTAGGAGCTACAGAACATGCGGAAGAAGACATTCGTATCAGTGAATACGAACTGCAACAAATCTTCGAGGAGATTCATGCTAGAGATGATATAGATCTCCAGCAACTCATGAAGATAGAATGGTTGTATCTGCCTATACTTGCTCGCTCTGTAAGCTTTAGTAAACCAGAACTGCTTCACAAAGGACTATCCACAACACCTACGTTCTTCATAGATGTACTGAAGGCCGTGTATCAACCGAGGAATGAAAAGTTGCTAGAAGAAGAAAAAAACGCTCTGTCCGTTGAGTTACTATCCAATCGGGCGATGCAGGCTCACCAACTTTTAAACTCTTGGAAGAAGATTCCGGGTGCAGATAACGAAGGGAATCTTCATGTCGATTATCTTACTGATTGGATTACAGAAGTGCGTCAGCTTGCACGAGAAGTTTACCGATTAGAAGTGGCTGATAGGCAAATTGGGAGAGTGTTAGCTCAATACCCGGAAAATACTAAGCCTTGGCCCCCCGAGCCGATTTGTGTTATTATTGAGAATATCAATACAAAAGAATTAAAAGAAGAATTCTCTGTTGCTACTACAAACAAAAGAAGCTTTTCGGTAAGAGGACCATATGATGGGGGGGAACATGAAAGAGGATTAGCCAGATACTTTTCTGAGCTCTCCGAACTGCTCTCTACCAGCTATCCAATAGTGTCTAGAATTCTTTCTGAAATATCGGCTGGATATACTGAAAGAGCGAGGCGAGAGGACGAGGAAGCCGAAAGAAATAGACTAAATTCGTAGCCATTTTGTCATGTCTATTGAGTATGTAAAAAAGCTGATTCTGTACACTAGCTTCGAGCTAAAGAAAAGATGTCAGGCGTTCAACACGATCTTATTCGCCTTATCGGCCGAAGCTCGCTGCTTCCGCTGAAAGTCCCGGTCTACGTCTTTCATCGCTTCGGACAATCGCTTATTGAACCGGGCTACCGTTTTTCCAGGAACGACCTTGGCTCCCTTAGGTAGTTTATTCGCGGTAAGTTTAAATCGCTTGGTGCTCATCGTAAGTTACTTTGGTACATTTGGTAAATATCCATACTCTGCGGTAGAGAAACAAATTCTCGACCCACTCGGATCAGGCAGCGGTCGGGATACCCGGCAAACAGCAGGGCCTCCCGCATATTTTCACTGGCTTCCGTTGCATCAATAACGATCAATCCGCTGGCTTGGTTCTGGGCGAAGTGATCCGCACTGTATAATTCCGCGCACCAGATAAACTTAGGCATCCGGCTCAGGACCAACAGGTTCTTCACATCCTCATTCAACGAAGGTAGTCGGGCCACATGGTCTTTGAATGACCGACTGGAGGTGAGAAAGAAACGGAACACGAATGTATCGGAAAAAACAAAGCCGAAGTCAGCATCGGTCAGAATATTCATCACCAGCGATTTGGCCTTATCCGCTTCCAAGTACACTTTTCGGTGCAATGGCACCACGATGGACTGAATCGTACATCCGGCGAAGGCATTGTCTACCCCTTCGTAGTGCTCGCTGGGATTCGCCAACCTGATCTGCTGGTAGGGTGGAAAGTTATCGTCCTGAATGACGTACCGGCGCTGGATATCGGTATGGTCAATATAGGACACACTCGTATCATCAGCGTAGGTCAGCGTTCGGCTCCGCTGTTGCGTCAGATCCACCGTCTGATCGGTTTCGTGACCGATCATTACAATAGCGTGTCCCACCGTGTGATTGGCAATGGCCGCAATGATCGGAATACCGGACTCTACGTAGGTGGCGATGATGTTTTCCAGGTCGTCGCCGTAGGCATCGTCGGCGGAATAGATGTACGTGCCAAAGCCGAACTCCTTCAGAGCAAAGCTAATCTGGTCGACGGTTAGGCCACTGGAAGGTAGCAGGCGTTGTTTAGCGTAGCGGCTGAGCACCCGTAGAATGTGAGAAGGCAGTGTCGGCTTGTAGTCTGGGTAGCGGCTCCCGAAGTATTCCATCAGTGCCCAGATGGTGGTTTCGGCGCAGGAGATGCTTTCGGCATCCTGAGAACTGTGCGGAAAGCCCTCCACGTCCAGCTTCACCCCATTGATGAGTACATTGGTTGTGTAGGTACATGACTCAAACTGGCGATCTGCCAGTGCCTGCCGCTGCAACAGCGACCGTCCGACTACGTTCGGAAAAGTCGGACGAATGATAACAAACCCCCGAAACGTTTCTTGCAGTTTGGAGCGAAACTTCTCTTCCCGGAAGTGTCGCTCGGTAATCTTCTCTGAGAAGAAAGCCACCCGGATACAGTCGCGGAAATAGGCGTTGTGTTTGGAAGCGAAGTAGGTATAGTAACTATCGCGGTACACCCGGTCTACGTACGGATACTCAATCAGCACGAACAGATCGTCACGTAGCTCATCCATAAACCGATAAAGCGTATTTTCTATTTCCTGTCCGTCGTCCGACTTATCGTAGACTTCGGGATCGGCGATGAAGCGCAGGACCTCGGAAACAGCCTGGTCAATACTGGTAATGGAGTACTGTATCATAACGGTTTTAGCAGAATGCTAAAGGTAGAAAGGGCGGCGGCATTCATCAAAGGATAGACAGAAGATATTCTGTTGATCGTCAGAGAGGTGATCCGCGGGGTGGCATTCACCTTGTCGGTAGATACTGCAAGGATTGATGGTCATCCGCTACCTATTCCGGAGAACCCTTTTGATGATGCAAAAATAGCTGATAGGCCGATGTTGTTGCCAAAAGATGTCCGTCATAAAGCTGTCCCGCGGACCCTGGCTGGTATAAGCCATTGCCTTTTGTCATCAACCGCGCCATCCTGACAAAGCTATAAGCTGTGGGGGAAGCATATCAAATGTTTCATCCCGGCGGGGAACCGCTAAACAGGAAGCTCATGACTGCCAAACAACTTACGCTTTTCAACCAGGTATCCGAAATCCAGATCAGCTACCGCAACGCCATCAAATCCGCCTACCGTCCGAAAATTACCTGCTCCGATGATGCTCACCTGGTCTTTCAGGCCAACTGGAATCCTGACACGATGGATATGCGGGAAAAATTCAAAGTACTGGCACTTAACCGGGCCAACCAGGTACTCGGCATTATTCCGGTTTCGGTGGGAGGAGTCGCCGGAACCGTTGTCGATCCCAAGATTATCTTTGGGGTAGCGCTGAAAACATTGGCCAGCTCGATTGTCCTGGGACATAACCATCCGTCGGGTAATCTCACCCCCAGCGAAGCTGACATTCGCCTGACCCGAAAACTCAAAGAAGCCGGTGCAGCCTTAGACTTACCCGTCATTGATCACTTGATTTTAAGCAGTGAGGGCTTCTACAGCTTCGCCGATGAAAGGATACTCTGATGTATCCTTTCACATTCCTGGATATAAAGTATGGTATTCTTCCGAGAGTTCAAAAGAGCTTTCTAAATCAACGGCCGTTTTCTTTATTGTTGGCAAGGTAAAGAGGAGTATATAGGTATATCCCTTAGCCAGGTATTCGCAAATTTACAAAGCCAGACGGCGCGAAAGTCAAGGGTACGCTACGCCGGTGAACAATTTAGCTCTCCCGCATCCCAGCGCACCGTAAAGTGTTCCCCGCCCTTGACTTAGGCTAGCTGTTTTGTGTGAGGTAGGCAAAACCCGGCCGCGGTGGCTGGGTATCACTTAAATCCCTATTAATTATGAAATCCAATTTTGAAGAACGCCGTCAGACCCGGAAGGACCGCTACAAAGAGTTAGCGGACAAGAACCGGCAGCAATCCGAGGCTCGCTATGATGCCGCCCGAAGCATTGGCAGTCGTATCCCGATGGGACAACCCATTCTGGTAGGCCACCATTCGGAAAGAGGGCACCGGGCCGACCTCAAGCGCATTGACAACAATATGCGCAAGTCCATTGAGCACAATGACAAAGCCCGCCACTACGAAGAGCGAGCACAGGTGATTGAAAACGACCGCACTATCTACAGCGACGATCCGCAGGCCATCCGGAAGTTAAAGCAACGGCTCTTGGATCTGGAAGAGTACCAAGCGTGGATGAAGCAGATCAACAAACTGTGCCGGTCCAAGAAGCTAACGGACGAACAGATTGCTGAGCATCTGGAAGATGAGTACGGGCTGAGTGCTTCGGGTATTCGGGGACTGTTGAACCCGCAGTACAGTTATCAAAAGCGCGGGTTTCAGACCTGGCAATTGTCCAACAACAACGCCAACATCCAGCGCATCAAAGAGCGCATTGCCCAGCTAGAGAAAGCCGAAACCGAAGAGACCAGCGAGCAAGTGATCGGAGAAGTGAAGCTAGTAGACAGTGTAGAGCACAACCGACTGCAAATCTTCTTCCCGGACAAACCCTCCACAGAAGTAAGAACACGACTCAAGCAGCAGGGCTTCCGTTGGTCACGACAACAGGGTTGCTGGCAACGGCACCGGGGTAACACGGCTACCTACCAAGCCGAGAGAATCGTTCGTGAGTACAGCGAGGGGATGTTGTGAGTACAAGGGGCTTCGGCCCCTTTTTTGCCAAGTGAACGAGCGGTAATAAATACTACTCCCGTAAAGTACAAGAATAGACCCACCCACCCTTCAGCGGAGAGCCGAAAGAGATAATAAATATTGCCCTGCCGCGAAAGCCAGTGCCTATTTTCGCACGTCCTGCTCACAATCCTAAGAATAGTCACCCACTTTCGCAGCCGCGCCACCGACAGCCGCCTACTCAAACCGGGCCAAGCTCACCCCAACTCATTCCACCACCCGGACCGCCAGTTTATGGCCCAGCCGCTAGGCCACACGCAACCGGCAGTTCCGAGCGGTTCCATTGCCCCCCCGCATCCCCCAGCGGTTTGCGTAGACGACCCTCGGTATTGATCCCGCCCACAAAGGAGTTCGGCTAGCACTATTGATCCCAAAGAAAAGTAGTGGAGACTATGAAAAAGCTATATAAAAGTATTACTTAGCCGAAAACTATACGTAGCTATGGCCAAAGACCAAAAGACCGTCCACCAAAAGTTTGCCGAAGTATTGGAAGCACTCGGTACCAACGCCTACCAGCTAAGCAAACGCTTAGGACTCAACAGTCCAGATAAGTACTACAAGATAGAGAAAGGACAGGTCAAACCCAGCTTTGATACCCTGGCACAGATCATCAGTATCTATCCGCAGGTGAACGTCAACTACTACTTCAAAGATGATGCGCCAATGTTTGAGGAGCCTAGACAAAACTATACTCAGTCGCCAGCGTCCAACGATAACTTAGCCGAACTACGCATCAAGCATCTGGAGCAGAGGGTAGCCATGTTGGAAGCCCAAAACCAGGAACTCACTACCAAACTGTTCAGCAAATAGCCTAGCGGCAGGACTGCCTTTAATCTCTTAGTCAGCCCTGCCGCAAGCCCGCGCCCCTGGTCGGGCACCCCGAACCCGCCGCCTTCCATCCTCATAAAATTAACCCGCCTCTATTCAAACCCTCAAGGCAGGATAAATTGCCTTCGTTCGGGGCAACCCTTGCCTCAGGCAGCCTTGACCGTTTGAACCGACGGGTTACGGCACTATCGTGGGGGAAGGCCATCGTGGCGCGACTGGCAGCGGCGGCGGGTTCTCTCACCTCTTTTTCTTTTCCTGTGGGGGAAAAGGCCGACGCGGCGCGGTTGACTGCGGTATATGCAAAAGAAATGCCAAAGCTTCACAAAACACGTATTTATTTATTGTTTTCTGTCGCCATCACTTTAGTTCGCCTACGCATAATACAACAGAAACAGCTATTTTAGCCTAAATTAATTCATTTTGCTATATTTATTTATTTAATTCACTTAGTTTAGTACGCATAAATATATTATATTTATAGTATAGTTAATCAGTCAGGTGCACCGCTGGATAACGAGTTTTGAACCTTTAAACCCTAACCAATCATGGCAAAAGTAAAGAAAGTAAACCCGCAGGAGAATGCTTCTCAAAACGGACAAGCAACCGATGTCTTAGAAGCTACTGCTTTAGTAGATAATGAGTCCTTCGTTAACTTCTTTGAGCAGGGGCACGAAATCCCCGACAAGCGCAACCAGTTTATGAAGTTCGTGTAGGGAAAGAACCGCATTCGCTTCATTGGTAATCCAGTATCCGGTTTCGTCTTCTTCGGAAAGACAAAGCGAGAGGACGGCAGCGAAACGGTGAAGCCCTACCGACGACGCGAAAGCGAAGGAGAGTTTAGTTTGGAAGAGATGATTAACCGCGACGTGCGCATGAAGCCCGACGGCGAAATAGAGGGGCAAAAGTACTTTGTGATGGGACTGGTCTACAACTACCAGAAGCAGAAACTACAAGTATTGGAAGTGACACAGAAGTCCATTCTGAAAGCTCTGAAAAGCTACGTAGAAAGCGAAGAGTACGGCCATCCGTCCGGTTACGATCTAACCATTGAAAAGAAAGGGGACGGCCTGAATACCGAGTACACGGTTATTGTCAGCCCACCCAAGCCGTTGTCGGATCAGATTGTAGAAGCAGTTGGCAACACTTCGTACGATTTGCAGAAAATCTTTGACGGGGAGTACCCGCTTGGATAGTACAATCATAGGGGAAGGAGGTGAGAATACCTCCTTCCTCTTTTCACCTTTTCCATCTTACCCTAAACTAACCAAGCCCCCTTATGCTCACCAAAACCAAGAAAGCAGACCTTACGCCGGTAGCGCGCTTTGAACACGAAATCAACCGGATGGCCGGACCCCGCAAAATAAAACACTTGTTGCGCGTGATGGCAACGGTAGAGATCGTCAACGACGAAGGCGATAAAGCGATTGTTGCTTCCGCTATCCGCGAAGGCAAGCAGTTACTTAAACAGGTCAGCGCCGCCGGATTGCCGGCCACCCGCAAAGCGATCACTACTCCGTTGCAGGAAGAAGTCAAGCACTGGATTGCCAAAGAAAAGGAACTAGTGGCTCCCATTGAAGAAGCAATGCAACGCGCCGACGCCCTGATTCAGCAGCCTTGCCTACCGGCAGGCAGGTTCGACGCCCAGGTTGCCGCTCAGCAGCAAGCGGTACTGGATAGAATTGCTGAGGAAGAACGCACTCGGTTGCAAGCCGAGGACAGCGACGCTAGTTTGATACAACAGCAAAGCGAGTTTCAACGCCAGCTTGCCGTAGCCCAACACAGTACCGAAGGCATTCGGAACATCTGGACCTTTGAGGTACAGAACCTAGCCAACGTCCCCCGTGAGTACCTGATGCTGGACGAGAAGAAAGTACGCCAAGCCATCCGGTCCGGTGAGCGCAGCATTCCCGGCCTGATGATCTTTCAGCAGCAGCAAACTGTGTATCGCTAGTTGTTTTGTTCAACCTATCGCCGGAAGCTTTGACATCCTCGGCGCTTCCGGCACTCACCCCCTTTCCTCATGTCGTACTACCAACTGCCCCGCATTAGTAACAGCGACCTAACGATTGCGTCACACACCTTACAGGGCATTCCCTACCAGAAGCCGGAAACCGCTTTTCGCCTCGGCGGATCGTTTCACGAACTGTTGCTCGAGCCGGAAAAATTCAGAACCGAATGCTGCGAGGGTCTGGATATTTCGCTGCTTTACCGAATGCACCGGACAGTCGTCAGCAATCAATATTGCAAAACCTTGCTGGACAAAAGCGAAAAAGAGAAGGTCATCTTGTGGCAAGAGCCAAGTACTGGCGTAGACTGCAAATGTAAAGTTGACCTGATTGACAAGAGTTCTGCTAATCATCCGCGCGTTGTAGACTTCAAAACCACCTCTGCCCGCAGTCTGAGAGCATTTATCAATTGCTGCCAGCAGTACAATTACGACCGCCAAATGGCTTTCTACGCCGATAGTATCGGGGCCAAGCAGGTCTGTCTGATCGGGGTAAGCAAGAAAGCCCAGCGCCTGTTTTTCGTACAGAAGTACGCCAGCAGCGCCTTCATCGCTGAGGGACGGCGCAAGTACCGCTTCCTGTTGCAGCGCATCCAGGAACTGGACCTATACGAGGCCATCTACCACGCCCGAGGCAACGACAGTCAACCTAGCAGCAGTATCGCACACGAACCGGCGTTCAGCTACCAGTTGAGCAACACCGTCGCGTAGTCAATTGCCGGTCAGTCTCCTAAATTCCTAAAACCCAATCCCCAGTTTTCCCAAAACCCTAGCTTCATGGAAAAGCGCATTCATAACTTCTTTGAAAAGATCGCCGAAAGCCTATTCACCCTGCCCCCGATTATGATCGGTATGTTCGCGATGTACGCCTACTTGGTGTACGAGAGTCAGGCCCTGTTGATTACCCAACTACCGGAAACCCTCCTTGGTTGGCAGCGGGAAGCGGCCGCTTGGTTTCTAAGTGTCGCTATACACCTAACGATTCTCACCACAGCTGCCAACAGCAAGCTGGTACACCAAGCCTTTCCGGTACTGTTTGCCATTGCCGGGTACTTTATCACCACGCTGTTCTTTGACGCCTGGAATTTCAGTAAGCCCGCTCAGGACATCTTCATCAGCCAGCTTTTTAGCCTGTTGATTGCGGTGATTAACTACTTGTTTGTCTACCTGTTCGTAGGCAAGTGGAAAGAGATGAAAGACCAGCGGGACAGTGACGAAGCCCTACGAACCGCCGAGCAGACGGCTACGCAACTTGGCGACGAACTAACTGCGGCCAGGCAGTCGCTTGGTAGTCTGCAAGCCCAACTCACCAAGCGCAACGAAGAGCTCAGCGAAGGCAAACAGGCGCTGACCAAGTTGCAGCAGACCATCACCCAGCAGCAGCGAACGCACCAGGAAGAGCTACAACTAGTAGCCGAAAACCGCATGTGTTTGCCCTGCGGTCGCAAAGCTGATAGCTACCAGCAACTCTCCCGCTACCGACGCGATTGCCCGCAGTGCATCCGCCAACGTAAGAGTAAACAAACCAACCAAGAGAACCACACTGAACTGTTTGCTTCTTCGTCAGGGTAGCAATTTGCATATATTACACTTATTTCGTATATTGCACTTAGATGTTCAATAAATAGTTACCAGATGCAAGCTATAGATGATACCAATATCGTCATGCCCTCCCAACAGGATGCGCACTTGGCGATGGAAACCGCCCGCAAGCTAGCCGCCCGGTCTCAGAGCGATAAGCACGTTGAAATACGCTTGCTCAACAACGGTGAGCAACCCGCTGAAACCGTGCAGCTACCGGCTTCGGCAGTACGCCTGTTGATCAACATCCTCGACCAGATGGCGCAGGGCAATGCGGTGACCCTTATGCCTATTCACGCTGAGCTAACCACCGTCCAGGCCGCCGAGGTGCTCAATGTGTCGCGTCCGCACTTGGTCAAGCTACTGGAGGAAGGTAAGATTCCCTATCATCGGGTAGGGACCCATCGCCGCATCCGCGCCGAAGAGGTGCTGGCCTTTAAGCGTGAGAAAATGGCCAGCCGACGACAAACCCTAGATGAGTTGGCCGAGCTTGATCAGCAACTGGGAATCTGAGCAGTAGCGTGAGCCGACTTACCGCCTTCTTCGATGCCAACGTATTGTACCCAGCAGCCCTGAGAAACTTCATCATGCGCTTGGCACTGCGTGACCTGTTCAGCGCCCGCTGGTCCTACAAAGTGCACGAGGAATGGATAAACGCCATTTTGACGAACCGTCCTGACCTCACCCGCGCCCAACTGGAGCGGACTCGCGATCTGATGAACAAGCACGCGGAAGATTGCTTGGTCGTTGGCTTTGAGCCTCTGATCGCGGGACTAGACTTGCCCGACAAAGATGACCGGCACGTGCTGGCCGCCGCAATACGAACGGGGGCCGAGGTGATTGTAACCCGTAACCTCAAGGACTTTCCGGATGAAAAGCTATTGCCATACGGTATAAAAGCACAGCATCCGGACGTATTTATCCATCATCTGCTGGACTTGAACCCCGGGGCAGTGGTTGCGGCCGCCAAGGAACACCGGGCCAGTCTGAAAAATCCGCCGATGTCGGTTGAGGAATACTTGACGTCCCTGGAACGGCAGGAGTTGTCACAGACCGTGGCAGTACTACGAAACTATGCTCAGGTCATTTAGCACCCACCTGGATCAGCGACGATCACACTATCGCTAGCCTCTTCGTTTTCGTTAATTAACCGACAGCAGCGCTGTAGGATGCTGGCAATAGCGATTAAATCATTACATCCGGAAGGCCAGCAGCTGGTTCGGCATACTGATTGATTTTTCTCCGGCGCATCAATCCAAACTGTTGTGCCCTACGAACTGAACGTCTTCCGCCGTATTCGGCAAGAAAGCTTGTCGCCCCTGTACTTTCCGCTGGAGCCCGCCGAACAAACTGCCTATTACGATCAGTTAAACCATACACCGAGTTTTGCTACCAAGCAGGTGCACGCTCAATTTCATGCCTTAGATGACTTGCCACCGGTCCTCAAGTCCCTACGGGTCCAACTACTGGATCAGCACCCGCTGCCGGTCTTCGTTGCCCAGAACCATACCGTCTATCCGAACGAAGCCACGGCGGGGGAAGATTTGCTGTCACAGGTGCTTAGTGAGCTATCCATTACCAAAGAAAGCATCCTGGAGTGGTACCACTGGCAGGACGAACGGGGAGGGCTTCACCTGGAACTCTTTGCGCAGTATCCACTGGATAGCCTTTCGGTTGAAGAGCGACGCTACTACTTCTATCAGTGTCTGCTGGAGGAGCAGGTAGCTACCATTCAGGAGAATATGGTGCAGCACGTGCACCAGACCTCCTCCCGCAAAGAAGTGCGCAAATACGTACAGGACCACCAGCGGGATTTGCTTACCTACGCCAGTGAGGTGCTTGGCTACCTCAACGAAGCGCAAGCACCGGTCTACGCGCCCGTTGAAGACTACTCACTGCCGGACGTCTACCGGCTGATCTACTTGAACCTGGAAGAGTTGACGGCCTTCCTGGAGCAGCAGTTCAGTCAGTACCTGAACCAGACCGCAAAGGCTTCCGGAATAGTAGACCCCGCCCCCTTAGAAAGACCCTCCGACAAGATCAAAACCAACTTATCAGTGCCTCAGATTTCGCTGTTGCTGCGTATGTTTCTTGACCCCAAGGTGGATGTCTTTCCTAAGCAAAACCAGAACAACATCTACCGGCAGATCAGCCGCATCTTGCAGTCCACCCGCCAGGAAGACATATCTGAAAAGAGTCTGCGCGATCGCTACTATAAATCCGATGAGCACTCGGTTGCCGTCCTCAAAGAAAAGGTGATCGCCATGCTCAACTACCTGAATAGCTTACCCTAGACCCTAGACCATCTGCTTTACTAAGCTCCGCTTCCCGCACCAAATGGGGGCCAACGGATGGCGCCTGCTTGGCTTGTTCAGGAAGGGGCAGGACAGCATCAGTTCGGGGTAAAGCTAACAAAGTAGAGGCATTTCCGGGTAAGCGTACTGATTGCTTTACAAAAAATATTTATTTATAAAAAGCTGAAAGTCAATGAGTTGACTAGGGGTTGATTAACCCCGTTAACTGTTTTGACTTATCCCTTTTCCGCACCTTTGAGGCATGTTCAATCTAATCCCTTCTCAACATGCCTGCTCATATCGTGACCACCGAAGACCTCATTGACTTCAAGCGAGAACTGCTCGAAGACATCAAGGCCATTGTTACCGACAGCCCTTCTGAAGCTAAGCGCTGGTTGCGCTCGCCGGAAGTACGCCAGCTGCTGGACATTTCTCCCGGCACCCTGCAGAACCTGCGCATCAACGGCACGCTGCCCTTTAGCAAGGTCGGCGGCATCGTCTACTACCCCTACGAGGGCATTATGCGGGTGCTGCAGGAAAACCTAGTCAATCACCCTAACCAATCCTGACGATGAACCAAGAACGCATCAAAACACCCGTCCACCAGATCAGCATTCCTTCCAAAGTATGCTTTGACGCCCGGCTAAGCGCTTCGGCCAAGTTGCTCTACGGCGAGATTGCCCACCTCTGCCAGCAGCAGGGCAGCTGTCCGATGAGTAATCACTACTTCGCCGGACTCTACCAGGTCACGCTCAAAACCGTAGCTGCCTGGGTAACCCAATTAGAAGAAGCGGGCTACCTGCGCGTGCGTTACGACGCTTCCGGGCAACACCGACTCATCTACTTGGAAGCTCTAGTATCGGAGGAGCCAGAAGTCAACCCTAATCAACTAAGTCTCTTGCCATGAACAAGCTTACTTACTATACAACACTGCCGTATCAGGTACGCTTGGACAGTCGCCTTTGTCCCTTTGCCCGCTTGCTTTACGGGGAGATTGTCGCCCTGAGTCGGCAGACGGGCTACTGCTGGGCTAGTAACACGTTCTTCGCCCAACTCTACCAGGTGCGGGAAAAAGCCGTCAGTCGCTGGCTCAGGGAACTACGCCAAAACGGCTACATCCGGGTAGAAGTAGCCAAGGGCAACCAGCGCAAAATTTATCCTTCGGATCTGCCAAAAGCGGCCGCTCAGAACGGGTCAAGCGATGCTCCGATAGCGGGGGGCACCCCGGCTTTATCGAAGGGGGTGGCAGACCTTCGGGAGGGGGTCGGTCCTCCTTTAGGAGAAGCGAAAACGGCTGTACTCCTTTCTAATAAAAATAATAATATAACAGAATATATACAGGGTACGCCCCCCTTTTGGGAGATGGACAAAAGGGAGGAGGGGGTGTCTGAAAAGGCAGTGCTACGCTTGTCAGCGGAAGAGTCCCCGCCCCCTAACCCCCCGGCTGCGGCCGTCCCTCTTCCCCCAGTGAAGAATAGTGCGCCTTCTCCTTTTGTCAAGCCTTCGGTCAAGGAAGCTGAAGACTACATGCTTAGTCAAAAGGAACTTTGTCCTTCTGTCCTTACCGCCCGGGCCCTGCGCTTTATTAACTACTACGAATCCAACGGCTGGAAGGTCGGTCGCAATGCCATGCAAGACTGGCAAGCGGCGGCCAACAACTGGCTCTTAAACGCCCAAACCTATGATACGAAGAATTCAAGAACTCATGCCAATAGCCGACTCCACAGCCCCGGCAACGGACGCATCGACTACAGCATCCCGCTCTAAGGGACCCTTTCCGAAGCCAGGCTTTGCTGAGCAATACCAGCAGTTTGTCGGCTACGCGCAGAGCCAGGTGCCGGGCTTCACCGTAGATGCCACCAATAAGCCGGTTATTGCCGCACTGTTGGCTTATTTCGGGCACGATGGTGTACAGTGTCAAAAGCTAGGCTTAAAGCCGCAGAAGGGCTTGTTTCTGATGGGCCCGATTGGCTGTGGCAAAACCACCCTGATGCAGCTGTTGGCTTACTTGGATTTGGATAGTTTGTCTACCGCTCATCAGCACCCTAACAGCAAGCAGAAGGGCAGTAGAGCCTCCCGCTTCCGGATTGTTGCCGCCCGTGACGTTGCCCGGCAGTTCTTACAGGATGGCTATTCGGTGATCGACCGCTACGGGGCCAAATCGTACTGCAGCAAGCACCTCGGCTACGGTCCGGTACTTCAGTACGATCAGCCGCTGACCTACTGCTTTGACGACCTTGGCACCGAGTCCGATGCCAAACGCTACGGCAACGATTGCAACGTGATAGCCGAAGTGCTGCTAGACCGCTACGACCAGTTTATCCAGCGCGGGATGATTACCCATCTGACCACCAACCTGAACGCCGAAACGCTAGAAGACATCTACGGCAACCGGATACGCTCCCGCTTGCGCGAAATGTGCAACCTGATCTGCTTTCCGCCCGAGGCGAAGGATCGCCGAAGCTAGTATTTGGCAAAAGTTACAGCGAGATGGGAAACGGCAGATTCCTGAAAAGCTACTGAGAGTCAGCTACTTACAAAATGTTATATTCTCACTCAAGTACTTTTGCCTCTTAACCTACTGATTCTCAAACCTTCTTAAGCACTTCACTATGAGTACTTCTAAAAAAATCAACGTATCCAACGCCTTTCACCGGCGACTGGACCAGGAAGCCGAACGGCTGAAGCTTTCCTACAAAGAATACCTGGAAGCAGCCGGGGAGTTCTTCATCTCCCGCAAGCTGGACCCCCGAGACTATCAAGCCGGACAGAACGATGAGTTTGCCCAGCTGCTTCGCCTGGCCGTAGACCGCATCTTTTCGTACCTGGTCTTCCAGGAACAGCACATCCTGCGGGCGATGCATACCGAAGCCAGCAAAGCCCGCATCCTGGGCGAGCTATCGGTGAACCACTTGCTCACTCTGATCACCGAGGACGAGGCTACTTTCCAACAACTCCAGCAACAGGACCAGCAGTACCTCGCCGAACGCCTGCGACAAGTAGCTGACCAACTGGACGCCGCAAAACCGAAGAGCCAGCCCCGCTCAGGAGTATCTCCCAAATCCCACTAGCCACCACCGCAAGTGACCCAACCCCTAACACCCAAAAACATGCACAGCAAAATCATTGATCCCCGCCGACACGGTCGCTTTGTGTTTGCCAACCGCGGTTCTTGTAACAAGACCGTTCGCTACCTGGGACACGAAGCCAGAGAGCAGGGAGAAGAAACTATATTCTTCAACCAGGACCGGGATGATGTCACCGCCGACGAAGTACGCAATAGTGTCGATAGCAACGCCAAGGGACTCAGAAAGCATCAGGAAAAGTTCTACTCGCTGGTGCTTTCCCCGTCCGAGGCGGAACTACGACACATTGGCAACGATCCGGTCAAGTTACAAGCCTACGTCCGGCAAGCGATGGACAACTACGCCCGGAATGCTGCGCTCAGAGACGGAAGCAAGCTTGCACCGTCCGAACTGGTCTGGTTTGCCACGATCCATCAGCAGCGCACCGAGAAGGAAGGAGAACAGAAAGGGACTGCCAAGTCCGGACTTCATCAGCACGTGCACGTACTAATTAGCGCCCAAGACCGTAGTCAAGAGCACCGTATCAACCCCAAGGGACGCAAGGGACGCTTCACCTTCAAAGATTGGCAGGTGGAGAACGGCAAGACTTTTCAGCGAATGTTTGACTACCGCGATAGCACTACTTCGGACAAGCTCACCGCCGGTATGCCGGAAGCAACCCAGCAGCGCCACCAGGAACGTATCCGTTACCGAATCGATCAGTTGAATCAGTACTTCGTCGGCAGTCAGAAGATAGCCGTAGACCGCGCTTTAGCCATTGGAAAAGAGAAGCAGTACGGCAAGGGTTTCTTCTTCAACCTGCACCGGCTGACCAAGCAGTATCACGAAGGCAAGCTGGTGAACGACCCGTACCAAGTGCTGGAGACGGGCAAGGATGAAAAGATCAGTTTCCCCGAACGCACGCTGCTACATCTGGGCAAAGGGGCGCAGGGCATGGGTCAGGAAGCCGGTGAAGAAGAAGATTCTCGCAAGCGAAAGAAGCAGCAAGGACGATTCACCCAATTAGAACGATAATGCACCATACCGGCACCGAAGCCCTTTTTGTCCTGTTATTCCTGCTCTTTGCTCTACTAGGTTCAGAGTACTACCTGCTTGTGCAGCCAAGCCCTCCCGAATTAATTGCCCGTTACCCGGCGGTTTTCAAAGTGGCTTCCGGGGTGTTGCGGCTGGGTACGGCGACACGTATCAGCTTTTTACTGTGCTACACCGTCCTTAGCTTTTGGTTAGTCCATACCAGTCAGGCTACCGCCGCGACCAAACGTTTAACTACCGGAACAATCCGCGTGCTAGTTTTCCTATCAACACTGGTAGTCACTTACTGCTTCTTTACTATCAGCTCGTACCAGACTACAACCGTCCGGTGGTTGTATCCGGCTTCGCTGGTAGGTATAGTACTTCTGCAAGCAACGCTGGCAATGGTACTTCGTGGCCCTGGTAAGCGAAGGGTAGAGCAGTCCGAACGGCGCAAGATCAAGCACGAACACAGCATCTCCATCAAGACCAAACAGGGCTACCTCAACGTGCCTAATCCCTACCGGGGTAGTTTGGTCATCGGTTCCTCCGGTTCGGGTAAGTCGGCCAGCATCGGCAATGCCTTCCTGCAGCAGTTTGTGCAGAAGGGTTTCAGTGGGATTGTCTACGACTTCAAGTTTCCTACGCTGGCTAGCGTAGTCAATACTGCCTTGCACCGCTACGGTCAAAAGACTGACTTACGCTATTACATCGTCAACTTCCAGGACCCAACGCTTTCCCACCGCTGCAATCCGCTGGTACCAGCCAACATTCCAACCGTCGCTCATGCCGAAGAGTACGCCCGCGCCATTGTCAACAACCTGGACACCAACACCATCAGGCACCGGGAGTTCTTCTCTAACTCCGCTATTGCCTGGCTGGCTGCTTTGATTTGGTTCTACCGGAGTGAACATCCGAAACATTGCACCCTGCCGCACGTGATCAATACGGCGCTGTATCAAGACTACGTCCACGTAATCAGTATGCTGGAGGCTAATGCCCAGAGTGCCGATATGGTGCGCAGCATTGCTACGGCCATTCGCAACAAAGCCGATAAGCAGACTGCCGGGGTGATTGCTTCCTTGCAGATCATGGTCACTCGCATCAACAGTCCCGAGATCGTTTGGGTACTCACCGGCCGTGACTTTACCATGAACATCAATGATCCCAATAATCCCAAACTGCTGTGTTTGGGTTCTGATCCGGGGCTGGTGGATACCTTTAGTCCGGTGGTGTCGCTCATCATTACCGTAGCTTTGAAGCAAATGAACCAGCAGGGCAAGCGCAAGAGCTTTGTACTGTTGGACGAAGCCCCGACGCTCTACATTCCCAAGTTCGAGGTAATCCCGGCTACGGCAAGAAGCAATAAGGTGGCCACGGTCTACTTGGCCCAGGACATTGCCCAGGTGGTGGATATGTTTGGTCGGGAGAAAGCCGAGGTCATCGTTGCCAACCTATCCAACCAGTTCTACGGTAAGGTGAGCTCGGTACAGACGGCCAAGGCGGTCAGTGAGATGATTGGCAAGGAGGAGCAGTTGATCACCAACCGTTCGCAAGGCAGCAGCCGGGGCAGCAAGGGCAGTCGCAACCTGTCGCACAACACCAGCACCAGCCAGCAGGAACGCGCACTGATCAAGCCGCAGGAAGTGATGCAGTTGCAGCCGGGCGAGTTCGTGGGGCAAACGGTAGAGAGCAGTATACCCTACTTCCGGGCGCAAACGAAGGAAACAAAAGTACGGCAGCAGTACGGTATTGAGAGCTTCGCTTCGCTGGCCGGATCAGCAAACATGCAACCTGCCATGGACGCAAATTTCCGGCAGGTACGGAAAGAAGTGAAGGCGGTGGTGCAGCACTATCCTAATCTGTATGGCTAAGATGTGAAGACCGACGATGCGTCTTGCTTAGGCGAAAGGCCATCAGTGCCCGGTGTAGGATATCCCGTTCCTGCCGGATACGCTGGTAGGCCAAAAGCAACTGTTGATAGTCTTCCGGTGATGCGACAGAGGCGAAATCTGCCGGTTGCTTGTCCGTTTTGTTGTCAAACGCTTCTGGTAACTGACTCATAAGCTTGTAGTAAACTGAACCACAAGATACGTCCCGCCGACCGGCTACCGAAAAACGTTACACCAACTACTAAGTTGCTGGGATGAACGCTCGGAAGGATATGCTACGGTGAAAATACTGTCTGAATGCGTACACCAACCGAAGGTGAGCGGTGACCAACAGAGAGATCAATGATCAGTATTCACCGCCGCTCGAAACTGATAGAAGAGACGCTCGAGCAAACGCAGCTCTTCGGTAACAATTTCCGCCCGCCCGGACAGTTGCTGGGTAAAGGGAATCTGTCTACCGTACTGGGTGGTCAGGCCATTCGAAAAAGCAACGCTCACCCGGTAGTAGCCCTGCTTGGGTAGAGCGGACAGGTTACGCACCGTTCCCCGTAGGGCACCGTATTCCTGGTGCGGAAAGTTGTCCAGGTAGATATGCACTCTTTGGCCAACGACTACCTTGCCGAAGTTCCTAACCGGTACTTTCAATTGACCTACCACCGCCTGTTCTTCTTCGGGCACCACACTCATCACCGTTTGTCCGGACTGAACAAATTGCTGCTCGCTCCAGAAGTCTGAAAAAGATACTTGTCCCGACCGGGGGGCGATGAGCAGGTAGCGTTCTTCCCACTGGGCAATGGCTGACCGTAACTGGTCTACCGCCGTGATCAAAGTAGGGCGTAGCTGTCCGCCTGTTTGATCGTGCTGTGTTCCCAACCGTTGCCCCTCGCGCTCCAGGTCGGCTACTTGCACCTGAATTTGTAGTAGCTCCGTGCGCAGTGTCTCGTACGATTCTCGCACCTCCAGCCAAGCCCGTTCGGCATCTTCCAGCGCCTTGTCGGCAATCGTATAAGACGCATGCAGCTGTTGATTGCGACGGAAGTCCTTTTCGGCCAGTTGCACCTTTCGTTCCAGCAATTGCTGATGCTCGCGCTTCTGTTCCAGCAAGGCGCGGTAGTGCCGTAACTGTCGCCCGATGGCCTGTTGCTGCTGGTAGTGAGGGGTGAGGCGTTGGTACAAGCGGTAGTCTTTGGCTACCCGTTGCAGTTGCGCGTACGCTTCCTGCAAAGAACCCAGGCGATAAGCATCCACAAAGAGTGAATCTGCTACCACCCCCCGTGCATCAAATCGGTTAAGCTGTTCTTTTAGCTGAACCACGTGGGGATAGTAGGCAGGGTTCTGAACAATAGCCAGCAATTGCCCTTGCCCTACCGTATCACGGTCCGCAACCAGCAGTTGACTCAGCGCACCATCGGTGCGAGCCACCACCGGAACCGGGGGATCATGAGTAGTAATGACTACCTTGGCCGCAATACGGTCCGGATAGCGAATCAGCCATCCCAGTAGCAGCAGTCCCAGCACCAACAGGAAAACCAGTAATTCTCCCCAGCGAACAATCCACTTTGGCGGAGTAGCTAATACCTCCTGCATATACTCAGAAGGAGCTACCAGTTCTTCAATTACCGGGGATAGTTGTTTCATTGGCCCAGTTCCAGTTGGTTCTTGACCAATGCGTAGTACTTGCCCCGGAGATCAGTGAGTTCACTATGCGTGCCCTGCTCAACGAGTCTTCCCTGATTGAGCACCAGAATCTGATCGGCGTGTTTGACCGTGCTCAGGCGGTGGGCGATGATAACCACCGTGCGGTCCTGGTAGAAATTTTCCAGGTTGTTGACGATGTAGCGCTCGCTTTCGGCATCCAGGGCGCTGGTCGCCTCGTCAAAAAACAGGTAGTCCGGGTTTTTGTACACCGCCCGGGCAATGAGCAGGCGTTGCTTTTGTCCCCCGCTGAGCCCCATACCGTTCTGTCCGATGGGCGTATGATAACCTTTGGGCAATGCATGAATAAACTGCTCCAGGTGGGCAATCCGCACCGCGTGGGCCAGACGTTCCTTGTCCAACGGTCGGCAACTGTCGGATTCGGTGATGTTGGCCAGCACCGTATCGTCAAAGATGAAGCCGTCTTGCATCACTACGCCGCAACGAGCCAGCCACTCCGAAGAGATATACTGATCCAGCGGTTGATCGCCTACGCAGATCGTACCCGAAGAAGGGTCGTAGAACTTAAGCAGCAGTTTGAGCAAGGTTGTCTTTCCACTACCACTAGGCCCCACAATGGCAGTTACCTTGCCCTTCGGTATGGTAGCACTCACTTCTTGAAGTACGGCCGGAGAATGAGGACCTTCGTAGTGAAAAGTGACTTTATTGAGGTGGAGATCCGTCGAGGCAGTGGGATTTATAGCGTTGGTTGGCAAAAGGGACTCCGCTGGCTTCTGATGAATCTCAACCAGACGAGCCAGACTCAACCGGGCATCCTGCGCTGACTGAAGAAAGTCGATGAGGTTGAGCAAGGGAGCGTTCATCTGCCCCAGGATGTACTGTACGGCGATCAGCATACCGAGCGTCATTTCGCCTTTAATGACTAGCGTGGCCGCCAAAAAGGTAATACCAATGTTTTTGAGTTCGTGAATAAATGTTCCCCCGCGGGTTTGCAGTTGATCAACCGACAGGGTTTGCGTAGCTACCCGGTGCTGCTTGATGCGGACAGCTTCCCAGCGCCCGCGGCGGCGTTGTTGCGAGCTGTTGAGTCTAATTTCCGGCATTCCGTAGAGCAGGTCGTGCAACTGGCTCTGGTGCTCAGCCGAAGTTGCAAAGCATTTGTACTCCAGGGCCGCCCGTTGGCGGGCCAACAAAGCAATCCACAGGATGTACAAAGCGGAACCCGCCCCAAAGATCAGGAAGATCGTTAGGTGGTAGTAGGCTAAGATGAGACCAAAAACGCCAACGGTAAATAGGGAAAACAGCACGTTGAGCGATTGGGCGGTAAGAAACTCCTCGATGCGTTCGTTGTCGGTGATGCGCTGAAAGAGATCACCCAGGTTCTTCTGTTCAAAAAATGGATGGGGCAGCTGCATGAGCTTTTGCAGGAAGCTGGACAGCAACGAGATGCTAACCCGGTTGCCCACGTGCAGTAGCAGATAGCTGCGGATCACCTCGCCCACCGTTTGGGAGACAAACAAGACTAACTGCGCCACCAGGACGATATAGACAAAGTGCAGGTTCTGATTACGAATACCTTCGTCCACCAGCGATTGCGCCAGAAAGGGAAAGACCAGCTGAACGATGCTGATGGCCAGCACACTGAGTAAGAGTTGCCCCAGGTAGCGATAGTAGGGCCGAAAGAAGGGAAGCAAAAAGCGCCAGGAGCTTTTCTTCGCTGGAGTAGCAGTTGCTGACTCGTAAAAGGAAAGCATCGACTCCAGCAGCAGCAGAATACCGTCTGCTTCCAAAGCGTTCTGCCAACCGGCCAGGAACTCTTCTTTGGTGTAGCGAAGCTTCCCCGTAGCCGGGTCGGCCAGGTAGACGTGCTTTTCGGTGACCCGGTAGATGACTACGTAGTGCCGGTTCTGCCAGTGGGCGATGCAGGGCAGATGTACATCTTTTCGTAGCGTATCCCAATCGGTAGCCACTGCCTGCGAACGGAAGCCCAGTTGCTCAGCCGCTTCCGATAGTCCCAGCAGCGAAGTGCCCTGCTTGCCCAGGTAAGTCTTTTCCCGCAGGTCTTCCAGCGAGTAGTACTGACCGTAGAAGCGGGCTACCATCCGCAGACAGGTAGGACCGCAGTCCATGTAGTCGAGCTGACGGTAGGCAGTGAAAGTCTTCATTAACTGGGTTACCGGGGTTAGGGTTATCCTCACCTCCGCTCTAGAATGTGATCTCGAAAAGCGTGGAAGAAGGCCTCCCGGTAGGTAGCCCCCAGGGGGATTGTACCTTGAAACGAAGCGGTGCCTTTGAGTACCAGCTGGTTGCCCTCAATGGCGCTGATCCGGTCAGTAGCTACCATGTACGATCGGTGCACCCGCAGAAACCTCGTGGACATGAGCTTTGCTTCCAGGTCTTTGATATTGAGCAGTGCAATGATTCGCTCATCCTTTGTGTAGATTGTTACGTAGTTTTTCAATCCTTCAATGCAGTGGATATCACCGGTAGCTACCTTGCGTAATTTTCCCTTCGTTTCGGTTTTGATGAGAATAAAATCTTCCTCACCAATGGCTTTTTGCTGATTCACTGTCGGAGAAGGCTTAAATACCTTTTGTACGGCTTTTAGGAAACGCTCAAAGGAAACCGGCTTCATCAGGTAGTCCACCACATTGTGCTCGTAGCCCTGCAGGGCGTACTCGGAATAGCCGGTGCTCAGAATGATGCGGCTGCGGTGTCCCACTATTTTGAGTAGTTCAATTCCCGACAGGTCGGGCATCTCAATATCTGAGAAGATAAGATCAACGGAAGACTCCTGCAGATAAGTCAGCGCCTCCACGGGTTCAGTAAAGGTCGTAAGTAGATGGAGGAAAGGCGTCTTCTCAATGTAGCGGGCTAGTACATTGATAGCCTCCGCGTTGTCGTCAACGATGATGCAGCTGATCATTTTAGGTGCTTAAGGAAGTAGACAATTGATTGATGCGGTGGCGGTAGGTACTCCCCACCGGGATTAAGGGCTCCACGTGGTCCAGACTCACCGAGGTGGCGTCCATTTCCGCAATATGCTCAACGTTGACAATATAACTCTTGTGGGTACGCACGAATGAATGAGCCGGAAGTATCTGCTCCATTTGAGACATCTTGTAGGATAACAAGTGCGGATGCACCCGCTCTTTCACGTGCACTTTGACAAAGTGTCCTTCCGACTGAACGTAGAGTACGTCCCGGTGGCGTAGCCTAATGGTTTTACCACTGCTTCGCAGGAAAAGATGACTGCTTTGATAAGGAAGCACTTGCGAAGTCTGCTTTTCTCTTTTTATTTTCTCCAGCGTATGCAGGAAGCGTTCGTAAGAAACCGGTTTGAGCAAATAGTCGGTGATATCAAGATCGTACCCCTTGATCGCGTACTGGTCATGAGCGGAGTTGATGACAAATCGGGGAACCGACTTCAATTCCTTGCCTTTGGCAATTCTGATAAAGTCGATGCCACTCAGATCGCCCATTTCTATATCAACAAACACCATATCAACGGGCTGTCGGTCCAGATAATCCAGTGCTTCCAATGGCTCGGTGAAGCAGCGGATAAGAGAAAGTGAGGGAACTTTGGCAGCGTATTTCCGGAGGATCTCCAGGGCGGTTGGATTATCGTCCACCGCGATAGCGGTAATAGGCATCAGTAATTGAGGATTAGGTAGTTCAAAAAAACTGGCGTAAGCTAATTGCAATTTATTATGTAAAAAGATAAATACATAATGAAATATTTATAATGCTTGATTCTCTGATTTTGAAAGTAAAGAGCAGGCTTGAGAAAGTAGCCTGCTCTTTCTATTCGCATGATTTACTTAGGCTTGCAAGCCACTTTAACCGCTGGCGGTCTCGGACATCTTCCTCCCCGAAGGCTTAATTGTTGATCGGAACTTAAGTGTTTTAATGCGGGATTCCGCTTTGATAAGGCAGAATCTGGAACTACGGTGTTTGACTTTTTCATACTATTATTTGGTTAAATTTCTGCTAAATTAGGGCGATAGGGCCTATTTAGCAATCCTATCGTCTCTACAAATGCACAAACGACTACTACTACTTCGTGAACGGCGGATGAAACTTCCTGAACGGGTATGAAAACCTCGCAAGTAGGTGAGAGTGGAAGCAAGCGTTAATTTTAGTTGTATTACTTTGCGGAAAATTCATCAGTTTTTAGTTGTATGAAGACAGATTTTAATAACGCAACAAAACCATTGTCACCCACGGAACGCTGGGGGCACGTAGCCGCATGGTTTCTGATTTTGTGTTTATTTGTGTCGGCCGCCCTCGAGGCGGGATGGCCCTTCTGGTTTAGTCTGGCTACCCAGTCTCCCTATTTGTTACTCTACATTGTCACCTTCTATGCTTTTCTTTATAAGGTGTGTCCGTGGTGGCATCAGAGTAAATTCTACTTCTTTGTTGCCAACACCGTTGGCTTAGCACGGCCTTTTCATAAAACGTCAGCGTGCTTAAAAAGAGTTACTGCGACAAATGGATTGCAAGCTATATCCTCTTGCATTGCTTTCAGATAGCCCTTTTTCTGTTGCCGTAGCAGGTTTCCGGCTGCTGAAATGATACTCGCTAAGGTCATGCTGCGGGTTGGTTCTTTACAGCGAATGCAATCTTCACGGAACGTGCAGTCACGTACCCAATTATCCGCCTCAATACTCCAGTGCTGGCGAATGGTCTCAAAGAGTTCGCCAGGGGCTGTTTGCTCTAGGGTGGTATTGGACAGGTAATAGCTAGTTTCTTGGCTTACTTTGCCAGTTTTGCATTGCGTGCTTTCCCGTTCTACTACCACCAGGGTAGCAAATTTTGAGCTGTCCCACTTTTGCTCAAAGCAGACGGCATCGGTGGGATAAAAAGAAGCTTTTCGCTCTTCTATTCGGCCGTGGCCCTTTTCTGAGGTCTGATGTTCAGCGACCGGGGCAGTGAGCTTGGCATGATCTTGTAAATCTTCCAGCAGCATGGGCTGGTTGGCTTTCACTTGAGCGATATAAGTCCCTTGAGCATTCTGAACCATTTCTAAGGTTTGGCTTTGGGTGTGTAGTGCATCAAAAGTCAGGCATTGACTAGCTAAAGCGTCTTCTTGCAAAAGCTCTCGTACACAGCTTATCTCGCTGTCTTTAGCCCCGTGATAGAATAATCCCGGTAGACTGATGCTACCCTGATGTAGCAAAGGACGCACGATACATAATCCCCTTTTCTGTCCAACTACCCCATCAATGGTGCCTTTCAGGTCTTTTCCGTCGAAACTAATCCAGCTATTGGCAGGTAGCAAACAGGCTTGCCAACCAAAATACCGGGCATGAAAGCGTTGATAGGCAGCCGCATCCACCAAGGCCAGCAGTCTGCGTAATTGCACATCGGAGACCGTATACCCGACCGATAAGCCCAGCAAAGAGCATAGGCAATCATGATGACGTGCCAAAAATCGGTGAATCTCGGCGATGAGCACCTTGCCTGCCATAGCCGCTAACAGTGCCCCAAACAGTATAAAGTGTAGATCATGGCGTTTGCCCCGGTTGTCACGCGGATCAATCACATTGGCTTGCAGATAGTAGTAGTAAGTCCTACATTCGTTTTTTTAAGATAGGATAGCATAGTTTGTTAGTTTGATGGTGGAATATCAAAATTAACAGCTTTTTGCTATCCTCTCTTTTTTATGAAAAGGCCGTGGTTGGCTTAGGGCTATTTGTTTCCACCTACGTTTTTCTTGACCTCACCATTCCTGAACACGTGCTTCCGGGAGAAGCGCAGCCAGTCTATCCGCTGCGAATTCATATCTCAGATGCTACCTTTGTGTTTATGTTTATAGAGATTGCGGTACTAGGCACGTACTTTCAGCGCTACAGCATCTCCAGAATTGAGGCCAATAGTAAAAAAGCCATTGAACTGGCCCAGGTAGAAGAACGACTGCTTCGGCAAGAGCTAAACTTTTACAAAAGCGAGTTCAATACGCACATCACCTTCAATACCCTTTCTCATATCTACGCCAAGGTAATGGACGACCCAGAAGTGGCCAGTCCGGTACTGGTGCTTTCTGATATCCTGCGCTACAACCTGAAAGTGCAGGCCAACCAGGAAGTGCCAATTGAGCAGGAGCTTAACTATCTGAAAAGCTTCATTAAGATTCATCGGGTGCTTTACCCGAAGTTGCAGATTTGCTTTCGGGTAGAAGGGGATACAGACAGCGTTCGTATCCTACCCCGGGTGCTGATTAGTTTTGTGGAGAATGCCATTAAGCACGGGGACAAAAGCAATGAGAACAATCCCATTGAGATAACGCTACACATTAACGAAGAGATAAGCTTTTCGGTGAAAAACCAAAAGCGGCGCAATAAAGCTATCCAGGTGGTGAGTACCAAAACCGGAATCAAGAACGTACAGCGGACGTTGGACGCCTTTTACCAAGACCGATACGCCCTGGATATTCAGGAAGATGTTGATACGTACCAAGTACGCCTGACCATTGAACCCATATCACTTCTTATTGATTCAAATCGTAGTCTGGTCGCCTGATACTCAATACCTACCTATTTACCCTATAACACTCCTTCACCCCATGAAACTACCAGTTCTGTTTGCATTCTTTATACTAAGTATTTTCCACTGGACTGCTGCCCAGACAACGCAGGATAAAATCAGTTTTCCTGACTCATTCGCCGTGAGTGAGCAGGTGTTTGGTCTGCCGGTAGATGACCCCTTTCGGGGCTTTGAACAACCGGACCATCCGCTGGTGCAGGCGTGGATGCAACGCAAAAACGAGCAAGCCATTCAATCCTTGCAGCAGATTGCCGGGTACGAAGATCTGAAGGACGAGATGACCGCCTTGCGCACCTCCTCTAACGTACGGAGCTTGGTACCCATTGAGAACAAGGGCATTGTCTATAGTCTTCAGACATTAAACGATAGTGGATTGCATCAGATTGTTTCGTTCGATAGTCCGTTAGCAGAAGGCAAGGTTATCTTTTCTACGGCTGATCTCAACGAACAGGACAGCACCTTCTACACCATCTACGGCTTTGAGCCTTCGCCCGACAACCAGTACGTAGCGATCCAGATGTATCCCGACGGTAACGATATGATGGAGATACGTATTCTGGATGCCGAACGGGGGGAGGTGCTAGATGAGACGATTGATGCCAGTATCTCCTATTTTCCCAGTTGGCTACCAGATAGTCAGTCTTTTTTCTACACCCAGCTGAGCCTTCCGGAAGACAGCAGCGATTACTTTGACAAGGTACGGGTCAAGCTTCATCAGGTCGGCAGTCCTCAGTCTGAGGACCTAGTCATACTGGAACCCGGTAGTCGGGCGGAGGTTGCCTGTCAACCCGGTGACTTCCCTGTCTTTCAGGTGGTAGCGGACGGAGAATACGCCCTTTGTTCAGTAGCCCACGGTATCTCGCAGTACATTACCTATTACCTGGCACCCTTATCTACCATTGATCAACAGACTCAGAGCAAGCCGTGGACTACCCTGGCTACTACGGATGACCAGGTCAGCGAAGCGGTTTCCGATGGTGAGCACCTGTATACCCTAAGTCATCAAGACAATCCGGGGGGGGCTATTTATCAACGACTGCTCACTGATTCTGAGACGTTGTCGCTAATCTTCGCCCCTCAGGAAGGCTACATCAATGCGATGAAGATAGTAGCAGGTATGCTATACGTGGAGCACGTCGTCAACGGACTTAGTCGCATTCTTGAGATTGATAATGATAGACAACGAACCTTGCCTTTGCCCTTTTCCGGAGACGTTGACCTGAGCACCGATGGCTTTCTTTCTACCGGCAGCGAGCAGCAGCTCTTCTTTGGACTATCCAACTGGACGCACGGCTACGGTATCTATACGTATCTTCCAAAACAAGATACGGTTATCAGAACCAACATCCGGCCCGCTGGGGCTTACGATCTGCCGCAGGACCTAACCGTAGAAGAAGTGCTGGTGACTTCGCACGACGGAGAACTGGTGCCCTTGTCGATTATCTATGCTGACTCGCTAGCGCGCAATGGTACGAACCCCACTATTCTGGAAGTGTACGGTGCTTACGGCGAATCACTAGAAGCTTACTTTTCACCGGAAATGCTCGCCTGGTACCGGCGCGGAGGCGTGCTGGCCTACGCCCATGTGCGGGGCGGCGGGGAGAAGGGACTTGCCTGGCACGACGCCGGAAAGAAAGCGCACAAGCCCAACAGTTGGAAAGACTTGATTGCCTGCGCTGAGTACCTAATTGAAAATAAGTACACTACTTCTGAAAAGCTTGGTGTACGTGGGGGCAGCGCTGGGGGTGTAGCCGTTGGCCGAGCTATCACTGAACGTCCGGAGTTGTTTGGGGCAGCCGTGCTGGAGTATCCATTGCTTAATCCTACCCGCCTGGATCAGACCCCCAATGCGGTAGTGCACCACGATGAGTTTGGCTCTCCTGCTGACTCTACGGAGTTTCAGTACTTGTACGAGATGGATACTTATCTTCACGTACAGAAGGGTGAAGCGTATCCGGCGGTGTTACTGACGGCCGGAAAAGAGGATGCTCGCATCCCGGTCTGGGAACCGGCTAAGGTAGCCGCCCGAGTAGAACGAGAACGGGAAAACAACCGGGCTACGCTCTTTAGATTATACGATGGGGGACACGGCACCGGGGATACGGAAGAAATCGCTGCCTATTATGCCGATCCCATTGCTTTCTTTCTGTGGCAGTTAGGGCACCCGGACGGGCCGGGGCAACCCTAGTAGGATAGCCTATTTGACGCTTTTAGATCAGAATCGAGCACCAATTAGTGAATTTAGCAAATGGTTGTTCTAAAACTTAGCCGTTATCGAGCAACCCTTTGATCCTAATTGACCATTAACCTGAAGTCTGAAAAATAAAATTTTACAATTTAGTTCTACTTTATCCGAACTATTAGAAAAAAGCGTATATTTGGTTTTTCAACTATTAATTAATCTTGCTATGGCAGCAAAAGTAACTCAGGCAGACAAGCAACGCCAGGTAGAACGCATTGGGGTGGGCTTTGAGAAAGCGGGCATTCCCCCGGTGGGAGCTCGCATCATTGGGCTGTTGATGATGGCCGAACCGCCATACCTTTCTTTTGATGACTTGGTAGAATATACCCAGGCCAGCAAAAGCTCCGTGAGTAATGCGCTTAAAACCCTGCAAACCGAGGGGTTGGTGGATTATATTACCTTCTCCGGCGATCGCAAGCGCTATTTTCAGTTGTACTCAAGCACCTGGGTAGAAATTATGAAAGATCGCCTGACGGCCTTCACTTCACTGCGGCAAATTATCAAAGAAACCCTTGAGCTACGCTCCAGCCAGTACCCGGAATTTAACCACACCCTGACCGAAGTGGTTGACCTGTACCGGGAGCTGGAAGAGAAAATGATGCGGACCATTGAAGACTGGGAAAATAAAAAGAGCAAAAAATAAAACTCTTTTTTATTTGTCTCGTTAGTTCTATTATAACCGAACTAAACAATTATAACTGAGTATTTAATAAAACCAAAACAATGAAAACATTATCCACTGTTCGCCACCTTCCGCTGCTTGCCACCCTGCTGGGGTATCTGCTTCTGCTGCCCCTGATGGCTCCCGCACAAGAGGCTCCCGTTGGCGCCAGGAAGTTCACCCTGGAAGAAGCCATCCGCTACGGCATCCAGCACAACCCCGTTCTGGAAAGCTCGCGCATCGACGAGCAGATCGTGCAGGCTCAAATCAAAGAAGTGCGAGGCGGAGCCCTGCCCCAGGTCAACCTCAACGGGCAGTTTAGCGACAGTTACCTGCTGCCCCAGCAACTGCTGCCCGGTGAGGTGTTCGGCGGCGAACCCGGCACCACCATCCCGGTAACCTTCGGGGTCCGCTACGGCCTGATCGCCACCGGCGAAGTGTCGCAAACCTTGTTCAACAAACAACTCTTCACCGCCATCAAGAGCACTGCGGCTCTGAAAGATTTATACCAGCTCAACACCCTAAAAACCACCCAAGACCTGGTAGAAAACATTGCCAAGCTCTACTTGCAAGTGCAGGTGAGCACCGTGCAGCGTACGCTTTCTCAGAGCAACTACGACCGCATCGACCAGCTGGTCACCATCGCGCAGCTGCAGTACGACGACGGGCTGATCAAACGCACCGACGTGACCCAACTGGAAGTGAACCGGGCTAACCTGCAAACCCAACTGGAAGACGCCGACTTTGCCATTCAGCAGCAGTCTAACCAGTTGAAAACACTACTGAACCTGCCGGTGGATGAAATGCTGGTGCTCACCGAGAACCTCATTGAAAGCCCCAGCTACCCGGTGCAAAACACCCTGACCATGCCCGCCAACATTCAGTACCGACAGCTGCAGCAGCAACAGGATCTGAAAGCTCTGGAGCGCAAGGCGGCGCAGGCGGAGTACTTCCCCACCCTGAACGCCTTTTTCAATTACGGCTACCAGGGACAAACCAACGAGTTTCAGTTCTCCGGGCCGGGCTACAACGACTTTCGCACCGGCACCTGGGGCCTGAGCCTGAACGTGCCCATCTTCGACGGACTGCAGCGGCATCACCGCATCCAGCAGCGGCGGTTAGAGGGCGAACAACTGCAACTCCAGCAGCAGCAACTCACCAACAACATTCAGGTAGACTACCGTAACGCCCGCAACCAACTCACCCTGAGCGAACGGCAGGTAGACAACCAGAAGCAAAACACCCAGCTGGCCGAGCAACTCTACCAAGCCACCTCGCTCTCTTACCAAGAAGGAGTTGCCCCGCTGACCGAACTGCTGGACGCCGAGACTTCCCTGCAGCAAGCCCAGTCCAATTACCTATCCGCCCTGCTGCAACTCAAAGTATCTGAGCTGGACCTGCTGAAAACCAGCGGACAACTGGCGACCATTTTAGAAACCGAACTTTAATAAATTATCAGCATCGTAAACCAATAGAAATCATGAATAAGACCAGTAAAATTATCGCCATCGTGCTAGTGGTTGCCCTGACCGGCTTTGTCACCTTCCGCCTGGTGGCCAACAAGCAAGAGATCAACGAACGGGCCGAAGAGGCCGGAAAGAAAATCGAGCTCACCGTGCCGGTCCGCGTGGCCGAAGTGAAGCCGGTAAGTCTGAATGAAACCGCCCTGCACACCGGGGAGTTTGAGGGCTGGGAAGAAACCTCCCTGATCGCCGAGGCGCAGGGAACCATCCGTTACATCAAGGTAGAAGAGGGGGATGCGGTCAAGAAGGGCGACATCATTGCCAAAGTGGATGCCACTTCGGTCAATTCGCAACTGGCTACTTCTGAAGCAAGCCTGAAAAAAGCGCAGAAGGATCTGGAACGCTACCAGCGTCTGGAGAAAGCCGGGGCGGTGAGTGAACTGCAGAAAGAAGAAGCGCAGTTGGCCGTAGACAATGCCAAGGCCAACCTGGCGTCGGTGCAGCAGCAGTTGAGCTTTACCACTGTCTACGCCCCCATCAGCGGCTTCGTGGATGAGGTCAGCGTGGAAGACGGTAGCTTTGTGATGCCCGGCAACCAGATTGCCAGCCTCATCCAGGTGGACCGCCTCAAGATGATCATCAAAGTTTCCGAAGACGAGCTATCCTCCATTGCGGTTGGCCAGACGGTAAGCGTAGCCACTGATGTGTACCCGACCGAAAGCTTCGAGGGGGAAGTGATCAACGTATCCTACAAAGCCGATCCTTCCAAGAAGTTCAAGGTAACCGTGGAAGTAGACAACAACCGACAACGCCCCTTACGCGCCGGCATGTTTGGCGAAGTGAAGTTTGCCAGTGAAGAAGGCGCGGAACCCGTACTAGCCATTCCCCGCCAGGCCCTGGTAGGCAGTATGCTCGATGCTTCGGTGTACCTGGTGGAAGACAATCATGCCATCCGAAAAAGCATCACCGCCGGTAACCGCGTAGGCAACAACGTCAGCGTGCTGGCCGGTTTGCAAGAAGGACAGCAAGTCATCACCTCCGGACAGATTAATTTGGAAGATGGAGACGAAATTAAGGTAGTAGACTAGTCCACAGTCGATTAGTCGATAGTCCACGGTCCACAGTGGGCTGTCGACTAACGACTGTGGACCATCAACTATGGACTATCGACTATATTAAAAACATTAAAACAAAGATATCATGACAATCACCGAATTATCCGTCAAACGTCCCACGCTGGTGGTGGTGCTCTTTACCATCGTCACCCTGCTGGGCATCATCAGCTATACCAGCTTGAGCTATGAGCTACTGCCCAAGATCACCTCCCCGGTACTGTCCATTAGCACCGTCTACCCCGGGGCCTCGCCCGGCGAAGTAGAAAACTCGGTGACCACCCGCGTAGAAGATGCGGTTTCGGCTCTGGAAGGAGTAGAGAATCTCACTTCTATCTCACAGGAAGGCTTGTCCATCGTGCAGGTGGAACTAAGCTACGGCACCGACGTAGACTTGGTACTTCAGGATGCCCAGCGCAAGGTCAACAACATCATTGGGGATTTGCCCGAGCAGATCGTGCAGCCCAGTGTGCAGAAGTTCTCTATTGACGAACTACCCATCATGCGCCTGGGCGCTTCTTCTTCCATGCCGGAAGTGGAGTTTTACAACTTTGTGGAAGACAATATTAAAGAAACGTTGTCCCGCATCGACGGGGTGGCCCAGGTAGAGATGGTGGGCGGTAGCGAACGAGAGATCAAGATCAACGCCGACCGTGACCGATTGCAATCCTACAACCTGAGTATTCTGCAACTCACCCAGGCCATCGGCGGGGCCAACCTGGACTTCCCTACCGGTAAGATCAAGGACGATTCGCAGCAGGTGCTGGTCCGTCTGTCCGGCAAGTTCCAGAGCATCGAGGACATCAGCAAGCTAGCCATCGGCAACGCCCCTGACGGAGCCCCAATCCTAGTAGAGGATGTTGCTGAAGTGTACGACACCCAAAAAGAAACCCAAACCATCTCGCGTATCAATGGCAAGAACAGTATCGGACTACTGATCTCCAAGCAGTCGGATGGCAATACCGTGCAGGTGGCCGAAGATGTGAGAACACGAGTAGCTTCGTTGGAAGAAGAATACGCCGACCGCAACCTGGAGTTTTCCGTAGCGCAAGACAGCTCGGTCTTTACCCTGGAGGCCGCTGATGCCGTGATCTTTGACTTAGGGCTGGCGGTGCTGCTGGTAGCCGTCATTATGCTCTTCTTTTTGCACAGCTTTCGCGATGCCATCATCGTGATGGTCTCCATTCCGGTATCCATCGTGGCCACTTTCGTGGTGATGTACCTACTGGGCTTTACCATGAACTTGATGACGCTCTTAGGATTGTCGCTGGTGGTGGGTATTCTAGTGGATGACAGTATTGTGGTGCTGGAAAACATTCACGCGCACCTGGAAAAAGGTATGAGTCCCTGGGATGCGGCGATGGCTAGTTGGAAAGAGATTGGTCTGTCGGTGATGTCTATTACCCTGGTGCTGATTGCGGTGTTCGTGCCGATTACCTTTGTGACCGGCATTATCGCCGATTTGCTGCGACAGTTCTCACTAGTGGTGGCCTTTGCTACGGGTATCAGTTTGCTAGTATCCTTTACCCTTACGCCCCTGCTGGCTTCCCGCTTTTCCAAGTCCATCGAGCTTACTTCATCTACCCTGTGGCACCGTCCGCTGATCTGGTTTGAGAAAGGACTCACCGGGCTGAACAACTTTTATAAATCAGTCTTGGACTGGTCGCTTGACCACAAGCGGGTCACCGTAGCCGGTATCTTTGCCCTGGTGATTGCCTCTTTCTTTCTGGTCACCGAAGGCTTTATCGGTAGTGAGTTTGTCAAGAACGGGGACAATGGGGAGTTTGTGGTCAACATCGAGCTGCCCAAAGAAAGCACCATTGAGGAGACCAACCGCATCTCCCGGCAGGTAGAAGAGCGTCTGCTCAATGATCCGGTGATTAGCTCCGCCTTTGCTACCGTGGGTCAAGCCAGCGGGGTCAGCGGTACGGCTGGTTACCTAGCTCAAATCAACGCCAAGATGATCAGTCCCGATGAGCGAACGGTCAGCTCGGCTGAATATGCCCAGCAGATCAAACAAGAGCTATCTACCGAAGTGGTAGGGGCTAAGTTTACCACGGCGGCGGTGAGCATGGTCGGAGGGGGAACAGCCGCCCCCATCATGGTTACGCTGACCGGTGATAACGTGGACACGCTCTTGCAAGTATCCGAACGGGTGAAAGCCGTAGTGGCCCAGGTACCCGGCACGCAGGGGCTAGACGTATCGGTAGAAGGGGGTAACCCTGAGATTGCCGTCACGGTAGACCGCGAGAAGATGGCGCTCTTGCACCTGACCATGCAGGACGTGGGCGGCACCATGCAGAACGCCTTTGCCGGAAACACCGACTACAAATACCGCGACGGGCAGGACGAGTACGACATCAATGTGCAGCTCGACCAGTTTGACCGGCAGAACACCGGTGACATTCGCAACCTGTCGTTTCTCAACAGCCAGGGAGGGTTGATTGAACTGCAGCAGTTTGCCCAGGTTACTCCGTCTACGGGTCCTTCGCGGCTGGAGCGGGACAACAAGCGTTCTTCGGTCAACGTGACGGCCCAGGTAGCGGGTCGTCCCGAGGGCACGGTGGGTCAGGAAGTGCAGGAAGCCATTGCCCAGATGGACTTACCCGACGGCGTAGAATATAGCATGGGCGGCAGCCTGGAGAGTCAGCAGGAAGCCTTTACCTCGCTGGGTATTGCCCTTCTGATGTCGATCATCCTGGTGTATCTGATCATGGTCGCCCTATACGATTCCTACATTTATCCGCTGGTGGTCATGATGGCGGTGCCGGTCGCGCTGATCGGAGCCTTTTTGGCCTTGGCCCTGACGATGGAAAGTCTCAGTATCTTTACGATTCTAGGGTTACTGATGTTGATTGGACTAGTCATCAAGAACGCAATTCTGATCGTGGATTTTGCTAACCAGTTGAAGCAGGAGGGTAAAGACAGCCGGAAGGCGGTGATTGAGGCTGGCATTGCTCGCTTCCGCCCCATCCTGATGACCACCATTGCGATGGTGATTGCCATGATCCCGATTGCCTTTGCCACCGGGGCCGGAGCGGAGTGGAAGAACGGCCTGGCCATCGTGCTGATGGGAGGGCTGACCAGCTCGCTGATCTTCACCATCGTGCTCGTGCCGGTGATGTTTGTGGTAGTGGATACTTTGAAAGACCGCTGGGGCAGTAAGAAATCCTCCGAGCCGCGTGCAACGGAAAAAACCGAAAGCGTTGCCCCCCAAGCGGTGGTCGTGGCGCACTAAAGCAACTGGGCTACGATCCGCTTATACCAACTGACCCGAGTCGTAGCCCAGCTTTTCACCCTCATTATCAAGTCTACTTTAACCTTTTTGCTATGTCCTTCACCACAATTCTTACCCGACTATTATTATACACTGCCTTATTCATCGGCATCTACGCAGCAATGGCCTACGATGCCCTATCCGCTAACTTTGGCGAGTCTTCACTGACCGAATATGTGCAGGAAGCATTGTTAGTACTGATTGCACTCATTAGTTTTTATAGTGCCCGACAATATGCTGCGTACCGGGCCCTGGCCATCTCGCTGGGAGTGATGGCGTTGGTGTCACTGATTCGAGAGTTTAACAATTACGCCTACGAATACCTGTTTCCCTACGCCTGGCAAGTTGGCGTACTGCTGGTCTTGCTGCCTTTTTTGGTGTTTCTGTACCGGAACTTTCGCCGACTACTGCTCGAGATTACGTCAACGGCAAATAGTTATTTCTTTCCTATTTTATTGATCGGTACACTAGTACTGCACGTATTCTCCCGCCTCTACGGACTGCACTTTATCTGGCAGAATCTGATGGGCGATAACTACATGCATGCCGTAGTACGGGCTTCGGAAGAAAGCATTGAGTTGCTAGGGTACAGTATCTTATTCATCGGATCGGTGGAGTTCTACCTCTTCGCCAAGCAACAAACTCGTCTACTGGCCCGTATCATCATCCCCGCACCGCATCAGCGTCCGACTGGGCGCACCCTGACGGTTTCTGTCTCAAGACCAGAGACCCATGAAGAACTGTCTCTTTAACGTAACAAACCCTGATTTTTAACCTTTAACATCTATTAATTATGATTACCACTGAAAAAAACAACGATTCACAAATTCTCACTTTCGTCATAGACGGCGAAATAGAGCAGTCAGACATTGACCAAGTATTCAACGAGATCAAAGCACAAACTAAGGATGGAAAAGTTCGGCTACTCAGCGAGATAAAACGGGTAGAAGGCCTGGACCTTGACGGGATGAAAGGCTTTTTGAGCACCATGCGTGACAAACTGAGCCTGGTTGGTGACATTGAGCGATACGCCATCGTCACGGACCTGGACTGGATAAGCACCGTGGTTCCGGTGTCTGACTTTCTCACTCCGGGCTTGCCCATCCGGGTATTTGCGGAGGCTGAGAAACAGCAGGCGATTAACTGGCTCAACGAGTCAACCGATGATGCCTACAGCGCGGGCATTCGTCCGATTGCTTTATCGGAGTACCCGGAGGTAGTAGGGTACGTCATCAACGGCAAGATCAAAAGCGAAGACTACCAAATTATCAACCGGCAGCTAGAGCAGGCCGTTCGGCAGTCAGGAAAAGTGAAGTTTTACTTGGAGTTTTTACACCTGGAAGGCATCACTCCGGCGGCGTTGTGGGAAGATACCAAAAGCGGTCTGAAGCACGCAGGCGACATTGACAAGGTAGCCCTACTGGGCAGTAAAGACTGGATAGAGAACCTAACTGAAGCCGGAGACTTCGTGACGCCGGGCATTGATATGAAATTTTTTGAACTAGGACGCAAGCAAGAAGCCTTAAACTGGCTGACCGCCTGATTTTTTTATCATTAGACCGGCCAGGGTTGACAAAATCACGCTGGTCTGTCTTTAAAATTACCTTTATGAAAAAGCTTGTTGCTTCCCTTGTCTATGTCATCACCCAACTCTACCTGCTTCCCCTGGCGGTGGTTGGGTTTGTACTGGTATTCTATAAACAAATGTTTGTCAGCAGGCGGCTGGGCGTCTCTTCTACCGCCGTGGAAGTGATCAACGGCCGGTGGACGATGGATATCTTCGGTTTGCGGAAAGACCCCGCTACGGTCAAACTCAACGAAGCACTGCCCAACACCTCAACCACCGGACTGTGGCTGTTCTTGTATCCGCTCTACCTACGCTACAAAATCAGCGGCGAGTCTTGGGGCTATCCCACCCTGGCCGAACGGGGGCAGGAAGGAGTGAGCCACCTGGTCTTCAACCGGACCATCTACTTTGACGAAATTATCAACCGGCTGAAAGACCAAGCCGAACAGTTTGTGGTGATGGGCGCGGGCTTTGACACCCGATGCTACGGTCCGCTGAAAGACAGTGACCTTGCCCTGTTTGAACTGGATCAGCCCGAAACCCAACAGCTTAAGCGAAAGTACTTAGCCAAAGCAGACATTGACGCCTCGCCCGTTCGTTTTGCCGAAGTAGATTTTGCCACGGAGAATTGGTACGAAGCCCTGGAGGAAGTAGGTTACGACCCCACAAAGCGATCAATCTTTCTGTGGGAAGGAGTAACGCTGTATCTGGCCGAAAAAGACGTGAGAAAAACCATCCAAGAAATCAAAGCGCATACGGGGCCGGGCAGTACGCTGGTGTGCGACCTGTACGCCAAGAAGTTCGTTAAAGGTGATTACCTGCCAAGTGCCAAGTACAGTAGATCGTTGCTGAAGATAACCAACGAAGGGTTTAAGTTCGGATTAGACTTTTCGACAGACGAAGCACAAGTTCTCAACGCTTTTCTTTCCAGCGAAGGCATCACCGCCGGGGACACCTATTTTATGGGCCACAATACCCCAAAAGGATCCTACGTGGTGGTGGCGGAAGTTAAATTATAAACCCACTAAATAAAAGAAACACCAATGAAATCATCGCTAACATTTTTCCTATTGCTATTTTTTGGTACGCAAACCGCTTTTGCTCAACTCACCATCGAACTGGAAAGCGGAGCGGCCTTCAATGAGTACAACGACGTGCGCACGCCCAACAACGATCAGGAGATGGGCACGTTGTTTAGTCTCACCGATGACTTCGAGGTGCAGCAACCCGCCGTGTTTTTTAGGGCTAGCCTGGCCTACACCATTGCCGACCGCCATACCATTGCCGTGGTGGCTGTGCCTTTGACTCTCGAGTATGACAACAATACCATCCGCGACTTTCGCTTCGAGGGCCGTCAGTACGGTTCGGCTCCCGTCACGGCTGAGTACCAGTTCAATACCTACCGGCTGAGCTACCGCTACCGGCTGGTGAATAGCGAAAAAGTCAAGCTGGCTTTGGGCCTTACCGGTTTGCTCCGGGATGCCAAAATAGCACTAACGCAAGAGGGCGTTACCAACAGAAACACCGACCTGGGCTTCGTCCCGCTGCTGAGCTTTGATTTCAACTACCGCTTCACCGACCGGTTTGACTTCATACTGGCCGGAGATGCGTTGGTGGGTCCCCAGGGGCGGGCCGAAGATATTTTCGGCGGACTTGCTTACCAATTCGTCGACAACCGACTGGCCTTGAAGCTGGGCTACCGCCTGCTGGAGGGCGGGGCCGATGTATCCAGCGTGTACAACTTTACCTATGTGCACTTTGCTAACGTGGGCATCCAAGTGACGTTGTTTTAGCGATGCAATTACCCACCAAACTGTACGGCTACCTTCTGAGCGCGTTGCTGATCAGTCAATGGTCCTGTACTTCGCTCGAATCATTAGATGCGGTGTATCCGGTCAATCCGATCGCAGCGGAAACCCCGGTGTACCGAGACCAAGACGAACAGATTATTATCAACCTGGCCCGCTTGCCTGACACGCTTTCTTTGCCCATCACGGTCTACCACGGCACTTCCTACGCACCTATTGACCGAACGCAGCCCATCGGCACCAGTGATGATTACAGCTTCGTATGGGACGGGCCGAAGGATGAACAACACTTCTTTGAATTGGTGTCAGCTTCGGGGGCAACCGTGGTGGTGGCAGAGCGACTGATTCATTTTCGGGGGACCGACAACACCCGCGATTTGGGGGGGTACCAAACCCGAGACGGACGAACCGTTCGGTGGGGAAAGCTGTATCGATCCGGCGATTTGAGTGGGCTCAAAAAATCTGATTTCGACTACTTCCGGCGCGTTGGCATTCAGCAGGTAATCGACTTTCGAGTGCCGGAAGACCTGGAGCGGAAACCGGATCATTTACCTGCCACCGACTCTCTGATCACGCGGCAATTCTCGATGTACGGCAACGATTTGAACCGCAAAGAAAACCGTAAGCTCCTGCAACGCTCAAAACCCGACAATTTCAATGCAGAGGAAATCCTACTAGACTACAACCGCCGGTACATAACTCAGCACACCGATGAGTTTGCCCAAACTTTCGAGGAGCTACTGCAGCCAGAGCAACCCCTGCTCTACCACTGCTCGGCCGGAAAAGACCGCACGGGGTTGATGAGTGCCTTATTACTATTGGTCTTAGACGTTCCTCGGGAAACCGTGATGCGGGATTTTATGGCCTCTAATTATTATCGCCGGAAAACGATCCGTTTCAAAGCCCGGTTTTCTCCGCTTATCGGTATCAACCAACGGATTGCCCTGCCGCTGCTGGAAGTGCGTCCTATTTACTTAGAAGAAGCGTTCCAAACCATAGAAGCGAAGTACGGCTCGCTGGAAAACTATTTTCGGGACGGGCTGGGCCTTTCCGAACAGGAACAGATAGAATTACGAGAGAAGTATCTGGAATGACGCTAAAAACCATGAGTGGAACTCCTTCCTCCTTTACAATACCCATTGACTTGTTATCTTTGAAGCATGAGTAAAAAACAAGCCGTAGTTAGTATTTCCGAAGAAGTCATCATCAGCAAAATCTATCTGATTAGAAATCACAAAGTGATGTTAGATAGCGACTTGGCTGAACTTTACGACGTACCGACTCGAAGACTTAACGAACAGGTTAAACGAAATCAAGACCGTTTTCCGGATGATTTTATGTTTTCTTTAACTGCCGAAGAATGGCAAAACTTGAAGCCGACGCGGCGCGGTCGCAAAATGCGACATCAAAAAGTTGGGGAGGGAGAAGGAAACTGCCTAATGTATTTACCGAGCACGGCGTACTGATGCTGTCTAGCGTATTAAACAGCGAGCAAGCTATTAAGACTAAGCAATAGCCCACAACTTGGCAGATTTGCCCATTAAAGCCGTGGTTTGAAACGTATGCAACGCTTTGCTCTTTTCATCAGCCTCCTACTCATCCCGGCACTAGCCTGCGCTCAAGGGGCCGCTGATTCCCTGTTCCGACCTTCTTCGCCTTCTCCTACCGACAGTATCGTACAAATCAGCATCACCGATCAGTACCAAATGGGGAAATTCGGGAAGCTGCTCTACGGCAATAATTATCGTCAGGAATGGAGTACGGCCGTTCCCCTGCGGGTATTTGATATTGCTCAAGAAAAAGGAGGACTTAAGATCGTTCAGCAAGGCGGCGGCGGACAGACCCGGTCTTTACGCCTCGAGGCGGCCGACGGTCGGCAGTACGTCCTCCGGTCGGTCAATAAGTATCCGGCTCGCAACTTGCCTCCGCCGATTGCCAGTCCGCTGGTCGTCGAGGTGGTTACTGACCAAACGTCGGCTTCGCATCCCTACGGGGCATTGGTAGTGCCCTGGCTCGCCGAAGCGGTGGGCGTCTACCACACCAACCCCGAAATCGTGTACGTGCCCGATGATCCCCGGCTGGAACCGTATCGCTCGTTCATCGGCAACTCCGTGGCTCTGTTCGAAGAGCGGCCGGACGATGACTGGTCGCAGGCTCCCTTCTTCGGCCGGTCCGAAGACATTGAAAGCACGTCCAAACTGCTGGAAGAGCTACAAGAAGACAACGACAATGCCGTAGACGCTCAGGCGTACCTGCGCGCCCGGCTGCTGGACGTAGTCATCGGCGACTGGGACCGCCACGAAGACAACTGGCGCTGGGCGAGCTTTGATAAAGAGAAAGGCCGTCGATTTGAGCCCATCCCCCGCGACCGCGACCAGGTGTTTTACGTCAACGAGGGCATTCTGCACTGGGTAGCCTCGCAAGACTTTGTGTTGCCCACCTTTCAGGGCTTCGGCGAAACCACCCGCAACATCAACACCTGGTCGGGACAAAGCCAGGACCTGGACCGACTCCTGCTTGCCGGTTTGTCCCGCTCCGACTGGCAGGCGGTCGCCGAAACCATGCAACGGCAGCTGACCGACGAAGTAATTCAGGAAGCGATACAACAGATGCCCGCCGCCATTGTGGCTCTGTCGGGAGAAGAGATTGCCCGCAAGCTCCGGCAGCGGCGGGATGACTTAGTGCAATACGCTAACCAGTACTACGCCTTTTTGGCCCGAAAAGTCAATGTCGTTGGCTCGGACAAGCACGAACGTTTTCAGGTAGAGCGACTGGACGATGACCGCACTCGGGTGACGGTTGAGAAAATCAAAAAGGACGAGGAACGAACCGGCCAGATCATCTTTCGGCGCACCTTTTTCGGATCGGAAACCCAGGAAATCCGCTTGTTCGGCCAGGATGGACAAGACCGATTTGAAGTCACGGGTGACACTAAACAGGGTATCAAAACCAGAATCGTCGGCGGGCCAGGAGTCGATTATATCGCCGACCGCTCGCGGGTAGGCGGATGGGGCAAGAAAACCAAAATCTACGATACCGCCTCGGACACTTGGCTGATGCTCGGCACGGAAGGTCGCAATCTTACCTCCGCGAAAGACAGCGCGGTCAATCAGTTTTACTACAAGATGTTTCAGTACAATACGCTGGCTCCCCTCATTGCCGGAGGCTACAATAGCGACGACGGTATCAGCTTGGGAGGCGGCGTGGCCTATACCACGCAGGGATTCCGGAAGTATCCCTTCGCTACTCAACACAAGGTGAAAGGCGCCTACGCCTTTGCTACCTCGGCCTACCAGTTTTCTTACCAGGGTATCTTTAACCAACTCATCGGTTCGTTTGATTTACTGGTCGACGCGGAGCTACGCGCTCCCAACTACGTCAACAACTTCTTCGGACTCGGCAACGGATCGATTTACGAGCCAGGTGAGCGGGACATTAATTACTACCGCTACCGTTTCAACGAGTTGGTGGGACGGGTACTGCTCCGTCGTTATTTCACTCCCTACGTCTACCTGGCCGTGGGGCCGGAGTATCAGGCAATAGAAGTGGAGAATACTCCGGACCGCTTTATCACGAATTTTGCGGCCAACGGCCTGGATGCCGAAACGGTGTTTCAGCCGTACCAGTACGCCGGAGCTAATTTTCGCTTCGAGATCAACCGGCTCAACAACGCCGTTCCGCACGCCCCGGCCCCTCCCAGCGATAAGGCAATGCTCGGTAACGTACTGGGTAGCGTCTTAGGAAGCACCTTTCCCACTCGGGGATTCTACGGACGCATCGGCGGCTCATGGTTACGGGGGCTGGAGGGAGCCAACGATATCCGTCGTGTGGAGGCGGAGCTACAGGGATACTATAGCTTCCGCACTCCGGCACTCTTGACGCTGATCGTCCGGCTGGGCGGCGGCCATATCTTCGACGATGACTTCCGGTTTTTTCAGGCCTACCAACTGGGTAATCTCACCAACCTGCGGGGCTACCGCCGAACCCGCTTCTACGGGCAGAGCAGTGTCTACAACAACGTAGAGCTACGAATGCCCGTACTACAGTTTAGTACCTACTTGGCGCCCATTTCCTTTGGGGTGCTGGCCTTCAACGATGTCGGCCGGGTGTGGATGCCCGGAGGATCGTCGGACACCTGGCACCACGGCTACGGGGCCGGGATTTATCTGTCCCCCTTCAATAGGGTGACGGTGTCGGCGATGTGGGGCTTTTCCCGCGAAGATAGTTTGCCATTAGTACGATTTGGTTTTTTGTTTTAATGATGCGATACACGCTAGTGGGTATAATAACCGTCTTGTTCTTCGTCGGCCTGCTATGGCTGCGGCCTCCAACCGGAACAGAAATAACTTCCGCCGTAATTACCGACGATGATTTTACGTATCGTTTGCACGCCCCGGATGTTTCTTCTTCGTTGAGCAAAGACCTCAATGAAGTTTCGGGTTTGGCCTACGCAGAAGCGCATACGCTGGTAATGATCAACGACGAACAAGGTCTGATCTTTTTGTGGGATATTCGGTCTGAAGACGTTGCCGAGGAAATTGACTTCGGAAAGGGCGGAGACTACGAAGGTATTGCTGTGGAAGGTTCTACGGCGTACGTACTGCGCAGCGACGGCGATGTATACCGGGTGGCGAACTTTCGCACCAATCCCCACACCGAAAAGTACGAAAACCCGCTGGATGATGACAACGATACGGAAGGCCTCGCGTACGACCCGACGAGTAAGAATTTGCTCATTGCTTGCAAAGCAACGGGGCGCATGAAGCACCAACCCGATTCCGAAGCGGTGCTGGTTTATCAATTTTCTTCAAGTTCCCCCGACGAGCTAGTTCCTTGGCTAACCGCCGATGGGATTAGCCTACGTCCCTCGGGCATCGCCGTGCATCCGCAAACCAATCACTACTACTTGCTCTCGTCGGCAGATCGCCAGCTCGTGGTTTTTGGATCTGACCGCACGCCGCTTAAGCAAATTGATTTGCCCAAAAAACTGTTTCCCCAACCCGAGGGCATCTGTTTTTCGCCGGAAGGGACGCTCTACATTGCCAACGAAAAACGCAAAGACCGGGCTACCCTTCTACAGTTTGACCCCCAACCCATTCGCCGCCGACCATGATGCCTCCCGACCAACTCATTGACCAAGCCGCCCGGCACGTAACGGACTTGTTTGCGCAGCACCCGGCTCCGGCTTTGCACTATCATAACCTGGCGCATACGCAGTCGGTGGTAATAGCCGCGCAGGAGATAGCTAGGGCACACCCCCTGGAACTGGAAGAAGAAGCACGAGCGGTAGTAGTGATCGCTGCCTGGTTTCACGATGTGGGCTATTTAAAAAATTATGAAGCGCACGAAGCTGAGGGTATGGCGCTGGCGCAATCTTTTTTATCCCGGCACGAAGTCTCCGAGAAGTTTGTCGAGCAAGTAACCGACTGCATCCAGGCCACCAATTGGCCTCCGCACCCAACGGACACGCTGGAGAAGGTTATCTGCGACGCCGACATGGCGCACTTAGCGTCCCAGGATTACCTGACCCGCGTTCAGGACCTGCGAAAGGAGATCGAAGCCTATGCTGGCAAAAAACTGGGAAAGACCCGGTGGGCCCGACAGAATAAGCAGTTTTTTGAGAAACATACCTACTTTACCGAATACGCTCAAACCCACTACGGGCCGCGAAAGCAGCAGAACTACGCGGCACTGGTAGCGCAAGTTGATAAGAAGTCTGGCAAAAAAAAGAAGAAAGGGAAGGAAATCATCGCCTCCCGAGAGGCGGGCGTGCTGTTTCGCATCGTGTTTCGTAACCACATGGACCTAAGCGCTATTGCCGACACCAAGGCCAACATCATGATTTCGGTCAACTCTATTCTGCTGTCGGTGTTGGTCACCGTGCTGTTCCGCAATCTGGATGATTATCCCAACCTTTGGCTTCCTTCGGCGATTCTGGTGACCGTCTGCTTGTTGGCTATCGTGTTTGCGGTGCTGGCTACGCTTCCCCGGATTACCCACGGTAGCTTTCAGCAGGGAGACGAGCGGGAGAAACGGGCCAAGCTGTTGTTTTTCGGCAACTTCCACGACATGCCCATTGCCGACTTCCTGGCAGGAATGCAGCAGACCATCCAGGACGACTCATTGGTCTACGACAGCCTGAGCCGCGACCTGCACTACCTGGGAAAGGTGCTACACCGCAAATACGTGATGCTGCGCCGCTCTTACCTGGTTTTCGTGATCGGCTGGGTAATATCTATTGTCGCCTTTGTGATTGCTTCCTTTTACAATGCGCATATTCTTTAGCATTGGTTTTAGGGCGTGTTCTCATATCTACCCCTCCACTACAATTCCCCCTTATCGCGCCATTCGCGGACTTTTTGCTCGGCTTGCTGGGTTTTTTCTTCGGAAAGGCCCGTGTCGGTGGCCATGTAGATCGTTCGGGAAGAAAAGGCAAAACCGGTTCCGCTCTCGCCAACGGCATCCATGATCTTCAGGATGAGGTCTTCCTGCACTTCCAGAAACTCGTTGAAGTCACGGGTGTTGATGTAGGCGAATATCTCTAGTTTGAGTGAATCGGCCTCCAGTCCGACGAAGCGCACCCGCGCCGGGTCGGGGCTCACCTTGGGATGAGCGCGCAGGATATTACGAAGCTCGACCAGCAAATACCGAATCTGGTCGGGGGTGGTCTCGTAGCGCAAGCCGAGCTTGGGATTGAAGAGCAGGCGGTCGCGGTGCGCAAAGTTTTCGATCTTTTGCGCGGCCAATTGTCCATTGGGGATTACTACCACCGTGCGGGCGGCAGTACGCAGGCGGGTGGAGCGCATCCCGATTTGCTCCACGGTTCCCAGCGTGTCGTCTATCTTGCAGAAGTCTCCTACCCGCAGGGGTTGGTCGGCAATGATGGTGATGCTGCCCACGAAGTTTTCTATCGTCTTCTGGGCACCCAGGGCCAGCGCAATACCGCCGATGCCCAGCGCCGCCAGTCCGGTGGTCACGTCCCAGCCGAAGATATTGAGGATGGAGATGATGCCGAAGGCAATGAGCAGAAATTTGATACCCCGACGAAAGAATAGTACGGCCGAAAGGCCACCCGCCTGTCCGCTTTGGATCAGCCGCCGTTCGGTGTAGCGGGCAAACACGTCGATGAGTTGCCACAGCAGCAGCAAAAAGGCCACCAGTCCGACGATGATGGTGACTTCGCTAAAGCTCTGCCGGACGATGATGGAAATGCCGATGTTTTGGCTGCCCCACACAAAAAGCCACACCGCCAGGTAAAGCCGGATGGGTTGCTCAAAGGCGTGGATCACCTCAGCGGTCTGCTCCTCTCGGGCTTTGGCCCAAACCGCCCGCAGCACCGCCGCCATCCCGGTGATGATAAGCCGGGCTAGCAAGTAGGCTACCGCCGCCAGCACCAGCATGGCCAGCCAGTGTCCCACCGGCACCCCGTTCCATTTACGCTCTATTAAAAAGTCCGGGAGCAATTGGTTGACGGTGAAACCATCGACTTCCTCACTCAGGGCCGGAATCTTTTGTATCGTCTCGGAAGAGAACAGCCAGATAGGTCCGCCGTCGGGTCCTTCGGTTTTTTCTACCAAAATATCAAAGGTCTCCCCGTCGGCTTCGGCCGTACCTACTAGGTCCAGGTCAGGTCCCAGCGCATCATCAACCAGACCGGTAGAATCGTTGCTGATCAATGCTCGGGGGATAATGTCACCCCGTTGGTCCAGCAATCGTTGCAGCGCCTGGGCTCGTTCCGGGCCTTGTGCATCAGGCTGCTCGCTTTGGCGCAAATCCAGGTACTGAGCCGCCCAGACGTAGTTTTCTTGGCTAACCGACTCGATAAAACCCAGCACGGTGCCCCGGGGGGTGCGACGGCCCAGTGAATCTTCCGGCCAGGCCGGTTCGACGATTTCCTCCTCATCGGCTTGCTCATCGGCAGGAAATACTTGCGCGTGCACTGGCACGGAAAGGCTCAACAGAATAAGACATAAAAAGAAGGTAGGGATAGGGTGGGTTGCTGACATTTTTCTATTTTTACTCCCGGCGGTGAATGTAGAGAAAAGATCCTACCGTTTCAAAAAACCAAGCGTGTTCAGTAAGACGAAGCTATCCCTCCTGGCTGATTATGTGTTGGGCTGGGTCCTGGCCCTTTCGTTTCTGCAGTTTGTCCGAAACTACGGTATTCCTGCCTATCATCCCGTTTATCTCACCGTACCCCAGCAAACAGTGATGGTGCTGGCTTTTGAAGTGCTGGCCGGCACCCTCTTTGGCTACATTCAGACGCGCTCTGAAATTTATTACCAGCAAAGACTGCCCATCGGTAATTTGTTGCTTATCTCGCTGGTCATCCAGATCACGGCCATCACCCTGATTGCGGTATTAATCTACCTGGTGTACGTTCACATCTTTGACTTGGAAGAAGTCTCCTTTGGGCAGTTCGTGCAGGAACCGTCTTTCACCGTGTTTTTCTTATACGCCATTCTGGTCAACTTTGTACTCACCGTCCTGCGGCAAATCAACTTGCTGTTGGGGCCTGGCAACCTCACCAAATTTATATCGGGTAAGTTTTACTATCCCCACGAGGAAGTAAGAATCTTTATGTTCTTGGACATGAAATCCTCCACGGCCATTGCTGAACGACTAGGGCACGTGCGCTACAGTCAGCTTATTCAGGATTGCTTTAGTGACTTGGCCGTGGTTACCCGCTTCAAAGCCAGTATCTATCAGTACGTGGGCGATGAAGCCGTACTTACCTGGAAGCAAGACGAAGGGCTGGAAGATCACAATTGCCTGCGGGCCTTTTTTAAATTTGAAGAGCAACTTCAGCACAAGGCGGCGGTTTACCAAGAAAAATACGGAATAGTGCCCGTGTTTAAAGCGGGGATGAACCTTGGAAAGGTGACCGTAGCCGAAGTGGGAGTGGTGAAACGGGAAATTGCTTTTCACGGCGACACCATCAACACCGCCGCGCGGATTCAGGAGAAGTGCAACGAACTAGACCAACGGCTTCTGATTTCAGAGTTCTTGCAGGAAAAACTAAACGGTAGCCCGGAGTTTGTTCGGGAAAGAATTGGTACGATGCGTCTGCGGGGCCGACAGGAAAGCATTGATTTGTACTCCGTTGAAAAGGCAAAACACTAAATCTAACCTATGAAAGAAGTAACGTATATCATCGGACTGCTGTCTTCTATCGCCATGAGTTTGGGCTTTCTTTTTCGGCTAATGCAGTGGCCCGGCGGGGGCTCCTTAAGTGTATGGGGTACCGTCGGATTTGGTTTTCTGTTCCTACCGCTGTTAGTTACGCAGTATATCAAAAGTAAGCGAAATAATACGTTTTCAGAAAGAATAAAGATGATTACGGGGGTAATATCCGGCTTGGTGTTTACCCTTTCGGTGTTATTTAAAACGTTGCACTTGCAGGGAGCGGATCTATTGCTAATCGCTGGAGTATTGTTGTTTGCCTTTGCGTTTTTGCCCGTCTTGTTTTTCAGCATGTACCAACGTGTCAATTCATCACAGGCTTGAGGTAGCATCTGTGGCAGATTGCCCAATCAGTTTTTGGGAAAGCCCAGGAAATAAGGCGGCCGATCGTTCACTGGCTACCCCACAAACTTCACAAAACCATAACATGGCAGGCCATCGCGCCTGCCTTTTTTTATTTACCTTACGTTGCCCTTGAACCGGGGGATCCGTCAACGCCGGGTAGTTCAAGCAGGCTACCTCGTAATCTTCTCGTTTTGGATATCTTCATCAGTATTATCGTGAGCCAAGTCCTGATTGTGCTAGGATTGTGGCTCTTTAGCTTCAAATTCAAGAAGGATGACTTTTACTTGTTCGCCTTCGTAGCAGTGAGTGGGCTGCATCTTTTGCTCAAACTGGCCCTCTTCTCCCTGAGTGATGACCACTTTTTATTCGATAAGTTTCCCGGTAGCTTTTCGTTGCTCTACGGACCGTTGACGCTGTTCTACTTTCGCCGGGGCGTCCTGGGTCAGGAAGTTTCTACCCGCTTTCTGCTCGGGCACAGCCTGCCGTTCATCATGGCGCTCGTCTCCAACATCGTGGTAGGGTATCAGGTGTTTGCGCTGCATCGCTACACTTGGCTTGATACCCAGCAAACCTTCTTTTCCGTAGCCGTACTGGTTTCTATGGTAGGCTATATGGGGTATTTGCTTCTGAAAAACCGGCAACAAAGAACCCGCCCCACCCTTTCGCTCAGCGAAGACTATACTTCCCGGATCGTCTACACCATCGCGCTCTGCTGCCTCGCCTCTATCGTAATTTATTTTTCTTTCGATGCCTTCCGTAGCTTGTTTAATGATTACCCCCTCGGGATGCATCCGCGCTATCCGGCCTACGGCAGCTCCTTCCTGATGTTTTTTCTGATTTTGCACTTCAGAATACGCCTGTACCTAAAGCAGATGCTGCCCCGACAAGCGGAGGACACGAGTGAATATCCCCGCATCAGAACTCCCCGCACCCTGGTGAACTTACAGGAAGATGCGGCGATTCAAGAAAAACTGCGGCACGCGATGGAAACCGAGCAACTGTTCCGCGACGATGACCTTTCGCTCAACTCCCTGGCGGCTCATCTCACCGTTCCTAGCCATCATCTGACCGAGGTGATCAATGGTTCGCTTTCTACCAACTTTTACTCTTACGTCAACACCTTCCGCATCGCCCGGGCCAAACAGTTGCTCCGGCACCACGACGACTGGAACCTGCTGCGGATTAGCCACGAGAGTGGTTTCAAGTCCAAGTCAACGTTCAATAAGTACTTCAAGGAGATGACCGGCCTGACACCCTCCGGCTACCGAAAAAGCCGCGATCAAGTGGAAAGCTAATCACGGCCAGCCTACCGCTGACAGTGAACTGCTACTCACCTCCTCCCGAACAACACTAATCGCCGCATTCCTACGGTATTACCTCTTGTTAACAATTTGTTAACAATCTGTTAATACACGTTATCGACTGATAGTCAACCTATTGTGCGTCCTTATTTTCCTCGGACATCCGCCGTAGACGAGCCGGTTGAATCCGCTGCCCCAATGGGCTACTCTTGCCCCATGTCACACGCACACCTCACCAACCTTACGTACGATGAAAAAGAACATTACCCTGCTAGGCACATTAGTCTCACTGCTCTTCATCTTTCCCGACGGGGCCCGGAGCCAAAGCGCTTCGGTAACCGGAACGGTGAAAGACATGAATGGCACCCTGCCCGGAGTGACCGTTCGGGTGCAAGGCACTCCTCGGGGCGCAACTGCCGATCTGAGCGGTCACTTTCAAATCACGGCGCTGCCCAGTGGCGACCACACGCTGGTCTTCACCTACATCGGCTTTGCCCCAACGGAAAAAACCATCTCGCTGAGCGATAACCAACGCCTGGACTTAGGGAGAATCACACTACAGGAATCGGTGGAAGACCTGGACGAAGTGGTGGTGTCGGGTACCTATCTGCCTTCCCAGATGCGGGCCCTGACCTTGCAAAGAGAGGCGGCCAACATCCAGAATGTCATTGCCGCCGATGGCATCGGCAAACTGCCCGACCGCAACGCGGCGGAGGCCGTGCAGCGGGTGCCGGGCGTGACCATTGAGCGCGACCAGGGGGAAGGACGGTTTGCCCTGGTGCGCGGCACGCCCATCGAGTGGAGTTCCAACCTCATCAACGGCGACCGGCTGCCCTCTACCGATGGCTTTAGCGGAAGCCGACAGGTGGCCCTGGACGTAGTGCCCTCGGAACTCATCGAGTACGTGATCATCTCCAAGGCGCTTACGCCCGACACGGAAGGCGATGCTATCGGAGGCTCCATCAACTTTATTACCCGAAAAGCCCCCGCGCAGCGTACCCTCAACGTCAGTGCCGCCGGAGGATACAACGCCCAGGTTGAGGATGCTTCCTACAATGGCTCGTTGATCTACGGAGAACGGTTCGGGAAATTCGGTTTCCTGGCGTCAGCCGCCGTATGGAACCGTCCGTGGGCCTCCGACAACTACGAGCTAGAGTATAACTTTGAGCAGCCGGGGGCCGCCGGTTTCTCCGTCAACAACCTGCAGCTTCGCGATTACGAAGGTCGGCGCAATACCGTAGGACTCAACCTGGCCGCTCAGTACGACCTTACCGTTAACCACAGCCTGTTCGTGCGGGGCATCTACGATGTCTTTCGGGATTACGAGTTTGCCCGTCAGCATAATTTTTACTTCCCGGAAGGACCCGACGAAGAAGACCCCAACGAAGGTGCCGCCGAGATTACCCTGCGCAACGCGGGCTTCAACACCCAACTCTACGGCGGCGAGCTAGGCGGCGATCACCGCTTCTCTCCCCGGTGGTCGCTGGACTGGAAAGCTTCTACCTACGCGACCGAAGTTACCTTTGGCGACGACAACAACGACTTGGCCGAAGAAAACAGCGGCATCCAGATTGTGCAGTTCCAGCAGGGGGGCACCTTTTCCAACGCATCGTCCGACAACTATACCTACTGGAACTTTGATGCCCCCAACGGGGGCGGAGGTTCGGGCGAAGCCTTTCGGCCGGGCTTTGACCAAGCCCTGGACCCCAATCAGATGATCCTTACCCTGGCCGGAGTATTCATCGGAGATTCTAAAGAGGAAGACCGGGTGGGACAGTTCAACGTTAAGTACGAACCGGGTCCAGGCGTTACGTACAAGCTGGGAGGAAAATACCGCAATAAACGGCGCGAGGCTACCAACCGGCAGGATTTCTACGTGCCGCTGGGATTGTTCGGTGCACCGGTGCCTCTGTCGTTTTACTCCGACTACGAACAGGAACCCTACGATACCAAGGGCGGATTTCTGGAAGAGCTAGGAACTCCCTATCAGAATGTGCTGCTCGACGAAATGATGACCGAAGGAGCCCTGAACGGCTTGCTGGTCGATGTTTTTGATAACCTGGACAACTACTTTCCGGCGACCGCCACTCCCAACGAACTGGCCGGATTCGAGGGCACGGAAAACGTAGCTGCGGCCTACGCGATGGGTGACTGGAGCCTGACCGATAAACTCTCCCTGACAGGCGGCGCCCGCTTTGAGCATACCCGGGTGAAGCTGCAGGGCTACGAATTGGATACCGCCGGAAGCCTGACCCAACTCTCGGCCTCCGCCTCCTACGGCTCGCTGCTGCCCATGGTGCACTTCAAGTACACCCTCAACGATAACACTAACCTGCGACTGGCCTACACCCGCAGCCTGGCGCGTCCCAACTTTGCCGACCTGAATCCTAACCGAACGGTGAGCGATCTGGGCAGCGGCATCATCCTGGTGAGCGGCGGGAATCCGGAGCTCAAGCCTACCTATTCCAACAATTTTGACCTGCTCGGTGAGCATTTCTTTCAGGACGTGGGTGTGGTGTCGGGAGGCGTTTTTTACAAAGACCTTTCCAACGTTATTTTCAGCAACGTGAACCAGGTTGCCTCCGGGGGTAGCACGATACGCACCTCCGCGCCCGAGAACGTGGAAAGCGCCTGGTTGTTCGGAGTAGAACTAGCCTTCTCCAAGCGATTCACGTTTTTGCCGGGCTTTCTGGAAGGTTTTGGCGTCAATGCCAACTACACCTACACTCAATCGGAAGTGGAAGTCCCCCGCTTTGATGCCGAAACCGGGGCCGAGTCTATTGATGTACAAACGCTTATCAATCAGCCGGAACACATCTACAACCTATCGCTCTTCTACGAAAAATACGGACTCACCGCTCGCCTGGCCGCTAACTTCAAGGGAGCGTACGTTGACGAGTACCGGGTGGAAGCCGGGCCCAGCCACTACCGCTACTATGACAAAAACCTGACCCTGGACTTTAGTGCGGCCTACGCCATCTCAGAAAAGATTAGGGTATTTGCCGAGGTCAATAACCTCACCAACGAACCGCTGCGCTACTACCACGGCATCACCGAGCGGCCGGAGCAAGTAGAATACTACTCCGTACGAGGACAGGTGGGCATACGGGCCAGCCTGTTTTAAGCAGTTGATTTTTCACCAATAACGGGCTACCAACCACCCAGTTACTAAACACAATTATGAAAAAATATCCCATCCTTCGCCCCCTGACCGCTGCCCTGCTGGCGACCACTTTTTCGTGCGGCACCCATAATCCGGCAGAACGACCGGAAAAGACGCTTATCGAACCGGTGAGCATTACGGCCGGTGATCGAGCCGGTACATTGATCCTGACCACTTCCACTCCCGACTGGCAACTCTACCGCGTAAAGGACGATCTGTCGCCGGGAGAAAAAGTGGCGCTCGCCGAAAACGGTGAATTTGACCGGGTTGATCCCCCCCAAAGGGCCCTGTATCTGGCTATTTCCGAGGGTGACTCGGTGTATGTAGCCCTGCGACACATTGCCGTAGAGGGGGCAGAGAATATCCGGGACGTCGGGGGTTTGTTCACGCAACGGGGCGAGCAGGTACGGTGGGGATTGTTGTACCGGTCGGGTAGCCTGTCGGAGATTGAAGAGGACGATTTTGACCGGCTCGCCGCGCTCAACATCAAAACTATTTGTGACTTTCGCACTGACACCGAAGTTACTCAAGATCCGGATCAGTGGCCCAATCTTGCCCAGATTCGCACCGTGCGCCTTCCTATCGGCAACGATTCGCTGGATAGCAAAACCGTTATGAAGCAAATCAACGAGCCTGATTTTGATGCGGACCGGTTTATGGAAAAGGCCAACCGGGAGTTTGTGCTGTTGCACTCCGATCGCTTTAGAGCATTTATGTCGCTGGTGTTGGAAAAGCGTAACTACCCCTTGTTGTACCATTGCTCGGCGGGCAAGGATAGAACCGGTATTGCTTCGGCCCTGATCTTGTCGGCCCTGGGGGTGGAGCGGGCCAGCATCATGCAGGAATACTTGCTGTCTAACTACTACCTGCACGCCGTCGGGGAAGACAAACTGCAGCAAGCGGCAATTTTTTACGACATCGACCAGGACAAACTACGCGCTCTGATGAACGTGAAGGCCAACTATATTCAGGCCGCTTTTTCTACCATCGACTCCCTGTACGGAGGAGTCGATCAGTACCTGTGTCAGCAACTGGGGGTGTGCAAGGCGGAAGTGGCCCAACTCAAACGTCAACTTTTGTATCCTCATCACGGTGCAGGCCGCTCGGCCGCCAACCGCTGCCAGGACACGTTGGGCATAGAACTGCCCGAGGATTGTGAGGCGGTCCCGGTAAGTTATCTGCTGACGGGGGCACCCAACTTCAGGCCCATCACGCCTCCCGTAGGTGGTTCGCCCACGCTCAAGGAGAACGCCTTGTTTCGCTCGGATGCGCTGCACGAGTTAACGGATCAGGATGTGGCGTACCTGGAAAAACTCCGGGTGAAAACCATCGTTGACTTTCGCTACGACCAGGAGATTACGGACGACCCCGACCGCCCCATCGCCAGCGTGACCCAGCGTATCAATCCGGTCATTGGCCGGGGGCTCGAAGATGTCGACCAGATGATGGATGAGCAAACGTATGCGAACGTCCGGACTTGGTTCATCGCCGGAGAGTTTGACAAGGTAGACAGTGTGTTGCAGCACTACGATATCGACATGGCGCAGTCTCGAAAAGAGCGGTACGCTTCCTTTGCCACCGACTATACCCAGGAGTTTGGCACGTTTATGAAAACACTCACCGAGGCCGACAACTACCCCGTCGTGTTTCACTGTCAGGGGGGGAAAGACCGCACCGGGTTTGCGGCGGCACTGCTGCTAAAAACGGTTGGGTTTAGTGAGGAAGACATCGTTCGGGATTATCTGACGACCAACCTATATGCGTATGACCAGACCCGCGAGGGCATGATGCATTCACCGCAATCTTTACTTCCTTCCATTGGCGCACACCGGGAGCAACTGGAGGCCGCGATGGAAGCGATTGACGAAAAGTACGGTTCCTTTGCGCGCTACTTGCGTCAAGGCCTGGGCCTATCGGAAGCGGATGTGGCGGCGATCAAAGAAAATGTATTGGCGCAGTAACGGAGGTTCCTTCGTATAGATTATTAGTTGTCTGAAGGTGGTTTGCCATTAAGCAGCAGAATTTTTACTTTTTGTAGTGATAGCGGCAGGTTGATACTTCAATCCGTTGACCTTCGTCCTGTTTTCCGGCAAGCAATATATTCATCCTAAAGGAAAATGACGAGATTGAGAACGCGCGAAGGGCAGAACACTTAATAACTCTTCAGAACTTTATACAACGCAGTGTTGTTTTTGCTACTGAATTTGTTGTAATTTTCCTGCTATGACGATTAAAATCACTATTGAGAAAGACACCAAGGCTGAGGAAATATTCCAAAAGTATCTGGAACAGAAAACTACGGTGCAAAAAAAATTAGCGCAAGAGGCAAAGAATGTTAGGAAAATCTCCGCCCAACCCGTATAATATCCATCTCAACGAAGGAATTTACAGTTTTGTCACCGACCAGAAATTGGCATACGGCTGTCAGTTTTTAGACGTTACTCCGATGTTATCTCCTATTGTCGGTGTTTATGATATTCAGGTGATGGACTTTGAATTCGACGTGCATCCTCGAACGAAAGCCAAGCATGATCCGCGTGTCGGCGATACGATCCGCAACCTAATGCAGGATGTCTTTGAGGAAAACAAGCGGGCGGTGATCTTCATGTGCGATAATTCAGACAACCGAGCTAAGGCAAGGCATAAGCTTTTCAAAAAATGGTCTGATGATCCGAATTTTCACCGCGACGATCTTGCAGTTGAAGCTGGCGATCAAGTTTTGCTTGGTTCTTTACTTACCCGGAAAGATTTCCCTTATCGTTTTGTACTGGAAACGGAAGTGATAGAGCCGATTAAGGGCTTCGCGATGGCCAAGTTTGGGCAGTAACTTATCGACACCCTAAACAATGTATCGTTCAGGATCACTTCCAATACCACCAAGTTCCAGGAGACCGCTCAGTTCTTGGATAAGAAGAAATAGTGGGCCGACGAAGATAACTGCTTTTTCATCGCGTTTAGGCCTTTTCGGATTCACTTTTAGATGTAGTGGGCTCCAAAAAAAATAGTCAGCCGGTAAAGACTGCCCGCTGACTATTGACACACACACCAGTAAAGTGGAAATGCTTAGTTGGAAGTGTTCAGGCTTTGAGAAAGCTTATTGATCTCGCCCTCAATGCGGCTTACTGCTTCGTTAAGTTCATCGTAAGAGTCGCTCCAGTCTTTGGTTTGGATCGCCCGCACGTCGGCGATCTTGCCGTTGATTTCGCTTTTTTCCTTTTGCAACTCAGCCACGGCCGATTCAATGCTGGCGGCTGCCGAGGCATTCTCTGACTTCTTAGCGGTTTTGCGCAGGTCTTTGATGCGCTTGTCAATGTCCTTGGTGCGATCTTCCAGTTCGGCGATGCGGGTTTCCTTGTAGTCGTCGTAAAACTGCTCGCGAGCCGCTATGGCTTCGGCGGTTTCTTCCTGCGCTTCGGTGGTGGCTTCGCGGGCGTCGCCCAGCTGATCCTGCACGTCACTCTGAGTGAGGGCTTTGTTGCAGCCGAAAAACAGGGTAGCGCTCACGCCTAACAACAGCAGCGTCCGGCGACTGGTCGAAAATAGGTTTGATGATTTCATTACGGATAGTTTTTAGAATGTGAAAATAAAACAGAAGCCAAACCTTTGACTTCCTTATCTATCCCAACGTAGCATAAAATATTTTGTTCGGACATTACCGAACTGTTTAAAAACTTTTGTAAGTTTGTTCCGTAGATACTAGAGAATCAACTAATACGACGTTATGATAGCTACGGAAAACAGTATTGAGAAGCGCCGCCAGGTAGAACGGATCGGGGTAACCTTTGAAAAGTCGGGCATGTCGCCGGTGGCCGCCCGCATCATCGGCTTACTAATGATGGCCGAACCGCCGTACCTTACCCTGGAAGAAATTACTGAGGCCACCCGGGCCAGTAAAAGCTCGGTCAGCAATGCCCTTAAATTCTTGCAATCCGAGGGATTGATTGAGTATATAACGTTTTCCGGCGACCGGAAGCGTTACTTTCAACTCTACACCTCCACTTGGTTAGAGGTGTTGCAACAGCGGGTGGCCTCCATCACCCCATTTCGTAAGATTTTGTTAGAGACCGTAGATATGCGCTCCAACCAACACCCCCATTTTAACCAGTCGCTGCTGGATATCTGCGAGCTATATGGCGAGTTTGAACGAGGCGTGACCAAGATTATTGACAACTGGAAAAAAAGCAAACAAGCAAGCTAACCTTTTTTCGCTTATCCCGTTAGTTCGTTTGTAACAGAACAAAATAATAATCTTAACCAAAGTGGAATTCATCAATCTAACGCTTTAACCATGCTGACCACCCTAGAAATGCCCCAGGACAATTCCGTAGGACTTCGCATCGACGGAAAAATTACCGAAGAAGATATTACCCGGACAACAACCATCCTGGAAGAGAAACTCCGACACCACGCCCCGCTGAAGCTGTACGTGGAGTACGAAGAGATTGACAACTTCTCGCTCGATCTGCTCTTCCAGGATGCCGCCTTCAAAGCCCGCTACCAAGACTACTTCCGGAAGGGGGCCATTGTCACCGACAAAAGCTGGTTGGCGCAGGTCGTCAAGATCAGCGACAACTTCACCGATCTGGATATGAAGACCTTTGACTTCGCCGAAAAGGAAGCCGCCCTGCAATGGCTGGCTACTTAACTAAAAAACCCACTGACGCACTGCCATCGGTGGTCGGGAAGCCCGGATGGTCCGGGCTTGTCATACCCTTAAATCAATTTTTATTTATTAACCCATTAACAGTCAATATCATGAAAAAGATAATAAACATCACCGCCCTTTTTGTTCTGGTAAGCTTTGCCGCCCAGGCCCAGGAGGTCCGCTTTGGCCTCAAAGGGGGAGCCAATATCAGCTCTTACCTGCTGGACAAAGACCAGATTGAAGACACCGAAGGACAGTGGGGCTTTCAGGCCGGTATTGTCACCGAAATCAGCTTGACCGAACGTTTTGCCCTACAACCGGAACTCTTGTACGTGAACCGCGGGGCCCAGTATCGGGTGGCGGGCATCACGGTGGAAGAAGACATCAACTCGCTGGACCTTCCCGTGCTGCTTAAGTTTAAGCCGCTAGAGGTGCTCAACGTATACGCCGGTCCCCAGGTCTCGTTTCTGCTCAACGGAAAGTACGAGTACGGCGACGAAGGAGTTAACTTTGAGTTTGACGACCGCGATGATTTCAACACCATTGACTACGGCTTCGTGGTGGGTGCGGGCGTGGAACTCGGATCGTTCTTCGTGGACGCCCGCTACAGCCTGGGATTGAACAACGCCCTGGAAGACCGGGAAATCAACGACGTGTTCCTGGAAAACGAAGATGCCAAGAACAATGGCGTGCAAGTGTCGGTCGGCTTCCTTTTTTAGACCGGTAGCCATTATTTTTCACCGAGGCCCGGCCTTGCGCCGGGCTTCCTTTCTGACCCTTTTCCGTCACCACAACTATGCTTTTTCTCCCAATCGTTATTCTGAGTTTCATGCTGCTGATGCTGTTTTATACGCAACCGCTGCGGCAGTTTAGTTTCCTCAAGTGGATCATCACGGTGGCGAGCGCCGCGCTCTTGATCATTTACTGGGTTGAACTACTGACCCCTTAACCTAAGGGAAGCCGACTATTACAAATCTGAAAAATTAGAGAAGTGAGCCTTGAGCCTAACCAAAGTCACTCCATTATAGCTTAGCTATTCACAGTTTATGTTTTACCGCTACCAAACATTCGTCGCAATTTCTGTTCTGCTGACACTTACGCTCTCTTCTCACGTAGGACAAGCGCAAACGAAAGCATCTGCCGACACAACGACGATAGAAAAAAAGCTGACCCAAAATCTGTTTCGTCCCCTGATCGTCAGCTACGAACGTTACGGCGGGAGCAATTTTACCACGGATACTCCTAGCGGTGAATCAGCCCGGGGACGTATCGCCAGCACCGACGTGTTTCTGGCTAATTTATCCCTCCCAATCCTAATCAGAAAGCAGCTCTACGTGCTGGGCAACGTCGGCTACCAGTTACAGAACCACCGCCTCGATAACATTGAAATTTCTGATCCCCGATTTGCGGCTCGGGACGTTCCCGAAACGATGACCAGCCAGGCATTCAGTGTCGGGATCAGCGTAATCAAACGGTTTAGCATCCAACAGAAAAAATTTATGGTTTTGGCCAACGCTTCCGTTTTAACGCAGGACTTCACCGCTCCCTACCAACTCACCGGCTTTGCCGGGGCGGGTTACGTGTTCCCGACCACCACCCGGTTCAGGGGTACGGCCGGTCTGATGCTACTGCTCAATCAAAAGTCGAGCATCCCAGTCATTCCGGTGGCCACGATCTACTACCGGATCAACGATCGCTGGGACCTGGACAGCAACTTTCCGCTGTACGTGTATCTGCGCCGCAACCTGAACGAACGCGCCTGGGTGGGTCCGGGCGCCGAAATCCGAGGATTCAACTTTATCTTTCCGGGCACAGCTTCCTTGTTTCCGGGCGAGGATTTGCAACTGCGCAACACGGAAGTCCGCTACGGCTTTCGCTACGAGCAACGGATCAACAAACTGTTTCTCATCGGCGCCAAAATTGGCTTGAAAACCAATTTTAACAACCGCATCGGAGAAAAGAGCCAACCTTCCCGAGATTATTACCTCGAGTCTCATATCAAAGGGGCGGCCTACTTTAACCTCAATCTGTCTTTTTCTCCGCAACTATCCCGAAAATAACCAGCTATCTATCCCATAAAAATCAGATCATGATGCCAGCACCGGTCCATTCTTTCAGTGCCCGAAGCGTCCGATACACCAAGGAAGAGCTCTGTGCCAATATCACCCGAATCCTGATGCAATTCGGGGTTCTTCCCCACAAAATCACTCCCACGGCCGACTTTTACCGAACGCTGAGACTCAATGCATCTGACAAAAATATCCTCCTGCTGAGTCTTGAGTTTCGCTTCAAGGTGGTGATTCCAGAAGAGATTGAGAAGTACCTCACCACTATGGACAGCGTAGCCCAGTACATGGTAGAAGCTCAAAATAAATAAGATCATGCAAGCATTTTTCCAACAACACACCCGCGAAATCATCTGGCTGCTTTCGGTGGCGGCAGGCACCACCCTGCTGCTATTCCTGAATCGGAAGCTCTTCACCTGGCTGACCCTACTGGTCAGAAACCGTGGTAGAAACGATCCGGCGACGTTCTATCTGCTGCAACGCATCACTGCGGTCTTTCTCTACGTCCTGGGTGCCGGACTGGCTAGCTACGTGTTCCTTAACGAATCGATGCACGAGGCGATCACTAAAAATCTTCAGAAGATTATCTGGCTCACGCTGGTGGCGGTCTTCACCATTGGACTGGCCACTTCGGTGAAGCTGATCTTCGATCGGTTTATCCGAGAAGCTACTCGGGAGGAAGGCAAAGACCCCACCACCTACAAGTTCCTGAATTACATCAGCACCGCCCTGATCTACGTGATCGGCATCAGCCTGGCCACCTACGCGTTTCCGCAGCTACAAATTATCGCCAAGTCGGCCTTGGCCGGGGCGGGCATTCTGGCGGTGGTGATCGGCGTGGCCTCCCAGGAGGCAATTGCCAACGTGGTGGGGGGCATCTTCATCGTCTTCTACAAGCCCTTCCGGGTGGGTGACGTGCTTAGGATCAGCGACGATCTGGTTGGAGAAGTAGAGGACATCACCCTGCGCCACACGGTGATCAAAAACTACCAGAACAAACGCATCGTGGTGCCCAACGCCATTATCAACAAAGAAATGCTCATCAACTACGACTTGGGGCAGCGCCGCACCTGCCAGTGGATCGAGATCGGCATCAGCTACGATTCGGACATTGATCTTGCCAAGCAGATCATGGAAGAAGAAGCGCTGGCCCACCCAAATCTCATTGACGACCGCACCCCGATGGCCATTGCCAACGGCGATCCCAAGGTGATTGTCAGAGTGATTGGTCTTAATGATTCGGCCGTCACGCTGCGGGCCTGGGCTTGGGCGCGGGACTATCCTTCGGCCTTTGTGATGAAGTGTGAACTGCTGGAGAGCATCAAGAAACGCTTCGACGCCGAAGGGGTTGAGATCCCCTTTCCCCATCGGACACTGGTGTTCAAGAACGAACCGGCCGTTCTTTATGCCAACGGATCGTTGGCCACGCATCAATCATTGTGAAACGATAAATAACCAGTTGACAAGTCATGAATCACTTATTGAATCAACAGCGCATGGTGAGCCAAAGCTACCAAAAGGGTTGGCAGAAGTCATTGAACAACCTCGACGTCTTTGATAAAGTGCCGGGCGTCGCCACCCAAAAGAACCGATCGAAGCGCCCGGTAGTCATGCCGCCGGTGCAGAGGCAGTAACGCCTAAAAGCACCATCCCCACTCGGTAGGCCGTTCGCGGTGGGCGGGCGCGGTATGCTGAAAGCGATAAATATACCACTAGGATTATGAAGGAGAAGATACTTGAATGTGCTCGTTTCTTGTTCGTCACCCTCGGACCCCGGCGGGTGGGCCTGGATGAATTGGCGCATCAGCTAGGGATATCCAAGAAGACTATTTACAAGTACTTCAGCAGCAAGGAACACTTGGTAGAATGCGCTATCGCTCTTGAACTAGAAAATATCCGGGGCAATCTTGAGGAGATTTTAGGTCGCCGTGTAAACCCGGTCAGAAAGGTTTTGATGATCTACTACTTTATCATTCAGGAATTGCAGCAGCTCAACCCAGCTTTTCTGCGTGAGGTGCAGGCCTATTATCCCCCGGCGTATAGCCTGATTGAAGACTTCAGAGCAACCCTAATTGATCAACCTATCATGGCATTGCTGAAAGAAGCCAAACAAACAGGAATGATTCATCCGCACGTCGATGAAAAGCTTTTTGTACGGATTCATTTGTCCAAAATCAGCCAGGTGATGCGCGAGAACAAGCTGTATTTCCAAACGGAGTATAGCGTAGATACGCTGTTTGAGCATCTGATCCTCAGTAATGTGAAAGGCATATTGAGTGAAGAATATAGTTTATCTACGCTCAGCAACAATTAATCGACTAAAACACAAATGCTTAACCGGCTACTTAGCTGCTGATCATTGAATAGTCTACCAAAAAAGTTCGCCCGCTTTGATCAACGAGGTTATACCAAGATGGCCCGCTTGGCCCTAGCGTGCTTCATCATCCTACTGCCGCTGGTTGCCCCCGCGCAGAGGCTCGACCGCTTCGTAGAGTTCTTCACCCTGCACCCTAACCGGGAAGCCGCGCGGCAGGACAGTTTGCTGTATCCGTCCAAGCTTATCCTCACTCCCTTGGTGGCTTTCTCTCCGGAGACCAACCTGGAGTTTGGAGTAGGGGCCAAGTACCTGTTCAAGTTCCGCAAGTCCGGGCCGGAAACCCGCACCTCCAACATGCCGCTATCGCTCACCTACACGCTGAACAACCAGATTCTGCTCTTTTCCGGCTTTGAGATATTTTCTAACCAGGAGAAGTTCATGCTCACCGGCAACGCCCGCTTCAAAGTGTTTCCCCAACGCTTCTACGGCATCGGCCGCGACAGTCCTGAATCGGCCGAAGAAGAATATTCATTTTCTCAACTGCTGCTGGAGCCGGTCCTGCTCAAGCAGGTAGGCCTACGCCATCTCTTTCTGGGAGCCGGGGTGCGCTACAACCGGGTAAGCAACGTAACCTTTGAAGCGGAGAGTGTACTGGCTCAAAGTGGCCTATCCGGCGCTCGTGGGTCCACCTCGGTGGGCGCCGAACTGGCGTTGGTCTACGACAGTCGCGATAACATTCTGACGGCCCACCGGGGCTGGTACTCCGAACTGACGCACGGCTTCTACGGGAAAGTGCTGGGCGGTACGCATCGGTTTCAGCTCACGCGCCTGGATCTTCGTAAGTTTATCCCCCTGGCCCGTCGGCAAACCCTGGCGTTTCAGTTTCTGGCTTCGTTCTCCTTTCAGGACGTGCCCCTGGCTGAGCTTAGTGCGCTGGGAGGAGACGATATCATGCGGGGTTATTACGCCGGACGTTACCTCGACAGCCACTTGCTTGCTTTGCAAGCCGAGTATCGCTTCCGCCTGTACCAGCGACTGGGGGCCGTTGTCTTTGCCGGAGGCGGCGACGTGGCGCAGCACGTGCGGGAGTTCTCTTTCGGTAATATCCGCCCCACCGTGGGAGTAGGCTTGCGGTTCTTGATTGATACGACCGAAGACCTCAACCTGCGTTTCGACTATGGCTTTGGGCGTCGTACCCAAAATTATTATCTCCAGTTGGCCGAAGCGTTCTGATGATCGACATTCGTTAAGAGAAAAGCAGGGGGTTGATTCAATTGGCCCGAGTAGCTTCTACCGGAAAGCTTTGCCCGCCAGCATCCACGCTGCCGGTAAAGGTGTCTCCCGAAAAATCGCCGGTCAATCGCAAGGGGGTGCCCTGCATAGTAAAACGGGAGGACAACGTATTATCCTCGATGCTCACATCGCTTAGATCGATGGTGCCAGCCGTCGAAGAAAGACTGCCCGTATATACTTCGCCATCTTGCTGAATGGTCATCGTGCCCGAAACATCTCCGTTGGGCGTATTTTTGACGGTGTATTCCCAGGCCCCGGCGGGGCTATTTTTGGCTACTTTGGAAGCGGCACAGCCAACAGCAAGCAACAGGGTGGCCAACAAGAAAGTGCGGGTTGTGAGGTTATTCATGATCAAATGGTATTTAGTTATAAAGATAAATATACTGTAAAATTATCACGGTAGCTCACCCGCCCACCGGATGGCATTGCGCAGCATCGTTAGGTGGGCCGGTTCTTGAAACGCGGCCGCCTGGTGGCCTAGGGCCGAATAGAACGCCCGCCCTCGGTCTACCGGGCGATACCAGGCCACCGGATGATCTCCACCCATTCCCCAGTCTTTGTCGGTTGCCAAAAAACCAATGTTGCCGTTTGGATTGATTGTGCTTTCGTCAACGGTATACAGCACCTGGCATCCATTGTCCCGGGGATTATCGAAAAACATGTACCACTCTTCTTCTCTCTCCCAGCGCGTCGGCAGACCTTCTGCCAGGGAGCAATTGGCCTCGCTGACCTCTAACGACAGGCGCGCTTTCTGTAACTGGGGATCCAGCGGATGATGCGAAAACGCAGCACCGATCACTTGCTGTTCGTACCAGTCCCACTGGTGAGAGTTGTCGCCCGAAGCATGGAGCCCCACAAAACCTCCGCCCTGTTGCAAGTAGGTTTTGAAGGCCAGTCGTTGCTCTTCGTTGAGTACCTTCCCGCTGGTATTATTCCAGACAACGACGGCAAACCTGGCCAATTGCTCCGGATTGAATACCGCCCCGTTGTCAGTAACGAACAGTGACCAACCGTTCTCCTCAGCCATCTTCCGAAAAGCGGGTAGCGACGCTTCAATGGTTTGTCCGTGGCGGAAGCCGTTGGTTTTGGAGAACAACAACACCGCATGATCGCCTAGCGTAGTGGGCAGTTCAGGGGGTGTCGTTTCGTAAAAGTTAAACCCGTAACGAACCTTATAGATAAACGCTCCCGCCCCAATGATCGCCAGTAGCCCAACTCCTAACAATGTGAGCGCACTGATTTTCAGTATCTTCTTCATAATCCTCTTGTTAATTCAACATCTTGTTAAGAGGGATTTTCGTTCATAAACTCTATCCAATCAACTACGGTCACCAGGGTGCTCTCTTCCTCTTCGTCGCTGGTGAACACTACGCATAAGCTATGTTTGCCCGACATTGGTTTGATCGCCACCGCCGACTCTTCGAAGCCCATCTTCGTCAGTCCTTGCTCTAACGTAATACTTCCCAACAGCTCTCCCCCGGGGCCGTCCAGTCGAAACTCTACTATTCCACCTTTTGTAATAGTCGGCACCAGCCCGAATGCTCCTTTGATCGCGGTGACTCCGGTCAGGTCAATATCGTTGAAAGTGAAAAACTTTCCCTTTTGCCCAACTACAATGGTCATATCTTCTTCTATGCCGGGGGTGTCGGCCGCTTTCACGGGAAACTTCATCGCTCCGCCTTCGTCGTAGGATTCTGCTTCTATTCGGGGATTTTTTAGCACAAAAGATTGCCGCGCCGTGAGGGGACCCACGGCTTCTCCTCCCTGGTCGGTGTAGCTGGCGGTAAGAATGTAGCTACCGTAGCGATCTTTTCCCTGGTGGGTATCGCTGGTGTAGGTGCCCGTGGGCGGATATTTCGATGGGGTGGGGGCATCATTCGCCAGAGAAAGGATGTAGTTAGCCATCTGCACGGCCTCTCCCTGGGTAAGTCCCGGGTGGGCTGCCATGGCTACCTCTCCCCAGTTGCCACTTCCCCCTTGGATGATTTTGTTCGCCAATATCACGCTGGCCTGCGCCTGGCCTTGGTATCGCTGTGCCACCTCCTGATAGGCCGGGCCAATGGATTTCTCCTTTTCTTGGTGGCATGACATACAATCGGATTCGCTCATCAGGTTCTTTCCCACCAGACTCACCGAGGCATCCGCCAGGGCAGCATGATCCTTGGCCGCCATCACCTGGTCGCTGCCTTCCGGCAGGTAATCAAACGATACAATTACGCGGGCGGGATCAATGGTGCCGTCGGCCAGGTTTCCGTCTTCGGCATCGCGCACCTTCACCGCGTAAGCGAGCGTCAGGGGCTGGTTGGGCCAGTAGAAGGTGCGGTTGCCTCCGGTGATGTCCCAGCTCAGTTGCGGCAGCTCGTTGCCCACCATCACCTGGGTTTCGGTGGTCGATAGCTCCCCGTCTTGGTCCTTAACCGTCAGTTGTATTTTATAAGTACCTGCCTCCTCAAAGGTATGCACCGGATTCGTATCGGTAGAAGTTGCGCTATCCTGACCAAAAGACCACGTGTAGGCCAACGAATCGCCATCGTAGTCGATAGAGTTGCGTCCGGTGAAGTTCACCGTCAGAGGCACTCCTCCGATGGTTTTATCGGCTTCCAGCTTTGCCAACGGAGCACGGTTGCCTTCGGTATACTCAATCCGGACGAGCTTGGAGTCGGCATTTTGTGAGAACCAACCCGAGCCGTACTCCAGCAGATACAGGGCTCCGTCCGGGCCGAAGGCCATGTCAATCACGTTGCTGAACTCCATGTTGGGCACCATGGGTGTCAGCTTCTCAAAGTCGCCGTTTTCATCCATCGTGGCCAGAAAAATCCACTGCCGCATCCAGTCGTAAATAAACACTTTCCCATCGAAGTACTCGGGAAAATTACGTCCGCTCGGCGCGTAATCATCGTGGTAGTAGATCGGACCCGCCATCGCATTGCGCGAACCGGTGCCCAGCATCGGAAACTCTTCTGAGGCATCGTAAGGATAGTACACCATCGCGGGCTGCGCCGGAGGCAACTCCTGCACCCCGGTATTGTTGGGTGAGTTGTTTACCGGATGCTCGGCATCAAACGCTTCGCCGGATACAGAGTTGGCAAAGTCATATTCATGATACGCTTTATTATTGCCCACAAAGTAAGGCCAGCCGTAGTTGCCCGCCTGTTTGGCTTGGTTCACCTCGTCGTAGCCTTTGGGGCCGCGCGATACCGAATCTTGGCGGGCGTCCGGTCCTACCTCGCCCCAGTATAAGGTGCCGGTGCGAGAGTCGATTGAAATGCGAAAAGGATTCCGATTGCCCATTATATAGATTTCCGGCTTTCCGGCCGAGCCGTCAGCAGCGAACAGGTTTCCCTCGGGGATGCCAAAGGTTCCGTCGTCTTTGGGCGCGATTCTAAGAATTTTACCCCGAAGGTCATTGGCATTTGCGGCTGATTTTTGGGCATCCCAAGGCGCCCTTCCCGGCTGCTCATCCATCGGCCCGTAGCCGTCCGACTTGTGAGGATTGGTATTGTCCCCTACGGAAATAAACAGGTTTCCGTCCGGACCAAATTCTAAGGAACCGCCCGAGTGGCAGCATTCTTCTCGTTGCGTCGGAATTTCCAGTAACACTTTTTCGGAGTCGGCATACAGGCTGTCATTTTCCAGTACAAAGCGGGAGATGTGTTGTTTGGGTTCATCACCGGGCGGCGAATAGAAAAAGTATACCCAATGATTCTCGGCGTAATTCGGATCCACGGCTACTCCCAACAGCCCATCTTCATGTCCGGTATGAACTGCCATCTGGGTTACGATCTTGTTGTTGCCCGTTTCGGTATCGTAGATGTGCACGCCGCCCTTGCGCTCTACGTAGATAATCTGATGGTCGGACAGGAAGTCCAGTTCCATCGGTTCGTTCAGGTTCTGGTGGAAGACTACCTTGGTGAAGCGGTTCTCTTCGGGAGTGACTTCGGCATAGGCTTTACTATAATCCACCGGAGTACCCGCTCCAATCGCGTACTGAATGCCGCCCGCCAAGTGGTTTAAAAAGCGTGGATCAGCGTACGACTCGACGGTATGGCCTAAGCCGGTAAAAAAGGCGCGGCCGCCGTCGTAGTCTTTGTACCACGATATTGGGTGATTGTCTCCGTTGGTGCCTCCTTCGTAGGTAGACTCATCGAGTTTGATGAGCACGTTGTTTTCTTCGTTAATGGCTTTGTAGTTGTACCATTCGTCGGACCGGGTCCAGGTGTCGGGGAGAGAATCCGTAGCAGCGTGGTTGCCGTCCACAATATTCAGGGTTGCCTCCCGCACGTTGGGATTGTTGGGATGCCCATCGAAGTAAGCTCCTACCAGTTTGCCGTACCAGGGCCAGGCGTACTCAGTATCCGCCGCCGCATGCACCCCCACGAAGCCGCCTCCGGCTTGGATAAAACGTTCGACCTGACTCTGTTGCACCTGGTCCAGGATGTCGCCGGTAGTGTTTAGGAACACAATGACTTCAAAATCTTTGAGCTTATTTTCGTTAAAGACGGTGGCGTCTTCGGTCGCCTCTACCCGGAAATCACGCTGCTTGCCCAGTTTTTTGATGGCCTCGATGCCAGACTCGATAGATTCGTGTCGGAAATCGGCGGTTTTGGAGAAAACCAATACGTTGACTTCGTTTTTACTGCTGGAGAATACCGTAAAGTAGAGCAACAGCGCGGCGACTACCAGGGCACTGGAGATAGCGATTTTCTTTTTCATTTGAGAATCATAGTAACATTGTCTGCTGCTGGTAGCGTTGGGTATGATAGGTTAACTTTTCTAGTCCTCGCAGGGTGCAAATTCCTTTGAGATACGGGGCCAGGGCTTTGTTGATCAGGGTCATTTTGGTATAGCCCAGCTTCTCGTCGATATCTTCCCGCAATAGCCCTTCGTACAGCAGAATCAGCACTTCGCCTACCAGTTTTGGGTCCAGTCCTTCTTCGAACAGGCCGGTTCGTATCCCTTCTGCAATCAGTTCGGCCGCTCCTTCGCGGTTAAAATTTTTATTATTTCTGATTGCTTTATCCCGCAACTCCGGGTAGTAATGCAGAATGTCGTAGTAGAAATTGGGATTCAGGGTAAACTCTCGTTCCATCACCTGCCGACCTGCTTTCAGTAATACATCAATAACATCTTCGGCGGTGGCTGCCACCTTCTTACCCTCCTCAATTTCTTCTCGATAGTTTAGATCCAGACAGGCCGCTAGTAAGTCCTCTTTATCTTTAAACATACTGTAAAGAGCTCTTCGAGACATTTTAAGCTCTTTCGTCAGACGCTCTACCGACATACTTTTCACTCCGTATTTTCGGAAAAGCCGCAGCGATTCCTGAACGATGGCTTTTTTGTTTTTCACCCGCAAATGAGAATACTATATATAAAAAATTCTCGCTTTGTTGCTTAATTGTCGCTAATATAGACATAAACACCAATGTTGAGAATATTTTCTGTTATTTATTCTCTCGCATTATATGTAAGCGGTATCCTTCTTCACCCTCTTAACCTTGTATCTCCATCAGGTATTGACCGGCGGCATGTCAGGTAGCAACGAATAGTGCGGTAGCGGCGCTGGTTTTCACAAAATTGGGTCGGTTCATAGGGGTAGGTTTAGGTTGCGAATGGGTCCATTGATTGGGTGTTGAGAGACAATTTGTAAAAAAAATTTCCGCACCAGCAGAAAGTTTACAATAATTCGATTTGAACAATGTTACTTTTTTCGTATTTACATAACATATTCGTAACATAGAACGTTATTAGTATACATTCTAGCTTTTGTATCATGGACGTAGCAGAAAAGTCTCCCAAGTTTTACGAGCTCACCAACACCGCCCGGAGGCTCTTCTGGAAGCACGGCATTCGTCGGGTAACCGTAGAAGAAATTTGTGAAGAAGCGGGAGTCAGCAAAATGACGTTCTACCGGATGTTTGACAATAAAATCGAGCTGGCCAAAACGGTACTTGATCACATTTTTGAAGAATCCTTCCAAAAGTATCTTACGATCATGGATCAGGAGGTATCGTTTCCCGAAAAGGTCCGACAAGTTGTTTTGCTGAAGTTGGAAGGCACGCAAGAGATCAGCCAGGAGTTGTTGTTGGATATCTATAAAAACCAGGAACCGGAATTACAAGCTTACCTGGAGGCAATCCGGAAGCGTTCGTTGGATCAGGTTTTACAGGACATGACCGCCGCGCAACGGCAAGGCTGGCTACGGAAAGATATCAAACCGGAATTCATCCTCTACGCCATCAACAAAATCAACGAGATGGTGACGGATGAAAGCCTGCTGTCGATGTACAACGGCCCTCAGCAAGCAATTATGGAGCTCACCAACTTTTTCTTCTACGGGATTTTAACAGAAAATAATACCCACCAGGGATGAAACCTTCTCTTGTCATAACGCTCCTGCTACTCATTGGCCCGATCATCCGGCTACCGGCGCAATCAAATTTTGAGTTGGACGGACAAGCGCAGGGTTGGATGAACTACGGTAGCGGTAATGATCTGAAAATAGGGATGGGGCTTCGTTACATTCCTGAACTCAACTACCGCATCCCCTTAAAAGAGGGTAAACTCATCGACTTCAAGGCCTCCCCCAATATGGTGGCCTCGCTCAATTTTCACCCATTTGATACTGCCCAAACGGATGCCAATCTATCGGCTTACCGCGCCTGGGCCCGGTACGCCACCAACCAACTGGAAGTGCGCATCGGGTTACAAAAAATCAGCTTCGGCTCCGCTTCCGTGCTACGGCCCCTCATGTGGTTCGACCAGATTGACCCGCGCGACCCGCTGCAACTGACCAACGGAGTGTGGGGCCTGTTGGGAAGATACTATTTCCTCAACAACGCCAACGTCTGGCTATGGGCCCTATACGGCAACGAAAACCGAAAAGGCTGGGAAAGCATTCCGTCCTACGAGCAGTATCCAGAATTTGGCGGACGCATCCAATATCCCGTTCCGCGTGGGGAAGTGGCCCTGTCGTACCACCACCGCACGGCCGACTCGCGGGGCTTGGGCGCTGCGCCCCTGGAATATGCCAAAATCCCGGAAGACCGGATCGGGCTGGATGGCAAGTGGGACATCACCGTGGGTTTTTGGCTGGAAGGTTCCTGGACGCACAAGCATCAAGACGTGGGAATATTCACCAACCAAACCCTACTCAACACCGGCGTAGACTACACCTTTGGCATCGGCAACGGACTCAACGTGGTGGCCGAACAACTGGTTTTTTCTCAGGACGAAGCGGCCTTTGCTTTTGCCAATGCCAGCACCCTAACCGGAATCTCTGCTTCTTATCCTACCGGATTGTTTGACAACCTGAGCCTGGTGCTCTATTACGAGTGGACTGGTCAGCAATTGTTTAGCACTCTGAACTGGCAGCGGGATTACAAAAAATTTACCGTGTACGCAATGGCTTTCGTCAATCCCAGCAACGGTCAGTCGCTGCAACAGAACGATCTGGTCAATCCGCTGGCGGGGAAAGGCTTACAAATCTTATTAGTCTATAACCATTAATTATCATGGAACACATCATCACGATTGAGCATTTGACCAAACGCTTTCCGGTGGGTAAAGGTGAATTTACGGCACTCAAAGATATCAACCTGCAATTTGGTAAGGGCGAGTTTGCCGGACTGGTTGGGCCCAGCGGTTCGGGTAAAACCACCATGCTCAATATCATCGGTTCGCTAGATAGCCCTACCGAAGGGAAAGCGGTGGTGCTGGGTAAGTCCATTGCCGCGCTAAGTCACCGGCAATCGGCCGACTTACGTAATCGGCACATCGGCTTCATCTTTCAGGAGTATCACTTGCTGCCCGTGTATACGGTCTATGAGAACGTGGAATTCTCGTTACTGCTACAGGACATGGAGACCTCCAAGCGCAAAAAGATGGTGATGGAAGCGCTGGAATGGGTAGGCTTGACGGACAAGGTAGACTCTAAACCAGCCAAACTCTCCGGGGGCGAAAGCCAGCGCGTCGCCATTGCTCGGGCGATGGTAAAACGGCCGGACATCTTGTTAGCCGATGAACCGACCGCCAACCTCGATGCCAAGAATGCCCACAACGTTTTGCAACTCATGAAAAAGCTTAACCGGGAACTTGAAACGACTTTTATTTTCTCTACCCACGACGAAAAGGTGATGCAGTATTTGGATCGGATGATTAATCTGGCCGATGGCAAGGTGGTGAAGGATGAGTCAGTAGCGAATAATATCGAATTGTGAAAAGATTAAGGAAAGCGAGAATAAATATCTTTACGATGAGCAAAAGCAGCAAACTCGATGGTATCTTCTTCAATAAAGACACCTATTCTGTAGGAGCCGGTGCGTATACGATAGGCAACTTTATGGCCTTTCAGCTTTTTAAGATTAGGAATATCCTGCAACGTCTCGGCATTGATAACGCTCTTGACAACGACACTTATTTCATCTTTAAGCTTTTCGTTCTTCAGCGCATCAATGGATTTATCGAATTTCTTGGAAAAGCGGACTTTCATTCAATACCGAGCTTCTTCAGTACTTCTTCAGTATCAGCATATCCGCTTTGGCGGCCTTCTTCCATAAGTTTGAGCAGAGCACCATCTTCCCGTTCTTCCAAAGCTTCAGGACTTAAGAAAGCTACCGTCTTACCGGTTTTAGAAAGTGTTTTTAAAAGCTCCAGCAAATTCTGGCCGATTTTGCTTCGGTCATCTATAGTGATGATATGTTTCATAGTGCAAATATACAAACTAATCGGATCTGCTTCATAATCTTGAACACGGCCTTTTCATAAAACGTCAGCGTGCTTAAAAAGAGTTACTGCGACAAATGGATTGCAAGCTATATCCTCTTGCATTGCTTTCAGATAGCCCTTTTTCTGTTGCCGTAGCAGGTTTCCGGCTGCTGAAATGATACTCGCTAAGGTCATGCTGCGGGTTGGTTCTTTACAGCGAATGCAATCTTCACGGAACGTGCAGTCACGTACCCAATTATCCGCCTCAATACTCCAGTGCTGGCGAATGGTCTCAAAGAGTTCGCCAGGGGCTGTTTGCTCTAGGGTGGTATTGGACAGGTAATAGCTAGTTTCTTGGCTTACTTTGCCAGTTTTGCATTGCGTGCTTTCCCGTTCTACTACCACCAGGGTAGCAAATTTTGAGCTGTCCCACTTTTGCTCAAAGCAGACGGCATCGGTGGGATAAAAAGAAGCTTTTCGCTCTTCTATTCGGCCGTGGCCCTTTTCTGAGGTCTGATGTTCAGCGACCGGGGCAGTGAGCTTGGCATGATCTTGTAAATCTTCCAGCAGCATGGGCTGGTTGGCTTTCACTTGAGCGATATAAGTCCCTTGAGCATTCTGAACCATTTCTAAGGTTTGGCTTTGGGTGTGTAGTGCATCAAAAGTCAGGCATTGACTAGCTAAAGCGTCTTCTTGCAAAAGCTCTCGTACACAGCTTATCTCGCTGTCTTTAGCCCCGTGATAGAATAATCCCGGTAGACTGATGCTACCCTGATGTAGCAAAGGACGCACGATACATAATCCCCTTTTCTGTCCAACTACCCCATCAATGGTGCCTTTCAGGTCTTTTCCGTCGAAACTAATCCAGCTATTGGCAGGTAGCAAACAGGCTTGCCAACCAAAATACCGGGCATGAAAGCGTTGATAGGCAGCCGCATCCACCAAGGCCAGCAGTCTGCGTAATTGCACATCGGAGACCGTATACCCGACCGATAAGCCCAGCAAAGAGCATAGGCAATCATGATGACGTGCCAAAAATCGGTGAATCTCGGCGATGAGCACCTTGCCTGCCATAGCCGCTAACAGTGCCCCAAACAGTATAAAGTGTAGATCATGGCGTTTGCCCCGGTTGTCACGCGGATCAATCACATTGGCTTGCAGATAGTAGTAGTAAGTCCTACATTCGTTTTTTTAAGATAGGATAGCATAGTTTGTTAGTTTGATGGTGGAATATCAAAATTAACAGCTTTTTGCTATCCTCTCTTTTTTATGAAAAGGCCGTGTAATCTTGAACAAGAATGCATAATCCAATCCAGCTTTTCCAAACATTCAAAATTTTAAAGTTATGCTCACCTTCAAACTTGCCCTAAAAAACCTGCTCGGTGCCGGGATGCGTACCTGGCTCAATGTTATTGTGCTTTCCTTTGCCTACGTGATCATTATCTTCTACAACGGACTGATTGACGGCTGGAACGAACAAGCGCGCAACGATACCATTCACTGGGAGTACGGGCAGGGGCAACTGTGGCACCCGGACTATGATCCCTACGATCCCTTCACCTTGCAGGATGCCCACGGCACCCTGCCATCTTCCGCGGATACGCAGTCGTTGGTTCCGGTGCTCATCACCCAGGGTTCGGTTTATCCGCAGGGCAGGATGCTGTCGGTGGAGTTAAAAGGCATCCCAACCGATCAACCGGTCCTGGCCTTACCCACTGCTTCGCTAGATACTATCACGGACGCTATTCCAGCCCTGATCGGCAAACGGATGGCTAACTCCGCCAAACTCCAGCCGGGTGATCAGGTGCTCATTCGCTGGCGCGATCAAAACGGCACCTACGACGCACGGGAAATTGTGGTGGCGCAGGTGTTTGATTCCAACGTGGGCAGTATCGACAACGGACAGGTATGGTTGTCCCTTGCCACGCTACAAGATATGACGGGACTGAAAGATCAGGCTACTCTTTTTGTAGCCGGAGAAGGGTTTACACCCACTTCACTAAACGACTGGGAATTTAAGAGCCAGGATGATTTGCTGGCGGATATTGATGCCGTTATCCAATCCAAAAAAGCCAGTGGGGCAATCATGTACGGACTGCTGTTGAGCATTGCTTTGCTGGCGATCTTTGATACCCAGGTACTCTCTATCTTCCGTCGGCAGAAGGAAATCGGCACCTACATTGCCCTGGGCATGACCCGCCCCCGGGTAGTGGCTTTGTTTACCGTGGAAGGAGCCGCCAATAGCCTGTTAGCTACTTTAGTAGGTTCCGTCTACGGGATTCCTTTACTGTTGTACCTTTCCAACACCGGCTTTGCCATGCCGGAGGCCACCGATAGTTACGGTTTGTCCATCGCGGAGCGGATTTACCCGGCGTACAGCTTTGCCCTAATTCTGGGTACAATTGCACTGGTAGTCGTTTCAGCCACCATCGTCAGCTTCTTGCCTTCGCGCAAAATTGCTCATATGAACCCAACCCTCGCCCTCAAAGGAAAACTACAATGAGTAAGATCATGCGATACCCAAATACTCAACCATCAGCATAATGCTCACTTTCAAATTGGCCCTCAAGAACTTACTCGGAGCGGGGACGCGGACCTGGCTCAACGTGATCATACTCTCTCTGGCGTACGTCATTATTATCATTTTTAACGGACTAGAGGACGGCGCTAGTCAAAAAGCGCGTACCGAATCTATCCATTGGGAATACGGTCAAGGACAACTCTGGTACGAAACGTACGATCCCTACGACCCCTTCACGTTGCCGGATGCTCACGGAAAACTACCGGCAACCGTAAATACTAACCATTGGGTATCTATCCTCATTACGCCGGGTTCCATTTATCCGCAAGGCAGAATGCAGACTATCAGCTTGAAAGGAATCCCACCGGGGCAGAACGTACTGGCACTGCCGACCACCTCGCTGGATACTATCACGAATGCTCTCCCGGCCATAATCGGCAAGCGGATGGCGGCTTCCACTAACCTTAAGCCGGGTGATCAGGTACTCATCCGCTGGCGCGATCAAAACGGTACCTATGATGCCCGTGAAATTACCATTGTCAACATTTTCGATTCCAACGTCTCCGACATTGACAACGGGCAAGTATGGTTGCCCCTCCGAGAACTGCAAGAAATGACCGGATTAGAAGAACAAGCCACTTTGTGGGTGGCGGGTGAAGGATTTGATCCTATTGAGCCGGATCAGTGGAGCTTTAAAAGTCAGGATGCGTTGCTGAAGAACATCGATGCGTTGATTGAGGCGGATAGAATCTCAGGCAACATCATTTTTATGTTGTTGCTCTGTATGGCCTTGCTGGCCATTTTTGACACCCAGGTGCTTTCTATCTTCCGTCGACAAAAGGAGATTGGTACGCTAATCGCTTTGGGGATGACCCGCCCGCAGGTAGTTGCTCTGTTTACCGTAGAAGGCGGCGCGAATAGCCTGCTGGCTACGGCAATAGGTTCGCTCTACGGAATACCGCTGCTGATCTATATGGCTCATACGGGAATTCCTATGCCCGCTGCTGCCGAAGGTACCATAGCGATAGCCGAACGTATTTACCCAGTGTATAGCGTTGGTTTGATCCTGGGCACCATCGCCCTGGTCGTGATCTCGGCTACTGTTGTCAGCTTCTTGCCCTCTCGCAAAATTGCTAAAATGAACCCCACTCTCGCTTTAAAAGGAAAACTACAATGATCAAGTTCTTATTTAAAGGCATCTGGCGCGATGCCAGCCGCAGTCGCCTCCCCATCATCATCGTCAGCATCGGCGTATTCCTGACCATCGTCATGTCGGCCTTTGTCACCGGCGTTATGGGAGATATGGTCGATACCAACGCCCGCTTCACCACCGGACACGTGAAGGTGATGACCCGCGCGTACGCTGAAAATTCAGATCAGTTACCTAATGATCTGGCATTGATTGGAGTAGACTCGGTGGAGGATGCCTTGAAAGCCAACTATCCCAACATGCAGTGGGTGCCGCGTATCCGTTTTGGTGGGCTCATGGACGTGCCTGACGAAAATGGGGAAACCCGTGCCCAGGGACCGGTCAGTGGATTGGCCGTTGAACTGTTCAATAAAGATAGTGGCGAACAAGAAAGACTGAATATCGGAGAATCGCTGCGCAGCGGCAACGTGCCCACTCAACCCGGCGAGGTGCTCATCAGCGACGAATTGGCTAACAAGCTCGATATCAAGATAGGTGATGAGATCACGCTCTTCGGCACCACCATGTACGGCAGCATGACGTTCAAAAACTTTACCGTGGCCGGTACGCTCGCCTTCGGCAGCACTGCCTTAGATCGGGGCGGTATTATTGTGGACATACAAGATGCCCGGCAAGCATTGGATATGGAAGATGCGACCGGCGAACTGCTAGGTTACTTCGGCGATGGCCAGTACGATGATGAACGGGCGCAGCAAGTGGCGCAACGCTTTAACCAACAATACGAAGGTTCGGAAGACGAATTTGCTCCTGTTATGCTTCGCCTCAAAGAACAAAATCAGTTGGCCAGCATGATTGATTATACGGATAACATGACGGGTATTCTGGTGGGTATCTTCATTTTTGCTATGTCGATTGTTTTATGGAATACCGGCCTACTCGGTGGGTTGCGTCGCTACAGTGAATTTGGAGTACGGTTGGCACTGGGCGAGCCTAAAGGCCATATCTACCGCACCCTTATCTACGAATCTGTCTTGATCGGAATCATTGGTTCGGTGGTGGGTACCGTCGTAGGATTGGGAGTAGCGTTCTATTTGCAAGAAAAAGGACTGGATTTCAGCGGATTGATGCAGTCGGTGTCCATGATGATGCCCACCGTCTACCGCGCCCGCATCACCCCGTCCACGTTCTTCATCGGTTTTATTCCCGGATTATTCTCGATGGTGTTGGGCCAGGCACTGTCAGGAATTGGAGTGTACAAACGCGATACCGCCCAATTGTTCAAAGAACTTGAAGTATAATAAAATGTTGAATGCTAGCCATTCAACATTTAAAACTCAACATTTAAAATTTAAAAAAGATGAGATACATATTAGTAGTTATCGCAAGCGTCTTTTGGTTCCAGGGCGAATATCCCGATGCCAACCAGATCCTGGAAAAGGTAGATCAGAACATGATTTCCAAGAACCAGGTAGCCACCTCCAAGATGATCATTCACGGTCGAAGAAACGACCGGACGATTACCTCGAAGGGATGGACAGAGGGAAGCGAAAAATCACTATCTGAGTATCTTTCGCCCGCCCGGGAGGAAGGGACCAAGATGCTCAAATTGGAAGATCAGCTCTGGATTTACTCTCCCAGTTCGGACCGTACGATCCTGATATCCGGTCACATGCTTCGCCAGTCGGTGATGGGTTCTGACCTGTCATACGAAGACATGATGGAGGACCGAAAGCTCACCGAGGTATACGATGCAAAAGTAACCGGGGAAGAAAAAATAGAGGATCGAGACACTTGGGTGCTGGAGTTGCAAGCCAAGGTAGACGATGCCACGTACCAAAGCCGCAAGATATGGGTGGACCAGGAGCGCTACGTGCCACTCAAAGAAGAATTGTACGCTAAAAGTGGGCAGCTACTTAAAAAAACGACGATGAAAGACGTAGAACAAATCGACGGCCGTTGGTATCCGAAGACAGTTGTCTACAAAGACATGCTCAAAGACGGGGAAGGGACCGAATTTACCCTGATGGAAGTTGCGTTCGATCAAGATATTCCCGAGTACATCTTCTCAAAGGCCGCCCTGAAGAGATAGCTCGCCCCTCATGAAGATTTCGCCAAAAAAAGTTCTGATTAGTTTGGTCATCATCACCGGGCTGCTAACCCTCTCAGTTATGCTATTCGTCAATTATGCTCCCCAGTTCGGAGCGCCCTCTTCGGGACAGGCCCTGGAAAGAATACAGGCCTCTTCGCACTACCAGGAAGGGCAGTTCGTCAATGGCATCGAAACGAGCATGGATATGGGCGTGGGGGCAATGGCCAAAACGTTGCAGGAGTTCGTCACCGCCAAGAACGTTCGTCCTAACCGGCCCCTGCCTACCCGGTTCGACCATGCGGCTTTTATGTCGTCCGTAGAAAATGATCAGGTACGGGTCACTTGGTACGGGCATTCAGCTATTTTGCTGGAAATACAAGGCAAGCGCCTGCTGCTAGACCCCATGTTGGGCCCCGCCGCTTCGCCCGTTTCCTTTTTCGCCAAACGTTTTCCCTACCAAACGCCCATCAACATCGACCCCTTCACCGATATTGACGCCATCCTCATTTCTCACGACCACTACGACCACCTAGACTACGGGTCTATCCGGCAACTCAAGGATCATACGCGGCACTTCTTCGTCCCTTTGGGGGTGGGTGCGCACTTGCGTCACTGGGGCGTAGATGCTGCCAAGATCACCGAACTGGACTGGTGGGAATCGGCTAACCTGGATAACCTCACCCTAACCGCTACACCTGCCCGTCACTTTTCGGGCCGAGGACTCACCGACCGCAACAAGACGCAATGGGCTTCTTGGGTACTACAGGGCGAGCAGGCTAACGTATACTTCAGCGGCGACAGCGGCTACGGCCCCCACTTTCGGGAGATTGGCGAGCGGTACGGTCCCTTTGATCTGGCAATGATCGAGTGCGGGCAGTACAACGAGAAGTGGGAGGCCATCCACATGCTGCCCGAACAAAGTCTGCAAGCCCACCTAGACGTGCAGGGAAAGGTGTTGATGCCGATCCACTGGGGAGCCTTCAACCTGGCGGTGCACCCCTGGAAGGAACCGGTGGAACGACTACTACAAGAAGTGAACGGAGATATAGTAATAGCTACCCCTTCTATTGGAAGAAGTTTTGTGCTGAACCAAACGATTCCCAATGGGAAATGGTGGAATGAGCAGTAGAGAGCGTCATTTACCTGTTATGAAAAGTTCCAGACGAAAGTACAGATTCGTTGTCACTTCTGTTCCCGTTTAACTTGTCTTCCAACTTACCCATATCCTCACTCAGCTTTTGCTCTACTACTTTGGCATAAACCTGCGTGGTGCGCAAACTGGTATGACCCAGCATCTTGCTCACACTCTCAATAGGAACTCCGTTGGACAAGGTGACCGTAGTGGCAAACGTATGACGAGCCAGATGATAGGTGAGGTTCTTTTCAACTTCACACAGAATTGCAATCTCTTTGAGATATGCGTTCGTCTTCTGGTTGGTGTAGACCGGTAGCACTTTGCCATTGGCCTGCGCCAGCGGATGCTTCTGATACTTTTCCGCAATAGCCTTGGCTTGGGGTAAGAGAGGTACTTTGAACCATTCTTTAGATTTACGCCGCCGCCCCTGTATCCACAGCTTTCCGTCCAGACCAGTAACAATATGGTCAGAAGTCAAATCGTACACTTCGGCATACGAGAGTCCGGTGTAGCAACTGAAGATAAAAATGTCGCGCGTCTGATCTAGACGATCAATATGAAAATCCTTTTGTTCAATCCGTCTTAGTTCGTCTTGCGTGAGAAACCCCCGTTCCTTCTTCTCAAATTTAAGCTTGAATTTAATGAAGGGGTCTTTGCTGAGCCACTCTTCTTTGATGGCCAGGTTGACCATCTTCCGCAGCCGTTCTACATGTTTCATCGCTCCGTTCTGCGTACAGGGCTTCTGGTGTCCATCTGGCGTGCGGTTCTTGATATACTTCTCAAAGTCTTTGATGAACTTGTAATTAAGTTCATCCAGATAGATGTCCGAGGTCTTTAGCTTCCTCTGCAAAAACTCGTAGACGTAGCGCTGGGTCGTATGATAGTTCTTCTGCGTGCCCCAGGCGAGTTCATCCTTCATCTCCTCATTGTGATACTCAATGATCTCTTTCAGCGTCTTGCCTCGTTCGTCCTGGCCAAGGTAGCGGCTTTTGACAGATTCAGCGGTGACCAACTTTCGCTCTCTTTCTAGTTGCTGCTGACAATCATATAGCTGGTTACGCACCTGTTCCAGATAAGCGTTTAGCGTTTTGACATCCGGTCGGTTGCCTTTGGCGGTTCCGCGGCTTTCATCCCACCGGTCCAGGGCTACTTTTCGCCTGATAGATAGGTCAACTCGTTTTCCATCTACGGTGACACGAACGTAGATGGGAACTTCGCCATTGGTCACTCGATGTTTTTTGACGAAGAAGGTAATACTGAAGGTGTTAGAAGATCGCATAGAAATACGGTTTAAAAGGGTTTGAACTGATTTGCGAGTGTCCATTCGGAAATGGACACGGAAACTATATCAAACCAGTACATAAGAGACTAACTTTTACGGGTGTAAGTGTCTGTAAGTCATCAACTTACACTCATATCTGTGTCCAAATGTAGAAAAAGAAAATGGACCACGAGATGGACGCGGACGGCCAGTCACATTTTCTATGCGATTCTATGCACGTATTGAAGGGAATAAAATTAAAAAACCCCTCAAATCCTGCGATTTAAGGGGTTTTGGTGCTCGTTGATCCCTGAAAAGTCGGGGCGGCAGGATTCGAACCTGCGGCCCCCTGCTCCCAAAGTAGCGATTCATCGTTTTTAAATCTATGAAAATCAATAAGTTACGATAAAATTAAAAGCATCACTCGCGTAATCCTCGCCTGAAAATGTGCCCTAACGTGCATTTTGGGGCATTTAAGCGTTTTCTTACTTTGTGCCGAACCGCTCGGACTTGATTGGTTTGCTGACCCGCTCTCTATTAGTTTTGTATCATTGCAAACTAAAATAATTAAATTATGAAACGGATCAGCATCCTCTTCAGTATCGCAGTAGTTATCCTGTTATCATCTTGCGGCAGCGTCCGGGAGATCGGTCAGGTAAACATGATTTCCAATCGTAACATTGATAGCGACTTTGAGTACGAACGCCTGGGTTCCTACGTGGAACTCACCAAGCGACAGAAGAAAAAGTCACGCAACAAGAACCTTGCGGCCGCTGTCAACTCTACGGTGCAATCCCTGCCAGGTGGCGAGTTCATTATGAACGCCAAGGTGTACCAGATTAACTATAAGTATTTTGCCATTGAGGGTGATGTGTGGGGCAAGAAGTCCGACGAGTATCGCGGATTTGAAATTGGACAGATCGTACAGTGGTCCACTACTTTTGGCAAGAAGCAGGGCCGCATCACAGGTTTTGCCAATAAGGAAGAGTTTCTGGTGCAGGAGGATGGAGAAGAAATGTCGGAGTTGATTAAGGTGAAAAAACTTTTCAAAGTCGCTGATCCGCTCCGGGATCGGTAGAGGCTACCGCGCGGCTGGTCGCCCACGGCGTCCGCCGAGTAGCTTTTACTGGTTCTGAGTGAGGGCCACCCTAACCGGGGTGGCTTTTTTTGTTAGAGTTCACCGCGCGGTTCAGCCGGGTGGCGATCCACCGGGTGGCGATCCACCTTTCTATGGCTTACCCACATTAGCCCGTTTGCGAAGCGCCCCCTTGACGATCATGTATCGATCCACCGGGTGGCGATCCACCGGTGTGTCGACCACTACTCATTGCTAATTGAGCTTTTAACGATTGAATTAACTCGTCTTTGTCATTGATACGTTGGTTAAGTAATTCCACCTCCTTTTGACAGGCATCCAATGCGTAAGATGTCCTATTTTCTGAAACAGCAAAGCGTTCGTAGGTTGCTCTCTCCTCTTGATCAATAAAAGGCTTTCCTTTCCCCGTAATAAGCCAATTACCATCCACTCCGATGCTTGATATTATTTTCTCAATAATCTCGTAGCTAGGCTTACTCAGGCGCCCTCCGACAATATTATTGATCACCCCCGGACTCACTCCAATACGCTTAGCAAATGAACTAGCATTGAGTTTTAGGTCAAAGATGAGTTGTCGCAAGCGGTCATTAATTTCTGAGTTTTTATCCTCATTAGACATAATTTTCATCGAATGTTTGCAATTGACGCAAAAGCGTATCACATTGCAGCAGTTGTACAGATTTTTTAGTCGGAAGACAATATGTTACACCAAGATATATAAAAGTTATGTCTGAGAATAGAGTTTTGAGAATTCGAGAATGGTACGAAGCCTGCGGCACACCTATGAGGGCGCATGTGAGAGACGCCTATTTGCAAAAATTTAAGCCGAAAAACCCATCTTCATTCTATCAGGCGGTTGCCAATCGCAATTTAGCTCTTGACAAGATTCTTTTTTTTGCGGAACTGTTCGAATGCACCGTTGATGATTTGCTTTTGATGCCGGGGATGCCAAAACTAGAACCGATCCGACCGGATGACCGCAAGGCTATTTTGCGTCGGGCCAAATTTGACCAGAAAGAACTACACTTTCAATCCTAGCCTCTGTGTCGGAAGCCACCCTACATACTATTCTGCAACGCCTGGACGGCCTGGAAGCGGGCATGAACCGCATGATGGACTTTCTGGAGCGCCAACAGGTGTCGGAGAGTTTCCGGATCACGCAGCAGTGGTATACGGTGCAGGAGTTCGCGGCTCTGACGGGAGAGAACCCGCGAACGATTCAGAAACGGTGTGAGAAGGGCTTGTACGTGACCGATAGCCACGTACCGGGGCATCGCCTGCGCATTCACTACCGGCACGTGCTGGATTACCTGGAAAGTAGTGGGCAGGCTGTGGAAGTGGTTTTACAAAAGGCTAAGAGACAGAGACCGGGCCGCAGGGCGCCGAGCGTCGGGCGCCGAGCGTCGGGCGGTAAAAAATCTACCCATGAAGACTCAAAAATTTAACCGCCCGACGCCTCGGCGCCCGGCGTTGCCTAACATTACTATTCTGACCCCTCACTATCAACTAGCAGTGGAAATAGCCGAAAAGGTTGGACTTACGATAGAGGAGATAGAGCCTGGCAAGGTCGCAAAAGTGCAAGGAGAAGCAGGATTTTGCTTGCTAAAAAGCGGATGAAAAGAGACAAAAAAAAGCACGGTCTGGAAACCGTGCTTCTCAAATCATAATGCCATTACCCCAACACCAATCAGAGATCAGGCTTGACGCTCTACCGGGCTAAAGTCCAACCTGGACACGGCCTAGCAGATTCACGCCCTACGCTTATGCAAACACATTACGTTACCGGACATCGGGCCCGCCCGGCCCTCTTAATTGTTTTTTAATGTACAAGCAAAGAACGACAAAAAAGTTTAATAAACCGCAAAATCTTACACAAGATTTTAAGTTGCTGATTTCACACCGATTTGGCACCATTAGCTCGCTATGTGCTATCTACGCAGACAACTCCCTGATTACAAAGTGGTTGCCAGGTGGCAGAAACCAGACAGGCAGAAATAAAAATTTCGGTTTCTATATAAAAAATTACACGGCTTCCCGGTATTCTTCCCGGAGCCATACCCCCCAAAATAGCCCTCGTCGTGAATTTGGCCACCTAAGACCAATTCCGCGCGAGGGCTTTTCTTTTGTCAATCATAAAAAAATATGCCTATGGTAACGCAGGGTTAACCTGCGAAGTTCTGGCAGTGCCAAAGACAACCGGGTCTCCTGGTTATCAGTCCTGACGAGCAAGCTGTTCACGTGACGGGGAGGATAACGCAAGGGATAAGCCCTACTCAGGGAGTAGGCATTTCGTCTCGTTGGGGAAAAATACACCCTCCCCGACCACTTCAAAAATGAGACGCTGGAGGTGGTATGTCCCTACATCAAATTTCTCTCTTTTTCCCAGATTTAGAGTTACAGTTACCTTTACTGTATCTATACCCAGAGGTTCTATGTCCTGTTCAATGTGCTCCAGTACCTAATAGTGCTCCAGTACCTAATAGTGCTCCAGTACCTAATAGTACTTAAGTACCTCTTAGTACTAGAGTACATTAGTTAGGGGAAACTCTGCAAAATTCAAAAAAAACCAATGCCGCAAACTCCAACCAGAATCACCAAACTAGTTCCAGACGTTGTGAACTCAACCTTTTATTGCCAGACCACTTACGCTAACAGTGCCCAAAAGCCAATGCTTGGGTATAGCAAAATGGTTGGCTATACCGAACCCATCGACAAGGGTACCTGCTTGTTTAATATGCACTTTCGTTTGTGGGAACAGGGATATATGCGAGAAGGCAAGCACCTGAATACTAGGGGTACCCTGATCATGCCGGTGGAATACATGGCCTACTACCGCAATCATACCAACGTCCCGGTTTATTTTTTCTTCCCCACCCATGCCGAACCCCAAATGGGTTACGAATGGCCTATTCGTTTCGTAGAAAAAATTGATAGCTTTTATCAGGATATGCTCAGCGGTGCCTCGCTCGCTGATCTACGCAACAAGTACTACGTTAGCCGCACCAAAGCCGCCTTGGTCCAGGATCAGTTTGATCTAACCCGACCCCGCTTCTATTCGGACATTGCCCTGCGGGGATATGCCGACGGACTACGCAAAAAGAATGTTCCGGGCAAGCTTATAGAAGATTTTGTGGCTAAATACAGCCAGAAGTTCTTTATCAACGGTAGAATCGACCCTAAAATCGTTGAAGAATACCGTACGCAGTTCAACCACAGTCAGCACGCCCAACGCGTTAATGAAGCCGATGGTGTTAGTGCCTCCAAAGCCCGTGAGTTTCAACAAAACCTTGCCAACAAATTTTCATCCAACCGATCATAGCCATGAGAGAAGAACTATCCACTGAGCACGAGTACGAGCTTTTTGATGCTACCAGCCAGGAAATTATTACTCTGCATAGCTATTTAGAGCAATACATTTCATCTGAGTATCAAAAAATCGTCGCTGAAAAAGAGACTGCTTCAGGCATTGTTCAGGGCGTGGTTTATCGCCTGGGGCGTAGCTGTGCCTACCTATGGTATCTTGGTAACTACACAGCGGACATCGCTAACCCTAACCCAGTGCCCGGGCGAACAGAAAAACCGGACGGGTACTTACTTGAGGCTGAATTCGAAGACCTGGATTTGTTGGGCAAGGTAATCGCCATCTACGACACTGATAAGAAATTAGTCGGTCTGCTCAAAATTAACAAGTTGCGCTACTTCTATGAGAACTACACCGCCGCCAGTGGCAAAAAACCCAACTGACAATGAAATTCCGAGACACTCATTTACGCTGTCCGCGCTGCCAGCGGCCAATCATGCAGCAAATTGTCAAGCGCGGCTACCAAGGGCTGAACACCGACAAGTTGCAGTGCGGGGCCTATTGGTGCGACTACTTGGAAGACCAAATCAATTACCAACAAGCCCTTGCCGAACTGACTAGTATGGGCTTCGTGGGTGACAGTTTTCGCTACTCAACGACCGAATCATGACTTACAATCATATCTACCCCCAGGACTGCCGCACCGGTCTGCTTACCCTTCCGGATGAGAGCATCGACTGCTGTGTGACTTCGCCACCCTATTTCCAGTTGCGCGACTACGAGCATCCGGATCAGATTGGTCACGAAGAGACAGTCAATGAATATGTCGAGACGCTAGAAGAGGTCTTCTTGCAAGTACATCGGGTGCTCAAACCCAGTGGAACCCTTTGGCTCAATTTGGGAGACAGCTACGCACGCCACCAACTAACTGGCGGTAAGTTTCATGGGATGCATAGCAATGGGCTACCTGATCAAAAGCGTGTGTCTAGAAACCGTGTGCCTACGGAACTGAAGCCTAAAAATCTCATTGGCATTCCCTGGCGGGTTGCCTTCGTTTTGCAGGACAGCGGCTGGATTCTCAGACAGGATATAATTTGGGAAAAGCCGAACCCGATGCCTGAATCAGTCACTGACCGATGCACCCGAGCGCATGAGTACATCTTCATGTTCAGCAAGCAACCGGCTTACTACTACGATGCTGAATCTATCCGGACTGAACTCAAACCGTCCAGCCAGGAACGCCTATCTCCACCCAACTGGGCAAACCAAGATGGAAGCAATCGGATCCATGCGGGGCCGCCCGGCGGTAAGACAAACGGTAATATGAAAGCAGTAGGCGGCATACGAAAAAAAGACAAGCAACGCGGGCACAGCCGTAGGCACAAAGGCTTCAACGAACGGTGGGATGCCATGACCGTCAAGGAACAACAGGCGATGGGTGCCAACCGGCGCAGCGTCTGGAGCATTGCTACAAGGCCCTTCAAATCTGCACACTTCGCTGTCATGCCCGAACAGATAGCCAATCTATGCATCCGGGCCGGGTGCCCGCCCGACGGAGTGGTACTAGACCCCTTTACCGGGGCCGGTACTACATGCCTGGTGGCCCGCAAGCAGCAAAAGAACTTCATTGGCTACGAGGTCAACGGGGACTACGTAGCCCTTGCGGAGGCCCGCCTACAACGCGAATTGGGTATGTTTCGTCACGCAGCCCCTCCGGGAACCCCTGCCGAAGCCCCTGCGAACACCCCACCGCAATTCCCTTCATACACTCTGTTTGACCGGAAAACCGGAAAGTTGAACTACCAGTGCGACTTTTTTAGGAATCCTGTCACTCCCCGATAACTGATCAACTATGACCCCATTAAACACGTCGACCCTACGTCACCTCTCCCGGACACCCCTCTCAAGGAGACCCTTGACAGCCCCACACCCACCCCGTACGTCTACCCCTAAAGCATTGATTTACAGTTGCGTAGGGGCAGACGTGAAATGCTGGATTCTTGGTGTCAAGGGTCTACGGGGAGGGGGCGACGTAGGTCTATTATTCATTCAGAGGTCGACTGTAACCCCTCTGTCACCCCTTCGTAACCCGCCACGCCATGCGTAAACTAGCCGACTGGTTGTTTTCCATTAATCCGGTGCTCATCGGCATGTTGAGCATCATCGTCTACCTGATCCTGGAGACCACCGCCCTGCTCTACGCGGTGCTGCCGCCCTTTGTGACGGCCGTCTGGTTCCGATGGACGCTGGCGGCCTTTCTGTCGATTAGCTTCCACCTAACCGTGCTCAACATCTCGGTGAACAGTGAGATCATCAACCGGGGCTTCGCCGTGGTGGTGGCGGGCATGGCCATCGTGCTCACTATGTTCTTTTTCCAGGTATTTGACCAGACCGGGATTGCCCGGTTTCAGGCGGTGACCTTCGCGGCCATCGTGGGCTTTTGTGGATACAGTTACGTATTCCTGTTTGTGGAAAAGTACAAGCGGATGCTGAATGCGGAGCGTCTGAATGATCAGATTGCGCGGCTGAACCGGCAGGCTGAATCAGACCGGGGCAAGCTTACTGAATTCAGTGAACGGATTGCTGAACTGGAATCTGAAAACAGGGGGCTTAAGGATCAAATCAGCAATCAGCTGACTGGCAACCTGCCTGCCGCCGCGACCACGGTGGATAGGCAAGGTCCGGTTAATGATCCCGGCGGGGAACCGCTGATACTAGGCGTGCGATCCGCCAATGGCAGGTCCGCCCCGAAGGATACTAATGGGCGCCGCGTCCCGGTCGTCCGGAACCCCGGCGGGCATGACCAAGGTGGACAATCCGCTTCATTGCCCTGCGATGTTTGTGCTCGTACTTTCAAGGATCGTAAAAGCCAAACCAACAAAAAATACTATTGTGCCAAAAATCCTGAGAAGTGTAAACGGGCATCCACCGACCAAACCCTAGCTCTATGAAAAGTCCCCTTGACAAAAGCCCCGAAGAAAGGGCACTCGATAAACACGTCGTGGAAGTCCTTGAAGACTACCAGATCACCTCCCAGAGGAAGGTTCAGCTTCTACTGCTTACCCAAGGCTACTACACCAGAATCAAAGAGCAACTCGATGAGGACCAAGTTACCCTAAAAACCAAAAAACTAGTTCTCAAATCGTTTGTGCAATTTTTAATTCACTTTTCAGATGCAGTATAACAGCGGATTGCCGCCCAGCCGATATACCTTTCCGGGAGATCACGACAAGCAATTAGAGATTCCCTTTAGCCTGGCTGAACTAAAGTCCATGCAGGGCATAATTCTGGATAAAATAAAGTGGGAATCTGTGCACAATAACACTGAGTACCTACCGCATAGAGCGCTTGCCGAAAAAATTGAATACTACATCACCGAACTGGAAAGACCATGAACCTAATCGACCAACGAAAAAAATTCGCTCAGCAATTTCCCTACAAATTGCGCCCGGTAGCCCTGCGGGCGGCCCTTGACTTCAAGCTGGAAACCGACGCGGAGACTTTGGCCGAACTCTACCTGAAAGTAGCCCGATTGCGCGACGAAGAACAAATACCGCTCATCCGCTCGAGCACCTACGGCAAGTGCGACCTGTACTTTCCAATGAGGGAAACCGACAATAAGATCGTCAACCTTTCAGTCAATTTTACCAAGATGAACTTGTATCACCTACCCCTGTACGCCTGGTTCATGGCCGATGTGCTGGACTGTCCAAAGCAAGCCATGCTGGAGTGGTTGGTGACCTTGCTCAATGATAGCCTGGACCAGCAGGGCGTGGATTTGTTCATTGCCATGAACGGCACCAATCAGACGGGAATCCCCCGGTATGTTAGCGAAAATTAGTCAACCCATACTATGCCAATCACACTAGCCGAAAAGATCACCTGCCTGGAGCGAGAACTCAACTTGCGCAAGCGCGTCTACCCCCGCCTGATCAATCACGATAAAATGCGTCCGGACGAAGCCGATCACGAACTGGAGGTGATGTCCGCAATCCTGGACGATTATAAGCAACGTATCAAGAATGACGTGAACGATTTACCCTTGTTCCGCTGATAATGTGACCAAAAAAGAAAACACCGGTAGCGGGGGATTGCCGTCCCTGTTCCGCGCCGGTGCATGTTTAATTTAACCAACGCAAAACTATGAAAATTACCGTTGATGACCTCCAGTATTTCAACCATCTACCGTCCTGCAACATCCGTAGGGATTGGAGCGAAGCTCAGGATGCCCTCTCCGCATGTCCCTATGAACCGGACCAACAGGCCGCTTACCAGGAAGTAGAAATCCGCTCGCAAACCTGTACCTGCGGTATGGAAGCGGCATTGAGCCGGATTATTCACGGTGCAGTGAGCACACAAACTGCGGTGGAATGAATAAGATCACCTGCGGCTCCCTATTCTCCGGTATCTGCGACGGCTTCGGGCTGGCCGCGCAGTGGGCGGGAATGGAAGTGGCCTGGCAGGTGGAAATTGAAAAGAAGGCGCATAAATATTTACAAAAAAACTTCCCTGACAGTGAAAGATTCTACGACATCCGCGACTGCGGAGAGCACAATCGCGCGGCGAACCGCCTCGCCCCAGTTGACATTATTTTCGGAGGAGATCCTTGCCAGCCTCACAGTGTGGCCGGGAAGCGAGCGGGCAAGAAGGATGACCGCTACCTCTGGCCAGAAATGCTTAGGATCATCCGTGAACTCCGACCCCCTTGGGTTATTAACGAAAACGTTGCTCACACAGTCCACAACTTGGTACTCGATCAAAAGATTACTGATCTGGAAGCGGCAGGCTACGCCACAAGGGCGTACATTATACCGGCTGTGGCCGTTGGAGCCGCCCACCGACGCGATAGAGTATGGCTTGTTGCCTACGCCAACGGCGAGCGACTTCCAGCCCCCGCGCAAGGTGTTAGTGCAAGCCGGGCCGACGAAGTACTACACCGTGCGGGCAAGCGGAGATCGCTATTCCCCCAAGCTAACCGATATGATCCGGTCTTTAGTCAACAGGCGATTGACGCCGAACTTTTTGGAGAGACTGATGGGGTACCCGACAAACTATTTAAAATTAAAGGGCTAGGCAACGCTTTGGTGCCGCAAATCCCCTACGTTTTTCTTTCTTTCATTGCTTCCATGTATGAAGAACCTTATTCATCGTAGCATCAATTTTTCCGGGGGCCGCTCGTCGTATATGCTGTGGCGACTGCTCCAAGAAGGGCTTACCGAATACGATCACGTCGTATTCACCAACACCGGCATGGAACGCGAGGAGACCCTTCGGTTTGTGCAGGATTGCTCTGAGCACTGGAGCGTACCAATTCACTGGGTAGAATACCAAGGCGACAAGCAATACGCCCTGGTAAACTATAAAAGTGCGGCCCGCAAGGGAGAACCCTTCGCCAAATTGATTGAAGAAAAACAGTATCTACCCAACCGGGTAGCTCGCTTTTGCACGGGTACTCTGAAAGTGAAAGGCAACAAATGGCTATTCCAGAAAAAGCTAGGCATCACCTACTGGCACGCTGTGCTGGGCATCCGCTACGACGAGCCGTTGCGGTGGGGCAAGTTATTGCAGCAAACACAGAAAGACCCCTGGTTCAACGAATTGCCCTTGTACGAGGCACGGGTAACGGAGGCCGATGTGCTAAATTTCTGGAAAGAACAACCCTTTGATCTGGGCATTGACAGCTATCAAGGCAATTGCACGCTCTGCTTTTTGAAGGGCAAGGCCAAGCTGGTGAAGCTCATCCGGGAGAATCCATCGCTGGTAGACTGGTGGATTGAACAGGAAAAGAACATACAAGATACGTTTACGCCCAACCGGAGCTACGCTGACCTAAAAAAACTAGCTTTGGATCAAACTGAGATAGTTTTTAATGCCCTCGATCACATAGACTACCCTTGTCACTGTAACGCTGACTGATGAAACAGAACAACTACCAAAACCCGCTACTGGAATGAGGGCTACCTATCTGAAATCCATCAAAATCACCCTGGACTGGCACGAACTGGCGGCCCTGTCCTGGGCGGTCAACGACGCGGAGAACGTGCTTTCGGAAAGCATAGACAATTACGCCACCTGTGGCGGTATGCTCTCTGAACTATCCTTGTACCAAACTGTCGGGCAAATGCGCTTAACTCACTGGAAAACCGAATTAATGGTTAAATTGACCAAACAGCGCGACAAGCGGACCGAGGAGTTTTCCCTTACTTTACCCAGCGACTGCGCCCTGATGATGATGCGGTGGTACCTGCATTCAGGGGCAATAGATGACCGCTTGCGGCGTGTCATGGCCCGCATTGATCAAAAGTTGCAAGGCACGTTTGCTCACTACAACCCCCTAATCCAATGGACGAGCAATCTTTAGGTCTCCAATTCCCCCGCGCACTGGTCATGCTTGCCAAGCACGTCGGCATTTACGAGCGGATGCACCCGAAGGATGCCGAAACCAAGATTATCAACGAACTGCTTTTCCAATGTACGGAAGCATTGGCCCATCAGGACACGGTAAAGATGCTGGAATTGTGGAAAGAAATACGCCCCTTTATTGTTTGGTACGACACTTTTTTTGCCAATCAGCCCCCTTATGCCGATGAAAATTAATTTCAAAGCTACGGACCGCTTTGCCCGCCCCCGGATGAGCTACGTCTGGCTTGACACGCTGCCAGAGACCAATGAAAATCTGCGTTTTGTGCCCGTGGTGGAGCGCTACACCTACTGCACCTGCCACGACTACCTGGAGGTGCTCTCTGAACTACTTATTGTCTACGCCCTGCGAGTAAGCAATGTGGTGGGCACGCTGCCCAATGCAGATTTTAAGGCTTTGATCCGGCTGCAATTACCCGAAGATGAGCATTTGCTCATTGATATGCGCCCGTATGGCTACGACCGCAATTTTTACCTAATGACCCGCAAACGCTTCCGCCTGTTCAAGCGCCACCAGGCTTTGCTATTCGCCGAAGATTGTCAACTATTGTAACCTCCTACCCTATGAACAAAAGCAACTACATATGAGCGAGAAACTTATCTGCGGACACTTCACCAACCCCGAAAAACAAAAGTTCTGGCAGGACATCTTTCCCGAACACCTTGTGCCAGTCACGTCTTTCGTTCCGGTCGTCTATATGGAACATGCGGACTTTAAAGAACCCCAAGCAGCGTTTTTGCTGCATTGGAAAAGCCTGGATGAGGATACCCGTCAGCGCATTGCCCAGAAAATTGCCAATAAGTTTGGCGGGCAGGCAGGTGACGTATATTTGGAAATTCAAAAGAAGGGCTTACCCATCCGTGACGCGGATTTAAGTGTGGCTATTGATATGCGATTTCTTATATGAAAATTCAGAACAGACAGGCGCTTGTTGAGCGTATTGCTATGTCGTTGAACCGTTTTTATCAAAAGTACTCTCAGCACCCAAATGCACTATTGGTATCGGAGATGGACTTCGAGCGCCTCTTTTACGAAGATGGCGAACCAATACCTGAAATGGACCACGTTGACTTCGAGTTTGCAGAATGCAAAACATTAATATCAAAGAACGTCGGTACCGACTATCCAATCTGGGCACTCATCAACTTTGAATGAACAAGCGCAACTACCCTAAGAACTGGAGAAAGATTCGCGCTGAAACCCTGGAGCGCGACAACTACACCTGCCGACAGTGCGGGGTGAAACAATACGCCGTCGGCTACTTTGATGCGTCCGGACGCTACGTAGCGGTGTGCGGATCTGCGTTGCTTGACCAGTTAGGGCACGAAGGCCCTGAAGACAAAGGCCCGGCCGGGCTTGCTTTGGTCAAGCAGCAGCTGCCCACTATCGTTGAGACCCAACCGGGATACCCCTGGCAGATTGTGTACCTGGCCGTAGCCCACTTAGACCAGAACACCCGCAACAATGATGAGAAAAACCTGAGATCGTTCTGCCAGCGGTGCCACTTCGCCTACGACCGGCGGCACAATGTCCCCAAGCTGGTCGATGCCCGCAAGTACGGCCGCAAGCGAGGTAAGAATCAGTTAGGATTCGCGTTTTCAACGAGCCTCTTTGATGCTAATAAAGCACCAAAACCCCCGCCCACCCCGCCCGAAAGTGAGGAAAGCCGCCCCGACCTTACACGCCCTTCACCGAAGCAAACCCCGTGAAATTTGAAAGTAGACCCCGCCCCCCTACTTTCACGGCATGGGCAAAACGATGATTTTCCCGAGCAAACAGGCCGTCGTGGAGCACCTGCGCGATGCAATTCTCTCCGCGCTGGAAGAACCGCTGCGGAATAGTGCCCTGCGCGTTGGGGTCTATGATTCGCCCAAAACCAATAGCAAGTACGTGAACTTGTACTACGCTAACCGTGAAGAGAACCCCGATCCGGACCGCTTGCCCTACACCGTGCGTATCAGCGACCACGATCAAATGTATTTGTTTAGAAAAAACCGGCCCAACGCCTATTTGCAGGTGAAGCCAGTTTTCACAGCGTCCGAGCAGGTGCAACGCAACAAATCTATCCAATTGTACGAGTACTTTTCCTTGCGCCTGCAAGATTGTGGTATCCCGCCGAAAGCCCGGCAGGACATTGTTCAGTTACGGCAGCAGTGCGCCGATATGCTCACCGCGCACCAAAAAAACCTCTCCTACACCTATTCGGGCAGCCTGAATAAAACCATTAATGAAATGCGAGAATTGCTGATCCGAACCGCCGACGGGCGATCCGGTTGGGCGGCGGCTCGCCAATCCCACCTCCAGCATGGCTAAAAGCAAACTCACGGCTACCGTGCGAGAACTTATTAAAAGCATCGACGGGCAGGATAAAATTACCCTGCGCAGCTACGATGCCAAGCGGCAGTTGGTTAAGGGAACCATCAGCGCCGACGCCCCGGTACGGTTTGATCCGGAGGTGATCAGCTACGCCCGCTCGATAATTGCCCGCGATGAGAACTCCCAGATAACGGTCAACGATCGCAAAATCATTCTGGACCTAAAAAGCTGGTCCCATGTGGCGGGTAGTCCGGAAGCGCTGCCCCTGTTAAAGGCAAAAAGTACCACGGATGTAGCCCCTACGGATGTAGCGGCGCGGCCGTCCGACCCTACGGATGTAGCCCCCGTGGATGCGGCGGATCGTCCCGGTCCACCTGCGGAACGGCAATCTGCTGCACCTGAAAAGATTACTGAAAATAAGCCAGCCGCCTTCTCCCGCAACCAACGCATCGAGGAGTTGATTGATAGCAAGGGTAAGCGCCGGGATGATCCGGATGCCTATACCGAGGACGAGAAAGCCGAACTCGCCACCTTCGCGGGCTACGGTGGCCTGGAGAAATACGGCGAAGATAAAAGTGGACGGGGCCTGTTGTACGAGTTCTACACCCCCTGGGAGGTGGTAGAAATCATGTGGCGGCTCTGCGTCAAGCACGGCTACGCCGGTGGCTCGGTGCTGGAAAGTTCTTCCGGACCGGGCCGGTTCTTGCGCTACGCACCCAAGCGTGCCGCCATCACCGCCTACGAAATAAACCCCACCACGGCCACTATCGTCCGGGTGCTCTATCCGCACGCCACGGTGCACAATGAACCCTTTGAGCAGATGTTCATCGGTAGCAACAACAATACGCTAGGGGGCAAAATAGACCACCTACGCACCTTTGATTTGGCCATTGGCAACCCGCCCTACGGCAAGTTCGAGTCAAAAGAAGCGGGCATGGGTGAGGCCCAGTACACAAAGGCAACCAACCATATTGAATACTTTATCTACCGCACGTTGGACGTGCTCAAACCGGGCGGGCTATGCTGCCAGCTGGTGGGAGCCGAACCGGCCACCGGCGGCAAACGCTTTTTGCAGTCCGGTATGACTACCACCAAAGCAAAAATCAAAAGCATGGCCACCCTACTGGAGGCCCACGTGCTGCCCGAAGGAGTGTTTGAACGCAGCAGTAGCATCGGAGAAATTATCGTATTTAGGAAGAATTAGGGATTGGGTTTTGGGGATTAGATTTTTAAACCCCAAACCCCAAACCCCAAACCCCAAACCCCCATGAAAATTCGCAAAAACGAAACGTATCAACTCAAAGACGGCGGCACGGCCACCGTGCTGATGAACTACATCCGAAAGCAGGAAGTGCTTGCCCAGATAGACAATGGCAAGGATACTCCCGAAGAAAAGCGGATGAGCTACGATGACTTTGAAGCCATTGCCATTGAAGCGGAAGGACAAAAAACTCCGATGCTAGCCGGTTCAAAGGCTGCTGGGCGGCAATCCGCCAGTAAGGGAACCCCGAAGTCTAACGGCCAAGCTCATGGTAAACAGTTGCGGATGCGCAACGGGACGGTGGCCACCTACGAAAAGAAAGGCAAGGAAATCACTTATCGCTACCAGGGCAACGAGCGGACGGTGAGCCAGGCGGAGTTCGACGAACTGGTAGAGAATAAGCACTTCGTGCTGCTATGATGGGCAGGAAAGGCATGGGTGCATTGGCAATCGGGGCAATGCTTGCCGGTGACACACTACTAACCCCCCGTGAACTTGATCGGCGAGCCTCCCGCCGTGCCCCCACCGCAGAGCAACTACACGAAAAGGTGCGTCAAGAAAAAGAATGGAAAGAGCGAAAGCGTCGCAAGAACTTAGGGCTTCAGGAGTTTCGCTACGGCGAACAAATAGTCTATGCCCGAAATCAGAAAAATGCGGATAGGAAAGCCCGGAACCAAGGACTGATAAGTAACGGTCAATAGTTAACCTTAACAAAAAAAATCATGAATAAATATCCATTAACGATTGGTGTTCCTCAATTTGAATTCAGGGGATTTGACCAAGCCAAAGGTATTGTCAGACTAGAAAAATTCTCGTATGTGCAATATGTAGATGACCCAGCTGGCCCACCAGTGATGAAGTACTCCGGTGAGCAAATTGAGGTGAGCTTGCAAACGCTAAAGGAGGTACAGGCTCAGCCAATGATGTCACTGCACAGTGAAACTGGCCCTTCTGACGAAGAGAAAATATTTATGAAAGCCTTACGCGATTCCTAATGACCCCCAAAGAAGAAGAAGTATTGACCCTGATCCGGGGGCAGTTGGAGTACTGCGACATTGAAACCACCCCGATGCTCTGCAAGATGTTGCTGATTGAGGGCAACCGGCCGCGCCTGGAGCGGGCCATCCTGGAGTACATCAAGGAGGACGGGCTAACCATTGCCGAGGCAATCTTGCAGGTGGAGCGCGATCACAATCCCAACATGATAGACGACTAGCATGGACGAAGCATTATTGATTGAAGAACTGCAAGCATGGGGTGAATCACAGCCCTTTTGGCAGTGGCGTGGCCCAGCCCCCGAGGACTACCTGGAAGGGTGGTACCAAGCGTATGTTTTTGGTGATAAGACCGGTAGACGGGCAGTGGACCATCTGCCTTACTCCTCATTGTACGATTTGTATCTGCTCTGGGATAAAGAGAATGAGAAGATCGATATTTCGGTTGTAGAATCGGGTAAGGATGGGGCGCTGGTGGCCGAAACGACCGTCAAGGGTATCGGTGTAAGCAGCACTTTAGAAATGGCCCAGCAAGAGGCGTACAAGTTTGGGGAGAAGTATCTCAGTGAATCGCTAAAGCAACTCGATAAGTCCATTGAGACATCGCTTAGCAATCTTTTTCAAAGGATTGATGAGCATTTTCTTCTCAAATCGACCGCCAATGAATCAACAAACTTCAACTATCAACTCCTTTCCCAGTGGGGCGACTACCCTTCGCTAAAGGTTGATATTTGGGTACAAAAGGGGACGGCTCGTAAGGGCCTCTGTCAGGTGATCACTCATTTGGAGGAAAGGTCGTCTCCGGGGTTATTCACCACTGTTGTAATTGATAAATACGCTACTACCAACAAAAGTACCCTGGTAGATGAAGTGGTTCATCGCCTGGACGCACTGCATGAACATTATCAAACTTTTCGGCATAATGAATTGCCGCCCAAATTCCACGTGTTTCTTCCTGAACGCTGGGGGTGGAAGGTAGAAGTCGCCTCGGATCGGACTCGTTATTTCACGCAAGGGGATAGAGAAGTGACGGTAAAGTTTAACGTGGGTAAGCGGGCCGACAGTAAGCCCTTGTTGATTGTTGAGCAGGACGGCACGGGCACTAAAATTCACGAAGTTGAAAACACTACGGAGGGGACAAAACTACTCGCCCGTTTGATAGACGTGCTCCCCGATGCTGATAAGGATTGGCCAGCCGAGCGATTTTGGACTATTGATGATGAGAAACAAAAGCCCCCAGCACTTGATACAGTTAGCCCCGGCGAGGCGTCGCCCGGCGACGCTACGCTAGGGTTGGAGGATAAAACTGAAATGCTTTCCCGCATTGACCAAAAAAGGTTCTCGTGGGTGTCGGTGTCCATTCCTGAGATGCTTGATACGGTAGGGTATAGCATTGTGAAATTTGTGGTGTTTGAAACCAACAAAGATCAGGTGGAGCATATTGTAGACAACTATTTTAGCATCCATTTCCCTGAACTCATCAAAGCTTCGTCAGCTACCAATAAGGGTTATTCTTTCGTGGGAATTTACCCGCGCAATTACCTGAAAAATGCCCGAGAAGCTGTTGCTAAGAACCAGGTGGTCCCCTACTTTCTTCCTACTGATTCTGTCATGCTCTCAGGGGCAAAAAAATGGTACGAGGATGCTTATCCGTCCAAAACAGCCGAGGATGAACCTTCAGCAGCGCAGGTTCAGGCGGCAGCGGTTCCCCCCGCGTCCACGCCGGGTCGCCGGGCGGTGGACCGGGACGATCCTGAAGCCATGAAAAACATTGCGAATTTCGACAGAGGACAGGGGGCCAATCAGCAAGCGGGGGGAGCCGCAACCGATCAGAAAGCTACCCTCAACAATAACACTACATCGCAATGGATTATCTCCGGGCGGCTCATCAAAGTAGGTCCGGAATTCACCCGTGACGGGCTGCAAAGGAATTACCTATACATTTATCCAGAAAAGACAATGGATAAGGGTGAGGATAAAGATTTGCCTACCAAAATAGTCAACGATATTGTATACCGGGATGCTACCCCTTCGGAGGTTGATCAATACTTAGAGACGAGAACCATACCCGCTGACGTAGTTGAAAAAAAGAAATATGGAAACAAGCTCGATCTAAGTAAATACGAAACGCCGGGAACAAGGCTAGCTTCTCACGGGAGATTGGGTAAACCCGCTAGTGCCTTCACCAATACTGACCCTTTCAATTTGAAAGGGCTAGAGAAGCGCAAGTGGTACATGGATGAAGGACTCCTACGCGCTGAGTATCAAGGGTACGATGGGAATGTTACCCTAGACATCCGGGAGGGCACCGATAAGTTAACCTATAAGTTAACAGATGAAGGCGGTATTGTTAACAATGGCTTTGTTGATACTACCCACGCCGGTTCCGGAGCAGTGAACACCTTCCGAGATTTGTCAATGCTCGCCGAACGCTACGCAAAAGGTAGACAAAGCACACCGACTGCCAAAACAAAGGAAACTGGTCGTGTGGCAGTCCCGGGTGGGTCGGTTGACCGATGGACCAACGACAACTACTACACCCAGCACCCACAACACGTCCACGATGAGTTCTACCGCAAGTCAGGCCGACATGGTGAGGTAACCAGCGTACGGCTCTCTGAGAACAATTCCCTTACCGAAAGCCTGTCTCGGATTGATGTGCAGGGTGCCCAACTACCCAGCGAATCAGTCAGCGCCAGGATTACGGCCACGGTTACTACGTCGGCGAACTCAGAGCCAACGGCTATTGATGCCGACAATTTGGAGCGGGCCGTCCGGAAGAACACCCAGGAGATTGCTACCAAGTCCAAGGCCAAAACAAAACGCACCGCTCGTCGAAGCAGGCGGATTGTCCCGGTCCACCGTGGACGCGGGGGGAACCGCGCCCAACCGGCTACGCAAATAAGCCATCCGGAAGAACAAGTAGCCGTGCGCCCGGCTTCCTACGTGGCCAAGCACTTCAACCCCGGCCTATCTGAAGACGACTTCCGCATCTACGCCCACTACCAACGCCTGCTAGGCACGCCCCTGAAAGGCTACTACGCCAGCCTGCCGACCCCTACCCACGAAGAACTGGTGGCCTGGGTGGACCAAGGCAAGCTATTCTACGAAAACAACATCCTGATGCCGGACTACTTCTACCTGTCCGGCGACCTGTATGAGAGGCAGCAACGCTTTGAGCGCGAACGGGCCGACATTGCCCAGCAGTGGGGGGAAGACGTAGCCCAACGACAGCATGAAGCCCTTACGAGCGCCTTGCAGGGTCACCTGCGCAAGCGGTTGATGCTCGACCCTAACTTGCCCGAAGGTGAACGTCTGCAACTGGAGCTCCTTTCAAAAGTGAGTGATACCTTCCGGGTTAAAGGTCTCAACAGCCTGGATGAACTCACCAGCCAGCGCGTCGGCCAGAAGTACAGCATCAGCGTGCAGCGTGATGAGCAAACCGGGGATAGCCTGTCGCTGAAAGATGCTTTCATGCTGTGGCTTACCACGCAGAAGGAAAACATTACCGTCAAATTTGGCCTCACCGTCGAGGATTTGATCAACATCCACATCTACCGGATGCGGATGCCCTCCGGAGAAGATAAAAGCGTATGGTCGGCCACGAAGGCTCGGTGCAAGAAAGAAGCCGACCGGCTGTTTGCGCACTTCCTGGTGGAAGAACTCACCGACGAAGATCGCACCCGCCTGGAAGCCACCTGGAACCGGGAGTACTTCGCCGAAGCTCCCCTGGACTACCGGCGCGTGCCGATTGCCTTCCCAATCGCCGAAACCTACCGCGACGTGGAGGTGGACATCCGCCCCGAAAAACGCGATGCCGTTACCTTTTTGACCACCGCCGGAAGTGGCTGTTTGGCCTACGAGGTAGGTCACGGAAAGACCTGGGCATCGATATTTAGCATTGCTGCCTTCATAGAAATGGGTCGGTGCACCCGTGCTTTGCTCGTTGTACCCAATGCGGTCTACAAGCAATTTCTGAGCGAGTTGAAGGGGCTGGCCCCCCACCTGACCGCGCTGGAATATTACAATTTGGATGCTGCGCACTTGGAGTACGCCCGCGCCAACAAGCCCGGCCCCAACAGCGTGACCATTATGACCTACGAGGGATTCCGCAAGGTGGGCTTCAACGAAGAAACTGAGGCCGTGCTTGGTGCGGAACTGGACAAAGTTCTTCAGCAGGGCATTGATGCGCGTACCGCCAAAGCAATGCAGGCCGCCAATGCTAAGGTTTCCAAAATTCAGGGGAAGGCCCTGCGCTACACCGAAATTGAAATTGAAGATTTCGGCTGGGACTTTCTGTGCGTAGACGAGGCCCACAGCATGAAAAAGGTCTTCACTGGCGTGAAAGGCGAAGTGGCTGAAGACGGCAATCGCGAATCGCAGCAGTACGAAGTGTCCGGGGGGGCACCGTCGGCCCTGGCCACCAAGGGCTTTATGATCGCCCAGTATATCCAACGCAAGAACCGTTACGGCAACGTACTGCTGCTCACCGCTACGCCCTTTACCAACTCACCCCTGGAAGTGTACTCCATGTTATCCTTAGTTGGCTATAAAGGGCTGCAACAGGCCAAACTAGAGAACATCAAACGCTTCTACGATAACTACGTGGAAGTAGATTCTCGCTTGGTGATCAACGCCAAATTCGAGCCGCAACGCAAGCAGATTGTCACGGGCTTTCGCAACCTGCGTGCCCTGCAATCGCTCCTTTACCGTTACTTTGATCGCAAGGATATTCCCCTTACCAGCAACAAACGCCCGGCCAAGTGGGTGCTTCCCCTGCGCACCAAACTAGTCGACGGGGAGTTTGTAGCGGTGCCCAAAGCCGAACAGGTGGAGCCGATCTTACCGTTGAGCGCCGAGCAGACCGAGATCATGGAAGCCATCAAAGCCTACGCCGGGGGCAAACTGGATTTTGAGCAACTCTGTACCGGGTTCGGCACCACCGACGCGCAGGAAGATGAAGCGGATGACATCGACTCCGGCGTGGATGCGCTTACGCCGGGCGAGTTGATCAACATGAACAGCCTGTCCAAAGAGGAGCAGGCGGGGGTGCGGCTGCTGCGTAGTATGAACCTCTCCCGCAACGTAGCCCTGTCGCCCTACCTGCATCTGTGCACGAATCTAGGCCCGCTTACCTACCGCAGCTACGTGGAAAGCTCCCCCAAGCTTAACTACGTGATGCAGTGCATCAAGAGCGTCAAAGAGCACCACGAGGCCAAAAAAGAAGCCGTTTCCGGGCAGGTGATCTACATGGACCGGGGCGTGGACAATTTCAAGCTGCTCAAAGAGTACCTGGTCAAAGTGATTGGCTACCAAGAGCACGAAGTGGGCATCATGCGTAGCAACATGGCCGGGGTAAAACCCAAAGGGGTTCGCACGGCCGATGCCAAAGACTACGTGAAAAACCTGTTTCTGGGGCAACGATGGAACGCTGACACCAAGGAGTTTGACCCCATCCCTGATAGCGAACGCATCAAAGTAGTCATTGGTACCAGCACCATCAAAGAGGGGGTAAACCTGCAAAAATACGGCACGGTGCTCTATAATTGTTTTGTGGACTGGAACCCCACCGACAACATTCAGTTGGAAGGGCGTATTTGGCGACAGGGTAATCTGTTCAAGCACGTGCGCATCGTCAACGTGCTCATGGAAGACAGCGCCGACGTATTCCTGTTTCAGAAGCTAGAGGAGAAAACCGGGCGCATCAACCAACTCTGGAACCGCGATGGCAACACCAACACCTTTAATTTGGATGAGTTCAACCCGGAGGAGCTTAAATACACCCTGATTAGCGATCCGAGCGTGATTGCCGAGTTAGAAATTCAGGAAGAAAAGGGGCGCTACGAGGACGAAAAACTAAGCGTGAACAGCGAGTTAAAACGGCTCGAGTGGATTGAGGCGGTGTTCAACCAGATGAAAAAGTATCCCCAACTCATCAAAGACCAGTTCGCCGAACACCTGCTTACCTACGAAGGCATTCCGCAAGATCCATTCAAGGCTAATGAGTATTTGGTGTCCCGCTTCCGTAGCGTGGTGCGCAACCAAAAACTACCCGTGGACGGCAACCTTGATACCCCGGTGCAAAGCTGGGTATCCCGAGAAGAATACTACACGGTGGGCAAGGGGATGGAGCACCCCCGGGCGAGCTACTACCGCTACACACAGATTAAGCCGCAGTGGTTCGCCTCTTACGCCCGTTACAGCCGGGCGGCCGACCGCTTGCTGCTCACCTACCTGCAACCCAAAGGGCTAACGCTGGATGATTTGCCCGGTCTTCGCGACAAGTTCCTAAACGAACTGGAGGGCTTGCAAAAGCGACAGACCGAACTAAGCAGCCCGGAGGCAATAGAGAGTCGCCTGCGCACCATTGAGGCCCAGCGGCAACGCAGTGCCATTGAATCGCGCAACTTGCCCGAACGGGTAGAACAATTCAAAACACTTAACTACTTACTCGACGAGCGGCGGCAGGCCGTAGCCGAAAAGGTGATCACCCCGGCCACCCCGGAAGGCATCCGGAAGGCTATAAAAGGACTGGTTGCCCTGGAAAAGTACGCTACCGGTGAGCAGAAAGAACAGGCAAGTAAAGCGGTACGGGGATTGCGGGCACTTCTCAAATACTTACCCCGAGCGGCATGATCGAGCAATCAATTATAGCCGGGGTATGCTCAGCACTCTTTGCCCTATCGGCCATAGCCATTGGGGTCATGTTAGCCCACGGCAAAAACTTGTACCTGTTACGGATGATCAACCGGGACCTGGAAAAACTGTTAAGAGAATTTGAACAGGAAAAACTTAGGCAAGCAAACGACGCGAAAACCAGTACTGAAATTTTGCGACCCTATGAAGAACCCGAAAATTAACGAAATGCGGGCCGACCTGGCCGACATGGAAGAAAGCCTTAGCTCCGGGGCCTTGCCCGACGAGATGAAAAAGCCCGTCCGGGAGGGCATCAAAAAGCTAAAGGCCGACATTGCCAAACTGGAAAAGCAGCAGGCCGAAGCTGCATCGAAGGCAAAAGAGCAAGAAAAAGCCGCCGAAGCAGAAAAGGAAAAAGCCGCCCAAAAAGCCGAGGCCGAAAAGCAAAAGGCTATTGAAGCAGCCGCCGCCAAGGCCGACGCTGACGCCAAAGAAGCCGCCGCTATCCTTGCTAAACGTAAAAAGGGTAAGGTAACGGCCGAGAACGCTTCGGACTGTGCCGAACTCATTGCCAACGTGCGCAAGGATTTGGCTGCCTTCACAGCGGCTCAGAATCCACAGAGCAAAAAGCCCCGCCGCAAGAAAGCCTCCGCTACCGTGGCCCTGGGCATTGTGAAACCCATCCAAAGCATTGCCCGCCGGGAAATGACCGCTGAGAAGGTGCAGCACATCAAGCTGGACCCGTTGCGAGAGGCCCGAGGCCATTTTGAAAAGGGTTTGCAGCAGATCAAACTCGCCTTCGGCGGCATCCAGGACAGCAACTCCACCATCCTGAAACGCTTCAAAAAAGACTTCAACGCCCTGATCAAAGAGATCGAAGAGAGGCAGAAAGAGCAACAAAAGAAGTCAGCGTAATTATTGGGTCTTAGGCGGCCGCCGCGCGGTCTTGGGTTTTGGGGATTAGGCGGCCGCCGCGCGGTTTTTTTCCAGCCCCCAACCCCTAACCCCCAACCCCCTCTCCACCCAGAAAGCCCCCCTATGTCCTCCCTACTCTTTATTGACAAAGTGGCTCCCGCCGTGCAAGCGGGTTTTGCCGAGCGTGTCCGGCAGATTGCCCGCAAGTACCGCATGAATCCCAACTGGTTGATGGGGGTGATGAACAGCGAAACGGGGGGTAGCTTTGATCCGGCTCAAAAGAATATGGCCGGGTCCGGGGCCACCGGGCTGATCCAATTCATGCCGGAGACTGCCCGCGATCTGGGAACCACTACTACCGCGCTCTCGCAAATGGATGAGGTGGAGCAGCTGGACTGGGTAGATCGCTACATTGAGCGGCAGATGCGGAATTTCCGCATTGACCGCATTAAGGATTACGATGATTTGTACCTATTGGTGTTCTACCCGGCTTACGTAGGCAAGCCCAACGAAACCGAGTTTCCTTCCTACATCTACCGGCAGAACGCCGGGGTAGACGACAACAAAGACGGGCGAATCACCGTGGCCGATTTCAAAGCGTTCATCCGGCGGAAGATTCCGAAAGGCTACGTGACCGAGTTCACCTCCCGCTACCGCTGGTTGTCGGGCCGTTACCTGGCCTTCGGGGTAGTGGCCCTGCTGTTGATCGTAGGAACCATCCTTTTGCTGCGCCGTTACTACTAATGTGGTACACCCTCTGGAACTGGAATACCGTCGGCTCAAACGAGCGATGCTCAACGAGCGCAAGTCAGTGAGAATCTTGCGGCAGGGCCTACACGCCTGGAGAAGCCGCAACCCTGGTAATTTTTTGCGCCTAGCTAGTTACCGCACGGCGGCCGACTACCACCAGGTGCGGGCAACCCTGCTGGAAGAGGAGTTCGAGGCGTTGCTCGTGGTGCTTGGTGAGGAGCGCGAACTGCTCCCGTTGTGGGAGCAGGGACGCAATTTGCTGGAAGAAAATAACTGATTTTGTATCATCTATAGCTGTTACCCCGGCATTTCAGCCACCTTGCGCTTGCAATCTTGCAGCATTTCCACACATTCAGCATTCAGGGTCATTAGGGCAAATTGAATCGCCATGCGCTTGTCGCGGTCGGCATTGTATCGGTTCCACAAGGTCTTTATGTTCTTAATTTCCATATCTAAGAATATTTATATTTGACTTACACAAAAGTATAATTATTTGGACATACATCCAAATTATTGGACATAAAAAGTTTATTATTTTGGACAAACATTTAAAAATCTGTTCTTTTGCTCAAAATAGAGGGCTTTTGCATGAACAATCATCCCGAACGAATTATTCACATTGAAAACCACATCAGGGGTTATTGCAACAAAAATAGTCTGAACGTGGAAGATTATGGTGCCCGCCTGGGATACATCCGCACCACCTGGCACAACAAGCGAAAGAAGGGTTCTTACACAGTAGAAGATTTGGTAGTTATGGCTAAGGATTTCGCTTTGTCACTGGAGATGCTGCTGGGTAGTGATCATATCAACCCAGCGCCACCACAATGAAAAACCACACGACAACGGCCACTAAGCACCAAACGATTGCTAAAATTGAAAAGCTGCTCATTAACCAGGGGGCTACCGCTGTTCAAAAGATCATTGCAGGCAAGGAGGTAGTTGGGCTTCTTTTTGAGTTAGCCGAAGGGGGGCGTCCAATCTGGTATAAAGAACAGCCGGATGTTGAGTCTATGTACAAATTATTAACAGCGAAGGGCAAGCCTAAAACCGAAACCACCCGCAAGCAGGCTGAGCGCACCGCCTGGAAGAATCTGCTGGATATGTACGAAATGATGTTTATGCAGATTGAAGCGGGGCAGTATGCTTTCTTTGAACAGAACATGGGCAAGGCGTACAACGGTCAGACCCGTGCCACAATGTATGAGATTCTGCAACAGAATGATTTTCAGACCCCGTTACTACCTTAACTGCTGCAAATCTGTTATTTTAGCCTTATTGCCTACCTAACCCACCTAACCATGAGCAAGAAAGGTACCTCGAAGCGTACTATTGGCCGCCGCCCCCGTATCCAGGGCAACCGTAAAATGCGGGATGAATATCAAGAAGACGATAGAATTCCCGCCAAATTCAAACCCCGCAAAATCAAATGAAGGTACACACTCCCGGACATGCCTACTGGCTTGAAGATTACGAGCACCCAGAATACGGTCAAGAACTACGCTTCATCCACAAGCAACCCAGTCCGGATAGGCCGGGCGATTTGGAACTAGTCCACGACGGTACAACCAACGAGGAGCTGCTTGCTATGCTCATTGACCGGATGCAGTACTTGCAGGAGAAATTTCCCTGTCGTGAGAATGCTACTGTGATCACCAAACTAGAGGAAAGCTTAATGTGGCTGGAAAAGCGGACGCGGGACCGGCAGAATCGTGGGGTCGAGGGAAAGCATCAGCCATGAAGTACACGATCCTTGAGGGCAAGTTGCCGGTCCGAAGCACCTTACTGGAGTGGGCACGGTGGATGGAGAAAAACCAGATACAGATACGGGTGGCCCTGGATAAAATTGATAGCCCTGATCTGATTCCGGCCACCATAAGCACGGTGTTTTTAGGTCTCAATCACGGTTGGGGCGATATTCCCAAATGGTTTGAGACCGGCATATTTTACGGCAATGGCAGTTGTGAAATCATTGACCGGTACACTAGCTGGGAAGAAGCCGAAGACGGTCACCGGCGTGTTACTGAAGCAGTGAAAAATCACGAAATATGATCAAAGCCAGAATGAATAACGGCGACCTGATATTAGGCTTGTCGAGCGAAAATCTTAAACGTCTTAAAAAGGGGCAGCCCATTAAATTTAGCATGGCCCCGATTTTAGGGGTGTCGGACGATCTCTACATTATGCACGGGGAGACGGAAAGCGACATCCTTGATGTGTTTGCCCCCAGCATCACTCCGGAAACCAAATTGCACCCCAACGAATGAGCTACCAGAAATACCAAGCCAAGCAGCGCAAGATCATCAAGGCCGAACAGTTTCTGCCTCCGCAGCAGATACCCAGAGGAGTAATGAATGTATACGAGGGGGCTAATGATCCTGGTATATACTCCGGGGAAGTAGTTACCGCTCAGGGCGAAAGGGTATTTGTACAACCGGGCGAATGGATTGTCAAGGAGCCAGAAGCCCATCCGGATCGCTACTATCCGATTGCCGATGAGATATTTCAGGAGCTATACGATCCGCTGGATGAAGAAATGAATACGCAAATGCGTAATGATCGCATTGATCTAATCGGCGATCTATACGAAAAATCCAAAGACATTCTATCGCGTATTTCTCGGGGATGGCCTCACGAGCACCACGGCAAAGAACCGGTCATTTATCCCCAAGCACTTTTTACCTATATCGAGCAGTTACGGGATTTGGCGGCATCCACTGACTACTTGCCTGAAAAAATTGACGATGGACATTGATATAGATGGATTTTTTCGGCGGTACCCCCACGGCAAACCCGCCAGGTTGATTCCCCCGGTCAGACCGGCCCAGGAAGCCCGAGCAATCCGCAAATTTGTGCGCGATAAGCTTAAGGTCGATCTAAACCTGACCGATGAGGAAATCTCAGAACTGCTGGAAAAGCAGCGTGACTTTTTGAAACATGAACCGTTCGCAGATGGCCGCCCCAATGAGACCTACGTACCAGAGGATGGTACCGACCAATCGCCCCGCATATACGGCGACTTAAAGCGGCCGACTGGGCTAATAACTTGTAGACAACGATCAGAGGACAAATAAGGATTTGAAGTTCGCAGAATCCCCAGAAGGCGAACTTATCTGGGTTTTAGGGATTAGGAATTGATGCTTAGGGCGTAGTTTATCTGCCAAAAAATACGTAAGTTCGTTTTCCAAACACAAAAAGCGAACTTATGAGAGAGATTGATTTAAACGACCTGTCCAAAGAAGCCGTCGATTCAGTGATCACCGTTCTGCAAACCCTAACCGGAAAAGACGAAGATACGCACATCTACCAAGGGGAAATCTATCTGTTCTCTATTCATAAAGCCAGCGAGAGAGAATTTGCCCCCGGACTCATCAGGGGCACGGCCCAACCCGGCGAGAAGCCCTCTGATACAATTGCCAAGATCAGGGCTAACCTGATGTCGCAAGAAGAGTATCAGGCCGAATGCCGCTCAGCCCAGATTGCCAGGCAAGAAGCGGCTGGCGATCCAGCGGCTGGCGATCCAGCGGCTGGCGATCCAGCGGCTGGCGATCCAGCGAATATACAGCGTAGCAGTCCGCAGGGCGACTCCCACCCGAATACAGTTCTACCTACTGAATCGCTCTGATGGTCAAACGAGCCAAGCCGCTAGTTCTTTGTGATACAAATGTCTTTTTGGACTATCTCTACGAAAAGCGCGGTAGTAAAGATTTGAGTCTAACCTTTGAACTTGACAAAATAGGTTTTGAGCGATTGATCTTATCTGTGGTTACCTTGGCTGAGGTCTATCGTAAAACCAAAAAGGATGAAGTCAGAGAGACCAAAGACCTAGTCAATACATTTGCTATTGCGCCTTTGTCCAAAGAAGTGTCTACCGTATTTCAAACGCTGGTCTTTGAGTACAAAAACTTTCACCCCTCGGTAGCTGATTGCCTGATTGCTGCCACCGCAATAGTCAACAACGCCCAAGTATTTACCTACAACCGCAAGCACTTTGCCTACTACCAAGATGTAACCCTTTTCAATCCTTCCTAGCGTGAAATCCAAAACCCTACGCCAAACCAAACAATGCACCACCTGCCCCTGGAAGGTAGGGGCCGATCCGTATAAGATACCCAACTATTGTCCAGACAAGCACCGGCAGCTAACTTCTACAATCGCAGATCCGGAAATGACTACGGCAAGCCTGGTCTCTAACCTGGAAAGTGGGTTTACCGAAGTGATGAGTTGCCACTACTCTTCGGAAGGTGACGACAGTTTTTGCATCGGCTGGCTTTACAACCAGTTAGGAGAGGGCAACAACATTGGCTTGCGTATCCACATGCGAGACTACGAGAACCTCCACCAGCTCACCGTCGACGGCGAGCAGCATCAACGTTTTGAGGACACCCTACCGCCCAATCCCTAACCCCCACCCCCGTGGACATACAGCACTACGCCAAGCAGATTGCTTTCCAGCTGCGTAAGCAGGGCTACACCTACGATCAGACCCGCCACCTGTTCCAACTCGCCCGCCAGGAAGCCGGACTAACCGCCCCGAAGCAAAAGAAGAACGTGGTGCGCCCACTGTCCGACGAACAGGTGATGAAGTTCTTGGATACTGCCGTGCGCAAAAACACCAAAACGGGAATGATGATGCGCATCTTGTTTGAGAGCGCGCTACGCGTGAGTGAGTTTTGCGCCCTGGAATGCGGCGACTTTGACCACGCCTCGCAGGCCCTGTTCGTGGCCCACGGCAAGGGCGACAAAGCCCGGCGCGTAGTGATCTCGCGCCACTCAGCCGACCTGCTGCACCTGTACTTAAACGGACGCACTACCGGACCGATCTTTCCAAGCCGCTACCATAAGGCATACAGTGCGCGAGCAATTCAAATGCTGGTCAAAGACATTGCCCGGCAAGCTGGCTTGGAGTTCCGGATCCATCCGCACCTGCTTCGCCATACCCGCGCTACCCTGCTCTGCGAAAAAGGCATGACCACTCAGCAACTCAAAGGGATGCTCGGCCACGAAAGCGAAAAAACCACCGAGGTCTACACCCGCACCGCCCAGCACGACTTGCGGGGTAAAATCAACGAACTACATCCCTACGATGTACTAGAGTAGCCGTTCAGGTGAGAATTCAGCCCAAATTCAACCGAAAACGTGTCGGTCCGCCCTAAAAGTGGCCAATTTCTTGGTATACATCTATTACGCATAGGTTTTGCGCACGACATATTCCGTCTAAAAGCCCACCTAAACGCCTGTTTCGTTCAGCTTAGCACCGCTTCTTACGTTCAGTTTCGAACGCTGGCATCCGCCAGGCAGCACTTTCATGCCCGTCCCCCTATATTCGCTCCCGGACACCGGCCAGCGCCCGCGAATACTACACTGAAATTTGGCCGATGTACAAACACCAACAACTGTTGCAGGAGAACGCTGTTTCGATGGATTCCCTGCCCCTTCCTATTCAGAACAGCGTAGCGCAGTTCGCCGAACAGGAGTTTGAACTGGAGGAGTCTGAGGAGAGTCCCCAGGAAATTCGCGCACTCACCGGCGAATTAAAAGACCTGGACAATACCCTGTATGAGCAAATTAAGTCGTTGCTCGACCACGAGACCAGCGAAGAACTCTCTGGCACGGATTTAAAAGCCGCCATCCTGAATGATCTCATCCGGCAGGGCAACACCACCCCCCGCGTGGCGGACCTGCGGGCCGCCGGTTACCCCCTTTCCAACCCCGTGAAGATCAACGAGTGCGTGGGTAACTACCACCTGGTTAAGCGTCGCTACGACGCCAAATGCACCATCAAACCCCTCAATCTTTAACATGGAGTATACCAACCCGCCAGCCAATGTTGACTCAGCACCGGTAAACCCTGAGCCTGTCCGTGAGCACGAACGGCAGCCCCCCCCTACCCCCAATGAAAATCCGGCAGCAGAATCGCACGCCGAGGGCACATCGGAACAAACCGCCCCGCCGGTCGAACCCAATGCGGGATTTTCAATGATCAAGAACATCCTCTCCAAGTTGCCGATGACTAAGAGCTTGGCCGTGGTGTTTGATTTTTTCGAAAGTTGCGGCATCACCATGAAGCAGTTGCAAAACCTGGCTTCGGGCAAGGCGTCGGTGGCCGAACTGGATAAAACCATTACCCCCATTGTCTACCGGACGGTTCCCGCCCTGGACTCTGCTTTGGAATACCTGGAGGAGCAGCACGCCACCGGTGCCCACGGGGAGGCACTACCTGGCGACGCCTTTTTACTGATTCGGCGCGTGAAAAGTGCGTCGGGAGCGGTGCAGCCCTACGTGTTTATTTGCACCAGCGATGAGAACGATCAACCCGTGGTGCACGAACATTTCCCCTACTTCAAATCCCCCTCCTTTATCCTCAACGCGATGGAAAAGAACAAGCAAACCAAACAACTCGCTGCCCATGCTGACCACGACGGCCCCGCCAATCACGGATGATCCGTACCTGCTTCGCAAGTCGGTTAAATTGAACAAAGCGGGCGGGGACATCCGCAGCGCCCTGCAAAGTGGCACCTTCAACCGGGACCAGACCATTTGCAAGCTCACCATACTATGCATCAGTACATTTATGGAGGTGCCGGTCTCGGATTTGACGTACCACAACGGCTACCGTAGCCGCGACGCCCGGGGGCTGTGCTACTACCTGATCTACAAGCATTCAAACTTGTCATTTGCCCAGATCGGCAAGAAGTTTCGCCGGGCCAAAAGTGGGGTCTACGAAGGGGTGCGCAAAATGACCGACGCCGTGGAGGGCCGCCACTACCCCGAATTCACCCAGATGGCCCAACTCACCGAACAAATGATCGATACGTTTACCACCGTTTAAGATGACCGAGACTGAAGAACTCCTTGAGAAAGTTGATGATACGCTAACTACTGCACCCGGCGAGGCATCCCCCCCTGCGGACACCCTTCTCAACGACAGCCCCTTTGGGGAGGAGGTAATCCAGCGTGAGTACACCTCTAAATCCGGACCTAAAAAAGAGTCCGCATTACCCCCGCCCCCCAAGAAAAACGTATTTTCCAAGGAGTTCACCGTCGAGGACGACGAGGACTACTTGCGCTTTCAGGAGATGGACGAGAAGAGCAAGGCCGCCTATGACGATCAGGACCAGGAAATGGGCTACGTGGAAACCGAGGACGCCACGGCCGACGTGCTGGAGAGTACGCGGATCCACCAGGGCATCGTGGACAGCGGCCGCACCACCCTGTCCGAGCAAATCTATACCAATTTGTCCACCTTGGTCCCCGAAGCTCTGCACGAGTTCAGCCGGGTCAAAGAGAGCAAGTTCAGCGAACAAGGTTGGGACAAAGACGTGGTGGACACCACTCTGCGCGAAATTCAGCAGCACAATGCCGATCAGCGCAAGAAGTTCACCTGGGGCGAGTTGCACGAGACCAACATTAAAAAGCCCCTGCGTCACTTTCTGATGGAACAGGGCCTGGAGGACGCTATGTCTCCCGGTGGACAGCTGCTCTTTGGCCTGACGGTGGTGGCCCTGGTCACCTGGATCACTTTCAAGGACGTAAAGGCCCAGAATCGGAACATGGAACGCCGACTACTGGCTGAAATTCAACGCATCGTTAACACAGGATCGTCCCGTCGGGGAACCGCTGCCGATGGCAAAGATTAATACGCAACGCATTGAGCACGAAATCACCCTGCTGCTACGCACCGCCCAGGGCCTGCGCGAAGAGTTACGCAGCCAGGGCTACGCTGAGCACTTCATCAACACCGGCGTGAATGGCTGGTTGATCATCGGTTGTCAGGCTATCCACGCCTACCGCTCGGACAACCAGTACTCCGCCCCCCATTATCCCCCCGAACGTCCTCACCTGGATATGCTCACTCAACAGGTGCAACAGACCGCCCGCAATCTTGATGAGCGTTTACAGCCATTGCAAGAAAGTGTTATCGCGCACTCGGTGGGTCAGGACATTTTTACCCAGGAAGTTGGTGACCTGTTAGATACCATTTCTTCTATCTACGCCCGTTAGTCATGCCAGTTGCTACTACTACCGTTAAGTCTAAAGGGCAGTCTAAACTCCGCGAAACCGCCCTGATGATCGCTACCGGGCAAATGGGAGTGGGCAAGTCCTTCATCACCGAGCAGATGATTCCTGACTACCTTTCCCGGCACTACCAAACCCGTAAGATTCTTATCTACGACATCAACAACGAGTTTGGTAAGTTCAAAACCGTCCTCTTTGACGTGGAGGAGATCCAGGCGGCCAAGCAAATGGAGCGCAAACTCAAACGGCGCATCCTCACTCCCACCGAGAAGCGCATTGCCCAGCTGGCCCCCGGCCAAATCCGGCGCGTGGTGCCCTTCACCAAGCACGGCTACGGCATGAACACCGCCCAAAAACGCCTCACCTTCGAGGTACTACTCGAGCAGTTTAACAACGGGCTACTTCACTTTGAGGACATCAACAAGTACATTTCATCCTTTCAGGACGACAAAGTGACCGGCGCGTTCAAAGCAATCCGCCACAACAGTCAGGACATTATTCTGCATATGCAGAGCATGAACCCGGTGCGTCCACTATTGCTGGAAGCGGCCAGCGCCTTTCGGATGCACTACGACGGAATAGATTTGAACACCACCAAGTTTGACGCCCGCTTTGGTAGTCACGCCGAAATTTTGCGCCTGGCCCAGTTGGTGGTTTTTGATGAGTTCCTCAACCAGAACAACCCCCGCTTTTTCTGCTACGTCTATCATAAAACCAAAAAGCTGCGGGGCATCACCGCCGAGCAGTTCGAGCGGGCCGCTGCCAAGTATTTAATTCTGCATAAAGGGGTTATTCAACTAGCCGCCCTGGAGACCGCTCACGCCAACAAGCGCATGAAGCCCAACTTCAACGACCTGGAAAAGGCGAAGTTCCAGTGGATTAAGCAGCGCAAAGAAATGTATTTGTCATAAATTTACAGGAACTGATGGTCACTGCTGGCTGCCACATAGCCGACCATTGATAACATCCGCACCAAGTTATCCAGATGATGCTGAGCCAGCCCTTGCGAACCCCGGAGCCAATTTTTGAGAGTACCGGCCGGTAGATCGCACGTTCGCTCAATGCCCCGAATGTTGAGCATTGCCCGCCGATCTGGCTCCAAGAGCCAGTCTTTTAGATTCTCGGTTTCTGCGTCGTAATTACCTGTGTCTAGTTGTCTCATAATTGAACGTTGCATAGTTTTATCCGTACGGGCAGTTAAATGTATAACCTCGCCGGAGGGCGGCTCTTTTGAGTAGATATTTTTGTTTGGGATAGCAGACTTTGCCCTTCTGGTCGGCGTACCAAACAGTTACTCGTTGCACTGGCTCGTTGCCCCATTCGTAGTAGTGATAATGTCGTTTCATGTACGCTATAGATTTTTGAATATAGTTTCCAAAATTTCAGGGATCACATTCAGGATGCCCATAATGACAATCCAAAAGAGTAGCGAGCGATAGGTACGATTAATGTCCTTGCCTAAGTCTACTTTTACCTCAGCGACACCGACCCTTACCTCAGCGATATCTTTGGCAATTCGCTTTTCAGTTTCCGCTAAATCTATCTTCGTAGCCAGCAATTCCTTCCGATCATCAAAGCGACGGTAAACCAGATTCTCAAACTCATTGACGAGCTCCTGCGCTTCGTTGTCAGTAAGATCAGTATTAGCTTTTTCTATCAATTGGTATATTCTGACAGTGCTCATGGAATTTTGATTGGTTTATACCAAATATAGGATAAACTAAGAGATATACCAAATATGGGATAAGTTAATTTTGATGCGCGAAAGCACATCTTTGAAGCCGTACCTAAATTCCTTTACCTACTCTTATCCCCCACCCATCCACATGATCCCAAAAGTTCTTAGCTAACCGTTGTTATGAACGCCCGTTGCCCGTTTCTGTCCACTACACCGCTTTCTTTTCGCCAATTGGTCACTTTAGAACGCAGGTGCCATTTGGGAATTTTACAATCCCCTCCCATCTTCCTTGCCAATCAAAGAAAAATTCTTCTCAAATGAAAAAATTCTTATCTGCCAACAAAGAGTATTTCATCACCGCCATTATCGTTTTGGTGTGCGTGGTGGCCGGTATCGCTATCTATCACCTGTCGGTGAAAGACAGCGTGGATTCCCACAAGGCCAAAATGACGGCCAAAAAGGGTGATTCGGTCAAGACCATCGCCGTGGAGACTTCCGAGCAGGCAGCGTAACCCCTTTGTGTAGCCGGTAAGTCGACAGTCAATAGTCGACAGTCGACAGTCGATAGTCCACGGTCAACAGTCCACAGACGACAGCACTATGGACTATGGACTATGGACTAACAACCACCGGTGCGGATCACGATTCTCTCACCTGGGCCATCAACCGCGCAAGCGTAGCGCCCCCCAACTCTAGTAAAATGAACAAAAATGCACGTATTGCCGCTATCACGGCAGAAGCAGAGAACTCGTTCTCAAATTTCGCGGGCGCTAACGCCAACGAATTAGTAGGTATTCAGGACAGCGCCTTCGGCAACATGGGCGGCGCAATGGCCCCCGTTCTCGACGTAGACTCTGCGGTGCGCGAACTCACCGCCACCATCGAGAACACCGATCCGGACCATGCCCTTTTATGCCCCCTGTTTTCAACCTCCGAAGGATTTGGACTCCCTTTTGACGGAAAACCTGACAAAAACGGCGTAGTGGCCGGTGCAGGCGTTGGCCTTATTCTGGACTATGACGATTACTCGATCCAGGAAATTGTTCAAATGGCCGCCTCTGAGCCGTTTGTCATTGCCGGGGTTCGTTACGATTACGGCGACAACGCCCAGCGCAAGCAGAAGTGGGAGTCACGCTACAAGAACGGCGTTTCTATTACCTCCACGCCCCTGCGTTTGCGTAAGAACTTGCAGGATAGCATCGACGGCGAACTGGAAGACCCGAACTTCACCCTGCTGGTGGATCGCGGAACCACCCTGTTCATCGGGATCGCTCCCGCCCCCAGCGCGACGATTTCTCGCCTGGTGCAAGTGAGCTTCAAAATTGGTTCGAGCTTCGATAACACGAACCCGCTGAAAGGCCGTTCGCCGATCAAGAAGCACGGTGCGCAGTTTGCCGCCAACCAGAACGTACGGGTGTTTTAAAAACCCGCCTTCTTTTTCCTACGAACTCCTTTATGCCTCTCCTCTGGCGAGAGTGCGGAGTTCGTAGGTTTTTTTTCATTTGTCCTTAGTCACTGGTCAGTAGTCACTGGTCAAATTTACAGATGACAAATGACCAAGGACTATTGACCAACTACCCCTCTCCCCATGAACTTTCAGCAATATTTGATTGAAAACAACGGCGACCAGGTAAGGGGTTTTCTGCGTAGCATTGGCTACACCTTCGACCAGCCCGGTCACGCCACCGCCACGCATTGCCTTGCTGACTACATTCGTAAGTACGGGGTAGATGATTTGTTACCCTTGCATCCGGACTACGACCTGTTGCGAGCCGTTAATGCTCCGCAAGATTCACCCAAGGTGGTGCTCACTTCGCCGGAAACGGCTGGGCGGCAATCCGCTAGTGCGGATAGCCGCCCCGTGGCTCCCCAAACGGGATTTGGGCTTTCTTTGCAAGGTGTACGCGGTGACTTGGTGAACGTGGCCCTGATTCTGTTATGTGTGTATCTACTCGCTAAAATTATCAAGTAATGGCGCAGGATTGTAGCGAGCGAAAGTTTTTAGGGAGATTATACTGCAATATTTTTTTGCAGGGTGACCCTGAAGCAAGGGCCGAAAGAAGAGCTACCCGACAGGATGCGCGACAGGTACGGCGAGATGACAGAAAGGAACGACGTGATAGTGGTAATGAGAGTGGCAGTAATGAGAGAAGCGGATCATCCGGTAGTGCTTTTTGGGGTAGCCTTTTATTTGGTGATGGCGGATCGCCGCTCGGTGGTGATATGTTTGCTACTAACTACCAAGCCAACGTGTCGGATGAGCCTGGCTACGATTTTGAGCAATTGATGAATCAACCGCAAGGCAGCAATAACAACGGCGCTGTAACGATCTCACCCACCATGATGATCGGCGGATTGGTTGTAATTTTAATGATGATGATAATTGTTATGAAACGATGAGCCAAGTAGCCGGAAACTATGATAATCAGGGGAGGCCCCTACCCTCGGTGGAGGTAAAGCCAGTGCAGGCAGCCCCTTCGGAGGAACTCAAGAAAAAACGCGGAATTCTGGACGTGCTGGGCTTTGACACCTTTGCCAATGACCTCTATGCTACCCAAAGCTCGGTGAAACGAACGGAGGGGGGGGCTTCCGCTGGCTTCAATTTCAGCGAACTAATGTCCACCGGTGAACAAAAAAATTCTACCAATGCGCTACTTACCCAACTTTTTGTGGTAGTCGGCTGCGTGGTGCTGCTGCTGTTCGCCTTCAAACTGTTTAAAAAATGAGGAAAGAATCATACGTAGGGATCACTGACGAATTACCTGAACAAAGTCAATTTGTGGGTGGCATAATTGGTCTGGGATCACAGTTTCTAATGACTGGTAACTGTGCCATATGGGATAAAAACTGCCAGGAGCGCGAGGCGGCCAGCATTGCCGCCCGGCAGGAAGAGGCCCGTGCCGCCCAGGCCCTGGCCGAGACTAACAAGCAAAAGGACCAGCAGCAGATGTACTTGATGGCCGGGGGCGGAATACTGGTCGTACTGGTGTTTTTCATGTTAATGTTTAAGAAGTAGGTTATGAGCGCAAATGCACAAATTGCCCAGAATACAATTCAGGCAGCCCAACAAGCTATTGACCGGGCTAATAACAATGTATCTACTATTAAGCGGGGCTTAGATAAATGGAATGAACAAATTGAGAAAAAGACCGCTCAAGAAGAGGAACTTAACGATAAGATAGTTGCCGCACGTACTGAAAAATCTCGCATAGCCAGCACCATCAATCAAGAAGGAAGCCGCTCACAACGGGCCAAGGGTGAAGGATGTATGAAGAAAGTAGGTGGCTTGTTCGGTGACGGACGCGATAATGATTGTGTACGGGCAAACCGGCAACGGCAAGTGGAGCAGGATAATCTCATTAGCAACTACATGATCACAATCAAACGGTTGCAACGTGAGGTGGCTAACGCCCGATCCATGAAGCAACAGGCCGAGATCGAAATGCGACCATTACTTGCCCAAATCGCTCTTGAAGAAAATAAAATGGTGCAAGCCCAATCAGACTTAAACCGGGCAAAAGCCGAGTACGAGCAAGGCAAAGCCCTCAACAACGTAGAAGCCCTGCAAGCCCGTGCCCGTTTAGCCGATGAAGAGCGCAAGAAGCAAACCGAGTTGCAACAGAAGCTCAACGAGTTGCAGCAACTCAAAAACCAGCAGCAGACCAAAGACCTGCTCATCGAGCAGGAAAGCCAGGCCCTGCAAGCGAGCGCCGACCTGCAAAAGTCATCTATGCCGATGGTGATTGGTTTCATTGGCCTGGTGGTGCTCTCCTTCATTATTCAACCCATGCTCAAAAAGCAATCCTAATGGCTACTGAAAAAGAACTACCGTCGAAACCCCTGTCCACAACCAAGAAAATAGTTGCCGGATTTGGACTGGCATTTTTTGCCCTATCCGCACTCGTTTTGTTTGGCCTGGCGCTGCTGGTAATGGATAATATGTACAAAAACATTAAGCCGTGAACCGCACCAACCTCAAACAGACCATTGGTATCCTGCCGCCCGAAGCCCGGGGGTGCAATGATATTGATACGGTCAAAGAAATGGCTAATTCGGCCAACAGCCACGTGAACGATCCCGCGCTGGACAAATCACGCTGCTACGGTCCTGAAGACATTCGCTACGTGAACGCCGACGGGGTGATTATTGAGCCGGAGGCTCCCGCACCCATTGCAGACGATAAGTCAGTCGTCAAAGTGTGCCCCCAGCCAAGTGTTGCCGTTCAACGACCAGCGCCAAGCTTTCGTGACCGCTCGGCGGCCCGGTTATTCCGGGTGGAAAAGCGCGACACCTACTACTTAGCCGGGCTGCTGCTAGTGGTGGCCATCTTCGCCTATTTGAAACTGGCCAGCAAAACCTAAGACCGCGCGGCGGCCGCCCAAAACCCAAAACCCAAAATGGACATCACCACATCACAATTTGAGGAATGGATTCGGCAGAACTTTTTCGGAGAGTTCTCGGATTCCGACTTTGCCAAGCAAATCAGCAACGCCAAGGAGACCTACATTCGGGTGAAAACCTACCTGGCCGAACACGACCTGGAGTTCTCTTTGGAGAGCCTCAACGCCGTGAAGGACCTTATTATGGACAATGAGGAGCCGCCCGCCGAAGTGAAGGACAAGTACGGAGAGAAAACGCCCGCACCAGTGCCCGTGAAAGCCGACGTGGCGGATCGCCGCCCGATCGTGCCAGTGACCCTGGAAAGTATTGACGAGCGCATTGAGGGCATCGAGAAAAAAGCGATGTGGGCCTTGATAGCCCTGTTGATCATTTTATTTATCAAATAACTCTAATATCAAACTATTATGTGTGGATGTAGTGGATCATATTCTAACATGAACGGACCTTATGTAGGGGTCGAGGATCGCGCCCCGCAGTGGGGCAATGCCACCGGCTTCGTAGGGGTTCAGGATGAGCTACCCGCCTACGGCAACGCCGCCGGGGATGAGGACAAAGCCGCCCAGGTAGCCGAAAAAGTAGGCACTGCGGCCGACAAAGCCGCCGGGGTGCTGGGCACCATTAAAGGCTTGGCCGATTCGTTCAAGGGTGGCGGCGATGCAGCCACGGAGGTAACGGTGGAGAAAAAGCCCACGCAGTGGTACTTGTACGGCATCGGTGGTTTGGTGCTGCTGGTTGCCATTGTGTTCGCCTTTAAAAAACTAGCCTGATGAGCCAAATTGCCACGAATTCTCCCTTGCTCAACGGTGCCGCAAAGACAATTGGTTTCAGACACGAATCGGCAGAAGGTTCTACGCCGTTTTTTCATAAGGTAAAGGCTTTTGTGAAAGAACGTCCCCTGCTGGTGGTGGCCATCATCACCGCCCTGGTGGGTATCTGGATGATGTACGACTGGCACAAAACCCATAAGTGATGAAAAAATTCTTCTCAAAACCCCAGCACGTCTTCGTATTCTCGGCCCTGATGATCCTGTTGATCTGGGGGGCGTGGATGTACTGGAACAACAGCGAACGCCGCGAAAACTTTCAGGATAAACTTCTTGTAGGACTTCATTAATTCATCGTACAGACGCGTTGAAACGCGTCTCTAGCACGCAATCAATCATGGAACGCAAACAACTCATCATCGTCATCGCCATCGCTACGGTGGCCGCCATCATCTACTACTGGGATGAAATTCAAGCCAAACTAGGTAAGAAAGCCCCGGCCACGCTACCATCTGGCGCAACGGCTACCACCGCCCCGGCGCTACCGGCAGCGGCCGATACCAGCGCCGTGGATGCTACTATCGCGAGAATTGAGGCCGAACTAGCCGCCTCCAGCAATCAGCAGCAGCAATTGGAAGCCGCCGCGAGCCTGAACCCTACGCCCACCACCGTAACCGCCCCGCCCCCGCCCACCACCAATGTGGGCAATCAGCGGCAGTATAATGCTATCAACGCCGGGGCATATGGCTCACCTAGCCCTGAAATGATAGAGTACTTGCGCAACGCGGCCAAACGATACAATCTGAAGACCCCTGCTACGCTTGCCAGCAAGGTTAGTGGTGTGCGCGATTGGGTGAAAAACCATTCCAGCTACAGCTCAACCCACATATTTGCCCGCTACGTTAACTTACAAAATAGTGCAGGCACCAACGCCTCCAATGCCCTTATCTTGAAAGACATTACCGACAAACAGGCACAGATTTTCTGATGACCCCGCAAGCCACCATACCGGTTCTCTACGTGACGGTTGCTTCGGCCAAGCCGCTGGTACTACGCACCGTTGGGGTGAACCCCGACCGGCGCGATATGGTCTATTTTGACCGCAAGTACTCGGTGCGCGTAGATCGGGATCAGAAGATGAAGGGTTTTCAGGGGGTTGACACCCTGGAATTTCCGCTACCGTTGCTGCTGGGAGACCAAGTGAAAGTCGTGGTAACTGATTTTGCTGACGGATCGGGCAAAAACGTGGCGATTCTCAAGCAATACACCAAGCGGGAGGCGGTAGTAGGGTTGGACGTTGATCAGGAAAGCATCGAGTTCATCCAGTTTGCCGCCCACTTCGCCCTGCACTGCGGGGCCATGTCGGAGAACCAGTATTACAGCAAGCAGCGTAACTACATGATTTGGTTGCGCAACCAGATGCGCAGCCACGAAACTGGTAAAATCGTGCACACCCCGGCCCGCGTGAACCACAAAACCGGTCACGTGGAAGTGAGCAAGGAGGACTTCTTGCCCCTAACGGTGGTGAACCGATTTATGATTTTGTGCCACGAGCACTATCATATCATTGGCAAAACGCAGGACGAATTCGCCTGTGATCGTTTTGCCATCAACGCCTGCCTGCGGTTGGGCTTTTCGGGCACCGAGTGCCTGTATTCATTGTACCGCCTGTTCAAAATTGACCGGCCGGGCACGCCCGCCGCGAGTCGGAAGGAGCGCGAAAATCGCGTGGCCCGTGCCCGCGATATGATCACCGTATTCCAGAGCAAACATGGCTAAACTAGACGTAATCAACGATATGCCCACCCGTCAATCTACTTCCGAACAGTGGAAGTTGTGGCACGAGGCGATCCGCAAGGAGTTCGGCCGGGACCGGGCCAACAACCTGTGGCTCGACGCCTGGGAGATGCGGGGTAACAACGAGGCTAACGACGAGCAGCTGCGCGGCTACCTGTTGAAGCAGGGCATCAGCCTGGACAAAGACTGGCAGGACGCGGCCGTAGACTTTGGATCCTCGGTGGTGGGAGGCATTGGGGATGTTTTCGGCAGCATCCGCCGCAATATGATGATTGTGGCTATCCTCATACTGGTGATCGTGGCGGGCGTACTGCTGGCCGTGATCCGCAACCCGCAACTTATCCAACAGGCCGCTTCTCTTCATCCCGCCGGACGGGCCGCTAAACTCAGCAAGCTATGAAACGACCCTCGAAAACACTGGCCGGGACGCCGGTCGTAGCGGTGATTCTTGCCTTGGTGGTGATCGGCATAGCGGTGCTGGTGTACTTGCAAATTCGCCGCCGCAAGCGCAGCGACAAGTTATACGATGCGGTGAAGGCCGCCATCCGCAACGACGTGGGGGCTGAAGACAATGCCGAAAGCGATGTGGCCAAGCTGCTGCTCACGGCCACTTGTGACAAGAACTACGACGCTACGGTCGACGCCCAAACGCTCATTGATGCGCAGGGCGGTGTATCATGGAGCGGCATCAAACCCGACGACGACACGGCCATCTTCGGGGTGCTTCGAAACAAAAGCAAAGCGCAACTCAAGTGTCTGGATACGGCCCTAAACCAGCAGCACGGCGTATCGCTCTCCGAGTACGTGGCCACCGTGTACGGCGAAATGTGGGACAGTGACAACCGCGAAAAGGCCCGTCGCATCATCAGCTCAGCAACATGAAAAAGAAGCACTACATTCTCATCGGCGTAGCCGTGCTGCTACTGCTACTCATTGTAGCGGCCTACCGCCTGTTCTTCCGGACCAAGGTTTGGGAAGTGTCTGCCCGGGCGTTTAGTAACGGCGGGCGCAGCACCGTCGGGCGCAGCACCCCGCGTTATACCGATGAGAAATTTCCCATCAGGCAGGGCATGAAGGGCGATAAAATAGCCCAGATGCAACGCTTTCTCAACATCACTGACGACGGCGTTTGGGGGCCACAAACCACCGAAGCCTTCAAAAAATCAAAACTCTACGCGGCTGCTGGCTCTAAGGTGGAACTCAGCGATGCCGTTTACGCCTCGTATCAAATTGCTTATCGCTAATCATGAACGGACGCATCGCGATGCGTCCCTACTGCTATGACACTTACCAAAAAACAAATTATCTGGATTGCTGCCGCCCTCTCCGTGGTGATTGCCGCAACAGCTTATTACTTCTATGTACTCAAACCTAGGCGAGAAAATCAACTGGGCGGCAATCCGCAAACTCCTGAGACGGACTCACTAACAGATTCGGACGATTATGACGACAAAATCATCCGGCTAGTGCCTAACCCGGACAGCATGTTTGCCTCCTACATAGAGAAGATTCTAACGGCTATCGAGAATGATCCTGCAACAATAAAAAACCCCTTTCCGCTTAAACTGGGTAGCACCGGGCGCCAAGTGGAGCAACTGCAAATCTACCTGATGAAAAAGTCCGGTGGCTTTCCCCCGGAGAAGCTCAACGGTATTTTCGATAAATACACCCTGGAGAAACTGCTCAAACACTGCGGGCGGGACCAGATGAGCGAGCAAAACTTCTACAAACGAGAGATTGATCAGGAACGAACCTATAAATTTAAGGACGCATGTTAGGACTGGATGAAGCAGTAAAGACCCTCACTGAAGACGGCGTAAAGGTCGTTGCCGACGTGGAGGAAGACGTATACATCAAACTATTTGCTACCGTGGTGGCCGCCGTCATCGTCGGGGCGATTGGGTTCTTCCTGGTCAAGGGGATGTTTAAGTAGGGGATTAGAAAGTGGGGTTTAGGTTTTAGGGATTAGGGAGTTGGGTAAGAAATTGGGGAATACCACAAACCTAAAGGCGGCGTCCGCCAAAACCCAATGCCTAATTCCCAAAACCCTCTCCACAAAGAAAGACAACTATGGCAGAGAAAAGACTATTGGCAAAGCGGCTGCAACTAGCCGATGAGTTCACTTTCAAGTACTGTGCGGTGCGCGAGTTTGCGATTCTACCCGTGGACGGGCGCGAGGACTTTGGCTTTGCCATCACCCTGTACGGAGAGCGGTTTGAGATGTACAATGTGGGTTTTGACGACGGGGGGTTGAACGACTCGATTTATTCGTGTCCGGAGCGGGTGGATGACTCCATTATCATTGAGTGCATCCTGGGTGAAATCAACATATTCTATAAGAACTAGCTATGCCCAGAGGACAAGTATTTCCGGGACGAAGCGGCGGGGGAGCGAGTAAACTCGACCAATCGCTTACCAGTACGAAGAACGTTGGGGGGATTGCTAACGGGCAAACCTTTCCGGCGGGCACCTCGGTGACAGACATCCTGCGAGAGATGCTCATCGAGGAGGAAGCCCCTCAGTATCTCGCCCCTACCCTGTCGTTATCAGCTTCTTACGCCAACAATGCCCTCATTGAGGTGGGAACGACGCTGAATGTGGCGTTGACCGCCGCTTACAACCAGCGCGACGGCGGGGCGGCCGATCAGGTGGTATTTAAAGCCGATGGTGCGGCCGTGCATACCGATACGCAGAGTCCGTTTACGCACAGCTACACCCACCAACTCATTGCTTCTCTGGCCCTGCTCGCTACGGTGAACTACCAACAGGGGCCGGTACAGAGCACCAATTTAGGGAACCCCTCCCCGAACGGGCAAATCCCGGCCGGGAGCAAGAACAGCAATACGGTGACCTTGCGAGCCGTGCGCCGTGCTTTTTGGGGCACGGGCCAGCCGTCCGGAAGCAGTTCGGAAATTCGCTCGCTGGGCAATAGCCTGTTGAACCCGGCCAACGGGGGGCGGTTCACCATTAATATTCCGGCGGGGGCCGCCAGCGTGGCCTTTGCCTATCCCGCCTCGCTGCGGGCGGTGAGCAGCGTACTCTACGCCGAAGGGCTGAACGCCGATGTGAAGGGCAACTTCGCCGAAACCTCGGTGAGCGTGGAAGGGGCCGAAGGCTTCACCGGCGTGGCCTACCGGGTGTACCGCTTCGTGCCCGCCGAGCCGTTCTCGCAGGCCGCCACCTATAACGTAACGATCTGATGTCGCAACCCGCCAAACTTCCCTGGCCTTTACAGTTTACCCGGCAGTATGCGGGTAACCTGGATGAGGATTATCATTTTGCCACCACCGCCGAGCGGGTGGCCTACCTGAATGATGCCCTCTGCTATCCGGGGCAAATGGTTTTCGACGCCGAGGTGGGCCTACCCTTCTGGGTCAATTTAACCAAAGACGGCTTCATTGACTTGCCCGAAGGCTTTGATCCGGCGCTGGTGGAGGGCAAACTCGATGTGGCCTTTGTGACGGCGCTGCCCGGGAATCCAGAAGAGAAAACGCTCTACGTCAATACCGCTACGCAAGAAAGCCAACTCTTTGTGAACGGAGCCTATATGTCCCTAGGAGGTGGATCGCCACCGGCGGCCACCGCCCCCTATGAATTTCAGGTGCCCGTACCGATCATTCTGGGATTCAATACCAGCCTGGACACCCCACACCACACCCGCCTGCACTTCGCCGGGAGCATTCAGGGCATCACCTGGGACATTGATACTAGCGTGGTCAGCAGTACGAGCTTCACTCCTCAGCTGGTCGGGCAACCGGCCGCTTCGGCCAAGTCCAGTGTGGCTGACCTGCAAGTCTGGATCGATGACTTCACCACGGCGACCACACCCTTTTACGTGACGGTGACCATCTCCCCCTCCGGATCGGCTACCCAGCAGGAGATCACCGGCACGTTTACGCACCGCAAAACGGTATCCGTGCCGACGGTCACCACCGTTTCCGGGGCCACCGGTTGGGCGTCCTACAAGGACAACCAGTACACTGAACAGAACCCGTTTCGGTTGCTGGCTGGCGTAGAAACCGTGTTGCCCAACAACGCGGGCATTGTGCTTGAGGATCAATTGCCGGTCGGCGTGCCGCGCTTCTACGATGCGGCCACCCAGAAACTTATTGCCGACCGCTCCGGGGACGGCATGAACTACCAGTTCGTCATGCTGGCCCGCCCGACCGTTGCCAACGCCAAGATAGACTTCGGGGTGGACATCGGCGGCAGCTTCGGTAAGATATTCAACAGCAACTATACCGTGGCCGTCGATGCCGGGGTGGTAGACAAAGTATACATTCCGGTGGCCGGGGGCTACGCCGGTGACACTTTCTTTCAGAACGGCGGGCAGGTGAAAGTCACCGCCTCGCAGGACGTGGACGTGTGGGGCATGACCTACATTCCCAGCAGATACCACCAGGCACGATGATACAGATAAAGACCCGAGGCGATAAAATAATCATAGAGGGCATCGGCACCTTTCCGGCCGAAGCCCTGGAGTTCCGGCAGGAGGCGAACGGGCGTTTGTCGGTATTCAACACCTGGGAGAACCGGTTTGTCGTTTTTGAGGCCCGTAGCGAGGTGATTAGCGACGAGGCTGGGAAGCAACTCGTCGGCACTGGGCAGACCCTCTCCGAGGCGGTTACCCAAAAACTACCCGTTGCCCCCACTGGGGCCGCTTCCTACTTCTACATCTGGGCGGAAGAAAACTCCGCCCTGACCAACAACCGGCACGAGTGGAGCTTCGGGGCGGGCTACGAGAACAACCAAGCCAACTTCTTGCTTTCGCGCCCGGCCCGCATCGTAAAAATGGGCTTGCGGGTGCGCCTGGCCCCAAAATCCTCCTGCGTGGTGGAGTTGATCGTCAACGGGCAATCGGCGGCGGCGGTGAATCTGCCCGTTGGTGAAAACCAGAAGATTATAACCATAGACCCCCCGATCGAGGTCGGGGCGGGCGACCTGTTTGTGTTTCGTACCGTGCTGGCCGGAAAGGCCAAGGACGGGGTGGTACACGTCATCCTAGAACCCAAAGCTGATGCCTAAAGTACAGTTTCTAGTCACCCCAGAGGGGGAGAAAATCTACGTCCACGAACCCCCGGCAGCCCTGGAGCCCGGGCCGGATGAGCAGCTCATCACCGAAACAATCAGCCAGGCTGAGTACGAGGCGCTCAGTGATCCGACGCGATTGGATTTTCGGGTATACAGCTACGCGGAGGGCTATCTGAAAAACCGGGTGTACCTGCCTACTGAATTAGACTACCGACTGCTCAATTTGCATCGCAAAGAGACGTTTGATCGGGGACTACGCGTGCGCGTGGACTACTTTGGGCACTATGAGCAAGGGGAAGAAAATCCGTTCCGTGAATTAGTAGTCAGCGAGCATCATAGCTATCAGTATATGCCGTATCGGATGATTCCTACTGAGCGGGAGATATTGATAGAGTGGCTGCGCAATGACGGCAGCGTGGGGTGCACCAAGACCAAGACGCGGCACTTTTTGGGCACCGAGGGGGCTAAGGTGCACGAAAAGAGAAAGCAAGCCAACGTGATGAATTTGAAGGCTATTATTTTCGGGTTCTTCACTCAGGCGCTGGGCGCTGATCAGGGACTTAGCCGGGTCAATATGCTGTTCGGGTATCTGTTTCAGCCGATTGAGACGTACACAAAGGGCCACGAAGGGTTTTTGATTGATGCCATTGCCGCCTACGATGAGGAGGTTTTTGATTACCCGATTGCGCAAGGGGTGAGCTTGCGGCAGTACCTGATTTCAGAGTTGGACATACCCAAATTCATCCCGGAAGCATGATCGTCAAGAACAGCTTGTACGACCGGCGCGAGCGCGTGAACGTGGATAGCCTGCTGGCTTTCGATGGGGTGAATCAGTATGCGGATGCGGGGGTGAATAACAATCTCATAGCACCGTTTTCGGACAAGAATTTACCAAAGGCAATTAGTTTTTTTATTCAGGTTCCAAAAGGGGTGGATGTAACTGACTTCCCCGTGTTTTCAATTCTCTATGACGACGCTGGAAGCTATTACGGATACGAATTACGGCTCAATAACTATTCAAGAAACCGCTTTGGTTTTAAAAGTCAGTGGGTTTCTAATAATCAGGGCCGCTTCCAAAACCTATCAGTTCAGGCCAAAGGCTCATTGTACCACGTTTTTTTGAATCTGGCCGACTACAACAATATGGAATTGTTTGTGAATGGGCAGAGACGAAGCTTTATTAATGTTGGGCAAAATTCAGGCACCGTAACCGTTGACGGAGTTACTCCAACACTATACCTGGGATATAGTCCCTGGCAAAATAAATACTTTCATGGGTTATTGGGTCATGTTTCGTTTCACAACGATACACTCACCGAAACCGAAATACGCAGTATCCACCGCCACGGCGGATTAATCCCTACCAGCACCCACGCGGCTTGCGTAGCGCACTACGTAGCAGACAGAGAGGGGCTAGTGATCTGGGATGTGTGCCCGCAGTATAATTACGCGAAGGAAAGCCTACAAAAATACCTGCCAGACAATCTATCGGACTTTAGCACTGGTTCGTCAGTCACTTATGATCAGCTTGATGACCGATTAACGTTTAGCGATCCAGATAGTGATTCAACATCGGTAAGCAGTTCATCGCAAGCAATGGAGGGGCTTAGAGAAAACAACAAATACCGTGTTGAAGTAGAGGTTGAAAACTACCAGAGAGGACAGCTTGAGGTTCGTCTTAATAGCCGTATGGGACAAAATAGAGATAATCCGACAAATGGCACTAACGTATTTATATTTACTCAGAACAGGTACGCGGGTGAAGTGGTAGGTAGGCCAACTTTTACTTGTAGGCAAGGCCCCCAATTTGACATCGTAAGTTTTAAAATTATCCCACTCACTGAGCCAGTGCTCGATGCTTACCACGCCACCCTGCAAAACTTCACCCCGCAGCAGGCAGAGGGAAGTGGGCAAGATGCTTATTTGGATTTCTACGATAAGACACCCTTACGCCCCTTCGTAGATTCAGATGGAGACGGAGAGTACGATCAACCCTTAGTTGAAAAATCCTCCCTACTCCCTCCCTTGCAAAACGCGCTGCGATTTGATGCCTCGCAGAATCAGTATGCGGGGACGAGTGCAGTATTTACTCCGAGCAATGAAGACGGATATACTTTTCTCTACACTATTCAAGCAAACCAGAAAACAGGGCCTCTAGTGTCGGCGGCAGACAACGTTAATAATCTTCGTATCTCAACTGACGTTCTACGCTACAATCAAGGAGGGGTACAAGCGCCACAAATTAATTTTAGGGTGGATCAGGCGGGAGTTGCACAATACACTCATGTTCTTAGCGGGTATGACATAGATGTTTCTAAACCATTACAGATTATCATTTCCTGGAAAGGAAGTAAAATTCTGTTTTACGCTAACGGTCGGCTCGTAGCAGAGCGAACGACAAGTAAAACCCTGGGCTTTGACAGTATCAATCAACCTCTTTATATTAATAACGACAGTTTCAATCTTGCCTCTGGTTCGTTCGTTGGTACACGCAAAACTCTTCAACTAGGCATCGCCAAAGGCATCATCACCCCCCGCCAAGTCAATGAACTCTGGAACAACTCCCTACTAGCCAACCCGAAAACGAGTTGGAGAAATCTTGAATGGCAGCTACTGCCTAATTTCAACCAGATCAACAACGACGGCGCGGGCAACTACACTCTCACCGACAACAGCCCTCAGAACCATACGATCAACTTGCAAGGCTTCACCGCCGCCAACTTCGACCCGCAAGACCCGGCTTATTCTCTCACCGAAATCAACGCCCTCAGATAGTCCATAGACCATAGTCCACCGTCGACGGTCGACTATCGACTGTTGACTTAAACTCAAAGAAAGTATGCAACTCTCCCCCCAACAGCAGCAACAAAAAACCGACCTGGAACAGGGCATCGACTACCCTTTGACCATCCCGGGCCTCACCGACGTGGTAGCGCACATTCAGGATGACAACACGTACCTGAAATTCATCGACAAGGACGGACTTAACCACTACCAATTGAAAGGGTACGCCCAGAAGAACGTAGGCAACATTGAGGCTACGTTCAACTGGCGCATTCATCGGCACAGCAACGGCGAAGTGCTCACCAAAGGGGCATTCACCTTCAAGGAGTACAACTACTGGCCCTTCGCCCTGGCGAACCCGCCGCAAGGAATTGTGGCGTTTGGCTACCAGCAAGCCATCAACGGGCTATTGCGCCGCTTGCCCGCGCTGGGAGGCAACGAAAAGCAATTTGGCCCCTCGCTGTTCACTTTCATCGGTAGCACCATCACGCTGCTTCACTTCGAGGTCAACGTGCTGCCTGAAACCGTGCAGTTAGATGCCAACAACGAAAATCCTCAAGGGCAGGGCGACGGGGAAATTTCCATCACCGTCACCCACGGGGACGCCCCCTACGAGTTCCAGATCACGCTTCCCGGAGACACGGAACCGCAGCCCTGGCAGGACGAGGACACGTTCAGCAACCTTGCGGCCGGGGAGTATTTTGTGCGCGTACGTGACAAAGCCGGGGTACCGGTGGGTGCCCCAACTCGCTACCGCACCGTCACCGTGCCCAGCGTAGAAACCCAGGCGCAATCGTGATTTGTCGCTTGACATATCGTCTCATTGGGCTGCTACTGGGTCTATCGCTTATTTCATGCACCCCGCAACAGGTGGTGGTCAAGAAGTGGTACGAGCCACCGGTAGCAGTCATGGACAAACGATCTACGCCCGCCCTGCTACTGCGCGAGACGCACACCGTAGACGACGCCGACTACTGCCTGTTGGTGCTGAAGCTGAACGGAAAAGTGTCCACCTCGGATACGACGACCCTGTTTTTGCCCTATGAGAAGTGGGAGAAGATCAACCGGGGCGACACCGTGCGCCTGAACAAAAAAAAGTATGCAGACTGGAACATCAAAAACTAACGACGTGGAACATCAACCCCTTGGCGGCACTGCGCGGCGGACCGCTCCGCTGACGATTACTCCTCAAAGTTTGCCCTACTGTGTGCTACCGCGCGAAGGGTCGGCCCTGATTGTGGCCGGGGGCGGAGCCTGGGGAGCTTTCGCCACCGGCTGGCTACGGGCGCGCAATCACGACTACCAGGCGGCCGCTGGGATCAGCACCGGTAACCTGATCGCGCCGATTGCCCTGGCCGGTGATTACGACCAACTCGTTGAGGCATATAGCAACGTAGACTTAGGAAGTATCTTCTCGGTGCGGCCCTTCACAAAAAAAGGGAAACTGCGGGTGTTACACGCCCTGAAACGATTGGTTTTGCGCAAGGGATCGTTCGGCGAAATGCGCCCCTTGCAAAAACTTATTCGGCAGTTCTACCCCTTGTCTACCCACAATAAAAACTACCTGTCGGGCAAGGTCGCCCTGTGCGGGGCGCTGAACCTGAGTTGCGAACCCTACGAAATGGATCTGTTTCGCACCGATACGAGCTTGTACGAAGAGTTTATTGCCGCTATGTACGCAAGTTGCTGCTTCTGGCCGGTGGGCGAAGTGGCCCAAATTAACAACATGCAGTACGTGGACGGCGGCTACGTGGAAACCCTATTGATCGAGGAGATACTGGCCCTGGGCTACCGTACCATCGACGTACTCACGCTGCGCCCCAAGTGCGTAGAGAGAACCAGCAACGTGCCCACCAAACGTTTTTTTGAAGTAGGTAAGCGTATTTTGACCGCCATCCGCTACGACACGGTGTACGAGAACCTGAATAGGGCCATTGCCGTAGCCCGGCAGCGCGAGGAGGTGACCATCCACGTGCACTACACCCCCCACAAACTCAGCGAGAACGCGATGTACTTCAACAAAGCGCAGATGCAGGACTGGGTGAAGATGGGAGAGGACAACGCCCACAGTATGCAGTATTCCGAAACCTATTAGCGATGATTCTGCTAACTATTTTTCTGCAAAGCGCCCAGGATTTGTCCGTAGCCAAAGAATTTGTGGGTATGGCTCAAAATAGCAACGATCAGTCTGCCTTATTGTACGTAGTGATGCTTTTTGCCGGGGGACTTAAAACGCTGTTGATCATGTATTGGAAAAAGAATAATGCCCTGAATGAGGAGCTAAAGAAAACTGCCCAAGAGCGGGAGCGGCTCATCATCCAAGCCAACGACAAACTAGAGAATTTGCGCAAAGAGCACGCCCTGGAGATCAAAGAGTGGAACCGGCGGCAGGACCGCACCGAGCAATTGCTGGCCAGTATGGAAGCTAAACTAAACACCAGACCCTGATGAGATTTCTCTCGATTGTTGTTGCCTTAGTGGTTAGCCTGGGACTGATATTTCTGGGCAGCCTGCTGATTAAAGACCGAATGCTCTCCCGGGAGGTAGAACACTACCGGACGCGGGGGCTCACCAAGGATTCGGTCATTCAACGGGTGGTGCCACGACTACAAAGAGAAGTGGCGGTACTTTCAGAGCACGTGGACAGCTTACAAGTGCGCTATCAGCGCGATAGCAGCACCTGGCAACAGCAACGCGATACCCTGAACTGGTTTTTGAGAGAGGAGCAGCAACGCAGCAAAAAATATCAGAACGCTTATGAACGCACCAAAGATGCTTTGGGGAAGCAGATCGTCAATCCTCCTCGCTTGTATGATCTTGATCCGGTGCTCCAGCGCGATAGCACAGACCCCAAACGGACAAACCAACCCGACCCAAACCGATAAGAAATTATTAGTTGATCAAAGCAAGTACGAGCAGGTAAAACAGCGAAAAGCCGAACTACAAGATATGATTGCGGAGATAGAGAAATTGGAGCAGCAGCAACAGGAACTAATCAGGCGGCAGCAGGACGTTCGCAAGCTTATCAGCGAAGTGGAAGAAAAGGGCAATGACTTTGCCGACGACGTGGACGCCCACGGGCAGGACATCTTGCAGCAGGGTTTGCGCCTGGACCGGGTGAGCGAGCGCAACCGAAAAGAGCGGCGTAGTATGCGAAAAGGCACCCAAGGAAAAAAGAAAGTAGTACGGCAAGGCAAAGAAATGAGCAAGGTGAACCGGGGCCTGCGCATTGCCGACGGGGCCGCGAAAATTATTCTCAGTCTACTGCCATGATCCGGACGATGATCATTTGGGCGGCATTTCGCCTGCTGAGCGGAATCAGCCTACCGACTGCCACCGGGCAAACCATCATCTCGGTGGATTCGGCCGCCCTGATGCTTGACATTGCCTTGTTGCGGGAAGGCGAGGCCATTGAAGCCCGTCTAAGCAACTTAAAGGGGGTGGTAGACTCTTTGCAGGTCGGTTACGATTCATTGCGCATACGAGCCAATAAGTTGGCCCTGGCGCACAATTACGAAGTGCGGGAGGTGGCCCGTAGCACTGAGCAGCTGGTGCCGCATGAAAAGGACTTGAAAAGCATGATGCGCACCGCCCGACGGCAGGCTTATTGGATGGATCGCTACATCCGGAGCGCGGATTTTGTGCGCTACCGGTCTTATTATATCAAGCCCCGTGATAAGTGGGCCAATAGAATATTCTGGGGCGGCAACGCCATGATTGTGGGGCGCATTGCCCGGGATTTTTTCGTTTATGACTAACCGCTACGCACCTAACGAATTACTCGCTACCCCGCAGTGGGGTGGCTTAACCATTAATTCGTTAACAATGGATAGATTTTATCGAAATGTAGACCCTATGTTGGTCCGAGAAGGCTTTTGGGTACACCACCGCAGCGATGCGGGCGGAGAAACCTACCGGGGCATTGCCCGCAACTTCTGGCCTGCCTGGGAAGGGTGGAAAATTATTGATGCCTACAAAGCGTCGCTGGGCCGCCCGATGCGCCGCAACGAGCGGATCGTCAACAAGCGCCTTGATGCGTTGGTGTACGATTTCTACCGGGTCAACTTCTGGGAGCCCATCTACGCAGACGACATCTGGAACGAATCAATGGTAGATTTGCTCTTTGATTCGCACGTGTTGCTGGGCAAACGGGGGGTGAAGTTCTTGCAGCAAGCCATTAACGATGTAGGAGGAGAACCCAAACTGCGCGTTGACTGGGCAATGGGACCCAAGACGTTGCGCCGGTTGCACCAGGTAGACAACCGCTTGGTGTTTGAAAAGATGAAGCAGTTGCGCGAAGCGCATCACATTCACATTGCGGCTACTGTGCCGAATCAGGATGATTTTATCGACGGATGGTTGCACCGGGTGCGAGTTTTTGAATTTTCGCCCATCACTTTGAACATGACCGCCTGATGAAACGCTACACGGTGATTGCCATTCTTAGTCTGCTGCTCGGTGGCCTTTCGTGGTACGTGCTCACCCTGGAGCGCGAGCGCGACGACTTGCGGGCCGTGGCCCGCCACGAACAGGCGCAACTAGCGCGGTGGCGCGACAAGCACGGCCGGGCACGCGCCCGCGTGAAGACGCTGGAGACCTCCCGGCAGGTGCTGGAGGAGTTTTACGGGGAATGGGTAGATAGCCTTGCCGAACAACTCAGCATGAAGCAGCGCGATTTGCAGAGTGCCCTAACGGTGGGTTCTCACCACCAACGCTTTTTGCAGATGCCGGTGCACGTGGTAGACACCCTGCGCATCCGGGATACCGCCTACGTGGCGGTGAGGGGCTTCAGCCAGGAGGACCGGTGGAGCAGTGTGACGGGCCGCTTGTACGGGGGTTCGGATTCCGCAGAAGGGGTTGAGATGGAGTTAAAATACTACGATTCCATTAGCGTGGTATCGCATTTGCGGAAGAAACCAGGAATACGCGGACTCTGGCAAGCCAGGGAGCTGACCAGCGATGCTATCAACCACAACCCGTACAGCAGCTTTTCGCAGGTGCGGCACTACCAACGCAAGATCAAAGAGAGGCGCTGGGGCATCGGGGCCGGGTTCGGCTACGGCTGGCCCCAGGGGTTCTCGTTTCAAATAGGAATTTCTAGACACTTCATCCAATTTTAAATCTTTTACGTAAATCGCATGAAAACCGGAACTATCATTACTATTCAACTGATATTTGGCTTAATCAGTACTATCTACATTGTCTACTCATTTTACCGCGACATCGAGCAGCGCAAGGAAGCCAAACGGTTGGGTTCACGAACCGATGCGGCGGTCGCCTAAATTTTTCTATGCGGCATACCTTTGGGTTTGAGTTTCACGGGATCGGAGAGATCATCGAGGAAATTCAGCAGAAACTACGCGGAACAATCACCACTTCGTTCGTGCGCCACGCCAGCAATGGCACATTTCTTACGGTTGACTGTCCGGACTGCGACGCGCTGGCCCGCGCCGGGCTGGTCGTTGGCTTTTGCTTGCGAGAGCATTTGAGCAAAAGCATGAACCACCCGGTCGACGCCCAGGTGACGTTTGTTGAGCGATCGTTGCAAACCTTCATCCACCGTGGACGCGGCCCTTCTCCGCCCGTCAAGTATCCCACTTCATCATCTCCTGATCCACGTACTCGTCCACGATCCGAAGATACACCTCGGTAGTGCGCACGGTGGAGTGACCCAAAATCTTCTGAATCACTTTGATGTTCACCCCCCGCATCAGGGAGTTGATGGCAAAGGTATGCCGGGCCGTATGGTAGGTCAGGTGCTTGTTGATGCCCGCCCGGGCCGCAATAAGTCGGAGATCTTCGCCCACGCGGGCTTTGCTCTGCTTAATGGTGTGCGTCTGCACGTGGGGGATGAGCGCCCTGGCCCGTTCAATGAGCGGAATGGTGGTTAACTTGCCGGTGCGGCGGGTCTTTCCCCTCCGGATCACCAGGTGGTTGGGCAGCCACTGCCAGTCCAGGCGTTTTTGCAGATCGTCCTTGGTCAGCCCGGTGTAGCAGCTGAACAGGTAGAACCCTAGCGTTTTATGGGGGCCGACGGGTAATGAATCGCCTCGCTCAAAGAAAAACGCGTGCAGGGCGTCCAGTTCGTCCGGCTGCAAAAATTCCCGCAGGGTTTCTTCTTTGGGCAGTTTGAAGTCGGCAAAGGGATAGTGTTTGACGATGCCCTCCGAGCGGGCCAGGTTCCAGAACTTGCGCAGCACCGAAAAATCCCGGAATATTCCGTTGGGTTTGCGGCCCCTTTGGCTTTGATAGGCTTGGTAGGAGCGCAGCCAGTCGCTCGTAATGTCTGAAAACCTTACCCGCGTGCTGTATTGCGCAATTTGCGAGATTCCGAAGTGGTAGTCCTGGTAGGTTTTTGGGGCAACCTGAGCTTGGAGACCGGCTACTTTCTGCTGCATGTAGTGGACTACAAAATCATTTCCCCCGGCATTTTTGCCCATATACTCATCGAGCACGTGCTGGTAGGTTAGGGGCAGACCTTGTTGCTGCCGGATGAGGATAATGCTCTCCAGGCGCTGGAGCTGCTCGCGCAAGTAGTTATTCACCAAAAGGGCGTTGGGAGCCTGGGGGGTAAGCTGCCGGGCCGAGGCATCCCAGTGGTCGGGGAAGATACGTTTGCCGGTGGAGAACAATTTGGGCTTTTTTTCTTGCTTGTCGCGCAGCACCAGGTAGATGTTGACGCGGCCGTCAGAGAGGGTATCGCGGGGCTTGATAGTTAGTTGTACTCTCATTGGTTAATAGTCGATAGCCCACAGTCAACAGTCAACCGTCGACTATGGACTGTTGACCGCGCGGCGTCCGCTAGATCACTCGTGTATGGCTCGCGCCTTGGGTACGCAAAGTACGCAAATATGCGTCATTTGCGTAATTTACTTGCGTATAGCTCGCGGATGGTACGTGAAGTTGAAAAATAAAAAACCCGCTAAATGGCCTATTTAGCGGGTTTTTGATGTCGGGGCGGCAGGATTCGAACCTGCGGCCCCCTGCTCCCAAAGCAGGTACGCTAACCGGACTGCGCTACGCCCCGAACTGAATACTTTGAAACCAACTGAGCGATGCTCAACCGCAGCGGAGAGGGGGGGATTCGAACCCCCGGTACCTGTTACAGTACGCATGTTTAGCAAACATGTGGTTTCAGCCACTCACCCACCTCTCCGGTTAAAGTGCTTGTCGCATTTGAAAGGGCAAATATAACACAAGTTTTTTCATCAACTACCCCCATTCCCAAAACTATCTTTTCCGATCCAGAAAAATATTCCTTTCTTTGAAACCGAAGAGCAATTCACCCCCTAACTGGCGCACTTCTTTTCCTTGCCATTCGTTACATCATAAATCATTGGGCATCGCATGAGTTGGTATAACACCATGAACACCACCGAATTTGTTTTTCTAGCTACTTTCCTGGTTGCCTACGGACTTTACGTCTTCCGAATCGTTCGCATCAACCGGTTCTTGAAGGTTGGCTTCGGTGCGGTGGTTGGCAAAATTCTGCTCCGCACCATTTACTTTTCCTTGTTTTTAATTGCCCTCATGGGCCCGCTAATGGGTAGCGCTACCAAGGAAATCCAAGCCGTCGGCAAAGACATTATGGTCGCCATCGATCTGTCTCAATCGATGAATGCCACCGACGTGCAGCCGAGTCGCTTGGAGAAAGTGAAGTTCGAACTAAAGAACATTGTGAAGGCTTTCGACGCCGACCGCATCGGCATCATCATGTTCTCCTCCGAAGCCTTCGTGGCCTGCCCCCTCACCTACGACCAGAGCGCCCTGATGATGTTTATCGAGACCCTGAATACGCGCCTTATGCCCAATACCGGCACTGACTTTGCCCCTCCCCTGCGTATGGCCTACAATAAACTGGTGGGAGATAATGACGTGCCCGGACAACAGAAGTCTAAAGTGATCATCTTGATTAGCGACGGAGAAGACTTTGGGCAGGATTTCACCGAAATCTCTGAAGAAATCACCGATAGTGGAGTAAAACTATTCACGTTGGGAGTAGGCACCGAACAGGGAGGACAAATTCTGACCCGTGGGGTGCCCAAAACCGACCGCGACGGAAACATTGTGGTTACTCGCCTGAACAGTCAGTCCCTCGAAGAGCTAGCCAGCCAAACCGGCGGACGCTACTACGAAATCAACAGCCAACAAAATGATACCGCCCGGCTCATCAGCGCCATCGGACAGATAGAAGGTGAGCTGCGCGACAGTAAACAAATCGATACCGCTTCTAACAAATACGGTTACTTCTTACTGGCGGGATTAGTTTTATTCATCGCTGATCATCTTATCAAACTTAAAACCGTCCGTCTATGAACTACGGAGCAGTATTGCTATTTCTCATCGCTTGGATCGGTGGGATTGATGACATTGCCACCGTCAACCGGCTAAAAAGGCAGGCTGAAACCGCGCTGGAACAACAAGACTATGCCCAGGCAGCGAATTACTACACCAAACTGGTCGACTCACTGCGGGTAGAAGAGGAGGCCGTTCGGCTCAACCTGGCCCATGCCTTGTTGCTGTCGGGCGATTCTGCTCAGGCGCAACTGCGCTACAGTCAGCTCACCGGCAGTCTTTCATCGGCGATCAAGTCCGTGGCCTATCAGCAACTAGGCGTGCTCGCTAGCGGACAAAAAAAGTATCCCGAAGCACTGGCTACTTTCAAAGAGTCGCTCAAGGCCAACCCTACCAACGAAGAATCCCGATACAACTACGAACTGGTGAAGAAATTGCTGGAACAGCAACAAGAACAAGAACAAGAGCAACAGGAAAATCAATCGCAAGACGATAAACAAGAAAAATCCGAAGAAGAGCAGAAGAAGCAAGAGCAAGAGGGCGACCAGCAGAAAGAGGAAGGCGAACCGGGTGAAGACCAGGAAGGAGAGTCTCAGGACCAGCAGTCGGGTGAGCAAGAACCCCAAGACGCTGAAGAACAAGAGGCGCAAGAGGGTGAACAGAGCGAAGGAGAAAAAGATCAGGAACAATCCAGTTCCCCCGTATCCGATAAACTGAAGGAAATGAACATCAGTGAAGAAAAGGCACAAATGATTCTGGAAGCCATGCGCAACAACGAGATGCAGTATATCCAGCAGAACCGCCGCAAACCCCAAAAGCCCCGCGACCGCACCAAACCCGACTGGTAAGGACACCATTCAACCGTAGGAACGTCATTCATGACGTTCTGACAGATAAGACATTCCATCGAACCCCAACAAGACACCATTCAACCCTAGAAACACCGTTCTCGCGATATTCCACCAACCACCCATCCATGAACGAAGTATTTATTATCTCCGCCGTCCGCACCCCCATTGGTTCCTTCGGCGGTAGTTTGTCGGCCCTGAGCGCCACTGAATTGGGGGCCATTGCCATCCGCGGAGCCTTGAGTCGCGCCCAAGTTCCGGCTGAAACCGTACAGGAAGTCTTGATGGGCAACGTGGTGTCGGCCAACCTAGGGCAAGCCCCGGCCCGGCAGGCGTCCATCGGCGCGGGCATTTCCTACGATGTGCCCTGCACCACCGTTAATAAAGTGTGCGCCTCCGGAATGAAGGCTATTATGTTTGGCGCGCAGTCGATCATGTTAGGCCATCAGGATGTGATCGTGGCCGGAGGCATGGAGAGCATGTCTAATATCCCTTACTACGTACCCAAAGCCCGCTTCGGCTACAAGTACGGCGGCGGCGAACTGGTCGACGGACTGGAGAAAGATGGCCTGTACGAGGTATACAACCGGTTCGCCATGGGTAACTGCGCCGACCATACCGCCCGCGAAATGCACATCACGCGCGAAGAACAGGACCAGTACGCAATAGCATCGTACCAACGTGCGGCTACCGCCACCCAGCAAGGTTATTTTCAAAGTGAAATTGTGCCTGTGTCGGTCCCCCAACGCAAGGGCGACCCGGTATTGGTGGACCAAGACGAAGAGTACCAAAAAGTGAATTTTGATAAAATTCCCACCCTGCGTCCGGTGTTTTCTAGAGAGGGCACCGTCACGGCGGCCAACGCTTCCACCATCAACGATGGCGCCTCCGCTCTGGTGCTGGCCAGCGCAACTATGGTGAAAGAATTAAACCTCACCCCTATCGCCAAAATCCGGGGGTTTGCCGATGCCGCTCAGGATCCCTTGTGGTTCACTACCGCTCCGTCGCTGGCTATCCCCAAGGCAATGAAACAAGCCAACGTAGATCAGAAGGATATTGATCTGTTTGAAGTAAACGAAGCCTTCGCCGCGGTAGCCATTGCCAACAACCGCCTGCTCGAACTCAACCCCGAACAGGTGAACGTGTTCGGCGGTGCGGTAGCCCTAGGCCATCCCCTGGGCTGCTCCGGAGCCCGCATCACCACGACCCTGATCAACGCGCTGCAGCAACGCAGTGGCCGTCTGGGAGTCGCTGGTATTTGCAACGGGGGCGGGGGTGCCTCGGCCCTCGTCGTTGAGCGTTTGTGATAGTTTTTCTTTAGCCTTACCAATGTAAGCTTGAAGGTGGTTCAGCTCGTTTTTCTTCAATCAACTTTTGTTTTTTTGCCCTTTCACCACAAACAAACAAACAAACAAACAAACAAACAAACGAATGAACCTACAAGCGTACATGCAGTCACTGGCCGAAGGTATCAATGGCAGTTTTTCAGAATACGACGAGCACACCTCCGTGGTGGTTGTTCCCTTAGCAGACGGACGTTATCAGTCCGTTAAGGGAGAATCGCAAACCTTAGACGATGGCCACACCCAGGTGGTTTGCTTTTCTTCTTACGTATGCTCTTACCACGAAAACCTAAATTTTCGCAATTTCTTATCAGAGAACCAGAAGCTACGTTATTCTAAGTTTTCTATCGACGAAGAATTCGTGCAGGTAGAAGCTTCCGTATTCATCGAGTTTCTAACCGCCGACAATCAAGATTATCTCATTAGCATGATTCGCGAAATTGCCGAACAAGCCGACGTGTGGGAGCACAAGCTTACCGGACTAGACGTGTTTTAAGTTAGTCGACAGACGACAGTCCATAGTCGATAGTCCACGGATGACAGCCGTTTGCGCCTCTGGCTGTGGACTGTCGACCGTGGACTATGAAACTGTGGACTCCTCGCCGCAACCTTTTATTCCGAAAATCAGTCTGTATCTCCAAAGGCAAGCGGTCTTGTCGCCTCGGCAACTGCCGGGGAGGAAAGTCCGGGCAACACAGAGCGCCATACTTCCTAACGGGAAGGCTCCTTTTTTGCGAAGAAACGGAGACAGACAGTGCCACAGAAAACAAACCGCCCCCCCGTGGGGTAAGGGTGAAATGGTGCGGTAAGAGCGCACCGCCCCGGCGGCGACGTCGGGGGCAGGGTAAACCTTATGGGTTGAAAGGCCAAACAGCCCCGTTGCCGGTGCACCGTTTCGGCGGCCACTGGCACTGCGTTGCTCGCGCAGCCCCCGGCGGGGCGGGTAGGCCGTTAGAGGTGGCAAGCGATTGCCATCCCAGATAAATGACAAGATTCCGGTTGGATGCCTTGCAACCTGCCGGAAACAGAACCCGGCTTATACGCTTGCCTTTTACTTCCATCCCTTCTATCTTCGGGCATGACGAAAATACTAATCATCGACGATGAGAAACCGATTCGCGGCTCGCTTCGCGAAATTCTGGAATACGAAAAATATACGATTGAAGAAGCAGCCGACGGGGAAGAAGGGCTTAAGATGATTTCCGATGGCCAGTACGACTTGGTGCTTTGCGATATCAAAATGCCCAAGGTAGACGGTATCGACGTGCTACAAAAGGCCATGGCCGAGGGCTTCGGCGGGCAATTCATCATGATCTCAGCGCACGGCACCATCGAGACCGCCGTGGAAGCCACCAAGATGGGCGCCTTCGATTTTATTCAGAAACCGCCGGACCTAAACCGCTTGCTGGTGACCGTGAAGAACGCTTTAGAGAAGACTGACTTGGTTACCGAAACTAAAGTGCTTCGCAAAAAGGTGGCTGGCGTTAGTGAAATCATCGGCGAGTCGTCGGCGATTCAGGCCGTAAAGGATACCATCGACCGGGTGGCTCCCACCGAAGCGCGGGTCCTCATCACCGGCCCCAATGGCACCGGAAAAGAACTGGTCGCCAAGTGGCTGCACGCCCAGAGCAGTCGGGCGCAAGCCCCCCTGGTTGAACTCAACTGCGCCGCTATTCCGTCCGAACTGATCGAGAGCGAACTGTTCGGTCACGAAAAGGGATCGTTCACCTCGGCCATCAAGCAGAAGAAAGGGCGCTTTGAGCAGGCCAACGAAGGCACACTGTTTCTGGACGAAATTGGTGACATGAGCTTATCGGCCCAGGCTAAGGTGCTGCGCGCCCTGCAGGAGCATAAAATCACCCGGGTGGGGGGAGACAAAGCCATCAAAGTAGACGTTCGGGTGATTGCGGCCACGAACAAAGATTTGAAGCACGAGATCAAAGAAAACCGCTTCCGTGAAGATCTCTACCACCGCCTGAGCGTGATTCTGATCCATGTCCCCCCCTTAAGCGAACGAACCGAAGATATCCCCCTGCTCGTCGATAAGTTTCTTCAGGATATTGCCGCCGATTATCAGGCGATTGCCAAAAAAATCACTCCCGACGCATTGGAAGTGCTGAAGAGCTTTGAGTGGACGGGTAACATCCGCGAGCTGCGCAACGTGGTGGAACGACTCGTGATCATGTGCGATACCGAAATATCAGCTTCCGACGTAAAAAGATATACCTGATAAAAGCTTCGTAGAGGATGGTTGTGACTTCCTATCTCCACTTGAACGAACAATGCCTTCTTCAACAACCAACCAACCCGAAGCTTCATCAAACCTTGCAAAACGTGTCATCCGCTGATTTCCTTGGTATCCACCGGTTTCTCTACGGAATAAGCCGGACAGGTAACCTTGGGAGCGCAAGCGGTAAACCCAACAATTAATAATAATAGCAGTGTAGTTTTGAGTCTCATTTAAACTATATTTAGTATAAATCAATACTAATATAGTAAAAAAGTTACATAAGTCAAAATTTTAATGCTAAAGTAACATTATTATTCATGACTAATCATGGTGTTGCATCCTCGAATGTCCGAATTGTCTAATCGCCCTAGTACCTCAAAGGTCGAGTCATCATACAAATGCCCCCGGTCCATGGTCTCGATGAAGCTGCAGGAGTGGGCATTGGCCAAATCGATGACGTTGATACCGCCCGAACCCCCTGTTCTTACAGCAAACGGATCGTTGATTTCGCGAATAAAGATCCGCATCCAGGGGGGAGAACTGAACACCCCCGACGCTGCGGAGTAGGCCTGAGAGAGAAGCTCCGTCATGCCGTATTCTGACGAAATTTGCTCCACTCCCGTTTGTTCGCGTAACTGCTGATACACCTCCGGCCGCGTCAGCTCCCGACGCAGGCCCTTCATCCCCCCGGTTTCCAGTAGCAATACCCGGCGCAAATCCGGCGCGTAGCGCTCAGCCAACTGCAGCAGGGCGAACGTCACTCCAATCAACAGCGCGGTCCGGCTGCTTTGCCTTGCTTTCTCAATAGCGGTTAGCAGTGCTTCGTAGTTGTTTAGATAAAACCCTGAAATCGGCGAACCGGACCGCCGAATAAAGTGATCCACCATGCTGACTAAGGAAGCGTTGCTTCGCTCCAGATAGGTAGGCAGCAGCGCCAGCACGTGGTAATTGCTAAGGGGCCCGAAGCGCTGCTCAAAAATGTGCTGACTCACCCGATGGTAATGGGCCAGGTGCGTCACGAAGTGCTGGCTTCGCAGTTGCCCGGTGGTGCCGCTACTCTCGAACACGGCCTCTACCGGAGCATCCCGATACGAAAGCACCCGATGTCGCTTAAAAAAATCAATGGGTAAAAAGGGAATCTGAACTGGGCGGCTAACTTCCAGCGGGTTAACGTTTAGTTCGTATAAGTAGCGACGGTATACTGGGTTGTGACTCGCCTGCCACCGAAACTGGGCCAGGGCCCGCTCCTCAAAATTCGCTGAAGTAACGGTGAAAATGTCTTCTTGGAAGTGCGACCATTGATGCATACGGAAATATAGGGTAGCTACGCATTATTTGAAGCTTTTGTTCGTTATATTGGTGGTCGATTCTGAAGATATTTGCCAATCTATTGCTGAACAGTTGATTTATTGCTATATGAACCACCTCCGTTCTCTATTCTTTCTGATAGGTGCCTCGCTCATGCTCACGGCTTGCCTGGAGGCCCCCAAATTCGGTGACCCGCCCCGGCTCACCGGTATTGAAGTATACTTCAAGGAGATGGATAGACAACCCGACTCGCTGGTGGTGCGCGTAGATTTTGAGGACGGCGATGGCGATTTGGGAGTGAGCGGAAGGGAAAATGACGCTGACGAATACCTACCGATTCCCAATCCGGATGATGGAGGCTACTGGTTTTACGATCAGGATAATCCCGACCCTCGCTTCCCCGAGTACAATTGTCGCCAGTTCACCGACATTGACCTAAATCCTACCGACGGAATAGTTGATTTTGATACAATCCGGGCCGATTATAACGAGGCGTATTACAACTACAGCATTACCCTCTACACCAAAGTTGATGGGCAGTATGAGGAGTATGACTTTTTGATCGAGCGTTGCAGCGCTCCTCTGGGAGGGCGCTTTCCACCACTGCGGGACGATTTTTCGGTAGACCGTCCGCTAAAGGGTACCATTCAGTGGGGCTCGGTTGATTTCTACAAACTGTTGTTTCGCGACGATACCCTGCGTATAGATGTCGCCATTCGCGACCGGGCGGGCAACGTGAGCAATGTGGTCACTAAAGAGGATTTCACGCTTGAAGAAATTACTCGAATCGGACCAGACAGCTAGCTTGCGCTTTGCTGGTAGGCGAAAAATCGCTGTAGCATTTGCTCTCGACTAATTATCACTTCTTTCACCAATCCGCTCACTGAAACCCAAGAGGTTTGACCTTCTTCCATCGCCTCAAGAACCCGAAAGATAGTGGTCTCTTTCGAAACGCTCACCGCACGATCATCAGTTGCTTTCTCCGTCAACTCAGAGACTGAGCCGGGTACCAAATCACCGACAGTAAGCACTTCCATGGCCAAGCGCAGCCGCTGCGTTTGAAAAAACGAGCGCACAAAATCATTCTTCGGCCGAAAAAGTAGCTCCCGCGGTGTTCCTCCCTGCTGAACTTTCCCTCCATCAAGCAGGTAAATTTGATCTCCCAGGGTGAAAGCTTCTAGCACGTCGTGCGTTACCAAAACGACCGTTTTTTCGCGTAGCATCCCCAGGGAGGCAAACTCACGCGTCATCTGCTGCTTGGTGATGGGGTCTAAAGCTCCGAAAGGCTCATCCATCAGCACCAGCGGAGGGTCAGCCGCCAACGCCCGACCAATGCCCACCCGTTGCTGTTGCCCCCCACTGAGCTCGTGGGGATAGCGTTCCGCGTACTCCGCTGATAAGCCCACTACTTCGAACAGGGTGTGCACCCGCTGGCGGATTTTGTCGGTAGGCCAACCGATGAGCGTCGGCACCAAGGCGATGTTTTCGTATACCGAGTAGTGCGGAAACAGGCCGGACTGTTGAATAACGTACCCGATTTTTCGTCTGAGCACCTCGGGCTTGCCTTGGCTGATATTCTCTCCGTCAATGCAAATGCTTCCTTCCGTAGGTTCCACCAAGCGGTTGATCATCTTGAGCACGGTGGTCTTTCCAGAGCCGCTGGTGCCGAGCAGTACCAGAGTTTTGCCTCGCTCAACGGTGAACGAAACGTCCGAAACCACCGCCTGCCCCCCGTATACTTTGCTCACGGATTCTACAGCAATCATGACTGATCCTTTGGGATAACGACCAGAAAATGGATAAAGTGAGTCCATTTCCTACCCGGGTACAGAATGCCCGGTTTGTAACTACTTCGGCAGAAAAATAGATACCACCTTGCGAATCGTAATAAGTTAACATCGCTCATTCGAAACGCGCAAATATATGACTAGAAGTTTACGAACCCTGGGCCCGGTTGGTTGTTTGGTTTTTTCTTCACTGTGGCTAACGGGTTGCATGCCCGAAGACGATCTAAGCGATCTGGAGATCAAAGCACCCTCCCCTTCCATTGCTTTGCCCCTATTGAACACCAACCTGGCAGTTACGGACATTGTTACCGTTGATGAAAGCGAAGGGCTGCTGACTGAAAACGAAGACCATACCTATAGCGTTCTGTACCGCTCTCAGGTAGCTTCTGAGTCGGCGTCGGCTCTTCTTCCCGCAATACCGGATCAAAGTGGCTCCCAGGATTTTTCACTGGGAATCAATTCCCCCTCTTTCCAAATGAAGTCTCCTACGCAGAAATTCGAGGGAAGCATAGCGATGGACATGGCGGGACTAACGGTATTTTCGCTAGAGAGTAAACTGGGGGTGATAAGGTTAGAACTAACTTCAGAATATCGTCACGGTTTGGAGGTCAAACTCACTTTCCCTTCCCTAAAAGAGCGAAGTACCGGCAATCCTCTGGTGTGGAATGAAACCATCAGTGCGTGGAATACCGGTACGGTTAGCCGACAAGATGAGTTAGTGGACTACGTGTTGGCACTAACGGACGGTGAACTCCCTTACGAAATGGAAGTAACGGTTGAAGGTTCGGGACAACCCATTAGCGACGACCAAAAGATTAGGTTGGATATTGCCTTGGAAGATATTGAATTTAGTTATCTCAGTGGCAATTTTGCTGGTCTTGACGTGCCAATTTCCGCCGATACGCTACAAATTCCGCTGCTGGCCGGTGCCGTTGACGGAACCGTTGGTCTCAATCCTACCCTGCACTTTCAGTTCATCAACACCTTCGGGGCGAAAGTCTCCTCTGACCTAACCGAGAGCTTCGTGGTGCAAAATGATGGAAAAAATGTGCAACTGATGGACAAGTCCGAGCACACTTTCTTCGGTGATGAGTACGCACTTCCGTTTAAGCAGCAGGTAGACGATTCAATAGCTATTCAAAGTCACGTGGTGAATGAATTCACTTCCAACATCAGAACCGCTTTTGCCGAATTACCCCGTAGCTTTCGTTTCGGACCGAAATTTACGCTTGACAGCACTCCCGAAGACACCAGCTTCATTACGGATCGAAGTCTAATCGCCGTGCATACGGAGGTCGAGCTTCCCCTGGAGGGCACTTTTGATATCATCCTTGAAGACTCAATTCCAGTCGATTTCACGAACTTAGAAGATGTGGAAGAACTCAAGGTGCTGATTAAGACCGAAAACAGCTTCCCCCTGACGGCTAATTTGCGCATATTTTTCCTGGATGAGGACGGACAACTGATTCTGAACGGCGCCCAACAGCCGGTGTCTTTGTTTGGGGAAGAAGACCAATTGCTGGTAGCGGCCGACCTGATTGACAGCAGCACCGGAAAAACCCGTCCGGCTATCGTTGATCTACCAATTGCCGCCACGCTTGATCAAGACAAGTTTGAGCGCGTCCGTTCGGCTACCCACCTACTGGTGCGCACCGCGCTAAACAGCGTAAGTGACGCTAACAACCAAATAAAGCTGTACTCTTTTTACAGCGTTCGCCTTAACCTGGCAACGCAAATAAAAACTTCTCTCAACTAATACTCGGCTCGTTATGAACTACCGTTACTGGCTGATGAGCGTCTTCGCACTGCTCTCGGCTTCGGCTATGGCCCAGCAAGAACTGACCTTGCACCTGATGAACAACGTTCAGCAAGCGTCCTACACCAATCCGGCACTCAGGCCCCGAAATAATATCCACATCACCCTGGCACCAATTTTTCCCTCGCTGCAAGTGGGAGTTAACAACTCAGGGTTCACCTATAACCAAATAGTTTCTCAGGTTGAGACCGATGAAGACGGGCAGAAAACCCTGGACATCGGCAAACTCTACCAAAACACCAAAGTGGGTAAGCGAAGCTTTGCCAATATGAATGCTTCTCTGGACCTTTTGGCGGTAAGTTTCCGCACGGGCAACGCGCGCTTCTCGTTCAACGTCTCTGAGCGATTTCAGGCCCGAATGGGTTATTCCGATGCCCTGCTGCGAACCGCAGTGGAAGGAAATGTTCCGGGCGAAACAATTGATCTGGGTGGCTACTGGCTTCGCGGAATACACTACCGGGAAATCGGTTTGGGGTACAATCGCAAAATGCTGGAAGATGACAAATTGGTGGTGGGAGGACGTCTCAAGACGCTGTTTGGCCTGGGCAACGTCACTACCCGAAGAGCTAATTACAGCGTGACCACCGGAAGCGAGGCTGATTTATACGCACTTACGCTCGAGTCTGACATGCTGGTGCAAACTTCAGGATTTGAAGCATTGGATGACGATGTTATGCCTTACATCACGAACACCAAAAATTTTGGAATGGGCATAGACCTGGGCGCTACCTATCATTTAAACGAAGAACTGTCATTCTCCGGATCAGTTATCAACCTAGGATTCATCAACTGGAAATCCAACGTGATGAATCAGCGCTCACAAGGATCGTTTTATTTTAACGGAGTAGAAGACGATGATCTACTTACCGGTGGCGGCTTTGAAATCGACTTAACTGCCCTAACTGATTCTATTGCCGATACCTTTAAGGTCACCGAAGATTCAGCTTCTTATACCACAGGCTTACCTACCCAGATGTATTTGACAGGTCACTACCGCTTGGCGCCCAATACCAAAGCGTCGGCCACCATATACACTGATTATATCGGCTCTTTCCGCCGTGGCTTATCGTTAGGGATCAGTCAGCAGGTGGGCCGTTGGCTACAGGCAGCCGCTACCTATTCTGTGCAAAGCCGATCATTTAATAACTTAGGACTGGGCTTTACCATCACCACTGGTCCGAAAGGATTGCAACTCTACTGCGTTACTGACAATGTGATAGCGGTACTCAATCCGGGAACTGCCCGAGTGGCAAATCTTCGTACCGGAATCAATCTCGTCTTTTGATCAGTTGATAAAGCAGAACAGCTAAAGCGCTACCGCCTAGTACTCCAGCAAGTATGTACCAATTCTTTTGCTTGGACCCGGAAAAGGATTGGTTGAGCAAAAGGGGAGCTAGTTTCGCGTACTTAATCACAGGATTGTCGTAGCGCCCCAAGATCACCCAATCTTCGTGGTTGACCCGCAAAACTACCGGTTGCCGTTCTTTCTGAAGCACTCTGTTTACCCGATTCAGCGAGCTAAAGTCGGTACTGAGGGCAAACCGGGTTTTCATGAATTTTCCTAGAGTCTGCTTATCCGGGAAGTCAATGACCAGATCGCCATCGCTGTCGTTGGTCACCTTCACTTTATCCCCGTCTAACTCAATGGTCAGGTCAGCGATTACGTCGATCGTCTTAGCCATAATGCTTACTTCTTTTGAGAGCCTTTATTCTGGTCGTCGGTGGTGCGAATGCGCAGTGTGCCGTTCATCTTCCAGTGCGCGTGCTCCACGTTTTCTTTCGCCCCGGCTTTGCTAGGAACGTATAAATCAAAATCGTCAAATTCGTAGGTGATTTCAGCGTTGCGTCCGGTTAATTTGTCATACAACCCGATGGCTAATTCAGGCCAGGTTTTAGTCTCCTTGGTTTCTTTAGTATCTTGTGCCATTGTCGTTTGAGGTTAAAATGTGAACTGTTTTATGTATTACCGGCTAGGTGCCGAATTGTTTTGAGAACCACCGAAACTACTTTAGCGTTGCTACAAATAACGGACGGGCTCTGGCCAACAAACGTAGCGCTCGCTTGGTATGCTTAATAATTTTTTCACCGTTTAACCAGAGCATCGCATGACCTTACTTACCTTGAAACAATTGCTTCTCACCTTTCTTTGTGGAACCCTCGGAGTGTCAGCCCACGCCCAGTTTGAGCTGCGGGGATACGCCGATTATATGCCTTCGGGCTGCATCATGCTCACTCCCGACGAGCGCTACGCCGAGGGAATTGCCTACAGTACCACCCCCCTGGACCTGAACAGCTACTTTGAGATAGAGTTTGATATCTACTTGGGCGATAAGGATGATCTGGGAGCCGACGGGATCACCTTCGTGGTGCACAACGACGAGCGAGGCTACGATGCGTTCGGCACCTACGGAGAAGGTTTAGGCTACGGACGGTTTAACGCCAACTTTGCCTCTGGCAACTTCATTGCCCCTTCGGTGGCCGTTGAGTTTGACACTTACCAAAACCCCTACCAGAACGACCCCGCCAGCGACCACGTGGCCTTTCTAGTCAATGGTAGCAGCTACCACGAAACCTACTGGAACGATGAAAACGACGCTTATGACCTGGAAGATGACCGGATGCACAACTTTCGCTTTGCCTGGAACCCCGATACCCAAGAGGTGATTGTGCGGCTCGACAATAGTGTAGTGTATCAAGGGAAGCACAACCTGATTGACGACATCTTCGACGGCGTTACGGATGTGATCTGGGGGTTCACCGCCTCCACCGGTATGAAGCACAATCTGCAGTACTTCTGCTTCCGCCGCATTGCCTATCAACCGGAAGTGCCCACTACTGAGCCTTCCCTCACCTTGACCAGTAAATCGGCGGGACGGTAGCAGGCGGAAATGGATTGATTTGGTACAGCGCGAGGTTTACGCGCACTTCAAGCAGCATTCGACCAAGTTCGCTGGTATCTTCCGGCAAAAACCGCTATGTTTCGCTGGGTCCCCTACCCTTTTCTTCGGTTTACCCCGGCCCTGATTTTAGGTATTTTAATTGGGCTTCACCACTCCATTCGACTATCAGCCGTGGCAATGGCGTTGTTGATTGTTTTATACGGAGTGATGGTGGTTGCTTCTTCCGCCCGGTGGCAGCAACGCTTTAGTCCGTTGTTCGGCGCGGCGGGGCTGTTAATTATTGCCGGAGTTGGAATCGTGCGCGTCAACCAGTATCAGGTAAACCAGTGCGCCAACCATCTGTTGCAATATCAACCCCCTTACTCCCACTACGTAGCCACCGTTACCTCCGATGCTGACGAACGCCAGAACTCCTGGCGCACCACCGCTCGCTTGGCCCAGGTGATCACGCGCGACAGCAGCGGCACGTTGCATCATTCGTCGCCGCTCGAGGCAACCATTCTCATTTATCAGCCCAAAGCGGATAGTCTCCGTCTGCTGCGCTACGGCGACCAGATTGTGGTGAAGGGCACTCCCCAGCCAATTGCTCCTCCCGCCAATCCCCAGGCGTTCGACCAACAGCGTTACTGGGCCAACCAGCAGGTGTATCATCAGCATTACCTCCGCGCCGAGCAGTGGAAGTTAATAAAACAAGTATCGCCCAATCCGTTTACGCAAGCCATCGGTCAAATGCAGCGGCAGAGTAGAAGGCAACTCATGCAGGCGGTGGTAGATCCGCAAGCCCGGGGCATTGCCCTGGCGCTGGTGTTGGGCATTAAAGACCAACTGGCCGATCAGGTGCGGGAAGCCTACGGACGGGCCGGGGCCATGCACGTGCTGGCCGTATCGGGCTTGCACATCGGTATTGTGTACGGAGTGGTGGCGTTTTTGCTGAGCTTCTTGCAGCGCACCCGGCGCGGACGCCTACTGCACGCGCTGGCCTGCGTGGCCGCCCTGTGGCTGTTTGCGCTGGTGACGGGCGCCTCGGTATCGGTGATGCGCGCGGCCACTATGTTCACCTGCGTGATTGTAGCCCAGGCTTCACAACGGCGGGCCAATATCTTTAACACGCTGGCCTTATCAGCCTTTCTATTGCTGCTGATCAATCCCTACTACCTGCTTTCGGTAGGCTTTCAGCTGTCGTATCTGGCGGTGCTGGGCATTGTTTACCTGCAGCCCCGCATCTACGGACTGCTGGAATGCCGGTTCTGGCTCACCGATAAGCTGTGGGCACTCACGGCGGTGTCGATCGCCGCGCAACTGGCCACCTTGCCCATCAGTTTGTACTACTTTCAACAGTTTCCGACCTACTTCTGGCTAGCCAACCTAGTGGTGATTCCGGCCGCGTTCATCATCCTGTCGCTCGGGTTACTTACCATTGCCGTGGGCACATTCCTTCCGGGCTTGCTTCCTGTTGTCGGGAAAGTACTGGAAACGGTTATCTCCGGGGTTAACACCTTGATCTACGCCCTAGAGTACCTACCAATGAGCTACGTAGACCGGTTGTATCTGGACGTCCCCCAGGTGCTGCTGCTTTACGGGGCGCTATTTGCCTTTGCTCTGCTGTTTCACTACCGTCGGTTTGTCTATCTGATTACAGCGTGCGGTTGCCTGATCACTTTCGCGTTGATGCGTGTTTCTCACCACTGGCTACAGCAGCAGCGGCAAACGATCACCTTCTATCAGGTGAACAGAGAGTCGCACATCGATTTCAGTAGCGGACACTTCAACTACCACTGGGGCGGATGGAACGAGAAGGCCGCTTACCAAATCGAACCAAATCACGTTCAATCAGGCTTCATCACCACATTTTTAGACACGGCAGTCGCTACCCAGCACCCGCTGCCGTTGGTTCGGCGAAAAAACGTAACGTTCGCGGTTTGGCGAGGAAAGCGCCTGGCCGTGGTGGAGGGGCCGTTGCCAACCAAAAAAGAGTTGGCCCCGGTCGTAGCGGTAGACTACCTCCTAGTTAGCAACAACGCGGTTCGTCGATTGGCAACTCTTGACGCGCATTTTTCTTACGACTTGCTCATCATCGATAGCTCTAATGGTCGGCGCCGGGCGCAGCAACTCGCCGAAGAGGCGCGAGCGCGCGCTGTTTCCTGCCATTCGGTGCCCACCCAGGGAGCGCTGCAACTGACCCTGTAGTTTGATTCTGATGCAAATTCGCGGTGCTTTCAACACTTGTGCTTTTTCCGGTTAAAACGACCAACGCCGTACCGGAATATTGCCAACCTTCAAGAAGCAAAAGGTGAGTCCGCCGTTGGTAACCAATCGCCAATTAGGGCGGGTGCTGGCCCAATAACCACATTTACGATTCGCCTAAAGTGCCGGAAATAAGGAAAGCAAGGGGTGGAAAATAAAGACAAAGCTCACCAATAGTATTTTTAAACGGACTATAATGGTAAAAAAGTACTTCTTATCATTCTTTCTCATCGTGACGCTCGCCGCCGGGTCGACGACAGTTCAGGCCCAAACCGTTATTGGCATGGGAACCGAGCAACCCAACCCGAACGCGGTGCTGGAGCTGGTGCCGGAACAGGGCAATCAGGGTTTCCTGGCCCCCCGCCTCACCACCGCCCAGCGGCAAGCCTCTTCCTTCACCGGCAAACTAAGCCGCGCCGACCACGGTCTGCTGGTATTTGATATCAACGAAGGAAAATTCTACTACTGGTTTGACGGGGCGTGGCGCGAGGGCACTTCTGGAAGAACCGGCAGTCCGACCTCCGAGATTTTGGGCACCACCTGGTATACGGGCACCACTGCTCCCAGCGGCGTTGATGCTGCCGAGGGCGATTTTTACATCAATGAGAGTACCGGTGAGGTGTTTAAGTTCGACGGCAACGCCTTTGTGTCGATGGGTAGCATAAAGGGCGGACCCGCCGCCAACAGTCCGAACCTGTCGTCGGTACTACAGCAGGGAAGCAGCGCAGGAAACCGAAAGATTACCGATTTGGATAGCCCCACCGACGACAACGACGCGGCCACTAAGGAGTACGTTGATAATCACACCGATGCCGATGATCAATCGCTAGAGAACGTACTAAATGAAGGGAACACGGCGAACAATAACTATCAAATTAAAGGCTTAATTGATCCCACCGAGCCCCAGGACGCGGCTACCAAAGCGTACGTTGACAATAAAGTTATAACTGCCCAACCCCCTCCTGGTTTGGGAACCGTTTTAGGAGTAAGCAGTGACGCTAATGGCCGGATTACTAATCTGAGTACACCAACTAGTCCTAATGACGCCGCTACTAAAGCGTATGTAGACAGCAGAGATTTGGAAGATATCCTGAACGCAGGTAACGATGCAGGCGATAGCCAAATTGCCAACGTAGCTTCCCCTACTGCCGATAATCACGCCACCAATCGGGAATATGTAGATGACCAAGACAATGCCGTCAGTGTCAACAGCAAAATCACCGATTTTAGTTTTAACAGTGGCACCAATATTCTTAACCTTACCGAAGGTAGCGCACCGCCATATACTGTAGATTTAAATCCTCTAAAGAATGGAACTCCGGCTGCGCTTCCGGAAGGAAATATATTTGTTGGTGACAACTCGAGCACCCCCCAAGCAGTGACGATCACCGGCGATATTTCTATTAGCCCCACCGGGGAGGTGACAATCAACAACGCCAAAATCACTACGGATAAAATCGCTAACGCTGCCGTCACCAAAGAGAAAATCAACGCCGACGTGGCGGGCAATGGCCTTTCTAAGAATAGCAGCACCGACCCCCTGGCGGTAAAACTAGGAAACGGACTGGCCTTTGATAACAGTGGAGCCATAAGAATCTTTAATCCCGAAGCCGGATACCTGGGCATTGGACAAGGAACCGATCCTGATCAGAATATTCAATTCAGACCAATGTTAAGAGACGGCGCGCTTAATGCCGCTGGAGAACTGACTGTAACAGGTTTACGAGGGCGAACCGTTGCGAATACGGCGCCTTCGGACAAGCAAGTATTGACCTGGAACGGAACAGCCTGGGCCCCCGCTTCCCTCCCCCCTGGGGGCGGGGGCTTACCTGCCCTTCCCAATGGACGGCTCTTTATTGGTAACAATGGTAATCAGCCCACTCCTACCACTATCAGTGGTGACATTACCATTGTCGCTAACGGAACGGCTACCATTGCAGCGGATGCGGTCGACCAAACTAAAATAAACCCCGACGTGGCCGGGGCCGGCTTGTCTCAGGCGGGCGACGGAAGCTTAAGAGTGAATTTGGTCGGTGACGTAACCACCGGGGGCGGGGGGAGTAACTTGACTGTGACTAAACTTCAGGGAAGTCAAGTAGCCACCACCCCTCCTAGCGCCAATGGCCAGGTATTGACCTGGAACGGAAGCCAATGGGCACCTGCTTCCCTTCCTCCCGGCAGCGGGGGCGCTCAGGTATCTACTGGTAGTGGTAACCCAAATGGTGGGACAGGCAACAAAGGAGATATCTACGTGAAGGACGACGGAACAATATTTATCAAGACAAAGGCTAACAGTAATCCTAACAGTTGGTCGCCAATTCCAAAAACTCTCTCTGGAAACGGTGAACCGGGCAATGGCCAGGGAAACCGGGGTGATACTTACGTTCGGACCGATGGTGACGGCGAGGTGTATATCAAAGGCGCAAGTGGTTGGGTTGAGGTAGATTAGAACAGAGAAACTATGCTTCGGAAAATAGGTATTGTCTTCTTTTTTACCATGATGTTGGGTGAACTTAATGCACAACTAGTGGTTCGGCAGGGTACGGTAAGTACCAACCCTACTTCAGTGGTTAATGTAGATGCCAATATGCGCGTTGACGGGAAGATGATAAACGCGGGCATGTTGTATTTACATAAAAACCTGCTCGCCAATACTTCTTTCTTATCATCCGGATCGGTGAACTTAGTGGGTGGTGATCAACGAATTCAAATAAGAGAAGCATCTATTGGAACAGTAACCGTGAGGGGTGGCGGCACAAAACGAATTGAGGGGCAACTAACCCTAGAAAACACATTATCTTTATCAGATGGCGTCGTTCAGGTCGGCCAGACTTCACTTCTGACTCTTGCCCAGTCCACTCAAATTACCGGCGGCTCCCCCCAATCATACGTCGACGGCTTTCTCTACCACGCGGGCACCGGCTCTAAGTTCTACCCGGTCGGGCGCGACGGTACCTACGCTCCGGCTACGCTGCTCAATGTGACGGGTAACGATCCGGTGGTCGGCGTGGCCTACTTCCCGTCTCCGGCCATCAATGGCACGCCCTTTCACTGGCAACAGCAAACCCTGAGCGGCACCTACCAGGGTTCGCGGGCCGAACTCACCTTCACCGCTCCCAACGCCGACTACGCTGCCTACCGCGACGAAGTGATGGTGCTCGGTGCCGACCGTCCTGGTCCTAACTTCACCTCATTGGGCCAAGCGTCCCTCCGCGAGCAGGGCGACCGCTTCACCATCAGCAGCGATCAGCCTTCTGCCTTGCCCATCCTCACCGTGGGCTTTGATATTCCGGTAAACACCAAGAACCTATATCTGCCCAACGCTTTTTCCTCCTCTGCCCCGAGTCCTGAAGACCAGGTCGTGAAGGTGTACGGACAGCGCATCTCTCCGAACAACTTCTACCTCGCCATTCAGGACGTGTGGGGCAACGTGATGTACGAAACGCGCTCGTGGGCGGAAGCTTCTACCACCGGGTGGCGTGGCCCAATCGGTTCGCAAGAGACAACGGCCACCTACCGCTACCTGCTGAAAGGAGAGTTCATTGGCGGAAAGCAATTTCAGCAGAGCGGAACCATTCTTCACTACTAACTGGCTTTTGTGACTTTCTCTACGCCTACTCCTTTGTTCATCAAACTACCAATTCTGCTGACGGTAATGCTTCTGATGGCTGCTCAATCAGTCACGGCGCAGTCGGCCCTGTTTTCGCAGTACTACTTCTCGCCCCTTAACGTGAATCCGGCGCTGCTGGGCACGCAGTCGCACGGCATGGCCGGAGTGCAGCACCGCACGCAGTGGCGTAACCTGGCTAATCCGCACCAGGCCAGTGCGTTGTCGCTGGCCAAGCCGGTGTTTCTCTCCGGTAGCCTTCGGCAGGCCGGGGGCATCGGACTATCACTGGTGAACGAAACGGTGGGCACGGATCGTTTTTATCGCGCTACGGGCATCAACCTGGGGGCAGCCTACAATTTGAGTTTGGATCATCGGCAAACGCGCCTGCTTTCGTTTGGTTTGCAAGGAGGATTTACGCAACGAAGATTGTATCTGGACCGCCTGCAGTGGGGCTCGCAGTACGATCCGGCAGTAGGTTACAATCCGGAGATCAGCCCTTCGATCGAGACCCTCAACGACCGGGTGGGGTTTGCCACCTTCACGGCGGGGTTAACCTATCACTACAACCCATCGCGCGAGCTGCTGCTGCGCCGCCTCAGCGGATTCACCGGACTGGCGGTAGCCAATTTAAACCGTCCGTACGCTTCGTTTCATCAGACGAATCGAAGCCGGGAGGCACTGCTGATGCGCTGGCATTCGGGATTAGAATTTCCGGTAACGCCTTCTGTCCGCATTTTGCCCCAGGCACTCGTAGCCTATCGCAGCGCCCAACAGTATCACGTCAACGTGGGCACCTACGTCCACTACGCGTTCTCACCTCCGTATCAGGCCACTGATCAGCATCTTCAGCTGCTGGCCGGGGCCTGGTACCGCTGGAACGACTCCTGGGTGACCTCGGCGGGTTTGTCGTACCAAAACTATTTGTTGGCCGTGAGCTACGACTTCAACACGCAGCCGGTGGCCGCGGGTGCCTTCCGGGGCGGAGCCTTCGAGGTGTCGCTGTCCTACCGTTGGTTCGGTAAAAAAGCCCGCCTCCGCAACTTTTCCACTCCCATGATCTGATGCACACGAACCGAACAGTTTTTTTTGGCGGAGCGCTGCTGCTTATGACCCTGTTGGGACTTCGGGCAGCCCATGCCCAGCAGATCCACCCGGACACCGTCTCTCAACCGGTTCGGAAGCCTACCGGCAAGCGATTGCAAGCCTTGCTCGATGTGGGGCGACGGTATATAAAGCAGCAAAGATTCTACGAAGCAGAAGCCTACTTCCAAGAGGCGATAGAGGTGAATCAGCAGTGCGCTGAGGCGTATCACCATCTGGCTGACTGCAAGCGACACCGGTTTCGCTATGCCGAAGCGCTCGAACTGTACCGAACCGCGCAGCAGTTAGACACCAGTTTTGCCGAAGCGGAGTTTTATCACGCCCTGATGCTGAAGTACACCGGAGCCTACCGGGCCGCGCAGCAAGCGCTAGAAGACTTCATCGCAAAATATCAAACCACCGACCAATCATCGGTTCAACAGCTCACCCAACGGGCGAAGACCGAGGCGGAGGGCATTACTTTGGCTTATCAACTCTTTCGACAACCATCTCCTGAGTTTGCGTTCCATCAACTTCCGGCCCCCGTCAATTCATCTTTTCACGATTTTGCGGCCCTTCCCTGGCAGCACGACTCCAGCCTGATTGTTTCATCGGCCCGCCGTGGCTCGGTCAAGGAGGCACCGGACGAGCGTTACGGGACCTACCTTAGCGATTTTCTGTGGTTAGAAAAGCGGACCCAATGGCAGGTACAGCCCACTCCTTCGGGCATAGCCGCGCTCAATTCTAACCTGAACGAGGGCAGCGGCACCTTCAACCAAACGCGCGACCAATTCTACTTCACCGCCTGCGACCAGGATAGCACCTGCCGGATCATGCGCAGTTCGCTCGTTGATGAAACGTGGTCAGCACCGGTCGCCCTTAGCGAATCCATCAACCAACCGGGCTACAACGCGAAGCATCCGGCCCTCTCGCCGGGGGGCGATACGCTGTATTTTGCCTCGGACCGGCCCGGCGGATACGGGCAGTTTGATCTTTGGATGAGTGCCAACATCGGCGGGGCTTGGCAATCGCCTACCAACCTGGGGGCGCCGATCAACACCCCCTTTCAGGAAGTTTCTCCGGCCTATTTTGCGGACGAACGTACCATCGTATTTTCTTCGGATGCCCCCGCCGGTTTGGGAGGCTACGACCTTTACGTCGCCTACGGTGCCGCCGTGACCAACCTGGGTTATCCCTTCAACTCTAGCCAAGACGACTGGTACCTACGGCTCGGGGAGCGGCAGGCATTCTTAACGTCTAACCGCAACAACGAGGACGGCAACTTCGACGTGTATACCTTTCGCATCCAATCCGATACCATTCACGCCCTGGCGCGCCTTCGTCCGGCGATAGAAACTGACTGGTACGAACTGCAGTTCGCCTCGGCCGACCTATTTTCGGAAGAGGATTTTTACCACCGGTTACCCTACGCCGACAAAGTGAAGGTGAACCAGTACGTGAACCAACGGGCCTTCCAGGAGGTGTTGCTGGATCAGCTCGCCCAGTCGGATGCGGAGCAGTACCGGTACGAAGAACTCTCTGAACAAGACCAGCAGTTGGTGCAGCGGTTGGCGCGGGCCAAACGGCAGTTTTTGCTCCGAGGACCCGTAGAAGACCTATCCGAAGAAGATCAACGCTATTATGACCAACTGACTCCCGCTGAACGAACTAAAATCGCTCATTTGGTTGACGAACAACTTTTCAAAATGCTGCTGCAAGAGCGGAGCACCCTGGATCCGGAGGCTGCTTATTTCTACGAGGCATTGCCTACCGAAGACCAACTGAAGGTTGATCGTGCCGTCGCCGACCAACGAACCTTCTATCAGCAGACCTTGAACCAGCAGCCTACGCTGGAGGATTTATTCCACTATCAGTCGTTACCCGAAGCGGAAAAAAGCGAACTCAATCGTATGATTAGCGCGCAGCAATTTTTAGAAAAAGTATGGGATACGCAGCAGCCGGACGAAGAAATTGATTATGTGTATCAATCACTCGGTTTGGCCGAACAGCAGCAGGTGGATCGCTACGTTCGGCGGCAATCTTTTCAGCAAGCCGTAACCGAGAGCGCCACCTTATCCGCATCAGAACAGCAGTACTACGAAAAACTTTCTACCGAAGAAAAGGAGACAGTTGACCGGTTGGCTCGCGCTAAGAAGCAATTTCTACTCCGAGAAATCACCGACGAATTGTCTACTGCCGATCAGCAGTTCTTCGAGCAGCTACCCCCCGAAGAGCGAGAACTGGTATCCCGCATTGTTGATGCCCAGGTTTTCTCGCTGCTTGCGGCAGCCGATGCTGCGGCAGGCGATAATGCAGCAGACCCCGAAGCCGAAGCCACCTTCGCTCAGCTTCCCCCCGAAGATCAGGAGCGCATTGAGCGCGTGATAGATCGAAAAAAGGTGTTTCATCAGCACGCCTTTGCGCAGTTGCCTACGGCAGATGAAGTGTTTGCCTACGAGGCACTTTCGGAACAGGAGCAAGAACGGGTGGGGCGTCTGGCCAACGCCCGGCAGTTTACGCCGCGCGAACCTAGCTTGGCCTCACTGGATGAAGCAGCCAAGCACTATTACGAGACGCTGCCCCGGTCGGACCAGGAGAGCATCCGGCGTTTGGTGACCCAGCGTAAGCAGTTTTTAGCCGAGAAACCGCAGGATAGCCTCTCGGCTGAGGATCACTACTTTCTGGAAACCCTTTCTTTTGAAGACAAACAATTGGTGCGGCGGATCATCGATGCCTGGGTGTTTGACGAGATCATGACCGAAGAGGCCGAGTCGGTGCAGCTCGCCTTCCGGTATCAAAACCTGAGCGAGCGCGAAAAACGTCGGGTAAACCGCCTGGTGCAATCGCGTCGTTTATTCAATAAGTTGCCCGAAGTAGATAAAAGCACCCCGCCCGACCACTTTTACGTCCAAGAAATTGCCGAACGAGGTACCGAACGCGTTACTCTAAACGGTCGCCTCACGACCAATGGCACTTTTCCGTCTAAAGTATTTCTGATCAACGCCCAAAACGATACGTTGGCAACCGCCCCGGTGGATGATGCAGGGGGTTTTACCTTCACAAATGTTGCCTACCACGAAAGTGATCGGGTGGCGTTTCAGCGTCCGTCGCGCTCGTTTGCCGCTCGTCCTGATTACCAGCTGGCCGAACTCACCATAACTCCGCTGAATAAGCCTGCCGATGTTCCAACGCGCTTCAGCAACATCTACTTTGCCACCAATCAGCATACCCTACCGGCCGGGGGGGCGGCCACGTTGGATAGTTTGATAGCGTTTCATCGGCAGCGTCCCACCGTAGCCATCGAGGTTCGGGCGTTCGCCGATTCTACCGGCGCGCGCCGGTATAACGAACTACTTACCCAGCGGAGGGCCCGTTCGGTGCAGCGCTATCTGCTCGCGCAGGGAGTGGCCGCGCAGCAACTTTCTCAACTAGCCATGGGGGCAGTCAATGGAGACGATTTAGCGTATTGTCGCCGCGTAGAACTGCTACTTGGTGGGGCTTCGGCATTACCCCAGTCGGCGCAAACCATCTACATCATTCAGGCCCAGCCCGATCTACAGCAGATTGCCGACCGGTATAAGCTTTCGTTAGATAGGCTGAAAGAATGGAACGGCGGTAAAGAGTCAGTTCCGCCCTACACGCCGGTGCGGGTGATCCCCTGACTGAAGTGATGTCCTAAAATTAGACATCAAAGGTTATTCTGATAAATTTCTATAAACATTCTCGCGCAGATTCTCTGAATCTGTGCGGGCTACATATGCGGACTCTGTCCGCCCCGTTGGGTTAGAAACCCACTTATAACTAGGCACAGGCTAGGCGCCCCCGGCTGAAAGTCCTGCGCCAGTATTACTTGTAATAAAAAATCAGAATAACCTTTATTATTGGGTAGGCTTGATGCCGTTGCCAAGCGGGCAGTAGCGACCAGATGCGTTCCACGCGGGGCAAGCTACTTATTGCTGCTAATGGCGTTGATCCGGGCTTGGATCTGGGCGTATTTTTCTTGTTCGTTGAGGTTGTAGTAAATGCCTTCCAGCGCTTTGAGCGCATTGAAGTTACTGGGGTCTAGCTGGTTGGCCTTCAGCACAAAGGGCAACGCCTTTTGGAACAATCCGGCGCAAACGTTCAGCAGCTGATCGAACTCAAAGATATCCTTCTCGAAGACTTCCTCGTTATTAATCAATTCTACGCCCTTGTTGTAATAGGTGATTCCAAGGTTATAGTTCGCCAGCAGATTATTAGGCTCCAGATTTAGAATCTTTTCGTAGATCGCGATTCGTTTCGCAAAATACGTTTCCTGATTTTTGGGGTCGTTATCGAGCATCCGACCCTGAATGGTTCCGTAGAGCAGCATCACTTCCGTATCTTTTTTGTAGGAAGAAAGGTATTCTTCGGCCGCCCTGGCCGCTCGCTCGTAGTGCTTTTCCTTCATCAAGGTGTTTAGCTCGGCAATCTTTAGTCCGCGGTCGTCGGCAAACAGAATTTGCCCCATGTCGACCATGGTGCGTGCTTTACCTACTTCGTTGGCATCAAGATAGGTGCTAGCGAGCGTTTCGTAGATCAGTGGATCGCGGTATCCGGCGGTGAGCGCCTGCGAGAAATAGTGCTGGGTGGAATCTGGCTGGTGCAGCATCAAATGGGCGTAGCCCGACAGGTAGGAGGCTTCGGCGTAAAATTCGTTAAACGATCGGCGGTCTCGCGTAAGTGCCTTCAGCCTGACCAAAGCGTCTTGATAGCTTTCACTGTTGAGGAGCGATACGGTTTGGTTGTAGTAGTTGGTGTAGACAAACGAGGCAATGGCTTTGCACTCTTTGTGGTATTTCCCCGGCTGGTCTAGCGCTATGCTCGTATGGCCTGAATTTAGTGCCTCTGTTCCGAATTTAGCGTTTTTCTGCGGGTCGGCTTTGAAAAGTTCTTTGCTCACGTAACTTCTTACGTACCAGGCGCGGGCGTCTCGGGCGGTTTCTTCGTTCTTGGTGGCCAGTTGAATAGCTTCCCAGCTTTTTTCGAGCTCCTTCTTCTTGAGCAACTCAAACGCTTTCTCTACCATCAGGGTCTGGGCGTTCACGCTACCCCCCCCGCCCAATAGGCAGAAAACGGCAATTATGAGGATTTTTAGGGTATTTTGCACTTGCTTGCTTAACTGGATTGCTACCAAATCACCACTGGTTTATCAGTACGTGCCTGTATCAATTGGTGCACCCTGAATTGATATCAATATGGCATAATTATATTTATGCATGCTATGACCAAATGAAGAAAAACTACCCATGTACTATTCAGGCTTGTTGTTCATTCTTTGGCCTTGGCAGAAGAAGGCAATCCAACCCGCAAATTCAGACTTTTTTCGGGCACAAGGCAAATATATTTGTAGATTACGATCTTTTGAAACCCAGTACGTTCTATGCAACCATTTGATTTCAGTGGAAAGACGATGCTAATCACGGGGGGAGGTAGCGGAATTGGTAAGAGCATCGCCGAAGTTTTTGCGCGTCAGGGCGCTTCCGTTCACATTCTGGACCTTAATCCGGATGCCTATGCCGCTACGGTATCCCTTATTCGCGAGGCCGGAGGAGAGGCCCACGGATACACTTGCGACGTGTCTGATTTTGCGCAAGTGGAGCGGGCTTTTGCTGGGGTGTTGCAAGAAACCGGCCGCCTGGATGTGCTTATTAACAACGCCGCCATCGCTCACGTAGGAACCGTGGAAACTACCACCGAAGAGGATCTCGACCGAATCTATCGAGTCAACATCAAGGGGGTGTTTAATTGCCTGCGGGCTGGTGTGCCGGTGATGAAAAAGCAGGGCGGCGGGGTGATCCTCAACCTGGCTTCGGTGGCCTCCATGGTGGGCATCGCCGAGCGCTTTGCCTACTCCATGAGCAAGGGGGCAGTGCTCACGATGACCTACTCGGTGGCGAAGGATTACCTGGCCGATAACATTCGGTGCAACTGCATCGCTCCGGCCCGGGTGCATACCCCTTTTGTGGATGGTTTCATTCAGCAGAACTACCCCGGGCAGGAAGCCGAGGTATTCGAGAAACTATCGCGTACGCAACCGATTGGCCGCATGGGTCGCCCCGAAGAAGTCGCCCACCTGGCGCTCTATCTCTGTTCTGACGAAGCGGGCTTTATCACCGGCACCAACTACCCCATCGACGGGGGCTTTGTTCACCTCAACAGCTAGATTGCCTATTCTAACCTAAAAATCTAACCTATCCAACTAGTATGAAACTACTTCGCTTCGGCCCGCTGGGCAACGAGAAACCGGGAGTCTTGCACAATGACCAACCACTAGACGTTCGGGAGTTCGGCGAAGATTACTCTCCTGAATTCTTCGCCAATGATGGACTCAACCGCCTAGCCAACTGGCTCTCTGACAATGCCGAGCGCTGTCCGGCCGTGCCCAACACCGAACGGCTTGCTCCTCCGATCCACCGGCCGGGCAAAATAATTTGCATCGGACTCAACTACCGCGACCACGCGCGCGAGAGCAACATGGACCTACCCACCGAGCCAATTATCTTTTTTAAAGCCACCTCGGCCATCGTGGGGCCCAACGACGACCTGCTACTGCCCCGCGGCGGTGAGAAAACCGACTGGGAAGTGGAACTAGCGGCGGTGATCAAGAAAAAAGCAACTTACGTCACCGAAGCGGACGCCATGAACTACGTGGCGGGCTACACCCTGCACAACGACTACAGCGAACGGGCGTTTCAGTTGGAACGCGCGGGGCAGTGGGTCAAGGGAAAGAGTTGCGACACCTTTGCCCCCCTGGGTCCCTATCTGGTTACCCCCGACGAACTGGAAGACGTACACAACCTGAGCATGTGGCTCACCGTGAATGGGGAGACCAAGCAGCAGGGTACCACCTCGGATTTGGTCTTTCAAATTCCGTACTTGGTAAGCTACCTGAGCCAGTTTATGTCGCTGCTGCCGGGAGATATCATCTCTACCGGCACCCCTGCCGGAGTAGGATTAGGTTTTGATCCTCCTCAGTTCTTGAAACCCAATGACGTTGTGGAGCTGGGCATCGACGGACTAGGCAGTTCCAAACAACACGTTCGCCAAGGATAAGGCCCGGCATGGTTCGCATCGACAGTCATCAACACTTTTGGCACTACGCTTCCGCCACGCACGGCTGGATCACCGATGAGATGAAGGTGCTCCAACGAGACTATCTTCCTGCCGACCTGAAAAAAACACTAGATACCAACGCGGTGGCTGGTTGCGTGAGTGTGCAAGCCGCGCAAACCGAACAGGAAAACCAATTTCTACTAGACCAAGCCGACAAGCACGCTTTTATCCGAGGCGTTGTCGGTTGGGTAGACTTACAGGACGAAGCGGTCAAAGAACAATTAGCGGGCTGGGCTCAGCATCCTAAGTTCGTAGGAGTGCGACATATTATTCAGGATGAAGCAGACGATCACTTTCTGGCGCGTCCAGCGTTTTTGCGGGGAGTGCGGCTTTTGTCAGAATTTAATCTAACGTATGACCTGCTCATCCGAGAAGATCAACTGCCCGCAGCGCGGTCGTTCGTTGATCAGTTGCCCGACGCCCAACTGGTGGTAGACCACTTGGCAAAACCCAGGATTGCTGCTCACGAACTGTCGCCCTGGAAAGAAAACATACAAGCACTAGCCGAGCGGCCCAACGTGCACTGCAAACTGTCGGGACTAGTGACGGAAGCCGACTGGAGCAACTGGCAACCGAGTGATCTGTATCCCTACCTGGACGTGGTGGTGGAAGCCTTCGGTGCCGAGCGGGTGATGGTGGGCTCCGACTGGCCGGTGTGCTTGCTGGCCGCTTCTTACGCCCGGGTGCAAGCGGCAATGGATCAGTACTTTGCTTCGTTCACGACGGCAGAACAAACGCGCGTATTCGGACAAAACGCCATCGACTTTTACCAATTAAGCTCCTAAATATGGATCTTCACCTACAGGATAAAGTAATTCTGGTGACCGGCGGCGCCAGCGGCATCGGGGAGGCCATCGTGCGCGGGGCGGCCGACGAAGGGGCCCGGCCGGTGATCGTGAACCGCAGTACCGAACGAGGAGAAAAGCTAGTCCAGGGACTGCGTGAGCAGAACCTAACCAGTTTGTTCGTGCAAGCCGATTTGGTCGATCCGTCGCAGTGTAAGCGGGCCGTGGCAGAAACGATTGCGAAGTTTGGCCGGTTAGACGTGCTGGTGAACAACGCCGGCGTCAACGATAGTATCAGTTTGGAACGAGGCTCGCCCGAAGCATTCAGACAGTCGTTCACTAACAACTTGCAGCACTACTATACTATGGCGCACTACGCTCTACCGCATCTGATCGAGACAAAGGGCAACATCGTCAACGTTAGTTCCAAGACGGCGCTCAGCGGGCAGGGCGGTTCGTCGGGCTACGTGGCCGCCAAAGGAGCGCAGTTGGCCCTCACCCGGGAGTGGGCCGTTGAGTTGCTTCCCTACGGTATTCGGGTGAACGCCGTGCTGCCCGCCGAGGTGATGACGCCCATGTACCAACGCTGGATAGATACCTTTGATAACTCTCGGGAAAAACTGGCCGAGGTCACCCGACGCATCCCGTTGGGACAGCGCATGACCACCGCCCAGGAAGTCGCCGACACCGTCTTGTTCTTGGCTTCCGACCGGGCCACCCATACCACGGGACAGTACCTATTCCCCGACGGGGGCTACACGCACTTAGACCGCGCTATTGGGGCATGATGGATACTTTTTTTACCAAAAACAAACGCTCTTCCTCTAAGGTAGCCCCGGTGCAGGCGCGGGGTTTGGGCACCTTCGGGGGAGTCTTCACTCCGTCACTGCTCACGATTTTGGGGGTGATCATGTACCTTCGCTTCGGCTGGGTAGTGGGCAACGTGGGTTTGGTAGGCACCCTGATCATTGTTACGCTCTCCACCAGCATTACCTTTCTTACCTCACTTTCTATCGCCTCGATTGCCACCGACCAGCAGGTAAAGATTGGCGGAGCTTACTATATGATCAGCCGGTCGTTGGGCATTGAGACGGGCGGAGCGGTGGGTATTCCGTTGTTTCTGGCGCAGGCCCTTTCGGTCGCGTTATACGTCATCGGGTTTGCCGAAAGCATGGTGGAAGTGCTTCCGCAACTCAATGAAAAGGTGGTTGGGGTGGTGGTTACGGTTTTGGTGAGTTTGTTAGCCCTGTTTTCTACCCAAGCCACCATCAAGAGCCAGTACTTTATTTTGGCCGCTATTGGCATTTCGCTGGTTTCGTTGCTACTGGGTGAACCGCTCGATACTCCCACCACCGAAATTATCACCCCCCCCGACCTGCAAGAAGGGTTTTGGGTGGTGTTTGCCGTATTCTTTCCGGCCGTTACCGGCATCATGGCGGGCGTGAATCTCTCAGGCGATCTGCGAAATCCGGCGAAGTCGATCCCGAAGGGCACTTTCTACGCGGTGGGCGTGGGCTACTTGGTGTATATGACCTTGCCCCTGGTTCTGGCGTTTCGAGTGGATAGTGCCACGCTGATGAGCGACCCCCTGGTGATGCGTCGTATTTCGCTGTGGGGCAATGGCATTCTGCTGGGAGTGTGGGGAGCTACGCTCTCAAGTGCCGTAGGCAGCATTTTGGGAGCCCCGCGTATTCTGCAGGCACTGGCCCAAGACCGAGTGCTGCCGCAGCAACTTAGCTGGCTGGGGAAGGGCAATGGACCCGACAACATCCCCCGCGCGGGTACGGTTTTGACGATGACCATTGCCTTGCTGGCCGTGGCGCTGGGCGATTTGGACCTGATTGCCCCTATTCTGACCATGTTCTTTCTGACCACCTACGGGGTGCTCAACGTGGCGGCGGGCACCGAAGGCTTGCTGGGCAGCCCGTCCTTTCGTCCGAGTTTTCGGGTGCACTGGATCTTCTCACTGTTGGGAGCGCTGGGGTGTATCGCGGTGATGTTTTTGATCAACCCGTTGGCTACGCTCATTGCCATTCTGTTCGTGACTTTCCTTTTCATCTGGCTAAAGCGGCGGGGCCTGCAAACCGCCTGGGGCGACGTGCGACGGGGACTATGGATGGCCCTTACCCGCAGCGCCCTCATGCGATTGGACTATCACCCCGACCCCAAAAACTGGCGACCTCATATTCTGGTGCTGTCGGGAGCCCCCACCCACCGCTGGCACTTAATCGAGCTGGCCGACTCGCTCACGCGGGGGCAGTCGCTGCTGTCGGTGGCCACCGTGCTCACCTCAGAGGTGACCTACGAACGTATACAGTCGCTGGAAAACAACATTCGCGATTTTCTTCAGGGACGGGGCGTACCCGCTTTCGTACGGGTGATTCCCGACGAAGACCCCTTCAAAGGAGGAATCCGGTTGGTGAATACCTACGGATTGGGAGCGTTGGTGCCTAACACCGTGATGCTGGGCGATACCCGCCAGCTGGCGCACCACGCTCCCTACTGCGATATGATCAGCTACTTTCACACCGCGCAGCGAAACGTGGTTATTGTGCGCGACGATAAGAACGCAGGCTTCGGTGACCGACAGCGCATCGACGTCTGGTGGGGCGGACTCAACAAAAACGGGGGGTTGATGATGATCCTGGCGTATATGCTTCGCAACAGTGACCGCTGGAAACGCGCTACGGTGACCATCAAGATGCTGGTTCCTACCGCGGCCGCGGCCGAAGGCACCCGAGCCAACCTGGTGAGCATGATCGACAGTATGCGCATCAACTTTGAGCAGAAGATCATCATCAGCGACGGCCGACCGTTCTGGGACGTGCTGCACGAAGAATCGGACGAAGCGGACTTGGTGATGCTGGGACTGGCCGAACCCACCGAAGACTTTCTCACCTACTACGAAACCCTATCGGAGCGCACCCAGGGCCTGCCCGCCACCATGCTTGTGCTGGCCGCTCAGCAGATGGCCTTCAAAGATGTGTTGCTATAGGTGGTAATAGCTAAAAAGACAACAATTTAGGTAGTTTGTAAATCCCGTAGGAAAGACTCCCGTTAAGTACTCGGCAGAGTTCAGTAAAGGCTAGTTTATACTGCTTACGGGCGGTAAAGATAAAGCTACAGATATGTGCATAGTAATCCACGCAAGTAGTAGTTTAGCATTTCGACGGGGCCGTTCGACTACGTAGTGAGTATGGGTTGCGGTGAGAGACGCCCCTGGGTGCCCGTCCAGCGCCGATTAGATTGGAACACCCCTGATCCGAAAAACATGGACGAAGACGAGTTTCGGCAAATACAAGACTTAATCGGAAAGAAAGTGAAAGAACTTTTGGAAACTGAGAAAATGCCCACGCAAAACGAAGGAACATGATATACTTAATTCAGGTATTCGCTGGAAGGAGACACGCTGGTTCCGGTATCGTGCGGTAGTTCTCAGTGGATTTGTAAGCGGGTTTGAGTGGCAGTTGGACTTGGCTACCGCCGATAAAATCCGGAAGGATGAAGAAGCATCTTATCAGATAAGTGGAACCCTGAATTGGAACTTGTTTGGCGTGAAGGTATATAATGAGAATAAGACCTTTTCCAAAGGGAGGTGATCTTAGATTAGTTCAGACGATAGCCCAGGGATAGCTGGAACATGCGATTTTTTAAGCTCTGCTCAGCAAGTATAAGCAGCGGAGGAATCACAGTGAAATCGTTGCTGACCACATCTATTAGGCCGTGTTGTTAAAATAATGTCCCCCCCGGACAGCAAATATTGTCCGGAACAGTTTTTCCATCAAGGCAGATTTATCCCCCTGCAACCCCTATATTTGCTCCCTCATATACAGTCCATTAAACAACCCAACCCATGATCATCGGAGTACCCAAGGAGATAAAAAACAACGAAAACCGCGTGGCCCTGACCCCCGGCGGAGCCAAAGAACTTACTAAACTCGGTCATACGGTCTACGTGCAGACCCAGGCGGGCGTCGGTAGTGGCTTCGACGACGTAGAGTACCTGGCCGCCGGAGCCGAGATGTTGCCCGCCATCGAAGCGGTCTACGAAGCCGCCGAGATGATCATCAAGGTCAAAGAACCCATTGAGCGCGAATATAGTCTGGTGCGCCAAGACCAGTTAGTGTTCACCTACTTCCACTTCGCCTCCAGTGAACCCCTTACCCGGGCCATGCAGAAGAGCGGCGCGGTGTGCCTGGCCTACGAAACCGTGGAGCTGCCCGACCGCTCGCTGCCCCTGCTGGTGCCCATGTCCGAAGTGGCGGGGCGTATGGCTATCCAGGAAGGGGCCAAGTACCTGGAGAAACCCATGCGGGGGCGCGGTATCCTACTGGGTGGCGTGCCCGGCGTGCGTCCGGCTAAGGTGATGATTCTGGGCGGCGGTGTTGTGGGCACCAATGCGGCCAAGATGGCGGCCGGACTGGGCGCCGACGTCACCATCCTGGACAATAACCTCAACCGGCTGCGCTACCTGGACGATATTCTACCGGCCAACGTGAGCACCTTCATGTCGAGCGAGTATAACATCCGCTCGCTCATCTCCACCCACGACCTGGTGGTGGGCGCGGTGCTGATTCCCGGTGCGAAAGCTCCCAAACTCATCACCCGCGATATGCTCAAGGAGATGCGACCCGGCACGGTGCTGGTCGACGTGGCCGTGGATCAGGGCGGGTGCATTGAAACCTGCCACCCCACTACCCACGAAGACCCCACGTTTTTGGTCGACGATGTGCTGCACTACTGCGTAGCCAACATGCCCGGCGCGGTGCCCTACACCTCCACGCTGGCCCTCACCAACGCCACCCTACCCTACGCCATGCTGCTGGCCGAGTTGGGCTGGCAGCAGGCTTGCGCCTCATCCGCTCCGCTCAAACTGGGGCTCAACATCGTTCGGGGCGACGTGGTCTACCAAAGCGTGGCCGACGCCTTTGGTTTACCCCACGTAGAGGTGGAAGAATACGTAGGATAAATCAACCCTCAAATTCCGGTAGCGTCTCCAAGAAGGCGTAGGTGCCGGTTTCGTAATTCATGCGGCAGCAGTAGTGGTCGAGTCCGTTGGTCACCGTGAGGTAGCGCGCGCGTAGCGATTGCCCGTAGACCGCCACCTGCTCAAACACTTGGGGCGACAGGGGCACCGCGGTCGCTTTGCACTCCACCACCATAAAGGGCGCACCGGTGCGGTCGTGCACCAGCACATCCGAACGGCGCGCCAGTTGGTTGTAGCGCAGTCCGGTCTCTACGCTGATCAGCGCCCTGGGGTAGGCAAGCTGGTGAATTAGGTAGTGGATAAAGTGCTGCCGTACCCATTCTTCCGGGGTCAGGGCCACGTACTTTCTTCGGATAACGTCAAAAATAGCTACCTTGCCCGCCCGACGCTGCAGTTGGTGCTGAAAAGGAGGTAGGTTCAGGGTGGTCATGCTCGCTGGTCGATGTAGCGGTCAAGATGGTTAAAAGCGAAGAGATTTAAAAGCACTGTTCTTCGTTGGTTAGGCACCAGCCGCGCCGTCCGTTTAATTACTCGGTTGATGTTTTGTTTTTGAATACCTTTCTGTATGCTTCCGCTCCCGGTTCAGCAAACCATCACCCTCCTGACCATCTTATTTTTGTTCGTTGCCATCTACCAAGAGTGGGTGCGCCCGGCGCTGGGATTTCTGCTGGCGGTGCTGGGCTTCGTGGTGCTGGGCATCCTCACCCCCCCCGAGATGCTGGCGGGTTTCGCCAACGAGTCTATTGCCAGCGTGGTGCTGCTTATCGTGCTCAGTGCCGCCTTGCGCAAGAACTTTCCGCTCGAGTCGCTCATCGACGCGGTGTATCGGTTGGGTACCCGCGGACGGCCGCTGGGCTACCGAAGCTTTTTGCTGCGGATGATGGCCCAGGTGGCGATTCTTTCGTCGTTCGTAAACAACACTCCCATTGTGGCCCTGATGACGCCCTACGTGTTTCGCTGGGGACGGATCAACCAGGTATCGCCCTCCCGATTACTGATTCCCCTTTCGTACGCCACCATCATGGGCGGCATGATTACGCTGGTGGGCACCTCCACCACCCTGGTGCTCAACGGCTTCATGGTCGAGCGCGGGGTGGGCGAGATTCCGGGCGTGTCGCTGCTCTTCATTGGGGGAGTAGTTTGCGTCACCGGCATCGGCTTTTTGGGGTTGGTTGGCTACCGGCTGCTGCCCGACCGCCGCGACATTCTGGAAAGCTTCGAGAAGAACAAACGGGAGTACTTGGTGGAGACGATCCTCTCGCCCGGCTCTTCGCTGGCGGGCAAAACCGTACTGGACGCCGGGCTGCGCAGTTTGCGCGGAATCTACTTAGTTGAAATCATTCGCCAGCGGCAGACCATCTCACCGGTGGGACCGCAAGAGAAACTACGCAGCGACGACGTGCTGATTTTTGCCGGAGAAACCGACTACGTGGTTGATCTGGTGGAAAACCGGCCGGGTCTTGCCCTGCCGCAGCACGCCGACACGCGCAACACCGATCAGATCGAGGTGATTGAAGCCGTGGTGGGAGCCAACTCTAGTCTGGTGGGACAGACGGCCAAGGAAATTGAGTTCCGAGAGCGCTACAACGCAGCCATCGTAGCCATCCACCGAAATGGGGAACGCATCAGCGGCAAGATCGGCGAAATTAGGTTGCGGCAGGGTGACTTGCTGCTGCTCTACGCGGGCAAGGACTTCCGGCAGCGGGCCGATTTGTACCGCGACATCTTCATCATCTCGCAACTCAAGGAGCGCCTGCAACCGAATCAAAAAAAGGTATGGTTGTTTCTGGGAGCAGCGCTCAGTACGGTGGTCCTGATCGTCTTGGGGCAGTTGTCGCTGTTCGTGGGGTTGCTGATTATCTTTGCAGTTATGGTGGGGCTGCGGATGCTCACCTTGCCCGATGTGAAACAGGAAGTCGACATTAACCTGGTGGGCATCCTAGTCTTCTCGCTGGCGCTGGGTCAGGCTATGATCAAGACTGGCAGCGGCGACCTGATTGCCCGGTGGTTGTTAAGTGCGACCGACGGGGCGGGCACCACGTTGATTCTGGGAAGTTTACTACTGATCACCACCCTGCTCACCTCCTTCATTACCAACGTAGGGGCAGTTTCAATTACCTTCCCTCTGGCCTACTCGTTGAGCAACTCGTTAGAGGTAGATGGCACTCCCTTTTATCTGGCCATTGCCTACGCTGCCTCGGCGGCTTTCCTCACGCCCATCGGCTACCAAACCAACCTGATTGTGTACGGTCCCGGGGGGTATAACTTCCGAGATTTTCTGCGCGTGGGCCTACCGGTGACGGTAATTTACCTAATTACGGTACTGCTGATGATTCGCTGGCTCTATCCGCTGGGCTAAGCGCTATCGCTTAATCACCCGCTGGATGGTTTCTTCGCCGGAGGCACGCAACCGCACAAAGTAGATCCCCGGAGCGTAGGCTGACAGATCGAACTGAATCTGATCACCAGTTGCCCGCTGTCGTTCTACCAGAACAACGCCCAACAAGTTGATCAATTCAGCACTAAATGCACTCGAATAGTTGCTCGTTTGACGGATTGTTAGCGAGTAGCTGGCCGGATTCGGATAGATCATAAACTCCTTTTCGCGAGCGCCCGACGTGGGGTCCACGCTGGTGATGATTGTAGTATCGTTCGGCTCGGGTTGAGAAGGAGTCGGTTGCTCCTCAACCATCGGGGCAGGCTCGTCGGTGGGTTTCCACTCATACGCCCCCAGGTCAGGGGCCGTTCCCTCGAAAGGAAAGCCCACCTCAGTGCCCCGATCCACTACGTAGCTCTCGGCCCCGCCCGCCGCGTAGTAGGCCTCGGGCTTCTTGCCGCTAAGCGCCAGTTGCGGATCGATTTTCTGGGCGCCCGACGGAATCTTGGTCACCTTCCAGGCCACGTTGTCGCTGATATCCATACCCGTCTCGGGCAGGCTGCCCCGACTGAACGCCGAAGACTTGTTCGGTGCTGCTGCATCCACCGAAAACACCACGTTGTTTTTCACTTGCCAGTTGTTCACCTCCCCGCTCACTTCCAGAAAGCTGGTGGGGAAGTTGTTCCGATCGGAGTTCACCAAGTACACCGTATTATTGAGGATGCTGATGTTCTCGTTGAGTTCATTCTTCTTAAACACGAAGCCCATTGAGCACTCGGCCACGTTGTGGTGAATGGTGGTGGGCCCGGCATTTTGTCCCCCATGTATCTCATAAACCCTACCCGAGTTGCCCCACTTGTTAGCAAAATAGTTGTGATCAATCTCCAGATAACTGCGCGGCCCCTCTACCCCACCCGACCCGTAGAACACGTTATCGTGAATGCGCACCGTGTAGGTATAGTCTCCCCGATCAGAAGGATGCTTTTGCGCTCCGGCGCGAGGCACTGATACCATGCCGTTGAACACGTTATTGTAGATTTCTAATCCCCACTCAAACTCATGGGCCGATTCCAGGTCAAACGGCCTGCCCGAGGTGCTATCCAGGGTTACTTTGTTATAGAATATATTGTCGTGAATCTTAGCATTTTCGTGCCCACTGGCCTTGTAGCCGTAGCCCCCACCTTTGGTAGTCTTGAATTCGCAGTTGGCTATCTCAATATCTTTTACGTAGCGCGTGCGCATCCCCCCGCCCCAGTGGCTACAGTGCTTTTCGTAACTAGCATCCTCGAAGAAACAACCCTGCACGTTGATCTGCCCCGATCGGTTCAGATAAAGTCCGGCCCAGCTGAAGTTGCGAATGGTCACATTTCTGACTTCAATTTGGTCGCTGTCCCACACGTGGATGGCCCCGTAGAGCGGGTTCTCATCCGGTGAGGTGAAGAGCAAATCCTTAATAATAACATTCCTTCTTTTGGAAGGCACTGAAACCAAGTAGTTAGCCGCCTGCTGGTCCCAGTTGCAATGCGCATCGACGGAAGCGATGAAAGAAGCGGCATTGGTTAAGGTCGTCTTGTCGGCACCTTGCCCGACGATCATGAAACCACTTTTGAGCACGGCAGTTTTGGTAGCCACAAAGGTGCCTTCACTCAATTGAATGGTAGCGGTTCCTTCATCCACGCGCTCACAGGCGTAGGCCAAGCTTTTCCAGGCAGTAGCCGATGAACGACCATCCCGACCGGCAGCATCTTGGCCGGTGGTGGATACGTGATACGTTGTTTGGGCGTGGCTTAGGAAGCCCGTCAGTAGGATAGCGAACGTGAGGGTAGAAATTTTCAGCATAGAAGCGGGGTTTAGCCCCCAAGGACGCCAAGTTTGCTCTACCCCAAAATCGTTAAGTGACAGCGGGCGGACGGATGTGAGAAATGGCACGAATGACCGAAAATCAGTTCGTCTAGAAAGCCTAACCGGAGCGGAGAATGCCGGTGCAGGTTGCAACACTCACCAGAATTCAACCTGAGGTGCCCCGAGTTGCGTGATGCAGGCAGCTTAGGCAGCTTGTAAGGTTAAGGGAGAGCAAGCAGAAAAAGGAAGAGAACACACCAAGGCAGGCATGAACATCACGCGTTAGATACATCTGAAATGCCAGTGAGTCAACCCTCCGTGGGCTTCCAGCGCCTGTGCCAACTCCGACGGTAATCCCTCCGAAGGTGGGGCCGAGCTCGGTACGGTAGTGGTGTTTTCGCTGTTCGACGGTGCACAACCGTTCAGCAGTGCGATTATAAAGAGTAAGAAGAGACTAGTGTAGCACACTTGCTTCATAGACTGATGTTTCTTCCCCAACTGTCGCCCAGCCGAGATCTTGCTATTTGTTCAATTATACAACCCGGGGGCGGTGGCCCAGCTTACTAACTTGAGTGATCCTTCACAATCCGCCATTGCCCACCAATACGGCGAAATAAGAGCGTGAAGTGTCCGCCTAAATCACCAATGTCGCGGGCTAACGACCAGCGGCCCACCAAAAAGCAGACATCATCAGAAAGTGCTTCCAGCGACAGCACGTCAAAGTGCAGGGAGCCCATCGCGGCGCGGTCGGGATAGCGTCTTCGGTAGTTGGCCAGGGTGCGGTCGTAGCCGTAGGTGATGCCGGTCTTGCCAACAAACATCAGCGAATCCGAACGCCAGTAGCCTTCCATAAAGCAATCCAGGTCACCCGCATTCCAGCACCGAACCTGTTGATCCATAATGGATTGGATGGCGGCTTGGTTTTCCGAGGACTGCGCCTGAGCGAAGCACGAAGCAACGAAGCAGAATCCCAGTAAGATTACCGATCTAAGAAATGTCACTCAACGTGGTTTAAATGGTTCTATGTTCTAGGTTGATGGTTCTGGGTTCTGAGTTTAATGTTTTCTCTCAGAACCTAGAACCCCGAACTGAGAACCCCGAACCTAGAACTTTCTAACCCCGAACCTCACAACCGTCTGATCCGTACGTTGCGAAACCATACGCGGTCGCCATGGTCTTGTAGGGCGATGTGGCCTTCTTTGGCTTGTCCGTAGCCGGGCATGTCTTTGAACTTTGTCTGGGCTACCTGTTCTTTCCACGCGTCGGTCCACAGGTCATACTCCACCACTTTCTTTCCGTTGAGCCAGTGCTCCACGTGTCCGTCGTTCACGATGAGCTTACCCTGATTAAACTCATCGATGGGTTTCATCTCCGCTCCTTCGGCAGCGTGCATAGCGTAGTTGGCCCCCGTCTTCTGCGATTCGTCCAGCGGATAGTCGTTCTTTTTAGTGAAGTTATCGGCGTCGATGATTTGATACTCCGGTCCGGTCTCGAAGCTGTGTTCATACTGCTCGTCTTCTTGCACTAAGTAGATTACGCCACTGTTGCCCGCCTCAGCCACCTTCCACTCAAACTCCATCTCAAAGTTTTGGTAGGCTTCATTGGTAACAATATCCCCTTTGCCGCCGTCGGTGGTCAGCGTGCCGTCTTCTATTTTCCAACTGACACCCTCGCCGTGGTAGTCGTGCCAGTGATCGAGGTTCTTTCCGTCGAAAAGCACCTCCCAGTCATCGGCCGTTGCTGAGACGGTTTCGGTGGGGGTTTTGGTTGCTTGTTCGGTGGCTGTGTCGCTATTGGGGGAAGTACATCCCCAGATTAGCGCGATGGCAATGGATATAAGGATATCCAGGGCAATGATCAGTAAGTTTCTCATTGGGTTGGTTGATTATTGTAGGAACATGCCGCGTTCACGCCGGGCGGTGGTCATGCCCGACCGGGATTAATTGCGCGGCGGGGCCGCCCCGGCGATCGCGCCACGATGACCGTCATGTTCCTACGGATTCAATAAACGTTTCTATTCCCGTTTGCCCATAGCCTTCTCGTCGGTCACCTCGGTCATGTTCTGCGGGTCCCAGTACACCACGCGCTTTTCGTAGTGGCTGGTGTTGGAGGCTAGAGCCGGACCGGCGGCGCGCAGTCCGAACACGGGGCCTTCCACGGTTTCTTCGCCGGTGCGCATGGCGTTAAAGAAGTCGGCAAAGTGATCACGCCGCATGCCTTCCCCGCCGTAGTCTTCGGGAGGGGTATAGGTTTCTTCGGTGGGCTTGAACGTTTCGTTCATAGCGTCGGCGTATTTCTTCTTGTACTCCTTCTCAAACTCTTTCTGCGTGGCTTCGGGGAAGGTATCAAAGGTGTCCCAACCGCCGTAGCCGGGAGCCTTGGGCAGCTTGTTGCGCCGCACGGTCACACTGTTCCAGCCGATGTCCATCTCCCCTTCCGAACCCACGATGCGAATGCCCGTCCGGCCGCCTGAGCCATCTACGAAGTTCACGCGCAGCCCCAGGTTAAAGGCCGGATGCCGGTCGCTTTTGGGGTAGTCGTACAGGCCCATCATCACGTCGGCCACGTCGCGTCCGTCTTCCCAGTAGCGCAGTCCGCCCGTGGCGTAGATGCGTTCGGGCCCGATGGCCCCGGTGATGGTGTGCAGCATGGTGAACAGGTGCACGAACAGGTCGCCGGGGATGCCCGTGCCGTAGTCGCGGTAGTTACGCCAGTGGAAGAAGCGCTCGGCGCTGAAGGGCAAATCCGAGGCGTCGCCCTGGAACATGGTCCAGTCACAGGTTTCGGGCGAAGCGTCGGGCGGAATGGAGTATTGCCAGGCTCCTAGGGCGTCGTAGCGGTCAAAGAAAGCCTCGGCGAGCACCATCTGGCCGATCTCTCCGGCTTCGTAGAATTCTTTGGCCTTGCGGTGGGCCAGCGAGCTGGCAAACTGACTGCCCACCTGGAAGGCCTTTTTGGTTTTCTTCTGGGTCTCGATCACCGCGGGCCCTTCTTGGATGTACTGCACCATCGGCTTCTCGCAGTACACCGCCTTGCCCTTCTCCATGGCCTGGATTGCCATGCGGTCGTGCCAGTGGTCGGGAGTGGCGATGATCACGGCATCGATGCCCGGATCGTCCATGATCTCTTGGTAGTTCATGGTGGTCTTCAGCTGGTCGCCGTAGACTTCTTTGGCGCGGGTGAGGTGCCCCTGGTAGCTATCGGCCACCGAGATAAGCTCGATGCCCGGTTGGGTGAGGGCGGCGTTCACGTCGCCAAAGCCCATGATACCCATGCCGATGCCCGCGATGGTAATACGGTCGTTGGCCGGTACGGGACCGCGTCGCTTAAGAATGTGGAAAGTTTTGGTGGGCGAAGCCGCCAGTGCCGCGGGACCGGTGGCCAGCACCGCCGCCGTGCCGCTCAGTTTCTTGAGAAACTTCCGGCGGGCATTATCGGATGGTTGAGACATATTTGGGTTAAGTTGAGTTAAGTCTTCTAAAGATAACACAAAAAGACGAGGAGGGCAACTTTCGGGGATTTTTGGCAACAGCCGGGCAGTGGGGAAGGACTAAGCGGGCAGTGGGGACACTGCCCGGGGGGGAGAGGGGAGAAAATATCGAATGATGAACAAGAAACGCCGAATGATGAAGTAACTAGCGGAGAGTGGCGTAAGAAGCGGAAAATTAATAGCTTAGATTATTATTTCCGCAACAACTAACCAGCCAGCCATGTGCAGCAAAAGCTTTTCGCCCACGCGTCTACTGCTCTTCTTAACTACCATTCTGAGTACCAATGCGGTCGCTCAGTCAGCCTCTGATACGGTCACGTTGCCCAATATCAGCCAGCTATACGACTTTCTGGAGACAGCCGAAGCCTCAGGAAGCTACGCCACCGTAGCGCACCAACTCTTCGCCGCCAACCGTGGTCTTCAGTCTTCCGAACTCTACCTTTATAGTGCCCTGTACTACGGCAAAGCCGAGCACGCTGACTCCGCAGTACGCGCCTTGTCGTTGGCCCTGGACAACGGAATGGCTACTCCGAACATTACTTCCAAATATGAAGATTTGCAGGTGGCCAAGCAGTCAGAAGATTGGGAAACGGTGAACCAGAAGCTTAAAGGGTTGAGCCAGCAACTCAAGCAGCTCGACCGGTTTGAGATTGACACCCGCTCCCTGGATCATTTCTGGCCGTACTTCAACCAGGCCCTTTGGGACACCACCCATGCTAAGAAGCTTCTCAAAGAATACGTTTTGTCAGGATCACCGGCGATAAGAGACTATTACACCATCCGCTACATCAACGTTGACAATATGTACCAGACCATGATTCGGGACATTCCGAATCACTACCACCTCACTCGAGAAGTCTTTGCCGCCAGCGATCTGGATGCCGTTAAGCAAGAAGTTACCACCATGATGCGAACGTTCTCTGACCTATACGAACCGGCGGTTTTCCCCAAAGTGTACATCGTTCCGGGCATCAACAACTCGGGAGGGACAGCCAGTAATCTTGGCTTGTTTGTAGGCGCCGAGAAGTTCGTAAGACCGCTTGACAAACCCTGGTCAGCTTTAAGCCAGTTGCAACGAGACAGTCTGACATCGATGGAAGGAATGCAAGGGCTGGTTATGCACGAGTTGATGCACTTTCAGCAAAACTACCACGACCAAGAGAACGGCAACAAGGTGATGGGCGGCATTATCATGGAGGGCGTGTGCGATTTTATGGTGGAGCTATGCTCGGGCGAGGCGCGCAAAGAGGATAAACTGGACTACCTGGATCAGCCTGAAAACCTAAAGTTCATCATGGATGCGCTGAAAAAGGACCTGTACACCGACGACTTCTCTAACTGGTTGTACAACGGAAACACCATCAAGGACCGACCCGGAGACATTGGCTACACCGTGGGTTATAAGATATGCAAGTCATACTACGAGCAAAGTGCTGATAAGAAAAAAGCCATTTTCACCTTACTGAATACCGATGACTTCAAGGAAATCTACCGCAACAGTGCCTACGCGTACGTATTGGAATAGTAGCCCCAGAGCGGGTTTTAGGACGTAGTAAAGTGCGTTTCAAGAAAGAAAAGCAGCGCAAAAAAAGGCTTTTCAGCGTAAATCTTACCTACCGGATCAGGCCACGCTTTAGTCAGCAAGGTAGATTTGCAACGGACAAAGCGGCCTAACCGCTGAATAAAAAAGTAATCCGGCACCTCCTGTTGGAAACAGTGCGTTCATTCCCAAGAGTCAGCCCTACCCTTTCCCAAGAGCTGAGCGCACCCTTCCCAGGATCCAGGTGTGCCTTTCCCATGAGTCGAGCGCGCCTTTTCCAAGGTTCAGGCGCACCGTTCTCATGCGCAGCGCTGGGCTTGGGGAAGGGTCGCGTGGGTTGTGAAGAGGAGACAGACTGGGGCATTACCAGGAGTCGGTCAAGATCATTAGCAGGAGCTAAGCGGACTCCTAACCTAGGAGTCAAGCGAAGTCATTGCCAGGAGTTAATGAGCATCATTACCAAGGGTTGCGCAGAATCGTTACCAGGAGTTGTATTTTCCTTCAACCTTCATCATTCCTTGTTCGATATTTAATCTCTTCTCAGACAAGTTCCTCCGTTGACCTACTCGGGTAGCCTTCTCGGTATAGTGAATCTATTCTCATGGAGCAAAAAAAAGGCCCTCGCTAGTAGCGAAAGCCTTTCCATCGTTAAACTATGTTCACCAAAAACCCTTATCGTGGGCCGAAGCAGGGGCCAATCAGTCCACCGCCAGCAGGTAGTCGAGCCGCCCGACGCGTGCTTCTCCGGCCTTTGTCTTAGTAACCACCTGCAGGGTGTAGTTACCCGCCTTCAGCGTGTCGGGCATTCCGGCGTATATCTTCTTCTTACTCAGCTCAATGTATTCGTTGGCGCGGGTTGCTTTTCCTTTCTCGTCCACCAGAAACACGCCCTGGGTAGCATCAGTGGCATCGAAGGTCAGCTTATCGCCGAAAATGCGCACGGCCTTGCCGGGGGTGATCTGCTCGTTGGTGGTGCCGCTCACCACGTCTTCTATCACCGATAGCAGGGGCACGTTCTTGTTGGGAGTCACCTTGCGCAACACCACCCGCTTCAGGGCCTCGGTCAGAGTTTTACCGGGCAAGAAGTTGAGGTGCAGGCGGTGCTTGCCGGGGGTGTAGGTCTCGCGCACGTCGTGGAACACGCCGCGCATGCTGGCGCTCATGGCAAACAGCTCGGTGTTGATGCTGTAGCCCGCTTCCACAAACTCGCTCACGACCTTCTTTTCGGCCTCAAACACAGCCAGCAGTTCTGACCCGGAAAGTCCTACGTTGTCATTCACGATGCCCTCGATGATGTCGGCGCGCGTCTTGGTGCCCTTGCTGATTACTACGGCGCGCGAGTCGGTGGGGTCAGGAGTTAATGAGTTGTCAACCAGATAATAGTCCATACTGAGTTTCTTTTAATTGTTGAAAATGGGTTTAGCTAACCGTTTGAATAATTGACGATGGGACAAATTTGGGGGATGCCGCGTATTGATGCTCGACCGGATGGGCAGAAATATTACGTGGCCCAAAGATTGGTTGAAAGCGCGTCGTTTGTTACCCGTGACCAGCACCTTTTACCGTGCGACTCAAGCACCCACCGGGTCACTCGCAGCCGACCCGGTGGTGGGCGAAGCTGTTCGTTCCCGTCGCTGCCCGCCCGGAGGTCCCTTTCAGGTGACCACCGGGGTGCCCGATGGAAATGGTGGGAGGTTTGGCTTTTGCTACCACCACAATCTGCCCCTGACTTGCCCAATGTAGCGCCCGTGACACCTTTCTTCCGGCAAATACGTAACTTGCCTCCGGAAACAACCTCCTGTCGTTATGACCCACGCCATCACCTTCACCAACGCCCAGGGGCACGAGCTATCGGCCCGGCTGGACATGCCCGCTTTCGCACCGCAGTCCTACGCCATCTTTGCCCACTGCTTCACCTGTAGCAAAAACCTGAACGCCGTGCGGCACATCAGCCGCGCCCTCACCCAGCACGGCACGGCGGTGCTGCGTTTCGACTTCACCGGCTTGGGCGACAGTGAAGGTAAGTTTGCCAACACCAATTTCTCGTCGAACGTAGAAGACCTGCTGGCCGCGGCAGCTTACCTGGAAAAACACCACGAAGCCCCCAAACTGCTGGTGGGCCATTCGCTGGGCGGAGCCGCGGTGCTGCTGGCCAGTTTGCGCATCGATTCGGTGCGGGCCGTGGCCACGCTGGCCGCTCCGGCCCGTCCCGACCACCTGCAGCGCCTGTTCACCCAGGACCTGGACACGATCCGCCGGGAAGGCAAAGCCGAGATCAACCTGGGCGGACGGCCCTTCACCATCACCCAGCAGTTGATCGACGACCTGCAACAGGCGCACGAGAAGCACGACTACGAGCGCATCCAGCAACCGCTGCTCATTCTGCACTCGCCGGTAGATCAAACCGTGTCGATCGACAATGCGTCGGATATCTACCGGCAGTCGCGTCACCCCAAGTCGTTCATTGCTCTGGACGGGGCCGACCACCTGCTCAGCGCTCCGGCCGATGCCCAGTATGCGGGCACCATGATCGGCGTGTGGGCCCAGCGCTACGTGGCTTCGGAGGATGAGCAGTCTACCACCGAGCTTGAGTCAGCCGTGGTAACGCGCACCGAAGCAGGCTTCACCACCGCCGTGCAGGTGGGGCCGCACCACTTGGTGGCCGACGAGCCTGAGTCGGTAGGCGGCAGCAACCTGGGACCTACGCCCTACGACTTGGTGACCGCCGGGCTGGGCGCCTGCACGGGCATGACGTTGCGCATGTACGCCGACCGCAAGGGCTGGCCCCTGGAAGCCGTGCAGGTGCGACTAGAACACAAAAAGGTGTACGCCCACGACTGTGAGAACTGCAAAGACCCGCAGCAAAAGATCGACCAACTGGAGCGCATCATCAGCCTAAGCGGCGAGTTAGACGAGAAGCAGCGGCAACGCCTGGCTGAGATCGCCGACAAGTGCCCCGTGCACAAAACGCTGGAGTCGGGCATGCGGGTGGTGACTAAGATGGATGAGGAGTAGAACTTTCTACTTTTCTATCTACTGCGGCTTGTGGGGGGCATAACAAGCTATCGCAGCAGTAGGCAAAAAGCAGATCATCAAACACGCCCCCTTAAAGACATTTTGTCATGTATCCGTTTCTCACCCATAGATCTCGTTTAGTACCCCCGCCAGCCGAACTCCGGCCAGCAGTAACTGCTGTTCTACGACCGGGAAGTTGCGGTAGGAGTACTGATATCCAATTTGCCCATCTTCCGGAACATCATACACCGTATCGCGCAGTTGCATGGCCTCGGTGAGCCAGTCGCTGGGCGGAGTGGACTGCCACCGCTGTATGAAAGCATCATCGGCTCGGCGGTTGAGGTACTTGGCCAACTCGGTGTAGCTCAACTGCTTGCTGTTGATCATGTCGCTGTCCCACACGCGGTGCAGGTTCGAGGCCTCGCCCATCCACTGTACGCGTACGTCGTTGCCACCCCGGTCGGTACCGGTGCCTACGTGCAGCGGTTGGTGCAGGTCGCCCACCAAGTGCACCAGCATCATCAGGTACTCCCGCTCCTGCTGCGTCGATAATGTGTCGCTTTTGAGGCTGCCGATGAGGCGCTGCGCCGTTTCGTAGGCGTTGCCGGTGGGTTCTTGAATTGTCAAATTGTAGGTCTGTCCGGGCGGCACTGTCACCCAGTGCCAGGTGTTGGTGTAGTCATAGGTAGAGTCAGAGCGGATATCGTCCATCCAGGTGCTCACCATCGCCAGCGAGGTGGGACCAAGTACTCGGCTGATATTTTTCATTGTGCGGCGGTCGAGGTGCCACTCGGCCAGTTGCCCCACGGTGCGGTGGCCGGTTTGGCCCCAACCGACGGCGGTGGATAAGGTGACTACAGAAAAAAACAAGGTGATGGGTAGGCGGCGCATCTGGTTTTCGGTCTGTTTTGGATGCAACCTACCAAAATTCAAATAGGTTACGTATTTTCAAAATAAAGCGGATGCAACTTCAAAATTAAAGGAGCCTTTGGCGATCAATACTCCGTAATCATAAACTCTGTCCGCCTATTTTCCTGATGCTGTTCCTCTGAGCAGGGCACATCGTTTCCGCAGTCATTGGTGAGCTTGGTTTCGCCGTAGCCCCGGGCCACCAGGCGGTCGGGACGAATGCCCTGGGCGATGAGGTACGATACCACCACCTGGGCGCGCTGACTGGATAGATAATGATTATAGGCATCGCTGCCGCGCACGTCGGTGTGCGAGCTTAGTTCTATTTTCATGCTCGGGTAGCCCCGCAACGCCGCCAGCAAATGCTCCAGTTCCGGAATGGCATCGGTACGAATGTCCCATTTATCAAAGTCATAAAAGATACGGTCCAACCGCACCACCCGGCCCACCTCAATCGAATCCAGCAGCAAGTCGTAGGTCAGCACCCCCGTCGTGTCCGGCGTCTGGAATACCTGGTTGGCCCCGATGTAGGCGGCCCGTTCGGCGCGCAGGCGGTACGACTGGCCAGCGCTAATGGCGAAGCGGTACTGCGCGGCACTATCGGTGATGTATTGCCTGATCTCTTTGGTCTCGACGTTTTCCAACGTCACGGTGGTGCCGGGCAACAGCTGTTGGGTCGAGCGGTTAAGGGTCGTGCCGCGCACCATCACGGCCGACGCCGCGTCTCGAAGCGACGGGTCGTGCGTTCCGTTGGCAAAATGCGCTTCCGGGGTGCCCACTCCGGGCACGTTAGTGCCTTCCGGCGAACCACCGCCCGCCAACAGCGATTGATCCAAATAAAGCACCACTGAGTCGGGGCGGGTGGCCCCCCGGCGGGTCGAGAAGCGTACGGTATCCGGTGAGTAACCGGTGCGCGTGGCAGTAACCCGGTAGCGGTGCTCCCAGTCCAGGGCAAACGTGAACGTTCCGTCGGCTTGGGTTTGCACGCTGGCGAGTGTGTCGCTAGGAGCGCGCTCTAGCACTACCTGGGCCATTGCCAGCGGCGTGCTGTCCTGCACCGACCGCACCACTCCGGGAATACTGATCGTGGCACTGGGACGGTAGCGGAAGCGGTAGATGTTGTCGTTGCCCAAACCCGCATCGCGGTTGGTCGAGAAAAAACCGTCGGCTTCGTCCTGTCCGGCAATCAGGCCAAAGTCGTCGTAGCTCGAGTTGATCGGGTAGCCCACGTTGCGCGCCGGTGCACCTTCTTCATTCAGGTCGATGCGGTAGATATCCAGCCCGCCCAAGCCACCGTGTCCGTCGGAGGCAAAGTAGAGCACGCCACTCGGATGGATAAAAGGAAACATCTCATTGCCGGGGGTGTTGACCCGTTCGCCTAGGTTAACCGGCCGTCCCCAGGTGTTGCGTTGCCACTTGCACACGTAGATATCCGTGCCGCCCTGTCCGCCGCGCCGGTCCGAGACGTAGTACAACCGACTGCCGTCGGCCGACACGGTAGGGTGACCGCTGGAGTATTCATCAGAGTTGTGGGGAAAGGAGCGTACCTCCGTCCAGTCCATGGTGAGGGTGTCGTCACGCAGGGCCGTGTAGAGCTTGAGCTTCATCTGATAATCTTTGCTCTTGCCCTTGTGGCGGCCGTAGTAGTTGTTGCGGGTGAAGATCATGCGGCGTCCCCCGGCGTAGAAAGCCGCCGGTCCCTCGTGAAAGCGGGTGTTGACGGCGCTGGTTAAACGCTGGGGCAGACCAAGTCTTTTCTGGGAGTCTAGGGGAGCGAAGTAAAGGTCTAAAAACGCCTGATCGTACCAGTCGTAGCGCTTGCCCGACGAACTACCTTCTCGAGCCGAGGCGTAAACGATGCCATTTTCAAAGTAGGCCGGTCCAAAGTCCGAGTATTCGGTGTTGATTTCGGTAGGGGTCAGGGTGTAGAAAGCCGAGTCCTGAAAGAAGGTAGCCAACTGCTCAAAGGCTGCTTGCTTTTGGTTGGCTAATTGTCGGGCCGCTCCCGTCTGTCCGTAGGCGGCGTACCACTGCCCGGCCCGGTCGTACTGCCGCAAACTGGCCAGCGCCTGCGCAAAGTGCAGTTTGTCGTCCGAAGTGAACATTGGCAGACTGTCTTCTAACTGTTGGTACCAATAAGCGGTTTGCGACGCGTCGTTCAGGTGATGGTAACAGCGGGCCAGTTGCCGAATCATGGTAACGTTGTCAGGCGTTTCTTCCAGCACCTGGTTGTAGCCTTCGGCGGCCGCCGTATAGGCGAAATATGCATACGAGCGATCCGCTTTTCGCACGATCTTCTGTTGCTTCTTCGTTGCCGACGTTTGCCCATACGCCACCCCGGTTAGCAGCAACAAACTCATTAAGCACAACCATATAAAACGTATCATACCAATTCCAATCACTCATTTTTTCATTTCTTTCTTCACTCACTCAATCCTTCTAAAAGTACCTCGGAGTAACAATTTTAGACTTATGCAACGACACGCGATAGTTGAGCATCAGTTCGTGCGAACCGCTGTTCACCTGCTTTAGCGGGCTCACTGTCATGTCGTAGGCGTAGCCGATCCGTATTTTCGGACTGGCCTGTAGTTCCACCAGCCAGCTCAGCGCATCAAACGAGCGGTACGACATGCCTACCCACAGTGTCTCTTTGATCAACAGGTTGGCGTTCAAATCAGCTGATACCGGAGCGCCCTGCACGGCTTTCAGCAGCACGTTGGGTTTCAGTTTGAGGTCGCGGTTCAGGTCGATAACATAGCCCGCCGAGGCAAACCAGTGACGAAACTGACGCGCCCGGCTCTGATCATGTCCCGGATACAGGTTGTTGAGCAAGTAAGGAGCCGACACTCCGGCATAAAACTTTTTGGTGGCATAATACACCCCGGCGCCAAAGTTGGGTAGAAACGCCTGCGCATTGTCCACCGAGAAATGCCGGTCGCCGTCTACCTCAATTTTCACGCGACTAAAACCGGTTCGGTAAGAGTCAAATCCCAGTTGCAGTCCGGCCGACAGGGTGCCGTGCTTCAACTTGATGCGGTAGGCGTAGATACCGTACAGTCCGGTCTGGTCGCTCACCCCAATGCGGTCGTGCGTCAGCAGCAGGCCCAGGGCAATGCGTTGGTTGCGGAGCGGGGCGTGGGCCGAGAACGTTTGGGTACTGGGCGCGCCGTCTAGCCCAATCCACTGCTCGCGGGCCAGGGCGGTGAGGTCGAGCGACTTCTGACTGCCGACGTATGCCGGGTTGATGGCTAAGCCGTTGAACATATACTGGGTGAACATCATCCGTTGCTGCGCCTGCGCCGCAGAAACCAACAGGCAAAGCAGCAAACCGATCACGCCCGCCGTGCGCTTCCGGTTCGTGGCAATGGTCACCAGCGTGGCGAAGCGAATTTCGGCATTTAGCCGGGCCACCGTTTGGGCTGGCCGAGAGGTTGCCTCGGTGCAACGGTCTGCCTGGTTTTGAGCGTGAGAAATGTGATTCTTTTTCATGGTTAGCGGTTCACGATTACGTAGCCGGAGCGGGGAGCTTGGTTATTGCCCAGGTCGATCAGATAGAAATACGTGCCATCGGGCACGTCGCCCGACACCAAACCGGCGGTGGAGTGGCTGCTCCAGGCGCGATCCTGGTTGTCATAGCCCGTGATCTCAAACACCAGGTTGCCCCAGCGATTGAAGATGCGCACCGTGTTGTTAGGATAGTTCTCGATGCTGCGAATCCGCCACACGTCGTTCAGGCCATCCCCATCGGGTGAAAAGCCTTCATAGATGACCAAGGGTTCTTCGTCCTTGTCCGGAATGCCATCACGGTCGCTATCCAGTTGCCCGTTGATGACGATGATGGTGATGGTGGCTTGCGCGCACTGCGTCGGGGTAGCAGTGTTACACACTCTGAAAGTGAAGGCATCGGTGCCTGAGAAGTCGTCGGTGGTGGTGTAGGTAAACGTACCATCTGCCTGGATGATCAGCGTGCCGTGTTCGGTAGCAACCACGGGGGACGTAGCAAATACCAACTCCCCGTTCGCCGGGTTGATCACGTTGGGCACGAGCGAGCCCGTGTAGACTAAAATATCTTCCATCCGGATTTCACCGTCGATGGCGGCCAGTGTGTTGTCCTCTATCAAAGTGATGATCACCGGGGCCGAACGTTCGGCGTATACGGAGCCGTCGTGACCGTTCCACCGAAATTGAGTAGTGCCGTCGAAGCCCGCGTCTGGCTCGAAGGAGAGAGAACCGAGCTGGTCTGCCGCAATTTCATCACCAACCGCTACCGGCTGGTTTTTAAACATCAAGGTTCCGTTGGCGGGGAGGCGCTCAATTCTGACTTTTGTCAGTGAATCACCCTCCGGGTCACTGAACTGCGATTGAAAGTGAGTGGCTGTGAAGGAAATAACCTCGTTTTCGGGACCGCTCACGCGCACCGTATCAACGACGGGCGGGTCGTTCACCGGAGTTACCGTAATGCTAGCCACGTAGGGCTCACTGATGGCGTTTCGTTCGTCTTTCACCCGGAAAAGAAACGAAGTGTAGGGAGTGCCGTTCGCGTTGAGCGTCGGTACAAAGACTAATTTGCCACTGTCCAGAGCCGTTAGGCGAAGTTCATCGCCGACCCGCACGGTATCTTCTTCCAGCAGCAACCAGCCGTCGAGCGGTAAGCTGCCGATCACCACAAACGCCAGGGTGTCGCCTTCAACATCAAAGTATCCGTCAGCAAAATCAGCCAGGGTGAACAAGTAAGGTACGTCCTCATCAGTTGTTACCGTGAAGTCATCGGCTTCGGGGGCGTTGTTGATCAGGAAGGTGACGGTGCTGGTTTCGCTAAACTCGCCGTCGAAGGCTGCGTACACCAAGTTGCCCGGGGGACTTGCCCCGTCGTAGTTGTCGGGTGTATCGTACCGAAGGCCCGCGAACTGCGTAGAATCTAATACATCGCCTACCTTCAGCGGAGTGCCGTTGGCAAGCCTCACCGTTCCTAAATCTGGCAGGCTACCGATGGTTATTGTTAGTTCGGACAACAGGTTATCCACATCGCCGGGCAGGGTAGCGTCGATCACGTTGCCACGGCTGTATTCGGCAAAGGTCACCGTGTTGGCCTGCGCGTTCGGAGGATCGTTCACTGGGATAATGTTCACCGTGACGGTGGCGCTGCTCTGGCTGTCGCCTTCGTCGCCGTCGTCGAAGGTGATAATGATTCTGCGGGGAGTAAGGTCAGGGTCCTGGGAGGCGTTGTGATAACCAATGCGTTGGATCACTTTTTCGTAAATATCCAAGCTAGCCGCTCCGGTCACGGTCATCGTGCCGGTGGCCTCATCGTACGTGGCGCCCATGCCCACGGGCAGCGTGCCAGTTAATTGCAGGGTTTCGTCTTCACCGTCCGGCCGATTGGTGATTGTAACTGTAAAACTTCCTAGGTCGTGGTAGTCAATGTCTTCCAGTGTCACTTTATTGTTCGCAATGGCCGCCGGAGGGGTGTCTTCCCGGTAGGTGGTATCGTGATCGACTCCGGGTTCAGGGCCGTTCAAATCTAGGGTAGGCGGATCGTTGTCGGGACTCACGAAGATATCGGAGATAATGGTGTTGCTTTCGTTGCCATCTTCGTCGGTGGCCAGGAAGACGATCACCCGGGAGCCAACTTTCGGATCCTCGGAGATATTAACGTACCGGAGTTCTTTCAGAATAGCCGCGTATTCGGCCAGCGAAGCCGCCCCGGTGATAATGATGTCGCCCGAGACGGGATTGTACTTTGGGTCGGGAAGACCGGCGGCTCGAGCGGCGGCAATGGCCTCCTCGGTAACCAATAGATACTCTTCAGTTGGGTCGTATAACTCAACTTCGCTTAGCGAAACAATTATTTTGGTCAGTTCGTCGCCATCGTTGTCTCGGATAAACACTCCCGGATCGGTAATGGCAATCGAGTCGGGACCGTCTTCATGCATGAAGTCGAAATAGCTTCGACCCTCGTCCGTTCCGTTCAGATCGACCTCCGGAATGGCCTGCACCACAATCTGAAAAACATCGCTGGTTGAATTTCCAGCATCATTGTAGGCAAATACTTCAATTTCCAGCACCTCGTGGTCGGCATTGGCGGGGAAGCCGCTAAATGTAGCGGTGCTGGCATCATAGGTGAGCCATCCCGGAAAACTAAAACCGTCGGTCCTACCGGCAGTATATCTCAGCGCGTCGGGGTCATCGTTAGCGAAGGTGTTGGTAGGGATGGTGAAAGTAAAACTCTTACCGGCCACAGCTGCGGTGTCGGGTAGTGGATTGCTGAGGGTAACCCCTCCCCAGAAGGAAAGCCTCTGGGGTTCATTATCGTTTCCACGGGCAAAACCCGGCTTGATCAACCAGAACCCGGTTAGCATGACTGTGAAAAAAAGGAAAATGCTCTTCATGATTCAGCGTTGCCGGTAACGCCAAATATAGAAGCCTCACTCGAGAAGGAAGGAAGGGTTTTAGGAGCGGTAATACCTGCGTAAGGTTGTGGACATTACCGAATGAATAGTGGCGAGCAGACAGGTAAGAAAAAGAAGTATAAACAAAAAGTTTCTTCGGCTAAAACAGGCATACTCGCCGAAAACAATAAAAGTAAGAGAAACAGTAGCAATTAAATATAAAGTATTAACGCAAGCATTGCACCTAAAGCAGACAATTATCTTTAGGATGGTATATCTCATTATAACCAATGACAAGGAGAGCAACAGGCTATCTGCTGACCACGCTGTACGATATGCCTTTACTTTTCACTTGCTATGGTGGATAAGAATTCGTTATCCGGCTGAAAACTGGGCGATTTAGACGGCAAGAGCGCTTTTTTGTCTGGAAACAGTACGTGAGACCGCGGTTTAGCTACCGCTCAATTCAAACGTGCTAACGTCCTGGAACATCGCAGTGGGCACCTCCCTAAGCACCTGAATGTCACTGATATCCCGCTCGCCCCGGTCGCCACCGAGCTTAAGGCTTCCGTAGGTCTGGTAGCCGTTCCAGGGCAGTACAAAGCGCGGGGTGTCCATCGCCGCCTCGGGGTAGAAGGCCCACTGTTTCACCAGGTGATCTTCGGGGTCGACGTACACTTTGTATCTGTTCTGCGGGGTTACGCCCACTTCCTCGAAGCGCAACTCAAGTACTTCGGCAGGGCTTCCGTCGGTCAGGGTGTCCTCGCCGCTGTAGGTGAGCGTCACGCCGGAATCTTTGAGCTTGAAAGGCATAAACAGCCAGTAGCTGTCGTTAATCCAGATCTCTTTGCCCCGTTGCACATATTTGGCCAGCGAGTCGGGTTGCGTGACCTCTTCTCCCCTCAACCGCACTTTGCCGGTATTATCCTGAACGTTGATTGCGTAGATGGCCGAATCGCGGGGCACCTCGATGCGCACGTCGCCGGTTTGCTTGTCCCACAGCAAAGTGCGGAAGCCCAAGAAGTTCCACTGAAAGTAGCGCGTGGTGTCCCAGGCGGTGCGGCCGCCCATCGCTTGCATCACCTGATCGGCCAGTTGCATGGCCCGCTCGTCGGAAGCGGCCGCGTTGAAGCCCGTGGCGGGCGGATTCTCGATAACCTGATCAGCGGTTGCCTCAGGCGCTTCTGAAGAAGTGGTGCGACACGAGGCGAAAACAGCAGCGCAAAGCAACAGGGCAAAACAAATTTTCATAGCATGGTCTTTCGCTCAAAAGTAACAAAAAACCACCTCGAAACAAGCTAGTGCCTCCGGCACTAAGTAATTGGTCAGTTAGGCGAGGTTGTCAGGTGGCTGGATAAGCGGACGCCGTGCGGGCGTGAGAAGCGAAGATAGCCTTAGCTATCGCGCGGCGAACCGTCTGAGTGCCGAGCAACGCAGTATAGCCGTCTGACAGGCCGCCTAACTGGTTAAGAGTTTAGTACCGGGGGCACTAGGAAGGCGCCGGAAGTTGTTCTCTCTGCTCCGCAACGCGCTGCGACAGGGTCGCTACGTAACGGAGCGAGTCTTCGGATGAAGCCCAAATGGCTTCCGTGAATTGTTCCAAATGTGCCTCGTCAGCCTCTTCTTCCGAAAGGGCCGTTCTCAAGGACTCCAGTTGGTGCTCTAATTCGGCATTCTCAACCATTCGGATCGTAGGTAGCATTTTGTGCACTATTCGGCTCAAGGAGTAAACGTCTTCGGCCTCCACCGCACTCGCCACCTGCTCTGGAAGCTGCTCAAAACTGGTGCGTAAGCTATCTAAAAGTTTGGTGGCGAAGGTGAAGTCGTTGTCGTATTTATCAATAATATGACGGAGCGTCATCGCCTGATCGTCGTGCGCAGCTTCAGGAGTCTGCCGGTGAAGATTCGCGCTGATCTTGCGGTAAAGCACGTCAGGACTAAAGGGTTTGGACAGATAATCGTTCATGCCGGCCTTCTTCACCCGCTCTTTGGCATCCGACACCACGTCAGCGGTGAGGGCAATGATGGGCAGAGTTTGATACTTGCCTCTCAGCTTTCGGATGGCCTGCGTGGCCTGATAGCCGTCCATCTGGGGCATTTGCAAATCCATTAGGATGATGTCAAAATCCTGCTCCTGAACTTTTTCCAAGGCAACGGCTCCGTTTTCAGCCACCGAAACCTGCACTCCCATTTTGTTCAGAAAGCTCGTGGCCACCATGCGGTTGGAAGAGTTGTCGTCTACCAGCAGCAAGCGCACGTCGTTGAGGTGATACGTGTCCGTGGATGATGTCGGCTGGGCGCTCTGCCGTTCGGCAACGCCGTAGGGCAGCGTAAACGAAAATTTGCTGCCTACGCCCCTTCTACTCGTCACTTCTATGGTTCCATCTTGAAGCTCAACCAAGCGTTTGCAAATGGTTAAGCCTAGCCCGGTGCCGCCAAACTTGCGCGTGGTATCGGAGGTGGCCTGGGTAAAACTATTAAAGATCGTCGGAATTTCATTCTGACTTATCCCGATGCCGGTATCGCGCACCTCAAACGCTACTTCCAGACGATCGTTGCTCTGTCTGATAAGTTTCACGTAGATAGAGACCAGGCCGTTCTCCGTGAACTTTATGGCGTTGCTCACCAGGTTGTTGAGCACTTGGGTGAGCCGTACCTGGTCGCCCACCACGCGTTTGGGCACCGCTTCGTTGATCTCAAACTTCAGACCGATGCCTTTCTCTTCGGCGTGAAACAAGAACGCTTGCACCACTCCCTGCACCACTTCTTGGATGCTGAAGTTTATTTTCTCAAGCTTCACCTTTCCGGCTTCTATCTTGGAAAAGTCTAAGATATCGTTGATGATCACCAGCAGGTTGTTGGCTGAGAACTGCAGGCTCTTGAGGTATTCTAACTGCTCAGGTTTGGGGTTTTCGTCCATCAACAGACGCGCCATGCCAATGACCACGTTGAGCGGAGTGCGGATTTCGTGGCTCATGGTAGAAAGGAAATCCTGTTTGGCCACCGCTGCTTTTTCTGCCTTGTCCTTGGCCCGCTGCAATTTGTTATTCACGCGCACCTGGCTGCTCATGTCAAAGCAGACGAAAGCAAAGCCTATTTCCTGGTCATTATCCCCCCGAAGCACGGTGCTGCTGGCGTGCACCGGCAAGCGTGTGCCTTTTTTGTGAAGAATCTCCAGCTTCCCCTCCCAATGCTTGTCTTTGGTTAATCGGGCGAGCCGTTTGTCGTGCTTGTTCCACTGGTCCGGATGAAGCAACACATCGCGCAGCGACCGACCGAGCACTTCCTCTTTCTTCCAGCCGAACATCTTTTCGGCGCGCTGGTTCCAGTACACGATCTCCCGGTTTTGGTTTCCGGCAAGAATAGCACTCTCTAGCTGATTAAGTAATGATGCCTGAAAGGTTACCTGCTCCTGCGCTCTTATTCGCTCTGCCACCTCGTTTTGCAGCTGTTCGGTCGTGTTCCTCCAGTCGGTAGTACGCGTTTGCACCATAGCCTCCAGGTGATCGCGATGAAACTGCAACTCTTCTTCCGCCTTAAACCGTTCACCAATCTCGTTTTGCAGTTTGAGGTTAATCTCATGCAAAGATTCTACGGAGGGAAGTCTCAACAAGCGAGAAACAAGGGCCCACACCGCCACCACCGTAAGCAAAGAAATAAGCGAAGTGAGAGCACTCAGCAAGTTCACCATCCAGCCAACAGGCTGCCAGAGGGCATACGCTTCGCCCGCGTACAGAATCGCATTAAGCACCAATGCAATAACGAGTAGAATCAGTAAGGTCTTAATTCTTACCAAGCCTTGGCGCGGGTGCGTATTAAATATATTTCGTAGCGTTATCATAGTAAGGGTCTTCACCAGTGATAGTACGCCCTATTAGACAATGTTATTTCTTAAGTGTAACTTACATAAGGTGTGCCATATAAGTCATTTGTGTTTCTTACTTACTGATTTTCTGCAATTTATACTTTTCATTACCTTCTATAAAGCGGGGCTTACCGCAGTATGTAGCGTTGCCTCCGAAGCACGCTAAACCGGATAACTATCTGGTATAACGCTTATTTGTACATTTTCTTGTTAAAATTTACCTTAAGTGCGCTTCATTGGCCACTTATATAATTTGTGTGAATAACTTTTGGTGACTAAACGGTACCTAATCAGTCAATGTCACACTCTAAAGCTACTGACTACTCATCCGTTCAGTTCGCTTAAAACGGCGTAAAATGGTACACAGGAAGGAAAAATGGGAAAGTAGCAGTAAAACTAATGTCATCGAACCAAAAAAGCCCCACGAGGGGGCTTTTGCTAAGTTACAGACCGACAAGATTGCCTTACTTGGTGTCGGTATCGTTTACCTCTTCGTATTCAACATCGGCCACATCGCTATCGGCTGAGCTGCCGTCGGAACTGCCCCGTGCGCCAGGACCTCCTGCTCCGGGTTCACCCGCTGTAGGACCACCAGTCGCATCAGCGCCCGCGGCTTGGTACATTTCCTGCGAAGCATTCTGCCAAGCGGTATTCAGCTTTTCCATAGCGGCGTCGATGGCGGTCAGGTTCTGCTCCTTGTGCGCGGTTTTTAGTTCAGCCAGTGCGTCTTCAATGGGCTTCTTGTTGCCTTCCGAAAGCTTGTCACCGTACTCTTTCAACTGCTTCTCGGTCTGGAAGATCAGCGAATCGGCCGCGTTGATTTTCTCGACGCGTTCCTTCTCCACCTTGTCCGATTCGGCGTTTGCTTCGGCTTCCTTGCGCATCTTCTCGATTTCCTCGTCGGTAAGTCCGGACGAAGCCTCGATACGGATGTTCTGTTCCTTGCCAGTTCCTTTGTCTCTGGCCGACACGTTCATGATTCCGTTGGCATCAATGTCAAAGGTTACCTCAACCTGAGGCACTCCGCGGGGTGCCGGAGGAATACCATCCAGATGAAAACGACCGATCGTACGGTTGTCTTTGGCCATCTGTCGCTCACCCTGCAACACGTGGATCTCAACCGAAGGCTGGTTGTCCGATGCGGTAGAGAACGTCTCTGACTTCTTGGTAGGAATCGTCGTGTTAGACTCAATCAGACGGGTAAACACGCCGCCCATTGTCTCAATACCCAGCGACAGCGGAGTCACGTCCAGCAGCAGCACGTCTTTCACGTCGCCGCTGAATACTCCGCCCTGAATGGCTGCTCCTACGGCGACCACCTCGTCGGGATTCACTCCCTTGGAAGGTTTCTTCCCGAAGAACTTCTCCACTTCTTCCTGAATTTTCGGAATACGGGTAGAGCCTCCTACCAAAATTACCTCATCAATATCAGAAGGTGATACTCCCGCATCCTTGATTGCCTGACGGCAAGGCTCCAGCGTTCTTTTCACCAAGTCGTCCACCAACTGCTCAAACTTAGCGCGCGACAGCGACCGCACCAAGTGCTTCGGAATACCGTCCACCGGCATGATGTAGGGTAGGTTGATTTCGGTTTGGGTTGAAGACGATAACTCAATCTTAGCCTTCTCCGCCGCTTCTTTCAGGCGCTGCAGGGCCATCGGGTCCTTGCGTAGGTCGATACCTTCATCTTTCTTAAACTCATCGGCCAACCAGTCGATGATTTTCGCGTCGAAGTCGTCTCCTCCCAGGTGCACGTCACCGTTGGTAGACTTCACCTCGAACACTCCGTCACCCAATTCCAAAATAGAGATATCAAACGTACCTCCTCCCAAGTCATACACCGCAATGGTGATGTCTTGATTCTTTTTATCCATACCGTAGGCCAAGGCCGCGGCGGTGGGCTCATTAATGATTCGCTTCACTTCCAAACCGGCGATCTGCCCGGCCTCTTTGGTAGCCTGTCGCTCAGCATCGTTAAAGTAAGCCGGTACGGTAATCACCGCCTCGTCTACCGTGGTTCCCAGATAGTCTTCCGCTGTAGACTTCATTTTCTGAAGAATCATGGCCGAAAGCTCCTGCGGAGTATACATGCGATCACCGACCTTCACGCGAACGGTGTCGTTGTTTCCCTTTTCGATTTGGTAAGAGACGTTCTTCAGTTCCGAAGAAACTTCTGAGTGCTTCTTACCCATAAACCGCTTCACCGAGCTAATGGTGTTCTGCGGGTTGGTGATCGCCTGTCGCTTAGCCGGGCTTCCCACCTTGCGTTCTCCGTTGCCATTGTCCAAAAAAGCGACAATGGACGGGGTAGTTCTACCTCCCTCGCTGTTGGGAATGACAACAGGCTCATTGCCCTCCATCACCGCCACGCACGAGTTAGTAGTTCCTAAGTCTATGCCTATAATTTTTCCCATGATATTGTTTGTTCAGGTTTGCGTTACGAAATATTTTGTATCTATTGATTATCAATGGGTATGCCAACGCCCCCGGCTATGACAGATTGGCAGAGCGGTAGCCGCGTCATTTATGACGCGTTATTCATAACGCGACATCCATCCAATAAAACCCGGTTTTGTTCGTACCTTGCGTAGAAACGTTTCATCTCTGCGTATGCGCCCCTGGATTTTTTTGCTTGTCCTGTTTGCCACCTCAGAATTAGTAGGACAGTCTCTTCCTACCAACGAGCCCATCCGGTTGTCAGGGGTAATTGTGAACGAAGCCGACGAACCCCTGCCATTTGTCACGGTCACCAACCTGCGCACGCAGCAGGGCGTGGTGAGCGACGAAGAAGGCTTCTTCTATCTCACCTTCTCATCCCAAGACACCCTGCAACTGTCGGCGGTGAACTACGAGGCTTATCAGCTATACTTCGGCGACACGGCGCAGGCTACTAATTACGACCTGACCATCCGCCTGAGCGAAAAGACTTACGAACTGGAAAACGTGACGGTATTTGCGTTCCGCGACGAGGCGGCCTTCAAGCGGGCGGTGCTGGCGCTCGATGACCTGCCCGAACCCGAAAAGGTGGTGATTCCAGGCAGCTACCAGGGACCGCGCCGGGAAAAGAAGGCGTCTATTGGCAGCCCAATCTCGTTCATCTTTGATCGTTTCAGCAAGCGCGCTAAGTACGAGCGGCAGGTGCAGCAAGCCCGGCAAGAGGCCACCTATCAGAAAGCTTTGTCCAGAAAGTACAACCGCGCGATGATCGAGGAGATCACCGGACTTAATGACGAGCGTTTGGATGAGTTTATCCTGTTCTGCCGCTTAGAAGACCGGTTTATTGAGGAATCGAACGAGTACGACATCATCGTGGCGATCAATCAGTGCTACCGCGACTTCCAGCAACAAAACTAACGGCAACTACAAAGTCTCACGCACGCGCCGGGCTCCTTCCACCATGTTTGTCAACTTCTTCTTCGCGGCCCAGCGGGCGGTCTGGCTCAGTCCACAGTCGGGAGCCACCGACAGTTTGTCGGCCGAAATATGCTCCAGACACTGCTTGATGCGGTGAACGATATCCTCCACCGTCTCAATGTAGTAGCTCTTCACGTCCACGATGCCCACCGCCACCTCCATCCGCTGCGCAAATTTGGCGATCAGTTTAATCTCGGCAAACTCCCGGCTGGCCATTTCCACGTGCACCTCGTCTACTTTGAAGTCCAGAAAGTCGGGCAGCATGGGCGCAATGCGGCGGTAGCCCACGGCGTGGCCCTTGAAGTTGCCGAAACATAGGTGCGTCGACAGACGGCAGCGACCCACCACCGGCTCCACCGTGCGGTTAAATATATCCACGAAGCGCTTCGTATCCTCTTTGTAGGCGTAGCAGCTCATCGAGGGCTCATCAACGGTGATTTCGGTGCATCCGGCCTCCACCAAGCCTTCCAACTCACGCTGCACCATTGGAAGCAGCGCTTCGGTGATCGCGTAGCGGTCGGGATATTGCGCGTTGGGCAACAAGCGGCCGCTCAGGGTGAAGGGGCCGGGAAGGCTAGCTTTCAGCACCGGTCCGGCGGGAGCTAACTGTTGTAGTCGCTGAAACTCTTCTACCACACCCAGGCCCCGCGGAGAGCGCAGTTCTTCGGTGATGGTGTGCTTGCCGCGCTGGTCATGGGCGGGCGGGCCCCACTTCCGGGGCACCAGGGCGTTCTGGGCAATGCCCTCGATGAAGCCGTAGAACGATAGGTTGAAGTCCAGCCGGGTCTGTTCGCCGTCGGTGATCACGTCCAGCCCGGCACTCACCTGGTCGTGCACGGCGGCCACCACGGCGTCGTCGATCATCTCGGCAACGTCGGCCGGGCCAAACTGATCCAGGTTTTCGGAGGCAAACAGCAGCCAGCCGGGAAAAGGATAGCTACCAATAACGGTGGTGCGAATGGGACGGTCAGTCATAAGAGAAGGTCGGGTTTGTTGGGATTGATTAAAGTAGAGAAAGTAGGAATAAGCTACGGCTCATAGGTTCTTAAACCAGTCTGATTTGATTTTAACCTCTTCTACCATCTCCACAACTACTCCTAAGTCTAATTCTTTGAGCCTTTCGGCAAATTCGTTGCCGTCAATGAGATCAATGGGAGTAGCACCATCGCGCGTCGCCTCTTTCTTTGCTTCTCTTGTAAAGCTTCCCGTGGTTAAAACAACTCCTTTATCGGCTCTTCCACTCATAGCTCCTCTGAAATCGCGGATAACAGAGGAAGAAACTGAGCCTTGGTATCGCTTCGCTTGAAACACTACATGAAACGACAACACTCCGCCGACTTTTACTATTCCCTTTCCATCAATTCCGCCGTCGTTAGTTCGTCCCGTAACCTCTACATTTACAAATCCTAGCTCTCTCAAAAGCCTTTGACATAGTCTTTCAAACTGGTCGGGATGGATATTTCTTATAGTCTCAATTAGTTTATCCTGCCACTCAAATTCTTCGATTTCTTCGGTTAGGTTCTGTAGTTCTAACCCATTTTCTACTTTCGACTGTTTTGCGTTTCGTTCCTCTCTGTTCTTTTTCAAGACAGTTTTCACGACTCTTTTCTGATCAACTTGTTCGGTCTTCTGTCCGTCTTCTGTTAAAGTCCAGATACCTCTCGATGAGTTTTCTATCAAACCATACTGCTTGAGGTAACTTCGTGCCCATGCAAGTCTGTAAGCCAGTTTTGTCGTACTTTCTTTATGAATTTCATTGATCTCATCTTCAGTCAGGTTCAAGATCTTCGATACTTCGTCTTCAATTTCGCTAATAGCTCCCGATCCCCCCAGGACCTTTAAAGCTTTTAGCGTAGGATTAAATAGGTCGTCGTGTTTGTAGCTAAAATGTTCGCTCATTTTGCTTAGATAATTGGGATGAAGAGATAATGTGTGTGGTGACCGTATAACAACAGGCACACCCAAAAAAAATAGCGTCTAGACAAATTTACCGGCGGAACCCAAAGGTATTCAAAACCGATTGACCTTCCAACTCCGGTGCATGGTCTCCGTGTCACTGACATTGGGGGTTCAACTACGGCTATTGAAGGGTGAAAGCTACCTCATGGCCTGCTCACGGAGTAAAATAGCAAGGGGCATAAGCGCTCGGCCGCAGTCATATCAACCCAGATGCCTTATCCTCTACTGCAACAAGGTCCCTGCTGGATGACAGTGACTTTGTCCTTTCTCGGCATCTGGATAGGCTTTGCGTGGTCGTTACTTGTTGCAATAGCTTCGATTGTTGCCATGAACGTGATAGAATAGATAATTCAATCTGATTCCCCCCTCGCCTCCTCCTGCCCGATCCGCTGATACAGCTTCGCCAACCGATGCGCGTGCTCGTCGTAGGCGCCCTCGAACAGCTCTACGGCGCGTTCGGCTCCCACCACCGCGCCCGAACTGAGCACCTTGGGCGGATGCCCGGCAGCGGTGAGTCGTTCGGCCACCACCGCCTTGATGCTGTTCACGATTACAGCTCCGCCCACGGTGGAACCGGGCGACACGGGAGTGTCCAGTCCGGGCACGGTCACCATCGCGTCGCCCACCGGGGCACCGGTGTCGAGCACCAAGTCGGCGAAGTCGGTGAGCTTTTTGCCGTCGGCGCGCTTGCTGCTGCTGGCCGCCGAGTGCGCTTTGGTGACCAGGGCCACCACCTTGATGCCGCGCTGCTGAAACAGTTCGCCCATCTCGATGGGCACCACGTTGCAACCGCTCGAAGAGATCACCAGGGCGCAGTCTTGCTCGCTCAGGTCAAAGTTGCGCAGGATGCGCTCGGCCAGGCCCGGCACATTTTCCAGAAACATCGCCTGTCGCTGTCCGTTGGCTCCCACCACCAGGTTATGAAACGACAACGAAAGCTCCACAATGGGATTGAACCCGGCGAAGGATCCGTAGCGCGGCCACATCTCTTCCACCATAATCCGGCTGTGTCCCGAACCGAACAGGTGCACCATACGACCGGCCAGAATGGTGTCGGCAAACCACCCGGCCGCCTGCTCAATAGCTTCGGTCTGCGCTTCAACGGTTTGCAAAATAGCCTGGCACTGGTCTAGATACTGCTGGACAACGGACATCATTTGATTGGTTAGGAATAGATCAAGTAATATTCTCAGGGGTTCACATCGACGCAAGTACGCGATACGTAGTTAATAGACCTATCGACGTTGCGTATCGAGCAAGGGACAGTGAACACCAAAGGAGGAAACATTATAAAAATCACTTCATCATTCGATATTCCTTGTTCGTCACTCGATATTTTCTGCCCATCCAACCGACACGTTAATTGCGTACCGATACGAATCCCGGCAAAGAAAGGGATTTATACGCTATTTGCCACCTTCCAACGCAAACAAAGCAGCGCCCACCGCTCCGGCATAATCGTCGAACTGCGCCTGACGGATGGGAGTGCGCTGGTCGCCGGGACGCCATTCGTATACGTCCATGAACGAAGCAAGGGGTTCATACAGCGCGTCGCCCGCCCGGGTGATGCCGCCGCCCAGCACGATCACCTCGGGTGAGATGAGGTTTACCAGCGAGGCTAGTGTGCAGGCTAGGTTTTGCACCGCCGTGAGCCACAAAAAACTAGCAAACGGATCGCCCCGCTCGTAGTCACTCACCACTTCGTGGGTGGATTGGTAGCGGCCCATCGAGCGGCGGGGGAGGCTAGCGTTGCCGATGGCCTCTTCGATGCTGCCCGGCATGCGGGTGATGTCCGGAAAGCCGCTGCTGTCGACCACCGTGTGCCCGATGTGCCCGGCCCACTGGAAGCTGCCCCCGAATGGCTTTCCGTTGATGAGCAGTCCGCCGCCCACGCCAGTGCCCAGGGTGAGCAGCACCGCGTTTTGCACGTCCTTCGCCGCTCCCAACCGACTCTCGGCCAGCAAGGCCGCCATTGCGTCGTTGAGCACGGGCACCCGCGCCTCGCCTAAGAAGTCTGCCCATTGTAAGTTTTCCAGGCCTTGCAGACGCCCGGGCATACACTTGATCATCGTATAATCGGCATCCGGGATGCCGGGCGCGGCCAGTCCGATGGCCAAGTCTTGCTCAGGATACCGCTGACGGGCCGCATCGATCATCGTTTGCATGGCCTGCTGCCACAGCGCTTTGCTCGACTGGTTTTCTGCCAGCGGCAGATCGTTCGTATCGGTGTGGTAATGATCCACAATTTCCCCACCGTGGAGCAACGCTCCCTTAATATGGGTTCCTCCTAAATCGATGCCTAGGGCTGGTTGGTTCATAGTGGATGCTGGTTGCTTGATGATTTTCAGAATGGCAAGATACTGGATACTGGATGATCTTCTACATGGCAAGATACTGGATGCTAGATATTGGATGCCAGATACTAGATACTGGATGCTAGATACTAGCTGTTGGCTACTAAATGATAGTGACCAGTGACCAGTGACCAGTGACCAGTGACCAGTGACCAGTGACCAGTGACCAGTGACCAGTGACCAGTGACCAGTGACCAGTGACCAGTGACCAGTGACCAGTGACCAGTGACCAGTGACCAGTGACCAGTGACCAGTGACCAGTGACCAGTGACCAGTGACCATTTCACAACTGCCCCTCACTCAACGTCCAGCCGCCGTCTACGGCGATCACCTGCCCGGTGATGAAGCTCGCGGCGTCCGATAGCAAGCAACTCGCCAGGCCGTCCAGGTCTTGGGGACGGCCAATACGGCCGCCGTCGAGCGGTTGTTTGGTGCGAATGAACTTCATGATGACTTCGTCGTTGGCGGCGCGCTGCGCCATGGGGGTTTCCACCAGGGCGGGGGCAATCACGTTGACGCGGATGTTGTCGGAGGCGTAGTGGGCAGCAATGGCCTTGGTGAACCCGATGATGGCCGACTTGGTGGCGGCGTAGGCGTGGGTAGCAAAGTGGTGCGGCGAGGGCGAGTAGCCCAGCACCGACCCCATGTTAAGGATGGCCCCGCCTTGCTTTTCTTTCAGAAAGTGGCGCACCGCCGCCTGGTTCGATAGCATTAGGCTGGTAAGGTTGAGCTCGAAGGTCCGGTTCCAACCCTCCAGCGTAAGCTCGTGCAAGGGGCCGTCGCCGAAGCGCCGTCCGCTGCCGCCCGCCACGTGGTACAGGCCATGACAGCTGCCCCAGCGCTCGACGCACTGCCGAATGGCCTCTGGGGCGGTGGCCTGTTCGGTAGCGTCGCCGGTAAGGGCCAGTCCCTGATCGCCAAGTTGTTGTTGGGCCTCTTGCACGGTGGCCTCGGTGCGGCCCACCACCACCACCCGCGCCCCCTGGCGGACAAAGGCCAGCGCCGCCGACAGGCCCAGCCCGGTGGTGCCGCCGATGATCACGATGTTTTTCTGGTGTAGCATAGGATTGCGGATGAAGGTTGCAAAGTAGTAATTATAATGAAACCCTTGCTCTTCTCAGCCATCATCTGTCTTCTCAAGAAAGTAATTCCCCATTACCAAACAATCCATCTGCGTGGCGGTGAAGCAGCGGTAGGCGTCTTCGGGAGTGCACACGATGGGTTCGTCGCGCACGTTGAAGCTGGTGTTGATGAGCAGTCCGTAGCCGGTGGCTTCCTTAAAGGCCGTCAACAGCTTCCAGAACAAGGGGTTGGTGTTGCGGCTCACCGTTTGCACGCGGGCGGAGTAATCCACGTGCGTCACGGCGGGGATGTCGGAGCGAGCGTGAAGCAGCCGGTCCAGCAACGGGGCGTCAGGCGAAAGCTCCGGGAGGGGAAGCCGCCGGTCGGACCACACCGGGTGCACCTGCAGCATGTAGGGCGAAGGGGCGGTGATGTCGAAGTAGTCGGCAGCGTCTTCTTCCCGCACACTGGGCGCAAAGGGACGGAAGCTCTCGCGAAACTTAATTGATTGGTTGATCTTCTGCTGCATCTGCGGATGGCGCGCGTCGCCCAGGATGCTGCGGTTCCCCAGCGCCCGGGGGCCAAACTCCATTCGCCCCTGAAACCAGCCCACTACCTTACCCTGCTTTAACTGCTCCACCACGCAAGCCAGCAGTTCGTCCTTTTCGTAGCGCGTAGCATCCGTTGCGCCGTACTTCCGCAGCACCATCTCGATGTTCTTATCGGAGAACGAGGGACCTAGATAGCCGCCTTGCATGGCGTCCGGCAACACAAGCTTTCTCGGCTGGCCCTGTCCGATGTGCCAGGCGGCATAGGCCGCTCCCACGGCTCCGCCTGCGTCCCCGGCGGCAGGCTGAATCCAAACGTCTTTGAAGATGCCTGTTTGGACAAGTTTGCCGTTGGCTACCCCGTTGAGCGCCACGCCCCCGGCCATCACCAGGTTGGCGCTGCCGGTGAGCTGGTACGCAGTGTTCGCCAGTTGTTGCACTACGCGCTCGGTGACGTGCTGGATGGCCCACGCCAGGTTGGCGTGCGCTTGGGTCAGCGGGGCTTCCGGCACCCGGCGCTCCAGCCCGAACAAGCGTTGCCACCGCCGGTCGTCGGTCATCCGCAGGTGGGTGACGAAGCGGAAGTAACGCATGTTCAAGGCAATGGAACCGTCGTCATGCAGTTTAACTAGTTCCTTAAGAATGTCGGATACCCATCGCTGGGTCTGCTCTGCCTTAGGGTCGCCGTAGGCGGCCAGTCCCATCAGCTTGTATTCGCCACTATTCACCCGGAAGCCCAGGTAGTAGGTGAAGGCTGAGTAAAGCAACCCCACCGAATGCGGAAAGTGCAGCTCCCGCAACAGACGAATGCGATGGCCTTGTCCGTGGCTGATGGTGGTGGTGGCCCATTCGCCCACCCCGTCGATGGTAAGGATAGCCGCGTCCTCAAAGGGCGAGGGATAAAATGCGCTGGCCGCGTGCGACAGGTGGTGCTCGGGGAAGAGCAACGGAGGATTTCCCCCACCCAGCGAGCGCAGATGCTGACGAAGCAACCGCTTGAACAGCAGCTTGTCCTTGATCCAGCCGGGCATGGCGGTCAGGAAACTGCCCAGACCGTGGGGTGCCACTGCGTGGTACGATTCCAGCAGCCGCTCAAACTTGATGAAGGGCTTTTCGTAGAACACCACCGCGCTCACTTCCTCGTAACGCACTCCACCCTCGGCCAGCACGTAGCGGATGGCCTGCTGCGGAAATGAAGCGTCGTGCTTGATGCGCGTGAAGCGCTCTTCCTGGGCGGCGGCCACCAACTGCCCATCCACCAGCAGCGCGGCGGCACTGTCGTGGTAGAACGCCGAAATGCCCAAGATGGCAGTCAGGGGAGAGTGAGCGTGGGTCACTAAGCGCAGGGTCGGCAAAAAGAGGAACAGACCTTTATCATTCTATATTCAGCATTCCTTGCGCCCGGCGCCCGGTTCAATATTGTTACCAATGCTTCTCTAGAAAAGCGAATAAATAAAGGGAGCTAGGGCCGATCCGCCCACCAGAAAGCTGAGCACACTAAGCAACACCAGCATCACCACCAGCGGCAGCAGCCAGAACTTCTTCCGGTGCTTGAGAAAATCCCATAGGTCGCGCAAGAACTCCATCGTCAGTAGGGTTTATCCAGATCAGTTGCTGACCAGGAGTGCGCTTTGTTCTTGAGCATGGTAGTCCGATCTTGTTTAAAGGCACGAAGGTTCAGCGGGTCGCGGCCCCGCCACCGCCGCCATACGCCCACCGGCACCACCAGCAATCCGAACAGCAAGGTAAGAATGATTCGCGAAGAAACTGCGCCCAGCAACTCCGCCAGCCCAAACCACACCACCGCCACGGGCTTCCATACCACCGGAAAGGTCATAGTGACCAGCAGCACTCCCACCGCAAGCGGGTACCATCCTTCCCAGTGGGTAAACAGGCCCAGCAGCAGCGCCACCAGCGTGAGGGCCATGCCCGTATCCACCGTTTGCCGGCGCGTAATTGTTTGCAAACGTAGCTTCATACACTATTCTTGGGTGGATAATTGATTAATCTTAGTTCGCAACTCCCGGGCAGCGGGGTTGGCGGGGTCGGTCGCCAGCACCCGATCCACGTAGGGGCGGGCCGCCGTGGCGTTGGCGAACCGCAAGTAGGCCGCCGCCACCCGAAGCGCCAGTTCGTGCTGACTCGTGTCCTGGGCGTAGACTTGCTTCAACCGCACAATATTTTGGGCAAACGAGCGCAGTTCGGCGAACTTGCCGTGGGTCTGCACCGCGTAGTCCAGGTAGGGCAGGGCCGCTTTGGGCTGATCTTGCTTGAGCAGGGCAACGAACAACGTTTGGGCTACCTCCAGGGTGGGAGATAAGGCAAACGCTCGTTCGAGGTATCGTAATCCTTTGTCCTCCGCCTGGATTTGCCGCGCCAGCGTACCGGCTTGCTGATACGCCCGGGCGTCCTGCGGATGCTCCAACACCAGCGCCTCGGCCACGCGCAGCGCGTCCGTCGGTTGGTCGGCTTGCGCGTAGTGCCGCAGCAACTGCTGCATGGCTTCGTCCCAGGTAATTTGCTGCACCACCAGTCGACCCGCCAGCGCTTCCTCCGTTGTCTTCTCCCGATCCTCCGCCGGGGGCATGAGCTCATTAAACGGCCAGCCTTCCTTCAGAATCATCGTCTCGTAGGCCCCGCGTAGCGAGTCCACCGTCGTGACGGGCATCTGCCGCTGCAGTTCCTCAAACGACATCGAGTGCTGCTCGGGCACCGCCACCAGCCCCTCGCGCCGCAGCGCTTGGTAGAAGGCGTCCGACAGCAAAGCGTAGCCGTACAGGTTGGGGTGCACGTGCTCCAGCAGTGTTTCCTGTCCAAAGATGCCGTGCGGCGAATGCGCCGCGAACACCGCCTGCGCGTCCACCAATGTTACGTTTGCATACTGATTGACCAACCGCTGCACCACCGTATTCATGGCTTCGGGAGCGCGAAACCGGAGCTGGTCGCGTTCCTTGGCCCGCACAAAGCGCGCCTTGGCTTCTGCAAACTTCTTCTGCGCGTAGGCCCGCTGCCCCTGCTCAAACTGGGCGGCGGCTGAGGTCGCCCCCTCGGTGCTGTCGCTCACGAAGGGAGGCAAATCCTTTTCGTTGCTCACCAAATTGCTGAGCAGCACCGGAACCTGACGTCGGTCAAGCACCTCCAGCAGGTCGTTAAGGTTGGTTTCGTACTGGGCCACGCCCCGTTCGTAGAGGTCCGAACCCAGGGGAATGGCCTGCTCGGCCGCCAAGCGCTGCATTAGGTTGGTACGCAGGTCAGGTGCTCCGGCCAGGCTGCGGCGCAGCCCGTTCACCGCGTTGCCCAGCAGTTGCATCAGCCGAAAGTCGCGCAGCCACATCATTGCCCGCACTAAGGTAGGGTTGTTTCCCAAGCGGCTGGTGGAGCCTACGCCCAGGGTGCCGTAGTACTCGTTGTGCCCGGCGTAGACCAGCACCGCATCGGGTTCGTAGTCGACCACCTGCCGGGCAAAGTCGAGCAGGGTGTAGGTGGTGACGGCGGTGAGCGACAGGTTGATGACTTCAAAGTTGGTCTCCGGCACCGATTGCATCAGGCGGTACTGTAGCCAGCGGTGAAACGAGCCGTTGTGCAGGTAGGGGTAGCCCAGCCCGGTGGAAGCGCCCAGCACGAAGATCCGGAAGGTGCTGCGGTCTTTGTCGGCTAAAAATAACTCCTGGTTGCCCAGCGTGGCGTTCTCCGGGGTGGCGAAGTACTTCTCCGACACGTTCGGATTCATCATCCGGTAACCCGGGTGGTCCGGGGCGTCGATGAACAGGGCGTAGTCCTGCCCGTAGCCCACCACACGCAGTAGCCCTTCCAGCAGTAGTAGTAACACGAAGGGTAGCAGCCCGGCGATCACCCGGAAGGCGATCCGCCGCGTAGCCGAGCGGCGCGGGGAAGCAGGCGGAGCGGATTTGCTCATAGCGTGGACGAAAAGCTACTTTGCAGCACCTCCTCCGTATCAGGCTTCACCGGGGTTGACAGCCTCAACTCGTCCCAGCGAAGCTTGACGCGCTGATCCTGCACGGTAGCCTCCGGATCCGACCAATTCGTCAGGTCGTCGTCGGTGTGGAGGCGGGTGGTCCAACTCAGCGCAGCTTGGCCCATGTTCTTAAGATCGAAGTCTTTCTCTTCCCCCGCGTAGAGCACCACATCGACCCAGCAGCGGGTTGGGTCGCTACCGGTCTCAATCATCTGCACCTCCTGTCCGTCGAAGTAAGTCCGCAACAAACGGATATCCGTCTGTACCTCCCCATCGCGCAGGGCAATTGTCTTTCCGTCCATCGTCAGGCTGTCCAGCAAGTCGGCCCCGCCCAGCTCGAAACGCAGGCGCAGGTCGCGCGCCCGGAAGATGCCGTCGGGCAGGCGGTCGAGCGAGATGTGGTAGTCACCGCCGTCGGTGGCGAAGTTGAGGGTGGTGAGCACGGCGTTGCCGCTTTGCACCGAGAAGATGTTGCCCGCCGCAAACTCCACCCCGTCGTGCAGCAGCTTGGGCTGCAGGTAGTGCGGCTGCTCAGGCGTGCCCCAGTAGGCGACCAGCGGACGCCGTTGCTGCCAGGTGGTGGAGCGGTTCACCGAACCGATGCAGTACTGCGGATGCAGGTAGGTGTAGCCCACCACCGGGTTGTCGCCCAGGCTAAAGGTATCCTGCCGCACCACGCGGGCACTGGGCAATTGCGTGAACTGATGAATCAGCGAGGCCGGAATCTGGTGCTGCAGCTTATAATAATCTACGGGCAGTTGCGCCTGCTGGTAATCAATCTGGCTCTGCGAAGCCCCGTAGAGGAAATCGTAGAAATCCTGGCGCAGCAGGGTGGAATAACTGCGGCTGTGCGGCCCGGCCAACTGCCCGCTGGGCGGATGGAAGTGCGCCGCCATCACCCGCCAACCGGTTAGGTAGCAGTAGTCGATCATTCGGCGGGCCTCCGCGTCCAGGATGTACTGCTGCATCCGGCAGAGTTCGTCCAGCGCCACCCGGGTGTAGGTAGGGCTGTTGTACTCGGCAAAGCCCTGCAATTCGGCGGTGTAGTCGTAGAAGCGACGCAGGCGCATGGCCGCGTACTCCTTGAGGTCGGGCAGGTCGAACAGGTGGGCACTCAGGTGCGTCACCAGCGTGCCCATGATGGCAATGTTGGTGTAGCCGGGCTTCACGTCCCGCTTCTCAATGGACCGGCTGGCGTGCATAATGGCTTCTTCCATCGACTGCCGCAGGGCCGGGGGCAGCACCGCGTGGTGCTTCAGGTAGGTCTCTAACAACGGCACCGCGATGAAATCGGCCCAGTTCCAGTCGGGTTGGTTCATCTGGGGCAGCGTCTCCTCCAGATGGTACGACCAGATGCCATAGGTGTCGTGGGTGGAGTCTTGATCCTGGTGGGCAATCACGGTCCTGAAGATGTCGAAGGCCCGCTGCTGGTACTCCGGCAGGCCGCTGTCCATCAGGTTAGCCGCGTAGTAAGTCGATTCCCGAAAGGGGTGGGCGGTGGTATCAATCAGGTTGGTGTGGTAATGGTTGGCCGTGGGGGGAATGTATTTCTTGAGCAGATGCACCGTGGAGTCGTAGTCGGCCTCGCGCTGCTGAAGTTCGTGGATCAGCGCTTCCTGCTGCGCCCGGTTGGGCAGGTACCGGCGGGCGTTGGCCATGAGGCGCTCTTTGTCGTTGGAGGCGTTGTCCTGGTTGGTGGAGATGTCGTCCTGGTTAGTGGAGACACTAACCAGGGAGATAGCGTTTGCGTCGTGGTTGGTGGAGACACCAACCAAGGATACGGGCAGAAGTAAACTACCAATAAGGAGCGTGGACAGAGCGTAGTGAAGCATACAAAGGATTTGCCAAAAGGTACTACGCCTCCGGCAGAAATGCCACTGTTTGGCCAGAATACTGCCGATTTGGCTACCGGCGAGTGGTGGTGTTCTCTAGCCACAGCACGCCCGAGTGGTTCTTCCAGGCGTCGAGCGCCGTGCCGAAGGGTGGGCCAACGGTGTAACTACCCAGCACAATATCATCGTCCCCGTCGCCATCCAGGTCGTTGGCATCCATGGTGATCCACCGCCCGGCGGTGTGGATCGGGCGGGTGCTAGCCACAAAGCCGAGGTCGCCCTGGTTTTCCAGGTACACGAACCCCCGTTCGGGCTGCTGCGCATAATCAGCGAAGAAGGCAATTGCCGCAATGTCCAGGTCGCCGTCCCGGTCGTAGTCGCGCGCCATGGCCCGATAGGCTCCGTGCATGGGGAAGAAGTACGCTTGCTTGAAAGTCCAGTCGCCCTGGTTGAAGAACAGGTACACCCCGTGGTAGGGCTTCAGTATCATCGAGTGGTCGGCATTGTCGCCGCAGGTATAGAGAATGTCCAGGTGCCCGTCGCCGTTGAAGTCGTGCAACTCAAAGGAGGTAGAACCGTAGGAAGCCGGAAACTGCAGCAGCACCCGTTCCCGGAACTGCCCGTCGCCCTGGTTGTCGTAGCGCATCAGCTTCTCGTCGGCCTGGGCAAAGAGCGCTACAATGTCGTTGCGCCCGTTTCCGGTTAGGTCGCGCACTTCGGCCATGAGCGCTCCCGGTTCGTTGCGCAACACCTGCTCCTGATAGGTGCCATCGTCTTGCAACTTCCAGTAGGACAAACGACCGGTGCGGTAGCCGAAGTTACAGGTCAGCAACTCTTCCGTAGCGTCGCCACTCAGATCGACGGTGAGGGTTTGGGTAGGGCGCGCTAGTGCCGACAGCCAAGGGGTGATGGCTTCAACCATTGATACGTAGCCTTCGGATCTCTCTTTCGGCTGGACCGAAAAACCCAGGTGGGTGACCAGCAAGTCGCCCGACGACCCTACCCAGGTGAGAGCGCTGACGGTGGGTTGTTGAAGAATCGCCTTGGCTTCTCCCCTGAACGGGTCCACGTCGAACAGGGTTTGCACTCCGGCGTCGGCGGCGTAGAGGCGGTTGGTGAGGGTGTCGATCCGCACGCAGGTGATGCCCGGCGGGGCTGACCGGCTGACAGGTACTTCGCGCTCGACAAAGCGGTCGGTGAGCGGCAGCGGAACAGGTGTCGGAAGGTCTAGCTGCGCCGGGGCATCGGCTTGGTAGTAGGCTTTGATTTTTTCCCACTCAGCCATTGACAACTGCGGCTGGGTAGGGTAGTTACCCTCCAGCAGCAGGGTTTGTAGGTTTTGTTGGGCGGCGGGGCTGGGGGCGTCCAGCAATCCCAGGTGCAGGCCCATCACCGGCAGCACGTCCTCCCGCCAGGTGGCCTGGTCTAGCAGTGCGGGTTCAGCAAACTGGTGGCAACTGCCGCAGTGGGCGCGGGCCAGGGTTTCGCCAGCAGACCAAGCGGACTGTTCAGACGTGGGTGAGCACGCGGACGTGAGCAACCCGAAACAACCAGCGGCAAGCAGCAAAGGAGATAATGTAAAGTGCCTCATTCTCCCTTCAGGATTCAACTGCTTCCGGTGATCTCATTCATGGGCAATAAAACTAGCGCATTCGGGCAGAGTTTCTAACGCTTTGCATGAGTGATTTATCGTTCCAACTCCTTTCCCAAAGCTTCCAGTTGAGCCGTGGTGAGGCCAGTTGCTTGCGCTACGGTCTGATTATCTATCTTCAGCGCAAGCAGTTTTTTGGCAGTCTCTATTCTTTCTTGCTCTCTGCCCTGCTCCAGTCCCTGTTCTCGTCCTTGTTCCAATCCCTCCCTTATGCCTTTCTCACGTGCTTCCTCTTCGGTTTCTTTGATCAACTGCTGCATATCAGCCACTTTGGTGTGCTGTTCACTGGCGATGTCGCGCAATCTTTTTAGATACCATTTGTAATTGGCTCGCTCTTCGTCGTTCATGCGTAACTCATCCAGCTTTTCTCGGGCCTCGTCCAAGCCCGGGGCCGTGAAGTCTTCCCGTACCTCACTGTTCTTAAGAAAGTAAATCCATTCGTCCAGCTTATCGCTCACCTGGTTGTCGAACTTCTCGGCTTTGATAATCCAGTACTCGGGGAAAATCTCGTATACCGCCTGCTTGTCATAGAGCGCTTTCTGCTGGTCGGCCAGTGTGAGCACGTCGTGCTTGTGAATACCATGAAACTCGTTGGTGCCGTGGTATACGTAATCTTCACCTTGCCCCAAGTCAAAGTAAGCAATCGTGACCGAGATCACCTTCTTAACGTTTGCGTACGGCTCACCTTTCTGAATGTATTCCGAAATAACCTTCGATGTCCCGTAGATCATCCGATGGAAATAATCATACTGCTTGCTGTTCTGCACCTCGATGATGATCAGTTCGTCTTTCTGGTTCTTGACCAGCATATCCACCCGGTTGTGCCGGTCGCCTTCGCTCTCTTGGTTGCTCTCGCTTTCCAGGATGCGTTCTATCTTGATGGGTTCGCCCAGCAACACGGTCAGGAAACCTTCCAGGATGCCAAAGTTCGCTTTGTCACGCAGCAACTTTTTAATTGCCCAGTCGAAGCGGATCAATTGTTTTGCCATGACTTGATTCTTTTTGAACAAAGATAGCCAAACCCAGGCACTTAAGATAGAAGTTCCTCCACCACCTGGGCCTGTTCGCCGACAAAAACCACCACGTAGGCCCGCACCGTCTCCATGCCCCGCCCCGGGCGGTTGATAAACGCTTGCAGTTCCGGGCTGCCCAAGTAGCCCCGGAGTTGCGCAACCGCTTCTTCCCGAACCGCATCCAGCCGGGCGGCATCCTTTTTCTTGAGGTACTTGATCTCAAACACAAACTGATACTTCGGAAAATGAGGTGGGCGATAAAGAAACAACACGTCCACGTACTTCTGCCCCACCTCTAGTTCGCTTTTCACGTAGTAGAGATTGGCCAGGTTGGCAAAGCCGACGAAGAGCACCTTGATGTATTTCTCATCGAACTGAATGAAGTCGCGGTTCGACAAGCCCTGCAAAGTTTGCTCAATGAGTTGAATAAAGGGCTGCACGTCGTTCTCTTGTGCCATCTTGATCACCATTCCTTGGATGTCAGTGATGGAAGCGGATAGCGATGCCTGTTCGTCGATGAGCTGGATAAAGTATTCTGAGAATAGTTGGGCGATCACGTAGTTGGGTACGCGAAAGATCAACTGTCCCAGCTCCTCCCGCTCAATGGTGACAAAGCCCAGATAAAACAGCAGGCTGACGAAGTCTTGCTCGTCGAAGCGCTTCTCGAAGCTAAACTGCTGGGTAAGCAGCGAAGTGACTTGCCCTTCTTTGATGAGCTTCTCCAGGGTGCGGTAGTTTTGCGCCTTATCCTTTACGGCAAACAACCGCCGAATCTTACCGTAGTCACTGGCGATATTGACGTCGATGATCTTGTCGGGATAGGTTTGGCACTGATTCTTTTGATATTCCTTGAGGAAGTAAAGGATCATATCTGAGTTGTATACCCGCGAAGTTGCGGCTCCGCTGAATAAATACCCATTGTACCACTTTCTCAGGTCATCCCGGATAAGAGAAATATCGTGCCCGGGGCAAGCCACTTCAAATAGCCGGGTAACTTCTTCCTCGGTGAAGCCCATCAGCTCGTTCAGGAGGCGGCTGGTGCTCAGGTGCGCCGCGATGTTGAAGCCGCTGGTGAGGCTGTCTAGCGTGATGGGACTCACCCCGGTGACGAACAGGCGGTCGACCACGCCCTCGCCGGTGCCGGTTTTAATAGCTTCGTAGAACTTGCGCACGAAGCCATTGCGGGTCACAAAGCTATTGAAGTTGCTAAAGTCAAAGGCAATTAGTTCGTTGGCAAAATGGTCGTATTCGTCGATGAGCAGGTAGACCTGTTTGGAACCCCGGATGCGGATCAGGTCAAAGAGGATTTTCAACATGTCGTCGGGCGACTCGGCCTCGAGGACCTGCTGCGTTTCTTCGGGCGAAAAGCCGTAGGTATGCGCGAACATGCGTACGCCGCTCTTCACGTTGGAGAAGAACCCCCGAAACGTGCTTTCGGAAGTGGCCGTATCGATGCGGCTGAAGTCGAACTTGAGCATCTGGTAGCGGTTGGCCAGGGGCGTGGGGTGCTGCCCTACGTGGTAGGCCCCAAATAACGCGGCAAAGCGGTCGCGGTGCTGCTGCCCGTAGTAGTGTTCCAGCAACGAAACGAACAGACTTTTTCCGAATCGGCGGGGCCGCAAGAAGAAGACGTACTTTTCGGGAGCCGCTTCCATCTGTGCCAGGTAGGGGGTCTTGTCTACGTAGTAGTAGCCGTCCTGCACGAGGGTGGGGAAGTGGCTGATGCCATAGGGAAGTTTCATGCCACCAAAGATACGCAAAAGCCTAGCCCGGTTCAATGCCTTTGTTAGCGTGTTGCGCCACGCACGGCTCTCGGTTGCCCCCGAATCGCCGTCGGTTGGTCAGCAAAATCAAGTGCGGCAGAGGTGATGCTCCCGGAGCATCGGCACCAACGCACTCACTTTTGCCCTCTAACATGGCCGTTGCGGGTCATTTAACCCTTCGTCGATGCCGGAGATGTAAGAAATTACCCCCGCCGCGTCGGCCGATGTAAAGAAACGCCCGTGTTTCACCGTCGCCGATAGCGCGGCGACGGTGATGCTCCCGGAGCATCGGGTCCGCCGCGCCCCTTTTTAGCACTTTGTTCCCGATGGTACCGGTGTAAGGAGTGATGCGAATGGATCGAGCATCGCAGAAAACGGCTTGCTTTCTTTGCCCTAAACAAACTTACCAGAAGATATGAAAACCGACGCATTTGACGATTTGCTCAAGGCCTCCCGCCTATCGGTGAACAACACCCTGGCCGACAAGCAAGCCCAGCAAGCACTGGCCAAGTACGGATTCACGCCCCAGCAGGTCAAGCAAGGCCAGGGCCTGCTAACCAACTGCACCGAGCAGTGCCGCGCCCAAGAGCAGTATTATGAGAGCCAGTGGGCTTTGAACCACCGGATTAAGGACGAACTGAAGACTACCCGCGAGCAGTTCGTGGAGCATGTGAAGGTGGCCCGCTTCGTGTTTCGCAAGGATGCCCCGATGCTGCACCAACTCAACGTGCAGCGCCTGGAGCGGACCGAGGATGCCTGGTTGAAACAGGCCAACGCATTCTACGAGCGCATCACTCCGCACGCGGCCCGGCTGGCACCCCAGGGGGTAACGTCCGAAGAACTGGCCCAAAGCCAGGCCGCTTTGCAAGCCATTGTCGCGCTGCGTGAAGAACAGGCGCGCATTAAGGGAGACGCCGAGGATGCCACCCAACGCAAGAAGCAGGCGCAGCAGGAGTTGCGAGAATGGTTGTCGGAATTCCGCAAGGTGGCCCGGTTGGCGTTCAAGAAGTCGCCCCAGAAGCTGGAGGCGTTCGGCATCCTGGTGCGGTAGAAGAAAAATAGTCCACCCTTGCAGCTTGCCTAGGCGGCCCCGCAAGACCCAAGCCGCGGGGATAGACTATTCCACTTCGAGACCATCATTCCTTGTTCAATATTCTATAATATCGAACAAGGAATGATGAATGATGAATGATAAAGTGTAGCCTGCAGTGAATGCTTTCGTGTAAGAACAGAATCGTTTACCAGAGAAAATGATGATGAAGATTTTCTTATCAATCATAGTTATCGCAGTTGCGAGTCGGGTGAGCGCTCAAACCACCTGGGGGGTGAAGGGCGGACTCAACTACGCTAAGATCACCGCATTGAGCGTAGACGAAAGCTACGGCGTGCTGGGTTCCGACTACAAAGCCGCATTCCACGTCGGTGGGTACCTGCACGCCCCGCTCACTGAAAAGCTGTTTATTCAGCCTGAACTTCAATATTCTAACAAGGGAGGGAGGTTTGAGGACGGCACCCTCAACCTGCCTTACGTTGTCCTTCCGGTCATGCTCGGCTACAAGCCGATGGATCGATTGAGTATTGAGAGCGGATTAGAACTTGGTTACTTGCTAGCGAATAGAGACTACCATAGTATCCTTGATCTTAGTCTCAATCTGGGAGTAGGGTTCGCGATCACCGATGAGTTGAGGGTGGGGGTTAGATACGTGCTAGGAATAAATAGTGTCTATGGCGAAGAGGTTCAGTTTACGGACAAACAGGGAAACCTGGCCGACGAAATAATCATCCTGCCCAACCGGGTACTGCAGCTTTCGCTTTACTATAGCTTGATCAAGTTATAAAGGAGAACGCGGCTCAGAACGATTACCGGGGTATGCTGACGGGCCAAAAAAAAGCGGCTTGTGTTTCCACAAGCCGCTTTGGATAGACTGTTTACTTCGAAATTCATCATTCGTAACTCCTTGTTCGGTGTTGTACAATATCGAACCGGGCGCCGGGCGCAAGGAATGATGAATCTTGAATGATGAGGTATAACTTATAGTTTACCTCACCCAAATCTTGGGCTTTCCATGTTAGCACTCGTTACAAATCGTACGCGTTGCAAACGCGCACCAGAAGTGCCCGAAAGAAATGTAGATCAACCGCCGTCGCCGCCGTAGCCGGTGCTCTGCTGCATGTTGGGGTTGGCATCCAGTTCGTCCTGCGGAATCGGGAAGTAGTAGTCACGCTCGTTGAAGATCACCGGACCCGAGCGCACGGTGGGGTACTTGGCCACCTCTTCGGCGGCAATGCCCCAGCGGATCAGGTCGTACCAGCGGTGCCCTTCGGCGAACAATTCCAGAAAGCGTTCCTCGCGGATGGCGTCGCGCAGGGCGGTGCCGCTCAGTCCGGTCAGGTCGGCCTCGGCCGATGGGGTGCCCGGATCGCCTCCGTAGGCGCGGCGGCGCACCCGGTTCACGTAGTCCAATGCTACAGCGTCGTTGCCCAGGGCGTTCTGCGCTTCGGCGTACATCAGGTAGGCACCCGCCAGGCGATACACGATCACGTTGGCGCCGAAGTTGCGGTTGGTAGAGTACACCGAATACTCGATGGGTACGTACTTCTTGAAGCTCCAACCCAGTGCCCCTTCGTCGCCTACCATGCGCTCCAGGATCTTCCACTCGCCGTCGCCGAACACCACCGAGTCCACGCCGGGCTCCAGCATGTTCACGCGCAGGCGCGGATCGTCGCCGAAGCGCAGCACGTTCACGTCGTGCGGATACACGTTGCTCCACCCGGTGCCTTTGGGGGCAATCTGCAACGCCAGATTGGTGCCCAGTCCGCCCTGCCACATGTTCTCCTGCAAGTCGGTAGAGAAATTGATCTCCAGCAGCGATTCGGAGCTGAACTCGTTCTCGCCGTTAAACAAGTCTTGGTAGTCCTCAAAAGGCACCAGCGAGAACTCGCCGTTGTTCACGATCTGCTCCAGGTAGCCGTTGGCGGTGGCGTAGTCGTTGAAGTTCATGTAGACCTCGGCCAGGGTCATCTTGGCGGCGTAGGCATCCACACGCGCGATGTTCTCCCCCTCCCAACTGTCGGGCAGGGCCGCTTCGGCCGCTTGCAGGTCGGCGATAATCTGCTGATACACCTCGCCTACGGTAGCCCGACTCACGAACATATCATCGCGGGTGGGGGCCACTTCCAGAATCAGGGGAACGCCAGCGGCACTGGCATTCACGGCGGGTCCTTTTTCGCCCCACAGCCGAATCAGGTGAAAGTAGTCGAAGGCGCGCCAGTAGCGGGCTTCGCCCCGCATCACCTCGATGCGGGCCAGGTTATCAGGCGAAAGCGTCGCCTGGTTCTCTTCCACAAAACGGTCTACGTTGGTCAGGAAATCGTTGGTGCGGGCCACGCCGCGGTAGAAGCCGCGCCAGAAGTTGTCGATCAGGTCGTTGCCCGGGGTCACCTCGTTGCGGTACATCTGGTTCCAGCCGTCGGTGCCCAGCCAGTCTTGGTTGGCCGTCTTGGGCAGTCCGTACGATACCTTGGGCAGAAAGTCGGCCCCGTAGGTTTCTTCGGATTTCTGGGCGGCGTACACGCTGGTGAGCACCAGCTCCAGGTCGCTCATGCTCTGGAAGAAATTCTTGGCGTCAATCTCGTTCGGATTCGCCACGTCCAGGAAATCATCCTGGCACCGGCTAAACAGCAGCAGGGCAGCCAGGAGGCAACCGGTGGTTTTGAGTATATTTTTCATAAGGATAGGGATTAACAATTAAAAACCAATTTGTAGTCCGGCCGACACCAGTCGGGTCTGCGGGTACTGTCCGAGTCCGTCGATGCCCTGCCGGGTGTTGTTGTTGTTTCCGGCGCTCAACTCAGGATCCAGACCTTCGTACTGGGTGAAGGTGAGCAAGTTTTGCCCGTTTACAAACACCCGGGCGTTGGTGAGGCCAATGCGACTGATCAACGACTCGGGCAGGCTGTAGCCTACCTGGATGTTGCGCAGTTTGAGGTACGAGCCGTCTTCCACCATGTAGGAAGAAGGGCGGCGGAAGTTGCCGTTGGGATCGCTGGCAATCAGACGCGGGTGCTGGGTCGGGTTTTCGGCCGTCCAGCTTTCAAACACCCGTTCACTGGAGTTATAGTCGCTAAACACCGTGCGGTAGTAGGCCTTGGTAGCGTTGAAGAGGTCCACCCCCTGCACACCCTGAAAGAACAGCGTGAGGTCGAAGTTCTTATAGGCCACGTTAGCATTAAAACCGTAGATCATCCGCGGCCAGGGGTTGCCAATGTTGGTACGGTCGTCGGCGTCAATGGTACCATCGTTATTAATGTCGCGGTAGCGCAAGTCGCCAGGAGCGGTTTCTTCGGTCTGGTAGAAGCCATCGGGCGCGGCCTCATTGAGGGCGTCGATCTCATCCTGATCTTGGAAGATTCCTTCGGCTACCAGTCCGAAGAAGTAACCAATGGGTTGACCCACCTCCGTGAGGGCAATGCTACCGGCATAACCGGGGCCGCCTCCCCCGGCGGGAATGCGTAGCCCTTCTTCCAGCTGTTGCACCTCGTTGCGGTTCCAGGCCGAGTTGGCAGTGATGTCGAAGTTCCAGTCGCCAATGCTCTCGCGGTAGTTCAGCGCCAGTTCGAACCCACGGTTCTCCACCGATCCGATGTTCACCTCGGTGCCTTCCGGAATGCTTCGCTCGCGCGACACTCCGAACGAAAGCGGCAACTGCACGCCAATGAGCATATCGTTGGTGGTTTTGATATAGTAGTCGGCCGTCACGTTGAATCGTCCTTCTAAGAAGCTTGCGTCCAAACCGATATCGGTTTGCACCACTTCCTCCCACTTTACTTGTTCGTTGGGAAAGCGTCGCAGGTAGTATCCCCGCTGCTTGGTACCCCCGGCCTGTCCGGTAGCGTCGAAGGCGTAGGTAGATCGGGTGTTGGTGTAAGTACGCGCAAAGATGTAGTCATCAATTCGGTCTGACCCTAGTATTCCGTAGCTGGCGCGTAGTTTCAAGTCCGACAGGAAGGAGGCTCCTTGCATAAAGTCCTCCTCAACAATACGCCAGCCCACTGACACCGAGGGGAACACCCCGTACTGGAAATCGGGACCGAAGCGAGAAGAACCGTCGCGGCGCACGTTGGCGGTGAGCAGGTAGCGGTTGGCAAAGGTGTAGTTGATTCGGCCGAATAACGACTCCAGACGGTACTGATCGGCGATGGTGTTCCGACGGGTAATGTTAACCGCCCCGGCCGCCAGGCCAAAACTGCGGGCGTAGTTGACGGGAAAATCCTGGGCGTCGGCGGCAAAGTCTAGCTCATCCTGCTGAAAACGTTCGTAACCGCCCAGCACGGTGAAGTCGTGCTTACCAATGCTTTTGGTGTAGGTGAGCACCAGGTTGGTGTTGAGCGACTCATCGTCGGTGCTGCGGTGCTCCAGCGAGTTAAGCGAGTTGGATAGCGCGCCGTAGTTGAAGGCTTCCGAGAATTGCTCGCGGCGAAAGGCTCTCACGTTTACTCCCACACTACCGCGCAGGGTTAGTCCTTCCAACGGCTCAATCTCAGCGTACACGTTTCCGTTGAGGCGGTTGGCGGTTTCCAAGATATGGTTCTGAAGCTCACTAGCCAGCGGGTTAGGCCCCTGAAAGTAGGAAGGAGCGGTGCCCCAGCCCCCGAAGGCATTGTCTGGGTCACGCACGGGCATAATGGGAATAGCCCGGAAAATGGTGAGCAAATCGCCCCCGTCGTTGTTGGTAGGGTTTTCGCGGGTGCGCGACACTAATAGCGATTCGCCGATACGGATGTACTTGCCAATCTTGAAGTCGGCGTTGGCGCGCAGCGAGTAGCGCTCGAAGTAGTTATCGACCATAATGCCCTCTTCCTTATCGTAACCGCCCGATACGAAGTAGTTCGCATTTTCGTTGCCACCCGCCACCGATAGGTTATAGGTCTGCTCCAGGCCGCGGCCTGAGAACACCTCATCCACCCAGTTGGTGTTGGGCAGGCTTCCGGGATTGTTCCAGGCCGGTTCGGGAGTGCCGTCCGCGTTGATGCGGCCAATTGAACTGGCCCGCACGAAGCCTTCGGTATCCAACATGTCGGGCAGGTTCACCGGGCTGCGCTGGCCGATGGAGGTGTTGAAGTTGACCTTCACCTTACCTTCGGTGCCGCGCTTGGTGGTGACCAGGATCACGCCGTGGGCGGCACGCGCGCCGTAGATGGCCGAGGCCGAGGCGTCTTTGAGAATCTCGATCGACTCCACGTCGTTCATGTTGAAGAAGTTACCCGGATTCTGGGGCACGCCGTCGATCACCCACAGGGGCTGGGTGTTGCCGATGGACCCGGCTCCGCGCACGCTTACACTGGAACCGGCTCCGGGGGCACCTTCTTCCCGGGTAACCTGCACTCCGGCCGCGCGGCCTTGCAGGGCCGTCTCTAAGCGTCGTTCGGATATGCGGTTAATGTCTTCGGGTTGCACCGATGAAATCGCGCCGGTCAGGTCTGATTTTTTCTGGGTACCGTAGCCAACGACGACCACTTCGGAGAGCGATCGTACGTCGGTTTCCATAGATACACTAACGGTGGTGCGGTTATCAATGGATACTTCCTGGGTGAGATAGCCTACCGAGGAAAACACCAGGGTCTCCACGTTGTCGGCTACCGAAAGGCGGTAGTTGCCTTCAATATCGGTAACCGTACCGATGGTCGTGTTCTTGGCTAGCACGTTAACGCCGGGCAGCCCCTCTCCGTTCTCGTCGGTCACGGTTCCGGAGATGCTTCTGTCGGTTATTGTCACGGTTTGCAGCGGACGCAGCCCTAAGCGGGCGATGAGGTCCACCTGGGCCGCTCGCAGGCTGGTGCGCTTAGAGGCAGACGTTGTAGAGACTTTGGTAGGCTGGGGCACCCGGTAGATGCCGTAGATCTGCTTGGTCACCTTCTCATGGCGCAGCCCCAGGGGCTTTAGCAACTGAGTGAGGGCCTTTTCCAGATCAACATCAGCGTCGGCGGGCACTTTCACCGCCTGGTCTTTCACCAACTGGCTGGCATAATTGAAGCGCACGTTGTGTTGCTTCTCCAGTTGTTCGAGCACGGTGGTCAGTGCCACGGCTTGCTTTTGTTGGGGTTCGTCATTATGAACGCCGCGGGGGGTAAGGGAAGACAAGGCCAGGGTCTGGGCTGATCCGGTCTGGATGGACCCGGCAACTTGCCCTCCGCAGAGCGCCAGCAGCAACAGCAACCGACGAAGGGTGGGTAAATTACAATGCATAAGATAAGGGTTTAAGTGTAGTGAAGATAAATACGAACCGATGTCTCTGGCGAGAGCCCACCGGCGGTGCGAGATTAGGGGGCTAAGAGGTATCCATTGGCGTCTTGTTTAAGGGTGAGATTGAACGACTTTTGTATGGTTGTTAGCAGAATGGTAAGGTCATCGGTGGGGGCAGAGCCGGTAAATCGTAGGTTAATGAGCGCCGGGTCGGCAAACCGAAGCGACACGTCGTAGCTATCGGCCAGTTCTTGCTGGATAGCTCCCAGCGTTTGGTCGTCGAAGTAGAGTTCATGGTCTTTCCAGGAGGTGTAGACAATCGGCTCAGGCACCTGGGTGATCACAAATTCTTCGGCCTGGCGCAGACGCACCCGGTCGCCGGGTTGCATAGCCAGCGCTTGCGCGTGGTCGGCTTGCTTGCGCAGCAGGATGCTGCCCGAGCTAAGCACCACGTCGGTGGTGCCGCGACGGTCTTTCACGTTGAAGGTGGTGCCCAGCACCTCCACGTCCAGGTTGCTGGTGTGCACGATAAACTTAATGGCCTGGGCGTTGTCGTTTTGCCGGGGCATCACGTGGAAGTGGGCCTCCCCCGTGAGCCATACTTCTCGGACTCCATCGTCGGGGCGGGTAGCAACGCGTAGGGTTGAATTGGCGTTGAGGTCCACCACCGTTCCGTCGGGCAACTCAATTTGTTTCACTTCGCCGTAGGCGGTTTGGTGAGTGTCGTAGGCAGGAAAGAGCAGCCCCTTCATCAGCCATCCCGTAATTAGTAGCACACTTACAACAGCGGCTACTAACAGCCAGGGGCGGGGGGAATTGCGGCGCGTGCGTTTAGCCAGCACCGGAACGGAAGACACCACTCCGGCGTAGATGCGCTCTGAGGTGCTATCACTCATGGCAGTCGGAGTAGCTATTTGATGCCAAAGCTCAGCTAACATAGGCTCGTGGTCAACGGCTTTGTCCGCTAGTAAGTGGTCGTAGAGTTGTCGAAGTTCGCTCGGAGAACAACCTTCGGCCAGGTATTTTCGCAAAAGATCCTGTTTGTTCATAAGTAGGCTACTACTATTGCTACTACCCGCAAGGACACGCCGTAGATTATCATGTTAATAAATAGCGATAAAGATTACGATACCACTGCAATTATGGGCTAAGCACTGATGTTTGTTACGACTTTTGCGTGATGTAATGCAAAAATGGCAAGGCCAGACGTACACTAAATGCTGAATAGCAGGGTAATGATCAGGCTGGCTTGCTGCAGGAGCAGCAAACGGACGGTCTTGGTTGCTTTAACCAACTGCGACTTCACGGTGTGGATAGAAATCTGTAGCGCCTCAGCGATTTCCTGATGCGTCATGTCCTCATCATAGTTCATACGAAAGATAATCTGCCGTTTTTCGGGAAGCATCTCAATGGCTCGCTGAGCCATCTCAGCGCATTGGTTGGCAGAAAGATTTTCTTGATACGAGGGAGCGACCAAAACTGACTGAAGGTCTTCCTTCAAACGGGCGGCACGCGCTACCTCCTTGAGATAGTCAAAAGCGCAGTTGCGAACAATCCGGTAGACGTAAGGGTCGAGGGGGCGGTTAGGATTGATACGACCTCTAAACTCCCATAAGCGAATGAACGACTGCTGCACAACCTCTTCGGCGTCCGGAACAGATTTAGTAAATTTGAGAGAATAGGCAAGTAGCTTGTCTTTATAGGCATCGTATACTTTGCGAAAGGCCACCGGGTCACCCGCAACAAAGCACCGAACGGTACGCTTTTTTACGGTAACTTGCGGTTCCATACCTATATAGTTTTAAAAAACAGTCTCATTGCTAACCATAAAATTAAGTATTTGTTAGTTGCCAACCAAAAGGACGTTATAATACTCAGCTTGCTGTTGATGACGGCAGTCTCAACTAAGGCCGATTGTTCTCCGCCCAGCGACTCGACCACGCACGTGAATCGGCGGTGGTGCTACGCCGGGGTGGCCTACGGAGCGGCCCAAGCCGGACTTTACGCGGCCTGGTACCGCAATCAGCCCCGACAACGGTTTCAGTTCTTCAACGACGGGGCACAATGGAGGCAAGTAGACAAAGTGGGGCATCTTTATTCAGCCTTTCAACTAAGCCGGGCGAGCACGGCGCTGGTTAAGCAATTAGGAACACGGCGGTCTTCCGAGGACGTGGGTGGAGTGATCGGTTTTCTGTCGCTCCTGCCGGTAGAGGTGTTCGACGGGTTTTCGCAGGCTTACGGATTTTCTTGGCACGATCTGGCCGCCAACGCAGCGGGGTCGGTGTGGTGGATGGGACAGCACGCCCGGTGGGGTGAGGTGCGCTTGGAACCTAAGTTTTCCTTTCACCGCACGGCCCTGGCCGCCGAACGGCCCAACACCCTGGGGGGCAACTTGGCCGAAGAAGTGCTCAAGGATTATAACGGGCAAACCTACTGGCTGTCGGTGGATTTGCACGCATTTTTGAAGCGGCGGTATCCCCGGTTTCCGAAGTGGCTCAACGTGGCGGTGGGCTACGGAGCCAACCAGATGCTGCACGCCCGCGAGTCGGCCAACCAAGCCGCCGGTTACTCGGCCTACCGGGAGTGGTACTTAGCACTGGACTTAGATTTGCACTACTACCGAAAACCTCCGATAAGCTTTGGAAATCGCTTTTGGAACGGGTTACTGTACGCAGTATCGTTGGTGCATCTGCCCGCTCCCACACTAGGGTATCGTTCCGGGAGAGGATTTACATTTTATCCTGCGTATTTTTGAGGCGGATGGAGAGTGATTGAATGAGAGAAGGTTTGAATGATTGAATGAGGTAAGGGAATAGACAGGTTGATAGGTAGAAGTGAAGCATGGATTGTTCGATTGTTCGATTGTTGCTTAGTGGGTTACCCACCATAGCAAAGGCATCCCGCCACAAAATAGCTATTTACTCCGGCCGTTCTCCTCACTGCTAAGCAATTAAATCATATAGAATTCCTGAGGCAATTCGTATATTTACCCAGCAACCGCCGGTAGGACCCCACCATCCCGCGCCGCCGCCCCATCGGAAAAGTCACTACCTTATGTCCATCGCCTTCGGTATCAGCAGTTACGCCTACCCCTGGGCCATCGGAGTGCCGGGTCACCCGCCCCCCACCCCGATGACGGCCGAGCAACTCTTGCTCGAAGCCCAGCAGTTTGGTGCACGCCGACTGCAGCTGGCCGACAACCTGCCGGTGCACCACCTTGATACCGAGGCGTGGAAAAATCTGCTACGCACTTCTGAAGCAACCCAAGTAGCATTAGAGCTAGGCCTCCGCGGACTGCGTCCCGCCCGACTGCGTACCTACCTCACGCTGGCGCAGCAGTGCCGCTCGCCCTTCGTGCGGGTGGTGATCGACGACAAAGGCTACGAACCCCGGCACGACGAAATTGTGCGCGTTATCCGGGAAGTGCTGCCGCTGTACCGGGAAGCCGGAGTGCGCCTGGCCATTGAGAACCACGACCGTTTCCGGGCCCACGAACTGGTCGACATCATCGAAGCCACCGACGCCGACTACGTGGGCATCTGCCTGGACACTGCCAACTCGCTGGGAGCCGACGAAGGTATCTGGGAGGTGGCGCGCACGCTGGCCCCCTACACCCTCAACCTGCACGTGAAAGACTACCGCATCGAGCGCCTGGACCATCAGATGGGCTTCACCGTGCGGGGAGTCCCCGCCGGGTCGGGACAAACCCCCGTGCCGTGGCTGCTGCAAACCCTGGCGGCTACCGGAAGGTGCCAGTCGGCCACCCTCGAGGTGTGGTCTGCTCCGCTGGCGAACATACAAGAAGCGATTGCGCAAGAGCGAAGGTGGGTAGAACAAGGAAGCATCTACCTACGCAACGCCCTATCCACCCACGCAATCACCTCTCCCCCACCCTAGTCCATTCAATCATTCAACAATTCAATCATTCTTTCAATCACTCAATCCTTCAAATATGAAAAACCTCGCTCTGGTCGGTGCTGGTGGAAAAATGGGCATGCGCTGCACCAACAACCTCAAAAACGCCGATGCCTACCGCGTTAGCTACCTGGAGATCAACCCCGAGGCGATCCAGCGCCTGGAAGCGACCGGAGTCTCCGTCACGGCGGCCGACCAAGCCCTGCCCGAAGCCGACATTGCGGTGCTGGCAGTGCCCGATAGCGCCATGCGCCGCGTGAGCGCGCTGGTGGTGCCCCAACTCAAGGCCGGAGCGCTGGTGGTGATCCTGGACCCCGCCGCCCCACTGGCCGGACACCTGCCCCACCGCGAGGAGCTGGCCTACTACGTGACGCATCCTTCGCACCCCTCGGTGTTCAACTGGGAGCCCACCAAAGAAGCGTACCGCGACTACTACGGCGGCATCCTGGCGCGGCAGACGGTGGTGTCGGCCCTCATGCACGGTCCCGATAATTACTACGCCATCGGGGACGCCCTGACGAAGGTGCTGTTTCAGCCGGTGACGAAAAACCACCGCATCACCGTGGAGCAGATGGCGATCTTGGAACCGGGGTTCTCCGAAACGCTGAGCTCCACCTGCATCAAGAAGATTCGCGACGCGCTCGACGTGGTGGTCGACAAGGGTGTGCCCCGCGAGGCCGCGCGCGACTTCATCCTGGGCCACATCAACATTCAGTTGGCGGTGCTCTTCGGCGAACTGCCCATTCAGTTTTCCGACGCGGCCATCAAGGCGTTGAATCGGGCTGAGTCTATTCTGTTCAAAGACGACTGGCAACAGGTGTTCGAGATGGACAACATCCGTGAGCAGATCGACGCCATCACCCAGCCATGAGGATCGGGATCATCGGTTGTGGTTTCTGGGCCGGTTACCAGGTGGCGGCCTGGCGGGAGGCCGATCCAGACCTCGAGTTCGTATTTTGCGACCGGGTAGCGGAGGCAGCACAGGCCTTGGCCGAGCGTTTCGGCTCCGCTTCCTGGTACGACGATGCCGAAGCGACGCTTGAGGCAGAGGCGCTCGATGCGGTGGATATCATCACCAGCCCGGATACCCACGCGGCCCTCACCGAGTTAGCCGCGGCTCGAGGATTGCCCGTGATCTGCCAGAAGCCCATGGCCCCGGACTGGGAACAGGCCCGGCACATGGTGCGCGTTTGCCAGGAGGCCGGGGTGCCCCTCTACATCCACGAAAACTTTCGCTGGCAACAGCCTATCCGCCATCTGAAAAAGCTACTGGACAACGACACGATCGGAACGCCCTTTCGGGCCCGGATCTACTTCAACAGCGCGTTTCCGGTGTTTGACAACCAGCCCTTTCTGGCGCAGCTGGAACGCATGATGCTGGCCGACGTGGGGGTGCACCTGCTCGACGCGAGTCGCTTTCTGTTCGGCGAGGTGACACGCTTGTACTGCCAAACCCAGCGGGTGAATCCGAATATCAAAGGAGAGGACGTGGTCACGCTGCTGCTGGAAACGGCGGGCGGGATGACGGTGACGGTGGAGATGTCGTACGCCTCGGTGGTGGACTACGCGTGCTTTCCGCAGACGCTGGTGGAGGTGGAAGGGAACCGGGGATCGGTGCGACTCGGGCCGGATTTTCAATTCACCGTTACTACGCGCGAAGGGCAACACCCGGAACAGCTTACGTTGCCCAGCTACGACTGGGTGCACCCGCAGTACGCCGTGGTGCAGTCGTCGATGGTAGAAATTCATCGGCACTTTCTAGCGGGCTTGCGCGATGGAAAAGCGGTTGAAACAGTCGGGGAGGATAATTTGAAAACCCTACAGTTGGTAGAAGCCGCCTACGAGTCGGCCGCGCGGGGGGAGGTGGTTGGCATTCCCCGGGCTTAAGTCTCAAATGCGCCCTCAGGGGGCACGTTTGCAGCGCGATCCAAACACAGCATAGGGAAATATTGAATATTGAATAAGAAACACCGAATGATGAAATAAGTAGCATAACGTTCTCGCCTTCGATGCCCCGTATACCGGGCGCGTTTATAACGCCTTCGCCTACTTTATCCATCCGTCTGGCGCAGTGCCTCCGGCACTGTGACTGGCTTACCAGGGTTCTCTGAACCCTACGCAACGCGCGTCACTTTTTGATACAAAGGCACCAAATCTTTCATGCCCCTACCCACGTATAAAAATCCCCGCAAATTTTTCTAAAGCACGTTTGTAACGCGTTCGGTTACTATCCTCCCAAAACTTTCCCCGTGACATCCTACCTATCGGGCGCGTTTGTAATGCGTTCGGTTATTGTAATATTCTTGCAAGATTTAAAGTAGCCCAAGCGCGTCGCAGTATCCAAGGGCTCTAACCTTACACTCCCAGCCAACCAACCATTCAACTACTGCCCTGATTTTTGCGGATTGCTCATTTGTAAAACCAGTATTCACCAAACAGCAAGCAGTATGTTACAAATCTCATTAGTTGACAACAAACTCACCACCGACGACCCGGATGACTGCATGGCCCAGGTGCAGAACCGCCAGCAGATGACCGTGAAGGACGTGGTGAAGCAGATCACGGTGAAGGGCTCAATTCTGAAGCCCACCGAGTGCAACGCGGTGATCAACAGTGTGCTCGAGACCATCACCGACAACCTGCGCGAGGGCCACGGCTTCAGCTGCGACTACTTTAGCCTGGAGCCCAGCGTGTCGGGCGTGTTCGTGAACGACCAAGACCGGTTTGATCGCTCCCGTCACCAGGTGGAACTCAACCTTCGTTTAGGCAGCCCCCTGAAGAAAGCCCTGGCCGACGTGAAGGTAGCGGTGCTTCCGCACGACGTGCCGGTGCCGGTGATCAAGCAAACCTATGATCGCAGCTCGCTAACCACCAACGAGCAACTCACCCCGGGCCACACCCTGGTGATCAAGGGGCAACGCCTGAAGATAGAAGACACGAGTGCCGCGGCGCAGGGCGTTTTCCTGATAAGCACTCAAAAGAACGAAGAAGTGAAGATCGCAGTCTTGCACGAGAATGTGGACAAGACGCTGCACGCCAAGGTGCCCGACAGTTTGAAGAAAGGCACGTACCGCCTGGAGGTGCGCACCGCCGTGAACAAGGGCAAAGAAGTGCGCACCGGTTCCGCTCCCTTCATCCTCGCCGTGGTGTAGCCGCATTACCCCGGCGAGTTACCGACCCCGAACGCACGTTCGGGGTTTTTTTGTGCCCCAACCAACAGGCTGCGCGCTTCACTCGAGCCTCGAGTCCGGGTTGACTCGAGCCTCCCATCAACGTTGACTCGAGGCTCGAGTCAGTGTTGCTCCGAGGCTCGTGGGCGTAGTGAGTTGGATAACGCTTATTCAGCGGTTTGTAGGATGCGTTAGATTACGGTTCCCGGTGTTTTGCCTTTGAAAAGTTGACCAAGAGTGGTAACTAGCTCAACCAAAAAAGTACTACCTCATGGCTATTAAAAAATCAGAGCTTTACAGCTCGTTGTGGAAAAGTTGCGATGAGTTGCGCGGTAGCATGGACGCCAGCCAGTACAAAGACTACGTGCTGGTGCTGCTCTTCATGAAGTACGTATCGGACAAGGGCGATAAGTTGGTGGATATTCCCGAAGGGGCCAGTTTCAAGGATATGGTGAAGCTGCGGGGGCAGCCTGACATCGGCGACCGGATTAACAAAATTATCGGAGCCCTGGCCAAAGCCAACGAACTAAGTGGTATCATCACGGTGGCCGACTTCAACGACGACGAAAAGCTGGGCAAGGGCAAGGACAAAATAGACCGCCTGAGCAACCTGATTGATATTTTCAACCGGCCCGAGTTGGACTTCAGTAGCAACCGGGCCGAAAACGACGACCTGCTGGGCGATGCGTACGAGTACCTAATGCGCCACTTCGCCACCGAAAGCGGCAAGAGCAAGGGGCAGTTTTACACCCCCGCCGAGGTGTCGCGCATCATGGCGCAGGTGATCGGCATGGAGCACTCGGCCAGCCAGTCGGAGACGCTGTACGACCCTACCTGCGGCTCGGGCTCGCTGCTGCTGAAAGCGGCCGACGAAGCTCCGCACGGCATCTCCATCTACGGGCAGGAAAACGACAACGCCACCCGCGCCCTGGCGGTCATGAATATGTGGCTGCACGGCAACCCTTCGTCGGAGATTGCGCAGGGCAACACCCTGGCCGACCCGCGGTTTTTTGACGAGCGCAGCGGGCACCTCAAGGCCTTCGACTACGCGGTGGCCAATCCGCCGTTTAGCAACAAGTCGTGGAGCAACGGCCTGGATGCGGCGAACGATATCTTCCGGCGCTTCGAGGGCTACGGGATCCCCCCGGCCAAGAACGGCGACTACACCTTTTTGCTGCACTTTCTCAAATCGCTCAAGAGCACCGGGCGGGGGGCCATTATTTTGCCGCTGGGGGTCCTCTTTCGGGGCAATGCCGAAGCTACGATCCGGCGGGGCATCGTGGAGCGGGGCTACCTGAAGGGGATCATCGGGCTACCGGCCAATTTGTTTTACGGCACCGGCATTGCCGCCTGCATCCTGGTGGTAGACAAGGCGGGGGCTACTGACCGGCGAAGCATCTTTATGATCGACGCCAGCCGGGGCTACACCAAAGACGGCAATAAAAACCGCCTGCGGGCGCGCGACATTCACCGGATGGTGGACGTGTTTAACCGGCAAACGGAAGTGCCCGGCTACAGCCGGTTGGTGCCCTTTGCTGAGATGGCCAGCGACCGGAACGACTTTAACCTCAACCTGCCGCGCTACATCGACAGCCAGGAGGCCGAAGATACGCAAGACATTGAGGCCCACCTGCGGGGTGGGCTACCCGAGCGCGACGTGGCTGCGCTGGATGCCTACTGGTCGGTGTACCCCGGCCTGAAAGACGACCTGCTGGCCCCGGCCCGCCCGCACTACTGGCGGCTGCAAGTGCCCCGCGACGAGCTAAAGGCCCGCATCCTGGCGCACCCGGAGTTTGTAGCCTACGCCGGGCAACTGGAAGCTGTATTTGCTACCTGGCGAGACCACAACACGGCCTACCTCAAGACCCTGAGCACGGGCTGCTTGCCCAAGACGGTGATACATACCCTGGCCGAAGACCTGCTGACCACCTACGCCGACCGGCCCCTGGTAGATCGCTACGCCGTGTACCAGCACCTGATGGACTACTGGGGCGACCCCATGCAGGACGACCTCTACGAACTGGCCGCCGAAGGCTGGGCGGCGGGCAACGTACTCATCCGTCTATCTCGCGCCACCAAAAAGGGTCAGCAGGACGTGGGCGGCCTGGAAGGACTCATGGGTTTGCTGATTCCGGTGCCGCTGGTCGTGGCCCACTACTTTGCGCCCGAACAGGCCCACATCGACCAACTACAGGCCGAACTGGACGCGGTGGTGGCCGAACGGGACGAACTGGCCGAAGAGCACGGCAGCGACGAAGAAGGGGCCCTCTACGAGGTGAGCAGCCGGGCCGAGGCGCAGCGGGCGCAGGAAGAGTACACGATCCAGGCGGGGCGCGAGTACCTGCCCGACAGCTACCCGGCCTTCGAGGCCCTGCAACGGCAGCACCACCGGGCCGAGGCAACGCTAGCCGAGCTGCGGGCGACTCCCTACCTGGAGGCCCTGATGAATGACCGAGGCAGCGTGACCCAGGGCGAGGTGAAGCGCCGCCTGGCAACCGTACCGCTCTCCGACGAGCAGCCGGTGCTGGAGCAGTACCTCGCTACGCTAAAGCAGGTAACCGCCTACCAGAAGAAGATCAAGGCCCACCTGGCCCGTACGCTAGCGCAGTTGCAACCCCTGATGCAGCAGCAACCCGAGGCCGACGGACTGCGGGAGTTGCGCGTGCTGCTGCGCTACCAAGCGTTGCTGGAGCAGGAGACGCAGGCCAAGGCGGAGATCCGGCAGGCCCTCGCCGAGTTGGAGAAGAAGGTGGTGGCGAAGTACCCCGCCCTGCGCGAGGCGGAGGTGAAGACGCTGGTGGTGGATAAGAAGTGGATGGCCGCCTTGGAGGAGCGCGTGCGCACCGAGATGGAAGCCATCAGCCACCGGCTCACCGGGCGGCTGCAAACGCTGGCCGACCGCTACGCCACCCCCCTGCCCGAACTGGCGCAACAGGTGACTAGTTTGGAAAGCCGGGTGCAGGCCCATTTGGAAAAAATGGGATTTGCGATTGATGCGTGAGCGGGCTTCTGACTTATTTCATACACTTTATAAAGACACTTACGAATGGAAACTGATACGGATACCTTAGCTACTTCCCCGATGCAACTCACGGAAGTGGGGTTGATCCCGGAGGATTGGAAGGCAGTACCCCTCAGTAATGTAGGAGTGTTTGCAAAGGGAAGAAGTATACCTAAATCAGAATTGAGATTAGATGGAGTACCATGTGTTCTTTATGGTGATATCTATACTAAATATCATTTTAGTGTAAGTAGAATAATTGCTTTTATTCCGAAGATGATAGCTGATAGTTCTTTTCAGATAAAGAAGGGTGATATCCTCTTTGCAGGTTCTGGTGAAACGGCGGAAGAGATAGGTAAATGTTTTACTTATATCGGCGATCAAGATGTTGTTGCTGGGGGAGATATTATAATACTAAGGCCCAAAAGCGGATTTGATTCTACGTTCTTAAGCTACCTTCTCAATTCATCAGCCGCTAATAAGCAAAAATCCCACATGGGACAAGGTAGCTCAGTATATCATATATACGCAAGCAACTTAAGAAAGCTTCAAATCCCCCTGCCCCCTACCAAAGCGGAGCAGACGGCCATTGCGACGGCCCTGGGGGATGCGGATGCGCTGATCGAGAGCCTGGAACAACTGATTGCCAAGAAACGCCTCATCAAGCAGGGAGCGATGCAGGAATTGCTGACTCCTCCTGGTCTGAACCACGGATTAAATGGATTAGGGGATGACACGGATGGGGGGGGTGAGGCTCAGCAAGCAATCCGTGCCATCCGGCAATCCGTGCCCATCGGTGGTTCAGACAATTGGGAGGTGAAGACGTTGGGGGAAGTGGCTGATATAGTAGGAGGGGGTACGCCAAGCTCTTTTAATCTTACGTTTTGGAACGGAGAAATTAACTGGTTCACTCCTACAGAGGTCGGAGAAAGCAAGTACATTTATGAGAGTAAAAGAAAAATAACTCAAGAAGGGTATTCTAATTCCTCTACAAAATTACTCCCTGTTGGAACTGTTCTTCTTACTTCAAGAGCTGGAATAGGCGATTTAGGTATTTTGATGAAAGAGGGATGTACAAATCAAGGGTTTCAATCTTTAATAGCGAAGGAATATACCGATAACGAGTTTCTTTACTATCTGATGACTACCCTCAAGAATGTATTAATTCAGAATGCTAGTGGAAGTACATTTCTAGAGATAAGTCCGGGTAAGCTAAGGCAAATTGAAGTTGCAATTCCTGAGCAATCCAGACAGCAAGAAATAGCCCAAATCCTTTCTGACATGGATGCTGAAATTGAGCGGCTTGAGGCGCAGTTGGCGAAGTGGCGGCGGGTGAAGGAGGGGATGATGCAGTGCCTGCTCACGGGGCAGCGGCGGCTAATTGTCGGGATCACGGATTGAGGGGGATTAGCGGATGGCACGGATTGGTTAGGTTGGGTTGGATTGAATTGGATTAGGTTGGGTTGGATTGAAGGGGGTCACACTAACAACGTTAAAGGATGGCGGAACTGAAGTATAAGGACATTACGGAGAAGATTATCGGGGCTTCGTTTCAGGTGCATTCGTTTCTGGGTAATGGGTTTCAGGAGGTGATTTACCAGCGCGCCCTGGCGTGGGAGATGCGGCAGGCGGGGCTGGAGTTTGCCCGGGAAATTGAGCAGGATATTTACTATAAAGAGCTACCCGAACCGATTGGCACCCGCCGGGCGGATTTTGTGGTAGAAAATAAGGTACTGGTGGAGCTAAAGGCAGTCATTCAGTTGGAAGACGTGCATCTGGCTCAGGCCCTCAATTATCTAAAAGCCTATAAACTGGAAGTAGGGCTGCTCATCAATTTCGGCAGCAAATCTCTCACCCTCAAACGCCTGGTCTTATAAAGTACATCTGTTAAAGCAAATCTGTGTCATCCCTTAATCCTCATAAATCCGTGATTCAGACGATGAAAGTAGGACAACTTGAGCGCGCTACCCAGCAACGGGTGGTGCAACTGTTTCAGCAGAAGCTAGGGTACCGTTACCTAGGCCACTGGGAAGACCGCGCCAACAACCGCAACGTGGAAGTAGCCCTGCTGCGCGACTTCTTGCGCCCCCGCTACGACGAGGGGCTGATCGACAAGGCCCTGCACCAGCTCAACCGGGCGGTGAATGACACCAGCAAAACGCCCTACTACCTCAACCAGGAGGTGTATACGCTGCTGCGCTACGGGGTGACGGTGCAGCCCGAGGTGGGGCAGCACAAACAGACCGTGGGGCTTATCGATTGGCAAGAGCCTCTGAACAACGACTTTGCCCTGGCCGAAGAGGTGACCATCGACGGGCGGCATAAGAAGCGGCCCGACCTGGTGCTCTACGTGAACGGCATTGCGTTGGGCGTGATTGAGCTCAAGCGGAGCACCGTGTCGATCAACCAGGGCATCCGCCAGAACCTCGACAACCAAACGCACCTGTTTATCGGGCCGTTTTTTGCCACGATGCAGTTGGTGATGGCGGGCAACGACTCCGAGGGGCTGGCCTACGGCACCATCGAGACCAAAGAAAAGTACTACCTACGCTGGAAGGAGGTGAGCGAAGCCGCCAACCCCAACGACCCCCACCTGCTGCAACTCACCGAACCCGTGCGGCAACTGGCGGCGGAAGTCACTTCGCCGCTGGACAAGCAGCTGATCCAACTGCTGAACAAAACGCGTTTCATTGAGCTCATGCGCGACTTTGTGGTGTTTGACCGGGGCATGAAGAAACTGGCCCGCCCCAACCAGTACTTCGGGGTGAAAGCCGCCCAGGAGCACCTGCGCCAGCGCGAGGGGGGCATTGTGTGGCACACCCAGGGCAGCGGCAAAAGCCTGACGATGGTGTGGCTCACCAAGTGGATTCGCCAGAACGTGCCCCACGCCCGGGTGCTCATCATCACCGACCGCACCGAGTTGGACGAGCAGATTGAGCGGGTATACAACGGCGTGAACGAGCAGGTGTATCGCACCAAGAGTGGCGACGACCTGATCGGGAAACTGAACGATACGGGGCCGTGGTTGCTCTGCTCGCTGGTGCATAAGTTTGGGGCACAGGAAGAAGTGAGTGCCCGCGACGTGGATGATTATTTGCAGCAGCTAAAGAACAATCTGCCCGCCGATTTTTCACCCAAGGGTGACTTCTATATCCTGGTGGACGAGTGCCACCGCACCCAGAGCGGCAAGCTGCACGAGGGCATGAAGGCTCTGCTGCCCGACGCCCTGTTTATTGGCTTCACGGGCACGCCCCTGCTCAAGAAGGACAAGAAGAACAGTCTGGAGGCCTTCGGGCGGTTTATCCATACCTACAAGTACGACGAAGCGGTGAACGACCGGGTGGTGCTGGACCTTCGCTACGAAGCCCGCAGCGTGGAGCAGGTGCTGGATGAGCACGAAAGAGCCGACCGCCAGTTTGAGCGGGAGACGCAGGGACTCACCGACTACGCCAAGGCCGAGCTAAAGCAGCGCTGGGGCACCATGAAGAAGCTGTTTAGTGCCAGAACCCGGCTCGAGAAGATCGTGCGCGACATTATGATTGACATGGACACCAAAGACCGGCTGCAAAACGGGCGGGGCAATGCCCTGCTGGTGTCGGACAGTGTGTATAACGCCTGCCGCTACTACGACCTGTTTCAGAGCGTAGGATTCACGCAGTGCGCCATTGTGACCTCGTACCGCCCTACAACGCGCGACGTAAAGGGCGAAACCACCGGCGAAGGGGCTACCGAGAAGTTGCTGAAGTACGACACCTATCAGAAGATGCTCGGCGGAAAGTCGCCCGAAGACTTTGAGGAAGAGGTAAAGAGGAAGTTTGTAAACGAACCGGCCCAGATGAAGCTGCTCATTGTGGTAGACAAGCTGCTGACCGGCTTTGATGCACCTTCGGCTACCTACCTCTACATTGACAAGAGCATGAAGGACCACGGGTTGTTCCAGGCTATTTGCCGGGTGAACCGGCTGGACGGCGAAGACAAAGAGTACGGCTACGTGATTGATTACAAGGACCTGTTTAAGAGCCTGCGGAAGTCTATAGAAGACTATACCTCGGAAGCCTTCGACGGCTACAACCGCGAAGACGTGGTCGGGCTGCTAGCCAACCGCCTGACCAAGGGGCGGGAGCGGCTGGACGAAGCCCTGGAGACGGTAAAGGCTCTGTGCGAACCCGTAGCTCCGCCCAAGGGGCAAGCCGAGTATCGTCATTACTTTGCTGGTGACCCGGCAGTGCCCGAGGCTGTGCAGGAGACGGAGCCGCGCCGCCGCAGTCTGTATAAAGTGGTCTCGCAACTGGTGCGCGCCTACGCCGACTTGGCCAATGATATGGAGGATGCCGGTTATCACCCCGCTACGGCGCAGCGCATTCGGGAAGAGGTGAAGCACTTTCAGCAACTCAAGGAGGAAATCATGCTCGCCACGGGCGAATACGTAGACCTAAAGCGGCACGAGCCCGGCATGCGACGGTTGATTGACCTTTACCTGGAAGCCAAGAAAAGTACGACGTTGAGTAACTTTGACGACTTATCGCTGGTGGAGCTTATTGTGCAAAAGGGCCCGGATGCCCTGGATGAGCTTCCCCCGTCGATTCGGGAAAATCCGGAAAGCATGGCCGAGGTAATTGAAAGCAACCTGCGTAAGGTGATTGTAGAAGAAAGCCCGAACAATCCGGCCTACTACGACAAAATGAGTGTGCTTCTGGACGAGTTGATTGCCCTGCGTAAGGACCAAACCGAGGCGTACGCGCAGTACCTGGAGAAAGTGGTGGCGTTGACCGAGCGGATTGTACGCCCCGAAACGACTACTTCCTATCCGGAAGCGCTGCAAACCCCGGCGCAGCGTTCTCTCTACGATAATCTCAATAAAAACGAGGAACTATCGCTGGCGCTGGACCAGGCAGTCCGTTATACGAAGAAGGATGCGTGGCGGGACAATAAATTCAAAACGAGGGAGGTGCGCTTAGCAGTGGCCGAAATACTCAAGCAACACGGGGTAGAAGACGAGGGAGAAATTGATACCCTCTTTGACCTCATTCGCCGCCAATCAGACTATTAGCGATGCACCAAATAGAAATCAGCGACGTTTGCGTCGATGTGGTCCGCAAGGACATTAAAAATATGCACCTCGCCGTGTATCCTCCCACCGGACGGGTACGTTTGGCGGTTCCGCTACGGGTGAATGACGAAGTAGCCCGGCTGTTTGCCATCACCAAACTGGCCTGGATCAAACGCCAACAGCGACGTTTTGAGCAGCAGGAACGTTTACCAGTCTGCGAGTGCCAGGAACGAGAAAGCCACTATTTTCAGGGACGACGTTATTTACTACGGCTACAGGACACCACGGGTGCCGGATGGGTAGCACTCAACGGAAAGTACCTGGACTTACACGTAAGGCCATCGGTTCCGACTGCTTATAAAAAGCAGGTGCTCGATGCCTGGTACCGTTGCGAGCTAAAGCAGTTGATTCCTGATATGGTTGCTTACTGGGAGAAGAAGATGGGAATGCAGGTACGCTATTGGGGAGTCAAGCGTATGAAAACCCGCTGGGGCACCTGCCACCCGGAAAAAGGCCGGGTCTGGCTGAATCTGGAGTTAGCCAAGAAGCCGGTTACTTGCCTGGAATATATTGTTGTGCACGAGATGGTGCACTTGCTGGAACGGCACCATAACGAACGGTTTAGGGCGCACCTGGATTTTTACTTACCTGATTGGAAAAAGCGGAGAAACGAACTTAATCGGCTACCGGTGAGTCATACCGATTGGAATTATTGAGCAATATCTCAGCCTCCTTTTTCAGCACTGGTAGGTGTTTTACCAAAATAGCCCAAACGTTTACGTCATCAATACGGTCGTACTCGTGGGTAATGCGGTTGCGGAACTGCACAATGGCTTGCGAGGAGGTGAGGGGAATGGTTTCGTCCAGTTGCCGAAGTCGGTTTACGGCTTCCCCAATGATAATCAGCTGTCGCTCTACCGCACTACGCAACATAACATCCTGTTGGTATACGGAGAAGTCGCGCCGTGCGCCCAAGAAGTCTTCAATGCGCCGAATAGCCGTCAGTACGTCATACAAGTACTTCTGCGCTTTGGGACTGGTCATAGATCAGCGTTTTGGTTTTCTCAACTTCCTGGCGAAAGTAAGGATTGTCAAACTTCTTGTCGGTGAGTAGATCCACTTTGCGGTCGAAGAGTTGCTCCAGAGCAGTTAGCAAGTCCCAGTATAGTTGCCCGCGGTCTTCCGGTGGCAGATTCACCGAAAGGAAGCGCACAATCAGATCCAGGTCGCTATCCTGAGCAAACCGCTCGGTGGTTGCTGAGCCAAACAGATACAGTTTATCGACGTGATGCCGTTGGCACAGGATCGCCAGCTTATCCTTAAAGGGCGACAGAATAGACGACAATAACTTATACTGCATAATACGCTAGAATTACTATGCTAAGGTATAGAATTTAAGCGGATATACCGTCTTAAACAAGGGCTGAAGGATTGATAAGCAATTTACGTATCTTCACGTCCCTGACCTCCGGCGGCTGGTGAGGGCACCAGCCGTGGTAAAGTGCTTGTATTCAACGCAAGAAAAAAGAACTAGCGATTTGACTTCTGCCCAACATCCATCCAAGCGATTCGGCCATCTTTTTGATGCCTCGGAGCACCTGATTCTTTATTTGTGCCTGGCCTACTACGTCCTGATGGTCTTTCTGGCCCCGGGCTTCTCCACGGCGCACAACCACTGGAGTTTGCTGTTCAACCTGCTGCCCCTGCTGATCGTGAGTGTGGGGCAAACCCTGGTGATGCTCACCGCGGGCATCGACCTATCGGTGACTTCGGTGGTGGCGCTCAGCAGCGTGGTGGGCGGCTACGTGATGAGCTCCGACCACAGCACGCTCTCTCCTTTCTGGGCCATCACGCTCGGCGGGGGGGCCATGCTGCTGGTGGGTTTGTTGGTGGGCCTCGCCAACGGGCTGGCGGTGGTGCGCCTGGGCATGCCGCCGTTTATGGTGACGCTCACCACCATGATCTTCTTTAGCGGCCTGGCCGTCTGGTTCACCACCTCGCAGAACATCTACAACCTGCCCGAAGCCTTCGTCGATCTGCCCTACGCACGGTGGCTGGGCTTGCCCGCCCCCCTGTACATCGGCGCAGCGGTGGTCGGACTGGCCTACTACGTGCTGAACCGAACGCCGCTGGGGCAGTGGCTCTACGCCGTCGGACTCAACCCAAAAGCGGCTCGCATTTCGGGGGTAGACGGGGCCTCTACCCTGCTGTTTGCCTACGCGCTGAGTGGCGTATGCGCGGCAATCGCCTCAGTGCTCTACACCGCGCGTCTGGAAACCGGCTCGCCGGTGATGGGGCAGCACATTCTGCTCGACGTGATCGGGGCGGTGGTGATCGGGGGCACCAGCCTGTTCGGAGGGAAAGGCAAAATTCGCTGGACGGTGTACGGGGTGCTGTTTATTGTGCTGCTAGACAACAGCCTGAACCTGATTGGCTTATCGTACTTTCTGATCATGATGGTGAAGGGCAGCGTGATCTTGCTGGCGGCGGTGGCCTACGTCTGGCAGGAGCGGAGCGGGGCACTGGTCAAAACCCAGGCGGTTGAATGATCAACGGACGGCAAATCGTGATACAAAGCTGCTTATAAATTCTTTTCTACTGCTATGCTACTAACCGCCACCAATATTCATAAGCGCTTCGGAGAAGCCACCGTACTGCGGGGCGTCGACTTCTCCCTGGAAGCGGGACAAATACTAGGATTGATCGGCGAAAACGGGGCGGGCAAGTCCACGCTGATGAACATTGTGAGTGGTTTGCTTTCTCCCTCGCAGGGGGAGTTGCGGTTGGATGGTCAACCGTTTCGTCCGCCGTCGCCACGGGAGGCCCAGGTGGCAGGCATTGGCTTTATCCACCAGGAGCTCAACCTGTTTCCCAACCTGAGCGTGGCCGAAAACCTGTTGCTCACCCACCTGCCCCAGAAAAACTGGCTCGGCCTGCCGGTGCTGAACCGAAAGCAAGCCTCCGTGCGGGCCAAGCAATTACTGGAACAGGTGGGTTTGGACGTATCGCCCAACCACTTGCTCGAGCAACTGGGGCCCGCCCAACAGCAGTTGGTGGAAGTGGCTAAGGCGCTGGGCAGTAACCCCCGCATCATCACCTTCGACGAGCCCACCACCGCCCTGACCCAGCACGAACGGGAGCACCTCTTTGGCCTGATGCAGCAGCTGCGCCGTGAGGGTATGGCGATGATCTACATCTCGCACAACCTGGAGGAGGTGATGGAGCTGGCCGACGCGATTCTGGTGCTGCGCGACGGCGAGCGGGTGGCGCACTACGATCGATCCGCGGGCTACGAGCTCGCCACCCTGGTGAACCACATGGTGGGGCGCACCGTGGAGCAGTTCTTCCCCGCCCGCTCCTCGCTGCCCTCCGACAAGGTGCTGCTGGAAGTAAGCGGCCTCCGAGCCGGGGAGCGGGTGCGCGATGTCTCCTTTGCGGTTCGCCGAAGCGAAGTGGTGGGGTTCTACGGGCTGGTGGGAGCCGGACGCACCGAGATGGCCCGCCTGCTCTACGGACTGGACCCGGCCGAAGGCGGGCAGATTCGGTGGCAAGGGCAAACCGTTAACCGGCCTACTCCGCGCCGGTGGATTCGGAAACGGGTGGGTTTTCTGACCGAAGACCGGCGGGAAGAAGGTTTGCTGATGCCCCGGAACATTGACGAGAACGTCCGCCTGGTGGGTCTGCCCACCTTTGCCCGCCGGATGCTCGGGTCGGTGAACTTTGCGGCACTCCGGGAGGCGGCTACTCAGCAGGCCGATGCCACCCGGGTGAAGCGTCACAGCCTGACGCAGCAGCCGGTGAGCACCCTGAGCGGGGGCAACCAGCAGAAGGTGGTGCTGGCCAAGTGGCTCATGATTCGGCCCGCCCTGCTCATTCTCGACGAGCCCACCAAGGGTATCGACGTGGGAGCGAAGCACGAAATCTACACGCTGATGAACCAACGGGTGGCCGACGGAACGGGCGTGCTGTTTATCTCGTCCGAACTGGAGGAGCTGATGGGCTTGTGCGACCGCATCCTGGTGATGAGCCAGGGAAGCATCACCGCCGAGTTTGCTCGCCCGGATTTTGATCGTTCGGCGATGCTAGCCGCAGCGCTGCACGGAGGGTAAAAGGCCCACTAACCCTTCACGCATAAAAAACAGCTTGGCATCCATTGTATTCATGCGGCGTTCTATCTTTAGGCGAAACTCTTCAAATTTATTATGAATAGAGAAGCTAAGAACGCGGTCATCACCCTGTCCAATCTGAATAATACCAAAGCCGAGATTTTCTGGCAGACGATTAATTGTCAGAAGATTGCGGAACACTATCGGGAAGACTTATCCAAACAGGGTACCAAAGGACAGTTTCATGATCTACTCTTTGCCGAATACAGAACCTATCATCAAGTAGATCATGAAAAATTCATCGCGTACGAAGAAACCCTCAAAGAAAAGTTCGGCCCAGATAAGCCGTCAGACGAATAAAAGTGCCCCACTCGGTTCTTGGGAAAACCCCTACAAATCCAGCATAAGGCTCAAGGGTAGAAGCTTCGTGATGGACGAGACCGGTGAGTGGCGCGAGATGGACAAAGATGGCAACCTCATTCCTGACGAAGAAGTTAAGCCGCTGTAAAACGACGATGAGCAATAGAAGCATCACCATGGAGTATTACGCTCGTTAGGACTTTGATCGTTCCGCGATGTTAGCCGTGGCGCTGCACGGAGGGTAAAAGGCCCATCTCAAAGCAAGATGGACCTTTCTGTCGATTGAATCCATAGTTGAATCAAAAAACCGTCACTATTTGTAGCGGGACATAGTCCCTGGTTATGTAAGGCACAGTGCCGGAGGCACTGCGCCAGACTTGTATACGGACCGAAAGTTTCCTAATCCGTTTTCAACTACTAGAGATTTGGGCAAGAATGACCCTAATTCTATCGATTAGACTCTGAAAATTTTCGAAGTGTTCAGGAGTACCATTTTTGGTTATCCGATCACAGATTTGTGCTTTTCTTGCTTTGTCAGGTTTATACTCTATTTTTGGACTACTGCTCGTTAAATATTCTATTTTACTGTAATCTTGATCCTCAATGAATAGCGACTCAGAAAACATATTTTCTATTCCTTTTAGAAATATCTTATTCGATCTGTTTTTAGGGAAAGTATAGCAAAAGGTGTTGTTTTCTTCCTTATGTTCACCTTTAACATCACAATCGTAGACAAACAGCACTGAGTTGGAATGATTTAACCTTAAAAAGAATTCATACAAAACTTTCAACTGTGTATGACCGCTTCTATCTTTTATGGTATCAATTACCTTAATACTGTCTGACAGTTCGGGAGCCAACAAGTCAATAGCTTTCTCTATATAACTTGTGTTATTACCTTCGGTAAATATGTTGAGCCTTTGTTGAGCGACTTGATCTAACAACTGCAGCCCTTTGTCAAGAGTGATGAATCCGTCTGATAAAGTATCAATAGCTTTCTGTTTATCCTTTCTTTGAATAGCAGTCTGCCCATTCTCATTGCTGATTACAAAGATAGACTCTTCAGGGCCCAGCGCTACAGTGGTGGGTGAGTGTGTCGCTAGGATGACCTTCATACCGTATTTCTCAATGAACAGAGTTTGAATGACGCGTATCATTCTTTCTATCATCGACGGATGCAGTGAAGCGTCAATTTCATCCAGCAATAGAACTCGAGGAAGAATATTATTCAGCCGGGCTTTAAAAATAAGCATTGAAAGTGCCATTAGGGTCCGCTCTCCTGAAGACAATTCAGAAAAATCAATGCCTTTAACACCCTCACGGGTGAGCACCACTTTTACATCCATATCTACCTTAAATCCTTTATATGTTTCTTGTGACGAATAATTTGATTCACTTGCAAGTTGATAGCCATTACAGTCATACTCTTTTAAAACTTCGTTTAGTAGTACGCTAGGTGGATCATTATCAATGGCAGCTAGCTCACCAGAAAGGACTTCTTTTTCTATAAAAGTGTTCTTAAACTTAGCAATGTGATACTGCTCTTCTGCCTCCGTAATATCTTGCAAAAGGAGGTTGAGTGGCCTGAAGGATTCTTTAGTTATTTTGTCGAGAGGTTTACCTTCCGGCCATCGTTCTAATGCTTTATATAAGCTAGGATACTTATCTTTTACATCCTTCTTATGTTTGCACCCCCCTCGCAGCGCTTCCTGGAGTGAAGACCATTCTTCTTTATTCCACTGCCTATGCTTTTCGTCTTCATCAGCTGTTGACACTACAAAAGAGTGGTAGCTGAAATAACGGATGTCATCAGAAGGTATTCCTTGAATAACTACTTTTCCTTGTTCTATAGCCTGTAGCAAGTGGGTTTTTCCTGAACCGTTTCGACCGGTAAGTATCGTAAAGTCCGGAAAGTCCACTGATTCGAACCCACTAATAGACTTATGTCGAGTGCGGAATTCAGCAGTCATGAATCTCGAAGTACAGGAGCCTATAGAACATCAACGCGCTAATCGCGCACTCGAATTATAAATTTGTGATCTTCTACTAGATATAATTAAAACTTTGATAGTTTAATAGACTATTGACTGCCGAATTGATACGAGATAACTGCTATCTGCGAAGAAGAATTGGTTTCGGAAGTTTCATTCTCGACTATTTGGCCGTCTACCAAAATCTGAAGCGTAACCGAAGAGGCATCAGTACTAGCTAGTAGGGTGAATATCTCCGCAAACTCGACAGTTTTAGTAATCTTTACGCTAAAGGGAAGGATTTGGTCGTCCAAGTCGGTATCTCCCCCGGTTGCGTTGGTGTACTCCACATCAGCGATGGCGTTCGCTTGCGTAGAAGTGACCTTGTACTCGATAGTAGCTTCTCTCGGAAAGCCAGCAAAGGGGTCATTAGGATCGTCAGTTCCGCAACCGGCAGCAGCCAGCAGCATTGAAAACCCTAATAATCGGCAAAAGAGATTAGCCAATGGGTTGGATAAAGAAGTCATATTGGTCAAGCAAAAAATGGTTATTCATAAACTTCATTCTGATAATTGCTTATCCGGAGATTCGTGCTACCGTGGCCCAGTCGACACGAACCTTAAGGATTTGCCAGAAGAACCTTTAATGAGTAAAAAATTAAGCACCCGAGCTTTTGAACAAAAACCTGGGCGCAAAATAGCTGTCATCTAGCAAAAGATACTTAGTACCGATAATAATCAGGCTTGAACGGCCCCTTCACCTCCACGCCAATGTACTCGGCTTGGTCGGGGGTGAGCGTCTCCAGTTCTACGCCGATTTTGGCCAGGTGGAAGGCGGCTACCTTCTCATCAAGGTGCTTGGGCAGCATGTACACCTGGTTTTCGTACTGGTCGGAGTTCTTCCACAGCTCGATCTGGGCCAGCACCTGGTTAGAGAAGGAGTTGGACATCACGAACGAGGGGTGGCCGGTGGCGCAGCCTAGATTCACCAGTCGGCCTTCGGCCAGCAGGATGATCTCGTTGCCGTTGCTCAGTTTGTATAGGTCTACCTGCGGCTTGATCTCGTCTTTCTCAGCGTTCTTATTGAGCCACGCCACGCCGATCTCGTTGTCGAAGTGGCCGATGTTGCAGACGATGGCTTTGTCCTTCATCTTCATGAAGTGCCGCTCGCCGATGATGTCTTTGTTGCCGGTGGCCGTCACAATGATGTCGGCATCGGAGATGGCGTTTTCCATCCGCTTCACGGCAAAGCCGTCCATGGCGGCTTGCAAGGCGCAAATCGGATCAATCTCGGTGACGGTGACCCGCACTCCGGCCCCGCGCAGGGAGGCCGCCGAACCCTTGCCCACGTCGCCGTAACCCGCGACGATGGCGGTTTTTCCGGCCAGCATCACGTCGGTAGCGCGCCGAATGGCATCCACCAGCGACTCGGTGCAACCGTACTTGTTGTCAAACTTCGACTTGGTCACTGAGTCGTTCACGTTGATAGCGGGCAGCGGCAGGGTGCCCTTGCGCATGCGCTCGTACAAGCGGTGCACCCCGGTGGTGGTTTCTTCGGACAGTCCCTTAATGTTTTGCACCAGTTCAGGATAATCGTCCAGCACCATGTTGGTCAGATCGCCCCCGTCGTCGAGGATCATATTGAGCGGCTGTCGGTCTTCACCGAAGAACAGCGTTTGCTCGATGCACCAGTTGAACTCCTCTTCGGTCATGCCCTTCCAGGCGAACACGGGGATACCGGCCTTGGCGATGGCGGCGGCGGCGTGGTCTTGGGTAGAGAAGATGTTACACGACGACCAGGTCACCTCGGCGCCCAGGGCCACCAGCGTCTCAATGAGCACGGCGGTCTGAATGGTCATGTGCAGGCAACCGGCAATGCGCGCTCCCTTGAGGGGTTGCTGGGGACCGTACTCTTCCCGAATGGTCATCAGCCCGGGCATTTCGGCTTCGGCCAGTTGGATTTCCTTTCTTCCCCACTCGGCCAGGGCAATATCCTTCACCTTGTAATTGATCTGTTCTTCTACCATTGCTTTTTTGTTAGGGTAAATTTTTCGCAAACCTACGGCATATCTTTGACAATCGCTAAACTTTTGGGGTTCGTGTCACCGTGGCCTGGCCACCCCGAATCCCAAAAGTTTAGAAAATTAGTGCTTACCGCAGGTACCGTAGTTGTTTCACGTCGTAGTATCGGATTTCTCCCTCGGTTTTCACTGCTAACCGCCCCCCCTCGTCTATTCCCTCAATGATCCCGTGGAATTGGCCTTCGGCATCCTCAAACCGATGGCGCTCGCCCCGCCAGTGCAGGCGCGCCAGGTAATCGTCGCTCAGGGTAGCAAAGTCTTGCTGCGCCAACTGCGCTAGCCGATGCTCGGCACATTCGGCCCAGCGGGTGAGCACTTCCTGCCGGTCCCAGCGCTGCCCGGTGAGCAGGGCCAGCGAGGTGGCCCCGGGCACGCCGAATTTAGTCTGGTTCACGTTTAACCCGATTCCAATCACGCTGGAGTGAATCTTACGTCCTTTCAGGTTGTTCTGTATTAAAATACCGCATATTTTGCTACTTTCGCACAAAATATCGTTCGGCCACTTGATGGTCGGGGGTTGGCTGAGCCAGAAACTAATCGTATCGTGCACCGATAATGACGCAACGACAGTCAACCAGTGCTGTTTTTCTACGGCTAGGGCTGGAAATAGGATGAGAGATAAGGTGAGATTTTGTGACGGAGCCGCCTCCCAATCGCTCCCTTGTTGTCCTTTTCCCGCCGTTTGATGGTCCGTATACACCAGGGCGCCGTGCGTGGCCTCACCTTCCTGAAGCAGTTGTTGCGCCTGCCGGTTGGTAGAATCACAGGAAGAATAATAAAAAATTTGCTTCCCGAGGTAGCAAGTGGTGCGGATAAAAAAATTCAAGCCAATATCTTGGTTCTTTCATCGTCAATATACCAAAAGATTATTTAGTTCATGCATAAACTCAGTGAAGTGGTTGCCTTCGGCATGTTAGAGAAGAAGGCCGAAGACGTGGTGGTGATGGATTTACGCAAAGTGAAAAATGCCGTCGCCGATTTCTTTGTGATTGGGTCGGGCACTTCGGATACCCAACTGGATGCCATTGCCGAGTCGGTAGAAAAAGAAGTGAAAGAGCGACTGGGCGAACGCCCCTGGCACCGTGAAGGAACGCAGCAAAAGGAGTGGGTTTTACTGGACTACGTCACCGTGGTCGCCCATATTTTCTTGCGCGAGCGCCGGGAGTTCTTCGCGCTGGAAGCCCTGTGGGGTGATGCGGTGATCCGTACGGTTTCGCCCGAAGAGGCCGTAAAAACTTTGTAGTAGATAGTTAGTTCAATTGGTTAACAATTAGTAAACGTATACATGGCAGAGAAGACAAGTAAGAATAAAAAAACGATGCCGAAGCCGTCGCCGCGACCCAATTATCAGATTTGGATCATTGTGACACTGTTGGCGCTGGTGTTGGGGGTTACCTACTTCAACCGTAGCAACTCCACCGCCCCCCTCACCATGCAGCGGTTTCAGCGCATGGTGTCCGATGGAGACGTGGCCAAGGTGGTCTTGATTCGCAACCAAAACGCGGTGGAGGTCACCCTGAACCGAGACGCTTTTCAGAAACCCGAGTACCGCAATGAATTAGAAGAACGTGGTCCCTTTTCCACTACCGGTGGGCCCCAGTACCGCTTTCGTATTGCTGACCCGGAAATTTTCATCCGCAAGTTTGATGAAGCGCAGCAGGACCTACCCGAGTCGGAACAAATTGATTACGAAGTGGACGACCGATCCGACTTCACCAGTGTGTTATCCACCTGGGGGTTTCTGTTTTTGCTGTTGTTCGGCTTTTGGTTTCTGATGCGCCGCATGGCCGGAGCCGGAGGACCGGGCGGACAGATTTTCAACATTGGTAAGTCTAGAGCCGCCCTCTTTGACGCTGAGAATAAGGTAAACATTACCTTTGACAACGTAGCGGGTCTCGACGAGGCCAAGGAAGAAATCAAGGAGATCGTTGAGTTTTTAAAAAACCCCGCCAAGTACACCAACCTGGGCGGTAAGATTCCCAAGGGAGCCCTGCTGATCGGTACTCCGGGTACCGGAAAAACCCTGCTGGCCAAAGCCGTTGCCGGAGAAGCGGGCGTGCCCTTCTTCTCACTGTCAGGTTCCGACTTTGTGGAGATGTTCGTCGGGGTAGGAGCCGCGCGGGTGCGTGACCTGTTTAAGCAGGCCAAAGAAAAAGCCCCCTGCATTATCTTTATCGATGAGATTGACGCCGTGGGCCGCGCCCGGGGAAAAGGCGCTATGCCAGGCTCGAACGATGAGCGCGAAAACACCCTGAACTCACTGCTGGCCGAAATGGACGGCTTCTCTACCGATTCGGGTGTGATCATTCTGGCCGCGACTAACCGCCCCGACGTGCTGGATTCGGCGCTGCTGCGACCGGGACGTTTTGATCGGCAAATCTCAATCGACAAGCCCGACATTGTGGGGCGCGAAGCGATCTTCCGCGTGCACCTCAAGCCCATCAAGTCGTCTAAGGAAGTGGACCCCAAGAAACTGGCTGCCCAGACGCCGGGCTTCGCCGGGGCCGAGATTGCTAACATCTGCAACGAAGCGGCCCTGATTGCGGCCCGTCGGGACAAGAAAATGGTGGACCCACAGGATTTCAACGATGCTATTGATCGGGTGATCGGTGGACTGGAGAAGAAGAACAAGTTGATTTCGCCCGAAGAGAAAGAGATTGTGGCCTACCACGAAGGCGGCCACGCCGTGGCCGGGTGGTTCTTGGAACACGCCGACCCCTTGGTGAAGGTGAGCATCGTTCCTCGCGGAGTGGCGGCCCTGGGTTACGCTCAGTATCTGCCCAAGGAGCAGTATTTGTACCGCACCGAGCAGATGCTCGACGAAATGTGCATGGCCCTGGGCGGGCGCGCGGCCGAAGAAGTGGTGTTCGGCAAGATCTCTACCGGAGCGCAGAACGACCTGGAGCGCGTCACCAAGATGGCCTACGGCATGGTCACCGTCTACGGCATGAACGAGAAACTGGGCAATATCTCGTACTACGATTCCCAGCAATCGGACTATAACTTTAGCAAGCCTTATTCCGAGGCTACGGCTCAAACCATTGACGAAGAAGTTCGGAATATCATCAGTCACGCTTACGAACGGACCAAGGCCCTGTTGATTGAGAAGCGGGAAGCCCTGGAGCTGATTGCAAAAGAGCTACTGGACAAAGAGGTGCTGTTTCAGGCTGACGTGGATCGGCTCATCGGTAAGCGTCCGTTTAGCAGGCCTACCAATTACCAGGCCTACACCACCGAAAGCGGGCGGGCCGACGGCCAGGGACCTATCTCCATTGAACCGGAAGATACTGAACACGAAGAAGGCAAGAAGGTGGATGTTGAGGAAGAGGTTACCCCGGTAGAGGCCACTCCGGCAGAAGCCGCTTCGGTGGATGAAGGCAAGAAGAAGTAATTTTGCGGCGCAGCGTCCGGGTGGAAGGAGTTTCCATCGCGTTGCTTGTTTAAACGGCAATTTGTAATACAACCCGTGAATTGGAAGGCGGTGCGGTATCAACGATACGCACCGCCTAACTTTTTAAGATAGCCCCCTGACTTGTCTTTGTATGCTTGACGCTCCCGCGCGCTCCATCGAGCCAATTCTTCTCACCGGAGCCGGTAAGGTGTACTTCGCCTCCGACTTTCACCTGGGGACCTCGGATGACGAAGCGGCCCGCGATCGGGAACGAGCCGTGGTGCGCTGGCTCGAGAGTATTGCCGAGGACGCCCAGGTGATATTTTTACTAGGTGATACCTTTGACTTTTGGTTTGAGTATCGCTACGTGGTTCCTCGCGGTTCCGTCCGCTTTCTGGGAAAACTAGCCGAGTTGGTAGACCAGGGCATCCGCGTGTATTTGTTCACCGGCAACCACGACATGTGGCTGTTTGATTACTTTCCGCAGGAACTGGGCATTCCCATAATTCGGAAACCGTTGAGCTTTTCTATTAACGAGCAGCAGTTTCACGTGGGGCACGGCGACGGGTTGGGACCGGGAGATTATCGGTACAAGTTATTCAAACGGTTTTTTGCCTCCCGCACGTGCCAACGGTTGTTTGCGGCGGTGCATCCTGGTTGGGGAGTTGGTCTGGCTCGCCGGTGGTCGGCCCATAGTCGTCGTAAAAACCTGCTTCGGGATGAGCCTTTTCGAACCAAAGAAGAAGAATGGATCTATCAGTACTGCTCCGTCTTGGAACAGCACCACCACCACGATTATTACATTTTTGGTCATCGGCACCTGGTGCTGGATATACCGCTGAGCGGAAGCAGTCGTTATATCAATACCGGGGCATGGTTCGAGCAGGGGCATTTTGCGCGTTTCGACGGTGAGTCTCTTGCTCTAGGGCGCGTTGACATATAAGCTTAGACGGTGCTTGCTTCCATTGGGCGAACAATTGCGCAACTGAAAAAATGTAGTACCTTGATTAGGTCATTGAAGCACCACGGTCTTCTTTTCGCATGAAATATCTTTTTCTAATCGTTACTGGTCTGCTACCGGTTGTTGTAGCATACGCACAAGAAGAGCGGTCTCCCACTCGCTCAACGGCAATAACTCCGGCGGTCACCGAAAAGCAAATCGACTACCCCGCGGAAATCCTTCGCCACGAACTGGACTTACAACTCACTCCGGTGTCGGACGGAAAATTTGAGGTCAACATCGCTTCTCGCTCCAAGGGCTTGATTTTCATAAAAGTCTACGATGTGATCGGGAATCTGCTTCACGAAGAGAAGGTGCGGGTGCGGGGCAATTTTCAGCAGGTGTTAGACCTTTCCGATCACGCCTCTAAATTCTTTATCATTGAGGTGGGCAACGATGAGTTCAACATGACCAAAAGCATTGTGGCCATTTAGTTGCTTGCCTGCACCAAGTTGGGCACGCCGGCCGCGTACTGTAGCTCCAGCTTGGCTTTCTCGTACTGGGTGTAAAGCTTGAGGAGTTTCACCCGAGCGTCGAGCAACTCGGTTTCGCGGGTGTTGATTAGGAAGATAGAGCTTTCGCCGAACTCGAACTTGCGCAACTCGCCCTGTAGCAAGCGCTCGTAGTTTTGCACCATCTGCCGCTGCATGGCAATCACGGTGTTAAGGTTATACAAGGTGTTATACGCCGTGTTGATTTCGTTCTCGACGGTGCGCTGCACGAACGAACGCTCAAAGAAATTCTGCTCTAGCTTCACGCGGGTTTGGGCCAGCTTCGCGCGCTCTTTGCGTAGAAACAGAGGAAAGTAAAACTCCGCGCCCGCGCGGTAGTTGTTCTCGTACCAGGGCACCATACCGCTACCATTAACCGGGATGTCACGCTGGTTGAAAAGCTGCTGCCCGTCACCATTAAAAGAGTTTGCCAAGAAATTATACTTTAGGTTGATCTCCGGCTTCAAAAACTCCCGGTTGAGTCGTTGCTGTATCTGCAGCTGCTGAATCTTGGCTCCTAGTTTGGTGATTTCGGGATGGTTCACCCGCGCCAGTCGCTGCAGATCACCGAGAGCCTCCAACGAAAGATTACTCACGCTATCCGAGCGCACCGGCACCGTGTTTTCGGCAATCTCGAGTGGTATGGCGTTATTGTCATCGGTGCGCCACAGGTAAACCGAGGCGGTGAGCTTCGAGTTTTCGTAGTCCAGGGCGGCCTGGGCACGCAGCACGTCGCGCTCCTGATAGTTGATGTAGGCCTTCAACGAATCGAAGGGGGCAGCGTCACCGTTTTCTACCCGCCGCACCACCCCCCGGTAGCGGGTTTCGGCCAGTTCTTCCACTTCGCTGACCACCCGAAACGCTTCGTAGGCATAGTACCACTCCCAATAGGCTTTGGCCGCATTCAGCAGCACTTTGTTGATTTCCTTGATCTGGTCGGCCACTGCGATGTCTTGCATCAACCGGGCGGTACGCACCGCCGTGCGTCGTTCATCAATAAGCAGCCCCCGTCCTACGGGTAAACTCACTCCCGCGTAGATCAAGCCATCCTGGGTGTTTGCCAGTTCGTCGTTAAGGTACTGCCCTCGGTTTTGTTCATAACCCACGTTCAAATCTAGCGGAAACCACAGCGGCACCTCCAGCTTAGAGTCCCACGTGTTGTAGTAGGTAGTGTTTTTGTCGCCAAACTGCTTAATGGCGAAATTAGACTTCAGCTTGGGATCAAAATTGCCCTGGGCTAGTCGGAGGTCTTGCTGCGCCAGTTCGTTGAGCAGGTAAGCCTGCCGGGCCACGGGATGATTGGATAAAACCGCCTGAAAATACTCATCCAGCGTGAGCGGAGAAGCCAAGGCAACGGCGGTCGTATCAAACGAAGCCAGCCGCGGCTGCGCCCCACCGACCAAAGCGGTTAACATCAGGAGAAAGAAAACTACAAGCCGAACCCTCATGATTACTTCTTGGCTTTGTAAGGGCTTCCCGAGCCTGGTTCGCTCTGCAAGCTCGGCGGAAAACCGTTGTACAATCGCCACAGTTCGTACCACAGCGGCACTTCGTCGAGCATCACAAACCCGTTGGCCCCCGAACCCAGCCGCAACTGGTCGGGCCAGTCGCCGTCATTGTCTTCAGGATCAGGCACTACCAGGATGCGGTATTTTCCTTCTTTGGTCGCTGTTTCCACGTAATCGATCACCTCAACCACGCCCCCAAAGGTACCCACCGCCACGCTGGGCCAGCCCGAAAACTGCAGGGCAGGCCACCCGTCGAACTCCAAACGCACCGGCCGCCCCACCGACAAAAGCGGAACGTCCATCGGGCGCACGTAAAGTTGCACCGCCTTGTCGGGGTTCTCAGGCATCACGGTGACGACTCCCTCCCCTTCCTTGATCGTTTCACCAATCCCGGATTTAAGGGCCCGCACCACGTAGCCATCCTGCGGAGCGATGATCTCGTACTGATCGCTGCGGATACTCATATTGGTGTATTCGTTCTGTAATTTAGAGAGCCCGCCCTGTCCGTCGAACAGATCGGCCAACGTAGTATTCAGATCAGACTGAGCCTTACTGATTTTTTCCATGTAGTCGGCCTCGACTGCGTTGAGCTCGATCTGCGCGTTGATCAGTTCGTTTTGGGTAGCCAGAAACTTGTTCTCGGTGGCCGTGAGTTTGGCGCGGGTTTGCTGTAGTTTCTGCTCCTTTTCCTGTAGTTCGGTGAGCGACTTGAGCCCCTCATCGTAGAGCGTTTGCTGCCGCTCGAACTGGTTTTTGGCAATGGCGAAGTTATTCTGCTCGGCCACATAATCCATGCTGTCGCTCACCACCTTGAGCTCCATTTGGCGGACTTTGTTTTTGGTTTGCTTTAGCTTGAGCGACAGGTTGTCACGGAGGGCGGCAATCTGCCGACGCAGCGCTGCTGCTTTCTCCTGTTTAGAGTCCAAACTCGATGCTTTGGCGTTGAGTTGCTCCTCCATACGAAGGAGCATTTCCGGATCAAAAAACTTGTCCTTGATTTCGGTAAGCTTCAGGATGGTGTCACCCTTGCTTACGTAATCTCCTTCCTGCACGTACCAGCGGTCGATCCGTCCCGGAATAGCCGACTGAATGGTTTGCGGACGATTCTGCGGGGAAAGGGCCGTCACTTCCCCGGTGGCGGTGATATTTTGCTGCCAGGGCAAAAAGAGCACTAAAAACAAGAAGATACCAATGCCCCCCACCCAGCGCGCCAGCACCCGCCCCGCGCGGGGAGACTGAAGCACGTCCATCGACTCCAGGCCGTAGGTCGTCGCCTCTTCTTGAAGTAAGGTCTTCGTAGGGTCTATCATAAAGTTATTCTACTGTCGTACGTTGTACTTATAAACGTTTGGGACTAGGGAGAAGTTAGCTCCCCGAAGATCAATTCTTGAAAAAATGGTTCTTCTTTTACCTCGTCGTAGGTGCCCTCGGCAATTTTCTGGCCCTGCTTAAGCAGCAGCACCTTGGTGCAACGACTCACAATGACGGGGGCCGTCGACACGATGATCAGGCTCCAGCGGTGACGCTCCTCGGTGAGGTAGTCAATCAGCTTGCGCTGCTCGAGTTGGGAGAAAAACTGGAAGAAGTCGCTTAGAATAATTACTTCCGGGTTTTTGGCGATGCAGCGGGCCAGGATGATTTTCTGGGCCAGGCCTGACGACAGGTTCTTCCCTCCGCTGATCAACCCGGTGTGGAGCCCGTTGGGCATGCGGTTGATGTCATCTAGGATGCCCACTCCTTCCAGAGCATCAATAGCATTTTGGTAGCTCACGAAGGGCTTTCCTACCGTCACGTTATCGAGCACCGAGCCATCGAAGATATCCTCTTGCGACACATTTTTGGCAACGTGGTCGCGCAGCACGGTCAGGTTGAGGTTGTGCAGCGAAACGCTATTGAGGGTTACAATTCCCTCGTAGGAATCGTAGATACCGTCCAGAATGTTCACCAGCGTCGACTTGCCGCTGCCGTTGTACCCGGTGATGCACACCCGTTCGCCCGGCTTCACCTCCAGATCAATGTCTTTGAGCACGTAGTCTTTGCTGTTGGGATAGCGGTAGCTTAATTTTTCTACCCGAATGTGAATACCCTTCTCGAAGTAGGTGGCGGGCACCGTGATGCCGCCATCGTTCTCGAGCGGCAAATCCGTTACGTGGCCGATCTTGTCTACTGCCGTGAGCATATCGTAGATGGTGTCCAAGTTGACAATGATCTTTTCCACCGCCGCCAAAATCAACACAATAATGATTTCGGATGCCACAAACTGCCCCAAGGTAATTTGGCGGTCAATCACCAAGATCGTTCCTAGGATTAGCAGACCGCCTACGATAAAGGTTTTGAAGGCGATGATATAAGAAAACTGCCGGATGAGTACTCCAAAATGTACTTTGCGATGAATCAGGTAATTGTTCACGTTCTCGCTCACCCGCTGCATGGGAAGTTGGGTGGTGCCCGCCACCTTAAACGAACTCAGCGTGCGGGCCAGTTCTTCCAACCAATAGACCACCTTGTACTTATACTTCGACTCTTTGATGGAAGAGCGCAGCCCCTTAGGACCGGTGATGTAGAAGATGAGCGTGAGCAAACCGACCAGCAGCATGCCAAAGAACACGAAGAACGGGTGATAGAACGACAGCAGAATCAGGCTAAAGAAAATCTGAATAATCGCCGTTGAGATATCGATCAGCAGCTTGGGCAGCCCCTTCTGGATGGTGAGCACATCGAAGAAGCGGTTGATGAGCTCCGGAGCGTAGTATTTCAGAATTGATTCGGCATCGATGCGCGGAATGCGATGAGCAAACTCGAAGGCGGTTTTGGCAAAGATGCGCCGCTGCATCACCTCCACCATTGATATCTGCATGATCTGCAAGCCACCGCTCACCACGATGGCGATTACTACCAATCCAATGAGTAAGATCACCGAATTGAACCACATGCCGCCCGAGATAAACCCAACAATGGCCTGCGTGCCCAGGGGCAACGACAAACTGATGATACCCACGGCTACGGCGTACACGTAGAGATAAATGATGTCGCGCCGCTCGGTGCTCAGCAGGTTGAGCAAGCGCTTGAGCGGAGTGAGGTGCTCACCCTCTTCCTCGGTTTTGCTGACGATGCTCCGGAACGGAAAGGCCGTCATAAACATCACTTCGTCCTTTTCGTTGAGGTACGGGTCTTCGGTGAGTTCGTCGATAGAAACAATGGTGGTGGTGCCATCGGGCTGAATTCGGTGCGCCACCGGGTTCATTTTTTTGTCCAGCCGAACCACTGTAGGAGTCAGTTTCACCCCTTGACGAAGAAAAACCAAGATCGGAAAGGTAAGCTTCTTCAGAAAGTCACGGTAATTGTCAGCGGGCAAGCTGTTGGGCAAAAACACCAAACGCGACGAACTACCGGTTTCGGTGAGGTCGTGTATGAAGGTGGGAAGCTGATCGGGGGTATATTCGGCGGTTCGGCTAGAAAGAGCCTCCGAAATCTGGGTGGACACGTCGTGCTCCAACGCTTGTCCAAACGATTTTACGATAGCGATTACCTGTTGTCGAGTCACAAAAGAAGTTTTTACCGGTTAAACTTAGCGATACCTACGAAACAAACCAAGCAAAGTTAGTACTCGTGCTATTTTTTATAGTATTACTATCCTTATTTGACCAACCCTTTGCGCAGGGGGATAGTTCAGCAATTTGGTTGGGATTGTTCACTGACCTTGACATGGGGCATCTGGTGTTGAACACAAAAATCGACCAGTTGGTTTTTATCGTCCAATGCCCCACCTTTAGGTACTCACTTAACCCGATTTCCGCATGACGGCGCACGCCATTCTTCGTCAGTACTGGGGCTACGAGCAGTTTCGGCCGTCGCAAGAAGAAATCATCACTTCGGTGCTAGCGGGGAACGACACGCTGGCCCTGCTGCCCACCGGGGGCGGAAAGAGCATCTGCTTCCAGGTGCCCGCCCTGCTGCGCGAGGGAATCTGCCTGGTGGTATCGCCCCTTATTGCCCTGATGCGTGACCAGGTGGCCCAGCTGAACCGCCGCAACATCAGCGCCGCCGCCGTTTATTCAGGCATGAGCGCGCGCGAGATTGACTTTTGCCTGGACAATTGCGTGTATGGCACCTACAAATTTCTCTACGTGTCGCCCGAACGCCTTAAAACCGAACTCTTCCTGGCGCGTATCGAGCGCATGAACGTATCGCTGCTGGCGGTCGACGAAGCGCATTGCATCTCGCAGTGGGGCTACGACTTTCGCCCTTCCTACCTGGAAATAGCCGCCTTTCGTGCGGTGATTCCCGATGTGAACGTGGTGGCCCTCACCGCGACGGCCACGCCGCCGGTGAAGCAGGACATTCAGGAGCGACTTGCTTTTAGGCAGGGGCAGGTATTTCAGCGTAGCTTCGCCCGCGCCAATTTATCGTATTCGGCGCTCTACGAAGAGGACAAAGAGAAACGCTTGCGCAAGGTGCTCACCAACGTGCCCGGCACGGCGGTGGTCTACGTCCGCAGCCGGAAGCGCACCGAAGCGGTGGCCCGCATGCTCAGCAGTTACAACATCAGCGCTGACTACTACCACGCCGGTTTGGAAGGAGAAGAGCGGGCCGCTCGGCAGGACGCCTGGATTCGCAACCAAACCCGGGTGATCGTGGCCACCAACGCCTTCGGCATGGGCATCGACAAACCCGACGTGCGCGCGGTGGTGCACCTGGACTTGCCCGAGAGTCTGGAAGCGTACTATCAAGAGGCGGGCCGCGCCGGGCGGGATGAGCAGAAGGCCTACGCCGTGGTATTGTACGACCAGAACGACGTGGAGCGGCTGGAGAAAGGAGTCGAGCGCTCGTTTCCGCCCCTGCCGGTGTTGCGCACCGTGTATCAGAATATTGCCAACTACCTGCGCATCGCGGTGGGCAGCAGCATGCTGGCCAGTTACGATTTTGACCTGGACGACTTCGCCAAAACCTACCGGTTCGTTGCCTACGAAGTGTATTACGCCATCAAGCGACTGGAGGAAGCGGGGTTTCTGCAACTAAACGAAGGATTTCACAATCCCTCGAAGCTGCACATTCGACTCAACTACCAGGCACTGTACAAGTACCGGATTGCCAACGCGGCGATGGAGCCACTGTTGGATTTGGTGCTGCGCCTGCACGGCGGTGAGTTGTACACCAGCTACGTGACCCTATCGGAAAGTCGGATTGCTTCGCAGTTAGCAACTTCGGTGAGTGAGATCGCCAAGAAACTGCGCTTGTTGCACGAGCAGGAAGTAGTGAGCTACAGTCCGCGCCGGGACCAGCCCCAGTTGTTGTTCACCACTCCGCGCTTCGATGCGGCCAAGTTGCCCCTGCGGGCCAGCGGTCTGGAAGAGCGCAAGCAAACGTATTCGGAGAAAATAAGGTCGGTGGTTCGGTACGTGACGCATCCGCACCGTTGCCGGACGCAGTTGCTACTGCAGTACTTCGGAGAAAATTACCAAGAAAACTGTGGAGTGTGCGATCATTGTCGGGAAAAAGCAAAACAGAAAAACTCCGGAGGCGCCGGACAGCCGTTCGAGGAAGTGAAGCAGCGCGTGATCCAAGTTTTGACGGATAATCCCGTGACGGTAGAGGTTTTGACCGCCGCTCTGCCAGCGATAGATGAACCTGCCCTGCTCGAATCGCTAAAAAATATGCTGGATAGCGGGGAACTTCACTACGATCGGCTGGGGAGGCTGGCTAAAAAGTAAGGGTTGGAGCTAAATATCAGCTAACGAAGGCGTCGGCGATATCGATCAAGTCCAGGTAAGGTTTAAGACATTTGGTGGTGGTGAAGGGAATAATGTTAGACACTTTGCTCTTGCGAGTGTCGAACCAAATTTCGGCGTAGAATTTCCCGGTGTGATACAAGAAAACCTTCCGCCCCGCAAAATATCGGCTACACAAGAGCATGCCGTTGCCAAGTATGTACTGCGTTCGCTCTTCCAGAGATAGCCGGTGAAAAGAATACAAATTATCCATATCGTTCAATTAAATAATATGTATGCAAAATATCACTTATGTATGATATATACAATAAAATACCAAAAAATAACTTTTATATAGCATTTAAAAGATGAAATAGTACTCAGTCAAGTGCTATTTACCCGCTAATTATAGCAGAATTTATTGACTTAGCCTATGCTGAAAGGAAAAATAGTTTATGATTTTTCCACTATTGCATCTCGGAACTTACTCTTCGATCAAACGGTGTCTGGCGAACTCGCTCATTTTCTGTCCGGATAGTTGGGAGCAGGAGAGGCACGGCGCTATGATATGATAGGAAATCCCCGCGCTGTTGTTGGAAAACAGCGCGGGTGATAGCAGCGCGCCCCCTAGTTCAATGGCTTCGGAAAGGGCTTGACCGTCTACCACTCCCTGCCCGGTGAAGGCACCCACCACGTAGGGCAGGATTGCCGCCGCCCCTACGTTGTCCTCGCTGTCAGTGCCGAAGTAGAAAGCCTCTACCGATAGGGTCACTTTATCATCTTTCTTCACAACTAAGCTCTTGGCCGGACCCACTACCTTGTTCTGCGTAGCGTTGAGCCTTGCTGAGTAGCGAGGGTCAGGTGTGGGGATACTCGGCTCAGTGCTGTTGGTCAACTGGTCTAGCTGACGAGTCTCGATTACGTTACCGAACAATATGTTCTCGTCAGTAGCTAGTTCCGGCTCCATTGTGGCCGAGTAACTATCAGTTTGCGTTTCTGAGCTAAAGGTCACCCGCGTGTTGCCTAGATGATCTCGTAGATCGTAATGATAGGCATAACCTGATCCATCCTGCTTGGGTACTACTCGGCCTTCTTCATGATGAATGAGTTCCAGCAGTCGGGGTTCATTGTCTACTTGGGTGTACTGCATCCCTGCAATGTAGTCCGTGGTGGTTACCTTGCCTTCAAAGTCAGTTACTGTTTTGCGCAGTTTGTTGCCCGTGGCATCGTAGAGGAATTGAAGGGTGGCAGTTTTACCTTCCTTCTGAAAGGTAATCACTTCCGGCAGATTGAGCAAATTGTACTCGATAGATTCAATATGCTTGTTCTTGTCCTCGCTCAGGTTGCCGTTCCAGTCGTAGGCGTAGTCATCCCCCGTAGGGTTGCCATCCGTAAAGCCCAGATCGGAAGCGCTCTGGTCGCTCACTGAGCGTAGCTGGTTCCCGGTGGTGTAGGTATAGTCCAGTACGTCAATAGCGTGTCTTCCGCCCTGCCCGGTGAAGCGCGTCAGGCTACCGATGTTACCGTTCTTGTCGTAGCCGATGTTCTCTACGCTGTAGTGACCGGGGGCTTTTCCCCAAGCGGTAGGGGTACTGCGTTCGGCGTAGCGAGCGGCGGTCAATCTATTCACTGCATCATAGCCGAAGTAGTAGAGCTTCTCCTGTTTGGCTTGTAAGCCCTGGCTATTCCACTTAATCGCCGCAATATTACCGTTGTACTGCGCTTGGTAGTTGCCATTCCCAATCGGGTCGGGGGTATCCGGTGAATGGGTGGCCCCGGAAGCCTGGTTGCTGTAGTCCGAGCGTTCGGCTTCGTCGCCCCGGCCTCGGGCAAACACTTGATACGCGTAGCGGGTTGCGGCAGTGAGGTTCTCATCGGTATAGGTGGTGGTGCCGTCGGTGATAACGGTAAGCTCGCTAAAGCTGTCTTCGCCTACCTTTCGTTCCAGCACAAAGTCTATCTGGCTGGTTTGTCCTTCGTAGAGCCAGCGTAGCTCCAAACTGCTTTCGCTTTGCTTTGTGATCTTAAGCGCGGTGGGGGCTACGACGGTTGATGCCGTAGGAGTAGTAACCCTAATATCGGCCTGCCCAAGGATGCGTTGGTTGTCCTTGGCCACCACCCGGTAGGTGTAGGTGGTGTTGGCTTGTACGGTGTTATCCCGGTAGCTGGTCCCATCGGCCCCGGTGGTACCGATCGGGCTGAAGGTACCGCTGGCTTGCTTTCGTAAGACTTCGTAGCCGGTCTCGCCCGTCACGTCGTCCCACGACAGGTCTACTGTACTCGCGGTAGGAGCCTGTCCGCCTAGGTTGGGTAAGCTGGCGGGGGGTGGACTTCCCCCCTGGTACCCGGCCCGGTAGTTCTGCTGCACCTCTTCTACTAACAAGGCTTTACTGTATACGGCGGCCCGGTAGTAAGTACCCAACCAGGGGCGGTCGTTGCTGTTCTCGTTGCCCAGCAACAGGGGGTAGTTCTCCCAGTCAGCAAAACTACCCGCGCGGGTGCTCGTCTTCATCGCCACCCCGTCAACGTAGAGCGTTTCGCTGCCGTCGCTGCTTCGGGTGTAGACCACGTGCTGTACATTGGTCGTAGCGTAGCGTTCGTCCTGCCGCAGTTCGGGCAGGCCGTTTTCGTTCACCGAGGCATCATCGGTACGCAACCGGGCCACGTAGTAGTAGCCCCCGTCGGCCGAGACGTACTGGTGACCCAGCGTAGCGTTACGGTTCAGGCCGTCTTGCGACAAAGAGATGATCCGGGCCGGACCGCGCTGGTCAATGGTGGCCGCTTGCACCCAGGCTTCCAGCGTGAGTTCGTTGCTGGCCTGGGCAGCACTGATGATCTTGCTGGCTGCACTGCCCGAACTAATGGTGGTCGCACTGTTCACCTGCAAGCCGCCCTCGGGTAACCAGGTCACGTTGGCGGGGTCAGCGATGGTCAGGTTGAGCGGGTTATCAGTACCTTCGAAGCCGCCGACATCGTTAACAGTGCTTCCCGAACCTTCGTTAAAAACGTACTCAGCCTGTAAATCCCCTTGAATGCGTACGTAGGGCGACATATTGCCTCTGGGGGGCGGCGGGGGCGGGGTGCCCTGTCAGTACAAACCGGCGGTCAGGCTGGTTTCGTCCGGGGCTTCGGGCGGTGCCATGCCCAGCAGCCAGTCCGCCAGGCTATCCGTCTGCGAAGTGGGTTTGAGCTGATCGAGTTGCCGTTGTTGGATCAGTTTATCGGTTTCTCGGATGAGCTGGTCGGTCTGGCTAGGCGTAGTACTAGGCGAGATACGCTCGAGCAACGAACTTGGAGTAGGTAGTTCATCGACCGGGTTTTCGTAGTGCAACTCCATGCCAAAGTAGTCATTGTCATCGTCATTGATCCCCGTCTCTGCATCCAGGCCACTATTGTTGATATGGGTAAGCCAGCCGCGGATGTTGTAGCGGTAGTCTACCGACTGACAGTACTGATTGGCACTTATGCCGTGCAGCCCCTTGTCAGTTAGTTGTCCCAGGGCATTGTACTCGTGGTTGAACAGATCAACGAAAAGACCTACTTTTTAAAAGTATGTAAACGATAGTAGGTTATTCAATTATGATAGGTGTAGACTGAATTGACACTAGCAAATCGTATTTTTGGTCCAAACTATTCTCTTGATCGTCAACAAGCTCGACGATTATCCATCTTACCGGCACAATTATAAAGCTTAACTTCTTACTTACAGAACTCTTGTTAGCGCTTACCTCTAAAGTATGTTTCCCAAAAGATATTTGCTTGGGATAAATTTTATAATCATGAAAAAACTCGTTAGACAAATCGTCGCTTACAATCTTTTCCCCATCCAGAGTAATATCTATGTCTGCTATTTCTTGACTTGATTGATTACTTACGTAAATTATCAGATTGCTATTAAATCTGTTGTACCAGAGTATCTGCTGGCCTGTATAGAATAATAGCAAAACAGCTATAGCCATAACTACGATTTTCTTTATCATACTTTCAATACTTAATATATTTGGATGATCTTCCTCTATCAGGCATTTTCTTAAGAATTCCATTTTGGTTAACAACCTCAAAATTTACTCCTATGTTCATTGAGTTTCTTGCTCTAAAAATGTCTCTTCGCTGTTCATGAGAAACTTGAGTCGAAAAATTATATCCAAAAACAGTTAGCCCCCCTTTCTTCATCAAATTGAGAGTCTTATTTGAGTGCCGACGTATATTCAATAAATGTCCAAGTTCATGCGCAGCGGTTCGTGCCCCCATATTTCCATACGTTTCATCCATTGGTCCTGTAAATAAATCAACACTAATAAACCCTACTTTGCCACCATACTCATTAGATGCACCTCGTACTATGTTTCCCTCTATACCTCCATCTGATACATCAGCCAAGGCAAAGACATGATCACTCTCAGATACATCTTCCATACTTTCAACGCCTGTTATATCAGTTTCTACTGAAAAAGCCACACCTTCTATCTCACCTTGATATGATGATTTTATCTGTTTTGATATATCAGATGCGACCGCGTTTATGTCTACTTTGCTATCTGTGGTGTTAATCACTTTTCCTGTTACATTCAAAGTCACGCCAGTTAATTCACCTCTTTTATCGCGATTAAATGAAAACCAGATACTATCTCCATTTACATCTATTAGATTTGTTGGGTTATTAGCCGCGTATTGGTAGGGAGTCATCGGATGGTATTTGTCAGCAAATCTGTCTTGGGTGTGGAACCGACCTAACGCTGGATCGTAGTTTCGCCAACCAAAATCATCCCAGTTAAGGTTTAAATCTGTCTGGCGTTCTTTGCCGCTCCATAGGTACTTATTGTTAAACTCTCTATCCGGTTGCTGATTAAAAGCAAGGCCGAAGGGATAATAAGACTCGTCCGCAATCACCGGTGAGTGCTCGTGCTCAATGTTCAGTTCATCAAAGAAAACATTGATGTTCCAGTTGCTCTCGTTGCTCACGTACACATATAGGTAGCCCGAAGTTGGCATGGTTAGCTCAACTGACAAAGCCTCATGGTTCTGCTGCGCCGCATCCGTCACGGGCACGTAGTCCTGGCCGCTGCTGGTAAGCGGACGGTAGACAAAGTTTTCATCAAAGAACATGAAGTTGAGGTAGGCGTAGGGAATACCACCGTTGTTGTTGGAAAACAGCGCGGGTGATAGCAGCGCACCCCCTAGCTCAATGGCTTCACTCAGGGCTTGCCCGTCTACCACTCCCTGTCCGGTGAAGGCACCCACGACATAGGGTAAGATTGCCGCCGCCCCTACGTTGTCTTCGCTGTCAGTGCCGAAGTAGAAGGCATCTACCGATAGGTTTACTCTGTCATCTTTCTTGACCGGCAGGCTTTTAGCCGGACCCACTACCTTCCCTTGCGTAGCGTTCAGCCTTGCTGAGTACTGAGGGTCGGGCGTAGGGATACTGGGTTCGGTGCTGTTAGTAAGCTGGTCCAATTGGCGGCTCTCAGCTACGTTGCCAAACAAGGCTTCCTCATCGTTCGCTAGTTCCGGCTCCATGGTAGCCAAGTACTCATCGGTTGTTGTCTCAGAACTAAAGGTCACGCGTGTGTTGCCTAAGTGATCACGCAAATCGTAGTGATAGGCGTAGCCGCTGCCATCCGCTTTGGGCACTACTCTGCCTTCTTCGTGGTGGATCAACTCCAGCAGCCTTGGCTCATTATCTACTTGGGTGTACTGCATCCCTGCAATGTAGTCCGTGGTGGTTACCTTGCCCTGGTAGTCGGTGAGGGTTTTGCGTAGCTTGACCCCTGCGGCATCGTAGGTGAATCGGATTGTGGCTTGCTGACCTTTTTTTCGGAAGGTAGATCGCTAATGTTTACCAAATCTGAATTGAATTAATTAACGAGCACCAGAGCTGGGAGCATTCCAGTGGTTGTATCTAGAAGGGGTACATTTTAATTTAGTGGTTGCCCAGATGAAAGTTATTACTCTTGAAACCATATCCGGAGCTACATTTCCAGTGTCAACTATCACTGAATATATTTTATCTGTTTCCTCTGTAGATATTTTTAAAGAATAATAATCCTGATCGGAAATACCTGAAATATACATTGAGTCTAGCTCAGATAATCTTATGCGATCTAATATTGAACTAAGAATATTCATCTCATTCTTATTGAGTGAACATTCCGAAGTAATCCAATCTCCCTCCTGACTTAACTCTTTAAACAGTATATTACCCTTTCTAGTCAAGTTTATTTCAAACAACGTATCCTCTCCGGGATACACTAACCTATTAAGTTTTATGTGATTTATTTCAGCCCTCTCTATCGGTTCTCTCTTATATAAAGTTATACTTGAGTCTTTATCAAAAGCCGAACTAGTCACAACTAGAGAATCCTTATAAAAACTATTAATTAGATAATCTACCCAAACTGAATCACTTCTAGGGCTACTTTCTATGTTATATATTTTGACATGACTGCTATCAAGCTTCCAATTCGTAAATAGGTAGAAATTAGTAGGCAGGACAACAGAATCTTTAAAAAGAAGAAATTCATTTTCGCTTTTATCGGACCATTCACCTATCAAATCATTTCTTTGGAAACTTGGAATTATAGGTTTAGTTTCCCTATTACATGCTACGGTTATGACTAGTACTACCAGATTTAGTGAAACCTTTTTCATATGCCAAAAGTATTAAGTAGAAGTATCAGATCACTCTTCTTTGTATTTTTTCGTAACGTTTTTCCAAGAAGGATGTGCTTTCTGCATTTTTAAAATTTTAGCATGCCCAGCTGTTGTATTTGGAATGCGCATAACTCCATGTCCTTTAAGCTCATGCTCACCTAAGACATTAATTACATTAGAAACTGTACCTAGATGTTCCGTTCCACTACCATCGCTATTGTAGTTAGCCGTCACTTTTATGGTGCCTTCAGGAGCATCGCCTGAATAGTTAAAAGGCTGGCCTGTATTGGGGTTAATCCACCCTTTTACTGTAGTATTTGCGATCTCACCTAATCTATTTGTAGACTCTCCTTCATTAGAGTTCTCGCCGCTAAGCCTTCCGCCGTCGGTAGAAACCACTCCGTTATGAAGCTTATCGACATCATATCCAGCTTTTCCCAAAATATCAGTGTATATCTCTCCTACTGCATCTCCACTAATCCCAGATTCCTTGATACCGGTGCTATTGGCTTCCAGAACCTTTCCATAAGCATCGGTGCCATTGCCCTTCACCAAACTGGCCATGTCCACCCCTTCATCGCTAACGATCATGATATTGTCAGTCTGCTTATTGTCGGTATATAAGTAGTTACCTAATCGGTCATAGTAGTCATCTACCGGCTTCATCCCATCAGGATCAATAAACCGCGTCGGATTGTTAAAGGCATAGCTGTATGGAGAGTGTCTTCGCATCTGGTCAGCCAACGGGTCAATCGTGGTAAAGCCTGGCTTCCAGGGGTCATAAAACCGGGCCCCATAGTCGTACCAGCCCAACCCTAGTTCATCCTGCAACTCTTTTCCATTGTACAAGTACTGCGTACCATACCGCTCTCGTTCGGAGTGCAGACCACCGAAGGGATAATAAGACGCATCCGTAACAACCGGTGAATGCTCATGCTCAATGCTCAGCTCATCAAAGAAAACATTGATGTTCCAGTTGCTCTCGTTGCTCACGTATACGTACAGATAACCGGAGGTGGGCATGGTGAGTTCTACCGCTAGGGTCTCATGGTTCTGCTGCGCGGCATCACTCACGGGCACGTAATCCTGGCCGCCGGTAGTCAAGGGCTGATAGACGAAGTTCTCGTCAAAGAACATGAAGTTAAGGTAGGCGTAGGGAACGCCGCCGTTGTTGTTGGAAAACAGCGCGGGTGATAGCAGCGCACCGCCTAGCTCAATGGCTTCACCCAGGGCCTGTCCGTCTACGACACCTTGCCCAGTGAAGGCACCCACCACGTAGGGTAAGATCGCTGCGGCCCCCACGTTATCTTCACTGTCAGTGCCAAAGTAGAAAGCATCTACCGATAGCGTTACTTTGTCGTCTTTCTTGACCGGCAGGCTTTTGGCCGGACCCACTACCCGGCCTTGCGTAGCGTTGAGCCTTGCTGAGTAGCGAGGGTCAGGTGTGGTGATACTCGGCTCAGTACTGTTGGTCAACTGATCTAGCTGACGAGTCTCGATTACGTTGCCGAACAATATGTTCTCGTCAGTAGCTAGTTCCGGCTCCATTGTGGCCGAGTAACTATCAGTTTGCGTTTCTGAGCTAAAGGTCACCCGCGTGTTGCCTAGATGATCTCGTAGATCGTAATGATAGGCATAACCTGATCCATCCTGCTTGGGTACTACTCGGCCTTCTTCATGATGAATGAGTTCCAGCAGTCGGGGTTCATTGTCTACTTGGGTGTACTGCATCCCTGCAATGTAGTCCGTGGTGGTTACCTTGCCTTCAAAGTCAGTTACTGTTTTGCGCAGTTTGTTGCCCGTGGCATCGTAGAGGAATTGAAGGGTGGCTTGCTGACCTTCTTTGCGGAAGGTAATCACTTCCGGCAGATTGAGCAAATTGTACTCAATAGATTCAATATGCTTGTTCTTGTCCTCGCTCAGATTGCCGTTGTGGTCGTAAGTGTAATCGTCTCCTGAGGTATTGCCATCTACAAAGCCCAGATCAGAAGCCGTTTGGTCACTCACTGAGCGTAGCTGGTTCCCAGCGTTGTAGGTATAGTCCAGTACGTCAATGGCGTGTCGTCCGCCCTGCCCGGTGAAGCGCGTCAGGCTGCCAATGTTGCCGTTCTCGTCGTAGCTAATGCCCTCTACGCTGTAGTGACCGGGGGCTTTTCCCCACTAAACGACACGTCCAAAAACTAGCCCAATAAAAAAGCCCGCTCTCTGGTCACAGGAGCAGGCTTTTTTTACTATCGTAGTCTCTGATAAGTTGCGTTAATCGTATCGAGTAGAGAATGTAATGCTTTCACTCGTAGGTAGTGAATCGTCTAAGTATGGGCTTTTGCTGATAATATTATTCTCGTACAAGCTATCAGCAAATCCTACCAAGTCAAAGTCTTCATGATCGCCAACGATACGTTGGTAAACTTCGGGATTATCATATTTATCTTTAAAAGGCGTAAAATTGAAGCGGACGAAAACCTCCAAACTGTCGCTGCCTGCCCAAGTAGTATCTCTCTTTATATCATACCCATTCCACGCAACACGTACGCTAAGATTAAAATCGTTCCTAGGAACAGAAACAGTATACTTTTGCCAGTAGCTATCTGATATGTAAGTATTGACTACTGTATCTTCGACGAGTAAGTCATCATTGACATACACGTGAAACTTAGCTGAATCAAACTCTTCATAGCTCAAATTACCTAAGTAGATCTCGCCCTTTATAGGCTGCTTTGAGTTACAACTTAACAATGATATTGCTAAGACGACAAAAGGTAAAAATCTTGTTATCACGATCATTAATGTTTAGAAAGGTCGAGGAATTCTAGCATTGGGAGCCGGGGCGTATTGGAAAGGGCGTTTATCAGTAGAAGAACCTGCTGTGCCAATCTTAGTACTTGGAAAATATTGCCTCATTAATCCTGAGTTACTCCCTACATTAAGTTGTCCTCCCTGTCCTCTTCTTACGATGCTATTGATCTGAGCGTTACTAAAATTGGCCCCTTGACCAGTATAGCTCATGGGATCAGAAGCACTATTCGCATCAGGATGCTCCAGGCCGAGACTGTGCCCTACTTCATGAAAAGCAGTCTCTACTACACTACCAACGTTACCGCGCCCTTCTACGTAGCCAATTAACCCTTTGAGTGTAGCGCGACCTGCAGCTGGCCCGCCTCCTAAATCAAGATCACCGGTACCCGTCACATCATCTACTGCTACAATAAGATGATCGGAAGATGATACTTCATACATTGAGTTAGCTACTGTAAAGCTGGCATCAAAGCTTGTATTGACAGTAGTTGTTGTACCATCTGCGTTCTCGACAGTCTGAGTTCCCCCCTGGGCATTCAATCGCTCATTGACCCCACGGGCAATCTGCTCAGCACTTACATTGCCACTACTCTGATTAAGTACTCTACCCGTAATATGTACTGTCTTGTTGATTGTGGTTCCCTGCTCAGTTTGCACTAATTCATTGGTAACCCAAACCGAATCGCCGTTAACATCTATATTGAGCACCGGATTATTGGCCGCATACTGGTAAGGACTCATAGAATAGTATTTACCAGCAAACCTGTCTTGGGTATGGAACCTGCCCAGTGCCGGGTCATAGTTCCGCCAGCCGAAGTCATCCCAATCCAACCCTAACTCAAACTGCCGTTCCTTTCCGCTCCAAAGATAGTCATTCTGGCGATCTTCCCGCTTATCATGAAGACCTCCGAAAGCGTAGTAGCTCTCATCGGCAATCACCGGTGAATGCTCATGCTCAATGCTCAGATCATCAAAGAAAACATTGATGTTCCAGTTGCTCTCGTTGCTCACGTACACGTACAGATAGCCCGAAGTAGGCATCGTTAACTCTACACTCAGCGTCTCGTGGTTCTGCTGCGCGGCATCGCTCACCGGTACGTAATCCTGACCGCCGGCAGTGAGCGGGCGGTAGACGAAGTTCTCATCAAAGAACATGAAGTTGAGGTAGGCATACGGAACGCCACCGTTGTTGTTGGAAAACAGCGCGGGTGATAGTAGCGCACCACCTAGTTCAATGGCTTCACCCAGGGCCTGTCCGTCTAAAACCCCTTGCCCGGTGAAGGCACCAACGACATAGGGCAGGATTGCCGCTGCCCCCACGTTGTCTTCACTGTCAGTGCCAAAGTAGAAAGCATCTACCGATAGCGTTACTTTGTCGTCTTTCTTGACCGGCAGGCTTTTGGCCGGACCCACTACCCGGCCTTGCGTAGCGTTGAGCCTTGCTGAGTAGCGAGGGTCAGGTGTGGGGATACTCGGCTCAGTGCTGTTGGTCAACTGGTCTAGCTGACGAGTCTCGATTACGTTACCGAACAATATGTTCTCGTCAGTAGCTAGTTCCGGCTCCATTGTGGCCGAGTAACTATCAGTTTGCGTTTCTGAGCTAAAGGTCACCCGCGTGTTGCCTAGATGATCTCGTAGATCGTAATGATAGGCGTAGCCGCTGCCGTTCGCTTTGGGCACTACCCGGCCCTCTTCGTGCTGAATCAGCGCCAGCAGTCTAGGCTCATTATCTACTTGCGTATACTGCATCCCTGCAATGTAGTCCGTGGTGGTTACCTTGCCTTCAAAGTCAGTTACTGTTTTGCGCAGTTTGTTGCCCGTGGCATCGTAGAGGAATTGAAGGGTGGCAGTTTTACCTTCCTTCTGAAAGGTAATCACTTCCGGCAGATTGAGCAAGTTGTACTCGATAGATTCAATATGCTTGTTCTTGTCCTCGCTCAGGTTGCCGTTCCAGTCGTAGGCGTAGTCATCCCCCGTAGGGTTGCCATCCGTAAAGCCTAGCTCGGAAGCACTCTGGTCGCTTACTGAGCGTAGCTGGTTCCCGGTGGTGTAGGTATAGTCCAGTACGTCAATAGCATGCCGTCCGCCCTGCCCGGTGAAGCGCGTCAGGCTACCGATGTTACCGTTCTTGTCGTAGCCGATGTTCTCTACGCTGTAGTGACCGGGGGCTTTTCCCCAAGCGGTAGGGGTACTGCGTTCGGCGTACCGAGCGGCGGTCAATCTATTCACTGCATCATAGCCGAAGTAGTAGAGCTTCTCCTGTTTGGCTTGTAAGCCCTGGCTATTCCACTTAATCGCCGCAATATTACCGTTGTACTGCGTTCGGTAGTTGTCATCCCCAATGGGATCAGGGGTCTGCGGGGAATGGGTGGCCCCGGAAGCCTGGTTGCTGTAGTCCGAGCGTTCGGCTTCGTCCCCCCGGCCTCGGGCAAATACTTGATACGCGTAGCGGGTAGCGGCAGTGAGGTTCTCATCGGTATAGGTGGTGGTACCGTCGGTGATGACGGTAAGCTCGCTAAAACTTCCCCCTTCGGCTTTGCGCTCTATTACAAAGTCCACTTGGCTAGGTTCCCCTTCATAGAGCCAGCGTAGCTCCAGACTGCTTTCGGTTTGCTTCGTGATCTTAAGCGCGGTGGGCGCCACGACGGTTGATGCGGCGGGGGTAGTCACCCCAATGTCGGCCTGCCCCAGGATGCGTTGGTTGTCCTTGGCCACCACCCGGTAGGTGTAGGTGGTGCCCGCCTGCACAGTGTTGTCGCGGTACGAAGTGGCATCCGCCCCGTTGCTGCCGATCAGACTAAACGCCCCGGTTCCTTCCCGCCGCTGGATGTCGTAGCCAGTCTCCCCGCTCACGTCGTCCCAGGTGAGGTCTACCGTGCTGGCCGTAGGGGCCTGTCCGCCCAGGTTAGGCAAACTCACCGGAGGCGGACTGCTGCCGTTGTACCCGGCCTGGTAGTTTTGCTCCACCTCTTCTGCCGACAAAGCTTTGCTGTACACGGCGGCCCGGTAGTAAGTACCCAACCAGGGGCGATCATTGCTGTTCTCGTTAGCCAGTAGCAAGGGGTAGTCTTCCCAGCCCGTGAAACTGCCGACGCGGGTGCCGCTCTTCACCACTTCGCCGTCAACGTAGAGCGTTTCAGTCCCGTTATTGGCGCGGGTGTACACCACGTGCTGTACGGGGGTAGTGGCGTAACGTTCTCCTTGTCGCAGTTCGGGCAGGCCGTTTTCGTTCACCGAGGCATCATCGGTGCGCAAGCGGGCCACGTAGTAGTAACCCCCGTCGGCCGAGACGTACTGGTGACCCAGCGTGGCGTTGCGATTCAGGCCGTCTTGCGACAAGGAGATAATGCGGGCCGGGCCGCGCTGGTCAATGGTGGCCGCTTGCACCCAGGCTTCCAGCGTGAGTTCGTTGCTGGCTTGGGCCGCACTGATGATCTTGCTTGCCGCACCGCCCGAACTAATGGTGGTCGCACTGTTCACCTGCAAGCCGCCCTCGGGTAACCAAGTCACGTTGGCGGGGTCAGCGATGGTCAGGTTGAGCGGGTTGTCAGTACCTTCAAAGCCGCCGACATCGTTAATAGTGCTTCCCGAACCTTCGTTAAAAACGTACTCAGCCTGTAAATCCCCTTGAATGCGTACGTAGGGCGACATATTGCCTCCGGGGGGCGGCGGGGGTGGGGTACCTTGCCAGTACAAACCGGCAGTCAGGCTGGTTTCGTCCGGGGCTTTGGGCGGTGCCATGCCCAGCAGCCAGTTGGATAGGCTATCTATCTGCGAAGTAGGTTTTGTCCGGTCAAGATGCTGCTGTCGGATGAGCTGGTCGGCTTCCCGGATAAGTTCGCTTGCCTGATCAGTCGTCGGATCGGTATTGAGCAACGAACTCGGGGTGGGCAGTTCATCGACCGGCTTTTCGTAGTGCAGTTCCATACCAAAGTAGTCATTGTCCTCGTCATTGATCCCCGTCTCTACATCCAAACCACTGTTGTTGATATGGGTGAGCCAGCCCCGGATGTTATAGCGGTAGTCAACGCTTTGCTTGAAGGTGCTACCGTCGGTGCTGTGCAATTGCTTGTCAATCAGTTCGCCCAGGGCGTTGTACTCGTGCTGCGAAAGGGTAACCTTATCATCCCCGTCTAGCTGATGGGTGACGGACAACAAGCGTTCGGCATGGTCGTACCGGTAGGTTTGCTCGTAGGTGATCGGGCTTTCCGTAGCGGCGGTATGCTCCCGCAGCATCGCCAGGGGCTTGCCCCGAAAGTCGTAGTGGTTGCACACCCGGTCGGTACCGGCCAGCAGGTTTTCCTGCACGCTTTGAATCGGGCGGTACTTCATATCGTAGTAGACGACGCTGTTGAGCCAGGTATTCTGCCCAAAAACTTTGGTCTTACCCCCGGTGACCTGCCCGGCGGGGGTGGTCAGCTGCTCGGTGGTGCCGGGGTAGGCCGTACCCTCCGGACCGGTCTTACCGTCGGCAAAAGCATAGTCCAGGCCTTCGGTATCCCACCCGGTGTAGCCGGTGAAGGCGTAATCATCGTAGTAGGTAACGGTGAGCAGATCGTTTTCGGTGACAGCGGTCGGAAAGCTGCCGTTCAGGGTGTAACCCACGGCGTTGTTGTTGCGGGTTTCGGCCGCCCCGGCCGCATCAATTGCCGTCTGTAGCGCCTCCCGATCATCAGTAGAATTATAAATGCCGGTGATGATCGGGCGGTTCAGTCCGTCGTATTTGGTGAAGGTCCAGCGGGTAGCCCCGTCGTTGTTGCGCTGGTTGCCGTCCTGGGTGAGCACCAGCCGGTCGCGCTTATCGTAGAGTATTTCAATGGGTTCGGCTCCCGGCACCTGCTTGCGGATCATGCGGTTGCGGGCATCGTAGTCGTAGAGGAAGCACAGTTCAGTTACTTGTACTGTACTAATAATCAGAGGATTGGATTCCGTTGGGGTGACTGTTAGTTGGGCAGAAGCCTTAGGGGGAATTACCGCTCTTAAATTATTGAAATTGTCGTAGACGTAGTAGGTCTTCAACTCTTCGCCCGCTTGGTTTTCTACCACTTTCAGCACCGTACGCTGCTGCTTATCCTGGTACTCTCGTACTGCGTACTGGTCGGCATTGTTGCTCTGGTTCTCGTCGCGGGTGATAGTTACCCACAGTTCTTCAATGTCATAGTATCTTTCGGCTTTAAATTGATTTTGGGTAAGTCCGGATAGCGCGGGGTCGGAGATCGTGAATAGCAGTACCTTATCTTCGCTGTTGTTGGGACGATACTGATAAGTAATATCATGATGGGCACAGGTACCAGTCACCCCGGCCCAGGCTTCGCCGGGAGCCGCTTGATAAAGTACCCGGTTTAACGGCGAGGCTTCGTATTGCGTATAAGAAAAAGGATAATCCGAATCTGCCACCTTATTCGATCCGCTCTGATAAAATGCTTTTTGGGCAGTATACGGTTGGCCCTGCACATTACCGGTTATGGTAGTAGCCCGGTAGGGCAGATAACCTTTTACTTCCCGTCCGAGTGCATCGTAAGCGTAAGGCTGAGCAATGTCCTGCTGGTCCGGCGATCCTCGGTGAATAACCGTTTGGAAGGGGCGACCCAGTCCGTCCAGGTACTTCGTTGTGGTTTGTACCTGGGCAGCGGTTGCGGCAGTAGGATCAGCCGGAAGATTCTCATTGTCCAGGTAAGTAAAGCTCCGCACATAGTTGACGTCGTTCATCGTTACATTCTGTGCCAGGACCGGATCGGATAAGTTGGGAACTACTACTGCAACCGCTTCTCCCCAGCAGTCACTAGTTTTACTATTTGCCCGTAGGTAGTATGTTCCCCCTTTAGTAAAAACGCGGTTCAGATCATCGAATGTCTTATCAACCTCCTTGGGATCACTTTGCCAGTAGTAATTGAAATCGGTGGTATTGATGTTTTCAACCGTTACCTGGTATCCTCCAGAGGTGGATTTAGTTAGACAGCCAATTGTTGGCTGGTGGGTTATTACATCGGAATCAATCACTGTAATAGTCACTGATTTTGTTTTGCTACAACCATCGATAGTAGTACCTTCAACGGTAAACGTGGTATTTCGTGTCAACGGCTCCGTTGTATGGGTACTTTGTTGACCCACTAGTTGATTACTACTATCAAACCACTTATAGGAGACTCTACTATCAGAAGAGGTGGCTTCCAAGTCTACCGGTTCACCTGAACAAACAGTTCCGATACCCACAATGCTCAATGTAAATGATGGAAAGACGGTGATTGATTTTGTGTCTTCGGCAACGGAACTGCACTCCTCACTGGAGGTCATTATTACGGTTATGTCATCGCTATTAGTAAAGTCCGAGCGAGTCAGCGTAGCACTCGTGCTGCGAGTTACTCCGTTCACCTTCCATACATAATTAGGATTGCTGCCCCCGTTAACCGGCACCGCCGTATAAGTCTCGGTATCGCCAGAACAGATACTCAGCGGGCCATCAATGCTCACCGAAGGGGTGACCTGGGGGTAGACTGAAATGGGAATACCCGAAGAATTGTCCGAAGCTGTTGTTCTGGTCAAACACTGACCGCTTACCCCTACCGTCAGATGTACTACATCGTTAAATCCAGCCTGTACATCGCTGATTGTAAAGGTAGCTCCGGTACCCATCGTCTGGCTATCGCCAATGCGCCAATTGTAGCTGGTAATCGTTTGTGGGGAACTGGCCGTAAAGGTGATATCATCCCCGGCACAAAAACTAGTACTTCCCTGTATATTGATACTCACCGAAGGCGTCACCGATTGCGTACTGATGGTGATTTCGTTCGTCCAGGCTGTGCTACTACCCGAGATACAGGATGCATTAGAGACAACCTTGCATCGGACTCTATCTCCATTCTGTAAAGTATACTGCGGTCGATAGTCATTCGTATTGCCTGCGTTTTGGTTATCGGTAGCTACCGACCCATTCCGATACCACGTATACTGAGGATTACTACCCCCGTTAGTGACCGATGCTGTATACGTGGCACTTTGTCCCGAACATAGAGAACTCGGACCGCTAATTGAGGCGGATACGGTTACCAATGTATTAACATAGACCGTGGCATAGTTAGAATAGGTAGTATTTGGTGAACAAGGGTTGGCAACTCTTGCCCGGTATTGATAATTGGTAGTTTTACTTACATAGGAAGACGATAGCGTAGTGCCTCTAATAGAGTTGTTGTAGCTGTCTTTTATTTCGGACCAACTGCCGCCCGGACGGCGTTTATACCAGCCTACCACATCTCCACTGTGACTTTTCAACTTGATAGTGGGAGGGGTAGCATTGTAACAAATGGTGGCGCTGCTGCTATTGGTATCATTAATTCTGGCGTTTCCCCCGGCAGGACTGCTCGAAGAGTATATTGGCTCATCCCAATACACAGTCCCCTTGCTCACCCTGCCGGGGCCGGGTGTTGTCCAATATACTTTTACAACATAAACTGTATTTCCACTCCAATCTAACTCTGTAGATGTAGAGATTATACTTCCCCTGGAAACCTCCCAGTTTGCGTACATATCATTATAGGATAAGCCATATCCCTTATAGGTACAGGTAGAACCAGTGCATGCTCCTTCACCAATTGGATTAGTACAGGTTTCAGGAACTATGTACTGCGAATATGAACTATAAAAAGTAAGTAATAGGCAAAAGCTGACGATATGAGATTTCATACTGTTTATCGGTAGAATAGGAGAAATCAGATCAAAAGACTACAGATCAAGTTAACTCTAGGCATGCCTTCCGGTCCTTCTTACTCTCGGGGACGGTAGCGATACTGGTACTCAGATAGCTTATCTTGTTGATAATCCTTGACGACTTTCAACCGCCCTAAGTCATCGTATTCGTAATGAGTCGTAAGCTTGCTTGGGTCGGTCTGAGACGTTATGCCGGTCAGAGGATCGTAGGTATACGTAGTCACCAAAGCATTCGGTAGCGTCCGCAGCTTATCTAACTCATCCCGCAGTTCTTGTCCGTCCAAGCTTTGCAGTGCCTCTAGGTTGACTTCAGCAACAGCACTCGTGTAGTTGGCCCCTACCACCTGCGCTACGGGTAATGTATGATTATAGCCCCAGATGTAAGAAATGAAAATGCCATCTACGCTAAGGACTTGTTTGACGTTGCCATAGTCATCATAAGTATAGTTTGTCTCCAGGGCACTACCGCTACCGGTAGGATAATTGGCAACGAATATCGGTACTACGTGTCCCGTCGTCGTCTCATTGTAGGTAGTAGTAACTCTTCGGATAGGAGACCCATCTACACTAGTGGTTTGCTCCAGCACTTGGCTATGCATGTGCTTATCGCGTAGGGTCTGGCTGCCGTAGGTGTTGTTCGTAAAGTCAGTGGCGTACTTGTAGCTGGTAGTGCGAGTTTGGTTTTTACTGTTGTTAAATTCCTTTTTGCTAAGCCGTAAATGCGCTAGACTGTATTCATAGTTGGTTTCAGTTGTGATAGGGGATCCAGCTTGGCTTTTGAGTGTTTCAATGGTTTGGTTGGCTTCGTTGTAGCCAGTACCTATTTTGTAGAAGTTGATTTGGAACGTACTAGGGTCGTTCACATTAATAGGGCAATCTGCGACACACGTCGAGACTACTTTGGCTGCTTGTACGTATCTATTAAGCGCATTAGGATTGTTGCTACCATAGGTATAAAAAGCATACCTAGTATCCGATTGGCTCAGCGGGTCGCTGGCGTTTCCCCCGTACTGCGCTACGCCTTCCAACAAACCGCGCTGCCATTCCCGGGTATCATTCGGAGCGGCGGGCCATTGGTCAGAATCCAGCATATCAGGATGACTAGCCGGTGAAGTGTATTTGTACACGGTGCGCCCGTTCTCTTCATGTTCACCTTCTACTACTTCTACTCGACTGTAACCTACGTAACTTCCCTGGGTCATTCCTAAGGTATAGTTGGGGGCAGGACTTCTTACCCATATTAGTCCGACCGAAGGTTGCCCACCGCTAAAGCAATCGCCACCTTTTTGCATTTCCATCACGTAACCGTACTCAGGTGTACTAACCATTGATCCAGATGATTTTTCATCTTCCCTAACGTATCGGTAGTGCTTGACTATAGTGTTAGCTGTTACCGGATCATAAGCAGTGGTTTGACGAATGCGAACCCCACCTGCCGGCATTTTTTCTTCGGATGTTAACTCTTCTAACCAATTGACCTTTAGGTCATAAATATGTCCTGGCTCCATTACCGTGCGGTCTATTCCTTGATAGGTGATTTGGTAGTCTCCGGGAACCAGATCGAGAGCCGCCTCCTGGAACGTCTTTGAGTTAGGATCGTAGTATGCTTCCGAATAATACACTGGTGGCACTGACGCATCGCTTCCTACCAAGTTAATTCGCATCCATACCAACGAAGGGTCGCTGGTAAACTCTTCCGAATAAGTGAAATTAACCCTCACTCGTCCTTCTATGTCAGGCCCAATTGTAAAAGTTTTATCGCTGGACTCAAACTCATTTGCAATACTGTACAGCCAGGATTTTGGAACAAGCTCAGTAGCACCAGTCTGGTAGTAGTCGTGTGTTTCGTAGTCAAGTTGGGTGTGTCCCCCGGTGGGGTATGTGATTTTGTTGAGAGTACCAATCACTGAAGATGAACCATCCGGACTGCGAATTCCACCTAAAGCCTCAAACGTTATCTCCTGCCCGTTGACCAATTGAGTTACATTTTGGTAAGGGCATAAAGTAGTATTCGTTCTTTGATTGTTAAAGTAGCCCCAATGGTCTTGTGCTTTGGACAGACGAGGAGGCAGACTCCTCCCTGCGTTTTCGGTAATGTACTCAAATGCATAAGGAGGTTTTGATAATCCGCCTTGAAACTCGGTAATACTGGTTAACATCAGGCGCAAGGTGAGTTCATCAGGAGTAGTGCCTTCCGGTAGCGTGACCAGCAATGCGTTTTGCAGATATTGATAGTCTAACGCAAACTCTTTTACCGTTCTACCCAACATATTTTTCACTTCAATCCGAGTCAGGGCCGAATCCTGCGCCAGATCGTAGCGAGGCTGCTCGTAGTATAGTCTAACTGTCTCATCGGAAGACATTACTTGAATAGAAGTTAGTCTCTTTCCTCGAATCAGAGTGGTAATTTTGAACTTCTGATCCTGAGGACGAACTGCGCAACTACCTGATTGGTAAAATTGTGTATAGCGAGTCTCGCTATCCTGCAAGCGATAGGTAATCTCATAATCCCGGTACGTGAAGTTAATAGTTTCGCCCTGCGGGGTCTCGATAGTACTTAAAAACCAACTGGAGTTGTAGAATTCAGTGGGTGCTGCGTTGCCAATGCTTAAGTCCAGGGCAGTGTTTTTACTGCGTTCGTTCTGGTCTAGGGTATAAGTTACTCCATCGGCAGTAGTAATGACCCAACGACTGATCTCTCCTCCGGCCGTTTTATCGTACCGCACGTCCACCTTTTGTATGGGCATCAGCATCACTGTACCGTCGTGGTTGAGAACAAACTTACCGGATGCTCCTGGCAACGAAAAGTGAAAGATATCCGGTTGGCTATCCGCAGACCCGTTTGCATACTCCTCAAACTGCCCGTAGGAAGTAAACTGATCCGGTACAGGGGTGGCATTGTTCAGATAGCCTCCAAAAGAGTCGTCCGCTAACCCCATCATAACCCGAGTTACAACACCACCAGCATTGAGTCCCATAGGTGGGGCCATTTCATCGACCTTTACCCCGCTGGCATGATAACTCAGCGATATAGGTAGGCGAATCCCTTTGCCCTGCATCATCCACAGAGGGACACTAATGTTAGGCATTCCGGTATACAAGCTTACTGGGACATCCCCGAATCTTCCTAATGAAGTTGCCGTAGGCGAGGGAGGAAATACAGCAGCATAGTTGGGCGGAGCTTCATCCTGCGCTTGGGATGGTAAGGATTGAACCAGTATAACGATCAGGAGTAAGTAGTAATGCTTTGTTAGACTCTTTTCAATCAAATAGAAGAGTGGTGGTGTACAGTTAAAGTTTTTGACCTGTTGTACCATAGCTTTGCGATCATTTTAAAAAGAGCAAATTTGTAGTATAGGTTGGATAATAGAGATTATCTAATGCGACTATTGCAAAGCTATACTCACACTGAGGAATTTAATAGCCCTACCGTAATGGGTAGGGATATATGTAAGTTTTTTAGTATCACTAACAGCTTTTCTAGGTCTGCCAAATAGGGCAACGCTGTCATACTGACAATTTAGCACATATTAGCATCCTACATTGTCTGCGCAATACTGCGTGACTAACTGTAATAAAGAGCAGAATTTATATTTAAATAGTTATATTTATGTATAATAAAGTTCAATTTATTACTTATCTTTGAAGTATCACCATCCATTGTTTATTCTATGGAAGATCAAAAAAAGTCGCTTTTGCTGAATGTGCCTACCCTTGTATCCTTTTATCGTTTCTTCAACGGGCAGGTCGGCTTCACCCAGGGTATTACGATTCTTATCGCTATCTTATTATCGGCTAATGCCTACGGACAAAACCCGGCTGGTGCTGATTCTCTAACCCAAGACTCGGCCAAGTACCTCCAAACGTTACCGCTTCAAGCGGATAGCCTCTGGCAAACAACAGATACCCAGTTAACTGCCGGGGAAAGCAAAATTCAGCAGGCGCAACATCGCACCGACACCACGCTTCAAAAGCTGGACATTGAGCAGCAAGCCACCCGGCAACTTTCTACCGGGGAAAATAAAATCCGAGAAAAAACGGGTCAGCCTGAAGAAAAAGTTACCGAAGTAAAACCCGTCCGGGACACCCAGGACGCATTAGGCAACATCCAACAGGAAACGGGTCTTTCTGGTCCGAACGGGGTAGTTCCCGAAGTACCCGGCGTAGATGCCTCCGAGATGGGGCTGCCCGACTCCCCGTCACTGCCCAATACTCATTTGCCCACCGATAAGCTTTCGGAAGTAAAGACCCTATCGGGCCAGGGGATGGACAAACTAAAGTCCCTCGAGGGAGTAGAACAAGCCAGCGAGCATCTAGGTAAAGTAAAAGAGATCAGTGGTCAGGCAGGTGGGTACCAAAAGGACGCAGAGGCGATCTCGCAGGGTAGGTTTGATAAAGTAGAGCAATTGCCTCAAGCGGCCGAACAGGGTCTGTCAGGTACCCAGGAGATCAAAACACTGAAAGGACAGGAAGCTGCCCTCAAGAGAGCGCAAAACCAGCCCAAAGAAATCAAAGGAAAAGTAACTCAGTACAGTGACCAAAAATTCCTCCGGCAAAAAGCGAAAGAAAAGCTCCTGAAAAATTCCAAAGATCACTTCTCGCACCGCACGGCCGAACTCCAAACCGCCCAGAAGAAACTGGCCAAACACAAGCGTAAGTACTCCCAGGTCAATGGCCAAACCGGAAAACTGGTCAAACGCACTTCTTTGAAAGGAAAGCCTCTGAAAGAGCGACTCACCGGCGGACTCACCCTACAAATTCACCAGGGTCCCCCGACCGCTTTCAGCCTGTCACCCTCTGCTGGGTACCGTTTTTCCAAGCGGTGGTCGTCCGGTATTGGGGGTACCTACCGCCTGGCTTTTGATGAGAGCAATAGCCCCATCTGGAATCATCCGGTCTACGGCGCGCGCGGCTACGTGGAATGTGTCCCCTTCAAGAAGTTTATACTTCACGCTGAATACGAACGGCTGTGGGCTTCCGTACCCCATCAGCAAAGCTCCACGGCGGAAGCTGATCGGCGCTGGGTAGAGGGGATTATGATAGGAGGGGGAAAGAGCTATAAGGTCACCAAAAAAATTAAAGGTAACGTATTGTTTCTGCGCAACTTCACCTACGTTCCGCAAGGTCCTTACTTGCAAAAATGGAATATCCGGTTTGGGTTTTATCTATAAATGGCGTCCGTTTGCAAAAGGTTATTACAACGGCCTTAGCGTAGACAACCCTCCGTCTACGTGCAGCACCTGCCCGGTGATCCAGCTGCTGTCGTCGGAGAGCAAAAATACCGTGGCGCGCGCAATGTCATCGGCCTCCCCGTAGCGTCCGATGGGATGGCGCTGTCGCGAAGCTTCTTTCTTCTCGTCGGTGCCTAGTAAACCTTTAGCTAAAGGGGTATCGGTCAGGGAAGGAGCAATCAGGTTCACCCGTACTTGCTTGGAGGCTAGCTCGGCGGCCAGCGAACGGCCTAAGCCTTCCAGCGCCCCTTTGGCAGTGGCCACGCTGGTGTGGTAGTTGAGTCCGAGTTGCACGGCCACCGTACTGTAGAGCACCACGCTGGCTCCCTGGGCAGCCCGCAACGGTTTCAGGGTAGCCTTGAGCACCCGCACCGCTCCCAGCACGTTAAGCTCGAAGTCCGCCAGAAAATCGTCGGGCTTCAGGGCGGTGAAGGGTTTCAGGTTAATGCTGCCGGGACAGTATACCAGTCCGTGCAGGGTATCGGGCAGATCCGACAGCGCATCGCCCGGCTCGGTAACGTCCAGCGAAATGTACTCCATCCGGTCGGCGATGGCCTCGTCGGGGGCGTTGCGCGCGGCCACCAGCACGCGGGCGTTTTTCTCCAGTAGATTGTGAACCACCGCCTGGCCAATGCCGGACGTGCCGCCCACGACTAAAACCGTTTTATCAGAAAAGTCAGCCATCGTTAGGACATGTTTACGTAGTTAAGAAATTCTTGCTTGCGCGTTTCTTCCTCGAAGATGCCGCTGTAGTGCGCGGTGAGGGTCAGGCTGCTGGTGTCTTGCACCCCGCGGGACGAAACGCACAGGTGCGCGGCATCCACCACCACCGCCACGTCTTCGGTCTTGAGCACTTCTTTGAGTTCGTTGGCAATCTGTACCGTCATCCGCTCCTGCACCTGGGGCCGCTTGGCGAAGTACTGCACAATGCGGTTAATCTTTGACAAGCCGATCACGTAACCGCTCGACACGTAGGCCACGTGGGCCTTGCCGATGATGGGCACGAAGTGGTGCTCGCAGTTCGAGTAAAAAGTGATGTCCTTCTCTACCAGCATCTTCTGGTACTTGTACTTGTTTTCGAAGAGGGTGGCCACTGGTTTGTTGTCGGGATTCAGACCACTGAAAATTTCGGTGACGTACATCTTCGCCACCCGCTCGGGGGTGCCCTGCAGGCTATCGTCGGTGAGGTCGAGGCCCAAGGTGAGCATGATTTCGCGGAAGTGCTCGGCGATCACGGCTATCTTTTCATGGTCGCTCTTCTCAAAAGCATCGGGGCGGAGGGGGGTTTCCAGCGTGTTAATTTGGTGCACATCGTCTTCGGTGCGTTGTTCGTTATCCAGCGTATTCGACAAAATTTCTTTCAGTTTCATAGAGGGTTACTTTCAGCGCCAAGGCTTCATCAATGTTCGGTCGCAGGATGTTCCAGATCACAACGGCAATGTTCTCGGCGGTGGGGTTGAGGTCTTTGAATTCCTCAGTGTCTAGATTTAAATTTTGGTGATCGAACTTGCGCAGCACCAGCTCGCCTACCAGGTCTTTGAGGCGTTTCATGTCGTACACAAACCCGGTTTCAGGGTCAGGGGTGCCGGTGAGCCGAACGATCAGATTGTAGTTGTGACCGTGGTAGTTTTTGTTGTTGCAAAGGCCGAACACTTCCTGGTTTTTTTGATCGGACCAGCCGGGGTGGTGCAGGCGGTGCGCCGCGTTGAAGTGCACGCGTCGGCCCACGGTAACTTTAGCCATTGAATTTAATTGGGTTAATGGGTTAAGAAGTGACTACCTTTAAACCGGCTTTTGCAACAAAAGGTTGCCCGGAAGTCAAACCTTTGCTCATTGGCAACCATGCTAAGTATTCTGCCGATTTTATGGCCTGTTTGGTAGCTTTTACCAGGGCCACGTCTTTACTTGCGCAGGCAACCGGCGTTTTGTTCACTCAATGAGACCACTATGAATGGCTTATTCATTCCCCGCACCTCGAAGACTCCCGATATCACCTTCGATGCTGATCAGGGCTATCTGGAACTGAAGGGACGATCCATTCCCGAAAACTCAGTAGCATTTTATGCTCCGCTGATGCAGTGGATCGACGAGTACGAGAAGCACCCCCAACCCCTTACTAAACTGGTGGTCCGGCTCGAGTACTTCAACACCAGTTCATCTAAGTGCCTGATCGACATCTTCCGAAAGCTCGAAAAGTTGCACCAGCAACGGAGCAAGGTGTCGGTGGTATGGTATTACGAAGACATGGACGAAGACATGAAAGAGTCGGGCGAAGACTTCCGCGACCTGGTCAGCATGCCCGTGATCATCACTTCCATGGAACCAGAAGAATAGGGTTCAGCGCGGTCACCGCCCCTCCTGGCTTTCGCCCGGTGGTTTGTTGATCGATAAATGGTGAACCAGCAGGATTAAATGCGCTTATTAGAAGTTCGTAGGTTAAATAATGCGTTTCGGTTTATTTTGCAATCCTTATTCTCTAACTTGTAGCCACTAAGCTACCCTGACCTATGGAGAGAAATCATACTGACATCAAGAAATTTATTTTCTTCACCGAAGAAGCCTTTTTGGTTTACTTTGGCAGGAACTACGAATCCACCGTGTTAAGTGCCAATCGGAACTGCATTCCGGTGATTCGGATCGTGAATGCCAGCGGTACGCGCTCGGCCATTCCGCTAGAGCGGGCCAACGGTTTGCTGGAAAAGTATTACAAATTGCGCGACCAGCAGACCCAGGAGGTGTACCATGCCAATCCCAGTGAGTTGGCCCCCGCTCCTTCGTATCAAGAGTCGGCGCCGGAACCTACGGTAGTTCGCACCCCCGTGATGAGTGGAGCCGCCTAGGTAGCCCCACCTAGGCGTAGTAGCTACCTTTTACTTCTTCGCTGCGGCGCAAGTTTCTAAACAGCGTCCCGCTTAGTCCGGCCAGTCCGCCTACCAGCCCCCCTACCCCCCCGGTGAGGGCAATCATCCAAATCGGGTTCGTAAACTCAAAAATGCCCGCCACCCGTTCGGTGAGCAGTCCCCCCGATTGGTCGTCGATCAACCAAGCCATGCCTAGCCAGAGCAGACCTACGCCCAAAAAGCCACTCAAGAAAGCATTAAAGCCCTTGGTAGGAAACGCCACGTTCACCCCAAAGGACACAATAGCCACCGTCCACCACGGCAGGAAAAGCTCAACGACGTAGCAAGCAGCAGCGGTTAGAATCACTTTAAAGATAAATTTCATGTCTAGTCGGCGTCGGTGGGCGAAAGGATTTGGGTAAGCATCACGTTGGCGCTTTCTTCAGGGCCGGTCAGTTTCTGCAATCGGTAGGGTTTTCCGGCCGCCCAGGCAGCCATCTGGTTGTCATAGTAGACACTACCCGGGTTGCCCGATTGTCCGCCGGGATACACTCCCCAGACTTTCACCGGGTCGCTCAGCTCCACCACCATGCGCCACGAGGGTCCGTGTCGCTCGCTGGTGGCGTTCACAATCCCCCGACCGCCGCCGATGGGCACGTTATAGATGCCAAAGGGAGCCAGGCGCAGCATGTGCTGAATGCTGGTGGCCTTGTAATTGCCCCAGGTGTACGGCGCGTCGTTCTCGGCTACCCAGTTATTCAGCACTTGTTCGGTGGTGGCGAACGACTCGTTGAGCAAATCGTTGACGGTTTCGCGGTAGGTGGTGCTCTGCCGGTCCACCATGCTATCCTGCGGATAATTTTTCAGGTAATGAATGGTCGCCGCGTCGGTAGGCGTAGTCAGGGCCACCGATGTCCCCTCCATTTCATCCCAAAGTATTTCCTTGAGTTGGGTCCACCATACGGAAAAAACCGTGGGCGCCCGCCGGTTTAGCTCATTCCGATAGTCCCAGTCACGCAGCAGTTTATAGAGTTCCTGCGACTCTCCCCGAAGCTGAGTAGCGTCCAGGCTGTCGAGCATCAGTGGCAGCACGTCGGCGGCCTTTTGGTTGTAGTTGTCCGCCTGCAGCGCCATCATGTCCTCCGGGGTGATTTGCTTCAGCGAGGACAGTCGCTCGTTGATGCGGCGGTTGCGAAAGTGTTCGTACCCTTTGTCGTAGAAAAAGTACGGATATTGCCGGTTGACCGGTATTTGGTTGGCCGAGCTCACGAATCCGCGCGCCGGGTTGCGCTCGTAGGCGTTGTGCTCGAACGGAATATAACCCTGCCACTCCTGCTCGGGCTGGCTGCCGTCCATCAGAAACTGCCCCTGTCCGGGCCACTTGGCCGGAAACTTTCCCTGCACGCTCAGCGCAATGTCGCCCGGCACCGAGGCAAATGCGAAGTTCTGCGCCGGGGTGGCGTAGTAGCGCAACGCCTGCCGATATTCTTCGTAGTTATTGGCCCGGTTCAGGTAGTAGAAGGTCATCATCTCCATCGAAGGATCGTGGGCGGGCCACTTCATGGCGTAGTTACGCTCGGGGTTCACGATAGAATCGGCCGGAAAGCTGCGGTCGTAGACCACCGGGCCGTAGTGCGTATACATCACCGTATCGTAGAACGTCTCTTCGCCGCGGATCTGAATGGTCTCAATCCGCGGCTGCGCCTTCAGCAGGCGACCGTCGAACAGGTACTCGTTGCGCTGGGCGTCGTTAAAGGCAATCTTATACCAATCGCGCACGTCGCGGGTGGCGTTGGTCACGCCCCAGGCAATAGAGTCGTTGGCCCCGATGATCACGCCGGGCGAACCCGGCAGGGTGGCTCCCAGCACGTTGAGGTCGGGAGTGTGCAACTGCACCACAAACCAAATGCTGGGCAAGTTTAGCTGCAGGTGCGGATCGTTGGCCAGGATAGGATTTCCCGACTTGGTTTTGCTACCGCTCACCGCCCAGTTGTTGCTTCCGTTGTCAGAATTGGGTTTGGGAAGCACCTCGGTGGTCAGTTGATTACCAGCAAACGACACCGACGGAGTATCCAGCGCAATAGGGTCAAAGTCCCAGGTACGGTCTGCAGATATCACCGGTTCAGCGTCCGGGTAATACTGCGGATACAGAAAATCGAAGCGTTCTTTACCCCACCGCAGCAGGGCGTTGGTATTTTCCAGGTCTTCGTCGTAGCCCGACAGGTCGTCGGCCATGTACTTAAGCAGCAACGATGTTTTAAGGGGCGTCCAGGGCTCCGGTTCGTAGTCCAGCAGTTTGTACTCAATAGGCCAGTCTTCGTAGCGCAGGTTGTTCACGTAGCTGTTCACGCCTTCGGTGTAGGCCTGCAGCACCGCGTTAGCCACCGGGTCTTCTTCCATCAAGCGCAACGCTTTCTCGGCCGCGAACATGAGTCCCTTGCGTCGCTGCCCGCGGTCGAATTCGCGGGCCCGCCCGCCCACCACCTCCGACAGTCGTCCGGCCGCCACGCGCGTTACAAAATCCATCTGCCAGTAGCGCAGCGAGGCCTGTACGTAGCCCTGGGCGCGGTACAGGTCGGCGTCGTTCTGCGCAAAAATGTGCGGAATCAGCAAGGAGTCGTAGTGCACGGTGACCGGGGCCCGCAGGTTGGGCAGCTCCGGACGCGTCTCGATGCCCACCTCGTCTCCCTGCGCATTGTGCCAAAAGCCGTGAAAGGGATCCAGGAAGTAGCCCAAGGGGGGACGAGAGTCGATGCGCCAGCTCAAGGCTACCACCAGGGCGATCGTGAGCAACAGGGAGAGCAGAAAGGCGAATACCCGCATGCAGCGAAATTAGAAAGTTTACGGTGAAACACCAATTGAACTTGGTGGGAAGATGTTAGTGCACATCATCCATCCACCGGGTAAGCAAGGGAGACAGCAGTACGACAATCAAGGCACCGCCCAGGGCTACGTAAGCGATCGACTCAAAGCCTTCGGTGTACATACGCAGCGTGTCCGAAGCGGTGACCGCGCCGCCCCCTTCGGAAGCGATTTCGTCGATGGCCAGTTGTTGCCCCACGAACCCGACGATCTGAAAGGCGTAGGCCGACGATAAAAACCATACTCCCATCATAAACGCGACGATGGTTTTGGGCGACAGATCGGTGATCTTGGACAAGCCGACCGGGTAAGTAAATAACTCGCCCAGCGACATAAAGAGGTACAGCAAAATGAGGAACACGAAGGGAACCGTGCCTTCGGGACTAGCAAAATTCTGACTCAGAAACAAGAGGTAGTACCCCAAGCCCAGCAGAGCGAGTCCAGCGGCAAATTTGTAGGGCGTGCGGGGATTTATTCCCTTGCGCGACAAGAAAACCCACAGCGATGATATCGGCACCGCCAGCAGAATAATGAACAGGGGATTGAGCGCGTTGGTCTGCGCTGCGTTCATGAGCCACAGATCCACGTTGCGCGCCGAGAAGAGCGTGATGATGTTTCCCGACAGTTCGTGAAACCCCCAGAACAGGGTCATAAAGACCGTGAGCAGCACCGCCACGATCATTTTCTTGCGCGCCACGGGCGGCAGTTGGTAGATCACGTAGGATAAGTAGCCGAGGATGAAAATGCTTAGTCCGTAGAAGATAACGTTCACGATGGTCACTTTGCCCAGCACGGTTGCTCCGTCGGCAATAAATTGGTAGGAAGAGAGCAAAAAGGCGATCACCGGCACGGCGGCTATTGATAGAATAGTGATCCAGTGCTGTCGGGCAATACCGGCTACTTTTTCGTGCAGCACGTCGGGGTGCGGCGGCAGGCCTTCGTCCATAAACACTCCCTTTTTGATGCCGCGCCAGAAGAAAAACACCCCGGCCAACATCCCCACTCCGGCCAGTCCGAAGCCCCAGTGCCACCCGTACGCCGCGCCCAACCAGCCGCAGAGCAGGGGCGAAACGAACGCCCCGATGTTGATGCCCATGTGGAAAATGGTGAAGCCGGAGTCTTTGCGCGGGTCGCCGTCGGGATACAGGGCCCCCACAAAGGTAGAGATGTTGGGTTTGAAGAAGCCGTTGCCCACGATGATAAAGGCCAGCGCCAGAAAGAAGGCAGTATTATTCTCAATAGCTAACACAAAATGACCGATGGCCATCAGGATGCCTCCCAGTAAGATTGACTGACGCGAACCGTTGAGTTGGTCGGCAATGCGCCCCCCGATGATGGGTGAGGCGTAGACCAGCGAGCCGTAGGAAGAGTAGACAATCGCCGACACGGTGTCGCGATTGGCCAGCGACTCAAACACCTGCTCCACCATGTAGAGCGTGAGCAGGGCCCGCATGCCGTAGAAGCTAAATCGCTCCCAGAGTTCGGCAAAAAAGAGGTAGTAGAGCCCTTTGGGATGCCCAAATGCTTGTGGCCCAATCGGTTCGGGTAAGGGTGCTGTCCCCACGGGCTCAGTAACGTTTGATCTCATTGGTAGTTGATGAGGCTAAGTAGTAGGTTATCTTCGGTCGCATTTGGTTTGCCAGGCAGAGCCAGTGAGCTAGTATGAACTAAAACACAGCAGCGACGAGCGCACCCCGTGAGGAAAACCCGTCGCTGCCCGCAAATGCAAACTATTGATCAGCGATTGCTTCAGTAGCGATCACCATTACATACTTTCCAACTTGGTGGCCACCTCTTCCGCCTTTTCGTCCATGCCCAAACGAGTATACACGGTTTGCAGCGTAGTGAGCACCTTTTGGTCGTCGGGCTTCAGATCGCGCGATTTTTCCAGGGGCGGCAACGCTTTCTCAAAATACTCCATGGCGTTGTCCTCAATTTCTTTTCCCCGCTTTTCGTACTCCTTCAAATCCATATTATTGGCTTCCTGGAGAATCTCGGCGGCCTCGTTGTAGTAATACGCCGCTAAGTTAAAGGATGCGTCGAAGTAGTTAGGATCGAGTTCGGTCGCCTTCTGGTAGTTTTCTACGGCTTGCTCGCCCTGGCCCATCTGCTCGTACAGGTAACCGCGGTTGTAGTACAGGATCGCGTTATCGGGCTCGGCCTCGATGGCTTTGGCGAGTTTATCCTTGGCTTCGTCGTATTTTTCGTTGGTGATCAGCACGGTGATCTCTCGCTTCAGGAAGTCAGGGTTTTCGGGAAATGCTTCCTGCGCCTTCTGGAGATAATCGATCGCTTTATCGTTGTCCTTTTGCTCCACCAGATAAATATAGATCAAGCTGTTGTAGAAGTCTTCGCTCTTATAGTCCAGGCTGTCCACCAAGAACGCGTAGTTTTTGGCCGCATCATTGAGTTCACCGGCCTGCTGCGCTGAGATACCGGCGTAGATGTAGGCGGTGGTGTCCTGCGGCTTGGCCATCTTGGCTACATCGAAGTAGGTGATAGCGTTTTCGTAGTCTTTGTCCGTATACAGGGCGGCACCTTTGTTGACGGCATTGGCCCACACCTGCTCCTTCATCAGTTGCGCCTGCGAGTACTCGGTAGAGCCTTCCTTTTCTAGCGCCATCGCTTTGTCATACCCTTTCATGGCCTCCAGATAGGGTTCATCAACCTGCACCGAATTGGTAGAGTCGTCGGCAATAGCCTGGTACACCTGACCGTAGAGCAACCAGGTTTTGGCGTCGTCCTTGGTCTTTTCGTCGTTAATAGCCGGATCGATCTGGGCTTTCGCCTCAGCGAGTTCGCCCTTGTCCAGCGCACTGCCCGCCTTGCGAACGTTCTTGTTCTGCCCGAACGCAACGGTTTGCAGGGCTAACAAAACAATAAAAAAAGATGCTAATTTTTTCATAGTGTGTAGTGAATAGTAATACATTGATTTAGTTCTAAAGTGCAAAATAAGAAAAAAAGTTAAAAGTTAATCGTTTACGCCTCAGCAATCGGCGGTGAATTATCATTGGGCGACAGCCCACTGTCACTATCACCGGTGGTGCCCTTCTGAGCCGCTAGCTCTTCTTCAATGAGTTCGTTCTCCACTTTAGCCACCGAGGCAATGGTATCATCATTGTTGAGGCGGATCAAACGCACCCCCTGGGTGGCCCGGCCCATCACCCGCAGTTCCGACACGGGCATCCGAATCATGATCCCGGAGGTGTTGACGATGATCAGATCATCGGGGTCAGCCACCTTCAGAATGGATACCACCGCGCCGGTTTTGGGAGTGATGTTCAGGGTCTTAACACCCTTCCCCCCCCTTTTTGTTATGCGATAGTCCTCAATAGCCGATCTTTTACCGTACCCTTTCTCCGAAACCACCAGCAGAGAGCGGCTCAAATCGCTTACCGTCACCATGCCCACCACCCGGTCGTTTTCGTCTTCCAGGGTGATGCCCCGCACTCCGGCAGCGTTGCGTCCCATCGGTCGCACGTCCTGCTCGTTGAAGCGTATAGCGCGCCCCGATCGCACTGCCAGCAGCACGTCGGACTGTCCGTCGGTGAGTTTCACGTCGAGCAGGCGGTCGTTTTCGTTGATGGTGATGGCATTAATGCCGTTCACCCGCGGGCGCGAGTAGGCTTCCAGCGAAGTTTTTTTGATGGTGCCGCCCACGGTGCACATCATCAGGTAGGTGTTGTTCAGGTAGTCGTCATCGCTCAGGTTCTTCACGTTGATCACCGCCCGCACCGCATCGTCGGGAGTGATCTGGATCAGGTTCTGAATGGCGCGTCCCTTGGCTGATTTACCGGCCTCTGGAATGGCGTATACCTTGAGCCAAAATACCCGCCCCAGTTCGGTGAAAATCAGCAAATAGTTGTGCGTATGCGCCACGAACAGGTGCTCGGTGAAGTCGTCGTCTTTAGAGGAAACACCCCGGGCTCCCACGCCGCCCCGCGCCTGGGTGCGGTATTCGTCCACGTGGTTGCGCTTCACGTAGCCCTGGTGCGAAATAGTGATCACCATCGCCTCGTTGGGGATCATGTCCTCGATGTCGATGTCGTCGGCGCTGTGGGTGATGCTGGTGCGGCGCTCGTCGCCGTAGCGCTCCTTAAGTTCCTGCAACTCGTCCTTGATGATTTGCATGCGCAGCTCCCGCTCGGCCAGAATTTGGTTGAGGTAGGCCACCTGCTTGAGCACTTCGGCGTATTCGGCCTCGATTTTCTCGCGCTCCAGCCCGGTGAGTCGTTGCAAGCGCATGTCCAGAATGGCGCGGGCCTGAATTTCGGTCAACTCAAACTCACCCATCAGGCCGTTGCGGGCGGTTTCGGGGTCGCGCGAGCCGCGGATCAGCTCGATCACCCGATCAATATTATCTAGGGCAATGAGGTAACCCTGCAGCAGGTGCGCCCGCCGTTCGGCTTCGGCCAGTTCGAACTGGGTGCGCCGCACCACCACGTCGTGGCGGTGGTCTACGTAGTGGCCGATGATCTGCTTGAGGTTGAGCGTCTCGGGCCGCCCCCGCACCAGCGCCACGTTGTTCACTCCGAACGACGACTGCAACTGGGTGTACTTAAACAGGTTGTTGAGCACCACGTTGGGGATGGCGTCGCGCCGCAGGTCGTACACGATGCGCATGCCGTTGCGGTCGGATTCGTCGCGCAGCCCGGTGATGCCCTCGATGCGTTTCTCGTTGATGAGCGCGGCGGTTTTTTCGATCATGGCCGCCTTGTTGACCTGGTAGGGAATTTCGGTGACAATGATTTGGATCTTGCCGGTTTTGGTTTCGACGATCTCGGCCTTGGCCCGCAGCACCACGCGCCCGCGTCCGGTCTCGAAGGCAGATTTCACGCCCTGGTAGCCGTAGATGATGGCTCCGGTCGGGAAATCGGGAGCGGTGATGTGCTGCATCAGTTCGCTGATGGTGATCTCCGGATTATCAATGTAGGCGCTGATGCCGTCCACCACCTCGCTGAGGTTATGGGGCGGCATGTTGGTGGCCATGCCCACGGCGATACCCGAGGTGCCGTTAACGAGCACGTTGGGCACCTTGCCCGGCAGGCACACCGGCTCCTCGAGCGAGTCGTCGAAGTTGGGCTGGTAGTCGATGGTGTCCTTGTTGATGTCGGCCAGCATCTCTTCGGCGATGCGTTGCAAACGCGCCTCGGTGTAGCGCATGGCGGCCGGGGAGTCGCCGTCGACCGAGCCGAAGTTGCCCTGTCCGTCGACGAGCAAGTAGCGCATTGACCAGGGTTGGGCCATGCGCACCATGGTGTCGTAGACGGATGAGTCGCCGTGAGGGTGGTACTTGCCGAGCACCTCGCCCACGATGCGGGCGGACTTTTTGTGCGCTTTATTGTGGGTGAGGCCCAGATCAAGCATGCCGTAGAGCACGCGGCGGTGCACGGGTTTGAGTCCGTCGCGCACGTCGGGCAGGGCCCGGGAGACGATCACCGACATGGAATAGTCGATGTAGGCTCCGCGCATTTCGTCCTCGATATTGATAGGGATGATGTTCTCGTTTTCGCCGACGGCCATAGAGTAATAGGTAGGGGTTGTGTAGATTGATTTTTAGGGCCGCAAGATAGGCATTTTTTCGAGTTGTGACGTATTCTTCAGATCAGTTTTACGGTCGTGGTATCACTTCATGTAGGGCTGCCACTGCACCAGCACGTACTTGCTTTTGCCGTTTTCCTGCTGCTTCATAAAGCCGTATTCGTAGCAGAACAGATACACGTTTCCGTTCTTGGCCTTCCAGTAGTGGGTGAAATACCGGGAGGAAATCCGGCTTTTTCTAGCACTTCTTTGCGCACGGTGGCTTTTCCGGCCTTATTGTACTCTTTCAAGATACGACGGTTCTGCTTCAGTTGGTCATCAATTTGTTTGAACAGGTTGTTGGGGCGGTCGCGGTTCTGTTGATAGTGATAGGCTGACTTGCAGTAGGGAGAGCAGAACTTTTTGTCGGTTCTTCCCTGCACGAGCTCGCCGCAGGAAGGGCACTTTTTCATAGTCGTAGATTAAACGTATAACTAACGTATAAATATACGGCTAAATTTTTATTGATACTAGATTATCTCCTCATTGCCGTATGGAACAGCTATCAACGGCAGCCCGCCGAATCGTCACCTTGAAGCATATCTATCACCGAAATGAGAAGTGCATTGGTTTGAAGTTCTATCCGGATAAAGTAATTCAGGCGTTAATCAAGGAACTACCCAGTCCGCGTTGGCACGCTGAGAGTGGCTGCGTGATTATCAAAAACACAAAAGGTAACCTAACACAGGTATTCCGGAAGTTTCGGGGAGTAGCCTGGGTCAACGGGCAATATTTTTTCACGAACCGTCCCGTTAACCAGGGCAACGCCGACCTTAGCGTAGACCGCTTTCGACAGCGTAAACTTCCTGAGGACTACCGGCGCTGTCCGGAGCCGTACTTACAAAAACTAGAGATCAGGAAATACGCTTATAACACTGCGCGTACGTATATATCCCTGTTTGAGAGGTATTTGAATTATTATAGTGAGCATTCACCGGACGAGCTGAACGAAGAAGACATTCGTGCTTATCTACAAAAGTTGGTACAGCAAAACAAATCTGACTCATATCTCAATCAGGCGGTAACCGCTATCAAATTTTACTACGAAGTGGTGCAGTGTATGCCCAATCGCTTCTATACGATAGAGCGACCACGTAAGAAAGAGCGATTGCCAGAAGTGTTAAGTAAAGAAGAAATAGTGAGTATAATAAACCATACCAACAATATCAAGCACCGATGCATTGTAGCGCTACTATACTCGGCAGGGTTGCGGAGGGGAGAACTGTTAGACCTTGAAATTAAGGACATTGACAGCAAACGAATGCTTGTTTGAGTAGAAGCAGGAAAAGGGGGCAAAGACCGTTATACCCTACTTTCGGCTGCGCTATTGACTGCTTTAAGAAGGTACTATCTCTCGTGGAAACCTAAAAATTTCTTGTTTGAAAGTCCCAATGGATGTCGGTACTCAGGCAGGAGTGTTGGACAGTTATTAGCTGAGGCAGCCAAAAGAGCAGGGATAAGGAAACGAGTAACCCCACATACCCTGCGCCACTCATTTGCTACGCATCTATTAGAGGATGGTACAGATTTAAGGTATATTCAAACGCTGCTAGGTCATCGATCCAGTAAAACCACCGAAATTTATACTCATGTAGCGGTTAATCGTTTTGATAAAATCAGAAATCCGTTAGATTGCATTTGATACATGGCAAATAAAGGAGACTGGTCTCCGTTATCCAATTGTTAGGCACAATTTAATCAACAAACCAAACTAAAACCAATAAAATGAGTGGAAAAGGATACAACAAAAATCTTCCAAAAACGCCGGAAGAGTATTTGGAACGGGAACTTCATCCTAGGCTATACCGAATGGCTGTAAATGCAAGTTTTTCAAAGCGAATGTTTTTCACCCTAAGAACACTTGCAATCATTGGGGGTGCATTATTACCCATATTGGTTTCTATCAATAAAGAAGCAAAGTATATTCAAGTATTATCAATAGTTATCAGTGTAATTGTAACTCTTTCTATTGCCCTTGAGGAATCTCTTAATTTCAAAGAAAAGTATATTAAACTGGAAGGACTTATCAATATAGCAAACAAATTAAAAACTGATTTCATTGCAGGTGAGAATGATTTTGCTAATCTGACTGATGAACAGAAAATTAAAAAATTTGCATCTCTTAGTGGAAATGTGATTCTTAGTTCGCAGAATAGTCTTTTAGAGGCCTTCAGTAGTATGGAAGCCCCTCGGAAAAAATAAACTGTGCCTAACACCATGCAGCCGCCAGCCTAGCAAACACAAGTCAGAACGCTAATTGCTCCAAGTCAGGAAACTGATACTCGAAATATTAAAGCCAACAAGTCCGGCCTGATGGCTGCATTGACCGTTGTGTGCCATTTGAAAAAATACGGAAACAAAATTTGCGATTGAAGTCAAATAAACATTAAAATAAAAAATCATGAAAAAAGCCTTACTAATCTTAATGACAATAGGTTGTTCTTTCCAATCTATTGCACAATGTGACCTTTGTGGTCAAGTTTTGGCACCAGTTTATAACACATTTAGTGTTAAAAGTGACAAAGAATATGTTGAAACACTATTCAGTATTTATGAGTTAACTGAATCTCAATATAACCAGAAAAGAAATAAGCAAGGCTTAAATTTAATATTACCGGAATATGGAAGTGCAAAATACAATTCGAATAAGGAGACCATAAAGAATATTCACTCTCAAATTAAACAAACTACAGACTTTAAATTGTCAATAAATGAACATATAACTATTTTTAATCAAACTGTAAGTGATGAAGTTAGAATTGCACAATTAAGCAACTTTAGTAAGTGTATTGCTGATTGCAACGGACGACCATATATGAATCTTGTTAGTTTTTCCGAAAACGAAGCTGTTTTAATTCTTCATCTTCCCTTAAATAGCCACAATTCAGGAAAAAAGTCGAAAGTAAATAATATTTCACTCTCGAGTAATCTCAAATTAAAAGAAGGAACTTTAAGCAAAGGTGACAAAATTAGGTATGGCGAATCTTACACTATATCCGTTACTAGAGATTCTAATAAAGTTCAAAGCATTTCAGTTGACCTTAGTAAGGAGAATTTCATTTTCGCAGAAATACCAAAATTTAAGAAAGACCCAGTAAAACAATGGATTTGGAAAAATACTGACGATAAAGGTAATATCTTGAAAATTACACCTGCCAAGTTAGTTATAAATCCTGTTCAAAAGACAAAACTTGGTGCCAAGAAAAAAGGTCTAATAGGTACAGGTGGTAGAAAAAAGGTAACTTATTGGGAAACAGGAAGTATTTCAGGTAGCATCCCACTTGACTTACCATCTCAAAATCATCGCGTAGAGAATGTTATTTTCACACTAAAATCAGGTGGCGTGTCTAAAGAGAATCACAAAGTGGTAATAAAGAACAATAAACTTTATTTAGATTATTTGGTAAATGCAAATGTAGCAGCCAAGGTTGAAATAACCTATATAATACATTATCAAAAACTCACAGAAACTTGTATCCAAAATTGCGACTAGCAAAAAGAAAACGGCACACAACAGCAGCTACCCAAAAGTGGCGGTTCAGTGGTTAAATCAAGCTTTGTACTCCTATCAAAGTCCGTACTTGGTTGACAGTACAGTGCTTCGAGATCGTTACCTTCGGGTAGCTGCTAACCGTTGTGCGCAATAAAAAATGAAAAAGACAAAACTCGAACTCACCTCTAATGAGGCATTAGTTTTAGTGGACTTTCTTATTCGTTTTCGCGATGATGAAGAATTAAAAATTGAAGATCCGTCGGAAGAGCAGCTTCTTTGGGATTTGTGTGCTATGCTTGAATCGAAGGTTCCGGAATTGCTCGACAAGAATTACAAGGAGCTATTGGCAAAAGCCAGAGAAATTATTAAATCAGGAAATGAAATAGAATGAACAGGGACTTGAATAATTCGATTGCCAAATTTTTGGGCTTGTTTGAAGAAGTATTTGATCAAGACTGGGAACACTCGAGAGAAATGCTTGGAATTAGAGATGAAACAGAAGAACAGAAACGAGCTACTCAGGAAATGGGACTTGAAACGATTGAGATTATCGCGAAAGATGGAACATTCATTAATCCAAAAGTTGAAGACGAATTCGAAGATTGGGGAAACAGAGGCGCTTTACTCAAAGAATATCGTAAACTGAAAGAACTATTAAAAAAAGAATAAAAAGCGCACAACAAAATGCAATAGCTAGCCCTGTTTGAAAAGTACTCGTAAGCTTCATTCTCCAAGCACGAATATTGATAACTCGAAAGATAAACGCAAACATGACCGGACCAGCTATTCGCATCGGCCGTTGTGCGTAACTACAAAACTGCAAATAAGTGTGAACCGAATTAACTTCAAAACATGAACATTTTACAAAACCAACCTATCGTGATCTCAATTATCATGTCAACTCTGTTATTTGCACAGTTAGTAAATGCTCAACCCAGTAGATGCTCCGACGTTCTTCTTACTGAAACTTCAAATATCCTGAATGAACAAAGTCAAAGAAGTTTGGCTTGGCTTCGTTTAGTAGATCAAAGTAACTACTCTCAAAAAAAGACAGAGGCTGGTGGATCGTATGGGGGGTTGTTCAGTGCCAATTATGGTCAGTTTAATCAAAGACGCACTAAACTTTACGAACAGAGGAATTTTGCACTAAGCGAATCTGACGCGAAAAATCTTGTTGAGACTGCACTTCCAGAAGGAGCTATTGACGCTTGGAGAGAATGCATGCTTGGTCAAAACGGGTTGTCAGTCTGGCTTGAAGATGTAGAAAAAAATGCAGTGACTCTAATCATAAATTGGAAACCGGCAGTAGGTCAGGGGGATATTAAAGAAGTAGAGGTAGATATATATGGAGGTGAAAATAACGCGAAGCTGGAAGATACTGAAACAATAAGAAATGGAGAGAAAAGATTTATTCTCACAAGGTCACCAAATGAGGAAATTCGAGGTGTAATAAATGGTTCTGTTGGAAGTAGCGAGAGTAAAGGTTCTATTTCTGAATCTTTCTATATTCCACCATTTGAAATTAAGGATATTGTAAGTTTAAATCCTAGTTATAATGTCTTATATGAAGGTAGAACCGCTAGTAAAAATGCAGGTACAGTAGGTAGTCATGCAGGCCATTTGGGTGGTATAAATAAATTTATAGGGTATACTGTACGCGAAAACGGAAAAGATGTAAATGTTCACACTAAATTGTATGAAGGGCAGGCAGGTGAAAATGCAGGTTATATTAGTACTAAATCAGATTTTAGGAACGGATATACTGTGGAGTGGGGTTACACTGTACAGAATGAACGTAAGGGTACAACTCAATTATTCGTCGTTAAAGGCTGCGGTATTCATGATGGAGAGGTAACTACGAATCCGAATCACTTTAACTGTGACACTACGTCTCCAATTGGATGGACGTACCTTCCCGAAAATTGAATAGCTACGCACAACATCAGCTAGCCTCAACCGGGCGGAAACGAGCACATGAAAGCTTGTTGCTCCAAAGGTAGAAAATAGAGATACAAACAGAAAACGCCCACAAGGCCCGGTCTGACGGCTAGCCTGGGCGTTAGCTTGCATTAGAAAAAGAGAAATACTTCATATCTTTAGCATATGAAAACAATCTATGTAGACACATCAGTTTTTGGTGGAAAGTTTGATGCTGAGTTTGAACTATGGACTGACTTGTTTTTCAAAAAAGTATTTGATTCCAATCTGCTACTTATTTACTCAGATGTAGCCGAAGAAGAACTGGTAAATGCACCACAAAAAGTAAAAGACTTTGTAAGCTCTATTCCAGAGAAAAACGTCCAACGAACAGAAATCTCAGAGGAAGCCATTCTTCTTGCTGAAAAATATCTCGAGGAGAAAGTTGTTGGAAAATCCAGTAGAACGGACTGCTATCATATTGCCATTGCGACTGTTTTGAAAGCTGATATACTGGTAAGTTGGAACTTTAAGCATATCGTTAATATTCAAAGAATACATGGCTACAATGCCGTGAACTTGATGAATGGCTACCAAACCATTGAAATACGAAACCCACGAGAAGTATTTGATTATGAAAACGACAACTAAAAAGGATTACGATTGCGTTCAAGCAGTTCGCAAAGAACGAGAAAGAATTGCTAGAGAAACCGAAGGTAAGTCTCCGCAGGAGATACTTGAGTATTTTAGACAAAAAAAGAAAAAAAACGCAAGCTAACATCGTGCAGCCGCCAGCCTAGTAAAATTGAACTTGTTCATTTAATGCTCCAAGTTTGTATATTGATACTCGGAGGATCAACGCTCACAAGCCCGGCCAGACGGCTGCACTTGGCGTTAGCGGCAAGCGAAAAAAACTACTAAAAAAGTTTTACGTACTTGAAGATATGAAAGCAGACGTAATTAGTATAAATCCTGAAATCATGGGAGGAACTCCCGTATTCAGAGGAACCAGAGTGCCTATAGAGACGCTTTTCGATCATTTGGAAATTGGAATCACTATTGACGCGTTTCTAGATGACTATCCAACAGTTTCTAAAGAGCAAGTCATTCAGGTGCTGGAACTGGTAGGGCAGTTGTTCACCACTGATAAAATCAAACAGTTCTATGAAATTGCTTCTTGATGAAAATATTCCAAGGCAATTGAAAGGAGACATTGTAGATCATCATGAAGTGTTCACGGTAAGAGAAAAGCGGTGGAATGGCAAGCTTAACGGCGCATTGTTGACCCTGATGTTGGCCGAAGGATTTGAAGCTTTAGTTACCGCCGATAAGAACTTGCAACATCAGCAGAACTTTAGTAGGTATCCTATTCCAGTATTAGTCCTAAACACTTACCGGATCACCTATGATGATCTTAAACCCCTAGTTCCAAAATTACTTGACTTGTTAAAAACAGATTTGCCGAGTGGGGCAACTATTGTAGAAAGATAAAAAGCCAGCCGCTAACATCATGCAGCCGCTAGCCGGGGAAAGATGAGCTTGGAAGCTTGTCGCTCCAAGTTCGTATATTGATACTCGGACGATCAAAGCCAACAAGCCCGGCCAGACGGCTGCATTGATCGTTACCGGAAACTACCGCTTCATCCACCCGCGGCTTGATGCTCACACAATATCCGCCATCACCCGCTCGATGCGCTTGAAGTAGAACAAGCCACTGATCAGCAGCACGCCCACCAGCACGAATGATAAATACGCGTACTCGCTGGGCGGATTGGTGCCCAGCAAGCTCCAGCGAAACCCCTCGATCACCCCGGCCATTGGATTCAAATAGTACACCACCGTGGCCCAGGGCGGCAGGTTGTTGATCACCGCTTCGGCGGGATAGGCGGTGGGGGTGGCGTACAGGCCAAACTGCACCAGGAAGGGCACCACGTGCTGGAAATCGCGGTAGCGAATGGTGAGTGCGCTCAGCCAAATACCGACCGACAGGGCCGCCAGCACGGTGAGCACGATAAAAATCGGAAGAAACACCAGCTTCTCGGTGGGCGCATAGCCATAGTACACCATCAAACCAACCATCAGCAGCAGGGCAATGCCGAAATCCACGAAGCCCACCACCGCCTTCGACAGCGGAATCACCAAGCGGGGAAAGTAGATTTTCTTGACCATCTGCTGGGCGCTGATAATGGAGCTGCCTGATTCTTTCATCACAAAAGCGAAATAAGTCCAGGCGGCCATGCCGGTGATGGCAAACAGCGGATAGGGCACCCCGCCGGTGTCGACCTTCACCGCGCGGCCGAACACCACCGTGAAGATGGTCAGCGTGGCCAGCGGTTGCAAAAAGGCCCAGGCAAGCCCCAAAAACGTTTGGGCGTAGCGCACCCGCAGGTCGCGGTAGGCCAGAATATAAAACAGATCCTGATAATGCACCAACTCACGAAGATTGAGTAGGCGCGAGCGTTTATCGGCATCGACAACCAGGTGTACCATAAAAGCAAGAATAAATTTGGGCGAAAATAGCGAAAAAATCGCGCCTCACCACCAGATGTACCTTCTGCGGCAGGACTGCTAATTTTTACCGGACGATTGATTGTCCGGCACTTCCTCACCGAAGAGTTCTTCTACGGTTAGTTGTAGATCCGGAATAGCCGGAGCGGCCGAGCATACTTTCTGCGCAAAGCAGATCTGCACGTCGTCGGGCGAGGTAAGCACTTTGACCATGCGCACGTTGGAGTAGATTTGCCAGAGCACCTGAACTCCCGCAGTGAAGTAGTCCAGGGCCTTCTGCTCAATCTTAAAGCCTTTTTCGTTGGGAGAGATGATCTCAACCGCGAAGGAAGGAATAGGATGCTCGCCTTTCTTGGCCGACCTAATCTGATCATCGCTGTAAGCTGCCAAATCAGGTATACGCGCTCGGCTTTCGCTAATCTGTACCAGCGCCTCAGCGAAAAGCTCGCCTTTCTGCCGAAAAAAATCTGTCTTGTAGAACGCTTGCTTCAAACTTCTGACAATGTCTAGTTCCGTATTCTTCATCATGTACTCGGTTTTTTCTAGGGTGCCGTCGACCCATTCGTACTTATAAGGGCCTTCGGGCTGCTCCCACCGCAGAAAGGCTTCCAGCGTCTTAGGCTTTCGGACCGAGCGCGCGCGAACCGAGGTTGGGCGCGATTTTTTCTTTTTTGTTGGGGTTTCCATCATAGCCTAAATCTACAAAAAAGCGCGCGTGTGTGCCAGCAGCAACCAAACTATCTATTAATCAGGCACCGTTGGCCGCAGACCGACCGGGCAACGCTCAACAACCCAGCACGGTTTGGGTTACGCTAATCAGAATCCTTATCCCTAATTCCAGTGAAGGTGTCGCTCAAAGACTTCACGCAGTATCACTTACGCTTTAACCCATACTTCCGGGCGCAACTCCGCCGCGTGCTGAACCAAAAGCAGTGGGACGACGAACGACTCCGGCAGCAGCAGAACGAACGGTTTCGGCACCTGTTTCGACGGGCGGTGCGTCGCTCTGCTTTTTATCAGAAACGCTACGCCGAACACGGGGTAGACCTGGCCAGTATCCAATCGGTAGCCGACCTTCCTCAACTGCCGGTGGTCACCCGCGAACACATCCGACAGCACGGCCGAGCGCTGTATATCGGTCAGCCTTGGCTAAAAACCGTCGGCCGCACCAGTGGTAGTTCGGGCACTCCGCTCACCGTCTACCGCGACTACCGCTCCACGGTGCGCGAGGGCGCCTACCTATGGGCGCAACGGGCACTGTTCGGGCTTCATCCTGGTATGAAAATAGTGTCGCTGCGGGGCAACCTCGACCGCCGGGTGATGCGCCACCACGACCGTTTCGCCAATTGTCTGTACCTGTCTAGCTTCAACCTGTGCGAAGAACATGCTGATTGGTACTACGAACAGATTCGGCAGTTTGCCCCCTACGCCCTGCTGGCCTACCCCAGTTCGGTCGATATTTTGGCTAATTTATTTCAGGCGAAAGGCCGCACGCTGTCGGTCCCTTATATCTTCACTTCGTCGGAACAAGTATACGAACACCAACGGGCCAAAGTGGAAGCCGTGTTCAACACCCGCATCGTGGATTGGTACGGCAACGCCGAACGCACTATTGCCCTGGAGCAACGCCCCGACGGCCACTATCACGCCCTGCCGCTGTACTCGGTGAACGAGTACCGGACCGATCACGTGCTGACCACCGGATTAATCACTACCTACGAAATCGCTTACGTATCGCCCGAAAACATTGTGCGCACCGCCGCCGGAAAGTTCAAGCTGGTGATCAGCGATCCGCCCGTTGCTTCGGCTAAAGCGCGTCCGTAATTTCGTAATCAATCGGCTTGAAGGCGTAGTTGTTCGACTGCTCAGCCGAGCAAGCGGTTAGTCCAACAATCAGGTCCATTTTCGCCTGCAACACCACCCGGTCACCGGCCCGTGAGGTGGGGGGAGCCACCGTGAGGGAGCCATCGGCGGCAAACTGCACGTTCATAAACAGGTTGAAGGCGGTGGGGATATCGTCAGGAGCAATGCCGTAGGGTTCTAAGTTCGTGTGCAAATTCTCAAAGCAACTAGGGTGGTACTCGTGGTTGTCGTAGATGATTTTGAACGTCTCGGGACTGCACGGAGCCAGCAGAAAATCGTTGCGCCCGTTGGTATCTTCCACGATATCAAACATGACATTACTGCGGTTGCTGTATAACGAGTGCCCCTGCGTGATTAGCAAGGTGTTGCAGTAGTCGAGGGTTTTGCCCGACGAAAGCCACTCCCGCCTATCGTGCCGGTTAAAGCACACCATATCCGACACCTGCTCTCCGGTGGGATCCGTCACGCACAGGTATTGTCCGCAACCGATGGTAAAAGCCGCACCCGACTGCGGTTCGATGCGCTGTCTCATCCCTGAGGCTTAGCGTGAAAGGGACATTTCCAATCAGCTGGCACGGCGCGTCCGCTGTACTGCCGCGCTTCCGGAACGGTGCCAAAGTCGGCCAGCATGGGGTTGGCGGTGCCCTGCCACGCTTCGTCGCGGTCGCGAATCACGCGCTGCATCTTGGTGAACTTGCCTTGCCTTCGGAGCTGATCGAACTGACGGTGATCGTTGAACACCAGGGCCGGACGAACAAACCGCCGGGCTTGCCGGGCACTGTGCGGATGCATGCCGACCACAAAGAAGGCGGCTCCGCCGAAGCTAAAGCCAAAGTTGTCGTCGTTGGGGTTGCTAGACGCCGAAGCGGCCCACGGGTGTTCGTCGATGCGGTGTAGCGCCTCAAGTTGTTGCCAGAGCAGCTTTTCAAACTGCGCTTCGCTCGTGATGAGTGGATCGTCGAAAATGGCCACGAAGGTGGTGAAGGGATGATTCATGGTGTGCTGAGAGGCAATGAACCGGACTAGGTCCGGCCCCAGCACTTGCGCCGAGGTATCAGTGCCCAAGGCACGGTATCCTCTGATATGATAGGAATTGGTGCGAAAAGCTGACTTTGCCCCCAGGCAGGGGTAGGCAGGGTCCAGCACAAAATCGCTAAACTGTTGGGCCAATGCGGTCTGCGTAGCGGTGGGTAATCTTCTAGAATCAGTATATTCTTTCAAAAAGTTGGGCGTTTGGGGTATAAAAGGATAAAAGTAAGGTGAGAACTACTTATAATAAGTATTGTTGGTTTCGGTTGATAAATGTTTTTGTTCAACCACCACCAAACATTTGCTGAGCAAACGAGCGAAACGCTACCCCCGCCCCGGGGCAGCATCACCGTTGCTTCTACGCACCGCGGCTCGATGCTAATAGAGGTTATTCAAATTTTTGAGGCTCGTGTCGACACGAGCCTCCGGAAAAATTATCGGAATAAAGTTTAATAGTTGCCCCAAACCGCTAGGGCCGCAACTTTTGTTTCACTACGTTCTCACCCGGCGATAGTAGCTGCGTACGTCCCTCAAACTGCCACTCTCCGGTCAGGTCCGTCGGCAGGTTGATTCGAGCCACCAACTGCTGCCCCCGGACCTGATAATCCACTTTGATGCTGCCGTTGGGGTGCGGTAGGCTGGCAGCTATCTGTTTCAGCTCTCCCAAGTGCGGACGGATCAGCACTTTCTTGAACCCAACGCCCTGCGGTTGGATGCCGCTGACCGTGCGAAGCAAGTAGTAGGCCGGATGTGCGCTCCAGGCGTGACAGTCGGAGCGGTCGTGCGAAGCAAAGCCCGTTTCGCCCGCGGTGGTGCTGCCCCGCTCCAGAAACATCTCCCAAAACGCCAGGTGGTCCAAGAATTGATCCTCGTAGCCGGTTTCTTCCATCGCCTTAAACAGAAAAAACTGAAAGTAGGAGCTAGCAACTTCATCAAACTGATCGTAGGTGAGCACCCGTTCCATCAGAGCGGATTGCTCGGTTTCCGGCACCACGTCGGTTAGAATGGCCAGGATGTTGGTTTGCTGCGAGAAAGTATCCAGGGCGGGATAGTCGGCCACTAATTGTTTTTCTGCATTCCAGCAGCGTTCGTACACTGCGCGACGCAGCGTATCAGCCAGGGTTTTCCAATGTTCAGCCTTCTTGTTCTCACCCAACGCGGAGTATAACTCGACCGCACAGTCTAGCGTGTGCACGTAGTAGAGCGTCATCATGGCCGAGTGCGTGATCACTTCATTAGGTTTGCGCTGGGGCACGCTGCCGTAGTGAATGCTCCAGTCGATGAAGTTGCGCTGGTCCAGCGACCCCAGCAGGCTGACCGATTCGTCTACGCTGCGCTCGTAGTAAGTCAACACCCCCTCGATGTCGCCCACAAACTGCTTCATCCAGGCTGAATCGCCCCGCATCAGATAATAATCCCATAGACTTTGCACCCAGGCCATGCTCCAGGTACCCATGTCGAAGGTGAAGCGGGACGGGTAGGCGGTCTTGAACAGCTTGGTTTCCGAATTGGCTGATTGCGGGTAGAGCCGCATCACCTCGCGGAACAGTCGGTCATCAACGGAATTGTACGTAGATAGCGCTCCGATGGGCCGGTTGTCGCCCCCGTAGCTGAGCTGTTCGTAGTAGGGCGTATCGTAGTAGGTTTCGGCCGAACACATCCGCAGGGTTTGCAAGCACATTCTAAAAATTGCGTTCAGGTCGGCATTATCGCTCCTGAAGGTGCTCGTCTCGGGATAAGGATAGCCTGAATATTCGTTTACCAACGAGTTGATCGACAGCGGCTCGTCGGCGGTTTGTATCTCCAGGGCCAGATAGCGGAACGCCCGCTTCCACAGCGGACGAAACACCCGGTTGGCGCCCCCGTCGGCGTGGTAGATGTCGAAGACGCCGTACATGGTTTTGCCGTCTACCGAATCGCGGTGCGCTTTCAGGTCGGGCTTTTCGTACAAGGCTTCGGCGTACCGGAGTTTCACCTGGCTACCGCCGCCCCCACTCAGGGTCAGTTCGGGGTAGCCCATCGTGAAAACGTCAAAGTCATAGATAACCGTTGCGGTGGTGTTGGCTGGGACGGTGAGCGGGCCAGTGGGTACAAAGGGAGTGGTCGGAGCCGTAAAACCGGTGGCCCGCCGGATGCTGCCCGGTCGCTGACGGGTGGTGTCCATAAAGGCAATCGTACGGGGCACCAAGTGCCAGGGAGCCTGTCCCTCAAAGGTCAGCGACTCGGCCGCCCGCCAGTCGGTGTCGTCGTAGTCAAGGCGTTCCCATCCCCAGGGATACCGGTCGGCAAATACCTCGTCGCCACCGCCGCAGGCATAGAAACCCAGGACCCATTCCCAGGTCTTGAGTTCCTCATAGGTAATCTGGTCGTAGGCTGGGTTTTGGTAGCACTTCCAACGCGAGTCGGTATTGAGCGAGTCGGATCGCGCGTCAGCCGTCCGGAACAGAAAGGCGGTCTGGTAGGTCACAAAGGCCAACGGCCGGTCTTCTCCGCCGTTGAAGACCAGCGCGGCGATCACGTTTTTTCCTTTTTGCAAAAACGGAGCAATGTCCGGTTCGTCGTACTTGTAGGTTTGCAGATCACCCTTGGCCGGTCCGTAGCTCACCCGCTGCCCGTTGACAAACAACTGGTAACGGTTGTCAGCTGACACCTGCACGGGCAGTTCGGCGGGAACGTCGTTTAGCGTAAATGTTTTTCGGAAGTGGTACACCCCGTAGTCGGTCTGGTTGGCCGTGGGGTAGCTGATCCAGGGATCAGCTACGGGCTCCGAAGCGGCGGTTTGCGCCGAAAGCGTTTGGGTGATCAAACACAGTAAAATCAATACGTGCAGCAATCTTCGAAAAAGTTGATTCATCATTATTTTATTGTTTACCACGTGTTACCGGGGGTTGGCTGAAATTTGGTACCGGAAAAAAGCAAACGAATTGGGTTGGGTGAGCATCACCGGCAGTGCTCCGTCGGCGTCGGTTTGCGTTTGCTGCTGCTCTCCACTCCTCAGATCGGTCAGGGTTACTGGGGCACTGGGTTCCAGCCAGGTGGCAACATCGTGTCGGGCCTGATCATTGTTTTCCCGAAAGATAAGCAGATACCCTTCGCTCGGGCCACTGATACTCTGAAAACCGGTCCAGCTACGGCCTGAGGGCTCGTCGCCCACCGGCAGGATAACTCCCCGATGAAAAGCGGCCCGGTGTTCCCGGTACAACCGGACTAGGGAAGCCGTCCGGAAAGCCTCGTCGGGGAGATTAGTAGCCTCTAGCCAGACCAAAGGTTGCCCGGTCATCGCCGTAGCGAACAGGTAGTCAAACGAGTAGCGGGCCGGGGCGAAGGGGTCGTTTGCCGGGTATTTCTCCGGGTTGCGCCACTTGTTCAAGAACTCAATTTGCAAGTCTTCCGGCGGTACGTAGCGCGAGAGCATCCACAGGTTGCGCAAGGTTTGGTAGGGGTAGTAGTTGGTCCAGTCGGTGTAGCGATTTTCCAGAAAGATGTTGCCGTATTCGTTGAAGAAAAAGTAGCCGCCCCGCCGCCCGGCGGTTGCATCGAGGTTGAAGACCACCCGCCCCCGGCTGACTTGTTGCACGGTATCAAAAAAGTGACGCAGATGGCGCTGGGCGGTTAGGGTAGGCAACTCTATGCCATCAATCTTGAAGTAGTTGATCCCGTACGTTTGGTGCAGGCTAAGCACCACCTCGGCGTCCTGTTGCCACTGCTGATATTCATTGGCGTTGCTGGGATGGAACCACAGTCCCAGTTTCATATCCAGCGCGCTAGCTTTCTTCACCACCGGTGTCAGACCATTCGGGAAGCGCTCCGGGTGGGGTTGCCAGCTTTCTTTAGGCCAGGCGTCCCACAGTTCGCCCGAGGCGGAAGCCGAGTTCTTAGATAAGCCTGCTTGCCAGCCGTCGTCCAGTTGAAGGTGCGTAACGCCCAGGCGGTGGGCCGCTTCCAGTTCGGCCAGTGCAAAGGCCTCCCGCAGTCGGCCGTCCTGTCCGCGGTCGCCCCAGGTGTTCATCATGATCATCTCGTCGCGCTCGGGCAGGTGGCGGCGTTGGTGTTTGAGGTACTTTCTTAGCAGTACTAACCGTTCTTGTTCGCCATCACCCGTTACGCCCAGGGCGGCTCCGTAGCCCCGCATCCATTCTTCCGAAGCTTGGTTGCTCTCAATGCCCAATCCCGCCAGGCTCCAGTCGTCGTACTGTATTCGGAAGTCGTGGCCCGGATAAGCTAGTTGATGATTGCCCAGCGGACTTTCTTTAAGCCAGACCACTTGCCCACCACCGATTCTATCCTGGGCGAACAAGAGATTGCCCGGCAGCAGCAGTTCTTTTCGATAGAGAAGGTTTTGGTCGGTTTGTACCAGCGTATTGTAGTGGTCGGTCACGTCTTGAAAACGTACCGTAGTCAGCTTCCAGTGTCGGCCGGGCATGGTTAGGTGGTCCGGCACCAGCATCCGGCTCATCGAAGTTGGTGCATTCTCTACCCCGGTAGCCTTAGTGTCGGTAGAAGGTGCCTCTAGTTGAGGAAGACGCCCTTTGACGTAGCATTCCAGTCCGATCATGGCTACGCTATCGTATACCCGGTAGATGCGTTTGAGCGAAAAATCACCGTAATCGGTCACCACCTGCCAGCGAAAGTGCCGGGGAGTAATCGAATTGGCAGCGACGGTTGCCGTATCCCACTGGGCGGAAATTACTTCTAAGGCTAGGTTCGGACTAAAGTCCGGCGATGGCTTCTGCATTCGCCAGTGTTGTTCGCTCTGTTTGTTGGTAAGCCCTACGGTAGTTAAATGACCGTTGTTCCACAAGAACTGGCGGGAGATCAGGCTGTTTTGCAGCATGATCGTATCGTTTCGCTGCTGAAGATACGGCGCATCGCGTTGCGCTACGCCTGAGTAGCCCGTTAAGAACAGAATAAACCCAACCAGGGGGCGGCCGCTAAAAATGAAGGAGAGCATGGGGCAGTAGCTTAACAAAGTTTGTTTTAGTTGCAATTCGTTTGTTCCGGATTTCAAGGTACGGGTTTGTCCGTTCCGTGCAAACTCGCCGTGCATTCCTGGGTAACAATCATTCCGGATAAAAAATCCGCAGCGGCGCACCGCCGTACTCCGCTCCCACGTCGCGGGGCTCGCAGAACCACAGCAGTTGGCCGTCGGTAGTCAGGTTTTCCGGCAGCTCGTTGGCGTACGGATGGGTTTCGGCAAACCGCCGGAGCATGCGTTGCTGCAGCGAATCGACCACCGCCGGATGCTGCGCGGCCACGTTGGTGGTCTCGCCCGGATCATCCGCTAAGTTGTACAAACGGTGGATAATGCCCGACGGGCCGTAGCCGGTGGCGAAGCCTTGGCCCAGGTCGCGCTTGCCGGTGGTGAAGATGTACTTCCACCGCTGGGTGGCCACCATTGCCTTGTTGTCTTCCAGAAACTCGGCAAACACAAAGTCTCGCTCTTCGTACGGTTTGCCTCGCAACAACGAATAAAAACTTCGGCCCTGTACTTCCTTTTGCGAAGCGACGCCCAGTGCCTCGTTGATGGTGGGCACCACGTCGATAAACTCTATCAGTTCATCGTAAACCGTATCCCGCGGCAGCCCTTTTCCGGCCACGATCAGCGGAGCTTGAATGGACTCGCGCCACATCGTGTGCTTCTCAAAACGTTTGTGGTCGTTCAGAAGATACCCCTGATCGCCCAGGTAGATGATCAGCGTTTCGTCGTAAATGCCTTGCTCCTTGAGCGCATCAATCACCAACCCCACGTTTTTATCCAGGTACTCCACCGACGTGTAGTAGGCCGCGATGACGCCTTGCTTCTGCTGATCGGTAAACCCCCGGAAGCGGACGGGTATCCAGCGATCATCTTCCGGACTGCCGGTGGGCAGTGGCATGTCCTTGGCCCGGTGCCGTCCGGCGTATTCCACCGGAAAGGCAAAGGGCGCGTGCGGCTCATGAAAGGCCAGCCATAGGAACAGCCGCTGGTCCCGGTTTTCTTCAACAAACCGAATGGCCGACTGCGCCAGAAAGGTGCCCGGAGCATCCTGATCGTAGTAGGGTTGCGGCAGCCCGTCAGGATTCATGCGGGCCAAGGTATCCGCCGGGCTGGTTTCGGGATCAAAGGTGGCTACGGTGCTCGGCACCGCGCGGGGCGGATGCTGCTTTAGCCATTGCCGATGTTCCGGATAGTCTATCAGGGTATCGAAGCCAAAACGCGGCGGGCCGTCTTCGTACAGATCTTGCCAAATCCACGTATTAAAGTGTGCTTTACCAATTAGCGCCGTAGCGAAGTTTTCTTTCTTGAGGTGTTCGGCTACGGTGGTATTCGTTCGGTCGTTGAAGGGCGTGAACAACAGATTCACGCCCGTGGCGTGCGGATACTTGCCGGTGAGCAGCGACTGCCGCGAGGCGCTACAGAGTGGTGAGTTGGCATAGGCGCGGGTAAACATGGCCCCTTCCGCCGCCAGCTGGTTCAGGTTAGGCGTATGCACCCGCTCGTTGCCGTAGGCACCCAGCACCGTGCTGGCGTGGTCGTCGCCCACAATGACCACCACGTGCCGGAAGGCGGTTGAATCGGCGGATTGGGCGTGGCCCGGCGTCAGTCCCACTTTCAATAAAAGCAAAAAGAGACTTGGAAAGACAGATTTTGGAATATTGAATGCTGAACAAGAAATCATGAATGTTGAAGTGAAAGAATACGTTGGTACAGTGGTCTGCGTTGCGTTGTCCCGTTAATCAAGCCTGACGCGCTGTTTTCCCGCCCGTAGTGAATATTCTTTACCGCGCCAGCGAAACGTGCCCGGCAAGCCGTCGGGGAGCGTCACTTCGGCGTAGGGTTCCGGGCCCCGCCGGTCGATGGTGACCGCAATTTCGCCCCGGTGGTGCGGCATCCGGGCGGTCACGTAGGTCTGCTCGCCCGGCTGCGGGGCAATGGTCACGCTCCGGAAGCCAAACCCATCGGACTTGATCCCCGCCACCGTCGACAGAAAGAAGTAGTTGACGTGGGTGCTCCAGGGGTGGCAGTCGGAACGCGACTCCACTCCCAGTTCCGGGAAGGTGGTTAACCCGTTTTCTAGGGCTAGCTGCCACATCCCGATGTTTTCTAAAAACTGATCACCCAGTCCGCTTTTGTCCAGGGCCTGAAACGACCAGAACCGGAAGAACAACAGGGCTTGCACCAGCGAGGTATCGCTCAGCACCCGTTGCATCACCGCGCGGTGCTGCGGGGGCGGAATGGCGTCGGTGAGAATGCCCAGCACGTTGGCGTGTTGCGTATAAACGTCTTGCTCCGGGGTGTCGCCCAGCAACTCTTTCTCCGGGTTCCAGCACAATCGGTACGTTGCTTCCTTAAGTTGCTCAGCCTGGACCGCGTACCGTTGGGCTTGCGCGGTATCGCCGTAGTAGCTGAAGATGTCGGCGGCTAGGTCTAGGGTCAGGGCAAAAAACAGGGTTTGTTGCGCCGAGTGGCCGCGTTCGGGATGACGCGGCGTGCGCGATTTGTTCTCGATGTGCTTGAGCCAGGGCACTACGCCCAGCATCCCGGTGCTATCGATAAGCTTCGTGTGCCAGGCCAGCACGTCGGCGATGCCATCCAGAAACTGCCGGGCGAAAGCGGTATCGGCGCTGTACTGCATAAAATCGTGGATGGTCTGCACCCAGGCCAGCGAATACTGGGGATTGATCTGGGGAATGTTGGAGGGGTAACGGGAGTAGGTCAACCCTTCGGGCAGTCGAGAGCTGTTGAACAGTTCAATAGCGTTCTTACTCATCCGCTCGTCGCCGCTCAGGCACAGCGACACCAGCGATTCGATCCGACCGTCTCCGGCATACATCAGTTGCTCGTAGTAAGGGCCGTCTTCAAACACTTCGGCCGTGCCGTTGCGCAGGGTGCGCCAGCCAATGTCGAAGAGTTGCTGGTGCATGCTGTCTTCGGTAGCAAAATCCGCCCGCCGTTCATAGGGGTAGGCGGTGTAGATCAAGCGCAGCGAATCGAGCGTCAGCGGTTCGTCTTTCGTTTCTATTTCCAGTTGCAGGTAGCGAAACACCCGGTACCACAGCGGGCGGTACGAACGTTGATCACCGCCGTCGGGAAGCACCATATCGTGGTAGCCAATGATGTTCTTGTTCTCCGTCACGTTGCGGTGGCCCTTCTGCTTGGCACTGTCGTACAAGGCTTCGGCGTAGGTGATTTTGATCGTAGCGTCTTTGCCGCCGCTGAAGTAGAACTCCGGAAACCCACGGGTGTGCACACTATGGTCCAGCAGAACCGTTGCTCGGGTGTTGGCCGGTACGTTCAGCGGGGCCCGGCCGCGCAAGAAAGCCGAATCTACGGTCACCCCCGCGCTTCGTTCCACGGCGGCCAGGTGCTGCGGAGTTTCTTCCAGCAGCGGAATGTTGCGCGGCACCAGCAGCCAGGGCGACTGGTCACCGAAGTCGTGACCGGCGTAGCGAGGCGTGCCCAGGGCGGTGAGTTCCGGTTTCTCGGGACGAAGCCACGGGTAGTCGTTTTGCGGATCCTTCCATCGCCGGTAGTGCTGCTCGGCCCGAAACGAGTCCGTCGGGTTGGCCGCGTAGTAGCCACCTATAATGGTCCGCCAATCGATCTTGATGGGGCGGTAAGCATGGTCCTGGAGCACTTCCCAGGTATCGGGATGGGTATTGAGCAACGCTTCGCGCTCGGAGTTGCCCTGAAGGATGAAACCGCTTTTGTAGGAAATCTGCGAGACGGCCCGCAGGTGGCCGAAGTTGACCACCTGCGCGGCAATGATGTTTTCTCCTTCCGCCAGGTAGGGTGCAATATCCAGGCTCTCGAAGCGCCAGTGGTGCAGATCGCCCCAGGCGGGCCCGAGTGTGACGCGCCGCCCGTTCACGTAGAGTTCGTAGCGGTTGTCGGCCGACCCGTGGATGATAAACTCACGCGGCACAGAGGACAGATCAAAGATTTTGCGAAAGTAAAACACTCCGTGAGCGGTGAGCGAAGCGGACGGATGGCTGATCCAATCGGCGTCCCAGCGCTGGGAGGTGATGCGATCGTCTAGGGTATCAACGAGCGGGGACTGGGCGTACAGGGCGGCACTTAGAAACCAACCCAGGTATACCAGACAGAAAAACGGTAGCCGTCGTAGGTTGTTCATCAGGCAAATTTAAACCAAAGTAGCGAAAAAAAGCCCACCGAGGGTTCGGCGGGCCCATAATCAGATAAGACGACCCGGCCTAGTAGCCCGGATTGTTTTCAGTGATTTCGCTATTACGTTCTATCTCAGCCTGCGGAAGCGGAAATACCAAGTGCTTGTTCACGTCGAACTGCACCGGTGAAGATAGCTCGGTGCTAAAGTTTTCGTCGCTACCGTCCCAACCGGTCAGGTCGATATCACCGGCCGCGTGCCAGCGCTTCAGGTCCCACCAGCGTTGCCCCTCTCCGGCCAGCTCCACAAAGCGCTCGTTCCTGATCCACTCCATCACCGTGGCGGGGTCGCTCTCCCCGGTCGGATAGTCGGCGGGTACGGTGCCGTCGCCGTAGCCGAAGGTAACCGCCCAGGTGCGGGCGCGCTCGCGCACGTCGTTGAGTTGTTCAATAGCTGCCCCGGCATTGCCGGTTTTCAGGTACGCTTCGGCGGCAATGAGCTTGAGGTCAGCGTAGCGCAGCACGCGCTCATTGTTGGCTGAGCCGCCGTGGAAGCGGGTAATCACGTTAACACTGTCCGGGGTATTGTACTTCTGAAAGATCCGCCCGTTGAAGCCGTCGGCCGTATCCAGGAACACGGTGAGCCGGGGATCCTCGCCGAAACCATTCAGCAGTTTATCGGTAATTAAAAAGCGGGTCGGGGCATTCACGTTGAAGTTCCCTTGATCACCGGATTCCATCATGTATCCCCGGAACACACTCATATTTTCTACTCCGCGCCACGATCCGTCGTTGTGCAGAATGAGGTTATTGTTGCCACTTCCCGGCGCGGAGGCCTGGATTTCAAACAGCGACTCATCGTTGTTCTCCGTAAAAGAGTTGAAGTTACTGATGTAGTCGGGCATCAGCGTGGAGGTCATGCTGTTGAACACCGCTAAGGCTTCGGAATAGTCGGCGTCGTTGTCCGAATAATTGGCCCGAAGTACCAGTGCTTTTGCCAACAGTCCCCGAGCGGCATTTTTATCGACCCGGCCCGCGTACTGCCCGGACCAGTCTTCCGGAACGATCTCAATGGCCCGGCGTGCGTCATCAACAACCTGGGTGAGGATGTCTAAGGCCGGACTACGCGGAGTGTTCGTGTTGGCCTGGCTCAAAATTCGCTCGGTCACCAAGGGCACGCTGCCGAAGACGTTGAACAGCATGTAGTAGGCATACCCCCGCAGAAACAGCGCTTCGCCTTCCATCCGGGCAATCTCTTCGGCTCCGTCAAAGTCCGAGAAGTCGACCGTATTTACTTTGTCCAGCATCACGTTGGCCCGGCCCACTATCTTGTAGGAAGCCTCGTATACGAACTCAAGCTGTCGGTTGTTGGGATTCAGCGAACCGTCGAACAGCTCAACTTCGGTGCGAGCCCCGTTGGTTTCGGTGAGGTCGTCGCCGGGCAACAGCCAGGTACCGGTAACCCACCCTCCGAAGTTGAACGAGGGAGCGGCGAAGTGATAATAATCGTACAAAGCCCCGTAGACACTGGCCATGTTCTGGCGAAACTCTACCACGTTGTTGAAGAAGTTTTGCTCGACCGGGCCCAGCGGCGGTTCATCCACCAAATCGGGTTCGCAACGGATGAAGGTGAAAGCCATCACCAGCATCATCAGTTTTATCAGGGTTTTCATACTTTCGGAGTTAGAGGTAGTTGGTTAAAATCGCAAATTAAGACCGGCATTGAAGGCGCGGGGCAACGGGAATTGATCGTTGACGGGATCTATGCCCGTCCAGCTAAACAGGTAAATGTTGTTCTGCCCACCCACGTAGACCCGCAGCGACTGCACGGTGTTGCCTAGGTTATCCAGCAGCGAACTGGGCAGCGAATAACCCAGTTGCCAGGTGTTGAGCCGGAAGAAAGAAGCATCTTCCACCCAGCGGGTCGAGAAGCGGTTGTTATTGGCCGGATCGTTGGCCACCGCCCGGGGCATGTCGGTGTTCGTGTTCTGCGGCGTCCAGCGGTTGAGCGTCGAGGCCAGATGATTGGTGTTGAGGCTCTGCATCGCTTCAAAGCGCTCGCGCACCCGGTTGCGCCGCTGCACGTCGCCTTCGCCGTAGAAACTCAGCGACAGGTCCAATCCCTTCCAGCCCGCGTTGAGGTTGAGCCCGTAGGTGTAGCCCGGAATGGTGTTGCCGATCTCTACCCGGTCGAAGCTGTTGATTAGCCCGTCGGGAGTGGTACTGTAAAAGGGTTCGGCTTCGGTAGGATTCCCCCCGGCATCCACAAAGTACAGATCACCCGGCTCAACGAAGTCAACGTTGCCCACGGTCTGGTCCTCCTGGTCGGCGTAGTAGGCATCGATGGCGGCCTGATCCTGAAAAATGCCGCCCACTCGGTAGCCCCACAGGTGACCGACGGATCGACCTTCTTCGATGCGGGTCTGTCCGGAGCCCTCAATCAGGTCGCTGACAAACAGCGGTTGGTCTTCGTACAGGTTGGTTACTTCGTTTTCCAGGAAACTGATGTTGCCCGACACCCCGTAGGTGAAATCACCCACCCGGTTGTTGTAACCTAACTGGATATCCACTCCCCGGTTTTCCATCTGACCGATATTGAGCAACGGACTCAAGGTGCCCACTGAGTAGGGTAGGTTCACCCGTTGCAGGATGCCGTCGGTGGCTCGATTATACCACTCGAAGGTTAGGTTGAGCTTGTTGTTGAGCATCAGCGCATCGAAGCCGACGTAGGTGGTGGTGACCACCTCCCAGGTGAGGGTTGGGTTGGGCAGGTCGGCTACCCGGGTGCCGGGTTGATAATTGCCCAGCGGATCGCCGTTGCCCGAACCCCAGCGGTAAGAAGACACCGCATTGGTACTCGATAAAAAGGCATACTGCCCCACGGCGGCCTGATCGTTGCCTGCTTCACCCCAACCGCCCCGGATTTTCAGATCGTCCAGCCACGTAAGGTTATTCATAAAGGGTTCGGCACTGATGCGCCAGGCTCCGGACACCGAGTAGAAGTTGCCCCAGCGGTAGTCATCGTCGAAGCCATTGCTGGCATCGCGGCGGAACGAGCCGTCCAGGTAGTACTTGCCATCGTAATCGTAGTTAATGCGCCCCACCAGTCCGAACCAGAAACGTTGGTCCCAGCCGTAGATAGACGAGTTGTTGGGCAAGTCATTCTGATAGCCGTTCAGTTTGGGGTTGGTAGGGTTAATAAACTGAAGGTTATCCCCATCAATGTTAATACGCTCCCGGCGGTGGCGTTGGTCCTGCACGGCGGCGGTAACCGTGAAGTTGTGTCGGGTAGCGAAGGTACGCCGGTAGGTAGCGGTGAAATCCGACTGAAAGTTAAAGATGTTGTTGATGCGGTGCTGAAGTCCCCCCAGGCTATTGGGCGCCGCCGGTGCTTCGGTGGCGGGGTCTAGCCCGTTGGGTTCAAAAATATTGGATCGCGACCAAACATCCAGCGTGTAGCGGTCTTGGGTGGAATAGTCAAGGTTAAGGCTTCCGCGCAACGTCAATCCTTTCAAAGGAGAAAGTTCAGCGTAAAACTGCCCCAGTTGCCGATCAATGGTAAAGCTTCGGTAGTCGATGTTGGACAGGGCCAGGTAATTAGGGTTAGCACCTTGCCCGTAACGGTTAATTTGTTGCCAGCTGTCACTAAAAGCGTAAGGATCCAATACGGTGGCAAAGCCAAGGGGATTGGTCGGATCGCGCAGCGGCTGCCAGGGCGCCACGTCGGCATAATCTTGTAAATCTCCTCGATCGTTCAGTTCTGACTCTTGGTGGGTATACTTGTAGTTCACCCCAATCTTGAACCAATCAGTGATGTTGGCATTGAGATTCACCGCCCCGGTGTAGCGGGTCAGATCATTGCCGCGCAGCGTGCCTTCCTGATTAAAGAAGCCCCCCGACACGTAGTAGTCAATCTTCTCTGTGCCTCCCGAAACTTTCACGTCGTAGGCTTGGTTGATGGCGTTTCGTTTCACCAGCTCGTCCTGCCAATTATAGGTGGTGCGATCACTGATGTAGTAGGGACTCTCCGAATCAAACTGCGGGCTGAACGAAATCAAGCGTGTGGCATCGGTGGGCTCATCCCGGCCGTATACCAGCCTCTCGATCGTTACGTCGGGGTTGTCGGCGTTGGCGTACATTTCTTCCACCAAGTCAACGTACTGCTGAGTATTGAGCATATCGAAGGTGGGGATGTTTTGCACTCCCGTCCGGGCGTTAAACTCTACGCTGGGCGCTCCGGTCTGCCCCTTTTTGGTGGTGATGAGCACCACGCCGTTCGCCCCCCGACTTCCGTAAATCGCCGCGGCTGAGGCGTCCTTGAGTACGGTGAGCGAGGCAATGTCGTTGGCGTTGATCAGGTTCAACAAGTTGGGTGGAGTGGCCAGTCCGAATCCACTGATTTCATCCTCATTGCCCGCGCGGGGTGGCTCGATGATCTGACCATCTATTACGTAAAGGGGTTGCGAGTCGCCGTTCCAGGTGCCAATGCCTCGGACAAAGATTTGCGGAGCTTCGTTGGGGTCGCCGCTGGTGTTGACCACCCGGACGCCCGCGGCGTTGCCCTGCAGGGCAAACTGCGGTGAGGCCTGGGGTACCTGCTCAATAGCCCGAGAATCCACGGTGGCAATGGAGCCGGTCAGGTCTTTCTTCTTTCGTTCGCCAAACCCGACCACCACTATTTCATCTAGTTGTGACACATCCGGAGCCAACGATATACTCAGCGTGGTTTGGTTGCCGATGAGTACTTCGGTGCTGAGGTAGCCAATGGAGCTAAATACCAATACGGATTCTTCCGAAGGCACATCCAGGCGAAAGTTGCCTGCTACGTCGGTCACCGTTCCGGTGGTCGTGCCTTTCACCAGCACGTTGACGCCCGGCAGGGGTTCGTTGTTTTCCGCATCTACCACCGTTCCGCTCACCGCAATCACCACCGCTTGAGATAGCACCGGGGGTAGCAGAGAAGCGGTAAGCGAGGGCAACTGCTCCACCGGAAGTTGATGAGACTGAATGGATTGCGCAGGTACCTTGTCTACTTTCGGTTCGTTCGAGCGAAAGATGACGTAGTAGTTATCTTTTAGCTTTTTGTAGTCGAGCCGCAGTGGGGTCAGGTACTGCCGAAGGGTCTCTTCTACGTCGACCGGTCCGGTGGGTTCGGCAAGCTTCTTCACCCGCTTTCCCGCTACGATAGTCGGTTCGTAGTTGAACAGTACCTGGTGTTGGTGCTGTAGTTCTTCGAGGACATCGGTCAATGACTGCCGCGATTCGTCCTGCCGGGGATCATCGGTTCGGTAGGTAACCGGGGTGGCTGAGATACCATCGGCCGAAGCCAGCGACTGGGCATCGGCCGGGGGGGTAAACCAACCGGTGGTCGCGATGCAAATCCAGATGAGTAGTCTTTGTTTCATAAGTTTACAGAGGTTTGTTGAGTGTGGTACATGAGAGACGCAAAGCATTGCGTCTACTGGTTGACGAGACGCAAAGCATTGCGTCCTTACAAGAGACGCAAAGCATTGCGTTCTTACAAGAGACGCAAAGCATTGCGTCTTTACTGGGACTGGGGGTTGGGTTTTTTTGAGAAGATGATTTGTTTGTCGTTTTGCTCGATGTTCAGTTTGTATAGTTCAGCGAAGGCTTCCAGCAACACGTCGAGATTGTCGGCGGGCACGAAGCCTTTGAACTTGCGTTGCGCCAGCGTTGAGTCCCGAAACACAATATTCACTCCGTAGGTATGCCGCAGTTTTTTAGCTACTTCGGCCAGCGTCACTTCGTTGAAGATCAGCATATTGTCGCGCCAGGCTGCGGGGGCCTGCGGATCAATTTGCTGCTGCGTCAGGGTGCCCCGCCGGTGGACTACTGCTACCCGATCGCCGGGTTCCATCAGCAGGGTTTGAGGCTGCGCCTCGTGCTTCACGTCTACCCGCACGCTTCCCGACTTCAAGACTACCTCCGTCTCTTCGTCGCGGGTGCTGACGTTGAATTCGGTGCCCAGCACCGCCACGTCTACCACTTCGGTAGCGTGCACTACGAAGGTGGCCGGTCGTTGATCCGTTCCTTTGCCGTCTCGAATCATCTTTTTCGCAACGTGAAAGAAGGCTTCACCCGCCAGCCACACTTCCCGGTCTTGCGCGGCCGCCCATCGACGCGGATGCCGTAGGCTCGAGTTGGCCTTGAGCGTGACTTCCGAGCCGTCGGGCAGCACAAAGGTTTGGGTCTCGCCGTAGTCGGTGGCGTAACGCACGTAAGCCCACTGTTGGTAGGACCAGAAGCCACCACCCGCTACGAGCAGTGCTAACAGGCAGGCAGCAATAGCCCACCGCCCCCGAGTGCGCGGTTGGCGCTCGGCGGGACGCCCTACCGGAGACAACCGACCGAGGATCGCCCGCTTCATCCGAGTAGCGCGCCAGTCTTCTACGGGTTCTTCCGGTTGGCCCAGGGTGAGAATAAGTCGCCGCGCCTCATCTACTTCCGCCCGTTTTTCAGGATGCTCGGCCACCCACCGGGTCCAGAAGGCCGTAGTGCCGGAGGTAGGCCGCAACACCCACTGTTGGAAGGATTCGTCTTGGGCAAAGTCGGAGGCTTGATAGTTGGTGTACAGGTTCACGGTAGTGGGCGTTTTAGTATAGAGAGACCGGGGCGGCCGATTGTTCACGGAAAAAATCAACTTTTTTTCGAAAGAACAGATTGGCTTTTGATTGGCCCACCGAAGATCTTTTATCCGAAACACTTTTCTAAGTATTTCATAAAAGTATCTTGGCGATCCTTAATTTTTTTGAATAATTTGCAATCACTATCGCTATCCGACATCCCTTTTCTATGAACAGGCAACCTACCGACGATTCCCTGTGGGAACAGTTCAAAGCAGGCCGGGCGCTGGCTCTTAGTTGCCTGTTCGACCAGCACGTAAGCGGTTTGATGCGTTATGGTTTGTTGTTCACCCCCGACAAATCGACGATCGAAGACTGCGTGCAGGATGTGTTCGTTAACCTATGGGAGAAGCGGGCGAGCCTGGGAGAAGTGGTGTCGGTCAAGCATTACCTGTGTGCGTCGCTCCGCCGAAGGCTGTTACGCAAGCTCCGTACGCAAAATCGCCTGCGCGGCAGCGATGACTTGCTTAGCTCGTCGGCGATGCCCACGGAAGCCTCCTATGAAACCTGGCTGCTGCAACGGCAGAGCGACGCCGAGGTGCGAGACACCCTTCGTCAACTGATCAACCGGCTCACCCCTCAGCAGAAACGGGTGATCTACCTCAAATTCTACGAGCAGCTTTCTTACGACGAGATTGCGGCCCTGATGAAACTCAACAAGCGTACGGTGTACAATACCTGCTCGGCGGCTATCAAGCATCTGCAGGCCCACGTGAGTCGCACGCCCGTGCTACGCACGCTCCTTTCCAGTGCCATTTCCTGGCTGGCAGGCGTAATAATCTTAATTGGATATTGAACAGGAAAGGAGCAATTCTAGGCTACTTCCCTTTTTTGTTAGCATGCGCTATAAACTTGTTATTTGGCTTATTTATTTTACTGTCCCCGCCCGGGCACAAACCACCTACACCAACCCCGTAGGCGACTCTGTCTTCATCGCCGACCCCTTCGTCTTGCAACACAACGGAGCGTACTACCTCTACGGCACCAGCGCCGAAGACGGCTTTCGGGCGTGGCGTTCCGATAACCTGGTCGATTGGGATTCTCTCGGCTACGTGTACCGCCCCCCGGAAGGCTCGTGGGCCAGCAGCAACTTTTGGGCCCCGGAAGTAGTACGCTATCAAGACAGATTCTACCTGATTTTTAGTGCCAAGGGTACCAAACCCGACGGACTGCGGATTTGCCTGGCGGTCAGCGACTCGCCGACCGGGCCGTTTAAGGACTTGCACGTACCTCTTTTTGATAACGGTCACTCTGCCATCGACGGGCACCTGTTTGTTGACCAAGAAACGCCTTATTTGTACTACGAAATGGTGGGGGCCGTGGGGCAGCCCCGGACGGATACCGGCTACTTTTGGGGTATGATCTTCGGCGGGCAGCTTTCCAACGACCTGTCGCACTTGGTGGGCGGCGAACCGAAGCTGTGCGTTTACCCTACCCAAGACTGGGAAAATCCCACCGGCACCCTGGCCCGCTCTACCGAAGGCATGACGGTTTTCAAGCACGATAGCACGTACTACATGACCTACTCAGCCAACCACTACACCGACCCGCAGTACGGCGTGGGCTACGCCACCGCTCCGCATCCGCTGGGTCCGTGGACGAAGAGCGAAACCAATCCTATCCTTGCTCAAAACCCTGCGATCGGGGTTTCGGGTCCTGGCCACAACAGTATTGTTCGTTCACCCGATGGAGGAGATCTGTTTATCGTTTATCACAGCCACGCCAATCCGGAAGATCCGTCACCTCGCCGAATTCTCAACCTTGATCGGTTAATGATTGCGCCGAATGGGCAACTACGGGTCGTCGGCCCTACCCGTTCGCCCCAGCCGACGCCCACGCGTTGAACCAGTGGCTGGTGCGAATAAATTGATAAACCCCATCGTTCTCAACGTAAATTCACGTCCCCATACTTATGGATCATACTAAATCCCGCCGCCGGTTTCTGCAACAGTTCGGAGCCGGCTCCACCCTGCTGGCTAGTAGCTCGCTCGCTGCGGCTCCGCCCCGAAGCGTTCAGGAGGCCCTGCGGTATCCGTCGCTGGCTTCTTTTCAAAATGATGAAGGACACTACCTGCTGCGCATCAGCGTGCGCTGCCCCAAGGTGCTCACCCAAGCGATTTCGGGCAGTCTGCGCTGTGCAGGGGCGCGTATCCTACGAACCAAAAACTACTTTTTGCCGGTCGACGAACTGCGCGTGCAGGATAACCGGGTGCGCTGGCAAATGGCCGGAAACACCGCTTACCCCTACGTACTGATTGCCTGGCTATCGCCCGAGCAGGAAGATATCCAGCTTACTCTTGAGATAGGGCGACGCCAAACGTTCACGCTGGCCGAACTGTTCGAGCAGGCAGGACTGAAGTACTCTACCGACCAGTTTAGCGTGGAGGTTGGTCTGCTAGGAACTCAGGAGATAGGTACGCTGGACCCTGCGTTGCTGGGTGTGCCGACGGATACGGAGAGCTTCAACTTTGCGGTGATGGCCGACCCCCAGGGAGGCGATCCGGATGACAAATCGAACGGGAGCCTGACGCGAATCAAGATTCATAACGCCTTTGTCGAGGACAGCGTGGTGCTGGTCGATTTGCTGAAAAACCCGGCGTTCTGTTTGGTAGTGGGCGACATCGTGGACGGGCAGGGACAGATGCCTAACTTTGAAGAAATGCTGTCCTACTTTAAGCGGGTGGACGCCCCCTGGTTGTTTAGCGTCGGCAACCACGAAACCAAGTACCGGATCGAGTTCGGCCCGGACTACGACTGGTCGGCATTTGCCAACTACTTCGCCGCCCTGAAATCCATCAACGGCTCGGATAAATTGCTGTACTCCTTCAACATCGGGCAGTGGCACTTTGTGGTGTGGCCCGATCCGCTGCGCCGCAACTTCTGGGAAACCCACCCTCATTATTTCGACTGGCTAGAACGCGATTTGGCCGCGAACAAAGACCGACCCACCTTTTTCTTTCAGCACGTACCCGCCCACCCCATCGGCATCAATCCACTGATTAGCTACGTAGAATCGGTAGCGGTGAAGCGCACACTGCTGGATATTCTGGGCAAGCACGGCAACGTAAAGTACGTGCTCAGCGGCCACGTGCACATTCCGATGATTGCCTCGATCAAAACCGCCGTATCGTATAAGGGTATGAGGCTGATCAATTTACCCGCCGCCGGGTTTCGGCCCCGCGCCTTTGGCGAAGAAGACCTGACGGGCGGACCGGTGCAGGGCATCGCGGCGGTGCGTATTGAGGGAGATCAGGCAAATCTAGAGTTTCGTACGGTCACCGACGAAGTGTACGGCTATCCCGAGTCGCTGCCCGAATTTTCGCCCGCCGCGCATTCCCTGTGGCTGCAGCACAAGTGGGAGCTGCCTGCCCAAAAGAATCTCATCAACGGCGACTTCACCCAAGGGCTAAAGGGCTGGCACGGTCGGTTTATGTACGAAGAATCCGAGCGACCCTCTAATGTGCGCAACGTGCGGCCGCTCAACGGGCAACCGGCGTTGTATCTTTTCTCGCGTACCCGCGGTTATCGCGTGCCGGGGCAGGACCGACTACCGCAAACGATCAACCGCGTGGCCCAGGCGGTGGCTCTGGAACCAGGCCAGCGCCCGGTTGTAACCGTGCAGTACCAGGTAGACGAAGCCTCAAACCCGGAAAGCTGGGCGGGCGCGTTTGTGTGGGTAGAGGGCTTCCGGCGAGATCAGAAAAAGCTCAACCACCTCTACGCCATCGGTCGCGCCTACGGCAACCTGCGCGACCAGCACCAGGAAGAGCCCCGCGTGTCACCTCGCATTTTCACGTTAAACGCCGCACCCGGCAAACTACGCACCGCCCAACTCAACATCGCTCGAGACTATCAGCCAGAACAAGCTGATTACGCTGACCTGCATCTTGATCGCCTGGTGATCAACCTGGGCGTATGGACGGCCAACGAACGGCCCGACCAGCAGTGGGGCATCTACTTTGCTGAGGCATCCCTAAGCCCTTCGGCTACGGTTGCTTCTTCGGTAAATAACGCGGCGGTTTCTCCGGCGGCTGAGTCGGCCGTTTGGTGGAAGGTGGTTGATCACATCGCGGGCGAGCACCTTCACGTGGACGAACGGTACGTGCCGCCTCGTCGGAGTTAGAGTTGGCTGCAAGGTCAGTTTATTGGGTTCCTCTACATAAAGGGACGGAATTATCGATAGAAATGGGTTACTTTGCTGGCTATCAGCGCTTTAGTAAGATGGCTATTTAGAGCGAAAAGCTCAAAATTCTCGGTAGATCAAACCGCCGGGCGGCCCCGTGACTTTCCTTTTCTCGCAGGTTTCTATTTAGAAAATCATACTCTCCCTGCATACTAATGTGCTGCCAGCTCACGATAGAACTGTTCCGGACGGTTTCCAAAAACTCACTGATGTCTACCAAATCAGTCATCATAGCTACTCTCTGATTCAAGTACAAGTAGTTCCAAAGCACAATGGCATTTTGAATCAACTGTTTACATCCTGCAACCACCGCCGGGCGGCCCCGTTCCTGCTCTTCTTTGGTTTCAGCACTGAATTCCTGATTGTCAGCGAAGAATACCGCTTTAGAGAACCGATGAATCAGCTCTACGATGTTGAGTTGCCGTTCGATGGCTTGCCGTAGCTCCACGTCATCCATGTAGCGAAGCAGAAAAGAGCAGGTAAGAGAGTTGCTTTCTAAGAAAGTCAGCTACAGTGCCATCGGCCGAATTATGGGGGTGAACCGGGTGACGGTGAAGCAGTTTGCGGATAGCCGGGAGCTTACTTAGGCAAAACAATTAGTAAGGAGGTGTTGGGTGTTCAGCATATCGCTGTAATTTTATAGGAAAGTACGCAAACTTGTTAAGTTAATAATTGTTTTCACGGCCTCCATTACGAAGTACTTTTATACTGCCAATTCCAGAAAACTAAGCTATAAATTACTTTTTCCGTTATTTAGCACATTACAGAAATAGAAATTATAACTATGAATTGCCCCATTAAACTGTATTTTTTGAAGTTTAAGAGAAATTTTCGTTGTTTTCAGGACTGAAACTTACATCAGTAATAAAAACTTAGTTTCATCATTTTTTAGCGGAATATAAAACCGCTTATTGCCTCCACTATCATTTACCTACCACACTACCATGATTTTATTACCCTACCTCTCGCTGGTTCGGCCTCCCGGTCTACGAACCCTCCCCGTTACTTCCCGAGCATCCGCTAGCCCGACTTAGTAACTCCTAAGTTTTCTTCTTGCTATTGCCAAACTTCACCGGCCTGTTCCGGATGAAGACTACTACCTTATTGCCCATAACCTACCTCAAATTGTATGTATCCTTACCGCAAACTTCTGTTTCTGCTCTTCTTCTTTCCTTTTATAAGCCTAGCCCAAGATGAGCCAACCAATGCTTCCTCTAGTGATTTGTTTTCGCCAGAAGCTGATCAAGTAGGTTTATTTCAAAACAGTGTCAATTTGTTTACTGGCGAAGTAGCATTTTCGTTACCGCTTGTTAGCCTACCGGGTAGAGGAGGGCTCACTTCGGGAATAACTTTGTCGTATAATTCATCAGGGGTCAGACAACAGGCTACTACTTGGAATTTAGAGGCTCCTACTAGCACGGTCGGACTGGGCTGGCGGTTAGATGTCCCTAAGATAATAGTGGATCATAAACAAACCGGTGTTCGTCATGATGATACCTTTTACTGGATAGAAGGCGGAATAAGTAACAAACTTATCCAGTCTAAAAAGGAAAACGGGCTTCGCTATTACAAATCCGAGAATTATCAGTTTGGACAAATAGTCTACTTGGAGGCGGAAGAACGCTGGACAATTACTAAAGAAGACGGAACAAAGTACGTATACGGCGGAAAGGACAGCGACCGAGAAACAGTACAATACCTAGTGAAGTGGGGAAATTGGATGGGCGACAGCAGGAGAGCAGCAGGTCAATCGCGGCAGGCAATGCAGTGGGACCTTTCAGCGGTTAAGAATCAATGGGGTGATTCACTCACCTTTGCGTATCAACAAGCGAGACAGACGACTGGTGAGGGCGGGTTAGAACACACCGAAGCATCCTATCTTACCAAGATTACCAATCCGCAAGGCCAAAGTATTGAGCTATTGTATGGCGACAAGCATAACGACCAGAAGAAGGGTAAAGTAGAATATCAGGAACCTCATATAGAACAGGTAGAACCGGATGCTTTTCAAGAGCGCTACGAACGAGAATACCTAAAGACGATTAGAGTCATGGATAACTCAAATAATCTAAGCTATCAATTGAATCTCAGTTACACAGGTTTTGGGGCTGGTCACCTCTACAAACGACTCCTCACCGGCGTTCAGAAGGTGATCAATAGTAATGAACTTCCACCGTTAGAGTTTGCCTACCATCTATCAGGAGAGAAGGCTGGTCTTATGCAAGTAGTTACAACTTCACAAGGGCCCCAGGTAAGCTACACCCATACTGCGGTGACCATTGATGGTTCGGAACGTGATTTGACCATCCAAGCTCCCAGTGGATACGCTGAACCACATACCTGGATAGGCCCGGACTACGTGGTGGTTGCTTGGAGAGAGTACAATGGTACTCACGTGAGCGAAACCCGTGATGTTAAGCTCTTTGTATACCAGTGGGCAGGACGATGGATTGAGCAGTTCCGCCAAACTATAAATGCTGGCTATTTTGCTAATCAGTATACAAACTTTCAGGTGATCACGCGGCCGAACTTTTTTGCCGTACAGAGCGGTACGGGACTATTACTGTCTCACAAGGACACCAGCCAACCCGGTCGTTGGAAGATGCAGAATGAGACAGTGCAGGAAGGCGTCGTTACTTCTACGCTGATGGCTGGTGACAACTTTGTGGCGGTGGGTAACAAGCACGGAAGTAAGCTGGAAGCTTTTACCTACAACGGAGATCAGTGGCAGTTGACCACCTTGCACGATAATCCTGGTGACTACTTTTATACTTCGGGCGGTAACTACGTAATCACCCACAATAACGACCCGGACCCGGATGTAATTACCTTTCACTTTCTAGACGAGATGCAGCAATGGAAGAAAGGCGTTGTACCTGACGCAATACAGCCTAATCCGGACGATGATGAAAACAATGATGACAACCGCTCATTTTGGCACGGTGGGCCTTCCTATGCCGTAGTAATGATTGATGAGTTTGCCGAAATGATTTTTTCCTGGGATGAGAACTACCGCTTACGACGGGAGGACAATGTGATTGGTGAGCGCTACGATCAAGCCCCCGTGTACATCACCAGTAGCATGTTCGGAATTGTCAACGTAAACCAAATACTTGGATTCCGTTACGATGGATTTAGTTGGTTCGATACCTTACAAACTGCGGCAACTGACAAAGCAGTGTCTTTTGGTAACGATAGTTTTTTAAATGCCTTCAACATTGATAGTGCACACTTCAACTGGTTTGACGCAAATAATGACTCATGGCAAATAATCCCTCTCAAAAGTGAAGTGCTCAACAATGGCTTCACCGTAGGCAATGATTATGCATTCTTCAAGGATAGATTCTTGTATCGTTCTCCATCGGGTTGGAACAAGTTGGCTTATGAGCTACTGGTATCCGACTATCCGGTAGGTACTTTCATCCACCGCCACTACGGTGGTCGGCAACTGGCTGTGTTTGGCAGCAACAAGGATGGCTCAGTACGCGTGTTTCATATTAGAAATGGGGAACTAACTACCGAGGATGTTCATCTGCTCACTGGGCGGTCGGTTGATAATCTGTATGCGTTTGCTAAGACCTTTACTTTGGTTGACAACAATACACTAGTCACTTTTCCGGACGACAAACCGGTAGAAGAAGCTCAGGAGTTAACTCTTCATAAGTTAGTAGATCAAAAGCTAACGGGCAAACAGACGGTGTATCCAGTGACGTTGGTGAAAGTAGATGATGGATTTATCAATCAACCTACCAGCTACCACTATACTGATACCTCGGCGGCAGTTACGGCCAATGGTGCATCTGCTCAGTTTAACGAAGTACGTGTGACCCCCGGTAGCATTAACAGTAACGTAGCTCCCTACGGATTCACCATTCACTACTTCTACAATGGATTGCCTAGCGGCGAACTAAGCCTTTCTGTCCCGGCAGGGGGCAATGCTATAGGGTATACCGGTAGACTAGCTGGAGTTCCGTATGCTGTAAAGACTTACAACAGTGACAACGAACTGGTAAGGGAAAGTGAGTCCGGATGGAAAGTATACGGTGTGCCTATTGAACGGACTGCTGATCAGGCAACTATTGCTAGAGGTTACTTTGCACGAGTAGTGCGTAGTGCTCAGACCCAAGATGCAGTAACCGATGTGATACATACAAGTTTTGATGCCGCTGCTCATGGACAAGCGAAAACGGTTAGCACTACTGATAGTCGGGGGAGGTCAATAGCAACAACCTATCAATATGCTACTGATTTTGGGGAAGGTGATGATACTTACGGTAGCAATTTACTCAGGCAACACGGTACTGTCAGTCCGATTTTAGAACAGACAGTAAGTGTGGATGGCGTACTTATGGGTAGAAGTGAAACCCACTACGCACTACAGCACGGCCAGCCGGTTCCGGCCAAGTCAGTTACTTTCCCTAGGGGGGATGATAAAAGTATCACTAGCCTGATGAATTACGATGCCTATGGCAACCTGGTGCAATCTCAGGTTGAAGGGGGAGTCATTAGCTCTTTTCTGTACGGCTATGACTATACCTTTCCGGTGGTAGAGGCGGTGGGAGCAACGTATAATCAGCTGGTTGGGCAGGTTTCTCTGAGTGGTATTCAGAACAAGGATGGATCAGCCTTACGTGATGATCTAAATTCAGTGCGCACCGGACTGTCTGGCTCATTGATCACGACCCGCACCTATGACTGGCTCTACGGACCTACTTCGCAAACCGACCCCCGCGGCCGGACAACTTATACGCACTACGATGAACAGGGGCGGCTGCACTACGTGAAAGATGACGATGGCTACGTGCGGCAAAAGCTGGAATATAGTCCACTTGAGTAGCTTTTTAATCTGTTCTACTGTTCCATACTAAATTACCTACCTACCACACTTCACCTACCATGAATCGATATCTCAGCGTTCAAGATTCAAAATTGGATCATCAACCTTTCAATGTGCTCTCCCGAATAATCTTCAACTACCTTTTATTGATAAGCATTGCCTTTAGTACCACGGTAGCAATAGCTCAAACTAAGGAGACTCAACAACTCGGGTCCACGCTGGAAAAGCTGTTCGAGCAGCATCCCAACATGACACGGGATGAATACCTTCGTAGGATGGGTGATATTTACATGCAGAAGATACAAGAGGGATTAGACAGCCCTTCTGCCCAGCAAAACGCTGCCAAGTCCGCTTCTTTTACTGCACCCTCAATTTCCTCGCGCACCGCTGACTTTGCTGCTTCGGCGAACAGCGGTGAAGGGCAGGTGCCGGATGCAGACGAGTTCGATGCCTTAAGCCAGCTCTACCAATCGCTAAACGGAGATGACTGGGACTATAATACCAACTGGTTGCAAGGCACTAGCGCGGCTGATTTTGCCACTTGGTATAACGTAGTGGTCCGTGATGGAGACGTGGTCACCCTCTATCTGGTTAACAACAATCTCAAGGGTTCAATACCCCCTGCTATTAGAAAACTAAAGGCATTAGAACAACTCGTAATTGTAGAACACATTAGCTCAACGGGCTATTTAAGTGGATCAATTCCTTCTCAGATCGGCGAACTGACGAACTTGAAAAAACTGCAACTGGGGGGAAGCGCACGGGAACCGACCGACATTGGTTTGACCGGCACTCTTCCTGGTACATTAGGAAATTTAGTCAATTTGGAGGTACTGACAATTTTCTTAACAAACATAACGGGTGAGATTCCTACAACGATACAGAACCTAACTAAACTTAAGGAATTAGATATAGACGGCAATCTGAGCGGAGCTGTCCCTGACCAGCTCAACAGTCTGACGCAACTAACCACGCTTGGACTTGGCGGGAATCAGTTTAGTAGTTTTCCCAGCAATCTGAGTGCTTTAACCAACTTAAGCAGCCTAAATTTGTCCGGTAATCAGTCCATCCAGCCTTTTCCATCTGCAATAACATCTTTAACCAAACTTGAGACGCTTAATCTATCCTACAGTGATTTTACCGGAAGCTTACCCTCCAATATTGGAAACTTAGGCAATCTTACCCACCTTGTACTTCATGAAAACGAGTTTTCCGGTGCCCTTCCTCCTTCCGTCACGCAGCTTAACAAGCTCCAGTTTTTTAACATCCAGGGAAACCAGTTCAGCGGGACGATTCCTGCCAACCTTCGTTTCATCAGCAGCTTTAAGACATTTTACCTGGAAGACAATGAGTTCACTTTTCAGCAAATCCAACCCTTTTTTACCGGGGTCAACCAATCTTATTTCACAACAATAAGATATACGCCACAGGCTTCCGTTGAACTAACTGATCTGGTGGAGGCTGTTGAGAATCAACCGATAACGATTGCCTACCCGGGAGGAGCAAGCCGCAATCGGTATCGCTGGCAGAAGCTGATTGCTAATACCTGGCAGGATATCGTGGGTGCAACCTCACAAACACTTCAGATCAACCAAGCTGCCCTTAGTGATGCCGGAATGTATCAGTGCGTTGTCACCAACGACTGGGCTACCCAACTAACGCTGACCACATCTGCTGTTGAGGTGACGGTGGAAGAGAGTCTGCTAGACCCCCAAACCCAGGCCCTGCATGACTTTGTCAATTCAATGTCTAATCCTAATCTGCTGCCGAGCAGTTGGGACTTGACCGATACCATTGCTTCTTGGGAGGGCGTGGTGATGGTGGACGGCTGGGTAACGGAGGTTGCGTTGCAGGAACGTGCCGTGGGCGGAAGCATCCCATCCACGTTTGAAAACCTGGAAAAACTGGAGCGGCTCAACCTAACCGCCACCGGTCTGACCGGCTCGATCCCAACCGAACTCGGAACCCTCGTTGATCTTACGCATCTGCAACTGGGCACCAACAACCTAAGCGGGCCCGTTCCGGCATCGTTTGCTGATCTTACCCAACTGGAATCCCTTAATCTAAGCAAGAATAACTTGACCGGTGACATCCCTGATTTGAGTCAACTTGATGTGCTTCACACCCTTCAGTTGCAAAACAACCAACTGTCTGGGGGCATTCCTACCTCGCTCTCGGGACTGGATAGTCTAAGAACGCTGCGGTTGAATACCAACCCCAGTCTGGGTGGGTCTATCCCGGAGTCTCTGGCCCAGCTTCCGGTGCTGGAAAAACTCTACCTGGGCAACAGCGGATTGACCGACACCATTCCCTCGGTACTAAGCGACTTGGATAGCCTGCTGGAGCTGGATTTGAGCGGCAACCTGCTGGAAGGGGAAGTGCCGTCTTCACTGGATAGTCTCAAGAAGCTTACCAAGCTGCACCTCCATCAGAACAACCTCACCTACTTACCCGACTTTACCGCTCATCCCAACGCCGCGGAAATGGACATACGCCTGGATGGCAACCGGTTACCGCTGGCCGATATTGCCTACAACCACACCGGGGAAAATGCTCACCCGTTCAAAGAGTTTCGGTATGCCGAACAGCAGGAGAAGCTGGATACCATCAAGGTGACCGGGCAGGTGTTTACCGAGGGGCGGGACGTGGCCCTGCGGGTAGACCTCAAAGAACACCCCCAGCATCAGTACCGGTGGCAGAAGAAAGACGGGGGCAACTGGGTAGACGTGCCCGGCGGCACCGAGCGCTCGCTGCTGATTGCCGACGTGACCGAAGCGGACATCAGCAGCGAGTTCCGGGTGCTCATCACCAACCTGTATGCCACGCTAGCCAACGCCCGCAGCGAGCCGCTTGATCCGGAAGGGCAGGACTTCCACCGCTATGTGCGGGTGTATACCCCGCGGGTGAAGCTCACCGATGCAGCAGGGATCAATACTACTACCACGGTGGACGACGTAAGCATGAGCACCGACTACATCGACGGGCTGGGCCGCACGGTGCAGTCGGTGAGCCGGGGGGCGGGAGGCACGGCCAGTCAGGACGTGGTGCAGTTCTACCACTACGATGCATTAGGTAGGGTAGAGTCGAGCTACCTTCCCTACGCCACCGATGCAGCAACCGGGGCCTACCGCCCTGAGGCAGAGCAAGAACAGAATTCCTTCTACAAGGATGCCAGCAACCAGGTAGTGAATGACAACTTTCCCTTCAGTGCCACTCGCTATGAGACCTCGCCGCTCTCGCGGGTGCTGGAGCAGGGAGCGCCCGGCCAAGACTGGCAGTTGGGTGCGCACACGATGACAATGGACTACCGAGCCAATACGGCCACCGATGCGGTGTCAGTGTTCACGGTAAGCGGAACGACCATCAATCGCACTGGCACCTATCCGGAAGGAGAACTGGCTATGGCCGAAACCACCGATGAAAACGGCCACTACGTGCGGCAGTTCACCGACAAGCAGGGGCAGACGGTGCTCAAGCGGGTGCAGGGGCCGGGTGGCAATCTGGACACCTATTCGGTGTACGATGATCGGGGACGCTTGCGCTTTATCATTCCGCCCCAAGCAGTTACTCAGATGGCAAGTGCTTGGTCGCTGCTCAACGATGTGACCTTTCGGGAGCAGTGGGTGTTTGTTTACGACTACGATGCCCTAGGGCGGATAAGCGCCGAAACAGTGCCCGGCGGAGGCACCACCCGGATGATCTACGACCGCTGGGGACGGCTGGTCTACTCCCAAACCCCCGCCCTGCGACAGGAAGGTGACAACCGATGGACTTTTACGAAGTACGACTATCTGGACCGGCCGGTGGTAAGTGGGGTGTTTGCTGCTTCTGAAACTGAAAGCACCCTGCGGGCGTGGGTGCTCAGCACCACCGACCGCTTTGAGAGCCGCACTACGGCTAATGCCACCGGCTATACGCTGAACAACAGCCATCCCAAGAACGTGACCGAAGCGACGCTGCGTACGGTGAGCTACTACGATAACTACAGCTTCCCCAGCGCCATTACGAGTAGTCTGGATTTTACCGATGACCTGGGCAGCCACCCCACCCACCGCAGTAATATGAAGGGCGAACTGACCGGCAGCCTGACGCGCAACCTAGCGAACGACGCTTGGTTGGGTAGTGTGATCTACTACGATGACTACTACCGACCCATTGTGGCGGTGACCGAGAACCATTTGGGGGGCATCGACCGCATCACCACCCGCTACACCAGCAGCGTGCTGGACGAAGTGGAAGAGACCTTCACGACTCACATCACCACGGCGGGCAGCCACACCGTTCGGCAAGCCTACGACTACGACCACCAGGGCCGTCTGCTAACAGTAGCCCACCAGTTGGACAACCAACAACCTGCTGTGACGCTGGCCAGCTACGCTTACAATGAACTGGGGCAGTTGGTGCAGAAGGAACTCAATGCCGACGCCCCCACTGACCAGGTGAGCCAGACGGTAGACTATCGCTACCACGTACGGGGCTGGCTCAAGGGCATCAACGACGTGAATGAAGCGGATGACTACTTTTCCCAGGAACTGGTCTACGAGCGGGGTGGCAACCAGGACGTGGTGCAGTTCAACGGCAACGTGACGGATCAGTACTGGCGCAACTGGGGCCAAGATGAGCAGTCCTACCAGTACAAGTACGATGAGGCCGACCGCCTGACCAACGCCGTGCACAGTGGCCACTACAGCACCAAGAGTATCAGCTACGACGGCAACGGCAACATCACCGAGTTGCAACGCTTCACTAAGGGGGCTACCGCACCTAAGAAGATAGACTTTTTGCAATACAGCTACCACGGCAACCGTTTGACCAAAGTAAAAGAGCGCAGCGGCGGGGAAAAAAAGCTGGGCTTCGTGGACGGGGTGGACAACAACAACGAGTACGGCTACGATGCGGCGGGCAACCTGGTTCGGGATGACAACAAGGGCATCACCAATGTTACCTACGACCCGGTGCTCAACCTGCCGCTGGAAGTGAGCATGACCAACGGCACGCTGCGCTACGGCTACGACGCGGCGGGCAACAAGCTCTGGCAGCAGGTGGTGGACGCGGCGGGCAATGAGGTGGTGACCACCGACTACGTAGGAGCCTTTGAGTACAGCAACAGCACCCTGTCATTGGTGCATCACGGGGAAGGGCGTATCTACTTTCCGAACGGTGCGACTACCGGCACTTATCACTTTGATCTGACCGATCACCTGGGCAACGTGCGGGCCACCTTCTCGCCCGAGCCGATCATCACCCGAACGGTGGCCACCATGGAAGCCGATGCTGAGGCCGCCTACTACGAAGAAAGCTTCTTCACTAACATGGACACTCGGCGGATGTTCGCTGCTTACAACACCACCCCGGTGAACAGTCAGTCAGCTAATCCGCAGTACGTAGCTGACCTTAATGCTTACGCGGGGACGATCACAGGCCCGGCAAGAAGCCTAGTGGTGCGCCAGGGGGATAAGGTGCGTCTGCAAGTGCAGGCTCGTTACGAGCAGTTGGGCAGTGAGACTACCACCGGTACGGCAGGAGTAGCCGCCGCGGTGCTGTCGGCCTTCGGGGCTTCGGCAGGAGTGGAAGGCAGTGCCAGCTACCAGGCGTTGAGTGAGGCGCTAGCCGGAAGCGTATTGCTCTCTAATGACGGGGACGATGTGCCGCATGCCTACCTGAACTACCTGTTGTTTGATGAGAACTTTGATGTGATAGACTCTGGCATGGTGCAAGCTACCCAGGCGGGGGCGGTGACGGCCACGACGCCCAATGCGGTAGAGACGCTTGTCATACCGGAGATCACGGCAAGCCAGAACGGCTACCTATATACGTACCTAAGCAATGAGAGCAACTGGAACGTGAGTGTCTACTTTGATGACTTCGTGGTAGAGCACCAAACGCACCTGGTACAAGTGAATGATTACTATCCCTTCGGAGCCAGACACGACCAGAGCAGCTACATTGCCGACCAAGCCAAGTATGGCTACCAGGGCAAGGAGCTACAAGCTGACTTAGGACTGAACCTGTTGGATTTTCATGCCCGGCAGTATGATCCGATCCTGGGCAGGTTTACCAGCTACGACCCCGCCGGGCAGTTTGCTAGTGGGTACGTGGGGATGGGCAACAATCCGGTATTGATGGTGGACCCCAATGGAGAGCTTGCCTGGTTCATCTGGGCTGGAATTGCGGCGGGTGCTTACATTGGTGGATCAATTGCCAACGAAGGCGAACTCAATCCTGTTCAATGGAATTATACTGGTCGGGGGGCTTGGCAGACTTATGTTGGTATTATTGTCGGTGGGACACTTGGGGGTATTGGGGGAGCGGCAGTAGGCGGTCTGTGGACGGGTACGACCACTTTGAGTTTGGGGGTTGCTACACCAGTTGGAAAAATTGGAGCTACCTTAGCTTTCAGTGGAGGCAGTGGCACTTTAGTAGGGTCAAATTCTAACTGGTTCCAAGATTTCAACTGGTCTACTAATGCCGGGGGTAGTGGCTCCTACGATCCATTTGCTAAGCCTACTCCGCCGCAGAATCTGGTAGCTTCTTTAAATGGGGATAGGTTGAGCTATTACAACCAAAACATAAACCCTGATTTCTACTACGAAGCGTTAGATGGACTTGAGTTGCCTAATAGGTCCATATTATTTAAAAATGACTTTTATTTAACGTTTTACAATGAAAGCGATTTTAAAATGATTTACGGAGGTAGGTTCGGTAACGCAAACTATATAGGCTACATCAATAATCAGCATCACATCAACTTTAACATTACCGCCTATGAGGTGACAGCGGATAATATAAGAGCTGTTGCTGTGCACGAAGTATACGGACATGGAATAAAAGGCTACGGAGAAGGGAGTGATCATTATTTAGCATATATTGCTAGTATGAGATCAATTTACTGGGATTATACCACAGAAGATTTCAAAATTAATGCTGCGACTGGTATGTGGAACAATTTTGGCACATACTATTCGGGTAAAGCACTTCCTTCTAAGTACATGGAAATTGTGCGCAAATATGCAAGGTATTAACACTTTGAAGTTGAATGCACCATATATCATAGTTATTATGATCTTTGTCTTTTTCAGATCCATCTGTTCTGTCGTAGCTTCTGACTGTTTATACATCTCCAGGAGTGATGACTTTGCAGAGTCCGACTATGTCTTCTTAGGTGAAGTAGTAGAGGTCACGGATGATTTAGTTAAAGTAAAAGTCAATGAAGTATTCAAGGGAGAATTAAGCGATACAGTTACGGTTACATCTCAGCGGATGTTAGATCTGAGCTTACCGGGAGATATTTGGATAATCTATGCCTATTCGAATAATGATCAATTATTTGTAGATCCATGCGGTTCTAGTAGAAGCTTTACGCATCCCACTAGTTTTAACAGTAGAGGAGCAAGATCTGCTGTTCCACCACCCCCAGCAGAACTTCCTAGTGAGCTTTGGCCCCTCTACTTTAAGCTTTACGAAAATAGCGCGTTGCAGGACCTTTACTATGAGTTGTCTGTATTAAGGCAACAGAAGATATCAAGTAACACACAAAATATAACCATCGCAAAAAATCTTATAGAACTACGGCTAGATAGTTTAGATAACCAAATACAGCTAGTCAAATGGGGGCTTTTCGTCCTTTTATTGCTGTCAGGTGCAATTATTTTCATTCTTTTTAGAGCCAATAAGTAGACGATAAGTGTTCTGCAACCCAAGTGCCAGACCACTATGTCTACCTTCGGGAGAACGATGTTGGACTGTTATACAGTGCTAATATTGTAAGCTTGATGTAGGATCTCACTTTGTCTTCATTCTTGTGTCAACAGTTTTTTTTCCAAGAAGGTGAAAGTAGTAAATGAAATAGTGGTTCTCTTTTTTAAAACTTCAAACAAATTGAAGTGAAACATAACGAGCAAATACACCAGAAATTTAGAGCCATTTCGCAAACATTCAGTTCTTTAGTCATAAAGCCTTTATTATAAATACCGTAAATGAAATACTGGCTGGTAACATTACTTTTAGTTCCCAATATTCTCATTGGTCAAGGATTTTATGAAGTAGACAGTAGAAGGAGTGCTACCGACACGTTATTTATTAGCGAACCGGTTGACCTGCGAACGTTTGCTCAAAAGCTTAACTTAACAATTCTTGATCAAACTAACTATAATATCTGCCTAGAGCGAAGGGGAAAGCGATTCTATACGACTTGTTTGTATCAGATTCCAGTAGGAAAGATCCTAGATCAATATAGTGTCAGTTTCACCACCCGGTCTTATGAATCTAAAAGAGTATCCCAATTGTACAGTACTTTCTTCTTAAGCGCTTTTAAGCAAGAGTATCTACCTCAACAGACCGGTAACTTATATTCGCTCAAAGAGAAATCTGTAAAGGAATTTCGAAGGAAGTCCTTGATCAATATGGGACTTGGTCAGCAGTATTTCTACCGCGATAATCCTTTTGCTTCATCAAAAGGGCTGTCAATAGGTTTTGCTTACGCTTGGGAGACCCTTCACTACATTCCTATTTTTGGTGGGGCTTTCTTTGGTGCAACTACGCAAGACAAAGTGGCAATCCCACTAATTGGCCTAGCAAGTCTAGCGGTTTGGAAGCTGCTCATTCTTCCCATTCTTGCAGCGCCCTACATCCATGAATATAACAATCTGGTGCGAAGTGGATACGAAGCCCCCTTAAAGATCATGCTACGATGAGCAAACGTGAACACCTATCACAACTATCTTCTATGCGACTACTACTATCCTGTTGTTTACTGTTCATTCATATAGGTGTACTTGCTCAAACTGTTATTAGCGATCAGTTCAGTGGGTCTACATCAGATGTTCAGGTGATTGATGAAATGAACTCCTTAATTTTCCACGATCAGGGCATTCAAGAAAGGTTAGACAGTCTCCGTCATCTACCTATCACTTTCATTGATAGCTCAAATGTAGCTCGCTACGTAGCCCGCCAGCGCGACAGCATCAACCAAAAGATGCAACACTGGCAAGCTAAACAAGACAGTCTGCTAAGCCCCCTTGATACGCTGCAACAAAGGATGGATGTCACCCAGCGCCGGGCCAAAACTCTCCAAGACAGTCTTAATAAGCGCGTACCCTTGCAGCAGGTCACCGAACCCCTCGCTTCTGAAGCAGCCGAAGCGCTGCCCGAAGAAGTTACCCAGGCAGTGTCCGGCTCTTTTCTCAAGGCTATGATACCTCAGAGCAGCTTACCGAAAGTAGCATCGCAACTACCTGACCTGCCGTCCCCGGTACACGCCGTTCGGGAACACGCCACGGCCTGGCAAGAAAAGCTCAGCACATACCCGGCCACCCTGTCAGAGTACCAGAGCAAAGCATCCCAGTATAACACGCCCCTCAACCAGGGTAGCCAGGCCCTTGAGCAGCAAGTCCTTCAACACGCTCCCGAAAGCGAACTGCTGCAACAGAGCGGCAACCCGCAAAACCAGGAAGGATTGTTTGACTTCAGCAACCGGGAAGCCTTTTCTCAGCGGCAGCAACGCGCCCAGTTGCAGCAACGGGTTATCGCCTCGGCCAAAGACCACTTCGCTGAGCATGGAGAAGTGCTGCAAGACGCCCAGCAGCAACTAGGCAAGCTTAAGAAGAAGTACTCGGAGGTAAACGGCGACACCCGGCAGAAGCGCAGCAGTCTGCAAGGCACTCCCCTGGGCAAACGCTTGGTGTACGGCGGTACAATGCAGCTTCAGCGTAGTCCCTCGTTATCTATTGACTTGGCCCCCCAGCTGGCCTATCAGTTTAACAAGCGCATCAGCAGCGGGGTGGGGCTCGTTTATCGTCTTTCACCGGAAGGGGGGCTCAAAGAGCTTCGGCAACAACTCACTAGCAACAACGCGGTCTACGGTGGCCGCCTCTACGGGGAGTACGAAGTAGTGCGTAGCCTATTGCTGCACGGGGAGTACGAGCGGTTGAGTCAGCAGGTAGCGGCTACCGACGAGCGCCCCGGCCGCCGTCGGTGGCAGACCAGTTTACTGGCGGGGGTAGGGAAGACGTATCAGATCGCGGGCAAGTGGCAGGGAAGCGTGTTGGTTTTATACAACTTCCGCCATCAGCAGCAAAGTATTCATAGCCGGCCGTGGGTAATTCGGTTTGGGTTTCAGCGTAAAGAGTGAAAAAGCTTCCAGAGACTTTTCTGCTCAATTCGCCCTAAGACTTGATTGTTTTCAAATCAGCATACTGAAGAATGAAGCGATCATGGGTAACCAGGGTGAAATCTTCTGCTTTAGCTTGAGCAATTTGGATGCGGTCAAAAGGGTCACCGTGTAAATCTTCTACCGTTTTGAGCGCCATAGCGTGTTCCAAACGTATGGGAAGCGGAATAAACCCTTCCGCATACACTACCGCTAAGGGGTCGTCGGGGGCCTCAATACGGCCAAGTGACTTTTTGATCATAATCTCCCAGATAACGGCTGCGCTGATGTATATTCGGTTAGCAGGGTCCTTAATCGCCGTTGCTGCTGCTGCAGAAAGTTTCCTAGGCTCATCGCCCCACCAAATAAAGATATGAGTATCCAGAAGTAGATTCATGGATTCAATCCGGCAAATCCCTTAAGAATCGAAGGCGGAAGCGGGTCATCAAAGTCGTCTTTTATTACAAATTGCCCTTTGTACTTTCCTCCCACACGCTTCTTTTGACTATTTTCCTGTTTAGTCAACGCTGAGATGAGCTCGTTGATACGCTTCAATTCACCATCTTCAAGGTGGTAGAGCTTATTGATAGTATCGCTCATGAGTTCTGTTGTTGTCATTGTCATGTATTAGTATGAATCTTAGTTTTCATATCTGATACGAAATAACCCTGTACAAGGTTAAATGCAATTATGAGTGCGAGCTAACCGGTAGCCTAACGCGCAACCTGGCGAACGACGCTGGGGCGGCCTCCCGCTGGTTAGGTAGCGTGATCTACTACGATGACTACTACCGGCCCATTGTGGCGGTGACTGAGAACCACCTGGGGGGCATTGATCGTACTACCACCCGCTACACCAGCAGCGTACTGGACGAAGTGGAAGAAACACTCACGACGCATACCACCACGGCGGGCAGTCACACCGTACGGCAGACCTACGACTACGACCACCAGGGGCGTTTGATCAAGGTGACTCACAAACTCAACAGTCAGCCAACCGTGACGCTGGCCAGCTACACCTACAACGAACTGGGGCAGATGATGCAGCAGGAACTGAACCCTACCACACTAGCCGACCAGGTAAGCCAGACGGTAGACTACGCCTACCACGTGCGGGGCTGGCTGACGGCCATCAACGACGTGGACAGCGATACGGACTACTTTGCTCAGCAGCTGGTCTACAACCGAGGAGGCAATACTGAGGTAGTGCAGTTTAACGGCAACGTAACGGATCAGTACTGGCGCAACGTGGGGCAAGAGAAGCAGTCGTATCAGTACAAGTACGACGAAGCGGACCGGCTGATCAACGCGGTGCACAGTGGCCACTACAGTACCAAGAACATCAAGTACGACGGCAACGGCAACATCACCGACCTACAGCGCTTTACGCAAGGGGCCACCGCACCCAAGAAGATGGACTTTTTGCAATACAGCTACCAGGGCAACTGCTTGACCAAAGTAAAAGAGCGCAGCGGTGGGGACTTAACGCTAGGCTTTGTGGACGGGGCCAACAGCAACAATGAGTACGGCTACGATGCAGCGGGCAACCTGCTGCGCGACGACAACAAGGGCATCACCAATGTTACCTACGACCCGGTACTGAATCTGCCACTGGAAGTAGATATGACCAACGGCACACTACGCTACGGCTACGATGCGGCGGGCAACAAGCTCTGGCAGCAGGTGGTGGATGCGGCGGGCAATGAGGTTGTGACCACCGACTACGTGGGGGGCTTTGAGTACAGCCGTACAGCGGACGGCAACAGCAAGCTTTCGCTGGTACACCACGCCGAGGGGCGGATTTGCTTTCCGGCCAACCAGACCACCGGGCAGTATCACTTTGATCTGACCGATCACCTGGGCAACGTGCGGGTCAGCTTTTCGCCCACCCCGATCATCAGTCGGCAGGTAGCTACCATGGAAGCCGATGCTGAGGCAGCCTACTACGAAGAGAGTTTCTTTAGCAACCTGAACACCCGGCGCAAGTTCAAAAGTTACAACACCACCCCAATCAATGATCAGTCGGCCGACCCGCAGTGGGTGGCTGACCTGAACCCCTACGCCGGAACGATCACGGGTCCAGCGCGTAGTTTAGCGGTGCGCAAGGGGGACAAGGTACGCTTGCAGGTGCGGGCCCGCTACGAGCAGTTGGGCAGTGAGACTACGACTACCGGCAGCGAAGGGGTAGTGGCAGCGATCCTGTCCGCCTTTGGGGCCTCGGCGGGGGTAGAGGGCAGTGCCAGCTACCAAGCGCTGAGTGAGGCGTTGGCGGGAAGTGCGTTGCTAGCGAACGAAGGAGACGACGTGCCGCATGCGTATCTGAACTACCTGTTGTTTGATGAGAACTTTACCCTGGTAGAAGAGGGCATGGCGGAAGTTACGCAGGCCGGGGCGGTGACAGCCACTACCCCTGATGCAGTAGAAACACTGATCTTACCGGAGATCACGGCAAGCCAGAACGGCTACCTGTATACTTTCCTGAGCAACGAGAGTAACTGGAACGTGTCGGTGTACTTTGATGACTTTGTGGTAGAGCACGAGACGCACCTGGTGCAGGTGAACGATTACTATCCCTTCGGAGCCCGGCACGACCAGGGCAGCTTCATAGCCGATCATGCCAAGTATGGCTACCAGGGCAAGGAACTGACGGCCGATCTGAACCTGAACCTGCTGGACTTCCACGCTCGTCAGTATGATCCGATCCTGGGGAGGTTTCATAGTAGCGATCCGATGGCGATGGCGGTGGCGGGGATGAGTCCCTACGCAGGGATGGGGAACAATCCGATTATCTACGTTGATCCGGATGGCAACCTGTTCTTCGTGCCTATTCTGATTGGCGCAGCTATCGGGGGGGCTATTAACCTAGGAATACAGGCAGCCCAGGGGAACATCAATAGCGTAGGGGATGGCCTTGTTGCCTTTGGTATTGGTGCCTTGGCCGGTGGGGCGGCGGTAGCGGCCCCCCAGTTAATAGGCTCTTTAGCTGGGGTAGGGCTTACTACCGCCACTGGTGGGGTTGCGGCTGGTTTTGTGCCGGGGGCGGTAGCGGGTGGCGTTGGCGGGTTCCTTAACAACTTTGGTAACGCATTGTACTTCCAGGACGCCAACCTAGGGGAAGCATCGGTATCAGGATTGCAAGGGTTAGGAATTGGTACGCTTACCGGTGGGTTACTCGGTGGGGGGTTAGCTAGGTTGCAGGGAAAGAACTTCTGGGGACCGAGAGTAGGACCCGGACAAGCTCCGCAGATAAGCCAGATTGGTGAACGCCCCCGTGCTTTAAAAGTCAGAACCGAGATGCCTCGGTCTGAACTGAAACCACTGCCGGGTGCTAGACCACAAGTGAATAACAGTAACTTGCCGAACCCCGTAAAGTTACAGGGAGGAGACTCTACAGGCCTTAAGTCTTACAGTTCATTGACGGACAAATTTGGAAATGGTTATCAATCAATAAGTGTGACTCAGGGAAAGCATTTGCCCATACAGTTGGGCCAGAAATTGAATAGTTATTCACCAGGCCCTTGGAGTAAAGTCTACGAAGCTGGTCTATTGAATGGCTCAAAAGTAGAAACTCACTATTTTTACAACGCTGGCACTGGTCAATACGTAAATCCGTTCATAAAAATGGGATATTGGGGCTCTAATGCCTTTAAAGAACTTAACCGATTGCATCCATGAAACTGGAAACTTTAGAAGAAGAATTATCTAACGTAAAAGACTTAGTTCATCGCTCTGTTTTAGAGCTGATAATCAGTGCGGTAAAAGACTATCCAGTTAAAGATCTAGCGGATACTAAAGAGTATTTTAGCGAAGTGAGGAAGCTCATCGATACGAGTGAAATTACTGAGGACGCTTTAAATGTTTTTCTAAATAAAAGTTCTTGGAGTGAGAATACTTGGGTTAATACATCTTTAACATCCCTCTGTGAGGCCTATCAATTGTTACGAATACATAAGCTACATTTATCAGACGTGTTAGAACCGACTGATTAACAAATGCCCAAAATGCTAAGCAATAGTATATATAAATAATAGTAACTTTACCCCTATCGTCACAAACTCTAGGGGGAAGCCTATTGTAGACTTCGGCTACGTAATTGGTAACGCAGTCAAAAGAATCATTAGGTGGGATCTTGCTCTCCTAATCATCATGGCTTGCTTATCAGAGTAAGGATCGCTATAACCTACTTCTATGCGTCTATTATCCTTGTATTGTCTTTTACTTGTTACTACAAGTACGCTAGCTCAAACTGTTTCTGAGAGTCAGTCTAAGGGGGATAGAACAAATTTTCAGTCTGATAGTATCAATTTGGTAAGCTCTAAGCTTCGAGGTGTTCAAAAAAGGGTAGATAGCATTCGCCGACTACCTACCACCCGCATTGACAGCTTACAACCCATTCGCTACATTGAGCGTCAACGCGACAGTATCGCTCAACAAAAGCAACTCTGGAAAGCTAAACAAGATAGTCTACTTAGCCCCCTTGATACGCTGCAACGGAAGGTTGATAACGCTGAACAAAGAGTTCGTACTCTTCAAGATAGTCTCCATAGGCGGATGCCCTTACAGCAAGCCCCACAATCCCTCCGTACAGAAGTAGCTGAGGCGCTACCGGAAGGAGTTGCTCAGAAAATACCGAGAACTTCAGTCAAAGCATTACTACCCCGAACAAGCTTGCCAAAGCTCACCTCCCAGCTACCCAATCTACCACCCCCGGTACATGCTGTTCAGGAACATGCTACTGCATGGCAGGAAAAGCTCAGCACCTATCCGGCCACCCTGTCAGACTACCAAGGCAAAGCTTCCCCATACACCAGCGCCCTGAACCAAGGCAGCCAAGCTCTGGAGCAGCAGGTGCTACAGCACGCCCCAGAAAGCGAACTGCTGCAACTGGGCGGCAATCCGCTGGGCGGCACACCGCAGAACCCAGAAGGACTCTTTGACTTCAGCAACCGCCAAGCCTTTGCCCAACAGCAGCAGCGGGCCCAGTTGCAGCAACGGATAATAACTTCAGCCAAAGACCACTTTGCTGAGCAAGGGGAAGCATTGCAAAGTGCCCAGCAGCAACTAGGAAAGCTTAAGAAGAAGTACTCGGAGGTAAACGGCGACACCCGGCAGAAGCGCAGCAGTCTGCAAGGCACTCCCCTGGGCAAACGCTTGGTGTACGGCGGTACAATGCAGCTTCAGCGTAGTCCCTCGTTATCTATTGACCTGGCCCCCCAGCTAGCTTACCAGTTCAACAAACGCATCAGCAGCGGGGTCGGGTTGGTCTACCGGCTGGTTCCAGAAGGGGGGCTTAAGCAGATCAAACGGCAGCTCACGAGCAACGATGCGGTCTACGGCGGTCGCCTCTACGGGGAATACGAAGTGGTGCCCAGCTTGCTGCTGCACGGAGAATACGAGCGGCTCAGTCAGCGTGTGACCGCTACCAGTGAAAACCTCACCGGTCGCCGGTGGCAGACCAGTTTGCTGGCTGGGGTGGGAAAAACCTATCAAATAGCCGGGAAGTGGCAGGGCAGCGTGCTGCTGCTGTACAATTTCCGCCACCGGCAGCAGGATGTCCATACCCGGCCCTGGGTGGTTCGGTTTGGATTTCAGCGTAAACAGTAGCCTTGTACGAGCATCTAACTGATGGTATTAAACAGGAATGCGCTTCAGTGCCCTATCGGGGTCTAACTGCTCTTGCCGGTAGTACTCCGAAGATTGACGCAGATACCGAATGGCGTCCGCCCGACGTTGAAGATTGCCCGAGGTAATGTCTTTTTCAAAGTTAGTTTCTTTCCGACGGGGGAAACCGGCGAACTGCGTGTAGATATCTTTTCGCAGTTGTTCGGCAGGGTAATCACCTGGGTAGTCCTCAGTGATCTTATTATAGAGGCGAAGCATATCCGATGGGTAGGCGTGCTTTTTTTCGCCGCAAACCGCCGCGATGATTCCTTGCGCATAAACCCCCCGCTTTGAGAGCTGCCGTTGGAGCACAAAGGCGGTTTCACCGGTGGAGATGGAGTCGTCCAGAATGAAGGAAGGGCGGCCTTTCTGCGCCAGATGAGCGATCTGGGATTCGTCAAAATTAAACTGGCGGGGGTCTTGGGTTAGCCCCGCGTAGTTTTGTTTTACCTTTGATTCGTAATCATGATTGGTTTCAATGATATCCTGGCTCACGTTGATTAGATGCAAGTCGGCCCGTTGATTTTTGAGATAGTAAGCCACGTCGGCCGGAACTGTATTGGTACCGGTGGTGGATGGCATGATAATGATGTTGCTTCCTCGAGGGATTTTATTTACTTCAGACTGCATGCCGGGAATAAACTCTCGGATTGCCTCTTTGACATAAGCTGCATTCGGATTGTGTTTGAGTTCTTCTTTGAGAAGACGTAGGCGCATCCGGTCTAGTTTGGTACCCGGACCGCCCCCGAAAGGAATGTTCAGAGCAGGATCAACTGAGAAGTCATCTTTGGATAGACTCATATGTCTGAGTCCAGACTCAGATCAGGATATCGCTCAGCGAGCAAGTGGTTGGCATGCTGTACCCGCCATTGTCTGGCCGCCTGGCGGGTAGATTTGGGAATCTCGCGGTACTGCTCCAGGGTGATTTCACCGATACGAAGCGCATCCATCGCCCTGAAAACCTCTTGCAATTCAGCAGGAACCACTTGGTTTTCGGTCAGTACATTTTGTGATGCTAAAGCCATAGTAAAGGAAGTTTCTTTGTCTTAAAGATACGAAATTTTTCTCAATTCGGTTAACAGCAATATCAACACGCCCTACAACTCCCTGGGGCAGTTGGTACAGAAGGAACTCAATGCCGATGCGCCCACTGACCAGGTGAGCCAGACGGTAGACTATCGCTACCACGTACGGGGCTGGCTCAAGGGCATCAACGACGTGAATGAAGCGGATGACTACTTTTCCCAGGAACTGATCTACGAGCGGGGTGGCAACCAGGACGTGGTGCAGTTCAACGGCAACGTGACGGATCAGTACTGGCGCAACTGGGGGCAAGATCAGCAGTCTTACCAGTACAAGTACGACGAGGCCGACCGCTTGATCAACGCGGTGCACAGTGGCCACTATAGCACTAAGAGCATCAAGTATGATGGCAACGGCAACCTCACCGACCTGCAACGCTTCACGCAAGGGGCTACCGCACCCAAGAAGATGGACTTTCTGCAATACAGCTACCAGGGCAACCGCTTAACCAAAGTAAAAGAGCGCAGCGGTGGGGACTTAACGCTAGGCTTTGTGGACGGGGCCAACAGCAATAATGAGTACGGCTACGACGCAGCAGGCAACCTGGTGCGCGACGACAACAAGGGCATCACCAACATCGTCTATGACCCCGTGCTCAACCTGCCTCTGGAAGTAGATATGACCAACGGTATGCTGCGCTACGGCTATGATGCGGCGGGCAACAAGCTTTGGCAACAGGTGCTGAACGCAGCCGGTGAGGAAGTGGTGACCACCGACTACGTAGGGGCCTTTGAGTACAGTAATAGCACGCTCTCGCTGGTGCACCATGGGGAAGGGCGTATCCACTTTCCTGGCAATGCCACTGCCGGGCAGTACCACTTTGATTTGACTGATCACCTGGGCAACGTGCGGGCAACCTTCTCGCCGGAGCCGATTATCAGTCGGCAGGTGGCCACGATGGAAGCGGATGCGGCAGCGGCCTACTACGAAGAAAGCTTTTTCACCAATATGGACACCCGCCGGATGTTTGCGGCTTATAACACCACTCCGGTCAATGATCAGTCGGCCGACCCGCAGTACGTAGCTGATTTGAATGCTTACGCAGGAACGATCACGGGTCCAGCGCGTAGTTTAGCGGTGCGCAAGGGGGACAAGGTACGCTTGCAGGTGCGGGCCCGCTACGAGCAGTTGGGCAGTGAGACTACGACTACCGGCAGCGAAGGGGTAGTGGCAGCGATCCTGTCCGCCTTTGGGGCCTCGGCGGGGGTAGAGGGCAGTGCCAGCTACCAAGCGCTGAGTGAGGCGTTGGCGGGAAGTGCGTTGCTAGCGAACGAAGGAGACGACGTGCCGCATGCCTACCTGAACTACCTGCTGTTTGATGAGAGCTTCGCACTGGTAGCCAAAGGGATGACGCAAGCCACCCTAGCGGGGGCGGTGACCGCCACAACACCGAATGCGGTAGAGACGCTAGTGCTACCCGAGATAAGCGTACCTGAGAACGGCTACCTGTATACATACCTGAGCAACGAGAGTGACTGGAACGTGAGTGTGTACTTTGATGACTTTGTGGTAGAGCACGAGACGCACCTGGTGCAGGTGAACGACTACTATCCCTTTGGGGCCCGGCACGACCAGGGCAGCTACGTAGCGGATCACGCCAAGTATGGCTACCAGGGCAAGGAGCTTACGGCGGACCTGAACCTGAACCTGCTGGACTTTCATGCCAGACAGTATGATCCGATCTTAGGGAGGTTTCATAGTACCGATCCGATGGCCATGGCGGTGGCGGGGATGAGTCCGTACGCAGGGATGGCCGGCAACCCGGTGAGCTACGTCGATCCGGATGGACGTTTGCCTATTTTAGTGCCTATCTTAATTGGGGTAGCTGCCGGTGGATTTGGAGGATACCAAGCGGGAAGAGCGCAAGGAGCTACCGGTTGGGACTTGTTTGCTTACACTGCTTTAGGAGCAGGTATCGGAGCGGCTTCTGGGGGCATTGGCGCGGGGGTATCCGCAGGAGTGGGTGCTTCTGTATCCGGTGCTTACGGGGGACTGATCGGGGCGGTTTCGGGCGGGGCTGCGGCAGGAGCGTTTAATGGGGCAGCAATGGCCGGACTAGCGGGGGGCAATGCTATAGAAGGATTTTGGAAAGGTGGGGTATCAGGTTTGGTAGGTGCGGGTGTTGGTTCGTATATTGGCGGCGGGGTAGGAGCATTGGCCGGGGGATTTGCCGGGGGCGGCACGAGTGCGGCATTGTACGGTGGGGATGCGGGTGACATTCTTACTTCGGGTTTGATTGGCGGAGCGATTGCCTATGGAGCCTATCAAGCTCAAATGGAGATCGGATATCGCAATAGTGATATGAAGGTGAATGGTGAACCCCTCACTAGAAAACAATATCGTGGCATGAGTCTGGCTGCTCAGCGATCTTTCGCCCGAGGTAAAGAGTGGGGAGGCTGGCTTACCGATGATGGAGGTATTGTAATGGATCCTAGTTTAGGGGAACGGGCTCAAACGAATCGAGGGCCGATGCCCGATAACGCTGTTGCTCGCTTTCATACCCACCCCAATCTTGGCAATGGTTATGTTGAGTCTCATAGTGTGAGGGATATAGGACTTACCAAGTTCATGTTCAACATGGATTCTTATGTGGTTGGACGTCAGAATACTTATAGATTCTCACCTGTTTTGTATGATGCCAATATCGACCCTGTACTAACTTCTAATCCCTTTTTGAGGTATCCGTTTTATATTCACCCTTTTAGATGATAAACGCTATGTATAAAGCTATTGCAACTACTATTATTGTGATAACATACAACTGCTGTACAAGCAAACAGAATATTACTACCAATCAAACGTGTGATCAAGATCGTGCAAAGGCGGTGGCAGATAGGTTGTTTAAAAAGAGGAAGTACATCATTGAAAACTACGACACAAAAATCATTGAAGATAGTAGTTCATTTAAGATCGTTTACGAACTCAGCGATAAACTAGCTGAAGGCGGCGGGGCAGAGATTACTATTTCCAAACGAGACTGTAATATAGTAGACCAGAAGTTGTACCAATAAAAGTAGAATCCACCTTCTGGTATTGATACATAGCTATGCCCACTAAATTGCCCTTCGGTATCATGCTTTTATGCTTTACGCATTGCTCTTCTTCTCAACCGGTTAGCATAGACGAGGGATGTAACAAGGAGAAAGTTACAGAAATAGCTGAGAAACGGTTTAAGCGAAAAGGATACGATAAGGAGTACTATAACCTTGTCGTAGAAGAGGACAGTTTATTCTACGTTGTAAAGTACGAGCTAGACTTAGCAAAAGCTCAGATTGGGGGCGGGGCAGAAGTTATTATCTCTAAGCAAGACTGTAGTATAGTAGATCAGAAGTTTTATCAGTAGCTACTAAGAGATTAAACTTAGCCGTTGTTTGAAACGATAGTTCAAAAGCACAGAGGCTGAAGCCAACCTTAACGCTTACGCAGACACAATCACGGGCCCGGTGCTTAGAGACTAAGCAACACATCTAATGCATGCTGATTATGTATAAAATCGGATACGACATTGAAAATGCAGTATTGAAATACCTACATTGCCTTATGCTATCAACTCGTATACCACTGCTGCTTTACCTGCTGTTAGCAAACTTGACCGGGTTTTCGCAAGCTACATCCGATAGCCTACGACGAAAAACCACTACGGAAAAGCTCCCACCCTCTGGTCGTAGCATGTGCTACGACCTAAAACTGAGCGTCCGCCCGGGGAGAGACGTGAAACGATAATGATAGGTCTTAGGACCGCGGCGCTTAACCAGGGGTGCACAGCCCGGAGCACGTAAGCCTACTACCCGTGAGGGGATAGAGCCGGGTTTTTTACCAAAGATATAGTTACCAAAATCAATACTACCTCATCCTATGCGTACACTACTGTTACTGGGACTGCTGTTTGCCAATATCCACTTATTCGCCCAAGTTACCCCCGACAGCCTACTGCCCCCCACGAAGATCGGTCAGCAAGAGCCAGTCCGAAAAGATTCCCTAGATGTACGCATCCGGCAAGCCCATCGTCGGCTGGATAGTCTCCGCCAAGTACCGCGCAGTCGGGTAGACAGTTTGCGCGCAATGCAGTACGGGCAACACCAGCGCGATAGCCTTCACCAACAAGTACAGCGGTGGAAAGCTCAGCGAGATAGTCTGCTTCGTCCGTCGGATACGTTGCAGCACAAAATCAACCAAACGCAACAGAGGGTGCGCTCCTGGCAGGATAGTATGACCCAAAAGATACCTGCCCCGGCCAGCGAAGCGATCCGTTCGGCCACCAGTGAAGCGTTGCCCGATGAAGTTACGGACGTACTAAGCTATTCCCAACAGTTACCGAATTTCAACTTGCCCCGAATGACTTATCAGTTGCCCAACCTGCCGCCCCCGGTACATGCCGTTAGGGAACATGCCACGGTCTGGCAGGAAAAGCTCAGCACCTATCCGGCCACCCTGTCGGGGTATCAGGGCAAAACTTCCCCATACACCAGCGCCCTCAACCAGGGAAGCGAAGCCCTTGACCAGCAAGTTCTTCAACACGCCCCGGAAAGCGAACTACTGCAAACAGGCGGCAGTTCAGAAGGCCTTTTCGACTTTAGTGACCGGGCGGGCTTCGCCCAACAGCAGCAACGCGCCCAGTTACAGCAACGGATGATTGCCTCGGCCAAAGACCACTTCGCTGAGCATGGGGAAGTGCTGCAAGACGCCCAGCAGCAACTAGGCAAGCTTAAGAAGAAGTACTCGGAGGTAAACGGCGACACCCGGCAGAAGCGCAGCAGTCTGCAAGGCACTCCCCTGGGCAAACGGCTAGTTTACGGGGGCACCATGCAACTTCAGCGCACCCCCTCGTTGTCCATTGACCTGGCCCCCCAGCTGGCCTATCAGTTTAACAAGCGCATCAGCAGCGGGGTAGGGCTGGTCTACCGGCTAGCCCCGGAAGGCGGACTCAAGCAGCTTCGACAACAACTTACCAGTAACAATGCGGTCTACGGCGGCCGCCTCTACGGAGAGTACGAAGTGGTGCGCAGCCTGCTGCTGCACGGGGAGTACGAGCGGTTAAGTCAGCGCGTAGCAACTACTGGTGAAAATCTCACTGATCGTCAGTGGCAGAGCAGTCTGCTGGCGGGGGTAGGAAAGACCTACCAGATTGCGGGGAAGTGGCAGGGAAGCGTGTTGGTGTTATACAACTTCCGGCATCAGCAGCAAACAATTCACTCCCGGCCATGGGTAGTTAGGTTCGGATTTCAGCGAGTAAGCTCTAAGTAGATCATAATCAAGGTGACTTAATGGTTGCCTTTTCTATTGAGAATTCCGTCCCTTTATGTAGCGGGACCCTTTATTCTGCCGGAGAGATCAACTTGTGGGGTTACGACCCCTGGTTTCTACCGCCGTGAAGTATCCTTACAGCCCCGACGATACCGTATTGCCGGTGCGGGCTTCCGCCAGTTTTTCTCGAACATGAAAGTGACGGTAGGCTTGCAAAGGATTCAGCGCCCCGCCGGAGCGGCGCATGGCCTCCCGGACCAACGGCCGGGCATCCGTCCGGTAAGCGTCCTGCAACGTTTCCTGGGCCAGCACCGCGTCGTTGGCCGCCTGCGCCGACCGCAAGGCCGCACGATCAACCAGCAGGGTCCGGGCCAAACTCAGCAGGATGGCGTCCACCGATTGCAGCAGGTCTTCCAGCGGGTCTTTCGTGTTGTGCGAAGCATCAATCATCCAGGCCAGCGGCGGGTTGCGGTTGTCGGCGTCTTCCAATCCCCGGATGATTTCGCTAAAGATCAAAAACAACTGGTACGGCTTGATGGCCCCCACCGTCAGGTCATCGTCTCCGTACTTGGAATCGTTGAAGTGGAAGCCGCCCAGTTTTCCGCGCATCAGCAGGGTGGCCACAATCTGTTCGATGTTGGTGTTAGGCAGATGATGCCCAAGGTCTACCAAGGTGAAGGCTTTTTCGCCGAGCTCCGAAGCCATCAGAAAGGAGGTGCCCCAGTCCTGAATCACGGTGGAGTAGAAATTAGGCTCAAAGGGCTTATACTCGATGAAGAGCTTCCAGTCGTCGGGCAAGTGCTGATAGATCTCCCGCAGCGAGTCCAGCGTCCGCTCGAAAGCCCCCCGGAAGTCAAGCTGACCCGGAAAGTTAGACCCGTCGGCCAGCCAGAGCGTCAGTGATTTTGATCCCAAAGGTTTACCGTGCTCAATCACCTCAATATTGTGATTGATAGCCTGCTTCCGCACCGCCCGGTCCACGTGGCACAGCGACCCAAACTTGTAAGAAAGCGGCTGGTTCGATTGGTCCTGAAAGGTGTTGGAGTTCATGGCATCGAACCGAATCCCAAGTTGGTCGGCCTGCTGTTTTATCGCTTTATAATCTTCGGGGATGTCCCAGGGAATGTGGAGCGACACCGCCCCGCTACTGGCATTCAGGGCGTGCAGCAGCCCAATATCTTCCAACTTATCTTCCAGCGTGGCAGGCGCACCGCCCATGGTAAACCGGCCGAAACGCGTGCCGCCCGCGCTGAGGGCCCAACTAGGAATGGCCACCTGGAAGTCTTGCAAGCGGCGGATGACTGGCTCGCTCGCTACTCCCCGGCGGTCTAGCACGGCTTGCAACAGCGCCAGCTCTTGCTCGTGCGAAACCCGGTGTTCTTCATTAAAGTCTTGTAGGTGGTCGGGGTTGATTCTCATAGTACGTTGTAAATTGTTAATTAGATTCGTGTGCTTTCTTAATAGCTTCCTGGCGAGCAGCGAGCGATATGGGCTGTAATCTGGCTGCTTCATCATCTAATCTTTTAATTCCCGCAAGTATAGCCGGTAGATTGGCTACCGCCATAAGGTCTTCACCACCCTCTTCTAGGAGTTCATAACATATGATGATTCTTCTGTAAAGTGCTATGATAGCACGGCTGGTATCCTCGTGTAGTTTGAGAAGTTCAGAAACGCTCAGAGATTTTATGGCTTCGTTTTCTTCTGGCGTAAGTCCGGTCATGGCTACTCCTATCTAATGTTGATGTAGATACAACTGCTAACTAAGACGACGGTTTGTTGATCCAAAAAGGGGCGGTGGCAAACCACAGCACCATGCCGATCATGGCTAGTAAAGAGTGTGAGGGAGATGCAAATCCGGCCAGCAACAGCGCCGACGGCCCAATGGTGAGACCCAGGCCCAGGTAAGACAATATTTTAAGAACGACACTCATACGCGCTGAAGTTGCTTTTGATAGAACTTGCTATACCCTACGTAGATCAGTGCCGCTACAAACCAGGCGGGCAGCCCTAAAAAGAATATCTCGATGCCCAGAAAAATGTTGCCCAACAAGCACAACCCTAAAGTCGCTCCCCAGGTAAGAGCCGCCGCGTTATTGAACCTAATGCCGGTTTTCTCCGCCAGATTATCCAGCAGACCGACTCTTCGAAAGAAGTGGTGATCGATGATGATAATGGTGCCCATCGGGAGCAGCACCAGGCCGTAGAGCGCCACAAAGTCCAGTAACTGCATCACCAGGGCGGGGAATATGGCTCCGGCCGTCGCCAGTCCCCCAGCCAGCAGCGTGACCCGGGTCCGAGGCCACGTAGGAAACAGCGACTGAAAGGCCAGTCCCGCCCGGTAGATCGTCGGGTTGGCGGTGGTCCAACCGGCTACGATCACGCACACCGCTCCGGCCAGCCCCAGGGTGCGGTAGGTCATCGGTCCGGGCGCAACGGCGGTGTTGCTGGCGTCCAGGTCCAGTTGCACCGCGTACATGATGGCGGCGGCAATCCAGGCCATGTAGTGCCCCACATACATCCCGGCAAAAGAGGAGGCACCCATCTGCCACTTTTTGGCGTACCGGAAGATCGACATGTCGGCCATCCCGAGGTGCATCGCCATGTTGGCAAACCACGCGAAGAACACCATGTGCCAGAATCCGAACTTGCTATTACCCGCCAGGGGCTCGCCCGGCCAGATGCGGTCGTTGGCCACTTCCCAAAACTCAGCCCAGGAACCCACCTCGAAGTAGGACAAGGACACCAGGCCGCAGGCCAGGAAGACCAGCACCATCCAGGGGGCCGCCACGTTGGCAAACCGGGCCACCGCTTCGTAGCCCCGGGCCGCCACGACCGAGATAACCACGCCGACCGCAACCACCGCCAACACCCAGCCGATACTGTTAGGTAGCCAGTCGTTGAGTTGGGGCATAGGCATGTCGAACGGTATCCCCACGGCGGTGGCAGAAACCGAAATCATGGCTCCGGCCAAAAAGCAGAACATCAGCCCGTTGGCCAAATTATAAATATTGACCAGGCGGGGGCCGCAGATTTTTTCCAGTTGGTAGTACAGCGTGATGCGGGTAGCCGTGGCCACCGGGGCCGTCAGAAACGTCCAGCTTAGCACGGCCAGCAGGTTGCCCACCAGCAGCCCCACCAGCACGTCGAAGGCCGACACGCCGTGCACCACGAACAGGGGGCCGATCATAAACTCCGTGCCGGCGGCGTGCTCCCCGGCAAACATCCCAATAAAGCTGCGCCAGCCCTTGCGCCGGGACGGCGGCACGGGTTCTCGCTCAAATTCATCGGTAGGCGATGAGGGCACCACGGGAGTTTCGGCGGTGTTGGTGGTCACAGTTGGTTGATTTGAGGGTTCATCATTGGTGGACGGTTATACCATTCTTAGCTCAGTATGAGACAATTCGGCGTACTTAGCAAATTCTGGCGGAGCTTTTTTATCGGTGATAATGAGGTCTATCGGCTGGAAATCGCACGTCATAGACATGCTCTTCACTCCGAGTTTGCTATGGTCGGCCAGCACCACAACCTGCGCGCACTGCCGGATCATGGCTTGCTCGATCTCGACCACCAGTTGGTTGGAGTTGTGTACGCCCTGCCGGTCTATCCCCGCGCAAGAAAGAAAGGCCCAGTCAGCGTGGTACTGCGCGATATTTTTTTTCGCCTCCGGCCCCACCAGCAGCCCCGAATCGGGATACAGCAGTCCGCCCGTCACGAACAGTTCGGTGGCAGGCCAGCCGTCAGGGGCCGCGTAAAGCTGGTTGGCGATCAACAACGAATTGGTAATGATGCGCACCCGCTGGCCCACCAGCAGCGCGGCCATCTCCCGAGTGGTGGTGCCGCCGTCGATCATCACCACGTCGCCCTCCCGAATCAGGCTGACCGCTTCCCGCGCGATGGCTCGCTTTTCTTCCACGAAGTGTGTTTGCCGAACCAAGAGCGGCTTCATGTCCGTATCGGACTCCGTTCGGCTGATGCCTCCCCAGATTTTCTGGACGCGTTCGGTATCGGCCAGCAGGGCAAAGTCGCGACGTACGGTAGCGGGCGAGGCGTCCAGCAGCTGGCAAGCGTCGTCCACCGTCAGGTCGGGCGTAGTCTCCAGACGGTCCAGAATTTTTTGCAGCCGGGCTCCCTGTCGCATCCTAGTCCCAGTCAACGATTACCTTGAGGCTGTCGGAGTCGTCGGCCCGGCGAATGGCGTCCCGGATGCGGTCCGGCGCGAACTTTTCGGTTGGGTTGGTCATCCGGCCCAACTTGGGCAAGCGACCGCTACTGATCAGCTCGTACGCCAGGTCGATGCCCCGCATGGTGCTGCCGTGGGTGGCCTGGTAACACTGCAGCTTGTAGTGGATATCGTTGTTGAGGTCCAGCTCGTGCATAATGGGCGGCTTGCCCTGGGGGCCCTTCACCCCGGCGTGCGCGTCGAACACGGTGTTGTAGCCGATCAGTTGCGTGGCCAGGGCGTAGCCCGCCGCGTGCGGCACGTTCATCATCACAAAGTGCGGTTCGTTGAAGGGACGGCACGCCTCCCGAACGTTATCTACCACCGCGTCGTCCCAGCGCAGGCCGACGGTGCGCTCGTCGCCAAAGTCTTGCATCACCCGCTCCAGCCGCTCGGCGCCGCGGTTGATCACGATCACCTTCCGGGCGTTCATCGCCTGGGCCGCTTGCAGGGCGTAGGTACTCTGCGATCCGGCCCCAATCAACACCACCACCCGGTTCTCGATGCAGTTGTTGACGCGCGTCATGCCCTCCAGGCAACAGGCCAGGGGCTCCAGGTGACACGCCAAATCCGGGTCAAAGTCCGCGGGAAACTTTTTGATCGGCCCCAGGTCGACGAACCACTTCGGCAGCACGCTGTAGGTGCGGGCAAAACCCGGAAACTCGTGCCCCGTCGCCTGCGTGTTGGGGCAGCTGGTCCAGTCGCCCGACCCCTCGTCGCCGCAGTAGATGCAGTCGCGGTCGCCGCAGGGAATGTCGCAGCCCACGCCCACCAGGTCGCCGGGACTGAACTTGGTCACTCCCTCGCCCACGGCCGCCACCGTGCAGCTGGCTTCGTGCAGCACCAGGGCGGGCCACGACCGGATGCGGGGCAGGCCGTGGCGGTAGATCACCACGTCGGACTGGCACACCGACGTGCGGCGGGTTTTGAGTAAGATTTCGCCCGCTTGCAGTTCGGGCAGCGGTTCTTCGGTGGGGCGAAAGGTGCCGCCGGGTTCGTCCAGGTAATAAGCGTGGTTGTTCATGCTTAGGTTAAGTAAGATTATGTTAGGCTGGTGCCGCTTCGGTGAGGCGACGCAGTCGTTGAAAAGCATCGGTGCGGGGCTGCTGCCGGTTGAAGACCGAAGAGGTGCCCAGTACCAGCACGTCGGCCCCCGCCTCGACCATCCGGGGAATGTTTTCCCAGCTGACGTTGCCGTCTACCTCGATAAGCAAATCGGGGTGCTCCGCGCGGCGGCGGTGCAGCTCGCTGATCTTATCCAGACAGAACGGAATGAGCTTTTGTCCGGCGTAGCCGGGATTGACCGTCATGATGCACACCATATCTACCAGGGGCAACAGGTGGCGAACCGCCTCCAGCGGCATGGCCGGGTCGATGGCGATCCCCGGGTGGCAGTCGGCAGCCTGAATTTGGTCGATCGTCCGCACCGGGTGCCGTGCGGTTTCCGGGTGGAAGGTAACAAAGGAACCGGGGTGCTGCGTAAACAACCCCACCGAACGGTCTACGTCCTCGATCATCAGGTGGAAGTCGAGCGGAATATTTGAATGAGCGTGCATCGCCGCGGCGATATCCAGACCGAGGGTGAAATTGGGCACGTACTGTCCGTCCATGATATCAATGTGCAGCATAGCCACCCCCTCCTGCACCAGGCTGTCCAGCTCCTCACGCAGCGACAGCAGGTCGGCGCACATCATGGATGGCGACCACTGTACGGGTCGGCGGGCGGGCGGGGCGGTATCATCGGTCATACGCAGGATGCGGTTAGCAGTTGATGGGTGCGGTAAAGATTGGCAATGAAATGGTTATTTACAAGCAAATATAATTAGTTTTTGATTGATTTTGATTGGTTTTACGTAAATTTGAGCATTGCTCTTGTCAAATTATCTGCCTATGCAAGCCTTGGTTCTGGAAGCTGATCAAAAACTGGTGTACCACCCGGACGTTCCGATCCCCCCCGCGCCCACGCCCGATTCGCTGCTCATCCGGGTGGCCGCCTGCGGCATCTGCGGCTCCGATCTTCCCCGGGGGTTTGGTGGCAAAGCCTACCATTACCCCCTGATTATGGGCCACGAGTTTAGCGGTATCGTGGCCGAAGACCGTCCGGATAGTCAATTTCGTAAGGGCGACCGGGTGGTGATCTTCCCCCTCATTCCTAAGAATCCGCGTGAAGGGGCGTACCAGACCGGCGACTGGGCCCAACTACAGGAGTACGACTACTTCGGCTCGCGTCGGGATGGCGCCTTTAGCGAGTTTGTGCGGGTGCCCGAAACCAACCTGTTCCGCATACCCGAGCACGTAAACACCCACCACGCCGCCATGACCGAACCGGCCGCCGTGGCCCTGCACGGGGTGCGCCACCTGTCGGTGACGGCGGGCAACACGGGAGTGGTCATCGGGGCGGGACCCATCGGCAACATGTGCGCCCAGTGGTTGCGCATCCACGGTTGCCAGCGGGTGATCATCACCGACGTAGACGACCGCAAGCTGGAGATTGCCGAGTCGATGGGCTTCACCCCCGTGAACAGTGCGCAGGAAGACCCGGTGCAGGAAATCATGAAACTGACCGACGGACAAGGAGCGCAGAACGTGATTGAGGCCTGCGGCCTGCCGGTCACCTTTCTGCAGGCCCTGGCGGTGGCGTCGCGGGCCGGTGAGGTGGTGTTTATGGGCAATATCGTCGGCGAGTTTACCATTGGCGAGAAAGCCTTCAGCAGCATCTTGCGCCGCGAGCTGAAGATTTACGGCACCTGGAACTCCAAGATTTTCCCCAAGGGCCACGACGACTGGACTACCGTGCTCCGGTACATGGACCGCGAGCTTCAGGTGGCGCCGCTCATCTCCGACCGGGTAGCATTGCGGCAGGGGCCGGAGGTATTTCAGAGCATCCTACAGCGGCAAAAATTTCATAACAAGGTTATCTTTGAGATGCTATGATACAACTGGGGGTTAAAACTGATCCTATCCAGACCCGCTACAGCTACGACTGGTTGTTCGATCTGCTGGTCAGTGAAGACATCCGGTACGTGCAGTTGGGAGCTTTCTTCGAGATGTTTCATATGGACGACGACGGTTATTTCTTAGCGTTGCGCGAGAAAGCCGACCGCCGCGGGTTACGCATCAAAAGTATGTTCTCAGCGTATCGGGAGTTCGGGGGATTTTTCTACGACGATCCGCACCTGGAACGGGCCAGCCGCCGAATGTACGAGCGGTTTATTCACATTGCCGGGGTGCTGGGCGTAGACTACGCGGGTACCAACCCCGGGGCCGTATATCGCGACCAGCTACACAAGAAAGATCAGGGCATTGAAACTTATCTCAAGCACATGAAGGAGCTTCAGCACCTGGCCAAAGAAAAGGGATTACGTGCCTTCACCATTGAGCCCATGTCAAGCCTGGCCGAACCCCCTTCCACTCCCGACGAGATGGACTACATGATCGGTTCGTTGAACGACTATCACGCCCGGCATCCGGAGACGACCGTGCCCGTCTGGCTCTGCGGTGATATTTCCCACGGATTGGCTGATCAAGCCGGTCGCATCATCTATTCCAACGTCGAACTCTTCGAGCATGCCATCCCGATGATGAGTGAGTTTCACTTTAAAAACACCGATGCGATATACAGTAGCACGTTTGGCTTTTCGGACGAAGAGTTGCAAAAGGGCATCGTAGACCTGGTCGAGGTGAAAGAAATTTGCGAAAAGCGCGCGGACGCGTGGCCGGTAGAAGAAGTAGTAGGCTACCTGGAGATCAGTGGACCTAAAATAGGGCGCGACTACAGTGATCCGTTGCTGGATCAGGCCCTGCGGGATTCATTGCACGCCCTAAAAAAAGCTTTTGGCTAAGTAGCGTAAGCGTTGTTCGACTATTCTCCAGTAAACGTATCAAAAACCCAACAAGACGGTAAGAAACGAGTTACGCCATCAACCAAGGTAAGCCCCTGAAAACTTATCCTCCTATGCCCCGCCTCCCCCAATTCCGGTTTGGCGTGATCGCCGACGTGCAGTACTGCGCGTGTGAACCCTCCTCGGCCATGAACCGCTACTACGCTCGGTCTGTCGACAAGCTAACCGAGACGTTGAAGACATTTGCCCAGCACGACCTGCGCTTTATCCTTGATCTGGGCGATTTGATTGATCGGGATTTCAACAGCTTTGATACGATCCTGCCGGTGTACGAAGCGGCCCAAGCGCCGGTGCACCGGGTACTGGGCAACCACGATTACACCGTGAACGTGATGCATTTGGAAGAAATTCCGCAGCGCCTGGGACTAGCCCCCGCGGGTTACTACGCGGTGAACTACGACGACTGGCGCTTGGTGATGCTCAACGGCAACGAAGTGAGCCTGTTTGCTACCCAGGCGGGCACGCCGCTGCGGCAGCAAGCCGAGCAAATGCTGGAAAAGCTTCAGAAGCAAGGCGCTCAGAACGCGAAAGAGTGGAACGGGGGCGTGAGTGAAACCCAACTTGCCTGGCTGGACCAGCAACTGGCTGAGGCCCAGCAGAACGGACAGTCGGTGATCGTGGCCGGGCACTACCCGCTGTATCCGGCCGGGGAGCTCAACCTGTGGAACGATGCGGCAGTGATGGCCATGCTGGAGCGCTACCCCGCCGTGCGGGCCTACTTCAACGGACACCACCACGACGGCAACTACGGGCAACGCAACGGAATCCACTACCTGAACTTCAAGGGCATGGTGGATACGGCGGACGAGAATACCTACGCCATTGTGGACGTCTACCCCGACCGGCTGGAGGTGCGGGGTTTCGGACGGGAAGAGAACCGGGTATTAACGTAACGGCAGGTCGCGATCTGCCGTTACGAAAATAACCATTTCCCCAGCGTCTTATAGCTGATCTTCGATCCGTAGGTCAGGATGCCAATCCGATAGATTTTGGCCGCCACCCAGGTAGTGCCCATAAAACCCAGCACCAGCAGGCCCATCGAGGCAATGAGTTGCCAGGTGGGCACCCCGAAGGGAATGCGCATCATCATGGTGACCGGCGAGGTGAGCGGAATCATCGACATCCACACCGCCAGCGGACCGTCGGGCTCGTTGAGGATACCGGCCAATGTGACAATCGAGAAGATGAGCGGGGCGGCCACCGGCAGCATAAACTGCTGGGTGTCGGTATCGTTGTCGGCCGCGGAACCCACGGCGGCGAACAGCGCACTGTAGAGCAAGTATCCTCCCAAAAAGTAAAACACGAAGCAACCCAGGATTAGCGGCACGTTCACCGTGTCGATGGCCTGCATCACCCCTGATACGGCTTCCACCTGGGCGGCTTGCTCGGGCATCTGCTGGGCCATCTCCTCGGGTGAAATTGGTTCGCGCTCGTCGGCAAACAGCTGGAGTGCGGTGGTGGCAATCAGCAGCGTGAGCACAATCCACAGCAAGAATTGGGTAAGCCCCACCGAAGCCACTCCGATAATTTTGCCCATCATCAACTGAAAGGGGCGCACCGACGAGATAATAATTTCTACGATGCGGTTGGTTTTTTCCTCAATCACGCCCCGCATCACTTGGGCTCCGTAGAGGAAAATAAACATATAGATTAAAAAGGCGCTCACGTAGCCCACTCCCGAGGCCACATCCGCATTACCCTGCTGCTCCTGCCCGCTGTCGGTGAGGTTCACCGTGTTGATATTCACGTCGGTGTTGAGTTGCGCCAGCGTTTCGGGACTAATGTTCGCTTCTTTGAGCCGTAGCTCACGGAGTTCCTCCTTGAGCGTGCGCTCGATGCTGCGCTGCAGGTTCATGCTCGGATTGCCTTCGGACAAAAAGTTAATTCCCTGCGGGTCGTGAATGTCGATGTTAGGAACGTAGAGCAAGCCGTAGCGGCCCTCTTTCGGAAGATCAGCTTTGGCTTCGTCAAGCGACAGCTTCACGTGCTCATAGCGAATTCCGCCGCTGGCCGAACTCTCTTCCAGTTTGTCGCCCAGCAGGCCGCTTTCATCGATCACGGCGATTACTTTTTCTTCCCCGCTGTCGCGCGAACTGAGCCAAGCGGGCACAATCACGATGACCGCAAAGAGCAGGGGCCCCAGCAGCGTCATGACCAGAAAAGACCGCTTGCGCACCCGCGTCCAGTACTCGCGTTGAATGATTAGTCCGATTTTGCTCATGATCTTCTGGTTGGTTAGTAGTCCATAGTCGACAGTCGACAGTCGATAGTCTACAGTCGATAGTCGCTAACTCAAGTCACTGTGAACTATCGACTAATCAACTGTGGACTATTTTCTCTGCACTTCCGCAATAAATATATCGTTCATCGTCGGCATCTTTTCCTGGAACGCGTGTACTTCCACCTGCTGAATGAGCGCTTGTAATAGTTGATTGGGCGACACGCTGGGTTCGGCACGGATTACCGATACGGTTTCGGCGTCCTGTTCTACGTGCTGTTCTAGCAATTGATAAGGCACCGCCAGTCCGTTAAGTTGCCCGCCGTGCGCCACCGTAAAGGTGTTGGTGCGGTACTGGTTTTTTATTTCCTGCTTGGTGCCGTCCAGCACTTTTTCGGCCTGGTTGATCATTGCCACGTGACTGCACATTTCTTCTACGGATTCCATGCGGTGGGTAGAGAAAATAATTGTTTTGCCCCGCTCGCGCAGCGCCAGAATTTCGTCTTTGATCAGGTTGGCGTTCACCGGGTCGAAGCCCGAAAAGGGTTCGTCCAGAACAATCAAGTCGGGCTCGTGCACCACCGTGGCGATAAACTGAATCTTCTGCTGCATACCCTTCGACAGGTCTTCGATCTTCTTCTCGCTCCAGCCCGAAATTTCCAGTCGCTTGAACCAGTCGCGAATGCGCTCATTGGCTTCGCGCGCCGAAAGCCCTTTGAGCCGGGCCAGGTAACGCAGCTGTTCGCCCACCTTCATCTTTTTGTAAAGACCCCGCTCCTCGGGCAGGTAGCCGATGTCGGCAATATGGTGGGGAGCCAGGGGTTCGCCCTTGATGAGCACTTCGCCGCTATCAGCGGTGATGATTTGGTTGATGATGCGAATGAGCGTAGTTTTGCCCGCTCCGTTGGGACCCAGCAGACCGAAGATCGCTTGTTGGGGAATAGCAATGCTCACGTCGCGCAGCGCCTGGTGGTTGGCGTAGCGCTTGTCGATATGGTGGGCTTCGAGGAGGTTCATAAATAGTCGTCGCAAATATAGGAGAACTAATTGGATTTTAGGAAAGAACTTTTTGGGAAGCAGAAGGATTAACAAGCTGAAAACACGAAAGATCAATGACTTACTTCGGGAAACACCTCGTTGTCCTAGGCGTTAGCCTACTGTTAGTTTCATCAGCCCGGGCACAATCTGGTGCCGACACCACTTCGTTTGACTCTGTCGCCTACCGTTATGCCCAAACCATCCGGGCCGACGACCTGAAAGAACATCTCGGCGTGCTGGCGGCCGACAGTCTGGAAGGGCGTGAAACGGGGCAGCCCGGCCAGAAGAAAGCCGCCACCTACCTGGCCAACTACTATCAATCGCAGCAACTGACCGCGCCGGTGGGCGACAGCAGTTATCTACAGACGTTTCCAATCATCGAAAGCGCCTGGGATCAGCCCTTTGTGGCCATCGACGGCCAGCGATTCACCTTATTCAAAGATTTTTACGCCTTCCCCGCAATGGCCGAGCCGCTAGACACGCTGGTCGACGAAATTACCTTTATGGGTTACGGCATCGCGGGCGAACGCTACGACGATTATCAGCGAGCCGACGTGCGGGGCCAGGCCATCCTGATTTTATCGGGCGAGCCGATGGGTCGCGATAGCACCTACTTGTTGTCAGGAACCAACGAGCCCGCGCGCTTCACGACGAACTTTCGGGCGGGCCTGCAGGCCAAGTACGACATGGCTCAGCAGCGGGGTGTGCGGGTGGTGCTGATGGTCGACGACAATTATCAGGAAAACATCCAGCGCTTCGCCCTCTACGCCGCCCGCCCCTCGATGCGTTTGCAGTCGGAAGCCACGGCGCCGACCAGTCTGATTTTTATCTCGCCCGAGATGGCCAATGCGCTGGTCGGAGAAAAACGGCTGGCCAAAGCGCAGCGTCGCATCACCAAAAAAGGCAAACCCTACGCTTTTTCTCGAGCCACTAACCTCACCTTCGCCCTGCGGCAAGAGGTGGACCGCATGTTGTCTGAAAACGTGCTGGGCTATTTGGAAGGCAGCGACCTGAAGGACGAGCTGCTGGTGATCACCTCGCACTACGACCACATCGGCGTTACCGAAGACGGCAAAGTGAACAACGGAGCCGACGACGACGGGTCGGGCACGGTGGGCGTGCTGGAGCTGGCCGAAGCCTTCGCCCAGGCCAAGGCCGCGGGGCACGGTCCTCGCCGCAGCCTGTTGTTTATGAACGTGTCGGGCGAAGAAAAGGGCCTGTTTGGGTCGGAGTATTATACCGACCACCCGGTGTTTCCGCTGGACAGCACCATTGCCGACCTCAACATCGACATGATCGGGCGCATTGATCCGGCGCACGCGCAAGATTCGGCCTACGTGTACGTGATCGGCTCAGACCGGCTAAGCACCGAGTTGCACCAGATTAACGAGACGGCCAATGCCCGCTACACCAAGCTAGACCTAGACTATACTTACAATGCCCCCGACGATCCTAATCGGTTTTACTACCGCTCGGATCACTACAATTTTGCCAAGCACGGCGTGCCGATCATCTTCTACTTCAACGGCACCCACGCCGATTATCACAAGCCAACCGATACCATTGAGAAGATCAATTTCCCGCTGCTGCGCGACCGCACGCGCTTGGTGTTCTATACGGCTTGGCAGTTGGCCAATCAGGACAAACGCATCAGGGTAGATGTGAAATGAGAAACGTGAAAAATGTGAGATGAGAAATATGAAATATGAAAACTGGAAAAAGTCGGCAGGAATAGGTTTCTTTCGTCTCATATTTCACCTCTCATATTTCATATTTTTCTCCGCTTGTCAGCAAACCGTCCAGCAGGAGCGCGATGCGTTTTTTTTGCGAGCTAATCTGAAACTGCAAAGCGGTGAATACGGCGAAGCGATCCGCTACTACGACGAGGCGCTGCGCGTGGACCCCAACTTTGCCGAGGGCTACAACAACCGCGGCATCGCCCACTACGAGCAGGCCCACTATCCCGAGGCCATCACCGACTACACCCGGGCCATCAACCAGCGCCCCGACTTCACGGATGCTTATTACAACCGAGCCAACGCCTACTACCGGCGGGGCGAGTACGTTCCCAGTATTACCGACTTAGATACGGTGCTGCGTCACTACCCCGATTCGGCCTACGTGCACTTTACGCGGGGTACGGCCCTCACTGGCGCGCAGCGCTATCCCGAAGCCATTGCCGCCTTTAATCGGGCGCTGGCGCTAGACCCAAACAATGCCGAAAGCTACGTAAATAGGGCGACGGTGTATTATTATCTGGAGGATTACGAAGCGGCTGAGCAAGATGTGCAACGTGCTCTTGATTTGGATTCTAAGGAAAGCAACGCCTATAACGTGCGGGGGCTGGCGCTGACCAAAACCGGCCGGTACGAAGCGGCGCAGCAGGCTTTCGATCAGGCACTAGCGATCACTCCTTTTCAGCCCTATTTTCTCAACAACCGAGGCTATCTGAGTTTGCAAGCCGGGAAGCTAGATCAAGCCCTGAAAGACATTGATCAAAGCATTCGGCTCGATCCGAACAATGGGTACGCGTATCGCAACAAAGGCATTTATTTTCTAAAGAAGGAACAGCCCGATAAGGCCATCCCACTGCTGAAGCGGGCAATCGCTCAGGATGTCACCACCGACGAGGCGGTTTACTACCTAGGACTAGCCCACCAGCGACGGGGTGATCTTGAGGAAGCCTGTCGGGTGTGGCAAGCCGGTTCGAAAACGGCTGAGCAGAACGCTTATGAATAATAAGTGCGTCAATCTTCAACTGCATAAGCAACCCCACCGAACTTTCCGCCCGTGATGCGGTACCTTCGATCATTGTTTTCATCGTAAGACTCAAAGCCGAACTCGCCGGAGATACGTTGTCGTTCTTTGTCTAACAACATTTGAGACAATTTAAAGTAGAAACTGCGCCCGAGCTTCGCCCCAATCTTTAGGTTGAGCAAGTTGAGCGCAATATCGAGCTTGCCACCCCCCCCGGCCATGTCGTTCTCCTCCGAGTAGTAATCCAGAAAATCGTAGTTCAGACCCAGCCGACCGTGACTTTAGCAATAATTTGCGAAATGGTTTAGTTGGGAACCGATACCTCGAACGGCACGGTAAATTCCTCACCCCCAGGCAGCAGAATGTTCAGTTCGCTGATAAAGGATTGACCGTTCTGCCAGCTTCCCGACGTCCGGGCCACTTGCCAGGCGGTTTGGTAGTAGGTGGCGTTGCCGCCAGCAGGTCGTTCTAGTCCAATTCAAAGAAGTAACTGGCGCTTATCGAGAACAAAAAGTTGCGCTGGGCAAAGCCATCAAGGTCGATGGGAAGCAGATTTACCAATCCCTGGTTAATTGCCACCTTCAGTTGCACCGGATACTCGGCCGATTCGGCGATCATTCCAAGGGCCAAGCGGAAGTCGATACCCTTCAGGTCATCATCGTCGCTCGACCCGAACGATAGGGACTCGCTATCACTCTCCGACTCGCCGTTTATCGTCACCTTACTCTTCGATCTTCCGGCCACCGCAAAACCCGCAATAAATCCTCCCCAGGCGCTCAAACTGAAATCGTCAAATTCGGCAAATTGATAGCGGGCGGTAAGGGGAATGTCTAGATAGGTGAGCAGTGCGCTCTCGGATGCTTCTACATCGATACCACCACCACTAGCTTCGGCCTTGTATCTCACACCCGCCCCGTTAACGAGCAGGCCCGATTGCAGGTAGAATTGGTCCGACAGGGCATATTCGGCCGTTGCCCCCAGTTGGAGTCGCAGCAAGGGCGACTTGTTAACTTCTTCTCTAAACTCTTTGAGGTCACGCGATTCTTGTATACTACTGAGGTTAATCCCCAGGGTGGGCCCAACTCGGAATTGCGCTTGGCAAACAACCGGGCTGCTTAGCACGGCGAAGGCGAGAAGAATGGTTAGTTTAGTTTTCATGATGAGCGATATTTATTGGTTGGTTAGGGTAAGTACTATGATGCGGTCGGTGTCGGCTATTTTTCTTTGCAGAGCTTTGTCAACTGCTTGAGGGCGGCAATGATTTCGCGGGCCTCTTCGATGCCCTCGGCGCGTAGGCTAAAGCCCTTTTCGTAGTCATCGACCTCTCCGTTTTCGATTACTTCGATCAGGTCGCGCTTGCCGATGGTTTCCAGGCTGATAAAAACGGCACTTCCTTTGGTGCCCATCAGCAGGCTATTCTCGTTCAGATCGTTCATGTTCCAGGCATACACCAGTTCGTCCCCCTTTTCCTGATCCACCACTCGGTACTCCAACAGGCAGGCTTCTTCGGAAGAAGCCTCGATGCTCTGGTCGAGGCGGTCTTCGCCCTCGGCAACGGCCCCCACCCGCGCTTGCAGAAACTCCAGGGTCGCCGAAGCCGTGGTGGGCAGGGTGAGCGTAGCCGCTTGGTCGCTCGTTTTCTGGGCCAAATGCTGGAGCGCCAACGTAATCTTTCGCGCCTCCTCGATGCTGTTGGCCAGCACCGCTAGCGCATCGGTATACCCGTCCAGCACCCCATCTTCCGAGTAGGCAATCAGATCAGATTTATCCAAGGTCTGCGCTTCTACCACGGCGCGGTTCTTCTGAATATCGAACCGAATGGAAGAGGGATGCATATCGACCATGTTCCATTGGTAGGTTTGCTCTTCGCCTTTGCCAACTTCGGTCACCTGAAACGTGAGTTGGTACCCCCCCCCGTTGCGTGGGCTTTTAGCGTAGGAAAACGACTGCTCAAACTTATTGCCTTTCACCTCTACGGGGGCCACGCGTTCGGTCAGAAAGTCAAGCGTTTGTTCCAGGCTGGGGTCGGCGTTGCCGGGCAAGAACTCGGTTTCCCCTTCGCTCATGGCGACCAACTTTTTCCAGGCCCGTTCCAGCCGACGCGCCTGTTCTATGTCGGTAGCTAAAAAAGCAATCTCATCTTGATACCCGTCCAACTGTCCGTTTTCCATCACCTGCACCAGGTCGTTTTTCTTCTGGGTTTCGGCCATCACCCATACCATTGCCCCTTCGGTGTTGAAATGGATGCTTCGCTCGTTGAGGTCGGCCAAGTTCACGGTGAACTGCTGGGTGTCTCCTGCGCCCCGCTCGGTGCGTTCGTAGGTGATGATCGACGGCTGCTCCGCGTCGTGCGTAATGGCTTGGTCGAACTGCGTTTCGTTAAAGGATACTTCTCCTACTTGTTCTTCTAGGGAAGCCAGCAGCGCAGCGGCACTTTGGTCGGCCTCATCCTCGACGGAGGCCTGTTGCTGGCACTGACCGGCCAGGTCTTTGAGCGCTTCCACCAGGTTGCGCGCCTCCTCAATACCGGTGGCCAGTAGCGAGAGCTCGTCCTGGTAGCCATCAATCTCTCCGTCTTCGTAAACGCGGATCAGGTCGCGCTTGCCCTGCGTAGTGGCTTTCACGGTCACTTCGTTTTTTCGGGTTTCAAAGGCAATGGCCCGCTCGTTCAGGTCGGCCGCGTTTAGTTCAAAGACCGTCTCCTCCCCTTTTTTAGCGTCGACGGCCGTGAAGCGCACCAGGCAAGAGTTCTCTTCCTGAGCCGAGAACGACTGCTCGTACACGTCTCCCTTGACGGTGACCGGTTGCACCAACTGGGCTACCGGCTCTATTGGTTGTCCGTTGGCGCACATTAAAGGTAAACTGATAGCAACTGCTAACGCGATGAGTGGTAGTTTTTGTCTCATAAGGCTGTGAAGTTTTGTAGCGTAAAACATTAAGTCAACGGTTAAATATATAACCTTTCTATGAATAGTTAGCTGTTTACAGCAAAGGTTGCTTCCTATTGACTAAAGTTTTTTTAGCATACCTACGTCAAGCACAATAAGATAAAGTAGAAGAATAGTGCAACGCTGGCTTTAGGTTGGCGTGGTGCACCCTTGGCTTCCTGTTATGAAAATGCTAAGGGTAAATTTTTTACTCTCAATAGCTTGTGATAGTGATTGTTGCCTGCTCACAACTAAACTGTTCTAATCCGATGATATTTCTAACCAATGGCGGTTTTTTCTAACAAACCGACAGCGTGTCTAGATGAAGCAGGGTTTTGGCGACCGAACAGTTGCGGTGGGGCGAATAGGATACAGTATCTCTTCGGATTGAAAGATATCTGCGTGGTTACTAACGCGTTTGTTGATCCAGGGGCAGTGAAAAACGTTTGCCAACCGGGCTCGCTGGGTTTGTTCTTCGGCGTGCTTTAATCAGCAAACAGCCCTGAACTCAGGTAGCGATCGCCGCGGTCGCACACGATGGTTACAATCACTCCTTCGTCCAGTTCGTCAGCCAGTTGCAGCGCCGCAGTCAGAGCTCCGCCACTGCTCATGCCCGCCAGGATGCCTTCTTCCTGCGCCAGGCGGCGGGTCATCTGCGTGGCCTGGTCGCGGCTCACGTCGATGATGCGGTCTACCCGCTCAGGCTCATAGATCTTCGGCAGAAACTCGGGCGACCAACGACGAATGCCGGGGATGCGCGAGCCATCCGTGGGCTGCACTCCCACAATGTGCACGGCTGGGCTTTGCTCTTTCAGGTAGCGCGACACGCCCATGATGGTGCCCGTGGTGCCCATCGACGACACAAAGTGGGTGATTTTCTGATCCGTATCGCGCCAGATCTCTGGACCGGTAGTGCGGTAGTGCATGCCGTAGTTGTCGGGGTTGGCAAACTGATTCAGAATAAAGTATTCGCCGCTGGCCGCCAGTTCTTCGGCGTGCTGTCGGGAATATTCAATGGTCTTTTCAGCCGGAGTCAGGATCACTTCGGCTCCGTAGGCCGTCATGGCCTGGATGCGCTCGGCGGTGGCGTCTTCGGGCATCACCAGCGTCATTTTCAGGCCCTTCAGTTGGGCAATCATGGCCAGCGCAATGCCGGTGTTGCCACTGGTGGCTTCTATCAATTTGTCACCTGCATGGATTTCACCCCGTTCCAGGGCCCCGGTGATCATGCCGTAGGCGGCGCGGTCTTTCACGCTCCCGCCGGGGTTTTGCCCCTCCAGCTTCCCGTAGATGGTTACCTTCGGATTGGTAGGAATGGTTTGCAAGTGAACGAGCGGCGTGTTGCCGATAAGGTCGGATAGGTTCATGATGCGGTGTCTCGGTACACCATCAGGTCCACCTGGTCGGTGCCTTCGTGGTGCATTTTTGCTTGATAATACACTTTGGTGTTCGGGGCCACGCTGCGCGTCACCCACACGTTGCCCCCGATCACGCTGTCGTTGCCGATGTGGGTGTTGCCTCCCAAGATGGTGGCTCCGGCGTAGATCACCACCCGGTCGCCAATGGTGGGGTGGCGCTTTTTGCGGGCGTCCTCTTTGCTCACGCTCAGCGCCCCGAGCGTCACTCCCTGGTAAATTTTTACGTAATCCCCAATCTCGGCGGTTTCGCCGATCACCACCCCGGTGCCGTGATCGATAAAAAAATGATTGCCAATGCGCGCCGCCGGATGAATGTCGATGCCCGTGCGGCTGTGGGCGTGCTCGGTCATCATGCGCGGAATGGTCTTCACTCCCAGGCGGTGCAACGCGTGGCCCAGGCGGTAGGCCGCGATGGCGTAGAAACCCGGATAGGTTCGAATCACCTCCGAGCGACTTTCAGCGGCCGGATCGCCCGCAAACATGGCGCTGGCATCCTGCTGGAGTTGCTCGTAGATCTGCGGCAGGCGATCGAAAAACTGGGTAGCGATTGTCTGCCCATCGGCCAGACTTTGCCCGGTGCCCCGGTGTACCAACTGCAGAAGCTGCTGCTTGAGTCGCTCGGTGTGCAGCACAAATTCTTCGGCGTCGGCAAACTGCATCTTGGTGAAATCCGGAAACAACGTGCCTAGCAGACCGGTGAAAAACTCAGCGACCGTGGCCGGTGAAGGGCAATCGGGACACTCCCGGTGTGCCTGGTACAGTTTGTTTAAAAAGTCCTGATTCATGGCGGGCAGAGTGATCGGTCGTGCGAACGGATCGGAATTGAATGTAGTTGTTGAAAACGGAGATGCCTAGAAAGGGTTGCTCGAAGCTGACAAAAATAGGGCAAGCTTAGGTAGCCCCGTCTCACAACGAAAGCACCCGTACCTCAACCCGGCGGTTTTGCTGCCGTGCTTCAAACGAGTCTTCTTGCGTCAGCAGTTGGGTGTTGCCAAACGCTTTGGTCTTGATTCGCTTCTTGCGGATTCCTAAATCTACCAGGCAATCTTTGATGGCCTCGGCGCGCTCACCCGAGAGTTGCATCAGTTGCTTGGCGTTGCCCCGGTCCGTGTGGCCCTCGAGCCTGATTTTCATGGTCGGATGCGCCTCCAAGAGTCGCTTTAGCTCATCAATCACGGCGCGCGACTCGGTGGCCGGAGTAGGCTTGCCCCGCTCGAACAAAAAGGGTTGCGATAAAAAAACCAGTTCGCCGGGCTGCGGGATGCGATGCAGCAGCAGATCCTGGGGAAGTTGCGCCTGGCTATCGGTCTGAACCAGAACGCGCAGCGTCTGGTAATTGGAAGCGCTTATCTCGAGTTGGTACTGTCGGTGGGGTTGCAGTGGCAGTTGGTAGCTACCGTCCTCGTTGGCGAAGTTACGAATGCCGGTGGTATGGCCCACGGGTAACAATTGATACCTCACCTGGGCTTTCAGCGGCCGACGGGACTCGGCATCTACAATCTTGCCTGCCATAGCCACCAATTGGGGATCGGGTCCGGCCAGCAACATTTGCACTTTACAAACAAAAAATAAAACTAAAAAGCGACACATATGATTACCTACGATAGTACGGTAGATTTCGTTACTAAACGTATAGCAAAAGCCTCACTTTTGACCTACTATGTTGCTAGCAAAGGTACACGGGGAAGTTTAGCGAGGTATTTATCAGCCGCTTAATTAATGAGTTCAAACTCTACGCGTCGGTTCAGTTTCCGGTTGGCCTCGGTGGCGTTACTCACCAGTGGTTTGGTTTCTCCGTAGCCTACCGGACGCACCCGCCGCCGGTTCACTCCCTGCTGGGCTAAGTAGTCGGCTACCGCCTGAGCCCGACGTTTTGAGAGCTGCCGGTTGTGCTCATCGGTGCCGCGCGAGCAAGTGTGTCCGGCTACCTGGAGCGTAGCGTCCGGATTTTCTTCCATGAACGCCACCACGTCCTTAAGCTGACGGTAGAAGCGCCGGTCTAGTTGGTAACTATCGAGCGCAAACATCACTTCTTCGGCGGCAATGGCCCGGCGGTTGGCCGTCAATTCTCGTTTAATGTCGGTGGTCGAAAAGTCGTTGCTTAGGTACAAATCGCGGAACACCACTCCGTCCTGGTTGGGATCCAGTTCGCTCAGGGTTACCTGCTGCCGGTTGGTGGGAGCGTAGCCGTCTTTCTCGGCGTACACGTCGTAGGTACCCGGCGGAACATTCAGCTCAAATTTGCCGTCGGTTCCGGTAGGGCGTCGAATTACGGTAGCCGAATCTTCGCTACTGACAAAGACCACTTGCGCTTCTACGGGCGTGTTGTTTTTCACGTTATAGACTAAGCCACGCACTAAGTATTCGGCGTCGGGAGTACCCGGGCGGCGAAACACCGGCATCCGCACCTGGAACATATCCGCCCCGCGCGTCGTGCCCCGAGTCAGGAAGGCGTACTGCTGGTCGGTCGACACGTTGAAGAACGTATCGTCCTGTTCAGAGTTGATGGAGGGTCCCAGGTTTTCGGGTTCGGTCCACTCCGTCCATGACTCGCCGGTGCGGTAGGCCACGTATACGTCTTCGCCGCCGAAGCCGCTGTAGCCGCGCGACGAAAAGTAGAGCGTGGTGTCGTTGGCCAAAAACGGCGATGATTCCACGTCGGCCGTATTGATCGCCGGGCCCAGGTTCAGGGGTTCGGACCAGATGTTTTCGCCCCGATTAAAGCTCACGTATAAGTCGCGTTTTCCTTCGGTATCGTCCCGCTCTAGGGCCATGAACAAGAAGCGTTGGTCTTCAGACATAAAGTAGTTGGCAATGTCGGAGTTGTTATAGAAGTCGGCCACGTTGAGGGCTACGGGCTGCGACCAGCCGCTCTCGGTGCGGCGGGTGATGGAGACGCCATTCTTCATCTTGCCGTCTTCCTGGTAGGCATTGCCCAGCAGCAGCAGGTAGCTATCGCCATCGGCGGCCACCGCGCTCACGTAGTTACTGTTTTTGTTGTTAAGCGGTTTTCCCATGTTTTTAGGCTTCCCCCACGTACTGGTAGGGCTATCGCGCTCCATGTACCAGATATCCTGCTCATCGCGCAGTCCGCCCACGTTGTAGGGCGATACCCGGCCAAAGAACAGCGTATTTCCGTCGGGCGAGATCATCGGGCTTAGGTTGGCCGTGCTGCTATCGGCACTGGTGAGCAGCGGGTCCAGAGCCACATCGGGGTTCAGCCCCGGCACAATGTTAATCTCGGCCCGAATGGGCACCGCCGAAGAGGAAATGGCGATGGCGTCGATGGCGTTGTAACCTGGCACCCGGTCGCCCTGCAGCACCACCTTCACCGCCTGCACCGGGTAGTCGGTGGGATCGATAAACACGTTAAACATGCGCCCTTCGGTGTTCACGGGAGCCGGTTCGAGCGTCGCCACCAGGTATTCTTTGTCCGCAACGTCGTAGCAGAACAACTGATAAACCGCCCCCGGGTTGCGCGATTCGGCAATGGCAATCTGCTGGATGGTTTGCGGTTCGTCAAATCCTACTTTGATGAAGACCTCCTGGTTGGGCTTTTTGGGTACCCAGGCGTTGGGACTGTCACCGCTGTTGCCGGGCAGCACGTTGGGCTGGCCGAGTAAGCGCTCGGCGGGGTAGCCCCCGTGCTGGAGTTGCGCTTTGAACAAGAACCCTTCCCGGTACGAGGGCGACGCCTCCATAATCTGACTGGCCCACTGGGTCTCCTGCCCCATCACTCCGTGAACAATAAACAATAAGAGTAGAAACGGGGGAAGGCAGCAGATTGTCTTCATAGTATTAGTGGTAATAAGCAGATTTTTTTTGCAATCTAGAATTTTATGGTTAGACACAGAAAGGGTAATGCCAATATTTTCGTGCATTTTTTCGTATAAAAGCACGTACCTTTAGGCGTGACCGCGCGAAAAATTTGGTGGTTTATCATCTTTCACCTGGGTGGCGTAGGGCTGGCTCAGGCCCAGGATCGTTCTGCTTCTCCGTGTCCGCTGGCCACGGAGTGGTTGGCCGAGGGGCAGGTGATCGAGGCCTACCAACAGGCGCAGCAGTGTTTGCTCGCCACCCAGCAGACCGAGGGGTTGAATAGCGTGGCCTATGCCGAAGGGCTCCGTCTGCTCACCCGGATTTCTGTTGCGGCGGGCGACGATGCGCTGGCGCTGGCCTGGGCCCGCCGGGAGGTGACCGTCCGCGCTCAATGGGCAACGTCTTCCCCGGCCCAGTACGGACAAGCGCTTCAGGATCAAGGAACACTGTATCTACGGGCGGATAGCCTGCTGGCCGCCCGGCGTTCGTTCACTGAGGCTGATCGGGTGTTTCGGGCGACCAAAATGCCTTCTCCTCTCCCCTTGCAGTACCTGCTCGCCAACGTGCACCACCGCACGGGGGACTACGGCCGCGCTGATTCACTGTATCAATGCGTGATTCGGGCGGCTCGGGCGGTTGATGATGCTACGCTGCGCAATCGCGCGATTTACTTCCGCAGCCGGTTGCCCCATTCCTCATCGGTTTCTTTGGAGGAGAGCGTTGATCAGCAGATAATTGCACGGTTCCGGCAAACGGGCGACACCCTCTCCCTGGCCTACGCCGATGCCTGCTATCGCTTCGCCAATACGCTGATCGCCAACGACGACTGGCAGGCCGCGATGGGGTGGTACCGGCGGGCGCGCACGGTCTATGAGGCAAGTGCTTCGGTGGATAGCCTCTCCTACTCCGGGGCACTGCACAATCTGGCGGTGCTGCAATTGTCCCAAAACGAGGTTCACGAAGCGGTCGAAGCCCTGGATCAGGTGCATCGTATCCGCCAAAAACATTACACCGCCCGTGACGGAACGTGGTGGACGAGTTTAGATAATCTGGTCACCGCCCGGCATCAAACCGACAGTGCGTACGATGCGGGATTGGAAAAAGCATTAGAACCTAACGACTCCACCCAACAGTACCCCTGGCAGTACGCCGTCGCGTTGAGCAACCGCGCCACCGGGTATCAACGGCAGCAGCAGTACGCGTTAGCCGAAACCTATTACGCCCGCGCTACCCGTCACCTTAAAAATCATCCACCTACCACCTCCCAGCAAGCGTTGCACCGGGCCGCTATCTTCGGCAACGTGGCCCGGAACCAACAGAAGCTTGCGCACTATGATTCGGCGATCTTCTACTTCAAGCGGAGCACCGAAATCATTCGGCGCGTTAAAGGAACCCAGAGTGATGCGTACGTGGCCGCGGTGAGCGGAATGGCCGGACTCTACCACGATCTGGGCTACTTTGTGGAATCCGACATCTTCTACCAAGAGGCGCTGAAGATCCAAGAAAAGCTGAGCGGGCAATCGACCAACGCCTACGCCAATCTGCTGAACAACTACGCCCTGGTGTGTCAGGAGCAAGGCGACCTTACCAAGGCCATTGAGCTTCTTAACCGATCGCTCGAAATAAAGAAGGCCCTGCTCGGGGCCGACCACCCGGACTATGGATTGGCCTTGGCCAATGCCGGTCTGCTTCATCTCGAGGCGGCTCGCTACCAACAGGCCCGCCCGCTGCTCGAGCAGTCGCTGGCCGCGGTGGTCGCCCAACACGGCGAAGATCACCCGTCTACCATCAGCGCTCAAATCAATCTGGCGCGGCTGGAGATGGCCCAGGGCAACTACCCCCCGGCTGAACAATGGTTGCAAAAGGCGATCGCCACCGCCCAAACCCACTTTGAGCCCGCTCATCCCGAATACGCTCGCGTCCGTACGGAGTTGGCCAATTTCTACCTGGCACTGGGCAACTACGCGGCCGCCAAACCCTTGCTGGTGGCGGGGCGGCAAATTTTAAAGGAAAAATACGGCTCGAGCCATCCGGAATACGCTACTGCCACGCAAAACTTAGCCGGACTCTACGAAGCCACGGGGCAAACGGACAGCGCGGAGGTGCTTTATCAAGAAGCATTGCGCATCGACCGACAAAGGTTGGGCAAGCAACATCCGGCTTACGCTACCGCCCTCAACAACTTAGCGGCGCTGTACCAAAACCAGGGGGCTTATGCCCAGGCGCAACCCTTGCTCGAGGAATCACTTGATATCAGCCGAACCCTGTACGGAGAAGAGCACCCCCGGCACGTGACCACGTTGCTCAACCTGGGCTTGTTGCACCAGAGCGTAGGCGAATACGAGCAGGCCAGAAGCCACATAGAGCGGGTGGTGGACATTCGGCGAGAAACCCTCAACGACCAGCATCCTGACTACGCCTTTAGCCGGTACGCTCAGGCGGTGTTGTATCATACCCTGGGCGATTCGGAGCGCGCCGAGCCGATCTTCCGCGAGGTGATGCAACGCTACACCCGGCAGTTGCAGGAATACTTTCCGGCCCTGAGCGAAAAGGAGAAAAGTGCTTTTTACCGCCGGATAGAACCCGTGCTTCAGGCCGTACAGAATTTCATTATCGACCGGGTAATCAATCAAGCCCCGGCTCCGACCGAAACCAACCAAGCCTTGCTGAGTGACTTCTACAATCTGCAACTGCTCACCAAAGCTATTCTACTAAACGCTAGCAGTCAAATCAAGAAAACCATCAGTAACAGCAAGGACGAAGAACTCATTGCCCGCTACCGACAGTGGATAGCTGCTAAGGAGACCCTGGTTCGGCTCTACGCCCTGCCGCCCAGCGAATGGAAGCAGCAGCAGGGGCGGGTGCGCTCCTTGGAAAAACGAGCCAATACCCTAGAAAAAGAGTTATCGCTTCGTTCTACGACGTTTGCCAATGATCTAAGAGACCGCCGCTTCACCTGGCAGGACATCCGGCAGCAATTGCAACCCGACGAAGCGGCGGTCGAGATCGTTCGGGTAGAGAAAGGTCAGGAAAATCTGCTTTTTTACGTGGTTCTGGCCATCACCCCCGAATCGGAGGCCCCGTCCGTTGGGTTGCTGCGCGACGGCGAGGCGATGGAAACCAAAAACTACTATTATTACAAAAATGCGGTAGACTTTCGCGTGTCCGATGTGCTTTCTTATGATCTGTACTGGAAACCAATCAAGTCGTTGCTTTTGCCGCAAACCACCACGGTCTACGTGGCCCCGGACGGCGTATATCACAAGATCAGCCTAAATAGCTTGCTGAACCCGCGCTCCAACCAATTTATTATCGAGGAAGCAACTATTCATATGCTCAGCAGCACCCGTGAACTGTTGCACCCGCCGCTGGTAGCGAACCACCGCGCGGCGTATCTACTCGGCGATCCCCGCTATCGCCAAGCTACTCCCGCCGACTCGCTGATTGAAAGTAGCCTCTCCAGTTCAACAGACTCAACGCTGCGGGCTGATTTGGACGCACTGAGTTACCCCGTAGAGGCCGACAACCTGTACACCCTCCCCGGAACCGAACAGGAGATAGATCAGGTCGCCCAGTTGTTGCGCCATCACCAGTGGCAACCGCATACTTATCTAAAGAGCGAAGCCACCGAAGAAGTGGTGAAGCAGCTTGATGCCCCGCGCTTGCTTCACATCGCCACCCACGCCTACTTTTTAAGTGACCTGCCGCACGACGAAAGTACCGCCGCCTTCGGATTGCACCTGCCCAATGCGGCGGCGAATCCGCTGCTGCGTTCGGGGCTGATGCTCGCCGGTGCCGCGAACAGCCTGCAACGGCAAACGATGCAGCAACAAAACGACGAGCAACAGGAAGACGGCATTCTCACTGCCTACGAAGCGAAGAACCTGGACTTGAGCGGCACCGAACTGGTGGTGCTGAGCGCCTGCGAAACCGGGCTGGGAGAAATCAGAAACGGCGAAGGGGTTTACGGGTTGCAACGGGCCTTTTTGGTGGCGGGGGCGCAGGGCGTGTTGATGAGCTTGTGGAAAGTTAACGACCAGTCTACTGCCGAGCTGATGCGGTTGTTCTACGAACGCTGGCTAGGCGGAGAAAACAAAGCCGACGCCCTGCGGTCGGCCCAGCTTGCTTTTGTGAAGACGCACCGCGATCCGTACTACTGGGGTGCTTTCGTACTGATCGGCCGCTAGTGCCGGAGGCACTAGGCACTCGCGGTATACTCCACCACCGCTTCGCGAATGCGACGGAAAGTTTCCAGCAGTACTTCCTCGTCATTCTCCAGCAAAGTGACCCGAAACCCCTGTAGATCTGAGCAAAACGAGGAGATAGGCACCACGCATACCTGTTTGGCCGCCAGCAGGTAGTACACAAACCGCTTGTCGGCCGCCATGTTAGGGTCAGCCTGCAGCCAGGTGTCGAGCAGTTGCTGCGCTCGTTCGTCGGCGATGGCCAGCCGCTGCCGGTTGTTGAGCACCCCCTCTCGGAAGATAATGGTATTGTAAAAAGCTCCGTAGGTGGGGTTGAAGCGCAGCATCGGCAGGTCGCGCAGCAGTTCGGTGATCCGGTGGCTTCGTCGCCCAATGGCCTCGTTATACGACTGCCGGTAGGGTTGATAGCGAACGTCGCTCATGATTTTGGGAATGGCCAGTTGGGGCAGTTTGGTCGAGCACACCTCGATCATCTTGGCGTTCTCCAGCGTGGTGCAGTACTCATGGAAATCGGCCGAAGCCGAGCGGTTGTAAAATTCCATCCAGCCGCAGCGCGCCCCCGGCCAGGGAAATTCCTTGGAGATTCCTTTCATCGAAATGCCGGGCACCTCGCCAATCACCTCGGCCAGCGCGTGCGCCTTCGCGCCGTTGTAGGTGATGTTCAGATAGATTTCGTCAGCCACCACAAAGAGGTCGAACTCCCGCGCCAAATCCACGATCCTCCGAAGAATCTCCCGCGGGTACACCACCCCCGTGGGGTTGTCCGGATTGATAAGCAGAATGCCCACGATATTGGGATTGTAGCGAATCTTCATCTCCAGGTCGACCAGGTCGGGATACCAATGGTTGTCGGGGTCCAGCCGGTAGGTGAGCGGCTGGCTGTTGGCGTGCGACGCCTCGGCCGACGAGTGCGTTGAGTAGGAAGGCGACGGGCCGATGACGCGCGAGGTGGGCACCAGAAACTGGTACAACTTAGAGATCGCGTCGCCCAGACCGTTGAAGAACAACACGTCGTTGGCGGTGATCTGCGCCCCGTCCCGTTGGTTGTTCAGCGCGGCCAGGAACTCCCGGGTTTCGAGCACGCCCTTGGAGTCGCAGTAGCCGAAGGTGTGGTTGTCTTGCACCAGTTCGGTGATGATCGCTTTGATCCACTCGGGCAGTTGGTAGTGCTTGTTGATGGGGTCGCCGATGTTCTCCCAATAGATAGGGTAGCCCAGGGCTTGGATTTGTTGCGCCTTCCGGACGATGCCCCGGATTTCGTAGCTGAGTTCGTGCGCTCCTTCGCTGAGCAATCGTTGTCGCATAGATTTAGGGTTTGGAAGACTTGCAAAAGTGACTGAGGTGCGGGTATTGGGTAACTTTCAGATTAGATAATAGGACAAAAGTAACCGGATTTGCTTACAGATGGTAAAAGATGAAGTAGATCATCGCTAGGTTGAATCCGGCATGACTGAGGATGGCCCCTAATAAAGAACCGGTTTTCTTTTTACAAGCTATAAATATTAGGCTAGCGGCAAACATACCTATCACCCAAAGAGCGGCCGGTACCGGTAGCAGCGTCCATACTCCCGAAACATACACAATGCCGAAATGCGCTAAATGCGTAAACGCAAAAGCAAGAGCGTCAATAACTGTAGCTTTGGCCTCGCCCACGCTCGCCACGAAGCTAGCATGTACAATGCCACGAAAAAACAGTTCTTCGCCCACCGGACTAAAAACCATACCCGTAGTCGCAAAACTAATGAAGTAGATCAATTTGTTTTGGCCGCCTAAACCTTCGGGCAAATTGTATGATCGGCCTACGTACACGTACCAGTTGCTAACGGTTTGATTGTACAAAACGTGGCCTACTGCGAACATCAACGCGCTAATCGCAACACCTGCCACCACTGAGTAGAACAACCATCGGTAGCTTGCCGGAGGAATGAAACCAATTTTCCTTCTCCCTTCTCCTGAAAGAAACAAAAACGGCACCAGCGCAGAAACAGTCATGATGATACCGATACTGCTATAATCACCGGTTTGGTTGGCCCGCAAAACGAGTACGAAGCGAGGAATGCACACCGCCAGCACCAAACCCAACCCAAACTTCCAATCGAGCCGAAAGAACCTTCGCCAAAAAGGCCGGAGGGCCCCATTCATCAGGGTTGTTTTTGCTTCCATTATCGCAATCTACCCAATTCTCACTAAGAAAATTATTGTAAGTTCGCACCCAAACGAAACTTACCAAAATAATGAACATAGACCTGCTGAAAAGAACCTGTGAGATAGCCGGTGCCCCCGGTTTTGAACAACCTATTCGCCGTTTAGTGATTAACGAAGTAGAACCCCTGGTCGACCAGCTAGAAGTAGACAATCTGGGTAGCATAGTCACGCTTAAGAAAGGCTCCCGCAACCCCGACGGCAAAAAGGTGATGGTGGCCGCCCACCTCGACGAGATCGGCTTCATCGTGAAGCACATCGACGAGCAGGGCTTTGTGCGGTTCCATACCCTGGGCGGCTTCGATCCCAAAACCCTGACCGCCCAACGGGTGATCATCCACGGCAAGCAAGACTTGGTGGGCGTGATGGGCAGCAAACCCATCCACGTGATGACCCCCGAAGAGCGCAAGAAAACTCCCGAGATCACCGACTACTTCATCGACCTGGGCATGAAAGCCGACCAAGTAAAAGAACTGGTGCAGGTGGGCAACCCTATCACGCGCGAGCGCGAGCTCATCGAGATGGGCGACTGCGTCAACTGCAAGTCGATCGACAACCGGGTGTCGGTATTTATCCTGATGGAAACCTTGCGGCAGCTGGGCGAGGTGCCCTACGACGTGTACGGGGTGTTCACCGTGCAGGAAGAAGTTGGGCTGCGCGGAGCCAACGTGGCCGCCCACCACCTCAACCCCGACTTTGGCATCGGCCTCGACACTACCATTGCCTTTGACGTGCCCGGCGCGCAACCCCACGAGCGGGTGACCAGCCTGGGCGAAGGTGCGGCCATCAAGGTGATGGACTCCTCGACCATCTGCGACTACCGCATGGTGGAATTTATGAAGCAGACCGCCGACCAAAATAACATCAAGTGGCAGTTGGAGGTGCTCACCGCCGGGGGCACCGACACGGCGGGCGTGCAGCGCATGGGCAAACACGGCGCCATCGCCGGGGCCATTTCCATCCCCACCCGCCATTTACACCAAGTAATCGAGATGGCCAACAAAGAAGACATCGAGGCCTGCATTCAGTTGCTGAAAGCGTCGTTAGAAACTATTGATCAGTTTGATTGGGGACATCGGTAGAAGCAAATGACACTACTATTGTTTTTCTATTGATAGGCAAAGCCATCTATAAGCCCTCCGATTTTATTTTCTGCTCTAACTGAGTTGCCATGCTATCTGCTTTCTCGGCAGCATAGTTTGTTAGTCGCAACAGCGTCTTGATTTTCTCTGGATACCACTCGTACTTTTGTTTGAGTTGTCCGGTATCTGAAAGATAGAACAATGCGGTTCCTTCATCTAAATTTGGTAATATGTATTGATTGCTCAACATAGTAGCCTGCTGCGTCTCGCTAGAAAGGTACTCTAGCATCGAAAAATACACCTCAACATCATAAACGAGATCAATGCTTAACGCATCAAGTCCTCCGGTTGCCAACATTGCGTCCCAGCCCCCAGTAGTGATACTTCCGCTACCAAGCTGTATAGGAAGAAGTTTGGGTTGCTTTCCCTGTTGATAAGGGTTCAGAAATTCTTCAACATACAAGTCATTAATAGCCCGATGCGTTTTCCCAAGGTCTTGTGCAAAGCGATAGAAAAGTCGGTGCAATATCTCGTAGGCTTGATGCTTGCGTACCTCAACGCGTTGGTCAGCGCGCCATTGGTCAAGCTCAAAGGCAGCATAAACCCCGACGAAAATAACAGCTACTTCGACCAAAAATCTACCGACTTTGCGAAGCCAATGCCTTCCTATCCAATCAGAAAGAGTCATTCAGAAGGTGTTTGTTCATAGGTGCGCTCAGTAGATAGATTTTCCTGGCTATCTATCAAAATTGAGTACCCATAGCGGGGTAGCATTTCCTCAAAGGCACGGCGTGACATGCCCACCATCTCTCGGGCCTGCTTGCCCGAAAGCTTACCGGTGTAGTAGAGCGCGGCGGCCAGTGCCTCTTTTAAGAAATGTTCGCTCACTCCTGCTTCGTTAGGGACATCGATGGATACGGTCATAAGTTTCTGTAGATATCTTTTATCATCAATTGATCAGTTCGACTGGGCGCATCGGGGTAAGTAGACATTTGGGCGGCTATGGTTTAGTAGCGTTTATTATCTTTCGAATGTTATCTCTTAGCACAGGAATATCTTGCTGGGCAACCACCCAGATCATACTAAGCGTCACTCCAAAATACGCATGAACAATCACGTCTCTCATTCCGGCAATCTGTTTCCAGGGAACCTCATCGTGCTCTTTCCGAATGCTTTCGGGAACGTTCTTCACGGCTTCGCCAATGATCTCTAACCGGCGAAGCACGGCATCCTGTTTTTCGGTATTGCGGTAGAATTCATATTCGGTAACATCTTTCAAGTATTCCTCAATCTGCTGAATGCTTTCCAAAATATCTTGCAGGTAGACATCCGCATTCCTTTTACTCATAGGATGGGCACTTCTTCTTTAAGTATCTCTTCCCGTAGGGCGGGCTTCAGGGCATTGTATTCTACCAAGTCCACTTTCATGGCAAGTTCTTCTTCTAACTCTTGTTTAATTTCAATAAACTCAAGAAGACTAACTTTGTGATCAATCTCAACTAGTAGATCAATATCATTGATCACTGGTTCGCGGCGCGCACCAGACCCAAAAATGCCAGCCTTAGCAATTCCATGCTTTTTAAGAATAGGAATTACCTTATGTTTTATCTCCTCTATATGAATCATAGTAAGTAAGTTAATTTAACAAGGATTGTGGCTACATACTCGGGCCTAATCAAACGCATCAGGTGCTCGAGTTTCATAAAACTGCCTAATTCTGAAGCTTATTAGCCTTTACTACCGTAAATATCCACAGAATCGCCTCAACTTCCAAGTCGCTTCCTATCTCCCTAGCAGACGGTATGTCTTGGGCAGACGGACATTTTTCCTAGTGACTTATCAAAAAAGGCAGCCTTTGTCAAGACTGCCTCACGCTTTCTTTGCTCAAACCTCCTGCACAGCATGGATTGCTTACGCATCCTATGATTTGTAAGTTTTTAGCTTACCGTCTGTCAACTACTCCGCCACCATTTCCACGCTGCGCTCGATGAAATGCGTCAGGTCGGCCCCGGTGAGCAGGTTCTGCGACAGCTTCGCCAAATCCACGGCCTGCTTGGCCAACTGAATCTGCTGGTCTTCGCCCTCGGCCTTCAGGATTTTGCCGGTGAGTGGGTGGTTGGCATTCACCGCTACGCTGTAGGCGTCGGGCATCTGCCCCATCATAGCGAAACCACCGCCGCCCGAAGCAGCCATGTCCTTCATGCGACGCATAAACTCGGGCAGCGTGATGGTAACGGGCATCTCGTCGGGCGACAACGACTCCACGGTCACCGTCATGGAAGCGTTGTCGATGGCCTTCTCAAATACTCCCTTCACCGTTTCGGTCTCTTTGTCCGACAGCACGCTGTCGAGCTTTTCGTCCTTGTCAACCAGTTTGTCCACCGTGTCGGCATCCACGCGCTTCAGATTGGTCTTCTCGAGCTTCTGCTCCAGCATGTTGATGAAGTGGCTGTCGAGCGGACCGTCGAGTACCAGCACGTCGTAGGACTTCTTGCGGGCCGAACGGATAAAGGTGTCCTGCTTGCCAGGGTCAGTGGTATACAAATAAACCACATTGCCTTCTTTGTCAGTTTGCGCTGAGGCTACCTGCTCCTTGTATTCGTCCAGGGTGAAGTACTTGCCGTCTACGTTCTTGAGCAGCACAAACTTGGTGGCCTTGTCGTAGAACTTGTCTTCGGTGATCATGCCGTACTTCACGAACAGCCCGATGCTACCGAACTTCTCTTCGTAGGCGGCGCGGTCTTTCTTGAACAACTCGCTTAGTTTGTCGGCCACCTTCTTGGTGATGTGGGCGTTGATCTTCTTCACGTTGCTGTCCGACTGCAAGTAGCTGCGCGATACGTTCAGTGGAATGTCGGGCGAGTCGATGATGCCGTGCAGCAGCATCAAAAACTCGGGCACCACGTCCTTCACCTCATCGGTGATAAACACCTGCCGGGAGTAGAGCTGAATTTTATTGCGCGTGGGCTCCAGTTCCTGCTTGATCTTAGGGAAGTAGAGCACCCCGGTGAGGTTGAAGGGGTAATCCACGTTGAGGTGAATCCAGAACAACGGGTCCTCGGCGAAGGGATACAGCTCCTTGTAAAAGTTCAGGTAGTCTTCGTCGGTCAGGTCGCTGGGCGACTTGGTCCAGATGGGGTTCGGATTGTTCACCACCTTGCCATCGAACTCAATTTCTACGGGCAGAAACTTGCAGTACTTGTCCAGGATGCCCTGCAAGCGGTTCTTCTCCAGAAACTCTTTAGAGTCTTGGTTGATGTGCAACACTACGTCGGTGCCCACTTCTTTTTTCACGGCGGGGGCCAGTTCAAACTCGGTGCTACCGTCGCAGGTCCACTTCACCGGTTCAGCGCCTTCCTGATACGATTTGGTGATGATATCGACGCGATCGGCCACCATAAAGGCCGAATAAAAGCCCAGTCCGAAGTGCCCGATGATCTGCTTATCCTCACCGGCGTCTTTGTACTTCTCTAAAAATTCGGTGGCTCCCGAAAAAGCAATCTGGTTGATGTATTTCTTGACCTCCTCGTCGGTCATGCCAATGCCGTGGTCGCTCACTGTGATGGTCTTCAGCTTTTCGTTCACGCTCACGGTCACCTTGGCCGCGCCCAGTTCGCCGGTATACTCGCCCATGCTGCTCAATCGTTTGAGCTTCTGCGTGGCATCGACCGCGTTAGAAACCAGTTCGCGCAAGAAGATTTCATGATCGGAGTAGAGAAACTTCTTGATGATCGGAAATATGTTCTCCGTATTAATAGATATGGTACCTTTTTCTTCTACCATGATGGTTTAGTTGCTTTGAGTGAAACAATAATTTTTAGGCAGGACGACAAAGGCCGTTCCATTCGACAGATTGCTGACAGTTTGGCAGGATTGTTACTGAAACGTCAATTATAAATTGATGTATTCGGTGATGTTAGTAGAACGATTTTCGTTGTTCACTTTTTTTATCGCAGACAGCAGGTTGTCTAGACTTTCTTTGTTGATTGTGTAAGTTCCAAAAAAGATTCGTTCGATGCTTGCTGTATTTCGAACATCTTCCAATGGGTTTTTAGATAGCAATAACAAATCGGCATTATAACCTTGGCGTATCTCTCCTGATTCTATTTCCATAAACCGAGCTGCATCAACTGTCATAGCTCTTAAAATCTTATGATTGGAAATGCCTAAATTTGATAAAGATTGTAGTTCATCGTGCAAAGAAAACCCTGGAACCACACCTGAGACATTAGCGTCTGTGCCTACAAGAATTGTAGCGTTGTTGCTGACCAATGCTTGTGTCACAATGTGTATTCCTTCCACGTAAGTCTTCCAAAACAATGCTTCCCACTCCCTATCTTCTTCAGAGAGGTCGGTCAACTCATAATTATTACTACCGGGAAGCCACCCCTTTTTTGCATTTGAACCTTCTAGAATACCGGGATTCACGTATTCAAGTTGAATTGTTTTTAAGAACTCTGAAACGTTCAACGTTTGCTTGGGAAGGCTTTCCATCAGCCAAATAGTCGTTGAGACTGAAATATTATTCCTTTTCAGTTTTTTAGCGATAGAATCTGACTCAACCTTAAGGTATTTCAAGAACTCTTGTGTGTTTTCACTATTTAGTCCGCCAAAACTATGAATAACGTTTTTGAGAATTTCTACTCTACCCAACTAAAAATAGGGGTTTGAAAAGAGGAGAGGAAACGAGAGTTTTGTGATGCGCTTACCCAAACACCATACGATACACCGCTGGGATGGTCGCATACAAACGGTAGCTACCCTGGCCTTGAGAGAAAACAAACCGCTTACCCTTAGTGATTGCCTAGTATGGGGTAGTGGGCCATGTGTGGGTGATGCTCTTAGCGGGTGGTGACTATCTGTTCTTATTTGGTACGGTAGAAGCAAAGTTCATTGGACAGCTTTACCGTAAGCATTGGAGCATTGAGGCCTGCTTTCAGAATATGAAAAAACGAGGTTTTGATCGCCCGGCGACCCGGCTGGAGAACACGCACTTGCAAGACGATGAAAAACTTAAAAAGCCAGTAGCCTTGGTGAGTATTGCCTATGCCTTCTGCGCTAGCTTGGGCATTTGTTATCACCGCAAAGTAGAGAAGATAAGAAAGAAGAACCACGGCTATAAAGCCAATAGCTTTGTGCGGAAAGGTATTGATTTGATTCAAGAGTGGTTTCGGGCAGAAAACTCGATGCCAGAAAAAGTGCATGACAGATTCCTCTGCTTTGTCCGATACATCCAAACGTTAATCCCTGACTATCAGCCACTAAAAATAGTTGGGTAGAGTAGCCTGTTATAACAGTGACATTAAGAATTTCTATAGCATTAACTACATCGATAAGGTTTTTAGCTTCATCATGAGAAAGAGCATCCAAGAGTTATTCTCTAAGGTTGCAGACCAGGAGTAGTGAACCATTGTAGCCACAATATCCTGCGTAAAAATCGCTTTACAGCGAATTACTCAAATGAAAGATAGGCTTAGTAAAAAGAAAAGAAGGTGCCGTGCCTCCCTCAACAATGACTATCTTAAACAGGTACTTGTCATTTGATGCGTTTGCCCTATAACCAAATTGTGATGTTTGGAAAATAACAATATCTTGGGCGGGTAATCAGTAGTAATGACCAATACGCCTGAAACAGGAGACAAGCCGTCGGGGCGGTGGCCCATTCGGATTGATAAGAAGTTCTGGAACGCCGACAAGATTATCAGCCTGTCGGCTTTTGTAGTTAGTATCGCCACGCTGTTGGCCCTGATGTACCAGATTCGCTTGTCGGGCGAGCAGAACGAACTGGCGCAAAGGCAGCAGGAACTGGTACGCAAGCAGCAGTACGCCTCGGTGCTGCCGTACCTGGAACTCCAGACAGGGACTAACAATGGAGACCGATTGTTTGAGTTCCTGCTGTACAACAATGGAGTCGGCCCGGCTTTTATTGAAGAGGTGAGAATAATATACGACGGTCAGGAATATCCCGGTGATCTTCTCAACTTCTATCGAGCAGTGGTTCTGCAAGAAGAAGACACTGTTATTCTAGATTTAGCCGCGCGGGGTATCCACCCAGGAAACCTAATTCCCGCCGGGAGAGAAACGGCTCTGCTGACGGCATACTCTTGGGCTTCATCTCCCGAAGAAAGAGACCGGCTTAACAAATGGTTCGGGCGCCCGACGAAAGACCCCGAGTTGGCCCGGGTTGAGATTATCTACTCTCCGTATACGGCGAACGCTGGATCGTCAGAGGGATCGGTGCTATCCCGGAATCGCTACCCGCCGAGGTTGTCGAGTAACTAGGCACCGTACGACTGCGTTTTTATCCACTTATGGTTATAGGATCTCCTGGGCGACGGTCGCTACGACGCAAGAGTCACTGCTTTCATCCGTTGCCTTCCCTGTCATCCAGAAGGGAACTTGCCGCAATGGAATTGTCACGGCGTGGGTGAATAGTCTGACTAGGGTGACCACCGGTTGTCAGTATTTTTATACCTTTGTTCTATGGCAGAACCACGAAACCCGGGGTGGGAGGCGATGGCCGACCGGATGGCCGACCTGCTCAAACGACAGTTCGAGAAGCAGTCGGCCGCGGGTGCTGAGAACGCCGCAGCGGACGAGTCATCAGAGCGCCGAGCGTCGGATCGGCAAGCGTTAGAACGGTTGGAGGCGGTGCTAGAGCGGTTGGTGGGGCAGCAGGAGCTGACCAACGATCACCTCCGGCAGCAGCAGGTTTCGCAGGAGGCAAATACCCAGGAACTGCGCGACTGGCGGGAGACTACCCAGCGCAGCTTCGCCCAAACCTTTTTCCGCAAGATGGCCCTGGAAGTGCCCCCGGTGGTGCTGGCCGTACTGCTGGCCTTCGGCATCAACTCCTGGTGGCAGAATAGCAAGCAGGAGCAGCTAACGCGCATTGCGCGGGAGAATATTGTGCGCGAGATTCAAATAAACGCCGGTGTATTAGAGAATAATATTCAAGGTAACCAAAGGCGGATAGTTGAAATCAGAAAATCTATTCAACAACTCACTGAGGACCCAACGGATACTGCGGATATGGCTGTTCGGGGAATGCAGTTGTATACCCTTACCGAAGCGGCGTGGGAGTCAGCAGGTTTGTCCGGGAGCCTTTCCAATTTAGACCAGAACTTTATGATGACCGCTTCTAAGCTTTATCGCCTTCAGCTATCACGGAATAGTCAAACTGCGGGAGCTACGCTAGCCATGAAAGATATTGAAACCCTTAAGCCCGAAAATCTACTGGCAGCACTCTTGCAAAACGAATTAGTTCTTCAAGAACTGATTCACATTGAAGAGTTCCTACTTAGCGAGTACAACGATTTTCTGGACGAATACGGCCCCACGGCTGCGGCTGAATGATATCCGCCTGTTGCTCCCCCCTTTGTCATCCAGCCGGAACTTGTCACGGCGGGGGTGAATAGCTTCCGGCCGGGGGGAGAGACAGTATTGCCAATCTTTGCACAACAGTTACGACAACCCCAGTAGCTTTTTGTACCAGGGGCGATTGATCTCATTGCGCGCGGCCGCCGCTGCGGTAATTACTACTAATTCCCAGGCGGCATCGGCTTTCTTCACGGCAGCATCGGCGCTGCGGCGGGCTTCCACCACCAGTTCAGATATTTCTTTGGTGGGTTGCTTGGTCTCCCGAATATCTTCGGCTAGTATCTTGATGATATCTTCCCATTCCTTGTCCATGAAGTTACAATTAAATTGAAGACACTATTGCTCTAATTTAGTGCTCTTTGGCGAATATGTGGCTATTTAAAACCCAATTTTCTTTGAATCATTGGCCTGATACTCCTTACTGTGATAATAAAAGATGTCAGCCAAGGTCATCTCATCTTCGGTGGGCTCAAGCTCCATTGATTTGAGCAATTCGCTGGCCTTTTCGGCTACCAATGGCTTAAAATCATAATACGCGATCATCCGTCCCTTGCGGAGGAGCGCTTTGTCGATCTTCTCGATGCTGGTGTTGAAGGTGCAAATGATCTTGATGTTCAAATAGTCGCTAAACAATCCATCCGTCAATTGTAAAATGGTAGACACGACCGAGTTTTCGTTGGAGTACTCTCGGGTGGTAAGGACCTTTTCGGCGTCTTCAATCAACAATATCGCGTTCCGGTTTTTGAGCAGGAAGGAGATGAAGTCGGGGTTAAGGAGTTCATTGATGAATTCGTTCTGAAGAAAGATGAATGACCGGCTATTGAATTTGGTAATCAGGTTCTTGATGTAAGAGGTTTTTCCCGTGCCCGGTGAGCCATGCAGTAAGATTAATCCCGCCTTGTCCGAAGTCAAAGATTTCTCAATTAGCTCGTTCACCTGAACAAAGTCATCGTTATACATCTTCGGAAGATCGGATAGGAATCTATTGGTCTTTACATCTTCTGTGTAAAATTCGCTATGCGATCTGGAGAGCACCTTAAAAACGGGCGTTCTATTGAGTCCAAACTTAGACCGTAATTTGTGGTTTGTGTCAATAACCCAAGGTTCAAGATCCGGATCAGAAATGTCATAAAGAAATTTTGCAATAAGCTCATCGTTCCCAAGCGAAAGCCAAAGCATAAGCTTCTTTGAACTGCTCTTTAAAAGGTATTGATACGGAAAGTCTTTAGAGAAATCGGCATTACTATTGTTTTCGGTGTTCCAATATTTGAGTACTACTCCAAGCTGTTGAGAACTAAGTTGAATAACTTCTATCACGGACTCCATGTTAGCTTTGGTAGCTTCAAGAGGTGTTTCTAATAAAATTCTGGACGGTAGTGTGTTATAGCAAATTGCGTAGTAGGCCTCTACCTCAGGACTGTTGTATGATTTAAAAGCGTCAAGTAGGTCTGCCATTATATTAAGAAGTTAAAGAACTCAAACTTCTCGTTGAGCAACTCGTAGGCGATCTTGTGGTCTTTTAGTCGGCTGATAAGACCGTCGAAGTCCTCGCTGGACTGCAACTCCACGCCCACCAGGGCCGGGCCTTTCTCGCGGCTGGTTTTCTTGGTGTACTCGAAGTGGGTGATGTCGTCGTCGGGGCCCAGCACGTCGGCCACGAACTCCTTGAGCGCTCCGGCCCGTTGCGGAAACCGAATGATGAAGTAATGCTTCAGGCCGCGGTAGAGCAGCGCCCGCTCCTTGATCTCTTCCATGCGGGTGATGTCGTTGTTGCCGCCGCTCACGATACACACAACGGTCTTCCCCTTGATCTCGTCTCTGAATAACTCCAGGGCAGCAACGGACAAGGCGCCTGCCGGTTCCACCACCACCGCATCTTCGTTGTAAAGCCTGAGGATCGTATCGCAGATTTTACCTTCGGCCACGGTAACCACGTCGCCCGGGGCAAATACTTCTTGCGCGATGGCGAAGGGTAAATCGCCCACCCGGCGCACGGCGGCTCCGTCCACAAATTTGTCGATGGTCTTGAGCGTAACGTTCTTCCCTTTCTCCAGCGAGGTTTTCATGGCGGGCGCGCCCAGCGGCTCTACCCCAATCAGCCGGGTGTCGGGACTCACCTGCCGGAAGTAGCTACCCACCCCGGCCGACAGTCCGCCCCCGCCGACGGGCATGAACAGAAAATCGATCGGCTCGGTGGCTTCGTGGTGGATCTCCAGGCCCACGGTGCCCTGCCCCTCGATGACTTTGGGGTCGCTGAAGGGAGGAATGAACTGCGCACCCCGCTGCTGACAAAACCGCTGGGCCTCCTCGCTGGCATCGTCGAAGGTGTCGCCCACCAGTTGGATATCGACCCAGCTTTTGCCGAACATTGTTACCTGCTTGATCTTCTGCTTGGGAGTGGGGATGGGCATGAAGATGGTGCCCTTCACCCGCAGGCGCTGGCAGGCGTAGGCCACCCCTTGCGCGTGGTTACCCGCACTGGCGCACACCACCCCGTAGGCCAGCTCCGCATCCGTCAGCGTTGACATCTTATTGTACGCCCCCCGGATCTTATACGAGCGCACCACCTGCAAATCTTCCCGCTTTAGCCAGATGTTCGCCTGATACTGCTCCGATAGGTTGACATTGTACATCAACGGAGTGGAGGTGATGATTCCCCGCAACCGCTGGGCGGCATTGAGGATATCTTCTACCGGAATCATGGAGCTGGTCAGGGTTTTCATAATCGATTGTTCGATGGCTCAACTGTTATAGTGGTCTGACAGCCCTAAAACGAAGACGTTGATAGTCGGCGTACCACTTGCCTTGGCGGTAGAGTTCAGTACGCAGCTTTTCCTGGACCTCTACTAGTATTGCGTCCTGCTGGTCGGTAGCAATTCCCGCCAGAAAACTACCCGCAAACATCCGTAGCCAATCAACAATGCCATCGGCGGTGTCGTTCAACTCCGTCGGTCGGACGTAGTGATGCATCCATTGCACCCTAAAGCCGTGAGTCTCAAGCAAACTAGCGTACTGTCCAACCGAGGGAAAGTACCATGGTTGGGCCGCGGCTTGCTGCTCGTACCCATACTGAAGCAGTATTTCCCGCAGGGCGTTCACGATTGTTTGCACGTTGCCCTGTCCACCGAACTCGGCTACCAATCTTCCCCCCGGACGCAGTGCCTGAAACATGCCACGGGTTACCGCGCTTTGATCTTTGACCCAGTGCAATACGGCATTAGAGAAGATGGCGTGGTAACATTCGGTATCTGATAGTTGAGCAGCATCCTGCCGCCTGAATTCTATACTCGGGAACCGCTGTTGTGCCGCAGCAATCAGTTCTGCCGAACTATCAATGCCCGTCGCGTAAGCTCCAAACGTGCTAATTCGTTGGGTAAGTTCACCCGTACCGCATCCTAAATCCAAAATTTGTTCGTTCGGCTGTGGATTTAGCTCATCGATCAAACTTTCTCCATAGTGATAGACGAAGCTGTGTTTCTGATTGTACAGGGTGGGGTTCCAAGAAGTAGCGCTCATAGGTACAGTGTGGAAGGCGGCCGGTTTTATTTCAATTGTTTGATTGCTCAATTGTTAAGACAAACCCAAACAATCGAACAATTGAACCATATAACAACCCTTTAGTCCTCCTGCGGACGCAGTTTGCGCACCTGCTTGCCGGTTTGCCACAGCTCCGACTGCTCAATCTCGCTAAGTTCTTCGCCGAGTTTTTCGCGGTAGTCGGACTTACTGTTGGCCTCGATGGTGATACGGGCTTCGTTGCCACTGGCTACGCTTTCGTACAGGTCGCGGAACACCGGCTGGGTAGCTTCCTTAAACTTGCCTTTCCAGTCGAGCGCGCCGCGCTGGGCGGTGGTGGAGCAGTTGGCGTACATCCAGTCCATGCCGTTTTCGCCCACCAAGCGAATCAGGCTCTGGGTGAGTTCTTCCACGGTTTCGTTGAAGGCTTCGCTGGGCGAGTGGCCCTTTTCGCGCAGCAGTTCGTACTGCGCTTCCATGATGCCCGCGATGGCCCCCATCAGCACGCCGCGCTCACCGGTCAGGTCGCTGTATACTTCTTTCTTAAAGTCGGTTTCGAACAGGTAGCCCGACCCAATACCGATGCCCAGGGCCAGAATGCGCTCTTCGGCCCGGCCGGTGGCGTCTTGGTACACGGCATAGCTGGAGTTGATGCCCTTGCCCTGCTGAAACAGGCGGCGCACGCTGGTGCCCGACCCTTTGGGAGCCACCAGCATCACGTCAATGTTTTTTTTGGGGACGATGCTAGTCTGATCTTTGAACGTCACCGCAAAGCCGTGCGAGAACACCAGCGCTTTGCCGTCGGTGAGGTATTGTTGCATGGTAGGCCAGACCGCGATTTGTCCCGCATCGGAGAGCAGGTTCACGATGATGGTGCCTTTGTCGCAGCCTTCCTCTACCGAAAATAGGGTTTCGCCTTCTTTCCAGCCGTCGTCCTGCGCCTTTTGGTAGGTTTTTGAATCCTTCCGCTGCCCCACGATCACGTTGAAGCCGTTGTCGCGCAGGTTAAGACTCTGGGCCGGACCCTGCACGCCATAGCCGATCACGGCAATGGTTTCGTCGCTCAGGATGTCGCGCGCTTTAGAAAGGGGAAACTCGTCGCGGGTAGTGACTTTTTCGTCTACTCCGCCAAAATTAATGGTTGCCATGTGTTTTTTGATTTGTGTTTATTAATAAATGAGTGAGGTAGTGAATGAGTAAGGAATGAGTGATTTGAAGAATAGCCTATCAAATCACTCATTCCTTACTCATTCATCACTTTTAAGTGGGCATATAAGGAGCCGGTCCTTTTAATTCGTGAAACTCTTCGTCGGAATACCAGCCTTCGGGACCGAGGTTCTTGGCGTACTGGCTGAAGCGGTACTGGTCTTTCACCACCGCAATGCGGCCCGACTTCACGAACTCCAGCACTCCGTGCGGTTGCAACAGGTGCAGCATGGTGGTCAGGTCTTCCTCTTTGCCGGTCTTTTCGATCACGATATATTCTTCGTCGGAGAAGGCCACGGTGGCGCGGTGCCGGTGGGCGATCTCCATGATCTTCTCGCGCTCCGCAAAGCTGGTGGCCGCCACTTTGTAGTAGGCAATCTGCCCGTAGTAGACCTCGCTGTCTTCGTTGTGGAAAACCATCAACACCCCAATGATCTTGCGAATCTGCTGGATGAGTTTCTGAATGCGGTTGTCTTCGTAGTCGATCACAATGGTGTAGCGCGAGATGCCAGTGCGCTCGGTCTCCGAAACGGCCAGGCTCTCGATGTTGATGCGACGACGGGAAAAGATGATGGTGATGCGGTTAAGCAGCCCAAAGTTGTTCTCGGTGAATACGATGATGGTGTAGCGTCTTTTCATAATCTGGATATTGGAAACTGGTTGCTGGTTGCTGGTTGCTGGATACTAGCTGCTAGTGTCTAGTAACCAGCATCTGGCCTCATCAAAGATCACTCGAGCCGCATCTGTCCCACTCCGAAGCCGGAGGGGATCATGGGGAAAATGTTGCTCTCTTTCTCCACCATCACCTCGAGCAGGTAAGCCCCTTTAGCACTTACCAGGGTGTCGATAGAACTTCCCAGGTCGTTGGCATAGGTGCAACGGTGTCCCGCGATGCCGAAGCCTTTGGCAATGGTGATAAAGTCAGGATTCTTCAGTTCCACAAACGAATAGCGGTTATCGAAGAACATTTCCTGCCACTGCCGTACCATGCCGAGGTACTGGTTGTTAAGCACGATGATCTTCACCGCCATGCCGGTTTGGGCAATGGTGCCCAGCTCCTGAATGGTCATCTGGAAGCAGCCGTCGCCGATGATGGCTACCACTTCCCGCTCAGGAGCGCCCATTTTCGCGCCCAGCGCCGAAGGTAGGGCGTAGCCCATGGTACCCAGTCCGCCCGAGGTGAGCCAGCTGTCGGTTTCCTGGAAGCGGGAGTAGCGCGCGGCCGACATCTGGTGTTGCCCTACGTCGGCCACCACCACGGCGCGGCCGTCGGTGCGTTCGGACAGGCGGCGCACCACCTCTCCCATCCGGATGTTCTCGCCTTCAGCGGAGAAATCTTTCTTGATGACCTTATCGTACTCCTGCTCAAAGTACCGGTCAAACTCCGCTCGCCACTCGGGATGCTGCTTCTCTTCTACGTGCGACAGTAGCGCATCCAGGGCCTCATTGGCATCGGCGATGATGCCTACGGCCGGAAGCACGTTCTTGCCAATTTCGGCGTGGTCGATATCGATGTGTATTACCTTGGCCTGCCGGGCGTAGGTTTCCAGGTTGCCCGTGACCCGGTCGTCGAAGCGCATGCCTACGGCGATGATCACGTCGGCCTCGTTGGTCAGGATGTTGGGAGCGTAGTTGCCGTGCATGCCCAGCATCCCCACGTACAATTCGTGATCGGTGGGGAAGGCCGATAGCCCCAGTAAAGTGCTGGCCACGGGAATACCGGTTTTCTCGACAAACCGTAAAGCCGCATCCTGCGCTTTAGAAAGCAAAATGCCGTGTCCGACGAACATAAACGGCTTCTTGGCCTCGTTGATGAGCTTCGCGGCGTTCACAATATCCTGCTCGCGGGGTTTGGCAGCCGGTTTGTAGCCCTTGATCTGCTTGCGCTTCTCGTAGCGAAAGGGCTCGTTCATCTCGGCAAACTGCGCGTCTTTGGTGATGTCAATGAGCACCGGTCCGGGGCGGCCCGAGCGGGCAATATAAAACGCCTTGGCGATGATGTACGGAATCTCGTCCGCATCGGCAATCTGGTAACACCACTTGGTGATGGGCATGGCCAGACTCATCACATCGGTTTCCTGGAAGGCGTCGGTGCCCAGAAAAGCGGTAGGCACCTGCCCGGTGATGCACACGATGGGCACCGAGTCGAGCATGGCATCGGCGATGCCGGTAATCAGATTGGTGGCTCCCGGTCCCGAGGTGGCGAAGCACACGCCGGGTTTTCCGGCCATATGGGCGTAGCCTTCGGCCGCGTGGGTAGCACCCTGCTCGTGACGCACCAGCACGTGGTTGAGCTCGTGGCGGTGGTGGTACAGGGCGTCGTAGATCGGCATGATGGCCCCGCCGGGGTAGCCGAAGATGGTATCCACCCCCTCCTCGATAAGGGATAAGATCAGTGCCTCTGACCCGTTGACGGTTTTGTCGGTTTCTCTGATCAGTACGTTTTCATCCTCGTGCTTGTGGTGCACGGGGTGTTCGTACAGGATTTTGCTGGGTTGTTTTGCTTCGGTGACGATGGGCATGTTTTTGTCGTTTTATGATCTTTGTCTTCGTTTTGTATAAGGCACGTGATGAATCACGTGCCTACAGGGTATCGGTATCGGTGACGCATCCTTCGGAGGCGGGGGCTACGCTTTGCAGGTACTTGAACAACACCCCGCGCGTCACCTTAGGTTCAGGTTTTTGCCACTGCTTGCGCCGCAGCGATATTGTTTCGACGTCTAGCTCAACGTCAATGGTGTTGTTATCGGTATCGATGGTGATCGTATCGCCGTCTTGCACCAGGGCAATCATGCCTCCTTCGTAGGCTTCGGGCGAGATGTGACCCACCACAAAGCCGTGCGTGCCGCCGGAAAACCGACCATCGGTAATCAGCGCGACTTTATTACCCAACCCGGCTCCCATAATTGCCGAGGTGGGCTTGAGCATCTCCCGCATGCCGGGCCCGCCCTTCGGGCCTTCGTAGCGGATCACAATCACGTCGCCCGGAATAATTTCCTGGTCGGTGATGGCCGCATTGGCATCCCGCTCGCTGTCAAACACCCGGGCCACTCCCTTGAAGGCGAGTCCCTCTTTGCCGGTTACCTTGGCTACCGCCCCGTGTTCGGCCAGGTTGCCGTACAAAATTTGCAGGTGGCCACTTGGTTTCAGCGGATTGCTCAGGGTATGGATAATTGGCTGGTCTTTTGATAACTCCGGCACCTCGACTAGGTTTTCGGCTAAGGTTTTGCCGGTCACCGTCAGGCAGTCGCCGTGCAGAAAGCCTTCTTGGTGCAGCAGTTTCATCACGGCCGGAACGCCTCCCACGTTGTGCAGATCTTCCATCAGGTATTTGCCACTGGGTTTCAGGTCGGCGATATAGGGCGTTTTGTCGCTGATGTCCTGGAAGTCTTTCAGCGTTAGCGGAATGTCTACCGCCTGGGCCATCGCCAGCAGGTGCAGCACGGCATTGGTAGAGCCGCCCAGGGCCATCACCAGCGTCATGGCGTTCTCAAAAGCAGCTTTGGTCATAATGTCACGCGGCTTAATGTCGCGCTCCAGCAGTTGATAAATGGCCACGCCGACCCGCTCTAGCTCCGCTTGTTTGGCATCGCTGGTCGCCGGGTTGCTCGAGCTGTAGGGCAAACTCATGCCCATCGCCTCGATGGCCGACGCCATGGTGTTGGCGGTGTACATGCCCCCGCAGGCCCCGGCGGTGGGGCAGGCGTTTTTGATCACTTCTTTGAAGTCTTCCGGGCTGATGTCCTTCGTGATCTTCTTGCCGTAGGCCTCGAAGGCCGACACAATATCGAGTGTCTGACCATCGTGGTGGCCGGGACTGATGGTGCCGCCGTACACCAGCAGGGCGGGGCGGTTCAGTCGGCCAATGGCCATCATGGCACCCGGCATGTTTTTGTCGCAGCCCACCACGGCCACCACCGCGTCGTACCACTGCGCACTGACGACCGTCTCAATGGAGTCGGCAATGATATCGCGGGAGGGCAGCGAGTAAGACATTCCCGAAGTGCCCATCGACATGCCGTCGCTCACGCCAATGGTGTGGAAAATCAGGCCAACCAAACCGTTCATCTGCACCGATGCCTTCGCGGTGCGGGCAAAGTCGTTCAGATGCATGTTGCAGGTGTTACCCTCGTAGCCGGTGCTCACAATGCCCACCTGCGCCTTGGCAAAGTCTTCGTCCTTCAGCCCCACCCCGTAGAGCATCGCCTGCGCGGCGGGCAGCGACTCGTCCTGGGTGATGGTGGCACTGTACTTATTTAACGGTTTCATAGAGGTCGGTTGAACAAAAAAAGCCCTTCTCAGGGGGGAGAAGAGCCTTCGGTTTACGCAATACGATGCTGGCTCACCCCCGGGTAGGAACAGGAATCACCACCAAAATGACGGTAAGGGTTAGCACAGCTATAAATTGCATCATAATATTTTGTGTAATAGGCGTCAAACATACAAATAAATTAAGCGGGTTGCAACGGTTGCTGGATGATTTTCTACATGGCAAGATACTGGATGCTGGCGGCCGCCGCGCGGACACTAGATGTTGGCTACTAAACGATAGTGACCAGTGACCAGTGACCAGTGACCAGTGACCAGTGACCAGTGACCAGTGACCAGTGACCAGTGACCAGTGACCAGTGACCAGTGACCAGTGACCAGTGATCGTTCCACGACGGCCAGCGACCAGTGACCAGTGACCAGTATCCAACTTCACACCGTCACTTGCTTACCCGACCAAACCAGCGTAGCAATTTTATCGCCCACCTCGTCGGTGGAGTGCGGGTGGTCATGGTCGATGTCTTCGGTGGCATAGCCTTCTTGCAACGATTGGTCTACCGCAGTTTTAATCGCGTTGCTCTCTTCAATCATATCGAAAGCGTAGTCAAGTAACATAGCCGCCGATAGGATGGCTCCCACTGGGTTAGCCCGATTTTTCCCGGCTACCTCGGGATACGAACCGTGAATGGGTTCGAACAGCTTCACCTTTTCGCCAATGGAGGCTGAGGGAAGCATTCCCAACGAGCCGGTGATCACCGAGGCGGCGTCGGTCAGAATGTCGCCGAACATATTCTCAGTGAGCACCACGTCGAACACCGATGGGTTCTGAATCAGCTTCATAGCGGCGTTGTCGACAAACATAAAGTTGAGCTTGATCTCCGGGTGCTTCTTGCTGTACTCCTGCACCGTCTCGCGCCACAGCCGGGAGGTGGCCAGCACGTTAGCCTTGTCGACCAGCGTTACCACCTTGCGCCGCTTCGCCGCTGCGGCAAAGGCTTGTTCGGTGATGCACTCAATTTCTTTTTTAGAATAGATACAAGTGTCGAAAGCCACGGTGCCCGCCTCGTTGCGCCCGCGGGGTTCGCCAAAGTAAATTCCTCCGGAAAGTTCGCGAAACACCACGAAGTCCACGTCGGCGATGATGTGCTCTTTGAGCGGCGAGATGTGGCTGATGGAAGGGTAGCTCTTCACGGGCCGCACGTTGGCGTACAAACCGAGCTTCTTGCGCATGGCCAGCAGCCCTTGCTCAGGACGCACCTTGGCGTGCGGATCGTTATCATACTTGGGATCGCCTATGGCCCCGAAGAGCACCGCGTCGGATTCTAAACAGAGCGTTTCGGTTTCAGGAGGAAAAGGGTTGCCGGTTTGGTCGATGGCGGCGGCACCAATCAGTCCCGGCTCAAACTCAAACTGGTGATCATAGGCCCGTCCCACGGCACGTAATACTTTGAGGGCTTGCTTGGTCACTTCGGGGCCGATACCGTCACCGGCCAGTACTGCAATTTTCTTATTCATAATGGTAAAGTCTTATGCTTGTTTGCTCAGGTGGTAGCGCGCCTGCTGCTCGAACGACTCAATGGCTTCGCGCTGGCTGAGTAGGTAATCAATGTCGTCGTAGCCATTTTCCAGGCAGTATTTCTTATATGGGTTAATATCAAAAGATTCGCCTTCCTGGGTGTCTACGAACTCGATGCGTTGCTCGGATAGGTTGATGCGTAGTTGCACCTTAGGTTCTTGTTCGTAGCGGGCAAATATTTGTTGCAAAAAAGCGTCGCTTACCTGCACCGGCAACAGCCCATTGTTCAGGGCGTTGTTCTTGAAGATGTCGGCGAAAAAGCTCGAGACCACCGCCCGAAAGCCGTAGTCGTAGATGGCCCAAGCCGCGTGCTCCCGACTCGACCCACTACCGAAGTTCTTTCCGGCCACCAGGATTTCGCCCTGCACATCAGGATCATTGAGCACAAAATCGGGTTTAGGCTGGCCCTGTTCGCCGTAACGCCAGTCGCGAAACAGGTTGTCGCCGAAGCCTTCGCGGGTGGTCGCCTTTAGAAAGCGGGCCGGGATGATCTGGTCGGTGTCCACGTTCTGCGCCGGTAGCGGTACGATGGTGGAGGTGAGGGTGTGGAATGCTTGCATTTTGTCTTTGTCCTTTGTCCTTTGTCCTTTGTCCTTTGTCCTTTGTCCTTTGTCCTTTGTCCTTTGTCCTTTGTCCTTTGTCCTTTGTCCTTTGTCCTTTGTCCTTTGTCCTTTGTCCTTTGTCCTTTGTCCTTTGTCCTTTGTCCTTTGTCCTTTGTCCTTTGTCCTTTGTCCTTTGTCCTTTGTCCTTTGTCCTTTGTCCTTTGTCGGAACGCGAACTTAAGGGTGAGGTTACGTTTTTTTTGCGTTTTTACCGATTGAGTTCAGGTAGGCGTTGAGTCGCGGACTAAGTTCGTCCATCAAGTTTTTCAATAGATCAATGTCGGCTTGGGATAGTAATTTTCTTTGGTAAGCTCTTCTTAGCCAATGGCGGGTTTCATAAAGAGAACCACGGGCGATACGGACAAACCGTTTGTTGTCCGCAAAACTTCCTCTTCCGGTCCCTTCGGCAATGTTTGCCCCGATACTATCGGCCGAGCGCACAAGCTGCGTGCCTACCGTATTCTTTGCCAAATGATCCCAGGTCTGCACTACTTCCCATACATGATCACACAACCGCTCTGCCACCTGATACACTTCCAATTCTTCAAAAGACAAACTTTTCATACTCAACTATCTTAACAAATGACCAGTGACCAGTGACCAGTGACTAATGACTTACCAACATCTCTTCCCGAACATCACTGATATATCCATTCAGTGCCGTCACTGCCGCCGTCAACGGACTCACCAACAACGTGCGCGCTCCCGGACCTTGCCGCCCCTCGAAGTTGCGGTTGGACGTAGAGACGCAGTAGGCTCCTTTGGGCACTTTGTCTTCGTTCATGCCCAGGCAGGCCGAGCAACCGGGTTGCCGCAACTCAAAACCCGCCGACCGCAATACTTCGTCCAGTCCCTCTTCCCGTGCTTGGGCTTCCACCTGCCGGGAGCCGGGCACAATCATGGCGTTCACGTGATCGGCCTTGCGGCGCCCGGCCACCAGCTCGGCCACCTGCCGCAGGTCTTCAATGCGGGCGTTGGTGCAACTGCCGATGAACACGTAGTCTATCTTTTTGCCCAGCAGGGCCTGTCCGGGTTCCAGGTCCATATACTGCAATGACTTCTTGAAAGAGTCTTGGTCTTCTACCGGAACTTCGTCCAGCGATGGTACGTGCCCGTCAATCTTGATGCCCATGCCGGGATTGGTCCCGTAAGTAATCATCGGGGCAATGTCATCGGCAGCGTAAGTAAGCACTTTATCATACGTAGCACCGGGGTCGCTGGGCAGTGTCGTCCAGTAATCAACAAGCTCGTCAAACTGTTTGCCCTTAGGCACAAACTTCCGGCCCTCCACGTAGTCAAAGGTGGTTTCATCAGGAGCGATGAGTCCGCCGCGGGCGCCCATCTCGATGCTCATGTTGCAGATGGTCATGCGGGCTTCCATCGATAGGCTACGAATGGTGGACCCGGCGTATTCTACGAAGTAACCCGTGCCCCCGCTGGCCGAAATCTGCGCTATGATATATAGGATAATGTCCTTGGCGGTGACGCCCGGGTTCAGTTCACCGCTAATTTCAATCCGCATCTTCTTGGGGCGCGGCTGCAGCACACACTGGGTGGCCAGCACCTGCTCCACTTCGCTGGTGCCAATGCCGAAGGCGATGCTGCCGAACGCCCCGTGGGTGGAGGTGTGGCTGTCGCCACACACGATGGTCATGCCCGGCAGGGTGATGCCCAGTTCGGGCCCGATCACGTGCACAATGCCCTGAAAAGGATGGCCCAGTCCGTATAGCTCCACGCCGTGCGCGGCGCAGTTTTCGGTGAGTTTGTTCACCTGCGTGCGCGACAATGCTTCCTGGATGGGCAAATGCTGGTTTTGGGTGGGCACGTTGTGGTCGGCCGTGGCGATAGTCTGCCGGGTGCGAAACACCGGGATGCCCCGGCGATCAAGTCCGGCAAAGGCCTGCGGACTGGTGACCTCGTGGATGAAGTGGCGGTCAATGTAAAGCACGTCGGGGCCATTTTCCACGCTGGTCACCACGTGGGCGTCCCAGATTTTGTCAAAGAGGGTTTTTGGGGTCATATTGTGTCGGATAGAGACGCGATTAATCGCGTCTGTACTACGGTACGGTGGTGATGAGGTCTTTGAGGGCTTCGTCGGAGACGTGTTTTTCGCGGTCGGCGAGTTCCAGGAAACGGTGGTACAAGTCGTCTACGTCTTCTTTATTCACCTCGTGGCCCAGGCTGCGCAACTTGTAGAGGAGCGCATGGCGGCCGCTGCGCGCAGTGAGCACAATGGCCGAACCGTCGGCCCCCACCGACTTGGGGTCCATGATCTCGAAGTTCTCGCGGTGCTTGATGATGCCGTCCTGGTGGATACCCGACGAGTGCGCAAAGGCATTGGCTCCCACAATGGCCTTGTTGGGCTGCACCGGAATGCGCATGGTGTCGGCGATCATCCGGCTGGTTTTTATGATCTCGGGGGTGTTGATGTTGGTGCAGAAACGATCTTTGTAGCGCATGTTGAGGATCATCACCACTTCTTCCAGCGAACAGTTACCCGCGCGTTCGCCCACTCCGTTCAGGGTGCACTCGATCTGGCGCGCCCCGTTCACCACTCCGGCAATGGCGTTGGCGGTGGCCAAGCCCAGGTCGTTGTGGGTGTGCATGCTCATCACCACCTTGTCTTGGAAAGCCGGAATGGCTTCCACAATGCGGCGCATCCAGGCGCCCCACTCCTCGGGCACGGCGTAGCCCACCGTGTCGGGGAAGTTGATGGTGGTGGCTCCCGCATCGATGGCCACCTGCGTGAACTTGATCATATAGTCCAGGTCGGCGCGGGAAGCGTCCATCGGCGAGAATTCTACGTCGTCGCAGTAGCTTTTGGCCTTGCGCACCGCGCGCTCCACCATCGTGAGCACCTCCTCGCGCGTCTTGCGCATCTGGTACTCGATATGAATGTCGGAGACCGAAATGAAGGTGTGGATGCGCGGTTTGGCGGCTCCTTCCACCGCCCGCGCGGCGGTTTCAATGTCGAGGTCCAGGCCGCGGGCCAGCGCACACACCGTCGGCTTGGTAAGCGTGTCGGCCACCAGCTTCACCGCCTTGAAGTCTTCGGGAGAGGAGATCGGGAAACCGGCCTCAATAATGTCTACTCCCAGGGTTTCCAGTTGGCGGGCGATGGTGAGCTTCTCGGAAGTGTTGAGCTTAGCGCCCGGCACTTGTTCGCCGTCGCGCAGGGTGGTGTCGAAGATAAAAACCTGATCAGGCATCGGTAGCAGGTGTTTGTTCAAGATTGAGGAAGCAACTTAGACGAATACTTTCGGCATGTCAACCCTAATTTGCTTTAATTTACGGTGCTTAACCCCTGCGTATGCTGCTTAGTTCCGGCCGATTCATTATTTTCGCTCAAAATAACTACGATGCCTAAGTCCAGTTCCGACCTGCTGTTTCAGTTGATAAAATCGTTGAGCAAGAGTGAGAAACGCTACCTCACCTTCGCCTGGGAGGCCGCCCGTCCCGCTCCCACCAAGATGATGACCCTCTTCGGAGCCCTGGATCGACAGGCTACTCCCAACGAAACGGCGATCCTTCGGCAAGAACCCACGCTAGAGGCACGGCAGCTCTCCAACCTGAAGGCTCATTTGTACGACAAAATCTTGCAAGGCCTGCGGCAGTTTCACACCCGGCACGACCGCGATATCCAAACGCGCGAGGCGATCAACCAGGCGCAACTGCTGCTCAACCGCGGACTTTACCCCCACGGCAGCAAACTCCTGCGCAAGGCAAGGCGGATGGCCGAACAGAACGATAACCTGGAACTGCGGCTGGAAGTGCTCAAACTGGAGAAACGCGTGATCGCCCAGGGCATCGGCGGGGAGAATCCCGAGGCGGTGAACACCATCATCCGGCAGGTGCAGGAAGTCAACACTAAGATCAACAACATCAACGTGCTGTCTAACATCCAGGTGCGGCTCAACAACTGGTACGCCCACACCGGTTCGGTGCGCAAGCCCCGTCACCAGGAGGAGATCAAGCAGTACCTGCACGAAAATCTACCGGCCTTCGACGAAGAAGTGCTGTCGTTCCAGGAGAAGCTTAGTTTGTACGACGTATACGTGACCTACTACCAGTTTTTGCGTGACTTCGCCCAGGCCCACACCTACGCCCACCGGTGGGTCGGATTGTTTGACCGGCACCCCGAGCGCATCGTCCGCTGGCCGCTCACCTACGTGCGTAGCCTGCATAAACTACTTATCACCCAGAACAAACTGCGGCGCTACCCCGACTACCTGGCCACCACCGAGCGGCTTCGGGCGGTGCCTACCCTGCCAGGCATCAACATGAACGAAAACCTGCGGGCCCTGCTGTTCAAATACACGACCATCCACCGCATCAATGGGCACTTCCTCACGGGCGACTTCACCGGTGGGGTCTCGCTGGTGCGCACGCTCGAGCAAGACTTAGCTCCCTGGGTGGACAAGCTGGGCAAGCACGCCACCATTATTTTTTACTATAAGATTGCCTGCATGTACTTCGGGGCCAGCGAGCACCGGGCGGCCCTGCACTGGTTGCAGCGCATCATCAACGAGCACCCGGCCGACCTGCGCGAAGACATCCACTGCTTCGCCCGCATGCTGAACCTGATCAGCCACTATGAACTGGGCAACACCGACGTGATCGACTACTACATTAAGTCTACGTATCGGTTTCTGCTGCTCAAAGACGACCTGGGGGAGTATCAGAAGTACATCCTGGTGTTTCTGAAAAACCTGCACCGCAACCCCACCGAGGCCGAACTTATCGATGGCTTCCGGCAGTTGCGCCAGCAGTTGCTCACCCTTATTGATCGGCCCTACGAGAACCGGGCGTTCACTTACTTTGACATTGTCTCGTGGCTAGAGAGCAAGATTCGGGGCTGCAGCGTGGAGGAAGTGATTCGGGAGAAGGTGAGGTTGAGTGAATGAAGGGTTGGTGAATCTGATGCTTAACAAACGTGCGCGCTAGCTAACAATTTAGACGGGGCAACGTTTCGCTAGCAATAACAACCTCAATCAAACCGTGACCTACCTTGATCGTGATCTAAGCTGGTTGTCCTTCAACGAGCGGGTGCTACTAGAAGCGCAAAAGTCCACTACGCCACTGCGCGAGCGGGTGAAGTTTCTGGCGATCTATTCTTCTAACCTCGATGAGTTTTACCGGGTGCGGGTAGCCACCATCCGGCGCGCCCTCACCGTAGAGGATCAGTTGGATCAAAGCACGATGGTGTATCCGCCTTCCGAGCTGCTTTCCCGTATCCAGACCACGGTGAATCGCCACTTGTCGATGTTCGGAGAAATCCTCGCGGCAGTATTCGCAGCGTGGCAGTCGCACGGATTGCACGTGTACCGCGAGGCCACCGTGCCCGAAGCCTATCGGCAATCCATTCGCCACTACTTCCGCTCCGAGGTGCTTTCGTTTCTGCAACCGGTGATGACCCAGGCGCATCAGACCTACTTTCTGGAGAACCAGCACCTGTACCTGCTCTTCTGGTTAGAGCATTCCACCGAAGCTACCCAGCATCTGGCCTACGTCAACGTTCCCTCCGACGAGCTGACGCGCTTTTTCGTCTTAGAGAAGTCAAACCACGAGCGGCATTTGATGATGCTCGACGACGTGATTCGTCTCAACTATTCCTTTCTGTTTCCCGACTACCAACTGCTCGGCAGCTATAGCGTGCTGATGAATCGGGATGCCGACCTGGGCATTGAGGACGAGTACGCGGGCGACCTGGTAGAAACCATTCGCGACCGTGTGAAGAAACGGGAGCGGGGCAGTTCGGTGCGTTTTCTCTACGACGCGGCGCTACCCAAACCCTTGCTTCCGCTCGTGCAACGGGTGTTTCAACTGAACTCCTACGACCTGGTGCGTGGCGGACGCTACCACCGGATGAAGGACCTTTTCTCGTTGCCTCTGCCGGACGAATCTGACTTGGCCTACGTTCCTCAGCCCGCCCTCCAACCCAGCAGGATAACCGCCGACGTGCTGCTTCGCCAAGTGCTGGACGAACGCGACCTGCTGCTGCACTTTCCGTATCACTCTTACGATAGCATCCTGCAATTCTTCAACGAAGCGGCTATCGACCCGGCGGTCGCCTCCATCCAGGCCACTTTTTACCGGATTGCTGAAGACTCGCGCATTGCCAACGCCCTGGTGAGTGCCGCCCGCAACGGCAAGCAAGTCGACGTGTTCATGGAAGTGAAGGCCCGCTTCGACGAACAAAATAACCTGCGCTGGTCCGAGGAGTTGGAAGCCGCCGGGGCGCGGGTGCACTACAGCTTGCCCGAACTGAAGGTGCACGCCAAAGCCGCCCTGGTGACGCGCTCGGTCGATGGTGCCGAACAACGCTACGGGATATTAGCCACCGGCAACTTCAACGAAGACACCGCTACCCTGTATTCAGACCTGGCTCTACTCACCGCTCACGCGGAGGTGACGCACGACCTGTCGGTCTTTTTTCGCTGCCTGTTCGATCGCCAGCCCGTGCCGCCCCTGCAACACCTGCGGGTGGCTCCCTACAATTTGCAGTCGGGCTTCCTGGAGAAGATCGACCGGGAAATTGACTTTGCGCAGCGGGGAAAGCCCGCCGAACTGCTGGTGAAGATCAACAACCTGGAAGACCGGGTGATGATCGACAAGCTATACGAGGCGCACCGGGCCGGAGTGCGGGTGTCGCTGCACGTGCGGAGCATCTGCTGCTTGGCGGCCGACGTCCCCGGAGAAAGTGACGGCCTGCTGGTGAGGCGACTGGTGGATCGGTATCTGGAACACGTCCGCGCGTTTTATTTCCTCAACGGAGGGCAGGAAGAGCTGTACCTGGCCTCGGCCGACTGGATGCGCCGCAACCTGTACCGTCGCATCGAGCTGGCCTTTCCGGTACTTGACCCGTTGCTGCGCGACCAAGGCAAGAAAATTCTGTCGTTTCATCAGCAAGACAACGTGCAGGCGGTTCACTTCACCGCCGATCACGCCAACCGGGCCATCCCCGCCGACGGTTCGGAGGTGCGTGCCCAGTACGCTACCTATCAGTGGCTGTGCGAACAGGAGACTTCATTGGAAACAACTTAATTCGGTATCTGCCGATGCCTGATCTAATCTGGCTACCGCTGGTTTTCTTCGTCATAGCCCTGTTCTATTCTTCCGTTGGCTTTGGCGGCGGGTCAAGCTATCTGGCCGTGCTTAGCTTGGTGCTCACCGATCTTCCCACCATCCGGGCGGTGGCGTTGCTGTGCAACGTGGCGGTGGTGACCGGCAACTGCTTTATCTACTGGCGCGCCGGGTCGCTCAACGTTGGTAAGGCGCTTCCGTTCGTGCTGGTTAGCGTACCGGCGGCCTTCGTCGGAGGAACCCTACGCCTCACTGAAATCGCGTTCTTCGTAACGCTTGGAGTGGTATTGATGAGTTCGGCGCTGCTCTTGGTCGGGCAAGCAGAACGCCTCCCCGCCACCTCCGCTCCCCGCCGATCCTACCTGATCCCCCCGGCCCTGGGCGGAGGCATTGGCCTGTTGTCCGGCGTGGTAGGCATCGGGGGAGGAATTTTTCTATCACCGGTGCTGCATCTGCTGCGCTGGGATGCAGCTACCCGCGTTGCGGCCCTGGCGAGCTTTTTTATTCTGGTCAATTCGTTGGCAGGACTGGCGGGCCTGGGAGCGGCAGGCTCACTCCGGGCGGGTGGTTGGTTGTCCGGGGCCCTGTTGGTCGCCGTGGTGGCCGGAGGGCAAGTGGGCAGTCGGCTGGGATTAAATGTTCTGGGCGCTCGTTACTTGCGACTGGTCACGGCGGGCTTGGTGTTCTTTGCCGGTCTGCGATTGCTGCTGCGCTACGGATTCGGAGCCTGACTGCTGAGGGACGAACAGGCCGAAACTAACGTGCCTGGCACTAAAAAAGAAAAGGCCACCCAAAGGTAGCCCTAATCTTTTCGACATAAAGTAAGCTGTTACTCGCCTGCCGAAGCGCTGGCGGTATCCGCCGCGGAGCGCATGGCCTGCACAATGGTGTTGTAGCGTTCTTTCACCTCAGTGTCGTTGGCAATTCCTTTCTTGACGGCACTGTAGGTTTGTGCTCCTAACACGCGTTTGATCATCGTTTTAAAAGCGTCGCTAAACTCGCCGGTGCGTTCGGTCTGCATGCTTTTTACCTGGCCAATAAATTGTTTCTCAGCATCGTTAGCCGGTTCTTCACCACCAGCAAGGGCATTGTAACGATTTTTAATGGCAGGATCCTGCTTGTTGATATAATCCGTCACCTGGGTAGATAGCTCATCCTTAAACATATCCTGGGTTTCCATCACTACGGCGTACTTGTACAGATCTTGATTGGTAATCTCCTGGGCAACTGCCCTCCCGACCGAAACTAAACTAAAAAGGGCAACGGCAACTAATGTTCTTGTCATCATGGTTAACTAAATTTTAGTGAGTAAATGTAAGTTTTTAAAAATTTGAAGTAAGAAATTAACGATATTTATTCAAAAAAACCAAGTTTAGCCACAAAATTCAGCGTTATAATGAGTTATTGTATACTAAACGTTAAATGTCACACCCTAAAAGTGCAAAAACAGAGCGTGGCAAATTTTAAGGCTTTTCGAAATCAAAAACGTACGTTCGTACCTATTTGTTTGATTTTTAGGTTGATTGGTCGTAAAAAGTCTTGAACTAAAAAGCCTGTCATTTTGTCATTCTTCGTAAACTATCCGTACTTTTGCCGCACCAAAACTTTTAAGTATGCCTCAGTTAATCGAAGAACTCACGATTCTTCCTGCCGCCGCCCCCAAGCAAGAAGTTTCCTGTGAACGGGTGCGCACTTCTGCCGAAAAAAGTACCGGAAAGCCGCGCAAGCTCTACGTAGAAAGTTACGGCTGCCAGATGAACTTCTCGGACAGCGAAATTGTGACCGCCATCATGCAAGATGAGGGCTTCGACACCACCGCCGACTTCACCCAGGCAGACGTTATCTTCCTGAACACCTGCTCCATCCGCGACAAAGCCGAGCAAACCGTGCGCAAGCGACTGGTCCAGTTCAACCAGGTAAAAGAAGCAAAGCCCGAATTGCTTATTGGCGTGCTGGGCTGCATGGCCGAGCGACTCAAAAGCCAACTACTGGAAGAAGAAAAGGTGGTTGACCTGGTGGCCGGCCCGGACGCCTACCGCGATCTGCCGAACCTGGTGCGGCAGGTGGACGAAGGAAACAAATCGGTGAACACTTTTTTGTCGCGCGAAGAGACCTACGCCGACATCAGCCCGGTGCGTCTCAACTCGAACGGCGTCACCGCTTTTATCTCGATCATGCGCGGTTGCGACAATATGTGCTCATTTTGCGTGGTGCCCTTCACCCGGGGGCGCGAACGCAGCCGCGATCCCCACTCTATTGTGGCCGAGGCCCGTGGTCTGTTCGAGCAGGGCTACCGCGAGGTGACGCTGCTGGGCCAGAACGTTGATTCTTACAAATGGTCGCCCAATGCTGACCTAAAGGGCAAAGCGCAGATTGAGCGCGCTGTGGGGGTGGAAACCGTCAACTTTGCCCAACTGCTCGAGATGGTAGCCCACGTGCACCCTGATTTGCGCATTCGCTTTTCTACCTCGCACCCCAAAGACATCACCGATGCGGTGCTGCACACCATGAAAGCGCACGATAATATCTGCAAGTACATTCACCTGCCCGCCCAGAGTGGTAACTCCCGGGTTTTGCAACTGATGAACCGCACCTACACCCGCGAAGAATACCTGAACCGCGTGGATGCTATCCGGCGCATCCTGGGAGAAGACTGCGGTATTTCGTCGGACATGATTGCCGGATTCTGCACCGAGACCGAAGCCGAACATCAGGATACGCTGTCGCTGATGGACTATGTGCAGTACGACTTTTCGTACATGTTCTACTACTCCGAACGTCCCGGCACGCTGGCCGAACGTAAGTACGAGGACGATATTCCGCTGGACACCAAAAAGCGACGCTTGCGCGAGATCATTGACCGGCAACAAGCCATCTCACTGGCGCGCAACCGCCGCGACGTGGGCCGCACCTTCATCGTGCTGGTAGAAGGGTTTTCCAAGCGATCAGATCAAGATCTACAGGGACGAAACAGTGCCAATAAGGTAGTAGTATTCCCTCGAAAGGACTACCAGAAAGGAGATTACGTGCAAGTTAAGATTCACGATTGCACCGCCGCCACATTATTGGGTTCTGGATTGAAGGTTCTAGGTTAAAAGGTTCTAGGTTCTGAGTTGACCAAGTGTAGAACTAAGAACCTAGCACTAAGAACCTAGAACCCCAAACTTAGAACCTAGAACCTAGAACCTAAAAATATGATGTTAGACCAAGCCACCCTCCAGAGTATCAAGCTGCGATACGGTATTATCGGTAACGCCCAGCGCCTGAACTACGCCCTCACCGTGGCCGCCCAGGTAGCTCCCACCGACATGACCGTGCTCATCACTGGGGAGAGCGGTACAGGTAAAGAATCTTTCTCCAAGATTATTCACAACCTGAGCCCGCGAAAGCATAACAAAATCATTGCGATCAACTGCGGGGCCATCCCCGAAGGCACCATTGACTCGGAGTTGTTCGGGCACGAGAAGGGAGCTTTCACCGGGGCGCAGGACTCCCGGCAGGGCTACTTTGAAGCGACCAACCAGGGCACCATTTTCCTGGACGAAATTGGGGAAATGCCGCTGGGTACGCAGTCGCGTTTGCTGCGGGTGCTCGAGTACGGCGAGTTTATCAAAGTGGGCTCTTCTAAGGTGCTCAAAACCGACGTTCGGGTGGTGGCCGCCACCAACGTGAACCTGATCGAAGCGGTTCAGAAGGGAAAATTTCGGGAAGACCTTTATTATCGCCTTAGTTCGGTGCCCATCTTCGTGCCGCCCCTGCGTGATCGCGGTCGCGACATTGAGTTGATCTTTCGCAAGTTCGCCACCGATTTTGCCGACCGCCACCGCGTGAAACCCATCTCGCTCACTCCCGAAGCCGAGCAGGTCCTCCTCAGCTACCGATTCCCCGGCAACATCCGCGAACTAAAGAATATCGTGGAGCAGATGTCGTTGTTGGTAGAAGACCGCGAAATTGATGCGACCACCCTGCGCGGCTTTATGCCCTCGATAAGCACCTTGCCCGCCCTGTACCGAGATGCTAATAATCAGGATGGCAACGCGGGGTATAGCGAACGCGACTTACTCTACAAGGTGCTCTTTGAAATGCGCCGCGACATGACGGAACTAAAGAAACTGGTATACCGAATTTTGCAAGCCGACGGCGTAGCGAACGGAGCAATGAACGGTCGTAACTACGCTCCGCCAGGCGGCAAGCCTTCCCCGTCGGGTGCACCCAATGGTATATCATCGAACCGCCCCGCGGCCGACTACCCCGATCAGGACTATGTCCGCCCGGGCTACGGTGATGCGCTTATCCGCGAGCACGAGCACCTGTTCAACGACGTGGAGCAGGAAGAAAGCAGTGCCGAATTAGCCGAAAACCTCGCCCGTCAGCGTCTCTATTACGCCAAGTCAGCCCCGCCGAAAACCCAGGATACGAATGATACTTACGACGTGATTGAGGATATTACCCACGAAACGGAAGACGATGGCGACCTTTCGCTGGAGAAAAAGGAGAAGGAACTCATCATCAAAGCGCTGCGAAAGAACGACAGCAAACGCAAGTACGCCGCTAATGATCTGGGAATTTCCGAACGAACCCTGTACCGAAAAATTAAGCAGTATGAGATTGAGTAGAATAGGAGTCGACAGTCGACGGTCCATAGTCGATGGTCCACAGTCCATAGTCAATAGTCGACAGTTGACAGGCAACAATCGAGAGGCGACTGTGGATTGTGGGCTATCAACCGTCGACTGTCGACTGTCGACTATCGGCTGTTGGCTGCTACCACTCGTTCTGTTGACGTTTCAGGGCTGCGGGGTTTACACGTTCACTGGGGCGGCCATCTCGCCGGAGGTAAAGACCATCTCTATCCAGAATTTCTACAACGACTCGGGCGGGGGGCCTCCGGTGATGAGCCAGCAGTTCACCGAGAGCGTGAAGGATTACTATCAACAGAATACGAACCTTACCCTGGTGGATGAGGACGGCGATCTTCAGCTTGAGGGGGCCATCGTCCGCTATGATTATGAGCCGGTGGCTCCGCAGTCTTCGGGTAGTGACCAGGTGGCCGACGTGGCCGCGGAAATGCGCCTCACCATTACCGTGGAGGCGACCTATATCAATACCTACGACGATCAGTACGATTTTGACGGAAAGACGTTCAGCTTCTTCGCCGACTTTCCTGCTGACCTGGATCCTACCGCCGTCGAGGATGAACTAGTGGACGAAATTTTGGATCAGATAATTTTTGATATCTTCACGGCTACCGTCGCCAACTGGTAATTCTATGTCTTTCAAACAAGCCGAACTGTGGGAAGCCGTTCAACGACCGCGAGAAATAAGCTCCGAAGCGGTGGAGCAAATGGAGGAAGTGGTCAATCGGTATCCGTACTTTCAGCTAATCCACACCCTAATTGCTAAGGCGAAGCACGATCAGCAAACTCCCGATGCCTACGCCGCGCTGGGGCGGGCAGCTATCTACGCACCCGACCGACGGTTGCTCCGGCAGGTATTTTACGATGAGCTAACAGTGGTTTTGCCCGACTCCGACACCGAAGCAAGGCCGCAAGATTTGGCCGCTGCCCCTGTCGCCGAGTCAGATGAGCCGCTGGCTACGAATTTGGCTGAAGCAAGCGCGACGGAAGAAATGGCCGATCCGTCTGAAGAGGAAGCGGTAACCCCCGTTGCCGAGGAAAGTGCGCCGCCCCAAACTCCCAACGAAGAAGACAGCGATTCGCTGCGGGAAGAACTGGCCAAGACCCTGGAAGGCCTGCGTGCCAGCAAAGAGCAAGCGGCCGAATCGCAGTCGGTTGATAAGCCAGATGCTACCCGAGGTACCCGGTACGGATGTACCCGGTACGGATGTACCCGGTACGGATGTACCCGGTACGGATGTACCCGGTACGGATGTACCCGGTACGGATGTACCCGGTACGGATGTACCCGGTACGGATGTACCCGGTACGGATGTACCCCGGACGCGGCAGCAGGAGATTATTGATCGCTTCGTGACGGCCAATCCTCAGATCACCCGAGATGCTTCGACGACTGATGAAAACGCTTCGGATTTATCCGCGCCGAGTTCGGCGTTTCAGGATGATCTGGTCACCGAAAATCTGGCCGAAATAATGCTGAAGCAGGGGAAAACCGACAAGGCAACGAATCTTTACGAAAAGTTGATGGTGAAGTATCCCGAAAAAAAAGCGTACTTTGCGCAAAAAATTGAACAGTTAAAAAAATAAGTAAATGGTTGCGGTTATTTCAATCACTATTATTTGTGCCGTGCTCCTGGTGCTGGTCGTGCTTTCTCAGAACTCCAAAGGAGGACTTTCCAGCCAGTTTGGTGGGGCCGGTTCTTCTACCCAGATGATCGGCGTGAAGCGCGCTACCGATTTTCTGGAAAAAGCCACCTGGGTGCTCGCCAGCCTGATGCTGTTGCTGAGCATGACCTCCAGTTTGCTCATCGATCTGCAGGAGCCCGATCAGGGGTACACCAGCCCCAACATTGAGAACGCCCAGGAGCGCAATGTGCTGCCTCCCGTCAACCCGGGCATCTCTGACGATGAAGAGGGATTAGGCGGTGCTGACGATTTGGAAGGGTTAGGGGAGGACGAATTGGTCGATCCCGATACGGCCAATTGATCACCCGCGTGGGGTTGCGTCGCGTAGGGGTACGTCGCGACGTACCCCTACGCGGCCTGCCCGATGTGCTGCACCAGCAACCGTTTGGTGATCGGCAACAGCGTTTCTTGCAATGGATAGTGCGATCGCGATAGGGCCAGGTACGCCGCCGGATTCGGCAGATGCTGGTTCCGCTTGATTAGGTCCCGCTTGATGTGCTCAAAGGTGTTCATTAAACTCCACTGCATCTCCTCCAACAACTCGGTGCGAATGGCGCGGTACGATTCGTTCGCCTGCTCAAACACCGTGATTTTGTACTGGTGCACGTACACCGTTTTGGTGTTGTTGATAAACAGCAGCAAATACCCTTCATCCTTATACAGAGGAGTGATCCCGATGGGCTCGATACTAATATGATAAGCAATATCTTCGTACAGCACGACCCCTTGATCCATACGCTCTTTGAAACGAGGGATTGCGAAATTTACAACCTCACTCAGCGTGTCCATCAGCTGATCGTCCTCCACAATGCGGCGGTAGTCCAGTTTTAGCTGCTCAAAGTCGGCACGCGTTAGTTCCTTCGGAAAGTTTTCGAAAAGAAGCTGCTTATTCTGTCGGATCGTCGTCAGATTGTTGTAGTGAAACACCAAGTCCGACATGAAGGGATACAGCTTTTTCTCTTCGAACTTTTGCTTCACCCCTTGCATATACGCTAGGGCTAAGTACTTCTTATACTCAAAATCCAGCAGACCACTGGTCAGCCAATCCTCGTGCAAATTTGTCATAAGGGCAGGGTAAACGTTTGTCGTTGGGAATATAATCAGCAACCACACACCACGCAAGTCTGCAATAATGTCAGTGACAGTCAAGACATACATGGGTGCCTTCTAAGCGAATTCGGCAAAATTGGCGGAGAATCAGACCGCAATTCGCGTTTTTGGTCATTGGCACAGGAAGTGTACACTTAGGGATCGTTAACAACATGTTAAACTTTAAACATAACCAACAACACAATGTCACAAGTAAACATCAAGCCTTTAGCAGACCGCGTTCTGGTAGAGCCCGCTGCTGCCGAAGAGAAAACTGCTTCCGGTATTATCATTCCTGATACCGCCAAAGAAAAGCCCCAAAAAGGCTCTGTTGTCGCGGTAGGCGGTGGCAAAAAAGACGAACCACTCACCGTAAAGGTAGGCGATAGTATCCTCTACGGTAAGTACGCTGGTACTGAAATTACCGTAGATGGTCACGACTACCTTATCATGCGGGAGTCTGACATTTTTGCCGTGCTGTAATCACGCACGCTTTTAATTTTTAATCAAACTCAAAAAACTAACACACAATGGCTAAGGAAATATATTTTAACACCAGTGCCCGCGACCGCATCAAAAAAGGGGTGGATACGCTGGCCAACGCAGTAAAAGTTACGCTCGGCCCCAAGGGACGGAACGTAGTTATTGACAAGAAATTCGGTGCTCCCACCGTCACGAAGGATGGAGTTTCAGTAGCGAAGGAGATTGAACTGAAGGATGCCATCGAAAACATGGGTGCTCAATTGGTAAAGGAAGTGGCTTCCAAGACCGCCGACAGCGCGGGTGATGGTACCACGACGGCTACCGTACTGGCACAGTCTATCTTCGCCCACGGCATCAAAAACGTGGCCGCCGGTGCCAATCCGATGGACCTGAAACGAGGAGTAGACAAAGCAGTAGAAGCGGTGGTTGCCGCACTAGCGCAGCAGTCTAAAACCATCGACAGCTCTAACGAAATCACCCAAGTGGCTTCTATCTCCGCCAACAATGACGAAGAAATTGGCCAGATGATCGCCCACGCGATGGATAAAGTAGGCAAAGACGGCGTGATCACCGTAGAAGAAGCCAAAGGTACCGAAACTGAGGTAAAACTTGTGGAAGGTATGCAATTCGACCGCGGTTACCTGTCTCCTTACTTCGTGACCAACACCGAACGGATGGAAGCAGAGCTGGAAAACCCTTACATTTTGATCTACGACAAGAAGATTTCTTCTATGAAGGAGCTTCTTCCCGTACTGGAAGCTGTAGCTCAAACCGGCAAGCCGCTGTTGATCATCTCGGAAGACGTAGACGGCGAAGCCCTGGCTACTCTGGTAGTGAATAAGATTCGCGGTTCGTTGAAGATCGCTGCCGTGAAGGCTCCTGGATTCGGTGACCGTCGCAAAGCGATGTTGGAAGATATCGCCGTACTCACCGGTGGTACCGTGATCTCGGAAGAGCGCGGTTACAAACTGGAGAACGCTACGATTGATTACTTAGGTAATGCTGAGAAGATCAACATTGATAAGGACAACACTATCGTGGTAAACGGCGCCGGTGAGAAGGATCAAATCCAGGCCCGCATCAACCAGATCAAGTCTCAAATTGAGAACACCACCTCGGACTATGACCGTGAGAAGCTCCAGGAGCGACTAGCGAAACTATCCGGTGGAGTAGCCATCCTGTACATTGGTGCGGCTACCGAAGTGGAAATGAAAGAGAAAAAGGACCGCGTTGACGATGCACTGCATGCTACGCGCGCCGCAGTGGAAGAAGGAGTAGTAGCCGGTGGTGGAGTAGCCCTGGTGCGTGCTATCTCTTCCTTGGAGAACATCACTACTGAGAACGCGGATCAAAAAACCGGAGTAAACATCGTTCGCTTGGCGCTGGAATCACCCCTGCGTGTGATTGTAGAGAACGCCGGACAAGAAGGCTCGGTGGTTATTCAGAAAGTATTGGAAGGCAAAGATGACTACGGTTTCAACGCTCGTACCGACCAGTACGAGAACCTGTTTGCTGCCGGAGTGATTGATCCGACCAAAGTAACCCGCTTGGCCCTGGAAAATGCGGCTTCCATTGCGTCGTTGCTGCTGACCACCGAATGCGTGATCGCCGACGAGCCCGAAGAAGCCGGTGCTGCTGGCGGCGGAATGCCTCCCGGAGGAATGGGCGGCATGGGCGGCATGATGTAATCATCCTCCTCTATTATAATTTAAAAAGGCGATCTATTTCGGATCGCCTTTTTTGCTTTCTGCTGTTTGCAATAGTTCCACTGACGGTGCCTCAAGTAAGCGTCAGTAGACCTAAATTGTATACAGCTTACTTAATCCCGAACTACGTATTTGTTACCGGTTTTAGTGATCGTAATATCATCTATTTCACTTCCTTCGTCACCAGCCGCGAAAACCCCTTCGTATAAGATTTCCTTGCTATTTTCTGATGCTCCGGACACAAACAAAGTGTAGTTGAGCGCTTTTCTTCCTTCAACGTAAGCTACTGTAACTACGTAGCTACCATCCGTATAAAAGTTTGTGATCCCTACTGATTCAAACTGAGTATAGGTTTCACTAAATTCAACTTCATTGTTTTCCAGCATAAGATATAAGTCTAGATCTGCCTCCGATAGCGATTGAGTGGAGGAACTGCCCGTAGACCATTCTAATTGAATCCTAAGCCCTTCGCTGTCGATGATTTCATTAGCTGGCCCCACTTCTTCCTGCGAAGTACAAGCGGAAAACGATACGTACAAGCTCGTTGTAAGAGCGATTAAAAGAGTGTTTTTAATTCGTTTCATATCTTTGTTTGATTTGAGTTGTTTGACACTAATTTTATGAGTGCTTGGTGAAGCAGTTAACCGGACTGTTTGCTCGGCCAAGTATGGCAAATTGATTTGTTAGTTGTCTGCCATTCTAAGTTCGATTTCTTCTAGGTTAGCATTATATCGACTTTGTTTGTTCTTCAGTTGATATTCCATTGTGGAGGGAATAGGGTTTTTGACCAGCGATTCAGCTTGAGCCTTTAAGGCGAGAGCATCATCAAATCTATCCATCATCACCAGGGCTTGGAAGATGTTGCGATACATTCGTTCGGCCACTTTTGAATTGATTCTCGTTTTTCGTTTTTCTAAATCTTTATCTAATAAAATCTTTTCCCACTGTTCGATAGCCAGTTCCATTTTGGAAGTAAACTCTTCCTTATACACTCGGTCCGACGGTTCAATAGTTGCTATGGCTTCTTTTGCCGTTTCATAGGCCGCATCTACGTCAGCGTAATCGAAGCCCTTAAACTTCTTGACCGTATAAAGAGTAACTCCCTCAGTGACCACCGTAAAGGCAAACCGGCTGTCCACCCGTTGCTTTAGGGTTGACATACCCTGGTTTAGGAGTTTTTTGCGAAGATCAGTCTTAACGCCACTCCGGTTTTCAGCCCACCATTTGCTTAACTGACTTCTGGATTTAAAAGAAGGAGATGAATAGCGGTGGCTTTTATTATCAATTAGGTACGTTCTATCGATCGGTTCAGCTCCATTAGGTAGACTTACTTCATAATAAATTGGGTACTTGTAGCTGAAAACGTAATTGTAGTAAGGAACCGACACCTCTTCATCGCCTCGCTTTTCTTTACGCGACGTCTCAGTAGTTTCGATGTCGCCTCTGGTGAACCCCTCAACTCTTACCAAAAAGTTTGCTCCTTCGCCCTCGGTAGATTTAGTGAGTCGAGGTAGTTTGATAGCATTGTCTATTTTTTTGGCAATCTCGTATTTGCTCTCGCCTGGACCGGTATACAGCTCCTTGGTGATGTGGTAGCTTTCAACCGAATTTGGAAACGGATGCGAGGGCATGCGCGTGTAAGTACACGCTTCAACATTTTTGTCGATGTTTTGCCCGACAACGGCTCCTCCTGATAGAAGGAAGACGAACAATAAATTTTTCGTTAGCTTTGACATTTCACGCTTGAGTTTATTAACCTTAATTATTAAATTAATACTTAAAACTAAGACTTTAAGATTTTCTATAAGGCAAGAAAGCAAGGCATTTGTGGCAAATGTAATGTGTAAGGGAAATGTTACAGAAGAGGATGATGGTTCGGAAGCTACATAAGGTTGATTTTTAGCTAAACCATTTTCTGGGGGGCAACAGCTACCCTGTAAAAATGCGGCATGGGCGGCATGATGTAATTCATCCTCCTTTATTATATAGACGCAAAAAGGCGATCCACTTCGGATCGCCTTTTTTTTAAGAAGCATTTGCGCTACTTTACAACTATATGTCGATTGGTTACGCGATACTCAGTTTGAATATGCGCCTGATAGATACCAGAAGGCAAAAAATCTAGCGTAGCGCTATCGCGCCCACTGGCGTACTGATGATCTATAACCACTTGCCCTAGCCCATTACTTATCACAATCCGCCGGATGGGTTCGTTTTCTGAGCGAATATGAAATCGACCAGCGCTAGGATTAGGATACAAGAGAATTTCTTGCTCTTTTGCTTCATCGTATATTCCTGTAATCGTATCTTCTTGTAAATCTGGCTTTTCTTCGTCAACTGGTTTTTTTTCCTCATCGGCTGATTCTTCGTCTGTAGGCTTCTCTTCACTTTTCTCTAGGACAGTAATCGTAAACAGAGCGCTTACTTCTTCATGGCCATCGGTAGCGGTAATCTTGATACTAAGTTCGCCAACATCGTTCGTGAGCGGTTTGCCACTGAAAGTCAAAGTATTCACATAAAAAGAAAGCCACATCGGCAGTGGTGATCCATCCGCAAGGGTCGCAGAATACGATATACTATCGCCGTCAATATCGCTGAATAAATCTTTCATGATAACAAAGGAAAAAGCCTTTTGTACCACAATGCTCTGATCAGCAACAGGCCTGGTGAGAACTGGTGGATGGTTGGGTTGGCGTGTGTAGAAAAGGGCCGCACCCACGTCGGTGCCTCGTGTGTCATCATCTGAGATTCCTACCAGTATTGTACTGTCTGATATATCCATCGGTTCGTAAATACCATTATCAGATGGAATAATTAGAGTTTCTGCTGTATTAGCCCATCCCAGAATTGGCTTGCAGTAAATCAAAAAACCTCCAGAGACACTTATTGCTACTGTGCTATTTGTGACAGCGATTGATTTACCTATTATGAAGTCATCAGTTCCACTACGAGTTAGCCGGGCTGTCTCGGTGTTATCAACCCAACCTTCCCGAGGTTTTTCGAAGATAAAAGCAGTTTCTCGCTCGTGATAGTAGTTATTAGCACTAGCTACAATAGTACTACCGTAGATGTCTACGGCTGATCCTATCAAAAACTTAGGTGCCTCTCCCGAAGCCGTCAGTTTGGAGGTTTGGGTCATATCATGCCAGCCCTCTTCAGGGCGCTCGAACACATAGATTGCTCCTGCGTGACTACCGACTACGACAGTATGTTCAGATATTGCGGGGGAGTGTCCAAACAGTATGTCATCGCTGCTTGTAAGTATAGCAGCCTGAGTCATACTAGTCCAACCACTATCCGGCTTCTCGTAGACGAGAACCCCACTATCTCTTGTGCCAAGCACAATTGTATTCCCTTCTACAGCGATAGTGTCGCTCATTGTGAAACCAGTATAGAGACTGGAGGTAAGTATTGCGTTTTCAGTTGTGTCTTTCCAGCCACCGGTAGGTTCAATGTATATGTATGCTGCTGCCTTCGAGTGATGATGGTAGCTTACTAAAACGGTACTATCGGAAATTGCTACTCCTCTGATATAATTGTGGTCAGGATCAGGGTTTGACAATGCAAGCTTGGCTACTCTATTCCACTTGGTGCCCTGACGGTGGAACACATAAGCCTTCCCCGCCGCCTGATAGTTGCCGTGACTAGCCACCACTGCATAGTCCCCATCAATAGCAACTGAGCTGCCAAATTTGTGCCCCTCAACGGTTGGTTCAGAAGGCGGAAATACTTTGTCGGTTTCTTCGTAGCGCTGGGCTTTAGCAACGTGGCTCAACAACAGAATAGCCAGAGTAATTAATAAGTAGGTTCTCATTGTTTTAGTTTTATGAATGATTCATGCAAATAGCAAGAACCAACGATGAGATAAAGCATGATTATTAACGCTGCCCTACGCACGTAAGATTGTATTACAACTAGCCAGAGAAGCAGTAAAGGCGATCCAATACGGATCGCCTTTTTTATGTTTCCCTATAAAAAGAGCAGCGATTGTCTGATTAAGACAACCGCTACTCTTTTTTGTGCGCACGAGAAGATTCGAACTTCCACGCCCGTAAGGGCACTGCCCCCTCAAGACAGCGTGTCTACCAGTTTCACCACGTGCGCCAGTAGTTTCGCAAAACTAGAAATAATCAGCGCAGGAAACAAAGCAGGGCTACTGAAAGTTTTCTAACAAAGCAACCTTATGTATCAATACCTAAATTTCTCTCACGAGGGGGCTCTGGCCACCGTCACGCTGAACCGACCGGCCGTGTTCAACGCCTTGAACAACGGCATCAAAACTGAGTTGCGCACGGTGTTCGAGCAATTGCACCACAATCAGGAGGTACGGGTGGTGGTGCTCACCGGCCAAGGCAACGCTTTCTGCTCAGGTCAAGACCTGAAAGCTGCCCAAAACGAAATGGAGGGCAAACCCTACTCGGAAGCCATTCGCACCTACTACAACCCGCTGATACTAGCCATGCGGAAGCTTAACAAACCCATCATCTGCCGCCTCAACGGCATTGCCGCCGGAGCGGGCTGCTCATTGGCACTGGCCTGTGATCTGATCGTGGCCTCGGAAGAAGCCTATCTGTCAGAGCTGTTCGTGGGCATCGGGCTGATCATGGACTCGGGCTCTACGTATTTTCTGCCGCGCATTGTGGGGCGACTAAAGGCCTTCGAACTGGCTACGATGGGCACCCGCGTGGGCGCGTCCGAAGCGTTGTTGCTGGGCTTGGTCAACGAAGTGGTACCCCATGCCCAACTCAACGAAGCGGTGCAACGCTACGTCGACTATTACGCCAACGCCCCCACCGTGGCCGTTGCCGTGATGAAGGAGATGCTCAACCAAGCCGGGCAGCTGTCGTTGGAGCAAATGCTGGAGCTGGAAGCTCAGAACCAGGACATTGCCGCCACCACCGCCGACCACGCCGAAGGCATCCGTGCTTTCGCCGAGAAACGAAAACCAATTTTTAACGGAAACTAAGAACAACCATGCAACTTCTCAGATCAGTACTTATCAGCAGCCTTGCTATCGTATCAATTCCCCTGTTCGCGCAGACGCAAGACTTTCCCTCCGACGACGTGATCGAGCGCCGATCTTCGGAAGAACCCCTCAACGAGGGCGACTACCCCGCAACCGTCGAAACGCTCAGTGACCAAGCTGAGGGAGCCGCCGACCCTTATTTCTCCGAAGGCTGGAGCGACGGGCAGGTAACCCTGGATGGCGGCGACGAATACGACAACGTCCAGCTGCGTTATGATATCTACCGCAACCGGCTGCTTATTCGGGGCAAAGACGGAGAAGCTGTGCCCCTGAATCCGGAGAAAGTACGCAGCTTCACCATCGGCCCGCCCCGGCTGGCCAACCTTGCCCGGTTTCAGCGCGCCAAGTACCTGGGAGATTTCGACGAAGTGCCCGACGAGCAGTTTGTGCAGCTGATCTATCAGAGTGAATCCGCGCTGTTGGCCGTGCACCGCAAAGACGTTGCCTCGGCTAGTCAGGCGTCATCAAACCAGCTAGGAGCCACCGTCACTGATTATTATTACGTGTCGCCCGAAGGAAAAGTGTCTACTTTTGAGCCCAACCGCGAGGCGGTGCTTGACCTCTTTAGCGATCGACGGGAAGCGATGCAGACGTTTATTCAGGAAACGATGCTTGACTTCGACAATGTATCCGACCTTGCTCGACTGGTTGCTTTCTACGATCAGGAACCTTAATGTATGCGAATCATTTGGTCATTTTTATTGCTGGTTGTTGCCTTACCCGTAGCGCACGGACAACAAAAGAATGCTCCTGAGCGACAGCAGATTGTCAACGAGGTCGGCAAAAACTTTAACCAAGCCTCAGTGCAAACCTTTGATGAGCGTTACGAAGGGGTTAAAGGAAGCCCTCTCTTGCTTGATGAGTGGACCCCTGGTAAGGTGACCCTGCGCGACGGCAAAGTGTTTGCCAACGTTGAACTAAAGTATGATCTGTACCGCGATGAGATCGTCGTGAAGCACCCCTACGATCATGCCGTGATTCCAGACAAGCACACCATTGCCCGGTTTAGCCTGCGTGCTAAGCAACCTAATGATTCGCTAAATTTCATTCAGGTTGATTATCTTCCTAATTACCGTAAGTTTCCGCCCAATCATTTCGCGCAGGTTCTTTATGGAAGCCTCACTGATCCGACTACTTCTACGCTACTGGCCGTTTACAACAAAAAGCTGATCAAGGCCAGCTACGAAGGAGCGTACAGTACCAATCGGCCCTACGATGAGTTTAGCGAGGTTATGACGGCCTACTACTTGGTTAAACCCGACGGACGGTCTTACCGACTCAAACCGACAATAAAATCAGTACGCCGGACGCTTAGTGACAAAAAGGCAGCCGTCAGCGCGTACTTGGATAAGGAATTTATCAACCTCGAGAATCCGGACGACCTCGCGCAACTGATCAACTACTACGATCAGCAGTAGTATACCGTTCATTGATCAGGTTCAGCGTGAGCCCGGCCACCAAGCCCGCGGTTTCGGTGCGTAGCCGGTAGTTGCCCAGGCTCACCCCGTGGTAACCCGTCTGCTTCGCTTGGGCAAGCTCCGCGTCGCTAAACCCGCCTTCCGGGCCTACCAGCACCACATAGGAGCCTACCGGTTGCGCAGCCTGCTTGAGGAGAATAGGATTATCAAAATCTACGTAGGCAATAAAGCGCTGCTGCTGCTTTACCGGACTTTTCAGAAACGCAGCGAAGGGTCGCAGCTCATCGATAACCGGCAGGGTGGCGCGACCCGCCTGCTTCATTGCGGCAACGGCCTTCTTTATTAAGCGTTCGGTCTTAAGCACGTTGCGTTCGGAGTGGACGCACTTGATAAAGCTCAGCTGATCCACCCCCACCTCCACTAGTTTTTCTACCAGCCACTCCGTACGGTCCAGATTCTTGGTGGGTGCAATAGCCAGGTGCACCCGAAACGGACGCGCCTCCTCGTGCCGGGTTTGCTCCACGGCAAAGCCACAGTGCTTTGCGTTGGGTTCGGTGATCGTGGCCTCGTAGTAGGTGCCTCGCCCGTCTACCACCGTGATCGGGTCGCCCGCCCGCCGACGCAGCACTTGCACGCAGTGCCGCGACTCGTCGGGGGGCAGCACCGGGCAGGCCGGGTCTAGTTCGGGCTGGTAGAACAGTTGCATCAGGACACCACCGGCTGCGCGGGCGTTTCGGCCAGCGCTTGGTTGATGCGCTTCACCAGGGCAGGGCCTTCGTAGACCAGGCCGGTATAAATCTGCACCAGGCTGGCCCCGGCGGCGAGCTTCTCGAGCGCATCTTCGGGCGAAGCCACGCCGCCCACCCCAATGATCGGCAACTGCCCGCCCGAGCGCTGGTGCAGGTATCGAATCACCGCGGTGGCGCGCTGCTGCAGGGCCTGTCCGCTGAGCCCCCCGGCTCCCGCGGCGGTCACCCGCTGGTCGGGGGTGGCAAGTCCGGCGCGGCTGATGGTGGTGTTGGTGGCAATGATACCGTCGATGTCCAGTGACTGGCAGATATCCACGATATCATCAAGCTGTCCGTCGGATAAGTCGGGGGCAATCTTGAGGAGGATAGGCTTGGGATGGGGTTGCTGTCGGTTAATTTGCTGCAAGCCGCGCAGCAGATCGGTGAGCGGTTCTTTCTCCTGCAACTCCCGCAGGTCAGGGGTGTTGGGCGAGCTCACGTTCACCGTAAAATAGTCTACGTAGTCGTAGAGCGCGCGGAAACAGCTTTCGTAGTCGCGCGCCGCGTGTTCGTTGGGCGTGACCTTGTTCTTGCCGATGTTGCCGCCTACGATCACCGAGGAACGGCGACGCGCCAGGTTGCGGGCGGCTTGGCTCACTCCGTGGTTATTAAAGCCCAGGCGGTTGATCAGGCTGCGGTCGGCGGGTAGCCGAAACATGCGGGGCTTGGGGTTGCCCGGCTGCGCAAAGGGCGTCACCGTGCCCACCTCCACAAAGCCAAAGCCCAGCGCCGCCATCCCGTCGACCAGCCGGGCATCCTTGTCGAAGCCCGCGGCCAGCCCCACCGGATTGGCGAAGCGCAGTCCGAACAGCTCGCGCTCCAGCCGCGGGTTGTTCACTGCGTACAGCCTACGCAGCAGCCCGGTCACGCCGGGCAGGGCAATGGCTATCTTAAGCAGAGTCACGGTGAGTTGGTGCGCCGTTTCGGGTTTCAGACGAAAGAGCAGCGGGCGAATAAGGGATTGGTACATAGGGCGTAGTGATGTTCACCGCTAACGGCGATAAGACTGGTTAGCCTAAAACACAAAGAAGCGAAAAACTACGCGGAAAAGGAATATAAATAGGGGGCGGATTGGATCATTGGGATATTCAGGGGGCTTGGATTAGAGTTCAAAACGGGACGGTGGGAAATGCTAGCCCGCGGGCGGATGGAATCCTCGCGGACGGTTAGCACAGATTCGGAGAATCTGCGCTAGAAGGGTTGTAGAGGTGCCTTATAAGCGGCGGAAAAGCTTTAGCTTTCCCTTTTTGAGTGCCCTGTCGTACCGTTTTCTTAGCTTTGTATCCTTAACTACAGGAAAGCTTCCGTGAGCAATCATCACGCAGTTGCTTCAAGTAGCTAAAATGATAAACGAAAAATAAACACCAGTAACCCAGACAAAGGCTGCCCTAGTCGTTACCGCACCTGGTTTTCCCATACATAAAGCTCGGTGGCCATGTGCCCGGGGTAGCGCAGAATGTCCGTATCCCCGTCGCCGTCGTAGTCGAAGGCCTGCCCGTTGTAGATACCGTCTTCGCCGACCACCATTGGGTTCCAGCGCGCGTAGTTGTCCTCACTCAGAAAAACCAGCACCGGAAACTCGGTTTGCTCCAGGTTAATTGCCCGGTCTTTATTCACGCCCGCCAGCACGTCGTAGTCGCCATCCAGGTCAAAATCATAAACTTGTAACGTGTGGCAAGCGGGTAGGCTGTCGGCGATAACATGCTCCTGCCAATGGTTAAGGCTATGCGTATTGCGGGGTTGAGATGCACTTTACTTTCCGTTCAGCGATACGTTTGTTAATATTCCCTTACTCTCGATGTATCACTTTCACCCACATTACGTGTAGCCATTGTTGGCAACAGTATTATTTTCTCTGCTTGATTTTATCGACAAATTCTTGGAAAAGTTCCTCGGTAGTGATGATTCTTTCAAATCCTTTTGTTTTCAATCCTTTGGTCAATTCCTTGTCTCCGGTCCAAAGTTTAGCTTTCAAGTATTCCGAAAATCCTACGAAGACAGTATCGTCCACATCGATGTCCTGACAATATTTGAAGGCTTTTTTGAAAGCCTTTTCCGGAAGAACGGAATGATCCAGGACGGTTACGTTTTTCAAGGTCAATTCATAAACCTCTAGAAATTCCTCCTCCGTAAAGCTTGTGATTTTTTTGATCTTCTCTTTGTGGCGGAGGAGTTCTGTCCTAACATATTTTGGCGCGTAAAATTCAAAGTAGTCCTGTCCATTGATCAGAATCTGTCCGATTCGGCTGTTCAGATTCAAAATTGCACTGAAAAGAATATTGGAATCGACAATAATACTACTCATTGAGTCCAGTTTCTTTCTTGATTTTGTTCAATCTTTCCTTTTTGGCCTCTTTTAGCAATAGATCTAGATCCTTCTGGGTAGCTTTTGACTTTGAAGTCAGTTCCTCATATCGCAAATAGTCCAAAATGGATTGGATTTTGGAGGCTTTGTTGCCAGCAGAAAATCTCACTATGATTTCGTTGTTCTGTCTCTCTACTATCATCTTTTTATTTCAAATTTAACTAATATTTCTCAATCAAGATCATATTGTTACCAACGCTTGAGCTAAGCGTAGTGCGGTAATAAGGAAACTTTTCGTTTCCGTCTGCGCACGAAGCTAAAGCTTATTGTTTTTCTTCTTCTTTTTTCTATTCTAAAGCTAAATCCATAAGATTTAGCGACTATATAAACATACACAGACCTTTCGTTTTTACCCTAAAGTCCGCATTACGTTTAGGTTTTGTTAGCGTTTGTTGTTTCCGTCCGAGTGAGTATTCCGTTAAAGTAGGCCACTTTTTCATTTAGACTGTTGGTATAAGTTCCATTCAATTGGTTGTCTTATTGTGCTACAATCTAAATCCGGTTTCTGGAATGGATTGTTAAGAAAATCTTCAGCAATTTTAAGGAAACAGGGGTTGGCCAAATCATGACTTTCATCTGGGAAAACGACCCCGTAACCATTTTTTAAATGCTTTAAAGCCTCGATGGAATTACTAATGGGAGTGACTGGGTCTAAATTGCCTGAAACCATCAACGTTGGAACATCTGAAATCACGGGTTGGTTTTCAAGGACCGAAGCCCTAAATGGATGCCAATCGGATAGAGAGTTAAACCCTTCAAAGGTTGTAATGTCAAACCTTAGTTCCGATTTTCCATGAGCATTAATTATTTTAAGACTATCGATGAAGGGCAGTTCTTCATAGGCCATGACCGAATTGTTCATAGGCCAATTGACAAGATTGTATATGAATTCAATATATTGCAGGGCATTGTTGATGGGTTCCAATTTGCCCTTTTCCATCGCTTCAATAATTTTGGGGATATTTGCTATTGACTGGCGACTGTAAAGGGAGTGGTGTAATAATAGTAAAGCATCTCGACGGTTCAGAACAAAAGGTTGTGAATCGTACTCTAAATGCAAGGGTTCATACTTTAACTTTTTTAGGATTTTTAATAAACGATTTTTAAGATGAGGATAGCGGCTATTACATTTCTCACTTTGTTCACAACGCCTAAGAACTTCAAAAAGAGATTTTTCAAAATCGAGAACAGTTTCTCCAGATAATTGAGATTCTGGAGCAAAAACGCCTACAAAGATTGAGCTACGAACACTAAGTGGAAAATCGCGCATGATGGTAAACCCCAACCTTGAACCATAGGAAGCTCCAAATAGATTCCATTGTTCATATCCCAAGTCTTTACGTAAGTCCTCAAAATCAGCGGCATTTTCCTGGCTTGTATATCCGGCCAAATCAACACCTTTTTGATTGACCGCCTCCTTACATTGGTTAAAGATTGAGTCCAAGGCCAATTGTTCTTCTTTAGGGCCTAAGTCTTGTCTTGCAATTGCAATGATGGCTTTACCCATATCAATACAGTTTGCTCCAGATGCGCCTGTTCCACGTTGATCCATCAGTACAATATCTCTATCGTTTCTGAGAACATGATTTTTAAAGTACTCCTCCATGATTAAGGTAGAAGCACCTGGGCCGCCCTGTAAATATAAAATAGGCGCTTTTAACGAATCGGCTTTTTTTGCTTTAAGAACTTTATATGACAATTTAAGAGTTCGAGAATCAGGATTTAGTCGGTTTTCAGGAACTATTAGGCTGCCATCTATGACTTCATTTGGAGAAGTTGTATTACATGAATGAAAGAAAACCACCAAAATCAAAACAGTCCATAAACGTATACTCATATTTTGATTTTGAAATTTTTTAGAATGCTTTTTTACAATGAACGCTAACGTATAATGCAGCCGTCAGGCCGGGCGCTTGTTTGCATTCGTTCATTCAATGAGCCAATATAGCTCTTTGGAGAGACAAGTGCCCGAGCCTGTTTCAACCGGCTGGCGGCTGCATAGTGTTAGCACACGTTGTCATTGTTTTTGTTTCGCCTCGTATTCAGGTAGTTTCTCTTTGTATTCTTCTACATCCCACGTCATATCCCAATTTGAAATGTAACCTTGAATTGGTCCAAGCCCTACTTCTGCTCGCCTTTTATCAACATTATCTGGATCGATAAGCGGTAGAACATGATACTCGCCTGTTTCTTGGTCCTGACCAACTTGGCTACCATAAATTTGTTTCTCCCCCTTTCTTAAAGCTACTCTGTCTTCCAGCAATGCTAAGCTACTTGCCTGCGCATTCCCCTTTTTGACCGCTTCTCTCATTATCGGCAAATACTTCTCTTGGGTTTCGAGATCAGCATGTTGAATTACCAAAAACAAGGTTGAATTACCTTGTTTTCCGATGACATCTGCGCCAAGCCAACCGCGTGTATCAAGTATCTTTTTGATTTTAATCAGGTTTACAGAGTCTTTTTCATTGATAATTTCCCAATGAGCTTTCATTTCATCAGACTCCCATCCGTACTTTTCTTCAATACCTTTTATTTGCTGTCTGTACTTTTGGTCTTCCTGATAGATGGTATCAAGAATCGCAACAAGTGGCTTGTCTAAATTAGCTTCTGCTTTTTCTTTGTTAGCTTTTACAATTTCAATGACTTCACTCCACCTCTCATCACTGTGAAGAGAGTTCAAGTCAGGATCTGTAGTTATGTGCCCAAGATTGGCGTAATTACCTTTTTCTGCAATTCTAAAAAGCTGAATAAAAGAAGAGTCAGCCCGATTTGCCAAAGCCCAAGAACAGGCGGCATTATATTTATCGTTTACCATTCCCTTACCGTCAAGGGCAACAAATGCTTCTGAGTATTTTTGCCCTGACTGCAAGTAGTTTTTACTCTCATACAAACTCCAAGCTTCTTGGATCAATTCTGAGTACTTTACATGATCTTGTCCAATGGCAAAGTTGAACGCTAAAAGATTAAAAATTGTAAGAAAGGTTAGTTTTTTCATTGTTGCGTTTTAAATGTGTGCTAACGTTCAATGCAGCCGTCGGGCCGGGCTTGTTTGCGTTAATCTTCCGAGAACCAATATACGAACTTGGCGCGACAAGTGCACATGCTCAGCTTCCCCCGGCTGGCGGCTGCATGGTGTTATGAGCCGTTTCCTTTTTTTAAATAATAAGTGGTAATTGGCAATTCTATGGCCTTCTTTATTCCTTTTACGTTTTCTATAATCAGCGTAACAGGCAAAAACTTCTTCGGTCCATTTCCTACAGTTTCAAACTCAATCTGAGCTTTATTCTCGCGAATAGGTAGTTCTAAGCATTCTAATTTAAATCTCTTACGTACTCTAAATATTCCATCAGATTCTATTTGACAATTAACGTAGGCTTCAATTACCTTCCATTCATCAGTGCTTGAGTAAATCTCTGCATTTAATATATCCCCGCTGATCAAGGTGTCAGGGAATGTACTCTTGATAAAATCATTACTGCTTTCATATCTGATTATTTGATTTTTGGCGAGTGTGAATGTTGAGGCTGATGCATTATCATTATTAGTACTACAAGAATACAGAATCAGACTACAAATCAGGTATACAATCCTTTTCATTTTCTATGGCTCATAACGTTCAATGCAGCCGTCAGGCCGGGCTTGTTGGCTTTTATCTTCCGAGCATCAATATACGAACTTGGAGCAACAAGTGCTCATGCCCTTCTTTCCCCCGGCTGGCGGTTGCATGGTGTTAGGGCTCGTTTTCATTTTACCGCTACGGAAAGTATTTGTAAACATCTTTCCTTGGCAAAAACCTAATGAAATCTACTTTTGTTTCTTCAATCGACAGACCTATCCTGTAGTCTCCTATTCTAATTCGATAATAACTCTGGAATCCTTTCAACTTCTTGATGTTCTTGATCTCTTCTTGGTTTGTAGATGCTTGTACCTTTTCAATCGTATCAGCTATTTTGGCAAGTAGAACCTTGTCCTTTATCTTCTTGATGTCTTTTTCAAAGGACTTATCAATCCGAACGTTCATTGACGAAGGCTTTTGATGAAATCCTGCGTATCTACATGCTCCCCCGTTTTTCCGCTCTCAATAGCGTACGCCATCGCCAAATCTTCGGCTTCTTCCCCTTCTAACATTTTGATTTTAATTCCCAACTTATTGGCAAATGCTATGAGTTGCGTCATATTAGCATCAGATTCACTAGATAGTATGGCCGTTGTCATATCTCGTTGCGTTTTATTCAAATATCAATCATTTAATCGTCTTTTCAAATGAGCCCTAACGATTGTATAGACGCAATTGCGTTTATATCCATTATATTTTTTAGGATCCGAAGATAGTCAAAAACTGTCTAAAACCTCTAAATTCGCCTCTTTTCTTACTTCCGTTCATCATCTCTACCTAAATTTAACTTATCCAATGGACTCCGGATATCGCGCAGTGCTTTCGTACTCACGTGCGTGTAGATTTCTGTGGTTCGGCTTGAATTATGTCCCAACAAAGTTTGAATATAACGCAAATCCGTACCATTTTCCAACAAATGGGTGGCAAATGAGTGACGAAGTGTGTGCAGCGTCACATTTTTCTTAATTTTAGCCTGCTTCACGGCCCGTTTGAGCACGGCCTGTGCGCTGCGGGCCGAGTACTTTCCCCCGCCCATTCCCTCAAACAAATACTTCTTGGGCTGGTACTGCTGATAATACTCCCGCAACAACGGCAGCAGACTGGCCGACAGCAAACTCACCCGATCCTTGTTCCCCTTGGCCCCCCGAATGCTCACCTGCCCGCGGGCGCTATCAATATCTGCCACCGTTATATTCAACGCTTCCCCGATGCGCAGCCCGGCCGAATAGATCAGCATCAGCAAGCACTTATGCTTAATATTACCCACCTGCCCGAAAATACGCACCACTTCTTCCTCACTCAACACCACCGGCAACCGCTTTTCTTTGCGGGGCCGATCTAAAAAATAGAACTTCCGCTTGCCGCCCAGCACCTGCTCGTAATAGAATTTTATTGCGTTGATCGACTGGTTCTGATACGAGGTCGATATCTGCCGCTCGTCTACCAGATAGCGCAGAAACTGCATAATGTCCTTCTCGCTGATCTCTTTGGGGTCTAGCTCAGGATAATAGCGATCGTCGCCCGATTGATAAACTCCTCAAACAGATTAGTATACGTGCGAATGGTGTTGGGACTGTAGCGCTTGGTTCTAAGCTTGTTAACGTATGCTTCAGGGCAGGTTCGGTAGTTCGGATTGTCTTCTTTGCGCGGACGCGGCTGCCGCTCTCGCTCAGTGGGGCGGGTGGAATAGCAGATATGTAAGCCCTTTTGCTCGGCAAACGTGGCCAAATCTTTCCGAATCACCTCGGTATCGGGGACACTCCACCACTTATTGTCCTGATCATACACCGGATAGGGTAGGGTTTTGACGAAAGCAATGACCGTCACATCGTACTTGAACGACAACCGCAGCCGACCCTCGCGGGTATAAACCGAAATCTGACCCGCGGCTGGGATTTTTGCCGGAGGGGGCGGGTTGGGGGCCTCCGACGGTGGAGATGCCTCTGGTTTGGGTTGCTCTCCCCTTATTTGTGCCGGGTCAGTGGGGTTGTCCGGTATCGTTTCAACCGGTACTCCGTTTAGTTCCTGCAATAGCCGCAGACTCTCGGAAGTATTGGGCAGATGCGGGGCATCCCATGCCAGCACTTTTTCGTCTTACTCCATTGTCGGCCGGGCAGTTCCTTCACGCGTGCGATGGTTTCTGGGTCGTAGGGGAAGTCAACACGAAGGCGAGAAGCACCGCGATGAGTGATTTTACAGAATTGTAGCGTAGTAGCCATAGTGCGATATTCTATTGCGTCTATACAACATATGTGTTGCAAAACAGCAAGTTTACCCCAAAAATACTGCCTATTGCACCTGCATAGAAGGTCAACTACCACCAATAATCCGGTAATTCCCGCCAATATCTTACATCCGACCGCTACAAGCGCTATCGTTCAGTATATTGGCACCCAGCAATCATAATCCAAAACTTACAAAACTATTTTCTCATGGCTCAGCTCCTTTACGAACGCGTCTCCACCCGAAAACACCTCAGTGCCACCCGCCGCCATATGCGCCTGTGCCGACAGTTTAACGGCACCCAGTTCCTGATTGATCAGGCCCAGCTCCCCTACAATGCCCTCAAAGACAAGCACGAGGCCACCCGCCGCAAGCAGGAGCAACGCGAAGACCGCTACGACGACCTGCTCACGGCCGACAACCAACTCGACGACCAGGTGCGGCTGGTGTTCCGCCGCTGCGAAGAGCACGACCGGGCCACCCCCGCCGAGGCCGTGATGCCCCGCGTGTTTCCCGAGGGCAAGTTTGGCCATATCGTCAACATGAATCTGCAAGAGGAGCCCGACACGGTGGAGCGGCTGGCCATGCGCATCGAAGACCTGGACAAAGACCACACGCTGTTCCCGCTGGCCGCCGAGCTGCGAACCCAGGTAGCGGCCTCGCGCAAAGCAATCCGGGCCTACGAAGACACGATCAAGCAACTCAAGGCCTGCGAAGCCGACGAAGAGATCGCGCAGGCTACCCTGCGCCGCCAGTACGAGAACAACTACCTGGATGCCCGCAAACAGTTCGGAAAAATCCGGGCCGAACGCTTATTTCCTAAATTGAACAACGCCAATCGCAATGCCCAACTGGTAGAAGAGGACGAAAGCGACGAAGAAATGAGCTAATACGCCTCACAGAACGCTTTTAATCCGTCAAAGTCGGTCGCAACCCGTTGTGAAGGCGAAACCAAGCTCGTTGGGGGCTCCCCAAAGCGTCGCAGGGCGAAATCCGGCGATATCAGCACTCCCCGCGCTTTATTGAGCCACTTTGGTGTGATGATACCGGTCTGCGTCATTTTGTAAACCGCTTGGGCGCGATAAAATCACTTTGCAATGGTTTGTTGTGCCGAACAGCCCGACAATAAGCACCTTACAAAACGTTGCCGCGTGCTTCTCAGCGATAAGAGCACCTGACAAAACTTCTTGACGCACTTTGGCGCGATAAAAGGGCTTTACAAAACAAGATCAGCATCAGTTTGATGCCGCAGGCTTTCAGCAACCGGTATTCGGGTATACCCCGCCCCCGAGTTAGCCGCTCTAAGAAACTATACTTACTATCGGTCACCGCACCTGGTTTTCCCATACATAAAGCTCGGTGGCCATGTGCCCGGGGTAGCGCAGGATATCCGTATCCCCGTCGCCGTCGTAGTCGAAGGCCTGCCCGTTGTAGATACCGTCTTCGCCGACCACCATTGGGTTCCAGCGCGCGTAGTTGTCCTCACTCAGAAAAATCAGCACCGGGTACTCGGTTTGCTCCAGGTTGACGGCCCGGTCTTTGTTCACGCCCGCCAGCACGTCGTAGTCGCCGTCCAGATCAAAATCATAAACTTGTAACGTGTGGCAAGCGGGTAGGCTGTCGGCAATAACGTGCTCCTGCCAACCGTCGCCGGTGTTTTGATAATACACCACCGGGTAGCCCGCCCGCTCGCTGTGGCTCACGAATACCTCGGACCGGCCGTCGCCGTCCAAGTCGCGCATAAACGCTTTGGTGCCGTTGCGCGACCAATCGCCGGTTTGGGTGTTCCACTTTTCCGACAGATTTTCTTCCCGCCAGGATTGCTTCAGGTCCTCGCCCGGACTGTAGAGCACGTAGCCGTTGGCTACAATGTCGGGGAATCCGTCGCCGTCGGCGTCACCGGTGGCCATGCCTTCGTGGAAGTTGTTGTGGTTAGAGAGGAACTGCACCCGCTCCCAGGCATCGGCACTGTTCTGCTGAAACACGCTGAGGGTATTTTCCTCAAAGGTGAGCACCGCCACGTCCATCTTCCCGTCCTGGTTGAAGTCGGCGAAGTTAACGTCCTTCAGGGCATCCGGAATTGTTCCGATGGCGTGCGATTGCCAGCCGGGGTTCTCGTACCAGAAAAGTTCGGCGGCAGCGTCAGCATCTTGCCACTCGCCGGGGTGCTTCACCGCAAAGACATCGGTATCGCCGTCGCCGTCCAGGTCAGCCGCCTCCAGGTCACCGGCGGCAAACAATCCTCCCGTGGGCGGGGTTTGGGCGATGGTGTCGAGTTGCCAGCGATCTGTGCCCGACCGTCCGGCCAGATAGCCCAGAAAACCGCCGGTAGAGTTATTGTTGATAAAGACCACGTCGCCAAAATCGTCGCCGGTCACTTCGGCGGGGGTGTGTGCCCACAGGAAAGACAGTGAGTCGGCAATCTGGCGGGGCACGAACGCGAGTGGCTGAGCGGCGGCGAGCGTATCTGTTTCCGCGCTAGCAGTTTCCGGAGTGCCGGTTCCGCAAGCCGTAGCAATCAAAAGAGCGGATGATAAAGCGAGGGTCAATTGTTTCATAGGAATTTTTGGTTGTAAAGTGTTTTCGCTGAAGGCGGGTTAGTTGATTGGCTCGATCCACTGGGCGAAGCGCCGGTGCGCAGATGGGTCACTAATGCAATGCGGATAGAACCCGATCACGAAGGACTGAGGCTGGGTGAGCAGCGGCTGCGTATCACGGTTCCGGCCGAAACCAAACACCACCATGCCATCCGGACTGTCCAGCCCCTGCTCGGTGTTGCCCAGGTAGCCAATCACATCCGTTTTGTCATCTTCGGTTAGCTGTTTCACGAAAAAAACCCGCTCTTCTTTCGTGTCGCCGAAGTAAGCCCACTGAAACGAATCGAAGATAGACGCTCCCGCGTAGAAATCAGGCGCGTTCTGCTGTCGGCCGCTTTGGTCAGTCCCGTAGTAGCTGTTCGCCACGTCAAAGCTGCCGCCCGCCGTGCCTTCGTACAAAAACCAGTAGGGATGCTCCGGATCTACCTGATCCATTCGCAAACGGGCTACCGAGTCGGTAAACGTCCACGTCCACCGCCACTTTCCGCTTTGGCTGGTCGAGGTAATTTGATTCCGGTCAACTGCGCTTTGACAATGATCGTGCCCCGGATGCCCGGCCCCGGCTTCGTTGCCGCCGAACACGCTGTTGGGCAGTCCCCGGTAGGCCGATGCCGCCGAGGCTGGGTACGCATTCCACGGCTCCATCCTAAAGCCTACCCAGTCGTTTCCGTTAGGATCGATGATGCGCGAGAAGCCGCCGCCCCGCTGGTCATAGTAGTAAGTAGCCGCAGGCGTGGCAACCATAAAGTGCGGCCGGTCTTCGTAGGTCGTTTCGTTGATAGACACTTTTTTGTCGGGAGCAGTAGGAAGTTTTACCTTAAGCATAAACCCAGGATACTGTACTTCCATACCGTGCACCATTTGCCCCTCGTGCAGGGGCGTTTTGTTGGTCGTTAAAGTGTTATTACCCGCTTGCAGCGCGCTCATGTTCTGAATAGTTTCGGTGCGTTGCTCAGCTGCGTAGCAGTCGCCCTTATCGGCTTCGGGCAGTGTGTGCCCATTGAGTTGCAGTCCCGCCGAGTAGCACGGACTCCAGCTGTTCCAGTAGATTCGGGCCGCGGTGGCTTTCGAGGGATCAAAGGGAATCATAAAGTGCTGCGAAAACTCTCCGCTGCGCGTCGCCCAGGCAGTGGGTGGTGAATCGGGCTTGACCAGGTAGACCGAGTGATTACGCACCAGTGGCAGGTTGTTCACCGCGGGCGTCCGGTAGACCAAGCCTGACCGCAGGTGCACTCGAGCGCTGAGGCGAACCGGCTCCGATTGGTCGGGCACCCACTCGGTATTCCACTTCACCGCGAAGGGAGCCTCGGTGGCGGTGCCGATGTGGTTGCGCACCCGCCCCCGGTGAAAATTGTACTGCCACTGTCGGTAGATACCGTCGCCTTGCCAGTTCACATCTTCGTAGAGGCCAACGTATTCCACTTTAGTAACCTCGAGATCAGTGGGAGAAGATAGGGATAAGGACACCTCGTTGCCAAGGGTATCTCCTTCGACGATGCCGGTTAACCGCAGGTTTTTCGGCAGCTCATCTGAGAAGTAGTAAACGCGCAGCACCAGGCCATAAACTAAGTTTTGCGGCCAGTTCCACCGCTGCTCCTCGCCTACTCGAAAGCGAAAAACATTATCTTTTCCGGACTTCAAATTCGTTAGCGGGATGGGAATGCGCAGGTTGCTGTGGAACATATAGTCGGTGCGCTTTCCCGGAATGCGGGCGGGCTCCGGCACCGCCATCCATTCGCTGTCGTTAAGCCGAACCTGTAAATCCTTGGTATCTTCGTGCGACTGCACCCGTTCGATAATCAGTTCGGCGTGCGTGGCTCCTTCCAAAACAACGTCGGCTTCCAGGGGTAGCCATCCGTCTTGCTGGGCGGATGCGGGATAATCCCCCTCGTCCGAAGCATAATCTAATTTTCCGCCCACGCGCAAAAACTTATCGTCGTTACCGGCGGCTTGGGGCCACCACGGATACTCCCGAAAGATAGCGCCGGTTTCGGCCGACTTGATGGTATCGTTGCGCCAGACGTACACGTGCTCGTATTTGTCCCATGCGCCGCCGAACAGGTCCAGGTCGCCGTCGCCGTCCAGGTCGGCCAGTTGCGTTCCCAGGTGGTTTTCTTTGCCCCGGTCTAGTATTTTTTTACTGAAGTTTCCGGCGCCGTCATTGGTCCACTGTTGCAGTTCCAGCTTCGGTCCCTTGTGTTCATTGGTGATCAGGTCCACGTCACCGTCGCCGTCCAGGTCGGCCAGATCCAGGTTGTTCATGGAGTACTGGGTCACGATGCGGTGGCGTTTCCAGGTACCCTCGGGGGCAGCAGGCTGCTCGTACCACCAGAGGTTTCCGTCAGGCTCCTCGCCGGGATACCGCTCTTCCGTGACCACAATATCGGCCCGCTCGTCGCCGTTCAGATCGGCCACTCCCACCCGGTCGATCGGATTAAGCCCCTCTCCCACCACGGTTTCAGCCCATGGCTTGGCCACCGAACCGGGATTGCGGTACCAGACCACGATCTTGGGTTCGTCTTCCCCGTCGGGCCGCCGACCGGCCGCCAAATCCAGGTCACCATCGCCATCAATGTCACCCACACCAATGCCTTCGTCCGAGGTGTTGGCCGCCACCAGGTGGGTAGGCCACGGCTGCTCCTGGGGCGCTTCGGGCACTTCCACCACGTAGAGGTCGCCGTCGCCCGCGATGATAATTTCTTCCTGGCCTCCGGCTACAATCTGGGCACGCTCGAAGCCCTGGCTGTTGACGTGCGAAGTGGCGGGCACCTGGGCGATCACCTGTCGGCGGTAGCGGGTTCCGGCCTCGTCCAACGCCTCGTACCACAGCAGGTCGGGCAGGGCCTGGGCGATGATGTCGGCGTACACGTCGCCATCCACGTCCATCAGCAGAATGCCATCGACGTTATCATCTAGGGCGGTTCGCGGCCAGGGGGCGGTCATGTCGCCGCCCGGATTGTGATAGACGTACCTTCCCGAAAGAATGTCCAGATCACCGTCACGGTCTACGTCGGCGGCGTCTTGTCCGAAGTAGCGCAGCCACTCGGGTTCGGCCCAATCGCCCCACTTCTGTTTGGTGGAGTCGATTTCAATAGGATGCCACTGGGCGTACGTAGCGGTTTGGAATAAGAAAAGGCACAGGAGGAAACAGAAGAAATGGCGCACGGTTCGTTAGGTGGTTGTAGTTACGCAATAAAACAGCCACTAATATACAAAATCTTGCTACTTATCGAAGAAAACCGGTTTATCCGGGCGTACGACAATTTGCAGCCATTCCTCTTCAGCGAGGGGATTGGTGTATAATTAGCGTATCCGTACTTTATAGCTTTTCATACTTCGAAATTCATTATTCCTTGTTCGATATTCGATATTGTTTAAATATCGAATATCGAACAAGGAATTTCGAATGATGAAGTGATAAAAAACTGCATTTTGTCGTACACCCGTCTATACCAAACCATCAAAAAGCACCGGCTGGACTTAGTGGTTAACTCACCCTAGAAATAATACGAATAATAACCCTTTTTGCCCTGGGCATTCACCCCGTCGATGCGCACCTTGCCGCGGATGCGGGTCAAGATTTCTTCCAGCTGCTCGGGCGAATCGATGGTGCGCTGGTTGATGTGCGTGACCACGAAGCCCTCCTCCACGCCTAAGCGCCTCATCAATCCGCCGTTCACCTCGTTGATGCGCACTCCCGACGGAATCTTGAGCAAATTAGCTTCCACCTTAGAGACCACTTCCAAGTCCGCTCCGAGCGGCTCCGATGTATAGATCGACCGGCGCAACCGTTCAGTGGTGCCCTCGCGGTTGGTGAGCGTCAACGCGGTGGTACGCTCCCGCTGCTCGCGGCGGTAGGTCACGCGAAGCTCATCGCCCGGACTGTAATAGCTAATCAGTTCTTCAAAATCGCTGTGCGAGTCGATGGGTTGGTTGTTGATTTCAACAATCACGTCGCCCGCCTGCAATCCGGCCCGTTCGGCCGAACCGTCGGGTTGCAAGGAGCGCACGGCCACGCCGCTCAGATCATCCGTCTTCAACTGCTCCGCCAAGCGAGGGGTCACGTCGGCCACCTGCGCCCCGAAGAAGGCTTTTTGCACCTCACCGTACTCGATTAAATCCTCGACCACCTTCTTCACAATATCCACCGGCACGGCAAACCCGTAGCCCGCGTACGATCCGGTTTGGGATAAGATCGCCGTGTTGATGCCCACCAGCGCCCCCTCCCGATCCACCAGCGCTCCGCCACTGTTGCCCGGATTGATGGCCGCGTCGGTCTGAATAAACGATTCGATCGGAAAGTTGCTTCGCAGGATGTTAATATCGCGTCCCTTGGCACTCACAATCCCGGCCGTGACGGTCGACGTAAGGTTAAACGGGTTGCCCACCGCCAGCACCCACTCCCCTACCCGCACGTCGCGCGACCGCCCCAGGGTGATGGCGGGCAGATCGTTGGTTTCGACCTTGAGCATGGCCAGGTCGGTAGAGGGGTCGGTGCCTACCACGGTGGCTTCGTAGGTGCGGCGGCCGTGGATCACCTCAATGCGGTTGGCCCCGTCGATCACGTGGTTGTTGGTCACGATGAAGCCGTCGGATGAGAAGATCACGCCCGAGCCGCTGCTCACCTGCTGACCGCTGCTGCGTTGGTCGAAGAACAACTCCAGCCAGCTCATCCGCTCGTAGCCGCGCGACGAGACGGTCTTGATGTATACCACGCTCGGCGTGCTGCGGGCCGAGGCCAGGGCAAAGTCTTCACCCACCACCGTCGACCGGCGGGCAAGCGGGGCTTCTTCGTACCGAGCCCACTGCGCCACCGGAGTGGCAGCAAGCTGATCGGTAACCGGTGCCCCCTTTGAATGAGGACCAACCAGAAATTGCTGAAACGCCCAGGCTCCGGCCAGTCCGGATAAAAAACTAGTGAAAATAATAGCGACAAGGTTTTTCATAGCGATTAAAATTGCATTATACGATCCATACGGCAGTTAACCAAGGCGGTGCCAGGCTCCTACACCCGCCCGTTGCTGCTTTAGAACGAAAGCGAGCGCCCTTCGTATATGAAAATATGACAGAAACCGAACAAGTGGTTCAGCAGACCGCCCGCGAGGCGACGTATCGAGAGATTCTTCCCCAGATTGAGTCATTACTGGCGGGAGAAACGAACCTGATTGCCAACCTAGCCAACGTGAGCGCCGTGCTGCGCGAAGCGTTCGGGTTTTTCTGGGTAGGGTTCTACTTGGTAGAAAATTCTGAACTGGTGCTGGGTCCGTTTCAGGGGCCGGTGGCCTGCACCCGCATCGGGCACGGACGAGGGGTGTGCGGACAAGCCTGGGCCAGGGCGCAGCCCATCGTGGTGCCCGACGTGCACGCCTTCCCGGGGCACATCGCCTGCAACGCCGCCTCGCAGTCGGAGATTGTGGTGCCGGTGACCAAAGACGGCCAGGTTCGGTTGGTGCTAGACGTGGACAGCGATCGGTTGAATGACTTCGGGGAGACGGACGAACGATACCTGGGTGAAGTGGCGGGTCTGATCAGTGCTTCGGTGAGGTAACCGTTACTAAGGTCAAGCCGCTCAGTGACTTCTTTCGACGATTGCCGTCTCAAAACAAATCAGCTATATTCTGTTTCTTTACTAAATATCATGCTCCTATGGCTAAACTAATTGCTGCCGTCGTTTTGCTCAGTTTGTTTCTCATCTTCATCCTTCAGAACGCCTCCCCCATCGTGGTCAATTTTCTGGTGTGGGAGGTAGAGAGTCCGCAGGCGATGGTACTTTTTCTGGTGTTTCTGGGCGGGTTGCTCACCGGCGTTCTTCTCACCCTATTTATCCGTCGCAAGCGAAAAAATACGGTTTCGGCTCCTCCGATTCGGTATTCGTAATCTAAAGCAATGCTCAATCACTACATAAGAATCTTTTTCCAGGTTTTTAGGAAGAGAAAATTTCCCAATCTTATTAACATCCTAGGTCTAATCGTAGGAATGATGTCAGCGATTGTGATCGCTAAGTATATAGGCTACTCACTGACTTTCGATGATTTTCATCAACACAAGCAGTCTATCTATCAGCTTGGCCAGATAGAAACCAAAAATGGAAACCCGGAAAATTCCGGTGGTTCTACGTACCGGGGCATCGCCATCGTGGCCAAGCAAGCGATTCCTGAAGTGATCAACTATACCAGGTTCAATATGGGTGTTGAGACGTTAGTGACGGTTTTTGATGAAGCGGGTAAAACAACAAGTTATAATGAGAATGGCATTATCAGCGTGGACTCTTCCTTTCTGCAGATGTTCACTTATAAACCACTACATGGTAGTCAAGAAAAAGCATTAGCTATTCCCTACTCAGCAGTTATGACCCACCGTACTGCTAGAAAATATTTCGGCAACAAAGACCCAATCGGAGAGACTATTACCACCCAGGTTTCATGGGGTGAGAAACAAAATTGGACAGTAACTGCTGTCTTGGAAGATCCTCCCAAAAATTCAAAACTGCAATTTGATCTATTGCTTCGTGGGCCCGTTGATTATGGTAATCTATGGGAGATGCCTACTGACCGTCAGTTTATTCAAACGACATCATCCGATGCGGCATCGTCCAATGCGGCACCATCCGATTCCGATGCGTTGGCCCAGAAAATTTCTCATCATATTTCCAACCTTCCCATCTTTAAGGATCAGGGAAGGAAGGTCTCCGTCACATTAACGCCTCTAACCCCTTCGTTAACCACGTTTGAGTTGCTGTTAGCCTTGGTAGGACTGGGCATACTCGTTCTATCCTGGATCAATTTCATCAATCTTTCCATCGCCCAGTCACTGAATAGATTAGGCGAAGTGATGATTAGAAAAGCCCTCGGATCGTCCCATCGGCAACTGATAGGGCAGTTTGTTTTTGAATCCTTAGTGATCAACGGCACGGCCCTGCTGCTTACCATTTTATTTTTATGGTTGTCGTATGGCTATTTCGAAGAACTCACCGGAAATCATCTTTTACCCCTACTTGATAATAGCCTACATATTAATGCATTATTCTTAGTTTCTTTCGTGGTCGGTTTGATGCTTACCTCGGCCTATCCATCGCTTTTCTTGGTCTCCAAGAAAGTGCATGGCTTATCCAACGTAGGAAAAGTGGGGGACCGAAGAGGGCAGGGACTACGAAAGGGGTTGGTAATAGCGCAGTTTGCCATTTCGTCGGTCATGATTGTTGGCTCATATGTGATTGCCTCTCAGATGGACTATATGATGACCCAAGATTTGGGGTTTGATCCTACCAATAAGCTTATTATAAAACCTCCCAAAGACCGGGGGAAGGGGAAACTTGAAAGGATGTCTACGATCAAGCAGGAACTGTCGAAACTTTCCTGGGTAGAGCGAATCACCACCTCATCCACGATTCCCGGTCAATCGTATCGACATGAGGTATATTTTTCATTGAAAGGTTCAGACGAACAGTCTTTGTTGTACATCGAAGGAGTAGACACCAGTTTTGCCAAAACGTACGGGATGAGATTACTAGCGGGTACGGACTTTTCAACAGCCGGTGGGCCCCATATCAACGCTAACAAAGTGATGATCAACGAAGCTGCCGCCCGAGCGTTGGGGTTCAGTGCTGAGGATGCCATCCATAAGTTACTAATGGATCAGGAAGAAGGCGAAACCTATACCATTATTGGTGTGGTTAAAGATTTTCATAAATTATCGCTCAAAGACCGAATTAAGCCGTCCCTTTTCCAATACAACCCCAGACGCGGCTACATCACGCTAAACGTAGCCTCAGAAGCAGCGAGTTCATTGAGTGATAAGATTTCGGAACTGAAAACAGCATGGCAAACGGTGTATCAAGATCAGCCCTTTGAGTACTTTTTTCTAACGGATATGTATTATGGGCAGTACGATGCCGAAAACTTTTTTCAGAAAGTTTTTAGCGTTTTCACGTTTGTCTCCCTCTTTTTAGCTTGTCTGGGACTGATTGGACTGGCGATGTTTGAGATAACCAACGGCAGATTAGAGGTCGGTATTCGAAAGACATTCGGTGCCTCCTCTATTGACATATTAGTTTTATTTCTTAAAAAATACTTGATCTTGCTACTCATAGCCACGATCATTGGAGTGCCGGTATCCTATCGTATTATGAGCTCGTGGCTAGAAGAGTACAGCTTTAGAATGTCGCTGGGCGCACAGCACCTGTTAATTCCACCATTGGTTTTGTTGATCATTGCCCTGGCCACGATCTCTTTTCAGCTTATCAGACTAAGCCTGACCAATCCTGCTAAAGTTCTCCGAGAGGAGTGAATCACGCAATCTTACTGTGCTTGGCCGAACGCATACAGGGGCAAAACAAAAGTATGCATTCGCACTCTCGAGTGGAAATGCTAGGCCGCCGCTTTTTCCTTAGAAGTGAGTACCGGATCAACGGGAGTTTCGCCCAAAATCTTTAGCATTTTGATGTGCGACTGCAGTGCGCTGCCCAGGGTGGGCATTACGTGGTAGGGCACGTTAAATTCGTTAGCCGTCTGCTCCACAATGCCCGAAATTTTGCGGTAATGCACGTGGCACATGCTCGGAAACAGGTGGTGCTCAATCTGAAAATTCAGTCCGCCCACAAACCAGTTTAAGAAATGATTGTCACGCGAAAAGTTAGCCGTGGTTTGCAGCTGGTGCACCGCCCAGGCGTTTTCTACGTCGCCGCTTTCGTTGAGCACCGGTTGCTCCACGCCTTCCACAATGTGCGCCATCTGGAACACAATGGTAAGGATATAGCCCGCCGTGAAGTGCATCGCCAGCACCCCGATCATCACCTGCCACCAGAGGAGCGGGGTGATTAACATGGGCAGCGCTACGGTCAAAAAGACGTAGGCCACCTTGGTGAAGAACAAACGCAACAGCTCCCAGTGTAGGGCTGATTTTTGCCGCTTGATCATCCCGGTGCGGTGGTAGTTCAATAGCTTAATCAGGTCGCTGATGATAAAAAACAGCGTATTGAAGCCGTACAAGAAGAAAACGTACACGTGCTGGTAGCGGTGAATCCACTGTAGCGGAGCGTATCTAGACAACCGGATGACTAGTTTGGTTTTGATGTCCTCGTCCAAACCGTGAATGTTGGTGTAGGTGTGGTGGAAGATGTTGTGCTGAATCTTCCAGACAAAGGCGTTGCCGCCCAGCAGATACATGGTGTTACCCAGGGCGGTGTTGATCCAGCGGTGCTGGGAGCAGCTACCGTGCAGCGCGTCGTGCATCACCGACATGCCGATGCCCGCTTTGGCCGCTCCCATCAGCACAGCAAACAGCAGCAAAAACCACGGGCTGATCGGAAGAAACAGAATGGCTAAGTAGGAACCCAGGTACAGACCAATCAGCGTGGCCGCTTTAAGGTACATCTCGCGGTTGCCGAAGCGGGTGATGTTGTGGTCCTTGAAGTACGCGTTAACTCGTTTTTTTAGGGTAGGAAAGAAATCGGATTGTTCATGATTGATAAACTTTACAGAATGCATACGCTTGGTTATGGTTGTGGTAAGTTAAGACTAGCGTTGATGAATTGTATTAGAAGGGAATTTGGCGACAGAGATAGTATTGTCACAGTATAGGTTAAAGCACTGCCATTGCCGCCTCTAATATAACAGAAACTTTAGAAACATATTTCAAGCGTCCCGGATTAGTTTTCTTGGCAAGGGTTCGTTAAGGTTTTACCTACGCATTTACTCCCCGGGTTTGGGCGAATCGTTGCAGGGCCTCCTGCACCGCCTCGGGGTTGTGCCAAAACTGTCGACTATAGATATACTTGAACTTCCAATGCTTCTTTCGGTACAAGATGGGCCGATAAGCGTGCATTTCCTTGGCCGATTCGCTTTGATAATACATATCGTCGTCGGTGTTGATGAGGCCGACGTAGCGCACGGGATCGGTTTCTTTTTCCTCGAGGGTAAGGTCGGCAAACGGCAACGAACGAACCGCGCGGTAATCGTCAAGATGTTGATCGGTATACTGATACAGATGATTAAATAAGAACCATTCGCTGGCGTGGTCCGATGCGTTGGGCACCGCGGGCCGGTAGTTTCCGTCCGATACCGCTTGCGCGTAGGTCAGGTAACTTTTCAGTAGTTTGGGTCCCTCATTCTTGGTCGCACTCACTTCCAGTTGCGTAGGAAGAATGCTGGTCACCACGTACACCTGCTCGCGGGCCCGCGTCACCGCCACGTTCAGGCGGTTTTCGCCCCCCGCGGCGTTCAGACTTCCAAACTGCATGGCCATCTTCCCCTGGGCATTGGGAGCGTAGGCAATGGAGAAGATAATGATGTCTCGTTCGTCGCCCTGCACGTTTTCAATGTTTTTCACGAACAGCGTATCCGGAATCGTCCAGCCCTGCGCCTGGGCGTTCTGTTCCAAATCATCCAGGATGCGCTCCTGCTGCTGTCGGTTGAAGGTGATCACCCCCAGCCGCTTGTCCGGTCGTTGCTGGGTAAGTTCGCGCACCAGTTCCACCACCGCCGCACTTTCTCCGGCGTTCGACTGTTGCTCCCACACTCCTTCCACGTGCCGGTAACGGATTGCCGGTTCGTGCCGGTTGGCCTGAGCAAAGTCCGGCAGCATCTTGAGGCGGCCCTCGTAGAAATGCTGGTTCGAGAAATCGATCAGGTCGAGCGACTGGCTGCGGTAGTGACCTTCCAAACGTACCGACGGCAGGTAGTGCTGCGCCAGGTCCAGCAGCGAAACGGCTTCTTGGGCCGTCACCTCCTCCCGAATTTCAGCGTCGGTCGGTTCCTCCCAGCGAGCAGCGTACAGATCGTTGGGCGTGAGTTGCTGCCGGTCGCCCACCACCACCACCTGCTGTCCGCGGTACATAGCCGGAATGCCCTTTTCAGCAAAACACTGCGAGGCTTCATCAAAAATAACCAGATCAAAGAGCGGATTTTCGTCCATGGGGAAAATGGCCGAAGCGGTTTCAGGCGACGTCAACCAGCAGGGAACCAGGTTGAACAGTTCGTTCTGAAAGTTTTCGACCAGCTTGCGCAAGGGCCAGATCTTGCGCTTTTTGTTGAGTTGATGACTCAGATCCCGGTAGGTAACCATGTTGCTCAGCCGGTTGTACTCCACGTCGTAGTAGGTGTTTTCGCGCAGCTTCATGAGCATAATCTCCTGGCTGATGGCGAGTTTGTCCTCAATGGCCTGTTGCAGCTCTTCTTCCAACTCCGGCAGTTTTCCCGACGAAACGATGCGCAGCACCGGGTACTTGGTCTCAATGTGATCGATCCACGTCAGGCGAAGGCTATTGTCGAACAGGCGAACCAGATGCGCTTCATCCACCGCGTTTGGCTGGTCCAGGAGTCGCCGGATCACTGCTTCTTCGTGCGGTTCCAGTTCGTGCTTGAGCGTATCGAAGTCCACCAGCGCGTCAAAATCCTGCTCCAGCACCCGAAGCAACTGCTGGCTTTGTTCCGGGGCGTTCAGTTGCGCCACCTGCGCGGGCGTGAAATACTGTTCCCAGGCTTGGGTGCGCGCGGGGATTTTATCCAACTCCGCGAGCAACTTTTCCACCTTGGCGCGCAACACCGCGTACGAACTGTTCTTGATCGCAAAGTACTCGTTGAAGTTACGAAACGACTGAAACAACAGACTCGCCGCCAACGCCTGCTTCTGGTGATGAAACCACGTGGCCACCGTAGACTGCTCATAGCCGGATTGCCCCCAGGCGGGCACCTCTTGGGTCCAGGGCTGTTCGCGCAGCTTGGTGAGGTTGTGCTCGAGGTTGAGGCGGGCATCCAACCGGGCTACCATCCGAGCAAAGTCTTCCTTACTGAGTGTGAGGTCGTTGGCCTCAAACACTTGCTGCACGTACTTCCGATCTTGCGAAAAATACTTCCACCAAGCCCACTGGGCCTGCCCCATCCGCGCTTCTTGTGCCTGCGACAAAATGCCCTGAAACTTTCCCAGTTCGTCGGGTGGCAAGCTCGCTTCGGGTTGTTCTCCTTGGTAACACTCGTTCACAATCCGCTCAATGTTGGCCAACCACAGCGAATCCGTCTCCGGGCTCACGGCCACGTATCCTTCCTGAAAATACCGGTAGCTGTCTGCCTCGTGCAGCAGTTCAATAAACTGCGTGATCTCCGCCGATTGGTGCTGAATGTTCTCGCAGGTCACAAAATCAATGTCCGTACCCAGCAGTTGGCTCACCCGTTCGGTGAGGGCGGTTTTGAACTCCGGAATCTCTTCGGACAGCTTCCGCATGGTTTGGTAATCGCTCACCCCGTAACTAGCAAACGATTTGCGGGCGCTCAACGGATGCCGTTCGTCGTCCAGACGCTGGGCGTGGTTGATGTACTTACGCAGCTTCCGCACGAAGGGGGGTAGTTCGGGCACTCGAAACCGGTGGTACTCCTGCTTCACGTTGATGGTGTCGGCCGTGGGGTCGGAGGTCAGGTATAGTTCCTTGACCGAAATACCCGCCTCCTGCTGGTCGAACAAGGCTTGCTTGAACTCATCCAACTCCTCGCAGATCTGCTCGATGCGTCGGCTGTACTGCAAGAAGTTTCGCTCCATAAAGATGGAGTCCAGACTGTTGTTCTTGAGTTGGTTCTCGTACAAAGCATCCACCTGCTTGCTGATCTGCCGGTACACCGCCGGTCGGTCGTTTTTGAAGTCATGCACCAGCGCCACAAAGGGATGGGCATCACGCTCTTTGAGTCGATTGTATACCACGTCGAGCGCGGCGCGCTTCTGGCACACCAGCAGCACGCGCTTCCCCTGGGCGGCGTAGTCGGCAATGAGGTTGACGATCAACTGTGATTTTCCGGTGCCCGGCGGGCCCTGCACCACCACTGAGTTTCCTTGCTTCACCTTACACAGCGCCTTTTCCTGGTAGGCATCCAGTCGGTAGGGAGCAAATATCTGCTCTTCCTTCACCGGTTGCGTCCGCCGCAGCCGGAGCAGATCGGTATCTTGCTCTCCTGAGCCATCGGCCGAAGGAGTCGCGTCGGTTGACGAACGGCGAGAAAAGAACGATTCTACGTCGGGCACCCGTTCGCTGCTGATCAGTTGCAGGTAGTCCGGCACCAGGTACGAACCGGCCTGCGGAAAAATTCCCAGCACGGCTTCCGGATACAGTTTCAACTTGCCGTCCTTTTCTTGCGCTTGCATGCCCGCCTTGGTGAGCGACTCAAAAGGAAGCAACGTGTCCACGAACATCTCCTGGTTGAAGTTCAGGGCTACCGAGGCTTCTTTGAACAATTGGTACAGCGAGGTTCGAAAAATCCGGCTGTCCTGATCAAAGTCGTCGAAGGTGCGCTCGGCCAGGGCTTCATCGTAGGGCAACTGGTTGTAGTGGGCGTAGGCCAGGATAAAGCTTTTGTTCAGGGCCAGGGCCACCTCGGCCCGCGGGCGCAACACCCACTGCGGGCCCAACGAAGGATCGCGGTGCTCTTGTAGGGTTACCGGGAAAAACAGCAGCGGACAACGCACCAGCGTGCCATCAGCGAATTTTCCCCGCACGAAGGGCCAGGCCACGTACAGGTCTTTGACCCCCTGCTCCTCGAAGAAGAACGTTTCGGCGCGGGCCAACTGCTTCAGTTGCCTGCTCATGGCGTTGCTGGCTTCGTGCCGGGGGTCTAGCACCGGGCACAGCGGCACCATGCCCTGATCCACTCCCTCCAGGTCGTGTTGCCCTTCTGCAATGAGCCACTCAATGATTTTGAACGAGGAGAAGTTGTTCAGATGATCTAAAGCATGCACGTCGACGTACTGCTGGCCCGACAGGCGGGGCAGATACAGCGAGCGGTTGCTGCTGTTCAGGTTGGTGAGGCGACGTAGATAAGACTGAAGAAGTTGGTGCATACGGGCGGAAGGATCGGTGGGGGGTTAAATTTCCAGATAGGGCGTTAGCTTAGCAAACAGTTCTTCATTAATAAGGTACACTTCGCGCAGATCTTCCAGCGCCTGGTAATTGCCGTAGTCCCGACGATGGTTCACCACCGCCCGGGCCACCTCCCAGGAAATATACGGATGTTGCGCGAGAGTTTTGGCGTCGAGGCGGTTAATATTGAGCCGCCGCACCTGGTTTCCTTCCGCAATATAGGCTTCGGTGCGCAGACTAGCCGCGCCGCGCTCGCTCATATGATAAACCTCCTGAAGCTGCTCCAGACGGTGAAAGCCGCCCAGTAGTTGCCGGTACTTCACAATCCGGGCCGATAAGGTGCTACCAATGCCCGGCAACCGCTTCAGCGAACTGGTATCGGCCACATTGATATCCAACGGATCGCGGCGCTCGGTAAGCTTGGTTCGTTTTGTGTGGCTCACCCCCGGCTGATCGGTTCGGTAAGACTGCCGCTTGGCCGGTTTTGCGGCCGGACGCGGTTGCTTTTTCGGAAGCTGCAGATAGTCGTACAGACGCGCGTAGGTAGCTTCCGGAAGACCGTATATCTTTTTGAAGTCCGATTTTGCCCGAAACACTCCGCCCTTGGCCCGGTAGCGAAGCACCCGACGGGCAATCCAGGGAGACAGTCCCCGTTGCGTTAGCGTGGCCGAGTCGGCCGTATTGGGGTTAAACGGAAGCAAAACGATGCTCCGTTCAGGCCGCGCGTAGGAGGCAGCCTGATTACTGTCCAGTTGCGCTACCAACGTCTGCAGGGCTTCCCAATCGCGATCGGGGATCGGGGCCGGGGATGATCGTCCGGTGAAAACCGCTGACAGTCCGATAACACCGAGCGTGAACAGCAACAAAATCACCATGCCCCGCACCTCAGTTTGCGAGAAAGCAAAGTACTCACTGATCCAGGCGCTAACCTTCTTCATAGTGGTTAGGCAGTATCAGATTCGGGAGTGGTGCGCTTCAGGTGAAGCATGAGTTTGTGGTAGAGTTCACTGGGAACAAAGGGCTTGGGCACGTAATCGCTCATCCCTACCTCCGCCACGCGGTCTTTCACCTCCAGCATGGCCGAGGCGGTCAGAGCGATGATAGGCAGGTCCGGAGCAAACTTCTTGATGTTGAGCGTAGCGGTAAATCCATCCATCTCGGGCATTTGCAGGTCCATCAGGATCAGATCATAAGACTGCGCTTGCGCCTTCTCTACGGCCACCCGCCCGTTCTCGGCAATGTCGAACCGGATGCCCCATTTTTTGAGATACTGCCGAATGACCACCACGTTCATCTGGTTGTCTTCGGCCACCAGGATGTTCACCCCCCGCAGACCGGCAAACGATTCTTTGTCGGTTAGGCTATCCTCATTGACAGCCGAAGGTTGAGGCTCGAGCGCCCGCTGGAGGATGAGCGTAAACGAAAAAGTAGACCCTTGGTTTTCTTTGCTCTCGACCTTGATGTAACTACCGTGCATCTCGAGCAACTTCTTGGTGATGGCTAGGCCCAAACCCGTGCCCCCGAACTTACGCGTGGTGTCAGAACTGGCCTGCGAAAAATTATCGAAGATAATGTCCAGCTTATCAGCCGGAATGCCAATGCCGGTGTCAGTGACGGCAAAGGCAACGGTAGCCTCCTTTTGGGTGACCTTCACCAGTTTGGTGGTGAGCGTTACGCTTCCGTCGAGGGTGAACTTGATGGCGTTACTGACCAGATTATTTAATATTTGCGAGATACGCGTGAAGTCACCCAACAACCGCTGAGGAATTTTAGGATCGGTCTGGCAGACAAAAGCGATCTCTTTCTCAGCAGCATACAGGCCAAGGGTCCGTTCGATCCCGCTGACCAGGGCATTCAGCTGAAACTCCGATTTCTCCAGATCGATCTTGCCTGCCTCAATTTTACTAAAATCCAGAATGTCATTGATTAGGGTGAGCAGATTCTCTCCCGAAAACTTCAGGGCCTGTAAGTTTTCGACCTGGTTTTTCTTGGGGTTGTCTTCAATGAGCAGGTTGGTAAGCCCAATGACCGCGTTCATGGGCGTACGAATCTCGTGCGACATGGTAGAAAGAAACTGGGCCTTGGCCATCGCGGCTTCTTCGGCGGTCGTTTTGGCTTTCTCCAAGCTGGCTGATACATCTTTTTGTGAAGACAAGGCCCGACGCAGTTCTTCTTCTACCTCGGTGAGTTCTTTGTTGAGCGCCTCTTGTTCCTGATAAGCACTTACCAAGGCGTCGTTGTTTTCGGCCAGGGTGCGGGAAGCCGGCCGAAAGATAAAGCAAAACTCAAACAGCAGCACCACCAGCGAAAAGATAGCCAGCCCTAGGGCCACGTGGTGCAAGCGGGTGAGTTGCTGCGCGGTTTCCAGTTCTAGTTGGCTCAGTACCCGCTCCACGGCCACTTGGTAATTACTATTGGCTTGCTGAATAATCTTGGCTTGCGAAACCCGGTCCTTAGCCGAATTGGTGTTCACCAGGGTGATCACGGCGTTCGAGATGCTGTCTCGGTACGGTTGCATGTACGCGTAAAGCACTAACAACGAGTCGCTGTTGTAGACCGGGACGGAGGCGGTATCGTTGCCCATCAGCAAGCCAACGTGTACTTCGTTCCACTGCTTGTTGAGCCGGTCGAGCTCGGCGGTTAAAAGCGGATTGTTGGTGGGCTTCTGCTGCAACTCCGCTGATAGTTGCGTAATTTTCTGGTTGAGGATGGGTAGGCGGTTGGCCCACTTCAGCACCCGGGCACTTTTGGCTTGCTGGTAATAAATAGCTTGGGTGATGACCTGCGAAGAAACGATCAGGACGATGATTGTGCCAATCGCCAGCATCCCTAGCTTATGGTGGTTGTACGTAGGGCTGATGAAGTTCTTCATGAACAAAAAGGGGTGTACGTACCCCACCCAACCTTCGTGCCACCCACCGATGAGTAATTTTACTTATGGTTTAAAAAGGCACATCCCTACCTTTGGGGAGGATATGCTTCCGGGGGGGCGGCCAAGTGCATAAGCGTTCGGCCGTTGTGGTAGTTTCCTTTCCACTGTTGTCCCTTAAGATCATACCGCGCGGCCGGTGCCGTATCTATTCCTTGAGAATACCACCCCCCGTATTTTGAGTCGATAACGTATTGCTGAACGTACTGCCACAGCTGCTGAAAGGTGTCCTGATAACCAGAGTCCTCAGGATAGAGGTTCGCGTAGCGTGATAACGTATTGAGCCCTTCGGCCTGCGACCACCAGGCTTTGTGATTGTTCACAATGGTGACCGAGTCGGTGCCGGGCTGATAGTATCCCTGATCGTAAATTCCACTGCGTTGGGAGTCAAACCCGTGCTGCAGCGTATGGTCTACCAGCTTTTTCGCCACCGTTTGGGTAGTATCGTCCACCGTTCCGTAAAGCGCTTCGGAAGCTTCTCGTAGCAAGAAAGCCGTCTCAATGTCGTGACCGAAAGAAACGTGATCCAGGGCGTAGTTCGCCTCCCGAACGGTTTGCGACGAATCGCGGTACGAGACGGGTGTCCAGTCGGGCTGAAAATACAGTTGTAGGTACCCTGCATCGGTCACCATGGTGTCCCGAACCAGTACCAGCATTTCAGCAAGACGCTGGCGGAGCAACGAATCGGGCCACTCGTGATACAACTCGGTAAACGCTTCCAGTAGGTGAATACTCGTATTCTGATCCTTATAAGTGGCTCGGGGAGGTAGGTTCATTCGGTTGGCCAGTTGCGCATCGATGGCTTGTCCGGCCTCGGTAGTCGCCGCGAAGTAACCCCCGTGTTGCGGGTCGTAGGCGTGCTGTTCCAACCACCGAAACGCGCGCTGGGCCAGCGCCAAACTTTCTTTGTCCTGCCGGTAACGGTGGTACGCCGCCAGGGCGTAGATGCCGAACGCATTGCCGTAGGTGCGCATCAGATGATCCACCGAGTCAACGGGCAGCGGTGCGCCTTTTTGGTCCACTCGCCAACGAAATCCGCCGTGCTCCTCATCCCATAACTTATCGCGCAAAAACTGGTAGCCATGATCCGCCGCCCGGCCGTAAAGCGGTTCTTGCGGGTGCAACCCCACTGCTTTGGCGGTGGTCCACAGGTGCCGCGCCTGGGTAACCACCATTTTGTGCTGCTGTGGTAAGGGCTGCCAGGCGAAATCAAAGTTGGCCCGGTACCCTCCGTACACTGAATCGATGGCCCTCGGATACCATTCTTGCAGTAAACTGTTCCACGCGGCCCGAAAGCTATCCGAGTAGTTAAACGCTTGGTACAGAGAATCGATCCGTTTGTCCGGTAGTTCGTTCTCGTAAATTACCAAGCGGTACTGCAGCACCGTAGGTTCCTGATCCGACACGGGTAAGGGAGCACGCCCGGGATACACCGGGTTTTGCATGCTGGCGGTTTTCCGGAGAATCCACGGTTCCGGATGAGTAGGATTGGTTTGGTGACCCATGATCACGATTCCGGCGTTGCGCTCATCGTTGCCCAGCGCTCCGGAGATGTTCATCCACGGCCCGGCAGTCACGGCATTGGTGGCGGGCGTCACGTCACCCCGGGAGGCGGCAAACCGGACGTCTTCCGGCAAGCGCATGCGCACCGAAAAACCGCCGTACCCCTTCTCATCGTCCGATCCGCCCAGCCTCAGATTGGGCACCAGGGCGAGTAACGAAATTTTGAAGTCCAGCACCCGGAAGCGGGTCTGGCGGGGATAAACCGTGACCTGAACCTGCTCCGAAAGAAAGGGCACCCGCTTCCCCGCCGCGTCCGTCCACCGTGGCGACTGCCAGTGGGTTTGAGTGCGCAGCAACCGCGCCCCGCCTACCGTCGGCTCAGTGTGGGTAGCGCGCACGTCCCACTCAAAGTCCTGACCCGTCCAGCCATCACCCAGCGCCGAATCACCGACGAGCACCTGGTGCCAGGCCCAGAAAATACCCCGGTGGTGCGGATGATCGTCGGGAAAGTCTTCCGTCAGAATGCTGCCATCCAGGCCGTAGAGCGGATGAACGTAATCAGCGCGCTGATAGGCTCCCTTCTGAGCAGTAGTTTGCTTTTGATAGAACAACACACTATCGTTACCTTCCCTGATCAGCACTCCCTCGTTGGTTGTTTCAGCGGAAAGTGATTGCGGGTGGGCAACCGTGAGGGAAAGGATACTTAGCAAGAAAAAGCAAATGAGGGCACGTTGCATAGCGAATGGCTTGATGGCGCAGTAAGTTAGGCGGTGGGATGCTCAAATGCAATTAGCAGACAGATTGTGCCGCCCTGCTTACCGATGCTGTCCCGGTTGGTTATTATTGTGTAATATTTCGAACTATTTTGTGACTTTTTAAGCGTATCTTCGTCTATATAGTATAGATTGCTTTATTCCTAAACTTACAAACTTACACAGAGATGAAAAATTTACTACTTGCTGCTGCCTTATGTTTCATGGTTGGTCAGGCCAGCGCCCAACGCTACGCTTCTTCTGAGCAGGAAGTGTCGATAGATAAATCCATGACCAACGCCTGGGTGATCTCCGCGGGCGAAGAAGAACCCATCAACGATCTGCGAAAAAGCTTTGCTCGCTACGTGAAGGACCAACTGGACGTGAAAGCCAAGAGAGACGGTCGCGATATGGTAGTGGCCAAAGAAGCCAGCGTTCCCCGTATTTCATCGAACGTCGGCGACCTGAAGGCTAAGTTTTTCACTGAGGGTCAGCAGACACTCATGGCGGTGGCCTTTATGCCCGGTTACGATCAGTCGCTCAACACCCTGGACAACCCTACCGAAATGGATAATCTGCGCCAATTCGCTAAGGATTTCGTGAAGCACTACCAGACCGAAAAACTCACCGCGCAGCTAGAGGATCAGGAAAAACGCCAAAAGTCGCTCGAGTCAAGATATAAGAAGAACCAACGGGAGCACAAAAAGCTGAACAAAAACTTAGACAAGATCGCCAAAAAAATGAATTCTGACAAAACCGACGAAGCGGAGAAGTTTAAGCTTGGGAACGAAAAAATCGCGGACGAGGCACAAATTATGGCCCTAGACGAGATCATGGCCAATCAAGATCAGGAGATCAACGCGGTGCAGCAATCTATTCAAGACTTTCGAGCAAAAATTGGCGAATTGGAATCATTATTTGCCGAACCCATGGCGCAGCAAGAAAAAACCTACCCGGCCCAATCCACTGAACAGCCGACGGAGACGCCCGCTCCTGACCGCAAGCGAAGCGGCAGTCCGGACGTTGACTACTAATTTTTTGTCTCTTAAATAACGTCGCTTAGCCGGTTAGTACACGACCAATTTGCGGACGGCCTGGAACGAACCGGCCTGCAAGCGATACAGGTACGTTCCGGCCTCAAGGTACGACACGTCCACGGCGTACTGATACTCGCCCGGATGCTGCCGTTCGTTTACCACCTGCTTTACCACACTGCCCCCCAGATTAACGATGGTTAGCGTGACGGGCAGCGTATGATTGATACGGTAGGATAAATTGACCAGTCCTCGGGCCGGATTGGGATAACAGGGCTTTAAGTAATAACGCTCGTTGATAAAGCGATCTCGTTCGTTTGCGGTGATGGTGCCCCCCACCAGGGGTAACTTCATGCCGGGTTGGGCGTATTCGGTGAACCGGGTAGCGGTCATGGCTTCGTCCGAGGCTTCCATCCAATCCTTTAACAGAGTGCCATACACCTGGCGATAGTCGTGCTGTTCGGGCAGATTGTTTCGCTTGAGCGCGCTTAGATCCGGGTTGGTGCCCACCACTCCGGGGTTCACGTGGCTACCGAACACGAACATGGGGGCGGTGGTGCCGTGGTCGGTGCCGTAACTCCCGTTGGAGGCGGCCCGGCGTCCGAACTCCGACATGGTCACCGTCATCACCCGGTGGTTGATGCTCAGCGCCTTCAGATCGTCCTGAAAAGCCTTCACCGATTCGGACAAGTGGTACAAGAGCGCCGCGTGGCTGCCCATGGTGCTGTCGTAGCTTTCCACCTGCGAGGCGTGGGTATCAAACCCTCCCAGGCGGGCCACGAATATTTTAGTCTGCGAACCCCCGCTCAGCAAGCGAGCGATCATGCGCAGTTGCCCGGCCAAGCGGTTTTTCGTCTGCGAGATAGGCGCGTTGTAGGGATACTTTTCCGGGTAAATCACGCTGCTGGAGTTACTGCCCTTTTCGTAAAGGTCTTTGAGTCGTCCGGCGTACTGGTTAGACTTCTCCTCGATGTCTAAAATCCAGCGCAACTCCTTGCCGTAGTGCGAGTTGGCGATGCTTTCCGGGGGGTCCACGCCCACGCTGTTGATCAGGTCGTAGAACTGGTCGGGGTTGCTGATCGATATGGCGGCGGGGATGCCATTGGCGCGGTGAAAAGCCAGCGACACCGAGTTTCCAATTTCAATGCCGAGCGGGTCGGGCATGGCCGCGCTGGGGTAAGCTTCAGGATAACCCGGATACAGATGATCCAGGTAGCGCCCTGCCCAGCCCGAATCGAGCTGGTCGTCGTAGTCACCACCCATAAACCAGATGTCGCGGCTGCGGAAGTGCGAACCGTTAATGTTTTCGTAGCCCACACCCTGCACCACGGCGGCTTCGCCCCGGTCGTAGAGTTCTTTCACCCCAATCATATCAGGATGCAACGCCACTTGGTCTTCTATAGACAAGGTGCTGTCGAGCGGAATGAAGCCGCGCTTGCCCCGGTTCGGAATGGCAATGTTGGGACGCAGGTGGTAGTACTGGCTGTACTGATCTACCGGAATGATAGTGTTGAGGCCGTCGTTGCCACCGTGCAACTGGATAATGACCAGCACCTTATCGTTGGTGCTGGTAGCCGCCATGCGCTGAAGAGAACCACTATTTGCCAGTGCCGAGATTGGTAGACCGTTGATTACAAAAGGGGCGGTCGCTACGGCAGGCAATTTTTTGAGGAACGATCTACGTTTCATAGGTATATTTTTTCTGATAAAGGTGACTTCACTTGACTCTTCCAGAGTATCTTCTTAAAACACTTGGCTTACGAAAGTTGATACTCGGGCGACTGCAGCACGGTATTGAACAGCTTTTCCAGTTGCCCCCGCACGGCGGTGTCGTTGCCGCTGCCCAAATACTTTTGCCATTCGGTTTGCCAGTTGGCCTCCGAAAGGTCATCCAGCAAAATGCTTTTCAGAAAGTAGGTAAACCGTTCTTCGGTGATGGCCTCGGGGAGCAGGTAGTCGGTCAGTTCGCGCACCAATCGTTCGGCATCAAACGGATCGGAGATATTTTTAGGGTCCTTCACGTAGGCGACCACATCGAGGTGCGCCAGCAACTGATCTTCGTCCCGAATGCCTTCAATCAGTTTCTTAGCAAATTCGTAGCGTCGCGCCAGGTAGTTGGCACTAATCCAGTTGCGGTGGTAGACCGGCCCCTGGTGATAGGCGGGATAGCCCGCCACCTCGAAGGGTTCATATAAGTACAGTCCCTGGTCGGTGAGCCCGTCCAGCACGACCTTGCGGTAGGCCTGATAGTGGAGCTCCAGGTTTCCGGAGGGTTCCGGAAGCGCCGTTCGGAAAAACCGCAGCGTACCCATGATGAGTTCCAGAGGAGATTTTATGATTGCCCCGGTGTTGTCGTCTTCCACCACGGCGTTATCGTTGTCATAAAAGTGCTGGCTAGTGAGCAGCGCGGTGAGCACGGGCGGCAGTTCATAATCGTTGCTAATGCAAAGCTGAGCCAGGGGTTCGATGACGGTTTGTTCTACCGCGTCGGTGATCTCGTAGTACACAAAGTAGCGATACAGCTTGCGGCACAGGTGGCGGGCGGTAGCCGCCTGCGCGAACACCATTTCTACCAGTTGGTCAATTTCTTCGGCCGCCGCTGCTCGGGTAGCTTTATCGCCAGCCATTGCACTCGGGCTGATCGTTTGGTTCTGAAAAGCAGCGCTAAACTGCTTGGTACTCGCATCGTGGCGGGCGGCTATTCCCGGATCATCCCCCTTGAGAACAGCCTGAGCGGCCCCGGTTTCTGCATCGATGTTAGCGAATTCTTTGTCCTGGTTCCACCCGGAAAACACCTTGGCGGCCGCCAGCACGTCTTGTTCGGTGTACGTCGTATAGTTGTCCGCCCCCATCTGAGCTCCCTTGCCAATAGAGTAAAGCTCCAGAAATTCTCGCCCGAAGTTTTCGTTCACACTGCCCACGTTGTTCAGATGACCGTCCAAAAACCGAAGCATGGCGTTGTCGGTGCAAATTTTCCGCGCCAGTGTCTTTATATTACCGAGCGCGTAGTGGTGAAATAACCGTAGCTGGTGATAGAGTGCCGGTTTCTGCTCCACTCGATTGGAGATGGTGGTGAAGTGGGTATGCAAGAAAAACGTCATCTTTTCGTGCACCGATAGCGGCTGGGTAGCCATTTGGTGCGTCCACCAGGCATTGAGCTGGCGTTGCAGGTCGCTACCGTTGCTGTTGGCTTCGGTGGGTTTGGGATTCACCCATGACTGTCCGGTGGCGGGATCTACCGGGGGGGGCGGCAGGGGATTCTGCTTTAGCAGGCGCGCCATGACCGCCGGAGCGGTGAGCTGCGCAAACTGGTCGATCTGTTGTTTCGTGGCCCCCAGGGTGGCGCGGCGAAGCAGGTGGGCCGCGTGCTGCGTACCGAGAACGTTGTTATAAGAAGGTATACCAGCCATAGGATACGCGTTGGTTCATCCCACCGCAGCAATTATGGTGCGGTGGGGTGACGCGGCGGCATGGCAAATCTTCTAATTAGTACATTGTATATGTTTTGTATACTATTTCTAATTAATTAACTCTGAACAATGGTATTGATCTCGTCAGTATCCATATTTTTCCTGCCACCGCGATCGCAAGCGCTGCCGGATTTCCTGTTCGCGAGGATTGTCACCGGGCTGGTAGAGGGTGGTGCCCGACAGCGTTTCCGGCAGAAACTCCTGCGCCACAAAGTTCTGCGGATAGTCATGGGCGTACTGATACCCTGATCCGTAGCCCTCTTCTTTCATGTAGGCCGTGGGGGCGTTTCGCAGCGAAAGCGGCACGGGTAGATCACCGGTTTGCTGCACTAGTTTTTTGGCTTGACGGATTGCCACGTAGCTGGCGTTGCTTTTGGAACTGCTGGCCAGATAAACGGTGCACTGCGACAGCACAATTTCGGCTTCGGGCCATCCCACAAAGGCTACCGCCTGGAAGGTGCTGGTGGCAATGACCAGGGCGGTGGAGTTGGCATTCCCGATGTCTTCCGAGGCCAGAATAACGAGGCGACGGGCGATAAATTTGGGGTCTTCTCCCCCTTCGATCATGCGCGCCAGGTAGTACAACGCCGCGTTCGGATCGCTGCCGCGCACTGACTTGATGAATGCCGAAACGATGTCGTAGTGCTGTTCGCCGACTTTGTCGTAGCGCACCACCCGCCGTTGGGCCACCCGCTGCACGTCGGCCTCGGTGATACTATCAGCGGTCACCGACTGGGCCACCAACTCCAGCAGGTTGAGCAGTTTTCGGGCATCGCCTCCCGACAGCGCAACCAGTGCCGGGGCGTCTACCGAACGAAAGTTACGGGCCTTGAGTTGCTCGTCCTGGGTCAGCGCCCGGTTCAGTAGGCCGGTCAAATCCTCGGCGGTGAGGGGGTTAAGTTTGAACACCTGGCAACGAGACAGCAGCGCCGCGTTGACCTCGAACGAAGGATTTTCGGTGGTGGCCCCGATCAGCGAGATAATGCCGCGTTCTACGGCCTGTAACAGGGCATCCTGCTGCGATTTGTTGAACCGATGAATTTCGTCGATAAACAGCACACAGTGATTCATGAGTTTAGCCTGATTGATCACTTCACGAATCTCCTTTACGCCGCTGTTGATGGCACTAAGGGAGAACATCGTAGCGTTAGACTGATGGGCAATGATTTCGGCCAAGGTCGTTTTCCCGGTGCCGGGCGGCCCCCAAAAAATAAGCGAAGGAATTTTATCTCCCGCCAACAGCGCAGGCAGCACTCCTCGCGGGCCGGTGAGGTGGGGTTGCCCAACCACATCAGCGAGCTTTTGCGGTCGTAGTCGTTCGGAAAGGGGTCGGTTGGCAGTCAAATTTTGAGATAGCTCAGCTTTTAGTAGTCAAGTTAGAAATTAATTTAAAACGAAATAACATTCCCGCAAATACCTCGTAGTATTGAGCGTCCGTTTCAAGACCATATGAACAGCAAGCAGAAGATTAAGCAGCGAATTGCCCACTTTATTCAACAACTGGCTAACGAAAACAGCACTCCTCACTCGGTTGCCCTTGGTTTCACGCTGGGCACCTTTATTGCCATTCTGCCTACCCCCGGCTTCGGAGCGTTTCTGGCCCTGTCGCTCACGTTGGTCTTCAAAACCATCAACCGCCTGGCAGTGGTCGTCTCGATTGCCATCTGGAACCCCCTGCTTCTTGTCCCCTTCTATTACGTGTGCTATCTGCTCGGTAGCATCTTGCTGGATCGTCCCATTCAGCTCGAAGAGCTTTCGTTGTATCAACTGCTCTATCAGTATACCAATGCTTTTTTGCTGGGCAATATCATTTTGGCCTGCACTATGGCGGTGATTTCTTACGGTGGCATCTATTACCTGATGCGTCTTCAACTTCGTCAGCAGCAGTTGCGCAAGCTTATGAACTGGTATCGCCTGAAGCGATCAAAGGCGGCTTGATTTTTTATTGGATAGATTTCTTATCTAGCCCCTCCTTGTTATGAAGCCCAGTCCGAAAGAAGAAAAAGCTCCCCGCTACCGTTTTGCGGTGATTGTCTGGTTGGCGATCTATCCGGCGGTGACCTTGGCGCAGTGGCTACTGGGGCCAGTGATGGAAGGCTGGCCGGTGCCCCTTAAGACGCTGGTTATCTCGGTGATTGAAATTCCTTACGCAGTGTTCTTCGCCATTCCGCTGCTGCAAGACTGGTTTAGTAGCTGGCTCAAGCACGGCAGCTGGGAGGATAGTGAAGACTGAAAGAAGATGATATTCGCTACGCCCACAAAAGCAGACCCGTATCGCCCACCGGGTTGATTGATCACTCCCCCGCCCCTCCGGTCGGTGGCTCCGCCGGATCGTTCTCGAACTTGGTCTTGTATTTCTCGTACAGCTCTTGTTGCATGGCGGGCAGCGTGATCTGGCGGCCGTCGATGAAGGCGTGGGTGAGGCGGTTGGTGCGCATGTCCAGGGCGTCGCCTTCCGACACGAACAGGGTGGCCTGCTTGCCCACTTCCAGCGTGCCCACGCGGTCGGCGATGCCCAGCATCCGGGCGGGGTTGGCGGTGATGAGCTTCAGGGCTTCTTCTTTGTCCAGTCCGTAGGCCGCGGCGGTGCCCGCTAGAAAAGCAAGGCTGCGGCTGCGGGCGGTCATCCCCTCGTTGTAGGCCAGACTCACCGGAATGCCCTCCTGCTGCAGGTCGTGGGCCAACTGGTACAGCGCATCCACCGGACTATCGGGGTGGGGGGGCAACTGGTGTACGTTCTCAATCACCACCGGCAGCTGCCGCTCTCTGATAAAATCCTCGACCGCCGCTAGTCCGGTTCCTCCCACCAACACGATCTTTTTCACGCCGTATCCTTCGGCGAACAGCACCGCTTCCATAATCTCGCGGGCGTCGTCGGAGTGCAGAAAGAGGGTTTGCGATCCGTTGAGTAGACCACGAAGCGCCTCCAGTTTGAGGTTGGGAGTCTCCGGTTCCGTAGCCATATACGCCTGAGCGTCGGCAAACAGGGAGCGCACCGTCTGCAGTTGTTCGTCGTAGTTCTCGTTGCGTTCGCGCATCACCGTGAAAGTGACGAAATTGAACTTGTTGCCAAAACGACTGGGCCAGTGCAGGTGCAGGACGTTGTCGACGGCCACGGCGGCGTCTTCCCAGTTCCAGGCGTCGAGCTGCACCACCGACGAGGTGCCGGGCATCAGCCCGCTCTGCGGTACGATCTGCGCCAGCAAGATGCCATTAAACCGAAACGTAGGAATCAGTTCCGAGTCGGTGTTGTAGGATATGAGCGAGCGCACGTTGGGGTTGAGCGTCCCTGCCTCGGCGTTGTCGATGGTGGCGCGCACGGCGCTAATTTCTACCAGGCCCAGGTCGGTATCGGGCAAGATAAAGCCGGGGTAGACGTGCTGTCCGCTCACGTCGATCACCTGATAGGATGAGCGCTTGTTGTCGGGTACGGATGAAGCCGGGCCGATCGCGGTAAGTTTGCCATCCGAGAAGGCCACGACCGCGTTGTCGATCACCTCGCCGGTGCCCAGATGGGCGGTGCCGCCCAGCAAAAGGATGGGTTGCGACTGGGGCGGAGCGGGAGTAGGGACTTGGGCGAAGGATAGTGTCGCTAAGAAAACAAACAGAAGTGATAGATTAGTCTTATGTAAAATCACGGGGTGGGGGGAGGTTGGTTTAGTCAGCAGGATTTTCTAAGCGTCTGATTCTGCTTTCGTGGTCATCTAAGCGTTTGGTCCGGTCCAGCGCAACTTTCACCAGATCAGTTAAAGCATTCACTGAGTTGACCATGCTGAGTACAGCGTTTTCCACGCGTTCCATTCGGTCTCCTAGGGCCAGGATACCGTTTTCCACACGTTCCATACGCTGATTTAATCCACCTATTTCTTCCACCATCTGATCTTGGCGTTTCAGGCTTTCAGCTAGTAGTTCAACAATCCTATCTTCATTTTTCATGGTTTTGCTGCTTTGGTTATCACTGGCTAAGATACGCAAAAAGGTGGATAGTTGGTGGCTAGGTAGGCGCTGTGCCTGCCGGAAGACGCCAAGCATGGTGGCTGCACGCTAATGGTGGAGGCCGACGATATCGTCGCAGTGGAATAGGGCGCGCGTTTTACTGCTGGGCGGTTGGGTTGCGGCTCCGTTTTTCTTCGCGGCCAGTTGCTTCTGAATCAAGCGGTTGCGTTCCTGGGTAATTTGCTCCTGCTTCCGGGCATCTGCTTCCCGGTCGTAGTACCAGCGGCCATCCACCATCGTCTTTTCGGCCTGGGCGTAGATGGATAGCGGATTGTCAGTCCACAGCACCAGATCGGCATCTTTGCCCACCCGGATGCTGCCCATGCGGTCGTCGAGGTGCAGCAGCTTGGCCGGATTCAACGTCACCATCTTCCAGGCTTCTTCTTCCGGCATGCCGCCGTACTTTACCGACTTGGCGGCTTCCTGGTTGAGGCGGCGGGCCATCTCAGCGTCATCCGAGTTGATGGCGGTGGTTACTCCGGCCGCGGTCATCAGAGCGGCGTTGTAGGGGATAGCGTAGCGCACCTCAAACTTATAGGCCCACCAGTCGGAGAAGGTGGAGCCGCCCGCCCCATGCTCCGCCATCTTATCAGCTACCTTGTAGCCCTCCAGGATGTGGGTGAAGGTATTAACACGAAAGTCAAAGTCGTTGGCCACGTGCATCAGCATGTTGATCTCAGACTGCACGTAGGAGTGGCAGGTGATGAAGCGTTCATCGTTCAGGATTTCTACCATCGCTTCCAGGGCCAAATCGCGCCGGGGGGCGGGCGTGTCAGACTTCTGCCGGGACGATAAAGCGTTATAGTCTTGCCACTGCTGCTGGTAGGCCATCGCCTGCGTGAACGCGTCGCGGTACACTTGCTCCACGCCCATGCGGGTTTGGGGATAGCGGATAGATTCTTGGTTGGACGAGCGCTTCACGTTTTCGCCCAGCGCAAACTTGATGTACGCATCGGCTCCCTCGATGAGCATCTCCTGTGGCGAAGCGCCCCAGCGCAGCTTCACCAGCGCCGACTGCCCCCCGATGGGGTTGGCCGAGCCGTGTAGCAACTGGGCGGCGGTTACGCCCCCGGCCAACTGCCGGTAGATATTGATGTCTTCGGAGTCGACCACTTCTTCCATGCGCACCATGCCCGAGTTCACGGCAATGTCGTTGATGCTAGCCAGGGCGATGTGCGAGTGCTCGTCGATGACGCCGCTGGTGAGGTGCTTACCGCTGCCGTCGATCACCGTTGCGCCGTCGCCGGACAAGCCGGTGCCCACCTGTGCAATCTTGCCTTCGGTCACCAGCACGTCGGCTTGCTCGAGGATGCCGTCGGCTTCGTTGGTCCACACAGTGGCTCCCCGGATCAGGTAAGTGCCTGCTTCCGGAAGACTATCGTTGCCGTAGGGCATAAACGGATAAGTAATTTGTGATAAGCTGTCCAGATTGACAGTGATAGCTTGCTCAGTTGTATCTTTCTCTGCTTCCAAATCGCCCTGATACGTTGCTTGCCAGTTCACGGGCGTACCGTCGGCGAGTTGTCCGGCCCCCCGGAGCGTCGGCCCATCCACGTAACCCGATAGCCGGATGCGTTCTTTAGCCCCTTTCTGAGGGGGGAAGGACAGCGTAAGCGTGGTTCGGTCTACCTTTGCTTCGGCACTCACCTGCGTGGTATCGACGAGGTTAACGGAAAACTTCTGTTGGCCCGGTTTGCCGCTGATTTCCAGCGGGTAGGTAGCGTCCGCCACCGCCAAGTTGTATTTTCCCCTCAAATCGGGAGCGTTGCGGTCGTTGATGATGAAGGGTTTGCCCTGAATCCAGTTTTCGTGGAGCGTCACTTCTTCGTCAAAAAGGTTGCCCGAGGTGATGATAAAATTGGCCAACCGGCCGGGCTGCAAACTGCCTAGTTGGTCTTCGGCGCGCAGCAGACGGGCGGGCGTATCGGTGAGTGCTTTAAGGGCTTCTTCTTCGGACAAACCGTGCTGGATGGCTTTTCGCAGGTTCTTCCAAAAATCATTTCCCGTGGTAAGTCCATCGGCGGTGAGGGCAAAAGTGATTCCTTGCGTTGCCAAGCGGCCGGGATTGGTGGGAGCCAGCTCCCAGTGCATCATGTCCTGCAGCGCCACGTGCTCGGCGTCGTAGGGGTCGCTCACGTCGTAGGCCTCGGGGAAGGTAAGCGGAACGATGAGCGCCGCGTTGGTGGCGGCCACCGCGTCGAGCCGTTGGTAGGCGTCGCCGTTGCCGCGCAGCACGTACTGCACCCCGAACTCATCACCCAACTGGTCGGCCCGCAGCATCTGTATCCAGCCCGGCGCATCGAAGAACTGCGGAAGGTCCTGCTGGGCAATCCAGGCCTCCAGCGACTCGTCGCGGTAGTCGTCGTTGCGCTGGGTGGGGTACCAGGCGGCGTCCAGGTACGTTTGGCGCAGCAGGGCCAGGAAGCCCATTTTGGAGATCGGGTAGTACTGCGGTGAGCTTCCTTTCTCAAAGGAGTAGTGGGCTCCGGCGCGGGGGCGGATTACCACTTTGTTGGGTGGTTCGTCTGATAATGACACCAGGGCCGAGGTGCCCCGCGCCAGCCCGTCGCGCTTGCTGGTGAGCACCGCCCCGAAGCCTAGCTGCCGGTAGACTTTAGCCTGGTCCTCTTTGGTCTGAAAGTCCTCCACCGCCTGGTACTGTGATTTGATGGCGTCGTTGGTGTTGTACGGCCCCTCGGTGGTGCGGTCGAGTTGCTCCCGACTACCAAAACTAAAAGGCGGTCGCTCGGGCACCTCCGATAGCCCGTAGTCGCTGTACAAGTCGATGAGTCCGGGATAGATAAATTTGCCCTCCAGGTCAATCTCCTGAGCGCCCGCGGGGGCGGTTAGGTTGCGCCCCACCGCTTCCACCACCCCGTCACGAATGAGCAGCGAGGAGCTGTCGAGGCGGGTTTGGTAATCGGAAAAAACAGTGGCATTGGTGAACAGGTAGACCGCCGGACGGGTGTCGCGCACTCCGTTGACCGGATAGATGGTTTCCTGGGCAAAAGCGGGCAGCTGGGCCAGCAGCACAGCGCTGACCAGCAAAACGATATTCTTCATACAAACAGGGTTAGGTGCCGCCCAACGGCGGGGTAATCGGCAAAAATAACAAAATAGGGAAGGCGGTGCGGTTTTTCTCGCTAGAAATTACGAATTACCCACCCCAATCGCTCCTTCATCCTCTCGCTGACGGGAGGGATCAGAAAACGGGTAATCTTGTTGCCCCAAAGCTGCCGAAACACCGACTTTTCGTTAGAGAAGGTTAGGAACCCGTGGTGCCCCCCCGCTTTGCCGATGCCGCTGTAGTTCACTCCGCCAAAGGGCAGGTGCGGGTGGCTAAACTGCATGATACACTCGTTAACGGCCGCGCCGCCCGAAGAGGTGCGTTGCAGTAGGTAGTCCCGGTTGGCTTGGCGCTCGGTGAAAACGTACAGGGTGAGCGGCTTGGGTTTCGTATTGACGTAGTCTACCGCTTCCGACAGATTCCAGAAGCTGCGAATTGGTAAGAGGGGGCCGAAAATTTCTTCCTGCATCAGGTCCGTATCTTCCGGCACGTGGGTGAGCAGGGTGGGGGCAAGATAACAGTTTTCTATCGCGTGTTCGCCGCCGAAGGCTACGGTGGCACCCTTGGCTGCGCCCTGGTCAAGCATCTTCACCAAGCGTTCGCTATGCGCCCGATTAACCAGGCGGGCGTAGTCGGAAGAGTGCGCTACTCCGTGTCCGTCAGGATTATACATCTTTCTGACCGCCGTGATGAGTCGACCCAACAGTTCGTCGTGCACCGATGCGTGCACCAGCACGTAGTCGGGGGCGATGCAGGTTTGTCCGCCGTTGAAGAACTTGCCCCAGGCGATCTTCTCCGCAGTCACAGCCAGGTCAGCGGTTTCATCGACGATGGCCGGAGACTTGCCGCCCAGCTCCAGGGTGACCGAAGTGAGGTGCTTTGCCGCGGCGGTCATCACGTGCTTGCCCACGGCCGGGCTGCCGGTGAAAAAGATGTGGTCAAACGGATGCGACAGCAGTTCCTGCGCCACTTCTTTATCTCCCTGCACCACCGCCGCTTCGTTTGTCGGAAACAGTTCGGTAACCATGCGCTCGACGAGGTGGGCGGTGTGGGGAGTCATTTCCGAGGGTTTCAGCACCACGCAGTTGCCCGCCGCAATGGCCGAAATCCAGGGGCCCACCAGCAGTTGAAAGGGATAGTTCCAGGGAGCGATGATCAGGCAAACGCCCTTGGGTTCGTAGCGAATGTAGCCGGTGGTGCCCGGCAGGGTGATTGGGGTAGGCACCCGTTGGTCGCGGGCCCAGCGGGTCACGTTCTTGATAGCAAAATCCAGCTCTTGCAGGCAGACCAGCACTTCGGAGGTATCGGTCTCGAACGTCGGCTTCCTAAAATCCTGAAAGATGGCTTCCTGAATGTCGAGCCGATGGGTTTGAATCCAGCCCTTCAGCCGCTTGAGTCGGATGATGCGGTCGGCCACAGGCGCATGGCGGAGGGCAAGACTACGTTGCTGCTGCTGTGCAAATAAGGTAGCAATGGTCGACGGAGGGGAAGAAGTGGTGACGGAAGGCATGATGCTTAGGTTGAGTAAGAAAGGAAGGTACAAAAAAAGCTGCTCCCAAAGAAACCAGCTTCCAGAAGTCAATCTTGACCTTAGCAAAAGATTATGCAGCAAGAACGGTTAGAGAAAGACAGAATAAATGGTCACTGAACGCTTGCAATCCAGACTTAGATCCTATAGCTTTCTAAAGTCATCAGAATGAAGTTGATTAAATACTTAATTTGTGGAAGAACTTATCGCCGCCATCCTGGCCCGCCCGGAAGCTCCGCTGATTGTAGAGCAAGCGCAAGCTCGTCTGGAAGAGGAACGACAGAAGCGACTAGCATTTTACGAAGCCATTGACGAAGATACCAAAGCTGAATTTATTAACGGTGAGGTGTACTATCACTCGCCGGTAAAAAAGGAGCACAACGATGTCGGGGTAGCTTTATGCGGTTTGCTCAACAACTACGTCATCGTCCATCAACTCGGCTACGTGGGCTACGATAAGATCATGGTTACTTTTCCACGCAATGACTACGAGCCTGACATCTGCTTCTTCAACCAGGAAAAGGCCCAGCATTTCGTAGAGGGGCAGATGCACTTTCCGGTCCCCGATCTGGCCGTAGAAATTTTGTCAAGCAACATTCAGCACGACCGCAAGGTGAAGTTTGAGGATTATCAAACCCACGGAGTAGCGGAGTACTGGATCATTGACCCAGTTGCCAAAACGCTGGAGCAGTACGTACTGGAAGATCAAATGTATCAGCTAAAGCTGAAGGCGAGCGAAGGGCACGTACGCAGTGCCGCCGTAGTTGGGTTTGAGATATTGATTTCAGCGATCTTTGATGAAAAACTTTACTTGGAAGAATTGCGTCGAATACTACAATAAAAAAACTGCCCTGTTTCCAGGGCAGCCTCTTCAAGTTATAAGCAACTCAGAATCCTAACCTTCTTCTTTCTTCTCTTTTTCTAGCTTTTTCTTCTTGAGCGATAGGGTCAACTCTTCCTTCTCACCCTCGTGATCGGCGGTGATGACATCGCCGGGCTGCACGTCGCCCTTTAGGATCTCTTCCGCAACGGCGTCTTCCAGATACTTCTGGATAGCCCGGTTGAGCGGACGCGCTCCGTACTGAGGATCGTAGCCCTTATCGGCTAAGAAGTCCTTCGCTTTCTCACTGAGTTCCACCTCGTAGCCCAGCGCCATAATTCGGGCGAACAGTTTGTTGAGCGTCAGGTCAATGATCAAGTGAATATCCTCGCGCTTCAGGGAGTTAAACACAATCACATCGTCCAGACGGTTCAGAAATTCCGGGCTGAAGGTCTTCTTTAGCGCGTTCTGAATGGTAGACTTCATCAGGTCGTCCATGTTCTCTTCCTTGGCCTTGGTTGAGAATCCGATGCCCGCCCCAAAATCTTTCAGGTCACGAGCCCCAATGTTGGAGGTCATGATGATGATGGTGTTGCGGAAGTCTACCCGCCGACCCAAACCGTCGGTGAGGATACCATCGTCCAGCACCTGCAACAACAGGTTGAACACGTCAGGGTGCGCTTTCTCGATTTCATCGAGCAGAACCACGCTGTAGGGCTTACGTCGCACCTTTTCGGTGAGTTGCCCGCCTTCCTCGTAACCTACGTAGCCGGGAGGGGCGCCTACCAAACGGGATACCGAAAACTTCTCCATGTACTCACTCATGTCGATCCGAATGAGCGAATCTTCTTTGTCAAATAGGTAAGTTGCCAGCACCTTCGCCAATTCGGTTTTTCCGACGCCGGTGGGTCCCAGGAACACGAACGAGCCGATGGGGCGGTGCGGATCCTTGAGTCCTACCCGGGTGCGCTGGATGGCCTTGGTCAGCTTCACGATCGCGTCTTCCTGGCCAATTACCCGGCCGCTGAGTTCTTCGGTCATGCCGAGCAGCTTATTGCTCTCGTTTTGCGCCACACGCTTGGTGGGGATGCCGGTCATCATGGCCACCACTTCGGCCACGTTTTCCTCGTCCACTTTGTAACGACGCGTACGGGTTTCTTCTTCCCACTTGCGCTTGGCGCCTTCCAGCTGGTCGATCAGCTTCTTCTCCCGGTCGCGCAGCTGCGCGGCTTCTTCGTACTTCTGGCTCTTCACTACCCGATTCTTCTCCACCTTGATGTTCTCGATGGCTTCTTCCAGCTTCACGATCTCGTCGGGCACGTGGATGTTATTAATGTGCACGCGGGCTCCGGCCTCGTCCATCACGTCGATGGCTTTGTCGGGCAGGAAGCGGTCGCTGATGTAGCGATCGGACAGCTTCACGCAGGCTTCCAGGGCCTCTTCGGTGTAGTCGACGTGGTGGTGACTCTCGTACTTGTCTTTGATATTGTTGAGGATCTCAACGGTTTCTTCGGGCGTGGTGGCATCCACCATCACCACCTGAAAACGTCGGGCCAGCGCCCCGTCTTTCTCAATGTACTGTCGGTACTCATCGAGCGTGGTGGCGCCGATGCACTGAATTTCACCCCGAGCCAGGGCCGGTTTGAACATATTAGAGGCGTCGAGCGATCCGGAAGCACCTCCGGCCCCCACAATGGTATGCAACTCATCGATAAAGAGGATCACGTCGGGCGATTTTTCAATTTCGTTCATCACCGCCTTCATGCGCTCCTCGAACTGCCCGCGGTACTTGGTGCCCGCCACCAGCGAAGCCAGGTCGAGGGTGACCACGCGCTTATTGAACAGCACGCGCGACACCTTCTTCTGGGTGATGCGCAGGGCCAAGCCTTCGGCGATGGCGGTTTTACCCACGCCGGGTTCGCCGATCAGGATGGGGTTGTTCTTCTTACGGCGGCTCAGAATTTGGGCAACGCGCTCAATTTCTTTCTCGCGGCCCACGATGGGGTCCAGCTTATCGTCGTCGGCAAGTTTGGTCAGGTCGCGTCCGAAGTTGTCCAGCACCGGGGTGCGAGATTTTTCGGAGCCCTTCGACTCACGGCTGGAGCCAGAGCCGCTCCCGAAGATTCGTGAAGAGTCTTCGTCGGCGTCATCGGTGTCCGAAGAGGCCACCGGGTGGTCAGATTGATATTCCAATAGTTCTTTCACAACATCATAGTTTACGTCAAACTTCTCTAAAATTTGGGTGGCAATATTGTCTTCGTCGCGCAGGATAGACAGCAGCAGGTGTTCGGTGCCGATGAGTTGGCTCTTGAAAATTTTGGCCTCCAAATAGGTGATCTTTAGCACTTTTTCAGACTGGCGGGTCAGCGGAATATTGGCTAAGTTCTTCACGTTGCCCGTAGCCGTTCCCCGAGTGGCTTGCTCCACCGAACCGCGTAGTTCGTCGAGCAACACTCCTAGTTTTTTGAGCAGACTCACCGCCACGCCTTCGCCCTCGCGAATCATACCCAGCAGTAGGTGCTCCGTACCAATATAATCATGTCCTAACCGCAGGGCCTCTTCACGACTCAGTGATATTACTTCTTTTACTCTATTCGAAAATTTTGCTTCCATAAGAAATGTAGGAATTAAACGGCGAAATGAGCGGTTCAGTGCCTCATTCGTGTCCGAGCAAGATAGAAACTTTGTCTAAGAAAACAACGTAGGGCGAATTGCATTTGTTCACCCCCTCCACTCAATCGATTGGCGAATAATAGAATTAGCGCGCGAACCGGCACAAAATAGCAAATCTATTACACTAAGATTGGGCACAAAGTTGTTGCCAAACAATTGCTGGTAGGCCACCGGGCGAAAGTAGGGGGGATAAACCGGGGGTAAACCGGGCAATAGGGTGCTACGGGCGTCAAAAAAGCCTACCGGAACGTCCGCATGGTAGGTTTGACTAAGTGTCAGCGACCGTACTTCCAATTGCAATATTTCCAGACACTTTGTCAGGATGGCAACGGACAAGTCTACCAAATATTGATTTTTCCGCTTAAACATGTCATGGAAGTCCGCCGCGAAAAAGTCAAAAAAAGGGGCGTTTCCATAGGCCGATTGCAAGGTGCGCCAGTGGTGAGCGGCCCAGGGTTCGTCGTGGTTGATCTGCACCGCGTGGGTAGGTACCTTCCCCTTTGCTTTGCGCACGGGCACCGTGAGAAGCTGTATTCGGTTGGGTCCCCGCACGTAGCAGCGGTTGCGGTAGGTCTGCTTGGGATAGTGCTCGTGCACCTCGAGCACCACCTTGGGATATTTTGATAGTAGCGCCAGGTAGGCCACCGACGGAAAGTAGTGCGGCTCAATAAGCAGGGTATCGTTCAAGACCTACTGAAACAGGGATGCGTCGCCTTTCCCCTCGCGCACCAGCGCCGGAGTATCGCCGGTCAGGTCGTACACCGTCGAGGGCAGGTTGCCTCCTATACCGCCGTCAATTACGATATCTACGTGGTCGATATACTTTTCGTAGATCAGTTCGGGGTCGGTCGGGTAGCCAACGATCTTGTCTTCGTCGTGTACCGAGGTGGTGATGATGGGGTGGCCCAGCCGGGCGATCAGCTCCAGCGGAATGGAGTGATCCGGAATACGAATGCCCACCGTTTTGCGTTTGGGGTCGATGGTTTTGGGCACCTTACTGCTGGAGGTCATGATAAAGGTATAGGGGCCGGGCAGGGTTTTCTTGAGGAGTTTGAACAGGGGAGTCGAGAAGTTTTTCACGTATTCGGAGGCCTGGCTCAGGTCCTGACACATGAACGAAAGCTGGTTTTTGCGGGGGTCGATGCCCTTGAGTCGGCAGATTTTCTCAATAGCGGCCGGTTGAAACAAGTCGCAGCCCAGACCGTAGACCGTGTCGGTGGGGTAGATCACCAAGCCGCCGTTGCGCAGCATCTCAACCACTTTGTCGAGTTTGCGGCCTTCGGGATTGTCGGGGTAGATCTTGAGCAGGGTGGCTTTCATAAGGGATACAAGTAAACGGTGGGTAAAGAACTCGCTAGGCTAACGTAGGGTTTAGCCTGAGCAAACAAATCGCCCCAAAAGGTACAACGGTAAAATTACGGGCTATCCGGCGCCGGATTTCGCGGCAAATTACTAATTTTGGTCTGATATGAAAAAGCACAAGATTCTGGTTATTGTTCTGCTGGTTTTCGCGGTGAGCTTTATTTCTTTTTCGTTTTACGCGTATCAGGCCGTGCAAACACCCAATGTGCTGGTGGAGCAGCCCGACAAAGTACTGCTGATTCCGGAAGGGACTACCTTTGCGCAACTGCAGAAGAAGCTGCACGATGAAGATTACGTCAACGATCTGCTGTCGTTCAGCGTGCTGGCCAAGTTGATGAAGTACGACGAGCACATCAAGCCCGGGCGTTACTTGCTGCGGGCGGACATGAGTAACCTGTCGGCGATCCGTCTGCTCCGTTCGGGGCAGCAAACCCCCGTGAACGTCACCTTTAACAACGTGCGGTTGAAGCACGAATTAGCCGAGCGCCTGTGCGAGAACCTTCAGGCGGATGCGGCGGAGTTTGAGGCCCTGCTCAACGATGCGTCGGTGGTGTCGCGGTATGGTTTCACCACCGAAAACGTGCTGTGCCTGTTTTTGCCGAACACCTACGAGTTTTTTTGGACCACCACCGCCCCGGAATTGCTAGAGCGCATGGCGCGGGAGTACGAAAAGTTCTGGACGGCCGAGCGGCAGCAGCAAGCTGATTCGCTGGGCATGACTCCCGTAGCGGTATCGATCTTGGCTTCCATCGTAGAATCGGAGACCAACAAACCCGACGAGGCCCCGGTGGTGGCGGGGCTGTACCTGAACCGCTTGGACCGGAACATTGCCCTGGAGGCCGACCCTACGCTGGTGTTCGCCGCGCAGGATTTCACCATCAAGCGGGTGCTCAACAAGCACAAGGAAATCGATTCGCCCTACAATACGTATAAGTACCCCGGACTGCCGCCCGGCCCCATCCGCATTCCTTCCATTGGGGCGGTGCAGGCGGTTCTCAACCACCAGGATCACAACTACATTTTTATGTGTGCGCGCGAGGACTTCTCGGGCTACCACAATTTCGCCACCAATCTGCAAGCGCACAATGCCAACGCTCGCCGCTACCAACGGGCGCTGAGCGCCGCCGGTATCTACAACTGATGTATCAGCATACGCTAGCGTTGCGGGTGCGCTACGGAGAAACCGACCAGATGGGTTACGTGTACTACGGCCACTACGCGGCCTACTGCGAGGTGGCCCGGGTGGAAGCGCTGCGTAGTTTGGGGATGAGCTACAAGGAACTAGAAGAAAGTGGAGTGATGCTGCCGGTGTTGGAACACCACGCTTACTACCACCGTCCGGCGCACTACGACGATCTGCTCAGCATTGAGGCGACAATACCGATGATGCCCACGGCGGTGATTCGCTTCCGGTACGAGTTCTACAATGAGCAGCGCGAGTTGTTGCACACGGCCGAAACCAAGCTGGCGTTTGTCAAGTCGGACGGGATGCGTCCGTGTCGCCCCCCGCAGCAGTTATTAACGCTTTTAGGCCCACATTTTTCTAACGAAGCGCTTGGTGAGAAGCAAGAAAAGCGATAAGTTTGCAAACTAGTTTTTACAGAGAGTTGGCGGAGTGGTCGAACGCGGCGGTCTTGAAAACCGTTGTACCGCGAGGTACCGGGGGTTCGAATCCCTCACTCTCTGCATCTTTGATGCAACTAGAAACAGAACCCCTCAAATTTTATCGTTTGAGGGGTTTTTTGTTTTGTGGGGTTTCATATTGTGCAAGGATTCTCGTATTTTAGGTGACCAGTTCGGTTACCTATCTTTACGATTTCAGGATAGGTAACCGAATTGGATAAGTGACTGGCACGTAGTTTATTAAGTTAAATCGGATGCCGGTCACAATAGCGTTAACAAAAAATCCGGTCACCTTATGAAATATACCATCGCAATATTGTTCTGGCTGAATAATCGAAAACTAACAGTAAGGGAAAAGCGCCCATTTATGCTCGTATCACCGTCTGTGGTCGTCGTACTGAAATGGCCACCGGCGAGCAGATAGAACCCGAAAGGTGGAATGCTAAAATGGGATGCGTGAGGGGTAATCAAGAAGAAGCGAGAAGGATAAATACACTGTTGGATCGGACTCGAACAAAAATCAGGAAGGCTTATGATAAACTAATAGACGAAAAAGTTGCTGTATCGCCTGCAATGATTAAGGATGCTTTTTTCGGAAAACAAAACAAAGAGTATAGTCTGCTTGAAATCTTTCGGCAACACAACAATGATATGCGCGCTCAAGTAGGAAAAGAATACGCTGCTGGAACGCTGGAGCGTTACGAAACTTCTCTAAAGTTGACGCAAGAATTTCTGAAGCATAAGTACAATCGGGACGATATTTTTCTGTCAGAGCTTCAGTACAACTTTATCACCGACTACGAATTTTTCTTGAGGACAGTCCGCGGCAACAGTCACAATACCACCAGCAAGTATCTACGGAATTTTAAGAAAATTATCCGTATCGCGGTGGTCAATGGCTGGCTAGCCCGCGATCCCTTCGTTGCCTACAAATGCACTCTGCGCGAAGTGAAGCGTGACTTTCTAACACAGGAAGAGCTGGATCGAATCATTGCCAAACAGTTTCCTACCGAGCGGCTCCGTATCGTCAGAGATATCTTCGTCTTCTGCTGCTATACGGGGCTTGCCTACGCTGATGTATATAAACTGAAATCTGCCGAGCTTTTCTACCGCCAGTTCGTTGGTGATGCTAGTAACCCGGTTCAGGTCGTCTAAGTAGTCGCTACCGAGTAGATAGACACTGTCCACGCGCGTGATGGTATTCTCAGCGAAGTTGTACACGGTGTCAGACGTGAATATGCGCTGGGTGGTGGTACGATCTACCGCGATGGTATCAACGTCACCCTCTAGGGTGATCGTCTCGCTAAGGTACACTGTGTCGCTGGTATGATAGTGCACCGTATCTATCTTGTAGATTGTGTCTACTCGAACGGATTGCAAAGCAAGTTCGTGTGCCCTTTGCGGGGTCGGCCCGGATAGCTCAATAATTTCTGTTTCCCAATTGTCGTAACTGGTCTTTAGAATCATTACCGCTTTTCCGCCCCGGTCGGCTACGCCGATAAGTTCACCGGGGTAATATTTCAAGCCGTACTGATCGCCCCCGGCGCGTTGGTTACTACTGTCCTCGGCGTACTATCGTCGTATTCAAAGCCCCCGCCGATAGTGTAAGCTTATGTCGTCGTCGTCGTCAAGCATATAGCGGGAAAGGGTTGTTAGGGCAACGTCGTTAATCGGGACAACATACCCGCCCCCCAAAGCATTACCACCGCCGTTAAGACTTATCGCCTCAACATTATCGCCGTCCGAAGACTGGACAACGTAGGCGTACTCATTAGGGGAAATTAGTACGGGCCTGGTTACAAGCACCTGACTAATTGCCGGAGATAAACCGATAAATGTTATGGAAATGATTAATAGGCTCTTCATTGTGTTGGGTGTGAGATTTTTCGTAGTTCTGTGATTTTATGCCCGTTGGGATAGGACTTTGTGTTAGGCTTACTGTTTCTTCCGGTTAGTTTCAGCATTTAGCTTCTACAGTGCTAACCGCGACGATTTGGTACCTAAAGTGCTCGTAACCTTCGGCAGGCTCTTTAGCTAGTTAACAAATGCGATTAACCTCGCTGCAACGGCAGTAACACAGAAGTAGGCATATCATCTGCCCCGCCTACCCAAGAAGGGTTTGTACCCCTCAAATGGCGCTGGGTCACCGAACGTACTTTTGGCACCTTCAACTTCTTTAGACGGCTGGACAAGGACCATGAGAAAACGCCCCAAAGTGCAGAAGCTTGGGTGTTATGGCAAAACTGCCAAATTACTATTAATCGCTTGACCTAATAACCAAACAGAATTTTTAAACATGCTCTAAAGCATTACCGCTCACGCATATATTAATTACCCACGGGCATCCGGATCATTACATTGGAATGGACTTACTAAAGAAGATATTTCCAGAGGTGCGTATTGTTGTCCCTTCTGAGGCTATCAAGCAGGATATCATTGGCTTTAGTGAGTGGATGGAAGGGGTGGGTTGGCTAGACGGTGAACCTACCCTAAAACCAAAATCAGCTGATCATCCCAACGGCTTCAACTATGTGGGGCAAATTGAGGTGCTTACCTCCGATGAGCTTACCCTGGAGGGGGGCGGAACCCTGGCGATAGCAACCGACTACCCGGCAGCCGAAGCGGAACACTTATCGACGGTCTACTCAAAGGATTTAAATGCGCTGTTTACCGCAGACTTCTGTTACAACGGCGTGCATCTTTGGCTGGGGCAGGGAGTGGATGCCAACCACATTGAGCAGTGGAAGTCTACGCTCCGCCAACTCCAGGAAAAATACGGGGATACGGATGTCACTGTTTACCCGGGGCACGGCCCGAGAGCCACTCCCGCCTTGTTCAGGGTGGTGTTGCAGTACATTTCCGATTTTGAGTCGGTCATTGCTACTGCTCAGACGAAGGAGCAAGCGATGGAAAAGATGAAAGCGCGGTACCCCGGCTGGAAGCAAAGTGACTTTCTGCTGCTGCATAGCGTCAATTATCAGTTCGAGCTGAAAAAGTGAACAGGAGAACTTCTTCAACAAAATCGTTGTAGATCAAGGGGGCGGGTCTACCTCTCCGATCTGTCTATCCCTTCTTATTTGAATACAGAGACTGTTCCTGAATAAGTGGTGTGTGCTTTGTCGTGTAAGTAGAGCACATAATAGTAAGCTCCGGTGGGCAACGGCTTGCCCTGGTAGGTGCCGCCCCACTGGTTGTGGTAGCCGGTGGTCTGGTAGACTAGGCTGCCCCAGCGGTTATAGATAAATAACTCGTTGGCAGCATACGCTTCAATGCCTTCCACAAAGAACGTATCATTTTGTCCGTCGCCGTTCGGGGTCAGCGCATTGGCCAGGCGCACCTTTTGGGGGGCTGGCTTCTGGCAGGGAATAGTTTTTACGTTGATGCTGGTCGTAGTGCTTCCGCACTCGTTGCTGATCGTTGCCGTATAAGTACCCGCTTCGCTCACTAAATAAGTAGCCTGCGTACTTTGGTCATCCCACTGGTAGCTGGCCCCAGAAAAGGTAGCATCTAAGATGAGAAAACTGCCCTGGCATATAACAGTATCTGCCCCCAGATCAACCATAGGGCTGGTGGTGCCAATCGGGGTTACGTGCACGGTATCCGAAGCCGAGCACCCGTTTGCATCGGTTACCATGACCGTGTAGATACCCCCGGCCAGGTTGGTGGCTTGCGCCTGCGCCCCTCCCGCGGGCAACCAGGCGTACTGGTAGGGTAGTTGCCCCCCGGCTACCTGTACACTGGCCGTGCCGGTGGATTCCTCGCAGGCGGAAGCTGTTGAAATAGTAGACAACGCTAGCGCCGTGGTGGCTGGAACGGTAACTGTGATGGTGGTCGTGCAGGTGTTGTCCGTGGCATCGGCTACTGCTACCGTATGCGTGCCGACAGGTAGGTCCGTGAGCGTGGCGGTGTTGCCGTTGGGGGTAAGGGTACCGACTGCCGAAGAGAAAACGTAGGTGCCTGACCCACCCGAAGCGGTGATGGTGGCCCGGTTGGCACAAGCAGTGTTTGTCTCCAGGGTAGCCTGGGCTGAGAGCACACAGAACGAACAGTTTTGCTGCTGGACGCTCACCGTGCCGGTGGCCTGACACCCTTGCCCATCGGTGATGGTCAAAGCATAAAGACCTGCCTTCAGACCAGTGGCGGTAGCTGAAGTGCTCACTTCCAGACCAGTATGATCTTTCCAGCGGTAGGCATACGTGCCGTTGCCGCCACTGACGGTGGCTGTGGCCGTGCCGTCGGGATTGGGCTGGCAACTCACCTGGGTACTCTCAATGTCATCAAGCGACAACATGCAGGAGGGACACTCATCTACGGTTACGGTCACCTGGTCGGTGGCGGTGCAGCCTGCGCCGAAGTCAGCAGTCACGATGTAGGTGGTGGTAGCCGCAGGGGAAGCGATAGGATTGGCTACGGTAGCGTCGCTTAGACCGGCAGTGGGTGTCCAGCTGTAGCTGACGGGAGTACCACCGGTGGGCGTCGCTTGCAGGGAAGTGTCGTCGCCTGCGCAAATAGTAGCATCGGCACCCGCGTTGAGGGTGGGTGAAGCACCACCTCCTATGGTGAAGGGTCCGGCAGTGGCTGAGCAGGTGCCCTCGGTGACGGTGAGCGTATACACTCCGGCTCCCACCCCCGTGAGGTTGAGACTAGTGCCGACGGTGGCGCCACCGGCGTTTGTCCAGGCATAGGTTTCACTGTCAGCATTTCCTGTGATGGCAACGCCGTTGACACGGCCATCGTTCTGCCCACAACTAGCATCGGTAGGTGTGCCTCCGGTGAGCGCCAGTGAGCAAGTGGAGCAATCGTTAACCGTTACTTCTGCCTGATGCGTGCTTTTGCACCCGTTGTGCGCCGTGAGTTCTAGCTGGTAGGTGGTGGTGGTAGTAGGGCTGACGGTGTAGTCTTTACCCGTATAGTTGCCCGGTTGCCAAAGATACGATTGGTATCCATCCGGAGCCTTTAGGGTGGTGTTATCTCCCAGGCAGATTTGCTTGGTGGTGTTTTCTGCTAATAGAGAAGTGCCACAACTCGCTTCTACGTAGGCATAACCGAAATGAGCCATCTCCGAACAGTCGCCTGCCGTAAATTCTATGGTTACCGTCTGGCCTATGTAGTTGGTCAGGTCTACGTTCACCGTACTCCAGGGCTTGTAATACACCTGCTTGTTGTCAGGGCTTAGTAGCGAAGAAGTTTTAAAACCCAACTGAGTCAGGCCGCTGGAGGCGGCTACCACAAACTCAGAGCACTGGATGGCCTGACCGTTCTGGTCTCTTAACTGTGCTTTAAAAAAAGGCTGCTCGTGAGAAGGATGGAAAGGATCTTCTAACACCACGGCGTAATGATAGGTGAAGCTGGCATTGCTAGCCGTGACGTTAAACTTTTGAGCGATTCTATCCGAACCGGCATTCACCAGATCGTTTCCTAGTTGAATAGAGTACTGGCCCCCACCCGGATAGGCTTTCGGCAGATCGGCCTGACCGTATTTGTCGTTCTCACCGTTGGCTTTGTTGTGCACCAAATGTCCGTTTCCTTGAGTTGCATTAGGATTTGACCCTTCGCCGGAAGCATTGAACTCAGGAGTTTCATCTCCCGCGACCCCTCCGACCGACGTGCCGTAAAGTTGCTGCCAGTGCTGAAATGAGCCAGCTTCAAAGTCAATGTTAGCGCAGGTAGATGAGGTTGGTAAGGGTGTCAACAGACCAACCGATAGGTCAAACGTGATACAGGCGGAGTAAGAATTGTCGTTGGCTTTTTCCATCAACAAGTAGTATTCTTTGTTCTGTTCTGCTTCAAAGGAATAGCGCTTACTGTTTTTTTCATTGTTGAAGGCTTTTATTGTAAAGTCATCGACGCAGGTAGCGCCCGAACCGGGGCATCCTTCCATAATATAGACCCTGGTGTGCGCCTGCACGCCTCCCCCTCCGGTCTGCTGGAAATTTGCTATATCAATGATAAGCGTTCCCGATTGGGTAGGCTTCAGGTGAAAAAGCCAATCCAGACGCGTGTTGGCACCAGAAGAACAGGGGGCGGGGTTGTTGGGATAGGCATTGGTGGCGTTATTATCACACACCGACACCGCGGTGTACGCGAAAGGCAAAGGGTCAGCGTTTGCTTTTGCATCAGCACAGGTGTTGCCCCCTTGCTGAGCGTAGGAGGAACCGACGGCAAGTAGCACAAGAACCAGCAGATGGGGGGTAATTGATAGCTGAGCGTTCATAACACAGGGAGTTTGTTGTCAGAGAAGGTTGGTGCCCCCTACCAAAATTGATCAGGACACACCACCCGACCGCGGGGAGGCAGGGTTAGGCCCAGCACCACTTCGTGCGAGCCATTGCTGGAATTACTCAGGCGCGTGACCGAGGCGTCGTAGGAGTAGCTAAGGGTAAACTTTTCGCGCAGCGTGGTGCCCACCATCACCGCAATAGCATCCTGGTAGCGGTACGAAACGCCGCCCCACACCATCTTCTGATAGCGTAGCTTCAGGTTGACATCCATTTGCGGGGGGGTGCGGTAGGCAGTTTTGAGCAACAGCGAAGGAATCAGGGACACGTCCCGGTCTAGGGCGAGGCGGTAGCCCAGCGTGGCGTAGTAGTGGTGGGTCAGAGGAACAGAAAATTCAGTGGATTCCTGCCGATTCTCTTGGGGAAAGGAGAATACCTGGTGCACCGAAGCGCCCATAAACAAGCGGCTAGAGTAAAGCCATAGCCCCAACTTCCCGTCTGGTTCTATGGTGGTAGAAGCATAATTACCAAAGTAGGTATCATCCGGGTTTTGGATGAATACGACTTGCGCTCTGTCCACTCCTATCTGCTTCAAGCCTGCCGAGACTCCTACCGAGGCGGTATACTTTTGGCTAAGCGGCAGGTGATAGGCGTAGGACAAGTGTGCCTGCGTCTGCTGAAACGGCCCTGCCTGGTCGCGAATGACAAAGCCCCCCACCCCATGATGACCACGTCGGCGACGTACGTTGACACGGGGATAATTAAGAGCTTTGTGCACACTGAGCCAGGAGGTGGTGGGCGCGCCCTCTAATCCGGTCCACTGATGGCGGTGCCCCAGCATAATGTCATAGGGAGCTTGCGAGCCGGTCAGCGCCGGGTTGAGCAGGTAGTAGTTGAGTATGTACTGCGTATACTGGATCTCCTGCTGGGCAAAAGAAGCGTAGACAATGCCTAAGAGCAACACAATCACTAAGAAGGTAGAACGCATAATGAAGGTAGTAACTACCTAGCGAAGATGCTAAACCCAACTCAGAGTTGTTGAGCTACTTTGCTGCGTTCTGTTGAGGGTAAGTTTTTGTGAGCTTTGTGTTAAAGCAGGCAGACGGAAAAGCTAAAATGCCAAGCTACCACAAGAGAGCGTGCTGCTTTTTTAGGTTCCGGTTATTCAATCAGTATTCTACGTGTCTGGGCTCCCTGACGAAGCAAGTACCATCCTGACTGACCAGACAGATCAATCACCGCCCGCCCCTGGTGTAGCCTGGCTTCCCGCACTTTGCGGCCCATCAAGTCATGCATCATCACCCGTTGATCGTCAAGAACCGGGGCTTGCACCTGAATGGTGCCGGAGGAAGGGTTAGGCCAAACGCGCAAGGTTGTTTCCTCAATGAACGAGGCAGGCTCGTCGGGCAGTGACTTGGCCGTAGTCGTAGCAGCAGTACGTCCGAGTTCGTCACTCTCTTTTCGAAACACTGCCCCATCGGCATAGAAATCAGCATCCCCGGTTGATTCAATGTAAAACTCAGCCTGTTCCAGCGTGCCGGTCCAGCCAAGGTTCAGCGTGCCCGACACTTTGGCCCACTGCCCCTGACTGCTGCTTACGCTCACTCCACGGTAGTAGTTCTGCCCGCCGTAGCGCAGCTTGACGGTGATTTTGTAGTCGGTGGTGCCGCCAAACTTTTTTTGTACCCAGGCCTGGGCGTAGTAGTCTCCCGGCCCCTGCGCTCTCAGATCGTCGGTGATGTCTTGTCGGATGCCCTGGTGCCGGTCGTTGACGGCCGCCAGGATTGCCTGAGCGCCATCGTATACTGGCGAGGAAGCCATACTAAAGTTGTCATACGCCCCCTTCTTCTGCCAGTGGGTCAGACCATTCTCAAAGCCGGGATTCTCCAGCAGGTTGGTTGCGGTAGGAGTCGGCGGGGTGAACCAACCTTGGTAATCATTGATGTAAGTCAGGTCAGGAAAGTAGTAAGCAAGTTGATCGTAGGTCAGCGTGACCAGACCGTTCTGCGGCACCACCGGTCCCGAGTTTTTAAGAAAATGCTCTCCATAGGGATTGCGCAGAATAAAGCGCGGGCTACCCTGGCTGGTTTTGTACACGTCTACGATGCTGTACTGATGGCTGGGCGTGACCAGCGGATTCTCGTCGCTATGAGGATACGATACCGAAGACATTGCTTTTCGGTCTTGCAGTCCTTGCTTGAACAGATCGTGAGCCTGGTTAGCCGTCAGGTCTTCTATCTCGAGTGTAGTCGAGGTAAACGCTTTTGGTTGGGGGTGGCGTCTGTACGCAAACCATACCTTTTCTACAATGAGCCACCACATGTTCTGACTGGACGGCACCTCTGAGTAATTGTACTCATCCACATGCAGATCAACCCGGTCGTAGCGCGGGTCATCAAAGCTGTTATACTGCACGGCGTAGGTGCCATCGCCCAAGTCCACGGCGTACTCTTCGAGCAGACCGGGCTGCGCCACCGCCAACGCTTGCAGTTCGGCTGACACAAGACAATTTTGAAACCGACCCTGTTGCACGTCGAAGAGCAGTGGGCCACGGCCCCACAGGCTGTTGTCAGGAAAGCCGGTGTTGTCTCTGAAAAATACGGAGGGCACTTCCCACCGTTGCCCGTTGAGTTCTTTGCTGCGTCCGCTCACAAACGAGGTAATGCGATGCACCCGGTAGGCGGCTTGCTCAGTAGCCGAAGCCTGTACTTCATCCACGCCCAATTGGTCGGTCCAGTAGCTGCTGTTACTGCCGTTGCCTTTTACTTTGTCTGACCCGCCCCCCACGCTCACCAGCCAGGCTTTGCCTGAGCCCAGGTAGGTGAGTTCATCATCACCCGAACCGCCGTAGAGCCGCGCCCGCAACTTCACGCTGCTGGCCACCGTGATCTTGTCCCTACCCGCATCACCCTTCACTTCTATCTCCTCAAAGTTGATCGCATAGTTGTTTACCTGGCCGTTGATACTCACTTGTAAGTTGTTGTCATTCTGCGAGATATCAATGACATCGTTGCCCGAGGTGCCACCAATCTTCTTGACCACGTACGGACGTTCGTTGTTCAGGTTGGTGGTGCCGTTGGTCACGGCGTAGTGCATGTTTGAGTAGGTGGTGCCGTTGCTGGCCCGCACCCGGTAGAGGTATAAGGTGCCTGTGCGCAGACCGGTGTCGGTGTAGGAGGTTTGGTTGGCCCCTACCGTAGCGATCTGCTGATAGTCTTCCGAAGCGCTGGCCCGCTCCACCACGTAACCCGCTTCGTTGCTGGCCACGTCCTGCCAGGTGATCCGGATGCGGTTGTTGTCCAGGGCGCTGGCCTGCAGGGTGGCGGGCGGGGTGATGTCGGCTCGTAGGTCAGTGAAACTGAACAATCCGGTTAAAATTAGTAGTAAGCAATGCTTTAAACCTGAGTTAATGGGTAAATTTCTCATAGCCATAGTGTGCATGAATTGGATGCTGGTCACTGGTTACTGGTTACTGGTTACTGGTTACTGGTTACTGGTTACTGGTTACTGGTTACTGGTTACTGGTTACTGGTTACTGGTCAAATTTACAAAAGTCAAAGGACAAAGGACCGCGCGGCGGCCGCCAGCATCCAGTATCTGACCCCGCGTGGGACGCCCCGCGTGGGACGCCACTTAGAAAACCATACAGTAGCTACTAGCATCCAGCATCCAGTCCAGCGTGGAACGCATTTTTTTGCTTTGACGCTACTCTACTCTAGCAGGACCCGCTCACTGTGCTGCCCCACCCTGACCATATACAAGCCTTTGGGCAGTACCGAGACATCCAGCTGGGTTTGCTCTTCGGTGAGCTTGGCTTGCAATACTGTCTGCCCCTGTAGGTTGACCAGTTGCACTTCCTGAGCCAAGCTTTCGGTAGCCCTCACTGTTAGTCTGCCCGTAGCAGGATTGGGATAGACACGTACGGCTTGCGTTGCTACATCCGTAGGCGCCATTGTGGCTGACTTATCGTTGCTTGCCGTGCGGGCGTTGTTGCCTACTGTGGTAGCAAAATCTACATAGCCCTGACAAAACAATCTGTCGCTATAGCTTCCCCCACAACTGCCGTTCTGATAGGTTGCCGTGTTGACGGCTTGCGCTTCAGTCTCGTGACGGGTACCGTTCATCTCCAGGTAGTCTACCTGCATGTCTGTGGCGTTGTCTGTATCGGCAAAGTAAAGACGCACATCATTGCTTTGGCTTTGGCTCTCCGTAAGGTCGGTACTATAAGTAGCGTAGCTGCTGCCGCTGATGGTCCAGGTTTTTACCGTTTGCCCGTCGATGCGCAAGGCAAGCTGGTCGGACACGCCCTTGAGCATCCGGGCGCGGACGGTGGCCACGCTGCCGCTGGCCGAGGTGTTGCGCAGCGCGTCCCAGTTGCCACTAGGCCACATCAATTGGCCCCAGTCGATTAACCGGTTAAGGGTAGTTTCATCCACTTTGTATTCGCGAAACGGCGCAATCATCTGGTACCAGGTATCCGCATAACGTTGCCCAAAATGCGCTTCGTGAAGATCTTTGACCTTTTTGGGCACATAACTTTTAGGTTCAACGCCATTTACCCCGTGGTTATACGGAGCGCTGTTGGGGGCGCGGTGCCAGGTGTCAGGCTCGTGTCGCTCCAGCAAGTCCATCAGGTTATTGAGCAGCGCGGTGTAGATACGTGTGCGTAGCGTAGCGTCAAGCTGGTCCAATACCACTTTGTTCCCTGCAGAAATCCACCGTGCCGGATGCATAAATCCAAAGCCCCATCCATCTGCACGGCCTTTTCATAAAAAAGAGAGGATAGCAAAAAGCTGTTAATTTTGATATTCCACCATCAAACTAACAAACTATGCTATCCTATCTTAAAAAAACGAATGTAGGACTTACTACTACTATCTGCAAGCCAATGTGATTGATCCGCGTGACAACCGGGGCAAACGCCATGATCTACACTTTATACTGTTTGGGGCACTGTTAGCGGCTATGGCAGGCAAGGTGCTCATCGCCGAGATTCACCGATTTTTGGCACGTCATCATGATTGCCTATGCTCTTTGCTGGGCTTATCGGTCGGGTATACGGTCTCCGATGTGCAATTACGCAGACTGCTGGCCTTGGTGGATGCGGCTGCCTATCAACGCTTTCATGCCCGGTATTTTGGTTGGCAAGCCTGTTTGCTACCTGCCAATAGCTGGATTAGTTTCGACGGAAAAGACCTGAAAGGCACCATTGATGGGGTAGTTGGACAGAAAAGGGGATTATGTATCGTGCGTCCTTTGCTACATCAGGGTAGCATCAGTCTACCGGGATTATTCTATCACGGGGCTAAAGACAGCGAGATAAGCTGTGTACGAGAGCTTTTGCAAGAAGACGCTTTAGCTAGTCAATGCCTGACTTTTGATGCACTACACACCCAAAGCCAAACCTTAGAAATGGTTCAGAATGCTCAAGGGACTTATATCGCTCAAGTGAAAGCCAACCAGCCCATGCTGCTGGAAGATTTACAAGATCATGCCAAGCTCACTGCCCCGGTCGCTGAACATCAGACCTCAGAAAAGGGCCACGGCCGAATAGAAGAGCGAAAAGCTTCTTTTTATCCCACCGATGCCGTCTGCTTTGAGCAAAAGTGGGACAGCTCAAAATTTGCTACCCTGGTGGTAGTAGAACGGGAAAGCACGCAATGCAAAACTGGCAAAGTAAGCCAAGAAACTAGCTATTACCTGTCCAATACCACCCTAGAGCAAACAGCCCCTGGCGAACTCTTTGAGACCATTCGCCAGCACTGGAGTATTGAGGCGGATAATTGGGTACGTGACTGCACGTTCCAAGATTGCATTCGCTGTAAAGAACCAACCCGCAGCATGACCTTAGCGAGTATCATTTCAGCAGCCGGAAACCTGCTACGGCAACAGAAAAAGGGCTATCTGAAAGCAATGCAAGAGGATATAGCTTGCAATCCATTTGTCGCAGTAACTCTTTTTAAGCACGCTGACGTTTTATGAAAAGGCCGTGCATCCATCTGAGGTAGGATTCATAAATGCGTAGCTCCGTTGCATTTGCGCTAAACTGGCCACCATTCGCATCGGATGGGCAGGCCCACTTGCTGATGTATGAAGATTGGTAATGTGCTGCGGTTCGTAGTACCAATCAACCGGCGTTCGTTGCCCGTGCTCGAAGCCAATGCCGCTATTCAAAGTAACTTGCAGTTGATACCAAGCCGTAGACGAATATTTTCCTACCAGCAGGTCCTGAAAATACAGGTTGCCAGCATTATCGGCCGTGCGGTGCGGCGAGAGGTTGAAGACATTCACCGCATCGGTGGGCCACCCACGCACTTCGGCCTGCTCTCCTTGAATTTCCCGAAGACGGCCTTCCACTTCATATTCTTGTATCACCTCCCACTGCTTGATAGCAGCCCAGTGTCGTACCGAACGGATACCATCTTCCGCAGAGATTCCTCTTGCTTGATACACCCCGTTCTGATAAAGTCGCCTGGCCACCACATCGACCCTTCCGGTAAAGAATTTAAGAGCGTCCCAGCCTCGGAAGGGTCGATCAGCAAACCCGTCGTGCATACCTTGGTAAGTTTGGTGTAACGGACGCCTCGCCGGAGCAAACACCTGGTTATAAAAAGCCTCCTCGCCCAGCACGTCAATGGGGTGAATGCCAGGCAGCCAGTCCATCCAGTCAGAAAGTTGGATGGCGACGGGCAGCTCCCGGTGAGAAGCGGGTGGATCGAGCCCTAGGGCTTGGTTTACATTTTGCTGACTGGTGCCGTTGGGAAACAGATACGGAAGCATGTCCTCGTCTTGCTCCAGTACCCCATCGAGCCCGGCACCAGCGGCCCATTCTTCTACCGGTTGGCTATCCAGTCCGGGACCGGGCTGATAAGGGGGAGTCCAGGGGCGGGCTTGCGCCGGGGCTGGGGTAGTTAAGCTACGAATGTAAGAGGCAATCTGCTGACCTTGCTCATCGGAAAGCCCGTGGAACTTAGCGCGTTGCTCAATGGAATGATTGGAAAAGTTGAAATACTTTAAATCCCGACCATCCCGCGTATGACACCCCCCGCAGGTAGCCTTAATAGTCTGGGTCATATTCCCTGGCCTTAGAGAGGCTTGTTGCCAGAGACGCTTTCCTTCGGCAATATCGGCTACCGTGTTGAGTGGGGGTTGCCAGGTAGCCGGGTTGTCTTGCTTGAAACTACTCTCTTCCAGCAGAGGGTTTCCCGAACCATTCAGCAGGTTAAACTCCAGCACGCGATAGCCCGAGGTTAATCCGTCGGTACCGTTGAAACGAAAAGTCAGGATGTTGTTTCCGGCTTGCAGCGACCCTAGCGTAGCGAGCGCCACCTTGAGTCGGACGGTGTGGTAGGCACCGTTTAAGCAGCCATAGGCCGCCTCGTGGTCGTAGCAGTCTACCGTTTCGTTGGTGAGATCTATCCAAGCTCCGCTGTTCAGGCGCAGGCTCGCTTTGGCACCACGCGCCGCGTTCACGCTGGCATCGCGGTAGGCACCCCGGTGCACTTTCAGATACAGCATAGTAGCTTGAGAAGCGTTTTGCAAAGAGAAGGTAACCGACTGGGTGTAGCCCGCCGGGCCCACGACTTCTAGGGGAAGTTGAGTTTGCGCCAGCGCAGATGTTATGGCTACGATCAGCGAGCAGGCAAGTAGAAGACCACGTTTCATGACAGGAAGGGTTTAAGTTAGCAACTGTTTTGTAAGGGACTGATTTGCAAGATTGTGAGCTACTCGTGAAAGTAGAGTCGAGGTTTGCAGAGGAGAAATTCTTAATTATACCAACAAAGCTGATGCGGCGTAGAATTATGAAAACGCTGATCGTACCGCGGTGGCCGAACCAAAACTAATAGAAATTTTCTAAAAGTATACAGGTTATATGGTAGTTTATAATACTTATAAGTTTTGTATAAAAAGCTATTTTGACTTGTTTTGAAGGGTAAAACTTTAAGATAAGTACGTTTACTTTCTATCATTTATCAGCTAAATTTATCACAAAATTAGTCTACTTCCTTACCTTAATCAGTTTTCAATCATGAAACAGTTTGGCAGAAAACTTTGACAAAATACTTGCCCCTGAGGATGCAGAATCTGTTCTAGAACAATCTTCTTCTTTGAGCGTAAAGGATTCGCTTGTTCTTTCTTAGAGGACCGGCACAGTTTGCCAAAGAAGTGCAAGTAAAGTTAAACGTGCGTCGTTAAGAAGCTATTGATGGCAGCAAGATTAAAAGAACGGAGGTTGGTTGCTCCGTTCTTACTGCTACTGCTGCTATTCCAGCAAGATGCGCTCACTGTGCTGCCCAACCTTCACCAAGTACAAACCTTTGGGCAGTGTAGAGACATCCAGTTGAGCTTGTCCCTTCGCTAGTTGAGTCTGCAAAAGCACCTGCCCTTGCATGTTGACTAACTTGACCGGCACCGTAGCAGCCTCGGTGGTGCGTATGGTTAGCCTTCCTTCACTAGGATTGGGATACACCTGCACCGAGCCTTCACTACTGCTCACCTGATCACCTGTGACTGCTTTGACTTGATCCTTGGTCGCCACCCGGGCATTGCCCACTGGAATCAACTGCCACTGCGCACAATTGCCCGTGCCGTCCACTAGCTCTACCAGTGTCTGATCATTGACTGCTTGGCAACCTTGGTTGCGTGCATTCAGGTTAGCGTGGCGGTTCTCTAGGTGCACGTAACCACCCCCAGCATCCACTAGCTTCCACTGCGAGCAGTGCCAGGTGCCTTCGTAGAGCTGTAGCAGTGCCCCGGCATTGGTCTGACAGTCCTTGTTGTTGAGGTACAAACCGCTTTGCCGGTTCTTCAACAAGTAGTGACCTTCCCCGGCATCTACCACTTCCCATTGCGCGCAGCTGCCCGTACCCTCGTAGAGTTCCACTGGCGTGCCCGGCTTACTTTCACAGTCCTGATTGCGCAGGTTCAGGCCCGAAGCTCGGTTCTGCAAGACGTAATAGCCGCTGTAGTCACCAGGGGGTGGCGGTTGTAGTTGTTCTTGCACTTGTCCCCAGCTAAACTCTGCCCAACTACCTTCCCCGCCGTTGCTGGTGACTTGTTTGCTAGCACTGTTGTTGTCAGCCATCATGTGGCTGGTGTTCACTACTGACTGCAAGCGGATATGGTTGTCACTGGCCGCAATCAGCTTCCACACTGTCCAGCTGCCCGTGCCCCCTTGGGCGGTGAGCTGACTGGTAGGGCTGCCACTGACGGCCTGCACATACTGGTTGGTGGCAAGGCTCTGGAGCCGCACGTTGCCGTTGCCCGCGTCAGTGACTGTAAAGTGTTGCTGCTTGGCCGTATTGCTACCACCATTGGCATATAACAGTCCGTTGCTCACGGTTAGGTATTGCCCGGTAACGCTGGACTGCAACCAGATGCTTTGACCCACTTGGGGCAAGGAAGCCGTGGGTTCAGGTTCGGGTTTGGGTTTTGGGGCCTGGCAGTTGACATTGTAGTTGTTCTTCTTAATAAAGCTCTTCCAGTCTTGGCCCCACTGGTTCAAGGATTTGTCATTGTTGAGCATAATGTGCCCGTCACCGCAGTTGCCTAAGTTCCAGGCCGTGGCACTCACATTGGGCATTTTGCTCAACCAATCGGCAAAGTTGTTGAAGTAAGCTCTTTGATTGGTGTTGCAGCCGTGGGCACCGATAGGTGACCATTCTCCAATGAGCACCGGGAACTTATCCGGTACTTTGCCTACCATCTGGTTCCACTTGTTCTGGCTCCCGTTGGCCTGGCAACCCCAGTTGTGGGGGTAGATATGCGCTTCGTACATGATGTTGTTTTGCCCGTTATTGAAGCTCTTAGCAGGATCGTTTAGCGGGTTGTCGGCGTAAGGGGCAATGTAATTGGTCCAGCTAGTGCCCTGGGCAATGATGATCTGCTTTTTAGCATATTTACGAATAGTGTTGACAATCCGCTGCATGTTGTTGCGCACGATATTAAAGCCCTGCATGTTTCGATCATAGACCGGTTCGTTGGCACAGGCCAGTAGGATATTATCATCATTGGCTACCCGGGGGGCAGTGTACTCCCAGAAGTCAATCAGCTCCTGAAAGGTGTTGCCATACTTGTTGGGAAAGGTGTGGTAATAGACCACCAAGTAGAGATTCCGTTTCTTACAGTGGTCAATGGCCGGGCGGATGTACTTGCGGTAGACCTCGGCATAGTCTGCACCTACAAAGCGGCGGATCAGGGCTAGCCGAATGATCTTGGCTTCGCCAAAGCCTTGCTTATCGGCGGCGTAATCAATCATCCGTAGCATCTCCTCGGGCGTATCCAGGCAGTTGGTTCCTTGCAAGTAGATATTCACCCCGTGTAGGGTCACCTGATTGCCGTTTTCGTCTTTGATCCATTTGCCGTCTACGTGCAAAGCAGGCAGACAAGCATTGCCTTGTGCCAACGCCAGTGGGCTTAGGAAAAGCACTAAAGCTAAAAGTGAGAAAGTCTGTTTCATGACATTGGGGTTAGCAGTGTAAAAAGTAAGTTCAAAATGATTTTATTTAAGAAGAGCCCATCTCAGGCAGGCTCTTCTACCGGTTGATGTTAATGCTATTCTAGCAGGATGCGCTCACTGTGCTGTCCCACTTTAACTAAGTACAACCCTTTGGGTAAATTTGAGACATCCAATTGGGTTTGTCCCTTCTCTAGCTGCTTGTTCAAGAGCACCTGGCCCTGTAGGTTGACTAGCTGTACTGTCTGGGCTGAACCTTCCACCCCTGTAATGTTGAGCAGACCTGTGCTAGGATTAGGATAGACCTGCACCCTTGAAGATAAGCCTGTCTCTGCTTCTTCCAGGGCTAGAGCGGCTTTGTCCCCACTCGCCTGACGAGCATTGGAAGTGGTGATGACTAGCTGCGGGGGGTTGCCACTCTCTCTGCTTCCAAAGTAGACGGCTTTGTTCACCGCCCCTTCATCTACTAAGGCTAGACTCACCGTCTTATCTCCTGCTACTTGCCCTTGTACATACTGGCTCACATTGAAGGCATAGTAGCGAGCTGTTCTGTCTACTACACTGCTGCCTAACCTGTTGCCTAAGGCTGGCTTGTTCTGCCAGGTGATGCTGCTCTCGGTCCAGTTATCAGCACTGCCATGCACGGCTACTGTTGCACGGGTGCTGTTGTCCTGTAGCTCGGTGCAGTACAGACGAAGGGTAGCTGAACTGATCTGGGCAGAGGTGTACTCAGAGAGATCAAACTTGAGGTAGCTTACCCGCTCATAGCTACTGCTACCCCCTTGTTTGATGAGCAAGGCTTCACCACTGCCATCCCGCTCCCCATTGCCCCTGACGTAAGCATCAGCTACCGGAAGAAGCGTACCGCCTACAGGTTTAGGGGTAGTGCCTCCTGCCGAACGGATCTCAAACTCGGTGAGGCTGGTCCAACTGTTGGAGGTGTTGCCTTTGCCTACATAGCGCACAAACTTGGCATTGACGGCCGAAAAGGTAAAGGTCTCGGCCTGCAAAGTGTTGCCCGCGCTGGTAGCGTTGGCCAGTACTGTGGTCCAGCTGGATCCGTTGGTAGACACTTGTAGGTCGAAGTTGGCCCGCCGTTCGTTTCCTTTGTAAAAAGCAATCTTCACCGAGCCAATCGAGTAGGTTTGATTCAACTCGTAGGTGATGCTTACATTGCCATCGGCGGCCCACCGGGTGTCTAGGTTGCAATCCATCGTGCCTTCGGCGTTATCGCTTTGCTCGTCGCTGGCCCGAACGGCAATCGGAACCAGGCCACCGCAGGGGCTCAAAGAAGCCGTAGTACCCTGGGTCGTCACCGAGACGGTGTTGCTGGCTACCGACTCATTGCCTGCCGCATCGCGGGCCTTCACGTAAAAGCGGTAGGTAGTGCTGGCCGAAAGTCCCGAGATGGTGGCCGACGTGTTGGAGGAAGTGGCTACCCGGGTGTCATTCTGATAAATGGCGTACTGACTCACGCCCACGTTGTCCGAAGAGGCACTCCACCGCAGGTTGACCGTGGTGCCGGAAGCGCTGCCCGTCAGGCCGGTGGGCCGGGCGGGCGGGGTGGTATCGGTGGTGCGATTGATTTTGGAGTTGACATACTCCGGGTCATAACCAGCGTAATAGTGGACGACGCTGGAGCCTCGGCCCAGGCTCTTCTGAGGAAACGCTCCCTTGGAAATCTCCCGGCTTCTTCCCCCAACGACTTCTCTTACGATCTTGCTGAAAAACCCGTCCCGGGCATACTCCGTCATAAAGGCCACCACGTGGGAGTTGTCGTTGATGATGAGCGGAGAGTTTGAAGAATTGAAGTTACCCAGCAGCGTGTGTCCGTAGATTTCGGCGACGGTTCCGTCTTTGAACCAGAATTTGCTATCGCCGTTTTCCTGTTTTCCACCGCTGAGCCACACCACAGAGTTGGTAGCTTCTATGGTCAGGTTGTCTTCCACGTTGAACTGCCGTCCCCAAAGTTGCTGCCCCTCGATGACCCACGTGTAGTCGCTTTTGTCAAGGCACTTGATCACCTCTACGAACACCTTGCCTCCGCTCACTGAGTTGCGGTAGAACTCGGCCTGGCCCTGGGCGTGCATGTCTTTGAAGTAGACCGTTCGCGTAGAAGCATGGTCAAACCAAATCCACGAAGGAGACCCGGCCCGGGGGAGGATTTCGGTGGTGGCGGGGGCATTTCCTAACCTCTCGATGAGCAACGGTTGCGATCCTACAATCTTAAAGGCAAACTTTGCGTTGAAGTTGTTGGGGCCCATGCGGGAGAACATAAAGTCTACCCGGCGCACGTGGGCCGGAATGGTGATGGTTTGGGAGATTTTGTACCTTCCTACCGGGAAGTAGACCGTGGCTCCGCCCTGGTTCATAGCATCCTGGATGGCCTTAGTATCGTCGGCGTTACCGTCTCCTTTGGCTCCGAAAGCCTTCACGCTAACCCAGTTGGAGGGATTGCCCATCGGCACGACCGGGGGTTCTTCCAAGGGAATGTTGATGGATTTGGTGCCGTCCAGTTGGCCGGTGGTCACGGCGGGGTGAGAGGTGTATTCGCCGGAAGCTCCTCCGCGGAACGAATCGCCATATTTGAGCAGGTTCCGGTAGCCGGAAAACCCAATGTCGCGTGTGAAGTAGTAGCCGCTGGTCTGGCTTTCCACGGCGGCATTGCTGTTGCTGCCGCCCCGTAGGTTGCCTTCCAGCAAGATGCATTGCGCAGCTCCTTGCACTTTGATGGCGGGCACCTGGTTATTGCTTTGCAGCTTGAGAATGGTGAGCGGCAGGTTCAGGGCGCGGATGCCCGTCTCGCTCTGGCCCACCACTTCGCACTGGTCCAGGCAGTAGTGGTGGAAAGAGTCGCCACCGTTTTCCATGCCGCACAGGATACCCACCCGGAAGCCTTCTACGCGCGTGTTTTTTATGTAGCCGGGCCCGTTGTTTTCTTTGCTCAGGTCAATGCCGTAGACGCCACCGCCCCGGCTCACCACCTTCAGGTTGCGGATACAGCCGCTGTTGTTGGTGTGGAACCGCACTCCACTGGCTCCGGCGTTGCCCGACCCGATGTCCACTGTCAGGTTCTCAATGTAGGATGACATGTTGCTGTTGCCCCCTTCAATGGTCGGCATGTAGTCGATCACGTACTTGGTGTTGGAAGCGCTACCAAACCCTGAAGCGTTGTCTTTCAGTTTGATGATCGTCTTCTCGCGGCTCTGGCCCCAGATACGTTGCCCTGCCAGCATCCGGTCGTTACCGCCACTGGAAGTGGAGGGCTGGTCTTTGAGCTGGATGGTGTTACTCACCAGGTAGGTGCCGTCGGGGAAATAGAGTACGTAGCTTCGGTCGCGGGCCCACTGGAAGGCATCATTAATCGTATTGGTGACATCCCGGGAACCGGTATTATCAGCATTCCAGGGCGACTTGGTGACGTCGACGACGGTGCCAGCCGGAAAGACCATTTCCTGGGCGGCGGCGCGAAACTGAACCATGACCAGGAGCAAGCAAGCTCCTAGCAGGCAGTGAGGGATAGAAAGTGCTTTTTTCATAGGTTTTTGGTTTACATTGTTATAGGTTGAAAGTGGATATTGGTTTGAGTGGAAAATTTAACAGCCAATTAGCTTCACTAATAAAGTGGATTATTTACTCTACCATCACTTTGTGGGTTTGGTTTCCCACCCGCAGCAGGTACATCCCCGCTTGTCCGGTCAAATCAACGGTAGCTTGCCCCTGCTCTAGTTTGGCTTCCGTTACCTTGCGGCCCATTAGATCATGCACCACCACTTGATCATCAAGGCCCGAGGCTTGCACCTGAATAGTGCCGGTGGAAGGGTTGGGCCAAACCCGCAAGCTTGCTTCTTGGGTTAGTGACACAGACTCATCAGCCACCGACTTGGCCGTAGCGGTGGTAGCCGTACGTCTGTTTCCGTCATCTTTTCTAAGCACGGCCCCATCAGCGTAGAAGTTGGCCTTGGCCGTAGACTCTATATAAAACTCGGCTTCTTCCAGCGTGCCTGTCCACAATAGGTTCAGCGTGCCCGACACCTTGGTCCACTGCCCCTGGCTGCTGCTGGCTTTCAGCGATCGGTAGTAGTTCTGCCCGCCGTAGCGTAGCTTGACGGTGACCTTATACTCGCTGCTGCCACTGTACTTCTTACTGACCCAGGCCTGCACGTAGTAGCTGCCTTTGCCTTGGCTTTTCAAGTCCTCGGTGATATTCTGGCGTACGCCCTGATGCTGGTCGGTGATGTTGGCCAAAACAGCTTTGCTGTCCTCTTTGGTGGGGGAAGTCACGCTGCTGATATTGTTGACGGCCCCTTTCTCCTGCCAGTTGACCAGTCCATTCTCAAAACCGGGGTTCTCCAGTAGGTTATCCTGGACAGCGCCTTCCGCTAGCGTGATATCATCCAGGAAGAAGTCGGCAGAGCTACCTCCGCCAAAAAATCTCAGACCGATCACTTTATTCGCTCCCTGATAGGTGAACTCATACGGCCCGTAGCTTTGCGCATTGCTCCCTAGGGTCACGTTTTTTTCCCAGTAGACCGGATAAGGGTCGCTGTTGCCCTGCAAGGCGACCCGGAGCGGCCGGTTGCTGGCTGCTCTGGCACGAAACGACAAGCGGTAGGTTTTGCCTGCTTCCAACACCAGCGACTGCTCCAACTGAATATGCCAGTCGGCGTTTCCCCCGCTGCTGATGGCCACCTTGGCTGCTTTGCCGGACAGCCCTACTCCGCTCACTGCCTGCAAGCTGGCACTCGCTCCTTGGTAAGACGACACCTTCCAGCCCACCGTGCCTAGCGCAAAGTCACCATTCATTACCAAACCCCGCTTGTTACGCAAGTCATTCCAAACCAGCAAACCAAAGTAAGACAGATTGGTCGGGTTGCCCTGGCTGTCGAAGGTGGTATGCTGTCCGCCACCGTTGCCGGAGGTGGTCAGGTCGTTGGGGTCGCCCCCCCACCAGGCCCAAGCCACGCGGCCGATCTTCCGGTTTTGAGCACTTTTTAAGGCATAGATTGCTGCATCCGTCACGTCGTACCCCGCGTTATGCACTCCGTACTCGCCTATAATAATCGCTTTGCCATCGGCTATTACTCTATCAAGGTAGTTATCTATTTTCGACTGACACGCCGTCCACTGATCATAGACATGGATGCTGAATACTAACTTATTTTCCGGATCGTTGAGTTGGTCGCCTGCGTTAAGGATAGCACTATTGGCTTCCGGCACGTTGCTACAGTTCCATACATTAGCATCTTGGCCCCAGTGGTTGCCTGAAACTACAATCACGTTTTTGCTACCCGTGCTGCGAATCTCATTGATGACCTGTTGAAACGAGTTTACCCAGGTGGCCTGATCGGTTTTGGGCTCGTTGTAGAGGTCAAACCACACGTAAGGATTGTCTTTGAAGGCTTGCGCCACCTGCTTCCACCAGTTTTTAGCACACGCTAGCTCGCTACCGGTATACATACTACTGACCTGATGCCATTCAAAGATCACCACTACCTTGGCAGCCGTGTACGTATCCACAATCTCGCGCAGCGTACCAAAGGTCTTGTAATTGTAGGAAGAAGGAAAGTTTTCGTCAGGAATGACGCATTGATAGGTGTAGCTATCGATGGCAGGGGCGCCTTTGGTAGCCACCCGGATGGCATTGAAGCCCCATTGATTAACGATCTGGTCGAACTCATTGACCGTGTACTCGGGCCACACGAAGCCGGGGCCCGATACGTTCACTCCTTTCATGACAAACTCTTTGCCTTGGGGATCGTAAATCTTGCTTCCGCTTACCCGGAAGTTCTGCGCGAAAAGAGAAAACGAACTTAGTAAGAGTGCAAGCGCAAGCAGGTAAGTTTTTACAAGTAACTGTTTCATCGGTGATAGTGGGTTAGGGTTAAAAAATCAGTTGTTTAAAAAATCAAAAATTGGTTAATCAACGCAGCACTGCTTGTTTTATAAAGTATTGCTGCTCCGGCCGGTTTGTTATGCCACCAGCAGACGCCATCCAGCCGATTGGGTGTTTATTTCTGGTGGTCATTCTATGATGAGCTTGTAGGCTTGGTGATCGGCTCTGACTATATAGACACCCGACCGCCCGGCCAGATCAGAGACAGCCTTACCTTCTATGGCAGTGGCTTCGGCTACCTGGATGCCCATCAGGTTGTATACTTCTACTCTCCCCTCTACTCCTACCACCTGCACACCCCCTCAGAAGGATTGGGATACACCACCGGCGGGGTAGGAGCTTCCTGCCGAATCAGCTCCTTCAATGATCAAATCTCTATTCAACCATCAGCTTATGCACACTGGCTCCCAAGCCACCCTGTACCTGCACCAGGTATAGGCCGGATGTCCTTGCCATTTCGCTTTCCGGGACTTCCTTCAGGGTAATTGTTATTGAATTTTACAAGCTCACATAAGCAGCACTTATTTCTTTTAGCTTTTTTTCGTTGATTTCAATGCCAAAACCAGGTTTAAGGTGCATAGCAAACTTTCCTTGCTCGTCCCGGTACGTGGCACTACTTTCCAAACACGCTAAGTACTTATCCGAGTCACCTTCTTTTTCGATGGCTTCTACCCAAACCGCACCAGCTCCGATAGCAATCTGCTGCCAGGCCGAACAGGCGGGCCCCACCAGGCTATCGTCTCCGATCATCACCTGGGCGCCAAACGATTCAACTTTATGAGCGAGCTTCGCCACGTCGCTAAAGCTACCCATGGTAGAAGGATGCAGGTTGTATATTTTCCCCATCCCGGCCTGCACCTCGACTAGTCCCTTCCAGGCCGGTCGCAGGGGAACGTCGGGGATCAGCGCAAACTCACCTAACGATTGTTGCAGATTAATCCACTGTTGGGTAGACAGAGCCGTGGGGTCCTCCATGGCCTGCAACCCGTGCGTGTGAAAATTGGTAATTAGGCGAGTTAGTTCGTTGAGGTTTTTCCAGTCCTTGTACCCTTCGTTGGCATCCGATATAATGACCGCGTCGCGACGAATGATTTTCCGGACAGCCTTCAAAATCTTCAGGTCCAGTTCTTGGTCGCCGTACATTTTTATTTTCATGTGGCCGTCCAGGCCTTGCTTAACACTGCGGCGAGCGTTCTGTTTCACCTGCTTGAGGTCGTTGTTGAGAATGCAAAACAGCCCCGGCACCGCTTCGCGTCCGGTGAGACCCAGCAGCTCAATAGCCGGTTTATTGTGCAATCGGCCGGACAGATCAAGCAATCCCATTTCCATAAATTCAAGCTGCTTGGTACTCACCGAGGTGCCCGGCACCTGCTGAGAAGCCAGCATGCGGAGCGCCTGATCCATACCAAGCCCCCGGAAGGTAGTGAGGTAAGCAGCCCACTCCCGGGGATCAAAGTCCGGATTGTTAATGGAGGCGGGAATCTCTGACCAACCGTAGTGCTGGCCCGAGGTGATTTTCATAAACAAATGCTGACGGTTGTGCCAGGTACCCCAGGAAAAGTAGCGGGGGATGTTGATGTCGTATCGAAACAGCTCTATGCGATCAATCCGGGCGTCGCTCACTACCCGATGGGACTCAGGCCACGCACGACCCAAAAAAGGTAACAACCCCGGAAGGGTTGCTACCGTAAGGCTACTGCTCAGAAAACTTCTTCTGGTTAGGCTCATAATTTTTACCCGTTGGCGGCTGCAGTGGCTCACTCAACCACAATCCTACGCACGGTGACACCCTCGGCACTCTGGATACGCACCAGATACAGCCCCCGGGGTAACACCTGCACGTCAATGGCTACGCGATCTCTCCCGACCACGGTCTCAAACAATCGACCCTGGGTATCGCTGATGCGTACCTGCAAGGTCCCCGCTGCCGCAACGGTTAGAGACGTGGAGGCCGGGTTGGGATACAGCTGCACTGTTTCGGCCGCCTGTTCCACAGATTTTTTTACATCAGCCGACGCGCTGGAGGTTCTTGCCGTTTCGCTTCCCAAGACTTCTGTCAGGGTGATGGCATCCAAATAGAAATCTACGCTGTCTTTTCCGACAAAGAACTTTAATCCCACATTGTCTATCCCCCGGTAGGTGAACCGGTAGGGGCCGTAGGTTTGGGTTTCGGTGCCGAGGGTGTCGCTCTTCTCCCAATAAACGCTATACGGCGCTACGTTGGCCTGGAACCCTACCCGAACGGCGCGTTGGGCGTCGGCTTTTCCCTGAAACGACAATTCATAGGTTTTTCCTGAATCCAGGGGCACGGTTTGGGCCAGTTGCACCCGCCAGTCAGCGCTGCCACCGTCGGTGACCAGCACCTTTGCCGACGGAGTGCCCGACAGACCGGCATCGGTGGCTACTTCCAGGGCAGCGCTCGCTCCGTAGGTCAACAGTTGCCAATCAGTAGTGCCCTCCTCAAACTCACCGTTTTTGACCAAATTATCGGCTGATGGCCTGTCCCCATTGCCGGTCACGGTCACGTTATCCCAGTAGTAAGATTCACTGTCACCCGTCACCAAGGCGCTGACAATAACCTGCAAGGTGTCACCCGACACGTCCGTTTTGCTTACCGTGAGTACGTTACCGTTGTTAAAGTTACCTTTCTCCGAAAAGAGGACCGTTTCGCTCCCATCTACCTTTAGGATTACTTTTAAATAGTCAGCAATCTTTCCCCGGTCGTTCAGGCTTCCGATGCCCTGAAGGTCTAATGATACGGCAACAGAAGCTTGACCGGATATGTCCAGCTTTTCGCTATACCAGGAGCCTTCCCCGCCGTCGTCGTTGATTCGGAAGCGGCTTTCATCCACCCGGAAGATACCAGCCGTACGCGCTGCTTTCCAGGCGGTCGCTCCCTCATCCGAGGTGGTGCCGTCGGCCAACGCAAAGTCTTCTTGCCAGGGCAGTTTTCCTTGGTTTGTATCATCATCGAATTCTGTTAGGGTAATGGCATCCAGGTAGAAATTAGTGCTGTCTCCTCCGCCGAAGAACTTTAAGCCTACTTCTCCGGTGCCTTGGTAGGTAAATTCATAGGGTCCGTAGGTTTGGGCTTCGCCACTGAGCGTGAGGCTTTTCTCCCAGTAAACCGGAAAAGGCGCGCTGTTGGCCTGAAAGGCTACCCGTAGCGCCCGCTCGGCGTCGGCCTTGCCTTGAAACGAGAGCTGGTACCGCTTACCTTGCTCTAAGGTCACGATTTGCTGAAGCTGAATGCGCCAGTCGGCACTGCCCCCGTCGGTAATTACCACTTGAGCGGCTTCATCACCCGACAGACCAGTATCAGTGGCTATTTCCAAACTAGCACGAGTCCCATAAGTAAGCAATCGCCAGTCTGAGGTACCTGCCGCAAATTCACCGTTTTTTATCAGATTTGCTCCCGGAAGGTCGGTGGGGTTGCTGCTGATACGCACGTTGTCCCAGTAATACATTTCGCTGTTGCCGGTCACCAACGCTTTGACAATGACCTGCAAGGTATCCCCGGATACGCTGTTTTTGCTCACGGTCAATATGTTGCCGTCGTTGAAGTTACCAGTTTCCGAAAAAATCACTGTTTCATTTCCATCCACCTTGAGCACCACTTGCAGGTAGTCGGCACTCTTCCCTTTATCGTTCAGGCTGCCTGCTCCCTGAACGTCTAACGATACGGTCACCGATGCCTGGTCGGTGATGACCAGCGGTTCGCTCTTCCAGATTCCCTCACCGCCTTTGCCATTAATATGAAAGCGTTCCTCCTGCACTTCAAACGTTCCCGAGGCCCGCGACGCGCTCCAGGCGGTAGCCCCCTGGTCTGATGCAGTACCGTCCGGCAACGAAAAGTCTTCCTGCCACTGACCGGTGAAGGAACCGCCTTGCGTGATGGGAATACGGCGGGTCAGGCCGCCTCCCACCACGCTCACCGTGCCGGAGCGACTGCTCCGACGGTCGTTGGGGGTTACGCTCACAACAAACGAGCCGTTGTCGCTGCCACTGCCGGGCGTAACCCTAATCCAGGACTGATCGACCTCCACGGTCCAGTTGACGTTTGATATCACATTGACTGTCCGACTTCCTTCTTCCGGTTCAAAAGATAGATCATCCAATGAGAGGGTAAGCACTTCATCCGTAGGAATTCGATCAATATTTTCTTCGCGTCGCAGGTCACTCCAGACCATCTGCCCGAAGGCGGATAGGTTGGTTGGCTGGCCCTCGCTGTTGAAGGTGGTGTGCTGGCCCCCGCCGTTGTTGGAGGTGGTCAGGTCGTTCCGGTCGCCGCCCCACCAAGCCCAAGTCACGCGTCCTATTTCGCGGGGTTGCGCACTGTTGAGGGCGTAGGTAGCGGCATCCGACACATCCTGCCCCGCGTTGTGCACCCCGTACTCTCCCAGGATGATGGCTTTGTTATCGGCCAGCACCCGGTCCAGGTAGTTGTCTATTTTGGCTTGGCAAGCGTTCCATTGGTCGTACACATGAAAGCTAAACACCAGATTGCCCGTGGGGTCGTTGAGTTGACCGCCCAGGCTGAGCACCGCACTGTTTGCTTCCGGCACGTCCACGCAGTCCCACACCCCGGCATCCTGGCCCCAGTAGTTCCCGGTAGCCACAATCACGTTTTCGCTACCCGTGCTTCGGATCGCGTCTATCACCTGCTGAAAGGAATTCAACCAAGTAGTCGAATCGGTTCTAGGCTCGTTATAGAGATCAAACCACACGTAAGGATTATCTTTAAAGGCTTCGGCCATTGATTGCCACCAGTCTTTGGCGCACTCCAGTTCGCTGCCGGTGTAGAGCCCACTCACTTGGTGCCATTCCAGCATCACCACCACTCCGGCGGCGGTGTAAGTATCGACGATTTCGCGCAGCGTACCGAAGGTCTTGTAATCGTAGGAAGAAGGGAAATCCTTACCTTCAATCACACACTGATACGTATAGCTGTCGACGGCAGGTCCGCCTTTGGTGGCTACGCGGATGGCGTTGAAGCCCCACTGGTTAACGATCTGATCAAATTCGTCTACGGTGTACTCAGGCCACACGAAGCCGGGGCCCGATACGTTCACTCCCTTCATGATGAACTCCCGGCCGGTCGGGTCATAAATCTTAGATCCGTTTACCTGAAACTGTTGGGCAAAAACGGACAGGGTTGCCAGCCACAGGCAGACAGCGGTTGTAAAAAGTGTTTTCATTACTAGTAGGATTAAGGTTAAAAATGGTTGCTGGTTTTAATTTTAAAATGGGCAGATAATACAACAAAGGTTAGTTATATCCCGGGTTCTGATCTTCCTGGCTCATGGCTTCGTTATTGTTGATCTCGTTCTGTGGTATCGGAAAATACTCGTGCTTATTGGTTTGAAACCCTTCAATGTTCTCATCGGCAAGGCCCCAGCGCACCAAATCGGTGCGCCGCACCTGTTCTCCGCTCAGTTCCACCCGGCGCTCCTGAACCAGAAAGGCCATCGCTTCTTCTTGGGAAACCCCGGCAGGACGGTCGGCCAGAATGGTGCCCGTGGGGTCGGCCCGGCGGCGAATTAGGTTGATTAATGCTACACCCTCTGCTATGTTGCCTAGTTGAATCTTGGCTTCCGCCGCCATCAAGATTACGTCGGCAAAGCGGATGATGTCGTGGTTCACATCGTGATCGTAGCTGGTGTACGATACGTCGGTGCTGTGCTGATATTTTTTCCAGGCGTAGCCTACCTGGGGGACTTTGGTCGCATAAGGCACTACTTCCCCGCCCTGAACAATGGTGTCGTTCTCCGTGAAGAAAAACGCTTCAACCCGAGGATCCCGATCACCGATAGCGGTGCCCCCGTTGCTTTCGTAAGCGGCGATTAGCTCGGCACTGGGTTTGCCATTGTAAAAGGACGAACCGTCTACGCCGTACTCATGGGGACGCACCGTAGACTCTCCTAAGCCGTTGGCATTGCCACTGCTCCAGAGAAAGCCTCCTGCTCCCTCTAAAAATTGTACTTCAAACACGGTTTCACCGATGTTCTTCACCCCAAAGTCATGGTTTTTGCGCATAGCTGCAATGGCCTCTTCCACGCTAGTGGCTTGACCAGCCGGGTCGTTGGGACCGCCCATAAGATAATAGGGGCCTTCGTTGATCACTTCCATCAGTTCGCGCTCGGCGTCGGCGTATTTCTCCTGATACAGGTACGCCTTGCCTAATAGTGACTTAGCCGCTCCCCGGGTGGCACGTCCTACATTGGCATCATCCCACTCCCAGGGCAGTTTGGCGGCGGCATCTTCCAGGTCGGCTTCAATTTGGGTCCAGATGGCTTCAGGAGTGGCCCGTGGGGTGTTGAGCTCCTCCGCATTTTCTTCGGTACGCAGGGGCCCGCCGTTCCAGAGCGTGTTGACGTAGAAATAGCTCAGCGCTCGTAAAAACCTAGCCTGTCCCACCACCTGGCTTTTAACCTGTGGGTCGATCTCCATGGCGGGAACCTCCGTTAAGGTAACGTTGGTTTTGGCAATCAGCCGGTAGAACATGCGCCAGGGGTTGTCGATGTGCTCATTTCCTTCGGCCCCAAAGGTATGCAACACCAGCTCCAGAGGAGCCCCCTGGGTGTTGGGGGTGGGAGCAATCTCGTCGGAAGAAAAGTCCAGCATAAAGTGAATGCGCCGCGCCCACAAACTGATGTTCTGTAAGGGGGCATAGGCCGCGGTGACTGAGGCCACTGCATCGTCTTCGGTTTGGTAGAACGTCTCTGTGTTGACCGACGTCTCGTCTCTCCGGTTTAGAAAATCATCTCCGCATCCCGTGTACAGCAGGGTAAAGACGGTCGTAAACGTTATAGTGATTATTTTTTTCATGGTTGAAAAATTATTGTTTATCAGTACTGATCGCGCTACAATCCTAGTTGCACTCCGACCACAACAGTGCGGGGCTGCGGGTAAAGCAAACGGTCGATGCCGTTGGCCCGCGCATTTTCCGACGGAGTATTTCCCTGAGAACCCACCTCGGGTTCCAGACCGAAATAATTGGTGAACGTAGCCAGGTTTTGCACCGAGACATACACCCTGAACCGTTGCGCATTGATTCTGTCCAGCAGACTCGAGGAAAGGGTGTAACCCACCACCAGGTTTTTGATTCGGGCATACGAGCCGTCAAACACGTAGCGGTCAGAGCTGCGCAGCACGTTGCCGTTCGGGTCGGCCCGCACTAGGCGTGGCTGGGAAGCAGTGTACTCCGGTTGGTAGTAAGTAGCATCCAAGGCTTCGGTCCCCTGGTTAAAGTTCTGCCGGAAATCGACTAACCAGCGCTTGGCCGCGTTATAAATCTCATTGCCCTGTGAGCCTTGCAAGAACAACTGAAAATCAAAAGCTCGATAAGAAGCGTTGAAGGAAAGTCCGTACAGAAAGTCGGGGATAGGACTACCCAGGGCCACCTGATCGTCGGCGTTTACCACGCCGTCACCGTTCACGTCGCGCCAGCGAACGTCGCCGGGAGCGGTGCGCACCGTCGCTGTTTCAGCGTCCCGTGCATCCGAATCGTAGACCGGGTTGCCCTCGGCATCCGTCTGGTCGGTGATGGCCTGGTTGATATAAGCATGGCTGTATACTTCATCCCAATTTCGGAAGATACCGTCGCTTACGTACCCGTAGAAGGTTCCGATGGGTTCGCCTACCTTTGTCCAAGACACCTCATTAATATCGTCAGTCACGTTACCGCTGCGAAGCACTACGTCTTCGCCGCCAGACAGCGCCAGCACCTTGTTATTGATGGTGGTTACGTTGGCATTTACATCAAACTGGAAGTCGCCCACGGACTTGCGGTAGGTGATGCCCAATTCAATACCCTGGTTCTGTACTTCGCCCGCATTCACAAAAGGGGCTCCTAACCCAACAGACCGGGGCACGTTGGCTTGTAGAATCAGGTCTTTGGTGTTGCGTTTGTAATAGTCAAAATTAACAAACACCCGGTTCTCAAATAATCCCATATCTACCCCAATGTCCAGCTGGCGAGACGTCTCCCAAGTAATATTTCGATTGGCAAGACTCGACTGGCTGATGCCCGCTACGGGTTGGTCGCCCAGCACGTAGTAATAATCGGTGCGCAGGTTCACATCTACCGGATAGGCTCCCAGGGGCGCCTGGTTGCCTACGTCACCAATGCCTGCGCGAATTTTCAGATCACTGATGAAGGGCACACTGGCCATAAAAGCTTCTTCGCTGACGCGCCAGCCTGCTGACACTGAAGGAAATATTCCGGTAGGATTGGTGCCCCGGAATAACTTGGACGACTCGTCGCGCCGAATGTTAGCAGTAATCAAATATTTGTTGGCATAATCGTAAGACACTCGCCCAAACAGGGATCGAAGGGCGGTTTCGTTTCTGCCTTCTTCTAGCAGTTGATTAAGCGTGGCTGCTTCTAATGAGACGACGTTGGGAGGCAAATTCTGGCCCCGTCCCCCGTAGACAGAGTATTTTGATTCCTGGATAGAAAATCCCCCCAGCACGGTAAGGTTATGCTGACCAAAAGCTTTAGTATAGGTCAGGGTTTGCTCAACGATTGGGTTGAATACTTCCGAACGACTTCGGTTGATGGTGGAAGGTGCCGTGAGACGCCGCGCAGCCTGGTAGGCCGGAGTGTATTGCAGCAGATCGCGGTATCCGAAGTCTAACCCTAGTTGCAATCGGTACTGGAGGCTGGGCAGGATGTCCCACTCACCGTACAACGAACCGAAAATCCGGTAGCGCTCTTCCTGGTTGGTCGTCAAGAACGCGTCGGCAATTGGGTTGCTGGCATCCTGTCCTTCGTCGGTATCCGGAAAACCGAAGCCCCCCAGAAAGGTCGGGTCATAAATAGGGACGGTGGGGGGCTGCTTGATGGCATTCTCCTGGGGCCGACGACCACCGGCCGAACCTTCGTTGAGTTCCTTCATGGTGCGGCTCAGCAGCAAGGTCTCGCCAATGCGTACCTTGCCGTTGAACAGTTTATAATCCGAGTTTAAGCGAACCGAGTAGCGGTCGAACGAAGTGCCCAGCATGGTTCCTTCCTGGTCAAAGTACTCTACGCCCGCTCCGAAGGTAGCATTTTCGTTGCCGCCCGACAGGCTCAGGTTATACTTTTGAATGGGAGCAGGATCGTAGAGTTCGTCCTGCCAGTCGGTGTTGATGTTGGTGCCCAACAAGCGACCGGGGTTATCTGATTCGGCGTTGGGGTCAAAAGCAGCGGGTAACTGCCCGTCGGGCCCGCTGTGCAAACGTTGCAGGTAGTTGATGTACTGATTGCCGTTGAGCACTTCGTAAAACTTGCCCTGAGCCTGAATCCCGTAATAAGCATCCAGGTTGACCCGGGCCGGACCCTCCTTGCCCCGTTTGGTGGTGATCAGCACGACCCCACCGGAGGCCCGTGATCCGTAGATGGCTGCCGCCGAAGCGTCTTTCAGGATGTCGATCGATTCAATGTCGTTGGGGTTCAGGCTGTTCAATACGCTATAGCCGTTGGGCCCCTGCTGGCCTTCCTGCACTTGCACCCCATCAATCACATACAGGGGTGTTTCGCCGTTCACAGTTCCAATTCCCCGGATATTTACTTGCAGGGCGCCGCCCGGAGCTCCTCCGCTCGTTTGCGTCACCTGCACTCCGGGTACCCGGCCCTGTAAGCTTTGCTCTACCGAAGTGAGCGGCACACTTTCCAACTGCTCCATGTCTACTGAGGAAACGGCCCCGGTGACCACCCCCCTCTCTTGAGTGCCATAGCCCACCACCACCACTTCGGAAAGCGATTGGATGTCGGGGGCCATCGCTACGTTGATCACCGTTTGGCTGCCAATGGCAACCTCTTCGGAGAGGTACCCTACTGAGGAGAAGACGAGCGTTTCGGCATCATCGGGCACGGTGAGGCGGTAGTTCCCTTCCACGTCGGTCACCGTGCCAATGGTGGTATTCTTCACAACGATGTTCACCCCTGGCAGTGACGAATTGTCGGAAAGATCAGTCACTGTGCCGGTGATGGTTGCTTCCAGCACCTTTTCCTCAATCTTTTGGGCATACACCCTGGCAGGTAACCCATGCACGCTGCGCTGTTGTTGAAGGGGGGCGAGTTCGCTATGAGTAACTTTCTCGATAGTGCCCGGGGCTAGTCTCCCCCGCCGTATGGCATACGATCTTTCTCCTACCTTATCATACGCCAACCCTAAAGGACGCAGTAACTTATTTAAAAGGGCTTCTACATCCTGGGTGGTTTTAAGTTCATGGGGGCGGGCAGCAATCGCATCGATCAGTTCGCTATCGTAATAAAGGTAAATTTGGTATTTCTCTTCTACCTCAGAGAGTATATCCCGCAAAGAACGCATTGGCTCTTTCTGGCGGTCAGTGACTGGGTGATGAACGCTTAGGTAAGAAAGGCTCTGTTGTGCCCGGGAGCTAAAACACCCCAGACAGATTGCAACGGCTACTCCCCATTTGGTAATGCTGCTGAATTGTACTACTTTTCTCATAGGTTATTGATTGAAAGGTTAATAACTCGATCTGTCCATTTCTTTTACCGGCCAAGGAGGAGAAGGGACAGATCCTTTTTTAGTTGTTTTGCATGACAATACGGTTTTCGTCTTGGGTGATGGTGATGTTAAAGCTAGAGGCCAGCGCTTTGAGCAATAGGGATATCTGGTCGGTGCCAACCTCTCCGTTGAATCTTTTTTCTGCGATAGCCTGATCCCGAATGACTACCTTAAAACCATAGGTATCTTCCAGAATTTGAGCAATCTCCCGAACGGGCGTGTCCACAAAAGTCAATCGCCGGTCTTTCCAGGAAGAGTATTGATCAGGCTCTACCACCCGCTGGAGGACTTGTTTTGTTCTTGAGTATTCAACCAAATCTCCCGGTTCCATTTCAATGGCTTTTTGCTGTTCAGTGGGCAAGTGCAAGTTTACCTTTCCCGAGTTTAGCACTACCTGGGTCTGATCGCGGCGGCTATCCACGTTGAATGCCGTGCCGACCACTTCGATGGCAAGTTGGGGGGTATGCACCAAAAATTTCACTTTTTCTTGTGAGGGAGTCGTTACTTCCTGCACTTCGAAGAAAGCTTCACCCGTTAGCCACACTTGGCGGACAACATCTCCCCGCTCAGAAGCATTGGGCCAATCAGCGCGATAGCTTAGCGTAGAATTAGCATTAAGCGTCACTTGAGAACTATCCGGCAATAAAATAACCCGTGTCTGGCCGTAGGCCGTTTGGTAGCGGATGGTGTTCTCTTTCAGAAGAAAATAACCGGCAATCGCCGCCACCAGCATTAAGCCTGCCAAAGAGGCTGCAACCCGGATTTTATGAGTCCAAACCGTCTTTCTTGGCAAGGGCCGAGACTGAGAGAGACGAGCCTTAATGATTTTCTGAAAAATGGCTTCAAAGCGATCTTCGTCCATCACCTTTCCGGCATGCAGCTTTTCCCAAACCTCCTGCAACACCTGGGAGTGGTCAGCTTTGTGTTCGGGCCGCTTAAGGTAGAGGAAAAGTTCTTCCAGCTCCTCCAAGGTGCATTTGTCAGCGATGAATTTCTTTAAAAGCTCGTTGCTTCGATTGCGGTAGTTCATAGTGCCAGGGTTGCCTACTAAATACCGGTAAAGTGAAGAAGGAGGTATACTCCCGTTGAGAAAAAAACTGAATTAGTTTTGAACGGTCAGGCAAGAGAAGGTCTTCGGTTGAACCTACCGGACGGCCCCTTGGTGGAAAAAGAGTCGTTTTGCTACCAGGGGAAGCGGCTTAGACAAAAAACAAGCAAGGTGATGTCCGCGTTGACCCGTAAATACTCTTTAATAAACTTGACTGCGTGAATGACCTGAAGCTTAACCGTGCCGGGCGAGAGGTGCAGGGAGGTGGCAATTTCGGCGTGGGTCATGCCCTGTGCCCGACTCATCTCAAACACCAGTTTTCGGCGGGGGGGCAGTTGGGCTACGGCATCCGTAAGCAAGCGCTCATAGTCTGCTGAGATGACTTGGTCTTCCGTGTGGTTACACCACTGCATCTGCTGGAAGTAGTCTGTCAACCTTGCCCGAGTTTTCTGATCACGAGCGGCTTTCTCTAAAAAGTTGAGCGCCTGGTTTTTAGTGATTTTAAACAGATACCCATCAAAAGAACGTTGTGGGTCTATCTTCTCACGGTGGGTCCATACTTTGAGGAACACATCGTGCACAATTTCCTCGGCAGCCTCTTCCGACTTGGTGATCTTGCAACAATAGGCGAACAGCTTCTGCTTATGCTGGGTAAAAAGTTGTTTGAACGCTACCTGATCTCCTTCTTTCAGCCGTTCAAGCAAAGTGCTTACTGTTTTTTGTTCCGTTTCCAAAATACTAGTGCCCCTTGGGTGAAGATTGAGGCAAAAATTCAGAAACAATTTTCAGAAAACAAAATAATACGGCATCATTTATAAAAGTTAATTAAAACAGACAATTATTTAGTTGATAAATTTTAACAATATCACAATAATGCACGGTACTTAGGAGTGGCGACTTTAGAGGGAGGGGGCAGCTCTTGAGAAACGCTTCATCGTTCTTCTGCCAGAGCGTCGCGGCGCAGTTGTTCTTGGGTGGCTTGCATCTCTTCCATATTCTGGCGCAGTTCTTCTTCCTGCTCGCGCAGTTGTTCGGCTTGTAGGGTGGTTTCTTTCAATAAAGTTTTTGTCTGCTCGTTCAAGCGCATTCCTGAAAGGTGAGAAGCAAACATCACCGCCACCTTCTCAATGAGCTCAATTTCATAGCAAGCAAATTCCCGGAAAGAAGCCAGTTCAAGCACTCCTTCCGTTTTGTCATCGGTGTTGAGCGGCACCAGCAACAAGCTCTTCGGATTGGCTCCTCCCAGGCCGGAACGAATGCTGACGTAGTTGTCAGGAACTTCGGTGAGACACGTGGTTTCTCCTTCCAAAAATACCTGACCCAACAGCCCCTCGCCGGGCATAATCTGCTTTTTGAGATACTTCTTTCGCTCGTAGGCATAGCAGCCAATAAGCTCCAGGTGGCTATGCGCTTGGTTCTGATCGTTGTAGACAAAAAGTCCCCCTTGGTTGGCCTTCACATACTTCACCAGGGTAGAAATCAGGCAGATGGCTAAGTCATATTGGTCAGTGTAGTCTTTGCGCAACAGCGCAGAGAATGTAGCGAGGCCCTCGGCTTGCCAGTTGCGCTTGCGGTCTTCTTCGGCAACGGCCTGTAGTTTGTCGCGCATCTGCACCAGCGCGTTCCCGAGCACGTCTTCTTCACTGGAAGGAACAAAAGCATGCTGCAGATTGCCATCTCCCACTTCAATGGCAAACTTGCTGGCCCTATTTAGCTGCTCGCTCAATTGCTTACCTGCTTGCATCACCGCGTCCAGTTCGTTGCCGGTGTAATGGACGCTCAGATTGATCTTGCCGCGTGATAGCTCCTGAATGAGCTGCACCGGATGCCTGATGGGTGTATAACAAATTGTCGCAAAGGTGTTAACTTGTGATCAAAAAGCGATGACAAAGGAAGAATATTTACAGATAGCCGCCTCAAGATGGGAAGCACTACAAGCTTTACAAACCGAGCAGAGCTTTTATGAATACGAAAAGGGTTTTGATCGCATTATGGTGGAAATGAACCGAGAGCTTTTAGAGCGTAGTATCAGTGCGGTGGGCAAAGATAGAAGGAGGAAAAAAAAGCTCGGACCCGCTACGGGATCATAGAGATCAGTAAAACGCACCGTTTTCATACCAGCTTGGCGGTGAGCAACGTGAGTCCTTACTTTCAAGAGATATTAGTTTATATGGGCCAGCATAGCTGTTACGAACAAGGTAGTGAGCTAATAGAGAGACTGCTTCGGGTGCCGGTGAATGCTATGCAGATACAGCGCCTGACGGTTAGTTACGGGCGACAAGTAGCTGCTTTGCTGGAAACACCTACCCCGGCCCTTGCTATTGATGAGCAACAGGTGGTTTATGCCCAACTGGATGGTGGTATGCTGCTCACGCGCGAACAAGGCTGGCAAGAGGCTAAGTTAGGGCGGGTCTTCAGTAGTCAGGCCCACTATGCCTGTAGCCCGGCACGAGGGGCAATCCGATCTTCTGAATATGTGGCGCATCTGGGTAATCATCTGGACTTTGAAGAGAAGATGAGTGTAGTCACTGACAAGTACGAACCGCTACAAGAAAGACTGGTCTTTATCACCGATGGGGCCCCCTGGATAAGCAACTGGATTACGGCCAGCTATCCGCAAGCCAGTCAGATATTAGATTTTTATCACGCTAAAGAACATCTGGGCCAGTTTGCAGTGGCTTACTTTGGGCATAAACCATCCACCAGTGCATGGATAGAAGAAGTAGCCGAACAACTCTTGACACAAGGCTTGGCACCAGTCATGGATCGCCTCAGGGCATTGACAAGCAGCACGCAGAAAGTAGAAGAACAACGAAAAAGGTTGCTTAACTACTACACCACCAACGCTTATCGTATGAACTACCCAGCCTACTTAGCAAAAAGCTGGTGTATTGGCTCGGGGGCTATTGAAGCGGCCCACCGCAGTGTGACTCAGCAACGGCTCAAGCTTTCCGGGCAACGCTGGTCTGGCTACGGTGCTCAATGCGTACTCAACCTGCGCGTGCTACGAATGAGTAACCGATGGAATGAATTACAAAACCTTATCAAACATGCTGCCTAGCGACATTTTGTTATGCACCCTGCCTGATTGACTTCTTCAGGGACTCTATCACCACATAGGTGGCTAGGGCAGCGAGCAGCGCGACAATGGCTAGCGCAGAAAAGTTAAATAAGTTCGTCTTTCGCAGTTGCCATTGCAACTGGGCGATATCCTGATGCATCAGTTTTTCGTTTCTCTGGATAATGGCTGCCAGGCTGATGTGAAGACCCTCACTGGCGATTCGCAAAGCATCTTCCAAGCCGTTCATCATATCGGCTTCCTTGCTCTCTTTCACTATTGTTTTCGCTAAGCCAACCACTGCCGCTTCGTCAACGATGCCCTCTTCCGACAGGGCACGGTGCATCAAAGAAGCAGTCGCGTAGGGGGCGGGGGATAGGATTTTCAGGTAGTCCAGGTTGGCTCCACTCTCACCAACCGCGGTAGCGCGCAGCGTATGGGTGCCTGCCTTCAAATACACTTCTAAAGGTTTGGTGTCGTTCCAAACCGTCCACTGATACTCTTCCCCTACTCGAGGGAACGCCCAGGCAGAATCTACTTCGATACTATCAATGTTAATGGATAAAGGGCGATCAGAATTGGACCCATTGCCATAATGAAAAATAAGGAGGTGCTTGCCGCTCCACGGCACCGAAAACTTCCATTCGATAAAGTCGTCGCTAGCGTTGGTGTAGTCTACGTAGCCTCTGCCCTGAAACCCGGCGTGGCTATAGTTAAGGAACGCTCCTACGTAAAAAGCATCTTCTGCTTCGATGAGGATTTCGGCCAGGGTGTCGGAGGCCAGGTGGTATCCCTTTTCTTGCTCGGTGGCCACCCTGTATATCTTTGTGTTGGGGTCTACCGCGTACAGACGCACTTGTGTGTTTCGCTTATCGGTCAGGTGCTGATTCCAGGTGCTATCTGCTTTTTTAAAATTCTGAGAAAAATTGTCCAGCTTGGTGTCCAGCGTTTGCAACAACACCTCGTTGGTGTCGCGCAGATGGACCTTCAGACTATCCAGCACTTTCAGCTCTGTGCGTATAATTTCCTGCTCTTTATCGTTGGCGAGTGGTGCCCTTTTGATGATGCTCTTCCTGGAGTCAGACAAGATTCTTCCCACCGCAGCGCTGATGTTCTCAGTGGCACTCCGGATACTCATGCGAACCTCTAGTAGCTGTTGCACATCTTGTTCTACCTGGCTGTTTCTTTGCCGCATCACCAACGAAAACCCCAGCAACACGACCAGGAAAAAAAGAACCAAGCTGATCAGGCGCCCCTTGATTGAAGACAGGAATGAGTTTACAGACATTTTTGGAAGTGATTAGCAGCATGCTTAGGGGGCCAAAAAAAGGGAAACTGTAAAGAGAAAAAACGCAATTGCACCGCTTTTGCGTCTTAAGTAATTTTTTTCCAAAAGGGCGGTTCTTCCTTTTTTTTTGTATGTTTATTTCTGGTTTAATCAACAACTTCTAGGGCGCCTCTTATAGCTTAAAAGGTATGAACTGTTTCACGCAGTACAGCAGCAGGGTTCTCTGCTGTCTGATTTGTCCGTTTCTTTTATCCTGTGATATTGCCAGCACGATCCGCTCGTTGGGACTGGTTGATTCGCCTGGAATATATTGGTTTTTTTCTGGCGCTCGCCTTCTTCGTTCAATTTTTTGCTTCCCTGTTTTCCGGGCTATTTCCCAAAAAGCTGCTGAAAATTCTCTGGGTCGTTGCCATCAGTTTTTTCCCTGATTGTTTTGACTACTCCTCTCCCGGTATTTTCGCACCTATCTTTTCCTTATCAGACGATAGGACTAGGGGTGACGCTTTACATTTTTTATCTGGCAGTGGTGGCCTACCAAAGACGGCTTCTTGGAAGCACGTTATCTTCAGGACATTTTTCACTATTCGCGAAACACCCGGCTGGAACCGGAGGCAGAAGAAATACATTTTCAGGAAATCATTGGCGAAATATTTTCACTCTATCACTATCTTGAGCACTTTGATGCCACTAAAAAGCGGGTAACCATTTCACAGTCCGACGTTTTTATCAGCGACGCAAAACGGCTCAAGATCATTTTCAATAACCTGATCTCGAATGCGATCTGCTACTGCAACCCGCACCAACCGGCTCCCTTTGTCCGCATCACCATCGAGGCCGGCGCAGCGCAGGCCAGGGTGACGGTGAGCGATAATGGCCAGGGCATTGCCGAGGAGCATCCGGATAAAATATTCATGATGTTTTACCGAGCCAGCGACGAGGCCAAAGGCTCTGGTTTAGGGCTGTTTTTGGTGAAAGAAACTGCTCAAAAGTTGAAGGGGGAAGTTCGAGTCACTTCCGTGCTTCACCAAGGGACGAAGTTTTATCTGACTATCCCGAACAGCGCACCAATGGTTCATGAAATTGACACGGTGGTCGCTGAAAAGACAGAATAGTCACAAATTGCTTGTTTTCTTGACTGCGAGTTCGACTTGGAGGAATTTTTTGTATCCTTTTATGGTAAATTCAGCAAAATTTCTTCCCATAAAGTTTTGTATCATTTCTTCGTTAAAAAGTGCAGTATTTTTTCTAATTCGTTTATCTACGTGGTTTTCTTCGTCCATAAGGCTTCTCAACATAGCACGGTAACCACCGAAATTCCAGGTCTGCCTGCCGTAGGGAGCATCGCTAGCACACGCCATATTATGCTTGTAGGGCTTGCCAGCCAACTGGTAGGTGATCAGGTCACTTTCAATGTGGGTATCGCGTTTGGCGCTGAGCGGAAAAAAGAGATTGGGATACTCCAGTCCGAGTTTTCTTGTTTTGAGGTAATGCTCCTCTGCCTCTACGTACCCCGCCCCGCCGCCGCCCATATGGACGGCCATTAGGCATTGATCCGGATAGCGCTTGGCTAGTTTCTCTAACCCTTCAGGAGTCGTGTAGGGCGTATCTGCTCCGTAATGAAAGGCAGGCACCCCCCCCAGGCTTATAATCTTATCAACCACTACCACTACTTCTTCACTATCCAGCGGATAGGCATTTTGTGCCGGGTTCATCTTGACAATAAAAAAACCTAATTCTTGCAGGCAAATAGCTACCATTTTTAGTGCCTTTTCAACGCCCAAAGCTTTGGGGTCTGTCCAGCCAGCTGGAATAAATTTTTCAGGATAGGCTTGGGCAGACTCATAGATGTAGGTATTGGCTGCCAGCAAGTTTGTAAAGTTCTGCACTTGGTCGTCCGTATAAACAGTGGCTGCCGGATTCTGCCAGATCAATGACATATCTACTTGCGCCATCTTCATCTCTCGTAGCAGGTCTTCTGCCGAGATAGGGCGACCATGATAGTAGTTAGGCGAAGACCGATACTTTGTTAAAATGTCTCCTTCCAACTGGCTAAGGTCAGTGAGGTGGGTATCGGCATCAATTGTCAGATGATTTTTGTTTCTTTCCAAAAAGTCAAGCTGTTTCTCTATGCGATGAAGGGTCTCTTTGTTCACGGTAACTTTAGTGTTTTCTTATTAAACTTTATTCTGATAATTGTTTACCCGGAGGCTCGTGTCGACACGAGCCTTAAGAATTTATCAGAATATCCTCTATTATTTTACTGCTTTTATTTTTTCTATAACTTCCTTAGCTTCTGGCCCAAATCTACTGTATAGCGCCTCATAGGCAGGCTGGCAAGCCATTTCAAAAATCTTTCTGTCCGGATACGTAAACTGTACACCGTGGTCTTTCATTTTTTGTTCCAGCTCCCTATCCAACTTCTCCATATAAGCCAGTTGCCACCGGCTGGATTCATTCAGACACTTCTTAAAAATTTCCTGGTCACTTTCCGGCAGTTGATCCCAAAACCGGCGGCTGGCAATAACATAGGCTGAATTATAGATGTGGTGGGTCATGGCAATGTGAGGTTGGGCTTCATATAAGCGTCCATACCATATATTTTGCAGTGGATTCTCTTGGCCGTCTACCACGCCCTGGAGCAAAGCCGTATAAAGTTCAGCATAACTCATGGGCGTAGGAATAGCACCCAGTGCCTTGATGGTTTGAATTTGTGCCGGGTTTTCCGGAGTGCGAATTTTGAGTCCTGCCAGGTCGGAGGGCTGACGAACCGGTCTTACGGAATTAGTGATGTCTCTAAATCCGTTTTCATAAAAGCCAACCAGCACAATACCATTGCTACGCAACGTGTCGGCTACTTCCTCCATCACCTTGCTGTTGTTCACTTTATACACATGCTCGCGACTACGGTAGAGATACGGCATTTCAAAAAGTGAAAACAACGGTTCATACATATTCAACAGCCCGGAAACAGACAGGTCCAGGCTGCCTATGGTAAGCATTTCCTGCATCTCTTTTTCGCCTCCGATCTGCGAGCTATGGAAAATTTTTACTTGGTAACGCCCTTGGGTAGTTCTTTCCAGTTGCTCTTTAAAACGCTCAAGCGCCTGGGTAAAAGAATGGCTTTTGCTATGGGTCAGCCCAATCATCACAACTTTCGTCTTGCTTTTTTCAACAACACAAGCAGGCACCAGCAGAAGGATACTTATTGTTATAGCGCACAGCGTTGACCATCTATACATTCTATACATTTTCGCTTGGTCGTTCATCATACGGATAGCTTATTTCATCAAAAGATTTGGCAGCACAGTGACCAGGTAAGGGAAGTAAGTGATTAGCAGTAAAACAATAATCATAGGAACCAGAAAAGGCAGTATTTTTCTCATTAGCAATTCTATTCTCAAACCACTGATATGGCTCATCACGTACAGGCACATGCCCATAGGAGGGGTTGCCACCCCGATCATTAGATTAACCACCATAATGACACCAAAGTGAATAGGATCAATCCCTAAGGTTATAACTAGCGGATACAAAATTGGAATAAACAGGATGAGTACAACGCCTGCTTCCATCACTGCGCCAAAGACCAGCAGTAATATATTGATCATCAACAGTATCAGGTACTTATTTTCTGTGATGCTTACCATCACTTCTGCAATACGCGATCCGGCATTCTCTATGGTGAGCAAGTAGGAAAAGGAGGCAGTCGTCGAAATGATAAAGGTCACAACCGAAGTGGTAATCATTGTTTCCACCAAAATGGCGGGCAGTTCTTTAATTTTAATGGTTTTGTAGTAGAATAGACTGATGAGTAGCGCGTAGGCCACAGCGACGGCGGCGGCCTCGGTAGGAGTGAAGATTCCCAGAATAATACCGCCCAGCATAACAACTGGCATCAATAACGGAACAAAAGCGGCTTTGCCCGCCTGCATCTTTTCTTTCAGCGAGGTTTTAGCATCCTTGGGGTAGTTTCTTTTTCTGCTAATCACATAGATTAAGATCATTAGAGACAAAGCCATCAGCAAGCCGGGAATGATACCGGCAACGAACAGCTTGCCGACTGAATTTTCGGTCATGGCTGCATAAATGATAAAAGGAATACTGGGGGGAATAATGGGGCCCAGCACCGATGCCGCCGTGGTGACCGAGGCAGCGAAGGAAGCATCAAAACCGTGCTCCTTCATAGCTTTTAGTTCAATTTCTCCTAATCCACCCACAGCAGCCACCGCCGAACCCGACATCCAGGCAAACAGGATGCTGGCCAGGACATTGGCGTGTGCCAAGCCTCCGCTGATGCTGCCCACTAACTTTCTTGCGAACGTGAACAAGCGATCGGTGATGCCTCCCGCATTCATGAGCCGTCCGGCCAATAAAAAAAGAGGAATGGCCAGAAAAACGTAAGAATCTATGCCGTTCACCATCTTATGGGGGATAGCGGCCAGCGGAATATCACTGGCGACCGTAATTGCCACCATTGCCGCCACGCCCAGTGCAATGGCAATGGGGAAGCGGAAGATAGCCAGCACAATAAAGCTACTGATCAGTATAACTAACATACCCTAAAACTACCGGAGTCCATATTCAGTATAAGCCTTTTCCCAAGCAAACAAGATAATCAGTACCGAAATAAGTGGAACCGGTACGTAAAACCACGACTGAGAAATTTCCAGCACCGGCAACTTCGTAGTCCGCAGCATGAAAACCAGTTGTACAGCGTGAAAACCGATAACTGCAAAGAAAGCGATGGTTATTCCATAAGTTACCAACCCGATACTTCTCTGCCATTTCGCCGTGAATCTGTCCAGGATAAAAGTGATCGCCACGTGCGCGTTGCGCTGGTAGCAGAGTGCTGCCGCCAAGAAGCAAGCCCACACGAAAAACAAGCGGCTCAACTCCACTGAACCCAGAATAGGCGCTTTAATGACAAAACGAGCCACCACCCCCAGCAGGATAACCATAAAGAATAAAGCGGTTGTCGCTGCGGTAGACCAAAACAGAAAATCGATGCTCCACCGGTTAATTTTCTTTAGCATGCCTTCATTTCGCAAAAAAGGTAGTGACCGACCCGCGGGGTGCGGTGTACGAGATAGTGCCGTTTTCTGTGGTGAACGAACCTATCGCTGCATATTGATCTTTTTCATCTTCTGTCGTGCGATAGGCGCGATACGTTTCGCTTTCGCTGCCGTATAACTCCGTGCGTATCGCCCGGTCTTCATCATCAATGTTGATGACGACAAATGCATCCGGGTGCTCAGTGCCATTGTTGTCAAATGCAATGACCGCAATTTCCGAGTCATTGGCCGTGGTTCTCACCACTGCCATGCCCGGTTGCCCGGCGCGGGTGATCTGCTTATAAAAGTGATAGCCCCTTCTCACCTCGTACGTACCATCTTCCTTGACCGTGAAGGCTGAGCCGGGATTCGGATCGCCCTCATACCACATCGAAGGACGCTGAATGCCCGCCCAGGGGATAATGCCGTTCACCTTGGTGGTGTAGATATTGCCGTGCATTTCCTTGATGTTTCTGGCGTCCATATTGCTCCAACTGGTAGAAGTGACCCAGGCTTTAAGTTCAGGCCGCTTTTCTCGCAGCAGGTCTATCCCTTCGCTTTTGTGTTCGCCAAACCATTTGCCATAAGTGCCCTGGTAAAAGCCGTGAGAGGTGATCATACCCAGGTTATTTAGTGCCTCATCGTCGTCGTAAAGGGCATCGGCGTAGCCCCAAGTGCTGAAACGGTACCAGTTGGTCGTCTCTCCGTTGGTGAGTTGGGTCTCTTTCAGTCCGGCTTCTCTCAGCATAGCAGGCATCATCTTGAGAAACTCATTGACCAGTCCGGGCGACCAGTACATATTGTAATCGTGACCCCGAAAACTCGTGAGGCCTTCGTTGGTCCAGCGGCTCCAGTCCTCGCCTTCATTATGAAGGGAGACGTAGTTGACCGGAAATTTCTCTTTCTCTTTCAAAAACTTCGCCCAGTCTACCAGGTAGCGGGCCAGGTCTTCGGCATGGACGGGGTTCAGGTCACGCCCTCGCATCACTTTTTGTTGGGTCACGTAGGCGGGGGGGCCGTATAAGGTGGTGATAATTTGCAGGTCAGCACCCCGCTGGCGCGTGGTTTGTAATCCTTTGCGCACGAACTCACGCATGTATTTTGTGGAGGTTTCGTGGTCGAAAGCTCCTCCTGCGGTTGCCTGGTGGTGCGGATCCAGAAACATCTTGACCAACCCTACTTTCAATCCGTCTTCTCCGAAAACCATTTGTATGATTTCGTCTTTCTCCTTCTCATCCAACAAGCTGAAGCCACCATACTCCTGGGGTTCTTTGCCGTAGTCACGGGTCTGAGCCGTTTCCACGTAGTTGAACCCAAACCCGTCCCATTCCCTGATTTTTCTCTTAAAATCTACTTTAGCCGTTACGGCAGGATAGGCATCGTACTGGTATGCAACCGGAAACATGGTATGCTCAGCATTGGTGGGGGCGGTCTGGCTTTCACCAACTGAGGTGCTGTCTTTTGTGCTTTGTGCCAAGCTATGGGCACCAATACCTCCGGTCAGGACCAGGGTTGTTAAAAACCATGTTTTTGCGGTATGTTTTATCATTGATTCGGTGGGTTGCTACGTTTTGTCATTGTATCTCTAATCTACACAACTGGCGGGGAGGAAGGGTGAAAGCAATCTTCGTTCTTTTTTTAACTTCTATTCTACGGCTATCCGGCTCCTGTTTGGCGTTGAGGTTCATCTGGTAGCTGCCCGGATTGAGCATCAACAGCTCGGCTCCCATCTGCCTGGGGTAGGGCCCAAAGTGGTAGAGTTCAGCGACGAGACGATCCCGGTTGTTCACTTTTACCAACAACGCAATTTCTCGGGAATTTGTCAACCACCGCACCCCACTCATAGGAAAATACAGAGCACTGCCTACGTTGCCAGACACCATGGCATACAAGAAAGAGGGATCAATTCTTGGCAGCTCAACGGACGAAAAGCGATTCAGATAGGCATCGGCAAAACGGTTCACTCTATCGGTAAACCGCACCTCGCTGGTGTAGGCTTCGTAGTTATAGCGCAGTGCTTCTGCATTCTTTTCCAAACCGGCCATTAGCTGATGGGGGTCTTCGGTAATCAGATAGTTCAGGTATCCGTCGCTTTCGGTCAGGAGCAGGTCATCAAACTGGCGGTCGCCGGTGAGTGTTCTGTACTTGGATAAAGGTTCGGTAAGAAACTGCATCTGCCTGGCACACCAGGCCAGAGAGCCCGGCGTGGCCTTTTGTGTATTATCCGGCAACTGCTGGCTTCTCCAGATATGCGCCATGCTCCTGATGGGCTTCAGGTACGTTTCCTCGCCCGTCATATGATAGCAGAGCAACAGCGTATCGTTGATCATGTTGATGGCACTAGGCCAGGTGTACAAATCGTTGTAGTAGTTTTCCGGCTGCCACCAGTTTTTTCCTACACCGCCCACCCGGCCGTCGGGCCAGTGAATGGCCGAAGGAAGAATGCCTGCCGGTTTACCTCGCTCGGACCTTTCGGCTGCATCCACCCAGGTTTTCATCCAGTCGGTGAAGAGATTTCCCAGTGCCTGGTCTCCGGTTCGTTGCCAATAGAGCAGTGCAGGTTGCAGGGCCCGGGGATGATACACCGTATCGCAGGCGCGTGCCGGGTGAAGATCCACCTGCTCGCTGGTGAAAAAAGTGCTTTTAAACTGTAAGAACCCGCGTTCATTTCGCCCCATCCATACTCTGGCTAATTCGGCCAGGCGCAATGCCCTCTGCTGCCAGACCGGATCATCAGGTTGCAAATGCATCATGGGGGTGATGGTGTCGGCGGTATTTTCAGCCGTATGCTCCACATCATCCATGATAGAAGTGTAGCCTTCTTCCATCATTTCCAGTGAAAACATGCCGTGCGACAAACGCTCCTGCGCCTGGGCTATCTTCTGGTCTTCAAAACCGAAAAGAATGGGGGTCCACACCCGCCACATTTCGCAGTCGTCGCCCCAACCGCCTCCGTACTGGCCATCGGGCAACTGTCGGTTGTCTATCCACCAATGGATCACATCGGTCAGTTTTTCCAGCACTTCGCGCTGAAGATTTGCCCACGTCGGCGCTTGTTCCTGCTTCTCGTAGGCGACAGGCCATGGAATTGGCTGGTTGAGGTACATACTGATCACCGGGTTGTAAGGATAGGTTTTCTGGGCGATTTTCAGCAGTCTGCGGCCTTCTTCCTGAAATCCTTCTCGGGGTGCTCTGTTTTGTATGGCCGACCAGATCAGCATGCGTCCCCGGTAGAGGCAACACAAGGGATACAAAGGAGAGGCTTCGGATACCGGGGGGACTATGAATTCCTTTAGATCCATTTTTTTGAAAAAGAAACCACACAGGTAACCGTTTTCAGCCAGCCGGGTGCGTGTATCATACAGGTGCGTATGTTCTTTTCCATTGGCCCACAGGTCAGCTACTTTCAGCAGTTTCTGTAAGTGCTGTCCTACTTCTTCGTTTACATCGGGTTGTTCGGAGGCTAATTTTAACAAGCGAAATCTTTCCGGCTCGTCTCTGGCATTACCGGCTAGGTTTAGTGCCGGGAGAAAGTCAGCAGGCAGCTTATCAGTATCTATACCTGCCAACGACTCCCATGCTCCCGCCGATAAGGCAGATACCCCCAAGCTGCTTTTTTTCAGGAAGTTTCGTCTTTTTGTATCTTTCATCAATTCACTCCACAGTAAATGCTGTATTTCTATTGTAAACTTTTAAGCTATCCTCAGAAGAAAAATAAGAATACGCAGGGCTAGCAAGCGCTTTATCAGACTTCCTATTTCTGTTTTCTTATAAACTACGATAAGTGACTACTTCAGATTCTTTCAAATCAGTATCTTGCCAGGCTTGGTCGCCGGAAAATCTTGGTATGATCTTCCCACCTTTGGGTTTATACTCTAGTTTTACTTTGCTACTATGGAATATATGAATTCGGTCTACATTAAAGTTGGATGACCGGCCGGCCAACTGCACCTTGTATATTTTTCCGGCTTCCAACTGGTAGCTGCCCCAGGTGCCCCGTTCGTCGAACGTCCAGGCGTTGGTTTCAAAGTCGTAAAGTTTTCCGAAATTTCCTTCTCCCACACTGATCCATACGTCATTGTCTCCGTCTTTTTTGAGGTGATAGTTTCTGAGTTTAATAAAGTAGATGCCCGGGATATTAATCTTGAAATAATACGTGACCATTCTGTCTTGAGGCATTTCATGATAGGCATAGGTTTCCGGACCCCACATACCCTCACCGGCCCATTGCAGATATCCCCTGCCCTGATAACCCTGATGCGCTCGTCGAACTACCCACCCTTCGGGCAGAGAATCCGTGATGTTTTCTGCTTCAATAATGATTATTCCATCTTTTTCAACCCACCGCTTTGAGGCTTCTTCTTCATCCGACGGAGCAGGTTGCTGAGGTTTGTACTTAACGGTATCATTGTCAGCAGGCACTGAACCATACGTATTATAAAGCTGCAATAACGTCAGCGCCAAAATTATTAAACCAAGTTGACTGTCTCTCATAGGGCTGTTTGTCATCAGTTAGTACCCGGGGTTGTTCTCGGTGATCTTATCGTTATTTTCAATTTCACTCCGGGGGATAGGCAAAAGTTCATGCTTGTTTTGCTGGAAGCTGGGTCCTATCCTTTCGGGCAATAATCCCCATCGGCCTAAGTCCATTCTCCGGATGGCTTCCGCCCCTAGCTCAAGATACCTTTCCAGCCTGATGTACTCTCTCATGGCATCCTGCCCTTCTGCCGGGTCACGATCAGGAAGCACCGCAGGATTACCTTCTCGGGCCCTGGCTCTTACTGCATTGAGGAAAGTGGCTGCTTCGCTGGTCATTCCCCTTTCGTTTAGTGCCTCGGCGTGCATCAGATACACATCGGCCAGCCGAAGGATGATAAAGTTAGCCCCTGAAGCATCTCCCGGTACCTCTGCAATGTTATCATTGAGCCATTTTCGATACGTCCAGCCGTATTGTTCAAAGTCGTAAGGTTCATCATTCACAGTGCTGGTGGGGCCGTAGAAATAAGCTTCGCGCCGAGGATCATCAGGCTCATAGGCTGCTATCACGCGCTGGTCGGCAATCACATGTGCCCATTCATACGGGTGATACGCCCTTGCGCGTAAAGGTGATTTGGAAGTCAACCCATTGGGTCCGGTCTGTGACCAGTCAAATCCGGTTTGACCTACGTCTTTGAATTGTACCTCAAAAATACTCTCCGCGTGGTTGGAAGCGTCCGGATCGTGTATCGCTCTGAGTTCGGGCAGCAGTTCATACGATCCGTTGTTGATAACAGCCCCAAACTGCGCGTTAGCCACTTCGTATTCTTGTTGGTATAAGTGCACTTTCCCAAATAATGCCTGGGCAGCCCCTTGCGTTGCTCTTCCCAGGTTGGCATCATCATACGACACGGGAAGTACCTCAATAGCCTCGCGAAGGTCTTGCTCTACATTGTCGTATACCTGCGTACGGGGCATACGGGGCACAGAAATCGTTCCGTAGGTTTCTTCGTTTTTATAGGGAATATCGCCCCACAGTGCCGCCAAATGAAAATGCGCCAGCGCTCTGAGAAATTTAGCTTCTCCTACCACCCTGGTTGCTTTTGCTTCCTCTTCCGGAGTATCAGTGATCACGTCATTCGCATTGATAATCACTTGGTTGGCTCGGGAGATGACCAGATACCAAGCGCGATACCCTCTAAAGATACCATCATCCGTCACGTTGAAGGTGTAGTTATCATACTCGATGTACGTTCCGCTTCGGGAAGCCACATCGTCGGCCAATACGTCGAGCAAAGCTACCCACCTTCGGCTATACATCGCTTCCAGATTCAAAGTAGCGTAGGAAGCATTCACAGCTTCCTCCAGCGAAGCGGCATCGGTGAAGAAGGTTTCGGGCGTGGTGGCGTTAGGATTGGTTCTATCCAGAAAATTATCATTACAAGCCACCCATACGAATGACGCGCCAAAGTAGATAGTGAGTCGAATTAGCTTTTTCATTTTTCAATCGTTAGAGATTAGAGGCCTGCCTGTAGGCCAAAGATGAACGTTCTGGGAATGGGGGTAATGTTGCCTTCATCCACTCCGTATTCCAGGGCCGTGCCTCGTTGCGATCCTATTTCGGGATCCAGACCGGAGTAGCGGGTTAACGTTAGTAAATTTTGTGCAGTGACGTAGATTCTTACCTGTGAGAGCCCTCCTAATCTATCGAGCCACGACTTATTGAAGGTATAGCCTAGCGTAAGGTTTTTGACCCGCATGAAGCTTCCGTCTTCCACGTAACGGTCAGAACCTCTTCTATTGGTTTCCCCGGGGTTGATTCGGGGGATGGTGGCGTCGGTATTTTCCGGAGTCCACCGGTCCAGCACTTGTACACTTTGGTTGCTAAAATTTTTTAAGGCTTCTGTCCAGAATTTCATCGCATTGAAGACATCATTGCCGTGCATTCCCTGCAAGAACAGGGACAAGTCTATACCTTTATAATCAGCCCTAAATGTGAAGCCATACGTGAGATCCGGCAAAGGATTGCCTATGAACGTGCGGTCATTGCCATCGATCACTCCGTCGGGTGCGGTAAAATTACCGTTTTCATCTTTCGGCCCGGCAATGTCTTTATACCGTATGTCGCCGGGCTGGGCATCGGGCTGCGTGCTAAAATCGTCTCCTTCCTGAAACAACCCATCGGTCAGGTACCCATAAAACTGCCCAACGGGATAGCCTGCTTCGGTTCTGGATATACTTAAATCTCCCCATTCGTCATACGTCTCACCCGATGTAATCACCGCTCCGTCGGCCAGACTAAGCCGAACCACGTTGTTGTAGACCGTGCTAAAATTGCCTGAGGCATCGAAGTTGAAATCACCTACTGACTTTCGGTACGTCAGGGCCAGTTCAAAGCCTCTGTTTTCCATGATACCTATGTTCTGAGCAGGGGACCCCAGCCCTACGGACGGAGGCACCGGCGAACCGTAGATCATACCGTCGGTTTGTTTGGTATAGTAATCTGCCGTGAGCAGTAGCGCGTCGTCAAACAGCCCCACATCAATGCCGAAGTTGGTTTGTTTAACCGATTCCCAATGAATGTTTCGGTTAGAAAGCCTGGTTTGAGAAGCTCCCGGCACCACTTCTTCTCCCAGCACAACGCCAAATCCAAGTTGCAGTGGGTCAACATAAGGATAATCACCCAAGGGAGTTACATTACCCAGTTCTCCGTATCCTCCCCGCAGTTTCAGTTCGCTTATAAAGGTTGCATTCCGTAGAAAGGGCTCGTTACTTAATCGCCAGCCTACGGAAAATGAGGGAAAGGTCTGATACCTGTTGCCGGGAGCCAGTTTAGAAGAACCATCTTGCCGAACACTGGCGGTTAGAAGGTACTTGTTATCGAAATCGTAGGTCATTCTTCCCAAATAAGACTGAAGGGACGATTCGTTGATTTCCCCCCCCACCGTAGGATTAAGTACGTTGCTCAGCACATTAGCATCATTAGTTTCCGGCAAATTATTGCCGCTTGCCGTCACGTTAGAAGCATTGAAAGACTGGCGGGTCACTCCGGCCAGAAGAGAAAAACTGTGCTTGTTAAAGGTTTTTCTATAAGTTAAGGTGTTCTCGATAAGTGGATTAAGCGTTTCCGACCTGGTTTGTGACAAGTTAGAGGGCCGGGTTCCGGAAGCTGCATCAAACACCGGGTTAAAGGCGCGACTATCGCTATAGCCAAACTCAAGGCCAACGTTGGCTTTATACGTCAGTCCTTCCAGCAGATCTACCTCGGCATATACGTTCCCAACAATTCTGTACCTTTCAACTTCGCCCTGGGGAATAAATAATGTTGCCAGTGGGTTTTCTACCGCTCCTTGGGGCCCATTGAATTGATTGGTTGGCTGAGCATAGCCGCCAATGTTATCCGGATCATACACCGGAACGACGGGTGGTATTCTGACCGCCAGTTCTACGATACCTCTACTACCTCCGGTAATATTGTCGCGGGCTGTTCTGCTCAGTGAAACTGATTCTCCTATCCTTATTTTATCATTTAAAGAAAAGTCTGAATTCAATCGGAGCGAATATCGATCGAATTTGGAAGTTTTGATGGTACCTTCCTGACTGTAGTATTCCGTAGATAGCAGAAAATTACTGTTCTCACCTCCTCCGGAAACCGTAACGTCATGTTTTTGGGTAATGCCCGTCTGAAATAGCTGATCCTGCCAGTCAGTGTCTGCCAGCGCATCCGGGTTGGCGTTGATTACTCCGGGCGAAGAATAGTTGGGGTTTTCTTCGCTGATGATAGCATCATAATCATTGATAAATTGTAGATACTGCTCTTTATTCATAAGATCATACCGCTGGTACACCTCAGATACTCCGTAGTAGCCATTGTAGTTGACTCGTGCCCTCCCTGATTTTCCTCTTTTCGTGGTGATAATGACCACACCGGCCGAGGCCCGGGCCCCGTAGATCGCTGCCGCAGAAGCGTCTTTTAAGATTTCAATAGACTCAATATCATTAGGATTCAAGTTATTGATGGGGCTTTCACCCCTTAGGGCATTCTGGTTTCCGCCCTGTACGGGAACCCCATCAATGACGTACAGCGGCTCTTCGGTGCCTACCGAGCCATAGCCCCTGATCTTGACGGAAACCGGCCCGCCGGGCACCCCACCACTCTGGATGACCTGCACGCCCGCCGCTCTGCCTTGCAGGGCCTGATCGATAGAAGCAATAGGAAGATCGGCGATCTCTTCGGCGGGCACCGAAGCAATCGCTCCGGTTACATCTTTTTTCCGTTGGGTGCCGTACCCTACCACCACCACTTCCTTCAACGATTGGATATCCGGGGCCATCTGCACGTTGATCACCGTTCGGTTACCAATGGTTGCTTCTTCCGAGATGTAACCCACGGAGGAGAAGACCAGCGTTTCGGCATCATCCGGCACGTTAAGGCTGTATTTGCCGTCTATATCCGTCACGGTGCCATTGGTCGTGTTTTTGACCACGATGTTGACTCCCGGTAGCGATGAATTATCAGACGCATCAGTCACCGTTCCGCTTAGCGTCTTCTCAAGTTTTTGCTCGAACTGGTGTAGGTGGGAAGGCGGTTTTCGTTGCCGGAGCATCGGTTCTACCAATTTGGCTCCTTCTACTTTGAACAGCTCCTTATCGCGTTTCTTCTCAAACACAATGTAGTACTGCTCATCTATCTTTTTGTACTGTAAATCCAGCGGTTCTAAGATATCCGCCAGCGATTTTTCAACGTCCATATCCAGTTCGTCTAATTGATTGGCGGGGACAAACCGGTTTCTGATCGTGCGGTAATCGTAGTTCAGCGATACTTGGAATTGGGCTTCCAGTTTCTGAAGGGCCGTTTGCAACGACACCAGTTGGTCGTCTTGTCGGTAATCATTGTGAGCGACAGTCGCCAGTTGCTGCGCGGAGGCTGGTTCCCAGCAGCCAATGAGTAAGCTAAGCAGCAGTAGACCCATACTGTGGGGTGGTATAAGATGTTTCATAGTAGTGTAGTGATATTGACGGTTAAATAATGATTCGTTACTGACTGGCTAACAAAACTTCCTCGGTCAGCCCTTACTCTTTAAATAAGATCGCATTCCCCTCTCTTACCACAGTTAGGTCATACAGCCCGGCGATGGCCGTGATCAGCGCCTCCACGTTGTCCGACGGCACCGAACCTACAAACTCTTGCTCGGCTAGCTGCTGGTTTTCAAATTGAATACGAATTCCGTAATAGTCCTCTACAATTTGGGCTACTTCTTTCAGGGGTATCTGGTCAAAAGTAAGTTTATCGAACTGCCCGGCAACGTATGCATCGAGGGCTACGGTGCCTTTAGTGAACTGATGCGACGTCTGGTCATAGCTCACCCGATCTCCTGGCAACAGAGTTACAGTCTTTTCTTCCGCGTCGTGCAGTTCGATGGCTACCTTGCCTGAGGTGAGCGTCACGCTGGTCTTTTCCCGCCGGGTATACACATTAAACTGCGTACCCAGCACCACAATGTCCAGCTCGTCGGTATGCACCACAAACGAGCGGTATCGTTTCAAGGCCTCCTCCAGGTGCAGGGTGTCCATCTGACTAATTTTGAAGAACGCTTCCCCTTCAATCCACACTTCCCGCGCCCCGCTGTCGGACCAGAAGTCACGGTACGACAAGGTTGAGTTGGCATTCAACGTGATGACCGAACTATCGGGTAGCAGCACCTCCCGCACCTCGCCGTATTCAGTGGCATAGGTGACCGTGTTGAAAGTGTGTGCTAGCCAGATAAGCGCGCCCAGGGTAAGGGCCAAACCGGCTACTCCGGCCGCTATCCGTGCCCAATACCCGAAGCTACGGTGTTTCGGCGGGCGGTCAAGCTGCCGGAAGATGGTATGTCGTAGCTGGGCAACCCGCTCCCGAGGCAGCTTTTTGTCTCGGTAGCCCAGCATCAACACGATCTCCTGCGCCTCCCGGACGGTCTCCTGCTTTTCAGGATGCTGTTGCACCCAGTTCTCCCAGAAAGCGGTGTTGCTTTTATTGGGTTGCAACACCCACTGCTGAAAGAACTCATCCGCGACCAGTTCTTCGGTGGTAAATGTATCGTACTTCATATCAGTTGCCTTCTATATAGTAAAAGCAGCCATGAAGCATTTTTCGTAACTGATCAGAAAAAACTTTTTTATTTTTTCAGGGATGGCATACAACAGCGATATCTATTAAAAATATTTCGATGATTAGGGGATTTTGTTATCAAAGAAGCAAGGAAGCCTTTTGAAATTGCCTAATAGAAAGGAATACCGGAAGAAACAATAGTGAGAAGAACGAGGCACACTTTTTCAAAATGCTTTTTCATCGCTTTGATGCTATGGTACACCAGGTCGTAGATGGCCTTCACGTTAAGTGACATAATGTCGGCAATCTCTTCGTAAGGAACGCGAACAAAATAAAGTACTGAACTAAGCGCATATTCTGTAGGTAAGATGAGGGACTACTGGGTGAGGTTGAATGCGCTGGAAGTCTAGTTCCTGTGGGGTAGTTTTGATGCCTGTGGGGTAATACTGATCGTTCATTCTGACTATGACCTTCAACCCGGTTGTTGTAGTAGTTTTCTGGGCTAGCGTTAACACTAGTTGATAGTCAGTAAAGACTGCCCCTTCCATTGCCCGATGTAAGTGAGGGAAGACTCGGTGCTCAATAGGGTTGTGTTTAGAGGCATAGGGGGGATAGTGACAAATGATAAAATCTATGCCTATTTGCTGAGCTAAAGCTAGCATCTGCTTCTTGAAAGCATGATGGCGATAACTATTTGCCCCACCCGCATCGCATAAGACTAAGATAGTCTTGGCATCTGGATACTGATGCATACCAAAGTTCTCCCACGGGGTGGCCCCCACCACCAAAGCAGGTTGTCAGCGATAAAGCTAGCCGTTTCGTGGTTGGTGCCAATGGATAAGTAGGCCTCATTGCGTTGCAAGTCATAGATGCCATGTGGCACCACGCTGCCTTCACTCAAGTAGTGGTAGTCGTGGTCATAGACTTCAAGAGGAGCTTGCGTGTAGCAGCGACCAGCTCGGTGCAGCTTGCCCAATCGCTCTTTCTTTTTGCAATCTATACTGATGATAGGGCTGCCTGTACTCATGATGGCTACTAAGGTAAAGATGAGTTGGAACTGCCTCTGACGTTCTGCCCACTTGCCGGTAGGCAGGTTCTTGTACTGCTTGCGATACTTGTAGCCCATCTGTTGTAAGGCTCGCTTGACCACTCCGTTACTAATGACAATACCATGCTGCTCCAAGAAGCGTTGGGCAATCTCTCTGGGTTTCAAATGTATCCAATAGACACTGGCATCCACAGGGCTACCGGCTTTATGCTGCTCTATCAAGGCCCTGAGCAGACGTTGAGTCTCAGGATGCTGGACAAATTTTTTTTCTGCCACCCCCACTACGCCGCTGCTTGCCAACTGGAACCTGGGCGTACAAGCTCACTTGCCCCAGCTCAGTTTGTCCCTTGCGGATGGTCTTGGCACTAATCTTTAACAAACGACTAATGTAAGCCTTGCCCCCGTAGCCCAGCTTTTCTACTTCCTGGGCTGCATAGTGACGACGCTCTTTTTCTTGCAGACTAGTATAAAAACGTAACATCATTTGCTCGGTGGCTTGATTGTATCCTATCATGCGCTTGTCTTCGTTGATGCAGCCGCAAAGGTAAGCAAAACTTCGTTACTTTATTTTAATCGCATTCCTAAGAGAGTTTATCATAGAATTTAAGGAAAATAACTTTTCGTTGTTTCTTAGAGAGCATCTCCAGCGCTCGTTTGAGCCTCTCTTGGTTTTCTTCGGATGTCTGTTGCTCCAACAGTTGGGTTTCGTACGAGAACGTTACCGCCAAGTCTTCTTCTGATAAGACAGTCATGGGGCGGTGCTGATGAAGCTTTCTTAGTATTCTTCTCCGAAGGCAGGTAAAAAGATAGTATTTGACCGAAGAGGTATCGCTAAGGGATGCTCTACGTTGCCAGAGCTCCAGAAAAACATCCTGGATGCAGTCTTCTACCAGTGCCTCGTTGTTGTTGATTTTTATCCCGTAATGGTATAGCACGTACACATACTTATCAAAAATCCCCCCAAGGGCGTGTTCATTGCCCTTTTTCAACGCCGCCCAAAGCGCTTGATCCTCTATATGTTTGCTTGCCTTCATAGATTGCCGTAGAATTTTGAAATTTGAAAAAACTACGCTAGAAATGCAAATTATATTTTTAGATTCGTCCGCAGACTTGCCCTTTCATTTGGCAATTTTGTAATAATATGATTGCTTGGTTCTAAAGTTTTGGCAATCCTGTAGGCTAATCCCTGGTTACAGGTTCAGCTGTTGGCAGCAGAATATATCCATTTATCAAAAGATTATTCGACAAAGACACCACCACCCTCCAGATGCACTACTGGCAGATGGCAACACTACTGGCGGGTCTGCTCATCGGGACTCCCTATTCTATGCCCTGCTGATAAGTCAGAGTAGGATTATCTTCTACTTTACTTTATTGCTTATGAAGCATAATCCTCTAGCTACACTCATTCTCCCCCCCATCCCTGGTTTTGCCAATACCCCCACCGGCGCACTTCTTCGGCGGGAATGGCCAGCAGGGTGCGGATATTATCATACGCCCCGCCCCCCAGCGTGGTCTTTTCGGCGGCCTGTTGCTCTCCGTGCGCCTGCATCACCGTTGCCGCTCGCCCGGTGCGCAGCAGATCGAACCAGCGGTGGTTCTCAAAGGCTAGCTCTATCCTGCCCCTGCATGCAACCCAGCCAGTCGTTCAGGTCATCCACGGCAATAAATAAGACGTTGGCTGTTTGGTGGCTGGGTGTTGCGCTATGGTTGGTGAAGGAAGTGCGCTTAAGACAAAGGTGATCCACCCCAGGAAGCACTGGCCCGTGGTATTATTGAGACGGAAAGCAAGCATATTGAAAAGCTTATTTGGTAAGGTCATCATATAAAGCTAAGCAGCTGTTTTAAAACGTCAATACTATAAAGGTTATTCTGATAAATTTCTATAAACATCCTCGCGCAGATTCAATTCCATTGCGGCTGCATCCACAGCGGCTCTGAATCTGTGCGGGCTACATATGCGGACCCAACGTGGGCCGCTCTGTCCGCCCCGTTGGGTTAGAAACCCACTTATAATTAGGCACAGGCTAGGCGCCCCCGGCTGAAAGTCCTGCGCCAGTATTACTTGTAAAAAAAATCAGAATAACCTTTTATATAGCTGATGTTTGTGGGAACGCGCCGAGGCGCGTTCCCAACTACAATAAACCTATAAAATAAGCCTTCATAAAAGATCAGTTTTATAGTTTAAAACAGCTTCTAAGGGCTGCTTTTTGCCGGGCTTTTCGTTCGGTAGTACTTCTGCAACCGATGAAAAGCCTTCTTCTTAACTCCCTGCTCCGAAATCAGCCCCTTGCGGTTGTAATCGTCCTGGATGTTGGGCAGCGGGCGGCGGGGCGACAGAAAGTCTTTCAGCAGCCAGGGCGTGGTGCCCGCCAGAAAGTCGATGTTGTCCATCATCCTGAGGTTAGATTCATACACCGCATCTTGATATTCCTCCGTCCAGCGTTCGTTGTCGGCCCCGTGGTAGCCTTGCAAGGAGCCTCCTCCGAACTCACTGATAATTAGAGGTTTGTCGTAAGCGATTTTCCACTTCCGGTCGGCACAGTCGACGGGATTGCCCTCGTACCAGCCGCAGTACTGGTTGATGCCAATCACATCAATATAGGCTCCCAGCGGGTCATCGATCATCCGGAAGCCTCCTTCCGAAGCATGAGTTTCCAGGGCCGCGGTGGTGAGCCGGGTGCTGTCGAGCGACTTGGTTTTTCGCACCAGGTTCGATAAGAACGTGACGCGCGCGTCGCTCACTGGCGTCTCGTTGGCCACCGACCAGAGAATGATGGCCCCCCGGTTCTTGTCGCGGCTGATCATTTCGGTGAGCTGTTGTTCGGCATTGGCGTAGGTGTCGGGATTTTCAAACATCACCGTCCAGTAGACCGGAATTTCAGACCACACCATCACGCCGTTTTCTTCGGCCACCCGAATCATCTCTTCGCTGTGCGGGTAGTGGGCCAGGCGCACAAAGTTGCAGCCCATTTCTTTGGCCCAACCGATGAGCACTTCGCACTCTTCGCGGGTGGTGACCCGGCCGGGGCCAAAGGGAGCTTCTTCGTGCACGCAAACGCCTTTGAGAAAGATAGGAGAACCGTTGAGCAGCACTTGGTGTCCTTTGGTCTCGATGGTTCGGAAGGCAATCTGATCTTCCACCTGATCGGTGGTGCTTTTGACGACCACGCGGTAGGTTTTGGGATTGTCAGGACTCCATAGCGCAAAATCGCCTTGCAGGGCAACCGCTGCTCTACCCTGCCGGTCGGTGGTGAATGTTTCGGAGATGCTCAGTTCGGGAATGGATACGGTAACCTCTTGGCGAACCGAGTCGCTGAGTTGAACCCAACCGGCCACTTCTTGCTGGCTACCTTTGGCCAGTTGAACAGAATAGTCTTGAATGAACGTGGCCGGGGTTTTCACCAAGTACACCGACCGGGTGAGTCCGCCGTAGTTCCACCAGTCGAAGTTGATGGTGGGCACCGCGTCTCGCTGGCGGGTGTTGTCCACTTTAACCACCACAAAGTTGTCTTCGGCCTTCAACCGATCCGTTACTTCAAAGTTGAAGGGGGTGTAACCCCCGATGTGTTCGCCTATTTTCTCACCGTTGAGGTAGACTTTGGCGTCGTAGTTCACCGCTCCGAAGTAAAGGAACACGCGCTCATTGTCTTGCTTTTCGTAATCGAAACTGCGCTTATACCATACGGTGCCTTCGTAATAGTAGAGCTTTTCGGCTTGGGTATTCCAGTCGCCGGGCACGGTTAGTTGCTCACTGGTTTCGAAGTTGTACTCGATCAAATCGCTCGGCGACTGCATCTGGGAGTTTTTGAAGTAGCCGTTGTCTTTGGGCTGATAGCGGTGGTTGTAATAGCCGTTTTCCAGTGGATCAACGATAATGCGCCAGGCTCCGTCGAGTGACTGTTTTTCCCGGGCCGACACGTTTTGGATCAGCGGGTCAGGTGATTGGGCGGGAGCAGAAAAGGACAATAGCACAATGAACAAGCAGGGGATGACGCATTTTATCATAGTTGGTTGCTAATGTTTGTTGCAAGTAATTTATTGAATGGAAACTACCGAGCGGTTTCCGATGCCGTGATTGCACTGATATCAACTACGTACATTTGCCGTCCGTTGCCCCCGTGTGTAGAATCAAAGATGACTTTTTTGCCGTCGGGCGTGGCGCGGGGATGCAGATCGCACCGCCATTCTCCTTGGTAGGCATCAGGAGAGTGAAACCTTCCCAAGATCACTTTCTGCTTCGTAGGCACATGATAGAGGTACAGGGTCTGCTTCCGATCTTTCGCATCCGGATAGGTATCGTTCAGTATCCACTCGTTGTTGGTGTTCGGCACGTAGGTGTTGTGCCCGTTCTCCGTCATAATACCTTTGCCCACGGCTTCGGGCGTGGTGTTTTGCTGGTCTTCAAACAGGTAGAAAGCGTGATCCATGCCTTGCGGCTTGGTCCAGGCGCAGATACGCTCCGGGTCGCGCCAGATAAAGTGCGAGGTGTAGCCCGAATCGTCTACCAGTCGCAGATCGCTACCGTCAGTCGCTGCCGTATACATCAGCGTGCCGAACCCACCCACGTCCGACTTGGCCGGAGACGTCCAACGATGCAAAAAGATAAAGCGCGAGCCGTCAGGATTGAACAGCAGGTGGTTGAACCAGTGCTTGTTCTTCTGGTAGTCCTGCCAGGTGGCATCGTCGGTCTCGGGCAGCGGCACGTCCATCATATCGGCTAGCGAGACAATGAGTTCTTTCTCTCCCGACTCCAGATCGCACCGGTAGATGCCCGCATCGGCCGGAGCCAGTTCGTCGCGGTGCGCATCCGGAACACCAGCGTAGCCGTAGCCCGGTCGCAGGTCGTTGATGCGCTCAAAGTCTACACTTAAGGCCGTTTTTCCGTCGGGGCTCAGGGTATAGATCGCAAACGGTAGCGTGCGCTTTTCCTGGGTTTTGATGTTCAGGATGTGACTCACAAACTGGTCCTCTTCACGATCATTCCAGATCACCAGTTGATCGCTCTTCGGGATAAATTGCAACATACACCCCTGTTGCCAACCCCAGGCGTTGCTCTTTCCCAAAACAATCCAGCGGTTGTTATCCTGAGTGTCTACCATACCGATGGTAAGGGTATCGTCCGGCTTAGGAGAACGCCCTTCAAAACCTACTTCCATACCGAGCACGTAGCGGCCGGAAGGGTCGGTTTGAAGTTTGTCGTAGTAGCCAAACCAGTGGTGGTTGGGACCGCTCGTGATAGGTGGTGCCGACACGTTGATGGACTGAAGGCCTGTAGTATCTGACTGCTCAATCGTTGCCGGAGTTCTTTTCTGGCAGGAAAATAAACATCCACCGAGGCTGATGATGAGTAGTAATTTTACAGATTGATTGTGAAGCATAGCATCGTTAAGCGTAAAAAAACATCCTGCTGTTTTCCCAACGGACGGTATTCAGCAGAATGTTAGTAATTGAGCGACAAATTAATTTACCTCTTTAACAATAGTTTGCCAGATTGCACATTAGCTCCGGTTTGCAGCCGGTACACATAGATTCCTTCCCTCAAGCTATTAGCGCGGAAGGGCACTTCGTAATAGCCTTTGGCCTGTCGTGATTCAGATATCAATGCCTGCACTAGCTTTCCCTGCATATCAAATACCGACAACCGGACGGGCGTGGTTTGAGCCAGTTCGTAATAGAGCCTGGTTTCGTCGGCAAAGGTGTTGGGAAAGCTGCCGTGCTTAGGGGCCGCCTCCGACATGAGTGTGCGGGCGTTGTCAGGGACTTGCGCCAGCGCATTTGTGGCAGGCTGGCTGGAAGGAGCTATCTGCAAATAGTCAATGTTAGGGCCGCTTTTGTTAATCGCAGTAACGCGTAGGGTATGCGTACCGGCCGAAAGATAGATAGCACCTATGCTGGTGATCCCCCAATTGCTCCAACCACCAGTGGTAGATGCAGAAATATTGTCATATCCGCCCTGACCATCAACAGACACGCGTAGCGGACGATCAGAGGACCCGCCATTGGCATACCGGAATGCAACGCTATACGACCCTGAATACGTGACCTCCACCGTCCACTCCACGTAGTCATTCGTAGGGTTAACGTAATCGGCAAAGCCCGCACCGCTGTAGCCCGGGTGGTTGCTGGCCGCCACCGCCCCCGACAACATAGCCGCTTCTGCTTCGTACTGCTGGGGGGATGAAGAGGGGGTGACAATAAGCAGGTAGTTCATGTTGGAGCCCGACGCCGGAGCAGCCAGATTGCCTCCTAAGGTCAACGGATAAGGATAAGCGTCGTAGTAGTCTAACCGTCGGCTATACACTTCAAAGTAAGAAGAACCCGGGTCGGTAGTGCCAATCACATCGTTCGTCTTCGTCCAATCGGCTAACCAGGCCGGAAGCACCGTTGCCCGCGGGTCGTAGGCGATATAAGCCGTGGCAGGCCCCTGGATGTAGGCGTTCAGAAAATTGGAGGTGGTCACCGTTTTGTCGTTGTTGGCCGTTCGGACAAAAGAAGCTCCTTGCAAATAGCTCGGTAGGGAAGTAATCGTATAGGGGCGATCGGTATACTGCACCACGCCGACCTGCAACTTGTCTATCTCGTAGGTTTTGCCGTTGGCTACTTCTATTTGTTTGATAAACTCATCGGACTGCGGCTTTTCCGGCTCGGTTTTCTGTTGGGCCGGAACCTTGGCGGATATATACTCCACAAAAAAATCTTCTCCGGCTGTTTCAGTAGAAATAAACCAGCCAAATTTACCCAGGGTTGGGTAGGTGGTGTCGATGGCTTCCAGCACTGGCAGGTCGCCGTAGCCGCTACCGTCGTTCAGGTACACCTGAATAAGGCCATTGTCGTATTTCTCTACTCGAAACGAATACCAGCTGGTTGGGTTCAGGGGCATCACCACCTCATCGAGTGAGATGGGGTAAAAGGTATTTCCCTCGGCGCGGCCTAGCGATAGCGTGTTCCCTAGGTAAGGCTCGTATTTAACCACGTAGCGGTAGTCCTGGCTGGCTTGCTGCCCGAAGAAGAGCTGGTACTGACGATAGTAGCCACTGACAAAGGGCCGAGCCTGGCTTTCAATCACGTAGGAGGTTTGCGCAAAGCTTTGGGTGGTGGTGAGGGCCGAACCAGTGCCATCGTAGTTGTTGTAGGCCTTGCCCTGCACAATCGACCAGGCGATTTCGGCGTCCCAATTGGCCCCGAAGGTACTCCGGTTAAAGTCGTCCCGAAAGATTGTTTCACTTCCCTGGCAATACGCCCGGGGGGGCAGCAATAGCCCGCCCATTAGGGACAAGGCCAGAAATCCGCAAACTGAGGAAAAGTGCTTCATAGCAATAAGATTATTTAAGTGAATTTGGCAAATTATTTTGACAGGATTACACCTACCAAAATAGTGTTTTTTTGAGCCGCTTTTATAAAAAGCTACCTATTATTCTGCGTCATCGTAAAATAGCAAATCAGACAGCACTTTGCTCAGTTCTAAAGGTGATCTTCTTAGATAATACAGTATTACCGCACCACAGAAATTAGTTTGCCCGGTTAGGTTCCATATTCGGATTGGTATCCAACTCTTGCTGCGGAATGGGCAAAAACTCGCTGCGCCCAGGGGCAAAAGCGGGAGCGGTCACTACCTCTTGCACAATATTCCACCGCACAATGTCGTCCCAACGGTGCTGCTCGCCGCCCAGCTCCACCAGCCGTTCGTGCATAATAGCATCCATCATGTTTTGAATTCCTTTATCGTTGCTCGCAATCAGGGCTTCTACGGTGGGCAGCGGAGGCACTACTCCCTGGGTCACTGGGTTCTGGGTATTGTAGGGCAGGTTGACTTGCAACGCACCCTCATCCACCGGATTGGTGGCCCGGGCGCGCACCTGGTTCACGAAAGGAGCCACTTCCGCATCGGGTCGGCCAAGTTGGTGCAGGGCTTCGGCGTACATGAGCAGCACGTCGGCGTAGCGAATCACCCGCATATTGATGCCATCAAAGCGAAAGCCCAAGCTATTGGCCAGTTGCTCGGCCTGCGAATCCCATTCGTACTTGCGCCAGCCGTACAGCCCAGACGGCCAGCCGATCTCTTCAAACGAAAGCGTATCCTGACCATCGGCACCATCCACGTACAGTGCTCCATCTTCAGCCCACAGGGTCATGTGCAAGCGGGGGTCGCCGACTTCGTATTCATCGTGCAGCTTTTGGGTGGCGGCCCCGTTCCACCAGCGGGCCCCTTTGCCGGCAATCATTCCGTTGCTCTGGGCGCGGTGGTTCGATTCGGCGTTGTTGTTGTTGCCGTCATTGTCGGCTCCCCAGGGATTGTTGTTGGCCGGGGCAAACTGCACTTCAAACAACGACTCCCGGTTGTTCTCCTGTTCGTCGGTGAAGTTGAGTCGGTACGCATCCATTAGCCCGTAATCGCCTACCTGCTGATCGATGATCTTTTTAAACTCATCGGCCGCCTGTTGGTAATAACTGGGCTCATTATCCCAAAACGGGCTGGCTCGAAACAGATACACCTTGCCGAGCAACGCAGTGGCCGCTCCCTGGGTAGCTCTTCCTCGATCTTGCCCAGCATATTCGGTATTCAGGGGCAACACGCCTTGCACTTCCTGAAGGTCTTGGATAATCTGATCGAATACCTGCCCCGGGGCGGCCGGGGTGGGGTTGGTCTCGGCAATGATTTCGGCGGGTTCGGTGATGAGCGGAATTTCTTCTCCGTACAGCCTGACGGCGTGGAAGTAGTAAAAAGCCCGCAGGAACTTGGCTTCGGCCACGAGCCTGGCCTGTAGCGCCGCATCCAGGTCCGTGTTGTTTGGGTCTATCCCGGCGATTTTGGTCATGGCCACGTTGGAGCGGAAAATTCCTTCGTAGATGAACCGCCACAGGTTTTCGTTGACCTGGTTACCCGCGTTCAGCGTGAAATCGCATACCGGCACCACGTCGCTTAAACCGGTGGCATTGGGCGTCAAAATCCCTTCGTCAGACCGTCCATCCACGACGTGGGGATAAAAGCTGGCCCAGAATCCTCGTTTGTTGAGCGAAGAATACGCCGCGGTTACCGCCGACAACGCTTGTTCTTTATTCTGATAGTAAGAAGCGTAGGTGATGGTGTTGGGATTTTCGTCCACCATCAAATCTTCTTCGCTACAGCCCGAAAAAACCAGCAACGCGGCCGTCAATGATAGATACGCAAATTTTTTCATCGTATTTTTCTTTAAAGTTGTTTTTGGATTAAAAGCCTACCTGAACTCCGAGCATCACGGTGCGGGCCTGCGGGTAATAGCCATTGTCAATGCCTCGAGAGGTGTTGATCGTTCCCTGGGTTCCGCTCGCGTTGGAGCCAATCTCAGGGTCATATCCAGGATAGTCGGTGAAAGTGAGCAGGTTCTGACCGGTGGCGTAAAACCGTACCCGATCCATGCCAATTCGTTCAACGAGCGAAGTCGGTAGCGAGTAGCCAATGGTCACGTTCTTCAGCCTTAGATACGAGCCATCGAAGATCATCCGCGTAGAAGGGCGGCTAGCATTTCCGTTGGGATCGCCCCGGATGGCCCGGGGTACGGTGGTGCTGGGTCGCTCCGGTTGCCAGTGCTCCTCGTAGGCTTTCTTAGAGAAATTAAAGTTTCGGTACATGCCTTCCCACCAAATGACCATTTCCGAATAGATCTCGTTGCCCAACACTCCCTGAAAAAAGACGGAAGCATCAAATCCTTTGTAGGCAGCCGACAAGCGGGCACCGTAGATAACGTCGGGAATGGGGCTTCCGGTGAAGGTACGGTCGTCTTCGGTCAACAATCCGTCGCCATCCACGTCCCGAAACCGGATGTCGCCCGGCTGGGCATTGGGAGCAAATTCAGGATCGATCTCGCTTTCGTTCTGGTAGATGCCATCCATCACGTAGGTGTAGAAGTAGCCGATGGGATAGCCTTCTGCCACCCTACTCACGTTGCCAAACTCGGTCCTTCCCGCCACGAAGGGCCGACCTCCTCCCAAATCAGTCACTTCGTTGTCGATGGTGGTCAGGTTGCCCCCGATGCTGTACTGGAAATCGCCAATCGTATTCTGGTAGTTGAGGGCTACTTCAAAGCCTTTGTTTCTGACGGTAGCGGCGTTCAGCGTCGGGGCCTCCGAGGTTCCGGAGGAGAGCGGAACCGGCACTTCGGTGAGCATGTCCCGGGTGTCTTTGAGGTAATAGTCAGCATCCAGGGTGAGCTTATCCCCAAACAAGCCCAGGTTGAAGCCTATATCCGACTGAATGACGGTCTCCCAACGCACAGCGTCATTGGGGAAGCGTCGTAAGGCGGTGCCCTGGTACACTTCTCCGCCAAAGGTATAGTTGGCATTGAAGTTAAGGCCCGCTAAGTAGGCATAATCGCCTACGGTGTTGGAGTTACCCAGTCTTCCGTAGCTGGCCCGTATTTTCAGGGTAGAAAGCCAGGGAATGTCCTCCATAAAGCTTTCTTCGGACACGTTCCAGCCCACGGAGGCCGAAGGGAAGGTGCCCCAAATGTTGTTTCTAAACTTGGTGGAACCGTCTCTTCGAATGCTGGCGGTGAGCAGGTATCGGCCGTCGTAGGCGTAGGTAAGTCTGCCCAGCAGCGAACGAATGATGGTATGGCTCTCTCGTCCGGCCGCACTTTGCACCGCACTGGCCGCACCCACCACGCTGATGTCGCGGTTAGGAAGCCCCGTCACGCTCACCTCATACTCGCGCCGGTCGAAGTTTTCCTGGGTTACCCCGGCCAGCAGCGAAAAGTTATGTTTGTTGATCGTTCGGTTAAAGTTGAGGGTGTTCTCTACCAGGGTATACAGGTCGTTGTCACTGCCTTCGGTCAGCTCCGAGTTGGGTTGTTGGTGAAAGTCCCCCATGATCCACCCCTGGCGGTGGTTAAAGTTGTCTCTGAAGCCGTAGTTGAGTCCGAGATTCAGCTTATAGGTAAGTCCTTCAATAATCTCGTACTCTCCGCTCAGGTTGCCCAGCACTTCCCGGTTGGTGATTTCGTTGTTGGTCATCACCGCTTCGCCCACCGGGTTCTGAGCATCGTGCTCGTCGGCGGCCACGGGGCCAGCAAATCCGCCCAATTGCGTTCGGTCGTAAACAGGAACGGAAGGAGTGATGGTGGCGATACGTTCCAGGGCGTTTCTCCCTCCCCGCTCCGCATCCCGCCAGCTTTGCACCAGCGACAGTGATTGTGCTAACCGGAATCGCCCGCGGGTCAGATCCGTGTTTAGCCGGAAGTTATACCGCTCAAAAGCTGTCTCGATGATGATACCATCCTGTCTAAGATATCCTCCGGATACGTTATACTTAAGATAATCACTGCCTCCGGAAACTGAGAGATTATAATTTTGGATGGGCGCGGTACGAAAAATAGCATCCGTCCAGTCGGTGCCCTCGCCGTACTGCGCCGGATTGGCCAGGATGTTCTCGGCGGTTTCCGGTACGCTGGCTCCGGAAATGCCTTCGGCGATGCCGTTTTCGTTCAGTTCTTTCACCAGTTCGGCATACTCCTGGTTGTTAGCCATCTCCACCGTTCGCCAGGCAGATTGCAGTCCGTAGTAGGCATCCAGCGAGAATTTGGGTTCGCCACTCTCGCCGCGTTTGGTAGTGATGATAATGACCCCGTTGGCTCCGCGCGAACCGTAGATAGCACTGGCCGAAGCATCTTTGAGTACCTGAATCGATGCGATGTCCAGTGGGTTGACCAAATTGGGGTCGGATACCGGCACTCCATCGACCACGTAGAGCGGGTTGGTATTTCCGGTAGAGCCTACGCCCCGGATTCTGACCACCGCCCCCTGGCCCGGCGCCCCGTTGTTGGAAGTCACTTCCACCCCGGCCGCCTGACCTTGCAGCGACTGCTGAAGCGTGGCCACTGGCACGCGGGCAATTTCTTCGGGTGCTACCGATGCAATGGAGCCGGTCAGATCCGCTCTGCGCTGCGTGCCGTAGCCAACCACCACTATCTCGGAAAGCGACTGAATGTCCGGAGCCATCTCTAGGTTAATTACTGTCTGATTGCCAATAGCAACCTCTTCAGAGGTGTACCCCACTGAAGAGAAGACCAGCGTTTCGGCGTCATCGGGCGCGGTGAGCCGGTAGTTGCCGTCAATGTCAGTTACCGTACCGATGGTGGTGTTCTTCACCACGATGTTCACTCCGGGCAAGCCTTCGTTGGTAGACAAATCCGTGACCCGGCCGGTGATGGTTTTTTCTACGCTGGTTGTGGCGTGGTGGGTGGACAGCGGGGAATAGGGAATGACCGAAGGTACAACAGTGGAGGTGGAATGAGAAGTACGCACCGCCTTTTTGTCTAGCCTTTCTATGGTTCTCGATGCCTCTTTTTTGGGTACGATCACAAAGTGCACCGCGTCTATCTTTTCGTACTTGAGTTGAAGAGGCGTTAATACCCGGTCGAGCGTTTCGTACAAGTCCCTGGAGAAGATGTCGTCCTCTTTCACAAACTTTTCTTCCACCAACTTTCGGTCAAAACTGAACCGTACCTGGTGCTGCTGACCAAGCTTTTCCAACGCTTCGTGCAGGGGCTGTCTGGCGTCTTGCTGATTCGGACCGGGTAAGTAAGCAGTTTGATGGGAAGCCAGGCGTTGGGCCGAAGCATTCTCCACACCCGCCATCAGTGCGATACAAAGGGCTAGTCTAAGAAATTGCGGTAAATAGTAATTCATCGTGCATGTAGTAAGGGTTATGTATTTATTTTTCGGTAATCACTAGTTCACTATCACGTTTGGTTATTTCCAGATTGAATGATTTAGCCAGAATCTCAATAATGAGGTCAATGTCTCCAGAGGCTATCTCCGCCTCGAACATTTTTTCCTCGATTCCTTGGTTCTCTACCGTCACGTGATAGCCGTAGGTGTCCTGAATGACCTCAAAGACTTCCCGTAGAGAAACGTTGTCAAACAGCAAGACATCCTGCGTCCAGACGGCGTATTTTTCCGGGTTCACCACCCGTTTTGTCACTTTTTTGTCATCTTCCGAGACTTCTACCAGGTCTCCGGGTTTCATCTTGAGAGTTGCCGCTGCCGCAGGAAGTGGCGGTTCGGGTAATTTCAGTAGCACTTTTCCTGACTCGAGCACTACCTGGGTTTTTCCTCTTCGGTTGTTCACGTTGAAGGTTGTTCCAAGCACTTCCACTTCCACTCCACGAGAGTGCACAATGAACTTCTGATCCTGAGCCGTATGCACCACCGTAAAGAAGGCCTCTCCGCTTAAGTCAATTTCTCTATCTTCGTTGGGTGACCAATCACGGTAACTGATGCTTGAGTTGGCGTTTAGCACCACGGTTGACCCATCGGGCAACACCACTTCTTTGGTTTCACCAAATTCGGCAGCGTAGTGCAAGGTAGGATTGAACAGAAACAGGTACCATACGCCCAGCAACGCCAGCAGGCTCACCGCAGCAGCAACGCCCACGTTGTACCAAGCTCTGGGAGGTAAAGCGTAGACGGTGGCTTCATCTACTTTATGACCAACCCTGCTGGGCCGGTAGGCTCTGGAAATATTAAGCTCATCGGCCAGTTCATTATTGGTCTTGATACTCGCTTGAATGTTTTGCAACACTTTATTTTTGTCGAACGCCTGGGAGTCAATCCCTCGAAAATCAATGGCCAAGATCATAGCGCGCGCCTCTTCAATCGTTGCTGCCTTTGCCGGGTGTTGCCATATCCACGTTTGCCAAAACCGGTCGGCGTCCGGAGTCGGATGCAGTACCCATTCCTGAAAAGAATCATCAAGAATAAAATCAATGGGCTCAAAGTGTTGGTAGTTCATCGACGTAGGCCTTTGGTAGTAAGTGCAAGAATTTGCCAATGCGTCCTCAAAAAAAATACGGCAATTTTAATTTTTACAGCATTTTCAGATAAGTGGCACTGTAATTACAAAATTGTGAATAACTGTAATCAATATCAGTAACGTTGATATTGATTGGGGGGACGGAGGGGAGCGGGATGAGCACTAGGTGTTCTAGAACAGATGCAACACCGACAAAAGCAACGTCAGCTTCACCATGTTTTTTCTTAGCACCAACATGGCGCGGTAGATGATGTTCCGCACCGACTTGGCATCCACTGACAGCAGGTCGGCGATCTGCTGGTGGGTGAAACCATCGTAAAAGCGTAGGGTCACGGCTTCCTTTTGCCTTCGGGTGAGGTTGTTGAGCGCTTTGAGCAGGTTTCGTTGTTGCTCTTCGGAAAACTGACTGTCAATCAGCATGGATTCGTGGGAAAAAACGATTTCAAAGTTATACTCTTCCAGAATGTTGTTAACGATAGGCACTTTACGTGCATCCATTATCTTCTTGACAATTTTTCTTTTGAGCCACACGAACAGGTAGTGTTTCACGGACTCTACCGGTGGCAGGCGAGTTCTGGTCTTCCAAATTTCTACGAAAAGGTCCTGAATACTATCTTCAATGAGTTCCTTATCACCGGTTATTCGGGCGCCGTATCGGCAAAGGTCGGCAAAATAGTGGTTGTAGAGTTGGGTGAACGCCGACTCGTTGCCAGTACGCAGGCTGGTCCATAACTGCTTCGCATCAGCTGGTCTTAATTTGTTGTGGGGAGTATGTAGGGATAGCTCGTCCAAATCTTAAAAGCTGTAAAGTTGCCAAGAGTTGGCCTAAGAAAGTACTCATAATTACCAAAATTTGAAGTATAAATCAATTTCGTGCCAACCTTTTTTATTGTCAGCGAAAGATTTTTTAAAAGCCCGGTTTCCAAGCTGGGGCAGAAAGCTACCTCAATGAGGCTCTGGGGGGAGGGGAAGTTTCATCTGCCAAACCGTCGGGGTGCGTATGCCGGGGCGGACTTCGCCACTGGGGATGACGATGGTTTTGTCCCAACGCACGGCCTGGGTAGTAACTTGCCCTATTGGTGCTTCTCCTACTTTCGTCCAGGTACTGGTGTTCAGATCGTAAGCTAAAACCGCACGGCTGAAGCCCGGATGTTGGTTGCGTAGCTGACGGTCTTGCTGTTGTAATTTTGCACTCCCCGTAGCATCCGAAGCAGTGTTCATGTCCTGGGCCACCTGCTCTAGTTGCACGAACAATGCTCCGTCGTCGCCACTAAAAACAAGGATCGTGCTATCTCCTAAAGCAGCCGCCGTACCCGCCATCACCGCGGTGGGTTGTCCGCCAACGATGATGTCGGACAAGGCCTTCCATTGCTGCGCTTGAGGATCATACCGATAGGCATCGTGTAGGATATGCGTGGGCTGACCGGGCATTGTCTCCCGTCCGCTGAATAAGTAGAAGTGGCCCGCTTCGTTGCGTTGACCGACCGCCACCGGCACCATCCGGGCCGGGCCCGGCCAGGGGGCAAGCGATTGCCAACCTGCTTCTGGCTCCGCAAGGTCCAACGACAGGAAAGAGCGGGTGGCGGGGCCGTTTTTGGCCGTCAGCCCCCCGGCCAGATACACCTGCTCCCCTACCTGCGCTCCGGCCATATAGGCCAAGGGCATGGGCAACGGCGGTTGCTTCCGAATGCGGATGGTTTGCAATGACGAATCCCATTGCACCAGAAAAACCTGATCGGAGACGCGCTCGGCATTGTCTCCCCCGATGCACAGCAAACCCTTGGGAGTAGAAATCGACACTCCGTAGGCTAGCGGCTGGGGCAATTTCCACGACGGATTGGTAAGCCATTGGTAACTTCCATCGGCTTGTCGAGTCAGCACATAGATATCATCCCACCACACTTTGGTACCGCCTTCCCAGGGCAAGGCCTGGGGGAAGTTCGCTCCTCCGGCCAGAATCAACGCGTCCTGATGCACTCCGGAAAACGCTCCGGCCAGTCCTTTTTGCTGGGTTTGTCCGGGAGCGGGCGGCAGGTCGGGAAGCGAACTCCATATAAGTTTGTCCAGCGGTTTATCTTGAGCCGTAGCTAATAGTGGCAGACAACTCAATCCAAGCAGCCAGCCTAGCAAGTGTAGTGTATGCATTCTTCTGTGATTGTAATTGATAAGCTACTTAAACGCTCCGAATCTAATCCCAGCTAAGCTTCAGCAAAGAAAGGCTGTAGCGCGGCATCGTTATCTCCTGCGTCCAGCGACCGTTTTGCACCTCTATCCAACGGGGCGATTCCCAAAGCTCCAGTTCACTCGCCTGCTGAAGTTGCCGTAGCTGTTCGGGACTGGGATTTTGCGGAGAGCCCATCGCTAGCCAGTGGGGATACACGTTGCTGTGGTGCTCATCCACCCGGTAATGCTCCAGCAACACCCGGTCGGCTGCCGGGGGTAGTTGCTCCACCACTACCTGCACCGTTGTCGGTTTCGTATTAACATCTTCATCGTGGTAGTTCCACACCAGCACCGTCAGAGAATCCTGGTCCGCGGCAGCCATTGCGTTCACGTCGGGCCGTTGGCGTACGCCGGACGAAAGAGCTTCTTCCAGCGATACGGCTCCGTCACTTTCTACCGTCAGTCCGTGACCGGTCATCAGGCCCAGCAGGCGGAAGCCATTCAGGACGGCCTTGTTGATGCCGTTGGTAGCCAACTCCCGAAAACCGGCAAAGTACGGTTGACCCTCGAACTGAAAGGCCCAAGTGAGGTTTCCAATTAGTTTGAGGCCGTACTTTTGGGCATTCTCGTTCAGCTTTTTATATACCGAGGCGTTGTATGCCGGGTAGATAGGTCCCTGACGATATACGTTCTCCGGTCGGTCTATCACGTTGTAGGCCGCCGTTCCTTCCGGGTCTGATTCACCGATGATGATCGGGGTATCTTTATATTTGGGAAACTCGGCAATAATGCTGAAAGCCCAGTCGGCGCGGGCCAGTTGCGCCTGTATGCCCATCCGCACGTATCCCTCGTCGATGTCGGGAGCCCCCTTGGTATGGAAGCTGATGTAATCCAGCGGCGAACCCTTTTGGCCGGTGGCGTAGTTGGTGCCGGTGGAACAGTGTTGCAAGAATTCTCGCAAGAATACGGCTGACTTTTCATTCTTGGGAGCCGTAGAAGTGGGGCCACCCAGCGGAGCGTTGGGCAGTGCGGTTTTTACGGCTTGGGCGGCATAGTCGTAGAGTTTCAAATACTCTTCGGTGGTGCCCTGCCAGAAGAAAATATCCGGCTCGTTCCACACCTCCCAGTACCAAGACTCCAGTTCTTGTTGTCCGTACTTGCTCTTAAAGTGATTGATAAAAGCGGTGACCAAGGCCGCCCACTTCGGGTAGTCTTTAGGTGGATACGTCCAGCCGTGTTCTTTGATGTGCCGCTCGCCCTGCCATACGTAATGATACGGCTCCGGCTGGGTAGACAAGGCCTGGGGCATGAAGCCCAGCTCCACCAGCGGCTTGATGCCGTGGGCCAGATAGTTGTCGAACATGCGGTCTACGGTTGTCCAGTCGTACACCGGATTTCCCTGGGCGTCTTCGGTGTAGACGTTGGTGGGACTCCACTTTAGGGCGGTGGTGGCTGGGTCGCCACTGGTGAACAGATGGTGCGCGCGCATGAAAACGGGCACCGGACTGAGCGCATTCAAATCAGCCAGTAGTTTCTGGCCGTTTTCGGTGTAGGAGTAGTTGGCCTCATCGTGTCCGAAAAACGCCCAGGCGTGGGTCAGAGGGCCTCGATTAGCGGCGGCATTTACCTGGATGGTTATTTTTTCTGCTTCCGGAGTATTTGGAAAAGCGTTTCCCGGAAAGACGTTTCCCGGAACCATCGCTCCGGCTAGTCCGCTGGCGGTGGTTCCTAAAAATTGGCGGCGGTTAAAGGTAGTCATAGGGATGAATTGTTGGGTTTGTGCTAAAAATTAGATACCATCGTTTTGAGCTTATCCGTATCTTTCTTGATCGTAGCCATCATCCGCCGAATTTTCTCCTCTTCCGGCAGGGCCTGCTCGTCCTTCCGCAGTAAGTCGTATTCAAAGTGCAGTGAGTAAGGTACCTGAAGGTTGAGTTCTTGCACCAGCGCGCCTTGAAAGCATCATTACTACCCCTTCGCCGTCATCTTCTTCAACAACGTGTGTACTGTCAGTTTGTCCAAATCTTTCTCCGGGGCAGGAAAGGCTCTACTGACAAGATAGCCCACCAAAAACGCCGAGGCCAACCCGGTAGTAGCGTACAGCAACAGGTGCAAATCGGTGAAGGTAGCCACGGCCCATTGCACCACGGCACTTACCAGAATACCCACGACCGCACCCGGACCATTAGCCCGCCGGGTGAACATGCCCAGCAGAAAGATACCGGCCAAGCCCCCGGCAAACAGGCCAATAAAGGTATTGAGTTGATCCCACAGCGATTCAATATTCCAACCCGCCAGCAGCAGGGCCATCCCGGTGCCAATCACCCCGATGGCGGCCGTACTTCCCTGCGCCACCCGCATACCGCTCCGGTCGGAGGCGGTTGGATTCAGTCGTTGGTAAAAATCAGTGGTGACTACCGTAGCCACTGAATTCATGCTACTGTCCAGGCTCGACATGGCCGCCGCAAAGATGCCCGCGATGAGCAGACCGGCTACACCCGGCGGAAGCTGGGTGGTGATGAAGTAGGGAAACACGGCGTCGGGCGTATCCAGCACCGCCTGAGGGATGCGCTGGTAGTAGAAAACGTATAGCGCGGTGCCGATGCCGAAGAAAATCAGGGTAGCGGGCAGGGTGAGGCTCGCGTCGGTCCAGATGCCACGCGCCGCATCTTTTTCGTCGCGGGTGGTCAGGTAGCGTTGCACCACCGCCTGGCTGCTCCCGTAGCTCACGATATTGGCCCCGATGCCGCCCAGCACCACCACCCAGAACGTAGGCTGGGTCAGGTCAAAGGAAAAGTTAAAGGGACGGAACTTGTCATTGGCTTGCGCTATCTCCAGGATGCGTGAGTAGCCTCCCTCGGTGGTGATGCCAAAGTAGACCAAGCAGAACAAGGCTCCGCCCAGCAGCACGACCACCTGCACCACGTCGGTCCAGATCACCGCCTCAATTCCTCCCAGCACGGTGTAGAGGATGCTTAGCGTTCCCATCACAATGATGCACCATTCTACGCCGATGCCCGTGACCAGCGAGAGCGCAATGGCGGGCAGGTAGAGCACGATGCTGACCCGGCCTAGTTGTAATCCGATGAACATCAGACTCCCCAGCAGGCGGGTGGTAAGGTTAAACCGTTTTTCCAGGTACTGGTAGGCGGTGGTGAGGTTGAGTCGGCGGTAGAAGGGCAGAAAAACAAACACGATCAGGGGCGAGACCATGATGATGGTCATGTTGAGCATGAAGTAGCCCCAATCGGTGGCAAAGGTTTTGGCCGGAATGGCCATGAAGGTAGACGCGCTGAGTTGCGTGCCGAAGATGCTGAGTCCGGCCGCCCACCAAGGAATGCGTCGCCCGGCCAGAAAGTAGTCGTCGGTGGTGTTTTCCCGCCGGGAGAAGTAAAGCCCCAGGGCCACCAGCAACGTCAGGTAAATACCCACTACGGTGTAATTGAGCCAGCCAAAAGCCGGGGAAGGAGGGGTGGTTTGCCAAAGGTAGACCGGTAGGTTCATGGTTTTTCAGCTTGTTAAGATAAGCGAGATAACAGATAACGAACATCGAAGGATTGCTAACCCTTCAACATTCATCATTCCTTGTTCGTGATTCGATATTCAAATTCTTTACTTAATGATAGTAGAGGCGGCCCTACTATCGCTATCGAACGTCCGCAATGACGGATAAGGGCTTATATCTCGTCATATCCCCTACTCAATCATCCCCCCGGCCCGTCGTGCTGGTAGTGAAACCAGTTGAAATCCACCGTGCCGCCCCGGTCTTCTTCGTTATAATTGAACAATGCGTACTTAGTGCCCTCAAACCAGGCCCGCACAATGGGGATGGGTTCGCCTAACTCCGTAAAATTTTTATTATCCAGGCTGTAGTAAGTATGGCCCATAGCTTGTCCGTCCGTAAACTCCACCCAAGCGCGAAACCACACTTGGTCTTGGTCTAGGCTGGGGCCCGGCTGTTGGGTGTCGTTGCGTTTCGCGAACACTTGATTGACTCCGTTCTCCTGCCGCACGCCAATAGAAGCGTATCGCTGGTTGAACAGGCTCAGTCCGGCGTACTGTCCGGGCTGTAGGTCGGTAAGGTGCATCTCGGTGGTGGCCTCGCTTTCCTTTCCCATCACCAGTTGCGCCAGCGTATTTTTGGCAAACAAGATAGACGAGTCGTAGGGAACCGGGTTAAGATTATGGGTGTAACCGGATTTTTTGAACAGCGACTGGGCCCGCAAGCGCAGGAAACCCGGCCGCTCGGTGAGCGACCAATGCGTACTGTCCGGATTGTGGTTCCAGAGCCACTGTAGTCCCAGGGTAGTATCGTTGAATTCATCCGAACTGGCGGGCACCGTGACGGGATGATTTCCGGCAATGGTAGGCTTAGGCACCACCTTAACCGGCTCGCCGATGCCGTTGCCGTCGTAGTCTTCGCCCATCACCGGCCAGCCGTCGTCGCCCCAGGAGGCCGGTTCCAGCCAAAGTACGCGTCCGTAACCGTTGATCTGCTGAAAGTGATAGAACCACGCTTCGCCGTTCTCTAGCTCCACCCACGAGCCCTGGTGCGGCCCGTTGACGTCGGTAGAGCCTTGCTCCAGTACCACCCGTTTTTCGTAAGGTCCTTCAATGTTCCGGGAGCGCATCACCACCTGGTAGCCGTGCTCGATACCACCTTCGGGCGCGAAGATATAGTAGTAGCCGTTGCGCTTGAGCATTTTAGGCCCTTCCAGCACCGGTCCGTAGGCGATCAGGGTACCGCCGTCCAGAATTTCCGTTCCGTCGGCGCTCATTTTATGCAAGATGACGGGGTCGGCTCCCATCTCGCTGCGCAGCAGGTAGGCTTGTCCGTCGTCGTCCCAAAACGGATACGGATCTTCCCAGCGAACCACGCGCTTGATTTCAGTAAGCGGCGACCACGCTCCGGCGGGGTCGTCGGCGGTAGTCATATACAGGCCCTGGGGCGTGCAGAAGTAGACCCAGAATTTTTGGTCGTGGTAGACCAGGGCCGGTGCCCAACTGCCCTTCTGGTAGGCCTGACCCGGTTGGTCGTAGACCGAATCGATGTCTAGCCTGCGCCACAGGCGGTTGATGATCTGCCAGTTCACCATATCTCTGGAATGCAAAATCGGATTGCCCATAAAGTGGTGCGAAGCGGCCACCATGTAAAAATCGTCGCCCACCCGAATTACGTCGGGATTGTTATAGTCCGCCCACAGTACGGGGTTGCGAAAGGTACCGTTGCCCTGATCGCCCCAGATTGGAAAACTAGCAGGTTGAGTTTCTTGGGCTTGGCCACTAAAAGCAGTCAGCAAATAACAGACAAAGAGTAAACGAATTTTCATACGATGCATGAAAGTGACTCGTAACATCAGGCAGTGGCTACCTAAATTCAATTAACATAAATGTTATAATTTTTATAACTATTTTAAGAATATAGTTAAATATATAGTTGATCGATAAAAACTATTGTACGTTCAAAAGTAATTTTTTAATATTGATTATGTACTACATATTTACAAATTTATAAAAGAAATTCCATGTTGCCTTATTTTACCAAATAATAAGAGAAACTAGCTCCTGATTTTACCTACAGTCAAACCCTAAAATCTACGTTATGCTCGTAATGGACTTTATGTTACTCTTTCCCATCCCCGACAATCAAACTATCCTTAATCCAAATTTAACCCAAAATCCGGGTTGGGAATAAACCAGTGATTTTTCATGCTCAAGTTGCCCTTACCAATCCTTGGTGAACTATAAGTTGATCTATAAGGAAAGGAATAACGAATACCTATTGTATGATCTTTATGAGGATCCTTTTGAAACAAACAATATTGCTGGTAAACATCCCGAGATCGTTCGCACAATGAAAAACGAACTGCACAAATGGATTACTTCTGTTAAGCAGTGATAGAAGCATCACAAAAAGCTGTAATGTTTTACAATGAAGATTAAAAGAAGCCATTAGCCGGGCTTACTTTTAAAATTTTGTAAGCAATCGACAAAAATAATTGCCTGTTTGAAAGTAATTTTCTACTATTGATATGTACCACATGTTTACAAAGCTATAAAATTCTCATTCATGCAATATGCTAACCGGAAGCGATTTTATCTTCTCGCTCTATCCATTGTCAAACCCTAAAACCTACGTTATGCTCCGAAAAGCTCTACCCAACCACCGTAAGCGCATTCTTAGTGGTTTGTTAGGACTGCTTACTACCACCCTTGCCCTGGGAAGCGCAGCTCCTTCCAAACCCCCGGCAATAGACCATCCGCTAGCCCAGACCATCACGGGGCAAGTGATTGATCTATCTACCGACGAACCCCTTCCGGGCGTCAATGTGCTGGCTAAAGGCACCACCACCGGAACGGTAACCGACGTCGAAGGCAACTACCGCCTGACCGTGGACGATGCCGTAACCACCCTGGTATTTTCCTCTATTGGCTTCGAGACCGTCGAGGAAGCAATCAACGGTCGTAGCACCATCAATCTCTCGCTGGCTCCTGACATCCAATCGCTCAGTGAAGTGGTGGTGGTGGGCTACGGCACCCAACGGCGCGAGGACCTTACCGGCTCCATTGCCTCGGTGAGTGGCGAGGAGTTGACCAACCTGACGGTGAGTTCGTTCGACCAGGCATTGCAAGGCAAAGTAGCCGGAGTGCAGGTGAACCAGAACAGCGCGGCTCCGGGCGGGGGACTCAACATCAACATCCGCGGACTCAACACCTTCAACGGCAACACCCAGCCGCTGTACGTGATCGACGGTATTCCGGTGATCGCCAACAACAACGCTATTGCGGGCGGCGACCGCCGGGGCGTAGGCACCAACCCCATGGCCATGCTCAACCCCAACGAAATTGAGTCGATCGATATCCTGAAAGACGCTTCCGCTACGGCTATCTACGGATCGCGGGGGGCCAACGGAGTGGTTATCATCACCACCAAACGAGGAAAATCAGGAGCACCCCGCATCGACGTTAACGCCTCGGTGGGCGTGCAGACCGGTCTCCGGCAGTACGACCTGCTGGAAACCCCGCAGTTTGTCAACTGGGCCAACCTCAGCGCGCGGGTCACCGGGGGCGAAATAAAGTACACCCCCGAAGATTCGCTCCGAGCTATCCAAACCAACACCGACTGGCAGGATGAGATCCTGAACCCGGGGGCCCTGGTGCAAGATTACCAGGTAACCTTCAGTGGGGGTAACGAGAACACGAAGTACGCCGTGGTGGCGGGGGTGTTTAACCAGGAAGGAATTGTGAAGAGTTCTAATTTTCGACGCTACTCCATCCGCTCGAACCTTGATAAGGCGGTGACTGATCGCATCAGCATCGGACATAACCTGTCGTTTTCGCGCATCACCACCGACGCGGTGATTGCTGAGGTGAACGCTGGCCTGGAAGGTCCGGTGAACACCGCTCTCATCTGGCGCCCCGACATTCCGGTGTACATTGACAGCCTGAACCGCTACGGTGACATCACCGAGGATGGCCCGGCCAACGTGCTCTCCGAAGGCAAGGAAGAAAATCCGGTGGCTGCCCTGGAGGAAATTGACAACCGCCTGACCACCGACCGCTTCCTGGGCAGCCTCTACGCTGACTGGGAGTTGGTGGAAGGGCTAACCCTGCGCAGCACGCTTAACGCCGACATCAGCCGCTCGGATCGTAATGTATACTACAACACCACCACCGCCCTGGGCAACGAACGGGGCGGTTTGGCCGGACTCTACAGTCGGCGGTTCAATGCCCTGGTGAACGAAAACACGCTGAGCTACAACAAGGACTTGGGCAACTCTCAAATCAGCGCGGTGGTGGGCTACACCATCCAGCAGAACACGGTGGAAAACCAAAACATGGAAAACACTGGCTTCGATGTGGAAGTGAACCGGGCGCTAGGTATTGCCAGCGGCACGGGCGTGCCCTCCCTGAACGTATTTAAAAACAAGGAAGTGCTGGCCTCGTACCTGGGCCGGGTGAACTACAACCTGCTGGGACGCTACCTGTTCACCTTCACGGCCCGCGCCGATGGCTCCTCAAAGTTTAGCGCCGATAACAAGTGGGGCTTCTTCCCGGCCGGAGCGGTCGGCTGGACGGTGAGCGAGGAACCCTTTATGGCCGAGGTACCCGCCATCAGCAACCTGAAGCTTCGCGCCAGCCTGGGAGTGTCGGGTTTTCAGGAAGTGAGTCCTTACCAAACCCTGGCCTCGTACGATAACGAAAATTATGCCTTCGGCGGGCGCGAGGTGCCGGGCTACTTCGTGAGCAGTCCGGAAATACCCGGCGTAGGCTGGCAGGAAACCAAGCAGACCAACGTGGGCGTTGACCTGGGCCTGTGGGACAATCGCCTGAGCATGACGGCCGACTACTACATCAAGGAGACCACCGACCTGCTGTTTAGTCGCCCGGTTCCCAACAGCACGGGTTACGGTAGCATCTTCGGCAACATCGGGGCCATGGACAACGAAGGGTTTGAGTTTTCACTCAACGCCACCGTGGTTACCACTCCCAACCTTAGCTGGACCCTGTCGGGTAACGTTTCTACCAACCGGGTGACGGTGCAGGAAATCGGCGACGTGGAACAGTTTTTTGCCCGGGGGATCAACAACCGCCGCAACGTGTTGCTGGTGGAAGAAGGGCTGGCTCCCGGCCTATTTTACGGCTACCGAACCGATGGCGTGTTCGACGATGAGCAGGACGTAGATACCTGGGCCAACGGCGCGCAGGCCGACGACTCGGCCCCCGGCGAGCGGCGCTACGTGGACGTGGATGGCGACTCGGCCATCACCACCAGCGACCTCACCGTGATCGGCAACCCCTACCCGGACTTTATTTACGGACTCACGTCGAATCTAACGTTCCGCGGTTTTACCCTCAACTTGTTCTTTCAGGGTTCGCAGGGGAACGACGTGCTCAACGTGAACCGGGCGCGGCTGTACGACGACGGTGCCAACAAAAACGTGACCGTGGATCGCTACGAGAACCGCTGGACTCCGCAGAACCCCACCGCCCCCTACCCACGGGCCTCGGCGCAGAGCATCAACAACGACTACATGGAAGACTGGGTGGTGGAAGACGGTTCGTTCCTGCGACTGCGCAGCCTGAACCTGGGCTATACCGTGCCGCTGCCCGATGCTACGCTGCGCAGCTTGCGCATCAACCTGCGCGTGGACAATGTGTTCACCGTCACCAACTACTCAGGCTACAACCCCGACGTGAACAGTCAGAGTAGTGCCGCTCAATTTGCGCGCGGCATCGACTTCGGCGGGTATCCCCTGCCCCGCATCTACACCGTAGGAGTGAACCTAGGCATTTAACCCACTAACCTTAGCGATTATGAAACTTATAAAATGTATCCTGATTATACTGACTTTCTCCTGGGTGACCGTGGGTTGCCACGAGGAGGCACTGGAAGAAGAGGTCTTTAGTGACTTTAACCAGGAAAGTTTGTTCAACAACCTCCAAGGGGCGGAAGCCACCGTCAACGGACTCTACGCCAGCTTCGGGGCCAGCAACGACTTTATGGCCCGCCGCTTTTGGGTATTGACCGAACTACCCGGCCCGGCCGTGGCCAGCGATGCCGGGCTCAACGACCGCCGCCAACTCATTGACCGCTGGGCCTGGGATCCGGACAATGTGGTTGTCCAAACCATTTACCAAGAGCTCTACATCCGGGCCAATCGAATTAACGCCGTGGTCGACAATTTAGAAACCCTGGAGGATACCCGCGAGCGGCCCGACGGCTACAACTGGCTGGACCGGTTGAAGGGCGAAGCGCGATTTTTCCGGGCGTTGTACAACTACTGGATTACCGGACTATGGGGCGATACCCCGCTTCGCAAAGACGAATTTCAAACGTCCGACGAGTTTGCCCTGCCGGTCACCTCCGCGGCCGAACGCCTGGCGTTTATTCTGGAGGACCTGGAGTTTGCTATTCCCCGGCTGCCGGAGTTCACCGAATACGACGGCAACGACGAAGCCCGCGTGAGCCGGGGAGCGGCCCGCACCCTGGCCGCCAAGGTGCACCTGATGCGCGCCACCATCTACGACAAACAACTGGCGCAGGGCGGTGACCTGGACGACGCCCTGGCGCAAATTGCCGAAATGGAAGCGGCCGGAGTGCACGGCTTAGCCGACGAGTACCGCAACCTGTGGTACTTCTGGAACGGCGACGCCAGCGAAGACTACGCGGCTAACAATTACGAGAAAATTCTGGATATTAAGTATTCTTCCACGGTGGGGTTGCAGGGTGCCATCAACCGCATCGTGTCGCCCGACGACTCGGGCTTCGGAGCTTCCGACTGGGGCAACCTGGTGGCTGAATACCCCTTTCTTAGCCGGTACCATCCGGAGGATAAGCGCTACGAGGCTACCTACGTGCTGCAGTACGGTCATCTGGGCGACCCGGACGACATCCGCACCTACGATGCGGCCGACCCGGTGAACGACGGCTACCAGGAAGAAACGCCCGGTATCACCAAGTGGATTGACAACCAAACTGAGGTAGACCGCGAGGACAATCCCGATATCACCTTGCTGCGCTACGCCGACGTGATCCTGATGAAGGCCGAAGCACTGAATGAAAAAAACCAGGGCCCCACCCCGGAAGCGTACGCCGCCCTCAACCGCATTCGTAGCCGGGCGGGCGTGCCGGATTTAGCTCCCGGGTTGGATTATCTGGCTTTCAAAGATAGTTTGTACATCGAGCGCACCAAAGAGTTGATCATGGAAGGGCACGCTTTCTTTGACCTGCAACGCTTCTGGGACGTGGCGGTGCCCTACGTAGAAAGCAGTTCGGAGTTTACGGCGGCCGCCGAAGACGGGCAATTCTTGTTTCCTAACGATTCGCTCGGGCGAGTTTCGGACCTTGGGCCGCTGACGGTGATTCGGGCCGAGCAACCCAAGCACTGGCGCTTCCCGTTTCCCCGCGACGAGATCCAGGCTAACAACGGGGTGATTGAACAGAATCCGGGTTACGATTCAGAATAGCTTTTCACTAGTAGACAATGAACAACTTTCCGAACCCGTTTGGAAAGTTGTTCGTTTTGAGCCCCTCACCTCATGCGTTGGTTCATCCGAAGGTACGGTTTCCTGGTAAGCTTGCTCTTGGCGGCCTGCGGATCTTCTCAGGAAAAAGCATCAGCTGTCCCGGTATCCGGCCAGGCGTTAGCCGCGCACCACTGCGGGGGTTGCCATGCCTACGTCCCCCCCGACCAACTGCCGAAGTCGGTCTGGCAAAGTTCCGTGCTGCCCGCGATGGGCTACCGCCTGGGCATGACGCCCACCGGACGCCTGCCCGACAGTCTCTTTGAATCAGGTGAAGCGGGCCAGCGGGTAAGGAAAGCGGGCGTCTATCCTACCCAACCCCGGCTAACGGATGAGGAATGGCAGGCGGTGGTGGCTTACTACGTCGACAACGCCCCGGAAACACTACGGACGCGCGAACCCGCGCTTATCAAGCCGGAACTGCCGCATTTTCGCTACCTTCCCGCTCGCTACTCGGAATCGCCTCCGCTTACCATTATGGTGAAGATCGTGCCCGACCAACGGCAAGTGGTGTTCGGCGATGGCAAGCGTAATGTCAGCAGCCTGAACTTTCTTGATAAGGAGTTAGCGCATCAGCACCGCCTGCTGCTTCCCACCACGCCCGTGCACTACCGCGCCAAGGAAGATACGATCTGGCTCACCACCATTGGCCGCAAGATGTACCCTTCCGATGCGGCGGACGGCCTTTTGCAAAAGGTATATCCTGCCGAACCCGGATTGCCTCCCGGGCGGGCCAAGGTAGTACTCGAAGGAATGCAACGCCCGGTGCACCTCACCTACGCCGACCTCAACCAAGACGGGCGGGAAGATATACTGAGTTGCGAATACGGTCACCTGCTGGGAAGATTGGTGTGGTACGAAAACCACGGCACGCACGGGTATGTGCCGCACGTGCTACGCAACCGGCCCGGAGCCAGTAAGGCCATCGTAACGGACCTGAACGGCGATGCGCTTCCGGACATCGTGGCCCTGTTTGCCCAGGGCGACGAAGGTGTTTTTCTGTTTACCAACCGGGGAAACGGCACCTTTGCCGAAGAACGACTACTGACGTTTTCGCCGCTCAACGGATCCACCTCCTTCGAGCTGGTAGACTTTAATCAGGACGGACACCCGGATATTCTCTACACCTGCGGCGACAACGCCGATCAGTCACCTATTCTAAAAGACCACCACGGAGTGTATATCTACCTGAACGACGGTAAGTTTGCTTTTCAACAACATTACTTTTTCCCGCTGCACGGGGCTTACCAAGCACTGGCCCGCGACTACGATCAGGACGGGGATTTGGATATTGCCGCCATCTCGTTCTTTCCCGATTATGAGCACTCGCCGGAAGAAGGATTTGTCTATCTGCAAAATCAGGGTAACTTTACTTTTGAAGCTTCTTCTTTTCCGGAAGTCACGCAGGGCCGCTGGATCGTGATGGACGCTAATGACTGGGACGGCGATGGGGATACGGACCTGGCACTAGGCTCTTTTGTAGGAATGGCTCCTAGTGGCGATACGACCGGCTTATTCCGGCGGTGGCTTCAGGAAGACAGTCCGTCGGTAATAGTACTGGAAAACACCATTCACTAATAAAAATCAGTTAACCAACAACTACTATGAATACCCGAGACCAACCGATCAACCGTAGAGATTTCATCAGCACCTCCGGGGCAGTAGCCGCGGGCACGCTGTTTACTAACCCCCTGTCGGCCCTGGCTGACCATCGTTCTCAGGATGCCAAGAAAAGACTCGTGCTGGTGGGCACGGGCATCCGCGGCATCACCTTCTGGGGCAAAACCGTGCGTGAACGCTACGGCGACGTGGCCGAGTTTGTGGGGCTATGCGACATCAATGCGGGGCGGCTGGCCTTCGGCAAAGAGTTTATCGGGGCCGACTGTCCTACTTTCACGGACTTCGACGAAATGATGAAGACCACGCAACCCGACCTGCTCATCGTGACCACCGTGGACGCCACCCACCACGAGTTTATCATCAAAGGGCTGGAAAGCGGCGTGGACGTGCTCACCGAAAAGCCCATGACCACCACCGACGACCACTGCCAGGCGATCTTGGATGCCGAGCAAAAGTCCGGGAAGAAAGTGTTGGTAGGCTTCAACTACCGCTACAACCCGCACTACACCCGCCTAAAAGAACTCATCGCCGAGCAACGGGTGGGCAAGATCACCTCGGTTGATTTTCACTGGTACCTGAATACCTACCACGGGGCGTCGTACTTCCGACGCTGGCACGGCTTGCGCGACCGCAGCGGCACCCTGCTGGTGCACAAAGCCGCCCACCACTTCGACCTGCTCAACTGGTGGCTCAACTCCGACCCGGTGGAGGTGACCGCCTTCGGAGCGCTGGAACACTACGGCAGCAACCATGCGTTTCGGGGCGAAAACTGCCGCAGCTGTCCTCACACCAAGGAGTGTAAATTTTACTGGGACATCACCGAGAACGAAACTTACATGAAGTTGTACGTAGCCAACGAAGAATATGACGGGTACATTCGGGACAATTGTCTGTGGAGAGAGGAGATAGACATCTACGATAAAATGTCGGTTCAAATCAGATACGCCAACGACGTGGTGGTGAACTACTCGCTCACTACCTACTCGCCCTACGAGGGGATGAAAATTGCCTTCAATGGTTTTGAGGGAAGAATTGACGCCTGGGACGGTATCCCCTGGCGCAAAGATGAAAAGGTGAGTCAAGCCCAACTGCACGCCCAGGAAATGGCGCAAACAGAAGCCGACGCCGAATACGAGGAGATCATTGTCAGCGACAACTTTGGCGATTACGAACTCATCAAGGTGCCCCGGTCGAGTGGCGGACACGGCGGAGGAGATATTCGTCTGCAGAATAAGGTATTCAGGAACCCGCAAGCCGAAGACCCGCTCGGTCATTCGGCGGGCAGCCGCGACGGGGCCATGGCCATTCTGATTGGTATCGCCGCCCGAAAGAGTATAGAGAACGGCAATCAACCGGTCAAGATCGCCGATCTGACCTCGCTTGATCCGCACCCGACCCGAACGCTTTAATTATTGTTTAAGCGCTACCCCACCACCGCCTATGAAAATCACCTCCGTTACTCCTAAACTCTATCAGTGGAAAGGTCCGGTGAAGACCACGGACACTATTTTTGCTACTCCCTTGAGCGTATTGCCTTTCCAGGAAGACGCCCAGGCTCCCTTTCGTTTTTTTAGCTGGCTGGTGGTAGAAATAGAAACCGACACCGGACTGGTGGGCATCGGCAACGCCGGGCTGTGTCCGGACATCACCCAACACATTATTGCTTCTAAGCTAACCTCACTGCTGGTGGGTGAAAATCCGCTTAACACCGAGTACCTGTACGAAAAGATATTCCGCTCCACGCTGGCCTACGGACGCAAGGGTGCCGTGCTGGCCGCCATCAGCGCGGTGGACATTGCCCTGTGGGACATCAAAGGAAAGCACCTGAACCAGCCCGTGTTTATGCTGCTGGGCGGGCGTACCAAGTCGGCCATTCCGGCCTACTACAGCCGCCTGTACACCCGCAACCTGGACCGATTGCAGGAAGAAGCAGCCAGTTTTAAAGACCAAGGTTTCACCGGCATGAAGTTGCGCTGCGGCTATCCGATTACCGAAGGAGTGGCCGGACTGCACAAGAACGTGGAGATGGTGCGGGTGGTGCGCGAAACGGTGGGCGACGCCGTAGACGTGATGGTGGAAGCCTACATGGGCTTTAATCTTCCTTATGCTAAACGCTTTCTGAAAGCCCTGGAGCCCTACCAGCCCCGTTGGGTAGAAGAACTACTGATTCCCGACGAGGTGTCTAATTTCGCCAAGCTCCGGCAGATGACCGACATTCCGATCTCCGGCGGAGAGCACGAGTTTGGCCGCTACGGCTTTCACGAACTGTTGCAAGCCGACGCGCTGGACATCTTTCAGTTTGATACTAACCGGGTGGGCGGCTTCACCGAAGCGCAGAAAATATGCACCCTGGCGCAGGTGCACGGCGTAGAGGTGATTCCGCACGGTGGGCAGATGCACAACCTGCACGTGGTGATGAGCTCCTTTGCCTGTCCGATGGCCGAGTATTTTCCTCAAACGGAAATTGAAGTAGGCAACGAAATGTTTTGGTACATTTTTGACGGCGAAGCAGTCGCCCAGGACGGGCAACTTCAGTTGGACGATGACACTCCCGGCGTAGGACTCACCCTGAAAACAGAGGGGTTGGAACACTTCGACATCATCTGAACCCTCTTTTACTTACTCATTATCGGGCGCGCTTGTAGCGCGTTCGCCGGTATACTTTTCAAAAACCCTTGTTTCCCCAATATGCCTAACCCTGACCTCTTCAACCTGCAAGATCAAGTAGCCCTCGTCGTCGGTGGCAACCGCGGACTAGGCTTGGAAATGGCCCACGCCCTGGCCGAAGCCGGAGCCCGCATTGTCGTAGCTGCCCGCGATGAAGCACGCAATGAGCAAGCCCGAACGTCCCTTCAGAGTACCCACGGGGTGGATTGTGCTACGTACGTCTGCGATGTGACCGCAGAAGAGAACGTACGAGATACGGTGGCCGACACCCTACGACAGTTCGGTCGTATTGATATACTGATCAACTCGGCCGGTATCAACGTTCGTGGAGCTATCGAAGCGTTGTCCGTAGAGCAGTTCAACCAGGTGCAGCAGGTGAATGTGACCGGCTCTTGGCTGACGTGCCGCGAAGTGGTGCCAGTGATGAAGAAAAATGGCTACGGGCGAATTATTAACGTAGGCTCCATGCTCTCGCTGGTTGCCATTGCCGAGCGTACGCCCTACGCTACCAGCAAGGGGGCGGTGTTGCAACTCACCCGCTCACTGGCCATTGAACTGGCCCGGGAGGGTATCAATGTAAATGCCATTCTGCCCGGCCCCTTTGCCACCGAAATGAACCTACCCCTCACCAACGATCCAGAGAAGTACGAGGCATTCATTAGCCAGATACCGATGGGCCGCTGGGGCGAACTGCCCGAAATCCGGGGCATCGCCCTGTTCTTGGCGAGTCGCGCGTCGGGCTACGTGACCGGTGCCGGTTTTTCAATAGACGGTGGCTGGACCGCCCAATAGCATCCTTATGATACGACTGGTACAACTCATCCATCCCCAAGCCGGACGCCGACTAGCCCTCGTCGATGAACCGGTACTAATGCTGATTCAGAACTACCGTTCGGTTTATGCCCTGGCCCGGGCGGCCCTGGAGGCGGGGCAAACGCTGGCAACGCTACTCAACACCCACCGCTCAGAAGAGCGACTCGATTACGATGAAATCTACGCAGGAACGTCTGACTGGCAACTCTTACCGGCCTTCGACCATCCCGACGACCCGTACCACTGCCTGGTTTCCGGCACCGGACTCACCCACCGCGCCAGCGCCGACAATCGCCAGAACATGCACCAAGACGTGCAGCCCAACGAACTGACCGACAGTATGCGCATGTACCAGTGGGGAGCCGAAGGCGGTCGGCCCGACAGCGGACACGTGGGGGTGCAACCGGAATGGTTTTATAAGGGCAACGGAACAATATTGCGGGCGGCCAACCATCCCCTGGACGTGCCTCCGTACGCACTTGACGGCGGCGAAGAACCGGAAGTAGCCGGGGCTTACCTAATAGACCGACAAGGCCAACCCTGGCGCGTAGGCTTCTGCCCGGCCAACGAATTCTCCGACCACGTGATGGAAAAACAAAACTATCTGTATTTGGCACCTTCCAAGCTCCGAAACTGCTCCCTCGGTCCGGAGCTGCTGATAGACGCAGATTTTCAGCAGGTAACCGGCAGTGTCCGCATTCGGCGTGATGGGCAAGACGTTTGGTCGGCCACCGTGCGCACCGGTGAGCAGCACATGGTGCACAGCCTGGCTAATCTGGAACACCACCACTTCAAGTACGCCGAACACCGCCTGTCCGGTCAGGCCCACGTGCACTTTTTCGGTACGGCTGACTTTAGCTTCGGCCACCAGGTGGCGTTGCAAGACGGCGACGTGATGGAAGTTGCCTGGGAAGGATGGGGTCGCCCCCTGCGCAATCCGCTCCGCATCCAGCCCAAATCTGAAGAAATTATTTCGGCACGAATTCTATGATGAATATGCGTCTGTTGTTTTTCATTGTATGCCTGAGCACTGCGCTATTGATAGGGTGTCAGTCTTCGCCGGACTCTATACAGAAAGCTCCGGGATTGAGACTGCGGGTGGCGCTGGAGTTGCGGCCCGAAACGCGCATTTGGGAGGCGGCCAACCTGTTTCGGCAAGAACTGGAAAAAGCCGCCCCGGAGTACGGTATCCGGGCCGGAGAAATCAAAGTCGACTTTTACGACCAGGGCAGCATCGGCACCGAACGACAACTGCTGGAAGCTTGCTATCTGGGCGTGGTGGAGGTCGTACAGGTTAACTCGTCGGTGGTCACCACCGTGGAGCCCGCCTACGCGCTGCTGGACCTTCCTTATCTGTTTGTCAATGAGCAACACCACCGGGAAGTGCTCAACGGGGCCATCGGCGACGAGCTATTGAATCAGCTTCGCCCGCACCACCTACAGGGACTGGGCTTTTACCCGGCGGGCTTCCGGGATATGTTCTATCGTTCACCGGCCGGAAAACCTTGCGTGACCACCCCCGTCGGCCTGGCCGGACTCAAAATCCGGGTGATGGAAAGTCCGACCATGATCAGTGCGCTGAACGCCCTGGGCGTAACGGCTACGCCCATTCCCTTTTCGGAACTGTATCAGTCGCTGAAAACCGGGGTGGTCGACGGGGCCGAGAACAGTGCCAAGGTGTTTGTCTCGTCCAATTACCAGGAGGCGGGCTGCAACTGCTTCACGCGCACCGAGCACTTCACCAACCAGCATGTGCTGATCGCCAACGCCGACTGGCTGACCGGTTTGGAGCCGAAGTACCGGCAACGCATTCAGCAGGTTGCCCGGCAGATTGTTCCGGTATTCGACCAACTGTGGCAGAAAGCTACCCAGGAAGCTTACGCCACAATGGAAGCCTCCGGGGTCACCGTCAACCAAGTGGCCGATAAAGCCGCTTTTGTCGCGAAAGTAGATCAAATTGCCCGGCAATTCCTGCAAACGAATCCTGCTTCGGAAGAACTATACCGACGCGTCAAGCAACAGGCCGAACCCTACCTCCATGCACGTTGAAAAGCTTTTCGACACGCTCCTGGATGCCCTGCTGATGATTATTTTGGCGGTGATGTCGCTCGTAGTGGCAGCCAACGTTTTTTGCCGGTTTGTGCTGAACTTCTCGCTGTACTGGGGCGATGAGTCCGCGCAAATTCTGCTGGTCTGGCTCACCTTTTTGGGAGCGGCGGTGGCCGTCCGGGAGCAGGCGCACTACGCCCTGAACTACCTCAGCGAGCAACTCGCCCCCCGCCCCCGCCGCGCCTTGCTGGTTCTCCGCTCGGTGCTCAGCGTAGTGGCCATTGGGGTACTGCTTTACTACAGTGCGCGAGTCACACAAGCCATCGAAAACTGGGTGATGCCCGCCACCGAAATATCCCGCGCCTGGGTGTACGGGGCGTGTCCGTTGGGCTGTATCTTTATGCTGTATTATGCCTTCAAGAATCTTTGGAACGATCTAAATCCCAATACATGGCGGTAGTCCTTATTGTCGTGTTCCTGGTGCTGCTGCTGCTCGACGTGCCCATTGCCTTTTGCATGTTGCTCTCCTCGCTGGCCGCCCTGCGCTACAGCGGCGTAGACCCCATCATGGTAGGACTGGAAACCGCCCGTTCGCTTACCTCCTTCTACTCCTTTCTGGCGGTACCCTTCTTTATCCTGGCCGGTGAACTGATGAGCTACGGCGGACTCTCACAGCGTCTCATCCGCTTGGTCAAGTCCTTGATCGGGCACTGGCGCATCGGATTGCCCGCCGTGACCACCGTTTCTTCCCAGCTGTTTGGGGCGGTGTCGGGAGCCTCGGCGGCTACCTGCGCGGCGGTGGGCGGGATCATGATTCCGGCTCTGGAAAAAAACGGCTACAACCGCGCTTTCGCTACGGCCCTGGCTGCCTGCTCGGGCACCACCGGGGCGCTGATTCCGCCCAGCATTGTGTTGTTGATCTACGGCACCATTGCCAACGTTTCCATCGAAAAGCTTTTCGTCAGCGGCATCCTGCCGGGCGTATTGATTGGAGTCGGAATTTTGGTCGTGTGCAGCTACACCATCCGGGGCATGAAGGTGGTGCCGGAACCGCGGGCCAACTTTCGGGAAGTGCGGGAAAGTGTCACCGGTTCGGTGTGGGCCATTGCCCTGGTCGTGATTATCTTTGTGGGCATTATGGGCGGCGTATTTACGGCGACGGAGGCTTCGGCGGTGGCGGTGGTCTACGCCGCCCTGGTGGGCTTTCTGGTCTACCGAAAGCTCAGGCTGCGGGACTTGCCCCGGATTCTGATGACCGCCGCCCAGACCACCGCGTCGCTGAGCTTTCTCATCGCCACGGCCAGTTTGTTTGCCTGGACGCTGGCCATCGGCAAGGTGCCGGAAGCGATTACCACCGGGTTGGTGTCTTTCAGTGATCACCTCATCGGCTTTTGGGCAGCGGACATCAGCCCGGAAGCTTTTTTGGTGATACGAAAGGTCATTATCTTGATGGTACTCAACGTAGTGCTCTTGCTCATCGGCATGTTCATCGATGCCGGGCCCGGACTGCTCATCGTGGTGCCGGTGGTGTTGCCCATCAGCGAAGCCATTGGCATGAGCACCGGCCTGAGTGCGGTGCACTTCGGCGTGCTGGTGGTGTCTAATTTGGTGATCGGGCTGGTGACGCCGCCAGTAGGTTCTACGCTGTTTGTAGCCAGTGCCGTGGGGCAGGTGAGCATTGCCCAGATGGTGCCCTACGTGCTGCGCTTTCTGCTGGTGATGGTGGTGGTGCAACTGCTGATCACTTATTTCGCTCCGATTACTACTTTTTTGCCCTCTCTGATGGAGTAAAGCAATGGTTTGGCTTCTCTGTTAGCATATGTATTACATAAGTATATAAATTGGTATATTTGGATCAATAGCCCTAACTTTTTATGCATCACCTCCCTCACTACATCACCGCTTTTCTACTGCTCTTCTCACTGGAGAGCCTTGCGCAAACCGACGAAATTCAAAAAGAAAATCTCTTCACCGCCGGTGAAGGCGGCTACGCGACCTACCGCATTCCGGGAATCCTCTACACTCCCCAGGGCACCTTGCTGGCCTGGTGTGAGGCGCGGAAAGAAGGGGGCGACTGGGGCGCGATTGACATCATGCTGCGCCGTAGCACCGACGGCGGCACTACCTGGACAGCACCTACCGTAATCGTGCGGGGCGATCAGTTTGAGGTTGCCGAAACCGTGACCGGTGGGGCATCTACGGTAAGCGGCGACACGGCCGGAGCCACGGCTAACAACCCCGTGATGATCGCTGACCAGAACGGACGCGTTCATTTTCTGTTCTGCATCGAGTACGCCCGCTGCTTCTACACCTACAGCGACGATCAGGGCGCTGCCTTCGCCCCACCGGTTGACATCACCGCGACGTTTGAAGCTTTTCGTCCGGAATATCCCTGGAAGGTGATTGCCACCGGTCCGGGACACGGCATCCAGTTGGACAACGGTCGGCTCGTTGTGCCGCTGTGGATGTCGACCGGTCAGTTTGAGAACGGACACCGCCCCTCGGTCGTAGCCACGATTTACAGCGATGACCACGGCCAAAACTGGCAAGCGGGGCAGATCGCCGTAGATCATCAGAAACCCACCTTTGATGCTCAAACCGGGCAGCCCCAGGCGATCTCCGACCCCAACGAAACAGCCATTGCGCAGTTGTCCGACGGCCGGGTGATGCTCAACTCCCGCAGCGAGTCGCCGGAGCACTTTCGCGTGATCACCACCAGCCCCAACGGAGCCACCGACTGGAGTACTCCTCGCTTTGATACCGCCCTCTACGATCCGGTGTGCCAAGCCAGCTTGATAGAAATGACCTATAACAACCAAGACTATCTGCTATTTGCCAATCCGGACAGCGAAGGCGATCCGCAACGCTTTGGCAAGGTAGCCCGGGCGCGCCAAAACCTAACCGTATGCCTGAGTACCGACGACGGCCAGACCTGGCCCGTCACCCGCGTGATTGAACCCGGCATTTCGGCTTATTCTGACCTAGCGGCGGGGCCTGATGGAACGGTGTACCTGCTGTACGAAAATGGAGGGATCAACGGCAATCAGTACCGAAGCAAGTACCTGACGCTGGCTACTTTTACGATAGCGGAGCTTACCGAACAAGCTTCTGCAACGTCTAATTCTCAATAATCTATGAAAAATAAACAGATACTCCTGGCGATCTTACTCATTAGTACGCAACTAGCCTTTGGACAAACATCTGCTCCTCCTAACATTCTCTGGCTTTACGTAGAGGATATTTCTCCGAACCTGGGCTGCTACGGCGACAGCACGGTGGCTACTCCTCGCATCGACCAACTCGCCCAGGAAGGTACGCGTTTTACCCAGGCCTTCACCACCGCCCCGGTGTGCTCTCCGAGTCGCTCGGCCCTCATCAGCGGGATGTACCAAGCCACGCTGGGAGCGCACAATCACCGGAGTCAGACGCTCAAGGGCAAGGCCGGAGGAAATGAGCAATTTTATCCGAGCTACCCTTTACCCGCCGCTATCCAACTGCTGCCCGCGCTCTTCCAACAGGCCGGTTACTACACCGCGCTGGGGGGCAAGCGCGAGGGAGCGATCAGTCAGCAGATTGGCAAAACCGATTATAATTTTGTGTGGAACGATTCCATCTACGACGGTGACGACTGGAGCGAGCGGGCCGAAGGGCAACCTTTCTTCGTCCAGATTCAGTTAAATGGGGGAAAAGCGCGGGAAGCGGACGTAGCTAACCCAATAGATCCCGCCGTAGTCGTACTGCCGCCCTACTATCCGGACCGACCGGTGGTGCGACAGGCCTGGGCCGACTACCTCAACGCCATTCAGGTGCTAGACGCCGAGATCGGGCAAATCTTGGACCGGCTCGAGTCCGAAGGGCTGGCTGACAATACGGTGGTGTTTTTCTTTTCTGACCACGGCATCAGTCACCTGCGGGGCAAGCAGTTCGTCTACGACGAAGGGATGCGCATTCCCCTGATCGTGCGCTATCCCGATGGCAGGGGGAGGGGAAAGGTTCAGAACGATTTGATGAGCCACCTGGATATTGCGGCTACCTCCCTGGACTTGGCCGGTATTCCCGTTCCGTCGTACGGGCAGGGGCAGTCGTGGGTCAGCGAAGACTACCAACCCCGCCCCTTTGTCTACTCCGGGCGTGACCGCTGCGACGAGACCGTTGACGTGATTCGGGCCATTCGCACTCCCCGATTTAAGTACATTCGCAACTACTACGCCAGCCGTCCTCATGCGCAGTACAACCGCTACCGCGACGGCTACCCGGAGGTGCAGTTGATGCGGGAAATGTTTGCTAACGGAGAACTGGATTCTCTGCCAGCCAGCATGTTTCAACCCTACCGCCCGGTAGAAGAACTCTACAATTTGTCAACTGACCCCTATGAAACACAGAACCTGGCCGGAGTGGCGGCCTATCAGGATACGCTCCGGTACCTGCGGCAGTTGCACCACCAATCGATGCGCGACACCCGCGACCTGGGCCTGATTCCCGAACCGGAACTGGAAGCACTGGGCTTGCAGTATGGTAATAAGTATTTCATTTTACAAGAAAATCAAGGACTCACCGACACGATTCGTGCGGTCATACAGGCCGGTGAGCAGGAGCAGCTTTCTGTTCTCACCGCCGCGCTGCAACACTCGTCTCCCTCGGTACGCTACTGGGCCGCAACGGGCTTGGGATATTTGCTGAGCGACGAGACGGGCGAAAAGCAACGCCTGCTCAAAACCGCTATCCAGGACCCTTCGGCTACTGTGCGCGTGGCGGCCGCTCGGTCGCTGGGAAGATTGGGCCATCAGGAGAAAGCCTTGCCGGTGCTGACCGAAGCACTGTCAGACGCTAACGCGCTGGTGCGACTTTACGCTATTTTAGGACTAGAATCGCTGGGCCCAGTGGTAGAGTCTGCCCTTGCCACCGTGCAAGCGCACACAACCGATGACTACGAATACGTGCGCAGGGTAGCCAATCGCTTGGTGCGCACCTACGATACTGCCCGACGGGAATAGCAAAAAACCGTCTGCAAGATTATCTATTAACTGACCAAACTACCATGACGACTGTTTACGCCCACATTTTCCTGGAAGAAGCCGAAAAAAGGCATCTGTCAGAAAATCTATTCGATAATACGCTCACCTACGCCCAGGATATCCCGGAGCGCGAGCAGCACGAGCACTTTTTGAAAGCCGAGGTGGTCTTCGGCAACGTGCCCGCTCCCTGGCTTTCCGATACCAAAAAGCTCCGCTGGCTACAACTGGAGTCCGTGGGTTTCGGCGAATATCAAACGATACCTGTGCCGGACGACCTACAGATCACCAACCTGCGCGGCATGTTCTCCCCCCCCGTGGCTGAAACCGTCATGGCCGGTATTCTAATGCTGTACCGGGGACTGCACACGCTGAGTCGTTATCAAAGCGAGCGGCAGTGGGTCGGAGCGGAGCTGCGCCCGGCACTGCGTACCCTGCAAGATGCTCGCGTGGTAATCGTAGGCGGCGGAAGCATTGGACAAGCCGTTAAAGATCGGCTACTGCCCTTTGGTGCTTATGTGTTGATGATGGACTCCTATCAGGAAGGGGCTGATCTGCGTTCCTGGTCGGCCCTGGACGACGAACTGCCTCGTACGGATATTGTTATTAGCTGTCTACCCGAAACGCAGGAAACCATCGGGCAGTTTGGGGCGGATCGCTTGGCTAAATTGAAGCCCTCCGCCCTGCTGGTCAACGTGGGGCGGGGCTCGCTCATCGACGAAGCGGCGCTGGTCGATTGCTTACAGCAAAAAGCCCTGGGCGGATGCGTACTGGACGTTACCCGGCACGAGCCCCTGCCTGCGTCTTCGCCACTGTGGGAATTGCCCAACGTGGTACTGACCCAGCACACCGGCGGAGGCAGTGGCGATGAATTGATGAACAAAGTAAACGTATTTCTAAACAACTGGCAGCGATTTGAGCGGGGCGAAGCCCTGGAAAACGTAGTCAACCTCACCCAAGGATACTGATGAGCAAGATTACTAACGTACGCCCCGTACTACTCAGTGCTCCCTACGCCGACGCCGACGCCGACACCAACGCCGAAGTGCAACTGCATCTGAGGAGCGGTTACCGTACTTGCGGGTTGGTAGAAATCACGCTGGAAGACAGTACCGTGGGCTTGGGCGAAGGCTACCTGGCCGTGTTCGCGCCCTACGTGTTTGAGCAACTCATCCACCTGCTTCGGCCCTACCTGATCGGGCGGTCGGTAATGGACTTGCAGCAGGTGTACCAGGATTTGTTGCTGGTAGTAGGCTACTGGAGCATGCAGGGAGCGGCCATGCACGCGGTGAGTGCCGTAGAGATTGCCCTACAAGACTGCCGCGCCCAGCAACTCGGCCTGCCGGTGTACCAACTACTGGGCGGTACCCGCGCTCCTCTTTCTCTGTACGGCAGCGGCGGCGACTCCACCACCCTCGCGGCGATGACCGACGAACTGGATTACCTGGAAGCGCGGGGCATTGCCTACTGGAAAATCCGGGCGCGCAACCATGAGATTAACAAAGCCCGGTGGTGCGTGCAGCACGCCGGAAAGCGCGGCATCGGAGTAGCCATTGACATGACGCAAAATCTGCAACTGCCCGGGCAGTCGGCCAGTGAGGTGGTGCGCTTTGTCCAGCAGGTGGAAGCGCAAACTGATACGCCGCTATATTTTCTGGAAGAAGTGCTCGGCCCGGCCAACACCCACACCTACGCGTCGTTGCGACAGCAGCTCACCACCCCGGTGGCGGGCGGTGAAATTGTGACCACTGCCGCTGAGCTTAGTCAGCGCATCGAACAGGGGTGCTACGACATCGCGCAGCCCGACGCCACAGTGATCGGCGGCATCACGGCCGTGCTGGAGGTGTTTCAGACCGCCCGTCGCTACGCCGTGCAAATGGTGGTGCACTGCTGGGGAGGTCCGGTGGGTATGATGGCCAACTACCACGCCGCCCTAGCCGCCGGAGGGAAACTGGCCGAGTGGCCTATGCCTGCCTATCCGTTACGGGAGGCGATGGTAGCGCACCCGTGGCAGTTGGCCGACGGCCAACTGCTGGTGAGCGATGCGCCGGGGCTAGGCGTGCGCCTTACTCCGGAAGTAGAACAACAGTACCCATTTCGGGAAGAAGCGATCTATGCGTGCTTAGCTGATGGGTCGGGATTGCCTTCTGATAGCCAATGGGCCCCCTAGTTGTCGGGAATTGATTAACTTGCCCATTGAACCGATATGCTATGAGCAAAACCAACAGCGAAAATGGCCTGGACATCAAACCGATCTACTCCTCAACGATGGCCGACCGAGTGGAAGAGCGACTTCGTCAGTACTTTCGTGAGCAACGGCTGGAACCCGGCGACGCGGTGCCCAAGGAGATGGAGCTGGCCGAAGCCCTGGGGGTGAGTCGCAACGTGGTGCGGGAGGCGCTGAGCCGTTTCCGGATGCTGGGCTTGATCGAGTCGCGCAAGCGGCGGGGCATGATCATGGCGCAACCCGACGTGCTGGGAGCCTTCGAACGGGTGTTAGACCCCCGTATGCTGGACGAAGCCACCATTCAGGAGTTGTTTGAACTGCGCTTGGTGATTGAAATGGGCATTGCCGACCTGCTATTTATTCGTCGTACCGAGGCCGACCTGCAAGCCTTGCGCGATATCGTGCAACGAGAAAGCCAAGCGGCCAATGAGCAGGAACGGGTGCGGTGCGATGTGGAGTTTCATGCTACCCTGTACCGCATCGCAGGCAACAAACTCATCAAGCGGTTTCAGAAGATGCTGCGTCCGTTCTTTGATTATAGCTTCGCTCAAGAGCGCGCTCCCCGCGGCAAAGTGAGTAAGAACAAGATCACCCACTCGGACCTGATTGCCACCTTGGCCACCGGCACCCCGGACCAGTACCGCGCCCAAATGAAAGAACACCTGCGGGATAAATTTAGGCTGCTGACGTTAAAGGAATCTGATTAGCTATAAGAAAACATTTTTTGAAAATAAATTTATGTTCTGTATCATTGTAGTCAGGTTTTAGCTGACTATCTTACTATGCAGCATAAAAATGTATCGACACAGTCAAGTGAGGTATTGGGTTATTTTAATAAACTCGAGCAAGATTGTTTTGATCATAGTGAAGCAAGAAAAGCACTTCCAAATTCAAGTGAAAGTGCATTAAAAGAGTTGCTCAGCGATATGGTCAGACGTGGACTTCTAATGAGGCTGAAAAGAGGTCTGTACTACCTGATTCCCTATGAACAGGATCCGGATATTTTCATGCCGGACTGGCATTTATTGGCTGAACCTTTAACCAAAGGAACCGATCACTATATTGGATACTACTCTGCTCTTCAAATCCACAACCTGATTACCCAACCTTCATTAAAAGAACAGATTGTTGTAGCCAAACAACTGCGCCCAACACAAATAGAAATAAAAGGCATATCCTTTCAATTCATTTATCATAATAGCGAACATTTTTTTGGAGCAAAAAAGACATGGATTAACAGCTTCCATAAAGTATTATGCTCAGACCTAGAAAAAACCTTTGTTGACTGTCTTTTTAAACCGGATTATGCCGGAGGGATAGTGGAAATTGCGCGGGCCCTGTACATTTCAAAAGACAAACTAAAGTTCAAAAAGCTTTTAGAATACACTGAAAAATTCAATTCCCAGGCGGTCATAAAAAGACTAGGTTTTTTATTAGAAGTACTGGGCATTAATACAGACATCATCGTAAAGCTCCAAGAGTTAAAAACCGTCTCTTACGTGGTTTTGGACACGGAATTACCCAAGCAAGGAAAGCGAATCAGCAGTTGGAGCATTCAACAAAATTTAGAAACGGAAACTATTAAATCTGCTATTTACACGTGATTAAACCCGGAGAACTACAGAACAAAGCCCGTGAAGTGGGGGTCCGCGACCAGCAGATTGAAAAGGATTACATCCTTTCCTGGATTTTGCAAGGTATCGCCCAATATGAAAACCTTGCTAAGTCAATCGTATTCAAAGGCGGAACAGTGCTAAAGAAAGTGTACTTTGAAGACTATCGTTTTTCTGAGGATTTGGACTTTACCTTACTGGACGATACTATTTCTAATGAACAGATTTTTGAATGGTTTGCGACCGTTTTTGAATACATACAGGAAGAGGCTAACATTCCGCTTGAAATAATTAATGACAACGAACACCAAGACGGAGGTATCAACTTTTACATCAGCTACATCGGTCCGCTGGGTGGTCAGGGGAACCATAAAAAAGTAAAGATTGATATTTCCCGCAGCGAAAGACTGGCTTTTGAAACCGCTAAACGAGATGTTATTATTACTTATTCAGATCAGGAAGAACACCAATTACTATCTTATTCTCTAGAAGAAGTATTGGTTGAAAAATTACGTTCGGTCATGCAACGGATGCAAGCCCGTGATTTTTACGACATCTGGTATTTATTGGAAATTCACGGAATGGACATCGGTTTTTTCATCAATGAATTCCGCATAAAGTGCGAGAATAAAGGTTTAAAGCCAGCCGATTTTCACTATAAGCTGGAACAGCGATTACCGCAATATAAAGGCCGTTGGCAAAAATCTATGGCCGACCAGATAAAAAATTTGCCCGAATTTGAGCAGGTAGAAAGAGAAGTGATGAGACACCTGAAGAACTTTGAACTGTAATGACCAGCAAGGAAATAGAAAGTAACGTAGAACAACTCATTAAGAACTTTTCAAAGGTAGAATTCATCTATGATTTGTTGTTGGCCTATGGTATTTCAAAAACCTCCATTACCCGGCTGAAAAAAGGGGATTTTAATCTTTCAAAAAGTGAGGGTGAAGTACTTTACAAAAAGAAAGTATTCTTCAAGGAAGAAAAGGCCAACAAACTATTAAGCACCATTGAACAGATTGCCAAAGATGAAAGCATTACCCGTCACCAACCTCGCTTTGCCATTGTCACTGATTACAAGGAACTGGTTGCGAAAGATTTAAAACTGGGCAAAAACCTTGACATTCAAATACAGGAACTTCCCAAATACTTCGATTTCTTTCAGCCACTGACGGGAGCAGAAGCCTACCATATTAGCAACGATAACGAGGCTGACCGCAATGCCGCTTACAAAATGGGTGAATTGTACGATTTGCTCATTCAGGAAAATCCCGAAGTGTACAATTCGGTTGAAACAGTCCACAACCTGAACCTCTTTTTATCCCGTTTGCTATTCTGCTTCTTTGCAGAAGATACCGGCATTTTTAAAGAGGAAAGCATTTTCACCAAAACGTTGGTACAGCATACCGATTCCAGCGGAAAGGACACGAATTTGTTTCTAAACCGTCTCTTTGAAAGGCTCAATAAAGAAGAAAAAAGCCTATTCCCTGACTATTTAGCACGATTCGAATACGTTAATGGCGGGTTGTTCAAAGACCCGGTCGAGTCACCAAAGTTTACTGTCAGAGCTTATAGAACATTGGTGGCACTCGGTAAATTGCAGTGGAAGAACATCAACCCGGATATTTTCGGCTCCATGATTCAGGCCGTAGTCATTCCCGAATACCGGAGCAATTTGGGGATGCACTACACCTCGGTAGAAAACATCAAGAAACTGATCAAGCCCTTGTTTTTAGATGAACTGGAATCCGAATTTGAAAAACGAAAGGACAGTATACCCCAGCTAAGGAAGCTGATCAATCGAATGTCAAAGATCAAGTTTTTTGATCCGGCTTGTGGCAGTGGCAATTTCCTGATCATCACCTACAAGGAAATTCGCTTGTTAGAAATAAAAATATTGGAACGGATTATTGAGTTAAGTCCCAGCCCGGAAATGCAATGGACTTCCATTCATCTGTCCCAGTTTTTCGGTATTGAGATTGACGACTTCGCGCACGAAATGGCCATTCTTTCCTTATGGCTGGCAGAGCACCAAATGAACCTCGTTTTTGAAGACCGGCTTTTTGACTATGGTAAGTCAAACCCAATTTTACCGCTAAAAGAAGCCGGTAAAATTGTTCGTGGAAATGCCACTCGTTTGGATTGGAAGGACGTCTGTCCTATTTCAGATGAAGACGAAGCTTATGTAATTGGTAATCCACAATATTTAGGTGCGAGACTTCAAGATTCCTAACATAAAAAGGACATGGCAATTGTATTTCATGGAATACGTGGCTATAATAACATGGATTACATAGCATGTTGGTTTTACAAAGCCAAAAAGTATATTTCAGGCAATAATGCCAAAGCCGCATTTGTAACCACTAACTCTATTTGCCAGGGTGAACAAGTAGCCCTACTATGGCCGCATTTGCTTTCAGACAATATTGAAATTGGTTTCGCTTACCATTCTTTCAAATGGACAAATAACGCCAAAGGCAATGCGGGGGTTACGGTAATCGTTGTTGGTTTAAGAAATGCCTCCAACGCCCCTAAGTATCTCTTTTATGATAAAATTCAGAAAGAAGCAAAAAACATCAACCCGTATTTATTGGATTCAGCGAACATTATTGTTAGCGGAAGAAGTAAACCTATATCGAAGTTCCCGGAGATTAGTTTTGGAAATATGGCCAATGATGGAGGGCATCTTCTTTTATCTGCTCAAGAGAAAAGAGAACTATTGGAAAATGAGCCAGAATCTGAAAAGTATATCAAAAAATTGATAGGTGCGCTTGAATTCATCAGAGAAGTGGATAAGTATTGTTTATGGATTGAGGATGGCGATCTGGAACATGCCAAGAGCTTGCCCAAAGTGTCTCAAAGAATTAACAGCACACGAACTTCCAGGCTAAATAGCAAGCGAAAATCCACGCAAGAATTAAGTTCTGTGTCACATAAGTTTGCCGAAATACGATATTTACCAACAGATTCTATTATTGTACCAAGTGTTTCTTTCGAACAGCGGGAATATATTCCAATCGGCTTTCTAAATCCTGATGATATAATTGTCGCTCCGAATTTTGCAATTTACCACGCCCAACACTGGCTTTTTGCGGTAATAACCAGCCGGATGCATATGGTTTGGGTTCGGGCAGTTGGTGGTAAAATGAAAACTGATTACAGGTATTCGGCAAAACTTTGCTACAACACCTTTCCTTTTCCGGACATCAACATCAAACAAAAAGAAACGCTTAACTTGTATGTATTTGCCATATTGGATGAACGGGCAAAGCACCCGGAAAAAACTATGGCGCAATTATATAATCCTGAAATTATGCCAAAGGGATTAAAGCAGGCACACAAAGAACTGGACGAAGCTGTGGAAAAATGTTACCGTTTGCAACCATTTAAAAACGACACCGAACGTTTGGAATATTTATTTAAACAGTACGAAGAAATGGTAAAAGCCGACACCTTGTTTGCCAAACAGAAAAGGAAACGAAAGACCAAAACGAAAAAATAAACCATGCCCGATTTAGTACACGTAACCTATAACCAAACCGGAAAGAGTAAAAAGACCAATGAACTGGGAATGCGTGAAATGCAGGAACGGGCTTTTGCGGCCCGAACGGCTCAATATTTACTCATAAAAGCGCCACCTGCTTCCGGCAAGTCCCGGGCATTAATGTTTATTGCTTTGGATAAGCTGCAAAATCAAGGCATTAAAAAGTAATTGTAGCCGTACCGGAAAAATCCATCGGAGCATCTTTTGCCGCTACAGAACTTACGAAACATGGATTCTTTGCCAACTGGAACCCCAATCCGAAATACAACCTCTGCACTTCCGGTTCGGAAAAAAGTAAGGTGAATGCGTTTATCCAATTTCTGGAATCGGATGAGCAGATATTGATCTGCACTCACGCCACCCTTCGTTTTGCTTGTGATGGAATTGATGAGAAAAAGTTTGACAATATTTTAGTTACCATTGATGAATTTCACCACGTTTCCGCAGATGGCGATAACCGTTTGGGCGAAGTGATGAAAAACATCATGAACAAGTCAAATGCACATATTGTTGCTATGACGGGTTCGTATTTCAGGGGCGATAATGTTCCGGTCTTAATGCCGGAAGACGAGAGAAAATTTATTCCGGTAACCTACAACTACTATGAACAGCTGAATGGCTACGAATATTTGAAGTCATTGGGAATCGGCTATCATTTTTACACCGGTAGGTATTTCAAAAAGCCGTTTGACAAACCGGTATCGGCCCTGGAAGAAATACTGGATGAAAGCAAAAAGACCATCATTCATATCCCGAGTGTTAACTCGGTAGAATCCTCCAAAGAAAAATATGAAGAAGTTGGCCATATCATTGACGTGTTGGGCGAATTGGATTATCAGGATGAAAAAACGGGCGTACTCTACGTAAAAAGCAAACGCACCGGAAAAACGCTGAAAGTGGCGGATCTGGTGAACGACAATCCCAAATCGAGAGACAAAATAGCCAGCTATTTAAGGCAAGTCAGATCACCGGATGATATTGACATCATCATTGCCTTAGGTATGGCAAAAGAAGGATTTGACTGGCCGTACTGCCAACATGCTTTAACCATCGGTTACCGGGGGTCGCTTACTGAAATTATTCAAATCATCGGTCGGGCAACGCGAGACAGCAACAACAAAAAACATGCACAATTTACCAATCTGATTGCTTGTCCCGAAGCGGAGGGTGATGAAGTGAAAGTAGCCGTAAATAATATGCTGAAAGCCATCACTGCTTCTTTGTTAATAGAACAGGTTTTAGCTCCCAACTTCAAGTTTAAACTTAGGCGAGATGAGGATGATGGAGAAGATGAAACCGAAGAGAGTGAAAACACCATAAAAATAAGAGGCTTTAAACTTCCGACATCTCAGCGTGCAAAGGACATTATAGAAAGTGATTTGAATGATTTAAAGGCGCGTATCCTTCAGGACGATCAAATGCTGAAGGCCATGCCGGGCAATGTTGAGCCGGAAGTTATCAATACGGTTTTGATCCCTAAAATTATTCGGGAAGTATACCCGGGGTTAAGTGATGATGATGTAGAAGCAGTTCGACAACATGTGGTAGTAGATTCCGTCATTAAAAACGGTACGATCGAAGAACAAGGCGACAAAAAATTTATCCGCATGGCCGGTAGCTTTGTCAATATTGATGACATACACATTGACCTGATCGATCAGGTTAATCCATTCCAAAAAGCTTTTGAGATATTATCGAAATCGGTTACCACTAAGGTATTGAAGTTAATTGACGAGCATATTCAATCCACAAAAATTGAGATGACCGAAGAGGAAGCTGTTTTGCTGTGGCCAAAAATCAAGGAATGGCGAGAGAAAACAGGTGAACCGCCCAATTTGCAATCTTTTGATCCAAAGGAAAAGCGGATGGCCGAAGCTGTGATATATCTGAGAGAATTGAAGCGAAAAAGGATGTTGGAAAATGAGTAAGAAGAAAAACATATCATTAGACGACATCTTTAACGATGATGATTTTGGGATGCTTGACCCCAAAGCAAAATCTTCGAACATCAAATCTGAGGAAGACAGATTGATTGATGCTTTTGAAGAAATCAATGCATTTGTGGATAAAAATAACCGTGAACCTAGTTCATCCAGCATGTCCGAATATGGGCTATTAGCCAAGCTAAAAACCTTTAAAGAAGATGAAAGTAAGAAAAGGCTATTGAAACCCTTTGACCGGCATAACTTGCTTGGCCAGGTTGAAATGGAAAAGTCTACCATTGATAATATTCTGAATGAGGAAGATGATTTGCTGAATACCGAAAAAGAGCTATCCATTTTCAAATACAAGCATATTCCAAAGCAGGAAGAGCGTGCGGATACGGACTTTGTAGCACAGCGAAAACCAATGAAAGAGGAAGATTTCAAACCTTATGAAGAAATGTTCCAGAAAGTGCACAGAGAAATTAAAGAAGGTAAGCGGAAATTATTGCCATTTAGAAACATTGAGAAAAACCTGCATGTAGGTGACTTTTATGTAGTGGATGGGGTTCTTCTATATTTAGAAGCAGCAAATCTGATTGAAGAAAAAGTGAAACTACGTTCCGGCAGTAGGGTTAGGATTGACGGAAGGACTACTACCATATTTGAAAATGGTACATACAGCAATATGCTCTATCGTTCATTAGGAAAGCAGATTCAGGAGAGTGGGAAAATGATTACAAACACCTATGAGTCCACAGAAAATGAGTTGTTCGTAAATGCCAATCTGGTAAAAGAAGATGACATACAAACAGGGTGGATTTATGTTTTAAAGTCCAAATCTGAACATCTCGAAATTTTGGCAATTAAGAATTTGTATAAAATAGGCTTTTCAACCGTTCCAATAGATGAGCGAATTAAAAACGCAAAAAAGGAAGCCACCTATTTATATGCAGATGTCATAAAAGTTGCCTCATACAAATGTTTCAATCGTAATGCGGATAAATTGGAACAACTGCTTCACCGCTTTTTCGCAGAGGCATGCTTGAATATTGACATAGAAATCATAAAGGGAAAAAGAATTACACCAAGGGAATGGTTTGTTGCACCATTTGAGGCGATTGAAAAAGCAATAGAGCTAATATTGAACGAACAAATAGTGAATTACAAATACAATAGAATAACGGAGAAAATTGAACTTAAATAGCCAACGCAACAGTCACACACATTGGCTGGCCGCTCAATGCCACCCGCAGACCAAAGTCAGCTAAAGAGTGTGCCTGCCCAGCCCGGAAAAAAATTTTCAAAAATGCCTCACGCGCAACTGAAAATAACCTCTTATTCCAGCGAAAACCACTTACTTCCACACCGAAAAACCACCGTCTACCACCAAATTGTGCGCCATCACATTGTCCGAAGCGGCGGTGGCCAGAAACAGGGCAGCGCCTTTTAAATCCAGACCCATGCGGCCCCAGCGGCCCAGCATGGTGCGGTCGGCAAACTCCTGGATAAACTGCTCCGGTAGGTTGCCGGGTTTCTCAAAGCCGCCGGGCGAGATGGCGTTGACGTACACTCCGTCCGGCGATAAGAGGCCGGCCAGATCACGGGTAAGGCCGATCACTCCGGCTTTGGCGGCGGCGTAGTCAACCGGTTGGCCGTTCATGCCGCTGCGCTCGTAGAGACGGCGGTCGCGGCCGATGAGTCCGGCCATCGAGGCGATGTTGATGATCTTGCCGTACCCGACCTGCACCATGCACGGAGCAACGGCCTTGCAGCAGTAGATCACCCCGGTGAGGTTGGTCTCAATCATCGCCGCGATATCTTCGGCATCGCGCTCAAACAAGTGGCCTGGACTGCTACCCACTCCTCCACCGGCGTTGTTCACTAGGATGTCTATTTTCCCCTTCCACTCGAGGGCTTGCCGGGCCATTGCTGCCACTTCCTCATACCGGCGCTGGTTCATGGCTAGTCCCAATGTGTCTACGCCGTATTGCTGTTGCAATCGATCGGCCGCTTCCTGGGCTTTTTCCGGGGAGCGCGAGGTGATGATGACCGACGCTCCGGCTTCGGCCAATACGGAGGCCACGTCGTTGCCCAACCATTCGTAGGCTCCGGTCACGATAGCAACTCGATCTTTTAGGCTAAACAATTCTGGTATATTCATTCGATATTCGGTGTTCATTACTCGGTATTCAATATTTCTTTTATTCGCGCTAGTCCTGATAATATCGAATCACCTTTTGCAAGGCTTCCACCTGTCCTTCCACTTTATCCAACGTTTGCATTCCGGTTTTCAGCAGACATAAGCCCTTTCTGAATTTTTCCAGTACCGGACAATCCGCCGGGCCGTAGGACTTCACCCGCCCCCGGTAGCGCGGATCGTAGAGCGGCGAGCGAGACTTGTCTCCGTAAAAGGACAGTGTGCGGAACACCGGCTCCATCGGCACCGGAGTGTAGCAACCGTAGAGTCCGTCGCCGCCCAGCTCGATAAATTTTTGGCGGAAGTCGTGCCAACTGACTCCTAGTTTTTCTTCATCCAGCATCAACGGATAAGCCCAGTAGGTGTGTTCGTAGCCCTCGGGAGTGTAGGGGGGAATCAGCCACGCACAGCGTTCTTGAGCGATCACCTGGTCGTATAAGTGGGCGATGCAACGGCGAGCGTCTACCAGCAATTCCAGGCGCTCCAATTGCCCCATGCCCAACGCGGCCTGGGGAGCCGACATCCGAAAGTTGTAGCCTAGGCTATCGTGCCGCTCAAAGCGCCAGTCCTGCCGCTCGTCGCGCGGAATCATCGTGGAGCCGGGCTTGGCTCCTAGGGTGCGATAGCCCTGCACCGCCGCTTTGCGAATGCGCACGGCATACTCCTCATCGTTGGTGATGATCATACCGCCATCGCCCCCGGTGGTCATGTGCTTGGAACCCTGAAAGCTAAAGCTCCCGGCGTGGCCGATGGTGCCCACCATGCGGCCTTTGTAGGTGCCTAGAAACGTTTGCGCGTCGTCTTCAATAACGGCCAGATCGTGTTCTTGGGCTAAGGCCATGAGCGGATCAAAGTCGGGCGACAAGCCGTAGATAGATACCGGCATGATGGCTCGGGTAAATGCGGTGGTTTTGCGGCGGGCGTCTTCCGGGTCCAGGTTGTAAGTGCGCAGGTCGCTGTCGACGAAGACCGGGACGGCCCCGACGTGGATGACCGAGAAGGCGGTGGCGGCCATGGTGAGCGCAGGCACTAGCACCTCGTCGCCCGGCCCTACCCCGGCGGCCATCAACGCAGCGACCAGCGTACCCGAGCCGGAGTTCATCGAGATGGCGTATTTGGCCCCGAATTTATCAGCAAAAGCTTGTTCGAAGCGGGCTAGCATATGGGCGGATTCTTTGTTGCCGAAGCCATCTTCCAGCACTTCGTTCAGGTAGGCCCGCTCGGCGGCTCCGCTGCGGTTGGGAGGCAGTTGGGCAAAAATCTCGGCAGGGTTGAGCTCCGTCATAGGAGCTAGCGTTGCGGCTAAGGTCTCCATTGATTATTTGTCATATTAAAAATTTAATTTGTCAAATAAAATAAATATTTTGCAGATCAGAAAATACTTAGTTCATATATTCGGCAAAAGCTTCCGGTATAGGCGTTGTTACTTCGTCGCTTCTCACTTTTTAATAAGACAAGCTTCTGTATTCTATGTCTCATTCTTCCACCGCCTCCGATATAGCCGCCGACCTTCGGCAATACATCCACCGGAAGGGATACCAGGCGGGCGACCAGTTGCCCACCCAGGCGGAGTTGTGCAACGAGCTTTCGGTGAGCATTCGCCATTTGCGCGAGGGCCTGACCCTCTTGCAAGCCCAGGGCTGGGTGCAAACCCGCAAAAAAGGTGGCACCGTGGTGCTCAGTCCGGATATTGACTATCTCTACCAAACTACCCTCCGCCACCTGGAGTACCAGGGATATAATGATGCCCAACTCATTGAAGCACGAGCCATCTTCGAGCGGGCTACCGGGCGGGAAGCCGCGCTTCGACGCACAGCCAAAGACCTGCTGATCATCCTGGAAACGATCGAGCGTTTGGAAACCGTGCAGCAGTCGGGAGCGGCCGACGAGACGGCAGATATGGACTTTCACCTGGCCTTGCTCTCGGCGGCGCACAATCCGGTGATAGAAGTGTTCGGTACGCTTATCGTGCGGGCCTTCTTTCCCAAAATTCAGGGCAAATACCGCGCTTCCGAAAACATCCGCGCGCTTACCCTACACGAGCATCGTCAGATTTACGATGCCGTGCAGCGGCAGGATGCCGAGCAGACCGGGCAGCTACTCCACGATCATATCATGGCTCCCTTGCGCGGGCGGGAGATTAACGTAACGTAAAGCACGCTGATCCTTTAGTGCCATCAACCACTAAAACCAATAGCATCAAACTACTGAAAAATGAGAATTACAGACTTACTAGCCATCACTGGTCTCATAGCTGCTGCCCTAGGTTGCACCTCCCAGAGCCAAACCGAACAATCTTCTTCTCCAACTGCTCACTACCGCATCGAGCTGGAAACGGTGATCCGGGGCGGCCTTCCGTGGGGCGGCCTTCCGCGGGGCGGAGATGCGGGGGGGAGCAATGACTTTATCTGGACGCAGGCCCGCGCCGCCTGGGTGCCTACCGATACTCCCTATGCCATCCTGACCATGTCGCAAAAGCTTAAGGCCGGGGAAGACGTGTACTACGATCTTTATCAAACCTTAAGTTACGACAGTGGGCAAACCTGGAGCACCCCAGCGGTGATTCCTTCGCTCAAGCTGCACTCGATGAAAGATGGATATCGCCGCTCGATGAGTGATATGACCCCAATGTGGCATGAATCTACCAGCAAGGTGCTCAACATTGGCAAGTCTTTTTTCTACACCGACGACAGCCACCCCGATCGCTCGCGCCGGGAAGTAGCCTATGCCGTGTATGATCCGGCTACTCAGCAGTGGGGCGAACACAGCGCACTAGCCTTACCCACGCTCGACCATGACTCGCTTTATCTGAGCGCCCCTACCGCCGGTTGCGTGCAGTGGATCGTAGAGCCCAACGGCGACATTCTGCTGCCTGTTTTTTACTACAAAATGACTCCCGAGCAGCAAGCCCGTACGCAGCGCGATGCCTTTGATGTAGGCAACAACATGAACAGCGACGACCTGGGACAGACCATCACCGTGGTGCGCTGTCGGTTCGATGGAGAAGCCCTCACCTACGTAGAGCACGGCAACGAGTTGGAACTCAAGCAAGGCCGCGGACTGGGCGAACCTTCGTTAGCCCGCTTTAACAACACCTATTTCCTTACGCTTCGCTCGGATCAGACTGCTTACGTCACGCAGAGTACCGACGGGCTGCACTTCGACCCTATCCAAGAGTGGACGTTTGACGACGGGGAGGTGCTGGGCAGTTACAACACGCAACAGCACTGGGCCACGTTTCAGGATCGCCTCTATTTGGTCTACACCCGACGAGGAGTAAACAACGACGAGGTGTTTCGCCACCGGGCTCCGCTGCTCATAGCCGAGGTTGATCCCCAGGCACTGACCGTGCGGCGCGCCACCGAACGCGCCATCGTGCCCAACCGGGGCGTAGGATTGGGTAATTTTGGCGTCACTGAGATTAGTAAAAACCGGGTATGGGTGACCACGACGGAGTATATGCGGGGCGAGACCGGCGTAGCAGCCGACAACAGCGTGTTTGTAGCGCGCCTACTATCACCGGAAAGTCCCTGAAATGGTCAAACAACTTAGTAAAGAATGCGGCAGATGAGAACCGTCCTTTGCTCTTTCTAAAACTGCTAAAGTACGCTCGATAAAAGCCAGCAATATGTGGTACATATTGCAATATTTACGTAAGTTGTCCCTGATTTATACCTGTACAACCCTGCTACGGAGAATGCTTTTGCTGAGATTTTTATACTGCTTATTGCTTGCCCCTAGCCTGGCACTCGCCCAGACCAGCCCGCCCAACATTCTGCTTATTATTGCCGATGATTTGGGCTACGCCGATCTGGGAAGCTACGGAAATGACTTCATTGAGACGCCTCACCTTGACCAGCTAGCCCAGCAGGGGATGCGTTTTACCCAGGCCTACGCCGCCTCTCCGGTATGCTCGCCGACGCGGGCCAGCCTACAAACCGGCTACTATCCTGCGCGGTTGGGCATGAACATGATTATCAACCCCCACCGCCGCCCCTGGGCCCAATTGGCGCCCCCCGCCAACCGCTGGAATTTGCCTGACACCGTAGCCACGCTGGCCGAGGCCTTACAACCCGCGGGCTATGTCTCCACCATTGTGGGCAAGTGGAACCTGGGCTATGCCTCTCCGGATATGCCTACCGACCGGGGCTACCTCCCCGCCCCCACCAATGCCGACGGTCTGAACGAAGCGTATCGGCAGGAAGTACAGCAGTTTGCCCAACAGCACCCTCAAAAAGGCACCGGCCCGATTACCCTTCAGGCGATTCGATTTATGGAAGGACACCCCCGCGACCCGTTTCTGTGCGTGGTATCGTACTTCGCTCCTCACATTCCTATGGAAGTCGACGCCAAAGTGGTGCAGAAATACGAGCAGAAGCGGCAAAAGCAGCCTACCGACGTGCATCCTCGCTACGCTGCGATGGTGGAAGTGATGGATGAGGGCGTAGGCCATCTGTTAAAGGCACTAGAGACCCTTGAATTGGCCGACAACACGGTCGTCTTTTTCGTTTCCGACAACGGCGGTCTGATTCAGGTGTACCATGAATGCGGTCCCATCGTCACCACCAACGCCCCGTTGCGTAGCGAGAAGGGCACGCTGTACGAGGGCGGTATTCGCATCCCCATGATCGTGCGCTGGCCAGAGACGGTGGATGCCAATACTACCTCAGACGCGCTCACCATCAGTCACGATTTGCTGCCTACTTTTCTAGCCATCGCCGGAGCAGATCCAGTGAGTCACGATGGGCAGTCGCTGGTTCCGGTACTCACCCAGGCGGGAACCTTAGACCGAGCACTGTACTGGCATTACCCTACCTACCACCACGCTACGCCCGCGGCGGCTATTCGGCAAGGAGATTACAAACTGATCCATTACTACGAAGACAACCGGGTGGAACTGTTCGATCTGGCCGAAGACGTAGGTGAACTACAGAACCTGGCCCAAGCTCAGCCGGAACGAGCTCAGCAACTGCGACAACAACTCGCCGACTGGCAGCAGTCGATAGGTGCCGCTATGCCGACCGCTAACCCAAGTTACAATCCTTCCAAAGCGTATATCTGGGGGGTGCGTCCCGAAAAGCCCTGGCTGGAAGTCGCAGCTGCCGCCTTACCGATGCAGGAGCGCTGCAAGTTGCTAGAAACCGATGGGCTACCGTTGGAAGGAAAAACACAAACTCATAGTGACCCTTTTGATTAACCTATGAATTCACCTCAAGTAGAAGGACTAATCGCGGCCACCTTCACCCCTTTCCAGGCCGATGGCTCATTGCACCTAGCGCCGATTGAACCGATGGTAGAGCACCTGATCTCTAACGGAGTGCGGGGAATCTTTGTGTGCGGCAGCACCGGCGAAGGACCTTCCCTGACTATTGCCGAGCGAAAGCAGGTTGCCGAAGCCTACGTCCGGGCGGCCCGCGGGCGTTTGTATACTTTCGTGCACGTCGGCCACAACAGCCTGGAAGAAGCCAAGGGGCTGGCTCAACACGCCCGGCAAATCGGGGCCGATGCTATTTCAGCTACCGTTCCCTCTTACTTTAAAGTGCAAACCATTGAGACACTCACCGCTTGTCTGGCCCACATTGCTAAGGGTGCTCCGGAGCTGCCGTTGTACTACTATCATGTCCCAGCCCTGACCGGTGTAGACCTGGACATGGTGGCTTTTCTGGAGCAGGCTGCCGAGCGATTGCCCTCGCTGGCAGGCTTGAAGTACACGGCACATACGCTGGATGCTTTTCAAACCTGCCTAAAAAGTCCGTACCATCTATTGTTTGGCCGCGACGAACTCCTGCTCAGCGCCCTAGCCGTGGGTACAACAGCCTTCATCGGCAGTACCTACAATTTCATTGCCCCCTGGTACCAAACGATCTGGCAGGCCTTTAAGCGAGGCGATTGGAACACGGCTCAGGCAACACAGTCTCGGGTCGGAGAGTTGGTGCGTATCATCCATCGTTACGGTGGACTTCCGCCGCAGAAAGTGATGATGAAGCTAGCCGGTATTGACTGTGGTTCGGTACGTTTGCCGCTGCGTCCGTTGTCTGCTCACGAAGAGCAAACCATGACGCAGGCCCTAAAGGACATTCAATTTCCCGTTTGCTGACAACGGCCCGTTGAACTATAGCATTTGCCAGGATTTGAAATGCATTCTCAAGGTGTCTTAACTGTTATCCCGACTCAACTTTTCTTCTAGCCGCCCCATATCCTCGCTGAGTTTCTTCTCTACGACTTTGGCATAAACCTGCCCGGGTCGCCGACCGGTAGCACGCAAACTGGTATGACCCAGCATTTTGCTTACGGACTCAATGGGAACACCGTTGGAGAGCGTAACCGTTGTGGCGAAGGTATGCCGGGCCAGATGATAGGTGAGATTCTTCTTGACTTCACAGAGGATAGCAATTTCCTTTAGATACGCGTTCGTCTTCTGATTGGTGTAGACCGGTAACACTTTGCCATTGGCCTGCGCTAGCGGATGGTTTTGATACTTTTCTACAACTGAATAGAAAGATGTCGCGGGTTCGATCCAGCCGGGCGATGGGTAACTCTTTCTGCTCAATTCGTTGCAGCTCATCTTGGGTAAGAAAACCGCGTTCCTTCTTCTCAAACTTGAGCTTGAACTTTACAAAGGGGTCCTTAGTGAGCCACTCTTCTTTGATAGCCAGGTTAACCATTTTGCGTAGTCGCTCTACGTGCTTCATCGCTCCGTTCTGCGTACAGCGTTTCTGATGACCGTCCGGCGTGCGGTGCTTGATATACTTCTCAGAGTCTTTGATGAACTTGTAGTTGAGTTCATCCAGGTGGGTGTCACTCGTTAGCCTAGACATGCCCATAGCCAAGATTCGGATTTTTCAAGTCTCGCATGTCTCCAGGTAGCTATCGCTGGACACATAAATGCCCTTATTCTGTGACATAAAACGATAAATCTGCCCCTATTTTGTTACAAAATTTGCCTATACTTGCCCTTGTTCTGTGACAAAACCACCTATATCCACCTTCATAGTTGATCTTCGAACGAAGCATAACGCAACAACTGGCTAATTGGAAAGCAAAGCCTAATCGCAAACCGCTCATCCTAAGAGGAGCTCGGCAAGTGGGTAAGACAACGGTAATACAACAACTAGGTCGTACCTATCCTCAGACGATTTTTCTAAACCTAGAGAAGCCGGAAGACCGAAACTTCTTCGAAGCCTACGACGATGTCCATACCATTACTGATGCGCTTTTTCTATCCCGCAACCTGACTTCCGAACGCAAAGACACCCTGCTGTTCATTGACGAAATTCAGGAATCACCCAGGGCCATTCAACTGCTTCGTTACTTCTACGAGGAAATTCCCAATCTGCCGGTCATTGCGGCGGGTTCGCTGCTGGAGTTTGCCATGCGTAAGGTGCCCAGCTTTCCGGTGGGTCGGGTAGATTACCTATTTGTGCATCCCCTTAACTTTCCGGAGTACCTGGAAGCCCTATCGCACCAGACAGCCCTAAAACAGCTTCAGGAAGTTCCGGTGAAACCGTTTGCGCATACCACGCTTCTCAACTTGTTTCACACCTATGCCATCATCGGCGGCATGCCGGAAGTAGTACAGACCTACGTCGAGCAAGAACGAGATATTACGGCACTGCCTGCCGTCTACGAGAGTATCTGGGGAACCTACCGGAACGACGTGGAGAAGTACGCCAGCAATGACAGTGAGCGACGGGTCATCAAGCACATTATGGCCACCGCGCCGCTGTACGTAGACCAGCGCATCAAATTTCAGCACTTCGGAAATTCTAACTATCGCTCGCGGGAGGTAGGAGAAGCAATGCGCAGCCTGGATGATGCCAGCGTGATTCAGCTAATCTATCCGACCACCGACACGGAGGCCCCATTGAAACCTGATCTGAAAAAATCACCGCGACTACAATTTTTAGATACCGGATTAATCAACCACGAGTTGGGGATTCAGGCCGAGATGCTCAGTCTTCAGGACATGAGCCAGGCCTACCGGGGCAGGATTATTCCTCACCTGGTTACGCAAGAACTCATCTCGCTCAACACCCTGAACAACAAGAAGCCTCACTTCTGGGTACGCGAAAAGACGCAGGCTTCTTCGGAGGTTGATCTGGTCTATACCTACCAAAGCAATGTTATTCCGATTGAGATCAAGTCCGGCAGCACCGGTAGCCTGAAATCACTGCATCAGTTTGTGGAGCGAGTGAATCACCCCTACGCCGTGCGACTCTACGCCGGAGAGTTTACGGTAGTCCGAACCCAAACCCCAGCGGGAACGCCCTATTTACTGATGAACATGCCTTATTATCTCGGCACAAAGCTGCCGGAGTATGTTGCGTGGTTTGTTGGTGAACACCGGTTGTGATCACTGCAAAGACGAAAGGGGGCCGAAAGATACCAATGCACTGCTTCAGGTCAGCAGCTAGGGCGTGTTGACATATAGATTGACGAGAGCTTTCGGGGGTGTTTTTGTTCTGATCAAGGCGCTTGAGGCGGGCGATGCAGGGGCATCGGCCAACGAAAGCAACGAAGAGCAGGGCAAAAACGCTCGGAAAGCACCGTCTAAGCTTATATGTCAACACGCCCTAGTATCAGATACTGGTTGAAATGATTTTCACGCAACGCTTGGTATATATCAAACAAACCACTGTCTTGCCTAGACAAAAACTGTCTAGAAATAAAGTGCCGTTAGTCTTCCTGGTGCCGACCATCTAATTGGGTAGTGCTCCAACATTTCGCAGACGCTGTCTGCGCTTTTGCGCCGACAAAAAGAACGGATACATCTGTGCAAGCTTATCTTTAGGAAGCAACCGACATAGGCACCAACTCCGAATCTAGTTCCTGACGGGGCATCACCTCTCGGTAAATTTCCAGTAGTTTCCGCTGTCCGCGAACTGGCTTTTCCGGCAGCAGCGCTACGCTAGCCGACAGCAGCTTTACCAACTCCTGGTGGTGCTTAACCGATATCCGGAGCATCCGCTCGGTGAGCAGATCAGTGAAGCGTTTGAGTGGAGCAAACTCCACCCTGGCTTGTTCGCCAACGATCTGACCGATGCGTTCGCTGTCCAGCGTCCCCTCTTCTACTCCCTGAATCCAAAGCTCGGCGGCCAGGGCCCGGACGGTTTTGTCACTGTTGAGCATGCTGGTAGCAATCAACAGGTGCGATAGCGGGCCGAAGCAACCGCGCCATTTCAGCAGAGCCTGTAGGGTGGCAGTGAGCAATGCCGGGTTCGTATCGTGTTGGTCGTCCGCTAGCGACTGTCGGATGACCAGGGCAATGAGTGGTTCGGGACAGTTGGGCACCAACGAAAAGTAGCGGGCTACATCATTGTGTTCGGCCACTAGAAATGGTGCCTTCAAATCAATGTTCTGGTGAATGATCAGGGGCGTTTCCATCTTTTCCGGGCAACAGGTTAGTAACCATTTGCCGAAGTCGGCTCATCGGCTGACCGTCCATCTTGAGTATTTTCCGTACGTACTTCTCCTTGATATACTTCCGCTGCTGGTAGTCGTAGCGATCATGATGAGCATCCTGGGCGACAAACTGCCAGTGCGGTTCGTCGGAGGTGTAGCTAGCAGGCAACTTCGGCCAGCTCCACTGCCCGTACGCTGCTTGGGCGGTAGTCGGTTGTTTGGTCAGGGCTACCGTCATCCAGACCGCCGGATGAGTACGTGACGCTGGCGCACGACCTTTCGGATCAAGCAAGAAACGCATCAGCGCTTGGTACTCGCCGGATAACGTTTCTTGCGCTAACCGCTGGGCGGCAACGGTGTCATCCAGCGCGGTGCGCGAGATAGCCAGTTGCCAGTCAGTAGAAGCCGGAGTAACGTTTTGCTGCTGATACTGCCGTAATCTTTCCACCAGCACCACCGGATCAATCCAGTAGGGAGTATGCGTTGGGGTGGACAGTAGCGGTAATGGTTGTTCCCGTAGAAGGGCTTCCAATACCTCCAACAGCAATTGCCTGAACGGCCGATACATCGGATCGTGGTGGTGGGTACGCCACAAGTTAAGTGGGTCTATGCGGTAAGTTTGCCACGACCAACGCGCAGTTTCTTCTCGGTCTTGCCGCACAAATTCTTCATGCAGGTTCTGAAGTTCAGCAGTCATAGTGGGGAATCGCGCAACAAGATACTGCCCGTAGTCCACCAAGAAGTTAGCCAGCATGTGGTCCAGTAACCCCTGGGTGCTGCGCCAGTCCATCATCAGTAGTTGGTAGGCACGCTGAAAGGCCGGAAGAAGCTTAGCGATGTTTTCACCGTTCATTTGCGAATTTAGTCGGATAAGGGCGGCCGGTAGCAGATCGAAGTGCAGGGGGCTGTTATTATCAAAGGCCTGGCTAGCCAAAAACACCAGGTCGTCCATTGTGTCAACTTCCGCAATGCGGCTACCTTCGCTGATGATGGGCTGAGAAACTGCCTCGGCGTTGTTTAACTCGAGGGATGATGCCGGTGGGACAGTCAGCCACGCATTTAGCAACGAGTGAGCACTTTGATACAAGCTATCCCCGTAGCAGGCAATGGTCAAAGATAGTTCTTCGTCTTCCCCGCTTCCGTGCTTGGCAATCAGCTTAGCGGCCCGAAGCTGCACCGCACTATCGGTGTGAACCAAGGCCTGACACGACAGTCGGCTCACCGGACCGGCCTGGTCAGGATGGCGTCGGGCCAGTTTGTCCAGAATCATCAGGGTGGCAGTCACCACCGACTTGGTCTCGGAAGTAAGCAGCACCGAGGCGTGTTCTAAGAAGCTGTCACCGTCAAAGCCATCCTGGGTAACCAACTGCTTAAAGTACTTAAGGCTGGAACCAGGGGGCGACGTTGGTCGCGGGGTAGCTTTTGGAGAAAAGAAAGAAGGGCCGTTTGGTCTTGGCTATCAATGATCTGGGTTAGTCTTTCCGGATAATTCATGATAAGGATAGTTTGGTTGGTTTGTTTGTTTCTTAGTGGCGAGGATATGTTTACAGGGCCCCCGCTCGCCCTGGTGCTGGCTGAACCAGGTGCAGGTGCATCGCTCTTGCTCCGGAGACAACACCACCGTGTGGGTTACACCACTGCCGACTACCTTCGCTTCGGTGCGATGATCGTCCTGTGAAACAATAGCTACCTGCTCTTCGGCCAGTAACTTCTCGGCGCTCTTCAACCGAGGATTAAGACTACGGATACGATCGAGTTTGAACGGCAGGCGGCGGTAGAAGAAGTGGTTCTCGTCTAAATCGTACCCCAGCAACCCCATCGCCGATAGGTGGGCACTAAGCTGCTGAATCCGTTGCGGACTCAGGTCTTCCTGAACGGCTAACAGGGTCGGGTTAAATTCCTGGTTACAGTAGCTGTACTGGTCAAAGTGCTGTATCCAGTGTTCGGGTACCTCGGCCACGAGCGAATCCAGGGCGGCCCCTTCCCCCGAAAAGCCGCGCCAACTATCCTTTGACAAAGTCAGGCTAAAGCGGATGGGGCCAAAGTAGAGCTGCCAGGTGGTGGATTGCCCCTGCGTATGGGCGAATACCCGAAGTTCATCGGCCAGCGGCAACAGCGGGTCCAACAGTCGCAAGCGGTGTAGACCGCCGATGCTGATGCCTTCGGTGGATGAAAATGAGCCACTAGCTACCGGAGTGCCGGCCACCGGAGTGCCGACCACCGGTGTAAACATCACCCGGCCGCCCCTTTGGACTAGGTGATGCGGCGTACGAGACTTCTGGCGAGGAATGCTTTGGATGAGCTGTAGGGCCTGCGTTCGGCTCAATGTCGCCACCGGCTCAGTGTCGGCCAGGTAGCGTTGCACGGTGGTGAGGCCCTTGATCCATTTAGCGGGCAAGGGAACCTTACGCTCTACGACCTTCTGATCGTTTTTGTGCAGGGCAACTTCCTGCCTGCCAACCGAAAGCACCACTTCTTCCCGCCGCGTCACGCTGCTCAGGGCAGATAGCATCGCTTGGTTGAAATCTACGTTGGTTGTGCCGTTCTCAGGAAACTCTCCGTCGTGGCCCTCCGGTAGCACATCCACCCGCGCGTATACCCCGGCGCAGTGCGAGAAGCCTTCAAAACGAATCTTACCGTTACCCGCGGTCACCACCGGGTCCTTGAGTAAGCTCCGCTGAAATGGCGATAGGTTAAAACTGGACTGCACCACCTGCGACAGCGTCAACAGACAGCGCGCCGTGGTGAAGGAGTCGTTGAGTTTGCCCCAGAAGAAACAGGCTGCTTCTTTCTTTTGCACTTCGCTGTACTGTGACAAGAAGAGTTCTTCATGACGTCCCCGCGCTTGAAGGGCCGAAGGGCGAGCGTACTGATACGTGATAGTATTTGACATAAGCAAAGTCTGGTTTGGTGTATAGTGACAAGATTACCACCCCGGAGTTGCAGCCTCCGCAACCGAGCAAAAAAAGATTGTTAAAAGTTGCAGCAATAGCCCTTTGAGGGAATCGGCGGTTATGTAAGAGGGATACGTAGTGTATCCGCTTTCATAAAATTCAAATCTACCAGGCTCGATTAAACTTTATTCCGATAAATTTTTGAGGCTCGTGTCGACACGAGCCTCCGGAAAAATTATCGGAATAAAGTTTAATAACTATTGCTTTACAGAAGCACAACACTTGATCTTAAAAAACTCTATATTAAGCATATTAAAAACTATAAACTCACTACCTATGAAAAAGCTATCTATTTGTCTCATTAGTATCGTCCTTCTAAATCTATTGGCTTGCCAAGAGGAAGAAATACCTACGCAAGAAAATGTTATTAAACAAAAGCCAACTGAGTTCTCACAACTGTCCTCAGATGCTTACGCGGAACATCATTATAAGCACATGAAAACCCTTGCCAAAGGGCTATTGTACAAGTCTCAAGATCCCGAGTTCCGAAGGCTTCTTTACAAAAAGGTAGGCGAAAGATTTGATGGCGAACCTAAAGTTTAATTACAATCGAAACATCACTACCACACTATGGTTGATCAGCAATCCAGATGTTGAGGTTTACGATGCTACCTATGACTGGAGGGCTGTTTTTAGAAATGCTCAGTTTCCTAGAGTTCACGATTTTAATGATGGAAGAGCCGAATATCTTGTATGGGCTATCTACGAAAATGACAAATACGCTGGATATAGAACAGCAAGTGTGAGTTGGCGACACCCACTAGAATTAGGCTTTAGAAATGGATTTGTTGGATTTACGTCTCGGGATAGTGAATATCAAGCAGGCTACTTTTCTGCCGACAAGTCTAGCAAATACTACCCCTGTAAGTACAATACCTATACACTGTACAATAATGCCAGAAATTATTTCTTCTTTGAAACGGAAAGAGGCACTCGAACTGCTAGTTTCGGTTATGATGAATAATATTCTTCTCTCGGTAATCATTGGGCTTTTTACGCTATCTGTATTTGAGAGCAGTGCACAACCAGCTAAAGTATCTGTTAATAAATCGAACGCCGATAGGTCTATTTCTGACCGCAAGTACGCCGTAGGAGTGATGGCTTTGAGCCGGATTTCAGTAGCAGACGTACGATATGGATTCGATAAACACCTATGGTTGCTTAACGGAGGGGGAATAGCGGCCTTACGCTATTCCTCCAACCGAACGTTCTGGTCTATCGGAATTGCTTACGCAAAAGTAGGCCAACTTACTCAGGAGCCCGGACCCGACTTTCGGTTTATAGAAGACACGAGCACTAATCTGTTTTCTGAGGTAAGGGTGGGAAGTCAAACCACCGTATGGCGGGGTACGTATTACACCGTACCGGTCAATTTCCATCACCTACTAACGAAATCGAAGCGTACAAATGTGTACATCACCGGGGGGGTAGTGCTCGATTTGGCGCGGCGGCACGTTCTGGAAGTTACGTCGACCTACGACGGTCGGACGGATTATCCGATCTACGGAACGTTTCGCGACGTATCGGCTACCGTGCAGGGCGGGTTGGGGTTGTACCAGCCCCTGGGTAAGAACTGGATCGCCACGGCCGGAGTCACGGTAGGTCATGCCTTCTTTAGCGAACTTGAGCAAAGTCTTACCGCCCGGGGCGCTCCCGGTATTGCTTCCTTCGATCTGCGTGTGTACTATTGCCTTCCCTGATCCACTTTCCCGAAGTTCCGGAAGTAATAAAATAATTTGCCTGACGCGTATATTTTTATTGCTTCCCGTTCGTTACCTTGGTATCACCACTACCGCCAGACTCACTCCGAAGTACCGGCGCAGAAGACAGGGTATCATCGTCCGTTTCCGTTTAACTCACTTAAACCGTTATTCGTATGAAAATCCCTGTCATGCCTCCCCGGCGGCGGCACCTACTTGCCTGCTTCGCCCTACTGTTGTCCCTGCCCCTGTTTAATCGCTGCACCGACCAGGTGGACGCTACCGTCCGCTACACCCGGGTTACCCCCGTATACGAAACTACCGACGTGCTGCGCGATGCCGTGGCGGTGATGCCCGCCCGGGCCATTGAAGGCACCGGCAAGATCTACGCCCACGAAGGCTACCTGTTCCTGAACCAACCCAGCCAGGGCATTCACATCATCGACAACACCGACCCGGCCAATCCCCGGCCCATCAGTTTTGTCAACATCCCGGGCAACTTCGATCTGGCCGCGCAGGGCGATGTGCTCTACGCCGACAGCTACATCGATCTGTTAGCCCTCGACATCAGCGATCCGCGGAACGTGACGGTGACCCAGCGCGTGGAAAACGTGTTCCCCCGCTACAACAGCTACGGCTTCTATCCCGACGAAGAACGGGGCATTGTGACCCATTGGTTGGAAGAAGAAACCGTTCAGGTGTACGAAGGCGAACTCGGTGGGTTCAGCCCCTACGGCTCTGGATCCTACCTTTTTGAGGATGGGCTTCTCCTGAACAGTGCGGCGCGCAACGATTTCATGAGCCAGGCCGACGTGCCGGTGTTCAACCAGGCCAACGAAGCCATCGGCAAAGCCGGTTCGCTGGCGCGGTTCGCGGTGAGCAACCGCCATTTGTACGCCATCGACGACCAAAACATGCAGGTGTTCGACGTCTCTCAAGCCGCCAACCCCGTGCCCGGCAACGAACTGAACATTGGCTTTTTGATCGAGACTATTTTTCCGCACAACGATCGGCTGTTCATCGGCTCTCAGAACCAGATGTACATCTACGACAACGCGCAGCCGGAGCATCCCGCCTACGTTTCCAGCTTCTTTCACGCCACCAGTTGCGACCCGGTGGTGGCCAACGACAGCATGGCCTACGTGACGCTGCGCACCGGCACCACCTGCCAGGGCGTGCAGAACCAACTGGACGTGGTGAACATCCGCGACGTGTACAACCCCATGCTGGCGGCTACTTATCCGATGGAAAATCCGCACGGACTGGGCATCGATGGCCGGACGATGTTCTTGTGCGAAGGCGAGCACGGCCTGAAAGTGTTCGACATCACCGACACCTACAGTATCGACCAGCGCCTGATTGCCCACTTCACGGACATCCACGCCTTCGACGTGATTCCCCTCAACGGCACCTTGATTGTGATTGGCGACGATGGCATCTATCAGTACGACTACACTGATCTGAGCAACATTCGCCTGCTGAGCAAACTGACGGTGGCGGCGGTATGATGGGCGGCCGCACCCCTAGGGAATGGTACCTACTGTTACTGTTTTTTCTGGCAGCAACGGTGGGCTATGCCCAAACGTCTACGCAACAGGAAGTAACCGTGTTCCTGAAGGACGGTAAGGTGATCAAGGGGATGACGACGCTGTCGATGTTTGAGGGGTACCTTACCCTGGAAGCGGATGAATTCAACCAAACCCACATTGCTTACGCTGATATCCGACAGATCGTGTTTGGTCCGGTGGGAGACATAAAACGCGTGCCGGGGCGTGAACCCAAGCAAAAAAAACCCTTCGCCATCCAAGAGCGCGGCTTTTTTCACGTGATCGAAGTTGCCAGCTTGCGGCAGAGCGGAGGGTACTATAGTCCCTATGTCGGCGGGAGAAACGGCAAAAGTATTTCTACCATCCACGGGTATACCTTCAATCCTTACCTGATGGTGGGGCTAGGGGTGAGCCTGGACCACTACGGATATGGCAACATCACGGCTGCCCCCCTGTTTGCGAGCGTGCGTGGAGTGATGCTCCAGCGGCGTTGGTCTCCCCTGTACTTCTTAAACGTAGGGGGCGGGGGCGCTTGGGGAGGAACCGATAATTTCTTCAACGGAACGAGTAGCCGCACCAGCGGAGGGATGATGCTCTACCCCGGGCTAGGCTATCAATGCCACTTCAGCAAATTAGCGTTACTGTTCAACGTAGGCTACAAAGTGCAGCGGGCTCGCCTGTCTTATTCCTGGGAAGATTGGGACGGAAGCACCACAGAGGTGAACGAAAGAAGAACCTTGCGTCGCTTGAGCCTGTCCGTCGGGTTTCAGTTTTGATGCTTCTGAAGTAAGAATCAGGCCGAAGGGTCATTCTCAAACATCTCCTTGGCCTTCCGTAGATTTTCCTGCTGCTGTTCGCTCACTTGCGGGAATCGCAGGTCGAGCGATTGTAGTTTGTTTACAATAATCTCACTCACCGCGGCCCGCATAAACCATTTGTGGTCGGCCGGGATGATATGCCAGGGCGCGTGCTCGGTGGAGGTATGGTTGATGGCCTGCTCAAAGGCCTGCTGGTAATCGTCCCAGTGGGTGCGTTCTTCCACGTCGCTCATGGTGAACTTCCAGTTTTTGTCGGGCCGGTTGATGCGTTTCAAGAAGCGCTGCTTCTGTTCTTCCTTCGACACGTTGAGAAAAAACTTCAGAATCACCGTGCCGTTGAGGTGCAGGTGGCGTTCCATCTCGTTGATTGAGCGGTAGCGGTTTTGCCAGAAGATTTCATCAACGTCTTGCACCCTTTGAATGCCCGGAATCCGCTGCCCAAGAATGTACTCCGGGTGCACGCGCGTCACCAGCACCTCTTCGTAGTACGAACGGTTGAAGATGCCAATGCGACCCCGCTGGGGCATGGCGTTGTAAGTGCGCCACAAAAAATCGTGTTCCAGCTCGTTGGCACTGGGCTGCTTGAAGCTAAACACCTGGCACCCCTGCGGGTTCACGCCCGACATCACGTGCTCGATGGTGCTGTCCTTGCCCGCCGCGTCCATCGCCTGGAAGATCAGCAACACCGCGTAGCGGTTGAAGGCGTAGAGCATCTCCTGCAGGTCTTTGAGCTTCTTGAGGTTATCCTTCTGCAAGTCCTTTCCCTCGTCCTTGTCTTTCAGTTTGCCGGTGTCATCGGTATCGTAGTCGCGCAGACTAATAGTAGTGTTTGGTTGAACGCGAATTTTGTCGTAGTTGATCATAGGGAAGACTTTCAGAGGTGTACAAGGTTCTAGGTTCTGGGTTGACCAAATATGCAACCTAGAACTTAGAACCATTAACCTAGAACTCAGAACCTAGAACCTTCAACCACGATCAATTGTTACAGCCCCATGAGCAAACTCTCTTTGTACGACGACACCTTCCTCACCCAAATGCGGCAGCAAATGGACCCGCTGGCCGACCAGGCGGTGGCCGCCATGTACCAGCACCCGGCGGGCGGCAAGTTCCGTGAAACTCTCGCCACCCTCACCACCAACGATTACGCCATTCCGGAGGGCTTGCCCAACGCGGTGACGCACTTCCTGGAGCAGAGTCGCGTGCTGCCCGGGTGGGCTGATGCGCGTCTGCTGCGCCGCGGACACGACTTCTTCGCCCGCCATACGCCGGACTTGCTCATGATGCTTGGGCTGCTGTCGTTGCCCTACGACTACGCCGCCGCCGACGGTGCGCAGGTGCTTTACCTGTCGGAACGGCTGCGCAACGACCCCGGCAAGCGCCTGGCCGAAACCGGGCAGTACGTGCTCGACGTAGGCAGCAAAGATGCTTTCAGGCCAAAGGGAAAAGCGATATGCAGTGCCCAGAAAGTGCGGCTTATTCACGCCGCTATCCGTTATCATTTGCTGAAAGACGAGCGGTGGAACTTCGACTGGGGCCAGCCCGTGAACCAGGAAGACATGGCCGGAACCAACCTGTCGATGTCGCTGCTGCCGGTGCGCGGCATGCGGCAACTGGGCATCCGGGTAGCGTCCGAAGATCAGCTCGCCTACGTGCACCTCTGGAACGTGGCCAGCTACCTGATGGGCGTCGACGAGCGCCTGCTGCCCGACACCGGCAAAGAAGCGTTCTGGCTCACCAAGCTCATCAGCGAGCGCCACCACCGTCCGTCGGAAGCGGGGCGCGTGCTCACCAAGTCGTTGCTCGACTACATGCAGCAGAATGCGCCGAGCAACCTGAGTGCGCTGGCCCCGGCCTACATGCGCCTGCTGCTGGGCGATGCAGTGGCCGACATCCTAGACCTTCCGGCGTCTACGTTGCCACCGAAGCTGCTGGCTTCGCCCCTGCAGGGGCTGAACGGCCTGCGCAACCTGATCGGATTTCAGACCGGAACGTACCAGGCCACGCGGCAGCGTCTGCAGCAGGAGATCAAGCGGCAGCGGGCCGACACCTTCCGTACGCCCGAGCGACTGGGCGCTTCCTAGCAAACCATCCCTCTATGAGCCTTCCCAAACGAGTGAGCGACGTGGTGCTCAACGCCTACAAACGAAAAAAGCAGGCGAGTGCCGATCTCTCGCTGGACCATTGCCTGCGGGTGGCCCGCCGCATCGCCTCGCGCACCAAGTACGCCTATCTGATCACCACCGCGACGGGTGGCGCTCCGAGTGCCCGGCTGGTGCAACCCATCGCCGAAGCCGACGACTTCGAGTTTTTCATCGGCACCAATCCCGAATCCCGGAAAGTGACCGAGATTGCGACCCACCCCGCCGTGACGCTGGCGTTTAACCAGGCGGACGAAGACGCCAGTTTGGTGGTCTACGGCACCGCCACCGTGCACCACGAACCGGCGGTTAAAGAAGAATACTGGAAAAGTACGTGGCGACTGTTCTTTCCCGAAGGGCCTCAGAGTGATAATTATGTTGTCATTCGGGTGCGGGCCGAGCGGATGGAGCTGCTGAGCTTCCAGCGCAACGTGATTCCCGAACCCTTCGGTCTGCGTCCGGTGGTGCTGGTGAGAGGTGAGGAGGGATGGTGTTTAGTGGTTTGACAAATAACAGATTAACAGCAGTTTCACTTTACCACGCTTGGTTCGTATCTTTGTTTTAGTCTTTTGCTCCTGGCAGAATTATTTGCCGTTACAGTGGAGGCAACTAGTTAATTTCACTCTGAACTTGGATAGTTTATGAAAACAGACAACGCGTTTATTGTGTATCCAGAGACCATTGAGCAAGAAGATGCCTTGAAAGCATTTGCCAAAGCGCTCAAGATGAAATTTGAGGTAACAAAAGAGGAATCCTACGATCCGGACTTCGTAGCAAAAATTCAGGAGAGCCGACAGCAAGCCAGAGAGGGAAAAACGGTAAAAATCAAGTTGGACGATTTATGGAAAGAGTAGTCGAGTATACTTTGAAGGCTGAGGAGGATATTGAGTTTTTTAGGAAGTCGGGACAGTCCAAAACCTTAAGAAGAATACGTCAGTTGATTGAGGCTACGCTTCAAGACCCCTTTACTGGCATTGGAAAGCCCGAACCTTTGAAGTATGATCTTTCCGGTACGTGGTCCAGAAGAATTAACAAAGAACATCGGTTGGTCTACGAAGTGCTTGACGATAAGATCTTTGTTCTTTCTGCCAAGGGACATTATTAGTTGGTGGCACTAAAAACTCAGCCTACTCACTCGCCCTGCAGCACCTCCGCCGGGTTGTCCGACGTGCTGAGCCGGGTTTGCCAACCCACGACTAACAACAGCAGGACACTCACCGCGCCCAGCGTGAGCACGTACCAGCCTACTGACACCTCCACCCGGTAGGCAAAGTCCTGCAACCAACGACTCACTGCCCAGTAGCTGAGCGGCAGGGCCAGCAGTCCGCCGACGAGCAGCACCCCCATATATTCCCGACCGACCAGCCGAATAAGTGCCCCGACGTTGGCTCCCAGTACGCGACGGATGGTCATCTCCCGCACCCGGGTGCGCAGCGTGTAGGCCGTTAGACTAAACAGACCCAGCAGGGCTACCAAAATGGCCAGTCCACTGAACACCGACAGCAGTTGCAGCTGCACCCGCTCGCGGGTATACAGGCGTTCGTACAGGTCGTCCAGAAAGTGGTACTCCATCGGGTAGGCCGGAAATAGCTCGTCCCAAACCCGCTGCACTTCCGCCACGGTAGCCGAGATATTTCGGGTTTCCAGATTCAGCAGAAAGGTGCGCAGCCAGATTGGTTCATAGGTCATCACCGTGGGGTCAACGGCGTTGCGCAGCGTCTCCTGGTGAAAGTCTTTCACCACCCCGGTGATGGGTCCCGTAGCCAACTGAAATCCATCGATGGTCCAACTGATTTGTTGTCCAATCGCCTCCTGCGGGGTGGACCAACCCAACTGCCGCATCGCTGTCTCGTTGATGAGGTAACTACGCGGCCGGTTGGTGACATCGTACGATTCGGCCGACGGGTCTTTATCGGATAGAGAGTAGGATAAACCTTCGCCCGCCAAAAGCTCCAGATTCATCAGGCTGACAAAGCTTGAATCAATCACCTGCATATCCATCATGGGGGCAGTTCGCGGATCATCGCTCACTCCTTCCACCCGCACCGGACCCGAATCGCGGATTTCGCGCGAAGGCACCTCCATACAGGCTGCCACCTGCTGCACTCCGGCCAACCCCGCCACCCGCGTCCGAAACGCCTCGTAGCGCTCGGTGACCGCGTTGGGAAGGTTAGGCAGCGCCAGGATTTGCTCGGTGGTCATTCCCAGGTTTTTCTGGTGCAGAAAGCGAAACTGGTCGTAGGCCACCAGCGCACTGGCGATCAGCAGCATCGAGGTGGCGAACTGCATCGTTACCAGTACCCGCTTCACGCTGAACCCACCCGTCCGACGGGCCAAGGCGAAGGCAGCGTTACTTTTGATCGCTTCCAGGGTGCGCACCGAAACCAGCATCCAGGCCGGATACCCACCCGCCAACAAGCCGCACCCCAGTGTCACCAGCAGCAGTACTCCGGCAAAAGCCACCGGAGAAACCAGAAACTCCACTCCCGTGAGCGCGTGGAAGTAAGGAAACGCTGCGTAAGCCAGCAGACACCCTATGACCATCGCCACCAGGTTGTAGACAACGGCTTCCACCCCCGCGTGGGTCACCAGTTGCCACTGGCTAGCCCCTAGCACGGTGCGGACGCCCACCTCCCGCGTGCGGCCCAGCGCCAGCGCACTACTCAGATTCACGTAGTTGAGCAACGCAATAAGTAGAATGAAGCCGCCCACGGCGGAGAAAACGCGCACGTAGAACCGATTACCGTTCGGCACGATCTCGCGGGCCAGGTTAGAATCCAGGTGAATGTCGGGCAGGGCCTGAAGGGCAAACGATACGCCCAACGCATTCTGGGCATTGGTATACTTATCGATGAAGGCGGGCAGCTTGGCCGTCACCTCCGCCGCATCGGTTCCTTCCCGCAGCAGGGTGTAGACGTAGGCCCACCCGCTGCGTTCCTCGGGGTTGCGGTACGATAGCAGCATCTCCACCGGCAGGTGAGTATGGGAGGGCACCTCGGCCATCACGCCCGTCACGGTGTAGGCCAGTTCTTCGGTTGCCAACCCGCCGGTCACCAGCACTTCCCGGCCCAGCACGTCGTCGGTGCCGAAGTAGCGCCGGGCGGCCGTTGGGGTGAGCACCACCGAGCGCGGACGCTCCAGGGCAGTTTTGGCATCACCTTGTAGCAAGGGGAAGTCAAACACGGCAAACACCTCGGGATCGGTCACGTAGGCGTGCTCCGGCCGGAACTTCTCGTTTCCTATTCGCAGGTACTTCTGCTCGTGGTTCTGAAAGCGAACGAGCGTCTCCACCTCCGGTAGATCATTGGGCAGTTCGTTTACGTAGTCGACCGGCACCCGGGCCCAGTGCACCCCAAACTCGCCTTCGGGCTGAAAGCGGTAGGTGGTCCGGTAGATGCGGTCGGCTTGAGTGTGAAAGCTTTCGTAGCTGGTTTCGTAGTGCACGTACACTGCAATCAGAAGACACGCTGCAAACCCCAGGGCGAGTCCCAGCACGTTGAGGGTGGCGTAGCGGTAGTTCTTGCGGAAGTGGCGCAGGGTGGTGGCGAGGTAGTTGCGAAGCATGATTGAATGAGTGAATGGGGGAATGATAGCATGGGTAAGGTAGGGAACTGGGGGGTGGGGGAGAATAGGCGGGGAGTTAAAGTTTGTTAAAATCAGATTTCGCGGTTACCCAAGGGACATGAATTAGATAAAATACCATTCTAGAATCAAGGACATACTGAGGCCTAGGTATAGAAATTCCGTTACCATTTCTATAGCCCACGGGCGGTCCGCCGCCGCGGTTAATCCCTGGGCTATAGAAATGGTATGACGCGCTTTTCTCTTTTGAAAAGCCGTATTTTCTACCCATTAAAATTCTGTTATTTTATTTTGTATCTGTTCCTAAGGAATGCGATTAAAATAAAGTAACGAAGTTTTGCTTACCTTTGCGGCTGCATCAACGAAGACAAGCGCATGATAGGATACAATCAAGCCACCGAGCAAATGATGTTACGTTTTTATACTAGTCTGCAAGAAAAAGAGCGTCGTCACTATGCAGCCCAGGAAGTAGAAAAGCTGGGCTACGGGGGCAAGGCTTACATTAGTCGTTTGTTAAAGATTAGTGCCAAGACCATCCGCAAGGGACAAACTGAGCTGGGGCAAGTGAGCTTGTACGCCCAGGTTCCAGTTGGCAAGCAGCGGCGTAGTGGGGGTGGCAGAAAAAAAATTTGTCCAGCATCCTGAGACTCAACGTCTGCTCAGGGCCTTGATAGAGCAGCATAAAGCCGGTAGCCCTGTGGATGCCAGTGTCTATTGGATACATTTGAAACCCAGAGAGATTGCCCAACGCTTCTTGGAGCAGCATGGTATTGTCATTAGTAACGGAGTGGTCAAGCGAGCCTTACAACAGATGGGCTACAAGTATCGCAAGCAGTACAAGAACCTGCCTACCGGCAAGTGGGCAGAACGTCAGAGGCAGTTCCAACTCATCTTTACCTTAGTAGCCATCATGAGTACAGGCAGCCCTATCATCAGTATAGATTGCAAAAAGAAAGAGCGATTGGGCAAGCTGCACCGAGCTGGTCGCTGCTACACGCAAGCTCCTCTTGAAGTCTATGACCACGACTACCACTACTTGAGTGAAGGCAGCGTGGTGCCACATGGCATCTATGACTTGCAACGCAATGAGGCCTACTTATCCATTGGCACCAACCACGAAACGGCTAGCTTTATCGCTGACAACCTGCTTTGGTGGTGGGGGCCACCCCGTGGGAGAACTTTGGTATGCATCAGTATCCAGATGCCAAGACTATCTTAGTCTTATGCGATGCGGGTGGGGCAAATAGTTATCGCCATCATGCTTTCAAGAAGCAGATGCTAGCTTTAGCTCAGCAAATAGGCATAGATTTTATCATTTGTCACTATCCCCCCTATGCCTCTAAACACAACCCTATTGAGCACCGAGTCTTCCCTCACTTACATCGGGCAATGGAAGGGGCAGTCTTTACTGACTATCAACTAGTGTTAACGCTAGCCCAGAAAACTACTACAACAACCGGGTTGAAGGTCATAGTCAGAATGAACGATCAGTATTACCCCACAGGCATCAAAACTACCCCACAGGAACTAGACTTCCAGCGCATTCAACCTCACCCAGTAGTCCCTCATCTTACCTACAGAATATGCGCTTAGTTCAGTACTTTATTTTGTTCGCGTTCCTAAGACGGTATAACGCTATGCTAATAGCCTGATTCAGAGACCTGCCGACCTAGTTGCCCCGTTGCTACACTTTTTTGGTGGAGCAGGAAAAGCGTATGAAAACTACAGGACGCTATTAGAAAAAGTTTACATTGTGCATTATAAAATCGAAAAGCAAAACCATAGTAGTTTTGCTCTCACCGCTCGCATTAACCGCATAACCGGTGAAGAAGTCAGCGATGAATCAGAGCCAAACGTGTTTTTGATGTATCAGAAACTTTTAAAGTCTCTAGTTGAACGGGGGCACTGGTAGTTTGCGCTTACTGATGAACAAGAGGTGTTCCTGGGTGTAACGATCTTATACAAAGCCTGATTGGGTCGTAGGACGCCGGGTGCCGCGCACTTCGCTACCCTACGACCAGAAAGTTAAAATTACGAATGCGTTGCTCTGTACACTGAATGAGCCACCCAAGGGACTCGAACCCTCGACCTACGCGTTACGAATGCGTTGCTCTACCAACTGAGCTAGGGTGGCTTGGAAAATCGATCCGACAAATATATATATCTTTTGGTATTTTCCGGGTCGGTTTCGGCCAAAATCTACCGGCACAACAATCCTCCTCCTAGGTGGCAGACTGTCTGTTTCCGTAGCGGGTTTGTTGCAGCAAATGTTGATTGATGAGCAACCTCTCTGCTGGCCCCTCGGAGCAAAAAGGTGCGGTCTCGAGGCTTTTTGCTCCGGCTGCGCAGCAAAATGCTCGGCATGCCGAGCAAAAAGGTGCGACGGCGGTGCTCGGAGGTGCGACGTCGGAGCAAAAAGGTGCGGACTTGGAGCAAATTACTGCGGTCTCGGAGAAAATAGCTGCGGCTTCGGAGCAAAAAGGCGCGCGCGGGGTGCTCGGAGCACCGGAGGCAGAGCAAAAAGGTGCGGCCTTGGAGCAAATTACTGCGACGCCGATGCTCGGAGGTGCGGTGACGGGGCTCAGCAGTGCGGCGGCGGAGCAAAGGAGGCGTGGGTGAACCGTTCCGAGCTGAATCAGCAGGGTTTGCACCACCGCAGTAAGCGTTGACCAAGGGGACGTTTCACAAGCTTTCGGTGCGTCGGTACAGATCAGCCATCGGCAAGGTGAGGTCTACTGAGCGCAACCGGACATGGGCCTCTTCGCCGCTGAACCAGTCCATTTGCCAAGGCTCTTCCGGGCGACTGCGGTAGCGGGTTTCTACCTTCCAAGTATGCTGCTCCACCAGCACGTATTCACGCAGCGAGAGCAATTCACTGTAGTAGTGGAACTTTGTCCCGCGATCATAGGAAGCATTACCATCGGACAACACCTCAATCAACAGGATAGGGTTGGCGAGTGCCTTGGTATCCTGCTCAGATCGTTCGGAGGGGCCGCAGACCACCGACACGTCGGGGTAGAGCGAACGGTTGATTGAGGGGATGTAAAACTTCACGTCGCTGGTAAGCACCGTGCAGTCCTTAGGGCGAAGAGCAGTGTGAAGCAGTCCGATCAAGTTTCCGGCAATCGCTCCATGAACGGGGTCGCCAACATCCGTTGCGGCCCCCGCCATAGCGAACACTTCACCATCATGATACTCGTAGCGTTGATTGGTTTCTTCTTCCAACTGATTATACTCAGCCAGGGATAAGTGTGTTTTCTTGGCAGTTTCCATAGCAACTAGCAATTTGATTAAATACAATGAACGAAGCCAATATACGAAATTGTTGCTTTCTTGTGTCGCTTTTGTTTAGACCTAATCTAAATTGTTAGTACCTTGTCGCTACTTTTTCATACGTCCATTATCTGCATGACCACCCTCGACCAACTGAAGCCCGGACAACGGGGCGTGATTCGTGCTGTCCGCCCCTCGGAAATCACTCCCAAGCTCATCGAGATGGGCCTGCTGCCCGGCAAAGAGGTGGTGTTTCAACTGCGGGCCCCACTGGGTGACCCCATTGCCATTCGCGTATCAGGCTACCAGCTTTCGCTTCGCCTCGACGAGGCCCAACTCGTTGAGCTGGTATGAGTAGAACCACCACCATATCCCCGGCGGTCGCGGCCGGAACGCTCAACATCGCGCTGGTGGGCAACCCTAACGCGGGCAAGTCCAGCCTGTTCAACCACCTCACCGGACTCAACCAGAAGGTGGGCAACTACCCCGGCGTGACGGTCGACAAAAAGGTGGGACGCTGCGTACTGGACACGCGGAGCCTGGCCTCCGTGGTCGATCTGCCCGGTACCTACAGCGTGTTCCCCCGCTCATCCGATGAGCAGGTGGTGCTGGATCATCTGCTGGGCCATCCGCCCGACGCGGTGGTGGCGGTGGTGGATATGACCAACCTGGAGCGCGGCCTGCTGCTGGCTACCCAGCTCATCGACCTGGCCCTGCCCGTGGTGCTGGCGCTCAACATGGCCGACGTGGCCCGGCGGCAGGGGCTGGAAGTTAACACCGTAGCCCTAGCCCAGCGGCTGGGCGGAGTGCCGGTGGTGGTGATGAACGCCCGTCGGGGCGAGGGCCTCGACGACCTCAAAGCGGTGCTGCGCCACCGGGTAACTCCGGCCCGACAGCGCTTCTTCGACGCGCGACCCCTGGCACCGGAGGCCATCGGGGCCGTGCGCGATCATTTTAACCAAGCCGAAGACTACGCCGCTTATCTGCTGCTGCAACAGGGGCACGGCATGCGTTCGCTGTCCGCTGAAGAGCAACAGTACCTGGCTGATATCCGAACGCAGCACCCCATCAACCCGGCGCACCTGCAGATTCAAGAAACTACCGAGCGCTACCGCCTCATCCGCGATCTGCTGCAAGACACCCTGACGCTGCCTTCGCAGGCGCGCATCTCGCTCACCGACCGCATCGACCGCATCGTGACCCACCGGGTGGGGGGCTACCTGATCTTCTTCGGGCTGCTGTTCCTCATCTTCCAGGCTATTTTCGCCTGGGCCACCGTGCCGATGGACTTTATCGACTACCTCTTCTCCGAACTGAGTGGTTGGATTAAAGATGTCGCTCCGGCCGGAGCGCTCACCGACCTGCTGGCCGAGGGCATCGTGCCGGGCATCGGGGGGGTGGTGATCTTCATCCCGCAGATTGCCATTCTGTTCGCCTTCATTGCCCTGCTCGAAGAGTCGGGCTACATGGCGCGGGTGGTGTTTCTGATGGATAAGCTGATGCGCAAGGCGGGGCTGAACGGCCGCAGCGTAGTGCCCCTGATCTCGGGGCTGGCCTGCGCCATTCCGGCCATCATGGCCACCCGCAGCATCGACCACTGGAAAGACCGCCTGATCACCATCTTCGTTACTCCGTTGATGAGTTGCTCGGCCCGCCTGCCGGTCTATACCATCCTGATTGCCCTGGTGGTGCCCAACGAACCGGTGGTGGGCTTCATCAATCTGCAAGGCTTAGCCCTGATGGGCATGTATCTGCTGGGCTTCGCGGCGGCGATCCTATCGGCCGTAGTGATGAAGTACGTGATTCGGGCCAAGAGTAGGGGTTTTCTGATTATGGAGCTGCCGGAGTACCGCTGGCCGCGCTGGCGCAACGTGGCCCTCACCGTGGTGCAGAAGTCGCGCACCTTTGTGTGGGAGGCCGGGCGGGTGATCCTGGCCGTGTCGGTGGTGCTGTGGGTGCTGGCTTCCTACGGTCCGGGCGACAGCCTACAACGGGCCGAAGCCGAACTGCGGACGAACAGTACCGTTGAGCGCAGCCCGGAAGAACTTGACAATGCGGTGGCCTCGGTGCGCTTAGAGAACTCCTACGCCGGACGGCTGGGCCACTGGATTGAGCCGGTGATTCGTCCGCTGGGCTACGACTGGAAGATCGGCATCGCGCTGATCACCTCCTTTGCGGCCCGCGAGGTGTTCGTGGGCACCATGGCCACCCTCTACAGCGTGGGGGCCGACTTTGAGGACGATAGCACCATCAAGAGTCGCATGCGTGAGGAGATTAATCCGGACACGGGCAAGCGGCAGTTTACCCCGGCAGTAGCCTTCTCGCTGCTGGTGTTCTATGCCTTCGCCATGCAGTGCATGAGCACTATTGCCATTGTGCACCGCGAAACCAAGGGCTGGCGCTGGCCGTTGATCCAAACCGCCTACATGACGGTGTTGGCGTATCTGTCGGCTTTGGTAGTGTATCAGGTGATGTCTTGATTGAATGAGAAAAGGATTGAATGATAGAATGAGGTAGGGGTCAGATAGGTCGCTGGGTAGAGGGGAAGTATAGATTGCTCGATGGTTCGATTGCTCGACTGTCCTATGGTTCAGTTATTGCCTTCAGCGACGCCCAACCATTGAACAATGAAACAATCGAACAATCAATTTCCAGTACTATAAAGTGTAACCCTATCGCCACCAGCCCGTCTATCCAGTATCCAGTCATGTTAGCCTACGTACAAGAAATCATCGTTATACTTATCTTCATCGCCGCGCTGGTCTATCTGGGGCGCTTGGTGTACCGTAGTTTCTCTACCAATGCAGGCTGCCCGAAGGGGTGTGGTAGTTGCAGCACCGTGGACTTTAAGAAAATTGAGCAGCAAATTAGGGAACGGGAGAAAGTGGGTTGAGGTGCAGAACTCGCTTGTCTTAAATCTTAATTTGGTCGAATGATTTCCTACGAATAGGATTCTCTCAATTTACACTGGGTTTGATTCAGATCAGAAATTCGTAGGTCAACCTTGAGCAAGATACTGGTCTAATTGGTTGACCACGAGCGAAAGAGGCAGGATAGAAAAGAACACCCCTCAGCCACCGTGGTAGACAGTCAAAATACTAAAAAGTCCCCGTTTGTCTCAACGGTAAACTGTTCCGACAAGCGGGAAAAAGTCAGAAAGAAAGCACCGTCTAAGCTGTCAAAACGCCCTAGAACCAACGGAAAACAAGGGGGTGACGCGCTGCAAGCGCGCCCCGCTGTAACGATAGTGCCTACTCACGGGTTCTTCCTCAAAAAGCTGCTTTCAACGGATGGGTCCCCTACCCCATCATAAACCGCCCGGGCCGGGTAGGGAAACACCGGACGGCTCAGCACCACCTTGCCCCGCACTTTTTTGGTCACCACCACCCGCTCGGGCGCAGTGTCACGTTCCACCCAGTCCTGGATCAGGCGAATCCAGTTGGTGCCGCTCGGGCCGGGTCCCCCACCGCAGTGCAACACGCCAGGCAGCAGAAACAAGCGCACCGCTTCGGACAAGGTTGAGTCCTGCGCGACAGCGGCTTCGTAATGATCAATGGAGGTATAGGCCGACAGCGCCGGGTCGCTCCAGCCGTGGTAGATAATCATTTTTCCGCCGTTCGCCCGAAAGGCTTGGTAGTCGGTAGACGTGGCATCCAGGTACGCCGACGCCTCCTGCGCTTGATCGCGAAAGTCCGTGAAGTTGTGGGTGGCATAATCCCAGGTCGAGTCCTGGTATACGAAGTTCTTGAGAATGCCCGTCCCGATGGCGTATTGCAGGGTGGGATAGCCTAGCTTCAGCGACTCGGCGTGCGGGCCCACGATCCAGGTATCCCAGCTGCCCGCGGCCGCTTCATTGCCGAAGGGAAAGCCGGGGTAGATCGTACTGTCTTGGCTAGTGACTCCGGCGTAGATCAGTCGAACCGCCCGCAGTTGCCGGGGCGTAAAGCATTCCAGACTCGGCGCGTCATCCGGGCACCGGGGCAGGGCGGAAAAGTCGAACGCGCACGCCCGCGGGTCGTTCAGCAGGCTATCGCGCACCCCATCCAGCGTATCGCATTGGGTGAGCACCGCCGCCTGGAGCAGCTCCAGGTGCGTCTTGGTGATCAGCGGTTCATCAAGCTGGTTGGGATTGGGATACAGCAGGGCGGTGTTTTGTGCAAATTCGGCCCCGGTGGCGGGCCAGTTGATGATGGGCGCGGCGGCCACGATGCCGTCGAAGTCGGCAGGATACCGCTGGGCCTCGATCAGGGCCTGTCCACCCCCCCGCGAGCAGCCGCTGAAGTAGCTATACGTGGGGGCAGCGCAGTAGTAGTGTTCAATAATCTTCTTAGAAACCACGGCGGTGCGGTGCACGGCTACGTGCCCGAAGTTGAGCCGTCGCGGCGGATGGCCCAACGCCCAGTCGGCCTCGGTGGTTTCGCCCGTGTGCCCCGTGTTGGTGCCCACCGTGGCGAAGCCCTCCCGCACCAGGTGGCGCAGGCCGTTCTGGATGGACCCCGAGAAACCGGCACCGCCGCTCATGGCAAAGCGGGTGTTCCAGCGGGCCGGGAGTAGCAGTTCGAACCCGATTTCTTCTCCAATGGTGCCGCGCACCCGGCAGTGCGTTGCTTCCGGGTCGACGACCACCGCTTCGGTGATGGTCACATCGGCTAAGGTCACTTCCCCCAACCCCTCGCAGGGCAAGCAGGGTGCCTGGGTCGTGTCGAGACCGGGTTGGGCGGTAATCGCCGACCCGCTTAGCAGGATAAGTGCCCAAAGAGAGCGTATGAGAGCCATTGCGTTCATGCGGGTTGGACTTGGTACGCCGAATAATGAAAAAACCGATCACGAATCCAAACCATCATATTTTTCAATTATCTTCGCGGCAAGTTAAACCAACAAAACTTGTACTGACCCGCTGGCTGTTAGCCGACGGGTCTTTTATTTAATGAATCGGTAATGTTTCAGCGCTGCGGCACTACGTTTTACGGTGATGCTCCGGGAGCAAGCGGGTATTTTTACGGCACGTTGGTATATTGCCGTCGCTTCCTAACCTCAAACCAATGATTCGCTCACTCCCCTGCTGTATCTTTCTCATCACACTATTTCTGAGCTGTCAGTCCAACGAACCACCGGCTGATCCGGCTCTGTACTCTCCTGACCAGCGCATCCGGGTGGAGGTGTCGCTCGACCCGGCAGATAGCAGCCTGTCGTATCAGGTGGCAATCAAACAAGGCAACACTTACGCCACCGTGGTAAAACCCTCCCGGCTGGGACTGCTGGCCGAGGCAGCAAATGGCGACCGTCTTGACCTTTCCCAGGGCTTTGCCACCCTCACCGCTTCGGAAACCACCGAGGGCACCGAGGAGTACGATATGCTGATCGGCAAACGTCGGCAGCACGAAGCGTCTTACCAAGAGAAAGCCTATACTGTTATTCAGCAAAACGACTCGCTGACCTTACGCTTTCGGGTGTTTAATGACGGACTCGGCTTTCGCTACGTTTGGAGCGGAGCCACCGGGCAAGCTTACACCATTCAGGACGAGATGACGGCCTTCAATCTGCCTACCGACGGGCAGAAGTGGTTGCAGGCCTACGACTCGGTGTGGATGTACGCCCCCGCCTACGAGACGTTCTACCAGGACGAACTACCCATCGGCGAGCCCGCCCCGGCCAACAAGAACGGCTGGTCGTTTCCGGCCCTGTTTCATACCGCCGATGCCTGGGTTTTGCTAACCGAAGCGGCCCTCGACGGCACCTACGTGGGCATGCACCTCAACGATAACCCGGCCGATGGGCAGTACCGCGTGCGCTTCCCCGAGCCCAACGAAGCCTTCGATTCGCTGCACACCCGTCCCGAAATCACCCTGCCCTGGAGCTCGCCCTGGCGCGTGATTCACCTGTCGGACAGCTTGGGAGATATTACCACCTCCGAGTTGGTGCACCACCTGGCAGAGTCCAGCACGGTAAGCAATACCGACTGGATCAAGCCCGGCAAGGCCTCCTGGAGCTGGTGGTACTACAGCGACAGTCCGCAAGACTACAATCAGCTAACGCCCTACGTGGACTTCGCCGCCGAGATGGGCTGGAAGTATTCACTGGTGGACGCCAACTGGAACCGCATGAAAAACGGCGACTTGGCCAAACTAGCCGCCTACGCCAAGGACAAAGACGTGCGGCTGCTGGTGTGGTACAACAGCGGCGGGCCGCGCAACGTGGTCACCGAGGAGCCGCGCGACCAGATGCACACCGCCGAAGCGCGGCGAGAGGCCTTTGCGATGCTGCGCGAGTTGGGCGTGGCCGGGGTGAAGATCGACTTCTTCCAGAGTGACAAGCAGCCGATCATCCGGCAGTATATTGATATTCTGAACGATGCGGCAGAGTACGAACTGCTGGTCAACTTCCACGGCTGCACCCTGCCGCGGGGCTGGTCGCGCACCTACCCGCACCTGCTGGCGATGGAGGCGGTGTTCGGGGCCGAGGCCTACAAGTTCGCCGAGCGCTACCCAGACTACGCGCCCACGCAGAACACCATCCTGCCCTTCACCCGCAACGTGGTGGGGCCGATGGACTTCACGCCCGTCACCCTGTCAAATTCCACCTACCCGGCCCTGACCACTCCGGCGCACGAGCTGGCTCTGCCGGTGGTGTTCGAGTCGGGCTTGCTGCACCTGGCGGATCGGCCCGAAGCCTACCGCGCGCTGCGCCCCGAAGCCATTCAGTACCTCAAAGACGTGCCCGTGGGGTGGGACGAAACGCGTCTGGTCGATGGCTACCCGGGCGACTACGTGATCCTGGCCCGGCGGTCGGGGGACACCTGGTACCTGGCGGGCATTCATCAAGCTGAAACTGACAAAACCTATGAAGTGGCCCTTGACTTCCTACCCGAAGGAACCCACACCCTGTCACTGCTGGAGGATGAGGCGGACGAACTGGCTTTTCGCGAAGAGACCGTGGCCCGTGACCAACCCCTGTCAGTGACGCTGGCTCCGTACGGAGGTTTCGTGGGCACGCTGCGGGCGGAGTAGTCTGCTCTAAGAACAACGGATAAACAGGTTACCCAGTCTGGATGTCCTGTGAGGACACAGGACATGGGTTTTTTATGAAGGCACAGGACGTGGTTTTTATATTTTGCTATTGCCCTTGCTCAGGCAAGGCGAAAGCGACGTAGGTGTCGCCCGAGGGGGTGCCGTTGCGGTTGCCTCCTCCGGCAGCAATCACCACGTACTGCCGTCCGTCCACTTGGTAAACCGCCGGGGTGGCGTATCCTCCGGCGGGCAGTTGGGTTTCCCAGAGCACCTCGCCGGTGGCGGCGCTGAAGGCCCGGAACTTCGCATCGGCCGACCCACCCGCGAAGACCAGCCCCCCGGCGGTGGCCACGCACCCGCCGAAGTGCTGAGTGCCGGTGGGCGGAACGCCCCGCGCCAGCAGTTCGGGATACGCTCCGAGCGGCACCTTCCAGAGCAACTCGAAGGTCGTCATGTCCACCGCGTTCAGGGTGCCCCAGGGGGGTCGGGTGGCCGGATAGCCTTCCTGGTCCAGAAACAGCGTGAACCCGTCGAGCACGTAACGCTCAGCTGTTTGGACTGAGGGTGCCGGTTCGGACACCACCGTAGTTGTATCGAAAAGGAAGTCAATCAGAGTTTCTAGCTGCTGCGCACTGAACTGCGGGTGGGCGGGCATGCTGCCCTTCCCTCGGGTAATGATGCGCGCCACCTGCGGGCGCTCCCGTCGCTCGCGCAAGCCGGTGAGGGCCGGAAAGGCGTTGGGCACTCCCTGCCGCCGGGCACCATGACAGCTTGAGCAGTTGGTTAGGTACAGGCTTCTTCCTTGTTGGTTTTCCGTCTGAGCTATCCCGCCTGCGTGTCGCACCGGCGGTTTGGTTTCCACCGCTTCCACCGGGTTAATCTTCAGGATGAGCGCTACCTCGTTGGCCGTGGCGTAGAGCACCTGCTTTTCCGGATTGTAGGATGCCCCGCCCCACCCGAAGCCACCGCGGGTGCTGGGCATCGTCAGCGTGCCCCGCTGACTGGGGGGTGTGAAGAAGCCTTCGTTGCGGTATTTGGCAAACTCCTGCCGGGCGTAGGCCTGCGCTTCCGGTGAGATGTTGGTGAGCCGGTCTTCCGTCAGCCCCTGCTGCACAATCACCAGGTCCGACTGCATGGGTTGCGTGGGGTGCGCTTGTTCGCCGGGTACGTCTGAGGCAGGCACCGGGGTTTCTTGGGTATCGGTGAGGGGCTGGCCCGTCTCCCGATCCAGCACGATGAGGGTGCCCATTTTGGTAGGCTGTACCAGCACGTCGATCTCTTGGCCCCGGTGGGGGATGGTCATCAGCGTGGGGGCGCAGGCCAGGTCGTAGTCCCACAGATCGTGGTGCACGGCTTGGTAGTGCCATTTCCGGCGGCCGGTGGTGGCGTCGAGGGCAATTACGCAGTTACCGAACAGGTTTTCGCCGAGGCGATTGGCCCCGTAGAAGTCGTAGGTGGGCGAACCGGTGGCCACGTAGACCACGCCCCGGGCTTCGTCGAGGCTAAGTCCGCCCCAGTTGTTGGTTCCGCCGTAGTTTTCACCCGCCTGCCACTGCCAGGTGTCGTGTCCGAAGGTGCCCGGCTGCGGCAGGGTGTGGAAGATCCACGCCAGTTGGCCGGTGCGCAGGTCAAAAGCTCGGATATGACCGGGCGAGGCGTTGTAGCCTTCGCCGGTGGACGAGCCAATGATGAGCAAGTCGTTGTAAACGATGCCCGGGGTAGTCAGCGAAATACTGAGAGAAGCCGGATCCGCCCCGAGGTTCTCCCGCAGGTCTACGCGCCCGTTGTCTCCGAACGCGGCTACCGGTTGGCCGTCCTTTGCATTCAGCGCGTACAACCTAGCCCCCGCCCCGTAGAGAATGCGCTGATCATTGCCCTCCTCCCAGTAGGTCACGCCCCGGTTCACTCCCGACGCATCTTCGGGGGGATGAAATCGCCACTGCTCTTCCCCGGTAGCCGCTTCCAGTGCAATAAGGTCTAGTTGCGGGGAGGTAACGTACATGACGTCGTTAATAATAATCGGATTGCACTCGATGGTGGTGCGTTCGCCCGCGTCGCCCGTGCGGTAGGTCCAGGCGGGTTGCAACCGGTGCACGTTGGTGGTGTCGATTTGCCGGAGCGACGAATACTGTAGCGCGTCGGCTGTGCCGCGGTAGGTGCGCCAGTGGGCGTAGGGGTCGGGCGGGTTGATTGCCCGGGGCGGTTGCGCTTGGAGAGCGGGTTGCAGGCAAAAGGCTGAGATGATTATAGTGAGGATGGGCAGGATTAGGTTGCGCTTCATACCGGTTGGGTTGGTGGGAGTATTGGTCATTGGTCATTGGTCATTGGTCATTGGTCATTGGTCATTGGTCAAATTTACAAGAGCCAAAGGACAAATGACAAGGGACTGAGGATTAAGGACAAATAAAAGACCACAAGACTATTGCTGGCCAGGCATTTGGTAATGTGGCACATCGGACGTACCTTCTGGCTTTCGTTTTAATTTATTCACTAATTCACAACTTACCCATGAAAATCCTAGCAATCTTGACCTTCGTTGTTTTTTCATTAGTCACTGTTCCCACCGCCCAAGCGCAGCAGCAAGACTGGGAAGGTTCCTGGCAGTATACCGCTCCGCAGGCCGACCCGCCCTATCAGCAAGGCACCATCGTTTTTGCCAACGAAGGCGATAGCTTGCAGGCTTTTATTGAAATCAACGAGAACCGCATTCCGGCCCAGCAGGTAGAAGTTTTGGAAGACAGTGCTTCGTTTAGCATTTCCATTGAGGGGCAGCCCATCCGGGTATCACTCACCAAAGAAGAAGAAACGCTGTCGGGGCAGGCTACTTACTCGGGTCAAACCATACCGCTGACCGCCGAGCGGGCTATGTGATAGTATCCTCAAACCATTGGGCGGGAACCGCCGTTTTACCTCCTCGTAAGAAACATTGTTCTGGTAGACTCTTTCTGCCTACGTTGGGTTCAGAAAACCCACTTAAATTGGTCACCGGGCCAGCGGCCCTGCGTTAGATAAGTTATAGGGTATACAAGCACCAAATTAACCGTCGTTTTGAAAAGACTTCCCATTGGCATTCAGGACTTTGGTAAGCTGCGGCGGGGTGACTACGTCTACGTAGACAAAACCGAGCATATTCACCGGCTGATCAATACCAGCGGTTATCTGTTCTTGTCTCGGCCGCGTCGGTTTGGCAAGTCGCTGCTGGCGTCTACCCTTCGGGAGCTATTCCTGGGAAACCAAGCGCCGTTTACCGGACTCTGGATTGAGGATAAGCTAGACTGGCGGCCCTATCCGGTGATTTATGTGGATATGAACGTGCTGAACTACCGCACCAACCACCTGGAAGAAGAGCTTAATGAACAGATGGCACTTGTTGCCCAGACTTATGGTCTATCGCTGTACGCCACTGATTACAAAAACCGCTTTACCGAACTGATACAAACTTTGTCGCGCGATGGTCAGGGAGTGGTCGTGATCATCGATGAGTACGACAAACCGATCACCGACCTGCTGGAAGAACCCGAGCAGGCGACCGAGCACGTGAAGACGCTGAAGAATTTCTACGGAGTGCTTAAATCGCAGGATCAGCACCTCCACTTCGTATTTATCACCGGAGTATCCAAATACGGTAAGGTGTCCATTTTCTCGGACCTCAATAACCTGTATGACGTGACGCTCGACCCGGCCTTTGCTACGCTCACCGGCTACACCCTGGAGGAAGTGCAGCAGAACTTCGGCGAACATCTGGCTATCCTGCCCGGCACGATGAATAGGTCGCCCGAGGCGCTGCTGGAGAAGATCAAGTTCTGGTACAACGGCTATTCGTGGGACGCCGTCACCTCGGTCTACAATCCTTTTTCGTTGATGAGTTTCTTTCAGATGGCCAGCTTCCGCAACTACTGGTTCAGCACCGGCACTCCCACGTTCCTCACGCAGCAACTCAAGAAAGAGCAAACCACGGCCTACGAGCTAACCCATCTGTCGGCTCCGGAAACCCTGCTGGCCAGCGGAGACATTCAGCACGTCGACATTGTGGCCCTGTTGTTTCAGACAGGCTACCTCACGGTGAAAGCGATTGAGGAGTTGCCTTTCGGAGAGCCGCGCTACCAACTGGGATTTCCCAACCAGGAAGTGGCCATCTCGTTTCAGCAGTACCTGCTGGCTGAATACTTAGAAGAACCCGTGAACAAAGTATCGCGCAGCTACGTGCTTCCCCTTATCGATAGTTTGGTGGATGCTGATTGGGAGCGGTTTTTTGCGTTGGTTCAATCGGTGTTTGCTTCTATCCCCTATGCGCTGTTTAGTCAACAGGAAAAGTATTTCCATAGCATTATGCACGTGATGCTGGGCACCACCGGCATGCTGGTGCATTCGGAAGTGCAAACCGCCCAGGGGCGCATCGACACGGTGGTAGACACCCCCAGGCGCACCCTGATTTTTGAGTTTAAGATCGACCAACCGGCGGCTGCTGCGCTGCAACAGATCCGCGCGCGGGGCTACGCCGAACGTTTCGGCCAAGCCGACAAAAGCACCCTGCTGATCGGAGTATCGTTTAGCGCCGAGGAGCGTCGGGTGAGTGAATGGATGGTGGAAGAGGCATAGGACACAAACCCATCTTTCACTTAACATCTTTTAAACGTTCATCAAGCTTACTTTTATCTTGGCGGGCGTCCCAGAATGTGAGCAGACGGATTGACTCAGGGGCCACTTGGCGGATTGCCGCCCAATAGTAAAGGACAGTATAACGGTTGACGATATCCATACTACCGACCGTAACTTTCTCTAAAGCTAGCCATCACTTCCTGATGAGGCTTTCCTTCACCATTATCCAGTTGAGACAGTCCTCTTTCTATTGCCTCCTGTTCACCTTTAGATAAAAGGTTCCAGGGCAATTCGGAAGAGGTATCTTGACCGCTGGATAAGTCGTTAATTGCATTGTATAGCTTTTGAAGCTCATTTTCTGACAGTTGATCCACCATCCTAAAAATGCCTAATTTTAACTCTGCGTTTCCCATAATTAAATGCTTTTTACGAAGATACGGTAAATTATTGTAACCTACCACCTGCTATTCGTTCGCCGATTCCCACTGTTGTAACCATCGCTCCGCCCGCTCAGGCCAGGTGTGCACCGGGCTCTCTACCTTGCGCAAACCGTAGCCGTGGCCCCCGGTGGCGTAGAGATGCATCTCGGCGGGCACCCCGGCTTGCTTTAGCGCTAAGTAGTAGAACAAACTGTTTTCTACCGGAACGTTGTCGTCTTCGGCGTGCACTAGAAATGTAGGCGGCGTGGCGTCGGTGACCGTTACCTCGGGCGCTAGCTCCGGGCCTTTCTCAGAAGCGGTCAGGTAAGCCGGGTACACCAGCACCGTGAAGTCAGGACGGCTGCTGAGGGTGTCGGCCGCGTCGATGGTTTCGTAGGCGCGTTCGGAAGTGTTACTCAGCGTGGCGGCCAGGTGCCCTCCGGCCGAGAAGCCCAGCACCCCGATGCGGTTAGGGTCGATGTTCCACTCGGCAGCGCGGGAGCGCATCAGTCCCATGGCTCGCTGGGCGTCTTGCAGGGGCCGCTCGTGGCGGGGCACACCCTCGCGCACCGGCACGCGGTACTTCAGCACCACCGCCGTAATGCCCAACCCGTTGAGCCAATCCGCTACCTCGGTACCTTCCAGGTCCAGCGCCAGGATGTGATACCCACCGCCCGGACAAACCAGCACCGCTGCGCCGGTGGCCGTCGCTTCCGGGGCGTGGTAGATGGTGATGGTGGGGTCGGTGACGTTGGTGAGACGAATGAGCGGTTCTCCGGCCACCAGGTTATCTTCGGGCTTCGTGGCGTCGGTTTCTTCGCCGGTGGCTTTGGGTTCGCCGGGAGCGCCTTCGGGCCACAGAGTGAACGGACCGGTGACTTGGGCGGCCACCGCACCGGAGGACGGAGCCGATTGAGCACTTGGCGAGGGGGAACAACCAAGCTGGGCCAGGGTGAACAGGGTTAAGAGAGTAAGAAAACAAAGATTCATTTCAAAACTGTTTATCGGCAACAATTACCCTTCCCCCTGATCAAAAGCCACCTCGAGGGCGGTGTCTTAGAGAGATCAAGCCACTGGTATCGCCCAACACTTGGTCAATGAGTCCGTACGACTGCGCTTCACGGGCGTTGAGAAACTTATCGCGAATGAAGAACTCCTCGATCTCCTGCCAGAAATGACCGGTGTGCTTCCCGATGATGTGGAAGAGTTGTACCTGCAATCGAAGAGGCGTTCGCCCCGGCCGCTGCTGTCGATAACGGTGGGGACGATACTGGCGTGAATAGACATCGCTTAGCGTTTAGAGAATATACGAAGAATGATTTGCCGGAATCGGTGGTGCTCAGGTTGGTGAAACACTTTCTGTTGGGCCGATTGGATTTCGCGACGCAGTTGTCGTCGACCGTAGGCCCGAACCAGGGCGTGGGTTCGCCGCTGCCACCGAAGCGCGTCCTGCAGTTCAGGTTCCAGCACCAGGTGCGCCTCGAACAGCAGGACTTCTTCGGGCTTTAACTGCTGCTGCAGATAGTTATCCAACCGTTGGGTGTTCTTCCAGGAAGTCTTCATAGGTCAGTGATTTTTCTTGAACGGTAGTGCGCACTTTTTCCAGGCACTTATACTTTTGCACGGTGGCCGAGCGCACCCCGGCGTAACCGAAGGTGAGTGCCACCTCACTGAGCGGCAGTTGATCATAGTAGAAGGCGCGCAGCAGGTCCATGCACTTCTTTCCAGCCACAGTCAGCAACCGCAGCAGCTTCTGGCTCGAGGGCAGCAATGCATCCTCCTCGGCCCAATCCACCCCCACCGAATCATCGAGCGGCACTTCCGGTACGGCGCATCGGCACGCCCGGGCCCAGCGGTGGCGGGCAATGCCCAGCAAGTAGGCTTCTTCCTGTTCGGGAGGGTCAGCCGCAGAGGCAGTTCGCTCGTAATAGATGATCAGCGCATCCTGAAAGATGTCCTGCGCTTGCTCCAACGAGCCGCCCCGCTGAATCACGTAGCGGGCCACGGTCGGAAATACCCGCTTATACAAGTTGATAATCCACTGCTCCCGCGCTTGCGGAGTAGTTTTATTGATTGCCGTATCAACCATACAAATGCTGCTTTTGGTAAAGATCACTGCCTATTTACATCAAGTGCCTACTTCGACTAAAGTATCACCCACAAATAATCAGTATTTTTACGCGTGCTACACCCACTTCACCAAGCCTAGCTCCTGCCGGTGCGCCAGTCCTTTGTGCTGGGCAAACACCCGGAAGCCGTAGTCGTAGACGCCCGAGAAGGGAATCTTTTCGTCGCAGACGTACTTCACGCGGGTACCCCGGCGCTCGTCTTCTTCCGCGCCATCAGCCAGGGCCTTTTTCTTTAGGCGCTTTTTCTTGAACTCCTTCACCAGGATGATGTCGTGCTTGCCCTCGTGCTGCTTAGCAATCAGCAACTCGACGCCCACATCTTCCGCGCGTAGGTCCTGAATATCAAGCACCAGTTCGGCCCGGAAGGGTTCACCCAGAGGCAACGGATCATTGTCGAAGTTGTACACTTCTTTGCGGACCACCCTGATCTTGTCCCAGGCACGGTGCACTTCTTCCTTCCACTGCGCCACGGCCTTGGCTTGCGCAAAGTCGTTCTTCCGCACGGCATCGTGGCTGGCGTGCAGCTTGCGGTAGAACTTGTCGTGGTAGTCGTCCATCATGCGCTTCATGGTGAACTGCGGGGCAATGTTGGCGATGGTATTCTTCATGCGCTTCACCCACTGCGCCGAAACGCCCGCTTCATTCTGGTTATAGTATTCCGGAACGATTTCGTTTTCCAGCACCGAGTAGATGGTGGTCGCGTCCAGTTCATTCTGAATGTCCTGGCTTTCGTAGGCTGGCTCTTCGGGTAGCGCCCACCCGGCGTCGGCCCGGTAACCTTCGGCCCACCAGCCGTCGAGTACGCTGAAATTGAGTCCGCCGTTCAGGGTCACCTTCATGCCGCTGGTGCCCGAGGCCTCCAACGGACGCGTGGGCGTGTTGAGCCATACATCAACGCCCCGCACCAGCGCGCTGGCCAGGTTCATGTCGTAGTCTTCCAAGAAAATCACTTTACCGATGAACTCGGGCCGCCCCGACACCTCCATGATGTGTTTGATGAGCGCCTGCCCGCCCTGGTCAGCCGGGTGCGCCTTGCCGGCGAAGAGAAATACTACCGGGTGTTCCGGGTTGTTGACCACCCGCTCCAGGCGTTCCAGATCGGTGAAGAGCAGACGCGCCCGCTTGTAGGTGGCAAAACGGCGCGCAAAACCCAGCAGCAGGGCGTCTTCGTTTAGGGCATCGATGGTGCGCATGATCTTCGGCGGGCTCTCGTGGCGCAGTTGCATGTTGCGCTCCAGGCGACGCCGCAGCATCGCCACCAAGTTCTTCTTCTGCTGCTGTTTGATCGTTACTAGCTCCGCGTCATCCACCTGGTGAATCTTTTCCCACACGCTGGAATCCGACTGCTTTTGCAGGAAGTCTTTTCCGAAGGTTTTGCGGTACAGGATCTGCAAGTCGGGCGCCGTCCAGGTGGGATAGTGCACACTATTGGTCACGTAGTCTACGTGCAGCTCCTTGGCCTCGAAACCCTGGTAGAGGGGCTGAAACATATCGCGCGACACCCGGCCGTGGATGCGGCTCACCCCGTTCACCTGCTGACTCATCCGGGCGGCCAGATGGCTCATCGAGAACTCTTCGTCGCGGTTGTGTTCGTCAATCCGACCCAGAGCCACGAACTGCTCCCAGGGTAGGGTCGTCTGGCGGGCGAAGTCCGAGAAGTAAGGCCACAGCATGGATTCAGCGAAGCTGTCGTGTCCGGCGGGCACGGGAGTATGGGTGGTGAACAACGATGAAGCGCGAATCACTTCGGTAGCTTCGGGCACACTCAGACCCGATTGCACGTAGGTGCGCAGTCGTTCCACCCCAATGAAGGCGGCGTGCCCCTCGTTGAGGTGATACACGTCGGGCTCGATGCCAATAGCTCGAATAGCCCGCATCCCGCCGATGCCCAGCAGCAGTTCTTGCTTGAGTCGCATCTCCCGGTCCCCGCCGTAGAGTTGGTGGGTGATGCTGCGGTCGTGCTCCTGGTTTTCGTCGATATCAGTGTCGAGGAGGTAGAGCGGCACGCGCCCCACGTTGGCCCGCCACACCTTGGCGTAGAGCGTACGCTCGGGCAGGGCCACTTCCACCCTGATCCAGGTGCCCGCTTCGTCGCGCACGGGTTCCACCGGCAGGTAGGTGAACCGCTGCGGATCGTAGTAGGCAATCTGCTCGCCGTGGTGCGACAGTCCCTGTCGGAAGTAGCCGTAACGGTAGAGCAGCCCCACCCCCACCATAGCCACGTTCTCGTCGCTGGCTTCCTTCAAAAAGTCACCGGCCAGCACTCCAAGTCCGCCCGAGTAGAGCTTAAAGGAAGCGTGCAGTCCGTACTCCATGCAGAAGTAGCTGATGCGCGGTTGTCCCGGCTTCTTTTCTTCGCCCAGGTAGGCATCGAAGGTTTTCAATACGGCCTTCAGTTGCTTCATAAACGCCGCATTATCGATCAAATCAACGTAGTCTTGCTGGTCGAGTTGGTCCAGCAACGCAATGGGGTTGTGTCCCAGGGCGTGCCACTGCTCCTCGTCGATGGAGGCAAAGAGTTGGGTAGCCTCGTAGTTCCACGACCACCACAGGTTTTTGGCGAGCCGGTCCAAGCCCTCTAGTTGTTGGGGAGTTTTAGATTGTACATATAGTCTCTTCCAGGGAGTGGAGGTGTTTTCCATCATCAAACAGGTTCGGGTTAGTAAGCAGCCGCAAATATAAACGAGCGTCAAGGGGATTAAAAGAAAAGGATTGAATGATTGAGGGACTGAATGATGAATAGGTATTTTTATTCAATCATTCTCTCATTCAGCCCTTCAATTTAAGCCGTTAGGGGTTGGGTGGCTTGGTCAAATTCCTGGACAAACTGCTGCATGCGGATGAGTTCGGCCACGCTCCAGGCCTGCGAGATGGCTCCCCGCGCTTCGTGCGGCACATTGCCGTCGTAGATTTCCGAGACCGAACTGATCCCATGCTCACGCATGGTCGGCTCAAACCCCTGGTAGAGGGCCGTGGCGAAGGGCAGGGCAACGTCGCGCTCGTGCACCTTGAGGTAGGCCTCCACGAAGTGCCCCGTGAGCCAGGGCCACACCGATCCCTGGTGATAAGCCCGTCGTCGATCGTTCTGGGCACCGCGGTAGTGGCCCCGGTAGCGGGCGTCGTGGGGCGAGAGGCTGCGCAGTCCGCGCGGGGTGAGCAACTGTTCTTCCACCACCCTGAGCACCGATTTGATCATGGAGTCCGACAGCGGTGAGTAGGGCAGTGAGGCGGCCAGCACTTGATTGGGCCGCACCGACCAGTCGGTTTCCAAGCCGTTCACCACGTCGGCCAGGTAGCCTTTCTTTTCGTCCCAGAACGTATCTTCGAACGACTGCCGGATCAGGTCGGGCACTTCTTTCCACTCGGACAAGATCACCTTGCCCTCAGTAGAACGCGGCCCGGCAATTTCCAGCGCAAACATGATGGCGTTATACCACAGCGCGTTCACCTCCACCGGCATCCCGAGGCGGGGGGTCACCGGCACCTCGTCCACGTAGCTGTCCATCCAGGTAAGGGCTTTTCCTTCTACCCCTCCCGACAGCAGCCCGTTGTCCTGCATCTTGATGTTATAGTCGGTACCATCGCGGAAGCGCTCCAGAATCTCACGGATCACTCCGCCATAGGTTTTCCAGACGGCCGAGGTATCGCCCAGGCGGCGGGTGTAGTGCTGCAGCGCCCAGAAGAACCACAGCGGGGTGTCGATGGCTTCGTAGGACAACTGCGAGTCGTTGTACTTCCAGAAGGGGAAAAAGGCGCCCCGCCGGTGTTTAAGCATAGTATCGAGCACCGCCTTGTAGAGTTTCAGGTCAGGGTGCACGAGCGAGAGTCCAGGGATGGCCACGAAGGCGTCGCGGCCGCCTCGTCGGTAGCGCTGGTAGCTAGCGATCACGTTGGTTTCGTCGTACTTGCGGGCCTCGGGAGTGCTGCGGGTTTTGAGCACAAACTGGTTGGCCGCCACCTTCAGGCAGTTTTCGAAGGTGTTGCGCGAGGTGCGGCGGCGCGTTTGGGTGTTGAAGGTGCGCAGCAGGTTGCTGGGCTTGATCTCGTCCGCCCCGGCGCTAAACACCACCGTATCGCCCTTTTCCAGCGTTAGCTCGAAGTAGCCCGGCACGTAGAGGTCTTCCTGAAAGTCGTAGTTGCGATCCTGATCGTCGGGATACTCAATATTATAGTACCAGTTGCCGCGTTCGACGAACGAAGGCTCGGGAAACACCTGCAAACACACCGGCTTGTAGTGCGGGTAGAGGCGCAAGGCCACCCCTTGCTCAATCGGTTGGTAAGCGGCGTCGATGTCTTCGTTGGCCCGTTGCAGCTGGTCTACGTTACGGAAGGCCAGAAAAGGCGACAGCCGTAGTCTGACCGGGCCGGGTGATTTCTCGAGTACGTAGCGCACCAAGAAGCGCTCTTCGTGCTCCACCAGCACCTTCTCTTTGGTGAGCAGCACGTCGCCAATGCGGTAGGATGAACGCGGAATGGGATCGGCCACGAAATCTTTCAAGTACAAGTAGCCCTTGGGTTCGTAGCCGCTGGGGTACTTATGCACTCCCAGATCAAAAGACGCATTGTTGATAATGAGAGTTTCATCGAGCGAAGAAAGAATCACGTGTACTCCTTCCAAGCCAGGCTGCGGAGCCACCAGCAAACCGTGGTAGCGCTTGGTGTTGCAACCAATGATGGTGGTTGACGAGTAGGCGCCGGACTTATTGGAGCGGATGATCTCTCGGCTCAGCGACTGCGAAAGGTCGATGAGTTGCTTTTTATCGAACTGAATATAACTCATGTAAGCTGGTTAGTTTTTGTGGTGTGGTTGGCTGTTTTACGGAAAAAACAGCGGACCCGTCGTTGGTCATTGCCTGGTTTGTTGTCGTGCGACGAAAAAATCGACGCAGAGAATCGGCACTGTATGCTATATTAACGCTAAAATTACAACTTCTTTCGTGATTTGCGCCACCTCGCTGGCTAGAATTTGATTGATCCTCTAAATACGAAGGTAGTTAACCAGTACTTTCCGGCTGGCTGATCTGTTCCGAGTCTGTTGCTCCCCTAACTAACGCTGCGTACGAAGGTTTTAACGTACGTGCGTACCTAATTCAATCACCACGAAACACTTTATTCAGCGGCAACCTTCTATATTTGCCCGGTCTGTTCCCAACCGCCACTGATGATTCCTCCCTCCGTCTTTGTTCTCAACTCCGCTCCTTCGGTGGCCAGTGGTTTTTTGGCTGATCTGAGAAACACCGAGCAGCAGCACGATCGGCTCCGCTTTCGGCGCAACGTGGAACGGGTGGGCGAACTACTGGCCTACGAACTCTCCAAAACCCTTCCCTACGCTTCTCACCCCATTGCTACTCCTTTGGACCAACTAACGGTCAACGCGTTGGTGCAACAACCGGTGCTGATTTCGGTGCTGCGGGCGGGGCTCCCCTTGCATCAGGGGGTACTCAATTACTTCGACCGGGCGGACAGCGGCTTTGTCGGTGCGTTTCGCCAACCGACTACGGGAAATGACTTCACTATAGCGGCTTCGTACCAAGCCCTACCGCCGGTAAACGATCGTCCGGTGGTACTCATCGACCCTATGCTGGCGACGGGACGCACGCTGGTGCACGCGCTGGACCTCATTGCCAAACAAGGCATCCCGTCGGCGGTGCACGTGGTGGCGGTGATTGGCAGTCCGGCAGGCATAGCCCACGTCCACGAGCAAGCACCCTTCCCCTGTTCGTTCTGGTTGGGAGCGCAGGACAGTCACCTCAACAAAAAGTTTTATATCGTGCCCGGCCTGGGCGACGCCGGTGACCTGGCCTTCGGCCCTAAATTGTAACGTATCGTTTTATGACCTTTTCTATTTTCTTGTTAATTATTGGATTGGCACTACTGGTAGGCGGGGGTGAGTGGCTGGTGCGCGGCGCGTCGAGCATTGCCCTGCGGCTGCGGCTGTCGCCCCTGGTGGTCGGACTCACCATTGTGGCCTTCGGCACCTCGGCGCCCGAGCTGTTCATCAGTGTGCGGGCGGCCCTGGAGGGAAGTCCCGACCTGGCGATGGGCAACGTGATCGGCTCGAACATCTGTAACCTGGCCCTGGTGCTGGGCATCACCGCCGCGATCACCGCGGTGCCGGTACGCCAAGACAGCATGCGCATCGACTGGCCGGTGACAATGGGCGCTTCGTTGCTGCTCTACCTGGTGGTGCTGGATAATCTCATCAACTGGCCCGAAGGGTTGCTGTTTGTCGGCATTCTAATCACCTATACCTACTTGATCATTCGCAAGTCCCGCCGCGAAACCAAATCGGCCGAAGAACTCGCCGAGGAGTTAGACGTTCCGCCTCCCACGGCCAGTTTGGGAAAAGACCTACTGCTGATTGGGGTGGGCACCGCGGGCTTGGCGTTCGGCTCGAACTGGTTTGTAGAAGGCGCGCAGGATTTAGCCATTACCTTTGGGGTGAGCGAGCGGGTGGTGGGCATCACCGTGCTGGCCCTAGGCACCAGTTTGCCCGAGTTGGTCACCGCCGTGATTGCCGCCATGAAGCAGGAAACCGACATCGCGCTGGGCAACCTGATGGGGTCTAATATTTTTAATATTTTATCTATTCTGGGCATCACCAGCGTGATTGCCTCCATCCGGGTGAACGACGTGATCATCCATTCGGACATGATCTGGATGCTGCTGATCACCTTTTTGATCTTGCCCATGATGCTTTACCGGCGCACCATTGCCCGGCTGGAGGGGTTGATTTTGCTGGGCATTTACGGGTACTATATTTATAGCGTGGTGTCGCCAGGGTAGGTGGTTAACGTTCAATGCAGGTAGCAGGCCGGACTTGTTGGCGTTTTATTTCGTTTATCACTACCAGTACTTGAACCCTGCTAGCAGAACGACTGCATCAACTTAGTAATAAAGCTGAGCTTAGAGGGACAGCCAACCATCGAGCAATGAAATAATTGAGCAATCAATTCCCAGTACTATTAAGCGTAACCCTACAACCATCAATTCGTCTATCCAGTATGAACATCGGAGATAAAGTACGTTTGTTGCGGGGCAGCGAGGAAGGGGTGATTACCCAGTTTCTGGAGGGGAACCTCATTGAGGTAGAAATTGAAGACGGGTTTGGGATTCCGGTGATGCGCAGCGAAGTGGTGGTGGTCGCCCAAGAGGAGGACAAATACTTTCAGCGGCCCGATTTGCCCCGGGAGGCAGCAAAACCGGTGGCGAAGCACGAATCTGCTCCGCCGCTTGTCTCAGGACTTTACCTAGCCTACGTGCTGATCAACGACCAGCAACTTTCGCTTCACCTGATCAACACCACCGACTTTGAGATGCCCTACGTGCTGGGCGAAGAAACCAACAGCAACTTTCGCGGGGTTTCTTCGGGAGTGCTTGGTGCGCAAAGCACGGTTAAGATCATGAACCAGGCAGTAGCCGATTTTGATCGGTGGCCCGTGTTGATTTTCCAAGGGCTGTACTTCCGTTCCGGAAACTACCTACTGCGCGAACCCCTGATGCGCCGCATCAAGCACAAGGCCGCCACTTTTTTCAAGAGCAAAGCCACGGCACCGTTGCTTAGTCAACCCTCTTTTTTGTTCTCCATCGATGAGGCCGCCAACGCGGTAGGCGGTCAACCGCTAAATCCGGAAGCGCTCAAAGAGAGCCTTTTGTCACCAAAGGAAGAAGCCCAGGCCAAGCATCAGATCAAACTTACTCGTCCGCCCGCCCAGGTAGATTTGCACATCGAAGAACTCACCGACGCGCACGACACCATGAACAACGGCGATATGCTGAACCTGCAGCTCCAGACCTTTGAGGAGAAACTAGACCAGGCGCTCGCCACCGGCATGGATGAGATTACTTTCGTGCACGGAGTGGGCAGCGGCACCCTGCGTCGGGAGATTCAGAAGCGGCTTTCGGGAATGAAAAGTATTCTGTACTTCCAGGATGCGCAGCGCGAAAAGTTCGGCTACGGCGCCACACTAGTACGCCTCAAGTAGCGTTATTGGGAGACTACTGCGTATGCTAGCTTATGATCCGTTATTTTATTACCTGCTCGTTTCTACTGTCAGCAATCTCCGGCTTCGCTCAAGACACTACGCTGGTTACCACCTACTACGATTCAGCCCAGCTGATGGTGAAGGAGAAGTATTACGTGCTGACTAACGACAGCACGATGGCCCACGGACCCTATCGGAAGTACTACGCCGAAGGCCCGTTGGCCACTGAGGTGCAGTTTCGGCAGGGGCGGCCGGTGGGTTGGATGGAAGAATATTATCCCGAAGGAGTCGTACAGCGAAAGACCCCCTACCGGCAGGGCGTCAAAGAAGGGCAGGTGGTGGTGCTATCGCCGTCGGGAGATACGCTGCAAACCGCGACCTTTCGCAACGATACCCTGCAGGGGCCCCTAACGGTCTACTACGAAAACGGCACTCCTAAGAACAAGACCCAGTTTGTGGACGGCACGCCCGACGGACTCATTGAGTCGTATTACCCCAGTGGAAAGCTGAGCGAGCAGATGACCTACCGGCGGGGGCAGCCCGACGGACCGGTGCGTAGGTTCTATGAAGATGGCACCCTAAAAACCGAGCTCACGTATCGGCAGGGAATCCCCGAAGGGGTGGTTACTGAATATTATCCGAGCGGAAAGGTGGCTGACCAGACAACGTTTGCCCGGGGCGAGCGCGACGGACCATCGCAGTCCTTCAGTGAGCAGGGTCAGCTGCTGCGCGATGAGCAGTATGAAAGTGGATTTTTAGAAGGAATCAGTCGCTATTTCTATCCTAACGGCACGCCCAAGGAGGAACAGGAGCACCGCCGGGGCAAGCCAACGGGGGAACACCGCCGCTTCTTTGCCAGCGGTAAGCCAGAAGTAGTAACTACCTACTCGGACGAAGGAAAAAATCTGAAAAGATACGATGAGAACGGTACGTTGCGCGAAGAAAAACAGTTTGCTGCCAAAAAGCCGACTGGGGTTTGGAAAACTTATCATTCCAACGGACAACTGGCGCAGGAACAGCCCTACGTGGCCGGACAGTTGCAGGGCACCGTGATAAGCTACTACGAAGACGGAACGGTGAAGAAAACCGGAGAATATCAAAAGGGAAAGAAGACGAAAACCGAGAAAACCTACTACCCTTCCGGTGCGCTACAAAACGAAACGGAGTACTATTTCGGAGCCAAGCAAGGAAAACACACCGCGTATTACGAAGACGGGTCGGTGAAAGAAGAAGGAACCTACAACGGCGGCAAAAAAACGGGCGACTGGAAGCAGTATGATGCGGAGGGAAACGCAACTCCGTAGCTACCAGTCGCGACTGGTAGCTACGGAGTTGCGTTCAGCCATTGCTTGGCAAATTTCTCTCGGGCAAAATACCCGGCTATGATGCCGTTCTTTTTAAGCGAACTAGCCGATTTTTTCAGGGCTACCTCATCAAAGACATTCTCAGAAAGCACAATGGCGGTGAAGCGTTCGGTGCCAATTTCTTGGTTCGACCGGGGTACCCATTCCTCGTTGGTCCAGCGCAGGTCTTCGGTGCTGATGCCCTTCAGGTCGCGCTGGTTGATGAGCCAGTGCCGGATATTATGGGTTTTTGCCAGTTGTAGTGATGTTTCCCAGGCGGCGCGATAGTCTTCTCCCTGGGCGAAGCCGTGCCAGGTGTGCACCAGAACGGCCAGGGCATCGTCTAGTTCAATCTTCACGTACTGGTTTTCGTATTTGATCATATCATTGGTGGTGATGAGTGTTGGGGAAATGGATTAGAAAACCGAATTTGCCGGAAATCCGCTACTTTTGCTCGGGCGTTTCGCCCGAAACCTTAGCCCGTAAGTAAAGACCGGAAAATGATAGAAAGAAGCAATTCTATGAATAGCGAATAATAGACGCCAAAGTATGAAGCGAGACCTGCTTTCCTCCTTCGACATTCATCATTCCTTGCGCCCGGCGCCCGGTTCGATATTCAGTATTTTCACTCCTTCCCATGCAAGCTATCCTTATCAACCAACCCGGCGGAGTCAACCAACTGCACTTCGGCGCGTACGAAACCCCGGTTCCGAAACCCAACGAACTGCTGGTGCGCGTGGCGGCTACGGCGGTGAACCGGGCCGACCTGCTACAACGACAGGGCAAGTACCCTCCGCCCGCCGGAGCCAGTTCCATCCTGGGCCTGGAGATGAGTGGGGAAGTCGTCGAGATCGGCGCCGACGTGACCCGCTTCGCGGTGGGCAACCGGGTATTCGGACTGCTACCCGGCGGTGGCTACGCCGAGTATGCGGTGATTCACGAGCGGATGGCCCTACCGGTGCCCGACACCCTTACGCTGTCCGAAGCTGCGGCGGTGCCCGAAGTTTTTCTTACGGCTTACCAGGCGTTGCACTGGCTGGGGAAACTACAACCGGGCGAACGAGTACTGATTCACGCTGGCGCCAGCGGGGTGGGCACGGCCGCCATTCAACTGGCCCGGACAATGGGCGCGGGCGACGTGATTGTCACCGCCTCGGCTGCCAAGCACCAACGTTGTCTGGAGTTGGGAGCGAACTACGCCATCGACTATCAAGCTTACGATTTTAAGGAAGAAGTGATGCAGATCACCGATGAAGAAGGTGTAGACCTGGTGCTGGATTTTGTGGCCGCTCCCTACTTCGAAAGAAATATCGGAGTGTTGCGCACCGACGGACGCATGGTGTTGCTGGCGCTGCTGGGCGGTTCGCACGTCGAGCACTTCAACCTGGGCAACCTGCTAAAAAAACGTTTGCAGATCAGCGCCTCTACGCTTCGTTCGCGCAGTCGCGACTATCAGATCAACCTGACGCAGGCGTTTGCCGATTTTGCCCTGCCGCTGTTGGCCGACGGAAGTTTGCGCCCGGTTATTGACCGGGTCTACGACTGGAAAGAGGTACAGCAGGCGCACCAACGGATGGAAGCCAATCAAAATAGTGGTAAACTGGTGCTAGAGATCTCTCAGTAACCTATCGATCAGGCTAATTCATCCGATGCATGCTCAACGTTCTCCGGAGACTCATCAGGGTAGTCGGGAGCCTAATCACCGCGTTAAGAAAAAAGATTTCGGTAATTATTTCGTTATCTGAAGACACATCACCACCTAACAATGTACCATCGTTTAACATACGTATTGCTGGCTGCACTGGCGGGACTAAGCGGATGCTCTTCTATCAAGACCTTCGTCGAAACCCCTGAGGAGGCTAGCGTTTCGGGAACTACCTATGCCTTTGTACCTCTGTCGGGAGGAGAACTAGATCAGGCCAGTGCCATTTTATACGATGAAATTAGCCAACGTATCGGGGCAAAGCTCCGGCAACGGGGCTACACGGTGGATACGGAAAATCCGCAGTTGCTGATTGCCTTCAACATCCTAACCGAAGAACAGCGCCGGGAGGTTACCAAATCGAACAATCCCTACGGAAGTTACAATCATATGTGGGCCAATACCTACGGCGGAGGGTGGTGGCCGCCGATGGACCGATCACGTTACAAAGAAATCCGGATCGAAAGAACCGGTACGCTGGTTATAGATCTAGTGGATGCTTCCGAACGGAAACTGCGCTGGCGCGGCCTGGGCACCGGCCCGGTCAACGACCCCGAAGAGCGTTTTGAGACAACCTATAAGATTGTGGACAAACTTTTTAGGCGGTTTCCGGCGGCTACCGCTCCTTCCGATTCTCGCTAGCTTGGCTTCTTCCGGAATTTTTAGTTTGTTTAGAGAACAAATCAATTGGTTATTGATTGAGCGAGAAGGAACCGCCGCAAACCAAAACGATGTTCACTTTTTATCCGTAACCCTAAAATTTCACTAGCATGGCTAAGCCTCGACTTGAACTCATCCAAGCACTCCGTCGCACCGCGCACAAGATCGCCAACTCCAACCACTACCAGTGGGGACATATGGGGAGTTGCAACTGCGGCCACCTGGTTCAGGAGGTGACTCAGCTAACGCGAGCCGAAATTCATGAATATGCCATGCGCACCCGCGGGGGAGACTGGAGCGAACAAGCCTTGGACTACTGTCCCACCAGCGGTTACCTCATGGACCAAGTGATTTCTATCATGCTGGACGCAGGACTGGAGGTGCAGGATTTTCAGCACCTGGAACGCCTTTCGGACCGAGCGGTGCTGCGTTGCCTACCCGAACAAGAACGGTTTCTTCAGCACAACCAACGTGAAGACGTAGCTAAATATCTGCGCACCTGGGCTACTATGCTGGAGGAACAACTGCTTAGCCAAGTGGAGCTTCCTGAATTTTCGGCAACTGTACCAGAGAAAATGAGTGCCTGATTGACCCGATTTTGTAACTGTTTAGGTTGATTTGCAAAATAGTAAAAAGCTTCGGAACTAGCCACTGATGAGCAAAGACGAGATCATAGCGCAACAGGCCAAACAGATTGCTGAACTACAAGCGAGTTTACAGGCTGCCTTGCGCAGGATTGCTGATTTAGAGGCCCGTCTAGCCCAGAATAGTAGAAATAGTAGCCGACCACCTTCCAGCGATGGACTTAGCAAGCAACCGGCTTTTCCTCGTTCTTCGGGCAAACGACGTGGTGGACAGCCCGGCCACCGAGGCGATACGCTTCAAATGGTAGCCCAAGCCGACCAAGTGGTTCTCCATAAGGTAGCTGATGTTTGCCAATGCGGTAATGCACTTAGTGAAGTGAGCGGGCAGGTTACTGCTAAACGTCAAGTGTTTGATCTGCCACCTCAAACATTGGTGGTCACCGAGCACCGCACGGAGCGCAAAGAATGCCTTAGTTGCGGGAAAGTACACCAGGGGGCTTTTCCCGAAGGTGTACTAGCCCCCGTGCAATACGGCAGCAGCGTAAAAGCATTGGTAAGTTTGCTTAGTGTCGGACACCATATGCCGGTAGGCAGTATCAAGAGTTTGTTTACCGATTTGTTTGGCTATGCGCTCAATGAATCTACTGTTCAGTCAGCCAACGCCTGCTACTATGAACAACTAGCAGCAGAAGAGGCCATTATCCGTGATCAACTAGGCAAGCAAGCCCTTATTCATGCGGATGAAACCGGGGGGCGTGTGGCAGGCCGGTTACACTGGTTGCATGTAGCTTGTAGTAGTTTGTTCACCTACTTCTACCGACACGCTAAACGAGGGGGGCAAGCACTACAAGACCCCAAGAGTGTACTGTTGAGCTATGGCGGATGGGTGGTGCACGATTGCTGGGCGAGCTACTTCACCGGGGGACAGTATAAACACGCTTTGTGCGGGGCACATTTGCTGCGTGAACTCACCGCCCTGATTGAGCAGGGTAGCCATTGGGCTATTCGCATGCATGCGCTGTTGATGAACACTTACTTAGCCACTGGTCAGGGAGCCAGCACGCTGAGCGGTGCAGCACTACGAGCTACCATTGACAAGTACCAAACTATTTTACAACAAGCCAACCGGGAAGAACCGCCCCCGGAACCGCAGGGCCGACGAGGGCGCCCCAAACAGAGTAAGGGACGTAATTTGATGGATCGTTTGGTCAAACGTCAATCAGCCGTACTGGCCTTCGCTCAGCACGAAGTGGTACCTTTTACCAATAACTTAGCTGAACGCGACATTCGGCCCTGGAAAACCAAACTAAAAGTGAGTGGCTGTTTCCGAACTACTACCGGGGCGGATTACTATGCGCGTATCCGTAGCTTTATCTCTACCGCCCGCAAGCAGCATAAGTCAGTCTTTACCGAACTCTGCCGGGTACTGAACGGCGAATCTTTCCTGCGTGACATACACACTACCTAAACAGTTACCCGATTTTTATGAATGAAAGAGCAGGACACCTAAGGTAATTACGAGGGTTCCCGGTAATTGCTAGCTGACCTTACATCTAACTTACATTTGCCTATGATTTTTGCCTAAAGATACTACCTTTGGCCGCTGTGGAAGGATTTTGACCAACCGCAACTCAATCCATAAAGGGTGCTAACTGTATGGTAAGTTTTTTTCTTAGCGAGTCATTTCTGTATCTTTTATTAGCCACCTTCCTGGCTTTTTTCACTACCCACGGCACCATCCCGGCGGTAATCCGGGTAGCCCGAGAAAAACACCTGCTAGAAGAACCCAACGGGCGGAGTTCTCACGCGCAAAAAACCCCTTGTTTGGGCGGGATTGCCATTTTCGCTTCCTTAGCCATTGTTTTTCTACTCGTAGCCCATCTGTATCCCGCCGCTGCCGGAAAATCTCACTTAATTCTTCCCTCGCTTATTATTTTGTTCTTTATTGGTCTTAAGGACGATATCCTAGTGATTGATCCCTACAAAAAGCTGGTAGCCCAATTAATTGCCGCTGGTTTGCTGATCGCCTGCGCCAACATCCGCATCGGAAGCCTATTCGGATTGTTTGGAGTATACGAACTGCCTTACCTGATTAGCTTTGCGTTGACCGTCTTCATTTTTGTGGTGGTGATCAATGCGTATAATCTCATCGATGGCATTGATGGCCTGGCCGGAAGCTTGGGGGTGGTGACCGCACTGGCGTTTGGGGTTTACTTTTACTTGATCGGAGTAGGCTGGGCTACCGTGCTTTGTGCCACGCTGATTGGCTCGCTCCTCAGCTTTTTGTGCTTCAATTTTTCGGAGAGAAACAAGGTGTTTATGGGCGATAGCGGTTCGCTGATTGTGGGGTTTGTGCTGGCCATTTTAGCTATTACCTTTATCCAGGTGAACGAAGCGGCCAATCCCTACCCGATTGCCAATGCTCCTACGGTAGCCATTATTCTGCTGGCGATTCCGTTATTTGACGCGCTGCGTGTGTTTAGCCAACGGATTCTGGCGGGCCACGCCCCCTTCCGGGCCGATAGAAACCACGTGCATCATTTCTTGGTAGACAGCGGCCTGAGCCACGGCCGAGCCACCTTGCTGCTCAGCGGGTTGAGTGGGGCGGGAATTGTTATCGGATTTTTACTAGCAACCGAAGCCTCGGTTGGCCTTTCGTTTGCCCAACTCACGGGAGCGTTTTTGATCTACTCGTTGTTGCTACGGCGCAATACGGCCATTCGCCGATCTACCTCGTTCGTTAAAAAACGGATGGTTCAAGTCCAACCTCAGCGAACCCTTCCTCACGCTACCGCCCAGCCGATCAACGTTGAGTTGCCGGTCGAGGTAGAGGTGAACTAGGCGCTCCTTTGCTAGTGCTTAAAGTGGCGAAAGCCCGTGAATACCATCGCCATGCCGTGCTGATTGCAAACGTCAATCGACGCCTGATCTTTAATAGAGCCTCCGGGTTGAATCACCGCCCGAATGCCTACCTCGTGGGCAATTTCCACGCAGTCGGGGAAGGGAAAGAACGCATCGGAGGCCATCACCGCTCCCGACAGATCAAAATCGAACGACTGGGCCTTGGCAATGGCCTGCCGCAACGCATCCACCCGCGAGGTTTGCCCCACGCCGCTGGCCAGTAGTTGCCCGTCGCGGGCTAGCACAATGGTGTTTGATTTGGTGTGTTTGCAAATTTTGCTGGCAAACAATAACGCTTCTTGGGTAGCTTGGTCCGGTACCGTTTCGGTTACGGTCTTCAGGTCGGCGAACGCATCGGTTTTAGTGTCTCGATCTTGCTCAATAATCCCGTTCAGCAACGTCTTGAACTGACGCGGAGCGGTGAGGGGCTGCTTTTGTACCAGCAAAATCCGTTTCTTCTTGGTGGTCAGTAGCGCCAGCGCCTCTTCGGTAAAGGCCGGGGCAATAAGCACCTCGAAGAACAACTCGTGCAGCGCCTGCGCCGCCGCCTCGTCTACGGGGGCGTTGGTGATCAGCACTCCGCCGAAGGCCGACACCGGGTCGGCGGCCAGGGCTTTTTGGTAGGCTTCGGCCACCGTAGGAGCCGTGGCACAACCGCAGGCGTTGGTATGCTTCAGAATGGCAAAGGCGGTTGCTCCGTCAAACTCCTGCATCAGATTCACCGCCGCATCCACGTCTACCAAGTTATTATACGAAAGCTCCTTGCCGTTGATCTGCTCCAGCATGTCGCTTAGCTTGCCGTAAAACTCGGCGCTTTGGTGGGGATTCTCGCCGTACCGAAGCGGAACGCGCTGCATTTTCGTTTTGTCGAAACCTTCCGTCGGCGCTGATCCGTCGTTGAAGTAATGCTGAATGGCCCGATCGTACCTCGAGCTGGTGCGGAACGCCGCCTGGGCAAACTCCCGACGGTCGGCCAAGTCAGAGGAGCCTTGCTTCTGTTGTAGCAATTCGGTCAGGGTCGAATACTGCTGCCGAGCGGATACGATGAGTACGTCGCGGAAGTTCTTGGCCGCCGCGCGGATCAGGGCGATGCCGCCAATGTCAATTTTCTCTACAATGTCCGCCTCGGAAGCTCCCGAAGCCACTGTCTCCTCGAACGGATACAAATCGACAATCACCAGGTCAATCGGAGGAATTTTGTACTCGGTCACCTGCGCCTGATCGTCGGCGTGGTCGCGGCGGTGCAGGATGCCGCCGAACACCTTGGGATGAAGCGTTTTCACCCGGCCGCCCAGGATAGAAGGATAACCCGTTAGGTCTTCTACCGCGATAACCGATACCCCTTGTTCTTCAATGAATTGTTGGGTGCCCCCGGTAGAGTACAGTTGCACGCCGTGCTGGTTGAGCAACTGCACCAACGGCGCTAGCTCGTCTTTGTGGTAGACCGAAATTAAAGCGGATTGAATCTTCTTCTGCATAGGATTGATAGGATAGGAAGAACAAAACTACGGCTTTTTGTTAGCATTGCCAACGCAGGCAGCACCGGTTAGCGGCTTTGCGGGCTGTTCTCAATCTTACTTTTCCGGGGAGATTTCATCGGCCATGCCAGCAATATTTTGCTACCTTTGGCCCTCCAACATCATTGACCCTGTGGAACATAAAGTACAGCAATTTCGATCCATCAAGATTCGCCGAGAAGACGCGCTCAACTATCATACGGCCGACCCGCCCGGCAAGATTGAGGTGGTGCCCACCAAACTACTCACCTCGCAGATCGATCTGGCCCTAGCCTACTCGCCCGGCGTGGCCGAACCCTGCCGCGAGATCGCCGCGCAGCCGGAAGACGTGTATAAATATACCGCCAAGGGTAACCTGGTGGGAGTGATTTCTAACGGCACCGCCGTGCTCGGACTGGGAGACATCGGACCGGCCGCATCAAAACCGGTGATGGAAGGCAAAGGAGTGTTGTTTAAGAAATTCGCGGGCATCGATGTGTTTGATCTGGAAATCAATACCAAAGACCCAGAAGAAGTGATTCGCATTGTGCGGGCCCTGGAGCCTACCTTTGGGGGCATCAACCTGGAAGACATCAAGGCACCCGAGTGCTTCGCCATTGAGCAGGAACTCAAGGCGACGATGAACATCCCGGTGATGCACGACGATCAGCACGGCACGGCCATCATCTCGAGTGCCGCCCTGCTCAACGCCCTGGAGATTGTGGGCAAAACAATTGAGGACATCCGCATCACCGTGAGTGGCGCCGGAGCCTCGGCGGTGGCCTGCACCAAGTTGTACCACGAACTGGGCGCCCGCCGCGAAAACATTGTGATGTGCGACATCAACGGAGTGCTGCGCAAGGACCGAACCGACCTAGACGAAAACCAGGCCTTCTTCGCTACCGCGCGCAACCTGAGCACCCTGGCCGACGCCCTGAAAGGAGCCGACGTATTTCTGGGACTGTCGGCCGCCAATATCGTATCGCCCGACATGCTACGCACCATGGCGAAGCGTCCGATTGTGTTTGCCCTGGCTAATCCCGACCCCGAGATCGGCTACGAATTGGCCATGCAGAGTCGCGACGACATCATCATGGCCACCGGGCGCTCCGACCACCCCAACCAGGTGAACAACGTGCTGGGGTTTCCCTACATCTTTCGGGGAGCGCTCGACGTGCGTGCGAAGGCCATCAACGAAGAGATGAAGATGGCGGCGGTGCGGGCGCTGGCCGCCCTGGCCAAGGAGCCGACGCCGGAGATTGTGAACAAAGCCTATAGCGACGAGAAAATCATCTTTGGCGAGCACTACCTGATTCCCAAACCGCTCGATCCACGGCTGATTACCACCATCTCGCCCGCGGTGGCCAAGGCGGCCATCGCCTCGGGGGTGGCCCGCACCACCATCGCCGATTGGGAGCAGTATAATGTGGAACTGCAACGCCGCATTGGCATCGAGCAGAAGCTGATGTCGCAGGTGATTGGCAAGGCGAAGAAGAATCCGAAAAGGGTAGTTTTTGCCGAGGCGGACGACCTGAAGATTCTGAAAGCGGCTCAGATTATTCAGGACGAACAGATTGCCGTTCCGATTCTGTTAGGCAATCAGCAAACCATCGAGGCCCTCATCGAGGAGCACCGGCTGGAGTTGTCGGCGTGCACTATCATTGACCCTTCCGAGGAGCGCACCAAGCGTTACCGCTACGGCGACCAGTTGTTCGAGCGGCGCAAGCGCAAGGGGATGACCCGGCAGGAGGCGCGTCGGGCCATGCGCTCGCGCAACTACTACGGCATCGCGATGGTGGAACAGGGCGAAGCCGACGCCTTTATCTCGGGACTCACCAGTGACTACCCCAAGACGGTGGTGCCCGCCCTGCAGATCATTGGTGTGCGCGAGGAAGTGGACCGGGTGGCGGGCATGTACGTGATCTCCAACAAAAAAGGGACCTTCTTCTTCGCCGACGCCACCGTGAACGTCAACCCTACGGCCGACGAGTTGGTCGATATCATTGGACTCACGGCGGCGGCGGTGCGCTCGTTTGGCATTGAGCCGCGGATGGCCGTGCTATCGTACTCCAACTTCGGCTCGAGCAAGGGTGAGGTGCCTAACAAGGCGGCCCAAGCCACGGCCCTGGCCCACGAGCGGTGGCCCCACCTGGTGATCGACGGCGACATTCAGGCCAACGTGGCCCTAAACGTGGAGCTGCAGCGCGAAAACTACCCATTCAGTCGCCTGGCCGAGCAGGGCGCCAACACCTTCATCTTTCCTGACCTAGCCTCGGGCAACATTGCCTACAAACTGCTGATGGAGATTGGCGGGGCCGAAGCCATCGGGCCGATCCTGCTGGGCATGGACAAGCCAGTGCACATTCTTCAGTTGGGAAGCACGGTTCGGGAGATTGTGAACATGGTGGCCATCGCGGTGGTGGATGCGCAGGCGTACGAAGATTTGAGTGTTTAAGAGTGTGCTTTAGAGGGTTTGTGTATGAGTAGTAGCGGATTTCTCTACACACTAACTTTTCAGTTTTGCACTGACCTTTGTTTTATGTTTATACTTTCGATTTACCACTTAGGTCGCTATTACTTATACACCTTGTTGTGCGCTTGCTTATTCCGCAAAGACTTCATAGTGCACTACGTTTCCTGGGAAGTCAACTAAATATTTCTCATCTTCTTTATACGATATTGCCTTTTCCAAACACGGCCCTGTAAAGTTTTTTACAACTTCTAAGTCTTTCCAAAAAGTTATTAATTTGAAATAAGTGAATTGATCGCTAGTAAGTTTTAGAAATGCAAGTTTTACAAAACCTTCAGTTTTTCTATAATCAGGAATGTCGCGTTCTTCTATGATTTTAGTATACATTTCTGAATGCTCAATTTTAGTTCGTCCTTCCCAAATTCTTGCTATCACAATACTCGTTTAGTGTTCGTTACCTTTATAAATCCACATTGGTACTGTTTCTCCGGCCTTTTTAAAGCCAACTTTCTTGTAAAAGTCGATAGCCCTTCCATCAGCTGTTAAAATTTGCATATGGAAGTCTTTATATTTCTCTTGAAATTTATCTACAATCATATTACCAATTCCTTTTCCCTGATATTTAGGGTGGACTAATAAATGCGGATAGTAAACAACCAAGTAACCGTCAGAGATTGCATTTCCAAGACCGACTAATTTTTCTTTGTCCCAAGCAGTAACTAACGAATGAGAATTCAATAGTGCATTTTTTAATTCATTGGGCTTTTCAGCAGAACTCCATTCGTTTGCTTTGTATAGTTCAACAATTTGTTCTGTATTGATTTTCTTTGTTTCTGAAATTGTAATTTCCATTCTCTATTTTTTTTCAGTCTGCGCACAACTACCGACCTGCTTCGTGCAGCCAATCGGTTTTCTTCTTGATAATCTTCAGGATTAAGTACAGAACACCCGAAACTAGCGTAAGATAGAGCAGCAGCGTCGGTTCGAACGTCCAGTTGGCATCGGAGGAGTAGGCGCCTACTAACTCAAACAGGTAAAAAGTGAGAAACAGCGCGAACACGCCGTTCTTCTCTTTCTTCAGCACTTTCTTCCAGCTAAACCCCAGGTCGGGCTTCCGGTAATTACCAAATCCGGGGAAGAAGGCATTGGTGTGGGCCGCCCAGGCGGGGTACTTCTGGCCGAACTTACGAATGAGGAATTGCTCTTCGGTGTACATAATCCGTTCGTAGTACAGAAAATACACCAGCGAAAAACACACCGCAAACCAGCCATTCATGGGCAGCAGGGCAATGCCGAGCCACATCAGGTAATTGCCCAGGTAGAGCGGGTGGCGAACCAGCGAGTACATGCCGGTGGTATTGAGAGCATCGGCCAGCTGGCCCTGGGTATTGCGCCCCGAAGTATTTTTAACCGTGAACCCAACGGTGAACACGCGCACCGCTAACCCCAGTAAGCTCACGAACAGCGCCACGTAGGTACTCGGTTTTTCCGAAAGCAGAGGATGCACCGCCGTGTCGTGCTGCAGCCAAGCGTGCACAGTCAGACCGGCTACGAGTAAGAGCAGCGGGAGGTAGCTTCGGTATCGGAATAAGAACTGTCCTTGCGCTTCGAAGGCTTCGTTGAGAACCATGCTGGCTGTTTAGGGGGGAAGTGAGAAACTGTGGATGAGGCAACCACGGGGGCAAGTTATACTTTGTCCTTGGCAGTTTGCAAGCGGTTATCAAATAACTTCGGATTGGTCGTTACTTTCGGTGCTGCTATGGACACCGCTTGGGTTAATCTTACCGACGCAGGAGCCACACCCCCACTCCCCCACCCAACGCGGCGCCCAGATACACCACGTAGTTGATAGAGCCTCCGAAGTAGTTGTTAGCTACGTAAAGACCGACCAGAAAGCCAATGGTAGCGCCGCAAAGCGCCTTTACGGTTACGGGCATACGAATATACTTAAGCATACATCAGAGGGTTACGTTGATTACACCAACTCCTTTTCTTTGGCATCCACCACCCGCACGCTATCGTTGCCGATAAGAATAGGCTGACCGAAACGACCTTCTTCTTTTCCATTCTCGAGCTTGAGCACGCCGCGAGGACACACGGCCGCGCAGATGCCGCAGCCTACGCAGGAAGCGCGCACAATGTTCTGTCCGCGTTGGGCATACCAGCGCACGTCGATGCCCATCTCGCAGTAGGTAGAGCAGTTGCCGCACGAGATGCACTGTCCGCCGTTGGTGGTGATGCGGAAGCGCGATTTGAAGCGCTGCACGATGCCCAGGTAGGCGGCTAGCGGACACCCAAACCGGCACCACACCCGGTTGCCCATCAACGGATAGAAACCCGTGCCGATCACCCCGGCGAAACCCGCTCCGATGAAGAAACCGTAGGCCGAAGCCACGCTGTAGGTGGGCACCCCCAGCAAGCTGCCGCTGCCGGTAAAAAACGTATAAATCATTCCAACCGTCATCAGCACGGCAAACACGAGCACACCGTGCACCGTGTAACGCTCTACCTTCCAGGCGCGCAGCGATTTGTCGGACAGTTGGCGGTAGGGGTCGCCCAGGGTTTCGGCCAGTCCCCCGCAGCCGCACACCCACGAGCAGTACCAACGCTTGCCGAAGAAATAAACCAGCACCGGCACGGCAACGATAATGAGTATGATGCCCCAAACAATCATGAAAATGCCTAGTCCGCCGTTCTCCAGCAACTGGTTCAGACTGCTGGGAAAGAAGAAGTCGTAGTCCAGGGGCCAGATGTTTTTGAAGTCGTAGTACGGATTATTGAGCCGGATCAGAATTTCAGGAATCAGGAAGGCGAAGGCGGTCTGGAAGAACATCACCGACAGCGTGCGAACGATCTGGTAGTTATTGTGGCGGTAGTTGATGATCATCCGGATGCCCATCACGCCGATACACAGCGTGTACAGAAATCCGTACAGAAAAAACTCCCCAGCCGGGTTGCCGCTTAGCTGCTCACTCACCGGATCCACCATCAAAATCCAGTTGGTGAGGTAATAGGGATAAAAATACAGAAATACGTAGAAAACGATCAGAAAGGAACCCACCAAAATACCTAACCAGCCCCGGTGCTTGAGCGCATTGTGGAAGATATAGTTATTCTTGATACCGGCATGTTCCTCTACCCGTGGCAGCAGGTACATGAGTGCCCCGATGATGCTCGCCAAATAGATAAACAGCAGCACCGCCACCGTATGGTCGCGAATAAGACCAACCGTTGAAGCTTTAACGATTGTGGTTTTCAATCCCTTGGCCTGATAGCGCCCAATGCCTTTCTGCTCAATCACACCGTTGTTGATGCTCTCGACGGTGCCTGATAACTGCGATTGCAGTGCTTCCTGACTATCAAACTCTTTCCCCTCTAACCACCCCGTGTAATCGCGCAGGCTCTGGGCTTTGGTTTCACCCACCCCATCTGAGGGGAACACCGAAGCGGCCACGTCGGCCGAGTAGGTCATATTGTTTTCGGAGGCAATCTTGTTAGCAATCTGGCTCACCTCTTCCGAAGTGATGCCGTACACTACTTTCACCCGCTGGTTGGTGCGCTCAATCACATCGTCCAGATCGCTGATAAAGGGTAAATTGTAACGATAGGTTTTTCCCAACATCCCGTCAGCCTCAGCAAGAATCAAGCGGTAGGAACTGCTGTTTGCCGAAGCGCTGTCCGACTCACTTTCGCTGTCGTACTCCTGCGCAGCGGCGTTGGCGGGTTCTTCGCCTTCCGTGCCAAAATTCTCGTACAGAATCTCATCCGTCAACCGAAAATCCGACAAGAAGAACGTACCCACCCACAACCCAAACCCCACTATAAACAACCCTAACCCAATAATTTGAATCGCCTTCTTCATAAGAATCTGTATTTAATCTGTGTCATCTGTGAAATCCGTGAGCGAAAACAACGCGCGCTACCACCCCAACAACGCCGCCACCCGACCCCTTCGCTTCACCCGCACCGCCCGCTCCGGATACGCTGCGTTAAATGCCTGTCTTACCTCCTCTTCATACTGCCTATAAAACTCTGGATCGAAATTAGCCTCGCGCAGGTGATCCATCACGTATTCAACGCGCCTTTCCTCCTTGATCCACCGTTCGCACACCGCGTGCTTGAACCGAATGCCCATCAGGTTGAAACCTTGCACCACCCCCGATGCTTGGTCGAAGACAATACGAACCGCTTTCTCACCCTCCGGATGCTCCCAGTAGAAGCGCTCCTCGCTTTCTTGCGGATGGGCGTTCACCTGTCCGTAAACTTGGTACTCAATGTCAAAAAACTTGGCGGAGTTGAAAAACACCCCCGGAATGTAATGCATGCGTTGCCCGCAAATGGTCTTGGCCACGGTTTCGCCCTGCATGCGGCCGCTGTACCAGATTTGCTCCAGGTTGCGGCGACCGGGCGGAGCCTCCCGGTGCTGGGCACAGTCGCCCACGGCGTAGACGTTCGCCACGTTGGTTTGCAAGTACTCGTTCACTAAAATCCCCTTATCGGTTTCAATGCCCGACCCTTCCAAAAAGTCGATATTAGGATGCACCCCGATGGTGATGCCCACAAACTGACAAGCAATCTCTTCGTCCTCGACCGTAACAATTGACTCGACCTGCGCCTCACCTTTGATCTCTTTGAGTCCTGATTCACTACGCAGATCAATGCCGTGGCTGCGGATATGGCGACTCACCATCGCGGCTTCTTCCATCGGCAGCACGCTTTGCCAGTACTCTTTCTCCCGAATGATGAGCGTGACCGGAATGTGCCGGGAGTGCAGACACTCCGCCATCTCAACCCCAATGAGGCCTCCTCCCACAATCACGGCCCGCTGCACGTCCTGGGTGTTTGCCTCCATTGCTTCAACGTCCTGGTAGGTGATCATCCCCTGCACCCCCTTCAGTCTTTCGCCCGGCCAACCCGCCCGGTTGCCCGAAGAACCGGTGGCCAAGAGCAACACATCATACACCAAATTCCCTCCCGCTTGCAAATGCAATTTTTGTTGCTCGGTATCCACGTGCGTCACGTAATCGCGCCGCAGGTTGATGTCGTTCTTGAGCCAAAAGCCGTCTTCGTAGGGCTTGGTGTGCTCGTAGGTCATGTGCCCCATGTAAATATACATCAGGGCGGTGCGGGAGAAGAAATGATCGGTTTCGGCCGAAATAATGGTGATCCGGCACTCACTGGAAGAACACAATTTACGAATGTGCCGGGCGGCGGTGACTCCGGCGATGCCATTACCAATAATGCAGACGTGGGTCATTTGAATCGGGGGTTAGCCCCTGCAATTGTACACAGCAAGCAAGGTAAAGAATGTCATTAATATTACAATAGTCCACAGTCGATAGTCCACCGCTATCTGCGCTTCTGGCTATGGACTGTGGACTAGCTAACTGTGGACTTCTTTCAAAAGCTATACACCACCCCGCCCGAGAAGCGAGTAGCCAACCCAACGTTGCGGCCACTGACGTACCGCCCTACTCCGGCCGACACTCCGAAGCCCGAAACCACGGGCACAAATAGGGATGCTCCAACCTGCGTATAGTTGACGCGCGTTTCGTTGAAGGGAACCTGCCCAATATCTAGCGCCTCGCCGTCAGAAACCTGCGTCTCCGACCACAAATCGACGTAAAAAGCGCTTGCCGCGTAGCCTATCTTGGCCGACAGCAACGTAGCGTTGGGCACGTCGTTCGAGCGCAAGGAGTAACCGGCCTGCAGCTCGCCGAATAGTCCCGCATTGCTCTGGAAATGGGTTATTAATCGCAGATCACTTCGGGTAGATTGGTTGCCAATGGAAAGTGGCAAATCTTCCTCGTAATCGCTGAGCGGAGTAGCAAATCCCAGGACTCCTAAGAACGACAGATTGCCGCTACCTGTCTCTATGAACAACGGTCGCCACTTGATAAACACGGCGGCATCCTGCAGTCCGCTGTCCTCCTGGCTCACCGTATCCACCCCCGCGCCCTGCACCGCAATATAGGGTACGTTCACAATAATGTCCACCTCGTCAGTGAGTCCCACGGTTCCGTACAAACTCACGCTCTGCGTGGTGATCTCACCGCCCCAGGTTCTTAGTCCGGTGTCGATGCCTTCTCTTAGGGTGGCTCCGGCATAGAATTCATCGTACCGTTCCCAAGAGTAGGATACCACCAGGCTACCGTTTCCTTTGCCCTTCATGAAACCATCGGTGACGGGTTGCGCGTTGGTTAGCGAGGTGACTAGGATGCCCGCGAAAACGAGTGACGCAGTTAGTTTGGCATTGATCGTGTAAGGTTTCATTTGGGGTAGAGTTAGTTTTGGAAAGTGTTGCTAAATCAGCCCTGCAAGTATCTGGGATACCGACCGAAGCAAATGTCTAGTAGCCGACCTTTGAAGAAGAAGTTAGAACGCTGGGGTTCTGTTTGGTAGGCGATGAGACATGTATTTTCCTAAAATGTCTCCTATCTGACACCCAAGAGGGTGGTTCGCTACGTAAGTATTTCTAATCTACTGCCGTCATCAATTGAAAATTTAACCGCCTCGACTATGAATTTTGTTCTTGTTATCAGTCTGCTGAGCACGCTACGTGTAGCCACCTTCACCGAACAAACCGATGCTTTCTTGAGCGATCGCGTGTCCGACGGAAAAGTAGACTACGCGGGCATTGCCCAAAACCGTAGCCAGATTGACAAACTATACCAACAGATTGGCGAAATGTCGCTGAAAAGCACTTCGGACGCTGAGAAGAAGGCGTTCTACATCAATGCCTACAATATAATCACCATCCACCAGATTGCCGAGCATTACCCGGTGAAGTCACCCATGGACGTGAAGGGATTTTTTGATCAGCAGAAGCATACCGTAGCGGGTGAGCGGTTCACACTCAACGAGTTAGAAAAGAAGAAGCTCCTGGAGCCCTACCAGGACCCGCGCATTCACTTTGTGTTGGTGTGCGCGGCGGTGAGTTGCCCTCCCCTAGCCGATTTTGCCTACCAAGCCGACAAATTAGACGAACAACTGGACGAAAAAACCCGCCAAGCGCTCAACAGCAACAGTTTTGTTCGGGTGAAAAGGGACCAGAAGAAGGTGGAGCTCTCTAAAATATTTGAATGGTACAAGGATGATTTCACGCAGAACAACGCCTCGCTAGTCGCCTACGTGAACCAGTACCGCAATCAGAAAATTTCCACAAGCTACCAAGTGAGCCACTACGAATACAACTGGCAACTTAACGAGCAGTAGTCAACTCACTGAGGCACGTCCATCACGGTGCCGCAATTGTCGCAGGTGCGCAATTCCTCGGAGTTGTGGAATTTGTTAATGGCATTTTTCAGTTGCACCACAATATCTTCGAGCGGAAAATACTCTTCGTAAAGTTTGTGGTCGCAGTTCTCGCAGAACCATAGCAGACCGTCGGTGTGGGCTTCGTTGCGTTTCTTTTCAATCACCAGCCCAATGGTGTTGGCCGGGCGGCGGGGACTGTGCGGCGTTTTAGCCGGACACAAAAAAATGTCTCCCTCGCTGATGACTACGTCTTTGGTTTCGTTGTCTTCTCGAACCTTCAGCGTGATGCTACCCTCTAGTTGATAAAAGAACTCTTCGGTTTCGTTGTAGTGAAAATCTTTTCGGGCGTTGGGCCCACCCACCACCATCACAATGAAGTCGGTGGTATCGTGGTACACCTGGGCGTTGCCCACCGGGGGCTTAAGCACGTCGCGGTGCTCGTCGATCCACTTCTTCAGATTAAATGCTTGGGTCAGAGCCATAATTGATCAAATTTAAGAGGATTAGATGAGCATTCGCTAAATTGCGGTCTAGGAGACTAACACATTGGCGGTTTGAATGGTTAAACCGGTAGATGTGAGGCTATTTATTTCACGGCACAGCACTTAAAATGTTCTACAATGGTAATGATGATAGATGATGATGGAGACACGCTGGAAATCTACCGTTTGCTGGTGGAAAAAACCGATTACGCTTCTTCCTTTGTCACCTTCAGCAGTGCCGCTTCGGCCCTAGAGCAACTTGGTCAAATTGCCGCGCAAGGGCAGCCGTTCCCAAAATATATTCTGCTGGATTTGATCATGCCCAACCAGGGGGGCATCGACTTTATTCGTTCGTACGAAGCGCAGTACGGCCACGCGGGCCGCGATACCACCATCATGATTCTGACCAGTTCGGTACGCGACAGCGACCATCAGGAGGCGCTTCAGTATGGTTCAGTAACCAAGGTGATCAGCAAGCCGCTATCCAAACAACTGCTGGTTGATTTGCTGGCGGCAAGTGTGGTTGCCTAATTTTTTAGTGACACACTGTACAGTTCTTTCATTTGACGTTCTCCCACCCAGGAAGGCATTATCCGGAATAAATTGTTGCGTATTTTGCTCAATAATGGACTATTTGATTGAGCTATTCTACCTAGCTGGAAGGCTCCGTTCACGATTGACGAGACACGCTTTTGACGGATTAGTTCAAAGCGTCGGAATGCTTCCTCGGCGGTAGCATTATCAGACAAACAAAAACTAAGCACCGCCGCATCCTCGATGGCCATACCAGCACCTTGTCCCAGATTGGGGGTCATTGCGTGAGCCGCATCCCCCGCCAGAACTATATTGTTGAAAGCATACTGCTCGATAGGTTTAAAGTCCAAAATATCGTTCCAGAGCAATTGCTCATCCGTAGTGTGTCCCAAAATATCAGCTACTGGCTCATGATAGTGCTGAAAATTTCCCTGTAGATCAGCTATCCCAAAATTTCGCATTTCAGCGTCATCCTGAGGGGCACTCATGGTGGCAAACCAGTAGACGTAGTTGCCTTTTAACGGCACAATGCCGAAGCGTCCCTTCGTTCCCCAAGTTTCAGAAAAACGCTTAGGATAGTTTTTGCATTTTGGTTTCATTGATTATCTTCCCCCGCTGATCCAGAATGGCCACGCTATCAAACGCATACCCTATTGATCGCACCACTTCATGCAAGCCCAACTGGCGCAACGCCCGCATTGCGTTTACCGAAAGCACTAATCCGGCTCCGACTGCCTTCAGCTCCGAAGCACTTTCGTACACCTGAACTTTGTGCCCGGCTCGCTGTAAACCAATGGCGGCACACAATCCTCCGATTCCTCCACCTAGAATAGCAATTTTCATAAAAGTTAGTATATTTAGCCCTGTTGGGCTAATTTAATGACTGTCAATCAACAATCCTAGCCCCTAAGAGCTAAAAGTGTGAACACGCGTCAAAAGATACTGAAAACAGCGCTGAAGCTTCTGAACGAGAAGGGAGTAAATCAGGTGTCTGCTAAAACGATCGCTGCTCGTATGGAAATTAGCGACGGTAACTTGCGGTATTATTTCCGTACTAAAGAAGATATTTTGTATGCCTTGCACCTTGATTTAGTGGAGCAACTAAGTCAAACTTACGACCAGCACCAGCGCAATCCGGCAACGCTATCAAGTATGTATCAAGCATTGCTCGACACTTTTGATCAGTTTGTTGCCTATCGCTTTTTACTGCTGGATTTCACTGAAATTATGCGTCAGTATGCTAGCATTAGAAATCATTACCAGGCACTCTACCGACTGCGTCAGCAGCAGTTTGAGCAGGTAATCAAAGATTTGAAGTTATCCGGTATGCTTAGAAATGATGTCAGTAAACAGCAATACGCTAACTTAGCCGCTCATTTTAATATCGTATCGGATTTCTGGTTAGCCCATGCTGAGATTTTGTACCCCGAAGACGCAACCAATCACTTGGCGCACTTTGCTCAGGTAGCATTCAGCTTAATGGTGCCTTATCTTACTAAAGAGGGACGGAAAGAATATGACTTGCTTTTCGCAACTAGCCAATGAAAGAGAGGGGATAAAAAATAGTCCGTAGGGGAATCGAACCCCTGTTACCAGGATGAAAACCTGGCGTCCTAACCCCTAGACGAACGGACCAGACGGTGAAAACCAAATCCTGCCCCGAAGGGCAGGAAGGTGCAAACAGTGAAGAAAGAAACAAATGAATAGTAGTCCGTAGGGGAATCGAACCCCTGTTACCAGGATGAAAACCTGGCGTCCTAACCCCTAGACGAACGGACCAGACTATAAAAATTAACCCTAGCAACCACACGCTGCCGGTCGGTTATTTTCAGAGTGCAAATATAAAAGCCACCCGCTACTTTGCCAAAAAAAAGCAGCAATTTCGTAGCGTCTGCTCAATTCTCTGCATAATTTTCTACTTTCGCCCCGACAAAGCGAGAAAAACTATAACCCAACTTCCCGCGAATTAGTTTATTAACCTAAAGTATCCACCCTAACTAAGCATTTCTATGAAAGTTGCCATCAACGGTTTTGGAAGAATTGGCCGACTCACCTTCCGAAACCTTCTCAACAACGAAGATATTGAAGTAGTAGCCATCAACGACCTGACCGATAACGACACCCTGGCCCACCTGCTGCGCTATGACTCAGCCCACGGTCGCTTTCCGGGAGATGTTTCTGTCGAAGGCGAATCCATTATCGTGAACGGCACCAAAATTGCCGCGCTGTCCGAACGTGACCCTGAAAAGCTTCCCTGGGGCGATATGGGCGTCGATATTGTGCTGGAGTCTACCGGCATCTTCCGCGACGAGGCCGGAGCGGGCAAGCACCTCACGGCCGGAGCCAAAAAGGTAATCATCTCGGCCCCCGCCAAGGGCGGCATCAAAACGGTTGTCTTGGGCGTAAACGACGATACGCTGACCGGCGAGGAGAAAATTCTTTCCAACGCCTCGTGCACCACCAACTGCCTGGCCCCCGTAGCCAAGGTGCTGCACGATAGTTTTGGTGGTATCCAGAAGGGCTTCATCACCACCATCCACGCCTACACCGCCGACCAGCGCTTGCAGGACGCCCCCCACAGCGACCTACGTCGGGCCCGCGCCGCGGCGATTAACATCGTTCCTACTACCACCGGAGCCGCCAAAGCGGTCGGCCTGGTGCTTCCCGATCTCAAAGGTCGCCTGGATGGCAACGCCGTGCGCGTGCCCACCATCACCGGTTCTATGACCGACCTTACCTGCGTGCTGGGTCAGGAAGTAACCGCCGAAGAAGTCAACAAGGCGATGAAAGAAGCGGCTGAAGGACCCATGAAGGGCGTGCTGGAGTATACCGAAGACCCCATTGTTTCTTCGGATATCATCGGCAACCCCCACTCGTCTGTCTTCGATGCGCTATCAACCAACGTGAACGGAAACATGGTGAAGGTGCTCTCGTGGTACGACAACGAAGCCGGTTACTCGGCTCGCACCGCCGACTTGATCGCTATGGTGGGCAAAAATATGTAATTTTTTTCGGGTGAAATGCCCGTACGCTAATAGCAAATATTGAACAAGGAATTTTGACTGATGAAGGAGTAGCCCTTTTCTTCAGCGCTCACTTTTCCTTGTTCAATTGTTTTTTCGTTCCTATTCCTATCCGCCACGGATATTACACCTGTGCTTTAAGTATCCAACCTCCCTTCTTAAAGCTACTCGGAGACGTTACCTTTCTTCGTTTATTAACGAATCGTCTCCATGCCGCATCTCCCCACGAAGTATTCCTGCCATACTGCCCAAAAGGTTTTATTCGGATGCTTGCTATGGCTTTCAGCAGTTAGCGCTGCCCAAGCTCAAACTCCGTTTATTCGTGACATCAGCCAGTCGCACGGCACCGTCAACGAGGTGATCACCATTCGAGGCTCAGGCTTCGGTAATTCGGCCAGTCAGATTGCGGTTTTCTTTGGTGCCGCCGCCTCCGAAAACGTAACGGTTGAAGATACCAAGATTCAAGCCACCGTTCCGGCCGGAGCCACCACCAGCAGTATCTCGGTCATTAATCTTACTACCGGCCTAATGGCTTTCTCGCCTGAGGTTTTTACCTTAAGTTACGACGGTTTTGAGTTTGATAAAACCCAGTTGGAAGCTCCTGTATCTTTTGTCACCGAAGGGAATACGCTGTACAACTTTTGCGTATGCGATTTCAACCGAGACGGGCTTAATGACATTGTCACCACTCACGATGACACTCAAAAAGCAGCCATCCTACAAAATAGCACGACTTCCATCGACGCAGTAAGCTTTGTGCGCCCTAGTCCGGCAAGCATTAAAGCAGGTAAAACTCGCTGGGTGCGCTGTGGCGACCTAAACGGCGATGGCATGCCCGACCTGGTATTTACCTTTTCGAATCAGAGCAGCAACAAAAATCGAATTGTGGTGTATCAGAACGTTGGCACTGCCGGACAAGACATTGCGTTCGAGGCCGAAAGTGACGCTGCTTTCTTCGCCATCAAAGGTACCCAGGGAGGGCGCATGGACATCCGAGACTTTGACGGAGACGGCAAACCGGAGGTGGTGGTAGCCGACCTGAATGGCAACGGTGGGGTATCTATCTTTCAAAACACCAGTACGCTAAGCGACATTAGCTTCAACCCCGAACCACTTCACCCCTTCGACGAGCATGGCATCAATCCGGTAGGCGTGTCGGGAGTAGGTGCCGAAGATCTGGATGGCGACGGACGGCCTGACTTGGTTGCTAGCAACGGTGGACAAGCTGTGTTGGCTTTTCCTAACACCAGCACGCCTGGCACAATTGCCTTCTCCGCCCCCACTACCCTGGCTACGAGTGAGATCAGAAACCTCAAGCTGGGAGATATGGACGGTGATGGCGCCATCGACGTAGTGGTCAGTAGTGAAAGTCACGTAGGAGTGTTCCGTAACGTGACTGACACCGCGGGGGTAGCGTTCTCTCGTGAAGCCAAGTTCAATGCTGGCGGACCAAAACTTCTGTACCTAGGCCTCCACTTAGCGGATATGGACGGTAACGGACTGCTGGATGTTATTCTTGCCAACGAAAATAATTTTCCAAAGCTCGTATCGGTGATCCTTAACAACAGTGCTTCCGGTACCCTGCGGTTCGACAAATCAGAAAAAGTTCTTACGGAACGAACGCGTACCGCCCGGGGAGCGGACTTCAACGGCGATGGCAAACCGGATTTAGCGTATACTGACATCAGTAGCAACCAAATTGTTATTCAGCTCAACCGCAACTGTATCCAACCCGTGCTTGACCCAGTGAACGGATTGAGCGTGTGCGACGTGCTGCCGTTTGAGCTTAAAGCCACCAAGGGCATCGGCCTCACTTATGATTGGGAAGTATCGGATGATGGGGTCAATTTCTTACCGGTTACCGGTGCAGTTAATGACAGCTACACCACGGGGCTGGAAAAGCACTATCGCGTAGGTATTTCTTCGGTTCAAAATAGCGTGATCTGCGCCCGGCGCGTTTCGAACGTAGTGAAGGTGGTGCGCCCCGATGGCTTTGTGCCCGACCGACCGGTGATCATTAACCCTGATCCGGCTACGCCCTACTGCTTCGGCGAGACGGTGACCATCGAGGCCGAGAACATCAACGCCGAATTCGTCTGGACCGGCCCCCAGGGTAACGTGATCCCTGACGCCAGCACCAACGTGCTCATTGTCGAGAACATCACCGCCGCCCAGGCCGGTGCCTATTCGGTCTACGTGCAAGCCAGCGCCGAGCAGGGAGGCTGCATCAGCGACGAGTCCACCACCACCATTCAGGTAAGCGAGCCTCCCGCTATTCAGATCAGCGCCAGCCAGCCCCCGGTGCTGCTCAACGAACAGACGAGCGTCAATTTATCTATTCCGGTCGCCGAAGATCATACCTACGCCTGGTTCAAGGACGACCAAGCCGTAGCGGGAGCCACCACCAACACCCTGACGGTGAGCGAAGCCGGTTCGTACGTTGTCGCCATCACCAACGGTTTAAGCTGCGTTCGGGAGAGTTCGCCGTTTGTGGTGGCCAACGGTCAACCTGAGATTTCGGCTACGGTCTGCCAGAACCAAGAAGCGAACTACCGGGTGTTGCCCGACTCGCTTAATGGAGTAGCGATCCGCTACCGCTGGACCTTCGGCGACGGCGGCACCCTGGAAGGGAACTCGGTTAACTACGGCTACCCAGAGGCGGGCAGCTTTACGGCAGCCGTGGAGGTACTTTCGGATACCGACCAAGCGGCAAGTCGTCGCGAGCAAGCCATCACCGTGTTCCCGTCTCCGGTGTTTACGCTGGCTCCTGAGGGAAAAGCTAATCTGTGTCCCGGCGAAACGGTGACTTTAGTCGGTAGCGAAGGATTTGCCACCTACGCCTGGAACAACGGCGAAACCACTCCCCGCATCACCGCTTCGCAGGCCGGGGTGTACGCGCTCACGGTAACTACCAGCGACGGCTGTACGCTCACCAAGGGGATAGAAGTGCGGGACGTGCCCAACCCCGAGCCGATCATTGAAGCCAGCACCGAACGCGTGGACCTAGGAGACACTTTACAGTTGCAGGTTTCGGGCGGAGATTCGTACTTGTGGCGTCCGGCCCAGGGTCTAAGCGATACCACCATCGCCAACCCGATTGCCCGACCGCTGGTAACCACCACCTATACCTGCGAGGTCACGAATAACGAAGGTTGCTCCGTCACCGCCGAGTACGTTATTTACGTAGACCGCTCGCTGGATGTGGTGCCGGACAAAATTTTCAGTCCCAACGCTGACGGACAAAACGATACCTGGCACATCGACAAAATGGATTTATATCCTGATTGCCAAATGACTTTATTCAATCGACAGGGGATTCAGGTTTTTGAGCGGGAGAATTATACCAACGACAATCCCTGGGACGGCACCAACAACGGTCAGCTCATTCCGGCGGGGGTATATTTCTATCTCATCAATTGCGGCGATGAAGCGGGGCAGCAGACCGGGAGCGTGACAATTGTGCGATAGCCCGGTTATCGCTGGGGCGCTAACGAATTACGCTTCTGCTTTCTCCCGGTGCTTGACAGTTGGCTTCCGATGCTTCTGAAAGGGAATAGCTAACAAGTTACCCAGGCGATCATTTTCTTCGACTTTCATGTGCGTGTCGATGCCGTAAGTAAGTGATCGGATGTCCGGCACGTAGGCAAAGGTGCCAAAGAGGCGGTCCCACAGCGAAAAGATGTTGCCAAAATTAGTGTCGGTGAGGGGTTGCTGGTAGTGGTGGTGCACCTTGTGCATACCGGGAGTCACCAGCACCCACGAAAGCCACCGGTCGACGCGGCGGGGCAGATTTATATTGGCGTGCGTAAGGTGCGCGAAAAGAACTGACAAACTCTGGTACAGCATCACCACCCCGATGGGAGCGCCGATAATCAGCACCGCCAGAATGGTGAATCCTACGCGGAAGAAGGTTTCTCCCGGGTGGTGGCGCAAGCCGGTGGTCACGTCTACGTGCGGGTCGCTATGGTGCACCACGTGAAATTTCCACATCCAGGTTACCCGGTGTTCCACCCAATGCACTAGGTAGGCTCCGATCAGATCCAACAGCAACACCCCCAGAATCACTTCAATCCAAAGCGGCATTTCTACCAAGTACAACAGTCCTATTTGTCGGGAAGCGGTGAAATCAGAAGCCCACAACAGCACGCCCGCCAGTCCGAAACCAACAATAGCCGTGGTGAGGGTAAAGAAGAGATTCATTCCGGCGTGGCGCACCTTTCGGTACTGAAAAGCAAACAAGGGAAGAACGCCCTCCATTACCCAAAAGAAAACGATCCCGCCCATGAGCAGCGATGCCCGAAAGGGGGAAGAGATGTTCTCAAAGAAAGAGATTAGTGCTTCCATCGGCACAGTGTTTACGGGGAAAGGGCAATTTACATTCTAACGCGCCCGCTTTTTGGAAAACTTTTTCTTCCCGCTACCTTTGAAGCGTTTTCCGTTACTGGATTTCTTCCCTGGTTCGTAAGTAGGCGCTTCGCCCAGGTAATCCGGCAGCTTAGCCGTAGCGATGTTCTCATCGCCGATCAGATCAACGATCCGGGAGTACGAATACTGGTCCTGGGGCTCCACAAACGTAAACGCTGCTCCGGAAGCGTCGGCTCGGGCGGTGCGCCCAATCCGGTGTACGTAGTCCTCCGGATCATTCGGCAAGTCATAGTTGATGACCAACTCGATGCCTTCTACATCGATGCCCCGCGACAAAATGTCGGTTGCCACCAGGATCTGCAACTGCTTACTCTTAAATTGCCGCAGTACTTCCTCACGCTCATCCTGTTCCAGATCAGAATGAATGGCCGCCACGTTATAGTCAAGCTTGTTTAGAATTTTGCCCACTTCCTTTACCGTGGTTTTGCGTGAGCAGAAAACGATCAGGCTGTTGACTTGTTTAGCCTTGAGCAAGTGCTCAATGAGCGGCAGTTTCTGATTGCCATAAACGTGGAAAACCACCTGCAAAATATTTTCGGCCGGTTTGGAAATAGCAATGTTGATCTCGGCCGGGTCTTGCAGCAGCGTCTTGCTCAGTTGGCGAATCTTAGGAGGCATGGTCGCGGAGAACATCAGCGTACGACGTTTTTCGGGCAAGAATGACGCGATTCGGATAATGTCTTCGTAGAACCCCATGTCCAGCATGCGGTCGGCCTCGTCGAGAATCAGGTACTTGAGTCCGCTGGTATCTACGTACCCCAGGTTGAGGTGGGAAATCAGCTTGCCGGGGGTGGCAATGATGATGTCGGTGCCTCGCTTTAGGGCGTTCTTTTGCACGTCGAAAGCCGCGCCGTCTTTTCCCCCGTAGATGGTGATGGAGCTCAGCGAAGTGAAGTAGAGAAACCCCTCCAACTGCTGATCAATCTGCACCGCCAGCTCGCGGGTGGGGGCAATAATGATCGTTTGGATGCCGTGCGCTCCTCCTTCAATCAGGTGATGCAACATGGGCAACAAGTAAGCCGCGGTTTTTCCGGTGCCGGTCTGGGCGCAACCGATGAGGTCTTTGCCCTGCATCACCGGGGGAATGGCTTGTTCTTGAATGGGAGTAGGTTCTTCAAAACCCATGGCTTCCAAGCCGCTGATCAGCTCGGAATGCAGGTGAAAGTCACTAAATTTCAAAATGGTAAGAGGTTCTTCGTAGATTCACGCAAACGTATGAATAAATAAACAAAAACCCGCAGGTTTGGTTCGCCGACATAAAAAAAGCGGACCCTGTTCCGGTCCGCCCTGCTTATGATAGTGCGATTTATTTATTGAGAAGTTATGGCCTCACCCACCCGAGCGGCCTCCCGTTCCTGGGCCACTGTCAGAAGCTTAGCAATGATGATGTCGCTAGGCACCTCCTGGTCTACCGATTCGCCAATCACCCGCGCAAAATCATCCACAAACTCCGAGCGAAGCTCCAGTTGCTCGGCGTAAGCTTTGCATACCAACATTTCCTGCTCGTGAATCTCACCGTCGATTAACATCATACTCACCAGCTGATGCAACTGATCGAAGCGTTCGCGATCGTTGGTGGGTGGATTGTAGCGTACCCCGTCCGGGTGATCCTGAATACGTTTGAGTTCGGCCTCCGTGACGTTGAACCGTCCGGCCAGCGAGAGTAAGTAGTTTACTTCAATCGGATCAATGCTTCCGTCTGATTCGGCAATTTTCATCAGGTTGCTCAAGTGTGCTTTAGCACGTTTCTTCTTGCCCCCTAACAGTAGTTCTCGTAAATCCATAGCAATTACAATTTTATACGTTTATTTTCACAATGAATATAGTAATTCTTACAACAACTGCCGACGCAAAAATGTGAGAAACATACATTCGGATAAAATCCAGTGAGGTACGTTCAAATTCACGCCTTTTTCTCATGATCGTCATCCTCGCCCCTTTCTCATCCTCCCAATTAATTTATTACCTTTGCGCTCACGCTCTTCCTATCTTTTCTCAGGTCTACCTTGGGCCGAAAGAATACTTTTTGGGAAGATAATTCGAGTATTATTTCTCTAATTTCTAGTAATGATATGTTTGATTCATTAAGTACCCGGCTCGACCAAGCTTTCAAGACGCTAAAGGGGCAAGGAGCCATCACGGAGGTGAACGTAGCCACCACCGTTAAAGAAATTCGTCGTGCCCTCATCGATGCCGACGTTAATTACAAGGTTGCCAAAGACGTCACCGATACGATCCGTGAAAAGGCAATGGGTGAGAAAGTGCTCATCGCCGTGTCGCCCGGTCAGTTGCTCACCAAAATCGTGGAAGAAGAACTGGCTGAACTGATGGGCGGCGAACGGGTGGGTCCCAACCTCACGGGCGACCCCGCGGTGGTGCTCATCGCCGGCTTGCAAGGTTCGGGAAAGACCACCTTCTCGGGCAAGTTTGCCAATTATCTCAAGAAGCAGAACCGCAACGTGCTGCTCACCGCCTGCGATATTTACCGGCCGGCCGCCATCGATCAACTCAAGGTACTGGGCGAACAGGTGGGCGTAGAGGTATATGCCGAACCGGAAAACAAAGACGCCGTTGCCATTGCCCGGCGGGCGGTGCAGCACGCCAAGCAAAACAACAAGAAGATCGTAATTGTGGACACGGCGGGGCGTTTGGCCATCGACGAAGCCATGATGAACGAGATTGCCGCTCTCAAGGAGGCGCTCAATCCATCAGAAACCTTGTTCGTGGTGGATGCCATGACGGGTCAGGATGCGGTGAACACGGCCAAAGCCTTCGACGAGCGGCTTAACTTTGACGGGGTAGTGCTCACCAAGCTCGACGGTGACACCCGGGGCGGTGCCGCCTTGTCCATCAAAACTGTGGTGAACAAGCCCATCAAGTTTGTGAGCAACGGCGAAAAGATGGACGCCATTGATGCTTTCTATCCCGACCGGATGGCCCGCCGCATCCTGGATATGGGCGACGTGACCACCTTGGTAGAGAAGGCCCAGCAGGTGTTCGACGAAGAAGAGGCAGAGCGCCTGAACCGCAAAATCCGAAAAAATCAGTTCGACTTCAACGACTTCCTGTCGCAGCTTCAGCAGATTAAGAAGATGGGCAACGTGAAGGATTTGGTAGCGATGATCCCGGGCATGAGCAAGGCCCTGCGTGACGTTGACATCGATGACGATTCGTTCAAGCCCATCGAGGCTATCATTCGGTCAATGACCCTGGAAGAGCGGGCCAGTCCGGGCATGCTGAACGGAAGCCGCAAGAAGCGCATTGCTAAGGGCAGCGGCACCACGGTGCAGGAGGTCAACAGCTTGCTCAAGCAGTTTGAGGACATGCGCAAGATGATGAAGGTGATGAATAAGATGAGCGGCAAGCGCAGCATGGCAGGCATGAATCCCTTCGGATAGCAGTAACAGTAAAGACGCGATGAGACGCGATGAATCGCGTCTGTACGGTTCTTATATATATAGCACGTCTTTGCAGGCCTCCAGGGTTTTCTGCACGTTGGGCAGCACGGGTTCGATCAGCGTGGGGGCATACGGCAAGGGCACGTCCCAGTTGTTGATGCGGCGGATCGGCGCATCCAGGTAATCAAAGGCGTGGCGCTGAATATGGTACGTGATTTCGCTAGAGATAGCTCCCAGCGGCCAAGCTTCTTCTACTACCACCAAACGATTCGTTTTTTTCACCGAGTTGACCACGGCTTCGTAGTCGATGGGACGGATGGTACGCAGGTCAATCACCTCGGCCGCAATATCGTCCTTGGCTAATTCTTGGGCGGTTTCGTTGGCCACCTTCATCATCTTTCCGAAGGAGACGATGGTGATGTCATTCCCCTCGCGCACCACGTCGGCCTTGCCAATGGGAATCAGGAAATCATCATCCTCCGGCACCTCACCCTTATCCCCGTACATCAACTCCGACTCCATGAAGATCACCGGATCATCGTCGCGCACCGAGGTCTTGAGCAGCCCTTTCGCGTCTTTGGGGTTGCTGGGCACCACCACCTTGAGGCCGGGCGTGTTGGCGTACCAGCTGTCGAAGTTCTGCGAGTGCTGCGAACTCAGCTGACCGGCGTTGCCAGTGGGTCCCCGAAACACGATGGGCACCGGAAACTGACCGCCGGACATAGACATCATTTTGGCGGCACCGTTGATAATTTGATCAATGGCTACCAGCGAAAAATTGTAAGTCATGAACTCAATAATGGGGCGCAAGCCATTCATGGCGGCCCCAATGCCGATGCCGGTAAATCCTAACTCTGATATAGGAGTATCGATCACGCGCTTGGCCCCAAACTCGTCAAGCATGCCCTGACTTACCTTATAAGCACCGTTGTATTCGGCAACCTCTTCGCCCATTAGAAATACTTTCTCGTCGCGGCGCATCTCTTCGGACATCGCCTCGCCTAACGCTTCTCTAAACTGAATTTCTCTCATGAAGTGGGTAATGTAGTGGGTATCAAAAATAGGCAGTGCCCATTGCGAAACAAAAGGATAACACAAAAAAAGCCTTCCGGTTTGGGAAGGCTTTAATGATTGGATGATTCTGGCTTACTGAAGCGCGTCTCTGAATCCTTGCACTTCTTGGTAATCTGAGAATACCAGATCGTTTAGAGCAGTTTCACGCAGGTCACCGTCGCTAGCCACTGCTTTCTTGAGAGAATCAAATATTCCTTGATCGTTTTGCAAGTAAGCATTCGCGATAGCAATACCGTAGTTGGCTTTGCTGTATTCCGAATCTAACCCTAAGGCTTCCTCAAAGCTCGTAATAGCGCTTTCGTAGTTGCCGGTGAGCACCTGCGCTAGGCCAAGGTTAAATAGGTTTGGGGCTGACTCGTTCGCGTTAGAAAGTGCCGACACCGCTTGGTCGTATTTTCCGCGGGCAATAGCAATTGCTCCCTGTATCCCGCTGATACCAGCCGAAGCTTCGGGCATAGAAGGTTGCATACCGGTAGCTTCAGAAATTTCTTCTTCGGCCTTCTCCTTATTGCCTTGCATCATATAAACGGTGGCTAGGTTGGCGTGCGCTTCGGCATTGTCTTCGCGCTGCGCAGCTAGTTCAAACTGGGCAATAGCTTTTTCTAACAGATCGGATTGTCCGCTCTCGCCCGCTTCAATGGCCTGAGCCAGATAAACAGCACCCAGGTTGTTGTGTGATGCGTAACTATCTTCTTTCTTAGTAGCCGCCATGTAAATATTCTCGCGTTCTTCCAGGCTAGGCGTCAGCGTACCGCCGTACAGCAACTCTTCGTTGGTTAACGTATCGGTAGACACCTGATCGTTGGATAACAACTTGGCCAGTGTAGCAATCAGTCCATCGGGCTTCTTATCCTTCACGGTGAGCACTTCGGTCTCGGCCAATCGCAGGTTGGGATACACATCCTGAAACACCTGACGGTAGGTAGGCAACTGGTGCAGCTGATCTTCTTTTTCCTCAAAGCTGCCTGAACCATCGATGATGTCGAAGTAAGCCTGCTTTTCGCTTTCCGAAATGCCCGTGTAATCCTGCAGCGAATCGCGAAAGGGACCCCAGTTTTCAACAACGGGCTTCAAGATGAAGTCAATAGAATCGGCAGCACCTTTATAATCATAACGATCCATCTGCTGCTGATAATACTCTTCAATGCGCTTGGCACGGTCTTCGGACAAGTTCTCGTTCACACGTTCCGAACCTTCGGGAGAGTGCGTTCCGGTAATGGTGACCGACCGGGTGACGTTTTTCTCAGCGATAAAGTTTTGGAAGCGATTACCTCGGTCGCTGCGTACTTCAGAGGTGCGCAACACCGAGCTACCCTGCGGGAAGTAAAAGCTCACGTTATTAGGAAGCAGTTCTTCCTGGTTGTTGTAACCGTGGTCAGAGTAGACTACAAACGTGGGAGAAGCTACCATGTTTTGGGTGGCAATCAACCCCTTAGCCACTTCCATCTCGGGAGTTTCGGCTTGCTTGTCTTTGTTGGGATCAGAGGCTACGCCTTGCACCATCAGGGTGCCGTTGTCCATGGCTTCGCCGGTGTAGGCAAAGGCCATATTGCGGCTTTCGGTAGGCTGTTGGTCGGCAGCGTTGGGAAAATCTTCGGCGCGGAACTCAATGCTACCCACGTCGGTGCGTTCGTCTCCGTACTGGTAGAAGGTGTTTACGGTGTAGACTTTGCCTTTCTTGAGCATCTTCACGGGAAGCTGGGCGCTCATGTTAAAGCTTACGCTGTCCCCCTGAAGCTCCAGCGGCGACGGCTCAACGGTTAGCTGCTGGTCTTGGGCGAGCTTCACCATTTTCTTCAGAGAGTTACACCCGGAGAAAGCAAACGCTCCCAGAATGATCGCAGTAAACAGTATTTTTCTGACTTGATTCATAATTTGAGTTTATAAGTTTAGTTGGTGTCGCGAAATTATAATCTTAAGATCAATATTACAATCTTGTGGAAATAATTGTTAAATTCATCCCTCACTGAACCGCAGCATACTGTTCATTGTTTTAACAAATTTGGCAAAGCATGAAGAAAATTCAGTATTTTTTCGAGAATCAAGCCTTCGGGGTGTGTACCAAGATGGGTAAAACAATGGAAATTCCCACAGCTACCATTCGGCTTTATTTCATCTACGCGTCTTTTCTCACGTTCGGCTCGCCTATTTTGGTCTACCTAGGCATCGCTTTCTGGATGAATTTCCGGCAGCACCTGCGAAAAAGCAGAAATCCACTGTGGTATTACTAGCGTTCCGGGCCAAATTTTAGGTCGGAAAACAATTTTTTCCCTTTCAGGTAGCGCTCAACCACCAACAGGCGGGTCATCATCACTGGACTTTGACCCAGCTTCTGCGGAACCCCATCCCGGCTGTTCTTCCAGTCGCTGTGCCGACGCACAAAATCAAGCATCGCGCGCAGCACCGCCCGGGCGTCCGGCAACTTCCCCTGAAGCAGAAATCGCAGGGCGGCCACGCCATCGAGGCTTAGTTTTAGCAACACCCGGCACCATAGCTGTCGGCGGGGGGTATTCTTATACAACATTCCGGTGCTGTTTCTAAAGTTAAGGTAGGTTTTGCGCGGATTGGTGGCGGGCATGGTGCCTCCGCCCACGTGATACACTACGCTCTGAGGTTGATAATAAATCCGGTAATCAGCCGCCTGCATGCGCCAGCACAAATCAATCTCTTCCATATGGGCGTGAAACAAGGGGTCAAATCCGCCTAGCTGAAGAAAAACCTGGGTGCGCACGAAGAAGCAGGCTCCTGAGGCCCAAAACACCGGCACGGGATCGTCGTATTGCCCCTTATCGTGCTCCACTTGGTCAACAATTCTGCCGCGACAAAAAGGATACCCCAAACGGTCAATATATCCTCCGGCCGCCCCGGCGTGCTCAAAGTGATCAGGTTGATGATACGAGCGCACCTTAGGCTGGGCCGCCACCACGCGCGGGTCGCGCTCCATCACCTCCAGCACGGGCTCGATCCATCCGGCTGTGACCTCCACGTCGGAGTTAAGTAGAATGCTATAGGGGTTGTTGATCTCCCGCAAGGCCAGGTTGTAGCCCTGGGCGAAGCCGTGGTTTTGAGCGAAGGAAAGTATTTCTATCTGGGGGTAGGACTCAGTCAGGAAATCCAACGAATCATCGGTCGAGGCGTTGTCAGCCACGATCAAGCGGTGTCCTTCGCTGTGGGTGACCACCGAAGGTAAAAACTTTTCTAAAAAATGGACTCCGTTGTAATTAAGAATGATGACGGCGGCTGAACTCATGCATTGAAGCTACCTAAGTCCAGTCCGGGAATGTCGGGCAACACGCCGCTGGTTGACTTTTTCATTTCCTCCTTCACCTGCGCATCCACGGCTTCCAATGCTTTGTTCACCGCAGCAATCACCAGATCTTGCGCCATCTCTTTGTCCTCGGGCTTCAGCAGGTCGGCATCAATTTCCAGGTCGACCACTTGTTTTTTGCCGTTGACCACGGCCTTCACCATGCCCGCCCCCGACTCGCCGGTGGCGGTGACGTTGGCCAGGTTCTCCTGGGCCGCCTTCATTTTCTCCTGCACCTCTTTCACCTTCTCCATCATTTTGCTCATATCAAACATAGCCGTGTCGTTTAAGTGAATTATAAAACCGTAAATCTAACCCGTTAGGCGAGTTCTTTAAAGATTAACTTTAGTTTAGCCGGAAATGTTAGGTCGTTTGAAGATTGAGCGAATAACGAACGCGTTGCAAACGCGCCCGAGAAATAAGTACCTGCCAATGCTGCCTAAGGACGCAAAAGCACGAGGCGTCCCTGTCGGACAAACCGGTTGCCAAGTTGGTCCGTCACGTCGGCGCGATACAGGTAGGTGCCTTGCGGAGCCGCTGCTCCCCGGTAGCTTCCGTCCCAGCCTTCTTCCGGCGTGGTGGTTTGGAACAGCAGTTCGCCCCAGCGGTTGTAGATGCGCAGCTCGACGCGCTCGATCAGGCGGGCGGTGTAGACGAACACGTCGTTGCGCCCGTCGCCGTTGGGCGTGAAGGCGTTCGGAAAGTGCACCTCCCCCCGCGTAGGGATGTTGCCGCATACCGCTTCGCTACGCGCCGATTCGTTGCCGCAGTCGTCTACGTAGGCCAATTGGTAGCAGTAGGTTTCGCCCACCGCCACGTTCGCATCCTGATAAGCCGATTGATTAAGGTCTTCTACCCGCACCGAATCATACAGCAGGGTGTCTTGCTCGTTTGCTGACCGGTACACGTAGTAGTTACTTATCCCCGAGGGCAATCGCCACGTGAGTTGAAGTTGCGTTCCCGCCGGTTGCACCGCCACCGAGTCAGGAGCCGGAGAAACCACCTCGCTGATGGCGGTGAGAGTGAGGGGAGCCGACGTGCTGCTGCCGTTAGCATTTTCGGCGCGTATCCGGTATTCATAACTTTGTCGACAAACAACTTCAGTATCCGAAAATTCTCTATTCGAAGTGGTGCTCAGCACTTCCCCATCGCGCCGCACCTGGTACTCCGAAAAGTCGGGATTTTGCCAGGTAAGCTGGTTTTGTTGGTTTTGCGCTTCTCCCTGCAGGGCGATGCTGCAGATCGCATTGGAAGTTAGATTCAACGCTTCGTCGCAGCGGTTCACGGCTACGATTCGGAAGCAGTAGGACTGCTCGGCGAAACGAAGGGCCGGGTTACTTATTTGAAGTCCTTCCGGATCGTTCAGGTTATACCGAGCCAGCGTGAAGTCGTCGGTGCCCGCTTCGGCCACTTCCAGACGATACGATACCTCAGGGTTGGGCAGTTGGTAGTCAACCCGGACGGTGTTCGCGTTTTCTACCGTTACGGCGTCGAGGCTTGCTATGGTCAGCGTGTTGATGGTGGTAATGGTGGTGTCGCCCGCGGCGCAGAACTGCGAATCGGCATTATCGAACAGTCCGCGGACGGTCAGGGTGTAGGTGCCAGAGGTGCCGTAGGGATAGATGATCGGGCCATCGGTCATGTCGATCGTAATGCCATTGCCGAAGTCAACCTCCAAGCGGTCGTAGTAGTCGCCCGTGCGTTCTATCAGAATGCTGTTGTTGATGCAGGTGTAGACCCGGAACTGGGGCGGCCGCGGCTCGAGCACCTCGATGGTTATAGAGTCGACTTCGCTGCCTAAAACTTGAAGAATCTCGTAGGTACCCGCAATAGCATAAGTGGTATCTTGATAGTCTTGATCGGGGTTAAGATTTGTTCGTTCATCACTACTATTGTAGTCGAAGACATAGATAGAGTTGCTCGTGTTTCCGGGCGGGGGATTCTCGCTGAGAATCTCCACGTTAAGCGGAGCGCAACCGCGTATCTGGCTGACGGTGAACCGGCCTTGGTCGCTTGGATACCCCTGGGCGCGCACGCCTTGGTTTCCTGCCAACAACAGCAGCAAGAAGAGAGTGATGAATCGAGGCAAAGAAAGAACCGGCAAGGTTAGAGAGTTTATCAAATAAACCGTCAGAGAGGCGCATTATTGCTTCACCCGCTCAATAATCGCCGCCAGTGACAGGGCTTCCTGCTCACCGGTGCGCAGGTTTTTCAGGCCGTACGCTCCCTTGGCCAGTTCTTCGGTGCCCACTACCACGGCGTAGGGAATGCCCTTTTTGTCGGCGTAGGCAAACTGCTTCTTCATCTTCACCGCTTCGGGATACAGCTCGGCGGCAATGCCCGCCCGCCGCACCTGCGACAGCAGTGGCAGTACTTTTGCCTCTAAGCTTCGGTCAAAGTTCACGAACAGCACCTGAGTGCTCACCTGACTCGCCTTGGGAAACAGCCCTAACTCATCCAGCACGTCATAGATGCGATCTACCCCAAAGGATATACCCACGCCCGACACGCCGGGCAGGCCGAAGCCACCGGTGAGGTTGTCGTAGCGTCCGCCCCCGCTGATGCTGCTGCGGAGCGAGCCCTGGTTCGACTTCACTTCAAAAATGGCCCCGGTGTAGTAAGACAAGCCCCGGGCTAGGGTAAGATCGAAGGATAAATGCTCGAGCGACGAGCCCAACGAGCGGGCGGTCTCCATCACCTCGCGCAGCGCGGCAATGCCCTCCTGCCCCACGGTTGAGTCGCTGAGCAGTTCGGCCACGGTGGTGAGTTGTTCATCATTGGTACCGGTCAGGCCAAATACAGGTTTCAGTTGCTCAATGGCCTGATCGCTGAAACCGCGGTCGCGCAGTTCGTCCAGCACTTTTTCTTCGCCGATCTTATCGAGCTTGTCGATAGCGACGAGCAAGTCGGTCTCCTTATCGGGCACGCCCAGCACCTCCACCAGGCCGTGCAGCAGGCGGCGGTCGTTGATTTTGATGGTGTAGCCTGCCTGTCCGGTAGGCAAGTCGGTGAGTTTGAGTTGGGCAAACACTTCCTCTAGCATTAAAATAATTTCGGCTTCGCAGAGCAGGGAGTCGGTGCCCACCACGTCGGCGTCGCACTGGTAGAACTCGCGGTAGCGCCCTTTTTGCGGACGGTCGGCCCGCCACACCGGTTGCACCTGGTAGCGGCGGAAGGGAAAGGTGATCTCGTGCTGGTTCATCACCACGTAGCGGGCGAAGGGCACCGTGAGATCATAGCGCAGACCTTTGCTGGCAATTTTAGGCAACAAGCCACTGGTTCCGGCACGGTAATCTTCTTCGGTGGTGCCGGACAAAAAATCCCCAGTATCCAATATCTTAAACAGCAACTGGTCGCCCTCGTCGCCGTATTTGCCGGTGAGCACCGAAAGATTCTCCATCGTAGGCGTTTCCAACGGCTGGAAACCGAACCTTTGGAACACTTCCTTAATTGCATCTAGTAAATAGGCGCGCTTGCTCATCACCTTGGGACCGAAGTCGCGAGTGCCCTTGGGTAGCGAGGGTTTCTGGTTACTCATTAATTTGGGTCGATTGGTCGGGGTCCGGATTGAAATCCCGAAAAGTTTCCTGAATGTTTTTGTCGCTGGCTTTTTTCGGGTTCTTCCAACTGGCGTCCAGCTCCAGTTCGGTCACCTTCTCAATTTTCAGCAACAGGATTAGTTTTTTGAGGTCTTCGCTAAACTCGGCGCTCCGGCGGCTGGCCGACAGGGCGTACTTCCCGGCGAACACGTTGCCCTGGGTCTGCAGTTCGTTCAGTTTCTGGTTGATGTAGCTCAGCTTTTCGTAGATGCTGCTGGGGTCTTTGCCGATCACCTTACCCGCTTCCAGGCTACCCAGCGTCATAGAAGCCGTGCCGCCCACGCCCGATACGTACCGCTGACCCGTCACGTCGTCGCTAAGCACCACGGGCGACAAGCCGGTGATGGCCCCGATGGAAGCGGTGGTGAGCACCCGGTGCTTTTTGCCACGCCGCGCCCGGCGGTAACTGCGACTTAGTTCCTTTTCCTTTTCTTTGAGTTGCGTCATCAGGTCCCAGATGCGCATCAGGCCGGTACGGTACTGTCGGTAGAGCAGTTGGTCTTTTTCTATCAGGTTTTCGGCATCCTGCACCGTCACCGATACCTGCCGCTCCTGCCGCTGGTTGGTGCGGTCCATCACGAAGAACGTGATTTGGTAGGTGCCCGTATCGCCGGGCTCCACGAAGAAGTCGTAGCCGGGTTGCCACACGAACTCCCACTGCGTAGGTTCGTTGCGCACCAAAGCACGGCGCGGAATCCGCTGGTCTGCCACAAAATCGAAGCCCACGATGTCTTCGTCGCCGTTGGGGTCGGACAGGTAGAACTTCAGGTTCAGCGACTCGTCTTCGCGGATGTAAAAGTGGTCCTGGTTGGGCACCACCGAGATGTTGGGCGGCAAATCCTGCTGGGTGGCTTCGATGCGCAGCTTTCCGGTTTGCTGGGCTTCGTAGGGCTGGTCTTCCACCACAAACTCTAGATCGATGGGTTCGCGCCGGAGGCGAGAATACTGCATGAGCGACGGTTTCCACGACAGTTCGCCCTGCGCCGAGAGGGTCATGCCCTGCGGCATCTGGCTGATCACCGGCTTGAACACCATCGGATCGTCGTCGGGGTCGGTGATGGCATCGTTGTTGCCCAGTTGGTAGGTATTATCGGTACCGTACTGCACGTAGAACTTTTTCAGGTCACTAATTTCAGGGGGGCGGTTGGTGTGGTCCACTTGCAAACTTAGCTGCTGTCGGTCGCGCTGTCCGCTCTGGTTGCGCACCTCGAAGATCAACGGAATTTTTCGGCTTTCTTCCAGCCGATCCACCACGTCGTACGACGGTTTCCAGTACACGTTGCCCAGGGTATCGTAGCTCAGGCCCACCGCCTCACCGTTGAGCACCCGGTAGGAGTAGCGCTGATCCAGTCCGCCGGTGGCCGACAGTTTCAGGTTAAGCACCTCGCCCTCGCGCACCACGTTCCAGCCGGGGCGGCGCGGAAACTGCAGGCGCACCGCATTATCGGGATCCGAGGCGCGGGGAGCTTCTTCCTTAGCCGGGGCGGCCGGTAGCACATCCACCGAGGCCATCAGCACGTCGCCGTAAGTTTGGTCCTGAATTGCCACCTTAATCGGGAGCGGGGCTTGCCGGAGTTGCTCGAACTGTTCGTCGGTCGGGCTCCAGCGCAGTTCTCCGCCGCTCGACGCCCGCATGCCCTCCGGTAGGGTATGCGTACTGTCAGCCACGGCAAAGCCGGGAGGCAGGGTCAGTTGGTACCGGTTATCGGTTTGCTGCTTCACGAAGAAGGGAGGTAGGTCGGGGGGAGCGGAAATCCGGGTTTGGTTATAAATAGTCAGGTCAGCAGACTGCGTGGCGGTTTGCCCGGTGGAGCTGCGCACCGCAAAGCTGACCGTAACCGTTTTTTGCTTTTCGTCCGGACCCACCACGTCGTAGTTCGGTTGCCAGATGAAGTTGCCCGACGAATTCAGTTGCATACCGGGAAGGCTGTCGGACGTCAGTTGAAAGGCGTACTGATCGTCTGACCCACCGGTGGCCGATAAAGAAAACTCCAGCCTTTCGCCCTCGCGCCCTTCGTTCCATCCGCTGGTGGTGGGCAGTTGAAGGCGCAACGCACCGGCGGTTTGCGCGGAGGCGGGCGTCAGAGACAAGCCCATTACCCATCCACTCACTCCTAGTAATACTCGTATCATTCGTCGCATAGCTCACTGCTCGTTGAGGGCAACAACGCCAATTCCGCCTCTGGCGCGTAAAATTAACGTAGCCATGTACCGTTTAGGGTATAGTAGCACGGTTTTTGAAATTGTGCCGTCTTAAGCAGGTGTGGTTTGATTTTATTAAAAAAGAGCGGAAGCTTTCTTAGGGAAGTTGCCTTCGCTCTTGTCTACCTTACACACAACCAACTACTCATCCTTTATGAAACACCTGTTCTGGCTCCTGTGCTTCGGAGCACTCCCCTACTCGCTTTTTGCCCAGGCGCAAAAATACACAATCAGCGGCTACATCAAAGACGCCGCCAGTGGAGAAAGCCTGATCGGCGCAAATGCCTTTGAGAGAGACTCGGGGAGCGGCACCAGCAGCAATACCTACGGTTTTTACAGCCTTACGCTTCCCGGCGTGGATACGTCCGCTGATGATAGCGTTACGATCATCTACTCGTACGTAGGTTACGGGGCGCAGGTGATGCGTTTGGCCCTGCGGCAAGACACCGTCGTTAACGTGGGTTTGCAAGACAATGCCCTACTTGATGAGGTGATCATCACCGCCGCGGAAGCCGACAAGATTCAGGAAGTGACGCAGATGAGTGCCGTGTCGGTGCCCATTGAGCAGATCAAATCGATGCCCGCGTTTTTGGGAGAAGTAGACGTGCTCAAAACGCTGCAACTGCTGCCGGGCGTGCAGTCGGGCAACGAGGGCACCAGCGGCATCTACGTGCGCGGCGGCGGCCCCGACCAGAACCTCATCCTGCTCGACGGCGTGCCGGTCTACAATGCCTCGCACCTGTTCGGCTTCTTCTCGGTGTTCAACGCCGACGCCATCAACAGCGTGAACCTGATCAAGGGCGGCTTTCCGGCGCGCTACGGCGGACGCTTGTCGTCGGTGATCGACATCAGCATGAAGGAAGGCAACATGAAGGAGTTTCACGGCGAGGGCTCGTTGGGGCTGGTGGCCGGCAAGCTCACGCTGGAGGGGCCGATCATCAAGGACAAGACCTCGTTCATCGTGTCGGGACGGCGCACCTGGATTGATTTGCTTACCCGTCCCCTGGTGCGCGCTTCCTCGGACGGGGACGGCACCTTCGGCTACTACTTCTATGACCTGAACGCTAAGATCAATCATCGCTTTTCTGATCGGGACCGGTTATACCTCAGTGCCTACCTGGGCAATGATCGGGCATCGGCGCGCGCCGAAGAAACCTTTGTGCAGCAAGGAGTGGATTTAGAGGAATCGTTTACGTTTAATCTGGACTGGGGAAACGTTACGTCGGCGCTTCGCTGGAACCACGTGTTCAATAATAAACTGTTCAGTAACCTTACCCTAACGTATAGCCGCTACGGGTTGGGCACTGGGTTTGACATATCCATTGAGTCGCTGGAAGACGGTGAGAAAATATCCCGAAACTTCAGTAGTCTTTACGAATCGAGTATTTATGACCTAGCGGCTAAAGTAGACTTTGACTATGTCCCCTCTCCGGATCACTACATTCGTTTTGGGGCTAATCTTATCAGTCACCGCTTCAATCCCGGTGCGTTTAGCGTTCGGATCGACGATCCGAATGTTCCCTTCAATACCACCCTCAACTCCGAGCAAGAACGAACGCTCGAGGGGGCGGTCTACGTAGAGGATGACTGGCAAATCACCAATTCGTTCAAGGCAAACGTTGGCGTTCATGCGTCGGCCTACTGGGTAGGCAACACGTTTTATCAGTCGGTGCAGCCCCGACTAGCCACCCGATACTTAGTAAGTGATGCGTTCTCTTTGAAGGCTTCGTACGCGCGCATGGTCCAGTTTATTCACCTGCTTACGAGTTCAATAGGTCTTCCTACTGATTTATGGGTACCGGCCACTGAGCGCATCCCCCCGCAACAATCGCATCAAGTGGCAATCGGGGCAGCGCGTACCCTGCGCGACAGGTACGAGATCAGTCTGGAAGGATACTACAAAACAATGGACAACGTGATTGAGTATAAAAACGGTGCCTCATTCAATCAACCGGGCCGCGATTGGCAAAACTTAGTAGAGGTAGGAGACGGGTGGAGTTACGGGGCTGAATTGCTTCTTCAAAAAAAGGCCGGTAAAACTACGGGTTGGTTGGGCTACACCCTGTCTTGGGCGAACCGGCAGTTTGACAACCTTAATTCGGGCGAGGTATTTCCGTACCGCTACGACCGACGGCACGACGCCAGCGTGGCGGTGGTGCACCAGTGGAAGGAGAATCGGGAGTTCTCTTTCTCCTGGGTGTTCGGCACCGGCAACGCGGTCACCATTCCGCGCGCTCTGTATGCCGGGGAAGAGACGACCGAACCGTTCGGAGGAGATTTTGACCCCAGCTTCTTCAATCCTGAAGAAGTATTCTACTACGGAGAACGTAACAGCTACCGCAACGCCCCCTATCATCGGCTCGACGTAAGCGTTACCTTCCGCAAAAAGAACCGGTGGGGACAACGCGCCTGGGTGTTTGCTGCCTACAATATGTACAATCGCCGTAACCCATTTTTCGTGTACTATGATCAATTTAGTACGAATCCCCGGTTTCGTCAGTTCAGCCTCTTCCCAATTATCCCTTCCATCAGTTACCGCTTTGAATTCTAACGACTCACCCATGCGAACCTACCAACTGTTTTTCGGACTGCTCGTCCTGCTGGGCAGCGCTTGCACCACAACGATAGAACCCGATATTCCGATTGAACCAACTCGCTTGGTCGTCAACTCGGTAATTAGTCCCGACAGTACAGCGGGGGCGCGGATCAGCAAGAGCAAATACGTGCTTGATCGGGCAGAATCATTTGTTACTATTGACAACGCGCAAGTAGCTTTGTACGAAGATGGACAAGAAGTAGCCCAGTTGAACCATACAGAACTAGGCTGGTATACTTCCGCGTACCGTCCTAAGGCTGGACACCAATATTTGCTGCAGGTGATGGCGGAAGGATTTCCAACCGTTGAGGCAAGCAGCGAAATCAGACCAGCCGTTCCGATCGAATCGCTCACGGTTGATAGTGTACGGCGTTCGGCCGGGATAAGCTGCGTTAACGGCGACTGCGAGACTACGTATGCGAAAGAATACCAATTACAACTTCGTTTTTCTGACGTTACGCAACAGCGTGATTTCTACGAGATCATTGGCTACGGAACCGTCGTTGACTCGTTTGAGGTACGTGACGATCTTGGTAACATTGTAGACTACGATGTATTCACGAGCCGTCAGCGCCTGTTTCTCACCACCAACGATCCAGTTCTCACGAGTTCTGACGTTGGCTTCGGGGGGGAAGGGTTCTCTGGTTCATCGCTATTATTCACTGATGAGCTGATTGCTAACCAAACCTACACGATATTATTTGAAACCGATAACTTTTTTTATTCTGATGTGCAACAGATAAGTATCATACTGCGCACGTTGTCTGAAGATCAATACCGCTACCAGCGCACGCGCATTTTGCAAGAATTCAGCGAGGGTGATCCTTTTTCAGAGGTAGTACCGGTATATACCAATGTCGAAAACGGCTTCGGTATCTTCGCCGGATACAGTTCCGATTCGGTGCTGGTAGATACTGAATAGTCGCTTAACAAATAGGCAAAAGCCTTTTGTTGCTTCGGCGAAAAGCCTATCTTTGCCCCCTCGTTTTTAAACCCGAAGAACCCGTATCATGGCCGTTACCCGATTAAAGCGCAAAGGACTCCGCAACAAAGCCCGCGCCAAGCAGCGACAGGAAGCAATCAAGAAATTCACCCGCCTGCCCCCCATCCAGAAGGTGGACGTAGAGGCCATCAAGGAAGAGTTCGCTAAGAAAAGTGACCAGTCCGGGCAGCCGAAGAAAGAAGCTACGGCCAGTGCACCTGCTGATAAGCCGAAACCCGAGGAGAAGACAGCTTCCAAAAGTGCCCCCGCCACCGAGCAGAAGCCGGAGGCGGCCCCACCTGAGTCTCAGGCAACTCCGCCCAAAGCCGCTCCCAAAAGCGACAGTGCTTCCGAAAAGACTACCCCTGATACCACCGCCGAGGTACGCGAACCCGCCAAAGGCTCGGTAGAAGACGCCGAGATGGTGGAAGAAAAGCTAGAGGAGAAAGAAGAAGCCTCCCCCAAAGTGGCTCCCGACGTGGTTTCGCCCGAAGCGGGTGCCCCCGACGAAACTCCGTCTGAGGCGGACCAAGACCGAGCGGACAAGAAATAGAATTAGCGTACGTGGGTTAGCTCTCTTGTACTAAACGCGAGCATTCCCATCCAGTCTTCCGGGGAAGGAGTGTTACTATTGAAAAATAGGTCAAAAGTTTACTTGCCCCAGTTGGATTTCTAGCATAATAGGGCAAGCCGGTTAATCGATTACGGTAAATTGCTCAGTATTTTGAGCTTCGCCGTTCACGTTATAGTGGGTAAACGTGAGCCGAGGTTGTCCGGATTCCCGCTCTACACTTACTCCTAAAAACCCTCCGATTAAGTTCAGGTAGCGGTGCTCGGGCTGTTTGCCACCTTCCCAACCCTGCACGTGAGAATTACTCACCGGACCGGAACCAAACTCCATCAACTGGGTAACGCTGTCCTGAGAGACGTACTGCCAGTGGCGATCCCCATTAATCACGTAGGTGTTTTTATGCTGGGCGAGCCGGTTCCGCAGCCACGTTCCTTCGGTCTGAAAGGCCACGTTGGCGTGGTTGTCGGTTTTGTTTTCTCGGTCAGGGCCAACCACCGGAGTGGCCGAGACCACAATTTTAAACGTGGCATCGGAGTCGTTCAGGGTTTGCGTGAGCCAGGCTTTTTGTTGCTGCCCGAGAATGGTTTTTCCTTCGCCGTCGGGAGCCTGGTTGGCACTGCGGTACTCCCGCCCCTCCAGCAGCCACACCTGTAAATCTTGTCCCCGGCGAACCGTTCGGTAGGGCAGTTCGCGCATCGGCGCATTTTCTTCCCAAATCACCAAGCCTTCGGCGTAGGAAAGCTCGCCGTAGTCCTGCGTTTGGGGGTGCGAATCGTTGGAGAGCAGATCATGGTCGTCCTTGATGAGATAGGTGGGCGTTTGCCGGAAGAAGTTGACCAGCGAGGGCCAGCCGTTGATCGCGTGCCACTTGTGACGGGCTTTCTCGGGAGTTGTTGCCAGCGGACCCGGTTTATCGTAGTAAACATAATCGCCGGTTTGTACGAAGAAATCCGGGGCCAACTTCGCCATGCTTAGGTAGGTTTTGAACCCGGCGACCGAGTCGTCGTAGCTCCAGAAGTACTGGCAGGTAGACATCGTGAACGACACCGGAGTAGCTACCGAGTCGGCCGGGGGCGTACGAAAGCTTCCCGCGGCGGTGGCGGTAGTGGCGCCTTCTTCCTTTGCCTTTCCTTCCAGTCGGACAGTGTATTCGGTATCCGGAGATAGGCTGTCTAAGGGGATATGAACCGTATAGTCTTCCTTTGCTTCAGCGGGATGCCAGCCGAAGGTCTTCATGAATCTGCCGCCTTCTAGTATCACCCGGACGTAGCCCTCCGCTCCTCGTACGGCCCCGTCCATTTCATCCACGGGCAGGTTCTCGTCAAAGTCAAGCGGGTGGCGAAATACTTGGGGTTTGCGTTGGTGAACGACCGGGTTGGGCTTTTCTTGTCCGCACAGGCGCGTCCATACAATGGCTTCGTTAGCAGTAAGTTCGGCTACCCGAAAGCCATTGGTGAAGTAAACGTCCTGAGCATAGGCTGGTCGGATGGCAAGTATGGTTAAAAGTCCCGCGAGGTAAATAAGAAATGGCTGCTTCATGGTTCGACCGTATGAAAAATTAGTACGCGACTCGTATTCTACTGGTTAAAACAAATTACTATTTTATTTAGGAGCTAGGGCGTGTTGACATATAGATTAACGAGAGATTTTGAGCATGATTTTGGGCTAGGCAAGGCACTTGAGAAGCGCGATGCAGAGCATCGGGCGCCGAAAGTAACGCAGAATAGCCGTAAAGCATGCCAAAAGCGCCGTTCAAATTTATATGTCAACACGCCCTGCGAAGTCTGAGCCTTGCGGGTTAATGTGCCGCCCTCTTTCCCAACTCTACCGCTTCCAGTTCGCTCACTTTTCCCTTCTCAATGGTGAACCGCAGCAGGGTGCGCACCCGCTGAAAGCCATGGCGGCCCGCCGCACCGGGGTTCAGACACAGCATCTGGTTCCGTTTCGGGTCTTTGATCACTTTCAGGATGTGCGAGTGACCGCAGATGAAGATGTCCGGTTGCCGCTCGGCCAGCACCTGCCGCACCCGCGGATTGTAGCGCGGCGGATAGCCGCCGATATGGGTCATCCATACCGACAGTCCTCCCCGTTCCAGCCAAAGGTCTTCCGGGTAGCGCGAGCGAATATCGGCCCCGTCGATGTTGCCGTACACCGCCTGAAAGGGCCGGAAGGCCGTGAGTTGTTCGCTCACCACCAGGCTGCCGATGTCGCCCGCGTGCCAGATTTCGTCGCAGTCGGCCAGGTAGCCGAACACCTGGTCGTCGAGGTAGCCGTGGGTATCCGAAAGCAGTCCGATTTTCATAGAGCGTTACAACCTTTTCTCTTCAACGCGGGTCTTGATACAAAAAGTTGGGATAATGCGTATTTTACTCGGATTTATAGTAGGCTTTTTGTTGTTAAGCGCTTGTGAGGACAAAATAGTGATTGAACCGGCCTTTGTTCGACTCGTGAACAACAGTGAAATAGCTTTTGACTACGTGTCATTTTACAGGGTGCCCGAAGATCAGGCCTTCGGAAGTCTGGCTCCGGGCGATACCAGCGGGTACCAACCTTCTCCGGGCAATTCGGCTTTTCCTAACCTATTATTACGCATTGGGGAAGACACTATTTCATCAGTCTATACAATTATTGACGTTGTTCCGCCGCCCCCCTTAGCACCAGGGTACTATACCTACGCAGTGGGCCTAAGCGGAGGTGATACGACCGGAGTCTGGGAATACCGTTAGTGTTTTTGATCTTCTGATACCAGCAAGGCACGGGCTTCGCCCAGAATTTGCTGTAGTACGCCAATAACTTAACCAAGTCGGTGATCAAGTATCGATCTTCGTCCAAGGTCACCGTGCGGTCGGTTAGCTTCAAGAAACGCCACTCGATACCGGTGGTAGAGCAACCATACAGGGTGGCCAAGGGCGGATTGCCTTCCAGTTCGTTAAGCTTTCTGGCTCCCAGCAGTTGCGCGGTGCACTGCACCGTGCCCTGTTCTAAATCCTGCTTCTTGGCTTCGGTGATGCAGAAGATGGGGGCCGAGATAAAATCCTGCACCCGGCTGAGCGAAAACACAAAATCGCACTCTCCCTTTAAACCGGATGCTTCGTCCATGTCCAGATTCATCCCTGAGTAAATAGAATAGAAAAGCTATGCTGAAAGATACGGAAATCTTGCCTACTTGCTGCGTCGACTTGCCTCAAACAAACCGCTACTCGTCCAGCTCAATCATCACCGAATCCTGGCTGAAGCTGCTGAAGATGCCGTAGCCGCCGCGCACGTTGGTAGGGATTTGCACCGGTTCGTAGAACAGTTGATCGGGATGGTTGCTTTGTTGCTTCTCCTTGGCCCGTTCGTAGCGGTAGGCATCGGGATGATAAGTTCGGAAAAGCACCCGCAGTTTAGTGCTTAGGTCACTATCTACCACGCTGCACCGAAACGTATATTCTTTTCCATTGAGTAGTTGGTCGGTGAATGGAAGGTTGTCGATATATAGATTATATTGCGCAGTGAGCACCGCATCCTCGGCCGTAGCCACCGTAGGGTCATCTGACCGGAAGTTGAGACGCGCCGTGGAAGGGCGCAGTATGACCGTGTCTAGGTTTCCCGAAGGATCAAATAACAATATTTCATAAAAGTAATCCTTCCAACCCATCACCTCGTAGTAGTTTTCTTCCGACGCCGGATCCTGAAAGGTCAGCGCCAGGTGATGATACACCGCCGAATCGGAACAGTACTGACAGCTTGGCGATGGTCTTACCACTTCTGACGAATAATCGGTCAACTGCACGGTCGTCGGATGCGGCACCCGGGTACTGGCTTCTACCGAGGGAAACCCTTCGGACTGCACCGACAGGTGGTACGTTGTCCCCACTTGCGGCCGAAAGGTTCCTTGGTACTTTCCTTCCTCGGCGTGCACCAGCGTTAGTGGTTGCGGGGTTTGCCCTTCGGAAGTGATGGTTACCTGGGCCTGCCGCGCCGACATGACGGGGGAGCCATCCAGCACCGACTGCGTTTGGGTGACCCACACCGCCGCCAAGCTATCGGGCTGCAACATGGCGTATACCGCCAGTTGGGGAATGTGGGGAGCCAGCTCGACGGTTATTTCCCGCTGTTGGCAGCCCAGTCCAAAAAAGGCAAATCCGAAGAAGATCAATAGCTTGTTCGTAGCGTTCGGCATGGCTAAAAGGTGAATCGGTAACTCACGGAAGGAACAATAGGAAACAGGCTTCGCTGATAGAACCGGTAATGGGTTCCGTCGGCGTTGCCCCAAGAATCTGCGCTAATTAGTAAGGGATTTCTTCGGCTGTACAGATTGTACAAGCCGAACTCCCAGGTGCGCTCGCCCCAGCGGGTGGGCTTACGAAACGAAATGCCCACGTCGAGCCGATGCGTGGCCCGGGTGCGCTGCCCGTTGCGCGGACCGTAAACCGCTAGTAGGTCTCTATTGGAATAGTTGTAGTGATCGTTACCAAGAGACACCGGCGCTTTTTCCATATACATTACCGTAGGCACCGTGAACGCAAAGCCCGATGCCAAGCCCCAGCCCCAGCTAACGTTCACCCGTTCTTTCCAGTGAAAAACGCCGCCGAGATCAATTTCGTGGCGGCGGTCGTAGCGAAAGGGAAACCACTGCCCGTCGTTCACTTCCTCGAACCGCCGCTCGCTGCGCGACAGGGTGTAGCCCAGCCAGCCGGTGAGCCGTCCTTCGGTGCGCTGCGCCAGCAGTTCCAGTCCGTAGCTCCGCCCCCGTCCGCTCACAATTCGATCCTCCCAATCCAGAATCTCTTCGTAGAAGTCGAATTCTCCTTCTTTATACTCCACCACGTTGCGCATGTCTTTGAAGTAGGCTTCGGCCTGGATTTCGTAGGGCCCAGTCAACTGGCGCTGGTACGCCACGGCCCAGTGCTGGGCGGTTTCGGGAGGCAACCGTTCGGTGGTGGGCAGCCAGAGGTCGGTGGGCAGACTGAAGGCCGGGTTGGTGAGCAGGTGCATAAACTGACCCATGCGCGCGTACGACACGTTCCAAACAGTGGCCGATGTGGGTTGGTACCGCATCGAAAGGCGTGGCTGCCCCACCGTGTAGAAGGCTTGATCTACCCAGAAACCGGTCAGACGCGCGCCCAAATTCGCGGTGAGCGTACGCGCGAGTTGTATTTCGTCTTCCACAAAAAGGTCAGCCTCTACCCCCCGCACCACCGAAGCCTCGTACGAGGTATCCACCGCCGCCCGGTCGTTGAGCCGATGCGTCAACACCACCGAACCCGGACGAAAGGTATGATGAATCAGCCCGCCCCCGAAACGCAGGTGGTGGCGGGGGGCAGGCAAGTAGTCATAATCTACGCGCGCCGCCCAGTCCTGAATGTCCGAGACGCGGTCTTTATCAATGAATGTGGTGGTAGACACGTCATTATCAACGACCAAAACGTCGTTGGTTTCGCGCAGGCGAAAGCGGTACTGACTGTAGGTCAGTGTCAGGTTGCTGAACAAGCGCCGGTGGTACACGTGGTTCCACCGCAGGGCGGTCGTCACGTTGCCCCACTGAATGATTTCGCGGCCCGCTACGTCACGCAAATAGTTGCTATCCTCGTTGAGCAGTGAGCTTTCAAAGGCCGTTTCGTTTCTAAAACGGTCCTGACCCAGGTAGGTGCTTAGGTAGAGCTGATTCCGGTACGATAAGGTATGGTTCACCTTGGCCGCCAGGTCGTAAAAGCCGTAAAAGCCGTTATTACCCGTGCTGTTTATCTTACTGGCTAACCACGTGTAGGGCCCCAGGTGCGCGTAGCGGCCCGACAGCAAGAAAGAGGTTTTGTCCGAAACCAGCGGTCCCTCCAGCGTGAGCCGCGAGGCGAGCAAGCCCACCGAACCGGTTCCCTGAAACTTTTCCCGGTTGCCTTCGCGCAGCTGCACGTCGACCACCGAAGCCAGCCGACCGCCGTAGCGTGCCGGAAAACCGCCCTTGTAGAAGTCGACGTTGTTGATCGCATCGGCGTTGAACACCGAAAAGAAACCGAACAGGTGCGAGGCGTTGTAGAGCGGCACCCCGTCGAGCAGCAGCAGGTTCTGGTCGGGCCCGCTGCCCCGCACGTACAAACCGGCTCCGCCGTCGGGACCCGACTGCACGCCGGGCAAGCGCTGCAGACTTTTGAGCAGATCGACCTCTCCGAACAAGGCAGGGGTGGTGAGCAGGTTGGCCACCGGCACCGGCAAATCGAGCGTAGGTTGCTCCAGCGGGCGCACCGCCGCCGAGGTCACCATCACTTCGGCCAGCATCTCGTCGGCCAGGTTCCAGTTGATAACCGTGTCTTGCCGCAGCACCAGGGTGATTTCCTGCGAAGCGTGCCCGACGAACGAGCAGCGCAGGCGCACCGTGTCGTTCGGGAGCGTCAGGCTGTAGAACCCGTAGTTGTTGCTGCTGGTGCCGGGCGTGATATCGTTCTGGTCTGACTTTCTGGAGTCCGTCCGGCCCTGCCAAATACTGGCGCCAATCAAGTCTTCGCCACTGAACGCCTCCCGGACGTAGCCGCTGATGGTAAACTTGGCGTCTTTCTTTCGGAAGATAATTTGGTTGCCCTGCACCTGGTAGGTGGTGTTGGTGGCCTGACTGATAGCGTCTAGGACCTCTTTCGCGGTGGGGATTTTGTTGCGCAAGCGTACGCGTTGTTTCACGTTCAGGTAGCTTTCGCTGTAGGCCAACCGGAATTGCTTGGTTGCCTCAAGCTGCTGCAGCAGTTGGCGCACGGTTAGGTACGTCGAGTCCAGCGCCACCGGGGTGCCCAGGTTCTGTTGCGCCAGCCCCAGTTGTGGCAACCCCCACAGTGCGTAGATCAGGCAGAGAAATGACAGAAAGCGGTTGGTACAAGACATCAGTAGTAACTAAAGTAATGATCTTTTTCCGATTTGCTCCCGTTTGGCTAGTGCAATCGGTAACTGATGGTGGCTAAAACTTTTGTGATATTGATGCCGGAAGCCCCGCTATATACTCCCTCCCGTCCGAAGTAGCCAGGCACTTCCGCGGTAGCGTCCCATCCTCCTCCGTTGTCACTTACTGTCTTTTGAAAGAAAATATTCATCGAGAACCGATGTGCATCCAAGCCTATGCCTAGACGAGCGCTCGTGTAACCCCAATCGAGTTCATTTAGCTCATACGGATCGTTTATCGCTACCTCCGCGTTCTGGCCCAGGACCAACCCCCCGCTAAACCCTCCGTACAGCCTCAGTTGCTGAAACAGGCGAACTCCTACCAACAGCGGCACTTCGCCGTAGTGAAAAGTATAGTTTACGCGCTGACGATACTCCCGCAGTTCGCATCCGCCCGAACAATCTGCCGCGTCGCCCAGGTACGTATTCTTGATCAGTTCTTCTTGTCCGCCGTCCGAGGCGTAGTAGAGTCCCGACTGCACGTAGATGGCGGGCAAGAAGTAATAGCGAGCGTACCCTCCTATCTGAAGAGCCCGTCGGCGGTCGTTCCGCGCGTTCCAGAATGTGACATCTACGTATTGGTGGTGGAAGGGCGTTGTGCCACCGTAGAGAGAAGACATTTCTACTTGCGCACTCCCCGCTCCTGCTTCTACCCCGTAGGTGAAGCGCGACTGCGCGTATCCGCTGAGCGCGCTAACCGCAAAGAGTAAGAAGAGGGCTAGTTTCCGGTAGCGATTGTTGCTTGAGCTTGCCAAATTCTCCTTGTACGTCATAGTAATGAGTTGGTTTATGGTTAAACAGATAACTATTCTCTGATGAATCGGTAGCGAATACCCCAGCTTCCCTGTAGCAGACTTTCTTCGCTTACCAAAGCCGCTAATTCCATCTGAAAGCCGAAGTTCTTCTTTTCGAAGGGTCGGTAACTTGTGCTTTACTTCGCACTGCTGCCGCTATGGTTGGCGACGAGATGACAAAAAGAATGTCTGCGTGATTTGAGCCCGCGCCGCCTCCGGACCGTCTCTATGAACCCGATAGGTTACTCGTATCTTCACATCATTCACCCGTTCCACCCGCATTTCAGCAATTGCAAACCCCTGCGTGGCCCAGTCCTCGGTGATTTCCTGACGTGGCCCCTCTAAAGTAACTGTATCGTCGTTCAGTTGGTAACTCTGCACAATGCGGAACGACTGCTGATCGCACTCTTCGTCGAGCACGAACGAGGCGCGCCAGTGAACGTAAACCACAATTACGTTATCATTCTCAAAAAACTCCCAGGTATTGACATCGCAGTAGTCCAGCGCCCGTTCCTCGGCGCGCCCGTCGTCAAACTGTACGGAGCTTTCGGCAAGCTCCCACAGGCCCTGGGCCAGGAATTCTGTTAAGTCCGGTGCGGCTTCGGCTATCGGCTCGTCTTCCTGACAAGCGGTTCCTAGTGCAACTAGTAATAAAGCAAAGGCAAACATTTTTATCTTTTTCATGATTGATTAATTGATTATTTGGATGGATTTTCTTGGTTTAAACTGGGCAATAGGGGGTCGGGCACGAACGTCTAAACGACACTTCGGGTTGACGCTTAATCTGGGGACATCCGCAGGCTCCGCTACGGATGGCTCACCGGCGCTATCATCGGGAGATTATGTAGGAGAATTTGAGTCCGAGGCCGGGATACACACTGCCATTGCTGAAATCGTAGTCAAAGGCGTATCCTAATCCTAGGTGAAAGTTGAAGAGAAACCGTTGGCCCAGGGGGCGTTGCAGTCCCCAGTGAATTTCGTTGAGCAACGTGTTGTTGAGCGGGTCTTCTAGCTGGTCATAGACGGTGGTTCCGAACACCCGTTCGGTGGTGTACTTGGTCTGGAAGGCCACGTAGTTGCTGGCGTTGTTGCGCAGCGACCGACCCCGGCGAAGCCGCTTGGGGCGGTTGTAGTGGTACTTCACCTCCGACTTGAGGTAGATCACCGGGTCGTTGATTACCCAGGTGTACTGAAAGGTTCTTCCGCTGAAATCATCAGCGATGTGGTACCCGCCTCCCAAGCCCGTGCTCACGTCGACCGACCAGCGGTCGGCCACGGGCAATTCGTAGGCCAGTCCCAGGCCCGCCCCCCCCAATTCGAGTTTGAACAGGGGGCGGAGTGGCTCCTCAATGGGTTCTACCGACTGGGCAGAGAGTGAGTAGGTAACGGCTAACAAAGCAAGGGCAATACCGATTGTTTTCATGTTTTAAATTAATTTGGTTGTTTGACGATAAGACAACAGAACCGACACCATCCCTAAAGAAAAACGCAACTATTTTTTCAGGTGCAGGTAGATAGTATCTCCCCGCCCGTGGTGGTCTACGTCCAGCGTCAGGACAATCACCTCCAGCACTTCTTCCAGCGGTTGGTCGTCGAAGGCCGCGGTTAGTCGAAGATTAGTGCTGGCAGTATCAACCACGACCGGCCGCCGGTAGACCTCCTCCAGCACCGTAGCCACCTCGGACAAGGGCTGGTTTTGGAAGGTCAACCGACGGGTGCGCCAGGCCAGGGCGTTGGGCTTAATAGCAACCGACTTGTTCACGCGCCGGTTGGCAACCCGGTATACTCCCTGCTCCCCTTTTTTCAGGATAACAGAAGACCGTTGATCGTTCTGGTTCGCTAGGGATACTACTCCGCTCACCACCGTCACCACCACGGCCGTATCGGCGGGCACGGCCCGCACGTTGAACGAGGTGCCCAGCACCCGCACCACCGCTCCCTCGCTCACAATCCGGAAGGGTTGGTCTTCGTGGCGCGCCACCTCGAAGAAGGCTTCGCCCGACAAATACACCGCCCGCACCGAGTCGTCAAAGTCTTCTTCGTAGCGCAGTGTAGTGTTCTCGTTGAGCCACACCCGGGTGCCGTCGGCCAGCACTAATTGCTTCGTCTCGCGAAGGCCGGTGCTGGTCTCGGTCAGTTCCGGGTTGCCCATCAGATTAAGCAGGCGCCCCAGAAACACCAATCCCAGGGCGAGTCCGACCACCGCCGCGGCGCGGAGCAGCCAGATCCTTCGACGGGTGTTCGTCGGAAGAGCCACCACCGGAGTGTCGTGGATGCGCCGGGCGTCGGTGCGCCGGTCGCCGGTGCGCCGGGCGATGGCTTGCCAGGCGGCGGCGGTATCGGGGGTGTAGGCTTCGTATACGTCGCCCGACGCTGCCCACGCCGCTTGCGCCCGCTCCAGCAGTTCCTGGTGCGCGGGGTCTTCGTTGAGCCAGGCTTGCATCCGTTTCGTCTCGTCGGCACTGGCTTCGCCCTGCACGTACTTGGCCAGTAAACTCCAGTCGGTGGTATCCATAGTATTCCCTTTCGGTTAAGACAACTAAAAAAGGCCTTCCCCTAAAAGAAACTCGAGAAAGTTGAGCGCGGCCAGCCCGTAGCCGTAGTATACCAGGTGCTGGCGGATGAGCCGGAGGGCCTTGCCCATGTGGTACTCAATGGTTTTGACAGATACGCCCAGCTGGTCGGCCACCTCCTGATACGAGCGCTCTTCGTAACGAATCAGGCTAAACACCAGTCCGCACTTCTCGGGCAACTGCGGCAGGATGCGCTCCAGCGCGGCGGTTAGTTCGGCTACTTGCAAGGTATCGTCCGGCGCGGTATCCGTCGGGTGCTGATAGTCCTGAATTTCTTTGGACCAGTCGTAGCGCGCCGCGCGGCTTTTGAGGTGATTCAGGCAGCGGTTGCGCACCGCCCGCGCCAAGTAAGCTCCGGCCGAGGTGGTGATCTGCCAGTCGCTACGCTTCTCCCACAGGTAAACAAACACGTCCTGCACGATCTCTTCGGCCACTTCGGGACGGTGCACCAGTTTGAGAGCCGTACGACAGAGTGCAACGTAGTGCCGGTCGAACAGTTGCTGCAAAGCGCGTTGGTTGCCCTGCGCCAATTGTTGTAGTATCGCTGCTTCGTCCTGTTCCATAGGCGGTTTTCGGCGACCAAGATGGGGAAAGCCGGGGAATCAACAAAAGCGGGCGTCCGGTTTTACACATTTTTCTAGCCCGGATCGAATATTTCGAGCCGTTCTGCTGTTGTTGTGGTACCGGGTGCTGAGCACCGATTGGTATTTCTGCGGAAAGGAACTACCTTTGCTCTTTAATTTAAGCTATTGAAAAAATTTATCGTATACACTTTGCTGGGCAGCTGGCTGCTGGTGACTTCCTGTAGTGACTTTCGGAAGATCATGAAAAGCACCGACTGGAAGGAAAAGTACCAGGCCGCACTAAAGTACTACCAGGAAAAGGACTACTACCGCGCCACCCTGCTGCTGGAAGACGTGATGCCCATCATCAAGGGGACCAAAACCGCCGAGGAAGCGCAGTTTTACTACGCTTACGCGCATTATTACCAGCGGAAGTACATTCTAAGCGCTCATTACTTCAAGCAGTTTTACGAAACTTATTCTCGTAGCGAACGGGCGCAAGAAGCGATGTTTATGCACGCCTACTCGCTCTACCTGGAGGCTCCCAATCCTAGTCTGGACCAAACCAGCACCGCGGAAGCCATCCAGGCCATTCAGCGGTTTATCAACCGCTACCCCTACAGTGAGTATAAGGAACGAGCCGAAGTGGTGCTGGCCGAAACCCGCGGTAAACTAGAGAAAAAGGCCTACGACAACGCCCTGCTGTACTACCAACTTTCGCAGTACAAAGCCGCCATCATCGCGTTTAACAATTTTCAGCGCGACTTTCCTGACTCCGACTACAACGAAGAGATTGGCTATCAGAAGTTGGCCGCGCAGTTCAAATTGGCCGAACAGAGCATCCAGGCCAAGCAAAGAGAACGCTACTACACCACCATCGAATACTATCAATCGTTCGTCGACCGCTACCCCGAGAGCGAGTTTGTGCGGGAAGCCGAGTCGATCTACGAAACCTGTTTAACCAAAATTCGCCAAGAATCCAGCGACAGCAAAGCATCCACCCAATAATTATGACCAAGAAACCCAACGTATCCGCCTCCATTGTCACCCGCCACCTGGACGACCTCAACGAGCCCACCGGCAACATCTACGAATCGGTGGTGGTGATGTCGAAACGTGCCCGTCAGATCGCCGTATCACTCAAGGAAGAACTCAACGGCAAGTTGGCCGAGTTTGCCTCCACGGTCGACAACCTGGAAGAAGTGTTTGAGAACCGCGAGCAGATTGAAATTTCCCGCTTTTACGAACGTATGCCCAAGCCCACGAACCTGGCTGCCGAAGAATTTTTGAACGACGAACTGATGTTCCGCCAGGTGGAAGAAGATCCCGAAGACTAAGCACTTGGCACTGCGGGGTAAGAACGTGCTGGTGGGTATCACCGGCAGCATTGCGGCCTACAAAACGGCCTGGCTGGTGCGCGGGCTCATCAAGGCCGGGGCCGAGGTACAGGTGCTGATGACCGAAGGTGCCCGGCAGTTTATCACGCCCCTCACGCTGGCGACGCTCTCCAAACGTCCGGTGCTCACCCACTTAGTTGCTGACGCATCCCAAGGCACGTGGAATAACCACGTCGAGCTGGGTCTGTGGGCCGATGCCTTTCTGATTGCCCCTGCCACCGCCCACACCCTCGCCAAACTGGCGACCGGTCTGGCCGACGACCTGCTTACCGCCGTTTACCTGTCGGCCCGCTGCCCGGTGCTGGTGGCCCCCGCGATGGACCTGGACATGTACCGGCACCCCACCACGCAGCATAATCTCGAGACGTTGCGCACCCACGGCAACCAAGTGCTCGATGCGCCCGCGGGCGAGCTGGCCAGTGGCCTGTTGGGCGTGGGCCGGATGATGGAACCCGACGACTTGGTACAGACGGTGGAACAGTTATTTCTGACGGCCGACGCACTCGCGGGCAAGCGCGTGCTGATTACCGCGGGTCCTACCCACGAGCCCATCGACCCGGTGCGCTATTTGAGCAACGCTTCGAGCGGCAAGATGGGTTACGCCCTGGCCGAAGAAGCCGCCCGGCGGGGGGCGGAAGTGCACCTGGTAAGCGGCCCCACCGGGTTAGAAATAGACCATCCGAGTATCAATGTAGTCCGAGTGCAAACCGCGCAGGAGATGTACGAAGCCGCGCAGTCGGTGTTTCCAACGGTAGACTTGGCCATTTTTGCGGCTGCCGTGGCCGATTATACTCCGCAACAACCGGCAGCGCAGAAAATCAAGAAATCGTCGGACACCCTGGAGCTCGCGCTGGCCAAAACGGTGGACATTGCGCAGACGCTGGGAGCGCAGAAGCAAGCGGGGCAACGCACGGTAGGCTTCGCCCTGGAAACCGAACAAGAACTGGAGCACGCCGCCGCCAAGCTCAAAAAAAAGCACCTGGATATGATCGTGCTCAACTCGCTGAACGATGCCGGGGCGGGTTTCGGGCACAATACCAACCAGATTAAAATTCTGACACAAAATACAACCGAGCCGCTCGCGTTTCCTCTAAAGGACAAGTGTGCCGTTGCCGCCGATATTTTCGACACCATCACCTCCACCTACTATGCCTAAGTACTTGCTGATAGGAACGCTGATTTTCGGACTGACCGGCGAGCTGGTTGCCCAGGAACTCAACGCCACGGTACGGGTCAACGCCCAAAATGCCCAGTCGACCGAACAACGGATCTTTGAGGAGATGGAAACCGAATTTCAGGATTTCCTGAACAACCGAAAGTGGACCGACGACACCTACGGACCCAAGGAGCGCATCAACTGCAATTTCGCCATCAACATCACCCAGGTGCCCGCGGCCGGGCGCTACGAGGCCACCGTGCAGGTGCAATCATCGCGCCCCGTTTACGGCAGCGGGTACGAAACAGTGATGCTCAACTTCGCCGACCGCGACTGGTCGTTCGAGTACGTAGAATCGCAACCGATGAACTTCAACCCCAACAACTACCTCAACGAGGTAACCAGCTTGCTGGCCTACTACGCCTACATGGTGCTGGGCTACGACTATGACTCGTTTAGCGAACTGGGCGGCAGCCCGCATTTTGAGCGGGCCCAGCAGGTGGTGCAAACCGCCACGGCGGCCAGCGGCGGGGCGGGCTGGGACCAGTTCAGCGGCAACGCGGGGCGCAACCGCTACGCGCTGATGAACGATATGATCAATCCCCAGATGGAACCTGTCCGGCGAGCCAACTATGCCTACCACCGGGAAGGGCTAGACCTGTTTACCGAGAAGGACGAAGAAGGCCGCAAGAACATTCTGGCCGCCGTGCAGGAAATTCAGAAGGTGAGCAAGCTGTTTCCGCAGTCCATTGCGGTGATCAGCTTTCTGGACGCCAAGAAAGACGAGCTGATCAGCGTGTTCACCGAAGGAGACACCCCCGTGCGGCGCGACGCCTACAACGCGCTGGTAGAAATTGACCCCTCGCAAACCGACGCCTACCAAGCCATTCTGAAGAATTAAAAGTCGGTTCAAATCTTACGCAGGTAGTATCTACGCTGCCTGAAGCTTTTAGCCCTTAGTGTCCCCGGCTAGTTTTGCTCCTTTCAAAGTCAAAGAACCACAACGTAAAGGGTGAAAGGGAGGGCAACCAACTACCGAAGGGGCCGGTGGCTACTGCTGCTGGCACTGCTGTTTGGCCAACTCGGCTGGGCGCAGCAAACCGACAAGCCCCTCAATGACCTGGCCTTCGTGCTGGGGGAAGCGGGGCAGTACAGTCGCACCACGGTGCTGGACAGTCTGCACGCCTTCAACCAACGCCACGCCCTGCGGGTGTTGCTCTACACCCTGTCCGATGAAGACTCGCCCTACCAGACCAACGCCCGGGCGGAGCAAACCCAGTTGCTACAACAAGCTGTTCCCACGCTGGTGATTACCACCTGGTACGGGCTTGACCCCAAAGCGTTGCAACGTACCGAAGTACAGCTAAACCCGGCGCTGGCAGCGCGTTTGCCCCCGGCCACGGCCGAGCAGATCGTCACCGAGTGGCTCACCTACTGGTCGGACAACACCCCTATTGCCAAAGACGCGCTGCGCGAGGGTCTGCTGCTGGCCTTGTTCAAGTTGGAAGTCTACCTCAACGCTTTGCCCCCAGCCGGCGAAGTGCCCACCATCACCTTTGCCAATCCGGCCGCAACGACCGCTTCTCCACCGCCCCTGGGACTGGATCAATTGCGCTATTCCGCCCATCAGGGCAACTACGAACAACTTGAGATCAATGAGGCTGCTTACCCCGTGGCCTGGAAGGCCCTGCCCAGTGGTACGACCACGACCGTGCTGGCCCAGGTAGACAAAGAAACGTCTTTTCCCCCCGGGGTGGTCTTCCGGCAGAATGGCAACGCTGTGTCCACCCAACCGGGTAGCGAATTGCACCAGCAGCAACTGACCCTGACCGGGCAGGCCCACCAGCAGGAAGGTAGTCTGGAAGTATACGCCAGTGGAGATGAGGATGCTGAACTGGTGGGCAAGCTCAACACCATCAGCTACGATGCGCTGCCCAAGAACCTGGTGCTCATTGCCCTGGATGGGACCATCGAAGAACAGGGGGCCGAAGTGCAGCAAACGGGGGAAGCGGTGAAGCGCATACTGGCCCAGGCGGGAGTGGCGCTGAACGTCACCTTCCAGCACTTCAGTACCGATTGGGGTGATCGGGACGTGCCCTTGGAAGACAACACCTCGGGCATGCTGTCTAACTACCCCAGAGCACTCAAGCGGGTCATCAGAGATTATCGCCAGGAGCACGAGGAGGAAAAAGAAACCGCCTACATTTTTCTGGCCGGAGAAAGTAGTAGCGGCCGGAAGGGCTACATGCCCAAGAAGCGCAACTACGGCTTTGTGTTCGTACACAACCACCGTCACGACGAATCGCTGGCCCGCACCATTGCCCACGAACTGGGCCACGGCTGGTTCCGCCTGGAGCACAGTTGGCAGACCTACCCCACCCTCACCCAGGGCAGCAGCGACAACCTAATGGACTACGGGGCGGGCACCCGTCTGCGCAAGTACCAGTGGGATTTCGTCCACGATCCGATGCGTATGCTGGGCTGGTTTCAGGATGAAGACGACGTGTCGGACCTAACTAACCGCACCGATGTGGAGTGGATTGTGGAAATTTACAGTCCGTGGTATTCCAATGAGTTCAACACTGCTTTTCAGGCTAAAGATCAAGCCACCATGAGCAAGTGGATCAACAAGGGGCTGATCACTGCTTTTTCTCAGGAACAGATCCGTTCTCTAAGTACTATCAACGAACTGATTCCCCGAAAGAAGGACGGTTCGATACCCGTAGCCATCCTCAAACATTATCCGAAGGCTAAGCACAGGGGGCTCTACGTGTACTACTGTGAAAAGAAAGGCGCGGTGGTTCAGGCAGTTAAGGAGCCAATCGTGTTTGCCACTGATCTTCCGGTGGATATCAGCCTACACACTGGAGAGTTTGACGGCGCCGCTGATGAGAAGACCACCCCGATGAAAAAAGAGACCGTAGAAGCCTTTGGTAACTTGGCCTACGACTTTGTTTGGCAGACTACCACCGAACAGGGGGTGATAGACAAAGCCAAGAACTACCTCAAGGAAGTGTGGGACTACCAGAACGTGGGGCGAGATGAAACCGTAGTGAATACTGTAATGGAAAACATTGCTGAGACTGAGTTTGACTTACCGTACATATATCCTCTGGAAGAGAAGGTTCTCTATACGTATGATTTTGCGCTAGATGACAAGAAAGTGCCTCTGGCGCTGCACATTCTGGTGGATGAACCCAGTTTCAAGCGCAATGACTTGATAAAACTTGACTTAGGTGATAGCCAAGGCCTACCCTATGCGGTGCTCGCTTTTTGCCAAGATAAAGACCCCACCAAAGCGAAGGTGTTGGTGCAGGTGGGAAAAGAATATGTTGACCAGATTAAGAAATATTTCACAAAAGAGGGTGATAACGTGCTTGCTGACGGTACGCTGTTGGGTGATCCTTTTCCGAACCTCTCAATTGTTCCTTCGGGTGACTATGGTAAAGAGGGAGGGCGTTTTGGTTGCACTAGAACATCACTTCATGCAGCGAAATGTCGCCCTACTGGACACGCATACGTTACACCAAGGGGGGCAGGAATCGGAAGTGGGGGGCGATTCCACTCTGGCATTGATCTGTATGCCAAAATAGGAATTGAGTTACACTCTATACTAGAAGGAGAGGTCTTCAGTATCGACGAGATAGACGATGGCGATCTAGGTATATCAATGATTATTAAATCGAGCTACAAAGGTCAAGACGTTTACCTAAAGTACTGTCATCTCAATGAGATTTCGAAAGTTGCTAAGAATGCATTAAAAACTAGATCTAAAATTAAACAGGGTGCTGTTATTGGTCTAACAGGCAACACAGGTAATGCAAAGGGAATAGACGCTCAGAGGTATCATGTTCATATCGAAGCATCTACCGACGGAAAATTCTACGGTGGCAAAACAAGGATAGATTCAGAACAATTCTTAAAAACAAAATTTGATAATAGTCATGAAGCAATCAATTAGTGTCTTTGTTGTTGTAATTCTAACGAATAGTAGCTGTCTCTCTCAAGATATCAAGCCACATTTATATATTGAAGAAATCAAGCTGAACAGTCTACCTTTGGTTAAAGGAGTAGATACTATTCAAGATACAAATTACTATAACTACATAACTAAATCTGATTTTACTCAATTTTTTGGCGAGCCAGACCATATGCAAATTAGAATTAGTGAAATGTACGAGACAGAGATAGCAAAACTTACTTACGGTTCGTCTCATATAGAATTCTATGACCCTTCGTTTGGTGAAGGAATATCAGAAGATCAATATAAACTTTTAAGCATAGAGCTAAATGACTCAAGTCTAAAGATGATATATCGTGATAAAGAAATAACCGTAGGTAAAGAATTGCCCAGCTTCTATTCTTTAAATAAGGACGATGAGAAAGTGTTTCTAGAGCTAAGACGGGGCAAACTCGATCAAATATCTGATTATGCTTGTATCCTTCATTTTGATGGCACTATACTACGCAAAGTAGTTGCGTACTTCGATTAGATTAGCCTCAAAAAATACCACGGAGGTTTAGACATTCATGCACCAATAGGGACAGAAATCAGAAGTATCAGAAAAGGAACGGTGTTTGCCGCTCTAACCGAAAAAGAGCTGAATCTAGGCTATTATGTGATTATAAAAAGTGAGTTACCAGATGAAAAAGTTATGTACATTTTGTACGCACATCTAAAAGAGAGTAGCAGTGTGAAAGGTGCTATAGAAGCAGGCAGTGTAATAGGAATTTCAGGAGTAACTGGTAACGCAAAGTCTCTAAAAAATAAAAAAGACAGGCAGCACGTTCATATCACTACGAAAATTGGCGACAAAGATGGATCGTATAAGACAGCAGTGCTGGTCAATCCTGAGAATTACTTAACTACAAAATTCAATGAAGATGGTACGCCTAAAAGACTAAATAGATATATTGTATGGATTGCAGGAGTTCTTCTTTCTTGCAACTCACAAGCTCAAGTAGAAAAATACAATACAATTGATGATAAGCAAGCAAATGTGTTGGGTATAGAACTAGGATCCTCAAAGGGGAATTAATAAAATTATTTGGTAAGTACGATAGCGTTGAGTTCTATTTTGATCCAATAGTAGACGAAGATTCTACTGAAAGATATTATTATAAAAGATCGTTCTTTGACGTTTATCAAGATCAGATCACTGGTTTCACTATTGTTGACGACAACTATCCTCTTACTTATAAGAACATTAGAGTAGGTGATGCTTCCAATGGTTTAAAAGAGATTTTTGCTAATTCGTTTAATCAATTAAGTGCTGAAGAGAAAGAGGATGCAGAGCAGTTGCTCGTCGTTCGTATTGCTGATTTGGAAAACAATATAGGCTATGATGAAGAAATTCAACTGCTATTGGATAGATACATTTTGAAGGAGATATCGTTTTGGACACCATTGTAGTAACTTCATCTGTCAAAAAGCTATTATTAGTCGGCTCTGCTTCGCTTTGTATATCAGCGTGTCAAGCACAGAATTCTTACGAGGAAAATTATGCGCCAGTAGATTTCCTAAACTACGTAGATGAGGATTATATTGATATCTTGGCTATTGGGGTAGAAAAAGATACAGATAGCTATGAGATATCGCTCCCTTATTATGAATTCCCTATATCAAAAATCAAATTAGGCGAGGCGTGTGTATTTGCAGTGACTAAAGACTTGTCGAGAAGATGGGAGGATAAAGCCATTACAGATCCCAAAGGAGGTTGCGATGAGCAAGGGGATTACCTTCCTTCCTATTACGTGACTTGCGAAGCTGCCCGTCTAATAAGAAAGGACACTATGACTTTGCACAAAAAGTTTGATCTGTATTCTTTCTTTATCAAGAAGGAAGACCTGAATGGGCCACTCGAGGAGACATCCGAAAGCGGCAGCTCAGAGTATTACGAAGTGCAAGAAAACAGTGTGATCACTATCTATAAGTACAATGGAGGAAGGTGGAAAGAGGTTAGCAAAGGTGTAAATAGCGACATTCCAAGAGTATTTGGGGAAGAATACATGGAAAATTTAGTATCCGGAAAAACGAAAAACCCTTGAGCTTCATAAGGGAGCATATTTGTTATTACAAAAGATCAAGGGAAGCATCACATTACCGTGTCATCTCCTCAAATCAGCAAAATCCGCCCAACTTTCTCACCCAAGACGCTTGCGTAGCCCAACCCAGGGTGTCTGACTGGTCGACTCAAGACGCCTGAGTAACCCACCCAAGGAGGCTGAATAGTGCACCCAAGATGGCTGAGTAGTCGACCCAAGAGGCTTGAGTAACCCACCCAAGCTCCTTGAGTAACCCACCCAAGGAGCTTGAGTAGTACAGCCCAAGGAGGCTGAGTAGTCGACCCAAGCATCTTGGGTAGTCGAGCCAAGGAGCTTGGGTAGTCGAGTCAGGCTCCTTGCGTAGACGACCCAAGCCGATCAACGAACGCTCGTCGGCCCAAATCCTCACGAAATAGTCGGTTAACAACTCCCGAAACAGCAGAAAACTTCACCACTCTTCCCCGCCTCCCCTCACCGACCGTTACCCTTCCCCAGTCATAAATTTCCGAGCACGCAACTTTTCCTGCCCTTTTTCTGGCTTTCGGAACGTTTAGGTACCTCGCCTCGGTTGTAACCGTACTTGCCTCACCGGTTCGATGGGTGAGCCATCTAATCCTTTTTACCACAAAAAACTATTTTTTATGAAAGTGGAAATCAACGAAAAACCGTTCCTCGAAAACGGTCGGCACACCGTTACCATCACCAGCGTAGAATCCGGTAAGAGTGAGTATCAAGACGTTCCCTTCTTCAACTGCCGCTTTGAAAACGACCACGGCTTTGTGAACCATCGCTTCTACCTGAGCGAGCCCGGACAGCCCATCATGGCGGAGTTGTTTCAGGCGGTGGGCATTGAAGGCAAAGAAGCAGACACCGACGAACTAAAGGGAAAGCAGTTGTCTATCGAGGTGCACGAACGTACCTACGACGACCCCCAGACGGGCAACGAGAAAACCATCAAGGCGGCGCGCCACTTCCAGGCCGTCGGTCAATCCGACACCTCCGACGCCCTCAACCACTAGCATCTCCTCTTCCTAGCCCACAAAACGCGCTTATGATCCAGTTGTTGAAAGACAAAGTGGCCCTGATTGCCAGTGCCTCCGAAACCATTACGTACCGCGTGGCGCACCTGTTTCTGCAGCACAGCGCTTCGGTGATGACCGTCGGCGATTACCCCTCGTTCCCCGAACAAGAACCGGAGTTTCTTGATGCCGCCCGCTGGCAGGAGGTGCAGGCCGACTTCGGGTTGCCGTCAGGAGTGCGCCGGGGGGTTCAGGAAACCCTGGAACGCTTCGGTCGGCTCGACGTACTGTTCTATCATCCCGGCGTTTCCGACGAACAAGCGCTGGACATGGATGCCACTGCTTACCTCCGGGACGTGTGGGCCAGTTTGGTGGCGGACCTTCCGTTGCTCAGCGCATCCGGCACCGGGCACCTGGTGGTGGTTTCCGAAGCACCCAGCGATACCGAACTGGTGCACGTGGGCGACCTGAAAACGGCCGACTACCAAACCAGCGTGGACCTGATCAATGCCATCCAGACCTACCAGCCCAAGCGTCAGCAGTCGCTCACGGCGCAGAAACAACTCACTCCCGAACGCATCGCGCGCCTGGCCTTGTCTATCCTGCTTAAAGGAAAAGACCATGAAGTAGAATGGAACGAGGTGATGAGCTGGACGTCGGAGTACCTTTATCCAAGTTAGCCGGGCTCGTATCTTGGGGGGCTGAAGGGCCAAGGCCAGGGTTTTGTTGAAAAGGACACCTGGGTAGAAAGCCGGATTATCCGAAGTGAGGTTGCTCACTTAAATCCCTTTCCCTATATTGGTCAATCAAACGACGTCTGAACCAACCGACGCTGTTTGGTTCGGAACCTACTGCCTTCTATGCCTTCGCCGAATCTTTCTGACCGCCCTCACCCGCTGTTTATTGCCGGAGTGGGCGCCTCTGCCGGGGGGCTCGACGCCCTGCTCAGACTGGTGGCTGCGTTACCCGATAATGAGCATCTGGCGGTGATCATTGCCCAACATGCGAGTCCCACCCACGAGAGCAAGATGGTGGAGCTGCTCAGCCGCCATTCGCGCTGGCCGGTGGTGGCCGCCGAAGACCAGCAATCCGTTCAGGGCAAGCACGTCTACGTGACCCCGCCCGGCTACGAAATCACCGTCAGCCGGGGGGCAATTCGGTTAAACCAAGAACAGCGGACGGTGCACGCCGTGCCCTCGGTAGATCGGTTTTTGACCTCGCTGGCCGAAGACCAACAGGCCAACGCCATTGCGATCATTCTTTCGGGAACCGGACAAGACGGCGCTCAAGGGGTATCAGCCATCCAGTCCCACACAGGATACGTGATCGTGCAACTACCCGCTGAGGCCCAGTACCCCAGTATGCCCAAATCGGCCATCCAGACGGGCTGCGTCGGCGAGATAGTTTCCGTTGATGACATAGGAGATCATCTGGAAGAGTACGCCAATCAAGTCTTATCGGGCAAAAATGTACCCCACGAAACCGGTCTTCAACGGGTGTTTCGCCTGGTGACTGAAAAAACGGGTACCGATTTCTCGAAGTACAAACCATCTACCATCGAGCGCCGGATCAACAAGCGGTTGGAAGCACTTTCGTTGCGCACTACGGACGCTTACTACCAGTACGTTCAGGCAAATCCGGACAAAGAAATTCCCCTGCTTTTCAAGACCATGCTGATCGGAGTCACCGAATTTTTCCGTGATCCGGTGGCGTTTGAAAAACTTGGAGAATGTCTGGAAGAAATCATAACCAGAAAGCAACCCAAAGCTCCCCTGCGGGTGTGGTCGGTGGGGTGTGCCACCGGCGAAGAAGCCTATTCGGTCGCCATGCTGATTGCCGAGGTGCTGGGTGAACGAGCCAAAGATTATCCCGTTCAGATTTTCGCCACCGACATTCACAAGGAGGCGCTGGCCACGGGCCGACAAGCTTTCTATCCGGATGCTGCGGTAGAGCATTTGAGTCCTGAGCGCCTCGATAACTACTTCAGCCAAAAAAAGGGAGGATACGAAGTGAAAAAGAGCCTGCGGCGGTGGGTGTTGTTCTCTGAGCACGACATCAGCCACGATCCGCCCTTCGTGCGACTGGATCTGATTGTGTGCCGCAACCTGCTTATCTATTTCGGCACCGAACTACAGCGACACGTAATCCCCCTGTTTCATTACGCCCTTAACCCACAAGGGTATCTGCTGCTGGGCAAGTCAGAAAATATTTCACAGTCTGATCTGTTCTCAAAAGTAAGCGCCCCGCACAAAATTTTTCAGAAACTCGAAGGGGTTGCCGGGCCCCGCACGCGCTATACCAACTATAGCCAACGCATTTTTTCTCAGCCCTTACCCGAAAAAACGGCGCAGCCCGCCCTGACCCTGCCGCAACTCACCGATCAGGCGTTGGCAAAAACCCATGAGCATCCGCTGCTGGTGGTGAATGAAGCGCTGGACGTCCTGTATATCCGGGGCAAACTCCAGACCTACGTTGACCTGCGCGAAGGCCTGCTTAATGCAAACTCCCTGAATATTGTCCGGCAAGAGCTGCACCTGGAACTACGGGCCACCTTTGCCAAAGCGAAGCAAAGCGCCCAACCCCAACGGAGCAACCTTGTTCGCTTTTCGTTCAACCAGCAAGAGCAGCTGGTTCGCATTGCGGTGAAACCGTTTGTGCCCCAAACAAAAGACAACGAGTATTACCTGGTCATCTTCGAACCAGTCGACGCATCAGCCCGCTACCCCTTCCGGAGTGAAAAATTGGAGACAGACGGCGACGAAGAACAATTGGCCCGGCGCGTGCTGGAGTTGGAGCACGAATTGGCCATTGCCAAAGAGCACCTACAGAGTTTCACCGAACAATTAGAGAGCAGCAACGAAGAGTTGCACGTCATGAACGAAGAGTTGCAGTCGGCCAATGAAGAGCTCAAATCAGCCAACGAAGAGCTTGAAACCAGCAACGAAGAGATGCAGTCGGCCAACGAAGAACTGCACACCACCAACGCCGAGCTAGCGGTAGCCAACCAAGGTTTAGCCCAAAAAGAGACCGAGCTCACCCGAATAAACGAGGAGTTGGAGATTAACCGCGACCGCTTCCGGTTGGCCCTAACCAACGCGTCCATCGTTCTTTTTTATCAGGATACCGAACTGCGCTACACCTGGCAGTATAATAACCATCCGGATTTTGCCGTAGACAATGTCTTGGGCAAATCTGATTACGAGTTGCTGGGCGACGAGTACCAGGAACTTATTGCGGCAAAAACCAGGGTGATCAGCAGCGGTGAGCGCGTCCGCCGGGTGGTTGCCGTGAGGCAGTTGAGCTACGACGTGATGATAGAACCAATCTATCTCGAGCAAACCGTGGTGGGGGTCAAGGGAGTAGCCATTGATATCACCGAGCGCGTGCAAGCGCAACAACTGATAGAGGAGAAACAAGCGATTATCCGCAGCATCTTTGACGGATTCAACCAGAGCATTCTGGCGGTAGACACTGTGCATCGCGTGATTGTGACCAACCCGGCCCAAAAAGCTGACTTCAACAAACTGTTTCACCAAACCATCCAGTCAGGAGATAATCTCTCTGAATTGCTCAGAGAACACCCTACCGTGCAAAAAAGCACGCTTCAACTGTTTGCCAAAGCCCTGAACGGAGAAACGGTCAAACTAGAGCGGTACCAATCGTCGCTCACCGATGAGAATAACAGCCAGCGGTATTATGATATCAGTATGGTGCCTATCCGCAAGTCAGACGGCACCATTCTGGGCGGGGCAATGCTCAGTAAAGAAGTAACGCAGCGGGTTGTTTCTGAGCAGCAAATGGAGCAGATCACCGCGCGCAGCGCCAACCTGACCGGCGACCATTTCTTTAAGAATTTAACTGAACAGATAACCGAGTTGTTCCAGGTGAAGTATGCCTACGTTGGTTTGATTGATGCCGAAGCCGATACGGTACATACCAAAGCCTTGCGCATTAATGGCCGACTCCGTCGCAATTTTTCGTATCAGTTGCAGAACGTGCCCTGCCAGGCGGTGTCCAGCAACAACCAGGCGCACTACATTGAGCGGGTAAAAGAGCGGTTTCCTGACGACCCCAAGCTGCAACGGTGGAACGCCAAGAGCTACCTGGGCATTCCGGTGCGCTCGCCCCTGAGCGGCGAAGCCCTGGCTATTCTGGTGATGATCGATACCGAACCGCTGCGCCAGGTGCCCAACACCGACCACGTGCTGCGGATATTCTCACTGCGGGCCGGGGCCGAGATAGAGCGGATGCGGGCCGACAAACGCCTTCAGGACAAAGAGCAGCAAATTAGCCACATGACCGACAACGTGGCCGATGTGATCTTTGAATCGGTCACTCCCGCCGAAGGTGATCCTTACTTCCGCTTTGTGAGCCGAGCCATCCAGGACATTTGCGAAATTCGCCCCGACGAACTGACGGAGAATGCCCAAAAGGCTTTTGAGGTCATCCACCCCGAAGATCTACCCGAGTTTATGCGCCTCAACGACGAAGCCCAGCAACAAGGAAGCGGCACTTTCTTGTTCGAAGGGCGGGTGGTGGGCGCCCAGTCCGGCACCATCAAGTGGATATACATATCGGCCAAAACCGAACGGCAAGACAACGGCGACACCGTGTGGTACGGCACCATCACCGATGTGACCGCCCTCAAGCAAACGCAGCAGGAGCTTGAGGAAGCCAAGGAGGTGGCCGAGCGGGCGGCACGGGCCAAAGAGGACTTTCTGGCCACCATGAGCCACGAAATTCGCACCCCCCTGAATGCCATCATTGGCCTATCGGGGCTGCTGCTTGACCATGATCCCCGCCCCGAACAACTCGACAACCTGCGCGCGCTGCGTTTCTCTTCCGAAAGCCTAATGGCCCTGATAAACGACATCCTGGACGTGAGCAAAATAGAAGCAGGCAAGGTGGAAGTCGAGCAAATTTCTTTTAGCTTAGCTTCACTGCTCACCAGTTTGCGACAGGCGCACCGACTGCACGCCCAGGAAGGTCGCAATGAGCTCATTGTTGAGCAAGAACCCGACGTGCCGGCGCTGGTGGTAGGCGACCCCGTGAAGCTCGGGCAGGTGCTCAACAACCTGCTCAGCAATGCCCTTAAGTTTACCAAAGACGGGCAGGTGCGTCTTTCAATAGCGCTAGAAAGAGCGCACGAAGACGAGCTAACCCTCTCGTTCTCAGTGCAAGACACCGGCGTTGGCATCGCCCCGGATAAGGTGGAACGAATATTTGACAAGTTTACCCAGGCCGACAGCTCGACCCAGCGCCACTTCGGGGGCACCGGCTTAGGCTTGAGCATCATTAAAATGCTGCTCGAACTGATGGGCAGTACCATTCAGGTGGAAAGCGAACCGGAACGGGGCTCCCGTTTCTACTTTTCGCTGACGATGGGGCGCGCTGAGCCCGGATCCGTTAAGTCAGCGCATCCTGCCGAGTCCCCGGCCGCTTCCAAGAAGCTTTCGTCTAACCTTCGGTTGTTGATTGTTGAAGACGTGACTATCAACCGAATGATCCTGCAGCAGTATTTGCAGGACCGCCTGGGCATCACGGCCGACGAGGCCATCAACGGCGAAGAAGCGGTGAAGCGGGTGTCGGAGAGCCACTACGATTTGATCCTGATGGACGTGCGTATGCCGGTGATGGACGGCTACGAAGCCACCCGTTTGATTCGGGCAATGGACGCCAACAAGCGAAACATTCCCATCATTGCTCTCACCGCCGATACTTCCGAAACCGTGCGGTCGGCTAAAGTAAACTCCTTTGCTGATGTGGTCACCAAACCTTTCGATCCTGATGATCTTTTTACCAAAATCTCTCGGTACGGTCAAGCTTCGGTAGCCGATCGCACCAATGGGGCCGAGAAAGCACCGACAAAGGTTTCCAGGTCGTTGGTTGATTTCGACGCCGCCGAGCAGCAGTTCAAGACTACTGAGCAGAAAATCAAATTCTACAGCATCGTAAGCAACGCTTTCCGGGAGAACAAAACCATACTACGCAAAGCGGTAGAACAATGCGACCCAGAGCAGCTAGAAGATCTGTTGCATAAGCTTCGCACCACCGTCACGCTGCTGGGGATCGATCAGCTGCGCCAGCAGTTAGAACACTGCGGCCAACTCTTGACCAAGGACAGCCCGGCAGCGGCGATTGAACAGGCCCGTGACCAAGGCATTCGCTTATTTGACCAAATAATTGAGCAGGTAGACCAGCGCCGACAGATGCTGGAAGGGTTGTCGCGGCAAACGTAGCCCGAACAAACCGCCGCGTTGGTGGTTTTATCAGTATAAATGATTACTTCATTTTCTATGAAAGACCTTAGAATTATCGCTATCGGTGCTTCTATGGGAGGCATCGAGTACTTTACCCGGCTCGTTTCTCAGCTTTCGCCCGACTGGCCCGTTGCTGGGTTTATTGTGCAGCACGTTGCCTCGGGCCACACCAGGCAGCTGGACCGTATTTTATCGGAGTTCACTTCCCTCACCGTGAAAAAGGCCGAAGACGGAGAGGCAATCCGGTCCGGTCACGTCTACGTGGCCCCTTCCGACCAGCACCTGATCGTTGGCGAGCGGACGGTGAAAACCTCCTACGGCCCCATGGAAAACGGTTCGCGTCCCTCGATCAACACGCTGTTTCGTTCGGCGGCGGTTGCCCATCGCCACCGCACCATCGGCATTTTGTTCACCGGATTGTTGTCGGACGGCACCCGGGGCCTAAAGGCGATTCAGGAGTGCGGTGGAACCACCATCGTGCAGGACCCTGACGAAGCTCCGTTTTCCGATATGCCTACCAACGCCATCAAGAAGGGTGCGGCGGACTATATCTCGGAGGTTGGCGAAATGGGAGCGTTTATTAAGATTTTGCTGAAGAAGACCCCGGTTGCTTCGGGAGAGCCGCCCCTCAATCTGCGAAAACAGGTAGAGATTGCTACCGCTCCGGTGGTTCAGGCCTCCAATCGGCAAGAACATAACTTGAATCACCACGCTCCCACCACCGAAGACGCTAGCGTGGAAGGTTCACTGTGGTCGGTGTTGCAGTTTATGCAGGAACGCACCAACATGCTGGAGAACCTGGTGGCGGGCGAAGAAATAAAAGGAAGGCCCCGCATGGCCGACAACTTTCGGCGCAAGGCCGAAGAGTCTCGCATTCATACCGAAAACATGCGCGCTCACCTAATAGCGCTCACGGGCTCTATTGCTAATCCTGACAAATAGCAGATAGCGTAAGGGGGTTCGTCTCCTACCCTTCTAGCACCCCGTTGAGCAGGGGGTAGAACGAACTGCTTCGCAGCGAGTCTATTTCCTGAAATGTGAAGGTGCGTCGACGGATTTCATCGCGTAGGATACTGGCGTACAAGTAGCACTCGTGGCGCAGGGCAGCAATGAAATGAAGGAACAAGTCTGCTTTAGGCAGCTGTTGAGTTCGTCGGGCAATAAATTGCTTGCGATTGTCACTAGGCATAAGAATATGGTTTTGAGATTATCAAACCTACGGTTCGTGTCGACACGAACCGTAGAATTTATTAAACCACTTCTATCAATTTTATTGCCTAATTGCCGGTCTACCTAGTTAAAAATGACTAAAAACAATAAGTAGACTTACATCACACTCGTCGGACTACCCCCTCTAGGGTGGTCAATTCCGGAAGTGACTCCTGATCGGGTTGGCGTAGGATTGATACATCGCCCGATGCTTCCAGCACCACCGCCTTCACCTGGGCGTAATTATACACGTTGCTGCCTCGCAATTTGGCCCGCAGTTCGTCTTCGGTGATGCGCACGGCCCGCAGGTTATCGTGCAGCACCTGCCCATTTTCCATCAGCAGGGTCGGTTGGTTGTCAATCACCTTTCTAACCCAATTCCAGCGGGCGCGGGTGAGTGATACGCCCATTTGCAACAAGAACAGGGTGAAGATCGCCATGAAGCCTTCTAGTAGCGCTACTTCGCGACTCACCACCGTGCTGGCCAGCAGCGCACCCATTGATAAGGTAATCAGGAAATCGAAGCTGGAAAAGGTAGTGAAGCTACGTAATCCAATCACCCGGGTGGTGATGATAATAAACAAGTAAAACACCGTGCACGAAATAACTACCCACAGCAGTGAGTGCGCCGAATCAAAAAACCAACTCATGTTTTCAGTAATTCGTTGTTGTAATTCACGTCCAAATCGGTGATATACTTTTCGCCGTGCATGTCGGCCCACTGCCATCCATCCATTTGCAGGTCGGCATAGAGTAGTTTGCGACGTTTAGCCAGTGCTTCGTACAGTTCGGTGCAAGCGGCTCCCTGGGTTCGTTCTAGCTGCAATCCGGTGAACTCTTCAATCATCTCGAAGCGAGGCAGGGGGGGCAACTCATCGACCGGATCCATGTAGGTGATTGTCTTTAAATAAGCCGTGATGGCCCGACGCACCGACTGCACCTCCAGCAGGTTAGGGCGTATTTGTTTGGGAACATGATACAAAAACACGGTGAGCGCTTCGTCTAAGGCGACCAGCTTGAGGACAATATTCTCGCTCGGATTGTTGCTGTGCATGTGGTGCAGAATCGGGTACGCCACGTGATTCTGCGTATACAGAAAGACACCGGCGGATAAGTCACTAAGAATATTATTCAGGTCGCTAAAATCCTCACCGTTGTAGCTATTGATAATGATTTGTTCGGGGGTTTCGCCCAAGCTGCTGATCTGCAGGCTTAACGACCGCTTTTGGATAGCGTTGGAAATTACGGGTACCAGGTAGGTGATCGACATGGTGACGGTGACCAAGCCAATGAAAGAAACGAACGAGGTGAACACCCGCCAAAAGTTGTTGCCCGGCACGTAGTCGCCGATCCCCAGGGTGGAGAGGGTGTAACCCACGTGGTAAATTTTCTCGAAAGTATCGGTGGGGGCTTTGCTCGACCCGACCAGCACCGAATTAGTGTCGGAAATGTAGATAAGCGAAAATCCGGTCCAGAGCAGCAGCGTCCAGGTGGCAATTGTTATAAGAATGCACAACAGACCGATATAATTAAGTGCGCGGTGGTTGCCCTCTTTGCCTGCCAAGAACATAAGCGTTTTGAAGCAACCGCGGCCGATTAGAGCAGTGATCCGGCCCTCGCCGGTGGGAACGAACGCCGTGACCGCAAAGTCAGTGACCGCCGCTCCAACGATCAAAATCCCCAGAATGAGAAGAAATACGTGTTCAATCATAAAATGACAAAGGGGACACAAGTAGCTCGTGTCCCCGTCGTTTTATCCAAAAAATACTATTAGATGATGGCTACCCATCCGCCCAGGGCCGCCGCTACTCCGGATACCACCGCCGTAGCGAATAGCCACCAAGCGGCCGAAGCAGCCGTCTTACGGGTATTTTCTGCTTGGTGCAAGGCTTCTTGCTTAGCACGTTCCAGGGCAATAGACACTTCACGGTCTACTTCCTCCACTTTTTTAAGTACGTTGCTCTTGCTCTCATCGAGCTTGCTACTTAGGTTTTCTACATCCTTGCGCGATAGCCGGTCGTTAGAGGTTAATAGGGCCATTAACGTTTCCCGGTCAAAACGCGACAGTCGGTTTTTGATAACTCCGGGAGCTGCTTTCGGATCATTCATGATTTTCTCTACGTCCCACTTCAAGCTCTCGTACTGGAGTTCAGGACGATTTAAGCTATCAAAGTAACGCTGTAGTTTGCTTTCGGCCTGGGGCGAAAGTTGATTGGCTTTGCCGTTGGCTTGTCCTTGGGCCTGATCCTTCTGCTCAGCTACTGAGGTTTGCGCACCCTGCACCGACTGCTTCGTTTCGTCCGTTTTCTTAGCAACAAAGTCAATGGCTTGTTCCACGTAGCTTACCACCTTTTCGGCACGGTCGTGGTTCATGCGCTTATCTTTCTCTAGCAATGCTACCCAGGTAGATCGATCGATCTTACCGGCACGGTTGGAGAGAATCTCTTGGGCATTCTTAGGGTTCTCAATGATGCGTTCGATATCGTCTCGAATGGCATCCGGGTCCACTTCGTCTTTGTCGGTGCTGCGCAGATACTCTTCGATCTGCTGAACGTATCCTGAAATCTCTTCCTCGCTCTTGCCGGACAGTTGAGAAGCTACTTTCTTAGCTTTTTCTTCGTTGGTATTACCCTCTTCAACCGCTTTTTGCGCGTCTTGGAAAGCTTTACCTAGTTTCTTAGCGTCTTGCTTACTAACGTTGGGCTGTTTTGAAGCAAACTTAATGAACATTTCGGTATCAATCTCACCGCCCACCTTCTTCTCGGTTTTCTCTTCGATCCGAATATCTTTAAGAATGTTGATCATGTCTTTCTTCACCTTCTCATAATCCGGACCTGATTCTTCTACTCGCTTCACGTACTCATCGATCTTCTGGTTGATTTGGTTTAAATCCAATGAATCGTGCAACTCGTTTCTAACCTTGTTGATCGTATGGTCGGCGATGTCTTCTATCTTGCTGTAGGGTGATCCTTGCAACGCACTTCCTACGGCCGAAGCGGACGACTTAATGCCAGAGACCACTGTGTTGATCAAGCTTCCTACCAAGGTGCTCACCGAAGTGATTTCCAGGTACGCCAGTGCGGTGAAAAAGGCCGCCCAGATAACCAGTCCCAGGGTAACTCCAATCGCCACATTTCCGATAAGACTAAGCTTCACCGCCAGCATGGCCGCGAAAAACAGGGCGATACTAGAGGTGATCAAGGTGAAAAGCCCCAGACCCGAACTAAGCTTCACTCCCATCGGAGTATCCGAACCATGTGATTTGTTCTTGTCCTTATCCGAGTCGTGCGAAGGATGATTGGCATGATGTTGCACGTTGCCAATAGCGCTGACACCAATAGCAACGGATAGGGCGGTGAGCAGCACCTGAAAACCAATGGCCAGCAGCACTCCTGCCAACAGGCTAACAAAGAACTGCGGGGTCGCTACCACGTCAGTCAGAAATAATGACTCCTGAGCAAACGCGCTGGTGCTGGCTAATGATAATACCACACCAAGTAATAGAATGTGTTTGGTAAATTTCATGTATAAAAAGTTGAAGGTTTAAAAAAAGGGCATCCTATGATGGACACCCTTTAAACTCGCAATGCAGGAAATTGTTTGTTAGTTGTTGGTGTCTATGTCAACTTCTTCGGTCACAGTTTCCGTATCAACGTCCGTGTCTACTGTTTCATAGTCGCCTTCTTTCATTTCAGTACGGGCTTGTCCGTCAACTTCCTCGGTAAGCGTGTCAACATCAACGGTTCGCCGAACTACGCGCTTCTCGACATCATATTCGGTAGTTGCACCCACGGTATCTACCTGCTCTATGGTCCGCGTGCGAACGTCATAGGTGGTTTCAGCCCCTACGGTGTCTACGTCCATAACTTTAGTCTCAGTACGTACATCAGCGTCAGTACTCTCGTTGGCATCGCCTATGTTTCCGCAACCGGCGACTGATAGTATAAAAGCTCCCGCTAAAATGTTTGATAAAATTCTCATGGTTGTGATGTGTTTAAAGTAAAAAAATCTAATTAATTTGCTAATAATAGCAACAGAACCGTGCCAAAGCTGCTATTGCTCGTAATCATGGTTCTACAAAAAAATAGTGGGGAAAAATACCCCACCGTTGGGTAAGTGGTTACCTGATCAAAAATATCAAGACTATCGTACCACGGTCTCTCGCTCCTGCTTCACGTCCACAAAGTCATCCTTAGGGCGACCGGCTCGTCCACCTGCGGCGGCCACAATGGCTCCGAGCACCAGCGCCACAAAGCTCCAAATAGCGGCACTCGACGCCACGTCAGCAGCCTTGGCAGCGGCCTCAGTAGCTTGTTGCTCTGCCTGAGCCGCCAGCTGCTGGGCCTCTTGCTTTGCTTCGTTAAAGTTACGCACCACCGTTTCCGCCGCGTTATTCGCCTCTTCTTGCGACATCCCGGTTCGAGAGGCTATTACACTGGCAACGTCTTTCTGGTCGATTTTATCTACCAAGTTGCCTCCTTTATACAACAGCTGCTGCAACATGCCGCTGATCTCCTGATCCGACATCGTGCTGCCGCTTCTCAGGGACTGACGGGCATCTTGGGCCACGTTTTCCGCCCGGTTTGCCAAAGCATCAGGTTGCAGAGCCGGATCATCGGTCTGTCGCAAAATTTGCTTTACCTCACTGGTAATTTGGTCTAAGCTCAGTGAACTGCCGGACGATTGACCGGACTGCTGCTGCGACTGTCCGGAGCTACTTTGCCCCCCCGTGATCACTGACCCGGCTGATGACAACGTTTGCGAAATGGCCGACCCCACTCCGCTCACAATGCTACCCACGGCGGTGGTGAGCAACCAGAACGAGATCAGGGTATACAAACACCAGGACAAAATGCCGTGAAAAGTGCTGATCACCGGAATCGGAATACCGGATAAGCGCGCCGCAGTGTATCCTCCGGCAAAAATAGCAATAAGATTACTTAAAATATACCAGATAATAGCTCCCGTACCCACTCCTGAGAAAGGAGACGCTTCGGTGACCGGATTGATAGAAGCGAGGCCAATGCCAATGCCCAACAAATTGAGCACGAGCATGGTAACCAGTGATACGATCACCCCGGCAAGCACCGCGCCCCAGGATATCTTGCTAAGCAACGCCGCTCCCGCTCGGGTATACGCGTTGTTGGTGGTGTAATCGACGCGATCGCGGTCGGAATTTCGTGAGTGAGTTTCCATAGTCAAAAATTAGTTGGTTGGAAAAAAGTTAAATGCACTTGTTTTAACACAAAATGGTCCCTAATGTTACGGATGTGACTTCTACCGGTTCGCCAATTGTATAGAACACAAGAAGGCAGTACCTAACTCGGCACTACCTTCTAATTGCGTAGTAATCTCAAATATGGGTTAAGCTAAAAAGTTGGTATCAGCCCAAAAAATGGCGCAAAGCCAGACTGTATTTACCTTTAGTGTTGCAAACGCTTTGCCAACGGGTACCAAGCCCGTGAGAGGCTATTTCAGCAATTTGCTGGGGAACATTTGCCCCACCCCGGGCCATCTACCCGGATGTAATTTCCCCAAACCACGGGGGTTGAGCAGGAAATAAGGATAAAATCACGCTGGTTCTTCCGGCGTGTAGCTCAGACTTTCTGCTGACGGTCTCAAAAAAAGAATTATTAGCCCTTTGTACTTACGAAAAGCATAAACCGTATCTTTACCCTGATAATCTGAGCAGTTGATCCGCCACTAACCATTCTGCCTACACCCGATGTTTTGCGTCCGTTATGAACATCTACCCCTACTGTTTGCGTTTAGTCTATCCACCTATCGATGATGGCGTATGCTTAAGAGTCTTACTATAAAGAATTACGCACTGCTGGAGGCCCTCGAAATGCGGCCTTCCGAAGCACTCAGTATCATCACCGGCGAAACCGGGGCGGGCAAATCCATCATGTTGGGGGCCATCGGTCTGCTGCTGGGCAACCGTGCCGACAAAAAGGCTTTGTATAATGAGGAGAAGAAGTGCGTGATTGAAGGGGCTTTTACCATCAACAAGTTTAGCCTGGAACCTCTCTTTGCCGAAGAGGATCTCGATTATGACCCGATCTGTATCCTCCGCCGTGAAGTGTCGCCCAATGGTAAGTCACGAGCGTTCATCAACGACACTCCCGTCCGCCTGGAAACCATGCGCGGCGTGGGCAACCTGCTGGTAGATATTCACAGCCAGCACGACAGTCTGTTGCTAGGCGACAACTCGTATCAACTGGAAATTATTGACGCTTTTGCGGGCAACGAAAAAGAAAGAAAGCTTTACCGCCAAAGTTTTCAGCAGTACCGCCGGGCGGCCAGCGAGTACGAGCAGCTACGCACCGAAGCCGACCGCCTGCGCCGCGAGGACGACTTCAACCGCTTTTTGCTCGAAGAGATCGAGAAAGCCCAACTCATCGAGGGCGAACACGAACAGTTGGAAGAGCAGTTGCAGGTGATGGAAAATGCGGGCAACATCCAGGAGCAACTTGGTCTGGCGCAGTCGTTGCTCAACGGCGAAGAAGTGGGGGTAGATTTGCTATTGAATCAGGCCAAGCAGTCGCTGCTGAAAATAGCGCGCTACTCCACCAAGTACGAAAGCTTTTACCAGCGGCTGGATAGCTGTTTAATTGAACTTCGCGACATCCAAAGTGAGGTGGAGGACGAAGCCCAACTGGTTGACTTTGACCGCGATAAGGTGGAAGCCACGCGCGACCGCCTCAACAACTTGTATCGTCTGCAACAAAAGCACCAGGTAAGCTCAACGGCCGAGCTGCTGGTCATTCAGCGGTCGCTGGAGAACAAGGTACGCGAGGTAGACAATTTGGATAGCGAGCTGGCGCGCCTAAAAACCGTGCGCGACCTGACTCAGCAGGAGATGATGACCGAGGCCGAGCGGCTCACCGATTCTCGAGAAAAGGTGGCAAGCAAATTCTCGGATCAGATTGCTCGTCTGCTGCGCAACCTGGGCATTCCCGACGCCGCCCTGCGGGTAGAGCGACGGCCGATTGCGCCTACCGAGTCGGGAGCTGATGAGATTGAGATTCTGTTTAGCGCCAACAAGGGGATTGCTCCCCAGGAACTGAAACGGGTGGCCTCCGGCGGTGAGTTTTCGCGGCTGATGTTTTGCATCAAGTACGTGCTGGCGGGCAAAACCTCGCTGCCTACGATCATCTTCGATGAGATCGACACCGGGGTGTCGGGCGAGATTGCCATCAAGATGGTGAACATGATGAAGGAGATGGCCAAGAACCACCAGGTGCTGGCCATCAGTCACCTGCCGCAGGTGGCGGCCAAGGGCGACGCGCACTACTTTGTGTATAAAGACAACAGCTCCACCAAATCGGTGAGCCGCATCCGGCAACTCAGTGAGGACGAACGGATAGAAGAAATTGCCAAGATGATCGGCGGCAACAAGCCCTCTACCATCGCCTACGAGAATGCCAAAGAGTTGCTGGCGATGTAGGGTGAGATTGATACCATACCGAGACGTTGATTTTTTGGGTTAAAAAGATACTGCTCACCGCTGGATATCACGTCAAACTCCTCAATAACTTTTCGGTCATTGCGGTTCCGGCGCTCAATAATAGCTGGATTCTCTATTCACGGCTTTTTTCAAAAAACAGAAGCAAAACGCCAAGGCTAGCCGTCAGACCGGGCCTTGTGAGCGTTTTTCGTTCAAGTTGGCATTTTCAGAATTTGGAGCAACAAGCGTTCATGCTCTTATTTCCGCCCGGTTGAGGCCACCGTGGCGCGGCTAGCTGATGTTACCCCTCGTTTTTCCTTTCTTTTTCTAATATTTCTTCCAATTGAATCTTATTTTCAATTAGATGATCTTCCGCTATTTCCCACAAAATCTGTGGATCAATCGTATGGTATTCATGAGCAGCAAAATTCCTCAATCCATACATCTGCCGCCATGGGAGTTCTGGATATTTATCTTTAATGACTTTCGGTATCTGATTAGCTGCTTCTCCTATGATTTCATAGTTTCTTGTAACAGCATCTATGGCCATCTCACTTTCCAAGAATTCTTCAAGTCCATTTACCGTATCAAGATAGCGGATAATCTTAGCGATGGCTTCTACCATATCCTCAATGTAAGCCAAATGTCCTCTGTCTTTCATATGTACTTCACTTGCTGTAAAATGGCTTGCTTCCACTGCTTTTTTAACGATCTTTCCGTGACCAAATCTACTTTTCTACCAATAGCGGATTCAAGATACTCTTTTAAATCAAAGAACTTCCAGCCAATCTTTTTGCTGAATGCTACCAAAATATCTACATCAGAATCCTCACGATAATCACCATTGGCAAATGACCCGAAATAACCGATTTGCTCAATGCCAAATTCATCTGCTAAATATGGCTTTACTGCCTTGAGTTTGCTTTCTATTTCTTGAGGTGTTTCCATACCCTAAATTTAGCAGTTTCTATCTTCAATTCAATGAGGGGTAACAACCGTATAAACACACCTGGTGCGTTTATTTGCAATACAGCATTCGTACGGTTACCCTAACAAAAACCCCTAAATTGCCCATAGTATTATCCTATTCATATTTTCCGTAAAATTTTTCAAACAAATTGCTTACGAAAGCAGACGATACGTTAGCAATATAAAAAGGCCGTGATCTTCTACTTTACTGCTACCAAAGATACGTACTTTGCGAATACTATCCTTGCGTCGGGTCTACGGACATATCTTCATACGGATGCGTTTTCTCCTGCTTCCGCGCTCCATCTTTCCCCTCCTTTAAGTTGTAGTAAATCCGCTGCGTCGGGTAGGCCAGGTCGATGTCGTCGTGCTGGGCGAACTGCCGAAGCACGTCTTCCCAGATGTTGTGCGCCGTGCCGCGTCGCTTCTTGGGGTTGCACAGGTAACGCATGGTGAGCATCACCCCGCTGTCTTTCACTGAAGTGTAAACGATCGGGGTGAGGTTAGAATAAAAAATCATGAACTTTTTCGAGGCTTCGGTAAGGCGCATTGCTGCCGCCTTGGTCAGGTGCTCGGTATGTTCCTTCAGAATGGCGTTCAGGATGTCTTTGGCCTTCTCCCAGTTGCTCTCGAAAGTCACCATCACCCCGATTTCGTGCCAGATGTGGGTGAAGCCCTGGGTGTAGTTGGCCTGCGGCTCGCGAAACACCACTCCGTTCGGAATGTGAATCACCCGGCCGGTGCTCTGGTCGGCATCCACCCAGTTGCCAATCTCGTTGATGGTAAACTGATAGAAGCGAATGTCAATCACGTCACCGGCGTGGCCGCCCACCTGAATGCGGTCGCCCACCTCGAAGGGTCGACGCAGCAGAATGAACAACCAACCGGCCAAATTGACAATGGGCGACTGCAACGCAATGGCGAGTCCGGCGGTAGCCAAGCCCAGGTAGGTGGCTAGCGAATCTACCGTATTGATCCAGATGGCCGAGATGGTGATAATCAATAACACCGTGTAGGCGTTTTTGATCCCGTTTTTCCAGTAGTACTTATCGCGCACATTCTTCACCCGTTTGAAGATGAGCTTCAGGCTAAAGTAGCGCAGCACACCCAGCACCACCACGGCAATCAGAGAGTATAGCAAGTTGAGCTGGGTAGCCCGGGAGATGTGCCAATGGGCATCAATCCATTCGGTGAAATTCATAAGGATAATTCGTTACTACAACTACACAAAGATACGCGTGGGAGTGCCTACTTCGCTAAAAATTACTGATTCGTTTGTAAGCACTGGTATTGATGGCGTTGAGGAAGCCAACCACTCCGCCCAACAGATGCGATTCCCACGATACGCCCGCCTGGGTGGGCAACACCCCGTAAAAAATACTTCCGTAAAAAATAACAATGATGATAGAAATCAACAACGACCGAAAATCGCGGCGGAAAAGTCCGAAGAACATCAAAAAAGAAGCGAGTCCGTAGATGAGTCCGCTGGCACCGATATGGTAAAACGGACGGCCAAACAACCACACCAGCAAGCCGGTCAGAAAGTAGCACTGCAAGAACACGCGGCCCGCAATGCGGTCGTAGAACATATAGAGCACCGTGCCCAGGATCAGCAGCGGCATGGTGTTGGAAACCAGGTGCGCTGGGCTACCATGCAGCAACGGGGCCGTTACAATACCGATGAGTCCGTACCCGGTACGCGGCAGCAGCCCGTACACGGCAAACTCGCCCGGAAGCAGGCGGTCCACGTAGTATACCGCCCACATGAGAAACACCAGCCGGGCGGGCACGATAATACTGCTGCTGATTGAGTTCATAAGGGGCGAAAATAGGTTATTTTTCGGCTACTTCCGCGCTTTCCCACCGCAGTTGCAGGTACACCGGCCAGTGGTCGCTAAAGCCTCCCCGGTACTGGTAACCCACGTAGGTGCGCTTCGGGCGAAAGCCCAGTTGGTTCACGTCTTCTTCGGCCAGCCAGTCGGGACGGTAACACCGGGCCGTTTCGTCTTTCACGTGCGCCCGTGCCCCGTCCAGCAGGTTAGCGCTAACGATAAACTGGTCGAAGGTGCTCCACGCTCCCTGGTACTTGTGGGTGCCCGCGCATTCGTACCGGCTGATATTGATTAGGGGTGAACCCGCCCCGGTTGCTTCGGTTAGGATTTGCATACTCGCCTCGGCAGGGCCATCGTTGAAGTCGCCGGTAATAACGATCAGCGCGTCGGGGCACTCGTGTTGTAGTTGGTGAACCCGAGCTTGCAGTACCTCGGCGGCGCGTTGTCGGCGGGGCGCGCTGCCGCTTACGCCTCCGTAGCGCGAAGGCCAGTGGCTGATGAAGTAGTGCACGGTGTCAGAGCCGAACAACACGCCCCGCACGTAGAGAATGTCGCGGGTGGGCCGCTCGCTGAGTCCGAACAAATCCACCGGAACCGCTTCGTGCGATAGGTACCGGAACTGCGCGGGATCGTAGAGCAACGCTACGTCGATGCCCCGCCGGTCAGGCGATTCTTCGTGCACGATCTGGTAACGCATCCGGTGCAGGGGAGTGTGACGCAACAGCCCCTCGAGCACCGCACGGTTTTCTACCTCGGCCAAGCCCACCAGGGCCGGAGGCTGCCCGATGTTTCCCAGTCCGGCAATTACTTTGTAAAGATTATGGTACTTGGCTTTCAGGCGATTAGGTGTCCATCCTCGTACTCCGTAGGGCAAAAACTCTTCGTCTTGCTTGAGCGAATCGTCTTGGGTATCAAAAAGGTTTTCGACGTTGTAAAAGGCCACAGTGGCTTGCTGGGCACTTACTGGCAATGAGAAGAAGACAAGGAAAGCCAGAAAAAGTACGTGGGGGTGTTTGCCTACGGTGCAAAGTACGTTCGCAATTGGGTCATAGGACGCTATCGCTACCCTACGACCAGGAATTGGGCACCTCGTGTTGGCTGAAAATATCGAACAAGGAATAAAGAACACCGAATGATGAAGTGAATGGCGAGAGAAACGTTTAGGAAGTCAAGATATCTGCTCTTCGTATCCTTTTCCTACCCAAACCCGCGCTGAACTTACTCACGCACTTTTCGTCGAACTTTTCCATAGACTGCCTACTCCTATTCCGAGTATACTAGCGGCCAATCCGTACAGAATGGGGGGAAAGGTGCTCTCCAGGTACTCTGCTACCAACCACGCGGTCATGCCCAGCACAATGGCCGCCACTGCGCCCCGCTCGGTAGCCCGTTTCCAGTACAAGCCCGCCATTAGGGGCACGAACAACGACACCAAACTCAGCGACGAGGACTGAGCCACCAGGTCGTAAATGTTGGTCTGCCAGATCGCCATCAGGGCCGACGCGGCTCCCACTCCCACCACCGAGCCCCGCAGAATTTGCAGCAAGCGGCGGTCGCTCTGATCGCGCAGGTGGGGACGAATCAGGTTTTCAGCCAGAATGGTGGCCGGAGCCAGCACGGCACCACTGGTGGTGCTCATAATGGCCGACAGCAGCGCTCCGAAAAACAGAATTTGTAGTCCCGGCCCGGCGTGCTGCATCACCACGGTGGGCAGGGTCAGTTGGGCGTCGGTTACCCCGCTCACCAGTTCGGGATATACCTGGAGGGCGCACAAGCCAATCAGCAACGGAATCATGCCGACCGACACGTACATGCCCGCCGCGATGTAGGAGGCTTGCACCGCCACGCGTTCACTGCGGGCGGCCATCACCCGCTGAAACACGTCCTGCTGCGGAATAGATCCTAGCCCGATGGTGATCCAGGCGGCCACGTAGTGCGAAACGCTGGTTAGGCTGGCCTCGGGCCAAAACCGAAAGAAGCCCGGCGACGGCCGATCCAGCACCGTGGATAACCCTCCGGCTGCCGCGGTTAGGTCAACCGCCAACCAGATCAGTCCCGCCAGAATGATAATCGTCTGTAAAAAATCCGTAACCGACACTGCCCACAGCCCGCCTACGTAGGTGTAGGCCACCACCACCACGGTGCCGACCACAATTCCCCATACGGTCGGCACCCCGGCCACCACTCGGAAGATGATGCCAATGGCGACCAACTGTGCCGCGATCCAGCCAAAGTACGAAGGCACCATGCACAGGCTGGACAGCAGTTCGGTGCGGGTGCCGAAGCGGTCGCGGTAGTAGTCACAGAAGGTGAGTATCTGAAGACGATAGAGCGGACGTGCCACCAGCAATCCCACCAACAACAAACACAGCGCCGCCCCGAACGGGTCCTCCACCACTCCGATCAGTCCGTGCTTCACAAACTCCGAGGAAGCACCCAGCACGGTTTCGGAACCAAACCAGGTAGCAAACAGGGCGGTGGAGGCCAGCAACAGCGGCAAGCGGCGGCCCGCTAACACAAAGTCGCGGGAGTTTTTCACCCACCGCGACGCCACCACTCCGATGAGCAGGGTGATTAGAATGTAAGCAACGATCGCAACGATCAGCAAGGCACGGAGAAAAGCGCTGAACAATGCGCCAACCGTGGCGGGCCGACTGTTTTGGACAGATGGTCCGGACTATTCACTGGCCGCCGAAGCTTGTGCGTTCTCATTCGCTTCCTCCCGCTCCCGCTCGCGCTGCTCCTGTTCTTTGAGTCTGAATTCAGCCGTGCGCTGGGCGTAGCTGTTGGGCTCAATGCGCTCGCCGTAGCGCCGCGCGTATACCTGCGTGAACTCGGCTCCGAACAAAAAGATAAGGGCCGAATAGTTCACCCACAGCAGGATCAGGATAACCGAACCGGCCGCGCCAAAGGCCGATGCCGGATTGGATTTGCCAAAATAAAATCCAATAGCCGACTTGCCGATGGTGAACAGCAAAGCAGTTACCACCGCGCCAATCCACACCGCCCGCCAGGAGATCTTCACGTCGGGCAACACCTTATAGATAAGCGCAAAAAGCAGCGTAACCACCCCGAACGACACCAGGAGGTTGATGATCTGAAACAAGTAAAGCATAAAGTCAGGCAATTGCCGCTCAATCCAGCCTCCCAGCGCGGTGAGCGCCGCGGTAAGGATCAACGATACCAGCAACAAAAAGCCAATGGCCAAAATAACCCCTAATGAAGTGGCGCGGTCAATAGCTAACTTGGCGTAGCCCGCGTTGGGCTTCAGCTCCACTTCCCACACTTGGTTGAGTGATTGCTGAAGTTGGTAAAACACGCCCGTTGCTCCGAACAGCAACGTTCCTATACCGATGATGATCCCGATCACGTTGTTGCCCTGCTGACTCACGTTGGCGATCATTTCCTCCACTTGTTGGGCCGCTTCGGCACCCACCAAATCACTGATCTGGGAGGAAATATTTCCCTGCACGGCTTCTTCGCCCAGCACCAAGCCCACCACGTTCACGATGATAATCAGCAACGCGGGCAGCGAGAAGATCGAGTAGTAGGCGATCACCGCACTCTGCCGAAACGGCTCGTCTTCGTTCCACTCCACGTAGGTGGCCTTCAGTAGAGAAAATATGTTTTTGCCCCGCTGTTTAAGATTCATATTTTATTTCTTTGTCTCAATTTGCTTTGATTCTAATGCACTTAACATCGACTTGGCTGGAAAATCAACCTTAATTACCTTCATTATTCACCCTTTTTGCAACGCCTCAATCTGCTGCGCCACTGCTTCGGCCTCGGCCGTTTTTTCGTCACCGGCCCGGCGGTCGCGCTGGGACAAACTATGCGCTTCAGCTAGCAGCTTCTGGTACTTATCCTGTAATTTTTCTACTTCTGATTTCTTCTTGAACAGTCCAAACATACGATTTAAGGGGGGTTATTGGTTTGACATATTTTTTCCGCGCAAGAAGGCCACAAAATCGCGAAACCGTTCTTTTGAGGTAAATACCGAACTCATCGTCCGCAAATAATCAGCAGAAGAAGGTTTCGCCGACGGAACGTCCGGGAGCTTGGTCGGCGGTGGCGGTAACGTAACCCTGGTAGAGCCCGGTTGCAGCGCGTCAGCTTGCGCAAAGCTACGTTGCGCCCGCTGCTGGTAGCCGAGCTTTTCTTCTACCATCCCCCGGTTATTAAACGAAATAGCATCCTCCGGGTCGAGCTCAATGGCCCGGGTATAATCGTCGATGGCTCCTTGGTAGTTTTGCATGCGGTCTTTCACGTAAGCACGGCTGGAATAACGGTACGGATTGTCCGGCTCCAGCATCACCCCTTCGTCAAAGTCTTCCAGCGCGCCGCGGTTGTCGTTGGCCAGGTGCCGGGCCACACCCCGCTCGCTGAAGTAGGTGGCGTTCTTCGGGATCAGATTAATCAGGCGATCGAAGTCCTCAATAGCAGCGGCGAACTGTTCTAGCTTAAAGCGCGCTCGGGCCCGGCCGTACAAGCTTTCCGGATGGGTATCATTCACGGACAGCGCCCGCTCAAAATGTCCTAAGGCCTCTTGGTAGTTCTCCTGCGCTAGCTGCTCGTAGCCTTGGGTGGTCCACTGTTCTGCGGTCGTATCCATCGCTTTGGGGTGAGTTGGCTTCAAAATTAATCAGTCCGGACCAAGGCCACAACGGCAACCGGTTCCTCACTTTAAACACATTGTGCCCCGATAAGTTTGCTTGTCATGCTAAAGATCGGAAATACCAACTCCCTCACCGTGGCCCGCCCCTCCGACTACGGGCTGTACCTAAACTCAAGTCAGGGCGATATTTTGCTGCCCAACCGCTACGTGACTCCTGCTATGGAGGTGGGCCAGACCGTTGCCGTATTTGTTTACACCGATTCGGAAGACCGGCTGGTGGCCGTCACCGATTTCCCAAAGGCGCAGGTAGGCGAATTTGCCGCGTTGCGGGTAAAAGACGTGACTCCGATTGGTGCTTTTCTCGACTGGGGACTAGAAAAAGATTTGTTGCTTCCCTTCAAGGAGCAGTTGCACCCGGTGCGGGCCGGGCAGCGGGTGGTGGTGCGGGTGTGCCTTGATCCGCGCACCCAGCGGGTGATTGCGGTGGCTAAGCTCCAACCCTTCTTTCGGCGCGACGTTGCTGAGCTCGACGAGAAACAAGCCGTGACGGCGCTGGTATTTCAGGAAACCGACCTGGGCTACAAGGTGCTGGTGGACCAACGCCTCGAAGGACTTATTTACCGCAACGAGGTGTTTGAAGCGTTGGCCATTGGCGACGAGCGACGCGGTTACGTGAAGAAAGTGCGAGACGATGGGAAGTTGGATGTCAGCCTACAGCCGCTCGGAGTGGCCGGTATTGATGCCGCTCGAGAAACGGTGTTGCAAAAGCTCTCCGAGGCCGACGGCTACCTTCCCTTCCACGACAAAAGCGACGCCGACGACATTCAGCGGGTCTTCGGACTAAGCAAAAAGGCGTTTAAACGGGCAATTGGAGGACTGTATAAGCATAAGAAAATCGTGCTGGAAGACGGAGGGATTCGGTCGACCAACCTTTAATCTTGATAATGTCCGGAATGGAGTAGTACGTTTTTCAACTCGCGTAGCCGTCCGGGAAATTAATGGGAAATTGGCTAAGTAATTTCTTCAATTTCCTAGTCTTTACCAATTTCCAGTATCATCATTGCACCCGCGTCCAGGTTTGTGAGCGGCCGAGCAGCGAGAATCTGATAAAGCCTCGCACCTCCAGGGTGTTTTCGTCTTCCAGCTCCAGGCGACACGAGTACGTTTTGCCTGATTCCGGATCGTAGATTTCGCCGTCTTCCCACTCACCCTCCCCTTCGTACTGAAGACCGGTGAGAATGTTGGTGCCGACGATGGTGCGCGTGCGCAGATTCTCGTCCGGATTGTTAGCGTCCCGCTTGTTGGTGCCGTCCGGATTTTTCGGCTCTTTTAGCGAGACAATCTTGCCGCAGTAGCTATCTTCGCAAGAGTATATTTCTACCCTGGCTTTGTTTTCTTCGGTATACCATTCGCCCACAATGGCGTCAGCGTCTTGCGCCCAGACACTGGAGAAGGGTACAAGGAAAAGAACTATTCCGATCATCACTCTGCTGTAAGAAACGTGCGTTACCATACTGATTTAGTAGATGTTTTGACGGTTGAGTTCGTAGGCCTAGACTAAAAAATGCGCAGCATTACTCACTAAAAAATGCGCCAACTCAATAATACAACAAATCTCTACACCGTGCCGGATAATCTTGCAAAAACCACTAAAAAAGAAACAAGCCCTATGGTTAACTACCGCTTGCGTGAGCAAACCCTAACCTTGCTGCCTGAGCGGGCTATTTTCTGGCAAGAAAAGCGCTACCTGCTCCTCTCGGATGCCCACCTGGGCAAGGCCGGTCACTTTCGCAAGCACGGCGCCCCCATCTCCGGGGCCATTCACGACAAAGACCTGGCGGTGCTCACCGGTTTGGTCGCCCACTGGCAACCCGAAGCGCTGGTGATCCTGGGCGACCTGTTCCACAGCGACCTCAACAACGAGTGGCTAGCCTTCGAGCAGTGGTTGCAACAACATGCGGCCCTGTCGGTGGTGCTGGTAAAAGGCAACCATGACATTCTACCCGAAGCGGTGTATCAGCATCCCAACTTAACGGTGTATCCCGATGTGTGGACCGTAGGCCCCTTTTTGCTCACCCACGAACCGGTGAACGAACCGGTGCGGTGGCGGGGCGGATTGCGATGTCTCGCCGATGCCCGTTCCGAAGGGCAGCCGTATAACCTGGCCGGACACGTGCACCCCGGGGTACGCGTGCCTGCCGGGATGGGCCAGCGCGTGAAGCTTCCCTGCTTCTACTTCACCGAACAATTGGGTATCCTGCCCGCCTTTGGGCAGTTCACCGGATGCGCCACCGTGCAGCCGGGCCCCAATGATCAGGTGTTTGCTGTTATCAACCGGCGGCACGTCATGCCCATCAAGCATCAATAACAACTTGCCACTACTTTTGCCTTCGTTTCCTAAACCTGGCGCAGGACCTCTGTGCCCGTCATAGAATGAGCTGTGACCAATTTTACTGGGGTTCTCTGAACCCCACATGGGCAAATGAAGTCTGCTACCGAACATTTATTTTATGTCATTTTGACAGTATTATTTAATAATAACTAGATAAAAACGACTTTTTGTCGCGTTTTTTGTGGTATCTATGCGTATTTACGAAGTGGTATTGCCTTTGTTTATGTCCTGCTGTAACCAAAAGTATTCACTTAAACTTTATACATCATGACTCTGGTACGATATAATAACCGACTTCCGCGATTCTTTGATGACTTCTTTACCCGCGACATGGATCACTTCTTCGGTGGTGCCGAAAGCAATAGCCACCTGCCCGCCGTAAACGTGAAAGAAGACGACAACGGCTTCGCAGTGGAAGTGGTTGCCCCTGGTTTTGAGAAAGCTGATTTCAAAGTCGAAATTGATCAGAACACGCTGACCATTGCGGCTGAGAAAGAAACGAAGAACGAAGAAGACGCAGCGTCAAACTACGTGAAGCGCGAGTTCCGTTCGCAAGCGTTCCGGCGCAGCTTCCGACTACCCGAGAACACGGTAGACGGCGACAAGATTGAGGCCCGTTATGAGGCGGGGATTTTGCACCTGGCGCTTCCCAAACGAGAAGAGGTGAAGCCCAAACCTGCCCGATTAATTGACATTGCCTAAACTGTTAAAGGCGGGACTTCCCGCCTTTTTTTGTTTCCCCGACACCCAAAAGGATGTTCCAATCGTTATCTACGGTATATCCTTGATTCAGCAGGGGGTCTCTCGCTAACGTGAAGAAACTTTTCTGAGTTTAACTAAACTACGGATGGAATATAAAGACTATTACAAGACATTAGGAGTTGCCAAGACAGCCACGGCAAGCGAAATAAAGAAAGCGTATCGCAAGCTGGCGGTGAAGTATCATCCCGACAAAACCAAGGATGACAAAGCCGCCGAAGAAAAATTCAAGGAGGTGACCGAGGCTTATGAGGTGCTCAAGGACCCCGAGAAGCGTAAGAAGTACGACGAACTGGGCGCTAATTGGAAGATGTACGAGCAGCAGGGCAGCAACGGAGGCGGACCTTTCGGACGGGGCGATTACGGTTCTCCGTTTGGCGGCGGACGCACCCAGCAGGAATTTAGCGAAGAATACTCCGATCTTTTCGGCGGCGGGGGCTTTTCCGATTTCTTCGAGAGCTTTTTCGGCAGCCAGGGGGGCGGCGGTTCCCGAGGCCCTTATACTTCCCCACGCGGCTACGCCATCAAGGGGCAAGACCATCAGGCCAGCATCACCATTCCGTTGCAGCAGGCCTACGAGGGCGTCACTCCGGTGGTCAATGTGTCGGGCAAGCGGTTGCGCATCAAGATAAAACCCGGCATCGAAGACGGACAAACGCTCAAAATTGGCGGCAAGGGCGGAGAAAGCATTCAGGGCGGTCCGGCGGGTGACTTATTTTTGAAGATCAACATAGAACAGCATCCTGACTTCACCCGCAAAGGCAACGACCTTTACACTGACGTTCCGGTAGACGTGTACACCGCCATCTTGGGAGGCAAAGTCACGATCAATACCTTGAAAGGTCCCGTCTCCATCAGCATCCCCGCGGGCACCGACAACGGAAAAGTGCTTCGCCTCAAAGACATGGGCATGCCCTACTACGGCAATGCCGCCCAGTTCGGTAACCTGTTTGCCAGCGTGAGCCTCACCACCCCCAAAAACCTAAGCAACGAAGAGGTCGAACTGGTTCGGAAACTGAAAGCATTGCGCGAAAAAGAAGCTGCTTCAGTAGCGTAAGGCACCATTCGGTGCTGAACTATTCGCCTCGCTTTTCGCTTTTTTAACAATTGGCAACCACTCGAAAATTCCTGAGATTTTCTAGGATTTCTTCTTAGTTGTCGTACTTTCATCCGTCCATCTTCTCGCCTAACTTTCTATGCGTACTAAGTGCTCACTCATTGTCGGTTGTATCATTCTTTTTGCTGCGGGCTGCAACGAACCCGAAACCGACCTTCGCATCAAACAAATGGCTCCTGAGCAAACCGCTCGGTTAGCCGACTCCATTGCTGCTACGGCCACTCCCCAACTGGCCGACGGGCTCACCCTGCGCCTGTGGGGCATCGACTCGCTGGTGGCTGATCCTATCGCGTTAGACATTGACGATCAAGGACGGGTTTACTATACCCGGGCCAACCGGCCCAAGCACTCGGAGTTCGACATCCGGGGCCATCAGGATTGGGAGATTCCTTCCATTCAGCTGCAATCCGTCGACGACCGGCGCGCGTTTTTACGCTCCACCCTGTCCCCCGAACTGAGCGAACAGAACGCTTGGCTAGCCGATCTCAACGAAGATGGCTCGCACGATTGGAAAGACCTCACCGTCGAGAAGGAGAAAATCTACCGCGTAGAAGATACCAATGGCGACGGAGTGGCCGACCAAACCCAACTGGTGATTGAGGATTTTGACGAAGAAGTGACGGATGTGGCCGGAGCCGTGCTGGTGGCGGGGGAAGACCTGTTCGTAGGCGTGGCCCCCGACCTGTGGCGCACGCAAGACGAAGACGGCGACGGATTGGCCGACAAAATCACGTCTATATCCAGTGGCTACGGCGTGCACGTGGGCTTTGGCGGACACGGCATGTCGGGGCTGGAGATGGGTCCCGACGGGCGCATCTACTGGGGCATCGGCGATATTGGTTTTAACGGGGAGGGGCCCGACGGTACAGAATGGAAGTACCCGAACCGCGGCGTGCTGGTGCGCTCCAACCCCGACGGCAGCGATTTTGAAGTGTTCGCGATGGGCCTGCGCAATACCCACGAGTTCACCTTCGATGACTACGGTAATCTGATCGGACAGGACAACGACGGCGACCATCCCGGCGAAAGCGAGCGGTTGGTCTATCTGGTGGATGGTTCGGATACCGGGTGGCGGATCAACTGGCAGTTCGGGAAGTACAAAGACCCGAAGAACAATGAGTATAAGGTGTGGATGGACGAGAAGATGTACGTGCCCCGCTGGGACGGACAGGCAGCCTATATTATTCCCACCATCAAAAATTTCGTGAACGGCCCCACCGGCTTCGTTCACAACCCGGGCACCGCGCTGAGCCCCGCCTGGAAAGATCGCTTCTTTGTGGCGAGCTTCGTGGGCAACCCGGCCCGGTCGGGCATTCACTCGTTCGAGCTGGTACCCAAGGGCGCGGGCTTCGAACTGGGCGAACACGAAGAGGTGCTGAGTGGCCTTGCCGCCACCGGCCTCGACTTTGGTCCCGACGGTGCCCTGTACGTGGGCGACTGGATTGAGGGATGGGAACCCAAGAACGACGGACGCATCTGGAAACTCGATGTCTCCGAGGGTGCCAACGAGGAAGAGCGACAGCAGACCCAGGCTTTGCTGGCCGAAGACTTTAGTCAGCGCGGTGAAGAAGAACTGGGCGAACTGCTCGCTCACCTCGATCAGCGGGTGCGGCAGAAGGCTCAGTTTGCCCTGGTGGATCGCGGCGAGAAGGGTGCTGAGGTGTTTGAGCAGGTGATCGCCCAGCAGGCATTTCAGCTAGCGCGCATTCATGGCATCTGGGGACTGAGCCAGTTGGCCCGGCAGACGGCGCACTACGCCGAACCCCTGCTACCGTTGCTCAGTGACGACGATCCGGAAATCCGCGCCCAGGCGGCCCGTTGGCTGGGCGATATGCGCTACGAAAAAGCCGGACCGGCGCTGATGCCCTTGTTGGAAGATGCGTATCCCCGCGCCCGCTTCTTCGCCGCCGAAGCCCTGGGCCGCATCGCCTACGACTCGGCTGTGCAGCCCATCGTCGCCATGCTGGAAGCCAACAACGACGAAGACGTCTACCTCCGCCACGCGGGTAGCTTGGCGCTGGCCCGCATCGGCCAACCGCAGTCCGTGGTGGCGCTGGCGCAGCATCCCTCCCGCGCGGTGCGCATCGCCGCCGTGGTGGCCCTGCGCCGCTTGCAAGCCCCCGGCATCGTGGAATTTCTGGACGATGAAGACGAAGGCGTAGTCACCGAAGCCGCCCGCGCCATCAACGACGACTACTCTATCGAGAAGGCCCTGCCCGCGCTGGGCGACCTGCTCACAACTACGCCCTTTCAGAACGAAGCCCTGATCCGACGTGCCATTAGCGCCAACCTGCGCGTCGGCACCGAACAAGCGCTACAGAACCTCATCGACTACGCCCAGCAGGAAGATCATCCGCTGGCGATGCGGGCCGAAGCCCTGGATGCCCTGGGCACCTGGACCGAACCCTCGGTGCTCGACCGGGTGACCGGGCGCGACCGTGGCACCGTCAAACGGGTTCCCGAACCGGTCATTCAGCAGGCGGCCCCGGTGCTCACGCAACTTGCCGGAAACCAAGCCCCCGCCCTGCGGATCAGTGCTGCCCGGGCCTTAGGTCGGCTGGGAGCCGACGAAGCGTCCCCTACCCTGCTGGCGCGCCTCAAGAAAGACCCGGACGCCAAGGTACGCATTGCCGCCCTAGAGGCGCTGGTGCAGTTGGATAACGAATCCACTGCCCCGGCCGTCACCCAGGCGCTGTCGGACTCCGAAAAGCAGGTGCGCGCGGTGGCTCTGGATCGCCTGACCGATACCAACCTGCCGGCCGATCAAATGACCACCCTGCTCAGTGAAGTAATCGACACCCGCACCACCGAAGAGCAGCAAGCGGCCCTGCTTACCCTGGGCACGCTTCCGCCGGACCACGCCGAACCGGTACTGGAAAATTTGATTCAACGCCTGGAAGACGGGAAGCTTCCGGTAGGCATTCAGCTAGAATTGGCCGACGCGGTGGACAGCACCCAATCCGACGCCCTCAAGGCCCGACTGGCGCAGGTGCGGGCCAACGCCTCAGACCTCACCGGCGATGCGCTGCTGGCCTCGTACGAAGATTGTTTGGAAGGGGGCGACCCCGAGCGCGGGCGCGCCATTGCCTTTCGCAACTCCACTGCCCAGTGCATGAAGTGCCACGCCTACGATGATTACGGTGGCAACGCCGGTCCTCGACTCAACGGAGTGGGCTCGCGCCTTAGTCGCGCGCAAATACTAGAATCATTGATTCTTCCCAGCGCCCGCCTGGCTCCCGGCTACGGAACGGTGATCCTGGCGATGAAAGACGGCCGGAAGATCAGCGGGGTGCTACAGGCCGAAGATGAGCAGCAACTCACCGTGCAGGTGGGCAATCAGGAGCCGACCGTGCTGCGCAAAGATGAGATTGCCACGCGCACCAACGCCTCCTCCAGCATGCCCAGCATGACCCACTATCTCACCAAGAAACAAATCCGCGACCTGGTGAGTATGCTAGCAACGCTGAAGCAGGAGGATGTGTAAAGACTTTCTGGGGGGCCAGATGCTGGATACTGGTCACTTGATGACTTGCTGGACGGGCCAGATACCGGTTGCTGGTCACTAGCTACTAGTTATTAGCGGCTAGCATCCAGTATCCTAGCCATATAATAGAAGATATCCAGTAGCCAGTAGCCAGTAGCCAGTAGCCAGCATCCAGTAACTAGTATCCTAGCCACATAGAAAGTAGTCCATCATCTAAACAACCCGCCCTGCTCCTTGAGCATCCGGTAATACGTGGTGACTCCTTCTTCTAAGCTCGTGAACGGGGCGCGGTAGCCCGCTTCGCGCAGGTTGTGCGAGTCGGCCTGGGTGTAGGTCTGGTACTTGCCCCGCAGGTGGTCGGGAAAGGGAATGGTCTCAACGTTCGCATCGGGTTCCAACCGCTGAATGATGCGGGCAACGTCGGCAAAGCTGCGGGCTTGCCCCGTGCCACAGTTGTAAATGCCACTTTGCCGGTTATCGTAGAAGTACATGTTCACGTCCACCACGTCTTTGATGAAGATAAAATCCCGGCGAAAGTTTTCACTGCCCTCGAACAGTTTCATGGTGTTTCCTTCCTGCAACTGCCGGTAGAAATGATATACCACCGAGGCCATGCTGCCCTTGTGGTTCTCCTGGTAGCCGTAGGCGTTGAAGTAGCGCAAGCCCAGCACCTGCGTGGTGGGTTTGTTCGTTTCCCACCATCGGCGCACGTAGTTGTCAAACATGAACTTCGAGAAGGCGTATACGTTGAGCGGATTCTCGTTCTTGCGCTCCTCGCGAAAGGCCGCTACCCCCTCACTACCTTCTCCGTTTCCGTAGACCGACGCGCTGGAAGCGTACAGAAAGTCAATTTTCCGGTCCAGGCAATGGTGCAACAGGTGCTTAGAGAAAGCGTAGTTGTTTTCCATCATGTAGCGCCCGTCGGTTTCGGTGGTTGAGGAGCACGCTCCCTGGTGGAAGATGGTTTCTGCGTCGCGCAACCGGGGCAGTTGCTCTAAAAACGCCCGTTTGTCGATAAAGTCGGCGATGAACAGGGCGTTCAGGTTGCGGTGTTTTTCGGACTTATCCAGGTTATCCACCACCAGGATATCCTCGCGCCCCCGCTCGTTGAGCGTCCGAACGATGTTGCTGCCGATAAACCCGGCCCCTCCGGTGACGATGATCATATTAAATCATGAGCTACCCCTTTGCCCTGTTGAAATTCGGTAATTCCTCTGGCCAGTCGTTCTGCATTCTTGGGACTGCTAAGTAGGTACAGGGTTTCTTGTAGGCCCTCGTAGTCAGCTTTAGACATGACAACTACATCTTCGCCGTTGGCGCGGGTTACGTACAAGGGTGACCGAGAAGTGAACACCGCATCCATGAATGCTTTGAGGTTCTGGCGAAAATTTGAGTACGTAGTGATTTCCATAACTCAAAACTATTGAATAAGCAACTATGGTACAAGTAATTGTTAATCTTGCGTTTCGGCTACCAGCAACAGCAGGTGCAAACCAAGGCTATTCTTGGGTGAGGTTCGCTCGTTCGCTGTTGATGAAGGGAATGGTGAGGTGCCAAGTTTTGCCCTTCCACGTCACCGCCACCTGAACCTCTTCCTCGTTTTCGGTGACGATTCTGGTTTTGGCCGCTGGAATCTCCTGCAAGGCGGGAAGCAGCAACCATACCAAGGTAGTGTCTTCCCGAATGTCGGTGCGATAGAGGCTGGTCACCGCGGACTGAGCCACGTTATACTCCGGGCTATACCATCCCTGCACGCTGGGCGTCTCCTGTCCCTCCACGAGCGTAATCGCAACGTCCTGCTTGCTCACCGGCACCACCGCCAGATTCCCCCGTTGGTTGGCTGTTTTAACGATAGTTCCTTCTTGCTGCACCCTGCAGCTCGGGTGCCAGTGCCACAGCGCTTCAACCGTTCTGGGTTGGGCCGTGATGATTCTATCCACCACCACCCAAAACTCTCCCCGAACGTACAGCAACGACCGGATATGCTCGACCGAACCGTCGGCCTCAAAACGATCGAAGGAGGCAGAAGCGTAGTCAAACGCTTCGGTCACCTTAAAGTGGCGGTTGCTGAGTGGCTCTTCGGTGCGATGGGGTCCGGCCGCTTGCCCCTGGCCGTCGATCAGGAGGGTATTATGAGCGGCACTGCTGAGGGCGTAGGGCCTAAACTTTTGAGCCACCTTACCGGTATAGGCAAACCGACCCGCATCCACCAGCAAATCCTGACCATAGGCCGTCACGGATAGGTGCAGTCTGTCGTTGTGCTGGTGGCCCGTGCCCCAGGGGCCCATATCAAAGAACGACCAGTGCGCATCAGCATCGTAGCCACTCCTGGAAATCAATTGTCCGGCCCACGGATACCCGTACGACGGCCCATCAGTGGGTTTGGTACCGGCTGCCCCGTTGGTGGCCAGGTACTCCCACGCCGGGCGGTGATATTTTTCCGCTCCCTGCAGAATAAGCGAGCGGTTGTTGATCAAGTCTCCGTCGTTGTTCAGGATACCAAAACCGTTTGGACGCACGGTGTTGGCCGTGTAGCTATACATAGCCTCAATCGTTTGGGAAAAAAGGCTCGGCAACGATTGCTGCGCGCTGCTGCAGATATCTTCAAAAGCCTCGAAGCTATGCCGCGCCACGCTATGGTAGTGAGACGTGAGCTCCGTTTGCACCCCGTCGGGATACACCTGCTCGGCTATGCTTTCGGTCATGGCAGCAATTGCGTAGGTCAGCCATTCGTCGGCTTCTTGGTATTCGGGAAAAAGCGTGGCCACCCTGGCCAAAGCAGCCATCTCCATGGTTAACCAGTTGCCACCAATGTGGAAGTTTCGGTTGTAGTGAGCGTGCTCGGGCAAACTGCTAAGCACCAGCAGTTGGGTGGCCGGAGAAAGATAGTCGCTGTTGATCAGGCCGTAAAAAATACGGGACCAATTGTGCGCCCGCGCGGCCACCTCTAACCCCCGCCACACCGAGCCGCTGCTCTTGACAGCAGGGTACGGTAAGCTGGCGATGATAAAATCCCTCAAGAACAGATCGATGTAGGTGGCATACGCGGGATTGCCCGTCTCAAAGTAGGCCGAAAGCACTTCGACGATCTGGGGATGACGGTTAGAAAGCCAGGCCCACTCCCGGTCGTCGTTAGGCCCTCGATAGTGCCAATCTCGGTGTCCGTCGGCCCGCCAGGGAACTTGGCCCCGCACGTTCTGAACGACAAACACGTTGGTTAAGATGGTATCGGCCTGAGCCTCGGTCTGATCGGTTTGGAGCGGTTGTGCTCGCCGCAGCTGCGGTGCGGTTTGGTTGGTGCGGTAATACCGGAGCAAGTGCTCGGCAGCCTCTACTACGCGCCCGTTGTCATAGGCCGACCGAACGGCTTCCAGACCGGGATAATTCAGGTTTAGGTTACTGAAAACACTTTTCAGTCGCTCGGGATAATGTTCGTACACGTCTTCCACCGTCGTGATATCCCGCCAGTTTGCTTGTGCCCGGCCCGTCCCAACCGAGAAAAACACCATGCCCGCCAGCAGAAACCAGCGGAGGGTTATTAATCGGGCAGCAGAAGTAATCTTTATTTTCATAACCTTACCGACTAACGCGCTCAAACTTGCTAACGATCCCGTGGTCCCAGCGGATCTGTAGCGTATCTTCGGTGACCATCTCCACCACACCTTGCTGAGCGGGCACTATTGTTTCCGCCGTCATTTCATCGACAAGCGGTTCATCGTAGACCGTCAGCTGATCGTTAGACCAGTTGACCTCAAGCGTATCAAAAAGAATCTGACTAGGATTTAAACCGTAGAGATAGCCAACAGAATCATTTTCAAAACGGAACGTTACCAGGTAGCGCTGGTGTTCGGCGGCAGTTATGCCATTATTGTTCGCTGCAGAAAACTTCCAGGTTCCGCTATCGGTAACCACCAAGTAACCCATAGTCAGAGTATTTACTGAAGTCGTATCTTCATCAAAATACGTTATCAGTGTGTCCTGTTGTAGAAATGTGCCCTTCCAGTTACCGAGGTATTCCCAGTCTCTACTTAGATAGTCGTTAGTTAGTCGGGAAGCGTCCTGCTGACAAGACACCGAAGCGAGCAAAGACAGGATGACAGGTAAGCAACTCGTTTTCATATTTGGCCAATGTAGGAAAAAATACCATATGTCACGAAAAGCTGATTTTTGTCGAACCGACAGAAGCGAAAAGTTAGTTAACTTTTAGGCATCTCATCCGTTTCTCTGAGCAATGAAAGGGAAATTTTTTACAGCGCTTGCGCTCGTTGTACTTTCTGTCCGGTTCGGATGGACACAGTCGCTGCAGTATACTGAGCGCTTGCCGCAAGGAAGGTCTTACGTGGGCGACAACGTGTTGCACCTGGAGGTGACGACCGCTCAGCGTCCCTATACGTATACCTTCCCCAACATGCTGGCCCGCATCGACCGACGCCTGCAGCAGTTTATCCTGGCAATCCCTGCTATTGAACCCGACCTGGCCGATCGCACCGTGCTGGACACGATGACCCCGGAAGAGCGCGCATTTCTGGCCCGTCTGCTGCACGTCGACCGATCTAACCCTATTATTATTCGCATTTTCTTCCCCCCAGGGGTGATGGATCTAAGTCAATTGTTCACCAGCGATCCGGTTTTGGTGGACAGCGAGGTGCAGATGGGAGGGGTGCGTTATAAGACTCCCGCACAGGTGCAAGGACTTTATCAAGACGACCAAATGCTGATGAGCTTTTCTCTGCTGATTGACAACACGATGTTGGGCATTCCGCAGCAGGCCATCGAAGACATCCAGTTTTATTCCCAGGGAGTGCGCCTGTCCGACGAACCGAATGCCGGTTATTAACCATCGTTTCCGGCAATCAACCGCGCTGACGCCCGGAGACCAGGCAAATCATCCTTGATAAGACATCCATTTAAAGTGATTGCCCAGAAAACGGTTTGATTTTCTCATCGAGAACTAGTTCATGACGTGAAATCGGGAGAATTTCTCACTACGAACTTGTCCAGCGTAAGAAATCGACAGAATCAGTCACTAGAAACTTTGTCATGGTCAGAAATCGAGAATGATTTCTCACCGTGAACTTGTCCAGCGTAAGAAAATCGAGAGAATTAGGCATCGCGAACCGTTTCGCCACCACCAACGCGGGGCGCGCCCGGCCTACTGTTTGCTGAGCAAGGCCGTTTCCTGTCGTTCAGGGCGCTTTTATGTCAACCGGCGCGCTGGCTTTTGGGGTCAAACCTTACGGGGGTCAAAAAGCGGGGCGGCGAATCGTTTTTTACCCTAGTAAGTTACACGTCCGTTTTGCTGAGCAACGTCTCTGCTTCTCCCCCCCTCACTAACTGCAAAATCCACGGGGCATCGGTCGCTACGGCGCATACAGCACCGCTGGTTGGGTCTTAGGAGCCTAAGCAGATACGACATCTATAAAGGAAACTTGATCCCCGCCGGAAGAGAAACGGCTATACGGAGAACGCTGGATTGTCAAAGGGATTGGCGCTATCCCGGAACCCCTTCCCAGTGAGGATGTCGATCAGTAGTTCTTTCTCTACCGCTGTTGGTAGCAAGCCTTACGATTATTGAGCGAATAGCCATTTTAAAGCTGGGGCGAATTGTTTTCCCATGAGGCTTCACTATGATCACCATCTGGGTCAATAAGTAAAGCTACATTCTTCTTCGGGTGGCCCGTTTGTAAAATATAATCATACATCTTTTGCGAGGCATCAACCATGTCACCTTCCTTTTCACCTACTGCTAAGAATAATCGAGAATCTTCTGGAATATTGCACGCCACAAAGATCAAAGCACTTAGTATGGTTAGAAAACATCTATACATAGCTACAAGTTTGAACTGCATAACGCTAAGCATATGGCTTTGTGGCGGTTTGCGAAGCACTTTCGCATCTACCCGAAACGAACTTTGTTAGAAGGTGAAAACCCTGAATTTAGCACTCTTCCCGCCATAGGCTATATGCAATGTTGGGTGCAGTTATTTTTTCATTTCATTTATTTCTTCCTTAAGAATGGGAAGATCCTTGAGCAGTATTCGCCAGAGAGTAGTTGGATCAATCGAGTCATAAGCATGAACGATCATATTTCTTAGTCCGATTATTTGCTTGTAGCTAGATATCTTCAAGTGTGGGGCGATTTCTTTCAGTTTTCGAACTGCCTCACCGATAATTTCTAAATCGCGTTCTACGGTTCTCACAGCCATGAAATTCGAGCTAAACTTTGTATAGTCCCCGGAGTGAAGGTTTATTACATTTTCAAGCTCATCAATTAAAGACTCGATATCAAGAATATATTTGAGCACTTCTTTAGGCGGCATAAAGAGTTACTTTAGTTTTGTCAAGTTCCTCTTTAAATATAGGGTTTTTTACAACTCTGTAACACAGCAAGTCAATCTCACGGCCAAATAGTTTCTCCAGGTCTTCTTTCAAAGAGAAAAAGGCATCTCCGTGTTCTAGTGGAGATAAAGACTCGAAAAACAATACGGCAAAGTCTAGATCACTTTTGTCAGTAAGTTTTCCGGAAGTAGCTGATCCAAAAAGATAAAGTTCAGCAACCTTATTTGATTTACATACGAAACTGAGTTCTTCAATATTTTTCTCTATGATTTTGATCATATTTCAAATATATGAATTAATGAGATGGCTTTGATCTATTGCACCCAACGAACGTATAAACACAATTGCGTGGGACGCCCCGCGTCTACCTGCAATATAGCAATAGCACATACATTCGCCTAGATTTGCTAGAAATGAAGCCTTTTCGTTCAAAGAATCGCTAAAACGCAACTTCCTGCCGGTTGCATGTACAAACGTTTAAAATTAAACTACAACAAACTACCCACTACCTCTTCAGCCAGCCCAAACGACAGCGTCATGCCCGCGCCGCTCAGGGCGTTCACGATGGTGACGTACTCGGTGGGGTGGGCTATAAACTCAGTATGGCCCGGCAGCTTGGCGTAGGTGCCCACCCAGCGCTCGGCGATGCGGCGGTCGGGCGCTTGCGCAAAGGTATCCAGGTAGTCTAGGATTGTATTGTCAATCTCTTCCGAGGCAAAGGGCAGCAGCGTGCGGCCGTAGGTGTGGGAGTCGCCGATGACCAGTTCGCCGGAGCCGTTCTGGGCCAGCATCACGTGGATGCCCCAGCGCTTGAAGTTGGGGTTCTGCCGGTCGTAGCGGGCGTCGAGCTGCGGCAGCGAGGGGCAGTCCTCAAAGGCCGCGTAGTGGCGCAGGGTGAGTCCGTCACAGAGCGTAGGCCCTAGTTGCCAACCCGCGGGTTGCGGCCCGGTGCGAAGCATCTGCAACTGGCACTTGGTGATTTTCGTAGCGGCAAACTGCTCGGGAAACAGCGTCTCGAAGTCGCTGCCGCTGCTCACGAAAATGCGCTCAGCCTCGAAAGCGGCATCGCCCGCGAACAATCGCTGCCCCTCAATGCGGGTCACCGCCCGGCTGTAGTGAAACGTGACATCCAACTGTTCGGCTAAATACTCCGGCAACTTCACCAACGCCTCGCGTGGGTCGACCGTAAGCTCAGTGGCGCTAAACAAGCCACCCCGCAACCCCGGTTGCCGCACTGCCGGACTGCGTTCTGATACCGCCGCGGGCGACAGCCATTCCAACTGATAGTCGGCCTGCCCCGATTGTTCGTAGAACTCTTCCAGCACCGCCTGCTCGTCGGCGTGGTAGGCCAGGTGCAGCGAGCCGTTGCGCTTCGCTCCAAACCCGGCCGCCTCGGCCAGCGTAAGCCAGGTGGCCCGACTCCGCAGCGCCCGTTGCAGCAGCACCCCGGGTGGTTGTCCGATAGGCCAGATGAGTCCGAAGTTGCGGATCGACGCTCCCACGGCCCGATCGTTACGCTCAAAGACTGCCACAGACAGTCCGCGACGCGCGGCGGAGTGGGCCAGGGCGAGTCCGACGATGCCCGCGCCCACGATGGCGACGTCAGTTTTGGGGTTGGGTGGCATAGCCTTCGGAGGTTTCGATGGAAGTGATGGGGCGGCCCACCCAGCAGTCGGGCGGCGTGGCCCCCAGCAGGTAGGCCACGGTGGCAACGCCCTGCTGCATGAGCGAGTCGAGGGTGGGCGTGTTGGATTGGCGGATACCGTCGGGACTCAGCCCATCGACGCCGATCACCAGCACGTGCTCGACGCCCGGTCGGGGTTGGGCGGCTAGAGAAACCGGAAGCAGGATGAATAAACTCAGGAAGAAATGCAGGAAGGGCACGGTGGTTTGGTTAGGTTAGCAGAAGGGGACAAGGTACTGAGTTTCAAGATGAGATGTGACTGTCTAGCTTTAACAAATCGTTAAGTTTTGTGCTGTTCCGATTTTGAAGGGTTAATCATGAACAAGGAATACTGAATGTCGAATGATGAGGTGGAAGAAGTGCTCCTGCGAACTCAGCGCTTGTTGATAACTATCCGCCCAAAATTTAACATTGCCGTAACCTAGCTCCGCGCAGTTTGCCGTACTTTTAGGGCATGTACACCAACTACCACGGACACTGCCACTACTGCGACGGACAGGAAGCCCCGGAGGCTTATGTTAAAGCGGCCCTTGAACAAGGCATGCGCAGCTACGGTTTCTCCTCACACGCTCCGTTGCCCTACAACTTCCCCTGGCCCATGCCCTCGGAGAAGTTACGGGCCTACCGCCAGGAGATTGCCGCGCTGCGACAGCGGTTTGCCGATCAACTTCCCATCTACTGCGGCCTGGAAATAGATTATATCCCGCAAGTAACTGGTCCGAACCACCCGCGCTGGCAGGAGCTGGCGCTCGACTACACCATCGGCTCGGTGCACTTCGTCGATTTCTTTCCCGACGGTCGGCCGTGGGAGATCGACGGCAGCCATACCGTTTTTCTGGAAGGGCTGGAAGCTATCTTTGGCGGAGACGTACCGCGGGCGGTGGAGCGCTACTACGCGCTTATCCGGCAGATGGTGACTGAGGACGCTCCCGACATTGTGGGGCACCTGGATAAAATCAAACTACAGAGCGAAGCCGGACAATTGTTCGATGAGGCCGCGCCCTGGTACCGCGCGGCGGTGCAACAAACCCTACGGGTGATCGCCGCGCAGGGCGTGATCGTAGAGGTGAACACCCGAGGACTGTACAAGCAGAAAACTACCGAGCCGTACCCGAGTTGGTGGATTCTGGAAGAGATGCGGGCGATGAATATTCCGATCACCCTGAACAGCGATGCCCACCACCCGCACGAAGTCATGGCTTTTTTCCCGGAAATAGCCACCCGACTGCGGCAACTAGGTTTTCACGAAACGCAGCAGTTACAACCCGGCGGCTGGCAAGCCGTTCCCCTAGACGCCACCGCCTTACCCACTCCGTTATGAGTCGCTTGACCACCTGGCTAAAGCGGGCACCCGTTAGCTTGTTTTCAGTCTACGCGATGGTGGCCTCCTTTTCGGTGTACGCCTGCATGTACGCCTTCCGCAAACCCTTCACGGTGGCCACCTTCGAGGGAGAATCGTGGTTGGGCATCGACTACAAAATTGTGCTCATCACCGCGCAGGTGCTGGGCTATACGGCCTCGAAGTTCATTGGCATCAAGGTGGTATCGGAGCTGCCACCCCGGCGGCGGGCGGCGGGTATTCTGCTGCTCATCGGGCTGGCCGGACTGGCGCTGCTGGGCTTTGCGCTGGTGCCCGCGCCCTACAACGCGTTTTTCTTGTTTCTGAACGGGCTGCCGCTGGGCATGGTGTGGGGACTGGTGTTTGGCTACCTGGAGGGGCGGCGCACCACCGAGTTGCTGGGGGCGGGGCTGTCGGTGAGCTTCATTGTGGCCTCGGGCTGGGTGAAAACGGTGGGCAAGTGGCTGCTGCTGGCCGGGGTGTCGCCCTTCTGGATGCCGCTGCTCACCGGACTGCTGTTCGCCGGGCCGCTGGTGGGGTCGGTGTATCTGCTGCACCAGTTGCCACCCCCTTCGGCCGAAGACGAACGCCTGCGTACGCGGCGCGCCCCCATGAACCGGAAGCAGCGATCCGCCCTGCTGCGTACCTTTGCGCCGGGTTTGGTGCTGCTCATCCTGGCCTATGTGCTGCTGACTGCCTTCCGCGACTTCCGCGATAACTTTATGGCCGAACTGTGGGTGGCGCTGGGCTACGCCGACAATGCATTGCTGTTCACCCTCACCGAGGTGCCGGTGGCCATCAGCGTGCTGCTGGTGACGAGCCTGCTGATGCTGATCCGCAGCAACCGCCGCGCCCTGTCGGTCTACCACGCCCTGATTGCGCTCGGCTTCGCCCTGATTGGCCTGAGCATTGCCGCGCTGGAGGCGCAGTGGCTCAGTCCGCCCGTAAGCATGACGCTCATCGGACTGGGAGTGTACCTGGCCTACGTGCCGTTCAACAGCATCCTGTTCGACCGACTGCTGGCGACTTTCCGGTACGTGGGCACCGCCGGGTTCCTGATCTACGTAGCGGATGCCTTTGGTTACCTGGGCAGCGTGGGGGTGCTGTTTTATCGCAACTTCGGACAGGCCGATTTAAGTTGGCTACAGTTTTTCGTGGGGGCGGGCTACGCGGTGACCGGACTGGGCGTGCTGCTGATGGCCGGTTCATGGGTTTACTTTTGGCGGAAGTCGGCTCGGATAGATGAAGTACCGGAAGCAGAGGTTTCGCTGGGTCAGGCGGTGGTACCGACGTGAGATGATGGGCCGAGGCTAGGGCGTGTTGACATACAAACTGGAACGGTGATTTTGGCCTAATTCCCGCCCGTTCTGCGTTACTTTCGGCGCCCGATGCCCCCGCATCGCGCTTCTCAAGTGTCGCGCCACGATGGCCTTGACCGAACGAAAATTAACCTCAAAATCCCTCGTTAGCTTATATGTCAACACGCCCTAGGCGAGCAGTTCCCTGATGCGTTGCTCCTTGTTGAAGCGTTCTAAAGAGTACGTACTGGACTGAGCGCTGATAACGTCGTACAAGCGCAGCACGGTTTGGTAAAGTCTTCGCGCCTTTTCAGGATCAGTAGCGGACTCGGCCCACGCGATGAAGTAGTCGGCTAGGGTTTCCAGGTGCTCGCTGTTAAGGTTGCGCTGCGTCAAGTATTCCCTGAGTTCAGGCGTATTCAACGTGATGATCAAGTCCACATCCAGATCCAACTGACTTCGCAGCGACTCGTTGGCAATCTCAACACCCTGGGCCGCATTGCCCTCCGCTTTGGTTCCAAGAAACCGAGCCACAATCGCTCCCAGCACCCGGCCGAGTTGCTCAATCTGGTCTTTGATCAGGTCTCTTCGTTCCATGGGGCGGGGGTGAAAAGTTGATGTACTTGCTCTTTTTTCTTGGTTTAGTATAGCACTTTTATCAACAAAAAGCTAAACCGGATCGCCCTTCTGAATAATTTGCTCTATGTGGCTAACTTGGCAGGTGGTTTGTTGGCAAAAGCGACATTGCTCCTCGAAGTAGCAAGTTCCCACCTGGATGACAGAGAGGGTATTACCTTAATGTGCCGACGTGGCACCCTTGGTTTGGCGGCTGACCTCCTTTTCCAGGTAAGCTTCAATCCGGTCGGTAGAGTGGTACAATTGCTCGTACGAATCAATGATAAAGTACTGTTTTTGAAATTCGTCTTTGCGGTAGGGGGTTTGCGGGATGGTGTCTACGTCAAAATCGACGTGCGTGGCTTTATCGCCTAGGCTAAAGGCGGTTTCTCCGGCCGACGATAGGATGCCCGCCCCGTAGATACGAACCTGTCCCTTCTCGCGAATGAGCCCAAATTCTACGGTGAACCAGTAGATACGCGAAATCAACTGAATGGCCCAGGGGTTGTCGATGTAGCGCAGCGCGATCTTGCTTAGCTCTTGCAGGTAGTCTACGAAGGGCTGGTTGGTGAGCAGGGGTACGTGTCCGAACACGTCGTGGAACATGTCGGGTTCTTCCAGGTAATCGATCTTGCGCAGTTCGCGCAACCAGGTGGAAGCCGGAAACCGCTTATTGGCCATCAACTGAAAGAATTCGTCGTCGGGAATCAGACCGGGCACCACGTGAATCTGCCAGCCGGTGAGCTCGGCCAGAAAAATATTGGTTTTATGGAAATCAGGAATCTCTCCCGAGTGAAAATGAATGCGTTTGAGCCCCTCTAAATATTCTCGGGAAGCCGCCTTGGGCAGGTTAGCAATCTGGCGTTCGTACAGCAGTCGCCATACCTTAAAATCTTCGGCGGTGTAAGCGTCGTAGTCTTGGGTCATCATACCAACAAAAGTTAACAATCCCAACCAATAGGGATTAAAATTAAAAAAGTGATACTATTCAGGTAATTTAACGGCCTGATGTTTATTATAACGCAAAATTACCGGATTTGATTGAAGATAAGAGAAATTTTACTCGGTCATCAGGGCCGCCCAGGCCTTCATCACTTCGCCCCGGCGAAGAAAATCCTGGGCCAGTTCGTGCATCTTTTCCGGCAAACGCTCGGGCGTGAGCGCGTATAACTTTCGCATGCGGCTCAGGCGAGGGTCATCGGCGTAGGCTTGCCGTGCCGCAGCGTCGGGCACCTGCGCTACGTTGGCTAATTGAGCCAGATCGCGGCCGGTGAGCACGCTGCTCTCACGAATGGGCTGAGGCAACTGGTCTACGCCGATGCCCTTTTCCCGCACGGGACGAGCAATCTCGAACAGGGCGTCGCCGCTAGCCCGGCAGTAGAGACTGCCTCCCATCCGGCCAATGGCATCGAGCCGGTGCGGATCGATGCGTTGCTCTTCGTCGAGCACCGCTTCGCTGATGTGGGCCAGCAGAATCTCGCACACCACCAGATGGCCCGCGCCACCCTCGCTGCCCAACGGAATCACCTGCTGCACCCGGCACTCAAAGGCCACCGGGCACTCGGCCACCCGCGGCGGACGCACCCGCTCCGAGGGCAGGGGGGTGAGTCCTGCTTTCACAAATTCGTCCACGCCCCGATCGTATTCGGTGCTGGTGAGCGACATCTGTTCGGCCACGGCGTAGTTCACCACGTTGATTACCACCTCAGGATGCGCCTGCACGTTGTCTAAAGTATGCTTGCGGGTGTTGTCGCGGGTGCGGTTCACGGGCGAGAACACCAGCACGGGCGGATTAGAGCTCACGGCGTTGAAAAAGCTGTAGGGGCTCAGGTTCACGCGCCCGTCGGCATCCACCGTGCTGGCGAAGGCAATGGGCCGGGGCACCACCGCTTCGATCATGTACTGGTAAAACTCGCTGGTGCTGAACTGCTGGGGATCAATGATGGGCATGGGCAGGTAAAATTTGGGTACGTACTTCTCCGAAACCGACGCGCTTTCCGTCTTGTTTGGCGTAGCCGCGCATGATCACCGTGTCGTGGTCTTCTACGAAGGTTCTAGTGCTTCCGTCGGCCAGGGTGAGGGGTTGCTCACCGTTCTGCGTCAGCTCCAGCAGCGAGCCGCCGCTCTCCGGTTCTACGCCGCTAATGGTGCCCGAGGCCATCAGGTCGCCCACCCGCACGTTGCAGCCGTTCACGGTGTGGTGCGCCAGTTGCTGCGCCATGTTCCAGTACAACGCACGTGCGTTCGAGCGGCCCACGGTGGTGGCAGACTGTCCTTGCGGTTGCAAGGCGACCTCCAAGTGAATATCCAGATTGCGCTTACCGTCGGTCTGCAGGTAGGGAAGCGGTTCGGGAGATTGAGGTGGGCCCGCTACCCGAAAGTCGCGCAATGCTTCCAGGGGGACCACCCAGGGCGAAACAGATGAGGCGAAGTTTTTTCCCAAAAAAGGCCCCAGCGGCTGGTACTCCCACCGCTGAATGTCGCGCGCCGACCAGTCGTTAAACAGCAGCAGTCCGAAGATGTGGTCTTCCGCTTCCGCCACGCCAATGGGCTGCCCCAGTGCGGTGTCCTTGCTAATTACAAACGCCATCTCTAGCTCAAAATCCAGCTTCCGGGTTGGGCCGAACGTTGGTTGAGTGGCTCCCGAGAGCATCATCTGTCCCTGCGGACGCTGCACCGGGGTGCCCGACACCACGATGGAGGAGGCGCGTCCGTGGTAGGCGATGGGCAGGTGCTTCCAGTTGGGCGGCAGGGCGTTTTCGGCCCCTCGAAACATAGTGCCGACGCGCGTAGCGTGGGCTTCACTGGAATAGAAGTCGGTGTAGTCGCCTACTTCAACGGGCAGGTGCAGTCGGGCGTCGGCCTGGGGCACCAGCACCGCGTCGGCTACGGCGCGCAACGGAGAATCGGGATCGGCGAGCAAAGCTTGCAATTGCTGACGCAGCGATTGGGTGACGGGCTTGCCCAGTCGGATCAGCGGGTTGAGCGACGCTTGGTCAAACACGCGGGGGTCAATGTCCGGACCAGCTAGCAACTTGTGCATGCTGACCGCCGCCAGGTTGATAATCTGGTCGCCGATGGCCACGCCCACCTGGGGTTTCTGCCGGGCGGTGGAGTAGATACCGAGGGGTAGATTGTGAACGCTGAAGTCGGAGTGGGCGGGGATGGTAAGCCAGGAGTGCATAGGTGTTGTTATATTGTTTAAGCTGGCAGACTTTAAGAGGTGATTTGATGTGTTTTCGCCACTGTTAACTGCTTAGTTGATGGTATCTGGCAACTGGTATTTCTTACTATTTCATGAGAAGTTTAGGCAAAGTGATGTTATGCGCAGATGCAACAGAGTCCATTGATACAGTAATGCTCAAATAATCACTACGTGTTTGCATGCTTGCCCATTCTGCTTGTAGTTCTTCTTCCTCTTGGTCAGTTAATAGTGGAGCAAGAACAGTATATCTTTGCTTAAAAGAGGCATTAATCTGGAGGTCAACATACGCGGTTGTAATAAAATATAGGATGGATAGTGATGAAAATATGTAAAGTATTATTAAAAAAACCGTGTAAGCTTTTGATAACATTAAATTAGAAAATTTATCGTTTGATTCCCTAATCTCTTTTAGTTGGTTTCCTACGGCTCGCATTTGTTCAGGTAGAATATTATCCTGATTCTTTAGCTGTTTTATTTCTGCTATAACTCTGTGGCTTTTTTTTGACCTAAAATGTAGAAGCACTATTAAGGTAAACATTCCATGGACTAGCGCTCCAAATGAAGCCAATAATATAACTGAATACCAATTTCGTTGACCGAGGGCAGCATTAAAATAAGTTCGATCTACTAGTTCGTTTTATGAGTTGACTCCAACTAATAGAATTCCATCCCAGATAAGAGATAAAATAGGGTTTAAAAAAATCACAACAATTAGAGACGCAAAAACGCTTGCAACGATATTTTTTCTAAACGTAGGGTCTTTAAACATACATTAATCACATCTGACGATTGAATAGACGCAACTGTGCCCATTCGTAATATAGCAATTGGACTTCTATCCAAATAAGCACTGAGTATATACCCACCGTTTTACTAATCTTCTGCCACTAGTTTCTGAGATTAGGCATACATCAGCTTGCCTTTCGGTTGAGGGATCCCTAGTTCTAGTCGTAGGTTTTCCTACGACTCAATTCCAGCGATGCAAATTGGGTCGTGATGATTTAGCATATTTTTTTGCTGTCGACCAATTTTTGTTGCTTATAAAAGTAACTGGGTCGCAGGACCGCCGGGCGCTTCGCTTAATCCACGACCAGGAAGAGATCCATTTACGTCGGCTACGGATTACTTGTTTCTTTCTTCAATCAGTTTGTTTATCTCCTGTTGCGAAATAGAATCTACTTTTGATTTGTCATAGATTGTCAACAGATAAATTGTCATAGTTTCATCATCAACGGCAGCTTCTAATTCCAGATAAGTAATCACACGAGCACCGCCACTCTTTCCTTTTCCCTTGCTCTTGATTGCCAGTCTGATTTTATAAACATTATGTCCTAACGAAGTACCAGCCTTAGGATTAGCAATAAGTTCGGCTTCGAGCCCGGTTAATTCTTTCTTGAGCGATTTATATTTCTTCAGTAACGGCTTGGCTGCTTTTTCAAAGTTATCAGTAGTACGTACTTCACATTTCATTGAGAAACTCACCTAATGTTCTGCCTTTTTTTCTTTTGCCTTGTTTAATTTCTTGCACTTCTTTTAAAGCATCCTGCAAACCGCCTAATACCGCTAACTTATTTAGCAGCTTTTCATGCTCTGCTTTTAGTTCTTTCCATTCATCAATAGGAACAACCACTGCTGTTTGCTTTCCTTTTTCGTTAACAATGTATTGAACGCTCATGGCTTTTTCTATTAAAATACAGTTTTCTCCTTTGTTTGCATAGTGTCTAACGTTTAATGCGGCCATCGGGCCGGACTCGTTAGCTGTTTATCTTCCGAGTATCAATTATAATGAGAATTGCTGGCAAATCAGTGATTCACCTTCCACGAATACATATAGTTCTGATCCTCTATCTCCAAAGCCGCCTTCGTTAGCTTCAGGGGACGAAACGTATCCACCATCACGGCCAACTCCTCGGTGCCCTCTTTGCCCAACGATTTTTCTACGGTGCCGGGGTGGGGGCCATGCGGCAGTCCGCCGGGGTGCAGGGTGAACGAGGCGCGACTTACCCCCTTGCGGCTCATGAAGTCGCCCTCGGCATAGAACAGCACCTCGTCGGAGTCGATGTTGGAGTGGTTGTAGGGAGCGGGAATGGACTGCGGATGATAATCGAACTTGCGGGGCACAAAGGAGCACACCACAAAGTTGTGGGCCTCGAACATCTGGTGCACGGGCGGTGGCTGGTGGATGCGCCCGGTGATCGGCTCGAAGTCGTGGATCGAGATGGCGTAGGGATACATGTAGCCATCCCAGCCCACCACGTCGAAGGGATGAAACTGGTAGAACAATGATTGCAACTGCCCGTGCTTAAGCACCCGCACCTCGAACTCCCCTTCCTCATCGTGAGGTGCGATTGGTTCCGGCGTTTTTACGTCCCGCTCGCAGTACGGACTGTGCTCGAGCAGCTGCCCGAACTGGTTGCGGTAGCGCTTGGGCGGTCGCACCTCCGAGGAGCTTTCGATCACTAAGAAACGCGCTGGTTGCTCAAGATCAATCTTCCACCGGTGCGTGATGGTGCGGGGCACGTGCACGTAGTCGCCCGCCACGAACGAAACCTTGCCCAGCGGACTAAGCAACTCGCCCCGCCCGTCGTGGACGTAAATTAGTTCGTCGCAGGAAGCGTTGCGGTAGAAGTAGTTCATTGGCTCGGTCGGAGAGCAAAGCGCTAAGCGTACGTCGGCGTTGCCGAGCAGGTATTTTCGTCCGCTAAGCCAGTCGCCTCCGGCGAGCACGTCTTTGCCCAGCAGATGCCGGTGGATCATGTTCCTGTCGTCGGCGTAGTCGACGGCGTAATCAATGGGTTGATTCACCGTAACCACCGCCGTGGGCGGATGCGAATGATAGGCAATCGACGAGATACCGCTAAAGCCCTCGGCTCCGATCACCTCTTCATGGTACAGCGACCCGTCGGGCTGCCGAAATTGGGTATGGCGCTTGTGAGGAATATCTCCGTGTTTCTGGTAGTGGGGCATGATGATTTAGGTTGATGGCTAGATATTAGCTACTGGATGCTGGCTACTGGATTCTTGCGATATGGCTAGGATGCTGGTCACTAGTAGCTAGTATCCAGAAACTAGCGACTAGCATCCAGTAACCAGCATCTCGTCTACAAATTCCCCCGCCGGTCTTGTTCGCGCTCGATGGCCTCGAAGAGGGCCTTGAAGTTACCCTTGCCGAACGAACGCGCTCCCTTGCGGTCGATGATCTCGTAGAACACCGTGGGACGGTCCTGCACGGGCTTGCTAAAAATTTGCAGCAGGTAGCCTTCTTCGTCGCGGTCCACCAAAATGCCGAGTTGGCGCAGGGCCTCAATAGGTTCGTTAATTTCGCCGACGCGCTCTTTGAGGCTATCGTAGTAGGTGCCGGGCACATTGAGAAACTCCAGTCCGTTGGCCCGCAGCTTGGTCACCGTTTCGATGATGTCGCCCGTGGCCAGGGCTACGTGCTGCACTCCGGCTCCCCCGTAAAATTCCAGATACTCCTCAATCTGGCTTTTCTTGAGTCCGGCGGCCGGTTCATTGATCGGAAATTTAATCCGCTCGTTGCCGTTCGACATCACCTTCGACATCAGGGCGGTGTACTCGGTAGAAATATCCTGGTCGTCGAACGAAACCAGTTGCTTGAAGCCCATCACGTCGGCGTAAAAGTTGACGAACCGGTTCATGTCGCCCAGGGCCACGTTGCCCACCAAGTGGTCTATATACTTTAAGCCTACCGAGCGGTTTTGCAGGTGCTCATTTTTCCAGGGCCGGAAACCGGGCAGAAAAAAGCCGTGGTAATTTTGGTTCTCCACAAAGGTATGGATCGTATCGCCGTAGGTGGCAATGGAGGCGACCATCACCTCGCCGTCATCATCGCGCCGCACGTTGGGTTCTTGCACCGACCGCGCGCCGCGCTGCATGGTTTCAGCGTAGGCTTGCTGAACATCATCCACCCACAGCGCAATGTCGTGGATGCCGTCGCCGTGGCGGTACACGTGGTCGGCAATCTCGTTGTCGGGCCGTAGTGCGGTGGTCAGAATGAGCCGGATTTTTCCTTGCGCCAGCAAGTAACTGGCAGCCGACTTGTAGCCGGTTTCGGGACCGCGATAGCCGGTGATGTCGTAGCCAAATACGTAGTGGTAGTAGTAGGCCGCCTGTTTGGCGTTGCCGACCAAGTATTCTACGTAATAGGTGCCCTTAATGGGCAGAAAATCCTGCGGAGGGGCTGAGGTGATGATTTCCGGTTGCATAAAGCTGTTGCAGTATTAGTAAAAAAAATGCCTTTTTATAGAAAACGATTCGCTCGTTAGAATGTTTCACCGTACTATTCTGCTATTTTAATAATTTTCATTCAAGCATAGAATGTGATAACCCGTTAAGGAATTAGCCCTAATCCATTTCCGCCAACTCTTCTTCGGTATAGTCAGTAGGAAGTCCCAGGTGCTCAAACTCGTCCAGTTCGCTCAGAAAGTCCTGGAGCTTGGCTCGAACGCGCTTATAGGCCAGTCCGCCCAGCGGCAGGTGCATCGGCGGGTTGTCCAGTTGCACCACATCATACATTGCCTGCGCGGCCTTCACCGGGTCACCGGGTTGGCGGCCGCTCACCTGCTCGAGCGAGCGCAGGTTTTTGCCCGCCGATTCGGCGTAGTCGTCAATCTGGCTTTGGGTGTAGGTGGCCGAGCGTCCGGCCCAGTCGGTGCGGAAGGGTCCGGGTTCCAAGTTGATCACTTTGATGCCCAGATGTTTCACGTCGGCCGCCAGCGACTCACCGATGCCCTCCAGGGCGAACTTCGAGGCATTGTAGGCTCCCACTCCCGGATAGCCCTGTATCCCGGCAATAGAGGTGATGTTCAGGATGTGTCCCGACCGTTGCTTCCGCATGGTGGGCAGCACCGCCTTGATCATGTTGATCGCTCCGAAGACGTTGACTTCAAACTGCTTCCGGATTTCTTCATCGGGCACTTCTTCCAGGGCACCCAGCGAGCCGTAGCCTGCGTTGTTCACCAGCACGTCGATGCGCCCGTGTTTTTCCAAGGCTTGTTGCACTCCGGCGGCAATCTGCTCGGGCTGGGTCACATCGAGCTTCACGCCCATGGTGTGTTCAGGCACTAAGTAGTCGAAGGCTTCTACTTGGGCATCCTGGCGCAGAGTGCCCACCACCTGGTCGCCGTGCTGGGCGGCAATCTGGGCGAGTTCGCGTCCGAAGCCGGTGGAGCAACCGGTGATAAACCATACTTTGTGGTTGGTCATGTTTTTTAGGTTAAATGTGGTAACTTGTTGGGGTAAATAACGACATATCCACTATGCAGTTTGATAAAATTTCTTCTAACCCTAACATCCTAGGAGGTAAGCCGTGCGTCAAGGGTTCTCGTATCAGCGTAGAGCTTATCCTAGAGTGGATGGCCAGCGGAGCTACCATTCCCGCTATTCATCAACAGTATCCCCACTTAGCGGAAGATGCTATCGCCCAAGCGGTTCAATATGCAAATTCGTAGTCACAACCTATTTTCCCCGTCCGCATTGGTCGTTAGCACCTCGCTCATGTAATCAAAGAACGGTCGCAGTGCACGGAACGTTGTCACCGTTTGCTCCACAAAATCCGCCCGCAACACTTCCTCGTCGCTAAACGAGCGCAGGGCGTAGAACTGCTTTTTCCGTATCCAATCGATACCCGGCTGGTCGGCCTCGAAACCCCGTGGAGCAGTCTTTACTTCCTCTCCCTGTAACGTACCAAAGTAGCGTACAAAATCCGGATGTTGTGTAATCTTCTCTATCGGCTGGCTACCAAACGCCAGTTCCTGCCGGATACGCAGCAGATCTTCTTTGTTGGGTCCGAAGAAGCCGCCGCCTATCTGGCTGCCGCCCCCGGGGGCAATGCGAAAGACGTAACCGCCCCGCCGTTCCGCCCCAGCCCGATAAAGATAGGCATCCAGGTGTTCCTTATACGGATGGGTTTTGTCTTTGGTAAATCGTAGGTCGCGGTAGATGCGATAGACGTAGTACTTAGCAATGACGTCGGTTCGGTTGAGTTCAGCATATACTGCCTCGGCAAAAGCGGTGACGTTCTCTTTGGCTGCTAGGTAATCGTCCTTATGTGCTTCAAACCAGTCGCGATTGTTATTTTGGCGTACGTTTTTAAGGAATTGTAACGTATGTTGAGTAATCATAAAGTCAAAACACCTTCACGAACGCCGATCACTATGACCCAAATCACGTTCAGGATCAATCCGGTCGCGCACCAGTTGCTTGAGTTCTTTGGCTTCGGGAAACCGCCCGGCTTCTTTGCGCGAGAAAATCAGTTCGTTATTCAGGTGCACTTCGTAGATGCCCCCGGCGCCGGGCCGTAGGGCCACTTCTTCCAGATCGGCGTCGAAGGTGGTGAGCAGTTCCTGGGCCATCCAGGCGGCGCGCAGCAGCCAGCGGCACTGGGTGCAGTAGGTGATCGTGATTCGGTAGGTCATCAGCAGTTCATTTTTGCCAAACCTCAAAATTATTCTGCACAAAATCCCGCAGGGTGTTGGGCGGACCGCCGATCAGGTGCTCCAGGTCGCGGTGCACCACCGGGGGCTTCTGAAAGCGGGCCGCATAGTGCAGCGCCAGCATGATTCCGATAAACGATGCATCGACGCCTTCCTTCTTTTTGGTGATAAAAAAACTCACCGGATTGGGGCTGACGTACTCAATGTTGCGCTGCAACTCTTGCGAGAGCACGTCGGCCACTTCGGAAAAGGTCATCAGTTCACTCTTGCTGCCCGTGATGGTGTAGGCCTGATTTACGTGGGCCCGCACGTCGGTGAGCACCGCCGCGATGGCTTTTCCAATGTCCGATACGTCCACCCACAGAAACTTAGCGTCTCCGGCGGGAATGTAGATGCGGTTACGTTCCCGAATGTCGTCGCCAAACACGTTGATGAGGTTATCGGTGAAGTAGCTGGGTCGGATGAAAGTGTAGGGAATGCCACTTTGGCGAATGAGCTTTTCAATTTTGGCGTGCGGGACGAACGAGTTGCTTTCGGCTCCCTGCACCGATAAGAAGATGATGTGCTTCACGTCGAACTCTTTGGCTCCCCGCAGCAGTACGCGAAAGATTTTTTCGTCGGCAATCTGGGGCGGACGCAGCAGGAAGAGGGTGTCTACCACCGAAAGCGAAGCGATGGTGTCGGGCAGATCGTTGAGATCGAAGTACAGATGGTCAGGCGACAGTTCGTCGCGGTGCCGGGTACCCCGGTAGAGGCGTTGTTGATCGTGGGGCGTGAAGTGGTCGAGAATGGCCGAGCCAACACTGCCGGTGGCTCCGGTGATGAGGATATTTTCCATGAAAGCGTAACCGTTCGCATGGAAACAAGTTTTCAAAAAGCAGAAAATAACCGGTTGGATAGAACTCTCTATACCTTGACCACTTTTAGTTCAATAATCTCCTCTGTTAGATATCGGAATATAAAAATCCGGTCAAAAGGAGATGATAAGGTCGGCTCTTCACTGTCCTTAAAGTCAAAATAAGCAGCTTGGCTCCATTGATCTTCTACCATTAGTAGCCAAATTTGATAGTAGTTTTTTAGGTAATTTGAAGGCTTTTGATTCTTCTTTTTCAGTATTTCACCGAAGGCTTGACTTTCATATACTTGAGGAACTACTCCGCTTTCTGTATGGGTCCAGCAGGGTTGGCTAACTTTGTGGTCACAATTCGCAATTGCAATTGATCTTATTTTTTTGTCATGAGGGAAGTTAAATGCATTGCGGTAAGAATCATAATGCTCAAAGTACCAATGCTCGCCAGATGGCGGGATGCGGTGAGTAACAAATTCAGCGATAAAGGTAGACAGCTCAATGCCAATCAATCCTTGATCAACATTTACAAAAAAGTCGGGTTCCGGTGGGTCTTGCTTTTGAGGCACGTCATCTGGAAACTCGTCTAAATGTTTCCAAAAGGACGTGATGTGCTTTTCTTCCTCTGCTAATGCTGACATCTTAAAGGCACATGAGTATTTGAAACAAAAAGAGCCAATCTTCAAGATCAGCTCTTTTAATGTACCAGGAGCGGGAATCGAACCCGCACGGCCTTTCAGCCACAAGATTTTCGTACCAACTACCGCTTTTGCGGCCAGCATCAGGCTGTTTGTGGTCTGGACTTTCTCTTCACCCTATTCGTAACAAACGTAGGTGCTTCCCGTCAAGTCTCTACACCTTTTCCGAATTGACTCGGAACTTGGCTCGGGATTACCATTTCTGCGACTAGCAGAAAAAAGGCTTCCCCGAATTTGAGAAGTTCTACTCCAAAAGTTTCCTCTTGGGCACTCAAATCTTACTTATTCTTAGCTCTAAGAACAAACACGTCTAAGTCTTGCGTGTCTACCAATTCCACCATCCCGGCTTCTAAAACAAGCGAAGCGACCGTAGTGAGTCGCTTCGCTTGGAGCGAAAGACGGGGTTCGAACCCGCGACCTCGACCTTGGCAAGGTCGCGCTCTACCAGCTGAGCTACTTTCGCGTTTCTAAAATTTAGGAGTACAAAGTTAAGCATGCTACCCGAATTGTCAAGGACTGTCTGCAAAAAATTTACGGCAACCCGGTTTTCTCACCCATTCCGATTCCCTACCTTGCCAACGTTCAAATTGGTCACTGGTACTGGTCACTGGTCACTGGTCACTGGTCACTGGTCACTGGTCAAATTTACAAAAGTCAAAGGACAAATGACTAGGGACAAAGACCAGTAGCCAGCATCTAGTATCCTAACCACTTAGCAAGTCATCCAGTAGCCAGCATCCAGCATCCAACCCTCCTCTCCTATGATTCTCTCGGGCAAATCCATTCACGAGCAACTCGGCAAAAACATTCGCATCGAGCCTTTCCGGGTTGAGCAGCTCAATCCCAACAGCTATAACCTGCGCCTGCACCACGAATTGCTCGTCTATGACCAACCCACCCTCGACATGAAACGGGAAAACACCGCCCACCGGCTCACCATTCCGGAAGAAGGGCTGCTGATGGAGAAAGACAAACTCTACCTGGGCCGCACGGTAGAATATACCGAAACGCACGGCTACGTGCCGATGCTGGAAGGACGCTCGTCGGTGGGGCGGCTCGGTTTGTTCGTGCACATCACGGCGGGCTTTGGAGACGTGGGATTCGCGGGCTTCTGGACGCTGGAGATGTTCTGCGTGCAGCCGGTGCGCATCTACGCCGGGGTGGAAATCTGCCAGATATTCTACCACAGCATCGAGGGAGCGTACGAAACGTACCGGGGGGGTAAATACCAGAATAACCAGGGGGTGCAGCCCAGCCTGCTGTTCAAAGACTTTGAGGAGTAGGCACGCACGGCCCCGAGGGCAGAGTCAAGCGGTTTACCGGGCGGTAATAATTTTTTCGGCTGATTTCAGCAATTGATTGGCTAATTTTTTACCTTGATCAAAACCACTAAATTTTTTAACAATGAACCTACACGACGCCCTCGCCAAAGTGCACCGAAAGCGCGAACCCATCCTGACCAGCGTTCCGGCCACCTCTCCCGAACTAGAACCGGCCTACGCCCTGCTGCGCGAACAGGGTGCGCAGGAAGAACGGTTAATCGAGCAACTGGGGATGCAGCACTCGCTTCACCAGATCAACGACCCCCGGCGGCACCGCTGGCTCACGCATTTGTATAATGGGGAGGTGTATCACGTGAACGATGTGCGGCAGGTGTGCGTGAACTACCGCATGCGCATGCTGCCTAGCCACCGCTACTGCGGCCCCATCGATCCGGAGTTTGGCCTCAAACTGAACCGTTTCCAGCGCGAGCACCAACTCACCGACGACGATCTGAAGCACGACTTCTTCGTGGTGGCCCCGGCCGAAACCTTTGACTTGGAAAAACGGCAGCGTCCACTGGTGGACCCCCTGCTGCTCTACCGCATCGATGAGCAGCACTACCGACTGGTGCACCAATGGGGCGGCGACCTGCATCCCCTGCGCTACCTACGCGCGTGGCGACACCGCAGCCTGACCACCATGACGCTCTATTGGACGCTGTTCACCTTTGTGCTCACCCTGGGCCTGTTCGGAGCTTTGGCCGAATCGGTCACTAATGCGCTTACCATCTCGGCGGTGTTTACCTTTTTGGTGGGCTGGGGCTACTACTCCACGCTGCGCGACAGCTACGATGAGCAGCGCCACCGCTTCAGTGTCCACAACTGGAACCAGGACTGGGTTTTTTGAGAGACTGACGAATGGCTACTGTTTGGTCATTCGTCACTTTCATCATTATACCGCCGAGGGGGGGCTTCACCAAACCTCTCCTCTATTTCCGTTGACGCCCAGCGCTCTGCCTTTTCCAAGCTCTCTTCAAAAGAATTCGATTCTTTATCCTCCCAGCACATACCTCCGATATCCAAAACCCGCATCATCGAGTAGTTGAATTCATCGTTACCTATTTCAATCCATCCGTGGTTATTGATCCACCAAGCAAGGTTGGGATAATCTTCTGTGAACATAGTTTTGCGATTAGCTTTGTTGATTGATAGACGAGGGTTAGCCCCAAATGTTTGAAAACGTGTCTGACGGTAGTGGCGATAAAAGCCTTACAAAACCCATTCCACGAAACTTCCCGCCCCCCGGCTAGGTTGTACTAAGAAATTTATTCAACCCATGCCCATCAACTTTCACCGCGTGCCCACCGCTTGCTTTGTGCTGGAAGAAGCCCGGCTGCGGCGCAATCTGGAAATTTTGCAGTACGTGCAGGAGCAGTCGGGTGCGCGCATTATCCTGGCCCTTAAGGGTTTTGCCATGTTCAGCACCTTCGACCTCATCCGGCAGTACCTGCCCGGCACCACCGCTTCGTCACTCTACGAAGCGCGGCTGGGCTACGAGGAGTTTGGCAACGAGGTGCACGCCTACGCACCCGCTTATTTTGAAAGCGAGTTTGACGAATTGATGAGCTACTGCAACCACATCACCTTTAACTCGCCCGCCCAGTGGGAACGGTTTTGCCAGAAGATTCAGCAGAACGACAAGAAAATTTCCTGCGCCATCCGGATCAATCCCGAATATTCGGAGGTGGAAACCGACCTGTATAATCCCTGCGCCATTGGCACCCGGCTGGGCGTGACGGCCGACCAGATTGGCGACCGGCTGCCCGAGGGCATCGGGGGCTTGCACTTCCACACCCTGTGCGAAAGCGATTCGCACGCGCTAGAGCGCACGCTCCGGGTGGTGGAAGACCGCTTCGGCCATCTGCTGCCGCAGGCTAAGTGGCTCAACCTGGGCGGTGGCCACTTGATGACGCGCGCAGGGTACGATCTGGAGCACACCATCCGCCTCATCAAGGAACTGCGCGAGAAGTACGATCTGGAAATCACGATGGAGCCCGGCTCGGCGGTGGCCTGGGAAACCGGCTATCTGACCAGCACCGTGGAAGACATCATCGACAGCCGGGGCATCCGGGCGGTGGTGCTCGACGTGAGCGTGTCGGCGCACCTGCCCGACTGCGTGGAGATGCCCTACCAACCGGTGGTGCTGGGGGCCCGCGACGCGGAGCCGGGCGAACCGGCCTACCGCCTGGGCGGACTCACCTGCCTGGCCGGTGACTACGTGGGCGACTACGCCTTCGATCCGCCGCTGCAGGTGGGCGACCGGGTGGTGTTCAACGATATGATGCACTACACCATGGTGAAAACCACCTTCTTCAACGGAGTGCGTCACCCGTCCATCGGCATCTGGCACGAAGACGACACCTTCGAGCTGGTGCGCGAGTTTGGGTATGAAGATTATAAAAGGAAGCTATCGTAAATCCACTACCTCCACTCCTTTGTGCTGTCGCTTGTTGAAGGTGAATACCTCATCGTCTACCGGAGCCTCGGGATTGAAGTTGTTGATGTCGTAGGTGTAGCGGGTGCCGTTCTTTTCAAAGATTTTCCAGCGCTTGAGCACCTTGTCGTCCTCACTGATGTGTAAGCGAATCTTAAAGAACTGGTTGTCGGTGTTCTCAGGAATTAGGTCAATCACCTGGTAGGTTTTGCCGTCGATGGTTTCGTCTTCCACGTACACGTACTTGAAGCCGCGCTGGTAGGCGTTGTAGATCTGGGTAGGAGAGATGTCGCCTTCCTCAGGATCATAGTTGTCGATGTTCACCTCGTTGGCCTCTTCCAGGTACGTCCACACCGTGGTGCCATCGTTAATCACCTCCTGGCCGCCCATGTTCAAACGAAACTTGTCGCCCTTCACGGCAATTTGTCCTTCGAATTTGTCGGCCTGGGGCTGATCGGGAATTTCCATACTGTACGAAAAGTCGGCTTCGTAGGCCCCAATGGCCTGGTAGTGCTTGCTCATGGCGTCCAAGATCTGGCGCGCCTGCTTATCGTACTCACTCTGAGCCAGTGCCGCCGTAAGGGGCATCAGTCCGATTAATATTCCCGTTAGGATGTGTTTCATTGTAAAAAAGTTATGTAGGTATCTTCTAATCCATATCGTTCAACAATTGTTCCAAACTATACTCATCGTTGATGAGCACCTCGCGGGCCTTGCTGCCCTCGAAGGGCCCTACGATGCCCGCCGCCTCCAGTTGGTCGATCAGCCGACCGGCCCGGTTGTAGCCCAGCTTCAGCTTGCGCTGAATTAACGAAGTGCTGCCCTGCTGGTGGCGCACCAGCAGGCGGGCGGCGTCGTCGAACAGGGCGTCGCGGTTTTTGAGGTCCACCTCCAGTATATCATTATCCTCGTCGCCCACAAACTCGGGCAGCAGGTAGGCCGACTCGTAGGCCCGTTGCGAGCCAATAAATTCACAAATATTATCCACCTCGTGGGTATCGATGAAGGGACACTGCAGGCGAAAGATATCAGAGTTCACCGACAGCAGCATGTCGCCCATGCCCACCAGCTGCTCGGCCCCGCCGGTGTCGAGAATGGTGCGCGAGTCTACCTTGGAGGTCACCCGAAACGACAAGCGCACCGGGAAGTTGGCCTTGATGATGCCCGTGATCACGTTGACCGACGGCCGCTGGGTGGCCACCACCAGGTGGATGCCAATGGCCCGGGCCAACTGCGCCAGCCGCGCGATGGGGGTTTCCACTTCCTTGCCCGCCGTCATCATCAGGTCGGCCAGCTCGTCGATGATAAGCACAATGTAGGGCAGGAAGCGGTGCCCTTCGTGGGGGTTGAGCTTGCGCCGGACAAACTTCTGGTTATACTCCTTGATGTTGCGGCAACCGGCGTCCTTGAGCAGGTCGTAGCGGTTGTCCATCTCGATGCACAGCGAGTTGAGGGTGTAGATCACCTTCTTGGTTTCGGTGATAATGGCCTCTTCGCTGTTGGGAATTTTGGCCAGAAAGTGCCGCTCAATCTTATTGAACAACGTGAGCTCTACCTTCTTCGGGTCCACCAGCACGAACTTGAGCTGCGAGGGATGTCGCTTGTAGATCAGCGAGGTGATGAGCACGTTGAGTCCGACGGACTTGCCCTGCCCGGTGGCTCCGGCGATGAGCAGGTGGGGCATCTTGGCCAGGTCGGCGATGAACAACTCGTTCGACACCGTCTTTCCCAGGATGATGGGTAGCTCCTGCTTAGTGCGCATAAACTTGTCGGTGAGCACCACCGAGTGCATGCTCACCACCTCCCGGTTTTTGTTGGGCACCTCGATGCCGATGGTGCCCTTGCCCGGAATGGGCGCGATGATGCGAATGCCCAGCGCCGATAAACTCAGGGCAATATCATCTTCCAAATTCTTGATCTTGGATATTTTAATGCCCGCTTCGGGCACAATCTCGTACAACGTCACGGTGGGGCCAATGGTGGCTTTGATGGATGAGATGCCGATCTTGAAGTTGATCAGCGTTTCCACGATGCGGTCTTTGTTGGCTTCCAGCTCCTGCGCGTCCACCTGCACGCGGCCGGACTGCGAAGCGTCGAGCAAGCCCTGCTCGGGGTAGCGGTATGAGGATAAATCCAGCGTGGGGTCGTAGTGCTCGATCTCGCTGCCGCCTTCTTCTTCGGCCACGGGCTCTTCAATCTCGAGGGATAATTGCTCGGCCGGGGGCGGCGGGGCCACATCGAGCGGAATGTGGTGGGGGGACTCTTTTGCCGGGGGCGGCGGAACAATCTCCACGCCCGCTTGCGCTTCCTGATCAAAGGGACTGGTCGGTTCAGGGTCAGCCGAAGTCACCGCGTCTTCTATGATTTCAACAAACATGGCTTCGTTTGGTGCTATCGCTGGGGCAGCATCCGCTGGGGCAGCCGCAAAGTTGAACCAGTCGGCGATGTCGAAGAAGAAGATCAGAAACACGGCCAGCGCCAGTGCCAGCAACAGAAAAGTACCCCCGCCGATGAGACTGTTACTCAGCACGGCCATCTCGTAGCCGATGCCCCCGCCCAGAAAGCCCCACTCCGCCACGGTTTCTTGGTGGTATACCCAGTAGCCCAGCAAAAGGCTGGTCCACACCAAAAAAAACGCTACCCACTGAAAAGCGCGGTTGGGCTGAACCAAATGTTGCCGAAACACAATGCGCGTGCCCCACACCAGCAGCAGCGGGGGAATCAGGAAGGAGGCGATTCCGAACCAGCGAAAGATAAACAGGTAGGCCGCGGTGGCTCCCACCAGCCCCAGCCAGTTTTTGATCTCCAGTCCGGCCGATTTCACGTCGCTCTCCAGCACCGACTCCACCACGCTCTGGTCGTCAGGTCCGTAAAAGAGGAACGCCACAAAAGCGATGAGCAGGTACAGGGCCGCCACGATCAGAAAAAAGCCTACGGCCAGGTGGAGACGCCGATCCTTCAGGGGGTTCTTCCACGGCCGGGATTGTCGCCGGGGGGTAGTTGCCTTTTTCTTAAACTGATTGCTCTTCTTCGTTTTTTGCGCCATAATGCTAGAGATAAACCGCGTCTGATCACGTGGGTAAAACTAGAAAATATTTGCACAAATAGCATGACGGGGTAAAAAATCAAAAAATTTGCAACAGCGGCTAATTTTTTTTGTCGATTCGGTGTTACCGAGACATTGCCGGGATTTAACGAATTTTAACAGCCTTTACCACCCAACGATGCAACAACCCTACGAGACAATCCTCTGCCGATCGGAGCGAGGATGGGTAGCCGGACTGCCCCACGGCTTAGCCTACGCCTTCACCTACCAAAATATCAGTGTGCACCTCACCGAAGAAGAAATCGGTTGGCTGAAACAGCAACTCGACGACCTAGACGCGCACGAATGGTTTTGCTTACCCAACGGCAAATTTGTTTTGCTGACGATCCCCCGATTGGAAGGCTGCTTTTATCTGGGCGAAGCGGAGGTGAACGAGATGAAAGATTTGCTGCGCGAAGCTGCCGCGATGGTGAAAGTGCATCAGTGTTTGCTGAACCGCGTACGGTAGCGCACCAAGCCGGAGGATCCGGTGCTCATACCAACCCCCGGATTTGAGGAACGCAACCGTAATTCAGATCAGGCTAAATCCAAAGAGAATAAAAACCAAGTGGTTTACCAACGATCCCACCCAATGTGAAAACTAATTTTGCCTGCATCTTTAGCGGGTTGCTGGTTGCCCTTGTGTCTTGCCAGCAAAACAATACCGACCTACCCACCAAAGAAAGTCTGAGCGGTGACTGGGAATACCTGGGTTCTTGGGAGAACGGAGAGTTGCAGCAGGATACCTTTGCTGAAGCAATTGTTGACGATTTCAATAAAGCGGATACAATAATAGCAGCAGAGGAAGGTGCCATTGAGTTAATTCACAAAGACACCGTTCAGATACGATGGAACCACGGGTCTATCACCAAGTTTAAGCGGGCCGGTCTGACCAGCAATCACTGAAGTGATCTGCCCTGCGATGAGAACGTACGTATTGAAGCTATCACGGAAGATGGTGATGTACATTGAACCTGGGGCGCGTTGGCGTATAGATCGACGAGGGCTTTCAAGGGTGTTTTTATCCTAATCAAGGCCATCGTGGCGCGAAGCTTGAGGCGGGCAATGGGGTGCCATCGGCCAATGAAAAGCGACGCAGAGTAGGCTAAAAACAGTTGGAAGGCGCCGTCTAAGCTTATATGTCAACACGCTCTAGAACCCCAAACCTTTTTCATCGATTGCGTTAATAAAGAAGCAGTACGCTTGATAGTATTTCTATGGACAAAGAAAAGACAAGTAGCGGTGACGTTGTAGATTTAGATATCCTCCGACGAATCTTCCGTTTTGTTGAACCCTACTCAGGTCAGTTCTACTGGCTGGTGTTTCTCACGGTGGCCGTCGCCTTTCTGGGTCCTGCTTTGCCGGTGCTGGTGCAAACCGCTATCGACGATTATATTCTGGAGGGCGACTACCCCGGATTGGTCACCATTGTGATTATATTAATTAGCCTGCTGGTGGTGCAGGGTGTCACCCAGTACTTTCATACCTACGTATCGGGCCTGCTGGGTCAGAACGTGATCCGCGACATCCGCATCAAGCTCTACAAGCACCTACTTAGCCTTCGGCTGAAGTTTTTCGATAACACGCCCATCGGCCGGTTGGTGACCCGTAACATTTCGGACATTGAAACCCTTTCGGATATTTTCAGTCAGGGCATTGCGGCCATCATCGGCGACATCCTGCAGATTATCGTCATCCTGAGCGTGATGCTCTACATCGACTGGAAACTCACCCTGGTCAGTCTGTCCACGCTGCCGCTGCTGATTCTGAGCACCTACGTTTTCAAAGAGAAAATCAAAGTGGCCTTCAACGAAGTGCGTAATGCCGTCTCTAACCTCAATGCTTTTGTGCAGGAGCACATCACGGGCATGAACATCGTGCAGATTTTTAGCAGCGAACAGCGCGAGTACGAACGTTTTCAGGAGATCAACGACGAGCACCGGCAGGCGCACCTCAAGTCGGTGATGTATTACTCTATCTATTTTCCGGTGGCCGAAGTGATTCAGGCCACGGGCATCGGGTTGCTGGTGTGGTACGGAGCCCGCGGCGTGCTCTTCGACGAAGTGACCATCGGCGTGCTCATCGCTTTCATCATGTACATCAACATGTTCTTCCGGCCCATCCGGCAAATCGCCGACCGCTTCAACACCCTGCAGTTGGGCATCGTGAGTTCGTCGCGTATCTTCAAATTACTGGACAGTCAGGAGCACATCGACGACAACGGCAGCTATCAACCCAAGCGCGTGAGCGGTCACATCGTGTTCAAAAACGTATGGTTTGCCTACAACGAGCGCGACTACGTGCTCAAAGACATTAACTTCGAGGTGCAGCCCGGCCAAACCCTCGCCTTGGTCGGAGCCACCGGGGCGGGCAAATCCTCGATCATCAACTTACTCAGCCGCTTCTATGACATCAAGCGGGGCGAAATCATCATCGATGGCCACGAGGTGAAGGAGTACGACCGCGACACCCTGCGCCGACACATTGGGGTGGTGTTGCAGGACGTGTTCCTGTTCTCGGACACCATTGAGCAGAACATCACCCTGGGAAATCCGGATATTTCGTCGGAGAAAGTGCGGGAAGCGGCCGATCTGGTGGGCGCGCTGCCGTTTATCGAGCGCTTGCCCGGGGGCTTCGACTACAACGTGATGGAACGAGGCGCTACCCTGTCGGTGGGGCAACGGCAGTTAATCTCGTTCGTCCGGGCGATGGTTTACGACCCCAAGGTGATCGTGCTCGACGAGGCCACTTCATCGGTGGACACCGAAACCGAAGAGTTGATTCAGGGGGCCATCGCCAAACTGATGAAGGGGCGCACCGCCATTGTGATTGCCCACCGCCTGAGCACCATCCAAAGCGCCGATCAAATTATTGTGCTCGACCACGGGGAGATCAAGGAGAAGGGTACCCACAGTGAACTACTGGCAATGGATGGCTTTTATACGCAGTTGTATAAGATGCAGTATAAAGAGATGGTCTAATTTGATTTGCTAATCAGCATGCTCAAGATCGCCTGGACCCCTAGCTACTCCCATTCCCTGCCCGAGAACCACCGCTTCCCCATGATCAAGTACGATCTGCTGCCCGAACAGTTGATCTACGAAGGCACCATCACCGAAGCTAACCTGTTTGCTCCCCACCCGCTGGAAGAGCGTTACATCACCAACACCCACGATGCCACGTATTGGCAGCGCTTAAAGCACCAACAGCTTACCAAGTCCGAGATCAGGAAGACGGGTTTCCCGCTGTCGGAGCAACTGGTGCAGCGCGAGATCACCATCGCGCAGGGCACGATACAAGCGGCGCTCTTCGCCCGGGAATACGGGGTGGCGGGCAACGTGGCGGGCGGCACCCATCACGCCTTCACCGACCGAGGCGAAGGATTTTGCCTGCTCAACGATAGTGCCATCGGAGCTAATTATTTGCTAGAGAGAAAGTTGGCTACTCAGGTGCTCATCGTTGATCTGGACGTGCACCAGGGCAACGGCACCGCCCAGATTTTCCGAGGTAACCCCACCGTGTTCACCTTCAGCATGCACGGGGCTAAGAACTACCCCATGCACAAAGAGCAGTCGGACTTAGACATTCCCCTACCCGACGGCACCGACGACCGCCCCTACCTGCGTCACCTACGCCGCACCCTGCCCCGCCTGATGGACGAAGTGCAACCCGACTTCGTGTTCTTTCAGTCGGGCGTGGACGTGCTGGCCACCGACAAGTTGGGACGTTTGGGCCTGACGATGGCCGGTTGCAAAGCCCGCGATCGCTTCGTGCTGCAAACCTGCCGGGAGGCCGGAGTACCGGTGGCGATCAATATGGGCGGCGGATATTCGGAGAAGATCGCCAACATTGTGGAAGCGCACGCCAACACCTACCGGCTGGCGCAGGAAATCTTTTTCTGAACGGCAGGATTCATCTACCACTAACTCTGTTCAACAACTGCTAACTCTGTCATCTTCCGTGGCACCCGTAGGGTCTCTCGAAGAGGACCCTACGCGTTCAGCGGCCCTCTCTTGTCCATCTTCACTTTCTGTTCTCGGTATCACACAGCATCTACTCAGTAGCATTAAATGCCCGGAAAGCCAGGAAGGCCCAGGAAATTCCTATAACTTTGCCCTTCAACCAGACCAAAGTAACGAACATTATGCTACGAACCCATACCTGCGGCGAATTACGACCAGAACACATTGGCCAATCCGTGACCCTCACCGGCTGGGTGCAGCGCGTGCGCGACAAGGGCGGTGTGCTGTGGATCGACCTGCGCGACCGCTACGGCCTCACCCAACTCATCTTTAAGGAAGGCGAAACCGACGCCAACGTGATGCAACAAGCGCAGCAGGTGGGTCGCGAGTATGTGCTGGAAGCTAAGGGCCAGGTCATTGAGCGTTACGCCAAGAACCCCAATATGCCCACCGGCGACATCGAGATCGAGGTGACCAAACTCACCGTACTGAATCCGTCTAAGGTACCTCCGTTCACCATTGAAGACGAGTCGGACGGCGGAGAAGACCTGCGCATGCGGTACCGCTACCTGGATTTGCGGCGCAGCCCCGTGCGACAAAAGCTGCAACTGCGCCACCGCATGATGCAGCACACGCGCACCTACCTGGACCAGCAACAGTTTATTGAAGTGGAAACGCCGGTGCTCATCAAATCTACTCCCGAAGGGGCGCGCGACTTCGTGGTGCCCTCGCGCATGCATCCGGGCGAGTTCTACGCCCTTCCCCAATCGCCGCAAACTTTTAAGCAGCTGCTGATGGTGTCGGGCTTCGACCGCTACTTCCAGATTGTGAAGTGCTTTCGCGACGAAGACCTGCGGGCCGACCGCCAACCGGAGTTCACCCAGATCGATTGCGAGATGTCGTTTGTGACGCAGGAGGATATTCTGAATACGTTCGAGGGGCTGACGAAGTATTTGTTTAAAGAAGTAAAAGGAATAGATATCAACGATTTTCCCCGCATGAGCTACGACGAGGCCATGCGTTTGTACGGCAACGACAAGCCCGACACGCGCTTCGGCATGACGTTCGTAGAGCTCAACGCCGTGGCGCAGGGCAAAGGCTTCAACGTGTTCGACCAGGCCGAACTGGTGGTGGGCATCCGCGTGCCGGGTTGTGCCGACTACACCCGCAAGCAGCTGGACGCCCTTACCGACTTCGTGCGCCGTCCGCAAATCGGGGCCAAGGGCTTAGTGTACGTGAAGTGCAACGTCGACGGTAGTTTTAAGTCGTCGGTGGATAAGTTTTATGGTGAGGACGACTTGCAGCAGTGGGCCGGAGTGATGGAAGCTCAGGCGGGCGACCTGCTGCTGGTGCTGTCGGGAGATACCAACGCAACCCGCCGGGCGCTGTCGGAACTGCGCCTACACCTGGGCAACGAGCTCGGGCTGCGCGACCGCGCGACGTATCAACCGCTGTGGGTGGTGGATTTTCCGTTGCTGGAGTGGGACGAGGACACGAAGCGCTACCACGCGATGCACCACCCGTTCACCTCACCCAAACCCGAGGACATTGCTAAACTGGACAGCGACCCCGGTGCGGTGCGGGCCAACGCCTATGATTTAGTCATTAATGGAGTAGAAGTAGGCGGTGGCTCCATCCGGATTCACGACCGGGCGTTGCAAAAGTTGATGTTTCAGCACCTGGGCTTCAGCGATGCCGAGGCGCAGGCCCAGTTTGGCTTCCTGATGGACGCCTTCGAGTACGGAGCTCCGCCCCACGGCGGCATCGCCTTCGGCTTCGACCGCCTGTGCGCCTTGTTCGACGGGGCCGATTCCATTCGTGATTATATTGCCTTCCCCAAAAACAACGCCGGCCGCGACGTGATGATCGACACGCCCTCACCCATTTCGGGAGAGCAGCTGGGTGAGTTGGGGATTGTGGTGAAAGGGGAAGTGTGAGATATGAAATAAGAAAATAAATGATACGGTTATGTTACCATCGTTAGGCATTCGGAATTATCGCAACCTCAAGAGCCTGGACATCGAGAAGCTGGCGCGGGTGAACCTGATTGCGGGGAAGAACAATACGGGGAAGACCTCGCTGCTGGAAGCAGTGTCGTTGTATGCGGCGGGGGGTAGTTTGCAGTGGATAGATGAATTGCTGAAAGCTAGAAGTGAGTTTTATAGTCATCACCAAAGTACCTTAGCAAACAACCTAAAATCGTACGGCGCTTTATTCTATAAAAACAAGCCTGGGTTTTTAGATGAAGAGCGCATTGTCATTGGCCCATCTAAATATGTACAGCGCGGAATAACCAATCCTGAGAAACTTCAAGATAGCCTTTCCATTCGTTTTATAAAAAAAGAGAAGACAAGTCGCCAGCTTATTGATCCCAACACTAATGAGGTGGTCGTTGTGGAAAACAAGTGGATGCTTGTCGAGAATCGTAGTAGATTAGAAACAGAAAACGATCTGAGAGTTGGTCTTTCTATTTCGTACAGTAGAGAAAGCTCACAGCATCAGATGCTAGATGATCTAGATCGAAAAAACAACTTTGGGTACATCATGTCTGACTGGCCGCTCAACCTTCAGTTTGTTAGAACTCTTACAAGCGAACCATCCGTTGGGAGTTGGGATAAGATTACCGCTACGGATGATGAAAGATATATTGTTGAGGCATTACGGATTATTGAACCTGATACCGAAAAGTTAGCCTTTGTGGCTGACTCAAGCGTTGAGAAGAGAAGCCCAGAGATTAAGTTGTCTAAAAGCAAGCAAAGAGTCCCCCTCAAAAGCATGGGCGATGGCATGAATCGCATCCTCACCATCATACTAGCCCTAGTAAACTCCAAAGATGGCTATTTGCTGATTGATGAATTTGAAAACGGACTGCACTATACCGTTCAGGAAGACTTGTGGAAGATGATCTTCAAATTGGCTAAAGAACTCAACGTACAGGTGTTTGCTACCACGCACAGTGATGACTGCATTCATGCTTTTGCGAATGTTCTTAATAGCGAAGAGAACCAATCGGAAGGGCAGTACTTTCGTTTGGAGAGGTTCGGCGACATCATCAAGCCCATCTTCTATAGTCCTTCTGCGTTGGAAGCAGCGGCTGATCAACATATTGAAACCCGCTGATGGCTGTACCCAGTAGTTTGCTCATCGTTGAGGGTAAAGACGATAAGCACGTGATGTTGGCACTACGCGATAAGCTGCACCTTAAAGGAACCTACAATGTTGAGGACAAGGGTGATGACCACAGTCTGCTTAAATCAATTGAAGCAGAACTGATCGCACCTGGAAGGAAGTGTTTGGGCATTGTTATGGATAAAGACACCGACAATCCTGACAAGAACAAGAATCGTTGGGAGCAGATCAAAGCAATTCTAACCCCACTAAGTTACAATGTACCAGAATCTGCTCCGTCTAGTGGGGCAGTTCTCCCTTCACCAGAATTAGGCTTTGCCAACGTTGGCATTTGGCTAATGCCCAACAATCAGAATTCCGGTATGCTCGAGGATTTCATGCGGCAATTAATTATACCAGATGATGATTGCCTCTTGTTCGCCGAAGAAACCTTGAAGGAGCTAGAAAAAAGGGAAATTCAACGGTACAAAAAAGTCCACCGCGCCAAAGCGCTGATGCATACCTGGATCGCCTGGCAAGATCAGCCCGGTATTCCGCTAGGCCAGTCTACCACCCGCTACCTCACCACCGACACCGATCTCTGCCAACAATTCGCCGCCTGGCTCAATCGGCTATTCAACGAAGGGTAGTCTTGCTCCCGATCACATCGCCAACAATCCCCCCCGGCGCGGGTTAACCCTCAAAGTACCCACCCGTGTCCACCGAAACGCCTACCTCCCTTACCCCCGTCGAAGACTGGTTCGCCCAGCAGGGCTGGACGCCCTTCCCGTTTCAGCGAGAGACCTGGCAGGCCTACCTGGCGGGCGAAAGCGGACTGCTTAACGCTCCCACCGGCAGTGGCAAAACCTACGCCTTGTGGACGCCCTGCCTGCTGTCGTTCATTCAACAGCACCCTAAAGATTATCAACTCACCCAAAACAATGGACTGCGGGTGCTGTGGATCACTCCGCTGCGGGCCCTGGCCAAAGACCTTCGTGCCGCGATGGAACGCGCCTGCGACGGCATGAACATTCCCTGGCAGGTAGCCGTCCGCAGCGGCGATACCTCTACCAAAGACCGGCAGAAGCAACTGCGCCGCTTGCCCGAGTGCCTCATCACCACTCCCGAAAGCTTGCACCTGCTGCTGAGTCAGAAAGACCATCGGCGCGTGTTTCGTCACCTCGAATGCGTAATCACCGACGAGTGGCACGAACTGCTGGGCACCAAGCGGGGCGTGCAGCTAGAGCTTGCCTTGTCGCACCTCCGCGCGCTGCGGCCCGCCCTGCGGGTGTGGGGGGTGTCGGCCACCATCGGCAACCTGGAGCAGGCCAAGGACATTCTACTGGGGCCGCACCACACCGGGTCCAGCCGCATCGTACGTTCGGAGATAGAAAAGCGCATCGAGGTGCACTCCATCATTCCCGAACGGGTCGACAAGTTTCCGTGGGCGGGGCACCTGGGCATCCGCATGCTGCCGCAGGTGTTGCCCATCATCCAGCAGAGCAAAACCACCCTGTTGTTCACTAACACCCGCGCCCAAACCGAAATCTGGTACCAGCGCTTGCTGGAAGCAGCTCCCGACCTGGCCGGGCAGATGGCCATGCACCACGGCTCGCTCGACAACGAGGTGCGCACCTGGGTAGAGGACGCCCTGCACCAGGGAATCCTCAAACTGGTGGTCTGCACTTCTAGTCTAGATTTGGGAGTGGACTTCCGACCGGTAGAGACGGTGATTCAGGTAGGCAGTCCGAAGGGCATTTCGCGCTTTTTGCAGCGGGCCGGACGCAGCGGACACCAGCCGGGGGCCACCAGCGTGATTCACTTCTTGCCTACCCACTCGCTGGAGTTGCTCGAGGCAGCAGCGCTGCAGGAAGGCGTCCGGCAACGGGTGGCGGAATCGCGGCAGCCGCTGGAAAACTGCTTCGACGTGCTGGTGCAGTACCTGGTGACCCGCGCCGTGGGCGAAGGATTTCGCGAAGCGGAACTGTATCAAGAAGTAGTATCCACCTACGCCTTTCGACAGCTCAGCCCGGAACAATGGCAGTGGGCGCTGCAATTTATCACCACCGGCGGCGACAGCCTGGGCGAATACGACGAGTTCTCGAAGGTGGTGGTAGAAGATGAAGTCTACAAGGTGACCAGCCGCCGCACCGCCATGCGCCACCGCCTGTCGATGGGCACCATCGTGAGCGACCCACTAATGCGCGTGAAGTTCCTGAGCGGCGGCTACATCGGCACTATTGAGGAGAGCTTTGCTTCGCGCCTCAACAAGGGCGACAAGTTCTGGTTCGCCGGACGCAATCTGCGGCTGGAGCGTATCAAAGAAATGACGGTGCTGGTGAGCAAAGCCCGCGGCAAGGACGGCCTCGTTCCCCGTTGGAGCGGCGGACGCCTGCCACTGTCCTCCCAACTGGCGGACATGATTCGCCTCAAGCTAGACCATTTCCTCGAAGGCAACTTCTCCGACCCGGAGTTACATGCCCTGGCTCCGCTACTTGAGGTGCAACGATCGTGGTCGGCCCTGCCGAGCCGAGACGTGTTTCTGATCGAGCGACTGCCCACCCGCGAAGGCGACCACGTGTACATGTATCCTTTTGCCGGGCGGGCGGTGCACGAACTGCTGGCCGCGCTGGTAGCCTGGCGCATCAGCCAGATTCAGCCCATTAGCTTTTCTATCGCCATGAACGACTACGGCTTCGAGCTGCTTTCTGATCAGGAAATTCCGCTGGAAGAAGCCCTGGAACTCGATTTGTTTGGCACCGAACGTTTAGCCGACGACCTGCTGGCCAGCGTGAACAGCACCGAAATGGCCAAGCGGCGCTTTCGTGAGATTGCCGCCATCGCCGGACTTATCTTTCAAGGCTATCCAGGAAAATCTGTCCGCAACCGCCACCTGCAGGCCACCGCCCAGATCATCTACGACGTGTTTGCCGAATACGATCCAAACAACCTGTTGATGGCCCAGGCAATGGACGAGGCGCTCTATCAGCAGGTGGCCCACGCGCAGTTGAGCGAAGCGCTGCGCCTAATCAATCGGCAGCAGATCATCCTACGGCACCCTCCGCAAACCTCTCCCTTCGCCTTCCCCATTGCCGTAGACCGTCTGCGGGAGAAAATCAGCTCCGAGAGCCTGGAAGACCGTATCCTGAAAATGCAGCAGCGGCTAGAAGAATACGCCGCAAACGGAGAAGTCTAATCCTTTTTGTTAATTTTGTCTCTCACCAAAACTACCGATATCTATGAAAATTGCCATTTTGTCTCGCAATGGTAACCTGTACTCCACCAAGCGCCTGATCGAGGCAGCAAAAAAACGGAAGCACGAAGTCCGTCTGATCGATACCCTGAAGTGCGACATTCAGATTGAAAAGAAGAAGCCGACCATTTTTTATCGGGGTGAGTATTTAACTGAAATGGACGCGGTGATTCCGCGCATCGGGGCTTCCGTTACGTTTTACGGCACCGCCGTGGTGCGTCAGTTCGAGATGATGAAAACCTTCTCGACCACCGAATCAGTGGCGTTGGTTCGCTCGCGCGATAAACTACGCAGCCTGCAAATTCTGGCCCGGGCCGGTTTGGGTCTTCCTAAAACCGTGTTTACCAACTACTCCAAAGACGTGGATCAAGTGATTGATGCCGTGGGAGGTGCTCCCTGCGTCATCAAACTACTGGAGGGCACCCAGGGGCTCGGCGTGGTGCTGGCCGAGACTAAGAAGGCCGCCGAATCCGTTCTGGAAGCCTTCAACGGACTGCAGGCGCGGGTCATCGTGCAGGAATTTATTAAAGAAGCCAAGGGCGCCGACATCCGAGTGCTCATCATCGGCGACAGTGTGGTGGGCGCCATGAAACGACAGGCCAAAGAAGGGGAGTTCCGTTCGAACCTGCACCGCGGAGGCACCGCCCAGGTGGTGGAGCTCACCGACGAAGAAGAAAATGCCGCGCTGCGCGCCGCTAAGGCGATGAACCTCAGTGTAGCCGGAGTGGATCTGCTGCAATCGGCCCGCGGCCCGCTGATCCTGGAAGTGAACTCTTCCCCTGGGCTAGAGGGCATCGAGGCCGCTACCGGCAAAGACATCGCCGGGTCAATCATCAAGTACATCGAGCGCAACGTAGACGTGGATTAATCATAAGTAGTCGACAGTCGATAGTCCACAGTCCAAGCAACACCACTACTGTGGACTGTCGACTATAGACTAACGATAAGCTCCTTTCTTTCCGCCCGGTATCTTCACTTTATTTTACCATCTAGCTCCGCCCAACCCTTGCCCCATCGCCCGCTCACTATTCTAGGTCACGATATCACCCCGGGCACCTCGGTGCAGCTCTCGATGGACATTGCCAAACTGCCCACCCGCACCCACGTAGAAGTGCCCGTGTTCATCAACCGGGCCAAGCGAGAGGGTCCGGTTGTGTTGCTGTTGGCCGGACTGCACGGCGATGAAATCAACGGCATTGAGATTTTGCGCCGCGTGGTACGCCAGGGATACCACCACCCGGACCGGGGGACCATTGTTTGCATCCCGATCATGAACATTTTCGGCTTCATCAGCCAGTCGCGCGTGGTGCCCGACGGACGGGACCTGAACCGCGTTTTTCCGGGTTCGTCCACCGGGTCGCTGGCCAGTCGGATTGCCTACACCTTGCTCAACGAGGTGGTGCGGCATGTGGATTACGCGCTAGACTTCCATACCGGGGGAGCCAGTCGCTCGAACTACCCCCAGGTGCGTTCGGTGTTGGAAGACGAAGAAAGCCTGGAACTGGCGCAGGTATTTGCTCCTCCCTTTATTATGGCATCGAAATACTTGGACAAATCACTGCGCAAAACGGCGCACTCCATTGGTAAGTCGGTGTTGCTCTACGAGGGGGGCGAATCGCTTCGCCTGGATGATTTTGCGGTGCAAGAGGGACTTAACGGCCTGCTGCGGGTGTTGCACTACTTAGGAATGCGCTCTGAGGAAGTTTCTACTACCCAGCCGCCGGTTTTGCTACGGAAATCAACCTGGATCCGTGCCAAAACCTCTGGCCTGTTTTTAGCCAGTATCCGCAACGGAGTCCGCGTGCAAAAGGGGGCTACTCTGGGCACCGTGATGGACCCCTACGGTGAGTTTGAACGCAAGGTGCGCGCCCCGGCCGACGGACACGTCATTTGCATCAACAACCACCCGCTTATCAACCAGGGCGAAGCGCTGATCCACCTCGGCTACGAATAACAGGTCTCAGGTCAATTCGCTTCTTTTTCTGATGATGTAATGATCCCCGCAAAAGCGCCTGTGAATGTTGCTGCCCAGACGGTACATTTATTTATGCAGCATAACCGTAAAAAGCGCTTCTATTCTTCCGCTTGTTGGCTTCTCATCGGACTAGTCGGCGCATTGCTACTCATCGGTCAGCCTCTACGGGCGCAGGACGGAGGAAATGTCCCTACTGTGAAGGTGCGCAAGAAAAAGAAGAAGGCCAAAAAGGTGAACCCCAACCGCCCGGCCCGGCCCGTGAAGGCCAAGTACCGGCCTCCCCTCTCGATGCCCGCCAGTTCCACCCCCAAGGATACCTATTTACGGCCTCGCTCTATCACCAGTTCCGGCAAAGTAAAAGACAACTACGCTCCTCCGCCCTCTAAAAGCCGCTCTGAAGGGTCAAACACCTTCGACGCTCACCCGATGAGCGCCCCGGATGCCGAAGAGGGAAAAGACAGAGCCCATCTTCCCCTGCTTGATCGGCTTTTTAACCGCTACAACCGCTATCACCGCCAGAAAGAGCGCTACTTGCAGAACCTTTCTATTCAACTTAGTAGCTATCAGGGCGATATGCGGGTACGCAAAGATCGGGGTGCTCCTGATAAGTCGGTAGGTAGTTTTAAAGGACCGATCCTTATTCCCGCCCGCACGGCGCAGCGTAAGGCCTACAAAAAAGTTTCAGAGAAACACGATGCGTTTGCGGGGCACCAGAAGCAACTTCGCCCGTATTTGCAACAGAAAATCGAAAAGAACAAGGCTTACTATATGGCTCAGTACCAAGGTCAAATTCGTGTCCGAACTCCGAAGGCGCAGACCCGCTACCACAAAAAGTTAGCCGCCCAGGTGCATCAGCACGAAGGAAGCATCCGGGTGAAGAAGCGCTTCTTCGGTAACGATAAACATCCCAGCGTGCACCACCTGGCCCAGAAGAGCAAAACATCTTATCAACAGAGAGAGCGGCACCGCAAGCGCCGGGTCTGGATCACCCACATCTTTAAATCCAAAGAACAACCCCAACATTTGAAGGAGAAAGTTCGTAAGCCGAGATATGATAGTAAAGAATCAGAAATTTGGTATTACTAAAACGATGAACTGGAAAACTTTGGAAGACGTGGGCACCGTGGCCCAACTGCAAGAAAAATCGCGCGAACGGCCGGTTATAATTTTTAAGCACAGCACCCGGTGCAGCATCAGCAGCATGGCCCTGAGTCGCCTCGAACGCGCCTGGAATGAGCAGGAAATGGAGGGCGCTGATATTTTTTACCTAGACCTTATTCGCCACCGGGACGTTTCGCAGAAAGTTGCCGAATTGTTCCAGGTGCCGCACCAGTCTCCTCAACTGCTGCTTATCCACAACGAGCAGTGTGTGTACGACACTTCGCATATGGGCATATCCTACCGCACACTAAAGGAGCAGGTAGATCAACTATAACTTGACATTATCTCAAAAATTAAAGATCACCTCCTGACGAATAGCCGGATTCAAACTCAGGGCCACCGGACAGTGCAGCGCGGCATCCTTTAGCATTTCCCGCTGTTCTTCCGTAGCGTTGGTGCGCGCCAGACGAAACGCAATGTCGATCTGGGCAATCTGCCGGGGGTCTGACGACATGTGCTTGGTCACATCGGCCTCTAAACCTTCTAACGTGATGTTGTGTTTAGAAGCACGAATCCCCATGATGGTCATCATGCAACTGCACAGTGCGGCACAAACCAGATCGGTAGGTGAAAATGCTTCGCCCCGGCCGTGGTTGTCGGTGGGGGCATCAGTAATCAGTTGACTAGATGACTTCAGGTGAACGGCTTTGGTGCGCAGTTCACCCTGGTAAGAAGATTTGATTTGCGGCATAATAAATTCTAGATTTATACTTTGTATCTTTACACAAACTATACTTTTCTTTAATGAGCGGGAAATCTACGAAATTTTGGGCATCCATCGTCTGCCTACTGATCAGTTTATGTTGCGTAAGCCTTCAGCTCCGGGCGCAAGATGATAATGTTTACGAATATAATCAGGAATACATTTGGGGCGTCAGCAAAAACTCCAATTCGGGTCTGATCGGCGGGGTAGCCGGTAAGTATAGTCGGCAGATCAGCAAAGGAAAGTTTCAGTCGTTCGGGCTGGAAATTGTGAACGTAAAAAACCCGAAAGAGCTTCGGATTCCCTCCCGCGCCACGGGTAACACGTATCTTTTTGGCAAAACAAACTACCTCTTTTCGGTGCGCCCCCAGTACGGTCGTGAGTGGGTAGTGTTTAAAAAAGCTCCCCAGCAGGGGGTGCAGGTAAACTTTATTATGGCCGGGGGCCCTACCCTAGGTTTACTCACTCCCTACTACGTGCAATACGGCCGTGACCAGCGCGTGGAGGTGATTCCCGCCCGTGATATCATTAACCAAGGCAATACCGGATCGGTGGTTGGCTCCGGACCGTTTTTGCGAGGCATTCGCGAAGGAGAGGTAAACCTCAAGATCGGGGCGAACATCAAAGCGGCACTGGCATTTGAGTTTGGCACCTTCAAGAACGACGTCACCGGCTTCGAGGTGGGGTTTCAGTTTGAAGCCTTCCCGGAAGCTATTGAGATTGCTTATGTGGCCGAATCACAACGCTTTTATCCGTCCGCCTTTATTATGCTGTTCTACGGCAGCCGACGCTAGTTTACTGGAATTTATCTTAGCCGGTAACTGTTTTGGAACTGTCGTAAATTACACTACGCCTTCTTCCCTATCACTATGATTGAATTACCGGTTGTTTCTAACCCGGCACCGCGCACCGCTAAACCCAACTGGCTACGCGTGAAGTTGCCAACGGGCAAGGAATACGCCAAGGTCCGCACCTTGGTGGATCAACACAAACTTCATACTATTTGCGAAAGCGGCAACTGCCCCAACATGGGCGAGTGCTGGGGCAGCGGCACCGCCACCTTCATGATTCTGGGCAACGTTTGCACCCGCAGTTGTTCTTTCTGCGCGGTAGCCACCGGCCGCCCCCCGGAATACGACGAAGACGAACCCCGCCGCGTGGCCGAAGCCATCCAACTCATGCGGGTCAAACACGCGGTGCTCACCTCCGTCAACCGCGATGAGTTGAAAGACCGCGGTGCCGAAGTCTGGTACCAAACCGTCAAGGAGGTGAAGCGACTGAGTCCGGGAACCACCATCGAGACGCTCATTCCTGACGTGAAAGGAAACTGGGACGCCCTCTACCGGATGATTGACGCGGGACAAGAAGTGGTTTCACATAACGTGGAGACGGTCGAGCGACTGTATCGTCCGGTACGTCCGCAAGCCAAGTATCCTCGTAGCTTGGAACAGATCCGGCGCACCAAAGACTACGGCAAACGCACCAAATCCGGGATTATGCTGGGGTTGGGCGAAACCGTCGACGAAGTGCATCAGGCAATGGATGATCTGGTGGCTCATGGCCTGGACATTCTAACCCTGGGGCAGTATCTGCAACCGACCAAAATGCACATCGCGGTGGCTGAATTCATTCATCCCGACCAATTCGCCGCCTACCGGGAGGAAGGGCTCTCCCGTGGACTAAAGTATGTTGAATCCGGACCGTTGGTGCGCTCATCGTACCATGCTGAGCGACACGTTAACGTTTGATTAATGCAACCGGCATCCGGCGATCAGCGAATAAAGAAATCTGATTACGTAAATATCACTTCTCAACAGGCCACAATTTTTCTGGCGATTACCCACGGAGCCGGAGTGATTGGTTTGCTCAGCCCGGTAAGGTGGTTGTTTCAGTTGGCGACCCCTTTTCACTTGCTGCTGACCGTGTCCGTGCTGCTCTGCTTCCACCGGGACTGGCGTTCTTCTTTTTGGTGGTTTGTAGGTTTGGTGATGCTCATTGGGTACTGGATAGAAGTGCTGGGCGTGCGTACCTCACTTATTTTTGGTTCCTACGCTTACGATACTACTTTGGGCCTCAAGGTGCTGGAGGTGCCTCTGATGATTGCCGTCAACTGGTTGCTGCTTACCTACCTATGTGGTACGGTAGTTCATCGCTTACCATTCAAAGTTCCAGGGAAAGTATTACTCGCTGCCGCACTTATGGTCGTGGTTGACTACATTATCGAGCCGGTAGCAATAAAGTATGATTTCTGGCACTGGGAAACCCTTTGTCCCCCCCTGCATAACTATTTGGGCTGGCTGTTTACCGCATTGCTCGTACAGGGACTCTTTTTTGCAACACCTTTCAAAAAAGACAACTTTTTGGCCTTACCGCTGTTAATTATCCAGGTAGTTTTCTTTCTGGTTTTGCAACCTTGGCAATAGAAACGCCTGAACAAATCGGATCATGTAGGGTTAGGTTTGCAGCATAGTAAACCAGAAATTAGCCCATTGAGTACGTATTCGATAAAGGACTTAGAACAACTTTCTGGAATAAAAGCCCACACGTTACGTATCTGGGAGCAGCGCTATGGTTTCATCTCTCCCAAGCGCACCGAGACCAATATCAGGTATTACGATAGCGAAGACCTAAAGCTGATACTCAACGTTGCCTTGCTGAAAGACAACGGTTATAAGATTTCTAAAATAGCTACTCTAGGCAGGGATAAGCTAAATGAAATTGTGCTTCAGCTCACCGAAAAAAACTGGCGCTATCCCGACCAGATTAATTCACTGTTGCTCTCAATGATTGATCTTGATGAAGAGCGGTTTGAAGAGGTTATTGCTTCCAACACCCGTAAGATAGGCTTTGAGGCCACGGTTCTTAACGTAATCTACCCTTTTTTATCTAAAATCGGAGTGCTCTGGCAAACCGACGCGATCAATCCAGCCCAAGAACATTTTGTCACCAACCTTATCCGGCAAAAAATAATCGTTGCGCTCGACGGGCTTCCATCACCCAACAGAAGCACCGCCAGTAAATACCTCTTCTACCTTCCCGAAGGCGAACTGCATGAGCTGACCTTGTTATTTGGGAGCTACATCGTAAAAGCGCGTCGCAACCGAGCAATCTACTTTGGTCAGAATCTTCCTTTCGACGATGTAGTCACCATCTACAATATTCTTGATCCTGAATACATTGTTACGGTGATCACCACCAGCCCCTCCGCCAACCAAGTACAAGATTACGTGAACCGCTTGGCCACCTCCTTTCCTCAAACCACTATCTTGTTAAGTGGCTACCAAGTGCTGAGTCAGGATATAGCACTTGCTGCTAACGTCATGGTCTTTCATCGCATAGAGCACATGATTGATTTCGTCGAGGCAAATTCCACCGAGGCAGTCGACTAGCTGCCAGTTACCGGCTAATTGCTGCATCATAGCTTCACCGCGCTTGGTTGCATCCGATTAAGCAAAGCTACTTTTCTTGGTAGTTAGAAGTACTCAATTCGACCCTTCTTGATATCTTGTTTGATTTTTTTTACTTAAATATTAAACAAACTTTCGAAGCTTACGTAATCACAAACAAGCATTATTCAACAGCGGACTATTTTTTACCTATGCAACCAGCCCATTTTTCGCTCCTACCGACTTTTTTTCTAGCAAACATTTTTCTTTCACCAAGTTCATCTAACACAATTATCACGCTTACCAGCAATTTAAGTCCGCAAGACATTTTTTTAACGCTTGTTTAACTTTTCTTAATCTCAGTTTCAACAAAAAATCCTAACCTTTACGTTTATGACCGCACTAGAATTCAGCTATTCCCTAGACAAAATGTCTAAATCTTTGAAGCCCTTCGCGCTTAAGCTCACCAAAGATATGGAAGAGGCCAACGATTTGCTGCAAGAGACTATTCTTAAGGCTTTCACTAACCGAGACAAGTTCACCGACGGTACTAATCTCAAAGCGTGGCTTTACACCATCATGAAGAACACGTTTATCACCAATTACCAACGGATGGTGAGACGTAATACTTTCATTGACACAACGGACAACCTTCATTACATCAACAGCTCTAGCAACACCACCGAGAATCGTGCCTACTCCAGTTTTGCGCTGCGCGATATCAATCAGGCGATTGCTAGACTCGACGATGCTTACAAAACTCCCTTTATGATGCACTTTCGGGGTTTTAAGTACCACGAAATTGCTGACCGTCTGCAAATTCCGATTGGCACCGTGAAGAATCGAATCCACATTGCTCGCAAAGAACTGAAATCCGTACTGAAGAACTATTCGGTTAGAGACTAGCGAGTGAATGCGTAAACGAGTAATCGTTATTGGGGCTGGGTTTTCGGGCTTATCTGTAGCCACTGCCCTGGCCCACCAGGGACTCGACGTAACCATTCTTGAAAAGAATAGCTCGCCCGGAGGGCGGGCTCGTTCTTTCTCCGAGGATGGTTTTGTGTTCGATATGGGCCCTAGTTGGTACTGGATGCCCGACGTCTTCGACAACTACTTCGCCACCTTTGGCAAGAAGGTAGCCGACTACTACGAGTTGCTCCGGCTCGATCCTTCTTACGCTATTTTCTTTGGTGAGAAAGATACCCTAGAGGTTCCGGCTAGCCTCCGAGCGCTGCACGAACTGTTCGAACAGCACGAACCCGGCAGCAGCGCCCGACTCGATACGTTTCTGCAAGAAGCGGAGTACAAGTACCGGGTGGGAATGAAAGAGTTTGTATATAAACCAGGTCTTTCTCCCCTGGAGTTTGCTGACGCTCGGGTTTTTCGTTCGCTGTTCCGGCTGCAGATGTTTACCTCCCTGGCCACGCACGTCGACCAGCTGTTTCAGCACCCCCACCTGCGGCAACTGCTCAAGTTTCCGGTGCTGTTCTTAGGAGCTACTCCTGAAAACACCCCGGCCATGTATAGCCTGATGAACTACGCCGACCTGGCGCTGGGCACCTGGTATCCCAAAGGAGGCATGTATCAAATCATTCGGGGCATGGTAACGCTGGCCAAAGAACAGGGCGTGCAGTTGCTCACCGACCAACCCGTAAGCCACATCCTCACCAGCGGTCGCTTGGCTACCGAGGTGATCACGGAACATGGTCGCTTTGATGCTGACATTGTGGTCTCCAGCGCCGACTACCACCATACCGAACAGGCACTGCTTACCCCCGCCACCCGAAACTATTCGGAAAATTACTGGAACGAACGGGTGATGGCTCCTTCATCGCTGTTGTTCTATCTGGGAGTGAACAAAAAACTGGATAATCTGCTTCATCATAATCTATTCTTTGATGAAGACTTTACTCGACACGCTGAAGAAATCTATGAAACCCCCCAGTGGCCTTCTAATCCTTTGTTCTACGTATGCTGCGCTTCCAAAACCGATCCCGACTGCGCACCACCCAACCATGAGAACGTCTTCGTACTCATTCCGGTAGCTCCCGGACTGGATGATACTCCCGAAACGCGGGAGCATTACTATGACTTAGTTATGAAGCGGCTGGAGCGGCTCACCGGTCAGTCGGTTCGGGATGCGGTGGTATACCAACGGAGTTACGCCCACCGCGATTTTGTGGCTGATTACAATGCCTTCCGGGGCAACGCCTACGGGTTGGCCAACACCTTACGCCAAACGGCTATCCTGAAACCTAGTTTGAAGAACAAAAACGTCGATAACTTATATTACACCGGACAGTTAACTGTCCCCGGGCCGGGAGTTCCGCCATCGTTGATATCAGGTTTGGTGGTTGCCCGAGAGATTGCCAAATGGTATCAACCAAGCAGTCAAATCACTGATACCGCTTGACTGTTAAAGCGTTAAGGATAGTCTGGTGCGTTCGCCTCGCCGGATGCTTCTTCGTATATTGTGCTAAAAGTTTGCGAGCCATATTGTATGAATCTATTTGATCTGACTGCCTTCCGTTGCAGCAAAATTATCACCCAGCACTACAGTACTTCCTTCTCGCTGGGCATCCGCAGTCTCCACCAGCGGTTTCACGATCCGGTCTACGCCATCTACGGCTTTGTGCGCTACGCCGACGAGATCGTCGACACCTTCTACAACCATGACCAAGCGCGCCTACTTAACGACTTTAAGCAAGAAACCTACCGAGCCCTGGAAGATAAAATCAGCCTGAATCCGGTGCTCCACGCTTTCCAGAAAACAGTAAATGAATACGCCATCGAAACCGACCTGATCGACGCCTTTCTGCACAGCATGGCGATGGACTTGCAACCCCAGGTGTACGACGCTTCGGGCTACGAAGCGTATATCTATGGTTCGGCTGAGGTGGTGGGACTGATGTGCCTGCGGGTGTTTTGCGAAGGCGACGACGCGCTCTATCAGCGACTCAAACCCCCCGCCCGGCGGCTGGGCGCGGCCTTCCAAAAGGTGAACTTCCTGCGCGATATCAAGAGCGACTACCAGGACCGGGGGCGCGTTTATTTTCCGGACGTCGACTTTAATCACTTTAGCCAGTCAGCTAAGGCAACTATCGAAGCTGACATTCAAGCCGACTTCGACGCGGCCTACCAGGGCATTTTAAATTTACCTCCGGGAGCCCGACTAGGCGTATACTTGGCCTACGTATACTACCTGCGCTTGTTCAAGAAAATCAAAAACTGCTCTGCCGCGCACATTGCCAACGAGCGCATTCGCATTCCTGACAATCAGAAGCTGATGCTGTTGCTGGGCACTTACTTTAAGAACCAGTTCAACTACCTATAGCAAGTGAAACCGCCTTTGATAAATCAGTAGTGCATTAATCAGGAACTTATTCAGGCATTCTATCCTTCCTTCCTTCAATCACTCTTATAATTACATTTTCTCAGCGCATGCACTTACTTGCGAAGATCGCTATTGTTATCGGCACCTTCTTCTTCATGGAAGGCGTTGCCTGGTTCACGCACAAGTACATTATGCACGGCTTTTTGTGGTCGTGGCATCATTCGCACCACTCACTCCGGCACGGTTGGCTCGAGCGCAACGATCTGTTTGCCCTGGTGTTTAGCCTACCGGCCATTGCTTTGATCGTCACCGGTTACGAGGTGCCCTCGTTGTTCTTCCTGCGTTATATTGGCTTTGGCGTCACCGCCTACGGCGTGTTTTACCTGCTCTTCCACGACATCCTGGTGCACCAGCGCATCCCGTTCAAGTTCAGAGCGAAGCATCCCTACCTCAAACGCATGATTCGGGCGCACTACATCCACCACGCCAAACACACCAAAGAAGACTGCGAAGCCTTCGGCTTCCTCTATGCCCCCCCCAAGTTCGACGAACGTGCGGCGAGGAAGGACCGAATGACTGAAGAAATAAATGAATGAATGAATGGAACCCGTTCATTCATTCACTCTATCCTTCAATCCTTCAGTCAATGGATCTCCTCCTCTCCAGCTTCCTACTGAGCCCACGGGTACGAAGCGGGCGAACAGGTCTTCGGTGAACCAGTGGTGCTGCTTGGTGTTGCGTACCGCTTGTCGGTGGAGGTCGTTGCCGTAGGCAAATTGCTTCATACTATCAGCACTTTTCCACAGACTGAAGGTGGCCTGCTGCACCACCGGCCATTCGCCCACCCCCAGCGACAACCAGCAGTCGGTGTGCTGGGCAAACTGTTGGTTGATCCGCAGCGCCTGCCGCCAGAAGGAGCGCAAGCGCCGGGGATTGATCGTGGCGCGGGTGAGCACCGCCACCGGTTGGTTGGGTTCCGGAGCCGAAGCGGTAAAAACAAAAGGCTGTTCCCCCGACCAGTAGCCGTGTGCTTGGTAGCAACTCAGGTAGAGAGTCCAGTGCTCGTGGCTGCGTTCGGTGAACAGGCGAAAGCGATCATTGTCCGCGAAGAACCGTTGGGCCGCCGCCTTGTCATCCCACACCGCTAGGAGGCAGTATACTGAGAAGTTAGGGAGATAGTGAAACCGGCGGCCGGTGCCTAATAGTCGAAAGAACGACAGACCGGACACCTGTCGCAGGGGCGAAAGCGCCAGTTGCATCTGCGACATGCCCCACAACCGGTTACGCCAGCCCGAAAAACGAAAGCACGTGAGGGTAATTACCTGAGAAAAAGCTACGTGATCGGGCACCTAGTCGGCTTTTCCGAAGGAAACGATGAGTGAAATCCCGGATAAAAAGAAGAACAAACCGATGATCACAATCCAGCTGTTGCCCACGAAGGGCAGGTTGCGACCGTAGCCGGCCTCTTCAATTAACGAGAGAATAACCAAAACCAGGGGAATGATCCCTAGGATAGCCATCACAAAACCCGCTTTTCTCATAGTACTGTAGCTAAGGTCGGGCAGCACTGCCCGGAGGGCAAAAGTACGCCCTTCGAACGAGAAAGAAAAGTTCATGGTCAAAGAATTGCCAGACGCTTAACGCCAAAGCTTAGCCGCGGTTCCGCTGCGCAACGGCAGAACCGTCGGCTGGAGCGCTTTGTTGGGCGAACTACTGCTGTGGTTGTTTTCGCCAGGGATCGCCAGACGCCTGCACATAATGAACAAATAAGTAGCGCCACGGTATCACAATGGGTACAAGTACCACTCCCATCATGCAAGCAAAGAGAGTCTCCGATGCGTATTCGTTGAGCCCAGTGTCAAACCACATACGTAGAGCAAACGCGACGACCCAGATCACCTTCCAGAGCAACTCAAACAGAAGTAGCGGAAGCATTCGCAGTGGGTAACGAAGGCCAACAACCGCGAGCAACCCCAAGGCACCCAGCAGGGCACGAATAACGGTGTTTGCGTTTGCAGCCGTATCAGGTGGTGAGATGATTGTCGGCCACACAGTAAGGCCAAGTCCGACTGCCATTAGCAAATACATGGTTCTTAGCAAGTAGAGCCGCAGAGTACTGACTTCTGACATGAGATTTGGCCTCTCCAAAGAAGGGTTAAGATAATGATCGCCCGCTTTTCGGACGCATAACTACTAATCAAACCGAAAGATACAGGGGACCTTCGTAAAAAACAAACCCCCGCGTCGGCACAACGGGTAGTTGCGCGGGCCACCCACTCAGGCTACGAATGCCGGGTAGCAGTTTCTATTTGTAAACTTTCTCATCACGGAAATAGCCCCAATTGTACCCATCGTTGCCGTGCTGAAACTTGCAACGGATTGTTCATTTTTAAACAAACTGCGGTTGCTCTACCGACGGCGGTCACTCCTTCTAAGTACCCATTCTCCTGGTCAATGCTGAAGTGCTCCTCCCACCGGTCTTCCCGAGGGTGAAACAAACGGGTAGTTTTACCACTTTCCGGATCATTAGCTTCAATGTGCGTGAACTTGTAAAGGTTACATGACCGACAGGAGAGTGCCCAATTATGTTCTGCATCAGCACCATCGCGCGCCAGCGGCGTAATGTGTTCAACTTCAAAAGGAAAATTGAAGATCACTTCCGGGGCATAGCAATACTCACAACGGTGTCCGGCACGTTGCGCTACCGAAGCATAACGTAAATTCATGTTCCCAATTCATTCATCAATGCCGCTGCCCGGTCTTCGGATGCTTGCAATTCCATTTCAACCAGCTTTTCTAGCTCTAGTTGCTCTGACTTTGGCAGACTATCACCGTTGTCACGAGCCGTTCGCCAACGACCCATGAGTTCTTGTAACCGTTTTTGCCGGGCTACTCCGAAAAAGCGGTCCGGATGCCCACGCTGAACAATAATTAGTGTGTTTCCTTCATCATCAGCTAGTTGAGCGGTGATTGCGTCCAAAGCCTCACCTGCGGTTTTGCCACTGGTTCGCTTTTCACCAGACACAGCATTATAGACAACGGTGCCGTTTTCAGAGGAAACTGGTATGATTGCTACTTTAGTCATTCTTAATGAAACTTGACCACTAGTGATGATGAAGTTAGGCTATTTTCTGAAAAAAGCAAACCCCCACGTCGGCACAATAGGTAGTTGCGCGGGCAACCCACTCAGGCTCAATCGCTCCGCCAATGTGCGGTTCAGCGAAGCAGCAACCCCAGTACCAGTCCTACTCCGACCCCTCCCGCTCCGTAGGCCACCCGCTGCACCAGCGACCGTCGTCGGGCGACCCGCGCCTGCGCTTTGGCTTCGTCTAAACTACGGCTGGTTTGCGCCAGCGCGTACTGCGTCTGGTCCAGCGAGCGGCTCAGTTGCCCCAGCGCCAGTTGGGTACGGCGCAGGGTTTGGGCGGACACTTGATCGCTGGCTTGGTAGCGCTCGAGCAGCGTATCGTAGGCGCGCTGCGTGGCTTGCAGACTTTGCGCGTAGGACGTGATGAGCACCTCGCCCGCGCGGACGGTGGTGTCCAGGGCGTAGCGGTGCAGTTGTTGGTAGAACCGAAAGCGGGCGGGGCTAATCAGATAAGCCGAATCGGTGAGGGGCGGTAGTGGAGTGCGGGGCAGTACCAAGCGCGGGATATCTGCCTGAGCGTCGTGCGTTTCAGTATGTGCCGGGGCCGGGTGGGTCGGCGGCGATGCGGTCTGCGCCTTTACCAATCCCACCCCTCCCAGCAGAAACAGTATGGTTAGCCAATGCTTCATTATTCTACGGCGTACTGTTGCGCCACCCGCCGCAAGGCCCGGCGGGCTTCCTGCTCCGCTTGCCACTGCTGCTGCAACGATTGCCGATACCGGGCATCGGCCATCCGCTGCGCTTCGTGCTCCAGATGGGCTTGTTGCACCTGCTCGCTGATGATACGCAGCGCCCGTTGACTATTGCCGATCTCCTGCACCATATAGTCAATCTGCATCTGCGCCTGCGCCAAGCTATCGCGGGCCACCGACAGCTCCCGCTCGGCCTGCTGTAGCGTTTGTTCCAATCTACCGGAAGCCGACCAGACTTGGTAGAGCGACGTGACGGCTAGCACCATCGCTACCCCTACCAACCAACGATATATGTACGGAGGAAGCACCATAAACTTTCAATTTTTTGCTGATGCTGGAGGCTAGATACTGGTTGCTGGATGCTGGTTGCTGGATGCTGGTGGCTGGTGGCTAGCCACCCAGAAGATCATCCAGTATCTGACCGCGCGGCGGTCGCCAACATCCAGTTCATCCAGCCGCCACCGACTGAATGCCGAACATCTCCAGCATCTGCGGATGACTACGCAGGGCAATTCGGGCCACCATGCGAAACTCGACCATCCAGGCCCGCAGGGCTAGTTTGGCCCCCCGCACCTCTTTGGCTCGTTCATCAACCAACGCTTTCTTTCGTACGCGCTCTTCTTTTAGGGTAAGCAACTGCTGCACCTGCTCCTGCGCGTGCACCAGGGCCACCGTGGAAACTCCGAAGGCCTCCAGCGAGATGTCGCGGATGTGCAGTTGCTGGTAGAAGCGAGCGGCCTGCCGCACGCATTCCCAGCGCCGGGTGGCCAGGGCGCTCACTCCCAGCGCTTCAAACAAGGCGGGATTGGTGTAAAAAGCGGCCCGAGTAACGCTCACGTGCGCTCGAAACTGCTCGTTGACCGCCTGCAAGCTGGCATTGATTTGCTGGGAGATAGCGTAGCGCTCTTCTCGCAGGCCCGAGTGCACTTCATGAAGGTGCGCCAACGTGCGCCAGCGAAGTTTACCGGTTTGCAGTTGCGCTGAGCTCATGCCGTACACCTCCAGTTGCTGGCAAGCGCTGGGGTTAGTCAAAGCACCTTCAATGGCCAGTTCGGCCGCGTGCAGCAGTTCGTCGGTCTTATACAAGTTCATGCGTGAATGGTTGACGGGATTTAGGTACGCAAAGGAAAATAATGCGTCGCACTATTTTGGTGCAAGAAACCCCGGGGTGGTACTTCGTACCGTTCGAGTCCAAAAGAAGGAATTTCCCCTTCTATACCGATGTTTTCACCCGGATGCCGAACATCTCCAGCATCTGCGGTTGCTGTCGGTAGGCCAAACGGGCGTTGGCTCGAAATTCCATCACCCACGCGCGCAGCGCCACAACTGCTTGGCGCAACTCGCGGGTGTTTTGTTGCCGCAGTCCTTTCTGATGGAAACGTATTTTCTTGTTTTGCAACAACTGCGTGGCCGTCTTCAACGCCTCCTGAATCTCTTTCTGACTAATGCCCTGGGCTTCGAGCGATATTTTCTGTTGCAAAACTTGCTGATGAAAGTGAACCGATTGCTTCACGCAGGCCCAGATGCCCCTTTCCAGGCGGTCGACGTTCAAGGAATATAATTGCTCCGGCTCATCGCGTAGGGCGAAGAAAGCGGCCTTGCGATGCATCCTCAACTGATCACGCATCGCCTCCAAACCAGCATTCGTCTGCTTCGAGAGCGACCAACGCTCTTGTTCTAGCTGGGTGCGCGTGGTTAAGTGCCCGTTTACTGCCTGAACACATTTTTTGCCCGCCTGAAACTGGGCGTTGCCAAACCCTACTGCTTCCAGCCGTTCTTTCGCCTGCGGATATTCCTGCAAAACATCGATGATCAGCTGGGCGGCTTCTGACAATCCTTCGTTGCTGTACAAATTCATACTACTTCATTTGGTGAGCCACAAAGGTGTAGGTCCTCCGGGTAAGATGCTTTTCCATAATGAATAGCAAATTACTTTGTACTATTTCGTGTGTATTGGTCGTATACCCACTTTTTTGCCTCCAAACATGACGACATGGTGGCAAACGACACCCCTTTTAGTCAACAAACATTACGTCAACCTTGCGTCCGAGTACCATTTGGGGTACAAAACATACGTCGAGGACCCAAAAAGGTGGGATTAGCGGGCGCATGCAAGCCAAAAGTTGCCTAAAAACAGGCATTTTAGGGTATAAACCTCGCTGCAGGTACCCTCCAAGTGGTGTCGACAGGGTGCATGTAACGACGCAAGTACCCCTAAAAGCAGTATTTGCTATCCCGATTCAACAACCACGACTGGGAAAAGATGGCGAATATGTACGCGGACCCGGCAGAGTTCAAGGACCCTTCTTTCGGCCCTGGGGTGGTGATCCAAACCCGAAAGCAGACAGTAAAAAAGTACCGCGAAATGAGCGAGATGTTCCCCGACCTACACGACGAGGTTCTTCAGATGTACCCATCCGGCGAGAATCACCTGATCGTTGAGTTTGTGTCGAGCGGCACGGCCCCAGACGGCTCAACGTTTGACTTACCCATCTGTACTATCTTCACCATTGAAGATGGGCTGATCACAAAAGATTTCACCTACTTTGATAACTTTGAGTGAGATGAAAGCGTACTTATTTATCCTTATCGGCTGGCTATTATGCTGGGGGGTGTCCTGCACGGAAGCACAGGAAGAACCGACGATTGCTCCGGCGGCCGAAGCTTATCTCAACGAGGTACTCGATTTGATGGAAGCCAACTCCATTAACCGAAAAACGATCGATTGGGATGATTTCCGCAACACAGTGCTCGAAAAAGCGGGCGCGGCCCAAACCGTCGACGAAACCTATGATGCCATCAAGGAAGCGCTCACGCTATTGGGCGACAACCATAGTTTTGTGGTTAGGCCCGACGGCACCGGCTTTGCCGGTATGAATACCATCCGCTGCAACGTTGTGACGGTCCCCCCGGTTTCGGTTCCGGAAACGGTGGGCTACGTGAGGGTGGTCTCGTTTTCGGGCTCCGAAGTAGAAGCCCGTGACTTCGCCCAGGCCATTCAGGATCAGATACGATTTATTGATGCGCCCACCATTGAGGGCTGGATCGTGGACTTGCGGGGCAACTCCGGAGGAAACATGTGGCCGATGCTGGCCGGGATTGGCCCCATCCTGGGCGAAGGCGTGGTGGGGCACTTCATTGATCCTGACGATAACCAATACGCTTGGGAATATCAAAACGGAACGTCTATCAGTAATGGCTTTAGGGTAACTCAAGCCCCCAATCCCTATCAGTTGATTAACGCGGAACCGCGAGTGGCGGTGCTGCTGGACAACGGGGTGGCCAGCTCCGGCGAGGCCGTGGCCATTGCGTTTGTCGGGAGAGAAAACACCCGCAGTTTCGGCTCTCCCACCTGCGGACTATCCACCGCCAACGTTTCGTATACGTTGAGCAATGACGCGCAGTTGGTTCTCACCGTTTCTTACATGGCCGACCGCGACAAAAACCTGTTCGGTACGCCGGTGCCACCTGACGAAGCGGTAGCCCCCCAGGATATTATCGAGCGAGCGGTAGCGTGGATTAGGGAATAGTTGAACGTAGCTTAGCCTGAAACCTAAAGTGAGGTCATGAAAAACCAACTTTTTTTCCCTGTATCCCTCATTCTGCTGCTGGCAACCTGCACCGACAGCCCGCCCCGCACTTCATCAAGTGCCGATACCCCTCAGGTGGTGGTCACTAGTGCCGATTCATTCTACGTGACGGGGCCTAACTTTGGCCATTTCTCGTTTGGCTTTGCCATCGGAGAAAGCGATACGGTTGCGCCGGGAACGGACGGCTACCAAGGGGGATACTTACTCCTGATGACGCAGGAAGACACGGTGCAGTTTGACTACGTGAGCACTCCTTATCAGCAGCATCACCTTGTTTCGGTTGTTTCGCCCACCGATACCACCGTTTGCATCCTTCGGTTCAATGCGCATACTTCCGAATATACGGCTGACTACATGAAAGAACACGAGGGAAAGGCAGATTTTGCCATCCCGGAGGTGTTCGAACTGGCTAACATTGTCTGGACGCTGAGCTCCAGTGGCCAGCAAGCTTCCAACCTTCGTCGCGAGGGCAACTATTATAAAGAAGTGATGGCTCACTTTGCGCCTTACCAATCGCATCCGGTCTTCAACGAGCTTCGTTTTCCTGACTCGGTCTACTACGAGAAATACTACAGTTTCCGGGACAACAGCGTATGCTTTCAGTTTCAGGGCGATTCTTTGCAGTATAGCGGACCTTATTATCATGTGACGGGCAACTTTAACCAATTTGGTGGTCTGTTTAAAGAGCTGTGCCCGCTGGTAGAAGATTTTGCCAGGAAATCTAACTTTAGAAAGTTCTACCAAGATCATCTGCCGTACTACCGCCAACTCACTGAGCGACAAGCGCAGTTGATGCCGGTGGCGGATATGTGGTCGTGGCTGGAGCGTGAATTTCCTACTACTACATTCAATTCTTACCGGGTTATCTTCTCTCCGCTCATCGGTGGGTCGCACAGTACGCAAAATTTTGCCTTTATGGGGAATCGAGACGACTGGTTTCGCGAAGCGCTGATGTTCGTATCCGGTCCGGAAGACACCGATGGCAATGCCTCGCTGAGTGAAGAACAGGAAAAGGGGCTTCAGTCAGGAGTGGTCTTCACGGAGATCGACCACAACTACGTGAACCCGGTGAGTAGCAAGTACCGAAACGAGATAGAAAAGGTGTTCAGTGACCGTAGCGTATGGACGCAAGCGGGAGGGGATACCGACCTTTACACGACTCCGGAAACGGTGTTCAATGAATACATGACGCACGCCGTGTTCTGCCTTTACGTGCTCGATAGCTATGATGAGCAAACCGCTCGCTTCATCATCGACGCCCGCGAAGCTTTGATGAAAGATCATCGGCACTACGTAAAGTTTCCTCAGTTCAATCGGAAACTTGCCGAACTGTACGCCAGCAAGTCCGAAGAAGAAACAGTGGCTAACTTATACCCGCCGGTGCTGGCGTGGGCGGCTACCGTTCGGTGAAATACTGCCAATATTCTAACATCCTAAACGCGCTGCACACTTTTTGCTGTCTGAATCGCAAACGATTGCTGCGTGCCAGCAGCCCACCAAACTATCCAACTACTATGGCAAGTTACTTTGATCAACTCGTTGACGACATTCGCAAAGCGGCTAAAGAGAACAAGCCCAGCAGCGACCAGCACATGCCCGACGCCATTGTGCCCAACGAATGGAAAGAACGGTTTCCCGGGGCCGATTACATGATCAGCCGCCCCCTGCGCCACTGGTTCGGGCTCGAAAAGGAGATGTTTCCCCCGGCTGAGTACTGGGACGAAGAGCAGTTGGACTTTATGGTACGCATCCTGACGCACCTCTACCTGGAGTTCAACTTTGAGCCCATGCTCTATCAGTACCATACGCCCGACGCTCCGCCCCACGAACTGGCCTATGCGGCCCTTATCCGGGGCTTTGATGCAATAGAAACCTATTACGTCGACTACCAGCAGCCAGTTTACTTGTGTGACGAGGATCGAGATACCTGTCCGTTTGGCGAAGACTACTGCTTTTGCCAGGATAATTAATTTATCGCCGTGCGCACCCTCCTTTATTTCGTATGGCTATTGGGACTGGGATCAGGCCTAACAGCCTGTCGCGACGATACTCCTGCCCCCACCCTGGCGGTGGATACTTTTTCGGTATCTGTTGCCGAAAACCCGGCTGCTGATCAGTTATTAGGCGCGGTGTCGGTCACCACCAACCAATCACGGACCAACTACTCCCTTAGCGCACAAAATCCGAGCGGTGCGCTCGCGATCCACCCCGGCACCGGAATGCTCCGGGTGGCTAATCGGGATCGGTTTGACTACGAGAAGCACCCCGTGATCACCGCTACGGTGACGGTATCGGGTGGGGGAGCAAGCGGAACGGCGGCCGTCACCATTGTGCTCACCGACGTGGAGCCCGAACTGAGTGACTATCAGCGGGAGGTGGTGGCTTACTTTAAAGAGATCGCCCTAGGATTCGAGTTCGGCAACGCCAGTGCCATCACCCGCAAGTGGCGCAGTCCGATGCGGGTATTTGTAGGGGGGCAGGCAAACCGCGAATTGCGCGATGAACTAGCCACCATTGTGGGTGAGATCAACGCCCTGGCAACCGACGGCTTCTCCGTAGCGATGGTTGCCGATTCCGTGCAGTCGAACTACTATGTGTTCCTGGGTACCGGGGAACGCTACAGCGAGTTGTACTCCTCACAGTCGGGCTTGGTGAATGATAACTGGGGTTTGTTTTCGGTGTTCTGGAACGGGCAAAACGAGATTAACCGGGGGCACATGTACGTGGACACTGAGCGGGCCGACCTCAAAGCGCAGAAGCACCTGCTGCGCGAGGAGTTCACGCAGTCGCTGGGACTGGCTCGCGATGCATCCATCTATCCGCTGAGTATCTTTCTGTCGGATTGGAGCACCACCACCGCGTATGCTGATGTGGACCGTGACTTGATTCGGCTGCTCTACCACCCAAAGATGCGCATTGGGTTGGATGAAGAGCAAGTAGCGTTTTGCTAGAAGAGATACTGCTGTCGGAGTGAACAGGCTGGATTTTGAAATGTCGGCTAGTTCGGAGACACGTAGTAACGTGACTATTCCTTAAGCGAAGGCAAGAGTACGGTGAAGGTAGAGCCCTGATTAACGCGTGAATCCACTTTGATCTGTCCCTTAAGCTTCTGAACGGTTTCCTTTACCAAGTACAGGCCTAAGCCGGAACCGGACACGTGGCTGGTGGCTCGGTAGAACATATTGAATACCTTGCCCCAGTGCTCCTGATCAATGCCAATGCCGTTGTCCTCCACCCGAAGCGTCGTCTGCTGCGGCTCAACACAGGCCGAAATCTGTACGTAGGGCCGCTCGTGGCTAGGACGGTGATAGCGAATGGCATTGGAGACAAGGTTATTGAGCACGATCCGGAGGCGACGGCGGTCGGTGAGCAGGGTTTGGTTCGGTTTGATACGGTTGCGAACCTCTACCCGATCATGGTCGGCATTTTGTTGCTGAGAGGCAATCACTTCGTCTACCATCTTATTGAGATTAACCTCTTCTAGGGCAAGATCGGTACGCGAATTCTGGGTCAGGCTCATAATCTCCTGAATGAAATTGTTCAGTTGGTGCAAGCTTTGCTCAGCCAGGGCTACGAACTGATCTCGCTGAACCGGGTCTTTTTCTATTTTCAGCAAGTGCAGCAACCCCAGGGCGGAGGTAAGCGGTGCCCGCAGGTCGTGCGATACGCTGTAAGCGAAATGATCCAGCTCCCCGTTCATTCGCTTCAGTTCTTCGTTTTGCTTTTGCAGTTCTTCTTCATACTGCTTCTTTTCGCTGATATCAAACAGCACTCCCTGGCAATACTGCTTCCCATCTTTCATCACGTTGGCTCCGTAATCTTCTACCCAGAAGGTACTACCATCGCTGTGCTTTATGCGATAGGTTAAATGAAAAGGTTGCTGCTTAGTCAGCGCATCAGCCACTGATTGCTGGTTTGGTTCCCAATCGTCAGGATGAACCACTTGAGAGGCCGTGATGCGCCCCTCTATGAAGTCTTGTACCGAATAGCCACACAACTTAGTGATACCCTCACTAATGTAGAACACCCGGCGGTCTTGGTCGTTAGAAGTGATGTATACGACTCCCGGAATGCTCTCGGCCAGCGCCCGAAACTGGGTTTCGCTTTCCTGGGCCTGACGCAGGGCGGTCTGTTGCTCGGTAATGTTCTGGGAAACGGCCAGCACCCGGTCTGCCGCTCCTTCCGAAGAAGTTAGCGGACTCACGCTAACGAGGTAAGTCTGCTCGCCAATGGTGGCGTTCGTAAAGAAGCGCTCGCCCCGGAGGGCATGCTGAAACTCTCTCTTTAGACGGACGGCCTCTTCCGGTGCCAATATAACCTCCATCGGCTGGCCGATTAACGACGTTTCGGTGAGCCCTAGCTGCTGCAAAGCTTCGCCTGCGGTGTAAATGTACTCCAAATCCTTATCAAGGATAGCCACCGCTCCGTTGGGAAAGTTCCGCGCGATCTGACGGCAGAAGTCATCGTAGGCGTAGGCTATCTTAGGAGAATCAGATAGCGGTGGAGTTAGTTGACTTGCTTGCTGCTCAAGAACGATAGCGATTAGCTCTTGTTGAGAAAGTTTATCAAGAGCTAACTGAGAGTATGATTGGAAAGGTTCGGAGGACATAGGCGACGGCAGTAGTTTGCATATGGATGACGATTTTGCTGGTAATGGTAAACAATTGGCACAAGTTGGTAACTAGGTTTGGCGATTAAATTAAAGAAACTTAAGAAAATGAACAAGGATAACAACTTAAAACAGTTCCCGTTAGGAAGAAATCATGAATGGCTACCAAATTAACTTTGTCTGATATGAACAATCCTGTGTGGATCATGAGCTCAGCCTTCGACGCGCTCTCGCTCAGTGAAGTGATTGGCCGAACCAAACGGGTGGGTGCGCAGGGCATCGATCTGTGCGTTTTTCGCCACGACGGCACCCGCACCGACCACGTGGCCACCCATCTGGACTACGAAACATTCGACCGGGAGGCGGCTCAGCGGACGATTGATCGCTTCAACGAAGCCGGACTGCGGTTGTCGGTAGGAGCTTTTGAGAACTGCATCGGTGGTGATGTCGAACAGCAAGTGCACAACCAGAATCATTTGCTACGCCTGATCCGCATCGCGCACCTGCTGGGGGGCAACGACAACGACGTGACGGTGGGCACCTTTGTGGGTTACAACCATGCGTTGGGCAACGAAGAAGAAGGCTTTCAAAAGAATCTGGAGCGCTATCAACAGATATTTACTCCCATCATCAAGTATGCCGAAGATTTGGGCGTGACGGTGGTCTATGAAAACTGCCCGATGGAAGGCTGGCGGTCGGCAGGCTACACCGGCACATTCAATAACCTGACGGGCGTGCTGGCCGCTCGCAAGCTGATGTACGAACTCGTTCCCAGCGCGGCCCACGGCGAAATCTACGATCCGTCGCACGATGTGTGGCAGCACACCGATCCGGTGGCGGTGATCGAGGCTTCGGACGTTAGCCGCATCAGACGGGTGCACGTGAAGGCCACGCGTAATTTGCAAAACAGTATGCGGACGCACTGGGGCGGTATGTATCCGGCGCAGCAGGTCGATGCCGTCCTGGCCGAGCGGCTGGGCATTCCACAACCGGCCAGCGCCTGGGACCGACACAACTACGAAGCCATGCTGCCCGGCTTCGGTGGCTCCGACAGCATGGACTGGCGCGCCTTCGTGGAAACGTTGCTGGCGAAAGGGTTTGATGGGCCGTTTGAGATTGAGAACGAGGCAAAGTTGTCGAAGGCCACGGGTAGCGATGGTGCCGTCGATCAGGGCCACCGGGCCGCCATTTTGTTTTTAGCTCCGATGCTGTGGCCCCTCACTGACGAAGGGTATCAGTTTGATGCTGGCAGTCAGCCACCGTTGCGGGCGGGAGCAACGAAAGATATTCCGGTGACCACGATGGATCAGCTAACGTAGCCGACTATCATGCCAAGCTTTTTGGCAATTCTGTTTTCAGGTAGTCAGCGAAAGTTCGTTCCCCGTAGGGCGGGGCCAGCATGTCGTGGGTAGTGATGTAGGTGAAGTAGCTCAGTTTGTCGTACAGGTTCTTGCTAAACACCCGAAGCACCCGCAATCCTAATAGCACCAGCCACACCGGCACATTTATAATGCGTGCCCCGGTGTGGTCGGCCACCAGCTGCGCCACCTCGTTGCGACTATGAATCTCCGGTCCGCCCACTTCCATCACCGGCGGCCCTGCTTCCAGACACTGCACGCAAACCCTGGCCAAGTCGCGTTGATGAATCGCATTGGTGAGGGATTCGCCATTGCCTGGAATGATCAACATGCCTTTGTTGGCCATAATCACCAGGTCGTGCAGTCCAGAGAAGAAACCGACCGGTTTGATGATGGTATAATCAAGTCCGCTTTGCATGAGCTGCCGGGCAAACAATTCTTGCGACCAGCCCACCCGCAGTTTCGGCGAGGTTTCGCTACCGCAAATAGAGATATAAACAAAGCGAGATACCCCCGCACCCTGGGCTTCGTGCAACAAGTTCAGGTTTGCCTGGTAGTCGATATCCATAAAGGAAGCAGCGTTGTTGGTGAACAGGCTCACACTTTTGCCGATGGTGGTTAGCACAATGTCTATATCCTGGCACACTCCGCGGAGGGCGGACGGGTCGGTGGCATCGCCCACAAAGATCGTGTCGCAGTAAGGGCGCAAGTTAGCTTCCTGCTCCGAATGGCGAATCAGCGCCCGAACCCGATAGTCAGCTTGGTGAAGAAGCTTAAGAATCTCAGTACCCAGCACTCCGGTGGCCCCGGCCAACAGTACGTTCTTCATGGATGGTTGCGGTTAGTCATTGGTAGAACCCAATCTGCGAAGCAGATGTTTATCCCGGCAAAATACTCCGGCAAAGCTTTCACAATCTCACCAAAACGGGCTATCATAGCCGCCCGGTTGCCTTTGCTATCAACAATATTCAAGTTCATCCACTTTAAAAAACCATACTGAAATTCGCGCATAAATGAGCCCAAAAAACTTTCTGTTTGTTTCGTACGACGCCCTGATCACCGATGTGGCCTGGCAGGTGGTGAAAGAAGGCCACGCCGTGAAGTACTACATCAACACTGACTACGCCAAAGAGATTGGCGACGGATTCATCCCTAAAACCGACGACTGGCGCAAAGAGGTTGACTGGGCCGACGTGATCGTATTTGATGACGTGCTGGGACACGGCCAACTCGCCCACGAATTGCGGCAACAGGGCAAGGCCGTGGTCGGCGGCACCCCCTATACCGACCGCCTGGAAGACGATCGCTCCTTCGGGCAAGAAGAACTCAAAAAGCACAAGGTAGCCATCATTCCCTACCGCAACTTCACCTCGTTCGACGAGGGCATCGCCTACGTGAAGGCCAACCCGGCCCGCTACGTGATCAAGCCCAGCGGCGAAGCACAGAACATCAAAAGCCTGCTCTTTGTGGGCGAGGAAGAAGACGGGCAGGACGTGGTGCGGGTGCTGGGCGACTATAAGCGAGCGTGGGCCAACCAGATCCCGGTGTTTCAACTACAAAGGCGCGTCACCGGAGTGGAAGTGGCCGTCGGTGCGTTTTTCAACGGTGACAAGTTTATTGAACCGATCAACATCAACTTCGAGCACAAGAAGCTGTTTCCCGGCAACCTGGGTCCCTCTACCGGAGAAATGGGCACCACCATGTTCTGGAGCGGGCCGAATAAGCTCTTCAACGCCACCCTCAAAAAGTTTGAAACCCGACTGGCCAAAGAAAACTACGTAGGCTACATCGACATCAACTGCATCGTGAACGGTAACGGTATCTTTCCGTTAGAGTGGACCTCTCGCTTCGGGTACCCCATCATCAGCATGCAGCAAGAAAGCATGATTACCCCCATCGGCGAGTTTTTCCATGATATCGCTACGGGACAAAACGTGAAACTGAAGGTAAAGAGTGGGTTCCACATCGGGGTACGCCTGGTGGTGCCGCCCTTCCCCTACAAAGACAAGAAGAACTTCGAGTCGATGTCGAAGGATGCCGTGGTGGTGTTCAAGCGGCCGACCGAGGGCGTGCACCTGGAAGACCTGAAGCTGAGCAACGGCGAGTGGATGATTACCGGGGCCGCGGGCGTAGCCCTGATCGTCTGTGGCAACGGGCCCACGATGGCCCAGGCCCAGAAACAAGCGTATACCCGCATCAAAAATATTCTGATCCCCCACATGTACTACCGCACCGACATTGGCAACCGTTGGCTCGAGGACAGCGACCGCCTCATGAGCTGGGGACTGCTGCGTGAGGTGTGATTGGTCACTGGTCACTGGTCACTGGGTCACTGGTCACTGGTCACTGGTCACTGGTCACTGGTCACTGGTCACTGGTCACTGGTCACTGGTCACTGGTCACTGGTCACTGGTCACTGGTCACTGGTCACTGGTCACTGGTCACTGGTCACTGGTCACTGGTCACTGGTCACTGGTCACTGGTCACTGTCACTGGTCACTGGTCACTGGTCACTGGTCACTGGTCACTGGTCACTGGTCACTGGTCACTGGTCACTGGTCACTGGTCACTGGTCACTGGTCACTGGTCACTGGTCACTGGTCACTGGTCACTGGTCACTGGTCACTGGTCACTGTCCTTTAGTAGCCAACAGCTAGTATCTAGCCATCCAGCATCCAATATCTAGCATCCAGCATCTTGCCATGTAGAAGATCATCCAGCATCCGGCATCCAGCATCTAACAACTCAGAAGATCATCCAGTGTCCAGCTTCCAAATCACGGTTGAATGATCTGTTTGCGGTAGTTGAAGGCCATGATCCGGTCTCCTAGGGGCACATATACCGCGTAGAATACAGCCTCGGGCTGATCTATAAAGACCACGTTGCCCCGCAGGGCGGTTCCGGGAGGCAGCGTGGTCTTCCGCAGCGCCTGATACGCCCACTGCTGCCGCACCCGGTTCAAGAATACCAGGTCGTTGTCGCTGCCGCTGTTGAAGTAGATATCCACCCCTCCTCCGTTGCTCCCGATTTCTCCGTCGCTGTGGCCCTGGGTAGCCAGCTCGGCCGTCAGCACCACGGCGGTGAGCGCCACGTCGAACACGAACGCATTACGCCGATGCGCCTGCTCGCGCGAGATGGCTCGCTCAATGTCCATAATTTCGCGCTCGGGGTCTAGGGCGCGGTGCACGTTACTCAACGCGTTGGAGTCGCCCTGCCGGAAGGTTTCGTAGAAAAAGGTTTCGGGAGCCACCAGCACCGTGTCGGACGAACGATTGATGATCTCGGCCGCAAACACCAGCTCGTTGCCTACCCAGCGATCGAAGATCAGCGATACCCGCACGCTGTCCGCTTCGCGGGTGAGCACTTCTTTGCCGTAGAACCAGGCCGAGGGGGCACTGTCGGGTTGCAACCGGAGGATGGGCCGGGGGGAAAAACAGGCAGTGGTAGATAGGGCCAGCAGAGCACCAGCCCAAAAAGCGGTAGGTTTCATTGGTGAGGTTGTGTTAGGTTAAGACAAACAAAATGACAAAAACCTTGCAGAAAATAACCGAACCCCTGTAGTTTGTTTGTAGTTAGCAATATGACCTGTCAGGTCTAGTTTTAGACCATCACCCGACGGCAGTTTACGTCGCAGTTATCCAACTAATCTCCCCCCAATATCAATGAAACACAACGAAAGCGCCCTTCACCAGCAGGGCGGCTGGCTCAGCCGGTTCGAAGCCTACCTGGGAGAATTTGTCTACGGCGGCATCGACGGCTGCGTGACCACCTTTGCGGTGGTGGCGGGGGCCGTAGGGGCTGACTTGGGCAGTTCGGTGATCATCATCCTGGGGTTTGCCAACCTGTTTGCCGACGGCTTTGCCATGTCTATCGGAGCGTATCTTTCCACCAAATCAGAGAAGGACAACTACCAGAAGCATAAGCAGGTGGAGTATTGGGAGGTGGAAAACTTGCCGGAAGTAGAGAAGGCCGAGATTCGCGAGATCTACCAAGCGAAGGGCTTTGAAGGACGACTACTCGACGAGGTGGTCGAGGTGATTGTGGCGGACAAAGACCGGTGGGTCGACGTGATGATGAAGGAAGAGCTGGACATGCTCGAGGAGCAGAAGTCGCCAATCCTGATGGGAACCGTAACCTACGTATCGTTTATCCTGATCGGCCTGATTCCGTTGCTTATTTACGTGTGGGACTACTTTGCCCCGGTGACCGGAAGCTTGTTTTTGTGGTCATCGGTGTTCACCGGCCTGGGGTTTATCATCATCGGCATCCTGAAAACCTACGTCACCCAGACCAACGCCTGGCGCGGCGTGCTGGAAACCCTGGTGCTGGGCGCCATTGCTGCCCTGGTGTCCTACTACGTGGGCGACCTGCTGGAAGGCTTGGTTTCCCAATAAAAGAACCTTAACAGAAGCCTATCATCCTATGAACCAAGAAGCTCATATCCTGCAATCGTGGCACCGGAACGCTGGTGCCTGGACCGAGGCAGTGCAGCAAGCCCAGATCGAGAGCCGCACGTTGGTCACCAACCGGGCCGTGGTGGACGTGGTGATGGCCCAGTTGCCCCGCACGGTGGCCGACCTGGGCTGCGGCGAAGGCTGGCTGGCCCGCAGCCTGGCCGACCGGGGAGTTCGGGTGACGGGGGTGGATGGCGTGCCTACCCTTATTGAGCATGCCTCGGAAACCGGGGGAGTGACCTATCGGGTGCTCACCTACGACGACATTGTGCGGGGCGGCCTGTTGGCAGATGCTCCTTTTGATGCCCTGGTCTGCAACTTCTCGCTGTTTGGTCACGCCTCGGTAGAAACGCTGCTGGCCTACCTGCCTACTTTGCTGGCGCCCGCCGGGCACCTGATCATCCAAACCCTGCACCCGGTGGTGGCCAGTCCTGAGCAACCCTACCGTGACGGCTGGCGCTCCGGCTCCTGGCAAGGCTTTAGCGAGCGCTTCGTTGATCCGGCTCCGTGGTACTTTCGCACTACTGCCAGCTGGATGCACTTGCTCCGGCGCAGTGGGTTGATGCTCACCGAACTGCACGAACCACTGCATCCGCGCACCCAGCAACCCGCCTCGGTCATTTTCGTAAGCACCCCCCAAGCGGCTTCCTAACCTTTCCTTTTTTATGCGACTTTTCCTAATGCTTTTTTGTAGTATCCTGCTGTGCGCCCACTGCGTGCCCAACCGCGAAGACTCGGCCTCGCCCGACGACCTGCCTGCCGCCGTGATGAACGAGGCGGTGCCCCTGCCCGACCAAGTGGACGAACGCGTGACGGCTGCGCAGGAACGTCTCGACGCTTCCGAAGCGGGGCAGCGCATTGGGCAAGCCATCCAAGCCCACGGCGGACTGGCCCGCTGGTACGGCAACGGTCCGCTGGCCTTCCGCTTCAATTACCGGCCCCTGGACGATGGCACGCCGCGCGACACCTATGAAGTGGCCAGCTACTGGTCGGCCCAAACCCGGCATCGCCTGGCCGAAGATACGACGATCCAGTACGGCTGGGACGGGCAGCAGGCCTGGGCCTACCCCACCGACACGCTCGTTTCCTACGACGTGCGCTTCTGGTCGCTCACCCCCTACTACTTTGTGGGCATTCCCTTTGTGCTGGCCGACGAGGGCATCAACCTGGCACTTATGGAGCCCGATACGCTGGCGGGCAACACCTACGATCTAGTGAAGGTGACCTATGAGGACGGAGTGGGCGATGCGCCCGACGACTACTACGTAATCTACGTGAGCCAGGAAGACAACCGCGTGGGAGCCATTCGCTATATTGTTTCTTATCCCGGCTATTTTCCCGACGGGGGGCACGCCCCGGAGAAGCTGATGACCTACGAGGGAGCGCAGACGGTCGACGGCATTACGCTACCCGAGCGCTACCGCACCTTCTGGTGGAAAGATGCGCAGCGGGGCGAGCACATCACCAACATCACGCTGTCGGAAGTGGCCTTTCGCCCCAACGTTGGTGCCGACTACTTTGCCGTTCCTGCGGAGGCCGTACGCATCGCAGACCTCTAAGCCACTCGTACATGACTCCCTCTCAGTATCCCCTGGTGCTCACCCTCACGCTGGACGAGGCAGCGACGACGTTCTTCAACCAACTGCGGCAGCGGCACTTTCCGGCCGAGCGCAACTTTCTGGAGGCGCACCTCACGCTGTTTCACCAACTGCCCGGCGCGGAAGCGGAGCGGTTGGCTTCGGAACTCGAGAGCATAAGCCAGCAGTACCGTCCGTTGAAACTAATGGTGAAAGAAGTGCGGCTCTTGGGCAAGGGGGTGGCCTACCGCCTGGAAGGCACCTTGCTGCAGCAGCTCCACCGGCAGTTGCAGAAGCAGTGGCGCTCCTACCTCACTGCGCAGGACCAACAAAAGTTGTGGCCGCACGTGACGGTGCAGAACAAAGTGTCGCCCGACGAAGCGAAGCGTTTGCACGCTCAACTATCCGAAGACTTTGCGCCCTTCGAGGCCACCGGCACCGGGTTGCACCTGTGGGAGTACCACGGCGGCCCTTGGCAGTCGAGGCAGCAGTTTGGGTTTAGAGAGCAGTAGGGATAGGGTGAGGTTACCGTATTGTACCCTAACATTTGGTGTTTCTTGCACCCGGTGCCCGATTTAGTGTTTGATATCTTTTAATATCGAATGCTGAACAAGGAATTATGAATGTCGAAGTAAGAACTTTGTAAAGAATTATTGCGCCAGTTATATATCAACCTCCTCGACAGCGAATGTAGACGGTGCGAACCTGGACTAGGTCGTATAACCGCTACTATTCCTTTTCTTCCGTGGCGGGATCGGCGTTGGATCGGCGCGGACGGCGCTCGAAGCGTTTGCGCAGGTCTTCGTAGACGGCCTGGGCGTGGGGCACGTTGGCTTGAGCAGCCCCTTTCACCGAACGGTAGTAAGCCAGCGCCGCCGTGTAGGCTTCGCTGCCCGACATGGTGATGGTGTCGTTAAGCGCTTGGCACAACTGCTCGGCCTCGCGCGCAATCAGTTTCAGGTCGTTCACCGCTTTGAAGTCGATTTTAAGGTCTTCAACCGACAGGTAGAAGGGCACAAACTCAGGACGGGAGTCCACGTAGGCCACCACCTTCTCCAAGAACGGCATGCTTCGGTCGCTGATGGTGAGCATCTCCATGCGCTGGGCGGGTTGCAGGGCAATGAGTTGGTCGCCCAATTGCTCGTTAATCTCCTTGAGGCGTTTCACGGCCTGTTCTACTTCTTCGGGAGTCAACTGTACGGATACTATGTTGTTGCTGATCATGTTAGTGGTTTTTTGTGGATATAGGGCAAACATAGTGGCTCAGAAAAAAAGGTTCGTCGATGAACCTTTTTGGTTCAACGATCAAGCTTTTAGGTTGGCGCGTGAACCTTAGGGGTGGAATATTAAAGCGTTAAGGTTCGGTGGTGGGGCAATATGGTTGAAAAGAGCGGTAATTTTTCAGTAGATTGCTTAGGGCGGATTGGTAGGTTGCCCGCAGGTAGTACGAATGCTTACCTCTAAATAAACGTTTGCACACGCAAATAGGGGAAAAATTATAATATCAATGGGTATTTTACATAAACTAGGCGTTCTCTTAGCAATTTTGGTCGAATAGCCATCTTGTCGCTATATTGCATATAAACGCAATTGCGTTTACACGCTCGTTGCCCACAATACCAAAAACTGTCTTTTCCATTAAATCCTATAGCTTTTATTTGGACTAGTAAACTAATTAGTTAACTTTATGGCGTGGTAAGAAAGATAATCGCATACAAAGAGTATTTCACTGACTTTTATAAAGCCCAAGAAGAAAAGATTCAAGAGAAAATCGAATACGTGTTAGATTTAGTCCGATTTGAAAGACAAGTCCCGAAGAAATTCTTTAAGCATCTTGAAAACACGGACGGAATTTATGAAGTGCGTGTGATTACCACTTTCAAGAGTATTCGAATTTTGTGCTTCTTCGATGATGGGAATTTAGTTGTTCTTGCGAATTGTTTTGTGAAAAAAACCCAAAAGACGCCAAGAAAAGAAATCAAACTTACCGAGAAACTGAAAAGAGAGTATCTAAAAGACAAAGATAGCTGATATGAAAAACGTAACGGATTTTGAAGACATCCTCATTGAAAAATACGGAAAGAAAGGAACGGCAAGGCGTGACAAATATGACATTGACTCTCTTGCTTTCCGACTTGGTGTTATGCTTAAAGAGGCTCGTAAAGAAGCAAATCTTACCCAAGAAGAACTTGCCGAACGAACTGGAACAAAAAAGAGCTATATTTCCCGAATTGAACGTGGATTGAGCGATATCCAGGTTTCTACTTATTATAAATTGATTGAAATTGGACTTGGAAAACATCTGAACATTGAGATAGCATAACGAAAAAGTACTGTGGGCAACACAGTATATAAGCTATAGCTTAGTCTATACTCACCCGAAAAACTTTGTGGATTTTCAAAGCTAGTTCTTATTTGGATAAATTTATGCCGAAACACGCCACAGCTTATATACAAACCGTTATCTGCCATAGAAAAAAGCACTAAATTGGTTTACCACCAAAAAGCTGAGCGATGCCTGAAGTAAGCCGATTCTACGGAATCATTATTCGCATGTTTTATAATGATCATAATCCGCCTCATTTTCACGTAATTTATCAGAAAAATGAAGCCCTAATTAATATCAAAACGTTAGAGATATTAGAGGGACGTTTGCCGAAGAGAGCTAAAACTCTAGCAATTGAATGGGCAATAGAGCATCGGGAAGAATTGCTAGACAACTGGCAAAAGGCAAGAGATCATGAGACTTTAGATAAAATTGAACCTTTAGACTAACAACAGAAGGCTATGGTAAGCATTACAAGATTTGAAGTGCTGGGGAACAAAAAGATTCATTTCAACTTCAGCGACGATACAGAGAAAACAATAGATTTCACACCGTTTATTGGTGAGGATGAATTGAGCCGTCCCCTCTCAGACCCAGCTTACTTTCAAAGGGCGAAGTTGTACGAACATGGACGGGGAATCTATTGGCCAAATGACTACGATTTTTGTCCAGACTTTCTACATCAACATCGCTCAAGTGAAAAGAAAGTAGTGAGCGTAACGACTTGAAAACGGCAGGTAACACCATGCAGCCGCCAGCCGGGTAACAGTGGGCATGGGCACTAGTTGCTCCAAGCACTCTTTCACCCCCGTGGAAAATCAAGCCAAACAAGCCCGGCCTGACGGCTGCATTAGACGTTACTTGTCATTGAAAAAAAGAAAGAACTTAATAAAAAAAGAGAATGGACTACAAAGCAAAAATCTCAGCTAATCCGAAAGTAATGCTTGGAAAACCAGTCATCAAAGGAACCCGTATCACTGTTGAGTTAATTTTACGCAAGATTGCTGGAGGATATTCCTTTGATGAGATTATTGAGATGTACCCTCATATTAGTAAAGAGGACATTATGGCTTGCGTAGGCTACGCTGTATCTGTAATAGAAAGCGAAGATACTCTACAAAGTGCTTAACTATGATCCTAGCTGATGAAGGGTTAAACGGTAATTTAATCAGAGCTTTGCGAAAAGATGGCTATCAGGTGGTTTGGATAAAGGAGACAAATATCGGCATGGATGACGAAGACATCATTGCTTTAGCAAAACAGAATAGTCAGGTACTTATCACTGAAGATAAGGATTTTGGTGAATGGATTTTTGCTCACCAGTTATCCGGTTTGACTATCATCTTTCTCCGATATGAAAAAGAGGATTATGACATTATTCTGTCATTTCTACGTTCTGCACTGAAAACAATAGAAGCAGATGAAAAGAACGAGTTTATCACGATTAACAAGAACAAAATCAGACGAAGAAGAATATAAAAATGGCGAGTAACACCATGCAGCCCCCAGCCGGGGGAAGTAAGGGCATGAGCACTGAATGCCCTAGGCACCTTTTCGCCTCCGTGAGAGGCAAAAGCCAACAAGTCCGGCCGGTTGGCGGCATAGACCGTTAGGCGCAAGCTAGAATACAGAAAAGACAACTAAATTATCGGGCCGATCCGGCTCGTCTCTATTGATAAGATCCTGCTTCCTACTGCTCCTATTAGGATTGGCGCTTCGGCTACCGGCGCAAACTGCGCTGCCGGACGATCCTTTGCTCTCAGACTATTACTCGGTGAGAGAACTTGAAGACTTAGGCGTTCTGGTCAACTTTTTTGATGACTACGTTATTGAGCAGACGGGCGAAAGCGATCTGCAACGGGCCTACGCATCGTTCAATAAGCAACAAGCCAATAAATCTGACATTTCGCTGTCCATTCCGTTGGATACCGTGCGGGCCATGTTCGCTCGGGTCAAGCTGCCGGTGTGGAACAGCATCTGGAACTATAGTAGTGTAGATGTATACCGGTCGCGGGATAGCCTTCGGCTGATTGTACCGATCATTGACCTTAAGCTACACGATGCCTACTGGCAGTTTCTGCTTGCGCTGGCGGAGACGGACGAACAGATCGGAAAGTACACCAAGACGATACAGCAGGCGGGCTCACTTGCTCCTTCCCTCTATGGTTTATACTTCGACCGGTTTTATAAGTATAAGTACTCGGTGGACTTCACCCGCGCAGCCAATCGGCTGGTGGCGGCGGTACACTACCTTACGTTCTACGTACAGATGATGGAACATCCCGGATAGCTCAATGAATTACCGTGATGAACAACTATTAGCCTTACGCCCTGCTATCCCGGCGGCAAGTGTCACTGACAACACAACTGACGAAGAGCGGTTTCAGAACGAGACGCTGCGTCCAATACTGAAATTACAGAACCCATTGCTGCTGGCCCTCTTCCGGCAGCACATTCAGCGCCGCAAAAATGAGTTTTACCAATTACCGGAACCACAACGACTCACTTACGTGCAGCAGGCACTGCAGAAGGATGCTGCGCTGCGCAACACCCTGAAGGGAGGGGTGGTCGGGCACTTCACTGAAGCAGAGTGGGAACGGTACGCAGCGTTGTCCGGTCCGCTGGACAAGCGTCTACTACAGTTGGCCACCCAGCGGCTGCAAAGTCAGCTTGATGAACTATAGTCGCAATATTTCTTAGCGCAGCAGGTGCCTTCCCAGGGTGATCACGAGGGTATCTTCCAGCACCGCCCACACGGGATCGGGAAAGCCGGTGGACTGCCCTAGTCGCTTCCGCAGGTGAAAGGTAGCGTAAGTTCCCACCACGGCACTCACCAACCCTACGGATACCCCGATGCGACGGGGCTGGCGTTGTCGGGTGGATAGGGTGGCCCCGATCAGCGCTCCCGATAAAGCCCGTCCGATCAGGGCCGGGGGGTTGATCCGGTCCGGCGCACCAGGCAGTTTATCGCCGATCAGTTCGCCCGCGGCCAGCAGGGTGAGCACGTTTGCGGTGCGGGACGACTGCATAAAAGCCAAGCGCGACCGACCTAGCCGTCGCGACGAGTGTCGGCGCAACTGTCGACTCAGCAAGGCGGGTCCTATTATGGAGCGCGCCCCGGTTAGTGCGGCTAATCCGGCAATGCGCTCCAGCAAGGAAGAAGGAGAAAGACGGTTCATAGCTGACGTGTTACTAACGAAGGATTGCTTATACTCCACTACCGGCTTCCAGCGTGAAGGTGCGCTCTTCGCTGTTGATCGGACTATCGATGAGGTTGCCGTCGCTGTCTACCAATTCGATCTTCACGGTATTGTCGCCCATCGGCAGGCCTTCCAACACATAGGGTTTCCACTGGTCCACCATCATGGTAGTGTCGCCGTTCACCGTGACGCGCACCTGGTTGCCCCCGGGTCCGATCTCGGTATTAACCAGATAAAAGTCGAAGAGTACAGATTTGGTTTCATTGCCGGTGTAGGTGCCCTTAGGGCGGCTATAGAACAGCATGGGGGCCGACAAGTCGACGTCTTCGCCTTCATCGTCGCCCACGGTGAACTGTTGCACTTTGTAGGCTTCGGGGTTCTTCACGCTTTCGTGGTACGAGCGCGACAAGAACGAGATAGCCACGTAGTGCCCATCGTCCAGGGCTAGTTTGAAGCCTTCGGGCTCGTAGATAGCGTGGTACGGTTCGTTGTTAAGAATAAGGTGCACGTGCTGCCCCTGGGCCGAGTTAGCCAGTGGTTTTTGGTTGGCGTCTTGAGTGACTACCCCTAGTTCGTAGTTGGTCACGTTGTAGGAAAAGGCTACCGAGTCGCCCGAGGGCAGGGTTTCGCCTTCGGCCGGAGCAATGAATTCCAGCATGGCGTCAGCATAGTCGGGCGAGGGGGGGGCGGCGGATAGGGTGACGGGCGCGGCTTCCGGCTCCGCCATATCGGTGGTGGCTTCGGTTTCGGTGGTGCTGGTGGTGGTGCAGGCGGAGAAGGCGCTCAGCAGGAAGACGCTCGCCAGAAGGTTCAATAAAGTTTTCATAAGTACGCAGTTATCGTTTGATTTGTGGTGAAACTAAGGTTAGTTTATAGGTACCCTAACTGTTTACCCCCGAATATGTTAAGCACAACCGACACATTCTTTGAAACCATCCCCAGCCTTGATCTCAACAACTTCAGAACCGCCGACCCGGCGCAACAAGCGGCGTTCGTGCAAGCACTGGGCGATGCCTTTACGCACATTGGCTTCGTGGCCATCAAAAACCACGGCCTGTCCGATGCGCTCACCCAGCAGCTGTACGGCAGCATCCAGGAATTCTTTGCCCTCCCCCCGGCGGTGAAGCAACAGTACGAAATTCCGGCCCTGCACGGGCAGCGGGGCTACACGTCGCCCGGAAAAGAGCACGCCAAGGGGCAAACGGCGGCCGACCTCAAGGAATTTTATCAAATTGGTCAGGTGGATGCGGGAGCGGATGCGGACACGTTGAACTATCCGGATAACGTGTGGCCTGCCGAGGTGCCTAGCTTAGAAACAGCGGCCACCGAGGCCTACCAAACGCTGGAAAGCACCGGGCAGGTGTTGCTGCAAGCCATCGCGCGCTACCTGAACCTCGATGAGCACTACTTTGATGCGCGGGTGCGCCACGGCAACAGCATTATCCGGGCCATTCACTACTACCCCATTGCCAACCCCGAGGCGGTGCCCGACGATGCGGTGCGCGCCGCCGAGCACGGCGACATCAACCTGATCACCCTGCTGATGGGCGCCAGTGCCGAAGGTCTGGAGGTGCAGCGGCGCGACGGAGCCTGGGTGCCCATCACGGCGCTGCCCGAGCAAATCGTGGTAAACGTGGGCGATATGCTAGCCCGCCTGACCAACGACCGGCTCACCTCCACCATCCACCGGGTGGTGAATCCGCCGCGGGAAAAGATGAAGCAGCCGCGCTACTCCATTCCCTTCTTCATGCACCCTCGCGCCGATATGGACCTAACGTGTCTGGATAGTTGCGTGGGTGCGGAACATCCCAAGCGGTATGAGGACACCACGGCCGGAGCGTTTCTGGAAGAACGTCTGCGTGAGATTGGTCTGAAGCAGTAATCATTCTCTAACTTCATCGGATTGGATCGTCGTCGACGCAAGGTATGGTACTATCAGGGGCTCTTCACGTCGGTGAGACGGGTGCGCTACGTCATTTTCTTGCGCGACGTGTTCCTGCTCACCATCAGCGCGTTTGGCGGACCGCAGGCGCACCTCACGTTGCTACTCAAGATGATGGTGGAACGGCGGCGCTACCTCAGTGAGAAAGATCTGATCGAGCTGCACGCGCTGTGCCAGATTCTGCCCGGCCCCACTTCTACGCAGATGATCACGGCCATTGGCTACCGCATTGGGGGGCCCAAGCTGGCTTTTCTTACCCTGCTAGTGTGGATGCTGCCGGCGGTGAGCATCATGACCGCGGTGGCAATCACGCTGTCTAATTTGCAGGAGCGGGAGCTATCCTTGGCCTTCACGCGTTTCATTCAGCCGATGGCGGTGGGTTTCGTGGCCTACGGAGCCTACACCATCAGTCTGAAATCTGTCGACACTAAAAAGGGAGTAGCGATTCTGCTGGCGGCGGCGGTGGTGTCGTACTTTGTGCGGAAGCCGTTTATCTTTCCGTTGCTGCTGCTGTTGGCTGGTTTTGCCACGGCCATCAACTACAAGAAACTGTTGCCGGAAGAGAAGGAGAAGATCGTGGTGAAGTGGGGCAACCTCACGTTGTGGATCGGTATCTTTCTGGCCGCCGCCCTGGCTACCGGATTCAGCCGGGCGGTGCCGGTGCTGTTGTTCGAGAACTTCTACCGGAACGGTAGCCTGATCTTCGGCGGGGGGCAGGTGCTCATTCCGTTGCTCTATACCGAGTTCGTAGATTTTAAGCACTACTTAACCTCGGAGGAGTTTTTAACGGGCTACGCGGTGGTGCAGGCGGTGCCCGGGCCGGTGTTTTCGTTCAGTGCCTACATTGGGTCGCTGTCGATGCGGCAAGCGGGCATCGGTGGGGAAATACTGGGTGCGTTTGTGGCATCATTGGGCATCTTTCTGCCCGGCACCTTCTTGATATTTTTTCTGCTGCGCTTCTGGGACTCGCTTAAGAAGTACCGCGTGATCAAGGCTTCGCTGGAGGGGATATTAGCGGCCAGTTCGGGCATGGTGGTCGCGGCGGCCTTTCTGTTGTTCGAGCCGTTGGAGATGAGCTGGCTTAATGTAGGGTTTGTAATAGGGACCGTCTTGTTGCTTAAATTCACCAAAATTCCGGCCCCGATTATTATTCTGGGGGGACTGCTGGCTGGTTTTCTGATTGATTGAGCCGTAAAACGTGGCAGGAGCTTTGACGATGGCCTTTTCGGTTCGGCTTCGGTGAGCCGGAGGCTCACTTGATATACGACACACGAACCGGAGGTCTGCGCGATTATCAAATGGTTTATTTGCCTTCGGCTTTTAGCACCACCATGATGGTGAGCATGATAATCTTCACGTCGAAGGCCAGCGAGCTGTTGCGAAGGTAGAGAATATCATAGCGCATACGTTTCACCATCTCGTCGATATTCTCGGCGTAGCCGAATTTAACCTGACCAATGGAAGTAATGCCGGGTTTCACGTACTGTAGGTAGCGGTAGTTGGGCGCTTTGACCATAATTTGGTCGATGTAGTGCTGCCGTTCGGGCCGGGGACCAACAATGGACATATCGCCAATCAACACGTTGTAGAACTGGGGAATTTCGTCGAGTCGGATCCTGCGCATAAACCGGCCCCAGGGGGTGATCCGCGGATCGCCGTTGCGGGCGAGTTGCGGACCGCCCTGTTCCGAATCGAGGTACATGCTCCGGAACTTGTAAATATGAAAGGGGTTTCCGTTTCGGCCAATGCGCTCCTGGGCAAATAGGATAGGGCCACTTGAGGTGAGTTTCGTGGCTAAGGCAGTGATCAGAAACACCGGCGATCCAAGCACTAGAACGACCAAGGCAAACGAAAAATCAAAGAGGCGCTTGATAGCAACGGCCTTGGCATCTTCGATGGGATCGGGTGTGATATTGAGAATAGGGATGGTGCCGTACCGCTCCAGCGTCACTCCTTTGGAGTAGAAGCTGCGGTAATCGGCGATCACCTTCACGCGTTTCTGATGCTGTTCGCCAAACTCAATAATGCTACGAACCTCCTGGGGATCAAGGTAGGGCAGGCAGCAGTAGATCTCGTCTACCGAACTTTTTGACAAATATTCTGGCAATTGGTGCACGGAACCCAGCGCGCGGCGGGTAGCCGGGATGCGTTCCCCAAAAAAGCCGGTTAGCTGATAGCCATACTCGCGGTGCTGGGCAAAGAAGCTGCTGAGCTCTTCGGCCAATTCGCCGTAACCGACCACCACCACGCGTCGGTTGTTGAAGCCTTGTAATCGGTAGGTGCGCAGGAAATAGGTGAACGCCCCTTTCCAAAACGACGCAATAACGAACAGGATTAGGTAGGAAATGAATATCTGCTCACGCGAGTAGTAATCGACGCGCAGCGCCACAAAGAATACCGCTACCAGGCAAACGTGCAGCAAGATCGACGTGAAATGCCTCCCTAAAATATGCGGAATAGTGGAAGTGACCCGAGAGATGCGGTAAGGCTTCACGATCAGCACCGACAGCAACCAGGCGATGTTGATAAAGAACAGCACCCCCGAGTAGGCGGTGTTGAACAAAGAGTCCCACTCGCCGAACTTGAAGAAATAAGAAGCAAGGAAGGACAAGTTTAACAGAAAAAAATCGACCGCAATATGAATCGACTGTATGTTGTGAGAAAACCGATGCTTCATAGTTTGAATCTTGCTTTCGGTGAAGCCCGCTAGGCTTTAGTTTGGACGTAGTAATTTTCTTCCTGTGGGAATTTGCACGAATCATGCCAAAGCGCGTGTTTTCCCGGAATTCAATCAATGACACCGCAGCAGCGTAAAAGGTTGTAATAAAATAAAATATTTTTTTTTCATCGCATCTTTGCGCTATTCCCGCTTATAGTGGCGCAGTAAATAGCTATTTTGGCCGGTCATTCTTCTGTTTATACGCTTCTTTCACCACCTGACGGAATGCCGTCCGGAACGCCTGAACACTGAATTTTTCGGCCTGCTGGCGAATGACTTGCGGGGACAGACTATGCTCAACCTGCTCGAAACGCCTCACCGCCCCAACGATACTATCCTCGGTTTGTTCGTTGAAAAACACCCCGGTTTTCTCATCGATGATGGTTTCTCGGCTCCCCCCCCGCCCGTAGGCGATCACCGGGGTGCCGCAGGCCTGCGCCTCTACCGGAATGATCCCAAAATCTTCTTCGGCGGCGAAAACGAACGCCCGCGCCCGTTGCAGGTGGTTTCTGAGCACCTCGAAAGGCTGAAACCCTAGCAGCGTTACGTTGGGTCCGGCGGCGGCCCGTACTTTTTTCATCTCAGTACCGTCGCCGATCACGATCAGTTGCTTGTCGGGCATTTGGGCAAACGCCCGCACGATGAGATCAATGCGTTTGTAAGGCACCATGCGCGAGGCGGTGAGGTAAAAATCTTCTTTAGCGACCTGCAAGGTGAACCCATCGGTGTCTACCGGGGGGTACACCACCGTGGCCGACCGGCGGTACACTTTGTGGATGCGCTGCGCGATGTAGTGAGAATTGGCCATAAAGTGATCGATGCGGTTCACGGTGCCCAGGTCCCAGAGGCGCAGGTAGTGCAGCAGCAGCTTGGCCACGGCACCCCGCAGACCGCGTCGGAGTCCGGCCTCGCCCAGATATTGATGATACAAATCCCAGGCATAGCGCACGGGCGAGTGGCAGTAGCACAGGTGCAACTGGTCGCTGCGGGTGATCACCCCCTTGGTCACCGCGTGGCTGTTGGAAATAACAATGTCGTAGGCCGACACGTCGAGCTGCTCCACGGCCAGGGGCATCAGGGGCAAGTAGTTGCGGTAGTGCTTTCGCGCCAGCGGCAGCTTCTGAATAAAAGAGGTAGTAACTTTTTTGTGTTGGATGAACGGCCGCAACTCGTCGGGCAGAAACTCTACCAAGCTAAACAGGTCGGCTTCGGGAAACACCTGCAGCATCTGCTCCAGCACCTTCTCTGATCCGGAATGGTCAACCAGCCACTCGTGCACCAGGGCTACTTTGGGGGCGGACATGAAATTGGTTTCGAGAGACAAAATTGCGTCAAATATAGCACAATTAGCCAAACCGCCGGATAAGCTGCGCGTGCTGCGCCACGCTGCTTGCCCAGGTATACTTTTGCGCCCGTTCGAGTCCTAGCTGAATTTTGCGGTCACGCTCGGCGGGGGAACGTTGCAAAGCCGCGGTAATTTTGTCACCCAAGTCGAGCGCGCTATCGGGATCGGCGTAGTCGGCCGCGGCGCCGCAGATCTCGGGCAGGCTGGCCCGGTCAGAGACCACCACTGGGCAGCCGCAGGCCAGGGCTTCCAGTGGCGGCAGCCCGAAGCCTTCGTACTTCGAGGGAAAAACGAACAGTTCGGCCAGGCGGTAGAGCACCGGCAGGTCGGCTTGCTCCACGAAGCCCGTGAAGTGGACGCGCCGGGCCAAGGGGGGATCGTTTCGCAACACTTGCGCCAGCTCGGTATCTCCCGTGATGAACCCTTTGCGCTGGCCCACGATCACCAAGTGCCGGTCAGACAGCGCGTCGGGCAGCGCGGCGAAGGCTTTAATCAGGGTAATGAGATTTTTGTGGGGTTTCACGTTGCCCACGTAGAGCAGCCAACGAGTCGGCAGCCCGTACTTCTGGCGCACGCGGTGTTGTTGGTCTTCGTCGGTTTGCGGGTGGAAAAGGGTGTGGTTCACTCCGTTTGGAATTACCGATACCCGCTCGGCAGGCACGTTAAGGTAGCGCCGGATTTCGGCTTTCGAGAACTTCGATACGGTGATAATATGGTCGCTCAAGCGGGTAGCTGCCCGAAAGGCCAGGGTAGCGTAGCCCCGTTGCGGCAGCGACAGCGTAGAAAGGTGCGCCAGGTGAAACACGTCGTGGATGGTGACCAGGCGCGCCTTGGCCCGAACCGGTGGCCAGGGCACGTTGTAGTGGGGCGACCAGAATAGGTCACAGCGCGGCACCAGGCGCGAAAAGCGCAGCAGTTCGGCCACCGAGTAGATAGGAACGGTAGTGGAAATGATTCGTTGGCCTACTTCGGCCAGTTCGTCCGGATCGCCTAGCAAAGTGAGTTCGAACAACTCGCTCAGCGCGGGCAGCAGGTTTTGCAGGTACGTTCCGATGCCGGAAGCGCGATACATACGGGCGTCGACGCAGAGGTGCACCGGGCGAAGGTAGGGGTTTCGGTTTGATAAGCCAGACTAAGAAGCAATTACGGACACCGCTTTCTTGTGCATCGGCCTTGAATAGATCGTTCCGATGAATTATATTGGTGGTTATGAATACTTTAGAGATAACCAAGCGCTATGAGAGGGTTTTGATCGGTGGCGACCCGTTCGTTATTGATTCTGATCTTTACAACCGCAGCATGCAACTTTCGCTTACCTACTGGCTTAAGTAGATGAAATTGCTCGGAATGGCCCTGCTCGGGCTGCTGAGTTTGCCCGCCCTGGCGCAGCGCCCGGTGACCATCAGCGGCTACGTGACCGATGCCGAAAGCGGCGAACGCCTGATTGGGGCCACCGTCTATCTGCCCGAACTGCGGCGGGGCGTGGCCACCAACGCCTACGGCTTCTACAGTCTGTCTGTTTCCCCAACCGACACCCTGCTGCTGCTGGTCTCCTACGTGGGCTACGCCCCCACCCGCGATACGCTCATCGGACAGCAGAACCTACGCCATGACGTGGCCCTCACGCCCAACATCCTGCTCGACGAAGTGGAGGTGCTGGCCACCGACGAGGAGACGGTGCGTACCCCGCCCCTGAGCGTGCACCGCATCCCCATCCAAACCGTGCACACCGCCCCGGTGCTGGGCGGCGAGAGCGACCTGCTCAAAACCCTGCAACTGCTGCCCGGCGTCAAGTTCGGCAACGAAGGCTCGGCCGGACTCTACGTGCGCGGCGGCAGCCCCGACCAGAACCTGATTCTGCTCGACGGGGTGCCGGTCTACAACGTCTCGCACCTGTTCGGCTTTCTGTCGGTGTTCAATTCCGACGCCCTCCACTCGATGGAACTCATCAAGGGGGGCATCCCGGCCCGCTACGGCGGACGGCTCTCTTCGGTGCTCAACATCACCATGAAAGAGGGCAACCTCAAAGAGCGGCAGGGGGTGTTCGCGCTGAGCCCTATTGCCGGGCGCTTCACCTACGAAGGGCCCATCAAAAAAGACACTTCCTCGTTCATCATCTCGGCCCGCCGCACCTGGCTGGACGCTATTGCCGCGGTGGCCCTGTTGCCTCAAGATCGCACGCTGGGCTATAACTTTTACGACCTCAACGCCAAGTACAACCACCGCCTCAATGCCCGCAACCGGGTGTACGTGAGCTTCTACACCGGGCGCGACCGCTTCTTTGATACCTTCAACGACGGGGCCGACCGCAGCACGTTCAACTTCCGCTGGGGCAACCTCACGGCCGTGGCCCGCTGGAATAGCATCATCAGTGCGAAGCTGTTTATGAACACTTCGCTCAGCTACAGTTCCTACAACTTCTTTCAGGAGTACCGCGTCAAGCAAGAGGGCACCGACTTCTTCTCGCAGACGCGCTCGCGCATTCAGGACGGCACGCTGCGCACCGACTTCGACTACGCCCTGGGTCCGGCGCACGCCCTTAAGTTTGGCATTCAACTATCGCGGCAGCGCTTTCGGCCCGACGTGGTGCAACTGGTGAACGCCAGCGCCGACACCACCTTTAACAACCAGGACTTTATTGATGCCACCAACGCGGAAGTCTACGCCGAGGACGACATCACGCTGGGCCGAAAGGTGAGCGTAAACGTGGGGTTGCGGGCGTCGGTCTTCGGGGTGAACGGCCGCACCTACGCCAACCTGCAACCCCGGCTGGCGGGGCAGTACCAGCTCTCCCCGACCCAGTCGATCACGGCTTCCTACACCAACATGGTGCAGTACTTGCACCTGCTCACCAACTCCTCGCTGGGCTTGCCTACCGACCTGTGGGTGTCCTCTACCGAGAACATTGCGCCGCAGCGCGCCGAGCAGGTGGCCCTGGGCTTCACGCAGGGGTTGCACAACGGGGCGTATCAGGTGAGTGTGGAGAGCTACTACAAGCGGATGCGTAACCTGATTGCCTACCGCGACGGGGCCAACTACTTGTTTCAGAACGGCGAAGACTGGCAAAACAAGGTGGTGGCGGGCAACGGAGATGCTTACGGAGTGGAACTGTTGATTGACAAGGAGGCAAACTCACGGGCTGGCTGGGCTACACCCTGTCGTGGGCCAACCGCTGGTTTGCCGAAATTGACAACGGCAAAACGTTTCCTTTTCGCTACGACCGGCGGCACGACGTGTCGTTGTTGGTCAGTTACGAGCTGCCCAAAGAGCGGCTCTTGTCGTTCACCTTTGTGTATGCCACGGGCAACGCCATTACCCTGCCCACCGCCCGCTACCAGGGCATGCGCCCGCCCGGCTGGGAGTACGCTGACTTCAGCCAAACCGCCTTTGATGACCGCGTGCTGCTGGGCCAGCGCAACAACTACCGTATGCCCGCTTATCATCGTCTGGACGTGAGCTACCAGCGGCGCAAAGAAACCAAACGGCTCAATCACCGTACCTGGATTTTCTCATTGTATAATGCCTACAATCGCCTCAATCCCTACTTCTTGCACGGCCTTTTCATAAAAAAGAGAGGATAGCAAAAAGCTGTTAATTTTGATATTCCACCATCAAACTAACAAACTATGCTATCCTATCTTAAAAAAACGAATGTAGGACTTACTACTACTATCTGCAAGCCAATGTGATTGATCCGCGTGACAACCGGGGCAAACGCCATGATCTACACTTTATACTGTTTGGGGCACTGTTAGCGGCTATGGCAGGCAAGGTGCTCATCGCCGAGATTCACCGATTTTTGGCACGTCATCATGATTGCCTATGCTCTTTGCTGGGCTTATCGGTCGGGTATACGGTCTCCGATGTGCAATTACGCAGACTGCTGGCCTTGGTGGATGCGGCTGCCTATCAACGCTTTCATGCCCGGTATTTTGGTTGGCAAGCCTGTTTGCTACCTGCCAATAGCTGGATTAGTTTCGACGGAAAAGACCTGAAAGGCACCATTGATGGGGTAGTTGGACAGAAAAGGGGATTATGTATCGTGCGTCCTTTGCTACATCAGGGTAGCATCAGTCTACCGGGATTATTCTATCACGGGGCTAAAGACAGCGAGATAAGCTGTGTACGAGAGCTTTTGCAAGAAGACGCTTTAGCTAGTCAATGCCTGACTTTTGATGCACTACACACCCAAAGCCAAACCTTAGAAATGGTTCAGAATGCTCAAGGGACTTATATCGCTCAAGTGAAAGCCAACCAGCCCATGCTGCTGGAAGATTTACAAGATCATGCCAAGCTCACTGCCCCGGTCGCTGAACATCAGACCTCAGAAAAGGGCCACGGCCGAATAGAAGAGCGAAAAGCTTCTTTTTATCCCACCGATGCCGTCTGCTTTGAGCAAAAGTGGGACAGCTCAAAATTTGCTACCCTGGTGGTAGTAGAACGGGAAAGCACGCAATGCAAAACTGGCAAAGTAAGCCAAGAAACTAGCTATTACCTGTCCAATACCACCCTAGAGCAAACAGCCCCTGGCGAACTCTTTGAGACCATTCGCCAGCACTGGAGTATTGAGGCGGATAATTGGGTACGTGACTGCACGTTCCGTGAAGATTGCATTCGCTGTAAAGAACCAACCCGCAGCATGACCTTAGCGAGTATCATTTCAGCAGCCGGAAACCTGCTACGGCAACAGAAAAAGGGCTATCTGAAAGCAATGCAAGAGGATATAGCTTGCAATCCATTTGTCGCAGTAACTCTTTTTAAGCACGCTGACGTTTTATGAAAAGGCCGTGCTACTTCTTGTACGAATCAAACGGTAAGCTAAAGCAGTACAGCTTGTTTCCGATCATTCCTTCGGTGACCTATCGGTTGGAATTCTAGAAAGGCAGATTAAACGACACCGTACGCGTTTTGAAAGGCATGCTGGCGTGCATTTCGCTTTGCAGCACTGAGCAAAAAAAACCAGCGACACACTGCCGCTGGCTTTTCATCCGCTAAGTGCCTACTAAAATCACACCGGCATGGTGCCGCCGGTCACGCCCATCACCTCTCCGGTGATGTAGCTGCCTTCTTGCGAGGCCAATAACACGTAGATCGGGGCAATCTCGGCGGGTTGACCGGGCCGTCCCAACGGAGTGCTGGAACCAAACTTTTGGATTTTATCCTGCGGCTGTCCGCCGGTGGGTTGCAGGGGCGTCCAGAACGGGCCCGGAGCCACGGCGTTCACCCGGATGCCCTTTTCGGCCACCTGCTGGGCCAGCGCCTTGGTGAAGGCAGTGTTGCAGGCTTTGGTCTGGGCGTAGTCCAGCAGACTTTCTGACGGATCGAACGACTGGATGGAGGTGGTGTTGATGATTGCCGCACCGGCTTCCATGTGAGGCAACGCGGCCTTGCAAATCCAGAAGGGCGCGTACACGTTCACCTTAAAAGTGTTGTCGAACTGCTCGGTGGTGATGTCGGCGATGGATTTCTGAGCGGTTTGGCGTCCGGCGTTGTTCACCAAAATGTCCAGTCCGCCCAGTTGCTCCAGGGCATCCTTCACCAACTGCTGGCAGAAGCTTTCGTCCGAAATATCACCGGGTAGCGGAACGGCCTTGCGGCCTTCGGCTTCAATGAGTTTTATCACCTCCTGGGCGTCTTGTTCTTCGCTGGATAGGTAGTTGATGGCTACGTCGGCTCCTTCGCGGGCAAAAGCAATCGCGACGGCGCGCCCGATACCGGAGTCGCCGCCGGTGATGAGCGCCTTGCGGCCCTTAAGGCGCCCAAACCCCTGGTAGCTTTCTTCACCGTGATCGGGTTTGGGGTCCATTTTGGAAACGGAGCCGGGCACCGGTTGTGGTTGCTTGGGGAAGGGCGGGCGTGGATACTGATCCAGCGGATTGCGTTTCTCGTATTGGTTCTTTACGGGTTGACTGCTCATAACAAAAAGTAATTAGAGTGTGGTTAAAAAGCTGAATTTGACTAGTTAGTGGACTAGCCGAATGCTTCTACTACAATTGATTTCATAAGTAATTGTTAGCCGAATTTTGGGCAAATGCTGATTTCTTATTGCTTGCTGCACCACACTACCGTGTTTTTCTTATCCCCGTAATTTAGAAGCCCCGCCACCGAACACAAACCCTCATTTTGGGTTAGCAATGCTTGTCGCCGCTGCCGCTATGAACCAAGAAACCAAGTACACCCTTATCGGTATTCTGCTGGCCCTTTTTCTGGGCGCGCTCGACCAAACCATTGTGGCCACGGCGCTGCCCCGCATCGTGGAAGACCTCAACGGGCTGAGTCGCTACGCCTGGGTAGCCACTTCTTACTTGGTGGCCTCCACCGCCCTGGTGCCCATCTACGGCAAACTGGCCGATATGTATAGCCGCAAAACCATCGAGCTGGTGGCGGTAGGCTTTTTTCTGACCGGTTCTTTTCTCTGCGGACTGGCCGGTGAGTTCGGAGCGCTGCCGCTGCTGGGCGACGGTATGAGCCAACTGATTATCTTCCGGGCGGTGCAGGGCATCGGCGGAGCAGGGCTGTTCGCCATGGCTTTTATCATCATCGCCGACCTGTTTCCTCCCGCCGAGCGGGGCAAGTACCAGGGGTTTGTAGGGGCCGTGTTCGGCATCGCCAGCGTGCTGGGTCCGTGGGTGGGCGGGCTGCTCACCGACCACGGTGGCGCGTTGGTTCCGGGCATTGCCGGTTGGCGGTGGGTGTTCTACGTGAACGTGCCCTTCGGCGCGCTGGCGCTGTGGTTTATCGTCCGCCGCATGCCTCCGCTGCTGCCGCCGGGCGAGAAACAACCGCTCAACTACGCATCAGCCCTGCTGCTGATCGGGGGACTGGTGCCGCTGGTGCTGGCCCTGCAACTAGACAAAACCGCTTACCCCTGGGGTTCGTGGGTCACCTTATCGCTAAGCGCGCTGGGGCTGGTGTGCCTGGCACTCTTTTCTTACCGCTCGCTGCACGCGGCCAACCCGATTCTGGACTTCGAGTTGTTCAAGAACAAGGTGTTTCGGTTTGCCAACGTGGCGCTGTTTTTCCTGGGAGCGGCTTTCTTTAGTATTATTATCTTTTTGCCCCTCTACATGGTGAACGTGGTGGGAGTGTCGGCCACGCGCGCCGGAGTGGCTTTGATCCCTTTGTCGATGGGGCTGGTGACCGGCTCGGTGGTGTCGGGGCAACTGGTGTCGCGCTTCGGGCACTACCGCCGCTGGATGCTGGGCGGACTGGCACTGTTGTCGGTCGGAGTGATGCTGCTGTATTTAATGACTCCCGATGTTTCGTACTGGACGGTGGTGGCCTACATGCTGGTGTGCGGACTGGGCATTGGCCCTTCGTTGCCGCTCTATACCCTGGCCATCCAGAATGCCGTGGACGTGCGTCGGATTGGGCAGGCCACCAGTGCCAGTCAGTTCTTCCGGCAGATTGGCGGAGCACTGGGCGCGGCCCTAATGGGGGCCCTGCTGGCCTCCTCGCTGGCCCAGTCGTTTAGTCAGGATATGCCTCCAGCGCTGGCGAGCACTTTTCAGCAAGCTCCGGGTAGCGAGATGCGCTCGGGCGGAGGTAGTCAGGCTGACGAGCGCATCGAGCAGGCCTACGATGGGCTTTACGCACGCATCGCCCAATCGGAGCCCGGCACTCCCCTACCCGACGATTTGCTCAACAGTCCGCTGCTCGATGCCGCCACCCGCCAGCGGTTGCAAGGGGGCGTCACCGCTGCGCAGCTGCCCGCCCTGAAAGAGCAGTTGCAGCAGCAGGCGCAGCAAACGATGGCGCAGGTGCAAACGGCGCTCAAGCGAGCCTTCAACACCGCCATCACCCGGATCTACTTTTTCACCCTGTTTATTGTGGCGGCGGGCTTTCTGTTTACCTGGTTTATCCCCGAAATTCCCCTCAAAAAGAGCAACGAAGTGGCTGAACCGGCGGTGGCTTCTTAAATTTTTTTCTTCGTAAGCAACAAAGGCCAATTCGGTCGGTTTACCAAAATCCAGCCGTGGCTTGCTTATGATTTCTTTGTAAATAGCTTCATTTTTTTAGTTAGCTCGACTGATCTATTCATTTCATCCCATCAACTTTAACCCACTAAGACCATTTTTTATGAAGTACTTCCCATCACTTTTCGTTTTGTTTTTGCTGACCGCCAGTTTGAGCACCCGCGCTCAGGACACCGTGGTGACGGCCAGCGTGCAGGGCTACGTATTTAAACCGGCCCACGTGGAACCCACCGACGAGCGGGTGCAGCAACTCAGCGTACCCCAGGGATTCACCATTGAGAAGTTCGCCGAAGACCTGGGCAAACCCCGCATGCTGGTGGTGCACGACGATAGCACGGTGTACGTGACCCGCCGCGCGGGCGACGTGCTGATGCTGCGCGACACCAACGGCGACGGCCAAGCCGACGTGACCGAAACGGTGTGGAAAAAAGACCAGGTGCACGGCATCGCGCTGAAAGATGATCAGATGTATCTGGTGACCGTCAACGAGGTGTTTCGCGCCGATATCAAACCAGATGGCACCCTCAAAGAGCCTAAACAGATTATGAAGGACTTGCCCGACGGCGGGCAGCACCCCAACCGCACCATTGAGTTCGGGCCCGACGGCAAGCTGTACGTTTCGGTGGGCAGCACCTGCAACGCCTGCGACGAAACGCGCGAGGAGAACGCTACGCTGCTAGTGGCCGACGCCGACGGCAAGAATCGGAAGATCTTTGCCAAGGGACTGCGCAACACCATCGGCTTCGACTGGCATCCCACCACCGGCACGCTCTACGGACTCGACCACGGCATCGATTGGTTGGGCGACAACGAGCAAAAGGAGGAGCTCAACAAGTTGGAAGAAGGCGGCAATTACGGCTGGCCCTATATCTACGGCGACGGTAACTATAATCCGGCCGACGCTCCTCCTGACGGAGAGTCTTACAAAGCGTATCTCAAGCAAGTCACGCTGCCGGTGATGCAGTTGCCTGCCCACTGTGCTCCGCTCGACATGATTTTTTACGAAGGCGAGCAATTTCCGCAGGAATACCGCAACGATGCCATCGTGACGCTGCGCGGCTCGTGGAACCGCAGCGAACCCGCGGGCTACAAGGTGGTACGCATCCGCTTCGACGAGCAGGGCAATCCCACGGAGTATACGGATTTGGTGTCCGGATTTCTGGTAGACGACAACCAAGCGCAGTTCAGTCGGGTGGTGGGGCTGGCTCCCTATCCTGACGGTTCGGTGCTGATTTCAGACGATACCGGTGGAGTGATCTACCGCTTATCGTACGGCGGATAAAAGGAAGCGATTGGAGAAAAAATAGCGCTCTTGGTAGGCAGCAATTGCTCTGATTGGATAGTTTTGCGGCTCATTAATCAACCAGCCGCACATGGCGTATTTTCTGCCGCAAACCCAACTAACCGCTGACGAGCGAAACCGTGGTCTCCGCCTAGTTTTGTACGACGGAGTGGCCTCGCAGGCCATGCTCACTTTTACCGGGGGCGCATTTTTAGTCGCCTTTGCCTTGCAGTTAGGTGCTTCCAACGCGCAGATTGGGTTGTTGTCGGCCATCCCAACGCTGGCCAACGTGTTTCAGTTGTGGTCGGTTCGGCTGGTGCAACGCTACCCGCGTCGGCAGGTGGTGGTGTATGCCTCTACCCTGGGGCGTATCATGTATTTTCTCATCGCGATCATTCCCTTTCTTCCGGGTGCTTCGCCCGTGGTCGTACTCTTGCTCGGCACCGTGGTGCTGCAAGTTAGCCTGTCGGTGGCCGGAGGAAGCTGGACCTCATGGATGCACGACCTGATTCCGCGCGAGCGATTGGGGCAGTTTTTTTCGCGGCGCATGCGCTGGTCGCAAACGGTGGGCATTGCCCTGAGTTTGGCCTGCGCCGTAGGGCTAGACGTGTTCCAGCGACCGACCACCAACGGTACGTTGGGCTACGTCGTGTTGTTTCTGCTGGGCGGAATCGCGGGCATGGTAGGGGTGGCCTTGTTGGCTCGCACGCCCGAGCCGTCTATCCAGCCCGCACAACGCCGCTTCGGTGAGTTGCTTCGTCAGCCGTTCCGCTCGGTTAATTTTCGGGCGCTGATTATCTACAATGCGCTGTGGAATTTTGCCGTGAACTTGGCAGCGCCTTTTTTCACCGTTTACTTGCTGCAACAACTCAACTTTAGCATCACCTACGTGATTGCCCTGACCACTTTAAGCCAAGTGACCACCGTGGTGGCCCTGCGGTGGTGGGGCCGCTACGCCGATCGTTATGGGTATAAGTCTATTCTGTCACTGTGTGCCCCCCTGTATCTGATTTGTATATTGGGATGGACGTTTGCCACCTTTCCCGACCCCCACCGGTTCACGCTGCCGCTGCTGGTGGGGCTGCACGCCCTAATGGGAGTGGCCACGGCGGGCACCGGGCTGTCGGCCAGCAGCATCGGTCTGAAGCTGGCTCCCGCCGGGGAGGGGGCGAGTTACTTGGCAGTGGTTAGCTTTACCAATGCTCTGGCGGCCGGTGCGGCACCGGTGGTAGGAGGCCTGCTAGCCGATTTTTTTCTGCGAAAACAACTGGCGCTGCAACTGGCGTGGAGCAGCGAGCGGTATCAGCAAACGTTTCTCGCCTTCGATGTGCAGGGGTGGGATTTTTTCTTTCTGTTTTCTTTTCTGCTCGGAATGGTGGCTCTCTACCGCTTGGCCTACGTGCAGGAGCGGGGCGAGGTGACCGAAACGTCATTGGTAGGCGAGATTAAACTGGACATTCAGCGAGAGATGCGCAACCTGTCGACCATTACCGGTCTTCGGGCCGCGATCAACTTTCCGGTGTCGTTCTACCGCCGGGTGGCGGGCCGGGGCCGAGCGTAGTTAGCAATGGTCACAAAAAAGCCACCGGTTGTTGCGTACCGGTGGCTTCACTAGGTGGGATAATGAAATACCCTTAGTTAGGAACCGTAGGATTCGATAAGGTATCGGTAGATAACGCAGTAGTATCCTGCATCGGCTCGGGCGTGGTTGCTGTGGCCGGAGTTTCGGTCTGCTCCAAGGGCTGCGTGTTGGTGGCACTGTCGGAACCATCGCTGGCGGGTTGGCAAGCCACCGCTCCGGCAAACAGCACTACGGCAAACAGGGCACTTACTTTGTTTATTGGATTTTTCATAGTGAATAAAATTTGCGGGTTTAGGTGAAAAGCCTATGAGCTGCGAAGCTGCTGATTGACGTCTTCGGCTTCTTGTAAATGCTCTTTAAGTGTGGGTAAGGTTTGAGAAGCAAAATCCTGAACAGCCGGATCAGATAGGTTTTTAGCGGCTTTCTCAAATGTCTGTACATCCTTCTTATGTTCTTTGACCATTGTTTTCATATACTCCTGGTCGAATTCTTCGCCGGATAGCTTAGACAACTTATCAACGGTGCCTTGCTGCTTGGCCGTAAGCGAATCGGGCAGCATCACGCCTTTCTCCTGCGCAACACTTTTCAGTTTATCGTTTGCCTGAGAGTGACCGGTCACCATATGCTCTCCAAAGTCTTTTACTTCGCCCGAGCTAGCCTTATCCTGGGCCATTTGACCGAGCTTCACCTCCAGCATTCCTGAGGTGGCTGCCTTTTCCATGAACTGCTGAGTCTTGTTGTCCACCATGTTGGACTCTGTCATGGTCGAGCTATTGGTACTAGCGGTTCCTTCATCGGTTTGCTGCGCTACGCTGTAGCTGGCTACGGCACTGATCATCAGGGCGGTAGCAAAAAATTGTTTAACATTCATTAGTAAAAAAATTTAAGGTTGAAAAATTGGTATTTATCCTTGCAGAACTAACTTGGTAGTAAGATGTTTCTTGGTTTGACATAACTTAAAAAATAAATTTACGGTACACGATAAGTGAATAACCGGAAGATATTTTTGAGCTATTGCTACCGCTTCAATTCAAGCAAATTCATGACAAAAAAATGCGAACCAGAAACAGCGACCCCGTTGTTGGGCCAGTATTGTCCACTGATTCGCACTCTAAAAAACAATTTCTGCTCTGCGAGTAAGCAAGGTTATCCGTTCAATCCTGTCGATTTATCCATAATTTCAAACGAAACCTTAGCGTTTACGCCGTAGCTCTTAATTTGGTTGTTATCTACGTTGACGGTCATCTCCTTCACGTAAATAGATTTGATGTTCTTTACGGTTTTGGAAGCCTCTTCCAAAGCGTTCTGAATCGCATCTTCGAAACTCTTTTCTGAAGAAGAAATTACCTCGATAATCTTAACAATAGCCATGATAAAAAAAGTTAGTGGTTGAGTAAAAATTACAGTAGTAACAACATCCAGGGCAGTAAGTTTTCGCTTTCAGCTTTTTTAAACAGCCATACCTGCCGAAATCAGGCGCGAGACAGTTGTTTTCTTCTGGTTGTAGGATGCCAGCAAACGCAACAAACAATCTCGGACGCGGTTAGTAGCTTATTTAAATTGCTTCCTTATGGCAACTAATCCCCGTGGCCCCGGCTCGTTGCGGGCCGCGCTTCTCATTGGAATAGGCCTGATGGCGGCCATTGACGAAATTGTTTTTCACCAGGTGTTAGCCTGGCACCACTTTTACGATCAGTCCACTCCCGCCATCAGTTTGCTAAGCGACGGCCTACTGCATGCGGGCGAGTTGATTGCCCTGGTGGCCGGCTTTTTTCTGGTGTCTGACCTGCGCCGCCAACGGGCGCTCGCTGCCCGGTGGGCCGGGGCGGGAGTTTTCTTAGGTGCCGGAGGTTTTCAGCTCTTCGATGGGCTGATCAACCACAAGGTGCTGCGCTTGCACCAGGTTCGCTACGGCGTCGACCTGCTACCCTACGACCTGGTCTGGAATGCCGCGGGCGCCCTGTTGCTCCTCATTGGCTTTGGCCTATGGTGGCGCGCCCGCCGAAATCTACCAGTGTCTACTAACGCCCGCTAGATGCCCACCCGTGCCGCTTTCTTAACGATGGATTGGCTTCCGTGGGGACTGCTTATCGGCTTGCTATCGGTTTACCTGGGGTTGGTCGTGCGCGAATCGCGGCGCGGACGACCCTGGAATCCGGTTCGCACCACCTTTTGGATCGTCGGCATTGGCCTGCTGTTGTTGGCTACGTGGCCGCCCCTGGCCCGGTGGGCGCACCACAGCCTGCGGGGCCACATGGTGCAGCACCTGCTCATTGGGATGCTGGCACCGTTGGGACTCGTACTGGCGGCTCCTCTTACCTTGCTGTGGCGCAGCCTGCCCGCACCAACTTCTCGCCGCCTCAACCGTGGGTTAAATTCGCCGGGGCTACGGATGCTCAGTCATCCGATCACGGCCGGGGTGCTCAACATCGGGGGCATGTACGTGCTCTACCTCACTCCGTTGTTTGCGTATATGCACATCCATGCGGCCGTTCATCACCTGGTTCACTGGCACTTTTTGGCGGCCGGGTGCCTGTTCACCTGGTCGATTGCTGGTCCGGACCCCGCCCCGCACCGCCCTCGCTTTGCCCTGCGGTTGGGAGTATTGTTTGCCAGTGTGGCCACGCACGGGTACCTGAGCAAGTTGATGTACGCTCACCGTTGGCCCCGGGGTACCCACCATTCGCTGGTAGAAATTCAGGAAGCAGCTCAGTGGATGTACTACGGAGGGGATTTGGCCGAAGCACTGCTGGCCGTAGCCCTGTTTGCAGGTTGGTACCAAACCCGCCGCCGCTGCTCCGGCCCGGTTTTGGCGTGGCCTGGCGCCCCTGGGCATCGTTAAAAAATGGCGTATATTGGTGACACCGCTAAGTTCAAGTATATTTGTTACCATTTATTTTCACCACCGAATGGCTTCTCAACTTCCCACCGACTTGCATACGACGCTGTGGAACCGCCTGCCCGGTCTGAATTGGGCGGTGAACCGGGAGCGTGTACTGGTGGCGGTGAGCGACGACCTGATCGACCTGCTGGAGGTGGATCGCGCGGCGGTGCTTGGTCAGGACATCGCTACCTTGTTCAGTTGCCAAACCCACACCCTGCCCAGCGGGGGGCTTTCTGCTCTGGTCCATCATCTGGAAGAGCTTATTCAGGACGGTCAGGAGCGCGTCTTACGCTCGGCGACCGACCCGAGCGGGCGTACTTTCGAGCTACGGTACCGCCCGGTGCCGAATCAGGATTCAGCCGTTGGCTTTATTATCCACCAGGCTGTCGAAGTTGCGAAGCCGCCCCCCTCCCCTATTTCTCCCATCGAGGCGAAGTTTCAGGCCTTGGTAGAGGCTTCCGCCCAGATGGTTTGGATCACCAATGCCGCCGGTGAGCTGGCCGAAGAAACGCCCTCGTGGCAGGCATTCACCGGTCAAACCTACGAAGAGTACCGCGGGATGGGCTGGGTCGACGCGTTGCATCCCGACCAGCGCGAGCGCGTGGTAGACAGTTGGAAGCAGTGCATTGCTAACCAGACCACCGCCCGAACCCTGGTGCGTACCCACCACGCAAGCGGAGCGTGGCGCTGGGTGGCCATGCGTGCCGCCCCCTTTCGGAACGCGGCGGGGCAGGTGGAAGGGTGGATTGGCATGAGCCTGGACTTCACCGAGCAAAAGCAAGCGGTAGAAGACCTTCGCCAGAGTGAAACCCGTTACCGCGCCCTGGTGGCGCACCTGCCCGGCGGGGCCGCCTTCGAGGTGGACCACGATCTGCGCTACCGCGTGGCCGACGGGCAAGCCCTGCGCGAAGCGGGATTTTCTCCCGCTGACCTGGAAGGAAAAACTATTTGGGAAACACAAGATACCGAGTTGGCCACCGTGTATGAATCGCTCTACCGGCAGGCTTTGTCGGGTGAACCTTTTCATCACGAACACCAGCTCCAAGACCGTACGTACGTGTCGCGCGGAGTGCCACTTTGCGACAAGGAGGGGAATATTTACGCAGCATTGGCGGTTTCGTACGACATTACCGAGCGCAAGCAGGCCGAAGAAGCGATGCTTCGGGCCAAGGAGGCCGCCGAACAAGCCGCCCGAGCCAAAGAAGAGTTTCTGTCGCACATGAGCCACGAAATTCGGACCCCGCTCAATGCGGTGGTCGGTTTGGCCAACCTGTTGCTGCAACAGAACACCAACGCCACCCAAACCGAACAACTGCAAACCCTCAAGTTTTCGGCCGACAACCTACGTATGCTGGTTGATGACATACTGGATTTTAGCAAGCTACAGGCGGGCAAGGTGACGCTCGACGAAACACCGGTGCGGCTGGCCGAACTGCTTGACAGTCTGCAAAAAGCGCATCTGCCCCACGCCCGGCAGCAGGGAACCGACCTGGTATTTCATCTGGATCCGAACCTTCCCGAACACGTGCTGCTTGATCAACTTAAGTTGTCGCAGGTGCTACACAATCTGCTGAGCAACGCCCTGAAGTTTACCCAAGCAGGAAGTGTTAGGCTAGCGGTGTTGCTTCGGGAGAAGCCGACCACGCTTCCGGAAGACCATCTGCTCATCGATTTTTCGGTGCACGACACCGGCATCGGCATCCCGCCCGACAAGCTAACTACCATCTTTGAGGTCTTCGCTCAGGCCGATAGCTCTACCGCCCGGCAGTACGGAGGCACAGGTTTGGGGTTGTCCATTACCCAAAGCTTACTGGCGCTGATGGGCAGTCGCATTGAGGTAGAGAGCCAACCGGGAGTCGGATCGTGCTTTTTCTTTGTGCTTCCTGCCTCGAAAACCAAAGGGCAAGAAGGCGCAGCGGCTAGCCCGGTGGCGAAGGCTGACTTTAGCGACCTTAAAATATTGCTGGTAGAAGATCTGGCCGTGAACCGAATGGTTTTTCAGCAGTTTTTGCGGCACTGGTGGCAGGTTCGGCCCGATGAAGCAGTGAATGGACAAGAAGCGCTAGCGATGGCCGAGCAAAAGCAGTATGATTTGATTCTGATGGATGTGCGGATGCCGGTGATGGACGGCTATCGGGCCACCCAAGCCATTCGTGACTTACCCAGCGGCAAATACCACCAAACTCCCATCATTGCTCTGACCGCCGACACGGTGGAAGAGTTGCAAAGGCACGCGGCCCCCTCGTTATTCACCGACGTGATCACCAAGCCCTTCGTGCCCGAAAAAGCGCAGCAGACCATCGTCCGCCACCTGGTTTCATCACCATATGACTTGCGGAAGGCGCCAAACCAGGTAGTTGAACCTTCGTTAGACAAACTTACTGTCCTTGAAAACGCCCCAAAGCGTGATTCATCTCCAAATCCAACCAAATCAATGAATTTTATCGATAAATCTCAGACAGTGCAGTGCGTCATCTTCGACTGCGACGGAGTGCTGGTGGACAGCGAAATTCTGGCCACCCGAACCTCCCTGCGGATGCTTCGTCCCTACGGGATCACCATGTCTGTGGAAGAATACAGTCGATTGTTTGCGGGCAAGGTGGAAGAAGATATCCTTCGTATTATTGAGCAGAAGTACGGCGTTGCTTTTCCCCCGGACTTCACGGCGCGGTTGCAGCGAGAGATAACCCATTGCCTGGATCACGAACTACAGCCAATTCCGGGTATGAAGGCGATTATTGCGGAGGTGGCCCTGCCCAAAGCGGTCGTATCAAACAGTCGGATGGTTCGGCTGAATGCTTCGCTAAACGTGGCCGGACTCTCTGACTTCTTCGGCGATCACGTCTTTGCGGTTGATTTGGTAGATAACCCGAAGCCTGCGCCGGACTTATACTTGCACGCTGCCCAGCAGTTGGGAGTAGCCCCCGCGGCTTGCTTGGTGGTGGAAGACAGTTTGAGTGGGGCAACGGCGGCCCACCGAGCGGGCATGCCCGTGATTGGTTTCCTGGCGGCAAGCCACATTCCTGCCGGGCACGCAGACACGCTAACGGAGGCAGGAGCATATGCCACGGCGGCTACCGCGTCCGAATTAGAAAGGCACTTACGGGCCGCCGGAGCCATACGGTAGTGCTCTGGAAACAGCAAACCCTCACCACACTGTGACTAACGCGATGAGGGTTTACCGAAAATGCCTACCAAAGGCTACTTCAATCGTGGCCTTCCAGCTTCACTAGTTTGTTGTAGATGCCCAGCAGCAAAAAAGGTGCTGCCCATTGGCCTACAAAAAGCGCTTTGTCGTCGTCGGCATCAGTTAGCTTATAGGTCAACGAAATAGCCATCGACCCAAGCGCAGCCCATAAAAATACGTCAGAGGGAATTTTGGCAGTTTGCTCTTCAATGACGCTGGCAACTTTGCCTTCTTTGTGTTTCGATTTTGAAAATACGGACATGATAGTTGAATTTTATGAGTTAAAAAATTTATCAGAATATGATTTAGAAGCTCCAACCAGGGCTAATGTTTAAAAATAGGGTGGTTATTTAGCAAAAGTTAGCCGTTCTTGCCTTACCTGCATCAAACCAAGCCAACCCTTAACCGCTGTTTTGTCACTCAGCATCGGCATTGATAGACTCTTTAGCCAGTTCAACTAGCTTGGCATCAGCATCTTTTTGCTTCTCGATCACGTTGCCAAATATCTCAGCCGCCTGATCGTAACCTAAGCGTTTGGCGTAGTGGTAGGCCGCTCCGTAGTTGGCGATCTCGTAGTGGGCAATTACCTGGGCGTTGACCAACAGTCCGGCGTCTACCACGTCGGCATCGGCCTGGGCTTCCATCAGTTCTTTGCCTTCCTTCACAATGCCTTCGGTGCCGGTGCACTTCACTCCTTTAGGATCAAAGCCCAGTTCCTGGCTGATTGACTCGATGTTCTTGCGGTTCTCCTTAGTTTCTTGCTGGTACTTCTCGAGTTCAGCTTTCAACTCATCGTGCGATACGCGCTGGGCCATTTTTTGATAAGCAGTTTCCAGTTGCTCCTGCGAGCTGTACAGGTCCTTCACTTTGTGCTCGAACAGGTCTTTAAGGGTCAATAATTTTTCGTCAGACATATTATTCCGTGGTTAAGTTGAAAAACATACAAGGACGCACGTTGGCATCAATGCAATTACCCTAAGCCAACAATCTAAGTCGGCGAGTGTTTACTGATCCTTACCTTCATTTTTTGCTATGTTTGGATTATCTCCTTCGGCCATCAGCCGAACGCTCCGTACCGACAGCAATCCGGCGCTGCGCAGCAAACGAAGAATCGTTGCCCTTTCTGCACTGGGGTTGCTGGATTTTAGCGTGATTTCGCTCTACCAAACCGGGGTGATCAAGCACCTGCCCGATTTTCCGGGCGAGCTGTTCGATTCGGACTACGTGAACGCCTCGGACGAGGCCTACCAACTCGGAGCGCCCGACGCGCCCATCAGCGCCGTGGTTTACGGACTCACGATGGTGCTGGCCACGGCGGGCGGCACGGAAAAGACGGGTCGGCACCCGGCATTTGATCTGCTGCTGGGCACCGCGCTGCTGGCCAACGCCGGAGGCGCGGCCAACTATCTGTTGAATATGGTCACCAAGCAGAAAAAGGTGTGCTTGTACTGCGTGGCGGGAGCAGCAATCAATTTTGCGTCGCTAGCGGTGGCCTGGCCCGATCTTCGCGAGGGCGTTCGTCGGATTTTTTAGGTTTTGTAATCAGGCGTAGCATCGTACCTTTAGAAACGAGACGAAAAATGCACTACAAAAAATATTTCCTACCATGCATCCACTTCTATTAGCCGGAGTATACGGCTACTTCCTGCTCTACCTGGCCTGCCAATTCGCGCAGGCGCAGCCAACGTTGCAACCTAACGTCATCATCATTTACGCCGATGATCTGGGCTACGGAGACCTAAGTAGCTTCGGAGGAGACATTTCAACCCCGAACATAGACCGCATCGGCAACGAAGGCATCCGGTTCACCGATTTCTACGTAGCCGCCCCGGTCTGCACCCCTTCCCGCTACAGCCTGCTTACCGGAAGCTACCCCCAACGCTCCCGCCACGGACTAGAGGCGGTGATCATGCCCGGCGATGATCATCACTTCGACGAGCAAGAAGTGACGCTCGCCGAACTGCTCAAGGCGCAGGGCTATCGCACCGCCCTGGTAGGCAAGTGGCACCTAGGATCAAAGCAACCGTCTTATCTGCCCATGCATCACGGCTTTGATATGTTCACCGGACATACGGCAGGCTGCATGGATTATTTCTACCACGTATACGGCGGGCTGGGCAACTGCTGGATGAACAACGGAAAACCCGCCCGCGAAGAAGGGTATGCTACCGACCTGATCACTAACCACGCGCTCAACTTTATCCAAACCACCCAGGATCAAGCCAGTCCTTTCTTTCTGTTTCTTTCTTACAATGCACCTCACTTTGGCAAGACCGACCCGGACCGCATTCCTGCCGTAACCGTGTCTTTACACGAGGGAATCTACCAAGATGCCAAGATCATGAACTCCCTACAGGCGCCGGAAGCGTACGTAGAGCGGTTTGCGCATATCGAGGACCCGTACCGTAGGCTGTATACTGCCATGGTCGCTAATCTAGACGATAACGTGGGGCGCGTTTTGGCTACCCTTGACCAAGACGGATTGCTAGATAATACTCTGATCTGGTTTATTTCAGACAACGGCGGCTACGCAGAAAGCTACTACGGACACGCCAGCAATGGGGCGCTGAGCGGAGAAAAAGCCTCGCTATGGGAAGGAGGCATCCGGGTGCCCGCCCTGCTGTGCTGGAAAGGAACCGTCAAACCAGGGCAGGTGATTTCCCAGCCGCTTTGCAACGTGGACGTACTGCCCACCCTGGCAAATCTGGCTGGCTTTTCGGAGCAACTTACTACGTTACCTATAGACGGCGTAGACGCCAGCCGTGTGCTGCTGGATCAGAAAACCATAGAGCGGGACATCTACTGGCAGTACCAGGATCAAACGGCTTTTCGCCGGGGCGACTGGAAGCTGCGCAACTTTACCGAACTGTACCATCTGCCCTCCGATGTAGGTGAAAAGCGCAACGTAGCCGCCCAGCATCCGGAAAAGTTAAAAGAGCTTCAGCAGACCTTCGAACGAATGAGCAAGAGCCTGAACGGGGAACATAAGTAGCAAAAGAAGCGGTCGGTGAGGCGTTTGGTCATGTTCGACCAATGCTATTGAGGTATTCATCCGGGGTCAACACGGGTAACGTAGACAACTTGAAATCCTTACCGTTTTCACTCAACAAAGCATATTATTCCGTCCGCAATGCCTCAGCCGGATTGGCCCGCGCTGCCGCATAGGTTCGGTAGCCCACGGTGAGCAGCGCAATGACGAACAATACCAGTGGGACGATGAAAAGCCCTGCGCCCATTTCAATCTTATACGCGTAGTTGTCTAGCCAGGCTTTTCCTCCGATAAGTTGCGAACATATGTTTAAATGCTACTCGTTGAATAGCAAACGAATCAGATAGCACACAGCTGTCCGCAAGAATGCAAGATGGTTTTCTGGTCTAACAGACAAGAACACTCCGAAATTCAGACCAGTCAGACTGGTAAAGCATATTGCTCAAAATCATCAAAAAGTACAAATTATATTGTTAACCGGTTCGTTGCAGCAGATCTAACCGCGACGAAGACTTTCAACAATTTCACCGCGTTGCTTGTACTTCATCTAACCGTCTGACCACTAAGATTTTGCCTTATGTCTAAGAAGCGTTTTCTGTTCATTGTCAATCCCATCTCGGGGATAGGGAAACAAAAGAACATTCCGGAGATCATCGACCGCCACTTCGACCGTCCCGCCTACGACTTTGAGATTAAGGTAACCGAGTACGCCGGGCACGCCCGCCAGATTGCTCAGGCGGCCCATTCGGACTTTGATGTGCTGGTGGCGGTGGGGGGCGATGGCACCATGAACGAGACGGCCAGCCAACTCATTGGCACCTCCACCGCGCTGGGAATCATTCCGCTAGGCTCGGGCAACGGCTTTGCGCGACACCTGGGCCTGTCGACCGACCCCACCCGCGCGGTGCAGCAACTCAATCGGGCCAAACCCGTTCCGCTCGACGCCTGCTTCATGAACGGCCGCCCCTTCTTCAACGTGTCGGGGATGGGCTTTGACGCGCAGGTGAGCAAAAAATTTATGCACCAGATCAAGCGGGGCTACGCCACCTACGCGCGCTGCGTGTGGGAGGAATTTCAGACGTACCAACCCCGCCGCTATCGCTACGAACTGAATGGGAAGATAATAGAAGAAGAGCTACTGATGGTGGCCTTTGCCAACACCCAGCAGTACGGCAACAACGCGGTGATTGCTCCCCAGGCGCGCATTGATGACGGCTACCTGGACGTAGTGTTTGTACGACCTTTCCCCTTAGCTTACTTGCCTATTTTCACAATGCTGTCGTTCACCCGAAACATTCACCATTCTCCTTACGTAGAGATTGCTCGGGTACAACAGTTTCGTGTCCAACAGATGGATGAACCCCTCGGACACGTAGACGGTGACTACGTTGAAACCGAGGCCGAAGTGCAGCTTGAGGTACGAGCCAGTAGCCTTCAGGTGCTGCGGCCAACAACTAAAACGCGGTGGTAGCAATGTTAACAAACCATGAATCCACCCATCAAACCTTAACATTGTCATAACAATAGTTTAATATATCGTTAACGCGCTTATCGATAAATTGTGGGTAATTCGCTTAAACCAAGCAGTTCAGCGCATTGAGCAAGCTACGCCATATCTTCTACTCCTTCTCCGCTAGTCCAGCATCGCCGCCGCTTGTATCCTCTCGCCAACTTCCCTATCGCCGACTGTCGGCCTTCAGCCTGAGCGACTTCTTGTTCTTCTTCCACTATACCTTGTTGTATCATGTCAAAAAAACGTTCCGTTGAGGTGGTTGTCGTCTCCGATGTGCACCTAGGCACCTACGGATGCCGCGCCAAAGAACTGTTGCACTACCTAAAGAGCATCAAGCCCGACATCCTGGTGCTCAATGGCGATATTATCGACATTTGGCAGTTCAGCAAGCGCTACTGGCCCGCCGCGCACATGCGCATCGTGAAGCAAATCTTCGGCATGGCTGCCAAGGGCGTCACCATTTACTACGTGACGGGCAACCACGACGAGATGCTGCGCAAGTTCGAGGGCTTCACCATGGGCTCCCTACAGATTGTGAACAAAGTGGTGCTGCGGCTGGGCGAAAAGAAGGCCTGGATTTTCCACGGTGACGTGTTTGACATCACCATGAAGCATTCTAAGTGGCTGGCCAAGCTCGGAGCCATCGGCTACGACACGTTGATTTTACTCAACGCGGTGGTCAACTTCCTCTACGAAAAGCTCGGTCGGGGACGGGTGTCGTTTAGCAAAAAGATTAAGAACCGGGTAAAAAGCGCCGTGAAGTTCATCGACGACTTCGAGAACACCGCCGCCGAGATCGCGATCAGCAACCAGTACGACTACGTGGTGTGCGGACACATTCACAATCCTGAGATGCGCATCATTACCACCGAACAGGGGCAGGTGATGTATCTGAATAGTGGCGACTGGGTAGAAAACCTCACCGCGCTGGAGTATAACCACGGGCAGTGGGCGCTGTATCGCTACCAGGACGATGCCTTTATCCACGAAGATGCTGACTTGGAAGAAGAAAATTTGACCGCTACCCAACTCTACGACAACCTGGTGAAGGAGTTTAAGATCAAGCAAGTATGAAAGTGCTCTACGCCATTCAGGGAACCGGCAACGGGCATCTCAGTCGCGCCCGCGACATCGTTCCGATCCTGCAGCAGCGCACCGACCTGGATTTACTGGTGAGCGGCATTCAGGCCGACGTGGCTTTGCCCTACCCGATCCGGTACCAACTCAAGGGTATGGGTTTCATCTTCGGAAAGTCGGGCGGGGTGGATTTGGTGGAGACCTATCGAAAAACCGATACCCGCAAGCTGTATAAAGACGTGCGACAGCTGCCCGTGGAGCAGTACGACCTGGTGATCAATGACTTTGAGCCGGTGTCGGCCTGGGCCTGTCACCTCAAGCACGTTCCTTGCGTGAGCCTGAGCCACCAGAGCGCGATTCTGTCGCCGCACGCCCCCCAACCCGAGAAAAGGGATAAGTTGGGGCGGGCCATTCTACGGCACTACGCCCCCACCCAGCGACAGTACGGTTTTCACTTCGCTTGCTTCGACGAGCACATTTTCACCCCGGTAATTCGCCAGCAGGTTCGGCAAACGGAGGTGCACCACCGGGGGCACTACACGGTGTACCTGCCCGCGTTTAGCGACGAGAAAATTATCAAACGCCTTACCAAAATTGAGGGCATCGAGTGGCAGGTGTTCTCGAAGCATACCCGCAGGACATACCGCGAAAAAAACGTATCCGTTCAGCCCATCGAGAACGAACGATTTATCAAAAGTCTGGCCGAGGGGGAAGGCATTTTGTGCGGTGCCGGGTTTGAGACGCCCGCCGAGGCCCTGTATCTGAACAAAAAGCTGATGGTGATTCCGATGAAGAACCAGTATGAGCAGCACTGCAACGCGGCCGCGCTTAAGACGCTGGGCATCCCGGTGCTGAAGAACTTCAAGAAAAAACGCGTTCCTGAGATTGAAGCCTGGGTGCAACGCGGCCGCCCCCTGGAAATCAATTACCCCGACATCACCGAAGGAGTGGTGGAAGAAGTGCTCACCCAGCAGGTGCACGCTCCGCAGCGCTTGCAGACGCTTTAGGATGTGTTACATAAACGCTTGAATTAAAAGGCCGAGCGGACACTCTTCGTCAGTAATAGGTCGTGGCACATGCTATAACTAGAGGAGGAACTATATCTATTGAACCACCAACCTTTTCGTAGAACCCATTTCTGTTCTTAGGATGCCCTTTGCGGAAGTTGAGCAATGCTGTCTCCTACTTCCCGTCTGGTCAGGTCCAGCTCGTACATCTTTTGCAGATTCATCCAGAAGTCGGCGCTCATTCCGAAGTATTGGCCCAGGCGCAGGGCGGTGTCGGCGGTGATAGCTCGTTTACCAGCAATGATTTGCGTTATCCGGTTGGCAGGTACACTAATAATCCGGGCTAACTCAGCTCCCGTCAAATTGATCTCTTCCAGTTCGTCCGCTAGTATCTCCCCTGGGTGTATCGGTGTTCGGTTCATGCCGTTTATTTCAATGATAATCAGTAATTTCTACTTCATCCGGACCATCAGAATCAGTTGGCCATATAAAGCAAATTCGCCACTGGCGATTGATTCTAATACTGCACTGTCCTTTTCTGTCGCCGACTAGGGCTTCAAAGCGGTTACTAGGCAGTTGCGCTAGATCGTTTTTGTTCTTTGCTGCTTCCAGGATGCGCAAGCGCTTCTCTGCTTGTCTTCTAAAGGGTTCAAACTGCTTGACAAAATCACCTTCAGCGAATGCCTCTGTTTTTTTATCCTTGTACCCTCTAATCATGTACAATGATACTTTTGACATCCTCCCCACCCCTAAAGGGGAAGGGATTCCCTTCGGCGCACAATGCCCTGTGCGGAGAGTAGGATATTTGTTGCCGCGTTAACATCCCTGTGGTGGGAAGTCTGGCAACTCGAACATATCCACTCTCTTACTCCCAATCGGCTTAACCCTTTCGGGCCGGTTCGCTCTCCACACTGCGAACACGTGACCGTTGAAAAACTTTCGTTGACCACTTTCACCTCGACACTAACGGGGCCGCCCGGCGGCGCAATCGCTTTGTATTCAAGCATCGTTTTGAACTGGCTCCAATCCACCGTGGACGCGGCGGCATCCGATACCGATTTAGCCATGCGGGTCTTTTTTAGCTTTGAACTACTCACGTTGCCTACAGCGATATAGTCGTAGTCACGTACTAGCTCGGTAGTTTTCTTGTGATTCCAATCCTTGCGGCGGTTTTTGATCTTAGCGTGTATCGTAGCAACCTGTTTCTTCTTACCAGCTCGTTGAGCTACCGCCAATTTTTCTTCGTACTCTTTGGTCAGGTTTTCCCGGTTCAGTGCAGTACCATCGGATATCGTGGCAATCGTTTTTAGCCCTAGATCAACCCCACACGCCTTACCCGTCTTTTCCCTCCCTTTGTCTGCTTCGGCGACTACTAGGTTCACATACCACCTGCCCCGGCTATCCTGCGCAAAAGAACCAGTCTTTACTATACCTTCAACAGGCCGGGAGAGCCAAAAGCGATAGATACGCCCCTGGTAGCGTATTGTGTCAGCTTCCTAAGTACAGGACAAAAGTGGGATAAGGGGTTTAAAGTCAAGGTAGTTGAGCATATGGACTTTGAGTTGATCTAGGCCAATTCGGAAAAGGCTGAACAGTTTTTCTTGCCGTTTTTCCAGGTTTTTAACCGGGATGTTATACCCCCGTTCCAGTAACCATTCGCCGGTTTTCACCGCCCAACAGAGGGCTAAAGCCAGCATAAAAATCATGGTGTTGATGCGTTGATCTATTCGCTGATGAGTATCCTCAAAGCAAAAGCCACGGCTTTTCAGGCAGCCAAAAAGTAACTCAATCTTCCAGCGTTGTTGATAGAGGCCAACCGTCTGTTTGCCCTTTAGCGTACTGATGAGAATCAGATACTCATCCCCCGAGAGTTGCTGGCCGCTCATGTAGAGGGACAGGCCGAATACCTTTCGTGGCTTGCGCAATACACGCAAATCTTGGGTAGTAAAGACGCGGTGTGCATGGGTAGTACGTTCGGCTTTGTGCACCAAAGCATCTTTTCTGATTCGGATCACAAAGTCTACCTCTTGGTCGATGAGGTAGCTTAGCCAATCATGCCCGACAAATTCTCTGTCGGCGGTAATTGCCTGAATGTCAGACCTTTGCTCCTCAGTGAGAAACCAAAATAGCCCACGCATTAATCCAATGCGCTCTCTTTGAGAAGAATTGCCAGCTTTGCCTAACAGCTTCCACACTAGCGGAATGGCGGTACCCTGGTAAGCAATGCCGATCATCAGTACATTGATATGATGGCTACCAAATTTCCAGTCCGTGCGATCAATAGCCAGTACGGTTTCTTGGCTGGCAAACTGCTTCCAAGCAAACTGCACGTAGGCGCGGTGAGAAAAACTGAACTCTTTGAAAAACCGCTGCAAGCGTTTCACATTGGAACTTATCTTTACCTTGGCATTCAGAGCCAGAGCCAGTTGAGCATAGCTCACTGTACAGACTTGCAGTAGCGCCACTAGTAAACGGGATAATAGATCTACCCGGCGGGCATCTACAGCAAAATGAGTACGCATTTCTTGCTTTAGCATTTCTTTACTATCTTTCATCTCAGAGCATTTAGGGTTAGCGTTAACTTCGTTCTTTCGCCATTACAAAGTTAACCAATATCCCTACCTGCTCTGTTTTGTCCTGTACTCAGGTCAGCTTCTACTTTCACGCCGGAAGCTTTGAAGGGTATCCAACCTAGCGAACGGCGGGCACTACGCCACCTCAATTTCGGCTTTCTAAACTGCTTACTTGCCTTAGCGTATTCCTCGGCTACTGCTTGAACAGTTTGCGAATGCAGTCTTAATTCCTTACCGCACCCTTTCGTTTTCTTGTTCAGATCAAAAGCGGTGTAAGTCCTTCTAAACTTACGCCAGCTATCGTAATTAACCTCATTGCAGTAGTTCCAGACGTAGGATACCGAACCCGCCATCTTTTCTAGCTGACGAGCGCAACTACTATCCTTAATTCGGTATTGCAATGTTGTTAAGTTCATATTACAAAGTTAATACTTTTCGTTTCTTCATCAAAGCCAAACCTGTTGACAGCCCTCAAAACATTGTTGCTAGAATTAAGGGCCGTACCTCCAACTATCTACGCAAAGAGTTTCCGTACCTAAAAACTAAATTACCTTCGCTGTGGACACGTAGTTACTACTGCGAGTCCATTGGTTCAATTTCGGCAGCAGCCATTACCAAGTACATTGAGGAGCAGAAGCGTCGATAAGCCCGCGCCCCTCATCCCCCGTGTGAACACCGGGGGTTTTTGCCCAAAAACACATAAATACGCAATACGTCAAGCGTACCTCAATCATATACATATATCTTGTACTATCAGACAAACACAAAGATCCGAGATATTTACAGGCGTTTATTATATTGCTCTCTCACCTACCATAAAAGTATATGAGTCATCTCGGCTATATTCTGGTCGCAGCATTTGGGCTGTCGGCCTGCCAAGCCCCCACTGATCAACGTTCTGCCCCCGAACCCGCTTCTGTTATGCCTGTTTCCTCCGCCCCCGCCGAATCGTTTGTGCAGCACGTGGTTGCTTTCAAATTCAAGGAAGGCACTTCGGAAAAGGCCAGGCAGCAGCACATGGATGATTTTGCCGGTTTGCAGGATAAAATTCCGGAGCTGCGCTCGTATGAGGCTGGTAAAACCTTTAAAGTGGCCTACGAGTCCACCGCCGACTACGACGTGATGCACTATACCACCTTCGCCAACGAAGCGGATATGGAAGTGTACTTTAATCATCCCGACCACCAGAAGTTTATCGCCGACAACAAAGACAGTTGGGCCGACGTGTTGGTGAGCAACTCGCGGGTGGAGTGATTTGATCTGTCACGAATCTTAAGTTGTGGAATAATAAATTACCTCGCGAAGCCAACTACGCGAAAAACAGCAACGCTGCGCTTGGCAACATTGCTGTGTATTGACAAAGGCACCCTGCCTCAGACCAGTTACTCTACCACGGTTCCCTGAATGCGAAGCACCTGGGCCGGTGCTCCGGTAGAGAGCGTGACGGAAACTGTCTTGGCAAAAGCTCCCAGTTGCGCCGCGTTATACGTCGCCCGCACCACTCCCCGTTCTCCGGGAGCAATTGCTTCTTTGGTGGATGTATCTCCCGGCTTAGAAAATACTTGGCAGCGGACCCTAACCTGCGCATCGAGAATGTCCACGGAGTAGGCTTCCGGTTCGTAGTTCCGTAGACAGTAGATCCGGTAGGCTTCCCGGCAGGTTCAGGCCGAACGCTCGAGCAACTGGGCGTTTACCTCTACAATTTCCTCTAGCAGCGCCTGATCCAACTGCACTTGGTGCAGCGACTTGGCCTGGAGCAACTGCTCCACGGTGAGTCCGTCGGCCTCGCGCAGGTCGGCCTTGTAGAGCGTGGCGTTGGTGAAGTTCACGCCCATCACGATAGCGCCCCGCAGGTTGGCTTCGGTCAGGAAAGCATTCTCGAAGCTGGCTTTGATGAGGAAGGCCCCCGACAGGTCGGCTTTCATCAGCGAAGCATCCTTGAAGTTGGCGCCGCTGGCGTACGACTTCTGCAACTGAGCGTGGTTGAGGTTGGAGGCCTCAAAATTGGTCTGGTTCATCCGGGTGTTGACCAACACCGCTTGGTTTAGGTTAGAATGAGACACGTTGGCCGAATTGAGGTTGCTGCGGGTCATGTTCGTGTACCCCAGGTTGGTTCGGGCCAGGTGGCAGTTCACCAGGTCGATGGCGTAGATACGGTGGCGGTTGAGTCGCTTGATATTACCCGCCGTCCGAAACGCCGCTTCTTCCGATTCCCACAGCCGAAAGTCGTCAATCTCATCCTTGTAAGTGCGGATTCGCAGGTTTTTCTGCCCATTTTCGTTCAGCCAGTAGATCAAAATACCGATCACGGCGATATCGAACAGCATCCCGTGCGCCTCGGCCAGCACCTGCCCCACAAAGTTATAGTTGTCTTCTACGTAATAATGGTAGCTTAAACCAATCACCAGGGCGGCCAGCGAAACCAGCACCAGAAAGGAAGTGAGCACGGGCTTTTCGACGATCTCGCCGAACCGCTTTCGGATAATAGGAAGGTGTTTGTTGAGCTTAAAACGCATACCGGGAACGAGTAGCTAATAAAAAGAATATCACATGTCGAGCGTATAAAAATCAGGACTCCAAGGTACCCTCATCGAGGCCGACAAGAAGGGCGTTTTTCGGCAAAAAAGTACGATGTAATAATCAATCCTGGTTTAGCGCGATGATCTTCTGCGCCAACACCCGGCTGATCTTTTCGTACGACTCGTGGGTCCAGCCACCCACGTGGGGGGTGAACAGCACACGGTCCGATTGACTTAATTCGTCAAAATAGCGCCGCTGATCGGCAGGCATGCGCGCGGGCGGTTCGCTCTCCAGCACGTCGAGGGCCGCTCCGCGCACTTTGCCCCGGCCAATGGCCTCCGCCAAGGTTGCCAGGGTCATAATCTTGCCCCGGGCCGTGTTGAGCAGGTAAATATCCTTTTGAAAGCGGTCGATATACGACTTATCTACCAAATGATGGGTTTCTTCGGTCAACGGTACATGGAAACTGAGCACCTCCGCGCGCTCGTGCAACTCGTTCATGGTCGCTTGGGTGGCGTTGCGGTCAGAGTAGTCCTTCCGGTACTTGTCATACGCCAGCACGGTCACCCCAAACCCACTCAGTCGTTGGGCAAAGGCTTGTCCCATGTAGCCGTAGCCGACCAGGCCCACCGTCTTTCCCATCAATTCAACCCCTCGGTTTCCGGCGCGGTCCCACTCCCCGGCGCGCACTTGTTGGTCGGCCCGGTGGATGTGGTTGAGCAGACTGAGCAGCATGCCCACCAAGTGCTCGGCCAGGGCGTCGCGGTTGCCCTCGGGAGCGTTGAGGATAGCGATGTTGCGGGCGCTAAGAGCATCTACGTCGAGCTGATCCAGTCCGGCTCCGGCCCGCCCCACGAAGCGCAGGTTCGGTGCGGCATCGATCAATTCCTGGTCCACCGCCAGCTTGCTGCGCACGATCAGCCCTTCGTAGTCGGCGATGCAGCTCAACACCTCGGGCCGCGACAGGCCCGGACGGTAGTCGACAACGTAGCCGACTTCTTCGAGCAGCGGGATGATGCAACCGTGCAGGTCGTCGATGATCAGGCACTTTTTCATGGCTAGAAATTATACAGCATATGCGCCACTCCGAAGTAGACCGTGAGGCCGAGCAGGTCGTTGGCGGTGGTGATGAACGGACCCGAGGCCAGGGCGGGGTTGATGCCGAACTTGTCGAGCACCAGCGGGGTGATGGTGCCCATCAGGGAAGCCAGCAGCACCACGCTGAACAGGGCAATGGCCACCACGATGGACAAGCGGACGGGTTCGCCCAAAATAAGATTAAACCCCAGCACCAGCACTCCCAGCGCTAGGCCGTTGATCAGCGCCACGGTGATTACCTTGAGCAGCCGCTTGGCCATGCTGTCTTCAAACACCGAAGAAGAAGCCAGGCTTTGCAGCACCAGCGACGACGACTGAATGCCCACGTTGCCGCCCGTGGCAGTGATGAGCGGAATAAAGAAGGCCATGGCCGGCACGAGCATAATATCGGCTTCAAACAAACCAATGAAGCGGGCCCCGATGAGCCCACCCGCCATGCCGATGATGAGCCAGGGCAGGCGGGCCCGCGACAGCAACCACACGCTGTCGCTGCGCTCTTCCACGTCTTCGGAGATTCCCGACATCAGTTGCCGCTCTTCCTCAGCCAGTTCGGTGATCACGTCCACAATGTCGTCGATGGTGATGCGGCCCACCAGCCGGTTCAGGGCATCCACCACCGGCACCGACTCCAGGTCGTAGCGCCGCATGATGTCGGCCACCTCATCTTCTTCCAGGTGGGTAGGCACCGAGATCACTTCGTCGTCGTACAGGTCGGCCACCAGGGTGTCGTCGATAGCCAGTAGCAATTTTTTGACTGACACTTTGCCCAACAAGTGGTGGTTGGCGTCGACCACGTAGACCGAGTAAATTTTGTCGATTTTCTCGGCCTGTCGCCGAATCTCCTCGATGCACTGCTTCACGTTCCAGGTGAGGTAGACCTTGATCAGCTCCTTGGCCATCAGTCCCCCGGCCCGGTCTTCTTCGTAGCGAATAAGATCCTTCACGTGGTGGGCCCGCTCCTCGTTGCGCATCAGGTCGATCACCTCCTCGCGGGTCTGGATCGGCAGGCGATTCAGGATGTCGGCTCCGTCGTCCGAGTCGAGGTAGTCGATAAATTCGGCAAGTTCTTCGGAGGTGAAGTTGCGCAGGAAAGCCGTCTGATCTTCGTCCTCGATCTCGATGATTACGTCGGCCGCCTTTTCCTTGTCTAAGAGCTTAAGGACGTACTTCGACTCCTCGGTGTTGAGCTCGTAGAGTACCGATAAGATGTCTACCGGATTGGCTTCTGCCATGCTTTCTTGCACAAGCGCGGCTTCGTCTTGCGCGATCACTTCCCGCACCCACTCCAGGTATTCTTGCGATACCTCAAAGGGCATCAGGGCTGTTGCTTCCACTAATCTGCTGGGTTAACTCCACAAAATCACCGACCGACAGTTGCTCGGCCCGCTGGTTCAGCACCGGGAGCGACTGAACGGCCGGAGACAAATTTAGGGGTTTAAGCGCGTTGCGCAAGGTCTTGCGGCGGTTTTGAAAACCCTGCTTCACCACGCGGCGAAAAAGCACTTCGTCGCACGCCAGTTGGGCGGTGGCATTGCGTTGCAGTCGGATCACGGCCGAGCGCACCTTCGGAGGAGGATGAAACACGTGCGGCTCCACCGTGAAGAGGTACTCGAGGGTGTAGTAGGCTTGCAGAAGTACGCTCAGGATGCCGTAGGTTTTGCTGCCGGGCGGGGCGCACAGGCGGTCGGCCACTTCTTTTTGCAGCATACCCACCACCTCGGGCACCCGATCACGCTCATCGAGCACCCGGAAGAAGATTTGGGAAGATATGTTGTAGGGAAAATTACCGATGATGGCGTAGGGAGCGGCGAAGTGCTCATCGAGGCGGGTTTGCAGGAAGTCTTCCGAGAGAATAGGCAGTTCGGGATACCGTTGCTTGAGGTAGGCTACCGATTCGGTATCGACCTCAATCACCGTGAGTTCGTAGTTAGACAATTGCACTAAAAATTGGGTGAGTACCCCGGTGCCCGGTCCGATCTCGAGCACCTTCCGGTAGCCCCCGTGCTGGGTCAGGCTGTTGACGATGCGCTCGGCGATGGTCGTATCTTTCAGAAAATGTTGCCCCAGGTGTTTCTTCGGGCGAACGCGGGGTTGGTTGGAGAGCATAAGGTCAGGTTAAAACACAAGTTAAACAAGAAAGCCGCGTACTGCTGGATTTGAACAGCAATATACGGCTTCTTGTATCAGGGCGATGCCGAGCGATGGCTACTTACCGCACAGCGCTTCAATTTCTTGAGGATATAAGCTTCGTTCGTATATTCTTAGCTCGTCAAGGTACCCATGAAAATGGTTGTTATTGCCCTCACCGCCGCTGAAAATATTGCCAATATACGTTTTCTGTGAAGAGTCATGGTACGTATCGTATTCTCGCTGCTTCTGCACTTTCAGCTTTCCGTCTAAGTAGACCGATAGCGTTGCGCTGTCCATGTTCACCAATACATGCGTCCACTCGTTCTTCGTCAAAGTATCAGGGCTAACTATTTTCCATTGTGCCGGATCCCACTGGTTTTCCTTCAAATAAGTATCACTGAGATTTGAGTTAACCCAATCTCGCTGACGGTTGTTAGTATTACCGGTGCCAAAAAACGAGGCGTGAATCAAATTCTCCGAACGGGTATCTTGGTATCCGTAGGTAGTGATATAAAAGCTTCTTTGGTGAAAGCTGTATTTGGAAATAACCGCTCCGTTGTTTTCAGTAGCGCTGGCGGCTCCTTGGCTTTTCACCCAGAACGAGAAAGCAAATTCTTTCGACAGACTCAGTGTATTTTCCAAAGTCAAATAGTCATCGGTTCCATCAAAATACAGGGCTTCTCCGACCACTCCGTTGGCGTAAACCCCCTTGGTTGAATTGATAGCATGGTTGGCGTACTTACTTGCATCATCTGTAGTGCCGTCAAACCGATAGTGACCGATCAACCCTTTTTCTAAGGTGTTAACGATATCAAAAGAAAAGGTAGCGTATCCGTATAATGATGGCTCACCCAAATCGGCTGGAACAACCTCCAGTTCAACATCAGTAATGCGCTCAGTTGCCACGGTAAATGCAAGCGGAAGTGGCTGGTTAACAAGATTTGCAAGTTCCGAACCTACTTTAGGAGTGAGATAAATGGCGGTTTCTGCTTCGTCAAGCACAATGAAGTCTTCAATGGTGTAAGCCCCTACTGAGAACTCCAGTTCTTTGGTGATGTAACCATCACCAATACGTATTAGCTCAATTTTTTCTTGATTCAGCACGTAGTCTCCCAAGGAGTCTTTTACTGAGATAACGACTGTTTTTGGACTAGCGGTTTCGGTGGAAAAAGACCGGCCATTTGAATGCAACGTTACTTCCGAAAAGGATAGCGCCGCCGTTCCTTTTGCGATTGATTCCTGCGGTTTATTTACTTCCGTCTCCTCACAGGAGTAAAGCAGCGTCGCCGCGAATATTGTTGCTAATAGATACTTAAGATTTTTCATAGCTGATATTTAGTAGATGATAGAGAAATACAAATATCAGAATAGTTATATTAAAGGCTTTATTAATTTAATAAGTACCCTCATCTTGTAAGGTTTAGTGAAGAAAGGAATATAATTGGATATTATACCCTTTCGCAATATACGATGTAATGGCGAGGAACGAAGTGCCGCAAAATAGGACGAATACCAATTTTCCATTCACCAGTAGGCCATTGTTCGCTATCTAAAATGTTCCATCCGGATCGCTCTAACAACAGATTGAATTGCCGCTTCTCAAATTCGTGGTAGTGCTTATCCCATTCATTCTGATCGTTCCAGTGCGCGTTGCTGAACCACAGTTTTAGCGGAACAGACGCAATCAGCTTCTCGGTTTTCAGTTGCCTCAAGATATTGAACGGGGCTAGCATATGCTCAAAAATCTCGAAAGCGGTGACTACCTCTACATTGCAATTCAGATAATCATGGTAGTCAATATCCAGATTTTCACCTTGGGTATTTGATACGATATAGCCGTGTTCGCTCATTCGGTGAGACAAATTGCTAACCACTCCCAAATCCAATACTTTGACGCCTTCGCTAATGTGCTTTTTCATGAAAGCGACCGTTCTGGTGTATCGCTTTTCGTGTGGGTCTTTCTGGTTCATAGTGCATATAAGGATTAGCAGAACAGAGCAATAGTTACTACATCTTATTTTTTGACTAATTCAAAAATTCCACAGCCAAACCGGCAGCCGTAGTTGGTTTCTACCGAAGCTGGGTCAATGGACACATCCTGATGAAAGTTGCCAGCATCATCAATGCAAGAAAAGCTGCGGACGCGGTAGTCAGCCTCAAATAGATTCAGTAAGTAAGCAACCGCGAACACCCGATGGGCATTAAATTCTACGCGTTGCCTTCCGATAGGCACCGAGAAGTAAAATACGCCGCCCTTTTGTAATATTTTGGTAATATTACGAATGGCTTTCAGATAGCCAAAGTAGTCAATCGGATCGCCGTAGCGGCCCAAACCGAAGTGTTCAATAGCGTTTAGCGACGAGATAGAATCGCAATAGTTAAGCATGTCGTCGGGAAGCACCATCAGGTCGGCTTGTTTGAATACCACGTTTTCTACCACCATAGATTGAGGACGCACGTCCAACACTTCAATGGGCCGAAACACCGCCACGTGGGCCACAAAGCCGTCGATGCGGGAGCCAATGTCAACGTGCCGGTTAGGTAGGTTCTTGAAAATTAAACGCGCCACGTGCAGGTCCTGATAAAAGTACAAACGGCTTACTGTGGCCGATTCGCTATTTCGCTCGTCCAGAACCGGATAGGGAGTTCCTAATCGAAAGGTAGTGTCATCACCGCGCTGTTTCTTGAATTCTCTCCAATCACAGTAGTAGAAGGGCAAACCGGTTAGGTTATCCCAAAAAGTGACCCAACTGATTCCCATCAGTTCTAGCAAGCGGCGCAGTGCTTTCCGTATCATCTTAACGGCCAGACGGTTTCTTCATGACAAATGCATTGTTTCCGAAGCGTTTGGTGCATCACTTCGCTTCGTAATTGTGGGATTCGGTAATGAAGGAGCTCTTGCTGACTTGGCTACCAACAGACCGTCCCAGGAATACGATTCATCCAGATTGGCATCGGCGATCACTTCGTAATTATACCGTAGCAAACACGCCAAACACTGCGCGTGAAGCTCGTTCGAGTGGGTAGAAATAAAGATAAAGTCAGCTAGTTGCTGCTGCAAAACGGTTTTCGCACCTTGCAGCATAGCATATTCGTAGCCCTGGATATCGGCATGCAGGATACTGAGGTGCTGAATGTTCTGGATGTGCAGAATCTCATCTACGGTAAGCACGGGAGTGCTTCCTGCGGCATCGCTTTGGTCGGAAATAAAACCCTTAATAAAAGTGCCCTCCATTTGATTAAAGCGAAAGTTCTGACGGCCAAAGTTCATCTTATACGGGTCTGGTTCCACCATAAAGCAACGAGCGTTGGGCACTTGCTGGCAAAACCACATAGAGTAAAAAGCCCAGTATGATCCTAGCTCCAGCATGGTGCCTCCCGGCGGAATCACCTTCAGCACTTCCTGAAACACGTACTCTTCCTGCGGTTCGTGCACCCCTTGGTTTTGTTGCAACAGCAGGGTGTTGCCGTAGTCGTAGTAACTACCCAAGCGTATCTTAAGTCCGTTGTGCATGCGTTGGTGGTCGGCTTGTACCTGACCGGCCTGGGGTACATGGCTGATCTTGCGATTGTCGGGCGAAGTCACCACCAGGGCAATGCGGTCTTTCCATCGGGAAGTAGGCTGGTAGCGAGGAAAGTTGCGGCGAAATTTCCAGTCAAAATACCCCACTCGGTTCAATAGCCCCAGCAGCGATTGGTAAATGAGGGGGAATGATTTAAGTTTGCTCACAGGAATAACAGACAAAGGCCCAAAGGTAATAAAAGAAAACCGAAATGGTGATACAAAGGCTTCGGGGAGGGGTGGGGAACCAACTGTTTCAGTACGCTGCCGGTAAGGCATTGACGTTGCATCACCGAGTGCCCTTTAAGATAGATCCGTATTATTATACCCATCACCCGTACCGAACGTTAGTCCTTGACAAATTCAAAACCGACTACGTTCGGGCGCCGGAGCAAGATATCACTGCCTTTATAGGAAGCACCAAAGTGCAACGCTACTTCCACAAGAAGACCAGTTACCGCTACTGTCGCGAAGCCTTTGCTCAGCCCTATTACCACTTCTACGAGGAATTTTTCAATTTGCCCTCATCGGTCTATCTATCGGGCTACTGGCAGAGCGAACGTTATTTTGAGCCTTATGCCTCCGTGATCCGAGAACATTTGGTGCCTCGGGAGCCGATGAGCGAAAAGAATACCGCGTTGAAGCAGCGCATGCAGGCTACCCAATCGGTGAGTGTGCACGTGCGGCACGGTGATTACCAATCGGCAGCGTACACCGGCTTCTTTGCGATACAACCCCCGGCATACTACCGGCGAGCGATCAACACCCTACGAGAGCGATTGGACAATCCTACCTTCTTCTTCTTTTCGGATGATATCTCCTGGTGCAAGCAGACGTTTGCTGATCAACAAGCAGTGTTTGTCGATCACAACTCGGGGGAGCAAGCCTACTGGGATCTACTAATGATGGCCAACTGTCAGCACCACATCATCGCTAACAGCAGCTTTAGCTGGTGGGGAGCGTGGCTGAATCCGCGGCCCGACAAACTGGTGATTGCCCCGCAACAGTGGTTCACGACTAATCACTACTCCGGAAAGAACCCCGTCTACCCCGAGCGGACCTATAACCTCAAAGACCAGCTACCCAATGGATGGATCCGCTTATAAAAAGAGGATATTGGTTGTTAAACTAGCCACTTCAAACCACCCTCCCCTCGATACTCGAATCTTTCACAAAGAAGCTAAATGCTTGGCTGATGCGGGCTACTCAGTTTCATTTATTGTGCCTCGCCGCGATGCACACCAAACCGAGACCGTGGATGGCATTGCCTTGGTGCCGGTGCGGTATCCTAAAAACGGAGGAGAGAAGCTACTGATCACTCCTTGGCTCATCTTGCGACAGGCACTGCGGTTTTCTCGCCGCGCGGTGATTCATATTCACGATTCGGAACTGTTGTTTGTTGGGTTGGTGCTACGCGCGTTGGGCAGGCGGGTGATCTACGACGCCCACGAAGATACGCCGCTGCAAATTAGCTATCAACACTGGATTCCTGCCTGGTTCAAACCAGTATATCGAGGTCTCTACGTGGCTTTAGAGAAAATGGCGGGCCGATGGTTTCATCATATTATCGTGGCAGAACCGATCATTCAGCGCTACTTCCCGCGGCACAAAACAACCCTCTTGCGAAATTTCCCCATTATTGCTCCCTTCCAGGCGGCGAGTCAACACCCGCCGCCCCGTCTGAACCAGGTGCTCTACGTCGGCTCAATCACTAAAGTAAGGGGTTTTCGGGAAATGATTGAGGCCTGTGAGCAAGCTTGCTCAAAAATTCCGTTCACGTTCGTGCTGGCCGGTGGCTTTTATCCCGCTTCGTTGCAGAAAGAGATTGAAGATACCAAAAGCGCACGCTTCGTTGGGTGGCTCGCTTTGGAAGAGGTGATCGCCCTCAATTTCGAGAGCAAAGTGGGCCTGATTGTTACTCATCCACTGGAGCGATACCAGACCAATTATCCGGTCAAGCTCTTTGAATACTGGGCCGCCGGACTGCCCGTGGTTGCTTCAAAATACGGCGAAACCGCTGCGTTCGTGAAACAGTGCCGGGGCGGAATACTGGTGAATCCGCTGGACTCCGAAGCGATAGCCGAGGCAATTGTCTACCTGCTAACCCACGAGGCCGAAGCTCAGGCAATGGGACAGCGCGGACAGCAGATGGTCTTCACGCAGTATAACTGGGAAGCTGAGCGTCAGAAATTGCTAGCTTTGTACGCGCAGTTCGGTTTTTGAGCATCCATTATGGGCATCATCATACGGCAAAGTGTATGGATCAGTGTTTTTTCCTACGTAGGCATCTTGCTCGGTTACGTCAACGTCTTATTGATTTTTCCGCAGTTTTTGGAGATGGAACAGATCGGTTCGGTACGCTTCATCCAGAGCACCGCGGCCCTGTTCGTGCAGTTCGCCCAGGTGGGCATTGCTCCCTCATTGCTACGCTACTACCCCATCTTTGCGCAACGTTTCACTAATATTAGTGGACTTGTGCCGTCGTTGCTACTGGCCTCAGTGGTTGCGTTCGGAGTCTTTTTGATTGTTTATCTGGCGATTGAAGACCAAATTTGGGCATATTTCAGCCAGAACGCCCCGCAAACCCAAGACTATGCCGGGCTTATACTTGTTCTGGTGTTCTTGATGAGTATGCAGGCCGTGATGGACGCTTACAGTCGCAGCATCTTGGAAGCGGTGGTGGTGAACGTGCTGCGCGACGTGGGACTACGGGTGATGACTACGCTAATAATCATGGGCTACGCCCTGGGGTGGTATGACTTTATGTTCTTTCTCTGGCTCACCGTGGGGATATACGGAATCAGCCTCGGATTGCTCACCATCTACCTGGGCTTCAAAGCAAAAATGCAATTCAGTATAGACTTTCGCTTTTGGCGCCAGGTAAACGTCCGGGAGGTGGTTTACTTTTCGTTGTCCTCGTTTCTGGGTGGCAGCGGATCTAATATATTTCGAAGGGTGGATAGTTTTATGGTTACTTCAATGCTGGGGTTGTTTGCCAACGGAGTATACACCACCATGTTTAACGTTGCCCTGGTCATTGAGGTGCCCATGGCCGCCATCGCTCAGATCAGCCAACCCATCATCGCCCAGTCGTTCGCTACCAATGATATGAGCAACATTGCGACAATCTATAAGAAGTCCTCAATCAACCAGCAACTTATCGGTAGTTTGATCTTTATTGGCATCTGGGCTAACCTGCCTAATCTGTTCGCTATCATACCCAATGGAGAAGCGTTTAGTCAGGGCTACTGGGTGGTGGTGCTGGTGGGCTTGGCTAAGTTGGTAGATATGAGTACCGGTTCCAACAACGAAATTATCAACATGTCGCAGTTCTACCGCTTCAATATGTACATGATGTTGCTGTTAGCCCTGTTCTCTATTGCAACCAACTGGCTCCTTATTCCCCGCTTTGGGATGGAAGGAGCGGCGGGGGCCACCCTGCTCACCATCGTGGTTTTCAACGCTGCCAAGCTGACATTCATCTACCATAAATATCGCCTATTGCCCTTCACTAAGAAAAACCTTTGGCTATTAGCAGTCACCGCCGGAGTGCTTTTTCTGGCATTGCGTATTCCGCCGATAGCGTCGGTGTGGTTCGACCTCCCGCTGCGCTCGTTAGGGATCACGGTGCTGTTCGGAACCCTGGGGGTTCTGCTGCGCATCTCCGAAGACGCCAATCAGTTGTTTTCAATGGTGTTGCGCCGAGTGGGTTTGTATAGCAATAACGGTTCTGACTGAGCAGACCTATTCGTAAAATAGTCGTTAGTAGAATATAAGATGGCACGGTTCACTGTGAAACCCATCCCCACTCAACTCGGTAGCCAGCCCACCTCAATACCATTGCGAGTGATGCGATCAAGACGCTGGTCGTTTACCAGTACATCTTCCAGCACCACATCAATGGTGTAGCGGCCCGGCATCTGGCCCGGCCCGGTAATTTTAAGTTGAATGCTTCCCTCCTGGGCTTCCCACTCCTCAATAGGGTCTTCGTTGGCCTCCACCACGTCGTCGCAGAAGTAGGAGGTGAGTGGTTGGCGAAACTCGTATAAAGTGAGGCTTAACCCCGACTGGTCCACGGCGTAGGTTTGCCAGCTGGTGGACAAAGCCAACTGCGCCGAATCGCCCGACAGTAGCAAGCCGAAGGTGCGATCGTCGGAATAATGATAAATCTGGAAATTACTGCATCCGCCACTGTTGGCCGCCACCGTGAACTTGATCGGGTCGGCAGAAGGGTTGTTCTGCACCGTATTATCGTCGCGACAGCCCAAGATTAATAAGGTGATGAGCGGTATAAACCAGTATTTCATAGCTCAAAAAGTGAATTGTTCTCCTTATAGACGCGCCCCGGGCCCGTTTGGTTGGCGCTCAGCGCTATTCTTCTCTTTTTCTATTCTTGCACAAAGCCTTCCTGCTTAAACGCCGGATTGGGATACGTATAAAACCCCTCTCCGCTCTTCACCCCCAGCTTATCCTGCTCCACGTACGTACGCAATAGCTGAGCGAAGCGCTGGCTTTTATCATCCTGGCGCGCCTTCACAATGTGCCAGGCGGTATCAAGGCCCACGGTGTCTAAAATACCGAACGGACCGCGGTCCATCTTGAAGTTGCCCATCCACGCGCGGTCCACGTCGTGGATCGAGGCCACTTCGTAGGTCACCAGCGCCCCGGCCGCTCCCAGCAGGGCCATCAGCATGGCGTTGAACACGTAACCCGACGACTCGCGCTGCAGCACAATGGGGGTTTGGTTCAGCTTTAGGCCCAGTTCTTTTAGGAAGTCTACGATCCACTCTTCGGTGCCGGGGTGCGGCATGATGTCGACCACGTTGGCCGTGAACACGTCGTGAAAGTGAAACGCGCAAAACCGCTCGGACCGCCCCGAATCTTGAGCAAACATCGAGGGCAGCAGGTACGAGGTGTTGGTGGTGAGCACCGCCCGCTCGGGGCAGCGCGGCCCAAAGTCGGCCCACACCCGTTTCTTCAGCTCCGGGTCTTCGGTCACCGATTCGTTCACAAAGTCCGCATCTTTGGCCGCTACGGCAGGATCGGTCGTCCAGGCGATGCGGTCCCTTGCCGCCCGGGCATCCTCGTCCGTGATCCGCCCGTGCTTGGTGAGTCCCCGCAAAATGCGCTGCTGCGTTTGCTTCCCTTGATCCAGGGCCGCGGCGTTCACGTCGTAAATGGTAGTATCGAAGCCGCTCAGGGCGCACTGCAACCCGACGCGCAAGCCGAGCGTGCCGCTGCCGACGACGGCGACGTGGTGAATATCACTAACGGTTAGGTTTTTCATTCTTTCAGCTTTTTGACCTCTTCTAGCGATAGGCCAGTCAGGTCGGACAGGTCCTCGGCTGAGAAGCCTTTCGCTAGTCCTCTTCTGACCATCTCTACATTAGCTAATCTTCTTTCTTCTTCCCTTACTTCATCTTCTGCCTCAATGCGCCAAGTCTCAACCATGCTGGCCTTATAGCTTAAGTTCTCCAAATGCCGGATATACTGCTTTCTTTCCTGTTCGGATAGATTGTCAAGGCTTAGTAACTGCTTGGCCTGGGCTAACCCTTTGGCGGTGAATTCTTCCTTGATGTCATTGTTCTTCAAATAGTAGATCCATTCGTCCAGCGTATCCTTGGCCACCCCGTCAAACTGATTCACTTTCAGTACGTAGTATTCGGGAAACAACTGATAGACCTCAGGCTGTCCGAATAGTTCTTTTTGCTTAGATGATAATCGAAGCGTATCATCCTGGTGAATTCCACGAAAACAAGTAGTACCGTGGTACACGTAATCCTTTCCCTGTCCTAAATCAAAGTAGAGGATGTTAATGGAGAATACTTTTTTGACCATAGAATAAGGCTCGCCCATAGTGGCATACTCGGCAATAGCCTTTGAGGTACCGTACATCATCCTTTGAAAAAAATCGTACTCATTCCTGTTCTGGATTTCAATAATCAGCAGTTCCCCCTCGCTGTTTCTCACTAACAGATCGACTCTATTAAACTTGTCCTCCGCATCTTGTTGATTACCTTCGCTTTCCAGAATAGAGTCAATGCTGATATCTTGCTTAAAAAGTTCTGATAAAAACCCTTCCAAGACCGCAAAGTTGGCCTTGTTCCTTAGCAAGCGTTTAATGGCCCAATCGAACCGTATAAGATTTCTTTCGTCCATAAAAGTGGTTTCGGTTAATATAGATTACTTATCCTATCCAACGCAATGGCGCGCCGGGCGTTGTCGGCGCAGGCCTGCACCACGTGGATCAGCCCGGCGAAGCGGGGGTCCTGGGTGTGCCCCTGCCGGTAGCGGGCGTAGATCTGTTGCACGATCACCCCAATCTTGAAGCAGCCGAACACGTAGTAGAACAGCACGTTGCTCACGTCTCGCCCGCGGCGCTCGGCGTAGCGCTGCACCACCTGCTGTCGGGTGAGGTTGCCGGGCCACCAGGTCAGGTTAAAGGGTTTCAGGGCCGGATGGTCATTCTCCTCCGCCCAGTAGCCTAGGCTGGTGCCCAGGTCCATGAGCGGGTCGCCCACAGTGGCCATCTCCCAATCCAGCACGGCCGTGATGCGCGTGAGATCGGCGGGGTCCAGCACCAGATTGTCGTACTTGTAGTCGTTGTGGATAAACGACGCCCGCGGGGGCTCCGGGGGCACGTTCGCGGCCAGCCAGGCGGCGGCTTCGTCCATGGCGGGCACCGCGTCGGTAGCAGAACGGCAATAGCGTTCGGCCCAGCCGCTTACCTGCCGCTGGGTGTAGCCATCGGGTTTTCCCAAGTCCGCCAGGCCGGTTGCGGCGGTGTCCAGGGCGTGTAGGTCGGCCAGATGATCCACCGCCGCTTCGGACAAGCGCCGCATCAGCGACGGAGTAAGCTCGATGCCGTCGGGCGCGCTTCGCCGAAGGATCACGCCCCGCACCCGCTCCATCACGTAGAAAGGAGCGCCAATGATGCCCGGGTCGTCGCAGTAGTGCAGCGGTTGGGGCACCGCGTCGTAGACCGGCTTCAGGCGCGATAGCACCTGGAACTCGCGCTGCATGTCGTGGGCCCGCGGGGCGTATGTGCCCAGCGGCGGACGTCGTAGCACGTACTCTTGCCGCGGCGTAGCCAGCAAATAGGTCAGGTTCGAGTAGCCACTCGGAAATTGCTGCACGGTGATCGGCCCCACGAAGCCGTCTATTTGATCGCTCAGATAGGACGATAAGGCTGCTTCGTCCAGGGTTTCTTCGGGACGCACGGCCCCGGCTTGGTCTAGAGCCATAACAACTAGCGGTATTGTTTGAGAATCTGACGGGCCAGGGAGTTTTTGTGCACCTCGTCGGGACCGTCGTAGATGCGGGAGCCGCGCTCGTGGCGGTACCAGAACGACAGCACCAAATCGTCGGTGATGCCCAGCGCCCCGTGCGTTTGTACGGAGCGGTCGAGCACGCGCATCATCACGTTGGCCACGAAGAACTTGATGGTCGATATTTCGTTGCGGGCGGCCTTGGCTCCTTGTGCGTCCATTTTGTGGGCGGCGTGTAGCACCATCAGCCGGGCGGCGTTGATCTCCGCCCGGCTTTCGGCAATCCAGTGCTGCACCACCTGCTGGTCGCCGAGCCGTTCGTCGTCCTTGAGTAACCGGCTCGCCGCGCGCTGGCACATCAGCTCGAAGGCGCGTTCGCTGATGCCCACCCAGCGCATGCAGTGGTGGATACGGCCCGGCCCCAGCCGCTGCTGAGCCAGTTTGAACCCGCTGCCCGCCTCGCCGATGCGGTTGCTGACCGGCACCCGGCAGCCTTCGTAGCGGATTTCGGCGTGACTCAGGTAGCCCTCGCCCGCTTCGCCCATGATGGGGATGTTGCGCACGAGGCGGAAGCCTGGCGTGTCGGTGGGGACGAGAATCATGCTGGCCCGCGCGTAGGGATCAGCCTCCGGGTCGGTAACGGCCATCACTACGGCGAAGGTGGCCCCGTCGGCGGCGGTGGTGAACCACTTGTGCCCGTTGATCACGTAGTGGTCTCCGTCGCGCTGGGCGGTGGTGCCCATGCGGGTGGGGTTAGACCCCGCAAAGCCCGGTTCGGTCATTGAGAAGCAACTGCGGATGCGGCCCTGGGTGAGCGGGTGCAGGTAGCGCTCTTTTAATTCGGGCGAGGCGTGCGCACTGAGCAACTCGATGTTGCCGATGTCGGGAGCCTGGCAGTTGAGCGCATAGTGTCCGAAGGGAGTTTTGCCCAGCAGTTCGCTGAGTTGCCCGAACTCCGTCATGCTGAGTCCGTGCCCGCCTTCGGCTTCGGGCAGGTACGGTGCCCACAATCCTTGGGCTCGTGCCTTGTCGCGCACGGTTTCTAGGGTCGGCACCGCCCGGTGAAAGGGTTGACGTAGCAGGTCGATCTCTATCGGGTAGAGCTCTTCTTCTACGAAGGTTTTTATCTTGGGGTAGAGATCTTTTACTTTCTCGGTAGCAAACAGGTCGATCATAAGGTTCTAGGTTCGGGGTTGAGAGGTTCTGGGTTCGAGGTTGAGTGGTTCTGAGTTGAGAGGTTCTAGGTTCGGGGTTGTGAGTTCTAGGTTCGGGGTTGATTGGTTCTGGATGCGGGTTGGGTGGGTTTGTTCCCTACTGATCATCCAATCCCCAACCCCTAATACTCTAACCCGTCCAGAAAGTCTCCCCATCACTCCATCACCAACAACACCTTTCCGTCGCGACCCGAGGAGTCGGCGTGGGTAACGGCTTTCACTACGTCGCGCAGGGGGTAGGTGGCTTCTACGTTGGTTCTTAGCTGCTGCCGGGTGAGCATGCCGAGCACCTCCTGAGAGATGCGTTGCTTGTCGGCCGACGACAGGGCCGGAAACCAGGTGGTGAGCCAGAAGCTCCGCACGCTAAGTTCCTTGAAGATGAGCGTGCCGCTGTTGAGCATCAGAGGCTGTAAACTCAAGGCCCCGAAAACCAGCAGGGTGCCGCCCCGCGTCAGGCACTCCAGCGCCCGGCCACCCAGCTCCCCGGCCACCGCGTCGAAGACGTAGTGCACGCCCTTCCGGTCGGTGAGTTCTCGCACGCGCTTCACCAAATCTTCCGTTTCGGTGTTGATTACGGCGGTAGCGCCTAGTTCTTTCAATGCCGACACCTGCTGGGCGCGGCGCACGGTGGCAATCACGTTGATGCCCCGCCGCTGGCACAACTGAATGACGAACTGCCCGAAGGCCGACCCTCCGGCGGTGATCATCAACCACTGTCCGGCCGCTAGCCCCGCCACTTCGAGCATGCCAAAGGCGGTGTAGGGGTTCACGAACGCCTGGCAGGCCACGGTGTCGGGCATGGCATCGGGCGCGGGCAAGACGGTGTCGGCCGGGATCACTACGTACGCTTGCCACACTCCGACAGCCGTAAAAATCACCCGCGCGCCGGTGGGAAGGTCAACGCCTTTTCCGCAGGCGTCGACCGTGCCGCAGGCCTCGAAGCCGCCGGTGGCGGGCAACTCGGGCCGAATGCCGTACAGTCCCCGGATAAACATCACGTCGGAGGGGTTAATGTTGCAGGCGGTGACGCGCACCCGCACCTGGCCCGGTCCGGGTTCGGGCACGGGCACTTCTTGAATCTTCAGCACGTCGGCGGGTGAGCCAGTGGTGGCAAACTGGGCGCTCTTCATGGGGATAGGTTTTGATGAATAGGTTTGCTACCTTCCCTTCCCAGGAGAGATAGCCTACTATGAACATACAGGACCAACTTAATCTACGGGGAAAGGTTGCCATCGTGACCGGCGCCAGTCAGGGCATTGGGCGCGCCATCGCGCGGGCGCTGGCGCAGCAGGGCGCTTCGGTGGTCGTCGCCAGCCGAAAGCAGCCCGCCGTGGATGCCGTCGCCGCGCAGATCACCGACGCCGGGGGCGAAGCAGTAGGCATTGCCGCCCACGTGGGCGACCCCGACCAGATAGAGCACCTGGTGCAGCAGACCCAAGAACGCTACGGCGGGGTGGACATCGTGGTGAACAACGCCGCCACCAACCCGGTGTTCGGCCCCGTGGTGGATACCGACGACGCGGTGTTCGCCAAGATCATGCAGGTGAACGTGAACGGCCCCCTGGCGCTGGCCAAGTTCACCTACCCCCTGATGAAAGAACGGGGTGGCGGCTCGGTGATCAACATCAGCAGCGTGGAAGGCCTCACGCCGGGCGCGGGACTGGGCCTGTACAGCGTGAGCAAGTCGGCCCTCATTGCCCTGACCAAGGTGCTGGCCCGCGAGTGGGGTAGCGACCGGGTGCGGGCCAACGTGATCTGCCCCGGGCTGGTGAACACCAAGTTCAGCCAGGCGTTGATCAGCAACGAGCGCATCCTGAAACAGGTACTCGCCCGGCAGGCCCTGCCCCAGATCGCCGAACCCGATAACATCGCGGGCTTGGCCCTGTTCCTCGCTTCTGACGCGGCCTCGTTTTGCACGGGCGGGGTGTACGTGGCTGACGGGGGGTATACGGTGTGAGGTGCAGGGTAGGATAGGTTTTAGGGGTTGAGGATTGGAGGATCAGTAGGGAACAAACCCATAGATGTCATTCTGGAATTTTCTGTAGCAAGGCGAAAGAAAATGTTCCCGCGGGGACTGCCGGAACCTCTCTATCTTAGCCATGATCCTCTTCTCTGCGTTAAGGATATTCCGGCGCTGCGCCGGGCGCTGTTGCTTCGCCCAAAATGACGTTTGGCATTAGAACCGGCCAATGTTCTCCTCTCCTCAAATCGCTTCCCCCGCTCTTCCCCCTTGTTGCTGTATTTTCCTGCAGACAACCCTACAAAGAATCAAGAAATACACTCTTAATAATTTCGTCTATCGCTTGAGTTAGGCAATTACAATAACTTTAATGTATAGTACTTTTCATTAAGTTTTATCTATCAGATTCAGCTTTTAATAGATAGAAAAATAACCAGATGGGGGAAAAAATTGCAAAATTCATTTGCAAGTGTCTAAAAATCACGTTTTATTCACGGTTTAGCCAAAAGGTAGAATAATATTAGGTAAAGCGTGTCGGCTGCCTAATTTTATGGCTACCGCTTGGCTACATTCGTCATACTATTCTAACCAAACCCCCTTACGTACATGAGAAGATTGTTCTACTCCCTATCCGTTTGTTTTCTTAGCATTGCCGGTCTTCAAGCGCAAGACATTGACGTTGATGTGCTCGTTGTGGAAGAAGAAAGCACTCCCGTTACCTTATCCGGTTCAGTGGATACGTATTTCCGGTATAACCTAAACTCTTCGAACCGCACCACGGACGGTGACATTCGTGCTCCCGGTACGTCGTTTGCCAATCTACCAGGCTTTGCGTTGGGGATGGTCAACCTGATTGCGGGCTACGAAGGTGAGAAGGTTGGCTTTGTGGCCGACTTGGTGTTCGGTCCCCGTGGACAGGACGCGGTTTTTGCCTCGCCTTACTATACCGGTGAATCCGCGTCAGGACTGCTTAGAGGTACCTCTCAAGTCATCAACCAACTGTATACCTACTGGAAAGTGAGCGATGCGGTTACCCTAACCCTGGGAAACTTCAACACTTTCCTGGGCTATGAGGTGATCTCGCCAACGGCTAACTTCAATTATTCCACTTCGTACATGTTCTCCTACGGTCCGTTCTCGCACACCGGGCTGCGAGCTGACTTTGCGCTATCCGACGAGCTTTCGCTCATGCTGGCGGTGATGAATCCTACGGACTTTACCGAATTTAATCCGTCAGGGTCGTATTCGCTGGGTGGACAGTTGGGCTACTCATCGGATGCCGCAAGCATGTATCTTAACTTGTTGTATGGCGATCAAGACGGTAATTTTGATCCTAACTCCAACAGATCAGTTTTTGGCGGGGCCAAGGGAACCACGTTTCAGGCCGACTTTACTGCGGGTTTTAACCTGAGCGAGACGTTTTTTCTGGGATTGAATACCACCATCAACACCACCAATCCGGGCGATTTGGTAGACGATGATAACTTAGCACTAGAGGATAACATCGGCTTTTACGGGGCGGCGCTTTACTTACAGGTGTCTCCTTCCGAAACGTTCGGTTTGGGTTTGCGAGGCGAATACTTTGGCGAATTTGGTGGCAACACCGACGAAAGCGTAGGAGCGATCAATGTGGGTGATGATGGCACCGGCAATATCATCGACCTCACCCTGTCGGCCAATATTAACGTAGGCGGTGGGCTTACCCTTATTCCTGAATTTAGAATAGACGCTGCTTCGGAAGATTCTTTTGAAAACCGCGATCTTGAAACAACGCTCCAGAGTTCTCTAGCTTCCTTCCTGCTGGCGGCGGTGTACTCGTTCTAGGGCGGGTCAGTTCTTTATCTACGTTTAGAGAGCCGTCGGTATTACAAACCGGTGGCTCTTTCCTTGTTTTCACTTTCCTCCTTATTTGTTGCTTATGGTTCGCTGGCTTTTGATTTTCATGGTGCTTATCGGTGGGGCCGGGGCCGCGGTGCTTGGTCCGCTCTACCAACAGGTGGTCACCACCCCGGCGCAGTCGGTAGTGCAGTTGCGCCGCGCTACGAAGCAGTATCTGGCCGCCCTGGACAAAGAAAAACCCAAGAAGCAACGGGGACAGTGGCATGCCAACGCCGACTCTACGCAGTTCACCTTTACCGCCGATTTTTTGCTCTACAACCGCAAAGCAGTGAAGCACCCACTGGGCCAAATCACCTACCGTACTAGGATTGACCTAAAGCAAGGCAAGTACCGCTACACGGCCGACAGCGCGTTCTTTCACGAATACCAACGCAACCGCTACAGCCGCTACGTGCCCAGTCGACGGGCTGCGGTGGCCTGGGAGCAGGCGGTCGTCAGCTTCTCGGACAAAGAACAACAGCGCGTTCACCAGACCCTCGATGCCCGGTTTGAGGCCTTCCAAGAATTTATGCAGTCCTACGGTTCGCTCAGCACCGCTTCGCCCGAGGAAAGCGATTGGTAACGTTCCTACTTTTACAAAAAAACGTATATTGAAGCGCGACGAACCTTTTTAACCCCCGCGCGATGAACGTGACCATTCAATTTTTAGGAGCCGCTCAAACGGTGACCGGCTCCAAGTACTTGCTCGACTTCGACAACTTTCAGGTGCTGGTCGACTGCGGCCTGTTTCAGGGTCCGAAGAAGCTTCGGCAACGCAACTGGGACAACTTCACCATTGCCCCGGCCAAACTGGATGCCCTCATTCTCACCCACGCCCACATCGACCACGTGGGCTACCTGCCCCGCCTGGTGCAGCAGGGCTTCAGCAAACCCATTTATTGCACGGCCGCCACCGCCGACCTGGTGCGCATCATGCTGCTCGATTCGGCCAAGATTCAGGAGGAAGAAGCCAAGTACGCCAACCGAAAGGGCTATTCGAAGCACAAGCCAGCCCGCCCGCTCTACACCACCGAAGATGCCGAGGCCACGTTTCCGTTGTTAAAAGAATTTGAGTACGACGAAGACATTCCGCTGCGGTCGGGGGTAACGATCAAGTTCCACGATGCCGGTCATATTTTGGGCTCGGCGTGGGTAGAAATGAACGTGCGCCGCGAAAAACAACGGAAGACCATTGTGTTTTCAGGTGACGTGGGTCGCTACGACCAACCGGTGCTGCGCTCCCCCACCGCCATGCTCTATACCGACGTGCTGCTGATTGAATCGACCTACGGCGACCGCGAGAACGACGCCCGCGACCCGGCCGGTGAGTTTGCCGCCGCGGTGAATGCCGGGCTGGAACGCGGCGGTTGCGTGCTGATTCCGTCTTTTGCCGTAGGCCGCACCCAAACGGTGATGTACTACCTGAAAACCCAGATGGAAAGCGGTGACATTCCCAAAATACCGGTGTATCTGGACAGTCCGATGGCGATTAACGTAACGCAACTGTACAAACGCCGCTTCTCCTACCACAAACTGCGCGACCAGGATTTGCAGTACACCGAATCGCTGTTCGACTACGAGTTCTTTAACTACTACCGCAGCGTAGAAGCTTCCAAGAGTATCAATGACCTTCAGAAGAACGCCATCATTATTTCGTCGAGCGGCATGTGCACCGGGGGGCGCATTGTGCACCACTTGGCACAGCGCCTGGGGCGAGAGCAAGACACGGTGCTGTTCGTAGGCTACCAGGCGAAAGGAACGCGTGGCCGGTCTATTCTAGAAAAAGAAGAAACCATTCGGATGTTCGGCAAAGACTTTTCGCTGCGCTGCCAAGTGGCCCAGGTGTCGGGCTTGTCGGCCCACGCCGACCGTTCGGAGCTGCGCGACTGGGCCGATACGCTCAATCGCCCGCCGCAGCAAACCTTTGTGGTGCACGGCGAACTGGATAGCGCTACCGCTATGCAAGAGATGCTGGAGGGTGAACTGGGGTGGAGCAACGTGCGGGTGCCGGACTACCAGGATAAGTTCACGCTGTTCGAGGGCGACGAGTCGGCAGATTAAGATAGCGAGTCATCCGGGCTGGGTTTCTCCCTGGGCCATCTCAAGTCCCAATTGGTAGTTAGTAAGCGACTTGAGTGCCTGTCGGTACGCTAGGTAAGTGGCCTGCTTGATGTCGAGCACCAAACTGGTGAAGCAGGCAAAGCCTTCTTCGTCGAACGTTGCTACCCTTAAAAAATAAGCTTGATCACCGTTTAAGTACGGGATTAGGGTTTTTCGGGTCATTTCGCTGAGCAGCGTCACGTAGTGATCCGTTGTTTCACTGGCGCGTAGGTGACTCTTGAGCCTTACTTCCACACCAGAGAGTTCTTTGGTAAGTTCTCTTTCTTCATCCTCACTCCAATGAGTCTTCGTGCCCAGTTGATTCTGCCAATAATCGATTTGTTGCTGGCTTTCTGTTAGGTGGTGATACGTTTCCTGCAGTTTGATCAGCTTCTGGTAGCGGGCTAGGTACTCGGACGCTACGCCAGCGTGCTGAGCTTCCCGGTGGTGCAACCGGAACGCCTGCTGGTCTAGTTCGGTAAGCCACCGTTGCTGACGGGCTAGTTCGCTGTTAAGTAACCGCAGCAGTTTGCCTACGTCTTTTTTACGGTACTTTTTGCCATCAAACTCAAAGTGATTGACGGTAATGGCCCCGGCCTGGATATGCTTGAGGGTGTCGAAGTCATCTTGATTGGCAAAAAAACGAGTAATCTTTCGGCGGTGCTCCTCGTGGTAGATCATCGCGAAGGTGAGTTCAACCGGATCGTTAATAGCAATCAGGGCCGACGGGTCGGTAACCAGTAGCATTCTTCCGTCGTAAAAACCTTCATAGCTCGCATCGATGCGATACTTTTCTTCTTCACAGGCTATGTGCTGGGCAAAGTCCTTAGGAGATAAGGGCTCGAGCAATTGATTGGGCAACGCGACCGCATAAAGCCTTTTGGTAACCTCCTGGCGCAAAGCGGCTGAGTTTTTGAACAACTTCCACGCCGATTGCGGCTGAGAATCCACCGTTGTCGGATGCAGAAGGATCATACGCTCGCGTTCTTCCCGGGGGGGGTGCGAAGCCCACTGGTCTTTCAGTGAAATCCGCGATTTGGCTAGTTTTTTGGTCAGTGCCCCTTCGGGAATAAGCGGCAGTCCATGCTCTATTTTCAACTCGAACTGTTTAGCCAACCCCGCGAGCACCGTGCGATGGTTGGCGTAGAGGTCTTCCGATTTCTTGCCCTGTTCGGCTAGATGATTCAGATAGTGCGTGCATTCTTCGTAGGCGTGCGCACCTAGTTCTATCCTCCGCAATGCCGAGATCAGGGACTCATGGCCCGCAACGCTAGTGGCCACCCAATCAGCGTGGTGCTCCATCTGACGCGACAAAGTAGCGTATTTCCAATTGATACGTTCATAGGCAACTCGCAGCACGTAGCGCACCCCGCTCACCAAGGTACGCGTGATTGCTGCAAAGAAGCTGAGCCCGCTTCCCGCGGCAGCCCATTCATCTAGCCACTGATCCCAGCGGTCGTACTCGTAGACCAAATTGTAGAGCGCGCGGTTAACAGTATATACATAGCTGCCCAGTTTCATACTACGCTGCGAAAAGTGACCAAATTCGTGGGCTAACACTGCTTTGAACTCTCCTACGGATAAAGAATTTATTAAGCCCACTCCTATTTCCAGGTTCTTCCGCACCGGTAAGAACATGCTCCAGAAGCTGGAATGGTAGAACACGCCCGCGTTAACCTCGGGCACCAGAAAGATTTTTCGGGGAAACGGAGCCTGAGTTTCCTCAGAAAGCTGTTTGATAAATTGGTAGAGCCGTGGCTGATCTTCAGCGGTAACCTCCAGGCGGTGCGGATTGTAACTTCGGTTAACGGCAAAAATGAATTTCACAAAAAAGGCAAAAAACATTACACCCAAACCGACCAACCCCACCGAAATCACAATAGTATAAAAATTCACGGTGAAGGTAAGCAGAGCAATGGTGCCATACACTGCTGCGACCAGCAGTGCTACGGACAATCCCAATAAAGCAAGGTATAGCAAGCAGAACAGGAAAATAGCGACGATTACCAGGTAGGCACTGCGCCGAAATGCCCAAGACGGGCGAAGATGAAGCTGATCTTGTTGCGAAAGATCTATGGAGTAAGGAGATTGTCTCATAAATATTTAAGCTTGAACTTCTAATATTCTATGAGACTAATATAAGTGTTTTTCTTCTTTTTTTACATTAAAAGTTACATTTTTTGATGATAATAGTCAATTACTGTTTTGCCCGTAGTTCTGTTTTCAACACTTCTTTGTAAAGAACTTCGCAGAGTTCTCGGGTTGCATCGCGGAATACCTCTGGCCGCTGCTTTTGGTTATCGGTAGTTTTTCGGCTGGTCACTTCATCATCCAGGATGCTTTTCTTCTGGCCCTGCCGGTAGATTGCCCCGTCGTACTGGTAACTAGCTGCTACCTGCGTATTGGGAATAGACACTACCACATCGCCCGTACCGACCACGCCGGTAGAACTTGATACTACTTTGTAAGCGGGACGTAAGCGAGACAAACGAAGGGTGTAACCGGTAGAACTTACTTCATCCGCAAACTGCACTTCGGTGAAGCTATCTTTAAACATGTAGTAGAGCGTAATACGCAGGGACTTTCGAAACTGATGCACTTCCATAGGTCGCCGCTCTTCGCCAACCACGAAGTCATCTTTGATATCAGTCCCTAGTATAATAGTGAGGGGTTCGTCAAATGATTCTTGGTACGCATGAACCGACGGATTAGCATCAAAGAAAAAAACTGGCGGAGTTGTTTGGCAACCGGTTAGCGCGAAGGGTGCCCCCAAAAGAAAGGCAGCTACGGTGGTTTTCATGGCTGTGTTTGTTTTAAGCGTACGTACTGTATGTAAGCTTTCAATTATGTTGCCACAATTATAGCGGGATATTCCCGTGCTTCTTTCGTGGTAAGGTATCCACCTTGTTTTCTAACATGGTAAAGGCCCGAATTAAAGTAGCGCGGGTTTGTTCAGGCAAAATCACCGCATCCACGTAGCCCCGACTGGCGGCCCGGTAAGGGTTCGCGAAGGTTGCGGTGTATTCGTCTACTTTCTCCTGTAGCTTCGCCTCCGGATTGTCAGCCTCGGCGATCTCTCGCCGAAAGATAATTTCAGCGGCTCCCTTGGGGCCCATCACCGCGATCTCGGCCGTGGGCCAGGCGTAGTTCATATCCGCCCCGATGTGCTTGGAGTTCATCACGTCGTAGGCCCCGCCGTAGGCCTTACGGGTGATCACGGTGATGCGGGGCACGGTGGCTTCGCTAAAGGCGTAGAGCAGTTTGGCTCCGTTGGTGATAATGGCATTCCACTCCTGATCGGTGCCAGGCAAAAAACCGGGCACGTCTTCCAGCACCAGCAGCGGAATGTTAAACGCATCGCAGAAGCGCACAAAACGCGCCCCCTTCACGCTGGCGTTGATGTCGAGCACCCCGGCCAGCGCCGCCGGTTGGTTGCCCACGATACCAATACTACGCCCCGCCAGGCGAGCAAAACCCACAATAATGTTCTCGGCAAAAGCCTGATGAACTTCCATGAACGAATCGGTATCCGCGATGCCGGTGACCACCTCCCGCATGTCATAGGGCTGATTGGGATTGTCGGGCACAATGTCGTTCAGCACCGGGCGCTCTTCTGAGGCTGGGGCCGAATACGCCAACGCGGGCACTTCGTCCTCGCAGTTCTGCGGCAGGTAGCTAAGCAGGCGCTGCACCGACCGGATGCAGTGCAGTTCGTTGGGCGAGGTGAAGTGGGTGATGCCGCTTTTGGTGCTGTGCGCCGTGGCTCCGCCCAGTTCTTCGGCGGTCACGTCTTCCTGGGTCACCGTTTTCACCACGTTGGGGCCGGTAACAAACATATAGGATGTGTTTTCTACCATGAATATAAAGTCGGTGATGGCGGGTGAGTAGACCGCGCCTCCCGCGCAGGGGCCCATCACCAGCGAGAGCTGGGGCACCACGCCCGAGGCCAGCGTATTACGGTAGAAAATGTCGGCGTAGCCTCCCAACGACACCACTCCTTCCTGAATCCGCGCGCCGCCCGAATCGTTGAGTCCGATGATGGGCGCGCCGCTTTTAGTGGCCAGATCCATGATGCGTACGATCTTTTCGGCATGCGCTTCGGACAAGGAACCGCCGAACACGGTGAAGTCCTGGGCGTAGACGTAGACCAGGCGACCGGCAACGGTTCCGTAGCCCGTTACTACCCCATCGCCCAGAAATCGCTGCTTCTCTAGTCCGAACTCGTGGCTTCGGTGCTGCACCAGCTTGCCGATTTCCTCAAAGCTACCCGCATCCAGCAGCAGCGCTAGCCGTTCGCGCGCGGTGAGCTTTCCTTTGTCGTGCTGCGCCCGGATGCGGGCTTCACCCCCGCCCTGCTCGGCGGCCAGATTCTTTTCTTGCCACTCTTTTTTCTTATCCGGTGCGGGGCGCGGGGGGGAGGTTTTGCTCATCGTGCGAAGAAGTTGGTTGATCAAATATAGTAGGAATTTTGGGGGAATTCTTTCTTCTTTGCGATCAGGTTATCCGGGAAGTTTGCAAATGTTCCCGCTACCCCTATCCAATCAGTCCACCGTCGCATGCAGCCAGAAACCGTAGCGGTCATTGACCTAGGGACCAACACCTTTCATATTTTGATCGCCGAAGTGGAGTTCGGCGGCTCTTATCAAATTGTTGAGCGCCTCCGGCTTCCGGTGATGATTGGCAAAGGGGGCATCAACCAGGGACTGATTACCGAAGAAGGGCAACAGCGGGCACTCGCGGCGCTTCGGCAATTTGCCACAATTATCGAGCAACGGAAGATCAAGCACGTGCGGGCCACCGCCACGAGTGCGTTTCGCAACGCCCGCAACGGATCCACCCTGGTGCAACGCACTCGAGAAGAAACGGGCATCGTCGTAGATATTATCGATGGCAACCAAGAAGCGGAGTACATCTTTCGAGGAGTGCAGGAAGCCTTGTCGTTGGATAAAGAATCGGTCTTGATTATGGACATTGGCGGGGGTAGCGTAGAGTTTATTCTAAGCAGCGGTCAGCAGATTCGCTGGAAGCAGAGTTTTGAAATTGGCGCCCAACGCTTGCTGGATCGGTTCGACATCAAAGATCCGATCTCGGCTGAGAACCGTGAAGAACTCACGGCCTATTTTCACGAAACGCTCGCTGACTTACTGACCAAGAGTGAGCAGTGGAAGCCTACTACGCTCGTGGGAGCCTCCGGCACCTTCGAGACCCTGTGCGACATTCACGTACACCAACGGCAGCTTACGGTGGCGGCGGATGCCTGCGAACTGCCCATGTCGGCGGATAGCTTTTCGGATATTTTGCAGGAACTGATGCTGAAGAATCGGGCGGAACGGCTGGCGATGTCGGGCATGGTCGAGATGCGCGTCGATATGATTGTGGTAGCCGCCTGGCTCATTCGGTTCGTGCTCGATGCGCTGGAGATCAAAGCGTTGCGGGTTTCGGCCTACGCCCTGAAGGAAGGGGTGCTGCAAGAACTAATTGCTACGCTGCGATGAGCAAGGCGCGAGGCTTCGCTTTTTCCCCGTTATTTGTTTAATCTGAACCGCTACGCTGTTTAATGGCTACCTTTCCGTATCAATCGCTGCAAGACTTCAGCACGGCAGTATTCCGCAAAATTGGTTGTTCTGCCGCTCACGCTACCCTGGCCGCCGAGGTGCTGGCATCGGCCGACCTGCGGGGCGTCGATTCGCATGGCATTGCGCGGCTGGTGGGCTACGTGCGCCTGTGGGAAAAGCAGCGCATCAACGCCCGACCGACCATCCGGGTGGTGCACGAAACGCCCAGCACCGCGGTGATCAATGGCGATGCCGGACTGGGCCTGGTGGTGGCTCCCCGCGCGATGGAAGTAGCGATCAACAAGGCGCGCACGGCGGGCACCGGCTGGGTGGCGGTGCGCCACTCGAACCACTTTGGCATTGCGGGCTACCACGCTAGGCAGGCCCTGCCCCACGACATGATTGGCGTGGCCCTCACCAATGCCAGTCCGCTGGTGGCTCCTACCTTTGCGGTGGACCGGCTGCTGGGCACCAATCCCATTGCGGTGGCCATTCCGGCCGGAGAACAACCGCCGCTGGTGGTGGATATGGCCACAACCACGGTAGCCAACGGCAAGCTGGAGATTCTGGAACGCAAGGCCCAGCCCGCTCCCACCGGGTGGATTCAAGACCAGGAAGGGCGGGCTTCTACCAATCCGAAGGAAGTGGCTCAGGGTGGGGCCTTGCTTCCGTTGGGAGGCGATTACGAGCACGGCAGCCACAAGGGGTACTGTCTGGGCGCAGTGGTGGATATTTTCTCGGCCGTGTTTTCGGGAGCTAACTACGGTCCGTGGGTGCCGCCGTTCGTTGCTTTTCTAGACCCTCCGACCGATCCGGTGGGGCAAGGCATCGGGCACTTCTTGGGAGCGATGCGGGTTGACGCTTTTCGCCCGGCGGATGAGTTCAAACAGCACATGGATCACTGGATTGCCACCTTTCGGCAGGCGCGGACCGCCGAGGGGCATGCGCGCGTGCTGATTCCGGGCGACCCCGAGCGAGCGACGGAAGCGAAGCGGCGAGAAGAAGGAGTGCCGTTGCTGGAACCGGTGGTGGCTGATTTGGTGGCGTTGGGAGAGAAGTTGGGGGTGGATACGGATTTTCTGCGTTGACTTAGTGCGATTCGGCAATCCTTGCTAAGAACCTGTTTCAAACTAGTAAGCTGGAGGCTTGCTTGAACAGAACGCACAAGCGTTTCACGCGCGCGGCGCGATGGGCGGCCTTCTAAAGGATATGATCGTTTACAGTGTAAACCCCACATTGAAATTCCAGGGGCTGGGATAGGGTGAACGGTTCACGTCGTAGATGAGGTTGTACATCGCTGAGATGATGACACCCGCCCGACGGCCTACCGGTTGAAATAAACCTCCTCCCAGAAAGAAGCCGGGCACCCAGGTGCGCAAGATTGGCTGGTCGGGGTCACCGGTGAGGTACTGGGTGTTAAGGCTTTCCAACTCGGTTTGCACAAAAAACTGCTGACCAAACCGCTGGCGGGCAAAGACGCGCGCTCCGTACAAACTGGATGCTGGGAACCCCCGAAATTTCAGGTAACGATAAGTGATGCCCGGCCCGGCGGTGAAGCGATCAGTGAAGCGGTAGCCGACGTTCGGAGATACCTCGATAAAAGTGAGGTTACCGAACATCAGGTTAAAATTACCTCCCACAGTCACTTTCTCCCAAAAATTAGCAGTAGCTGGCTCCTCGTAGTAAGTCTGGGTAGAATCCGTTTGGGCATAGCTAGCCGACGCGAAAGCCACTGCCATAATCCATCCAATGGCTAGTCTTTTCATTCGCTCACAATTACGTAGACATCTTCCTCCGGCTTTTTCATCAGGTATTTCTCCCGCGCCACCTGCTCGAGCTGCTGATCGTCGGTGAGCAATTCTTCCCGATCTTGGTTCACCTGCTTGATTTGCTGCTCGTAGAACTCCTTTTCAGCTTCTAGGGCCCGCAGTTTTCTTCCCAAGCGGTACTGCGACTGCAGATCGTTCACGTCGACAAAAAGCATCCACCCCGCAAAAGCCACCGTGAACAGGAAGAAAAAGCTCTTTACAAACTTAGGAACCTTGGCCATTGGGTGAAGGGTGAAACAGTTTACCAATACGTATAAAACGGAGCGGCGACGTTTTTCATTGCGCGCAATCCCCGGCAAGGTAACCAATTTGCCGTTTAACACCACCATCAGCAGCGTTTGGGGCGTACGACAATTTGCAACCATTCCTCTTCAGCGTGGGGATTGGTATATAATTAGCGTATCCGTACTTTATAGCTTTTCATACTTCGAAATTCATTGTTCCTTGCTCGATATTCGAACAATATCGAATATCGAGCAAGGAATTTCGAATGATGAAGTGATAAAAAACTGCATTTTGTCGTATACCCCAGCGTTTGTCAGCCTGCTCTTACAGCAAACCCTTAGGATAAACCGCCGCTTTGCCCAGTAGTTCCTCAATGCGTAACAACTGGTTGTACTTTGCCATGCGGTCGGAGCGGGAGGCCGAGCCGGTTTTGATTTGCCCGGTGTTTAATGCCACCGCTAAGTCGGCAATGGTGTTGTCTTCGGTTTCTCCCGAGCGATGCGACATCACGCTCCGGTAGCCGTTGCGCCGGGCCAGGCTAATGGCGCTGATGGTCTCGGTAAGGGTGCCAATCTGGTTCACTTTGATCAGGATGGCGTTGCCAATATTTTGGTCAATGCCCTGCTGCAGCCGCTCCACGTTGGTCACGAACAGATCATCGCCAACCAATTGTATTTTGTTACCTACCAGTTCGGTGTGGCGCTTCCAGCCCTCCCAATCGTCTTCTTGCATGCCGTCTTCAATAGAAATGATCGGGTAGTTATCCACCCATTCTTTCCAATAGTCGGCCATTTCGGAGGAGGTGAGTTCGTCGCCGGTAGAGGCAAAGCGATACCGTTTCTTTTCTTCGTCGTAGAACTCGGAGGCGGCCGCATCCATGGCGATAGAAATTTCCTCCCCGGGCCGATAACCGGCCCTTTCAATCGCTTGCAACACCACCTCGATGGCCTCCACGTTAGAGGCAATGTTAGGAGCGAAGCCGCCTTCGTCGCCCACGTTGGTTGACAACCCCTTGTCTTTCAACACTTTCTTCAGGTGATGAAACACCTCGGTGCCCATCCGCAGGGCTTCGGAAAAAGTCTCAGCCTTGGTCGGCATCACCATAAACTCCTGAAAGTCGATGGCGTTATCGGCGTGGCTTCCGCCGTTCAGGATGTTCATCATGGGCACCGGCAGGGTGTTGGCGCTCACGCCCCCGACGTAGCGAAACAGCGGTTGGCGCACGGTTTGGGCAGCCGCCTTCGCCACGGCCAGAGAAACCCCCAGAATGGCGTTGGCTCCCAGCTTGGCTTTGTTGGGCGTGCCGTCGAGTTCGATCATGGTGTGGTCGATCAGGTTCTGCTCAAACACTGAGGTGCCAACTAACTCTTCAGCGATAGCTTGGTTCACGTTCTCTACGGCCTGCGTTACGCCTTTCCCCATAAAACGGTCGGGGTCGTTGTCGCGCAGTTCTACCGCTTCGTGCTTACCGGTAGACGCTCCCGAAGGCACCGCCGCGCGGCCGAGTACGCCGTCTTCGGTGGTTACATCCACTTCTACGGTTGGGTTACCGCGAGAATCTAAAATCTGACGGGCGTGAATCTTTTTGATGATGCTCATGAGAGAGTTGAATGAATGAATGAATGAGTGAGTGAGTGATTAAACTGAATTTTAGCGCTTGGTCTGGTTTAGCGTTTTGCTACGAATGGGCGGTGGTGCGGAGATTGCCGTCGGAAGAAGCCCGTTGACTGTCTCGCATCAGGTCTACGAACTGGTCGAACAGATAACGCGAATCATGGGGTCCGGGTGACGACTCCGGATGGTACTGCACCGAAAACGCCTTTTTATCCCGTAGTCGGATACCGGCCACCGTATCGTCGTTCAAGTTGATGTGCGTCACTTCCACGTCGGGCGACCGCTGGGCCGTGGCTAAGTCTACCGAAAACCCGTGGTTCTGAGAAGTGATCTCGCTCAACCCGGTCAGCAGGTTTTTCACCGGATGGTTCAGTCCCCGGTGCCCGTGGTGCATCTTATAGGTTTCAATACCCTGGGCCCGCGCCAGCACCTGGTGACCCAGACAAATGCCAAACAGGGGTTTATCTACGCCTACAATTTCTCGAACGGTGTCGGCGGCGTAGTCCATTGCGCCGGGGTCGCCGGGGCCGTTAGACACGAAGTAGCCGTCGGGGTTCCAGGCTTCCATTTCGGCAAACGGGGTTCTGGCCGGAAACACCCGACATTGACAACCCCGCTCAATAAGGTTATTCAGAATGCTGGTTTTGATGCCCAAGTCCAGCACCGCCACCCGGAAGTCGGCATCGTCGGGACCGAGGGTGAACGTCTCGGTGGCGCACACCTCACTGGATAGCTCCAGGCCTTCCATCGAGGGCACCTTTGCCAAATGCTCTTTTAGTTGTTCTGGGCTAAGGTTTTCTGACGATACCACCGCGTTCATGGCACCCTTAGCGCGGATGTGCCGCACGAGTTTGCGGGTATCAATGCCGGTAATTCCTACAATGCCCGCTTCCTCCAGGTAGCGTTGCAAATTGTGATCGGCCTGGGTGCGGCTGTAGTCGTCGGAAAAGGAGTTAACCACCAGGGCACTAATTTTCGGAGTAGCTGACTCTTGTTCAGTGTCGAGCACACCGTAGTTCCCGATGTGCGAGGTGGTGTTGACAATAATTTGTCCGTAGTACGAAGGGTCAGTGTAAATCTCCTGATAACCCGTCATGCCGGTGTTGAAGCAAATTTCGCCTCCCCGAGTACCGATCTTGCCAATAGCCCATCCGTTAAACGTGGTGCCATCTTGGAGATAGAGAACGGCCGGAGCGGGAGAAGAATGCGACATAAGACAAAAGGATAGGTTTGTTTAGTGGGCGCAAGTTTGGAAATTATGCGATAAAAAAAAAGGGATTTCCCCCGCGGTGGAAAATCCCCTATCTCTTTGCTTACTGCCGACTATTCTTTGTCTTTCGGTTTTGGGTCGTCCGCGTCGGTTTCCTCATCGTTGCTAGCTGACGGATCGGCTTGGTCCTCCTCGTCGGTGGTTGTTTCTACCACCACCGGCTCATCTACTACCGCTTCACCGCTGAGTTCGATTACGTCGCCTCCTTCTTTCACTTCCACTTCTACGGTCGGCTCTTCCGGCACCTCTTCCCCCACCGGCACGTCTTCCTCAGTAGCCGCACTGGTGGTTGAGGTGGCCACCTCGGGGTTATTCTCGTCCGCCGCGGGCGGAGCATCAAGGATAGTTTCCGAGGCTACTTCGTCAGCGGTGGCTTCATTGGTGGTTTCATCCGTGTCAGCAGGTGCGGCAACGTCAGCCGTAGTCGCAGCTGTCGCCGCTGGTGTGTCGTTGTCGTCTCCACCCTTCTTCTTGCCTCCGCGTCGGCTACGGCGTGTACGTGTCTTGGTTTTTTCTTCGCCCTGGGTATACAGATCGTTGAAATCAACCAGCTCGATGAGTGCCATCTCCGCGTTATCGCCTAGGCGTCCGCCCAACTTAATGATGCGGGTGTAACCACCCGGGCGGTCGGCCACCTTTTCGGCCACCTCACTGAAGAGCACCTGCGACGAAATTTTGTCCTGCAAATAGGAGAAAACCACCCGCCGCGACTGCGTGGTGTCGGTCTTCGATTTAGTGATCAGGGGTTCCACGTACTTACGCAGCGCTTTGGCTTTCGCTACGGTGGTCGTGATCCGCTTATTGATAATCAGCGAAGCGGCCATGTTCGACAACATCGCTTTGCGATGCGTAGACGTGCGCCCCAGGTGATTGAATTTCTTTCCGTGTCTCATGATCCTCTGTTTATCAGCCAGCTAACTGCAGCCCGCCTAATCTTCATCTAATTTATACCGGGTAAGGTCCATGCCGAAGGTCAGGTTCTTGTCCTGCACCAACTGCTCCAACTCGGCCAGCGACTTTTTACCAAAATTGCGGAACTTCATCATGTCCGAAATCTCGAGCGTCACCAAGTCGCCCAGCGTGCGCACATCAGCCGCCTTCAGGCAGTTGTAGGCGCGCACCGACAGATCGAGATCGTTGAGCGGGGTCTTCAGCAGCTTGCGCATGTGCAGCAACTCTTCGTCTACCGTGTCCGGCTCGCCCTGCTGGGGAGTTTCCAGGATCATGTTCTGATCCGAGAAAAGCATGAAGTGATTGATCAGGATGTTAGCGGCTCCCTTGAGCGCATCTTCGGGATGCACCGAACCGTCGGTCTGAATGTCCAGTTGCAGTTGCTCATAATCGGTCTTCTGCTCTACACGGGTGTTCTCAATGCGATACATCACGTTTTTGATGGGCGTAAAGATGGCATCAATAGCGATGTAGCCCAGGGCCTGATCGTTTTGCTTGTTCTCTTCGGCGGGTAGATAGCCACGGCCTTTTTCCACATAGATTTCCACTTCGGTATCCACCGAGGCATCCAGATTAGCAATCACATGATCGCCATTCAGGACTTCAAACGAAGAGGTATGCTTCTGGATATCCGCCCCGGTGAAGGTAGATTGTCCCTTGAGCGACACGACAATCTTATTGTCGACAAAATCTTCGGACGTTTTTCGGAAGCGAACCATTTTCAGGTTGAGGATAATTTCCGAGACATCTTCTACTATTCCTTCTACCGAAGAAAACTCGTGCAACACACCGGGGATTTTGATGCCGGTGATGGCATAGCCCTCCAGAGAAGACAGTAATATTCTTCGTAATGCATTGCCGATGGTGACCCCGTAGCCTCGCTCCAGTGGCTTGAAAGTGAAAACGCCGTGGAAATTGTCGGCTTTTTCCATCACCACCTTTTCGGGCATTTGAAACGCTAATATTGACATTGTCGTGTTGTGTTGTGTTGGGTAACTACTACTTACTTAGAGTAAAGCTCGATGATTAATTGCTCTTGCAGATTCTCAGGGATCTCATCGCGTTGCGGGTGCGTGGTGTAGCGTCCGGAAAGTTCGCCTTGATCCCATTCTAACCAACTGTGTCGCTTGGCTTTGGCACTGTTAGACGTGACACTATCCACGATTGCTTCCAGCGACTTCGATTTTTCGCGTACCGCGATGATGTCGCCGGGTTTCACGCTATACGAAGGGATGTTCACCACGTCACCGTTCACGGTAATGTGCTTATGTCCTACCAACTGGCGCGCGCCGCGTCGAGTCGGAGAAATTCCCAGGCGGTATACCACGTTGTCGAGGCGCGCTTCTAGCAATTGCAGCAGCACCTCGCCGGTGATTCCCTGGCTACGGCTGGCTTTGTCAAAAAGGTTAGCGAACTGCTTCTCCAGCACCCCATAGGTGTATTTTGCCTTTTGTTTGGCCATCAGCTGAATAGCGTATTCCGACTGCTTGCGGCGACGGCTACGCCCGTGCTGTCCCGGAGGATAGCTCTTCTTCTGCAGGGCCTTGCTGGGGCCAAAAATAGGATCATTAAACTTGCGGGCGATTTTCGCCTTCGGACCTCGGTATCGAGCCATATTATTTATATTGGTTGAGACGCCATGCGTGGCATCATTGATATTAAGACGCGATGAATCGCGCCTTTACTATACTCTTCTCCTTTTGGGGGGGCGGCATCCGTTGTGGGGCAGCGGAGTCACATCCTGGATGGATGTCACCTCAAGGCCGGTGTTCTGCAGAGAACGGATCGCGGCGTCACGCCCTGAGCCGGGTCCTTTAATGAACACCTCCACCTTGCGCATTCCGGCGTCGTGTGCCTTCTGGGCGCAGTTGGCCGCCGCCATCTGAGCGGCGTAGGGAGTGTTCTTTTTAGAACCACGAAACCCCATCTTACCGGCTGACGCCCAGGAGATTACCTGCCCGGCGGTGTTGGTAATGGAGATAATGATGTTGTTGAAAGAAGCCTTGATGTGCGCTTGTCCCAGGGTTTCCACCCCAACGACCCGCTTCTTTCCTTTGTCTTTTCTTTTTTGTGCCATTTTTTATCTGTTGAGACGCCATGAATGGCGTCTGTACGATCTTTAGCGGGTTGCTTTTTTCTTGTTGGCAACCGTCTTTCGCTTGCCTTTGCGCGTGCGTGAGTTATTTTTAGTGTGTTGCCCGCGCACCGGAAGTCCCCGACGGTGTCGTAGTCCCCGGTAGCACCCAATGTCCAGCAGTCGCTTGATGCTTAACTGCACCTCGGACTTAAGTACACCTTCTACCTTATAGCTATCCGTGATGATAGATCGGATGGCATTGGATTCCTCATCGGTCCACTCGCCCGCTTTCTTATCACGGTTTACGTTGGCTCGCTTCAGGATGTCGTTGGCCGAACTGCGTCCAATACCAAAAATATACGTCAGGCCTACTTCGCCTCGCTTGTTATCGGGAATATCAACTCCAGCTATTCGCATAATTATCCTTGTCGTTGTTTAAATCTCGGGTTCTTCTTGTTGATCACGTAGAGCTTCCCCTTACGGCGCACGATTACGCAATTAGCGCTACGTTTTTTGACTGATGCTTTAACTTTCATGACTATTTATATCTATAAACTATTCTTCCTTTGGACAGATCATAGGGAGACATTTCCAGTTTCACCCGATCGCCCGGTAGGATTTTAATATAATTCATTCGCATTTTGCCGGATATATGGGCCACCACTTCGTGGCCGTTTTCCAGTTCTACCCGAAACATAGCATTCGACAACGCTTCGGAGATTGTTCCATCCTGTTCAATAGATGACTGTTTTGCCATAGGGTACTATATACTCAATTTAAATTAAGCGACGGCTGCTCCTTGAGAACGCCCTCTCACTTTGCCAGATTTCATCATTCCTTCATAGTGTCGCATCAGCAGGTAACTTTCAATCTGCTGCAGGGTATCCAAAATAACCCCCACCATAATCAGCAGCGACGTCCCCCCATAAAAATAGGAGAACTCCATGATCACCCCGGCCAAATTCGCCAGTGCCGGAAGGATCGCAATCACCGCCAGGAAAATTGATCCGGGCAGGGTGATGCGCGACAATACGGCATCAATGTAATCGGCGGTGGGCCGACCGGGTTTCACTCCGGGCACGAAGCCACCGTTGCGCTTCAAATCGTCAGAAATCTGACTGGAATTAATCGTGATCGCGGTATAAAAGAACGTAAACAAGATGATCATCACGGCAAAGACCAGATTATACTGCCAGGACGTGATGTCGCCGAATGTACGAACAACCATCGCGGCCGTATCGTTCGTGTCGGCGAAAAATCCTGACAGCAATCCGGGTAAAAACATCAGCGATTGCGCGAAGATGATGGGCATTACTCCTGAAGCGTTCACCTTCAGGGGAATGTACTGTCGCTGTCCGCCGTATACTTTGTTGCCAACCACTTGCTTGGCGTACTGCACGGGGATACGGCGCACCGCTTGTACCAACAACACCGTAGCCATCACCACAAAGAACAATGCGATAAGTTCTAATACAAACAACAGCGCTCCGCTCATGCCTTTGGCCAAAGCTTCCTTGACAATAGAATCGGGGAACTGCGCAATGATGCCGATCATAATCAGCATCGATATTCCGTTACCAATTCCTTTCTCGGTAATTTTCTCACCCAACCACATGCAGAAGATCGTGCCTGCGGTGAGCAAAATCATGGAAGATACCGTAAAGAAGGCGTTATCTATGACAATCGCTTCCGGAGCCACGGCAGTCGACAAGTAAGCAATGGATTGTCCGAGGGTAATCGCAATAGTGAGTACCCGGGTGATTTGAGTGATTTTCTTACGGCCCGAGTCACCTTCTTTCTGCAATTTCTGAAAGTACGGAACCGCTACAGTGAGCAGCTGGATCACAATGGAGGCCGAAATGTAGGGCATGATCCCCAATCCAAAGATAGAGGCCCGGCTAAATGCTCCTCCCAGAAAATTATCCAACAAGCCTAACATACCACCTCCCCCTTCACCCAGCAGGTTGGGATCAACCCCGGGCAAAACCACAAACGAACCCAGTCGAAAGATAATCAGAAACCCGATCGTGTTCAGGATGCGGGTGCGAAGTTCTTCGATGGAGAAAATATTGCGAATGGTGGTGATAAACTTCTTCATACGCGGGTAGACAGTTTATTGGTCGTTCCTCCGGCCTGTTCGATGGCGGCGATGGCTGACTTAGAGAACGCGTGGGCCTCTACGGTGATTGCCTTGGTGATCTCGCCATCACCGAGAATTTTGAGTCGGTCTTTTTTCCCTATCCGGCCAGCCTCTATAAAATCAGCTACGGTCAGTTGATCGGCCCCCTTGTTTTCAGCGATTACTTGCACCTGATCGAGGTTCAGCACGCTATAAGAAACCCGATTCGGAGAGTTGAATCCAAACTTAGGCACCCGGCGTTGCAGGGGCATCTGTCCGCCCTCAAAACCCATCTTCTTTTTGTATCCTGATCGGGACTTGGCTCCCTTGTGACCGCGACCGGCGGTTTTTCCTTGTCCCGACCCTACGCCTCGTCCGAGACGCTTGTTCTTTCGGGTAGACCCCGGAGCCGGTTGTAGTGTACTAAGATCCATATTATGCTTCGGTTACTTCCACCAGATGGTGTACCTTATTAATCATTCCCTTGATCTGGGGAGTGGCTTCTACCTCCACGCTGCGGTTTATTTTTCCGAGTCCCAGTGCCTGGATGGTTCGCTTTTGTCGCACCGGGCGATTGATCAAGCTCTTTCGTTGCGTAATTTTTACCTTGGCCATCGTTATTATCCGTTGAATACTGTGCTCAATTCTACTCCGCGCTGCTCGGCAATGGTATACGCGTCGCGCATCGACATCAGCGCGTCGAAGGTTGCCTTTACTACGTTGTGCGGATTGGATGAACCCTTGGACTTTGCCAGCACGTCGTGCAGACCCGCACTTTCCAGTACCGCCCGCATGGCGCCGCCCGCGATCACCCCCGTTCCAGGAGCCGCCGGTTTGATCAGGACTAGCCCTCCGCCAAACTTACCGAGTGCTTCGTGGGGCACGGTGCCCTTCAGCACCGGAACCCGAAGCAGATTCTTTTTTGCATCGTCCACTCCCTTAGTGATCGCATCGGTTACTTCATTGGCTTTGCCAAGTCCATATCCCACTACCCCGTCACCGTTGCCGACCACCACAATGGCGGAAAAGCTAAATCGTCGCCCCCCCTTCACCACTTTGGCAACCCGGTTGATAGAAACAACCCGCTCTTTGAGGTCTATTTCACTTGCTTTGATCGACTTTACGTTCTTTGCCATATTCTTAAAATTTGAGACCTCCTTCGCGGGCCCCATCGGCCAAGGCCTTCACCTTGCCGTGATAAATGTATCCATTGCGATCAAACACCACCGAAGAAACGCCGTTGGCACTAGCCCGTTCGGCGAGCTTCTTGCCAACGTTACCGGCTATTTCAATGGTGGCGTTCGTATAATCACCTAATTCTCGCGAAGATGCCTGGGCCAGGGTGTTTCCGGCCGCATCGTCGATCAACTGGGCATAAATTCCTTTGTTGCTCTTATACACTGAGAGTCGGGGACGCTTGGTAGTTCCGCTAATTTTGTTGCGAACCCCCATCTTGATGCGGTTCCGACGGCTTGTTTTCTTATTCGTTGGCATAGTATTCTATTATTTAGCGGCGGCTTTACCAGCTTTTCTACGAACCACCTCACCGACAAAGCGAATTCCTTTTCCTTTATAGGGTTCTACGGGACGCAATGATCGGATCTTAGCCGCCACCTGCCCCACCAGTTGCTTGTCGTATCCTTCGATGGTGACAATCGGATTCTTCCCTTTAGCGGTCTCGGCCGAAACTTTAACTCCTTCAGGCATCTGAAGAAAAATTCCGTGGGAGTACCCCAGGCTTAGCTCCAGAATGTCTCCTTGCACAGATGCTTTGTACCCTACTCCCACTAGTTCCATCTCCTTCTTGATGCCGTTGTTCACGCCTTCCACCATGTTGTTGATGAGTGAGCGGTACAAGCCGTGCATCATTTTGTGTCGCTTTTGGTCCGTAGGACGCTCTACCGTAATGGTATCGTCTTGAACCGTCACTTTCAGGTCGCGATCTACCTTCTGGGTTAGCGTACCCTTTGGTCCCTTCACCGACACTACGTTGTGATCGTCGGTGGTCAGCGTGACTCCCTGGGGTAATTCTATGGGTTGATTTCCTATTCTTGACATTGGTGTTGCTAGTATACGTGGCAAATCACTTCGCCCCCAATATGAAGATCGCGGGCTTCTTTGTCCGTGATCAACCCCTTGGAGGTTGAAATTATGGCGATTCCTAGTCCGTTTAGCACGCGCGGTAGGTTCTCAGCGTCGGCATATTTTCGCAGACCCGGCTTGCTGATGCGCGTAAGCTGGGTAATGGCCGGAGTTTTCTTAGCGGGATTGTACTTCAGCGCAATCTTAATAACTCCTTGATAGTTGACTCCATCCTCGAACTTATAGTTCTGGATGTACCCCTTGGCGTGCAGCACCTTGGTGATTTCTTTCTTTATGTTGGACGCCGGAATCTCAACGATACGGTGGTTTGCGCGGATGGCATTCCGGATGCGGGTAAGATAATCGGCTATAGGATCAGTGACCATATTTTATCAGTTGAGACGCGTCGTTCCACGAGGGAAGCATCGCGTCTTTACGGTTGAGATAGATGAGACGCGTCGCGTCTTTACGGTTGTGACTCCGAAAACGGAGGGCAAAAGTACGTTATTTCTGTTCGTTTCGAAAGTTTTTACCAACTAGCTTTCGTGATTCCGGGAATCTTTCCCATAGAAGCCATCTCTCGGAACGTGACACGCGATATTCCAAACTTGCGCATGTATCCACGAGGCCGACCGGTCAGTTTGCAGCGGTTGTGCAAGCGCACCGGCGATGCGTTGCGCGGAAGTTTGTCCAGCGCCTCGTAATCACCCTCAGCTTTGAGTTGCGCCCGCTTCTCAGCGTATCGTTCTACGGTGCGTCGACGTTTTCTTTCTCGGGCAATAATTGATTGTTTAGCCATACTACTTAGTTATTTTTATTTGCGAAAGGCATGCCGAACGCTTTCAGCAGTTCGTAACACTCCTCATCGGTTTCGGCATTGGTTACAAAGGTAATGTCCATGCCAGAAATCTGGTTCACTTTGTCAATACTGATTTCAGGAAATATGATCTGTTCCTTAACACCCAGCGTATAATTTCCCCGACCATCAAAGCCCTTGTCATTGATGCCGCGAAAGTCGCGCACCCGGGGCAGGGCAATGTTCATCAGCCGGTCCATAAACTCGTACATCCGGTTGCCCCGTAGCGTCACTTTAGCTCCGATGGGCATTCCTTCCCGCAGTTTAAAGTTAGATACCGACTTTTTGGCGATGGTGGCCACCGCTTTCTGGCCGGTGATGGTGGACAGTTCTTCTACTCCTACGTCAACTAATTTTTTGTCGGCCACTGCCGCGCCGATACCTTTGTTGACGGCAATTTTGACCACCTTGGGCACCTGCATTACCGATTTGTAGCCGAATTTTTCCTGCAGTTTGGGAATGATCTCCTGCTGGTACTTTTCTTTAAGTTGGGGGGTGTATGTTTCTGTCGTCGCCATTACTGAATAAATTCACTGGTTTTCTTACTAAATCGCTGCAGCTTACCGGCGTCATTGCGACGGCGTCCTACCTTGGTAGGATCGCCCGTTGCCGGATCAACCAGCATAAGGTTGCTAATGTGAATCAAGGCTTCCTGCTGCTCCCTTCCTCCCTCGGGATGCTGCGCTGAGGGTTTGTTGTGCTTGGTGACCATGCGGATCCCTTCTACCTTCGCTTTGTTCAAGGACGGAAAAACTTCCAGCACTTTCCCGGTTCGCCCCTTATCGTTTCCGGAAATTACCTTCACGGTGTCTTCCTTCTTGATGCGAAGCTTTATTTTTTTGGTCTGTTGCTTTTTCATAGCTATTAAAGTACTTCAGGAGCCAACGAAACAATTTTCATAAACTGCTTTTCGCGCAGTTCGCGGGCCACGGGTCCGAAGATGCGCGTGCCCCGCGGCTCATCATTGGGGTTGAGCAGTACGGCCGCATTCTCCTCGAAACGAATATACGATCCGTCCTTACGGCGAATCTCTTTCTTCACCCGTACGACCACCGCGCGGGAAACGGTTCCCTTTTTGAGGCTACTGGAAGATAAGGCGGATTTTACCGTAACAATAATCTTATCGCCCACGGAAGCATAACGTTTTCCGGTGCCGCCCAACACGCGGATACAGAGCACCTCTCGGGCCCCACTGTTGTCCGCTACGTTCAATCTGGATTCTTGCTGTATCATAACTTATTGGGCTCTTTCAATGATTTCTACCAGACGCCATCGCTTATTTTTGCTGATGGGTCGGGTTTCCATGATGCGTACGGTATCGCCGATCCCGCAGTCGTTGTTTTCGTCGTGCGCGGTAAACTTGGTGGTCTTGCCAATGTATTTGCCGTAGATGGGATGCATAATGCGACGTTGCACCGATACGGTAATCGACTTATTCATCTTGTTGCTCGTCACTTCACCGATCCGCTCCTTTCTTAGGTTTCGTCCGTGGTGCAAATCAAGGGCATGCTGGGCGGTATCTTCCGGTTGTATCTCTCCTTCTTGTTCTGAAGCGGTAGTGTCCGAATCAGTTTCACTGCTTACCTCAGTTGGCGCTTCTGCTACCGCCGTTTCATCACGTTCGTCCGCAACCGGTACAGTGGTAGCCGCGGTTTCCTCAGCCGGTGATTCATTGGTTTTATTCTCTTCCATAATATTATGATTTAGCCAATTCTTTGGCCCGTAGTTCAGTTTTCAGGCGGGCAACGGTTTTACGCATCACCCGAATTCGCGAAGGATTCTCAATTGGAGTAACCGCGTGCGAAAATCGGAGCTTGGTCAGACTCTCTTGTTCGGTCTGGATTCGTTCGCGTAGTTCGCTTTCCGACATAGATTTTATTTCAGAATTTTTCATATTACTCTCCTACGTAATCGCGTCGTACGACAAATTTAGTTTTCACCGGTAATTTCTGAGCGGCCAGTCGCAACGCCTCCTGAGCAATCGCACTAGACACCCCCGACATTTCGAACATAATGCGTCCGGGACGAATGGTGGCCACCCAGTATTCGGGAGCTCCCTTACCCTTACCCATACGCACTTCCGCGGGCTTCTTAGTGACCGGCTTATCCGGAAAGATGCGGATCCACACCTGTCCCTCGCGCTTCATAAAACGGGTCATGGCAATACGGGCGGATTCAATCTGCCGACTGGTGATCCAACCGGGTTCTAGGGTTTTCAGACCAAAGCTACCAAAGGCAATGCGGTGGCCCCGCTGGGCGATTCCTTTGATCCGCCCCTTTTGCATCTTTCTAAACTTCGTTCTTTTCGGCTGTAACATGCTTGCTTGGTTTATCTATTTCTACGTCGTCTTCCTCCTCCGGCTCCTCCGGCGTCGCGTCGGCGATCTCGGTCGCCTCGTCCACCACCGCGGCCCGAACGCTGTCCACCGCCACTACCCGGACTGTCTTGACTGCTGGCTCCTACGTTGGGCGACAAGTCGCGTTTGCCGAACACTTCCCCCTTAAACACCCACACACGAACCCCAATTTTGCCGTATACCGTATTGGCTTCGGACAATGCGTAGTCAATGTCAGCGCGCAGGGTGTGCAGCGGAATACGTCCTTCCTTGTACTGCTCCGTACGGGCCATTTCAGCTCCGCCCAGTCGGCCCGATACCTTTATTTTAATGCCTTGCGCTCCCACCCGCAGGGCAGAGGCCAGTGCCTGCTTCATCGCGCGCCGGTACGAGATACGCGCTTCCAGCTGCTGGGCGATAGAGTCACCGATCAACTGGGCATCCAGTTCAGGACGCTTGATCTCGTAGATGTTGATCTGTACTTCCTTGCCCGTTAGTTTCTTTAACTCTTCCTTAAGGCGGTCTACCTCCGCTCCGCCCTTACCGATCACCACTCCCGGTCGAGCCGTATGGATGGTTAGGGTTATTCGCTTAAGGGTGCGCTCAATAACTACTTTAGACACTCCGCCGCGTTGCAGACGGGCGTTAACGTACTTTCTGATTTCGTAATCTTCTACCAGCTTTTCGGAGAAGTCTTTACCACCGTACCAGCTGGAGTCCCAGCCTTTGATGATTCCTAGCCGAAAGGCAATTGGGTTAATTTTCTGTCCCATAGTTTATTCGTTAGCGGCTGCTTCGTTATCGGTGGTCACTTCAATGGCATCATCCAGTCTACTGTCAATAATCACCGTGACGTGATTAGAGCGTTTGCGAATGCGGTGGGCTCGTCCTTGGGGAGCGGGGCGCAAACGTTTCAGCATTCGTCCGGCATCCACCCGAATTTCTTTGACGTACAGGTCGGCTTCCTCCGGGCGTTCGCCTTCGTTCTTCACTTCCCAGTTAGAGATTGCGGAGAACAACAGTTTCTCCAGCTTTTCGGCACCGTACTTGGGTTCAAACTTTAAGATGTTGAGTGCGTCGAACACGTCGCGACCGCGTACCATATCGGCCACCAGGCGCATCTTGCGCGGCGAGGTGGGCACGTTGTTTAGTTTAGCTACTGCTTCCATTATCTTCGTCCTTTGTCTTTTTTGGCGATGTGTCCGCGGAAGTTGCGGGTGGGCGCAAATTCGCCCAGTTTGTGGCCTACCATGTTTTCGGTGACGTAGACCGGGATAAACTTGTTGCCGTTGTGCACGGCGAAGGTGTGTCCCACAAAATCGGGCGAGATCATGGACCGCCGCGACCAGGTTTTGATGACCGACTTCTTGCTGGAGTCGTTCATCACGTCCACCTTGTGCATGAGGCGGTAGTCAATGTAAGGTCCTTTTTTTAGCGAACGAGCCATAATTATTTATTCTTTCTGCTGATGATCAATTTATTGGAGGATTTCTTAGGCCGACGCGTTTTGTACCCTTTGGCGATCACGCCGTTGCGAGAGCGGGGATGTCCGCCGGATGCCTTGCCTTCGCCACCTCCCATGGGGTGATCTACCGGGTTCATGGCTACTCCGCGAACGCGGGGACGACGACCTAGCCAGCGTTTGCGACCGGCTTTCCCGTAGGTCACGTTCATATGGTCTACGTTCGATACCGACCCCACGGTGGCCATGCAGGTGGAGAGCACCATGCGCATTTCGCCCGAGGGCAGTTTCAGGGTTACGTACTTGCCCTCGCGCGCCAGCAACTGGGCGTAGGTACCGGCACTGCGGGCCATTTGCCCACCCCGGCCGGGCGTTAGTTCAATATTATGCACCACCGTACCCAGCGGAATGGCCGACAACGGAAGGGTGTTGCCCACTTCGGGGGGCACGGACTGTCCGGAGATTACCTGCTGCCCCACTTTTAACCCTACGGGGGCTAAGATGTAGGTCTTAGCACCATCGGCGTAGAACAACAGCGCAATTCGAGCCGAGCGGTTAGGATCGTACTCAATGGTTTTCACTGTTGCCGGGATATCAAACTTTTGCCGCTTGAAATCAATAATCCGTAACTTGCGTTTGTGACCGCCTCCCACGTTTCGTACGGTCATCCGTCCCTGGTTATTTCTTCCTCCTTTGCTACGTTGCGGAGCGACCAGCGACTTTTCGGGAGTGCTCGTGGTCACATCCGAAAAAACGGGTGCCAAGCGATGCCGTTGCCCGGGGGTCATTGGTCTTAACTTCTTAACTGCCATACCTCAGTGCTTATACGTTGCTATAAAAATCAATAATGTCGCCATCGGCCACCTGCACCATCGCCTTCTTGAAGCCGGTGCTTCGCCCGGTTACCACCCGCGACTTGGTGTAGCGGCTCTTTTTCTTTCCCTGGTAGTTCATGGTGCGCACTTGGTCTACCGTGACGCCGTAGGTGCGTTCGACAGCATCACGGATTTGTAACTTGTTAGCGCGCTTATCTACGACAAAGCCGTATACCCCCCGCTCATTTTGCGTGGATATTTTCTCAGTAACAATGGGCCGTTTCAGGATCTGCATAATTATTCTGCTTTCGCTAGTGACTGTTGGATTGCCGCTACGGCATCTTCGTTGATGATGAGATGATTGGCGTGGAGAATGTCGTACGTGTTTAACTGGTCAGCGGTGGTCACCCGTGCGTTTTGCAGGTTACGCGCCGAAAGGAGCACATTCTTGTTTACCTCCTTGGTAACGAGCAGTGATTTGTGGCTGCTCAGGGACAAACCGTTGAGCAAGTCCAAATACTGCTTGGTTTTGGGGGCGTCCAACGTCAGGCTTTCTAATACCGTAATTTGCTGTCCCTGCGCTTTATAAGATAGCGCCGAGCGACGGGCCAGCTGCTTTAGCTTGCGGTTGAGCTTAAAGCGGTAGTCTCGGGGACGGGGGCCAAAAACCCGACCGCCACCGCGAAAGATGGGAGACTTGATACTTCCGGCTCGCGCGGTACCGGTGCCCTTCTGCTTTTTAATCTTTTTGGTAGAACCGGCAATTTCAGCCCGTTCTTTGGCCTTGTGCGTTCCCTGCCGTTGGTTGGCCAAGTACTGTTTCACATCCAGGTAGATGGCGTGGTCGTTGGGTTTAATTCCAAAGATCGCATCGTCTAGATTCACGGTGCGGCCGGTTTCTTCGCCCTGCGGGCTTTTTATTGCTATTTCCATGTCTGCTTACTTCTCTAGTACTACGTACGAGTTTTTGGCTCCGGGCACCGAGCCACTCACGAGCACCAAATTGTTATCAGGATAAATTTTCATGATTCGCAGGTTCAGAAGCTTCACCCGATCACCCCCCATGCGGCCCGCCATGCGCATCCCTTTGAATACGCGAGAAGGAAACGAACACGCTCCGATAGAGCCCGGAGCCCGCGAACGGTTGTGCTGTCCGTGGGTGCTCTGCCCCACTCCGCCAAAACCGTGGCGCTTCACCACGCCCTGAAATCCTTTTCCCTTCGATTTGCCAATAGCATCAACAAAATCACCTTCCGCAAATACATCACCGGCTGTCACGCTATTGCCAATGGCTACCTGATCCTCAAACTCGGCGCGAAAATCGCGAAACTCAACCAGTTTGGCTTTGGGAGTGGTGTTGGCGCGTTTGCAGTGCCCTACGGATGCCTTGGAAGCGTGCTTCTCCTTTCGCTCGCCAAATCCTAGCTGCACGGCAGTGTAGCCATCCGTATCTTCGTTCTTCACGTGCGTGATCACGCAAGGCCCTGCTTCGATCAACGTGCAAGGGATGCTCTTCCCCTCTTCGTTGTAAATGCTGGTCATGCCAATCTTTTTTCCGATAATACCCGACATGGTAACTATGTAATTTAGGGGGCGAAAAGCTATTTTCCCGTAAAGGACTGCAAATTTAGTAATTTTCGCCGCGTTCGCAAAATTTAATTTGACTTTAAAATACGGGCGGATTCCTGGGCTTATGGCCCTTGGTGTCCGCACAAAAAAGAACCAACTCCTAACAAGAAATTGGTTCTTTTCTTTAGTCGTGCTTAGTCTCGGTCAGACTTTGATTTCTACGTCTACTCCGCTGGGAAGCTCAAGCTTCATCAGTGCGTCCACCGTTTTGGTGCTGCTGGAGTAAATATCGACCAAGCGCTTATAGGTGCATAGTTGAAACTGCTCGCGGGCCTTTTTATTCACGTGGGGCGAACGCAACACCGTGAAAATCTCCTTGCGGGTGGGCAGGGGAATGGGGCCACTCACCACCGCTCCGGTCGTTTTAACCGCCCGAACGATCTTCTCTGACGACTTGTCCACCAAATTGTGGTCGTAAGACTTCAGCTTTATTCTTATTTTTTGATTCATGACAGTTACGGATTTTTAGTTTTCTCCCTTCACTTTAGCAATCACTTCTTGAGCAATGCCGGAGGGAACGGGATCGTAGTGAGAAAAGGTGAGCGAAGCCGAAGCTCTTCCCGATGAAATGGTTCGCAGGTCAGTGATGTAGCCGAACAATTCGGACAACGGAACGTCGGCCTTCAAAATTTGCGCTCCTCCTTTGGTATCCATTCCCTTAATAATGCCACGACGCTTATTCAGGTCGCCGTTCACGGGTCCGGTATACTCGTCGGGACACACTACCTCCACGGCCATAATGGGCTCCAGTAGCACCGGCTTGGCCTTCTTGGCTGCCGCGCGGAAACCGATTCGAGCCGCCATCTCAAAGGACAGTGCGTCCGAATCCACGTCGTGGTACGAACCGTCGTAGAGTCTTACGTACATAGTATCAAGCGGATAGCCGGCCAACGGACCGTTGCTCATTGATTGCTCGAAGCCCTTTTGCACCGCGGGAATAAATTCTTTGGGGATTTTTCCTCCGACAATCGCATTGTTGAATTCCAGTCCTGCCTTCAACTCGCTTTCGGCATCCAGTGGACCAATCTCAAACAGAATGTCGGCGAACTTTCCGCGACCACCGGTCTGCTTCTTGTACACTTCTTTGTGCTCTACCCGCTCGGTAAGTGCCTCTTTGTAAGCTACCTGCGGGGCTCCCTGGTTCACCTCTACCTTAAACTCCCGCTTCATGCGGTCCAGGATAATGTCCAGGTGCAACTCACCCATACCACGGAGTACGGTCTGCCCCGTTTCTTCGTCGGTGTACACTTGCAGCGTAGGATCTTCTTCCACCAATTTGGCCACCGCCATCCCTAGTTTGTCCACGTCTTCCTGCGACTTTGGCTCAATGGCGTAGCCAATAACCGGTTCGGGGAAGGTCATTGACTCCAGCACGATCTTGTGCTTTTCATCGGTGAGCGTATCTCCGGTCTTGATATCCTTGAAACCTACGCCCGCCGCAATGTCGCCCGCTTCTACCTTATCGATCTGGTTTTGCTTGTTGGCGTGCATCTGCATCAAGCGCGAAATGCGTTCTTTCTTGTCAGTGCGCATGTTGTGCACGTACGAACCGGAGGGTAGTTGTCCGGAGTAGACGCGGAAGAACGCCAGGCGTCCTACGTAGGGGTCGGTGGCAATCTTGAACGCCAGGGCCGCGAAGGGCTCGTCGGGATCGGGGTTGCGCGAAAGTTTTCCTTCGCCCCGCTCGTCGGTACCGGTCACGGGAGGAAGGTCCATCGGCGAAGGCAAGTAAGCGCACACCGCATCCAGCAGCGCCTGCACTCCTTTGTTTTTGAACGCCGAACCACAAAGCACCGGGGAGAATGACAGGTCGATCACCGCCTTGCGAACCGCCGCCATGATTTCTTCCACACTGATTGAGTCCGGGTCGTCGAAGAACTTCTCCAGCAGCGCATCATCATACTCCGCCACGCTCTCGATCAGTTGCTGCCGCCACTCGTTGACCGTCTCTACCAAATCGGCCGGAATGTCAACCACCTTGTAGGTCATCCCCAGGTTATCGTCATCCCACACAATGGCTTTGTTCACGATCAAATCGACCACTCCCTTAAAGGTATCTTCGGCCCCAATGGGCACCTGCAACGGAATGGGTTTGGCGTTGAGTTTCTCCTCAATTTCCTTCACCACGTTGAAGAAGTCGGCCCCCGCCCGGTCCATTTTGTTCACAAAGCAGATGCGGGGCACTTTGTACTTGTCGGCCTGTCGCCACACGGTCTCCGACTGCGGTTCCACTCCCGAAACGGCATCGAACAGGGCTACGGCACCGTCGAGCACCCGCAGGGAGCGCTCCACTTCCACGGTGAAATCTACGTGACCGGGAGTATCGATGATGTTGATCTGAAAATCTCTGGTCTCGTCGTTGGGCTGCCCCTGCTCGGTGGGGTACTTCCAAGTGGTGGTGGTAGCCGCCGAGGTAATCGTGATGCCGCGCTCCTGCTCCTGCGCCATCCAGTCCATGGTGGCTCCTCCTTCGTGCACTTCACCGATCTTGTGCGTCAGCCCGGTATAGTACAGGATGCGCTCGGTGGTGGTGGTTTTTCCGGCATCGATGTGGGCCATGATGCCAATATTTCGTAAGAACTTAAGGTCTTTCTTTGCCATGCGTCGTTTTAGAATCTGAAGTGTGAGAATGCCTTATTCGCATCAGCCATTCGGTGGGTATCGTCCTTTTTCTTAACCGCGGCACCTTCGCCCTTGGCACCGGCCACGATCTCCCCGGCCAGGCGCTCCTTCATGGTTTTCTCACCGCGCAAGCGGGCGTAGCGGATCATCCACTTGATGCCGAGTGAGGTTCGGCGCGACGGACGCACCTCAATCGGCACCTGGAAGGTGGCACCACCCACGCGGCGGCTTTTTACTTCTACGGCCGGAGAAATATTAGTCAGGGCTTTCTTCCACAGCTCCAAACCATTTTCACCGGTTTTCTCTTCGGCAATAGCCACCGCGTCGTAGAAAATGCCGTAGGCAATACTTTTTTTGCCATCTACCATCAGGTAGTTCACAAACTTGGTCACCAGCGTATCGCTGAACTTAGGGTCGGGCAGGATGTACCGCTTCTTAGGTTTTGACTTCCTCATCTACTTATTTTTTAGGTCTTTTGGCTCCGTACTTTGAGCGCCGCTGCGTGCGTCCGCTCACTCCGGCCGTATCCAGGGCCCCCCGAATAATGTGATAGCGCACTCCGGGCAAATCCTTTACCCGGCCACCGCGGATCAGCACGATCGAGTGCTCTTGCAGGTTATGTCCCTCACCGGGAATGTAGGCGTTCACCTCACGTCCGTTGGTCAGGCGCACCCGCGCCACCTTCCGCATGGCCGAGTTCGGCTTCTTCGGAGTAGTGGTATACACCCGGGTGCAAACGCCCCGCCGCTGGGGACACGCGTCCAGGGCCGGAGACTTGGACTTTGACGTTAATTTCTTTCGTCCTTTTCGGACTAATTGCTGAATGGTAGGCATTAAATATCGCTAGTTGAGGTACCTCTTTTCCAAAATTGAGGGGCAAAGATAGGAAAACGCTAGATTATTGCAAAGGCTTACAACAGTAAGTTATAGGGAAGTGTTCCGTTTTTCGTAAAAATTGGATAGGCATACGAATTATAGGCAAAGCACCGAAAAATCACGTTCTTTGAAGTATGAAAAAGTTACCCATTGGTCTGCAAGACTTCAAGCGACTTCGTACGGAAAATTATCTCTACGTAGACAAAACCAAGCTACTCTATCAGTTAGCTACCGATGGGGTATACTACTTTCTGTCCCGCCCGCGTCGCTTCGGCAAAAGTTTGCTGGTATCTACCCTGGCTGAGTTGTTCCGGGGAAGCCAGGAACTGTTCGAAGGACTCTGGATTCACGATCATTGGGACTGGCAGCAGACCTACCCGGTGATTGAATTACATCTCAATCAGGGTACCTACAAAGTAACTGGTTTGGAACCCTTTCTTACTGAAGAGCTTACCATACAAGCCAAAGCGTACGGGATAGACTTGCAAGGGACGGCTTACCCAAGTCAACTCAAACAACTTATTACTACTTTGTTCAAGAACTATGGTCAAGTAGTAGTACTCATCGATGAGTACGACAAACCCATCCTGGACTACCTGGACGATTTGCCGCAGGCCAAAGCTAACCGGGAAGTGCTTAAAAATTTCTATTCGGTGCTCAAACCGCTGGATCCGTACCTGCGCTTTGTCCTGCTTACGGGGGTGAGCAAATTTAGTCGGGTATCTATTTTCTCGGAACTCAACAACCTGAAAGACCTTACTTTACACCCTCGGTATCCTACCTTGTTAGGCTACACCCAAGCCGAACTGGAACATTACTTTGCTGATAGAATTGATCAGCTGACTCCCTCTTTCGGGGGACGTGAAGCGTTGCTGACGCAGATTAAGCAGTGGTATAACGGCTATTCGTGGGACGCTCAGAACTTTGTCTATAATCCTTTTTCGGTGCTGAACTTCTTTGACCAAGGTGACTTTCAGAACTTCTGGTTTGAGACGGGCACCCCCACCTTTCTGGTCAAATTACTTAACCGCGAACGAAAGTACAATTTAGAAAACCAGCAGGTGAGTGCCCTGGTGCTGAGTGCTTTTGAGATAGAACGCATCGATGCCTACACCCTGCTCTTTCAAACCGGCTACTTAACCATCTGCGCGCGCGACGGTCAGACCTACACGCTTTCTTATCCTAACCAGGAAGTGAAACACGCGCTCCTCCAGCACCTGCTGGCAGAATACAGCGGTGAGTACCCTTCGCAGACCGCTATCCGGGCCTTGCAACTGAAAGAAGCTTTAGCCCAAAACGATGTAGTCGGGTTTGTTGCCGTATTGAACGGTTTGTTCGCCAGTATTCCTTACCAGATTTTCATCGCTGACCGAGAGGCTTACTACCATTCAGTGATTTTTTTAGCCCTTAGTTTAGTAGATTTGTTTGTGCAAGCCGAGGTCAGCCAAGCCAAAGGCCGTCCTGATGCAGTGGTGCATACTGAGTCGGCAATATACGTGCTGGAGTTTAAGCTCGACCAAAGCGCCGAAGTAGCTTTAGAGCAAATCAAAGCCAATCACTACGCCGCTCCTTATCTGAGCCAGGGCAAAGCGGTGCGGGCCGTAGGCTTCAATTTCAGTTCGGAACAGAAGGCCATTGATCAGTGGCAAGCGTGGTTGGTCACGGGTGCCGATAGCACTTAGAAACGACATATTTCTTTTAGACTTTGATTTGAATTGCCTTAAAAAGCCTACAGTTAGTAACTCTACAGTCTAATAATCAACGGTCTACAGCTAACTGTGGACCGTTGACTAAGTGTTCCGGTTTTTCATGGAAACTAAGCAAACGATAATGAGAGGAGCTTAACAGCATTGTGTAGCCACCGATTTTATTTTCACTTCTTACCGTGATCACAGGATGGGTGTCCAGTGGTTTCTTTCAATTAAATATTTCAGTACGCGAGCTCTTTGTTCAACGAAGCCCGGCTTTTTCCAAGATGCGTATTCATCAACGCTGTAAACAGGCTTTAGATTTCCGCTATCTTCTAAGGATTTCTGTTGAGGAATAATGGTTGAAATATTATCTCTAATCTTACAAGAAGCGGATAAATGCATATCTTCCCCAGTTTGAAAAGTATAGGGCCAGATACTCCAGAAGTATTTTCTCCAAATCGTTCTAAAGAAAAAGCTGCTACATCCATAATCAACTACAGTTTCCTTCTTACATAAATTTATGGAGTCCATGAATTTGCTGTCTCCGACAAAATATTTGTCTATGTAGCCTGAAGCTTTGGGCAATTCCGAACTAAAATCATTGGGTGGAATTATTCTTCCGTTACTACAAACAATCGCGGTTTTGAGTTCGCAAATCTTTATGCACGTTTCGATCCATGTTCTAGAGGGAATTATATCATCGTCCAGTATCCATGTGTATTCGGTCGACGAATGTTGTGCAAGCGTATGGCGGCCAAAATATTTCAAATTTATTGCCGCGTAGAAATAGTCTACAAACGAGTAATTTTTCAAACGCTCACTAACCGATACGTGGTTACTATAATGAAGTATCCAAATATTAGCAGGCAACAGAGTTTGGTTTAACAAAGCTGCGATTTGTTCGTCTAAATTGTTTCTCTTCCAAACTGTGAGTATCACAGTCACATCAGCTTTTTGTCCATCGTCATAGGCTGTTTGCCTGTGATCTAGTCGAATTGGTTTGCTTTTCCAAGGTAAGAGTAGTTCCATAAAGTCTACATAAACTGCAAGAAGTATTGGTCAGGGATGGTTGCTTTGGCTTTGCGTATCATGTTTTTCTTCATCCCAAAGACAACGTTGAGTTTGCGTAGAATTTCCTCAGGAGTATCCTTCTCCATTCTACCAGCTAATCCCAGTTTAGCGTTACTTATCCTCGCGGCATTACCAGGTTGATCTACCTTCATATTTAGAGGGTAGACTAGCATAGGCACACCTTCCTGTAAGCATTCTTTGATAGAATTTAAACCACCGTGGGTGATCATTACATCTGAAAAACTCAGTACATCTAGTTGAGGCACATGTTTAAAAAAATGAATGTTATCGTAGGTTTTGAAATTAAAATTCATTTGCCCAACTGAAACAATGAATATCCAATCTTTCTGATCCTGAATAGCCGTAATTAGCTTATTCATGAAGGGAAAAACTCGTTCGGCGTCATTGGCGCTGAGCGTACCAAAAGCACAATACGCAACCCTAGTTTTAGAAACTTCCTTTGTCGCCGCTATTTTTCTCTTAACTTGAAGATACTGCTCTGAGAAGAGATCTTCTTCATTTCTACTGATTGGTAAATTAAGGTAAATTTCATTAGATCTAGTCTCTGCACGAAACTCCAGGCTTTTTGGAGCCAAAATAACAGTCGGCACACCCTTCAGACTTCTGTAAAACAAATTACGGTACTCAAAAACATGACTCCAAAGCAAATCTTGTTTCCTGCAGAGTCTCTTCCAAAAAAACATTTCATCTCTGTTTAAGTAAGCGATTTTCTTTTTATGCTCTTGCAATCTTCTCAGCACCAAATATTTTTCCCATAGAAATTCGCAGAACAATTTCGATATAATCGTATTTTTAGGAACATGCAAAGAAGTTAAGGGTGGTGTTCCGACCAATTTTTTGGTAGTGAATGTTGTACCTAGTATCGTGATGGGCTTGCTGTATTTTACTAATGACAAATAGTGAAAGCTCAGATTACTGTCAATGAATACCATCTCAGGCTTGACATGCTCGTATGCTTTCTCTATTTCTATAACACTACGATACCATTCTCGGTATCGTTTTACTACGTCTTTCTTGTCGAGTAAAGACCGTAGCAAAAAGCCGATAAATCCTTTGATTGTACGTATTTTATATTCGGTGGTGTACTGTAGCGCATAAAAACGGAATCCTTGGCGCTTCACATGATCTTCCAGATAAGGAAGTCCCGTATAGACTATTTCAAAACCACGATCCTCAAAAGCCCGAGCGAAACTAAAGCTAAGATTATAATGACTGGGATAAGGTAATATGATGAATAAGGCGGTTTTCATTACTGGTCAAAAATGCCTCTGATGCTATAAAATGTTCTCTCCATCATGCTCAAATCCTCCGTAATGATTTCGGCGGCCCCCGTCATTTCGGGAGTGAAGTTGAGTTGCTTGTTGTAAGATGTCGTGAGCCCCTGGGGAAGCTTCACTTCTGCTCGATAGGTATCTTCGTTAGCCAAAAGAGAAATCCTTTTGATAATCCCGTTCACCTGTCCGTATTCCTGGTAGGGGTAATTGCTGAACTTGATTCTGACCTCCTGCCCGGTCTTCACTTTGCCAAATCCCTGGGTCGGGATGTTGATAATTCCTACGTAAGCCTCGTTTTCGGGGACTACCGCGAAGATGAAATCGCCGGTCTGGATAAACTGGTTCTTGTTGAGGGGCTTTAGGTACGACAGTTTTCCGTCGACGGGAGTGGTGATTAGGTAACTCTTTTGCCAGGTATCAATCTGGTTGAGGATGGCGTGCAGATTGAGCGCAATACTCTTTTGGAAGTTTTGTTCCTTTTCTTGTTGCTCGTGCCTGATGTCCAGCAGTTGCTTTTCCAGTTCAATGAGCGTGATTCGGTTTTGAGTGACTGATTTCTTTAAGTTTTCCACCTCCTGTTGTCTTTGTCGAAAAGCGGATTCTTCTTGGTAAAACTGTAACTTAGCCAGCACTCCTTCCTCAAACAGCACTTGATCGGTTTGGTACTTTTCTTCGGCATTCGCCAGTTCACTGCGGGAAATCTGCTCCTGTTTTTCCGTGATGTCTATCAGTTGATTATACTGCTTTGCTCTTGATCTTAGGCTTCTAATTTGTTCTTTTTGATAAACATCCGTTGACCACTGGTGGTAATCGATGCATAGCTTTTTCAGCTCGTTGTATTCGGCCTGGATGCTTCCGAACACGTAACTGCTATCGAAAAAATTAATAGGCACCTTCGGATTGACAAGAAAATCCTTTACCTGGGAAACCAGCGCTTTCATATAGGTCATCCCCCCGGTGGTGATTGGGTTCTCAATTTCGGCAATCACTTCTCCGGAAGTTAATGTTTCTCCTTCCGACTTGTATAGCTCGGTGAGTTTGCCGTTGCTGTTGGCTACGATCCTGATCGGCGGATTCTGAGTAGTAAGCACGATCTCCGCCGGTATCACATCCGGGTACCTTACCATATTGGATATGGCCAGCAATATTGTAATCAACAACAACAGCACTGCCAAGCCCCACCGGACCAGCCAGGAAGGCGGAGCGTTAAGTACCTCCTGTACTTCTTCGGAGCGTAGCTCTATTTCGGCTAAGGTTCTGGGCATAAGATGCGGTGGTTTAGAAGATTAACAAATTTCAATACCGTTTTATCAGCGTAGGGACGGTTCGCCTGGTCGGCCACGCCGCGCGATTGATCCCTGTACACAAAAAGCACCTCCCTCACGTCATTCCGGAATTTTACGAAGCGCAGCGTAGTAAAATATCCGGAATCCCCCTTTTTAATGCCGTGCACTGAGTCCTTAATTGCCCGTTTGCGGCTTTGAATCAGGGGATTCCGGATAGCACACTTAGCTATCGCACGTGTGCTTCCGGAATGACGTAAAATACGCCAAGTGATATTCAACCATGAGCTACAGTTCTAACTGATTCTTCACCAGCTTATAATACCCATTGCGTTCGCTTACCAGCCGTTGGTGGCTGCCGGTTTCCACAATTTCGCCTTTATCCAGTACGACAATCTGGTCGGCATTGCTGACGGTGCTTAGGCGATGGGCAATAATGATTACTGTTTTGCCCCGAAAAAACCGGCTAAGATTGTCCATGATAGTCCGCTCATTGTTGGCATCCAATGCGGAGGTAGCTTCGTCAAAAAAGATAAAGTCGGGGTCTTTGTATACCGCCCGGGCAATCAAGATGCGTTGTTTCTGGCCGGTACTGATTCCTACGCCTTCGTTGCCTATCTTGGTGTTATAGCTTTTAGGCAAGCCTTCGATAAACTCTTTGATGTTAGCGATCTCTACCGCAGTTTGAAGTTTGCCTTTGTCCACGTAGTCGTCGCCTACCGCGATGTTAGCGGCAATGGTATCATTGAACAGATAGCCCTCTTGCATCACTACTCCGAAGTGATCCCGCCACGTATGCTGCGCGATGTTATCCAACTTGGTATTACCCAGTTTTATCTCTCCTTGCTGCGGCGAATAGAACTTCATCAGCAGTTTCATCAGGGTAGTCTTGCCACTGCCGCTTACTCCGACAATGGCGGTGATCTTCTTGGCCGGAATGACCAGACTTACGTTCTTGATAACCGCTTCATCAGTCCCGGCGTAGCGGAAGTTTAGCCGGTGGATCGTGATGTCTTGGTCGACCGCTATCTCGGTGATCTTCTGCTCATCTAGCGGCTCTTCGTCCGGCTTGTTGTGAATCTCGCCAAGGCGCTCCAGGCTAATTTGCGCATCCTGCACCGACCGGATAAACCCCACAATCTGTACTACGGGAGCGTTGAGTTGCCCAATGATGTACTGTATAGCCAGCATCATTCCTAGGGTAAGTTCGCCCGTCACTACCAGCGTAGCGGCGGTCACCGTAATAACAATGTTTTTTAGCTGGTCAATAAAGCGAGAGCCGACACCCTGCGTTTGCTCCAGGGCCAATGTTTTCATGGCTACCTTGTAGAGTCGGATTTGAATAAATTCCCATCCCCAGCGCTTTTGCTTCTCGGCATTGTGCAGTTTAATCTCCTGCATTCCGTTGATGAGTTCAATGACTTTACTCTGCTCTTCAGCAATGTGCGCAAACCGGAGATGGTCTATCTTTTCTCTTTTCTTTAGAAAGAGTACAATCCACAATACGTAGACAGCACTTCCTACCAGAAAGATGGTGAAGATGCTGAGGCTATAGTAGGCGAGCACGAAGCTAAATACCAGAATATTGGCAAAGGAAAACAGGGTGCTAAGTGAGGTATTGGTAAGCAGCCGTTCTATTCGTTGGTGGTCGTTGATGCGCTGCATGATATCTCCCGTAATGCGCGTATCAAAAAAGCTGATAGGAAGCCGCATCAATTTAATAAAGAAATCGGAGACCAACGAAATACTCAGGCGGGTACTCAGGTGCAACAAAACCCACCCTCGGATCACCTCGATGCTCATACTTCCCAGAAAGAGCATCAGTTGCGCCAGCAAAATTAAGTATATAAATCCAATATCTTGATTCTGAATACCGACGTCGACAATGCTTTGGGTAAGGAAGGGAAAGATGAGTTGTAGTAAACTTCCGCCTAGCAGACCTAATATCAACTGTAACAGCAGGCCCTTGTAACGGAACAAATATTGGTACAAATACGAAAAGTCATGTTTTTCCTCGGCTTCCCATTTGTTTTTGTAAAACTCGGGCGTGGGTTCCAACAGCAGGGCAATTCCTTCCGGAGTACCAGCATCGGTGTTCTTGCCAATCCACTTTTCCAGAAAGTCTTCCTGGCCGACCATCATCAAGCCTCGAGCTGGGTCGGACAGGTATACTTTATCTTTTTTTAACTTGTAAACCACCACATAATGATGGGTGTCCCAGTGTAGAATACAAGGCAAAGTTACTTCTTCGGCTAACGTGAGGTAGTTGATACGTACCCCAGTAGCTCGGAATCCTATCGCTTCGGCAGCATCGCATAAGCTTAGTAGGCTGCTACCCGTGCGGGAGGTGTGAGCAAGTTGCCGTAGCTTAGGCAATGCTATCGCCTTTCCGTAGTGCCGGGTAACGATTTTCAGACAGGTAGGGCCACAGTCTTTAAGGCCAGGTTGCTTATAGTGAGGAAATTTTGGCATGTATGGTTATAGAAAAGTTTGACCTGTCCTTTTCCGGTTCACAAAAATAAAATGCACTCGTTGCCTTACTAAGATGAAATTTTTGCCCTTTTCGCTCTTTAAATTAATGGGCGGGCGGATTACGGTTGGGTTACGTACTGATCTAATAACTTTCTGATCTCTTTACTTGCTGGTCCGGGGGCATTTTTATGTACTAATTTTCCTTGCCGGTTATAAATTAGGTATCGGGGGATGCTTGCTACTTGTAAGTCTTCTATCATCTTGGAAGTGTGCTGATTGTACACCAAGTAACTATTAGACGTGCCGTTGATTTCGTACTTCTTAGCAGCCTTCTGCCACTGCTCCGTTTTTTCATCAATGGATAGATAGAGAAACGCCACGTCCTCATCAGAGTATCCTTGGTGCAATGCTTGGGAAGCGGGCATTGCTCTGACACAGGGCGCGCACCAACTAGCCCAGAAATCTACGTACACCACTTTTCCCTGATAACTGGCTAGTAGATCGGAGAAGGTAGTATCTTTCTCTGTCATTGTTTTCAGTTGCAACTCATTACTGTTTTCAAAGTTAAGGTTATACTGATTTGAGAGATAAGTGTAGAAGCTTGAGTCTTGCGTTTGCTCAACGTACTTAGACAAATACGTTTGAATGTCATTGAAAGAAAAGTTTTCTACCACTCGTTCTAAGGACTTCCTCAATAGTAACTCCTTGGTCTTAGAGGGATAAACCGTCTGTCCGGAAAGTGTATCAAACACTGCCCGGGCATCGACATGAGACCCATTACTTTCTTTAATAAAATTGATACTTTTCACCTTCGGGAAATAGTTCCAAAACCTTTCCAATGAAGCATAATAGAAGTGAAACGGCACCAATGAATCATTAAAAGCACGGGTATATTGTTGGAGTAAATCCTCATGGAACGAATCAGGAGCAAAAATATCCAACTGGTCAAACCGCTTCTTTGCCTGGTAGTAACGATAGTAGGTATCTGAGATCGCTTTCTGTTGGTGCAATGAATCTAAAAGATGATAATATAGTTCGTTCTCTCTGACTATGCCGAGTTGTAGAGAGTCGATATCTTTGAAGTCTTGCTTCCTGTTTACAAATAAATCAGGAGCCTCCTTTTTCATACGGTTAAGGCCCTGAATATAACCATCTGTATACAAGGCAGCGGAGGAAAACTCGCTGATCTGCGCTTTTGACCAGTAAAAGTGTTCAAAGTTAATTTCTTCGTCGCGGGCGGATCGGTTGATGACGTTGGCCACCGGAAAGTGGTTCTCAAAAGTAAATTCGACAGTATCGCCCCCTTTTAATAGAAAACTCACTTCATCAAGCACCTTATACTTAAAAGTAAGGTCCAGTAAGCTAGTGTCACTACGGATACTGATGGTGTCCGGAATGGTTTGCTCGTCCAAACAGTACTCCTCTTTAATCAACGACTCACCCATGTATTGTATATCGCAGTGAGAGTAAACCAAACGTGCACCGGACGGATAAGTATACCTCAGATTATCCGCATAATTGTTGATGATTAGTACATAGTCTGTTAGATTAGGCGGCTTTGCAGTAGGAGGGGCGTTGTCTTGCTTCCCTTCTTCGTATTGACAAGCCATAAAGAGTATGCCTATGATGCAAGCTTTCAGAAAATTGTTGATGTATATTACCATTTTGTAAACTTTACACCTATGACTTGTAAGAAGTAGTAAAGCAAGAGTGCTTTACTACCTCATTTCTTCCAGTCTTAACAATAAGAGGCACTACCACCATTGCTTGCACAGCTATCGCAGCACCAGTGATAACCGTCGCCTTGTGCTGACATGTGCCTTGCTTCTCTTTTAGAAAGCCCGCACATTGAATAACCATCCGGATCACTGTAGCCGCACGTACCGCCCCCTGTAATGGTTTTCATCTCATCGCGAGATAATACTGCTGAAAACTTCATTAAACTTTTCATAATTATAAGAATTAACATTTGTTCCTACTCTATTCAGTGGGCTTTTCGGATACCGCCCGGGGTTGCGCAACCTTATCTTTAATCTATGAGATAGTCTAAATCCTCAACAGTATATCCATCTGGTATTTTGCAGTGGTTGTAGAAAATAATGGGGGTAGATGAAATATTTCTCTCCGAACACCAATTGATATGCTGTTCTAGCACTTTACTACTTTCCACATCTACCGTATCAAGCTCCTTTTGATCGTGCTTTTGCTTCCATTGGTCAAAATTGTTGCTGTACTGATCATAATATTCTGTCAGCGCTTTTTCAGTCGCATCAGCACCCGTCGTATAGTACAACTTCAGCATAAAATGGGCAATCTTATAAGCGTTGTGCTGCTCATCTTTCTCTGTCAGCAATATTTTATTGACTAACACATTGTTTTTAGTGTTCAGCATCTCGAATAGCTTTCGGTGCATTTCAATACAGGGGCGGCATAGAGGATTAGTGACAATAGTAATGGTATGGACTCCCTCTGGATTGCCAAACCGAATAGGATTAATGTGAGAAATGTCAATCGCTGGATTCTTTTTTAGTAGCAACTGAAAAACTTCTGAGTTCAGCTTAATCTTATTGATTTCTAAGAATTGATTTTTCTTGCTTTTCCATTCTACAATCACTGGTTTAAGAAAACTGTAAGCAGCACTGCCTATAAAGGAAACTAAGATTAACGTAAGGATGCTTTGATAAGTAATGGTGATGGCACTAGTACTAAAAAACGCTACTGCCAACAATAAATCTAATAACAACACTGCCTGTACGGCCAAACATAGCCGACACCACTGCCGCGCTACTTTCCACTGGTAATAGAAAGAATATATTGTATAAGGAGCGGCGGCTATCGCAATCCCTGCAATTATGGCATTGCTATGCGCCTGGAACAGCAGTAGGTAGAAGAACAAAATGGTAAAATAGAGAAAGCCAATCTCGCTCCAGGCAAACACTCCCAGAAAGTTAGCCGCCGGAGCATCTAAAATGCTGGCACAATTAACTTTGCCTGCACTCCGCTTAGTATTGCAGAGTTTTCTTACGAAAGAATTCTCTTTGTCTATGAGTCGTATCATCAGAGGAATCGTCATAACTACTCCTAACGATTTGGTTAATAGAAATAGGTAATCGAAGCCAGAAGAGAAGTTGTTAGTGTAGTAAAAGACATGTCCTATTAGCAACAACAGGCCAAAGGCGGCTACCAGCAGCTTTGCTTTATGAAGTAAAGTCTTAACCTTATTGATTGAATAATTTTGCTCTACGCCCTTAGATTCTTCATCAACTAGGACTGCTATGCCGCTCCAGGCTTTGAGAAATTCTGCTTTAGGTTGAGCCTCTAAGTTGCCTTTAGGATTGACAAAATGAACTCGCTCCTCATCCAGCGCACCGATGACTAAATAGGTGCCTCCGTAGTATTGGGTATGAACTAGCAGAGGCTTAGGAAACTCGTTCTGCAATTGCTCATAAGTCCCTCTAACGGCAATATTGTCTATCTGAAGTTGGTTGAGCGCATGGTTAATAGCTAGCAGACTTGGATAATCGGGATGTTGCCTTAAGTTTCTGATAGAATAATCAGTAAACTTCGCATTCAGAAGACGAAGTAGTGTTCTCAACGCCTCCTGAGGATTGTCTTCGATTAGACCAATCATGACAAGCAGGTTAGGATAGATTTTGAGTAGTAAGGTCTGTTTATCTCCTTACTTATCCCAACACTTTTTGGACTATCCCACGACTTTTCCTACTTTTAGCAGTCAAATTCCGACCAACCTATGCTACTCACTCAGAAAATCAAACAAAGACGAAAGGAGCGAGGCTACAATCAAGGCTACATGGCCGAGCAATTAGGAATTACCTCAAGTGCCTACAGTAAGATTGAGAGAGGAGAAACCAAAATTGATACCGATCGCCTTAAAAAGCTATCTGAAGTACTGGAATTTGACCTGGGAGACTTTTTGAACGATGAAAGTATGGTAATTGCCCAGAATGGCAATTGTAATGTCAACGGGTACAACAACATTGAGGCATACCATAGCAACGAAAACCAAGCGAAAATGTGGGAGCAAATGTTCCAGCACATGGAAGAGGAGATTGCTGATCTAAGACGGGATAAAGATCAACTGCTCAAGGTTATAGATCGTCTAACGTGTGACAAATAGGCCAGCGCACGTTTGCCTTCTGCCACTTCTAGTCAAAAAACTATCCAATTAGTTCGCTTCCCTTTACCGTCAGGGGCAATCGGGTAGCAGTGATCTGATCATCACGAGAAAAACTATTCTGCTGGTACTGACCCTCCTGCAGGTCGGTATACTGATAGATCATATCATCTTTCAAATTAACAATCCAAATTTCAGGAATAGCTGCTTGCGCATACAAAGGTACTTTGATCCGGATATTTTAAGCAATCTATAGCAAGTTTCCTAAGTCACGAGCAGCATGTAATACTCTAATAACTTCAATACTTGGACTTCGCTTTCGATAGAAGATCATATAATCATCTTTAGGAAACGCTAACACCTCCGGTGGTGTATAGTCACGCGGCGTACCTAGTTCAGGACTATCGGACAAGGTCTTTATTGCTTTCTCTAATTTCCGCACATAGCCTCTTGCTCGGCTACGGGTACTTTGCCGAGCGATATACTTGTAAATATCTATTAGGTCACGATCAGCTCTACGCGATAGAATGTACTCAGCCATTACCTTGCGCTTCCTGATCTAGTTCGACTTCAGCCTGTGCAATAATGTCCTCAATGTCAGTGCGTTCTGACAGACCGCTATCAATACCTTCCTGTATCATTGCCCGTATTTTAGCCTTTTTTCGCTCGGTTTCGGTGATTTTTTGTTGAAGCAGATATAATGCCTCTTCCACCGCTTCGCGAGGTGTCTCATAATATCCATCTTTGACACTTTGTTTAACAAGTTGTTCGAATTCCGGTGTCATCTGAACATCCATGTCACTAGTTTTTAGTTTTTCTTATCAGCTACGTTTCTTATTGACCTTGATAGCTTCACGTTTAGCTCTTCATTGAAATATAGTAAAACTTCTCTCTACTTACACCAAAACTACCCAATCAATTCACTCCCCTTTATTGTCAGGGGTAATCGAGTAGCCGTAATTTGATCGTCGCGGGTAAAACTATCTTGCTGGTACTGACCCTGCTGAAGGTCGGTATACCGATGGATAATATCATCTTTTAGATTAACAATCCAAATCTCAGGGATAGCTGCTTGCGCATACAATGGTACTTTGATCTGGATATCTTTTTTAAGCGTGGTATCCGCTACTTCTATAAGCAACAACACGTCTTCAGGATAAACCCCGGTAGAAGCATAAAAATCATCCCGATGCGGAGTCACCATCAAATCAGGTTCGGGTTCAGAGTATTGGCCAATCTTGACGGGACTTTGTGTATGCACATTGTACGCACCTAACAGGCGAGGCACTAAAAGCGCAGTAATTCGACTAACAATACCTAGGTGTCTATTTCCAATTGGGCTCATTTGAATAATTTCCCCATCAATCAATTCTACCCGCTCGTCAGGATCAAGGATATCAACCTCCGCCATGCGGTGGTATTCCTCTATGCTTAACTTTCTTTTGGTCAATGTTTCCACGGCAGTACGTTAAATTGATTGTTTTAAAAAAGTCCACAGTTTAATAGTCGACAGTCGACAGTCCATAGCCAGAAGCGTAGATAGCGGTGGTCTATGGACTATCGACTAACCAATTGTGGACTATTGCCTTTGTGCAGATCACGCCTCCCCAATCGCTCCCCCAAAATTAATGGGAAACTTCGGTGCTTCGTCGGTTTGCTTGATCGGCCCGAAGGCGTGTTCAAACTTATCGATGTTGTCCTTCAGCGCGTAGAGCAACCGCTTGGCGTGTTCGGGCGTCACAATGATGCGCGCCTTTACCTTGGCCTTCGGCGTGCCGGGCATCAGCCGGATGAAATCGATCACGAACTCGCTGTTCGAATGCGCGATGGTAGCCAGATTAGCATATTCGCCCTCGGCAATTTCTTCCGTGAGCTCGATGCTAATCTGGTTTTTGTTCTCTTCTTCCTGCGCCATCAGCGGTTGGTTTCAAGGGCGATCTCCTCCTGCGCCGCCTGCCGTCGCTCGCGCGAGGCCTTTAGCGCTTCATACTCCTCCTTCGAACCCACGATCATATTTTCGTAAGCCCGCGTTCCGGTACCCGCCGGAATCAGGTGCCCCACAATCACGTTTTCCTTGAGTCCGTTCAGATGGTCGGCTTTGCCGCGGATCGACGCTTCGCTCAACACCTTGGTGGTTTCCTGGAACGAGGCGGCCGAGATAAAGCTCTCGGTACCTAATGATGCCTGGGTAATTCCCTGCAACGTGGGCTTGGCCACCGCCGACTGCGCATCACGCACCTGCACGATTTTCTTATCCTGTCGCTTTAGCGAAGAGTTCTCGTCGCGCAGCTCGCGGGTCGTCACCGGCTGACCGGGCTTGAATTTTTCAGAATCACCCGGGTCTTCCACCATCTTGATGTCCATGATCCGGTCGTTCTCTTCGCGGAAGGTGAAACGGTCCACAATTTGTCGCTTCAAGAAGTCGGTATCGCCCGCATCGTCGATCTCCAGCTTCTGCATCATCTGCCCCACGATCACCTCGATGTGCTTATCGCTGATCTTTACTCCCTGCAGTCGGTACACCTCTTGAATCTCGTCCACCAAATACTCCTGTACCGCCGTGGGTCCTTTGATGGCCAGAATGTCCGCGGGCGTAATGGCTCCGTCGGATAAGGGCATCCCCGCCTTCACGAAGTCGTTGTCCTGCACCAGGATATGCTTCGACAAGGGCACCAGGTAACGCTTCTTCACGCCGTCTTTCGACTCGATGAAGATTTCCCGGTTACCGCGCTTGATGGATCCGTAGGTCACCGCCCCGTTGATCTCGCTCACCACCGCCGGGTTGGAGGGGTTACGTGCTTCAAATAACTCGGTGACGCGGGGCAGACCTCCCGTAATATCGCGTGACTTGCTCATCATTCGGGGAATTTTGGCAATCACCTGTCCGGCAATCACCTTATCGCCCGTTTCCACTGCCAAGTGCGCACCCACCGGAATGTTATACTCCTTAGCTTCCTCGTCGCCCGCCTTCTTGCCTTTTGGAATTACAATGATGGCGGGATTCTTGGTTTTGTCCTTGGTTTCGGTGATCACTTTCTCTCGGTGACCCGTCTGCTCATCAAATTCTTCCTTGTAGGTAACGCCCTGCTCGATGGCTTCAAAGTCGATAGTTCCCTCAAACTCTGACATAATTACCGCGTTGTACGGATCCCAGTAGGCCAGTTCTTGGTTTTTGCCCACCTTGTCACCTTCTTTCACGCGCAGGAACGAACCGTAGGGTGCATTATACGTAGACAATACTTTCCCGCTCTTCTCATCGATCACCTTGATCTCGCCGGAACGTCCCATCACCACCTCGCGGTCGTTGCCTTCGTCATCAGAGGTGGTGATGTGGCGCAGTTCTTCAAACTCAATAGTTCCCTCGAACTTCGCCCGGATGGTGGCTTCCACCGCAATGTTGGAAGCGGTACCACCCACGTGGAACGTACGCAGGGTCAGCTGCGTGCCCGGCTCGCCGATAGACTGCGCCGCGATCACGCCCACGGCTTCTCCCATCTGCACCATACGCCCAGAGGCCAGGTTGCGTCCGTAGCACTTGGCACAAATACCGGTACGGGTTTCACAGGTCAGGGGCGAACGGATTTCCATCTCCTCGATGCTGCTATCGTCAATACGCTGAGCCAGCTCTTCGTCAATCTCTTGCCCTGACTCCGCAATCAGTTCCTCGCTGATAGGATCAAACACATCGTGGACTGGCACCCGACCGAGCACGCGTTCGGACAGCGGCTCTACGATTTCTTCGTTGTCTTTGAGCGCCGATACCATCAGTCCGCGTACTGTACCGCAATCAAATTCTCGCACCACCACGTCCTGCGCCACATCGACCAGACGACGCGTCAGGTAACCGGCATCGGCCGTCTTCAGCGCCGTGTCGGCGAGTCCTTTTCGGGCGCCGTGGGTAGAGATAAAGTACTCGATCACGTCTAGTCCTTCCTTGAAGTTAGACAGGATGGGGTTCTCAATGATTTCGCCCACCGAACCCTGCAGGTTCTTCTGCGGCTTGGCCATCAACCCGCGCATGCCGCCCAACTGTCGAATCTGCTCACGCGAACCACGGGCGCCAGAGTGCATCATCATGTAGATGGAGTTGAAGCCCTGCTTGGCGTTCTCCATCTTACTCATCAGCGCGTTGGTGATCTGCGAGTTCACGCGTGTCCAGATGTCAATTACCTGGTTGTAGCGCTCGTTGTCGGTGATCAGTCCCATGAAGTAGTTGTTGCGCACGGCTTCCACTTCTTCTTTGGCTTGCTCGATCAGCTTGGTCTTCTCCTCGGGAATCACGATATCGCCCAACCCGATGGAGAGTCCTCCGCGGTAGGCTGACTGGAAGCCAAGCTCTTTGATATCGTCCAGGAACTGAGCGGTACGGGCCATTCCGGTGATCTTGAAGACCGTGGCAATGATCTTTTGCAGCTTCTTCTTGGTCAACAGCTCATCTACAAACCCTACTTCTTCGGGCACGTGCTGGTTGAAGAGCACCCGACCGGCCACGGTCTCTACCATCTGGGTCACCAGCTCGTCGCTTTCGTTACGTACCTTGGCCCGCACTTTGATGTAGGCGTGCTTGGACACGCGCTCTTCGTTAACGGCAATGATAACCTCTTCGGGACTGTGGAAAGTGAGCCCTTCGCCCAGCACCGGCTCTTCTTCGGTGCTTCGGCGACCTTTGGTCACGTAGTACAGCCCGAGTACCATGTCTTGCGAGGGTACCGTGATGGGAGCTCCGTTGGCGGGGTTCAGAATGTTGTGCGACGACAGCATCAGAATAGACGCTTCCAGGATGGCCTCGTGTCCCAGGGGAACGTGCACCGCCATCTGGTCACCGTCGAAATCCGCGTTAAAAGCCGTACATACCAAGGGGTGCAGCTGAATGGCTTTACCCTCAATCAGCTTGGGCTGAAACGCCTGAATACCCAGACGGTGCAGCGTGGGGGCACGGTTGAGCAGCACCGGGTGGCCCTTCAGCACGTTTTCCAGAATATCCCATACCACCGGGTCCTTGCGATCGACGATTTTCTTGGCTGATTTCACCGTTTTCACGATGCCTCGTTCGATCAATTTGCGAATGATGAATGGCTTGAAAAGTTCGGCGGCCATGTCTTTGGGCAATCCGCACTCGTGCATTTTGAGTTCGGGTCCGACCACAATCACCGAACGACCGGAGTAATCAACGCGCTTACCGAGCAGGTTCTGGCGGAAGCGGCCCTGCTTTCCTTTGAGCATATCGCTCAGCGACTTGAGGGCGCGGTTGCCGTCCGAACGCACGGCGTTTACCTTGCGCGAGTTATCAAACAGCGAATCCACGGCTTCCTGCAGCATGCGCTTCTCGTTGCGCAAAATCACCTCGGGCGCTTTGATGTCGATAAGGCGCTTGAGTCGGTTGTTTCGGATAATGACCCGACGGTACAGATCGTTCAAATCTGAGGTGGCGAAGCGTCCGCCGTCCAGCGGCACCAGCGGGCGCAACTCGGGCGGAATCACGGGCACCATCTTGATGATCATCCACTCGGGACGGTTCTCGATGCGGGTACGGGCATCGCGGAACGACTCTACCACCTTGAGGCGCTTGAGCGCCTCGGCCTTGCGTTGCTGCGAAGTGTCAGTGGCCGCTTGGTGACGCAGGCTGTACGATAGTTCGTCCAGCTGGGTGCGCGCCAGCAGCATCTCCAGGGCGTCGGCGCCCATCTTGGCAATGAACTTATTGGGATCATTGTCGTCGAGCTTCTGGTTGTCGGCCGGTAGCTTGTCGATAATGTCCAGGTACTCGTCTTCGGTGAGGAAGTCGAGGTAGCTGATGCCATCGTCGGCCTTGATCCCGGGGTTGATCACCGCGTAGCGTTCGTAGTAGATAATCTGGTCTAGCTTCTTAGTAGATAGCCCCAGCAGGTAACCGATCTTGTTCGGCAACGAGCGGAAGTACCAGATGTGCGCCACGGGCACCACCAGCTCGATGTGGCCCATGCGCTCGCGCCGTACCTTCTTTTCGGTGACCTCCACGCCGCAACGGTCGCAGATGATGCCTTTGTAGCGAATACGCTTGTACTTTCCGCAGTGGCATTCCCAGTCCTTCACCGGACCGAAGATGCGTTCGCAGAACAGTCCTCCCATCTCCGGCTTGTAGGTCCGGTAGTTGATGGTTTCGGGTTGCGTTACTTCTCCGTGCGAACTTTCAAGAATTGACTCCGGGGAAGCCAAGCTGATCGTTACCTTAGAGAAGTCGTTATTCAGTTTTCTATTTTTCTTAAATGCCATAGGTGATTATCGTTGAGACGCGATGCATCGCGTCTGTACAAATTATAAGTGATGCTTTGCGCCTCAGGAGACGCGATGAATCGCGTCTTTACTCGAGGGTGATTTCTAGGGCTAGGCCGCGAAGCTCGTGGACGAGTACGTTGAACGACTCGGGAATATTGGGCTTGGGCAGGTTTTCGCCCTTCACGATGGCCTCGTAGGCTTTGGCCCGTCCGATCACGTCGTCCGACTTCACGGTCAGGATTTCTTGCAGTACGTGCGAGGCACCGAAGGCTTCCAGCGCCCACACCTCCATCTCTCCGAAGCGCTGCCCTCCGAACTGCGCCTTTCCTCCCAGCGGCTGCTGGGTGATGAGCGAATAGGGTCCGATAGAGCGGGCGTGCATCTTGTCATCCACCAAGTGACCGAGCTTCAGCATGTAGATGATTCCGCAGGTCACCTTCTGGTCAAACTTGGTGCCGGTGAGCCCGTCGTGCAGCACCGTTCGTCCGAATTCGGGCAGCTTGGCTTCGTCAAGCTCCTTCACCACGTCGTCGAGCGTAGCGCCGTCAAAGATAGGAGTACCGTACTTTCGACCGAGTTTATAACCCGCCCAGCCGAGCACCGTCTCGTAGATCTGCCCAATGTTCATCCGCGAAGGAACCCCCAGCGGGTTGAGCACGATATCTACCGGGGTGCCGTCTTCCATAAAGGGCATATCCTCTTCCCGCACGATTCGGGCAACCACTCCTTTGTTTCCGTGGCGACCGGCCATCTTGTCTCCTACCTTTAGCTTGCGCTTTTTGGCCACGTATACCTTGGCCAGTTGCACGATACCCGCCGGAAGCTCGTCGCCCACCTCGAGAGTAAAGCGCTCGCGCTTGAAGTGTGCGGTGATCTCGTTGCGCTTCTGGGTGTAGTTGCGCACCAGGTCGGGCACCAGTTTATTGAGCTTCTCGTCGTTGGTCCAGTTATCAATGACCAAGTCGGCAATCAGGTTGGCTTCTTCGGGCACGCTGTACGAACTTTCGTCGCGGTACGGGTTCTTTTCGGGGAAGATGTTATTCTCGATGTTTGCCCGGTTGAACTTCGCTCCTTTAGACAAAATCTCGTCGCCGAACTTATGCTGCACTCCTTCGGTGGTTTTGCCTTCCAGCAGGATCACCATTTTATCGATCACCCGCTTGCGCAGCGCCAGCAAATCGTTGCTGTAGCGCTTCTTCAACGTTTCCACCTCCTTGCGTGACTTGGCCCGCAGGTCTTTGTCTTTCTTCGGACGCGAAAACAGCTTGGTGTCAATCACGGTGCCGCGCAGTGAGGGAGACGCTTTCAGAGAGGCATCTTTCACGTCGCCGGCCTTGTCGCCGAAGATGGCACGCAGCAGCTTTTCTTCGGGAGTAGGATCGGTCTCGCCCTTGGGAGTGATCTTTCCGATAAGAATATCTCCCTCGCGTACCTCGGCTCCCACGCGGATAATGCCGTTTTCGTCAATGTTCTTCACGGCTTCTTCGCTCACGTTCGGGATTTCTGAGGTCAGCTCTTCTTCCCCGCGTTTGGTGTCGCGCACCTCCAGTTCAAACTCCTCGACGTGCACCGAAGTGAAGATGTCCTCGCGCACCACTTTTTCGGAAATTACGATGGCATCCTCAAAATTGTATCCTTGCCAGGGCATAAAGGCCACCATCAGGTTGCGTCCTAGGGCCAGCTCACCGTTCTCGGTAGCGTAGCCTTCGCACAGGGGTTGCCCCTTCTTCACCCGCTGTCCGTGCAGCACAATTGGCTTCAGGTTCACGCAGGTGTCCTGGTTGGTGCGTCGGAACTTCACCAGGTGGTACTCTTGGGTCTCGGCGTCGAAGCTGGTCTTAAGCTGGTCTTCGGTGAGGTCGTACTTCATCACGATGCGCGTGGCATCCACAAAGTCGACCACTCCGTCTTCCTCGGCCAGGATGAGCGAACGAGAATCCAGGGCAACGCGGCCTTCCAAGCCGGTGCCCACAATCGGAGCCTGAGGCTTGAGCAGGGGCACGGCCTGCCGCTGCATGTTAGAACCCATCAGGGCGCGGTTGGCATCGTCGTGCTCCAGAAAAGGAATCAGCGAAGCGGCCACCGACACAATCTGGTTGGGAGCAATGTCCATGTAGGTCACATCGTCCGGACCCACCACTGGGAAGTCGCCTTCGTAGCGCGCCTTGATGGTGTCGTTGATAAACTTGCCTTTATCGGTGAGCGGGGCGTTGGCCTGCGCAATGTTGTGAGTATCCTCTTCTTCGGCGGTCAAGTAGATCACATCCTCCGACACATTGCCTTTGTCCACCTTGCGGTAGGGAGTTTCGATGAAGCCCATGTTGTTCACCTTGGCGTGCACGCAAAGCGAAGAGATCAACCCAATATTAGGCCCTTCCGGCGTCTCAATCGTACACAGCCGACCATAGTGGGTATAGTGCACGTCGCGCACCTCGAAACCGGCACGCTCGCGCGACAGTCCCCCGGGTCCCAGGGCCGACATGCGTCGCTTGTGCGTTACCTCGGCCAGCGGGTTGGTCTGGTCCATGAACTGCGACAGCTGGTTGGTGCCGAAGAACGAGTTGATCACCGACGACAGCGTGCGCGCGTTGATGAGGTCAACGGGCTTGAAATCTTCATTATCGCGCACGTTCATGCGTTCCTTGATGGTGCGGGCCATCCGGGCCAAGCCCACGCCGAACTGGCTGTAGAGTTGCTCGCCCACGGTGCGCACGCGCCGGTTGCTCAGGTGATCGATGTCATCCACCACCGCGCGGGAGTTGATCAGCCCGATCAGGTACTTCACGATCTTGATAATGTCTTCGGTGGTGAGCACCCGAACGTCAGACTCGATATCTGATCCTAACTTTTTGTTGATGCGGTAACGTCCCACCTCGCCCAGGTCGTAGCGCTTATCGCTAAAGAACAGGCTCTGGATAATATCACGGGCCGTTTGCTCGTCGGGAGCTTCGGTGTTGCGCAGTTGCCGGTAGATTTGCTCTACCGCTTCCTTCTCCGAGTTGGAGTTGTCCTTTTGAAGCGTATTGTAGATAATGGAATAGTCCGTTACGTTCACGTCGTCTTTGTGCACGATGATCGAGCTCGCCCCGGAGTCCAGCACGATCTGGATGTCCTCTTTTTCCAGGATAGAATCGCGCTCCAGCAGCACTTCGTTTCGGTCAATCGACACCACCTCACCGGTATCCTCGTCCACGAAGTCTTCGGTCCAGGTGCGCAACACTCGCGCGGCCAATTTTCGTCCCACGAATTTCTTCAGTGTCTTGGTATCGGCTTTCACTTCTTCCGACAAACCGAACAGATCGAGGATATCCTTGTCTGCTCCGTAACCAATGGCGCGCAGCAGGGTGGTGACGGGGAATTTCTTCTTGCGGTCGATGTAGGCGTACATCACGTTGTTCACGTCGGTAGCAAACTCAATCCACGAGCCCTTGAAGGGAATAATTCGAGCGGAGTACAGCTTGGTGCCGTTGGTGTGCTTGCTCTGGGCGAAGAACACTCCGGGAGAGCGGTGCAGTTGCGACACGATCACGCGTTCGGCTCCGTTGATGATGAACGAGCCCTTGAGGGTCATGTAGGGAATGTTCCCCAAGAAAACCTCCTGCTCGATGGTCTCAAAGTCCTCGTTGTCCTCATCGTTGCACGACAAGCGCAGTTTGGCCTTGAGGGGCACCGAGTAGGTTAGCCCCCGATCAATCGATTCGTCGATCGAGTACTTAGGAGGATCAATCACGTAGTCGATAAACTCCAGCACGAAGTTCTCGCGCGAATCGGTGATCGGAAAGTTTTCGGAGAACACTTTAAAGAGTCCTTCGTCTTTCCGCTGCTCCGCGGGAGTATCGATCTGAAGAAAATCCTGAAACGACTGCAACTGCACGTTCAGGAAATCCGGGTAATCAATAACTCTTTTAATGGATGAAAAACTAATCCGGTCGGGGGAAGGGGACGCTTTTCCCAAGCTGACTCGGTTATCTGAGTTGTGTGCGTTAGCCAAAGCTATAGTGGTTTTGATGATGGGAAATTCGGTTCAACAAAAAGCGGAACTCGTCGATGTGGGCACAAACGGGAAAAGACCTGACAAAAAAAGCCAGGCCTACCTAGGAATAACTATGGTGGTGCGGGTTGTCTATTTAATTTCGACTTCGGCGCCAGCTTCTTCCAATTGTTTTTTCATGCCCTCGGCTTCGTCTTTAGGCACGCCCTGCTTCACTTCTTTCGGCGAGCTATCCACTAGTTCTTTTGCTTCTTTGAGTCCTAAACCCGTAAGCTCTTTAACTAGTTTCACTACGGCCAACTTCGATCCACCGGGGGCTTTGAGCACCACGTCAAACGAAGTTTTCTCTTCGGCGGCCTCGGCGTCTCCCCCTCCGCCTCCGGGAGCGGCGGCTACCGCAGCAGCGGCGGCTGGTTCAATACCGTATTCATCCTTCAGGATAGTCGCTAGTTCGCTCACTTCCTTTACTGATAAGTTGACTAGCTGTTCTGCGAATTCTTTCAAATCTGCCATCGTTCTTAGACTTGTATTATTTGGTTAACTAAAAATTTTCTTCTCACCGATTCATTTTGACACGAACCTTTAATTACTGTTACGCTGCTTCTTCTCGTTCGGAAAGCGTTTTCACCAATCCGGCAATGATGTGTTGCCCGCTCTGTAGCGCACTGATCACATTCTTGGCCGGAGACTGTAACAATGCAATCACGTCACCAATCAGTTCGTTCTTGGATTTCAGTTCGCTCAGGGTGTCGAGGTGTTGCCCCCCGACGAACAGGTCGCTGTCGATAGAAGCGCCTTTGAACTCGGGTTTGGTCAGCGCTTTGTACTTCTTGCGGTACTCCTTGATCACCTTAGCCGGAGCGTTGCTCACCTCGGGCGAAAACATAATTCCGGAAGTTCCCTTAAGTACCTCATCGAAGGGAGCATAATCGGTATCCAAACGCTCTAGGGCTTTCTTGATGAACGTATTCTTGACAACACGGTACTCAATGCCTTGCTTGAAGCACATCTCTCGAAATTCGTTGATCTGCTTGACGCTCAAGCCCCCGGTATCGGCCACGTAAAAGTGCGTGGTGTCCCGTAGCTTTTCGGTGAGTTCGTCGATCAACGTACCTTTATCTTCTTTGGTCATAACTTACAAACCTTGAATCGTAGTTTTATCAATGCGCACGCCTTTGCTCATGGTGCTAGACAGGCAGATGCTCTTAAAGTAGGTTCCTTTGGCGGACGAAGGTTTTAAACGATTTACCGTTAGGATGAGTTCGTTGGCGTTGTCGATGAGTTTGTCAGTGTCAAAAGAGGCTTTGCCCACGCTGGCGTGGATGATGCCAAACTTGTCCACTTTGAAGTCAATTTTACCGGCCTTCACTTCCTGCACCGCTTTGCCAACGTCCATGGTCACCGTGCCCGCCTTAGGGTTAGGCATTAAGCCGCGGGGACCCAGCACGCGTCCAAGACGACCCACTTTGGCCATCACGGTGGGCATGGTGATGATCACGTCCACGTCGGTCCATCCCCCTTCAATCTTCTTGATATAATCGTCTAGCCCAACGTAATCGGCTCCGGCTTCTTTGGCTTCTTCTTCCTTGTCGGGCGTGCAGAGCACGAGCACCTTAATTTCCTTACCGGTACCGTGGGGCAGGGCCACCACGCCGCGCACCATCTGGTCAGCTTTGCGAGGATCAACGCCCAGGTTAATGTCCAAATCTACCGAGGCATCAAACTTGGTGTTGGTAATGTCTTTCACGATATCGGTTGCCTCGTTCAACGAATGCAACTTGCTAAAGTCGTACTTCTTAAGGACGTCTTGCTGTTTTTTGGATAACTTTCCCATGTCGCTGCTAATTGTTCCAGGGGGCTTTGCCGCTCACCCGGATTCCCATACTACGCGCTGTACCGGCCACCATCTTCATGGCTGATTCTATCTTGAAAGCGTTCAGGTCCTGCATTTTTATTTCGGCGATTTCTTCCACCTGCTTCCAAGTTACGCTGCCCACCTTACTGCGGTTGGGTTCGGCCGATCCTTTTTTCACCTTCGAGGCTTGCGTGAGCAACACCGCGGCGGGCGGAGTCTTAATAACAAAGTCGAACGACTTGTCTTTGTAAATGGTCACCACCACCGGCAACACCTGCCCCTGCTTGTCCTGCGTGCGTCCATTAAACTGCTTACAGAACTCCATAATGTTGAGTCCCTTACTACCCAGCGCTGGTCCGACGGGCGGCGACGGATTGGCCTGCCCCCCGCGGATTTGCAACTTCAGATAGCCTTGTATTTCTTTAGCCATTGGTTGTGTCTTGTTTTTCTACTTGCATGTAATTGAGTTCTACCGGCGTGTTGCGGCCGAAGATCTTAACCATTACCTTCAGCTTCTTTCGCTCGTCAAAAATTTCCTCCACGTTGCCAATAAAGCCACTAAACGGACCGTCCATCACCTTCACCTCTTCCCCGATAATGTAAGGGGTGTCCAACTGGATATCATCCTCGTCGGTTTCTTCTACGCGTCCTAAGATGCGATTCACCTCATTCTCACGCAGCGGCACCGGTTCTTTATCGGGTCCCGAGCCGTTGGCTCCCAAAAAACCAATCACGCCGGGGATGCTCTGGATCATGTGGTAGGTTTCGCCGTTGCTCAGGTCGGCCGATATCATGATGTAACCCGGAAAGAAGTTACGCTCACGTACCCGCTTTTTTCCGTTCCGCATTTCCATCACCTTCTCGGCGGGAATAAGAATCTGGGGAACGAAGTCCTCGAGTTTCTGGCGGTTGATCTCGTTTTCCAGATAGGTTTTCACCTTTTTCTCTTGTCCGCTTACGGCGCGCACTACGTACCATTTATGATCAGCCATACCTTCTAAAATGCGTTATAAAACCACGTCATCGCGTTTTCAAACGCCAAATCCATCACTCCGATCAGCAGCGCAAAAATTAGCGAAGCCACCAATACCAACACTGAGCTGCGTTGCAATTCTCCGTACTTCGACCAAGTGACTTTGTTTGCCATCTCGTCGTACGAGGCCTTAATAAATTCGATCAGCTTGTTCATGATGCGTATGCTACTTAGCACGGGTGGTAAGATTCGAACTCACGACCTACGGTTTTGGAGACCGCCGCTCTACCAGCTGAGCTACACCCGTAAGTGTAAAGACGCGATGAATCGCGTCTTTACGGTGATACTGTAGTTACTCGATGATTTCGGTTACCTGTCCGGCACCCACGGTGCGACCGCCTTCCCGGATGGCAAAGCGCAGGCCTTTTTCCATGGCCACTGAGTTGATCAGGTCCACGGTGATCGACACGTTATCACCGGGCATCACCATTTCTACGTTATCGGGCAGTGAAATTTCGCCTGTCACGTCGGTGGTGCGGAAGTAGAACTGAGGACGGTACTTCTTAAAGAACGGGGTATGGCGTCCACCTTCTTCTTTAGACAGTACGTATACCTCGGCTTTGAACTTCAGGTGAGGCTTCACCGAGCCGGGCTTGGCGATTACCATGCCGCGTCGGATATCGGTTTTCTCAATACCGCGCAGCAGTAGTCCTACGTTGTCACCGGCTTCGCCGCGGTCCAGAATCTTGCGGAACATCTCAACCCCCGTCACGGTGGACTTCAGGTTTTGCGCACCCATGCCCATGATGTCTACGGACTCGCCGCTGTTGATCACGCCACGCTCGATGCGTCCGGTGGCCACGGTGCCTCGACCGGTAATTGAGAATACGTCCTCAACCGGCATCAGGAAGGGCAAGTCTACCAAGCGCTCGGGCATCGGGATGTACTCATCCACGGCGTCCATCAGTTCGTCTACCTTTTCTACCCACTGGGCTTCGCCGTTCAGAGCACCGAGGGCAGAACCCTGGATAATCGGAATATCGTCACCGGGAAATTCGTAGAACGACAGCAGCTCGCGGATTTCCATCTCTACCAGTTCGAGCAGTTCGGCATCGTCTACCAAGTCTACTTTGTTCATGAACACCACCAGCGAAGGCACGCCTACCTGGCGGGCCAGCAGGATATGCTCGCGGGTTTGGGGCATCGGACCGTCGGTAGCGGCCACCACCAAGATGGCACCGTCCATTTGGGCAGCACCCGTCACCATGTTCTTCACGTAATCGGCGTGACCGGGACAGTCTACGTGCGCGTAGTGGCGTTTCACGGTCTGATATTCTACGTGCGAAGTATTAATGGTAATACCGCGCTCTTTTTCTTCCGGAGCGTTGTCGATAGACGCGAAGTCTTTCATGGTCGCCAGCCCCTTGTCGGACAGCACTTTCGTGATGGCAGCCGTCAGGGTAGTTTTACCGTGGTCAACGTGACCGATCGTGCCAATGTTCAGGTGGGGTTTGGACCGGTCAAAGGTTTCTTTAGCCATTTTATCAATCAGTTACAGTTAAAAAGAAGGTGATCTGTTTACGTTATAGTTAAAACTTCGCTCGGTTAAGAGGAAGCCAATGGTGAACAAAAACTAGAGCCAACGATGGGATTTGAACCCATGACCTCTTCCTTACCAAGGAAGCACTCTACCCCTGAGCTACGTCGGCCGGTGTTGAATAACGAATGCCGAACAAGGAACCGCAGAATGATGAAGTAAAATCACTTCGGTATTCGTTATTTCTCATTCGATATTCACCTTTAATGAGCGGGAGACGGGCCTCGAACCCGCGACCTGCAGCTTGGAAGGCTGCCGCTCTACCAATTGAGCTACTCCCGCCGATATTCGCTTCAAAATTATGTGGGGAGAGCAGGATTCGAACCTGCGAAGTCGTAAGACAACAGATTTACAGTCTGCCCCAGTTGGCCGCTTTGGTATCTCCCCGGCTCGCCCAAAAAACCATTCTTACAAGGTAAGAAAAAACGTACTTTTCCTCATAAAGTTTTATGGAAGTGCAAAAGTAAGTTCTTTTCTGAGATATTCAAACCGTGAGCGGGAAATTTGCGAAGTTTCTTTGGTCCAGAAGTTCGCTAGTGATCCACGATAAGTTGCTCAGCAAATATCAGTTTGCCCGCCTGGTATATCTGTAGTGGATACTGACCAGCAGGCAGGGCGCGGATGTCTAAATGTAGCTGGTCTTTTTCCCGCAGTTGGTCTAGCAGCAATTTCTTCTGCGGACTAAAGAGTCGCAAGCGATAAGCCGCCGGAGAAGCAGAGGTATTTTCTGAAGGCGTGCTCTGGTGCAAGGACTCGGATGGCTGAGCGTCGACCATCACTTGCGCATAATCGTGCGTAGGGTTGGGGGCCAGCACCAGTTGGGCAGTAGCCGTGGTCTCAGCAGCTCGAGCAGTTGCTTCGGCTTGCACCGTGAGCGATACGGTTCGCTGGCTGCTTTGCCCGGCCTGGGTGGCCGTGATCACCATGTTGCCGTAGGTCCCCACGTCGGCGGCCGACGGAGTGCCCCTCAGGGTGCCTACCCCTGAACCTTCCGGGCTAAACCGCAAGAAAGCAGGCAATCCGCTCACGGACAATTCGATGGGGTCTTGCTGCGACGAGACGGTATCAAATAGCGCCCGCACCTGGGTGAAAATGAACTGGTGCCCGGCATTGTTGAGGTGAATTCCATCGCCGCTGCTGTACTGAGACTTGATCCGCTGGTTATTGTCCGCCAGTTCGTCGTAAATGCTGATCACGTAAGGAGAAAACAGCGTTCTTATTTGGTCGGCCTGCGACGCCAAACGTTCGCGCCCCCCGTTGGAGCCAAAATTTCGGGGCTGGGTGGTGGTGAAGTAGATGGGTACTCCCGCCGCGTCGGCTGCCTCCCTGAGCACAGCAAAATTACGCATGCTTTCCTCATCGCTGATTCCCTTGGCTACGTCGTTAGACGGCAGATTGACCAGAATCACCGATGGGTTTAATGCTAGTGCCTGGGTGATATTGTGGCGGTCGTTGCCCGTAGGGAGCACATCGCGGGTGGTGTAGCCGCCCACCGCCAGGTTGAAGAGTTGGTGGTTGGAAAGCTGCGTGAGCAGGTAGTTGTGCAGCCGATCCACCCACCCCTGGTTGGAACTGGCCCCGGTGCCGGCCGCCGTAGAGGAGCCTAGCACCACCACCCGTAGTCCTAACGCATCACCACTGGCCGCCCGCACCATTTGCTGATAAAGCTGGCCTACCGTGAGCGAAGTATCGCTGAGTGCCGCAATGACGGGGGCTTGGCGGGCCGGGTTTATGATGCAACTGCTGTCAGCTTCACCCAAGCCGCTGGGTGGGGCAGTGCTGGCCCGCAGCGAGAGTTTGTCTAATTGGGTACCCCCTTCGCGATAGGCCACCGTGATGGTGTGGAGGCCAGTGGTAAGGGTGAGTGGCCCGCCGGGCAGAATGTTCCACCTAAAGCCTCTGCCCGTGTCAATATCCTCCCACCACTTGAACCAGGGCCGATCGTCTACGCGCACCCAGATGGAGTTGCTACTCAGCGAAGGAGCGTTCATTCGCGCCCATAGGTAGTAGGACTGCGCTTGGGTGATTTCTACGGCAAAAACCAATTGGTCGGCGGCGGCGGTAGGAGGAGCATTGAGACTTTTTCCGGAGGGATAGACTACGTACTTTTCATCCGACTCTGCTGCACTTTCCGGAATTGTCCAGTTAGCTCCCACCCGCGCACATTCGGCTTCCCGCCACACGGCAACCGGAGGCTCAGATTCATCCCCCTGGCAAGAAGATGCCTCGCCCCCAAGTCCGCTGGGTAGCTCAGAAGAAGGATTCAGCGCAATCCTGTCCAGTTGCGTGCCACTTTCGCGGTAGGCCACCGTGATAATATGGTCTCCGGCATCGAGCACAAACGGCTCGCCCGGAGCCTGGTTCCAGTTGAATTGGCTTCCTCGTCTGATGTTCTTCCACCATTTCACCCAGTTGCCATTATCTATCTTGACCCAGAACGAGTCTTGGGCGCCCGATGGGGCTCGGATACGCGCCTGCAAGTAGTAGTTACCCGCCACAACGGTCTTAATTGTAAACACCAATTGGCTAGCGGGATCGCTGGGTGGATTGTTCAGGTTGATGCCAACGGAATGCACCAAGTATTTTCCGCCAGCCGCCTCGATATCTTCCACCGTTTGCCAGCCACTGCCGATAATGGCACATTCCGCCTCAGCCCAACGGGGTTGGGGGTCAGTGGAATAAGAATGCCCGTAGGATAACTGAACAAAAACCAACAGGAAGAGCAAGAAGAAGCGAGGCGTTTTCATAAGCAGAGAGTGATGTACCTTTGGCTGTATGATCCATGCGGATTGCATTATACAGAAAATGCTGCCAACTCACTACAAAACCGCGGGGTTAATAGATTCCGTGCTAACGACAGAAGGTCTTATCAAATCACGATGTCGTCTTCCAGAATCTCCGTATCGCTCTTCCGCTTGCGCGCCAGCAGCGCCAGCCCGAAGGTGATCACTCCCAGCCGCCCGACGAACATGGTAACGATAAGTACCGCCTTGCCGAACGATGACAAGTCGCCGGTGATGCCCGCGCTCAGTCCCACGGTGCCCAGGGCGGAAGCCACCTCAAAGAGGATGTTCTGAAAAGATGCTTCTTCGGAAAAGGTGAGCAAAAAGGTGAAAACGCTGATTAGGGATACGTAAAAAATAAAGGTGGCGGTGGCCACGTAGATGCGTTCGGCCGGAATGGAACGCCCCAGAAACGTGATGTTTTTCTCGCCGCGCAGCCGACTTTTTACCAGCGATACCACCGCCGTGAGGGTGGTGATCTTCATCCCCCCGGCCGTGCCGGAAGGCGATGCTCCGATGTACATCAAAAAGATGACAAATAACAAAATTGGCAGGGCGAGCGCGCCCGTATCGGAGGTGTTGAAGCCTACGGTGGTGGTGGCCGTCATGGCCTGAAAGAACGAGGCCAGCCATTTCTCCAGCCCGCCTAGCCCCTGCATTTCGGGTTCGTAGGCGTACACTAGCAGCGTGCCCACCCCCAACAGAAGTAGAAAGCCGTACAAGACAATCTTGGTGGTGAATGTAAGCGTTGTTGACTTCCCCTTGACGCGATACCAGATATCGGTGACCACAATGAAGCCCAGCGAGCCGGTGATGGCCAGTACCGAGATAATGACGTTGATCAGGACGTTGTCGCGAAAGCCCATGAAGCTGTCATTATACAACCCAAACCCCGCGGTGCAGAAGGCCGATACGCTGTGGAAAATACTGCTCCACAGGGCAAATCCGGTCTCGATGCCCTCGAGCTTGAAAGCAATGAAGAACCCAATGGCTCCCAACACCTCCATCGCCACCGTGAACACAATCACCGACTTAAGGAAATCCTGAATCTGAATTTCTCGCGGCATCGCAAAGGCGGTTTTCAGCAGGCGTTCGTGCCAGTGGGTAATGGTTTTGGTAGTAGTGAGCAAATAGTAGGTGGTGAACGTGAGGTAGCCAACGCCCCCAATCTGGAACAGCAGCATCACCACAAACTGTCCGAGCCACTCGTACGAATCGAACACGCTCACCGTCACTAGTCCGGTGGTAGAGATGGCCGAGGTGGCGATAAATAGATTGTCGAGCAACGCGGTGGGTTGTTTTTGCAACCACGGCAGCGACAGCAGCACAAAGCCAACGAAGGTATAGAGCAAAAAGCCATAGACCAGGTTTCGCTGCGGTGAGTTACGGACCCGGAACCGGCGATAGCGGGCGGCCGCCCTTTTGCGGCGTCCGCTTCGCTTGTCTTTTATAATCACTTGTCCGGGGACTTCGTCTGCACCTTCTTTCATCAAAAAATTAGTTCAATAGCGTGGGGTAAATCAAACCGAGGCATCTCTAGGGAATTTGCCCGTACAGTTGGATGAGTTGCTCGTTGGTCTCAGCAGATTTAATTTGCTGCCGTCGTTCGGTCACTCCCGGCAATTCGTCGAAGAAGCTTAGCGAGCGGTAGGCCGACATGCGGACGAAGTACTGCGGATGGTGCTCCGCGTAGTAAGCCAGCCGGTCGATACCCTCGGTTATTTGCTGTTGATTGTCCAGTTGGGTGAGGTAGCGGGCAAAGTAATTCAGAAAGTAGTACAGCGTCTGATCATCTACCTTTGGGACTTTCGCGCTGAACCAATCGTAATGGTTGGTTTTGTTGTTCGCGATGTAGTAGTCGGCCAGCGTCATCACCACATTAAAATTATTGTACGACTGGTACTCGTCGAACAACGCGTCTTTGTCCGTCGCTGAGGTTTGGGCGTAGGCCGCCAGCGAAGTGCCCATCACGGCGTAGGAAGAGTCTTTCAGCGTTTGTCGAAACAGGTCCTGATACTTTTCGGCATCCACCGCGGCGAGCAAACTAATCGCATCGGCTTGTACCAACGACTTGGAATCTTGCCGGGCCATTTGTTCCACTTTCTCCCGCAAAGCGGTGTCGGCCTCCGTGAGTTGTTCTTCCAGGGCTCCCAGGGCTGTTTGCCGGATCACCCAGAAGTCGTTACCCAGCGCCTCGGCGAGGATTTGCTTCGTGTCGGTCGCTAGCGTATCCTCCAACAGTTGCGTCAGGGCCTGAAACTGGTGCACAAACCCGTCGGTGCGCTGAAACTGATAGCGCAACGCCTCCCGGCTTTTCTCGAAGTCTACCTGCGCGAGCAAAGCGGCTTCGGCATCAAATACCACCAAATCAGGCTGCTGCGCCGCCGGAAACTCCAGCACCTGACTGGCCTGATCCACCTCCACGGCGTAGCGCTCCTTCTGCTCGTTTACCCACACATCCACGTAGGTGGGCAGGCGGAAAATAGGCGTGGTGGTGCTGTCTTGCAACTGGTCTACCTGAAGAACCAGCGTATCATTGGCGTAGCGCTGCTGAATCTTCAGTTGCGGATGCCCGGAGGACAAGTACCACTGGTCGAAAAACCAGTTCAGGTCCTCACCGGTCACCGCCTCGAAGGCCTGCCGCAGGTCATCCACCTCCACCGAATTGTAGGAGTGCCGGGTCAGGTAGCTCTGCAGCGTGGCGAAAAACGCTTCGTCGCCCACGTAGCTACGCAGCATGTGCAGCACCCGGCTGCCTTTGTCGTACGAGTGACGGTCGAACATATCCTCCTGATCCGCGTAGCGATAGCGAATGAGGTTCACCTGCTTGGTCTCGGCTTCCGTCAGGTAGTTCTGCCCCTGCTCCCACAGTTTGTAGGCCGCCTCGTCTTTTCCGTAACGGTGCTCGTTCCACAGGTACTCGGAGTAGGAAGCGAAGCCTTCGTTCAGCGTCAGGTTGGCCCACGATTCGGTGGTCACCAGATCACCGAACCAGTGGTGAAACAACTCGTGGGCGATAATATCGTCCCAGTGGCTGTCGATCAGGGCGCGGTCGTCGACCAGCAGCGCGTCGTAGAACACCGAGGCGGTGGTGTTTTCCATCGCGCCCGACACAAACTCGTCCACCACAATTTGTGCGTATTTCGGCCAGGGGTACTTCACGCCCAGTTTGTCCGAAAAGAAGGTCAGCATGTCCGGAGTGTGCCCGAAGATGTCCTTGGCGTAGGGAGCGTAGTCCGGGTGCAGGTAGTAGTTCACGGGCATGCCGCGCCACGAATCTTCTACCTTGGCAAACTCCCCCACCGCCATCATAAACAGGTAGGGCGCGTGCGCCTGGTCCATGCGCCAGTAGTCGGTGCGGGTGCTGTCGTTTACCATCTCGGACGACACCAGCACTCCGTTCGAGAGCGTGGTGTAGCGGTCGTTCACGGTGATGTACATCTCCTGCGTGGTGCGCTCGTTGGGCGCGTCGATGGTGGGGAACCAACGGGAGTTGGCCTCGGTTTCGCCCTGCGTCCAAATTTGACGCATCGTGTCGCTCAGGCTATCATTTTCGGTGCCCACAAAGTAGAGCCCTTTGTCGGAGGTAATGGCGGCGCTGCCCCCGGCCGGGGCTTCGTCGGGTTTGGCCGTATACTCAATTTGCAACAGGTAGCGGTCGTTGCGGGTATAGGTGCCGTCCAGATCAATGTCGAGCTGCTCGCCGTCGTAGTCGTAGGTAAGGGACCGCACCGTATTGTTTTCCAGCAAGCCTACGGAGTGAATGTCAAACCCTTTGGCATCCAGGACCACGTTGCTTTGCGGATAAAAGTAGGGACGAAGTTCCAGCGTAGCCGTTCCGAGCAGGTGGTGCTTCTGCCAGTCGAAGCGCACCTCGAGGCGGGTGTGGATCATATCGTGCTGCCGATTGCGTGCGGGGCGGTACGGATAGACCGGCGGAACATCCGCCATTTGTTCGCTGGAGTCGGAGGCTACCGTGCTGGTATCGGCCAACACGGGTGGGGCGCTCCGCTGGGGGGTGCGGCGGGAAGTTTGGCATCCGCCCAACCCAAGGGCAGTTACCAAAAGCAGCGCTACCGGCGAAAGAATCGCAACGCTACGGGCGGAAGAAAGCAGAACATTTCTCAAATCGGGGGTGGTTCGTATCTTTGAAGCGACAAAAGTAGAACGCCCAACGCATTTACGATAGAAAAATCCCTAATTTGTTTTTATGAACCAAGCAACCGTTAACGGCGAAGATAAGTATTCGATAGCAGTGACTTCCGACAAGATCACCATTGACGGGCAGCCGCATTCGCCTGACATTCGGCAGATTGGTGAACGTCGGTTTCACTGCATCAACGGCACCGGTAGTTACCAGATAGAGTTGCTGGAAGCCGATTACGCGCGCAAACAATTTGTGCTCGGCCTGCGCGGTCAGCGGGTGACGGTGCAGCTGAAGGACGATCTGGACCTGCTGGTTGAGAAATTGGGCATGGCGCAATCTGCCGAGGCCGTGGTGCGCGAGATAACCGCTCCCATGCCGGGGCTGATTGTGGGGCTCAGCGTGGAAGCCGGACAAACCGTTGAGGAAGGCGACAGCGTGCTGACCCTGGAAGCCATGAAAATGGAGAACGTTATCAAATCGCCGGTGGGCGGCACCGTGGCGGCGGTTCATGTGCGGGTAGGCGATAGCGTAGAGAAAAAGCAGGTGCTGGTTTCTTTTAAAAATGCCTGACCGTACGCTTCGACCAGTTTTGCTGAGCAATTTTGTAAATTTTCGCTTACTTGCGGCAGCGTTCTACCTTTCCAAACCGGCTCTTCCATGAAATACCAGCGAATTCTACTCAAACTCAGCGGTGAAGCCCTGATGGGTAATCAGCAGTACGGCATCGACACCAGCCGCTTGCAGCAGTACGCCCAAGAAATCAAGCGCGTGAAGGAGCTGGGGGTAGAAATAGCTATCGTGATTGGGGGGGGTAATATTTTCCGGGGAGTGCAAGCCGAGAAATCGGGCATGGATCGGGTGCAGGGCGACTACATGGGCATGCTGGCCACCGTGATCAACGGCATGGCGCTGCAAAGTGCGCTGGAGCAGGTGGGGCTCTACACCCGCCTGATGTCGGGCATCAAAATGGAGCAGGTGTGCGAACCCTTCATCCGCCGCCGGGCGATGCGCCACCTCGAAAAGAACCGCATTGTGATTTTCGGCGCGGGCATCGGCAACCCCTATTTCACCACCGACTCCACCGCCAGCTTGCGGGCCATCGAAATTGAAGCCGACGTGGTGCTCAAGGGAACCCGGGTAGACGGAGTATATACCGCTGATCCCGAGAAAGATCCTTCGGCCACGCGTTTTTCCAGTATCACCTTTTCCGAGGTGTACCAGAAGGGGCTCAACGTGATGGACATGACTGCTTTCACGCTTTGTCAGGAAAATAATTTGCCCATTATCGTGTTTGATATGAACAAACCGGGCAATCTGTGCGATTTAGTAAACGGACTGGAGGTGGGGACGTTGATTAACTAGCAACTGGTCGCTAGATGCTGGTGACTGGATGCTGGATATTTGTCGGGATGGCCAGCTGCTAGTAGCTAACTACCTAGAAGCCAGTATCTAGTATCCAGCTACCAGCATCCAGTATCAACTAATAACCTTTTTTACCATGACTGAAGAAATCAAATTTTACCTGGACGAGACTAAAGATCTGATGGACAAAGCGGTGCAGCACGTATCGCACGAGTTCAACAAGATTCGGGCGGGCAAGGCCATGCCGACCATGCTCGATGGCTTGCTGGTGGAATACTACGGCAACCCCACCCCCATCAACCAGGTGGCCACCATCAACACCCCCGACGCCCGCACCATTGTGGTGAAACCCTGGGAAAAAAAATCGCTGGCCGACATTGAACGAGCCATTGTCAACTCTGATTTGGGTCTGAATCCGCAAAATGACGGAGAGATCGTACGCCTCAACATCCCGCCCCTCACGGAGGAACGTCGCCGAAACTTGGTGAAGCAGGCCAAAAACGAAGCGGAGAACGGCAAGATCAGCCTGCGTAACATCCGAAAAGACACCAACAACGCCATCCGCAAACTACTCGAAGAAAGTGTGTCGGAAGACAACGTGAAAGAGGGCGAGCTAAGGGTGCAGGAGTTGACCGATGCGCACACAAAGAGAATCGACGAATTGCTAGAGGTGAAGGAAAAGGAGATCATGACGGTGTGAGTTGATGGTCGATAGTCCATAGTCCATAGTCGACAGTTTGCTATGGACTATCGACTATCGACCGTGGACTAAAGATACAGCTTCTTATCCCGGATATAATCGGCCACTGCGTCGGTAACCAGATACTTCACTGAGCGATCTTGCTGCACCAAGTTTCGAATAAACGTAGCTGAGATGTTTAGCAGAGGAGCATCTACGAAGCGCAAGTTAGCGTGAGCACTAATCGCTTCGGCAATTGAGGAAGATACGTCCGGTCGAGGATACACGTAGAGCACGTGGTGATTGATGATCGCAGGATAATTCTTCCAACGGTGAAAATGCGTAAGGTTGTCGCTTCCTAAGATTAAATGAAAGTTATGCGTAGGATGTTGCTCACTTAGGTAAGCTAGGGTGTCGGCGGTGTAGCTGGGCTTGGGCATGCTGAACTCAATGTTGCACGCGCGCAAATTGTAGTTGTCTTCCACGGCCAACTCCACCATCCGTAGCCGGTCGTATTCATTAAGTAGACTCTTAGCTTTCTTGAACGGATTTTGGGGCGACACTACAAACCACACTTGCTGCAAACTAGTTTGCTCGCGCACCACGTTAGCGATGATTAGGTGCCCGAGGTGAATCGGGTTGAAGGAACCAAAAAAAAGGCCGATGTTCACGGCCTAAAATTAATCAAAATATTCACACTGTCTAGCTAGCTCACTGGAGTTACGGTCGGTTAACTGCTACCGGATCAGCTGCCTACCAGCACGCTGTCGATCAGGTGCACGTAGCCGTTGTCGGCCTCTTGATTAGACAGAATTACGTCGGCTCCGTTCACCATCACCCGGTCGTTGGCGGTACTTATTTTCAGCGGCACTCCGCCCAGCGTTGGCAGTTCGTCCATTCCTACCAAGTCAGCCGCCGTGTATTTTCCTTCCACAACGTGCTGTAGTAGTATTTGCTTAAGATCTTCATTGCTCGTACCATCTGGCAGATTGTTGATTCCTAGCGGGGCTAATTTTTCAAAGGCATCGTTGGTGGGGGCAAACACGGTATAGGGACCGCCCTCAGCCAGTGCGTCGCTCAGCTGAGTAGCCCGCAACGCATCGTTCAGCAACCCCAGATTTTCTCGTTCTTCCAGCACCTGATACACGTTGCCATGCCCTAAGTGAATTTCTTCGCGCTTCTGCCCCATCACCACGTCGGACGCGGTCTGGTCTCCGGTTTCAGTGCCCTGGGGAGCACAGGCCGTACTCAGGGCGATGACTAAGATCGTACTAAAAAAGTTACGCATATTCATTGGTAGGTTACGTTAAAAATGACTTTCACCAAGGGAAACCGATGAAAACACAAAAGGTTAACCGGGATGAGCAGGATATGAAAGGATAGCCAGGATGAATTTCTATCGCCACCACCCCAACTGGCTCGCGTTTCCGGGCGTAGGGCGCTATGACCCAACCGAAGGCCGTTATTTTCAAAGTTCACCGGTGACCGGCGGTACTAATTGGCGGTGGTATCCTCTACAACGATTTCATTATCGGTTTCTAGCGTTGCACTATCGAGCTGCTCTAGTTCCATCTGCCGTTCGCGTTCCTCATCGTTGAGGGTCTGTAGTCGGCGTTTAGCTTCGTCGACCACCTCCTTCACCGGCGAGTTCTCGATCACCGAGTTGAGCGTAGCTTCCGCCTGAAAATCTTCATCAAGCGCGATGTAGTTATCAGCTACCAGCAAGAACGATTGCCCCAACCAATCTTCATAGATCGAGAAGTTTTTGTTGAGTTCGTACAAAGCCTCGATCGACTCGTTGTGCTTGCCTTCGTCGTACAGGATGCGGGCCAGCAGATACTGCGCTTCGGCTCCGTTTTCGTCCTTGGCCGCCTCCACCGTTCGGGTGAACAATTGGCGGGCTTGTTCGGTATTACCCTGCTCATAGGCCGCTTTGCCCTGGTAGAGCAACGCTTGGTTCACCGCATTGGCCGATACGTTGCCGCGCTCAATGATCAGTTCAGCGTATTTGTTCACCGAATCGAGCACGGTGCGGTTGCTTTGTGCCAGAGTGTAGTAGGAGGTCATCAGTCCCGACCAAGCGGCGTACTGCTCCTTTTTGTTGCCCGCTAAGTTGGCCAATTTCTGAAAATAGATAATGGCATTTGCCAGGTTTCCGGCCGATTGTTCCAACTCGGCGATACGCTCTACCACCCGACTCATGCGGGGATACTGACCGTTGGCTTCCACTTGGTAAAACACCTTCAGCGCTTGCTCGTTGCGCTCGGCCCGGTAGTAGGATTCGCCAATGTAATAGCGCGCTTCGTCCACGTTGGGATGCTGCGGATAATTATTAATAAAGTTATTGAGTTGCTCAATCGCCGCATCGTAATTTTGGCTGAAGTATAGGTTCTTAGCCGTTTCGTACTCGATGCTCGCCACGTTCTCGTTCTCCGGGTTGGCGGCTTTGTACTTCGCCAAGTACCGAGAAAACTCCGCTTCACCTCCCGACTTGGCGGATACTTCTTGTAGTCCCAGCAGGGCCGAATTAGCGGTTTTGTGAGTGCTGTAGCTATCCAGAATGCGTTTATAATCATTGCTGGCCGCCGCGTACTGCTGCTGGTTAGAATAGGCCAGCGCCCGACGCACCAACGCGTAGGGAACCAGGTTGCTCTGCGGATTAGACTTGATGAGTTGGGTGAAACCGGCAATGGCGGCGTTGTAATTGCCCTGCTCAAAACTCAGTTGGGCCTTTTGCAGCATAGCATCGTCGCGGTAAGGAGAATCGGGATAGCCCCGCACCACCTTCTCCAGGTTGTCAATACCCTCAGCGTAACGTCCCTGAATGCCCTGAATCACGCCTTTCTGGTAGTAGGCGTAGGCGATGTCAGGATTTCGTTCGCGAATGGCGCGATCGTAGGTGTCTACCGCTTGGCCGTAGGCCTTGGTCACGTAATACGAGTCGGCTAAGCGAATAAGGGCGTCGTCATAAAAGTAATCGCTCTTGTCGCGTCCGCGCAGCGTAATCTGCCGCAGGTACTGTTCGAAGTTCGTGAGTGCCTTAGCGTATTCTTTGGTGTTGAAGTAAACGTAGCCCAGGCCGTACTTCGCTTTGGTGTGGTACATGGCCTTTTCTCCCTCCAGTCGCTCGCCCCGCAAGGCATCCAGCACCCCCTGGTAGGCCTCAATGGCCTGCGCGTAGCGCTTTCCAATTGAGAAAGCCTCTCCGGCCCAGAAATTGGCCGCCGCCACGTAAGTGGGATCAATCGGGTACTCAGTAGATTTCTTGAACAACTGCACCGCTTGTGGGTAGCGCGACTGGTTGAATGCTTGCGTGCCTGCCAAGAAAGTTACTTGCTGATAGGCCCGGCGCACCTGCTCGGTTTTGTTGGGCAAGCTCTCAATAAACTGCATGGCCGCCGCGTAGTTTTGCGAGTTCAGGTAGGCTTCGCTCAGCAGGTCATTCACTTCAACCTGGTACTGACTGTTGGGATAGTTTTCTCTGAATTTGGTCAGCGTTTGCAGGGTGCGCGCGTAATCACCCGACGCCAGATAAACTTTGCCTAGTTGATAAGCTGCCTGCTCCTGAATTTCCGGACTAAACGGACGGTTGGCGGCGGTCTCGAAAGCGGTGGCGGCGTACTCCGGGTTGTCTTGCTTCACGTAGAGCACGCCCAGGTAGTACGACGCGTGTTGCCCCAGACTATCCTTACTGGAAGCCACGCGCTTGAAATTGTCCAATGCCTCTTGCTGCTTCCCGGTCTGGTACTGAGTATAGGCTAGTCGGTACAGCACGTCCTGGGTCGGATTTTGAGTAGCCACGTAGTCGGCCAGGTAAGGTTCGGCTTGCTCAAACTTGCCCTGCTCGTAGTAGGCGTCGCCCACCAGCAGCCCAATTTCGGCGGCGTTGCTTACCGCATCTTCGCTCTCGCTCTGGCTACGGGCCAGCATCTTTTCGCCGTAGTCAATCACCCGATCATGCTTGCCCTGCTTGCTGAAAATGCTGGCGATGAGGTAGGGAGTGACGCGGGCGTAGGATTCTTCTTGCTCGGCCCGGCGCAGGTCTTCCAGAGCTTGCTCGTAGTCGCCCTGCTGCGAGGCAATGTAGCCCGCGTAGTAGCTGGCGGCACTCTGGTAGATGTTGTCCGAGCGTTTGATGTTGTCGAACAGGGGTTGGGCCTCCTTAAATTTCTTGCGGGTAAAGTAGGCGTAGGCCAGTTTGAAGTCACGCGTCGCCTCGTCCTCGCGCGTCAGGTTCCGAGCGTCGGTGGCCTCGAAGGCTTCAATGGCCTTACCGTAGTCTTCGTCGCGAAAGTAGAAGTTGCCCAGGTCGTAGTTGGCCCGTAGGGCTTTAGGGTCGCTGGGATACCTGCCCACAAAGTCGTCTAGCTTGGCTTCCCCGTCCGGATTGTAGAGCCGCACGGCGGAGTAGGCCGCATAGTATTCGGCTTCCGAAGCATAGGCCCCAGCCGGTTGCTGCCGCAAATACGTCTCAAACTCCGCGCGGGCGGCGCCGTACTTTTTCTTGTCCAGCAACTCCATGCCCCGCTGAAAGTGGTTCACGGGCGATACTTCGGAAATGTAGCGTTGCGCCAGGGCCGGGGCCAAGCTGGTGCCGGTTAGCAGTAATATGATCAGGGTACGAACGATGGTATTCAATGTGATTAGGGTTGTTGAAGTGCCTTTGTAGGAAGTGAATTGTTTTGCGAAAAACTACAGAATCTTAACTAATATACGTATATAGAGACAACGCAAAAAGTAGCGAAAGGATTATTCAATGCATCAGCTTATACAGCAACTCCTTCAAAATCTGCCCGTCACTGCCGCCCGCGTTGTCCACTCCTTTAGCGTGCTGGTCGGCCACCCGCAACCAGTGAATGTTGCGGATCACCTGCGCCAGCGGGTAGTTCACCGCCGCCACCCGGTATTCTTTAGCAAAGAAGGGATTGATCTTCAATAGGGCCGCCAGACCGCGCTCGGTCTTGTCACTAGCCTGATGCACCAGCAACAACTTGGTGTAGAACGAAAACAGCAGCGCAACGGTGGGAATAATTGGGTTGGCCTTGGGATTGGCTTCAAAGTACTGCACGATTTGCATCGTCTTGAGCGCATCTTTGGTAGCCACGGCCTTTTGCAACTCGAAGGCGTTGAATTCCTTGCTGATGCCAACGTACTTCTGCACCATCTCGGCATCGATCACCACTTCCTGCTGCCCCGCCGGGAAGTTGATCAGCACCTTCTCAATTTCGTTGGCGAGCCGCTCTAGGTTATTGCCGATGGAGTCGGCCAGCATGTGCACCGCCTTGTCGTCGGCGCGAAAGCCGCGCTGCCGCACGTAACCGGCAATCCAGGCGGGCAGTTGGTTGTCGTAAAGCTTTTTTGAGTCCACCCACACGGCGAACTTGTCCAGCGCTTTGCCTAGCGCCTTGCGACTGTCCACCTTCTTATACTTATAGCACAGCACCAGCAAGGTAGACGGCATGGGGTTCTTCACGTAGGCTTCCAGCAGTTGCTGTCCGGTGGTGGTGTTGACGTCGGTGATATCCTGCGCTTCCTTTACGATCACCACCTGCCGTTCGGCCATCATGGGGTAACGTTTGGCCTGGCTGAGCACCGTGGCCACGTCGGCATCTTTGCCGTACATCACCATTTGGTTAAAACCTTTTTCGCTGTCGCTTAGCACCTTATCCTCAATGTGGCGCGCGATGCGATCCGTATAATACGGCTCTTCTCCCTGCAAGAAATACACCGGCGAGTACTCCTTCTTCTTGAGGTTTTTTAGAACTTCATCAGGACTTTGTTTCACAGTTGGTTCGGGGTTTGTAGTTCGGAGTTCTAGGTTCTAGATTCTGGGTTCGGAGTTCTAGGTTGTGAAGTGCAAACTCAGAACCTAGAACTTTTTAACCCAGAACATAGAACCATTCAACCTAGAACCTACTCCTGTTCGCTTTTCTTTTCTTCCTCCACGTGCTGCACCAGGCGGTCACACAGTTTATTCACTTCCTCCGACATATAGGTGTCTCCGGTGGCCGTCAGCAGCGATTGCGCGAGTCCGCCCAGGGTATCAATGGCGAAGCGTTTCATTTCGTCGACGGGCATTTCTTTGGTCCACAGGTCGATGCGCAGGGTGTTGCGCTGCTCGTGGTCCCACACCGACAGGCTGATCGACCGGCTTTCGGACAGCTCGCCGGGTTGGTCGGTGGCGTTCCACTGAATGCGCTCGGGGATGTTCTGGTCGTCGAGGGTAACCGTGAAATTTATTTCGGACTTTTTCATTAGTTTCGGGCTTCGTTGCTGCGAAAGTAGAAAAGAACCGACGTTCCTCCTTATGAAACCATCGAAAATATTGCTACTAGCCCTGCTGCCGACGTTGGCCGGATGCCTCAACCAGTGGCAAACCGAAACCGGAACAACCGATCAGGCCGAGGTGCGGGTGGCATTCTACAACGTCGAAAATCTCTTCGACACCGAAGACAATCCTGCCCGGCAAGACGAAGAATTTCTGCCCGACAGTAAGAAGCAGTGGACAACCGAGCGGTATCAGAATAAGTTAGACAAGCTCGCGAAAGTAGCAGCCGCGCTGAACTACCCAGTGCTGCTGGGCTTGGCCGAAGTAGAAAACGAAGCGGTGCTGCGCGCCCTGACCGAGCACCCTGACTTGGCCGAAGCGGGCTACGACGTGGTGCACTACGACTCGCCCGATGCGCGGGGCATCGACGTGGCCCTGCTCTACCGCACTGCCTTCTTTACCCCGGTATCATCGCAGGCTATTCCGGTTACTTTTGAGGAAGACAACTACAAAAGTCGCGATATCTTGCTGGTGTCGGGTACGCTGGGAAAGGATGCCAAGTATAACACCCTGCACGTGCTGGTGAACCACTGGCCCTCGCGCCGGGGCGGAGTGGCCCAGAGCGAAGTCCGCCGACTGACCGCAGCCGCCCTGGCCCGGCAGGCGGTGGATGAATTGCTGCAAACCGACGCCACGGCCAACGTGATCCTGATGGGCGACTTCAACGACGAACCCACCGACCGCAGCATCACCGCAGGACTGCGCGCCACCGGAGCTACGCAGCAAACCGATCCGTTTCAGCTGTTCAACACCGTGGCGGCGCTCGACGCGCAGGGCCGGGGCACCTACCAGTTTCGGGGCACTTGGAATATGCTGGATCAAATTATCGTATCGAATGGCTTGGTAGAAAACGCCCGGAAAGTAGACGATTACTACTACCTACCCGAATCAGCCACGGTGTTTACGTCCGACTGGTTATTACAGGCCGACGGCAAATACGCGGGCTATCCCGACCGCACCTACGCCGGGAACCAGTACCTGGGAGGCTACAGCGATCACCTGCCGGTGTACATTGACTTGACGAACGAAGATCGGTGAGTGGGCGCGCTCAATTATTATACTGATGTGAACCTTACGCACCTAGGAAGTGAATTTGATTGAGCGAAGGATAGAGCTTTCCTATCTTCGGAAAAAGGGAATCAAGGCGGAAGTATCTATCAGCATACGCTAATCTTCGTAAGCCTCTTCTTCTCCGGCTTCATCTTCTCCCCAGCCAGCACCCTCGAGATCTAAGAAGTTTCGGCGCGCCTGGGTTCTGATCAACTCACGCAAGCCTTCAGTAATAAGTTCGTCGTCGTCAGCGATATGAACCCGTGCCTTGGCTTTTTCTAGTAGATCCTCATCTACTGATACAGTGATTTTTTTCTTAGTACTCATGGCGCACGTGTCTACGTAAAGGAAATTATTCAAAAACTATAAAAAGGTACGGAAGTATATTAAAACAAACAAGTTTAGCCGTTTAGGGCAACATCCGCTTAAAGTCTTCGTAACTGGCCGGGTTCAAGGGTTGCGTACTGCACCCAATACCAGCGGCGGTTTGGGTAATGTTCTCCACCCGGTTGCCGGGGTTGGGGTGGGTGCTCAAAAACTCCGGCGGACGTGCTCCCCCTTCAGCCTCTAACTTCTGAAAAAACGAACGCGCACCGGCGCAGTTGTACTTGGTATCCGCCAAATACTCCACTGATTTCTCATCGGCTTCGGTTTCCAGCCCGCGACCGTAGCGCAGTTGCTCCGCTCCGGCTGCCAAGTCAGCGACAATCCTACCAATGTTGTTGCCATTATCTCCTCCGGTAATAATACTAAGCAGCGTATTAAAGGTATATTCGCGCTCTAGGTTACGGGCTGAGTGCTCTTCGGCAGCGTGGGCTATTTCGTGCCCCAGCACCCCAGCCAGGTCGTCTTCCTGATCCAGGTACTTGATGAGTCCGGTGTACACGTAAGCATAGCCGCCCGGTGTGGCAAAGGCGTTGAGCACCGTATCGTTCTCAATGATGCGGATTTGCCAGTTGAACTCATCGCGGTGGTCAATAGCGTCCGACTTCAGTATTTCGTCATAAATACCCTGAATGTAAGCATTGGCCTCGGGATACTGGGTTTCTGACAAAATTGGATACTCGGCCGGACTGGCCACAATGGTGGAGTCAAACTGCCGCCCGAGTTCCTTTTGCTGCTGGATACCAATGAACAAAGGCTCGTTGAACAACCCATCGTCATCGCCGCAGGCACCAAGCCCGGCTAGCGCAATAATCACTACGAATCCAAAAAATATTTTCATACCGGTTTTGATTTAAAACGTCACCTGATCGTTGGGATAGTCCTTAGCAAGTTTCATGCTCTTTAGTGCGTTCTGGTACTCAACGTGCACAATATTTGTCTGATCGTCGAAAGTATCGATCAGAATGGTACTGCGCACGCTCAGGCTTTGGATATCGGCCACTCCGCTCACCTCCAGGTAGCACCACAAAGCCATCTCTTCCCGCTCATGACCTAAGTAGGTAGCCTCCGCCACTTGCCCGTTCACCGTAATCTGCAGGTGGTTGCGCAGATAGTCATCAATGAGCGCATCCAGCGCGTCGGGATCAGGCGGATTGAGCACGTCGATGGGTCCCGAGGTTGAGGCCGCCGTAAGGGCTTCCTCCAGATCATCGGCGAAGATTTTCTGCGTGATTTGCAAAGTCTGCTCATCAGGCGAGTGGTGGATGCTGCACACGCTCACGTGGAAGGGGTGCAGCAGAATCAGTAGGGCAACAGCGAGGGGCATAGTTTAAGCGTTAATCTCTTTAGTACGCAGCGCAGTTCAAAATAGTGCAAGCTACCAATTCAACCCGCAAAAATTGCCAGAAAGAAAACTGTTCTTTATTTTACGAAATCACTCACCGCTATTCTCACTACGTCACCAACTTACCCTTAATAATGCGCACGCACCAACTGCTTACCCTACTTTTCTTCGCCAGCCCCTGGCTGGTCGGATGCACCACCGCCCCCACCGCCTCTGAAGATGCACTTCCGGCGACGAGTCCCCTTCCCGAACCGCCCAACATTATTCTAATCGTGGCCGACGATCTGGGCTACGGCGATCTGGGCTCCTACGGGCAGCAACAGATTCAAACCCCCGCCCTCGACCGCATGGCTAACGAAGGCATGCGCTTCACGCAATTCTACGCCGGGTCCACCGTGTGCGCCCCCTCGCGCAGCGTGCTCATGACGGGCCAGGACACCGGCCACACCCGGGTGCGGGGCAACGCGGGCGGCGAACCCCTGAAGCAGTCGCTACGCGACGAGGACGTTACCCTGGCCGAAGTGGCCCAGCGGGCCGACTACCAAACGGCCCTGATCGGCAAATGGGGACTGGGCGAGATCAGCGAGCCGGGCTTTCCGCTGGAGCAGGGGTTTGATTATTTTTTCGGTTACCTCAACCAGGTGCACGCCCACAACTACTACCCCGAGTTTCTGTGGCGCAACCGCGACAGCGTGCAGCTCGGCAACGAGGTGCAGCGCACGAACAAAGCCTACTCTACGTTTGTGGGCGGCTACGCCACCAAGAAGGTAACGTATAGCCACGACCTGTTTATGGAGGAAGCTTTGACTTTCGTAGAAGAAAACCAGCAAGATCGGTTCTTCCTATGCCTGACGCTCACCATCCCCCACGCCAACAACGAAGCCGGAAAGCAAGGCATGGAGGTATCTCAGGTGAATACTTCCAGTTATGAACAATACGCGGATAAAGACTGGCCCGAGGTGCAGAAGCAGGGAGCGGCGATGATCAGCCACCTGGATAGCGATGTGGGGCGTTTGCTGAGCGCTTTGGAGGAATACGGCATCGATGAGAACACGCTGGTATTGTTCACCTCCGACAATGGCCCCCACCAGGAAGGAGGCTACGATCCGGACTTCTTCGACGCCAACGGACCGCTGCGCGGCATCAAGCGCGACCTCTACGAGGGCGGCATCCGGGTGCCGCTCATTGCTCACTGGCCGGGCCACGTTCCGGCAGGCGCCACCTCCGACCACATCAGCTACTTCGGCGATATGATGGCCACCTTCGCCCAATTGATGAACGTGCCGCCTCCCGATAGCCTTCAGAGTATCAGCCTAGTGCCTACCCTGCTGGGCAATCCTGATGAGCAACGTCCGCACAACTATCTGTACTGGGAGTTCTACGAGCAAGGGTCGCGGCAGGCCGTGCGGATGGGCAACTGGAAGGCCATTCGTCAGCCCATGTTCACCGGCCCGGTGGAATTGTACAACCTGGAAACCGATTTGGGCGAACAAAACAACGTGGCCGAAGAAAACCCCGACGTGGTGGCGGAGGCCGCCCGGATCATGGAACGCGCCCACCAGCCCTCTCCGGCGTGGGTGGTGAGCCAATAGCTCGAGGATTAATCGCGCATCGGGTATCGGGTTGTTTGCTTTTTGTTTCTACCTTTGGGAATGTTGGATACTGGTCACTGGATGCTAGATACTAGCCGCTAGTGACTAGCATCCAGCATCTAGGGACCAGCATCCACTACACTTAAACCACTAAACAAACTCGCACATGGCCTATAACCTACTGGCAGGAAAGAAAGGAATTATCTTTGGCGCACTCGACGAAAACTCGATTGCCTGGAAAGTGGCGCTCAAAGCTAAGGAAGAAGGTGCGCTCTTTACGCTCACCAACGCTCCTATTGCCCTGCGCATGGGCAAGATCAACGAACTGGCCGAGCAGTGCGATGCCCGGGTGATTCCGGCCGACATCACCGTGCTGGAAGACATCGAGAAACTCTACCAAGAAACCCAGGAAGCGCTGGAAGCCGAGCAGATCGACTTCATCCTGCACTCGGTGGGCATGAGCCCGAACGTGCGCAAGGGCCGCGACTACGGTAACCTGAACTACGACTGGTTTATGAAAACCCTGGACATCTCGGGGGTGTCGTTTCACAAGGTGCTGCAAACCGCCGAGAAGATGGAGATCATGAGCGAGTGGGGCTCTATTGTGGCGCTGACCTACATTGCCGCCCAGCGCAACTTCCCCGACTACGGCGACATGGCCCAGGCCAAGGCGGTGCTCGAGTCGATTGCTCGCAGCTACGGCTACCGCTTCGGCCGCCTCAACAAGGTGCGCGTCAACACCGTGTCGCAGTCGCCCACCCGCACCACGGCGGGCACCGGCATCACCGGCTTCGACGTGTTCTTCGACTACGCCGATAAGATGTCGGCCCTGGGCAACGCCGACGCCGAAGCCTGCGCCGACTTCGTGGTGGCCCTGTTCTCGGACCTCACCCGCATGGTAACCATGCAGAACCTGATGCACGACGGCGGCTTCTCCTCATCCGGCATCTCCGAAGACATCATCGACGAACTGAGTCGGTAGGCGGGATACTGGATACTGGAATTTACGAAGGTTAAGTGCCAAGAGACAGATATTCAGTATCCTCGCCGTCTAGAAAGTAATCCAGCATCTAGCCACTTAGAAAGTCATCCAGCATCCAGTATCTTGCCATGTAGAAAGTCATCCAGCATCCACTATGATCCTCTTCCCTCCTGCCAAGATCAACCTGGGGCTGCGCATCGTGCAGAAGCGGGCTGACGGCTACCACAACCTGGAGACCGGCCTGTTCCCTGTGCCCTGGCGCGACGCGCTGGAGGTGATCAAGAGCGACACCTTTTCGTTTCAAACCTCCGGCTTGCCCATCCCGGGAGCGTCGGAGAGCAACCTGTGCGTACGCGCGTACCATTTGTTGCAGCAAGATTTTGATCTGCCCCCCGTAGCGGTGCACCTGCACAAGGTGATCCCGATGGGAGCCGGACTAGGCGGTGGCTCGTCCGACGCGGCCAGCCTGCTGATGCTGCTCAACGACCTGTTCGAGCTGTCGCTGGCGACTTCGGTGCTGCAAACCTACGCCGCCCGCTTGGGCAGCGACTGTCCCTTCTTCATTGATCCCCGCCCCCGGATGGCCTCCGGCACCGGCACCACGCTGGAAGATTTGCCCCTCGACCTATCGGGCCAGCACCTGCTGATCGTGTATCCCAAGGTGTCGGTGAGCACCGCCGATGCCTACGCACGGGTGGTTCCCCGACAACCCGATAGCGACCTGCGCGAACTGCTCGCTCAGCCTGTTGAGGCCTGGAAAGACCAGGTGGTGAATGATTTTGAGAACAGCGTATTTCAGCAGCACCCGGTGCTGGCCGACATTAAAGCGCAGTTGTATGACGCGGGGGCAACGTACGCCAGCCTCAGCGGATCGGGCTCGGCCCTGTACGGCTTGTTTGATGAACCGGTAGAGTTGCCAGCGGGGTGGGAGGAGTATACAGTATGGCAGGGGGAGTTGTAGCTAAAGACGGTTTTGGTCTTCGATTTCGGTCGTAGGACACTTTGTTACCCTACGACCAGAGGGTGGCGGGGGGAGTTGTAGCTAAAGACGGTTTTGGTCTTCGATATTGGTTGTAGGACGCTTTTTACGACGGAAAAGTATTACCGTATATCGAAAGACTTCTTATTGTAGTTTCCCCACATCAACTTTAAGAACGTTAGATACCCGTGCTTTCGTAATCCGAGCATAACAGACCAATACTTTGAATCCATCAATTTGTGCAAGTGCTTAGGATTGTACCTAACCACATTGCTTAGATGGAAATATGCTAACATGATACACATTTCCTCATTGAAGACATGATCACTACTGCTAATGGGGGTACAGGATAGCCAGCTAAGAGTCCCTCCATCCAAACGATCAAGGCGGTCACTATTTAGGTGCCTTTTGACACCACCTATCAGTTTCAGCTTAGCCTTTTTGAGGTCATCAGGAATTTTATCTGTCTCATAGTATGGTTTGACGAATTTCAGTCCGCTATAAGCCTTTAGCAGCTCAGGCTCTGGAGGGTTAGATTGGTAATACGGTTCGAGGATATCAATTCTGATATAATGGCCATTTTTATCGTCGCTTACCACTTTAGCTGCATGACACAGCACATCGCTTTGTTTACCGGTTATCATTGAATATTCTGCCCCTATGCTACTAATCCTTGAGTAAAGTTCCCTAAGTTTTACTTCGTGACCAGATTTGCTAATTGCTTTGCCACTGATAGCTTCATAGATTAAAGGAATAGTTCCTTTTTCAAAAATTTTCACTTCTTCGTCCAAGAAAGTTTCAGTCATTCCTTTCTCCTCGTACTTCGCTCCATGCCGTTTATTTCTATTGTCTTCAAGATCTTCTCGCTTTCCTAAAAAAAGCAGATGTACCTTAGCAAGGTTAAGTGTTGAGTAGTACAGTGGAAGAAATGCTGTCTCCGGGGGGCCACTAAATGCCTGTTCCGCTAAACCCGTAGCGATGTTGACATGAAGGGAAACTAGTTTGGCAGTTTCGTCTATCTCTGTTGCATCGGTAAACTTATGTACTTCTTTAAGAATGTCAGAAGTAAATCCCTTACTTTTTAAAGTTGTTATGAAGTTTAAAATATCTTCGATTGGGTCTAAGCTTGAGCCAATTACTTGTATCTCGTCGTGTCGAAGAAGTATGTTGTCGTGCTGAAGGATATTCATCTATTTAATTTATCTCGTTCAATTTAGTAGATATAGCTTGATGAAGAAATGACATCGTAAGAAAAATACTCACCCTTATCTATTTTACAGTGTGGTAATATATGCTCTTCGCATTCAAAGAGCTTCCGTAAGTTGCTTCTTCTTCCTCTCCTCTCTCTGGGGCGCGTTTAGCGATAGCGTAACGCGTCACCCGAGTGTAGCTCATCTAAGCTAGTCATGGCCCCAGAGTAATTGCATTTAAACTTAAACAACGTCATTCCGGAATTTTTCGGAACGAAATGTAGAAAAATATCCGCAGCCGCCGCGCGGGAATCTCCTCCTTCGTAGCGGGAGATTCCGGACAATTCGCTGCGCTGCGCTGCGCAAATTTCCGGACCGCGTCCACGGTGGATGACGTTTCGAAAAGTTGAACGCGATTGCCCTGGTCATAGCCCCCCCCTCTGCTTAGTAGGCTAAACGTCGTACTGGGAGATCCTCCAAACAGAGGAGGCGTGGTCGGCCAAGCGTTCTTGCCGTCGGTCAAGCGTATTCGGAGTCCAGCGGTCCGAAGCGATCTGCCTGGATAGCTCGTACTGACTAGTCTGGTAGATTGCTTTCTTCTCTGCGAAGGGCAATGCCTCGCACGCGCTGTTCTTGCTGCCTTCCAAGAGGGTATAGTTACCAAGCCGGTACACCATTGAATCGTAAATGGCCGGTGGGAAATCTTCTGCATAGTTTTCGTTCCCGTTCTCCGGCAGTATGTGCTCGATCGTTCCGGGGTTCTCTTCAAAGTCGTAACTAGCGTGACCCAGATGGTTTTCAATAGCGTAGAGAACGTAGCGTATCAGCCTTTTCTGCCGTTTGGTGCTTATTGATTTGGTAGAGAAGCTGTTTTTGAAATCAATGTCGGCGGGGTAGAGCGGTCTTAGTAGCCCCGCTATTTGCTTGATCGTAACCCCTTCTTCCCGACTAATCGCGATTGCTGCTTTATTGTAAACATCTTCTTTGAGGTTAGTCTGTAGCTTCCCAATCACGGTGTACCGAAAGGTGATGATACTCACCAACCGGAGCACGCTGGCGAAGCCTTCCCGATCCAGGTTATTGTACACAGCAATGAGCAGGGGAAATGCCTGCTTTTCCTTGAATAGGGTGAGCTCATTCACGCGCTTTTTTATCTCCTTATGTCCTTCCCAAAAACTATCAGCGTAGCTAGACAACGCATTGTAGAGCAGTGCGTTGTCCTCTAATGAATCTAACAGGCGGATAACCTCCGGGGAGCTGGTTACCGATTCTTTCACCGCCCTAAACAGATACTCTTGCCGGATAAGTTTATACTTCGATATCCAGTAATGACGAAGAAAGACCGGAAAGTTATCCAGGCCAATCACATCGATGATCTTTCGCCACTTGCTTTTGATGTGCGGCAGGTCTACCTGCGTAGCGATTGAGAACAGGTAGTTCTTTAGCAGATCAGTGGCGGTTAGCCCTACCCCTCTCGAGTTCAGGGTTTCAAAAACGGTGTAAGCGCTCAGTTCGTCTTCTACCACAATCTGAATGAACATGAGCTTCTCCGAAACCAGCTTATTCAAAAAGTTAGCAATTGTCTCGCCCTGATCAATCTTCTTAAAATGATCAGAAACCTGCGTGATGAAAAAGCGGTACGCCTGCCAGATCAGTTTGTCAGAATCCTGAAGGGTGTTGGGATGGGTAGGCGCTCGGAATACTAGCAGATTGGACTGAAAGAAGCTATCGTTGTTTTCGTTGAGTTTCAGTTTTGATGAGTAGGTTAACGAACCGGGATCTTTGTCACCGATAAACTTCTTTTGCAGCAGGGATACCCTTTCTTTATTATTCTCAACGTCAACCCCGCTGTCAATCAACGAGTTTAGTTGATTGATGATGGCCAAGACGATGAGGGTGAGGGTTGAGAATCGTTGCTGCCCATCGATAACGTGGTATCGTTTATCGCCCATGTTCTGCAGAACGATCGATCCCATATAGTGAACCCCACCCGATTCTTCAATGGCCAAAATGTCGTTCCATAAATCTTCCCACTGGTCTTGCTTCCAGGAGTAGTCACGCTGGTACGGAGGAACCGTATAAGTCTTCCCGTTCCCGATGATATCACTCAGGCTTACCGTGCTGGTCGCTAATAGATTGTCTACTGCCATCTTCTAAAGGTAGTGGATTCCTCACTAATTTCGTAGCCGTTCGGTACGCAAACCGACGATTCAACCAGTGCCTGTCAGAACATCTTCACCACATCGGCAACTATACATCAATGTCTCTCTCCGGGGCGCGTTTAGCGATAGCGTAACGCGTCACCCAGGTTAATGCTGGCAAGTGAACAGCTCATTTAGTGATAGCCTTGGCCTCCCCCCGGTATTGGTCGCTGCAACTTATATCGCGTCGCTGATTAGGTCGTAGGAGGCCGGGCGCCACATGCTGACCCTAACCCTACGACAAGATGGGGTAATCTTGATTGAGTAGACGACTTAGCGCTATATTGCGTGTAGACGTGGTCGCGGCTATATGATTATTATTTCTAACAAAATGTGCAGATAGTGTTGTTACAAAAGTAATTAGTCAAGCTGTTCCTTATTTAAAATAATCCTTCTTATACTTCTTTTATCGTCGAAGGGGACTACGAAATCTTTATCGTCAGAATCTTTGTCAAATATCTCGAACTGAGCTTCTGGCTGTTTACTTGTATTTATAAGATCTACGTAAGTACCATAGTCTAGTGAATAAATATTGTACCTAACACCCGGATTTTCTTTATCAGAATACCCTCTTTTCACAAAATGGATTACCCTTGCATCAAACAATTTTTGTATCACCTCATGCTTTTCAACCTCCCTAGCAACCAAGAAAGACCTAGCCTTCTTTCTTCCAATAACTTCATCAACAATCACTCGCAATTTATTTTGAAGCTCATCATCTAGATTCTTTGCTTTGTCCCGTTCAAACCACTGCTGACTAGCTTCAATAATGGTTTTCTTATCGATAGCTCGTGCCCCTGATCTCTGAGCATCAAAGAATGCCAAGGAGAAAACATTAATAAAGTCTCTAATCACTCCTTCAGAAGCTCGAACCAATTCACTAAATGCTGGTTTCCCAGTAAAAAGTGCTTGAAGTAGTTGATTATCTGTTGTTACATAGCAATTATTAGCCAAGTAATCACTCTCAAGCTCTGATTTAAGATGCTTATGAAGAATTTCAATGAATGTTTTTGCAATCTCGTCTGGATTTCGATCGTAGACGTAATAATCATCTATATCTAAGTTTGAGCTCACGTCGCTTCCTAACTCAAATCCTATGTAATTATGTTTATCTCTCGGAATTGTGAAGTTTGATCGGTATTCTAGAGCACCAATTTTTAGAGTAATTTCTGGTATTGGCAGAAAAGATTTCTTAAAAAACTCGGCGAGAAAAGGTTGAATTTCCAAAGGAATAGCTGACCACTCGTCGATAACTATATAAAGTTCAGTATCTGCTTCTTTTAAGACTTTTTGAAGAAAAAAGTGAAGACTAGGAAATACTATCTTATCGTAGTCTTCAATATTAAATTCTTCGGTTGTATCGCTGTTCTCCGTTTTTTTACTAGACGAATTCAGGTCCGCACCAAAACTACTTGGACTTAGACTTACTTTGCCCCCCGCGCCTGTCTCGTTAGAAGTCAAATCTCGCTGAGTTATTTTTCTTCCCTCTTTGATCTCTTGAATGGAAGTCCTGCTGAAATTATCTAAAGCCTCCAAAGCTTTCTCAGAATCTTCTGCTGGTTTGTACACAATATGACTTAGAAGAATGTCGTAGAGTTCATTCAAAATATCAATAAACAAAGAAGAGCACCTATGTGGTATTGGCGATTTAGTATCAGAGAACTGAGGAGAACTTCCTAAAACTCTAGCGTCTATATAACAAACAGTTTTATGGGAATCTTGTGCTAATTTTTCTGCTAATACTCTTAAAATATGAGTTTTTCCAGTCCCTCTACGACCATTTAATATTTGATTGTTTGTGTTAAGAAGTTGAGGTAAAATTCCGACCTCAACATACGAGTTGACTAATTTGGATATTTCCTTTTGACGTTCTGCTCTTTGACTAATACTCGAAACCGCCTTCGCTACATTATGATCGTCTAACATACATTTAAATTTTATATTCTTAGCATGTTTTTTTACTATAGTAAATACATTTTGATCACCCCCTATACCACCCTGCGGCAGGACATAACCGATTCTTCCAAATTGCCCGGATCGCGTTGGATGTCGATCTCCAACACCTAGAGATGCTTGGCCTTTCTGTGAAAGCATCGGTTTAAGGATAAAAAAGCAACCTTTTGAGCCACCGTTTCGGAGCGAAGCGGTGGTTTTTTATGCCAACGACTTGAATACTTCATCGTAGTGGTCAAAATCTTCGTCAATCAGTTTCTCTATCCTTACTCTTCGCTCGCGTTGATCTTCCGATACGATAATTTGATGGTCTGCTAGTATCTCTTTAAGCACCGACTTGAACAGCGCCGGATCTTCGGCGAGCACCTCTTTGATCACTGATTTGAGCTGGGCTTTATCAATATCGTTTCTATGCATAATGGTTTCTGATAATTGCTTTCTGTGCCCCCACCTAGAGTATATACACATCTCAAGTAGTGTTGTGTTTGGCGAGTTGGTAGCCCTGAAATCTTTCGTTGAATCTTTGCAGACCGGTGAGCAAGTCAATGGGACCAGGGGGTCTTTGGCTTTGGTAGCCACTCCAGCCCGCTAATCGGGCGATGACCCAAGCGGCAAAAGCCAGGCTACTTGGCCCGTAGGGATTCTGCAGTTTTTGGCTTTTGCCAGCTAGTTGCTCGTTGAGCAGCATCAAGCACTCTTGCTCTTGTTCATTGAAGGCACAGGCCATTGGCTGTTGGGTTTGACCGTCCCGGGCTCTCAAGAGTTGCAGCACCCGCACGGCAGCCATCAGGGCCAACACGCTGAGCTTCTGTAGCTTTTCATAGCTTTCCACCTGGCTGCTCTCTATGTGAAGGCCGTTGCTTTTCAAGATTCTGAATACCTGCTCTACGTTCCAGCGTTGCTTGTACCATTCTATAACTTGTAGGGCTAGGGCAATTGTGTCCACCACGTGTGAGCTCAACAATACCCAGTGAATAGGTTCTTGCCCATTTACTACACTCTCAGGGAGTTCTTTGACTTCCACCACGTAGGTGGGGTGATAGTCGGGCTGGGCATGGATGCTTCTACTGGCTGACTTTTTCAAAGCAAGCTTGCCGTACTTGATGGCTAGCTTGGCCCGATGAGCACTACGACCATCACTGGCCGGAACGGCTAGCTCGTAACAATGCTGCTGCGTCCAATTTTCTACCTCCGCTGAGATGGTCTGCCCCCCTTGCGTGAAACGATCAAAGCGGGCACGAATCACATAATCTACCCCCAAGGCAGTAAGCCCGGTGAGCAGGGGGTAGATATCAGCTTCCCGGTCAGCCACTACTGTTTTAGTTGGCACCTGTTGGCACTGGGTAAGGGCTTTGCGAATGCTGCTCAGCCAGCGATACCCTTCTTTTTGTTCATAAACAGTTTTGTCTCTGGCCATACTTATCTGCTGATGACTCAGCACCTGAGTGGGCCAAGGGCGCTTGACAAACTCCAAAGCCGCAATGCCATGACAGCCATAGTGCTGGGCATCTATACAAAGCACCGGGTGAAGGTAAAACCCTTGTATCTGGCCTTTGTCCACTTTGCCCAGCCCTTGAATGGCTCTCTCTAGGCTAAAGCCAATCTTTGATGTGTCTTCAATAAGCAAACAATGGGAAGATGAACAGTGATTCCTCATCTGGGTATAGAGTTGTTCTTCCAACATGGGCACACTTACTTTATGGTTGCCAATAAAGCGGCCAAACTGAACCTCCTCTTTGCGCGCATTGGACAAGGCCCGCAGGCAAAGCGTCTGCTTCTCGCTGATACGTCCGGTTAGCTTCTCTAGCACACGATCCAATCGCTTGTCGGGCAACTTTAGAACATCCTGTTTTTCCATACAACAAAGCTAGCATATTTGTGTATATACTCTAGGTGTACCAACGAACCTTGGCTACGGTTGGTTTTCTAGTTTTCACTATAGCGCAGCAGTTGGGCTACTACTACCCCAAATCCAGCGTCTCCAAAAACTCCGGGGCCCGGCGGTGCAGCGTGGCTTGTTCATAAGCATAAGCCAGCTTGATTAGGGTGGGTTCGGCGTAGGCACCCGCGAAAAAGGAGATGCCCACCGGCAGGCCGTGCACGAAACCCATCGGCACGGTGATGTTAGGGTAGCCCGCCATCGCGGCCGGAGATGAGCTGCCGCCCAGGAAGTGATCGCCCGTCACCAGGTCGGTGGGCCAGGCGGGTCCGCCCGTGGGGGCCAGGATGGCATCGATTTGCTGGTCGCGTAGCACTTTGTTAATCCCCTCATCGCGCGACAGGCGGCGGATCTTGGCCAGTGCTTCCCGGTAGTCGGGCTCGTCTAAACCGCCCTTAGCCTCGGCCTGCACCATGATTTCCTGCCGGAAGTAGGGCATTTCTTCGGCGGCGTGCGCCTCGTTGAAGGCTACCAGGTCGCGCAGCGTCCGCAACGAATCACCGCCACCCCTAGTCGCCAGGTAGCGGTTTAGGTCTTCCTTGAATTCGTAGAGCAGCACTTGGTACTCAGCATTGCCCACCGCCCCACTTGGGATTAGTTCATCCACGTCCATCACCTCGGCACCCTGCTCGCGCATGGCGTCTAGCGCGGCTTCCATTAGTTCGTCCACCGTCTCATGGAAACCCAGATGCTGCCGTGCGATACCGAGTCGCGCTCCCCGCAGGCCGTCCTTCTGCAAGAACTGCGTATAATCCGGCGACGCTTTTCCCGCACTCTCCTTGGTCACGGCATCGCGGGGGTCGGTGCCCGTCAGCGTGCCCAGCACAATGGCTGCGTCGGTGACGGTGCGCGCCATCGGACCGGCCGTGTCTTGCGTGTGCGAGATAGGAATGATGCCCGAGCGCCCTACCAGCCCAACGGTGGGTTTGATGCCCACGATGCCGTTGGTGGTGGAGGGGCACACGATGGAGCCGTTGGTTTCGGTGCCGATGGCCACCGCGCACAGGTTGGCCGACACCGCCACGCCCGAACCGGCGCTTGAGCCGCAGGGGTTGCGATCCAGCACGTAGGGATTCTTGGTTTGTCCGCCCCGCCCACTCCAGCCGCTGCTCGAGCGTTCGGAGCGGAAGTTAGCCCACTCGCTCAGGTTGGTTTTGCCCAGGATAACGGCCCCCGCCTCGCGCATCCGCTGCGTGACCCAGGCGTCCTGTTCTACCGGCACGCCCACCAGCGCCAGCGACCCGGCGGTGGTTTCCATTTGGTCGTCGGTATCGATGTTGTCTTTGAGCAGCACCGGGATGCCGTGCAGCGGTCCGCGCACTTTTCCGGCGGTCCGTTCTTCGTCCAGCTGGTCGGCGATCCTAAGGGCGTCGGGGTTTACCTCAATGACCGACCGCAGGGTGGGGCCGCTTTGGTCGATGGCCTCGATGCGGTCGAGATACATTTGGCTAATGGAGCGAGCGGTGTACTCGCCAGACTCCATACCTTCCCGCAGTTCTGGAATAGTGGCTTCTTCGAGCGAAAAGGAAGCGATAGAATCACTGGCTTCGTCTGGCGGAGCGGAATCGGCTTTCGGCTGACAAGCGGGCAGAGCGGGCAGTAATAAGGAGGTGCTTCCTAGCAGACTGCGGTGCAGAAAGGTACGTCGTTGCATAATCGGTTGGTTGTGAAAAACGTGAACCCAAAATATACGGATTGGTCGCCAGTTGTTATTGATCTGGAGCTTTTTTTGTCGTTAATTTGATAAAGCATAATCGATGAAACCTACTTTTTATTGCTCCCTACTCGTTGCCGGACTGGTGCTAGGGTGCCGCGACGACGAAAGCGCTCCGGTGCCACCGCCCGAAGAACCGGTCATCTTTGTGACTATCGACGCCAACGTCTCAGATTTTCCGCCCGACTACTCGCTCAACGCTCGGCGGGCGGAAGGAGAGTTGCATGTTGAGGAAAACTACTTTATTGAACTGCCCACCAACCGCTTTGCACTAAGTAGTGGAATCTTCTCAGTAGACTACGGACGTGAGGTGATCCAGGAGAGTAGGATCAACCAGTATTCGATGTGCAAAAATAGCTTTAATGACTGTGAAGATTTGAAATGGCCTATCGCCTCGCTTTGGCAGTGGGTAGGTTCGCTTTCTGCTACTGATACTTTGGTATGGCAGTATCTAGATGGTGACGATCCCACGCAGGGATACCGATGGGTCATGACCGAAAAGCCACAGCAGATTCAGGTGGTTAGTGCGCCCGCGGTGTTGCGTTCTGGGCAGCCGCAGGTTATCTCCTTCATAAAGGCTTCAGATGAGGACCATTTGAAACTGGAACTAGTGGTTGTCGAAAAGGAAAAGCTAGGCGAAGAAAATACAATCCCGTTCGTTGCTCATACGAGGTTCCTCTACGACTCTTCAATTTGGGTAGAGGAGACCAACCGAGTCACTTTACCTATTGAGCAGGTCGACCAGCTTTTTTCCGGCAGATTCGCCTTAGCTGAAACCGACACGGCGTTCTGGAACGTGGCCTCGGTGCGCAAAATTGTGAAAGAGATCAACAGCGTGCGCTTTGAACTCACCTACCAAGTCAACAACCTATCGCCCATCCGCATCGAGCTCGAGTAGCAAGCAAACTACCCCTCAGCACTATCCTCCCGCCGACTAAAAAAATACGTCACCAGCCCCACCCCAATGATGCCTAACCCAATGAGGCTCTCTAGGGGCCGGTCGTAGAGCGTATAGCCCAAAATCCAGACGCTAAATCCGATGAACAAGTACTGGGCGTAGGGATAGAACGGACTTCGGAAGCTAGCGGGGCGCTTCTTCAGGAACAGCACGCTGGCCACCACCAGTGTCACATTGAGTTGCAGCACAAACCCGGCGTAGATCACAATCTGCTCGAAGGTGCCGGTGAGGGTGAGTGCCACCGCAATAGCCACGTGCAGCCACAGCGCCCGCACCGGCACCTGGGCCGCGTTGCGCTTCCGCAGGGGTTTCCACAAGGAGTGCTCGCGGGCCATGGCGTGCGTCACGCGCGGACCAATCCAGATGTAAGATCCGATGGTGGCAATAAGTTGCAGCGCGATGAAAAAGCTTACCCAGCGCCCACCCGTGGTGCCGAACAGGTTTTGAGTCGCCACGGTGGCCACGTCGACCTGCCCCTGCAACTGCTCCACCGAGGCGTGCTTCAAAAAGATCAGTTGCAGCGCCACGTAGAGCACGGTGACCAGCAGCGTGGCGGCAATGAGGGCGCGGGGCAGGCTGTAGCGCACGTCGCGAATTTCTCCGGCGATGTAGGCCGCCGAGTTCCAGCCGGTGTAGGCGTAGCTTACGTAGATGAGCGACACGGCGAAGCCCGGCGTGGTGAGCTCCTGCGGCCAGGAGGCTCCAAGGTCAATGGCATTAGGAGATGCTTCGGGCGCAAAAAGTATTCCCAATCCAATAAGCACCAGTACGAACACCATCTTGAGCAGCGTGGTCACGTTCTGAAACCGACTGCTCCGCCGCAGGCTAAAGGAGTGGATCAGCCCGACCGCTACGATGACGACAATAGCCAACCAGGGCGAATTGTTTACCCCGAAGGGGGCCAGGTACTGCGTCATGGCGATCGCCGCAATGGCCACGGGAGCTGAGAAGCCCACCAGCAGCGACACCCAACTGCTCAGGTAGCCCAGCACCGGATGAAAAATGCGCGACAGGTAAATGTAGTCACCACCCGACTCGGCGAAGTGCGTGCCCAGTTGTCCGTAGCTAAACGCTCCGAAGAGTGCCATCACTCCGCCGATGACCCACAGCAGCACAATGCTGACCGCATCCTGCACGTCGAGCAGTTGGTAGCCCAGGCTGGTGAACACGCCGGTGCCCACCATGTTGGCAATGACCAGCGCGGCGGCTGTTTTCCAGGAAATTCCAGCAGTAGAAGTGGGCAAACAGGTTCGGTTAGGGCGCTCAAAGTAGCACAAAAAGCTGGCTCCGACAAATACGCTGTCTGCCTGATTATCCTCCCGGCCAATCGTTCGCAATGTGGCGGGCAAGCCGTATATTTACCCGCTCAACCGCCTAGCCCATGCAACAGTATCACGATTTGATGCGCCACATTCTGGACCACGGCACCGTGAAGGGCGACCGCACCGGCACCGGCACCCGCAGCGTGTTCGGCTACCAAATGCGGTTTCACCTGCCCGACGGTTTTCCGCTGGTAACCACCAAGAAGCTGCACCTGCGCTCCATCATTCACGAACTGCTGTGGTTTTTGCGGGGCGACACCAACGTGGCCTACCTAAAGGAGAATAAGGTGCGCATCTGGGACGAGTGGGCCGACGAGCAGGGCAACCTGGGGCCCATCTACGGCTACCAGTGGCGCAGCTGGCCGGTGCCCAATGCCGAGCCGATTGATCAGATTACGCAGGTGGTGGAGCAAATCAAGCGCAATCCCGACTCGCGGCGGCTGATCGTTTCGGCCTGGAACGTAGCGGACATTCCGCGCATGGCGCTGCCGCCCTGTCACGCGTTTTTTCAGTTCTACGTAGCCGAAGGTCGGTTGTCGTGCCAGCTTTACCAGCGCAGTGCGGACGTGTTTCTGGGCGTGCCCTTCAACATTGCTTCCTACGCTCTGCTCACCCTGATGATGGCCCAGGTGTGCGATTTGCGGCCCGGCGATTTCGTGCACACCTTCGGCGATGCTCACTTGTATAGCAACCACCTGGAACAGGCGGAGCTTCAACTCTCGCGCGACCTTCGCCCCCTTCCTCAGTTGCGTCTTAACCCAGCGGTGAAGAGCATTTTTGCGTTTACCTACAACGACTTCACGCTGGAAAACTACAATCCGCACCCGCACATCAAGGCCGAAGTGGCGGTGTAACGAAAGCTTTTTATCAGTTAGCAATTTTCGTTGAAGCAGAATACCAAATGCGCCTACTTGGTACGTCCGCGATAAAATGTCTCACCTCTCCTAGGTGTTAGGATAAGTCCATTATAACGCAGAGTACCTCTTCGAATTATGCAAAAACCAGCAGCAACTTTTGGTGCTGGCGTTCGGTGAGTCAGAAGCGAACAATGCGATCTCGGACGATTCTTTTTTTTATTACACCCCCCTGCTTCCCTACCGAATACGGAATAAGCTAGCGCCTCGCGGTGCTATGTTTGATACAGATCGACCACGCAGCAGTTTGTGCTGCTCTCCTCACTATCCACAAAGTAAAGGTCGATTGGTTATGAAAAAAGTATTGGTTGCGTTGTTCTTCATTGGCAGTATTGCTCATGTAGGTCAGGGGGCTGTCCCCCCCTACCTCAACCCGGGTTTCTGGTGTCCGGGACAAGTCACGCTGGCAGATCAGCGCATGGTTGTTGGAGAAATAAATTACGACCTGAAGTACAATGCCATCCAGGTACGTCACAACGGAGTGGTGCGCACCTATACGGCGGAAAAGATCGCTCACTTCACGTTGTTCGATTTGGTGAAGCACCGGGAGCGTCACTACGTGGCTATCGACCACCAGTTGGATGAAGGCTACCAGCGCAAAACTTTTTTTGAAGTACTCACTGAAGGGGATGTGACCATCTTGCGCAAAAGCAAGTACGTGCGCAAGCCGCGGGTCACCGAAGACCAACGGGCGCCGCATATTTACCTGAATGCCGTGTGCCGTCATGATTACTATGCCTACAACCAGGGTGATTTTTTTGAAATTGACGACTTCAAGGGGCAGATTCTTCCTCGCATGGCCGACTACGAAGGTTTGGTGCAGGATTACATCAAGCGATGCAAGCTGAAGCTGCGCAAGATCAACGAGCAGATGCGGGTGGTGCACCTTTACAACCAACTGTGCAGCCAGCAAGCCAACGAGGGGGCGGTGACCGAGAGGTTGAACAGTCGTTAAGATAAGCCAGAACCACCGCCGTGTACCTTCTCAAAGGTCCTCATCGACTAAAGGATTACGACTACGCCGCTGGCAGAATACATTTCATCATTGTTGATTGCCAACCATTGGTGATCACTGTAAATACCTCTCCGCCTCCTGTTTCACCGGGGGATACTGGGCGGCGTTAAGAGCCTGTTCGTATAAATTTTTGGCCTGACTGATTTTTTTCTCGTGGTCGGCAATGCGGGCCAAACCCGCGTAGGCGTAGCTGCGATAATTTTTAGCCTCTTCTCCGGCAATGCCGATGTTGCGCTGCAAACTTCGCAGGTAGGACGCTTCGGCCGCGTCCCACTTTTGATCCCGTTTCTCCAGCAACATGCCCTTGAACAAGTGGCCGGTCACCTGAAAGTAGCGTTTGTCGCTGCTGATGAGTTTTTCAACGTACGCATCGATGCCCACGAATTGTTCCGCTCCCAGCGCTGCGTGCACGTAGTTGACGGCGAAATACGGATTGTTAGGGTACTTCTTGACCAGGCGCCGAGCGTAAGTGAGGGCTTGGTCCGGACGGTCTTCGTAGAACAGGTAAATATGCGTGAGGTAGTCGGACGCTTCCACTCCCAAAAACAAGGATTTGCGTACAGCAATGTCTAATTGCTTAAGCCCTAACGCCATATCGCCACCCCGAAAGAACCACATAAACGGACGATAAGCCGGGTGCAGTTCGGGGTATTTTTCGCGGTAGTAGTTATACAAACCGGTTGAAAAATAGAAGTCGGGATACACCTCCAACAGATCAAACCCCCTCTTCAAGTACGAATAGGCGCTCTTTGCTTGCCCCACCGACTTGAAGGTGTTACCATCTTCGTTCTCGTACTGCGCGAGTAGTCCGTGGGCCGACAGCATAAAGAAATTAGCCTCCGCATGGTCTTCGTCTTCATCGAGAATAACTTCTGACTGCTCGATCACCTGATACAGATGGCTTTTCATCTGTTCAAATGCGGCACTACCGGGCTCAAGGGGGTAGTTTGCCGACCGAATCGACAGCGCTTCCAGCAGGGGCACTGCTGGATAGTTGGGAAGAAGTTGATCAATCTGCCGGATTAGCGGCCTGCTTTGATCAATCTCTACGTTGTAGATATGATCCAGCGCCTGCTCGGTCAGCGCGTAGGCCCGTTGGTTCTCTAAAATACTGGGCAATGGCCGAGTCTGGGCAACAGCTTTATCGCCCAAAAGGCAAAACAAGGTGACCGCTATGAAAACGCCGTAGCTCGTCTTTGTTATCATGATGATAGAACACTGCGCACTGACGAAGGTTCACGGCCAGAACCAGGCAACCCACCTCAAATATTCAAATGATGTTGTCGGCTCGTTACCTGTACCAGCAACTAATGCTTCCTTAAAAATTGCTCTTTTAGCCTACGAACATTCAGATTAGCCGCTCGAGGTATCTGGGTAGAAACGATAAATCCCTCAAAATGCTTTGGCTCAACACCTAGCTTATCCTTCAAGTAGCGGAAGGTGCTAACAAGCTGAGCAAAACCATCTTCTACGTTACTACCCTTGAATTCGACCAATAGGTAACGCTCCGATTCACAGATTTTGAACAGAAAGTCGCATTTCTTGGCGTCTTTTGATTTGATCAGACAATCATCTATGCGCACCCGGCAGACTGCTTTTTTAGATTTGTTGACAATTCGAAACGTTTTGCCTTGTTCTTCCGCTACGGTTTTGGCACTAAAGCAATCGGATTGCTTTTCGGCTTTCAAACCCTTCGCTAAATCCCTACAACACTTTGTCATACTTCATAGCTAGAAGTTGGTCATAGATGCTTCCGATTGCGTCGGATACGTCGTCGATGTTCGATGGCCCAATGGAACGCTGTTCTTCGTCTAGGGTGGAACGACAGGTGCCGTTTTCGAAGTAGTAACACGCTACGCGATCAAAGTTCATCCACCGTTCGGAGGGCACGAGCTTTTTAACTTCTTCTTTGGCATCCGGATTTTGCCTAACTACGTTGTCAGCCTGAATTAGATTATCCAGCGCGGTGAGAATGTAGGGGCTGTGGGTGGTGATGATAAGTTTGTCTTGATGCTTATTGATTCGTTCAACTACGAACTCCAGCAAGTCTTTTTGAACGGTGGGGTAAAGATTTAGCTCGGGTTCTTCTATGATAAAGCACTTTCCGAGTACGCTTTTCTTATCCGCCTCTGCTTCTACCACTAGCAGTAAAGGGATGACAGACTGAAAACCACTGGAAGCTTGCTCTAACTTGATCTCCGTACCGTTTTCCAGAGCGAGAATATTGTTACCGTCAGTGTACTTATACTCAGCATTAAGAAAACCAACGCTCAATTGCTTCAACTGCTTCCGCGCTGCTTCAAACTCAGCACCGAATTCTTTGACAGCGGCGGCAATAGAGACATTGTTGCTCAGTAAACCGAAGACAGATTCACCTACCATTGATAACAGGTTTCTTTCGGCAGGAATGTACGTTGTCTGATCAGGCAGAAGGTTAGTACCAGCGAGCGGAATTAACTCTAGCCAACGGGAGTCACTTAGAAACTCTTCCACTAGGGCACGATTGGTTTCGTCTTTAGCATCTTTCATCCTAAGCCTATCTCTATAATCCTTCACAATTGACAGTAAATCCCGCATTTGTTCAGGAAGCTCTTCGCTTCTCTCTCTATATTCTAACTCTGTCAGTTCATCACCACCACCCAGCAGAACGATCCCAACGAGCATTGTCTGTATCTGCTCTTGCATACGAAAGCCAGACTCATCGGAAGGATACTTACGACGACTAACAAGCAAAAGTAGTTGTTCAAAAGCTGTTACAATAGTGGTAAGTGCCCAGTTAGACCCATTACTGTTTATCTTTTTATTTCTTAGTTCCCAATAGAATTTATCATTCCAATATTTGATATGTGTTTTACCTGTTATCTCAAACTCTATATTATATTTGATAGTGTACTCGACAAAAAGATCAAAGTCAATCTTAGTAAAAACTGAAAAATCCCGCGCAATTGCCACCAACTTCGCTACCGTACTTTTCCCACTAGCCGTCGTACCAATAAATACGTTGATATCCTTCAAATCCAACTTGACGTGCTTGATTGGGCCGAAATTCTTGATCTCAATACTCTCCATAGGCTCTTTTTTAAAGACCAAACCCGGAAAGCTTTATAGACTTTCCAGGTCCACAACCTCTAACATCTACCGCAATTCCTTATACGCATTAATCAGTCCATTCGTCGAGGCGTCGTGCGATGTCACCTCGTCCTCTCCTTCCAGTTCGGGCAGGATTTTCTTGGCCAATTGCTTGCCCAGTTCCACTCCCCACTGATCAAAAGAGTAAATATTCCAGATGATGCCCTGCACGAAAATCTTGTGCTCGTACATGGCGATCAGGCTGCCCAGTGTGTAGGGATCCAGCTTCTGAAACAAGATAGAGTTCGTCGGTTTGTTGCCCTCGAACGACTTGTAGATCGCCAGTTCGGCAATCTCCGCGTCGCTCTTGCCCTGCTCGCGCAGCTCTTGAGCGGCTTCGTCTTCCGTCTTGCCCATCATCAGCGCTTCGGTTTGGGCAAAGAAATTAGCCAGCAGCTTCGGGTGGTGGTCGCCGATGGGGTTCTGACTCTGCGCCGGGGCCAGAAAGTCGCAGGGAATGAGTTTGGTGCCCTGGTGGATGAGTTGGTAGAACGCGTGCTGTCCGTTGGTGCCCGGCTCACCCCAGATAATTGGGCCCGTCTGATAATCAACCGGATTTCCGTTGCGGTCAACGTACTTGCCGTTGCTTTCCATATTGCCCTGCTGGAAATAGGCCGGAAAGCGGTGCATGTACTGATCGTAGGGCAAAATAGCTTCGGTCTGGGCTCCGAAAAAATTGTTGTACCACACCCCAACCAAAGCCAGCGTCAGCGGAATGTTTTCTTCTACGGAAGCCGTACGGAAGTGCTCGTCCATGGCGTGCCCGCCCGCCAGCAGTTCTTTAAAGCGATCAAATCCAATGGCGCAAGCAATTGACAACCCAATGGCCGACCACAAAGAATAGCGTCCGCCCACCCAATCCCAGAAGCCAAACATATTGTGGGCATCAATGCCAAAGTCTTCCACCGCTTCCTGGTTGGTGGACAAAGCGACAAAGTGCTCTTTCACGGCGGCTTCGTCCTGCGCGGCTTTTAAAAACCAGTCGCGGGCCGAGGTGGCATTGGTCATGGTTTCTTGGGTGGTGAACGTTTTCGAGGCAATGATAAACAGCGTGGTTTCCGGGTTTAGGTGCTTTAGCGTCTCCGAGATATGGGTGCCGTCGACGTTGGAGACGTAGTGAACGTTAATGTGCTCTTTCTGGTAGGGCTTCAGCGCTTCGGTCACCATCACCGGGCCTAAGTCAGAGCCTCCAATGCCAATGTTTACAATGTCGCTGATCGCTTGTCCGCTGTAGCCTTTCCATTCGCCGCTGATGATTTGCTCTGAAAACGTCTTCATGCGGTCGAGCACCTCGTTCACCTCAGGCATCACGTCTTCTCCATCAACTTCAATGGGAGTGTTGGCCCGGTTGCGCAGGGCGATGTGCAACACCGACCGGTCTTCGGTGCGATTGATTTTTTCACCGCTAAACATGGCCTCCGTGGCTTCCTTCACCTGGGTGTCGGCGGCCAGTTGCCGAAGCAGCTTCATTGTTTCTTCGGTGATGCGATTCTTGGAAAAGTCGAGCAAAGTGCTTTCAAAACGAAGCGTAAATTTTTCGAAGCGGCTGGGGTCGTCCTCAAACATCGTTCGCATGTGCTGCGGTTCTATTTGCTGATAGTGCTGTTGAAGGGCTTTCCAGGCGGGAGTTTCGGTTGGGTTGGTCTTTGGTAACATGTTTGATGCGTTTACTGGATACTGGATACTGGATACTGGATACTGGATACTGGATACTGAGTTGAAACGGGAATGAAGAAAAAAAGATGAGTGATTATTTGGCGCATCGGCGGGGGAAGCAGGGGGAAGAGATGGCCACCCGGTTTTTGCAGCAAAAAGGATTCACGTTGGTAGCCAAAAACTATCGCTACCGCCAAGGCGAAATTGATCTGGTGATGCGCGACCACAACACGCTCGTGTTCATAGAAGTGAAGTTGCGCCGCACTGCCAACTTTGGACACCCCGAAACTTTCGTAGATCAAGCCCAGGCCGAACGCATTGCCGAAGCGGCCGACCAGTACGTGCACGAGATGGCGTGGGAAAGCAACATCCGCTTTGATATCGTTGCCATCACGCTGCAACCACAAACAACTATTGAGCACTTTGAAGATGCTTTTTGCTGATGCTGTCCGTTGCTAATTAAATTACCATCTGCTACTCAGAGAATCACGAAGGATGGGTCAGGCTTTTAATCAGTGTCGCATGCTGCGGAAACTGGGTGGTGAGTTGATAACGGTCCGCCATCTCAAAGTCGCGGAAGTCAAAACCCGGGGCCACGGTGCAGCCCACCAGCGCGTAGGAGTTGAGCTGGGCCATGCGGGAGGCAAACCACCGTCCGCTGGGCACCACGGCCTGAAAAACCTGCCCCGCCTCAGCGTTGGGGCCCAGCCGAAACTGCTCCATCGCGCCCTGCTCGTTGATCATAAAAACATCCAACGGGCTGCCCGTATAGAAGTGCCACAGTTCGTCGGATTTGATCCGGTGAAAGGCCGAGAATTTGTCTTCCAGCAGCAGGAAATAAATCGCGGTGGCATAGGGCCGGTCTAGCCGCTTAATTTGACCTGAAGATTCATACGTCCGTTTATAAAACCCACCTTCGGGATGCGGTTTCAGGGTTAATTTGTCGATCCAATACTGGGCTTCGGGAATCATAATAATTGCATACGCGATGAACCGCGTGTCTATGATCTAAATGTATGATAAATTATGTGCCTACCGTTTGTTTTCTTGGTAATCATACACTACCTGCCCCTGGGGGTTCCACTCTTTGGCAATGTGGGGTTTGGTTGCTTCGTCGTAGGGGTCGTCGGGGTACTTGATCTGCTTCTTGGCCCGCTTTTCGTAGTCGTAGTACTCCGTCCATAACCCTACCTTTTTGCCTTCCTGATACTCACCCTCCACAGCCACGCGCCCGCCGGGGTGGAAATAAAAATAATACCCTTCTTCCTCGCCGTACTCTACCGGAATCACCTCCTTCACTTTAGCGCGCTGCTCTTCGTCGTAATAGATGATCTCTGACTCGCGGGGCCAGCCGTGGGTGTATTTTTCTTTGTCCAGCAGAATCTCTTTGCGGTCGTAGCGCGTCCAGCGGCCGTGCTTGGTGCCTTTGTAGAACATGCCCTGCTCCAGCACTTCGCCGTCTTCGGTCATCCTCTTGTAGGGTCCGTGCAAAATAAGCGCCTTATTCTTGGTGATGTTGTGCGTGGTGCGAATTTGCTTGCGCTTGGTGTCGTACCAGTACACATCACGCACGTAAGGGTCAGGCTCTTGATATGTTTTCAGGTACCGAAACAATTCCAACTCCGTTCCTTCGCCTGAACCCTTTCGCGAGAAACCCTTTTTGGTTTTCAGACCAAAATAAACGTTCTTTTTGTGCTTCTTCTTTTTCTTATCCTTCTTCTCGTCCTCTTCCTCTTCGTCGGCTTCCAGGTTCACCGTGAGCGGCACCTGGGTAGCGGGGTCGATGATAAACTGATCGGTGGTATCAAGCGCAACGCCCGGAGCTTCTTCGGTTGATGACGCCTTTTTCTTATCGTTCTTCTTGTTCTGGGCACCAGCACTTGTTGTTGCGGCTATAATAAGTAAGACTGATACGAGACGATGCATACGTAGGTTAATTTGCTTAGCTAACGTTTAAACCCGCTAACTTCGTGTAAGCAGGACAAGAAACGAGTGATGAAGCTATTGGTCACACTTACAAAAAGCCAGGGGACAGACGACTAATGATAAGGGACAAAAGCAAAGGACAAAACAATGAACCAAGCCCCCTTGCCTTTCTTCTCTCATTTCATATTTCACATCTCTCACCCCGCCTTTTCCAACACGTCAAGCTCCTCTCCTACCGCCACAAATGCCTCAATGGCCTGATCCAGGTGCTCGGGTTCGTGGATGGCTGAGATTTGCACGCGGATGCGGGCCTGTCCTTTCGGCACCACCGGATAGTAGAAGCCAATCACGTAGATGCCCCGCTCCAGCAGCTTGGCTGCGAACGTTTGCGCCAAGGCCGCATCGTAGAGCATAATCGGCACAATGGGATGCTCGCCGGGTTTGATATCAAAGCCCGCTTCGGTCATCTTCTGCCGGAAATAGTGGGTGTTCTTCTCCAGTTTGTCGCGTAGTTCGGTGGTTTGCGACAGCATATCCAGCACCACAATTGATGCCCCCACGATAGACGGGGCCAGCGTGTTGGAGAACAGGTACGGACGCGAACGCTGCCGCAGCATCTCCACAATCTCTTTGCGCGCACTGGTGAACCCGCCCGAAGCACCGCCCAGGGCTTTACCCAGTGTGCCGGTGATGATATCCACCCTCCCCGTCACGTTGCGGTATTCGTGCACGCCCCGACCGGTTTTGCCCACAAAGCCGGTAGAGTGACACTCATCCGACATCACCAAGGCTTCGTACTTGTCGGCCAGGTCACATATTTTGTCCAGTTTGGCGACGGTGCCATCCATCGAGAACACCCCGTCGGTGACGATGAGGCGGTGGCGGGCCGAGGAGGCTTCCTTGAGCTTTTCTTCCAGATCGTGCATGTCGTTGTGCTGGTAGCGAAACCGCTGTGCTTTGCATAGGCGCACCCCGTCGATGATGGAAGCGTGGTTCAGCGCGTCGGAGATGATGGCATCTTCGGGGCCTAACAACGGCTCAAACACCCCGCCGTTGGCATCGAAAGCGGCAGCGTACAGGATGGTGTCTTCGGTGCCCAGGAAGTCTGACAGCTTGCGCTCTAGCTCTTTGTGAATGTCTTGGGTGCCGCAGATGAAGCGCACCGACGACAGGCCGTAGCCGTGGGTATCGATGGCGTGCTTGGCCGCTTCTAGCACCGCCGGATGCGAAGACAGCCCCAGGTAATTATTAGCGCAAAAGTTAATCACTTCCCGTCCGGCTTCGGTGTTGATGACGGCTTCTTGGGGAGTGGTAATAATGCGCTCTTCTTTGTATAGGCCAGCCTCGCGGATATTGGCTAATTCTTCTTTCAGGGCGGGTTCTAAAGTGTCGTACATGATATTTATTGATCAGGTGAAGTGTCTGGTGGGACAACGTTACGGATTTGTAAATAATTTCGCGGCTTTCCGAAACAGATTTCTTTGCTTTGAGCGAGCATTCATGCAATTGCTTTGTTAGAGCAACAACCTACGCGCCAACCTTTTTTGACTATGAATCAGTCCACTGTACTAATCATCGGTTCGCTCGGGCAGCTAGGCACCGAACTCACCACGGCCCTTCAACAAGTTTTTCCTGAGCGACGTATCTTATCTACCGATCTGCCCCCCGCTGCCCCGGACCAGGCCGACTACCAGTCGCTAGACGTTCTTAATCAGGAAGCGCTAGAGGCGGTGGTGCGCGATGCCGCGGTGGAGGATATTTATTTGCTAGCAGCATTGCTGTCGGCCAAGGGCGAGCAAAACCCTACGCTGGCCTGGCAGGTGAACATGGACGGGCTGCTCAACGTGCTGGAGCTGGCCCGCCGGGGACTGGTCAAGCGGGTGTTCTGGCCCAGCTCTATTGCGGTGTTCGGTTCCACCACTCCCAAGATCAACACTCCGCAGGAAACGGTTACCTCACCCGAAACCATGTACGGCATCACCAAGCTGGCGGGCGAACGGCTGTGCGCCTACTACGCGCGCCAACACCAAGCGGACGTGCGCAGTCTGCGCTATCCGGGACTCGTGGGTTACCGCGCTATGCCCGGCGGTGGCACCACCGACTTTGCGGTAGAGATCTACCACGCAGCAGTAGCCGACGAGCCTTACACTTGCTTTCTACGAGCCGACACCCAGCTTCCACTCATGTATATGCCCGACGCAGTGGAAGCTACTCTGCAGCTGATGCAAGCTGCCCCCGAACAGATTCAGGTGCGATCAAGCTACAACCTAGCAGGGTTCTCCTGCACACCGGCCGAGATCGCCGCCACCATTCAACAGCATCGGCCCGACTTTGCGGTGCGCTATGCGCCGGACTTCCGGCAATGCATCGCCGATGCCTGGCCCCACTTTATAGATGACAGTGCCGCCCGCCGCGACTGGGGTTGGCAACCGCAGTATGACTTGGCGAAGATGACTCAGGATATGCTGGCTCATTTAGACCATAAGCCTTAAGCCAGCAGTTCTTTTGCCCCGCCCCCACCCTTTCCATTCGATCATTCTATCCTTCGTTTCTTCAACGTATGTCCAGTTCCTCGCTTTCTCCGGCGTCGCCGCGGGCTGAGTCGCCCGTGAGCATGGCTTTGGCCACTCCGTAGAGGTGCACCATCGCGTTGGACGAGGTGTCCCAGTACTCGGCGCTGTCGGCGGTGACCTTGAGCAGGGCAATGTCGGGGGTGTCAACGCCGTCGGCGAACCAGGCTTTTAGCATGGGGTTCCACAGGTCGTGCATCTTGGCCTTGTCTTCTACCAGTTCGGCATGACCGGCCACTGATACGTAGGTGTCGCCGTCGGGGTCGGCGTAGGCCAGGTTCACTTGGTTGTTGCGTTGCAGTTCGTGTACTTTCGCCGATTTGTCGCTGGTGAAGAACCAGAAGGTTCCGGTGGACTCTACCTGCGAGGTGTGCATCGGACGGGCGTGCAGGTGGCCGTCGAATACCTGGGTGGTCATCATGGCGATCTTCAGGTCGCCTAGTTTCTCTTTTAGCTTAATGGCAGCTTCGGGGTGGGCAGTTTGCTCATTCATAGGTTCTATTCGTTTGCGGTTAAAAAGTCAATGAAGCGGATTGGCGCAAAGGGGCACAATCCTTACGTAGTTGATCAACCCGGTATGGTTGGGAATGTTGCTGGTTTTCAGGATTACTTTTGCTCGTTACCGGGTTGGCTTATTGCATCTTTCCAAGAAACGGCCTTTTGTCCAACTATGCTCTTTCTGTGCTCTTCCCGTGCTCGAGCCGTGCTCCGGGCGTGGTGGGGCTAAATTGTACTTTTGGGGGATGCGGGCGGCGGGCTCTCGTTATGAATGCAGTTGGTTTTTTGGCGGAAAACTTACTCGGTTTCGGCCAGGATGTTGATCCCGCTTCGGCGCATCAGCTCGCTGGCGTTGAAGTCGCGGCACAGGCCGGGGGTGAGGTGGTAGTCGAAGGTCATTTCGCCCTCCCGGATGTCGCTGTTGAAACTGTAGTTGGTCACCAGCGCGTGCTTACCGGCTTCGTCGGCTAGTTCCAGGTCGTGGGTGGAGATGATGCCGAAGGCGTTGAGCTCTTCCAGTTGCTTGATCAGCGAGAAGCCGCCCCGGTGGCGGTCTTTGGAGTTGGTGCCCTTGAACATTTCGTCCAGCAGGAAGAAGACGGGTTCTCCGCTTTGGATCAGTTTCAGCAGTTGCTCTATCTTCTTCAGTTCGGCGTAGAACGAGGAAACTCCTTCTTCCAGGTTATCTTGGGTGCGCATGCTGGAGAACAGTTGCATCACCGTGACCTCGCCCGAGGTGGCGCAGCAGGGGGCACCCATGAGGGCCAGCACCAGGTTGGCCCCCACGGTGCGCAAAAAGGTGCTCTTCCCGGCCATGTTAGACCCGGTGATCATCACGATGTTGTCGGACGACCGCAGGTTGAAATCGTTGCACACCCGGCGGTCCGGATGCAGCAACGGGTGCCCGAGCGTGTCGAAGCGAATGGTACAGGCCCCTTCCCGTACCTCCGGAAAGGTGTAGGTTGGGTTGGCGTGGGCGAAGCCAGCTAGGCTGCTCAGGGCCTCGAAGGTACCCACCGCGTCGGCCCAGGCTTTCACGTAGGCCCGGTTGCGGGTCTTCCACCGTTCGGCCCGGATGATCCAGTGGGGGTCAACGAGCCACAGCAGGTTGATGATGGGATACAGCTTGTTGTCGCCCGTGCTTTCGGTGCCTTTGAGTTGGGCTATCTCCAGGATCTTTTTTAGGGTGTTGATTTCCTGGGAAGCAGAAAAGTTGTCCTGGCGAAAGGCCGCCTGCAATTGTTGCAGCCGGGGCGACTGAAACGCTTCGGACTCGATCTTGCCGATGAGCGCCTGGTACCCGGCCAGGGTTTTCACGTTCTCGTGGGTGCGGTCAATGATCCCCTCGGCCACGGGTTTCAGCCTCTTTAGAAACAGGACGTTGACGATCACCATCGCGATAAGGGGCAGGGAGTTGAGCAGGAAGTCGGAGGCGTAGGCAAACCGCATGTGATACAGCAGGGCCAGCGTGGTGAGCACGGCCAGGATAACGCTGACCACCCGGTATTTGATGGCGTGGGGTAGCAGGTGCACCGGCTCGTCTAGCCAGGCCAGCAGCTTGCGGAAGTCGCTCTGGCGGTTGGTGAAGTGCTGGCCAGCGGCCTGAAACTCTTGTCGCCACCCTAGTTTGGGCATGAGTTCCTGCACGGCCCGTTGCCGTTCAATCATTTCTGCGGAGGAGGTTGCTTCGGATAGCCAAGCGGCCAGGCGCTCGCTGCCCGACTCGGTGGTGGTGCGGTTGAGGAGTTGGTAGAGCGAGTGGGAGCCAAAGACGTCCAGGTCGGCCACGTACGGATGATCGCGCCGGATGAAGGTACGCCCGTCGGGGAAGGTGGCTAACTGGTTCTGTTGCCGCCGGATTTCCTGCTCGTTGATCTCGGCCAGAAACGCGGCGTGCTGCTTTTGGTACGTCGCTTGGTTGTGCTGCTTCATTAGGAAGGCAAAGCTACCGCCTCCGATCAACAACGAAAACCAAACGGCGGCCGCCATGCCGCTGCTGGCCAGCAGGACGATGAAGAAGGCTGAGAACACAAAGACGACCACGCGGGACCACGAGAGCTCGGTGAGTTTCTTGCTGAGTGCTTCAATGGTTTCTTGGTGTTTGGCGATGTTTTGTTGGTAGGGGTTCATGGATGACTTTCTGGGTGGCGAGATATTGGATATTGGATACTTTTTATGGGGCAAGATATTGGATGCTGGTTGCTGGTTGCTGGTTGCTGGGTACTAGATACTGGATTACGGGCTGATGGTACGGAGGTTTTGCAGGTAATTGTTAGTCTCTGGTCATGATTGGTTGTCGGGGTGTATGCGAAGGATATAAGACGGATTCTGCGGCGTTATGGTTTGCCGGGGGAGCGCGGGGGTTTGTAGATTGCTAGGTTGTTGTAGGGACGACAGGTGAAGCGGCATGTGGAGACACATGCCGGGGGAGTTCGGAGCGTTGGGCCTGGTGAAGGGTTATGTAATTGCAAAAATAACGCTCGCGGATACGGCCCGTAATATTCTTTGGGCGATGACTACACTAGGCCACTAACTCATGGATGAAATAGAGATAGTAAACTATAATCCGGACTGGGCAAACATGTTTGAGCGTGAATCAGCGTCTATTCGTACAGTATTAAGAAAAGACATGGTTGCCGAAATTCAACACATTGGCTCGACTGCAGTGCCCGGATTGGCGGCGAAACCAGTCGTCGATATTATGGTTGGGCTACATCGTCTATCAGATGGTCAACGTACTGTTAAGCCTCTTGAGGGGCTGGGATACGTGTACTGGCGCGATAATCCCGATTTTGAAAAGTTATTTTTTGTCAAGGGAATGCCACCGTACGGAGAGAAGCGTACGCATCACGTTCACGTGGTGGAAGTTAATGGTAACTTTTGGCAGCGGCTCTTTTTTAGGGACTACTTGAGAATGCATCCGTTAGAAGCACGGCGGTATGAAACTTTGAAGCGGGCTTTGGCTGAGCGGTTTCGGGATGATAGAGAGGCTTACACACAAGGTAAGAGCGATTTTATTCGGGAAGTGATGGAAAGAGCCCGGTACGGTTGACGATAGGCAATACAAGATGTTATCCACAGTATTTACTCTCTCCAGTTTTGAAGTCGGTCGAGATACAGATAGCTCTCGACAAATTTCCTGTGTTCGGGATTGGTCATTTCCTCCAGTAGATTGAGTGCCGAAACGTAGCTTGCTAAATTCCCGTTTGAGGAACTGAATTTCCCGTCCTTCACAAAGGTTACCAAGCTGTCATCCTGTACCTTCAAGTTTGGATAGTCCTCTTGTAATTGTTCGCCACCGCCAATCCACGTGACGATTTTATGTCCGTCTGCAATTCCTGATTCTCCAATTAATTGGGCTCCGGCACAATTGCTTACGGTAAATTTGGTTTCTTTATTCTTCTCTCTTATAAAGTTCACAATCTTTTCGTTGTGCACTTGAGCGTACATATCGTAAGCGCTCGGCACGAACAAAGCGGTTAACTTCGGGCAATTCTCAAACGTATAATCAGGGACGAAGTGCATTCCTTCTTCCGTTGTTATTGAGTTCTCAGTTTCAGCTACTGACACAACGTTGAAAAGTTGTTCTCCATCTTCGGTCGGCTTTGCGAAAACATCAGATGTTGCAATGACTTCGCTTTGTAGAACACCGTTATACATCAAGAGCCCAATGGTTGGCAAATCCGCTTTAAAAGGTTTTAGGTGTTTCGTCAGCGTATCCGTTTCTTCGTTGCCAGTGACTTCTTGATTTTCGGTTCTTGGCTTTGATTTATCCGAAGTACAACCAACTATAGTAGTTGCTAAAATCAGTATTAAAATCTCAACTTTTTTCATTGCTTTCGGTATTTCTTGTGTTCAGGTTAGACCTTACAGATTCTGAGTCATTAACCGCCAACCTACTGAAATGTGCAGAGATACGCAAGATAGTACGATGTACTAAATGGTTGGCAAAACACCTCCCAATGCTCACCCGAGACGATGGGTTGGCTGGTTTGGCCTAAGCAGCGGATGCTGATAACAAAAAAATCCGACCGTTGCTGGTCGGATTCTTGGTTGATAGCGCTTTGTTTTTGACTTATGCCAGCACCTCTTCTTTGGTGGTGGTGTTGCCGGGCAGGTCGCTGACTTGCACCACCAGCTTGGTGCCCTTGGGCTGTCCGTTGGCCTTCTGGGTGGTGTATGTCCAATCCACGCCGTTGTCGTGCAACTCGGCGGGGCCCTGCTCCAGCAGGTTGCCCGCCCGGTTGTAGATGGCCACCTGCACGTCGGCCACTAGGTGATCGTCTTCGGCCATGATGGTGATTGCGTGGCCCTTGGCGCCGGTGTAGGTGCCCAGGTCCATTTCGGTGATGTCGGGCAGATTCATGAAGTCGGCCATGGCCACGTTGTAGGCAGACTGGCCGCCCCGGGCTCGCTGCTGATACGTTGCCTTGAGGTTCGGATCCTGAATGGCCTGGCGGGCGTAGCGACTGCCCTGGCGAAACTTCCGGTGGTGTTCTTTTTGCGCCTCGGTGGGTTCGCGTTTCCGGTAGGTGGGCTTCACCGCCACCACGGTTTTGCCACCCCACTGCCGAAACACAATGGTGTTGCCGAGTTTGCCACTAAGTCCATCAGTGACGATGTTGTTTTTGACGTATGCCATAGTTGTTACGTTTTTTGTTGTTATAAATTTGTTTAGCGCTACTTGCTGGGTGGCTCGCAAAGAATGCACCACCGGGGTCGCCGCTCCGGGCGGGAAGAGGTAAGATTTCGGCAGACTTAAACACCTGGGGCATCGGGCGTGTTTGTCTCAGTGAAAAGCTTACTTTTGCTGACCGAGTGCTTTGGCGCTCCGCAACTTTTTCTTATCTACAATTTCTGTCACTGCTACGTATGAACGAACAATACCCCGTATGGCCCGGCAAACCTTATCCCCTGGGCGCTACCTGGGACGGCAAGGGCGTGAACTTTGCCCTGTTTAGCGAAAACGCTACCGGAGCACTGCTCTGCCTCTTCGACTCAGATGCTGCTGATTCGCCCGTCACCACCCTGCGCATGACCGAGCAGACCAACTACGTCTGGCACATTTACCTGCCGGGCGTGAAGCCGGGCCAACGCTACGGTTTCCGGGTGGAAGGCCCCTATGATCCGGCCAATGGGTTGCGCTTCAATCCCAACAAACTGCTGCTGGACCCCTACGCCAAGGCCATCGACGGGCGCATCAACTGGAACGATGCGGTGTTTGGCTACCCGGTGAACAGTCCTGAATCTGAGCGTGATATGGAAATGGACCCGACCGATAGCGCCCCTTTCATGAACAAGTCGGTGGTGATTGATGAGACCTTTGACTGGGAGGGTGACACGTTGCTGAACATTCCGCTGCACGAAACCATTATCTATGAGGCCCACGTGAAGGGCTTCACCATGCAGCACCCCGAACTGGACCCTAGCGTTCGGGGCACCTATTATGGATTGGGTTCCGAAGCGGTGCTGTATCACCTCAAAAAGATAGGCATCACCGCCATAGAATTGCTGCCGGTGCACCACTTCGTGCACGACCAGCACCTGGTGGACCAGGGCTTGGCGAACTACTGGGGCTACAACTCCATTGGCTACTTTGCTCCGCACTCTGACTATTGCTCTTCGGGCACCATGGGCGAGCAGGTGGTGGAGTTCAAAAACATGGTGAAGTCGCTGCACCGGGCGGGCATTGAGGTGATTCTGGACGTGGTCTACAACCACACGGCCGAAGGCAACCACTACGGCCCTACCCTATCGTTTAAAGGCATTGACAACGAGGCCTACTATCGGTTGGTGCTTGAAAACCAACGCTACTACATGGACTACACGGGCACGGGCAACAGCCTGAACATGCTGAACCCTCGCTCGCTGCAACTGGTGATGGACAGCCTGCGCTACTGGATCACCGAGATGCATGTGGATGGGTTTCGGTTCGACCTGGCCTCAACGCTGGCCCGGGGGTTGCACGAGGTGGGCAAGTTGTCTACCTTTCTGGACACGATCCATCAGGACCCGATCATTTCGCAGGTGAAGCTCATTGCCGAACCCTGGGACATTGGCGAAGGGGGCTACCAGGTGGGCAACTTCCCGGTGCTGTGGTCGGAGTGGAACGGCAAGTACCGCGACAGTGTGCGCCGCTTCTGGAAGGGCGACGAGAGCCAGGTGGCCGAGTTTGCTTACCGGCTGAGCGGCTCCAGTGATCTGTATATGGTGAGCGGGCGACGGCCGTTTGCCTCTATTAACTTCATCACGGCGCACGACGGCTTCACGCTCAACGACCTGGTGAGCTACAATGAGAAGCACAACGCGGCCAACGGCGAAAACAACCTGGACGGCGAGAGCCACAACGAGAGCTGGAACTGCGGGGTGGAAGGCCCCACCGACGATCCGGAGATTCGGGCGCTGCGCGAGCAGCAGAAAAGAAACTTCCTGGCGACGCTGTTCCTAAGCCAGGGGGTGCCGATGCTGCTGAGTGGCGACGAGTACGGACGCACCCAGATGGGCAACAACAACGTGTATTGCCAGGACAATGAGATTAGTTGGTATGATTGGGACTGGACGGATGAGCAGCGCAAGCTTCAGGAGTTCTGCTGCCAGTTGATGACCTTAAGAAAAGAATCTCATATTTTCTCGCGCCGCAAGTTCTTTCACGGTCGCGACATCCGGGGCCGGGGCATCACTGACATTCGTTGGCTGTCGCCCACCGGGCAGGATATGTCGGAAGACGAGTGGACCAGGGATTATGTGCGCTGCATGGGCATGTTGCTCAATGGTGAAGAGATGAACGAGTACGACCAGAAAGGCCGCCGCATTACGGACGACGTGTATCTGCTGATGGTGAACAGCTACTGGGAAGAGGTACTGTTCAACTTGCCTGACCAGAGCAAGCAGCAGAAGTGGGAGTTGGTGCTGGACACGCACGAGGGCGGGTTTGCCGACGGTGTTATTGAAGGGTCGTATCTGCTTCCGCCCCGGTCGCTGGTGCTGTTTCGGCAGATCAAGTCTATTGCGGAGTATTGATTGACTTGCGGGTTGGTTAGCTGTTGGATGCTGGCGGCCGCCGCGCGGATGACTTTCTGTACGGAGAGATGCTGGATACTGATTTATTTCTATGGGATTGGCTAACCCAATATGGCGCAGGGCTTAGGGCCCCGGGACCAGCGTGAGCGGGTTCTCTGAACTCTATGGATAGAGTCTGCCCTCACTCTTACGGGTTCTGTGTATTTAGAGATAATGTGCACAAGAAGGCAGAAAATAGTATCTTGGCGTTCATGAAACATATACATTATACAATGGCGCTGTTTGCAGTCGCATTTATGATTTATGGCTGCGCAAACGAAAGGTATCCCGAAGGAATGACTAATGCCGAACGTAAGGAGTATTATAAGAATTTCAACGAGTCCAAAACCGACGAAGAGTGGGAAAGCATAAGGGCAGAAAGAAGGGCTAGTTCTGGCGAGTCAACTCAGGTTCTTGGTACGGTAGGTGATGAGAATAAGGGGGCATTAGTTGGCTCCATAGCCATTAGTATAAAGAACAATAGCCTTTTCACCAAGAAGCTGAGGATAGCCGACAATATTTTGGATTTTAAGCCTCTTAAAACCAGATACGTTGGATTTGCACCAAACACCAAGGTTTATCTGATAAAGGGAGACAATGAAGAAGACGAATATCTGTTCACAATCTCAGAAAGAGATGAAGGGAAGTCGTTTAGAATCTCTGAGTAACTTTTCTATAACTCATTCAAGAAATCTTTTAGAAGGGTTCCCTTACTCTTACCTTCCTTGTAGTATTTCATTTCTTGAAAGCCTTGCTTGAGGTTTTCTATAATCTCTTCTTTAGAATCCTCTTGATCTTCTTCAATCTGGACAAAGTTCAGGTTACTTATCAATTCCATAAAGAACTGATACTTATCATTTTCAACGTGCAAGGTTACTTGTCTCATTGCAATAAAATAGGATATAGAACAGTTACAATGTAACGCAAACTGCTGTAACAAAAAAGCACGAGCTTGCTGACTCGTGCTTTTCTTCTACTAACCTAGTCTTAGTTGCTTAATCAATTTCAACAGCATCCAGGTTGATGAACTTGATCTGCTGATCATCACCCAACTCAATGCCTACCACTGAGTCTTTGTCGATGGTGCCCGCCAGAATCTCTTTAGATAGCTGGTTGAGCACCTCGCGTTGCAGCACGCGCTTCAGCGGACGGGCTCCGAACTGCGGGTCAAAGCCTAGTTCGGCCAAGTGCCCCAGCGCCTCGTCGATGGCCTCGATGCGGATGCCGTTTTCTTCCAGTCGCTGCTGAATCTGCTTGAACTGTATCTCTACGATCTGCTGCATGTTGTCTTTGGACAACGGACGGAACATGATCGTCTCGTCGATGCGGTTCAGGAACTCAGGGCGCACCGAGTGCTTCAACAGTTCAAACACCTCCTGCTTGGTTTCTTCCACCACCTCGTCCTCGTTGAAGGGGTTGATGTCGCGGAAACGCTCTTGAATCAGCGTGGAACCGATGTTGGTGGTCATGATGATGATGGTGTTCTTGAAGTTCGCCAACCGGCCTTTGTTGTCGGTCAACCGCCCGTCGTCCAGCACCTGTAGCAAGATGTTAAACACGTCGGGGTGCGCTTTCTCGATCTCGTCCAGCAAGATAACCGAATAGGGCTTGCGGCGCACGGCTTCGGTGAGTTGCCCGCCCTCGTCATAGCCCACGTAGCCGGGAGGTGCCCCGATGAGGCGACTGACGGCGTGCCGCTCCTGGTATTCGGACATGTCGATGCGCACCATGTTGTTCTCATCATCAAAGAGAAACTCAGCCAGGGCTTTGGCCAGCTCGGTTTTACCCACGCCGGTGGTGCCCAAAAAGATGAACGAACCGATGGGCCGCTTAGGGTCTTGCAGTCCGGCCCGGCTACGGCGCACCGCATCCGATAGGGCCTGAATGGCTTCGTGCTGACCCGCCACCCGCTCGCTGAGTTCTTGCTCTAAGTTCAACAGCTTCTCCCGGTCGCTCTGCAACATCTTGGAAACGGGAATGCCCGTCCACTTGGCCACCACCTCGGCGATGTCTTCGGAGTCTACCTCTTCTTTGAGCAACGACTTCTCACCCTGCATCTCTACCAGTTGTTGCTGGAAGTCCTTGAGCTTCTGCTCGCTTTCGGTGATCTTGCCGTAGCGAATTTCCGCCACGCGTCCGAAGTCTCCGGCGCGCTCGGCCTGCTCGGCTTCCAATTTGTAGCGCTCGATCTTCTCTTTCTCCTCGCGCAAGCCCTGGATCACGCCCTTCTCGTTCTCCCACTTGGCGCGCAGGTCCTTGCGCTTCTCTTCCAGTTCAGAGATGTCTTTGGTAAGTTGCGACTCTTTCTCCTGGTTCTTCTCGCGGCGGATGGCTTCGCGCTCAATTTCCAACTGCATGATGCGGCGATTAAGCTCATCAAGCTCCTGGGGCAGCGAGTCAATCTCGATGCGCAGCTTAGAGGCCGCCTCGTCCATGAGGTCGATCGCCTTATCGGGCAAGAAGCGGTCGCTGATGTAGCGATTGGATAGCTCTACGGCCGAGATCACCGCATCGTCTTTGATGCGCACGCCGTGGTGCAGTTCGTAACGATCTTTGATGCCCCGCAGGATAGAGATCGAGTCGGGCACGTCGGGTTCATCCACGATCACCGTTTGGAAACGGCGCTCCAGGGCTTTGTCTTTCTCGATGTACTTCTGGTACTCCTTGAGCGTGGTGGCCCCGATGGCGTGCAGTTCGCCGCGGGCCAGCGCGGGCTTCAGCAGGTTGGCGGCGTCCATCGCGCTTTCGCCTCCGCTTCCGGCACCGATGAGGGTGTGAATTTCATCGATGAAGAGGATGATCTCCCCATCAGAGTCGGTTACCTCTTTGATGACGGACTTGAGGCGCTCCTCAAACTCACCCTTGTACTTGGCACCGGCCACCAGCAGCCCCATGTCGAGGGCAATCAGCGTTTTGCTTTTCAGGTTTTCGGGCACGTCGCCATCCACAATACGTTGCGCCAGCCCCTCTACAATGGCAGTTTTGCCCACCCCGGGTTCGCCCAGTAGCATCGGGTTGTTTTTGGTGCGTCGGGCCAGAATTTGCAGCACCCGGCGAATTTCTTCGTCGCGGCCGATCACGGGGTCGATCTTCCCGGCCTTGGCCAGTTGGTTCAGGTTCTTGGAATAGCGCTCCAGCGATTTGTATTTGGCTTCGGCGTTTTGGTCGGTGACCCGTTCGCCGCCACGCAGCTCTTTTATCGCTGCCTCCAATTCTTTTTCGGCAAACCCGGCTTGCTTCATCAGTTGGGCGGTTTTGCCCTTGCCATCGAGTAGTGCCAGCAAGATGTGTTCTACGGCTACGTACTCATCGCCAAACTCTTTGAGGTAGCCTTCGGCTTTGCGCAGTACGGCGGCCGCATCGTTGCCCAGGTACGGTTGCTGTCCGCTCACCTTCGGATACGACTGCACTACAGTATCTAGGTTACTCTCTAGCTGATTGCGATTGATACTAAGTTTGTTTAGCACGAACGAGATCATGTTCTCGTCTGATTGCAGCACCGCCTTGAGTAGGTGCGCCGGTTCGATGCCCTGTTGCTGGTAGCCGCTGGCAATCTCAGCGGCCTTCTGCAAAGCTTCTTGGGCCTTTATGGTATAGTTGTTAAAGTTCATGTCGCTCTTGATTTAGTTTTTTTTCCCAACTACGCTATCAAGTTTCCGACCACTCCCCTTTTTGGGACTAATCAAGACATTTTGTCTTAATTTACTAATAAATAATAGATTACAATGACAATATGGCCGAATTGACTAATGGATCGTTACTCACATTCTTTGAATCAAGAATAGCGAAGATGCCATGCACCTTCGCTATTAGATATAATAACCATTGTTGCGTTACGCGTTTACGATAGCTTGTCTTTGGCTTTAGCGACCACGTGCTTTACGGTTTCCTTGGCTTCGGTCGCCATTCCCATTTGCTCTTTCTGCGCGTAGGTTTGCGGTACCTCGGCCATTCCCAGCGAGGGCTCTTCACCGTGCGGACGGGCGTGCACAAAGGAGAACTCACCTTTGCCATCAATAGACTTCCCGGTGGTCCAGCGCTCCTGAGGATCGGCGGGTTTATCAACGTCGGTAGACATAAACGCGTAGCTAAACTCCTGCGCCTCTTTGTCTTGCGGAAAGCTGTTCGGAATCGGAAGGTTGGCTTCGGCACCTAGATCTTCCAGCACGGCTAGCCATTGCTGTTGGTGCATGGTGTCGCGGGCAATCAGGAACGACAACATGTCTTTCATGCCGTGGTCATCGGTCATGGCGTACAGACGCGTAGCCAGGGCTCGCCCTCCGGCTTCGGCAGTCACGTTGGAGTACATGTCGGCGGCGATGTTGCCCGTGCCCACCACGTAGGCTCCGTTAAAGGGCACTCCGGCACTATCAACGGCCATCGCGCCCAAGCCTGACGACAGAATGTGACGGGGGTTCATGCCGCCCAGCACCGCTTCCACGGCCGGGTTCTCGCTGGTGATCTTTTCTTTCAGCGCGTAGTCAGCACCTTCCAGGTTCAGCGCCACTGCGGTGCTGAGCATCTCAATATGGGCGATCTCTTCGGTGCCGGTCTCCATCAGCATGTCGCGATACTTCTTGGGGCCTCGGGCGTTCCAAGCTTGAAATAAGTACTGCAAGCACACGCGAATTTCACCTTCAATGCCGCCAATGGCTTGTTGCAGCATCTTGGCGAACTGCGGATTGGGCTTATCGACTTTTACGGGGTACTGTAATTTTGAATCGTGGTAAAACATAAAAAATTGAGTTTGTGGTTATTTAAAAAGTGTTAAGACTGAGCAGTAGATATGGTTCGATTGCTCAACTGTTCGATTGTTGAAGGAGCATTGTCAGCTCCTTGACCATCGAACCATCCGGCAATTGGGTAATTGAGTTACGAGTCGTGCTGCTTTGGCAGGTGTTCGGCGCTGTCCGTACGGCGGGCACGATCAGTGTCGGCCGCGCGCTGCTGCTGCTTTTCGCGCACGTGGGTATCTAGTTCCTCGTCATTCTGCATATGACGTTGCGCTTCGGTAGAAGTGCGATTGTCTTCCACTTCAATCACATCGCCTGTCTGATACGACCGCTCATCCTTGGGCACACTGCCCGGGGTGGGTTGTTGGTGAGCAGGAGCCGCTGTGGAAACTTTGTAGTCGGGCACCTGCCGGGTCATCAAGCCCGCGCCAATCTCGGCCACCCCGAGCAGCAGATGTGGCCAGTAAACTAGCTCAGAAAAGCCAAACAACCACGGAGAAGCCGCCAGCAGCGCACCGCTCAGCACGTCAAGGGCCAGGTGGGTAGGCATCGGCACCAGCTTGGCTATACTTAGTTCGTAATCGGTGACCAGTGATACTAACAAAATGGTGGCCCCTACAAAAACAGGGATCCATTGAGCCGCCCCGCCGTTGGCAAAATCAAACAACCAGGGAGAAGCAATGAACAGCAGGCCGCTCAAATAGTCGAGCACGCCGTGCACTTTGGTGGGTATAACACGCATAGCAAAAAAATTAAGGTGAATAATAAAAGAAAAATCGGTTATACGGGCATAACCGCCCGTTTCACACATTGTTGGCTTCAAGAGTAAATAGTTGCTAGTTGCTAGTTGCTAGTTGCTAGTTGCTGGTTGCTGGTTGCTGGTTGCTGGTTGCTGGTTGCTGGTTGCTGGTTGCTGGTTGCTGGTTGCTGGTTGCTGGTTGCTGGTTGCTGGTTGCTGGTTGCTGGTTGCTGGTTGCTGGTTGCTGGTTGCTGGTTGCTGGTTGCTGGTTGCTGGTTGCTGGTTGCTGGTTGCTGGTTGCTGGTTGCTGGTTGCTGGAATTTGCGCAACTTGTTTCTAATATCCAACATCCAGTATCTAATATCTTTGCCACTCAGAAAGTCATCCAGTATCTTGCCATGTAGAAGATCATCCAGTATCCAGTATCCAGCAAGGCTAATCACTCTTCCGCTTCTCAAACCAATCGGTATACTCTTCAGACTCAATCACCCCGTTGCCGTCGGTATCCCACATGGCAAACACCCCTTCGGCCACTTCGCCCTCTTCCAGCTGCCCGCTGCCGTCATCATCCCACTCGGCAAAGTAATCGGTTTGTTCCAGCACCTGCGCAAATTCTTCGGGCTGCACCAGTTCGTCACCGTCCTGGTCCCACACCTCGAGCGTCTGATAGTCGGCCATGTCATCGCTGCCGAAGTAGGCTTCCCGGGCGTTTTGCCACTCTCGGCTGTTGAGTGTGCCATCGTCGTCCTTGTCGATGGTAGCAAAAAATCCCTGAGCAAACTCGGCGCGGTCTACCACCTGATCGCCGTTGTCGTTCCATCGCTTATAGTAAGGAGAAGTAGTAAAGGAGCTATTGAAGTCGTTGTTGTCTAAGATTTCTTCATCGGTAAAGTCATTATCTACGTCGCCTTCCTTATTGGATTGAACAGAACAAGCCGAGGCAGTGAGAGCTAAAAAAAATACGATTGATACGCTTTTCATTGGTTCAGGTTAAAGATGAAACATGGCTAAGTAACTTTCGTCAAGACAGATAGTTAGTTGAACGACAGCAAAAGATACCGATAATATCCTTTTTCAGAATATAATTCGATTGCCGCACCGGTTTTTTAGTCTTGTGTTAAACAAATACCTCATTATTGAGTTCGGTAAATAAACATTCCTAATTTTTAACTTAATGAATTTGATTATGAAAATGAAGGTACTAAGCCTCATAGCTGGTTTATCCATGATGACTGCCATGAGCGCCATTGCCCAAGACACCCAAGTGGAACAGGACGTAGAAGAAACTACGCAGGATGTTGGGCAAGAGGTTGATGAAGCTGCTCAGGATACCGAGCAAGCCATAGAAGACGCTGCCGAAGATACTGAACAAGCCGCAGAGGAAACTGCCCGAGACGTAGACCAAGCCGCTGACGAAGCTGGTCAGGAAATGGATCAGGCAATGGATGATACCGAAGAAACGGTAGAAGATGCTGCCACTGACGTGGAACAAGGGGTAGAAAATGCAGCTCAGGAGACTGAGGAAGAAATGGAAGAGGTTCCTAACGAAATGGAGGAAGCTGCTAACCAAACCGAAGAAGCCGTAGAGGAGCCTTTTGAAGAAACCGGTCAGGCGATGGACCAAGCCGAGCAAGAGGCTGAAAGAACTGGTCAACCTACTGTGGTTGATGCTGACGATGAGGGTGTGGACGTATCGGCTCAGGTAGACGATGCCGGTGAAGAAGTTGAGCAAGAAACCGAGGAAGTTGTTAATGATGTTGATGCCGGACTAGATAACGCTGGTGAAGAAATAGAGCAAGAGACTGAGGAAGTCGTTAATGACGCCGATCAGGCGCTAGATAATGCCGGAGAGAGCATTGACCAGGGTTTGGAAAACGCTGGTGAAGAGATTGACGAAACTGCTACTGACGTAGGACAAGCGGTTGATAACGCTGCCAGTGAAGTGGAAGAAGAAGCTGAAGAAGCCACTGACGGTGGATTGTTTTCTGAGACTGAAGAGGCAATGGACAAAGCTGAGCAGAAGGTAGAAGATGGCTCCGCCGAAGGCATCATTGTGACCGAAGCTGATGACGATGATGTTGTAGAAAATGAAGTAGAAGACGTTGAGGCCACGGTAGAGGAGCCGATGATGGAAACTGAGGAAGCAGTAGACGAAGCTGCTATGGAAACCGAGGATGCCGTTGAGGATGCTGCCTACCAAACCGAAGAAACAGTTGAAGACGCTGCCGCTGAAACTGAGGAAGCAGTAGAAGAAGCTCCTAACAAAATGGAAGAAGCCGCTGCCGAGACCGAAGAAACCGTCAACGTAGCCGCTAAGAAAACGGAAAGCACGGTTGAAGAAGCGACTACCAAAACTAAGAACGCAATGAACACCGCCGCTACCGACGTGGAGGAAACCACCGAAGAAGCAGCCCGTGATTCTAAGGCGAAGATGAAAGCAACGGACATCACCGCTAATACGGACGCTACTCAGTCTGCTAATAAGGAAGACGACAGTATTGTAGATGATAACCTTGACGTGAATTCAGACGAAACCATTAAGGAGCAAGCTGAAGATATTGAGGAAGAAGCGGTAAAAGCTGGTACCGCCACCGGAGCTGCTGCCGCTACGGCGACCAGTGCCACTATGAACAACGAGCAAAACATCGTTCAACTGGCCATGTCGCAAGAAAACCTTTCTACCCTGGTGCAAGCGTTGCAAGCCGCTGACCTAGTAGGCACGCTGGAAGGCGACGGTCCTTTCACCGTGTTCGCGCCCACCAACGAAGCGTTTGAGGCCTTGCCCGAAGGCACGCTGGAAGATTTGCTGAAGCCGGAGAACAAAAAGAAACTGGCCACCGTACTCACCTATCACGTGGTACCTTCCAAAGCTATGTCTTCTAGCCTATCTGACGGACAAGCGGTTGCTACCGTTGAAGGAGAAGACGTGAATGTGAAGATGAAGGGTAGTGACGTAATGATTGAGGGAGCCAAAGTGACTAAGGCCGACGTGAAAGCTTCTAACGGAGTAGTACACATTGTGGACGCCGTGATCTTACCCCCCAGCATGAGCGGTACCGCTCAAGGCGTTGAGCAAGAAGGTCAAAACTAAGTAGTATTTCTTCCACAAAGATTTTTGTTGAAGCAAGTCAGAGAAAAGCTACTGTCGGTTAGGCAGTAGCTTTTTTTGTCTCGTCTCACATCGCCCGAACCTCCGGCTTAGGCGCAGTGGGCTATTAAGCCTCCGACCTGCCACCAAGCCAGCGCGCCCAAACTTTCTCCTCCCCTTGGTTGGTGTCCCCACCAACCACTTCTCCTCACCAACCACTTCTCCTCGCCAACCGCTTCTCCTTATCCTTCATTGGGTCCTTAACCACTAAAGCCAAGCCTACTTCCCTGGTTGGTGTCCTCACTAATCTATTGGCATCTCACACCGTAGCGCGCACTACCACCCCAAAAGCCTCCAGCATCTGCGGATTTTTCTTAAAAGCAAACCGGGCTGCGCTTCGCGTGTCCATTACCCACTGACGAAGTTCACGAATCGCGTTGTTCTTAACCTGGGTGCAGCTTTCGGATTTTGCCTTTTGCCGCGTGCGCATCTTCCGAAGCACCATCAGGTTAGTAATATTTGTAGTGGCCTGCTGAATCTCCTGCTCACTCACCCCGAAAGTTTGCAACGACAGCTTGCGCTCTTGCATTTTATGGTAAAAATGAGCTGCTTGTCGCACCCCCGGCCATTTGCTTTTCTCAAAACGCTCGATGCGTAAGGTATGTAGGGTGCCGGGTTCGTTGCGGTAGGCCATACGCGCCAGCTTAGCGTGCTCTCTAAACTGCGCCCACAGAGCTGTTTGTTGCGCATTCACCTGCTGGCCAAGCTCCCACTGCGTATCATAGCAAACATCCTTCTGGCGGCGAGCATTCGTGGCGTTTTTTACCAACCCCTTTCCTACCTTTGTGCCATCGGCCGGATAACCGTGCGCCTTCATCAGTCGAAGTACTTCTATGTCTTGTTCCAGGGTATGCAGCGCTAGTTCAGCGGCATCCAAGATTCGTTCGTCAGTGTCTAATTGCATTCTCATAATGGTTTGTTTTAGTATACTGACAAAGAAAAAGAGAGCAAATTACTTCCCCAACGAAGGTATCAGAGGATAACTACGTGCGTAGGATTTCTTGGAATTAGCAGTAAAAATCAGCAAAATGATGCTCATTCCCCGCGACATGCTCGCTTCCTTCGGCATCTTTGCCGACGATCATGCGTGCATCTTACATTCCGGGCGGAAGGAAACCGAAAAACCTTACACAATGAGCCTGCTCGAGCCACCGGAACGCCATCACTCCGGCGCCCGGAACTTGTTCTGAACGTAGACCATCCTACAGAACCGTGTTAGAGTTATTGGTTTCTACGCACCAACACCACCCAGTCGCGTGACTTATCTTCACCGGGCGGGCTTCCTAACGGCACCTGTCCCGAGCCACTCACCTGCGGCCGGTCGCCGGTTTGCAGCGCTCCACCCTGCTTCGGATCGTACCAGTGCACGGTGTAGGAGGCTTCGTTTGCTCCCACGTCCAGAGTTGCTTCACCGTGGTGGGGAAGGTAAATCGCGTACACCTCGCTCGGCTTGGCCAGGCAGTAGGCACTGTCTACCACCAGTTCGTCGGCCGGTTGCATCTCCCAGAAGGGCAAATGTTCTCGAAAGAACGTCAGGGCATGGCGGGTTTGGGCCCAGAGGTTGGCCCGGGTGCGCCAGGTTTCCAGCCCCAGGTCGTCGTTGGCGTGGCGGTAGCCGAAGTACCACTCCACTCCCCCACCCCCGGCCATCAGGTTGCCCCACAGCACCTCGTGCCGCAGCGTATCATGGTTGGGGTCCACCTCGTCGGGTAGCGCCCCGTTGTAGTGCGGCCCCACCTCGTCGAGGCTCACCACCCAGGGGCGGCCCGCTTCCGTCGAAGCGTTGATCCATTGTTTGGTCACTTGGTGCACCTCATTGGGAGGATTTACCTGCAGAGCCGGTCCGTCGAGGTTGGCATCGCCCAGCAGGGGTTCAAGGATTGGGTCGCGGGCTCCGCTCCAGGCGTGGGTGTGCAGCACCACCGGGTTGTAATAAGGATCGTTTTCCTCGAAGTAGTGAAACATGGCCTGGCGCTGCTCGGTAGTCTGGGCGTTGGGCGAAAACTTAGCGTAGCCGTTCTCCTCGCCCATGTCCCAGATCAGCGCCGAGTGATGCGCGAAGCGGGCGATCAGTTCGCGGTAGTAGAGCGTACGTTGCGAACCCACGTTCCCGCTGTCGAGCAGCCGTTCGTTCTCGGTTTCCTGCAACACCATGTGCAGCACCATGCCCAAGCTGTCGGCATGCGCGAACGCCCGCTCCCACTGCGCCAGTTTGCTACAGTCGAAGCGGTAGCGTTCGTCGTAACCGGTGTAGGGCCACACGTCTTTGCCGTCGCCCTCGATGTTCATCGTCAGGAAGTAGATCGAGTTCATTCCCTGGCTGGCCAAATAGTTCAGTCCGCCAATCAAACCCTTCCCCTTGCCGTTTTGCCAGGTGGGGTCGCCGGGGTGCCAGTCGCGCACGTGGTCTTGGTAGACGTGCATCTGCTTATCGGCGGCCGCCTCGCCCGAGCGTTGTTCTTCCTGCCCCCCGAAGAAGGTGCCGTCGAAATCAGCGTAGCCCAGCAGGTTCTCCGGACTGCCCGCCCCGCCCTTGATCAGGTACTGGCCGTTGCCCGCGAAGCGAAAGTAGCGCTCACCCACGTGGCGCAGCCGCCCGCGCACGGTGTCAGCGGCCGCCGCCACTCGAAATTCTCCTTCTGCACCATCGAGGGCCACCGGCTCACCGCCTTGGTCCGCGGAACGAATGGCCAAACTGTCGCCCTGCCGAAAGTCTGCCCGGTAAGTCCAGTTGCCCGGAGCATCGGGCACGAAGCGCACCTGCCACACCGAACCCGAGTCGGCCCCGGTTTCGTCAGCTTGCCCGTCGGCAGCGTAGAAACCCGGCACCGCGTAGGTGGTGTCACCGTGGGTGAAGTGCACCGTGAGGCGGTAGTGCAAGAAGGGATTGACCTCGGCTTGCTCGCTGCTGGCGGGTCCTTCAAACGATAGGGTGATGGGCTGCCACTGTGTATAGGCAGAGGGTGCCGGGTTATCGTCAGCGGGGGTGGAACAGGCGGCGATGAGTAGTAGAAGGGGAAGCAACGGGAAGAGCCTTTGGGAGGCGGATGAGAAGCAGACGTTCAATGGAGGGCTAGGCTATTGGTGTAAAAATGATGTCGCTGATGTTCAATCTGGCTTAAGCGGAGACGCAGTGCGACGTACTACCGCCCTCCGCTTCTAAACTCATCACCGCGGCTGGTGCGCAGACTTACGCTCACTTGATTGGGATAGACGTTAGCTATTTCGTTTACCAACTGCTCAAGATTGCTGGCTTCGCCCCGAAAGCCGAAGACAAACAGATTATCTTGTCCCGGAGTGAGTGATGAAGGCCTTACATTCCCGACAGCGTCTACCGAAAAGTAGCCATAATCTCCTTCGGGCAGTATTTTGGAAGCAGCTCCCAGGCTACGCAGACGCTGCATAAACTGGTCACCAATCTCCGCGTGCTCGGCCGAAGCCCGCACTGTTCCCCAAAGTAACCCTTCGGGTATCCGTAGCATTCGGGGGGTGGGCACGATGAGCCCTTCGGTTTGGCCCAGCAGCAGTTCTACGGCCTTTTCGGTGACCAGCAGCGTGCCGCTATTGGTCAGAGAGGCCCCTACCTCGATAGTGATAGAATATTCACCGGGGGAAAGTTCGCCGATGTCCAGAAACGAAGCGGCCGGGGCTACGGCTTCCAGGCACACGTCGGCCCCCTGGATTTCGCGAAGCGAGACGGTGATATCCGAACCCGCGCGGCGCAGTTCGCTGGCAATGCGGTAGTTGATGCAGGGATAATCGTCGACGGTAAGAAACTTGAAAGAGAGGGTACGCTGCCCCGGTTCAAGATACTCAACCATGCTAAACTGAACGTCGGTGCCCAGGGTATTCACCGCGTCGAGTTCGGCGGAGTCGTCGCAGGCCAAAAGAGAGATCGCCAGAAAACAGGCAAGAACAGTTCGTTTCATAAGCAGGTCTTTGGCACTAAGACACCAGTGGGGGAAAATGGTTGTAACCCGTCTCGAGATTGTAACGTTTTTTTTTGGTCGGGATTATCCACGCTGACCATCATTTGGTAAAATAACTGATTGTTGCGGGAAAAAGAAACTCGAAGCGGGCAATTCTTTTTCCTAGAAGTTGCGCACGTCCTGGATCACCTCCGCAAAGCGTTCGGGATGGTTGATCAATTGAAAGAACTTTTCGGCCGTGGTGGCGGGGTCGTCCAGCGTGCCTTCCGCTTTGTAATCCATAAACTTTTGGAGCTTGCTAAAGTTGGCCGCGTCGGTGGTGCGAACGTGATCCTGCATGGTGGTGTCCACTACCCCGGGCGCCAACGCGAACACGCTGAACCCATTAGGGCGAAGCTCACTTTCTTGCGCCGCCACCTGCGACACCATGTCGAGCGCCGCCTTGGAAGCGCAGTAGCCCGACCAGCCGTCCACCGGGTACTTCCCCGCACCCGAACTCACGTTGACGATCAGCTTCTCGGCCTGCACCGCGCGGTACTGCCGGATGAAGGCGTTAATAAGCAGCGTGGGGGCGGTGACGTTGAGGTTAAACAGGGTGATGATCGACGAATCGTCCAGATCACCCAGGTACTTCACTTCACCCAGCGTTCCGGCGTTGTTGATCAGCACCAGCCGCCGCGGCGCTTCCACCACTGGGAAAAACGAGTCTACCCGCTCGGCCAAGGCTGATACGTCCGACAGGTCTACGGCTACGTGCGTATAGTGCGGGTGGCTTTCGTTCGCCGTGCGCGAGAACCCCGTCACCCGGGCGTCGGATTGCGCTAGTGCCTTTTCGACCAGCGCCCGGCCAATGCCTCGGCTACTGCCCGTGATAAAATAATAGTCCATCGCGGTAAAGGTATACAGAAAAAGTAGGGCGAAAAATAATATCTTGTGGCTTGCCCGTTATGCATTGATGGAATAGTCTTTGTCTGCTTGGCTAATCATCAACCACCCTACCCGCTATGTCTCTTCTCCCCCCCCTACCGCTGCGTGCTGGCCTTTGGCTGAGTCTGTTTTTCTGCCTGACCACTGCCCCGCTTCAGGCGCAAAACGAACTGATGCTGCGCGACACCATCACCGACCCGGGCTACTTTGAGCAGCGCGGCGACTGGTTCCGGGTGCGCCCTTGGGGATTGGCCTTCAGCACCATGCGCGACCGGGCACTTTCGCCGTTGCTCTATACCGGTTCGGGGATTTCCTGGGGCATCAACACCTATAAGTTCAAGCCCCGCACCTTCGTTCATCGGCACTGGCAGTTCAACTTGCTGGCCTTTTTCAACGAGCAAAGTGAAAGCGTGCTGACGCAATTGGGCATAGAATATCAGCACGCGCTGCACTATCCGATTAGCTTGTCCAACGAGAACGTCAAGCTGTACGCCGGAGGATTCGTGAGCGGACTATTGAACACGAAGGTTCATGCCGAGAATGTGAATAACGTGTTTTCGTACGAACTGGCGGTGCTGCTGGGGCCTTCGGCGGTAGTGCAGTTTCCTCTCACGGTATTCGGCAAGCGGTTCGTGCTTTCGGACGAGCTGCGCTTTCCGCTGGTGAGTCTGCTGGGCAACACTCCCTACGCTTGGTCGCTGCCTACCGCTTTTGAAGAAGAAGGTACGCTAGGAGATGCATTCACGGTGGGCTCGTGGGGCAAGCTGTTTCGGGTGAGCAACCAGGTGAACGTGGATTTTCACCGAAGAATCAAACGCCAAGGAATGACCGTGAAGTGCCTTGCCTACCGGGTGGGGTACCGCTGGGAGCTGGTGTCGGTGGCGCAGCCCAACCTGTATCAATCGGGCACCCACACCCTGTCTTTTGCCCGCATTATTGCTCTTTAACCCTTCGCTACCTCCTGATATGACTCACTGGATAAAACTTTGCCTGTTGCTGGTGTTGATAAGTGTCCTTGGCGCGTGTGAACGCCTGATCATCGAGCCCGACCCCGCCAACGAACCCGAAGAGAACTTTGATTTGCTCTGGAAAACCGTTGACGAGAAATACTCTTTCTTCGAGTACAAAAACATCGACTGGGACGAGGTGTACCAACGCTACCGACCGCTGGTGAGCCAGGGCATGAGCGACGAAGCCCTGTTTGCGGTGATGGCTGATATGCTCAGTGAACTGCGCGACGGCCACGTGAATCTGGTGTCGGATTTCGACGTGGCGCGCTACGCTGATTGGTACTTTGATTATCCGGCCAACTACAACGAAACGATCATCGAGCGCAACTATTTGGGCCAAGACTACCGGCTGGTGCTTCCCTTCCCTACCAAGGTGATCCGCGACGTGGGCTACATTCGCTACGGCAGTTTCCTGAACCCCATCGACGGCGACCGGCTGGACCAACTGCTCGACGACTACCGAGGGCTAAACGGGGTGATCATCGACATTCGCGATAACACCGGCGGGGCTTTGATTTATGCCGATACTCTGGCCACCCGGCTGGCGCAGCGCAACGGCGAAGAAGAACTAACCGTGGGTTACGTCCGCTACAAGGAAGGTCCGGCGCACGATGACTTTACGCGGGCGTTTCCGGTGAAGCTCTCTGAGCACGCTTCGTTTAATAAGCCAGTGGTAGTGCTCACCAACCGCACCGTCTACAGTGCGGCTAATGCGTTCGCGGCCTATATGGCGACCTTGCCCAACGTGACGCTGGTGGGCGACGTGACGGGGGGCGGAGGCGGAGCGCCCTACAGCGGGGAGTTGCTGAACGGATGGAAATTTCGTTTCTCAGCTACGCAGTTGATGGATCTGAATCAAGTACCCATCGAGAACGGCGTGGAGCCGGATGTCCGGGTGGATATCAGTCCGGAGGATGAAGCGGCGGGGCGGGATACAATACTGGAAACGGCGTTGGATTTGTTGAATTGAGGATTACTGACTTAACATTTCGTTTTTTGTTTGGGTTAGTTCTATGATTTTTTCAGCAAGCTTTTTGAAGGCATCGTAGGCACTTTTTACCGCTTCCCCATGAGCGCCAATGGCTCCATCGGCTGGTTTCAGCAAAAAGATAGGTTTGCGCGCCTCCAAAGACATCGGCATTAAGCTATAGAAGTATTTCAACAGGGCAAGACAATAAGCGTCCCATTCTATATAAACATTAGCAGCTACATCAGAATTTTTCAGCACCCACTTTCTGAACACCTGAGGTACCTGATATCCCCAATCGTAAAATGATTCCACCAATCTCGAGTAGCCTAAGCCGTGTTTCGTGACTGTATAACCGATGGGTTCGATAAGGCCATTGGGTAATTTTAATGAAGATGTAGGGGTTTTATCTCGTATCTTCTTCCATTGACTCCGCCAGACGGCTAAACAGCTTCCTACATTCTTAATTTCCTGTAAAGAAAAGATAATAGGTTCTACCGGAACGACAACATAGTTGATAGCGATAAGTGCTGCGCGGTTGATGGCACCGAAATTAGGACCAACTCTAACAAGGCAGAAGTCGGCTTGAAACCTGCAATAAGCTTCTTCAATGATGCGGTAGAAAGCCGTTGTGACTCGTAGAGCATTCTTGTCCCCATCCAAACACTTGCTCCAGCTAGCACTAAACTCATCCTCAAACACTGACAACCCCGGATCACCAGCTAACAGCCCAATCTTGTCGCTAATAGAATGTATCGTGACCGGTTCCACATCTCCGATGGCTTTATCCGAAGATCTAAGGGCGGCTGACAGAGTAGCGTTAGACGTCTCTTTTTCGTATATTTCCCTTAAATTTTCGAGCGATAAGAACAAAGATGTTAGTTCTGCTTGAGGGTCTAAATCCACGGCTAACACCTTATAACCTAGCTCTGCCAACATATAGACGACGTGGTAAGTTGTTGCCGTTCCTTCCGGTCTGCCACCATTGTCGAAGAAAGCAATGGTTCTCATATTGTTCTGCTGTAAATCTTAACGCTGAAAAAGGTAGCCTGGTCTTTGGTAAACTCTGGTTCAGGGTTTTGGTTTTTAGCTAGTGAAGCCAATGCTCGTTTAACCCCAACATTAAATGTGTTAACGTATCCCAGGTTCTTTACTGCTTCTGCCAGCGAAGGATTACGGTAGTCGTTAACGTTTGGAAAGTTTTCGGGCCGAGCGTCACCATACAATCCACCCGGATTTGTAATTTCAATCCGATCTGAGAACTGATAAAATTTGATAAATGCGTTGGATTGATAATCACGATGAATAACGGCATTATAAAGAAGTTCTTTTATCGCGGTAGCAGGATAGTTCACCTGATAGTCTTCTCCTAAACTATGCTGGACGCGCCGAACGACTTGTGCCTTGATAAACTCATCCATAATCCGCAGTTGAGTAGTAAGGTCCCCCTCAAAGCGGTGCTCATAGTCGAAGTCGCTTGTTTCATCGCTTCCCTGAAACCTAACGTACTGCACGTAAGCACTCTGCAGATAGAATCTAGGATTTTTGCCGAACACTAATATGCCCACATTCGTAGGGCAATCAGCTTTCGAGTCATAGAATTTGAGGGATGATAGTTGTTCTTTAGTGTCTCTATGATTAGCTTCCAAGGTTTCGGTATTAACCGCGCTCGGTAGATACGATAGCTTAAAAGTATCGATACTTAAGTCGTCTAATGTACTGCCGTAACAAGGTAACGTATCAAAACTTCGGGCAAAAGAAGAGCGTTTCTCACTCAACCTTCGTTCTTCTGCCTCATTAGCAATACCTTTTCTAGGCCCAACCCTTATGCAGACCTTGCCTTTGTATCGTACCGGAGGTTGGAAAGAAGGCTGGACTTCTACAACTGCTACTTCGCCATCTAAATACGAAAACTTGCTCACCGTTAAAGACGGTGGAGGCACTATTCGCCCGTCAGTACGAAAGTCCATGAGAGTCTGCATAAGTTGTTCGCTGACTACCAAACCACTACGAGAACCATCATCTTTCGCCCCAATAATCAAGTATCCAGGCGCTTGGTTATCAGCTATATCGTTTGAAAACGCACAAATAGCCTCACCAAACTTATCGAGATTAGTAGTCGAAACTGTTTTCTCAACACGATCTGTCTCAGGGCCTACTAGTAATTTCTCTAGCTCTTGTGCAGTAATCATACGCATGATCTAGTTATAGAATATATTGACTCAAGTCTTTGTTCTTCACCAGCCCGGCCAGGCGTTCCCGCACCAATTCTCGGGTGACGGTGATGGTGGTGTCGGGGGCAATGTTGTCGGGCACATCGAACAGGAAGTCGTTAAGCAGGTGGCTCATCACGGTGTGAAGACGGCGGGCGCCAATGTTCTCTATTTCAGCATTAATCTGAAAGGCCACATCGGCCAGTTCGTCCAACGCATCGTCTTCGTATTTCAGCGTTACGCCTTCGGAATTTAGCAGGGCTTCGTACTGCTTGGTCAGCGCGTTCTTAGGCTCACGCAGGATGCGCACGAAGTCTTCCTTGGTGAGGTTGTTCAGCTCTACCCGGATGGGAAAGCGCCCCTGCAGTTCGGGAATCAGGTCCGATGGTTTGGATACGTGGAAGGCTCCGGCCGCGATGAACAGAATATGGTCGGTATGGATGATACCGTGCTTGGTGGTGACCGAACTACCCTCTACCACCGGCAGCAGGTCGCGCTGCACGCCCTCGCGGCTCACGTCGGCTCCGCTGCCCTTACGGTCGGAGCCAACCGCCACCTTGTCGATCTCATCGATAAAGATAATGCCGGTATCTTCGGCTTTGCGGATGGCTTCCTCCTTCACTTCGTCCATGTCGATGAGCTTGGCGGCCTCCTCTTCCAGTAGAATTTTCTTGGCTTCGCCGATGGTCACCTTGCGCTTCTTGTTTTTCTTGGGCATCATCCCGCTGATCATCTCCTGCAGGTTCATCATTGACACCTCGTCCATCATGCCGCCGCCCACCATGCCAATGCCCGGTCCGTTGCTCTGCCGAATGTTGATTTCAATTTTCCGATCGTCGAGCTCGCCGTTGCGAATTTTTTCGCGAAAGCGCTCGCGGGTGCGCTGGTTCAACTCAGCATCGCTGCTGGGTTCGTCTTGCTGATCAAACCCAATGGTGGGCGAAGTGCTGCGAGTGGGCGCGTCTTTCATGGGTGGAATCAGCGCATCAAGGATCACCTCTTCCACCGCCTCGGCGGCTTTCTCCTTCACTTCTTCGCTCCGGCGCGTGCGCACCAAATTCACCGACTGCTCCACCAGGTCGCGCACCATACTTTCTACGTCGCGCCCCACGTAGCCCACCTCGGTGAACTTTGAGGCTTCCACCTTGGTGAAGGGGGCGTCGGCAATGCTGGCCAGGCGGCGGGCGATTTCAGTTTTGCCCACCCCGGTGGCTCCGATCATCAGGATATTGTTAGGCACAATCTCGCGCTGCATCTCGTCGCGCACGTGCATGCGCCGCCAGCGGTTGCGCAGGGCAATGGCCACGTTTTTCTTGGCATCATCTTGCCCAATAATATATTTGTCAAGCTCAGCGACGATTTGTCGGGGAGTGAGATAGGTGTTTGCTTCCAACATAATGTGAGGTAGAATTGATAGACTTACTTAAAAAACAGTTGCTGCACGTCAGCCGATAGTGAAAATTGGTTAAAGGCTCCGCTTACGTGATACACCGAGCGGGAAAAGTCGACGCGAATCGTTTGGGTACGGAACATAAATCCGAAGGACAAACCGGCACCTCCGCCGATTTGTTGTAGTTGTAACGATCTTCTGATCGAATGGTTGTAGCCTCCGTACACCTCGAAGTTCTTGCCCAATAGCAAGGCTCCGCCAAACGTCAAGTGGCGGACAATCCGGCTGGCTACGCCTTCGTCTGGCGCAGCAGTGGGTTCGGTCAGATTGGAGTACCACAACTGATAGGCCGTCAGGTGGAAGCGAAACGGCATATACTGAGGCTTGAAGGCCACCCCCACCCGCACGTCGTTGGGCAAGCGGCTACCTGTTCCCGATACGTAGTCGCTGATCAGAACGCCCAGATTGGTAATCGTCAGGCCCACCGCAAGGTCTCGGGTCGGGTGTTGGTACACTCCGCCCGCATCCAGCAGCAGCGCCGTGGCGCGCAGTCCGGCAATCATCGAAGAGGCTAATTTCAGATTGCCACCCAGCCGAAACGGGGCCACCTGGTGCGCGTAGTTGAGCACAAGAGAATAGGAAGAAGCCGAAAAATCACCGGTGGGCAATCCGGCCGGATCGAAGCCCGCGAACTCGCCGTAGTCGAGGTAGGATACGCTGGCTCCGAACTGTCCCCCACTTTCTACAGCGTGACTGTAGGAGACGGTAGCCAGTTTGATGTCGGCCAGGTAGGGCCGGAACGATAGACTGATCTGCTGATTCAAGTGCTCGTTGTTGAGCGCGGGATTGCTCAGAAACCGATGCACATCGTTCACTGCTCCCGAATCGGCCGGAGCCGCGGTTTGTACTCCGCCCGCGGCGGTGATGGGGGTGCTGGGGTTGAGGTTCAAGAAGTCAAAGGTAGGTTGGCCGCCGGTCTGGGCGAAACCCGGAAGAGCCAAAAAGAATAATGAATATCGAACAAAGAATAATGAATGATGAAGTAATCTATTCTTCATCTTCGGGCTTGGCGGGCAACATTCTATACCTCTTTCACCCATCGCTCTGTATTCTGCTTTCCAATATAGAAATCAATTAGAGATGTCACCAGGATGTTACTTTCTCGCTTCAAACTCAATAACATATTTCTCTGGTAACGGGCAAAGCTCATATCTCCCCCTTTATGTCCCGGACTGGTATTTAACGTGATTGCTCTGACATCATAAAAATCGTATTTAGCAGCAAAATAAGGCTGCATTAGACTTCTAACAAACTCTTCCTCAGTTGGCCCTTCGGCAACCACATGGATAGCCCGAATCACGACGGAACGCCGCCCGGCCGCCCTCCGATCACGTTCTTCTCCCACAATTCACCCAACGTGTATTCCTGTAGCCAATCACGCAAAGATTCTTCATTTTGTCGCTTAAATACGGTTTCAGATCGGCCGTCTAATTCTTCCACCCGTTCGGCCACGATCACGTCATCAGCATTAAAGTGATCGAGCAGCGTGACCGATTGGGTAGAAATGATGACTTGCGCTTTCTGCGAGGCGCTTTTAAGCATAGCCGCTAGCTTAGCAATAGCGAAAGGGTGCAATCCCAATTCCGGTTCGTCAATAATAATCGTCGCTGGAGGACTAGGTTGCAATAGCAGGGTCGTTAGGCAAATCATGCGCATGGTGCCGTCGGACAAGCCGTGAGCATTCCACAGTTGCTCAGAACCCTTTTCACGCCAGCGAAGAAATATCTGATCAGCATTTATCTCATCGGGTTGCAGATAAAACTGGTCAAAAAACGGGGCAATTGATCGGACGACATTCACAATCATCCGAAAGCTGCTGACTTCCTTTTCTTGTAGTCGGTAAAGGAAAGCTGCAAGGTTACCAGCATCTTCGCGGAGGTAAGCGTAATCGGTGGTATTGCTGGGTTGCTTTACTTTGGCGTTGAAGCTGGTGTCATGAAAGTGGAAAACCTTGAACGATTCAAAATATTTACTGGCAAAAGGAACCGGAAAAGACTTCATAAAGCTCTCTTCGTCTCCAATTGAGCTACCCCAGTCCGGGGCAAACTCCGTGAGGCATTTTTCGTCCTGAAAAACGAATCTGCCGGACTGGCCCGGCACTAATGTAAATTGGTACTGAAATTCATTCGGATCTGCAAAGGTTATCTCTCCCCCCAGGGAATCGGAAGTTTTTTGTCCGAAATACAAAAACCCTTCTGCTCCGCCATTTTGCCCAACATACAACCGTAATTGCCGCTCGTACAGCCTATTCAAAAACTTAAGAAAGTTAATAAAATTACTTTTCCCCGCCCCGTTAGCTCCGATGAGCACATTGATCGGACGCAATTCCACCTCCCCACTGTCGCGAATAGATTTGAAATTCTGAATACGAACGCTTTTGATACTCATCGTTTTCTGCCCTATATATATCTGCGTTTGCTGCGTTTTCGCTCCCGTAAAGCTAGCAATCCTGACCATCCTCATTCATCCAACCCATCCTGATCAAACTTACGCTATTTACACTGCATTCTGCAACTTTTTGCCCCGAAATAGCCTTATCAAAGACCCAACCTAACGCACTATGAAATTTGGCAAGTTGCCCGACATTCGTTGGGTCAATTTTTCACTCCCGGCCGACCATCCGCAGACAGCCACGGCTTTATCGAGCCACCGCAACGAAATGCCTCCGCAGGTGTTCGTAGGCTCCGCCCGCTGGGGCGAGAAAGACTTAGTCGGCAAAATATACCCGCCCAAAACCTCACCCACCGATTACCTAACCCATTACTCCCGCCACTTTTCCACCATCGAGCTCAACACCACGCACTACCGCATCCCCACTCCCGAACTGGTGCAGCAGTGGTGCGAGCGCACCGAACCGGGCTTCGTGTTCTGTCCCAAGGTGCCGCAACTGATCAGCCACCAGGCCGACTTCGGGCAGTCGCTGCGGGCCACCGACCAATTTCTGGTGGGCTTGGCCGCCTTTGGTAACCGTCTGGGCATTCCTTTCTTGCAACTGCCGCCCTCGTTTTCGCCCCAGCTGGGAAAGTCCTTGTTTGCTTACCTGGCCGACTGGCCCGCCGACGTGCCGCTGGCGGTGGAGTTCCGGCATCCCGACTGGTTTAGCCGCCCGCGCTTGTTCAACCGAGCGTTCGATTTGTTGGAAGAACTGGGCATCAGCGTGGTGATCACCGACACGGCGGGGCGGCGCGACGTGATCCACCAGCGCCTCACCACCCCTCGGGTGTTTATCCGCTTCGTGGGCAATCGCTTGCACGCCACCGACTATCTGCGCGTGGACGCCTGGGTGCGCCGCATTCAGCGCTGGCTGGCGGCTGGGGTGCAACAAGTCTACTTTATCGTGCACCAACCCGAGGAACATTTGTGCGTGGATTTGGCGATTTACGTGGTGCAACAGCTCAACGCCCACTGTGGTTTGTCTATTGCTCCACCCCGCCCCATCAACCTGGGAGTACAGCAAAGCCTGTTTTAGCGCGGTTGCTTCCTTGCCTAATTTTTGGTAGATTACTGTCTAATGTGATCGGGCTCGAAAACATCGGCTTCTAATCGATCATCATAATGATAACCACACCCACCCTACTATGCGCTCTTGTACCCACTTCCCCCCACTTATTTTATTAGGCGTTTGCACGCTGATATCCGGTCTCAACGCGTGCAGCAGCCCTGATCCGATAGAGGTAAAATCGCTGGAGGTTACCGCCACGGCCTACAATTCGGTGGAGGCGCAGACCAAGAAGGGCGACCCCGCCACGGCCGCCTGGGGCGATAAGTTAGAACCCGGCGTGAAGGCCATCGCCGTATCGCGCGATCTGCTGAATCAGGGATTAGATTACAACACTCCGGTAAAGATCAAGGGATTGCCTGGTACCTATCGGGTGCTCGACAAAATGCACAGCCGCTGGAACAACCGCATCGATATCTACATGGGTGAAGACATCGACTTGGCTAAGGAGTGGGGCCGACAGACCGTGGAAATCTCCTGGACCGTGGATGAAGGTGATCCGGAGGCCGACCAGGCGAATTAATTTGTTATAGCATCGAGGCAGTCAAGCAACGGAACGATGTTGTTAGTCTAAATCCAAATGAGGCTTTACCGAACTGCCTTCTTAGTGGCCTCTTAATCCCGCTGGCTACCGGGAATCATCACGCCAAGTCCGCCATCGATGCGGTAGGCTTGCCCGGTCATAAAGCCCGCTTTGTCACTGCACAGAAACGAGATAAACTCCCCAATTTCGGTGGGTTGGCCGATGCGTTTGGCTGGGTGCATGTCGACGCACTCTCGCATCACCGCCTCCGGATCGGGTGACTGCGCGATAGCCCACTGCAACAGGGGCGTATCCACCGTGCCCGGACACACCGTCACGCAGCGAACGTGTGGCGCATAATCGACCGCGATGCTGCGGGTGAGTCCGAGCAGGGCTGACTTAGAGGTGGTGTAAGCCGCCACGTTGCGCTGGGTGAGGATTCCCAGCACACTCGACACGTTCACCACGACGCCCGGTGTGGATGCACCACGCCCCGCTTGCTGCATATAGGGGATGGCGTGTTTGGCGCAGAAAAACGAGCCCTTCACGTTGACGTTCATGATCAGGTCCCACACCTCCTCGGTGGTTTTGGTAACCGGCGCGTAGCGCTGCACGCCCGCGTTGTTCACCAGGTAATTTAACTTCCCGAAATGTTTTACGCCTTCTTTGAGGGCATCAATTACAGCTTGCTCTTCGGCCACGTTGCAGGCGATAAAGTGGACGTGATCGCCCAGCGCGTCGGCGGTCTGCTGTCCGCTTTCGGCGTCGGTATCCAGAATAATCACCTTCGCTCCGGCCTTCGCCAGCACCTCCACCGTGCCCCGCCCGATCCCTCTGCCGCCCCCGGTAACCACCGCTACCCGATCTTGATGTTCCATCATGTTGTAGATTATTGTTGCGGGGAAAGATAGCAGGAATAGTGCACTGGGCCAACTGTCTGGGGCGGGGAAAAGGCAATGAGGAGAGTAGCATCAATAGAATTGATTGGATCAGGCTTTAGTTTTCTCACTGGATGTAGTATCTTTATTCAGGTTTTAACATCGTCCAAGATTATAAGATGGGTTTACAAACAGAAAGAGCAGCTTTATCAAATCAGTTGGAACAAGTCGATGATTTAGAGCTAATTCGGGCAATCAAGCAGATGGTGGCCTACGGACTAAACCGCGATGAGCGTGTTTCTGTCGAAGCGTATAACAAGGAACTAGAAGATGCGGAGCGTGAGATTGACCGTGGTGATTCTTACTCTCAGCAAGAGGTAGAGCGAATGGCGAAAGCGTGGTGAGCGATAAGTAGCAATGGCTTCTATTTTTGGACATGCGCTCGCCTCAGTCGCTCTCGGCTCGGCATACCCACGGCGGTACGTCTCCTTTAAATTCTGGATACTTGGGATAGTCTGCGCTGTATTGCCCGACATAGACGTATTAGCGTTTCGCTTCGGAATTCCCTACGAAAGTTTTTGGGGTCATCGTGGGTTTACTCACTCGCTGTTGTTTGCTCTGATGTTGGGTTTTCTAGTTACGGGGTTGTTCTACCGAAAACACCTTCTGTCTCGCCGGGGATTAGCTTATGCGTTTTTCTTCAGCTTAAGTACGGCCTCTCACGCGGTGCTAGACGCTATGACCAACGGAGGACTAGGGGTTGCTTTCTTCGCTCCTTTCAACAACGAGCGATATTTCTTTCCTTTTCGTCCTATCCAGGTGTCACCGATTGGAATCAAAAACTTCCTTGGAGAAGCGGGTTGGCGAGTAATTCAGAGTGAACTGCTTTGGGTTGGTCTGCCCTGCATTGCCTTTATATTGTTAGCCCGATGGACGAACAAACAGCGAAGGTTTGATCGTTGAATCTCTGTTTGATAAAAATTTACCGCTTCACGTAAAACAACTTCGGGCCGTCGCAGGGCTGAGTGTCGTTGATGAGCGTATCGCCGCGCAGCGTGAACAGCTCTTTGCCGGATAGGCAACTGGTGTAGAAAAAGTAGTCTTCAGGATAAACCAGCTCGATCAGGCGGGGGCGGTCGGTGGTGGCGGCGTGGGGATGACGCAGGCTATAGGTGCCCCGCACGGTGTCGCCCCGGGTGGTGTATTTGTAAAACGTCTGGTCGGCCCGAAACCGGTAGTAGGTCTTGCGCTTCATGGTGTCGTAGTTGATTACCTGGGGTGTCCAGCCCGAAACCTCCTTCACCAGTTCCCATTCGCTTGCTCCCTGAACAAGGGCAGCTTCTTCCGGACGAACGGCCTGCGGTTCGTCATCGGCCGAGCCGTCATCGGCTTCTCCGTAGGGCTGGCATCCTCCGAGAAGCCCCGCGCTGAGAAAGAAAATCAAGGGCAATCGTATCATAACCGGGTTGGGTTGGTTGGTGGCTCACATCTGAAAACACTTCATCATTCAGTATTCAGCGTTCCTTGTTCGGTGTTTGAGAAATATCGAACAAGGAATATCCAATGTTGAATGTCGAAGGCATGATAAATCCCAGTCGTTTACCGTCGTTCTCTACTGACCCATTCCCCGAGCAAATGGTTGGAAAGCGAAGTAGCTTTTAGTGCGGTCTCTGTTTCCGGCCTAGTCGGATAATAATAGGAAAATGAATTGCCCGCTGCGTCACTGAGCCCCATGCTTGTCGGAGTTCCGCTTCTATCCGATCAACCGGATTCTCATTGTGCTCTTTCATGTAGTGCTTCACGGCTGACCAAGTGTTTAGGTAGCCCAGTAGTTCATCGCAAGACCAGGAGAGGGATTGGGTGATTTCGGGAACGGCAATATCTTGAAAAGGAAAAGGAATGCTGCGATAATTCTCTTCGACGTACCGACGCTCGTAATCCCAATAACCTTCTAAGATATCTTTGTAGAGCCGATGAACGGCGGTATCTACTGCTGCATCTATGGTATGTCTTCCGTAACCCCACACCGCCAGTAGCCCGTCGGGCTTCAGCACCCGGTTTACCACCGCGTAGAACTTCTCAAAATCGAACCAATGAATGGCTTGAGCTACCGTGACTAAATCAAACTGTTGACCATCAAACCAATCTTCTTCGGCTGACTGTACTCGGTAAGTGATATTAGCTCGCTGGGGAGCCTGCGCTAATTGGTTGGCACTTAGGTCGGTGGCGTATGCCTGATCGAAACGCTCGGCCAGTCGTATCGCCACTTGTCCGTTGCCGGTTCCGCAGTCCCAGGCCGCCCCGAAGTGGCTGAGCTGTTCATAAATGAAAGCAAACAGCGCGTCCGGGTAGGTTGGGCGGTAGCGGGCGTAGTCCGACGCGTGTCCGGAAAAGTTATCTTTCATCGGCACTGACCAGGCCGTCGATCGGCGTCAGGCGGTACACGGCTCCCGGATCTTCCACGCCCACGTAGATATAACCGTCGGGGCCCATCGCCACACTGCGCAGCCGCCCTAGGTTCTCCATCAGTAGCTCTTCCCCGGTAATCTCATCGTTGGCGATCTGGCAGCGGTTCAGGTACTCGAACCGTAGCGAACCGACCAGGAAGTCGCCCGTCCAGTCGGGATAGCGGTCGCCGGTGACGAAGGCCGCGCCGCAGGGAGCAATCGAAGGCACCCAGTAGTGCAGGGGTTGCTCTAGGCCCTCTTGGGCGGTCTGCTGCGTGAAGGTGGTGCCGTCGTAGTTGAGGCCGTACGAAATCACCGGCCAGCCGTAGTTGTTGCCCTTCCGGATGATGTTGACCTCGTCGCCGCCCCGCGGACCGTGCTCGTGCGTCCACACCTTCCCGGTGGTAGGGTGAATGGCCAAGCCCTGCGGATTGCGGTGTCCGTAGGAGTAAATAGAAGGCATAGCTCCGTCCTGGTTCACGAAGGGATTGTCGTCGGGGATGCTACCGTCTTCGTTGATGCGGTGAATTTTGCCGCAGTGGTTGTCTAGGTTCTGGGGGTTCTCGTCGCGGTTGCCGCGGTCGCCCACCGAGAAGTACAGGTAGCCCTCGGGGTCAAAGGCCATGCGGGAGCCGTAGTGGTGGCGCTTGGTGGAGTAGGGCAGGGCCTCGAAGATACGCTCCGCATTGGTGAGGGAGTTGCCCTCGAGCGTAGCGCGGGTGATGGCGGTGGTCGATACCGTGTCGTCGCCCTCCCGCTTGAAGGCCGAGTACGACAAGTAAACCACTTGGTTGTTGGCAAAGTCGGGGTGCAGCAGCACGTCGAGCAGGCCGCCCTGGCCTTTGTCCAACACGGCGGGAACGCCCGAAACAGTTTGCAGTTGCCGGTCGGCGGTGAGGTGGTACAGGGTGCCCGACTTCTCGGTGATCAGCATCCCGCCGTCGGGCAAGAAGGCCAAGCCCCAGGGCGAGCCGATGTCGCTGGTGAGCGTGTCGAGGTCGAAGCGCAGGGCTTCGGTCCGGAAGGTATCGGTGGCCAGGGTTTGCTCCTGAAAAGCGTAACGCTCCACGTTCTCGATGCCCGTAAGGATGTACTGCGCCAGTCCCTCAATCTCGGCTTCGGTGAAGGTCTCCTTAAACGAAGGCATGCCCAGGTCCGCGTAGCCCTGGGTGATCGATAGCTGAATACTGTCCTGGCTCTTGCCGTGCTTCCATTTGCGATCGACAAAGGCCTGCATCTGCTGCCCGTGGCACCCGGTGCAGTAGGACTGGAAGTGGGTTTGGGCTTGCTCCAGCACCGTGTCTGGCACGCTGTCCGTCGTGGCCCACGCAACGGAGGGAGCCGGGAGCGAAAAAGAAAAATCAGCCGAGAACCAATAAAGTCCGGCAAAAACGAGTAGGGAAATACTATAGGACTTAGTCATGGGGAAAACGAGTTAGTTAGAGGTTTCAATCGGTACGCTTACTTGGGCATCGTCCCACTCCAGCACCATCGCCAGGGGAGCTTCGGTGAAACGAATGGTGAATTGTTCGGTCGGGGTGGCGGGAGCTTGCACCGGCACGTCGACCGACACCACGTCGGCCGCCGGGTCGTGGGGCGAGGTACCGTCGAAGTTGAGTCCCCAGTCGTAGCTTTTTTCGTTGAACATCACCGTCCACTGCCGGGCGGTGGGGATGGTCCACAGGGTGTAGGTGCCCGCGGAGAGCGGCTGGCCGTCGATGCGCAGGTCTTGCGAGGTAGAGAACACGGTGGCCTCGTTGGCCCCGGTGCGCCATACCTCTCCGTAGGGCTCCAAGCCGCCGAAAATGTCTCTTCCTTTCTTGTAAGGACGGCTGTAGGCGACCGATAGTTGAAGGTCGTTCTGGTTGTGAGTAACAGTTTCCTGTGGACTGTGGGCTTTGGTGCGGGCCATCATAAACTGGAAGCCCACGAACGCCAGCACCGCCAGGCAGCCGATGACGATGATCGTCCACTTAATGATTTTGTTCATTGCTTAAGGTAGGTTAGGGTGGTGTAAGGTAAGCAAAACTGGGATGAAACCAACTTTGTGTTGTCCGAAAAGATAGACCTATCCCAACCGGATCCGCACGGTGAAGGCAGCGGCCGGATTGGTCACCAGCAACTGATTCACCTCTTCCTCGCTCAACCCCTGCTGCTGCAGTTCGGGCACGAACCGCTCCAGCAGCACGGCGTGCGACCGGTAGGTGCCGCCCTGGGGTTCGCCCACCCGGTACCAACCCGCGTCGCACGACACCAGCACCCGGTTGAGCAGACCGGCATCCCGCAGGGCTTTCACCTGCTGCGCGTGTTCGACGTAGTTCTGGTCGCTGATTCCATCAATTTCCACCCACGCGCCCGCTTCGGCGGCCTGGCGGTGGTTTTCGGTGCCTTTCCCCTGGGCGTGCACCCAAATAAAGGCGCTGGGGTGCACTCCGGCCGCTTGCACGATCTCTAGTTCCTCCAGTGCCGCGGCGGCATCCCCGGTGTGGGCGGCAATTGTCAGCCCGGTTTCCACGTGCGTCCGGGCGGCCGCTTCCACCAGCTTGCGGTCGGCTTCGTTGAGCGGGCCGTTGTTCACGCCAATCTTGATGAATCCGGGGCGGATGCCGGTGCCGTCGATGCCGTTGCGGTACTCGTCAACCCAGCGGCGGGCCAGCTGCTCGGCGGTTTCGGTGGCCACGTAGTCGGGCAAGAACATGCCGTCGCGCGCGCCGTAGAGTCCCGTATTGGTCAGGATGTGCAGTCCGCTGGCCTTTGACAGGCGCTGTAGCAAGCGTACGTCGCGCCCCAGGTAATTGGGAGTGCATTCGGCGAACGACTGGGCTCCGAGGGCCTTGATCTCGTTGAGGTAGGGCAAGATTTTCTCAAAGGCTTCGTCGGCGTTGTAGCGGTCGGGACTCACTACCTGGGCCCCGCCGAAATCGACCAGCACGTGCTCGTGGGCGAAGGTGCGTCCCAGGGCATCAGGCTTGATGAGCCCGTTGACGGTGATCACCGTTTTTTCGGAGGTAGCCCAGGCCGAAGGGATGAGCCAACCAACTGCTCCGGCCGCGGCGGCGGTTTTGAGAAAGTGACGGCGAGGGTAGTTCATGCGGATATTTATTTAGAAGTATTGCTTGAGATCAGCCAATCTATCACTTTCTTTGCCTATTTGCTAACAAAACCTATGGACCCGCTCCTCGTTTTTTCGGCCGTCGCGGCGGTGGTCCTCTCCCTGACCCAACTGTTCATCAACCGCATCACGGTGCTGGAAGCCATTCCGCGCAGCAAGTGGCTGTCGTTGGCCGGGGGAATTTCGGTGACCTATATCTTTGTGCACGTGCTACCCGAGTTGGAAGAGTGGCAGAAGCTGTTTGCTGCCGAGGGGGAGGAGGGTTTTGTGAAGCACCATTTGTACGTGGTGGCCCTCATTGGGTTGGCTGTTTATTACGGATTGGAACGGGCGGCTAAGCTTGTCGGCACTTCACAAGGTAAGGCATCCGGTGCGCAGAAGCCGCTGAACGCCAAGGTATTCTGGATTCATATTGCCTTGTTTGCGGTGTATAACCTACTGATTGGCTACTTGCTGGTGCACCGCGACATCGCCACGGTTACGGCACTGGCATTCTTTACCCTGGCCATGCTCTTTCATTTTGTGGTAAACGATCACGGACTACAGCAGCATTTTCCTCAGCGATACCAAACCCAGGGGCGGTGGATTGTCTCCGGAGCGGTGCTGCTCGGCTGGTTTGTGGGGGTCCTGCTGCCGGTTTCCGAAACCGGAGTAGCCATTATCTTCGCCTTTATTGCCGGAGGTAACATCATGAACACCCTCAAGGAAGAGCTTCCCGAAGAGCGAAAGAGCAACTACTGGGCATTTGCCGCCGGGATTGCCGGCTACACCCTGTTACTGCAGTTGGCCGGGTGAGTCTGCCTCACTATACCGCCCAACAACTCGCCCTACGCAACGGGCAGGATCGTCCCGAAGTGTGGTGTGCCTACCACGGGCTGATTTACGATCTGAGCGAATCGCGGATGTGGCGGGGCGGACATCACTACGAGCACTGGGCCGGACAGGACTTAACTGACGAACTGTCCTCAGCCCCGCACGACGAACGGGTGTTTACTCGTTTTGCCGTGGTGGGGCGGTTAGCCGATTAGAATTTGCCGTGGCTTTAGCCGTCTGTTTTTCAAAAACGTAATGTCTTGTAGCAGAGCGATATTTTCTCTTAGTTTACACAAAACACCCACGAGATGTTAGTACGATTCGTAGCTTCTAATTTTTTGTCGCTCAAAAAAGAGGTTGAGTTTAATATGCTCACCGGAGACTTTGAGACGCACAAGCACCACATCTACGAAGCTGGTAAGGTGAAAGTACTGAAAGCGGCAGCAATTTATGGAGCGAATGGAGCGGGGAAGTCTAATCTGGTGAGGGCGATAGGGTGCTTACAGGGTTGGGTGCAGGAAGGTGAAATTAAGACTTCTGTAAATAGCCAAAAGTTTAAGTTGGATTCGAGCTACCAGGAAAAGCCAGTTCGGTTTGAAATAGAGTTTCATACCAACGGTAAGTTATATGCCTACGGAATCTCGGTGGACGGTACGGCGGTGCAGGAAGAATGGCTTTACGAAGTGGGGGTTACTAAAAAGGATAGGCTAGTTTTTGAACGAACGGTTGATAGCTCTAATCAAACAAAGCTCGTCTTTGCTAAAGAGTATCAGAAAACAAAGAAGCAGCAGCTACTGATAGAGTTAATGCAAGACAATCTACTCAAGAAAGAACAATTGCTACTAGGAAAGCATGAAGAATTAAAGATAGACGAAATGAAAGCTGCTTATTCATGGATAAATTGGCAAATCGGTGTAAGGGAGGCCACAAGTAGCGACCACCATTTGATGTGGCTTTCAACATCAGAAGGCGGAAGGTTATTCGCCAGTGAACTACTTAGGTCGCTGGATACTGGTGCTGACAATATTCAAATAGAAGAAGATGAACTTGAAAATGCTCTTAACATAGATAGTCAACAGAAGCAAAAAGCTATTCGAGCAATTAATGGCAAAGAAAGAACTATCATTCAAATTTCAACTGACAACGGCCCTGCATATATAATCTATAGAGATGGCCGTTATATAGTACAAACGCCTGTCTTAGATCATAATGGGGTGCCTTTCTATCTATCAGAGGAATCTGATGGAACGCGCAAACTGCTGAGCTACGCTTCATCCGTTCATACGCTCACTCATCTTTCTTTCCCTAGAACCTACATTTTTGACGAGATAGAACAAAGTATTCATCCTAGCCTGCTTAAAAAACTATTGAAAAAGATCATGAGCGATAAAACTACCCACGGCCAACTTATCTTCACCACCCACGAATCCAACTTACTTGATCTCAACATCTTCCGTCAAGACGAAATCTGGTTCGCCGAAAAAGAGCGAGAAACGGGGGCTACACAGTTCTACTCGCTCAGTGAATTCAAACCTAATTACGGCTCGGATATAGAAAAAGGCTACTTAAACGGTCGCTTCGGCGCGATTCCTTTCCTGGGTAATTTAGAGAGCCTAAACTGGCATCAGCATGCCGAGAAAGAATAGAGGGTACAAGCGGGATGATCCTCACCGCGATGCCCGTCTGCTTGTAATCGTGTGCGAAGGTGCAGATCCGGAGGAGGAATACTTCAAGTTCTTTGATTCCCTCACTCAGCGTATCAAATTCAAGGTGCTTCCATCAGAAAACGATGCATCAGCCCCTAAACATTCTTTGTCCCGAGCTGTAGAATACGAAGAAAAGTACGAACTGACCGACAGAGATCAGTTGTGGTTTGTGTTAGACGTAGATCGGTGGTGGAAGGCGCTACAAAAAATGAACGAAGAATGTAGTGGGCACAAAAACTGGAATTTAGCGATTAGCAACCCCTGCTTTGAAGTGTGGTTATTGATGCACGTCATAGACGTTACTAAAGATCATGCCAGTGGTGGTGCATGCAAACCTTTCAAAAAACTGCTGAAATCGCACAACTATCAGGTAGCACGATTCGCCCCCCAAATTGAAGAAGCCATACAACGCGCTAAGACTAATGACACGAATCCCGACCACTTCATGCCTGATCTACCAGGAACCAAACTGTACCAATTAGCCGAACAAATACTCGAGTACATGGATCAAGAATGGGAGCGAGCCAAACGTGAGTGGGAGAAACGTTAAAACAATATTCCAGCCACCTATCCGGCCATAAAAAGACATACTAACCGCTATCATCAACCTAACTTCTTCCTACCATGCAAGTTATTCTCGGCTCCGGCGGAGCTATTGGTACCGAACTGACCCGCGCGCTGGCCCACTACACTCCCGATATCCAACTTGTGAGTCGCAATCCGAAGCAAGTCAACCCTACCGATCAGTTGTTTTCGGCCGACCTGACCGACGCCGACCGCGTGGCCAAAGCGGTGCAGGGCGCCAAGGTCGCCTACCTTACGGTGGGCTTGCCCTACGACACCGTCACCTGGCGCTCCACCTGGCCCGTGATGATGGCCAATGTCATCAACGCCTGTAAGCAACACGGTACCAAACTGGTGTTCTTCGACAACGTATACATGTACGATCCGCAGCACGTTTCGCCCATGACCGAAGACACGCCGGTGAACCCCAGCAGCAACAAGGGCAAGGTGCGCCGCCAGATCGCCGACCAACTAATGAACGAGGTGAAAGCAGGCAACCTCACGGCACTCATCGCCCGGTCGGCCGATTTCTACGGTCCGCCCCGGTACGCCAACCAAGTGCTCACCGAAACGGTGTATAAAAACCTGAAGCAAGGCAAGAAAGCCAACTGGCTAGGATCGGATCAGTACCGACATTCCTTTACCTATACGCCTGACGCGGGACGGGCCACCGCCCTGCTGGGCAACACTGCCGACGCTTACGGTCAGGTGTGGCACTTACCTACAGCGGACAATCCGCCCACCGGAAAAGAATGGATCGAGGCCTTTGCCCGGGAGATGAACGTAGCGCCCAAGGCCCAGGTAGCCGGAAAAACGCTGGTGAAGGTGATCGGCTGGTTTAACCCCGTGATGCGCGAGTTGCACGAGATGCTCTACCAGTACGACCGCGACTACGTGTTCGACAGCAGCAAATTCGACGAGCGATTTGATTTTCGAACGACACCGTACGCCGAGGGCGTTCGGCAGATCGTGGAGGCAGGAAGTGTCTGAGTCCGGAATCGCCTTGGTGCCCGTCGGCAGATACTGTTTAGAATAGAACGTTTTCGCGCAAATAACCCTCGGAACCAGCAGTAGTAAAGAGGTGAAGTGATCAATCTTACGAACCCATAAATAATACTGGTAGCGGTTGGCTGATTAGGATAATTAAATTTTTGCCGCCCGAATGAGTTATTTTCCCAGTACCAGACCAGCACTATAAGCGTTGATAGCAGAGCGCTGAGATAATGCGTTGGTCGGAACCCTGGATAGGGTTAACTCCATGAGGGACAATGCCTCCTTCAATCAGGATGGATTGCCCGGGGATTAGCTGCACCGTTTCGTATCCCCAGAACCGATCCTGGTAGATCGTCCGAAGGGATTCTTGCTGTCGCGGGGTGTATAGGTACAGTAGGCCCGACGGACTGGCCTCACGAATGGTAGAATGTAAGCAGCTAATTAGCGTCAGGTCGCAGGTATTAATGTCGCGATGAATGTCCAGGAAGTCGTTCTCAGCGGTGTAGTACGAATAGGTGCCACGTGTTCCGGTAGGAACCATTGAGTAGCCGGTGGTTTGCTCTAACTTCCGAAGAAGGGTGGATGACTGGTAGATGGCATCCTGGACCGGACCACCAGGAGCCGATGTTAGTTTCCTTCTTGGCTTGCCACCCCGTTCTTCCGGAGCGTGCTCCCGTGAGCACTGATGGCTACCGGCTCGGGACAACTGTTCTAGACTCTCTTGGGTGAGCCGCCAAAGTAGCGGAGCGTCGAATAGTTGATCCAATAGGAAGTAGCCGGTGGATTGAGATACGGTAGTCATCGAAAGGTGTCGGGTTTAGCAGGTAGGGTAACCACACTGATCTTTGCTTGTACAGCGTCCGGTAGCGAGTGCTTCGGAAGGATGGTCGGATCATCCGCCGCTTCTTCGGGGTTCTTTAACGAGTAGCTTCCCCCTTCCTCGGCCAACGGCACCCGAAATAAAGTTTCAAACTGCGGCTGGCTACCTACTAATGTGGCCGAGATACCCGAGTAGTAGGTCAATTGAAGCTGCTGCTGGGCGAAGTATTCCTTCAGGAACTCAATATCCTGCTGATCGGGCAGAAATTTCTGGAGGTTCTCGCTGGTGATGGTGGCTCCGTAGGGGTCTTTTCCGGCGGCCGACATCAGCAGCACCTCTGCACTAACGGGGGGCTTATCAGCTTGTTTCATATCAGAAGGGGCATTCACACTGGATAGAGTAGTGCATCTACTTAATAACAGGCAAGCGAAACCAACCAATCCTATAAGTACCACGGGTTTCGCTTGCCTACTCATACGTTACTATTTCGGTAAATCATCAAAATTCAACGTTCCGTCTTCCAGCATATCCATCACTTCGTCAATCTCTTCCGAAGAAAGGAAGGTCGTGTGGGATTCTGCTAAGTTAGCCGAAGTTTCGAGATTCGCTACCTCCTGATTACTAATCACCGGGCCAATCGGCGGGGTAGGAGGTGTGGGTACCACCGGCCGGACCGGATTAACGGGATTCACTGGTAGTATCGGAACGATCGGCTGAATAGGATTGATCGGGTTTACCGGAATAACGGGCCGGATCGGGTCAATAGGAACTACGGGTACCACCGGTACTATGGGCTGAATAATCACACAACTTAGCCTAGCCCGGATTGCGGCTCGGTAAGCATCTACCAAGCCATCACCGGTACTGTTATCCGGTCCGTCTACCGAGCTAGTACCGGTAGCCGAGGTTCCGGTAGTAACATCCTTAGCCGTTTGTTTCATAATGGTTCGAATTGCAGCGGGTTTTAGTCGCCGACAAGCTTGCTTGATTAGCGCAGCAACTCCGGCTAACTGGGGTGCGGCGGCGGAGGTACCGGAGAAGGCTGCCCATCCGTCGCTAGCCGACGTTTCATCGCCGTTGGGGTGCGTGCCACCCGCGTTGTCGCTATCAATGTTTGCGCCTTCTTGCTGAGGAAGCATAATGTAGGCAGCTTTAGGGCGTTGCCCTACCAATCCGCAAACGTCGGGCACTCGGCGTCCCGGATAGATATTGGAATCGAAGCCACTGGAGTAATCGGAGGCTTGCAGTTGCATATTTTCGTCCATGTACACCCCCCCCGCAGAAATCACGTCCGGATGCTGACCGGGAAAACCGTAGTGACCGTTGCCCGCCGAGAATACCACGGTAATTCCATTGGCTACAGCGGCCGCTACCGCAGCAGCTAGGGTTTGGTTGGCCGCCGTGAGCGAATTTCTTTGGCTGGAGCCCCAGCTACAGGTAATAATATCGGGCACAATAGCGGCGGCGGCGTTGAAGGCCGCGGTGGAGTTCACGAAGTTCCACTTCATGGGAGTTAAATTAACGTCGGGGGCGGTAGCAAAAATGTTCGCGGCTTCGCCGGTGCCGTGTCCGTTATCGTCTACCGTAGGGTTGGTCGTTCCGGGGGCCAGTACCACGTTATTAGCCCGGTATCCACGAGCGGCGTAAAATGGGTGCCGATAGAATCCGGTGTCGACCATTACTACGTGCACCCCTTTCCCGGTGATGCCTGCTCGATGGGCTTTGTCGGCGTTGCAGCCTAGCGAAACATCCGCCGGTACGTTTAGGTGCCAGTAGGCCTTGGTGGGGGGAAGCGTAGCCGGAGCAAACGGGTAGTACGGAGTTTCTAAAGCTACTCCTTCAATATAGTTGCTTAGCTTCCCGGATTGTGGGACAATCAGGCCGAGCACATCGTTTTGTGCGGTATCCAAGTACGTGATGGTATCTTCTTCCGGACCCGACTTCAGCCCTTCCATCTCTACCGCGTGAATGTCTCGGCCGAAGGCTTCCTCAAAAGTACTTTGGGAGCCCGAAATATTGATGGTTACGTTGGTCACCTGCAATATCGTAAACCCGGCATTCTTCAGGTCCTCTACGGCCCGAAGGGTTACCTCTCGTTCGGAAAGGTAATTTTCTATGGTTTGGTGGGTAGCCATCTCCCCGACTTCAAACAGGGAGCGACCTCCAATAGATTTGGGAGATACTTGGGCAAAGATCTCCTTAGGGATAGCGGGAGAGGCTTGTGGTTTGGTTGACTTTTTGGTTGCCATGATAATTGTTGTTTACTGGAAAATATGACTCAGAGTGACTCTGTTAGGTATTAGTACTCACAAATAAAAAGATGTAACCTGATAACGGTATTTATGCTGTTTCACTTAGTTCCAGATTCTTAAAATATCTCTGGAACAGCTTCTAAATGGGTCGGGAAGAGTAGAAACCAATTTGAAAGGATGAGTTCGTCCCCCACTGCAAACAATCTTTCGCGCAAGCAGTAGTAAGAAAGTGAAGTAATCTTACTAACCCGTAAACAATACAGTCATGGAAACCATGTACGAAAGTAAAGTGACCTCTAAGGGAGGCTTAACCGGCCACGTTTCTTCGGAAAACGGAGCATTGGATGTCGACGTGTATATGCCCGAGGGCGAAGACGAAGATAAGGAAGGCACCACTCCTGAGCAGTTGTTTGCCGCCAGCTACGCGGCCTGCCTCGAAGGCACGTTGTATCACGTAGCCAAGGTGAATAGTGTGGAGCTAGACAATACTGAAGTGAAGGCCACCGTGCGGGCGGTGCAGGTAGAGAAGGGCGACCTGCGCTTCGAGTTAGACTTGGAGGTGACCATCCCCGAGGTCGATAAGAAAAAGGCGCAAACTATTCTGGATAATGCCTATAAGAACTGTCCGCTCACCAAGGCCACCAAGGGCAACATGGAAGTGAACGTGAAACTGAAGTAGCGCACACCGCACCGGATTTTATATTTTGAAGGGCCAGTGAATTCGCTGGCCCTTTTTCTTTTCTGCACCACTCCCACCTGGGGGCAAAGGTGCTCTTGCTTCGGGCAAAATGCTTTCCATATCTATCGCGTGTAACCTTTGCGCCCATCCGGGGTATTTGTTCTCCTGGAGAGCCGCTATCATTGTGCTACCTGCCGTTTTCGATGAGAACAGCTTGAGGCTGAGTACGATGCATAACGCTCCTCTCTGACTATGAACAAAATTAGGTTACTACTGGCACTGGCCATTGGCGGCTGTCTGAGCTCGCCCAGTGGGGCGCAGTCGGTTGATCCGCCGCCCCGCGCGCTCACGCCCGCCGTGGAAGTGATCGCCAAGACGTATCTTGATTCGGTCGTGATCCGCTGGGCACCAAACCAAGCCCGGGTGTGGGACTACGGCAACCGCTACGGTTACCTCATCGAGCGGGCCACGCTAGCGCGAGGCAACCAATACACCCTAACCGATCCGCCCACCGTGGTGCTCACGTCCGAACCAATTAAACCCCGACCGCTGGCCGCGTGGGAACCCATCGCGCAGCGCGACAAATACGCCGCCGTGGCCGCCCAGGCCATCTATGGCACCTCGTTCGAAATCGTCGATCCATCGGGCGGTGTGGCTAGTTGGGTGGATCGGGCCAAGGAAACCGAGAACCGCTTCTCGTTCGCCCTGTTTGCGGCTGACCAGTCGGTGGCCACCGCCCGGGCCCACGGCTTGCGCTTCGTGGATCGCGACGTGCGCCCCGATGAGAAATACCGCTACCGGGTGCGCGTGGCGCTGCCTCCTAACGTAGCGGATTCTGTGGAAACGGGCTTCGTTTACTTAGCGGTTCGCGACACCGTGGCTATTCCCGCTCCTCAGCAATTTCGGGCAACCTTCAGCGACCGGACGGCCCAGCTTAGCTGGAATAAACGCTACTACGACCATATCTTCACCAGCTACTTTGTGGAGCGCACCGACGACTTAGCCCAAGGCTTCGCCCGCCTTGATCAACCGCCCCTGGTGAACCCCACCCAAACCCGCCAGCAATCACCGGAGCGCATGTACAGCACCGATTCGCTGCCCGACAACACTACAACGTATTACTATCGCCTGCGCGGCATCACGGCCTTTGGCGAGATCAGCCCGCCCTCCGATACGCTGAGCGGTCGCGGCGTGCCGCCCGGTCTCTCGATAGCCCCATCGTTCACCAAACCTACGCTGCTGCCCATGGGGCAGGTGCAACTGCCCTGGAAGCTGGCTGCGACCGACCTTGATCAATTGTCAGGCTTCCACCTGCTGCGCGCCGACCGCACCGCGGGTCCCGCCGACACCCTCACCACCGAATTGCTTCCGGCATCGACTCGAAGCTTTGTTGATACCAAACCGCTACCGACGAACTACTACCAGGTTGTGGCGGTCGACCGGCAGGGAAGGACCCGCGCATCCTTCCCCACGCTGATCCAACTCGAGGACAGCATTCCTCCGGCGGCACCCGTGGCGCTGGCGGGCCACATCGACACCCTGGGAGCGGTAAGCGTCACCTGGCAAGCCAACTCTGAGCCCGACCTGTCGGGTTACCGGGTGCTAATGAGCAATTCGTCCGACGGCCCCTTCGTGCAGGCATCCGACGCGCTGCTCACCGACCCGGTCTACCAGGATACGACGGTGATCCGTACGCTTACGCGCTTCGTGTATTACCAAGCGGTGGCGGTAGATCACCATCACAATCGCTCGGCTCCTTCGGAAACGCTGCGGCTGGAGCGTCCCGACGTTGTGCCGCCCGCACCTCCGGTATTTTGGCAAGCCGAGTCGCAAGATTCGGCAGTGTATCTCACTTGGCACCCCAGCGACAGCGAGGATGTGACGCAGCACGTGCTGTACCGGCGGTTGGCCGACCGTTCGGGCTGGGTAGCCCTGGCGCGTTTTGACAGTACGGAGACCGGTAGCGCGTTTCGCGATACCACCGCCGTGCCGGGCCGCACATACGAATATACGCTGGTGGCGGCAGACGCCGCCGGACTGGAGTCGGACCCGGCCCCTCCGGCGCAGGTGGCGCACATCGACGACGGCATGCGACCGGCGATTACTGAATTTTACAGCAAGGTAGACCGGGTAGCCAAGCAGGTGGAACTAGCTTGGAGCTATCCCGCCGAGAAAGTGGAACGCTACCTGCTGTTTCGGCAGGCGGCAGGCCAGCCATTGCGACTGCTCAAGAGCGTGCCCGGCGCACGGAGCACCTTCCAGGATCGGCAACTGACGGTGAACACGGCCTATACCTACCGCCTGCAGGCTATCTACCACGACGGCGGACAATCGCCGTTGAGTGAGCAATTAACGGTTCGGTACTGATGATTACGCGTAGATACATACCGAGCGTTGTACTATTCTTGGCCTTCTCATTATTAGGAGCGGCCATAAGCTACGGCCAGTCTGCAAAGGTGAAGATAGAACTGAAAATGATCAAGGTAAAAGCGTACGAGGAGGCAGTTAGAAAGGGTTTATGGGGTAATGAGGTGCGGTTTGATGTTTGGTTAGAAAGCGAGGACGGTTACCGCAGTTTGGATGTTTTAAATGAGCTAAACGGAGTTAAAAGAAGTGATCTGCCTCAAGAGAGAGCAGCATCAGGAAATACCACTATATATGTGGACTACGATAAATCAGTGGAGGTTTGGCTTGAAGGGTGGGAGGAGGATAATTGCGGTGTGAATGATGAGTATAACAATATTAAATTTGGTTGTAAGGATGATCGGCGGTGCATGCAAGGCTTTGCTCTATCCTATGAAGACCAGGAGCCTGGCAAGTGGCATCCAATAAATAACCTCAAGTGCGCTAATAAGCATGAGGTATGGGTAGAATACCGGTGGAGTTTTTTGGTTTCGCCAGCGCCAATTCCGCAAAACGAAAACGTTGATTTATGTCTTAATGAAGAAACTCTTCATTTTCTGGCGAAAAACGACTTCCCTCACAGCAATTTTGTTAATCAATTCGAGTGGAATATCTCGAAGAAAGTGCTCCTCGCAAAAGACTCTACCGAGGCGCAATGCTTGGTCGCCCACCCTGCACAAGATGATAAGTACTACAAATGCGTCTACAATTCTGATCCATACTATGAAGAAGAGTACCATGATGTAGAAACCAAAACTACGACAAGAAACGAGTTAGAATACGCCACCGATGCCTCTACTCTTTGGATTAGGTATCGTGAGGTCTATACGAATGGTGAAAAATCCCCGTGGAGCGAACGGGTTGAGAAAAAGCATCAGTTTTATGACATTGTAGCCCCTTCTTCGGTAAATGCCACCACTGATGGCGATGAGGTTATTACCAACCTCTACTGTCAACCCTCAGCCCTGACCCTTACCGCAGCGCCCCCCGCTGATCGATCCTGGGCGAATTACAACTTTAAGTGGTACCGAAAAGTAGGGGAAGGAGTAGATAAAGGTGATCTTATCGCCGGCAAAACGCAGCACACAATAACCGACGATGGCTTTAGTGCTTACGCGGGACAAAAGCTTCAGTACACAGTGGAAGTATACCGAAACGGTTGCACCAAGCCCCTCAGTAGTCAAGTATCTAACCAACTGTTTTTCTTTGAGGATGTACCGAAATTATCCACCCACATAGACCTTGCTAATGATATAAAAAAGGCATCATGTAGCACCAGCAGAGACGGTGAGCTAATCATTCGAGCCAGTAGTACCAATCCGGCACTTCGCTACTATTACAATATCGGCCGACTCGATGCAGCGGGCAATGTGCAATCTACCGAGATTCGTTCGTCGGGCCGAGAAGCGGCTAACATAGATTTTCCATTTAAAGATCTGCTTCCCGGCGACTACAAAGTGCAGGTGCTTCATGGCGGATACGATGGGTTAAAAACGGCAACCTACACTCAGCAAAGTGATTTTTCTAACGCTGGATACTGCTACGACGAATATACAATCAACATTCCCTACCGCGATCCCTTCACGCTCGGCACCTCAACCGCCACCCCCGTCACCTGCCACGGCGGTTCCGACGGCAATATCACGGTTTCGTATCAACATTGGGAAGGAGCGCTCACGCTAACATTAAAAAGAAACAACGAAGTAGTAAACAATCCGACTTATACCGTAAACACGGGTGCTTCAACCCTCACCATCAGCCAACTATCCGCCGGAGAATACAGTTACACCATCAACGACGGTCGGGGTTGCGACTCGCCTCCCTCCGGCAACGCCACCGTCACCCAACCTGAAGCACTGGATTTCACCGCCGTGGTGAGTGATTACAACACCGCCGACATCAGTTGCCACGGTGCCGCCGATGCCTTTATTGAAGTAACCGCCACCGGGGGCAACTGGACGAACACCTACTCAGCCACGCTCCACAAGGATGGGCAAATTCACCAACCAGCAGTTTCCTTCGTAGGCACGACCACTTTCACCGGTCTGGCTCCCGGAAAATACCTAGTGACGGTAGAAACCACCGGCGGATGTACCTTTTCCAAAATGCTGCCCGACGCAATCACCATCGCCGAACCTGAACCGCTTACAATTTCATCGTCGGAAACCCTTCCCATCACCTGCTACGGGGTGCCCAACGGCGAAATCACCGTTGCTTCGCAGGGCGGAACCGGTACCCGGCAGTTTCGGATCGACGGCGGCGACTGGCAAGCAGCGGTGAATGATGAAGCGGAATTCTTGTTGGCTGGTCTGGATTCCGGGGAGCACCTCGTCGAGGTCAAGGATATCAACGGCTGCGTAGCGCCCGAGCCGCTCACGTTCCGCCTCACCTATCCCACTCCGCTGGCGGCCCAGCTGGTAGACTCCGTCATGCCTCTTTGCCACGGCGGTTCCGATGGGAAGTTGTTCTTCCAGCCCTCGGGGGGCGACCCCATCACCCAAACGTACCAGATCAGCCTTCAATCCGTAGAACGACCGCTTGAGGAGCTTCCCGTATCAGCTACCTACAACGCTGCCGACCCTACCCAGCTTCCTGTTGCCTTCAGCGAACTACGCTCGGGCCGGTATATCGTCACCGTTACCGACCCCGACGAGCCGCGCTACGCCTGTAGCCGGGTGGTGGATACGGTTTTTCTCGATCAGCCCCCTGCAATCACGGTAGAAACCGTAGTGATCAACCAGCCCTCCTGTGCGGGGGCTATCGACGGCTCGGTGCACGTGAAAGCCCACGGCGGCACGCCCGGCACCGATCCGGACTACTATTATTCGGTCGATGGCCTCAACTACGTTGCCCCCGACGAAACCGGAGTGGCAGTGTTCACCGGACTCGGCGCGGGCAACCACACCTTCTACGCCGTAGACGCGCACCACGAAGATTACGCCACCCCCGCTTTTCTCGACGGCAATTCGCGCAGCCAACTGTGCACCGGTTCGCTCAACTTTATTCTCGACGAACCGGACCTGATCGACGCCGCTACCACGATGCAGCCGGTTGTTTGCTACGGCAGCGCTACCGGAAGCATCACGGTGGATGCGGTGACGGGCGGCCGCGGTGGTTACACCTACGCCTGGGAGGTGCTGGATACCACCATTCCCACTCCGAGTGGCTACCGTTCGTTCACGCCCGCCGATCCTCTCCATCCCACCGACCTGGCGCACGGCACCTACCGCCTCATCGTCCGCGATGCCGCGGGCTGCCAAGCCGTAGTAATAACTGAAGTAACGCAGTCGGCTGCTCCGCTGGCCATTAACGAGGTGAAGGTATACCCTGAAAGTTGCACGGGTACGGCCAACGGCAGGTTGATCGTGTCAGCAGTGGGTGGTTATCCCGCGTATACCTACCGTATTGATGACCAAGCTGCTCAGAAAAATGGTTCATTCGATGGACTCACCGCCGGGGCCTATCGGCTCACCGTGCGCGACCAACTGGGCTGCGAGGTTCAACAGTTAGTCAATGTGGTGTCCGACGACTTAACGGTAGAAATCACCGACCAAATTCCAGCCACCATTGGTGCTGAGAATGGACTGATTCGTTTGCGTACTACCGGAGGAACGAACAAAAACTACTACCTGAACGGCGCGCTAAGCACCACCGGATCGGAATTTAGCGGGCTAGCCGCGGGTGAACATACCATTGCTATCGAGTACAACGGGCAGTGTCGCTGGGAGCAGACCTATACCATTGATGCGGTAGAAGCTCCCGCTCCCGCCCTGCGGGTGATTACTGAAGCACTACAAAACGTAAGCTGCCACGATGTCCAAGACGGCGGTGCTCGGGTGGCGGTGAGCGGTGGCATTGCGCCCTACGCCCTGCAGTGGAGCGATTCGCCCAGCCAAACTACGGCCGAGCGCACCCATCTGCCCCGGGGAACCTACTCTCTCACGGTAACCGACGCGGCGGGCGTCACGCTTGACTATCCGGTAACCATTGACGGTCCCGAACCGCTGGAAATTATCAACGCTATGGCCGCTAGTCCCACCTGCCACCAAGAAACGGATGGCTACGCCGAAGTGACCGTGGTGGGAGGAACTGCTTCGTACACGTATTCCTGGAGTCACGACGCTCGGCAAAACGCGGCCCGAGCCAGTGGTCTTGCCGCCGGAACCTATTCTGTGACCGTGACCGACCAGAACGGTTGCTCACAGTTCCGCGAGCTGACCGTAAAGCCTACTCCGGCTCCCGAGGATTTGCTCGAGCCCCAGGCCATCACGTTGTGCACCGGGCAGTCGGTGACGGTGGATGCCGGAACCGGTGGGAAGGAATATGCCTGGACGTCGGACAACGGTTTTGCCAGTGCTGCGTCAAGCATCGCCATTGATCAAGCCGGACGGTATTTTCTACAGGTGACCACCGACCAAGGCTGCGTGGTGCACGATACGCTGGACCTGATCACGACTGACAATGTGATTGATGCGGAGTTTCTGCTACCCACCGAAATTCTGGCCGGGGATACGGTGGTGCTCACGGAAGTGTCGTGGCCCGCCCCCGAGCAAGCCGTGTGGCAGTACGACGAAAGCGTGACCACCTATCAATCGGACGGGGGGAAAGAGTACGTGGTATTTCCCGCGCCGGGCGAGTATACCATCACCCTGACGGTGATGATCGGCAACTGCCTGGACCAGGTGGAGAAAAAGATCATCGTCAGCGATGCCAGCGTGGCTGATCCCTCGGTAGAAAACGGACGACTGGGGTATCATTCCAAAAGCGAATACCTACTGTATCCGAATCCGAACGACGGGCGGTTCACGCTAAAAGTTAGCCTGCCGAAGGCGCAGACCGTTCGGGTGAGCGTGTACGACCCCTTGTTTAACTACCGCTACTTTCAGCAACAATTTTCCGATACCCAAGCCATCGAGGAAGCGGTTGACCTGACGCACCTCAAGCCCGGAGTCTACGCCCTGATTATTGAAACACCCGCGGAGGTGAAGATCATTCGCTTCGTAATTCGCTAACCCAATCATGCTACTGCTTCGTATCTTCAGTTTGCTTCTCTTTATCTTGGCTACGTTTCTTGGTGGAGTGGCACCGACCTTCGCCCAGGTTTATTCCAACCATGCCATCTCCGACCTGCCCCAATTCGGCAACAGCACGGCCGCCTGGGGCGACTATAACCGCGACGGCTACCCCGATTGCCTGCTCATCGGCACCAAGTCTAACGGCGACCACGCCACCGAACTGTTTCGCAACAACGGCAACGGCACCTTCGCGCGCTACCGCACCTTCACCCCGGTGGCGCACGGCAGCGTGGTGTGGGGCGACGTGAATGGGGATGGGTTTCTCGACTTCCACCTTACCGGTCTGACCACCACCAACCAGCGAATCAGCGAATTGTACATCAACCAGGGCGACGAAAACTTCATCCTGCATCCCACTTTGCTGGAAGGCGTTGCTTACGGAGCCGCTACCCTGACCGATTTTGACCAGGACGGCGATCTGGACTTGTTCTACACCGGGGCGAACGCCAGTCAGGAGAACGTCACCAAATACTACCAAAACCAGGGAAGTGAGTTTGTTGAGACAGCTACCGAAGTGCCTGGATTCACCCACGGCTCGCTCGACGTGGCCGACTACAACCGCGACGGCCGTCCCGACCTGCTGCTCACCGGATTGCTTAACGACGGAAGTCGTGCCACCCACCTTTACCGCAACGAAGGAGAAGCCAAATTTGTCCTTCAGAACACCGTGCTTCCTCCCCTATCGTTCGGAGAAGCGGCCTGGGGTAACTTCGACCATGACGGCTATCCTGACATTGCGCTGTCCGGCATCACCGATGGGGGAATCACGATCAGCAAAATCTACCGCAACAACCACAACGAAGTGTTCACCGACGCGGCGGCGGGACTAATCGCCCTCGGAAACAGCAGTCTTGTCTGGCTCGACTACGACAACGACGGCTATTCCGACCTATTTATCACCGGCCTGCGCAACGCCAACGCCGAGAGCTTCCTGTACCGCAACCAGCAAGACGGTAGCTTCAGTAGTGTTAATAATTCCGGACTGCTGGCGGTCTACGACGGCGACGTCAGCACCGTCGACCACGACCAAGACGGAGCCATTGATGCCCTGGTCACCGGAACCAACAACCGAGGCGGCGAAAGCCAACTGCACACCAACGGACTGACCAATCCCAACACCGCTCCCAGCGTGCCAGGTGGTTTACTGGCTACCCCATCGGAAGACTCAGTCCGGTTGCAGTGGAACCCCGCCACCGATGCCGAAACCCCGGACGTCGGCATTGCCTACCAAGTGTACGTGGGCACCTCCCCGGGTCAAGCGGATGTGGTGCCCGTCCCTGCCTTGCTCACCAATAGCCAAAGAACGGTACTCAACGGAGCAAGTGCGGGTTACACTACTACCTTCAGTCTGCACGACTTGTCCGAAGGACGATACTACTGGGGAGTGCAGTCGCTCGATGCGAGCCACCGCAGTTCCGCGTTCTCAGCCGAAGCAAGCTTTACCATTTGCTACGCGCCCGATTTAGGACCTGACACCGCCCTCTGCGCCGGAGATACAATCAGGCTGGAAATAGGCCAGCCCGGCGATCAGGTCGACTGGCAATCGACGCGGGGAGTCGCTATCAACAACCAGCGATCAGTTACGCTTGCTTTCCTGCAGACCGACACCTTGGTGGCCACCCTCACCAACGCACTGGGTTGTGTGCTGCGCGATACGCTGGTAGTACAAACCTACGCGTTGCCCGTGGCTGATCTGGGGAGCGACCGCTATCGCTGCGCGGGCGATACGCTGCTACTCGAAGCCGGACGAGCCGAAGATAGGGTGAACTGGTTCTCGCAACGGCAGGGCAGTTTAGCCAGCAATACCGCCCAACTAGCCTACGTAGCGGTGCAAACCGATACACTCTGGGTAGAAGTCATTAATCCCAATGGCTGCGTGGGTTACGATACGATCATAGCAACGGTTTACGCCCTGCCCATCGCCGACGCCGGGGAAGACCATTTAATTTGTCAGGGAGAAAGCATCCTCTTAGGAAAGCCCGCTGAATCCGATTTCACCTACGCTTGGCAGCCTACTAGTTCGCTGTCGGATGCTACCGTCGCGCAACCAAACGCCACGCCGGATACCACCACTGCCTACGTGCTGCGGATAACCAGCGCCCAGGGCTGTGTGAACCACGACACCGTCATTGTCACCGTGAACCCGCCCACCCGCTTGGATGCCGGAGCGAATCGCGCAATCTGCCGGGGCGAATCAACCGTGCTGGGCGGGGAATCCACTGCGCAGGGAGCGGTCCTGCCCTACCACTACACCTGGTTGCCAAAAACCTCGCTCAGCAATCCGTTCTCGGCCAACCCCGTCGCCACGCCCCAGCAAACTACCACCTACACGCTGGTAGCACAAGCCGGTGACTGTTCCCCCGACACCGCCTACGTAACCATCACGGTCAACGACCTACCCGAAATTACCACCAGCGAAGACGTGACCATCGGAGCCGGAGAAACCACGTCACTGTTTGCTACCGGCGGGGTGACCTACGCTTGGTTTCCAACCGAAGGCCTGTCGCGCACTGACGTTGCTAACCCGGTTGCATCGCCTGTGGTGACAACCACTTACGAGGTGACGGTGACCAACGAATTGGGCTGTAATCGGGTGGATGCCGTAACGGTGTCGGTCGACAATCGGGTGTTTGTCCCTAACCTGTTCTCACCCAACGGGGACGGGCAGAACGAAATCTTCCGGGTATACGGCGCGGGCATTGAGCGACTAGAATTACAGATGTTTGATCGTCAGGGTAATCGGGTATTTTTTTCAAAAAATGTAACGGAAATTATGGAAACCGGGTGGGACGGAACACTGCACGGAGCTCCGCTACCGAGTGGGAGCTATCATTGGATGATCCGGGGGCAGTTTTTTGATGGAAAGGCAGTGGGGTTTGAGGGGAGACAGTCGGGGAAGGTTAATTTGGTTCGATAGCACACGGATTTCACAGATGGCACGGATGATAGTGCACGGATTTTATGGATGACACAGAAAAATACAGAGATATGATAGAGAATGATATTAGTTATGAAATTCGGGGAGCGGCGTTTCGGGTGCATAATGTGCTGGGGCCGGGGTTGCTGGAATCGGTATATGAGCAAGCAATGATGTATGAACTCACGAAGATGGGTCATAAAGTGAAAAGCCAACTGGGAATTCCGGTGCGCTACGAAGAAATATACCTGGACATTGGATTTCGCCTGGATTTACTGGTGGATGACCTGGTGATCGTCGAGCTCAAATCGGTAGAGACCGTCCTGAAAGTCCACTACAAACAACTGCTCACCTACTTGCGCCTCACCGACAAACGCCTGGGCCTACTCATCAACTTCAACAGCGTGACTTTAAAAGATTCCATCACCCGCATCATCAACTAAATCATCTGTGCCATCTGTGCGAGAAAATAACCACCACATACCGCCAATCAATCATCCGTGTAATCTGTGAAATCAGTGTGAGACAATACCATGCTTAAGTTATTTACCTACATATTTCTACTCGGGCTACCTCTCATCACCACCGCCCAAAGCTCCTACTTCACCCAGACCAACAGCGTCCCCTTGCAGCTAAACCCCGCGCACGTTGCCACCGATAACCACGCCACTTTGATACTCGACTACCGCCGCCAGCAGTTTCTGGAAGACGTGTCGCTACAGTCGACCGTATTCACCGGAAAGTATCCACTCATCAAAAACAGCACGAATGAGCGCTGGGGAGGCCTTGGTATCAGCCTGCTCGCTGATCATCCCGACGAGCAGCCATCGTTTCAGCGCACGCAGTTAGAGGTTGCCTTCGCCTACAATTTCGCGTTGGCTCCGCGCACTTTTCTGAGCTGGGGCGCGCAGGGAGGCTACCACCAGCAGCGTTTTTCGTCGGGCAACATCACCACCGGCAGCCAGTACGTACCCAATCTGGGTTTTGATCCGGGAGCCGATCCGGGAGAAAGTATCAGGGGCAGCTTGCAGAGCGACTACTGGAACGTGGGCAGCGGGTTGTACCTCTACCGCACCGACGCGCGACGGAAAACCATGACCTACCTGGGCATCGCGGTGCAGCGCCTACAACGACCCACGGAGCTTTTCTTGACCAGTGGCTATCGACTGCCCCGCCGCTACGTGGTGCAGGGCGGTCAACGGGTGTTCGACAACGGCAGTTGGACGATCACGCCGAGTGTGCTCTGGATGCGAGAAGGTCCCCAAAACTTGTTGCGGGCGGGGGCGGCGTATGCTTATCATTTCAAAAACAACAATCCGCTGGACCCCCTGCGGTCGGGCAGCGTGGAGTTGGGGACTTACTATACCGATGCGAAGGCCCTAGCTTTGTCGCTGCGCTTCAAACAGCCGCACTTCAGCGCCGGGTTTAGCTACGACGTGGGCACCGCGGGGCAAACGATGCAGAACGCTACCGAACTAACCCTGGCAATTCGCAAGAGCATCAACCGCCGTCCGCCAATGCAGGTCGTGCGCGATTATTCGGTGGGAGACGTCCGAACGTTCTACGAAAAGAAGCCTGCCTCGCGCACCCGGCCAGCGACGGACGCTCCCCCCGCGGATATGCACGAACACGAAGATAGTACCGGCGAAACAAGCGCGACCAACGAACCGACGGGCAAGCCGACAAGCCTGCCGGTGGCTTTTCATCTGAAGCAAACCTTTGAATTTGCCTTTAACGACGCCACGCTTACGCCCAAAGCGCAGACCTACTTTAATGATTTTGTGGGACTGATGCAGATGAATCAGGCACTGCACCTGCGGGTGGTGGGCCATACCGACAACGTGGGTAAGGAGCGCACCAACCGGCGGGTATCGCTGGCCCGGGCGCAGTCGGTGAAAGACTATCTGGTGGCGCAGGGAGTAGCTGCTAACCGCATCGAAATCGATGGTATGGGTTCCACTGAGCCGCTGATGCCGAACGATACCGAAGCCAACCGGGCGAAAAACCGACGGGTCGAACTAATTGTATCTCAACCCACTAAGCAGTGACTGCATGATACGAAGGCTACTACGTACTGGATTGTTGTCGGCGGTAGGATGGGGGTGCTTCCAGGCCGGATACGCTCAGGATTTGGGAGCCATTGGCGATGCCAAACCCATCACGGTGTCCGGATCACTTTCTAGCAGTAGCATTCTCTATGGTTCTTCGGGAGCAGCATCGCGCCGGGATCCGTTTTCGTACTTCTTGTCAGGTTCGCTCAACGTGTCGGTTTACGGATTAAGCATTCCGCTGTCGGTGAACTATTCCAACCAGCAGACGACCTTTCATCAGCCCTTCAACCAGTACGGGCTGAGTCCAACCTACCAGTGGGCCACGGCGCACCTGGGCTGGCGCAGCATGAACTTCTCGTCCTACACCCTGGCGGGCCATACTTTCTTAGGAGCGGGACTGGAGCTCAATCCCGGCCGATGGCGCGTAAGTGCGATGTACGGTCGGCTCAACAAAGCGGTAGAATACGACACCACCGCGCAAGCCGGTAGCCTCCCCACCTACCGGCGCTACGGTTACGGAGCCAAACTGGGCTACGGTTCGGCCACCGATTATGTGGACTTGATCGTGTTCAAGGGGCAGGACGATCCGACTTCTATTGCCCCCCCGCCGGAGGAACTAAACGTGCTGCCGGGAGAAAACTTGGTGTTCGGCGTCAATGTGGCCAAACGCCTGTTCAAGCGCGTCAGCTTCACGGGCGAGTGGGCCAGCAGTGCCTACACCCGCGACGTTCGTTCCGGAAGAGCCACCCCGGTGGCGGGCAGTATCTACCAAAAGCTGGGTGGACTTTTCACGCCGCGGGTATCCTCAGCGTACCACCAGGCCTACAAAGGCACGCTGCACTACGCTGGAAGCCACTACGGGTTGCAGTTGGGCTACGAACGCGTGGACCCGGGCTACCAGACGATGGGAGCCTACTTTTTCAACAACGACGTGGAAAACATCACCGTGGGGGGCAACACCCGGTTGTTGGATAGCAAAGTAACGCTGGCCTTGCAAACCGGCGTGCAGCGCAACAACCTCGACGGCAACGAGGTGAACCAGCAGCGCCGACTCGTCAACTCCCTGAGCCTGGGCTACAGTCCGACGAAGGCCTGGAATTTCTCGGGCAGCTACTCGAACTTCACCACCAACAGTCGCCGCGCGCCCCGCCTCAACGAGATTGTGAACGCCACCGACACGCTGACGCTGGATTTTGTGCAGGTGACTGACAACGCCAACTTCTCGAGCAGCTACAACGGCAGGCAGGGAAAAAACACCTACGCCATCAGCCTCAACACCTCGTATCAAATGGCCAATGAGCGGCAGGGGCAGCAGGTCACCGACCGACAGTCGCAGTTCTACAACGGAAATCTGGCCTACAGCTACCGCATTGCTGCCTCCGATCTGGGCTTCACTGCCTCAATCAATGCCAACCGCAACATTGATCCTGAGTTGCAGAGCACGGCGTTGGGTCCGGCGGTATCACTTAACAAATCGTTCTACGAGAAGAAGCTACGGGCGACCTGGTCATCATCCTACAACCGCTACTTGAGCGCGGGTGTAGCCATTGGCAACGTAGTCAACACCCGCATCAATACCAGCTACAACTTGAACAAGAACAATTTTACGCTCAGCTTGATGGCGCTTCGGCGCGGTGCGCAATCCACGGCGAGTCCGTTCACTGAGTTCACCGGCACGCTGGGGTATAGCTATAGCTTCTGACAGATGATTCTCCGTTAGACTTAATGAAACAATGGTTAGTATCGCGCTCACGCGTGAGGACTACTAGCCGTAGCCTCGCGGTGGGTTGCCGACCGCAAGTTGGGCGGGGCACCCCGTGCAGACCAGCACAGGTGCGTATACCCTGATCACGGAAGCTGGCCGCAAAATGGCGAAAGCCCTAAATAAACCTCTATTCTAACCCTTTTCTGCCAAACAAATTGCTTTCGTCACCGCTTACTATTTCATGAAACTGCTCTACGTATTTCCCCATCCTGACGACGAGTCGTTTGGCCCGGCGGCGGCCATGCACGCCCAGTTGCGGGCCGGGCACGACGTGTACCTGCTCACCCTCACCCGCGGCGGAGCCACCAAGCAGCGCCACAAACTGGGCCTAAGCGTTGAGCAGATGGGCGAAGTGCGCCACGAGGAGATGCGGGCGGTGGAGAAGACGCTGGGTCTCACCGGCATGACGGTGCTCAACCTGCCCGACAGCGGCCTCAAAGAAATGGATCCCCGCGACATTGAGCGGGTGGTGACCGAACACGTGCAGGCCATCCGGCCCGACGTGCTGGTGTCGTACCCGGTGCACGGCATCAGTGGCTTCCACGACCACCTGGTGATGCACGCGGTGATCAAGAACGTGTACCTGAACCTGAAAGACCGAGGCGTGGACTACCTGCATCGGCTGGCTTTTTTCACGGTGCGCTACCAGGGCGACGGCACCTTTAAGAAAGGGCACGACTTTATCCTGAAGCAGTCGCTCGACGAGGAGATTGATTGCTCGGTGCCTATCAATGATGAGGATGTTGAGGCCATGAAGCGGGCGCTGGCCTGTTATAAAACCTACCAGGAGGTGATTGAGGACACCGGCGTGGCCGACATGTTCAGCGAGGCGGTGCATTTCGAGATCTACGGCGAATCATTTGACCCACCTCTAACGGACTTGACGAGATCTACGGCGAATCATTTGACCCACCTCTAACGGACTTGACGGTTAATTGGTTCCACCACAAACACCCAGAGGTTCTAGGTTAATTGGTTCGGGGTTCTAGGTTCTGAGTTCTGGAATGCAAACTCAGAACCCAGAACCTTTGAACTCCGAACATCATTCGTATCGTAAAGCTTCTACCGGATTGATTTGGGCGGCCCGGAACGAGCGGTAACTGATCGTGAGCAGAGCAATCACTAGCCCGGCCACTCCTGCCACCACAAACACCCAGAGGGCAACGTCGGTGCGGTAGGCAAAGTTATCGAGCCACCGCTGCATTAGGAAGTAGGCCAGCGGGGCTGCCACCGCGAAACCGATCAGCACCAGCCGCACAAACGAACCGGACAACATCAGCACAATGCTGGTCACCGACGCGCCCAGTGCCTTGCGGATGCCAATCTCCTTGGTGCGCCGCGTCGCCGCGTAGGATGCCAGTCCGAACAAACCCAGGCACGAAATCACCACCGCAATAATGGCGAAGTAGTTGGCCAATCGCCCCATCACCTGCTCACTGCGGTACATCTGGTCAAATTCATCGTCCATGAAGTGGTACTCGAATGGATAGGCGGCATTATACTGCGTGTGCACGTCCTCCAGGGCGGCGATGGCCTGCTGCGTCTCCCCCGCCCGGGTGCGCACGTACAGCATCCAGTTGTAGTCCAGAGCGTAGCGCAGAATCAGCGGCTCGATGGGCACGTGCAGCGACTGCAGGTGAAAGTCCTTCACCACCCCGATGATCTGCCCCGGCTGCTCCCAGAACTCCAGGTTTTGCCCTACCGGCTGCTCCATACCCATCACCCGGGCGGCCGTCTCGTTGATGATGTAGTTGGCCGTGTCGGTGCCGAACTCAGCCGAGAAATCGCGACCCTCCTTGAGCTCCATGCGCATGGTTTCCAGAAAGCCCAGGTCGGTGTTGATAATGTAGAAAATCGCTCCGTCGTCGTCGCTTTTGCCGTCCCAGGTGGGGTCGCCGGTGGAGTTGTTCACGGTGAGCGGGTTCTGGTTGGAGAAGGTCACGTTCACGATGCCTGGGTTACGGAGCAGGCCGTTGCGCACCGTTTCGTAGTGCTCGCGGGCGTTGCCCAGGGAGGTATACACCAGGTGGTCGCGCTCGAGCCCCAGGTCTTTGGTCTGGATGTAGCGCACCTGCCGGTGCACCACCAGGGTGCCGATGATCATCAGCATCGACAGGGCGAACTGGAACACCACCAGGGCTTTGCGCAGGTTGGCCGCCCCAAAGTGCGAAGCCAGGTTGCCCTTGAGCACCCGCACGGTGTTGAACGACGACAAAAACAGCGCCGGATAGCTGCCCGCCAGCAACCCGGTGAGCAGCACCAGTCCGAGCCCGAGCAGCCAGTTGGCGGGGCGAGACAGGTCGACGGTGACGGCCTTGCCGGTGAGTTCGTTAAACACCGGCAGCAGCAAGAACACGAACAGCAGCGCCAGCAGCAGGGCCATCCCCGCCAGCAGCACGGCTTCGCCGATAAACTGCACGATGAGCGACCCCCGGAAGGCCCCCACCGCCTTGCGGATGCCGATCTCCTTGGCGCGCTGCGACGACTGCGCGGTGGCCAAGTTCATGAAGTTGATGCAGGCGATGAGCAAGATGAGCACGGCCACCACCGAGAAGATGCGCACAAAGGCGATGCGTCCCCCGGTGTTCTCGCCGTTTTCAAAATTAGAGTAGAGGTACTGCTTCTCGAAAGGGTGCAGGAAGAGCGCTACCCCCTCATCCACCTGCGGGTGGTTATCGACGATCAAATCGCGGATTTTACGCTCGAATGCGGCTGGGTCGGTGCCGGGGCGCAGTTGCACGTAGGTGTTGAAGTAGTAGTTGCCCCAGTGCATCTCACCCTGGTCTTGCAGGTAGCGGGCCAACGGCCGGATAAACTCGAACTGCAACGAAGAGTAGGCCGGGATGTCCTGAAACACTCCACCGATCTTCAGCGGGTCTTCGTCGTCGATGGTCAGCAGCGTGCCCACCAGATTCTGTTGCGCCCAGTCGGAGCCGTAGAGCTTGGCGGCCAGGGCCTCGGAGATCACGATGCTGTTGATATCTTTTAGCGCGGTGCTGATGTCGCCCTGCACCAACGGAAACGAGAACAAGGTGAACAACGACGGACTGCCGTAGTAGCCCTGCTCCTGGATACGCCGTTCGGCCACGGTGAACAGGGTGCTTTGTTGACCTCCTTGCATCACGGCGGTTTGCTCCACGTCGGGGTAGCGGGTGTTCAGGATGGGTTGCAGGGGCTGGGGGGTGTTGCTCCAGGTGGTGATCTTCTCGGTTTGCTGCATGTTGGTCATCACCTGGTAGATGCGGTCGCCCCCGGTGTGGAAGCGGTCGTGCCGCAGTTCGTCGCGCACCCACAGGGCCATCAGGATGCTACAGGCGATGCCGAGCGCCAGTCCGAAAATGTTGATAAAGGTGAACATCTTGTGCTTCCAGAAATTGCGGAAAGCGATGGTGAAGTAGTTGCGCAGCATGATTGGGTGGGCTAGGTGGCGGGCGGTTTGCTCAAAATAAAAAACCGGGGGCAAAAATCATAATCAAGAAGCAGCAAGCTTGGGGAGTCGTTGGCCGTTTCTTTCAGTGTTATTTTCCACGATCGACTTGTTTTTCCGAATCTCCTTCACCACGTTGGCCACTGCCAAATCCGCCCGCTGCTGTTCTTTCACCCCCTGCCACCACGAGTTGATGCCGAAGGCCAGCAGCACGGCCAGCACCACCGGGGGCACTTCGAGGGCCATCTTCTTCCAGAAAGGATAGCGGGCATTGCGCCGGTTGTTTTCCTGCACCTGCTCGTTGAGTTGGCTCACGGCGGTCACCAGGTGCGCGAGTTGGACGTTGGTCTGCTGCTGTTGCTCGACCATGGTCTGCAGCTTCGGGGCAAGTTGATCCGTGCTGCCTGACTGCGACATCTGCTGCTTGATGGCTTTCTTGATAATCTCGGCGAGGCGTTCGCCAAAGAAGTTGAAGGGAGGAGGGCCGGAGGAGGTATCCATGCGGTGATAACTGCCGAGGGAGGCAGATGGTTATCTCTCTATCTGTCCAGAGGTTTCTTTACGTGATTAGTGGGTCGATCAAATTGGTGGGAAATATCGAATAAGGAACACCGAATGATGAAGTGATAAAAAAACTGCACCGTTATTCACATACGAGCTAAGTGCCAATTGCGTAGTCAGTTAATCGTCGAAGCCGGGGCGGATGAAGCGGGGGGCGTCGGGGAACTGCCGGAGGGTGGCTTGTCGGGTGCGCTCCAGGCTGGCCAAGTGCTGCAAAATGTCGTCCTGATGGGCCTCCAGATGCTGGTAGAGCACCATCCAGGCCGCCAGCGAGCGCTCGATGCCGATCAGCGCCACCTTGGCCGAACCGTTGGCATCATCGATGTCTTCTTCCTCTAGCCAGGGCGAACGCAGGCCGTGCTGGGCGCGGCGCAGCTTCACCTCAATCTGGTACAGATACCACTGAACCACCTCCAGGGCCTCGCCGATTGCTTCCGCCCGATCTGCTGCCCCCGCCAACCCCAGTTCCAGTTCGTAAGTAAATTCATCGCGCACGCTGGGTAGTTTATCCTTGATCCAAGTACTGGCCTGCTGGCCGTACGTGCGCGCGGCTAGGGTAAACTCCGGTTCCTCTGCTTCCTCCTCCGGTTCCGGGTCCAGTTCGTCGGGCAGTTTGTCCAAATCAATGTTCATCTCCGCGGCGGCTGCTTGCAACAGGTGCATCGCCTCATCCAGCTTAGCCCCCAATCGCTCCCAGAACACTTTGTTTTTGGGGTCGTCACTTTCGGGATACTGAGCATTTTCTTCCTGCTCGTCGGCGTACACCCGGCAGCGGTGGGTGAGCGGACACCGTTCGCACCAGCGGTCGCAATAGTTGTAGATGCCCGGAATAAACTGCTCCTCGTTCATGGCTGTCGAAAGTTGAGTCGGTACACCACTCCTACTTGCAGAGGCACAAACACCAGGGTTTCGTCGATGATATCCTCCACAAACGGAATGTTTTCCTCGATAAAGATGGTTTGCAGACGAGTATCAGCCCGCAAACTCCAGCGGGGGGCCAGGGTCACCTCTACGCCCACCACCGGCGCCACGCCCCAGTAGCGCCGCGATACCTTGAGTCCGTACCCGGCAGCGGTGATCAGGTTAGTGCTTCCTTCCGCTCCAATATAGGGCGTCACGTAGCGCAGCGGCCACGAAAAGCGTACGCCCCCGTTCCAGGAAACGGCCGTCAGGTCGAGCGAAAGCAGTTCGGGCAGGTTGAGTAGTGAGACGATAAGGGAGTTGATGTTGAAGTTTTCCCGGTCAGACTGAAGCTCGAAGCGGTAGCGGTCGTAGGCCACCACCACGCCGACGTGCTCAGTGAGTTGGTAGCCCACTTCCAGGCCGTAGCCCGTCCGGGGGTTGCCATATTCCTCGGTATCGCCCACCGGCAGGGCGGTGTTGAACTGGGGGGTGATGGATAGCTGCGCCCGGGCGGGCACCGATGAGCATACCAGCAAAAAGGCAATCAGAAAACAGGGTAACGAACGAATCATTTTTAACTAACTTTGACTTAGCCAAAATGTTGGCGTACTATTGGACTTCACCGCGATCCTGCTAGCCAGGAGCAGGGAATTATGGCGTGGATCGACATTGCCAAGCTGCCCCGGGGCCAACACGTGCTCACCGTGCGGACGCCGGTTCAGCGCCACTACGCCGTGATTCCGTTCTTCAAAAAGTAAAAGGCATTTTCGGTCGGCTATTGTATGGGCTACCCAACAATCATCACGTGCCTGACTACTCCAGCGCTACCCGCTTGCCGGTCTGCGCCGACCGCTTGGCCGCATCCAAAATTTCCATCACTACCAAGTTGTTTTCCAGGGCTGATAGGTCGGCAGGAGCTACGGTGATCGTGCCGCGCACCACTGCTGCCAGGTAGGTGAACGGGTCGTCGTAGGGGGCCGCCCGCGCTTTTGCTTGCCGGATCGTTTCGGTTTTGGCTTGCATTTGTCGTACCCGCAGGTCGGTGGCGTTCAGGGCAAAGGCGTAGCCGGTTGCACCGTACACCTCCGTGTCTTTCCGGCTCACCGGCCAGTTCCACGAGGCCTGAATGATGCCCTGCGCCTTCGGATAGGTGAGAATAATTGTCGCCTCGTCCTCGACCTCAGGATACACGTCGGGCTTAATCTGCTGGGTAACGGCCGTCACCGACGTGGGCCGTTCGCCCCGCATCAGCCAGGTGATCAGGTTGGCCCCGTAGCAGCCGAAGTCCATCAGGGCTCCGCCGCCGTTCAGTTTAGGGTCGGTGAGCCACTCCAGAAATTCCGGACCCACGCCAATCTCCTTCGGACCGGAGTGACCGTCGTGCACCACGATTTTGCGCAGCTCGCCCAGAGCCGATGCTTGCACCAGTGCCTGAACGGCGTGGTTGCTGCCGTACCAGGTGGTTTCGTAGTTGGTGAGCAGGTGGATGCTGTGCTCGTTGGCCAGTTGCTCCATACGGCGGGCGTGCTCCAGGCTCACGGCCAGCGGCTTCTCCACCATCACGTGGATGCCCCGGGGAGCGCAGGCTTCTACCGTGGCCAAATGGTCGTAGATGGCATTGAAGGCGGTGACCGCCTCGGGCTGAGCTTGGTCGAGCATGGTAGCCAAATTGTCGTAGACCAGATCCATCGGGAAGCCGTACTGCTCGGCGTAGCGCTGGGCCAACGCCCGGTTGGGCTCGGCAATACCCACCACCTCGATATCCGGACGCTGCATGGCCTTTAGAATCCAGCCCACATGCCCGTGCACCAGTCCAGCCACGCCCACCCGCAGTGGCTTCTCGGCAACTGACTGGGCCACTCCGGTGGTCACCGTGAGCAGAACCAGCAGCCAGCCTACGCACTGCGTTAGTAAACTCACCACGCTTTTCGCTCTTTCAGCGTGGTGATGTGCGCCAGGTGGTGCTGCCCGTGCCAGGCGTAGTTGGCCAGGGCCACGTCCAGCCGAAAGGTTTTGTTCTGCTGCGGATGCACGAAGGTGCGGGCAAAGTCTTCGTCGGTAAGCGATTGCAGCAGCATGACCCAGCGCTGGTGTAGCGCTTCGAGCAGTTGCAGCGACGGCTCGATCCGCGCCGTGCGGGCGTCGGCCAGTTCGGCCCAGCGGTCTTCGGCGTAGGGATGAATGGTCGGATTGTCTTCGGTGAGGGCCAGCCGAAAGCGGGTGTAAGCGTTCAGGTGACTGTCGGGCAGGTGGTGCACCACCTGCCGCACCGTCCAGCCCTCGTCGCGGTAGGGGGTGTCGAGCTGGGCGTCGATGAGGGGTTCCACGGCGGCGGCAAGCTGCTGCGGCAGTTCGGCCACGGTGACGATGTGCTGCTGCCGCTCGTCTTCCGACACGCGTTCGGGAGGCGAGAATTGACCAATGGGATAGCGAAGGGAGTCAGACATGGTTGGGGGGTTTAAGTTGGTTTGAAAAATTGGTGCCCTGGATTGGATCAAATATGAATCATTCGGTTCGCAATAGCGAGTTATGGGAAAGAAATGTGTTGGGGGTAGAGGGGTGTAGAAATGTGGTAGCGTAGGCACGTGATTAATCACGTGCCTACATTAATCACGTGCCTACTGCCCCACCAAAAATACCGCATTGGCAAACAGCAGCTTGCCGTTGTACCAAAACTGCCGAAACAGGGGATTGTCGACCAGATACACTACGCTACCACGTCCCTTATCCTCCACTCCGAACACCAGCGACTGCGTTAGTTGTTCCTGCACGTCGGCCCCCACAAAGCCACTGACCAGGTCTTCGCGGCTGGCCAGGGTGCCCACGTTCCAGCCGTCGCTGAGGTAGGCGTAGCGGTCGGTGCCCCGCTTCAGGGTGTAATAATAATCAGGATAGCCCAGCGCCAGGGGGTGCGTGTTGTCCAGGCGCAGGCGGAAGATTGCGCCCGAAATGTCGCTACTGAGGGCCCGGCGCTCGCGCGAGGCGTAGGAGGCCAGTTGTTCTTCGCTACGATCATCGGCCCGGGCGGCTTCCAACTGCTGCTGCTCTTCTTCACTGGCGTAGGGGTTGAGTCCAAAGGCCTCGTCTTCGGCTAAGAACGATAGCGCCCCTTCCAGGGCAATCAACCGCCCGCCCTGCTTCACCCAGTCGGCCAGCTTCACGTCCTTTAAAGCCTCCGCGTAGCTGCCGTCGGGAAGAATGAGCACGTTGTAGTCGTTGAGGTTGATGTCCTCCAGGCGGTTGGCCTCTACGGGCGTGATGGGATACTGGAGTTGCTGCTCGAAGAAGTGCCAGATTTCGCCGAAACCGTAGGCCGAAACGTCTTCGCCGGTGGCCACCACGATGCGGGGCGGTTCGAGGTAGCGCACCTCGCCCGACCCGAAATCAAAGCCACTGCCCGCAAAACCGGTGCCCACGGCGGTCAGCTCCTGCGCCTGGGCGTTGGCAATGTCGATCACCTTTTGGTCGAAGGCTTCGCCCAGGGCGGCGTTGTTGGCTCGCGTGATGATCAGCGCTCCGGCCTCGAACGACTGCTCTTCTACGGTGAAGGGGCGGGTGGCGAAGCGGACTTTGATATCCTGCTGCATCAGCTGACCCAGAAAGCGGGCGTCGGCCACGCTGTTCCAGGCGGTCACGTAGGCGTAGGCCGCCTCTGCGGTGCTGGCGGGAGTGAACTCCGGGGCGGGCATCGCGTCGCCTGCCGACAGGTCGGTGGTGAGGGCGTAGGCGTCCAGGTCGTAGGCGTAGGGCACCGACCAAGCGGTGATGTCGTAGGTGATGGAATCGGACAGGGCCGTTTGCGGTTCAAAGAGCACCTGCAGCAGCACCGACTTGGGCTGCTGGGTGGGAATCAGCAGGTCGCCCGCTTCCAACCGGAAGTCGCCCGTTTGCCCGTTGCGGTACGAGAACCCCGACAGGCCGCGGCTGGCCGTGCTTCGGGAGTAGCGAATGCGGTGCGTATCCAGCAGGGAGCGCAGGGCGTCGATTTTGTCGGAGTTACCGCTTGCCTTCACCACGAAACTGCGGTAGTTGCCCGGCGGGTCGTTCTGGGCCTGCTGATAAAACTGCGCGAACTCACTGACTACCCGCGTGGCGTTCTGCGCCGTGGCCTCGATGGTGGATAAACTGGTGGTGAGGTGGTGCTCGATGCGGTCGGCCAGCGTGAGGGTATCTTCTTCGTCGGTGAGCACGGCCAGCCCGGCCCGGCCCGAACCGCCCTGCTCGTAGGTCATGCCGATGGCCCCGTTGTAAGTGGGGTAGGTGTCGCCGTAGCTGGGGTATAATAGGTCGAAGCGCTCGCGCGTGAAGTACAACCACCCGGCCTCGTCGAAGTAGCGGGCATTGTTGACCCCGATGGTGGTCTGAAACTCCCGCTGCCAGTCAGTGATCAGCACGTGAAAGGGCTCGGCCGCCGGGGCGAAGTAGTAGGGACTGTTCACGCCCTGCTCGTGGTAGTCGGCGTGTAGGTGGGGCAGCCACCGGTTATAGAGTTTCAGGCGGGCCTGCGTTTCCTGCTGGGTGGCCCAGGCCCAGTCGCGGTTCAGGTCGAAGAAGTAGTGGTTGGGCCGTCCGCCCGGCCAGGGTTCGTGGTGCTCCCAGCTGTCGGGGTTGGCGTTGGGAGGGCGGCCCACGTGCTGGTTGTACCAGGTGGCGTAGCGGTCGCGCCCGTCAGGGTTGATGCAGGGGTCCAGAATCACCACCGTGTTCTCGAGCCACTCCTGGGTGCGGGCGTTGGTGGCGTCGGCCAGTTCGTAGAGCACACCCATCACCGCCTCGGTTGATACCGCCTCGTTGCCGTGCACGTTGTAGCTGAGCCACACAATGGCGATATCGTCAAAGGTTTCGCTCACCGTGCTGTCGAGAAGTCCGGCGCGGTTGAGGTTGGCCCGGCGGATGTCATCGAGGCGGTCGAAGTTATCGGGAGCGGTCACGTAGGCCACCAGCAGGGGGCGGTGCTCGTAGGATTCGCCGTAGTACTCCAGTTTCACGTTGGGCACCCGGTCGGCCACGTGCTCGAAGTAGCTCACCACCCGGTGGTGGGGCGTGAAGCGGTCGCCCAGGGCGTAGCCCAGAAACTCGTTAGGCGGTTGCGGTTGGGCGGCGAGGGTGATGAAGGTGAAGAGCGAGCAAACGGTCAGTAGGTAGCGCAGCATAGAGTGAGGTTCGGAATACGGCGCAAAGTAGCAAAAAAGCTTCGGATGGCGTAATTCTGGGGAAATGCTTGGCCCCCTGTGATATATTGCTTATTTTGTCACAAATATAATTATACCGTTTTATAGGGCTACTACTATGGAACTACAAAAACTATCCGATGAGAAATTGTTGCACCTCTTTAAGCAACAGCAGCACCCGTCAGTCTTTTCCGAACTGGTGCGTCGCCACCGCCCTTACATTGTTACGCGCTGCTACGGTATCCTAAAAGATAAAGACGATGCTCAGGATGTGGCCCAGGAAGTGCTGATTCGCTTGTTTACCAGGTCCGAGACCTACCATAGCAACGCCCCTTTTATGCCTTGGCTGAATATCATCATCCGTAACCGTTGCGTTGATCACCTCAATGGAGATAAACAGGATTTGCACCAAGAGATATCTCGAAAGATTGAAGAGACGATTGAGGAAGAGTACGATACCGACGAGGTGGCTAAACCTACCATCGAAGTGCTTAAAGAACTGTTGGAACAAGTAAGGGGTGAAGAAAAGTTGCTAATTTGCCTCAAATACCGGCAGGGCTGGTCTAATAAGGAAATTCAGCAGTCGCTTCACCTGAACGAGAACACCGTGAAGTCGAAGATCAAGCGAAGCTGCAAGAAGCTCCAGAAATTGTTTTTAGTGTATCGCGACAACCAGATTGGTTGATGCTTGCCAGTGTGCTTGGCAAGCGCTGAAAATATTTTTCGCGTGACAATGCAACTTTTGAGAAAAAGCCGGTATAGTATATGAAGGCCTTCCTATTAACTACCGCTACACAAACCAACTTCACTCAAAACAGCAAGCTGACAAAATGACAGTCTTCCAGGAGGACTCGTCGTTGGGTAATTCACCTACCAAACGGGTGAGCAAACTTATGTTGCCTTTCAAAAACTAAAAAACATAAAAACCAATGAAACTATTCAATAAATTTTGTAGTGGTGCATTATGTCTCGCTACCTTAGTTTTCGCTAGCTGTAATAATGAAGACGAACCAATACTTGACACTACAGTACCGGTAAATCAAACTCTACCAACGCTGTCAAAAGACCAACAGGAATTGCTCAAAGTGATGAAGGATTCTTATGCTGCAATTGGTGAAATATCTTTGCTTCCTGGAGTGAAAGACGAAATCGTTGCTGAGATCACCAAGGAATACGATGGTAATACCGACGCTCGCCTGCGACTGCTGTTCAATGGTGAAGAAGGTTCCTCTCAATCACGTGCCGGGGGGACAGATTTTGGTTCTCAATTTGCTAAGCATATAGGTGAAGGATTGGATGACAATGCTAAAAAAGACTTGTCGGCTACCTTGCAAGAGCAAATGATAAAGTATAATCTCATTCTCTACATCCCTTACTATGAGTATTTTGACTGGAAGAATATCAAGGAAGTTACGGTGACCTATCATCCGTTGGTCCAAGAAGATTATAATGAGGGATTGGTGTTTTTTGCCTCTTCTAAACAGCCTCAGTACGTGAAGCGCGTGGACGATGCATATTGCGAGAAAAACCCCACTATTATTCTCAAACCGGCCGAAGGAACTGACGAAGAGATTGCATCTTTTCAAGCGCTAAAGAAACTGCGGTTAGAGAAGTTTACCCAAAGCGAGGCAGCACCGGCCAATGGCCGCGTGATCAGTTCCAGTTTCCTTACCGGAGTCACTTCCTCCAAGGATATTTCGCAAACCGACATTCTGGCTACTTACGTATCCTACTATAGAATGACACAAGCTTACAAGGGTATTTTTGGGGGGCAAGAAGAAATACAGATTTATCGTGCCTCAGCACCCATGAAGTTTAAGGCTGATGGAACTTTTGAGATTGCAGAAATAGACCTCATATTAGATGATAAGGTTAAGAGGGCAGATGCAAATAGAGGATCATGGCAAGGTGGTTTTATCTTCGACGCAGATTGGGACATGCATGAAGCAGAGCAAGCTATCATGGTTATCGCTAAAAAGGCGAGGGAGAATAAGTTTGTCATTGAAGGAAAAGTGGGTGTTGGCTACGATACAAAGACCAAAAAATTTGTGCCTGAAGTTAAAGCAACCGCTGACTTTAAGTATGATGTTGGTAGCGATTGGAGACGAATCTACAATACTCCCAGTTACAGCCGTGGTGGTGCACTAACGACTTTTGTAGGGAACAATGGTTTAGGCATTATAAGGCTTGAAGGGGTTGATTATGGGATACAATCGTTTGGCACCGTGCAGTATCTTATGAAACATAGATGGACTGACATTTCTGAGTAGTAATTGCTTTTGAAAAAGTTTTTCAAGAAAAAGATAAAGAAGATGAAAGAGATTATAGTGTGTGTTCTATTGGTAGCGGCCTCCTTATCGGGGGCCGCTCAAGAAAAAAAGCACGAAATAAGCTTAATTGGAGGAGCGGCAATGATGGATATGAATCCCGGCGATTACGGAGTAACAACCAACTTGCAGTATAGCCACACGTTTCATCCCTGGTTTGGCGTTGAAGCACGTTTGGGATTAGTACGCCGCAATACTTTTCCAGCATCTAATAATTACGAAAAGGGCGACCCAGGTTTTTACTCAGGCTGGGGAATTACTGATGAGTTTGATGCGTATATCCGTACAATTCCTGCTTCTGAGGCTATTCTTACATCTTGGCAGACTGCAACCTTCTTTGCTGCCGACGCTTCGGTATTTATATCTCCTTTGCACACTGCTCGTCACCGCCTGAAGCTGTACGCAGGCGTCACCCGACAACATCGCTCAGTAACGCGAATGCTGATAGCTCACATTGATTATTTCAGAGAAGACGACTTGATTGCTGATTATACTCCCGGCTACACTGTGATAAATATATCAGAATGGGGCAAGCACTACGGAATCGCCTATCAGTATTTCTTGCACGATGATTGGAGCGTAGGCGCAACGGCCAAGCTTACCTACATTGATTTTAAGGTATCGCAAGGATACAGTAATCATGCGCTTTTTGGTCTGTCGGTTGGGAAGGTTTTCTAGCGCTGGATAAACAAAGAAACAAAAAGGGTCTGGCGCATTCGTCAGACCTTTTTTGTTTAGAGTAATTGTACTACTATTTCAAATAAATTATTGTCACGGAAGATGATGGTCAAATGCTGTTTGGTTGTTATATTGCGTGTGGAGGTAATTACGTCTATACTTGTGTGCTATAGAAAAATTAAAGAATGAGCATTTAGGATAAGACTGAATTAGAAATTCCCGATAGCATTGAGCTGATTCAATTTTATTATAACTGGGATGAGTCTCCTTGGGATGCAGAAGATGACGGCTGGTTAGTCAAACTTTATAAATTCGTATCCCGAGACAACCTAATGGTGATCAAAAAACCAGAGAATTTAGTAAAATCAAAATATTGCGAGATTGCATTTAAAGCAGTCGAATCATTACCTGATTGGGAAGGTGTTGATATCTTTAATAACAATGCTTCAAAATTATCTTGTGTTTTAGATGAAGAAGAGCCATGGGGAAATTATAGCCAAGTTGTGAACAAATTAATTGGTGAACAAGAATATCAAAGTCAACTAGGAGGCTATCCAATATGGGTTCAAGGTGAAAGTACGCCAACAGACACTATTGGGAATCCAATAAAACTTTTATTTCAAATTGATTCAGAAGATGATGCTGGATTGATGTGGGGAGATGTTGGGTTAATCTATGTTTTCTATGACGAAAAAGATGAGAGAATCGCTTTTATACTTCAATGTCATTAGATAGAAAACGAAACAGCACACAACATTTTGCAGCCATCAGCCTGGCGAAATCGGACTAGCTTTTCAGTTGCTCCAAGTAGCCAAAATGATAAACGAAAGTGAAACGCAAACAAATCCGGCCATCGGTTCGCAATGATCGTTAGTCACTACCTGAATTCAGTAAGATTATGCAAGGCGAAGGCTACTTAATTTAAAAGTGAAACACATTGTGAACCTAAAATCTATAAAGTATGAACTGCAAACTATCCTTTCGGGAAAGAGCGGCAATAGCTATGATGCGCTTATCCAGACAATCGCCCATTACCTTAGAACAAGCCAAAGAACAAGTCCAATGGCTGAAGAAAAACACCAAAGCAAAGCAAAAGAAACAGAGAGACTCATAACTTTTGCCACAGAAAACAACCTGTTCTATAGCGATATAGAGGAAGATAAATACCTTTCCGAAGGTGCTGAACAAAAAGTTTATATTGAGCATGGACGGTACGTTCTCAAACTCAACGATGCCATTTATTATGCCTCTTGGGAAGATTATTTCTACAATCTGATGCTTCATAATTATTTCTTCGCGGACACTGCTTATCAACTGTTAGGTTTTCATGAAAATAAAAAGGTGCTGTATGCAGTAGTGAAACAACTATTTGTGGAAGCAGACAACCTCACAGACTTAGCACAAGTAAAAGTATTTTTGACCAACAATGGCTTTGAAAATACCCGAAACCATGATTACTATCATCCGCAACTGGGAATAATTTTAGAGGACATGCACGATGAAAACGTATTGACCCATCAAGAGGTACTATACTTTATTGATACCGTTTTTTATGTTGACCCAGAGGTGTTTTGGAACTGATAATTGTAAAATAGTACGAAAAGCGTTCGGCACACACCCACGTAACGAGCCTAGCTAAGACCCAGCCCTTCCGCGCACTTAAAAAAACAAGTAGCAGCACCTTCAATCCTTCTCACGATAATCACGATTCCTTCTATGACTGCTACTTCTACCCCGGCCGCTTGGGTCGTGGCACCGATGGTATGTTGCTGGTGAGTAAACGACAGCAAGGAAAACGTAACCCATCCGGATAGAAATAATGGTGAGCAAGCTTATTACGAAATATTTCGTAATAAGCTTGCTTTTTTGCTTTCTCATCCCTACCATTGTAATACGAAACAATTCGTAATAGCATGAGAAAGAAAAATCCTCCCAGGCCTTCGGAACAAGAACTGGCCATTCTGCAGGTGCTTTGGCAGCGGGGTGCCGCCACCGTCAAGGAAGTGAACGCGGTGCTCAACCAACATAAGCCTACCGGTTACACCACCACCCTCAAGCTCCTGCAAATTATGCACGACAAGCAACTGGTGACCCGCACCACCGAAGGGGCCAAGGGACGGTCGCACATCTACTCGGCCGCCGTGAAGGAGTCGCAGATCAACAGTCACCTGCTGGATAACTTCATCCAGCGGGTTTTTCAGGGTTCCACCTCCAAACTGGTGCTGCGGGCGTTGGGACGCGACGACGCCTCGGCGGAAGAATTGGAAGAAATACGGAAATATCTTGATCGGTTAGACAAAAAGTGAACGCTATGCTCCTTCCTGAAAACTATCTCCTCGTTCGCCAATCGCTCGAAGTCGTTGGCCTCAGTGTGTTTCATACGCTGTGGGCCGGGGGGCTGCTGCTCTTGTTGCTGATGGTGGTTCTGCGAGTCATGCCGACCCAACTGGCGAAGGCCCGTTTTGCCGTTTCCCTAGCGGCCCTACAACTGCTGTTTCTGCTTTTCTTGGGAATATTTTTCTACCAGTGTCACCAGCTTTCTCCCGCTGCTGAGCCCGTAGACAAAACAGCTGCGGCTCCGGTACCCACTGTCTCAACCGTGCTTCCTTCGGTATCGACCGTTGCCGAGGTTAACGCTTCGCCCCCCCCGGTGCCCTGGTTCACCCGCCTGCAACAGTGGTCACGCTGGTGGGCGGCGTTGTGGCTGCTCGGTGTTGCGTACCATGCCCTTCAACTGCTGCTCGGGGTGCGGCACACCCGGCAACTCAAAGCCTACGCCCAACCGGTATCCGGCGATTGGGAAGGAAGGTTTGGTCGCTTGAAGCAGCGTTTAGGAATCAAGCGGCCGGTGAGGTTTTTGCGATCCGATCAAACCGCGGTTCCCCTCACCTTTGGCTGGCTCAAACCGGTGGTGCTGATTCCGGCGAGCTTGCTGACCCAGCTTTCGCCCGAGCAACTGGAGATGATCGTGCTGCACGAACTGGCGCACATTCGACGACATGATTACTTGTGGAGCTTAAGCCAGTCGGTGGCCGAAGTGGTGCTGTTTTATCATCCGGCCTACTGGTACATCGCCCGGGTGCTGGAGCGCGAGCGCGAGTTTGCCTGCGACCAGACGACGGTCAGCCTCACCCAACAACCGCATACCTACGCCCGCACGCTGCTGCAAGTGGCGACCACCGTCGCGCCAAACTACGGCCTGGCGGTGTCGGGCAAGCGAGGATTGTCGGACCGGATCAAACGGATTATAAATCCGGCGCTCAGTCAAGGTAACGGGCCGGTGTTGCCAGCCTTGATTTTGATTGGAGTTTTAGGGATAGCTTCCGCCACCTTCGCGATGCAACGACACCCCTTCGGCTCCGGGGACGGCCCTAAAGCACAAGAACAGCTAGCTGACTCGACCGACGTAGATTACGGCCCTTCGTTTGGGGAAGTGATGGCCCAGGTATCGGATGAAACGCTGGATACCACGAGCCTAACGCTGGATGAAATTTACGATAAGGCCATCACCATTGATCAATCCCTCAACCAATTTGCCCGAAGTTTGAAAGAGTACGTGGCCTCCCATCCTGAGATACGCAAAGACCTACCGGCTGATTCGCCCGTTAATTATTCTAGTGCCGAGGTGTTGTACTTGGTCGATGGGCGGGTACGAGACCCCAAATCGGTTCGGCGCAGTGATGTCGAGGAGATTTCAGTCTATCATGATCTCGAGAAACTAGTGTTAAAAGGAATAGACCTTCGGGGCTACTCAACGGTAGTAGTGGCATCAACTACCGCAGGCTCCGATAAACTTCCCCAAGATTCGATGCGCAACAGTCCCCACCTATACCTGCGTAACGGCTGGGGGAACATTACCCCGCTACTATCTACTAACAACTCTCCGAACACGGCCAACCCAACCGACCGCTGGCTCTACGTTGTCAACGATCAATTGCAAACCAACCGGCCTACGTTTTTGGACGAAGATTACCAGACAGCCGGATGGGAAGTGCGCTACGTGCCAGTAGCGGGATCGTGGATTAATGATTATTTGACCAAGGAACAGCAGGCTTCGGTAAACGTGCACCGCTACAATGGCCTCCTGTTTGCTACTCATCAAGACTACCAGCCGAAACACGTGGTGTATGGCACAGTGGTGAAAAGAGAAAAAGGATACCTGGTTCCGGATGTTACGGTTCGGGTGAAAGGAAAAGACGTTAGCACCACCACCGACGCGTACGGCGACTATCGCTTGGTCGTCCCCCACCGACTGGATACGATTGAGTTCTTATTTAATGAAGGCGTGATAGAAGAGGTGCCGGTTGATGGCAGACGAGAGATCAATCTCACTACCCCCGTAGACCGGGCGCTCATAAAGGAGATGAAAACGAAAAAGATGCAGGAGATGCTGCGCCGGACAGAACAAAAATTGCAGTCAACAATACAAACCCTGCAGACGCAACCGGCGCAAGATTCTGCAACAACAAATACTCTCATTATCATCAATGGCGTACCTCAGTACGACAAATCCTGGAATGAGATAGACCAAACACTAAAAGAAAATCCCCTGTTTTCTCACTACACCCTTACTTCCCACGGGGCTGATTCGTCTAGAGCTATACTGAAAGCATTACGAGCCGAGAAGTACAATAGGGTGGTCAGTATCGATAGCTGGGCAAACCTGAAAAAGGGCGGGCAGATTGCTCCCTCCAAGCTAGAAGAGTTGTTGCAAGTGTTTCCTAACCCTACCCAGGATTGGTTTACGCTACAGTTCTCTATTGGAGAAGAACTGCCCGTAACGTTCACCATCCTGAACAACCAGGGCCAACCCCTTACCGCCCTCACCGACCAAACCTACCCCGCGGGTTCTCATGAGGTGGCTTGGGATGCCTCGGACCAAAAACCCGGAGTATACTTCGTGCAGTGGACCGTCGGTGAGCAGCGGGTAACGCGGAAGGTGGTGATAGAATAATGTGAAAGTTGGTTTAGTACCTATTTGTCTGATAACAGCTCTAAATCCTGAAGCCTTCTGCCTAACTCATCGTCCGCGGCTAGCTTTAAAAAATTCTGGTGCAGATTGAGCGCACGCAACACGTTAAAATAGGCCCCTAAAGAAACGCTGGAAGTTCCTTTTTCTATTTTGTAAAGAGTGGAGCGATCAATAGAGGCTCTTTCGGCTACTTGCAAGGTGGTTAGCTTCCTACGCTTGCGCGCCAGTTTAATATTTTCACCCATCTGAGCTAGTATATTTTGATGCTGAGGAAAGAGAATCTGCTTCTTATTTTTCATAAAGTCGTTCATTATCCACACAAATGCCAGTAGTGATGATAATAAACCACATTCCTTGAGAAAAGTTTTATTTAAGATGCAGAGGTCAATCCACCAGCACGTTGCTTACGAAGGTAGACTTCAGCAGCAGCCAGCCTAGAAACAGCGCGATCGCCCAGGCCAGGTAGGGACTATAAAAATCAGTAGTATCTTTGTAGCGGGTTTCTTTGATCTCGGCCCGCTCGTACTCATCAATCAGGTTAAACACTTCCTGCAACGCCTCCTTGTTCGATACCCGGTAGAACTGCCCCTCACCAATCTTGGCAATCTCGCGCAGCGTGGTTTCGTCGAGTGAGTTCTCCACGTAGCGGGTGTTGCCAAAGAAGTCTTTGCCGAAGGGCACCTTGCCTTCCTTGCCGATGGCGATCGAGTACATCTTGATGCCATAGGCGTGCGCCAGTTCGGCCGCGGTGATCGGGTCCAGGTTGCCCGCCGTGTTGTCGCCGTCGCTCAGCAGCACCATCACCTTCGAGGCTCCCTCCTCGTTCGTTTCGCGCCCTTCGTCGGCATCGCGCATGCGGTTGGTAGCCACCGCCAGGGCACTCCCGATGGCCGTGCCCCGGCTCTCGATCATATCGAAGTCGATGTCCTCAATAAACCCGTTGAGCAGCTCGTAGTCGGTGGTGAGCGGAGAAAGGGAGTAGGCATCGCCCGAAAACACCACCAGGCCAATGCGGTCCTGACTCCGGCCCGCGATAAAGTTCCGGGCCACGTCCTTGGCCGCCTCCAGCCGGTTGGGCGTGAAGTCTTCAATGCGCATCGACTCCGAAATATCGATCACCAGCACAATATCGATGCCCTCGCTCCACTGCTCCACCTGCTCGTTGGTGCGCTGCGGACGGGCCAGGGCTACCAGCAGCAGGGCCAACGTGAGGGCCAGCAACAAGAAAGGAACAAAGCGCAACCAGGTGATCGGATTGGTCTTGAAGGCCGCCTTGGGGAAGGCAATGGGCAGCTTCTGACTCGAGCGCAGTCCGATGAGCCAGCGTAGCAGAAAAAACGCCGGAATCAGGGGCAACAGGTACAAATAGATCGGATGCTGGAAGCTGTAGCTCTGCAGCACGGCGGGAGTGAACCACTCCCAGGTAAACCAGCCGGTGGTGGTGTCAACCATGTTTCACTTCTTCAATGCGCTGCGCAAAGCGCTGGCGCGTGTGGTGTCGTAACTGCTCAAAGTGCTCGATAAGTTCACCGTTGCGCTGCTTGCCGTAGATGCGGCGGTCGATGGCCCGCAGGTCGTCGCGCAGCGGCTCGCCCGCGGGCAGCGCCGCAATTTCGCGGGTGGTCATCTTAGTGTAGGGCGCGCGGTCCAGGCGCTCCATGTAGCGCTTCCAAACCACCAGTGCCTCTTCCGAGTGCTTCGCCGAAGGGTCGGTCTTTAGATAAGTCATTGCCCGGGCAAACTGTTCGATAAACTGCCGGTCGGCCTTTCGCAAGCGCCGCAGCTGCCAGCGTTGCCGCAGTTGCTTGCCAAACAAGGCGTACAGAGCCGCCAGCAGCGCCAGCAGCCCGGCAATGCCGATGAGTAGATACGGGTAATTAAACTGTAACGGAACGTCGAGCGCCTGGGTGTTTTCTTTCAGTGCTATTGAGTCGGGCAGCTGCGTGATGACCGGCTGCAAATGCACCGAGTCGATGTCGGCGTACAAGGCGGTGCTGTCGAGCCGACCGGTTTCGTCGGTATCAATTACGTAGACCGGTAGGGTGAGCGGCTGCACCGAATCCAGCTCGAAGGTCGTGAGTTTGTACACCACACTGTCGTAGCTGAACAGACTATCGGAGCGGGTAGGGAAAAACTGCCGATCCAGGTACTCGAAGGGCGCGTAGCGCGTGTCTTCGTTCGGAAAAACCACCTCCAGACCGCGCGGATAACGAAACGTAAGGGTGTAGTACACCGGCTCGCCGATCTTCAGCGTGTCGGCCGAAAAGTAGCCGTTGGGACGCAGCGACTGGGCAGCAGCGGAATACGATAGGAGAAGACAAATGATTGAATATCGAATGCTGAACAAGGAATGATGAATGATGAAGTGAAAAGGCTTTTTTTCTACTTCATCATTCGATATTCCTTGTTCGATATTCGATATTCTCTTCGGTTTCCTACGCACTTTTCTTCACCCGGTTTCGCACTTTGAACAAATGAATCAGCTTGGGCACGTAGTCGTCTTTGGTGCCAATCGACAGGTAATCGGCCTGGTACTTTTTGCACAACTCGCGCAGGGCCGCCGCCGTGGTGGCGTAGGTGTTGCTCACCCGGTTCTTGAAGAACGACGAGGAGGAGTTGATCCAGCGCGTTTTGCGGCTTTCTTTGTCATACACCGGGATAATGCCCAGATTGGGCAGGTTCGTCTCCCGCTGGTCCGACAGGTGCACCACAATCAGGTCGTGCTTGCGCGCCAGCGCCCGCAGGTTGTGGTCGTAGTCGTCGTCGATAAAATCCGAGGCCAGAATCACGATGCTGCGGCGCTTGATGATGTTGAGCAGGTAGCGGATGGCCACGTTAAGGTCGGTGCGCGACGAAGTCGGCGTCAGGTTGTAGAGCTTCGAGATGATCTGGTAAGCGTGCTTGTCGCCCTTGCCGGGTTTCACGTAGGCTTCTTTCTGGTCCGAAAAGCAGAACATGCCCACCTGGCTGCCCTCCTTGATGGCTGACAGGGCCAGCACCCCGCAGATTTCTTTGCCGATGTCCACCTTCTGCACCCCGGGGTCGCCGATCTCCTGCGAAGCGCTGATGTCCAGCACCAGATACACAATCTGCTCGCGCTCTTCCTTGAAGGTTTTCACGTACACGCTGTGCCCCTTGGCGGTGGCGTTCCAGTCGATGGCCCGAATGTCGTCGCCGTACTGATAGGGGCGCACGTCGTCGAAGGTGATGCCGGAACCCTTGAACACCGAGTGGAAGTCGCCCTGCATCTGGGTGGTGATGGCTTTGCGGATGGCAATCTCGTACTTGCGTAATTTCTTAAGGAGTTGATGAACTTCTACCTTGTTCATACGTTAATGTAGGGTTCGGATGTTGGTATTTTTGTCGGTCGTAGCGTTGATTTTTGGTGATTTGCGTCGGCAAAATTAGGGTTATTCCGATCAATTGCACGCTTTCAGCCAAAGTTTTGGCGGCAGTTCAACTTATACTAAAAACCAACGTTCTACTCTTTTTAGTATCTATAGCTAGTGAATCCGGCGGTTGACCGGGAATTTTTATTAAAACAACGTCCTCATCGATACCAACGTCCATCCTTCGCATTTGCCCAAGTGGGTGCAGCGGTTGCTGATTTTCTTCGGCGGGCTATTTGCCCTGTGGCTGATTGTTTATATCGCCTTTCGAACTCCTCCGGTGCAACGCTACGTGACCAACCTGATTGGCGAGCAAGCGTCGAAGCAGCTGGGCACCAAGGTGAGCCTGGAAGGCATCGACATCGAGTGGTTCGACGGCGTGGAGCTGGCCGGAGTGTACATTGAAGACCAGCAGCAGGATACGCTGCTCTACGCGGGGTTGCTGGCGGCTTACATCGAGCCGATGGCGCTGTTCAACAAAACGGCGGCCATCCGCCTGGTGGAAATTCGCGATACCTATATTAACCTATATCAGCCCGCGGGACAGGAAGACCTGAACTTCGCCTTTATTCCCGAGGCCTTCGCCTCCGAAGACACCACCACCGTGCCGGAAGACACCACCGCGGCGGCCTGGAAGATTGAACTCTACCAACTACTGCTGGACGACATTCGCTTCGACTTTCGGGCCGACGGCACCGAGATGGAGCTGGCCCTCAATCGGCTCTCCATGCTGTTCGAGTCGTTGGGACTGGAAGAAAGCTTTATCCGGGGAGACGAACTCGACATTGACGGGCTGCGCGTGGCCCTGGCCCTCCCCCCCACCGATACCTCGGCCGCTGCCGATTCGGTGGCGACTCCCGCAGCTACCGATGCGGCTCCGGTAGCAGCAGCGAATGCTGACAGCAGCAACATCATCAATCCGAGTGGATTCCGCTACGCGCTTAACCAACTACGGCTGGAAAACAGTCGGTTGGCCTACCGCGTCAAGGGAAGCGAGGATAGCACGGTGCAACAGATCAATTTCGAGGACCTGGTGGCCGACCAGCTCAACCTGACGGTTGAAGACCTATACGTGGGCGAAACCGAGGCCCGCTTGGAAGTACCAAACTTATCGTTTGTGGAAGCCAAGAGTGGATTCCGCCTCGATGAACTGGCCATGTCGGCCAACGTAGCCATGCCTGAGGTGAAGGCCGAACTCACCAAGCTAACCACCGGCCACTCGGCCCTGAACGGAAACGTGCGCGTGGGCGTGACCTTGGCTGAAAGTACTGCCGAACTGATGCGTAGCCTGGCGGTGCAGTCGCGCCTGGACGGAGCGGTGTTAGGCTTGGCCGATGCGGCCTACTTCACCACTGCGCTCGACAGCCTACCGGCAATGAAAGAACTATCGCCCGAGCTCTCGTGGCAGGTGGCCATTGCCGAGGGCGACGGTAACGTTCAGGACCTGGCGTTTTACATCGACGACCAACTGGCGCTGCGCGCTGAGGCTTCGTTCAAAGACCTGCCCGCCCTGGATTCAGCAGTGGCCGGTTCGCCCTACTTCAATGTGCAGGTGCCTGAGTTTTCTACCAACCTGGGTTTTCTGGATCAATTTATTCCCCCAACCTCTCAGCAATACATTCCGGCCACCGACGATCCTAACCTGCTGCTCACCGCTTCGGCCGAGGGCTACCTAAGCGATCTGGAAGCAAACGTTACCCTACAGTCGGGGGTGGGAGAGATGAACGCTACGGCTCAGTATGCCCAGAAAGCGCAGCTAACCAACATCCAAACCAACGTGCAGGCCCGTAATTTTCAGTTGGGCTCTTTGCTGCGTCCCTTCGTGGGCGACACCCTGGCCCGCGATTTTGATCGGCTGTCGTTCCATGCTGATGCCCAGGTGCGGCAGCGCACCACCGCCCGCGATACGACCCTGGAGCAACTCACCGCCAACCTGGTGGTTGATGAGCTTGATTATAAAGAGCATAAATACCAGGGTTTGGTGGCAAAAACCACCCTCACCGACGGCAACCAAGTGGAAGCGCAAATTCGCTACGAGGACAGCCTGCTTAATCTGATGACCAACGCCCGGGCCGATCTGGACCAGGAAAAGTACCAACTTAATTTGCACTTGCAGGACGCTAACTTGTTTCGGCTCAACCTGGTGCCCGATAGCATCATCATTGTCAACAGTCGGTTGCAAGCTGATATTGAGGGCACTGATCCGGATCAGCTCACCGGGTTTGTGAGACTGAGCGATACGGAAGTGGTGAAGGACCGCAACCGGTTTGTGCAAGACTCGCTGCTGTTCGTTGCTGAGGGACCGAAGGAAAACCGGCGGCTATTTCTGACGGCCGACCATATGTACGCGGTGGTTACCGGGCAGTTCACGATGGCCGAACTGCCGAAGGCCATTGAAGATTTTGAGCAATATTATTTTGCGGCCACCGAACCTAACGTGGCTCTAGACACGGTGAATACCCAACAAACCGGGGGGCAGCGGCTCGCCCTCCGACTGGAGGTGGAAGAAGTACCCACCCTGCTGCGGCCTTTCGTGCCGGAGCTGGAAATCCCCGAACCCATGTTTGTCGGGGCGGACTTCAACAGCGTCAATCACCAGTTAGAGTTCACCGCCAGCGTGCCCCGTCTCACCTACGGCACCAACGTGGTGGACAGTCTGTACCTGAACGCGACCACCAACGACCGACAGATCGACGTAGCATTCTATACCGATAACGTGCAGTCCGGTTCGCTGAGCATTCCGCAAATTCGGTTAGAGGGCCACCTGACGGGCGACACACAGTCGGGTCAGGACCAACCGCTGAGCACCACGGTGGCCGACTTCAACCTGAAACTGGGGCGGGCCGATTCGCCCTACCGGCTAGACCTAAGCGCGCAGGTAGAAAGCGGACAAGACACCATCACCACGCAATTGGAGAAACTGGAGCTGATGCTCAAGGGGCAGGGCTGGGAGACCCCCCGCAACGCCACCATCACCTACGCCGATAAGTACCTGGACATTGACAATTTCTTTTTGAAGCAGGGTGATCAGGAGATCGCGCTGTCTACCGGCCGGGACGGAGACAAAACCGATCTGAAAATCATGATCGAGCAACTGCGGCTGAGCCCCCTGTTCTCGGTGCTGGATATGGAAGACTACCAGGTGGACGGCACGCTCTACGGCGAAGCGGAGGTACTGGACATGTTTACCCCCGGTCCCGTTGATGCCAACTTCCGAATCAACCGGTTAGCCGTTCAGGATACGGTGCTGGGCAACGTGGTCATGCAGTTTGAGAAGGGAATTCCGGTATCAGAATCCGAAGACATCGTCGATGTGCTGCTCACCCTGCAGGGCCGGAGCAACGATCTGAAGGTGGAGGGCGAGTACAATCTGGCGGCGGGGGCCGACGAAGAAGCGCTGGATTTCCAGGTGGACCTTACCCGCCTCACCCTAGACGACTGGCAACCGTTGGCGCAAGATTTCCTTAAGGAGCTCTCGGGTACGCTTCGGGCTGATATGACCATCAGGGGGAGCACCAATAAGCCGTCAATCGACGGGAGTTTCACCTTTGCCGACGAGGTGTTCATCACCCCGGTGGCCACGGGTGCCCGGATTTATGCCGAGAACCAGCAAATCAACTTCACGGGCGACGAAATGGTATTCGATCAGTTTACCCTGCTCGACTCGGCCCGCACCCCGGCCGTGATCGACGGCACCGTGACCTTTGCCGATTTGGCTGATCTGCGGGTAGACTTAACCTTTGATACCGAGCACTTTATCTTCGTGAGCAGCGAGGAATACGAGAACGAAGAATTTTACGGGCGGGCCGTGGCTTCGTCTAGCCTCACGATTAGCGGGCCGGTAGACGAAGTGACGGTAGCCGGTAACCTGGCCGTAGAAGAGGGCACCGCCATGACCGTCGCCTTGGTATCGGGTCCCGAGGAAGCGGCGCAGGCGGGGTTTGTGAACTTCGTGGACGTGAGTGAGTTTGCCAAGGCCGATACCGTGCTGCAAGATTCGCTGTCGCTCGTGTCGGCCAGCACCGAAACCGATTCGGTAGCGCTTAGTGGCTTCATCCTGAGCACCGAAGTGCAAATAGATCCAGAGGCACAATTCACGGTGGTGATTGATCCGGTGAACGGAGACCGGCTGGAGGTGGCCGGTGAGGGGGACCTAAAGGTAGACCAAAACTTACAGGGCGACCTTACTATGCAAGGAACATTCACCATCAACCGCGGAAGTTACCTGCTCAACTTTGCCAAGGTGATCAAAAAGAAGTTTACCGTTCGGGATGGAAGCTCCATCACCTGGAGCGGCGATCCGAACAATGCAGCGATGGACATGACCGCCGTGTACACGGTAGAAACCAGCCTAAAGGAACTTAGAATCGAAGCGGAGGCCCCGGTAAACGTCTTGCTCTCTATCGAAGGCTATCTGGAAAATCCGGAGTTGTCGTTTGGCATTGAAGTGCCGAATTCCGAAGACTTAGACGCGCTCGCATCGCGGGCGCTTGAAGAACGCATCGCCGCCATGGAACAAGACGAAACAGAACTCTACAAAAACGTATTTGGCTTGATTGTGCTGGGCCGTTTCATTCCACAGGGCGGTGGGCAGGCCTCCAACTCAGGGGGCGGCACTGCCAGCGCGGTGAACGACCAGATCAACAATAGTGTGAGCCAACTACTGACCAGCCAACTGAGTCGGTTGAGCGAGGATTATTTGGGTGGGGTAGAAATCGACGTGGGGTTAGAGGATAACCAGGCGGGCGGTTCGGGCGTGGCCGGGCGGGATATTGACGTGGCGCTGTCCAAGGAGTTGTTTGACGACCGGCTCACGGTGACGGTGGGGGGCACTACGGCTGCCGGGCAAGGAAATAGTGGAAGCGGGTTTGCCGGGGAGTTCCAGGTGCTGTACCGCATCACGGAAGACGGCAATCTCAACCTTAAGGCATTTCAGAACAGCGAGCGCAACCAGCTCACCGGCGATATTCAGCAGAACGCGGGCGTTTCCTTGTTCTATCAGTCCTCTTTTGATAAATTTTTCGCGGGTGAGGAAGAAACCCTGAAGTCGCGCTCGCTGGAGGACCAAGAACCACCGAAAGAAACGAGCCCAGCTCCTGCTTCACAACGAACCACCGAACGCCGCTCGTCGCCGGAGAAATAGTAGCTGGTCCTGACAACTCGTGGTAGGTTATAATCATTGGGCTTTCGACATATTATGTTTTTGATCGGCGTTGTTCAGGTGTCTCCTCAAACCCATCTTCCTGACCTGTACCCCTATTGCTCCGCCTAGTGGTGCCTTTATGTTGCGCCAATGACTACTCCGAATGAGGTATTCTAGGGTATCGTACTTTCCGTACGTTACTTTTGTTTGACCCATTTACGATAATAAGGCCAACGCAGATAGTAAGCACTACCAATTGTGCAATCATGCCATCTCTCGCACTGTCCGGTATAAGTCGCCCTTTGAATTTCATGAATATCTCTTTCAGACAGCTATTCTACTTCTACTACGCAGCCTGAGAGACCGCATCAGACGAAAGTCCTCGCGTAGTGACTGAGCCCGCCAACCTGATATATTGCAAGCGGGCTAGCGCCAAGATGGCTCCCGATAGCACAACCAGGGTAACGATGGAACCTTCTATTCCAAACTCGCCTCCGTTGATCAGTGATGGTGCCTCAAAGGTAGGGATCAAACTACTTTCAGTAGCGTTGCCGCTTACTGAAAAACCATAAACCGGCCCCTGCAAGTAGTTCCAGATAAAGTGTACCCCAATGGGTACTCATAGGTTATGATAAACCAATCGCAACTGAGCCAGCAGCACTCCGGCTAGAAATATACTAATCAGACCAACCGCATCTAGATGGTCGTTGGCTAGGTGCATGGCAGCAAAGAAGAGCGAAGAAAGCATAACTGCCCATACTACCCCGTAGTGTTTCTGTAGGTAGGGAAGCAGATAGCCCCGTGATAATAGTTCTTCAAAGATGCTAACTCCCACAAACAGCAATAGGGATGAAGCAAGCGCTTGGGTAGGGAACCCAGAGAAAACAAGCTGCCCATTGCCAATACCAATAATGAATAGAAAGCACACCGTGATAAGGATGCCACCGAGCAACAGGCCAAAGCCAGTTTTTTCAACTACAGACGGCGTGACCCCCAAAGTAGTTAGTGAGGGTTTCTAATGTCTCGCGAGCCGATTGGCAATGAGAATAGAAAGTACCGTAGCGGTGATGCTTATTCCCAGCATTATCAGACGGAACAAGTCATCCTCACGCCCAAAATCTTCTCCGGTTAGGATGCCACTGACCAACAGTGGGGCTATCAAGAGGATGTGTATCAGGACGAAAATCAGACTGAAAGCAAAAGTTTTGAGAAAGGGCAGCAGTCGGTGCAATATATTCTTAATGCGGTTCATAGTTATCGGATTAGAAACTTATCTCTCTTATCGTATTTAGATCGAGCCAATCCTCCTTACTGATGGTATTTAACCTTTTAAAGTAGCTAATTGAGCCATTTTGCAAACTAACTGCCTTTTGCATATCGCAACGGACTGTTAAACGAGCTAGTTACCAATTTTGCGAAAATATACCAGCAATCTCACTTGTTAGTATAATAAATTTCTCATACAGCAATCAAATCATCATCTTCGTAACGGTCACTGAAACTAAATATCAACCTATCATCCACACGATTATGACTACCCAACATTCCTTAATCACTCCGCGCTGGTTCATCGCCTACACCCATAGCCGTGCTGAGCGCAAAGTACATACTGGGCTCATTTTTCTGGGTATTTATGCATTCTTGCCCTTACGAGAGATTAGAAGAAGAACAGAAAGTCATACGCATCGCTTTGACGTTCCGTTGTTTTCGAACTACGTATTTGTACAGACAACCGTAAGCCGATTAGCCACCCTATCTCGGATTCAGGGGGTGGCTTACTTCGTCTCATTCGGGGGTAAGCCTGCTTCAATCTCTGATGAAGAGGCAAATGCGATTCAAAAAAGTTGCTATCGTTACCTTTACGGAGATGTAGGCAAGCGAACAGTGCTGGTACATAACAATGTATCTGGTAACATTATTTCAGAGGAAAAAAACCAGCCAGGAAACAATGAGCACAGATTAATTGCCTGATTGTTTTTCGCCGTAGACCTAAACAGCATCTTGTTGACCTTTTGACCTAAACCACTTACGTTATGACCGCACTTAAGTTTATTGACCGAATTGAGCGATTGCACTTGTTGATACAACGCAAAGGAACCGGCACACCCAAAGAACTGGCCCGTCGGCTAGAAATGTCAGAGAGTACCGTCTACCAATATATCAACACCTTGAAGCTGTTGGGAGCGCCGCTGGTCTACGATACCTTCAGGAGAAGTTATGTATATGAAAAACCATGCTCGCTCACCCTACGCTACGATATTGAATATCTAGACGAAGAAGAAATCAAGTATGCACAAGCCGGATGGTGGGCTAACATTCCGATCTCCTGGACACTTTCTTTATAGTCAGCATCACTTTTATCACTACTAATACAACAATCTATGATTCGCTTTAGTGAGTTCATCCTTCTGGCTGGTCTTTTATTGAATACGCTCAGCGGAGCAGCAGGTACGCAATCCGACACCGTACTGCTTTCGCTTGATGAATGTATCGACCAGGCCCTTCAACAGAATCTGCAAGTCCAGCAAAGTGCGCTAGAGATAGAGACTGCGCAAATAGACCTCCACGAAGCAAAAAATAGGCTGCTTCCAAATCTAGCAGGGGTTAGTCGCTATAACTTCAACGTAGGTCGTTCGGTTAACCCGGTGACCAACGACTTCACCGACCAACCGGTACGTTCGCAAGACTACGGACTGAGCGCGGGTCTGACTATTTACGATGGCTGGCGAAATGTGCGCGCTATTCAACAAGGAAAAAGTGCCCTCCAAAGAGCAGGTTATTCGCTAGCCGCTTCACGTCGGGAAATTGTCCTGACAGTTATTCAGTCCTATCTGGAAGTCCTTACGCGCCGTGCACTATGGAAAGAGGCTGAGCAACGGATCGGAGAAACCAACCAAGAGTTGAAGCACACCGAAAGGCTGGTGGCAGTAGGAGAAGTACCCCCCGCTAACCTTACCCAACTGAAGCTGCAGCGATCCGAGGAGCAGCTCACCGCAGTGCGCTACCGTAATGATTACCAGCTAGCGCAAGTACAGCTTCGTCAGCTGCTGTTTTTACCCGCAAGTCAGCTCTTTCGTTTGCAAATTCCTACCCATGAGCAAGGAGCAGTGCGCGATCTTGTTTCGCTAGAAACTTTGTATATACGAGCGCAGACCATTGATCCCGCCATAAAGGGGGCGGCGGTAGATCAGAAGATGGCTCAGCGTACGGTAAAAATTGCTCAGGGGGGATACTTACCAACGGTTCAACTTACCTTAGGAGGATACTCTTCTTATTCGGACAACCCTCCCCCCTTCCTAGAGACGCTGTCATACAGTGGTCAATTAGACTTTAACCTGCGCAAATTCGTCGGTTTCGAGTTGACTCTACCAATCTACAACCGGGGGCGTGTAAAAGCAGACGTACAGCGCGCCAGGGTAGACCTTCAGCGAGCCGATTTATCGCAATTACAGACCCAGCAACGACTATGGGAAACTTTGGAGACCGCCTACCGAAATACGCAATCGGCTCGGGACGAATACCAAGCAGCGCAAGAACGAGAGGCTGCCGCCGAAGAAGCTTTTGCCAGTGCTAGTGTACAGTTTGAGTTAGGAGTGATGGACGTGATTAGCTACAGCCAGGTGAAGTCTCAACGCAACGAAGCGACTGCCTTTCGAATTCAAGCGAAGTATCGGGCCCTGTTTTTTGAGAAGATTCTTACGTTTTATCAGGAAACAACCATCCAGTGAAAATCATTTGTTGACCGGCAATTCATTATTGTGCCTTGTGATAAAAGTCAGTTGCGGGGCGGTAACCATAACGTATAAATCATGTCAGTTATCAAGTACATCGACCGTTTAGAGCGGATTCATAAGTTAATCAGGCGGGGGGGCACGGGCACGCCCAAAGAACTCGCCGGGCGGCTTGACATTGCCGAAAGCACCCTGTATCAATATGTGCACGCACTACGAGAACTAGGGGCACCTATCACCTACGATACGTATCGGCAGAGTTACGTATACTATCAGCCCTGTACGCTTTCGCTAAAGTATGAACTCACCACGTCTGAACTAAGATCATCAAAGCACTCCGTATAGCTAACTGCTGTACGAAGCGCTTGCTCAGCGGCTCTTTTTTGTAAGCGACTCACGGAATTAACGCTACTCTAGCAATAATGGAGTCATCTGTTCTATCATTGCTTTAGACATTTCACCTAGAAACTCTCTACATGGCGACTTCTATCTTTCCTCCTGAAATTATTGAAAATAGTGTTGAACAGCATTTGGCAGATCACTCCACCCGTAGTCAACTCATCTATATTAGTGTGTTGGTCATGGTGCTCACGGCTCTGATATCCCTTCCCCTGGTACACCTTGATGTAAGCATCCAGAGTAGCGGTATTATTCGTCCTATAATAGAGAAAACAGTGTTGAGAGCACCCTACAGCAGTTGGGTACAAGAAGTATTAGTGAAAGACAATCAGACGGTAGCGGCAGGGCAGTCCTTGCTGGTGTTAGGATCTGAGCAACTAACGCAGCAGCAAGAATTCAATAGCGGCCGCCAACAGGAACTTCAGCAGTTAGTCTACGACCTTCGTCAACTCGTTCAACTCAATCCTGCCTCTCCGGCAATCACCGCCCTTCGGTCAGATGTTTATACGCAGTCTTACCGGCAGTTTCAGCAAAAACTAGCAGAGGCAGAAATCAAAGAGAAAAAAACAACCAAAGACTTCAATCGTACCCAGCTACTTTACGATGAGAAAATCATCTCAGCCAAGCAGTACGATGAACTAAAACTGCAAAAAGACTTGGTTGAAAGTGAGTATCGGCTTCTTTGGGCGGGGCAGACCAACCAGTGGCAAAACAGCTTGCAGCAGTACCGCACCGAGTTGGCTGAGTGGAAGTCAAAAGCGCAACAGCTAGCCGAAGAGCAAGACCAGTACGTGATTAAAGCGCCGCAGGCCGGTACCGTACAAAATATGCAGGGCATCTATCCCGGAAGCTATCTCCACGCCAACCAAGACATCGCTGAGCTATCGCCTGATTCTACCTTAATCGTAGAGTGCTACGTATCGCCGAAGGACATTGGCTACTTGCAAACCGGAACCTCGGCGGTTTTTCAGGTGGATGCTTTCAACTATAACGATTGGGGAACGGTCGAAGGGAAAGTTATCTCCGTTGCTCGTGACATCACGCTCATTGATAACCAGCTGGTTTTTAAAGTCCGTAGTGCCTTGGCGACCAATGTGCTCAAACTCAACAACGGCTACCAAGGCACCCTTAAAAAAGGAATGACCGTGCGCACTCGGTTTATGCTGGCCCGACGAAGCCTGTATCAGTTGCTCTACGACAAGGTAGATGACTGGCTCAATCCGGTAAATAATTAGACTGCCTGCTATTCGCACCATCAAAAGAGGGGCAATCCAACACTATACTATCACTCATTTGCTATGAAGACTACGCTTAAACAGCACGATATCACCGACTGCGGGGCCGCTTGCCTGGCCTCGGTAGCCGCTCATTACCGTCTGCGCATGCCAATTGCCCGAATACGGCAACTGGCTTCTACCGACAAAAAGGGGACCAACGTTTTGGGGATGATTGAAGCAGCGGAGAAGTTAGGTCTGTCGGCAAAGGGAGTGAAAGGACCGTTTGAAAGTTTGCTCCAGGTTCCTAAGCCGACCATCGCTCATGTGGTGGTTAAGGAGGTGCTTCATCATTTTGTGGTTGTTTATGATACGACCGACCGGTACGTGAAGGTGATGGATCCGGGCGACGGAAAGATGCACAAACTGTCGCACGAAGAGTTCCAGCAGCAGTGGACGGGTATTCTGATCTTGTTGGCACCGAATGAAGGATTCAGTCAGGGCAACGAAAAGGTCTCCGTGGCCCGACGATTTTGGTTTCTGATCAGACCGCACCGGACGGTGATGACCCAAGCTTTGGTGGGGGCATTGGTATATACAATCCTGGGGCTTTCCACCTCTATCTACGTGCAGAAGATTGTGGACAATGTGCTGATGGAGGGGAATAAGAACCTGCTGAACCTGCTTAGTGTGGTTATGCTGCTGATTTTGCTCTTCCAGTTATTCATCGGAGCCACTAAATCGTTGTTTACCCTGAAAACCGGACAAAAAATTGACGCTCAACTTATTTTAGGGTACTACCAGCATTTGCTCAAGCTCCCCCAGCAGTTCTTTGATACGATGCGCGTAGGAGAGATCATTTCTCGGGTAAATGATGCCGTTAAAATCAGAGCATTCATCAACGACGTGTCTATCAGCCTAATTGTTAATGTCTTCATCATTATCTTCTCTTTTTCGCTGATGTTCGCCTACTACTGGAAGCTGGCGTTGCTGATGCTGGCTATTATTCCGTTCTACGGAGTGCTCTACTGGATTGCCAACCGGATCAACCGCCGCACGCAACGCAAGCTTATGGAGAACTCTGCCGACCTGGAGTCGCAGTTGGTAGAGTCACTTAACGCGGTGGGCACGATCAAACGATTTGGTCTAGAGCAGTTTGCTAACACCAAAACAGAGACGCGCTTCATTAAGCTGCTCCGAACGGTCTACCAGTCGGCAACCAATAGCATCTACACGGGCAGCGCCTCGGAAATGGTGTCTCGCTTGTTTACGATCATTCTGCTGTGGGCGGGTTCTTATTTTGTCATCGATCAGCTTATCACCCCCGGCGAGTTGTTGTCCTTCTACGCGCTGATTGGGTACTTCACCGGGCCGGTGGCCGGATTAATTGGAATGAACAAGACGATTCAAGATGCGCTCATTGCGGCTGATCGCCTGTTTGAGCTGATGGACTTAGAGCGGGAGGAAACTGAAAACAAAGTGAACCTTACGCCTGACAAGCTCGGCGATGTTCGGTTTGTGGAGGTAGGATTCCGGTACGGTTCGCGTACGGAAGTATTTGAACAACTTAGTCTGACGATCCCCTTCGGACAGGTGACGGCCGTTGTAGGCGAGAGCGGATCGGGCAAGAGTACATTGATATCTTTGTTACAGAACTTATACCCTATCCACTCGGGCAATGTTTTTATAGGTCAGTACAACCTGCGTTATATCAGTCACGAAAGCCTACGAACACTGGTGGGGGTGGTGCCTCAGCGCATCGATTTGTTTGCCGGTAATGTGATGGACAACATTGCCGTCGGTGAACTGCAGCCGGATATGGAGCGCATTATTGAAATTTGTCAGTCGTTGGGTATCATGGATTTTGTAGAATCCCTACCCAACGGGTTCGATACCTACCTAGGAGAGAATGGAGCCACTTTGTCCGGCGGACAAAAGCAAAGGCTGGCTATTGCGCGGGCGCTATACAAACAACCGGAAATACTCATTTTGGACGAAGCTACCTCATCACTAGATTCGGCTTCGGAGCAGTACGTACAAAACGCGTTACAGATGCTTCAGGCGGCGGGCAAAACAGTCATTATTATTGCACATCGTCTGTCTACGGTCTGCCAAGCCGACAAGATATGTGTGCTGGAAAAAGGAAAGTTGGTAGAAGAGGGTAATCATCACCAGTTACTTTACCAGAGAGGCAATTATTACGAGCTCTGGCGTAAGCAGTTTCCGATGCTGGAGGAGTCTATGGCGCAAGCAGCATAGTGACGTACATACAAATTAGTAACCTATTTTACACTCTATAAAACAATACAACAATGGAAGAACTACCCTTTGACCCTGATCTACGCGCCCTGGAAGAGATGATGCTCAGCCAGCAGTGGAATAACCCGTTCGCAGACGACGAAGAAGACGAGATTGATCATTGGCTAATCCCGGACGTACCACCGGATTTCCGTCCAGCTGCTTGAGCTACGAATTCTTAAAGAAAAAGCGACAAAAATTGTCGCTTTTTCTTTAAGAATCTACTGAAATTAGACACGCTCCAGTTTTTTCGGAGTGCTGCCTCCTACCTTTGTATCAGTTAGTTATTTATAAACCCTTAACCTTTATTACTATGAACCACTTACCCACTTTCGTCACATTAACTTCAAGCGACTTACAGCACGTGTCAGGCGGCTTTTCGTTCGCTATCGTTACCGAACCCGGTTGTATTCTGTATGCCCCCGGTCATCCTAATAACCCAATCGTTCCCAACCCGGTGATTGCGATGACCGAGTAGTTAGTGAGTCAAAATTATTGCTATTCTTAACCTTTAAAACAAATATTATGAACGCACAAGCACTTAGTTTAAACGAACTACGCGATTTTCAAGGGGGTGTTTATTATCCCACATTTCCGTGTAACTATCCGGGACCTTCTCCCACATGGCCTACCGAACCAGTAGGACCTATCTGGCCTATCAAGCCGATTAAACCGATTTCTGGTCCCATCATTAGTCCAGTGATCACTTGGCAAGATAACTAAGCACCTTGCAATCACCTGGACTGCCAGGTTCGATACTTAACCTATAATTTCACTTCTAAATCCTTACACAATGAACACGATCAAAATGAAACTATCAACATTAAGTATGGCAGATTTACAGACCATAAATGGCGGCTTTCGGGCGGCTGAATTTCCCATTGAATTCTATCCAACCGAACCAGCTCCCGTTGATCCTCCCTCTCGGTGGTGGGTCTACTAGCATACTAAAAAAGTAAACTATTTGTAAACCTTAAATTTTAAAAATCATGCAAGCATTAAACGAACAGCAACTACAGGAAATCTATGGCGGAATTATTGGTGGGTGCATTCCTCCTATCCTCGAGCCGTTGTCTCCCTTTTGACCATATTCTCACCTACCCTAAGTTCCCTATACCATTCACCATTATGCTATAAATCAGTCTTCGGCAAATAAAAAGCGGCAAGGTATCTTTGCCGCTTTTTTTGTGGTTTGCGGAGCCAGCCATCACTAAGCATAAGCGTGCGTATCCTGTAGAAATTCTTTCAGAATATAGTATAAGAACCCTTCATCGCGGTTGAGAATACCCAAGCGGTTGTTCGTCATGTGAATATAGCTGTCGATTATGGGCCAATAACTGGGGCAGATAGCCGACAATGGTTGCAGACCCATATCTACGTAATACTCATCTGGCATAGGTTGATCAGTAATAGTTTTTTTCAACGCACCCACAATAGATTTCATTGAGGTAGTCCAGTGGTTAAAGTGTTCTTCCTCAAATGGTGCTTCATCATCCAGCGTCTGCCAAACTTGGTTCAGGATCGGTAAAATACTGCCTTTCTGCTGCGTATAGCTATGCGTCATATCATCTATTTTTTCTCGTAGCGTCTTTTCGTCCACCGGTTCAAAATCAGTATTGATACTATACGTGATCCAGCTAGCTTGCCCCAAGTTGCAACAGTCTATCAACTGTTCTACCGGGATAGCTAAACTGCGAAGCGTGATAAGATGTAACGTCAAGGCTGCTCCCAAGGCTTTTCCGTATCCCCACGCACCACTTTGTTGCAGTATACTGATGACAACCCGAGAAGAAAGATCAAACTGAGTCTCTGAAAGGACAATACCCTCCGGGCCACCGTAGCGTAGCATCTCGGGCTGATAGGCCACGTAGTAGATCGTGTTGCTAGGAAGTTCCGGTTCATCGATTGTCGTCTTATCAGCGGACGGTGGTGCTGTTAACAAAAAATTATTAAAAGTTTCTTGTAGCTGCTGCTTTACTACTTCTTCAGAAGAAGCTTCGGATAGTTTAAGCCGTAGTCTAAGGTGGGGACCTCTGTCATAGTAGCGGACGAAAAAAAATTGATGAATCAGTTTCTCAAAGAGCATCTGATCTACGGTAGGCCATAGGTGCAGCAACAGTTCCTCTTTCGAGCCTGCGTAGTAAAGATAGGCTGAAAGCCACTGAGCGGAATGTGGTTGAAGGTTCATGGAAGAGGTTTTTCGTTGTACAAGTTTGCTGGTAAACCTAAATATCATCACTCTATTATTAGTAGAGTCTTGCTCTCTACCTTTGGCTGACAATGTTCACGGACCCCTCCTGGTTTAAGTATGAAGAAATTTCCTTTCTTTAAGCAGTTAGATGCGATGGACTGCGGCCCAGCTTCGCTCAAAATTGTCGCTAAGCACCATGGCAAGAACTTCTCCATGAAATATCTGCGCGATAAGTGTCACATCACGCGCGAGGGAGTTTCTATGCTGGCTATTAGCAAAAGCGCCGAGGAAATAGGATTAAGGACCCTAGCGCTGAAGATTTCTTTGGAAGACTTAGTATCAAAAGTACCACTTCCCTGTATCGTTCACTGGAACTATTCGCACTTTGTGGTAGTCTACAAGATCACCAAGAAAAAGGTATACGTTTCTGATCCTCAGATAGGTTTGGTTACCTACTCTCATGAAGAATTTAACCATAGCTGGAAAAAGAATAATGATAAGGGCTACGTTCTCGCCCTCGAGCCTCGTCCCGAGTTTTATCAACAGAAAGACGTAAAAACCCCGGGTAAACTAACTGACTACTTCCAGTACTTGTGGCCCTACCGCCGGTTTTTGGGTCAGGTGATGCTTGGCATGATCGCCGGAATTGCCTTAAGCCTGGTTTTTCCAATGATTACCCAGTCGGTGGTAGACATCGGTATTGCCACTCGAGACCTCACGTTTATTCACGTGCTACTAATTGCCAGCGTAGTGCTGGCGCTAAGTTCGAGCATCTCTAACTTTATTCAGGGCCGGGTGATGCTTTATGTTTCGGACCGGGTGAATATCAGCATGGTTTCTGACTTCATCAAGAAACTTCTGGATCTGCCCTATTCTTTCTTCGAGCGTAAGATGACCAGCGACGTGCTATCTCGCATACAAGATCATAACCGGGTACAAAGTTTCTTATTCGATTCGCTACTGGGCATTGCTATAGCAAGTCTGAGTTTTTTAGTGTACTCGATTATTTTGGCGTACTACGACACTACCCTATTTATTGTCTTTCTAGTAGGTACGCTGCTGTATTGCTTATGGGTATACCTGTTCTTAGCCCGAAGACGGAGGCTGGACTATCAGTATTTTGACGCCTCGGTAGCCAACCAATCGGAAATCTTGCAAGTACACGAAGGGATTGCCGAGATCAAGGCCAACAACCTACAGCAGCGAAAACGCTGGGACTGGGAGAAAAGCCGTTTGGACATCTACAGCTTGAACATTAAACTGCTCAACCTAAATCAACTGCAAGACTCGGGCTCAATTGTTATAGAAAAGCTTAAGAATATATTTTTAACGTTTATAGCCGCCAAAGCTGTTATTGACGGAGAGATGACCCTTGGTATGATGCTGTCGGTACAGTATATCATCGGTCAAATGAACGGGCCAGTAGGGAAGTTACTGAGTTTTATCCAGTCATCTCAGGACGCAAAAATAAGTCTGGAAAGGATCAACGAAGTACGATACGAAGAGGAGGAAGAAAAGCGCTTCGAGGGCATAAAAGTACCGTTTCCTGAGAAGCGCTCCATTGTGCTTAAGGATGTTTCTTTTCAGTATAACCAGCATTTGGCTCCGGTACTGGACAAGGTTAATATTAAGATCCCGTACGGGCAGACAACCGCCATCGTCGGGGATAGTGGCAGTGGCAAGAGCACGTTGTTAAAGTTGCTGCTACGGTTTTATCCTACCACTTCGGGCAATATCACCTTGGGATATACGGACTTTACAAGTATTGACTTACACGAATGGCGTGACCGCTGCGGAGCGGTTTTGCAAGACGGTAAGTTGTTAAATAGCACCATCCTGGAAAATATCACGCTACAGGTCGAGGAAGTAGACTACCAAAGGCTGAACTATGCTATTGAAGCTTCTAACCTAACGGAGTTTATCAATGAATTGCCGCTTAAACTATACACATACGTCGGGCAGGGGGGAACGGGTATGAGCGGCGGGCAAAAGCAGCGAATTCTTATTGCCCGGGCTATTTATAAAAACCCGGACTATATTTTTCTGGACGAAGCCACCAACGCGCTGGATGCCAACAACGAGCGAGCAATCAGCGAAAACCTGATCAAGTTCACGGAAGGCAAAACCTCAGTTATTATTGCCCACCGCCTTAGCACGGTGATGGCCGCCGATCAGATTGTTGTTCTGGAGAAAGGAAAGGTAGTAGAACTAGGTTCACACGGAGAACTACTGCACCAGGAGGGGCACTACTTCAACCTCGTCAAAAATCAGATGTTAGCAGCCTAAAATAAATCTATCATGGAACAACCCTGGGATATTAGAGACGAAATATACCACGAAGTGCACAACATGAATCCTTCATGGATCATGAAGTGGGGCATTACTATGGTGACGTTTTTTTTGCTTGTCCTTTTTTTGGTAAGCTATATCATTAAGTATCCGGATGTCATTATTGCCGAAGCACGATTGATATCCGACGTACCGGCGGTGACCATTCCGGCGACAATGAACACAAAAATCAGCGAGCTAGCAGTCGACGATCAGCAACAGGTCAACAGTGGCGACTATCTGCTTGTGTTCCAGAACAACAGTAATCACCGTGACGTTGCCCGGCTGAAAGAACACTTGATCCGCTTAGCTGATGAGACGAACTGGAATGAATTTTTTAAAGAAGCAACCAACCAAAATTATCAGTTAGGGGAGATACAAGAACCCTACGATATATTACTAGAACACTTGCTCGAGTACTTTCAGATCACTGACCAAGAGAAGTACGATCGCGAGATAGCGCGCCTTAATCGAGAGCTAAAACTACACAATCATCTGGGGTCAAGACTAAGCAACATTGTCCATACCAACGAGAACGTAGAAGATATTCTCACTAAAAACATTCAGCGAGACTCGCTATTGTTTTTTAGCAGCATGATTAGCGAAAAGGACTACAGCCACCGAAAACAAACCTACCTTGAGTCTAAAAAGCTATTGACCCAGGAGCAGCTCTCGGCCGACCGAAATCAATTGGACGCGACAAGGCTTAGCAATGCTATTGCCAACCTTCGGCAGGTAAAGCAAGAGAAACTGCTTTCGCTGAAAGTAAAGGTTGACGAATCGACCGCTCGTCTACGCTCTACCATTGATGTATGGGAAACCCGATATGTGATGAAGGCACCCAACGCAGGGATAGTGCACTTTCTGTTGCCGATCAAACAAGATCAGTACGTTACGGCCGGTGAGAGTCTCCTGGTGGTAATGCCCCAAACCAAGGGCTATAGCGCTACTGTGAGAATTCCTTTTGATGGTGCCGGAAAGATTGAAGCGGGGCAGCGAGTGCATATTAAACTAAACGATTATCCACACAATGAATACGGAGTGCTGACGGGCACCATTGCCCGGTTATCCAACGTAGCCGGTAAAGACCATTATCTAGGGCAAGTTCAGCTCGACAACTACGGAAAGACAACTTACGGCAAAGAAATAATGATCCGAGAAAATACGGTAGGTGCGGCGGAGATCATCACGCAGGACCGTAGCTGGCTGGCGCGGGTGTTTGAGAAAATTATTTACGTATTTCGAAAATAAAACCTTGATGAGATTACCCACTCCGAAAAAAACGGAGTGGTAGTTCCGATCTTTGTTACAAGTTCAAAGGGAAATCAGTACCAGGCTGACCAACCAAACGAACCTTCGCTTGCAAGCACCCTTGTTAGAATTACCCTACCGTAAGTTTACGATTTGCGTTCACAAACTTTGTTCGGCAGATTGACTGTTTACTGCCCCGTTCGGCTTCCTAGAAAGCCACCGCGCCCTAACCTGTGCTTACCAAAGGTTGGAAAACTAAATTATTCTTCACATTTTAACTTTTAAAATCATGGAACAATTAACGTTAGAACAACTAGAAGTAGAAAGCTACGCCGTCCAGCCGAGTGAGCAGGAACTCACCGATTTGAAGGGGGGGACAGGTCCGGTTTGCATTGGTCTATACGCGGCGGGGGCAACTATTATTACTGCTGGAATAGCTGCCTGGGCTACGTATTCTACTCGCACCCCCGTTCCTAAAACTCAAACAACAGAAACGTTTCATCTCCGAGATTCAACAGGCTTTGTTTATAAAGACTCTGTATCTGTTACTAACGAGTACTACAACTATAATTAACTATTCTTACTAAAGAGGGGAACTGCCCCCCTCTTTATATTACAGTAAAATTAATATTTTCTAACTAACATATGCTCATACAATACATCACAATCGTTTTGTTAAGTTTATTGCTGTTTGGCTGTGGAAGATCAAAGGTGGATGTCGACTATATAAAGCTTAATTATTCTTCCGAAGTAATTAACTACTTCTACGAAGTAGGCTTACACGCTGAAGCCCTTAACAATCAGGCAATCTGCTTAGAAAAGTGGAACAAAGACATTACAGTAGTAATTCTTGGCGATACCCTGCTGGGGGATAGAGCACGCGTAAAACGCGTGATCAAGCGTTTGAATGCTCTAGAATTACCTATAAAGCTATTCCTTATTGATGATTCATTAGCGGCTAGTATGCATATAAAGTTTGGCTCCTCTAAATCTTTACAACTAGCGGAAAACGTAGGTGGACAAGGGGAGACCACACATTCATGGAATGGATATATTAAACACGCTACAGTACGTATCCCTCATCCCCCGGACAATTTACCTTTAAAGCTAATCGAAAAAAGAGAAAGCACTATCATGGAAGAAATGACACAGTGCTTAGGCATCTCGGGAGACAGCTATGTCTATCCGTTGAGTGTTTTCTATGAAGGGTATAATGAAGCATTAACTCTCACTACACTCGACAAGCAAACCTTACAGCTACTTTACGATTCAGCATTACCTATCAATTATTCTAGCGAGCAATTTGAGAACGATTTTGCTGAAGAACTTTACCATGTCAATAGCGAAGCAAAGTTACTTCGCTATTTGCAAAAGGAGTCAATCAATAAACAGACCCTAAGGGAGATTATCCAATACGGTCTGATCACTAATAGTCGAGCATCTCATGCTCAAACTCAGATTATTAAGTTTAACCAACCTATCGCAGTCATTGTTCAGGGTGATACGAGTGCTCGACATCTGTCACTGTTACAACAGGCGATAAGCGAGTTGAATAAGGCAAGCGATCAACTACAATTTCACTTACGTTCCGACAGCTTAAACTATAACGGTGGAATACGTTATACTTTTAAACGCGTAGAGCATTTAGATAATCCCGCTCATTCTATCGCTGTCAAAGTGGCCACCTATAGTACTCATCGCCTCTTGTTTCACCGTCGATACGGTACCAATGTTAGCATTAGTTTCAAAGACACGGTTACTCTACAGCAGAATATGCCCTTGGCTATCGGTAACACACTGTATCAAACAGTTAGTTTACTAAACCAATCTGATCACAAATTTTTTGTCTATCGCAACGATAGTTTACAACTCAAGCCTGAGTATAAGGAAGTTCTTCAAACCTACTACGCCCCTGAACTAGCTAACAATATGACCAAAGCGCAGCTAGAAAGCGTACTTAACCAGATGCCATAACAACATACTTATTCACCATGAAAACTTTACTTGTACCTTATTTCAACGGTGGAAAATCTCACCAAATACCTTTATATGTGCTGAGTCAGCGCTACCTTAAAAATTCAATTGACCATACTTTTCTGCTTCCCAGAAAAGATCATGTCAACTTTCTTAATAGGAACTCAAATGTTCTTGATATAGATTTTGACTTGAATATTGATGTTAAAAGCAAAAAAGGTAGTGCGGTCTTGCAGCTAATAAAAAAGGTCGAAAAAGCAGTTTCTCAGTTTTCTCCAGATTTTATAGTAGAAGACAATGCCTTAATGAACGCCGTGTTGTCCGCCCATAATATTCCTATCATATCCGTCCATAGGACGGGTTTTTTTAGAAGTATTCATCCTAGTCTGAGAAACTCTCAGCATGGACATTCTATGGAAAAGGAAGGGAACAGACAGTTTAACTATATCTTCACCTGTCCTCCTTCGGACAGTCACACTAATAAGCATAACCTTAGTAAAGAGGCATTCCAGTTAGCCAAACAGTATATGTTAGGCGCTAAGACCAAACTCATTCCGGGGGTTCCCTCTGTTGAAGTGCTGCCTAGCGATATAGACAAGCCAGAATCATACTTTTACACAGGACCTTTGCTAATGAAAGATAATCCTAGTCCTCTGCTTCAGCAACAAATAGACACTTTTTTCACCTATCACCAAGACAGAAAAAAAGCCTTTGTTACTACTGGCTTGATTGATCGCTCAGAAGTTTCTTTTCTTATCCAACACTTATTGGACAGAGACTACGCGGTCATCACGACAGTGCCTGATGTTTCCTTTGATGCTAAGCCACATCGATTACTATATAGTCCGTTCTTGCCTCTTGATATGATTTGTTCAAAAGTTGACTTAGTAGTGCATCACTGCGGTTCAGGAATGTATCACTATCCTTTGCTGCATCTAAAGCCTACCATCACCATCGGCACCCAGTGCTATGACCGAGAGGATGTGGCACTTCGTCTTGAACAGCTAGGCGTATCCAAGCATACGCCTTCCCCTTACGATGACGCTTTGTATCTTGAGAAGTTTATACAACACGTAGACACTCTCGAGCAAAATAGCTTGTGTAATTTTGACATATTGAGTCAACTCAGAGAAGAAATCACCAATACCATGCTCGGTTTCAATATGCAAAAAGCTATTGAATACACGCTCAATGACAGTCCAAGTGGTTTTTCTGAAAAGAGAAACAACATACCTCTGGTTGCTTAAAATATTTTCGCTCCGAGAATATTGGGGCTGATACTACTAATCCTTGGCTTGGTAGGTAAATACTGCTGACAGCGGCTTCTCGTCCCTGAGCGTAAAACAGGAGCAAATGGAAAGTGTGCTGGCGCGGATAGAATGATTGTTTGGTTCTGGCTTTTCTCTAGCATTTGCCGGTCTAAATTCCTTACTCCGAAAATATTGGAGTGGTGTTGTTGATATTTGCCTTACCTAATCACATTCATTCGCTATGAAACTATTTCCTTTCATCCTCGGAAGAAGCGGCGGAGCCTCTATCACATCACTAGAACCACTAAAATCGGAACGAGTTTCGTTCCAAACCCAGCAGCTACGGGAAAGCCATCATCAATTGATGCAGGTCAAGTCCCAGATCAATGATTTGCTATACGAGAGAATCAGTAACACTTACGACGCAAATACCCAAAACCGACTACTTACGCTGAAAAGAGATATCTACAACGATCGTATCAACAGTCTGAACCTTCCAAATGACCTGCTGACCGATACCACATTAATCAGTCTCCTAAAAAAGTACTTCACCACAATCAATCAGCAAAAGGAAGACAACCGAGCGGCCGAGGCAGTCTACCAGTTAGAACTTGGCCGAAGTGTAGATCAGCTAAACGACATCGTGGCAGCAAGATACTTTCAAAACGGTCTGCTGATGGCTTCTTCCGATCTGTATCAAAGAACCACTGCGAAGCTTAACCTTGACTTTGCCAACAAGAAAGACCGGAAACTGGCATTCACGCTGCTGAAGTACTTGACCCGCAGCGTTGCTAAAACTACCCCCTTCTCCACTTTCAACAGTATATTCTGCTTAGAACCGCAGGGAGAAGTTTTCAAGTCAACGGTTACCCCGCAGTCATCCCACTTATCCATCAACAATCTAGTCTTTCACTACCTTCGGGAAACGATCATCGCGCTACCGGAAACCAGGAACTTCCTAACTGTTGCCCTTAATCCAACCGTTAGAGAGGACGAAACGCACTTATACTACTTCATCAACCAAGCGAACAACGATGCTTTCCGAAAAATAAAGAATCAGCCCTTAAGTACCTTCCTTGTTCAGCTGTTGCAAGAAAAGGAAATGCAGTATTGGGAACTGGCTAATCACGTTATTGCCGTAGCCAATGAACCGCTGGAAAAAGTTCGCTACTTCCTGGATCAGCTGATTGACGGAGGCTTGTTGCTTACTAAATTTCCTACCTCCTTGCATGAGCAGAACTGGCCTGAGCAAATCGTTAACTTCCTTACAAAAAAGACTTCCTCTCCGAATAGCGCGTTGGTTGACGAAGCAGTTCATTTCTTACAAACTATCGTTTGCACAAGGAAACTACTAGAAAAACAGCTAAATGTCAGAAAAAGACGAAAGCTACTAAACAGCGTATATCAGCAGTTAGAACACTTACATACCCTTATTGCAGAAAAATATCCCACTCAAAAGGGAAGAAAAGCGATTTTACCCACCGCAGCCTCCGACGTTTTTTACGAAGACAACACTACGTCCGACGGTGCGCTAATAACCGCTCGTGACGTTAGTTTCTTTCAAGAAGATTTGCTGTTATTAAATCGTGCGCTTCAGCCGCTCACTACTTCCTATCATATACGGGAAGAATGTAAACGACGACTGGTGTCTACCTTTGATGCGAAGCCGGTGCCCGTACTGCGTTTCCTAGAGCAAGTATATTACCCTCAGAAAGAAGCCATCTTTGCCGAGACCATGCAGCGGTTGTCAGAGAAAGGATTTTGCAACCTCGATATAGCTACTCTAACCACCGATATTAGCACTTCGTGGCCAGAAGACGTCATTGATCTAAAAAAGTACGTGAAGCAATCCTCGCCGAGGAAAGTCGCCGTTCCCTTTGGGGTATTTTGCCAGTTGGTCATGGGTGAACATCCGCTATGTATTGTTAATAACCTGACTCCCGGTTACGGAAAAAACATCTCGCGTTTTCTCAACTTTTATCCAGCAGCAGCTCAGTCACTTCGGGAAATAGTGCGCGGTCGGTTTCCGGATGCTAGCGTAGTTGAAATTAAGGACGCTTCACTACACAATACGAACCTATACCCTACGCTTGGTAATGCATCGGTCGCCATTCCTGGAGTATTAGCTGAGAAGGCCGACTTGACAAAAATTCATTTGAAAAACTTGTTCCTAAGCATAGATGAGCATAACGAATTGGTAATTCAGGATCAAGCGGGTCGGTCAATAGTTCCTATTGATTTTGCGATGGAAGGTATTCAACGAAAATCAGCTTTGGCTCAGTTCTTCAACCTGTTCAATCCGGCAGATTCTCCTGGAGTGGCTTGGACGGGAATGGTAGAGAACTTCTATACCGAACGACCGAAGGATGACCAAGGGGCGCCGGTTGTTGTTCCCAGACTCTGTTTTGGTCCGCATTTGGTACTCAAGCGTAAAAAATGGATTGTCAAGAAGAAGGCAATTCTTAAATTACTAGGTGCCAACGGCTGCTGGGAAAACTTTGCCGCCCTACAACAGTGGCGGCAAGAACATCAGATTCCCCGCGAAGTATACGTTAAGATCAATCATTCTACAAAGCATACGACCGATCACTATAAGCCCCAGTATATCAATTTTGAGATACCCCTGTTAGCTGAGTATTTTGTGTCATTGGTCAACAAAACTGATGCGCTGATAAGCCTTACCGAGATGCTACCTCAGGTAGAGGACATACCGCCCGAGGCGGACGGCCAGCGGTTGGTCAAAGAATACATTTTGAACTTTGTCTAATATTTTATCTTCATGGCTACTATCTTATTTGACATCTTTCCAGCCACCGGTCACCTAAACGCGGTAGCTGGGTTAGCGCACCGGTTGCAAGAACGAGGGCATCGAGTTGTCTTTATCGGTCCTACTTCTATCGTCCAACTGGTGCATTCGTTCGGCTTTGAGTTTCGATTGGTACAACCATTCATCTATAGAGTCAACGAACAAGAGTCGCGAAGTAGGGGGATGCTAGGTTATTTCTGGGAAGGCATTCTTGAGTACTTCACCCAACAACGCTATCAAGAGATGATAAAAGCAGTAGAAAATTACGATCAACTGCTAGAAAAACTCAGGCCCGATTTAGTCGTTTTAGACGAACACTTTTTGGGGAAAGCTATGTATTACCAACGCAACAAAGTAAAGTTGCTGACCGTCCAGACCACCGTAGCGACCGAACGGGGTGCTTACGTTCCCCCCTTTCAATCGGCTTTCATTCCCCGCAGAACTCGGTTTAGCAAAATGTTCATTCAAAGTCTATGGTTTTTGCATAAGCTAAACAAAGTACGAAAGCTTACTTACCATAGGTTGCTCAGCGTGGGGAATGATTATTTTTCTCTACAAAGAAAAATGGCGGATGAAGCTACTCTGCCTTTCAAAAAAACTATTTGTTTTGATCAGTCTTACAGTTTTCGGTTCAAAGACTTGCCCTGTCTGATCATTCCGCCTCGCAGCTTCGATTTCCCCCGGGGCTCGCATCCAAACCTGTTTTGGATTAATCCACTGACGCGGCCTACCAAAGCAGTTACTGTTGATCGTCGGTACCAGCAGGTAGTGGAGTTCCTCACCGAACAGGAACACCGGAAAACCTACGACAAGCTTATTTATTGCTCACTGGGTTCGCTCACTAATCTTCGGTTAAAAATCAGCCAACGATTTTTCCGAAAAATGGTAAAAGTGAGCGCTGCTCATCCTGAGCATCGGTTCATCCTGTGTACCGGAAAGTTTAGTCGTGTTGACCAACTTTTGCCCATCCCACCCAATCTGTATCTCTTTGCACACGTTCCGCAAACCGATTTGTTGGCGCACTGCGACCTGATGATTACGCACGGCGGAGTCAACTCAATCACTGAGTGTATCAACGCAACGGTACCCATGCTGGTGTATCCGCTATTTAGCACGCTTGACCAGCGGGGCAACGCGGCTCGGGTGGTGTTCCACAAACTTGGGATACGTGGTGATATCCGCCGAGATAGTTGGCAGACAATATCGGCTAAATTACAGCAATTAGTCACCCACTGGAATCACTATAAGGCCAATGTACAAAAGATGAAGGCTTGCTGCGAACAGCCAAACGACCACAATGCACTGGAAGTTATAGAAGACCTACTTGCTGACCAAAATTTTATTGCCGCCTGATGAAAAAACCAATGACACCAACGCAACATGTAAAGAAAACCTTTGAACGTCCGGATGATCGACATAGCAGTGCCCAAGCATGCTTATCCTCAATAGTTAACTATTATGGTGGTGAAATGCAATCCGGTAAGTTCTCTTCTCAAGAACCTACGATTATTGATCTTTACTGGGCGGCTACGGCTGAGGGGTTCGACCCGGAAGCCTGTAAAGGCGATGTGGCAACTCTTAAAGAAAATGATCAGCCGGTGATACTGCAATTGTTCGGAAGTGACTCTTACTATGCAGTTTGCTACGGCTTCCACGAAAAGTTTTTAATAGGCGATCCTGGTTGGGGACTGGTGGAGTACTCCGACGTAGAACTAAAAGCACTCTGGCCGTCTGGGTTGCTGCTACGGCTTACCCCCAACCAAAACTTTGTTACCCGCAGTGCGCGACGTACCCGTAGCAATCAATGGCTCCGGAACGTATTTTTTCCTCATCGTGCTCAGTGGATTATCAATCTGGTGTTGTGCTTTTTATTAGGAGCATTCTTTGTGCTGGCAACGCACTCTCTTCATCAATTGGTTGCCAAAGTGCTGGCCGAAGAGGCGGCTAAACAATTGTTGTGGCCCTTTGGATACTTTCTGTCATCTGTTTTCTTTTTTATTGTTCTTCACTATGCCTACCGTTCGCTAGCTGAATTGCAGGTGAAAAACAGCAGCGATCGCTTTTTTAGCTACGTAACAAGAAGGTTTGTACTCAGAAGAAGGTCTTTGAATACCAGAAGCCAATCTGGTGATGAGCTTCTTCAACTTATGAAGAGTCAGTACGAACTGGCATCGGTGGTGTACCGCTCGGCATGGATGGTTTCAGTTCTTCTGGCAAGTTGTGCTCTTTTAGTCATCTATTCAGCAAAGCTCGGCGGAGTTGCGTTGTTACTGGCGGTGGGGTTTTTTCTTCGAAACCGGCGTCCAAATTTATCAACGGCAAAGGGTGAACAAGTGCTTGGACAGTTATTGAATGAAGCACTGACTAAAATATCCCTGGTTCTATCGGTAAGCAAAAAAGAAGAGTTGGTTGACGATCTCACTGAACAATATACTCTGTTAAGTTATGAGTCTGGAAACGCCAGCCAACAGAAAGCTAAAAAGAGTTTTGTGCGCAACGTAGTTGCACTGCTAACTGCCGCTAGCTTGTTATTAGCAATTTATTATCTATATAACCTGAGCGAATATTGTATAGCAACTGGTATCATTCTTATTTTTTTAACCGCTATTTTCTCCTGTCTTGTTCACCAACTGGTCTCCAACTATCATTTGGCGAAAAAATATCTTATCTCTATGAACGAATCTTACGCAAACCAGCTAGAAAGCAACTACCCTTCATTGAACAATAGGCAGATGCGGCCTTCATTTGATACATTCACGCTTAAAAACGTCTCCGTCCGACATTCCACCCTAAAAGATATCAATGTATCAATTTCTTCCGGAGAACTATTTATGTTCTGGGGCCCCACCGGGATTGGGAAAAATGCTTTTTTTCAGGCATTAAAAAAGAAAGAGTCGTTGCTGGGTGCTGTCTCATTCAATCATCAAGACTGGAGGAAGATGCCTTTGGCAGTTTGGCATGACCATGCTTCTTTTGTCGATGAAGATATTTACTTATTCAATGGAACCTTGGCAGAGAACATTATGCTTGGTCGGCAGCAGCAGGAAGTGGAAGAATTTCTGAAGTTTTGTGAGGAGTATAATATTCATCAGCTTCTAACTAGCTTTTCTAAAGGCTATGTTACCATCATCAATAAAACTGAAGCAAGCTTATCTAAGGCACAAATTCAGTTGATTGGCCTTATCCGAGCTTTGTACCAACAGCCAAAACTATTGTTTCTTTATGAACCTACCGCTTACTTTGATAGTGACACAGAGGCTCTTTTCTTCCAACTTTTGCACAGAATGAAAGATCAAACCAGTATTGTAGTGTTTACCGGTAGGTCTCAGTTGCTACACTATGCGGATTGTGTATACTCATTTTCTAACGCTGCCAACGTTCGCTCGGCGGCTTAATTATTTCTTATTCAGAGGATTAAAAACAAAATATTTCTTTGAAGTGACTCTACTCCGAAAAAATCGGAGTGCCTATCGCTACCTTTGTTGAAGCAAATCAGTACCGGGCTGACTTGCTTTTTGCTTGCAAGCACATTTACCGAAAGTTTACTCAACACAGATTTATCGTCTGTGTCAACTTAACGCTATACGGCAGCCTGTTATACTGCCCCATTCGGCTTAAAAGAAAAGCCATCGCTTACCAATCTGAGCACAAAGAGATTGAAAAACTAAATTATTATTTACACTTTAAATCTTTAATCATGCAACAATTATCATTAGAATAACTGGAAGTAGAAAGCTACGCGGTTCAACCTAACGAGCAGGAACTCACGGATGTGAAGGGAGGGACTGGATTCCATTGCTGGGCACAAACCATCATAAGTACTGGTGTTGGATTGTACTCTGCTCGGAGCTCAAGTGCACCCGCACCCTCTTCAAACGGAGGCGGAATTGATTCTGCCAGAACAGTAACCCATGTTACTGACTCCTCTACTACCACCACCACAACTGTTTATTCGGGAGGGGACTGATTCATTTTTTTTCCAATATCAGGGAGCTTTTGTCTCCCTGATATTTGTGTATTTGTTTGTATCTATGAAGTATCTCATATATATTTTCCTCCTTTCACTTACTGGCTGTAGTGAACCTATTAATAAGACTAGCCACTTGAAGGAAAAATACTCTGACGAAACCATTAATTATTTTTATGAAGTAGCATTTCATGCTGAGGCAGAATCTAACAAAACGCATCCGGTAAGAAAATGGAATAAAGATATCCAGTTGTTTATAGAAGGTGATACTTTGCCAGGCGACGCAGCTAAGATTAATAAGACCATCTCTCAACTCAATGATTTACACCTCCCAATAAAAATATATACAACTAACAACAAGCGTACCGCGAACATACTCGTGTGTTTTGGAACACGGGAGTCTCTACGCATGGCTGAATTTGTAGGAGGAGAGGGCACAATAGAATCGGAAAAGTGGATAGAGAGGGCGGAAGTTCATATACAGACTGAACCTAGTGAATTAGTTAATAATCGTTGGCGGGAAAATGTTATTACTGAAGAGATAACGCAGTGTTTAGGGATTACCGGTGATAGCTATTTCTATCCGTTGAGCGTATTCTACGAACGACCTAACACTGTCACTCAACTTGCCAATATTGACAAACAGGTATTACAATTGCTCTACGATCCGGCGATGCCGGTAGGTTACAGTTGCGAACAGTTTGAAAAAGATTTTGCCGAACAGCTTCATCATGTCAATAGTGAAGAAAAGCTACTCCAATACTTACAAAAACAAGCGGTAAGCAAGCAAACGCTGGAATGTATCATACAGGACGGCCTGATCACTGGCGACGAGTTCGATCAGGCTAGGATTGTAAAGTTTAATCAACCCATTGCAGTCACCGTTCAAGGAGATACTACGGCGGTTTATGTCTCTTTGCTACGTCAGACTATACAACAGCTTAACCAAACGAGCAGTCAACTACAACTTTACTTGGCCAAAGATAGCTTACTCTATGATGGGGGATTACATTATCACTTCATCCAGAAAGAAACGCTGAGTAATCCGACCAGTTCTATAGAAACCAAGGTGGTAACAAATAGCACCCAACGACTGCTTTTTCACCGCCGGTTCTCGACCGACATCTACATTAGCTACAAAGATACTACCTCACTATCGGAAAAAATGCCCTTGGCCATTGCTAATGCCTTATATCAAACGATCTGTTTGCTGCATCAGTCCGCGCCTTTGTTCTTTACCTACCAGCACGATAGTCTGCAACTTAAGCCTAAGTATGCTGAAGTACTCAAAACTTACTATGCACCTGAACTAGCCAATAACATGACCAAAGAGCAATTGGAAAGCGTACTAGCCCAAATTAAGTAGCCATGAAGTGCAATCTTTTAGTTGTAAGCCAGAAAAATCGGAGTCATATTTTGATAGGTTTTGTGGGATATACTAATAAATCAGGACACGAAGCTACTTTGATTATTTGATCTAACTTAGTAGCCTACTGCATGAGAGAATGTATCGTTTTCTTCGTTTTTCTAGCGACAAATTGTCATCCAACTAGTGATAATATAGAAGAACTGAAAGAGAGATATTCCATTGAAGAGATTAATTATTTTTTTGAGACGGCCTTATACAACGAGGAGCTAGGAGAACAACCCCACTTTATTGTAAAGTGGACGCAAAATATAGTAATAGGTATACTTGGTGATACGCTGGTGGGTGACCATGCCAGGGTGCAGAACGTGATAGAGCAGCTTAATGCATTATCACTACCTATCGGTATTAGTATGACTCCGGACACAACGGTAGCTAACCTGCGCGTTCGTTTTGGCAACAAGCAACAACTGAATCTTGCGAATAGCGTTCGAGGGCACGCCAATATCACAGCAACCAAGCGCGGCATTGCTCAGTACGCTGATGTTGAGATAGTTAATGATACACCGGAAGAAATCCGGGACAACGTGCATAGGCAAAGTATTATCTTAGAAGAGATTACTCAAAGTTTGGGCATACCAGCAGACAGTTACGCCTATCCGAGGAGCGTGTTTTATGAAGGTTGGAATAGAGAAATCCAGTTGAGCGAAATAGATAAGCGCATCATCCAGCTACTCTACGAACCTAGCATTCCTGTTGGCTATACCTGCGCTCAGTTTGAAGAAGACTTTGCCGATGTGTTGCAATCTGTTAACGATCGTAAAGGGCTTTTCCAAAGCAAACTCTACCACCAGAATAGTCAGCGAGAATTTCTGAATTACGTTCAATCCCGGCCGGTAAGCCGAACTACGGTGAAACGAATCTTGCAACGGGGTTTGGTGAAAAGCCAACGGGATACTATCCTGCGGGTGGTAAAATACATAAAACCCGTACCTGTGACTTTGCACGGCGACACAACTGCTGAGCAAAAAGTCATTGTGCAGAAAATCCTCTCGCTATTTGAAGAAACTGCTCCCTTTTTACATTTCTACCTATCCGACCGGAAGCCCGCTGATAAGTTTGGTATTCAGATTAAGTTTGAGAAAGACCCTTCTTCCTCAAGCGCGGTTACTGCCCAAACGTATCCTTGGTATATGGAAGATTCACTGTTTTCGCAGCGTATCGGAGCGGACGTAGAAGTAGTCTACCGAGATACCACTGAAGCTCTGTTAAAGTTACCGTTAGCGTTAGCAGATATTCTCTATTACAGTGTCTGTGTGATTCGACAAGATGGCAAACCGTCAGTATACGAGAACGGCAGTTTACACCTCAAGCCTGAGTATGCAGAGCTACTGCGCACTTACTATGCACCTGAATTAGCTAACAATATGACTAAAACTCAGCTAGAAAGTGTGCTGGAACAGATGCAGTAGGTTTGAAGAAGATTTCCTCAATTAGTCTTATACTCCGAAAAAATCGGAGTGCCTATCGCTACCTTTGTTAAAGCAAATCAGTACCGGGCTGACTTGCTTTTTGCTTGCAAGCACATTTATTGAAAGTTTACTAACACAGATTTATCGTCTGTGTCAACTTAACGCTATACGGCAGCCTGTTATACTGCCTTGTTCGGCTTAAAAGAAAAGCCATCGCTTACCAATCTGAGCACAAAGAGATTGGAAAACTAAATTATTATTTACATTTTAACTTTTAAAATCATGCAACAATTATCATTAGAACAACTGGAAGTAGAAAGCTACACTGTACAACCTAGCGAGCAGGAACTCACCGATTTGAAGGGAGGGACTGGATGGAAGTGTCTATTTGTTGGTCAAGCGATTGACTGGATTGAGAGGCAATTTGAAGGCGGAGACGACAAGAGCGAAGGTACCACAGTTAAGGCTTACGGTATAACCGTAGATTCTCTCAATCATAATGGAACCACAGTTTACGATGTTTATTTAGACTCACTGTCAATCAGTTACTAAGCGATTTTGATAAGGGGGAAGCGCTTTCCCCCTTACTGTGATCAATTGAACCAATTCACTTTATGAAGCGCTTACCCATTCTGCTCATCTTCTTTTCGCTTTTTTCTTGCAACCTACTTCTCGAAGATGAGACTGCCATTGCATACGATTATGTTAAAGCAATAAAAAAGAATTATACAAAAGAAGAAATTAATTTTTTTTACGAAACAGCTTTGCAGGAAGAAGGAAAGAAGGAACAGGCTAGTAGAATATGTAAGTGGCATCAGAATATAAATCTTTACGTAAATGGTGACACACTAGCCGGTGACTTAGATTTGGTCCGTAATGTGATAGCACGGATCAACAACCTACAATTGCCTATTCATATGAATATGACAGACAAGGCACGTAAGGCTAATATGCATATCCATTTTGGAACGGTAGAACTGTTGGGGGTTGATAAAAAATTCAACCACTATCGTGGACACGTCAGACTAAAGCACGAAAAAGGAGTGATCAAAAGAGCTGATGTATATATTTTCAATAATAAACGAAAAGAGAAACTAGCCAAAAATGAATCTGCTACCCGCCGAGCAAGAACTATCTCAGAAGAAATATTTCAAGCGCTTGGTCCCATAGCAGATAGTTATGCCTATCCGTTCAGCCTGTTTTATGAACGATGGAACAAACAGACTGAACTCGCTGAGATTGACAAGCGCATATTAAAATTGCTCTATGAACCTAATCTTCCAGCAGGTTATGAGCGCAAACAATTTGAACAAGATTTTGCCGATGTTTTGTGTAGAACCAATGGAAAATTTGGTTTCTTTAAGAGCGACTATTTTTATGCGTGTGCAGGGCAGCATTTTCTGGATTACGTTACGAAGGAAAAAATAAGTAGAGAGGTGATAGAGAATATAGTACAATATGGGATGGCGAAAGGGCATGGAGATACGACCCAACGCATAATAAAATATACTTCTCCAGCACCCGTGATATTGCAAGGAGATACTACTCAGCAAACAGGTAGAGTCAAAAAAATTTTAGAAATACTAAATCAAAATGGAGAGCTATTGCATCTCTATCTATCTGATCAGAATGGCTGGCCTGAACAGGTAGGTATCAAAGTGCAATTTAGAAAGACCGATACCATTCCAAATACAGTGAATATCAGTTTAGATACAAAGTTCGCAGAAGACTCTTTGTTTATACAAAAGATAGGATCTTACGTTAATGTCACTTATAAAGATACCGTAGGATTATCGGAAAAAATGACCTTGGCTTTAAGTGAAGCTTTGTATTATAGTGTATACTCTACTCATAAAACCGAAGAAAGTCCCTTTTTCTTTGAACAAGACAGTCTGTACCTGAAGCCTACGTATGCCGAAATACTGAAAGCGTATTATGCACCTGAGCTTGTCGTTAATATGACAAAAGTGCAGCTAGAAAGTGTGCTGGCTCAAATGAAGTAGCCCCAGAAGAATATTTCTTCAATCAATTTCACACTCCGAAAAAATCAGAGTAGCATTGCTGACCTTAGCTTTTGATCAAACCATAGTCACTACAAAATACACCTATTTCTACGATATGAGAAATATTCTGTTCATCATGGCGCAGTACTCTAGCCATTTCAACGCTTCGTTTAAGCTAGCGAAGGTGCTCCAGAACAAAGGATACACAATCACCTACTTATGCTCTGGTAAGCATGCCGAGGTCGTTCAGGCGCAAGGCTTCGCCGTTTGTGAGATTTCTATCAAAACTTTGCAAATCAGCAGGCGTAAGTTGTGGTGGACCAATCTTTTGAAGAAAATAAAGAGCAAGCACGTTCAAGGAATTACTAAAAGATTGTATCGAAAAAGTGTCCTGGTAGAAAGCATACGGCAGATCATTGATATGAGACCTTCATTAGTGCTGGCAGATAGCATGGTCCTTTTATGTTTCTTCACGGGTTTGCTCCGAGCTGGGATTCCGGTCGTTACCATTCATACCAAAGTTTCGGCTTTCAAGTCCTCTCTTGTCCCTCCTCCCTCATGTCGCTTACTGCCTGGGAATACTCTCGTTGACCGTTTTTTGATCAGATTTGCATGGCGCAAACATCTAGCCGAACGTGCGGTGCAAAATTGGTGGAGACGAATGGCCAACTTCAACACGGATGACCATTCACTAAGCATGAGAATTGCCAGGAAGTACCATGGCTTTCCGATAGAGTTCATTCACTCAGACAGGGCGTTTAACTGTACAATCCGGCAGCTTCCTGAAATATTACTTTCGCCCCGAGAATTTGACTTTCCAAGAGCCAGCGATGAACATCAAATCTATGCCGGGGCGGGGGTTGATTTACTAAGGAATGACGGTATAAACGACGAACAATATGCGGAATTTATGCGGGTGATTCAAAGCAAACAGCTCCCTTTGATCTACTGTTCCCTTGGCACTGTAAGCACACTTTACTGCAAACGAGCATTTCGATTTCTGAAAAGGGTCATAGCTGCTAGTCGCAATCAGCCGTTTACCCTGATGATGACATTAGGGGAAGCGATTAGTAGCAACCAATTTAATTCGTTGCCACCCAACGTTCACCTTTTCAAGGGGTTACCCCAACTGGAAGTACTAAAATATGCCGATGTGATGATTACTCATGGCGGCATGAACTCAATAAAAGAGTGCATCTTGCACGAGGTGCCTATGTTAGTATATCCTCTGAATAACAAATGGGATCAACCCGGTAATTCTGCGCGAGTAATATACCACGGATTGGGCTTACGGGGTGATATCCAATCCGAATCTTCAAAAACAATCTTGCGAAAGATTATGCAACTACTATCGGAAGAGTCTTATCAACAGAACGTGAAGAAAATGAAGAGGAAAATCATCGTGGGAGACCGTCACGAGGAAGTAGCCAATATGATCGATGCAATTATTGGAAGCAGTAGTTCATTAAAACAGACCGCTTGATGTTACTTCTTCCCTCCCATAATTTTATCTTCCAACATGCCCATAAATCCTCGGCGGTAGGTGTCCCCTAGGGGAATGTAAGCTTTCATGCCTTGCATTAGTATCTGATTGCCCTCAATGGCTCGCACGTAGTCTAGCGACACAATGTATGATTTCTGCACGCGCACGAAGTTACTGGGCAACCGCTCTTCCATATCTTTGATACTGCTGTAGGTGATAATTCTGTCTTCGCCTACGTAGATAGATACGTAGTTCTTTAACCCTTCCAAATACATAATATCCCGGAAGTCTACTTTAAGCATTTTGCCTTTGGTCTCCGTCTTGACAAACATATAGTCGTCTCGCTCATCGGAGGCAGCAGGAAGCACTCGGTTGGCCGGGGCCACTTTGGCTACCGAGCGATTCAAGGCTCGTTGCGCAGCGCGCAGAAAACGCTCAAAAGGAACGGGCTTCATCAAGTAGTCCAGGGCCTCGTGCTCGAAGGCTTCCAGGGCAAACTCACTATAAGCGGTTGTCAGCACCACTTGGCACTGTCCCCGCTGCATCTTCAAAAAGTCGATCCCATTAATGTGGGGCATGTGTACATCTAGAAACATCAAGTCTACCTCCGTTGTCCGCATTAGCTCCATGGCTTCCAGGGGGTTGCTGGCGGTGCCGACCAAATCTAGAAAGGGTGTTTTCTCAATATAGCTGTTCAATACATTGATGGCACTTGGTTCATCGTCGACGATCAGACAGTTTAGCATGAAGTTGGGTTAGGTTGGTTGAATTCGGAGTATAATATAACGACAATTGAGTCAAGTACAAACAACTAGCTTTAGTATATACCATTCAAGGCTTGGTATAATTTATTTTTGGTAGTGATTGACAATTGCGACCTTTGCTAAACTTTATTAGATGCAATAGAATAATTTAATTTAACATCCATATAGTTACAAATATACTTATTTTGAATACTTCTGTTGATCATCTATTATCAGTCATCTCCTCTCAGATCGAGGGTAGTTCTGAGCCCTCTATTGCCAGTTCCGGACTATTATGGTATCACTTCACTCGGTATCAGGCGCAACCAAACCCTGAGTACGTTTCACAAATTCTTCAGCAGTGGCAAGCTATTCTAGAACGGACTGTAACCGAAAAACGCGCAACATCAGCCCTGATTATTACTGAGACTTTGCAAACCCAGGGGTGGGTTACTTCCGAACTGGCATCGAAGGTTCAAGCGTATGACGCGCAGCTGCTCAACGATACCTTAGATTGGTTGGCTGACCCTTTGTGGGAGAACTTATACCGAAGCGCTGAAGTGGGCTACTATTTAGCCCATCAAAGCAAAAAAGACAGCCTCATAAAGTGGATTGATATGTTCATTGTTCAGGCAAATCCTGATCACTATTTTGACAGCTACGTTCAGCGGGATCCAGTATTTTTATTGGGAGTGGAAGGTCTTACCGGCGTACTACTGATGCTGGAAACGGTTGCTCGGTCAAGCCAGCAAGATGCTCTTTATCAAATATTGCGAAATGGCGTGTCTCACCTGCTTTCTTTTCGTCAAGAAGTAGACTTCTCGGCGCGACAGTACGCCGTGTTTCCCCGACTAGCAAACGTAGCTCATCAGACCTCGCTTTGGTCTGGTTTGTTAGGCTGGAGTGGCAGTGACCTAACGCAGGCGCTACTGCTGTACCGAATTGCAGCTTTACTCGAGGACACTTCTTTGCGAAAAACTGCTGATCTGATCGGACTCAATACGCTGTTAAGACAGAAACAGCCAGAAACTACAACCGATAGTGCCAACTTCCATCATGGTGCGGCGGGCATTGCCCAGTGCTACCGGGCTTTGTACGAAGCAAGCGGGCTGGAGGCTTATCAACAAGGTTATGCCTACTGGATAGAACAGATAAAGCAACATCTATCGGCGGAAGACAAGCCATCGTATGAGGCTCATGACCTACTGCACGGGTTAGTAGGTATTGCGTTGGTGCTGCTATCGTATCAGCATTCGGAAAGTTTGGATTGGGAAAGGGTAGTATTACTATAGAAGTCGGCAACTGCACTACTCTTAAACAAATACTGCTTGAATAGTCAAAGTAATCACTCATTACAACGACTGCTTGGCCAAGTCCATGAGAAATCGTAGAAATAATTGCGTGAAAACTTAGTGTCTACCGCACTAGTGGGTATAGCTTTAGCTCAATTCTCGTATAATTATTCAGAGGTATTTAACTGAAAGAAAGTAGCTTTACTATGAGCAACCAAATCACTCTCGTATGAAGGTAACACGCGTAATTTTTCCATTTGTTACTTCGTAGATTGCTACCGCGTCTATATACTGCTCACCCGCACGTGCGCGCTCTTGGTCTATCACTTTATTGCCCATAACAATTCTGTTTTTAACCTCTGCATACAGGTTTGGTACATTCTTAAAAAGTCCAGTGTACTGTTCATTCATTTGCTCTCTTCCCTGTATCATGAGTTCGTTAGGGTAATTATATATTTCAGCGCTGTCTGCATAGGTAGCCATGAAAGCATCAATATCGCGGGCATTGTAGGCATTTAGTTGCCGCTGAACTACTTCCTCCGGGGACTCTCTTACTAGCGTATCTAGTTTGATAAGCATACCAGCCTTAATTATGTACTGAGCCGTATTAATATTTTCTAAAGCAGCTAGGGGGTTCAGCCTCAATAGCACCAGGTCAGCAATTTTTCCCTCAGTTACTGATCCTAATTTATCTTCCAAACTGAAGCTTTTAACACCACTCAACGTAGCCGCACGAAGAATGTCAGCAGTGCTCATGCCCACCCGCCTCAGTGCTTCTAACTCTTGAACGTACGAAGAAGCATGCATGGTTCCAATGTTGCCCGCATCAGTACCTACTGCTATATTCACGCCCGCTTCTACCATTTTTCGTAGGTTGGTGGTCATTACAGAATCTTGGCGACGTATAAGTCGTTGATACGCAGTAGGATTCTCACGTAACCGAACTAAGCTAGTCGGTACAGAAACTGTATCGTATCTCTGCAGATCAAAACGAGAGCTATAGGATTGAGCGTTAGCCCAAAACAGGTCCTGCGGATGGTGAGTAGTATCAGATAGCAAAACTTTTTGATACCCTTGATCAACTATTAAAGTAGGCACATAGGTCACCTTTCTTTCTTTGAGCAACTCTACAAAATCCTGACTTACTATGCTGTCAGTTACGCTGTGTACTAGTATGTTAGCTCCGGCCTCTACAGCTAGCATGGCAGTATGGCGCTCGGTGGCATGAACGGCTAGCGGAATACCCTCCACTTGCGCCCTTTTCCCCAAATGGCTAACTAAAGAAAAAGTCTGGGATGCAGTTTGATCAGGGGTAACTATATACCATACTTTAATTAGGTCTGGCTGATGAGGTAGCATTCTATCCAGTAAAGAATTAATCGCCGCAATACTACTAACTCTAACAATCGGTGGATCATTATTAGTGAGAGCTTGGGGCTGATAGGTAGAAAATAGCGGCCCTGTGACGAGTACATTGGGAGAGGGGGTTCGCTGGGCGACTGAGTCGCGTACAGTAAAGTTGTAAAAAGGTCCTCCTACATCTACTACAGTAGTGATACCCATCCGCAAATACCGACGAAGATGATCCGGAATAAGACGCTGAGCCAGAGCTACTTCTTTTGCGTATGGTACAATATTTTGGAAATCCACTACGTCTGGACGCGTATAGAGTCCTCCTGTCTGGAAGAAGTGGATATGAGCATCCACCATCCCTGGCATTAAGTACTTTCCCTTGCCATCAATTACAGCAGCATTAGTCAGATTGATTGACGAGCGCTGAATATCGCTGATTGATTCAATGATACTATCCCGTATGAAGACATTTTGATGGGGAATAACTTTTCCACTAATAACATCGACTATATTTACATCTTGGATGATTATTGAACTTTGAGCAAGCGCAGAATTTAGCTTCGCTAAGAGGATAAGAGTTAATAAGTAACGGGTTTTTCTTAGAACAATCTTCGCATACTGGCGGTTAATTGAACGATGTCCTTTATTATAGTTAGGATTCATGTTCTTGTATAGAGAGTCTGCTTTCATAATATTGCGGCATATCAATAGTTTCCAATTTATAGCACTCTTTGTAAGCCAAATCTAACCTTTGTGTGAGATTTTGAATTCCAATGCCATGTGATACTAATTTACTACCTTTTTGCTTTTTATTCTTAACGACCATAAAAATAGTTTTGGAATACACTCGGATATGTACAGATAAAGGGAAGTTAGGGTCTGTAAGGTCACCGTGCTTGAAGGCATTTTCAATTAAAGAGATTAATATAAGTGGAACTATCTTCCTTTTAGCAACGTAACCACTAACCGTAAATTCTACGAAAATGTTGCCTTCATAGCGTATTCTACTAAGCTCTATAAAATTTGATATATACTCTATCTCTTCGTATAACATATTTTTTCCATTGATGTTGCTACTTTTCATTGAGTAGCGCATTATATCTGAAAGTAGAAGAGTCGCACGGGATAGGGCAGATCCATTTGACATGGATATTGCTTTGTCGTAAATGTAGTTCAATACGTTAAAAAGAAAATGAGGATTGAACTGTGCTTTCAAAAATCTATATTGCGTTTTGATCAGTTCACTTTCTAATTCATTCTTTCTTTTCAAAGCAGCGATAGTGTGCTTGTATGAGAAGAAGATTATTGCAGCAAGACTATAGTACAAGAACCAGAAAAACATATATCTCAAAAAGGCCATTCTTGGCATCGATCCATCAAATATATCTGTGTCGTACCAAACAATCAGATAGTAAAAATACAGATATACGTAGATGGCATGAATTCCATAAAGTAGAATGAGAACCACTACTAGCTTGAAGTACTTCTTGTTAATCCATAATCTTGGGAATGCATACAAACTTAAAACGTAGAAAATAAAAATATCACACCCATGGCCAACCGGACGAATGATCGTCATGTAAACTATATCACTCCGATTAGTTTGAGAGAGTAGAAAATGCAGTAGCATCAGGTACAGTAACCAGACAAGACTATGGTTTCTTACTTCGTACTTATCCAAATGCAATCCGATATTAGCAGACATTATGCTTTTTCTTTACTTGAGAATTTACCTACACTTGAACATAAATATAAATGGTTCTCTGACAATTTTGGTTTGCGCAAAGCGTTCCTGGGCGTAAGGCCCCCACCGGGGTGCCGACCATATGTCACAAACCACATGCCTGATCTGATGGCAAAAAAACAGAGCAAAGTGCTTGAAATTGAGCTACTAAGGCATTATCCTTCTGGTTAGGCAAGGGATCGTTGTCTGCCCGTGTGTAGATCAATAAGCACACTACAGTAGTCCTCTTTCTCTTTATGTATGTAAAGACAACTCGCCAATGTCCAGTTCACGCATCTCAGCGTAACGTTCAGCTAGACTGATGACTTGCTCAGCCTGGTTATGGGAGCACCTCTCTGCCGTCTTGGTCTGCATATTGACGAAGCCTCCTACTTCAGAAAACGGTTGGCGAAAACACATCTTAAAAACGAACTTGGCCTGACATAAAGTATAGCCATTGCCGGGGGCTAGCCAAGCAAAAGGCTCTTGGAAATAGTGTCCATACTCACATTATTTGACTCGAAGATGCAGCGAGACTGCCGAGCGGCCCCGCTTTTTTTTGAAATATCTAAGTTTTGCACTCACCGCTCTTCATAGCGCCCCTAACGGGTTTCTAGAGGATGGAGCCGTACCGGGGGTAAGCCTTTACTGGCTATCTACTATGGTAGTGAACCACAATCCGACTAGACTCGTACCTTATCTGATCTGCTCTCAGATCCAGAAATTTCTAGTAGCTGCTCAAAAAATATTAGCTCATTCATATCACAAATTTACCTCTTTCCATCAATTTTGTCAAAAAAATATATAAATTGATTTAGACATCCAGTACATATCAAGTGCCAAATATACAATTAGATATGTAAACGCCTAATTTATATAAACTAAAGTATATATATATTCAAAGCACTGGTTTGTAGTGCAGTTATCGGGTTTCGTATAAAATAATTGGAATTTGACTATGATGTGCCTATACTCGGACTTATGTTTAACTTCTTAACTACACACACTTATGAAAGCAAAGAAAAATGTAAAGAATCTGTCTCTTTTTAAAAGAACTGTTCAAGTATTAAAGTCAGAACAACAAGCGACAGTTCTAGGAGGCAAAGCACCTACAAGTATCATCCCTCCCATAATAAAAAATTAGTAACTTTCAGCGAGGTGATAATGAAGTATTTTTGTTATCACCTTTTACTTCATTTTGTCGGTCACCTTTTTGCTGCAAGACTATATAGTAGTGCGTTGGGATTAAAATTTGACTGATTGATAGGCAGTGCACACCTCTCCGAGGAAGCAGATTGTAACCAAAGTAGAAAAGTAAAGGAGTAAAGCATTTCGGTACTAGATGTGACTTCTATTCACGAACAGAAGGGCCGCACCATTAACGTTACCACAATTGGTCATTGATAGCATGACTTTTCTCTCTTCCATCGTCTACCGTATACCTTCCTCGCCATTTTTCAAAGTAGTCCAATTTGAGTTCCAAGAACACGATCTAGACGCACTTTACTTAGCGTCGTTCATCTTGTTTAATAAATTTTTTTCTGATTTAGAAGGTTCTAAGCACATCGTATTCCGCTATCACCTTCGTAAGTGTGTTCGCCCAACTCCTTTTGGACTCTTCGCTGGGTGCGGGGTCACTGGATGGAACAATCAAATTCAAATTGACACCCAACAGGTACAATACCACACCCGACTGGATCAACTGGTGCTACACCAACTAGCGCAGCAGTTATTGAATGTCCCGGCTATTCAGGCCCAACTTCGCTACTTTCCTAACAACAGCCAGTACACGGTGCACGACGAATTGCGCTACGTGGAGTATACACTTACCGACCAGAAGCGGGACTATAAACTCAGCGCGATAGTTACCACGGATAGCGTAGCGAGCATTATGCACTATTGCCGGGCGGGGGCGCACTTATCGAGTATGGCGCATCACTTGATAGAAACCTACAAAGTCACATCGGAGGAAGCCAATGCTTACCTACAAGAATTAGTAACGAGTCAGCTACTGGTAAACGAAATGGAACCGGCCATCACCGGCGAAGAGTATCTGCCGCGTCTGATTCGGTGGCTGGAAGCGTTAGCTGAAGAAAATGACCTTGACGAAAAGGATGCTCGCGTGCGTGGGAGTGACGGTGGGGTCGAGACGGTTACCGAAGTGTTGATATTGCTACGTGATTTGGAATGTCGGTTAGCACAGATTAAGCGGGGGGCGACTACGGTGATAGAACAGGGGCCGCAGATCGTGAAACTACTTCATCCCTGGCTGCCCGAACTCACCGAGAATAAGCTCTTCCAGGTAGATACAATCTTTCCTTCGTCGGAAGCTGATTCGGCGACAAAGTTGTCAGAAAGTCCGTTACCCGCCCAACTTTCCGAAACGCTCACCGTGCTTAACAAGCTGGCTTCACCCAACTCAAGTCCATTACTCACACGTTTCATCGAACGGTTTGTAGCTCGCTACGAAGACCAGGAGGTGCCGCTGGCTAACGCCCTGGACAGCGAAACGGGCATCGACTACCTACATGAGGTGCCTACTAGCCTGTCACCACTAGTAGAAGAACTGACGCCCCCCCCACCCGACGAAGAGCAGTCGTTGACCTGGACGAAACTGCAACAATGGCGATGGAACCTGTTGCAAAACGCGCTTTTTCATAGGCAGTCTAGTGTGGAGCTCACCAACAAAATGCTCAAAGACTTTGCAACGAACGAGGATGACCTGCCGCCTTCCATGTCCGTTATGTTTCGGCGGGTAGAAGACGATAAACTCTACCTAGATAGCGTTGGTGGAGTGAGTGCGACCAACTTAATTAATCGCTTTGCCCACCCTGATCCGAACATCCATTGGGTGGTGCAAAACATTTGTCAAGAAGAGCAACGGCACAACCCAGACGTGATCTTCGCCGAAATTGTGCACCTGCCCGAAAGTCGGGTGGGCAATATCATGTTCCACCCTACCAGTCGCGCTTACGAGATTCCCTACCTGGCTGCTTCCTCGGTAGACGAAGACCATCAACTGCCGCTGTCCGACCTGCGGGTGTCAGTGCGGGGCGGTCGCATTGTGCTGCGTTCACAGCGCTTGAACAAAGAAATTATTCCCCGACTCAGCGTCGCGCACAACTATCGACTAAGCGAACTGGCGGTCTACCGATTTCTGTGCGACTTGCAAGGGCAAGGTCTGCGACCGCATCTGTCGTTTGACTGGGGGTTGCTGGCCGCGCGCTGTAAGTTTCTGCCACGAGTTGCTTATAAGAATGTCATTCTGCACCCGGCCACCTGGCAGATGGTAGCCGATGATTTTGCCGAATTAAAGCAGACAAAAAGTTTGGACGAATTTTGGCAAGCGTTTCAAAAGTTTTGCCAGCAGTGGCGACTGCCCCAGCGGTGGGTACTAGCCGACGGTGATAACGAACTGTTTGTAGATAGTGAACACCCACACATCGTGGAAGCATGGTGGGATCTAGCCAGAAAGCGGGAGCAACTGGTTATCAAAGAGTTTTTTGCTCCGGCTGAAGGGGCAGTAGTGAACGAACGCGGTGAAGCCCACGCCCATCAGCTGGTGGCTACCTGGGCCAAGCAAAAGCCAACTTACCAAGCTACACCGATGGTTTCGGTAAAGCCTGACGTAGCACGATCTTTTTCACCCGGATCGGAGTGGCTGTACTACAAGCTGTACGGCGGGGTGAGTAGTGCCGACCGGGTGCTGGAAGAAGCCATAGCTCCCCTGGTGCAGCAGTGGCAAGCCGAAGAAAAGGTCAGCCAGTGGTTCTTTATTCGCTACGCTGATCCCGATACCCATCTGCGGCTGCGCTTCCGACTACGCGACACCACAGGCATCGGTGAATTGATGCAACAGGCACAGGAGGTTTTGTCCCCCTTCACCAATTCCGGACTGCTCTCTAGAGTACAACTGGACACCTACGAGCGGGAATTGGAGCGCTATGGTGGCTTGGCTATCTCCGAAGCCGAAGCCCTGTTTCACCACGATAGCGAAGCCACGCTGCAATTTCTATCACTCACCGAGGGGGACGCCCGTGAAGACCTCCGCTGGTTGTGGGGACTGCGCTCTATCGACGCCCTGCTTAATGATTTTGGCTTACCCATAATAGAAAAGCTCAGTTTACTGGAAAGCATGAAAGATGGTTTCGCCCAAGAGCATCGCATGGATAAATCGTTGAAGCTGCAACTAGACAAAAAATACCGTACGCACCGGTCGGCTGTTCACCACATGCATACGCTGGAAAATTCGGACGACGAACTGTATCCGTTAGTAGCTATACTAAAAAAACGCTCAGCGCAACAAGCCGATACTGTGGGTAATCTGCGAAGAGCCCACCAACAAGGTACACTATCGGTTGTGCTTACCGATCTGTTACGCAGCTATGTCCATATGCTGGTGAACCGACTGATGCCCAGTCAAGCCCGCCTGCACGAGATGGTGCTGTATGATTTTCTGTATCGGGAGTATCGATCGGAGGTGGCGAGGGAAAAAACAAAACAACAACAATGATGAGGTGAGGTAGCTAAATGAGTATAGAGGCGTATGATACTCTTGGTTGAGTAAATTGATAATTGCAAATTGAGATGATCATGCTGATTGTTTTAGTAATCTGCTTTGATTGATTATAGCGTCAATCATATCAGCTACCTCTATATGTTTGTCTTCTTTAATAACCTTTTGCTTCATCGTTTTTAGGTTTTGCTTGTATGAGTCATTTGTAAGAAGATGCATTACCTTCTGTATAATTTTTTTGTGGGATTCAGACCGAACATTACCACGTAAGCCTAGTCCATGATAAACTACACGAGCAGAATTACCCGGTTGATCCCATTTATTGTTTAATGGATATACTACCATAGGCACTTCATTCAAAATACATTCTTTTATTGAGTTCATTCCTCCGTGGGTAATCATTACATCAGCATGTTTGAGTACTTCTAATTGAGGCACTGTTTGAAAAGCATGCACATTGAGTGGCATAGGGTAAAACTGGTGGATATCTATTTCCGTGCCAGTTGCCATTATTAGAGTAGCAGGCTGTTCTTGAAATGCTTCGACTACTTTTTTTAGAAAGAGATGACTCTCTTTATAATGCAACATGCTTAAGGTACCTAATGAACAATATACTAAAGGTAGTTTATTGCTTGACAAAATACTTTTCAATTCACTGTAATGCACTTCATTCAAATCATCTGCTCTTTTCAAATCTACTCCAAAGCCAGCGTAAATCTTATTATTTTCTATTAACCTTGGAAAATCAAACGCTCTAGGTGATAAGATAATTTCTGGAATACTCTTGAATCCATAGTTAAAAGTTCTTTTACTTTCTATGTCATGTAAAGAAAAGCGGCACTGCTTAGCTACTCTTGTACCCACCGAGTAGTCATCCTTTCCTAAGAAAATAAGCTTTCTCCAAAAATTACCAAAAAATCTTTCAACAAAGTACCTGTTCCATAGATAGTGAACGCTAAGTTTAGACAGAAGACTGTTATTTGGTATTAAACGATTGCAAGCGGGAGGCACTAAATCAGCCTTTGTCGGAAGTACTTTAGTTTGTAGAATGAATATCTCTATACCATGAAATTGGTATAAGATTAAACGATAGAGGGGTACCATACTGTCGACTAATACTATTGCAGGCTGAAGTTTTAAAACTGCCTGAACCCTATGTAAGCAAAACTTGCTTTCAAGGAATTTCTCTAATAGTTTATGCAAATAGCTGGAAAAAATTTTTCTATATATCCGAGAGTTTCTTTTTAAAGGATGTTCGTTAGTGGCTTTACGTTGGATTGACAACTCATCTGTCTGATAGATATTGCAGCATTCCAAACCTTGTGATTCAACACATTCACGATAATTTTCTGAAATTGTGTAGATAATCCGATGTCTCCTATTTAGCATCTTAGCTAGCTTAAAGGAAGCATTATAATGTCCCTTAGCTTGAATCATATCGAAAACAATAACTGCCATGTTGATTAATACATTAGAATATGTTAAACGTGTTTTGAATTTGTGCAAGTAAACTATATCAAATAAGATAGAATAACAAAGTTAAAGAAAGCTATCTACAAGAAAATAAACGAGTACCCCTAAAATAATCCCTATTAAGAATTTGATCCATTGCTTTTTCATACCATGAGTTAAGAAATATCTTAGGAAGAACAAAAACATCCTTCCTAAGATATCAAATTTTACATAACTGCGTAACGCCCATACCCATTTGAATAGGCATTTTCTAACATTCGATGATAACGGCCAAATGCTTTAAAAACAAATTGGGTGATATTGTCACCGCCTACAGTTGTTTTTAGTTTGCAGGGTTCAAGCTCCGTTAGATTGACTTGTTCTATACTAATTTTTTCTAAGCTGTTCATAGTGTTTAAATTTTAAATTAATTAATAACCGTTTAGTCCTTCATTGTACGCAGCAACGTTGGCATCCCAATCATTCACTACTTCGTACAGAAACGTGGTAAGCCCACCTCCCAGTACCCCGAGCCAGAAACCACCTCCTTCGGTCTCCATAACTTCCTCATGCTCTAACTCTTGAACATAATCACAAGAAATTTTTAAGTTTTCCATAATTCCAAATTTAAAAGGTTTAACAAATAAAACAAGGTACGCGCAAAAACACTGGCCAGTGAGACATTGCAACATCTGATACAAAGATGCGGGCTACCACTCCGAAAAAACCGGAGTAAGAAAGTTTCTAATAAATTTTTCAGTATGTCTCTTCCGCTTCGCTCAATCCAAACTAAAAGCAGCTCGATACGCTTGGCTTTCTTAATCAATTGCTGTACTTTTCAAAGTTAGTTGCACCCAGCCAACCACCAGAGATTGAAACGCTTCCCCCTCTACCGACAGCTCGACTACATGGACTGCGGGCCTACCTGCCTGCGGATGGTAGCGCGCTTCTATGGGCAGCATTACTCGCTAGAGCAACTACGAGAAGCCACCTTTCTGGGCAAGCAAGGCGTATCGTTACTTAATCTTTCGGAAGCTGCCGAGCAGATTGGCTTTCGCTCCGAAGCGGTAGCCACCGATTATGATACCCTGCGGGAGGATGTACTGCTGCCCTGCATTGCGCACTGGCGCGATCGCCACTATGTGGTGGTTCACCACATCACCAAGAAGCATATCTACGTCGCAGACCCCGCCGCCGGAAAGCTGCGCTACACCAAAGAAGAATTTTTGGCCGGGTGGCAAAGTGAAGACGCACGTCTAAGTAACTCAACCGGAGCACCATCCACCGGCGTCTTACTACTGCTGGAACCTACCCCGCAATTCTATGAACGAAATAGCACGGCCAAACAGCGCACCTCCAGTGGGTGGAACTTATTGCTGCCCTTTTTCCGCCCCTACCGCCGCTACATAAGGCAGTTGCTGCTGAGCGTACTGGCTATTAGTCTTATTCAACTGGTCTTTCCCTTTCTGGCGCAAGCCCTGGTCGATGAAGGCATTCGCAACAACAACCTGCATTTCATCTACATCATCCTGATCGCTCAACTGGTGCTGTTCGTCTCGCAGACGGTCGGCGAAGTGATCCGTAGCTATTTGTTGCTCTACATTGGTAATCGGGTCGGTATTTCATTACTGTCCAGTTTCTTGCAAAAGTTGATGCAACTTCCCCATCCCTTCTTTGAGCAAAAGAACCTGGGTGATTTATTCCAACGCATCACTGACAACCAACGCATTGAAGACTTTCTAACGGCTCAGTCGCTGAACGTGCTCTTTTCAATCTTTACCGTAGTGGTGTTCAGTCTAGTACTTGCCTACTACAACCTGCTGATCTTTGTAGTTTTTCTGGTCGGAGCGGCGCTATACGTAGGCTGGATTGTTTTGCTGGCCCGTCGCCGAACCCAGTTAGAGTACAAACGCTTTGAAGCTTCATCAGAACACCAAGTGCAATTACATGACCTGCTCTACGGTATGCCCGAAATCAGACTCAACGGCTCTCAGCAACGCCGTCGCTGGCGCTGGGAAGCGGTGCGCATTAAGCAGCACCGGGTGGATACCGAAACGCTGTCGGTAGATCAGCTTCAGACGCGCGGGGGCACCTTCATTCACGAGCTCAAGAACATCGGCATCACTTTCCTGGCCGCCGTGCTGGTCATCCGGGGGGAAATGACGCTGGGAATGCTGATTGCCGTGCAATACATTTTGGGACAACTTAATGCCCCCCTGCTCAGTCTGATTGACTTTCTGCGTTCGGCGCAAGATGCTCAACTCAGTTTAGCTCGTCTGGGCGAAGTCCACGCCCGCCCTAGCGAGTCGTCGCCTGATATCAACGAATCAGTTGGTACACTGGTGACCACCTCTTCCGGCGAAATACGCTTAGATCAAGTAACTTTCCACTACGAAGGTCCGCAATCCCCGGCGGTGCTGCGCGAGGTAAATGTTACTATCCCCAAAGGGAAAGTCACGGCTATTGTCGGGGCCAGCGGCAGCGGCAAAACCACCTTGCTTAAGCTCCTTCTGAGATTCTACGAACCTTCTGAAGGGGCTATTTATATTGGAGAACGACCATTAAATCGCTGGCCTTCTTCTGCTTGGCTTTCCCGCTGCGGAGTGGTGATGCAGGACGGATTCGTTTTTGATGATACAATCCTGGCCAACATCACTGAGTCGGATAGTAAAAATCCGCTGGACAAGCAGCGGCTCGCTCACGCCCTGCGAATTGCTTATCTGGAAAAGTTCGTTGATCAACTGCCCAAGGGTCTGCGTACGCCTATCGGACAGAACGGCATGGGACTATCGGGGGGGCAGCGGCAACGGATTCTAATCGCGCGGGCGGTATACAAGAATCCTACTTACCTATTCTTCGACGAAGCCACCAGCGCGCTGGACGCTGAAAGCGAACGCTATATTGTCAACAACCTGGAGAACTTTTATCAGGATCGCACGGTGGTCATCATTGCCCATCGACTCAGTACGGTTAAGCATGCCGACCAGATTTTGGTACTGGATCAGGGGCAAGTGGTAGAACAAGGTACCCACAGCGAGCTTACGTATCAGAAAGGAAAGTACTACACACTAGTGAAAAACCAACTGGAGCTAGGCCAATGAACAAGTTGCCTCAATCTGTTGCCGACCTCTCCGAACCCTCGGAATATTTGCAGGAGGTGCTCGCTACCCCACCCCGTTGGGTACTCCGCTGGGGCGAGTCCTTGGTGCTAGTTCTCGTTGTCGTGCTACTTTTTTTGGGCTGGTTGATTCGCTATCCGGACCGCATTCCGGCGGAAGTGGTGATCACTACTCCCCAACCGCCCGTTCCGGTGATGGCCCGAGCAGATGGACCGCTTAATCAGTTACTAGTCAGCGATCACGATTCAGTGGCCTCGGAACAATTGTTGGCAGTTATTCAAAATCCTGCGTATTACGCGCACGTAACCCAACTCAAACAGCAACTCAGTGAGTTTAATTTGTCGAAGGCAACCGAAGAAGATTGGTTTATGGCTACCTATCGTCTGGGGACACTGCAAGAATCGTACGCCCGACTACAGCAAGTTGCCCAAGCGTACCGACTCTACCGAAAGCTTACCCCTCACTACCAACAGCAGCAAGCTGTCGGTCGGCAACTGCGTCGCTACCGGGCTTTGCTGAATCAGAAGCAGAATCAGGAGCAGTTGCTAGAACGTAAGATACAATTAGCCGAAAAGGACTACCGGCGTAGTGAGCAATTGCACGCTTCTCAGACCATTGCTGACAAAGCCCTGGAGGACAACGAGCGGCAGTGGTTAGAAGCACAAGAATTCTACGAAGCGCTTCGGAGCGAGGTATCGCAAATTCGGGTACAGGTAGCGGACTTGGAGCGCGAGTGGCAGCAGTTGGATACCCGGCACACCCAGGAAGGTGAGCAGCTACGCACGGACTTGCTCACGGCTTTAGACAACTTACGCTCAGCGATGGCCCAGTGGGAAGAACGCTATCTACTCGTTGCCCCCCGGGCGGGACTGGTTTCCTTCTCGGATTTTTGGAGTGAACAGCAACTGGTACAAACTGGACAGATCGTGATGAATATTGTGCCGCCGATCACCGTGGGGGGAGAGAAACAAGCAGTAATCGGACATCTACGCGTTCCGGTGCAAAATTCCGGTAAGCTGGTCAAGGGACAGCAGGTAGAGGTATATTTAGAAAACTATCCTTTCATGGAGTACGGTACTCTGTCCGGGATAGTTCAGCATATTTCTTCCCTTCCCAAGCAGGGTGAGTACCATTTAACTATCACTTTTCCGAACGGATTGGTTACTCAATATGGTCAATTGATTCCGTTTCAACAACAACTACAGGGACACGCTGAGATCATCACCGAAGAGCTACGTTTACTGGAGCGGTTGTTCTATCAATTGCGTACGGCGGTAGACCGACAGCCTTTACGATAGCTAGGTTTCTTCCAAAATACCCGATAACCAAGCGCTTGAGATTGGAGGTTGTTACGATAAATTCTTAAGGTTCGTGTCGACGCGAAATTCTGGTAAGAAACTATCAGGACAAAGCTTATTATTTAAAACCACGTCCTAACGACGCGCCTCAAAGTCCGAGTAGCCCTCTAATTCACCCTCTTCAACAATCACGTCAGCCACGCGTGCTTGGTCCGACCCGTGCTGACACCAAGCTACTAACTGTTCCAGCGCCGGTTCGTCTCCTTCCGCTTCCATCCGTACCGAACCGTCGGCCTCGTTGCGTATCTATTAACAACAGACCATGAGCGCGTTGATTGACTTGTTTGGCAGCGTGAAAGTTATACATTTGCTTTAGCTGGGTCAACTATTCCAATCGATACTCGTCGCATGAATTTTAGTCACAGAGGGTTGATTGTACCGCCGAAGAAAGTAAGAATTTCGCAGTCTGATTTTTACGATACTTTTATAGGAAGCTTCCCTTCATCAACTACCAGAGAAGCATTGTATAAGTCATACGAAAAGTATACCTCTAGCTTTGCCGAACAGGTAACCGGTGATTTCTGTCAATGGATTGGCGGCAGTTTCACCACGATGAAGACAAATCCAAGAGATGTAGATATCGTAACACTTTTAAGAAACGACGTACTCGTAAATCAGTATGACAAAATAAAACAGATGTTCAGATTGTCTTGGAAAGCAGAAGGGTTAGACGTATATTTTCTGGGAGTTCGAGAACCAGGGGCACCAGATTACGCAATTTACCGTTCGGATTTTGCGTATTGGATACATCAGTTTTCCTCTTCACGCCAAGACTGGAAGGGAAGAAGATACGCAAGAGGATACGTCGAAATTCAATTTAATAGCTTCAGTTATGAATAACTACGAAAAAAAATTTGAGAATATCCAGGATCGTGCAGTTATAATTGGCGAGTTGATTGAAGAGCTAATTAGGATTGAAGAGGTGCTGGCTGTACACAGAACGCATGAACCAAAGGGTATCCAGTATGAGCAATTTATTGACCGAAAGAAGGAATATACTGATAGACTGAATCGTTACCTTCAGCCGCACAAAATGAAGTTTGTATCAAGCGAAGCGGCTTAGGGCGTGTTGGCTTTTTTTCTGACATCTTTGAGAAAAACGCCAGATACCACCCCCGGTAGTGGACTACCTCCGCACCTCAAAGTCCGAATAGCCCTCTAATTCACCCTCCTCAACAACCACGTCAGCCACGCGCGCCCGGTCCGGCCCGTGCTGACACCAGGCAACTAACTGTTTCAACGACTCTTCCTCTCCTTCCGCTTCCATCCGTACCGAACCGTCGGCCTCGTTGCGTACCCAACCGCAAAGGCCCAACCGCTGGGCTTCGTCTTGGGTGCTGGCCCGGAAGAAAACGCCCTGCACCTTCCCGGTCACGCGGATGCTAAGGTGTTTGGTGCTCATGGCGTCGTTTTTTCGTTAGCTACCAAGCGCACGGCGTTGGCGGTGGCAACCCGCTCGGCCCCGGCTTCTAGAAGCGCTAATGCTTGTGGCCGATCCACCTCCCGCCGCACCTGCACGGCTACCGAGGTGGGCAGCGTATCGCGCAGCAAGCGCACTTGGGCCAGCAGCGTATCCCAGGCCACGTCTTCTGCCGCCAACTGCAGTCCGTCGGCCCCCGCGTCGGCCCCCAAAATAGCTATTGCAGCAACCTCCGACGCATCCAGATGAGCAGCGTCGAGTGCCACCGTGAGCAGGGCTTCGTGCTCGTGCGCCAGCGTAGCGCACTTGGCGATCTCGATCTTCACCCAGAGCATCCCCGACTTGAAGGCCGATAGGTTGAGGGCTATGTGCAACTCAGAGGCCCCGTCGTGCAGCGCCTGCTGAATCTCGGCTACCTTGGTTTGGGTCATTTGGTACCCGTAGGGATGGCCCACCACCGTAATGAGCGAAATGTCAGCGCTACCTAGCTCTCGCCCCGCCTTCTTAATCCAGAAGGGAGGCAAGCATAGTCCGGCAAAGCCGTGCGCCTTGGTTTCAAGCACCATTTCCTCTACCCGCTGCGCGGTGATAACGGGCGATACGTTGGTATATTCCAGCGAAGAAAAAAGGTTATTCATCCGGTTTTGGTAACAAAAGTGGAACAAAAATAAGTGCACTTCGTTAGAATCATCATCATTTTTCTTTACAAAACTAAACTTTTCTACTGATGAAAAGCATAGCAAAGCTATCTACTTACTTATTCTTGATCTCATTCGTAATGAGTCCCCTGCTCACTCAGGCCCAAATGGGCGACTCTCGTTTTGGAGTGAAGGGTGGGGTTAACCTGTCTAACTTCAACCGCGGCGACGTGGGCACGCAGAACATGCGCATTGGGTTCAACCTGGGTTTGTTTACCGAACTGGCCGTGGGCGAGAACTTCAGCATCCAGCCCGAGTTACTGCTTTCAACCAAAGGAAATCGCGCTACCTACGGGATGAGCGGCGGAGTGGCCGATATTGTTGGAGTGGAAGGCGACGTGAAAACTAACCTGACCTACATTGATATCCCGGTATTGGCCAAAGTGACCATTGGCGAAGTACTTAATATTCACGTAGGACCTTACGCCAGTTACCTAATTGGTGCTAACGCCTCTGGTGAGGGAGATATATTTGATGGTTCAAACGAAATAAACCGCGACAACTTCAAAACCTGGGACTACGGACTAGCCGCTGGGTTGGGCGCAGATATTGATGTCGTGACCATCGGCGCTCGCTACAACCTCGGATTGGTCAACGTGGCCAAGAGCACGGCGGCGGAAGGCATTCTGGATAACTCTAAGAACTCGGTGCTGCAGGTTTACGTAGCGGTAGGGTTTTAAGAGCCCAGAATGACGCCCCCCACGGCAATTTCTTCAACCTATCAGATAGCGCTTCCTCAAGAAGTGCTATTTTTGCTCTAAACGGGTGCCGGACGTTAGTCGATGCGAACGGCAAGCAGGAACAGCATCCCCTGACGAAACCCATCGTTACTAATTTGAGCACTTAGGGGGGTTACCTTCACCCCAAATTGTTCGCTAAACGCAACGCTGAGCGAAGCGCCTACCTCAACTCCGCCGAGCCAACGGTTCGTGCTTTCGGTGAGGTAGATACCTTCTTCGCCGATAACGTTGGTGCCCTGCACCGAAGAGAACCACGCGACGTAAGAGCCGACGTAGGGAACAACGGTGAGTTTCTTGAAACGAATAAGTTGGTACCCCACCAGTGAACCTACGCTTAGCGTGACGGTGCGATTGAGAAAGTAGTTTTGATCGGGAAAGTAGTCGCGCAGCAGCCCCGCCTGTAGGGTCGGCGATAACTGCCAGCGGCTATCACCCAGGGTAATCTCGCGCTGCACGGTGATAACGGCGCCCTGCGCATCGTACCTGGATATTTCTCGGTTAAGAAACTCAGTGTAGCCTCCGCCCAGATAAGTTTGGCTCAGAACCGGCTGCGCCAGCCCGCCTATGAGCACCAGTATACTAATGAGTACAATGCCCCAATTGGTGAATGCGTGAAGCGTCATTGTAATTTGTTTAATGGAAAAAGAAGAACAACTAATTTGATACGGGTAAGACGGGAGAAAAGATGAATTGTGACCAAAGTGGGGAATAAATATTTTTTTGTATTTTCAGGAGCTTATTTGCCAAACAACTGCCTAATGAACTCCCTAGCTGACCATTCTGACGAGGAGCTGGTACGCTCCTGTCAGGCGGCGATGCACCCGGCCCACTTCAACGAATTGGTACGGCGCTACCGTCCCCGAATCGTGCGCTGGTGCTACGTATACCTGCACGATGCCGATGAAGCCCAGGATGTGACGCAGGAAGTGTTCATCCGCTTGCTTACCCGCCTGCCCACCTACCGACACGAAGTGCCCTTTGTGGCGTGGCTACAGACCATCGTGCGCAATCGCTGTCTGGACCATCTGCGTCAGGACAAACACGCCCTGCACCAGGAACTGTCGGAGCACATTGCCGCCCCCTGGGAAGAAGAACTAGACACCGAAGCGGTGTTGGTGTCCACCGAAGCGCTGGTCTACCAACTGCTCAACAGACTGAGGGGCGAGGATAAATACTTGTTGCTGCTGTACTACCGCGAAGACTACTCGACCAAGGAGTTGGCGGAGGCGCTACTTCTGTCCGAGGCGGCCGTCAGAAAACGGTTGCAGCGAGCCCGCGACCGGATGCAAGTACTGCTGAAGCAGCACCGCGCCTCCTGAAAATATTTTCGGTCGCGCCGCGTAACTTTTCAGAAAATGCGCGTCTAATAGAAGAAGGCCGTTCTTCAACGTGCTTGGGTCAATCATCTATACCTTACAACTGGTCGTTTGTCGGCAATATCGGGCACTTGATAGGTCAAAACGGAATGCTGCTTAAGTACGAAGGAAACTAGCGTACTCAATCACTCCACCTCTCCCACAAACTCCGCATCTTCCAGAATGTACATCAGTTGCTCGTAGTCAGTGTCGTTAAGCTTGAGCGTACCTTTGAAGGCTACCAGAGAAGCCTGATACTCCACCGGTTCTTTCAAGAACACCTCGATTACCGTTTCGGGGCCGCCCGAGCCGCAGAAGAAGCAGGAGGCCAGCGGCAGCGACGACACAATCACGTGCTCCGGTTTGAACAAGCCCTCGAAGGGAATGATGTAGCCCGGCACGGTCACAGTGGTGCCCTCCAGTGCCTGGGCCGCGTCGCTGAACTGGGGCACGTACATTTCCCCGTAGTCATCTTCAGCCACTTCGTAGGATACCGAAGATAAAGCTTTCCAGACTTCGGTGTTCACGGCGTCTTGGGCCTGAGCGGCCGCAATGGTAAACAGCCAAAACAGTACGAAGGTGGTTCGAAATTTCATGTATATTATCTTGTCTGTTCTACATCATCAGCACAGGGATTAGGAAGCATAGAATTTTAAATGTACCCCAGGCTTGTGTCCTCACAAGCCGCTGGAGGTCGGTGAGGACACCGACCTTGGGTAGGTTATTGTTTCAACGCTCCCTCAATCCCTGTGCTGCCAAAATTGTTGAATGTTAAAACCTTTGTTTAGTGAACGCTAACCACAGGGTACAGTTCCGTTACTTTATCCACCACATAGTCCACTTCTTCTACTGTATTCAGTCTACTAAACGAAAAACGTACCGCCGCCCGTTCCGGATCCGCGTCGAGTGCCCGCAGCACGTGCGAACCCAATGCGGCTCCGCTCGAGCAGGCCGAGCCGCCCGACACCGAAATGCCCCGCAAATCGAGGTTGAACAAGAGCATATCCGAAGCCTCGAAAGGCGGGAAGCTCACGTTCAGCACGGTGTACAGGCCGCCATCAAGCTGCCCCGAGGTTCCGTTGAACCGAACGTCGGGGATCCGCTCCAGCAACTGATCAATCATCCGTTGTTTAAGCGACCGGATGTGCCGCTGGTGCTCCGCCATTCCTTCGCAACTGATCGCCAGCGCCCGGGCCAGTCCGATGATGCCGTAGAGGTTTTCGGTGCCTCCGCGCATGTTGCGCTCCTGGTTGCCGCCCCGCAGTAGCGGGTGAATTTTGTGCGCCTTGTTGATGTAGAGCAGCCCCACGCCCTTGGGTCCGTGAAACTTATGCGCCGCTCCGGCCACACAGTGCATCGGCAGTTCGCGCAGGTTGAGCGGATAGTGCGCCAGCGTCTGCACCGTGTCCGAATGAAACACCGCCCCGTAGGCCTTGCCCAGCTCGCCCACCCGTTCGATGTCGGTAAGGTTACCGATTTCGTTGTTGCCGTGCATGAGCGACACCAGCGAACGCGGCTTACTCTTCAACAACTCTTCCAGATGGTCATAGTCTACGTTGCCCTGCGCGTCGACGTGGACGTAGCTAAGTTGAATCTGCTGGTGCTGTTCCAGGGTTTGCAGGGGATGCAGCACCGCGTGGTGCTCCAGGCGCGAGGTGATCGCGTGTTGTAAGCCCAGCGCCTCGATGCTGCAGCGTAGCGCGGTGTTGTCGGCCTCGGTGCCTCCCGAGGTGAAAAACAGTTCGCCGGGCGATACGCCCAGCAGTTCGGCCACCTGCTTGCGGGCCGCCTCAATGGCCGACCGGGTCGCGCGTCCGTGCGCGTGCGTCGACGACGGATTACCGAAGTGCTCGCCAAAGTAGGGCAGCATCGCCTCGAGCACCCGCGGGTCCAGGGGAGTGGTAGCAGCATTGTCGAGGTATACATTCATAATACAGCAGATGCTTAGGCGGCCAATGATGGTGCTGGTAACCGGGCTTGCCGACGGGCATATCATCGCCAAAGTACCACCGAATATGCAAAAACCCAAAGAATGACGGCTTGGTTCTTACCTTTCCGAAATAATCTCCCGAATGTCAGCCACTAACTTTCTGGCCAGATGTTCGGCGGTGACGCGCGAGTTAGACTCGGAAATGATGCGGATGATGGGTTCGGTGTTGGACCGCCGCAGGTGCACCCACTCCCGGTCAAACATAATCTTCACTCCGTCGGTGGTGATCAGGGGCTGGTTAGCGTAGCGCTCTGCAATGGCCTTTAGGATCACCTTGGTATCGATGCCGGAGGTGAGTTCCAGCTTGTTCTTGGAAATGTGGTACTGCGGATAACTCGCCTTCAGCTGAGAAACCGGGCGACCGAACTTGGCCAGGTGCGACAGAAAGAAGGCAATCCCGACCAGCGCGTCGCGTCCGTAGTGCAGCGGAGGATAAATTACTCCGCCGTTGCCCTCGCCACCGATCACCGCGTCGGTTTCTTTCATGGCCTGCACCACGTTCACCTCGCCCACCGCCGAAGCGGTGTAGGTGCCCCCGTGCTTCTCGGTCACGTCTTGCAGTGCCAGCGACGACGACAGGTTCGATACTGTGTTGCCTCCGCCTCGGATGCCTAAAATATAATCAGCTACCGCCACCAAGGTGTATTCTTCGCCGAAAGGTTCGCCGTTTTCCTGAATGAACACCAGCCGGTCCACGTCCGGGTCCACCACAATGCCCAAATCGTAGGTGCCCTGCTCGATTTTGCCGCAGATATGGCTTAGGTTCTCCGGAACCGGCTCGGGATTGTGCTGAAACGATCCGTTGGGCTCGCAGTAGAATTTTTCTACGTGCTGCACGCCCAGCTTTTCCAGCAGCAACGGCACGCTGAGCGACCCTACCGAGTTGATACAGTCGATGGCCACCCGAAAGTCTCGTTCGCGAATGGCGTCAACGTCCACTTCAGGCAGTGCTAAAATTTGCTCGATGTGCGCTTCGGTATAACCTTCTTTGGTTTCGTAGCTGCCTAGCTTACCGACGGTGGCAAACTCAAACTGTTCGCTCTTCACCAGATTGAGTACCTCAATGCCCGCTTCGGCCGAGATAAACTCGCCCTGCGCATTGAGCAACTTAAGGGCGTTCCACTGCCCGGGATTGTGGCTGGCGGTGATGATGATGCCTCCCTGCGCTTCCTCAGCCACCACGGCCAGTTCTACGGTGGGAGTGGCGGCCAAGCCGAGGTCAATCACGTCGATGCCCAGCCCTTGCAGGGTGGCGACAACCAGTTGCGACACCATCGTTCCCGATACGCGGGCATCGCGCCCGATGACTATCTTGGTTTTTTTCTGGCCCACGTGCGTCCCGAAGGCGGCGGCAAATTTAACGACATCCACCGGAGTGAGGGCGTCGCCCACCCGTCCGCCAATGGTGCCTCGGATGCCGGAAATTGATTTGATCAGTGTCAATGCGCTACCGTAATTAGGTTGGTGTTATTGAATTCGGCGACCTCCCGAACCGGGTTTTTCCAAACCGGGCTCATCCGAACCGGGTTCAGTTGAACTTGGCCATTACCTTGTCCACTTCCGAATCGGGATTGCCACACGCACTATCCGAAGTGACCGTTTTGCCACAGTAGCCGCAGGCCGCACCCTCTTTGTTGAGATACGGGTTCTGAGAGGCACAGGTGCCTTTGAACTCTCCGTTCTTCAGAAAGATCAGCCGAACACTCATACACAGGAAAAAGACGGCCAGAAAACCAATCGCCAAAAATATCGTTGCCATAATTTATTAATTTAGCACTTGCTAGATTTGCCCCTGGCAAAGATACCGCTTTGCCTAGCAATTACAAGGGAAGACCACCTCGAACAGTAAGAGAGGGTGCCTTTGGTTAGTGAACGAGCGGCGAGAAGGCAAAGTTTCTTATCAGCAACCCACGTTATGGATCATACTTCGGCCCTGGCGGCTTTCGACCGGCTGCTCACCATCATGGACGAACTGCGGGAGCAGTGCCCCTGGGACCGCAAGCAAACCATCAACAGCCTGCGTCACCTCACCATCGAAGAAACCTACGAACTCTCGGACGCCATTCTCCAGGGCGACCTGCCCGAAGTGCAGAAAGAACTGGGCGACTTGGCGCTGCATATTGTCTTTTACGCCAAGATCGCCAGCGAACGGGGCGCCTTCACCATCGCCGACGTGCTGCAGGGCATCAGCGACAAGCTGGTGCGCCGCCACCCGCACGTGTACGGCAACGTGACGGCCGACGATGCCACCACTGTGGAGCGCAACTGGGAGCAAATCAAGCTTCAGGAGAAAGGCACCGTCAAAAAGACCGTGCTGGGTGGGGTGCCTGCGTCGCTGCCCGCTTTGCTAAAAGCCTACCGCATGCAGGAAAAGGCCCGGGGCGTGGGTTTCGACTGGGAGCATAGCGAGCAGGTGTGGGACAAAGTGCAGGAAGAACTGCAGGAGTTTAAGGATGAATTACAAAGCGGCGACGCGGTGAAGCAGGAAGAAGAATTCGGCGACCTGCTGTTTTCGTTGGTCAACTACGCGCGCTTCGCCGGGATCAACCCCGAAGACGCCCTGGAACGCACCAACCAGAAATTCATGCGACGCTTTAACTACCTCGAGCAGCGGGTTCAGGAAGACGGAAAAAACCTGAGCGAGATGACCCTGTCCGAAATGGATGTTTACTGGGAAGAAGCGAAGAAGTCGATGGTCGATAGTCGATAGTCCACAGTCGACAGACCGTAGCCGCTTTTACTGTGGACTATCGACCGTGGACCGTCGACTACTCAACTGCTGACTAAAGAAACGGAGGTTAAAATTCAGAATCAACTCACTGTGAACAGTACGCGATCAACCCTTCTTCACCTCCGCATTCCCTTTTCGTTTTTCTTGTTGCCGGTTTATTTGTTTGCGCTGAGTATCTCCATTGACTATCAGGTCGCCGACGCGCTGCTGGTTTTTTTTGTGGTGCACTTTCTGCTGTATCCGGCCAGCAATGGCTACAACAGCTACTTCGACCGCGACGAGGGCAGCATCGGCGGATTAGAGCACCCGCCCCCGGTGAGTAAGCAGCTTTATCACGTTGCCCTGGCGTTGGATGCGGTGGCCATTGCCCTGGGCGCCCTCATCAGCGGGCTGTTCGCGGTGATGTTGCTGGTCTACGGACTGGTTTCCAAGGCGTATAGCCATCCGAGCGTGCGGCTAAAGAAGTACGCGGTGGTCAGTTGGTTGGTGGCGGGCTTCTTTCAGGGATTCTTTACGGTGCTGATGGTTTACGCGGGCATCAACCGGGCCGGATGGGCCGACCTGGGACAGCCGGTGGTGGGGGTGGGGGCACTGCTCACCTCCCTGATGCTGTGGGGTTCGTATCCGATGACACAGATTTATCAGCACGAAGAAGACCGTCGGCGGGGCGATGTTACCCTGAGTTACCGGCTAGGTGTACGGGGCACGTTCCACTTCACCACGGTGCTGTTTTTGCTCACCATCGTCGGCTTCTGGCTGTACTACCGAACGTGGTTTGCCTGGTGGGAGGGGGGAGCGTTCGTGCTGTTTCTGCTGCCGGTGCTTGGCTATTTTGTTCAGTGGTACCAAAAAGTGAGAAAAGACCCGCGTCGAGCTGACTTTCACGGCACCATGCGGCTGAACTTTATCTCCGGGCTGTGCCTCAACGCCTTCTTTTTGCTCACGGTGTTTTTGCACGGGTAGGTTTTTGGTGCATCTGTCTGTCCTATTGTTTAGGGGGGCGCGCCGCGGGTCTCAATCCCCATTGTTCTAGTTTCACCTTCTTTTGCTTTATCATTCCCTAAAAAGCAGCCCGGTTTATTATCTGATTATTAGTATACTTGCAACACTTAACTAACCTAACCAATACTATTCAATGGGAGGATTCTCTACCATCGACTTTGTCGTTTTCACGGCCTACTGCCTGTTCATTGTCGGCATCGGCCTGTGGGTGTCGCGCGACAAAAAAGGGCACGAAAAAGACTCACAGGACTACTTTCTGGCCAGCCGGTCGCTGCCCTGGTGGGCGGTGGGCGCTTCGCTGATTGCTTCCAACATATCGGCCGAACAGTTCATCGGCATGTCGGGTTCGGGCTACGCCCTGGGACTGGCCATTTCTACCTACGAATGGATGGCCGCCGCCACGCTGCTGGTGGTCGGTAAGTTCTTTCTTCCGATCTACCTCAAGAAGGGCATCTACACCATGCCCCAGTTCTTAGCCGACCGCTACAACGACACGGTGCGCACCCTGATGGCCATTTTCTGGCTGCTGGTCTACGTGTTCGTGAACCTTACCTCGGTGATCTATTTGGGAGCGCTGAGCATCGAAACGGTGCTGGGCGTGGACCTGCTCTACGCCGTTATCGCGCTGGCCCTGTTCTCGCTGGTTTACTCAATCTACGGCGGACTCACCGCGGTGGCCTGGACCGACGTGGTGCAGGTGGTGTTTTTGGTGCTGGGCGGGCTGGTGACTACCTACCTGGCCCTGGATATCGTGGGCAACGGCAACGTGCTGGGCGGACTGGCGCGGCTCGGTAAGGAAGCACCCGACCATTTTCACATGATCTTGCAAGAGGGTTTTATGATCACCGACGGGAAGGGCGGCACCGAAGATGCCTATCAGATGCTGCCCGGCCTCAGCGTGCTCATCGGCGGTATGTGGATCACCAACCTGAGCTACTGGGGCTTCAATCAGTACATCACCCAGCGGGCACTGGCCGCCAAGAACCTCGACGAGGCGCAGAAAGGAGTGGTGTTCGCCGGTTTCCTAAAACTGCTCATCCCGCTGATTGTGGTGATTCCGGGCATTGCGGCCTACGTAATCGTGGAAAACGAAGAGTTGGGTGGTGCGTTCTCGCAAATCATGACCGACCCTGTCGACGGCTTCATCAAGCCCGACCGGGCGTATCCGTCGTTGCTGGGGCTGCTGCCTAACGGCATGAAGGGCGTGGCCTTTGCGGCCCTCACGGCGGCCATCGTGTCGTCGCTGGCCTCGATGGCCAACAGCACCGCGACCATCTTCACCATGGACATCTACCGCAACTACATTAACAAGGGCGCTTCGGAAGGGGCCTTGGTGCGGATCGGACGCGTGGTGGTGGTGGTTTCGTTTGTAATTGCTTGCCTGGTGGCCCCGGCGCTGCGCGGACAAGGACAGGTGTTTCAGTACATTCAAGACTATACCGGTTACGTGTCGCCCGGCGTGTTTGCAATTTTTGTGTTCGGGGTGTTCTGGAAAAAAACGACGCCCACTGCGGCCCTCATCGCGGCGCTGATCACCATCCCGCTGTCGGCAGGCTTGGCGGAGTTTTTCCCGAACCTGCCGTTCCTCGATCGGATGGGGGTGGTCTTCCTAATTCTGGCTGCGCAGATGATCATCACCAGCCTAGTACAGTCGGGCCGCGACCAACCCAATTCCATTGACTTGTCGCCCGCACTGTTCAAAACCAGTCGGGCCTTCAACGTGGGGGCATTGGTGATCATTGGAATTCTGGTGGCCTTGTATGCGGCGTATTGGTAGAAATTGAAGGGACGAATGAACGAGGGATTGAATAGCATAGACGAAAACTCGGGCGCGTTTGCAACGCGTTCGTCTATGTCTGTTTTGCTGTCTAAAAAACTTCTTCTGGTCGCAGGGTTGGCGTTAGCCCGCGGTGACCGGCCTCCTACGACCCGGCCAGCGTCGCTGTGTGCATCGTAGGAAAACCTACGACTAGGAATTCATCAAAATGCGCGAAATACAACAGCGACAAGCATATTGAAACCAGCCACAACACAACCACCACAATACCCACCCGCCACCACCGTTGTGGCATCAACCACTGGTCAACGTTATGCGAACCCTATGCTGCTGCCTGGCCCTCAGTGCCACCCTCGCTGCCTTCTCGTCCTGCGAAAGCGATAATTTCTGCAATACGCTTCCCTACGTGGCGGTCGACACGGTGATCAACCTGAACAACCAGCAGTACCAAGCGCTGCGGCTCGACCAGGGCTTCGTGGAAGTTTTGGGTGGCTACCGGGGCCTTATCATCTACCGGGCGGACGCCCTCACCTACCGCGTCTTCGAGAAGGCCAGTCCGCACCGCGTCGACGAAGCCTGCGCCGAAGTGTCCGTCGACCTATCGGGTCTGTTTATGCGCGAATTCTGCGACAACTCCATCTACGACTTCTTCGGCAACCCCAGCGGGGGCGTCGCGCAGTGTCCCCTCCGGCAATACAACACCCAACTCGACGGCAACCTGTTGTACATTTACAACTAAGTAGTCGCTCAAAATAAATTACAAAACGTCATTCCGGAATTTTCTGGAATGCAATGGAAGAAAATATCCGGAATCCCCCGCTACAGAGACGGATATTCCCTTAAACGCACCCATTCATGTCTTCGTGGCGGAAGATTCCGAGTCTCGCCAGGCGCCGGACGCTACTCGCGCTCCAGACCGTGTCCACAATGGATGACGTTAAAATTGTAATTATTAGTTTTATCCCACAGATGCATTCATCCTGCAAATCCCGCTCAATCCTGCCCATCCTGATCATCAATCGTTGCGCAGAATGGTAGCCGGGTTGGTCAGGGCCGTCCTCACCGTTTGGCTGCTAATGGTAACCAGCGTGATCACCAGGGCCAGCACCGCCGCCAGCAGGTAGGTGAAGAGGCTCATCTCCACGTGGTAGGCGAAGCCGCTGAGCCACTCCCGCATGGCGTACCAGGCGATGGGCCAGGCAATCAGGTTGGCGATGAGGATCAGGACGATAATCTCCTGACTGAGCAGGCGTAGAATGCTGCTCACCGGCGCGCCCAGCACCTTGCGGATGCTCACCTCCTTGGTGCGCTGCTGGGTACTGAAGGTGGCCAGACCGAACAGGCCCATCGCGGCGATGAAGATGGCCAGCGTGGCGAAGATGATAAACAGTTCATTCTGACTGCGCTCGCTGTCGTACAAGCGCTGGTAACTCTCACTCAAGAATTCGTAGGCAAACGGCTGGTCGGGCACAAACTGCTTCCACACGGCTTCCATGTGAGCTAGGGCCTCCGGCATATCCGCCGCCGCCACCCGCACCGATAGATCGTAAAATCGGGGTTGTCCGTTGAAGATCATCGGCACGATGGACTGGTGTAACGACTCAAAGTGAAAGTCCTGCACCACCCCGACGACCGTGCCGGTGGTTTCGCGGTTCACAATCGTCTGCCCCACCGCCTCTTCGTTGCTCCAGCCCACCATACGAGCAGCCGTTTCGTTAAGAATAAAGCTGGTAGAATCGTCCGAGGCAATGTCTTCGGAGAAGTTGCGTCCGCTCACTATAGGAATCTCGTAGGTGCTGAAGTACTCCGGATCGATGCGTACATCTTTCATCACCAGCTCGGTTCCTACGATACTATCGCCCTGCTGCACTCCCGTATCTCCAAACGAGGTTAGCCGTTCGGTGGGCACGTGGCTCGACTGACTAGCGTTGACGATGGCAGGGTGCTGAGTGAGTTCATTGTAGAACGCTTCGTAGCGATCGTTTAGTCGATGGCTATTGTAGAGCGAGACTATCTGATCTTTGGTGTAGCCCAGGTCGCGGTCGCTTAAGTAGTTGAGTTGCTGGTAGGTAATCAGCGTAGCGATGATCATTACGATGGATACCGTAAACTGCACCACCACCAGCACCTTGCGCACCCGGCCACTCCCCCGGGTAGAACCGGTGCGGCCCTTCAGGGTGAGGGCGGGATTGAAACCGGAAATGATAAACGCCGGGTACAACCCCGCCAGGATTCCCACCAGCACGATGGCTCCCAGCACGCCCAGCATCACTTCCGGTCGCATGAACTGCTCGGCGGCCAGCGACTTACCGGTGAAGTCGTTGAGCCAGGGCAGGGCCAGGGTCACCAGCACAATGGCCACCAGAAAGGCGAACAGGGCTACTAAGACCGATTCGCTCAGGTGCTGCACGATGAGTTGCCGCCGAAAGGCCCCCACCACCTTGCGCAGGCCCACCTCTTTGCCCCGGCTGGTGGCCCGGGCGGTAGACAAGTTAATGAAGTTGAAGCAGGCAATGAGCAGCAGAAACACGCCAATGGCCCCCATGATGTACACGTGGTTGATGTTGCCGTTGGCTTCCAGTTCCGAATCGAGCTGCGAGTGCAGGTGAATGGAGGTGAGGGGTTGGAGGAACAGGTTGGTCCAGGTGCTGGGCGGAGCCTCATCAAAGCCTGTCATATTGCGGTCCAGGAAGTCCGGGAACTGCGCTTCGGTACGGGCGGGGACAAAATCATCGTTCACCAGGATGTAAGTCATGAAGTTGTTCGCTCCCCAGTTGGTTTCTAATTGCGCTCGCCCGTAGATTTTGTCGTCGTTGAGCGTGCTAAAGGCCACCAGGAACTCGGGATGCCAGTGCGATTGGGGCGGAAAAGCCTCGTACACCCCAGTGATCTCTCCGTAGTAATCATCCCCCACCTTTAGGCGCTCACCGACCACATCCTGAGTGCCGAAGTACCGCTCGGCGGCCGCGTCGGATATCATCAGGGTGAAAGGTTTCTCGAGCGGAGTTTTGCTATCGCCCGCCACGATGGGAATGGAGAACACGGTGAAGATAGAGGGTTCGGCAAAAAAGGATTGCGCTATGTTCAGTGGTTCGCCCACGCTGCCGCTCTCCTCAATACGACGAAATTGAAAGTCAGACCACGTGGTGCGCACCACCGCTTTGATGTCGGGGAAGTCGTTCTCCAGCAGGGGACCGTAGGGAGGAGCAATACTGCCCAAGTGCAACGCTACGCTGCCGTCGGACGATAGGAAGTTGCGCGTGACGCGGTAGATATCGTCGGCGTTGGCGTGGTAGCGGTCGTAGCGCAGCTCGTCCCGCACGAACAGGGCAATGAGCAGGGTGCCGGTGAGCGCCAGGGCCAGGGCCAGGATGTTGATGGTGCTGATAAGCTTGTTGCGCTTGAGTAGCCGCAGGGCGATGGTGAAGTAGTTCTTAATCATAGCTTGGATGGGAGGAGTGTGCAGGTGGTTATTCTTACTTGTACAGTACCCCAAACGGCTTGCCAAGCTGCGGGATTGCCGTTGAGGGCCGATAGAGGCCGTTTCTGATAAAGTAGCAGTTGGCGGATGTGTCCGCTGGTGAACAGTGCGTGTTCGGTTACGGACAGTGGGGAGGAATGGGGCACGGTGTTTTCATTCGCGAAGGGGCTATTCTGTTTTGTATGCAGTGAGTCCTTCTTTTCTCCCCCCCCTTTGTCATTCAACATTCCATGCCGGGAAGGAAACCGCGCGGCGTCCGCCTGCTACCGGAGAGGTGAAAGAACCCGAGCAAATAGATACGCCTGAGAGAGTTCTCTTGCCCTCATTGCACACTTAATTCAAGCCGTAGCGCGTAGCCCAGGATGGCAAAGGAGAGAGCGGATATGAGACCTGACTTTTTTAGAGAAGTTACGTGAAAGGATGGCGGAGATGTAACCAGAATGGCTATATTTAGGTACCAAAGGTCATTCTGATTTTTTGTTATGCCTAACACTGGCGCAGGACTTCTAGTCCTGTGCCTAATTTTAAGCGGGTTTCTAACCCAACAGGGCGGACAGAGTCCGCATGTGCAATTAGCACAGATTCTAAGAATCTGCGCCAGGATGCTTTACTGAAATTATCAGAATAACCTTTATTGTACCAGCAAAAAATAGAGCAGTTATGAGCAAGAAAGATGATCAACTTGCCAATCAAGAGGAGCTTCATCGCGTCTTCAGTGTGTACCAGTCTGTGCAAGGTCAGAGCAACGAAGCGAAGGATGAGGCCCTTAAGAACTTTCGCCAAGAAGTAGGCGATGAGGATTTTCACCGTCAATTGCTCTTGTTTGCCGACCAGATTCGGGAAGACCAGTACGAACTACAGCACCAACTACAGACGATCAAGAAGACTCCCGACTGGTTGTTCGAGCCTTGGATCAAATTAAGTGAGGTGTGCTTGCGACTCTACGGGAAAAACGACAAAAGCAGTATCAAAACATTTGACCAGAAGCGCCTCGGCCGGGAATCCTGGCATTCCGAAGAACTTGAGCAATTAGAAAAAATTCGTCAAGACTTAGCCGAGCGTCTTGCCATTAACCTACCCTAAACCTAACTGAACAAAAATTGTCTTTTCCGTCCCTCTGGGATCAGACGCTCCAATCCCAGCCCCCTCCAATCCACTTACCTTATTCCCTGCGTAAGTAGAGACATATGCCAGTAGCGTAGTCACTAGTAGTCTCCGGTCAGACAACCGACTTTTCTCAACTGCCAGGGTCACTAGCAACTCCGGTTGCCAACTGCCCACTGCGCCACCTTCATTTGTTTCATATAAACCACCAATAGCATGTCTACTCCCAATTCCCTTTTTCGCCAAAACAAGAGGGACGCTTCCCCCGCCTCGCGCCGAAGCTTTCTGGCCTACAGCGGGGCTACCCTCACCGCCACCGGCCTGTTCTTGCTCGGTTGCGGCGAAGATGACGATATGGTGCCGCCCGTGGTCGACGACACCCTGGCCGCTCCCTCCAACCTGACGGTTAATAACAAAACCGACGGGCAGCTCACCCTAAACTGGACCGACAATTCGGACAACGAAGACGGCTTCGTGGTGGAGCGCTCCCTGAGTATGGACAGCGGTTTTGCCTCAGTGGGCACGGTGGCGGCCGGGATTACTACCTATACCGACACCACCGTCGAGGGCGCTACCACCTACTACTACCGCGTAGCGGCTACCCGGGGCGCCGAGGTGTCGATGTACTCTAATATCGTTAACAGCACCACCGCCGCCGTGGTGGCCGTGTTCGGCAGCGGCGACGTGGGCATCCTGAACTACGCCTACGCCCTGGAGCAACTGGAAGCCGCCTTCTACACCGCCGTCCTGGCCGGTGGCTACTACGACACCGCCGCCGAGAACGAGCGGCAGATCCTGGCCGACCTGCAGCAGCACGAGGTGAACCACCGGGAGTTCTTCCGAGCGGCCATTCCGGCCGAAGCGCGCATCCCCGACCTGTCGGTGGACTTCAGCAGCATCGACTTCGACAACCGCAACAGCGTGCTGGGCACGGCCAAGGTATTTGAAGACCTGGGCGTGAGCGCCTACAACGGGGCGGGGCAGTTTATCCAAAGTGCCGACTACCTGCTGCTGGCCGGGAAGATCGTTTCGGTGGAGGCCCGCCACGCGTCGGCCATCCGTGACCTGCTCAACCCCAACTCGGCCGACTTTGCCGGAGACGATATCATTGGCCCCACGGGACTGGAGATCACGCGCTCGTTTGCCGACGTTCTCACCGCGGCGGGTCCGTTCATCACCACCGAAATCGACGCCAGCGGATTGCCCACCGAACCCGGGTTCCAAATAGGCTAGGTGCCTCTCATTCATTAGACACCATTCTGATAATTTTTTACCCTGGGCTTGTGCCCTCACAAGCCCATCCAATCTATCAGAATATCCTTTGTTATTATCACGCACTAAAAAACCATATCATGAGCATTATAAAGTTATTAGACCTGTTCGGCCAGGATGCGCCGGAAAACCAAGAAGAAACCGGCAACTCCCGCCGGGAAGCCTTTCGCACGATGGGCCGGTACGGCAAAAAACTATCCATGGCCGCGCTACCGGCAGGCCTGTTAGCGTCACTGCCCCAAGCCGCCTTCGCCCAGGAAGCCCCCGATCCGTTAAGCATCCTCAACTACGCCCTCACCCTGGAGCACCTGGAGTACCGCTTCTACGAATTAGGAATGGATACCGTGGGACTCATTCCCACCGAAGACCGTGCGGTGTTTGCCCAGATTCGGAAGCATGAAGCAGCGCACGTATCGTTCTTGCAGGCCACCATCACTGCCTTCGGTGGCACCCCGGTGGCCGAGCCGGACTTTGACTTTACGGCGGGTGGCACCTTCCCCGATCCGCACGACCCGGCCAACTACGCCATCTTCCTGGCCCTGGCGCAGGCGTTTGAAGACACCGGAGTACGGGCCTACAAGGGCCAAGCAACCGCCTTGCAGGGAGCCGCCTTAAGCAGCACTCAAAACAACGCGCTCACCGCCGCGCTGAGCATTCACGGAGTGGAAGCCCGCCACGCCTCGCAGGTGCGCCGCATGCGCCAGCAGAAGGGCTGGATTCCGCAGGCGCAGGGCATTATGGGCTTTGAAGCAGCCACCGCCCCCATCTACGCCGGAGAAGACAACGTGATGCAGGGCGGAGTGGACGTCACCACCCTCACGCCCGACTTTGGGCTAGACGCGGTGACGGCCGCCTACGACGAACCGCTGACGATGGAAGCCGTGGCCGGAGCGAACGGTATCGCGGCTGCGTTCATCGTTAGCTAACGCTTTGTTTAGGGTTGGTTGCGTTAGTGCCGGGAGCTTTTTGCTCTCGGCACTTTTCTTTGCTCAACTGCTCAGTAACCAAGCAAACTGACGTTTCAACCTGTCCATTTTCGTACAGTAAGTGTACGGTAGCGAACGCTTCGAGAATTAGACAGCCTCGTAAGTTGTTCGTTTTCAAGCAACTACATCAGGGAGCGTTTTTTGATGGAGAAAATTACCCACCTACTCCTCCTAACCAATGCTCCGGAACTTATTTAAGGTCGCTTTTCGCAACATCGGCAAAGACCGCATCTACAGTGTGCTCAACATTTTGGGGCTCACCCTCGGCATCACCTGTAGCTTGTTCCTGTTTTTGTACCTGCTCGACGAACTGAGTTACGATCAGTTTCATCCCAAGAAAGACCGTATTTATCGGGTCGTCACCCACTTCACCGAGTCCGACAACCAGTTCACCTGGCCCTCCGGCCAGATCCCGCTGGCTCAGGAACTGGAAGAGAACTATCCCGACGTAGCGCGTGCCGTTCGCTTTATCGGGGCCGGGCGAGAGTTATTTGCCAACGACGAACGCGACGTGCGCTTCTACGAAGAAGACTTCTACTACGCCGATTCTTCGGTCTTTGAGGTGTTTAACTTTCCCCTGATCGCGGGCGACCCTACTACCGCGTTGGTGGCTCCCAACACCGCCGTAGTCACCCAATCTACGGCGGAGAAGTACTTCGGCAGCGCCGACCCCATTGGACAATCGTTTCGCAACGGCGACGAAAATTACCAGATCACCGGCCTGGTCGAAGACGTGCCTTCCAACTCGCACCTGGAATTTGACGCGCTGCTTTCGCGGGCGAGCCTGCCCGACGAGCTGGGCGGCTGGGGGGGCTGGGGCGTGTCGACCTATCTGCTGCTGCGCGAAAACGCCGGTTTGGCCGACGGCGAACGGGCCCTGGCCGATGTCAACAAAAATCGGGTAGTGCCTATCTTTACTGACTATGGGGTTACAATTGACTATTGGCTACAGCCCTTGTCTGATATCCACTTACAGTCTAACTTCGGTGATTCGGGCGAAAATGGGGATATGTCGTACATCTACATTTTCGCGGCTGTCGCCTTTTTTATTCTCATCATCGCCAGCATCAACTACATGAACCTGGCCACGGCGCGGGCCACCCGGCGGGCCAAAGAAGTAGGCGTACGCAAGACGATGGGCTCCTTCCGCAGCCAACTCATTAGCCAGTTCCTGACCGAATCTACGCTGCTCACGTTCATCGCGCTGTTTATCAGTATCCTGCTGGCCCTGGTGCTGCTGCCGTTGTTCAACCAGTTGGCCGGGAAGGAAATCAAGGCGCTATTTCTTCTGCAGCCCAAGATTATCGCCGGATTTATTAGCATGGCACTGGTGGTAGGCATTGCCGGAGGTAGCTATCCGGCCTTCTACCTGTCTAGTTTTAATCCGGCCTTGGTGTTGAAGGGCAACGTGGCGCGGGGCACCGGTAACGCACTCTTGCGCAAAGTATTGGTGGTCACCCAATTTGCTATTTCTATCGCCATGCTCATCTGCACCTGGATTGTTTACGACCAGTTGCAGTACCTTCAAGACAAAGACCTGGGCTTTGAGCAGGATCAGGTGCTGACCGTCACCATGCCCGACTCTACCATTCGGGCTAACTATTCGGTGCTTTACAACCGGCTGAAAGACAATCCTAACGTGCTGGAGATATCTAATTCCTCGGCGAGGCCCGGCTCCGGGCTAAACAAAAACCTGATGAACGTCGACAGTCCGGAGGGGGTGGTCGAGCGCGGGGTAGACCAGTACCGGGCCGACTATGACTTCGTGGACGCGATGGGCATGAAGATCGTCGCGGGACGTAACTTTTCGCGCGATTTTCCGACCGATACGGCGGCGGTGCTGGTCAATCAAGCCATGGTGGCCCGCATGCAGTGGGACGATCCGATCGGCAAACGCTTTTCTTTTCTGGGAGACGATGAGAATCCGGGCGCCACGTTTACGGTCGTCGGCGTGGTGCAGGATTACCATCAGCAGTCGCTCTACAGCCCCATTGAGCCGCTGGCCATCTTCTTTGGCGACCAGAATTACTTTTTGAACATAAAAATTGCTCCGCAGGATGTGGCCAGCACCCTGGCGTTCGTAGAAGACACCTGGGCCGAAGTGAACGCGGGCAAGCCCTTTTCCTACGATTTTCTGAATCAGGACTTCCAGTCGCAGTACGAGGCGGACGAGAAACGGGGGCAGATATTCACGCTCTTCTCGTTGCTCACCGTGGTGATCGCCTGCCTGGGGCTACTCGGTTTGGCGGCCTACACCACCGAGCAACGGGCCAAAGAAATTGGCATTCGTAAGGTAATTGGTGCCAGCGTGTCGAACATCATCGGCCTGATCTACCGAGACTTCCTGGTGCTGATCGCCATTGCCATGGTTATTGCCTTTCCGTTGGCGTACTTTTTTATGAACGGCTGGCTGCAAACCTTTGCCTACCAGACCGAAATCAAGTGGTTGACCTTCGTGACCTCGGCGTTGCTCACGGTATTGGTCACCATGAGCGCGATCAGCTTTCATACGCTACGGGCCGCCATGAGCAACCCGGTAGATTCGCTAAAGAGCGAATAGGAGTCGCGGTGGGGGCAGCCGGGGGGCGCCGCTACCGCACGGCTGGGCTTGTTTGGAGATGCACGGCCTTTTCATAAAGTCTGTTAAAGGGAATACCGTACCTTTTGATTAACTTTATCGGACAGCAGGCGCGGAGGAAGTAGCGGCAAGCCCCCCGCGATCCTTTGGTTAAACGTTTGTAGTCGTTTATAAACGTTTAACTAATTGCCAATGTATCGTCTGCTTTTGTAAGCGATTTGTTTGAAAAATTTTACGGAAAATATAAATAGGATAATACTATGGGCAATTTAGGGGTTTTTTGTTAGTGTAACCATACGAATGCTATATTGCAAATAAACGCAATTGCGTATGTACGGATGTTGTGTGCTATGAAAAGGGAAAAACCAATCAATATGAAATAACCAATGGCAATATTATCACCTTCAAGAGAAATAATAGATAAGCTTCATCAAGAAGCAGAACCAGGTGAGATAAAGGTATTAGATGCATTAATGTGTCTGCCTGATTCATATCAAATTTTCTTTCAAAGCTATCTAAATGGTGACCGTCCTGACTTCATCATTGTTAGGAAAGGAGGAGGTGTTTTATTGATTGAGGTCAAAGATTGGAAGTTAGATCACTACTCAATTCGACCTGATTGGGATTGGAATCTGAACAAGAATAACGCAAAGATTAAATCTCCAATTAAACAGGTGAATAAGGTTAAGCAAAATCTTATTTTATTGTATATTCAAGGACTAAACGAGGCTGTTAAATCGAGACCAAAGATTGAGCAATGTATAAAAAGTTGTGTCATATTCACGAACGAAATAACTGCAAGCCTACAGAAATTTCTACTCTCATGCGAAGAAATAAATAATCGAGAGAAGTATGAAAATCATGTCAAGTATGCTTTTCCTATCGGTTATGACTCATTGACAGATGAGGGTGTTCATAAATTAATGAGAGACACTTGGATAGGAAGAAATTCGTATTATTTCTCCGATGATGTATACGATTTATTCAGGCGTCATTTTAAATCACCAATTCATCTAGAAGACGAAGGAATAGATATTCCATACTCAAAGGAACAGAAAGCATTGATGATTAGCAGTCCAGTAAGAAGAAAAATAAAAGGCGCGGCGGGAAGCGGAAAAACTGTTGTGATGGCTGGAAGGATTGTCAATTCCGCATTGAGAACTAATGGTAAAGTTTTAGTTCTAACATACAACATTACATTAATTAACTATATCAAAGATAGAATTCGAGATGTGAAGAAAAAATTTTATAACTCGAGTTTTGATATTACTAACTATCATCAATGGTTTATTGGAGAGGCAAATAATTACAACTTGGAAATCCAATCTTTAACTGATTGGGAAAACGACAGTTTTTTTGAACCTATGAAAGACCATATAAAAAGGTATGATGCGATTTTCATTGATGAAGTTCAAGATTATCACCAGCCATGGTTAAACATGATTACAAATTACTTTTTAAAGAGTAATGGTGAATTTGTAGTCTTTGGAGATGAAAAGCAAAACATATATGATAATCCGCTTGATGAAAATAAAAATATTTCTATCCCAACAGTGCCAGGAGCTTGGAATAAATCTCTAAAACATATTTATAGATTTAGAGGAAATCTCACAAAAGTGGCATACGAGTTCCAGAAATTGTTTGGAGATAAATATGAGATTGATGAAAAGCTTCCACCTGTCCCAGAATTAGAGTTTGTCAAAAGAAAAATTCTCTATTATGAAGTTGAGGAGAGTGCAACAGCAGATGATATTGTTGATATAATTAATTATCTTTTTCAAGAGAATAATGTTCATCCTGGTGATGCTACAATAATGTCATCATTCATCAGAAACTTGAGGCTTATTGAATTAAGCTTTAGGAGAAAAATGGGAGAAAAAACTGAGAGAACATTTGCCAGTGAAGAGGAATATCAAGAACTATTAACGACTTTTGATGGAGATGAGGAGAACGAAGGCTTTAAACAAGAAATTAAGGTACAAAACAGACGGCAAAAAGTGTTTTTCTATGCGAAATCTGGATTGACGAAGTTTTCAACTATTCACAGCTTTAAAGGTTGGGAGTCAGATACGATAATCCTTATAATAGACAAGAATAAACGAGGATATAGTGGTAGCGCAGAACTCATTTACACAGGTTTGACACGGGCTAAATCAAATCTTTTTATACTCAATCTAGGAGATACAAAATATCACAAGTTCTTCGAAGATTTTAGATCTGATTGAAAAGGAAACACAGCACACAACACAGGCTACAACGTCCATGCCTCCTATCGTCGGCACGGCGTGTAGCCAAACCGTTAGTTTTTGCTTCTGTTTCTTCTGAAAAGGCCGTGTTTGGAGATGTAGTCCAATAGTTAGTACCTTGTCGTAGCGAAAGCGTTCGCTTGTGCTACCTTAGGTCTGCTTCTCCTATGAATAACGACACCATCACCGGACTCTGGTTTTTCGAGGAAACCAACTTCGCGAATATATTTTGCCCCCAGCGCATCGTGGAGCTCGACCACCAGATTGAGCACCGCACCTACCATAAGGGTGATATGGTTTACTTCGTGGGCGAACCCTCGGCCTACGTCTACGTGGTGAAGGAAGGGCGCGTGAAGCTGGGCAGCTACGCCGAAGACGGTAAAGAGATTGTGAAGACGATTATGACTGCGGGAGAGGTGTTTGGCGAACTAGCCCTGACGGGCGAAGACCGCCGCCGCGACTTTGCGATGGCGCTGGACGCGAACACCGTGGTGTGCCCCATGACCATCGACGACATGCAGGCCCGGATGGCCGACAACCAGGAGCTGAACCTAACGATTTTCAAGATGGTGGGCAACCGCCTGCGCAAGCTAGAACGGCGTATCGAACTGCTTATTTCTAAGGACGCCCGCACCCGGGTGGTAGAATTCTTGCGCGACCTGGCCGAAGAGAAGGGTAGGCCGGTTGGTTTTGAAACGATGATTCCCAACCACCTCAAGCACCAGGATATCGCCAGCCTCACCGGCACCTCGCGACAAACGGTCACCACCATTCTTAACGATCTCAAGGAAAAGAACGTGATCAACTTCGACCGCCGCAAGATTCTGATTCGTGACTTGAAGGAGCTCAAATAGTGCTGACCTTATCGTTTGATGAACCTGACTACCCCCCGTCTGTTGCTACGTGAACTAGCCTGGAGCGACCTAGCCGATATCCACCGCCTGCACACGTATCCGGAAGTGGCGCAGTTCAATACCCTCGACATTCCACGGAACCAGCAAGCTACCCGAGAGGTAATGCGGCCAACGATCGAGAATGCTACCGAAGCAACCCAAACCCACTACGGTTGGACGATCCGCACGGCTGACCGAAACCTGTTTGTTGGAGAAGCGGGCTTGAACCTGTCCCCTCCGCGTCACCGGCGGGGCGAGATATTTTACAAACTGCTTCCTGAACACTGGGGCCACGGCTACGCTACCGAAGCAGCCCAAGCGCTGGTGAGGTTCGGGTTCGATGGGCTGAAGCTCCACCGCATTGAAGCGGGAGCCGCCACCGAGAACCACGCCTCAGTGCGAGTGCTGGAGAAGATTGGCATGACCCGCGAGGGTATCGGACGGAAGATTCTGCTTACTCCTGGGGGATGGCGCGATAATTATCGTTACGCAATCTTGGCAGATGACCCACCGACTTCGTAACTTGCCGAGGCTTTTTCGCCTAACCCCAAAGCCATGCCTGCCGAACTGATTCCCGCCCTCCAGAAAGACGATGCCCTGCTCAAGGACATCCAACGCTCCGCCTCCGAGCGGGAAGCCTTTCATTTGTGGTGGCTTGGCCAGAGCGGTTACCTGATTCAGTGGCACGGTCATTACCTGCTCCTCGATCCCTATTTATCCGACTCGCTCACCCACAAGTACGCCCGCACTGAGAAGCCGCACACCCGCATGAGCGAACGCGTGGTGGACCCCTCGCGCCTTAACTTCATCGACGTGGTCACCTCGAGCCACAACCACACCGACCACCTCGACGGCGAAACGCTCCGCCCCCTCTTCCGGGTGAACCCCGACCTTAAACTGGTCATTCCGGAGGCCAACCGTACGTTCGTGGCCGAGCGTCTGGAAATTGATGCTAACCTTCCCCTTGGACTCAACGACGGCGAGTCCGTAACCGTGGCTGACTTTACCTTCCACGCGGTGCCCGCCGCCCACGAGACGGTGGAGCGCGATGAGGCTGGTCGCTGTCGGTTTCTGGGCTACGTAATCCAGTTCGGCCCCCACACGGTTTACCACAGCGGCGACACGCTACGCTACGAGGGCATGGTGGAGCAACTAAAGCCCTTCAACATAGACGTGGCCCTGCTACCCATCAACGGGCGGGCGCCCGAGCGCAAGGTGGCGGGCAACCTCAGCGCCGAAGAAGCCGTACGTCTGGCCCGGGAGATCAAGGCCCGCACCGTGATTCCGGGCCACTACGATATGTTCACCTTCAACACCGCCGACCCTGCTGACTTTGTGCAAGAAGCCGAAGCGCAAGGACAGCCCTACCAGGTGCTGCGGGGTGGCGAACGCTGGAGCAGTTACCAACTACCTCCGGCTAACGTTCCATTAGCTGCAATTTAAACATGAAGATTGCTGATCTTCTGTTGACAGAAGCAAAACTCCTGCTTGATACCTCAACCTCGGGGAAAGATTTAGTCTGTTTAACAATTAGCGAACTGATTGGATTACAAGCGATTGCTTTAGAAAAAGAGAAACCCTTTGTAGTTGTCAAAGCGGAAAAATTCAAGTACTTTGATCATGGATACTATGCTATTTTTCATCGATCAGTAGATGAGTATTATGATAGGCTTGACGATCCCAACAAATTGAAAGAGCCTTTGCTTACCCCCTATAGATTAGTAGAAAAGGTATACAACAAGAGTGATAAAAAGTTCGAGAACTACAAAAAGCTAATTGCAGGGAGACTTCAATCTAAGAAACTGATGAAACCAAATCGATGGTTCTGGCAAGGGTATAATTTGACTCAAATAGGGCAAACTGTTAAAGATCAGGTAGTAGAACAACTAAGCTTATTTGAAATTGAATTCCAAGAGTGGAAGAGTCGCAGACAGAAGAAATGTGCAGACAAATTGAAGGAAACTATAATAGAACTCGGTTCTTTAGTCTTGCTCTCAGATTATGTAAACAGAGATTCGTTACAAGAACTGAAGGCTGCAATTGACCAAACGCAACCAGCTATTGTAGATTATCAAACTGAAATAATTTTAGATGCTATATGGTATGTAGATGTTGATGGGTTTGATGTAGACTTTGACATTTTCGATATCTTTAATTGAAGACAGCGTGGATAACATTGTACAAGCAATGTGCTTCGGCTACTGCCTTTGCTAGTACATGTACTAGCTGTTGCCGATAATGCGGTGGATGGACAAAGTCGACTATTGAATCGAAAACTAAGAAATCTATTTAATCATGCTCCTGAGAAAGCTAACTTCCGTACGAAGAATCTTTACCTCAAAGCACACATTGCTGCTGGGCTGCTTCTTAATTGCCGCTACCCTCCGCCCCGCGCCGGGCGACTCCATCGCGGAGCGACTGGCGCAGTACGTTGCCACCTACTGGCAGGAGAAGGTCTACCTGCACTTCGACAAACCCTACTACAGTTCGGGTGAAACCCTGTGGTACCAATCGTACTTGGTCAACGCGGTTACCCACCGGCTGGGCGGGCGCAGTTCGCTGCTTTACGTAGAACTGCTTGATCCTAATAACGAAGTGGTAGAACGGCACCGCCTTCGGGTGGAAGACGGAACCGCGCCCAACAGCTTTGTACTGCCCGACTCGCTACCTTCCGGCAATTACCGGGTGCGGGCCTACACCAACTGGATGCGCAACTTCGATGAGGCTTACTTTTTCGATCGCACTTTCCCGGTGTGGGCCACCGACAGCACCGCTATTGGCGAAACCCTACAGCAGGAGCTCGAGACGGAAGAAGAGACGTTTGTATACGAAGACCAGCGATCACTCATTGATATGCAATTCTTTCCGGAAGGGGGAGAGCTGATCGACGGACTGGTCAGCTTGGTGGCCTTTAAAGCGATGGGCCCCGACGGTAAGAGTATCGACGTGCGGGGAGCAATCGTTGATCAGAACCAGCAGGAGGTGGCTCATTTTGACACCCACCACCTCGGCATGGGGGGATTTATTCTGAAGCCTGACTACGGCGAATACTACACCGCGCGCGTCGACCTGCAGGGGGTGGCCCTGGAGTTTCCACTGCCCCCGGTGCAGCCCGAAGGCTACGCCCTTCGCGTGAGCCACCATCCGCAGCGCGAGCAGGTAAAAGTCACAGTGCACAGCAACCAGCCCGACCTGCCCGTGGCGGGCGGCCAGGTGATAGCCCATCAGCGGGGAATGGTGTTTGCTGCCTTCACGGTAGAAAAAGATCAACCTCACCTGGTGGTGGACCTGGAGCGTTCGCTATTCCCGCCGGGCATCTGTCATCTCACCTTCTTCGATGCGGCGGGCACGCCCCGCTGCGAACGCTTGCTGTTTGTGAACCGTCCGGCGGCGCCGTCCGTCACGCTCACCACGACTTCCCCGGCTTATGGCACCCGCGATTCGGTAAGCGTGCGGCTTGCCCTGCGCGATACCAGCGGCCAAGCCGTGGCCGGGCGCGCTTCCCTCACGATCACCAATCCGCAGCAGATAAAGTACGATCCGTACGCCAAAACCATCCGAAGCAATTTGCTGCTGACCTCAGAACTAAAGGGGGCGGTAGAACAGCCTTCGTACTACCTGGAAGACACTTCGGTAGAAGCCTACCGAGCGCGGGATTACCTGATGCTTACCCAGGGGTGGCGGCGCTTTCGCTGGGACGAGGTGCTGCGCGACAGTGTGCCGAAGCTGGCGCACTTGCCCGAAACGGGCTTCACCGTGAGCGGCCGCCTGGTGAAATTCTATAACCGCGACCAGGCCGACGACGGCACTGTGGCCATGATGGTGATGGAGCCCAACTTCTACTTCGCCGAAGGGGAAACCGGCGACAACGGTCGCTTCGCCTTCGTGGATAACCAATTTCTCGATTCTACCGAAGTGGTCATTCAGGCGCGGCGCAAGGTGGGTAAGAAAGACAGGCTGCGCCAAGACGTGGCCATCGAGCTCGACGCGTTTCAAACGCCCCCGTTGGCACCCCAGTTCCGGCCCCGCCTCACGCCCACCTTGGCCCTGATGGCCGAATACCTGGAGCAACGCCGACGCATTGACCAAGTGGACGCCGCCTACAACTTCGACGAAAAAACCATCGTGCTGGAGGGGGTAGAAATTAAGGGACGCCGAGACGAACGCAAGGACCCGTTCTACCGCGCCAGCGCTTTGTATAACAACCCCAGCAACCGGCTGGTGGTCGACTCCATGCCGGGGGCCGCCGGGGCCTTGAGCGTTTTTGACCTGCTGCGGCAGGTGCCCGGCGTGCAGGTGGTTGGCACCTTTCCGAACCAAACGGCAATCGTCCGGGGCATCAATTCTTTCAGGGGAAGCAGCGAGCCGCTTTTTTTGCTGGACGGCGTTCCGGGCGACGCCATGCTGATCAATAGCATCAACGTGAATGATGTCTACTTTGTGGACGTTCTCAAGGGGCCGTCGGCCGCCGTGTATGGCAGCCGGGGCGCCAACGGGGCCATTGCGGTGTACACCCGCCGGGGTTCGTCCGACGTGATCAACGAGGAGCGACAGGGCATTATCAACTTCACGCACCCCGGCTACACGCAGGTGCGCGAGTTCTACGCCCCCCGCTACGGCACCCAAAAGCCCGAGCACGTGAAGCCCGACATTCGCTCTACCCTGTTTTGGGAGCCCAACGTAGTCTTTGATTCCACCGGAGTAGCCACCGTATCGTTCTACACCTCCGACCAGCCCGGCACCTACGAACTGCGGCTCGAAGGCCTCACCGCGCCAGGCGAGCCGGTGACGGGACAAACCAGTTTTACGGTGAAGAAAAAATAACCAACGTCGAACCAGGCACAACCGTTAACATAACGTATGAACTACCTGCTGACCCTTGTTTTTACCTTCCTACTCATCACCCCCGGTAGCCCTCCCGACAAACCTGAGCACTACCTATTCTCTTACTTTCAGAAAAACGGACAAGACGGGCTGCACTTGGCCTACAGCGAAGACGGACTGCACTGGAAAGCCCTGAACAACAACCAATCGGTGCTCGCTCCCCAGGTTGGTGAAGATAAACTGATGCGCGACCCCTGCATTATCCGCGGTGGCGACGGGCAGTTTCACATGGTGTGGACGGTGAGTTGGAAAGAGCGCGGCATTGGCTACGCCAGTTCACCCGACCTGATCCACTGGTCAGAGCAGCAGTACCTGCCGGTGATGGAGCACGAGCCGACGGCCATGAACTGCTGGGCTCCGGAACTCTACTACGACGAGGCGAGCCAACAATACCTTATCTACTGGGCTACCACCATCCCCGGCCGCTTCCCCGCCACCGACGCCAGCGCCGACAAGGGACGCAACCACCGCCTGTACTACACCACCACGACCGACTTCGTCACGTTCAGCGACACCGAACTGCTCTACGACGACGGCTTCAACGTGATCGACGGCACCATCCAAAAAATAGATAGCATCTACGTGATGTTTCTGAAAGACGAGACTAAGCACCCCGTTGCTGAGAAAAACATCCGCGTTGCCACCGCTTCTTCCCTGCTGGGTCCTTATTCAGCCGCTTCGGCACCCATCACCAACCCAGACAACTGGGTAGAAGGCCCTACCGTGACCCACATTGACCAGGGATGGGTCGTGTATTTCGACCAGTACACCCAACAGAAAATGGGCGCCGTGCGCTCGTCAGACTTGGTGCATTGGACAGACATCTCCGACCAGCTTACCTTTCCCGAAAGCACCCGGCACGGCACCGTACTCAAGGTCAAGGCTAGCGTGGTGCACCAATTGCAGCAAGCCTACGGTGAGTAGGGCGACCGCAAATAAAAGCTAATCAAGCGTCACTTTTCGCACCTCTAGCTGATCGGCACACGCAGCCAACAACTGCTGCTGCGTCTTGCCTAGCACCGGGTGCATGAACTGCGGGGCAATCTCAACCGTCGGCACCAGCGTGAAGCGACGGTGGTGCAACTGCGGATGCGGCAGGGTGAGCCGGGGGGTGCGCACCAGCCGGTTTCCGTAGTAGAGGATGTCCAGATCAATCAGGCGCTCGCGCCAGTGCCCCACCTTCACCTTGCCCAGTTGCCGCTCAATGTCCTGAAGCGTGCGCAACAGTGCTTCGTGCTCCAGGGCAGTTTCTATCCGCACCACCTGATTATAAAAAGCGGGTTGCTCGGTCACACCCCAGGCGGCCGTCTCGTAGCACGACGAAGCCTCTACCACCGGCCCCACCGCTCCCTCGATGCGCTGCGTCGCCCGGTGCAGGTTGGCCGCCCGGTCGCCCAGGTTGGTACCCAGCAATAAATAGATATCGTGCTGCATCGTTGGTAGGCTTTCCGTTGCGTTATGCGTATATTTCGCCCCCAAAATAGCTAAACATCAATTGATATGAGATTTTTACGCAACGTATTGGCCACCCTGGTCGGCCTGTTTGTCTTCTTCGGACTCATCACCCTGATTTTTGCCGGGATCATTTCCGCCGCTTCGTCCGAAGAGGAGGTGGAGGTGGAAGCCAATTCGGTGCTGAAGTTGGAGCTTAACCGGCCGATTGTGGAGCGCGAGAACGACGACCCGTTCAGCGACCTGTCCCTGCCCGGCAACGATAACGCGGGGGTGATCGGTTTGATAGAGCTGCGCCGGGCTATTCAGGCGGCCAAAGACGACGATAATATCAAAGGCATCTACCTGGTCACCGGCGTGGCCCCGGCCGGTTGGGCCACTTACGAGGAGATTCGCAACGAACTCATCGATTTCAAAGCCTCGGGCAAGTTCATGGTCGCTTACTCCGAGTTCCTGACCGAATCGGGCTACTACTTAGGGTCCGTGGCCGACGAACTGCACCTGTTTCCCGAAGGACTGGTAGAATTCAACGGACTCTACCAGGGCGTAACGTTCGTGAAGGAAGCGCTGGAGAAATTAGGCGTTGAGCCCCGCGTCTTTCGGGTGGGTCAGTTCAAAGGATTCGTAGAACCTTACATCCGCAATGATCTCAGCGAAGAGAATAGGATGCAGATCGAGTCGTACCTGGGATCTATCTACGACACTTATCTGCAGGGACTCGCCCAAACCACTGACCTGAGCGAAGCCAAGCTGCGTTCGCTGGCCGACTCGATGCGGGTGTTTCTGCCCCAGGAAGCCGTGGACCAGGGCATGGTGACCCAACTGTCGTACGACGACCAGGTGAAGGAAAGCATCCGCCGCAAACTAGGCATCGAGGAAGAAGAAACCGAACAGGAGGATGAAGGTGGTGACGAGGAAGATGACGATATCAACTTTATCTCGCTGGATAAATACCGCCGCTCGCTCGACAAGGACGACGACTACTCTCGCAACCGCGTGGCGGTGATCGTGGCCGAGGGCGCCATCGTGAACGGCAACGGTGACAACACTTCCATCGGGGGAGAGAAATTTGCCAAGGAAATTCGCAAGGCCCGCGAAGACGACAACGTGAAGGCGGTGGTGCTGCGCATCAACTCGGGCGGTGGCAGCGCCTCGGCCTCTGACCAGATGTGGCGCGAGGTGCAACTCACCAAAGAGGTGAAGCCCGTCATCGCGTCCATGTCCACCTACGCCGCCTCCGGAGGCTATTACATGGCGATGGGCTGCGACACCATTGTGGCCCAACCCACCACCATCACCGGCTCCATTGGCATCTTCGGCCTGTTCTTTGGGGCGCAAGAATTGCTCGACAAGATTGGCGTGTCGGTCGAGGTGGTCAAGACCGGCCCGCTGGCTGATATTCTGGACCCCTCACAACCGCTGAGTCCCGCCGAAGAGCGCATCATCCAAAACTACGTGAACAAAGGCTACGAGACCTTCGTGAGCAAGGTGGCCCAGGGGCGGGGCATGACGGTGGAACAGGTGAAAGAACTGGCGGGCGGACGCGTTTACACGGGGAAAGAAGCCCTTGAGCTTGATCTGGTGGATATACTAGGCGGCCTCGATACCGCGGTGGCCATTGCCGTGCGGCGCGCTAACCTGGAAGAAGGCGACTATCGGGTGCGCTATTACCCGGAGACCAAGCCGCTGTTTGAGCAAATTCTCGAAGGGTTTGAGCAGAATGCCAGCACTTACTTCCTGAAGCGCGAGTTGGGTCCCCTCTATCCGCACGTGCAACAACTGCACGAGCTGGAGCACATGCAGGGCTTGCAGATGCGTCTGCCGTTTATGACGGACATTCGGTGACTGGATACTGGATGATTTTCTACAGGGCAAGATACTGGATATTGGATGTTGGCTACTAGACGATAGTGACCAGTGACCAGTGACCAGTGACCAGTAACCAGCATCCAGCATCCAGTATCCACCCTCTAGCCCCCCCGAAAGTCCACGTCTACGTAGTGCTGCACCAGGCGGATCACGTCCCAGGCATCGTCCAGGGCACGGTGGGCCACGGTCGTGTCAGCGAAGCCCGCGCGCTTCTTGCAAGCCACCATATTCGGAATCCATTGCTTGTCCTTAGCCGGGTTCCAGTAGAGCAGGCCTGGGTCCAGCGCCACCCGGTGGAAGCTGATCTTCTGGCGGAAGCCCGGTAAACGTTCCAGAAAGATGCGGTCGAACTTATCGAAGTTCTTGCCCGCCGCCTGCGCACGAATACTCCCCCGCTCGTGCCAGCGGAAACCGTGTTGCAAAAGGAAGTCAGCGAAGCGGTCTACCAAGTCTTCGGGCGAAAGCACCACCGTATCGAAGGTGGGCGCGCGCAGTTCTTGCACCAGGGCCTGGTTCATGCGCAGGGCGGTGGGGCTGGCCTGGGCAAAAGTAGGTTGTAAGAGCACCCGAAACTGCGGAGCATCGGCGCGCGCCACCGGGTGCTGGGTGTCATAAACGATCGCCGCAAACTCCAGCACCTCGTGCACCCAGGGGTCGGCCCCCGTGGTCTCCAGATCGATCGAAACAAACCGCATAGCAAGGGTAACCCCGCGGCCGCCCAACTGTTAGCAGGCAACGACACCGGGCCTACGCTCGTACCTAAAAACGGTAACCCACTTTTTGTCTATGCTTCACTTTCTTCGCTGGGTCGGACTGCTGCTCATCGCAACCCTCTTGGGTGGTTGTGGATTTAATGAGTCCCCCCCTGCTTCGGAACCACCCGCCGCCTATCCGTCGGAAGAACTGCTTCTGGCGCGTTTCTCATCCGACTCGCACGATTCCACGAGTGTGCTCCTGAGCCTGCGCTCCGATAGTACCTTCTTGTTGCAAATCACTTCCCAAAGAGGTTCAGGATTTAGTACCTTCTCAGGAAAACTTGAAGTTGGCCAAGAGCGGTACCGACTTTTTTTCCCCGATACCATCGCGCACTTCAACGAATTGATCACGCCCGTTCATCACGATGCTTCGGTGGTGGTGTATCCCGACTACTCGGTGGTGCTGGACAAAAAGCTTCGGCAACTGTACGTGAGGAATACCTTGCTCACCGCTGATTCGGCCGGTCGTCCTTAAAAAAACACGGTGAAAATAGCGACCCTTGTGCGGCATCATTTTAAACAATTTAGCGTAAAATGAGTTATATACATACTATTCACTACACCACCACTCCCATGAAAAAGTCAACTTTTAGTAACGTACTCAGTAGCCTAGCATTTGCTAGTGTGTTCTTAATTACCGTATCGGCTTGTTCGGATAACAAGCAGGATGCCGCCACTGAAACCGAAGAAACCGCTACGGTGGTAGAAGAAACGCCCGCTCCCGTCGAAGAAGTAGAAGAAGCGGAAGAAGAAATCGATGCGCAGGTGGAGGCAGCCCCCGTCAAAAAGATTCAGAAACCTGTTGACAAAGACCCCGTCCTCACCATGATGTCCACCAGTTACAAAGACTGGAACACCGATGGCAACAACGTGCTGGACAAAGAAGAATTCTACCAGGGTTTGTACCAAGTATGGGACAAAGATAAGGACGGCAACATTGCCGAAAATGAATTTACCGACGGAGTTAACAACTTCTTTGCTGACTATAATTTCAAAGAGTATGGGCAGTATGCCGATTGGGACACGGATAATAGCGGTGACGTGAGTGTGGCCGAGTTTCGCGAAGGGATGAAGAGCACGGTTGACTCTGACCCCACCGCCCAGGATCTATTAGTGATTTGGGATACGGACAACGATCCCGCTATCGAGCGCATCGAGCTTGACAATATCACGGTTCGTCTGGACGAAGATAGTAACTAAAACCTGCGGCGACGCAGACAATTAACCACGTGTTGGCTTCACTGCTCGCTTATCTCAGCATCGGCATATTCCCCAAATCAAAGGAGCTTTGGCAAACCTTCGATTTGGGTTTTTTGTTGCATAAGCATGAAAAAGACTATTATAAAACTCAACGTGGCGGTGTTCAGCCTATTCACCGTCGCCTGTTCGCAAGCCCAGCAGTCGGCCTCCTCGAGCGATCAAGCCGCCGATATTCCTGATAAGTACATCGGTATTTCCGTAGCCGAAGGTGCCTCCTACGATTATCCGATGCAACTTTCGGAAGAGCAGTGGAAGCAGCGACTCTCCGACGAGCAGTACTATATTCTGCGGGAAGAGGGCACCGAGCGCCCCTTCACCGATCCGCTCAACGACAATAAGAAAAAGGGTATTTACTACTCTGCCGCCACCGGTCAGCCGGTATTCTCTTCCGAAACCAAGTTCGAGTCGGGCACCGGCTGGCCCAGTTTCTATGAGCCAATTAGCAAAGAAGCGGTGGTGCTCAAGGAGGACAATTCGTTTGGCTCCACCCGCATTGAGGTGGAAGACAGCGGCAGTGGCTCGCACCTGGGCCACGTGTTTCCCGATGGCCCCCAACCCACTGGGCTGCGCTACTGCCTGAACGGAGCGGCCCTGCTGTTCGTGGCCGAGGGCGAAGACTCTCCCGCTCTGGTGAAGCAGTACCTGGAAGAACATCCTGACGAAGCACCCGGAAAATAGCAGACAATAGATATCATTCTTAGTAGCTCTATCTATTTTCTAGAAAGCTAAAACTATGGATAAAGTGGCTTTTTGCTGCCACTTTTTACTTCTCAAGCTCTCGCGCTGAGTAAAAAAGCAGGACTTTGATGTTTTTAGCTTCACCGTTGGATCAAAAACGTCAACGATAGCAATCAGCCCACCTCTCCCGCAGCAAATCGCTTTCGTGAGTCTTCGATTGTCCGCAGGGCGGCGTCGCGGTCTTCCCAGCCGTCGATGCCCACCTTTTTCTTTTCCAGGTCTTTATACACCTGGAAGAAGTGTTCGATCTCCTTTTTGAGGTGGGGGTTGATCTCGTCCAGCGTGTTCACCTTGTTCCAGATGGGGTCGCTCACCGGCACGCACAGAATCTTGGCATCGGGCCCTTTTTCGTCGCGCATGCGAAACAGGCCGATGGGCTTAACCTCGATGAGGCAGCCCGGAAAGGTGGGTTCCGACACCAGCACCAGCACGTCTAGCGGGTCGCCGTCGCCGGCCAGGGTGTCGGGAATGAAGCCGTAGTCGCTGGGATAAAACATCGACGAGAAGATCATGCGGTCGTAGCGGATCATCTTCCGCTCTTTGTCGAACTCATACTTGTTGCGGCTTCCTTTCGGAATCTCAATAATGACGTCGAACGTTACTTCGTCGGGGAAGGACATCGTAAAAAAACGGTTAGGTAACCAATCAAAAGTTTGCGGGGTAAGTTAACCAATTATAAACGAACTATGCTCCAAACCCATTCCTTTTCGCACACCTTGCAATTCACCTTCCCGGCGGGTACCTCGCGCGGGGTGATGACCACCCGCCCGACGCACTTCATCGTGATGCAACAGGAAGGCAAGCGCGGCATTGGCGAGTGTGCCCCACTGGCGGGGCTGAGTGTGGACGATACGACTAACCTGCCCAGCATGATCGGGCTGGTGCTGCAACGGGTGGCCAAACGCCCCCTGCCCCGGAGCGCCCGTGAGGTGTTTCAACTGGTGGGCGACGTGGTGCCCGCCAACCTGCCCGCGGTGCGGTTTGGCCTGGAAACGGCCCTACTCGATCTGCTGCACGGTGGACGGCGTCTGGTGTTTCCGTCGGTGATGCAGCCGCAGTTCACGCCCCTGCCCATCAACGGGCTGGTGTGGATGGGGGACCCTGACTTTATGCAGCGACAGATCGACGAGAAACTCGCGCAGGGCTTCCGCTGCATCAAGCTCAAAATCGGAGCCATCAACTTCGATGACGAGCTACGTCTGCTCACCGGCGTCCGGAAGCGTTACTCGAGCGAGGCGGTGACCCTGCGGGTGGATGCCAACGGAGCCTTTTTGGCGGCCGGAGCGATGAAAAAACTGAAGCAACTAGCTAAACTTAATGTTCACTCCATTGAGCAACCCATCGCGCCGGGACAAATCGAGGCGATGGCTACCCTGTGTCGCAAAAGTCCGGTGCCCATTGCGCTGGACGAAGAACTGATCGGTTGGCACGCGCGGGAAGAGCAGGCGCAACTGCTGGACGACATTCAGCCGCAGTACGTCATCCTGAAGCCTACGCTGCTGGGTGGACTGGCGGCCGCCGACGATTGGATACGGCTGGCCGAAGACCGGGGCATCGGGTGGTGGGTCACTTCGGCCCTGGAGTCGAGTGTGGGGCTGAACGCCATCGCCCAGTGGGTGGCTACCTACGAACCCACCCTGCCGCAGGGGCTCGGCACCGGGCAACTGTATCACAACAACATCGGCGCGCCCATTCGCATTGCCGAAGGGCACTTGCACTACGACCCCGCGCACGCGTGGGACCTGTCACTTTTTCAACAAGCAACCTAACGTTATGAACTATACCTTGATCACTGGAGCCAGTTATGGCATCGGCGAAGCGCTCGCCCGGCGCTGCGCGGGAGAAGGGTTCGACCTGATCTTGGTAGCTCGCTCGGCCGAACGGCTCGAGGAATTGGCCGCGGAGTTAACCCAAGAATTTGAGATCATTGTCCATCCGCTAGTGCGCGACCTGCTCACTCCCCACGCGGCCGAAGAGCTGTACCAAACCTGCGCTGACGCGGACTGGTCGGTGCGCATCCTAATCAACAACGCCGGGGCGGGGGTGTGGGGACCCTTTGCCGAGGTGCCTTTCAGCGAACAGCTGGCCACCATGCGCCTCAACGAGCAGGTGCTGGTGGAACTGTGCTACCGCTTCTTACCCATGCTCAAGGGCGAAGCCGACGCGCACATCCTGAACGTGGGCAGCACGGCCAGTTACCAGCCGCTGCCCTACTTCAGCGTCTACGCCGCCACCAAGGCGTTTGTCCGCTCGTTCACCAGCAGCCTGCGGGTGGAATTGCAGCCGCTGGGCGTGAACGTAACCTGCCTGAACCCGGGACCGACGCAGTCACAGTTCTTTCGGCGGGCGGGCTTCACCCAGGTAGATGCTTCGCAATTCTTGATGGACCCGGCCGAAGTGGCCGACGGGGCAATCCGCGGTATGCTGTCGCACAAGCCGGAGGTGGTGCCGGGTTTCTCGAACCAACTGGGCACCTACCTGAGCAAGTACTTGCCGCCCTCACTCACCCAGCAGGTGATCAAAACCTACTTCAAGCCGCGGGGCAAAGACCTGGAAAAGCTGCCTGAGTCTTGAAAGAAGGAGATTATTTTCTTACTTTCCGTTTCAAACGAACGGATGCCGCGGCATGAAGATTAACCAGCACGAGCAACAGCTTCTCCACCGGGCCATTGAGTGTTGGGCGGAACAAGGGCTGATAGACGCCGACACCGCGCAACGGCTTCGGGAATCAAGCTTGCCCCGCCAAAAGAGCAGCTTCGACTGGAAAAACCTGTCGCTAATCGCCTTTTTCTTCGCCGTGTCGTGCATCATTCTGGCCACGGTCTTGTTGCTGCTCGACGACTGGCTTATGGCTACCCTCAACGCGCTGCTCGATGCTTCGGACCTGGTAAAAATGCTCATCTGGGTGGTCATCACCGTCGGACTGTACTACGGAGCGTATCATCACCAGCAGCGGTATCCGGCCCGGGTGTTCAGTAACGAAACCCTGTACATGTTCGGAGCCATCGGGGTGGCGTTCTCGCTCACGTATCTGAGCTTTGTGCTGGGCATCGCCGAAGGCTACTTTGCGGTGCTTATTTTGGTAGCGTCAGGGATATACGCGGCGGCCGCGGTGTGGTGGCGCTCCAAGCTCACCTGGTTTTTGGCGCTGGGCACGCTGGCCATATGGTTCGGCGCCGAAACCGCCTACCGTTCCGACTGGGGAGCCTACTTCCTGGGCATGAACTTCCCGCTGCGCTACGTGGTGTTCGGCGGACTGCTGCTCGGTTTGAGTTGGCTGCTCGCGCGCTCACCGCGGGTGCGATTGTTTGCGCCGTTGACCTACGTGACTGGCTTGCTGGGCTTGTTTTTTTCGCTGTGGTTGCTGTCGGTGTTCGGCAACCACGGCAGCTACGATTCGTGGGAAGCCGCCGCGCGGATTAGCTTCTTGCACTGGTCGCTGCTACTGGCGGTGGGGTCGGGCCTGGCGATCTACTTCGGGCAGCAGCGCGAGGATAAAATGACCGCCGAGGTGGGGCTTGCCTTCTTGGTGATCAATGTTTATACGCTGTACTTCGAGTTCTGCTGGGACAGTCTGCACAAGGTAGCGTTCTTTGCCATCCTAGCCGCCTCGTTCTGGCTGCTGGGCAAAAAAGCCGAACGGCTGTGGCAGCTGGCGGGAGGTGGATAATTGCCTCTTAATGCCGCGCTACGCGTCTCTTGAATCCACCAAAGGCTCGTGTTGGTGGGTGCGAATGTGAAACTTATATCATACTTCGAAATTCATCATTCCTTGTTCGATACTCGATATTGTTTAAATATCGAATCTAGAACAAGGAATATCGAATGATGAAGTACGAAAAGCTACAAAATATGGATGCCCTAATCATATACCAGTGTCAATGCAAATCTCAAAACTAGCGGTTAGCGTGGCAATCTAATCGCGTTACTTACAAACCCCCGCCCCCCTTTTCGCGTTACCCCTACGTTTACCTCACCACGCGATACAACCATGAATCAACCCTACGACGTGCTCATTGTGGGCGCCGGACCCTGCGGCTTGTCCTGCGGCATAGCCGCTCAAAAAGAAGGCTTGCGCTACGCCGTTCTGGACAAAGGAAGCCTGACCGAGTCTATTCGGCGCTACCCGCACGACATGACCTTTTTTTCCAGTGCCGACATGATCGGGATCGGGGACGTGCCCTTCACCTCCCTCAACCTGCGGCCCAGTCGCGTGGAGGCGTTGAAGTACTACCGCAAGGTGTCGGAGTATTTCAAGCTTAACGTGCACATCTACACGGAGGTGCGCGACATCAACCGGCAGGAAGATGGGTTTGTGGTGCAGACCAATCAGGGTGAGTACCGCGCCAAGAAGGTGATTCTGGCCATTGGCTACTACGACATTCCGCGCGAGATGGGCGTGCCGGGCGAACATCTGCCGCACGTGACGCACTACTACGACGAGCCTTACAAGTATACCTTTACGCGTACGGTGGTGGTGGGCGGAGCTAATTCGGCCATCGAGACGGCGCTGGATTTGTACCGCAACGGCAGCGAGGTCACGGTGGTGCACCAGTACGACGGCTTCGACAAGACGGCCAAGTACTGGATTGTGCCCGACGCCGAGAATCGGGTAAAGAAGGGAGAGATCAAAGCCTACTTCAACTCAGAAGTGACCGAGATCACCGATAAAGACGTGTACGTGCGTAACATCAAAACCGGGCGCTCGGAGAAGATTCCGGCTGATTTCGTGTTTCTGATGATTGGTTACCACCCCGACGCGAAATTTCTGCGGCGCGTGGGCATCACCCTGAACGGAGCCATGCTCATTCCGGAAATTGATCCGGACACTTTTGAGAGTAACCTGCCGGGCATCTACATGGCCGGTTCGGTGATTGGCGGCGAAGAAACGGCCAAGGTATTTATTGAGAACGGCAAGCTACACGCCGAGCCAATTATCCGGCACATCAAGCAGCGGTTGGCCGAGGAGGAAGCGTATCTGAAGAAAGAAGCGTAGAAGTCTTGAGGCTGATCTACCTAGGGCGTGTTGACATATAGATTGACGAGGGCTTTCGAGGGTGTTTTTGTCCTAATCAAAGAGCTTGAGGCGGGCGATGCGGTGCCATCGGCCAACGAAAGCGACGCAGAGTAGGGCAAAAACAGTCGGAAAGTACCGTCTAAGCTTATATGTCAACACGCCCTAGTCAGCCTGTGAACATCAGTTTGGTGAAACCAATTTTCTTGCCTCCAATCAAGAGTGATCAGGGGTGCCGACCGATGTTTTGATAGGTAAGCAGCTCAGGCATACCAGAATAGGAATGCCGACGCAATATAGAGCTTCACCGGCTATGTGCTCGCTAGCGCCGGATCACAAACGCGTTTAAGGACGTTAACTTTTAAACGTCGCTCCGGTGAGTTGCCTATCAGGATGAATTTTTTTCACCTCCGTACAACCTTTCGTCCCCCAACCGCCCCTATCTAAGTGAACCTCACCCTAAAATGCTGCCACTCACGTTGACCCTCACCGACGAACAACTACTTGAAGGGTGCCTGGTCCACGACCGGGGGTGCCAGCGTCGGCTGTTTGAACTGTATAAAAATCCAATGTATAGCGTTGTGTACCGAATTCTGAATGACGAAGACCACGCCCACGATGCGCTGCAGGAGGGTTTTATCGACGTGTTTCGCGATCTGAAGTTCTTCCGGCGAGAGAGTACGTTGCGCAGCTGGATCAAAATCATCATGGTCCGCAAAGCGCTCAAGAAGCTAAAATCAGAACGGCGCTACGCCCCGCTGGATGCGCTGCCCGACGATGCGGGCTTGGTCGCTTGGCCCGACGATCTTAGTGGCGAGGCGCTGGATGAGGCCATCCGTTCGCTCTCGCCGGGATACCGGGCGGTGTTCACGCTCATTGAGGTGGAGGGATACTCGCACCAAGAAACCGCCGCGCTGCTAGAAATATCAGAGGGCACTTCCAAGTCACAACTGCACCACGCCAAAAAGATACTACGGTCTAAACTAGCTGCCTTGTACCGATGAACGACGATCAAAATAACCTTTGGCGGGCCCTGCGGCAGTTGCCAACGCATTCGCCCCGCCCCGATGCTTGGGATGCGGTAGCGCAATCGCTGGAGGAGGAAGCCTCCCTACGCCGGGAACTGACCCGCCTGCCGGAGCACGAACCGAACGCCGACCTCTGGCCGCGCATTGCGCAGGGGCTTGCCCGCCGCGAACGCCCCGCCCGACGCCCTTGGCTCCGCTACGCCGCCGCCGTGGGAACCATCGCTTTGCTGTCGGTAGCGATTTTCTTTCTTACCTACGATCAGGCCCCTTCCAGTAGCACGACGATCACGTACAGCGAGGAGGTGGCCCCTCTGCCGGAAAGCTTCGCTCCCCCTGATTCGCTGGAACAGGAAGCCCGGGAGTACCTGCAGCGGTTGTGTCAGCAGGCCCCGGCAGCCACCTGCCAGCAACCGGAATTCGTGGCGTTGCGCGCGCATCTGCGGGAGCTAACCGAAGAAGAACGGGCGTTGCAAAAGACCATGCAGAAGTTGGGCTACGATCCGCGACTAGTGAAGTACCAGGTGCGTATCGAGAATATGAAGGCCGAAGTAACCCGAGAACTCATTCAACTGGTTTTGTCATGAAAGCAGTCGTTGGACTTATGGCATTGCTTCTGGTAACCGGTACGCTGGCCGCGCAGGAGAAAATCCAGGTGGTGACCAAAACGATCAACCGCTCGTTTACGCTGAAACCGGGGGAGTCGCTGGCGGTGGAGGCCGAAAAGGCCGACGTGCGGGTGCACGGGTGGGATCGGCCGGAAGTGAAGCTGGTGCTTCGCCTGGTAGCCAAGCATCCCGAGCGGTCGGTGGCCGAAAAAGACCTACCCGCGCTTCGGTATGAGATCGATATCGAGGGGAAGCGAAAGACTATCCGTAACTTTTTTCGCATTAACGATGGTTTTGGGGAAATAAACAGCAACCTGCTGGCGCAGTACGAGCTTTGGGTACCCCAGCGGTGTCGGTTGCAGCTTCAGAACCGTTACGGTAACGTGCGGGTTACCAACCTGACCGCCGACATGAGCCTAAAGGCTGAGCTTGGAGAGATTTACCTGCGCGAGGTACGGGGAACCGTGGCGCTGGACGTGGCCTACGGCGACGTGGTGGCCCAGCGGGTGAACGCCTCCCTAACGGGAATAGCCAAGAAGTCTGACCTGACGCTTGAGGAAATGGGCGGTACCGTATCGCTGGAAAGCAGCTACGGAGAGATCAGCGTAACCACGGCCAACCAGCTAGAGCGTTTGCTCATTGAGGCCTCTCGCACCGAAGTATCGTTTGCGGCCACCGATCCACTGCGTTACCACTACCAGCTGTCTACCTCCTACGACCGGATAAACACCACCCTGCCCGGCACCCGCACGAGCGGTGGTCTGCTGGGCCGCGAGTATTCCTTTACTTCAATTGGCGCTGGGCCCACGAACGTCATTATCCGTACCAGTTTTAATCCGATCACCGTTAACTTCCTAACCGATGAATCCTTTATTCCGCGCACTAGCAGTCAGTAGCTTTGGCTTGTTTACCTACTTAACGGCTGCCGCCCAGCAGGACAGCGTTTTGGTGACCTACGCCGAGGAGCCCGCTGACTCGTCCAGTTTCTCGCTCAAAGAAAAGTACAAGTACTTTACCCGAGCCACCGTTGAGGAAAAGTTTATGCTGAAGGCAGGACTGTCTGACCTTGGAGCGGCTAGCTACTATGGTTTGCTCATGGAGAACGTATTTACGTTTGAAGGAAAGATTAACGTGCCCTTTTCTATGCTGGCTCAGTTTCGGCAGGGAATGAGTGGCTGGCAAAATAGCCATGTGGGCATCGACGTAGCGGTTCGTTACTACTATTCTCTCTCGCGGCGCATTCGGCAGGGCAAGAGTGCCAACAACCTTTCGGCCAACTATTTTTCGGTTCAGGTGGACAATACCTGGAGGGATGAAAGTACGTATGTTTTCCGAAATTTTCCGCCTATTGCCGATGCGGGGGTACGCCGTACCAGTCAATTTTCATTGCTCTACGGAATCCAGCGCCGACTGGGTAAGCACGGGTACGTTGACTTTAACATAGGCGGTGCCTATCGGCCTAAGCAGTGGTTCGGAGATAACCGTCGCCGCTTCTTCCTAGACTCGAACTTATCAATTGGCTTTGCTTTCTGAAAACTCTCGCGACAAACTATGGTTTTGATGACAATAGTTTTTGACCAAAGACGCGCTCTATGGTCGAAAATAATGAAAATACGGCAAGCGCGCACCGCACTCCGGGTCGGTTCGTGGTGTTATGAGCGGTGCTAGCCAGCCTGTGATGGGTCACCCGGTGAGCGTCACTCGGCAGCTTGTTAGCTATTTGTTAAACCGAGCGCTTCTGCGCTCTTTACGTTGTTTTCTGATGAAATTCAAGACTAGCTCTACAATATTACTGACCCTGATGGTTTCCTTTCTGGTTGCATTTATATTTCTGGCCTCAGCCGCCGCCGACGAACGAGGCTATCTAGCCCTCTCGCTCGGTGCTTTCGGCATTATGCTTAGCTTGTTGTTCGGATTCATCTTCAATGAGATAGACTGAACGGAAAGCGCTAACCGGTTCTTCTATGCCCTACGATTACTCAGACGAGTACCAAGCCACCGATTTTCGGAAGCATCCGGAGCGGTACCTAATTGGCCGGGGCGAACAGGGGGTGCTCACCGTGGAGCCTTACAAGTCGGAAATCCTGCCCCACTGGCGGTTTAAAGACCCGGAAGCGGCGCGGGCATCGTCAGAGAAGATCTACGCGATGTTTTTAGACTACCTGAAGCAGCAAGACTTTGTGGGAGCCGATATGGCCCGGAAGTTCTTGCAGATGGGCTACACCCGGGCCCGCCGCTACGCCAACTACCGGGGTGGCAAAAAATACCGCCGCAATCCGCAGAAAGAAGCCACTCCCGAAGCCGAACAGGCCGCCCGGCAGCAGGTGCTGCCTCGGCAGCCCGAAGACCCCCAAAAGGCCGAGGCCGCCCGCATTTTCAAGCGTAAGTGGGAGGAGGCCAAGCAGAATGAAACCTACCAACGCTTGAAACGAGCCCATCAGCAGCAACCGCCCGCCGGGTGAGAACTTCGCCTACCTGATCTTCGTTACGCTAATCTAACCGTTACCTACTATGTTCACCGGCATTATTGAATCACTGGGCGAAGTGGTTGCCGTCACCCCCGAAGGGAGCAACCGCCACCTGGACGTGCGCACTTCGTTGGCTCCCGAGCTGCGGGTCGACCAGAGCGTCGCCCATAACGGGGTCTGCCTCACGGTCACTGAAGTGAGAGACGACACGTACCGCGTAACGGCCATCGACGAGACGCTGCGCAAGAGTAACCTCGGGCAACTGCAACCCGGCGATGCCGTGAACCTGGAGCGCTGCCTGCCCGCTCACGGTCGCTTCGACGGGCACATCGTGCAGGGACACGTGGACCAGACCGGAACCTGCCAGCAAGTAACCGAGCAAGATGGCAGTTGGCGGTTTGTGTTCACCTTCGAACGCACCGACGAGGCCTACCTGGTGGTAGAGAAAGGATCGATCACGGTGAACGGAGTGAGTCTAACCTGCTTTGAGGCGCACGAGCGGGGCTTCACGGTAGCCATTATTCCCTACACCTACGCGCACACGACCTTTGGACAGCTTCAACCCGGTGATACCGTCAATTTAGAGTTTGATATTTTAGGGAAGTACGTGCAGCGCATTCTGGGGCGCACCCGCTAAGGTTTCTCGGGAAGCGGCACGTCGCGGTTAGCGCGGAAGATGCGGGGCATAGCCCAGCGGTACAACTGGTAGACCAGCCACCCTATGAGCACTCCAATGGCCGCTCCCACTAAAATGTCGAACGGATAGTGCACCCCCACATACACCCGACTGTAGGCCACCAGCGCCGACCAAGCGAAGGCTATTCCAAACCACGGGCTCCACGCGCGAAGCATCAGCCACACCGTGGTGGCCAGGGCAAAAGTGGTGGAAGCATGCGAGGAAGCGAAGCCGTAGCGTCCCCCGCACCCGGTCACCAAGTGCACCACCGACTGCCACTCGGGCACCTGGCAGGGACGCAACCGGGCAAAGAAGGGCTTCATCCAGCCCGAGGTGATGTGATCGCTCAAGCCTACGGCCAACACCATACCCAGGCACATCAGCAGGCCCCGCGTACGGTATCTGACAACGGTGGCAACTACCAAAATGAAATAGAAAGGAAACCAAGTGTATTTGTTGGTGATCCAGAACATAAGTTCGTCTAGCCACGGGGTGTGGAACCCGTTCAGAAAGAGGAACAGTTGCTCATCGAGCTCGCTTAGGGTTTGTAGCAAAACGAGGGGGGGGTGAAGACCCAAGTGGTGGAACGCTGTCAGTGACCAATAAAAACGAGCTAGCGTTATAAGCCCAATCCGTTTCTAAACACAAACTGGTCGTAGGCGGTTTTGAAGGCCATCACCTCGGGAGCTAGCTCGATCACCCGCTCGTAGGTGGTGAGCGCGTCGGCCAGCAGGTTATTTTGCTCATAGAAGGAGGCCAGAATCAGCATGTCCAGGATTGCTTCCTGCCCATCGAACTCCAGTTTGAGTTCTTCCAGTTCTTCTTCGATCAGGGCGGCCTCTTCGTCGGTCATCTGCTTAATTCCGTACTCACTCGACTGCAGGCTTTTCTGGTTTTTCTTCTGCACACTAACAATAAGGAGGCGTTCGCGAGCTACCTGACTATCCTCGAAGTTGAGCTTCAGCCGGGTGCCCTCTGCTTCGCGGATCATAATCACTTCGTCGAACATATTTTTGAAAACCACCTCGTAGTTCTGGTCGATGGGTTCCTTATCTTTCCAGCGAAGAATCACTTCGGAACTGAACACATCTACCGAACTGGGAAGCAGCATCTTGAGCTCTCGCTCCTGGGTGCTTCGCTCTCGTTCCTGCGGCTTGGCGGTCACGTTGGCTTTGGAGCGCTCAATTAAAAGGTCGGCGTACTTGGCCGCAGTTCCTCGGGACTGGCTACGAAATTTGCTGGCCAGTTGATCCACCTCGTAGGTACCCTTTTGCAGAATGTAGGTTTTGCCGCTGCTGTGCACCAACCCCAGATAGCCCCGCGCGTTTACCCTGATCATAGAATGAGCGGGCAAGCAAGTGCCCACGTGCACGGGTACCCACTGGTTGGTGGTGTCATCCTTGTACATCACCGATCCATCAAAGGTGAGCACCTTGAACGAATAATGAAAGCCACTCGATGCTGAAGCTAAGGTAGTCAAGAGCAGAAGAAAACAGAAAACGGATAATTTGTAGATTTGCATAAGAGACGGAATGGACAATTCGCGTAGAAGACGGTGATCACTATTAGTATTTGCAAGGTATTATTTCGGCAGAACCGCACCTAGCCAACAATTGATAAAACTTACTTTAGCTACAAATCGTCATACTCAGTGTTGTAACAAACACTCATAAGAAAATAGTTACATCTACCTAAAAGTAATGATTTGGTTACGTTTTATGAAATAGTTAACGAAACAAATCAGGTATTTAACGTAAAATATTAGTAAAGTTCAATTAAATTTGCTCTCTTATTTAAATTATACAATTTTTTTGCTCTGAATTACTAGCTTAAACTAAGCAATACTGGCTATTCGTCGTTCAGCGCAAATGGGTGGCCACTCATTGTCTGTCGCTTCGGTGGCTGTAGGCTTATAAGAATTTTCATATCTTGATCCATTATTTCAAAGTAGTCCTAGGGCGTGTTGACATTTAATCTGAACGACGATTTTAGGCCTATTTTCACCCACTTTGCGTTGCTTTCGGCAGCCGATACTTTGGCATCGTCTTTCTCAAGCGCCTTAATTGGGCAAAAATAGTCTCTAAAATCCTTCGACACCTCAAATGTCAACATGCCCTAGTATCTGCTCCGAAAATCTGCTTTTTTGCTAAAAATATTACACTTTTCTGTTCTCTTGCTGCCACTATGAACCGACGTCGCTTATCGCTTTCTGCTTACGTCGAGGGAGTTACGGCGGGCAACCGCTTTGTGCTTAGCCAGGCCATTACCCTCATAGAAAGTCGCCACCCCAACGATCAAATTGTTGCCAACGAACTTTTGCAGGCTCTGTTGCCTGCTGCGCAGTCATCGTTTCGAGTTGGCATCACCGGGGTGCCCGGGGTGGGCAAAAGCACCTTTATTGAGTCGTTTGGCACTCTGTTGAACCAACGGGGGCGCTCGCTTGCAGTGCTCACCGTAGACCCCAGCAGCGAAAAGAGCGGCGGCAGTATTCTGGGAGACAAAACCCGGATGCCGACCCTGAGTCAGTCCCCTCTAGCCTATGTTCGTCCCTCGGCGGCGGGCGGAGCACTGGGAGGGGTGGCGTACAAGACCCGGGAGATTATTCTGCTCTGCGAAGCGGCGGGCTACGAGGTGGTGGTGGTTGAAACCGTGGGAGTGGGGCAGTCGGAAACCGAAGTATATCAGATCACTGATTTCTTTCTGCTGCTGATGCTCGCCGGGGCGGGTGACGAGCTACAGGGGATCAAGAAGGGGGTTATGGAGTTGGCCGATGCCCTGTTGGTTAACAAAGCCGACGGCGACAACCGGACCGCGGCCCAGCGGGCGCAGCGAGAGTACCAAAACGCGCTGCAGCTGTTCCGCCCGCCCGACAGCCAGGTGCCCGTCTGCGTGCTCACCTGCTCGGCCCAGCACCGAGAGGGAATTGACGGGGTGTGGGAAGTGATGCAGCAGTACCAGCAACAAACCCAAGCCAGCGGGTACTTTCGGCAAAAGCGGGAGGAGCAAAACCTGCGGTGGATGCACCGGCTGCTGCAGGACTATCTGCACGATAAATTCTGGCACCACTCGCCGCTGGTAGCAATCCGTTCAGAGGTAGAGCAACAGGTGCGGACGGGAGAGCTTACGGCGCAGCAGGGGGCTAAGCGGCTGATTGATAGTTATGAATTTAAAAAGTCAATATAGCAAACTCGTTCTCAAAGTTGCGGTACAGGCGGAAGGGAGGCGTATCATCCGAGCGGATCAGCCCAATGGCGAAATCGCTCTCTACCGGGCGACCGTTGATTAGTTCGCCTTGCTCGTCAAACAAGTAAGTGAACTCCTGGATCTGATCCGTGATCGCGTAGACTTCTTTGCCCGCCCCAAAATTATAGTACTGGGCTACCAAGCGCTCCGAAGCCAGGGCCGACGGACTAAAGAAATCCTTTTCGAACAGCAATACTCCCTGCTGGTTGAGCATTCCCAACGACCGGGCGTCTTGCCGCAGCAGCACGAACGTTTTGCCCAGGGCGTCTTCGCACAGCGTGAACTGCGCGTCGGCCGAAGGGCGGTACAACTGCGTCCGCTCGGTGATTGCTCCCAGTAGGTTGAATCTGATAAGCTCTCCACCGTCGGTGACCAGGGTGAGGATTGTCTCGTCCGGGGTGCTGCCTAAACGCACAAACGTGGGGCTATGACCGGGCTTACCCAGGATGAGGGGGAAGCCGGGATAATCTTCGCCGCGGCGGTTCATGGCGTATACGGTGCCGTCTTGTCCGATAGCAATCAGGTAGTCTTTGCCGCGCACCCGCACGTGAAACGGCGCGCTCGCGGGGGTGCTGCCCAGCCCCCGGGGGTTCCATCCTTCCAGGTTTTCACGATCCGGGTTAAACATCCACTGCCCGCCTTGCCGATCGCTCACCAGGAAGCGGTACTGCTTACTGTTGTCGTAGTCGATGAGCGACAGGTACTGAATGCGCACCCCGGCGGGCATATACAGTGGATAGCCCTCCACCGTACTGCCGTTGCGGTCGAGAAGGTGAATGGCACTATCCGTGGCGAATAGGTACTGTAGGTTACCGTTGTCATAAAAATCCAGCTGCTGTATATCGCTCACAATCGGTCCGCTCAGAGAATCTTGCCACAGCACCCGCTGGTCGGAAGAGATCAACCGCAACACGTTATCCTCATCCTGAAAAATCACCTCCCGGGCCTGGGTGTCGTGGTTGCGCACCACGTAGGGCTTGGTACGGATCGGCTGGTCGGTGAACACCTGCCCGACCGTAGCAAACGAACTTCGGGCTAGTTGTTCGGTAGGCTTTGGGGCGTAACTCAGCACGACGTTCGTGTAAAAAAGCTCCTCGCTTCCTCCGAACTGCACCGCCACCTTCTCCAGTTGCTTTAGCTGAGGGCCGTAGTCTACGGCTAGCTTTCGCCATTTGGGCGACAACTGGGTCAGCAATAGCTCCCAACTGTAACCAATATCCACGACCAGGCTTAGGTTGGCATCGTTGAGCATGTTTTCCAAAAATCGACTTTGTTTCAGCGATTTGCTCCAGGTGTTTTCGGCTTCTTTGTCCAGCAGTAAGCGCTTTAGCGTTCTCACGTTGTTGGCCATCACCAGGTAACGGTCGGTGAGCAGATAAAAGCAATGCGGATAACCGTCGGCCATTGGGCCCAGCAGCAGCGCGGGCAACTCGGGCTGCGCCAGTTCTCCAATGGTATAGGATGAAAATTGCTCTCGGTAGTCGTCGACCGAACCGTTTAGCGAAACGGCCAGCGACCGCAAAGCGCGGCCCGCGGCGGCCGTGTCTTGCACTTCAATGAGCAACGCCCGGTCGGGTTCATCGGCCGACACCGATTCCAGGGTGAGCACGCCCACCTCTTGCCCGAACCAGGCGTACCAGTCGGACAGCTCCGTGCGGTGTTCTGCTTCCAACGCGCTTCTCCGGTCGGCTAATTGCTGAGCGGCCGGTCTGGACTGCCGGGCTTGGTAGTTTCGCAGCGCTTGCTCCCAGCGTTCGGCATCGCTCAGCGACAGGTGGTAGAACCAGGCCGTTCGGTCGGGCAGGTAGTCGCCGATACCAATGGAATGGGCCTGTTGCCCCGCAAAGGTTTGCAAAAGCGTAGCGGTGTCTCCCCCATCGGGGAGGGGGGCAGAGGTAGGCTCACTAAATCCGTTGAGTAGCAGTTGCTCCTCTTGCACCCGCACGTCGAGCAGTATGGCGCGTCCGAGCGCATCGAGTGCTTCCGGGTCAAACGCATCGGCTTCGGCGAACACGGATATTAAGTTCGATAAGTGGCGGGCATTAAGATAAAGATTTCCTTCGTCGTCGGCCAGCTTGGGCAGGCGAAGCAACGAGGGGTTTTCGGTCGCAAAGCTGCCGGTGCCGAAGTCGTTGGCGATGAGGCGCACCACATCTTCTACCAAGAATGCGGTGAAGCTGCCCACGAACACTCCGCGATGAATCACGTAAGAAAAAACTTTTCCGTTCGCGCCACTCAACTCGTAGATCGTGAAGTCGTGGTACTGCCGTTCTTCGGCGCGTAGCGCTGCTTCGCGCCGGACTTCGTCTAAGACCCGAATCAATTTATTGCCTTCTCCCGGTCCGGATGGATTTGTCTTATCCGGGCTGGACCCTGATAAGCGCGCGTAGAAGGTGGCATCCAGGGCATCGTCGCCCACCACCTGTAGCGAGACCAGCCACGGTTGCTGCAACAGCGGACGAAGCAGCGGTAGGCTATCCAGGAAAGCGATTTTTTGGTGAAACTGCTCCACTTCGGGGACCGCTCGCAGGATGTTTCCGAGCGGAGACTGAGCCAGGGTAGTCCAATCGGCTAAAAAATCGGACGTTTCGTAAACCGCCAGGGCGTTGCTGGGCACATAAGCCCAAACATCAGCGGCAACGGCGGGGCGGCGGACGAAATAATACCACAAGCCACCCACCACGACGGCTAACAGTGCCGCACTTAGAAAAACGATACGTCTACTCAACCCTGATTTTTAGAACGAAGTTACGCGGTATCATGGACCTGACCAAAACGATTGGGAAAGCTTGCCGAGAAAGTGGTTCCTTGGTTCGGTTTAGAGCGGACTGAGATGCTTCCTCCCAGCTTTTGGATCACATCTTTTACGATATAGAGTCCCAGGCCGGAACCTTCGCTTCGGACTGATGCTCGGTAGAACATGTCGAAGACACGATCCAAATGGTGCTCAGCGATGCCCTCCCCATTGTCTACAATCTTTAGATGGACTTTTTTAGGCGTCACCCACGCCTCTACCCGGATGTACGAGGGTGAGACATCGTATCTTCGATATTTGATGGCATTGCTCATCAAATTGTTTAGTATCATTCGGACGCGGGTTAGGTCAGCGACCAGGGGATGCGGTTGGCTGATCTTGGTGACGACCTCTAAATTGCGGGTATCGCCCACGTGGTAGGCTGCGGCCACCGCGTGCTCCACTTCCACCATGAAATTGATGGGCATCAGGGGGTTCTCGCGCCGCTGCTGCCGCGAAATACTCAACAGGTCCGTGATGAAAGTATCCAGTCGGTTGATACTTCCCTCAATCAACTCCACGCACTTCTCTCGCTCGCCGGGCTGATTGGTCGTCTTGATCAGGTCGAGCGACCCCAGAATAGCCCGAAGGGGTGCCCGTAGGTCGTGCGAAGCGTGATAGACAAAGTTATCCAGCTCGGCGTTCACCTTTTGCAGAGAAACGTTTTCTTCCTTGAGCGCGGTGATGTCCTGCAGTACGACGGTCACTTGGTTGTTTTCCTGGGCGCGGCCCGAGACCAGCACCCAGCGATTCAGCGAGGGCAACCGTAGCGGCTGGCTTAGCACCGGCTTTTGCTTTCGCAGAGCTTCCCACACCGATACCCAGTCGGCGGTATCCATGTCCGGAAACTCGTGACGAATTCCGTAGGGCGGCACGTTCAGAATCCAACAAGCAGTCTGGTTGGCCAGCTCGATGCTGCCCGTGGATAAGTCTAGCTGGACAACACCCACCGGAAGAGCGTTGGCATCGGAAAAGGGGTGCGTTAAATCGGGAACGTGAGAAACTCGATCTTTGCTTCTGATGTCGGTGATCAGGCCTACTACTTTAGCAACCTCATTGGGTTGGTGCTGTAGCACCCCTTTCCCGTATACCCAGCGCTCTTCCCCGGAGGCTTCAATGAGCCGAAACTCAACTTCGCATCGCTCCAGTTTGCCATCGATTAACAAGGTAACCAACTGCTCCACGTGGTGACGGTCAGCGGGGGCAACCCTTTGGAGGGCCCTACTGGCGCTCTGATAGTAGACCCGCTCCTGCTGCGATGCCGCACCAAACTGGTGAAGGATAACTTGACCGCCCTCGACAACCCATTCTACCAAATAGAGTAGATTGTTATGAGAAGCAACCAAATCAGCAACCTCAGCGGAGCGTTTGCTCACGGGAGGGGTCACGGAAGAAAGAGCAGATACTACTTTGTTAGAAGACACGCATGAGGCGGTTAAAAGCGATTATGGAGATCAGTCCGTACTTTTTCAAATGATTATGCACAAAAATAAGATAAAATTCAACTAATATAATAGATAAACGCGCAAGTTACCGCATTTGTTGCTAATATTTTGATTGGAGGCGGGGTTACCAAGCTACCTTAGGTACACGGCTTGATCTTCATCGTCTAGAATGACTTCAATGTGCTCGTGAAGCGTGGTGGCTAGGGCGTAGCCGGTGTAGCTTACCGATACCGGAAACTGTACGTGACTGCGATTTACCAGCACCGCCGCTTCCAGCTTTTTGATAGAATACCGGAGAAACGGACACGCACAGTGGGCCAGGGTTTTTCCGGTATTCATTACATCATCAATCAAAACCACGCTCTTGCCCCGAAGGGTATCATGGTCACAGTCGATAGATACTGAAGAGGAGGGTTCTGAAAACACGGGAGGGCGAACCCGGACGAGTTGCAGTTTCTGACTGCTAAACGTGAAGGTGCTGTCTCGATCCAGCACCGCGCAGATGCGCTCCGCCAATCGGTAGCCCCGCTCTACCACTCCTGCCACCAGCAACTGCTCTTCCTCAAAATTGCGTTCGTAAATTTCGTAAGCAATTCGGGTAATTTTTCGCCGGATCTGTTCAGCATTTAGGATGAGCTTAGCAGAAGAAGAGGTTTGGAGCATGAGGTTCGTAGTAGAAACATAGCAAGGAGGACCGGAAAGCGTAATACTTTGTCAAACCTTTACCGTGCTAGACTCATCGGGTAGCGGCAAGGGAAGCGCTTTGGTGTCTTTAAACGTGGATAGAATCACTAACGACTGTAGGCTGTCCACCACTTTTATCTCGTTTACCTTGTCCAGCATCAGTTGCTGATAGGAGGCAATATCTTTGGCAATCATCCGAAGGATAAAGTCACTCGTTCCGGTCACGTGATGGCACTCGATGACCTCATCAATGCTGTTGACGGCATCGATAAAGGTTCGGATGCTACCCTTATCGTGGCCGGTTAGTTTGATTTGAACGAAGGTACTGATGCCCAACCCCACCTTGGCGGTATTGAGCTTGGCGTGATAACTGTCGATCACCCCCGATTGCTCCAGTTTCTTGACCCGCTCCAGGGTGGGGGCAGGGGATAGTCCCACCTCCTTCGAAAGTTGGGCGTTCGTAATCTTCGCATTTCTTTGGAGAATATCCAAGATGTTACGGTCGATTTTATCCAGCTTGTGCGTATAGGCCATTGCAGTTGTAATATTTATAAAACAGAAAAAATCGGGGTAAAGATAGACCGATGCCCAGCAATTTGCTAACTAAAGAGAGCTTTTTTTGTGATTTCGCCAGAACTCAAAAGAAAAGAGGGATGGTTAGCTGCTTTGTAACACCAATAGTCACCACTGCGCAACTACTCAAACCACCCTTCGGTTTTCACTTCGCGTTCCAGGCGTTCTTCCAGATTATCGGGTAAGGCGGGAAAAAAGTCAATGCCCGTATACGCCTCTACATTGTCTACTTTCTCTACGAACGCCCGCAGATCATCATCCTTGGCCGTGGTAGGCACTACCAGCGCAATCATCCGACTCTCGTTACCGCGCTCATTCAGCAGTACTTTGTAAAAAAAATCCGGCACCGTCACCTGGTTTTCCCCGATAGATCGCTTGGCCTGGCCCAACACCGGACCCGTCACCACGTATAGCCCCCCTTTTTCGGTGGCCCAGGTGCGCACTTGATTCTCCAAACGACTCCAGATTCCGCCGTTAAACGCTCGCTTTTGGGGACTGATATTAGACATATAAAAGCTTTCTTCCATCGCTACCGAGTCGAAGTTCATGTCACCCACCGGGGCCAAATGCCCGCGGTCGTATCCTGATTTTCGGTAATCGTTGAGCGAAGCGGAACCGGTGAGCACCAGGGGGTCTTCTCGAAAGTTGCCTTCCCGCGCTAAATTTGCCCCTACCTCCGCGGGCGTCAGTTCGTAGGCTACCCAGGCGGCTTGTTCGTGCGCTTCGGCGTATCCCAGGGCAAAATGCGTGTGCACCACCGGGGCTTCGCCCCAAGCAGGCCAGTAGTTGAACTCCGAATCCGAAGGCGTTTGCGGGGCACTGAAGCAGCCCGTGAGCAGGCAAAGGGTAGCGAGCCAGTGCGCGGTTTGACAAGAACATTGGCGGAATAGGGTATAAGATGAGATCACAATCGTTTTAGCTTCTTCGAAGTTAGTATTGCCCCTTTTAACGCAAGTTGAAAGTTACGGTTTGGCGTGCTTCATCACAAAACGCACGATCGGGGTAGCGTTGTTTAGTCCGTGCACGTGTCCTTCTCCCTTTTTGATGATCGTCTTCACCGGACTCCCCTGCTCCCGGTAAGCCGTTACCAGTATTTCCGCGTTCTCAGCGTAGGGCACCACCGCGTCGCTATCTCCCGATACCACCAACAGGGGGATCTTGGTGGCGGCCAGTTCGGCGGCCCGGTCCACCGGATTGCCCCGAAATTGTACGGCTTCCGCTTCGGTGAGCCCGTATACCTGCTGGCTTTTTTGCCAATCTTCCTGACTGCCTACGCCCTTCATGAGGCCCCCGGGCCAGCTTTTGATATCGCAGACGGGGGCATCCGCGTAGATACAAGCGACACGGTCCGGGTGGGCCAGCGCCCAATTGAACACCATCAATCCGCCCCGACTCATTCCCTCCAGGGCCGCGCGCGGAGCAAAGCGATAGCGATCGGTCAGCAATTCATAAAATTCGTCCCAGAGATTCACTGCGGTGGCGTTGCCATACAAGTCCGCTACGTCGATGTAGGCCACGTAAAACCCCTTGTTAAGCAGCGCTAAGTCGACTTCGGGGCGGTGGCCGAAAAAACGGGCGCGCCACAACCAGGGGTTCCCCTCAGCGGCCCGCCGGGGCACCACGACACGGCACTGCCGATCTTTGTACACAAAGGAGTACATGGTGTAGCCGTGAAAGTTGCCCGGTTCGCCCTGGATGAGACGGTCGGTAGCAAACTGTTCGGTTTGCTGAAGGTAGGTGCAACCAAACAAGCAAAACAACAGAAGTACGGCGAGATTACGCATAAAACCGGGCACGGCAGCGGGTGATTAGCAAAGCGACGAAAGTTAGGTATGCCTTTTTAACGAACGACCTGATTCTTCTAGTACCTTTTCAGAACGCTTTGTCCGTTAAAGTTAGGCGTAGCGCTTCGGAGCTGACCGAACCGTGCCCCGTTAACGAACCGGAAAGAGAATATTTGGGTGAGGAAATTTATCCGCTTACTTTGCGGTGCATTACTGTCGTATGCTATGATTCATACTGATTTTGGGGATTCTTTCCACTGGGGAGTGGCCACTTCTGCTTTCCAGACCGAGGGAGCCTATCAAGAAGACGGCAAGGGACTATCTATTTGGGACGTGTTTACCCAGCGTTCGGGCAAAATATATCGAAATCAGCACGCCCACGAAGCCTGTGACTTCTACCACCGCTACGCCGACGATCTGCAACTGTTGCGTGCCTTGCACATCGATAACTTTCGGTTTTCGCTCTCCTGGCCTCGAATTTTGCCCAACGGCACAGGAAGCGTCAACCAGCCGGGAATAGATTTCTACAATCGCCTGATCGACACGTGTCTGTCGCTGGAAATTACCCCGTGGGTCACGCTGTATCACTGGGATCTTCCCCAAACCCTGCACGAGCGTGGGGGGTGGACCAACCGCGACGTGGTGGGTTGGTTCAAAGAATACGTCGAGGTGGCGGTACGGGCGTTCGGCGACCGCGTGCGCCAGTGGATGGTGCTCAACGAACCGATGATGTTCACGGGAGGCGGATACTTTCTGGGTATTCATGCTCCCGGCAAACGCAGTGTTAACGGTTTTTTGTCGGCCGTGCACCACGCCACGCTCTGTCAGGCCGAAGGGGGGCGGGTGATCAAGGATTGGCAACCGGCCGCCGAAGTGGGCACCACGTTTTCGTGCGCTCACGTAGAAGCCTTGAACGCGGAAGCACGTCACCAAAAGGCCGCGCGGCGCGCTGATGCAATTCTAAATCGCCTGTTTATTGAACCCGCACTCGGGATGGGCTATCCGGTCGACCGACTCTCTACTTTAACGCGGCTTGAAAAATACATGCAGGCGGGTGACGAGCAACTGATGTCGTTTGATTTTGACTTTATTGGCTTGCAAAACTACACCCGCGAAGTGATTCGCCACGCCTGGACGATGCCGTACGTGTTTGCCCGCCCGGTGGACGCAAAAAAGAGAGGAGTGCCTACCACCCTGATGGGCTGGGAAGTATATCCGGAAGCAATCTACCGGGTGCTAAGGCAATTTCACGAGCGCTATTCTTTAAAGAAGATTGTTATCACCGAGAACGGAGCTGCCTTTCCGGATACACTGCAGGACGGACGGGTGATCGACCCTCGTCGAACCGCCTACCTTCGAGAAAATATCGTGCAGTGCGCACGGGCCAAGCGAGCGGGGGTTCCGCTGGTGGGGTACTTCGTCTGGACACTTACCGACAACTTTGAGTGGGCGGAGGGATACCGAACTCCGTTCGGACTAGTGCATGTGGATTTTGAGACGCAGCAGCGTACGATCAAAGACTCAGGATACTGGTACGGTTCGTTTGTTCGCCAGCAGAAGGCGTTGCCCAATAGTTCCTAGGAGATGAGAAGCGAGGTTTCGCGCTCGTCTTTATAACGACGCTTGGTTGCGCAGGGTACATTTGGTGTAGGTATCTATTTACGTCACGGTAAAAACCTTCTTGTTCGCTGATGGTCTCCCCCAACGAATAAATGTTTTCCTTCAATTTCAATAGGTCATGACGGTTCATAGCTGATGAAGTTTAAAAAGTAATACAGCAAGAAGCATTAATCTTTTGACTACTTATAGCGCGTTAGAAGCATAAAGGTTGCGCAAGCGCTCAGATTTTTCCTTCACTGGACTTGTTAGATATTTCTCGGCATCTTTTCGATTGAAGAACACCCGAAACTGTAATTGATTAAATTTAGTATGCGTCTCGTTGAGCCATTGGTGCTTTTCGGCTAAGTGCTCATACGAATCGGCGGTGGTGAGTAGTGCCACGCGGCAGGGCGGATGATCAGCCGACGCCTCAAAGAGCTCGTGGTTTTTGCCGGACCATTTCCGCACGAACAGCAAAAAATGATCTACGTCCATGTCGTGAAACAAGTCTTTGGTGAACAGCCACCGATTGCTGTTGTACATCACGGCGATGCTCATGGCAATGTCCATGGTGTCGTGGTACAGCGCCGGGTTGCCCTGACCATTAAAGTTAACCTCTACTGCGGCAGTGGCTTTGTTAAATTCCGCGGTAGCTAAGCTGTTGATGATTCGGTACATAAAGAAACAATCGTTCGTTGAAAAAGCATCTGATGGTAGGTTATGTAACGAAAATACCAATGGGTGGGATGCCAAAATAGTTAGAATTTTTACTATAAACTGCTTTTATTCTAACAAAGTTTCAAAGGCAATCGATAAACTACCAATCCCATTGCTGTTTGATAAATTGATTAATGAGTCCAGTAAACCGGTTTTGGCAGGTGCGCCCAATTGATTAACGGTCGGGTACAATTTGCTGCACCGCCCGAGCGGCTTCGGTCACGGGCAATTTGCACAACCCTCGCTCGCACACGTAGATCGTGGTTTGTCCCGGAATGAGTTTGTCCTCCAACAGTGCCAAATCGCCCTCGTTTTTGCCTCCTATCAAAAGCGCGTTAGGAAGATAATGACGATCAAGGGCGGTTCGCTGGTCGGCATACCCATCTCCTACGATGGCCACTTCGTAGAGCGGATAGATCATTTGAGACAACAAACTGGCCCAGTTGGCATAATATTCTGGGTACGTCCGAAGGTTTTCCGTTACCTGGGTCAGCATCGTCCGGGCTTTTTCTACGTAGGCGTCTTCGTAGAGCAGCAAGCCCAGTTGGTAGAGATTGTTGGCCATCACCGAATTGGAGGCCGGAATCACGTTGTCGCTTACCTCTTTCTGGCGGGCGATCAGCTCCGGGTGGTCGTTGGCGGTGTAAAAAAACAAGCCGCTGGCCTCGTCATAAAAATGATCCAGCGCGTACTGCTGAAGCATCTGCGCCGTTTCAAGCCAAGACGCATCAAAGGTGGCCTGATACAGGTTGATGAACGCCGCAATCGTCTGAGCGTAGTCATCCAGAAAGGCGTCGATGGTGGCGGTACCGGCTTTGTAGTTGCGCGTCATAGATCCCGACGAACTGATCACATTTTCCCGCAGAAAACGCGCGTTTTTGAGCGCTACTGCCAAGAATCGGGGTTCACTGAACGTTCGGTAGGCATCCACGTAGCCGTTGAGCATCAGAGCGTTCCAGGCCGTCAGCGACTTATCGTCCAGCCCGGGCCGCACGCGCTGGCCTCGCGCTTTCAGCAGGGTTTGCTTGCCTTTTTCCAGCCGCTGCCGCAGATCGGCTACCGAAAGCTTACGTTGCGCGGCAAAAGCGGAATCAGATTTGTCGACATACAAAATATTCTTCCCGTCTTCCCAGTTACCCGGCTGGGTGACGTGATAATATTCGCTGAACAAGGCGGCTTCGTCGCCCAGCACTTGGTTCACCTCGGCGGCGGTCCAAACGTAAAATTTCCCCTCTTCGCCCTCGCTGTCGGCATCCAGTGATGAGTAGAACGCCCCTTCGTCGGAGGTCATCTCGCGCGCGATAAAGTCCAGAGTTTCGTACACCACCCGGCGGTAGAGCGGGTTCTGGTCCATCCGATAGGCCTGGCTGTAGAGGCTCACCAGTTGGGCGTTGTCGTAGAGCATCTTCTCGAAGTGGGGCACCCGCCAGGCGGCATCGGTGGCATAGCGGGCAAATCCGCCGCCTAAGTGGTCATAGATGCCACCGTAGGCCATCTGATCGAGCGTGGTTTTCACCCAGACGTAGGCTTCGGCGTTGTCGGTGTAGTAGGCATACTGCATCATAAACTGCCCATTGATCGGCATCGGAAACTTGGGTGCTCCTTGGTTACCACCGCGTTGCTGGTCTAGTTTGGGTTTCCAGGTGCGGTACAGTTCATCGAGCAGCGCCGCTTCGTAGGCGGGCTCATCGGTGGGGGGCACAAAAGCTTCGGTGCTGCGAATGCCCTCGGTCACCTGGGAGGCGATCTTTTCCAGCCGCTCGGGAGTGCGTTCGTACGATTCCTGCACCTGCCGCAGCACGCTCATCCACTGGTCTTTGGGGAAGTAGGTTCCGGCAAACACCGGGCGCCCGTCGGGCAGGGTGATCGCGTTCAGTGGCCATCCGCCCCGCCCCGTCATCAGTTGCGCCGCTTCCATGTACACCTGATCCACGTCGGGCCGTTCTTCGCGGTCTACCTTGATGCTCACAAAATGCTCGTTCATCAGGGCCGCCACGGCCGAGTCTTCAAAACTCTCGTGCTCCATCACGTGGCACCAGTGACAGGCAGCGTAGCCAATGCTCACGATGAGTAGTTTTTTCTCGCGTTGCGCTTGCTCCAGCGCGGTTTCACCCCAGGGTTGCCAGTGCACGGGGTTGTGGGCGTGCTGCAGCAGGTAGGGGCTCGTCTCGTTAATCAGGGCGTTGGTGGGTTGCTCCGGGGAGCGGGATTGTCCGCAGGCCGTGAGGGTGAAGAAAAGGGCAATAACGGAAAGGTGGCTGCGGTTTTGCATGGGCGAAGATTGAGCGGTAAAGGCGTATCGATGGCCAACTAACCGACGCGGGAAGCGGCTTGTGAAATTGCGGGCTGCTCGTCCTCCCGAAGTAGCCGGTGGATATCGTTGATGAGCACATCCACCTTTTCGGTTACCGTGCCGTCATACATGCCCCGGATGCGGCGCTGCTTGTCTACCAAAATAAACGCCCCGCTGTGAATCCGTCCGCCCGGAGCCTGCTCCTCTTCGGCCGCCGTCACCATGTAGCTCTTCAGGGCAATGTTGAAGATGCTGTCCTTCTCACCCGTCACGAACTGCCAGGACGGACTTTTCACTCCCAGGCGTTCGGCGTAGTCGTGCAGCAGGGCTACGGTGTCGTATTCCGGGTCGATGGTATGCGAGACGATCACCACTTCCGAGTTGTCCTTGAACTCGTCGTACACCCGCAGCATCTCCTTCTTCATGATCGGGCAAATGGTGGGGCAACTGGTGAAGAAGAAGTCGGCCACGTAAATTTTTCCTTTCAGGGTAGCCGGAGTGACCAACGCACTGTCCTGGTTCACGAATGAAAAGTTGCCCACTGTGTGATACACCGTGTCTTGGGTAGCTTCGTCGTAGTATTTGCGACCCAGTATCGGAAGTTCGTCGGTGGTATCGGCAGTGGGCGCAGAACAGCCTGCGAGGACGATCAGTAGCGTCCCGGACAAAATGCGTTTCATAAGGTTAAGATCGTAGGGATTCATAATCAAGAAAGATAACAGACCGACGAACCAAGCCGCGGCTTTGGTTAGTCAAACGCGTACCGGTTTAAATAGGCAACACCATCGCCGGGCGTCAGATTCCCTTGTCGGCGGGCTTATTTCGGTCGCGGACCCGTTTGTAGAGGCGAATGGCGACCATAAGCACCGCGGCGAATGCGACCAAACCCAACGTTGCCCACAGCAGACTTAGCGCGTTTTTGAGGATGACGATGAACACAATACTCACCAGGAACAAGGTGGCTACCTCGTTCCACACCCGCAACTGCTGCGAGCTGTAGCGCACCTCATCACGTTGCAACTGAAGGTACAGCCCGTGGCATAGTCCGTGATAAACGAAGAGACCAAGCACGAACCCCAGTTTGAGCCACAACCACGAGGGAATGCCTCCGGCTTGGTAGTAGAAGTACAAGAAGTAAATTCCCAACCCCAGGGTGAGCACCGCCGAGGGCCAGGTGATGCCGTACCACAGGCGCAAGGACCAGTCCTTAAGCTTCGTCAGCAAGATACTTCGTGCCGGTTCGGCTTCCTGATGAGCTTCCACAGTGTAGATGAAGAGCCGAACGATGTAGAACAAACCGGCGAACCAGGTAACGATAAAGATAATATGAAGGGCCTTGACGTACTGGTAGGTCATACCGATTCGCGGGCTACGGAGTTTTGCACCGCTCGGTCTTCGACCAAGTGTCCGCCTTTCATTCGAAGCACGCGCTGCGTTTTTTCGGCCAGCGTGAGGTCGTGCGTCACCAGCACCAGGGTGGTGCCTGAGGCGCGATTAAGATCGAAGAGTAGTTTCTCCACGTGCTGCCCCGTTTCCTCGTCCAGGTTGCCGGTGGGCTCGTCGGCGAACAAAATTTTGGGTTCGTTAGAAAACGCGCGCGCCAGCGAAACCCGTTGCTGCTCTCCGCCCGACAGCTGGTTGGGGTAGTGATGCTGCCGGTCGGCCAATCCCACCTGATCTAACAACGCTACCGCGCGCTTACCGGCGCTTTTTTCTCCCTGTAATTCCAGCGGCACCATCACGTTTTCCAGGGCGGTGAGCGTGGGCATGAGGTTGAAGTTCTGAAACACGAATCCTACGTGCTTCCCCCGCACGGCCGCGCGTTCGTCTTCGCTCAGGTCATTAAGCAGCACGCCGTTAAGGGTGACTGACCCGAAACTGGCGCGGTCTAGTCCGGCGCACAGGCCCAGCAAGGTGGTTTTTCCACTACCGGAGGGTCCCACAATGGCGCAAGTGGTTCCGGCGGAAATAGCCAGATTAATATCGCTAAGCACCGTGAGCGTTTTCTGGCCACTGCGGTAGGTTTTGGATAAGTTTTTTGCGATTAAAATATCATTCATTGAGAAGCTTATTGGACACTATTCAAATGAGGCAACTAAGGTTTCCGTATCAACCACCTCGGCAAATTCATGGTTCAAACTGGCCAGACTGGTCAGGTGCATGATTTCGGCGTCGTATTTTTCTCCGTTGATACCCACCCAGTCGAAGGTGGCGGTAGCATCGGAAATCAGGATGACCCGATAGCCGTAGTTTCCGGCCATGCGGACGGTGGTCGACACGCAGTGGTTGGTGGTTAGGCCCACCATCACCAGCGTTTTTATTCCCGCTTGATCCAGTTGCTCCTTCAGATCGGTACCAATAAAGGCACTGTTCACCGTCTTCACCAACACCGGTTCCCCGGGCAGGGGCTGCACAACTTCCTGAATGGCGAAGCCTGGCTTTGAGGCGTGCAACGGCGATTCGGAATTTTGCGAACTGTGCTGAACGTGAAACACCGATAGGCCCAAAACCCGCCACCGTTCAAGAATGCGCTGGGCATTGGCCTCGGCATCGGGGTTATTCCGGTTTCCCCCGTAGTAGGCTTTATCGTCTAATCCTTGCTGGATGTCAATTAGCAGTAGAGCGGGCTTTGGGTTTTTTAGATTCATCGATTTTGTTGGGTTCCTAAACGAAACGCGTCACCGCTCGTTCTTAGGGTAGTTACGTGAAGTAATTACAAAAGATCAGTCTTTATGGTTTATTGCAAAAGTGCGCTATTAATTTTCTGGTTCAGCCTGCTGGGAATGAGTTGCCAAAGCCCGAGTCAACCGGCTGCTGAGGAAGCCCAACCGGTTGAAAGCGCTACGGTGGCGGTCGACGATACCGCACCGTCTGAGAAAGTCATTTTGTTCTTTGGCAACAGCCTGACGGCGGGCTACGGACTGGAACCTTCGGAAGCCTTCCCCGCCCTCGTTCAGCAGAAGCTCGATTCGTTGGGCTACGACTACCGCACGGTGAACGCCGGACTGAGCGGCGAAACCACCGCCAGCGGCCTTTCTCGACTGGACTGGGTGCTGGAACGACAACCGGTCGACGTGTTTGTGCTCGAGTTGGGAGCCAACGACGGACTACGCGGCATTGAGCCCACCGAGACGCAGCGAAATCTAGTGGCCATCATTGATCAGGTGCGCGCGGCTAATCCGGAAGTAGAGATTGTGCTGGCCGGGATGCTGGTGCCTCCGAACATGGGCAACGCCTACACCGAGCGCTTTCAAGAAGTGTTTCCGGCGGTGGCCGAAGCTAGAGACGTAACGCTTATTCCTTTTCTGTTAGAAGGAGTGGCTGGAGATCCCGAACTCAACCAAGCCGATGGCATTCATCCCACCGCCCCCGGACAAAAAATCGTTGCTGAAAACGTTTGGCCCGTCCTAAAACCACTGCTCGAGGCAGATTCGTAAACGCATTGTTAGCAAAAACCAGCGCGCGCTCTCGTCGCTTGCCTCTGAACTCTGCCCCTTATCCTCCGTACATCCAATCACTCAATCACTCATTCAATGTCTCACGTCCGCACCATTCCCGTTCGAGAATTCTTCAGAAACCCCGAGAAAGCCAATTTTGATCTATCTCCCAGCGGAGAATATCTGTCTTTTTTAGCCCCCTATCAGGACAGAATGAACCTACACGTCCAGAAGATTGGTAGCAACGAAGTTAAGCGCATCACAAGCGTAACCGAGCGCGACATTGCGGGCTACTACTGGGCCGACGACGAGCAGTTAGTCTACTTGCAGGACAACGGGGGCGACGAAAATTTCTACCTGACCGTGGTGAACCGAGATGGGCAGAACGATCGACCACTCACCAAGTTCGATGGTGTAAAAACCCAGCTGATCGACGACCTGGAGGATATTCCTGATCAGGCAATTGTTGGCCTCAACCGACGCAATCCGGAAGTCTTCGACGCCTACCGCCTTAACATCCGCACGGGTGAGTTAGACTTGATTGCCGAAAACCCGGGCAACATCGTGGGCTGGATCACCGACCACGCCGGTGCCCTGCGCATGGCCGCCACCACCGACGGCGTGAACACCACCCTGCTGTATCGCGACACCGAGAACGAGGATTTTCGTTCCCTCATTACCACCAACTTCAAAGAATCGGTATCGCCGTTGTTTTTCACCTTTGACAACCAAAACTTCTACGCTTCTTCTAACCGGGGTCGTGACAAAAGTGCTATTGTGAAAATTGATGGCACCACGGGCGAAGAACTGGAGATGCTGTTCGAGCACCCGGAAGTAGACGTATCCAACCTAAGCTACTCTCACCAGCGAAAAGTGCTCACCGGCATTGCCTACACCACCTGGAAAACCGAGCGCAAGTTTCTAGATGAGCAAGCCGAACAACGCTACAACCGGCTTAAGCAAGCCCTGGGCGACTACGAAATTGCCGTTACCAGTTCCAACAGAAACGAGGACAAATTTATCGTGCGCACCTACAGCGACCGTTCGCTAGGCGCCTACTACTTCTACGACGCTACGGCCGACACCGTAGAAAAGATTAGTGAGGTGAGCCCCTGGCTACGGGAAGCGGAGATGGCCGAAATGAAACCGATTACCTACGCGGCGCGCGATGGCCTGACCATTCACGGCTACCTCACCCTGCCGGTGGGAGCCGAGGCGAAAAACCTGCCGGTGGTGGTAAATCCGCACGGTGGCCCCTGGGCCCGCGACCGCTGGGGCTTCAATCCGGAGGTGCAGTTTCTGGCCAACCGGGGCTACGCCGTGTTGCAAACTAATTTCCGCGGCTCCACTGGCTACGGACGCGCCTTTTGGGAAGCGTCGTTCCGGCAGTGGGGACTCAGGATGCAAGACGACATCACCGACGGAGTGAATTATTTGATTGAACAGGGCATTGCCGACCCGGAGCACGTGGCCATTTACGGCGGCAGCTACGGTGGTTATGCTACCCTAGCCGGATTGGCCTTCACGCCCGATCTGTACGCCTGCGGAGTGGATTACGTGGGCGTGTCCAATCTGTTCACCTTCTTACAGACCATTCCGCCCTACTGGAAGCCGATGCTGGAGATGATGTACGAAATGGTGGGCAGCCCGGAAGAACTAAAAGAGCAGTTTGAACAAACTTCCCCGGCACTGCAGGCCGACAAAATCAAAGCGCCCCTGCTGATCGCCCAGGGAGCCAAAGACCCCCGCGTCAATATTGCCGAGTCAGACCAGATCGTTGAAGCGTTGCGGCGACGGGGGGTGGAGGTGGAGTATCTGGTGAAAGACAATGAAGGGCACGGTTTCCACAATGAAGAAAACCGGTTTGAATTTTACGAAGCGATGGAGAGGTTTCTGGACGAACATTTGCGTAGCGGCGCGATTAATCGCGCCGCCACAACACGATGATGCATCGCGCCGCCACAATACGATGATTTATTCACCGCCTACGGCGTATCCCAATTGTACAGCACCCGCGAAAAATCCCGGTTCTTTAAATCTTCGGGCAGGATGAAGAAATTCGCGACCCCCCGGTCGCCCCAGTTGACCCGGTCTTCATCTGAGTCAATTTGCAACAGTAGCACCGCGTTCTCGTATTCTTTCTGCTCGAAACGCGGATCCTCTTGCGTGAAGTGGGCGTAGCCTCCCATTTTATGCCCCACCGCCTGCGATAGCCGGGCGTAAGAACCCTTCACTTCCACCGCATCGGGCCCAAATTGGTCGAAGAACACGTAGGGCGACTCCTCAAAGGTGCGATCAAAGCGCACGTCCTGCAAAGACACCGGTGCCTCAGTCAGCTCAAAACTAAGCGCGTAGATGCCATCGAGCGGCATATCGTCAAAGTAGGGCAGGAAGTTGAAGTCCTTCACGCAATTTTTTGGGTCTACCTTCGGATGGTACAGCACCCGAAAATAGTCGGCAGCATCGGGCTGCTCAGGATCCATGCCGTACAGTTCGTCGTCGGCAATGTAGAACTGTAAAATGCCTTCCGAAGGGAAGTCATCCAGCGGCGGTAAGTCGCTACAATTGATTTGCGCCAACAAAAACAGCGGTTGCCCTTCCACGTCGGTAGGATACTCGGTGCCAAGAGGCAGGTACGGATTGCCCCCGAACTTGCTGGCAATGATTGAGGTATCGACTTCTGCTTCGGTACGAATGCGAATAAAAGGCTGCACCGAAGCTTCAATGGGCTTCCGGTAGGAGGCGAGGGGATTGGGTATGGATAACACGGTTCTATTGAGTGATCATACAACAGGCAAAGATAGACCATCATTTATAATAATCATAGCTAAAAAAATCCGAATTGAACGACCAGCAAGTTTTATCCCTGGTGATTGAAAGAACCGGGTAGCCCTCGTTAGTTTTCCTCGGTTAGATTTGCCTACCTTTGCGGCAAGCGTCCCGTAAATCAGCCTATGCTATTCGTATGAAAGACACTTTTTTCACTCCTGGTCCTTCTGAATTATACTTTACCGTAGAAGATCACATCAAGCGCGCCCTGAACGATCAAATTCCCTCTATCTCGCACCGCAGTGCCCGATTCGAGACGATCTACCGCGAGGCGGCTACCAATCTGCGGTCTTTACTATCGGTTCCCGACTCATTTCACGTGCTCTTTACTGGCTCAGCCACCGAAATTTGGGAGCGCCTGATCGAAAACTGCGTCGCCGAACAGAGTTATCACTATGTGAACGGAGCCTTCTCACGCCGCTTCTACGAAACCGCGCGCGAGCTCCACAAAAAGCCGATTGCGCAGGAAGCGCCCGAAGGCACCTGTGCGGCTCCACAACCCGAGGCCCTACTGTCTTCCGTAGAATTGGTAGCGTTCACCCAAAATGAAACCAGCACCGGGGCAGCCCAGCCGCTGGCCGACATCTACACCATCCGCCAGGCCCATCCTGCTATGCTCATCGCGGTGGACGCGGTTTCTACCTTGCCCTACCCCGACATCGACTACGCGCAGGTGGATAGCGTATTCTTCTCAGTGCAGAAGGGGTTCGGCCTGCCCGCGGGCTTAGGCGTTTGGCTGGTCAACGATCGATGTGTAGAAAAGGCGCAACAACTTGAGCAACAGGGGCACCGCATTGGTACGTATCATTCGTTGCCTTCGTTGGTAGAAAAAGCCCAAAAGAATCAGACCCCCGAGACGCCCAATGTGCTAAACATCTACTTACTAGCGAAGGTGACCGCCGATATGCTAACGAAAGGCATTACCCAGATTCGCCGGGAAACCGAATACAAAGCGTCTTTATTATATCAGACCATAGAAGAACATCCGCTGCTTTCGGCCTTTGTCAAAGAGCCAAAGTACCGCTCTAAAACCGTCATTGTGGCAGAAACTCGTCCGCCCGCTGCTGACATAATTTCCGCGCTGAAAAAGGAACGAGCGATTGTGGGTAGCGGATACGGAATTTTTAAGCAAAAACACATCAGAATCGCCAATTTCCCTACGCATTCTAAAGAGCAAATAGAGGCACTATCGGATAAATTAAATGCAATAAAATAGCCAAAACGGTCTAAAGTTTGCATCATTACAGGTGAACTTGTTTCAAAAAAATGAACAAGTCTTGTAGATGGTACTTAGTAGCCGGAGAACGGTAGGAGTGTTTTCCTTTTGGCTGAACGTGAATTACTTTGCCTTCGTTTACTTGATAGGTCTGCAATTACTTAAGAGAAACTAGAGAACTAATAATTATATGAATCCACTTAAAAAGGTTTTAGTGTGTTTGGATGCTACTGAGATGGATGCTACGCTCATCCAGTTTGCCACCTTCGTGGCGCAAGCCAAATCGGTAGAATCCATTCACTTTGTAAATGTGATCATGAAGACTCAGTTGCCTAGCAAGTTGCGCAAGGAGTTTCCTGATCTGATGGAAAAAGCATTGCTTGACCGCCGACGCGAGTTAGAGCAGAAGGTTATTGAACACTTTGACCTTACCCTTGACGTGAAGGTGAAAATCGCTGTAGAGCAGGGGCCGCTTCCTTCCAAGCAAATACTTGACCTAGCCAACCGGCATAATATAGACGTGATTGTGGTGGGTCGGAAAAAGAACCTGCGTAACAACAGTGTGGTTACTCAACGGTTGGCTCGTCGGGCTAGCTGTTCGCTGCTAATCGTTCCGGAGAAGGAATATGCCTCCGCTCGCAAGCTGATGGTGGCCACTGATTTTTCGAACGATTCCATCGGGGCAATGAATGCCGCTGTCGATATGGCTATGCGTGAGGTAACGCGCGGCAACCAAGTAGAAGTGATCTGTCACCACTCGTATCAGGTTCCGGTAGGGTACCATTACACTGGGAAGTCCTTTGACCAGTCGGCGCACGTTATGGAAGAGAATGCCCGAAAACGCTACAAACGTTTTATTCGTCAGGTAGATACTAAAGATATAAAAGTAACTCCTTCGTTTGCTCTGGCGAAGGGCGACGATTTGGTAACCAGCATTTATGAGGCTGCGGTTAACTATCAGGTGGATTTTGTGGTGATCGGTGGAAAAGGCAAGACGGCTTCTACGGCTCTGTTTCCCATCGGAACTAACACCGAAAAGTTAATTAGCGTAGATTCTGAGATTCCGCTATTGGTCGTACGTTCTAAGCATAAAAACGCTGGAATTATTGACATGCTTCAGCGAATATAAGCCGCACCGAGTGCTACTTTAGTCCGTTTATCATTTAGGGAAGCTTCTGCTATTTTGTTAGTGGAAGCTTTTTTTATGCGTGCGGCCCTTTCTTCTTCCCTTGCACAATGTAAGTTTTAGAATAACATTACACTTTATTGATAAGCAATATCACTAATTAGCCTTTTTTAGTTTAATGGCATTACATATTTTTGAAAAAAATAGAAGAGACCATTAAACAAACCACTTATGAAATCAGGTAGACAATCAGTAGAAGTCAGCAGTGCCATTCTTCCCGAGCACATATCGCTCAGCAATCAGCAGACCGAAGAGGCGCTCACGCTCTTTAACCACTACGACATTGATGGCAACGGAAGCATCACCAAAGAGGAGCTGAAAAAGATCATGCGTTCGTTTGAGCAACCGCTGGAAGGATCTGAAATAGATAGCTATTTCGCTACCTTTGATTTGAACCACTCCGACGGAATTGATCTGTTAGAGTTCCTGGGGGTCATCAAGCACTGGCTGGCCAATGAAATGAATCGCCTGGCCGAAAGCGAAGCTTTGGGTAGTTCCTTCGAGCTTGACGAATTGCGGATACTAGTGAGTTACTTCACCATATCGTTGTTTAGCAAAGGACAGGTGCTGCAACAAGCCAACAACCCGGTAGACTCCGTAAACATCCTGATCAGCGGCGTGGCGGTTTCTGAAGCAAAACGCTCCCGACAACTTCTTACCGAAGGCAGTGTGTTCGGAGCTACGCAAGGAACAAAGGTTGAGGCGTATGACACCCAGGTGATGGCCGAAACCAACGGTGTTCTGCTGAAAATGACTATTGATCAGGTTGCCGAGCTAATTGCACAGCATCCCCTGATCACCCTTAAGTTGAATCAATCGCTAGACTACAAACTGACCTCAATGATCGCCAAGTTAACCAAAAAGCCGGTCCGCCGTGGTCTTTAACCCACCGTTACGATACTTCGATACCGAGCGGTGAGCACCATTGCCGACGCCAGCGTGAAGAGGGCCATCAGCCCGTACCCCCATAAAATATGGGAACCCACCCCGAAAAAAGGAAACGATAAAATCAGGATAAACGCCGTTCGGTTCATCACGTTGATGATCCCAAAGATGCTGTTGACGCGCCCAATCACTTGATTGGGCACGTGCCGAAACAAAAACGACAGTCGAAGCACCCGGGCTCCGGCATTCGCAAAACCGATCATCAGCCCCACGCAAAGGAACACTCCCACCGACCGGGTAAGGGTGCTAAGCACCAAGGCTGCCGTGGCCAGCAGCAGCATGATAATAATGGCGCGCACGGTGGTGAAATTCCGAAAGAGGGCTCCTACCAACGCTCCTGCCGATAGGGCACCTAGCCCGTACAGCACTTCCATCGCCCCGAATACATTTCCCCCCGCTCGCAAATGGTTGGTGATGTAGAGCGGCATCAGGGCGTTTAGCTTTACCAACATCACCACAAAAATGCTGTGCGAAAACACTCCGAACAAAAAGACGACGGGATTGTGACGCAAGTAAGAAAATCCGGTGCGTAATCGCCGGATAAACGCTCCCCGGTCGATGGTGTCAAGGTGAGCTGGCGCGTAGCGGATCAGCGCAATCAAGGCGATAGACAATCCGTAGGTGATGCCGTCCATCAAAAATATTTCCTGAATGGTCCAAGCGTCCACTTGCCAATGGATGGCAATAGTCCGTCCCCCAACGTTCCAGGTGTGGGCAATATCAATACCCTCCAGCAGCAAAGCGGCACCCGCTCCGGCGAGCACGTTCGTGCTCTGTCCCACAATCTCAATGGCCGAGGTTACTTTGGTATACTCACCTTCTTTTGTGATTTCGTGCGCAAAGGCGTAGAGATTGGGGTAGTGCAGGTAAAAGCCAAACACGGTAGTGGTGAACACCAAAATGATGAGCGGGATGGGCATGTTGCCCGTCGACAAGCCGTAGGCCGCTGCGCTGAGCAGAATAGCTCCTTCCACCGCATTATTGATCAGAAATACATTCTTGCGGTTGAAGCGATCAACGATGGTTCCGGCGGTGAGTCCCCAGAATATGGTAGCCCCCGTGATGATGCCGTACGTTAGGTTGAAGTCCGAAGAAATACCCTGCCGCGCAAAGTACCAGGGCACCGACAGCATAGTGATTCCCTGAGCAAAGCCGGAGATACCATTGGCAGTAAACAGAAGGGCGAGGGATTGTCGGCGACTCATGCAGTTGACAGAACACCCGGGCCGAAAGAAGGTTTTAGCGAAGAACTTTCTGAACTGGATACTGGATATTGGCGGCCGCCGCGCGGATGATTTTCTGGGTGCCCAGATATTGGATATTAGAAATTAGCTGCGCAAATTCCAACATCCAACATCCAACATCCAATGAGTATTACCAATCTCAAACAGCAGTCGAGAGCCAAGGCTATGAAGTACTGCGCCTACCAGGAGCGAACGCAGCAGGAGGTGCGCGATAAGCTGTATAGTTACGGCTTGTACCCTGATGCCGTAGAAGAAGTGCTCACCGATCTGATCGGCGAAGATTTTGTCAACGAAGAACGCTACGCCCAGTCGTTTGCGCGGGGCAAGTTCCGGCAAAACCGCTGGGGACGGATCAAGATTAGGCGGGAGCTGCAGCAGAAGCAATTGTCTCGTTACTGCGTTGAGAAGGGATTAGCAGAAATTGATTCGGAAGCGTACAAAGAAACGCTGTACAAGTTGATGAACGACAAGTGGGCTGCCCTGGCTCAAGAAGAGGCGTACGCCCGAAAACACAAAACGGTGCGTTACGTGCTTGGCAAAGGGTACGAATCCGAACTTGCCTGGAAAATGATCGAGACGTTAGAAACCTCTCAGCCGGACAAATGACGAAAGTGATCTCACAAAAGAACCACCAAACAACCGTCTTCCAGCACCGGAATCACTTCGTAGCGGCTTTCGCGAAGACAAAACTCAATATCATCCTGACGTCCTAGTTGCTGTAGTCGCTGCACGTGCGATGACTGCGACAGGAAGCCCAGCAGGTCTTGCTGAGCCGCCCGGTAGGCCACGCTCGCCATCAAAGCCGCGTCGCTGCCCATCTGAAAGTGATCCTGCAGGCGATCCGCAAGTGCTCCGGCAAACAAGGTATCTTCCAAGTTAACGTGCCCCTTCCAACCGGCACACACCACCACGACAGAAGTTTTTTGAGCAGTCAGAAAGTTAACAACTGCGTTCAGATTCAAGAACGCCCCCACCAGCAGTTGGCGAGCGTCCTGAGCCCTTGCGATAGCCAACGTTCCGTTGGTCGTAGTCATGGCCAGCGATCGGCTAAGCACTTTGTCGGACTGGTACTCGAAGGGAGAATTGCCCAAATCAAAGTCGGCGATCTTGTGGCCGTCTCGTTCACCGGCAATCAGATACCCCTGCTCTCGCCACACCCGACACGCCTCGGGATGGGCCACCGGCCTGATTCGCTCCACTCCGTGAGCGAAGGCAGTCACCATGCTGGAGGTGGCCCGGAGGATGTCTACGATAACCACAATCTGGTTGGATAGTTCGTGCTGGGAAAGCAGTTCGGGAGTAAGGCAAACGTCAATGGTCTTCACCTGCCCTAGGATTGTTGAACGAACGGAGGCTTCACCACTTGGGCCCGCAACCGACGGTTGCGCACTCCAACCCACACCTCCGTATCGGGTTTAGCCAGCGCTTTATCCACGTAACCCAGCCCAATGCCCCGGTTGAGCGTGGGCGATTGCGACCCCGAAGTGACGCGGCCGATGAGATTATCGTTGGCGTCAAACAGTTCGTAGCCCGCCCGGGGAATGCCCCGGTCAATCATCAGCAAGCCCACCAGCTTTTGTTTTCCGCCCGCGGCTTTCTGTTCTTGCAAGTACGCATCGTTGGTGAAGGCTTTAGAAAACTTGGTCACCCAGCCCAATCCCGCTTCAAACGGACTGGTGGCGTCGTCGATGTCGTTGCCGTACAGACAATAACCCATCTCGAGGCGAAGCGTATCGCGGGCGCCTAGCCCGACGGGTTGAATGCCAACGGGCTCTCCAGCCTCAAAAATGGTATCCCACAGCAATTTTGCCTGCGCATTATCCACGTAGAGCTCAAACCCGCCCGCTCCGGTGTAGCCGGTAGCGGATATGATTACGTTGTCGATACCGCCTATCTTTCCTGTAACGAAAGTATAGTTCTTCATCTCGTTCAGATCAACCGGGGTAAGCTTTTGCAGCACCTCAGTGGCCCGGGGACCTTGCACAGCCAGCAGCGACAGGCGGTCCGAAGCGTTTTCAAGCTCGGCTCCCTGGGTATTGTGCTGGGTAATCCAATCCCAGTCTTTTTGAACGTTAGAGGCGTTCACCACCAGCAGATACTCTTCGGCACTGAGGCGATACACCAGCAGGTCGTCGACGATGCCACCCTGTTCGTTGGGTAGGTAAGCGTACATGGCCTTGCCGTCGTAGAGTTGGGCCGCGTCGTTGCTGGTTACGCGCTGCACCAGGTCCAGGGCGTGGGGGCCGCGCACGAAGAACTCGCCCATGTGCGACACGTCGAACACGCCCACGCGTTCGCGCACCGCCTGGTGTTCTTCAATGTCGGAACTGTAGCGCAGCGGCATCTCGAACCCGGCGAAGGGTACCATTTTGGCTCCCAGGGCCACGTGGGTGTCGTGTAAGGCTACTTGTTTTAGGTTGGTCATATTTCTGGAGTAGATTATGCGTTACGTTTGGTCGTTAATGAACGCTTTCAAGCATTGATTGAACTTGTTTGGGTTGTCCATGTTTAGCAGGTGATTGGCCCGCGGAATAATTGCCAGCTTGGCGTTGAGAATCGCTTCTCTCATTTGCCGTGCTTGCCGATGCGTGGTTTTATTATCTTCCCCAACCATAATAAGGGTAGGCACCTTGATGTAAGGTAAGTACGCCTGGCCGCGGTAACTAAGGGCGGCCGACATCACGCGTAGGATCTGCTTTTTTGCGTACTGACTCATCTCGTCGGTTAGGTGGGCGAGCTGCCGTGTTCAAGAAGGTTGCAAGTTATCACTTTGAAGTTGTTCTCTAAAAATCTAACCTGATGTTTCCACATCGACTGCGTCACCAGCGCCCCATGCACCAGTAGCAAGGTGCTTGGATTATTTTCCCCATAAATTTTATACTCCATCATCAGCGATGCTTTTGCGTGGCAAGTTAACACCGGAACGACCGCCGATGCCAGGGGGTCAAGCCATGCTGCTGAATCGCGGCGCGGTGCGCTTTCGTAGGATAACCCACGTTGGTTTCCCAACCGTAGTGCGGGAAGTCTTTCGCCAACCGTTGCATCAGCATATCACGGTACTTTTTGGCTAATACCGAAGCCGCCGCAATAGAAAAATACTGGCTATCGCCCTTCACAATGCACTGGTGCGGAACAAACGGGTAGGGCAGAAAGCGGTTCCCGTCTACCAGCAGCAGTTCGGGCGTGACAGGAAGTTGATCTACCGCGCGATGCATGGCTAGAAAAGAAGCTTGCAGAATATTAATTTCATCAATAGTGTGGTGGTCTACTTCAGCCACCGCATGGTGCAAAGCGGTAGCCATGATTTCTTCGGCAAGTTGCGTCCGCAGGATTGGCGTGAGTTGCTTAGAATCGTTGAGAAGGGGGTGGGTAAAATCCTTGGGCAGGATAACCGCAGCGGCCACCACCGGACCGGCCAGGCACCCGCGCCCCACCTCGTCGCAACCGGCCTCGATTAGGTGCGGGGTGTAGGAAGCACGAAGGGGGGGAGATGCAGGGAGAGGAGAGGCGGAGGGAGGAGACGCGATGCGTAACGTCTTTACTGGAGTACTTTTTTTTCTTTCGTATCTCATACCTCACATTTCACACTTTCTCAAAAAGTGATCTCTTCTTCCACCCGGCCGCACTTCAGCATCTCGTCGCCGAAGTAGGGGTTTTTAATTTCGCGGTTATCACTTAGCCAGAAGGCACCCCGATTGTCAAAGGCCATCGGACAGTACTGCTTATAGATCGTTTGGTCGCTGGGGGGCTGAGCTTTTAGGTGATCATACAGCGCAATTGAAAGAGAATCAAAGTAGCTGCGCTGCACCGCTAGGTCAGTAGCGGCGGCCATCTCTTTTACACGCTGCTGCACGTCGGGCATCTTGGTGGCATCCACCAATTCTAGCAACTCAATGGCTTTATCCTGAGCGTTATTGGCATCAGAGGCCACCAGGGCATCTTTTAGTGCTAGGTAGCCGCTCACCACGTTGCCCGTGGTCTTTTGCTCGGCCACAACTGCTTTCTCGGTGCGCGCAGTGACGGGTTCGTCCGTCTCACCACCCTCTTGCTGCTGAGGGGTTCCCGAACAAGCCGCTATTCCTAGCAGGGCTATGGCGAGAATAAAGATTCTATACGTTTTCATAGTTTTAGAACTTGTTGCAAAATTTACTTTACGCAAAATTACCGATAAAGGTAGTACTGCCTAAACGCTTCCCACTCTTTTTGTTCCTGAGCCACGTACATAGCGAACAGTTTGTCCCCGACCGAGCTCAGCAGCGCGGAAATCCCGGTATCAATAAGGCGAATGCCGCGCTCTATCAAAAAAATATTGTCAAACACTTCGCCGGGTTCGCTCGAGGGACGTCGCAAATAGCGATACCGGATAAACTTGATGATCAACCTCCCACCGCTACCGTTATCGGCCAACCCGCGAACTGCTGGGCATTGTCTTGCGTCACGTCAGCATCGCGGGGCCAGCACTCAAACGTGACTTCCTGCTGGGCTTTGTTGAACCGAATCAGGCCGTAGCCCGCTCCGTTGGCCGGACTGTCAGGGTTGGCGTAGGCGTGCACGGTGATCAGGTTGTCGAAACCATCGCGGTAGCCACCCACCCAGGGCAGGGGACTATCGGCCGGGGGGTTCACCCCAGCTTGCTCGTCGGCGGGCCACCACCAGCGGCTGTAGTAGTCGTTCACGCTGGCGGGCACCACGAAGGCCCAGGGGCCGTCGTCAAACGCGTTAATACCGTGCTTGATCACCGTGGCCAGGTGTTGGTCGCCCGCGATGTGCACGGCGTTTGCCTTTTTAATAACTTCCAGGGCCTGATCCCGTCCGCTCTGTGGCCAGCCGTTGGAGTCCAGGTCGGCGTGCAGACGGTTTTCTTTTGAGCCGTGCAGGTGCGCTCCGCCGCAAAAGCCGGTTTGCGACAGCACGGCTTTCATGGCTACGCCATCCTGTTGCGTAGCCCAATCGTTTAAGAAACTGAGCTGCCGTTCGCCGAGCAGCTCCAAATCGGGCAGGTCAATCGTGGCCGGATTGTAGTTGGGGTCGTTGATATGGTCGGGACGCGGGCCCTGCTGGGGAATCTTTCCGGCGGGACCCGACTTGAACTTACGATCCTCGATAATGGCGAAGTCCACTCCGCCCAGCCGCAGGTTGGTATAGTACACGCCGATTCCCTGCTGCACCGGGGTGGGGTCGTAGGGGTCGGGCAGGTGGGCGGTTTGGGCACGCTCGACCATTTTCACGTATTCAGGGTGGTAGTAGTAACCCCCGTCGTCGCCCGATACGTTTAGGGCTTTTTTGCCGCCCTCACCCCACAGGTTGCCCTGCCCAATGTCGTGGTCGTCGGGGATGCTCACGGCGGGGCGGTGGCGAAACACCTCGCGAAACTGCAGACCGAACTTAAGCCAGGCGGCGGTGTGCTGCTTGTGGTCGTAGGACTGATCACCGGCGAAGAACACCAGGTCCGGATTTTGGTGGTTGATGTTGCGCACGTAACTCTCGCGCATGCCGCGGTCCTTGTTCGAGTTGCACGACAGGGCGGCTAGCACAATTTCTTCTTTGTTAACCGGATCCCTACGAATCAAGCCCTCAAACATAGCCCGTTCGCCGTGGCGCAGACGATAAGGGACATCCTGCGAAGCATCCCAGTTTTCTACCCGAAACAGGGCCGACCAGCCCAGGTCATTCACTTCCTGCTGCTGAATCTCTTTCCAGTCACCTTCGTCTTTTACTTCCAGGCGTACCGTGCGAGTTTCGTCGGGATACAAAGGAAACAACTGGGCCGAGAGTTTGAGGGTGTTGTTGGCGACCGTGTACATGCCAAAGGCCACTACCTGATCGCGAGGCACATCCAGTTCCACAATATCGTTCGGCTTCCGGTTCCACCAGTCGTTGGTAGCCAGGCTATCCAATGCCTCGAAGGGAGCTTTCGTGGGTGGTTCCCAGGTAGAGCGGTCGGTGGTCTGATTACCCACGGAGGTGCAGCGCAGCAGCGTGATGCTAAACAGAAAGATCAAGATAAAAGATGGACGCATGATGGTTAAGTAGACTTATGATAGAGATTACAGTGCGCCGAATATAGAACAAGGAGGGCTGAATTGCGAAGCAAGCAGCACATTTTTCACCGCCTTGGAACTTTCTTCACTCCTCATCCGTATACAATATGCACTTAATTATTATATTCTGGGGCCGACCGGCTTTGACAGGATGTGTGGTTACGTGTATAAGCATGCAGGCGCATGGGAGGCGCGCCTTGATCACTACTCCCAAAACCCAATTGGCGAGTCTAACTACGCCATGGCCGCCTAATTTTAGCCTTATAGGTTAAAATAAGGGCTTCTCGGTCGAGCGAATCGCTCCCGGGCCACATCCCACAGGGCCTCTGTTCTTTAGGACCTGAGTTTGGGGTGTCGACACTTTAGAACTAGCCTGGGCAGGGTTGTGATGCCCAGGCGAAATCCAAATCGCATCTACGGTAGTGACCGGTTGTCGGTCACCATTCGCTACCCGACAATCAATGATCGACTAAGCATGTAGAAGACACGATAGCGGCCTTCACTGGACCAGGGTTCGAATCCCTGCGGCTCCACATTTCAGATTCAAGTTTTAGCAAAACCCCTCAATTTGTAAAGATTGAGGGGTTTTTGTTGGTAGCACTTCGTGTTATCTTTGGCTGCCTATGGTTTAGGAACTGTCGCACCGGTGACTACTTCGGTTACCTACCTCTGCTCTTGAAAATAGGTAACCGAATTCAGCCAAACCTCAAGAAACGCATTTGCCTTACATTTCCCCTGCTCAATTATCGTCGCCATCGCTGCCACCACGGGCGGTCCTCGTCGTCCATCTCGTAGTAGCCGTAGCCGTACTTCTCGTACGAGTAGCCCCGCGCCGTTGCCGCATCCATACCATTGAAGATCACCGCCAGCTTAGTGAGCCCCTGCGACTGCTTGATCCGATTTAGGGTGTTGGCAAACGCCTTGCGCGAGAAGTCGGCCCGGAAGACGTACAGCGGCAGGTCCACCTTCTTCATCACCAAGGCCCCGTCGGTGACCAGCCCCACCGGAGGGGTGTCAATGATCACCACGTCGTAGCGCTTCTTCAGGTCGTCGAGCAGGGCGTCAAAGGGAGCACTGGCGATCAGCTCGGCCGGGTTGGGCGGAAGCGAGCCCGCCGGAATGTAGTCCAGGTTCTTGATGTCAGTGGATATTAAGCATTCCTCCAGCGGGTGTTCGCCGATCAGGACGTTGCTCACGCCCCGGTTGGTGTTGGTATCGCCGAAGGCCAGGTGCACCTTGGGCTTACGCAGGTCCACATCGATAAGCACCACCCGCTTGCCCGACAGCGCAATCACGTTGCCCAGATTGGTGGCCACAAACGTCTTGCCTTCCGACCCCACCGTAGAGGTCACCGAGATCACCCGCTGCTCCTGCTGCGCCCCCACAAACTGCATATTGGTGCGCACCGTACGAAACGCCTCACTGATGGCCGACTTGGGCGAGTCACGCACCACCAGGGTGCTGCCCCGCGAGCGCACCCGCCGGTAAAACGGAATGGTGCCCAGGATGGGGGCCGTGATGTAGCGCTCCAGCTCGGTCTGGCTGCTGATCTTGTCGTTCACCACGTAGCTCACCGCCACAAACAACAGGCACAGCATCAGGCCCGACACCATGCCCGCACCCAGCACCATGAACCGCTCGGGAGCAATGGGCGCCCCGGGCATGGTGGCGGGCAGCAGCACCACGAAGTCGGTCACCGTACCGGCCTTGGCGATTTCTAGTTCATTCTTGGTTTGCATCAGCGACAGGTACACCTGCTCGTACAGGTTGAAGTAGCGCTGGTTCTTGTCGTACTGCGTGCCCTGGGCGGGCAGTTGCACAAACTTTTGCTCCACCGTGGCCCGGGTGCGGTCCACCTCCCGAATAGCCTCAGCGAGCTGGTCGCGATAAGCTGCCAGCAGTTGGGTGATGTCTTTCTTAAGCAGCGCTACCTTCTGATCCTTGAGCTTCAGGGCGTGCGACGACTCTTTATACGACTGCATCAGCAAGGCCCGCTCGTTGAGCAACCGGTTAAGCTGCTCCACGTAGGTGCTCAGGTCTTCGGGATAGTCGGTGAAGGCGGTCGGACCGGTGTAGATGAGTTCCTCGTTCTTCACCTGCTCCGATAACTCGGCGACCGCTTCCTGGGTCTGACGGAGCGATAGCTTGCGCAGCTCTAGTTCTTTCAACTGGGCGATGGCTTCGCCAATGGCCGACGGCAGATCGTTGGTCTTGTTGTCAATGGTGAAGTTCTCGAAGTAGCTCTCGTAGGTCGACAGCCGTTGCTCAATGCTCGTTAGTTGCTCGTCTAAGAAAGCAATCTTCTGCTGGGTGGCCAGGTTCTTCTGCTCCTGCGAATACTCCAGGTACACGGAGTCAATCAGGTGCACCAGATCGCGCACCTTCTTCTGGTGGTAGCCCTCGAAGCCAATGCGGATGGTCTTGGCGTTGAAGTTCACCGGCTCCACCGTCATGTTGCTACCCAGGTAACTCACCAGCGCCTGGTTGCTGTTCACCGTAAAGTAGTAAGCCCCCTCGCCGCTGCCCGCGGCGTAGTGGTCCGTCAGCGTCACCACAAAGCGGTAGTCGGGGGTTTCTACCACTTCGCCGAAGCGGTAGGCCCGGGTTTGCCCCTCGTCGCCTTCGGGAGAGGCCAGCACGTACTGGTCACTATTAATAATCTCCAGGTCGATGGGACGGTCGTAGAAGGCGGGGTTCTTGATGGTATACTCTACCCGGAAGGGAGAGTTCCGGTAGCGCTCCTGAAACAGCACCCGCCCGTAGGCGTAGTAGCTCACGTTGAGGTCGGCCACGTCGACCACCTTGCCGAAGAATAGGTTCGACTTGAGCAACTCTATCTCCCCGGCCAGGTCGTCAAGCCCCTGCGACACGGCGTTCAGGCCCAGAATGTTGGCCTCGCTCTTCACGTTGAGCTTGAGCACCGAGTGCGATTCGTACACCGGGCGGGTGTATCGCACGTAGAGGTAGGCTGCCAGGTTGGTGAGCAGCAGCAGCAACAGCAGCCAACCCGCGTTCTTGCGCACGGTGAGCCACACCTTGGTGAGGTCAAGGTCCGAGCTGCCCCCGCCGTTGCTGGGCATGCCGGTCAGTGCGTCCGTATCAGACAAGTGATTCACCATCAATCAAGGAGTTGGAGGATTTAGCCGATCAATCAGTATGATAAGGGTAAATATGCTGGTAATCAAGCCCAGCACGGGCGAGATGTCGCGAATGGCTTCCGACACCACCCGCTGCACCGGTTGCACGTAGATAATGTCGCCCGATTGCACCCGCAGGGAGGCGGCCCGCACGCCGTCGATGGTAGACAGGTCGATGACTTGCACCTCGGGGTTGTTCAGGTCGCCCCGAATGAGGCGGATGTTGTCGGTGCGGGCCTGGGTGGTCACGCCTCCGGCCAGGGCCAGCACCTCGATCAGGTTGGTGTTCTCATCGAGCAGGGGCACCACCTGCCCAGCCGTAGCACCCAGCACAATGACGCGCTTGTTGGTGTAGCGGGTGATCACGAAGGGTGCTTCGTAGAGGGCGGAGTAGCGCTGCGCCAGCAGGCTGTCGGCTTGGTTCAGGGTGAATCCGGCCAGCCGTACGTCACCGATCACGGGCAGCGCAACCACGCCTCCTTCGCGCACCAGGTAGCGGGGCACCTGCCGCTGCTGTTGGTTCTGCTGGCCCATCACCCCGATCTCTTTCCTGATCTCAAAGTTGGGGTCAATGAGCAACTCGCCTCGGTTGGTATACACCTCTACCTCGAGGTAGTCGTTCTCCTGAATTAGGTAGTTGCGCTGAACATCGGCGGCTACTTGCTGAAGGCCCGCCGGTTGGTCGGTGGCGAACAGGATGCGGTTGCGGTAGATGCCGCAGGACGAGGTGCCCAGCAGTATTCCCAGCAGGATAAGCTTCGGAAGCAGCGGATGTGGTAAGCGCCTAGTGGCCGGTGGTATCTTCAAGCGTAGTAGCGGATGATTGATTATAAGCGGCGAAGCTAGGCAATAACTGGTCTTTTTCCGAAACAATCGGCGAATCAATGCCGTATTGCTCCAGTTCCCAGTCTATATTGAGGTCGGGATCGTCCCAGCGGAGCCCCCCGTCGGAGGGCTGGTGGTAGAGGTTGGTGCACTGGTAGACGAAGATAGTATCTTCCAAGGCCACAAAGCCGTGGGCGAAGCCTTCGGGCACGTAGAGCAGGTTGTGCCGCTCACTGTCGATGAGCACCTTGGCGTGCTGCCCGTAGGTAGGCGAACCCGGGCGCAGGTCCACCGACACGTCGAGCACCCGGCCCTGCACCACACTCACCAGCTTGCCCTGCTGGTAGGGCGCCCGCTGAAAGTGCAGCCCCCGCAGCACGCCCCGCTTCGAAAACGACTGGTTCACCTGCACAAAGTCCGGGCCAATGCCCAGCGCCCGAAACCGCTCGGCGTGGTAGGTTTCCAGAAAGTAGCCCCGCGCATCGTGGTACACCGCCGGGGTGATTTCAATGAGCCCTTCAAGGTGATGATGGTGTACGTTCATGATGGTGGTTGTTGGTTACCGTAGGGACATGACGGTCGCCGCGCGATTAATCATGTCCCTACCACAATAGGATAAATACTGATTGATAACGTATTCTTCGCTGAAACGTTGGGTCACCAGTGCCCGGCCGCGTTGCCCCATCCGCTGCCGCTCGGCGGGGGTCATCTGCTGCAAACGGTGCATGGCTTCCGCCAGGTCGGCGGCGTCACGGGCGCGGCACAGTAGGCCGTTGTGCCCGTCGGTGACCACGTGGCGACAGCCGGGCGTGTCGGTGGTGACCAGCGGCTTTTCCATACTGGCCGCTTCCAGCAGGGTGCGTGGCAGTCCTTCGCGGTACGAGGGCAGCACCACCGCATCGGCCTGCGCCATGAAGGGCCGCACGTCGTCGGTGGTGCCCAGGTAGTCGATCAGTTCTTCGTCGACCCAGGCATCTACCGTAGCGTCAGGAATGCCCCGGCGGTGCTGCGGGTCACGGGCCCCGAGCAACTGAAAACGGGCCGGTACGCCCCGTTGCCGCAGTTGCCGCGCCGCCTCGGCGTATTCCGTGATGCCCTTGTCAACAAGCAAGCGGGCAATCACCAGAAAGGTGAAGGGTTGATCGTCGGCGGGAGTCGTATGAACCGGAGCAAAGTGCTGCACGTCGACACCCGAGCCGGGCACCACTTTCGCCTGGCTAGCCGACACCAGCCCCCGCTCCACAAATAGCGCGTGGTCGTCGGGATTGTGAAACAGCACCCGGTCGGCCCAGCGGAACGAGATTCGGTACAACTGCTGCGCCACCCACGACACCGCCCCCTTCTTGAGAAACACCGTGCCCAGGCCCGATACGGTATTCACCGCCCGGATGCCCAGCCGGTGCGCCGCCACGGTGCCGTAGACGTTGGGCTTCACCGTGAAGTGCAGCACCACGTCGGGACGCACCCGTCGGTAGACCCGGTAGAGCTCCCGCAGGTAGGCCAGGTCGCGTCCGGGGTGGATGCCCCGCCGGTCCATGTGCACAGTCAGCAGATCGTAGCCTAGGTCGCGCAGCAGCCTCGAGTGTTCGTCTTCCGGCGCAATGAGCGTCACCGCATATCCCTCCCCCTGCAAGGCGTCGATAAGCCCCCGCCGGAAGTTATATAGGTTCCAGGAAGTGTTCAGGACAATGGCAACGTGCATGAGGGGTGATTGACTGAAGGGTTGAAGAATTGAAGGACTGAATGTAGGTGCTCTATTTTATCATTCAAACCTTCAATCCTTCCTTTTACCCGCAAGATGGTGAACTGTAGGCTTATATAAAAAGGCCGTACGGGTAGACTTGACAGTGTGAGGCAAGGTTTCAGTAGATTACGTGTTTCTAACTCTTCTTCAGAAGGGTTGTCTACCAATACCTTACGTAAGGGGCCCCTTACGCTCGATTCATCTGACACTATTCTTGCAGGGGTAAAAGCGTAAAACAGATGTTCCACCCCTAATTAAGTTACGTATGCTTAGTTACTATTTACTGGACAATCCAGTAACCCCCGACCCCACCGATTTAAAGGCGCAGCCGATTTCCAACGGCAGCAAAGACGCCGATGATCTGGTGGAGTACATGATCGCTCGGGGCTCCACGGTCACTAAGGCCGAGGCCAAAGCCACGCTGCAAGAACTGCTGGAGGCGGCCGAACACTTCCTGAAGGAGGGCTATAACCTTAATATGCCCTTGTTCAAGGCTGGGTTTAGCATCACCGGTGTGTTCAACAGCGAAGACGACGTGTTTGACTCCAACCGCCACCAGCTGAACATCAACCTACAGCTCGGCGGAGAGTTAAAAGACGTTCCTCAGCAGATCAAACTGGTGAAGGTAGAAGGCAACCCCTCGCTGCCGCTGCCCAAGACAGTGTTCGACGTGAGCAGCCAGACCCTCAACGACCGCCTCACGCCCGGCGGCACGGTGAAGCTGACCGGCAAGCGCATGAAAATAGACGCCAGCCAATCCACCCAAGGCGTGTTCCTGATCAACGGCAACAAGACGGTGACCGTTACCACGCTGGTGACCAGTCGGCCCAGCGAACTGGTGATGGTGTTGCCGAATTTAGGCAAAGGCACCTACACCCTGGAGGTGCGCGGCACCGTGAACGGCGCCGAACGACGCGGCCAACTGCCCGTGCCCCTCACGGTTAAATAATTGTCTGTAGGAACATGACGGTCGCCGCGCGATTAATCATGTTCCTACGATTTTACGTTCCAACCGTAAACCCGCCCCGGCGGGTTTTTTTGTGCCCGATGGGTTAGGTTCAAATGATTGCCTACGTAGGTAGTAAGGCCTCGCCCCCGTAGGCGTTGGCACATTGCCTACGTAGGTGTTAATCCATTACCTACGTAGGCATTGCCTTATCACCCCAGTAGGTGTCGATCCGTTACCTACGTGGGTGTCGACCTATTACCCAGGTAGGCGATGCTCATGGGAGATCTGATGAGTCACGAACCCACTACCAAACACCCAACACTTGGCCCGACGGCCTCGGCCGCTTCATCTACGTACCAGCCGGATAATTGCAAAACAGCAAAAATAGTACGATGTAAGGTTGGTCCCGGATTAACCGGATTCGGAACACTCTCCCTGCTTCCTGCGTTAGCCCCTAGATAGAAGTAACGCTATTTCATGACTCCCACTCAAGAACAGATTACTGCGGCCCTGCGCACGGTCGACGACCCTGATCTGAAGCAAGATTTGGTTACGCTTAACATGGTGCAAGACATTCGCATCGACGGCCCGCGCGTCTCATTCACCGTGGTGCTCACCACCCCGGCCTGCCCTCTCAAGGAGATCATCCGGCAGGCCTGCCAGCAAGCCATCGCCGAACAGGTGTCGCCTGAGCTGGACGTAGACATCCATATGACCTCCAACGTGACTACCGCGCGGCGCAAGCAAGCTCCCGTGCTGCCGCAGGTGAAGAACATCATTGCCGTGGCCTCGGGCAAGGGGGGAGTGGGCAAATCGACCGTGGCCACCAACCTGGCCGTGTCGCTGGCGCAGATGGGCGCCAAAGTGGGGCTGGTCGACGCCGACATTTTCGGCCCCTCCATTCCCACCATGTTTAACTGCGAGCGCGAGCGGCCCGGCGTGCGGGTGGTCGACGGCAAAAATGTGATTGAGCCGCTGCAGCAGTACGGCGTGAAGCTGATCTCAATGGGCTTCCTGATGGCGGCCGACGACGCGGTGGTGTGGCGTGGCCCCATGGCCAGCAAAGCCCTGCAACAGTTCCTCACCGACGTGGACTGGGGTGAGCTGGACTACCTGTTCATTGACCTGCCCCCCGGCACCAGCGACATCCACCTCACCCTGGTGCAGTCGGTGCCCGTGACCGGGGCGGTGATCGTGACCACGCCCCAGAAGGTGGCCCTGTCCGACGCCCGCAAGGGACTGGCTATGTTCCGGCAACCACAAATCAATGTGCCCATCTTGGGAATCGCCGAAAATATGGCGTACTTTACCCCGGCCGAGCTACCCGAGAACCGCTACTACATCTTCGGACAGGGTGGCGGACAACAACTATCCGAAGAAACTCAGGTGCCGTTCCTGGGCGAAATTCCGCTGGTGCAGGCGGTGCGCGAGAGTGGCGACCAGGGGTATCCGGCGGTGCTGCGCGATGAAGAGGCAATGGCCGTTACGCGAGCGAACTTCAAGGATTTGGCGCAGGAGTTTGCCCGGCAGGTAGCCATCCGCAACGCCAATAAGCAGAAAACCAAACTGGTGAGCATGACGCGCTAGTGAATATCCAGCGTAGAGACTAATCGCACGGCGACCGTCCCTACGTCGCTGAGAAAAAGATGAACAAAAACCTTATGAACGCCAGCAATCAAGAATTAGCAGACAAAGTGGATCAAGCCCTCAACGAGGTGCGCCCCTACCTGGAAACCGACGGCGGCAATGTGCGGGTGCTGGAGGTGAGCGATGACCACGTAGTGACCCTGGAGCTGCTCGGCGCCTGCGGCAGTTGCCCCATGTCGGTGATGACCATGAAGGCGGGCATTGAAGAGACGATTAAACGGCAGGTACCCGAAATCAGAGACGTGCGGGCACTAAACATCACTTCCGCCGATGATCCTAACGCTAAGCTTCCCAACCCGGCGGTTTAGTGTCGTGCTGCTGGCGTACGGATTACTTCTTTTTTGCGTTACTCTTATTAGTCGCTACCCCAAACGCCGTCATCTAATGCGCATTTGCAACGCATACGGCGACCAACCGACGCATCACAAACCTGCCTTAGTTCGTCACTCTTATCATTGGTAACGTAGCTTTATGAAAACATTTGCTACCCGGTTCTTTACCTTTTCTCTGCTTTTGGTATTGGGCTACCTTCTCCCGGCCCAGGCCCAGGAACGCTGCGGCACCATGCCGTATATGGCGACCCCGCAGCAAGCGCGGTTTGAGCAGTGGGTTCAGGAGAAGACGCAAGAAGAGCGGGCCCGCACGGAGCAGCAGTTGGTCGACGGCCCGGTGTATCAGATTCCGGTGGTGGTGCACGTGGTGCACCTGGGCGAACCGGTGGGTGAAGGACGGAACATCTCGTTAGAGCAGATTGAAGACCAGATGCGTATCCTCAACGAAGACTTTCGTCGACAGAACCCCGACACGGTAGACACCCAGCCGCTGTTCCGGCCTGTGGCTGCTGATGTGCGGGTGGAATTTGTGCTGGCCCGCCAGGATCCCGACGGACTGCCTACCAACGGGGTGGTGCGGGTGTTGGGTTCGCAAGAGAGCTACAGCATCTCCGACGGAGCCGAACTGGGAGCGCTCACCCAGTGGAATCCCGAAAACTACTTTAACATATGGGTTACTCGTATTTCTGGGGGCAAACTGGGCTACGCTCAGCTGCCTATCTCAAACCTGCTGCCCGGACTGGAGAGCGCCTCGTTCAACAGCCTGACCGATGGCATTGTGGTGGATTACTTAAGTTTTGGCAGTGTAGGTAGTCTGCGCGACCGCTACAACGGCGGACGCACCGCCACCCACGAGGTGGGCCATTACCTGGGCTTGCGCCACGTTTGGGGCGACGGCGATTGCGACGCAGATGACTTTGTGGAAGATACTCCGCCGCAGGAAAACAGCTACAGCTTCTGCCCAATCGGCGAAGCCTTCAGTTGCGATTCGCCCGATATGTACGACAACTACATGGACCTCACCGACGACGCCTGCATGAACATCTTCACCGAAGGGCAAGCGGTACGCATGAGAATCGTGCTGGAGAACAGCCCCCGGCGAGCCAGCCTGCTGGTATCGCCCGGACTTATGGCGCCGCGCCCCATCTTGGACGATGCCACCATCAGCCGGATCATCTCCCCCCAATCCAGCGAGTGCAGTCCGGCGGTTGCCCCCGAGATCAATCTACTCAACACAGGTAGCAACCTCATTGAGTCGGTTACCGTGGCGTTTCGGGTGGGGCGGGAACTGGTAGAGGAAACCACCTTTGAGATCAACCTGCCCTCGGGTGCCGCGCAGAACGTGACTTTCCCGACGCTTGATCAACTGGATTTTCAACCGGGCACTGCGTATGAGGTATCGTTTGAGGTAGTTAGTGTTAACGGAAATGCCGACGACAACGCCACCGGCAACCGGCAAGAAGTGGCCTTTTTCATTCCGCAGCGCGATGAGGTGCCTCTGGTAGAAACCTTTCAGTCGGCCGGGAACAACACCTTCTTCGGAAAGAGTATCATTCGGAATCCCGACCAGCGAACTACCTGGGAGCGGCGCGCTACGCCCCTGGTTTCCGACCCAATCAACGAGGCCTTGTACATTGATTTCTACAAATACGCAGATTTGGAAGGCGAACAGGACTTCCTGTACAGTCCCACGTTGGATCTGCGCAACGTACCGGCGGCGGTGCTGAGCTTCCGGGTGGCGCACGCTCCTTACGAAGACGAGGACTTTCCGCTAAGCCAAGACGGTCTGTTGGTGGGAGTATCGACCGACTGCGGGGCCACCATCGACGCGATCATCTATGAGAAGTTCGGCAGTGAACTGGCCACCCAGCCTGCGCAGGATTTTGCCTTCACCCCGACCACCGAAGACGACTGGCGCGAAGAAATCCTTTCGCTCAACGACTACTTAGGCAAACCTAACGTGCAGCTGGTATTCATCAGTGTCAACGACCACGGCAATAACCTTTTTCTGGACGATATTGAGTTCTTTGTGACCGAGTACGATTCGCTGCGTCCGCCGGAGAGCAGCTTTAGTATTGAACCCAATCCGGTGGAAAACCGCCAGGTGAACGTAGAATTTAACCTGCCCACCAAGGACGAGGTGACCGTGCTTATCTACTCAGTGCAAGGAGCTCGGATTGGTGAATACGTGTTTCCTAACACGCTCAACCAAACCTATAGCATTGATCTGGGCAGCAGCCCCTCGGGGGTGTACGTGCTACGGGTGGTGGGCCCGGTAACCAGTGGTGGGAAGAAATTTATTCTCCCGTAGCCCGTGTCCGCTCCCCGCATCGTGATCAAAATCGGATCGAACGTAATTGCGCGTCCCGATGGCACGGTGAACGTGCCCTGGTTGCAGCACCTGTGCCAGCAGGTGGCCGCCCTGCATCAGCAGGGCTGGGAACCCCTGATCGTCTCGTCCGGGGCGGTGGCCTCGGGGCGCAGTCGCTTGCCGCTGCCCAAGAAGACCGACCCGGTCACGCAGCGGCAGTTGCTGGCGGCCATCGGGCAAACCCAGTTGATCAACACCTACACCCAACTGCTGGAGCCCCACCGGTTGTTATGCGCCCAGGTGCTGGTGACTAAAGAGGACTTCCGCAGCCGCCGCCACTATCTGAACGTGCGCCACTGCCTGGACACCATCTTGCACCACCGCGCCATTCCCATCGTCAACGAAAACGACGTGGTGTCGGTCACCGAACTCATGTTTACCGACAACGACGAGTTGGCCGGACTGGTGGCGGCGATGATCGACGCCGAGCGGCTGGTGATTCTTACCAACGTGGCGGGCATCTACGACCGTCCGCCCACCGACCCGGCCGCCCAACTTATTGCGCACGCCACGGTGGAGACCGACTTCGCGGGCATGATCTCTACCGAGCGCTCGGACTTCGGACGGGGCGGGATGCTCACCAAGGTGCGCATGGCGCAGAAGGTGGCCGCCCTGGGAGTGGGCGTGCACATTGCCAACGGGCAGCAACCCGACGTGCTCACGGCCCTGCTACAACCCCAGCCCCCCGGCACCTTCATTGAACCCCTTAAAAGAACCACTGGTTTGAAGCGTTGGATCAGCCATTCGGACGGCTACGTACAGGGAAGTCTGACGGTGAATGCCGGAGCATTTAAGGCGCTTACCAAAGAACAGCAGGCTACCAGCTTATTGCCAGTCGGCATCACCCAAGTGCAGGGCGAGTTTGAGAAGAACGACATTGTGCGCTTGTGCACCACCGAGGGAGCGGTGTTTGGCATCGGCCGGGTGCACTACTCGTCGGCCGAGGTGACAAAACTGGTGGGAGAACGCGGCCACAAGCCGGTAAACATCATTCTGACAATTTCTTACAGGTTCGTGTCGACACGAACCTTAGAAATTTACCAGAATTATCTCTACTAACTACCAATAAAAAACAATTGAACCGGGCACCAGTTATAAATTTGGCAATGGCGTAGTATTCCTTTCGGATGAGCTTGTCGGCCATTGATTGTACATCGTTTAACCATTTCAATCATGAAAAAGATTATCACCATCATAACCCTTGGTGCTTCCGTGGTCTTCTTGCCCGGGCACGCCCAGGAAGCTCCTCAAACTGAGCGAACCAAGAACCCAAGCGACGTGACCAACACCACGCAAGAAGCTTCGGTCGCTGAGCAAAAGGTAGAGATTGACCCGTCGGAGTTACCCCAACCGGTGATGGACAGCTTTGAGAAGAGCGAATACGCTAGTATGAATATCACGAACGCGTACGAGGTCAATGCTTCTCCCGAAACAGATATCAATTCGTACCAAACCGTGAGCAACCGTGACAGGTCGAATGCCGGTTCCATCACTGACAAAGGAACGACCGAAGAACCTAACGCACAGGCCGACCGAGCCCTGGATAGTGCCGTGTATCAGTCGGACGAAACGAGCGAGAAGGGACAACGGGTTGCCGAACACAACGAAGCGATTGGCGAGACGAAGACTCCCGAAGAAACGGAGGAGACTGGCCAAACGATAACCGCTGACGCTCCGGACCGCCCCATGACCGACGAGGAGATGACCGAGAAAGGCAAGGAGTTGTACGAAACGAACAAGTATGACAACTTTACCGAAGCGACCAGCGATGCGTACGCGGAAGTAGCCAAAGAGGAAGTTGATAACGCCAAACAAGGAAAGAAGTATGAGCTGCAGGTGAAGAGTGACAACGAAGAGATGACGCTCATTTACGACGAAAACGGTGAGTTGGTGAAAGCCGACAAAGGAGCGATGTAACTTACCTTTTCTTAGCATTTTCGACAGCGAGTCTTTAACCAGGCTCGCTTTTTTTGTAACCAGCGGCATCCAAACTATCATTGGTATTCTCGCTTTCTCGGAAAATGTCCATACTTTTACCGAAACAACGCTTTGCCCCCCCTAACCTACCTTGCCATGGATCACGCCTCCCCCCTAGAGCAGTTTGAAAGAATACTAACCACCATCTACGAAGACGCGGGCACCGCCGCCGTGGAGGTGGCCCGACAAGTCCGAGCGGTCATCGAGCAGAAGCAACGGCAGGGAGCCAAAGCAGTGTTGGGCTTGGCCACCGGTTCTTCCCCCACCCGGGTCTACGATGAGTTGGTGCGCATGCACCAGGAAGAAGGGCTTAGCTTCCGCAACGTGGTCACCTTCAACCTGGACGAGTACTATCCCATGCAGCCCGATCAACTGCAGAGCTACGTGCTCTACATGAAGGAGTATCTCTTCGATCACATTGACATCGATCCGGCCAATACCCACGTTCCTGACGGCACCATTCCTATTGAAGAAATCGGCACCTACTGCGCGGCCTACGAGCAACGCATTGCCGACCACGGCGGTCTGGATCTGCAATTGCTCGGCATTGGGGGTACCGGCCACATTGGATTCAACGAGCCAGGTTCACGGGAGGTATCGCGCACGCGCCTGATCACGCTGGATAAAATCACGCGCATGTCGGCCGCCAGCGACTTCTTCGGAGAGGAGTTGGTGCCGCGCCGCGCGATCACCATGGGCGTGCGCACCATCCTGGAGGCCAAGAAAATCATCCTGATGGCCTGGGGCGAAGGCAAAGCAAGCGTGGTTCAGAAAGCGGTGGAAGGTCCGATCACCGACCAGGTGCCCGCCACCTTCTTGCAGAACCACGCCAATGCGCAGTTCATCATCGATCAGGCGGCCGCCGCTGAGCTTACCCGCGAGAAAACCCCCTGGCTGGTGGGGCCCTGCGACTGGACGAATACCCTTACCCGCAAGGCGGTGGTTTGGTTGTGTCGCAAAGTGGACAAGCCCATTCTCAAGCTCACTCCCGAAGACTATAACGAAAACGGCATGAGCGACCTGATTGCCGACCACGGCCCGGCCTACGATATCAACATCCGGGTGTTCAACGAACTGCAGCACACCATCACCGGCTGGCCGGGAGGTAAACCCAACGCCGACGACAGCCAGCGTCCCGAACGCGCCCAGCCCTTTCCTAAGCGCGTGCTTATCTTCAGTCCCCACCCCGACGACGACGTGATCTCGATGGGCGGCACCCTGCTTCGGCTCGTCGATCAGGGGCACGAGGTGCACGTGGCCTACCAAACGTCGGGCAACATTGCGGTGTTCGACGAAGAAGCGCTGCGGTTCGCTGATTTCGTAAAAGACTTCGGCAACGCCTTTGACATTGACCACGACCGCATTGATGCGCTCTTCGGTGAGGTGCTCCAGGCTTCTCGGAGCAAAGACCCCAGCGAAGCCGACCCCCGCTCGGTGCAACTAATCAAGGGGCTGATCCGCCGCGGTGAGGCGAAGGCCGCCTGCCGCTACTGCGGCATTCCCGACGCGAATATTCACTTCATGGACTTGCCGTTCTACGAGACGGGCAAGGTGCGCAAGAAGCCACTGGGCGAGGAAGACATTCAACTGACCCAAGACCTGCTGCAAGAGATTCAGCCGCAGCAGATTTACGCAGCCGGCGACCTATCCGATCCCCACGGCACGCACCGGGTGTGCCTCAACGCGGTGATGACCGCCATGGACCGCCTAAAATCCGAAGCCTGGGCCGACGACTGCTACGTGTGGTTGTACCGCGGAGCGTGGCAGGAGTGGGACATTGACCAGATTGAGATGGCGGTGCCGATCAGTCCACTGGAACTGATGCGCAAGCGCCGCGCGATCTTTAAACATCAATCGCAAAAAGACCGTCCGCTGTTTCCCGGCTCCGATCCCCGCGAGTTCTGGCAGCGGGCCGAAGACCGCAACCAAGACACCGCCCGGGCCTACGACAGCCTGGGGTTGGCCGAGTACGAGGCCATCGAGGCTTTCGTTCGTTATCATTTTTAGCCTATGAATATTATATTTTTTGATCTGCCGGAGCTGCGCTCTGCTCTGAAACCCTTTACCCTTACCCGCCCCGTGGTCGCGCTGCGGGTGGGCATCCTCACTCTGCAAGAGAAATGGGAGCGAAGTCTAGCCAGGGTGAGCGCAGTGGAACGGTCTTCTCACCTGACCGAGGCCTACCTCAGTGAAAAATTTCCACTGACGGTTGCCGCAGATAACTTGCTAATCAACGCGGCGGTGTACCCCACGGAATCCCTGGTTCAGCAGGTGGCAACCCTTCAGTCTGGTCAGGCCCTGGCGCACGAGGGCACTTTGGTGGCGGCCCGTTGTCCCGAAGATTCGCTCGCACATCTCACCGCCGAATTTGTTCAGCAGAACCCCTACGCTACCGTGGCCGATTCGGTACGGCAAGATCAGTTCACCCTCGTCACCAGCCCAGACCCAGTAGTCGTGCTTCGGCACCCCTGGGATATCTTCACGCACAATGAGGAGCAGCTTCGGCAGGACTACGCACTGGTTACGCAGTCGCGTGTCTCTCAGCAAATAACCGACCCCTACACCCGTATTTATCAGCCCGAGCAAGTGTTTGTCGAGGAAGGCGCAGTGATTCGGGCGGCGATTATCAATGCTGAAGAAGGCCCGGTGTACATCGGAAAGAACGCCACCGTGCACGAGAATGCAGTGATTAAGGGGCCGTTCGCTATGCTTGAAAATTCGCACGTGAACATTGGCAGCAAAATTCGGGAAGCCACCACCATCGGCCCCAACTGCAAGGTGGGTGGTGAGGTGAAGAACACGGTCTTCTTGGCCAACAGCAACAAGGGGCACGAAGGCTTTGTAGGTAATTCGGTGGTGGGCGAGTGGTGCAACTTCGGGGCCGACACCAACACTTCGAACCTGAAAAATAATTACCAGCAGGTGCGGGTGTGGAGCTACGCCAAGCGCGCTTACGAAGACACTGGCTTGCAGTTTTGTGGCTTGCTGATGGGCGACCACAGCAAGTGCAGCATCAACACCATGTTCAACACCGGTACCGTGGTGGGCGTGTTTGCCAACATTTTCGGATCAGGTTTTCCCCCTAAGTTCGTTCCTTCCTTCACCTGGGGAGGCACCCCGGGGCAAGGCGATGCGGAATATTCGTTCGACAAAGCGACCGAGGTGCTGGAGCGCATTCTGAAACGTCGGGGGTTGGTGCTGTCAACAATAGAGGTTTCGCTGCTAAAGCACGTGATGGAGCATCGGGATACTGAGTTGCCAACTTAGTTATGACACACCCGCCCGGTAAATAGCTTCGAGCTAACCGTGGTTACGCCCGCCGACTTCAGGCTTGATCAGCTTTGCTTTTGGTTATATTTTTCCTAACTTGTTGTTTAGTTTTTATTATATATTCGGTTAATACCAACTAGCTGGTCAACGTAGCATCTAATTTGTTACTACCCTACGCCTAACTGTTAATTTTTTGCGCCGACTGGTTGTTCGGTGCGCTAACATCAAACAAACTCAATCATTATGTGTGGAATTGTTGCTTACGTGGGACACCGTCCGGCTCACGCTGTGATCACTAAAGGACTTCGTCGATTAGAATACCGCGGCTACGATAGCGCCGGATTGGCGCTGATGAACGGCTCGTTGAATGTTTTTAAGAAAAAGGGGAAAGTTGCCGACCTAGAAGCTCACCTAAAGACAGCTAGCAAAACCCAACTACACGCCCACATTGGCATTGGTCATACGCGCTGGGCCACCCACGGCGAACCCAACGACGTGAACGCCCACCCCCACCGGTCGGGCAACGGACGGCTGGCCATTATCCACAACGGCATCATCGAGAATTACGCTGCCCTGAAAAAAGAGCTAACCAACAAAGGTCATCACTTCGAGAGCGATACCGATACCGAGGTGCTGATTCACTTTATTGAAGACATTCAGCAACACGAAGCGTATACCCTGGAGGAAGCGGTGCGGGTGGCCCTCACCCGGGTAGTAGGAGCCTACGCCATCGTCATCTTGTCGGCCGACGAGCCCAACACCCTGATTGCCGCCCGCAAGGGCAGCCCGTTGGTGCTGGGGCTGGGCAAAGACGAGTTCTTCCTGGCTTCCGACGCCACTCCGATCATCGAGTACGCTAACGAAGTGGTTTATCTCAACGATGACGAAGTATGCATTATCAAGGACGGACAGTTTACGATTCGCGACATCCACAGCGATTTGCCCACCGATCCTTACGTTCAGACGCTGGACCTGCAACTGGAAGCGATCGAAAAGGGCGGTTACGACTCGTTTATGCTTAAGGAGATCAACGAACAGCCTAAGTCTATTGCCGACTGCTTGCGGGGGCGGCTGAACGCTGATACCAACACCCTGATGCTGGGCGGCATTCGCGATTACGTGGATCGATTGGTGAGTGCCCCTCGGATTATCGTGGTAGCCTGCGGCACCTCGTGGCACGCCGGACTAGTGGCCGAATACATCTTTGAAGACCTGTGTCGGGTGCCGGTAGAAGTAGAGTATGCTTCTGAGTTTCGCTACCGCAATCCTATTATCCATACGGGCGACGTGGTGATTGCCATTTCTCAATCGGGCGAAACCGCCGATACGCTGGCGGCCATTGAGTTGGCCAAAAGCCGGGGCGCCATCGTGCTGGGAGTGTGCAACGTGGTGGGCTCTTCCATTGCCCGTGCGTCGCACGCGGGTTCGTATACGCACGCCGGTCCCGAAATCGGCGTGGCCAGTACCAAGGCGTTTACCGCCCAGCTCACCGTGCTCACCATGACGGCCTTGCTGGTGGGCCGTAAGAAGGGTACCTTAGACGAACCGATCTACGGTAGGTTACTGCAAGAGTTAAATACCATTCCGCAAAAGGTAGAGCAGGCACTCAAGCTAGACGCACAGGTGAAGTACATTGCTGATGCGTATCAAGACGCTAACAATGCTATCTATCTGGGGCGGGGCTACAACTTTCCGGTGGCCCTGGAAGGAGCGCTAAAGCTCAAGGAGATTTCTTATATCCACGCCGAGGGCTATCCAGCTGCCGAAATGAAGCATGGCCCGATTGCCCTGATTGACGAAGCGATGCCGGTGGTATTTATCGCCACGCAAGACGACTCGTACGAAAAGGTGGTTTCGAATATTCAAGAGGTGAAGGCCCGGCGGGGGCAGGTGATCGCGGTGGTTACCGAAGGCGATTCGCTCATTGCCGACATCGCCGATCACGTGCTGGAAGTGCCCGCCACCTCGCAGTTGCTTATGCCGATGATTTCGGTGATTCCGTTGCAGTTGCTGTCGTACCACATCGCGGTGATGCGCGGCTGCAACGTGGACCAACCCCGTAACCTGGCTAAATCGGTGACGGTGGAATAATCGATATCCGTGGGGCACACGATGCACTACAATTTCACTGGCAGTCTTTCTTTCGCTGGTTATTACTTTTCCAGAGATGGTGACATGGTTGGTGAGACGGTAGGCAATACTTAACAAGCAAATTTATTTGTATTTTTGGTTGAATTGCCCTTATTAGGGTATGTTGGCTGTTTCTAACACTTACAAAGTTATACTATGGATACTATACTTTCAGCGAAAGAGACGTCTCTTAACCTTATCAAAAAATTAAAAGACGACATCACCTATGAAGAAATTATGTATGAACTCTATTTTTTGCAGAAGATAGAAGATGGGATGAAAGATGTGGAAAATGGCAGAACAATCTCTCATGAGGAGGTAAAGAAAGAACTAGGAAAGTGGCTGTCGTAAACTGGTCAGCATCCGCTAAACGCGACTTAGTGGCTATTGGTGAGTACTACGATAATGAAGAAAATGTGGAAATCTTAGCGGTTGTCCACGGCCGTCAAGATATGCTAAAAAAGCTGTCCAGGGAAAAATAAGTAGGTAATTGCATTTACAACTTTACCGGCAGCACCACCTTGGTTTGGTCCCAGACCATGGTGAGTTCGGTTCCTTCTTCGTTGAACGCGATGGTGAAGGGCTCGTAAACCTCCTCTGCCTGCTGAACGGGCACCTCTATTCGTAGCACATCTTGACTGGCATCATAGTCGTAGGCGCCCCACTGGCCCAACCCACTATTGAAAATAATGATCCACTCGTCTTTCTCGGGGATGGCAAACATGGAGTAGGTACCCGCCTTGAGCGTTTTACCGGCAACCTTTATATTTTTAGTAGTGGTGATCTCGGTAGCTTCGTTGGCCCCTAGCCGCCATACCTTGCCGTAGGGGGCTAGTTCGGAGCCGAAGATCTCACGGCCCCGCTTGTGCGGACGAGAATACACAATTTTCACATAAGTGCCTCCCTGCTGCGTAACGGCAATCGCCATCGGACTGGGCCGGGGTTCTACGGCTTCCTGACTAAAAGTAAGGTGACTGATCGTAAGAAGAAAAACTGATAAGGTAAGGCAATTGATGAATTTGTTCATGGCTGAATGGTCGTGGGTTTAACTTTCAAATATACTAAAAAGTAGAGGTTTGTTTATCAAATCATGTTCACCTCTGGTTCGATGGCGATGCCAAATTTTTTTTGCACTGATGCTTTAATGTCCTGCGCCAGCGTCATCAGTGCCTTGCCCTGCCCGCCGCCGAAGTGCACCAGCACCAGCGCCTGTTTATCGTGCACCCCAATGTTGCCCCGTCGCTTGCCCTTCCAGCCGCACTGCTCGATGAGCCAACCGGCGGGCACCTTCACGGCTTCCTCGGTTGGGTAGCCGGGCATCGTAGGGTAGTCGGTGAGTAGCGCCTCGTACTGGGCGCGGGAAATGACGGGATTTTTAAAGAAGCTTCCGGCGTTGCCAATCTGCTGCGGATCGGGCAGTTTGCTGCGCCGGATCTCGATCACTGCCTCACTCACGTCGCGCATGGTGGGTGCGTGAATGTGCTTTCGGGCCAAGGTGTCGGCTATTGCCCCGTAGGAGGTGTTGAGCACCGGTTGCTTCCGAAGACGCAGAGTAACGGAAGTAATGATGTATTGCCCCTTGCGTTCGTGCTTGAAAACGCTACTCCGGTATCCAAACTGACAATCGGCCGAGTTAAAGGTGCACAGGTTACCGGTAGCGATCTCCACCGCTTCCAGCGAAGCGAACACGTCTTTGATTTCCACGCCATAGGCCCCGATATTCTGCATGGGAGCGGCTCCCACCGTGCCCGGAATCAGCGACAGGTTCTCGATGCCTCCGTAGTCCTGCGCAATGCAGTGCATCACCAGATCGTGCCAGCCAACGCCTGCGCCCGACCTCACGTGCACCTCCTCCTCATTTTCCTTCACTACGCGAATTCCCGGAATCGCTATCTTGATGAGCAGTCCCTCAAAATCTTGGGTAAACAGCACGTTGCTTCCGCCTCCGAGCACCAGTTTCGGAAACGACCGGTAGGCGGGGTCACGCAGCAGTGCTTGCAGTTGCTCGGTCGTGGTGATAGTAATCCAGTGTCGGGCCCGGGCCTCCAGTCCAAAGGTATTGTGGGGCTGTAACGAAACATCTTGTAACACTTGCATCAGGAGAGATTTTCTACGCAGAGCGTAGAGCAAAAATGTGGCCTAATCGGCTTCGGTGCCCACACTTTCGTCGGCACTGGCGGTGGTTCGGGCCTTCTTTGGCTTCTCCTTTTTGGTCTTACCCTGTTCTTTCTTCTGGATAAAGGCATCTTCTTCGGCTTTGGCCTGATCAACGACAAACTCTTCTTCCTCTCTTTCTTCGTACAAGTAGTTGTTGATCCGCTGGCGAAGTTCTTTGGCCGACAGGTTGCGGTAGATATGACCGTTTTCTACCGCCGACATCTGTCCCGTTTCTTCCGAGACCACCACCACCAGGGTATCGGTTACCTCGGTCATGCCGATGGCGGCCCGGTGACGTAAGCCCAGTTCGGCCGGCACATTGTCTTTGTCGGTCACCGGCAGGATGCAGCGCGCGGCCTTGATCCGGCTGTTATGCACGATTACGGCTCCATCGTGCAGCGGACTGTACTTATTGAAGATAGAGAGCAGAATACGCTTGGAAACCACCGCGTCCAGTTCGTCGCCCGACTCGGCGTAGAACTTCAGGGGAGAGCTTTTTGAAAACACGATGAGCGCCCCGGTGTTGGAGCCGCTCAGGCTTTTGCAGGCGTCGATCACCGGGGTGAGATTAAACTTGCCCTGATCCTCTTTCTTGCGCCAAAAGCCTTTGAAGAAAGTATCCCGGTTGATGGCCGTGGTTTTGCCGACCAACAGCAGAAACTTACGAATTTCCGGAGCGAACAGAATGATAACGGCCAGCACACCGACGCCCATAAACTGCCCCAGAATGGCAGTGAGCAGCTCCATTTGAGCCGCCTTCACCAGTAAGAAGATTAGATAGAGCACTAAAAACCCAAAAAAGATGCTCAGCGCCACGCTGCCACGCATCAGTTTATACACTTGATACATCAACAAACTCACCAGTAGGATGTCGATGATATCTACCCATTTGATTTCCAGGAAGCCAATCGAAAAAAGTAGGTTCAAGGTATATTTCGGACTAAAAGGGTTAAATTCAAACTATGTGTTGCGTAAGCTGCACCGCTTCTACGGCCGCTCGCACGTCGTGTACCCGTAGGATGCTGGCTCCCTTCAACAGAGCTACCGTATTGAGCACGGTAGTGCCGTTCAGCGCTTCGTCCGGCGTGACGCCCAGCGTGCGGTAGATCGTCGACTTGCGCGACAGTCCCGCCAGCATCGGCGCGCCCAGCATTCGGAACGCGTCCAGGTGACTGAGCAGCGTGAAGTTCTGATCCGCCGTCTTGGCGAAGCCAAATCCCGGATCAATCACTATATCCTTAACCCCGTGCGCTTGCCAGGTGTTCAGCCGTTGCTGAAAGTAATCAATCAATTCTACGACCAAATCGTCGTACTCAGTCAGCATCTGCATGGTTTGCGGCGTTCCGCGCGTGTGCATCAGCACGTAGGGCACCGCTAGTTCGGCCACCGTGGGCATCATGGCTTCGTCGTCGGCGCCACCGCTGACGTCGTTGATCATCTTCGCTCCGGCCGCCACGGCTTCCCGAGCCACCGATGCCCGAAACGTATCGACCGACAGGAGTGCTTCGGGAAAATGATCGGCCACCGTAGCCACCGTTTTCACCACCCGCTGTTTCTCCTCTTCCTCCGTTACCTCCGCTGCTCCGGGCCGCGATGAATAACCGCCGATGTCAATAAACGTAGCCCCTTCCGTCAGCATCATCTCAACCTGCCGCAATAGTTGGACTTCGTCTCGGAAAAACCGGCCGCCGTCGTAAAACGAGTCCGGGGTCACATTCAGAATGCCCATCACCTTTGGCTCGGTGAGATCGACTAATTTTCCTCGGAGATTGAGTGTTTTTCTTTCGGAAAAAGCGTTTACTTTCGTCAATGGCTCAACATTCGTGCCTTTTCCTCTAAAATTAGAACAAATAACGTTGAAAACCCAAACCTACCAGGAATATAATCGCGTCATTCAGGCTTGTAAGGACGTCTTTGAGAAAAAAACCAAGGACTACGGCACCGCCTGGCGAATTCTGCGCTTGCCCTCGCTCACCGACCAGATCTACATTAAAGCGCAGCGAATTCGTTCTATCCAGGAAAAAGGTACGCAGCAGGTAGAGGATAGCGTGGCCGGAGAGTTTGTGGGCATCATCAACTACTGCCTTATTGCCCTGATGCAACTGGAGCTACCGGCCGACGCATCACTTGAGCTGCCCTACGGGGAACTGGAACTGCTTTATGATCGTATGGCAGAAGAAACCCAGCAGTTGCTGCGCAGCAAGAACCACGACTACGGCGAAGCCTGGCGCGAGATGCGCGTGAGCTCGATCACGGATATTATTTTAATGAAGCTGCTGCGGGTGAAGCAGATTGAGGACAACCGGGGGCAGACGATCATTTCGGAGGGCGTGCGCGCTAATTACCAGGACATGATCAACTACGCGGTGTTTTGTTTGATTAAAATGAATTTCGCCTGATACGGTCGGGTCGCGACCCGACCGTATCAGGCCATCAATTAATGACTTATGAATATCATCATCCAAATCGCTCGCTTCCTGGTGGGGGGGTTGTTTATCTTTTCGGGGCTCATTAAGCTCAACGATCCGGTGGGCACCCAGATCAAGCTGGAAGAGTACTTCGACGTGTTCGCTACCGACTTTGCGCCTTTCTTTGAGGCATTTATCCCGTTGGCGCTGGGGCTGGCCGTGTTGCTGAGCGTGCTGGAGGTGGCGCTGGGCGTGGCGGTGCTCATCAAGTACCGCATGGGCATCACCACCTGGGTGCTGCTGGGCATGATTGTCTTCTTCACGTTCCTGACTTTTTATTCGGCCTACTTCAACAAGGTGACCGATTGCGGTTGCTTCGGCGACGCCATTGTGCTCACTCCCTGGCAGTCGTTTACCAAAGACGTGATCTTACTGGGGCTGATTGGTATTCTGTTTGTTTACCGGCATCGCTTCACCGAGACATTTTCACTGCGGACTTCGCACATGGTGGTCGGGTCGGTCATGGTGGTGGGTCTGTTGCTGGGAATCACGGCGGTGCGTCATCTGCCCTTCGCTGACTTCCGGGCCTATAAGGTAGGGGCCGACCTGCCCCGCCTGATGCAACCTTCCGAGCCGTTGCGCTATAAATACGTTATGACCAAGGACGGAGAAGACGAGGAGTTCACGCAGTACCCGACTGACAAAGACTACACTTTCAAGGAAATGGTGACGCTCAATCCGGAAGCCCAGGCCAAAATCACCGACTACAGCGTGTGGAACGACGAGGGCGACTTCACCGAAGCCACCTTTGAGGGCAACAAACTGCTGGTGGTGATGTACGACGTGACCAAGGCCGACAAAGACGTGCTCCCGGAAATTCAGCGCTTGGCTAACCAACTGCCCGCCGGGACGGAAGCGCTGGTGCTCACCGCTTCGGGCGAGGCGATCTATGATGAGTTCCGGCACGCGTACCAGCTAGCATTGCCCTACTATTACGCCGACGCCACGGTGCTGAAGACCATCATCCGGGCCAATCCGGGACTGGTGCTGCTACAAAACGGAGTGGTGCGCGGCAAGTGGCACTTTCGGGACACTCCGTTAGCGGAGGAGATCAGTGATTTGTTGGGGCAGGGAGTGGCGGCGGTGGAGTAGTAGGATGTCGATTACGTGAGTCTTTGTCCACGTAGGCTTGAAAGCCTACGCTGGTCGGGTACGTTGGACTTTATGTTTTTCTCAAAATCGTCAACTATAAGGGCCTTCTTTTTCTGGTGACCTAAACCGTTTGGGAAATGGCTAGATTTTGAATAGAACAATTGATTTCCTCCCTTAAAAAAACCTTTAAGGCCTAAGGTCTTCGTCCGCTGCTTCCCAATGCACTCCGGCTCCCATACCGATTAAAAGATAACACTAAATTTTGCAAAGCCGACTCAAATATTTATGAAATTGTTCCTCATCGGTCTACCTGGCTCAGGAAAATCAACATTGGGAAGAAAGCTGGCGGTAGCATTAAGCTTGCCTTTTCTGGACTTGGATGATGTTATAGAGCAGAACGCCCGGCAACCCATCCGAGAGATATTTGACCAGCAGGGCGAGGAAGCCTTTCGCAGGCTGGAGCAGCAAGCCCTTCACCAAGTAGCTAAGCAGCAGGATACTTTTGTACTAGCCGCGGGTGGCGGCGCTCCCTGTTTTTTTGATAACATGGACTACATGAACCAACGGGGCACCACCATCTTTCTGGATGTGCCAATACCGGTCATTGTGCAGCGCATGCAGGGCACACAGGTCACCGACCGGCCGCTGCTGCAGGAATTGGATCAAAACCAATTGGTGCAGGAGTACACTACCAAGTTCGAAAAACGCCTACCGGTATACCGGCAGGCGCATATTACCGTTAATCAAGATACAACGCTAGAGGAATTGGTTGCGTTGCTGTCAGCTAGAAGTTGAAGCCAAGCGTGAGCAACACGTTCGTCACGTTGTTGGTCTGTGAGTAAAAGTCCGCTCCACTGTAGGGCCTTGCGTCGGTGTCAAAACGGCTGCTGGTCACTGCTAAGTCAGCGAAGAACGAGGAGGTCATCACTCCCACTCCTCCGCTGATCGACTGCCGATTGCGGTTTAGTTCATCGTCTACAAAATCAGTAGGGTCCCCAAACAGGGCGTATCCCAAACGCAGACGCAATACGTTATACCGAAATTCACCGCCCACTCGGTAGTTAAGGGCCGAATTATAAACAGCATCTATCTCTTGGTTAGCCCCTGACATGATATTGGCTGCTCCGTTGTCTGACGACGAAAACTGATAACCAGAGTAACGTACGTATTCTACATCGGCGGTCAAAAAGCCATACTTTTCAAAGAAATAGCTAGCTCCTACTCCTAAGCGGGCGGGCGTCTTTAGGTTGTAACTCAAAACTCCTTCGTTGCCCTGCGATAGGCGATTGAACTGCGGCTCAAAACTAGCGCTATCGTCTCGCAGCAGTCCTCTGATGTTGGTTTCCAGATCGAAGTAACTTCTTTCTTCCACTCCGAAGATTGTGGGAGTAAGGAAAGAAACCCCTACCGTCAGCGCTTCAATCGGTCGGTAAATCACCCCCAGGTTGGCATTGAGGCCCGTTCCATTTACCTCTTGCACTTCGAGCAGCCGTGTGTCGTCTACGTAATCGATGGTTACCGGACCTCCTTCTACGGGGAAAAAGAAACCTCCTTCGTTGATAAAGGTATTGTACTCTTGCGGATAGACGTACGACTCACGATACTCATTTTGGCGCTCTTGCTGGAAGCTCATCAAACCAATGCTTGCTCCTAAATAGAGTTTATCCTCAAAGTTGCCTCCGTAAGAAAAATTCCACTGGTTCATTCTTCCCGAAGTTTGGGACTCGCCGGTAGGTTGGGCCAGCACCCCAGGAGGTAGTGATGCCCGATAAGTGCCATCATGAACACCGTTTTCATCAAATACAGGATTAATTAGAAAGTTGTTATAAGCAGCTGTGATGTAATCCGGAATCTGTGGGGGATTTTGTTCTAGCTCTCCGTCTAGAATGTTTACATCGATGCCGTTGGCCTGAAGCGTGACCGCATCAATAAACGAGAAATCAGAAGTTGGGCCTTGATAGCTATTTGTGAAACTATAATTGTTCGTTTGGTTGAACGTTACGGCGAACGCTCCGCCCCTAAACCGGGTGGGCGTGACACTCTCTTTTGCATTGGCAATCACCAGTCCGAAACTAGCCACTCCGAAGTCGCCAAGGTAGCTGTTCTCACCTACCCCCCCGAAGTTGGTATTCGTCTCAATTCCTCGGAAGGATGGGGTTACGGCAATAGAAGAACGGTTGTAGAATCCGAGTCCCGCAGGGTTCAACGCCGCGGCGCTGATGTCACCGCCCAATGAGAAACCAGCGCCTCCAAATCCCTGCACGCGGGCCGTACCCACGGTTTGCGAAGGACTAAACAAACGGGCATCTTCGGGTAAAGATGGAAATGATAATTGAGCGAAGGCGGTGGTTCCGCCCAGCAGAAGGGCTATCAAGGCCCATACTAATCTATGGATGCTTTTCATATCAAATAAAAGGCTAGGTAAAAAAAAAGTGCAGTAGATACTTTCTACTACACTTATAACGCTAAAAGAGTGCTAGATTGTTGCTATCGCGGGCTTCTGGATCGACTTCCACCGGAAGAGCGAGAACTGCTGCCAGAAGAACGAGAATAACTACTACCGCTGCTTCGGCTGGGACTTGACGAATAACTTCCAGAACTACGACTGCTTCCGTAGCTGCTGCTACCACTGCTTCGGCTAGGACTTGATGAATAACCTGAACTACGGCTACCTCCGTAGGATCGGGAGCTTCGGCTAGGCGTACTATAGTTTCGGCTGCTAGAACGAGATGGCGAGCTGTACGTGGAACTTCGGCCACTAGAACGCCGGTAGTTCGGACTTGCACTACGGGAAGGCGAGGCAGCGTAATTATTACTGCTACGCGTTCTAGAACGCTGCGCTGAAGCGTTACCTCGTGAATCAGCGGTGGTATATGCCTCATTGCGGCTACGCGTCAGGCCGGAAGTAGCGTCTCGGCTACCGTAAGAACTTCTCGTGTTACGTGAACTATAAGCGTTTCTGCCACTATTGGTTGTGGCACGAGAAGCCCGGCTCGTGCTACTCCGCCTAGCGTCGGTTACCCCATTCGCCTGAGCACGGCTGGTAGAATAGTCAGAAGAACGGGACAGCGATCGTCCGCGTTGGTTCGCCAGTGATTCGTTGTTAACAATAATCACGTTAGGACGACCGTAGAAGCCTCCCATGCCCCATCCGGGTCGACCCCAGCCGCCAAAACCATTGCCCCAACCACCGTAGGCCATACTAGAACCCCAGAAAGGATCAAAGAACGGGTCGTACATTCCGTACATACCGCCGAAGCCGCCAAAACGATTCCATCGATTCCAGCCGAATCCACCGCCCCATCCGAAGCCTAGACTCACATTAAATCCGGGTCGACCCCAGGGCCGGGCCCACGGACTGCCAAAGCCCATGCCAGGACCCCAGAAGGGATCGTAGAAGCCCATGCCGCCCCCCCAGAAGGGATCATAAAAACCGCCACCAAAGACGGGGTTGCCAAAAGCACCAAAACGGTTCGGGTTCCCGTAAAAATTGTTTACCACCTGCGGCTGGTTGCCGTAGGCACCGGGGCGGTTATATTCTTCTACGTAATAATCGTCGTTGGCCTGACCTTCATCAGCGCGCTGGTCACCGTTCTGGTACTGCGCCACCAAATCAGGATTCACTGTTTTGGACGATAAGTTCTCGTCCTGAAACTGGTAGTTGCCTTTGTTGTAGTCAGCGGTAACCGGCTCGTTGAGCACTACTGGTGCAGCGACCGGAGTACGGTATTGAGCGTACATTGGATCAACGTCTCCTAATTGGGTCTGCCCCAACTGGTTGGTAGTGGAACATGCGCCCAACGTGCCAAGGGCGGCTAATCCGGTAAATAATGTGGCTATATTCGTTTTCATAAGCTTCCTCCTCTATAAAATGATTGTTGTACTATTATAACGTGAAATAAACGAAAATGATTCGGATCAGGATAAGCGGGATAAAGTTGAATGCACAAGATGTCTAAAATGGGGTGAAATAGTGCCGTTTGCTATTAAATATTTTCACTTCGACCGCTTTATTTCAAGCGATTCCGCATTAATCCGGCCAATCCTAGCATATCCCGCCAATCCTGATCTATCTTTGTTCGTACTAAATGTACGGTTTTACGCATAAATTAACAAAATCTATACCAACCTATGGCGAAAGGATTGACCAAGCGCAGCGACGACTACTCGGCCTGGTACAACGAACTGGTGAAGCGGGCCGAACTGGCCGAGCCCTCGGAGGTGCGGGGCTGCATGATCATCAAACCCTACGGCTACTCGATCTGGGAAGCTATGCAGGCCCAGCTCGACCGTATGTTTAAGGCCACCGGCCACACCAACGCCTACTTTCCGCTCTTTATCCCTAAGTCGTACCTGAGTCGGGAGGCGGCCCACGTAGAAGGCTTCGCCAAGGAGTGCGCCGTGGTAACGCACCACCGCCTCAAAAACGCCGACGACGGCAGTGGAGTGGTGGTGGACCCCGACGCCAAGCTGGAAGAAGAACTCATTGTGCGGCCCACCTCCGAGACGGTGATCTGGAATTCCTACCGCAACTGGATTCAGTCGTACCGCGACCTGCCGCTACTCATCAACCAGTGGGCCAACGTGGTGCGCTGGGAGCTGCGCACGCGCCTGTTCTTGCGCACCTCGGAGTTTCTGTGGCAAGAAGGGCACACCGCCCACGCCACCGAGGCCGAGGCAGTGGAGGAGGCCGAACGCATGCTGGAGGTCTACGCCACCTTCGTAGAAGAATTTATGGCGGTACCGGTGATCCGGGGCATCAAAACCCCGAGCGAACGCTTCGCCGGAGCGCAGGAAACCTACTGCATCGAGGCCCTGATGCAAGACGGCAAGGCGCTGCAAGCGGGCACCTCTCACTTTCTGGGACAGAACTTTGCTAGGGCCTTCGAAGTGAAATTCGCCAGTAAAGAAGGGCAGCAGGAATACGTGTGGGGCACCTCGTGGGGAGTGAGCACCCGCCTGATGGGCACGCTCATTATGGCCCACTCCGACGACCAGGGGCTCATTTTGCCGCCCAAGCTGGCTCCCGTGCAGGTGGTGATCGTGCCCATCTTCCGGCAGGAAGCAGATTTGCAAAAGATCAGCGCGCGGGTGCGCCCCCTGAAAACCGGACTGGAAGCGCTGGGCATCTCGGTAAAGTACGACGATCGCGACACCCACAAACCGGGTTGGAAGTTTGCCGAGTACGAACTAAAGGGCGTGCCCATCCGCCTGGCCGTAGGCATGCGCGACCTAGAGAACGAAACCATCGAGGTGGCCCGCCGCGACACCCTGGAAAAGCAAACCGTGCCGTTAGACGATGGCCTGGGCGAACGGATCAAGGTGATGCTGGATGATATGCAACGGGCAATCTACCAGAAAGCGCTGCGCTTTCGGACTAAAAACACGCACCAGGCAGATAGTTACGACGCCTTCAAACAGGCGCTGGAAGAAGGGGGTTTTGTGATGGCCCATTGGGACGGCACCGACGAAACCGAAGCGGCGATCAAGGAAGAAACCAAGGCGACCATTCGCTGCATTCCGCTGGATGGTGAGGAAGAAGCCGGAGTTTGTGTATATTCGGGCCAACCTTCGGCGCGCCGGGTAATATTTGCCCGCGCTTATTAAAAATGCCCCGCCCATGCTAGACTGGTTCACGGTTGCCCTGCTGCTGGCCGTCGGAATTATTCTGATCGTGGTAGAGCTGATCTTCATTCCCGGCACCACCCTGTTCGGCATCGCCGGTTTGGTGCTCACCATCATTGGCGTGGTGGTGAGTTTCACGGCGTTCGGCAGCGACACGGGCTCGCTGGTGCTGCTGGGAGCGTTCGGGGCGCTGGGTGCTACGCTGTTCTTCAGTTTGCGCACCGGGGCGTGGGATAAGCTGTCGCTGAAGCAGTCGAATCAGGGCCGTGTCAACGAAGACCGGAAGCATAGCGTGTGGAAGGGCGACGTGGGAGTGGCGTTATCGGCCCTGCGCCCCTCAGGAAACGTGGAGTTTAAAGAAACGATTCTGGAGGTGAGCACGCTGGGGGCCTACGTGGACGCCGGAACGAAGGTACGGGTCATTGAGGTGCGTCCGAACAAGATTTTAGTGGAAGCGGTGGAGCTATGAAAAAATGGGCGCCTACTGCCTTGATCGCCATAATCATGATGTTCGTGCCCGGTTGCACTGCCACTTCTACCACCACCGATTGTCCGCCTCCGCGAAAACCCGAGACGGTTCCACCCGCGGCGGTCTGGAAGGGCGACTGCAGCGGTGGGCACTGGATCGCGTTCGTGGCGGCGGAGGGAGAAAAGATTCGGTTCAGGATTTACGAAGAACGGAAGGGAGCGTTGTTGTTGGATGCTGATTTTGAGCGAAGAGATTGCCGTAGTTTTCGCTTAACCGAAGCCAACTGGGTAAACCGTATAGCTTATTTCAGCAGTGCACTAGCGATTTATGATACGCTCAACCCCGAGTACGGGCCACGGTGCCGGTTAGAGCCGGTCTATCCTGCGTATCCGTAAATTATCCGACTACCTTGCTTTAGATCAGCTCAAATTGTTTCGGAACCAACTAATACCCCGCGGGGTTACTTCCTTGCCTTTCTTCATCCTCTAATCCTTCGCCCACCCTACCCTATGGAATTATCGGTTGTTTTTATCATCATCGCCGCGGTCGTCGGCTTCTTCACCTTCCTGTATTTCATCCCCTTAAATCTATGGATCACCGCGCGCTTTTCAGGCGTGAAGGTGGGTTTGCTGGAGCTGGTGTTTATGCGCATCCGCAAGGTGCCGCCCCGCATCATCGTGGAATCCATGATCACCGCCACCAAAGCGGGTCTGGAACTCACCACCGCCGACTTGGAGACGCACTATCTGGCCGGGGGCAACGTGCCCACGGTGATCAAAGCGTTGATCTCGGCCGACAAAGCCAACATCAACCTCACTTTCAAGCAGGCTACCGCCATTGACCTGGCCGGGCGCGACGTGTTTGAAGCGGTGCAGATTTCGGTAAACCCGAAGGTGATTAACACTCCTGAAGTTGCCGCCGTGGCGGCCGACGGCATTCAGTTAATTGCCAAAGCACGCGTCACCGTGCGGGCGAACATCTCGCAACTGGTGGGTGGCGCCGGGGAAGACACCATCCTGGCGCGAGTAGGCGAAGGTATTGTTACCTCAATCGGTTCGGCCCAAACGCACAGCAACGTGCTGGCCAATCCCGACAAAATATCTAAGCTGGTACTCGGCCGCGGACTGGATGCCGGAACGGCCTTCGAGATCCTTTCTATTGATATTGCCGACGTGAACGTGGGCGACAACATTGGAGCAAAACTACAGATCGATCAGGCCAGTGCCGACCTGAAGGTAGCCGAGGCCAAGGCCGAAGAGCGGCGCGCCATGGCGGTGGCCAACGAGCAGGAGATGCGGGCCAAGTCGCAGGAAGCGCGGGCCAAGGTGATCGAAGCCGAAGCCGAAGTGCCGCTGGCACTGGCCGAAGCCTTCCGCAGTGGCAATCTGGGCATCATGGATTATTACCGTATGCAGAACATCCAGGCCGACACCGACATGCGGCAGGCCATTTCGGGCGAAGATAATACCCGGCAGAATCGAGGAAACGATAACGATTAGTACTTGTCAGCCAACGTTAAAATTCAGCGTCTAGCTTAATTGTCTGCCACCCCGGCGAAGTCACCGAAAAGTAAACCTCATTGTAAAGATCGTGAATCAGGCGAGCGTGAATCATCGGAATGGTGGGGCGGCCTTCCGTGGTGAGCAAACCGTACTTCCCCCTCCGCCCCACCATCACGAAGCCGTTGTTTAAATCCCGCACCAATTCGTACTTTGGGTGCACAAGCGGTTTACCGGCTTCACTCACCAATCCCATCAGCATACCGCGTTGCGGATCGTTCAAGTAGAGTGAGTACCGCCCTCCTTTGGTGATTTCTATTCGGTCGTATACCGTGGGCACCACCGTTCGCCCCTTGGTGTTCACCAACCCAAATTTGCCGGCTTTTTTCACCATGGCTGCTGCTCCCCGAAACGGATAGGCACAGTCGAAGCGGGGTTGCACGATCAGGTGTTCCGATTTATCGATGTGGCCCCAGCGGCCCATCACCTTCACCGCGGCCATGTTGCTGCTGAAGTGGGTCACCGAGTCGTAGCGGTTGGCAATGCGAAGGCGCCCCCAGTCGTCTACGAACCCGTACTTGCCATTGATCCGCACGCCCAAGAACCCATCGCTCATGGGGTGTAATTCTTCAAAATCATTGTTCAGGTCCAGCAATTCCCGGCCGTCCCACGACAGGATGCCGAACTTGCCTTCGCGCCGGTAGGTATAGATTTTACCTTCCTGTAGGGCCGACACGGTATCGTAGCGGGTTTCCAGCAATCGGCGGCCAGTGTAGCTGACCAAACCGTAGCGGCCGTTATCGCTACGCTCCCACAGGCTGCTACCGTTGTTGATAAGTTGGTGATTGGTTCGATACACTTCTCGGCCCTGCTGATCAATCAGCCCCCACTGCGCTGACTCCGGGTGGCGCCCCACCGGGTGGCGCCCCACCGGGTGGTGCTCCGCTGGGCGGAAGATATATAGGTTTTCATTGATCCGCTCCAGATGCACCGCGCCGCCACCGCTCCGACGCCGGGGCTTCACCATCCACTGGCCCGTGGTGTCGATCACCCCTGGCCCCCCCTGAAAGGTTACGCTGGCCCGTCCCTGATCAAAGGGTGTAGCCGATTGGTACTGGCAAGCAATCACTTCCTGACCGCGGGGATCCAGGTATCCCCAGTGATTCTTACGCTTCACCGCAAACCGCCGCTCGTGCAGCGCGCCCACCGCTTGGTATACGTAGGTAGACAACAGGGTGCCCTGGGCGTCAAATAACTCCCAATTAAAATCTATCTTGTCTTTTAACGCTGGCTGGTTTGGACTAATCCTGTTTGAGACACGCTTGCCCGCAACCACAAAACGGCCGTCGATGCGTACCGAATCATACTCCACCGGCACGATCACTTGTTTCTCCTGCCCCGGCTGGTTGCTGAGCACGCCGTAGTGTTGGTGATCGGTGATCACGGCAAAGCCCTTGCTCAGACGCACCACGCTCCATCGTTCCGAAACAATTGCTTCTCCGGTGCTATTGACGTACGTTTCGGAAGAACCGATTTTCGCGCGGTACAGATTCACTCCCACCGGCTGAAGGTCATCAAAAAAGTAGGTTCTAACCAGCTGGTTCGCACTGGTGTAGGCTTGCCACTGATCAAAGGGCAATACGCTGACCAAGCGCCGACTGGCAATTTTTACCTGTTGATACTGGTTGGCCACCTGTTCGGCACCGGATTGATCGATTACTCCCTGCTTGCCCTGCTGGTAAGTGATGGCGAGTCCGTGCTCAAATGGCGCAATGCTGTCGTATTGAAACGAGGTAAGTGCTTGGCCCTCGGCGTTAAATAAGGCTTCTTGTCCCGATGCGTGGCGCACCGCGTACCGATCTGCGGATAGGGAACGAATGGCAGCGTACTCGAACCCAATAAGCGCTTCTCCTTCGCTGTTAATCACCCCGTATGCTACCCATTGGGCTTTCGCTACCGAAGCAATCAGTTGCGTGCCGTGCGAACGGAGGCTGGCGTAGCGAAAAGCCAGGATCTGCTCGCCCTTCACGTTCACCAATCCGTATTTGAGGTGATTACCCTTTTTCTGACCGGCGATGAGCAGCTTATCCTGGTGGGGCATTAACCGATGAAACAAGGGCTGACACATCCGCTGGTTCTGAACATTGATGAGCCCCCAGCGGGAGCCTTCGCGATAGCCAATGACTTTGTAATAGACCAGCGGTTCGCCCGCGCTCCATCCTAGGTCGTCGTACCGGATAGGGATCAGTGGCTTGCCGTTCTCGTCGTAGAGTCCCTTTTTGTTTCCCTTTTCGACGACGGTGAACACCGGATCATCACCGGCGGCTTGCACCAAAACTACGGGAAACAGAAGAATGAGCAGGAGACCGAAGAAGCAACGTTTGCGCATGAAACAGAGGAGAATGTAATTTAGGACGAAACTGCTTAGCAGAGTCGCAAATCTTCTTCCACTTTTGGAACGATATTTTTTGGGTAAGCTAATTTCTGAAAAAAAGGCGAAATACCTAGAAGCAAGCTAGGTTTTGTCGATGAACCTTGCCCGTTGAACGTTGCCATTGGCTCTGGCAACACTAGTAGAATAAAACTTTATAAAATCGCGTTTATAAATATTTACATTTCTATTTGCACTATTATATGTATTCTGTTGATCTTATCATTATAAGTAGGGTTCCCCTCTAGAAATAGGAACGGTTTATGGCATATTCTGACAACGGCAGATAGCTAAATCTTGCTAAAAACCTTACTGACGTATTGATTGGGGCACACGCCTACCCATTGCTTCAGCCTGCCACGAATCACTACTGACTTTTCCGAAACTTATTTCTAGTAAACATCTGAATACCAGCAAATTAAATCGTTTTTAGGATAAGATCCTTTTGACCAACCCAAACAATAGCAGCAAACCAGCTCCCGGTCAATCGGTGTAGTGTAGCATCTCCAGTGCTCAAAAAAGGCCATTATTCGTGTGTCCAGACCGCAAAGGTACATTTTGCAGGTCATACTCCGTACAAATTTTGATAGTATGCCTTAAAATATTACGATGTACTTCCTATGCATTTTATGACATTCAAAACCGGTCTATCTTGCCGCCAGCGTCACAACCGCTAAACGACATCAAGCAAAGAGCCTCCTTACTCTTTGCGTTTTGGCAATAAAGTTACTATGACCAGATTCTTGCTCAAACACTTAATCCTGGGAATCATACTGGTGCTAGCCCCCCGGATGGCCCAGGCGCAAGACGATCCCAAAGAAATTGCCCGGCAGTTTTTAGAGATCGCCGATGAGATTTACTATGAGCAAAAAGCCCCCGAGGTGGCCAAGGAGATGTACATCCAGGCGGCCCAGACCGATCCTAGTAGCCTGAAGGCCAACTACATGGCCGGAAAAACCACGCTAGAAACTATCAACAAAGGGCAAGCCACCCCCTATCTTTTAAAGGTATACGAAATAGACCCCAACTATCGCTTTGATATCTTGTACTCCGTAGGCCGGGCCTACCAGTACGATTTGAAGTTCAACGAAGCCATCAACTTCTACAATAGCTACCTGCAGAAGGTGAACCGGGATAGTGACTACCGGGGCGACGACAAGGTGCCGGTGAGCCAGGTGCGAAGGCGCATCTACGAATGCGAAAACGGACTGGAATTCGTTAACAACGCGCGCAACTTCAAGATCACCAACCTAGGTAGCGCCGTGAACTCCAGCAGTAAAGACTACGCCCCGGTGCTCAATGCCGACGAAACGGTGCTTATCTTTACCTCGCGCCGGGCCGAAGACAACCTGAACGAAAACGTGTTCGACGATAACTTTTACTACGAAGATATTTTTATTTCCAAAAAGGTAGACGGGCAGTGGAGCAAGGCGAAAAATATTGGTGAATCAATTAATAATCTCTACTTCGACTCTAACTTGGCGCTGTCGGCCGACGGAAAGCAACTCTACTTTTATAAGGACGGCGACAATGGCGACGGAAACATTTTCTTGTCAGAATTGCAAGATAATGATACCTGGTCGGAGCCCGAGCCACTCAGCAACAATATCAACTCAAGCTACACCGAAAACTCACTGTCCATCTCTCCCGACGGCAACACGCTCTACTTCACCAGCGACCGACCCGGCAGCTACGGCGGCTACGATATTTATAGCTGCGAAAAGGACCGACGCGGCGAGTGGGGCAAAGTGACCAACCTCGGGCAGGTGGTGAACACTCCTTATAATGAGGAAGGCGTATTCATCGGGCACGACGGCAAGACGCTGTACTTCAGTAGCCGGGGCCACAAGGGCATGGGTGGCTACGATATCTTTAAGTCGACCTACGACGAGGAAGAACAAGCCTGGGGAGAGCCGGTAAACCTGGGCTACCCGATCAACACTCCCGACGACGACGTGTACTTTGTGACCACCAAAGACGAAACCACCGGCTACTACGCCACCGTGCGCAACGACGGATTGGGTTACCTGGATTTGTATAAGGTGGAGGTTCCTGACCTCACTGCTGATTTGGGAACAATGGACAAGCAGGGAAAGAGCGCACTAGCCAGCAACGACTCGCTCGGCAACGGCCGGGATATCAAATCGGTAGAATCTATCGAAAAGCCAACCATCGGGGACGTGGCCAGTCTGAAGCCGGTGCAGTTGTTGCTCAAGGTCGACGACGCCAGTAGCAGCGAGGCCATGAACGCTACGGTATCGCTCAAAGACATGGGCGACGGGCGCACCGTGACCGCCGAGAACGTAAAAACGGGCATTTATCGCTTCGATATTTTCAACGAGCAACCCGCCGAATACGTGCTCGCGGTGCAGAAAGACGGATACATTTACAAAAGCGTGCAGGTGAGCGTGCCCGGTGCCACGAGCGAATCGCAGGAGTTTCGCCGGAAGGTGTCGTTGAGTCCTACCACCGCGGATTATCGCATGGTGCTGGACTTCATCTACTTTGATTTTAACAGTGCCAACCTGCGCAAGGAGTCATACGACGAATTAGAACGACTCAAGCAGTTCGTGCTCAGCGGTAGCGGAACCAGCGTGGAAATTGCCGGTCACACCGACAACATCGGCGCCAAAGCCTACAACCAGCAACTTTCGCAAGACCGCGCCCAGGCCATTGTGAACTACCTGATAGAGCAGGGAGTAGCGGTGGACCAGCTCATTGCCAAAGGCTACGGGGAGGATGATCCAATTGCCACCAACGATGACGAAAAGGAAGGTCGCGAACTCAACCGCCGCGTAGAGATGCGGGTGCTAGGCCCGAAGAAACCCCTGGCTACCCAGTAGCGTCAGCACTCCTAACCCTTCGGCTGGTGTCTTCACCAGCCGTGCCGAGGTTTTCCCTTACTCTACCACCTTCACCTTGTTGGTATAGAACGCTATGTGGTCTTTGATCTGCGCGGCCGCTTCCTTGGGCTCGGGATAATACCAAGCGGCATCGTTAACCTTCTTCCCATCCACCTCTAGCGAGTAATACGAGGCCTTGCCCTTCCAGGGGCAGGTGGAGTGCGTGTCGCTTTCCATAAAGTATTCTTGATGAACCGAGGCCGGGGGAAAATAATGATTTCCTTCTACCACCTCGGTTTGGTCGCTCTCGGCGATCACCTGATCGTTGAATAGTGCTTTCATAACATTGGTTTGTTTACTCGTTTAACTACTTTTCGGGCAGTAAGATACACGGCATGCCACCTTTTTTCGGATTGGCTATCCCGAGATTAAACAATCCTCTCACAACCCGCTTTTTTAGTACGAAGCAACAGCAACTCAGTTATGGAAGATAAATATTCGTTACGCATCCCCGACACCCAAAAGAAGCGGGTTGTGGTGATTGGTGGTGGTTTTGGCGGCATGAACGTGATCAAGTACCTAGACGATGAGATGTTTCAAATAGTGCTCTTCGACCGCAACAACTTTCATACGTTCATTCCGCTGCTCTACCAGGTGGCCACGGCGGGCATCGAGCCCGACTCGGTGGTTGACCCCTTGCGTAACCTGGTGGAGCGGGGCCGCGACCTGCACTTTCGGATGATGAAGATCAACCGCATTGATCCCGAGAAGCAGTGCGTAGAAACCATCGTCGGCTCGTTGCACTACGACTATCTGGTGATTGCCACCGGCACCCTGTCTAATTTCTTCGGCAACGACGCTATCGAAAAATATGGCCTACCCCTGCGCACCCTGCGCGACGCGCTGGACATGCGGAGCCAGATTCTGCAAAACTTCGAGAAGGCCACCATCAGCGATGACATTACCGAGCAGGACCGCCTCACCAACTTTGTGATTGTGGGCGGCGGCCCCACCGGAGTAGAGTTGGCCGGGGCCCTGTCAGAGCTGCGCAAGAACGTGTTTCCCCGCGACTATCCGGAACTGGACATGGGTATGATGCACATCTATCTGGTGCACAGCCGGGAGCATCTGCTGCCCTACATGGATGAGAAGGGCGGCATCAAGGCCGAAGAGTACCTGCGAGAAATGGGTGTAGAGCTAATTCTGAATACCAAAGTGTTGTCGTACGACGGCCGCACGGCGGGCCTGAGTAACGACACAACCATCGAAACCGAAGGGCTGATCTGGTGCGCGGGCACCAAGGGGGCGTTTATTGAGGGCCTGAGCGAAGAAAGCTCCGAAAGGGGCCACTTCTTGGTGAACGAGTTTAACCAAGTGCAGGGCTACACCAACATTTTTGCCATTGGCGACATTGCCTACCACACCACCGAAGATTATCCCAAGGGTTACCCGGGGGTGGCCCAAACCGCCATTCAGCAGGGACGGTACGTGGCCCAGAACCTAGAGCGCATTGAGCAGCAGCAGCCCATCAAGCCCTTTGTCTACTTCAATAAAGGAACCATCGCCACCATTGGCCGTAATAAAGCAGTAGCCGACCTGTTCGGCAAGGTGCGGGCGGGCGGTTGGTTTGCCTGGTTTACCTGGTGGGTCATCCATATTTATTACCTGGTCGGCTTTCGTAATAAAATGGGCACCATGGCCAACTGGATTCTGAACTATTTTTCGTACAAGAACAGCAGTCGGCTTATTGTGCGCCCCTACCTGCGTCCCGACGACCACGTGGGTCAGGAAATTATCGCTAACAATGACGAAGACGTTCCTTAGAATACCCTTCCGGTGGCTCGCCTGCTTCGCGCTGCTTTTTCTTATAGCCTGCACTCCCCAGTCGCCAGTGAGCGAGTTGGGCAAGAAGCCCTACTTCGACGTGCCCTCCCTGGTGCAGCAGCAGTTGCAGTGGCTCGACTCGCTTAACCCACCGGTGACGCTGCGGGCCAGCATCGAGGGGCAAACCCAGACCCAGACCATGCGTAAGGACAGTACTGCCTGGGCCGAGGCGTTTGACCTGTTCCGGCAGGCGGATATCAACCAACCGGTGTTGCAAGGCGCATACGAAGAAACCGACAGTGCCACCCAGGATTCGCTACGCGTGCGCACCTACCGCGCCAAGCGCGCCCGGCAAGCCGAAATCCCTTACCTACGGGTATTCTACCGCGATTCGCTCGCCAACGTGCACCGCATCGAAACCATGTTTCAGGAAGACAACGTGCTCTACAGCACCAGCCGAAAAATGTGGATGACCTTTGCTCTCCAGCGGGGAAAACCGCGCGTCATCGCCTTTGAGACCCAGGGCAAACAAAAGATGATGCTCCGCGACAGCGTGACCTACTCCGCCCGCGGCGAGTTGCAGTATGATTGAAGATTGGGGCTCTGGTTGGTCTAGATCAATGTACTAGCTTGAAGCGGCTAATGCTAGTGTCGTTTTTTCATCTTCCAGTATGGCGTTTCTATAGAGATCTTCTATGGGAAAACACAAGTCAAAGTCGTTCCAATCTAAGTTCCCGTCTATTAGCTGAAAATTCTTGAATTGCTGCTCGTCCAGGTATTTGTTGGCAGCAGGGTGTTTGGCTTCGCAAATTTCCAGAATGACGATGTCTGGATTTTAAGTGCAATTGCCCAATAAACTGTGGTGTGTCCCCATTCTTCCACCCCGCCGCTCCCGCAGCCCCATCCCGCAGAATTTCATCCGCCCCGCGCCCGTGGTTAGGCATATCGGCACTCACTTGCCTTGCCGAAGCATTTTTCTAGGCAGAAGATCGCTCAGATGGCTAGTCGATGTAGTTTTTGTTGATAAAAGAAACCCTTTTGTGGCAGAAAGACTTTCTTTCTAGACAAAAGATCGCTCGGACGGCCTGATCGCGTGCTTTTCTGGGCGGAGTAACACATAGATGCATGGTCGGGGTGCCTTTCTGGGCAAAAGAGAACCTTTTTGACCAGCCAAAAATCTCGTTTTCCCCGCTAAACCTCGCTTTAATGCACTTCTGGCAGAAAATATAACGCCGTAAGCTGTTCAGCGTTCTGGTCTACATCTATCTTCTTCAGCCGAATGTTGCTTACAGGTTCAAAACCTTCCTAAAGCTTTCTGTATTGATTACGTTCACGTTGGGAAAATCTATACTTCGTAGCATACTAAAGTCCGTGTCATGACTAACGATGAAACTGGCATTGGCAGCAATAGCGCAATCAACGAACTTGTTGTCGTCTTCGTCGTTTAACAGGCGAAACCGATAATAGCTAGTAGTAAAGTTAACGTTGCTCAGATTTTCTATGGTACCCATCGTACTTTCACTAGCTTCCTGCCCCATATGCTGCTCAATAATCTCAGCGTATTCGTTGAGTATTTCAGTGGTTACACAAAGCTCGTACTTCTCGTCTAACAGCGCTCTGAAAACCCAGTGAAGCTTTGATCTTTTAGAGATACTGACCAAAAGGACGTTGGTATCAAGTACTACCTTTTTCAACACCTAACTTCTCTTTCTCATTTTCGTAGTGAGCATCCGATCTACGTTTTTATCAGTCCAACCTTTCTCATCCCATACCTGATCGGCAATTTGAATGGCTCTTTCCGCGAAAAAGTGAGCAATCGTATTTCTGAAATCTTTTAGCTCTTCCTCGCTTAAATTGTGAGAAAATGCTTTTAAGATTTCGAGCTGAGTGTTGGACAGAGGTTGTTTGACAGTACTCATAGTTTTTCTTTTTCGAGCGTGACAGCGTCTTCTATTATATCAAATACGCTTGAGAAGTTGGTAAAGTCTTCGGACGTAGCATTGTCACAGATCCAACTGCAGAAATTTTTCTTTTCGTCTCCATTTACAATAATTTCCTCCTCTTCATATTCTTCTCCTCTTCGGGTTCCTTCTATCTTTTTTACGTCTACAAAAGCCTTTTTATGCTCCATAGCCCTCCGTACTATTCCTTCAGGAAGCAGATTTTCAATGCCTTTTTGAATGAAGCCTTCCGATAGTGTAGGGATTATCCTTTTGAAGACATGTCCAACACCATCGTTATTTGCATTCGTATCGCAATCGTATATAAGAACCTTTATCTGTGGATCAGTCTCCCAGTTGTCTTTGGTAAGACTTGTCCATAGTTTATTGAGATTACTACTACTACCTCTTTGTTTTAGATGGACTTCATCTAGCAGACCTTCTTTCTCTAAAAGTTTGGCTGCTCTTTCTACGTACGTAATATCATGTTTTCCTTCAAAGAAGATAATTGGTTTGAGTCTTATTACTCCTGGTTTTGCCGTGATATTTCCTTCACTCCAAGGTATATCGTACTTAGCAGTGGTTGCTATGTACTCTGAAGCCAATTCTTTTACCAGTTTATAGTATTCCTCAGCATATTCCGCAGAAATTACCTTTGACTCCTCTTCAATACAATAGAAATTATAGTTCGTGACTTTTTTAGTATATGAGTTGCCAAAAATTGAAGTAGAAGGATAGATATTAGGAAAACCGACTTCGTATTTTTCTAAATGTTTGTATCTCGCCCGTTCTTCTCTTTGAAAGTACTCATTTTCCTTATCCTTAACCAACTTATTATATGCTTCTATTTCCTCTTCGTTCCACGCACTAATAGAACTATTAAAATTTTCGCTATTGATTTGACTTTGCAGATGGGTAAGTATATTTTTCAATTCGTTGAAATACGTATCAATTGTATCCTGATTAGTAGTGTTGATAATCTGGAGTATCTCACTCTCAAAATCAGGAAGACTATCCTTGAAAAACTCTACTTTTCTATAAAAAAACCTACGATCAAAATCGCTACCGCTTTTTGATTCAACAAACTGATGCACTGCTTCTTTCTCAAAGAATGAGAATAGCATATTGCTTGCAGCGTTCCTGAATGGAAAAGTTAACTCCATCAATCAATAGCTAGCTAAAATAACATGAGTTAAGCAGCTTATGCCTCTCTACATCTCCTTCAGCCGAATGTTGCGCCACATCACCTGGAGGGGGCCTTTGTCTTCCGGAACGCTGTGCACCTGCAGGGCTATGAAACCACTAGCGGTTTCGGAATCGGTGATGTCGGTGGCCAGCACGCCGTTCACATAGGTGCGCAGGGTGTCGCCGATTGCTTCTACGCGAAATTTGTTCCAGTCGGTGGGCTTGAAGGCTTCGCGGGCTTCGGGATTGTCTGACAGGTCGTTGAGCCACCCGCGGCGGGCCTCTTCGTAGATACCGCCGCTGTAGGAACGGGGCGAGGGGTCGATCTCTACCTGGTAGCCATAAACCCGATCTTTGGGCACTTCGCGTTCCACTTGCTCGCCCTCACTGTTGGTAATCATAATCGTAGAATCAGCCGGATACTGGTGGCTGCGAATCTGCACGCCCGAGTTCAGGGCGGTGTCCACCTTCACTTCGTATTCCAGGATAAAATCGCCGTAGTCGCGCTCGGTGGCCAAAAAGCTGTTGGGCTCGCCGGTTTTGGTGGTGCCGATCACTACGCCATCCTTTATTTCGTAGGTGGCCTGGCCGTTGAGTTGCTTCCAACCGTCTTTGGTGTCGTTGTTGAAGAACACCGTCCAGCCGTCTTCGGTGCGCGTGGGTTCGGCGGGGGTTTCTTCCATCACTTCGGTGGTTTCAGCGGTTTCGGTGGTGCCGCCGCAAGAACTTAGTAAAAAAACAGTTAACAGAGTGAGCGATAGGGATTGCAGAATTTTCATAAGAGAAAAGGTTAGGTTTAAAGGTTAGGGGTTTGAAAGTTCTAGGTTCTAGGTTCTGAGTTCTGGGTTTGAAACTAATTAACTTAGAACTCAGAACCTAGAACCGTTTAGCTGCTCATGGCCATCAAAAGATCGTGGCGGGTGATGATGTGCACTTGATCGAGGCGGTCGCGCACCAGCAGGGCCTTGTTGTTTTTGTCGATCATCGATGACAGTACGTCCAGCGTATCGCGGGGTGAGATAAACTGAAAGGGCTTGTCCATGATGCCCGATACCGGGTCGTTCTTCATGTCAGGGTTATCAATAAGTTGGTGCAACAGTTTGGAATCGGTGAGGCTGCCCACAAATTGATCGCCGTCGGTGACGGGAATTTGCGAGATGCCCTGCTTATTCAGAATCTTGATCGCTTCTACAATGGGGGTGTCCTGCGACACGGTGACCAGTTCGCTGCTGCCGTTGCGGTCTTTCAGAATGTCCTGCACGGTGGCGTACTCGCGTTTCTCGAGGTAGCCGTGGTCCTTCATCCAGCTATCGTTGTAAATTTTGCCCAGGTAGCGCGTGCCGTGGTCGGGCAGCAAGATGACCATCGTGTCGTCTTTCTTGAGGTGCTTGCGGGCCCACTTGAGCGCCCCGAACACCGCCGAGCCGCACGACCAACCCACGAACAAGCCCTCTTCGCGGGCCAGGCGGCGCGTCATGATGGCCGCATCCTTGTCGGTGACCTTCACAAACTCGTTGATCAGGCTAAAGTCCACGTTCTCCGGCAGGATGTCTTCGCCAATGCCCTCGGTGAGGTAGGGAAATACTTCTTTCTCGTCGAACTCGCCGGTTTCTTTATACTTTTTGAACACCGAACCGTAGGTGTCGATGCCCAGGCTAAACACGTCGTGGTGCTGTTCTTTGAGGTAGCGCGACACGCCGCTAATAGTGCCGCCGGTGCCCACGCCCGCCGCGAAATGGGTGATCTTGCCCTCGGTCTGCTTCCAGATTTCGGGACCGGTGGTTTCGTAGTGCGCCTGGGCGTTCGAGGGATTGTCGTACTGGTTGGGGTAGAAGGCGTTGGGAATGGTTTCGGTGAGTTTTTTGGCCACCGAGTAGTAGGAGCGCGGATCGTCGGGCGCCACGTTGGTGGGGCACACGATCACCTCGGCACCCACGGCCCGCAGCACGTCGATCTTCTCCTGCGACTGCTTGTCGGCCAGCGTGAAGATGCACTTGTAGCCCTTGGCGATGGCGGTGAGGGCCAAGCCCATGCCGGTGTTGCCCGAGGTGCCCTCGATGATGGTGCCGCCCGGCCGCAGCTTGCCGTCGCGCTCGGCGTCTTCGATCATCTTGAGGGCAATGCGGTCTTTCACCGAGTTGCCAGGATTAAAGTATTCGGGTTTCACCAAAATAGTGCCTTCAATGCCCTCGTTGAGTCTATTGAGCCGAACCAGCGGGGTGTCGCCGATGGTTTCGATAATGGAGTTGTAGTACATAGATTGTTCTTTGGTGCGAAATTATTAATATTTACGTAAACTTGTAGCCAACGGACGAAATGAATGAATGAGTGAGAGAATGATTGAATGAAAAATACTGTTCTGTTTATTCAATCACTCAAACCTTCAGTCATCCAACCCTTCACGCATCCCTACTTTATAAATCTACCCTATGGATAATCGTAAATTTCTTCCCTTCATCGTGATGGGAGTGGCGCTGTTCTTTGCCGTCATCCTTCTGTCCTCCAGTATTTTCATGACCATCGACGCCGGCGAGCGCGGCGTGCTCTTCGAGCGCTTTGGCGGCGGATTGGACAAAGATAAAATCTACACTCCCGGCTTTGTGATCAAGGCCCCCTGGAACGAGATGTTCGTCTACGACGTGCGCGAACGCACCATCGACGAGGCTATGGACGTGCTCGACAAGAACGGTCTGTCGGTGAAAGTGGATATGTCGGTGCGTTTCCACCCGATGTATAACAAAATTGGCTACCTGCATGAGTTCTTCGGCAAGGACTACGTCTCGCAACTCATTGTTCCGGAGGTGCGCTCCACGGTGCGCCGGGTGATGGGACGCTACACCGCCGAAGAGATTTATTCCACCAAGCGCAGCGAGGTGGAAGACGCCATCATCCGCGAAACCGAAGAGATCCTGGAGGGCAAAGACAACAACATCATGATGAAGGCCCTGCTGATCCGCTCCATCAACCTGCCCGACGAGATTCGCAACGCTATCGAGAGCAAGCTCAAGCAGGAGCAAGAGGCATTGGCCTACCGTTTCCGGCTGGAGCGCGAAACCAGCGAAGCCGAGCGCAAGCGCATCGCGGCTGAGGGCGAGGCAGCCGCCAACAAAATCATCAACAGTAGCCTGACCGACGAACTGCTCAAGATGCGGGGCATCGAAGCCACTACGCAGTTGTCGCAGTCGAGCAACTCCAAGGTGGTGGTAATCGGCGGCGGTGAGGGCGGACTGCCCCTGATTCTTGGCAACAATTAATGACCAGCCGTGTTCTTTGATAAATCGATGACCAGCAAAGTAAACGTTAACCTTAATTAAACAACAGTATGTCAGACAGCACGGCTCAATTAACCATAGAAGACAAGACCTACGAGCTACCCATCGTGGAAGGTTCGGAACAAGAGAAAGCAGTGGATATCAGCAAACTGCGCGGCCAAAGCGGCTTCATCACGTTGGACCCGGGCTTCAAAAACACCGGTTCCACCACCAGTTCCATTACCTTTCTGGACGGTGAAGAGGGGGTGTTGCGCTACCGAGGCTACCCTATTGAGGAACTCACGGCCAAATCATCGTTTCTGCGCACTGCCTATCTGCTGATCTACGGCGAACTACCTAAAGAAGACGAGTTTGACAGCTTCCAGCAGGAAATTACCCACCACACGCTGGTGCACGAAGACTACAAGAAAATTCTGGACGGCTTTCCGGCCAGTGCCCACCCCATGGGCGTGCTGTCGTCGCTGGTGTGTTCGCTTACCGCTTTCTATCCCGATTCGCTCGACCCCGACCGCTCGATGGAAGAGGTGAACCTGAGCATTATGCGCATTCTGGCCAAGATGCCGACCTTTGCCGCCTGGGCCTATAAGCATAAGATCGGCCATCCGGTCAACTATCCCGACAACAAGCTCGACTACTGCAGCAACTTCTTGCGGATGATGTTTGCCCTGCCCGCCGAGGCCTATGACCCCGACCCGGTGGTGGCCGACGCCCTAGACAAATTGCTGATTCTGCACGCCGACCACGAGCAAAACTGCTCCACCTCTACGGTACGCATTGTGGGTTCAGCCCAGGCTAGTCTGTACGCTTCTATCTCGGCGGGAATCAATGCGCTGTGGGGACCACTGCACGGCGGGGCCAACCAAGCGGTGATCGAAATGCTGGAAGACATCAAGGCCGACGGCGGTGACGTAAAAAAATACATCAACAAGGCCAAGGACAAAGATGATTCTTTCCGGCTGATGGGCTTTGGCCACCGGGTGTACAAGAACTTCGACCCCCGCGCCCGCATCATCAAGAAGAATGCCGACGAAGTACTCTCGGGCCTAGGCGTCAACGATGCGGTGCTGGACATTGCTAAGGAACTGGAAGCCGAAGCGCTGAAGGACGACTACTTCGTGGAGCGCAAGCTGTATCCGAACGTGGACTTCTACTCCGGCATCATCTACCGGGCAATGGGCATCCCCACGGATATGTTCACGGTGATGTTCGCCATTGGTCGCTTACCGGGCTGGATTGCCCAGTGGAAGGAGATGCGCGAGAACAAAGAACCCATTGGTCGGCCGCGCCAAATTTACACGGGCTATAACGAGCGGAAAATCGATGCGTAGGAACGTGGTTGGTATGTGATTAGCGCAAGTACGTTTTACAAATTCTTTTACTTCAATATTCATAATTCCTTGTTCGATATTCGAAAATATCGAATATCGAATATCGAGCCGGGCCCCAGCATCAAGGAACACCGAATGATGAGGTATAATATAAATTCTTCGTTCGCTAATCATGTACCGTGATTAATCGCGCGGCGAACCGTCACTTGCCTACTCACCATGTGATCATCCTCGGCTGCGGACGCAGCGGTACCTCCATTTTTGGGGAGCTGTTCGAGCAATTGCCCGATTATACTTACTACAGCGAACCGCCCTTTGCGGACTTAACTACTTATGATTATTCCTTTCCGGTAGCGATGAAGGTGCCGAAAGAAAGCCCTGGTTTTCCTCCTTCACCGGGACTACCGTTTCCCTGGAAAACATTGCTGGCGACCGTCCCCGAGCCACGCATCATCTATTGGCAGCTTCGTCACCCTTTGGATACCATTTGCTCGCTGCGCGTGGGGATTTCCCAAGACTGGGGCCACCACCCGAAGCCCCCCGACTGGCGAAGTTGGCTGGATCGGCCGTTGCTCGAACGCTGTGCGCACCACTGGGATTACATCAATTCGGTGGGTTTGGCTACGGTGGAGGGTCGGGCGACGATAAGCCGGTTTGAGGACATGCTGGCGAACCCCCGCGCGTTTGCCGAGCGGGTGGGGCGGCAGGTGGAGTTAGATACTTCTTAATATGCGGCGGCACTAGACGCCTGGGCGCAACGGGTGCAGAATACCAACAACGCCCAGTTTGTGGAGGCTCGAACCTCACGCGCATACTCACGCCCCGATCATAGCATGCGGGTAAACCGCTGGAAGGAAAACCTGGATGAAAATGAGATAGCGCAAGTGCGTCCTATTATCCGAAAAACAGCAGAGACGTTGGGATACGCGCTATAAATGGCTAACCAACCGCGCCATTTATCGCTCAGTTTCTTCTGATTCGCGATCCATCCGCTGCTCAAAATATTTTTTCACGACATCAAAACACCGCCAGCCGGAGATTAGAAATCGCACCAGCAGGTAACCGAAGAAGATAAACACAGCTATCGTAAACAGTTGCCAAAGACCAATCACTAGTCCTGGCGACCATTCTAGAAGAAGCACAAGGAGGGGGGTGCATAGTAACGGCAAAATTATTTGGGTTGATTTAACGTTGCATAAGGTAGGCACAATTTTATTTTTAGCAATAGAGGTTATTCCGATAATTTTTGAGGCTCGTGTCGACACGAGCCTCTGGAAAAATTATCGGAATAAAGTTTAATAATCACTAACTTTTCGGACTATCCACTCACCACCATCTTAACTATGCGCAACTTTCTTCTGGTTAGCCTTTTGTCCGTTACCATCGTGGCTTGCGGACCTCAGCGGGTTTCTTTTCCGGAAGAAATAGAGGCTCAACTGCCGCAGAAGGTCGACTTCAACCTGCACCTGAAGCCCATCCTGTCTGATCGTTGCTTCGCCTGCCACGGTCCGGATGCGGCCAACCAAGAATCCGGTTTCCGATTGGATACGGAAGAATCGGCGTTGGCCGCGCTGGAAGACGAACCCGGCAAATTTGCCATCGTGCCCGGCGACCCGCACGATAGCGAGCTCTACCACCGCATCATTTCCAATGATCCTGAGCAGATGATGCCCCCGCCAGAGTCTAACCTCAGCCTGTCAGAGCAGGAAGTGGCCGTGCTCACGCGCTGGATGTTGCATGAACCCTCTATTTAGAAAGAATTTGCACAGTTCGAAAGCGGTCACGCACTTTTTTCTTGCTCGGCCAGCCGTTGCAGCAGTTCTTGCTCGCGGCGCTGCATTTCCTCCTGGGTGGAGGCCATCTCTTCCATGTTTTGCCGCAGTTCTTCTTCTTGCGACCGCATCGCTTCGCTATTTTTCTTTGCCTCCCGCACGAAATTCTGCATCCTCTCACTGGTTTTCAGGCTAATGAGGGCCGAAGCCACAAACTCTCCGGCTTTCGCTAAAAATTCTTGTTGATAAGTTTTAAAGGCATCGAAGGAAGCCAGTTCAACCACGGCTTCAATTTTCTGATTGTACGCGAATGGCATGACCATCAGGCAGCGGGGCGTGGCATCGCCCAAACCGGAGGTGATGTGGGTGTACCCTTCCGGCACGTGGGTCAGGGTAATTGGCTTCTTCTCCAAATAGGCTTGTCCAACCAAGCCGTTGCCGAACGCTATCCTTTTCTCGACAAATCGCTTTTTGTCAAAGGCGTAACTGGCCTCCAACTGTAAGCATTGGTCATCGTCGTTCACCACAAACAAGCCGCCCTGCTGAGCACCCAGATAACTGACCAGATAAGCGATTATTTGGTCGGCAAAAAGCTTAAAATCGTGCTGGTGGTTGCGCACCAAGGTAGAAAACTCCGCCAAGCCGTCGGTTACCCAAAGGTGTTTTCGATCGGTTTCTTTGGCATCTTTCATCTTCTCGCGCATCTTCACCAGGGCCCCGGCCAAGGTTGTCTGGTTGAGGGCGCTATTTTCGTCGTTGAGTCCCTCCCACCGCACATCGTAGTTCCCTTCGGCAATGTGGGTCACAAAGTCCGAGGCCTGCTGCATATTTTCTATGGAAGCGTCCAGCACTTCCTCCAACTGGTAGTCGTGCCGAACTTCTGCTTCATGCCCCGGATTAAACAAATGCTGATGGTTGTTTTCCGCTAGTTTTTCGTATAGCCTTTCCCGGCTCCTCGACTCTTTTCTGATTCTTAAGACCACCGAAACAATGGTGGGTAAGCTGATGACCAGCAGCGCAATTTGCAGCCACTTGTTCCACCGCAGGGCCGAAGAGTAGCTAGCCATCGCTTCTTCGTTCAGTTGGTCCATGTGAGCGAATATCTCGCTACTAGCCTCCACGTATACTTCATACATCTGATCTCCCCGCCCTTCGGCCAGCATTGCTTTAAATTTATCCATGTTACCAGCCTGCACTTCTTCGATCATCTGCCACGAGAAATTGATATAGGCCAACGTACCTTTTTCTAGTTTTTTAACGCTCGAGAGATCAACCCCCAGGCTGTCCAAAGAAGCAATGAGTCCGGCGTAGATGTTTTTCTGTTTTTGGTAGAGAAAATCGAACGCATTGACGTAAATCTCTTGCTCGGTGATCCCGTAACCTCTCACCGTGACGTCGGTGGCCTGCACCAACCGGGTGAGGACAGAAGCGGTCGTTTGTTCAGCCGCGGCAATGCGTTCCCGGAGCTGGTTGTTCTTAATAATAATTTGATTGTTTCGGAAGACACTAATGCTATTTAGTAGGATTAATAATGCAACTAATCCTAGTAAAAAGCTATTGAGCGTTACTTGATTGATTTTCCTGAGCATATGCAAAAAACCTAGAAATCTAGTAGTCTTACCGCAGAATCAATGGTTGTTCCAGTGTTTTTGAAACGATTACCTCTCATCTTTTCTGGTCGTAGAAGTCCTACGCTTAGACCCTGATCAGACTATCTGATTGATACGTAAGCGCCACCCATACCGTATGGTGGCTCCGGTCGGCTAATATTACAATTATGGAACCAGGAAAATAGGAAGATGGCTTCCCATTCAGCAGCATAAGTAAGACCCTACGGTTAATTTGGCGTTTAACCAGCAGGGCAATGCAGGAAAAAAGTAAATAAGAAAGCCTTCGTCAATCCACTTTGGCAGTAGCGTAACGAAGGCTTTCGGCAAAATTCATAGTGTAATCGGCCGCAATCTAATTCTAATGGTTGTAGGAACCGTTACTGCACCGTCACTTCCCAGGTGACGTCTACATCCGACTCGCCATCGGTAGAATCGGAAGTGGCTGACTTGATATCCGGTTGATGCTTCAGCACCACCCGAAACTCTCCGGTGGTAGCGTCGCCGGTGGTCCAGGTAGTTTCCAAACCAAGGGGGAAACCGGCGTCGTCCGGATCACTCGGATCATCATCATCATCTTCGTAGTTGACCGGATCGGCTCGGTTGCCTGCTCCCAAGTTGCCGTCGCCGGTGGGATCACTAAATAAACCATCCGTCCAGCCAAAGAAAAACATATGGGCTTTAGCTTCTTCTTCCACCTCTTCGGTGATGCTCTCCGGATCATTGGGGTCGATGGCGTTGATCAGGTCGATGGTCAGGGTGTAGGTAGTGTTGGCCGCCAGGGTGACTGGGGTAAGCACCGGGTCACCGGCTCCTTCCCCGTCGGCATCCACCCAGGTGGCGATGACGGGTGTCCCTCCCGTAGACCTGAAGGTTAGCGTAACATTGGTGATGGTTTCTTCCTCGTTTTCTTCGGGCGGAACATCGTCGTCGTTACAAGCGGTAAATACTAAGCTTACGCTGAATAGCAGCGCGTAGGCGGTGAACAATGTGAGTTTCATAATCAAAAATGTTTTATTGGGATAGCAAAAATCATTCGGTGTGCACAAAGGTCCGTAAGAGACTCGAACTGATGAGCCAACTATCCGAATTATGATGAATAAGTAAAAGTAATCCGTATTACTTCCACAAGGGTGGAGAAAGGCCTTGGTCACGCGGAAGAAGCTACGAAATAAAGGGGGGAAAACTAGCCTACGGGCGGGGCGCGGGAGCCACTGGAGAATCCAACCCAGGCGGCAATCCACTGGGGAGCGGCTACCGCATTGAGCAGCGCGGGCAGTCCGAGCACGTCCTCGACGAAACAGGATTCAGCCACCACCAGGGAGGGCTGCATCAGCCAGTCGCAAAGCAGACACGCATCGTTGGCAACGACAACCGCGACACCGTCTTTACTGGGTGCGCAATCGGAGTGGCGGTGCAGCGGCACCCCCACCAGGTGCAGACCCAGTAGATAGATCAGTAAGGCTTGGCTCAGACAGCGCAGCGTATGACGGTTGAATAATATCACGGCGGCAAGATAACGAAGCGGTAGTCACAAACGCAATTCTATTGCGAACTATTTAGGTCGATCTGCTTCGGCTGTGATAAGCCACTTGTAGTGCCACCTGCTTTGTCTGCTCTGAGTGTACGTTCATCTCCTAGTTTCTAGCATGATTTTAGTAGGCGCAAACAATGCTATTTCAAGTAGTTGCCACTCTTATTTCTTATTGGATTAACGTTTTTGTGTTATTGGTTGCCAACAAAGAGCGGAAATGAGTTGGCCGGAGGAGTGATGAGTACCATTCTTGGACTTCTACTTCTAACTACAGTCGTTGGGAGTCTAGAATATCTGGTATTCTTCGTTTGGCTGCTGATTCTAATAATTCAAATTATGTTCATTGGTTACTGGACCTCTCGACTCTTTGGGGGAAGCTTGTTTGCGACCGTCAGCACGGTTGTCCTGATGTTCGTACTAATCTGCTTAATGTGCTATTTTGAAGTAGAGAGATGAGCGTCGGCAACGTGCCCAGTTTGTTGGGCTACTTCCCCAAACGCTCCACAATTTCCTCTACCATTGCTGCCGGAAGTTGTTTCGAAGAAACCGTGATTGCCCGCTGCGGCTCCTCCAAGTCAGCAAATTGCGAGTCCAGCAGTTCGGGCGGAAAAAAGTGATCGCGCGCCAGCATGCGGTTCAGGATGAGTTCTTTGCTGCCCCGCAGGTAGGCAAAGCGCACGTCGGCAGTATAGTTTGCCGACAGTTGCACCCGGTAACTCTCCTTGAGCGCCGAACAGGCCAGTACGGCTCCCCCCTGCGTGTTCCATTCTTTAATTTTACCGGCTAAGATGGTCAGCCAGGGCAGGCGGTCGGCATCGGTGAGTGGGTTGCCCCGTTCCATCTTAGCCACGTTGCTCGGCGGATGAAAATCGTCGGCATCGTAAAAGGGCAACGACAAGGATTCGGCCAGCAGTTTGCCCACGTGCGTTTTTCCCGAACCCGATACTCCCATTACAATGATGACCATGATCTAATAAACTAGTTCTGACCCCGTTACTACTGGCAAATTAACAATTCCATCGTACTTTAGCCGCTAATCAAAGCAGTAAACTTACTCACCATGAAATCTATTTTTTATAGTCTGGCCCTAGGGCTTGCCGCCTGTGCCACCACCGAAGAAGCCACCGATATGTCCGTTGATTATCCCCCTACCGAAAAAGTGGGTCAGGTCGATACCTACTTCGGCACCGAAGTGCCCGACCCCTACCGCTGGCTGGAAGACGACCGCTCAGCCGAAACCGCCGCCTGGGTAGAAGCCCAGAACGAGGTAACGGAAGAATATCTTAGTCAGATTCCCTTTCGCGAAGCCATCAACGAGCGGCTCACCGCCCTGTGGAACTACGAAAAGTACTCGGCCCCTACCAAAGAAGGCGACGCGTACTACTTCTATAAGAATGACGGACTCCAGAACCAAAGCGTGCTTTACCGGCAGGCGAACCTGCGTCAGAGAAACCTAGATGGCGAACCCGAGGTCTTTCTTGATCCCAATACCTTTTCGGACGACGGCACCGTGTCATTGGGAGGCACCAGTTTTACCGAAGACGGGTCGCTGCTGGCCTATTCCATTTCCGAATCGGGCTCCGACTGGCGCAAGATTCTGGTAATGGACGTGGCCTCCCGCGCGCTCGTGGGCGACACCATCCGGGATGCGAAGTTCAGCGGCATCGCCTGGCGGGGCAACGAAGGGTTTTACTACAGCAGCTACGACAAATCAGATGAAGGCAGTGCACTGTCGGCCCGCAATAGTAATCACAAACTGTTTTATCACCAACTGGGCACTCTCCAGTCCAAAGACGAACTGGTGTTCGGCGGTGAGGCCCTGCCGCGGCGCTACGTGGGGGCCGGAGTCACCGAAGACCAACGCTACCTGGTGATCACCGCTTCCGAGAGTACCAGCGGCAACGAGCTGTACATCAAAGATTTGAGCCGACCCGACAGTGAGATCATCCCGGTGGTAGAAGGCTTCGATAGCGAGCAGTACGTTGTGCACAGCGAGGGAACTACGCTGTATATTTTGACCAACCGCGATGCGCCCAACCAGCGCCTGGTGACGGTGGGTGCCGAGCAGCCACAGCCCGAACACTGGAAAGACTTGATACCCGAACGAAAAGAAGTGTTGCAGTCCTCTTCTTTTGCCGGAGGCAAGATGTTTTTGAACTACCTCAAGGACGCTTCCACCCGCGTGGAGCAGTACGATTTGCAGGGCAACAAGGAGCGCGACATTGCCCTGCCCACCCTGGGCACCGCCTTTGGCTTCGATGGGAAAGAAGACAGCGATACGGTGTTCTACGCCTTCACCTCTTTCACCTATCCCACCACCATCTACGCCTACGACATCGCCAGCGACGAATCTACCGTGCTTCGCCAGCCTACGGTCGATTTTGATCCGGATGCGTACGAAACCAAGCAGGTGTTTTACTCGAGCAAAGACGGCACGAAGGTGCCGATGTTCATTGTGCACCGGAAGGGACTGGAGATGAACGGGCAGAACCCTACCTACCTGTACGCCTACGGCGGGTTCAACATCAGTCTAACGCCCAGCTTCAGCATCACCAACCTCTACTGGCTCGAGAACGGCGGAGTGTACGCTATGCCCAACCTGCGGGGCGGTGGCGAATACGGCGAAAGCTGGCACGAAGCGGGCACCCAACTGAACAAGCAAAACGTGTTCGACGATTTTATTGCCGCGGCGGAATATCTGAAGCAGGAAAACTATACTTCTACCGAAAAACTCGCCATCTCCGGTCGCTCTAACGGCGGGCTGTTGGTGGGAGCCACCATGACGCAGCGCCCCGACCTGTGCCAAGTGGCCCTGCCGGGAGTGGGCGTGCTCGACATGCTGCGCTACCACCAGTTTACGGCCGGAGCCGGTTGGGCCTACGACTACGGTATTGCCGACAGCAGCCAGGCCATGTTTGACTACCTGTACGCCTACTCCCCCCTGCACAATATCGAAGAAGGAGTAAGCTATCCGGCCACGCTCATCACCACGGCCGACCACGACGACCGGGTGGTGCCCGCCCACTCGTTTAAGTTTGCGGCTACCTTGCAAGAAAGGCAAGCCGGAGAGAATCCGGTGCTCATCCGCATCGACACCAAGGCCGGGCACGGAGCCGGAAAGCCCACCAGCATGCAAATTGCCGAGTGGACCGATCTGTTCGCGTTCACGTTTTATACTATGGACTGGCAGCCGGAGAATGCGCGGTGATCTATGAACCACCAGCGTAGGGACAAATCGCTACGCTGGCGAGTGTTTGTTGAATTATAGGCTTTCTACTAAATAATAAGCGTTATGCATTGGCTATTTCTAGGATCTCGTTTGCTTTTAGGCATCATCTTCGTTGTTTTTGGACTCAACGGCTTCATCACCTTTATTCCGGTGCCTGAATTGCATCCGTTTATGCAGATGATGGTTGACAGCGGTTTTATTTACGTAGTGAAGGCCCTGGAAGTGACTGGCGGTTTGTTATTGATCACGAACTTTCGGGTGCCAATAGCGCTGCTAATGTTAGGTCCGGTGGTGGTCAACATTTTGCTGTACCACGCTTTCTTTGATCCTCGCAACTGGCCAGTATCGGTGCTGAATTTGATTCTTTACCTGATCGTTCTGGCCAAATACTGGCCGCTTTTCCGAACACTGCTCACGCGTTCCACTGCAACTCTTCCCAAAACTTCCCCATGACCATCCCGATCCGTCCCGGCACCGTCGACGATCTGCCCCAGGTGCTCACCCTCATTCAGGAGCTCGCCGCCTTTGAGCGCGAACCCGACGCGGTGGAAACTACCCTGGAAAGTATGCAGCAGGACGGCTTCGGAGAACGCCCCGTGTTCGAGTTCTTCGTGGCCGAAGCCGACCAGAAAATTGTAGGCTTGGCCCTCTACTTTTACAGCTACTCTACCTGGAAGGGGAAGTGCATCTATCTGGAAGACCTGATCGTGACCGAAACGTACCGCGGACGAGGACTCGGTCGGCGCTTGCTCGACCGGGTGGTGATAAAGGCCAAAGAGGAAAACGCTAAACGGGTGGTGTGGCAGGTGCTGGACTGGAACACTCCGGCCATCGAGTTTTACGAATCGCTCGGCGCGGCCCGGCTGCCCGAATGGATCACCTGCCGGTTGACGGAGGAGCAGATTCGGGAGTATCAACCAATTTAATAGTAATGGATACCGGCAATTATGGTAGCCGCGTGATTAATCACGCGGCTACACCTCTTCCATCAGCGTGCGGAAACTAACCGTTTTGGGGCCATACTTCTGCTGGCTTTCTTGCTGTAGGCGGGGGGCAAACTCTTGCTGATAGCGTTCGTAGTCCGCCCGGTTTTTGGCGAAGTACTGCACGGCGTAGGTGGAAGTGCCCTCGCTTTGCTCCACGTCCAGCAAGCGGAAAATTCGAGCAGTAACGAACATTTTGGTGTTGAGCACGTCCAGCACGTGCTCGGTCTGCATCCAGCGGAGCCACTCTTGCTCCACCGACTGCTCTACGTTGATGGTGACGTTGTATAGAATCATAATGGGTTAGGTTTATCCGTGAGACGAAGATACGGAAGGACGATCAATAAACGACATTTTGATGCCTTTTGCTATTGGTCTTTGCTTCCGGTACCTTTCGGCACTGTAGGTAACCCTGACGCAACAATCCATGACCCCCTTCCTCGCGGTTGTTCTGGCATCCATCCTTGCGTCCATCTCTGCGCTGCACTTCTATTGGGCTGCTGGCGGGCGGTGGGGAAGCAAAGTGGTCGTTCCTACCAAACCTGGCAATTTCAAGTCAAGCAACCAGGAAGGTCTACCCGCCTTTAATCCGGGACTGCTGGCGACGGCGACCGTCGCTGTCTTCCTTGTCTTAGCGGCGCTCGTTCCTCTCGGCGCGGTTGGCTTGGTCGAGTTGCCTATCCCAGAAGCGCTGGTTCGCTTCGGCATTTGGGCGCTTGCTACTGTCTTGCTCCTCCGGGCTATTGGCGACTTTCGGTATGTCGGCTTCTTCAAACGCGTGCGTGGTACCCGGTTTGCGAAGCTGGACACTCGATGTTACTCGCCTTTATGCCTCACGCTCTCAGTGCTCGCATTTAGCGTAGCGCTTGGTGCCTATTAGCCACCGATAAACCATTGTCTAGCCATGACCGACCGTTTGGAACAGAACAAGGAAAACGCCCAGCGTTTCTACGCACGCATGTTCAATGAGTGCCGCCCCCGAGAGGCCATCGAGCAGTACGCGGGCGATGTCTACGGGCAGCACAACCCTCACGTTGGTGACGGGAAGGAGGCGTTTATAACGTACTTCGAGCGGATGGCTGAAGAGTATCCCGGAAAACGGGTACACTTCAAGCGGGCGATTGCCGAGGGCGACTACGTGGTGCTCCACTGCTTGCAGGAATGGCCCGGCGACCAGGATTACGCTGGCATCGATATCTTCCGGTTCGACGCCGAAGGAAAGATCGTCGAGCACTGGGACGTGCTCCAGGTGATCCCGGAAACCTCGGCCAACGACAATACGATGTTCTGATCAAAAGGCATCAAACCCAAAAAACTGTTCGTTATCGCTCACTTGCTGTCCGGTTCCGAACACTTCAGAACGGGCAAAAGTACCCGCGGGGGCCGTACCTGGGGTTGGCACTAGGCTTGTTATTTTACAAGCGACAAAGGCTCACCATCGGAAACTAAACTACTATCGGCTATCAACCGTGGACTGCTAACCATCGAGTGCGACTAACCACTTACCAAACCTAACCCGCCATGCTCAAAAACTATTTGCTCATCGCCATTCGCAACTTCTGGAAGCAGAAGAACTACACCCTGCTCAACGTGGGCGGACTCGCCCTGGCCATTGCCACTGCCATCCTGGCCCTGCTCTTCGTGCGGCACGAGTATAGCTACGACCGCTGGGTGCCCAACCAAGAGAACATCTACAAGGTGTACCGGCAGTGGGATTCCGACGGGGGCAATGCCTTCACTCCCTACCGCCTGGCGGAAGCGCTGCGCAACGAGTTTCCCGAGATAGCAAGCGCGGCCTGGGCCGTAGAAAGCGGACGGGTGCTCATTGGGGCCGAAGACCAGGAAGGAATCTTCGCGAACAAAATCGCTACGGTCGACAGCAGTTTTTTGCGGGTGCTGCCATTTCCATTGCGCTACGGCAACATTAACAACGCGCTGGAGCGACCTCGCACCGCGGTACTGAGCAACGAAACCGCCCAAACGCTCTTTGGCAACGAAAATCCAGTGGGCCGCATCCTGCGCGTGAACGCCGACACCGACTACGAGATCACCGGCATGCTGGCCCCCTTTGCCGGTAGCAGCCACTTGGCAATAGACGCGCTGATCCGGGATACGACCAACGTGTATCTTTCCTGGACGGGCAACAACCCCGCTACCTACGTGGCCCTGTCGCCGAAATCGAACGTGGCGGCGCTGGAGCAAAAAATCACTGATGCGATCAACCCCCGCATACGGGCCGAGATGGAAAGTTTCGGCGCGAACGTTGACAAGTACCCCGACTGGAAGCTGCTGCCGCTGCGCGACGTGCAACTGAGCGGTGGCAAGATCGGCGGGCCCTTTTCGGGGCAGGGCGAGGAGCGCAGCGTCTACGTTATTGTGCTGGTGGCGCTGGTGATCGTCACCATTGCCAGCATCAACTACATGAACATGGCCACCGCCCAGGCCGCCCGCCGCGCCCGCGAGGTGGGCGTTCGCAAGGTCACCGGTGCGCACCAATCCCAACTGATGGTGCAGTTTTTGGCCGAGGCGGCCTTGCAGTGCCTGCTGGCCGTGCCGGTGGCTATACTGCTCACCGAACTGGCCCTGCCTGCCTTCGAAAACGTGGTGAACCGCGATCTGGCGCTGGATCTGAGCACCTGGGTGCAACTGCTGCCCTACCTGCTGTTGCTTATTGTTGGGCTAAGCGTCGTTTCCGGCAGCTATCCCGCCTTTGTGCTCTCGGGCTACCGACCCACCGACGTGCTCAAGGGCAAATGGCTGCGCCGCGACCAGGGCAAGGTGTTGCGCCAGAGCTTGGTGGTGGCCCAGTTTGCGGGAGCCATGGTGGCGGCCATTGTGATGTTCTTCATCTACCAGCAAATCCGCTTCATGCAGAACCAGGAGCTGGGCTTTCGGGGCGAGCAGGTGATGGTGATCACCGTGAACTCGCAGGACACGTATGAGAAAGTGACCTCCCTAAAGTCACAACTGCAGCAAAATCCGCGGGTCAGGGCCGTCACTTCGACCGACGGATTGCCCGGTTCCGACTTTTCGGACTACGGCTTCGAGGTGGGCGGGCAGGAACAGTCCATCAACAGCGATATCTTCTTTGTGGATGCCGACTACCCTGAGGCACTGGGTTTGGAGATGCAGCAGGGCCGGTTTTTGTCGGCGACCGATACTTCTTATACCACCTTTGTGGTGAACGAAGCTTTTGTGAAGAAGTACGACTTGCAAGACCCGGTAGGCCATCCCCTTGATTTTACGGGAGCGGAGGCGCTTGGTGACGAGCGCGGACGCATTATCGGCGTAGTAAAGGACTTTAACTTCAGCAGCCTGGAGCGCAGCATCCGTCCGCTGGTGTTTTCCGGGGCGATCAACACCCTGCGCGGCGGGTGGGTCAATTCGGTGGCCGTGCGCCTGCAAACCGACAACCTGCGCGAGACGATTGCCGACGTGGAAACCTTTTGGAAGCAGATAGAACCCAACCATCCCATCCGCTACACCTTTCTGGACGATGACTTCGCCGGACTCTACGCCGAGCAGGAGCGGCTGGGTCAAACCCTATTGTATGCCACCGGCATCACCCTATTCATTGCGTTGCTGGGCTTGTTCGGACTGGCTTCGTACGTGGCCGAACGGCGCACCAAGGAGATCGGGGTGCGCAAGGTGCTGGGCGCGTCGGTGCGGCAGATTGTGACGCTGCTGGGCGTGGACTTCCTAAAGGTGGTACTAATCTCTGGCGTGGTGGCCGCGCCCATCGCGTGGTGGCTCACCCGCCGCTGGCTGGCCGACTTTGCCTACCGCACCGAGATCACCGTGCTGCCCTTTCTGCTGGCCATTGCGCTGGCGGTGGTGGTGGCCGTGCTGACGGTCAGTGCCCGTGCGATCAAAGCGGCTTTGGCCAACCCGGTGGATGCCTTGCGGAGTGAGTGATATTGGACTTCAAACGTACCAAAAGTTCGTGTTGATGCAACTCCCGAAAATTGGTAAAGTCTTGTTTGATTATCTCCACACGCGGTTGATTTCGTATTCTGAAAATTTGTCGTCGCTAGAAATGACGGGTAGGCCTTCTACAATGGCCTGGCTGATAATCAATCGGTCGAAGGGGTCTTTGTGATGGTGGGGCAAGTCAGCAACTTTCAGCGTGTGGCTTACCTTGATATGGAGCAAGGATATATCATTGGATGCGGTTTCTGACACTAAGTCACCCAGGGGGAAAGGAAGAGCTAGCTTGCCTAGACTAAATTTGATTGCGATCTCCCAAAAGCTTACGGTACTAACCAGCAATTTATTTTGCGGCTTTTTAATCATCTGAGTTACAGCGCTTGGCAGCTTTGGAGGATCACTGAATATCCACAGCAATACTTGAGTATCAATAAGATATCTCATCACATGTAGTCCTTAAACTCTTCTAGTGGCTCATTGAAATCATCAGACATCCATATCTGTCCTTTGTACTTACCTAGTTGCCGTTCTCGTTTTTTGCTTTTCCCCGGACTACTATTTTCTTGTAAAGCTTCGACAAGCCTTTCTTTCTCAGCTTCCGAAAGCTGCTTCGCCAAACTGAGCAACTGCTCGAATCCGATGGTAAGTTTCATTTCCATGACGCTTTGCTAATTGGTTGCTGGTATGCCTACTGTATACGAATGTCTGCCTGAGTAAGTTATAAGCGACTACTGCTCACCCACGCATTCGTTATAGTACTCTCCCCGGTCTTAGGTCTTCGCTTAACCTATGACCAGGGGGCTAAGCAAGCCAAGTTACGTAGGGGAAAGTTAGAATACCGCACGAATTGGAATGCCGCATGCGTTACAAACGTGCGCTAGTTTGGGGAACTAGGCGGCAGTGTTCTTCACATCTATTTCATAGGCTTTAAGCTTTTCTACTAAATGCCCGGCCAGTTCTTTTTTCCGGTATTCGTACTGCTCTCGCATAAAATCGTCATCAAGATGGATTTCAATTATCTTGTTCACTGACTCTATTTGCTCGAGGATATCGAGAACTTCCGCCGATTTTTCACTTATGAAGTCTTCCATAGTTATAGGTGTTTTATTTCGACATAGCCTTTTTGATAACGTTTTCTCTTCCGGTCGGGTTTTGTCCTCCCAAACCAGTCATTCCAATACGCCCGATCAGAGTAAACTTCAGAATACTTTGATCTAAATATAGTTAACCATTAAAAAGCATATGTTCGCTAAAGTTTCAGGATTTAAGAAGAAAGATAAGCCTCCAAGGTACGTCAATGAACGATTCGAGTACTTTCACCATTACTGGACATTACTATTTCTAACTAAAATAGGAGGTGGGAACACGAGCTCTCAAATCCTCCTAAAGTCTAACTATCTATTTCTAGAAGAAGAAAGACTAGAATCTCACCGTTCGCTATTTGTTAAAATAAACAAGCAGTTGCTCTATAACTATTCTAATTCCAGAGAAAAGTTAAACTACTTGTTTATTCAGCATCCATACTTCTCAAATAACAATCTCTTAATACGAAAGTATGCCGGTTTAGCGAATAAGATCAGCTATGCTAAGCAAGCAATCGTTAATGCTAATAACAAATTTAAAAATCATTCGCTTTCGGTAAAAAGTGGCATTCGCAGTGCCTTCCAAAATCTAGAGAGACAACTATTTGGCTGCTATCCTTATGAGAGAAGGTTGGCTACCCAGCTACATAAAGTGCTTTCTATCAATAAGCCGCTTGACGATCAAGCTAAGGCCAATATAAAATTCTTAGTGAATGCTTTCGTGGTAGAACTTTACCAATACGGATACAGTGAAGACTATATTGGAAGAGTACCAGACACTATTTCGTTTCGGGACGGCGGCAAAGACTTTCCTTATGAGAAAACGATCCTTGATTTTAAGAGTGAAGACGAGTACCAGCAGTATATTAAGGAAGAGAATAAGAAAATGAACTTAGGGGCTATGCTGGACGGCTTAGTGAAATTGATCAACAACCGTAAATACAAAGGGTACACAATATTTAAGGTGAGTGGAGTTACCCTGGACAAAAATAGAAAGCTATTAGGAGTAGAATTTTATAACCCCCAAACAGAGCGAAGAGCAAAGAACCGCTACGAGCATTCTATAGATCCCGAACTTTTCGTGAAAGATTCATCTGATAGTTCTACTATAATGCCAGGGTCATCTACCTGTAATGCGATAGTAGATACAGAATTTCTGAGTCCGTATGATATAAACGGGTCTCAAGTTCTAAGGGCAGCATATCGAAAGGCAGAGACTTCTGCTCTTTTGTTGGGCAGCTTACTAAACAAGTATGCAGATACTACACTCGGAGAAATTTCTATTACACTTCAACGTGATAAATGCTTATCCCTGTTTGATAGCAACAAAATTCCTTCTTTCAAAAGCGAAATATTTAAGCCTTTGAATATCTATAGCACTATCAAATTCTTAGACGATAAAACAGAAAAGTGGGCAAAAGATGAAATCGACTTCTATAATACTCATATAGATAAGCGAATACTTGCTCTAATTCGTCAGCAGAAAATCTCAGAGAATATCAGTACTGAATTTAGTTTCAAAGATCTATGGACCGCATGGGAGGGTTTGTTTGAAGATGAAAATAAGAAAGAAGAACTAAAGCGCGTATGCAAACACGCGGTCCGCATCTATTTATCTACCAACTTTCTTCCTAAAGTAAAGCATTTTTTGTATCGAAATCTGTACGCAGACGAGTTTAAAATATTCTTCACAGAACCTTCTAAATTCTATCTTCTAGAAAAAAGCGATATTCAATCGTTGGGTTTGCACGTACCCGAGGTAGGAACGATCACTGTACAGGATTTTAAAAGAAAGTACAAAGACGTACTAAGCACCATTGATTTTCCGCTGCTCCAAGAGATTATTGATAGAGTAGGTACGTTTGTGAAGACACCGAAAGATTACTATCAAGATGTTGATAAATGGCTCGATAGAACGATAGACGAAGTATATGCTGAACGCAACTTAGAGGTACATAATAATGAAGAAACTAATTTAAGCCGCTTCAAACTATAAGCAGCTTTTTTAGATATCTCTGCTATTACTGTCAATGAACTTATAAGAAACACAAATGCGAAAAACAGAAATGACATTCGGAAGATATTGAAAAAGTTAGAGAACAAAGCGAGCAAAATATAGCCCTTCCCCCCTTCTGGTCTCAGATTAAGCGCAGTGCCCGGCACCCGGCGGCCCTAAGACCTTCCTAGATAACGGGTTGGCAAGTATTATCTCTCTCGCTGGTCGATGTTCTCGTTCTACCCGTTGTTCTCAGTGCAAAGGAAGTTTATATTGCTTTTTAAAATACCATGTTATGTCCAATCACAGCGGGAGCTATATGCTCAATGCGGTACTGAAGAAATTAGATGAAAAATCTGTGTTTGCGCTTTTGGGAAAGGAAGAAACGCAGACGCTGGTTCAGGAAATCATCAAAATATCCTACGCCTACGATTGCAATCCGGGAGAAATACTGGAAGACATGGCCGAGCGCGTAGGGATATGTTCTTACTGTCTTGAAAGAGCTGACGAATTTCACGACGGCGTTTGCCCACGGTGTGATGAGGGATAAATAGCTCAATCATCCTTCCCTGGTCTTAAAGTAAGTGAAGCGGTCCTGAGCCCCTGATGATGTTGCTAAACTTACCGAGTCGCTAATCCGTCTTTTAAGAACAAATAGTGAAACTATCCTGGCAACATCTGAGAAACTGTTATCTTTATCGCTACGCAGAATAGATGAGTCCATCATGCCAAAAGAAACAGACACCCTGAAACAGACTACGCAACGCAGACAAGCCCATCAAACCGCGGCTAAAGCCACCCGGATCACCCCAATGCAAAGAGAGCTGTTAGATATGTTTGCGCACCGGGAGTTGTCTTCTGAAGAAATATCCGAGTTGAAGGATATACTTTCTAGTTACTTTTTAGAGAAGGCACAAGACGAACTAGAGGCACTCGCACGTGAGAATACTACGCCACCTGGAATTTCCGCCCATCGAGTGGAAAACCGTCAGACAAATGAAGAAAAGTATGTTTACCTGAACTACCCAGTTCTGGTCGTAGGACGCTTCGCCACCCCTTAGGTCCAGTACAGCACCTCCGCCTGCGGAAACCGCTGAGCAATCTGCTGAGTAAAATAATTGCGCATCGTCTTCATCGTATCTTTCGGCAACACGTACTTGGTGCCGCCGAACTTGTTACGTTTCACGTCGCGCTGCGCCTCGTCCATCTCCAGGGCGGTGTTGGGATACCACTGCAGCAACACATCCTTCGAACCAGGCGTAAAGCGATGGGTAATCAATTCGAAGGTAAGATCGCAGTCGAAGCTCAGAGTATCTTCCAGGCGGTCGAGCAGGGCGCCGTAGTGCGTTTCCCAGTCAGGAATGGGCATAATAGGCGCCAGCACCACCCCCACCGGGTAGCCTCCCCCCCCCTGAGCCACGGGCAGCGCCAGTTTACGCAACGCTTGCAGACGCGCGTGCACCGAGGCCGTCCCCCCTTCCAGCCGACGACTCACCGACTCGGCGTTCAGGCTGATGCGGCAGCGGGTGTGTCCGTGGTGGGGCAGACCGAGCAAGGGCTCCACCTGATCGTACTTCGTTACCCAGCGCAAACGGGCGTCGGGGCGGGTGCCAAAGTAGCGGATGCACTCGGCCAGGCTGCCCGTGAGGTGCTCGATGCCCAGCGGGTCGGTGTAGCAACTGGCCTCGAAGGAAGTAAGCTGGCCCGGATGCTCGAAGCGGCGAGTATTTTCCAGGATGGCGGGCAGGTTAGCAAACACCCGCACGATGGGCGGACCTGACAGGCTACCGGCCAGGTAGCAGTACTGACAGTGCGCGGGACAACCTTCGGCCAAATGGAACTGCCAGTCGGCCGAGGGTGGGATGGGGCGCAGCTTAAACGCACTGGGCGGGGCGTTGACCACCGCCAGGGTGCGCTTGGCCGCCGCGTAGGTCTTTCGGGTATCCTCCTGACGCACGCCGGTGATGCGGTTGCTCTTTAGTACCTCTATGTCCAGTCCCTGCTCGGTGAGGCGTTCGTAGAGGCGTTGCCCGTAGGATTCGTCCAGGGCGGCGGGGGTGAACACGACCCGCTGGGGCGTCCAGACGCGGGCCGGGCGGATGTCTATCTTAGGTTCTAGGGTGGTTAGGGTCATGCTAAAAAGAGTAACTAGTAAAGCTTATTTGTTCTCTTTTGCAACGCATCGTTGGTCGAGACCGTTCCCCAGATATCTATTTTAAGGAACTGATTTTCAACAGGTTATAAACTATTTTAACCTCCATTATTCGCCAGGGAACTACTCGCCAATGGTAAAGGCTCGCGCCGGATTATCGACCGTCAGTTGTCGGATATCCTGCTGACTAAACCCCGCTTGCGCCAGTTGGGGCAGCAGGGCCGTGAAGATCGCTTCGAAGGGACGAATGGGCCCGCCGCGCGGAAACGAGTTGCCGTCGTGCGACAGCAGTACCTGCGACAGTAATTCTTGTTTCTTCAGTTCTTTGAGATAACGTAGGTGGCGCTCGAAGACTCCTTCTTCGGACGAAGCACTTTCGCCAGGGGCGCGCACCCCGTCGAGCGAGATCCAGGCTCCGGCCCGGGCGGCAGGGAGCAAGTCCTCAAAGTTTTCTGCCTTGTTCGCGTGTGTCCAGATCAAGGCATTGGGAGACACGTCTTCCTCTTCTAAAATTGCCAGGGCGGTTTGGAATCCTTCCGGGTTGTCGCCGGTGTGGCAGGCGATGGTGAGTCCGGTAGCCGCATGCGTCAGGGCAGCAGCGCGTACCAACTTGGCATCGATGGTCGATACCGGCCCGTCGTCCAGCGCAATCTTAACAAATCCCGGTCGCGCGTCCGTGCCGTCGATGCCCTGCTCAAACTCGGTGATCCACCGCCGGGCAATGGTTTCGGCACTCTCCTGGTAGGCGTGCTCCGGTACGTAGCGGTCGTTGGCGGCCCCGTAGTAGCCGGTGTTGGCAATGATCTGCACCCCGCTGCGCTGCGCCAGTTGTTGCAGTAGACGCACGTTGCGGCCAAAGTAGGCTCCGGTACACTCAAAGATACTCTTCGCCCCCAACTGCTTCACGCGTTTCAGGTAGGGCACCACCTGGGCGAGCAGCGCCACCTCGTCGTAGTTCGGATCATAGCGCGGCTCGTCGCCGAAGATAGACATCAGGTGCTCGTGGGTGAGGCAAATGCCCAACTGGTCGGGCGCGATGGGCCCGCCAACGGTCATGATTTTCCCGGTGGCGGACTTCGGGGAGCGCGCTACGGCAGGAAGAGCGGCACTTGCTGAAAGCAGCGCGCTGGTTTTAATAAAGAAGCGTCGGGTCATCATAATGATACACAATGAACGCCCCCGGGGGGAAGGATGTTTATTCCCCAGCAGCGCCCCAATCCAATCTTTCTCCGGGCGATGCGTCTACCTACCAAAAGACCCAGGAAGTCTTCGGCGTTGGCCGACCCCCATCCGCATGGCTAAGAAAAGCACCGCAAAGAAAAAGAACGTATCCGTAAAAGAACGGTTCCGGGCCCTGCGCACCCTGCCCCCGTTCTTCAAACTTATCTGGCAGACCAACCCCCGCCTGTTCGCCGCCAGCGTGGTGCTGCGCGTGGTGCGCGCCGCCATTCCGGTGACGATGCTTTACCTGGGTAAGCTCATCATCGACGAGGTAGTACGCCTCTCCGAAGCTGGAGGAGACAACGATCTCACCCTAATTTTTACCTACCTAGCCCTGGAGTTCGGGCTGGCCATCGTGTCGGACGCGATCAACCGCAGCACGGTGCTGCTCGACAGCCTACTGGGCGACAAGTTCGCCAACGAAACCTCGGCCCGGCTGATGGCGCACGCCGGTACGCTGGACCTGGCCCAGTTCGAGAACGCGGCGTTCTATGACAAGCTGGAGCGCGCCCGGCAGCAGACCACCCGGCGCACCGCCCTGATGTCGCAGGTGCTAGGGCAATTTCAGAGCCTGATCACCATCGGGTTCCTGGCTATCGGACTCATCGCGTTCAGCCCCTGGCTGATCTTGCTCATCGGGGTGGCCGTGGTGCCCGCTTTCCTGGGCGAGTCGCACTTCAACGAGCGCAGCTACTCGCTCAACAACCAGTGGACGCCCGAGCGGCGCGAACTGGACTACTACCGCTACATCGGCGCGAGCGACGAAACCGCCAAAGAGATCAAAATCTTCGGGCTGTCAGACTTCCTGGTTGATAACTTTGCGACGGTGTCGGAGCGCTACTACCAGGCCAACAAGAAGGTGGCGGTGTCGCGGGCCCGCTGGGGGAGTTTGTTTGCCGCCGTGGGCAGCGCGGGCTACTACGGAGCCTACGCGATCATCATCCTGCAAACCGTGAACGGGCAGATCAGCCTGGGCGACCTCACTTTCTTGGCCGGGTCGTTCTCGCGCCTGCGCTCGCTGCTGGAAGGCGTGCTCAACCAGTTTTCCAGCATGGCCGAAGGAGCGCTGTATCTACAGGACTTCTTCGACTTCTTCAACATGAAACCCCTGGTGCCCGCCTTGCCTAATGCGCGTCCTTTCCCGAGGCCGCTGCGGCAGGGCTTCGAGTTTCAAAACGTGGGATTCAAGTATCCCAATACCGATATCTGGGCGGTGCGCCACCTGAACTTCACGCTGCACGCCGGAGAAAAGCTGGCGCTGGTGGGCGAAAACGGAGCGGGAAAAACCACGCTGATCAAGTTGTTGTCCCGGCTATACGATCCCAGCGAGGGGCAAATCTTGCTCGACGGGCACGACCTGCGGGAGTACTCGCCCGACGAACTGCGGGCCGAGATTGGGGTGATCTTCCAGGACTTCGTGCGCTACCAGATGACGGCTGCCACCAACATTGCGGTGGGTAAAATTGCCGAGCAGCGCAACCGTGAGAAAATTGATGACGCTGCTTACCGCGGGATGGCCGACCAGGTGATCGGGAAGTTACCGCAGGGCTACGAGCAGATGATCGGACGGCGCTTCGCCGATGGGGTGGACCTGTCGGGCGGCGAGTGGCAGAAGATTGCCATCAGCCGGGCCTACATGCGCGAGGCACAAATTCTGGTGCTCGATGAGCCCACCGCCGCCCTGGACGCCCGCGCCGAGTACGAGGTGTTTCACCGCTTCTCGGAACTCACGGCAGGCAAAACCGCCGTGCTCATCTCGCACCGCTTCTCTACTGTGCGCATGGCCGACCGCATCCTGGTGCTAGAGAAAGGCCAACTGCTCGAGATCGGCACCCACGAAGCCCTGCTGGAGCAGGATGGCAAGTACGCCGAACTGTTCGGCTTGCAGGCGCAGGGGTATTTATAACTGGATGCTGGATGCTGGTCGCTAGCCACTAGTTTCCAACATCTAGCGACCAGTGACCAGTGTATTAGGCATATTATCTTTCTGTTAATTCTGGCGTGGTGGTGGCAACCAACCCGCAAAAGCCCTAAGTTCGCCCGTCACCAACCTACCCTTTCTGATGAAGCTTCTTTTTCCAACGTTCGTGTTCGTAAGCAGCCTGCTCCTGTTTTCCCGTTGCCAAACCACCTACGAAATTGAGAACACCGACGCGCTGGCGGTGATGAACCAAGCACTGCTCGACAGCCTGAACGACCGGCGCATCACCCTGCCCAACGGCTGGTCGCTCACGCCCGTCGGAAAGTCGGTGCCGCTGGGTGATTTCCCCCTGAACATGACCGTGTCGCACGACCAAAGCCGACTGGCCATCACCAACAACGGACAGAGCACCCAGCAGATTATGCTCTACGACCTAGTAGAACAGCAACTGCTCGACAGCATCCCGATCCGCAAGGCTTGGCTGGGCATTCACTTTGCGCCCGACGACCGCTCGCTCTACGTGTCGGGCGGTAACGACAACGTGGTGAAACAGTACGCCCTGGAGGGCGATCAGTTGAGCTTGCGGGATTCTATCGTGCTGGGCGAACCCTGGCCAAACCGAATTTCGGTGGCCGGGCTGGACATCAATGCCTCAGACCAACTACTGTATGCCGTTACCAAAGACGACAGCGCGCTCTACGTCGCGAGTCTGTCAGACCACGCGGTGCAGAACCGCTACGAACTGCCGCATGAGGCCTACACCTGTTTATACGACAGCACGCGACAGCGAGTGTACGTTTCACTCTGGGGCGGAGCGCAGGTCGCCGTGTTTGATACGCAGCAAAAGACGTTTTTAGCGCCCATCGCCGTAGAAACCCATCCCAACGATCTGGTGATGACGCAGGATGCCCGCTACCTGTTCGTGGCCAATGCCAATGCCAATTCGGTGTCGGTGATTGATCTGGATCAGCCGAAGGTGATCGAAACCATTTCGGCCGCGCTGTATCCCGACGCGCCCATCGGTAGCACCAGCAACAGCGTGGTCCTTTCGCCCGACGAGCAGTATCTCTACATTGCCAACGCCGACAATAACTGCCTGAGCGTGTTCGATGTATCAGAACCGGGAAACAGTAAGTCGGAGGGCTTTATTCCCACCGGCTGGTACCCCACCTGCGTGCGCGCCGTGGGCGACCGCCTCTACGTGGCCAATGGCAAAGGTTTCTCCTCGCACGCCAACCCCAACGGCCCGAACCCCTACGAGCCGCGCACCGAAGAAACCCAGTACATCGCCCGGCTGATGCAAGGCACTTTGTCGATCATTGACGCGCCCGAGGCGGATCAACTCACTGCCTACTCGGAGGCGGTCTACGGCAACACCCCCTACACCAAGGAACGGGAACTGCGGGCCGAAGGCGAAGCGGGCAACCCCATTCCGCAGCAAGTGGGCGACGCCTCTCCGATCAAGCACGTGTTCTACATCATCAAAGAAAACCGCACCTACGACCAGGTGCTGGGCGATCTGCCCGAAGGCAACGGTGATACTTCGCTGTGCCTGTTTCCCGAAGAAGTGACTCCCAACCACCACCAACTGGCCCGAGAGTTTGTGCTGCTCGACAACTTCTACGTGGACGCCGAGGTGAGCGCCGACGGGCACAACTGGTCGATGGGGGCCTACGCCACCGACTTTGTGGAGAAAACCTGGCCTACCAGCTACGGCGGGCGAGGTGGCACCTACGACTACGAAGGAACGCGGGAGATCGCCTACCCGGATAAGGGTTACATCTGGGACTACTGCCAGCGGGCGGGCGTGAGCTACCGCAGCTACGGGGAGTTTGCCTCGGAGGGCGAAGCCAACGAACCGGCGCTGGTGGGCCACATCGACGCCAGCTACCCCGGCTACGATCTGACCATCAAGGACGTGACCCGCTTCGAGGAGTGGCAGCACGACTTTGATTCGCTGCTGGCGCAGGACGCCGTGCCGCAGTTTCAGACGCTACGCTTTGGCAACGACCACACGGCCGGAGCGCGACTAGGATTGCCCTCCCCCCGAGCCATGGTGGCCGACAACGACCTGGCTGTCGGCAAGTTCGTGGAGCACCTGTCGAAGAGCAAGCTCTGGGCCGAGTCGGCGGTGTTTATTCTGGAAGATGATGCTCAGAACGGTCCCGACCACGTGGACGCCCACCGCTCGGTGCTGCTGGTGGCGAGTCCGTACACCAAGCGCAACGCGGTGGTGAGTAGCATGTACTCGACCAGTTCGGTGCTGCGCACCATTGAGTTGATTCTGGGCTTGCCGCCCATGAGCCAGTACGATGCTGCCGCCCCCTCGTTGTGGGAGTGCTTCACGGCCACCCCCGACACGAAGCCTTACACGGCGCTGCCTAACAACATCGACCTGGACGAGCTGAATACGGAAAAAAACAAGCTCTCGGAGCGCTCGGCTCACTACCCGCTCGATCAGGAAGATGCCATTCCGGACAATGAGTTCAGCGAGGTGATCTGGAAGACGGTGCGCGGGCTGGACAGCGAGATGCCCGCCCCCCGCCGAAGTGCGTTTGTGCGGCTAGCAGAGGAGAGTGAGGAAGAAGGTGAGTAGCACTTTTTCAACACAATGTTGCTGTATGCAGTATATGTCTTCCTTTGCTTAGATTGACAACTTCAAATACTTCAGAAAACAATCTTCTAGTTTGCCTTGTCTCAAATACCGTGGATGATAAGTTCGTATAACTTTTGATGAAAGAAGCGGATGTTTTAAAATAGCCAATTGCCTCTCGGAAAAACCGTCAATTGCTGAGTAATTTATACTTTTAAAAACACTTTTAATTCTAAAGTCAAGATTTGGACCAGTAAAGAATATGATTAAATCAGGCTTGACTATTTTTATTTCTTCAACTAGTAATTTATCCAAAGTCTGAATCTCTTCTAAATATCTTCCTACTGGTGTCTTTTGATTTACATCATACTTACTAATATTTGTCCAAACACAACTATAAGGTTCATTACCTAAAAGACACTCGATCTTCCTTACTACATTCCAGAAAGGGTCTGAATTTCTGGTTGTGCCTAAGTTGAATTTATCATAATGAATCATTCCATTTTCGACTTCCTCGGAATGATAGCCCCAACCGTTTGTTTCATGCCCAACAACCAAAAGCCTAGTTCTTGCATTCTTGTATTTCGCATTTGGTGACATCATTAACGGTCCTGCAACATCATCGTTAGGGAATAGATTTACTATTCTTTTAAATTGAGGTATATAGGACTGATATAATTCTTTTAAGCTGAGATTCATTAGTTTTTCAATTAAATACAATGATTAGCTTCTAATTAGCGCTACAAACACCTCAGCAACTACTCCTCCCCCACCGTTTCCTCTGCTTCTTCTGCCAATGAGTCGGTTGGCTCGGCGGTGGGGGCTTCGGGGGTTGGCCGACGGCGCGCCACGATCTGGTTAAAGTGCTCTACGTTTTCGTTGAAATGGTGGCCAAACAGGGTATATTCCGACGAAGGCGCTAGCAAGGCGTGCGCCGCCACGTGTTCTGCCAGCGTGCGGTAGGCATCCGCGGTCTGCTTCACCAAATCGCGCACCCGGGGGCCTTCTGGCTGGCTCACGGTTTGCAGATGCCGAACAAACTGCCGCTCAAACTCCTGGTTCGTCCGCTGCATCTCCTCAACCGTCTCCTCTAAGTGCAGTAGCTGGAGCGCTTCCGGGCCGGTAGGGTCAGATCGAAGATCGGCAACGATTTTCTTCAGCGCAACTGTCTCCGCGTTGTGATTTAGGTTATACAGGCGAGCGCCGTACTTATCGATGCAGTCCAGAATCTGCTGTCCCGCCAAACGATGAGCAGCGCGGTGGTGGCGGGTATACCCCTCGCTGATCATCCGCAAACACACGACAGCCTGGTCGCGGGCGGCATCCAACCGCCTCAACTCCTGGGTAAGCGTCTGGTCGGTGTTCTGCTTGTAGGCTCTTTCCAGTTGACGATACAGTTTGTTCAGCGCTTGGTACTGCGCCTTCACCCGAAGCTTGTCCGGGCTGTGCTGATTCACAATCATCAGTGCATTGTGCACAAACTGAAGAAACTCTTTGATGCGATAGTTGAATAGCTGCGCCGTGGTAATCATAATAACGTCGTTTAGTGGTGGATATAAAAGGTTACAATGCGTACCACAAAAGACGGACAAACAGGAGAAAGAAAATTGTCGCGACGGGGGAATACCTTACGCGACTAAGAAAAATACGGTATTTGCACCCTGTTTTTTGGCAGGTAGTCAACAGCCCTTCCGTTGACGCCCCAATTCCGCGGGAAACGCTTCGTCAACCATCATTGACACCCCAATTCCGTGGGAATTACTCCGTCAGTGGTCATTGACACCCCAGTTCCGCAGGAAATCACCCGTCAGTGGTTGTTGACCCGCTAAATCCGCCGGAAATGCTTCGTCAGTGGCGCATGACACCCCAAAAACGGCGTCGCTGGGGCATCAATAGCGCGGGCAGTGGGAACCCTGGCGGGGGTTTCGTAGATTGGGGATTCTTACCTACCTAACCTTCATATAATGAATCGCTTTCTCTTTGCGCTTGCCCTGGTCTTCCTGTTTGACACATCGCTGCTGGCCCAGTCGGCGCTGCCCCGCATCCTACCGCTGCAAGAACGCGCTCGGGTGCAGGAAGAACTGCTACAAGACCGTGTACGCACCCTGTTGCCGGAGCTGATGGAGCGCAGCGGCATCGACCTGTGGCTCGTCATTGCCCGCGAGTATAACGAAGACCCGGTGCTGCGCACCCTGCTGCCGCCCACCTGGCTGTCGGCCCGCCGCACCACCATGCTGCTGATGCACCACCCGGCCGGGGCCGACACCGTAGAGTGCCTGGCTGTGGCCCGCTACGACGTGGGCGACACGTTTAAGAAGGCCTGGGACCCCGAAGCGCAACCCAACCAATGGCAGCGCCTGGCCGACCTGATCGCCGAGCGCAATCCGCAGCGCATTGGCATCAACACCTCGGAGTATTTTGCGCAGGCCGACGGACTGTCGCACACTCACTACGCGCAACTGATGGAGGCCCTGCCGCCCGCGTTGTCCGAAAGGGTGGTGTCGGCCGAGCCGTTGGCCATCGGCTGGCTGGAAACGCGCACCCCGCGCGAGATGGCAGTGTATGAAACCATTGTCCGCCTGGCCCACCACATCATCGCCGAAGGCTTTTCCGAAGCGGTGATTCAGCCGGGTGTCACCACCACCGACGAGGTGGTGTGGTGGTACCGCAACCGCATCAACCAACTGGGCCTCGATACTTGGTTCCACCCCACCGTGGACGTGCAGCGGGCCGATCCGGCGACCTTTGACCAGCAGCGCACCTTCTCGAAGCGGCCCGCGCGGCAGGTCGTCCAGCCCGGCGACCTGCTGCACTGCGACTTCGGCATCACCTACTTGGGCTTGAACACCGATACCCAGGAGAATGCCTACGTGCTGCGGCCCGGCGAAACCGAAGCACCGGCCTACCTGCAGCAAGCGCACCGAACCGGCTTGCGCCTGATGGACATTCTGACCGAGCAGTTTCAAGTGGGGCGGAGCGGCAACAACATCCTGCGAGCCGCCCGCGAGCAAGCGCAGGCCGAAGGCATCGAGCCGACGATCTACACGCACCCCATCGGCTACTACGGCCACGGCTCGGGTCCCACCATCGGCATGTGGGATCAGCAGGAGGGCGTGCCGGTGAACGGCGATTACCCGATGTACGCCAACACGGCCTACTCGATCGAGCTAAACGCTGCCGTGGAGTTGCCGGAGTGGGACAAGAAGATTCGGATGATGATGGAAGAAGACGCCTTCTTCGACGGGAAAACCGTGCGCTACCTGGACGGGCGGCAGCAGGAGCTGTTCTTGATCCCGCGGCAGCGAGTCAACGAGCGGGTAGGGTACTAGGGCGTGTTGACATATAAGCTTAGACGGTGCTTTCCGAGCGTTTTTGCCCCCGGCGGGGTCCGCTGCTCTTCGTTGCTTTCGTTGGCCGATGCTCTTGCATGGGATGCCCCGCATCGCCCGCCTTAAGCGTCTCAATCAGAACAAAAACACCCCCGAAAGCCCTCGTCAATCTATATGTCAACGCGCCCTAAGGGTGGTCTGGCGCTGGGTGCTATCCTCACGCTATCGTGAAAGAGTCCGGATCCGGGAGTTCTTTTGCCCGTAGCACCAACTTTAAATTTACGATAAACGTAGAAATACCTATGAAACCCGCCTACCTCACCGAAGAAAACATCAACGCCTTCATTGCCGCGGCCCTGGCCGAAGACATTGGGGAAGGCGACCATTCGTCGCTGGCGGCGGTGCCCGCCGAGGCGCAGAGCCGGGCGCGGCTGCTTATCAAAGCCGAGGGAATGCTGGCCGGGGTGGCGCTGGCCTCCCGCATCTTTCGCGCGGTGGATGCCTCGCTGCGGGTCGACGTGCACCTGCCCGACGCATCGCCCATCCAGCATGGCGACATTGCCCTGGTGGTGGAAGGGCGCGCACAGTCGATCCTATCGGCCGAACGCCTGGCCCTCAATTGCCTGCAACGGATGAGCGGCATTGCCACCTACACCCACCGGCTGCAAAGCCTCATCCAGCACACCAAAGCCAAACTGCTCGACACCCGCAAGACCACCCCCAACTTCCGCCTGCCCGAAAAGTGGGCGGTGGCCATCGGGGGCGGCACCAACCACCGCTACGCCCTGTACGACATGGTGATGCTCAAGGACAATCACATCGACTTTGGCGGGGGCATTCGGTCCACCGTCGAGAAAACCAGGCAGTACCTGCGCGATAAGCAAAAAGACCTCAAGATCGAAGTGGAAACCCGCAACCTAGACGAGGTGCAGCAGGTGCTGGACGTGGGCGGCGTCGACGTGATTATGCTCGACAACATGTCGCCCGACGAGATGAAGCAGGCGGTGGCCCTGGTGGGCGCCGCGTCCACGGTGGAACGGTGCGAAACCGAGGCCTCGGGGGATATCAACGAGCGCACCATTGTAGCCGCCGCCGAATCGGGGGTGGACTTTGTGTCGGTGGGAGCGCTGACCCACTCGGTGCGGAGCCTGGACATGAGTCTGAAGGCGTTTTAGGGTTTTCTGTTAGGGATGCGCGGCGACCCACACCGCGCCGTCCTCAAAGACCTCTCGTTTCCAGATGGGCACGGTTTGCTTGAGGGTGTCGATGGCATACTGGCACGCCTCGAAGGCCGCTTGCCGGTGGGCAGTGGCTACGGCGATCACCACGGCCACTTCTCCGACGTGCAGCGTGCCGAGGCGGTGGTGAATGGCAATTTGTTGCGCCGCCCACCGCTGCCGGACGGTGGCGGCTAGTTTTTCCATCTCCCGAAGGGCCATCGGCTCGTAGGCTTCAAACTCCAGGCGCACCACCCGCCGCTTTGCCGTGTGCTGGCGCACGGTGCCCACAAAAGCATTCACCGCTCCGGCTTCGTCCGACTGAACCGAACGGATCACCGAGGCCACGTCGATGGGATGGGGCGTGAGTTGAATCAAGGATAGTGCGTCTGTTAGTTTCGGTCAGCCAGGGAGGGCAACCGCACGCTAAACGCTGAGCCTTTTCCCACCTGCGAGGTAACGGCAATGGTTCCGCCCAGCTTGTCTACGGTTTCCTTCACAATGTATAATCCTAGGCCCGAGCCCGATGACTGTTCGCTAGCCCGGAAGAACATATCGAAGATTCGGTCTTGCATCGCTCCCGGTATACCAATGCCGTTATCTTCTATAAGGATTAGAACTCCCTCTTCGGTGGCACTCACTGAGATATCCACCCATGGTTGCGCTGCCTGGGGATTGAAGTATTTGATGGAATTGGACAGCAAGTTGCTGATAATCACTTTGAGTCGGTGGGCATGGGTGGCAAAAGAAATTGTATCGGGGAGACGGATGGTTACCCGAACGTTAACCGCGTGGAGCAGGAAGTAAAGACTGTCGATGATTTCGGCGATTATCCCCTGAAAGTTGATCGGCTCGGCAACCACCTCTACGCGAGTGTTACGCGAATAGTCGATAATACTACTGATCGTGGAGTCCAAACGGTGAACGCTGGTCTCGATAAGTTGCAGATAATGTGCCTGTTCAGCGTGATCGGTTTCTTCCTGAAGAATAGACACCAGGCCCAGGATGGAGGCCAGGGGAGAACGTAGGTTGTGCGAAGTGCTGTACACAAACTGGTCTAGCTCGGCATTCGTCTTTTGCAGGGCGTCGATGTGGTGCCGCAGCTGCTGCTCGGTGGCTTTGATTCTAGTGGTATCACGCATGGCCCCCGTCATGCGAACCGGTTTATCGTCACGAAGAATTTTTGCGTATATTTTTATATACCGCTCTTCGTGGTTGTCGGGACGAATGACCCGGTACTCAATCGTTAAGCTCTCGGCGCTTTGCAGAGCCTCCTCCATCTTACGGCGTACGCGGTCTTGGTCGTCGGGATGGATAATCTCCAGCCATTTGTCTATCACCTCGGCCGTAGACTCTTTGTAGTATGCCGAGTAACTTGCTTCAAGGCCAAGAATGCGCGACGCCCGCAGGTCCCATATCAAACGATTTTCCGGAATATACCAGTCCCAAATGCCAATGTTGGCCGACTGGGTGGCGAGTTCCAGGCGTTTAGAATATTCGGCAATCGCCTGCTTTCCCTGCCGCTGCCCCGTCACGTCTCGGAAGTTAGACACCACTCCCCCGATGTCTTCATCGTGCAGCAGGTTGGTGAGAGCGGTTTCCACCCAAATGATGCGGCCATCTTTGTGGGCCAGGCGCATCTCACCGGAAATCCGTACTCCGGGGTGCGCCAGCGCGTCGTCGAGAAGTTTCATGACCACGGGTTCGTCTTCCGAGAACGTATAAGCGCAACCGGAGTTACCCATCAACTCCTCGGAGGTATAGCCCATTACGCCTTCTACAGAAGGAGAAGCGTAGGTGATGATTCCTGCTTCGTCATACACAATGATGGCATCAAAGCTATGCTCTATCAAGCTCCGGAACTTCTTCTCGCTTCTGAGCAATTCTTCTTGGCTGTCCTGAAGTTCTTTGTTGAGTCGTTGGGTCTTTTCTAACAGCGCCACGTTGGCTTGTTCGGTCAACTTCTGCTGGTGCAAGGCGCTCCCGAAGAGTGTACCCAGTAGTTGCAGCGATTCTATCACCTCGCCGAGGCGCGGATGGGGCTGATCGTCGACGAATCCTACGTATCCCAAAAGCACACCTCGGTGCATTACCGGAATGGCCACCGCCGAAATAAGCTCCGGAAAGTCCTTATTTATTTGCCCCCTAACCGACGGGGGGTACTGGTTTATATCCTCTATCACCACAGATTCGTGGCGATGCACTTTGTTGCGCCACGTCGGAAAGCGATCAATCACCAAGCGGTGCCAGGGGGCCGGAAGCGGTGGGGTTTGGGCGGCAGCATACTCGTGGGTGAGTTGGGCGTGCTTATACTGTTGGTCTATCCGGTGAAACAGCCCGCGCCTAAAGTTTAAAAAATCAGCCACTGAGGACAGAGCGTGGTTGAGGGTGGCATCACGCGTGCTTGGCAAAATGTTGATCAGTTGATCGGAAAGGGTAACCAGCAAACGATTGAGGTCGTTGACTCGCTCCAACCGGTGCCGGATGGCCCGCTCGTTGCTGATGTCATAACCCAAGGCATCAATTTCCGCTACCTCGCCGTTCTCGTTAGTTACGGCAATGAACTCCCACCAGGTGGCATTGTAGGTACCGTCGGCTTGGGGTTTGCGCAGTTCTAGCGACACCGATCGTTCGGGATACTGTACACACTGCTGACCAGCGCGCTCGCACTTTTCTACGTCGTCAGGATGTACCGAGTGTTGATAGTGCTTTCCTAAAAAGTGCTCTTTCGGGCCAAACATCTCTTCAAAGGCCGGGTTGACAAAGCGATAGTTGCCTGCCAAATCCAGTCGGACAAAGTAATTGGTGTGCGACTTTGCTAAAGAGACGAACAGGCTACGTTGAAGCGGTTGAGCGAGTAATGCTGGGGAGAGAGAAGCGGATTCTTTCATAAAAGATAGCAAATATCAACCCACGTATACTTCTTCCCCGCAAGGAAAGGACAGTAGGCATCAGGCAAATTAATGCAAAGCACTATCAAAGAGATAGTTGGCAAGCGCGTACGAGAAGATTGTTGTATGTGTTTAAATGGCCGAAAACCAACGACTTGGTTAGCTACGGCATAGTACGGAGTAACTGCAAACTATATTCACCGATGAAAAGTTCATTTTGGTATACGATTTACTAGTAAATTTCTATTACCCTCCGCTCACGGGTGGGATCAAGGCTATTTCATCGTTCTCATTTAGAATCTGTTCAGACTGGCCGTACTCACTGTTTACGGCCAGCAGCACCGAGCGCAAATCCTTCAACGCCGGATAGTGCCGGTGCAGCTGATCCAGAAGCTGAGCGGTTGTGGTGCCCGCTGGCACTTCGTAGGTAACCGGTGATTCCCCCATAATATCGCGGGTGACGCCAAAAAGAAGTAGGTTAAGTCTCATCGCGGGCAAAGGTACAACAATAGGGAAAATACAAAAACATCCGTAGTTTTGATTTCTGTTCGCTAGTTCATCTACGTATGCTCTTGTACGACAACCATGGTCGGCCGATCAATTACCTGCGGTTGGCCGTGACCGACCGCTGTAATCTGCGCTGTTTCTACTGCATGCCCGCTGAGGGGACGACCTACGCGCCGAAGCCGGAGCTACTGTCTTACGAAGAAATGGAACGACTGCTGCGCTTGTTAGCCAACCTAGGCATCACCAAGGTACGCATCACGGGGGGCGAACCCTTCGTGCGCCGCGGCCTGCTGTCCTTTCTGCGTCGCGTCAAAGCCATACCTGGCATCCACGAATTGCACCTAACCACCAACGGCGTGCTCACCGCCCCCCACGTCGCCGAACTGAAGGCCCTGGGCGTCGCCTCAGTGAACCTAAGCCTGGACACCCTGAGTCGCGAACGATTTTTGGCGATCACGCGCCGCGACGACTACGCGCGGGTGATGCACTGCTTCCACCGGCTGTTGGAAGCGGAAATACCTACCAAGATTAACACGGTGGTGATGGAAGGACGCAACACCGAAGATATTATCCCCCTGGCGGAACTCACGCGTCGGTATCCGGTGTCGGTGCGTTTTATTGAGGAAATGCCCTTCAACGGCACGGAGCGCGGGGCGCCCTTGCTTTGGACGCACCGAAGAATCGCCGAGACGCTGCGGGCGCATTATCCTGACTTGGAGCCGATGCCCAGTGCGCCCCACAGCACCGCCTACCACTTCTGCCTGCCCGGCGGGCGGGGCACGGTGGGGGTGATCGCGGCCTACAGCCGAACCTTCTGCGGCACCTGCAACCGCATTCGCCTCACCGCCATGGGCACGCTCAAGACCTGCTTGTACGACCAGGGCGTGCTCAACGTGAAGCAGCTCCTGCGCGACGGAGCTTCGGATGAACAGTTGGCGGGGGCTTTCGTCCGGGCCTTTGCGCGACGAGCGAAAGACGGCCGGGCGGCCGAGCGACAACGCGGCCCAGTAGCTTTCATCACCGAATCAATGTCCACCATTGGCGGATAGATAGCTCGTAAGTGAATTTAAGATAGACCAAACTTTACGCTTAATAACATATCGCATGTTTGACACCATCAAAAGCAAAGTGGTTGCGGCTGAGCAACTATCGGCGTTGCGAAAGCAATACGCTGACCAGACCATCGTCTTCTGCTCGGGCTGTTATGATATATTGCAATCGGGACACGCGGTGTTCTTCAACCAGTGCCGACAGTTCGGCGACCTGTTGGTGGTGGGCGTAGGACGCGACCAAACCCTGGAAACGCTCAAGGGTCCGGGTCGGCCGGTGAACCCCGAGAACAACCGATTGTATCTGGTAGCCGCCCTGCAGGACGTGGACTACGCGGTGCTGAATGACCACGAGATTGGGGAAGGTAAGATTGATTTTCGGCAAGTGATCACCCAACTGCAGCCCGACGTGTTTGTGCTAAACCGCGACGATTCGGCCATCGCCGAGAAGCAAAGCCTGTGCAACACCACCGGCACCCGCATCGAGTTCGTAGACCGGGAAGTGCCCACGGAGCTTTCGCCCACCTCCACCACCAAGATCATCAACAAGATCAACTACGCCTACCGCGCCCCCCTGCGCATCGACTTTGCGGGGGGATGGACCGACGTGCCCTACATCATGAACGGCCAAACCGGCTACGTGTCGAACGTGGCCATCAAGCCACTGGTGGAGATGAAGGGCAACACCCTCAACTTTTCGGGCTACCCGCGCGGTAGCGGCCTGAGCACCTCCACCGCCGTGAAGCTTCTGGAGCTCATCAGTGCCAAGAACTATAACGCCGAACCCAAGTCGTTGGCGATGATCGGCGAGGACTTATTCAATTTGGAGAACAAAGAACTCAACTGGGCCATCGGACGCCAAGACCAGTACGCCATTGTGTACGGAGGCTTCCACTGCTTTGCTTGCACCGATGCGGGGGCCGAACCGCTGGACATAACCGTTTCTGAAGAGGCATTGGAAGATTTCCGGAAACAGTTGCTGTTGCTGCACACCGGAGTGTCGCGCAACGCGCAGTCGGCCGTGGAGCAGGTGTACGAAAACTACCAAACCACCGCGGGACAAGACGCCCTGCGCACGATTGGCGACTGCGGCCGCAAGTTTGTTGATGCGTTGGCTACCCGAGACTTCCGGGAGTGCGCTCGTTTGATGGAGCGCAATTGGGAAGCGCAGAAGCAATTGGCCCGGGCGAGCACCAACGGCAACCTGGATGCCATGTATGCCTTTGCCAAACAGCACGGCGCCTACGGCGGCAAAATCTGCGGGGCTGGGGGGGGTGGGGCCTTTATCTTCTGCTGTGAAGACCCGTTGGCACTGAAGCAAGCCATGAAAAAGCAGTTTGTAGACTGCTTCGAGATTGATTTCGCCTTTGAGTATCAAACCATTAAGGAGCTAAATTCGCTCTAGCGGCCATTTCTGATAGGAAAAACGCTGCCTTGTACTATTTCTCAGCAAAATCCAAAAATTAAATTTTATTTATCGTTTTATTTTTTTCAATTTTGACCATCAAACCCCAAAGCCACTATGTCAACATCTCAGGTTGCAGGTCAGGAAAACCCCGGCGCGAACAAACAAAAAGTTTTGCTAATCATCATTGGCTTGCTTGCGCTCACCCTGCTGGTTGTTCTTTTCTTGTTCTACCAAAATTATCAGGTTAAAAGCAAAGAGTTACAGAGTAACCAACAAGAGCTCAAGGAAACTTACAATAAACTTGAGTCTATCAGCAACGAGCTGGATTTGAAGATCGAAGAGATTCAGAAGCTGGGCGGCGACGTTGAGGAGTTGCGCTTGATTCGTGAAACGCTGGAGATGGAGAAAGAGCAGTTGCAGGACCAAAGTAACCTGGCCAAGAAACAGTACGCTCAAATTCGCAACCGCGTGGAGGGCTACCGCGAGTTGCTGGTGAAGAAGGATAAGGAAATTGCTGTCCTACAACGCCAGAACGAAGTGCTCTACTCGGAAAACACCGAACTCAAGGAAGAGCAACGGGTGCTCAACAAGACGCTCTTGGCAGTGGAGTCTGATAAAGAAAATCTGGCGCAGAAGGTGAAGCAGGCTTCGCAGCTCGAAGCGGAGAATATTCAGGTAGTTGGCCTCAACAGCCGGGGCAAGGGCAAAGAGCGCGATCGTTACCGCAACAGCCAGCTGGCCCAACTGCAGGTGAAGTTCAATATCGCCAAAAACGAAGTGGCTCCCATTGAGGGCAAAGACATTATCATTCGAGTGCTGGAACCCGACGGTAACGTTGTGTTCGACGTGGCCCGGGGTTCAGGCACCTTTATGCACAATGGCAAGGAGCTCTACTATACTTCTAAGCAAAACATCCTGTTCGATAACTCGGGACAGCAACTGTCCTTCCTCTACGAAAAAGGGTCAGAATATAACGAAGGGCGGCATACCGTAGAAATTTATGCCGACGACTACCAGATTGGTGAGGCCAACTTTGAAGTGCGATAACTCCCTCCCATGTCTGCTCGCCTGCTGCTCGGAAGCATACTCAGCCTACTTTCGCTCATGACCACCGCCCAGCGGGGTGCCGCCCAGCGGAGTGCCGCCCAGCGGGGTGCCGCCCAACCAACCATTGACGTGCAGGGTCACCGGGGTTGCCGGGGACTGCGGCCTGAGAACACTATTCCTGCCTTTATTCATGCCCTGGAACTCGGGGTTACCACCCTGGAGCTCGATGTGGTGGTGAGCCAGGACCAGCAGTTGGTGGTATCGCACGAGCCCTTTTTGTCGGCTACCATTTGCACCGGGCCCGACGGAGAAGCGATCACGGACGCGCAAGAAGAGCAGTATAACCTGTACCAAATGCCCTACAAACGAATCCGTCAGTGCGACTGCGGTAGCCAGGGGCACCCGCGTTTTCCGGAGCAGCAGGCGGTAGCGGCCCCCAAACCCCGGTTGGTGGACGTGATCGATTCGGTGGAGCAGTACCTGCGCGACCACAACCGCCCCCCGGTGCAGTATAACATCGAAACCAAATCGACTCCCGCAGGCGACGGGGTATTTCATCCCGCTCCAAAGGAGTTTGTTGCGCTGTTGTTGGCGGTGCTTAAAGAAAAGGCTATTGAAGAACGCACCATTGTGCAGTCGTTCGACGTGCGCACCCTGCAAGAGGCCCAACGCATGGCCCCGGAATTGCGGCAGGCACTGCTGGTGGAAAACCTCCGGGGTGTGCAAGAGAATATCGACGCGTTGGGTTACGCGCCGGAGGTTTATAGTCCCAATTTCCGGTTGGTAAACCAAAAGTTGCGTGACTACACCCGGCAGCGGGGGATGCGACTAATTCCCTGGACGGTAAACGACCGAAAAGACATCCGGAAGATGCTTGATCTGGAGGTGGACGGAATTATTTCTGATTATCCCGACCGGGTGCTGGCCCTGATAAACGGCTAGGGCTGGTCAGCGCTTGCGGTCTACCGCAAATCCTTCGGCGAAAACCTTATATTGATCAAAGATAGAACGCACGGCTCCTTGCAGGTAGCGTTTGTCGCTAAAGTACTGGTTGCCGAACACACCAGACGCGTAGCCCTGCCAAATTGACTTTTTGCGCTCCCGGTCGTACATCAACACCAGCAGGGTGCCCTGCCGCAGATTATACTTCACCGGGTCCATCTCCTGGTCGATGTTGTCTTCGTACTCCACAAACAGCTCAATATCGGGCTGTTCGTAACCGGTGAAGAACAGGCTATCGTAAAATATCTTGTACGACACCAGCAGACGAGGATCGCGGGTAGAATACTCGTATCCCTGAAGCTCCATACGGGCCCGAATGGCACTCTCGATAATGTCGTTCTGAAGGCTGGAGTCAGGGCCGGAGCTGCGGGTATCTAAGAAGTTGAAGGTTTTGTACCGGCGAAACTCGCCCTCGAAACTGTAGTCGGACTCAACCGGATACTCTTTGTAGCCCATGCAACTGGCCAGGAGTAACAGAGCAAGCGTAGCCATCGTACCTAGTGCTTTCATAATCAGAAGGGGTGTAGTATAATTTCTTTGACCAATAAATATACTAATAAAATGAACGGCGTGGTTGTAGGAGAAGGGTAAAAATTTCATTAGCCAGTGCAGCGGTGTCGGCAAACGGACAAAACAACAGGTCACTGACATCAACTTCGTTCGAGATTTTTTGTTAGGAACAACCATCGGGTGCTCTCTCAAGACTCAGTTGCCTCCCGCTCAATAACCATAGTTCTTACTTGATGCGTTGCTTCACGAACGAGGGGGAGGGGTATCAACATCATCGGCGGCGGGGGGATCCGATGACGCATCGGGCGACTTGGGAGTAAGCGGGGCGTACTCCACGTGATCGGTTTCAGAAGGTTCGGACGGTGCGGCAGGGGGCAGCGAGGAGGCCGACGCTGCGGAGTCGGGCTTCGTAGAGTAAGAAGTGGTTGGGTCTGCCGCTGCTGAGGACGTTGCTCCGGGAAGCGACTGCTGGAACGAGTTAATCTCTTGCTCAATTTCTAACTCCCGCTCTCGAGCCCGTTGCTCGCGGTCGAACACCTCGGCCTTGATTCGATCTTTCTCTGCCTCTAGCCGCTCGATCTTCTTGCGGGCGGTGTAACGGTCGAGCCACACAAAAGCGAAAGTAACCAAAAAGATACCTAGTCCGAAGAGGGCCAAAAAGCGAAAAGCCGACGGGTCGTCCTTGATACCGTCGGCCATTGACGAGAATCGTAGGGAGATAAATACCACAATGATGTGGAAAATGAACAAAACTGCGAACAGGGCAAGTCGGACGGGTTTCATGGGGTTATAGTTGGTCTTGAAAGTCAATACGAGTATACCCCTTCGTTGGTTTTTTGCCAAGAGCAATAGGCTGGTATTTCAAAGGGCTATCCGTTAACATAATTTAACACTATAGATCAACTTTTTTGCTGGCTAGATTGTCATGCGTCTGTAATATCAATCCTAATTTTATCAATAATCAATATTTAAAGTCATGAAAATCAAATTAGAAACGATAAAGAACAAGATGAGATGGTCGCCACTGGCGGCAATTTTTTTGGTGCCTCTGGCCAGTTGTAACGAAGACGACACCGAAGTCATTGAGCCGATACCCACCGCCTACGTGTCGATCTACAATGCTTCTCCGGATGCCCCCGAATTAGATGTAACCGTGGACAACCGACAAATCTTTAGCCAGCCGCTGCGCTACACCGATTATACGCGGTACCTCAACTTTTACACTGGTGATCGGGATCTGAAGATAAGTTCGTTCAATGCCAACAATGCGTTGGTGGATACTACGATCAATTTCGAGCCTAACAAAGCCTACTCGGTGTTTATTGCCGACGATGTGGCCGACCTGTCGGCGGTGGTGGTTGAAGACAACGTGGATGCTCCCGAAGCAGGACAAGCGCTGGTTAGAATGATTCAGCTGTCGCCGGATGCTTCGGCAGTGAATTTGGTTGACGAAGATGGCAGCAGTTTGTTTGCCAACCAGACCTTCAAGCAGACTTCCGAGTTTAAGGCGGTAGATGTTGATACCTATAACCTGAAACTAAACGCGGCCGATAGCAACAACCAGGTGTTATCTATTCCGGATGCTAACTTTAGCGCCGGCGGCGTATACACTATCATCGTACGCGGATTTGCCACCCCTCCGGCGGGCAACGCCAACGGGCTGAGTGTCCAGATCGTGAACAACAACTAATCCGGCGAAAGAAACTACCTGATAAATAGGAAAGGCCGTTCGTCTGGGTTCCAGGTAGTAATCTACCGGACTTGGGCGAGTGGTTTTTTGGTCGACTCATCATTGTGCCGCCGAAGAAACGCTCTCTGCCCGCCCAAAGGTCTCTTTCAAGCGGACCTCAGGATGTTCGAAATTCGCTTTCTACCGACTTAAGACACCGTTTGCATGGCCGTCAGCTTGCTGTATAGCCCGCCCTGCTCCACCAAGTCTTCGTGGCGACCGCGCTCCGTGATTCGGCCCTGCTGCACCACCACAATCTCGTCGGCGTGCTGGATGGTGCTCAGGCGGTGGGCAATCACCACCGAGGTGCGGTTTTTCATCAGGTTGGTAAGCGCCTCCTGCACCAGCCGTTCCGACTCCGAATCAAGGGCCGAGGTGGCTTCGTCCAGAATAAGGATAGGCGGATTTTTAAGCACCGCCCGGGCAATGCTAATGCGCTGCCGCTGCCCGCCCGATAGTTTGCTGCCCCGCTCGCCGACCAGGGTTTGGTACTGCTCGGGGGTTTCCAGAATGAAATCGTGCGCGTTGGCAATGCGGGCGGCCTGCATCACTTCCTGCGCGCTGGCGTCGGGTTTGCCGAAGGCGATGTTGTTAAAAATAGTATCGTTGAACAAAATCGATTCCTGGGTCACGATGCCCATCTGCCGCCGCACCGAAGCCATGGTGTAGGCGGTTAGGGGCTGGTCGTCCAGGTAGATCACGCCCTTCGTGGGATCGTAGAACCGCGGGATCAGATCAGCTAATGTCGATTTTCCTCCGCCCGAGGGACCTACCAACGCCACGGTCGTACCCTTTTCTACTGTTAGGTTAACGTTCTTCAGCACCGCATCCTGCTCGTAGGCAAACCATACGTTCTCGAAGCGAATGTGGCGACCGAACTGATTTAGCTCCCGGGCACCGGGACGGTCTTGAATGAGCGGCGAGGTGTCGATAATGCTGAAAATACGCTCTCCCGAAGCCAGGCCGCGCTGAATGCTGCTCAGGGCGTTGCTGATGGCTTTGGCCGGAGGCAAAATTTGGGAAAAGAGAATAATATAAGTAATAAATTCGCTAGCGCTGAGAGCCGAATTGTTGTTGAGCACCAGCATGCCCCCGTAGAGTAAGATGCCCGCTACCACCGCCACGCCCACAAACTCGGATAAGGGCGAGGCAGCCTCCTGCTTGCGCGCCATCGACACGTTGAGGCGAGCGTAGGCACCCACTTCTTCCTCGAAGCGACGCCGAATCAGCGGGCGGGCGTTGAAAGCTTTCACGATGCGCATGCCCGATAGCGTCTCGTCGAGCAGGCTCACCAAACGACCCAACGACTCCTGGCTCTGCGTCGCTTTTGCCTTGAGGCGCTTGGCAATCTGGGCAATGATAAAACCCGAAATAGGCATCACCAACACGGTGAAGAGCGTTAGCTTGACCGACATGAACAGCAGCACCAAAAAGTAGCCGATGATGGTGGCGGGCTCTTTAAAAGCCACCCGTAGGGTATTCACCACCGAAAATTCTACCTCCTGCACGTCGTTGGTGATGCGCGACAGGATATCCCCCTTGCGTTCGGTAGAAAAGTAGCCCAGATGCAGTTGGGTTACTTGGTCGAAGATGCGCATGCGGAGTCTGAAGATAACCTGCGCCCGAATTTTAGCCAGCGTGAGCGCGGACAGGTACCGAAACAAGTTCGCCAACAGCACCGACACCACAATGATAGCGCACACAAACACCAACGCTCCCACTTTGCCGTGTAGGGCGATAATTTCTAAGAAGTAATAATTAAATACGCCGATAAAATAGTCTACTGATAAACTAAAGGCAGGCAACGAGCGCAACTGGTCGGCTTCTTCCGCTCCCACTTGGTCGAACAGCACGTTGAACAGTGGAATCAGCAACGTGAAGTTGATAAGCCCAAACACGATGGAAAGGATAGCGAAGACCAGATACTGCGGAAGATAGCGTCGGTAGGGACGGGCGAACGACAGGATGCGTAGGTAGGTATTCATCAAAGAAGGTGAGAGAGAAAACGTTAATGCAGTGCCAAAGAAATTAGACTGGCAGTAAAATCCCTACGTTTTATTGAGAAAATCAAAGAAAATCCTTAAGATTGCCCCCGGTTAAACCAAATGGGCTACGGCGAGTTACCGTGGTATGTTACTAAACGCGTATACTTATGTTTGATGCCAACGGAACCGAAGGCTTAGAGTTGTTTACCTGGATTGTGGCCGGACTGATCGGCTTGGTGGCCGCAGTTGGCTTTGGTCACTTTTTGCTGGTGAACGAAGAAGACCGGGAGGATGTGATGCCCCTAGACGATGACGAAACTACCAAATAGCCGATGAAACCTTTATTTCGAGTGATCTTTAGCGGTCCTACCACCATTTTGTTGACGCTGTTGCTATTGGCGGCACTGGTGCTGATATTCACCAACGTGTTTGACTTCGCCTAGGGAGCCGCCCAACTGCCCTGCCACGCCTCCTCCTGCCAGTGAAACTGCGTCCGCAGGTGCCCTTCGCGCCGAAGTTTCAGGTAGTCGAGGAGAATTACCTCGCTCATCCTTGACGGAAACGGTCAATAACCTAAGTGCTCCAGCACTAAGCACTTAAAGGCTTAGCAACCTGGGATAATTCCTCTTCTAAGAAGCCTCGTAAACTCAGGTCTTCGTCTATATCAGGCCAGTGGATACCAGTTCCTTCTCCAATAAATTCGTAGTGACTCAAGGATTCTTCGGTAGCCTGATGCAGTCGCCGAGAAAACGAAAGAGTGCGTTGCAATACTCTTCCGTTGTTCAGGATGATGAGCATTAGGTCTAAATCTTGATGAAAGTGCACTGCCTTGATGCGTAGGCCCTCTTTATAAATGAGCCGGTCAATAGCGTCCAACTCTTCGTAATAGTAGTCCGGCTGGTCAGGGTTCTTTTCCTCTAATGAAGCCAAATAGTCTTGCGTCTTTTTACTGATCGTAGGTTTCATGCCACTGTTGAATTAAATATTCGTAGTTCGCTACTGTAATGTTTATGATACGCTTGATTTCCTGCATCTTGAAGCCGTTGTTTTTAGTCAGTTCTACAGCTGGTTCTAATAATACCTTAGCTTCTGATCCGCCTTTGGATACATGAATATGCATAGGAAGGTGGTCATTAAGATAGAAGTGAAAACGAAAGCCTTGTTCGCGCAGGATGGTAGGCATATTATAAAGATAACGGTTTTGTGACGATTGTAGATTAAATTTTAACCGGATTCTTAACAGCGTTCGATTCTGCCTAAGGAGCCACCCAACTGCCCTGCCACGCCTCCTCCTGCCAGCGAAACTGCGTCCGCAGGTGCCCTTCGCGCCGAAGCTTTAGATAGTCGATGGCAACCACTTCACTTACCAGCACCATAAAATTATCAAATCCTTCCTGCGTGTTTTCTTCGGTTGGCTTTTTGAAGTCGGATGGAAGATTATCGGTATAGGTTTCGGAAGGAGTGCCCGGTGCCACTGGTCCTAAATAGTCACCCCGGGCCGCGGGCGGAATAGCATTCCAGTGCTTTTGCGCCAGTTGATCCTGATGGTGCAGCGTGATTATGCTCCGGGCGCGGATTTGCTCCTTGCTTCCGTGGTCATAGAACAACCAACCGCCTTCGGGCTGCTGTCGCAGGTCCGCAATTTTTTGCGTCCGTTGGTCAGAATAGCTGATGAGCTGTCGCTCCGGTTTTAGTGCTTTTCGCAGCACTACAGTGCGTTGCTGAATCCCTTGTTTGCCAAAGGTGGCCAGCGCCGGGTAATGAAACGGATGCTTCTTGTCGGTCCCACCCCGGACGAGCAGCCCCCACAGGTGATCGAGAACGTCGGGTAAAGTAGAAGTTGGTTGGATCATAACACTTGGTGCAAGCAGTTGGGACAGAAATTGTTCGCCGATCTTGGGCAACATTCTCCTTTTGCCTAGTTCTGACTTTTACGGACACCAGTTGGCTGCCTCTTTGGGCACTGGCTGGTGAAGAAAGGTGGCGATTCGGTTATAATCAGCGCAGGCTCCTTCCAGGTCACGGGTGTAGTAACGGGCGATGGCGCGCATCAGGTACAGGTTTCTACTGTAGGGGTTGCGCCGGATGAGTTCATCTAAGTAGCGTTTTGCCCTACGGTAGCGTTTTTCAACGTAGTGGTGGTTGGCTCGGGTGACGAGGGTCAAGTCATCACGAATGTTGTTACGATAACTTATTATTGTCACTTCAGGCAGCACAAAGCCGGGTGGTTCATCCGACCGGTTATAAACAGTGTTTTCAAACAAAAACGTGAAGGGGACAAAAAAAATGACGTCATTTTTCAAGTAAGGGTCGGCTAGCCACAAATCGCGGGTGGTAGTAATGGCATGCCGGATTGTCTTATCAAAACTATAGCCCAGCGAGGTGATGATCTCTACACCCTTCAATTCTCCCTGCGGGGTGACCGTGATTGCAGCAATGCTGGTGCCCACCCGGTGCTTGTACTGAGACGTATAAGGGTAAGCCACCAGGTACTTAATGGTGTCGTAAAAGGTAGGCGCTCCGCCCTGTATCCGATCACTGGGAAAATAGGTGAGTGTGTCGGGTTGGGCAGCGAGGGGGTGGGATATCAACAGAGTCCTTCCCAGTATCAGCAGTGAAAAGTATAGCACCTTTGACATAACAAACAATCGTTGCTTGGCACTAAAGTACGAAATTTGCCCTACGGTAAGCAAACCGCTGATTTCACTGCGGTGCTTTAATGCTTTCTGAGCAGCTTGAGTGAAATAGCAACGTATGGCTTATCAGAAACAAAGGCAGCACCGGCTTCCTGGCTATGATTATACTCAACCGGGTTCTTACTTTATCACCATCTGCACCCACGAGCGCGAGCATTTTTTTGGTGAAGTGAGAGAAGGGCAGGTGTCACTCACTACTATTGGTAGGATGGCTGAATGCTTTTTGCAAGAAATTCCTCATAAGTTCAAGAACAGTACACTGGATATTTGGGTGGTGATGCCTAACCATGTGCACTTGATCTTGGTGCTGTGGTCTGATGGTGGCAATAGTACCAACCCTAGTGGGTACGCGCCGCGGCGCGTACCCACTAGGGTTGGTACACCCACTGGTCTCTCTAATATATACCTCCCCGACCTTCCAAAGGGCCTTCGACCGCTCACCAAGGGGTCAGTTTCTTCCATCATCAACCATTTTAAAGGTAACTTAAAGCGGTGGTGCAACAAAAACGGATTTGAGCACTTCCGGTGGCAATCGCGGTTTCACGACCATATCATACGGGATGAAGTGGCCCTGGAATCAATTCGGTACTACATTCGGAATAACCCTGCCAACTGGGAGGATGACCGGTTTTCCAGATTAAAATAACTAATTGCTGAAAAATAGTTATAGAAAATGAAACCTTACCACCCATTACCTTGTATAACATAGTACTTGCTTATACCTTTGTAACAAGTTAATAAGACAAAGTCCGACGATGAGATCACTGATCGACCTACTGGTTTTCTTCGGAACTTAACCAAAGCACTATGAAAATAGAGAACACGCAGGTGCAGATGCGGAAAGGGATTCTGGAATACTGCATCCTGCACATCATATCCCGCGGCGAAGTATACGCCTCCGACATGCTGGAGGAGCTCACCTCGGCCAAGATTATGGTGGTGGAAGGCACCCTTTATCCGCTGCTCACCCGCCTGCGCAAAGCCGGTCTGGTCGACTATCGCTGGATAGAATCTGCCTCCGGGCCGCCCCGCAAGTACTACCAACTCACCGATAAGGGAAGCGAGTTCTTAATTCAGCTGAAAGCTACCTGGCAAGACCTGGTGGCTTCGGCCGATCAGATCACCAACAACCACCAACAGAAAGTAATCATTGTGCAAAAATAACCCGGCCATGAAACGAACGATTAGTATAAACATTAGCGGCATCCTCTTCCACGTTGAAGAAGACGGCTACGAACTGCTCAGAAACTACCTGGCAACCATCAACCGATACTTTGCTACCTACGAAGACAGCCAAGAGATCACCAACGACATTGAGAGCCGAATCGCTGAGGTCTTTTTATCCAAACTTAGTCCTTCGCAGCAGGTGATCACGCTAACCAACGTAGAGGCCGTGATCGCCGCCATGGGCAGCGTGGAAGATTTTGCGGCCGAGGAGGTGCTCGAAGAACCGGAATTTCAGCGCCGCAGCGCTTACGAAGCACCTCCCCCCTACTCCACCGCCGAGCCTAAAAAGCTCTACCGCGACACCCAGCGCAAAATTCTGGGCGGAGTGGCCGCCGGGGTGGCGCACTACTTCAAAACCGACCCGCTGTGGGTACGCGTCCTGCTGTTGCTATTTCTGTTCGCCGATGCCTTTATCACCTTTGGTGCCTTGAGTAGCATCACGCTGATCTCGTACATCGTGCTGTGGATCGTGCTGCCCGGCCGCGACGATATGACCGTGGATACCAAGGTAAAGAAACTATTTCGCAATCCCGAAGACCAGGTGCTGGGCGGGGTGAGCAGCGGCATTGCGGCCTACTTTGGCCTGGACGCCACCGTGATTCGCATTCTATTCGTTGCCTCGATTTTCTTCGGTGGAGCCGGGTTCATTGCCTACATTGTGCTGTGGATCATCACCCCTCCGGCGCTCACGCTCACCGACAAAATGCAGATGAAGGGCGAACCCGTTACGCTCTCTAATATTGAGTCCAGTATAAAAAAAAACTTTAGGGTAAACGAGGGGGGCGACGAGAGCACCCTGCTGCGGGCGGTGCTTTTCCCCTTCCGGCTGGTGTCTACGCTGGTAGCCAATCTGGGCCGAGCAGTGGGTCCGCTTGTGGTTTTTCTGGGCGATGCCGCCCGGGTGCTGGTTGGTCTGTTTCTGATGGTGTTGGGCGGAACCCTTCTGGCGGTTGCCTTAGGGCTGATCGGTGGGGTACTCGGCATTGCCACGTTAGACCCCTACCAGTTGGAAACCTACCGCTTTGCGCTCAACGAAATGAGTGTGCCCTGGGAGGTGCTTCGGGCCACCGTGCCCGCACCCGCGCTGGTCTTCGGTTGGATCGCCCTTTTTATTCCGGCACTGGGGTTGGTACTCGCGGGGATTTCTATTATTGCCCGGCGGCGGGTGCTGCGTCCGGCGGTGGGCTGGTCGGCCCTGGGAATCTGGATTATTGCGCTGGTGGGTTTAAGTGTGACCGCCGTGCCTGTTGTCACCGATTTTCGGGAAGACGCGCGCTACTCCACCACCGAAACGTTGTCGGTTCCGGGCACTCCCATCCTCAGCATGCTAAACCGGCCCGATAACGATCTTGAGCGTGTACGACTCTCGTTGCTAGGGCACGAAGATAGCACCCTTCAGTTGAAGACTACCATTGAAGCACGAGGACATAACCGCGAACGAGCGCTGGAAAACGCTAAAACGGTTACTTACCAGATTCAGCAGCAGGATTCTACGCTTACTTTTCCACCTACTTTCACGTACGCGGAAGGCGCCCCCTTTCGGGATCAGGAAGTAGACCTAACCCTGTATGTGCCCTACGGACAGCCCTTTTATATTGACCGCGATTTGTCGTACATCTTGCGGAAGAGCATTTTGTACCGATCCGGACTGTCGACGAGCGACCTTCAGGACAATGCCTTTCGGTTCACCCGGCAGGGGTTGGAGTGCGTGAGTTGCAATGAGCCGGAAAATTTAGACGATCAGTTTCGGGAAGCGGATAGTACCCGCAATGAATAATCTTTCGCCTATTCCAGATAAGGAGCCAAAACTTTCTGCCAGATGCGGTAACCGGCGGCGTTCATGTGCAGACTATCCGCCACAAAAATATGCGAGAACACCCGACCGTCTTCGTCCAGGGCCGGAGTCCAAACATCGGCGAATTCCGTGTTTTTCTCCTGGGCGGCGTATCCTGCCAACGATGCGTTTAGCGTCTCGTACTTATCTTTCAGATCCCAGCGGGCCACACTGGGCTTGGGCGAGATAAACACCACGGGAGTGTCGCCCAGTGCTTTCCTGATTCTCGAGCGAAGTTGCTTGGCCTCAGCCAAAATTTGCTCGGGCGACTCGCCGTTGGCCAGATCGTTGTCTCCTTCGTAAATAAAAATCTTAGCCGGTTGGTACGGATAGATCACCCGGTCGGCGTAGTGCAGCAAATCCGAAAACTCTGACCCGCCGAAGCCCCGGTTGATCACGCGCTGGTCGGGAAAGTAGTCGGCCACATCCTGCCACTTGGCAATCGACGAACTGCCTACGAACAAAACCGCTCCGGGAGGCACCGGATCAATTGAATCTTGCCGCTCAAACTGCCGAATGGTCGATTCCCAGCGTTCCGGATCAGGCTGAGCCGTGCCTGACAGCGAAACGCTCGCGATAATTACTCCGGTTAAGATGATTGCTTTTGGGTGGCTAAACATAGATTTGGCGGATAGATTGTTGTTTCCTAGTTACAAAAGAAAGATTTATTACTGATTAGAACGCGAAATAAACGTTTTATCACCCAGCTGACCGTACTTCACGGCCGCCACGAACACGGTGCCCCCAATAATGTTGCCTAGCGTAGCAAACACCTGGAAGTGAGCGTAATCCTCGAGGCTGATGTCGGGCGAGGAGATAAGCCCGGCAAACATTTCAATCGAACCCACAATCGAGTGGTGCAGTTCGCCGAGTCCGATGACAGAGGTCACCAGGATGATCATCACCACCCGGCTGATGGTGTCGCGCGAGGAAGTGACCAACCACGAGAGTAGTCCCATGAGCCACCCGGCAAACATACCGCTGCTCAGCGTGAGCCACCAGTTGTACTGAATCAGTTTTTCGGCGATGTGGTGAAAGGCATCCAGACTGATGGTGCCCATGCCCGGCCCGATCTGCACCAGGATAAAGCTGAACAGATAGCCGCCCATCAGGTTGCCAACGTACACGATGCCCCACAGTTTGGCCAAGGCCGACACGCTCACCGTGCCGTTGAGCACCGGCAACACCGCCAGCGTGGTATGTTCGGTGAACAACTCTGACCGGCCGATGATCACAAAAATAAATCCGATGGGATAGGCCGCCGCCATGGCCAAGTGCATTCCTGATTCGCTGAGTTGGTCGCTAAACATGGTGTACAATAAGCCCATCAGCAGCAGACTGAACCCCACTTCTAGCCCGGCCGAGAAGGCCGAAACAAATAAGGCCGGAGGGTCGCGCCGATATTCTAGCAACGAAGTGCGCATCTGCTCCTTTAAAATCTGCTCTCCCTCCTTGAGCTTATCCGAATCGTGCCCCCCCTCTTTTTCTTCTTCGTCTTCAATCTTGTCTAGTTCCTGATCGATCTTTTGCTCTTCCTCACGTTGCTTCAGCTCTTTTAGGCGCTGCTTCTCTTCGGGGGTAAGGGCGTTTGTTTCAGCCATTTTCTAAATAAAGTGGTACGAAGTAGTAATCTTTTCCAAAAAAATTTGTTCAAACTAGTAGGCATGCATACTATTTTGTATCTTTGTTTGAGATAGTAGGCATGCCTACTAAATTTACTTTATCCACAAAATCAAATTGGTCGATGGAAACAGCAGTAAAAAAAGAAGCCATCAACGGAGGTGAGTTTCTCGTGAAAGAAACCGCCGCGTCCGACGTCTTCATCCCCGAAGAGTTTAGCGAAGAACAACGCATGATGGCCCAGGCCACCCAAGACTTTATTAAAAAAGAAATTGATCCCAACATTGAGCGCATGGACAGCCTGGAAGAAGGCTTTATGCCCGCGCTGCTCGACAAAGCCGGTGAATTGGGGCTGCTGGGCGTGGCCATTCCTGAACAGCACGGCGGGTTAGGCATGAGCTTCAACACCTCGATGCTGATCGCCGATGTGCTGGGTTCGGCCGGGTCGTTCTCCACCGCCTACGGAGCCCACACCGGCATCGGCACCCTGCCCATCCTCTATTACGGCACCGAAGAACAAAAGCAGAAGTATCTGCCCAAACTAGCCTCCGGCGAGTGGAAGGCCTGCTACTGCCTCACCGAACCCGACGCCGGTTCCGATGCCAACTCCGGCAAAACCAAAGCCGTGCTGTCCGAAGACGGCTCGCACTACAAAATTACCGGGCAAAAGATGTGGATCTCGAACGGCGGTTTCGCCGATATCTTCCTGGTGTTTGCTCGCATCGAGGATGACAAGTATTTGAGCGCCTTCATCGTGGAGAAATCGTTCGGTGGCATCACCATGAACGACGAAGAGAAAAAGCTGGGCATCAAGGGGTCGTCTACCCGGCAGGTGTTCTTTAACGACTGCGAGGTGCCGGTAGAGAACATGCTCTCCGAGCGCGGCAACGGCTTCAAAATTGCCGTGAACATTCTTAACATCGGCCGCATCAAATTGGGGGCGGGCGTGATTGGCGGTTGCAAGCAGACGGTGAGTTATTCGGTGAACTACGCCAACGAGCGCAAGCAGTTCGGCGTGCCGATTAGCAGTTTTGGCGCCATTCAGCAAAAATTAGCCACGATGGCTACCCGCATCTACGCCACCGAATCGGCCTGCTACCGCGCTGGACAAGACATTGAAGACCGCATTGATGCCCTAATGGAAGGTGGTTTGTCCGAGGCCGACGCCAAACTAAAGGGCGTAGAGCAGTTTGCCATCGAGTGCGCCATGATGAAGGTGCACGGCTCGGAGGTGCTCGACTACTGCGTGGACGAAGGGGTGCAGATTTACGGCGGCATGGGTTTCTCGGCCGAAGCACCGATGGAACGCGCCTACCGCGACGCCCGCATCGCCCGCATTTACGAGGGTACCAACGAAATCAACCGCATGCTGCTGGTGGGCATGACCATCAAGCGTGCCATGAAGGGCGAAATCGACCTGATGGGCCCGGCAATGGCGGTGGCCAAAGAACTCACCTCGGTGCCTGACTTTGGCGCTAACGGCAGCAGCGGACTGTTTGCTAAAGAGAAAAAAGTGCTGGCCAACCTCAAAAAGTCGGTGCTGATGGTGGCAGGCAAGGCCGCGCAGGACTTTGGAGTGAAGCTTGACCAGGAGCAGGAAATTCTGATGCACATTGCCGACATGATGATCGAGACCTACGTGGCCGAGTCTACCCTGCTGCGCACCGAAAAACTGGTGGGCATCCGGGGGGAAGACGCCTGCGCCTCGCAGATCGCGATGGCCAAGCTGTACCTGTACGAAGCCGTAGAAAAGATCAACGCGCACGGCAAAGAAGCCATCGCTTCGTTTGCCAGGGGCGACGAGCAAAAGGTGATGCTGATGGGCCTGAAACGCTTCACCAAGCTGGATCCCTACAACACCAAAGAATTGCGCCGCGCGGTGGCCCAAGTGTTGATTGAGAAGAACGAGTACGCTTTTTAGCAGTGTAGCTACTAATTGAAATAGAAGCCAGTTCGCCAACGCGGATTGGCTTTTGTGTTATGACAACAATTCACTATTTTGGTAACAAAATTAACTGAACAACGTGATCGATTATCAAAAAAAGTGAGAACTTATGTTAGCTTTAAAAGGAATATACGAAAACGGAGTAGTAAAATTAGAGGAGCCACTGGATTCTGATAAACGGATGAGGGTTATTGTCACTTTTCTTGAAGAAGAAAGTAAAGCAAAACCGCTTTCCTTAGAAGATTTTTCATTTGCAGAAACGCGTAAGACCACAAGCAAGTATAAATTTTCGCTTTCTGAAGCGGTTGTTGCAGAGAGGCAAGAGGAGTTATGAAATTATTTTTGGATACGTCCTTGCTGGTAAAGCTGTACTATGAAGAAGAAGGAACAGAATGTAGAAAAAAAAGACCAAATATCGATAGCAAAGACAGCTGATGAGAAACTTGAAGAATGCCTAAAACGAGAAGGAATCAACTAGCAAAAGGTGATGCTGATTTTTTTATTACTTCTGTAAGCGCGTATTAAAGATTATTTTGATAACTTTCTAAAGTTGGTGTCGACATGAATCTTTAATAGACTATCAATTGTATGGGAAAAGCTTGTCTGTTTTTGGGGTGTTGCATAGATTCATTTTGCAGGCCTACCTAAAATGACTGCTCTACCACACGCGATCAAACGTAGTCTTCTGATGATCTGGGTAATGGTACTCTGCCATACACTTTATGCCCAGTCTTACACCGTAAGCGGTTACGTCTACGACGCTTCCACCGGTGAAGCACTAATAGGAGCTGCGGTATACGAGCATGTTTCGGGGCACGGCACAGCGACTAATCGCTACGGATTTTACAGCCTGACACTTAACTCGGATAGTGTTCGTTTACAATCGTCTTTCCTGGGGTTTGCCACCAAAAGCCATCGCTTCTGGAACACGCAAGACACCACAATCAATTTCCATCTGCTCCCGGTAGCAACGGAACTCTCGGAAGTGGTGGTTCGCCAAGAAGCAAGCACCGTAGGCCGGGTCGCGGCGGGTAGTAGCGTCGTCAAAATACCCATTCAGCAACTCAAAGCCGTCCCTGCCCTGGCGGGCGAACCCGACATCATGCGGGCCTTGGCCCTGACTCCGGGAGTGAGCAATGGCGTGGAAGGAACCACCGGGCTGCTGGTGCGCGGCGGAAGCCCCGATCAGAACCTTATCTTGCTCGACGAGGCTACCGCTTATAATGCTTCGCATCTGTTCGGATTGGTATCAATATTCAACACCGACGCCATCAGTGACGTGACGCTGATCAAAGGCGGATTTCCGGCGCGCTACGGAGGACGTTTGTCTTCGGTGGTGGACATAAGCATGAAAGAGGGAAACAACCAAAAGTTTGCCGGTGAAGCAAGTCTAGGGTTGATCAGTTCTCACGCAACGGTAGAAGGCCCTATCGCGAAAGGCAGCACCTCATTCATCGTGTCGGCTCGTTCTTCGTACCTCAATCTGTTGCTGCTTCCGGCACGGCGTAGCTATTTGCAGGGGAACGCCGACTCGTACTTCACGTATCATCTCTATGATCTGAATGCCAAGGTAAACCATCGGTTCAAGGACAACAACCAACTTTTTTTAAGCTTTTACACCGGTCAAGACACCTGGCAAGTGGAAGAAGGAACCCCGGCGGTTGAAACTTCCCGATTGAAGTTGCAATGGGGCAACACCACCGCGACCCTGCGGTACGGCAAAACTTTGTCTCCTAAACTATTTGGCAAAGCGATCATCAACTATACCCAGTACCGCTACGGCGTCAATACCGCGATGGAATTGTACAACCCAAGTAATCCATCGGAAGTGATGCGTAGCTACTTTGATACTCAGTCTGGCATTCGTGACCTGGGAACCAAACTGTCCTTCGATTTCTTTCCTGCCCCGGCCCACGCTATCAAATTCGGAGGAGAGTTGGTCGCTCATCATTACACTCCCAATCAATTAGAGACCAGCGAACCCGTTGCAATTGCCAACCAGGGCGCTGAGAGCATATCAGCCCAGGAAACCGCATTTTTTGTAGAAGACGAATGGGAAATAAATGACCGAATCAAAACCAATATAGGAGTGCGTTTTTCTCTGTTCCAAGTGGAGAACGAAACCTACCAGGCAGTCGAACCCCGCCTTTCATTGCAGTATCGAGTGTATAAGGATTGGTTTGTCAAGGGATCGTACAGCTACATGCAGCAGTACACTCACCTGCTCACCAACAACGGGGCCGGTTTACCCAATGATATCTGGGTGCCCGCTACCGCCGCAGTGCCCCCGCAACTAGCCACGCAGTGGACCTTAGGAATCAGCAAGCTATTCCCAAAACTGGGTGTTGACTTTTCGCTGGAAGTGTACCTAAAAAACATGAACCAACTGATCGACTACCGGGCGGGCGCAAACATCGTCTACAACTATGACCAAACCTGGGAAGAAACGGTAACCACCGGCGGAACCGGCGTGGCACGAGGACTGGAGTTATTTTTACATAAGCAGCAAGGAAAGTGGAACGGTTGGCTGGGCTACACCCTGTCTAAAAACGACCGACGCTTCAGTAGCCTCAATCAAGGCCGCTGGTATCCGGCCAACTACGACCGTAGGCACGATATCTCACTGACGGGTAGCTACCAACTATCCGAGCGCTGGACACTTTCGTCGTCGTGGGTATTCAGTTCCGGGCAGCCCGTCACGCTGCCGGTGGCGATACAAGAGAACCTGGCGGGTGAGCAGGTGACGGTGTACGCAGGACGAAACAACGCCCGAATGCTGGCCTACCACCGCTTGGATGTAGGTCTGAGCCGAACCGTAACCACCCGGCGGGGGCGTCAGGCCACCTGGAGTTTTGGAGTGTATAATTTTTACAACCGCCGAAACCCTTTCTACTTGCAACTGGATACCGACTACCAACTCGCTGATCCGAACAACTTAGACAGCAACTTTGTGCCGACCAGTCGTAGCCTGCAACAGCAGTCGCTGCTTCCTTTTCTTCCTTCTGTCAGCTACTCTTTAAAGTTCTGAGCAATGCGAATCCCCGTCTTTTTGTCGATTGCTATGCTGGCGGCAGCCTGCTCCAAAGAGGTGGATATGATCATTCCCTACACAGGAGATCAACTGGTTGTGAATGGCTTGCTTTCCCCCCAACAAGTGGTAAAAGTCTCCGTAAGCCGAACCGCTCCCGTTATTGGTCCCATCCAGAACAATTTGGCAGTAGAAGATGCCATGGTATCGCTCTCTCGGGAAAACCAGTTCGTAGAAGTGCTTAGCCACACCGGTGGCGGAGTATACGCATCACCTTCGGGGTTCACTCCGCAGGTCGGGCAGTCCCATCACTTTGTGATTGAAGGCGCCGGTGGAGAAAAATTAACGACGGATCGCCAAACGATTCCTCCCGCCCCGCTGGTTACCGAGCTTCGTTATCAGGCGGACGCGGTGCTTCCGCTAAACGACAACAGCAATGCCGGAGGGCTGTACCTGACGGTGGTCGACACCCTACCCCAGGGATTTTACGCGATAGACGTTCGGGGATTTCGCCTTGCCGAAGAAGTAGCGATCAACGTGTGGGCGCTCAACGAAACCGACGAAGTGGCCAGCGCTTGTGGGTTCATTGGTGGAAACGACACCTTCGATTTCAGCAAATCTTGTTTTGCGGACAACGTGTACCAAACTCAGTACGGAGTGGAGACCACCGGGTTTCTGAACGGTGAGGAAGTAGACTGCACGCACTTAGAAGTATCCGTGACCAAGATCAGCGAAGATTATTATCGATACCTGGAAACAAGCGTACAGCCTGAAGGCATTGATCTGGCTTTTACCGAACCTCAGATAGTATTCAGCAACGTGACAGGCGGATATGGCATCGTAGGAGCTACCCATCCCGTGACGTTCACCATTGAATTGTAAAAGCGAGAAAATTTATTATGATAGTTGGTCTGTTTTTTAGAAAAATGAGTTTAGCTCTACTTATCCTGGTAGGAGCAGTTACCATTGCTATTGCGCAGGATGAGTCGGCGCGGGTAGAGCGGCACATGATTAAAGTCAACGCGTTGCTTCCCGGAGTAGAATAAACTTTATTCCGATAAATTTTTGAGGCTCGTGTCGACACGAGCCTCAAAAATTTATCGGAATAACCTCTAATACGAAGCGGCCATCAGTCGGTCAATCACGCTTAACGTCAATCCCTACCTGCGCCCTAGTTATACTTCCCGGGATGGGTTACTCTTGCAGCCCGCCGCGCACGCCCAAGTCAGAAAGTATTACAATCTGTCCCGTCGGCAGGGACGGGACAAGAACATCACTGGCAACTCCGGGGCCTCTGTCGGACTTAGCATCTTTGGTGCCAGCCAGTCGCTGACCAACGCCGAGGGTTTTCGCTCGGATAATTATTATGGGATAGGACCGGTATGGGGCATACAGCGAACCTACGAGAGCGGCTTCAACTTAAGTGCTAATGGCGGGGTTGGATATACCATAGATGATCAGCAGTTTGTGCTGCTACTTAATCTGAGAATTGGCTGGGCCTTGTTCCGTTCAGCCCGGTAGCCACGCACCGTTTAAAGCGATTGCTCGAGAGATGGTATGAAAAAGAAACCTCCCGCTGCTAAGCTACCACTTCCTTTTCTTCGGGTGACGGCTCACTGGGAGCCAATTTTCCTACGATCATTGAAGCGGTGAGGCCGTGTACCAGAATAGACACCAGCACCACAAAGGCAGTGAGTGACCAGACCTCTTCCTGAAAAACAAAGTCAGCTTTGCTCAGAGCAAACGACAGGTAAAAGAACGAACCGATGCCCTTGATACCGAAAAAACTCACCGCCCACTTATCCTTGGTGCGCATATCCACTCCCAACAGCCCTAGGTAACCACTCAGCGGCCGAATGAGAAACACGAAGCTCAGCCCCAGCAACGCCATCGGCCAAGTTAGTTTGCCCAAAAGTCCTTCTACCAGACTACCTCCGAACAACACCAGCAAAATCGCCAACAAAATGCGTTCGATCTGGTCGGTGAAGGCGTGTAATTTCTGATGGTATTCGTGGTCCATCTCGTAGTTACGCACCGTCACCGCGGCTACAAACACCGCAATGAAGCCGTAGCCTTGCGCTATTTCGGTGATGCCATAGATAAATAAAGTAGCCGAGAAAGCTACCAGACCGTCGCGTACGTGCAGCATTTTGTACTTTTCGGGCAAGTGGAAAAACAAATAGGCAATGCCCCGCCCGGCCAGCCAGCCAATGGCTACGCCCGCCACGATTTTGTAAAATAGGTACTTGCCAAACCACTCGGCTACCCACGGCTCGCCGCTCGAGGCACTCAGGGCGATCACCACCGCCATCCAGGTGAAGGGGAATGCCATGCCATCGTTCAGGCCCGCCTCGGCGGTAAGCGAAAAGCGAATGTCGTCGTTCTTGCCCTCGTTGGGTCCACCCACCTGCACGTCGGCCGCCAACACCGGGTCAGTGGGCGCCAGCACCGCGCCCAGCAGCACGGCCGAAGCCCAGTCGAAGCCCAGCAGCCAGGCACTCAGACCCACCAGGCTCACGATGCACAGCAGCATGGTGATGGTCACCAGCCGGAAGGGAGCGGTCCACTTCTTGAAGTTGAAAGGGTGATCGATCTTCAGGCCGGTGCCCATCAGCGCTACAATCACCACCAGTTCGGTTAGGCGTACCACTTCAGTTTGCTTCTGAAAAGGATTGGGCCAGGGCAATTCATCGAAAAGCGTATAGGCTAGCATCCCAAATCCTAGAAAAACGATGGAATACGATATATTGATTTTTTCGGTCAGGGTAGGAATCCAGGTCATTCCCAGGGCCGCCACGCCGATTACGGCAATACTGATAAAGTAAGGGTCCATAAAGGCGAAAAGTCAGAAACGAGTAAGCATACTTCTTTACTCGAAAAGTAGCATCGCTCACTATAACCACATCTACCTAAGAAGGTTATCGGTTCGCCGGACACCAAATGGCAGGTAAGCGCAACTCTACTGAAGGGTTATAGGAGTATCTTCGGACCAAACGCTTCCAGGGCACTAGCGTAAGTTCCTTATTCTTTACCTTAGTTGTAGGGCTATGCTTCCTATTGATTCTCTAAGGGATAAAAAAGAAAAACCCGCTCAAGGAAGCGGGTTTTCTTATAAAACAGGTGTATGAATTTTGTGTTATGTACCAGTATATACCGCAACGCGGCAAAAGGTAACCCCTCGGAAGTGAAAAAATTTTGTTTCACCTAAAAATGCCTATTTTGCGCTAAAATAGCCGTTTTTAGAATTCAAATTTTACTAAGTGAAGTGCAACCGCGCCCGGCCGTCAGAATCTACTAATTGTACTCAACTGACAGTACGGCTAATTTTAAGATTGGCACCCGGTTTTTTAAAGATCAAGTACTGTACATTGACAACGATAACAAAATTATCGCCCTATGATCCGCGTCCTCTTTGTTTGCCTGGGCAATATCTGCCGGTCTCCGCTGGCCGAAGCCATCTTCAAACAACTGCTCAAGGAGCGTGGCTTAGCAGATCAGATCCAGTGCGACTCGGTCGGCACCGGCGATTGGCATGTGGGCAAACCGCCCGACCCCCGCACCCTGGCGGTGGCTAGGCAGTACCAGGTCCCCATCGAGCACCGCGGGCGGCAGTTTGCGTCGGATGATTTCTCGGCCTACGACTACATCATCGTGATGGACGCCAGCAACCGTCAGAACGTGCTGGCCCAACTTCCCCCCAACACCCAATCAGACCACGTGTTTTTGATGCGACAATTTGACGATGAACCCAGCAAACTGGATGTGCCCGACCCCTACTGGGGTGGCGAACGGGGCTTCGACGATATGTATCACCTGCTTCGCCGCGGTTGTGTCAATCTATTGACGTACATTGAAGCACAAATGCTTCATTGAACGAGTTCAAAAAACGTTACCACCGGATATACGTTTGACCACCTATGAAACAAATTACCGTTAACGTACCCGACCACCAGTATGCATTTTTTCTCGAGCTGGTAAACAACCTGGGATTGGAGAAGGCAACAGAAGAAACCGTGGTAGAAGAAATGCTAACCGAGGAAGAATTGCTAAAGGACTTGGCACAAGCCTTTAAAGAGGTTAAGCTTATCGAAGAAGGCAAAATGAAGGCTCGACCCGCTAGAGAATTTCTCGATGAGCTATGAAGTTAACACTATTATTCACTTTGAAAGACAAGCCAAGAAGCTCGTCAAAAAGTACAGGTCGTTAAAGGGCGAGCTTGATACATTGATTATTAAGTTAGAAAATGAACCAACCCAGGGTACTGATCTTGGCAATGGTATTTACAAAATACGTCTGGCAATTGCCTCGAAGGGTAAGGGAAAATCCGGAGGCGCACGTGTGATCACCTGCGTGAAGGTAATTCAAGAAAAAGTATACTTGGTTTCCATCTACGACAAGAGTCAACTCGATAATCTTACCCGAGAGCAGATTTCTACATTGCTAGAGGAAGCAGGACTTTCTTAAATCATAATATATGGGACAAGAAGAAAAACTAGCCTTGCCGGTGGGCACTACGCTGGACCGCTTTATCAACCGCAACGAAAAAGACTTCGAGTACGCCACCGGCGAGTTGTCGCAACTGCTGCGCGACATTGGCTTGGCTGCCAAAATTCTGAACCGCGAGATTAACCGAGCCGGACTCAGCAACCTGTCGGGTGCCTTTGGCGAGCAAAACGTGCAGGGCGAAGACCAGCAGAAGCTCGACGTGATCGCCAACGTGCGCTTCACCCGGGCCTTCCGCAACGGCGGCGAGGTGTGTGCCATCATCTCGGAAGAGAAAAGCGACGTCATTGAGCTCAATAAGCAGTCGAAGTACATTATCGCTATCGATCCGCTCGACGGTTCTTCCAACATCGACGTTAATGTGTCGATCGGCACCATCTTTTCGGTGTACCGGCGCAAGTCGGCGGTGGGCACCTCGGTCACCCGCGAGGATTTGCTGCAACCGGGGCGCGACCAGGTGGCGGCCGGTTATCTGCTCTATGGCTCATCCACCATGCTGGTGTACACCACCGGCAAAGGCGTGTACGGCTTCACCTACGAACCCTCACTGGGCGATTTCTTCTTATCGCACCAAAACATGAAAATTCCGAACACCGGCACTGTCTACTCAGTGAACGAGGGCTACTACCGGGATTTTCCAACCGGGGTGCAGCAGTACATTGAAACGTGCAAAGAGAAGCGCTACGCCGCTCGCTACATCGGCTCGCTCATCGCTGATTTTCACCGTAACTTACTGAAGGGAGGAATTTACATGTATCCGCCCACGGCCAAGCAGCCCCAGGGCAAACTGCGGTTGCTCTACGAGTGCCACGCGCTGGCACTGGTAGTGGAGCAGGCCGGAGGCAAGGCCACCGACGGCTCCCAGGACATTCTGGAAATTTGCCCCACCGATTTTCACCAGCGGGCCCCACTCTACATCGGCTCGCCCGACATGGTGGATGCCGTGATGGAGCATCTGCGGCAGGAAGATTAATCTTCTTTCGGTTGACTGGCCTTTCGGCTTACGCAAAAATCTCCTGCACCGAGATAGCCAATCCGGGCACCGCCGGGTCGGCCTGGCAGGTGTCACCTTCCTGGCACACGGTGACCGACGAAGGCGAAGTATGAATCCACACCTGCTTAAGCTGCGGGTAGATGTACCACACCATTTGCACTCCGGCATCCAAATACTCTAACAGTTTCTTTTTATTGGTAAGGTCCGTATTCGACGGAGAAGATACTTCTACTACCAGGGCGGGAGCTTCCGGAGCGGTGTCGGGGTGTTTGATTTGCTCGCGCGTTAGGTAGGCGGCGTCGGGACGGCGGTAAGCTTGCAGCGTACTAAAGTAGCAATCGGCTTCGGCCATAATACGGTTTCTCTCTTGATAGTCGGGTAGTGTGTTGAATTTAGTGATAATATTGTCGATAATATATCGCTCATCAGGTTTCATATAGTTTTTTCTTTCTACCCATCCTTGCTTCCATTCGTATTTATAGGTTTTTCTTTCCAGATACTTCTTCTTGAACGTCTCTAGGGGGATTGGCTTACTATTTACTTTTCCCACGGAACGACGTGGCGCTTCGGTGACAGTGATCATAGCAGATTGATTTCGGTGTGTTATAAAGTTACGCAATTAACGACGGTTGTCAACAGATAGTTTTACCAACCCAAGCAGCATCCGGGTAAACGCTGGCCGACGTTGGCGCTTAGCGAAAAAGCAAAAAAGCGGTCATTTTGCACTGCCGAGCACTGCCAAGTCTGGCCAAACGTAGCGAAAAACCGGAGCTTGTCCGCCGCCCGGATTGTCTACGATTATTCTTTCTTGGCGCACGCCTCCGTTCCGTTCGTAAAAAGCGCTAGCGGCGACATTAGCCTCAAATACCCATAGGTAGAGTCCCTCAGGCGAAGGTTGCTGCTGCACCCACTGGGCAGATTGCCGCATCAGTGCCTGCCCGATACCCCGTCCCTGCCAGTCGGCCAACACGTGCAAGTTGTCTAGCAACGCGCCCCATTGCGGATCATGCAGCGCGTAGGTGCAGGCAAACCCACAAGGCTCGCCTTGATCAAGCGCCAGAATGACGTGCTGCTTGGCCGACGGATGCTGCAAGCGCTCGGCCCAAATGGACTGCCGGTCTTCGTGCACGGTGCGGGCAAGGTACTCATCGCGCAAGATGCCCCGGAAGTGTTGCTGCCAACTTTGGGCGTGCAGTCGAGCAATTGCTTTGGCATCGGCTAGGGTAGCCTCTCGGTAGGTAAGCATAGCAGGAATTTGAGCGAACGAAGCACCTAAAAAATTCTCACTCGTAGTGAAATCGGCATTTGGCAATCAAGATTTCATCTTCGCGCACTTGATAGATTAAGCGGTGCTCTAAGCTGATTCTACGGGACCAAAAACCTTGGTATTTGTACTTAAGGGGTTCTGGCTTTCCGAGTCCGGTAAACGGATTTCTGGCAATATCCTTCAGCAGTGCGTTAATCTTTTTTAGCGTCTTCTTATCCGTCTTTTGCCAGTATAGATAATCTTCCCACGATTCATCAACAAAGACGTACCTCATTCCTTCGATAACTCTCTGGTGAAAGAAGAACCGCTTTTTAGTTTGGAGATAGCCGAATCTAGCCTTTGCTCGTTCTTCACGGAGGAAAGTTCGTGCTGAGTAGCCCGTAAAGAATTATACTCGGCTAACGACATAATAACCACCCCTTCGCTCTTGCCGCGATTAATGATGAGAGTTTCAAAGTCTTGGGTTACGCTGTCCAGATATTGCTTCATCTCTTTGCGAAAGCTGGAGATAGTCGTGGTGAGCATCTTTAAAGATTTTTGTACATACTAATGTACTATTCTACGTACAAATAACCCTCTGGTTATGCCAGCGAAATCATTTCCTTCTCGCCAGTGCTGGATCTTCAGTTGTCTTCCCCGTTCGAAAGTTCTCTTTGCCCGCGTCCAGAAAATCCACGAAGCGTGGCACACTTAGATCGTAGGCCTGGGGTTGCTGGAGCAACTCACCGTCGTGGTTCAGCAGCACGTAGTAGGGTTGGGCGTTGTTGCGAAAGTGGGTGATCTGGAAATCGGCGTTCTGCTGCCCGATGCTTTTCTTCACCTTATTGTCGTAAGCCGAGGTGTACCAGTCGGCTTCGGGCAACGTTTCTTTCTCATCCACGTATAGGGCCACCACCACGTAATCATTCCGAAGCCGTTGCAGCACTTTGGGATGCGACCACACGTTGGCTTCCATCTCGCGGCAGTTCACGCAGCCGTGCCCCGTGAAGTCGATGAACAACGGCTTGTTCTGCGCGCGGGCACAGGCCAGGGCCTGCTCGTAGTCGAAGTAGCCGTCTAAGCCGTGCGGTAGATGCAGGCGGTCGGCGTACTTGGGCGGTTCGCACAGCGTATCTTGTTCCGCGGTGAGGGCCACGGTTCCCGATTGGCTGCTTACCTGATCGGCCAGCAAGCGAGGCACGTTGAAGTCGTGGGTGTGCATCGGCGGCAAGTAACCGGCTAACGCCTTGAGCGGAGCGCCAAACAGTCCCGGAATCAGGTACACCACAAAAGCAAAGGTCGCTAGGGCCAGCAACAAGCGCGGCACGCTCACCGATTCTAGCGGGCTGTCGTGGGGCAAGCGAATTTTACCCAGCAGGTAAAAGCCCAGCATCGCAAAGATCACCACCCACAGGGCCAGGTACACCTCGCGGTCGAGCAGGCCCCAGTGGTACACCTGGTCGGCCACGCTCAAAAATTTTAGGGCTAACGCCAGTTCCAGAAAACCCAGCACCACCTTCACCGCGTTGAGCCAGCCGCCCGATTTGGGCAAACTGCTCAACCACTGCGGAAAAGCGGCAAATAATGCGAACGGAACGGCAAAGGCCAGCGAAAAGCCCAGCATGCCCACAATCGGCTTGGTGAACTGCCCCCCAGCCGACTCAACCAGCACACTACCGACAATGGGTCCCGTGCACGAGAACGATACCAAAACCAACGTAAAAGCCATAAAGAATACTCCCGAGTAACCGCCCCGGTCCGACTGCTGGTCTACGGTATTGACCAACGAACTGGGCAGCGTGATCTCAAACAAGCCCAGAAAAGAAAGACCGAACAGCACGAACACCGCGAAGAAAAACAGATTAGGCAGCCAGTGGGTGCTGAGCCAATTGGCAAAGGCCGGACCGAACAGCACCGACACCACCACCCCCAGCACCACGTAAAGCACCACGATGGACAAGCCGTAGACCACCGCTTTGCGCACCGCTTCACCCCGCCCCGCGCTGCTGCTGGAGAAAAAAGTGACCGTCATCGGAATCATCGGAAACACGCAGGGCGTGGCCAAGGCCGCTAGTCCGGCCACAAAAGCAATCAGAAAGAAAGTCGGTAGCGCGTAGGGCGTGGTAGAATCGCGTTGGTTGAAATCGCTGCTGATGGCCGGAGGAACAATTTCGCCGTCGGCCGGGGGCGTTTGGGTAGTCGTTGACCCACGGGCCGCTTCGTTGTCCGCAAAAGTAAACGCAAACTCACCCTCGCCAGGAATGCATTGCCCGTCCACGTCAGTGCACACCTGGTAAGCGTAGCTGCCCTGAACGGCTACCGGGTCGCCTAGAATCCGAATCGTCTGCCGAAATTCAGCTTCCCCAGTAAAGTACGTATACTCTCCTTCCCACAAGTCATCGTACTTTCGTTTTGCTCCCACCGGCCGGATGTCACCCAGCAGTTCGTAGCTATCATCAGGGGCAAAGGTGAACTCGGTAACCGTCGGGCCCAATTCGGGATCAAAGTCAGACGAATACAGGTACCATTCGGGATCAATCGCGGCGGTGAAGATCAAATCTACCGTATCGCCCGGCGCCACTGTGGTTGGGGCTGCCCGGTAGGTCCAGGTGGCAGGTTGCAGGATTTGAGCTACTAAAGGAGCAGAAGCCAGTGAAGTGATAAAGAGGAAAAATAGGAAACGGAGATAGCGCATTACAACGGTGACAATCTAGCGATACCAACCAATTGGTTGATGAGTCATGGAATGACCTACGGCTAGAACGTCAGGAAATGACAGAAAGTTGTTGGTGCGAACGTCGAGAGACAAGCAATGCCTCAGTGAAATATACCCAGTCAGACCAGCATTTCCTCAGGCTCTTCAATGCGGCGGTGATAGGTTGGGCCGTCACCGGGTAGCGAGATGCCGGGCGGCAGATCGAGGTCCGGGGTAGGATGGATTGAAATCCCCCCGTCATCATCGTCGTCGTCGTCATCACGGAACCGAAAATTGCGCTTCTTCATCAGGATGACCATAAAGTACACCATGATAACATAAGCAACTCCCATGAGTATCATATCCAACATAGATTTCTCCCTCCGACTTAGTGGTTATCGTTCTAAGGTAAAAATAAAATGACTAAAATTCGCATTAGTTTGGCAAAATTAAAATTCGCTTTTTTAAAACAACGTGAAGTCAAACCCAAATTTACCTCAAAAGGTACGTATTTCTCAACATTAAGTGAAGGGTCGATTGAAAAATTAAGAGTCCTTTATATTGCCGTGGCCCCTAGTCACTAAGCCGACACTGAGGCACGTCCTAGTGACTTAAGCATGCGCAGGTGCGAACGCAGGGCGTGCCAGAAGGTAGGCTTCATGTTGTAGGGCAACTGAAAATCTTCGGCGGTCTTTTTCACGATATCCGAAATCTTTCGGTAGTGCACGTGGCAAATATTGGGAAACAGGTGATGCTCGATCTGAAAGTTGAGCCCGCCCACAAACCAGTTAAGGATGCGGCTATTGCGGGCGAAATTAGCGGTGGTTTCCAGCTGGTGAATTGCCCAGGCGTTCTCCATACTGTCGTCGGTAGCGGGCAGCGGCTGGTGGGCACCTTCCACCACGTGGGCCATCTGGAAGATAATACTCAGAATGTATCCGGCGATCAGGTGCATCACCACAAACCCGATGAGCACCTGCCACCAGGTGAGCGCCGTCACCAGTAGGGGAAGCCCCAGCATAAGAAATAAGTAAGCCACCTTCGTCGCCACCAGCTTGGTACATTCTCGGTCGAAGCGCATAGCCTGCTTTTCCACCATGCCCAGGCGGCGGTAGCGCAATAGCTTAAAAAAATCATTGATGGTCATTTGCAGCGTCATGCCCCCGTACAAGAAGAGCGCGTAGATGTGCTGGTACCGGTGAAACCAACTCTGGGGAGCGTGCTCTGACAGGCGAATGATGGCCTTGCTGTTGATGTCTTCATCCAACCCGTGAATATTGGTGAACGTGTGGTGAAGCACGTTGTGCTGGATTTTCCAGACCGAGGGGTTGGCCCCCACCAGGTAGATGCTGCGGCCCACCCACTGGTTCACCCACTTTTGCTTGGCGTAGGAGCCGTGCAGGGCATCGTGCATCACGCTCATACCCACCCCGGCCTTGCTGATCCCCATCGGAACCACCAGCAGCAACAGCCACCAAGGGTTGATAGGCAACGTGAGGATTAGTAGATAGCAAGCCACATACACTCCCAATAACACGATGGTCTTCACCACCATCTCGCGGTTGCCGTAGCGTGAAATATTATTGTCTTTGAAGTACTGATTAACGCGCTGGCGCAGGGTAGTGGTAAAAGCGGAGCGGTTGGGGGGGGCAAAACGGACGACAGGTCTCATAAAGGGCGGTTAGGTTAAGCTAGATAACAAGGGTTGGTTGCCTTGATCGTGCTGGCTGTTGGTCGAAAACGCCCGCCGCCATAAAATAGTTTGGGCGATTAGTCGATATATTCCTTTTTGATCACCAGGGTAAAGTAGTTATCTTCGGTATCCACGTAGCCCTGATCGTAGCAGAAGTAGTAGGTTTTGCCGCTTTTGGTGCGGTACACATTGGTGAAGTAGCTAAAGTTAAACCCTTTACGCGCCAGCGCTTCACGGGTCACCCGCGCCTTGCCCTCGGGATTGAGGGCGGCCAGCACCCGGCGGTTTTTACGCAGGGTATTGTTTACGCTGCGCATCAGGGCCGAAGCGTCGCTATTCAGCTGGTTATGGTAGCTGTTGCGACAGGCGTCCGAGCAAAATTTCTGGTCGGCACGGCCGCGCAGGGGAGTCTGGCACTCTAAACAGGTTCTTTCCATAGCCTTTATCGATCAAGGATCGTGCTAACGGTGCCCGACGACACCCTCGGCGATGTAGGGAAAGAATACAAAAATTCTGCGTAGCAGTCAAGCGTTCCTTAAAACGGCTCCGGCGTCAGTTTCCCGGTGAAGTAGTCCAGGGCGGTTTTTTGGAAGATGAGGGTGTAGTTGGCTTGCACTTGGTTAGCCTGTGCCTCTACGGCGGCGGCATTCACCCGATTTAAGTCCAGAATATTGCCGACTCCCAAACGAAACCGCTCTTTCTCTGCCTCTAGGGCTTTTTCGGCCGCCTTTACCTGGGCGGTAGCCGCCACGATGCGTTGCTGGGCCGCCCGGTAATCAGCCGCCGCGGTTTGCAATTGCTCAAGAATGTTGCGCTCCAGGTCTTCCAAATCCAACTCCGCATTGTTGAGCAACTGCTTTTGGCGTTGCACCTGCGTACGAGTGCGTAGATTTTGAAAGATAGGGATAAAGAGCGAGAAAGATGGGCCGTAGGTGATGTTGGCTTGAGTGATTTGCTGATCAAAGGTCAAAGTATCGTTAGAAGAGAATCGTGAGCCATAGAAATAGTTCAGGTCTAACGAGGGGTAAAAATCCGCTTGCGCTACCCGTACTCCAAATTTGTTAGCATCAATCAATTTCTGCTGCTGTTGCAAATCCGGGCGGTGACGAACCGCCTCATTATACACTGTTTCCAGATCAACGTTCTCCGTGAGTAGCGCAAACTTCTCCACGTCCGGCTCGGCAAACGTCCATTCCTGGAAGGGGTCTATCTGAAGGGTTCGGGTGAGTTGCGCCTTGCTGATGGCTAGTTGATTCTCGGCCTCCACCACGGTGAGGGCCACCCGTTTGGTTTCGGCTTCCTGGTTGTACTGGTCGGCAATGTTTTGAGTGCCTGCTTCAACGAAAATCACTACACTCTCCAGCAATTCTTCCTGCTGCTTCAGGTTGGCTTTCGCAATTCTTAGTAGTTCCTGATTTAAGAGTACCTGTAAGTATTGTTGCGACACATCGAACACCACTTGCTGCTTGGTAGCATTGATTTGATAAAACTGGGCCTCGGCCAATGAGCGCGCCTGTCGCAGTTGGTTGACGTTGCTTAACCCATTAAACACAGTGATGGAAGCTTGGCCTCCTACGGACAGAAAATCACTGGTGGCATCTACTAAGCGTGCCGTATTTGGGTCAGGAGCTCGGCCTATCTGTCGTTGTCCATTGACGAAAGCTCCTACTTGGGGCAAAAACCGACCGTAAGATTGATCACGTACCGCCTCAGCGGTATTTAATACGTTCCGCTGCCGTTGAATCTGCAAATTTTCCCGCAGCGCAATGTTCACCGCCTGCTCGTAGGTCAGCGTACTGTCGGTCTGGGCGCGTAGCGCGGTTGGCAGTAGGCCCCACACAATTAGAAGTGAAAGCATCCACCTTCGATAGTCCACGGCTATTAGTCGATAGTCCATAGACGATAGTCCATAGACGATAGACCACTGTGGACTGTGGACTATGGACCGTCGACCGTCGTCTGTGGACTCTCTGCGTTTCAGTAAGTGCATTTTCATATCAAACGGAGGTTTGGTTGGCAGTAAGTCGTTCGTCGCTTTCGATGGCTCCGTCCACCAGGTTGATGATGCGGCCGCCGTAGTGGGCCAGTTCTTCGGAGTGGGTCACCTGAATCACCGTCATGCCGTCGTTGTTCAGTTCTTTGAACAATTCCATCACCTGCTTGCCCTGCTCCGAGTGCAGGTTGCCGGTGGGTTCGTCGGCCAGCAGCAGTTTGGGTTTTCCGGCAATGGCCCGCGCCACGCCCACCAGTTGCTGTTGCCCGCCCGACAGTTGCTCGGGGAACAGGTCTTTTTTGGCCACCATATTGAAGCGGTCGAGCAGGTCGGCCACCCGGGCCTTGCGCTGCTTGCCGGGCATGTTTTGGTACAACAAGGGAGTCTCGATGTTCTCGTAGACCGTGAGTTCGTCGATCAGGTGGTAGGCCTGAAACACGTAGCCGATGGTGTGCTTCTGAAGCTCGCTGCGCTGTCGCTCCTTGAGCTTGTGCACCGGTTGGTCGCGCAGGTAGTACTCTCCGGCCGAGGGCGGGTCAAGCAGGCCGATGATGTTCAAGAGCGTGGACTTGCCCGCTCCGCTGGGTCCCATGATGGTGACAAACTCGTTTTCCTCAATCTCCAGGTCGATGCCCTTCAAAATAAAGGTCTTCTTGAACCGCGATTGCACAAATTTGTCGATGTCGATAAGTTTAAGCATAGTGGATGTTATTGGTTAGATACTGGAAATTAGAAATTTGTAGAATTAGGAAACTGCTGGCGCTAAAAATTTCCTAATTTCTGCGAAGCAATTTCTTAATTTCCATTTGTTAGCCAACAAGTATGCCAGGGCCTAAATCGCTGTTTCTAGGCCGTTTGAGAGGGTCACCGCGTTTGCAACCGTCCGATAATGGATACTTAGTGTACGAAAACGGACACTTAACGCTCCGGAAGATATCCCCACGACATTACCTTTCATATCACTCATTTCCTACGATGTACCATTCGGATCGGATTGCAATTGGACTATTCTGCGTTGACCGGTATTTTTGATGAAAGGAAAAGGAATTGTCGCATCAAACGTATCTGTGTTATGAAAAAGAAATTATTTACGATCGCGCTGGTAGGAACCATGTTTTCGCTGTCAGGTTGTTACACCACCATTTGCCCCACCTACGCGGTGAAGCCCGCCAAGGAAAAGGATGTAAAGGTGGAGCAAACTGACAAGGTAGCAACCGAAACGGAGCGCCCATCATAATCAGGGTGAATCGGACGAAAAAGGGATAGCCAGGATGAATTAATTCTGGCTTTATTTATTCGACTCGTACAAAGAGATTCCCTCGATGTATCGGAAGTCTTTTCTATTGTAAGTCTCGCTTTTTATCGTCTTTAACAGTTAGAGTAATCTGTTCCATGACATTCTTTTTCTGAAAGATAGCGAATTTTTCTATCGATATGCAACCACTAATTATCTCACAATTGCAACGTAAACGTCGTTCCCTCTCCCACCTTCGAGCGCACCGTCAGGTTGCCCTGGTGCATTTGCATAATGCGCTGCGACAAGCTCAGCCCAATGCCCGAACCGGTACTCTTGGTGGTATAAAAGGGAATAAAGATTTTTTCCAGCGCTTCGGGCTCAATGCCGGGGCCGTTATCGGTTATGTCAATAAACACCCGCTGCTCCATGTCGGCATGCACGTCGATAGTGATGGCCGGGTTTTCTGTCTCGTTTAGCACCTCGGCCGCGTTCTTTAGCACGTTGATGAGCACCATCTCAATCAGCTTAGCATCCATGCGGGCAATCAGGTTGGGCGGCTCCAGGCTCACCTCCAACGCTATTCGGTGGTCGGCCACCCCCGCCCGGATCAACTTCACCACCTCTTCGACCACCTCTTTCACCACCACCCGCTGAAACTCCGGCCGGGGAATGTTGGTAAAGTTCCGATACGCATCCACAAAGGTAACCAACCCGCGGCTGCGGTTCTCAATGGTGCGCAAACTCATGCTGATGTCGTCGTAGGCCTCCAAGTCGAACGTCATGCTGCCGTTCTGCCGCACCACGTCTTCCTGAATGATGTCGATGGCCGTGCCTGCCAGCGAAGCGATAGGCGTGATGGAGTTCATAATCTCGTGCCGCAGCACCTTGGTCAGGTTCTGCCACGACTCAATTTCCTGCTGCTGCAGTTCCGACAGAATATTTTGCATCGACACCAGTTTGTACTGGCTGCCGCGCAGGCGCAGTTCGGTGGCATTGATCGACAGGTGCAGGTCGCTGCTGGGTTTCACCAGCGTTTTTGTGCCCGGCGCCAGGTGCAGGATAGTTTGGTACACTTCGGGATTCACCTCGGCCAGTTCCTGAATATTGGTCAGGTGGGGGGTGCGCAGGTAGCGTTTGGCGGTGTTGTTGATCAGCTCCACGTTACCCAACTCATCGTACGACAACAAGCCTACGTTCACGTGCTGCACCACGGTTTTCAGATACTGCCAGTTTTCTTCTTTTTCGGCTCGCGCCCGGCGGAAAGCGTCGAACACCTCGTTGAACATGCGGTTGAGGTTGCGGAAGCTTTCGCCCAGCTTGCTGTCTTTGCTAAATCCTGCCGTAAAATCAGAGTAACGCACCGCCTCCAGGAAGCGCGTGAGCTTGCGGTTGGTCTCCAGCACGTACTGGTACAGCTCGTAGATTTGGTAGACCACTAGCAGCGACACGATCACGCCGCTCACGTACTTTTCGGTATACACCACAAAGTACAGGCACAGCAGCATACTACCGGCTAATAGCACGATACGCATTAAGAGCGTCCACTCAAATCGGTTAAATATCATACTTTTCCAGTCTGCGATACAGTGAGGCGCGGGTGAGCCCCAAATCACCCGCCGCTTTGGAGATGTTGCCGCCGTGCTTCTTGAGCACCTTGCGAATTAACAGCTTTTCTACTTCTTCCAGATCAAATTTCTCCAATTGTAAATCTTGCTGATCCTGTGCGCTCCGGGGTCCTTCGGCGTTGAAGAAAAAGTCTTCGGGTTGCAGGGTGGGCTTGTTACTCAGAATCACGGCGCGCTCCACGGCGTGCTGCAGTTCGCGCACGTTGCCCGGCCAGTGGTACTTCTGCATGCGCGCAATGGCGCTGGGACTGATGGAGTGCACCGCTTTGTTATACTTTTTAGTATACATAGTCAGAAAGTGGGTAGAGAGTGGCTCCATATCCTCGGGACGCTCACGCAGGGCGGGCAGGCGAATCTCAATGGTATTAATGCGGTAGAGCAGGTCCTGCCGAAATTCGCTGTTTTGCACCATCTCGTACAACGGCATGTTGGTGGCGCACACGAAGCGCACGTCTACCTCGACCGCTTTGTTGGAACCTACGGGCGTGATGCGCTTGTTTTGCAGCGCCGTGAGCAGTTTGGCCTGCAACGGCAGCGTAAGGTTGCCAATCTCGTCCAAAAAGAGGGTGCCTTCGGACGCGGCCTCGAAGCGGCCCACCCGGTCTTGTTTGGCATCGGTGAACGAACCCTTGGTGTGCCCGAACAGTTCGCTCTCGAACAACGATTCGGTCACCGCGCCCAGGTCCACGTTGATAAACACCTTGTCGGCCCGCGACGAGTGGCGGTGGATAGCGCGGGCGATCACCTCCTTGCCGGTGCCGTTCTCGCCCAGGATGAGCACGTTGGCGTCGGTGGCCGCCACCTGCTCGATGGTTTCGAACACCCGCATCATGGCCGGGCTGCTGCCGATGATGTCCTGAAACTTGGTGTTGAGGTCGGCATTGAAAATCTCTTGCTGCGAGCGCAGTTGATTCACTTCGCTGCGGGAGGCGCGCAGGCGCAGGGCGGCCATCACGGTGGCGAGCAACTTTTCGTTGTTCCAGGGCTTGAGCACAAAGTCGGTGGCTCCTTCTTTGATAGCGCGCACCGCCAGGTCCACGTCGCCGTAGGCCGTGATCAGAATCACTACGGCCGAAGGGTCTTTCTCCAGAATCTGATCCAGCCAGAAGAAGCCTTCCTTACCGCTGCTCACGTCCTTGGTGAAGTTCATGTCGAGCAAGATCACGTCGTACTGCTCGTTGCTGATGGTGGCCGGAATGGCTCCGGGGTTCATTTCGGTATCGATTTGTAAAAAGTGGCGCTTCAAGAAGATCTTAGCCGCTTGCAGCACGTCTTCATTATCGTCGACGATCAGTATTTTTCCGGTTTTGTTGGTAGTTCGGGGCATAGGAGGGTTGAGGAATAGAATGAATGATTGGATGATTGGATGAATGGGTTGGTTGTCTTGAGGGGTAGTCAAAGATTGTACCGTTGCGCGGAGAGAATTTAGCGGGGTTGGTTCTAATGCTCGGAAACTAGCCTTTCGGCGAAGGTAAGCCAGATTTTGCTATATTCACACGTTGCGGATGGTGCCTAATCGACCAGCCCGTTCCGGAGCAAAACCGTACGGTACCGCACACTTGGTGTCCGTTTCCGTACACTTGGCACTGAGCGAATCGGCCAAATTTGGCCCTCAACCGACTTTCCCGGGTTTGGCACAGCGTTAGCACTTTACTGGACGCTGGCCGTCGTGGAACGATCACTGGATACTAGCCATAGAGCAAGTCTCCGCGCGGCGGCCGCCAGCAACTAGTAGCCAGTATCCAGCATCTAATAATTCAATCATTCAAAAATTCAATCCTTCTGTTATCATGGGAATGGACCGAAAAATAAAGAAGAAAACGTGGACGACCGGACGCATCTTGGCAATCGGAGGCGGACTCGCTGTTCTATCGCTTGTCCTTTATAGTTTTTTGTTCGCCGACAACCGCTCCAAGCTCAACGTAGACGCCGAGAAGATCGCCATCTCGGAGGTGAAGCGTGACGTGTTTCAGGAGAATATTCCGGAAACCGGCATCGTGATGCCGAGCCAGACGATCTACCTCGACGCCGTGGAAGGCGGGGTGGTGAAAGACATCACCCTGGAATCGGGAGCGCTGGTGGAAAAGGGCGACACCATTATGACGCTAGCCAATTCTAACCTGCAACTAGACGTGCTGCAGCGCGAAGCGCAGTTGTACGAGCAACTCAACATCCTGCGCACCACGCGTCTGCAATTGGACCAGAATGACCTCAACCAGAAAGCGCAACTGGCCGAAATAGATTATCAGATTCAACTGCTCAAACCGCAGTACGCCCGCTTTAAGGAGCTGGCCGGAAAGAAGCTTATCTCGCAGCGCGAGCTGGAAGAAGTGGAGGAGCAGTACAAGTATAACATGCGCCGCAAGGAGCTCACCTACAAGGCCTATCAGTCAGATTCTATTGCCCGCTCCATGCAACTGAGCCAAATCCGTTCGTCCGAAGACCGCATGCTGCGCAGCATGGAGGGCGTGGGCGAAATCTTGGGCAACCTCGTCATCACCGCCCCCACCGAGGGCCTGCTCACCACCTCCGACTGGGAACCCGGACAATCCATCAATCCGGGTGAGCGCCTAGGACAAGTGGCCCTGCTGGATGCCTTTAAGGTGCGCGTGGCCATCGACGAGCTCTATTTGCCCCGCGTGGACGTGGGTCAGCAGGGCACCTTTAGTTTCGCGGGCGAAACGTACCGCCTGGAGATTTACAAAAAGTACCCCACCGTGTCGGAAGGTAATTTTGAGGTGGACATGAAATTTGTGGGCGAAGTGCCCGACGGCATCCGGCGCGGCCAATCGCTGCGCATCAAGCTGGAACTGAGCAGTCCCGAAGAAGCGGTGTTGCTGGCCACCGGTGGCTTCTTCCGCGACACGGGCGGCAACTGGGTGTTTGTGATGAACAACGACGGCAGCAAAGCCTTCAAGCGCGACATCAAACTGGGCCGAAAGAACACCGAATACTACGAAGTGGTGGAAGGACTGGAGCCGAATGAGCGGGTGATTACTTCGTCGTACGAGAACTTTGGAGATAATGAGGTGCTGGTATTTTGATTTGTAGGGATGGTTAGGGTGTTGGGGATTAGGGGTTAGGGACTTTCAGACTGGTTTGAGAATTAGATGACAGTAAAATTATAAACGCATGATAGATTTTAAGACGCTGCGGGTGTGGGAGATTTTTCATGAAATTGCGTTAGATATCTATAGAATCACGCGAAAGTTTCCTCCGGAAGAGTTATACGGATTGACGAGCCAGATGCGAAAGTCGGCCACTTCGTCACCAACCAACATTGCGGAGGGCTGTGGTAGAAATACCGATCCTGATCTAGCCAAGTTCTTTACCATCGCGATGGGATCAGCCAGCGAGCTAGAATACCAACTACTATTGTCAAAAGACCTAGAATACATTGACCAAAACGAGTACGAAACTACTACTAAGAAGCTGCTTGGTGCAAAGAAAATGCTTAACACATTCCTTCAAAAAGTCAGAGCTAGAATACCCGCTAAACGACGTTACCCAAAACCCTAAAACCTAACCCCTAATCCCCAAAACCCAATTAAACCATGATCAAGACCAACAATCTCAAAAAAGTCTTCATCTCCGACGAGGTAGAGACCACCGCCCTGAACGACATCAACATGGAGATCAAGTCCGGCGAATTTGTGGCCATCATGGGCCCCTCGGGCTGCGGCAAATCGACGTTGCTCAACATTCTGGGCCTATTAGACAATCCAAGTTCGGGCGAGTACCATTTCATGGATCACGAGGTGGGCAGCTTCTCCGAGCGGCAGCGCGCCCAACTGCGCAAGGGCAACATCGGCTTCGTGTTTCAGAGCTTCAACCTGATCGACGAACTCACCGTGTTTGAAAACGTGGAGTTGCCGCTGCTGTATCTAAAAGTGCCCTCTTCGGAACGGGAGAAAAAGGTGAGCGCTGCCCTGGAGCACATGAACATCATGCACCGCCGCAGTCACTTCCCGCAGCAGTTGTCGGGCGGACAGCAGCAGCGCGTGGCCATTGCCCGCGCCGTGGTGGCCAACCCCAAATTTATCCTGGCGGATGAGCCGACCGGTAACCTGGATTCCACCAACGGCGAAGAGGTGATGAACCTGCTGTCGGAACTCAACAAGGCGGGCACCACCATTGCGATGGTGACGCACTCGCCCCACGACGCCACCTACGCCAACCGCACTATCAACCTATTTGACGGCATGATTGTGACGGAAAACATTAAGGAGAAATTTCATGTGTGAAGAGAATAGTTCTGTTGTAAAGACAAGTGTTGGTAAACTAGAAGATATACTTTATATTTTGACTTCTAAATCTACTGACAACCTAACGCATGAAGACCATCTACTACATAGTTGTTTTTACGGTAGCCTCTTTCGTATTTGTAGCTTGCAACTCCGAAGACGATACGCCTGTTCCAGAACCACTAGAAGCATTGTTCAGCGTTAGTGACACAGTAATTACTCAAGGAAGCGCGGTGACCTTTGCCAATCAATCCATTGGAGTCGACTCAACTACCAGTTTTCGTTGGACTTTTGATGAAGGCGCGCCCGGTAGTTCCACCAGTAGCACTCCACCTGCGGTTACTTATGAAACGATAGGTCGCCATCAGGTAACCCTTCGTCTAACTAGCGGTGCCCAAGAAAGCAGTGCAACTAAATACATCAATGTACAGGTAGATTCGGCTGCTTTTTGTGCGGACTACCCCTTTGAGACAGGTTGCGTCACTCCTGTAATCGTCGATGAGCAGCTTCAAGATAATATCACACAGCTCGGTGAGGTGAACGTTTATGAAGTAGTAGTGGAATCATCCGGGGTGTTAGAGGTAACGCTAACTGACATTCCCGGTGATCTTAATCTTAGATTAGAGGTGCAAACCAAAGACAAAAAATCCGTAGGCTCTTTGGCGCACGAATCTGAGGCAGGAATCGTCTACTACGAGCAGTTGGTTCGTCCTGGTGTCTATTTCGTGTTGGTTCGTGACCAAGGAGGGGCCGTGAGTGAAGATAGTTATACGATAGTATTCATCTGGACCAAACTGATAAAAACGAATGGAACGGAACTATCGCAGAATCCACTTTACTAACACTTAATACCTCTATCTCTGGCACACTACGTACAGCAGACGATGAAGACTACTTCAAACTGGTGGCGGATCGTACCGGAGTACTCAATGTAAAACTAACTGGTATTCCGGAAGTAAGGACCGGAATATTTTTGTTAGACAATAAAGGCAATGAATTGGACGGAGAAAGAGAAGTTTCGTCTACGAGCGAAGCGGGAAGGCCTAAGCAGTTACTTTATTTAGTAGATGAATCGAAAGAATACATTATTAAGGTAACCGGTGACGCTTCTGCAAAGAACGAGTATAGCCTTAGCGCAACAATAGATGCACGAGATGTCTACGAGCCGAATGATACTCGTAATGAAGCTAAACTCATTGCACTTGGTGAAGATGTGCGAGGCACGCTTCGCACCAGGAGCGACGAAGACTGGTTTGAGATTGCTGTAGAGAAGCCGGGCACACTCATTGCTAACGCCACTACCATAGATGATAGCACTAATTTAGTGATGTACCTTTACCAGAAAGACGAGCCAAGAGCAGAAGAGGATAGTCAAGAAGACAGTGGCTTTGACCGTACTACAGGTGCCCCCCGCTCGTTGGTTCATCTGGTGGATTCAGGCACCTACTTTATACAAATCTACAACAACCGAAACACTAAAGAGCCGGGGGGATATGACCTGTACACTCTCAGCGTAAAGTTAAATACTAATGATTCTCGTGAGCCTAATAACGACCGCAATAATGCTGGTACTACAGTTGCTCTTAACCAGGACATAAAGGGAACCATTGGTACCTTTGATGATGAAGATTGGTTCAAGGTAAGTCTGCGGTCGGGTGTGGTACGGCTTACGGTTACTGAAGTGGATGCGAACGTAGATATGCAAATTTATCTATATTCAGAAACCAGCGCGAGTCCCTTATCCCCTTCGGGAATGTTTGGCAATGGAAACAGAATAGGGAAAGGCCAGCCAATCGATCTAACCTACAATATTGCTGAAGAGGGAATATACTTCATAGAGCTTGAACCGCGGGTTAAGCAAAATGACAATGACCTTAGTCAATTACCGTACACACTTCGGATAGAACAAAGCAACTAGCGGGTAGGCTATCTTATCGTTTCAGCGCATTTTGATAGAAACCTATAATGTGCTGGAATATCCCTAAGATAACGTCTAGCTCGCGCAGGTAGTAGGTATCTTTATCCACGGTGATAACTTGATCTTGTAACTTTAGAAACTTCCAGTCATCGGCAGTGGTCACGCAGCCGTAGAGCGCCGGGAGCTTTTGTCCGCGCTGCTCATTGAACACCCGGGCACCGATCAGTTGCGCACCGCACTGAGGAATACCGGCCTCAATGTCACTTTTCTTGGCCTCTACGACCGAAAGGAGTGGAACGTTAATGCTGAATGAACCGGTATCCTTAGCCAGGAGAAAATCGCACTCTCCGACCAGACCACGCTCTTTGTCCGCCGACAGCGTATCGCCGGAGTAGATCGTAAAGAATTTGTTCGTGAGCTTTCGCAACTCCAGCAGGATGGGAACAACAATCAGCTCGGACTTGGCCTTTTCGCTACGAACTGGCAACTCCCGTGCTTCCGCCAAATCGCGAAGGAGTTCGCTAGAAGGAGTTTGTGGTGTTATAACATCATCGGCGAATAAGGTGTCGTTTCGGTTCTTGATCCCGAACTGCATCTCGATGTCTTCCAGGGTGAAATCTCGGTAGGCCATGGGGGATACGTTTAGGTCTAAAGGTAAGAAAATAGGCAATAAATTAACTATCGTAATTTAACACGCTATGCTCCGCAACTACCTCACCACCGCCTATCGCCACCTGCTGCGCCACCGCACCACCACCGGGATGAACGTGATCAGCCTGTCGGTGGGCATTGCCTGCTGTCTGGTGGTCTACGTGATCGTGAAGCACGAGTACACCTACGACAACTTCCAGCCGCAGGCCGACCGCCTGTACCGGGTGGTGAGCCAGACGCAACGCGCCGAGGGCACCGACTACCACGGCGCTATCGCCTTTCCGATGGCCGAAGCGCTGCGCGACGAGGTGCCCGCCGTGAGTAGTGCCACCCAGGTGTACGCCCGCAACTACGCAGTGATCAAACGCCTCAGCGCCGCCGGCGACGAGCAGCGCTTCCAGGCCTACCATTCGGTGTACGCCGACGAGCACTTTCTGCGTACCTTTTCCTACCCGGCTCTGGCGGGTGATTACTCCACCATGTTTCAACGGCCCGATGAGGTGGTGCTCACCCGCTCGCTGGCCGACCGCCTGTTCGGAGCCGACTACCGCAACCGCTACGACGAACTGATTGGGGAGACGCTAACCATTAACCAGCGCGATTTTCGCATCAGCGGCGTGCTGGAAGATGTGCCCGACCGCACCAACCTCTACTTTCAACTGCTGCTGCCGATGGAAGTATTCAAGCAGAACAACCCCGGCTGGACGGCCAACTGGAAGAGCGTCCCGAGGGCCAGCAATGCGTTCTTCATCCTAGCCGAAGGGGCCACCCCCGACCAAGTGACCGACGCCATCAACCAACTAAAGCAGCGCTACCTGGACGAAGACCTGGCGCCGCGGCGCACTTACCACGTGCAAGCGCTCAGCGACGTGCACACCGAAGCGCGCTACGGCGGCACCTTCTTCACGGTTCCGCTGCTGCTGCTGGGTGCCTTGGTCGGCCTGGGGCTGGTGGTGTTGCTCACGGGCAGCATCAACTTTGTCAACTTGTCTACCGCCCAGGCCATCCAACGATCCAAGGAAATTGGCATCCGCAAGGTGCTGGGCGGACAGAAACGGCAACTGCTCGGGCAGTTTCTGGGAGAGGCAGGTCTGCAAGTAGTGGTAGCCTCACTGCTGGCGGTGGCTCTGGCCGACCTGATGCTGGACGGCATCAACGACTACCTGGCACCCTATACGCAGTGGGTGGTGATGCGGTTCGAATTAGACCTCAGTCTGCTGCTGTTCCTAGCGCCGCTGGCCCTGCTGGTGACTTTGCTGGCGGGGATGTATCCAGCGCTGGTGCTCACGCGCTTCCAGCCGACCGTGGTGCTCAAGCAGTCGGTGGCTACCACCCGCACCGGGTTTGGCGCGCGCTTCTCGTTGCGCAAGGTGCTTACGGTCACCCAGTTTACCATCGCCCAGGTGCTGCTGATCGGCACCCTGGTGACCGCCACCCAAATGCGCTACTTCCAGGAGCAGGACCCCGGATTTGTAAATGACAACGTGCTGATGGTGGATTTGCCCCCATCGGAGCGCAACGCGACGGCGGGAGCGCTGTTTCGGCAGCAGGCACTCACCCACGCGTCGGTAGAGCAAGTGACGCTGGGTTCGGCCCCGCCCACCTCGCGCAACCGCAGCTGGAACGAAGGCTACGCCGCCGGAAGTGAGAAAGTGAATCTGGAAGAAAAAGTAATCGACCCGCACTACGTAGAAACCTTTGGACTGTCGCTGGTGGCCGGGCGCAACCTGCGCGAGGCAGACTACGCGCCCGACAGCGCGACCACCCGAGCGGTGCTGCTTAACGAGCGGGCGGTGCATACCCTCGGTTTCGAGAACCCGGAAGCCGCCCTGGGGCACACCTTCACGCTCGACCGGGGAGCGGGGATACGCACGGAGGTGGTGGGGGTGCTGGCCGACTTTGTCAACCACTCGCTCAAGGAGGCGGTGCAGCCCGGTTACTTCTACTACGGCGACGCTCTGCGCGTGGCTCACATTCGCATCAGCGGCCCGCCCGCCGAGGTGCTGTCGACGCTCCAGTCGCAGTGGGAGGCCCTGTATCCCGACGACTTCTTTCAGTCTGAGTGGGTTGACGAGCACGTGGCCATGCTCTACACGCTGGAGGATATGCTCTACCGGCTGTTCCGCTTGATGGCCGGGTTGGCCCTGCTGGTCGGCGGACTGGGCTTGTACGGTTTAGCGGCGTACCTCACGCTGCACCGCCGCAAGGAGATTGGCATCCGCAAGACGCTGGGGGCCACTGTGCAGAGCATTTTGTTTCGCTTCACCCGAGAGTTTGCCGGGCTGGTGGTGCTGGCCTTTGTGGTGGCCGCCCCGCTGGGGTACTTGGCCATGCGGGCCTGGCTGGACACTTTTGCTCACCGCATCGAGCTGCATGCCGGGTTCTTCGGTGTCACGCTGCTGATTGCTCTGGTCATTGCCGCCCTCACGGTGGGTTACCGCTCGCTGCTTGCCGCCGGGGCCAACCCGGTAGACTCATTGCGAGACGAGTAGTGCCTCTGGAAACATCACTGCGAGGCGGTGCGTCTTTGCTACAGAGAGAACGTAAGGTACAATGGTAGCAGGGCTATGAAAAAGGGCGCAAGCTAACCCTGCTGACGCAGTCTCGAGCATTCGTAGCCGGTGCTCGAGACTGCGTCGGCGGAGGTAGGTTCCGTATTATGTTCTTAGTTTCATTGTCTTTTTCGCTACGATTTTTTCACCAGACGCTCACACCGCCTCGCAGTGACGTGGTGAAAGGAAGCCCCGTGTCACCAATCCTTAATGTCCTCGTACAGGTCGCGCCACTCGGGGTTGAGGCGGCGAATGAGGGCTAGCTTCTTTTTTCGGGAACCAGCCTTTAATTGTTTTTCGCGCGCAATCGCTTCCATGATGGTGGGAAGGGCTTCGTGGTAAACGAGTTGGTCGCAGTTGTAGCGGGCGGTGAAGCTGCGGGGATAGAACTTCGTTTTGTGCTGCCAGATCCGCCGCGGCAGGTTGGACGTTACACCCACGTACAAAGTGGTGCGCCGCTGGTTGGCCACGATATACACACTTCCGCCCTTTATCATACGAAGACGTCACTGCGAGGCTGACGCCTCGGCATAGAAAAAAACTGCACAGCCTCGTGCAACAAATTAGTAGTAGGCAAAACTACAAAGACCCTGCCGACGCAGTCTCGAACACGTTATACGTGCTCGAGACTGCTGGGTGCTTGTCGCAACTACGTCTGGCTTAAACTTGCTTGAGACTGCCGGGCAACGGTCGCGTCGGCGAGGAGCTGCGCTGGCGCGTAAGGGGGTTTGGATAAGCTTGCTCACTACTGGCTTTTTGGCGAGCCGCTGGCTCGCCTCGCAGTGACGTTCCCTAAGAAAAGTGTACGGAACCGGACAGCGATTGACCGATTGCGAACAGTTTGTAAAAATACGTAAGTAGGCAAACCACTGATAGTCAGTACATTATCAACAGGGCACAACGTTTGACAGCCCCTTGAAAACTTTCAAACCGTCTCCCCATGTTCAAGAACTATCTGCTCACCACCCTGCGCAACTTCCGCCGCAATAAGATGAATACGCTCATCAACGGGGCCGGACTTGCCCTAAGCATGGCCTGCTGCATCGCTATTTACGCGTTCGTCAAGCACGAATACTCGTTCGACAGCTACCATACCAAGGCCGATCAGATTTACCGGGTGGTGGGGCAGTTTCAGGGTAACGAAGGGATTCAGTACGAAGGCAGCGTCACGTATCCGTTGGCGTCGGCCCTGCGCAATGACTTCCCCGATTTACCGCTCGTGACCCAGGTGGTGACCAACAACGAAGCAATTCTCAAGACGTCTGACGAAGCCTCTCCCATTCTGGTCAATTTCGAGCAGGGCTTCGGTATGGCCTACGCTGACCAATACTATCTGCGTATGTTCGACCTTCCGCTATTGGCCGGGGATCGACAAACGCTACTGACCACTCCCGACGAAGTGGTACTTACCCAGGAAATCGCCGACCGACTCTACGGAAAAGACTACGCCGGACGGTACGACGAACTACTGGGAAAAACGTTGATCGTAAATCAGGAACCCTACCGGATCAGCGGGGTGCTGCGGGACATCCCGAGCACCTCCAACGTTATATTCAACCTGCTGCTTTCCACTCAAGCCTACGAACGCGAGCGTCCCTGGCTGGAGGACGCGTGGGGAAACGTCAACTCCAATTGGTTTGCATTCGTACTGTTACCCGAATCGGAAGACCCCACGCGGCTTGAATCGCAGTTGGTAGGGTTCAAAGACAAGTACCACGACGAAGAAGAGGCCGCCAAGCAGTCGTATTTTTTGCAATCTCTGCCCGAGGTGCACACCGACGAGCAGTACGAAGGTACGATTTACGCAACTCCTGCTATTCTCATCGGGGCGTTTGTGACCATGGGCGTTATTGTGCTGCTCACTGCCTGCATCAACTTCATCAACTTGGCCACGGCCCAGTCGGTGCGACGCGCCAAGGAAATTGGCATTCGCAAGACGCTGGGCGGAGTGCGCTCGCAATTGATGCTCCAGTTTCTGAGCGAAACCCTGGCCATCACCTTACTCGCCGCAGTAGCCGCACTTCTGCTGGCCGAATGGTTCGTTGATGCCTACAACCAGTACCTTTCACCGGTCATCGACTTTGGGTTAGCCATCGACGGAAGTGTCGTCTATTTTGTAGTGGCCTTGTGCCTGGTGATCACGTTGTTGGCGGGCTATTATCCGGCCCGGGTGCTGTCCGGTTTTCGCCCGGTGGAGGCCCTGAAGCAGTCGATGAACCAACCGAAGAGTGGATTTGCGGGTAAGTTTTCGCTGCGTAAGGTACTGGTGGTTACCCAGTTCGTGATTTCGCAGTTGCTCATCATCGGCACCATCGTGGTGGCCATGCAGATGCGCTACATGCGTACCCAAGATTTAGGATTCCGACAAGATGATATGGCGGTGGTCTACGTGCCCGAAAACGATCGGCAGAAACTGGAAGCCTTTCGCAACCAGATTACCAATCAGGCGGCAGTGGCGCGGGTGAGCTTCAGTTCGGGTCCGCCCATATCGAGCAGTAATAGTTGGACGGGAGCCTACAATCCGTTGCGGGGCGAAGACGAGAAATACAGCATTGAGCGGAAGAGCGTCGATCCGCAGTACCTGGAAACCTTCGGGCTTGAGCTGCTCGCCGGTCGGAACCTACGGGAGGAAGACAAGGTCATCGATTCTTTGAATAGCTATAACGTGCTGCTCAACGAGCGGGCGGTGAAGATTTTTGGCTATGGTAGTCCGGAAGAAGCCCTCGGGCAGGTGCAGATCCAGGGTGACAACAAGGCTACTATTGTGGGGGTGGTACGCGATTTCAACAATGCGTCGTTGCAAGAGGAAATTCATCCGTGTTTTTTGTTTTACAGCGATTGGATAGGCATCGCGGCCATCCAACTCACCGAACAGCAGCCCATTCACCAGTTATCGTTTATTGAGGATGCCTGGGAACAAACCTATCCTGACTATTTCTACGAGGCGATGACGATGGAGGAGTACTTTGAGGAAGGCGCGATGTACGTGCTGCAAGATATCATGTACCAAGCCTTCAAAATATTCGCTTTTCTATCGATTGTTATTGGTTGTCTGGGACTGTACGGTTTGGTGTCTTACCTATCGCTGCAACGGCAGAAAGAGATCGGCGTGCGCAAGGTGCTGGGGGCCACTGTGCCGCAGATCGTCTACCTGTTTTCCAAAGAGTTTACGCTGCTGGTGCTGCTGGCCTTTGTCATTGCTGCTCCGCTGGGCTACTTCGCTATGCAAGCCTGGCTGGAGACGTTCGTGTATCGCATCGACCTGAGTGTGGCCTACTTCGCGCTGGCCCTGCTGGCCTCCGTCGGCATTGCCTGGGTCACCGTGGGCTACAAGTCGTTGCGCGCTGCCTTAGCCAACCCGGTGGATGCGTTGCGGAGCGAGTAGTCTTTTACCACAACTCCATAGACAAACCACAAAATCATGATCAAGAACTGTTTCCTCACCGCCCTGCGTAGTCTGAGTCGTCATCGGCTCTATTCCATTATCAACGTGCTGGGCCTCACGGTGGGCTTAAGCTGCGTCCTGCTCATTGCCACCTACGTGTATTATGAGTTGCAATACGACCAATTTCATGAGCAGAAGGATCATATCGTCCGAGCTAGTCTGGAGTACGGCGAAGGTGGCGTGGTGGCCAAGACCGCCGTATCACCCACGGCCGTGCTGCCCGCTTTCCAGCGGGAGTTTCCGGAAGTGGTGGGAGGCGTTCGGCTCATCAATGCTTCTGACATCCGTCCCCGAATGGTACAGTCGGGCGATCAGTCGTTTCAGGAAAAAGGGCTGTTCTACGCCGATAGCACCTTCTTTTCGGTGTTTACTTTTCCTCTGTTGCGAGGAGATCCGGCCACCGCACTAACGGCCCCCCAATCTATCGTGCTGACGGCTTCGGTGGCGGCGAAGTACTACGGCTCACAATGGACAAACCAGGAGGTCGTTGGAAAAACCTTACTGGTTGGCACCGACCGCACTCCGTTTAAGGTGACAGGTGTGATGGCCGATCCACCGGTATACTCTCACATTCACCCGCGCCTGGTCGCTTCTACTACCTCCCTGAAGTTTTTCCAGGAAGAAATGTGGTGGTCGGCTAATTACTTTACCTACTTATTACTGAGCGAACCGGAAGCGATTCATTCGCTACGAAAGAAGATTCCGACGCTACTCCGGCGCGAGGTGCCCGACGCCTTCGTCGCCGATGGCTACGTAGCGTACAACCTTCTGCCCCTCACCGACATTCACCTGCGCTCAGACATGGACGGCGAACTGGAGCCGGGAGGCGATTATCGCTACGTGTATATCTTTTCAGCCGTTGCCCTACTCATTTTGCTGGTGGCCTGCATCAACTACGTCAACCTGACCACCGCCCGCGCCACGCACCGCGCCCGCGAGGTGGGCATGCGCAAGGTGCTGGGGGCCTACCGTAGCCAGTTGTTGGGACAGTTCATGGGCGAGGCCGCCCTGATCACCACGCTGTCGATGCTGGCAAGCTTGGTGTTAGCGCACCTGTTGCTTCCCTACTTTCAGCAACTTGCCCAGCGCGGCTTTACGCTAGATTACCTGGGCGAGCCAGTTGCCGTCGCTTGTTTGGTAGGAATTGGTATGCTGGTGAGTCTGTTAGCCGGGGCGTATCCGGCCCTGGTGCTGTCGTCGTTTCGTCCGGTGCAGGTGCTCAAGGGCAAGTTGCGCACCACCGGTGCCGGGGGAAGTCTACGGCAAGGCTTGGTGGTCTTTCAGTTCGTCATCTCCACCTTTTTGATCATCAGCACGCTGATTATCTACTGGCAACTTGGGTTTATCCAAGAGCAGAAACTGGGTTACGATAAGGATCAACTGGTAGCTCTGCCCCTGGACGATATTGTGTACGAACAGTACGAAGCGCTTAAGACGGAACTCAAGAAACAGAATCAGGTAGAAGAGGTGAGCGCGGCCTACGAAACGCCTACCAACATCCAGGGGGGCTACGGACTTTCGCTCGCGGGTACTTCCGATGAATTCACGATGGCAGCCACCGGACTGCCCGTTCATGAGGATTTTCTGGCTACGGCGGGCCTGAAGCTGGTAGCCGGTCATGACTTCACCACCGCCGACTTGGCGGCAATCCAAGCCGATAGCTTTCAGCTGCGCACCTTCGGCTTTATAATCAACGAAACCGCTGCCCGCGCGCTGGGCTTTAGTCCCGAAGAAGCCATGCAGCAAGACATCACCATAACGGGGCGGGGCAGCGTGCTTCGGGGGGTGGTGAGAGATTTCCACTTTGGCTCGTTACACAAGAAGATTGAGCCATTGATCATCTTTTTTGAACCTTGGCAGTCAAGAACGATACTAGTGCGCACTGCTGCCCACAGCGACCCTTCGGCTACCCTGGCCGCCTTGGAAGAGGCGTGGGAACGCGTTGTTCAGCACCGACCGTTCGATTTCACTTTTATAGACGATGAGTTCAGTGCGCTTTATACTGCTGAACAGCAGGCCGGTCAGTTGTTTAATGCGTTTGCGCTCGTGGCCGTCTTCATTGCGTGTCTGGGCTTGTTCGGTCTCACGGCGTTCACCACCGTGCAACGGGCCAAGGAAATTGGCATTCGGAAGGTGCTGGGAGCCTCGGTGCTCAGCATCGTGGTGCTGCTGTCTCGCGATATTACCAAACTGGTGCTGATTGCCCTGCTCATTGCCGTGCCACTCTCGTACTTCCTGATGGATCGCTGGCTGGAGGGTTTCGCCTACCACATCGGCATTTCGACGGCCGGTTTGGTTATCGCAGGGCTGGTAGCCCTTTTGATTGCCTGGCTCACGGTTGGCTACCAAGCCACGCGCGCGGCCACCGCCAACCCAGTGGACGCCCTGCGGAGCGAATAACCATTCGCCCTTCTGTCGAGTTATTAGCGTGAAACCTACTTTTTCGCCCTATGAATGCTCGCAAAATTTTCGATTACTTTAAAGAAACTTACCAAGAATGGCAAAGCGACGATGCCTTTCAGAAGAGCGCGTCCATTGCCTACTATTCCGTTTTTTCCCTTCCCGGTTTGCTCATTATTGTCGTCACGGTGGCCAGTCTGATCTGGACTCCTGATTACGTGGAGCAGGTCATCACCGACCAGGTGGGCGGCTCCATGGGGGGTGATGCGGGGGATCAGGTAAAGACCATGCTGCAGAACTCACGGCAGGAGTCTAACTCCACCATGGCCCTGATTGTGGGCTTCGCCACGCTGGTGTTCGGGGCCACCGGGGTGTTCAGTCAGTTGCAAAAGTCGCTCAACGATGCCTGGGAGGTGGAACTGGACCCCGACGCGGGCATCAAGCAAACGGTGATCAGCCGGGTCACAGCCCTGGGCATCGTGCTGGCCCTGGCGTTCTTGCTAATCGTATCCCTGCTGCTGTCCGCCGCCCTGTCGGCCCTCGACGGCTGGATTCAGCAGCAGTTGCCGAACTTTCCTACTTTTATCTTCTTCATTATCAACATCTTGCTGTCCGTTGGAGTGCTTACCACATTGTTCGCGCTCATGTTCAAAGTGCTTCCCGATGCTGATGTGGAGTGGAAGTCGGTGTGGTTTGGTGCTTTGCTCACCGCGGTGCTATTCACGATTGGCAAGTTTTTGCTGGGCTTCTACTTCGGGCAGTCTGATCCGGGAGCGACCTTCGGCGCGGCCGGATCCATTATTCTGATCATGCTGTGGGTCTACTATTCTAGTCTGATTCTGTTGTTCGGAGCCGAGTTTACGCAGGTGTACGCCCGCCACAACGGACACCGCCTGGAGCCCTCGGAGCACGCCCGCCACAATGCCGAGTACCGCCTCAAGCAACTAGAGGATGAGAAAGGCAGAGAGTACGCTTCCTAAACTGAGGTGCACGAAGCATCACCGCACTTTTTTAGCTAACGCCCTATGATCTCATCGTACGCTCCTCCGACGCCGACGTCCCCCGCGGCTGTTCTGTCCAAGGTTGCTCAGTTATCAAGGCAATTAGCCAACTACCGCGAGCAACAATCGGAAGAAGAGGCCCGGCAGTTTCCCGCGCAGGAATTCGCCTGGCTCCGCGAGGCCGACCTGTTGGGTATCACGCTGCCCGGACAACCACTCTCGTTTGAACGGTCGGTAACCGCCCAGCAATTGCACCTGCTTAAGCTAGTTGGCAAAGGAAATCTGTCGGTGGGTCGCATCTACGAGGGCCACCTCAATGCGCTGTATCTCATTCACTTGTTCGGCACCGTAGCGCAACGGGAGCGCTGGTACGCCGACGTGCAGCACGGGCAGCACTTGTTCGGCGTATGGAACACCCAGGCGCACGACGGCGTGTCGATGGTGGCCCAGGGCAACGGACGCTACGTGCTACAAGGGGCCAAAACGTTCTGCTCGGGCGCACGACACGTCACCCGCCCCATCGTGCCCGGAAAACTCATCGACGAGCAAGGGCGGGAACGTGGCTGGCAGATGTGCGTGGTTCCGCTGGATGAGCATCCGGAAGTGCCGGTCGACCCATCGTTCTGGAAGCCCCTGGGCATGCACGCCAGCGTAAGTCACAAAATTGATTTTAGCGGTATTGAACTAACCGAAGACGACTTGCTAGGCAGGCCCGATGATTATCATACGCAGCCGTACTTCAGTGGCGGTGCCATTCGCTTCGCGGCGGTTCACTTGGGTGGGGCCGAGGCGATCTTCGATGCCACCCGCGCCTATCTGCAGCAACTGCACCGCACCGAAGACCCGTACCAGCGCATGCGACTGGGAGAAATGGCGATCCTGATCGAAACCGGCAACCGCTGGATTGAGCAGGCGGGCCAGCAAGCGGACAGTGCCGCTTCGCCGGAGCAGATGATCAACTACGCTAACATGACCCGCTCGGTGATCGAGCGCATCGGGCTGGAGGTGATGCAACTGGCCGAACGCTGCGTCGGAGCGCGCGGATTGTTGCACCCCCAGCCTTTTGCCCGCCTGCACGCCGACCTCACCACCTACCTGCGTCAGCCCGCGCCCGACATTGCCCTGGCCCAGGTGGGACAGTACGTGGGCGAACAAACCACTCCCGCCCATGCCCTCTGGTCTAATGACTTTTAAGGAAGTAGCCGACCGGGCCCAACCCTACCCATCGGAAAAACTCCGCTCCTGGGGTCGCACGCTGGTGGTGGCGCCGCACCCCGACGATGAGTCGCTGGGTTGCGGGGGAGTCATCGCACTGCTGCGGCAGCGGGGACACGCGGTGTCGGTGTTGTTCGTGAGCGACGGCAGCATGTCGCACCCTAATTCGAGACGCTACCCCCCGGAGGCCCGCCGCGACCTGCGTGAGGCGGAGGCGACCGACGCTCTGAAAATCCTGGGCGTAGCCCCGGCCGACATCCACTTTCTGCGCCTTCCCGATACCCGGGTGCCAGTGCCCACGTCAGAGGACTTCAGCCAGGCAGTCGCCTTGGTTCACGAGCAGCTAGCGCAGCTTCGTCCCCAAACCGTGCTGGTGCCCTGGCGACGCGACCCCCACGGCGACCACCGCGCCACCTGGCACTTGTTGCAAGCGGCCGTTAACCAGCTAGAAGCGCCCGTGCGCTGGCTGGAGTACCCTATTTGGGTGTGGGAATCGACCCAGCCCGATGATCTGCCCACCGCCGCCGACGGTAGCTGGTGGCGGGTAAACGTTTCCGATGTTTTATCCCAAAAGCGCCGGGCTATTGCCTCCCACGTGTCGCAGACCACGCCGCTGATCGACGACGATCCGGAGGGGTTCGCGCTGAGCCCGGAGATGATCAGTCATTTTACCCAACCCTACGAATACTTTTTAACGCCATGAGCAAATCACTTTCTACCGAGTACTTCGACGAGCTGTACCAGCAAAACGAAGATCCCTGGGACTTTGAAACAAGTGCGTACGAGCGCGATAAGTACGCCGCTACCCTAGCCGCCCTGCCCAACGATCGTTACCAAAATGCCTTCGAAATCGGATGCTCCATCGGGGTGCTCACCCAGCAGTTGGCCGCCCGTTGCGAACAGTTGCTGGCGGTCGATAGCAGCGAATTTCCCTTGCAACAAGCCCGGCAGCGGTTGCAGGATCAACCGCGCGTTCAACTAGCGCAAATGCAGGTGCCCAATACTTTTCCCGACGATACATTTGATCTGATTTTAGTGTCAGAAGTGGCCTACTATTGGTCCTGGGATGATCTGAAAAAGGCCCAGCAGCATATCTTGCGAACCCTACGGCCCGGGGGGCACTTGCTGCTGGTCCACTGGATACAGCCCACTAACTACCCGTTGACCGGTGATGAGGTGCACGACGCCTTTCACAAGTTAGATCCTCCCCTAGCGCATCAGCACCACCAACGCACGGACCGGTATCGCTTAGACCGATGGGAACGAAGGGGGTAACTTGCCTCACCAGCTGCCGCAGACCGGCAATGGCATCGGAGATCGGTACCGGCGCAAACCGTTGGGCTACCAACCGGTCAAACTCCGGAAGCTGAGCGAACCACTGCCAGAACGCTCCGAAATAGCGGCTGTTCTCCATACGATTGAACAAAAAGTAGGGCGAGAGCGAGAACAGTTGCGCCACCGGCCGCAGCGCCAGCAGCGAGCGGCGTTGCCATGCCTGCCGCAGGTGGCTCTGCAGCGTGAAACGAAACGCCCAGTAATCGGCGGGGGGTACGTTGAACGGGTTGCCCTGCCGCAGCATCTGTTCCCACTGCTGCAATTGCACCGAAAAGCCGAAGTCTACGCGCCCCTGGGTGCGGGCCGACGTGAGCACCTCCACATGAGGGCAGTGCCGGATGCGCGCGTCACAGCGCTGCAGCGCCTCGTAGAAACGCACGTCCTCCATCGATCGGAGCACCGGCAACCGTCCGGCGCGTTCGTAGAGTTCGCAGGTAACGGCCAGGCTGGGTCCGAAATTCTGAAAATGCCGGGGCCAGGGATCGGCCGGTTGCGGATCAATGATCGACTCGAGCTGCGCCTGCAGGTAACGGTACATCACGTCCTGCAAGTAGTACCGTCGGCCAATGGCCTGGGGAGTGGTGCGGATCCGTCCGCCCACTACGTCAGCTCCCTGCCGCACCGCTTTCAGCGTGTGATAAACCCAGGTGGTGTTTACCGTGCTATCGCCGTCGGTGGAAGCGATCACTCCCCGGAGGCGGCCCCGCAGCATCAAGCGACGGTAGGCTTCGTCCATCAGCAAACGACGCACGTAGCCGATGTGCGCGTCGGGCGGGGGCAAACGACACGAGACCACGTGCAGCCGCCCATCGGGATGCTCCCGGGCAAAGCTCTTAGCTACTTCGGCCGTAGCGTCGGTGCAGTTGTTGGCCAGTACAATCACCTCGTAACAACGCTTGTTAAGGAGCTTCCCCTCGGCATCTGTTTGCCGGTAAAGGGCCGCCAGAGTGGCCGGAAGCATGTGCTCTTCATCCTTAGCTGGCACAATAACCACCAACTTTAGTTCAGGGTCGGGACGCGGTAGCCGGAAATCGACGAGACGTGGTTTCAAGATGGTAAAAGTTTAAAAAGTAAGCGTACGAATAGCAACCAGCGTGGTTACGCTACCGAACGACCTAACGTGTCTTCGCGGGTAACCAGATAATTTTGGCCAACCATAATTTTGTAGGTATGACGCGGTTGCTGCGCCACACGATGCTCTAACTCCATCTGCAAACGCGCAATCAAGTAACACACCGTAGACTCGGCCCCCTGGTTTTGGTTTACGTGTCCGGCCTCCAGCCCGTCAAAGCATCCACCCGTCACGGGGTTGTAGATGATTTGCCCAAGATGGTTATTCCCCAGGTACCAGCTAAAGGCGGCGTGGAGCTTTTCTTGATACTCCGGGCGTTGCGACACTTGATGAAACAGCGACAGCGCCGTGATGGTGTAGCATACGTCGATGGGCTGCTCGCCACCGGGCTTGCAAATGTCGCCCTTCATCCACCACCCGTCGTTAGAGATCACTTTGATCTGACCGCTTTTGATAAACAAGCACTCTAGCAAGAAGTCGAACGACTGGTACGCCACGCATTGGTACTCCTCGCGTTCGGTAGCCAGGTAGGCGTACATCATGCCCTCAGAAAGCACGCTGTTGGCGTAGGTGAGGTAGTCTTCGAACCAGTTCCACGCGGGGGTGGCCACGCCGTTGAACTTGTCGAGCAGTCCGAGGGCAAGTTGGTCAATAGTGGCCCGCAGTTCGGCACTGGGTTCCACGCGATGGCAGGCGTAGAGTCCCTTGATAGCAAAGGCCCGCGCCCGGGGCGAATCCACTCGGCGAATGACGGGTAGCGCCCGAAGCAGGGCGTTTTTTGCCTTATCGACCAGATCAGACGGAAGAATTTTGTGATAACGCACCACGGTGCCCAAGCTCCACACCGCCCGCATGGCGGCATCATCGAGGTTCACTTCGGCGTTCTGCGGCGTGAACTGCTGGTGTTCATCCACGTAGTTCAGAAAATTGCCGTCGGCTTGCTGACAAGCAACCACAAAATCCAGGTAGGTTTCCAGCAGCAACAAAGCCTCAGGTTCGCGGCGGTGATGATAGTACATACTCATCGCAATCAGCGCCCGGGCGTTATCGTCCAGGGTGTAGCCGGAGTCTAGGTCGGGAATGCCGAAGTTAGCGAACTGAATCATGCCCACGGGGGTGGTTAGCGTGCGCACGTGGCGCAGGTTCACCTCCGGCAGGTCGTAGCGCAACACTCCCGCGGGGTCATCCACTTGCTGAAACAACTGCGCGTACTGCACCGCTACGTTTTGCCAGATGGCACCGCGCGTGTGGTAGTACGCATTCTTACTCATGTGCTGTCGCAAAGGTTCGTCGGATAGTATTTTTATCGCTGCCTCGGCAATCTGATCCGGTTGGTTGAAGTCTTCCAGCAAAATACCCGTATCGGTTCGCAACGTTTCCTGAGCATGGGGCATGGGAGTGGAAATAATGGGGCAACCACAGCTCATAGCGTAGGTGAACGTGCCACTCACGGCCTGATTCGGGTCTTTCGAAACAAACAGGTAGGTGTCAGTCAGGCTCAGGTACTCCAGCAGCTCGTCTAACTCCAGATACTTGTTCACGAAGCGAACATTCTCTTGCAGGTCGAGCTCCTCCACCAATGCGTGCAGTTTCTCACGGTACTGTTCTCCCTCGTGTTGCACCACCACCGGATGCGTTTTGCCCAGCACCAGATAAACCACTTCCGGAATGGCCTTCTTGATGGTGTGCAGCGCGGTGAGGGCATTCTCAATCCCCTTGTTTTCACTCAGCAACCCAAAGGTCGCCAGCACTTTTTTGCCCGTTAGTCCGTACTTTTCCTTTAGCAACCGGGGATCCTGCCAGGGGGCAAGGTGGGTGCCGTGCGGGATCACCCTGATCTGCTCGGCGGCGATGCCGTACTCCTGCCGCAGTATGTCCGACGAACGATGGGTCATCACCACCAGTTGCTGGGCTGAGCGGGCCACGTTGCGCATCAAGCGACGAAGTTCGCGGCTAGGATTGGGCAACACCGTGTGTAGGTTGATGACCACCGGTTTGGTAAGTGAGTAGAGAAAAGCCAGCACGTGATCGCCCCACTCGCCCCCGAACAGACCAAATTCGTGCTGCACGCACACCACGCGCACGCTCGGGTCATTATTCATCCGCTCGGCTAAGTCAGCACAATCTTTTAGTTTGCGCGTGTTGAGCGTGGCGACTACCTCATCAGGATAGGAGCGCTGGTGGCCGAAGCCCTCTTCCAGGGCGCAAATTTTAAAGTCGTACGAAGCACCGAACTGTCGCGTGAGCGCCTGCACCATATCCTGGGTAAAGGTGGCAATGCCACACTCCCGGGGCGGATAGGTGGTTAGAAATAAAACCGTAGGATTGACTTGATAGGACATGTTAGTAACATTAGAAAGTGAATTATGCGAAAAATATACTAACTCAAGAAGCCTTCAGCGCCCTGATCAGCGCTTCCTTGCTGCAGGAGGCTACGGCAATGTGGCTGTCGCTGGCTCCGTAGTACATGTATAACGTGTCGCCCTCCTGGGCCGTTCCGGTAGGAAACACCACGTTGTTCACGTAGCCCACCTGCTCGTACTCGTGGTTGGGCGAGAAAAAAGGCTCAGAGAGCCTTCCGATGACGCGGGCTGGGTTTTCCAGATCGACCAGGGCGGCGGCGGCGTGGTAGATGTTGCCGTACTTTTTCTTTTCTACCCCGTGGTAGATGATCAACCACCCCTCGGGCGTCTCGATGGGCACGCAGCCCCCCCCAATGTGCGAACTTTCGAACGGAAACGTGGGATCCATCATGATGTGGTCAGGGAAGTGATGAAAATAATCCTTCCAAAACGCGGGGGTCAGGTCTTCCAACTGCTCGTACTCCACTACCTGAATGCCCGGCCAGATGCGGTGCATGTACACAAACTTGCCATTGATCTTTCGAGGAAAATAGACCACGTCCTTATCCCATACCAGCACCTGATCCGGAATGGGTTCGCGTTTGTGAAGCATCTCAATGTGGGTGAAATACTTGGGGTGAATGTCGTTTCCGGCGTCCTGCAGATGCTTCTCCATATCCAGCAAGCTAATGTTGGGGGTGATGATTCCCTGCCGCTGAAACTTGAAACCGTCGGTAGAGGTAGCCAAAGCTCCTAGCGCGTTGAACCCGTCAAAGGCAGTATAAGCCATGTAATAGGTGCCGTCGATCACCGCCACGCGGGGATCTTCCACTCCGTGCTTTTCGGTGAGGTGCCGCGGAGTGTAGATGGGATGATCCCACCGCTCAGCCACGGTGGTGGGATCGCTTAGGCGGGCGTAACCCACCGTAGAATAATTGCCCTCGCTCACGGCCCGATAATAGAGGTGGATGCCGTCTTCATTTTGCACGCTGGCGGGGTTAAACACCCCCTCATTTTCAAAATACAGATCGGTTTCATCCAGAATAACCCCCAGGCGGGTCACTTCAACGGTTTGAGTAGCAGCTTCGGCCATAAGAAAGTACGTTTAAATGAGTAGTTGGTAGGTGATAAACCAATCGATTCGGCAATGGTTTAGAGGGCAACCTAAAAACTACCGAATGAACGTCGCCCTGCTCGCCCCCATTGCCTGGCGCACTCCGCCGCACCACTACGGGGGGTGGGAACTGGTGGCCTCGCAACTCGCCGAAGGGCTGGTGCGCCGCGGCCACACCGTCACGCTATTCGCTACCGCCGACAGCCTGACCGGTGCCCGGCTGGAGAGTGTGTGCCCTCATCCGCTCAACCAGCCCGGTAGCCAGCTCGACAGCCGGGTGTATGAAACCCTGCACGTCGCGCACGCCTACGAACGGGCTGCCGCGTTGGACGTCGACGTGCTGCACAACCACGCGGGCTGCTTCGGCGTGCCGCCCGCCCGCACCGCGCCCTTTCCGGTGGTGACCACCCTGCACGGCTCGGCCGCCGAGACCGGCAGCCGTACGCTTTACCAGCACTACGCCGAGCAGCCCTACGTGTCGATCAGCCACGCCGAACGGCGACTGGCTCCCGACCTGAACTACGTCGCCACGGTCTATAACGGCGTTGATACGGCAGCGTTCACCGCGCATTCCCGTCCAGAAGACTACCTGATCGTACTCGGCCGGATGTCACCCGACAAGGGCATTCACCTAGCCATTCGGGTGGCGCAGCGGAGCGGGCGGCGGTTGGTACTGGCCGGTATTGTGCCCGCCGAAAACCAAACCTACTTCGAGCAGCAGGTGCAGCCCCACCTCCAAGCCGGAGCGGTGGAATTTGTGGGTCCGGTGGATCACAAGCACAAGAATCACTGGCTGTCGCGGGCCTACGCCAGCCTGCATTTGGTAACCTACGAAGAGGCCTTCGGGCTCACCATGGCCGAGTCGATGGCCTGCGGCACCCCGGTGGTGGCCGTGAACCGGGGCAGCGTGCCCGAGGTAGTGGAGGACGGACGGACCGGGTTCGTGATTCCGGCGGGCGACGATGACGCCGTGGTGGAAGCCGCCGTTCAGGCCCTGGGCAAGCTTGACGCGCTTGATCGCACCCAGGTTCGGGTTACGACGCAACAGCGGTTCGACACCCAACGGATGGTGGAAGGCTACGAGCGGGTATACGAAACTATTTTGCGTAGTTAGTGGTATTAATCCCTATCTTAGGCCATCAACCTTTGCCACTACCTCTCCCTTTCCATGATACGCATCCTGTCTTTTGTTTTTCTCGCTGCTGTAATAACTCTTTCGGGCTGCGGTTTAGCCACCGAAATTGCTGAGCAAACCAACGGCCAAGACACCATTTCTTCTTCGTTGCTGCTGGACAAGTATACCGCCGTTCGCCTCGATGCGTCGCTCGACCACCTGAGTGAGCAGCAGCAACAAATGGTGGCTACTTTGATTGAAGCGGCCGACCGTATGAACGAGCTGTTTTGGTACGAAGCCTACGGGCAGGACGACAGTCTGCTCAACACCAAGATCAACCCGCCCACCCGGGAGTTCATTGATATCAACTACGGCCCCTGGGATCGGCTCAACGGCAACGAACCGTTTGTGGAAGGGGTGGGGGCCAAACCACCGGGCGCGAACTTCTATCCGACCGACATGACCAAAGAAGAGTTCGCCCAAGCTAGCCTACCCGACAAGGCCAGTCAGTATACCTTTATTCGGCGCGATGCGGACGGAGACCTGGTCAGCGTGCCCTACCACACCCTGTTTGAGGAGCAAGTACGGGAGGTGTCCGATTTGCTGAAGGAGGCCGCTGACCTGGCCGAAGACCCTTTTTTTGCGCACTACCTAAAGCTGCGCGCCGAAGCCCTGCTCACTGACGATTATCAGGCCAGCGACCTGGCCTGGATGGACGCCAAAGACAACGCCGTGGACGTGGTGATCGGCCCGATTGAGACCTACGAAGACCAACTGTTTGGCTACAAGGCGGCGCACGAAGCCTACGTGCTGATTAAGGATCAGGAGTGGAGTAACCGGCTGGCCAAGTACGCCGCGTTCTTGCCCGAACTGCAGCGCAACCTGCCCGTGTCCGAGGCCTACAAGCAGGAAACTCCCGGCAGCGACGCCGACCTCAACGCCTACGACGTGGTGTACTACGCGGGCGACTGCAACGCGGGCAGCAAGACCATCGCCATTAACCTGCCCAACGACGAAGAAGTGCAGTTGCAAAAGGGCACCCGCCGCCTGCAACTCAAGAACGCCATGCAGGCCAAGTACGATAAGATCCTGGTGCCTCTGGCTGACGTGCTGATCGACCCGGAGCAGCGGCAGCACATCACCTTCGACGCGTTTTTTGCCAACACCATGTTCCACGAGGTGGCGCACGGCCTGGGCATCAAAAACACCATCAAGCAGCGGGGCACGGTGCGCGAAGCCCTGAAGGACAACGCCTCGGCCCTGGAAGAAGGCAAGGCCGACGTGCTTGGGCTCTACATGGTGACCCAACTGCACAATCAGGGCGAACTGGAAGGAGATTTGAAGGAATACTATACTACTTTTCTGGCCAGTATCTTTCGCAGCGTTCGCTTCGGGGCTTCCAGTGCCCACGGCAAGGCCAACATGATTCGGTTCAGCTACTTTCAGGAAAAGGGAGCCTTCGAACGCACCGCCGACGGCACCTACCGGGTCAATTACGACCGCATGCGGCAAGCCATGAACGAGCTGTCGCGCGACATCCTAACCCTGCAGGGCGACGGTGACTACGCAGGTGTGGCGCAACTGGTGCGCACCCGGGGCGTGATCGACGACCAGCTGCAACAGGATTTAGACCGCCTTGACGCGTTGAATATTCCGGTCGACGTGGTGTTTGAGCAGGGACTAGACGTGCTAGGGCTTTCGGTGGAACGGTGAGGATGATATAAAAAGGCTCTCTCATCCTTGCTCAGCCATTTCCTTTAGTTTTTCGTTCATCGCTTCAAACCCTCTTTTCGTATTATCGTTGAGTTGTCTTTTAAACAGAGGAACGAGAATACCGCTGAATTTTTCACTCTGAACGAACCTTGACGTTCCGTTCCCCGTGTCGAACAGTTCGAATTTGTGCTCTCCGTCGAAGAGACCCGCGAACAAAAGCTTTCCAAGCCACCGAAGCTCCTGGTTGGGTTCAAAAGCTAATATTGTTGGTTTGAAGGTCATCCCGCTGGCTTCCGGCGGCTCAATGCGGGTGGTGACTTTATTGCCTACTTTCACCGGCCCGGTTACGGATTTGATGAAAGGATTCCAGTTGGGGTAATTCTTGAAGTTGGTCAGAATTCTCCAGACTTTGGCGGGACTTGCGTTAATTGTGATTTCTGTTTTGATTTCTGCGGCCATCGTATTATACGTTTTGGTGAGTAACGAAGGTCCGTATAACTGACCAGGAAGCGCTTGACAAAAATCAAGAAATTATGAGCGTTGCTTTTTCCTGATTCTGCTGAGCGTTTCGGGGGTCATACCCAGCAGGGAAGCGATGTATTGCAAAGGCACCTGGTTGAAGAGTTCTCGGTGGCTTTCAAAGAACGAGTCATACCTTTCTTCGGCGGTCATTGAAAGGTGACTAAAAATTCTCTCCTCTAGGGTTGTAAAGCACTTGATTAGAAACAACTTCTCGAGTTTGTCCCACCGGGGCACAATCTTGCCAATTCGCTGGTAATCGGTTTTCGATATTGAAAATGCTTTGGTGTCTGCTAGCGCTTGGATGGTCCAGCGAGAAGCGCTTTCATGGATAAAACTGGATAAATCAGTGGCGAAGTACCCTGGAGTGGAAATCCACTGCGTCACCTCCTTGCCATCCGTTAGGGTAAACATCCTTAGTATGCCTTGTTGAACAAAGCTCAGTTGGTCGCAATGTCTTCCTGCTTTCAGCAGACAGTCGCCTTTCTTGAGGTTGATTGGCCTGAAAAGCGCGCTAATAGCATCCAGTTCGTCGGCTTGAACGACCCCGAAATACGTCTTGATGTACAACTCAAGCCCGGTCATTTCAATCCCCCAGCGGCTTCACCATGATGTCTTTGTAGTATACCTTGCTGTCAGGATCGTGCCCCTGTAGGGCCACGGTGCCGCTCGACAACCGGCGACCTTCGTCCCCTTTCTTGCGCTCCAAATCGTCGGGTTCGGTGTAGTCCACCACGGTTTTGCCGTTGATTTTCACCGTGACGTGCTTGCCATCCACGATGATGTGTTCGGTGTACCACTCGTTGTCCGGCACCACCTGCTCCTTCACGTCGTCGATACCGTACAAGCTGCCGGTGCGACGCCAGTCGGTGTGCGAGTTGTTCACCTGCACTTCGTAACCCTGACTGGGCCAGCCTTCGTCCTGGTAGCGGGTGTGCACGTACATGCCCGAATTGGAGCCGGGCGTGGTCATCACCTGAGCTTTGAACTCGAAATTTTTGAAGTTATGGTTTTCTACCGGCCCTTCGTAGAACAGGTGAGCGCGGGGACCGTGCACTACGATCTTGCCGTCTTCCACCGAAAAGGTGTCGGGATGCTCACTGGCCCGCCAGCCGTCGAGGGTTTTGCCATCGAACAGACTGATCCATTCGTCGTTTTGATGACTTGAGAAACTGGCGGTCAGTAGCAGTAGCCAAGCGCCAGTGGAGTAAATAAGTGCTTTTTTCACGTTGTTGTGAGGTTAGGATTAAAGAACGTTACGTTCGGTTGCCACCGCGATCAGTTCGGTGCGCTAGCAGCAAACTCTAGTCAGTGCTAAGCTACTGAAAATCCTGGAATAGAAAATCTATTGAACCACTTCCTTGCAAACGATAAGCTATCCTTCGTACGCCTTCCTCCCCACAATACTGCGTCCCAAGGTAATCTCGTCGGCATACTCTAGCTCACTGCCGATGGGCACGCCTCGGGCGATGGTGGTGATCTTAAGATTGTAGGGCTTCAGTTTTTTGGTGAGGAAAAAAGAGGTGGTATCGCCCTCCATGGTGGCACTCAGGGCTAGCAAAATTTCTTTCACTTCCGATTTGGGGTCGCTCACCCGCGACAGCAACAGATCAATAGCGATGTCGCTGGGAGAAATGCCCTCGATAGGCGAGATTACTCCGCCCAGCACGTGGTACACGCCGCGGTACTGCGAGGTGTTCTCGATGGCAATCAGGTCGGTGGTGTTCTCCACCACGCAGATGATGCTGTGGTCGCGGTTGCGGTTGTTACACACCGCACAGATGGGCGCCTCGGCAATGTTGTGGCACCACTGACAGTACTGCGTTTTAGTGCGCAGGTTCACCAGCGCGTTGCCTAACGATTGGGTGCGTTCTTCTTTCTGCTTGAGCAGGTGCAAGGCAATGCGCAACGCTGACTTCTTGCCGATGCCCGGCAGCTTGGCAATTTCGTTGACCGCGTCCTCTACCAACTTGGAGGGATATTCCATACCGTTTTGTTCCGACCGGCAGAGGTTGCTGCGCGTCGTTTGCGTGAAGGGCTACTTTATTTCGGCTCCGATGCCCGCGTCGTGAATGGCGGTGCACAGCGGACTCAGTTCCGCGTAGGTGCCCGCTTTCACAGAACACTTTCCCTTATAATGAATAATTAACGTGCACTGCTCGGCCTGTTCGGAAGTGTGCTTGCACACCCGAATCAGCGTTTTGGTTACGTGGTCAAAGGTGTTGATGTCGTCGTTGAGGACTACCAAGTTTTTAAGGTCAACCTGTTCTTCGTCTACCAGCACTTCGTCCAGCACCTCTACCTCTTCTTGATAAGCGTATTTCATACTACGGGTATATAACTTCGTGTTGCAATTGGGTTAGCAAAATTAAAAAAATTAGTCCATTTTGTCACCCCTTTACCCTATAACCTATGTCGCCCGGATTAGTTTTCACGGTCATTGCTGCCTATTTTGTGGTGCTACTCACCATCTCTTACTTCACCTCGCGCAACGCTGATTCAGATACCTTTTTCACCGGCAACCGGCAGTCGCCTTGGTACCTGGTGGCCTTTGGCATGATCGGCGCTTCGCTGTCGGGCGTCACGTTTATCTCGGTGCCGGGCGAAGTGGGTAACTCGCAGTTTTCGTACTTTCAGATGGTGCTGGGCTTTGTGCCGGGCTACGCCTTTATTGCCCTAGTGTTGATGCCCTTATATTATCGCCTCAAACTGGTGAGCATCTACGGCTATCTGGAACAGCGCTTTGGTTTTTTTTCCTATAAAACCGGAGCGTTCTTCTTTTTGCTGTCACGTCTCATTGGCTCTTCTTTTCGGCTCTTCCTGGTGGCAGGGGTGCTTCAGATTGCGTTTTTTAACCGCTTTGACCTTCCCTTCTGGTTCACCGTGGCAGTGACTATCCTGTTAATCTGGTTGTATACCTTTCGGGGAGGCATCAAAACGATTGTCTGGACCGACACACTACAGACGCTGTTTATGCTTACGGCGGTGGTGGTCAGCATTCACCTCATCAGTCAGGAATTGGAGCTATCAGTGGGGGGGATGGTGGAAACTATCCGGGATAGCGAACTGTCGCAGGTGTTCTTCTGGGACTGGCAGAGCGGTAAAAACTTTTTTAAACAGTTTCTGGCGGGCGCGTTTATCGCCATTGTAATGACCGGCTTGGACCAGGATATGATGCAGAAAAACCTGACTATTAAAACCTTAGCCGACGCCCAAAAGAACATGAAGTGGTTCACGGTAGTGCTACTCATTGCCAACCTTTTGTTTTTGTCGCTGGGTGCCCTTCTGTTCATGTATGCGCAGGCCAAGAATATTGAAATTCCGGCGCGCACCGATGATTTATTTCCGACACTGGCAATCAACCACTTCAATGCCTACGCCGGAGTTATTTTTCTGCTGGGAATTATCGCGGCGGCCTACTCCAGTGCCGATTCGGCCCTAACCGCCCTTACTACCTCGTTCTGCGTCGATTTTTTGGGGTTGGGTCAGGATAAGGACGTCACGCGAGACGAGGCTAAAAATAAATTAGATGAAACCACGCGCAAGCGGGTGCACGTGCTGTTTTCAGGTTTGTTGTTCGTAGTAATCCTAATTTTTAACGCTATCAATGATCAGAGCGTGATCACCACCGTTTATCGGGTGGCAGGGTATACTTATGGCCCGTTATTAGGACTATACGCATTTGGCCTGTACACCAAAATGCGGGTAAAAGATCGGTTGGTCCCCTGGGTGTGCGTGATTGCGCCGGTGGTATGCTACATCATTGATAGCAACTCGGAACAGTGGTTCAACGGTTTTAAGTTCGGCTTCTTCATCCTGATCGTGAACGGGGTGCTCACCTTTTTGGGATTGTTACTCATTCGCGACCGTTCGGCAGTTCCGGCCACGCAGTCGTAGACCCACCGAGAGAGTTTTTGCGGTAGTAGTATATTAGTGGGCTTAAAATTAAGAAATGTACCGCATAAGGATTATTTTTATAATATTGCTTGGTCTATTGTTTGTTGTCCGTTATTGATTAGTTTAAGCAGTCTTCGTTGTCACTATTTTGGGGCATAATCCGTTAAGTTAAGAGAACCGAATTTTCACGCTTTGAAATATCATAGTCTTTTTGCCGTACTAATAGCCAGTGTTTTGATCCTAGTATCGTCTCAGGTTCAGGCGCAGGGGGAAACCACTGTTGTTCAGCTGTCGGGCTTGGTGTTGGGAGAGGACAGCACCTCGGCGCTTCCGGGCGTGAACGTGTACGTTCCGACGATTGGTCGGGGCACGGTTACTAACCGGTACGGTTACTTTTCAATGCCGGTTTTGCCGGGCGATAGTGTGCTATTTAGTGCGGTTGGGTACAAGCGACAGTACTACGTGATTCCCCGGCAACGAACGGAGAGTTTGACCGTAATCGTGGAGCTGCTTACGGATACTACTTATCTTCCGGCGATTACGGTATTTCCTTTTCCAACCGAAGAGGTGTTTAAGGAGGCCGTGTTAGCGCTGAATCTTCCTGACCAGGGACAGTACGCAAACATGCGCGGCAATTTAGAAGAAGACTTGCTGGCGCGGATGTTCGATGCGATGCCGATGGACGGCAGCATGAATCATCGGTATTTTATGAACCAGCAGTTCAACCGAGTTCACAATGCGGCGGGCCCGCCCGTTAATCCGTTGCTCAATCCTTTTGCCTGGGGTGAATTTATCAAATCGATCAAACGGGGGGATTTCAAGAAGAAAAAATAAAAAAAGCTCCAAACCTTGCGATTTGAAGCTTTTGAAATAAAAAGGCGGCGACCTACTCTTCCTCGGTGTGAAGTACCATTGGCGCGCCCGGGCTTAACTGCTCTGTTCGGGATGGGAAGAGGTGATCCCCGGGGCTAAAGCCACCTTAAGTTTTTAATGTTCTGAGTTGAAGGTTCTAGGGCGTGTTGACATATAGATTGACGAGGGCTTTCGAGGCTGTTTTTGTCCTAATCAAGGAGCTTGAGGCGGGCGATGCGGTGCCATCGGCCAACGAAAGGGACGTAGAGTAGGGTAAAAACAGTCGGAAAGCACCGTCTAAGCTTATATGTCAACACGCCCTAGGTTCTGCGTTGTACTAGTTTCTACTACATACTAGATTTTACTACGTAGGCCTAGTTGTTCAAGCGATTAGTGTCTGTTCATCAGACATAAGTGGCAAACAAAGATCAAAGACACTTGGTAAGAGGAAGCGAGTAGAAGAGGCTTAGTAGCAACTGGACTTTTCCTACCTACCCAGGGCGTGTGCCCTAAGTGATAAGTCGTCCTTCTTGAGTGGAAGGTCATTCGGGTGATTAGTAGGGCTCGGCTTTGCCATTTCTGACTTTAGACCTGCCCCCTATCAACGTTGTCATCTACAACGACCCTTCAGGGAAACCTCATCTTCAGGATGGTTTCGCGCTTAGATGCTTTCAGCGCTTATCCTTTCCGAACGTAGCTACCCAGCAATGCACCTGGCGGCACAACTGGTAGACCAGCGGTTCGTCCAACCCGGTCCTCTCGTACTAAGGTCAGAGCCTGTCAAGTTTCCTACGCCCACCACAGATAGGGACCGAACTGTCTCACGACGTTCTGAACCCAGCTCGCGTGCCACTTTAATGGGCGAACAGCCCAACCCTTGGGACCTTCTCCAGCCCCAGGATGTGACGAGCCGACATCGAGGTGCCAAACCTCCCCGTCGATATGAGCTCTTGGGGGAGATCAGCCTGTTATCCCCAGAGTACCTTTTATCCTTTGAGCGATGGCCCTTCCATGCGGAACCACCGGATCACTATACCCGACTTTCGTCCCTGATCGGCTTGTTGGCCTCACAGTCAAGCCCCCTTATGCTATTGCACTCCACACACCATTACCAACGGTGTTGAGGGAACCTTGGGAAGCCTCCGTTACTTTTTAGGAGGCGACCACCCCAGTCAAACTACCCACCACACACTGTTCTCGTTGCCGAGTTAGGCACTAACGGTCAGAAGGGCGGTATTTCAAGGACGACTCCACAGCACCTGGCGATGCCGCTTCCTAGTCTCCCGCCTATCCTACACATCTAACAGCCAGTGTCAATGTGAAGCTATAGTAAAGGTTCATGGGGTCTTTCCGTCCCGTGGCGGGTAATCGGCATCTTCACCGATACTACAATTTCACCGAGCGCGTGGCTGAGACAGTATCCAGATCGTTGCACCATTCGTGCAGGTCGGAACTTACCCGACAAGGAATTTCGCTACCTTAGGACCGTTATAGTTACGGCCGCCGTTTACTGGGGCTTCGGTTCAACGCGTTGAGCTTGCGCTCTAACGTCCCCCCTTAACCTTCCAGCACCGGGCAGGTGTCAGGCCTTATACGTCCGCTTTCACGTTAGCAAAGCCCTGTGTTTTTGTTAAACAGTCGCCTGGATCGATTCACTGCGGCCTGCTCACCATCTTAACAACAGTGAGCGAGGCGTCCCTTCTCCCGAAGTTACAGGACTATTTTGCCTAGTTCCTTAGCCACGGCTAACTCGAGCACCTGAGTGTTCTCCACCCGACTACCTGTGTCGGTTTACGGTACGGGTAGCTTACTGCTAAAACGCTTAGAGGGTTTTCTTGGAAGTCCGATTACCGCTATTATCCGCGCAGCCGTAGCCTTGCGGTACTATCAGCCTTTAGCAATCTCTACGGATTTACCTATAAAGATTATACCTACAGCCTTCAACGTACTATTCCGTCAGTACGCAAGCGTGTCACCCCTTCGTCACCCCATCACTCACAATAAGCTAGTACGGGAATATTAACCCGCTGTCCATCGACTAGAGCTTTCGCCTTTGCCTTAGGTCCCGACTAACCCTGATCCGATTAGCGTTGATCAGGAAACCTTAGTCTTTCGGTGTGGGGGTTTCTCACCCCCATTATCGTTACTTATGCCTACATTTGCTTTTCTATACCGTCCAATGCGTCTAACAACGCACCTTCAACCCGTATAGAATGCCCCCCTACCACTGTATAGACGCGATTAATCGCGTCTGTACAATCCAAAGCTTCGGTGATAGATTTGATGCCCGTTTATTATCGATGCCCCGTCACTCGACCAGTGAGCTGTTACGCACTCTTTAAATGAATGGCTGCTTCCAAGCCAACATCCTGGCTGTCTTAGCAACGAGACCTCCTTAGTTCAACTTAATCTATACTTAGGGACCTTAGCCGTTGGTCTGGGTTCTTTCCCTTTTGGACTAGGACCTTAGCACCCTAGCCCTCACTGCTGAGTTAATTACTGCGCATTCGGAGTTCATCAGGATTTGGTAGGCTGTGACACCCCCTAGTCCTATTGGTAGCTCTACCTCGCAGTAACATCACCCAACGCTGCTCCTAAAAGCATTTCGGGGAGTACGAGCTATTTCCAGGTTTGATTGGCCTTTCACCCCTACCCACAACTCATCCAAAGACTTTTCAACGTCAACTGGTTCGGGCCTCCATGTTGTGTTACCAACACTTCACCCTGGTCATGGGTAGATCACCTGGTTTCGCGTCTACAACCACTGACTGCTTCGCCCTATTCAGACTCGCTTTCGCTTCGGTGACAGGTCTTAAGACCCTTAACCTTGCCAGTGATCATAACTCGTAGGCTCATTATGCAAAAGGCACGCCGTCACTGTACAGACGTAATAAATTACGTCTCTAGCCAGCTCCGACCGCTTGTAGGCGTATGGTTTCAGGTACTGTTTCACCCCGGTATTCCCGGTGCTTTTCACCTTTCCCTCACGGTACTGGTTCACTATCGGTCTCTCAGGAGTATTTAGCCTTACCGGATGGTGCCGGTAGATTCAGACGGGGTTTCACCGGCCCCGCCCTACTCAGGATCCTGATCTACTCTATTAACTTCTCGGTACGGGACTCTCACCCAGTATCGTGTAGCTTTCCAGCTAGCTTCCCGTTCGTTGCCAGAGTATTCTATCAGTCCTACAACCCCAGACAGGCCGTAACCTGTCTGGTTTGGGCTCCTCCCGCCTCGCTCGCCACTACTACGGGAATCACT
>OZ244400.1:2945000-3882500 GCA_965217275.1 Cyclobacteriaceae bacterium | reverse complement strand
TCAAATTGGTTGTTCCGTTTTGCCACTGAAAATCAAACTTTAGTGAGGTCTGTACCGAAGCAATGACCACGTCTCTTACAAAGCGAGGGGGACAAACTTGGTGGTTAGCATTCCTTAATGCGTGCAATAGCTTTTTATTGAGATACGCTTCATCGTGTTTGCGTCTCGTTTCTTTCCATTCACTATATTCTCCGAAATAAAGCTGAAAGTACTGATTGACGATATGTTCTACTTGATCACCTGACAGAAAGCCCTGTTTCGTTTCCGAAAATTGTAGGGCTGTCGCATCCTCCACCAAAAAATCCTGTGGTGTGATCTCCAAAATATTTTTAGCAAAGGCCGAAGGAGAACTATTTCTCCATTCGGCGTTCAATTCCGCCGCCTTTCTGGCAAACCCTCGTTGGTAGGCCTTAATCTGACTTTCGGAAAAACGACGATACATGCCTTTGAGACGAGCAAGGCTTTCCGGATATTTGAATACCAGTTCTTGCTGATTGGGGAAGGAAAACAGAATGCCCACATTGAAAACCTCTCCCAACACTTGAGAGTGAACGTAGCGCAGAATCGTATAAGCGAATGGAGTGTTCATAGCAATGAGTTTCTAAGCAAACTTACAAACTTAGCATGGTTGTTTTTAATTTGCTCAAGGTAAAATTTAATGGTCGGTAATTCCGGTACGCTATACCGATGCTCCTCTAAATTTTGTACATATGGATCTAATAAACCGACATTGAGGTACCGCAGATGTTCCATAAATGTTTCAAAATACGAGTTTTTAGCTTTCTTCCTACCCCTTTTAAGAATCTTATAGAAAATATGTCTTTCCTTGTTGTAACGCCAGTTACCTTGCAAAAAGTCTGAAACGAGTTTATCGTTAATAGCCTTAAGAGTTAACTCATGATCGATTAAATAACTTTTGGTATCATGTAACAGAATATTAGGCTTGTCTAACCTTCGGTCAACGTTTTGAACCAAATTATCAAAAGCAAAGATAGACTCAACGTCGTATCGACGAAAAAAATTTCTGTGTAGCGTGTGCGAATATGTAGTAGCACCTGCGATATATTGGCAACCAAACTTTATGCGCTGATCCTTCTCTCTAAGTTCATCTTTGTTCTTAGCAGGAAGCTGCTTTACAAAATCGCGGCCGAAGTTTACTAAAGCTGGTTTAGGCGAAGAAAGATCAAATGCTGATGCCAGAACGCTGGTCAATACTTCCTTGACTACCGGATTATATTGCTCAGTATGACGGCGGGTGAATAGCTTGACTACAAAGGGTTGTATTCCTCCATCTGTTTGTACATTAACGATCCAAGGGTAGGTAGAACCTCCTTTGTCTACCTTTCTTTCAAAGGAAACAGCTTCGTAAACGGAGATCAAATATGGCTGTGTTTAGGTAGTGTGAGATGCTTCGTTGTTAGTGTAAAATTAAGTGAACATCGTACTCTTCTTGAGCGTCTTTAACGTTTCTATTAATATGATTTGCCTGTCTGCGTCCAGCAGAAGCTTTGCCAGCAGATTTTACATCACACAACTTCCATGGCGTATCGTTGACAGAGTCTTTTAAAATATCGATAGAGACAGCCTTTCTATCGTTGATACCACCAAAACGTATAATCATGTTAGCGTTTTTCTTACATACTTCAGCAGTATTAATCCAGACTTGCCTCAACTCGGCTGCAAATTTTTTAGGACTACTATGACTCATTTGGTTGGGAGCTAAGTAACCCACCGTAGGAGAACTACCCATAAACCACATTCTCAACCACTGATCAGGTATATAAGTATTCATTCCGTAATACGGTGGCGATGTGATTACCCAACTAATCTTTTTATCAATGTGTTGGTAAGATGATCTATCTCTGCTATCGCCTAGAATAGCAATACCTCTACCTAGCGTATTCTCTTCACCATAATACCGCTCAGCTCTCGATCTGATGATGCTTAAAACATCGACGTATTCTGGAACTAAATCGTGACGTGTCCAAAAATTTACTGCGTAGTTGGGCTTTGGAGCATACGTTCTTTGAGATTGATTTGAGAAATATGACTGAGTTATCTTGTTTCTGGGCCCGTGTAGAGCTCCTAGTAGTATGCCCCTTAGTGCTATACGAACATCGGTACTACAGTCTTCCAAGAATGCTTCTCTAAATTTACATACTGCTTGTAATACGCTTCTTTCGTAAGCCAGATTCCAGAAGTCTCCTTTTGGGATGTCACGAGAGGGCTGCGTATCCAATAATATCGATTTTGCTTCCTGAATAATTCTTTTGCTAGATACGTTAGCAATCTTAGCTTGAGCAATTGCTACTGCCACCTTACTACTATCAATACCTACTGTAGGAAGTCCTAAAATTCTACTAGCATACAGGGTTGTACCGCGACCGCAGAAAGGATCAAAAACCCATTCATCTCTTCGTTTTACTTTCTTTAAAATTTTATAAGGAAAGCTAAGGGGGAACATGGTAAAGTAGGGGCAGATACCATTTAGTTTATGAAGGCTTCTTAGATTTTTATCTGTCATCACTAAAGCTCACGTACATAAGTGCTACCAGTATTTCCTTTGAAGGACTCCCATGCTTGGCCTTGTGGACCAAAAATTTCATTCATTACGTTTGATACTAAATCAAAGGCTATTTTGTCTGGATCATCTATATTATTTGGCAAGCTATTCATGATCATTGCTTTTATTTTTCCCCACGCCGCACCGTTTTCACTTCGTATGGAACTCATTAGTTCTGTGTCACTGCGTACTGCTTCTACTGCTATCTGCCGAAATCGAACTGAAGTATCTTCAGAGTTACTTTCAAAACTCTGACGAATGCTTCTGGCGTAACTTCCTATTTGTTCACGATTGTATTCTCTATCCATACGTTCATACATATTACTAAAAGATAGCGCCCGTATTGAAATAGGATATGGCCTTTTTAAAGCGGAACTCCAGAATGCTCCCTGACCTGGAATAGGTTCGTTGAGCAAAGAGCTTAAAATATCGTGGCTAAAATGTGCGTTAGCACTTTTTACGTTGTTAAGGTCAGAGGCAGAGAGCAAGTGAAAGATAAACCAATTGTCGCCCTGACTTAATATCTCGTTAGGTATGCTACCCGGTTGTTGAGTAATCATAACTGCCCCTAGATCATACTTACGTCCTTCTTTCACCCATTCAATGTAAGGACCCGCCCCGGTCGCTCTTTCACTAAGGACAGATTGTGCCTCTTCTATGACTGCTATAGTAGGAATTGTCTGAGGGGCAGCTTCGGTAAATTGTTGTTGGTTGTGATTGAATATTCTGCGAAGAATTAATGCTGAAAGTATAAGACCTTGTGTGCCTCGCATTTGTGAGATGTCAAAAACACATAGCTTTCCCTCTTGTAATGACTGCATAACCATGTCCAAGGTAAAACTACTGCTACTGTGCAACATACGTACAACAGAAGTAACGTTGGCTCTGGCAGCTAAAGCTTCCATCTCTTGCGTTCCTGTAAGTTGAAGAATTTCTTGTATCGTAGCTAAATCAGCTTGGTTACCATGTTCAGCAATCAGGTCGACTAACTGTGCCCAACTATTAGAGTTTAAGCTCTTCAGCTTTCTGACATTTTGTTGATCTTGTCGCTCAGGGCTTAGTGCTATAGAGAATATATCACTTGCATCAAATCTTCTCAAATCAATTCTTACGCCGCCAGCAACAAATGATGAGTAGAAGTTGCTAGGAGCACCACGGTCCGTGAAGACCACTAATCTTTCTTCAAAGCCAGGTACATCACATAAGCCTGGATTTCCCCGGTCATCAGGCCAAAAGTACTCTCCATCCGGATCAAAGAGCAATGTTCCTACTGGTACCCGTATCTTCTCTCTCTTTTCGACGGTTGGGGTCTCCCCTTCGTACAGCTTACTGAACAGGAGCTTATTTAAGTTCGACTTGCCAAAACCTGCTCGAGCGAATATGAATGATCGGCGAGAGACTAGGTTTTCTATTGGAAATTTGACCATAACTTCAGGTTCTCTGATTAGCATCCAGTCTTCTCGTTCTAAGGTCTCGTTGTTTCCTGCATAGATAAATTCCCCTAGAGCAAAAAAGCCTATTTCAGCACCTATGATATTGTGAAACGCGATTTCCTGCAAAACGTCATCTGAAAGAAAGGCAACCGGACTACCTACATGAGGTAGTCTCCTATGTGAAGCTACAAACGTTAGTTCGTAAGAAGTCTCACCATTTATTCTCTTCTCCCTTCTTCTGACAACTCCTAAAACCCTTATATCTACTTGGTATTTCAAGTAGTCTTCCCTTAAGTCTTCCGGTATATCTCTACCTTCTTTTACTGCTCTAATATTGTATTCCTCTCCGGAACCAGAAGAAAGCTTTCCCGCTGAAGAAAGAGAGGAAATTCTTCCTAAAACAGCTTCATTCTCAGTTTCAAGCTGTACAAGTAAAAATTGACCGTGCATCGGGATGCTTTGGAATCTGTTCTGATATGGTAAAACCAAATCAGCATGAAACTCCAATCCGCCATTACTAAATCCACGGAAAATGCCATCTTTGTCTCCAGAAAATAATTCAAAGTTTGCCATAGTTTAATAACGATTACTTGCAGGGTCAATATCTCTTATTCTTTCGCTATCAAGAGTAGGGGCATCATTACCTAGCATATTTCGGATAGCCTTTAAAATGGAATCTTGAAGTATATCAAAGTCAAAGTCTACCAAAGCAGCATTCTCGTGCGCACGCTGCAGGCAAAGAGGATAAAAGGGTACTGGAAATCCATTCATTGCATCGGAAAGAAGATGACCTAATACAATTTGAGCATCGTTCGTCTGAGGAAGAAAAATATCAACGGGCCAAATTGGATCTCTTGCACGATTACCGAACTTGACAAAAAACATTTTACCACCAACAAATTTATTAATTTCCTGCCCCTCTGATGTTCTGTCTTCCCCCCTGGCATACTCAGGCCACACATAAGAATTTTCCTCTAGCTCTCTTCCAATCTCTAGATAAGATGAATAATTCGTAGCTAATACCCGCTCCAAGGCCATCGCTAGGCGATACCTAGTAAGCACTTTGCTATGCTTGGCGAAGCCTACCAAATATATTTTTCTTCTCTTAGCTGTTCTTTGATGGTTAATAGCCTCTTCTAGCAATCTAACGAATTTGTTAAACAGGTCTTTGGCAAAGGCTTTACTGCGTAGCAAGCCGTCAAAAACAATTAAAGTGTCAGAACCGAAACTCGTGTTTTTAATAATATCGAAAAGAATAGCCCACTCGACCAGCTCTCTATACACCTGTATCCAGGTAGGACTTGTTGGTGTGCCATCTTCATTATCTCGTATCATATGGCTCAGCTTATCCAGGCGATCTACCTCTAGTGATTGCATCAGCTTCCCTAATGATGTTATAGGATTGTTATTATCGTCAAACTGCTTTTTGCTGAGAGTGGATATTTTGGTTGAAGGCGTTACAGCCTCGAGGCAGTACTCGTTGTTACTGGAATCGACTACCCTTACAAGCTGAACTATAAAGGGATCATACTGAATCTTGTTGTTACCCCCATCTGTACCAACCAAAGATACTGAAGTAGAATTTCTCGGTTGAATTCTTCGAACTTTGTCTTTGTACGGCCGAATCTCTTTTCGTATCTGGTCAAGTATTACCTGATCCTCTTTAATCCTCTCAGAAATTTCCTTGTTTAAAGCCTCATGGCTTTGTGGGTCAATCATTAGGTAGATTATATAAGATAAAAACTGGTAATATTCGCTAAGATTAACAAATAAACTATCTTTAACAACGGGCTGAATGTATTTCCGAAACCAAAACAATTGAAATGACTATAGAGGTCTTGTATTCTTGAACTGAATTTACTTCATCGCTAGTCAGGGGATTGCCCCCCATCAGCTCTATCAATCTAAAATAAATTCGCTCGCCGCTTTAGATGGTTGAAGCCTTACGCAGTACCAGTCCTTGGTGCCGTAATCTTTCAACAATGATCCCAAAAGGAATGTAGTACTCTTCAGAAAGCGCGATCAGCTTCTGCTCAAAGAAAGAAGTCTGACTAGCAACCTTGCAAGGTTCACGGTCTGAGATAAGCCACCGTTCGGCAAACGCGTTCGCTTCAGCTTCCTCCCGGTGGTCGATTGGGCTACCGGCTACGCCTTTTGGAAATGCGTCTTCTTACCGCTTACTAGACATTCTTTGTATTATATTTGAATTTCTAAGCTACAGCATCTCCCCATGACAAACACCCTTTGCGCTACCCTCCTCACCCTCACCTTCGCCTGCACCTCCCCCCAACTTTCCTCCGACTCTCCCCTCGCCTACGTCAACCCCCTGATCGGGACGGCTCCGGGCACTACGGCCAGTGCGCAGCGGCACAGCGAGTCGGGCTCCGAGCTGCGGGGGCAAACCTTCCCCGCCGTCGGCGTGCCCTTCGGAATGACGCAGTGGACGCCCCAGACCCGGGCCACCGAGCAGAAGTGCCTGTCGCCCTACTATTACCAGGATGATAGCATTCAGGGCTTCCGCGCCAGCCGCTGGATGAGCGGCTCCTGCACCCAAGACTACGGTAGCGTCACGCTGATGGCGACAACGGGCGAGCTACGAACCGGAGCTACCGAGCGCGCTTCCCGCTTCTCGCACGACACCGAAACGGCCACGCCTTCCTACTACGCGGTGACGCTCGACGACTACGGCATTCGCGCGGAAGTGACGGGCGTGTCGCACTCCGGGATGCTGCAATTCAGTCCGTCCGGCAATGAAAAGATACACCTGATTATTGAGCCGAACAGCGACGAGGGCGAAGGATCAATAGAAATTTATCCCGAACGCCGTGAGATTGCGGGCTACAACCCGGTGCACCGCATCTACCAGGGCTGGGGCGAACGGGCGGGCTTTAGTGGTTACTTTGTTATTCAGTTCGAAGAACCCTTCGAGACCTACGGGGTCTGGCGTGGCAACACCACGCAAGATAGCGTACGAAAAGCCCAGGGAAACGGTCAGTCGGTGGGGGCGTACGTAAGCTGGGCCAACCGAGATCAGCCCTTGCGGGTGCGCGTGGGCACCTCGTTCACCAGCGAAGCGCAGGCGCGCAAGAACCTGGCCGCCGAAATTCCGCACTGGGACTTCAACCAAGTGCGGCAACAGTCGGAGCAAGCTTGGGAAAACGAACTGCGTAAAATTCAGGTAAGCGGCGGCAGCGAAGAACAAAAAACCATGTTCTACACCGCCCTGTACCACAGCATGATCTTGCCACGCGAGTTTAGTGACGCCGACCGGGCCTACGTGGGCTTTGCGGGCACCCAGAAGGTGTATCAAGCCACTGGGGCGCACTACTACGCCGACTTCTCGATGTGGGACACCTTCCGGGCCGTGCATCCACTGCAAACGCTCATCAACCCCGAGCGGACGGCCGACATGATCAAGTCGCTGGTGGCCAAGGCCGAGCAGGGCGGGTGGTTGCCCATCTTCCCGGCCTGGAACAGCTACACCTCGGCCATGATTGGCGACCACGTGACGGCCACCATCGGCGACGCCTGGATGAAGGGCATCGACGACTTCGATCAGGAATTGGCCTACCGAATGATGCGCAAAAATGCCTTCGAAGCCAACCTCGACACCGCCAGCTACCGCAGCGGCAAAGGCCGTCGGGCCATGGAATCGTACCTAAAGTACAACTATATCCCGCTGGAAGATTCGGTGCCCGACTCCTTCCATCAGCGCGAGCAGGTGTCGCGCACGCTGGAGTATGCCTACGATGATTTTGTGCTGGCGCAAGTGGCTAAGAAGATGGGCGAGGAAGCCGACTACGAAGCGTTGCGCGCCCGCGCCAAAAATTACCAACACGTGTTCGATACCACCGCGGGCTACGTGCGCGGTCGCTACGCCAACGGCGATTGGATTACGCCCTTCGACCCGCATGCGACGCGGGCCACGTTTATCACCGAAGGCTCGCCCGCCCAGTACACCTGGTACGTGCCCCACGACGTGGCCGGACTGATGCAGCTGATGGGCGGAAAAGAAAAGTTTGTTCAAAAGCTCGACAGCATGTTTGAGCAGCGCTACTACTGGCATGGCAACGAACCGGGCCACCAGATGGCCTACCTGTACGCCTACGCCGGGGCACCCTGGAAAACCCAACGCTGGGTGCGCGACATCATCCGGGAAGAATACAGCGCCACACCGGGCGGACTCAGCGGCAACGAAGACGCGGGGCAGATGTCGGCTTGGCTGGTGTTTAGTATGATGGGCTTCTACCCGGTGAGTCCCGGCATCCCGTGCTACGTGCTGGGCAGTCCGACGTTTGATGAGGTATCGATTCGCGTCGGCAAAGACCAAACCTTTACGTTGCGGGCCGAGAACAACTCCGATCAAAACCGCTACATCCAGTCGGCTACGCTAAATGGGGAGCCGTTTGACCGTAGCTATCTCTGGCACCGGGAAATTGTGGACGGCGGAGAACTCGTGCTGCAAATGGGGCCGGAGCCGAATGAGGCGTGGGCTAGCGAGCAGGTGCCGCCGTCGATGGATGATTTATAAAGATTATGTCTGGAAATACTATTGCTGCCGAAAAAGGTCAGTGAGCGAATTTGTGAGGAAAGATCAAATTACGACAACAATAGTATAGAAAGAAAAGCTATTTCTTGTAAATTGCCCATGTGATCCGATGAGCGTTAGGCTAAGTTTAGCGTGTCTCTTAAACACGATCGCCAGCCAAAGCGGCCTGAACACATTACATTAACCGCCTAATCTTACCACTATGCTCAAACCCATACGCTATTGGTTATTTTTTTTAGTGGCCCTTTGCTGCTTCCGGTTCGAGGCAAGCGCGCAAGACCGAACCATCACCGGCACCGTGACCGATGCCGAAGACAACATCAATCTGCCCGGAGTCAACGTGCTGGTTAAAGGCACAACCACCGGCACGGTAACCGACGTGGAAGGCAACTACCAATTGCAAGTTGCCGACGATGCCGCAACCCTGGTCCTTTCTTCGGTGGGCTACGAAACCCAGGAAGTGACCATCGGCAACCAAACCCGGATTGATGTATCAATGGCTCCGGACGTACAGTCGCTGTCCGAAGTGGTGGTGATCGGCTACGGTACCCAGGAGAAACGGGAGGTGACCGGCGCGATCAGCTCTATTTCCAACGAAGCGATCACCCAACAGGCAGTGCCCAGCGTAGACCAGGCGATGGCCGGACGCGTGGCCGGAGTGCAGGTGTCACAGAACTCGGGGGCGCCGGGCGGGTCTATCTCGCTGCGCGTGCGCGGAGTGGGTACGCCCGGCAACAGTGAGCCGCTCTACGTGATCGACGGCGTGCCCGTGTTTGGCAACACCCTGAGCACCCTTAACCCGAATGACATTGCCTCTATCGAAGTGCTGAAGGATGCCGCTTCGGGAGCGATCTACGGTTCACGCGCTGCCAACGGGGTAGTGCTGATCACCACCAAAAAGGGGAAAGCCGGTCAGCTGCGCCTCGATGTGGATTATTACTACGGCATTCAGAGCAAAGAAAAGGACCTGGACGTGCTGGACGGGCCTACCTACCAGCGGTTTATCCGGGAATTTAACGCGCTCAACGACAATCCCAACGACGACGAAAACATCTTCACCAACCCGGCAAACACCAACTGGGAAAATGAAATCTTTCGCACCGCTCCGATGCAAAACCTGAGCGTGAGTGCCAGTGGCGGCAGCGAAAATTCTACCTTCCTGCTTTCGCTGGGCTACTTCGACCAGGAGGGCATCATTCGAGGTTCGGGCTTCGACCGCTATTCACTGCGGATAAACACCACCAACAACCTGGGCGAACGGTTTCGCATCGGCAACAACGCCTCTATTTCCCGCACCACCGGCAACAACGTATCAGAAAACGAAATATTCGGAGCAGCCATTCCGCTATCGATCATCTACCCACCGGTGATTCCGGCCCGTCGGCCCGACGGCACCCTGGGAGCACCAGGCGACGTAGGCACCAGTTTTATCCGCACCAACCCGCTGGTGCAAACCGACGAGAACATTGTTGAAAGCGAAGAATTCCGTTTTCTGGGCAACATCTTCGCCGAATACGATCTGTTCGAGGGGCTGACGTACCGCCTTAACCTGGGTGGTGACTTTCTGTACGGAGGAAGCAACGGCTTTGATGCGGGCATTGCCGCCCCGGGCACGCAGGAGCAAATCTCCAGCGGCACCCGCACCGACCGCCGCGAATGGATCTGGCTGGTAGAAAATACCCTGTCCTACAAACGAGAACTCGGCGACGGACACAACATTGATCTGTTGGCGGGGGCCACGCAGCAGAAGTCTACGTATTCGTTTCACAGCTCCGGTAAGCAGTTTTACCCATCCAACGATCTGATCGCCCTGGACGCCGGTAATGAGATCAGCAGCGTGCGGGGGCAGCTGGAGGATTGGTCGTTGGCTTCTTTCCTGGGACGAATCAACTACAACTACCAAAGCAAATACTTCCTGTCGGCCAGTGTTCGCCGCGATGGGTCGTCGCGTTTTGCGCAGGGCAACCGCTGGGGAACTTTTCCGTCCGTATCCGCCGGATGGTTGGTGTCTGACGAGGATTTCTTTAATAGCAACCTGATTTCTCAGCTCAAAATCCGGGGTAGCTGGGGGCAACTGGGCAACCAGGAAATTGCTCCGTTTCAGTACTTGCCCTTGCTGGTCAACAACGCTTCTTATTCGTTCGGCGGATCGGTGGTGCCGGGCATCTACGCCGCTCAACCCGCCAACGAAGACATCACGTGGGAAACTTCTACTCAGGTTGATATCGGGGTAGACCTGACCTTCCTAGATGATCGATTGACGCTGACGGTTGATTATTACGACAAGGAGACAGACGGTATTCTATTGGAAGGCACCCTACCCTTCGCCTTCGGCTACCTGCGGAACCGCGTTCCCCAGTTTCCGGTGGTCAACGCTGGGGTGGTCCGCAACCGGGGGTTTGAGTTTGACCTTGGCTTCCGCGACCGGGAGGGAGCTTTCCAGTGGTCGGCCAACGCCAACCTGGCCACCGTTAACAACGAAGTGCTGAGCCTCGGCGAAGGCGGGCCAATCGTTCGCTTCGGCGAATCCATCTCGACCCGGACGGACGTGGGGCAGCCGATTGGCTCCTTCTACGGCTACGAGATAGAGGGGATATTTCAGAACGAAACCGAAATAGAAGCCCTGAATCCCGATCCGGAGGAAGGCGTCTACTACCAATCGTCCGGCACCGCTCCCGGTGACTTTAAGTTCCGGGATTTAAACGAAGACGGACGGGTTACCGAAGACGACCGTACCTACATCGGCAGTCCTATTCCGGACTTTACCTACGGTTTGTCCTTCAATGCCAATTACCGGGGCTTCGACCTGTCGTTCGCGTTTCAAGGTGTGGAGGGGAATGATACTTTCGCCAAGATTCTTCAGCAGGCGGGGGACTTCACCAAGCCGGATAACAAGTTTACGAGCTTGTACGAAAACGTATGGCGCGGCGAGGGGACCAGCAACAGCGTGCCCCGCATTGCCGTGGACAATGACAACGACAACTACCGCAACTCGACCTACTACATTAAGGACGGTTCATTCCTGCGGCTGCGGTCGCTGCAAATCGGCTACTCACTGCCCGCCAGTTTGCTGGAGCCGATCAGCCTGCGGCAAGTCCGCTTCTACGTAGGCGGGCAAAACTTACTGACCTTCGACAACTACGAGTTTGGGCTGGACCCGGAAATCGGTTCTTCGGTAGACCCCAACACGGGAGGCTCGAGCAATACCCTCAACGGCGTCGACTACGGTCGGTACCCTATTCCCCGTACGGTGACGGTGGGAGTGAATTTCGGATTTTAACTGATACTGCATAACGACACACTACGATGAATAAGAAGTTTTTATTATGCCTATTGGCTGCCGGGTTCTTTGCCTGCGAAGGCTTTTTGGAACAAGAGCCGCAGGATTCATTGACTACCACTGGCTTTTATAATACGGCTCAGGATGCTATCTCGGCCGTGAATGCCGCCTACGACGGGTTTCAGCACCTGGACTACTACGGCTTCAACTACCCGATGATCCTGAATATTTCCGGAGCAGATGCCGTCAAGGGTGGATTCGGAGCGGGTGACCGGTCAAGCTACCTGGAGTTTGGTAACTACAACGTGAATCCCGAAAACGTGAGCAACCTGGAGCTCTACCGCTCGGCCTGGGGCGGAGTGAACCGGGCCAACGGAGTGCTGACAAATGTATCTCAGATGGAGGCAAACTCGGATTTTCCTCAGGAGTTGAAAGATCGTATTCTAGGCGAAGCTACTTTCTTACGGGCCATCCATTACTACAACCTGGTGCTTGGCTACGGCGGACTGCCGCTGTACGAAGAGGTGCCCTCAGTAGGCGACCAGCCGCTGTCTCGCACTACCCTGGAAGAGACGTGGAACTTTGTTATCAACGACTTCCAGGCCGCGGCGGCGGCGCTACCGGCCACCTACGATCCGGCGAACCAGGGGCGGGCCACGTCGGGCGCGGCCAACGCCATGCTGGCCCGTATTGCTGCGCTGCAGGGCCGGTGGGAGGATGTGCTGACCTACGTCAATCTGGTGAAAGGTAGCGAAGCAAACTACCAACTGGTCGAAGACTACGGCAGCAATTTCGACGGAACGGGAAACAACAACCCGGAGTCTATTTTTGAGATTCAGTACACGCTGTCTAACACAAACCTCAATGTATGGAGCGAAGCAGGCGATTGGAATTCTCTCGGACTTTCTGCCTACGCTTCGCCGCAGGTTGATGGGGCGGGTTGGGCTTTTATGTCTCCGGCCGAGAACCTGGTGCAAGACTACGAAGAAGGGGACTTGCGCCTGCCTGCTACTGTTTATCGCCCGGGCGACCCCTATGGTCCAAGCACGTTCGATCCGGCCCGGGGATCCCACCTAGGCAACGCCGGGCAATACGGTCTGAAGAAATACACCAACCTCAATCTGGACGGAGCTAACAGCAATGGCTTCGACATCAACTGGAAAATCATCCGGTTTGGAGAAATTCTGTTGCTGGAGGCCGAAGCCCAGAACGAACTGAACGGCCCCACGGAAGCCGCCCTGAATCCCCTCAACCAAGTAAGAGAACGAGCCGGTTTGGAACCAATAACTGCCGCCAACACCTCCGGCCTCAACCAGGAGGCGCTGCGTGACATCATCATTCACGAACGGCGGGTGGAACTAGCCTTTGAGGGCGTACGCTTCTACGACCTAATCTACCGCGATTTGGCCGTGGAAAAACTCGGCCCCCGCGGCTACGAACCCAGCGATGCCCTGTTCCCCATTCCTCCTTCGGAACTCGATCTCACGGGATGGGATCAGAACTGATTTTGCTGGCATAAGCCCCCGAGTGCTTGGGCCAGCAAGATTATCGTGATGAACGACTTTTGGTATTTCTTGCGCTTCCTCAGCCTATTTCCGTTCGGCCTTGCCGCCAGCCTTGGCTTCCTTGCTTCCTGCAACCTTTCTGACGACACGCTCTTCACACCGGTGGCCGTCAGCGACTCCCACCTTGATTTTACCAATGAAGTGTTCGAGACCGACTCGCTCAACCTGGCCTACAATTACTATTTTTATAACGGGGCGGGCGTATCCGTGGCGGACTTCAACAACGATAGCTTGCCTGATATTTTTCTGGTCGGCAACCACGTGCCCTCCCGGCTGTACCTCAACCAGGGTAACCTGAAGTTTCGCGACGTGAGCGAAGCGGCCGGGCTGCTGAACGACTATTGGACCAGCGGGGCAACCTTTGTGGATATCAACGGCGATCACCTTCAGGATATCTTCGTCTGCACGGTTGGCAAAGGGGAACTCAATCTTTTGTACATCAATCAGGGAATGAATTCTGACGGCGTTCCGGTGTTTGCCGAAAAAGCCGCCGCCTATGAATTGGCCGATCCGGTGATCAGCACCCACGCCGCTTTCCTGGATTATGATCGGGACAACGACCTGGATTTGTTCGTAGCAGTGAACTCCCAGCTGATGAACAACCGCAACGAAATCAACCGGGAAAAGCACAGCGCCACCCGCGACCGCTTTTACCGCAACAACGGTGACAACACCTTCACCGAGGTGTCGGATTCGGTGGGGATCGTCAACGAAGGCTACTCGCTGGGCATTGCTGTCAACGATATTGATAACGACGGCTGGCCGGACATTTACGTAGCGAACGACTTTATCACCAACGACCTGCTCTATATCAACAACCGGCGCGGTGGGTTTGAAGAACGCGGTACCGACTACCTGCGCCACGCCAGCCACAACGGAATGGGAGTGGACATTGCCGACGTGAACCAAGACGGGCTGATGGACATCACGGTGGTGGATATGCTGCCCAAGTCGAACCGGCGGCGGAAGCTGATGACCACTCCGCTCAACTACGACCTGTTTGAGTACCGACGAAAGCTCGGTTACATTCCGCAACACGTCAAAAACACGCTGCAAATTAATCAGGGAGCGGACGCCGACGGCAACTATCACTTTAGCGAAACCGGAACCCTGGCGGGAATGTATTCTACCGACTGGAGCTGGGCGCCGCTGTGGGCCGACTTCGACAACAGCGGGACGCTGGACCTGTTCATCACCAATGGCTACTACAAAGACCTCACCGACCTGGACTTTTCGGCCGGACTGAAAGAAGACCTGAAGTTTGGCTCCGAAGCCTACAGCTACGCCTACCAGATGGAAGCGCTGGAAAACCTCCGCCCCATCAAACCGGCTAATTTCTTCTACCGCAACTCCGGCGGAATGGTGTTGGAAGATGCTTCCTCGGCAGTCGGGATCACCGAACCCTCTTTCTCGCACGGAGCTGCGTTCGCCGATCTGGATCAGGATGGTGACCTGGAATTAGTTGTCAATAACCTGGGCCACCCGGCCTTTCTCTATCGGAACAACACGATTGGCAAAGGCACCGGAGAAAATCATTATCTGAAAGTAAACCTGACCGGTCCCGGCCAAAACGCCAATGCCCTGGGTGCGCAGTTGAGTCTGTGGCACGACAGCGTGCACCAGGTTTATTACCATGCCCACGTGCGCGGCTACCTGTCCAGCATGAGCCAAACCATTCATTTCGGGCTGGGCAGCAGCGGCCTGATCGACAGCTTGAGTATTCGCTGGCCCGATGGCACTTACCAACGATACGAGCACGTAGCGGCGAACCAAACGCTGAACATCACCTACCAGCCATTGCCTGAACCCTACCCCGAACCGGCTCCGGTTGCTTCTATCTTTTCCGAAGTGACCGATTCGCTGGGCCTGAAGTACGAGCAGCGCGAAAACCCCTTCATCGATTTCAAAGATAACCCGCTGCTGCTCAAGATGTACTCCCGAGAAGGACCGGCGCTGGCGGTGGGCGACGTGAACGGCGATGGGGCCGATGATTTGGTAGTGGGCGGAGCTGCCGGACAAAGCGCCCGCTTGTTTGTTCAGCAGTCCGGAAAATTTGAGCAGCAGCCGATCCTGGCCGAAGACGCTGCTTACGAAGATATGGGCATCCTGCTCTTTGATGCCGACCGCGACGGCGATTCGGATCTGTACGTGGTGAGCGGCGGAGCCGAATATCCGGCTTCGTCGCCCCGGTACGAAGACCGGCTGTATACCAATGAAGGTGGGCAGTTTGTTCGAGCGCCTAACCTACCCGCCGGGACGGCCAGCGGTGGTGCGGTTCGGGGGGCCGACGTTGATCGGGACGGAGATATCGATTTGTTCATCGGCGGCAAGGTTTCGCCCGGTCGCTACCCCGAATCACCTACTTCGCGCTTGCTCATCAACGAAGGAGGCAACTTTGTTGATCGCACTCCGCCCGCCCTGCGGCAACCGGGCATGCTGTCGGATGCGCTGTGGACGGATTTCAATAACGACGGTTGGCCGGATTTGGTTGCGGTGGGCGAGTGGACGGAAATTCTGTTCTTCATCAACCGAGCAGGCACGCTGGAACCCTATACCGAAGCGGCGGGTCTGGCGGGCACCACCGGCTGGTGGAACAGCCTCACGGCGGGCGACTACGACCGCGACGGCGACACGGACTACGTGGTCGGCAATTTCGGTTTAAATAGTTATCTAACCGCTTCGCCCGAACATCCTATTCGGCTGTACGCCGACGATTTCAACGAAGACGGCGTAACCGATCCCATTCTATCGTACTACTCCGAAGACGACGACGGGCAGCTTCGAGAGTTTCCGGTGCATCCCCGCGACGCCCTCATCGACCAGGTATTGGGCTACAAGAAGCGCTTCCGGAACTACCTGTCGTTTGCCCAAGCGGGCTTTTCGGAGGTGCTGAAACCGCACGACCGAAAAAACACCCGGGTGCTAGGAGTGAATACCCTGACCAGCAGCTTGGTAGAAAACCGGGGCGACGGCACGTTCACGGTGCGTCCGTTACCGCTGGCTTGCCAGGTAGCTCCCGCCTACGGGATGCTGACCCACGATTTGAACCGTGATGGTAACTTGGATATTATCATTACCGGCAATCAGTACTCGGCTGAGCCGGTGTTTGGCAACTACGACGCTTCCGAAGGAACAGTGATGATGGGTGACGGCCAGGGAGGCTTCACCGTGGTGCCGCCCCCGCAGAGCGGCCTTTTTTTGAACGACGACCAGAAGAGTATCGCGACAATATACGTAGACGGAAAGCCCATTATGGTGAGTGGAGCCAATTCCGGTCCGCTGCGGGCCCATCGCTACCAGGCGCTTGCTTCCGAGGCTTCAGTAATCGCTCTGCAACCCAACGATACTTTTGCAGAGATCACCTGGGCCAACGGCCGAAAGACCCGGCAGGAGTTTTACTACGGTAGTACCTACCTGTCGCAGGCTGCCCGGAAGATAGAATTGTTGAATAGTATGAGAGCAGTGGTTATTTACGATTCGCAGGGGAAAAGTAGAAGGGTGAAATAGTTTTGGAATTAATGTGTTGGTAGTGAGAATGACGACAATTACAGAAAACCTTTGCCACCATCACCCTGCGTTTAAACGCTGGGCTATGGTGATGGTGATTCTTGTCTCATCGCTAGTCTCCTGTAGCGAAGAAAAGAAAAGCCCTGAGACCAGCGCCCCGGCGCCATCCTCCGCCCAACACTACCAACCCGTACCCGCTGCTTCCTCGAACGTCACTTTTGCCAACCGCATCCGCGAGACGGCCAGTTTCAACTATTTTTTATACCCCTTCATTTACTTCGGCGGCGGAGTGGGCGTGGGCGACATCAACAACGACACGCTGCCGGACATCTACTTCACCAGCAATATGGGGTTGAACACCCTGTACCTCAACCGGGGTAACCTCACCTTTGAAGACATCAGCGAGTCGGCCGGGGTGGAGGGAGTTTATAACCGCTGGACCACGGGCGTCACAATGGTCGATATCAATCACGATGGTTATTTGGATATCTACGTCAGCGTAGGTGGACCAAATGAAGAGCACCGGGGGAATCTACTGTACGTCAACCAACAAGACAACACCTTTAAAGAACAAGCGGAACAGTGGGGCATTGCCGACCGCGGACACACGATTCAATCAGTCTTTTTCGACTACGACCGCGACGGCGACCTGGACCTTTACGTAGGGAATTACCCTCCCTCCGGATTTAAGCAAAACAGCGATTTCTTTGCCCAACGGATGAAAGCACCTCATCCTTCGGAATCCGACAAACTCTACCGCAACGAAGGAGATCATTTTATGGATGCCACCCAGGCGGCGGGAGTGCTCAACTACGGACTCACGCTGGGAATCAGCGTGGCCGATTTTAACCACGATGGCTGGCCCGACCTGTACGTTTCGAGCGACTTCAACTCCAGCGACTACCTGTATATCAACCAACAGGATGGAAGTTTTGCTAACGAACTCACGACCTACACCGGCCATACCTCCAACTTCGGCATGGGCACCGACGCGGCGGATATCAACAACGACGGCCTGACCGATCTGATCCAGTTAGACATGATGGGAAGCACCAACGAGCAGCAGAAAGCCAACATGTCGGCTATGAATCCCAAAGCGTTTTACGCCACCGTAGACCAGGGACTGCACTACCAGTACATGAAAAATACGCTGCAACTCAACACCGGGCAAGCAAGCTTCATGGACGTGGGCGAACTGGCCGGAGTGGCCTATACCGACTGGAGCTGGGGTGCCCTGCTGATGGACATGAACAACGACGGACACAAAGACATTTTTATCACCAATGGCATGCGCCGCGACGTGAACAACAACGACTTCAACGCGCTGTTCCGAATTCAGAAAGCCTACAACAAAATTGAACCGTCGCAGTACCTGGATTGGCTTCGGAAGATGCCGGTGCATCCGGTTGAGAACTTTAGTTTTCTCAACAACGGTGACCTGACCTTTCGCCCTACCGGGCAAGATTACGGGCTCAACGAACGGGGTTTTAGCCAGGGAGCCGCCTACGCCGACCTGGATGCAGACGGTGACTTAGACGTGCTTGTCAACAACCTGGATGCTCCGGCGCAACTGTTCGAAAACGTGGCTACGCCCGCCGCTAACTTTCTGCGCATCAAACTGCGGGGGCAAGCAAAGAATCCCTTCGGCATTGGTGCCCAGCTAAGTATTTATACACAAAGCAGACGGCAGTATCAGGAGCTATTCCTAACGCGCGGCTATCAATCGTCGGTGGAACCCATTGTCCACTTCGGTCTGGGAGAAGAGAACAACGTTGACTCGATGTACATCAGGTGGCCCGACGGAAGCGACCAGTTGCTGCACGACGTACCGGCTAACCAAACAGTGAAGGTTGAGCAGGCGGCCCGAGCCAAACCGTTGGTAGAGAAAAACCAAAATCCGCTATTCACTACCTACGAACCTCAACTTTCGCCAGACTACGTGCATCGGGAAAACGAATTTGATGATTTTGAGCGGGAAGTACTGTTGCCCCACAAAATGTCTCAGTTTGGACCGGCCCTAGCCATCGCCGATGTTGATGCCGACGGCCGGGACGACTTTTACGTGGGCGGGGCGGCGGGTTTCGCCGGAGCTTTGTACCTGCAGCAGCCCGACGGTTCTTTTCGAGCCTCCCAGGCAAATCTTTGGCAGCAAGACCAGGCCGCCGAAGACGTGGCAGCGCTATTCTTCGATGCCAACGGCGATACGTTTCCCGATTTGTACATCGTGAGCGGCGGAAACGAACACCCGGCCGGAGATCAGCGGTACGGGGATAGAATTTACATCAACAACCGGCAAGGCGGATTTGGTAGCGCCGAGGGGGCATTGCCCGAACGTTATGTGAGCGGTTCGTGCGTTCAAACGATAGACTTCGATCGAGACGGCGACAATGACCTTTTGGTGGGAGGTAGGCAAGTGCCCGGCCAGTATCCTCGGCCCGCCGATAGTTACCTGCTGCGCAACGATAGTGATGCTGAAAATATGCACTTCACGGACGTCACCCAGGAGGTGGCTCCGCAGCTTAACGAAATCGGAATGGTCACCGCCGCAACGGTAGCGGACGTTGACAACGACGGCTGGCCTGATATGGTGATCGTGGGCGAATGGATGTCGCCCGTCGTGTTGTTGAACGAAGCCGGAAAGTTTCAAGACGGTAGTGCCGACTATGGTTTGACGGAACAGGTGGGTTGGTGGAATAGCATTGTAGCGGGCGACATAGATCACGACGGCGACGTAGACCTGGTGGCGGGCAACTTGGGCTTGAATTACAAGTACAAAGCTTCGACTGACGCGCCCTTCCGGATTTATGCCGATGATTTTGACGAGAACGGAAGCCTGGATATTGTGTTGGGATACCATGAAGCCGGTGAACTGTATCCCCTGCGGGGCCGGGAATGTTCGTCGCAACAAATGCCTTTGATCAAGAAAAAAATCCCCAACTACACCGCTTTCTCTCAAGCTAGCTTGTCCGACATTTACTCGGCCGAGAAGCTGAACGAGGCGTTGCACTATTCCGCCACTACCTTTGCCCATACGATATTCATCAACCAAGACGGCAGCTTTGATCCCCATCCGTTGCCCAACTACGCGCAGGTCTCGTCGGTTAACGCGATTCACCTGCAAGACCTGAACAGCGATGGGAATTTGGATCTGCTCTTGGGAGGAAACCTATACGATGCAGAGGTGGAAACGCCCCGCAACGACGCCAGTTACGGACTGTTTTTAGCCGGAGACGGAAGCGGCCGTTTCAGTCCCTCGATGCCTATCGAAAGTGGCGTTCATATCAGAGGGGAAATCCGGAAGATCAGCCGACTGAAACTGGCCAGCGGAGAGTACGGATGGTTAGTTGCCAGAAATAGCGACAAACTATTGGTGGTGCGCCCAACCAGCGAACGCGAATAGGGGGATATCGCGTTGAGGCTAAGGCGGTTCTTACCTTGTGCCGTTTCTGGTTGAAGAGATTGTCAGAAAGATTTCCTAACATTAAACCGTCGACACCACTGCCCCGACTTGTATGCCCCAATCTGATATCTACAGCGAGTACTCTTTCCTTCTTGAAAAAACCAACCGCCGCATCAAGCAGTACGCCCAGCAGAAGTTCACCGAGTTCGACTTCGGCGTGACGGTCGACCAGTGGATGGTGCTCAAGCAGTTGTATCCCAGCTCTGACAAGAGCCAGAGCGAACTGGCCGAAGCCACCTTCAAGGGCACCCCTACCCTCACCCGCATCGTGGATTTGTTGTGCGCCAAAGAACTCACGCAGCGCTTGTCCGACGAGCACGACCGCCGGAAAAGTCGGGTGGTGCTTACCCCACTGGGCACCGAGCGGGTAAAAGCCATGATTCCGAAGGTCAGTCAGATTCGCAAGGCCGCCTGGAAAAGCCTGACCGAAGAGGACTTTCGGCAGTTTAAGCGCGTGCTCACCACTATTTATAAAAATTTAGAGGTTTAAAAGACCTTATCAGAAGATTTTTCAGACCGCACGCGTGTGCGTGAGGCATGCTTGCCTAGGGCAGCGTACCCGTTTGGAAACAACAAAAAGGGTGGGTAACCTTATTACGCAATCACTCCCGAACCCACTAGCTCTTCACCCTCATACCACGCGGCGAACTGACCGGCCGCAATGCTCTTCTGCGGTTCATCAAACACCAGATACAGCCCTTCACTTCGCTGATGCAGCGTAACCGCTTCCAACTGCTGTCGGTAGCGAATACGCGCCTGATACCGCGCCGACTCTCCCACCGGCAAACGCAAATCATCGCGCAGCCAATGCACCTCGTCCGATGGGATGAACAGTCCCGCGCGATGCAAACCGGGATGATCATTGCCCTGTCCCACGTACACCACGTTCTCGTGCGTATCGGTGGCCAGCACGAACAACGGCAACGGCGTGCCGCCCACGTTGAGTCCCTTCCGCTGTCCGATGGTGAAGTAGTGCGCTCCGTTGTGCTGACCCACCACCTTGCCCAGGTCAGGGGTATAGGAGTAGGGAGTTGTTAGTTCCGATAGATCGTCGTAGTCCCCAGCGCCAACGCTCACCAGAGACCGCTCAAAGACCGGCGCGTCGGCGGGCACTTCCACAATGCGGCCCGGCTTGGGTCGCAGCTTCTGCTGCAGAAACTCGGGTAGGCGCACCTTGCCCACGAAGCACAGTCCCTGCGAATCGCGCTTGTCGGCGGTCACCAGTTGCTGCTCACGGGCGATCTGCCGCACCTCAGGCTTCTCTAGCTCCCCGATGGGGAACAGTGCTTTGCTCAGTTGCGCCTGGTTCAACTGGCACAAAAAGTAGCTCTGATCCTTATTCTTATCCCGTCCGGCCAGCAGATGATGCGTCACGTTTCCCGCGGCATCGTGGGTTTCGGTGCGGCGGCAGTAGTGTCCGGTAGCCACGTAGTCGGCCCCTAGTTTGAGCGCCGTCTTCAGGAAAATATCGAACTTGATCTCACGGTTGCAGAGCACGTCGGGATTGGGCGTACGCCCTTGCTCGTACTCCCGAAACATATAGTCCACAATGCGCTCCTGGTACTCCCGGCTCAGGTCGATGGTTTGAAAGGGAATGCCTAGCTTCTGCGCCACAATAAGGGCATCGTTGCTGTCCTCTAGCCAGGGGCATTCCCGGCTGATCACCACGCGGTCGTCGTGCCAGTTCTTCATAAACAGGCCGATCACCTCGTAGCCTTGTTCCACCAACAGGTGCGCCGCCACCGAAGAATCCACTCCGCCCGATAGGCCTACCACTACGCGTTTTTTCATGTTAGAAAGACAACGAGCACGGGTGCTTGGTTCAGCTCATCGCGCAATTTATCCGGCGGCAATGATCTTCCGGACGGTTTTTAGGGGAAGCTGCGTTTGGTTACTGATCTCTTTTTCACCAAGTCCATCGTTGAGCAGTTGCCTAACCCGGATGACTTTATCAATACCCAATTGAACTCCATCCTCTTTTCCTTCTAAGTAGAGTCCATCGGTGTAGATATCATACGTAATTGCCATAGCATCTATTTGTTTTCTGGTCTGTGTCTCTAATTTACGCAATCTGGTAAGAATCGTTAGTTGTCTAGCGTTGTTTGTAGTTTCTCCGGCAAATCTCGCGTAGTCACTATCTTGATGCCCAGATACTTCTCGGACAACGGCAAGAAAATCGCCGCCATATTTTCCTTGATAACCTTGTCGTATTCTTTGCCCATACCCTCGGATTGGTAGAAACCCAAAGGTACGGAATAGCTCCAAACCCTCATTGGCGGCACTTGCGAATTTGGGCAGTGCACCCCTAGTTGCCCACTTTTCGCTTTCTGGATAGCGGATAAGAATATTATCTTAGCGGCCATGAAAGAAATAGAAACCCCCGAAGCCCTCGCTCAAGCCCTTGCCGAACCGGCCCTCACCAACCTGGCCGTTCAGTCGCTGGACTTGGCACCGCACGAAGCCCAACTGTTGACCAAGCGCATCAGTGGGTGCTTGTTTCTGGGGTGCACCTTCACCGACCGCCTGCTGCAGCACATCTACCGCCATAACTATATCTTCCCGCACCTCGCCGTGCCCTATAATCCCTACCCCAAGTCGCTCTACGATCGCCATACTTTATACGAGGACTACGACCCCCGCCAGCCAGATTCTTACCAGCGCACCCCGGACAAGGTCACCTACGACCACTTCGTGCGGGTGGGCAAAGAGTACGGCAACATCATGGAGACCCTGGCCCAGCGCCTGCATGACCACTCCATCTCCGATGCGCTGCAGGACTTTCTGGCGCACTACCCCGAACGAAAGGTGGTGGCGGTGATGGGCGGCCACGGACTCAGCCGCGACAGCGAAACCTACGCCAAGGTGGCCCGCCTGTCGAAGTGGTTGACGGAGCAAGGATTTCTGCTGGTGTCGGGCGGCGGGCCGGGCGCGATGGAAGCCACCCACCTGGGAGCCTGGTTGGCGGGGCAGTCAGCAACCACCCTAACCGATGCCATCGCGCACCTAAGTCGAGCGCCCTACTATAACGATCCGCAGTGGCTGCCCACCGCCTTCGAGGTGCTGGAGCAGCATCCGCGCAGCGCGTTTCGCAGCGTGGGCATCCCCACCTGGGGCTACGGACATGAGCCGCCTACGCCCTTCGCCTCCCACATTGCCAAGTACTTTGCCAACAGCATTCGCGAAGACGGACTGCTGGCCATCGCCAAGGGCGGCGTGGTGTTCGCCCCCGGCAGCGCGGGCACCCTGCAAGAAATCTTTCAGGACTTGGCCCAGAACCACTACGAAACCCACGACTACGCCAGCCCGATGGTGTTTTTGGATACACACTACTGGACGCACGAGCGCCCGGTGTACCCCGTGATCGAGGGGATGAAGTCGCGCGGCGTGCTGAGCAACCTGAACACGGGCTTGTATGATTCGGTGGAAGCGGTGGCCGCCCATCTGCTGCGGTTTCAGGAGTAACTATTGAGCGCATCCCCTCCAACCAAATCGTGGTGCGTGGTGTCTTACTAAGCAAACCCTACAATCCATGAAATACCTACTGATACTGATGATGCTCGTGGGGGGGCTGGCTTCCTGCGACCGCGACGAACCCGAAGTGAGCCCCCTTGACGGCGCTTACGAAGGAACGTTCGACCGGTCGAATTCTTCCGTAAAATTTGTTGAGTCAGACGTGACGCTTGTGCTGCGCGATGGGAAGTTTAGTGGCGAAGGTAGCGAGTTTAATTACCCCGCCATTGGTGGAGGAACCTACCGGCTGGTCGGTGCCGATTCGGTTGAATTCGTGAACACCACCGCCTGGACCACTGAGTTCGACGCTACGCTTGTCTTGTCCGGAAGGTATCACTTCCTCCGCGAAAACGACCTCCTGTGGCTATCCCGATCCCTTGACACCCAAATCACCGATACCTACCGACTGGAAGCGCAGTAGCACTGTTCACTAACGACCAAAAACTGTTGGTGATACTACTAAATTTAACGAACAAGTCAAACCACGAAGGGCGACTCTATTACGCGCGGGTGGGCCGGTCAAAAGCAGGCTCTCCGCTACGTTTCCCGGCATTCTTGCCTGTTCATTTGCCGATATTCCAAGCGGTCATCACTGCGCTGCTGGCCATACGTATGGCTAACGGTCGGTATACCTGAAAGAAGTCCCATAAAATGCCAAGAATGCAATTTTGGTCTCTGCGAGCTGCTCCGCACCTCTTCAATAAGTCCTCGGGAGCACTTCTCGAACTTCTCCGGTGAACTTTCGAAGTTCTCCGCAGAAAAAAATAAAAGCTGACCAGCATTTCTGGCACTTTTCCGCAGCATTTTACCCCCTAAAAGCAAGAAACCCGACCGGAGGAGCCGGGCGGGTACGTGCTGGGTTGCGTGAGTCAGCGCGAAAGGTGCGGGCGGGTGATTGTCTAGCGCGGGGGAGGGTGGGGTTTGGTGCGGAGACTACCTACCCACGCGGGCCGCGCTTTGGGGCGGGGAAGAAGTACGTTACGTAAACTACTGCGCATCATCATAGCAAATTGTGCTCAGCAACCACGCTTGCAAAAAGGTGACCAAAGAAAGCGCGTGCGCCCGCGTGAAAATGGCGATATGGTACATATGTAACTGTTCGGCGTGAAATGCGGCTTGGTTTGTAGTAGCGTTTGATGAAGAGCGCGGTAGAATCCGGATATCCGGTGGGCCGCGTATTCTCGGGCGAGGCAGGGTTGTCTGCCGGTTGGTGCCGGGTCCTCTATCGAGCGACCCGGCGGGTGCTGTGGAGAGCGTGGGGCGAACGTTTTCAATTCAACGGGCACCCTAGGAGTCACCTGAAAGGGACTCCTAGGCGGGCAGCGACAATGTACTTCTTACAGCCCCCGGATTAATCCGGGTATGTGCTTAGCGGTGCAATTTTTTTATCACTTCATCATTCGAAATTCCTTGTTCGATATTCAAAAACATTGAACATCGAACAAGGAATAATAAATTTAGAAGTATAAAAAGCTATATGTATTGAGATCACGCTAATCACATACTAATCCGGGGGCTATGGGCGTATCCACCCCGCCCCCTAGGGCAAGCACTCCCGGATGCGCTCGGCCAGAAAGCGGTTGCCCGCCTCGTTCATGTGCACCCCGTCGGTGGTGAGCACGCCCTGGTAGGCCAAGCCCGGGTTGATGGCCCGCAACTCGTCGTTGAAGGCCTGGCGCAGGTCGCACAGCTGGCCGTCGGTGTCGTCGGCCACGCGCCGCACGATGTCGGCATATTGGGTCAGGCGCACGTTTTCTTCCGACTTGCTGTCCACGTCTTCGCCGATGACGGTGGGCGTGCAGAACAGCACCGTGGCGCCCTGCGCCTGGATGCGCTGCGCCACATCGCGCAGTCCGGCTTCGTAGGCGTCGGCCTCGGTGCCGGTGGTGCCCTCAAACTTATAGAAGTGCCACACGTCGTTGATGCCAATGTAGACCACCACCACGTCGGGATTCTTGTCCAGCACGTCGGTCTGGATGCGGGCCTGCAGGTCGGTGACTTTGTTGCCACTGATGCCCGCGCCCAGCAGTTCGTACTGGCTCGTATCCACCAGCGTCTTCATCACGGCAATGTAGCCGCCCGGCTCGGCCCCGGCCTGGGTGATGGAATCACCGAAGAACACCACCCGTTTCTTTTCAGGAGTGCAGGCCACGGTGAGTAACAGAACAGAAAACAGCAGGGGCATCAGCCCGTTTGATCGGGAGAATCGGAAAGAAGAGGTCATAGGTTTTGTTGGATAGGTTGGTTAGTTTTATTGCTGTAGCACGATGCGTTTGCGGCTGGTGAGGGCACTAACCAGGATATACTACGTTGCGTTTGTAAGGGGTGAAGGTAGATAATTGGCGTTGAAAAACGACCAACCAGAGCCGTCATTCCGGGATTTTCTGTAGAGCAACGGAAGAAAATGCCCGGAATCTCCTGCTACGAAGGAGGAGATTCCGGCTCTACGCTGTCGCTTCGGCCGGACCGCGTCCACGGTGGATGACGATAAGAATGGCGTTAACTCCATGATGTCTGGCCTTATAATAAAGGTTGCAGCGGTTTCGTAAGCAGCGCACGATACACCGCTCGTTTGCGATAACAAACCAGGAGATTCCGGGCCTTCGCTACCGCTACGCTCCGGAATGACGTTATAGAATTGCATACGGTTTCGCTAGACAATGTGCCAATTTTCGCCTAAGATACTATTTTTACCGGCATGGAAAACTCCACCCCATTCTCAATTCCTGAAAAAGCCCAACAATGGCGCACCCTGGTTCAACAGCACGGCTCCTCCTGGTCCTGGGAAGAAGCCCAGCAACAGCACCGCGCCCTTTTCGCCGACGAAGCGGTGCCCGTAGCCTGGTGGCCCGACGAATCCACGGTGGCGCAGGCCAACATCACCCAAACGCAGCGGGCGCTGGGGCTGACTTCCTACGCGGACTTCTACCAGTGGTCAGTAGAAAACAAGGCGGCCTTCTGGGAAACGGCCATCAACCGGCTGGACACTGCGTTTCGTCAGCCCTACCAGCAGGTGCTCGACCGGGCAGCCGGTGCCGAGCACCCCCGTTGGCTACCGGGAGCGCGCCTCAACATCGGGGAGAGTTGCTTCCGGGCCCCGGCCGATAAGACCGCCTTGGTGGTGTGCGACGAGGCGGGTAACGAACAGCGCTGGACGTACGCCGAGCTCGACTCCCTGACGCAACGCGTCGCATCGGGACTTACTACGCTGGGCCTCGCCCCCGGCGACCGGGTCGGTTTGTATATGCCGTTGAGTGCCGAAGCGGTGGCCGCCTACCTGGGTATCATCCGGGCGGGCATGGTGGCGGTGCTCATCGCCGACAGCTTTTCGGCCGGAGAGCTGGAGCGACGCCTGGCACTGGCCGACGCTAAACTGCTCATCACCGTGGCGGCTTACTCCTATAATAACAAACCACTGGTGGTCTACGACCGGGTGAAGCAAGCCCAGTCGCCGCGCGCGGTGGTGGTACCGGCGGCCGACGTTCCCCGGCGGCCCGACGACCTTCACTGGGACGACTTTCTGGGGCGGCCCGAGGCAACCTATCACGAGGCCCGCCCCGACGACCTGATCAGCATTCTGTTTTCGTCGGGCACCACCCGCGAGCCGAAGGCCATTCCCTGGACGCACCTCACTCCCGTTAAGTGTGCCACCGACGCCCACTTCCACCAAGACGTGCACGCCGACGACGTGCTTACCTGGACCACCGGCATGGGCTGGATGATGGGTCCCTGGGCAATCTTCGCCGCGCTGATGAATAAGGCCACGCTGGCCCTGTTCGTGGGGTCGGCCGCCAGCTCGGCCTTTGGGCGGTTTATGCAGGACGTAGGCGTCACCGTGCTGGGCACCATCCCTTCGTTGGTGCGGGTATGGCGCAGCACGCAAACGATGGAAAAGTACGATTGGCCGGTGCGGGTGCTGAGTTCGACGGGAGAACCCTCGAGCGCCGACGACTACTTCTACCTGATGTGGCTCACCGGCTTTCGGGCCCCCATCGTAGAATACTGCGGCGGCACTGAGATCGGCGGCGGCTACCTGACGGGCTCGGTGGTGCAGCCCGCCGCTCCGGCCACCTTCACCACGCCCACGCTGGGCACCGAATTGCGCTTCCGCAACGAAGCCAGCGGGCAGTTGTCCCCCATCCCGTCGGGAGAGGTGTTCATTGTGCCGCCCGCCATCGGGCTGTCGCAGCGGCTGCTCAACCGCGATCATCACCAGGAGTACTACGTCGGAGTGCCCACCCTGCCCGACGGCACTCCGCTGCGCAAGCACGGCGACACCTACCGAATGCTGGGGCGGGTGGGCGATACCACCTTCTACCGTAGCGGGGGGCGCACCGACGACAGCATGAACCTGGGCGGCATCAAGGTGAGTGCTGTGGAGATCGAAAAGGTGCTCAACCGGCACCCCGCCGTGCAGGAGACAGCCGCCGTGGCCGTAGCTCCCCCCGACGGAGGGCCCGAGCAACTGGTGGTGCACTACGTAGTGGCGGAGGAAATGCCTATGGATGTCCTGAAAAAAGAGCTGCAACAAGCACTTTCTGCCGAACTCAATCCCTTGTTCCGCATCCAACGCCTGGTGGTGCAACCTTCGCTACCCCGCACGGCGTCTAATAAATTACTGCGCCGCTCGTTGCGGTCGTAAACCTATTGCCACGGATTAGTATATGATTAGCGTATTCGTATTTTGTAGCTTTGCATACTTCGGAATTCATTATTCCTTGTTCGACATTTGATATTCAAGCAGTATCGAGTATTGAACCGGGCGCCGGGCGCAAGGAATCTCGAATGATGAAGTAATGAAAAACTGCATTGCTAATTACGTACATTAGTTCGTGGGCTAGGGGAATAGTCAACCTCAAAGCTGGCGCCGGGCCTCCGGCCCGGTGACGCAAGTAGATGGGTTCTCTGAACCCAACGTATGTAGCTTGTACCTTTACTCCCAATCCAACCGATCAATCCCCGTTCTAATGACCGCTCATCAAAAAAATTTACCGAAGAAACTTGTGCCATTGACCCTAGCTTTTGCGGTCGGCATGGGCGTGGTTGCCCCGGCCCAAACGCTTCCCCTGCGGGCCTACGGCGTGGAAACAGGCACCCTGCCGGTGGGAAAAAACAACGCTATCACCGACGTGGCGGGAGTGCGCGTGGGGCAGGTGTCCCTCATCGAGGGCAACTCCGTGCGAACCGGGGTGACGGCCATCATCCCGGCTGCCGGGAACATCTTTCAGCAGAAGGTACCCGCCGCCATTTACGTAGGCAACGGCTTTGGAAAGCTCGCCGGGTACACCCAGGTAGAAGAACTAGGAAACCTGGAAACGCCCATCATCCTGACCAACACCCTGAGCGTCGCCACCGCCATTCAGGCCGTGGTCGACTACACCCTTAACCAGCCGGGCAACGAAGCGGTGCGGTCGGTCAACGCCGTAGTGGGCGAGACCAACGACGGTTACCTCAACGACATTCGCGGGCAGCACGTGCAACCGGCCCACGTGCGGGCGGCCATTGAGCAGGCTTCCGGCGGGGCGGTGGCGCAGGGCAACGTGGGCGCCGGAACGGGCACGCGCTGCTTTACCTTTAAGGGAGGGATTGGTACCTCGTCCCGCCGGTTGCCTTCGGAAGCCGGGGCTTATACGGTGGGAGTGCTGGTGCAAGCCAACTTCGGCGGAGTGTTGCAGATCAAAGGGCTACCGATGGGGGAACGGTTGCGGGACTACCAGCGCGATACGGACGGTTCTTGCATGATCGTGGTGGCCACCGACGCACCGTTGGACAGCCGCAACCTGAAACGGCTTGCCCGGCGCGCCATGTTGGGCCTGGCCCGCACCGGGGGCATCGCCTCCAACGGCAGCGGCGATTACGTGATTGCCTTCTCCACGGCGGATGGTTTACGGGTGCCCTACGAAAGCAGCCCCCCCCTGCTCACCCAGCAAGTGCTGCGCAACGATGAAATGTCTCCCCTGTTTCTGGCCGTGATTGAGGCAGCGGAAGAAGCGATCTACAATGCCTTGTTTGCGGCCGAAGATATGAAGGGCCACCAAGGCGAAGTGAAAGCCCTACCCGAGAAGGAAGTGCTCCGGCAACTAAAGCAGCACAATCTGCTGGAGTGAGGGATTGTGGTTAGATTTTTCTCATCATTGCCATACAGCACCAGTAGGATCGCGCGAAGAGAAGCACTGCTCTGGTTGTAGAGCAGCTCCTGATCTGGTCGGAGGGTAGCGAAGCGTCCTCCGACCTGTAGTTTGCATCGCTGCTTGGGTCGTAGCGGACGCTACGACCAGTTACCATATCCCGTCACCATCACTATAGCCCACGGACGGTCGCCGCGCGATTAATCCGTGGGCTATGGGAAAGATGGGACACGTCTGGGTCTCCCAAAACTCCCAAACCTACGTAGTTTTCTTCAGCACCACTTTCTCTTGGTCGGCCGTTGCCACTGAGCGGTAGAAATTCACCAGTTCTTCGTATTGCTCGGCCGGAAAGGTGCCCCGGTTGATCCGCAGCGTGCGCTGGTAGATCACCTTACCCTGCTCGACGGTGTACGCACTGCGATACTCTCCGAAGGGCGACTTAATCACAATCGGTTCGGGAGCATATTCGGCATAGAGGTGTTCGGGCAGCATGATCGCCATAGAATCGGTATCAACGTAGGCGTGGTCAATCTCCACTGGCGTCTGCCGATTGGCGCGCTGGGCGGGTAGGTAATCCCACTGGCTGAGCACGTTGGGGTTAATGAACCAACGCTTGCCGCTCACCGAGGCGTAGCCGGTCACGCTCAGCGTGAGTTGCTCTTCGGTGGTCGGCACGGGTTGCTTGTCCTGTCGGTAGGCATAATTCAGCAGCCGGAAGCTGGGTAGGTCGATGCGTTCGTAGAGCTGCTTTCGCTGTTCGGCAGCCGGAAGCCGAACGATGCCGTCCACATGGTCGTACTGCAATCCGGCGTAGTGGGTGGTCACCTCCAGCGTACCGTTGCCTTCGTCGTCCAGGCGCAGCGTGCCCCGGCGGATCTGGGTGTTGTGCGGCTGCTCGGTGTACGGGATGTTTACCAGTTGGCCGCCCGCTTCGTCAATGAGCAGGGCGTGCCGCCCCGAGGTGAAGTAGCCAGTGTAGCCCATCGGGTTGGTCTGGCTGGTGCACTCCAGCCACAAGGTGTCCTGCTGCATCGGCACGCACAAGATGGCGTGGTTGAACTGGGTGCTGGGGAAGTCGGTGATAATGTCGCGCTGTTCGCGCCCGGCCCGCACCAGGAGGTAGCGCGACGGAATATTAGCGGCGGCCAGCAGCGACTGCATATAATTGGACAACGCCTTGCAGTCGCCGTAGCCCAGCTCATCTACGGTGCGCGCCTCGAAGGGTTGGTAGCCCCCAATGCCCAGTTGAATGCTCACGTAGCGCGTCCTCGACTGCATATATTCATATAACTTTTTCACCCGGGCCAGCGTGTCGGGCACGTCGGCCACGAGTTGCTTCACGGTCTGTTGCGTGGACTCGGGCAATTGGCCGCGACCGGCGTTGAGCTGATAGACCCACCGCCCGAAACTTTCCCAACTGTCCATCGTGCCCGCGTATCCCTCGAACTCGAAGTGGGTGGGGGCAACGAGCACCGTAGCGGTGAAGTCAGCTAGGGCGGGTTGAAAGGGCTCCTGCTGCCGGGCGGGCAGGTTAGTCACCTGCCAGGTGGTGGTGATTCCTTCGGCGGTGGCGGTCGAGTCGGTCGCTTTCACGTGGCTAGCGCGGGAGCGGAAGGGAGCATCCGTCGGGGCCGATACGGTGAAGGACGACTGCTCCACCGACAGGCCGAAGCCTTCGACGGGCTGCCAGCGGGGACAGTACAGAATGCCGTCGTACTCCTCTTCGTAAGAATAGACCAGGGTGTAGGGGTAGTGGTGGGTCTGGTATTCATAGGAGATGAGGCGGTTGTCGTCGTAGAGTGAGTAGCTGGTCACGCTACGGTCGGTAAGGTCCCTCTTTTTAACTTTTTTCACCGAGCGGCCTGCCGCGTCGAACACCTCGCAGCGCACGTTGCTGATCTTGTGCTGCTTGTCGTAATAGATAGCAAGGTTGGCGAAGCGGTCGCCGTTGGCGTTGAGCACCGTCACGGCGTGCTGCACCCGGTAAGTGGCAGCGTTGGGGCGATGAATGACGAACTCTTCGCGGCTTTCTCGCACCACCGCGTGGGCGTTCTCGAGGAGTTCGATGGGGATAGCGGCGGCATCGTAGGGCTCCGGACCGGAGGAACCCATAGCCGGAATTGCTGCGACAGCAATAAGTAGGGCGCAAAAGCGCGTAGTGAAGTGGATCATGAGCGGTGGGTTACTGTTTGGCTAGCACGATTTGCTCGCGTTGCTTATCGGCGATTTGCTGATGAAAAAGTTTTAAGGCTTCGTATTCTGAAGCATAAAACCGGGTCTTGCTGATGTTTAGCTTACTGTTGATCTGCAAAACATTGCCGCGTCGGGTCACCGCGAAGCGGTACGTTCCTCCGTCGTTGGGCAGCGCGATAGACAAAGCCTCGGGCAACTCGTCTACGGCGTAGCCGTCGGGAATGGTTAGGTTGAAGATGTAGAGGTGCCGCATCAGGTGGGGATAGTCCACCGGGTAGGTGCGCTTCACCGATTTAAAGGGATTCTCTTCGGCTTCGATGACGAAGGGGTCAACGTAAAGCACCTTGCCCGCCTGCTGAAGGCCAGTGGTGAAGGCAACTTCCATTGTCTCCTTTATCGATTCTTCCAGCGCTTCACCCTGTGCTAGTTCGTAGTGCCGAATGCTAGGCTGCGATTGTTTCACACTAGCCACGAAGTTGTCCTTGCTGCTGTAGCTGGCCAGTTTTTTGCGCACGCGCAGCGCATCGTACTGCGCATTGGAACGCACCACCTCACCCACCAGCTGGTTGTCTTTGATGGTCAGGTTGGCCATCACCATGTGGGCGGAGGAAGTAGCCGGTTGCAACGGAACCCACGGATCGCTGATCGAGGGGCCAATTATCCTTCCCCGGTTGTTCAGGCAGCGCAGGGGCAGTAGGTTGTAAGGGCAGATTGGGTCGGTGGCATCCAGCAGTTGGGAAGTGCTGTCAATTTGCACTTGGGCAATCACGTAGTTGAACTGGTTGATACGCGGAAAGGGCTCAAGCACGATGCCATGGTCGCGGGTGCTTAGCACGACGGGATAGGCAGTGAGGCCCGCTTCCCGCAGCAAGGCGATCAACAGCAGGTTGGCATCGGCCGAGTTGCCGGTGCCCTCCGACAGGGTTTTCTTGAGCGACTGACTGCCTACCAGCCGGGTCTCTTCGTTCCACTTCACGTGGTCGCGCACGTAGTTGAAGAGTCGAACCATCTTTTCGGGCGGGGAAGTGGTGCCAGTCACTACCTTCTGGGCAGTTTTTCGCACCGACTGGGAAGACGACAATAGGTCTCCGAAGTAGGTATGATCCATGAGTTCTTTGTCTATCTCTTCCCAGGTGCTGGAGAAATCCTGAAAGGATTGTCCGGGAATGTTGACGCTGGAAAGCTCAAATACCATCTGCGTCACGTAGTCGTTCATGGTAGTGATGTAGGGCTCTTCGGTGAGCGCGGGCACGTCTTGGGCGGCCCAGCGTTGCACCCGTTGCTGAAAGTTCAGCGAATTGTGGCTCATGGTGGTTTGGGTGACGCGGTTGCCGGTTCGCTCTTTGGTGCTGAAGTTGAAACTGCCCGACGAAGTGCTTCGTTCGTTAACCACCAGCGGGTGATAGCCTCGTGAGAGCTGGTTGTAGTGGAAGTATTCGGGGATGGTCACCTGGTATTCGCTCCAGGCGGTGGGAATTTCCCGTTGAAACTCCCAATCGCGCAAGTAAGAGAGGAATTCTGAGGTGATGCGGTAGCTATACTCAATCACGGCGCCTTCCTTCACGTTAGGCAGGGTGAACTTGGCTCGGTTCAGGTTGTCGCTATAGGCTTCTTCAAAAACATCCCTACGGTTGAGCTTGGTTTTCACCACCTTGCCGTTTTCCAGGTTGTAGGTGTAGCCCTTAATCTGAGAAATCTTCTCTTCGTCATTGCCCTGTTTGTACAGATTCACGTAGACGTTAGCCAGATCGTAGGCGCTGCTGTTAAGGATTTTGATGCGGGTGTGCCGGGTGAAGATGATCTGCAAACCCTGCGCTTGGTTGTAGTCAATACGAGAACTTCCGTAGTCGCCCAGCACTACGGCGGCGGCCGTGCTGTCGAGGGGATAGTGGGTCAGGGTGAGGCTGGCCTTATCCACCTTTCCGAAGGTGATATCGGGGGAAGGGGTGCCCAGGACAGCAGTAGAGAGGCTAAGGAACAGGAGGGCGCAATACAGTTTAGGCATTGGTTGGTAGTTTTAATATTGGTAGTATGACAGAGGATAGGGCCTACAAGGTGTGGTAAGAGGACCTGATAGGGTAAAGATAAAAAGAAATATATTTTTCTTAAAATAGATGCGAACGATTCTTCGATAATTATAATAGGCTTGGCAAAAGGTGGTTGGTTAGCAGTTTGAGTCCGCTTATATTGGCGGCTTACCGACCAACCTATGAAGCATTTATCTACCCTGCTCATTCTCATTTTATTTGCTGCTGCCCTTCGGGCCCAGTCTACCTACCTGCACTGCGGCCGCCTCATCGACGGAAAAAGCAATGAACTGCTCTCCGAGATGACCGTGGTGGTCGACAGCAACCGCATCGTGCGCGTGGTGTCGGGCTACGAGCAACCCCCGGCCGACGCCCGTCTGATCGACCTGAAAGAAAAGGTGGTGCTGCCCGGATTCATTGATCTGCACGTGCACCTACAGAACCAGAGCAGCCGCGACAACTACTCAAAGGGCTTCCGCCTCAACGACGCCGATATTGCGCTGCAAGCTATCCCCTACGCCCGCACTACCCTGTTATCTGGGTTCACCACCGTGCGCGACGTGGGTGGTAACGGGGTTAACATTGCGCTGCGCAACGCGATCAATGCCGGAGACATCGTGGGGCCCCGGATGCTTACCTCTGGCAAATCGATTGCCACCACCGGGGGGCACGCCGACCCTACCAACGGCTGGCGCACCACCCTGATGGGAGACCCTAGTCCGGCTGAGGGCGTGATCAACGGAGCCGATGAAGCGCGCAAGGCGGTGCGGCAGCGCTACAAGAACGGGGCTGATCTCATCAAAATCACCGCCACGGGCGGGGTGCTCAGCTACGCTAAGGACGGCACCCGCCCCCAGTTTACCGACGAAGAACTGCGAGCCATCGTGGAAACGGCTAAAGACTACGGCATGCACACCGCAGCCCACGCCCACGGGGCCGAAGGCATGCTGCGGGCGGTGGAAGCAGGCATCACCACCATCGAGCACGGCACCCTGATGACGGAAGAAGTGATGAGCCGCATGATCGAGAAAGGCACCTACTACGTGCCCACCATCACCGCGGGCAAATCGGTGGCCGACTCGGCCAAGATCCGGGGCTACTACCCCCCGATTGTGGTGCCCAAAGCCCTGGCCATCGGCCCGCAGATTCAGGAAACTTTCGGAAGAGCCTACAAAAGAGGAGTAAAAATTGCCTTCGGCACCGACGCCGGAGTGTTTGCCCACGGCAAAAATGCCAAGGAGTTCGGCTACATGACCGAGATGGGCATGCCTCCGATGGAAGCTATTCAGTCAGCGACCGCCGTGGCTGCCACCGTGCTGGGCCTGGAAGACGAACTAGGCACGATTGAAGAAGGCAAACTAGCCGATGTTATTGCGGTGGACGATAACCCGCTGGAGCAGATCGGCACCCTGGAAAACGTGACCTTCGTAATGAAAGAAGGTACCGTATACAAGGAATAGCTCAATTCGCTGAGGCGTGCTTTGGATAAAGTACTACAGTACCGGCGTTCTTTTTTTGTCGCGCGTGTTTACCTGTTGCCGGTTGGCTAGATTAACTAACGTACCAAACTAAAGAGACTAGCCATGCATTTTCTACGAATTACCAGTATCATTCTACTAAGTGCTTCGCTGGCCGGGGCCCAAGACGTGACCTTTTCTGACTACACCAGTGTGAAAAGTCGCTACGACCTGTTCATCATCGGTGGCAACGAACAGGGCGTGTTCACCGGCATTGGCGATGATTACTACTACAATGGCTTTAACAACAAGCAAGTTATCAGCTACTATGACTTCCAAAAGGGGCAACAGCAGAGCAAAGTACTTAAGCCGGAAAAGCGATCGCGCGAGTACTTTTATTCGTTCTACTTTCAAGACCAACTGCATCTGTTGCAGTACGATGACAACCCTGACAACGGCAAACTGTACGGTGTTTACCTGGAAAGCTACGATAACACCCTGAACCGGGTAGGCGAAGAGCGGGAGATCAGTCAACTATATCCGTACATTTTTAGCTTCAACGTGGGTTCGTACTTCCAAAGCTATTTCTCAAGCCAGTACGGCAAAATGCGTCGTAGCTTCTTCTACAACCACAAAACCAGTGATGATGCCCAGAAATTAGCGCTGCTGTTCAACTATAACTTCTTCGGCAATGCCGACGCCGAGTTCCACGCCGTGGTGCTCAACGAAAAGCTCGAGGAAGATTGGTCGGCTGATATTGAGCTTCCCGACGCTGCCGGTTCATACCGCATGCTCGAAGACTACGCTCTGAGCAATGACGGCCAACTTTACCTGCTGGTGGCTAGCTTTGATAACAAGAACTTCAAGAAAACCGCTATTGGGTTTGAGTATCTACTTTATGCTTACGATCCGGTACAGAAATCAGTGGAAGAAGTTGCTTTCGAGACCAACGGTAAGTTCATTATCAACTTAGGACTGCAACTAGACCAGGACCAGCAGCCGCTGCTGGCGGGAGTTTACGCCGACGCCACCACCAATGATATCTTGGGAGGGGTGCGCATCGCGGGCGACAACTGCGCGGAGTTTGCCTTTGAGCAGGCCGAAGTATCCGAAATCAATACCAAACAAGATAAAAATTATGCCGAAGAGTACACCGTGAAAAACATGGTGACCGAAGACGACGGAAGCGTGGTCTTCTTCGCCGAGTCCTACAAACGGGGCCCGATTCTAAAGCCTAAGTTGGGCTTAGGGGGTCTCAGTCCTATCAACACCGATCTGGAAATGGGTGACATCTACCGGAAGATTCTAGCTGTGAAGATTAATCCGGATGGCGACCATTGGCTAAAGATTGTGGACAAGACCCAGCGCTCGAGTGAGGAGCGCGACGTGCTCACCTCCTTTGCGTTCACCCACGACCCACAGGGATACTATTTGCTCTTCAACAATAGCATCAAGAACATGACCGACGTGTCGCTGGTGAGCATTACCCCCCAGGGCAACATTGAACTGAAAACGCTTTTTGATCGTTCCTCGTTTCGCCTTCGGGCCGTGCCCGCTTTCGCCGTGTCAGTCACTCCCGGACTGCTTACCCTACCAGTAGAAAAAAATAAAAAGCAGGCCGTGGCCACGCTGACTTTCTGATGCGAAAAAATCTTAATTTTGGTTAAATCCTACACGACTGTCGCGTAGCCGATATTTTTTGCCTACTTTTATACGCATCTTCCGATTGGAAAGTTGGAAGCAAATCCAATTATCCACTTCTTTTCGTAAATAGTTGCATGTTTTTTGCAACTTATTTACTTTTAAAGATTGTATACTAACAAAAGTCAGTTCACCTCCACTAAACAGCTACTATGGGATAAACTTCTACGTTAACTAAAACCATATAGATAATGAAGAAGTACGAAGTCAGTGACAGTCAGCTTGTCGCTCTCTACAAGAGCGGACAAGAGAAAGCGTTTGAGCAATTGGTAGAGCGGTATAAGTCCCGAATCTATACTACGATCTACCTCATTGTGAAAGACGAGTACATAGCCGAAGACATTCTGCAGGAGACGTTTATCAAAGTAGTAAACACCATCAAGTCCGGGCGCTACAACGAAGAGGGTAAATTCTTGCCCTGGGTCATGCGCATTGCCCACAATTTATCCATTGATCACTTTCGAAAGAGCCGTCGTTACCCTACCATCATCATGGAAGACGGCAACAACGTGTTCAATACGCTGGATTTTTCTGAAGATTCTGCCGAATCAGTTCAAATAAAGAAGGATACCCATACGTTACTAAGGCAATTGATTAAGGAGTTGCCTGACGCTCAACGGCAAGTGCTGACCATGCGCCACTACATGGACATGAGTTTCAAGGAAATTGCCGAGGCCACTGGGGTGAGTATCAACACCGCATTGGGCCGCATGCGCTACGCACTCATTAATCTGAGGAAGAAAATGGAAAAACACAATGTTACGTATGATCCAAACATTTACCCTAGATGATGTAGTGCGTTATGCCTACCAAGAAATGGCCACCGAAGAAGCCGAAAGGTTTCAGGAAGCCCTCGTGCTCGATGACGAACTCCGAGATATGTTTCACCAACTCAATGCGGTTCGTAAGGCAATTGACACTCCGCTAATGCTCAAAGAGCCTTCCGAACGAGCCGTTAACCACATTTTAGAACATTCGCGAACCTACGACGTGGCAGCTCCCCACTAAACGCCGCTTCAAATCAACTGCAAAGGGATACCAATGCAGCTATGACTAAGAAAGAGCGTTTCGCTGCCTTCATCCGTCACTTTACTGAGCACAGTCCGGAAGCCGAAACCGAATTGCGCTACCGCAATGCCTACGAATTGCTGGTAGCGGTTATTCTCAGCGCCCAATGCACCGACAAGCGCATCAACAGCGTGACTCCCGCGCTGTTCGATGCATTTCCTACCCCCGAGCGCTTAGCCGCTAGTCACTTTGATGAGCTTTATCCTTATATAAAAAGCGTATCCTATCCCAACAACAAAACTAAGCACCTGCTCGGCATGGCTGCTATGTTGGTTGAGAAGTTTGATTCGGTAGTGCCTAGCACCGTAGAAGACCTGCAGAAGCTCCCTGGCGTGGGAAGAAAAACCGCTAACGTGATCTCGTCGGTGATTTTCAACCAACCGGCCATGGCGGTGGATACCCACGTGTATCGAGTATCAAAGCGACTAGGATTGGCTACACAGACCGCTAAAACCCCGCTGGAGGTAGAAAAGCAGCTGGTTCGTCATATTCCGGGAGAATACGTAGGACGTGCGCACCACTGGCTTATCCTGCACGGACGCTACGTATGCGTGGCCCGTCGCCCGAAATGTGAAACGTGTAGGTTGACCAGTTCCTGTCGTCACTACGCTAAGAATTTTTAGCTATATTTGGGAAAAAAGCCGTGATTTGTCCTAAGCTTCAGTTTGAAATCATCTACACTCCTGTCTTAAACTTTAGTCAAGTTTATCGGAAGCATCTAAGTGCCTTTCTCAGGTTAGTCAGTAATGTCAACGTTTCCAATGAAAATACTCTTACTGAAACTTTACGAATGACGTTTGCAGAAGACAAGTTTGACATCCGATGCAATCTTGATAGGGTTATTTTTAGAACGCAAGGTGATCTGGAGAGATTTACGAAAAATCCTCAATCCTCAATCCGTAACTTCTTTGACATTCTGGACAACATCAAAAGGATAGAAACCTTCGGTGAGGTAAGAGCTTACGTATTTACAGTAAACTACATTAATCCCGTTGAATTGGGTACAGATGTAGTAAAAGAATTTTCAGAAAGGTTCTTAAAGGAAAACAAAAATACGCCTCATCACGATTACAAAGAGGTAGTCACAGCAACCAACAAAGAGAGGATTCAAGATTTTATTGCTTTGAGCACGTACAACAAAGATCTTAGACATGAAAAATTGGTTGATGCGTTTCCTTTTGACAACAAGCTAGCGGATGAATATCTGAAAGGTAAGGTAGGATATCATATGTACTTCAGACGTCAAAATGAGTCAGTTAAAGATAACGAGGTGAACTTCAAACTTTTCAAAACCTTAGTAGAAGAGTCGTATCAAAAGAATAACAACTTTTTCAATGACAATAATAACTGAACAAATATCTGAAAGTACTTTTCCTACTACTGAGGAAGACGAATATCACCCTTTGGCCAGTTACAGAGATAGTGCTGAATTCAATGGGTTCGATAATCCGTTTGCAGAAGGCAGTAACCTTAAAGATGTATCTCTACCTGTAAACACTTCTCTTACTGAGCAATGGGATGATCAAATTATACTTCACGCTCACGTGTACGACGTTGGTGGGCAAACCGTAGGTTGTGACTGTATTGTAGATGAAGAAACACAGCTAATGGAGAAGCGAACCTTTCCGCGCTTAATTTTTGACGCTATACCAAACCTAAAGGAAGGAAGCCTGGTAATTGTAGATATCAAGCAGAAAGCAGGTTCCATCCGCATCGATATTAAAAACGGTAAAGGCATTGTGGATCCGCAAAAGTTTGAGTTGGAAGCGCTAATTGATAGTCTGAAAGACTTCTAATTTTGCGCATTACTTTCAAGAACGTAGGACAGGGCGATTCAATCATTTTGGAGTGGCAAAAGGAAAATGGCAGGGCGGGGGTTAGCATCATAGACTGCAACCTTTACAACGGTAAAAACCCGACGCTTCTTCACGTTCAAAAGGCAGCATACAAGCGCATAGACTTTGTCATCCTGAGCCATCCGCATCATGACCACTTTTCGGGGATACTGGCGCTGATTGAATATTGCGAAGACAAACGAATAGCGATTGGTTGCTTTTATCATACCTGTCAGCAATATCCTGACTACATCAAAGCCGCTTGCAAAGCTATCACTGTACAAAAAGAATTGATTCAACTACTTCAGAAGATTCAAATACTCTTTCGCAAAGGGAAAACTAAGAAACAGTCACTTAGCCAATTTTCCGAACCAATTTTACAGGAAAAAGAAGTTGCAATGAAGTGCCTTTCGCCTTCGGAGCGAGAGTATGACGACTTCATTTCCTCTGAAAAATATAAGTACAATGAGGAAGAGACCGGTAACATTCCTAAAGCCAACAAGCTTTCTACGTTGTTGAAGATTGAGGGGCAAGGCTGGTATATCTTGCTCACCTCGGATACCGAAAAAAGCACGTTCATTCGCTTGGCAAAGCAACATAAAGAGGATTTCGATGGCAATTTGCTACTAGCCCAAAGCCCGCACCACGGAGCATGGCCTAACCATTGGGATACATTTTGGAAGCAGAGAAGGAAAAAAGATGGTGCGTTTGCTGTCATCTCTGTAGGGAAAAACCAGTACAAACATCCTTCACAAAAAACAGTAGACTCATTTATCAAGCATCAGTATCAACTTCGCTACACCAATGCGATTGGTCCCCTTAGAAATTTTGAGATGAGTACAGAAGCTCAAAAGATCTCCACAGCATTAGATGTGTTTTCTTCAGTGGTATCTAACCATGAAAAGGACATTGCTTTTGAAATTATGAATGGCAACATTTCGGAAATATCTACCCGCTGATGTTTCCTTTTATCCTTACCGCTAACCTTCCTCAACGTCGATGCTACCAATTCCGGCATCCACGTCAATTTCCAGTCGGTATTCAGAGCCTTGATACGCTTCGTTGACGTAGGTGTTACCGTCTTTGGTGTAGCTTGGCGGCACATCCACCGATCCCAGTCCACCCGACACGTCCAGGCGCACTCCGACGTCGGCGGGTACTTTTAGGTTCAGTTCACCAATGCCGCCGTCGATTTCGGCGCGTAGGTTGTTCTTCCACGCTCCGCTCAGATCAAGCGTCACTTCGCCCACCCCTACGTCCAGGGTGAGCTCGGGCAAGGAGGTGTTGGCCAGCATGATTTCGTGCTCACCCACTCCGGCATCAATGTCCACCCGACGCAGCGCTAATCCGCGCAAATCAAGCTCACTTTCTCCGGCACCCATCCGGCATTCCAGCGTTTGGAGCACTTCATCGTTGAGGCGGATGCGCCATTCGTTGCGTTGGTTATTGCCAAAGTTAAAGTTGAGGTCATCGGTGAGGCCGGGCTGGTCGATAGAAAGTTGCCCTTCGATACCGTCTGATTGGAAATCGATCTCCGGTTCCCAGTCTTCTTGACTATACTCAAAATCGGCTTCCATTAGTTCATCCGCCCCGCCGGTGACCAGCAACTTGCCCGCGCCAATACTGATGCGGGTGGTGAGGCGGTCTACATCGTTGCGCGCTACGGATTCGGAGAGCGTGCGCAACTCGGTAGGTTCTTCTTGGTTGCTGTCAGAGCGGATGCTACAGGCGGTGGTCAGTACGGAGAGTACCAATAGAACGGAAGCGAAAGTATATAGGTCGGATTGCATCAGTAGGGGATTGGTGACTAGAGGATTGTCCTTAAAGGTACGAAATATTTGAACCCGCTAACATGACCCGCCAGAATGCCAAAATCAGTCAGCAATAGTTTTTTTCTGCGAACGGAACGCTATTTTCTGCGTTATACGTTTTCAAAACGTAGTTTTTTCACCCAGCCTAAACGTCATGATCCGAAAAGCACATTTGCCTAGTCTTGTTTTCACCATTTTCTCTTTACTACTGCTTATGAAACACCCAGCTCAATCGGAGGCCCTGCTTCCCCCCGTTGTTGCCGATACCGCGAACGTTTTGCTCAAAGCCTGGACGGGGCCCTACGGAGGCGTACCCGCCTTTGATGAAATGCAGGTGGACTACATCAAACCGGCGCTGGAGCAAGGTATGCGGATGAGTTTGCAACAAATCGATAGTATCGCCAGTAATCCGGAAGCTCCTACTTTCGAGAACACCATCGTCGCCATGGAAAAGGCAGGAGAAGCGCTTGATCGAGTATTTACCTACTACGGCATCTACAGCAGCAACGTATCGTCGCCTGAGTTTCGGGAGGTGCAGAGTGAGATGGCCCCGAAACTCTCGGAATATTCCTCAAAAATATCGCAAAACAAGAAGCTCTTCGAGCGGATCAAAACCGTATACGAGAGTGCACAAAAAGAGCCTTTAGAAGATGACCGGCAGCGCACGGTGGAATTGATCTACAAAAATTTCGAGATGAATGGGGCAGAACTCAGCCCGGAAAAGAAGGAACGCTACGCGGCCATCAATCAGGAACTGGCCCAACTGTACAATAAGTTTTCAGACAACGTGCTGGCCGACGAAGAGGGTTACGTAACTTATCTTACGGAAGATCAACTGAGTGGATTGTCGGAGCAACTGGTTAAATCGTACGCCCAGGCGGCGGCCGAGCGCGGCAAAGAAGGTCAGTATGCCGTAACCAACACCCGCTCGTCGATGGACCCGTTCTTGACCTATTCTGATGAGCGGGCGTTGCGGGAGCAGGTGTGGAAAAACTACTACGCCCGCGGTGATAATGACGACGAGCACGACAACAACGAGATCATCGCGGAAATTTTGCGGCTTCGCAAAGAGCGCGTGGGTCTGCTAGGCTACGACAACTACGCCGAGTGGCGATTGCAAGACCGCATGGCGAAAACTCCTGAAAACGCCATGAAACTGATGAACACCGTGTGGCCCGCCGCCATTGCCCGGGTGGAAGAGGAGGTGGCCGACATGCAAGCCGTAGCCGATGAGCGGGGCGACAGCATTACGATTGAACCCTGGGACTACCGCTACTACGCCGAAAAGGTGCGGCAGCAGAAGTACGATCTGGATTCGGACGAGGTGAAGAAATACCTGCAACTGGATAAGCTCACCGAAGCCATGTTCTTTGTGGCGGGTGAGCTGTTTAACTACGAATTCACGCCGCTGCCCGAGGGCAAGGTACCCGTGTTTCACGAAGACGTGCGGGTGTGGGAAGTGACCGACCGCACGTCGGGCGAACTTGTTGGACTCTGGTACTTGGATCCGTACGCCCGGCCGGGCAAACGCTCCGGGGCCTGGGCCACCACCTACCGCAGTTATACCAACTTCGACGGTGAAAAAACCGTGCTGGCTTCCAACAATTCGAACTTCGTGAAGCCCGCTCCCGGTGAACCGCTGCTGGTTTCGTGGGATGATGCAACTACTTTCTTTCATGAGTTCGGGCACGCGCTGCACTTCTTCGCTTCGGAAGTACGCTACCCTACGCTAAACAGCGGCGTGCGCGACTACACCGAGTTTCAGTCGCAGTTGCTGGAGCGCTGGCTTTCTACCGACGAGGTCATCAACCAGTTTCTGGTGCACTACAAAACCGGTGAACCGATGCCAAAAGAGCTGGTGGAAAAGATTAAGAAGGCTTCCACCTTTAACGAAGGTTTTGCCACGACCGAATACCTAGCCTCGGCCCTGATGGACATGAAGCTCCACCTGGCCAACTCGGATAGCATTGACATTGACAAATTTGAACGGGAAACGCTGGCGGAGATGAATATGCCGGAAGAAGTGGTGATGCGACACCGCACCCCGCAGTTCGGGCACGTGTTTTCGGGCGAGGGCTACGCGACCGCTTACTACGGCTACCTGTGGGCCGACGTGCTCACCTCCGATGCCGCCGAAGCGTTTGCCAACGCTCCCGGTGGGTTCTACGACAAGGAAATGGCCGACAAACTGATCAAGTACCTCTTCGCCCCACGCAACGCGATGGATCCGGCTGAGGCCTACCGGAAGTTTCGCGGCCGTGATGCGGAGGTCGAGGCTCTGATGCGTGACCGGGGGTTTCCGGTGGAGGGAGATCAGTAGAGAGACGAAGCGCCGAGTTGGGTTTCGTTATTTGTTATCGAGACTACTTCGGCAGGGGGCGCGTCTACTTCTTAATATTGTTTGGTGCAGTGGGCTGACTTGCGGATGTTTTTCGAGGCAGGTTTCTGCCTCGGAGTGGCGGTTCACCTACTTCGTGCAGTATTTTTTGATGAAGAAGTCGGCGCGGCCGTCGCCGAGGGAGAGGGCTTGCTGCCAGTCGGTGCAGGCCTGCTCATCGCCGAGTTGGTAGTGGGTCATGGCCCGGCCTCGGTAAAACTCCGCGGTCTGATCGTTCAGCTCGATGGCGCGGTTGAAGTCCAGCAGGGCACCAGCGGCGTCGTCTAACTGAATTTTGATATTGCCCCGGCTGTAGTAAGCCTCGGCGTCCCGCGGTTGAAGGTCAATAACCTTGGTATAATCCGCGGCGGCACCTTCATAATCTTCCAGTGATTCTTTCAGGTAGGCGCGGTTAAAGTAGATTTGCTCCTGCTCAGGATTGAGCTGTGCCGCTTGATTGAAGTCGCCTAGTGCTTCTCGATACCGGTTCAGAAAAGTGTACGCGGTAGCTCGATCTACGTAGAGCTGGGCATCGCTCTTGTCCCGGCTGATGGCCTGGGTGAGGTCTTGTACCGCTTCGTGATACGATTCTCGCTTCAGGTGCGCCAGTCCCCGGTTGCGAAAGGCCACCGTTTCTTCCAGTCCCTCACCGATAGCTCGATCGTAGTAACTGATGGCAATGGGATAGTTTTCCAGGGCGTAGTAAGTATCGGCTAAATAATACAAAATAGTAACTGATACGCTTTCGCTAGCTTTTTCAAAGGCCCGCAGGTCGTTCTTGGCCGGTTCGTACTGCTTGAGGCGAAAGTGGGCGATGCCCCGGTTTTCGTAGGCGCGCCAGTACTCCGGATCGAGTTCGATGGACCGGTTGTAGTCTTCTACGGCCTCGGCGTACTGCTCGAGCATAAACTTAGTTTTGCCTCGGTTATTGTAGGTCACTGCATCGCTCCAGCCCAGCTTCATGGCTCGGTTATAGTCCGACAGGGCGGCCGGGTAGTCTTTCAGTCGGAAGCGGGTGTTACCGCGAGTGGCGTAGGCCGGGGCGTAGTTTTCGTTCCGACTCAAACTCGCGTTGAGGGCGCTTAGCGCTTCGGGAAAGTCGCCGCGTTCGTAGTGCGCAAACCCCAGTCGGTAGTGCGTGGCGGCACTGTCGGCTCCCAGGTCCACCGCCTGCTTCAAATCCTGAAGGGTAGCTGCGTAGTCCCGAAGGTGAAACTGGGCGGTGCCCCGGTAGGCGAACACTTCTGCAGTAGCCATTCCTAACTTTTGAGCTTCTCCCAGGTCAGCGACCACTTGAGAATAGTACGCCTCCGGATTGTTGGCCGATTCTCGTTCCGCCAAGTGGTAATTTGCGATACCGCGGCTCAGATAGGTTCGGGCATCGGCCACGCGCTGGTCGGTGGCTCGGGTGAGTATTTCAATAGCAGTGGGGTATTCCCCGATTTCGTAGTAGGCAATGCCTACGTAGCGTGGTACTTCGGCTTCGGTGGCATCCAATTCGCGGGCGCGTTCCAGATCGGCAATCACTCCGGCGTAGTCTCCCGTCTCGAACTTGGCGATGCCCCGGTTGAGAAACGCCTTGCCGTAGTCAGGTTGCTTTTTTAGCGCTTGGTCGTAGTCGGCAATGGCTCCGGGCGCATCGTGCAGCAAGAATTTTGCCTTGCCGCGGTTATTGTAGATGAGATGCGCCCGCTCAGGGTCGGTAGTGCCGCCGTTGGCCAGTGCCTGATCGTAGGCGGCTACCGCCGCGCTAGGATTCTCGGTAAGAAAGTGGGCATTGCCCAGATGATAAAAGGCTACTAAGTCATCAACCCCTTGTTCCGTCGCCTGGGTCAGATCGGCCACCGCGGCGGGGTAGTTCTTCTGTTCGTAGTAGGCGTTGCCCCGGTAAAAACGTATTTCGCCGTTATCCACTCCACCTTCCAGGGCTTTAGTGAGATCGGCAATGGCTTGGTTTGGGTCTTCTAGTTCCGCGCTAGCAATACCACTTAGGGCGTAAGCTTCTGGAGCGGCCAAGCCTTTGGCAAATGCCTGGTCGAAGTCGGAGCGTGCGTTGCGATAGTCCTTCTTTTGGTAGTAAATGGTGGCGCGGTAGTGATAGGCTTGGGCCTCGTCTACTCCTATGCGAATGGCTTCGGAGAGTTTCGGCTCGGCACGGGCGTACTGCTCGGTTTCGAACAGGGCGTAGCCCAATAGCTTGTACAACTCAGCCGTACTGATGCCTTGCTCACTGGCGCGGGTGAGGTCGGCGATTGCTTTGGCGTAATCGTTCTGCCGATAATGAGCCACCCCCCGGGCGAAGTAAGCTGCAGTGAGCTTAGGGTTTTTTCGCAAAGCTTCGTTTAGGTCGAGCACCGCCCCGGCTAAGTTATCTGTTTGCTCCTTAATTTGACCTCGCCGAAAGTAGACGTCGGCTCCTTTGGCCCCAAGTTGAACGGCTTGATCCAGGTCGACCAGCGCGGAAGCCGCTTCCCCGTAGGAAAAGCGCAGCGCGGCCCGGTAAAGGTGCGCGGTGGTGTCTTTTGCGCCTGACGAGATCGCTTTATTCAGATCATCGATGGCGGTTTTTTCTTGCTGTTTGTACTTAGCCTTGCCCCGCAGCAGATAGTCTTTGGTCTCGTTGGCACCGAGGGCAATGGCTTCGTCCAGGGCCGAAACAGTAGCGGCGTAATCCTTTAGAAAGAAGTGAGCGGCTGCTAGGTTCCGGTAACTTCGGAGGTCGGCTTTGCCTTGTTGAATGGCCGCAGTCAGATCAGAAACCGCTTTTTTGTGCTGCCCCAACGCAGCGAACGCGTTGCCCCGGCAGTAGAGCACCGTCTCGCTCGACTCGGCTCGGTTTAGATCTTTCAGTGCGGCCTCGTACTGCTCTAGATAAAACTTGGTGACGCCCCGGGCGGCATACAAGGCCTGGTCTTTTTGTCCCCGCGCGGCGGCGGCTTCAAAATCGGCCAGAGCTTCGGGGTACGACTTTTTCTGAAGGCGCAGGCTGCCGCGGTAGAAGTATAGCGGCGCGTCGGCCACTTTTGCCGCCACGGCCTCCTCGATGTGGGGTAGTGCCGCATCGGATTGCTCGAGTTTCATATAAGCGGTGGCTAGTTTGCGGTGCACTTCCGCATCAGCTTCCACTTTGTGGAAAGCACCTACCGCTTTTTGGTACTCCTCTTTCGCAAAATAGCCTTCGCCCAAAATATGCCATAGCTGCTGGTTGTCGGCTCCCAGCGTTACCGCTTTTTCCAGGTTTTTCAGAGTCAAGTCGGTCTTTTGCCGAGCGTGATAGGCGTATCCCAGGGTTTCGTAGAACCGTTGGTTTCTGTCGGACTTCACCCGTTCCAGGTCGCGGATGGCCTCGGCCAGATGCTCCACTTTGTGGTGGGCGTAGCCGCGGTTGAGGTAGCCTTGGTCCGCGAGGGGGGCCTGTTGTTCGGCTTGATCGTAGGCGGCAATAGCCTCGGGATACTGCTGAAGGGCATAGTGCGCCTGGGCCACTCGAACGTAGGCTTCCGGCTCCTCGCTGTCTAGCGCGAGCGCTTTGGTGTAATCCCGAATGACCTCCGGCCACTGCTCGGTTTCGTAGTGCGCTGCCGCGCGATTGCTCCAGGCTTTTTCGTAACTTTCCTTTCGCCGGATTGCCTCACTAAAGTCGGCTATGGCTTCGGGATACTTCTTCTGATAAAAAAGCGCCTTGCCCCGGTTATTATAGACGATCTCGTCGTCCTTCCCCCGCTGCATGGCCTGCTGATAGTCGCCCACCGCTTTGGCGTAGTCTTCGGTCTGAAAATAGGCGTTGGCTCGGGTGTAGTAGGCCTCAGCCTCTTCGTTTCCCTGCTCGATGGCTTTAGTTAGATCGCTGATGGCGCTACGGTACTCCTGATTTTCGTAGAACACGCGTCCTCGGTAGTAGAAAACGATTTGGTTGGATGCGCGCAGGGCCACCGCTTTGTTGAGATCTTCTAGAGCGGCACTATACTTCTGCTGGTGGAAGTTTGCGATACCGCGTCCTTGATAAGCAGTGGCTTCCTGCGGATGCGCCATAATGTGCTGGGTGAAGGCCATCTTGGCCCCGGACCAATCCTGGGCGGCTAGTTTTTTTTCGGCGAACGATAGATGATCAACGGGTTCAGAGGGAGACTGCGCGCGCAGGGCGGTAGCGGTAAGTAAGAGCGAGAAAAGAAAGGTAAACCGATGTATCTTGTTCATAAGAGGCTATTCGTTGTTGTCAGCAAATCTACGGGCTGAACGGACGAATAACCGGGTGAAAGCCAGTGCTTTGGTACACTGTAAGATTGACGAACGGTTTTGGTTGGAAACAAAAAAAGCCAGACAAGTTAAACTTGTCTGGCAGTACTTGTTACGGTGGGTTGGTTCCTACGCTTGTGGCGCGTCGGCTACAGCGGCTTCTGCTTCCACGTGCACGTATGAACGATTCTGGCGGCCCTTCTTGAAGACTACCGTGCCATCGGACAACGCAAACAGGGTGTGGTCTTTGCCAAGCCCTACGTTGATGCCCGGGTGGTGCTTGGTGCCGCGTTGCCGCACGATAATATTGCCCGCGATCACGGCTTGTCCGCCGAATTTCTTTACGCCGAGTCGTTTACTTTCCGAATCTCTACCGTTTTTGGAGCTACCGGCTCCTTTTTTGTGTGCCATAATTTGAATGATTGAAGTAATGAATGATTGAATAAGGGAACGCTTACTTATTCATAAGTTCTTTAGCCTGCGGAATCCATTCGTCCTCGATCATCTCGCTGGTTACTCCGTCGATCTCCCCGTCGAGCTTTTCGATTTCTTCGGAGGTCAGGTCGATCAGTTGCTGAAAGGTGTGCACGCCCCGGTCGTTCAGTTCTTGTTCAAACACCGGTCCGATCCCGCTAATCTCCTTCAGATCGTCTTGCTCAGAAGTGCGGTCGGAATTGGTTTCAGTCGTGGAAGTATCATCGGTTGCTGACTCGTCCACCGGAGCGGGAGTGAGTTCGTCGCTGGCCGGAAGCACGTGCGCCGGTTCGGTGGTCGAGGTTTCTCGGGAAGAAGCGGGGGCGGGTGCTGATGTTTCTTGGGGAGCGGCCTCAGTAGCAGTTGGTTCGGGCTTCGGTTCTGCTTTCTTCTTCGGAGAAGCCTGCTGACCGTCTCCTAAAATCTCGTCGATAAATAATTTGGTGTACTGCTGGCGGTGGCCTTGCTTCTTACGGTAGCCCTTGCGACGCTTCTTCTTGAAAATAATTACTTTGTCGTCTTTCACGTGCTCTAAGATGGTAGCGGCTACGCGTGCTCCGGAAACCGAGGGAGCACCCACCTGTAAATCGTCGCCTTCTCCCATCAATAACACGTTGCCTAACTCTACCGATGACCCGGCTTCGCCCTTGAGCAAAGGAGCATAAATATGCTGGTCGGGGGTGACCTTAAACTGCTTTCCGGCGATATCAACAATTGCGTACATGAGGTGCTTGCGTTATGTAATGGGGAATCTACTGCACCAACTTCCTGGGACAGTTTCTTGGTTGAAATTGAGGCGCAAATATACGGTTTTTTCTCTGTAGGGCAAACCCGAGCTAGTGATTATTCAAGATTGTAACTCAGGATGGGTGCTTGGGTGGCTTGAGTACCAATTTCACCCTGAAATCGTTCGGATTTTCCGAACAGTTTTTAGGTCGATACGTTTTTCAAGTATATATTGGTAAGAATAAATTTTTGCTTTAAGAAACGAGTGAAGAGAGAAACGGTAACTAGCTACCTGTCAATTTATTGCAAATTTTTCGGATTGAAATTCGTTGAAGGGTCAACGAAAAGCCTGCCTTAAAATGCGGAAAATGCTTTTTAGTTTTTCGCTTAAATAGACATATTTGTAGGCATCCCGTCGCCAATCGTCCGGTAGAGAAACCGTTATGTCCGGCGACTTACCAAAGTATTTCATCCAGCCAATAATTATTAATAAATAACTAATAATCTTTCCCTATGAGTAGTTCAACCGAAGCCTTGGAGCCCATTTTACAAGAAAACTCGAACCGTTTTGTGCTCTTTCCTATCGAGCACGCCGACATTTGGCAGTGGTACAAAAAATCGGAGGCCAGTTTCTGGACGGCCGAGGAAATCGACCTGAGCCAGGACATGAAGGACTGGAACGAACTTAACGACGGCGAGCGGCACTTCATCTCGCACGTGCTGGCCTTTTTTGCCGCCAGCGACGGCATTGTAAACGAAAACCTAGCCGAAAATTTCGTGAACGAAGTGCAGTACACCGAAGCAAAGTTCTTTTACGGTTTCCAGATTGCCATGGAGAACATCCACTCGGAAACCTATTCGCTGCTGATCGATACGTACGTAAAAGATAATAAGCAACGGGATCACTTGTTCCGGGCTATAGACACCATGGACTGCGTAAAGAAAAAAGCGGACTGGGCGCTACGCTGGATCGACGAAGGTTCGTTTGCCGAGCGGCTGGTTGCTTTCGCCGCGGTGGAAGGTATCTTCTTCTCCGGCAGCTTCTGCTCTATCTTCTGGCTCAAAAAGCGCGGCCTGATGCCTGGTCTCACCTTCTCTAACGAGCTGATCTCGCGTGACGAAGGCATGCACTGTGATTTTGCCTGTCACTTGTATAATGAGCACCTGAAGCAGCAATTGTCGGAAGACACCGTGCGCAAGATTATCACCGATGCGGTGGAAATAGAAAAGGAGTTTGTGACCGACGCGCTGCCGGTGAGTCTGATTGGGATGAACGCCGAGCTGATGCGGCAGTACATCGAGTTTGTGGCCGACCGCCTGCTGAGCGAACTCAACTGCGCCAAAGTATACAACTCCAGTAATCCCTTTGACTTTATGGAGATGATTTCACTCCAGGGCAAAACCAATTTCTTCGAGAAACGCGTGGGTGAGTACCAGAAAGCCGGCGTGAAGAATAGCGCTAACGAGCAAGAGGCGCCCAAGTTCTCACTGAACGAAGACTTTTAGCGCCATGCAAATATCCGTAGAACTAACGCTTTCGCCCCTGCAAGATGATTTCGACGGGCCGATCAGTGCGTTTATCAAGCGACTTCGAGGCTCAAAATTTACCGTACAAGAAAATCCGCTCAGTACCCAGGTGTACGGAGAGTACGGCGAGTTGATGCCCTTTTTAACGGCCGAGATAGAAAAGACCTTTGCGGAGACGGATCACGCGCTGGTTTACATGAAGCTGGTGAATAGCAACCGAAGCGATTATAAACCTGATTTTTAAGTATCTCTCAACCAATATTGCCACAACTAAACCGAAAGAAATATGCTAGTAATCAAACGCGACGGTCGCCGGGAGTCGGTGAAGTTCGATAAAATCACCGCTCGGATTGAAAAACTCTGCTACGGGCTCGACACCAACTACGTGAGTTCGGTCGAGGTGGCCAAAAAGGTGATCGTAGGCATCTATGACGGGGTGACCACCGTGGAGCTGGATAACCTGGCCGCCGAAACCGCGGCGACACTCACCGTCACGCATCCCGACTACGCCGTGCTGGCCGCGCGCATTGCCATCTCGAACCTGCACAAGGTTACTAGCAAGTCGTTCTCGAACACCATGAAGCGGCTCTACACCTACGTGGACCCGCGCACGGGCGAAAACGCCTCGCTGATTGCCAAAGACGTGTACGCCGTGATCAAGAAGAACGCGGCGCTGCTGGACTCGACCATTATCTACAGCCGCGACTACAGCTACGACTACTTCGGCTTCAAAACGCTGGAGCGTTCGTATCTCATCAAGCTCGACGGCAAAATTGTGGAGCGCCCCCAGCATATGCTCATGCGCGTGGCGGTGGGCATCCACGGCGAAGATGTAGAAGCAGCCATCGAAACCTACAATTTGTTGTCAGAAAAGTGGTTCACGCACGCCACCCCTACCCTATTCAACGCGGGCACTCCGAAGCCGCAGATGAGTTCGTGCTTCGTAGCTGGAACCAAAGTATTCACCGTGAACGACGGCGTAAAGAACATCGAGGACGTGGTGTTGGGCGATCAGGTAATTACGCACCGGGGCAATGTGAAGCCGGTAGTGCAGTTACATAAGAACCCACTAAATGATCGGCAACTTTATAAACTGAAGACGTTTGGCTCACCCTCGGTATTGGTCACTGGCAATCACCGTGTGTGGTCGGTTTCTCAAGAGCAATTGGCTTGGGGGGAAACTCCCCAGTGGAATTCGGTAGAATACCTGCGGGAGGGCGATTACGTAGCTATCCCGGACAAACAGGAGATGTATCTGCCCGAAGCGCTGGACATGACGCAATTTGTTCCCCAGCAGTACGGCAATATTGACGTGAGTTACGAAACGGATGATGGCTATATCTATCCGGTATCGCACTGGACGCGTGAGCACCAGTTGAACGAGAGCGATACTCTGGTTCGAGTGAGGAAGAAGCACAACGCGGTGAAAAAGTCAGTGCTAGTTGACCGTGACTTTGCCTTTTTTGTAGGTGCTTGGTTAGGCGATGGACATATTGTGACGGGACGTGATGCCAAAAAAGAGCATACTTTTATCCGAGGTATTGGAATCACCGTGCATCACCAGAACCAAGAGCTTGTTGCCAAATTAGAAACGATAGCTGAAGAACTCTTTGGTATCAAACCCTATACCACTTTACCTAATTCGACCAATACGGTCAGCGTGATTATCAATTCGCACGTGGTGGGACGCCTGTTTCACCGATGGTTCGGCAAAGGCTTTGCCAACAAGAAGCTTCCGCCCCGGATGTACCGCTGGGACCGTCCGATGGTACAAGCGTTTATGGAGGGGCTAGTGACTACCGACGGCTGCGTGACTAAGTGCGGCGACGTACGTATCACCATGTCTAATATCCCGTTGGTCAAGTCTATCTTTGCACTGTGTCGAGGTGTCAATTTAGCAGTAAGCTACAGTCAGGCACGAAAGCTAAAGCAAGGCGGAACTCAACTAACCGCTCGTATTGCTCTGCCTAAGCAATCGGTGTTGCTGGATAACGTGGTAAAAGTGTACGATGACGGGCGACTCGTTACTATGCGAGACAAAGAGGCCCACGCATCATCTATCAAAGAAATTGACGGGCAACACTTTTTAAGAATTTCCAAGAAAGAAAAGTCGCATGCTACCCCGCCCCACGTCTATACGCTTGGTATACAGGACGATCATTCGTACGTGGTAGAGGGCATGATCGTAGAAAATTGCTTTTTGCTTTCAATGCAGGACGACAGCATCGACGGAATCTACGACACTTTGAAGCAGTGCGCTCAGATCTCGCAATCGGCGGGTGGTATCGGCCTGAGCATTCACAATGTGCGCGCCACCGGTTCGTATATTCGGGGTACGAACGGCACCTCGAACGGCATCGTGCCCATGCTGCGTAACTTCGACATGACGGCCCGCTACGTGGATCAGTGCTTCCATCCGGATACCATCGTCTATACCAAACAAGGAGTAAAGCGGATTGATGATATAGCGGTAGGGGAAGAGATGCTCACTGAAGATGGTCAGTATAACCAAGTAGCTAAACTACTTCGCTCAGACTATCAGGGAAAAATGATTTCTCTGAACGTTAAGCAATCCATTGAGCCGGTTCGAGTAACTCCTGAGCACCCCTTCCTGGTGCTGCGCAATCAACAAAAGATGGTCAACTTCAATGTGATCCGTAACCGACTGGAAAAGGGCTACGCCGAACCGGAGTGGATTGAAGCCAAAGAACTTAACGAAAATGACCTGATTGCTTTTCCTGCGGTTTCTAACCACGAGCAAGATATTTTGGAGTATAGTCAGGACGACTGCCGTTTCTACGGACTGATGGTTGGGGACGGACACGTAGCGAAAGACGGTCGGGCGGCGCACATTACCATGAACAAGGAAACGGATGACGTGAACTTTGTGCGACGGTATTTGTACGAAAACGGCATCCACTACACGCTTACTGAACAGCCAGAAGATCGAAAGATTCGCTTTACTTGGTCGGCTCACTTAGGGTTCAAATTCAACCGGGCTATGCTGTATGACGCCGACGGACAAAAAATCGTTCATCATAGCATGCTGCATTTGCCCAAGGAGAAAACGCTCGCGGTTATTCAAGGAGTTGTGGAGGCTGACGGCTGCATCACCAAGCGTGATAACTATGAAATTATGCTGGAAATGACCAGCCGGAACGTGATAGAGTCGGTGCGCTTTATGCTGATGCGCTTCGGTATTCTTACCTGCGGTTATCCGCGCGATCGTCGGGGCAATATTTCTAGCTATAAAAACATTACTTCTCAGCAAAAGACGTACTGCCTGCGCTTGCCCAGAGTGGAAGATATCACCGAGTTATTTGATATGCCCGAAGGGAAGTATGTCTCTTACTTACAGTGGGGCAAGCACTGCTTTAGTCGGGTTAAGGATATTAAAATAGTTGATTACGAAGGGGTAGTCGTCGATTTTGAGGTATTACCCAACCACAATTACGTTACCCATGCCGGAGTGGCTCACAATGGTGGAGGAAAGCGCAAGGGAAGCTTTGCGATCTACCTGGAACCCTGGCACGCCGACATTTTTGAGTTCCTGCACCTCAAGAAAAACCACGGAAAAGAAGAACTGCGCGCCCGCGACCTGTTCTACGCTCTGTGGATACCCGACCTGTTCATGAAGCGCGTGGAGAGCAACGGACAGTGGTCGCTGTTTGACCCCAACGAATGCCCCGGCCTGTACGACACCTACGGAGAGGACTTTGAGCGGCTGTACGAGAAATACGAACGCGAAGGCAAGGCCCGTCGCACCATTCGCGCCCAAGACCTGTGGTTTGAAGTGCTAGAGTCGCAAACCGAAACCGGCACGCCCTACATGCTCTACAAAGATGCGGCGAACCAGAAGTCGAACCAGAAGAACCTGGGTACCATCCGCTCTTCTAACCTTTGTTGTATCGCCGGAGATCAGCGAGTGCCTACGCAAAAAGGAATGATGACCATCCGAGAGTTGTACGAAGAAGGTACGGAAAATTTGGTAGTAGGGCGGGAGAAGATAGAAACTGCGTCTGAGATGTATCTGCCGCGCCCCAATGCTGAGATAGTAAATATCGTTACTCAAGAGGGATACACCCATAAGGTAACTCCCGATCACAAGGTTTGGGTAACTAACGTTGGTTGGCGTGAAGCGCAACATCTGCAGTCCGGTGACCAAATTGCTATTCAGCAATTCGAGGGACTCTGGGGAGAGGGTGATTATGCGGATGAAGCTTTTCTGGCGGGTTTGATCGCGGGCGATGGTACTTTCACGACGGGCAACCAAACTAACGTCCACCTAGACATCTGGGGAGTAACCGCTGACCACAAAGAAGAAATTGAACAGGCAGTGAGTCGCGTGATCGAGAAGTATGAATCAGACTTTGATTATGATAATCTGACGGGGGGTTATCATGTGGCTACCTACGCGCCGTCGGTGAAACCGGTTTTCAGAATTTGTAAACAGAAACACAGTCGTGTCCGCAAGTATCGGTTAAGTTCCAGTATTCTCTGCAAGATACTAGCAAAACTAGGCTTCACGAAAGATACTAAGCTACAAATACCTGAGTTTGTCTGGAAAGGCAATCGCCAAACGGCCAGCCGCTACCTAGAAGGCTTGTACTTGGCCGATGCTACCGTGCAGGGAACCGACCAAGGCGTAACCACTACGTCACTGGCTTCTACTAACAAATCGTTACTGTATGACCTACAGGTGTTATGGGCAAACTTTGGAGTGAAGGCTTCTATTAATCAGATGCGCGACAGCGTCCAACAACTTTTACCTGATGGTAAAGGGGGACAAAAGTTGTTTGATTGCCGACCGCTGTATCGACTGCTGGTGACCTCTATCCAGGGTTGTAAGGTTGTAAATGAGGTTACCCAGATCGGCTATTACCGAAGGCATGCGGAATTTCTGAAAAATTTAAGTAAGGTAGGGTACCGACAGAAGATGTACGCAACTTTTGATTACTTAGAAAAGTTGCCTAACGAAGATGCATACTGCCTCATTGTTGATTCGGAAGAGCATTCCTGGACGGTAAACGGTATGATTACCAAAAACACCGAGATACTGGAGTACACCTCGAAGGACGAAGTGGCGGTGTGTAATCTTGCTTCCATTGCTTTGCCTAAGTTTATCACCGAAGATGAGAACGGCAACCTACGCTTCGACCATCAGAAACTGTACGAAATCACCAAGGTGGTGACGCGCAACCTGAACAAGGTGATTGACGTCAACTACTATCCGGTGCCCGAGGCGAAGACCTCTAACATGCGACACCGTCCGATTGGCATTGGCATTCAGGGCCTGGCCGATGCCTTCATCATGTTGCGCATGCCCTTCGAGTCGGATGAAGCGCGGGGGCTGAACAAAGACATCTTTGAGACGATCTACTACGCGGCGATGGAAACCTCGATGGAACTGGCAACCAAAGAAGGAGCGTACAAAACCTACGAAGGTTCGCCCGTGTCACAAGGCATCTTCCAGTTCGATATGTGGAACGTGACCCCCGACAGCGGCCGCTGGAACTGGGACGAGTTGAAGAAGAAAGTGAAGAAGAACGGGGTGCGCAATTCGCTGCTGCTCGCCCCGATGCCGACGGCCTCGACCTCACAGATTTTGGGCAACAACGAGTGCTTTGAGCCTTATACCTCGAACATTTATACCCGCCGGGTGCTGTCGGGAGAGTTTATTGTAGTGAACAAGCACCTGCTGCGCGACTTGGTGGACATGAACCTGTGGAATGAAAACATGAAAAACCGGTTGATCTCCGAGAACGGCTCAATTCAGAACGTATCCGAAATCCCGCAGCACCTAAAGGACCTGTACAAGACCACCTGGGAGATTTCGCAGAAGACGATCATCGACATGGCCGCCGAACGCGGGGCGTACATCTGTCAAAGCCAGAGTCTAAACATCCACATGGAAGACCCCAATTTCGGTAAGCTCACCTCCATGCACTTCTACGCTTGGAAGAACGGCCTAAAGACGGGCATGTATTATCTGCGCACCAAAGCTGCCACCGACGCCATCAAGTTCACGGTGGACAAGCAGGCACTGCAAAAGGAGCCGGAAAAAGCGGAAGCGAAGGGGTAGGAGATAAAAAGTATACCTTTCAGCCTTCAACTTTGATTGCTACAAACGCCTTTACAAGTCGCCGGTTAACTATAGCCGGGTGGTGGCAACCGAAAACCCGCCCAACGTGCTGTTGCAGACGCAGAACGAACGGACGGGCTGGTCAACCACTTCCACCAAACCGGGAGTCTGACACTCCCATAACGGCGCTGAGCATCACCATCGAGGGGAACCTCAGAGAGCAACTCAAGGAGCGTCGCCTGCCCGAAAGACTGGCTCCAGAAGACGGAGTGTTGCTGTAGGGGCGGTTGCTAGTTTTGGTGATAACCGGCTGCTCCTGTAAGGGGCACGTAATAAGCGCTACTGCTTTATCATACGCCGGATGCCCAGTTCCAATCCGCGCAGTTCGGCTAGTCCGCGCATGCGGCCCACGGCCGAGTAGCCCGGGAAGAAGGGACGGCCCGCGTCGAACAGCGTCTGGTGACCGTGATCGGGGCGCATCGGAATGGCCAGCTCATCACGACCGGCCTGCTGCCGGGCCTGCTGCTCGTTGATGAGCGCGCGCATCACGGCAAACATATCGGTGCTGCCGTCCAGGTGGTCGGCTTCGTAGAAGCTGCCGTCGGCCTCGCGCTGCACGTTGCGCAGGTGGATAAAGTGAAGGTGGTTACCCAGTCGCTCCACAATGCCCGGCAGGTCGTTGTCGCCGCGGCCGCCTAGCGAGCCGGTGCAGAAGGTGAGTCCGTTGCTGGGCGAGGGGGCGGCTTCGAGCAGTTCGCGCAGGTCGGTTTCGGTGCTCACGATGCGGGGCAGTCCCATCACCGGGAAGGGCGGGTCGTCGGGGTGGATGGCCAGGCGCACGCCCACCTCCTCGGCCGTGGGCACCACCGCGCGCAAAAAGTAGAACAAGTTTTCTTTTAGCTGAGCCGCATCGATGGCATCGTAGGCCGAGAGTCGTTGCCGGAAGGTGTCGAGGGTGAGCACCTCGCGGGTGCCGGGTAGTCCGGCCATCAGGTTCTGTTGTAGGTCGTGGCGCTCTTCTTCCGACAGGTCATCGAGAAACTTGCGAGCGGCCGCCTGCTGCTCGTTTGAAAAATCATTGGTAGCTCCGGGGCGCTTCAAGATGTAAAGATCAAAGGCCGCCAGGGCGCGCACGTCGCAGCGTAGGGCCAGCGAGCCGTCGGCCACCGGGTAGGCCAGATGCGTGCGCGTCCAGTCGAGCACCGGCATGAAGTTGTAACACACCGTGTAGATGCCGCAGGCCGCTAGATTCACCAGCGTCTGCCGGTACTTCTCTAAATATTCTTCGCGGTCGGGAGCGGCGGTTTTGATGCTTTCGGGCACGTTTACGCTCTCTACCACGCTCCAGGTGAGTCCGGCTTCGGCAATCATTTGCTGTCGCTGCCGGATTTCTTCGGTGGGCCAGACTTCCCCGGCGGGGATGTGGTGCAGGGCGGTGACCACGCCGGTGGCGCCCACTTGCCGGATTTCGGGCAGGGTGACGGCGTCGTTGGGACCGTACCAGCGCCAGGTGGGTTGTAGGGAGGGGAGACTCATTGAATGATTGAATTGGTGAATTGGTGAATGATTGAATGATTGAATGAGTAAAGGTAAGGACTTGGGGGGAATGGTGCTAGGGAGAGGGGCAAATTGCCGGGACTTCGTGGCACGTTGTCTTCTAATGCGTATCTTTCGGGGCCGACGTACCTACGCAATCTTCTTATATGACCCGCGACCAACTCTTCCGCAACATCCAGCAGAAACGCTCCTTTTTGTGCGTGGGGCTCGACCCCGATCCGGCCCGCATTCCGGCCCACCTACGCGCTGACCCCGACCCGGTGTTTGCCTTTAATCGACAGATTATCGACGCCACTGCGCCCTACTGCGTGGCCTACAAGCCCAACGTAGCCTTCTACGAAGCCCTGGGTCCGGCGGGCTGGGAAAGTCTGCAAAAAACCGTCGACTACATTCCCAGCGACTGCTTCACCATTGCCGACGCCAAGCGGGGCGATATCGGCAACACCTCCCGGCTATACGCTCAGACCTTCTTCGAGACTTTGCCCTTCGACGCGGTCACCGTGGCTCCCTACATGGGGCGCGACTCGGTGGTTCCCTTCTGGAGTTATTCCGACAAGTGGGTCGTGCTGCTGGCACTCACCTCTAACCCCGGCAGTCATGACTTTCAGCATACGGTAGATAAAGAAGGCGCGGCTCCCCTCTACCAGCGGGTGATTCGGGCGAGTCAGCGGTGGAGCGATGCGACCGACGGAAACGTAGACCGGCTGATGTACGTGGTGGGAGCCACCCAGGCCGACCGCTTGCGCGAGATTAGGACGCTGGCTCCCGATCACTTCTTGTTGGTGCCGGGCGTGGGCGCGCAGGGGGGCAGCCTGGCCGAAGTGGCCCAGCACGGCCTGAACGACCACTGCGGACTGCTCGTCAACTCGTCGCGGGGCATCATTTATGCCGGAGAGGGAGCGGATTTCGGGCAGCGGGCGGGCCGCGCGGCGCAAGCGTTGCAGCAGGAGATGGCGGGTTGGTTGGATCGGTTGTAAATCATTTTACCAAATTTTGTGCGCTTAGTACTTATGGTGCCAACCTTTGACGCCGGGTCCGGGTCATTGTATCATGCCGCTAAAACTGACGCTCTTTCTTTTACCTTGGCTCCTCGCCTTAGCTTCGTTTGCAGTTATGGGACAGACGGTTCAGGGACATGTGTTCGATTCTTTGTCAGAAGACGCTCTGGTGGATGTGCACGTCCTGAACATTAACCGTAGCGCCGGTGCGGTAACCGACGCCCACGGCTACTTCCGCATGGTGGCCCAAACCGGCGATTCGCTGCGTTTCTCATCCACCGGCTACCGGGCTCAAACGGCAGTGGTGGACCGTCGCCCAATGATCATCTACTTACTTCCTGATACGGTAATGCTTCAGGAAATCAGGGTGCTGGCCAACCGCGTAAATACGTACCGGGATACGACCGCTCAGCCGCTACGCTTGCCGGGAGTGCCGTTTGTAGAAAATCCCGTGCGGGTGAAGCCCATGACCTGGACGTGGGGACGGAAAAACTTCTCAGAGGATGCCCCGGTGACACTACAGCTCAGCGCTTCATTGGCCGGGCCGATTTCTTACTTTATGGGCTACGAAAAAGATCAGCGGAAGTACGAGCGGGCGTTGGAAGTAGCGAAGGCCCAGCGTGGCTACAATCAAGCCGTCAACGACGCAACCACCCGAAAACTGCTGGTTAATCAATTTCAGATCACCGACCGTCAGTACGACAGCCTGTTGATACTTTTCAATCAAGAGCGGTCGCAATCGGTAGCGGGAGTAACGCAAGAAGAAGCGTTCGCCGCCATCTTTTGGTTTTTCAGTGATGCCCTTCGCCCGGAGTAGGAACTACATTGCCTTTGTGCTAATTGCTTTGAGCGAAAGAAAGTGCGACAGCGCTACCAACGGCACCACCACTCCGGGCAACAGGGTAAAGGGATAGGTCAGGATAGCAACGTTGGGCTGATCAAAGGCGAGTTGTTGCTGCGGACCGGGGGCCGAAAGGATGGCGGTGACCACAATGATGTTGAGCATAACGAGTCCGAAGTAGTTCCACCAGCGCAGCAGAGCTCGGTTGTAGGCGGACTTCTTCCACAGCAGGTAAGCTAGCATCAGCCCGGCCGAAAGGCCTACCACAATGTCGAAATTCCAGCCCGCGTAGGTCATGATTACGGGAATTCTTCCTTGTAGGTACAATTCGTGCAGCGTGAGTTCTACCGGAATGCGCACGATGTGGATGCCCGTGAGTAGTAGGAGGTTGATACTACTGACATCAATCTGCCGATACAGTAGAATTACTAAGATAGTCAGAGGCAACAGCAAGAACAGAATGCGGGGCGGAACCACGCTAGTGTCCTCAAAGAAACCTCCGAAGGCCAGCCAGCCAACCATGGCCGTCCACAGCGCGAGTCCGCCTAAAATCTGTTTGTTCCGGCCTATCCCGAGGTAAAAGCAGATAATCGTCAGGGCGGTAATGATGATAAACGATAGTTCCAGAAGTTCCATGCCTTGCTGGGTGCGTGATGAATAACTCTCTGGCAAACTTACCATAGTTCAGCGGCATTTATCTTACCATAGGACAAGAAAGGAAGCGGTTATTCACTTGCCTTCGGTAAGCTCTTTTCGGATGCGGCTCAGCGAGGTGTCGGTGATGCCCAGATAAGAGGCGATTTGCTTCAGGGACACGTTTTGAAGAATATCGGGCCGCTCGATAAGCAGGCGTTGGTAGCGGACCTTGGCCGGATCGACGATCAAAGAGACGCGGTGTTGCTTCATCTCAAAGTAGCTGGCCACGAGCCGGGCGCGTCCCGCCTCACGAAATGCTTCAGTGCCGTGGAACAGTTGTTGGAAGGTAACAAAATCCAACTGCCAAGTGGTGCAATCGGTGAGGGCCTGAATGTTCTCCCGAGTGGGTCGCCGTTGAAAGAACGACGGCCAATCGATCACCACGTCGTCTGCCCCGTAGAAGTTGGTACTGATATCGTTTCCGTCGGTATCAACGGCGTAGGAGCGGGCAAACCCAGACTCAATAAACCAGTAGTGATTTTCGACGGTGCCTTCGGTGAGCAGAAAATCGTGCTTCCGGAAGGTTACCCGCTGAAATTCGGCAATAATTGTCTCCTGTCCTTTCTGAGTAAAGGCGGGGCGGGGAAAAATGCCGGTGAGAAACGGTTCGTCCATAGCGCTGTAAAGGTAAAGCTATCTACGTACCGGCAATTTAAGGGATATTTGTCAAATCAGAGATCGCACCTAGACAGTTGCCCTTTCTATCAAAACTACCCGACTCAACTTATTACCCACCTTCAGCACTCCGTAGATGTAATACTTGGTCTTACCGGTGGCGGGAAAGTTAAACTTCTTGATGGTGGCACCGTTCATAGGCACGGTTTCGGTTAGCCGATGGTCGAGCAGTTCTTGCGAAGTTGGTGGAGTGTCCGGGTTTTTACTTTCCGTGAAGTATAAGTAGTGCAGCGTACCCTCAATCTGGTTGCTGTTCACGAGCACCGCTAGCGAGATAATGTCGTCCTGAGGGGTGCCGCGGGGCTCCAGCACCGGGGCAGTCGTGGTATCCTGCGGACTAGTGGTTGGGGGCGGATTTTCGGTGGGGGCGGGTTTATCCGTAGGGTTTTCAGCGGGCGGGTCCGCTACGGGAGGAGGCGTCTCTTGTCCCTCGTCAGTAGGGTTGCCCGGCGAAGCGGTATCGGCATCTTGTCCGGTGGTCAGCGCCAGACTAGCTACTTCACTTTGTTGCTTTCCTTTCTTGATTGAAGCGTACACTACGTACTTGGTTTGCGCTGACAAGCCGGACCGGAAGGTAGACCGGAAATAACTTCCTTCCATCGGGAACTCGGTGATGCCGGAGTAATTCATCAGTTCGGTTGCCAAAGGTGCCGCCACGCTGTCCGGCAACAGTAGGTAATAGACCGTATCCTGAATTTGGTCGGCCATTACGCTAAAGCCGAATTTAAGCGTGGTGGGCACCTTAGAATCGACCAACCGAACGGTTGGGGCGGGTATGTCGGCGGTGATACTGAGTGTATCACCCTTTTCGACGGAATCAGCCTCGATAATGTCTTCTTGGCAAGCGGTTAACGCCAAGACTGCCATCGTCAGCAGCAGAAACCAAAATTTGACTACAATACGTATCATGTGAGAAAATGCTTTTAAGTACCTGTTAAATAGTTTCTGCTTGCAATTCTGTTACGCTACTGATTTCGTTCCCTACTCGCAACACCGCGTAGATGTAGTACATGGTTTTGCTGGTAGCGGGGAAATTAAATAGCTTTATGGTGGCCCCGTTCATGGGCACCGTTTCCGTAAGCCGGTGATCAACCAGCTCCTGAGATGTAGGTTTCCCCGGATTTTTGCTCTCCGTGAAGTACAAATAGTGTAGGGTGCCGTCGACCTGACTTCCAGCAACCACTGCTGCCAACGAAATAAGATCGTCTTGCGAAACGCCGCGTCGCTCCAGCTGGGGTGGGGCCACCGCTGGACTTTCAGTGTCTTCCTGGCACGCGGAAAAGAGCAGGGTGCTGCTAAGCAGGGCTAAGGATAATAATCGTTTCATGGGAGTGTTCACTGGTTTCAAGCCGCCAAATTGCGCTAAAGCGCCGAATTGCGTGCGCTAATTATCATGCGTTTGGTACGTACGTATAGAAAACAAAAAAGAGCAATCCGACGAACGAATTGCTCTGTTATTCACCACCCGGCAGGGTGCTTTTGCTTTACCTTTTCTAGAAAGGCAAATCATCGGAGGGCACGGTTTGTTGCACCTGCGCCGGACGGTCTTGCGCTTCACTTTTCTTGCCTAGCATCAGGAAATCGCTGCCCACCACCTCGGTGATGTAGCGCTTGTTTCCGTCCTTGTCATCGTAGGTGCGGTGGTTAAGCTTGCCTTCCAGGGCCACCTCTTTGCCCTTGTGCAGGTACTGCCCGGCCAGTTCGGCCAGGTTGCCCCACAGCACCACGCGGTGCCACTGCGTATCCTCTACCCGCTCGCCCTGCTTGTTTTTATAGGTTTCAGTGGTGGCTACGGAGAAGCGAGCCAGTGTGCCCCCGTTGCTGAGTTGCTTCACTTCGGGCTCTTGGCCTAGGCGTCCGATCAATTGTACTTTGTTTTTTAATGCGTTCATCGTTTTCGTTATTTTGTTGTTGAACATTAAACTCGTTGGCAAAGGTGGGGCAGGGCGGGCAAACGATTCGTCTGCTAAGCGTTTGTAGTCGTCTATAACCGTTTGTAAACGTTTGTAAATGGTTAGCGAACTTGGTTTTATGAGCAATTCGGTTGGCATTGTTGCGTTTGAAGCAATGATTGAGGGATATTTGGGGGGGCGGTCTTCAAACAGACCGCTAGGTTGCTATATTGCAGATAACCGCAGTTGCGGATGTACGGATGTTGAGTGCAATTAGAATAGGTTACACGAATCATTAAATGACTTAAAGCGTATAATCTGCTATGGAACAGCGCGTAATCAACATTGACTCGGAAATATTGGGGGGAACTCCGGTATTCCTAGGTACTAGAGTACCTGTTAAGAATCTATTTGACTATCTGGAAGAAGGAGAAACGATGGAAGAGTTTCTAGAAGACTTTCCTTCTGTGAAAAAAGAGCAAGTCATCAAATTGCTTGAGATATCAAGAGGGTTAGTAGAAAGATCAAGCCAGCTATTGTATGAAAATCCTGTTGGATGAATGTCTCACCAGGAAGGCGAAACGACACCTTAATGAATTTGAAGTTGTCACCGTTCCGGAAGCATCGTTTAGCGGTTTAAAGAATGGCAAGCTATTAAAAGCAGCAGTAGAAGGGGGCTTTGATATTTTGTTAACGATAGACAAGAATATTGACTACCAACAGAACGTAAGCAAATTCGCCATAGCTATCGTAATTTTAGATACACCTCGTAGTCACATCAAATACGTTGAGCCGTTAATTCCTGCCTTCAAAGCGCAAATTGACTCGTATGAGCCTGGAAACGCTTATACAGTAGAATCGGTAGAATGAAACTGCACCCAACACCATGCAGCCGCTAGCCGGGGAATGAAGAGCTTGAGTGTTTGTCGCTCCAAGTTCGTATATTGATACTCGGAAGATCAACGCCCACAAGCTCGGCCAGACAGCTGCATTAATCGTTGGTTGCGCCTTTTACGCTGAAAAAGGAAAAGGCTACGCATCTACCAACAAATGATAAATTATCCGCTGTTCCGGTAACTATCTCGCTAATCCTGAACGTTAACTGCTTGTCATGAAAGCTACCCTTGATCACTATTCTCTAACGCTCAAACTTCTGCCGATCCTGGTGCTTGGCCTGGTGGGTTGCGGAGGCGACGATGAACCTACGGTTGACCGCACCGAAGCAGAACCGATTGCTCTACTCAGCGTTTAGTTCGGGCAGCAGCCGGTCGGCTTTGTAAATATACTTGAGCGCCGCCACAATGCCCCCCGCGTGCACCGAAACCGTCCGGTTGAAGTCGCTGTCGTAGATAAAATAGCCTGGTAAACTCTCAATATTCCCATCAAATACCAGCCCCACCACTTCGGCGTTCTGGTTGATCACCGGGCTGCCCGAGTTGCCCCCGATGATGTCGGCGGTCGATACGAAGTTGAGCGGGGCTTTGAGCAAATCCATCGGCGGATTCTGCCAACGGTTGGGCAGGTCCCAGGGAAATTCTTGGTTGTGGCTGTAGTAGCGGTCGTAGAGTCCGAAGTAGGTGGTGTGCGGCGGGGCTTCGGTGCCGTTATACTCGTAGCCCCGCACCGTGCCATCGGCAATGCGGAGCGAAAACGTAGCATCGGGTGGACTACTCAGTCCGTCGACCTGATACTGTAGGTTGGCGATCTTTTCTTCTCGCACCTGATCTTGCTGTCCGAGTTGCCCCATCTTGGCCTGAGCTTCGCGGAAGCGAGGCACCAGTTCGTTGGCCAGCCCCACCAGCGGGTCTTTCGCCAGCTTTTTAGGCTTGCGCTTGAAGAACTTCGCGCTGTCTTGCAGCAGCAAACTCTCTTCCATAATACTTTCCGCCCGCGCTTTCGGGTCCGTGCCGTTGAGTAGTTGGCGCGCATAGTCCTGACGTGAGTGCTCATCGAGCTCTTCAAGCACCGCGGCGAACAGATCCGTCTCCAGTTGAAGGTCTACGTCGGACAAAATTTGCTGAATATCTTGTCGCTGGGCTGCCGCGGCTTCTTCCTCGTCCTGCTCGAGGGCAATTCGGTAGTCGTAAATTTTGGGCAGCAGTTGTACGACCTTGCCGCGGGTGGGGCTGGGCGACAAGAAGAAGGCCTCGGCGAAGTACCGGGTTTCCTCCTGGGCGTTGGCCGCCAGTTCCTCCCAGGGATCAGCTTCCTCGAGCGTGACCTGCTCGCGCAGGGCATCTTCTTTCTTTTGCTTCTTAGCCATCAGATAGGGGTCGTTGAGTCCGTCGAGGCGCCCCTCGTAGGCTTTTTCTCCGTTACTCAGGCTAAAGGCCAGGTTGCGCAAAGAGTCTTTGACGTACACGTCGGTGGTGCGTTCGGCCGCTTCCATGTAAATTTTGGTGCGGTTGCGCAGAAACGAAAGCAGGGCCGGGGCCGACACGTCACGCTGGTAGTGCAGTTGCGCCATCGTTTTGTAGCGGCCGGTGCTGCCCGGGTTGCCGATCACGAACACCGCTTCGCCCTCTTGGGCACCTTCGGCATCAAAGGCGAAGTAGTGGGCCGGACGCAGCGGATTGCCCGCTTCGTCGTAGGCGCGGAAAAAGGTGAAGTCCAGACTGTAGCGCGGGTAGGTGAAGTTGTCGGGGTCGCCGCCGAAGAAGCCCAGCGCCAGTTCGGGGTAAAGCACCAGCCGGATGTCGGTGTAGCGCTTGAAGCCGTAGAGCGAGTAGCGACCGCCGCTGTAGAAGGTGCGGGTTTCTATTTCCAGGTCTTTCCACTCCTCTTTCTGCGCGTATTCTGCCTGCACTGTGGCCAGGGCTGAGTCGGGAGCCACGCCGGTTTGGCTTTTCACCGCCTCGGTCACGTCGGCCAGCATCACCAACTGATCCACGTAGAGGTCGGGCACGCGCCGTTCTTCTTCCTGCGTGGTGGCGTAGAAGCCGTTGTCGTCGAAGTTCTCACCTTCCTTCATCACCGAGGCGGTGACGCTGCGCGAGCAGTGGTGGTTGGTCATGATGAGTCCGGTTTCTGAAACGAAGGAAGCTGAACACCAACTGGCAAAGCGCAGGGCTGATTGTCGCACGTCGGCCAGCCATTCTTCGGACGGCCGGAAGCCGTAAGCTTCCTCAAAATACTGCACCGGCGGGTTCTCAAAGGTCCACATCTTGCCCTGATCGAAGCGCCCGGGCTGCACTTGGTCCAGGTCGGTGGGAGTGGTTTGTGAGAAGACGGCGAGCGGAAACGCCAGAATGGATAGGTAGGTGAGCAGTGGTCGCATGAGAAGATTAGGGTTTTCGCAGCAAATTACGCTTCTTTTGAGAATTGGACAACTAGCAATTTAAGCAACTATTGGTTGACATCGGGCAAGGCTAACTCTATGCAAATCGGGAAGTGGTCGGAGCCGAAGTAGCCAAGCTTCCGGAAAGATACCACCCGGAATTCGTCCGAAACGTAAACGTGATCCAGGGGCCAGCGCATCACCCGCGAGTTAGCATCGAACGAGTCATACAGTCCCCGCCCCACCCGGGTATCCTGCAGCCCCCCATTGGTCTGAAACAGGCGCGAGGTATTCGACCAAGCCACGTCGTTGAAGTCACCGGCCACCACCGCCGGAAGGGTTCGCTGCTTCACCAGATTGCCCACCTTCAGTAGTTCTTCTTCCTGCTGTCCGGCATTGTCGGGGTGTTTGCTCAGAATGGGCGGCACGGGGTGCACCCCATGAAAACGGAAGGACTGCCCGTTGGGCAATTCCACATCGCAGTGAAACGACGGCACGCTGTCGTGCTGCAAAAATCTGGTTGTGAAATCCCTGAGCGGATAGCGGGAGTAGAGCGCCATGCCGTAGGTGTTGTTGATCGGCAGTTCGTGGTGGTGTGGATAGCGCTCGCGCAAGGGGGCCACGTGGTCGATCCACCACTGGTTGGTTTCCATCAGCAATAGCATATCCGGGTCAGCTTGCTCCACAACATTCAGCAAAGCATCGGCCTCCCGGTTGTGCATATACACATTGGCCAGCATCAGGCGAACCCGCTCCGAGGGGTCAACTTCAGTAGGCGACAGCGAGGCTATCCTCGGCTGAGTCATGGGAGTGTAAGGAAAAATAAAGCTTCCTTGGATCACCACCGTCGCCAGCAGTCCGACCATCAGAAAAACCGGCCAGAAGGTCCATCTTCGGTTGTGCAGCCCAAAGATCACTAAGCACCCGAAAGCCACCACTAGATACTGCAAGCGGGGGAAGTCCATCGCCTTCATCCACCACTGCGTATTGTTGTAGCTGAGCGACAGTAAGGAAACTACAATAACCAGGAAACTAATTAGAACAATGAGGTAGTAAAAAAACTTGATCAGGAGGTTCATAGGGTAGGGTAGGGAAATGAACAACAAAGTTCTAAAAGAATAACCATTACCGCAATAGTGCTTTATGACCAAAAAATGACTACGACACGTCTCGGGTTTTGAGCAGCCAGTAGTTCAGGAAGGTAAAACCGGCTAGGTACAGCCCCACCACCACCACGTCCTTCACCGCCACAAAGTCCTGCACCTCGCGGAAAGCGTACTTATGGTAGGAAACCGCAATCAGGTTATTAATTGCTCGGATGGGAAAGTACTCGTAGAAGGTTAGCTCGGGGAATTTAACGGCCAAAAGGGTGGTGCCAATGGGTTCAACAAAGAACGTGTAGAAAGCCAGCAGCACAATGGCAAAGCCAGTGCGTTTGATCAATAACCCTACGAACAAGGCAAATACCAAAAAGGTGAGTACCTCCAGAAAGTAGGCCAGCAGAAACTCCGCCTGCCCGAACACCGCTCCCCAGCCCTGCACGGGCGAATAGATCCAGCCCATCACCAGCCCGATCAGAAAGATAAACAGGGTGGTTGCAACGCTTAACGCCAGAATGACTAGCAGTTTGGTGCCCAAAAACTCCTTCTTGGTGAGCCCGTCGATAATGTTCTGCCGGATGGTTTTGTAGTCATACTCGTTGGTGATCGATATGACCACGATAAACCCCAGAAAGATCTTGTAATACGTCGCCAGATACGTCAGGTTCTGCCACACGTCGTCAAAGTCGTAGAAGGGAACGATGGTGGGATCGATGCCCTGAAACCTGGCGCCCCGACTGGCCAGATACTCAAAAAAGAGCATCACGCTGCACGAAACCAAGCCCAGCACCACAAAGTAGAGGACAAGCAGGACCCAGAACGGACGGTAGTGACGCAGTTTGAGCCACTCGATGGTGAATAGTTTAGTCATGATCGGCGGATAGAAGGTCTAAGAATTGTTGCTCCAGGCTTTTGGTCCGTTGCGACAGGTGCGACACCACCACGCCCCGTTCGATGAGGAAGCGGTTGAGGTCGGCACTGTTTTTTTCAGAATGCAGGCGCACCCGGATCAGTCCGTTTTCGCGCTGCACCCCTTCGGTATGCGGAAATTGTTGGGCCAATTGCTGCAAGTGCTCCAGGTCGGCGGCCGCCACTTCAATGGTATCGGTGCCCGACAGGGCCTCGTCGACGCGGCCGCTGTAAATGCGCCGTCCGCGTTTGAGCACCGCAAAGTGGGTACACACCTTTTGCACCTCGTCGAGCAGATGACTGGCCAGAATGATGGTCTTGCCCCGCCGGGCAATTTCCACGATGAGCGACCGAATTTCGGCGATGCCCTGCGGGTCCAGGCCGTTGGTGGGTTCGTCGAGGATCAGCACCCGCGGTTCGGCCAGCAGGGCCGAGGCGATGGCCAGCCGCTGCTTCATGCCCAGCGAGTAGGTCTTGAATTTATCGTCTTTGCGCTCCAGCAGGTCTACGGTGCGCAGCACCGCATCGATGCGCGCGTAGCGACACCCCTTGATCTGCGCCACAATCTTGAGGTTCTCCACCGCCGTTAGGTAGGGGTAAAAGATCGGGGTTTCCAGAATAGCCCCGATTTGTTTCCGGCTTTCGGCCAGGGAGGCAGGCGACGTGTTTTCCTGCCCGAACCAGGCAAACGAACCCGCGCTGGGTTGAATCACGCCCAGCCCCATACCCAGGGTGGTGGTTTTGCCGCTGCCGTTAGGCCCCAGAATGCCAAACACGCTGCCCTCTTCCACGTCTAGCGACAGGTCATTGACCGCGTGAATTTTTCCGTAGTGTTTGTGCAGGTGGTTGATGGTGAGAACTGAAGGCATGGTAAGTGAAGGTTTGGTTGGTGATGCGGATGGTAGGAACATGCCGCGTCCACGCCGGGCCGCCGGGCGGTGGATTAATCGTAGGAACACGATTAATCGCGCGGCGACCGTCGTGTTCCTACTGACCGTTTTCCGCCTGTTCTTTCAATGATAGGTTGACCAGGTTTGTCATCGGTGAGAAATCGTATCCCCCCTGCATCAGCCGCATCAGCGCGGGCAGGTCCACAAAGCCCTCCAGGTCGATCAGGGCCAGCGTTTGTTGGTTGTCTACCACGCCCACCACCCCGTCCAGCGTCGGACTGTCGCCTTGGGCGTAGACGGTGACCTGGCTACCTTTTTGCCGAAAGCTGATGAGTTCATCGTAATTCTCGCCCCGGATGCCTTGCCGGAGTTGCTGCACGGCAGAACGATCCACGCTGGGCCGGTCGAAGAGCAGGATTTGCAATTTCTCTACGTCGTGCACCAGTTGATACAGGTCAGGATTCTTGTCTAGGTTCACCATGCGCAGGGTGCTGGGGTACAAAAAGAAATCCTGGCGCGTGGCGTGCTGCGCGCGGAAATCGGCCACCGTGCTACTCTGCGCCCGCAGGGAAGTTAGGTTGAGTAGAAGAACAAAAGTGAGGAGGTATTTCATAGGAATGGCAGATTTGAAAGGAGGCCTCGTGCCTGGTCTTCGTTGCACGAGACTCCCGCGCTTGCTGCGCTTGACCTTTATAAATAAAGTTAGCTTCCTTCTTTAGAACCTTTGTCAATATTTTCCAGGTACTCCATCCCTTTCATGTTCATGCCCTTGGATAGCTTAGAGATTTGCTTCAGATCGATCTCGCCGAACAAATCCATCGCCACAAACTGGTGGTCGCCGCCCACCAGCATGAGCAGTTCGTTAATGATGCCGCCGCTCTCCTTGATCATAAACACCATGTCTTTGTCGCCGTCGCGCACCGACATCAGCTCTTCAAACTGGCTCTTCCGAATGTTCTGGCTGGCTTCCCGGTAGTACTTTCGACCGTTGGCAATGCTGTCGGAAGCCAAAATTTTCACTCCCTTCAGCTTGCTGATGGCGTTGGCCAGTTCCTTGGTTTCGGGGTCGTCGGGCTCCAGATTCGTGAACAAACTAAACATTTTCTGGCTGATGTTCACCTTGGTGAGCTCTTCGTTGTCGGCATATTTATCAAACAACGAAGAAATGGCCGCGTCCTGGGCGTTCACCTGAAAAGCGGTCAGGTAGCCGATGCTGAGGGTGATTAATAACTTTTTCATGACAGTATGGGGTTAAAAAGGGTTTAATTATAAAGTGGATTTCTGAGATTTTATCGTCTGCTGGGCTTCGTCAAACTCTTCGAGCTTGGTGAGGTGCTGGGTGCCCTCGTTCATCAGGCTAGACACCAGCAGCAGGGCTTGCTTCGCCTCTTCGTAGGCCCGCTCGGGGTCTTCGTAAGTATCGGGCACCACGGCTACCGGAGCCGGGGCGGGTGTGTCTAAGTAAGCGTGCTTCGTCCACAGGGCTCCCAGGAGAAACAGCGCAACCACCGCGGCGATCTTAAGAAACTTGGGCCACATCGGCACCGTCTTTTCTCGGGGTAGGCGCTCCATCAACTGCTCGTCAAAGTTCTCATCGAGGCGGGGTGGGGCGTCGTAGTGCTGAAACAGGGCCGCTACCGAGCGCAGGTGAGGCGGTGGCTCCTGCTCCTGAAAGTAGCGACGCAGTTGGGCTTCTTCTTCTAAGCTGGTTTCGCCCTTCCAGTACTTCTCCAGCCACGCGTCAATCTTTTGCGATTCCATAAGCATTTCGGTTTATAAGTTGACTTCGGAGCGTTTGTCGCGCCCGAAATAAGTTCACTTTCACTTGGTTGAGGTCCATTGTTAATGCTTCGCTGATCTCCTGATAGGTATAGCCTTCCACGTCGCGCAGCTCCAGCACCTGCTGTTGCTTCATTGGCAAACGTTGCAACAACTCGCGCACGTGCTGCAGCGCATCCTGGGTTTCGGTGTGCGCGTAGGGAGTGATTGCCTCGCTGGCGTAGCGGTCGTCGTCGGCCAGGGCCTCGGTGCGCCGCCGCCGCCCCGACTCCAGCAGGTTAAGCGACAGGTTGCGCGTGAGGCGCATGCACCAGGCTTCGGCGTTGCGCAGTTCGTCGCCCTGGTACCAGGCCTTGATGAGCACTTCCTGCACCACGTCCTGGGCCTCGGCCTCGTTGCGCAAAAAGCGCAGCGCGAAGCGGTACAGTTTGTCCTTGACCGGAAGCACGCGATATTTAAATTCTTCTAGCACCATCTCGAGAGGAAGACCGGCGAGTGGGCAGAAAGTTACAGTCAGCCAGAAAAGTTTTTACATTTACCAGCGGATTAGGCGCTACCTTGCCCCCATTGCGCAAAGTATACGCTTGCGTTGATTGATTGAAAATCTAGCCTGGCGCAGGGCCTCTGGCGCTGTGACTGAAGTAAGCGGGTTCTCTGAACCCCACGTTAGTAAGTGAACTTCACCTCATTTATAATAGACTACCGAAATCATTCATGTTTAAAAAGGTGCTGTTCTATATTTTTTTCCCTCTTGGCCTGCTCACGCTGCTGGGCTACTACTGGCTGGGCGGCTTCAACGAAATTGCGATTGCGGTGGTCGAGGAGCCGCCGCGGCCCCTGATGGGGAAGGCGTACCGGGGTCAGTACGGCGATTTGGCCCTGCGCAAGATTTTTGTGCAGGCCCAACGCCTGCTGGCCAGCGACAGCGTAGCAGGTACCCTGCTGGTCGTCAATCTCGACTCCGCTTCGGCGGGGGGGAAGCAGGTGAACCAGTTCATTGGCATTGCCCTGTCGGCTCCTGTTGATTCGTTGCCCCCTGGTTATCAGCACGATACCCTAGCGGCCGGAACGTACCTGCGGGCTCAAGTGGCGGCGCATTCACTGGTGCAGCCCCGCCCCCAAGCCATCAACGAGCAGTTGCTGGACTACGCGGCCGAACACGATTTTACGGTGAGCGGTTTGCCGATAGAAGTTTATCGGGCCAGCGACACGCTGTGGGTGGAGATGGCGGTGCGCCAATGATAAACCTACCGGAGCTATCTATATCCGTCAGCTTGAGTAAACGCTATTGCTTCCCTCATCATATATCCAAATTGGCGTACTTCGCGTTTTTCTCAATAAACGCCCGACGCGGAGCCACGTCGTCGCCCATCAGCATCGAGAACAGATGATCTGCTTCGGCGGCCGATTCAATGGTAACCAGCTTCAGACTGCGCGTATCGGGGTTCATGGTGGTGTCCCACAACTGCTCAGGATTCATCTCGCCTAGCCCCTTGTAGCGTTGCACGCCTACGGATTCTACTTTGCCATTACCTGCTAGCTCCTGCACGGCGGCCTCGCGCTCCTCTTCAGTCCAGATGTAGCGCTCTTCTTTGCCCTTTTTCACCAGGTATAAAGGCGGCAGGGCAATATAGAGATACCCACTCTCGATGAGCGGGCGCATGTAGCGGAAGAAGAAGGTGAGAATCAGCGTACGGATGTGGCTACCATCCACGTCGGCGTCCGTCATGATAATCACCTTGTGGTAGCGCAACTTCTCCATGTTCAGCCCCTTTTCGTCGTCTTCGGTGCCGAAGGACACGCCCAGCGCGGTGATCATGTTCTTGATCTCCTCGTTGTCGTAGATTTTGTGCTCCTGGGCCTTTTCTACGTTCAGAATTTTTCCGCGCAACGGCAAGATGGCCTGGAAGTTACGGTCGCGCCCTTGCTTTGCCGAGCCCCCCGCGCTATCGCCTTCCACAAGGTATAATTCGCAATTACCAGGGTCGCTGTCGGAGCAGTCGGCGAGTTTGCCGGGTAGGCCGGTGCCGGTGAGCACATTTTTGCGCTGCACCATCTCGCGCGCCTTGCGGGCCGCCTGCCGCGCCTGCGCCGCCAGAATTACCTTCGACACAATCTGCTTGGCCTCTTTAGGATGCTCTTCCAGATAGGTCGACAGCGCGTCGCCCAGGGCCGAGTTCACGGCACCCATCACGTCGGAGTTGCCCAGCTTGGTTTTGGTCTGCCCTTCGAACTGGGGTTCGGCCACCTTCACCGAGATCACGGCGGTGAGCCCCTCCCGAAAATCGTCGCTACTGATTTCTACTTTGGCGCGTTCCAGCAGGCCTGATTTGTCGGCGTACGATTTCAGGGTGCGCGTGAGGGCACTGCGGAAGCCCGACACGTGGGTGCCGCCCTCAATAGTGTTAATATTGTTGACGTACGATACCACGTTCTCCGTATAGGAAGTGTTGTAGGACATGGCCACCTGCACCGGCACGTCGCCCTTTTCGGTATCGACGTAGATGGGCTCGGGAATCAGCTTTTCGCGGTTGTTGTCCAGGTAGTCCACAAACTCTACCAAACCGCCCTCAAAGTGAAACTCTTCGATCTCGGGCTCGCCGTCACCGTCTTTGTCGCGTCGGTCCGTTAGCGTGATGTGGATGCCCGCGTTCAGAAAAGCCAGCTCGCGCAGGCGGGTGGCAATGGTTTCGTACTTATACTCTTTGACGGTGAAAATCTCGGAGTCGGGCCGGAAGTGCACCGTGGTGCCGGTTCGGTCGGTGGTGCCGATCTCGCGCACCTCAAACAGCGGCACGCCGCGTACGTACTTCTGTTCGTACACTTTGCCCTTGCGATACACGGTGGCGTGCAGGCTCTCGGACAGGGCATTCACACACGACACCCCCACACCGTGCAGCCCGCCCGACACTTTGTAGGTATTCTTATCAAATTTACCCCCGGCATGCAGCACGGTCATCACCACTTCCAGAGCCGAGCGGTTTTCTTTCTGGTGGAGGTCTACCGGAATGCCTCGGCCGTCGTCCTGTACGATGATTGAATTGTCTTCTTCGATAATCACGTCAATGCGGTTGCAGTATCCCGCTAGTGCCTCATCGATTGAGTTGTCGACCACCTCATACACCATGTGGTGCAGCCCCTTATTGTTCACGTCGCCGATGTACATGGCGGGGCGTTTTCGTACGGCCTCCAGTCCCTCGAGTACCTGAATGTTGTTAGCCGAATAATCACCCGCGTTGATGGTGGCTAGTGAATCTGATTCGGGATTTACTTCTTTTATTTTGTCCATATTAATAAATGTGCTTAACACTCAAAATTACAACAATTTTGCGGGTTTTGTAGAGTATCGAATGCGTAAATGTGGCAAGAAAGTAGGCCCTGTCAATAGGTTACCAAGTTGCTAAGATGTAGAAACGTGTACAAATTTGCAATTCAATTGCAAATTTGTAAATTCGTCCATGATCCATAGAATTCTAGAAGAAAAACTTAAGCAGCTGATGCAATTTTATCCGGTGGTATCCGTCACTGGGCCCCGGCAGTCGGGCAAGACCACTCTAATTCGTACTGCTTTTTCTCATTTGCCGTACGTTAATTTGGAGAACCCAGATGACCGAGACTTAGCGCTCAACGATCCTCGGCTTTTCTTGGGTAATTATCCACAGGGAGCCGTACTGGACGAAATCCAAAGAACACCTTTGCTTTTTTCCTATTTACAAGGTATTGTTGATGAGAATGAGCAGATAAAATTTGTATTGTCAGGTTCGCAGAATTTTCTGTTATCCGAGCAGATTAGCCAGAGTCTGGCCGGTCGGGTAGGCATCCTTCAACTACTCCCTTTCTCTATGCTGGAACTGAAGAACGCAGGCTTGCTTTCCGATAGCTACGAAGAGGTAGCCGTTAGGGGCTTCTACCCGCGAATCTTTGATAAAGGCATTCCTGCTGAAGATTTTTACCCTAATTACAGGCGCACCTACGTGGAGCGGGATGTACGACAACTCACCCAGGTAGGTAACTTAACTACCTTCTCAACTTTTGTGAAATTGTGCGCCGGTCGGGTAGGTCAGTTGCTCAATATGTCGGAGTTATCCAACGATGCGGGGATAGCGGTCAATACTGTCAAATCCTGGCTCAATATTCTTGAAGCAAGCTACATTGTTTTTCGGCTCTATCCTCACCATAAAAATTTTAACAAGCGGCTGATTAAAATGCCCAAGCTATATTTTTACGACACTGGGCTGCTATGCTACTTGCTAACCATCAACACTCCGCAAGATTTGTTCGCCCATTTTGCACGAGGAGCCATCTTTGAAAATCTTATCATTACAGAGTTGGTTAAAAGCGCCTATCACCGGGGGAAAGCGCCCCAGCTCTATTTTTGGAGAGATCACCGGGGAAGAGAGATTGACTTACTCATAGAAAAAGGGCAACAACTGATACCAATAGAAATCAAATCAGGTACGACAAAAACGATGGATTATTTCAAAAACCTATCCTATTGGAACGAGCTTTCCGGGAACGCGCCCAACACTTCTTATGTCGTCTACGGGGGAACGGAAACTTTAAATACGAAACAAGGTAGGCTAGTCAACTGGCGATCATTTATCACCGATAACCCAACAGTCTAATTCAGCGTCACGCAATTGCTTACCTTCCCGAGCACGATTGAAAAACAAACCTTAGGTTTACATGGTAATTTCAGACATGCTGGGTTGCCCGAGCAAAGGTGAAGCGATCTATGAATCAGTTCTCAAATAGAGCTAATAAGCCCCGGTACGCAGCATCACCAGGGTACAAGCCGTGACCGGCTCGATGCCTGCCTCCCGAGCTTTCTTACTGAGTTCGGCGTTTTCTGTTCCGGGATTGAAAATAATACGCCGGGGATTCAAATTTAAAATATAATCGTACCACTCGGGTTGGTGGCGCGGCCCAATGTACAAAGTCACGGTGTCGACGTCGGTGATTTCCGGACGCTCGCGCAGGTCCAGGATGGGCTGATCAGCCACCGCGCCCTGCTTGATCCCCACGGGCACAATAGGATGCTCATACTCGGTGAGCATGGTGGCAGCAGTGTAGGCATAGCGTGCCGGATTGGGAGTGGCTCCGATGATAACGGTTTTTTTAGACATGGGCTGAAAATGTGAGAGGTGAAACGAGAAATGTGAGAGGTGAAATATGAAACGATAGGGCTCAAAATGCATAGCCGACGGTGGCCCCAAAGTAGAACGGAACGAAGGGGCGGTTCAGTTCTTTCTCGATAATATTGGCTTCCTGGCTTCCCGCTTCGTAGCGCACGTGCGGCAGGCGGTAGCCTATTCCGATGCCCCCGAACAGATCAAAGGTGAGCCCCCGGGCGTGGCGGTCGCGCACGATGCGGCTGTTCACCAAATCGCCGTCCTTGATCAGGCGGGTGCCCAGCAGCAGGGCGTACGACAGCCGCTGTTCTTTGGCCAGCAGACGGGTCTGCGGGGCGTGGGGCGGACCGCCCGGCGGGGTGGCGGCCGCCACGTTGGCGTAGTGCCACAGATAGTCAAAGCCCAGTTGGTGTCCGAAGTAGAACATGCCCGCCCGCGAGTCGGGATGATAGAACTTCTGCCTCAGGTGCACGAAAAACCCGCGTTGATACGTCACGTTTCTCACGATACTTTCCCCCCGCCCCAAAAAAGGATTCCGGAACAACCCACCCTCCAGTTCGTAGCCCAGGCGTTCCTGCAGGTAGTATTCAACGCTCAGGGGCAGGCGGTTCGCTAGTAGCGCCATCGGATTAATCCCCACAATGAACCGTTGCCGTTCGTTGATCTTCGGCTCGAAGTAGCGTAGGCTTTTTTTCTTGCGAAATAGATAATTAGGTTTCTGGGCTCCTACACTATCTTCTTTGGTTTCTTCCTCGCTGAGATAAGCCTCCAGCGCCTCAAACTGCGGTTCGTTGTTCTCGTACACACTCTTGTAATAGCCGACCAGGGTGCCGTCGGGTTCGTATAGCTCCCACACGCCGGTGCGTTCGCTCTGGGCCACCGTACCCTTCATCTTCAACGACCCATCGGCGTAGTAGCCGAAGTAAGTGCCCTCGCCGTCCGCAAAGACGCATTCTCCCTCCAGCGTGCCGTCGGCATAAAAATACTGCCATTTCCCTTGGTTGACCCCGTCCACGATGCGGCCCTGCACCTTGAGCGCGCCATCGTCATAGTACTCGCGGTAGGTGCCGTCGCCCCGGTTAAAGATGGTTTCCCCCTTGAAGTCGCCGTTGCTGTGGTAGAGTTTCCAGTAGCCTTCCTTCACCCCGTCGCGTTCGGCTCCTTCGGCACTCACCGCCCCGTTTTCGTAGTAATAGGTCCACTTGCCCACCGACGAGCCGTCCAGGAAGTCGCCCACCGACGAGAGTTTGCCGTTTTGGTAGTAGAACTTCCAGGGCCCCTGCCGGGTGCCATTGTGGTATGCTCCTTCGGCCTGCAGTTCGCCGGTATCGTAGTAGCTCTTCCACCGGCCTTGGTTGCGCCCTTTCACCTTGATGCCCTCCAGCTGACGCGCCCCGCTGGCGTAGAAACCCTGGTAATAAACGGTATCCTGCCGGTGCACCGATTGAGATTTTAGGGCGCCGCCCTCGTAGTATTCCTTCCAAACCCCCAGGCGCTGGCCCGCCTCGAAGGAACCTTCTTGTTTCAGTTGTCCGCTTTCGTAGTAGAATCGCCACGGGCCCTGCCGGGTGCTATCGTACACCGCTCCCGCCATTTGCAGTTGGCCGTTTTCAAAGAAATACTCCCAGCGACCGGCGTTGCGGTTGTTCTTAAGGGGGCCGCGCATTTTGGGCTGGCCGTTTTCGTAGAAGTACTCCCAGCGGCCGGTGGCTCGATTGGCTTCGTACTGCCCCTTGGTTTTAACCGTTCCGTTGGTGAAGTAAGCAGTATATGGTCCGTCAAGCACGCTGGGATCGGCGGCTGATACCTGGAAGGTTTCTTTGGGAACCTGCTGCTCGCTATCGTGGTAGTAAGTGATGGAGGGTTGAGCTTGGGATGTCCGCACGGGGAACAATCCCACGGTCAAGAACAGTAAAAGTTCCAGAAGTGTATTTTTCCCTTCGACATTCATCATTCCTTGTTCGACATTCGGTGTTTGCTCTTGACGGTTCCTCCGACTGATTGTTTCTTTTTACAACAGCGCTGATATCGTTCCTAGTGCATCCGATCCGCCCGCACCTCCAGCCCCTGTACAATTTCCGCTTCTATCCGCAATAACTCTTCCCAGCGGGCCTTCACCACGTCGTCGGGCATGTATTCTTTGGCCAGCTTGATAAAGGTGACGTAGTGCCCGGCTTCGGAGGCCATCAGGTCGTAGTAAAAGGCTTTCAAACTTCCGTCGGACAGGTTTTTCCACAGCACCTTGAAGCGTTCGCAACTGCGGGCCTCAATCATGGCGTTGATGAGCAACTTGTCCATCAACTGCCGCTCGATGGCGCCGCCCTTGCGCTCGTGCTGCGCAAGTTTTACCACGTAGGTGTCGGTGCGCTTCTTGCCCAGCGTGAACCCGCGCTGCCGAATCTGCTCCAGCACCCGTTGAAAGTGCTCCCACTCTTCGGCCACCACCGGCGCGAGCACGTCGACCAGTTTGGGCCGGTCGGAGAACTGCACAATCAGCGAGATGCACGAAGAGGCGGCCTTTTGCTCGCAGTAGGCGTGGTCGGTCAGGATTTCTTCCAGGTTGTCATCCACCCAGCGCACCCAGCGGGGGTCGGTGGGCAGCTTAAGCTTGAGAATCGTCGGTTTTTCAGCGATCATAGCAACGAAGGTAAAATTCTTAACGGAAACATGGTACGATGTGTCGCGTTTTAAAGTAGGTTCTCACTAAACAGAACGTTATTATGCCCATTGTAATACGCCTCGGTGGATGGTTTCTGCTGCTGCTTTCTTTCGGCTTCGCCCCGGATGATGCCTGGAACATTTCGGAAGACTACGAAGTGCGGTTTTCCGGTTCGGGAGCCGACGGCACCTTTCGGGGTTTAACGGGCACCATTGTGTTCGATCCGGCGGCGCCCGCGCAAGGGCGGTTCGACGTGTCCCTGGATGCGCGTACGATTGATACCGGCAACAGAACCAAGGACAAACACGCCCGGGGCGACAGCTGGTTCGACGTGGAGCAGTACCCCGAAATCCGTTTTCGCTCGTCAACGATCGAGCCGTCGGGCGACCACTACCAAATGACCGGCACCCTCACGCTGCACGGGGTAGACAAAGAGATTACCTTTCCCTTCACCTTCACGCGGCAGGGCAACGCGGGCACGTTCAACGGCACCTTCACGGTAGACCGCGAAGCGTTCGGCATCGACGGGCCATTCTTTGCCTTCACGGTGGGCGACGATTTTGAGGTGAGTCTGAACGTGCCCGTGACGAAGTGATGGCGGTTAATCAAAGAACATCCAGCGGATGCCCACGTCGGCCAGCACCCGCTGCTGCCCCGGATAGAAGGGCGTGGCAAAGTAGCCGTCATCAGGAAAGTCCTGGTTCACGTAGGGCACCTTGACGTACAAAATAGCGGTGCGCACCTTCATGACAAAAAACGCATCAACCACCACGTAGCCCGGTCGCCGGGGCAGCGGCGTACGCAGGTTGCCAATCGGGTCGTTGTCCGGCACCCCGTCGGGTTGCAAGAAGAACTGCCGGGTGGCCACGTCATAATCCGGGGCCAGGTACGAGGAGGTAAACTGCGCGTCAAGGCCCAGTTGCAGCGTGATTTTTCCATCCCGAAAGGTGTTTTCGTAATACAAGCGGGTGTGCGCCAGCCACGTGGGCAGCGGAAACGCCTCGTCGGCCGGGCCCGTCACCAGCGTATACGTCAGGCGGTTCTGCACGTGCATGCGTTTCAGGAAGTCGGCGTTGAACTGCACTCCGGGCGACAGGATGCGCACTCCCCCGCCCGCCTGCACCGGGTAGGCCTGCCGACTCACCAACTGCCGGTTTAGGTTGGAAGTCGGATCAGCGATGGGCGGCACGGTGTCGCGCACGTAATAAATGGGGCGGTTCACGTTGGTGATGGTGGCAAACGGACGCAGGTACAGGTTCGGAAACTGATACTCGATGGAGCCGGTGAGCTGGTCGGTGCCCACCGGGTCGAAGTCGTTGTTCCAGTAGTTGTGGTTGCCCACGAACTGCGACTCCATAAACGAGGGCAAGGTGCGTGCCCGCACGAACTTTCCCTTCAGAATGGGGTTGCTAAACTCCGCTTCCAACCGGTAGCTCTCGGCCGACAGGTAGTCAGCCCCGCCCCGCAAGAAGGTGTTCTCGCCCAGGTCGAGGCGCAGGTCGAAACCGGCATACAACTCGGTGCGCCGCCGGTTGCGCACCTGGTTGAGGCCGAAGGTCGGCAAGGTCACCACCGTGTCGCGGTTGTAGCGCACGTTTGCCTGCCGAACGCGGTAGTGCACACTGTAAAACAAACGCGAAAGGTTGCCCTTGATCCCCAGTTCGTTGCTCCACGTGCGAAAGCGTACGGCATCGGCGGTTTCGGTGGTATCGATCAGGATGCGGCGGAAGTACAGCGAATCAACCGTTACCTCCGGCGTACCCAACTGGTTCTGGAAGTAGTCGTGCTGAATGCGGCGGTCAAACTCATGGTAGACCTGCAGCAGGTCGCTGAGTTTGTACTGATGATACAGGTGATAGTTGAACCGGAATTCCCGACCATTGAACTCATCAAGCCAGACGTTGGAGTTGCGGTATTGAAAGAAATCGCGGTAGTCCCCCTCGTCCACCACCTCGTTCACGCCCCCGTATTCTTCTACGTTATGGCCGAAGCGGGTGAAGTTGGCCAGCAGGTCGTAGCGCTTGTTCTTGGTCTGATAGTAAGTAAACGCGCTCAGGTGCGACGACTCCACCACCCGATCGTTGCTCGAGGTTGGATCGATCTGGGTTTCGATGCTGAGCCACTTATACTCCGCGCCCACGTTCCAGTTGGGCCGCACGTTTTGCGTAAAGATCACGTTGCCCGCGCTACGCCCATTTCCGCCGAAGGTGGGGTGCATCAGGATGTAGGGCGAGCGGCTGTTGTAGTACTTCACCTCCCGGGGGTCGGTCACGTACAGATCAAAGGCGTTTTGGCCCGGCAGTACGCCGGTTAGTTCGGCCGGTTCGGGAAAGAGGGGGCGTGCGGCCATGCCCAGGATACCCAAGTACTGAATATCGTTGCCCGCCGCTTCTACCGGATGAAAGTTGTAGGAACCCGTTAGGGTGGTATCCACTGTTTGCTGGCGCATCCGGTTGTAGCGCAAGTCGTGCTCATAGAAGTAAAAGGTGGTTTCGGGGCCGTAGCGCACGGTGTCTTCCTGACTGCGGCTCGTGGTGTCGCCCATGGTAGGAATGCGCACCTGGGCTTGCCCCTGAGAGGCACCGGCCAGCACCAGGATCATAATAAATAACGAGCGGGGGAATGGGTTCGTAAACGCAAACCTAAGGTTCGTGTCTTTCCCCAGGTTCGTGTCGACACGAACCTGGGGAGGATGCAATTCAGTAAAGAGGCAGCAGAGTAATTTCATGAACAATTTAGGCGCTGGCGTAGTCTCGGATGCGCTTCGCAATGAGGGCTTGGAACTGGTTTTCGGCGGATAAGAAGTAGGGCTGTACGGGCAAGTAAAAGAGCGGCAAGTTAGTATTTTCAAATTTAACTACGTCTTTTTCGGTGGTGAGCAGCACCGCCGACGGTCCGGCTTCGGCCAGGGCATCAGCCAGTCGCTGCTGGTCTCGTTGAGTATAACGGTGATGATCACCAAAAGTAATATGCTCGATCACCGCAAAATGTTGCCGGGCGTAAGCCTCAAACAATGTCGCATCGGCCAGGCCCGAGAAGAGAACGACCGGACGGGGATTGTCCGGCGAGGGGTTTCTCGCTGGTTGTGGTTCACCATAACGTAGGCCAGTAAAAAACACCGGGGTGTCCGGTCGCGTATATGCCTGCACCTGATGCCTTATCTGCTCTTGCTCTCCTTCCGACAAACCATCCGGGCACTTGGTCACCACCACCGCATCGGCCCGCCGCGCGCCCCGCCGCGATTCGCGCAGTCGGCCCGCGGGCAGCACGTAGTCGTCGTAAAACGGACGCTGATAGCTGGTGAGCAGCACGTTGAAATCGCGGCCGATGGCGCGGTGCTGGTAGGCATCATCGAGCAAAATGAGCCGGATGTCGGGCGTATGAAAGAGCATCTCGGGCACCGCCGCCACCCGCTCTTCCCCGACGGCAACCGTGGCCTGCTGACCAAACTTCCGGTAGAACAAGTAGGGTTCGTCGCCCAGGGTGCAGGCGGTGTCGTGCTCATTGGCAATGCGCACCCCCCGGGTCTGCCGTCCGTAGCCCCGACTCAGGACCGCGAGCGGATAGTCGTCCTTCAGCCACTGCGCCAAGTAGGCCACCATCGGTGTTTTGCCGGTGCCGCCCACGCTCAGGTTGCCCACGCTGATGATGAAGGGCGTAAAATCAATGGTTTTCTTGGACCGGATGTCGTAAAGATGATTGCGGAAGTCGGTGACCGCCCGGTAGATTAAACTTAGCGGAGAAAGTATGATAGACAGGAGGCGAGACAAACCGGTGGCGGATTATTTTTTGCAAGTTTACGCAAAGCGGTTGAGACTGTAGTCACTCCGGACTACGGAAGCAACAAAGACCTGGCCAATACCACTAACCGGGTGCGCTCAGTCACCAAAAACTAGTTCGGCGTTACCAATCGTCGGAGACAAGCGATGAAAAAGTAGTTCGGCGTAAGAAAACTTCGGAGACAGGCTATGCAAAACTAGTCCGGCGTTACAACCAATAGCCATTATTCTAATTCTTTATTAAACCCAAGTCTGGCGCAGAGCCTCCGGATCTGTGACTTGGATACTGGGGTCTCCGACCCCAACAAGGGCAGTCAGAGACTGCTTTTGAGTTCGCACAGCTGCGGTGGCGCCGCGTCCACGCCGGGCCGCCGGGCGGTGGAACCACTTCAGAGAGTCTGCGCGAGAGCGCCTTAGTAAAATTATAAAAATAACCTCCAATACCTCTGCAAACACTTGTTGGCTCAGCTTGCCAAAACGTGCGCCAGCAAGATTAGCATAAGTTCGCCGAAAATAGTACCTTGTCTACTTAGCCAAAAAAGACCCACAACCGTATGTCACGCTTCCTTCCGCCATCTTGTACCTATTGGTATTTGGGTTTGGTAAGCTTGCTACTGGCCTGCCAGCCCGAGAAGCCCGCCGCGGTGGTGGAAGCTGAGAAGTCGATACCCGAGGTCGTCGACTTCAACCTGCACGTGAAACCGATTCTATCCGACCGCTGCTTCGCCTGCCACGGGCCGGACAAAAACAACCAGGAAGCCGACCTGCGGCTGGATACCGAAGCCGGACTGTTTGCCGCCTTGCAAGAAGGCGAAGGACACGTGATCGTGCCCGGCAACTTGCGCCAGAGCGCCGTGTACCAACGCATTACCGCCGCCGATCCGGAAACACAAATGCCACCGCCGGAGTCTAACCTTTCGCTTACCCCCCGAGAAATTGCCATCCTTACCCGCTGGATTGAGCAGGGAGCCGCGTGGAAACCGCACTGGGCCTTCATCACCCCGGAGCAGCCCGAAGTGCCGAACGTTAACCAACCCGACTGGGTGCGCAATCCGATCGACCGATTTGTGCTCTCCGGTCTGGAAAACAAAGGATTGGCACCTTCGCCCGAAGCGGACAAAGAAACGCTGATCCGTCGGGTGAGCTTCGACCTCACCGGCTTGCCGCCGACCCTGGAAGAAGTAGATGCTTTTCTGGCCGACGACTCACCCGACGCCTACGAACGCGTGGTGGATCGACTGCTGGCTTCTCCGGCCTACGGCGAACGCATGGCGACGCACTGGATGGACGTGGCCCGCTTCGCCGACAGCTACGGCTACCTCGACGACAAGCACCGCCCCATGTGGCCCTGGCGCGACTGGGTCATCGAATCCTACAATGAAAACCTACCCTACGACGACTTTATCACCTGGCAACTGGCCGGAGATCTGCTGCCCAACCCCACCAAGGAGCAGGTGCTGGCCACCGCTTTCAACCGCAACCACAAGCAGAACTCCGAAGCGGGCATTATCTACGAAGAGTACCGCGTAGAGTACGTGGCCGACCGTACCAACACCCTGGGCAAAGCCTTCCTGGGGTTGACCGTTGAGTGCGCCCGCTGCCACGACCACAAGTACGACCCCATCTCGCAGAAAGAATACTTCCAGCTGTTTGCCTTCTTCAACAACACCTTTGAGATCGGCAGCCCGTCCTACGGCATCGACCAAACCCCCGGCCCGGCCCTGCTGCTCACCGACTCGGCCACTGATACGCAGATTGCCGCGTTGAAGCGGGCCATCGCCCAGCACGAACAGCAGGTGGCGACGCACCACCAAAAGGCCACTCCCGCCATCACCGAAGCCCGGGTGAAGGCCGACATCGCGCAGCACCTGCGTCGGAGCCTGGTAGCGCACTACCCTTTTGATAAGGTCACCGGCGACCGTTCGGTCAACAAGCTAGACGCCACCAAACCCGCCACGCTCAACGACCCGCTGCCCGTCGATGGGGTGCAAGGAGGAGCCATTGAGATCGATGCCAACAACGCGGTGACGCTCGGAAAAGACGTAGGGTTATTCGAGCGCAGCGACCCGTTTTCGGTGAGCCTGTGGATCAAACCGGCCAAGACCTATGAGGAAGCCACGGTGTTTCAGCATAGCTACCACAAGCGCTACGGCTTCACCGGTTACACCCTGCTGCTGCTGGATAACAAACCGTCGTTTCAACTGGCCCATTCGTATCCGCACAATGCCATCCAGGTGGTGACCACTGACGCGTTGCCCGTGGGTGAATGGGCGCACGTGACGCTGACCTACGACGGCTCGAGCCGGGCGGCGGGTACGCAGATTTTCGTTAACGGCAAACGCGCAAACACCGAGGTGGTGTACGACAATCTGTACAAGAGCATCATTCCTCAGGAGGACGAGCACACCTACGCCTTCGAGGGCTTCTTTATGGGCATGCGGGCCAACCACACCACTTTTCCGGGAGGAGGCATCGATGAACTCAAAATTTTCGACCGCAACCTGACCGCTTTGGAGGTGCAGCAGGTATATGGCAGGCCTAATGCAACCCAACCCGCTACGGCAGAACAGTTGCAGGAATATTATCGCGCCCACTATGATCCGCAGCAGCGGGAGCAACGGCAAAAACTGCGGCACCTGCGCACCCAAGAAAACGAGTTGCTGAGCGCAGCGCCGGAAATTATGGTGATGGGCGACCAACCCGAACCCCGCGCGTCGTTCGTGCTGGAGCGAGGCGTATACGACGCTCACGGCGAACCCGTGGTTCCCGGCACCCCTGAGCAGGTGCTGCCCTTCCCCGACACGCTGCCCCAAAACCGGCTGGGACTGGCCCGCTGGCTCACGCACCCGGAAAATCCGCTCACCGCTCGCGTGGCGGTGAACCGCTTCTGGCAGATGCACTTCGGGCAGGGCCTGGTGCCCTCGTCCGACGACTTTGGCAACCAGGGCGACCTGCCCACGCATCCTGTGCTGCTCGACTGGCTCGCCCGGCAGTTTATCGCTTCGGGCTGGGACAAGAAAGCGATGCATAAACTCATCGTGACGTCGGCCACCTACCGGCAGTCGTCGGTGATTGCGCCGGAGATGTTAGAGAAAGACCCGGACAACCAGTGGCTGGCCCGCGGACCGCGCCACCGGCTACCCGCCGAGATGATCCGCGACAACGCACTGGCGATCAGCGGTTTGCTAGCGCAAAAGGTGGGCGGCGAAAGCGTGTATCCTTATCAGCCGGAAGGGCTATGGGACGAACTGAGTAACAAACCCTGGCGCTATCAGTATACCCAGGCCCAAGACGAAGGGCTGCACCGACGTAGCCTCTACACCATCTGGAAACGCACCGCACCGCCCCCCTCGATGCTCATCTTTGACGCGGCCGACCGGGATGTATGCACCGTGCGACGACGTACCACCAGCACGCCCCTGCAAGCGCTGGTGCTGCTCAACGACCCGCAGTACCTGGAAGCTTGCCGGGCACTGGCCGAACGGATGATGCAAGAAGGCGGACCACATCCGGCAGAGCAACTCACTTTCGGCTTCCGGGCCCTAACGGGGCGGTATCCTGATCCGCAAGAAATGCAAATTATCACGCGGATGCACCAAGAAGAAGTTGCTCGCTTTGCCGAAGCGCCGGAAAGTGCCGTGGCTTATCTGTCTACCGGCGAATATGAGCCAAACCAGGCGCTGGATGCGGTGCAACTGGCTTCGCTGGCGACCGTAGCCAACGCGATTATGAATACCGATGAGGCGTATACTAAGAGATGATTATCAGGATGAATAGGATGATGTAGGATAGTCAGGATGAACCGCCCTTTTATCTGGCCTCAATTAGCGCTGGTTCTCCGAACCAGTGCTTACTGTAGATTGGGTCTCCGACCCAACACAAATAAGAAGTTATGAACAACCCCTTGCACCAAATTAATCGCCGCCGTTTCCTGACGCAGTCTACGCTGGGTCTGGGGGGCGCGGCCATTGCCTCGCTGCTCGATCCGCTCAAATCGTTCGGGCAGTTTGCGGCGGGGGGCGACCCGGCCGCCGGGATTCTGTCATCAACCCATTTCGCTCCCGAGGCCAAGCGGGTGATTTACCTTTTTCAGAGCGGCGGGCCCTCGCAGATCGAACTTTTCGATTATAAGCCCCGGCTGGCCGAGCTGGTGGGGCAGGACATTCCGGCTTCGGTACGGGGCAACCAGCGGCTGTCGGGCATGGTGTCGAACCAGGCGGAGTTTCCGCTGGTGGGGTCGATCTTCGACTTTGCGCAGTACGGACAGAGCGGAGCCTGGGTGAGTGAGCTGATGCCTCACACCGCCAAGATTGTGGATGAATTGTGCGTGGTGAAGTCGATGCATACCGACGCCATCAACCACGAACCGGCGGTGATCTTCTTCCAGACCGGTTCGCAGCAGTCGGGACGACCCAGCATCGGCTCGTGGCTCAGCTACGGTCTGGGCAGTGAGAATGAGAATCTGCCCGCTTTTGTGGTGCTGGTATCAAAGGGCGGCGGGGCGCAGCCACTCAACTCCAGCGCCTGGGGCAACGGTTTTTTGCCTTCCTACCACCAGGGAGTGCAGTTTCGGTCTGGCCAAGACCCGGTGTTATACCTCAACAACCCCGCGGGCGTGTCGCGTACCGATCGCCGCCGGGCCCTCGACTATATCGCCCAACTCAACCAGAAGCAGATGGACACCTGGGGCGACCCGGAGATCGAGTCAAAGATCAGTCAGTACGAAATGGCCTACCGCATGCAAAGCTCGGTGCCCGAGGTGGTAGACCTGTCGGACGAGCCCGATCACGTGTTTGACTTGTACGGAGAGGACGCGCGCACGCCCGGCACCTTCGCGGCCAACTGCCTGATGGCCCGGCGGCTGGCCGAAAAAGACGTGCGCTTCGTTCAACTGTATCACATGGGCTGGGACCAGCACGGCAACCTACCCAATGGCATCCGGCAGATGGCCAAAACCTCTGATCAGGCTTCGGCCGCCCTGGTGACCGACCTCAAGCAGCGGGGCCTGCTAGACGACACGCTAGTGGTGTGGGGAGGAGAATTCGGGCGCACCAGCTTTTCACAGGGCAAGATCACCAAGGGGGACTACGGGCGCGACCATCATCCGCGTTGCTTCACCATGTGGATGGCCGGGGGCGGGGTGAAGCCCGGCATCACCTACGGTGAAACCGACGACTTCAGCTACAACGTGACCGAAAACCCGGTGCACGTGCACGATTTCCAGGCTACGCTACTGCATTTGATGGGCATCGATCATGAGCGGCTTGTCTTCAAGCACCAGGGTCGTCGCTTCCGCCTCACCGACGTGCACGGCAAGGTGGTGCGGGATATTCTGGTGTAGTTTATTGGCCGCTTGTATTCCCTGATCCAATCTGACAGCGACACAGTTTTGTCTAACAGGTGAACTTTCGCCCGGTAAGCGGTTCTCCCGTATAGTTTTCCACGTCGAAAGCAGAAGCGCAGTGTTACCGAAGGCTTACACTTCCGAGAAAAACCAAGATCACAAACCAGCCGGAATGCATCGTGTTACTATTTCCCAAATAGCCATAAGACTTATCCGAACTGCTATCTACTCCTCTTCATGCCTGAAATCTTCATCATACCAAATGTGTTTACTTAACATTTTTATGTATTTCTTTTCCTTCTTCTTTCCTTCCGGAGTAAAAAACCATTTAAACACCATCGTTCCCCGCTGCCATTTACCTAAAACCATACTTGTACGGTGGGTATATTCTTTCATATATGGTTCTTGCAAGGGCAAGTCGTAAAGAAAAACCGAATCGGCATTAAACATCTTTCTTGCTTTCCTTCCCGCTATGATGGTCACCTGCTCATTGAAATTAATGGAAGCAGAATCATGCAAAGGCTTTCCCGTATTATCAAACAAGCCCGTAGAGGCTTGCAATTCACTAACTACAAATCCCCTGGGTACAGTATTATTATAACCATCCGGTTCAACAGCTGAATCATCTCCACCCAGTGCCCGGTTTACCCTCGCTGCCATTCTACCCATCTCTAAATCTTTTTTAGTAAAATATAAAGTTAATCCCGGATACATCACAATACATTCTTTGTCTTTCGATTGAAAGACAGGACCGTACATAAAACCGGCATGTTTATCTTCTCGAACCCTCCTCATTACGTGATACTGATTCAAATCAATAAAACCTTCGGGAATGCTACAACTAATGCCGACTTCACTTGAGATATAGTCGGCGTATGACGTAAAATTCTTTTCGTAAGGATAATTATCCTGCGCTAAAAGATTGCCTGTAAGCAATAAAGAAAAGATCGCTACTGTCAGTTTGCTATGCTTCATACGATTCTTAAACGCATATATTTCTCAAAGTAGCTTCTTTACTTTATTGTATAAAATGCGTAACAAAAAAGTCTTTTGTGTTGGCTAAAGAATCGAGGTTCGCTTTTCTGATATTTACTTCGCCTTTGTACGCACATACCATAAGTCAAACAGCGAATCGAATTGGCTAAAGGAAAAGCCTCTTCAGGAATCTGCGCAACGCTAGTTCTTGATAAGAATAAATTGATAAGCACTATCAAGATAGTTTTTTCATAGTTCTGTTTTTAATTGATGGTAACGGTCGCTCACAAATCCTATTTCCTTATCTTCAGCTTTAGGGTGGTGTCGCAGTCGTTCCTTTCTTTAATTTTAGCATACACGATATCGTCAGGCGACAGTTGGGTCAACGTGTGATACGTGGCTTCGTCCCACGCAACCCTCTTGTTGTTAATTATTAGTTTTGCGAGAGGATTCCGATACAGCCATTCATCGGTCAATGCCAGAATCTTTTTGGCTCCCAGGTTGACAGAATCTTTCGTGTAAATCTTTACGATTCCGAGGTAGACTACTTCTCCCCTACAGTCAACTACAGAGTCCGGTTGTATTGATACTGAATCAATAGCATCTTCGTTCTCTTTATCAAAAACATTTTCTGTTACCCCTGGGGGAAGTTTTATTCCGTCGATAAGTATGACGGGCTCCGGTTTCTCCGGTTGTGGTCCGGGTCCTATTCGTACCGTCTTTTCCTGGCCAAAAACGGTTACGGACGTTAGTAGAAACAGGATGCCGAATATGCTTTTACCCATCATACGCTGTGCTTTTTATTCCCAACAGAGTTTGAAAAGGTTGATGTACAACCGTCGAAACAACCATGAGTAGTATCTAGTTGACCGATGCCTCGCATGCCCGCTGAAGAACTGCCATATCCTCCGGTACCAACCCAAATAGCGAATCAACGCAGCAACTCGTTGCTCCATCTAAATAGATATGGCAATTCTGACTTGGGAGTACTTAACTATCTACAGCACCTGCTATTGGCTAGTTCCGTGCTAGGCAACTGACCCCGGTCACCACACACTACTCTTCCAACGCCACCGTAAATTCTTCGAAAGTCACGGCCCGGTCGCGGATGACCAGGGTGTCTTTCACGGCGTGGGTTTCGTTGTTGGCGGCATCGGTGTAGTTATAATCCAGGTAAATCACGTCCCGGGCCTTAGCACCCCACTCTCCGGCTCCTTCGGCAAACGTGCCGCTGCCGTTGATGCTGTAGGGGTCATCGGCGGCACTGCGAATAACACACTGGTTATTGCCGCCAAAAACCAGTTCCATCGCCAGGTTACCCGGACTGGAATTTTCTCCCCTTCTTACCGTATTTTCTAAGACGACCGATTGTCTACCGGAAGTACTGAGTCGCACCACTTCGTCTCTTACTACGTAGTCGCTGATGTACACGTTCTCCACGGTGTTGCCCGCCGCGTCGGTCATCACGTCGATGCCGCGACGCAGGTAGTTGCCGTGGTATTCGTTGATATATTTGATCCCGTAGAGCGTATAATCTTTGGGCAAAACGTTCCAGTCCGAGGGGTTCGCTCTGTCCGGATTTTCAACTGAAGCCTCACCGGAAAGTAAGGTATCCAGGTTTTCTACTTCGGTGATTCGTACGGGTACCACGTAGTTCACCTCTCCCGAAGGAGCAAAGGAAAGGGGATCGTTGAAGAAAGCGTTGTTCAATTGGACCGTGATGATGCCTTTGGTGCTGCCCGCCGGAATAGTAAGGGGACTTTCGGTTTCCAGGGTGTAGAACTCGGGCGACAGCGCCTGTACGTTGGCCACATTATCCAAGAGGCTGTTGTCGAGCTCGAAGTGCACGATACGATTCTCGTCGTTCTCATACACTCCGCTCATGGTCATCCCGATCTCAAAGCGCTGGTTGTTGTCGTTTTCGTTGATTCCCTGGTCGTAGTTTCCCAGAATCAGCGTTCGGATGGGAGTCTGGTACGGAAAGTACCCGGCTTGGGTGTCGTAGTCCGGATAAACAATATCTTGATTCTCGCAAGCCGCTAGGCCCAGCACTAAAAACAAGGACAGTACGTGTTTGAGGTTCATAGCAGTGTTTTTTTGATGATTGGTCATGTTTTTTCGGAAATTACCAGCCTTTGTTTTGTTCGAGTTCACTAAACTTAACCGTCTCCGACTGCGGAATAGGTCCGTAAATGGCCCGCTCACCGTACTGCCGAGGCTCCACATCCAGCAAGGTGTACTGATTTCCGTTAAAGAAAATACCGTCTACGCCTTCGTCCAAATCCAGCTCCCAACGCCGCATGTCCCAGAAGCGATGTCCCTCAAAGCAGAGTTCTAACCGACGTTCGTTGCGAATCAGCTCCCGCATGGCGACTTGGTCGTTAATCGTTTGCAGGTAATTATCGGGTTGCTCAATACCCGCTCGCTGGCGGATGGCCGCAATAATCTGACGGGCAGTGATGCCACTTACTTCAAAGTCCGGTCCACCGAGTTCGTTAGCCGCCTCGGCCAGTACCAAAAACAGGTCGGTGTAGCGAAGGAATACCGAGAAATGCTCTTGTTCGGTGACGGAACCGTCGTTGTTGATGACCACGTCGGGCCGCAGAAGCTTCTTGAGGTAGTACCCCGTGCGGGTTGATCTCTCTAGGATAGCATCTACCCGGTCGATGCCCGCTCCCACCCCGGTAAAAATGGTATCGTCGCTGATCGTGTTTCCGTTATACAGGATGTACTGGGCCAGGCGGGGGTCGCGTCCTTCGTAGGGGTTGCGGGCATCGTAGCCCGAATTGGGATCAGCAATGGGGTAGCCGTTGAGCATCGGAAAAGCATCCACCAGGTTCTGGGAAGGATTTGTTCTCCCATCGCCATTGAGGGAAGGCGGAAATTGATTTTCTTCGAACCAAGAACTAGTACCCACCGAGTTGCGCCACAGTAGCTCGGGCAAGTCCCGGTCGCTGTTTTCGTTGTAGAACGCTACTCCGTTGGGGTCTAGTCCGGCTACGCCCCCGATGTCGTTGATAAGCTCAGCTGCTAAGTCAGCCGCTCGCTGATAGTAATCGCCCTGGCCGTTCATAAACGCCGGACTGGCGGCGAGTAACGCTAACTTGGCTTGGTAAGCCTTGATAATTCGTCCGCTAATCCGCAGGCGGTTGTTGTCGCCAAAGACGAACCGATAAGCTTCGGGGTCGTAGGATTCGTAGCGGGCGGGAACGTCGGCGGCGTTGTCGTAGTCCATCGGCAGTAAGGCCAGTGCCTCCTCAAAGTCGGCGTTGATCTTCGCGACCGATTCTTCAAAGCTCAGGCGGGGCACGTTGAAGTTACCCTCGGGGCCAATGAACTCGCTGTAGTAAGGAATGCCCAGTAGCTCACCGGACTGACTCTCTCCGGCGTGCCCCTGGAGCACGTACAGGTGGTGCACCGCCCGCATCGCCAGGGCTTCTCCCCGCAGGCGAAGCTCAAACAACTCATTCGTTGCCGAGTCACGCTTCCATTGCACATTTTCGATGGTAGAGATAAAGCGGTTGATGTAAAAGATAGGTTCGTACTTACCCCAGCGGCTCACCGGGTTGAACTGGGCCGCCCACTGCCCCACTGCCATCTGGCGAAGGTAACTGTCTATGTTGTTAGTCACCGCATCGTCAGTGGCCACTCCGGTAATTTCGTACTGACTGATTAGCCCCGTATAGGCGTTGATCAGCACTCCTTCGGCGAAGGCCGGGTCAAAGTTCAGGCGGTCGGCATCCAGGATGTTCTCGTCTACGGGTTCCACCAACTCCTCGCAACCGAAGGCGCCTACCAGGGCAATGAGGACAAAGTATGTATACAGATTTTTCATGTTTGTAGTAGTATTAGGTTAGAAACTAGCCCGTAAACCGGCCGAGTAAGAACGGTACATCGGCTCGCTGCCAATTTGTAGCTGCCGGATGTTCCGATTTTCGGCCAGCTCCAACAGGTTATTTCCGGCTACGTAGATGCTGATGTTCGCCATATTGAGCGTACCGACCCACGTGCTGGGCAGTTGGTAGGTTAGCTGCGCCCGCTGGATGGTGAAGTAGGAATCGTTGTACAGCCAAAAGGTTGAGCTTTGGAAGTTGTTGTTGTTCTGCTGAGACGACAGCCGGGGATAGGTAGCCGTCGCCGCCGTTTCTTCCGTCCAGCGGTCGAGCACCACTTCCGAGTACTTGTCGTCGCCGTTCACCCAGAAGTAATCATTATTCCGCATTGCCTGATTGCCTACCTGGCTTACTCCCAGCACGAATAAACTTAATCCCTTGTATTCCAACCGGAGATCAGTACTGAACGTCCAGGGGGCAAACGCCCGACCGATGTACACCCGGTCCCGGAGATCTATGGTGCCGTCGTTGTTCTGATCCTGGTAACGAATGTCGCCGGGTTGAACGTCACCGAAGGCCGGTTGAGGCAGGTTTTCCCGCAAGGAACCGTCTTCGGTAAAGTCGTCGGCGGTGTAAAAGCCCAGGTCTTCCAGCCCCCACATCGCGTCAGCGGGAAGCCCCTGACGAAACTGGTAGGTATCTTCGTATATTTCATCTACCCGCACCCGCTCGGTTTTGGCGTAGGTGGCCCGCGCTCCTACTCCGATGCCTACCTGACCCAGTTGCTCGGAAAACTGTATGCCCGTTTCTACCCCCTGAATACGGTCCCGGTTATAGTTGCTGTAAGGCGTGAAATCGTCGTAGAACGAAGGGTACTGGGTGGTAAGGCGGGTGACCTGGTTATCAATATCGATGCGGAAGGCGTTCATCTCTACCCAGAGCTTTCCGAAAAACAAGCCTTCAAACCCGAGGTTGATATCCTTACGCTGCTCGAAGCCAAAGTTGGGGTTAGGTCCCTGTTGTATCCGGGTGACTTGATTGGTAAACCCGTCGGCCCAGCCGTAGGAAGGACCGTTCTGGGCGTACACTTCCCGGTACAGAAAGTAGTCCGATACGTCTCCCCCAAAGAAATTAATGTTGTCCGCCGTAATTCGTATATCGGAGTTAATGATACCCGCCGTAGCGCGGATCTTCAGGTAATCCAGCCAACTGGCTTCGCCCAGAAAGTTCTCTTCGCTCAGCACGTAGGCGATCCCCGCACTGGGCGAAAATGCGCCCCGGTTGCCCGGCGGCAGTTTCACCGAGTTCACGTAGGCCGAACTAACGTCGAGCAGTAGCTTATTGTCAAAATTGTAATTAAGCTGAAGGGCCACGTGGGCATTTTTCTGAGGCTGCACCTGATCCTGCTGATAGGTGTTGTTGGCGTAGCCAATCAGCGAAGCACTCAAGCCATGCTTTTCGCCCAACTGCTTGTCGTAATTTAGCATTCCGTAGAAGCCGTAGCGGGTCAGGAAGTTCTGGGTATTCACATTTTCGGTAAGGTCGCGCAGGTCTTGCTCACCGATTCGGTCAAGGGCTACGATCGTGTCCCCGCTCCAGGTGGGTTCATACACTGAGTACGTATTGTTCACCGACTGAGAGTAAATATTATAAAAGTCAAAACTCACGTAGGTTTTAGCTGACAACCCACTTACAAACCGATCCAGGTCAAAATTAATGGAGTTGTTTACCTGGGTGATGCGGGTGATAAACTCCTGGTAACCACCCGCCAACGCGTCGGCAATCGGGGTATTGTTCTGGAACGCTTGAGATCCCCCCAGCAGATTTCCCCCGTAAATGTTCGCCGCGGCCACTTGTCCGGCCAGTGCGGGATTGCCTGCGGTGTCTATCAGAGAAACCGGCAACAGCGGAGCGAATGTATCGGGTCTACGGATGGTGCCTTCCCGAAACCAGTTGCCCCGGGCGGTTTTCTGGGTGCTTATCATAGAAACCACGTCCAGGCTGCTGGTGATAAAGTCATTGACCCGGAAATCGATGTTTCCCCGGATATTAAAGCGATGGTTACCGGCGTTGGCTTCCGGGTTGAGGCGAAGCAGTGAGCTGGAGTTATTATACCCCATATTAATATAGTACTGGGTGTTTTCACCCCCGCCCGAGAACTCGGCAATAGCGTTGACAAAGGACAAAGACGGATTAAGGTACTCTGGAGAGTAGTAGTCGACATTCGGGTAACGGTCGGGATTGTCACCGCTGCGGAAGTTATCGATCATCTCCTGGCTAAAGGCCGGGCTCAGCCCGTCGTTGCGGCGGGCCTCGTTGAACAACTGCATGTAGTCGGCCGAGCCCAGATAGTTAGGCAAAGCCAAAGGCTGGGATACTCCGTAGCTGGCGGTTACGTTGGCCTGACGGTACTGGGAGCTGCCGCGCTTGGTGGTCACCACAATCACCCCGTTCATGCCCATCGTTCCGAACTGGGCAACCGCGTTGGCATCCTTAAGCACGGTAATCTGTTCAATTTCCTCGGCGTTTAGCAGGTCAATGGGCCGACCGGGAATGCCGTCGACCACAATGAGGGCTCCGCCCAGTCCGCGAACGTTATCGCTGCCGTATACCCCGACAATTCTTCCCAGCAGGGCATCCCGTACCCGCTGGGTGTTGTCGTAGCCCAGGTAAGAGCCCGGACGAATGGCCGATACGGCCCCCACTACTTCCCGCTTGCTCTTCTTGTTGAAGCCTAAGTCGATCGTATCGCTTAATTGTAGTCGGTTTTCTGCATTTTCTACCAGCACGGTATCCGCTAAAGCACTGTCTACGTTTTGTGCGGGGGAAGTGATGGCCCAACCGAGCAGGCACCCTCCCAGGCAAAGTATTTTATGAAATTTTAGATGTGTTGTCATAGTTTTTTTGCGTAAGCGATGAATGATAAATTACCAGCCCGGATTTTGCTCGAACCCAGCGTAAAGTTCGGTATCGTTCTGCGGAAACGGTAGCCAGTAGTGCTTCTCGTCGAACACTTTGGTGCGGATCAGTTCCTCTTGGTAAAAGGTGCGGGCCTCATCAAAGCGAAGCCCGGTTTTCTCTTTGTACCGGTCCAACTCACCGAGGCGCCACCGGCGTAGGTCCATCCAGCGGTGACCTTCCCAGCTCAGTTCTACGGCCCGCTCCCGTCGCACTTCGTCCATAAATTTTTGCGGGTCGCCCGCAAACTGCACTACTCCTACGCCCGCCCGGTTTCTTAGTACGTTAATCGCTTGTTCGGCCGTGAGCGAGTAGAATGAAGGGGCTTGCTGGGCACCGTAGGCGGCGTGGGCCGCTTCGGCGTACATCAGGTACACATCGGTAAGCCGCATGTGGAGCCGGAAAGGCAGGTAGTTACCGGTTTGATTGTCAAATTGATTGAACGATAAGCCGTACCACTTTTTGCAGATATAACCGGTCTGGCTGCCCAGGTCTATGTTGGGGAAGCGGTGGGCACCGCCGTCGTAAAGTTGGGCGTAGCGGTGCACTTCATTCTCGCCACTGGCCGACCCTAAGTTTTCTACCATCTGGTCGCCATCCAGCACTACCCACTTATACAAGCGAGGATCGCGGCCTTCCCACGGATTGCTGGGATCGTAGTTAGGGCTATCCTCGGTCGATAAGCCATCGGCCATACCGAAGTTGTAGTGAATGTAGTTGTGGGTGGGAAATTGCGTATCCCGCGCTTCGCAGTGACTTCCGATTTGAAAAGCAAATCCCAAAAAGCGGGGAAACCAACCTACGTCACCCGATTGGCTAAAGATAAACTCGGTGCTACCCGGGTAGACGTAACCGGTGGTTCCGCTAAAGGAATAGAAAACGTCCTGGTAGTTTTCCATACTCGCCAGTTGGTAGCGCCCGGCTTCGTCTAGCTTCAGTACTTCGGCAAACGCCTCGGTAGCCATTTCGCAAAGCTGCTTATCGTAATCGTAGGGATCGGTAGCGCCTTTCATCAGCGGGCTGGCGGCAAACAGCAGGTTCTTACCCTTAAAGGCCCAGGCCGCTCCTTGGGTCGCCCGAAATTGGTTAACCCCCTGGGTTCTTTGCCCCGCCGGGTGATTATCCCAGTCGACGGGCAGCAGTTGGGCGGCCAACGCAAAATCGGCGTCAATGGCCAGGGCGGTTTCCTTAAATGTTTCCGGGCGTTCCAGCTCCCAATCCTCCGAGTCTAACGAACGGTCGATATAGGGAATGCGTCCCCAGAATTTCATAATTTCGTGGTGGAAAAAAGCGCGAAAGAAATAGGCCTGTCCTAACAGCGCATCTTTCTCTTCTTGAGTAGCATCCACGATCAGATCAGCATTCTCAATCACCAGGTTAGCCTTGCGGATACCGGCCCAGCTGCTTTGCCAAATTCCCGCCCGGTTAAAAGGCAAGTTGTCTGAAGTATTAGCACTCTCATTGTAGAAAAATGTACCAATACCATTGCCCCCGGTGTTGATCCAGTTCCAGTAGCGCCCCTGGTCAATGCGGAAATCGAACTGCCAGTTTTGATTGCCAATGGCATCGTCGCCGTAGCACATGTAGCTCTGCCAGTGGGTTCCGGTGCCGTAGTTCACCACCATCGCGTACATTTCTTCTACGAATCCCTGAACATTCACGAAGTTTTTGAAGACTTCTTCCTGATCCAGGTTTGTTTCTATGGTTTTATCCAGATACTCTTCACAGGCGGTGGTCATCAGCATCAGGCAACCCAGCACCCCCGCTAATTTTACATAGAATGTATTCATCATGATTTTTCTTTAAAAGTTTATGTTAAAGCCCATGTTGACCCGGCGGAAGGTAGGATAGTCGCCCCGCACGTAGGTTTCACCGACTTGCCGGTTGCTCTCCCGGTCATCGGGCAGGTTGGCCCACAAAAACAGGTTGTTTCCGCCGACGAACACCTTATAGCTATTTCCGTTTTTCCCCGGAAAATTGTAGGCGATCTCCACATTCTTCAGCCGGACGAACGAAGCGTCGAAATAGTCGCGGTAGGAGTCGGTATCGGCCCCGCCCTTCCAACTGGGCAATACCTCTTCACCGTCGGGATTATCCACGGTCCAATAGTCAATATTATGCTCAAAGTAAAGGGGAGTGTTTTTATGGAAATCCCAGACGGTGTGCCGCTTGGTGACATTATAGGCTCCGTAAAACTGAACCATCACCGATAGGCCGTAGTAGTCAGCTCCCACGGTCCAGTTCCAGGTATTGATCGGCTGTTGAGGATAGCCATAGGGAGCCCGGTCGGTATTGCCATCGTGGCGACCGTCCGAGTCAAAATCTACCATGTCAAAGTAGCCGGGGCGACGGTACTGCATATCATTTACCAGCGGCACCGACATGTATATATCATCCCAACTCGTCATAAATTCGCCGTTGATCGGCCGTTTGTAAAGGTCAATCGGAAAGCCTTCGGTTTTGAGGTGGGCATCCAGTAGAGCGGGTTCTTCCCGGAACACAATTTCGCTGCGGGCCTGGGTAAAGTTGATGTTCGACCACAGTTTCAGGTTGGGGTTTAGATAGCGGTTAAACCCTAAGGCAATCTCAATTCCTTCTACCGAGGTTTGGCCTACGTTCAGGTCGGGGGGATTAAACCCCAAAAACGCCGGAACGCTTCGGTCGTTTCCCTGGACAATAATGTCGTTGCGCTCTTCCTGAAAAACGTCGACGGTGGCCGTAAACAGGTTATTCATCAGGGTGAGGTCGAGCCCAATGTTGGCTTTGGTAGAAGTCTCCCACCGTAAGTCAGGGTTTCCGATTACGTCTTCACGGTAAAAGGTGTAAGGCGACCGTTGCCCCCAGGGGTTGGCGTTGTTCATGAAGGCGGTCCCCCCCGAAGCCCACTGCGAGATGTAGCCCCAGCGTCCGTTAATATCGTCGTCACCCACCACCCCGTAGGAACCCCGAATTTTCAGCATGTCCAGCCAGTTGGCCCCTTGCATGAAAGGTTCGTTGGAGATGGCCCAACCCACGGCCGCCGATGGGAATAGCTCAAAGCGGTAGCCTGGCCCAAAGCGCTCCGAGCCATTGTAGGCTCCGTTCACATCCAGAAAGTAGCGTTCGTCGTAGTTGTACGTAGCCCGCGCTACCCAGTCTTCGCGGTAGCGGGGAAACATCGATCCTTCAGCGTACTCCTCCCGGTTGGTCAGCAGTAGCACACTGGTGTTATGCTTCTCGCCAAAGGTGCGCTCAAAGTTCAGTGAGAACTGGTAAAACAGCCGCCGTTCCAACCATCTATCATTCATACTAATGGGATCGTAGTACCAGGGCTGCGTTACAAAATCAAACTGGTTGTCGCCCGGAGGGGTGATGAACAATTCTTCGCCGTTGTCGAGGTAGCGCTTAAAAACCACGTTATCCGTCCCGCCCGGATTTTGCTCGCTCACTCCGCCGTCGCCTCTAAAATTATTATCGTAGGCCAGCCGACCGGTGAACGTAAGCCCCTCCAGCAGAAAATCCAGGTCTTGCTCCAGCATAATATCCGAATTCACCTGGATGCGGTGGTTCTGCCGGGCCCCTTTGGTAGTCATCACCATCAGGGGATTGGTAGTATCCCAAATATCGGCCGGGTCTTTTCCGTAGGTTCCGTCTTCGTGGATCGGATAGAATAACGTAGGGGCCATTCCGTAGAGGCTGGAGTATACCAACCGCATATCGTTGTTACCCACGGCCCGCTGTATTCCGTAGTAACCCGCCAGGTTCACCGACACCCGCGTGGTCTTGGTAATGTCAAAATCAACGTTGCTGCGGTAGTTGAAGCGGTCGTAGCCAAAGTCCGGTTGGTAGGTTCGTCCGTTGTCATAGGCGGTTCCATCGAAGATATCACCCACCCGTTGGTACGAGAGTGCCCCGAAATACTGGGCAAAGTCGCTGCCCCCGCGCACCGAGAGGTTCACGTTGTGGTCCATCGCAAAATCCTTGAGCACCACGTCCGCCCAATCTACGTCGGGGTACCGCTCCTGCTCGAACTGATTGGCGGGGTTACGGTGCCGCTCCATAATGGCCCGGGGGGTGTAATCGGCCCAGGATTCTTCTATGCCGCTCACCTCCCGCTCAATAGCATCATTCGCCACCGCTAAGCCATCGTAGGCATTGAGTTTCTGGGGTATTTTAGAGGGAGTTTTAAAGGCTGAGTTGACCGATAGCGACAACTGAGGCTTTCCCTTTTTTCCGCGTTTCGTCGTGATTAAGATAACCCCGTTGGCCCCCTTCACCCCGAATACGGCCGTAGCCGAAGCATCCTTCAGCACCGAGATTTTTTCAATATCATTGATGTTGACGTCGTTCATGCTCCGCTCAATCCCGTCGACCAGCACCAGGGGCTGACCGCTTCCGTTCCAGGTACTTCGGCCCCGAATGAAAATCTCGGGGTCTTCTTCGCCCGGCCTTCCGGTAGTGCTCACCGTAATCACACCCGGAACTCGTCCGGTAAGGGCTTGGCCCACGGTGCTCACTCCACCCGATTGCTGCAACACTTCGCCGGTGGTTTGCACAATGGAACCGACCACGCTTTCCTTTTTCTGCTCGCCGTAGCCAATCACGACCACTTCTTCCAATCCCCGCACGTCGGGCATCATTTCCAGGTTAATAACCGCCCGTCCTTGGATATCGACTTCTTGCGTGGCGTAACCAATGGACGAAAACACCAAGGTTGTTGCGTCATCGCTAATCGTCAGTTTGTAGTTTCCGTCAATATCCGTGACCGTACCGGTAGTAGTTTCTTTTACCAGAATGTTCACCCCCGGTAAGCCGTCGCTGCTTTCTTGGTCAACAACTCGACCGCTGATGGTTTGGGCCAGGGCTCGTTGCGGTTGTTCGTATGAGTTGCTTGCCAACGATGAGATGAGATTCGGCAGTTTCTCGCCTTCGGCCGCTGCCTGAAGCCTTTGCTTGGACAGTGGCACCAGCCGACTTTCTTCTTTACGGGCCGAAAAAATCACGTAGTGATTGGGGCTTATTTTCTCGTAGGCCAGCGACAGCGGCGGCAGCAGTTCGTCCAGTACGTTGTCTAGTTTTTCTTGGGCGAGCTTTTCCACCAGGTCGGCATCCACAAACTTGTCTTTCACCAGCTGGCTGTTGAAGTTAAAACGCACTTTGTACTGTGATTCCAGGGATACAATCACCCGCGACAGTGCTTCTTTGTCTTTCTGTATCGGACTATGCCCCCGGGGAGCTTTCACCGCCGAGGCCAACCGCTGCCCGTGTAGGCCTGCGGTGCTCAGGCCCAGTAAGAAGACGAATAAAATACATCGGTGAACGTGTTTCATAATTTGAGCTGATTTAGGTTTTACAGGGGGTTGTTTCTCTATCATAAATTGTCTGTTCACTCAACGACCGTCTGATCGTCAGGGGCTACCTATGGTAATTTGTTGATCGGCTTCGGATATGTCGAGATCAAACGACCTGGCCAGGGTGGTGAGCAACAGCTCCGGTTGGTCGGCTGGCACCGAGCCGGTGAACTGCAAACGAGCCAGGCTGTCCTCTTTGAACTCAACTTCATATCCATAGTTGTTGCTGATCAATCGGGCTATCTCTTCCAGTGGGGTGTCTTCAAAAACCAGCAGGTTTCTCCTCCAGGAGGTATAGAGCGTTGTGTCCACTTCCTTTTGCCGGATGCGTTGGTTTTCCAGCTGATATTCTACCAAATCGCCCGGTTTCATCACTCGCTGCGACTGCACTTGCTGCGTGGGCCACCGCACCTTCACTTTGCCCGCGTTGAGCACCACCGTCGCCTTTTCGTCTCGGCTATTCACGTTAAACTGGGTGCCCAGCACTTCTATGCGCAACTGCTGCGAGGTGTTCACTACAAATTTCCGATGGTCGGCCGTGTGCCGCACCGAAAAGAAAGCCTCGCCCGCTAGCCATACCTCCCGAACCGAATCTTCCGGCCACTGCGCTGGCACCCGAAGCTTAGAGTTGGCGTTCAGCATCACTTCGGTGCCGTCGGGCAGGGTCACCGTTTTGGTCTGGCCAAACTGCGTGCGGTAAAGCACCGAGTCGTTTTGACCGTAGTACCACAGGGCGGCACCCGCCAGCAACAGGCCGCCAACAAAGGCCGCCGCGATTGGCCACGTCCACCGGCGAAAGTTGCCTGGCCCGCCGGATGAAACGGTCATGGGCGCGGGGCGGTGGTCAACAATCTTGTTAAAAATATCGTCGGCGCGCTGTTTATCCATCCGCGGGAGCAAACCCAGCTTGGTTTTCATCTCTTCAACTCCGGGCAAGTCTTCGGCACGATCAGCAGTTTTCAGGTAGTTGATAATCGCCTCCGTTTCTTCGGGGGTGCATTCGTCGGCCCAGAACTTCAGAAAAAGCGATTTGATATACTGGTGATCGTCCAATAGGGTTAGGAGTTGCCGGTTAGTCTACTCCTAATACACACAAGTGGACGGCAGGGACGATCGGGGCAGAGAAAAAACTAAAATTTTTCTGGGGAAGGATTTAAGAGGCGTCCGGTGGAGACACCAGACGGGGGGGGCATGACGTGGGGAGGCGCGATGAAAGGCTAAAACAACAACACCCCCAGCATAACACTCACCGCGATGTCGGTGTGTAGTTGCAACTGTTTTTTGATAGATTTCAGGGCTTTCACAATCTGGTCTTTCACCGTGTGCTGAGAAATGCCCAACTGCTCGGCGATTTCTTCGTGGCTCAGGCCCTGCGTTCGGCTCATGCGGAAGATGAGCTGTCGTTTGGCCGGTAAGCGCTCAATCACCCGGTCTTTAAACGTCTCCAAATCACGGTAAATCACCTGGTCTTCGGTGCTGTAGTGGGTGTGGTGGCAACGATAAAAAACCTGCTCTTTGAGGCGGTTGTCGTAGGCAGCCTTGCGCAAGGTGTTGTAAACGAGGTTTTGCGTGATCTTATAAAGATACGGCTTGATGGGAAGCCCCGCATCCAGGGTCTCCCGGTTTTGCCACACCTTCAGAAACACTTCCTGCACAATTTCTTCGGCCAGGGTCTGAGATTTGGTGAAGCGGTAGCTGTAGCCGAAAAGGCGGTCTCGGTACCAATCAAAAATTTGCCGGAAGGCAAGGTGGTCACCCTCGGATATCTTTTTGATCACCGTTGCTTCGTTCGGGTTGATGCTGTGGTTCAGGGTAGAAGGTTGGATCATGTAGTTGTGATAGAGCGTTGCAGATTCTTCATAGAATATTCTACAACCTAAGTATTTTTTAATAGCAACAAAAACTTGGGGCTTATTTTGTTGTTTTATACAACCGATAGCTCTTTGATCGCGGAGAAATAGCTAGTGAAGGACGTTGGCTACCGGTTAAGTAACGTGCATGGTGAGGTGGTGCGGGATATCCCGGTGTAGCCGGTTCGCCGCTTTTATTCCCTGATCCAATCTGCGTAGTTATCGGGGCTGATGACGGTAAACTCGGCTTCGGGGTAATTGCTTTGCCAGCCCTTTGGAGCGCTGGGTTGCTTTCTGGTGTTCCATTTAAACTCGTAACCATACAACTTGCCTCCCCGCTCTTCTACCCAGTCGATTTCCTGTTGATCGTAGGTTCGCCAAAAATAGTTGTTCACGATCATTCCGCTGTACTGCTGAAGCTTAATTCGCTCGCTGATCGCATAATTCTCCCACAACTGCCCCACGTCGTTTCTTAGCGCTAACGGATTGACGTTGGCGACCAAAATGTTTCTTATTCCGTTGTCGAAAAAGTACCACCGGCTGGTTTTAGTGACCTCCTTTCTCAGGTTCCGGCTAAATCCCCCCACCCGATGGATGATAAACACCTTAGACAGCAGATCAAGGTACTTGCTCACGGTATTGCCACTCATTCCCAGTTGCTGACCGATCTCGGTGGTGGAAACCAAACTGCCCACCTGAAAGGCCAGGAGCCGCAGCAGCGACACAATTTTGTCGGAGTTTTTGATCTGCTCAAAGGCCAGAATGTCCTTGAGTAAGTAAGAACTCACCAGGTCATTCAGGTATCGGTTCTTCTGCACTTTGGTGGTAAGCTGAAGCAGTTCCGGATAATTACCGTAGACCAAGCGTTCGTGTAGTTTGTCTTTTCTGATGAGCAGCGGATGGATCTGATCGTATTCACTATCGGCCAGCGCGTGCAGATAATAGGTAAATTTCCGACCGGTAAGCGGTTCTCCGGTGTAGTTTTCCACGTCGAAGGCCGAAGACCCGGTAATGAGCACACGGAGCCCTGGTATCTCGTCGATCATCAGCTTGAGGGACCGACCGATGTCCGGTATTTTTTGGGCTTCATCGATGATCAGCAGTAGCTTTCCGTCGAGCAGTTGGAGGAAGTTCTCGACGCTTCTTCGGGTAAATAGCTCGCGGGTTGCGATATCTTCCCCGTTTAGTAATAAGTACGGATCGGTTGTTTCATCCAAGATTTGGTTGATCAGGACGGTTTTTCCTACCCGGCGGGGTCCGAGAAGCACCACCACTTTATTAGGAACCAAGCTTTCTTGTACAAAAGGCTTTATAGTTCTAGCAAGGTAATTCATTGTGTTGAGCCAATTAACGTTAATTAGCTCAACGTATAAGTTCAATTCAGGTTAATTGGCTCATTGAATTACGTACATTAATTGGTTGCACCTTCGGAAAGTTATTTGCTTCTCAGCTTATTACTCAAGTTACAGTCTAGGATCAACTTCTTCGCTCTCCAGGGCTAACACGCCAAAAACGCTTTCGTGTATTCTTCTTAACGGCTCATTTCTAACAAATCTTTCGAGACCTTCTACACCTAGTGCAAATTCTCGCAGGGCTAGAGAACGTTTTCTTCCTAAGTTTCTACGCTTAAGTCTTTGCATATTTTCGGGTAGGTCATACTCAGGCCCGTAAATAATTCTTAAATACTCACTTCCTCGGCACTTCACGGCTGGTTGGAGCAATCCTTCTTTTCCGTGAGCAATGAAATTAAATGGCTTCACGACCATCCCTTCGCCACCCTTTTCTGTCATATCCGTCCACCACGCAATAGCTTCCTGAATACTCTGATCGTTGGCAGTCTCAACGATTCGGTAGGGCGTAATTCTAAAAATACGCTCGTCTGAAAGGCATATTCGCTTGATACTTTCCATGTGCCACTGATGATCTTTATCCGTATGAACGCAACTTTCCGTGGCCAGAATATGGAAGGGGGCTAGTTTATAATCCTCAACGGAGACCACCTCCCAACAGTAGTTGCGGTAGGCATCGATGAATTTTGACACTGCTTTATTTTTGTAGCTAAACTTATCAAAAATGGGTGCGATACGATCAATGCCCCTTTCCTTCGCCTGTCGCAACGTTTCCTCAACGGCAGTTAGCGAATTTTTAGCGGATGACCCTACTGATGCGTACTGGTCTTTCAGCAACGATTGCGCTTTCGCTGACCAGGGCATTAGTTCGGCATCCAAACAAACCCAGTCGGTGCTGAACTCATCCCAAAATCCGGATTTGCTCAATGCCAACTGTACTCTACGCAAAAATGCTGTTTCCAGATCGTCGTCGGTAAAAAAATTTCTTCCTGTTCTGGTGTAGCAAACTCCAATTCCTTCGTTCTCGATTCCGAATCGGTTCAGCACCGTTTCTTCATCTCGGCAAATCACCAGAATAGCACGAGAACCCATGTGTTTTTCTTCGCATACCAGCTTTTCAACTCCTCTTTTCTTGTAATAATTTATGGCTTGCTCGGGATGTTCTAAATAATTCGGAAGTTCACTGGTTGCGCAAGGCGACATAGTGGGCGGTAAGTAAATAAGCCACTTTGGATTGATGGCAAAACGACTCATTACCTCCAGCGCAGCGATAGAATTCTCTTCCCTTATGGTTAGGTTGTTTCGGAGCCGGGTTTGAATAATTCTTTTTCCGATGACATCCTCGATATTGAGCAGATCATCGTATTCCTGTTGGTGGCTAAGATTGCTCGCCGTATCGTGTTCCAGTGGTTTCACGGGTTCCGAATACACCCGGTCTGCCTTTACTGAAACTAGCTCTTCTTCCGGGTATCGCAGAGCGGTCAGTTTACCTCCAAAAACACAACCGGTGTCGATGTCTATCGTTTTGTTGAGCCACGCTGCTTCCGGAACCGGAGTGTGCCCGTAGACGACCTTTGCTTTTCCCCGGTATTCAGAAGCCCAGTTGTAGCGAACTGGCAAACCAAATTCATCAATTTCGCCAGTGGTTTCACCGTATAAGCAAAACGATCTGACTGCACCGGAACCTCTGCCCTGCATTTCTTCTTTGATCCCGGCGTGAGCAACCACCAATTTGCCATCATCCAATACGTAGTGGCTGATCAAAGCGTACAAAAACTCCTTCACGTCCCTAACAAACTCCGGTGGTTCCAGGGATAATTGATCCATAGTTTCGGCCAAACCGTGGTTGAGCTGCACATTTTTGCCGTTCAGCTTTTTCTGGAGCTTCAGGTCGTGATTTCCGGGAACGCACAAGGCGCTTCCCCCGCTAACCATGCTCATCGCTAGTTTCAGAACTGCCGGTGAATTTGGACCTCGGTCTACTAAATCGCCCAGAAATATAACTTGCCGGTTGTCGGGGTGCGTGACCTCTAGCCCGTAGTTTTTTCCGTTGTCATCTGCTGGATTTATCTTATAACCGAGTTTTTTCAGTAGCAGTAAGGTCTCTTCGTAGCATCCGTGGATATCTCCGATAATATCGAACGGCCCGTGAAGCTCCCTTTGGTCATTGTAAAGTTTTTCTCTAACAATCTCAGAAACAGCATCAACTTCTTCTTCACTTTTTAGAATATAAATTTTTCTAAAGCCCTCTCGCTTAAGCCCTTTTATTGACCTCTTGAGTTGCTGTTTTTGCTGCCTGATAACGTGGTTCCCAAAATTTCTGTCGGAGCGGTTGGCATTTCTGTCTTCACATACTTTTTGCGGTACATCTAATACAATCGCTACGGGCAAAGTATGATATTGCCTTGCCAAATTGATCAAACCTTTTCGTGCTTCGGTTTGCACGTTGGTGGCATCTACGACCGTGAGGTGACCATTTTTTAGTCTTTTGCCGATAATGAAGTTTAAAACATCGAAAGCATCACTGGTAGCCCGTTGGCTGTTTTCATCGTTAGACACCATGCCCCGGCACCCATCCGATGAAACCACTTCGTACGTCCCGAAATGCTTTTTGGCAAAAGTGCTCTTGCCTGAACCGGATGCACCGATCAGCAATACTAATGATAATTGGGGTACCCTAATTTCCATACTCAAAAACTGCCATTTGCGAGGGCGCTCCTACCTTTGCATCCTCTTCTCCGATTGGTAAGAACTGCACTTTATAGTTATTGGCTTCTGCAACTTGGTTTGCCCAAGTCTCGAATTCTTTTCTGGTCCATTCAAACCGATGGTCAGTGTGCCGCATTGCATCAGCTTCCATATTTTCAAACAGAGCGTTGTATTCTCGGTTTGGGGTTGTCAAGATAATCGTTTTAGGCATTGCCCCTCCGAAGACCACTCGCTCAAACGATTTCAGTCGGTTTTCATCCAAATGCTCGATCACCTCTACCACGGCGGCCGCGTCGAATCCTTCTAACCTTCTGTCTCGGTAGGTGAGCGCCCCTTGAAACAGAGTAATCCTCTCCTTTTGCTTCGGAGCCATTTCCTCCCAGTGCAGTTTTTCTTTGCACCTTGTCAATTCCTGGTACGAAACATCCATTCCCGTGATATTCTCAAACTGCTTCTCTTCCAACAACATTCGTATCAACTTTCCCTCCCCACAACCCAAATCAAGAACTCTTTTTGCGCCTGACTCTTTGAGTTTTTCTAAAACTAGCGCTAACCGCTGTTGATGCAACGTTTCCTTCTTTTTCACCACCGCTACATCCTGATCTTCCTCTTTTTGATCTACCGTTAAGTCATCATCCAGCAACGCTAACGCTTTTCTCGAAAGTGACGGTAAGTTGTAAAGGTAACGCTTGGCTATTTGCTCCTTCTCAGGATGGTTTGCTAACCAGCCTTTCCCCTTTTCTAGAAGTTTATCGATTTCATTCTGACTGACGTAGTAATGTTTATCGTTGTCAAGCGCAGGAATCATCACGTACAGATGAGAAAGAAGCGCTTGAAGGGTGATGGTGTGTTTTAGGTTCAACGTGAAGTACTTACTTTCTCCCCAATCGACAAATTTTTCATCTAAGGTGTGTCGTTCCAAGGCTACCGTATAACCAAGGGGTTCAAACATTCTACGAATCAGCATTTCGCCACCTTTAGGAGCCGGGATCACCGAGAGCGTCACCTCAAAAGGCATGGGTAGGTCAATAAGTTCGGGCTTCTTGCTACACTTACCGTTCATTGCCGTCGAGAATGCTTTGGCAATAGCAACACTCATAAAGGACGAAGCAACGTAGGGCCTATCGTTAACGTACTGGCCCAATGAAAATCCTTTTCCGGACAAATTCCTTCCGCCCCTTACCAAGTCAATGGGGTCAATATCTAACAAGAGTGAAGCAGTGGTTCGCTTCTCTGCGCTTTCTGGGTAAAAGATATGGGCTTTGCCAATAGATAAGTCAACCGACTGCAATCGGTCAGGATGCTTATGCAGCAAATATCCTAGGTCGGAGGCTGGTTGGTGGGTTGTTGTTATATTCAGTAACATTAGGGCGCTTTCGTCGTCAAAAGAAAGTGTTGTTCTTGAAATTGATCTTTGCCTTATTCCAACGGTTACACCAACAAATCTACCTTTTTTGACACAACAACCAAAGTACCTTATCCAACCTCCGCCACCAGTGGGGTTTCGTCCGGAAGCGTTGCCGTTTCTTGCTTCTTTTCTGCGCCGTCGGCGGTCTTCACCGAATCGGAGGGGATAGCATCCAGCCCCAGATTCACCTCCAAACCGGGCACGGCTTCCTCCAGGCGCGTAGCGGCCTGAGCGGTCACGTCGGTTTGCCATAGGTAAAGCTTGCGCAGGTTTTTGAGTTCGCTAAGCTGCGCGACGCCCTCGTCACTGACCTTTGTTCCGTAGAGGTTCAGGTACTCTAAGTAAGGCAAATCTTTCAGGTGCGCCAGGCCCGCGTCGCTCACCGCCGTGTTTTCCAGATGCAAGCGCGTGAGGTGCTCGAACTGCGGCAGTGCTTGCAATTCGTCGTCGGTGGTGGATCGATTGCCCAGGTCTAGCCAGGTGACCTGCTCGGCTACCGGACGCAACTGCTGCAGCAGCGAATCGCCCGTGAAGTTGGTAGGAACGGTTACTTGCAACCACGCCACGTCGGCGGCCAGGGGCATCACCGACAGTCCAACCCGTTGCAGTTGCACCACGGCTTGGCTATCGGCCGGAGCCACTTCCGTAGCCAACATTTTCTCTACAGCCGTCTTGTTGGCGTTGGGGTCGGCCAGGGTGTTGAGCACCTGCTGCACCTCATCCACCACGGTGAGCTCGGCCACCGTCTTGTCGAAGGGAGCCCCTTCTTCGATCCACCAGGTAAGCAGCATGATCTGCTCGTCGGTGAGCTGGCTTTTACCGTCGGGTGGCATGTGCTCTTCGTCTTCCATGGGTAGGTGGATGCGCTGGATCATGTGACTCTCGGCGGCGTTGCCCGCCACGAAGATGGGGCCGTTCTCGCCCCCCGCTTCCAGGGCCTGCACGGTGTGCATCATCAGCTCCCCCTTCATCTTTTCGTCATTGTGGCACGACACGCAGCGCGCTTCCAGGATAGGATGCACAATGTCGGTATACACCACCGCCGAGGGCAGATCGGTAATTATTTTAGCTTCTTTGTCTTCCTTCGGCGGCAGTCCGGCCACCCGGCGCAGGGGGTTAGGCATGTACTTGGTGAGGTAGTCAGAGCCGTGGGTGAGTGAACCACCGAAGTGCCCGGCCCCCATCAGCACCAGCACGGTTACGGAAAATATGCAAACGTAGGCTTTATCCATAGCAGGACGCTTACGCGCTTGCCGCAAAAGAACGAACGACAGCACGGAAGCCACGGCCACCCCGACGCCGAGCCATTGGTGTAGCGTGAGCAAATCCTCGTTGTAGCCCCCCCCCTGGGCCAGCATGTAGCCCAAGCCCGCGGCGATCACCGCCGTAGCTGCTCCGAGCAACAGCACCGGGGCCACCGCGGGCTGGTAGTTTTTGAATCGCTCGAAGCGCGACAGGATCTCCAGTAAGAAGGCGATGGCCAGAAAGCCGATGGGTAAGTGCAAAATGAGCGGGTGAAACCGCCCGAAGAACAAAACAATATCCGAAACTTCCTGATCCATGAACTATAGAGTACTGATAAAACGATGCTGAATCCAACGGGCGTAGTTGCTGCTGTTTTTTTGCGCTAAACCCAACTTTTCAAAATGCACCCGTTCGGAAAGATACGCAATTGTTTGCACTAAACTTGACTTTAGCCGCGTAGGTTCCCCCGAGGCCTCCAACCCCAGCGTGTGATAATCACTCCCGGCAACCGTCAGGTGGGTATGTTCTAACGTGCAAAGGTTATCTCCTTCGGGTTCGGCGACCGGCGAAACGATGTGCCGATGAGCGTCGTAGGCAAACGTGAGCAACCGGCGCCGCTTGGTGATGGCCAGCCAGTGAGAGTCATCATTAAATGTTTCTTTGTTCTCTAAAGCGAAGCTCCACTTTGTCCACTGTTCCAAATTGCCCGCCACTGCCTGCTCCGCGAAAATCTCGGCTTCGCCCTGCTGTTGCTTGATCTCCACACTGCCCTCGCGCCACTTCACGCCTAGGCGCTCGCCGCTGCTCAACAGATAATGATCTTGCCGCTCCGTCGGTTCGCTGATCGGAAACGAAACGAACACCTCATCGAACGGGAGCGGATGGTCGAAAAACCAGCGCAGTTCGGCGGTAAGCTTCGGTGAAGTTGTCATCGCTAGGCCAACACCCCCTTCACAATCTCGCCGTGCACGTCGGTGAGCCGGAAGTCGCGCCCCTGGAAGTGATAGGTTAGTTTTTCGTGGTTCATGCCCAGCAGATGCAGGGCGGTGGCCTGCAGGTCGTGGATATGCACCCGGTCTTTGGTGGCATAGTAGCCAATCTCGTCGGTTTCGCCGTAGGTCACTCCGCCCTTGATGCCACCCCCGGCCATCCACATGGTGAAGGCTTCGGTGTGGTGGTCGCGGCCCATAAAGGGCATCTCTTTGCCGTTGCGGTTCTCCTGCATGGGCGTGCGCCCGAACTCGCCGCCCCAGATCACCAGCGTCTCGTCGAGCAAGCCACGTTGCTTCAGGTCTTTGATCAGGGCTGTCATGGGCTGGTCTATCTGCTGGCACTTGTCGCGAAAGCCGTCTTCGAGTGCCGTAGTGCGGTCCGAGCCATGTGAGTCCCAGCCCCAGTCGAACAGTTGCACGAAACGGACACCCTTTTCTACCAAGCGACGCGCCAGCAAGCAGTTGTTGGCAAACGAAGCCTTGCCCGGTTCGGTGCCGTACAGTTCGTGAATGTACTCCGGCTCGTCGGCAATGTCCATCACCTCGGGCACCGAAGTTTGCATGCGGAAGGCCATCTCGTACTGCGAGATGCGGGTCATGATCTCCGGGTCGCCTACCTCGGCATATTCTTGCCGGTTGATGCGGTTGATGGCGTCCAGCGTCCGGCGGCGCAGGTCGCGGTTCATCCCGGCGGGGTCCGAGACGTAGAGCACCGGGTCGCCCTCCGAGCGGCACTGCACGCCCTGGTAGACCGAGGGCAGGAAGCCACTGCCCCACACGCTTTTGCCCGCACTGGGCGTTTTGCCGCCCGACACCAGCACCAAAAAGCCCGGCAGGTTCTCGTTTTCCGAGCCCAGCCCATAGGTCACCCAGGCACCCATGCTGGGCCGACCCAAGCGTGGACTGCCGGTCTGCATGAGCAGTTGGGCCGGGGCGTGGTTGAACTCGTCGGTGTGTATCGATTTGATCAGGGCTACCTCGTCGACGATGGTAGAGAAGTGCGGTAGCCGGTCGGAAACCCAGGTGCCCGACGCTCCGCGTTGGGCGAACTCGGCCTGCGGCCCCAGCATCTTGGGCACGCCCTGGATAAAGGCGAAGCGCTTGCCCTCCAGCAGCGAGGGCGGACAGTCCTTGTTATGCAGTTTGGCCAGTTCGGGTTTGTAGTCGAAGAGCTCGAGCTGGGAGGGCGAACCGGCCATGTGGAGATAAATCACGCGTTTGGCTTTGGCGGCGTAGTGCGCAAACTTAGCCGCCATGGGGTTGGCGTCGGTCAGCGCTGCTTTGACGGTCGCCGGGGCGGTTTGAGCCGAAGATGAACCAAACTCGCAGCCCATCAGCGAGCCGAGCGCCACCGCGCCCAGTCCGGAGGTGCACTTTTTCAGAAAATGCCGCCGGGTTTCCAGTTGCAGTTGGCGGTGCTGGGCTTCTTGATAGATGTTCATGGTGGAGGACTTTCGGGGGTGGCGGCCGCCGCGCGGTCAGATACTGGATACTCGAAGACGTGACGGCGAGGCTAATGTTGGTGTTATAGACAGAACACTAGTTACCGGCCTATCGTTTGAATTATTAAAATAATGAAAACGTACGCTGCCGAAGCAGTCTCAAGCACTGTAGCAACAAGTGGTGAACCAAGGTTTCTCATTCTCTACTTCGGTTTCGCCTTCTCCAAATCCTCCACCGTCAAATGCGCTAAAATCACGTCAATGACGCTGGTGGGGGCAATGGCCGTGTCCGGTAGCAGGTCAGCGTGCTGGCTTACCAACAGCGGACGGTCTTCCGGCGCGGTATCAATGCCTCCGTGCGAACCTTTCACCAGACTAGCATCCAGCGGAATAACGTCCATAAGGTAACGAAATCCCAGCTTTTTCTTCAGTAGCGTGGTGCCAATTTTTGCTTTGAGGAAACGGATGTCGGGGTCGGCAAACACCTCTACCGGGTCGTAGCCGGGCTTACGGTGGATATCCACCGTGCGGGCAAAGTCAGGCGCTTGGTGGTCGTCCAACCAGTAGTAATAGGTAAACCAAGCATCCGGCTCGGCCACCGCTACCAGCTCTCCGGCCCGCTCGTGATCCAGGTGATGCTTTTTCTTTCCGGCATCGTCCAGCACCCGCGCCACGCCCGGAATGGCCTCCAGTAACGCTTTTACCTTCGGAAGCGCCTCAGTTTCGTTCACGTAGACGTGCGCCAGTTGGTGATCGGCCACCGCAAAGGCCTGGCTCACTCCGGCATCCAGCAGTTCGTGGCCCAGTTCGTTTTTCACCGCAATGTATCCCTGCTCGCGCAGCACCCGGTTGATAGGCACCGGCCGACTCACGTTCGTGATGCCGTATTCCGACAGCAAAATGACCTGCGTCCCCTGCTTCTCATAGTAAGTAATCAAATCACGGCACACATCGTCGATATCCCGCAGGTCGGTGGCGATCTTGCTAAAATCGATGCCGCGGCGTTGCAGGTTGTAATCCAGGTGGGGCAGGTAGACGAGCGTCAGCGTGGGGTCGTGCCACTGGTCTACCTTTTTGGTGGCTTCGGCGATCCAGCGGGTAGAGTTGATGTTAGCGTTCGGGCCCCAGAACTCAAACAGCGGAAACTGACCAAGCTTTTGCTGCAAACGGTCGCGTAGGTCCATCGGATGGGTGTAAATGTCGGGCAGTTTGCGCCCATCGGCGGGATACAACGGGCGCGGCGTCACGGTGTAATCGGCCGAGGAGTACATGTTGTACCACCAGAACAGGTTGGCGCAGGTGAAGGTAGGGTCGATGCGCTTCGCTACATCCCATACTTTGGGCGCTTGCACTAGCTTGTTCGACTGTCGCCAGAACTTGATCTCGCACTCGTCGCGAAAGTACCAGCCGTTGCCCACTACGCCGTGCCGACTGGGCCACTCGCCGGTGAGGTAGGTCGACTGGGCCGAGCAGGTCACCGCGGGCAGCACCGGGTCGATAGAGAGTTGTTTTCCCCGACTAATCCATTCGGAAAGAAAAGGAGTGTGCTCACCCACCACGCGGGGTGATAAAGCGACGACGTCCAGTACCACGGTTTTTTTCATGTCTGATAATGATCTTGTACCCACCGCAACTCCCGGGTGATTGACTCGGCTAGTCCGAGGCGAATCTCCGGGGGTAACACCTCCCAGGTGTAGGTTTCTACTTCCAGGTGCTGCGTGAGTGGCTCTTCTCGTAGGATATCCAGTACCTCTTGAATATCCGACTGCGTAGCGGTCAGCGCACCGTATTCCGCAACAAAGATCGGCACGTGAAAGTGCGTTCGCCACTCGCGCACGGGGGGTTCGGCGATGTGCCGAAGCGCGTCGGGCAGGTCGTCGTACCGAATGAGTTCTTCGTCGGCGGTGCGCGCGATGACCTGGTGCAGGTAGGTAGACTCCACCAGCGAGGCGAAAGCTCGCGTCACGGCGGTTCGCTCAGCCACCGCCGCCGGAAGCTGGGCGCGCAGGGCCGCACTAAGCTGGATTTTGCCAATCTTGATACCCGCTTGCTGCCAGCGGTCAAACACCTCTCGCGGACGTTCGTAGCCCACCGCAAAGTGACACACGTCGTAGCAGATCCGAATGTGGGTGCGCAGACCGCGTTCCGCCTCATCCGGACGGATGCCCAGTTGCTGTTGCAGATACGGGATGCCCCGGGGAAGCAGCCAGTTGTTGAAATAGTCGATCACGTCCTGGGTGGTTTCCAGCAGTCCGTCGGGTTCGGGTTCCACGTCGAGGTGCAACAGTTGGCCGGTGGATTGGTGCTGGCGGTACAAGTATTTGGCCACCTGGGTGAGGTGATGCGTTGCCTGATCGCGGATTGAATCCAACGTAGTCTTGTCTCTATACCACAACTTGTAAGAAAGGGGCGAAGTAGAAATCCCTCCTTCCGTATCGTTGGGCAGCAGTTTGGCCAGCACGTCGAACGAGCGGAGGGTGTAGTGCAGTCGTTTGGGGGTGGTCCAATCAGGATGGTGCACCGCGTCCTTGACCCGCTGCCGGTGGAAGCCCCCGTAGGGAAAGGCGTTCATGGTAAACACGTAGTAGTTGTTGTCGGCCAGCCACGCGCGAAAGTCTTCCAACCTGTTTTCAGATAAAATATCCTCAGTAGCTTGGTGCGACAGGCGCAGTCCGATGCCGAAGGGGTGGTCGGGTGATAGCGCTTCGCGGATGGGCGGCAGGTAGGTTTGCAGCGAGTGCTGCACCTCCGCCCACCGCTCGCCGGGGTGGATGTTAGTGCAGTAGGTAAGGTGGTAACGGTCTAGTTTCATAAAATACCCTCATCAGACCGTAACAGAACGGTTCTGAGAACGCTAAAAGTACGTATTTCTAGTTTGACGCGCTTGATTTGGCCAAGAAAGGCTCACGATGAGTGAACGTAAAATTTGTGTTGCACTTCATCATTCGGTATTCCTTACTCGATATTCGGTGTTCTCTACTATCGAGCACCGAATAAGGAACCGTGATTTTGAAGGACAAAAGCCTACAGAACGTCAGTGCGCTAATTAAGAAGGTGCTTTAGGTCACCGCGAAACGCGTAGCCAGCCACCGCGACACGGGCAGCAACAACAGTACGACAAGTCCGTATACCCAGCCCCCAAAGGTAGCGGCCACGGCAGCATCCAGCACAATGAGCGACAGCACCCCAGCCTTCACGGCCAGGCCAATCAAGCGCGGTTCGTTGCTGCGCAGCGCGCGAAGCAGCGGCGGATAGATCAGAAACCCCAGCAGCAGCAGGAAGGGAATAACCACTTCTATGGAAACCGACAGCCCAATGGCCAGAGCCAGCAGCCCGCCGAGCACCAGGGTGTACATACTCACTCCGCCCCACAGCGCCGCGCGGTTACTACCGTGCACCTCACCCCGGCTGATCATGGTGATCGCCGCGATGTACACAATCGGAATTAGGCTGAGAAACCACACCGACGCCACCGACACCGGAACGGCACTCACCCCGAGCAGCAGGTTGCCGCCCCGGCACAGTCCCATATTAATGGGCCCAAACCAGCGTTGGTGCTTGCCCCAGGCGTTGTAGAGCACCGCCAATCCGGCCACGATGAGGGCAATCAGCGCGCTGAGCCGCGATGCTTGGGCGGCGGCGAGTACGCCCGTCGCCAGCAGGGCGGTAGCTAAGATGCTCGCTCCGCGTACCGAGGCATCGCCCCGGGGAATCGGCCGCTCGGCACGTTCCTTTCGGTCTAGTTCGGCATCAAACACATCATTGAAGACAATGCCGCCGCCGTAGAGTCCGACGGTGGATAAGATGAGCCAGCCTAAGGATGCTGCCAGCGGATGCGTTCCCCATTCGGCGGCGGGTAGCGCATGAAGCATGACCAGCGCTCCCGACGTGGCGAAGCCCGCCAGAATATCGGCCACGGCGGTGACGATGTTGGCCGGACGGGTGAGTTGAAGGTAGGCGAGAATTTTGCGCCAGGCTGGCATCGGTTGGTTTATTTAATCAGATTGAAACGATCATACACCGCAAGATCAAACAGACTGGCACTCACGATTTCCTCGGCAGACAGCACGAGTAAGAAGCCCCGGTACATATCATCCTCCCCCTCTTCCTGCCGCTGCTGGTAAATATCCCAATATTCGGTGGTGAAAGTGATGTCTTGCTCCGCGTTTCGATAGCCACTGAACAGCGGCAGCACCGACAAGTAAGAACCCCGGGAGGGGCGCGGCAGCGATACCGGCCAACCTACGTATACTTTGCCGTTCTTCATCGTGAACGACACCAAAGACGCATCCAGAAACGCCCCGTTGATGAGTTGCTCCAGTTCATTGCCCGTTAGTTTGATCGAGCGACTTAGGGCGCGGGTTTTGTCGATAAAAAAATTAGAAAGGTGCGGGAGAACGATGCCGAACAGCAGCGAGAGCACGGCGGTGCCGGTGTAGGGAAGTTGCAGCGGCACGGCTTGTTTGATGCCCTCGGTCCGGGCGGGCAGGAAGTAGCCCACGGTTTGGGTGATGACGACGGACAGAAAGATCAGGGCGATGCCCACCAGCACCGAATTGAAAATCAGCCGCTGGCGGTCGATGCGCTGGTGGATGTATTTGGTGAAACGGGAAGTAACGAGCAGGTAGTAGCCACCGACCAGGGGAAGAAGCAGTAGGTTAAAGGGCATAGGCGTCTAAGCCGCACCGGAAGGCTTCCCTTCTCTTTGCTTGATGGATTGGTAAATAGAAGATGCTTTGAAGCGCGCCAGCACCTGCCGCCCCTGCTTGCTGGAGATAATATCCGCCGGGTTGACGTACAGGCGGCCGCCCTTACTTTGAAGCTCTATAGTGTCTTGGCCTTTATTCATCTTGTCCAAGTATACGAAATTTGCGGAGGAAATGTTAGTGAAGTGTCAATCTGAAGTGTTTTTCTCCATCCGCGGCTCCTGCCCGCCGCACAGCACCGAGTTGCCCGAAAACAACTGCCGCTGGTCCACGCTTACTCCCGACTGCCAGTCGCTTTCGTGCATTTGGTTGTAGGAGCTGCTTCTAAGTTAACTTCCTGTTATAGTAGACGTATACTCTTTTGTCTGTAAATATAAGTGAAACCCACTGTTTCCAAGCTTTACGCTAAACTATAAGTATGCAAACTCTTGAAATCGATTTACCCCAAGACCTTACTGCGTTGCTACAAGGATTCAATCAGCCCCTTGAGCAGTCTGCCAGAGAACTCATGGTCTTGGAGCTTTACCGCCGTGGAGTTGTTTCCAGCGGTAAGGCGGCGGAGCTTCTGGCAATGGAACGCTTTGCGTTTGTTCACTATGCTTCACGTCTTGGTATTGCTTTCTTCGACATGACTGAGAATGAGTGGAAAACTGAGGCAAAGCTTGCTAAAAACCTATGACCGTTGTTTCGAACTCGAGTCCGCTTATTGCTCTTGAACAACTTGGCTTGCTCAATCTACTCGAGCAAATTTTTAGCAGTGTTCTTGTGCCACCGGCGGTCGTCAAAGAAGTTGCACCAACAGTAACGCTGCCTCAATGGACTACAGAGCAAGCGCTCTTGCAATCAATTGGCGCTCAGATCCTTTCCGCCTCACTGGGCGAGAGCGAAGCTTTGAGTCTTGCGCTTGAGCTAAAAGCCTCGTTGCTTATTCTCGATGAACGCCCTGCCAGACGACTTGCTGGGGCGCTAGGTATTCCCGTTATGGGTACGCTTGGTTTATTGCTAAAAGCAAAAAACCTTGGGTTGATTCCTGAACTCAAACCCCAATTGGAAGCGCTGTTGAAGTATGATTTTCGGGTATCTTCTATGCTTTACGAACAGGTACTCAAGTCCGCAGGGGAGCTACCCTGACCTTTTCTGCTTTAACCTACTTTCCTACCCGTGGCTCCTGCCCACCGCGCAGCACCGAGTTGCCCGAAAACAACTGCCGCTGGTCCACGCTTACTCCCGACTGCCAGTCGCTTTCGTGCATCTGCCCGCTCTGGCCGTAGGCGTCCAGCGCGTTTTGGTAGCAGGTGAGGCGGGCGTATTCTTCGGGCAGGCCCTTCTCCAGGATCAACTTAGCCGTCTTGGGCACGGCCAGCGGGTCGCTCACGCCCCAGTCGGCCGCGCTGTCGACGATCAGCCGTTCGGGACCGTACTTTTCAATGATGGCTACCATCCGCTCGCGGCTCATCTTGGTGTGCGGATAGATGGAAAAAGCCGCCCAGTAGCCCCGGTCTAGCACCTCCCGAATGGTTTCCTCATTGTTGTGGTCCACCACCACCTTGGTGGGGTCCAGCCCGTGCTCTTCGCACACGTCCATGCTGCGGGTGGTGCCCGCTTTTTTGTCGCGGTGCGGCGTGTGAATCATCACCGGCAGGTCCACCTCCTTGGCCAACTCCAGTTGCTGTCGGAAGTACTTGTCCTCGGCGGCGGTCTGGTCGTCGTAGCCAATTTCGCCCACCGCCACCACGCCCGCTTTGCCCACGAACAGCGGTAGCAGTTCCATCACCTGCTCGGCCAGCGGCTCGTTGTTGGCTTCTTTGGAGTTGAGCCCGATGGTGCAGTAGTGCTTGATGCCGAACTGGCTCGCCCGAAAACGCTCCCAACCCACCAGGGTGCTAAAGTAATCCTGAAAGCTGCCGACCTGCGTGCGGGGTTGCCCCAGCCAGAAGGCCGGTTCAATGATAGCAACCACTCCGGCGGCCTGCATGGCTTCGTAATCGTCGGTGGTGCGGGACACGGTGTGGATGTGGGGATCGATGTAGTGCATATCAGATAAATTGGTGAATAGTGAAATGAGTGATTTGAGTACTTCTTACTTCAAATCACTCATTTGTCAAATTGCTCATTTCCTTTTTGACGTAGGCTTCGCCAATTTGTTGCCAAGTGAGAGGTTGACTATTGTTCGCCAGGGCTTGCAAGTCCGGTGAGGTACTTTGGCGGCAAGCTAGTTTCCCCGCCGCACTTTCCAGTGGATTTTCAGAAGCAATAACCCGCTCCAGATCGGTGCGGTGCGACGTGTCGGCGTAGGGAGCTACGAAGCGCCACAGTTCGGGAGTAACCGGACGGCCAGCGGCCCAGCGCTCGTGCGCAAAGTCGACCAGCATGCGAGCCAGCGCCGGGTTAGTCCACGCGTCGGCTTTGTGGATTCGGTACAACGGACGGCCCATAAACACCGCTTTGAGGATCATCTGGTTCCAGGCGGCCTCTTCCAGGTAATCGGCCGGAAAGGGATTTTCCAAGGCAATGGCATCGAACACCCGGGTGATGTTGGTGCGCAGACCGTTGACGGCGAGCGGAACGAGCGACTGAGGATGAGGAAGCAGCGGCAGCGCAGCGTACACCGCCACTTGCTCGTCTACCTCGGCGGTTTCCAGCAGTTGGGTGAGCGTGGCGGCGTAGGTTGCTGCTTGGTCGGTGGGAAGCAGCCGGAGCAAGTAGGTGCGGACTAGTTGGCTCAACGACCAGCCGTCGGGCTGAAAACCGGTTTTTAGTTGGTTTGCGACCTTTTGTTGCGCTTCAGATAGCGTTAGTAGTTGTTTTTCGGCAAAGCGGGGAACCATGCCGAAGGCTAGGTAGAACGATCGGTCGGAGTAGTTGGCTTGGAGCTTTTCTCGTTGTTTTGCCAGCCAATGCATCGTTCGCTCCTCGGCATTCGCTTCGATAAGTTGGTACAAGAATTCTTGAGCCGCTGGGTGGGCTATTCCGAACATGGCTAACGTTGAGTAATCTTTCATTTGCTATCCAAGGGTTTGCGCCTCACAAATTAAGATGGTAAAAGTTTGTCGGAAGCGTTCGGACATTTTCGCTAGGCGTTCCCACCATCCAAAGACTAACGGTTGATCACTAATTATAGCCGGAAACTTTACCCGAGATACGGATTTTTAGGGGTTTATGCTACCAATAGCGGAGTTTTTCAAAGGATAGGTGCTATATTGCCCGCCTTTAAACGTATCTTCACCGCAGCTTAACTACTGACTGTCCGGCGATTTACTAATTAATCCTAACCCCAACGTTTCAATGAAAGAAGCTATGAATCTACTCAAACCTCACGATTTTCCCCAAATCCGGGGCCGTGCCAAGCAAATGGTGCTGCGCATCCAAAATGGAACCCGCTTGGTGCTTAGTCCGCAGGCTGCCTTTGCGATGGGTATCCAAATGAATGGCAAAAAAGGCTCGCCGGTGCTCATTGCCCAGGACAAAAAGTACATCAAACTGGCGCTAGCCAGCAAAGATCAGCAAGAAGATGCCTTTCTGTTCAAACCAGCCGCTACCAGCAAAAACAGCCAGCACCCCCCATTTGCGTACACGAACGCGGGACTGGCGCGGCACATTCTGGATGCCTACGGCATAGACCCCAATACGAAAAGCGTTGCCCTGAAGATCAAGGCCGACAAGGATTGGTGGGTGGTGCAATCTCCGGCATAGTCCCTCAAATATAAATAATGAGTGCCCCCCTTGCTCAACTTCGTGCAAGGGGGACGGAGCGACCGTCGCCCGGAACGCTGAGCACCGCGTGCTGTTGCTCCCCTCGACCAGAGAAGAGACTAATACCGAAAAATAGTTTAGCGTATTCTGTTGTTATATTCTAAGTTGTAAATACCAAGGCTGGCGCAGGGCGCCTAGCCGGGGGCGTCCTGCCAGAAAGTCATCCGCGCAGCGGCCGCTACCATCCAACCTACCCCTTCGTCACAAACTCATCCAGGTTCATGATGGCACTGGCGACCACCGTTAGGGCGGCAAGTTCGAGGTTTTCTTCGCCGACCAGTTTGGAGACTTCCGCGGGATTCTCCGCGTAGTAGCGCCTCGCTTCCTCGTGCAGCGTCAGCAGGGCCTCCAGCTTTTCCGGGCTGATGGCTTGCAGCAAAGCGAACGCGTAAGCGGTTTTGATGTGCGTTGCGGGCTCCGTATCCTCGATGAGCGAGTCTTCACTAGACAAAACCCGCTGGGCCAGACCGCGGGCGGCTTCCACGTACACCGTGTCGTTCATCATCACCAGGGCCTGCAAGGGCGTGTTGGTATCGATCCGCCGCGTAACGCAGAACTCACGACTGGGAGTATCGAACGACATCATCGAGGGGTACGGACTGGTGCGACGCCAATAGGTGTACAACGCCCGACGGTGGCTATCCTCACCCTCGCTGGTTTTCCACTCCAGGCCACTGTACACCACCTGCCACAGTCCGGCGGGCTGGGGCGGCATCACGCTGGGGCCGTACATCTTGTCGCTGAGCAGTCCGCTCACCGCCAGCGCCTGGTCGCGCACCTGCTCGGCCGTCAACCGTACCCGCGGGCCCCGCGCCAGTAGGCGGTTGTGGGGGTCTTGCTCCAGCAGTTCGGGCGACACCTGCGATCTCTGCTGATAAGTGTTCGACATCACCAGTTGCTTGAGTAACTGCTTCACGCTCCAGTTGTGCTCGTACATAAACTCCTGCGCCAGCCAGTCGAGCAGTTCGGGGTGCGACGGTTTGAAGCCCTGCGTGCCGAAGTCCTCGACGGTTTCCACAATGCCGGTGCCGAATAGCTTCGCCCAGAAGCGGTTCACCGCCACGCGGGCCGTGAGCGGATTGTCTTTGCTCACCAGCCACTGCGCCATACCCAGTCGGTCGGGTGAGGCACCGGGGGCCATGCCGTTCCAGGCGTGGGGCACGCTGGGTTTCACCTCCTCGCCGTGCACCAGCCAGTTGCCCCGCTCAAACACGCGGGTGGCCCGGCGGTAGTCAGCAGGACGCTCGCTCATCACGGGGGTCTCGATAGTACCTTCCGGCGCGTTCATCAGGTGAAAGAGTTGCTGGTTGGTGCGGGCGTAGGCCGGTTGATCGCTGCCGGGCAGCGGGGCATGGAACAGCACCCACTCGATCAAGCACAGGGCCTCATCCGATTGCGGGTCTCGGAAAACCAGGAAGATATCGTAGGTCCCCTCCTCGGGAGTGATTGGCACCGAGATGGTCTCAAAACCCCAGCCGCCCTCGTTTTTTTGTACCGCCCAGGTGCCTAGCAGTTTACCGTCCACCGCGTCCCGCCGGATCTCCACGATCCCTCCGTTACGGTCGGCGGCGTAGCTTACGTACATATGGTTGCGGCCACGCAGCGTCACGTTGGGAATGCGCGTAAAGCCGCCGTCGGCCACGCTTAGGAACTTGCCGTCCTGCAACGAACCGTTGGTGATTGAATCGTAGGAAGCGGGGTGCAACTTCGGCTCGGTAATTTTAACCAATTGCACAAAGTCATCGGCCTGCGCCAGCTTATCGTCGTTAGAGGCGGTGTGCTCGATCACCCAGTTCTTCACTTCCTCGAGCTTGGCTTGGTCGGTTTCGGCAAAGGTTTTCAGGGTGGGCGACTCGCTGGGCACGTCGGCATCGGCCGAATTATTAAAGAAAGCCATGAACTGGTAGTACTCCTCATGCCGGATGGGATCGTAGGGGTGGCTGTGGCACTGCACGCACGCCATCGTGGTAGCCTGCCACACGTCCCAGGTAGTGTTCACCCGGTCGATGACCGACGCCACCCGAAACTCCTCATCGTCGGTGCCTCCCTCGTCGTTGTTCATGGTGTTGCGGTGGAAGGCGGTAGCGATGCGTTGCTCATCGGTAGCGTTGGGCAGCAAGTCACCCGCCAGTTGCTCCACGGTGAACGCGTCGAAGGGCTTGTCGTCGTTGAACGCCCGGATGAGCCAGTCGCGGTACTGCCAGACGGAGCGGTGGGAGTCTTTTTCGTAACCCTTCGAGTCGGCGTAGCGGGCCAGGTCCATCCACATGGCGGCCCAGCGTTCGCCGTAGCGCGGCGAAGCCAGCAAGCGATCCACCTGCTTTTCGTAAGCGTCCGCACTAGCATCATTCACAAATGCCTGCGTTTCTTCCCAGGTAGGTGGCAAGCCGGTGAGGTCGAGCGACACCCGACGCAGCAGCGTGGCCCGGTCGGCGGCGGGTGAGGGAGATAATTGGTGGTCATGCAGCGTGCGCAACACGAAGCGGTCAATGCCCATTGGGTTGCTCCACACTGAGTCGCTAGCCTCAGGAAGCGTAATCGGTTCGGGCTTCACGTAGGCCCAGTGATCTTCCCACTTCGCTCCCTGCTCGATCCATTCGGTGAGCAACGCGATCTCCTCCGGCGGCAGGGGCGGACTTTCGGGAGGCATACGCTCTTCGGGGTCGGGGTGGTTGATGCGGCGCAGCATCTCGCTGGCGGCCACGTCGCCGGGAACGATGGCGGGGTGGCCCGATTCGTTGGTACTCAGCGCCTCGGTGCGAAACAGCAGGCTGAACCCCCCCGAGCGCTTCACGCCGCCGTGACAGGTGATGCACTTCTTGTTAAGGATCGGCCGAATATCGGCGTTGAAGTCGATCTTTTGGTCGTCCTGTTCGGCCAGCACGAAGTAGACCGTTCCGGCCAGCAACAGCAGCAGAAAAATAACTCCGTAGGGGGCCAAGCGGCGGATAGGGAGGGTCATAGGGGTCGGTCGATCAGGTGGACGAAGCTCAACCAAGGTTCAGGGCATCGTCTTGATTTTTTGAGACCGGTTAAGCTACGAAATTTATGCGTAGGATGTAGCACAACAGGGCTAAAATTCAGCCTGACCGGTTCGGCTTACTCTTTTCTCACCCGCTCTCAACTAAAATAGTTCCTTTTCGCTGTTCGCTTCCGAACACCAACTGACCGGTTCCGAACACTTCGGAAAGGCCAAAAGGTCTTAAAATAGCTGGAAATCGCGTTGGCACCGTCCTTGTGATTAGTTTGGCATAAGCGAAACAGCTATGAAAGGAACCCACCTCGGCGAATTTGAAGAACTGGTGCTGCTCACCGTGGGCATCTGCTACGACGACGCCTACGGACTAGGCATCACCGATGAGATAGAACAGCGCACCGGTCGGCGAGTCACGATCAGTTCGGTGCACAAGGCCCTGATGCGGCTCGAGCAAAAAGGCTTTCTGCACTCCCGGATGGGTGGAGCCACCCAGGAGCGCGGCGGACGCAAAAAACGGTTGTTCACGATTACTAACTCCGGAAAGGAAGCGCTGCGGGAGGCTCGGCAGATGCGTAATGCGCTGTGGCAGGCGATACCGAAGGTGGTGTGGGACGGAGGAAGTATCTAAGCGATGAATGATTGCCCATCATATCGCCCGGATCCACCGAAAAGGGCTACTCACTTCCTACGCTGGTATTGTCATCCGGACTTGCTGGATGAGGTAGAGGGGGATTTGTACGAACTGTTCCAGCGTCGGGTCGAGACGAAAGGACTAAAGAAGGCCAAAGCCTATTACTGGCTGAATGTGCTGATGTTTTTGCATCCAAACTATATTAAAAGAAAAAAAAATTACACTACAAACCATACGGCTATGTTTAGAAATTACTTTAAGATCGGTTGGAGAAACCTCTTCAAATACAAAATATATTCTTTCATCAATATCACCGGTCTGGCAGTTGGAATGACAGTTGCCATCTTGATAGGATTATGGATATCAGACGAACTTTCCTTTGATTCCTATTTTAAGCATCACTCCCGCCTGTACCAACTCATGCAGAATCAAACCCACCAAGGCACGGTTTACACCAATAAAACTATTGCCACCCCGGTAGCTGACGCATTGCGTTACCAATACAGCAATAATTTTGATGCACTATCCTTGGTTTCATGGAGTAATGACCACGTACTGGCAATAGGCGAAAAAAAATTATCGAGCGAAGGTATATGGGTGGAACCCAATTTTCCCGAAATGTTTACCATTTCCATGATGTATGGCAGCCGTGAATCACTGAGTGACCCATCTACTTTGTTACTGAGCCAATCATTGGCAAAAGCACTTTTTGACAATGAGAATCCGGTAGGCAATGTTCTTCGGCTAGACAATGAACGAGATATGGTGGTAGGTGGCGTTTTTGAAGACTTTCCAGCTAATACCACTTTCTCTACTACCAAGCTACTGTTACCCTGGGCTAATCAAGCAAACTTCAATAACACAGTCACTGATTGGAGCAACCACGGCTGCCGGTTATTTGCGCTACTGAATGACAAAACGGATAGTGAGCTACTCAATGAAAAGATAAAAAGCTTGCCTACACCGCACATTGAAGAATGGAAAGAAGAAATTATGTTCTACCCGCTGAAAAAACTTCATCTCTACGGCGAATTCACTAATGGACAAGCAGTGAGTGGAAGAATCAAATTTGTGAGATCAACGGGAGTTATTGGTGTATTTGTATTACTATTAGCCTGTATCAATTTTATGAATCTTTCTACTGCACGCAGTGAAAAGCGTTCAAAGGAAGTAGGTATTCGCAAAACGATAGGTTCACTTCGAAGACAGCTTATCAACCAGTTCCTCACCGAATCAGTCATGGTTGCTGTTATTGCTTTGGTACTCTCTCTCTTGCTTACCCAACTTTCCCTTCCCTTCTTCAATACATTGGCTGATAAAAAAATAGCTATACCGTGGGACAATCCAATGTTTTGGATGCTTACGTTAGGGTTTACTATGTTCTCAGGCATTCTGTCAGGTAGCTATCCTGCTTTCTATTTGTCATCCTTCAAACCCATACAAGTATTGAAAGGCTCCTTCAAAGCAGGACGATTGGCAGTTGTTCCCCGTAAAGTGCTGGTGGTACTACAATTTACGGTATCTGTTACATTGATCATTGGTACGCTGGTGGTCTTGCGTCAAATACAGTTTGCAAAAGACCGACCTGCCGGATATACCCGCAGCGGCCTTGTTTCTCTTCCAATGACTACTCCTGAAATGCGTAGAAACAATCAGGTTATCCGTAATGAGCTATTGCAAACCGGAGCAGCGGAAAATGTAGCTGTATCGTCTCAGTCACCCGCCCATTTCAATAATAATACCAGCATCGATTGGCCAGGCAAAGATCCTGAGTCCATCATATTTTTCCGAAATGTGAACGTATCTCCCGATTTTGGCAGCACCATTGGTTGGCGCATAGAAGAGGGGCGGGATTTTTCGAGAGAGTTTGTCAGTGATTCCAACTCGGTTGTGCTTAACGCAACAGCCATCCAACTAATGAACTTATCAGATCCGCTGGGTGAAACCATCAAATACAATGGAGAAGCTTACAAAATTATAGGAATAGTAAATGATTTGGTAACCCAATCACCTTATGACCCTATTGAGCCTACTATCTTTTTCAGCAAAGGGTTTCTGGGCGTGATTACTATCAGGTTAAATCCCAATCTGTCTGTCAGCCAAGCACTTGCACGAATAGAGCCAGTGTTCAAAAAATATAATCCTGAGTCGCCATTTGATTTTAGTTTTGTTGACCAAACTTACGAAAGAAAATTTTCTACTGAAGAGCGTATTGGTGACCTGACCAGCCTGTTTGCTATGCTGGCTGTCTTTATCTCCTGTTTGGGACTATTTGGCTTAGCTTCCTTTGTGGCCGAACAACGGACCAAAGAAATTGGCATACGCAAGGTGTTAGGAGCTTCTGTGGCAAATCTGTGGCAGTTGTTATCCAAAGAATTTGTGGTGTTGGTGATCATCTCATGTCTGATTGCCATTCCCATCGCTTACTACTTGCTGCACGCATGGCTGCAAAACTACGAGTACCGCGCCGACATGTCATGGTGGATTTTTGCCTCTGCTGGCACACTAGTACTTTTGATCGCCCTGCTAACCGTCAGTTTCCAATCCATCAAAGCGGCATTGGCCAATCCGGTAGACTCGTTGCGAAATGAGTGATGAAAACCACTACAACACTTTACCTCCTCTTTGGGCCACCCGCTTCCTACGCGGGTACTGCCATCCGGATTTACTGGATGAGGTGGAAGGCGATCTGTACGAACTATTTCAGCGAAGGGTAGAAATACAAGGGTTGCGGCGAGCGCAGCTAGGCTACTGGCTCAACGTACTCATGTTCTTCCATCCCGATTATATCCGAAAACAAAAGAATCATCCTACAAATCATACGGCTATGTTACGACACAATTTGTTAATTGCTTTCAGAAGCTTCCAACGCCATCGAAGTACGTTCTTCATTAATTTGATTGGCCTCTCGTCAGGACTAGCTTGTGCACTACTCATCTTCCTGTGGGTGCAGGATGAACGTAGCGTGGATAAGTTTCATGCAAACGATGATCGCCTCTTCCAACTGCTGGAGCAAGGCGAAAACTCGGAAGGAGTCTGGGTGGGCGAACATACCTCAGGACTACTGGCCGAAACCCTGGCCGAAGAAATACCCGAGGTAGAATATGCCGTGGCCACTCGCCTCCGGGAGGAAGGAATTACGCTCTCGATAGATGATAGATACACGCAGGCTTCGGCACTATTCGCGAGTGAGGACTTTTTTCAAGCGTTCTCTTTTGACTTGACACAAGGCAACCGAGACCAGGTGCTGGTTGATAAAAATGCTATTGTGATTTCGGAAGCGCTAGCGATGAATTTATTTAATACGACTGAAAATGTTATTGGCAAGACGGTCAACTTTCAGGGTGACCAACCCTTTCGGGTTGCCGGAGTAGTGGCCGATGTACCTGCTAATTCTTCTCTTCAGTTTGACTTTGTCTTGTCGTTTGAAAATTTCAAAGAAATTGAGCCTAATGTACTAGACTGGAACTTCAACACCACCAAGGTGTACGCGGTACTGGCAGAAACGGCAAATCCCGACGCGTTCGAAAGAAAAATCGCTGACTTTTTACAGCGTAGACGAGAGAATTCTACCAACACCTTACTCACTCGCCCTTTTTCGGACGGTTATCTGTACGGCAACTACGAAAACGGGCAGCAGATCAGGGGACGAATAGAATACGTGCGTCTGTTTTCTATCATCGCTATTTTTATTTTCTTGATTGCCTGCATTAACTTCATGAACCTGGCTACCGCCAAAGCCTCGCGAAGATTGAAGGAAATTGGCGTAAAAAAGGCAATTGGTGCTAAGCGCAAAACACTCATTTTTCAGTACCTGAGTGAATCACTGTTGATGGCTTTGGCATCCTTACTGATGGCTATACTGCTGATCGGACTATTCCTTCCTGAGTTTAACGAGCTTACCGCCAAGCAACTTAGCCTAGACTTGGACATCGCGCTAGTCGGAACAATCGTAGGCACTGTCCTCTTTACCGGGCTAATCGCCGGTAGCTATCCCGCCTTTTATCTATCGGGACTCGACTCAGTGACCATGATGCGGGGGCACACATCAAGTACCCTTTGTAACGCCGCCAAAGGACAGTGGGCCCGAAGAAGCTTGGTCGTATTTCAGTTTGCTCTTTCGGTGCTGCTCATCGTATCGGTGGTCGTCGTCTACCAACAGATAGATCTTGTGCAGACGAAAAACCTGGGATACGAGAAAGACAATGCCCTCTACTTTGATACAGAAGGACGGGTAGACGAGCAGTTGGAAACATTTCTTGCCGAACTAAGGAGGGTGCCCGGCGTGGTGAATGCCGCCGGTATTGGACAAAGTATTGTCGACGGCACCAATAGCTTTACTATTGACCATTGGAAAGGAAAACCCGAAGGCGTTGATTTTCCCAGTTTTGAGATGCGGCCGGTCACCTACGGATTGCTAGAAACATTGGGTGTTAAAATGGCTACCGGACGCACTTTTTCCTCAGCGTTTGGTTCAGAAGACGCAAAGATCATCTTTAACCAGGCGGCTATTGATATGATGGGGTTAGGCGATCCGATCAGAGAGGTGATTAGCATTGGGCAGACCGAACTGGAAATCATTGGCGTTACCGAGAATTTCCACTTTAGGTCGCTACACGAAGAGGTTGGTCCGTTATTTTTTGTTTTGCGCCCGTCGTGGACGCACCAGGTCGTGGCTAAAATTGACGTTGGAAAAGAGCGCGAGACCATTGATCGCCTCCAGGAATTTTACCAGACCTATAACCCCGGATATTCTCTTAATTATCAGTTTTTGGACGAAGACTACCAAGCCCTCTATGCGGCCGAGCAGCGCGTTTCTACGCTTTCTAAATACTTTGCGAGTATCGCTATCATCATTTCTTGCCTCGGGCTGTTTGGTCTGGCCGCTTTCACCGCCGAACGTCGCCGCAAAGAAATCGGCATCCGCAAAGCCCTCGGGGCCAGTAGCTTCAGCATCGTTCGTCGGTTATCCGGCGACTTCACCCGGATGGTGCTCGTAGCGATCTTCATTGCCCTGCCCATCAGTTACTTCGTCGCGCGACGCTGGCTACAGGACTTTGCCTTCAGCATTGACTTGGAATGGTGGTACTTTGCCGGAGCCGGTTTGGTGGCGTTGCTCATTGCCTGGTTCACAGTTGGCTTGCAAACCGTAAAAGCGGCGCGAGTGAATCCGGTGGAGTGCCTGAAAGATGAGTAAGCAGAACCCTAAAGAACAATTGCATTATCATACTCAAAAAAATCGTATGGAAACTCTATCAGTCAAACAACCCACTCTTTTATGCTTTGCCGTTTTGCTGTGCTCAAACCTATTCGGTCAATCTATCCCCTACGGATACAATGATGCGGTAGGGCAGTACGTGGATGTAGGAAACAACACCAAGCTCTACTACGAGGTTTACGGCAGCGGTGAACCCTTACTGCTGCTGCACGGCGGGGTATACGGCTACATTGATGAGTTTGCTGGGCTAATCCCTAAGCTCGCCGAAAAATACCAGGTCATCTGCCTGGCCACCCGAGGCCACGTGAAGTCCGACATCGGGAACGAACCGTTCACCTACGACCAGCGCGCTTCCGATGCCTACCAACTCATCCAGCACTTGGGATTGTCAGCGGTTAGCGTGATTGGCTTTAGCGACGGAGGAATGAGCGCCTATAAATTAGCCGCTAAGTACCCGGAAGTAGTGACGCGCATGATTGTCATGGGAGCCGGAGACCTTCCTACCAAACGAAAAGAAAGCACTCCGCTGGACTACTCAGCCGAGAGCCTGATGCAGTCTAGCGCGGACTACTTCAAACCGAGACTCGCGCACATGCCCGAACCCGACCGCTGGGATGAAAGCCTGCGCATGCTTAGTGAAATGTACAATAATAGCATTCTCAGCAAAGAAACCCTGTCTCAGGTAAGCTGTCCGGTGCTGCTCATCGCCGGAGAGCAGGATGAATACTTTAGCGAACAGTCTTTGCAAAAGGCGCACAAATATTTACCGGACGCCCAGCTAACGATCATTCAAGATTGCGGTCACGTGGTTTTCTTCTGCAACTTTCCCAAGGTCTGGGAGTCGATCAGTGAGTTTTTAAGGATTGATAGCGCGGAAGGTTAATAGGTTATCGTGTCCATCAGTGATCTGCTTCCGCTAAACGTGCTTGCGAAATGAGTAGTGAAGAAACGGTAATCGGCTTCCGCCCCGCTTAGCCACCCGCTTCTTGCGCGGGTACTGCCATCCGGAATGGGTGGACGAGATGAAAGTGAAAGGCATGACAGTATCAAATTAAAGTCGTAAATTTCAGTAATAATAAAGACCACTGCTATGATACCATCCCCTCATTTGACTAAGCTATTAAGCGATTACTTCAAGACGCAGCCTATTCTGAAAGCGTATTTGTTTGGCTCCTACGCCCGAGCGAGTGAGCAGGAAGATAGCGACATTGATATCTTGGTAGAGTTCGACCCCAAGGTTCCGATCGGGATAGAGTATGTGCAAATGTACCTTGACTTGAAGGCATTGACTGGCAGAGAGGTGGATTTGGTTACCACTGAATCGCTTTCCAAGTACGTGAAGCCCCAGGTAGACCGGGAAAAGCAGTTGATCTATGAAAGATAAACCCAACGATCAGGCCCGACTGCTGCATATGGCGGATGCGATTACTGAGATTGATGCGTACGTAGCGGGCATGGACTACGAAGCCTTTGCCCAAGACTCCAAAACCCGGTTTGCTTCCATCAAACAACTGGAAATTATTGGAGAGGCCGCGTACCACCTGAGTGCCGCGCTGAAAGAAACGCATTCCGAGGTGCAATGGTCTCCGATTATTGCGCTACGGCATATTTTGGTGCACGAATACTACGGCATTCAGAGCGACATTCTGTGGCGAATCATCACGGTGCATCTGCCTACGTTTAAAGCAGCACTACAGAATATCATTACTCCGTAGTTGCTGTGGCAAGAGATGGGTAGGATATAATAAGGGGCAAAACAGCGTACCGATGAATTTTACACCATACTAGTAGCAATCCTCATTTGTCGAGCGATAAGTCATAAATTAGAAGACATACTGTCCGAAAGTAACATCCTGACGATCCTGATGCCGACAAAAAAGCCACCCCGCCTTGCCACCCGCTTCCTGCGCAGGTACTGCCATCCGGATTTACTGGATGAGGTAGAGGGGGACTTGTACGAACTGTTTCAACGAAGGGACTATGGCGAGCTAAAATGCTCTACTGCCTCAACGTGCTCATGTTTTTGCATCCGGATTATCTCAAAAGAAGAAAGAAAACCTACACCTCCAATCCCACCGCTATGTTCAGAAACTACTTCGCCGTCACCCTGCGCCAGCTTAAGAAGAACCGGGCTTTTGCCCTGATCAACCTATCAGGACTCGCCCTGGGCATGGCCGCGTTCATCTTCATTTTGCAGTACGTGAGCTTTCAGCAGAGCTTCAATCGCTTTCATACGCAATCGCCCAACCTCTACCGGGTGCTGTTCGGAGGAGATGATGAGAGCCAAGAAATAGTGTCTTCCAAAGTGGCTACCTTTAGCCAGGAAAACTTCGCCGAGGTGGCCAACGCCTGTCGCATCGCCCAGGGGGTGGCCCGGGGCGCGGTCACCTATCAGAACGAACAGACCGGCCAGTACGAACAGTCGTACCAAGAAGTCGAGCCGATTGCCTACGCCGACGGCAGCTTTTTCCGCCTGTTTTCCTTTCCCGTCTTGCAGGGTTCTCCTGATGCGCTGCAAGCTCCCAACACAGTCGCGCTGTCGGCTTCCTACGCCCGCAAATATTTCGGCGAGCAGGAGCCACTCGGCAAAATGCTCACGCTGAACAATATGTTTGGCAGCACGCCCTACACCGTGGGCACCGTGTACCAAGACCCGCCGCCAAACTCGGGTATTCGGTACGATATGCTCTTTTCGTTATCCACGCTGTCCAATCCGGCCAACCTCAACAGAAACGATTGGGCCCAACTGAACAGCAGCGATGCGGCCTATCTGAATACGTACTTGCTCCTGCAAGACGGAGCGGACTACCAAGCGCTAGAACAGAAACTGAGCGACTACAAACGTAAGATAGATCCAGACAACGAGAGCGGTATTCGTTTGCAACCGTTTCGGTACGTCCACCTGGCCGAATCACTGGACGATACGTATCCCACCACCGGCAAGCTTAGTTTTGTTTATATGTTGAGTGGTATCGCGCTGCTAATTCTGGTGATTGCCTGGTTCAACTACGTCAACCTTTCTACCGCCGGGGCACTAAAGCGATCCAAAGAAGTGGGCATTCGCAAGGTGGTGGGCGCGCAGCGGGGGCAGTTGATCCGGCAGTTCCTCGGGGAATCGTTCTTACTCAACATGATTGCGCTGGGGCTGGCTTTGCTGCTGGTGGCACTGCTGCAAGATAACTTTAACCAACTGACCGGACAGCAGCTTTCTCTGTCGGCCCTGATGTCGCAACGCTACTGGGTGCCGGGCTTGCTGCTTCTGCTGATGGGTTCGGTGGCCTCAGGCAGCTACACCGCTTTTGCACTGTCTTCGTTTCAGCCGCTGCTGGTGCTCAAGGGTTCTTTGGGTAAGATGGGCCGGGGCGGGACGCTGCGCCGGGTGCTGGTCGTGTTTCAGTTTGCGGTGTCGATTACGCTGATCGTCGGTACGCTCGTGCTGTTTCGGCAGTTGCAGTTTATGCAAAACCGCGACCTGAGCATGGACATCAACCAGTTGCTCGTCATCTACGGTCCTTCGGTCGGTACGGATAATTCGTTTGGCCAGCGGACGGCTTCTTTTGAGAATGCGCTGGAGCAGCTTTCGTACGTGCAAGAGTACACCGGCAGCGGCAGCGTGCCCGGTATGTGGTACAACTACAGCACCTCGGGCGTGACCAAACTCAATCCGGCTCCGGATGATGATAAAAAGATGTACGCTTTCCTTTATATCGACCAGCGCTATCTGGATACATACGATATCAAGCTTATGGCGGGCAAAAACTTTACTGCGGCCCAGTGCGAACGGCCCCCGGAGGAAGTGAAGCAGGTGATGGTCAACGAAAAAGCAGCACTCGCACTGGGCTTTCCTTCTGCGCAAGCGGCCGTCGGGCAAACAATTCTGTACGATGGTGAGCGAGAGATCATTGGGGTGGTGAAGGATTATAATCACCAGTCGCTCAAGCAGCAGATTGATCCCATTATCTTCTTGCCAAGCAATAATGCTACTTTCTTCACCCTGCGCCTCACCACCGACCAGATTCAGACCAAGGTCAGTGAGCTGAAAGCGCAGTTTAAGCAATCCTTTCCGGGCAACCCCTTCGAGTTTTTCTTTGCCGACGATTTTTATAACCGGCAGTACCAAGCCGAGCAGCAGTACCAACGGGTGTTCACCGCCGCTTCTTGTCTGGCAATCTTCATCGCTTGCCTGGGATTGTTCGGCATTGCCGCCTTCACGGCGCAGCAGCGCGTCAAGGAGATCGGCATCCGCAAGGTGCTGGGGGCGTCCGTGAGCAGCATTGTGGCCTTGCTCTCCCGAGATTTTCTCATGCTTGTGCTGGTGGCCAACCTATTTGCCTGGCCCCTGGCGTGGTGGGCCGCCCAGCGCTGGCTACAGGACTTTGCCTACCAAGCAGCCATCGGTTGGTGGATTTTTGCCGTGGCCAGCGGGGCGGCGCTACTGATTGCCGTTTTCACCGTCAGTTTTCAGGCCGTCAAAGCGGCCCTGGCCAACCCGGTGGATAGTTTGCGGAGTGAATGACACTTTTGATGGGTTAGCCCCAGACAGGGGAAATAGTATTGATAGTGACCCCAGCTTCTCCGAACAACAAAGCGAGTGAAGAAGTAGAAACCCCGGTCCGGAGAAAAATTTTGGGGCAGACAATCCACCACGGCGCGGCGCTTCGTAGGTATGTGGGTAAATTTTTTCTAAACCACATGTACTTCACAATCCCTATTATCATGAAAAAACCCGTATTTCTTTCGAACCTGACCAAAACCGCCGCCGTCTTTTTGATGGGCGGGGTCACCCTGCTCTCCACCGGTTGCGACGAAGATTATCTTCAGGATATCTTCCGAGGCGACACAAAAGATCCGGAAACGACTGATGCCCGTATTTTTGCTTCTACCAACACCGGCGGCAACTTCACGATCTTCGACGTTTCCGACCCTGCTAACGTAGACCGAATCACGGCCAGCACGGGCAGCATGGACGCCGACGGTATCTACTACAGCGAGGACAAAGACATCGTGTACCAGCTTTCGCGCACCCAGAACGTGGTCAACGCCTATACCGATATCATGGACTTGGAGGGCGACGCTACCGTAACCCCCGCCTTCAGCAGCCCGTCTGACTTCACCAACGGCCGCGAGATCACCGTGAGTGGCAACAAACTGGTAGTGGCCGAAGACGTAGACAGCATGAACCAGTTCGTCGTCTACACCATCGAGCACGGGGCGCTGACCCTTGATCGTATTTACGACGTAGACATCGATCTGTGGGGAATACAGTTGGTCGGTAGCACGCTCTACGCGGTGCAGGATAAAACCAATATGCTCGCCGTGTACTATGATTTCGGATCAAAGCCTGCCGGGCACCTCGCCGCCGACCAAAAAGTGGCGATCGAAGGGCTGGTGCGTACCCACGGCCTGAGCTACGACGCCAAAAACGACGTTATGGTGCTTACCGACATCGCCGATGCTATGAACGATTCGGACGGAGCATTCCACGTCATCGACGACTTCACCCATAAGCTAAACGACGCGGGCGACGGCGGAACCATTGCCCTGAAGGATCAGATTCGCGTAGCGGGCGACAAAACCTACCTGGGCAACCCAGTGGATATTACCTTCAGCGTTGATAAAAAGAAAGTATACGTGGCCGAACGAGCCAACGGAGGCGGTCGCCTGCTTATCTTTGACTACCCTTCCAAAAGCGGTAACATGAAGCCCGTGGCCAAGCTCGACTACGCCGGGGCCTCTGCCGTTTACCTGGACGAAGCCGCGTACTAATTTCTGAAACCGGTCGTCCGGAAAAGTTGACTAAAGGGGAAACGAAACTAAGGTTCGTTTCCCCTTTTTTTGTCCAGCGATAATCGTTTGTTGATCCGATTTCCGTACCGTTTTAAGCAACCCGGCACGATAAACCTTCACGGGTCGTTTAGTCTACTAACCGGCCACCGCCGCTTTGCTTACTAAACCAACCGGGCTATTCTCGGTTAACCCACCATGACGCGCGTCCGCACGCTTTTTCCTTGGATACTGGTTCTCATACTGGGCTATCTGCTCTGGACCCACCGCGATGCCATTCGGCAAAGTGAAGCCGACGAATTGCCCGATATCCCCACCTCCACCGTGTTGATCGAGCACATTGAGGCGATGGGAAAACTCGAGCTGGTGAAATACAAGTTTCAGGAGATCACCGAAGTGAAGGAGCTTAGTCCCGAAATTCTCAGCATCATTAAGCTCGATGCCGACTCCAAAGCCGTCTTGATCAGCCGGGGCGAAGCCGTGGGCTGCGTTGACCTTACACGCATGACCGAAGGCGACATTCACACGGTGGGCGATTCGGTCTACGTGAAGCTTCCCCCGCCCGAACTGTGCTACCACAAACTGGACGTGAATGGCACCAAGCTCTACTCAGTAGAAACCGGACTGTTCTCGAACCGCGATCAGTTCATTTCTCGCGCGTATAAGCAGGCCGAAAGAAACATCGAAAAAGCCGCCCGCAACTCCGACATTCTGAGTCAGTCGCAGTACCAAGCGCAGTTGATTTTGCGCCCCCTACTGGAAGAAGTGTCGGGCAAAACCATCATTTTCACCCAGCAACTGCCCGCCGCTCGGATCGAGGCTCCGCTTTAGCCAACGCCCTCACCTTTGCGGTGTCCCTCCCCTATTCACCGACCCTGCCGGTACCTTTTCTTTACTAATTCAAAAATTATCTTTCCGAGCTTTTAGTACATCTGTACTATTTTTTGTACTTTAGTAAGATAATTCCCTGCTCAAGCCAACCGTGCCGCGCTTTTTATCGCGCAATCCCGCATCCAGAAGCCGTTAACCTCTTCGCTTGCGAGGTAATTTTTAGCCCTTTCGGCAAAGAAACGAACCGTAGCACCCGTGGTCAAAACGCTATTTTATTTTTTCGGGGTAAGCCTTCTCAGCTACTTGTCCTTTCCTGCAGCCCACGGGCAGGCGAATGGCAACGTGGTGCCCAATCGTATTCTGATCAAGGTGGATGCTTCTCTCAAGGCTGAGTTTGTCACCTACGCAACGGCGCAGCACCCGCGCTTGCTCAGCGGCGGAGTGCCGCCCAGCGGAGTGCCGCCCAGCGGAGTGCCGTCCCGGTCGGGCATGACCAGTGATACGCAGCAATTGGCCCAGCTCAACCAACGCTACGGCGTCCGCACCGTCCGGCGGGTGTTTCCGGCTTCGGCCCGCTTCGAGGCGGCGCACCGCCGCTTCGGACTGCACCGCTGGTACGAAGTGGCTTTCGACGACACCCTGAGCACCGAAGTGCAGCAGGTGCTGGCTCACTACCGCACCAATCCGCTGGTCACCCTGGCCGAACCGGTGTATCTGCATTCTCAGCAAACTTCCCCTCCCCGGGCCGAGGGCGACCCGGTGTTGAGCAACGACCCCCGCTTCGCCGAGCAGTGGCATTACTACAACACCGGGCAGTCGGGGGGCACGGTGGCCGCCGACATTCAGCTCACCACCGCCTGGTCGGTGGCCCGCGGCGACGCCCGGGTGATCGTAGCCATCATCGACGGCGGCATCGATACCGAGCACGAAGACCTGCGCGAAGCGCTGTGGGTGAACCAGGCGGAACAGCACGGACAGCCCAACGTCGATGACGACGGCAACGGCTACGTCGACGACGTGCACGGCTACGGGTTTGGCGACCGGCGGGGCCAAGTTGCTCCCAGCAGGCACGGCACCCACGTGGCCGGAGTGATCGGGGCCGGGTCTAACAACGGCGTAGGCGTGGCGGGAGTGGCCGGAGGCAGCGGTTCTGCCGATGGCGTACGGCTGATGTCGTGTGCGGTGTTCGGAGCGGGTTCGCAGGGAGGCTTCGCCGAGGCTTTTGTCTACGCGGCCGACCACGGAGCGGTGATCGCCCAGAACAGCTGGGGCGGAGGCGAGCAGAGCGTCCTGCTGGAAGACGCCATTCGCTACTTCACCGAACGCGCGGGGCTCGACAACAGCAACGAGCGCTTCGAGCAAAATCAACAGATAGGCCCGATGGCGGGCGGACTGGTGGTGTTCGCCGCGGGCAACGACAAAACCGATAACGCCCGACAGGCCTACCCGGCGTCGCTCCCCAACGTGCTGTCGGTAGCCTCCACCGACCACGACGACCGGCGGTCCGACTTCTCCAACTACGGGCCGTGGGTAGACCTGGCCGCTCCCGGCACCGACGTGCTGAGCACCTATCCGGGCAACGACTATCAAACCCTGTCGGGCACCTCCATGGCCGCTCCGCACGTGAGCGGAGTGGCGGCGCTGCTGGTGGGACACTACCAGCAGCTGGGACTTTCTCCCGACCACCTGCGCACGCTGCTGCTCGAGGGCACCGATCCATTGGACGACCGCTACGCGGGACAGCTCGGACGGGGGCGGCTCAACGCCTACCGCGCCCTCACCCAGGACCAGGCCGAACCGCCCGGACCGATCACCGCGCTAACCGCTCAGACGCTCGCCCACAACCAAGTGCGGCTGCACTGGACTGCCTCGGGGGCGGATGGAAACCAAGGAGCGGCGGCGTACTACGAACTGCGCTATGCCTCGGCTCCGATCACTGCTCAGAATTTCGATCAGGCCACTCTGGCACCCACAAAACGTTCGCCCCGCCCCTCCGGCACGGCCGATACGGTGCTCGTCACCGGCCTGCGCGCTACCACCACCTACTACTTTGCCCTGCGGACGCGCGACCTGCTCGGCCAGGGGTCGCCGGTGTCGGAAGTGGTGTCGGCCACCACGCTGGCCCCGCCGGTGATTGCCATAAGCCCGGCCGCGCTGGCGGTGAGGCTGAACGTGGGGCAAACGCGCCGCGATACCATCACGGTGGCCAACACCAGGGGACGCAGTACGCTTACGTTCACCACGGCCACCGCGCGTTCCGACTGGCTAGACGTTGCCGATCATCCCGGCGTGGTAGCAGAAGGGGAACAGGAGCTTCTGCTCATCACCACCAACGCCCGCCGTCTGGCCGAAGGCATCTACCACGACACGCTGCGCATTAGCAGCAACGACCCTGTGGCTCCGCAGATCAGCGTTCCGGTGCGGGCCACGGTAGTGGGGGTGCCGCAGTTGGCGATGTCTTCGTCGAGTATGCTTCTGGAAGACGTGTGGATATCCACTCCCCGCCGCGTGGCGCTCACGCTGCGTAACGTGGGCACGGGCACCCTGCGCATCCGCCGTCTGGAAGCCAGCGGGTTGGGTTTCACAGTAGACACCGCCGCGCTGACGCTGGCGCCGGGTGCCCGGCACGCAGTGACGATCAGCTTTTCGCCGACGGCCCTGGGCACCGCAACGGGCACCCTCACCTTGCTCAGCAACGATGCGCAGCAACCCCGCCTCGATATTCCGTTGTCGGCGCAGGTGATCCCCACTCCGCCCCTGGCGTTGTCATCTAAGCGACTGACGCTTACCGTGACGCGGGGCGATACGCTCGTGCACTCGCTCCAATTGCGTAGCTTAAGCACCGATACGCTGGCCTGGACCCTGGCGACCGAAGACGCTCCCGGCGGATGGAGGCTTACTCCTATGGCCGGCAAACTAGCTCCGAACGAGAAAGCGGACCTGCTGCTTACCGTCGACGCCACCGCCCTGGCCGTAGGAATGTATCGGCCCACGATTAGCGTCCGCTCGGCCAGTGATACCGCCCTGATGTACGTGACGCTCACCGTAGAAGAAGCGATTGCCCCGCTGGCGTTTGCCTACGATTTGCCCGAGCAGCGGCTCCGGCTCGCCGACACCACCTATCGGTTGGACATGGCCACCTACGTGGAGCAAGCTTCGGCCGATGCCCACTACACCGCCGTGAGCGAGGATACCGCCCTATTGCAAGTGCAAACAGACAGTAGCTTCCTGTTGCTGCGCCCGCGGCGGGCGGGAGTCACCACCGTAGCGGTGACGGTGCAGGATGCGTCCGGCCCCGTGAGCAGCACTTCCTTGCGGGTGGTGGTGGTGCCTCCCAACCGCGCCCCCGAAGTAAGCGTTTTGTCGGACACCCTCTTGCTGGTGGAGCCCGAAACGCGAACGCTGGTGCTGTCCGAACGCTTCACCGACCCGGATCAGGATTCGCTCACGTACGCAGCTGAGTCGTCGAACCCGGCGGTGGTAGCCGTAAGCTTGAAGCGCGATACGCTCATGGTGACTGCGCTACGGGTAGGCCGGGCCGAAGTGGTGGTGCACGCCACCGATCCGCACGGAGCGCGGACGGCACTCACGCTAATCGTGGAGGTAACCGCCGTGACGTCCACCTCTGATCCGTCCTCACCCACCTTGTCGCTGGTGGGCTATCCCAATCCGGCCGACGACTGGCTCACCATCCGGTACACCCTGGCGCATGCCGGTGCGGTGCATCTGGCGTTGCTCGACGAATACGGTCGCCTCCTTCGCCGGTGGGAAGCATTGTCGCGGGCTGCGGGTTCGTATACGCTACCCTGCCGAACCGCTGATCTGTCGCCGGGAGTCTACGTTCTCCGACTCTCTTCCCGAAGCGAAACCCTGACCCGTAAGATTATCGTGCGTTGAGGTAGTTCGGTATCAGTATCGATGTCGCTGACGGAATGATACATTTTTACTGGTTTATCAGTATCTTGTGAGAAATTGCCCACTCATCCGCTAACGCACTACAATGAACAAGGCTTTTCGCGACTGGAAGTTTGAAGAAGTGCAACGCACTTTCGGACTCAAACGCTCGTTTCAGCACCCCCTGCTAGAAGAGTTATTGCAGGCAACCCACGAGCCTGGCGATCGCCATCGAGTCACCTTAGAAGAACTGCGTCAGGAGTTGCTGTATACTATAGATACGCTCAACGAAGAAGAGCTAAAAGTGTACTTCATCGGCCCCCTACTGCGCTTGATTCCCTTTCGCTCGGGCGATCGCCGCCCGTTTCTCGACCGTCCGATGTCGTTTACCTATGGTAATGAACAAGAAACCAACGGAAAAATAGATTGGATGCTTGCTGATGGAATTCAGGACCCTCGCCAGCCTTATTTTTTTATTTATGAATACAAAAAGGAAGTAGAAGCGACCGGAGATCCGCTGGGGCAATTGCTCATTGCGATGGTGGGAGCGCAACGGCAGAATGAAGGTGCCTTTCCTCTGTACGGTTGCTACGTGTTGGGCCGCAACTGGTTCTTTGTGGTGTTGGAAGAAAACAACCAGTACGCCGTGAGCAATGCTTTCAATGCTACGGAAGAAGATATCTTTAGCATCTACAGTATCCTGGAGCAAATCAGACAGCGTCTGGCTTTGGTGGCGGTCGATTAGTCGGCTCAACATGATCACGGTTGGTAGATAATTTCTGCGCGATAGACAGAAAATCGCGTCGGCGGGTTGTCGTTTCCGAACAACGACTCGTCGACGCAGTCAGCGGACTGTTGTTTCCGAACGATGGGCTGCTGACTGTATCAGCGGCGTATCGTTTCCGAACGACGCCCTCCTGAAGCAGTCAGCGAGCCGTCGTTTCCAAACGACACCCCAAAAACTCAGTTTTCTGGCCATCGTTTCCGAACGGGTGGCCGGAGATAGCCGTTAGTCGTGTGTCCTCTGCGAACGGGCTCATAAATACCGCGTAGGTTGGTCAGCGTTGGCCGATAATGGCGCGCCAAATCGGTTTTGCGCCTGCGCTTAACGAAACGCCAGCCAAGGATAGCAGATAGATTGAGGGCTGAAAGGGGCTACTGTTGCTATATTGCGGGTGTTATGCCGGGGCAATTGTTATCCACAAAATAAAAATCATGAAGATGAAGAGTATCAAAATCGCTTCCCTGTTAATATTCGCTTATACAAGCGCACTAGCTCAGGGGCAGGCAGACAAAGTGAATACTGTTGATGTAGAAAGGCTACCGGAATACATCCTGATCGGCTCAGAAAGCACAGCCCGTATGATGGGACCAATGACTATTGTTATCAATAGCAAAGGTTCTCCCTACGAGGCAGCGTTGGTGGAATTAGAAGGTATGCTAACAGATAAGGATAAGCTAAGAATTTTGAATCAAACCGACCTACTGAATGCTATATCTGATATGGGATTTGATTACGTTGACGCATTTATCGTTGGTCGCGGTGATTTTGTAAACATGGTATTCAGAAAGAAACCAGAATATCGTCAAGCAAACAACTGAGCGTGAAAAACCGCATTAGCATCTCCGTTGCGGCATATTTTCCCCTGCCATTCGTTGGGCTGGCGATGCTCATAGTAGTTACCATCGCCATAGGGCTGGCTGAGCGCTACGGCCCGCTTAGTTTCTTGCTGATTCCGGCGGGTGGGTTCCTCTTCACCGCCCACTACCGGCTCACCATCAACCTGGTGGCTCAAACCTACCACGATCATCTCTGGATTGTCGGTATGAAAAAGGGGGCCAAGGTGAAGTTCAACCGCATTGATGGCTTGCACCTTACTCAAAATGCTTACCGGCAGACGGTCAGCTCCTGGGCAAGTTCCATGACCAAGCGGGGCACCGAGTACAATGGCTTTATCCGTTTCGATGAGGAAGACGTTCAGGTAGTGAACGGGACGAGCAAACGGACGGTAATGAAAAAGCTGCTTACCCTGCAACGCGCCCTGCGGGGAAATATCGTCAGCAGCACCACCGTGGTGATTGATAGCCACATCACCGACCATACCGACCAGTAGGCGCGGGCGACGTCGTTCGCATTTTCTTCCCGCTGCCTCGCGCCGAACACTTTAGCCCGCCGGGGGTTCCCCCTTCGTGAAATTAAGCGCGCAACCCGAAAACCTACTGGAGGCCCTGGCCCTGCGCTCCGGCATGGTGCCCACGCCCCTGGGCGACACCCACGTGGCCTTTATGCTGGCCCGCACCATCATGGTGGCCACCAAGCTGGGCCTCTTCCAAGCCCTGGCCAACCGGCCCGCCACCGCTTCGCAGGTGGCCCAGTACTGCGCCACTGCGCCCGCCGCCACCCGGAAAATGCTCAACACCCTGGTGCACCTGGGGTACCTGCGCCTCGACCAGGAACGGTACGTCCTTACCGCCCTTACTGCTCGGTGGCTCCTGCAAGAGAGTGCGCAATCGGTCTATGACAAGATGCTGTTTCAGTTCACCGAGTGGGAGATGGTGATGGGCTACGAAGACTACGTGCGCACCGGAGCGCCGTTTCAGATGCACGAGACGTTCAGCGCGGAGCAGTGGACGGCCTACCAGCGCGGCATGCGGGCAATGGCGGGCACCGCCGCCTGGGAAGTGGCCCGCCGCACCCCGGTGCCCCGCCGGGCCAAGGACATGCTGGACATTGGTGGAGCCCACGGCTACTACTCGGTGGCGCTGTGCCGCCGCCACGCCGGATTGCGCTCGGTGATTCTGGATTTGCCCGAAGCCATCGCCGAAGCGCAGCACCTGCTGGCCAAGGAGCAGATGGGCGGACGCGTGGTGCACCAGGCGGGCAACGCCCTCACCGACGACCTGGGCGAAGCCCAGTATGATCTGGTGCTGATCGCCAGTTTGGTGCATCACTTCGACGAGGCTACCAACCGGAATCTGGTGCGGCGCATCGCGCGGGCGCTGCGGCCCGGCGGCGTGCTGGTGGTGCAGGAGTTCATGCGCAATCCCCGCCCCCGCCGCGGCGATCACCTGGGAGCCTTGCTCGACCTGTTCTTCGCGGCCACCAGCGAGTCAGGCACCTGGTCGGTGGCGGAGATTGCCGACTGGCAACGCGCCGCCGGTTTGCAATCCCAAAGGCCGATCTGGTTGCGGTCGGTGCCTCGCCACGCGCAGCAGGTAGCCCGAAAGCCTCGGTGAGGGCTACTCGATCCTGCTTACTACCGGGCACCCACCGGGTCACTCGAAGAGGACCCGGTGGCGAGCGAAGACGCTTTCGTCTCTGCTCGCCCGGGAGTCCCTTTCAGGTGACCCCCGGGGTGCCCGTAGGGGATGAATAACGAAGTGGGGACATGCCCACCCTCGTTGGTTACGGCTGGGCTACTCCAGCACCTTGTCTGCCAGTGCTTCTTTCAGCGCTTTGGCCTTCACGGGACCCACCAGCGATGCTAGTTCATCTTCTTCCGCCTCTTTGATGCGCTTCACCGACTTGAAGTTTTTGAGTAGCGACATGGCGGTTTTCTTGCCGATGCCCTTGATGTCTTCCAGCTCACTGCGGAAGGCGGCGTTGGAGCGCTTCTGCCGGTGGAAGGTGATGGCGAAGCGGTGCGCCTCGTCCCGCGCGCGCTGAATCAGCTTGAGCGACTCCGACTTCTTATCGATGTGCAGCGGGTAGGGGTCTTCGGGCCGGTAAATCTCCTCCAAACGCTTGGCAATGCCGATGATCGGAATGTCTCCGTAGATGCCTAGGTCCTTGAGGGCTTGACAAGCGGCGCTGAGTTGCCCCTTGCCGCCGTCGATCACGATGAGGTTGGGCAGATCGGCCTCTTCGTCGAGCAGGCGTTGGTAGCGTCGGAACACGATCTCGTACATCGAGGCGAAGTCGTCGGGGCCCACCACGGTTTTGATGTTGAACTTGCGGTAGTCTTTCTTGGAGGGGCGACCGTTCTTGAAGCATACCATGGAGGCCACCGGGTGCGAGCCCTGCATGTTGGAGTTGTCGAAGCACTCCAGGTGCACGGGCGGTACCTTGAGTCGCAGATCTTCCTGCAACTTGAGCACCACCCGGCTGATGCGTTGCTGGTTGTCCTGCACCCGGTTGAAGCGCTCGCGCTTATAGTACAGCGCGTTCTTAATTGACATATCCACCAGCTTGCGCTTGTCGCCGATTTTAGGAACCGTGAACGCCACGCCTTCAATCACTACCGGCATCTCCAGGTTGGTGAGCACCTCGGTGGCGGTGCTGCGGTAGCGCTCGCGCAGTTCTACCATGATGAGCGCCAGAATGTCCTCGTCGCTTTCGTCGAGTTTCTTCTTCACCTCAACGGTTTTGGTGAGCACAATGGCTCCCTTGTTGGCCTTGAGGTAGTTCACGTAGGCCATCTGATCGTCCGACACGATGGTGAACACGTCGGTGTCGCCAATGTGGTCGTTCACCACCAGCGATTTGGCCTGATACTTGGCCAGCAGCTCGATTTTCGTCTTGTACTCCTGCGCTCGCTCGAACTCCAGGCTTTCGGCGGCTTCCTGCATCTTCTCGCGGAAGTACGTTCGCGCCACGCCCAGATTGCCCTTCAGGATGTTGGTGGCCTGCTCAATGTCGGCGTTGTAATCTTCTTCCGACTGCAAGCCTTCGCAGGGCCCCTTGCAGTTGCCGATGTGGTACTCCAAACACACCTTGAACTTGCCTTCCTCGATGTTTTTCTCCGACAAGTCGTAGCGACAGGTGCGGATTTGGTAGAGGTTTCGGATCAGCTCCAGAATATTGTTCATGCCCTTCACGCTGGCAAACGGACCGAAGTACCGGCCCTGCCCGTGAATAAGGCGGCGCGTGGGAATGATGCGGGGGAAGCGCTCGTTGGTGAGCAGAATGTAGGGATAGCTCTTGTCGTCTTTGAGCAAGATATTGTAGCGCGGCTGGTTCTTCTTAATAAGACTGTTTTCCAGCAGCAGGGCGTCGAACTCCGAGTTCACGATGGTGAACTCGATGCTGCGCACCTCACCGGCCATCTTGCGCGTCTTGCGGTTGGCCCCCTTCGACTTATTGAAGTAGCTGCTAACCCGGTTTTTCAGGTTCTTCGCTTTGCCCACGTAGATGAGCGTGCGCTCGGCGTTGTAAAACTTATAAACCCCCGGTTGGTCGGGCAGCAGGTTCACCTGGTCGGGAGTGTAGTAAGGAACTTCCATGCGTGAGTAACAAAAAAACCGCCGAAAAGCGTCAGAAACGATGAATAAATCCTACCCCGCCGGGCCGAATGGTTAGTTTGTTGATAAGAGCATCCAGCGAATCGGCTTGGTTTCGCAGCACCAGGTAGAGCACCGCATCAAAGGCGAGCAGAAAGCCACCCTGCAGGAGGAGCGATCGGCCGTAGCCGCGCCAGCGGGCGGCTTGCTCGGTATCGTTCTTGGCGCGTTCCAGCAGATAGAATCCCCCCACTCCGTAGGCCACATCCAATCCGGCGTTAAACAATAGGATACGGCGCAGGCGGTGGTGGCTCTTCACGGCTTCGGTCAGCGGGACGTTGGTGTTTAGGCGGGTCGCCCGCCAGTAACCCAAACCGGCCAGGGTCACGTTCACCGTGTTCCACAGCACGTTCATCTGGTGAAAGTAGTAGCGGTCGTTTTTAGGTTGATTCAGCGACAGGCCGCTCACCACGAAGTTGCCCACCGCCCAACTGCCCAGCGTGAGCATGCCGGTTTTGGTGATGCGCTGTTGCTTCTGCCGGAAGTCGGTCAGATTCTCTGCGGCTTGCCCGCGGGCGCGGTAAGTGATGGCCAACAAGGTTGCTCCGGCCAGCAGTATCAGTCTCGTTTTCATTATCTTTGGGTTGTGGTGGTAGGCAAAAACGCGAAATAGAAACTACTGTTGCGTAGGATTGTTACCCTGATAAACAGCATGTCTATTTCCCAAAACATTCAGCGCTTTCAACAGGAACTACCCGAAGGCTGCCGCCTGATTGCGGTGAGCAAGACCAAACCTGTTGAAGCTTTGCAAGAAGCCTACGACGCCGGAGTGCGCGACTTTGGCGAAAATAAGGTGCAAGAGATGACCGACAAGCAGGAGCAACTGCCGAAGGACATCCGCTGGCACATGATCGGCCATCTGCAACGCAACAAAGTGAAGTCCATTGCCCCGTTCGTGCACCTGATTCATTCGATAGACAGTCTGCGTTTGCTTCGGGAAATCAATAAGCAGGGCGCCAAAGCCGACCGGGTGATCGACTGCCTGTTGCAAGTGCACATTGCCGAGGAAGAAAACAAATTTGGTTTGTCGGACGACGAATTGATTGAGTTGCTAGAGAGCGAAGCACTACGCGAAGCAAAGCACGTGCGGGTGGTGGGCCTGATGGGTATGGCAACCTTCAGTGACAATCCGGAAGACACCCGCTTTGAGTTCCGGCACCTGAAACAGTTGTTTGAGCGGGCTAAACAGCTGGATTTGCCTAACAACGCGGTGATAGAACAGTTGTCGATGGGTATGAGCGGTGACTACCCGGTGGCGATTGAGGAGGGTAGTACTATGATTCGCATCGGCACCACCATTTTCGGCCGACGAGACACTCACTGATGACGCAAAAAATCGTATTACTTACCGCTGCCATCCTGGGTGGCTTGTCCGTGGGCATTGGAGCCTTCGGGGCCCACGCCCTGCACGCTACCCTGGAAGCCGGAGGACGCCTGGAAACTTTTGAGACGGCCGTGAAGTACCAGTTCTATCACACATTGGCCCTGCTGGCCATCGGTATTCTGATGTATCACCTGCCGAACAAGCAGCTGGGCTACGCGGCGGTCTCGATGGTGGTGGGCATCGTTGTTTTCTCCGGCTCGCTGTACGTATTGTGCCTCACTGGTGTGCGCTGGTGGGGAGCGGTGACACCCCTGGGCGGAGTGGCGTTAATCGTGGGGTGGGGGTTGTTGTTTTGGGGGATTTATCGTGGTTGAGAGGGTCAGGTAGGCTGGTCTGGCGAGAGGAAAGTATTTATCACACCCGCACCAACCGAATCGGATAGGTCTGGTTGGCGTTCCACTGGCACACGTAAACGTTTTTGTCCTCATCGATGCACACGTCGTGGCAGTGCTGAAACACCGGGTCGGCCTGCACCATCAGCTGCAGTTCGCCCTGCTCGTAGCGCGGCTCGGTGCCGCCGGGATTGGACACCACTTTGTCATTTTTGTCCAGGATGGTCACGAAGCCCGAGTTGTCGGTTTGGTTCAGGTAGCGAAGCCGCGACCAGCACACCCCCGCGTAGAGCATATCATCATCAATCACCGGGCGGCACACAAAAGCGCCGGGCAGAAACAGCGTGGACAGGTACTTGCCGTCCAGCGTGAAGCGCTTGAAGGCATTGTGCGCCCGCGAGGTGCACAGCAGGGTGGGGTTGTCCGCATCGCGCAAGTCTACCCGCACGCCGTGCACGGTGCTAAACTGCTCGTCGCCGTCGCCCGGCCCGCCGAAGTGGCGTAGGTAGTTGCCCTTCGCGTCGAACTGAATGACGTACTGCGAACCGTAGCCGTCGGCCACGTAGATATCGCCATTGGGAGCGACGGCCGTTTCGGTGGGCTTGTAGGGCTGTTCGGCTTCGTAGATGCCCAGTTCGTGCGGCGTTTTCAGCGTCATCAGCACCCGCCCATCCACCGTGGTTTTGTCGACCCGCCCCAGGCCGGGGTCGCAGATAAAGAGTACGTCTTGCCCGCCCTCGTCGAAAATGGTGAGGCCGTGCCCGCCGGGGTACGCGTGGCCCCAGGTATCCAACAGCTTGCCCGACTTGTCATAAATAATGATGTTGTTTTTGGGCTCATCGGTGATCATAATCAGCCTCCCTTGGGAGTCGAGCACCATCTCGTGGCAATTATTCACCGGTGTTTGACTAGGGTTTAGGTTGCCCCAGTCCTGATCCACGCGGTAGGTGAACCCGTTGTGTCCCAACACCTTCTTGCTCAAACCGGCCGAGGCGGTTCGGATCGAGAATGCGGGGTCGGGCGAAAACAGGGCGGTGCCCGCCAGGGTGGCAGAGCTTTTAAGAAAATTACGGCGGTTAGGGTCGGTAGGGGGGATCATGCAAAAGAAAGTTAGGTGACAAAGCACGAAAGATACGGATTTTAAGAAATAACGCTAAATTTGTGAGGTGCGGGCAGATAAAAACCGCGGCTTTGCTGCTGCCAAGGCCAAATACTACCTAATCTCCGCGGGCGCGCGTCCTTTAGCGTATGAGAAAACTACTACTGCTAACTCTTTGGTGGGCAGGGTGCTTACCCTTGCTGGCCCAGTCGGGCGACGACATCCGCTGGACGGGAAGCTATGCCAACCAACCCCTGACCACTATCCTGGCCGAAATTCAGGCGCAGCAACCCGTGCGGTTCTTTTTTCGGCCCGAGTGGATTGCCGACCTGACTTTTTCCGGAAGCTTTCGCGACGCTTCGATCGAGGAGGTGATGAAGCAGTTGCTGGCCCCCACCGAACTCACCTACCAGCGTTACCAGCAGCACTCCATCGTATTGTTACAGAAAAACCCGAATGCGCTCACCGCCGCCCTGCGGCGACGTGGTCCCGATGCTCGGCTAATTGTTATCGGCGACTCGCTGAGTCCCGGACAGCAAAATGCCACCGTGAGCGGCTACGTGCGCGAAGGGGCCACCGGGCAGGGGATCACCGGAGCCACCATTCTGGCGCAGGATGCGCAACTGGGCACATCGACCAACATCAACGGCTATTACTCGTTCGTTTTGCCCGTTGGCTTCCACACCCTGGTGATCAATTCGCTGGGCTTCGAAGAAGAGGTTCAGGAGGTGCGCGTGGTGTCCGACGGCACCCTGTCGGTAGACCTGTTCGAAGCCACGGCTCGCCTGGAGGAGATCACCATCACCGACCGGGCGGCCGACGACAACGTGAGCAACGCCCAGATGAGCGCTACGCGCATGGACATCCGCAAGGTGCAGAAGATGCCCGCCTTCCTGGGCGAAGTCGACCTGATCAATGCCATCGAACTGCTGCCCGGCGTGAGCGTGGCCGGAGAGGGGGCCGCCGGGTTCAACGTGCGGGGCGGCGACGTGGGCCAAAACCTGATTCTGCTCGACGGCATTCCGGTGTTCAATCCTTCGCACCTGTTCGGCTTTTTCTCGGCTTTCAATGCCGATCTGCTCAGCGATGCCACACTCTACAAGGGCGGCATTCCGGCGCGCTACGGCGGACGCGTAGCTTCGGTGCTCGACGTGTCGCTCAAAGAAGGCAACCTGCGCGAGGTGACCGGCAGCGGCGGCATCGGACTGGTGGCCAGTCGGCTGGCGCTGGAGGTGCCGCTCGTTCCCGAAAAGAGCTCCCTGATCATTGGCGGCCGGGCGTCGTACTCCGACTGGATTCTGAACCAGGTCAATGATTTGGACATTCGGCAGAGCACTGCTTCCTTCTACGATGCCAACGTGAAGTGGACCTACCGCCTCAACGAAGCGCACAAGGTGGGCATTACCGGTTACCTAAGCAACGACGACTTCAACTACGCAGGCACCACCGCCTACGGCTACCAGAACCAGGGAGCGGCGCTGCACTGGGACTATCTGATCTCGCCCGAGTGGCTATCGGCCCTCACCCTTACCCACTCGCGCTTCGGCTACCAGGTGGGCGACTTCCAGGATAGCACCCGCGCCACGTCGCTCGACGCCACCTTTGCCACCACCGAGGCCCGCTGGAACCTGACGCGCTTCTGGGGCGAACGCCACCAGGTGGACGTTGGCATCAACGCCGCCCGCTACGACTTTGCGCCGGGCCAACTGCGTCCCGACGGCGAGTTCTCGCTGATCACGCCCGAAGACCTGGCCGAGGAACGAGCCTGGGACCTGGCCGCTTACGTTAACGATGAGTTCACCGTTTTGCCTGCCCTCACGCTCACCCTGGGGTTGCGCTACAACCTCTACCGGGCGGTGGGTCCGCGCACGGTGGCGATCTACGAAGAAGGGCTTCCCCGTTCGCCGGGCACGGTGGTGGATTCGGTACGCTACGGCGCGGGAGAAACTATCGCTTCGTACCAGGGCTTCGAACCACGGGTGGCGCTGCGCTACGGACTTAACGTCCGCAGCAGCGTCAAGCTGAGCTACCAGCGGATGCGGCAGAACCTGCACCTGATCTCCAACACCGCGGCCATCACCCCCACCGACATCTGGAAGCTGAGCGACGCCTACGTGCCTCCGCAGATTGGGGACCAGTACGCGTTGGGCTACTTCCGCAACTCCCGCAACAACGCCATCGAGTCATCGGTGGAAGTATACTACAAAGACCTGCAAAACTTAGTCGAGTACCGCGACGGGGCCGAAATTCTGATGAACGATCAGTTGGCAACCGATTTGCTCACGGGCGTGGGACGGGCCTACGGGGTGGAAGCATACCTGGCAAAAAACCTGGGCCGACTCACCGGCTGGTTGTCCTACACCTACGCCCGTACCCTGCGGCGGGTAGAGGGCAACACCAGCGACGAACGCATCAATCAAGGCGACTGGTACCCCTCGAACTTTGACAAGCCGCACGACTTCACAGTGGTGGGCAACTACCAGTTCACGCGCCGCATCCGGCTGGGGTTCAACTTCACCTACAGCACCGGGCGGCCCATCACCCTGCCCGAGGGCACCTACCGGATTGGCAACCAGGACATTGCCCACTTCTCGGACCGCAACCAGTACCGCCTGGCGGACTACCACCGGCTGGATGTTTCGTTTTCCGTAGACGGCAACCTAAAGAAAAAGAAAAAGTGGGACTCGAGTTGGACCTTTGCGTTGTATAACCTCTACGGACGTAACAATCCGTACTCGGTCTTTTTCCTCAACGATGCAGGTGGCACCCTGTCGGCCTACCAGCTATCCATTCTGGGGCGTCCCTTTCCTTCGGTTACCTATAACTTTAAGTTCTGATGCGGTACGCGGTGATCATTTTTGGGTTGCTGATGCTCCTTGGCGGATGCATCGAGCGGATTGATCTTGACGAATCGCTGTCGGGCGAACGGCTGCTCGTGGTCGATGGCCTGATCACCGATGCCGACGAACCCTATTCGGTGAAGCTCACCTACACCTCGCCCAGCCTTAAAACCTACGAGGGCGAATCGCTGATCGGAGCCGAAGTATACATCACCGACGAAGAAGGTACGCGGGCCGACCTGTTCGAGACCGGCAACGGCGGCGAGTACCTGACCGACCCGAGCACCTTCCGGGGGGAGGTGGGTAAAACCTACCAACTGCACGTGGTTTCGCCCGACGGCCAGGCCTACGTCTCGTTGCCGGAAACCATGCCTGCCGTGGCCCCCATTGATAGCATCTACTACGCGCTAGCCAGTGAAGACTACCAATCTTCTTTGGGAACAATTTTGCAACGATGGGGCGTGCAGTTTTATCTGAACACCGGCAGCGGCAACGACCGGGCCGCTTACTACCGGTGGGACTGGCGAGAAACCTATTCCTTTATCGCTCCGCTGACGCTGCCTGACCAATTGATCGTACCCCTGTGCTTCCGGTCGGGTTCGCAGGCGCGCTACTTGAACGTGACCTCTACCGAAGATTTGCGCAGCGACCGCATCATTGGGCGCGAGATCAACTTTGTGGCCAAGAGCGGACTGCAACTGCAACGGCGCTACAGTTTGTTGGTGAAGCAGTACTCGATGACCGAACGCGCCTACCGCTTCTGGGCCAACGTGCAGCAGCAGCAAACTGACGGCGGCTCGGTGTTTGCCCCGCCGCCCGCCCCCATTCCGGGCAATATGAGCAGCACTACCAACGATCGGGAGCGCGTGCTGGGCTACTTTCAGGTGTCGGCGGTCACCGAGAAACGAATATTTGTGAACCGGGGGCAGGTGCCGCCCGGTCCGGGCGGGTCACCGGGAGGGAGTCCCGGCTGCGTAGACGGTGATCCGGAAGCCCCCGAATCGTGCTTCGACTGCACGCTGCTGCCCGGCGCCACCACCGAGGTTCCTTCATTTTGGTAACTATGCAACGAATGATATTCTTTGTAACGTGCGTGCTATTTGCGCAAAGCGGATTCTCGTCTTCTGCTTTCACCGAACCGCGGGCCTCATTTTCCGAACGCGTCCACCTGCAACTGTCGGAACGCGTGGTTGGGGCGGGGGAGACGCTCTGGTTTCAGGGAACGTTGCGGGGAGACCCTTCGCGCAGCACGGTGCTGTATGCCGAAGTGCTGAACCGGGCCGGGGCGGTGGTGCAGGGAATATTTGCGGTGGAAGACGGGGTGGCCCGGGGGCAACTCAGTTTGCCCGATACGCTGTCGGGCGGCTGGTATCAGGTGCGGGCCTACACGCAGTGGATGCGCAACGAGGGCCCGATCGCATTCGCCACCCAACCGCTACTGGTGGTGAACGCCTACGAGGACCGATTGTCAGCGTCTGCTCCGGGTCAACGAACGTCAGAGAGGCCAGCAAGCCCCCGGGGGGATGGGGCGGAAGAAGCGGTGCGGATCACCCTAGACCGAGCCCGTTACTCGCCCCGTGAACCGGTGACGATGCGTTTGCAACTGACCGGTGCCGCTCAGCACGCACGGGTCGCCATTAGTGTCCGCAAGGTGGACCCGATTGGCCGCTATCAGCCTCCCGCCGAACGCGTGGCGAGGCCCGCCGAACCTTCTACGGATCTGCCCCGCTACTCCGGGGAAGACGATGGGCTCACCCTCAGCGGAAGCGTGACCGGCATGGATCAAAGCACGGCCGACCGCACGGTTATCCTGTCGATACCAGGCACCGACCCCTACTTCGAGTACGACTTCGTGGACCAGCAGAATCGCTTTCGGATTCCGATCAACGAACGGCGTCAGGGCGAGCAAGAAGTAGTGCTGCAAACGGCCGACACCATGCTGCGCGCGCGGTGGTCGGTTGACGAAAAATTTGCTTCTGAGAATACCTACGCACGGGAAGTATTTCCGGAGGTTTCGGCGACGGCCCTGCAGGAGTTGCTTACCACCTACACGAAGCGCTCGCGCATCAACGCGCAGTATGACCTGTTTCGTCCGCTCGACTCAGCGGTGGTCGCCAACCGCTCGGACTTTCGCTTTTACGGGGCGCCCAATTTCACGGTGCGCTCCGACGACTACGTAGCGCTGCCCAATTTTGTGGAGGTGAACCGCGAGTTGATGCCGGGCGTCCGCCTGCGCAACCGGCAGGGCACCTACGACTTCGATGTTTTTGACATTCCGACGCGGACTTTTCTGGAAGGGGAACCGGCGGTTTTTGTGGACGGGGTGCTCATCCGAGACGTAAACTACCTGGTCGGTTTTCCGCCGAGCGAGATTGAGCGCATCGAGACGGTGAACCGGCGCACCTACTACGGGGAGTACCGCTTCGATGGCGTGATTGCGGTGTATACCCGATCAGGAGACGCCTACGGCCCGGCGTTGTCGCCCACGGCCCGGCGGGAGCAGGCCGTCCTGTACACCGCTCCCCAAACGTTTATCTCCCCCAATTTGGCGGACTACGAACCGGATTTTCGTAGCCTGCTGCATTGGCAGCCCTTGGTGAATTTGCAGGGTGATGCGCAGACAATTGAAGTGACCAATGTTGACGAGCTAGGAACTTTTGAGGTGGTCGTGGAAGGGGTATCGAACCGGGGAGAACTGGTTTTTGGCCGGGCAACTTACACGGTGGCACTGGACGAACCGGCGGCGGCAAAGGAGTGAGAGCGGGGAGGTAGTGAATTATTTTGCGGTTTGTGGCGTTGTTATAGTATGGTAACTATTCACGACACCCGCAAATCGCAGATTGCTAAAGAAATTTTAAAACAGTACAAAAAGTCCCATCCCGGAGTTTTTTCGCTCTCTTATTTTGACCCGAGTGAGTTGAACGATTTCCTGGTTCAGCGCGGCGATCACGTGCTGATGGACAAGAAAGGCATAGAAAGTTTCCTACAGGCATTCCGCTAGATCGCACTACTTTTCTGGTCTATTCACTAACGTACCCCTGTCCAAAATCTCTCAGATGGTCGATCAGGGGTAGGGCCATTTTACCCTTTTCGGTTAATCGATAATCTACCCGCGGCGGCACCTCGCCGTAGCTGTGTCGAACCACCAAATCGCTATCGGCTAGGCTTTTCAGTTCCTGCACCAGCATCTTCTCGCTGATATCGGGTAGGGAGCGTTTTAACTCACCGAAACGCACGGCCCGCTCGCCAATCTGGAAGATAATCAGCAGTTTCCACTTTCCTCCTAACATTTCCAGCGTCGTCCGGATCGGACAACGGGGCGTGATCTTCATTTCCTTTTTCATACTTACTAAAAGGTGTGTACTTATCTTTCAACCGTATACTCCAAACGTACGTTCATCTGATCAATTAGGCAACGTTAATTTTTCAGTTATGACAATAATTTATGCATACGACGCCCTCTGCGGTTGGTGCTACGGTTTTTCCCCGGTGATGGAGCAGCTTTATAAAGACCACCGGTCTGAGGTATCGTTTGAGGTAGTGTCGGGCGGGATGATCACCGGCTCGCGCATCGGACCCATTGGCGAGGTGGCACCGTATATCCGGTGGGCCTACAAGGAAGTGGAGCAAGCCACCGGAGTTACTTTTGGCAAAGGGTTTCTGGAAGGCGTGCTGGAAGAAGGAACGACCATTTTTACTTCTGTTCCACTGGGCATTGCCCTGAGCGTGTTCAAATCGCACCGTCCTGAAGAAGCGGTATTGTTTGCCGGTGCTTTGCAGAAGGCGGTGTACTACGATGGGTTGGCTCCGCAGGACACCGCGGCCTACGCTCCCCTGGCAGAAACCTTCGGCCTGGACGGAAAGACTTTCATCGCGCAGATGCAAGAGCCTAAGTTTAAAGCACTGGCGGAAGCCGATTTCCAGCGGTCGCAGCAGCTGGGGGTCAGCGGTTTTCCCACCGTATTCGCCCAAACCGAAGAAAATTATTACCGCCTGGCGAGCGGCTACACCCGCTTGGCTGACCTGGAAAGTCGGTTCGCCACCCTCACTCAAAACGTTCACTAAACTAATTTTTACGTATGAAGACTATTGCGCTATTCGGAGGCTCCGGCCGCACTGGACAACCATTTTTAGCCCAGGCCCTGGCGAAGGGCTACGCGGTGAAAACCCTGGTTCGTAGTCCCGAGAAGATCACCACCAAGCACGAGCACCTCACGCTGGTGAAGGGCGACGTGCTCAACTACGACGACGTGCGCAACACCGTTGCCGACACCGATGTGGTGGTGAGCGTGTTTGGGCACGTGAAGGGTTCGCCCGAGTGGTTGCAGACCAACGGCACCAAGAATATTGTGCAGGCGATGAAGGAGGAGAAGGTGAACCGTATTATTTCACTGTCGGGCGGCGGACTCCCTTTCGAGAAGGACGAACCCAAGTTTGCCGATAAGGCCATTCGTTTTGTCATGAAGGTGGCGGTGCCCAAGGTGCTCAACGATGCCATCGAGCACGCCAAGGTGCTGCGCAACAGTGGCTTGGAGTGGACTATCGTCCGGGGCCCGCGTCTCACGGAGGAGCCCAAGAAGGGCGAGTACCGCGTGGGTTGGGTAGGCGTGAACGCCAGCTCCAAGGTTGGCCGGGCTGACCTGGCCGACTTTATCCTGCGGTTGGTGGAGGACACCCAGTACGATCACCAGATGCCCTTCGTGAGTTACTGACGATCAGGACCAGGATGGGCGGGATGTTTGCCTTGATGGATAGGCAGGATAAAAAAGAGCGATTCCGTGACGAGATCGCTCTTTTCTTGGATGTTAAACCACCTTTGGGTGAGGGGCGGGTTGGGTAAATTCTTAACCAACGCAGCGCGGAAGCGCTACGCTGGCTAGGATGGCTGGTTAATTAAGCCGCCTTGTCTTTCTTGCCCAGCAGGAGGAAGCTGCTGCCGACCACTTCGGTGACGTAGCGCTTGTTGCCCTCCTTGTCATCGTAGGTGCGGTGGTTGAGTTTGCCTTCCAGGGCCACCTCTTTGCCCTTGTGCAGGTACTGCCCGGCCAGTTCGGCCAGGTTGCCCCACAGCACCACGCGGTGCCACTGCGTATCCTCTACCCGCTCGCCCTGCTTGTTCTTATACGTCTCGGTGGTGGCTACGGAGAAGCGGGCCAGCGTGCCCCCGTTGCTCAGTTGCTTCACTTCGGGGTCTTGTCCTAAGCGTCCGATCAATTGTACTTTGTTTTTTAATGCGTTCATCGTTTTCGTTATTTAGTTGTTGAACATTAAACTCGTTGGCAAAGGTGGGGCAGGGCGGGCAAACGATTCGTCTGCTAAGCGTTTGTAGTCGTCTATAACCGTTTGTAAACGTTTGCAAATGGATTATTTACAGCGGTTCAATTACCTAAAGGGGTTGGGGCATCTGGGTCGACCAACGTCCATTTGGAAGATCAGAGCAAACAAGTCCGACCGTCGGCTCGCGTCGGCCGTTGTAGGCACATTCAAGAGAGCAGTGGGGGGCGACTTCCCCGCCGCGGGCATTTATCGGGAAAAACGCGAAGTCTCCTAACCTGAATATATGAGGTCTTATCGTAGCAAACAGTCTCTATTCCGCCCGCAAACTATCCACCGGATTCACCACCGCCGCCCGCACCGCTTGGACGCTCACGGCGATAGTGGCTACGATGATCGTCGCTAATCCTACTCCCAAAAGCAACCAGCCCGACACGCTCACCCGGTAGGCAAAGGTCTGCAACCACCCCTCCGCCAGCCACCAGGCAACCGGTATACCAATGGCGATGGCGGTTAGCACCAGCCCCAGAAACTCTTTGGTGAGCAGGCGCACCACGCTGGGCACCGAAGCGCCCAACACCTTGCGGATGCCCACTTCCTTGGTGCGGCGCACCGCGCTGAGCGTTGATAGAGCTACTAGGCCCAGGCACGCTAAGAGAATAGCAATCGTCGCTAAGCCAAGAAAAAGCTGACCGAAGCGCGCTTCATTGACGTACTGCTGGTTATAGTTTTCGTCCAGAAAGAAGTACGCAAACGGCTTGCCCGGCACCAACTCTTCCCAACGGCTTTTCAGAATATCAACCGTAGTGGGAACGTGCTGCGGAGAGAGGGTCAAGGTAACAAAAGTATACAGGTTGAAGCCGGGCGTAACGCGCAGTGCCAGCGGAGCAATGGCCTCTCGAAACGAGTGCACGTGAAAATCCTGAACCACCCCGACAATAGTCCCCCGTCGGCCTTTTTGCTCGAAGCGTTGCCCGATGGCGGCCTGAGCGTCAGGGTAACGCAACTGCCGAACCGCTGCTTCGTTGATTAGCATCGCTTCGGTGGAGTCGGAAGCCCGGTTGGCAGAAAATGTCCGCCCCGCAATCACGTTGAGATCGTACTGCTCCAGAAAGTCGTAGTCGACGAAGTACACGTCCATCATCAGCTCCCGAAACTCGTGGTGGTTGTCTTCTAACTGAGTTGCGTACTTCCGGTTGGCGCGGCCAGGAACACTGGATGACAAACTCACGGCGGACACGCCCGGCACGTTGGTTAACTGCTGTTTGATCAGGGAACTCCGGCTCCATACTTCTTGATCAAAGTGAAAGTCCACCACCAGCTGGTGTTCTTTGGCGAAACCAGGGTCGGTGGCTTGCAGGTAGTGCAGTTGTTGGTAGACTATGGTGGTGGCCGCTATCAACACAGTTGTTACCGAGAATTGCGCTACAACGAGAATGCGTTGCAACAGGTAACCGCTTGGCTTCGAGGCAGAAAGCCGCCCGAAATTGCCCGCAACCTCAAATCCTGAAAGCAACCAAGCAGGATACAGGCCAGACACCACTCCGGCCAACAGGGCTACCAATAGCAACCATCCTATGTCCGGCAAGTGACTGAGCAAATTGGTTCGGACCACGCTTCCGGCAAGCTGGTTGAACCACGGCAGCAACCCCGCGCTTAAAAGGAGCGCTAGTCCCGAAGCCAGTAGGCTGAGCAGCACCGCATCCAGCAAAAACTGCCCCAGCAACTGTCGCCGCGAGGCTCCCAGCACCTTGCGCACGCTCACCTCTTTGGTGCGCTGCAACGACCGGGCCGTGGTGAGGTTCACAAAGTTGAAGCAGGCAATAAACAGCACCAACAGCGCGACAACCGAAAAAATGTAAACATTTCGGATGTTGGCGTGCTTCGAGCTGCCGGTGCGACTACCTCTTGCCTGACCGGTCAGGTACAGTTCGGTGAGGGGCTCCAGCCAGAGCGCGTACTGCTTTTCGGGAGCCAGGTGCGGGCGGACGTGCCGCGAGAATTTAGCGCTAAGTTGGGCCACATCCGTATGCTCAGGCAAAAGCAAGTAGGTATAAAAACCAAAGCGAGACCACTGCTGGCGCATCCCGGGGTTCCAAACCTTCAGCAAGGTGGCCATCGACACCAAAATATCAACCCGAAAGTGCGAGTTGTGGGGCATATCGCGCATCACCCCGGTGACGGTGGCCGGATCATCACCGAGCAAGAAGGTTTCACCCAGGCAATCGGTGGTGCCGAAGAAGCGCCGCGCGGCCGATTCGGAAAGCACCACGGTGAGGGGCGCCTCCAGGGCGGTAGCCGCGTTGCCGCTGAGCAGGGGAAAAGTGAACACCGAAAACAACGAAGGATCAGCGTAGGCAACGGTTTCTTCGCTGAAAAAGCTACGGTCTTCGGGCTGCACCACCAGGTAGTCAAGCAGCACCCGCGTAGCGTTCTCTACTTCGGCGAAGGCCGACTGCAGGGCCGGAGCCATCGGGGCCGAGGTGCTTTCGTGGCTGATTCCGGTGGCGGTTTCTACGTCGGTTACCAAGCGATAGATGCGGTCAGCATGCTCGTGATACGTGTCGTAGCTGAGCTCAAACTGCACGTATAATCCGGCCAGGAAACAGACGCACAGCCCTACGGCCAGCCCCAGCAGGTTGATGCCCGAGAGGAACTTGTGCGACCATAGGTAGCGCAGCGTGGTGCGGAGGTGGTTGGGGAGCATACTTATCAATGAAGCATGGCTTTGAGGTTGCGGTCGGAGGTTTTAACTCGATGCTGCTAGCAAATAGCGTCAGTATCTTTTAAGGCGCAAAAAAACAACACCGTTTATTCACTTTTCACTACCCGGATCACTTTGCGGTAGTCTGAGCTGCTCACGCTCACAAAATAAACTCCTGAACCCATCCCCCGGTTAGACAAATCAATGGTTTTCACCTTATCTTCCCACGGCTCGGCCGTTATATGTTCCTGGTGGTAGATTCTTCCTAGCGCATCGTACACACTCAGGTGGTAAGACTCGGCCGTTGCTTCCTTGATCTCTACGTTTACCCGGTCCCGGAAGGTGTTCGGGTAGGCGGTTACCCGGGTGTTGCTGGCCAGAGGTGTAGCATTCGGTGCCTCCTTGACGGTCAGCGTCATCTCGTCAGAATCGGTGGCCCCGTCGTCGTCGGTGACGAAGAAGCGGAAAATGTACTTACCAGCCACCAGGTCAGATAGGTTGAGATTAGCCGTATTCTGCTGACGCAACGTAGCGGCCGGACCACTCACTTTTTCCCAACGGAACCCACGGAAAACGCCGTCTGCATCGGTGCCTCCGCCCCGCAGCGTGATAGAATTGTTCGGCAAAGTTAGGCTTTTGTCTCCTCCGGCCTTGGCCACCGGCGGCTGGTTGGTCGGCTCATCACCCACCACGGTGAGCACCACTTCGTCTGAGGCGCTGGCCCCGTCATCGTCGGTGGCCGTAAACCGAAAGACGTATTCGCCGGTTCGCAAATCAGACAGTACCAGGTTAGCGGTGTTTTGTTGCCGCAACGTGGCCGACGGTCCGCTCACCTTCTCCCAACGGAAAGCGCGAAACACTCCATCCGGATCGCGGCCGGTGCCGCTGAGTTGAACCGTGCTGACGGGCTGGGTGAAGGTGCGGTCCCGGCCCGCATTTGCAGTCGGCGGCTGGTTGGCCACGGCTCCGCCCTTCACCGTCAGGGTTACCTCATCCGAAGCCGTAGCCCCGTCGTTGTCAGTGGCCGAGAAGCGAAAAACGTACTCTCCGGGCACCAAGTCCTGAACGATGAGTACGGCAGTGTTGGCTTGTTTCAGCGTTGCCGACGGTCCGCTTACCTTTTCCCAGCGAAAAGCCACGAAGCGACCGTCGGCATCAAAGGACAAGCCCTGGAAAATGACCGACTCGCGGGGGAGGGTGACGGTGCGGTCCGAACCCGCGTTGGCCGTGGGCGGTTGGTTGCCCTTCTCTCCGTCCAACTCCACAGCACCAATGGTCGGTGGATTCGGTCGTTCGTTGCCGAAAAAGTCTTCTTCGACTTCGGGAAGGCTGGTTCCGGTCCCGGCAAGTTCCGTAGCGTTGGGAGTAAGATTTTCTGAGGAAGTAAACTGTGGGTCTACCGATAGGGAATTTGCATCGTACCCGGTTGTGCTTTGCCATTCGTCGAGGTTAGCGGCCGTGATACTTTTTCTTCCCCAACGGGCCAACGTATCACCATTTGTATAAAGATCATTGTAATCAGCGCCGTTTAGCCAGTTGGATACCTCTTGATCGTCGTTTGACGACAGTACGTACCCTCCGGCCAGATTAACTAAAATATTGTTCTTCAACGTTATATTGGCGTTGTCATCGTCAGCTACATTGAACGCTGTGCTGCTAGGGCTGTTTTTGCCGTAGATATACACACTGTTGTTATAAAATCGAAAGTTACCTTCGCTTGCGGCAATTCCCCGGCTAGTTTCACTACCTCGGACAGCGATCACATTATTACTAACCAATGACCCCCCGGCCCCCACGATAAATTCCATTCCCGTACCACCATCCGGCAACATGATTTTGTTTTTAGTGATCAACTCCGGATACCTGCCGCCAAACGGTTGAAAATACATCCCCAGCGCGTTATCACCGTAAATCGTTAGGGTGTTGCGACTTATTTCAGTGACGTTCCCCATACCTGTAACCAGAATCCCTGCGCCACTAGCTAAGTAGGATTCGGTGCTGGCCCGCGCGGTGATGTGGTTATCGCTAATTTCATTAGCATAACCAAGATTAAGCATACTAATAGCGGTTCCTGCTACGTCAAACGTATTACTGACTACCGTTGCCGACCCGCTTCGATCATTACCCTCTAAATAAATTCCTTCTTGACCTTTGAATAGATTAGAGCGAAATACGAAGCCCCCAATACCTCCTTGCGGTCCCTCGCTGAAGGCAGAAAATCCATTCTCAATTACGTTATGCTCAAATATAACGCCCCCCCCGTTAGTAAGCGTGATTCCTTGAATAGTGAGGTGCCGAAAGATGATGCCGCTTGCTTCCCGGATAGTAAGGGCATCGGCTTCCGGAAAACTAAGAATGGCCGCCGTGCTGTCTTGACTGACTCCTTCGAAGACAATCTTGTTCCGCCGTAAATTTACCAGACTGATTTGCTCGGTGTACGTACCGGGCCGCACCCGGAAGACCACGCTATCCGCTACTCCAAAGCGATCTAAATCGGCAATCGCTTCCGCAAAGCCAGGATAGTCCCCGTCGTCTCCGCCGACGGTATAGACACCCGACAACATGCTTGCTTCAAAAGGCTTTTCGATCGCCCCGATGGTCGGTGGGTTATTCCGGTCCTGACCGTAGATATCCTGGGGCACTTCACTGACGTAGGTGCCCGCTCCTTGTAATACCGGATCGGGGTTGACGGTATTAATGCTAATCGAGTGTTCATCGAAGCCGGTGATGCGTTGCCATTCAGCTAAGCCAGTTAGGTTGTTATAGTCCATTTCGGCAATTACTGCCGGATTTTCTACGGCGAGGGTTCCTCCCCCTGCCCGGTCAAGAAGTATATTATTTTTGACGTCAAAGCTATTGTCCTCTCCCGAAAGGGACAGCACGTAACTGGGTATCCGGCTGTCAGCGTTGCCTGCTATTGACAGGGTGTTGTGGTATATCTTTATGGTATTACCAAAATTACTGCGTACTCCCAGGGCAATTAACGCTTCTATGGGATCGAAGAAATTGCCCCCCGCGTAGTATCCGCTCGCGGCGACGATATTATTAGCAATCAGTATTTCATCATTAGTAGATTTGCCGGACGCGATCTGCATAGCCACTCCGCCGTCAAAGAAACTAACCTGATTTTCAGCAATTCGCGCGGCGGCTCCCGATTGAATATTGATCGCGGTATCCTGGTACTCCTGAATATCAATCTCAATAACGTTTTTGCTAATCTCTTCTCCGTACCAACTATTGGTTACCGAGATTTCCGAATTGTACAACTGATTGTCGCGGATGCTAAAACCCCGCTGCCCCCGGATGCTAATGCCATCGACCTTATTTCCTTCAACGACCAATCCTTCATCAAAGACCGGAGCACCGGGGTTCCATGCCGTAATATTTTCTTTGATAATGCCTCCACCCGAAAAAATGTTGTTCCGATACCGATGGTTGTTGCTTCTCAGTGCTTGGGTAGACGGGGCATCCACCAGGGAGCCGGGAACCCGCCCGTTCAGCAGGTTGTCTTCCAGGCCAAAGCAATCAGTGCCGGGCGTGACCATTACGACAGGACTAGCTCCTATAATATTCATACTTCGGAAGCTAACGCCCGCCACTTGGTCTACTTTCACGGCAAACGACGCGTCGGGAGCTTGCAGAATCACCCGAGCCGAAGAACCGGCTTCGCCTTCAAACACGATGGGTGCCTCGCAGGAACTGCCGGAAACACGCTTGATTTCTACTCGCTCATCGTAGGTGCCCGGTCGCACCGAAAACGTAACGGGTCCGGAGATGCCTTCGACGGTTAGGGCCGCTGCGGCTTCGTTGAAGGTCGCGTAGTCGCCATCGCTACCGCCAACGGTGTAAGAGCCATTTAGTTGGGCGAAGACCGCACTTATCTCAAGCAGATAAGCAATTAAGAAGATAGAAAATGAGACCGAGCGACGGAAGGTAAGAGCGTAGCGCATAAGAATGTTGTATTAGCAGGAAAAAGTAGAAGCCATGTTAGTAAAAAAATTGGTGAATCAGAATATTTCACGTATTTTTTTAAAAAGTAGCCTACTAACCCACCCGCGCCACGTTCAGAAACGAATCGTCTTTGGTTTCTAGCTCCGAGTAGCCCATCAGGTAATTGTCCGCCGCCCGGGCGGCTTCGCGGCCTTCGGAGATGGCCCACACCACCAGCGATTGTCCCCGGCGGGCGTCTCCGGCCGCGAACACGCTGGGCACGTTGGTTTGGTAGGCTCCTTCGGCAGCGTCTACGTTGCCGCGTCCGTCCAGGGCTACCCCCAGGTCTTTCACCAGCCCCTTCGGTTCGGTATGCATGAAACCAATAGCCAGCAGCGCCAGGTCGCAGGGCAGCTCCTGCTCGGTGTTCGGAATTTCTTCAAAGTAAGTTTTGCCGCTGTCGTTTACCTTCCACTCGATGCGCACTGTCTTGAGGGCCTTCACCTTGCCGTGCTCATCGCCCACGAACTCTTTGGTGAGCAGGGCAAAATCGCGGTTGGCCCCTTCTTCGTGCGAGGAGGAGGTGCGCAACACCATGGGCCACTCGGGCCAGGGATTGTTTTCGTGCCGCTCGGTGGGAGGCTGGGCCATCAGTTCAATTTGCGTGACCGAAGCGGCGCGGTGGCGGTTCGAGGTGCCCACGCAGTCGGAGCCGGTGTCGCCGCCGCCGATCACGATCACGTGCTTGTCGGTGGCGTAGATTTCGTTGTTTTGTCCGTAGGCATCGCCCGATACGCGAGCGTTTTGCTGAGTCAGAAACTCCATTGCGAAGTGAATGCCTTGTAAATCGCGCCCCGGAATAGGCAGATCACGCGGCACGCCCGCCCCGGTGGTCAACAAGACCGCATCAAATTCATCCTGTAACTGCTCCGCCGTGATGTCTACGCCCACGTTGACGCCGGTTTTGAAGACAACTCCCTCTTCTTCCATAATCGCCGTTCGGCGATCAATCACCCACTTTTCCATCTTGAAGTCCGGAATGCCGTAGCGTAGCAGTCCGCCGATGCGGTTATCTTTCTCGAACAGCGTGACGGTGTGGCCCGCTTTGTTGAGTTGGGCCGCCGCGGCCAGTCCGGCCGGACCGGAACCCACTACCGCCACCTTCTTCCCGGTGCGCTTGCCGGGTGGATTGGCGGTGACGTAACCCAGCTCGAAAGCTTTTTCGGCGATGGTTTTCTCGATGTGCTCGATGGCTACCGGGGGCTTGTTGATGCCCAGTACGCAGGAAGCTTCGCAAGGGGCCGGGCAGATGCGCCCGGTGAACTCCGGAAAGTTATTGGTCGATTGCAAAATCCGGATGGCCAACTCCCAGTTGCCTTCGTAGGCCGCATCGTTAAACTCCGGAATGTTGTTGCCCAGCGGACAGCCATTGTGACAAAATGGAATACCGCAGTCCATACAGCGCGCTGCCTGCTGCTGGCTCTTCTCATCGTCGAAGTCTAGGTATAGCTCTTTGTAATCGCTGATGCGCTCTTTGGGGTTGCGGGTCTTTGGTAGCTCTCGAGGATACTCTTTAAATCCGGTAGGTTTTCCCATGATATGATTAGGGGTTGGGTTTTGGGAGTTAGGGATTGGGGGCTTCCTAATCCCCAATCCCTAACCCCCTGACCATTTTCACAAATCAATTATATATGCGTTCGGTGGGTTGCTGGGCCGCTCGTTTCTCTAGTATTTCCTTGTATTCTCGGGGCATCACCTTCACGAAGTGCGGGTGCGTTTGCTCCCAGTCGCGCAGCATTTCCTTGGCCGTCTGGCTGTCGGTGCGGTGATAGTGTTTGCTAATCATTTGGAACAGCAGTGCCACGTCTTCCTGCGAGGGCGCTTCCAAATCAACCAGTTCCTGGTTGCAGTACTGCGCGAAGGTTTGATCAGGGTCATAGATAAACGCCATGCCGCCGCTCATTCCTGCGGCGAAGTTGCGCCCGGTTTTGCCCAGCACCACCACGGTGCCGCCGGTCATGTACTCGCAGCCGTGGTCGCCGATGCCTTCTACCACCGCCTGCACGCCGGAGTTGCGTACCGCAAACCGCTCACCGGCTAGTCCGCGGATAAAGGCTTCGCCGCCGGTGGCTCCGTAGAAGGCCACGTTGCCGATGATCATATTCTCTTCGGCCACAAAAGTAGCCGTACGATGGGGATACACGATCAGCTCGCTGCCCGAAAGCCCTTTGCCAAAGTAATCGTTGGCTTCTCCCTCCAGCTCTAGGCGCAGTCCCCGCGCCCCGAAAGCGGCAAAACTCTGTCCGGCCGATCCCTTAAACTTAAAGTGAATGGTTCCGGCTGGTAAGCCCGGACCGCCAAACTTCTTGGATATCTCGTTCGACAGCAACGTGCCCACCGAACGGTTGGTGTTGATCAGCGGAAACTCGCCCTGCACGGGTTGCATCTCTTCCAGGGCGGGCTGCGCTACTTCCAGCAACTGCCAGTCGAGCACCTCATCAATGCCGTGATCCTGCTCCTGCTGCTTGTAGATGCCTACGTGGGGCAAGGTCTCCGGCTTGTGTAAAATGCGGTTCAGATTCAATTTGCTGGCCTTCCAGTGGTCCACGTGGTCGGCGGGTTCCAGCACGTCTACCTGCCCCACCATCTCGTTCACGGTGCGGAAGCCAAGTTCGGCCATGATTTCGCGCAGGTCTTGGGCCAAGAAGGTGAACAGGCTGATCACATGCTCCGGCTCGCCGGTGAACAGCGCCCGCAGCTCGGGGTCTTGGGTGGCCACGCCCACCGGACAGGTATTCAGGTGGCACTTGCGCATCATGATGCAGCCCTCGGTAATCAGCGCGGCGGTGGACACACCGAATTCTTCGGCTCCCAGCAAAATGGCCACGGCGATGTCGCGCCCGGTTTTGATCTGCCCGTCGGTTTGCACGGTGATGCGGCTGCGCAGGTTGTTTTTCACCAGCGTTTGGTGGGTTTCGGACAAGCCCAGCTCCCACGGCACCCCGGCATGGCGCACCGAACTGAGGGGCGAGGCGCCGGTGCCCCCGTCGTGCCCGGCAATCAACACCACGTCGGCGTGGGCTTTGGCCACTCCGGCCGCAATGGTGCCCACTCCGGCCGAGGCCACCAGCTTCACGTTGATGCGTGCTTCGCGGTTGGCGTTTTTGAGGTCGTAGATCAGTTGCGCCAAATCCTCGATCGAGTAGATGTCGTGGTGGGGCGGGGGCGAGATGAGCCCTACGCCTGGGGTGGCGTTGCGCACGCGTCCGATCCAGTCGTCCACTTTGTGGCCGGGCAACTGCCCGCCCTCACCGGGCTTGGCTCCCTGCGCCATTTTGATCTGCAGTTCGCGGGCATTGGCCAAGTAGTGGCTGGTGACGCCAAAGCGACCGGAGGCCACCTGCTTGATGGCCGAGCACTCCCAGTCACCGTTGGGTTTGCGCTCGAAGCGAATTTCGTCTTCGCCGCCCTCGCCACTGTTACTCTTGCCGCCAATGCGGTTCATGGCGACGGCCAGCGTGGAGTGGGCCTCGTGCGAGATAGAGCCGAACGACATGGCTCCGGTGGCGAAGCGCTTGAAGATTTCTTCGATAGGCTCCACCTCTTCTATCGGAACGGGAGTACGTTTTTTGAACTGCAACAGGCTGCGCAGGGTGCACTGCTGCCGCGAACGGTCGTTGATGATCTGCGCATACTTCTGGTACTGCGCGTAGTTGTTGCGGCGGGTAGACTGCTGAAGCAGGTGAATGGTTTCGGGGTTGTACATGTGCTGCTCGCCCCGGCGTTTCCACTGGTACACTCCGCCTACCTCTAACTGCTGCACCCCATCTTTGGTAGGAAAAGCCAACTGATGGCGCACCAGCACTTCCCTGGCAATATCATCGAAATCCACCCCCTCAATGCGGGTTACCGTGCCGACGAAGCACTTGTCGACCACCGCTTGGCTCACCCCCAAAGCCTCGAAGATTTGCGCACCGTGGTACGATTGCAGGGTAGAGATGCCCATTTTCGAGAAAATTTTGAGCAACCCGGAAGTAATGCCTTTCACATAACGTTTGTAAAGCTTCTCCTCTTCGTCGTCGTGGTGCAAAAAACCCCGTTGCCGGAGGTCGGCGATGCTTGCCAGGGCCAGGTACGGGTTCACGGCGTGGGCTCCGTAGCCGATGAGGGTGGCCACGTGGTGGGTTTCGCGCACATCGCCCGCTTCCACCACCAAACTGGTTTGGGTGCGCAGACCACAACGAATCAGGTGGTGGTGCACCGCCCCGGTGGCCAGCAGCGAAGGAATGGGAGCATGTCGCCGATCAAAAGACCGGTCGGACAGAACGAGGATGTTAGCTCCGTCGCGTACGGCCTGTTCGGCTTGGTCACACAGGGTGCCTATGGCTTGTTCTAACGCCCCGGTCTCAGCAGTGGTCGGAAAGACACAGTCCAGCGTTCGCGACTGAAAACCCGGCAGGCTAATGTGCTTGAGCTTCTTGAGTTGCTCGTTGCGCAGCACCGGTTGCTTTAGGGTGATCTGGTGACAGTGCTCCGGCGTGGCATCCAGAATGTTTTTGGTACCGCCCACGCTGGTGAATAGCGACATCACCAGTTCTTCTCGAATGGGATCGATGGGCGGGTTGCTCACCTGGGCGAACAACTGCTTGAAGTAGTTGGCCAGATGCTGACTGTGGTCTGAGAGCACCGCTAAGGGAATGTCTACGCCCATTGAACCCAAGGGCTCCTTGGCTTTATCCACCATAGGCCCGAGCACCACCTTTAGGTCTTCGGTGGTGTAGCCCATCGCCAGTTGGCGGGTGAGCAGCGGCAGCGCATCCGAGGCTTTTTTATCCTGTCCGTTGATGTGCAAGGGGGCCGGTAGCTCCGCCAAGCGGTACTGCTCCTCTTCCAGCCACTGGGTGTAGGGCTGTTGCGAGCAGATGGCTTGTTTGAGTTCTTCGTCGCTGATGATGCGTCCCTGCGCTAGGTCGGCAATAAACATTTTGCCCGGTTGCAAGCGCCCTTTCAGAATAACCTTAGATTCGTCAACCGGTAGGGCCCCCGCTTCGGAAGACATCACCAGTTTGTCGTCTTCGGTGAGCAGGTAGCGGGAAGGACGTAGCCCGTTGCGGTCGAGGGTGGCCCCCACCAGGTGACCGTCGGTGAAGCAGATCGAGGCCGGGCCGTCCCAGGGTTCCATCATGGAGGCGTGGTACTGGTAGAACGCTTTCTTCTCAGCGCTCATTAGGTCGTTGTCCTGCCAGGCTTCGGGAATAAGCATCATCATCACGTGGGGCAGCGAGCGTCCGCCTAGGTACAGCAGCTCGACGATATTGTCCAGGTTGGCTGAGTCGGAACGCGAGGCGTTGCAAATGGGCAAGATCATTTCCAATTCCCGCTCGGTGAACAGGGTGGTTTCGAGCAGCACTTCTTTGGAGCGCATCCAGTTCACGTTGCCCCGGATGGTGTTGATCTCGCCGTTGTGCGCGATGTAGCGAAAGGGTTGCGCCAGCTTCCACTTGGGGAAGGTGTTGGTCGAGAAGCGGGAGTGCACCAGCGCCAGCGCCGTTTCCAGGTGCGGTTGCTGCAAGTCTAAATAATAGGGACGCAGCTGAAAGGTGGTGAGCTGTCCTTTGTAGACAATCGTGTTGTAGGAGCACGAGGCCACGTAGAAGCGGTCGACGGTGTCGGGTATTTGGTGGTGGATGGTGTGCGAGGCGTAGCTCTTGAGCACGAACAGACGGCGCTCCAGGGCCATCGGATCGTCGGATACCGGGTCTTTAAACTTAATAAAGGCTTGCTCGACGCTGTGCTCGAGCGAAAGCGAAGCGCGCCCTAAGCTTTGGTTATTGGTAGGCACCTCGCGGTAGCAAAGCAACTCCAGTCCCAGTTCGTCCATTACCCGGTTGAAGATAGCGCGGCAGGCTTCCTTGCGGTCGGCGTGGTGGGGGAAGAAAAGCATGGCCACTCCGTACGCGTTGAAGTCGGGCAGATCGATAGCAGGAGCCAGTTCTTCCTTAAAGAAAGCGTGCGGTTTTTGGATCATAATGCCCGCCCCGTCGCCCGAGTCCGGGTCGCAACCGCAGCCCCCGCGGTGCTCCATGTTCTGAAGCATGATGATGGCGTCCTCTACGATGCTGTGCGATTTCTTGCCGCGCAAGTGCGCCACAAAACCAATGCCGCAGGCGTCGTGCTCAAAGGCCGGATCATACAAAGAAGGAAGGTGAGAATTCTTCATTCAGGAGTTTTTAGTACACGGGAATAAGAATATTGACAAAACCGTTGTTAATCAAAATAAAATTCTGCTAATTTGCCTCTGAACATCATGTTTGTGCGGAAAAGTATTTGATAAACCGTTTTCTGGCGCTGTATTATAAGAATACACAGAATATAGAGTGCGTTCAAAATATTATTCTGCGAATTAGCAATATACCTAAAAATCGATAATTATCGAAGGGCAAGGCGTCCCAATATCTCTATAATATTCGGTGGCGCGTAATGATGATCGGAACTTGCTTACTTTGGGGGGCGATTACAAACCTATTTCTAACAAAATTGTAAGAAAAACTTACGCACTCCGAAGCGGTTTATCAAATTGTTAATTTTGAGAAAATAGTTTTTTTTGAAAAAAATTTGTGTCACTGCCCTTTTGTTGCCAATTTAGCTGATTCTGCTCCAGTTAATTGCGCCGGTTCGTAGTCGAGCCACCTGCTGGCGAATGACGTGGTGCTCAGGCTGTAGCAATTCCGGATCACGCTCCAGAATTTGAGCCGCTACCGTCCGCGTCTCCTGCATCAACTTGCCATCTTTGGCGATGTCAGCCACCAACAAATCCAGCACCCCGCTTTGCTGGGTGCCTTCAATGTTGCCCGGTCCGCGTAGCTTTAGGTCGGTTTCGGCAATCACAAAACCGTCGGTGGTGCGCTCCATAGTGCTCAAACGCACCTTGCTTTCCTGACTAAGTTTGTATTCAGTCATCAGGATGCAGTACGACTGGTCGGCACCGCGCCCTACCCGACCCCGCAACTGGTGCAATTGGGCTAGTCCGAAGCGGTTGGCGTTCTCAATCACCATCACCGACGCATTGGGCACGTTCACCCCTACCTCAATCACGGTGGTGGCCACCATGATCTTGGTTTCGCCCCGCACGAAACGCTTCATTTCGTAGTCTTTATCTTCGGCCCGCATGCGCCCGTGCACCGCGCTGAGGGGCACCTCGGGAAAGGCCCGGCGGATGGCTTCATGCCCATCTTCCAGGTGCTTTAGGTCTAGCTTCTCCGACTCTTCAATGAGCGGATACACAATATATATTTGTCGTCCCAGTTCGATCTGCTCCTTCAAAAAACCGAACACCCGCAGGCGGTGTTTCTCGAAGCGGTGCACGGTCTTCACCGGTTTGCGTCCGGCGGGCAGCTCATCGATCACCGACACGTCGAGGTCGCCGTAGAGCGTCATGGCCAGGGTGCGCGGAATCGGCGTGGCGGTCATCACCAGCACGTGGGGCGGGAATTGCCGATTTTTTTCCCACAGTTGGGCCCGTTGTGCTACCCCAAAGCGGTGCTGCTCGTCGATCACCGCCAGCCCCAGGTTCTTGAACTGTACGCGCTCCTCGATCAGGGCATGGGTGCCTACCAGAATGGGCAGCGTACCCGCGGTGAGCATGTCGTCAATGGTGCGGCGCGTCCGTTTCTTGGTAGACCCGGTGAGCAGCGCAATGGGCAGCCCCAGCGCCTGGGCAAAATCCTGGAGTCCGCGGTAGTGCTGCTCGGCCAGAATTTCGGTGGGAGCCATCAGGGCCACCTGCGCTCCGCTGCCGATGGCAATGAGCATGCAGATGAAGGCCACGATGGTTTTGCCGCTGCCCACGTCGCCCTGCAACAGGCGGTTCATCTGCTTGCCCGCGTGCAGGTCGCCATAAATTTCTTTGATCACCCGCTTCTGCGCTCCGGTGAGTTCGAAGGGAAGGTGACGCTCATAAAACTCGTGTACTAGCTGCGTCTGGTTCATCACCTGCCCTACCGATTTTTCGGTTTTGGCGAGTTTGAGTTTGAGCAGCCGCAGTTGCACGTAGAACAGTTCTTCGTACTTGAGCCGAAAGCGGACTTTTTCCAGGTGGGCCACGTCGTCGGGAAAGTGAATGCCGCGCATTGCCTCGCTCTTGGACACGAAGCGGTACTGATCGATCAGGTAATCAGGCAGGGTTTCTTGAAGGTGCGGTAGGGCTTTTTCCAGCAAGTTTTTCTGCAGGCGGCTGATGGCTTTGCTGTCGATGCGGCTGCGCTTGAGCTTTTCGGTGGTGGTGTAGACGGGCTGCAAGAAGCCACCGTCGTTGGTTCGCGTGGCCAGGATTTCCATTTCCGGGTGGGCAATGCTGTACTTCTGTCCGAAGCGGTTGGGTTTGCCGAAGGCGACGTAGTCGATGTTGGCTTTGAGCTTACCCAGCATCCACTGTGCCCCCTGAAACCAGACCAGCTCGATGGTGCCGGTGTCATCGGCAAACTCTACGACCAGGCGTTTTTTCTGCTTCTCACCCATCATGGCCGCCCCCCGCACCTGTCCAATCAGCTGGATGTAGGGCATCTCGTCGGTCACGTCGGCGATCTTGTGGAACTGCGAACGGTCTTCGTGCCGGAAGGGGTAGTGCTGCAGCAGGTCACCGAAGGTGGAGATACCCAGCTCTTCGCGCAGCAGCCGACCGCTGCGCTCGCCCACGCCCTTGAGAAATTCTACTTTGGTTTGGAAGAAGTTGGTCATCTACCTAGCAAAAGGTGCTTAACTTTGCAAAACATTCTTACATAGTTTTTAACCCTTCTAGTTTCATTAGTCTTCTCTTCTTTCTTCAATCACTGCATCGCTAAATGACCCCTTATAGTCCTTAAGCAATTCTCTTGCTTCCTCAAAAGAAAACCTTGAATAAAGGTCATCACGATGCGACCTCTGTTTCGTCTCTTCTAAAAAAGTTACAATAACCTTTATCGGCTTATCCGTGCCGATAGGTTCATCTAGCTCAAGGCGACCATTGTGATAGGTTCCGGTAAGTGCAATCATCTCCATAAATTTGTGCAGTAAAATACTCTTGGTATGCTTTAACTCAAAGATAATCATTTTCTCTTTCCCCTTGCCACTCCAGCGTGTTGAGCAAATGAATCATATCAGCTTTGATGTACTCGATCACGGGGGCCAGCGAGTCGTTGGCCGTGGCGGTGCGGAAGTAGAGCGCGCCCCGCAAAAAGTGGTCGGTCGAGTCGGTGATGTAGAACTGAAACTGGCTAGGCACCTCACCGGTGAGTTCGGCCACCAGTGCCTTTTTGCCACTCGGCGTACCCACCACCGCCTCATTGATCGATGAGGCCTTGATCTGGTGATTGGCCGTCAGTTGATAGGCGTCTTCCAGCAAACTCTCCAAGCGGTCGCGGTCGTTGTTTACCTCCTTGTAAGTGAGTTGAATGTTGGCGGCGTAGTCGGGATAGTAGATATTAAGCCAGTAGGGTTCGGCATTGTAGGAGGTGTCGGGGTACAGTTTTGCCTGCCGGGAGTACTCAAAATGGTAGGGAAAGGTGTCGGGCAAGCTCACGTACGCGTGCGGAGGCAAATCAATGCGGTTGAACCCATTGGGCTTGGGCACGTAATCCGAAGTGCAGGCGGCTGTGAAAGCCAGAACAAGGATGGTTACCACCGTTGGATAGGCCGCACTGCGCACGGAAATGAGTTTAATATTGGACACCAGGCAATGAAGATTGAATTACAAAGTAGGTTCGTTTGCTGCTTAATGGTAACGAGAATAACCCAAAAACGGGTGTTGATGTAGGTTATTTCCTGTTAAACACTAAAAAGCGCCGCACAAACCGTACTTTTTGATAACAGAAAAGTCTAATTTTACGGTCATATCCAAGCTGTCTGTTATGAAAAAAATACTCATTACCGGCGGAGCCGGGTTTATCGGGTCGCACGTGGTTCGATTGTTTGTCAATAAGTATCCGGACTATCAGATTTGCAACGTAGATGCGCTCACCTACGCCGGTAATTTAGAAAACTTAACTGACATCGAGGATCAGCCCAACTACCGGTTTATCCGAGCCGACATCACCGACCCGCAGGTGATGCAACAGGTTTTTCAGGAGATGCGCCCCGCCGCGGTCATTCACCTGGCTGCCGAGTCGCACGTAGATCGATCAATCAAAGACCCCATGGCCTTTATCTACACCAACGTGGTGGGCACCGTCAACCTGCTCAATGCGGCTCGGGAGCTGTGGCAAGACGACGATAAGCAACATTTGTTCTACCATGTCTCCACCGACGAGGTCTACGGCTCACTCGACCACGGCGGTTTCTTCGTAGAAGACACTCCTTACGATCCGAAGTCGCCCTATTCGGCTTCCAAAGCCAGCTCCGACCACTTCGTGCGGGCCTATCACAACACCTACGGGCTGCCGGTGGTGGTGAGCAACTGCTCGAACAACTACGGGCCCAACCACTTTCCCGAAAAGCTTATTCCGTTGTGCATCCACAACATCAAAAATAACAAACCACTGCCCGTGTACGGCAAGGGCGAAAACGTGCGCGACTGGCTCTACGTGGAAGACCACGCCCGCGCCATCGACGTGATATTTCATCAGGGAACCGTGGGCGACACCTACAACATCGGCGGGTTCAACGAGTGGAAAAACATCGACATCGTGCGCTTGCTGTGCCAGGTGATGGACCGCAAGTTGGGGCGCGACCCCGGCACGTCCGAGCAACTCATCACCTTCGTGAAGGATCGGGCCGGGCACGACCTGCGCTACGCCATCGACGCCAGCAAGCTTACCGACGAACTAGGCTGGAAACCCTCGTTGCAGTTTGAAGAAGGCATCGAAAAAACCATCGATTGGTACCTGGCCAACGAAGCCTGGCTCGACAACGTGACCTCCGGGCAGTATCAGAAGTACTACGACGAGCAGTACGGGTGACTTGGACTTTCTGGGTGGCAAGGATGTTAGATATTGGATATTGGATGACTTTCAGAATGGTCAGATATTGGATATTAGATATTGGTTGCGCAAATTCCACCATCCACCATCCATCCCGCCGTGGAACGGATCCACCATCCAGGTTACGTTTGGAGTAGGAGAAGTGACTAAGCGTTAGAACGCGCGGCCGAACGACCGTGCCCGACCAACAAACCACACTCCATGAAAAGCTTAGCCCAACGCCAGCAAGAGGCACTGAACATCCGCATCCAGGCCGCTCAAATCGCCCACGATCGGCCGCATCCCGACGAGCACGTTGCCAACGACGACGAACGCCGTTACGTGAACACCGAAGGCGAGAAAACGTACTTAATGAATTTCACCAAGGGCCTCCGGCACGATGCTCAGACGGGTCTGGTGGCCGATCCTACCCACTACCAGTTGTTCGTGAAGGGCATCGACAGTGGCGATCCCAAAGAGTTTGAAGACACTCCCCTCGGCCCCGGCTTTGTGGTGAACAACGGCGACGTGCCGCCCCACTGCAAGGTGCAACCCGACTGGAAGTCAGAAAAAGCCAAAACCGGCAACGATGGCAACGCGGTGAGCATCCGTGCCTGGGAAAGCGCCGGTGCCGGGCTCACTTTCGATACCCAAGGGCCTGATTCCCACGCCGTCACCATGAAACCGGTGCCCAAGCTCGGGAGCGCTGAACTCACCGCCGAGATGGGCGAAGTATACGTGCAAGCGTTGCTGCGCGACGTCCCGCTGGCCACGCTGTACTCCCCGTCGGCCGATTCGCAAACCGACGATGGTTTCCGCGCCCGGGCCGAGCAGCTTATCCACCACCTCAATGCCCTGCCTTACTTTCAACCCACCGCCCCCGCCCCCAACGGTTACTCCGCCCCAATGGCTTCCCCCGGTCCGCTGTCGCGGGAGACAGCCTTTCGCGGCATCACTCCCGGCGACCGGGTCGGCCCCTACTTATCGCAGTTTATGCTGATGGGCAACACTGGGGTGAACTCTAAAGATCCGGAACACGCGCCCGCCGACGGCTACATCAGCTACGGGGCCCTGCGCATCGATCAGCGGGTCCGCACGGCGGTTCCCGAGCACGATTATATGCAGCGCTGGGACGAGTGGCTCGACGTGCAAAACGGAGCTGATTTCCGGGGGATGGAAAAATACGTGCAAAAAAATAAAAAGGGAGGACTCAAAAAGCGCCGCTTCATCACCACGGGGCGCGACTTGGCTACCTACGTGCACTACGATGCGCTCTACGAAGCCTACCTGAACGCCTGCCTGATTTTGCTAGCCAACGGAGCACCCTTCGACGCGGGCATTCCCTTTCAGGCGGCCGATTTGTTCGACCGGCAACAGGGCTTTGCGCAGTTCGGCGGTCCGCACATCCTGACGCTGGTGCCGGAAGTGGCTACCCGCGCCCTGAAGGCCGTCCGCTTTCAGAAGTTCAACATTCACCGCCGCTTGCGGCCCGAAGCGCTGGCGGCGCGTCTGCAGATGCACGAAGCCATCACCGGCCACTGCATCACCTCGCGTTACAATCCCGCCCTGCACGCCTCGCTGTTCAGCGACATCATTGGCGATCTGGAGCCTATCCTGAGCGAGGTAGATCAGCACAATCCGGACTTTGCCGAGGGCTATGCGCCAGCCAATCCGGAGGCGGGAAGTGCCATCGACCACAATTATTTGCTGCCAATGGCCTTCTGCGAGGGATCGCCCATGCACCCTTCCTACGGGGCCGGACACGCCACCGTGGCCGGAGCCTGTATCACCGTGATGAAGGCTTTCTTCGACACGAACCGGTACTTAAGTTTGTCTGAGGACGGTCAAACGTTCCGCATCGCCGCCGACGGGGCCGAGAGCCAATTTGCGTTTGTGCCCCGCGCCGACGGTGAAGTGCTGGAGACCGTGGCTACCGAGCCTTTGTCGGTGGGCGGAGAGCTAGACAAGCTGGCCGCGAACATTTCTATCGGGCGCAACTGGGCCGGAGTGCACTACTACTCGGACTACGTGGAGTCGCTGCGGATGGGCGAAGCGGTTGCCATTGGCATCCTGCAGGAGCAGAGCATCATGTACAACCCGCTGGAGAACGTGTCGATGACCCTGGACAAGTTCGACGGCAGCCAGGTGGTGATTAAGTACGGCAAGGTGAAGACCACCCGCGAAGCGGACCACCAGCATCCGTACGCTTCGATGAACGGCTCGCTGGCTGCTGCCGTAGCCAACTTGGAGACTGCGTAGTGCTTCAGTAACTAATACTCCCACTGCCGGGGCAAGCCGTGGTCAACGGCGAGCGGGGCGGTGGGAGGATAGTTGTGCAAATAACCCAGCATCTCGTTGACGTCTTTTTCAAACTCGATGTAGTAGTCCTGGTCGAGCTTCTCGAGCTTTTTCAGGGCAGTTTGGGCTTTCTTCACCACGTACACCGCGAATTTCTCGGCGCGCTTCGCCTTGCGGTCCAGGAGTGCCCGCTGGTGCCGAAACGGCAGATTGACCAGCAGCAACAGCAGGCGCACCTCGCCGTACTTGTCCTTGGTGATTTTCACGTGGCGGGTGATGGCCCCGCTAAAGTTGCGCAACTCCATCATCACCAGGCCCGGCGTGTAGTTCCACCCGCTGAAGCCTTCGCTGGTGAAGTACTCGGTGACTTGTTCGGCCAGCGCATCGCGTTGTTGTTCAGCGTCCACTTCATCCTCGAGCAACTGGTGCTGTAATTTGCGCACCAGCATCGTGTCTTTGGTCACCAGCCGCAGCAGCAGTTTGTCCTTTTCGGATTCGGGCATCGTCCGGATGGCTTTTTTGAGTTCGTCGGATATTTTGGTTGCCATAGTTTTTCGTTTGTCACCGCAACAAAGGTAGTTCAAGTTGGGTTGGGTATCAAAACTAAGCAATTGATAAACAAGCCCCGCAAACCATGTCCACCAACCAAAACATCAATGCCGAAGCCGCTGGCACCTATACTCTCGGGGGCGACCTGACCATCAACCGACTGGGCTACGGAGCCATGCGTCTCACCGGTCAGGGCATTTGGGGGCCGCCCAAAGACCGGACCGAAGCGCTTCGCGTTCTGAAGGCTACCCAGGAGCTGGGCATCAACTTCATCGATACGGCCGACAGCTACGGGCCCAACGTGTCGGAAGAGCTGATTGCCGAAGCCTTGCATCCCTACCCCGACGGGCTGCTGATCGCCACCAAGGGCGGCCTGGAACGCACCGGACCCAACGAGTGGCCCGTCAACGGCCGTCCCGACCACCTGGAAGAAGCGCTGAAAGGAAGCCTGAAGCGGCTCAAACTGGAGCGCGTTGATCTGTACCAACTGCATCGCTTCGACGACAAGGTGCCCGCCGACGAGTTTCTGGGCAAACTGCAAGAGCTGCAGCAGCAGGGCCTGATTCGCCACCTGGGGCTGTCGGAGGTGAGCGTGGAGCAAATCAAGCAGGCGCAGCAGTACTTCGAGGTGGTGAGCGTGCAGAACAAGTTCAGTCTCACCGACCGGCAATGGCAAACCGAGGTGGAGTGGACGCGCGCGCAGGGCATCGGCTTTATTCCGTGGTACCCTTTGGATGCGGGAGCGCTGGAGGATGAACGTCTGCAATTGGTGGCGGACAAGCACGACGCATCGGTGTATCAAATCGCCTTGGCGTGGTTGCTGGCCCACAGCGACAACATCCTGCCCATCCCCGGCACCAGTTCGGTGGAGCATCTTCGGCAGAACACCGCGGCGGCGCATATCCAACTGGATGATGAAGACCAAAAACAGTTGGCTGGGTTGGGGCAATAAGTAGATTTGCGCTACTACCGCAGCAGCGATGCGTCCTTCTTAGGGTCTTGGTCTTGCCCCATAATAAAGGTCATCAAATCGGCCATTTCTTGGTCGTTCAGCAGTTGCTCCAGGCCCTGCGGCATCATCGACCCGTCCGCTAGTTCGGTAGACACAATCTCGTCGCGGGGGATACGCACCGAAGTATGTGTGCTAGTACCCAGAATGATCGCATCCGCCTTTTTCTCCTGGATGATGCCCACGTATTCATCGGACTGCGTACGGATGCGGTACGTTTCGTACTCGCGCACAAAGCTCACGCTGGGGTAGACAATGGCTTCCAAAATGTCGTGGGCCGAACGGTCGCGCTGAATCGAAGTAAGGTCCGGCCCGAACTGCCCGCCGTCGGCCCCCACGGCGTGACAGGTGCCGCAAATGGCTTTGCCGTAGAACAACTCCCTGCCCCGCTCAATATCACCGCCGGTTAGGCTAGCTTCCAACGTTTCCAGTCGCTCCAGACGTCCCGCCCGTGCGTTGCGCAGCTTCTGCATTAACTGGCTCACCTGGGGCTTCACCCCGGCCGGATAGCTGGCAAACACGGCTTGTAAATTATCTTCCGAGAAGTTATCCAACCCGTCAGAATTCGCCAGCACCGCCGCCAGCGCCTGGCCCACTTCTTCGTGGCGTACGCCGCGGAAGGCGGGCAGCAGTCGCGACAGCATCAGGGCATTGGCCTGCGGCAAGTAATCGTTCACCAACCGCAGTAGTTGAGCCTCCGACAGGTGGGCCTCTCCCAGCACCGTGGCCGCTTGCTGACGTACCGAAGCCTCTCGGTCGGGCGGCAGTTGCTCGTACAAATAAGCAAAATGGGAATCCGACAGCGTAGAATCAACCGTCACCAGCGCCCCGATCGCTGCCGTACGCAGTTCGTCTGACGCTTGCTGATCTTCGGCCAAGTGTTGTATTTGCTTTTTCAGGGAGAAAAGCTCGCGCAAGCGAACCAGATCGAGCGCGCGAGCGCGTACCTCCTCACTTTCGGCCGAGACGAGTTGCTGACCCAGTTGGGCGGTCCACCGTTCGGGAAACTCGGCCCGCGACGCGGCCATGGCGTCTAGCAGAAACAGCTTGAGTTGATCCGGGGCCTCGTTCACCTGATCAGCCACAAATTTTTGCACCTGCTCGTTCTCACTGAAGGCCACCAGCAGCTCGCCGTACAACGTTTGCTCTTCGGCCGAAAGCGAGTCTTGTTGAAGCCGCGGTTGCAAAAAAGCCATCAGGCTTCCGGCCCAATCGGGGTGGTGCGAGGCCACCCACAGTGCGGTGCGCTGCAGGTCTTCGGACGCGCTGCTGAGGAAGGGCACCACCTGATCTACCTGAAGGGGCGAAGTCGGCATCTGGTCGAGGGCGACCAGCGCGGCCTCCTGCACTTCCGGGGAAGCGTGTTGCAGACCTTCGGCTACCATGTCGGGTTGCTCCAGCGTGATCAGGGCGTAGATGATCGCGTGCTCAATGAAGCGATCGCTCACTCCTTCGGCCGCCGCCAACAAGCTCGGCACCGCTTGGGTGTCGCCAATCTGCCCGAGAGCCGTAGCGGCCTGACGCCGGGCGGCGGGTTCGTCTTGTCGCACCATCTCCGACAAGCGCGCCACCGAGGCAGCGTCGCGGGCCAAACCCAGCGAGCGAGCGGCGGCTATGCGCACCGGTAAATCGGAATCATCCAGTGCCTTCCAAACCGCGGCTAGGGCTTCGGGAGTACCGATCCGATACAGGATAAACACCAACTGAGTGCGGAGCGCGACGTCATCGGCGGTTTGCACCTGCTCGGCGAGCGAAGCCACCGCCGGACCTCCCCGCTCCACCAGCTGCTGCGTGGCCCGGTCTCGTACGAACGGACGGGTATCACCTAGGTAGTTCAGCACTTCGTCGACCGTCAGCGAGGCCCACTCAATTTGCTGTCCGTAGGGATCGTCTACCGGCGGGGCATCGGTGCGGCGCACCCGGTAGATGGCTCCCTTTAGTTCGGGTTTAGACACCTGCGACAGCGGGCAGCCTTTGATGAACCAGCCGCCGGTTTCTACAATCAACAAGCTGCCGTCGGCATCCTCCAGCACATCGGTGAGGTGAAAGTCTTCGTCTTCGGCCGTAAAAAACACTTCATCCTCGGTGCGAAACGAGGCTTCGTCGCGAAAGAGCTTATGCCGTAGCACCCGTTGCGTATTAAACTGCACGCTGAACAGATTGTCCTTAAAATCGTCGCCCAGGCCGGTGCTGCGGTAGCGTCCAATGCCCGACGGAGCCACCCGCGAGTACTTGGATACCACGGGCATCAACTCCCCGGTGCGCGTCAGGCCGTCGCGCTCGATGTTGTTGTTGGGTTTGGGATAGACGCCGCCCTCGATCCAGTAGACCAATGCGTCGCGCTGCCCGGCCTTTGGGTTGGTAAAATACGTTTCGGTGCCAATGGGTTCGCCCGCTTCGGTAAAAACCAATTCTACCGGGTTGTTCATCCCCCCGGCCGATACCCATTCCAAATCGGAGCCGTCGGGGCGGCACCGCCAGATGCGGGAAGTCTCTCCCTTGAGATGCTCACCCTCCTGGGTAGTGATATCAAACCCCATGATGGCGCTGGTCATGTAGAGCCAGCCGTCGGGACCCATAAATGGCCCGATCAGACTGTTGGCATTGACGTTAAGCACCCAACCCGATAGCAGCGTTTCGCGCTCGTCGGCCACCCCGTCGCCGTCGGTATCAGTCAGCTTCAGTAGCTCGGGAGCCGAAGAGGCATACAGACTGCCCTGGTAGAACACCCCGCCCTGGGGGAAACTCAGGCTATCGGCAAAAATGGTACTTTTGTCGTACACCCCGTCGCCGTCTTCGTCTTCCAGCAAGCGAATGAAAAACTGAGGGTCTTGCAGGGCTTCTTCTGATTCTTCGTACACGTTGCCTGCCGACTCGAAGACAAACAACCGCCCGGTCTCGTCCACGATGCTAAACATAGGGTAGTCTACCAGCGTAGAATCAGCCGCCACCTCAACGGTGTAGCCCTCGGGCACCTGGATACCTGGAAGAGTGGCGAAGTTTCCGTCTTCGGGAACGGATGTGCAACGGGCGGTTACCAGAACGAATGCTACTCCAAAAAGTACGGTACTGAAACGGTTGGCGGCAACTGCCATAGCGCGAAGGTTAGGGTTAGCGTGAACTAAACCTAGTAATAAATCGCTGGTTGGGCAACAAAAGCCAATTTTTAATCCGATCTTCGGGAATGCAAGACGCTATTCTACAGCAGGTGAAGGCCACCGTGCGGCAGATTGACCCGCTGGCCGAGGTGATACTGTTCGGCTCCCGCGCCCGCGGTGGCGCCCGGGAAGACTCGGACTGGGACTTTCTGGTATTGACCAGCTATCCGCTTAACCGCAAGAACAAGTACGTGATTGTCGATGCGGTATTTGAGCAGGTAGAATTGGTGACGGGGGAGGTGATAACGCTAATTCTGCACGAGAAGGTTAAGTGGTACAACAAATACAGCGTTACCCCCCTATTCCAGCGTATTGAAGAGGACGGCATTATGGCATTAGTCCCGAGAAGCTAAGCTTAATCAATTATGGTGGAGATATCTTGGCAACATCTGAGAAACTATTATCTTTATCGTCGCACAGCATAGACGAGTTCATGATGCCAAAAAAAACAGACACCCTGAAACAGACCACGCAGCGCAGACAGACCTATCAAACAGCGGCTAAAGCTACTCGGATCACTCCGATGCAAAGAGAGCTGTTGGATATGTTTGCACACCGGGAGTTATCTACTGAAGAAATACTCGAATTGAAAGATATACTTTCTAATTACTTTTTAGAGAAAGCACAAGATGAACTAGAGGCACTTGCACGTGAAAGTAATTGGGATTTGGCCAAGAAGTCGGAAGAGTGGGGGAAGGATAAACTAAGGACGCCCTATCGTCGTGATCGTCGTCCTTGACACAAATGTGCTTTTGGAAACCTTCCCCAAGAAGGCTAAGTACCACTGGATATTTCAGTATTTTTTAGAAAACAAGTTTACGCTGGCGGTTAGCACTGAGGTGCTGCCAGAATATCAAGAGATCATTACCCGGAAAACTAATGACTCAATCGCTACCAACGTGGTGAACGGGATACTAAGGCGTTCCAATACCATCCGCATAGAACCCTCTTTTTTCTGGAATCTCATAGAGAAAGACCCGGATGATAACAAATTCACCGATCTGTACGTAGCGGCTGGTGCCAATTTATTAATCAGTAATAACTCCAAAGACTTCAAGATACTACGTCACCTAGAATTTCCGCCCATCGAGTGGAAAACCGTCAGACAAATGAAGAAAAGCATGTTCATTGTAAAAAATAGTTGACGAATTTGGGGCAATAAGCTGCTCTATTGCCATTAGTAATCCAATAGAACACAATAGCAAAGAGAACTACTATTGTGAAAAAAGCTATCAGAAGCTTAGTGAATACTTTTCCTGCTTTCATAACTCACTTGTTGTTCTGTCAGCGTTCCCGTGTGAGCAGCGGCACACCAGTTTCAATCACCTCCGCCGTTTCTCATCTACCATCGCCAGATCAATGGTGCGGCGGTCGATGTCGGTGTTCAGCACCCGCACTTGCATTTTGTCGCCTAGCGAAATAATGCGGCCCCGGCGGCGGCCTATCACCCGGTAGTTCTTCGCGTCGTACTCGTAGTAGTCGTCGTTCATGTCGCTCATGCGGATCATGCCCTCGCACTTGTTGGCGACCATCTCTACGTAAATGCCCCACTCGGTCACGCCTGACACGATGCCGTCGAACACATCTTCTTTGTGCTGGGCAATGTACTGCACCTGCTTGTACTTGATCGAGGCCCGTTCGGCGTCGGCGGCGCGTTTCTCTTGGGTCGACGAGTGCTCGCACTGCTGCTCGTAGGGTTCGCGCTCGGGCGGCTTTCCCCCGTCGAGGTAGTGCTGCAGCAGACGGTGCGTCATCACGTCGGGATAGCGGCGGATGGGCGAGGTGAAGTGCGAGTAGTGGTCGAAGGCCAGTCCGAAGTGACCGTCGGCTTCGGTGGTGTACTTGGCCTTGGCCATCGAGCGGATGGCAATCGACTGCAAAATATCCTGCTCGGGCTTGCCCTCCACGGCCGTCATCAGCTTGTTGAGCGAGCGCGATACGGCGTCTTCGGTAACTTGTAATTTATAACCGAAGCGCTGAGCAAACTGGGCAAACTCGCTAATCTTTTCCAGGTTGGGGTAGTCGTGGGTGCGGTAGACAAAGGTATTTTTCTCGCCCCGGTTTTTGATGCCAAAGGCAAAGCGCGCCACCTGCCGGTTGGCCAGCAGCATGAACTCTTCCACCAGTTTGTGGGCATCCTTGCGCACCTTCGGAATCACCTCCAGCGGGTTGCCCTCCTCGTCGAGCAGAAACTTCACCTCGGTGGTCTCGAAGTTCACTGCCCCTTCCGCAAAGCGCTGCTTCCGGAGCTGCTTGGCCAGCTGGTTAAGCTTGGTCAGTTCCTCCACGTAGTCGCCCTGCTGGGTGTCCATCACCTCCTGGGCCTCCTCGTAGGCAAACCGACGGTCCGAATAGATCACGGTGCGGCCGAACCACTCGCTCTGAATATGAGCCTGCTCGTTGAGTTCGAACACCGCCGAGAAGGTAAGCTTTTCTTCTTTGGGTCGCAGCGAACACAGTTCGTTCGACAGCTTCTCGGGCAGCATCGGAATCACCCGATCTACCAGGTACACCGAGGTGGCGCGGTCGGTGGCCTCATCGTCCAGGGCGGTGCCGGTTTGCAGATAGTGCGTCACGTCGGCGATGTGCACGCCTACTTCCCAGTGGCCGTTGTCCAGCTTTCGGATCGACAGGGCGTCGTCGAAGTCTTTGGCGTCGAAAGGGTCGATGGTGAAGGTGGTGATGGGGCGGAAATCGCGGCGCCGTGAGGTCTCTTTCTTGGTGATGCCCGCCCGCATCCGGCGGGTTTCTTCCAGCACGGCGGGCGGAAACTCGAAGGGCAGGTCGAACTCGGCCATGATGGAGTGAATCTCGGCGTTGTTCTCTCCGGCCGGGCCCAGCACCCGCGTCACGGTGCCCACCGGGTTGCGGTCGCCCGCGGGCCATTCGGTGATGTCGACGATCACCTTGTCGCCGTTGGTGGCCCCGTTCAGGTTGTCGAGGCGCACGTAGATGTCGTCGTACATCTTGCGGTAGTCGGCGATCACAAAGGCGTAGCGGGCCGACATTTCGAGCCGACCGACGTACTGGGTGCGGCCGCGCTCCACCACTTCCACCACCTCGCCCTCGGGCCGACGGTCAGCAGTGCCGGTGCCGTAGGAAATAACTTTTACGGTATCGCCATCCACCGCTCCTTGCAGCTCGTAGGCCTCCACGCGCATGTCTTGCTCCAGTTCATCGCTCACGATAAAGGCGAAGCGCGGATTCACAAAGTCGACCTTACCCAGAATAAACGAGGGCTCAGCCGTGGTTTGGTACTTGCCGCGGGGCAGCGACCGCACTTTGCCCTGTTTCTCGAGTTGCTCGAGCAGAGGAATCACCTCCGACTTGTCGGCCTTGGTGGTAAGGTTCAGCTGCGTGATGAGTTGCTTGGAGGTGTAGGCTTTGGTCAGGTTGGCATTTAGAACCTCAATAACGCGTTGTTCTAAGCTGACAGGGTTGTTGTTCTTTTTCCCGCCCGCTACCGACGGCTTGCTCTGGGAAGCGGAAGACGACTTTTTGTGGCTAGCGTTGCTCTTCGATTTGCTGCGGCTGTTCGCGGAAGAGGATTTAGAAGAGCGGGATTTGGTGCTTTTTGAGGGGTTGTCCGACGACGGACGGGCCTTCTTGCTAGAGGGCTTGGAATTTTTGCTACGGGGCATAAAGAGTAGGTGATAAGGATGTTGCTAATTGAGTCAAACATTCGGACGAATGCTTCGTGGAGTGATGAAACGCAGACTTGCTATTTAGTTAATATCAACTCTAACTGGCCAGAAAAGTTCAACATGCGTTGAGTGAGCCTACCCATTTGTGAGAGGTTTCAGATGGTGAAGCAAAGTTGAAAGGATCAGTGAATAAGATAGCGCAGCGATGAAACCAACCTAACTTTCTTGAACTCAGGCGAGGCGGGGTCTTTGTCCGTGATGTCGAACACCCCCTGGTTGGCGCGGGCGATGTCGCCAATTTGCGCGCCCGAATTATCGATTGTGCTGGTCCCGTAACTTTGGTGAGCAAAGGCGGCAGCTACACCACCGTGATGCGTTCGGGAGCAATGATGGGCAGCGACTTTAGCCGCAAATACACCTGGGCAAGCAGGCTGATGTTGCGCTGGCAGAAGCGGGTAATCTTTTTCAAGTCATCTTCTTGGTGATACACCCGATTGATGTCGCTCCCTTGAATATCGTCGCTATCGTCTATTTCCAGATCGAATACCGCCGCCAGCAGTTCCAGCGGCGTGAAGCTTTTGTAGTCGCCGAACTTCCATAGTTGCATGGTGTCAATGTGGGGCACCTGCCAAGCGCGCAGCCCGCCCAGATCCAGGCTGTCGGGCAGCGCGATGCCATTGGCCAGCATGCGGCGGCAGAGGTAGGGAAAGTCGAACTCTTTGCCGTTGTGGGCGCACAACTGTAGCTTCTTCTGATCGAACTTCAGCAGGGTTTCTTTGAAGTTCGTCAGCAACTCTGCCTCCTTGTCGCCTGAGATGCATTTGATGCGCAATTCGGTTTTGCCGTCTTCTAAAGCGTGAAAGAATCCTACCGAGATGACGATAATTTTGCCAAACTCGGCGTAGATTCCGCCGCGGTCAAAGTACATATCCTCTACCGATAAACTGTCGGGATTAGACAGGGTAGACGCTTTGCGCTGCCAGGCGCGCTGCATCACGGCGCTGAGTTGGTCATAGTCTGGTTCAGCCGTAACAGTTTCGATATCAACGAAGAGCAAGTGGGAGGATACATCGTGCGCCATGAGAGATGAGATTGGTTTGAAGGAGTATACGATACGGGGGCCAAGCGGTTCGTCCGTCAATTCTTAACACAAAGTTAACACACATTGGTAGCATCGCTTGCCAAACTTTGGTAAATCGCGGGCCATGCCTACGTCTCTATCTTCGCAAAATGGTACTGCACTCCGATCTCCGCACGTTGGGGAACAATGCGTGTTAGAACGCGGGCAGTATCTCTACCAGCCGACCGACCGGCTGGACACGCTGTACGTGGTGGAGCGCGGCGCGTTAAAGGTGGGCAGTTATTCGCCCCGCGGCAAAGAGGTCACCTACGATGTGCTCACTCGAGGAGAATTGGTTGGCAACCTACAGTATCTGCCCGACAATACCTTCAGCGAGTTTGCTCGGGCCCTCACCAGTGTGCGGGTGATGCTCCACCCGGTGCGCACGTTCAAGAAGTTGGTGCAGCAGGACGCCCATTTGGCCGATGAGTTTCATCAGATGGTTGTTCGGCGGTGGTGCCGCGTCGAAACTCGTTTGTTCCATATTGCTTCGCTGCCCCCTGACCAGCGGGTAGTAAAATTGCTCAAGCAATACCCCCTGCCAATCACCGATGCCGACGGCCGCACGCATGCTATCCGCAGCCTGTTGACACAACAAGACGTAGCCGATCTATGCGGACTTACCCGCCAGACGACTGCCCGCATCTTGAAGGAGCTCGATGTAGGAGCTGCTGCTTTGTAACAAGGCGGCTTGCGGAGGCCAGTGGTGCTACGCTTCGGGAGAGGGTGGTTGGGAATTGAGCGGAGAATCTCTAAATTTGCGACTTGAAAGTCACCGGTCCATTAGCTCAACTGGATAGAGCAACTGCCTTCTAAGCAGTAGGTTTCAGGTTCGAGTCCTGAATGGATCACTGTAATTCTCACTTTGCCATCATTCCGGAATTTTCTGTCGCTTCGCTCCAGAAAATTCCGGAATCTCCTACGTACAGCGACGGAAACTAGCCCGGCATCGCGCCCAATGAGTCTTCGTATCGGGGGGTTATAATACCTTCACTTCTTTAGAACCCTTTATGGTTGCTTCACACCCGCACCGTTTTCCACCGCCCCCGCCGGAACAGCACTACGCTCACCACCGCCGAGGCCGCAAAAGTGGTGGCGATGGCAACGTACACTCCCGTAGGTCCCCAGCCCAGGGGCACGGCCAGCCAGTAGGCCAGCGGAATCTGCAAGGCCCAGTAACAGCCCAGGTTGATAAGCAAGGGAGTGCGCGTGTCTCCCGCCCCGTTGAACGACTGCCCCACCACCATACCGTACGACACGAAGGCGTAGCCCACGCAGATAATCCGTAGCGCCTCCGCCCCGTGCGCAACCACCACCGCGTCGTCGCTGAACAGACGCACCAGCGGGTAGGCAGTCGCGTAGAACACCACCGAAAGCATTAGCAAGAAGAGTAGGTTATAAAAAGCCGTTTGCCACACCGACTTCTCGGCGCGCAGCGGATGCCCCGCCCCCAGGTTCTGTCCCACCAGAGTGGCCGCTGCGTTCGACAAGCCCCAGGAGGGAAGAATCGAGAAGATAATGATGCGCACCGCAATGGTGTAACCGGCCAAGGCTTCGCTGCCGAACACGGCAATGATGCGCACCAGAAAAATCCAACTGGCCGACTCCACCAAAAACTGCCCCATGCTGCCCGAGGCAATTCTGAGCAAGCGCAACAGCGTATCCATCCGCAACACCAGGTTGGCGTAGCCCACTTTTATCAACGCCCGCCCGCCGAACAGATGATACAGCTGGTAGCCGACGCCCACGCTGCGCCCGATGGTGGTGGCGATGGCCGCGCCCGTCACGCCGAAGGCGGGCACTGGCCCCCAGCCGAAGATGAAGAGCGGGTCGAGCAGCATGTTGAGCCCGTTGGCGATCCACAGCGAGCGCATGGCCAGCGAGGCGTTGCCCGCCCCCCGGAAGATGCCGTTCACTAAAAACAGTAGCATAATGCTCACGTTACTGGCGAACATCAGGCGGGTGTAGCCCACCCCCGCTTCCACCAGAGCGGGCTCACCGCCCATCAGCCGCAGAATGTCGCGGGCGAAGAGTCCCCCGACCAGCGCGATCACCAACGAAAAGGCAACCGCGATGGCCATGGCCTGGAAGGCGGCGTCGGCCGCTAGTTCGGGACGCTTCTCGCCCACGCGTCGGGCCACGGTGGCGGTGGCGGCCATGCTCAGGCCAATGGCAATGGAATAAATGATGGTGAGCACCGACTCGGTGAGGCCCACGGTGGCTACCGCGTGCACCCCCACCCGGCCCACAAAGAAGATATCCACCACCGCAAAAAGCGACTCCATGACCATCTCCAGCACCATCGGCACCGAGAGCAAGAAGATGGCTCGCCGGATGCTGCCCGTGGTGAAGTTGGTTTCGGAACCCCGCAGGGCAGTGCGGAAGTCTCGATAGAATTTTGCCAAGCTATACTGGGCCATGATAGAAGCGGTAATCCAGGAAGGAAGTGAAAAAGGCCGAAGGGCCGAAGTTGAGTCAGCGAGAGCTGATTAGCCGAGGGTGGCCAGGAAAGAGAAGGACACAGATAACTTCATGTTGACGAAGGTAACGTTTCGTCGGGTTGGAACAAGCGTCGGCTCGTATATTTTTCGGCGGAGACAGATCATCCCCTATTTTTTAGCGTTATTGGGGCATGCATTCACCGCACTTTTTGAAAATACTGTCGGCCGTTAGCCTTCTGCTGCTCTGTTTTTCTGCCCCCGTGCAGGCGCAAGACAACAAGTGGAGCATTGGCGTGAAGGGGGGGGCCACCTTGCCCACGGTGTTTAGCTCCAGCAACCAGATTCTAAATACTAACCTTCCGACCAGCACCCCGCTGCGCTACACGGGCGGGATCGCGGTGCAATACCTTACCGAAAAGAACTTCGGACTGCAAGTGGAGTTCAACTACGTGCAGAAGGGGTGGAAAGAGATATTTAGAGGTCCAGACGGCCAAATTCCCGGAAAGTATTACCTGGTTTCGCTAGATTATGCCGAGCTACCCGTTCTGGCCCACGGGTACTTTGGCAAGCGTAATCTTCGGTTGTTCATTAACGCGGGGGTGTACTTAGGCTATTTGCTATCTTATGACACTGAGCGCGCTAACATTGTTGACGTCACCGAGATCGTTCTCCCGTACGAAGAACGGTTTCAGAACAAGATGGACTTTGGGGTGCGCGGCGGTGGTGGCGTGGAGGTGGTGACTAAGGTAGGCATGTTCCAAGCCGAGGGCAGCTACAGCTTTGGCCTCAACAGCGTGATGGACAAGAACGTGACGGAGATTCCCAACATCGTGCAGAACGCCGGGGTGGCGATCACGCTGGGGTATTTTGTGCAGTTTTGAGCTAAGTGCCTCAACGGTAAACATTTTTCCGATCACCCAAAGCGATAACTTCTACTGTCAAAATCTTATCATAAATGTCGTAGATAATCCGGTAATCTCCTTTCCTGATGCGGTATCCACCTCTTCCCTTTAATTTTTTGCATCCTTTTGGTCGAGGAGTAACAGCCAAATTTTGAATGGCCTCAACAAGGGGATTAGCAATGTCGTCAGTCAGCTTATCCAGTTGTTTCTGGGCGGTTTTCGAAATAAGTAGCGTGTAGTTGGAGCTAGCCATTCCTTTGCTTACGCTTCTTCAGGTACTCACCGAGAGGAATAGCTTCTTCCTGACGGGCTTTCACCTCATCGTACAATCTAATGTCTTCCATTTCTTCCAAATCTTCCAACATCTGATAGTACTTCTTTATGGGTAATATAACGGCGAGCTTTTCACCATGATCGTCGGTTACAAATTGCGTCTTCATAGTTTCACTTGCAGGGATTACAAAACATTCATTTTCAGCTAAGATAACAAATTAGAGGGTAAAATACCGTTCGGTTGCCTTTCACTTTATCCTACCAACTCCGGCACATAGGCTAGCGTGCTCAGTTCCTCCTCCCGAAACATCTCTTGGGCAATTTCTTGAAGGTCGCTTGCTTTCACGGCATTAATCTTCTCATAGATCGTGTCCAGGCTTTCCAGTTCGCGGTCTTCCAGCAGGCTGCGCCCGATAGCCAGCATCAGGCTTTGGTTGTTTTCGCTGCTCATGGCCAGTTGCCCCATCAGTTGCTCTTTGAGGCGGTGCAGTTGCAACTTGCCCAGCGGCTTCTCGCGCAGCGTTTTCAGCTCTTTCATCACGTAGCCCCGGGCCCGGGCGAGTTGCACCGGTTCGGTGCCGAAGTAGATGGCAAAGAAGCCGGTGTCGGTATACGACTGGTACTCAGCGTCGGCTGAGTAGACCAGCCCGTGCTTCTCGCGCAACGCCAGGTTGAGCCGAGAGTTCATGCCGGGGCCGCCCAGCAGGTTGGTGAGCATAAAGAAGGGCAAACTGCGCTGGTCCTGCACCGGAAAGGCCGTGCGGCCGATGGCGCACTGCGCCTGGGTGAGCGGACGCTGCACGGTTTTCTGCTGCGGCACATAAGTTTTGAAAGGCACCCGGTGGCCCGGTCCGTGCAGCGCTGGGATATTGGATAGATACTTCTCAGTTAGTTTCACCACTTGTTTCATCGGCAGGTTGCCCACGCAGCAGAACACCAGCTTCGTGGTGTTCATGTGTTCGGCCAGAAACTGCTGAAAGTCGGCCCGGTGAAAGGTGGGGATGCTGTCACGGCTGCCCAGAATGTTTTTTCCTAACGGGTGCTCCCCGAAGATCACCTGGTCGAAATCGTCCTGAATGGCGTCTTCGGGCGAGTCGTAGTACATGGCCATTTCTTCCAGAATCACGTTGCGCTCGCGCTCGATTTGCTTTTCGGGAAACACTGAGTCAAACGTGATATCGGTGAGCAGCTCCAGGGCGGTTTCGAAGTGGCGGTCGAGCAGTGAGGCATAGAAGCAGATTTTCTCCTTGGTGGTGTAGGCGTTCAGTTCGCCCCCCACGGCTTCCAGACGATTGATGATGTGGTAGGCCCGTCGTTTTTTGGTACCCTTGAAGGCCATGTGCTCCCAGAAGTGGGCCAAACCGTGCTGCTCGGGCCGCTCGTCGCGACTGCCGATATCCAGGATGAAACCGCAGTGTACCACCTTGGTGTGCGTGATCTGCTGATGGGCCACCCGGATTCCGTTGGGTAGGGTATGTAGTTCGTATTCAGGCATGGACGTTCTTCTGCTTTCTAGCTAAACAAACAAAGGGGCGAAGTTAGTTTTTCCAGAGCAACATTCATCAGCGGTTAAACGCTTCGGAGCAAATCAACGTAATTACTGACGTTGGCGGTTGCGCCTGCTTCGTCGATTAGCTATCTTTCGTGGCCACTAAAATATATAAAGATGATCACCAAAGCCTTTCGCGACTGGAAATTTGAGGAAGTAGAACTAACGTTTGGTATCCAGCGGGTTTTCGAGCACCCCTTGCTGGCTGACTGGCTATCTGCGAAAAGAAATCCTAACGAAGAAGACCGCCGGATGATAGAAAAGCTGCGTCGTCAGCTGTTTCGTGAGGTCGATACGTATAACGAGGAAGAACTTAAAATGAGGTTCATCGCTCCCCTGTTTTACTTAATCCCGTTCGACGAAACCGGGATGCGTTCGTTTGCTGACCGTCCATTTAGCTTTGAGTACGGCCAGGACGAAACCGGCAATCCATTGGTAGCAGCCGGACGCGTTGACTGGCTGTTAGCCCAGGGACGACAAGAACCGCGCGAACCGCGCGTATTTCTACATGAGTATAAGCGAGAGGTGGAAGCGACGGGCGATCCTTTGGGTCAATTACTCATTGCGATGGTAGGTGCGCGACAGCAGAATACCGAATCCCTTCCGCTCTACGGCTGCTACGTGCTCGGGCGCAACTGGTTCTTTGTGATTCTGGAAGAGCAACAATACGCTGTGAGTCGGGCGTATGACGCTACGCAGGAAGACGTTTACCAAATCTATAGCGCCATGTACGAGGTGCAGCGCCGGGTGGAAGTGATGATGGCGTAGTTTGGTTTCTTTGTTCGCAATTGACCTTCGCAAACGCGATCAACGCGAAGCTTTCCTTCCCAAACAACGCTATTATTCTCACTGTGGGACACGGGGAAAAGCAAAAAGGCTTTTCTAGCCTGCCAAGGGCATTCGGCAGTGCGCTTGCAACGCATAGGATATACCACCAAACGAAAAATCCCATGCAACTCGAACAATTCTTCCAGCTTCCCTTCACCGCCCAGATGAAAACCTTTAACAAGCAAGCGCGCTTTCTGATGTCGCGCGAGCAACGCTGGTGCGTGATCGGATTGTACGAACTCAACAAGTCGCTGGTGGAGCTATGGGTCGACCGTCGGCAGCACGAAATTGTCGGTTTCCGAGCGGTGAATGAGTTAGACCAACTGCATAGCTACGTGGAGCACCTTCCGTTAGAACTTTATAATCGTTAGTTTGGGTGGTTAGAAAGCCCTCCCGTGGGTGCGGCGCATCAGTTGGGCTGCCACCCCGGGCAGGGTTTTCATCAATTGCACTCCCCCCTCCGACATCCACCGGCTGCCGAACAGCCGCTGCACCTGTCGCCCCACCCACAAGCGGGTAGCAAAGTGCCGCCGCCACTCCTGCGCGTAAGCCCTTTCTAACTTCACCCGATCAAAGCCCCCCGGACGGTAGTGCCGCACAATCAGTTCAGCCAGAATTTTGGCCGAATGAATGGCCAGCGCCATTCCGTTGCCGCACAGGGGTGTGATCAACCCCGCCGTGTCGCCTGCCATCAGCACGTGCTGCACCACCGGCTGCTTGGGAGCAAACGACACCTCGTTGATCACCTCGGGCCGATCAAACAAAAATTCACCCCGCCGAAAAATATCCTTGAGGTGCGGATTGCGTCCCAGCACCCGCGCTTCCATGGCCTCGATGCTGCCGTGCGCTCGTAGTGAAGCACGACTCCCCAGGTAGCAAAGGTTACACCGATCACCTTCCACTCGAGAAATACCGCAGTAACCCCCCTCAAAATTGTGCAGAGCGATCGAATCGTCGGGAAAATCAATTTTTAGATGGTACTTCACCCCAATGTAGGACGAGCGTTGCTGCATGAACGGACGGTCCAGGGTTTTGTCCAGCCGCGAACGCTTGCCGTAGGCCCCCACCACCAGCCGGGCGTTGTGCTGCCGGTTCTGAGAAAGGGTCACCGTAAACCAATCCTCTTGAAAATCTACCCCCTGCACCGGAGCTTCCAGCACGAATTCCGCTCCGGCCCGTTTAGCTCGCCGGTACAGAAAATCGTCCAGCGCGTAGCGACTCACCCCAAAACCGCCCAGGTCAAGCGGCATCGTTTCGCTGCGCCCGCTGGCTGAGGTAAGCAGCAACCGCCGGATGGAGGTCGGTTGCAGCTCCTCGGGATAAGCATCAATAGCGCGCAGGAAGGGACCCACTTCGTTCGAGATATACTCGCCGCACACCCGGTGAAAAGGGTACGTTTTCTTCTCGATCACCAGCACCGATAATCCGGCTTCGGCCAGTTGAATGGCGCTGATCAAGCCCGCGAGTCCGCCGCCGATGACGATGATGTCTTTCACAGTAACTTTCTGGTTGGTACGGATACTGGTTACTGGATGCTAGTAGCTAGATATAGAAGATCATCCAGCAGCTAGTATCCAGCATCTGGCCCGCTCAGAAAATCATCCGCGCAGCGGCCGCTAACATCAAATTACGCGTTTACTTCTTCTTTTTGTCGTTCCTTCTCGTCGAGCTGTCGGCGTTTTTCTTCGAAGCAGATGATGCGCTTGGCCATGCCGGGGAAGATAAACCCGTGGAACGGCCACACCGCCCACCAGTAGAGCCGTCCGACTAAGCCGTGCGGACGATACGTAGCGGTTTGTAATAGATAATTGCCGTCTTCGTTGATCACCCGAAACTCGAGCCAGGCTTCACCGGGAAGCCTCATTTCGGCAAATAACAACAAACGGCCTTCGTCTTTATCGGCCACCAGCACCCGCCAGAAGTCGAGGGCATCACCGGCCAGCAGTTCGTGCGGACTGCGCCGTCCGCGCCGCAGGCCCACGCCGCCCACCAGCCGGTCCATCCAGCCCCGCATCTCCCACAGGAAGCCCAGGTAGTACCAGCCTCGGTCGCCGCCGATGCTCCACACGTTCTCGATCACTTGCTCGCGCGGTTTGCTGAACGGCACCTTTCGGACATCGTTGTATACTCCATTTTCCGGCACTTTAACGCTTTTAAGGGCGTGCGTGCTGATGCGGCTACTGTTGAACGCGTCTTTCCAGCTGGAGATCACCTCGTTCTGCTCGATGCGCTGGAAGGCCCGGTCTACCGCCTCCTCGTAAGAAATCAACGTATCGATTGGCACAATCTCCTCGATACCTTTTTTCTGAACGATCACTTCGTTTTTCATACTGTCGATCAGATTACGGGCCAAGCCGAACGAGGTGCTGGTGACGAAGTAGAGCCACAGCGACGACAAGCGGGGTGACAACAAAGGTACGGTGATAATACGCCGCGGCAGGTTGCGCACGGCGGCAAACTTGAGCAGCATCTGCTTGTAGGTGAGCACCTCGGGACCGCCGATGTCGAACACGCGGTTGTAGGCCGCTTCTTTGAGCATCACGCCGTCCAGATACTGCAGCACGTTGCGCAGGGCAATGGGTTGCGACTTGGTGTTGAGCCAGCGTGGGGCAATCATCATCGGTAGCTTTTCTACCAGGTCGCGGATGATCTCAAAGGAGGCACCCCCGGAGCCAATGATGATCCCGGCGCGCAGCACGGTGACCGGCACCCTGCCGGAGAACAGCACCTCTTCTACCTTTTTGCGCGAGCGCAGGTGCTTCGACAGGTGATCATCGTTGACGATGCCGCTCAGGTAGATTACCTGCTGACAGTTGGTTTGCTCGATGCGCTCCGTGAAATTGCGGGCCACTTGTTGTTCAGCTTCCTCAAAATTGCCTGATTTACCCATCGAGTGCACCAGATAAAAAGCCACATCAATGTCGGTCGGCAAGTCTTGCAAGGTGTCCGCGTGCAGCAAGTCCGCTTCGTAGAAAGTGACGTGCTTGGCCACCGCTTCGTCGATGCGCATGCGGCGGCGGTCGCGCACCAGGCACACCACCTCGTGCCCTTCTTGCATCAGAATGGGCAGCAAGCGCACTCCGATGTAGCCGTTAGCACCGGTCAGTAAGATCTTCATAGGTTTTTGGGATAATTGGTGAAGATGGGGCACCGGAACGGAACACCCTCTTTAACGTTAAACCCCGAAACCCGCCGGTCTGTTCGCTCAAACCAGGGCTGCGGAACGATTCTTAGTGCCTAAAACCCTTGTTGGATTCTAAATTCGGAGTAAATTCGCTTTTCACTACCTAACCTAGCTATGAACCGTCTACTTTTTCTGCTGTTGCTTCCGGCCGCCATTGCTTGTTCTTCTTCGGGAAACGAAACCACGGAGGCCTCTCCGCGGTACCCGACCTTAGGCACCATTGAGCGGCTCGACCCGGCGCTCGATGCGCTTATTAGCCCCGATGCCCGGATGGAAATTTTGGCCGATGGCTTCGAGTGGACGGAGGGTCCGGTGTGGGTAGCGCAGGAGGATTACCTGCTTTTCTCAGATATTCCCCAGAACAGCGTGTTTCAGTGGAGCGAGGAAGATAGCATTGTATTGTACCTGAAACCGGCGGGTTCGAACGACGGGCAGGAAGCGGGCAAGGAACCGGGCTCCAATGGATTGACGCTGGACGAAAACCAAAACTTGATTCTTTGTCAGCACGGCGCCCGGCAGGTGGCCCGGATGAACGCCCCGCTGAACAACCCAAAGTCGGACTATATTCCGCTGGTGACCCGCTACGAGGGCCAGCGGTTGAACAGTCCGAACGACCTGGTGTTTCATAGCAGCGGGGCGCTGTACTTCACCGATCCGCCCTACGGACTGCCGGGCGGGGCCGACAGTCCGGACAAGGAACTCAACTTCCAAGGAGTGTATCGCTTCTCGATAGAAGACAGCGTGCTGACCCTGCTCACCGACACGCTCACGCGGCCCAACGGTATTGCGTTTTCGCCGGACGAAAAGACACTTTACCTAGCCAATTCGGACCCCGAGCGGGCCCGGTGGATGGCCTACGAGGTGCAGGACGATGGAACGATTGCCAACGGCCGGGTGATGCACGATGCCACGCCGCAGGTAGCTACCGAAAAGGGCTTACCCGACGGGATGGTGGTGCACAGTAGCGGGCATCTGTTTGCCACCGGCCCCGGAGGCGTGTGGGTTTTTCGGCCCGACGGCACGCACCTGGGCACGCTAAAGACCGGGCAGGCCACCGCCAATTGCACCTTCAACGACGATGAGTCGGTGCTCTACATCACCGCTGACCGCTATTTGGCTCGGTTGCGGTTGATGCCGGAGGGGGCAGAAATGTGATTTGGTGGGGAATAACCTAAAATTATTATTCGGGCGACGCGATGAATCGCGTCGCCACGGGTCGGGACACCCGGCGTTAGTGAAACCGCCCCGATTGCGGTCGGGCGATACTATTGGGTTGGTGACGCCCTCGCACTACGCCACCGAGGAACAACTACGTGCTTCGGTGAACAACCTGGCGAAACTGGGCTTTCGGGCTAAATTTACGCCCAATATGCTGGTGCGGAAGGGTTACCTGGCGGGCACCGACGCGCAACGAGCCGATGACATCAACCGCATGTTCGCCGACGATACGGTGGCTGGTATTCTGTGCGTAACCGGCGGCTACGGCGCCACCCGGCTGCTGCCTTATCTGGATTACGATCTGATTCGCCAGCATCCCAAACCGCTCATTGGCTTTAGTGATATCACCGGACTGCTGTACGGACTGTACAGCAGGGCGGGGCTGGTGGGTTTTCACGGGCCGGTGGGCGATTCGGACTTCAACGAGTTCACGACGCACTACTTCCGAAGCGTGCTGATGGAACCCACCGAGACGCTTATTTACGAGCCGCCGGAGGGGCTTACTCCCGAAGCGTTGGTGCCGTTGTATTTAGCCGGACAGGAAGTGACCATCTCTTCGCCGGTGCGGCGTACCCTGGCTCCCGGCAGTGCCGAGGGCGAACTGGTGGGAGGTAATCTTTCACTGGTGACGGCGCTGTGCGGTACGACCTACGACATTGATTTTCGGGACAAGCTGGTCTTTCTGGAAGACGTGGGCGAGTCGCCTTACCACATCGACCGGATGCTGACCCAGTTGCGGCTGGCACCGGACAAGCTGGCGGTGGCCGCCGGGGTGGTGCTGGGCTTGTTTACCAACTGCGAAGCCGAAGACGAAGCTACGTCTTTATCTTTGGAGGAAGTGCTGCGAGACCGCCTGGCGGGGCTGGGCATTCCGGTGCTGTACGGACTCACCTTCGGGCACATTCGGCGCAACGCCACGCTACCGTTCGGGGGGCGCGCCCGGCTGGACGCGGGAGAGAAGACGCTAAGATTGGTGGAGTCGGTGGTTATCTGAGCGGCGCTCCGCTGATGGTGATTTGTTTTTGCGCAAGCACTCGTTCGCTTTCGTCTATAAACTCAATCAGAAAAGTGCCTGCTGCCTGAGAACCAAACTCATGGAAGGGCAGACTCTGAACAATGGTTCGCTGATCTGCTTGCGGAGTGACAACGCGTGCTCCCAAAGGAATTGTGTCAGCATCGGTGAGGCGCAGTATCTTGCCAATGATCTGCTGCGATTGAAAGGGTTGGTCGGCTTCCAGTCTGGCAAATAATTTCTGGCCCACCGAAAACTGTTCTTGGTCGTCGGCACATGGTTCCTGGGGATCAGGCGTATCGCAGATCGTTATCGTAGGGGTGGGTGCCGTACTCTGCGTGCAGGAAGGTAATACGCTGAGCACAAACAGGCCGACCACCATCAGAACTTGCGCAAAACCATTGAAACGAGTCTCGTTACCTTTTGGCAGTAGCGGTAGTAAGGGTACCATTGATTCTCTCGATAAATAGTAAAGTATCTTTGTTACGGGCTACCAAAACGACGGGCTTTCCCTGATAATCGATGGTTTCCATATCGCGTATCTGCCCCTGTAGATAGATGCCTGACTCGACGTTAGGAACCGAAGTGAATTGCCCATTGCCTGCGTTGCGAAGCAGCGTGCCATAGTCGGCATCGTAGCGACCTCGCTCGATGGTGACCTCGTAGAAATTACCGGCGGTGAGAAGGTCGGGCGGTCCATCACCGTTGCTCAGCACCTGGATCGCATTGATCGGAGCGAACTGGGCTTCGGTAGGGAAAGGCTCAAAGCGAAAGTTATTTCCTTGGTTAACAAAAACTCCCGAGCGCGCTTCGCTGACGTACAGCTCCTCGGCTTCTTCTAAAGCTTCGGGCGGAAAAATATCCTCTGCTTCGGCTCGCGCAAAATCGTCGTAGCCCACAAAGCGTTTTTTGATGCTCACCACCTGGGCGATGAGTTCATCCTTGGTGGCAAACAGGCGCTTTTGTCCTTGTTGGTAATGAAACAACAGTTGCTCGATGGTTCCGTTGTCGTCTACATCCTTAACGACCAGGCTGACCGGTTCGTCGGGGGAAGGTTTCAGCTTGGAGTTAAGTCCCAGGTTGCCTGCCAACAAGTCGGCATCGCCGTCGCCGTCGATGTCGGTCACTTTCAGGGTATTCCACCAGCCATGCGTGTCGGACAGAGACGGGTCGGTACTGGGTTTCAAATGCCCTGCCTGGCTCATAAACACCGAAACCGGCATCCACTCGCCAACCACCACCAAGTCTTCCCAACCATCGCCGTCCATGTCGGCCCACTGAGCATCCTTTACCATACCAACTTGGGCCAACCCCTCAGATTGTTGCTCGGTGACATCGGTGAAATTTCCTTGTCCGTCGTTTTGTAGCAAATAGCTTCGGGGAGTTTGCCCGTAATTTCGTGAGACGACCCGCCCACCAATGAACAGGTCGGCATCTCCATCCTGGTCAAAGTCGCTAGCCGCTACGCAAGAACCATTCACAAAAATATCCGGCAGGGCCGAGCGGGCTCGCGTGAATTTTCCTTGGCCATCGTTTTTATACAATCGCACCAGCAGGGCTTCTGCCTGCCCCCAAAATTCGTTGCCCCCGCTCACCACCACCAAGTCCAGATCATCATCCTGATCCACATCAACCAAAGCAGCTTCCACATCTTCTGCCAGGCTATCGGTTTGCAGCGCTGGCTGTGGCAATGGTTCAAAATTATTCTGTTTCTGAATGAAAATGACTCCCGGTTGGTGTTTTGCCCCGCCCACAAAGAAATCTTCTCGTCCATCGCCGTTCACGTCGCCCACGGCCAGCCGGGGCCCTTCGGTAGAGGACATATGAGGCACTAACCGTTCCCGATTAAACTCTACGAACGGATTTTCCTGATGGGTATACGGTACCGTTAGCTCATGGCTGGTTTCAAACTGAGGCGTTGCCGCAGAAGAAAAATCATAGCGCCCGCTGGCTTTCTTTTGGTTCAGTACCTGATGGGTATTGGTTGGCACGTTGGTTAGCACTTCAAACCGAAGGTCGGGCCACACCACCACTAATGAATCCACCTGATCAAGATGCCCCAACCCGACCACCAACTCAGCGGGCACCGCCGACTGGTATCCCCGGGTGGTGTACACCTCTTGAACAATGGTCTGGCTATCCAGCGGAATGATGATGCGTGCTCCCAATCCCTGGGAATTGGCTCCTTGACCTTGGAACGAGAGTTTGAGAAAGTGATTGGTGATACGCTCACCGTCGATTGCGTGGTTCTTATAGATGAAAGCTTCTTGATCTACGTTGTTGGTCACCAGGTCCAGATCACCATCGTTGTCCAAGTCGGCGTAAGCTGCACCATTAGAAAACGATTCCTGGTTCAGTCCCCACGCCTGAGACGCGTCGGTGAAAGCCAGTTTTCCCTGGTTCTTGAAAGCTACGTTCGGAATTTTAACCACGGGCATCTTTTCCACCAGCGCCAGATCTTCGCTGCTAAGATCTCCTTCCAGGCGGTGCTGTATCGCATCATTAGAGACGTACTTGATGTAGTCCAGGTCGTTCGACCGGCGCTTGATTCCGTTGGCTACGTAGATATCCTTGTAGCCGTCCAAATCCAGATCAGTGATCAGGGCCGACCAGCTCCAATCGGTAGCAAAGGTTCCGGTGAGTAGCCCTATCTCGCTAAAGTAACCGTTTCCCCGATTCAGTTGCAGGGTGTTTCGGGCGAACTGGTGATTGTAACCAAAACGAAGCTTGTAATTATACACGTCGTAACTGTCTTCTCCCGCCGAATTTTTGAGCATCACCGGGTCGGACGGCAGCATATCTAACGAGAAGATGTCGGGCAGGGCGTCATTGTTGAGGTCGCCAATGTCGTTGCCCATCGAGAAGCGGCTGGTGTGACGCATCTTTTCTTGCAGTTGTTCGGTGAAGGTACCGTCTTGGTTGTTGATGTAGAGATAGTCGTTCTCGTGAAAATCGTTTCCAATGTACACGTCCGGATACCCGTCCCAGTTCACGTCGCCCACGGTGATGCCAAGCCCGTAGCCCAGCGCACTGCGGTAAATCCCACTGCTGTCGGTGACATCGACAAAGGTGCCGCCCTCGTTGCGCATCAGCCGGTCGCCCGCCAGGGGATGCTTTTCTTGCCGCAACGTGGCGCGGGCAAAGGTGCCGCTGGAGTGCGTGGAATGATTAAGCTGATACATGTCCAGGTCGCCGTCCAGGTCGTAGTCGAAGAAAGCCGCCTGGGTGCCGAAGCCAACCAAATCCAGCCCGTAGTCGGCGGCTTGGTTTTCAAAGGTTGGAATGCCCTGCTCGTTGTTCCCCTGGTTGATGTACAGTTGGTTTTTACCCCGGATATTTTGGTAATCGCCCAGTTGACTCACGTAAATGTCGAGCAAGCCGTCGGCGTTCACGTCGGCCATGGTCACCCCGGTGGTCCAACCTTTCTGTCCGCCGACCGCGGCCGCTTCGGTGATGTCTTTGAACCTAAAATCTCCCTGGTTCAGATAGAGTTTGTTGCTTTTCAGGTTGGCGGTGAAATATAAATCAGGCAAGCTATCACCGTTCAGGTCACCGGCCGCTACTCCGCCCCCGTTATAAAAGTAAAGGTAGGTGAAGATATTCATCTGGGGGGTTTCGGCCAGCCGGTTCTGGAAGGTGACGCCAGTGTGAGAAGCGGGGAGAAGCTCGAAGAGCGGCGGTTCTTCGGGGGTGCAGGCAAAAGATAGTAACATCCATGCTAATAGAAAGGAGAACCCGAATGAAGGTCGTTTCCTATTCTCCATAGCCCAGGGTTTAAACCCTGGGCTATGGAGAATAGTGGTACGTGCATATCTTGTTCTACTCATATTCGTAAAATGTCGGCGCTCCGTTGTTCTTCGCCACAATAAGCAATTTCTTTCCGTCGACCGAACGGGCGGTTGCCACTTGGCGAACGTCTCCCTGAAGGTGCAGACCCGCCGACGCATCGTCTTTTACGCTTAGCTGATCACCCTGCGCTTGCAGCACCAAGCCGTGGTTGGCGTCATAACGCCCTTCTTCGGGTTTCACGCCTGAAAAGTTTCCGGCCAGCACCAGTTCGGTGGTATCCGCATCGTTCGGGATAAAATCATCCGCCGCAATGGCGAAGATGGGTGAAAACTGGGCTTCTTCGGGCAAGGGCGCTAACGTATACGAGCCGTCGCCGTTGTTTATGACCACCGAAGATTCCAGACAGTATATTTTGTTCACTATCGCTTTTTCCAACTTCTCATCACCGAACACCTCGCGCATGGTCTTTCCGGCGTAGTCTTGGTAGTGGACGAACTGTTTTTTCAGGCCGGGGAGTTGCTTGAGCAAGTCGTGCCGCAGCGCCATTGGGTACAGACTATCGCCCTGGTAGTAAGCAAAAACCTGGTCAATGGCCTGGTTGTCGTCAAAGTCGCTGAGGTACAACTCCAGTGGTTGCGTTGCCGAAGCCTGAAACCGGCTGTTGCGGCCCCAGTTGCCTACCAGCAGGTCGGTCTCGCCGTCGCCGTTGATATCTTGTGCGGCAACAGTCCGCCACCAGCCTTCCGACTGCTCTAGTCCGGGCACGTTGTTAAGACGCTCCAGATTGGCCCCGTTGTTTTTAAACAAGGTGATGGGCATCCAGTCGCCCACCACCACCAAATCGAGGTCATCATCGGCATCCATATCCGCCCACACCGCGTCGGTCACCATGCCGAGGTCATTCAGGCGGGGTGATACCTGGTTGGTGACATCCGTGAAATTTCCCTGCCCGTCATTTTCCAGCAAGTAGCTGGTGGCGGGCATTCCGTACTGTAACGGCACCGCCCGGCTTCCTACGAACAGGTCCTGATCGCCATCTTGGTCATAATCAGCGTTGGCCACGCACGATCCCATGGCGGCCAGACGCGGAAGGGCACGCGGTTGCCTTCGGTAGGTCGGCTCGCCATCTTTTACTGCCGTTAGCAAATACAGCCGGTCTTGATATTCGGAAGCACCTTCTCGAAAAGCGTTGCCGCCGCTCACCACATACAGGTCTAGGTCACCGTCTTGGTCGGCATCAAAAAACGTGGCATCCACATCTTCGTGGGCACTATCAGCGGCAAAAGCCGAAGCGCTCACCGCCCTAAAGTCGCCGGTGGTGGTTTGTTGGTACAGCCTGCCCGGTTTCCCGGCCGCCCCGCCGATATAAAAGTCGTCTAACCCATCCTGGTTCACGTCGGCCACGGCCAGCGCGGGGCCTTCTCGCGAGAGCATATGGTAGGTAAGCCGCTCGTAGTTGAAATCAACAAAATGGTCTTCCTGGTGCTGAAAGGCAGGAGTTAAAGAAACCGATTTTTGCTGAAAGGTGGTGGGCAAGGCGTTTTTTTCAATGGGTTTGGGGGGTGCCGCCTCCGCAATATTTAACGTCAGATGCTGGTTAGTAGGCACTTGATATAAGGTCTGAATTCGCTGTTCATAGCCCCAGTGCACCGTCAGACTGTCTACCGTAGTGATACTATCCAGTCCTAGAATTACCGAGTAGTCTATTGAGGATTGAAATCCTTTGGTAGGCACATTCTCCACCATAATTTCTTCTCCATCGGCGTAGGCGTGCACGCGCGCTCCCACTCCAAAGTAGTTTTGAGACGGTCCGCGAAATGAAAGCTTGAGGTAGTGGTTGTTGGTGCGCTGTTCGGTGTTGTTGCGATACACAAATGCCTCTTGATTCACGTTGTTCACCACTAAATCCAGATCGCCGTCGTTGTCCAGGTCCCCGTAAGCCGCCCCGTTGCTAAACGAAGGCTCATCCAATCCCCAGTCGGCTGATACGTTTTGATAAGCGAGTCCGCTGTCTCTTTTGAACAAGTAATTACTTAGGCGAGTAGAGGGCATCCGGTCTACCAGTTCCTGAAAATCGATTGACTCCTTCCGCATAGCCGTCAAAATAGTTTTGTCGCTACCGATGTAAGCGATGAAATCCTGGTCGGTCACGTCTTTGTAGACTCCGTTGCTCACAAAAATTTCTTTGTGTCCGTCATTGTCAAAGTCCGCAATGAGCGCTCCCCAGCTCCAGTCGGTGGCGTGCACTCCCGCCAACTGCCCAATTTCCCGGAAGGTACCATCAGCGCTGTTCAGTTGCAGGGTGTTGCGCATGTACTGCTCGTAGTAGTCGTTGGCTAGTTTGCGCTGGTGCACGTCGTACGACTCAAAACTGGTGGTGGTTTTCAAACGCCGGTCAGTGGCAGGCATCATGTCGGTGACGAAAATTTCCGGGTAGCCATCGTTGTTCAGGTCGGCCGCATCGGCGCCCATCGAGAAATGGCTGATGTGGCCCATGCGTTGCGGCAGTTCGTCGGCAAAGCTGCCATCCTGCTGGTTGATGTAGAGGTAGTCGCGCTCAAAGAAGTCGTTGGATACGTAGATATCGGGCCAGCCGTCTTGGTTGGCATCGGTGACGGTGACGCCCAAGCCAAAGCCGATCACGCTGCCGTAGATACCGGCGGAGTCGCTGACGTCGGTGAACTTCCCCCCCCTTACTCCCCCCCCAGGGGGGGACACGTTACGGTAGAGCTTGTCGCCGCCGGTGCTATCGCGTTCGTGGCGGATGTTTTCGTAGCCGAGTGTGGAAACCGGACGGAAGGAGTTGTTCAGCACATAAGCATCCAAATCGCCGTCGAGGTCGTAGTCGAAAAACACGGCGTGAGTACTGAAACCCTTGTCATCGAGCCCATAGGCTGCGGCCTGCTCGGTAAACGTGAGGTCGCCGTTATTGATAAACAATTCGTTTTCGCGCCGTCCGCCTTCCACGTCGCCCGAATTGCACACGTAAATGTCGAGGAGGCCGTCGCCGTTCACGTCAGCCATGCTGACCCCGGTAGACCAAATCTTGCTTCCGGCCACTCCGGCGGCTTCGGTGATGTCTTCGAACGCAAAGTTGCCTCGGTTTAGGAACAGCTTGTTGGGCTGCATATTGGCCGTCAGGTAGACGTCGGGCAGGCTGTCGCCGTTGATGTCGCCAATGGCTACGCCGCCGCCGTTGTAGTAATTGCGATAGCGGAACACATCAAAGTCTTCGCTCAGAATAAGCTCGTTGGTAAAGTTGATGCCGGTTTCACCGGAAGAAAGTTGGGTGAATAAGTGAGTGTCTTTTTTTCCACAACTGCCTAGCACCAAAACGACTCCCAACCAAGTAATGCATTTCATAGTCTGCTAACGAAGGCACGCGCTTAATAATTATTATCAGGATGAATAGGATGTAATAGGATGGTCAGGATAGCTTGACCATTGTATCCTGATTATCCTGCATGTATCCAGCCCATCCTGATAAAAAAAGAGCAAGCAACCCAAGGGCTGCTTGCACTAGTAATTGGGTTATTGTTGTTCTTGCGATTTAGTATCCCGGGTTCTGCACCAAATTGGGGTTAGAATCCAAGGCTTGCTGAGGAATGGGAAATAACACGCGGAAGGGTTCGGTAGTTTCTTTTTCTTCCCAGGTATTAGCAAATGTTCCAAAACGGATTTGGTCCACTCGGCGAATGCCTTCCCAGTACAACTCTCGGCCCCGCTCGTCGAGCATAGCTGCTTCATCTAACGAGGCAAGCGGAGAAGCTCCTCGTTTCGCTCGCAAATCGTTAACCATGGCTAAAGCGCCCGCCGCATCACCGCTACGCAGCATGGCTTCCGCCTTCATCAAGAATACATCTGCGTAACGCAGTTGGATATAACGATCTTTGTCGGCGGGGTGGTACTTGATAGCGCGGTAGCCGTCGTCAGTGTCCGCTCCAATAAGCGGGACTTCCGGCTCAAAAGATAAGGGACGGTTGTTGCGACTGTTGATAACGATGGTACCGCTATCGCTCAATTGCTGTCCTGTCAAGAAACCTCGACCAATGCCTGAAAACTCGGTTCCGTCAGGAGTCGCTTCAATGCCTTTGCGCACGTCGCTATCTTCAAATTTGGCGTAGAAGTCAGCTAACGTAGTGAACCCATTCCAACCACTCGGATTTTGATCGTAATGCAGGGTCATAAAATAACGATTCTGCGGATCACCGGCTCCTTCGGGGTTTACAAAGATGAGCTCGCTCTGCGCAGTGCCCGTAAAGTTGTTGTAGTACTCATCCTCCAGCGCGTAACCGTCGGCGGCCACTGCGTCGGCATACTGGATAACGCGTGCCATGTCGGCTTGATCAAAAGCAACGTTGGGGGCTCCTTGCTCATTCACGTCAGCAAAGTATACTCCCCGGTTAAGGTACAGGCGAGCTAACAACGTATTAGCGGCTGCTTTAGAAGCAATATCATTGGTAGGTGAGGGTTCGGCAGTAATCAGATCAGGCAAAGCTTCTTCAAGATCATTAACAATGAAATTGAAGGCTTCTTGGCGCGTAAACACCTGAGGGTCTACATCTACTCCCTCATTCACGCCACGAAAAGGAACCTGTCCGAACAAATCCATTACGTTCCACATGTAAAAAGCGCGCAAGAACTTAGCTTCAGCTGCCTGTTGCGGAGTAGGAGCCGGAGCCGTTGCACCTAGTGCTTGATTGGTTTGAAACACGCGACTATTCAACTGATTCCACGAAGTCAGTACGTACTGGTGTGTGGGATCCCAGTTGTGAGAGTGCAACAATCGCCATACCCCGTTGTCGCCCCAGTCCGTTCCGCGCGTAGGCGGAATCATTTCATCGGAGGTGTGGGTGTAAAGCGCATAAACATTGGCTTGATCGGCCAGAGCGCCCAATTGGTTATACGCTGCTTCTAACAAGGCGCCCGCGTCGCCAGTGAACTCACCGGTAGTCGTTTCGGTGACAATCGAATCTACTTCATCTACCTCTAGGTCCGTGCAGCCTATAAAAGCTGCACCAAATCCTGCCAGTAACGACAGGCTTCCTATAATTTTATGATAACGCATATGTATGATAGTTTAAATATTAAAAATTAACGTTCACCCCAAACAAGAAAGTTCTTGCGCGGGGGTACGGAGTATAGTCAATTCCAAACGATGGAATATCGTTGAGCGATTTATTCACGTTCACCTCAGGATCTTGCCCACTGTAATTAGTGATGACGAACACGTTCTGCCCGGTTACGTAAAGCCGCAAGCCCGAGATAAAATCAATCGCGTCCATATTGAAGTTGTAGCCCAGCGTGAAGTTTTGCAGACGCACGAACGACGCATCTTCCAGAAAACGGGTCGATACTTCGGGAGCATTCACCCGTGACTCCCCGTTGCCTACCACATCTCTGGTTACATTGTTTCCTCCGGCTAACGCTCCGGCCGTAAAGTAGGCATTCTGCGTGTTGTTATACACGTACTGACCTAATTGCCCAGAGAAGAAGATACTCAGGTCAAAGCCCTGGTAGCGGAAATTGTTGGTAAATCCAATGTTCACATCTGGTAGGGGGTCTCGCCCGATAAATTGCTGCACATCACCATCAGGATAAATGGTTTGCCCCTCTTCGTCGAACCCGCCGAACGGACGAAGATAATACGCAAACAAAGGCTGACCGTTGGCGATGCGTTGCGCAAACGCTCCGGATAAGCCCTGTCCGCTGATAGCACCAGTGTTCACAATACTAGCGAAATTCTCTACACGATTGTCGTTGTAAGCTGCGTTTGCCGATAGGTTCCAGGCAAAGTCATCACCATCTACAAGGACAGCATCTACCGTGACTTCTACTCCTTCGTTGATCACGTCGGCATCCAGGTTCCGCCATACAAACTCTTGAGGGGCCGGTTGGGCGCTAAATACCTGAAAGAGTAGATCATTCGTATTTTTTCGGTAATAGTCTACCGAACCCCGTAATCGGTTGTCAAGAATTCCCCAATCTACTCCTACGTTAATCTGCGTGGTTGACTCCCACTGAAGATCCGGATTAGGAAATGCTACCGTACTGATACTGCTATTGTTGATAGTTACCCCCGTGGGTGAAACATTAAGGCCTTCCCCGGTATAACGCTGGCGAGTTGTATATAAATTGCTCGGAATCTCTTGGTTACCCGTGATACCGTATCCCGCCCGCAACTTCAAATCGTCGAATGCATCCGGTACGAACGCTTCGTCAGAAAGTCTCCAAGCCGCAGCAAACGAAGGAAATACTCCGTATTTGTTGTTGCCCCCGAAGCGCGTTGAACCATCCGTCCGCACGGTAGCGGTAAGCAAATACTTATCAGCAATATCTAAATTTACCCGACCAAAGACTGACTGGAGCTCGTCTACGCGAGACGATGTATTACCGATTATTCCTCCGCTACCACTAGTTTGGTCTACCGCCGCAATGTTATTAATAATTACGTTGAGATCAGTGGCGCGGAATCCGGCTGCTCCGATGAATTTCGTATCACGCTGGAAGCGCTGATAGGAATACCCCAATACTGCGTCTAGCCGTAAATTTTCGGACAGATCTTTGTTGTACGTGAAGTAGTTCTCCATCAGGGTATTAATGGTAGAAATGTCTTCGGTCACTGCCCGTCCCTGCCCAACAACGCCCTGCACCACCAAGTCGCCCGAGTAACCTGCCTTGCGCGATGAAGCCGAGCGGTCTCCGCCAAGAACGGTTCGGAACGAAAGGTCGTCGGTAATTTTCAGATCAAACGAAATGTTACCAAGAGCACGAACCGTATTAGTAAAGTCGTTGCTCAATTCTAAGAACGCTACCGGATTGAGTTCGGTCACGCTACGCTGAAAGAGTTCACCGTCCTGATACACCGGATATGTAGGATTTAACTTAAGTGCTGCTCCCAGCAAGTCGCCGGTGGCTCCCGCGTTGTCTGTAATCGGCACATTGTCATCGCGAATATCCGATACGGTTACCTGCGTACTCACGGTAAGGCGGTCGTTAATAAAATTACTTGACCCGTTAAAACGCGCTGACAGCCTTCGCAAGCCACTGCGTTCAATGATTCCTTCCTGATCGGTATACCCTAAGGACAGGCGATAGTTACCTTGCTCTCCCCCCCCGCTGTACGACAGATCGTGGTTGTGAGCGATGGCGGTTCGCAACAGTTCATCCTGCCAATCGGTGTTTGCTCCTAAGTCAAGAGCTTCTAATCGCTCGTCACCGGCGGGAATATCGTTGATCTGCGCGTACGCACTGACAAATTCATCAGCGTTAAGCAAATCGTATTTTTTAGTGATGTTGCTAATGCCAATATTGTAAGAATAGTTTAGCTTGTTGCCACCAGCCCCGCTCTTGGTGGTGATCAGCACCACGCCATTAGCGCCACGCGATCCGTAGATAGCCGTAGCCGAAGCATCTTTAAGAATATCAATGCTGGCAATGTCATTGGGATTGAGAAAATTAAGCGGGTTTCTAGCTGATGTGGTACCAAACCCAGTGTCGGCACCTCCTCCGCTAATATTATCTCCCGCCAGGGGAACTCCATCTACCACGAATAAGGGGTTGTTGCCACTACGCACCGATGAGGTGCCTCGAATACGAATGTTGATGCCCGATCCAGGTTCTCCACTGGCCTGCGTAATCTGCACGCCGGCCGCTTTTCCTTGGATAAGCTGTTCCGGTGAGGCAATTACTCCCCCATTAAAATCTTCGGATTTCACAGATGCCACCGCTCCCGTAGCGTCCCTGGCTTCCTGGGTACCATAGCCAATCACCACAATTTCTTCCAGGGCTTTGATATCCTCGCCCAACGTCACATCAATGGTAGACCGACCACCAATCGCGATTTCCTGATTCGCGTAGCCAATAGAAGAAAATACGATGGTATCTGATCCTTCCGGGACACTGAGTCGGTAGTTGCCTTCCAAATCGGTGACGGTACCCGTAGTGGTACCTTTTAGCAATACGTTGACCCCCGGTAGCGGTCCTTCCGCATCGGAAGAAACGGTACCCGACACCGTTTGGTCTTGAGCGTGAAGCACGCCCGTCAGCAGCATCAGACTGGCGGCGAGCCAAAGTCCTTTTATGCGTGTAAAATAGTTCATAAGCAATAGTTAAGTGTGATGTGAACAATAGTGCTCTAACCAAAAAAGAAGAACTCGGTTTTGACTGAGACTATTAATTTTAGAAAATAAAGGCAAAAATACGTACAAATACTGTAGGAACAACAAATTCTAGCAGTGAAAGGCAAGAGCATAGCAAATTACTATGCATTTAAAAATCATCTACTTTTATTGATCATATAGCAATTCACTGTTGGTTTGATTGTATTTCTCCGTAAAAAGCAACCTTTTTATTACGTGTCTTTAAATCAAGATAGTCAATCGTTGCAAGGTAGCGAGGCCGACAATTGGACTTAATGTACAGTGTATTTTTTACATTTCACAAACCGTTCTATCTTCCGCCTCCTTGAGTCATCAGCAGATCATCCGCAAATCCGGTGCGCTACGGAACTGCGTGGTTTGCCATTCGCTTTATACCAAAACGGATTGCTTGTTCTATGAAAAAACTGCTAGCCCTATTGGTACTGCTCACACTGGGAGGCATCGTGGCCTACACCCTGCTAGGCGGCGAGAGCGAAGCCGACTACCGCGAGCGCATCGCCGAAGAGCGGCAGCGCACCGAGCGCTTTATGAAAACCTCGCCCGAGTCGCCCTTCGCCCCCGATAGCGTCGAGTTCACAGGGCTGTCGTACTTTGACCCCGACCCGGCCTACCGGGTGCAGGCGCGCCTGGAGCGGGTCACCGACCAGAAGCTACTGGTGCTGCCCACCACCACGGGCGAAGAGGAAAAGTACATTCGTTACGGCTACGCCGTGTTCAAACTAAAGGGACAACTACAGCGCCTGCTGGTGCTGGAACCCTTCGAGCAGCCCGCCCCCCTGTTCGTGGCCTTCGCCGACGACACCAGCGGCGACACCACCTACGGCGGCGGACGTTATCTGAACGCGGAAAAGCCCAGCCGGGCCGGGGCCAAATCGCTGGAGCTGGACTTCAACCAGGCCTACAATCCCTACTGCGCCTACAACGGGACGTTTAGCTGCCCGCTGCCTCCGAAAGAGAACGTGCTCACGGTTGCCGTGGAGGCGGGGGAGAAGATTCCGTAGGAACGTGCCGCGTCCACGCCGGGCCCCGCGTCCACGGTGGACCGGGCGGTGGATTAATTACGTTCCTACGGAAAATATTGATAAATGTCTTTTCGATGCAGTACTCTTTCAAACACCAGTTCATCATCTTCGAACCGAATGCCGACTCGGTAATCGCCGAACCTAACGCGGTAATACGTTTGGTACCCCTGAAGCTTTTTAAGTCCTTTAGTCTCCTCGATAGATGTAATCTGCTCAATTTCCTCAAAAACAAGGCGCTCAATCTTTTGTCGTCGATCAGCGGGAAGCTTTGCTAAGTCTTTAAGAAACTTTCGGTTGACCGTTATATTCACTATTCTGCCTTACTTATTTGATCGTAGTAAGTCTTGGCTGCTGCTAATGTTAGACTGTCAGCAGGATCATTTTCTTCCATGATCTTCCCCAATGCGTAATCTTCCAGCAACTGCTCTATTTTTTCAAAATCTGCAATATCAATCTGTACGGCGATCTTCTGCTCATGCTCATTGACGATGTACTTCTTCTTGATTGTCTTCATTTTTGTATGTTCATCAGGGGCGCGGTTATCACCAGTGGCGGCGCGATTAATCGCGCCGCTACGGATTACCGATTACCGACCGATCGTTCCTTTTTCTTCCGCCCTGAAACCTGCTGCATAGGATTTTCTCCGGAGGTGCCGCGGGTATTCTGCTTTTCCTTAAACACCTCAAAGCGCGTGGGCACGTTGCGCTTGGGATAATAATTGTTGCTCTCGTCGGTGTCGGCGGTTTCGCGGTAGGGGTCCACCACCAGTTGCGTCACTTTCTTGTCCTTCACGAACACCTTGGTGGCTTCCTCGGCGTTCATGCGCCAGATTTCGGCCGGAATGCGCTCAATCTCGGTGCTGCCGTCCTCGTAGGTCCAACCCAGGATAATGGGCATCACCAGCCCGCCCACGTTGGCAAACGACACCTCGTAAAAGTGCTTACCCGATTGCACCAGTTGGCGTTCTTCCTCGTCCAGCCCGGCCACAAACTCCTCGTAGGCCCGCACGTCTTCCTGCCGCACCGCAAACGGATCGTACTCGTTGTAGAAGTCGCGCAGACTCGGATCAGCCTCGATGGCGGTGGTGGCCACGTCCTGCTCGTTGTACACCTGGCTGATGTGCTTTTCTTCTTCTTCGAATTGTTGCCGGGCAATGGGGTTTTCTACCTCCGGGTTCTGGGTGTTGATCTGGTAGTACTTCACCTGGTCGATGCTGATGTCGACGTGATCTACGGAGTAGAACCAGCCGCGCCAGAACCAATCCAGGTCGGTGCCCGAGGCGTCTTCCATGGTGCGAAACAGGTCGCCCGGCTCGGGGTGCTTGAAGGCCCAGCGCTGGGCGTAGGTCTTGAAGGCATAGTCGAATAGCTCGCGGCCCATCACCGTCTCACGCAGGATGTTGAGCGCGGTGGCGGGCTTGGCGTAGGCGTTGGCTCCAAACTGCTGAATCTGCTCCGAATTGGTCATGATCGGACTGATCTGTGACTTGTCGCCCCGCATGTAGGGCACAATCTTGAACGCGGGTCCGCGCCGCGAGGGGTAGTTGCGGTCCCACTCCTGCTCGGTGAGGTACTGCACAAAGGTGTTCAGGCCCTCGTCCATCCACGTCCACTGCCGCTCGTCGGAGTTCACGATCATGGGGAAGAAGTTGTGGCCCACCTCGTGGATAATCACCCCGATCATGCCGTACTTCACCCGATCCGAATAGGTGCCGTCGGCAGCGGGGCGGCCGTAGTTGAAGCAGATCATGGGATACTCCATGCCGTTGGAGGCTTCCACCGAAATGGCTTTGGGATAAGGATAGGGGATGGTGTACTTGGAGTAGGTGCGCAGGGTATGGGCCACCACCTCGGTAGAGTACTGCTCATACAAGGGATTAGCTTCCTTGGGATAATACGACATGGCCATCACGGTGCGCCCGTCGATGTCCACCCCCATCGCGTCCCAGATGTACTTGCGCGAACTGCCGAAGGCGAAGTCCCGCACGCTGTCAGCGTGGTAGATCCAGGTTTTGGTGCCCCTGGCCCGCCGCTTCTCCTTGCGCTCAGCCTCAGCCTGGCTCACGATGATCACCGGCTTGTCGGCGGTTTTGGACTGCTCGAGCAGGTCGCGCTGCGCAGCGGTGAGCACAGCTTCCGGATTTTGGAGGGTGCCGGTAGAGGCCACGATGTGGTCGGCGGGCACGGTGATCTCCACCTCGTAGTTGCCGAAGGGCAGGGCAAACTCGCCCCGGCCCAGAAACTGCTTGTGCTGCCAGCCCTCGTGGTCGTCGTAGACGGCCATGCGCGGAAACCACTGGGTGATGGTGTAGAGGATGTTGCCGTCGTCGGGGAAGAGCTCGTAGCCCCCGCGGCCGCCCATCAGGTTGCGGTCGTTGATGTTGTAGTACCAGTCGATAGAAAAGCTGATGGTTTCGCCCGGTTGCAGGGGCTTCGGAATGTCGATCCGCATCATGGTGCGGTTGATGGTGTAGAGAATTGAGTCGCCGTTGGCGTCGGTGACGGACTGGATCTTGTGCCCGCCGTCGAAATCGTAGCCCATGAGCGCTTCCACGTTGTCCACGTTCATTTTGTCCGAAATGCTGTTGGTTTCGGTTTTGTAAGTATCCGAATCCTTGGCCCGCATGTTCTGATCGAGCTGCACCCACAGGTAGTCGAGCACGTCGGGCGACTGGTTGTAGTAGGTGATGGTTTCGGAGCCGGTGAGCCGCTGCGTGTCGTCGTTGACTTCACACTTTATTTTATAGTCGGCGCGTTGCTGCCAGTACTGATGACCGGGAGCTCCCGAACCGGCGCGGTACACGTTGGGAGTGGGCAGCAGGGCGGGGCCAAGCTGCTCAAACTTGTCAGTGGCTTTATTCAGTGGATCCTGCGCCAGCCCGATGGTGAAAGAAGCAAACGCAAGAAGGAAAGCAAAAAGTGATTTCATAAGGGAAGTAGTGTAGTGTTTTTAAGCTTAGCAATATATAAAATTAGGATTAAGGCTCTAAAGTTTTCAAATAGAGTAGTACGGTTAGCTTAAACTATAAAAAGGCCCCGTATTATTCTTACGAGGCCTTGCAACTTATTTTTCTAAAGCAGTTGTCAAGCTCACTTCCTGTAGCTTATGTTAAGACGCGAATAAGTAAACAAAAAGCGCATGCCCTTCGAGCGATATGTTAAGCTTTTTAGGCGTACGCATGAAGATCGGCCCTTTCCTTCTGACCGGCCTCAATGGACTTATCCGCTAGTCATCGTTTTTAACCTCCAAAGTGATAGGTTCTACCGCTTCGGTCGGATTTCCGGCAAGGTCAGGGGGCAGGTTGCCGACGGATACGGTAACCAGGCCGTTTACCTCAGCATCCGGCTGATACGCGTAGGTCCAGGACTGACCATCCTCGGTACTCATTACCTCCCCGTCTACGTAGGTTGTGGTGACACCGTTTACGTCGGTCTGGGTAATTGAAACCTGTACGGGATCTTCGGTGCGCAGCGACTCGTTGAACGTAGCGGTTATGGTGGCGGTGGTAGTGCTGTCTACCGGAGTCACCGAGGCGGTAAGCTTGCCGGTAGCCGGAGTATTGTCAGTTCGGTAGGCATTGAAAGTCATGACGGTATCCATTTCCACCCCCCCGTAGAAGCTGTCGGCCACGGCATTGTCTACGCTGATTTTATCGGTTCCGTCGCCGGTACCGGCCGTGTAAGTCACCCGGAAAGTTCGGTCGTCTACTCGTTCTACGCTGCCAACCGCTTGCCCGGTGCCACCGGCGGCCATAACGCCAACTTCCGGAGGAGTCTCAATGGGTTGGTTAAACTTGATCAGCACGGCGCTGGTACCTCCGGCCATCAATACGGTATCGCTGACCAGTTCTACCTCGGCTACCGGGGCGGTAGTCTTGACCTCTACGGACCGGCTACCCGATAGGTCACTCGCGGTCGCGGTAACGTCACCACCACCGTCGGCGCTGAAGATTACGTTGATGGAGGTAGTACCGGCACCGCTGGCGATGGTTGCTCCGGTGGGTACCGACCAACTGATAGGATCATCTTCGTAAGAAACAGTAGAATAAGCAACCGTGTCGCCCGGGGTTACTTCGGCCGGGCCGTTAACGACTAGACGATAAAGTTCAAAAGGGGCGGTGTTGTTCTCTTCTTCACAGGCAACAAAGCCGAGAGCAGATAAAATTAGCGTACTGGTGAGTAATACTGATGGTATGCATTTCATACTTGCGAGTTTAGTTAGCAGAAAAAGACGAATTCGCTCTTCAATAGAAGAACAAAAATAAGTGATTTTATCAAAAAATCTTTTTTTCTGCCTTTTTATTCACGAATTCGTATGTGGTCAAAAACAGCCAAAAAGCACCGTCCAAGCTTATATGTCAACGCGCCCTAGAACCCAGAACAGCGCATGGCCCGCGCGTAAGCCCAAACCTAGAACCCAGAACCTAGAACCTAGAACCTAGAACCCCAAACCTAGAACCTAGAACCCCGAACCCGTTAACCCAGAACCCCAAACCTCTCCACCACCAGCATCAGCGAAATCCCCGCAATGGCCGAGGAGATCACCAGCTTCCAATCGCGGCGCGACACCCCCAGCAACCCCACCCCCACCGACGCGCTCAGCAGAAAAATCAGCACAATCACCAACTGCCCCAGTTCCAGACCCAGGTTAAACGATAATAGTGGGCCGACGATTGATTGTTCCTTGCCCAGCAGACTGCGCAGATAATTCGAAAAGCCCAGTCCGTGAATAAGTCCGAAGATAAGGGCCAGCGCGTAGTTGAGCGGTGCCACCTGCGGCAGGGCCGCCCCGCGCTTGCGCACAATGTTGCTCACGGCCGTGATAAAAATAGTAACCGGAATCAGAAACTCAACCAAGTCAGGATCGAGGCGTACCAACCGCAGGGTGGCCAGGGCCAGGGTGATGGAGTGCCCCACGGTGAAGGCCGTCACCAGCAGCAGGATCTTGCGCCAGTCGCGCAGCACATACATCGCGCACAGCGCCACCACAAACAGAATGTGATCATACCCCCGAATGTCTAGTATGTGGGTGAGCCCTAACTGGAAATATAGCGAAAAAGTAGTCATTCGGTCGGAGCCGTGAGGGTGGGAAGAAAAGCGTAAGGAACAAAACTAAGAAAAAAATGCGTTGGAGGGCAAAGTGGATGATTATGCCGTAAATTACCTATATTCATCACGGAACGTGGTTGGTCTGCGTGAAGCATATCCACGGCGGGCATTTGCCAACCACTAGTTTTTCCACGTGATGCGGATTCTATGCGCCTTGTCTACCCTGTCTGTTTGCTGATTGCCGGATGGCTACTCTTTCCGCCGCCCACCCGCGCGCAATCGCACCACCGGGGGTTTCAGATGACCAACCGCCGGGCCAAGCGCGTCACCATTCCCTTCGAGCTGCACAGCAATCTGATCATCATCCCGGTGCGGGTGAACGACGGCGAAGACCTTAAGTTCATTCTCGACACCGGGGTGCGCACCGCCATCCTCACCGATCAGGGCTTTGTCGACGGCATTCCCGAAGCGGGCGACCGCATCATCACCCTGATGGGCGTGGGCGATCAGGGCGAGATCAGCGCCTACGTGAGTAGCGGCAACTCCTTTAACCTGCCCGAAGGGGTGGTGGCCAACGGCAATTCTATCCTCATTCTCAAAGACGACTACCTGCAACTGGATAGCTTCCTGGGCACCCGCATCCACGGCATCCTGGGCTACGAACTGTTTAGCCGCTTTGTGGTGGAGATCGACTACATGCGGCAGCACATCGTGCTGCACCGTCCCGACCGCTTCCGGCCCCGGCGGTCGTTCCAGAAGATTCCGATCACCATCGAAGATACCAAGCCTTACCTGCCGGGAGCCGTGCTGCACCTGAACGACAGCACCACCCTCACCACCAAACTGATGATCGACACCGGGGCCAGCCACTCGCTGATGCTTAATCGGCAAAGCGACGCGCGGATCACGGTGCCCGAGCGCCACATCTCCGGCTACCTGGGCCGCGGACTCAGCGGCGAAATCTACGGACAGATGGCCCGCGTACCGCAGCTACGCATCGGCGAATACACCCTAAAGGAAGTGACCTCCTCGTTTCCCGAGGCCAATGCCTTTATGGAAGCGGTGACCGAACGCACGGGCAATCAGGGCAACGTTGGCGGGTCGGTGCTCAAGCGCTTCCGGGTGATTTTTGACTACGCCAACGGGGCAATGTACGTGAAGAAAAACCGGCTATTTCGCACCCGCTTCGAGTATAACATGAGCGGCATGGAGCTCATGGCCACCGGGCCTTTCTTCACTACGCTAACCGTAAACACCACCGTTAAGGGCGCTCCGGCCCATCGGGCGGGCATCCAGAAGGGCGACGTCATTCTATCGATCAACGGCAAGTACCCGCCCGAACTCACGCTGGCCATGTTCAACCAGATGGTGAGCCTGAAACCCGGCAAGAAAATCCGCCTCAAAATCTACCGCGGTGGTATGATCTTTAAGAAGAGTTTCCGGCTTGAGCGGATTTTGTAGCTTCTGGTCGTACGAATGACAAAATCGCAATGGTAGCCTTTGCGTACTACTTGAAGAAATGAATCCGAGATATTAAACTTTATTCTGATAATTATTTACCCGGAGGTTCGTGCCGCCGTGGCCCGGTCGACACGAACCTTAAGGAGAACAACCTCTATTTTTTTTATTAAAACTATGGACAACTGCGATTATTCAGGGCATGAAGATGATATTGAGGATTTTGTGAGTAATCATGCGTGGCCCGACGTAAGGAAGTCTGTCTTCGATATGGAGGGCGAAGGAAGCGCTTCACCCACCTACTGCTCATTGGATTATCTAAAACTTTGGTTCGATGAGGATAGAATCGCGCAGGCGTTCAGAAGAGCAGGTGACTGCATTGTGAATAGTTTAGAAGCAGGGGATAGATCTGGTCACCCCGACGAACTCTTTATGCCGGTGGCTTACATGTATCGCCACGCATTAGAAGTAAAGCTGAAGCACTTTATACGCCTCGCTTCAGACCAGAATTTGACCGGGACGTACAACGCAAAAATCCTCGAAAGTCACGGGTTGAAGAAGCTTTGGAAACAGACCAGGCATGTATTAATTAGTATTTGGCCAAAAGAAGACAAAACACCTTTAAATAACATTGAAACTCTCGTTAATGATTTTATCAAAATTGATGGTTCGGGCCAAGACTTGCGGTATTCTCATAAGGTCGGAGACACAGGTAACAAAACTAACAAGAACTACCCCAGCGGAGTTGATCTGAAAGAGCTTAAAGATACGTTTGCAGGTATATTTAATTTGTTAAGTGGATGTGTTGACATGCTGACAGACGAAAAGGCTCGGCGAGAAGAAGGTAGGCAAGAATATTAAATAAATCATCTCGCGCGTAAAACCAAAGAAAAATGAAATCTACTACTTCAGGGCTCAGCAACGCCCAACGAGAGATACTTAAAACATTTCGGCACGAATTAACGGAAGAAGACCTTGTTAAGTTTCGCAAGAACATTGCTGACTTTTTCGCTGAAATACTGATGGACGAGGCCGACAAAGTATGGGAACAGGAATGGAATGAGGAAAAAGTCCAGGAGATACTGCATATCAAGCTGAGAAAGCAGTCCTGATTGGGTCGTGGAAGCGCTAAGCTGGACTAGGGGCGCGTGGCTCGGAGCCTACGCCCAGAGCTAGTTGTCACTTCATCATTCGATATTCCTTACTCAAAATTCGACATTCAAAAACAATGATGATGGAACTGCTCTCAGGAAGGAATAACGGCTTTGACTGAAGGAATTTGCAAACCGCTAATGCGCCTCTAGCCAGTTCTCCCCTACCCCGGTTTCCACTTCCATCGGCACGTCCAGCGGCAGCGCATCCGTCATCAGTTCACGCACCTTCTCCCGGAGCCGGTCTACCTCGTTGTGGTGGGCATCGAACACCAGTTCGTCATGCACCTGCAAGATCATCTTTGAGCGTAACTTTTCCTGCCGCATCCAGTCGGCCACGCGCACCATCGCGATCTTAATCATGTCGGCGGCCGTGCCCTGGATGGGCGCGTTGATGGCGTTGCGTTCGCTGTAGCCGCGCACGGTGGGGTTGCGCGAGTTGATATCCCGCAGGTAGCGCTTGCGGCCCAGCACCGTTTCCACGAAGCCCTGCTCGCGCGCCTGCTGAATCACCCGGTCCATGTAGGCGCGGATGCTCGGAAACTGCTCGAAGTAGGCTTTGATGATGTCCGACGCTTCGCCGCGCGGAATGCTGAGCCGCTGGGCCAGTCCGAACGATGACACCCCGTAGATGATGCCGAAGTTGGCGGTTTTGGCCTTGCGCCGCATCTCGGGCGTCACATCGTCCAGTCCCACCTGAAACATCTTGCTGGCGGTGGTGGCGTGGATGTCCTGCCCCTGCCGAAACGCCTCGATCATGGTTTCGTCCTGCGCAAACGAAGCGATGATGCGCAGCTCCACCTGCGAATAGTCGGCGGCCATCAGCACAAATTCTTCGCTGCGCGGCACAAAGGCCTTCCGAATCAACTGCCCCTTTTCGGTGCGGATCGGAATGTTCTGCAGGTTGGGATTGGTAGAGCTAAGTCGCCCGGTAGAGGTCACCGCCTGGTTGTACGAGGTATGGATGCGGCCGTCGTAGTTACTCACCAGCTTGGGCAGTGCGTCTACGTAGGTGTTCTTGAGCTTCACCAGTTCGCGGTAGTCCAGGATGCGCCGCGCGATGTCGTGCTCGGTGGCTAAATCGGATAAGATAGCCTCACCGGTGGCGTACTGCCCCGACTTGGTGCGCTTGGGTTTTTCCACCAGCTTTAGCTGGTCGAAGAGCACTTCGCCGAGCTGCTTGGGCGAGCCGATGTTGAACTCGGCGTTGGCCAGTTGGTAAATGTCCTGCTCGATCTCCTGGATGCTTCCTAATAATTCATCCGACAGCTCGTGCAGGGTTTCGGAGTTGATGCTCACGCCCTCGTGCTCCATATCGGCCAGCACCGGCACCAGCGGCATTTCCATGGTGTGGAACAAGCGGCTCATGGTTTCGTCTTGCTCCAGCTCTTTTTCAAACACGTTTTTCAGGCGCAGCGTGACGTCGGCATCTTCCCCGGCGTATTCGGCGGCATCCTCCAGGGGCACGTCGCGCATGGTTCGCTGTCCTTTGCCCTTCTTGCCAATCAGACTCTCGATAGAGATAGTTTGGTAGCCTAAGTACTTTTCGGCCATCGCGTCCATGCCGTGTCCCGTTTCGGGGTCGATCAGATAATGGGCAATCATGGTATCGAAGGTTACTCCGGCCACGCGCAGGCCGTACTTACGCAGCACCAGCAGGTCGTACTTCAGGTTCTGCCCGATCTTGCCGATAGACTCGTTTTCCAGCAGCGGTTTAAATTCATCTACCACCGCTTGCGCTTCTTTAGGGTCGGCGGGTACGGGCACGTAGTAGGCCGTACCGGGTTCGTAGGCGAAGGCCAGCCCCACCAGCTGGGCCTCCAGAGCGTTGATGCGGTCGGTTTCGGTGTCGAAGCAGAAGGTAGGTTGCTGGCCCAGCGTGCGAATCAGCGTGGCGCGCGCTTCGGCGGTATCCACCAACTGATAGTCGTGCGCGGTGGTGCTGATATCGGTGGTATTGCTGAAGGGCAGATCGTTGTGATCGGGCGCTAGCACCTCCCCGGCATCGAACAAGCCGAACTGGCTGCTCCCCGAAGATACGGCCGGAGCCTCCTGCTCCAGCACCCGGCGAATGAGTGTTTTAAATTCCAGCTCTTCAAACAGCGGACGCAGGGCATCGTCGTTCGGCGGACCGTAGCGCAGCGCTTCCTCGTCGAAGGCAATGGGTACGGTGGTGCAGATGGTGGCTAGCTCTTTCGACAAAATGCCCTGTTCGCTAAACTCGATCACCTTTTCGCGCTGCTTGCCCTTGAGCTGGTCGGCGTTGGCAATGATGGCTTCTACCGAGCCGAACTCTCGCAGCAGCTTGGAAGCAGTTTTGGCCCCGATGCCTGGGATGCCCGGAATGTTATCCACCGCGTCGCCCTGCAAGCCCAGCACATCGCGCACCTGGTCCACCCGCTCGATGTCAAACTTCTCGCACACCTCTTTTTCGCCCAGGATGTCCACGCTGTTGCCCATAAAGGCGGGTTTGTACAATAGGATGCAGTCTTCTACCAGTTGCCCGAAGTCCTTGTCGGGCGTCATCATGTAGGTGGTGAAGCCCTGCCGGGCCGCTTGTTTGGCAATGGTGCCGATGATGTCGTCGGCCTCGTAGCCGTCGAGCTCCAGCACCGGCACGTTGAAAGCGCGCACAATGTTTTTGATGATTGGAATGGCGGTGCGGATATCTTCGGGCTGCTCTTCGCGGTGGGCTTTGTAGGCTTCGTAGCGCTCGTGCCGAAAGGTGGGCACGCTGGTATCAAAAGCCACCGCAATATGCGTCGGTTTCTCCTTGGTGATCACCTCGAACAGGGCGTTGGTGAAGCCCAGGGCGGCCCCGGTGTTTTCTCCTTTGGAGTTGATGCGAGGATTTTTACTAAACGCAAAGTGCGCCCGGTAGATCAGCGCCATCGCATCGAGCAAAAACAATTTCTTCTCAGGTTGACTCATAGCCGCCAAAGGTAACGCAATTGCAGGAGGGAAGCAACGGACTTTCTGGACGGGCTAGGATACTGGATACTGGCGGCTGGATTATTTGCGGAGCGGGCTAGGATGCTGGTGGCCGCTGCGCGGATGACTTCCTTAGGAGGATGCTGGAAAGCGATAAGAGTTTTTCACAGAAATTGAGACGTTGAATTTGGTCGACGAGCGGTTTACGCGGCGATTGGGCTGTCGACGACGGTTGATAGGCTCTCTACGCGGCGATTGAGCCGTCGACGGCGATTAATGGGCTCCTCACGCCGTGGGCGGTGCATCAACAGTGATTGAAGTCCTCTCCACACCGTGGCGAGTCTGTCGACCGGATAACACGGGGGAATAAACTATAAAACGCGCGCTATTTTAGGAAAGAATACAACATCCAACGCACTAGCCCCCAATAGTTAGCCGTTAGGTAAGTTGCCTACTGATTCACAGTTCGGCCGGGTATAACATTTGTGCTTTTAACCGCTACCCTCTATCAAAGCCCTAGTCTCCAGCCATGTAGCAAGTCTCCGGTATCTGATATCTAACCACAAAGAAAGTCATCCGCGCGGCGGCCGCCAGTATCCAGCCACCAGCATCCAGTTACCAGCATCCAGCTTGTCCCCTACCGATAGAATGCCTAGCTTTGCGCCACTTAAACCAGATAGTCCGCCATTGATGCCGTTGAGTAGATCTATTCTTCTTTTACTCCTTATTACTATTGCTTACGCTCCCGGGGCGGTGGCCCAGCAGATGAACCTGGCGCAGCAAGACCTGAGCAAAGTTCGGGTAGACCAACTGAGCGACGCCCAGATCGGGCAGTACCTGGAGCGGGCCGAGGCGCAGGGCATCACCGACCAGCAGATCGAGTCGCAGGCCATCATCCGGGGTATGCCCAGCTCCGAGGTGAGCAAGCTCATGTCGCGCATCCGCCGCGTGCGGCAGACGGGCGGACGTGCTCAGGGAGCCGCTGACAACCGCCGGGGGGGGCTGATGGCCGGGCAGGATACCAGCCAGTACTCGCAGCGCGACGCCGAGCTGGACGATATTTCCGCAGAAGAAAAGAAAATCTTCGGCTTCGAACTGTTCAACACCGAAGAACTCAGCTTTGAACCCAGCATGAACCTGGCTACGCCCCAGAACTACCAGGTGGGTCCGGGCGACCAGTTATCGGTGAACATCTGGGGAGCCTCGCGGCAAAGCTACCCCCTGGAGGTGAACCGTGATGGCACCGTAACGCTCGACAACCTGGGGCCGGTCTACGTGAACGGTTTCACCATCGACGAGGCCGAACAAACCATCATCAACCGCCTCACCGAGATGTACGCCGGGCTGCGGGGCAGTCGCGAACGACCGGCCAACACCTTTGCCGAGGTGTCTTTGGGGCAGGTGCGCAGCATCAAGGTCAACGTGGTGGGCGAAGTGCGTCGCCCCGGCACCTATACCGTGTCGTCGCTGGCCAGTGCCTTCAACCTGCTCTACCTGTCGGGCGGCCCCTCGCGCATCGGCTCGTTCCGCAACATTGAAATTGAGCGCAACGGTGAGGTGATCGCTACCCTCGACGTGTACGATTACCTGGTGGGGAGTCGCCAAAACAATTTTGTGTCGTTGCAGGACCAGGACATTATTCGGGTGGTGCCCTACGACACCCGTATCGAGCTGGTGGGCGAGGTGAAGCGCCCCGGCTACTACGAGATGAAGGATCAGGAAGCGCTGGCGGAGGCCATTCGCTTCGGCGGGGGCTTTAGCGATCAGGCCTACACCCACCGCCTGAAGGTGGCCCGCAAAACCTCGCGCGCCCGGCGCATCCTCGACGTGGCCGAAGACGAACTTAGCGCGGTGATGCCCCAGAACGGAGACGTGGTCACCATCGATTCAATCCTGGATCGTTTCGAAAACCGGGTGGAGGTGCTCGGGGCCGTGTTTCGCCCCGGCGAGTACGCCCTGACGGAAGGTTTAACCGTGGGCGAACTGGTAAAAAAGGCCGAGGGACTGCGCGAAGACGCCTTCACCAGCCGGGCGCTGGTCTACCGCAAGGGCGACGACCTGTCGACCACCGTGCAATCAGTCGACCTGCAGGGAGTGCTCGCCGGACGCGCGGAAGATGTGCCGTTGCAGCGCGAAGATGTGCTGCGGGTGTACTCTATTTTTGACTTGGAAGAAGAATACAGCATAAACATCGACGGCGAGGTGCAGGCGCCCGGCGAGTTTCCCTACATGCGGGGCATGACGCTGGAAGACCTGATCGCCATGGCCGGAGGGGTGAAAGAATCAGCCTCGCGGGCGCGGGTGGAAGTGGCCCGGCGGCTAAACACCGCCGGAGGAGCCGAAGAAACGGAGGGCGATAGTTTTCAGCAGGCAGAGACCTTCCAGTTTCGGGTGGACAAAGACCTGGCGCTGGGTGAGGCCGATGCCACCTTCACGTTGATGCCTTACGACCAGGTGTTTGTGCGGCGTTCGCCGGGCTACGAGGAGCAGCAGATGGTGTACGTGCGCGGCGAGGTGCAGTATCCGGGCACCTACGTGCTCAAGAACAAGAACGAGCGCATCTCGGACGTGGTGGCGCGGGCCGGGGGGCTCACCCCCTACGCCTACGAGCCGGGAGCGCAACTTATTCGCTTGAACCCTGCCTTCTACGAAGAATTAGTGATCAAGGAAGAAATCGTGCGCGACTCGTTGCAGGCGCTGCGCTACCAGCAACGCATTAACCGCCTGAACAACCCGGACGACCAACGCTCATCGTCGGGACGAAATCAAAACAACAACACTCAGAACTACGGTGAACCCTACGACTACGAAGACGACCTGCTGTCGGAAGAGGCGGTGGTGGTGCCCAAGTACAAAATGAAGGAATCGGAGACGCAGCGCATTGGTATAGAGTTGGAGACGATTCTTAAAGACCCTCGGTCGCGCTATGATCTGCGCCTCATCGATGGCGACACCCTGGACGTGCCCCGCGAGTTGGAAACCGTGAAGATGACCGGGCAGTTGCTGTACCCGATCTCGTCGCGCTACGATCAGAGGAAGAGTTTTAAGAACTACATTGCTGATGCCGGGGGGTTCTCTGAAAATGCTGATCGCCGCAAAGCCTACGTGGTGTACGCCAATGGCTCAGCCGACCGTACGCGCAGTTTTCTGTTTTTTAAGAACTATCCTGAGGTGCGGCCCGGCGCGGAAATTGTGGTTCCGCAAAAGGCTAACCGCGTGCGCATGTCGCCCCAGGCTTGGGTGGGTATTGGCTCGGGACTGGCTTCGCTGGCGTTTACCATTGTTTTGATTGTAAACCAGATTGAACAAAACAACAATTGATAAGAGCATCCTGATCTATTGAAAACCGAAGAAAAAGATATTGACCAACTGGAAACAGCTACCCGTGTAGCACCGCAGCAGGAATCTGACTTGGGAGAAGGACAACCGGTCACCCGTCGGACTGACCACCGGTCTTCGCCCTCTCCTTCTGTAGAGGAAGACGAAATTGATCTGGCCGAACTGGCGCGGCAACTGTGGGCCCGGCGGCGGGTGGTGTGGATCACCACGGCGGTGGTATTTCTGATTGGTCTGCTGGTGGCGTTGATGAGTCCCGAAGAGTACGAAGCCAGCGTGGTGCTGATGCCGCAATCGAGCGACGCCAGCGGCGGCATTGGGTCGGGCTTGCTGCGGCAGTTCGGCGGCCTGGCCAGTTTGGGGTTGGGAGGTGCCGGGGGAAGCACCGGCGGAACGCTGAGTCCGACGCTGTATCCGGAAATCACCCAGAGCACGCCCTTTTTTTTAAATGTCATGGATAAAGATTTGTACTTTGCTACCTTGGATACCACTGTCACGTTTGCCCGGTATTTTGGAGAAATGGAGAAGCCCGGTGCGCTAGACCACCTTAAAACCTATACTATCGGCTTGCCCCGGTTGCTCATTAACTTGCCAATCCGGTTCATTAATCTATTTCGTGACTCACCAACCGCCCCCGTACTGGTGCAACCTCCGAGCGCAGACAGTACCGCATCCGATTCGGTGGTTCAGCGGCGGGTACCTCTTCGACTCACGGGTCGGCAACGCTCGGTGATGAGCAAACTGAAGGGGCGCATTAGTACTGCTATTGAAGAGAATGGCACGGTAAAGATCGCTGCTAGGATGCCTGATCCGATGGTGGCGGCCAAGGCCACCGAGATGGCCACCGACTACCTGACCAACTACATTTTGGAATACCGCACCGAGAAGGCGCAACAGGATTTGCGGTTTATTCAGGCGCAGTACGAAGACAAAAAGGCGCGCTACAACGCGATTCAGCGACGATTAGCCCGCTTTCGCGACCGCAACATGAACATTATCTCCGAAACTGCCCTGATCGAGCAAGAGCAACTGGAAGCCGAGAACCAACTGGCCCTGGGCTTGTACGAAAGCTTGGCGCAACAACTGGAGCAAGCCAAAATCAAGGTACAAGAAGAAACTCCGGTGTTCAAGGTGCTGGAACCGATTCAGGTACCGTTGAGTCCGAGCAGCCCCAACCGCGAACTGATCCTAATTTTGTCGTTGTTCGTGGGAGTATTTTTAGGGCTGGGGATCGTGTTTGTCCTTATTTTGTACGGCAACCTGAAGAAAGCCTTTTCCTCGCCATGAAAGAGCAAGATAAAATAGCCATTATCGGACTGGGCTACGTGGGGCTTCCCCTGGCGGTGGCCTTCGGCAAGCAGTATTCGGTGGTGGGCTTCGATATCAACCGGCAGCGGATTGCCCAGCTAAGGGAAGGCACTGACATTACGCACGAGGTGACCGCCGACGAAATGCGCGCCAGCACGGGATTATCGTACACGCACAATCCGCAGGACATTCGCGAAGCAAACGTCTACATTGTCACGGTGCCCACCCCCATTGATCGCTACAAGAGGCCCGATTTGTGCCCGCTGTTTAGCGCCAGTCAAACCGTGGGGGAAGTGCTCACCGCCGGAGATATTGTTATCTATGAGTCCACCGTGTATCCGGGCTGCACCGAAGAAGACTGCGTGCCGATTCTGGAAAAGCACAGTGGACTCACCTTTAATAAAGACTTCTACTGCGGCTACTCGCCCGAGCGCATCAACCCCGGCGACAAAGAGCACCGGGTCGAGACCATCAAAAAGGTGACCAGCGGCAGCACTCCGGAGGTAGCCGAACGCGTGGACCAGCTCTACCGCCGCGTGATCACGGCGGGCACGCACCGGGCCTCGTCGATCCGGGTGGCCGAAGCGGCCAAGGTGATCGAGAACGCCCAGCGCGACATCAACATTGCCTTTGCCAACGAGTTGGCGCTGATCTTCGACCGAATGAATATTGACACGCAGGAGGTGCTGGCGGCGGCGGGCACCAAGTGGAACTTCCTGCCCTTCCGGCCCGGCCTGGTGGGGGGGCACTGCATCAGTGTGGACCCATTTTACCTCACCTACAAGGCCGAGAGTGTGGGCTACCACCCGGAAGTAATCCTGTCGGGACGCCGCATTAACGATAATATGGGTATCTTTGTGGCCACTAAGCTCGTCAAACTGTTGTCGCACAAGGGTTGCAGCATTCACGGGGCGCGGGTGCTGGTACTGGGCATCACCTTCAAAGAGAACTGCCCCGACATCCGCAATAGTCGGGTGATTGATATTATTCGTGAGTTAGAAAGTTTCGGCATCCGGGTAGAAGTCTACGATCCGTTGGCCGACCGCGACGAGGTGCAGCACGAATACGGGCTCACGTTGGTGGATGCCCCGCAGTCGGACTACGACGGGGTGGTGCTGGCGGTGGGCCACGCGGAATTTCGGGCCCTGGACTGGTCGCAGCTGAAGAAAAAGGAGACGGCGGTGTACGACGTGAAGGGGTTTTTAGATAAATCATTAACTGACGCCCGTTTATAATGAAGCAAATGAAAGAAAAGGTACTAATCACCGGGGCGGCCGGTTTCATTGGGTTTCACCTGGCGCAGAAGCTAGACGCGCTGGGCTACGCCGTGGTGGGGCTAGACAATCTGAACGACTACTACGACGTGAGCCTAAAGGAGGCCCGTTTGGCGCAGTTGGAGCCGTTGGCGGACTTCTCGTTTCATAAAATTGATTTGGAGGAAAAGGAGCGTATTGATGCCCTGTTTGCCGCCGAGAAGTTTGATTACGTGGTGAACCTGGCCGCGCAGGCGGGAGTGCGCTACTCGCTGGAGAATCCCTACGCCTACATCAACGCCAACGTGACGGGCTTTTTGAACATTCTGGAAGCCTGTCGGCACCACCCGGTGAAACACCTGGTGTATGCCTCGTCGAGTTCGGTCTACGGGGCCAACACCCGGATGCCTTTCTCGACGCACCACACGGTGGACCACCCGGTGTCGCTGTACGCCGCTACGAAGAAGTCGAACGAGTTGATGGCGCACACCTACTCGCACCTCTACGGCATCGCCACCACCGGGCTGCGCTTTTTCACGGTGTACGGTCCCTACGGGCGGCCCGACATGGCGCTGTTCTTGTTCACCAAGGCCATTCTGGACGGGCAGCCGATCAAGGTGTTCAACAACGGCGAGATGCGCCGGGACTTCACCTACGTGGATGATATTGTGGAGGGCGTGGCCCGCCTGCTGCCCCACGTGGCCCAGCCCGACCCGAACTGGAGCGGTGACGCTCCCGATACCGCCAGCAGTTACGCGCCGTATCGCATCTATAACATTGGCAACAACAGTCCGGTGAAGCTGTTGGACTTTGTGGAAGCCATTGAAGAAAGCCTGGGAAAGAAAGCCGAGAAGCAGTTCATGCCCCTACAAGACGGCGACGTGCCCGCCACCTACGCCGACGTGCAGGATTTGATGGAAGCGGTGGATTTCAAGCCCAGTACGAACCTAAAGGTGGGCGTGCAACGGTTTGTGGATTGGTATCGGGAGTATTATGGGGTGGACGCCTAATCAACATTTTATCGTTTTAGCTCAGTGACCGAAAAATTAACTACCTATACACCTGACAAGCGACATAAAGATTCGCTATTTAAAACCTGGTCGGTAATCCTAAGCAACGTGGTTGCTTACCGGGAGTTAATCTTTCAACTGTTCAAGCGTGATTTCTTGATGCTGTATAAGAAATCTTTTTTTGGACTAGGCTGGCACGTAGTTGCCCCCCTAATTGCAATTGTATCCTGGTTGTTTCTGAATGCCACTGGGGTGTTGGAACCCGGAGATTTGGGAGTGCCATATCCGGTATACGTACTGGTGGGCATTACGCTGTGGCGTTTTTTTATGAATCTGTTTTTAGCAGCGGTAGACACCCTTAAAATTGGTTCTAGCATCATTACCCAGGTTAATTTTCCCCACGAAGTTTTATTATTCAAGCAGTTGCTGGAACAATTGGCCATCCTAGCGATCAGTCTGACTATTGCCATCGCGGCTATATTGATCATGGGCACGGTGCCGCAGTGGCAGATTATATTCTTGCCGCTGATGATTGTTCCGCTGCTGTGCTTTGGTGCGGCGGGGGGGGTCGTTTTATCCGTGGTGAGCGGGGCCACCGACGATGTTAAGAAACTATTTGAGCTTACGTTGAACTTGCTCATGTTTGCAACACCCATCGTGTATTCGCTAGATAAAATCCAGGGAACACTGCGGACGGTTGTGCTTTTAAATCCACTCACTTATTTGGTAGGAGAAATCAGAAACGTGGTGCTATTTGGCTATATCGCTGAACCGCAAGCGTACCTAATAGCGGCAGGAGCTTCAATCGGTTTTTTTTTAGTAGCTTTACGGTTCTTCTACGTGTCGGAAGAAAAGGTGATTGAGAAGATGATGTAGCAGCAATGAGCGACTCAGTAATCAAAGTATGTGGTTTGTACAAAAAGTTCTGTCGCAATCTGAAGCGCGGAATGATTTACAGTGCCTACGACGTGGGGCGAAGCATGTTGGGCATGTCTTACGACACCTCGACGTTAAGAAGAGACGAATTTTGGGCGCTGCAAGATGTCAGTTTTGAGTTGAAAAAAGGCGACACGCTAGGAATTATTGGGATCAACGGATCAGGCAAGTCGACATTATTGCGCCTGTTGACCGGCATCTTTCCGCCCGATCGGGGAGAGATTGCGGTACGGGGCAATATCGGAGCGTTGATTGCGGTGGGGGCAGGGTTTCATCCGCACATGACCGGTCGTGAGAATATCTACCTTAACGGCACCATCCTGGGGATGAACCGGCAGCAAATTGATGAGCGCTTTGAGGAAATCATAGACTTTGCCGACATCGGCGACTTTATTGACGCGCCCGTGGCTACCTACTCTTCCGGAATGAAGGTAAGGCTTGGCTTTTCGGTGGCCGTGCACGTGAAGCCGGACATTCTGCTGGTCGATGAAATACTCTCGGTGGGCGATTTAAGCTTTCGCAACAAAAGCTTGCGCAAAATGCAAGAGTATCGCGAACAGGCCAACGCCTTGATTTTCATCAGCCACAACCTAGAGCAGGTGCGGGTGCTGTGCAGCCGGTTGATTATTTTGAACAAAGGTAAGGTGACGTATGATGGGAATACGCACGAGGGGATTGCCTTATACGAGGAACTATCGAGAGAAAAAAGAACGAAATCAGTTTTTTCTGAAAATACGACTAACCCTGAAAGTAGCGCCGTATCTACTTTAGGGGACAGTACAACTGGAGAAATTCAAATACTGGAGATAGGCCTGCAGTCGCAGGATAACCGAACAATGTCATCAGTACGGTTAAATGACTCGCTGATTATTAGTTGCAAATTTACGGTTCATAAGGACATGGCAGACCTTTACTTTTCGGCCGCCATCATCGATGAGCAGTGGACAAGCAATGTCATTCGGTTAATGAGCAATGACAATCAGAAAGCGTTGTTTGAGGATATCGAAGCTGGTAGCTACACCCTGAAAGTTGTGATAGACAATCATCATCTTGCCCCGGGGGTGTATTATGCGCAAATTGCGGTTAGAAACGGGAAGACGGGCGAGACATACGAAAGAGCCACTTCGGTAAAACCCTTCGATGTATTATCGGATGGGGTGGCGCTAGAAAGGGGGTTTATTAACGTAGATGAAGAGTGGGTGCTAAAGAAAGAGCAAGCGCCCAAAGCAGAAATGCATTCATAAAATGTTATGGATTTAGTTAAGAGCATTTTGCGTCGATTCACCAAGAAACAAGAGTCATCAATTGCCTTGGATAGAAAAACATTAGTGGACAGGTTTGGGGAGATCATCCACACGCTGGATGAAAAAGAAGTTAAGGTGATGAAGCATATAGCCGCCACGCTAGACCGGCTTCAGGAGCCAATTTCAGTAGTATACGATATAGGAGCTTACAATGGAATATGGTCAAAGGCTTTTGCTATTTACACCCAAGGAAAAGTATACTCTTTCGAGCCTAACCCAGAAGTTCAAGAAGAATTCAAAGAGCGAACCCAAAGATTTAATGATGTATACCTCCAACCGGTGGCCTGTGGCGCAGAAGAAAAGGAGGCAGTAGAGTATATTGATGAGCACAAGGGGGCAGCTAGTTCTTTGTTAGCGATGTCGGACGTGCACAAGAGAGAGTTTATAAAGACCGGAGAATCGCATAGTGTAGATATTAATATAGTCTCTTTAGATGAGTGGATACGTCACAATGATTTGCCTATTCCTCAGTTGCTGAAAATGGATGTACAGGGATACGAATTGGAGGTGATCAAAGGTAGTATAAAGATATTAGAAAAGGTGAAGTATATCTGGTGCGAACTGTCGTTTAAGGAATTGTATGAAAATGGCAGCACTTTTAGTAGCATTAATTCAAAACTTAACTCATTAAGTTTTGAACTAGTAGATTGTGCAGATTTAGTGAGAAGCAAGTCCAGTGATCAGTTACTTTACATGGATGGAATTTTTAGGAATATTAAGGTTGTATGATAGGTAGGTCATCAAAAATAAAGAAGTTATTGATTGCTACCGAAGCGAAAATATATTTTGGATGTGGAAATATCAGGCAGACAAATTATATAAATATAGATATTCGAAAGACACCTGCCGTAGACATTGTCGCAGACCTAAAGTGGTGCACTACCCATCTGCATGAAAAATGTCAAGAAGTATATTTATCTCATGTCTTGGAACACTTTTCTTACCCAGGCAAGGCTATGCGAGATAATGAAAACTCGGTCTTATGGGTTTTGAATTGTATCAACAGAATGTTGAAGTCTAACGGAATCGTTAGGCTAGCAGTCCCTGATCTTGGAGTTTTAGCTAAATTGTATGTTGAAGGCAAGTATCCCTTGTATCCACGTATCTCCGGAAGATTATTTGGCGAACAAAACTATCCCGAAAACACTCATAAATGCTTATTTGATAGAGAATTTTTAGAACTATGCCTAAAAAAAAGCGGCTTTAGTAAGGTTCGAGAGTGGGATCCTGAGGGTACGGAACTCACGCAGGATGCCAGCTTTGATAACCTTGATGGTGTTAGAACTAGTTTAAACTTAGTGGCCGCTAAGCCATAAAAATGAATAGGGTTAGTTGAAGATTCTCTACATTTTCCCTTCGGGTAGAAAAGAACGCTTAGCCGCAATAGAGCAGGGTGAAGAAGTCCCTACTGAGATGCTCTACGGCTTGCCCTACTTTCGCCAGCATCAAGCCTGTACTACCGAACTAATTGAGTCTGAAAACTTAGCACCAGCGCGCCATTCGGCACTCGCCCGTTTCTTGCATTTTCAGAACAAATACGCCGCTCAACTCTTGAAAATGGGTATTCCAGCTGAATATTTTTTAGGATTAATTAGTTACATCAATCAGTTCGATCTGGTTATAGGAGTGCCTGACTCTACTGCGCTGGCTATTGCCTATCTAAAAAAGCTAGGAAAAATAAAAGTTAGGCTAGTTTATTTTGCAATGGGATTGGCGAGTCGTTTGATGACACTCAAACCGCAAAAACGAAGGTGGTATCCCTTGGTGAAAAGATACTACGCTGGTATTTTGAAGCACTGTGACAAGATTGTTTTTCTAGGGAAACCGGAGTATGATTTTTTTTGCAAGGAGTTTTCTACGCTGGCTCACAAGTCGCTGTTTATTCCATTCTGTGTAGACACAAGCTTCTGGAAGCCTATTGAGATAGAAAAGAGACGTGAAGTATTGTTCGTGGGCAACGACATGAACCGGGATTTTGACTTGCTTATAGATATTGCTCAAGCAATGCCCGAGGTAGCATTTACATTTGTATCCAAAAAAATTAACCAGCAATCAATTCCGGTTAATGTTCAACTGCTCGCGGGCGACTGGCGTAGCAATGCCATCACTGACGAGGACATGCGAAGGATCTACAATGAGAGCCAACTGGTGATACTACCGCTCAAAAATGCGCTGCAACCTTCCGGGCAAAGTGTAACGCTACAGGCAATGGCCTGTGGTGTACCTGTAGTGATTTCCAAGACCGAAGGCTTTTGGGACCCTGAGAATTTTTGTGATCAAGAGCATTTGCTGATGGTCAATGATCAGAAGGTGAATACCTGGACGGAAAAGATCAATATGCTGTGTATCAACCCTGGATTGTATAAGAAATTGTCTGAGAGCGGTCTGAATCTGGTTAAAGAGAAGTACAACATGCAGGCATTCGGTAAACAGCTTGAATATTTAATACATACTATAGCATGAGCGATCTGATGGCTAAGGTGCGCTCCTTTGTAGAGGGCCGCCCCTGGAAGCTTGACCCAGAAGAGGATCAGGAGATTATCGAGAAAATCACAGGGTCTACCTTGGCCGAAGATACGTTGTCCTTTCTAAAGCAATACATTACCGAGTTCAAGGTCAAGCGCATTCTGGAGTTTGGTAGCGGACTGAGTACGTTATTGAACACGAAGATCCTGCAAAACCATCTGCAATTCAACGATTATACCTACGTAAGCGTGGATGATTCCGAAAAGTACCTACAGATTACCATCAACTCAATCCAGGAAAAATACCCGGGCCATCATGTTCAGTTTTTACATGCCCCCATCACTAATGTCAAGGTGAATGGTGTGAAGCTACAGAGCTATTCAAACAAGGTGCTTTATCCAGTAATTAAGTCACTAGAATTTGATCTAGTACTGATTGACGGGCCGATGGGTCACCGCTACGGGCGTGAATTTCCGCTATATGAGGCCTTGCCGGCCCTAACGGATCAAACGCTCATTCTACTGGATGATTCTAACCGAACTTATGAGCAAAATAACCTTAAGGCATGGCAGCGAAATTTTAACGGAAATATTCATGTTGCCGAATTGGATGGCTTTCAAAAAGGCTTAACCTGTATTTCTCTTACCAATACCTCTTATCTGAAAAAGGAAATACGTCCTGCCTTTTTTAATAAAAATAAAATTTCGATGACATGAAAATCCCCAGTATTTCTATAGGTAGTCATATCGTTAACGGCCCTTGGGGGGGAGGCAATCAGTTTGCTGTTTCATTATCCCACTACCTTGAGAAGCAGGGTTGGCAGGTTCATTTTGACCTTAAGCCAAAAAATCTGGACATTATTCTGCTTATTGAACCGAGAAAAGCGCTTAGAATTTCCACTTTCAATCATATTGACATTGCTAAGTATGTACTTAAAAATCCTGAAACGATTGTTGTTCACCGCATCAACGAATGTGACGAGCGAAAAGGAACCAGTGGTGTCAATGCTCTCCTAATGAGGGCAAATGAAGTAGCGGATCATACCATCTTTATCAGTAGCTGGCTGAAGAGCATATTCAGCCGATATAAAAATTTTCCCAATCATAACGCTTCTATGATCCAGAATGGGGGCGACCCCTCGGTATTTAATAGAAAGAATTATAAAGTATGGGACAAACACACTCCTCTGAAAATTGTCACTCACCACTGGGGAGGAAACTGGATGAAAGGATTTGACATTTACCAGGACTTAGATAATCAGCAACCTGTCGGCGTTGGTAACTATGCCATAGAGTTTACCTATATTGGTAACGTGCCGCAGGATTTTACGTTTAAACATGCCACCCATCTGCCCCCTCAAAGTGGAGTGTCCTTGGCTCAGGCTATTCAGGAACACCATGTTTATATTAGCGGCTCACAGAACGAGCCAGCGGGTATGCATCATATCGAGGCCTGTTTGTGTGGATTGCCGATCGCCTACCGTGAGAGCGGAGCGCTGCCTGAATATTGCCACTCGTTCGGCTACGGTTTTACAGGAGCAAATGATTATCAGCAAGCAATTCTGTCCATCATTGATCACTACAATAAGTTACTGGAAGCCAACCAGCATTATCCCTATACTTCGCTGAAAATGTGTAAAGCCTACGAAGCACTATTTCAGAGACTTTTAAACTCCGAAAGCCTTAAGAAAAATAAGCTCAAGACAATGGGCCAACAGCTTAGAATACTGGCTAAGGAAAAGTTTTTGAAAAATTCCTAACCTTATGTTTGTTATATGTTTGGTCAGTTAAAACGTGTTTTTACCAAAGAGAATCATTCATTACATTATATCGTTGAAAATGCTGATTGGTCAATTCGCTGGGATGGCATTTATATTACTGAAAACTTAAAAAAACTTTATTCTATAAAGGCAAAAATTGATCAAAGGTTTGAGCGCATTAAAAGAAGCCTTATTCACTTTGGCTCTCGGAATATTTACCTACCCCACTACTATAAGAAAATTCATCGAAGCAACCGGGTAGTATTCACTTGGTTTCATGGCACCCCGCAGGATCATAAATTTATTCAATCTTTGCCGGAAGGTGCCGAGAGAGCCGATGTTGTTCATACCAGTTGCCTCATCAGTAAGCAGCAGTTGCTGAATTGGGGCGTGAAGCAAGAGAAGATCAGGGTTATCCCCCTGGGGGTGGACAATCAGCTTTTTCACGCCCTTCCCCCCCCCGATAGACAACTGCGCCGGAGGCAACTCGGCATTCCCGATGATGCCGTGGTGGTGGGTTCCTTCCAGAAAGATGGCAACGGATGGGGCGAGGGCATGGATCCCAAACTCATCAAAGGCCCAGACATATTTTGTGAGGTGGTTCAGCATCTGTGGCAGAATTATCCGGTGTTTGTGTTATTGACCGGCCCCGCCCGGGGGTATGTTAAAAATCGGCTCAATAAACGTAACATCAGATTTAAGCATGTATATTTGCATGATTATCAAGAAATTGCCAACTACTATAATTTACTTGATCTTTACATTGTTTCTTCTCGGGCCGAAGGAGGGCCTAAAGCCATTCTGGAAAGTATGGCCTCCGGAGTACCAGTGGTGTCTACCAGAGTAGGTATGGCTCCGGATATTATCATCAATGGCGAAAATGGTTTCCTAGCCGACATTGAGGATGTTTCTATGTTAACCAAGTTATCCGAGAAAGTGATTGAAGACAGCAGCCTGTCTTCAAAATTTAGTAGCAATGGTATCTCTTTGGCCAAAGAGTATGATTGGCCAATTATTGCGAAACAGTATTATGAGCAAATCTATTCAAAGTTACTCTAGTCAGAAAGAAAACCTCCGGTGGCTGGATCATCTCAAAGAAGATACGGCGGTATTTTTAAATAACATGGGGAATGAGGATTTCTCGCACTTCGGATACTCTTACTCTGGCGATCTTTTTTATCCACCCGAGGATCACTGGGGGCTGGCGAATACCGTTTTTGCCGTAAAAATCCTTTACATTACCCGCTTGCTTCCCGACATTCCTTTATATAAGAAAGAAAATCTATATCGGAAGATCGTAGCTTTTGAGCATCGAGAAGGTATTTATGATCCTCTGATCACAAAACTGTCTTCCACAGATAAGCTAAAAAAATTGGTTGGGAGGTTAGACAGAAAAAAGATAGACTACTATCAGGAGATTACCCGAGCAGAGACCCGTCAGTCATTTGCTGCTTTATACTTGCTCAACAAACAGCCCGCCAAGCCGTACCTTTTAATTCCCTATTCAAAGAAGGGAATAGACAAATATCTCTCTGAACTAAACTGGAAAACGCCCTGGGCGGCAGGTAGCCATTTCAGCCATTTACTTTTTTTTCTAAAAATGAATGCCTTGCTGTTTGATTATGAAACCAACTTAAGCCAAACCTTAATTAATTATGCGGTAGATTGGATATCCGGGTTGCAATCCAAGGAAGATGGGAGCTGGTATCAGGGAGATGATGTTTCTCTCACTCAAAAAATCAACGGAGCTATGAAAATATTAACCGGCTTCCATGCAGCTCATATATATGAGTTCAGCCATGCAAAGCGTCTAATAGATATGGCTTTATTGGGTATTAACGATGCCGAGGCTTGCAGTAATTTTAATATTGTTTATGTATTGTATGCCTGCCATAAGCTGTTTCCTGACTACCGCAGCGATGAAATAACCAGTTTTCTTATCAACCGAGTAGGTTTATATAAGACATTTTTTCATGAACATCTAAAAGGTTTCTCCTTTCACAGAAATAAAGCCAATGAGTTTTTTTATGGCAAACGGATTTCTAAGGGCAAAAACGAGCCGGATATTCACGGAACTATCATGTTTATTTGGGGATTGTGTTTGATTGATGAAATTCTGGACCTGAGATTAGGATTTCGGGTACCTGTTAATTAAGTTTTGACCAATGCAAAATCATGATAAAGAACATCATTAATAAGTTGTTCAGAAACAATAATAAAAAAGCGGTACTATCTTACCGTTCGGAGGAGATTTTTAAAAAAATTTCGGTTGATGATATTGCTATTGATTGCGGTGCCAATATAGGCAATGTTACCGAAAAAATGGCGGAGAAGGGAGCTACTGTGTATGCTTTCGAACCCAATCCTTATGCTTTCAACTTGCTAAAAGAAAAATTTGCCAACCATCCAAACGTGCATTGCTATAATCAAGGCGTATGGGATAAGGAGGGGGAGATGCCTCTTTATCTACATGAACACAGCGACGAAGATGAGATCAAATGGTCTACCGGATCTTCGTTAGTTTCCTCTAAGAAGAATATCAGAACCGACAAGTTTGTTTTGGTCAAAATCATTGATATTGCACAATTTATTGAATCACTAGCCACACCAATCAAACTGTTAAAACTCGATGTAGAGGGAGTTGAGGTTGAAATAATTAATAAGTTGATAGATGAGAAAATATACAAAAAAATAAACCATATTGTAGTAGAGACGCACGAAAATAAAATGCCTGAACTCAAAGAAAAAACAAACTTGTTACGGAAAAGGATCAAGCAGGAAAAGATTAATAATATTGATTTGAACTGGATCTAACGTAAGCTTCATGTCTGCACCTGACAAACCCACCATGCATTGCCAAGCCGAGCTGGAAGCAGACCTTGGCTATCCGTCATTTATTCCTACTGATACTATCTTTAAGTGGTTTGAAGACCGCTATTCCTCATCCAAACACCTGCTTACGCTTTATAGTGTAGCGCGTGGATTACATGCGAAAACCATGGTTGAAATAGGGTTTGGACGTTCGTCTTTCATCTTGGCAAGAGCTGCTGCAGAAAATAACGGGACGTTGCTTAGTTGCGATGTAAGGGATTTTTCATATTTGTTTACGCCCCAGGAGAAAGAAGTCACCAAGTTTATTCACGGAAAGTCTGATGAAGTCTGGAAATCAGTTAGCCGACAAGGTATTGACTTTGCCTTTTTAGACTACTTTTCCTCTCCGGCTTTAGATAAAGGTTTTGTGAACCATGAGATCAATACCTGCTTAAGCGTATTAAAGGAGAATGGAGTTATTGCAGTGCATGACACGATTGTAGACAAATATAAACTAAAGAACACTTTTAGCAAGTTTAAGACAAAAGCCGGAGTGATGCACAACAACAAAATAGAAGTGTTGTCTCTGCCGTTTAACTATGGTTTGGGCTTAATTCGTAAGCTAGACCCTAGCCCGTATGGTGCTATCGGAGATATTTATTTGAAAAAAAGAGAGCAGACTATTAAGTAAAAGCGTTTTTATTCCCTTTACTCGTTTTAACTCAGTAAGTGAATCTTTTTGTAAGCTTATTGTAAAGCTAAGTTTATCCAATTGCTTATGTCAACATCTAATTTAAACTCTGCTATTCATGGATTGAATGGTGACAAACCATTGTCTTCATTAAAAAGAAAACTTTATTTTATTCTTAACAGATTTAATAATGCATTTCCAACTTTATGGGTAGATGATAAATTAACTCAAAAACCTTTTGTAGCTCAAGCATTAGAGGACATCTGGCATCTTTTTCCTGTAAAACAGTCGCCATCACGTAAGTTATCAGATATTTTTTGGTTTAGTCTGCCTTGGGATAAGATTGAAGAAGAATTAAAAGAAATTAATATTTTAGATACTGGATGTGGATCAGGGGGGTACTACCATATACTCAAAGCTTACAGCAAAGGAATAATCAACTCTTATAAAGGAATAGATATATACAAACATAAAGAAATTGAAAAAAAGGAAGCAGATAATAAGTTCTCTTTCGGCCTATATGATGGAATAAATGTTTACAGAGAAATAAAGGATAATACTAATCTGTTTATATCACAATCAGCAATCGAGCATTTTGAGAAGGACCTCAATTATTTCTTACAGGTAAAAGAATACATTACAAATTCTGGAAATAATGTGCTACAAATCCATCTTTTTCCGGCTGCTTCCGGTCTTAAGCTTTACAGAATTCATGGCGTAAGACAATACACTCCTAGAACAGTATCAAAAATTACTTCTCTTTTTAAAGCTAATTCATACTATGTTTTGTATCGTTTAGGAGGAAAAAAGTGTAACAAGCTTCATTACGACTTTATCACCTATCCACTCAAAAATGGGCAAAAAGATTATAGAGAAACACAAACTGAAAGATACGACGATCTTTTAAAGAGAGCTATTATTTCAGATATGAAAACAGATTGTCAATATCCAAGTTTTTATGCACTGGTGATTCATTCAAATTACCAAAACAGAATTTTTTAGTAATTCGTTGAGTGCCCTACTATCTATCTCCCTCTCTCAGAAAATAAACTGATGGTAGGCATACAAACCTTTATGAATAATTTTGAATAAAAGCATCTACATTCCCTTCCAAAATTACAATTCAGTAGGCGGTCCTTCCACTTTTATGGGTAACTTGCAAACCTACCTGGACCAGATCAATTATCAATATATTCGGAACCCTGAACATGCAAAAGCTATTTTCTTTCCTATAGCGTACCCTAAAGAAGACTTGCAGAAAATCAAAGAACGAGGCGGCTTGATCATCCAGCGGTTGGATGGAATCTACTATCCCACCAAACATGGAAAAAGGTATAAACAACAGAATGCGCCTATCAAAGAAATATATAAAAACTTTACCGACTTTGTTATCTTCCAAAGTGAATACAGTAAGAAACAGTGTTTTAAGATGTTAGGGAAAACACCTGAGAACCGATATCAAATTATTATCAATGGGGTTGACAAATCCATGTTCTATCCCAACCCCAACGTATCCATGCCTGATGGTTTGTTCAGAATAGTGACTACCGGAAATTTTCGGAATATAGATATGATTGAGCCGGTTGCACAGGCACTGGATCAACTCTCACTGAAATTTGAACTTACGGTTATCGGCCCTGTGACCAACGACGCGTTGAAACCTTTTCTTAATCGCCCCTACGTCAACTACCTGGGTAGCCTTTCGCTACAAGAGATCGCCGTCGTTCTAAGAGAGCAACATCTCTTTGTTTACGCTCATCTCAATCCACCTTGCCCTAATTCCGTACTTGAGGCGGTTTCAACCGGGTTGCCGGTGGTAGGCTTTAATAGTGGAGCGATGGAAGAACTGCTGTTCTTTTCTAAGGATTTGCTGGCCCCGGTAGTGAACAAGCTATTTCAAGAATATCGTGATTTCGATTACCAGGAATTACAGCAGAAGATCCAGCTGGCGATGAATCATTATCGTGAGTGGAGAGCGAAAGCCCTTGCCCATAGCCACTTATATTCATTTGAGTCATGTGGGAGAGCATATACTGATACTTTTCAACGAGCTTTATCACAACCGAGTAGAACTCCTCGATCGGTTTTCAAGAGAATAATAGACCGACTTTTCACGATCAACTAAAAAGGGTTTGGATATTCAACCTTTGGTGACAGTATTGATGGCAGTGTATAATGGAGAGAAATATCTTTCTGAAGCTATTGAAAGTATATTGCAACAAACACTTACTGATTTTGAATTCCTGATTGTCGATGACGGTTCCGAAGACAAAAGCGTCAAGATTGTCCAATCGTATGAAGACCACCGAATACGACTGGTGCGTAACTCGAAAAACGTAGGGCTGGCTAAGTCTTTAAATATAGGGCTAAAGATGGCTCAAGGAAAGTACGTTGCTCGTATGGATGCCGATGACGTTTCTTTGCCCGAGCGGTTAGGCATTCAATATAGGTTTATGGAAGAACATCCTGCTGTTGGAGTATGTGGAAGTTGGGCCATCCAGCGTATGGGAAGTGATACGCAAATTGCTACGAATCCTGAAAAGCATGAGGATATTCGAGCCGCTATGTTATTTAATAACAGCATGGCCCACCCTACTGTTTTTATCAGAAAAAGTGTTATCATCAATAACCAGCAGTATTACAACGAAAGTTTTCAGGCTTCGCAAGATTATGAGTATTGGGCGCGTTTGAGTAACTTTTGCAGACTGCACAACCTGCCGCTTCCTTTAGTGATTATCCGTAAACATCGAGAAAGTGTATCACACAACAAAAGTTATCGGCAATTGGAGTTTGCTCATACCGTTAGAATGAGTCTTTTAGAGCAGTTAAATATCAGGCCATCTGAAGAGGAACGTAGTATTCATGCCGACATCTGCCAGAGAGCACCTTTATTGACAAATGCACAACTAGCCTGTCGTAAAGAGTGGCTGTTCCGGATTTATCACCAGAACAAGATGTCTAAACGCTATAATCAAAAGTCGTTAAACAGACATATAGAAGTTTATTGGTGGATTACGGTTATTGGTATAACCTCGTATGATATAAAAACCTTTCGGATTGTAGCACTAAAATCGCCTATGTTCTGGCCGAAAATTAATGTATGGCTACTCCTTAAAATCTTTATCAAAAGCCTGCTAAACTACCATAGATCAATATTAAATATAGTATGATTACTGAAGAGAAGCTAATATGTATAGTAGTCTGTACGTATAACAGGGGGTATATTCTTATCGAATGCTTAAATTCTCTGGTGCATCAGACACTCGGTAAAGAGGCATTTAATGTGCTGGTAGTTGACAACAACTCTTCGGATAACACCCGAGAGGTTGGTCTGGATTTCGCTCAACGCTATACTCATTTTAGCTATACACTGGAAGAAAATATAGGGCTCAGCAACGCCAGAAACCGTGGTTATCAAGAGGCCAACGCAACGTGGATAGGCTATCTTGACGACGATGCCAAAGCTCACACCAACTATGTGGAGAGAGCATTATGGATCATGAATAATTACAACTTTGACGCTTTTGGCGGTCGGTACTTGCCTTGGTATAAATACGGCAAACCCCGGTGGATACCCGAAAACTTTGGCACTAATGGAAGATTGTTAGATACTATAGGAGTGTTGCCTGAAGGCAACATCAGTGGGGGGGTTAGCTTTTTCAAAAAGCATATATTGCAAGAAATGGGCGGATTTCCGACCGAGTTAGGAATGTCAGGTAAAAAAATGTCTTACGGAGAGGAAACTTTGCTGCTGGTAAGAATGCGTCAGGCGGGGCACACCGTTGGGTTTGATCCTGATCTTAACATTGATCATTTGGTCAATACCTATAAACTAAGCCCCTGGTGGATCATCAAGTCTTTTTATAAGAAAGGAATATACTACTGGCAGGGCCACCGAATTGCTAAGAAGCAGGCCAGCGGATTGTACATGGCGGTTGAAGTAGTAAGCTTAACCTTTAAAAGACTTTTAGTGGCTACTTGGAGACTGCCAAGGCAAAACTATTACTGGCAAAATTGGCTCATCGACGGGTTTTCAGAGCCAGCCCTGGCCCTAGGTCGCCTGATGGGTAAAGTAAGTCGAAGTAGCTAATCGTTTTGACAGCTTGTGTTGACCAGCGTGAATCATAACGAACCCCCTAAAACGCTTAGAGTAGCTTTTTTTTCTCATGATGCTCATCTCAAAGGAGGAGGAAGTAAGTCACTGCTCAACCTTTTGGACGGACTACAGGCATTTAATGTCAAATGCTATGTTTTTCTCCCACAGAATGGTGAACTTGAAGATGAGTTACAAAAAAGAAGTATTGATTTTTCTATAGTTCCTTTTTATCAATGGATTACTTATGTGGATGATACGAGAAAAAAAACTCTCCGAGAAAAGATTTATCACCTAAAAATAGTAGCAGAAAAAATAATTAAAACTTTGCAGGCAGTTCCTACCTGTGTGGAAAAGGTTCGGGCATGGGATGTTGACATACTCTATACCAATACGTCTGTCATTTTCATCGGGGCACTCACGGCATGGGTTACCGGAAAGCCGCATGTGTGGCATATCAGAGAACTCAAGGGTGTGGATTTTCGATATGACCTCGGTAACTTTTTATGTAAAAAGATTTTTAAAACAGCGAATGCCCAGATTTTTGTCTCAAAGGCACTGAAAAAAGCATTGTCAGACTACGCAAATGCCCGTACGTCTTTCGTGGTCTATAATGGATTAATCAGTAGAAGAGACTTGCCAGAAAATAAAAATATGCCCGAAGATCACTCACCCTCACCGTTCTATACGTTTTGTATGGTAGGAACTCTTTTGCACAGCAAGGGGCAGTATGTGGCATTAGAGGCACTCTCTTACGTACATCAAAAACATCCCGACATAAAGCTGATCCTAGCCGGTACAGGCCACGCCTATTATATCAATTACTTAAAAGAACTCGTAGCCCAATTAGCGTTGGAAGAGCACGTTGCCTTCTTAGGAGTAGTTTCAGACCCCTACCAAGAAGTGTTGGCGAAAGCGGATGCCTACCTGATGTGTTCTACCAACGAAACGTTTGGTAGAGTAACTGTGGAAGCTATGTTGAGTAAGTTGCCGGTAATTGGGCTGAAGAGTGAAAAAACCGGAACCGATGAGATAGTGGCGGATAATCATACCGGCCTTTTGTTTACAGAAGGGGCTACGGAGTTAGCAAACTGCATGATACGATATGTAGAAAATCCTGCCTGGGCAGGGAAGTTAGGAGAAAACGGATTTGAAAACGCAGTGGAAAGGTTTACTGTGGAAGATTATGCGGCTCGTGTACATAAGATTCTTTCTTATGTCCGGAACTAGTGGTGCTTTTCGGTTTCTTAACTATTAACTAGCCTACTGTGATCTCCGTGATAGTCAGTTCTCGTAATAAAGAACTTCTACAAGAGTTTTCTGAAAATGTGAAAGCTACTATTGGTGTTGATCATCAGATCGTTGCTATCAACAATGCCAACGGTGAACACAGCATCTGTGAGGTTTATAATCGGGGTGCCCAACAAAGCAAATTTGATATCCTGTGCTTTGTACACGAAGATGTCGGGTTTCATACGATCGGTTGGGGGAATAAAATTGTGGAAATCCTTAACCGCCCAGCCATAGGATTGGCAGGAGTGGCAGGAGCTACGCACAAATCAGCTAATGTGGCGGCATGGTGGGATACTCCTGCAAAGCATCATAGAATGCATATAGTGCAGCCTCAAAATCAACAGTTGACTAAGATAAGCATAAATCCTCAAGGTACTTTGTTATCGGAGGTGGTCGCGCTGGATGGTGTTTTTTTAGCTACGAAAAAAAGTATCTGGGAGCAGTTCAAGTTTGATCAAGATAACTTAAAAGGCTTTCATTTTTACGATACCGACTTCTCCACCGCCGTGCGAACCAAGTATAAAGTAGTGGTTACTTATGAAGTTTTGCTTACTCACTACTCGGCAGGCACCCCTAATACAGCCTCCTGGGTAGACCATGCGCTAATCTATCACAAAAAATGGCGGAAGCATCTCCCAGCCCTGGTACAGAAAGAAAAACTGATAGACAAGTTTCTGCTGGAGAAAATAGCCAGCTTTAATATCATTCTACGAAGCAACCACATCGGCTACCCCACCACCGCTATTGTAAAGCATACCGCTCAGTATGTGCGACTTCCTTATAAACTTATGTTCTTTGCTGTTTACCTTTACTCGTTCTTAAAAAACTTAATAAAAAAGCAGACAAGCTAACATGCTTATGGGTATGGAGAAGCATCCTGAAGTTTCTGTTGTGGTTCCCAACTATAACCATGCTCCATATCTTGCTCAACGTATCGAATCCGTGCTCTCTCAAACCTACCAGGATTTTGAGCTTATTATACTGGATGATTGCTCAACGGATAACAGTCGGGTGGTTATTAATGAATATGCAGCACAAGACGAAAGAATACAAACCAATTTCAATGTCGCTAACAGTGGCAGCCCCTTTGCCCAGTGGAATAAAGGAGTGGCGATGGCCCGGGGTAAATACATCTGGATCGCCGAAAGCGATGACTACGCCGCCCCCCGTTTTTTGGAAACATTGGTTAAGCAACTGGAACGGCATCCTACGGTAGGTGTAGCCTACTGCCAGTCGTGGGTAGTGAATGCACAAAGTGAAATCATTGACACCATGCAGCACTGGACCGACTCATTGGATACCGAGCACTGGAAGCAAGATTACCTCAACAACGGGCAGGACGAGAACCGGAACTTCCTCTTTCACAAACCTACCATCCCCAATACCAGTGCAGTCGTATTCAGAAAAGAGCGATACGAGGCCGTTGGTGGAGCCGACGAACGCTTGGTGATGTGCGGCGACTGGCTGCACTGGATCAAAATGCTGGAGCATACCAACGTATATTTTGTCGCAAAACCACTCAACTACTTCCGACGCCATGATGCTACCACCCGCACGATTCGAACCCACAACAAAGTGCTAATTAAGATTCGGGAAGAATATCAAATTCTGGAGCATATACTAGTATACGCTCACCCGGACCCGGCACTAAAGAACAAATTGCTACACAACTACTTTGAGCGGTCTTTTAACTTCTGCCCCGCCCGCCTCAAGTTTTCCCGAAAATTTCTGGAGTTTATTAATATTGTGAAAAAAGTAGATGCTAAGGTGTATTATAGACTGGTTTTATTTATTTTTAAACGAATAGTTACCTATATACCCGACAAACTAGCAAATCGCTCTGCTAACCTACCCAATCCCTCGCATGAATTTGAGTCGACTTTTACCCATTAAATGCTTTTTATTGCTTGTTTTATTCATCCGTTGCAACGATAGCGATGATAACTTCACCGAACAGGCCGATGTTTTGGTAGACTTTGCCGTACCAAAAACCAATGTAAAGTCAATGAGTGGTTTCTTGCACGGCATTAATATAGATGACCCTGCCGATAGCCTGATTACGTTACTGGAACCTAAACTATTGCGAGGAGGTACTGGATTTTACGAAGTCCGTTCTCGGAAGGCTCGCTTTAGCAGCAAAAACATTTTGTCACTGAGCGATTTGTGGCACAACGGCCCCGGTAAAGGTTTTTCGGTGATGCCTTATGAAAACTACGAGGTGTACAAAAACTTTTTGAGAACCGTCATCGACACAACCCGGAACAGTGTAATCTACGATGTGTGGAACGAACCGGACGTAGGCTTTCTTTGGAAGGGCACTAAAGAGCAGTTTTTTGAATGCTTTAAAATAGCGCATGATGTCATCCGGGAAGAACTAGGCAACAGTGCTATGATCTCTGGGCCTAGTACGCATTGGCTTCCCGAGTGGATTCACGGGTTTGCCCATTACTGTAATAAGAATAATGTGCAACTGGATGTTTTTTCTTATCACGAATTGTACGAAACCGATAACCCCTACTCAGTACAACAACATCTCCGTGACTTGCACACTATTATTGACAACAACTATACAAACCTGCGAGTTAAAGAAATTCACGTGAACGAATATGGTTACTACGGCTCACAGCATAACCCTGCTCTGATTCTAGGGTACTTATATAATTTGGAGAAGGGTGGGGCTGACGGAGCTTGCCGGGCCTGTTGGGAAGACCAGGAAAGTGGCAGTACCTGCTGGAACGGTACCATCGGCGGGCTACTGACCCTTGAAGATTTGAAACCCCGAGCTTCATGGTGGACCCATAGACTATACGCAGAAAGCGTTTCGGAAAGAGTACAAAGTGATGCCAATATCTCCTTTATTGTTAGCTTTGCGTATCGACATCCTACCGATTGGAAGAAAGCTGAGATTATCATTGCCAATGCACACCGAAAAGAGACTGTCAGAGAGCTTGATGTCATCATAAACAATATAAACTCACTTAGTTTTATAGCTAGTACCGATGCCTCAGTCAACATCAGCGTATACGAAATTCCCAGTAACGGCGAAGCGTCTGTGGAGGGTATAATTTTAAAACAAGAAGGAAGCTATTTGATTAATAAGAACTCTACAAAGATAACATTCACCGATGTGAAACCTTACGCTAATTACGTTTTGGAAATCAGTCAGGATCGTTAGAAATTAATGAAAACCATTTATGTGGCAACTGCCATTGATAAAAATTATGTGCAGCACGTAGGGGTAATGCTTTGTTCCCTTTTTAAAAACAATCTCCAAAGTAAGTTTTATATATACCTTTTTTATAATGATGGAATAGAAAAAGCATCATTAATATTACTACGAACCTTGGTAGAACACTACAACCATTCACTAGAAACCACAAAAATAGACGATAATAGCACTAAATACTTTAAGGTTAGCGGTCATATTACGGTAGCTTCTTATTTTCGGTTATTTATTCCTGCTTTTGCCAGTGAACGTTTGAGTAAAATTATTTACTTAGATGCTGATATTGTTGTTAATGATAGTATTGCTTCTCTCTGGAATACCGATATACAGGCTTATTCAGTGGGGGCAGTAGAAAACGTGACAGCTGTCAGAAAGGCCGTACTTCAACATACGGATGAACACTGCTACTTTAATGCCGGAGTTTTGCTAATTAATTTAGACAAATGGCGTAAAGAAGAAGTAATGCAACAAGCGCTTGAGTTTATTCACAGAAATCCAGCTCAAATAGAGTTTCATGATCAAGACGTACTAAATGCAATACTTTACGGTCGATGGCTACCGTTGCATCCTAAGTATAATATGCAAGGGGCTCTTTTTATGGATGAGTTTAAAAGCTTTCGAGGAAACCCCACTGAATTACAAGAGGCCATACGCAACCCGGTCATCATTCATTATTCCACTCCTCAGAAGCCTTGGCATTATCTTAGTTTTCATCCATACACCAAAGAATATTATAAATATTTAGCGTTCACACCCTGGAAGAATTACCAGCCATCCGACAAAAGTTGGGTACGGATGGTAAGAAAAGCAATAAGACCTTACCTGAAAAAAATAGGTATTACCAAAGTACTAGGCAAGCATTTATATTGATATGTACAACAAAAATACCCCTCTCTTATTCCTCATCTTCAATCGCCCGGGTAAAACACAACAGGTGTTTGAAGAAATTAGAAAAGCAAAACCTCGGCAACTGTTTGTGGCGGCCGATGGCCCCCGCGAATCCATAGCGGGGGAAGCTGATAAGTGCCAGGACACCCGAAAGATCATTGAGCAGGTAGACTGGGATTGTGAGGTGGCTACACTGTTTCGCGATAAGAACCTTGGCTGTGGCAAAGCAGTAAGTTCGGCCATCGACTGGTTTTTCGGATATGTGGCGGAAGGAATCATTCTTGAAGATGATTGTTTGCCTAATCAAAGCTTCTTCTATTTTTGTCAAGAGATGCTAGAACTATACCGTGAGGATACGCGGGTAATGCATATAAGCGGGAGCAATTTTCAGTTCGGACAGACGTGGAGTGATGGGACTTATTATTTCTCCCGTATGGTGAACGTTTGGGGTTGGGCTAGTTGGCGAAGGGCTTGGCAACATTACGACTTTTCGCTATCCGCTTTTCCAGCTTTCGAAAAGCAAAATCTCATTAAGTATTTTTCCCCAGTCACTGAAGTTAAAAATCGTTACCTAAAAAAATTTTTTAGACGGACATACCAAAAAGAATACGATAATTGGGATCCTCAGTGGCTATTTGCAGTCTATATTCATCACGGCCTGTGTGTTGTTCCTAATGTGAATCTTATCAGCAACATAGGCTATGGCGAGGATGCAACTGAGTTCAGTGATGAGAAACACATGGCGGTAGGACAGGCCCTACAGGGTATCGACCAAATAATTCCTCCTACATTTATGCTCCCAAGCATTGATGCGGATATATTTTACCTTAAAGAGGTATTCGGTTTGCCTTCCTTGCCAATCAGGATCGTTAACAAACTGCAACGAAAACTCATATAGTAGTTTTTCAATTATTGCATGAAAGAAGGTATCTATAAAAACTACACTTCAGTGGCGGTATTCGCCAGCCCGGAGGAAGAAGCGGCATTTTCGGCCTGGGGCCAACAATACTTCACACAGCGTATTCTTCCAAAATTGCCAACAAACCGCAGTGCCCCAATCCTGGAAATAGGTTGCGGCTACGGTCGCTACCTGTCGATACTAGCCGGACTAGGATACACTAACACCTATGGCATTGATATTAGCGAAGAGCAAATTACCTACGCGCGAGAGCATTTACACCTAACCAACGTAGCCCAGGCCGATGCACTGTCCTTCTTAAGCACACAAACTGCATCCTATGACCTGGTAATGCTGCTCGATGTAGTAGAACATCTCAGCGTTGACTACGCCACAGAGTTGCTACGCCTAGTGCGGCAGCGGTTGCGTCCCGGCGGGCGGCTGATTGTGCAGGTGCCCAATGCACTAGCCCCACTGAGTCCCAATTACCACGGCGACATTACCCACACCCAACTGTATTCGCCCCGCACAATGGGCCAGTTGCTCACCATGAGTGGCTTCCGCCGGTTCGAGCACCATGAACTCCCACCCATTCCGCACGGACTTAAGAGTCGGGTTCGAGCCTTGCTGTGGCGAAGTTTGCTCAAACCAGTGATCAAAGGGTTCTTACTCACTGCCAACGGTGAGAGCGGGGGCGGTATTTATACCAGTAATTTCCTGACAGTAGCCACTGTTGAACAAAGCTAGTGCGTTGAACAACACTTCCCCGCTCCTTGTTATTAACGGCAGCTTCCTGGCCCAGCCGCTCACTGGAGTGCAGCGCTTTGCCATAGAAATCTGTCGCCGTCTGCTGAAGCAGCATGCTCAAGCCGAACTGGTAGCACCGTGCAACCTACATCATACGGAAGATAGCAAAGACCTGTCTCCCCGGATCGTTGGTAAGCTAACCGGTCATCTTTGGGAACAGTTGGAGTTGTGGTGGTACGTCCGCCGCCGCGGCGCACTGCTTCTCAACCTGGACATGAAAGGGCCACTGTTGTACCGCCGCAAGCTTATAACAATCCACGATCTCAATTTTTTACACAACCCCCAATGGGTTAGTCACCGCTTTTACTGTCTTTATCGGCTGCTGGTGTCCATCGGTAGCCGGACGAGTCAACAAATACTGACGGTGAGCCGTTTCTCTCAGCAGGAAATTACGCGTTATCTGGATGTGCCAACAGAACGCATCACCGTGATCTACAATGCCGTCAGCCCACGCAAAACAATCGTAACTAAGCGGGTAGTTAAGGAAGACTACTTACTATCGGTGGCTTCGGCAGACCCTCGCAAGAACTTGAGTCGTCTGATTCGAGCGTTTCGGCAACTGAAGCGCCCAGATGTTCGTTTGGTACTGGTTGGTTTGCCTCGTCAAAACGCCACTACTGAGGAAGCTATTGACGAAAATATCTTATTTTTGGGCTACGTAGATGAGGTCACTTTGGCAAACCTTTACCAGCACGCAACTGCTTTCGTGTATCCTTCGCTCTACGAGGGTTTTGGCATCCCCCCCCTGGAAGCGATGCGCGCTGGTTGTCCGGTGGTAGTAGCCAATAGCAGTAGTCTACCCGAAGTATGTGGCGATGCGGCCCACTATGTAGACCCTACGGATGAACATAGCATAGTAGAAGGACTTCGCCAAATACTGGATGATTCTGCATTACGGAAGAACCTTGTAAGCCGGGGCTATCAGCGCGTGAGAGACTTTAGTTGGGACCAATCGGTTGAAGCACTACTAAAGCTGCTCACTACCTTGGAAGCGAGAGATAATAACTAACTTCGTGCTTTGATTTACCGAATACATGAAACTACCTTCTGCTAATCAACTTGGTGATGCTGCTAAAAGTATCAAACACAAACTGCTAGCTCCCGAACCCGATAGCCGTATCTACTACATTGATCGACTATTAGCAAACCACCGCTACGAAGACCCAAGATGCCTGGTTCGGTATGGCTGTAAGATCTATTCACAAACCGATGAGGACGGGATCATTCACGAAATTTTCAAGCGCATTGGCACAACTAACAAAAAATTTATCGAGTTTGGAGTGGGTAACGGACTAGAAAACAACACCCTTGCGTTACTCTTCCAGGAGTGGAGAGGCTTGTGGATTGAGGGAAGCAGTAGTTTCTGCACTGCGATCAGAGAAGGTTTTGCCCGAACCGTGCAGCAAGGAATTTTGCAAGTAGAAAACGCTTTCATTACCGTGAATAATATAGACCAAATCATTGCTCGGCACATCAAGGATCCGGAAATTGATTTGCTATCGGTGGATATCGATGGCAACGACTTTCACGTTTATGATGCCATTCGAAGCGTGTCTCCACGGGTGATTGTGTTTGAGTATAATGCTAAGATGGGGTACTTTATTCGCTATTGTATGCGCTACAACGAGGAATACGTCTGGAACGGCACTGATAACTTTGGGATGTCGCTCAAGTTCTTAGAAGATGAAATGCGCCGACGAGATTACGCGCTAGTAGGTTGCAATCTGTTTGGGCTTAACGCTTTTTTTGTGCGCTGCGACTTGCTTGGCGATAAGTTTCTAGCTCCATATACGGCTGAACAGCACTACGAAACCGCAAAGTATGACTTAGGAAACTATAGCAACGGACATCCGGCTAGCTACCGTACGCTTGAAGATAGTGTCTTAATGCAAAACGATACTCGCTAAGTGATAAACCACTATTACTAGTTATGTCACTGAAGATATCCCTCACTCCCTACCGTCAAAGAAAGTACGAGTATCTGGCGGCGTTGCTACTAACGTTCCTTATACTACTGCCTAAGGGTGGAATCAAGCCGGGAGGTATTCCTTTGACAACTGGCTACGCAATTCTTTTCTTGCTGGCCGGTCTTAGTTTCACTGCCTACACGTATACCGGACGCCTGCGGTGGGTCGGTAAAAACCAGTTCATTTGTTTGGTTGCTACGTTTCCGTTCTTTGCGGTGTCTACCCTTAAGATTATAGGAGCGGGGTTCGAGGGCATCGGCTTCACTATCTCATTCTATATCTCACTTTTTGGAATGCCCGCCATCTTTTTACTGCTCTTCTACCATCCGCTACGGCATGTTTCTCTTGATTTCGTTCGGAATATCTTGCTTAAGTTCGTTTACTTCACAGCTATTTATGGGATATTCTTATTCTTCTACAAGCTATATACCGGTTCGTTTATTGAAATCCCTCTAGTCACAGTTAACACGGGCGATGTGGGTGAGCTGGAGAACAAGCACATTAACCGGGGGGGTATATTCAAACTAATTTCTACTTATAATAACGGCAACCTTTACGGGGTTTGTATGCTCATGCTTTTGCCCCTGGTCAATACTTTTGAAACTAAAACTTACCGCAGGTTTTTTTTAAAGCTAGCCCTGCTGCTCACCTTGTCGCGCACCGTATGGATGGGACTGCTGATATTTGAGATTCTTAACTTTATATTCTTAAAGAAAAAAACCGTAGGCTCTGTCTTCGCAATTGCCGGTGTGGTAACAGTAGTATTTGTTGCCATGATGATTGGCCTATCGCTGCTCGGCCGAGATATCACTTTCTTAGCGGATAGTAGCCTAGGTGGTAGAACCGGTCAGATAGACGCTCTGGCTGAGAGCTCTTTCTTCCCTGATATGAGCGTTAAGTTTGAAGTGGTTCGGGAAATGGTCTACTTCAGTATTGTTGAGAACTTTGGTTGGGTAAGTTTGCCCCTTTTCTTTCTGTACTTATTCACTCCGTTTGGCCTGTTTCTGCTAGGCCGCTCCCCTCAATCGTCAACCTTGACTAGAAGGAGCTTAGCCCTGGGGCTGGTGCTGTATTACATTGCCGCCTTTGTAGATGGTGCTATTCTCTACATCCCGGTAATGGCCATTTATTGGTTGGTGGTTGTGTTGCTACTAAGTGATGCAGATCGTTCTGTTTGGTCTCAACGTGCCGGTTAGCGGTCAAGCAGCTACTGCATCCACCTTTTATCATTGACATACAACTCCGACGATCTTGCCCCTGCCTCTACTCTTTGAATAGCCTCAGGGGAAAGCAAATGCTCTGACTCAATGTAGGTTTCTGCGGCAAATCCAGCGTTGCCCCCTGCCCACACCACCTTCATTTGATAAGGTAGTCCAACGATGGTGTTATTGATAACTCGGTTTATCGGTGAGGAATTGTAGTCTGACTGGTGAAGACTGATGGCGTACACTGATTCGGACTGGGGAACGGTAGAGATAAAATGGTTCTTCTCTAATGACACTTTCCCACCATGATGGGTTTGGCCAGCCTTGAGGACGTAATCGTAAACTAGTAAGCGGGTAACTAAAAATATGTTCTCGCTGATGTCAATGTACTTATTGTTGTTGAAACTAAAGTTAGCTACGACATTGTGTAGACTATTCTGGGTAAAAATGATGTGGCTGCTTGGGCCTTGCTGCTTGATATGGCCTACTCCCTTCGTATTAATAAACACATTATTATCAAAGGTTACCTGTCCGTTGTCCTGACTCTGCGAAGCATTATAGATGCAGGCCTGCGGTCGCTTAGGGTCAGACTGCACCAGTTGGTTGTTGGCAAAGAGAATGTCTTGGTTGTGGTGAAACACCGCGATGTTGCCGTTGTTGCTCTCCGCTACGTAATTATTGATGGCTTTAGAGCGAAAACAGCCCTCAAAGTCTATACCCACGTCTCCGCAGTGCATCACATGAGAGTTTTGTACTGTGATGTCTTCTCCCATGCTTCCCCAAATTCCTCCCCCGCGTACGTATTTTATGGTTACATCTGAGATAAGACCGTTCTGGCACTTGCGTACGTTGGCAACCTTACCATCCCGTTCGGGATTACTATCTCCGCCCCACCATTGTACCCCGTGGTCATAACGAGAAAATGAGCAGTTACTGATCGTCCAGTCACGGGTGAAGCCAAGTAGCACTCCGGCGGTATATTGCGCCATTGTCCGTTGGGAACCTTCCCCCCGGCAGTAACTAATCCCAATATCAGAATTACCCACCCGGTCAAACGCGCGAGAGGTTAAGTCATTGGGGATAGCCGAATACGAATACTCATTTGGTTGTAGTATTCTGGCCACTCCGCAATTAAAGGCATTTAGGTGGGTGAGTATCAGGTGCTGAACATTTTGAGCTAACACCGCTATGACCAGACGCTCCGGAATATCCTCAGTGTAGAAGGTGATTTTTTCAAGCCGCACATGCTGAGCGCCACAAACAGTAAAAAAGAAGAAACGCCCCGAGGCAGATGCGTTCGCAGTAGGCATTAATACCGTACTGTCGGTACCCACAATTTGGTGATGACTTCGCAGGTAAAGACTTTTATCAATCAAATACTTGCCTGGTGGAAGGTAAATGTTCACATGCTTATCCAAAATTTCTTGCAGCGCATCCGAAAGCTCAGTTTTTCCGTCGCCATACACACCCATGTCATTAACGTTGACAAGCGAGTCGCTCGGGAAGGCCGCAATCGAGATTGTTGAAACTAGTAGCAGCACAGAGGCAATTGCGTTCATAGGAGTGAGCGAGGGGTGGGTCTTATACTTTTTCTATCTAGCAAAAGCAAGACCGCCAATTGCAGACTAAGCCGCAAAAGTTGTTAAATTTGGCCTTAGTTTCAATAGGCTGAAAAAAATGAGCGCTAGCCAGAAGATTTGCGGGATACGTCAGCCAATCAAACGGCTGATGATAGGTTGGATAGCAGCCTGCTTCGTTACAATTACCTCAGGGTTAGCCCAGGATACTATCCATTACGAAGTGGAGAGTCGAGTTGCCGGAGCCACGCAAGACTACCTTCCTCACTGGCTCACGGCCAATCGTTTCGGGATTCTGAACGACGCGGACCATTCAACCGGACTATTACGGGGCAAAGCAACGTACGAACGTCGGCTCACTAAGCGATGGCAGATCGGAGCGGGCGTTGATCTGATCGCTAAGGTTCCGTTTAGCAAGACGCTCTCACCCCAAGCATGGTTGCAACAGGGATACGTCAGCGTGCAATACGGTATTTTCAAACTGATGGGCGGAAGGCAAGAACAGACTCTGGGCACGCCCGACCGGGAACTATCCACCGGGTCGCTGGCAATCAGTGGGAATGCCCGGCCTATCCCACAACTGCTGCTTTCAGTGCCTAAGTATAGCTCGGTGCCCTTCACCCGGGGGTGGGTCAAGTTCAAAGGCACCTACCGCCACGGCTGGCTCGGCGAAGACCGATTCATTAGTGGCGCTTTGCTGCACGAAAAGTCACTATACGTGAAGCTAGGGGGCGACTTCTTTGTCAACCTGGCCGGAGGGCTAATTCATACGGTGGTGTGGGCGGGCGAAGACCCCCGGTTCGGACCACTACCCGCCGGGCTTAAGGACTACTGGCAGGTGATCCGGGGAAAGGAGGCGAAGGTAGACCAAATAAATAACCCGCTTATTGCCGGGGAAGCGGCTAACGCGCTGGGTGACAACATGGGAGTGTACGATTTTAGCCTGGCCATGAAGAGCAAGCACTTCTGCGCTACTATTTATCAGCAAACCCCCTTTGAAGACTGGACCGGCAGTCGGTTATTCAAAAACAGAGATCGCTTGCTGGGATTGCACGTCGTGAATCAGCAACCCAATGCGTGGCTGAGCAGCATTGTCTACGAGTTTGTCTCTACCACGTACCAAAGTGGCCCTAGTCGTCCGGGCGGCATCGATCCCGATCCGGGTACGGGTCCTAAAGAAGACCGATTAGGACTGAATTATGGCGGACGTGATAACTACTATAACAACGCAATTTATAAAACCGGGTGGACGTACCAAGATCGCATCCTGGGCACCCCTTTGTTTTACACCATCGCTCGGATGCAACTCTACGTTCCTGGTTTCGATGAGCCAGATCTATACGCATTCAATTTCAACATTGTGAACAACCGGGTGGTGGCGCATCACGTAGGCATCGCTGGTCAGGTCAAGCGTATTAACTACAAATTGCTTGCGACCTTTACCAACAACCTAGGCACCTACGGCGGCTTAAATGGTGGGATCACGGAATGGGGCAGCATCGATAATCCCGATGCGCCCTACGCCTTTCGGCCGCCCCAACGGCAGAACTATTTCTTGCTGGAAGTGGAGTCGCACCCCTTCTCGGCGCACTGGTCGCTGCTCACCTCGCTGGCCGTCGATGCCGGGCAACTCACCGACAACGTGGGAGTGCTCGTGGGGCTGCGCCGGGTGGGAATGTGGACGCGCAAGCAGCAGCTTCAACCGTAGTGTTTCGCTAACAGTGTGCTTTCCAAACCAATTAGAAGAAGTGCATGAGGAAGACGTCACTTTACCTCCCGCGCTCCCGGTCTTTCCCCACCGACAGCAGGTTGGTGAGCAACCGATAGGCTCCGGGCACCCCGGCGGGCAGTTCGCGGAAGAACGACAGGCCCGTGTAAATGTAGTGGCCCTCACCGTAGGGTGCCACCAGCAGACTGCCTTCCAGCGGGTCTTCGCCGGGATCGTTGAGCGACAGCACCGGCTGGTAGTGCTCGTCCCATTTCTCAGGAAAATACAGACCTCGCTCCTGCACCCAACCGGCAAAATCCTCCTCGGTGATCCGGTTGGGGTAGGTGAGCACCGGGCTGTCCGGGTCGAGAAAGCGCACCGGGGCGGTCTCGTCGGTCACTCGCTCGCGCGACAGGGTGAGCGGATAGGGTGCAATAGAGTCGGTCACCAGGCGGGAGTTGGTGTTGTACTGCACCAGCAGCGTGCCTCCGCCCTTGGCGTACGCCAGCAGTTCGTCGTTGCGGTAGCGCAACCAGTCGTTGGTGTTGTAGGCGCGAATGCCCACCATCACCGCATCAAACTGCTTGAGGTAATCGGCGCGCACCTCGTTGGCTTCCAGCAGCGTCACCCGGTAGCCAATCTGCTCCAGCGCCTGCGGGATCTCGTCGCCCGCGCCCATGATGTAGCCGATGGCCTCCCCCGCCTTCTGCAAATCCACCTTCACCAGTTTGGCGGTACTAGGCGCCAGCAGCGTCTGGGTGGGGATGTGCTCATAGTCAATAATGATCTTGTGCTGGTCGTAGGCCTGCCCGTTCACGGTAGCCACCGCCCGGGCATCCCCCACGCTGGGTTCAGCGGGAGGGGTAATCCGAAAGGTGAACTCGGCCGCTTGCTCCTTAAGCGCTAGCGAAAAATCGTAAGAGGCCGGGTCGGCCCGCCAGCCGTCGGGTAGTTGCAGCGCCAGCTTCCCTTTGATATCTGACCGGCCGGCCCGCACCGTCACGTGCACCGCCTGGGGGTCGTTGCTGGCAAACACCCGCACCGGCTCAGCAATCTCGGTGTCCACCGGCGGAATGATCACGAACGGCCGGTAGGTTTCGCCCTGCCGCGGGTCGTTGTACTTATACACCACCGGCGTGCTCAGGGTAAGGGGCTGCCCCGCTACCGTGAGCCCAAAGCGGGCTACCAGCGCCTCTGCGGACTCGTCTTTACCAATCAGCAACTGATCTTCCACCGTGAAGGTGAAGCCGTCGTTGGGCAAGCGCAGCCAGTAGGGTTCGGTGTAGGGCAATTCGTCGGGCAGGCGCACCGGCAGGGTCAGGGTGGTGTCCACGTTATTGGGCAACGCCCAGCCCAGCGTGGTGTCGCGGCCCAGCGCGGGGAAAGAGACCCGTTTAAGGGTCACGGGCACGTCGGAGCGGTTGATGGCCTCCACGTTAAGGGTCACCGAGTCACCCGGCGTGGCGGAGTACTCGGCGATGCCCGGACGGGGGCCATCGCCCCGGCGAAAGCGGCGCACCACTTCGTTGGTGCCCGCCCGCACTTCCAGGTACAGCCCCAGGCAGGCTGGAATCACCTGATCCAGTTCGGCCCGTTTCACGCGCTTCCAGTAGCTGTCGGGCAGGGCGTCCAGCGCTTCGGAAGCGTCCATCAGGGTGGGCACCACCGCCGCCGGACGGGCCGGATTGAAGGACTGGGCCGCTTCGGCCAGCAGTTGGCCCATGCGCGCCCCGCCCGCCACCCGGCTCCAGGTGGTGTCGATGCCCTCGAAGAGGTTGTCTTTAGCCAGACTGCCCCGCATGTGGCGCAGGTACTCGGTACGTTTGCCCCGCGCCCCGGTGGAGCCGAAGCCCTGCGACTGGTGGCGACTGCGGCTACGGGCGGCAATCTCCGGCACCGACTGGCCCAGCAACGGGTTGTACCCGCCCATGCTAACCGCCAAAATAGAATCATTGACCTGGCTGGCCGAATCCAGGCCGGGAGTGAACCAGGCAAAATCGTTGAAGTACAAGCGGGTGGGTTGCCAGGGGGCTACGTACTGCAGTTGTTCGGGAAACTTGGTGGAGTCGTTGGCCAGATCGAAGGCTTCAGCGGCCAGCAGGCCCGAGGTGGTATGGTGGCCGTGTCCCGCCCGCTCGTCGGCCGGAAAGCGGGTGATGATCACGTCGGGCCGAAACCGACGAATCACCCACACCACGTCGGCCATAATCTGGTCTTTGTCCCACAGCTCCAGGGTTTCGTCGGCGGTTTTAGAGTAGCCGAAGTCGATGGCCCGGGTAAAGAACTGCTGGCTGCCGTCGAGGCGGCGGGCCTGGATGAGTTCCTGGGTGCGCACCACCCCGAGCAGCTCCCGGATTTCGGGACCGATGAGGTTCTGTCCGCCATCGCCCCGGGTGAGCGACAGGTAGCCGGTGTTCATCAGGCGGGTTTGCGACAGATAGCCGATCACCACCTGGTTTTCGTCGTCGGGGTGGGCGGCCACGTAGAGGGCACTGCCCAGCACGTTGAGTTTGTTCAGCGCCAGTTGAATCTCGCTGGCCGACAGTTTGGCCGGGGCTTGTGACCAACTGGGAGAGAAGGGAAACAGTAGACCAAAGAGGAGGAACCCTGCGAAAATCCTCATAAAGCGTTGATTTCGTTGATGATAAGGCCAGTGGATTGCGCGATGATGCCGATGGTATATACATCGGTCAGGCAGAAATCCCAATCCTGCCCCTTTAGCGCCTGTTCCTTGGATGGCAAACGTACTGTAGAACAAACTGCGGTCTTTGAGTTTCATCTGATCTCCGTTATGCAAACTGCTGATCGTTGCCGCCCCCCGAAATCTGCCGCGACTGCTCCCGCACCCGCTCAATCTCATCCACAAAAGGAAAGGCTTCGGATTGATCAACCTGTTCCAGCGCCTTATCATTTGTAGCCAGACCCAATCGCTGAACCAGGCGGTAGACAATGTCCAGATGCGCTTCCGGCAATTGGGCTAATTTCTGATTGATCCGATCAATTAACGTTTCCCGTGCGTCCATTTTACTATCTCATTAATACCCTAAAACCTACAAAAGCACGGCTTAGCACACTCTCGACTAATCCGCCCCTCAATTATAACCAAAATATTACACTGTATAACTATTTATATTTTGTTTGGGCCGATTGATCTTAGCCTCGGCCCAACCGCATCGTCAACCACCCAAATGCCGCCCGAAGGTACACCATCGGCTCTGGTGCTTCCTCTATGTGGCATGTTTTTTTCTAACTCGCCTACCGAGAAAACCACTTCCTGGTTTTCAACTACCTATTTGCCAACACACACTGAGAATGAAAAGCTTACTGCTCATCGGCTTATTTGCTACCGCCGTACCGGTTTATGCCTCTGAAGCCGACGCAATAGAGAAAGAAGTTACCCCCGACACCCTCAATATGCTCTGGGTGCTGCTGTCGGCCGCCCTGGTGTTCTTGATGCAGGCGGGCTTCAAATGCTTGGAAGTAGGCTTAGTACGGAAGCATCAGATAGCCGCCGTGGCCATGAAAAACATGGTGGACTGGACGGTCGGCTCGATCATTTTCTTTGTGGCAGGGTTCGGATTGATGTTCGGACAGTCGTGGCAGGGGTGGATCGGCACCACCACGTTTTTGCCTTCTTCGTTTGCCGTAGCGGGGGGGAACGAGTTGGGTGCCGTGTTCTTTATGTTTCAACTGGCCTTCGCGGGCACCGCCCTCACCATTGTGTCAGGGGCCATGTCAGAGCGAACCGGTTTTGTGCCTTACCTCACCGCCTCAACATTCATCGCTCTGGTGATCTACCCGATCTTTGGGCACTGGGTGTGGGGCAATGCCTTCTACGGCAGCAATTCGGCCTGGCTGGCCGACCTGGGGTTTATCGATTTCGCCGGTTCCACCGTGGTTCATTCGGTGGGCGCCTGGGTATCGCTGGCCGGGCTTAAGCTGTTAGGTCCCCGATTAGGACGCTATACCGAGGCAGGCACCCTGCGCGAGTTTGAACCCAACAGCATTCCGATGGCGGTGTTGGGGGTATTCATTCTTTGGTTTGGCTGGTGGGGCTTCAACGGAGGCAGTTCGCTGGTATTTGACGCCCAGGTAGGCAGCGTTATTCTGAACACCAACCTGGCCGCTGCCGCTGCCGCCCTGGCTGCCTATTTCCACTCGTACTTCTTCCAGCAGAAAGCGAATATTTACGAAAAAATGCTGGGCGGAGCCCTGGGTGGGTTGGTGGCCATCACCGCCTCGGCGCATATCCAAACTCCCCTTACCTCTTTGCTGATTGGCCTACTGGCGGGGGTTATTCACAATGTATCGTATGATCTGCTGACCAAAAAGTGGAAGATTGACGATGCCGTGGGTGCCGTTCCCGTTCACGGCTTTTGCGGATTGTTCGGCACCCTGGCCGTGGCCCTGTTTGCCCCGGAAGCGAGCCTGGCGCACGCTCGTTGGGCCCAGCTAGGCGTGCAAGCGCTGGGTGCCCTGGTGTGTCTGCTGTGGGCGGGCGGTGTAGGATACGCGCTGTTTTTTGTGCTGAAGAAAACGGTTGGGCTGCGGGTTTCACCCGACGAAGAACGACAAGGCATTACCCTCTACCATGTGCAGCCCGAAACGCCGGAGGACATTGATGAGGAAGAACTTATTCGTTTGATGCAAGAAATTGAGCATTCATGATGAATACTGCCCTACGAGAAACCAACATCGCCCAGGTGTCTATCAAAAACTCCGAAACCGACTACAACGTGGTTTCGCTAGCCCAGTTTTTGAAGAAAAACGTAATGGAGCGCACCGCCCTGATCACGTCGAAGCGAGTAGAATTCATCGATTTCCACGGTAACAAGATACCCTTGCTAGAGGGACTGAGAGCAGTCACGCTCCTGATGAAGCAATTGCGAGAGGAAGGAACTCTTCTTGCCAGCCTATCTGATTGACGAAGCGGTAAGCGCTTTCTCCTTAGGTTCTTCCCCCACGGCCAGCGATTGCATGGGCAACACAATCCGAAAGGTAGTGCCCACGTCCAGTTCCGACTGCTTCACGAAGAGCTTGCCCCGGTGATAGTTCTCAATGATGCGTTGCGAGAGCGACAGGCCCAGTCCCCACCCGCGCTTCTTGGTGGTGTAGCCCGGCACAAAGACCTGGGATAGCTTGGAACTGGCAATTCCCTTACCGGTGTCGGTGATGTCGACCACAGCCCGGTCTTTCTCGCTCTGCATCCGGATGGTCAGATCGCCAATGCCACTCATAGCGTCCACGGCGTTCTTGCAAATGTTCTCGATCACCCACTCGAACAAGGGCGCGTTGATCAGCACCTTTAGCGGTTCGCCACCGGTTTCCACCCGAATACTCACCTTGGAAGAGATGCGCGTGCGTAGATAGTTCACCGTGTTTTCTACCACCTGCTGCAAATCTTCGGCCTGGAGCGTGGGCGTTGAGCCAATGTTGGAGAAGCGGGAAGTGATCATTTCCAGGCGGTGAATGTCCTTATCGATCTCCTGCACGATGTCGGGGTCGTAGGTGTCGGGATCGGCCCGAAAGTATTCTACCCAGGCCATGAGCGACGACAGGGGCGTGCCCAGTTGGTGGGCGGTTTCTTTGGCCATGCCAATCCACACCCGGTTTTGCTCAGCCGTGCGCGAGTAGCTAAACACCAGATAGGTGACCAGCGCAAATATCGCAATCACCGACAGCTGAAAGTAGGGATAGTACTGCAGTTGGGTGAGCAGAAAGGAGTTGCGGTAGTAGACAAACTGGTAGGCGAACACTTCTCCGGTGCGGGGGTCGCGCAGGGCAATCTCAATGGGATTATACAACTCCCGCATCCTGGCCAGCTCCTTTTCTAAGATACGCGCCTTCTTTTCTTCGCTGTCCGAGTCTTCAATATCAATGTTACGATAGGCCACGTAATCGCCGAAGCTGTTGGTGAGAATGGTAGGAATTGATTGGTTAGGAGCCACGATTTCGTTGAACAAAAAGGTGATCTCCTCATCTTCGTTGGCGGTGCGCTCGATGGCTTCGGCGTACAGTTTTACGAAGCTCTTCTCCCGCTCCTTGAGTTTATCTACCAAAATATCAGTATACACGATCGACAGCGCAGCAATGGTGGCCGAAACCAGCAGCACGATTACCTTCACCGTGTTCTTTTTCTGGTAAATGTTGGTCAGGCCGTCCTTCTTAAACCAGCGGTTTAGCATAGCACGAGGGTTGATTCGCTAAAGTAACGACTTTTTGTAGCAAAAGTATTCACCCCTGGCCAGCGAATGATTTATTTTGTGGCGGTGTTAGTTGGATACTGGATACTGGAATTTACGCATTCTAATATCCAGTATCTGGCCCCGCGTGGAACGCCAATCAGAAGATCATCTAGTATCTTTGCCATACAGAAAGTCATCCAGTATCAAGCATCCTATCGATGTAGAAAATCATCCAACATCCAATGACTACCACCCTATCACAGCGGCAACTGTTTTTAGACCACCTGGCGCAGACCACCCACTTTCCGATGATGATCGAGGTGGAGCGGGCCGAGGGCGTGTACCTGTACGGCCCTGAGGGCCAACGCTACCTGGACCTGATCTCGGGCATCGGGGTGAGCAACGTGGGGCACCGGCACCCGCGGGTGGTGCAGGCCATCCAAGAGCAGATCGATCGCTACCTGCACGTGATGGTCTACGGCGAGTTTGTGCAAACCCCGCAGGTGCACCTGGCTGAAGCCCTGGCCCGCACCCTGCCCGCTCCGCTCGACTGCGTCTATCTGGTGAATTCGGGCAGCGAAGCCATCGAAGGGGCCATCAAACTGGCCAAGCGCTCCACCGGTCGGCCCAACCTGGTGTCGTGCCACAACGCCTACCACGGTTCCTCGCACGGGGCACTGTCGGTGTGCGGCAGCGAATCGTTCAAGCAGGCTTACCGGCCGCTGCTGCCGGGCGTGACGCACATTCGGTTCGATGAGCCCGATGATTTGTCGCTGATCAATGAGCAGACCGCGGCGGTGGTGCTGGAAACCGTGCAGGGCGAAGCGGGTGTGCGGGTGGCCCATCCTGATTATCTTAAGCGCGTGCGCCAGCGCTGCGACGACACCGGAGCATTGCTGATTTTGGATGAAATTCAGGCGGGCTTCGGGCGCACCGGCACCTTTTGGGCGTTCGAGCCCTACGGCATCGTGCCCGACGTGGTGGTGACCGCCAAGGGCATGGGCGGCGGCATGCCCATTGGAGCATTTATCGCCTCGCACGCGCTGATGATGGGCTTTCGCGAAAACCCGATCCTGGGCCACATCAGCACCTTCGGGGGGCACCCGGTGAGTGCGGCGGCCTCCCTAGCGACGCTGCGCGTGCTGCACGACGAGCACTTGATCGATGACGTGGCGCGCAAGGCGGAACTGTTCAAGGCGCGACTGCGCCACCCCGCCATTCGGGAGATCCGCCACCGCGGACTGATGATGGCCGTGGCCTTTGATAGCTTCGAGGTGCTCAAACCCATCATCGACCGGGCGGTGGAGCTGGGCGTGATCACCGATTGGTTTTTGTACTGCAACGACGCCATGCGCATTGCCCCGCCCCTGACCATCACCGACGAAGAAATTGAAGAAGCCTGCGCCCTAATCCGGCAAGCGATTGAGGGGTGACTGGTTGCTGGTTACTGGTCACTGGTCACTGGTCACTGGTCGCTGGTCGCTGGTCGCTGGTCGCTGGTCGCTGGTCGCTGTCCTATAGTAGCCAACATCTAGTATCTGGCCCCGCGTGGAACGCCACTCAGAAGATCATCCGCCCGCCCGCTAGTATCCAGCATCCAACATCTGACTATGTAGCAAGTCATCCAGTATCCGACATCCAGCATCCAGTATCTAACCATCTAGAAAGTCATCCAGCATCCAGCCTCTTGCTTTGCTTAATGTAATTTCCTAACTTCATCGGCGTTCATGTAATAAAATAGCGCGTTTCGCACCGAGAAACCTTTTTTAGTTTCTCGCAAAGTAACGTACTTCGGCCCGAAGGCTGGGACGGTCGTCTCAACCACTATGCTCAACTCCACATTGCCCGATCTATGGAAAGTACCTTGTCGTTTCTCCCGCCCATCTTCTACTACGCCGCCCTGGCCGCCGCTGCCCTGGGGGCGCTACTCTTCCTGTATCTCTTCTTCCGGCTGCTCACCCTACGCGACTACAAAGCCCGCTACGATTTTGTCAACCAGCGCGAGAAAAATCTGATCCTTTACGGCTGCATCGCCTTCATTGTGGCCGGGGGACTCTACGGCATCTCTACACTGGCCACCGAGTGGATGTTCTTGCTGGTGGGAGTGCTGGTAGCCTTTATGTTCGGCACCCTGATCGGGGTCATCATTTATAACTTCCTGGAGTACTACTACCCTACCCTGCAAGAGAAGCGGCTGCAACGGCTGCGCTACAAGCCGCGCACTTCGCCCAAGTCGGGCAAGCCGATGAAGCTGCTCAGCGAGAACGAAGAAGACGTGCACCTTGACGAAGGTCAGCAGGCTGAAGAGAACATCTTCTCGGTCGACTACGACGTGTGGGTGGATGAAGCGTCGGATTACGTGAAGATAGAAAAGTACCGGGGCCACCTGCACGCCGAGAAGTCGCCCACCTGTGGCTACTACACTCTGCGGGTGGTGCGCGAAGAAATTATTGAATCGCCCACCACCGAGCGGCAGGGCACGCTGGTGAAGCACTACGAGTGCAGCTACACCAAATATAAAACCCAACGGGTGTTCAACATCGCTCCCCTCAAGAAAGCCGCCCCCGACGCGGGGAAGACGCTGGTGAAAAGTTAGGGTAGAGTTTTAAGAATACTGGATAAAGAGAACGAATGATGAGAAAGGTTCTGTGGATTATTGTCGGTGTGCTGAGCACTATTAACGTAATCTTAGACTACTCTTATTTTAACATTGTTCAACCATACTTAACAGCCGAGATATTTGAATTGATATTCAAAGTAGGTTTCCCCTTTGTCACAGGACTGGCAATAGCATCCCTTCTATCAGCCATTCCCTTCAAAAACTTAGAATATAAATACAAGCTAAGTTACGTGCTACCCGCCTTAACTCTTATAATCGCTGGTTTGTACACATTCTCTACGGCGACCCTAGCATATTACAAAGAAGTGACGGGTAAGGATATTGGGCCGATTACCTATTATCGCAATGTTGAAATCCCCCCTGAACTAGATTGCGATGAAACCAAAGAAGGTAGCTTCGAAACAGAAAACTTGATTATCGAAAGAAAAAACAATTTCAAGACTCAGATAAACAAACAGACAGGTAAAAGAACAGAGTACAAGGTTAGGTGGATTTCAGATTGTGAATACCACTTGAAGAGTGCTGAATCTGATAACGATTTGAAAGCGAAAGTTATTAAAATTGACGATTCTGGATGTGAGTGTTTTGTAACTACAGGAGTTGACGCTCAGAAATATAGAGTAAAAAGAAGGAATACTGAATAATCTGTCTCAGCTGTTCTCATAGCTTACCAGATAGGCTATTTGTTTAACGAAAACAGAAAAAATTAAGATTAGTGGGGACGCGCCGCGGCGCGTCCCCACTAATCAACTACCTCATGTCATCAAGCTTTATACAACAATCAGGAAGAAAAGGTCATCGGCTTAAACATACCCTTTAACTACACCCCATTTTCCCTCCGTCCACCGTTAAATTCACCCCATTGACGTAAGCCGCCGCGGGTGAGGCCAGGAACGCTACCGCGTAGGCAATTTCTTCGGGCTGGGCAAAACGCCGTAGCGGAATGGCGGCCTTCATGCCCTGCTCCACTTCGGCTTCGCTCTTCTCCTGCGCCGCCGCGCGCTTGCGTATCAGGTCCCAGATACGGTCGGTGTCGGTGGAGCCGGGCAGCACGTTGTTCACCGTGATGCCGTGCGGCCCCAGTTCGCCCGCCAGCGTCTTGGCCCAGTTGGCTACCGCCCCCCGCGTGGTGTTCGATACCCCTAGGCCCGGAATGGGCTCCTTCACCGAAGTGGAAATGATGTTGATGATGCGTCCGTACCCGCCCTGTTGCATCAGAGGCACCACGGCCTGCACCAGAATCTGGTTGCAGAACACATGCATCTCGAAGGCCCGCCGAAACGCGTCCACCTCCGCCTCATACGCCGGTCCGGCAGGAGGCCCTCCGGTGTTGTTCACCAAAATAGCCACCGCCGACTGGTTGCTCACGTACTCGCTGATCTTGGCCTTCAGGAAGTCGGGCTGCTGGAAGTCGGCCGCCAGGTAGTGGTGCTCTTGCTGCTGCGGGGTGGGAAGCGCGTCACGCACCGCTTTTAGTTTGTCTTCGTTGCGGGCCACCAATGTGATGCTGGCTCCGAGTTCGGCCAGTTCCTGCGCGCAGGCGCGCCCAATGCCCTGGGTGCTGCCGCAGACAATCGCCCGACGGCCGCTTAAATCCGTATTCATCATGTGTCAACTATTAGTATCTTTGGTGCCAAGGTAAAGATTATGGACGACTTGTACCAACGGGCGCGGGCCCTGGATGAAACAGACCCGCTGCGCCACTTCCGGCAGGAGTTTCATCTTCCGACGGATGCTTCGGGCGAACCGCTGATCTACTTCTGCGGTCACTCGCTAGGATTGCAGCCCCGCTCCGCAGTTGAGTACGTGCAGCAGGAGTTAAGCAAGTGGCAAACCCAGGGGGTGGAGGGGCATTTTGCGGAACCCCGGCCCTGGGTAGCCTACCATAAACTGTTGAAACCGGCCCTGGCCCACATTGTGGGGGCGCAGGAGCAAGAGGTGGTGGCGATGAACAACCTGACCACCAACCTGCACCTGATGCTGGTATCGTTCTACCGGCCCACCGCCCAACGCTACAAGATTCTGATGGAGGCTGAGGCCTTCCCTTCCGACCACTACGTGGTGGAGAGCCAACTACGTTACCACGGCTACGACCCCGAAGAAGCCACGGTAAAGCTCCGTCCGCGCGCTGGAGAAACCACGTTGCGCACCGAAGAAATCATTGAGGCCGTGCAAGACCCGGCGGTGGCGCTGCTGCTGTGGCCGGGTGTGCAGTACTACACCGGGCAGTGGTTCGACCTCCCAGCCATCGTTGCGGCGGCGCAGCAGAGCGGGGTAGTCGCCGGGCTAGACCTGGCGCACGCCGTGGGCAACGTGCCGTTGCGGCTGCACGACTGGAACGTGGACTTTGCCGTGTGGTGCAGTTATAAGTACCTGAACGCCGGTCCGGGCAACACCGGCGGCGTCTTTGTGCACGAGCGCTACGCCCACGACGCTTCGCTACCGCGCTTCGCGGGCTGGTGGGGCCACGATGAAGAAGCACGCTTCCGGATGCAGCCCGGCTTCCAACCCATGCCGGGGGCCGACGGCTGGCAGTTGAGCAACGTCAACGTTCTGTCGCTGGCCGCGCAGCGGGCTGCCTTGGCCCTCACCAAGCAAGCCGGAATGACCGCGTTGCGCCGCAAAAGCGTACTGCTCACCGGGTTCCTGGAGGAATGCTTACGGCGTCATGGCTTGCTCGACGGTCCGGTGCACCTCGTCACGCCCCGCGACCCCGAAGCGCGGGGCTGCCAGTTGTCGCTCACCGTGGCCGGAGGTAAACGCGTGTTCGACGCACTGACCCGCGCCGGGGTGGTAGCTGACTGGCGCGAACCCAACGTGATCCGCGTGGCGCCGGTGCCGCTGTATAATACTTTCGTAGAGGTGTATCGGTTTGGTGCGTTATTAGAACAAGCACTAGGTAGCAACCTTGAACATCGAATATCGAACAAGGAATGCTGAATGAAGAAGTAGTCAGGTCTGCATTCCGTAGCGTCAAACTGATATGAAAAATATCATTATTTTAGGAAGCGGGCTAGCGGGCTCGCTGCTCAGCATCTTGCTGGCAAAACAGGGGTATGGGGTGCAGGTGTACGAAAAGCGGGGCGATCCCCGTACCCAAGCGGCCGCCGGAGGCCGCTCGATCAACCTGGCGCTGAGTCGGCGCGGGTGGAAGGCGCTAGAAGCAGCCGGGGTAGATACGGCGGTGCGCAAGCAGGCCATCGCCATGCGGGGGCGCATGATTCACGATCCCGAAGGCAACACCGCCCTGCAACCCTACGGCACCGACGGGCAAGCAATCTACTCCGTATCGCGGGGCGACCTGAACCAATTGCTCCTCAACGAAGCCGAACAACACGGCGTGCAGCTATTCTTCGAACACCCGTGTCAGTCGGTTGATCTGGAGCGGGGCCAGCCCCTGATTCAGGACCTGCGAAGCGATAGGCAGCTCACTCCCGACGCCGATTTGCTGATCGGGGCCGACGGGGCCTACTCTATCCTGCGCGGAGCGATGCAGGTTACGCCGCGCTTCAACTACAGCCAGCACTACATCGAGCACGGCTACAAGGAGCTGCACATCCCCCCGGCGGAGGGCGATTTTGCAATGGAACCGCACGCACTGCACATCTGGCCCCGCGGCGGCTACATGCTCATTGCCTTGCCCAACGCCAATAAAAGTTTTACGGCTACGCTGTTTTTACCCTACGAAGGGGCAAACTCGTTCGCCCAACTGAGCGGCGAAGCTGAACTAAGGTCTTTTTTCGCTGAGCAGTTCCCCGACGCGGTTCCCCTGATGCCCAACCTGAAAGAAGACTTCTTCCGCAACCCCACCGCCGACCTGGTCACGATTCAGTGTTACCCCTGGTCGCGCTACGGCAAAAACTTGCTCATCGGTGACGCGGCGCACGCCATCGTGCCCTTCTACGGACAAGGCATGAACGCCGCTTTCGAAGACTGCCGCCTGCTGGCCGAACGCTTCGCGGAGCAGCCTACCGATTTGGCGGCAGAACTAGAGCGGTTTCAGCAGCAGCGCAAGCCCGATGCCGATGCCATTGCCGAGTTGGCCCTGCAAAACTTCGTGGAGATGCGCGACCGGGTGGCCGACCCGCAGTTTGTGGCGCAAAAGCAGATAGAAGCCGAACTGCACCGCCGCTATCCCGACCGCTGGGTTCCCCTCTACACCCGGGTCACTTTTAGTGATGATCGGTATTCCGAAGCGCTGAAGCAGGGCAAACGGCAGGAGGCCATTATGCAGCGGGTGATGCAGGAGGAGCCTGACCCAGCGAAGCTGACGGATGAAGACTACGCGCGGATCGTAGAGGAGTTGTAGTTGGATGTTGGAATTTACACGTCCAACTTCTAATATCCGATATCATTGACACCACGCTGGTCGTAGGGTAACGAAGTGTCCTACGACCCCAAAAAGGAACGTACTCAGTTGAGATACCTGCTCCCAGAAAGTCGTCTAGTATCTAGTGCCTTCGGAACTAAGTTCTTAACCATTTGAGAACGGTCCGCCGCGCGGTCGCTTGGCTTTCGCCCCTCGTGGAACGACGACCGGGCCGCCGAAGCGGTGACGGCTATCGAATGTAAGTGCACATTCGATAGCCGTCACTCGCTAAAAGCGAGCGACTTTAATTGTATAGTTGTCTAGTGCCTACGGCACTAGCTTCCTTTGTCTTACATACGTAGGTCAAACACCTACTGCGCCCTAGTCAATGACCTACTACTGTGGCGTAGTGATGGCACTACCATGCCGTGGCAACAGCGTTACCACGGCGTGGTATCGACAGTGACACGCCGTGTCGTCGACCTGGTGGCGGGGCTAACCGCCCCCCCCGATGCGCTCCTCAGGGAGGTAGCAACCTCTGCTTCTCCCCGGTCGGGGGGCTGGAGCGAACATCCGTTGCCAAATAAGCGTTTATTAGCTGTTACCTTATTCACCCCAAAAACACGTTGCATGCCTCATCCTATCCGCTTTATCCTTTCTATAGGTTTACTGCTTCCTTTCCTCGTTGCTTGCGAGAACACTTCGCAGAGCACCTTGCCCCTGGCCCGGGGAACGGATGACGAGGTGCTATTGGTCATGGACTCTACCGCCTGGCAGGGCGAACTGGGCGATGAGTTGCGGCAAACCTTCCGGGAGGCCATACCCGGATTGCCGCAGCCCGAACCCTACTTTGACATTCGCTACGTGGACCCGTTCAAACTCAACAGCGTACTGCGCAGCGCGAAGAACATCCTGTTCGTCACCACCCTGGACAATCAGACGGCGGCCGGTCGCAGGATGCAGAGCTACTTTACCGAAGAATCCATCGAGCGCATTCGGGAGAATACTGACTTGTATATGTTTGAGAAGCAGGATGAGTTTGCCCGCGGTCAGGAGATTTACCACCTGTTTGGCAACACTGAAAACGAGTTGATCAATAACATCCGAGAGAACCGCGTGAAAATCAGACAACGCCTGGAGAATGTGTTGATGGACCGGATCACCGAAGGTCTATACCAGGGCAACGAACAGAAGTCGGTGAGCAAGTATCTGCTGGAAAACCACGGCTTCTCGCTGCGGGTGCCCTTCGGCTACGACCTGGTGCCGCTGGCTGATGACGTGAACGATTTCGTGTGGCTACGGCAGTTGGGCGACATTGATAAGAACATTGTGGTGACCTATAAAGATTATACTTCCGAAGAGGCGTTTGACCCGGAGAATATCCTGGCCTTTCGTGAAAAGCAGTTGGGCCGCTACATCGCCGACGACCCTTCCGCGTATATGACCGTTCAGCGGGTTGTGCCGAAGGGGGAAGGCGTGGAACCCGATACGATTATCCTGGTAGAATACGATACGGTCACTTTTCAGGGAAAGTACGCAGTGGAAGCCCGCGGACTCTGGCGACTGAGCAACGACTCGATGGGCGGGGGTTTCCTAAGTTACACTTTCGTAGATGAGGCGCAAGACCGGCTTTACTACATCGAAGGCTACGTGTATAGTCCGGGAGAGAAGAAGCGCCCCTCTATTCGGGAGTTGGAAGCTATTCTGCGCACGTTCCGCACGCCCGATGCTCCTCAACCAGCGGCGGCCAGGTAGTGAATGCCGGAATGAAACATAACGTTTCAAACGAACGCGTTGCAGAGGCTGTGTAAAAAGGAGAAAGTTCCCATTATTTTCTAATGGTTTTGGTAGGTAACTTACTGATTACTATCCTGGTCGTAGGGTAGCGATAGCGTCCTACGACCCACTTAGACGTCGCTGGTTGGGTCGTAGGACCGCCGGGCGCCGGGCGCTTCGCTTAACCTACGACCAGGATAGAGGTAGCGTTCCCTGACTGAGTCTATCATAGAAGTTGATCTTTGGCTGCCAAAGGGCCTTCTCAATTCCAGTCGAGCCTCGACCGCGGGTTAGATAGAGTCTCGACCGCGAGCGCGGTGATGTCTCGACTGCCCACGAAGCCTTTCCTACCTTAGCAAAAACCTCAACAAATCGTATATTGGCTGGGCCAACTACTGCTGCCCGTCATGTTCGAAACCGTTGTCTCCTCGTCTACCGACACCCACCTTAAAGCATCCAAAGTAGCTCACCAACGGCTTTTGTCGCTCGACGTGCTGCGGGGCATCACCATTGTGGGGATGATTGTGGTGAACACGCCCGGCTCGTGGGGCAACGTATACGCGCCGCTGCTGCACGCCGAGTGGAACGGCCTCACTCCCACCGACCTGGTGTTCCCGTTCTTCCTATTTATGGTGGGCATTTCGATCACGCTGGCGCTGGGCAAGCGGAAAGAGCGGGGCGTTCCCCAGCGCGGACTCGTCACTAAAATCGTGAAGCGTGCCCTAATCATTTACGCGCTGGGCCTCTTCCTAACGCTGTTCCCGAAATTCGATTTCACCAACCTGCGCTACGTGGGCGTGCTACCCCGCATAGCGATTGTCTATCTGGTGTGCAGTTTGCTGTTTCTGCAACTTTCCTGGCGGTCGATTGCTTGGCTCAGTGCGCTGATTTTGGTAGGCTACTGGCTGGCGATGGTGCTGATTCCGGTACCGGGTGTGGGCGCGGCCAACCTGGAGCCGGGCACCAACCTGGCCGCCTGGCTCGACGAACTGCTGGTGCCGGGCCGAATGTACCGTGGCAACTGGGACCCGGAAGGTTTCCTGAGCACCTTCCCGGCCGTTGCCACCGGCTTCACCGGGGTGCTCACCGGTTACTGGTTGCGCTCGTCGCGCCCCACGCAGGAAAAGATTATCGGCATGATGGTGGCCGGGGTACTGGCTTGTTTGGTAGGTTACCTGTGGCACCAGTTCTTCCCGGTGAACAAAAATCTGTGGAGCAGTTCGTACGTGCTGGTGTCGTCGGGCATGGCGCTGCTGCTACTGGGCACGCTCTACTGGCTGGTGGATGTGCAGCATTATCGGAGCTGGACGCCCTTTTTCGTGGCCTTCGGCATGAACGCCATCACGGCCTTTGTGCTGCACGGGGTGATTATTGATGCCTTTATGGTGCCGGTGAACGCCTCGGGCGAAGTGCTGAAGACGGTGAGCTATCAGGGACTGGTGCAATTAGGCCTCACCGCTAAGTTCGCTTCGCTGCTGTGGGCGCTGGGCTACTTGCTACTATGCTTTATTCCAATCTGGATCATGTATCGGAAGAATGTGATTGTGAAGATATAGTTTTGCGGTCTAAAGGTCATTAAACCAACAAAACAGTTATCCTATGAAAAGCTACTCGATTATTAAGCTAAGTACAATGTGGTCAACCGATAGACTAAGAATGGATGTTGAAAATATCCTAAATCAAAAAGTTAGCGAAGGCTACGAAATTGTATCGGTAGCGTTTGGTATCAACATGTGGATGACGCCAACCGCTTTTGTCACCATCCGTAAATGAGCTCTGCATATTTCGTAAACGGATGTTGTTTAGGTCTTTTACCAGCGCACAAAGGTCCCGAATCATTTCAAGCCTGAATTGGTTCATGCTCCGTCGTGATAGGGTTCTTAAGGTTTAAACTGAACTACATAACATCCTGGCAGAGGTCAATCAGTCTTCTGCCAGGATGGTAGGCCCGTCAATCAGTCTCCGCGTTTTGCAAATCCCGGGTGTTTTTCTGTACCGCAATCGCGGAGAACATGCTAAGCAGAAAACTCATACTATAAAAGCCTTTCTCGCTCAAGGCTAAGTCGGCGTTCCATAAGCCAATAATCAATAAAGTGACCGAAAGAATTGCTGCGAACCAGCTGATCCCGTAGTATATATCGGTTACCGGAATGCCTTCCAGCCGATCACGCACACTTTTTTGCACCGAGACCACTGAGAATAAGCCGAACATGATCACGGTGAAGTAGTACCCTTTTTCGTTGAGCGGCATGTTGGCATTATACAAACCAATAAAGTAGGCGGTCATTCCGACGAGCAGGACAAGCCAGGATACGGCTACGAAGGCGTTAGAAGGACGACTCGCCGTTCGGCTTGGTTTATTTGCCTGATACTTACTGGTAAACTCTGTTGCTTCTTCATTAATTTGATTCATAGCTTTTTGTGTTTGATGATGAATCAAAGGTCAGCACTTTGTGGTGCGGAAGCATGTATAAGTGAACCCACTTAAGTACGTCTCAAAATTGTGCATAGCCAAGAAAGCGCATAGTTGTATCTTGTCGCGGTCGCTGAGAATGCCCTCATGCTGATGCATTCAGCTGACAAACAAAGTGAGACTTATCCTGCAACGTATTGATGCTACCTGAAGACCAGACTAGCGATATTTATTCACTATACGCCTCATTATACTTTACCCCGCCAAAACCGTGCAAGTACAGCGTGCGTGAGTAGCGGAATACCACCGGGGTGAGTACGATTACCGTGCCCACCACGGCAATAATGTATACTTCTAGGGCGGGATCATTGAAGAAAAAGTACAAAATAAAGGTGAACCCCACAAAAATTGCCATCGTAAGGGCATAGCTCACGTACATGGCCCCGAAGAAAAAGCCCGGCTCGCGTTCGTAGATCAAGCCGCAGCGGGGACACGCTTTGTTGGTTTTGATAAACTTTGTGGGTTTTTCGAGCAACGAATACGTAAAAATGTCACCTTCGCGGCAACGAGGGCACTTATGATTGAGAATGGCGGACCAAGCGGATTTTTTTGCCATGTTCTTTTCTACTGTTGCGGTACCAAAAAAATGCAATCACCCCCACAATCACGTAGGGAGCGAAAAATAAGTACATAATACCCAGATTAAGCCCTGAGGCCAGCGAAGTATCACCGGCACTCACGTTGTTCTCAATGGTGGTGCGGCACATAGCACACTGGGCCATTCCCTGACTCACCGTCAGCATAGCCATCACCAGCGTAACTCCCACAGATCGCATCATGTTTTTCATATCGTCGTTATTTAACGTCGTACAGCAGTATCCGGGTTTCCGCTACCAACCGGTCTATCTCTTTCTCCTGCGTTCCGTGGTAGTAGCCTCTCACCTGCTGCGCTTGATCTACTAACACCAATGTGGCCGCATTCGTGCCCTTGGGCATCAGTGAAGCAAGAGGCTTGCCCTGCGTAGTATCAGCCACAAAATTCCATACGCCGGGCTGTGCCCGATATTGCTGAGCTAACTGGGTTAAACTATCAATTTGCTGCGTGGGTACCACCGTTAGCAAACGTACCAGGGTATCTTGTTCAAAAACGTTTTGTATCCGCGTAAGCTTCTCCAGCACCAGTTCAGCGGTGTCAGCGCTCGCCGTTGGTAAGCGGTATAGTATCAGGATTCTACCAGCAAAGTCCTCTTCTGAGATAGTTTCTCCGCTGACATTGGACAGCGGCTCAGGCAAACGAAAAGCTTGACCCAAGGAACCCACCGGAACTTCCGCGCTCAGTCCTTCTGCTTCGGCCGGGTTGGTAGGGATGGTGTAGTGCTGCTTACCGAACTGTTCTAAGAACAGCAGAATAAGCAAAGGAACGACTAAGAGTAATAATAGCCCTCCTAGCTTCTTCTTGTTGGTCATGGTAGGTATCAGAACAGTGTTAGACTACCTAACCGAACAACCGGGGAGAATCGTTTCAATCTTAGAAACGGAGTTCCAGCACCGACGTGCCCTCAGCGATGAGCGCAATGATGAGCCAGATCACAAAGATGGTAGGAACGAGAATGGACCAGATCATCGTCTTCACCTCGCCCTTTAGGTGCATAAACTCGCCAACGATGTAAAACGCCTTGACAATCGTCATAATCACAAACGTGGCGTAGAGCAGGGGGCCACGGGGCAGAAACAGGGCAAACACGAATTCAATAATCGTCAAAACCGCCATGATACCGGCGATACGCCACAGCTTATTGGTTTTCTTTTTATCTACCGGTTCGTAGCGAACTGCCGTATTTTCATCTAATTCTGCCATGATCGTTTTAGTCAAATGAGGTAAAAGAACGTGAATACAAATACCCACACCAGATCCACAAAGTGCCAGTAGAGCCCTACTTTCTCCACCATCTCATAGTGCCCTCTTCGTTCGAACACGCCCGTAGCCGCTTGGTAGAAAATCAGGAAGTTGAGCATCACCCCGCTAAATACGTGGAAGCCATGAAAACCGGTGATAAAGAAAAACAGGTCGGCGAACAGGGGCGGGCCGTACTGATTCTGCACCAGATTGGCTCCAAAAAAGACAGAACCATCATCAAGCAGGCCACCCTGATCAGTGCCGTGAATGAAGTGCCCCCACTCCCAGGCCTGACAACTCAAGAAGGTGATGCCTCCAATGATCGTCCACAGCATCCACTTCACCACCGCTTTCTTTTCCATCCGGTGCCCCGCTTCAACGGCCAATACCATCGTTACGCTGCTCAAGATGAGGATAAACGTCATAAGCCCCACAAACACCAGCGGGAGCTCCCAGCCGTGGAGAAAGGGAACCGCCTCAAAAACCTTTTCAGGAATCGGCCAGTAGTCTTGCGAGAATACAAACTCATCTACCTCACCCTGGAAGGCGGGATATGAGAAGCGAATCATCCCGTAAGAAACCAGCAGGGCTGAGAAGGTAAAGGCATCCGAGAGCAGGAAGAACCACATCATTAGCTTGCCGTAGCTGACGCGGAACGGAGAGGTGCCCCCGCCCCACACGCTGCGGGGTTCTTCGGGTTCGGTCTCGTGCGCCGAGGTTTCTTTTACGATAGTTGCCATAACCGGGAGTGGATACCATTGTGTTAAGCGAATGGGTGCAGAGCCCCTTTGCTACACAATTTGTTTTCGTTTAATTGAGCAGCAAAAATACGAATAAATAGAGCCAAAGTCCATCTAAAAAGTGCCAATATGTGGCGCACATCTCCATCTGATCCATGCTTTTGGCATGAACGCGGTAGCGAAACACGTTCACCAGGGTAATTAACAGAAACACCACGCCACCAATCAGGTGCGCGGCGTGCAAACCGCTGAGCACGTACACAAACGATCCTCCGGGATTGCCCACAAAGTACACGTCCATCGCCACCAAATCGCCCCAGGCTAAATACTGACCGATCAGGAAGGCAACACCAAGCACCGTGGTGACCACCATGGCGACACGCAGGCTCTTTAGATTATCCCGCTTCGCCGACACGTAGGCCCAGTGCATGGTGACACTACTCAGCAAAATGATGCCGGACGTGAGCCAGAACGTCTGCGGCAGATCAAACTCCAACCAGTTGCCCTCGGACTGCCGCACGATGTAGGCGCTGGTCATGGCGGCGAAAATCATTACCACCGTGACGATGAACAGCCACATGGCAAACTTCTTCGGATGCATCGAAAGCGTTGCTTTCGTATCTCTTACTACCTCTACCGATTCAGTGCCGGTATTCATGATTGATGCCATGATATGCTAAATTTTATCCAACAAATACGCTATCTGCACCACCGGCAGATAGATAAACGAACTAAACATGATACGCAGAGCTGCTTTTCTTGACCCCTGGATCATTAGGCTGAAGGTCTGCCCCAAGAACAACACTCCGCACACGGTGGCCACAATGGCCGAATCTACCCCGGTGATGCCCAGTTTTAGGGGCAGCAACCCCAAGGGAATCAAAAACAGCGTGTACGTCATAATTTGCACAGCGGTGCGCATGTCTTTTCCGCCGCCCGAGGGCAGCAGCTTGAACCCGGCGCGCTTGTAGTCATCGTCGGCTACCCAGGCAATGGCCCAGAAGTGCGGAAACTGCCAGATAAACTGGATGCCGAAGATCACCAGCGCTTCCTGACTAATCGCTCCGGTGGCGGCCACCCAACCCAGCAACGGGGGCATTGCCCCAGGAAAGGCGCCTACCAACACGGCAATCGGACTCACCTTTTTAAGCGGGGTATACACGAAGCTATAGAGCGCCAGCGACAGCAAGGCCAGCACAGCGGTGAGCACATTGGTGAACAACAATAGTAGCCCCAATGCAACCACCGCACTGATAGCGGCCAGCCAGCTTGCCTCCTGAGGACTTACACGCTCGGTAGGTAACGGACGGTTTCGGGTGCGCTTCATTAGACCGTCCACGTCACGTTCCCGAATTTGGTTAATGGTGGTGGAAGCGCCGGACAACAAAAATCCGCTGACACAAAGAATGGTCAGCACTACTCCGTCTACCGGACCCGGCACCGCCAATACGTAACCAAAAGCGGCCGAGAAGGCTACCAGCAGCGAGAGCCGCAGCTTCATCAGCTCGGCGTAAACGCGTACTCGGTCTCCTAGGGTGGGACGAACGACGGTTTTAGTAGCTAGCATACTGGTCTGAGTAAGGTTGAGGCTGCTGCACAGCCAGCGGGTAAATTTTTAACAAAAGCAACACCTGCACTCCGAATGCTCCGGTTGCCAAAATTAAGTGCAAAGGCTGGGCGAAGCGCGGAATAGCAAAGTAAGCCATAATCACTCCGCTCAATATTTCAGCAACGATTATTAATAGTAATACCATTACCCAGCGGGTTAAGTTTCCCTTTTGACCAAATTTTTGGTAGACTAGGTATACCAGATACAAGTGTCCCAGCAATACAATGATGGAGTAGGATCGGTGCACGTAAAACACCCAGTCCAACCCCGCAATCCAGTGCGCCCGTTGGGCTTCGCCCAGGGTTTGAGCCACCTCGTTGACCGATTCGCGCACCTGCGTACCCATGACAATCTGCACCAGCGTGAGCACCAGCAAAACGCCCAGCGTTGCTCCAACGTGTGATCGTATCGGACCGACGGCTACAGATCGCACCCCACCGGCCCGAAGGGCCACCAGGGTGAGCAGAGCAACAATCACCAAAGCCAATAACATGTGCACGGTGATCATCCAGGGTAGCAAATTAGTAGACACCACCACCGAGCCGATCCACCCCTGTAGACCCACCGCAATCACCGTGGCGGCTGAGGCAATTACCAACAGACGGTCGTGTTTCCAGTGAGGTATGGTAGCGGCGAAAGTGGCGAAGATCAAGAGGCCAACCAAAGCTCCAATGAGGCGATTGACGTACTCGACCCAGGTTTTGGTGGCGTTGAATTCTTCTTCCTGGGTGATAGCCGGATCGTTTTTGAGTTGGTCAGCCAGTTGCGCAAAACCTATGGCGCCCAAGTAGTTGGCCAAGCGTTCGTTTTTGGCAAGACGTTGCTGCGCGTATACCTCTCTATAATCAGACGGAAGCTGGCTTGCCTCCGTAGGAGGAACCCAGCTTCCGAAACATTTAGGCCAATCGGGGCAGCCCATGCCCGAACCCGTGCTGCGAACGATCCCTCCTACCAGAATAAGAAAATAGACCGACCAGAGGGTAAAGACGCTCAGCCGTCGCAGACTACTTGGCGTTGGCTTCATCCACTTTCTCTACTTGCTCACCCTCACGCTCGATAGCAATATTGTGGCTTTCGTGCGGCAAGTTAGACTCAGGAGTCTCAGAGAACGGCACGGTTTGCGGAATATAGTCATCCTTGGCGTGCGGCTTGCTGTAGTCGTAAGGCCAACGGTGTACTTCCGGAATTTCGCCGGGCCAGTTACCGTGCTCGGGGATACGGGGCGTGGTCCACTCCAGGGTGTTCGACTTCCAGGGGTTGGCCGGAGCCAGCCGTCCGCGGAACATGCTATAAAAGAAGTTGTAGGCAAAGATCAACTGCGCGCTAAAGGTGAGAATAGCGGCGATGCTGATGAACATATTCAGGTCGCTAAACGCTCCGAACGGATCAAAGGTGGTAAACGAATAGTAGCGACGGGGGAATCCGGCAATGCCGATGTAGTGCATGGGGAAGAACACCAGGTACACTCCGAAGAAAGTCATCCAGAAGTGCACGTAACCCAGGGTCTTATCCATCATCCGCCCGTACATCTTCGGGAACCAGTGGTACACTCCGGCCATCAACCCGAAGAACGAAGCACTACCCATTACCAGGTGGAAGTGGGCTACCACAAAGTACGTATCGTGCAACTGAATGTCAATGGCGGAGTTGCCCAAGAAAATTCCGGTGAGTCCGCCCGAGATAAATACCGACACCAAGCCAATGGAAAACATCATGGCGGTAGTGAAGCGCAGGTTGCCCTTCCACAGTGTGGTGAGGTAGTTAAATACCTTCACCGCCGACGGCACCGCAATGATCAGCGTCAAGAACATAAAGATTGACCCCAAAAATGGGTTCAGTCCGGATACGAACATATGGTGGGCCCATACCACAAATGACAGGATGGTGATAGCAAGCAGTGAACCGATCATGGCGCGGTACCCAAAGATTGGCTTACGGGCGTTGGTAGCGATGACTTCGGAGGTGATTCCGAGGGCGGGCAGCAGCACGATGTATACTTCGGGGTGGCCCAGGAACCAGAACAAGTGCTGGTACAAGATCGGGCTACCGCCTACGTTGGGCAGGGCTTCACCGTTGATAAATATTTCGGACAGGTAAAAGCTGGTACCGAAGCTACGGTCGAAGATCAGCAACAGGGCGGCGGAGAACAACACCGGGAAAGAAAGCAGACCAATTACCGCGGTGAGGAAGAACGCCCAGATAGTTAAAGGCAGACGCGCGAACGACATGCCTTTGGTGCGCAAGTTGATTACGGTGGTGATGTAGTTGATCCCCCCCAACAAAGAAGAAGCAATGAAGAACGTCATGGATACCAACCAGAGCGTCATGCCCAGCGCGGAACCCTGGATGGCCTGCGGTAAGGCGCTTAATGGCGGATACACCACCCAACCACCGGCGGCGGGGCCAGTTTCGATGAAGAGCGAGTAGAACATGATGACACTGGCGATGAAGAAGAACCAGTACGACAGCATGTTCATAAAGCCCGAGGCCATGTCGCGCGCGCCAATCTGTAGCGGAATCAGGTAGTTACTGAACGTTCCGCTCAGTCCGGCGGTGAGCACGAAAAATACCATGATGGTACCGTGCATGGTGACTAGGGCCAGATAAAATTCGGCGTCTAATGTACCGGTTTCGGTAATCCATCCGCCCAGCAGGGGCCGCAAAAAGCCCATGTTCATCTCGGGAAAACCCAACTGCAAGCGAAAGATAATAGAGAGCAGGCCACCGATAAACGCCCATAGGATACCGGTGAGTAGGTACTGCTTGGCGATCATCTTGTGATCCTGACTGAAAATATATTTGGTGATGAAGTTGTCCTCGTGGTGGTGTTCATCGTGCGCGGCATGCGCGTGCGCGTCTCCTACGTGTGCTGTCGCCATAGCTTATCTACAAATGAGTGACTACTAACTAATTGATTCCTGCTTCTTCCGATTCTATGATTTCTTCCTGGTCTATACCGGCGCTGATCATGGCTAGCTCTCTTAGCTCCTGCGGCACCTTAGCCAAGTAATCCTGATGTTCCTGAAGCCAAGTTTTTTGCTCAGCCTTCCAGGCTAAATAATCGTCGGGTTCGTCCACCACCAAGCGCAAGCGCATGGAGAAGTGACCACGTCCGCACACCTCGGTGCAGTAAATGTTATAGTTGTAATCCGGATTGCCGGTTTCGACCCGCATCTCGGCGGTCGTTTTGGTGGGTACAAACCAGAAGCGGGTTGGCATACCCGGCACGGCGTCTTGCTTGAGTCGGAACTCGGGCACGTATACGCTGTGCAATACGTCTCGGGCCCTGATTATGAACAGCACCGGCTTGCCCTTAGGCACGTGCACCTCCATCGGGGTGACATCGTCAAAAGCCGAACGATCGGTGAAGTCTAGCCCCCGGGTGTTTTCTACATCAATAAGTCGGTAATCGTATTCGCCCAATTGGTTGTCATTGCCCGGATAACGAGGGAGCCATCCGAACTGATAACCCAGTAGTTCGATTTCCTCGGCGTTGTCGGGAGCTTTCTGCGTGATGTCGGTCCACACCTTCCATCCGGAAAACACCAGTACGGCCAGTACTATGGCCGGAACGATGGTCCAAACCACCTCCAGCTTGGTGTTATCGGGATAAAATAGCGCCTTTTTGTCCTCAACGTACTGATAACGGTACGAAAAGTAGAAGAGCAAAATGTGGGTCAGGATAAAAATAAACCCAGTACAGCCCATTGTGATCCAGAAGATGTTATCTGCTTGCACCCCATGTTCCGAAGCTACCGGCGGATCGTACTTGTCAAACTCACTGATGGAGTACCAAGTCATAAACCCTCCCATCACCACCAGGAACACCATGAACAGCATGGCGTTGATCTTATTCCCGGTAGAAGCCGTTTTTTTATCGCTGCCTCGAGCCACGCTCACCAACCGCAACACGCGGAAGATAGTGAACAGAATAACCAGTAAAAGGACTGCGCCAATGGCGATTACAACACTAAGCATAGCGAACGAATCAAGTGTGATGGTGAATACTTTCCTGCAGCATGGGATGGTTCTTAGCCACTAGCGGGGCTTTGGCGAGATTGCCAAAAACAACCCATAGAAAAGCAGCCAGATAAACCATAGCGCAACCGATTTCTAGTACTCCAAACCCCCCGTTTTCCCACAAAGTTCCGGGGGTAATCATTAAGTAAAAATCGAACCAGTGGCCTATCAAAACGATGGTACAAACCAGTTTTAGAAAGATGGTGAGGCGCTTAGAATCGCGCGTCATGAGCAGTAAGAAGGGCAGTAAAAAATTCAATCCCAGGATCATATAAAAGATGGGAGCGTAGTAGCTGCTGCTCATGCGTTCCACAAAGTAGACTGATTCTTCCGGGATGTTCGCGTAGTAGATGAGCAGAAACTGTCCCAACCAGATGTAGGCCCAAAAGATGCTAAATGCCCACACAAACTTGCCCAGGTCGTGCAGGTGTTCGGAACCGATGTTGAGCAGGTGCCCCGTCTCGCGCAGGCGAACCACCATCAGGGTGATCGCGGCTAGCCCGGCCACAAACCAACTGGCAAACACGTACCAGCCAAACATGGTGCTGAACCAGTGGGTGTCGATGGACAGCACCCAGTCCCAGGCCGAGGTGGAGGAGGTAACGGCGAAGATGATAATAAAGATAGTAGAATACTTCACCATCTTGTGATAGTGCTTGGTGCCGCCGAGCCGGTCTTCGGCCAGCGACTCGCGCCGGATGAGGCGCCACATCCAGAACCACAGCGCAAAGTAGGCCACCAGGCGAATGAGGTAAAAAGGAGTGTTCAAATACGCCCGTTTGCCGTCGATAATGGCGTCGTAGCGCGGGTCGGCTTCGTCGTACAGATAATCGTGCGTCCAGTGGAAGATGCTGTGGCTACCCACCAAAAATACCACGAGCATCAGCACTCCGGCAATGGGTAACCACGCTCCGAAAGCTTCGGGCACCCGCTTAATACCGGCCGACCAGCCCGCCTGCGCGGCGTAGTTGAAGGCGACGAAGAACACCCCAATAATAGATAATCCGGTGAAGTACACGTTGTTAATCCACAGATTGGCGAATAGGCGCTGGTACCAGTGAAATTCCGCGTGACCGGCTTCGCCCAGTTCGGCCGAAGCATGTCCGGCTTCGGCGTCGTGTCCGCCGCCGAATATAACCATCACAATACCGGCGATGAGCAACAGGAGCCCTACCCCACCGATGATGAATAACGTTTTCTTAGTTGCCGAAAAATCGAAGTATTCTTTTCCGACATCGATTTCGGTGGTGTGGTGTGTGGTGCTGCTCATAGTATTATTCGCCTTGTTGTTGCAGGGTTTGAACGTAGCGGACGATCTTCCAACGATCGGCAATTTCCATTTGCGAGCCGTGGGCGTTCATGCGTCCTTTTCCCCAGGTGATTACGTGAAAGATGTGTCCTTCGGTCATGTCGCGGTAGGTTCCTCTGTTGTAGGCGGGCACGCCCTTGTAGACCACTCCTACCGGTCCGTTGCCCTGCCCGGCTCCCCCATGACAAGGATAGCAAAACTGCGTGTAGAGTCGCTGTCCTTCGGCCACCACCGCCGCCGTAGAATCCAGCGGATTTTCTAAAGTACGGGAAGCCAGTTCCAGGCTATCGTAAGGAAGTTCGTAGGGCAGATACAGCGCCAGTTCTTTACGATTGGCTTCGGTGTTGGGCGCGGCTTGCTTGGCTCCGTAAGCATCGTAGCTGGCCGCATTACGCCGCACCGTGTTGGCCGGGGGAGTACGCGAGTTCATGCCGTAAGGATTGTACGGATTGGAATTATAAAATTCGCCCAAGTCGTCTTCACGCGACGAAAGCCAAGTTCCCGAAGTTTCTTCGGTGATTTGATCCAGCGGCTCATACGGAATGGTGTGGTACATCTGCGGAGCGTATTCCAAGCCCGGAAACTCGCCCTTCGCCTCACACCCTAGCAAAGCAATCCCGCCCGCCAGGCAACCATATAGTACGTAATTACGCATACTTAGTAATTTTTTTCGTTCACTTCCACCGCTCCCGCATCGCGCAGGATAGTTTTCATCTCGTCTAGTTTGATCGAGTTCTTAGATAAATCAATCGCCATAATGTGCTTGTCGTCGGTGGCGCGCAGATCAAATATTTTTGCTTTGCCGTACGGACGCAAATCACTCACCAACATAAACACTCCCACCATCCCTAGTGCCGACAGCAGCACGGTGAGTTCAAACGATACCGGCACAAAGGTGATAGAGGCATAGTCCTTTCCTCCGACGATCATGGGCCAGTCTATTTTGAGCATATAAAACTGCATCAGCAATGCTAGGCCTAAGCCCAAGGCACCGAACAAAAAAGCGGCGATAGGCAACTTAGAGCGCTTATAGCCTAGCGCATGTCCCAAGCCATGCACGGGGAATGGCGTGTAACAGTCGTGGATCCGGACTCCTTGACTGCGGGCCGTCTCCACGGCTTCCACCAGCACGTCTTCATCGTCGAACACACCTAATAAAAATTTACTTCCTGGCTTCATAGGTTGTCTTTATCTATGCTCCGTTGCGGAACGGTTTCGGTGGTCGATTGCGTAGTGGTTCCGGCCGCGCGCATCGTTGGCTCATCTTCCGAGGAAGCTTTAATGATACTCTTCACTTCGGCCATATTGATCACCGGGAAGAATTTGGCGAACAAGAAAAACGCCGTGAAGAATAGCCCAAAGGTGAACAGGTAGATGCCTACGTCATACAGCGTCGGCTGGAACATGGCCCAGCTTGAGGGAATGTAATCGCGGTGCAGCGAAGTGACAATAATCACGAAGCGTTCGAACCACATGCCGATATTCACCACAATGGATAAAATAAACGTGGCCACAATGCTGGTTCGAATCTTTTTGAACCAGAACAGTTGCGGTGATATCACGTTGCAGGTCATCATCGTCCAGTACGCCCACCAGTAGGGTCCGGTGGCCCGGTTAAAGAAGGCATACTGCTCATACTCTACGCCCGAATACCAGGCCATAAACAACTCGGTGATGTAGGCTACTCCTACAATGGAACCGGTGACGATGATGATAATATTCATCAGCTCAATGTGGCCGATCGTGATATAATCCTCCAGCTTATATACCTTCCGGGTGATGAGCATCAACGTGAGCACCATCGCGAAGCCGGAGAAGATGGCTCCGGCCACGAAGTAGGGCGGAAAGATGGTGGTGTGCCAGCCCGGTATCACCGAAGTGGCAAAGTCGAACGATACAATAGTGTGCACCGAAAGTACCAGCGGTGTAGCCAAACCGGCCAGAATCAGGGCCACTGCTTCGTAGCGTTCCCAGGTGCGGGCCGAGCCGTTCCAGTTGAAGCTGAGTGCCCCGTATATCGCACGAGATATTTTATTCTGCGCTCGGTCGCGAATGGTCGCAAAGTCGGGGATCAGGCCGATGTACCAGAACACCAGCGACACGGTGAAGTAAGTACTGATGGCAAACACGTCCCACAACAAGGGCGAGTTGAAGTTCACCCACAACGAACCGAAGGTGTTCGGAAAAGGCAACGCCCAGTAAGCTCCTAGCCACGGCCGCCCCATGTGGATCACCGGAAACAAGAGCGCACAAATCACCGCAAAGATTGTCATGGCTTCGGCCGCCCGGTTGATCGACATTCTCCACTTCTGACGGAACAGCAGCAGAACCGCCGAGATCAGCGTACCGGCGTGGCCGATGCCTACCCACCACACGAAGTTGGTGATGTCCCAAGCCCAGCCCACCGTTTTGTTGAGACCCCACATGCCAATGCCGTCCCACAGCGTGCGGAACATGGCGTAAGCACCGATGGTCAAAGCACCTAGTGAGGCAGCTAGCGCCAGCAACCACAGCACGTTGGGTTTGGCTTCCACCGGTCGGCAGATATCAACCGTCACGTCGTGCACGGTTTTGCCGTTCGTGATCAGCGGGGTTCTTACGGAGGCAACATGGTTCATAATCCAGCTATTTATATTACGCAGTAACTTCTTCTTCGTCTTTGTTTCTAATCTTGGTCAGGTACCAAATGTTTGGGCTCACCCCAATTTCGTTGAGCACCCGGTAAGCGCGCTCTTCATACTCGCGGCTCACGATGCGCGTGATGGCGCTGTTGGGGTCGTTGGCATCGCCAAAGGTGATGGCGCGGGTGGGACACGCCTCGGCACAGGCCGACACGATTTCTCCGTCCATCGGACGTCGCCGCTGCTTCCTGGCTTCCAACTTGCCGAGTTGGATGCGCTGGACGCAGAACGTGCACTTCTCCATTACTCCACGCGCGCGAACCGTCACGTCGGGATTCAGCACCATCTTGGCCAGGTCGTCGTTTCCGGGGATGTTCACCCCGGCAAATTGCTCGTTGTCGTGGTACTTGAACCAGTTGAAGCGGCGCACTTTATAGGGGCAGTTGTTGGCGCAGTACCGAGTGCCGATGCAGCGGTTGTACGTCATCTGGTTTAGCCCCTCGGTGCTATGGGTGGTGGCTAGCACGGGACACACCGTTTCACAGGGCGCGTTGTTACACTGCTGGCAGAGCATAGGTTGGAAGGTAACTTCCGGATTGGCCGAAGCCACTTCCATATCTTTGTACCCTTCCACCGCGTCGCTGCTGTAGTAGCGATCAATGCGAATCCAGTGCATTTCGCGGCGGTTGATTACCTCCTGTCGGCCCACCACGGGCACGTTGTTTTCTACTTGGCAAGCCACCGTGCAGGCACCGCAACCAATGCAGCTGTTCATATCGATAGCCATCATCCAGTGGTGGTTGGGATAGACGTGCCCTTTCCACAGAGAGATGCTGTTGGGTTCTTTAGGCCCATCGTAGGTTTCTATTTCTACTTTATAGCGTCCCGCGGCCGGATCTTCCTGGTACTCGGCGAGCAACGCATCCTGAATCACCGTTTCGCGACCCATGTAGGTCTCGTGGGTTTGGGTTTGGGCGATGCGGTATTTATCCCCCAAAATCTCAATCTGCACGTCCGGGTTAAAGTACGACACAAAACCATTGGTCATGCTCACCATCGGATAGGCGTTGGCGCCCACACCGTCGGCCACTTTGCCCGCTTTGGTGCGTCCGTAGCCCAGAGCGAGCCCCACGGTACCTTCGGCCTGTCCAGGTTGCACCAGCACCGGCACGGTCACGCTGGTGCCGTTGGCGGTTACCTTGGCCATGCGGGTTTTCATCTCTTCCATTTCCACACCCAGGTCGTTCGCCATCTTCTGCGACATGGTCAGGTAGTTATCCCAGCAAGCTTTGGAAACCGGATCGGGCATCTCCTGCAACCAGGGGTTGTTGGCCTGGCGGCCATTGCCGATACCCACCTTCTGATACAGCACTAGTTCAACGCCCTCGCGCTGCGCCGGGTAGGTTTCATTAATGGCGTTTGCCAGTCGTCCCAGGTCCGCCGGAACAGCAGTACCGTCGGCTCCGCCGGTTGCCGGATTGCTGGTCTCGATCACGCCGTTGTATAGCGCTATGTTCCAGAAGTTCTCAAAGTTCCCTTCCGCGTTCTGAGCAGCGAAGGCGGTGCTGCGCCAGCGATCGCGCAAAAACTGATAGTAATCGGTTTGCCGACTGCCCGACCACGTCAAAAAGGTGCTCTGCGCCTGTCGGGTGTCAAAAATGGGAGTAATGGTCGGTTGCGCCAGGCTAAGGTGCCCGCCCTGGGGTTGCGCATCGTTCCACGATTCCAGATAGTGATTATCGGGCGCAATATAGTCCGTTAGTATGGTTGTTTCGTCCAGACGGTCGCTGGTGGATATCTTCAGCTTCACCTTGTCAAGTCCTTCGGCCAGCGCAGCTCCGTTGTAATAGTCATACACCGGATTGCAGTTGTAAAAGATCACCCCATCGAGTGAGCCTTGACCAGCCTGTTGGGCCAGTTGGTCCATTGCCCGGGTGCTGCCCTGCCGGAAGTAAGCCGGATTTTGCAAGTCAATGGTCGTGCCGTAGTTGCGCAGCAGTCCGTTGATGGCATTCACCATGCTTTGCACCGCGGGATCGTTGGAGCCCGACACCACCAACGATTTGCCCCGGCTGGCCCACAGATCGTTAGCCGCTTTGGCCAGCAAAGGAACCTCGGCGGTTTTGTTGATATTCGCCGTGGGCGATCCGGCCCGGGCGGCTAATAAGTTGTACAGATGCCCGACCAGCAGTCCTTCCTGCGAGGCGCGGATTTGCGCACGGTAGTCGGCGTTAGCGCCGGTCATCGACAGGTTGCTTTCGAACTGATAATGACGCGACATCTTCTTTTTGTCCCGACCCAGTTTGCGGGTGTCACCATACTGCCGGGCGTACACGATAGGCGCAATCCAGGTACCTAAAAAGTCCGCCCCGAAGCTCACAATGGTGTCGGCCTTGCTAAAATCGTAGGCCGGAATCACCGCCTGGCCAAAGCTCTGCCGGTTGGCTTCCAGCATGCCTTCGGACGAAATAGGATCGTACACCACGTGCCGCATGTTGGGATAAGCGGCGAGCAGACGGTCAATGGTGGCTTGCGTCGAGGGGCTTAGAATGGTGTAGCTCACCAGCGCTACGTTCGATGCGCTGCGCAATTGGCTAGTCACCGCCTGGTCTAGTTGCTTCCAGGTAGCGGGTTCGCGGTTGATCACCGGCCCCTGTAGCCGCTGACTGTCGTATAACGACAGTACCGAAGCCTCTACCTGCGCGTTGACGCGCCCCTGTGTGATGGGGGAACGGTCGTTGCCCTTGATCTTAATCGGACGCCCCTCACGGGTTTTCACCACCACGCTACAATAGTCGCCGCCGTCGATGTACGTAGAGGCGTAGTAATTGGGGATAGACGGGTCCACGTCGACCGGTTTCACCACGTAGGGAATGGCTTTGCGGATGGGGGCTTCGCAGGCCGCCAGGGTGGCAGCGCTGATGGTGAAACCCATCGTTTTCAGGAAGTCGCGGCGCGTATCGCCCTTCTTCGGGGGAGTCGGAAACTCCCGGTCGGCGTGCTTAACAAATTCCGGATTGTTGCTCAGCTCCTCAACTCCCTTCCAGTATCGCTTCTCTTTTTTCATGCTGTGTAGGTAACCTCTTGCTTAGTAATGGCACTTAGAACACTCCAGTCCGCCGATATCCTCTACCTTCATGGGTTCGCCGGAAGCCGATTCGTCGTGTAGTTCGAGTAACTTATCGTAGTAAGCGTTGTCTTTGGCGTTCACTTCGGTTTCGCGGTGACAGTTGATACACCAGCCCATGGTGAGTTTAGAGTATTGGTAGACCACTGGCATTTCTTGAATGGGCCCGTGGCAAGTTTGGCACTCCAGCCCGCCCACGTTCACGTGCTGGGAGTGGTTGAAGTAGGCCAAATCGGGCAGGTTGTGAATGCGAATCCACTCGATAGGCTGCTTGTTGTTGCCGTAGGTCTGCGAATCAGGGTCAAAGTCGATGGCCGCGTAGATTTTCTGGATCTCGGGCGACTCAACGGCGATCTGCTGGTGGCAGTTCATACAGATGTTGGCTGAGGGAATGTTCGCCGACTTGCCCTTCATCACTCCGGTGTGACAGTACTGGCACTGAATTTCGTACTGTCCGGCGTGCAGGGCGTGCGAGAAAGCAATGGGCTGCTCAGGCTGGTACCCCTGCTGCACCCCGACGGAATAGAGTCCGTCGAGCACCAGCTTTACTACCAAAGCCAAAAAGATAAAGACCATCATCCCGATAAAAGGACGGCTCTGTACCAGCTTTTTGACATCGGTTTTCTGATTGAGGATTTCACGGTCGGCTTCGTCCAGGTCTGTTTTCTGGTTCAGGAACTTGGTGAGCACCGTCACGATCAGAATCAGCACCAGCAGGATGAGTCCGAGAATGACCACCAAACCGATAAGGATAGCCAGCAGGTAGCCAGAAGGGATGCCACTATCACCCGTGCCCGCTGTAGTAGCCCCACCTTCACCGCCACCGGCAACCTGCTCGTCTCCTTGAGGAGCCGCTGCTTGTTGAGACTCCGCTTTGATGTAAGAGATAATAGACGTAATCTCCTCATCAGAGTAGGCGAAAGAAGGCATCACCGTTTTGTTGTACTCGTTGTAGAGGTTCACGGCGTACTCATCGCCACTCTGGATTACCTTCTGCGAATTTTTGATAAAGCTGATGAGCCAGGGCAGATCGCGCCGTTCGTGCACATTTTTCAGGGCCGGACCCACCACCACCTGGTTGATGGCGTGGCACACTGTGCAGGCGTTGTTAAACAGCGATTCGCCCTGACTCACGACGGCATCATCGGTGGGAATACCATCCGCGGAGGCCTCGGCCGCTGGTGCGACAGCTGCTTCGGGGGCTGTGCCGTCGGGAGCGGCGGTGCTGTCGGCCGGGGCGTCCTGGGCGGTGACGGTCGCTGACAAAAGAACCAGGCTCACTAAAAATCCACTAAGTAACGCGCTGACCCGACCGGAGGTGAAAAAATGAGATATGAATAGCGACATGGAAGCTTCCTCGTTTTGAATTCGCACAAAAGTAACACGCGGGGGTTGGATTTCAAACACATTTGCTGCAATTCGGCACACGCTGATCTGAGCACCTCCGCTGTACCGCTAATAAGCTGGTTTTCAATTTCTTAGTTCTGTCTGAAGGAAGTTGCGGAACAATTTAGAAATATTCTAAATTGGTTGAAATAGGAACCTATTGACTGCCATTTTTCGGTGCAACTGTATACCCCTCGATCCGCTCCGTTTTTTTGTTAAATTGACGGTATGAAGAGAGAATTGATCCTTATTTCCTTTTGGATGATCACCCACGTTGCATTGGGACAAAGGGTTGAAGATTCTTTGAAATCAAACAGTCTTGACTTATTACTGGGAGTGAGTCACATCAGTTTGATTGATCAGACGTTCTCCCCGATTATCTACCGAGGCGCTGGTTTCCTGATGGGTTTGCGATATAGCCACCGACGTACAAAAAGCAAGCAGTCGGTATCGATCAGAGCTAACTAACAGACGCTGCACCCCCGTTTAAACCCGGCGGTTCGCAACACCCTTGGTCTAACGAATGTTCGGCTCAACTACCATTACGAACGGTTGCTTCGTTCGGATCAGTGGAACGCCTACCTGGGGGGTGGGCTGCACAACTTTTTTTCCTTTCGCACTTTTAACATTGCAAGAAACCAGGAGATCGGCTATGATTCGTTTTCGAGCTTGAACTTAGTTGCTTCCGTTGATTGCCAACTTAGAAGCGGACACACCTTGGAATTTAAGTTAACCTACGCGCTGCTGGCCTACGTGACCGGAAGAATGCGAATTCCCAAGAACTGGCCTCCGGAAGTGGCGCAAGCCCTGCTTCAGGACGCGGAATCGCTTCCGGTGGGGGCTATTCTAAAGTCCGGTGACGTACTCACCATTAACCGTTTTACTGAATTGACCTTTCAAACCAACTACAAGATTGTACTGTCAAAAAGGTTCACCCTTGGTTTGTCGTACTGGTTCAGATACTATCAGTATCCCAAGTACCTGAAGAAAGTAGTTTACGGCGAAAGCCAATTTCTAACCGGACTATCTTATACTTTCTGATGCATGAGAAAATTTAGCCTCTTGTTGTTCATGCTTGTAAGCACTGTTAGTTGCGAGAACTTGTTAGTTAACAATGCACCCAGTTCCAGCCATCTCAGTAGCTTCAATATCTTCTGGAACGATTTTGATCAGCACTACACCGGGTTCGCGCAGCGAAATATTGACTGGGATTCGACCTACCAGGTAACTATTCAGAAGATTCAGTCAGGAATAACGGATCGAGAATTTTTTGACGTATTATCCAGGATCATTCTGTCTCTGGAGGACGGCCACGTAGAACTACGCACTCCGCTCGGTAACGTTCGTTACGAGCACCGAAATGCACAGACAGCAGCCCGAATTGCCTCTTTGAGTAACTACCTAAACCCAGTTGTTTCGGCCAGCCAGACCCTAAGTTATAGCACCGTAAAGAGCGAAAATATCGGGTACATTTCCATACCATCATACACCAATCGATACGGTAAGGTTGCTTTTGAGCGCATTGACGAGGTTCTAACCGACCTGAAAACTACGGATGGGATCATCCTTGATCTAAGAAATAACGAAGGGGGGGAATACATAAACACTAAAATACTAGCAAGCCGATTGATTGCTCACCCGCGCGTATACATTCAGGGGCGGGGAAGAACCGGTCCGGAGCACGACGATTTTGGTGACCCAATCCGAGACACTATTCTACCCGAAGGTCCGTATCAGTACGTCAAGCCTATTGCGATCCTAACTAATCGGCAGAGTGCCAGTGCCGCAGAGGTATTTATCCAGGGACTGAAGGGTTTGTCGTACGTTGATGTCGTTGGCGACACCACCGCCGGAGATATTGGGCTAACCGTGTGGCGAGAGCTACCCAACGGCTGGAACTACCGAATGACCACCACCTTAACTTCCAACGCTGACGGGATTAGTTATGAAGGCATTGGTATTCCACCCGATTACCCGGTGTTGCTCTCTAAACAGGACTCTGTCAGCGGCGTGGATACGCAGTTAGAAAAAGCCATTGAGCTACTGCGGTGAGAAGAAGACGGTCAGTGTCTCCACTGACCGGAGAGGTATATAAAATTGTGATCAACCGAATAGAGTCATTAATCACTAAGCTAACCATCGCAATTTTAAAAAGGTCGCGAGCGGATTCGAACCGCTGTAAGAGGTTTTGCAGACCTCCGCCTAGCCACTCGGCCACGCGACCATTTGTACTAACGCGTAAAGCAGCGGGAAGATGCCCCTTCCCGCCATTTTACTTATCCGATCCGGGCTTACGCCTTTTCTTCGTCATCCGAAGAAGCTTCGTCGTCTGTTGCATCAGCAACTTCGGTTTCAGCAGCGTCCGCTTCCGCCGTGTCTGCCTTAGCAGCATCCGCTTTGGCTTGCGGTTTTGCTTCTGCGGTTGAGGCAGCGTCTTCTTGCTCAGCTACCGGCTCCTCCGTTTTGTCTGATTTGTCATCAGTTGCGGTTTCATCCGTCGCGGGCTTCTCTGCTTCTTCCTTCGAAGCAGCTCCGGCCTTTTTCTGGTTTTCTTGCATCTGCTCCTTCAGGTCAGACAGGGCTGACAAATCACCCAGCGTAGAACGCTCTTCGTTGCTAGACGAACGGGTGCGTCCGCCACCCCCGCTGCTGGAACCGGACGAAGCGGCGCGTTCTGCTTTTTTCTTCAGTTGCTTCGCTTCTTCTTCTTTGTAAGAGGCCAGGTGCGAAAGCACAATGCGTCGGTCGTCCTTCGAGAATTCCACCACGCGGAAGTCCAGCGCTTCACCCTGCTCGGGGGTTGAACCGTCTTCCTTCACCAGCTGTTTGTTGTTGGCAAAGCCCTCGATGCCGTAGGGCAGTTCGATGGCCGCCCCCTTATCAGTCTTGCTGGTAATTGTTCCCTTATGCACGGAGCCGATCGGGAATAGATCTTCAAAGGTATCCCAAGGATTTTCCTCCATTTGCTTGTGGCCCAGCGCCAGCCGACGGCTATCTACGTCGAGCTCCAGCACTTTCACCTCGAGTTCTTCGCCCACCTTCACAAACTCCGACGGGTGTTTCACCTTTTTAGTCCAACTCAGGTCCGATACGTGCACCAAACCGTCGATGCCTTCTTCCAGTTCGAGGAACAAGCCAAAGTTGGTTAGGTTGCGAATGATGCCCTTATGCACCGTGCCGATGGCGTATTTGGTGAGCACATCTTCTTTGTTCCAGGGGTCTTCGCTCAGTTGCTTGATGCCCAGCGACATCTTGCGGGCGTCGCGGTCCAGGGTGAGCACCTGAGCGTCGAGTTCGTCGCCAATCTTAATAAAATCCTGCGGGTTGCGCAGGTGCTGCGACCACGACATTTCGGACACGTGCACCAGTCCTTCCACTCCCGGCATAATCTCCAGGAAGGCCCCGTAGTCAGCCACGTTCACGATTTTGCCATGAATCTTGGAACCCACCTGAATTTCTTCGGTAAGCGAATCCCACGGGTGGGGAGTGAGTTGCTTCATGCCGAGCGAGATCCGCTTTTTGGCTTCGTCGAAGTCCAGCACCACCACGTTGAGCTTCTGATCGAGCTCCAGCACCTCTTCGGGGTGGTTGATGCGTCCCCACGAAATATCGGTGATGTGCAGCAGTCCATCCACGCCGCCCAGGTCAATAAACACCCCAAAATTAGTCATGTTCTTGATGATGCCTTCCAGCACCTGCCCTTTCTCTAGGTTGTCCAGAATCTTGGCCTTCTGTTCTTCCAGATCCTTCTCAATAAGGATTTTATGCGACACCACCACGTTATCGTTGGCGTAGTTGATTTTCACCACCTTCACTTCCATCTTCTTGCCCACGTAGGCGTCGAAGTCGCGGATGGGCTTCACGTCGATCTGCGAACCGGGCAAGAACGCCTCCACGCCGTACACGTCACAGATGAGTCCGCCCTTGGTGCGGCGTTTCACGGTGGCTTCAAGAATATTGTCATCGTCCAGCCCGCTCTGAATACGTTCCCAGGCGCGGACAATCTTGGCTTTTTTGCGAGACAGCACCAGCTGTCCGTTTTTGTCTTCCTGTTCCTCAATGTAAACTTCTACTTCGTCGCCGATCTTGAGATCTTCCAGATCACGAAACTCGGAGATAGAAATCAGTCCGTCGGATTTAAAACCGATGTTAAGGATCACGTCGCGGTCGTTGATGCCAACCACGGAGCCTTTCACCACTTCTTTCTCGTTGATTTCGTTGAGGGTATCCTCGTACATCTGGGCCATTTCTGCCTTCTGCGCTTCAGAATAATCTTCTCCGAAGCCCTTGCTATCGGCTTGGTCCCAATCAAATTCTACTTCTTGTGTTGCTGTTTCTGCCATGTGTTAGTGGGTTGCTCTTGTTCCGCGTCGGTCCTAGAGCATCAGGCAATTCTACTTCTTGTGTTGCTGTTTCTGCCATGTGTTAGTGGGTTGCTCTTGTTCCGCGTCGGTCCTAGAGCATCAGACCCGCGGTTTAGTGAATAAATAAGGTTATGAATAACCCGTGGCAAGCGCGGAGCGTTCGCAACGGGCTGCAAAAATACAAAATTTACGCGTAGCGGCAAGTCTTAGGCAAAGTAGTTCGAGTTGGCTTCTAAAACAAAGCAAGCTTGTAAATTCAATCGCTAGCTTGTATCTTTCGAGATAGAAAAAAGCAATAATGCCTCACGCCAGCGACTTACTCTATCAATTTAAAATGTGGAAAAACAATGGATAAATTTCAAGAATTCGAACAACGGGTTAACCGTGCTCTAGTCAATATGGACGCAAAAATTACCAGTTTGCATGAGTCAACAGGTGCACTCAAAAGTTCGTTTAACGACTTCAAAGAAGAGATGGGTGACTTTATGCAATTTATGGCCGAACACGTAAGTGACCATGAGCAGCGACTGACGAGCGTAGAGAAGAGGCTAGATGCGTTGGATCAGTAACCCATTAGGTATTCCGTTCCATATCGGGTGCTTCTTACTGAGGGCTTTCACCGCGTGTTCCTAACCGGCTAGGGAAAATGCTAATCGCTACCAACTTTTTCTTCTCCCCCGGTGTTATGCCGACAAGATGTGAGAAACGGGAATTTTGTCGCGCTTGTTTCTCGCGATAATCGCTATATTTGCCCGCGCATTTCTGAACTAAATTTCTAGCTAAATGACCCAGGTTATCATTACGGCCGTTGTCGCCTTCACCCTGATCATTCTCCTGTTGGTTGCCTTGCTACTTTTCGCCCAGTCAAAGCTGGTGCAACAGGGTGATGTCAAGATCATTGTCAACGGAGACGAGAAAAACCCCATCGTCACTCCGGCCGGGAGCACGCTGCTCAGCACCCTGTCGAGCGAGAAGATTTTCTTGCCCTCGGCCTGCGGGGGCGGGGGTACCTGCGCCATGTGCAAGTGCGCCATCGACGAGGGCGGGGGCGACGTGCTGCCTACCGAAGTGGGTCATTTGAGCCGCAAGGAGCAGCAAGAAAACGTGCGTCTGTCGTGCCAGGTGAAGGTGAAAAACGACATGCACATCCGCATTCCGGAAGAAATCTTCGGCATCAAGAAGTGGGACTGCGAAGTGGTGTCGAACTACAACGTGTCTACCTTTATTAAGGAGTTTGTGGTACGCTTGCCCGAGGGCGAAACGTTGGACTTCCAGTCGGGAGGCTACGTGCAGGTGGACGTGCCCGCCTGTGAGGTGGAGTACAAAGGAATGGACATTCGTCCTAATCCCGAAACGGGCGACCCCGAGGATAAATTCCGCCCCGACTGGGACAAATTCAATCTATGGGACCTGAAGATGAAGAATCCCGAGCCCATCTTCCGCGCCTACTCCATGGCCAACCACCCGGCCGAAGGAAACATTGTGATGCTTAACATTCGGGTGGCCACCCCGCCGTGGGACCGCGCCAACAACAAGTGGATGGACGTGAATCCGGGTATTTGTTCCTCCTACGTATTCTCACGCGTGCCGGGCGACAAAGTAACCATCTCGGGTCCCTACGGTGAGTTCTTCATCAACCCCACCGAGCGGGAGATGATCTACATCGGCGGAGGAGCGGGCATGGCGCCGCTGCGCTCGCACATTTTCCACCTGTTCCACACCGAAAAAACCGACCGCAAGGTATCCTACTGGTACGGCGGACGCTCAAAACGAGAGTTGTTCTACACCGACCAGTTTGAAAAGATCGAGGAAGAGTTTCCTAATTTTAAGTACAACATTGCCCTGTCGGAGCCGTTGCCCGAAGACAACTGGAACGGTTACACCGGCTTCATCCACCAGGTACTGCTCGATAATTACCTAAGCGAGCACGAGGATCCGGAAGAGGTGGAATACTACCTGTGCGGCCCGCCGCTGATGAACGCGGCGGTGCTCAAAATGCTGGACGATATGGGCATTCCACCGGAGAATATTCGTTTTGACGACTTCGGGGGATAACCCGAATATCCATAAACTGAGAAAGGGAAGCCATTTGTGCTTCCTTTTCTTATTTTTGGCGAAACCACGTCACTACCCCATGAATCTGAGCATCTTTTTCCAACCGGTCAATCCTGATGTTTTTCCCTCGTCGGCTCCGGCGAACAGTTTTTTTCGGTCTATTGCGGTGCACCGCGACACCTTTCCTGATTACCAAGAGGCGGACATTGCCCTGCTCGGCATCACCGAAAATCGGGGTGCCGCCGACAACACCGGGGTAAGCGAAGCGGCCGACGCAGTACGAGAAGCGCTTTATCGGTTAAAGAAGGGCAACGGAGCCTACCGCGTGGCCGACCTGGGCAACTTGGCGGTAGGCCACAGCCTCGAGGAAACCTACACCCGCGTGCGCGAGGTGTGCGGGATGCTGATGGACTCCGGCACCCTGCCGGTGCTCATTGGTGGGTCGCACGATATCGACTACGGACAGTACCTAGCCTACGAAAACCTGGACCAGTTGGTGAACTTGGTCAGCGTGGATGCCTACGTTGACATTCAGCCCCAGCACGAGCAGCGCGATGGCGAACAGGGCCGCAACCACCTGCACTACATCCTCACCCACGAGAAAAACTATCTGCTCAACTACAGCCACGTGGCCTACCAGAGCTATCTGGTGGACCGGCAGGCCCCGGCCCTGCTCGAGCGGTTTTGTTTCGATACCCACCGGCTGGGGCAGGTCACGCAGCATCTCGCGGCGGTGGAACCGGTGATGCGGCAAGCCAACATGCTAAGCTTCGATATTTCGGCTATCAAGGCCGCCGATGCGCCCGGCAACGTTCGGGCGCAGCCCTTCGGCCTCACGGGACAGGAGGCCTGCCAGTTGTGCTGGTACGCCGGGCACAGCGAGCGCCTTACCTCGGCCGGGTTCTACGAGTACAACCCGCAGCAAGACGATGAGCGGCGCACCACAGCTTCAGTGGTGGCGACGATGGTATGGTATCTCATCGAGGGCTACTACCACCGTACCTATGAAGAGGATTTCACCGGCCATGACTTCGTAAAATACATAGTGCCGACGCCCGCTACCCCCGAACACATTACATTTTACCGGGCTAAACGGAGCGAAAAGTGGTGGATGGAGGTTCCCCGAGTGGATACTCCCCGAACGGATGTTTCCCGAATGGATATTCCCGGAAAATCCAGCGACAAAACGGACATCCCTAAAGCCAGTGCCGAAGACCCGGTTCTTCATTTCGAACTGACTCAGAAGAGGCGGCGCATCGTGCCCTGTGATCCGTCGGACTACCACCGGGCGGTGGAAGGTGACCTGCCCGACCGGTGGATTCAGGCGCACGCTAAATATTTATGACATCGGATAGGTCGTGATGAATCACGATCCTGCGAAATTTGTACTAAACCTTAAATGTTTTGCATCATGAAAAACGATATTTTGGCACTGTGGCTGTTGGTTGGGTTAGCGGCGGCTTGCACGGGTAACCCGTCGGCCGATACGGAAGAAAATACCGACGCAGCTATCCAAACTGCCGAACCAACGGTATCTAATGATTTCAAACCGCTCTTTAATGGCAAAGACTTGAGCGGTTGGCAGGTGCACGGCACCGAACGGTGGTACGTGGAGGACGGACTGCTGGTCTGCGAAAGCGGCCCGGATGCGGAATACGGCTATCTGGCTACCGAGCAAACGTACAAGAACTTCGTGTTGGAGCTGGAATTCAAACAGGCCGCCGATGGCAATAGCGGGGTGTTTTTCCGCTCGTCGCTAGATGGCACCAAGATCAGCGGTTGGCAGGTGGAGGTGGCCCCGCCCGACCACGACACCGGCGGCATCTACGAGTCGTACGGACGCGGCTGGCTAGAGCAAATCCCGGAAGAAAAAGAAGGTATCCTAAAAATGGGCGAGTGGAATAACCTGCGCATCGAAGTGAACGGCGACCGGGTACAAACCTTTCTGAACGGCAAGCCGATGGTAGACCTCACCGACGACAAGATTGGTGCCGCCAATGGGGTGATTGCCTTGCAAATCCACGACGGCGGCGGTATCAAGGTGTTCTGGCGTGATATAAAAATAAAAACCACGTAGGGGCGCGATTAATCGCGCCCCTACGTGGTTTTTATACCTTCATGTTCTGGTCAAATCCCTGTCCGTCGTCTAGTTTAAGAATATCGCCGGGACTCTCACAAACCACCGCCCGGTTGCCCAGGATGCCGATGGGCGTCTTCATCAATTCCGGGTTGCGCTTCAGCACGCCCAGCCAATCTTGCTCTTCCATATCTACCCCTTCGTACTGATCTTGGTACACCGTAGAGGTGCGGTCAATGATATCTTCAGCCTTTAGGTTTAGCTTCATCAGTAGTTCGGCCATCTGCCGTTCGGTCAAGGGATCTTTTGAGATATCTACCTCGCGCACGTTTTCGGCCACCTGCTTGCCGTAGGCAACCGCTTCGCGGCCCTGCCTTTTTTCAAAATTATAAATGATGGTTACTTCTTCGGGGTTCCATTCCATGATTGATAGAAAGATAAGGTTTAACGTATGAGTGCTAAACCTCCGATAGAAGCAAAAGTTAGCCATTCCCGCAAAATGTTTTGCGCGGCTATTTAATCTCGGTCTCGGTTTCCTCCAGCGGCGGCGGTAGGTCGGGCAGGTGCGAAGTGTCGTTGGCGCGCTCTAGTGAGAACTGCTGGGTGTCGTAATCGTAGGTCAGCAAGTACAATCCCAGGTTGTGGTGCGGGTACTCGTCCATGTGGCGCAGGTCGCGATTCAGCATCAGGCACAAAAAAATACGGATGGCCCGTCCGTGCATGCAAATAAGAACGGGGTTCTCGTCTTCCGGGACCAAAATTTGGTCCAGCGCCCCGCGTTGCCGGTCCTGCACCATGCGCGGACTCTCGCCGCCTTCAATGGCCAGATCCACCTCTCCTTCTTGCCAGGCGTCAATCATGTCCGTGAAGTAGCTGTGCTCACTCGAAGTGGGCACCTTGCCTTCTTTCACGCCCCAGCTGATCTCGTTGAGCCCGGCTAGTTGGGTGTGCGGCAGTCCGTCGTCCAGAAACCCCTGCACCGACTGAATGCTGCGCTGCAACACCGAGGTGTAGACGTGCTGGAAAGGAACCGTGTGATAGGCTTCGTAAAAAGCCCGAGCCTGGCTCCAGCCCACGTCGTTGAGCGGAGCGTCAATGCCACTGCCCTGCACCACCCCGCGGCGGTTATACTCGGTTTGTCCGTGTCGGATGAGGTAGATTGTCTTTTGCATATTGAAAAATAAGATTTAAAAAGCAGCAAGAAAGTCTTCTATGCCGTAGTCGTCGCTTTCTGGTGCTACTGTTGTTGTTCTATCAATACTTCTTTCCATCGGCCTGATTCCGCAAAATCTTTGATAATTATGTTTCGCTGGGCGAGTAGTTTGGTCATGTACTCTTTCAGGATCAGCTGATTAACTAACCTACCTAGAAGTCCGATGAGTGATACGTAGTCGAAAAGATCGGTCATCAACGTTCCATCATTTAACTTGCTAAAATGATGTTCGTGTTTAAATCTCTTAAATGCTCCACTTATCATTTCGTCCGCAAAATAATTCGGCCGGTCGTATTCGGTTATCTTCGAGGTCAGATTTTGATAAACTCCAAAATGCTTTGCTCGCCAAGTGACGGTTTCGTTTAGTTCAATCAGTCCCTCCGTTTTTCCGGCAATCGCGCGCTCGTTTGTCTGCTGCGTTGATACTTTGTGCAAATCAATACTTCGCGAAAGGTCAAAGACTATTGCTTGGTCGGCTTTAATTTCCGTTCGTAACTCAATAACCGGCATTTGGTTGTAGTGATTATGAACGCTCTTCCTGGTCAAGTATAGGCTAACCTCAGACCTACGACTGCGTATACGGTTAAGGCTAACTTACCAAACTATGTTCCGCAAAGATGTAACCATTGAGGCGCTTAACCAAATGAACCGGGGAAACCTGCTCGAGCACCTCGGCATCGAGTTCGTGGAAGCAACCACTGATTCGCTCACCGCCCGCATGCCGGTCGACCACCGCACTCGGCAACCCATGGGCCTGCTGCACGGCGGGGCGTCGGTGGCCCTGGCCGAATCGCTGGGCAGCGTGGCCTCCTACCTGTGCGTCGATCCGCAGAAACACGCCTGCGTGGGACTAGAGATCAACGCCAATCACATAAAGGGAGTGCGCGCCGGATTCGTCTACGGAAAAGTGACTCCCCTGCACGTCGGGAAACGAACCCACGTATGGGAAATTCGTGTTACTAACGAGGATCAGCAACTGGTTTGCGTCAGCAGATTAACGGTTGCGGTGATTGATCAGCGGTAACTATGAAGAACGTTTTGCGGGCCGATAAGCACTGGGATAAAGCGTTGAGCACCGCCGACGTATCCGCTTTCTGCCGTACCCTTCCCCCCTTTTCGGCCGTACAGCGCGCCTTCTTCGCCTACGCCCACGATCACAACCATCCGGTAGCTGCCTGGCGACTTCCTCAGCAAACCCGGCAGCACGTGATCACCGATCTCAACGGATTCGGACAGTTGCCTCCCTTGCCGTTGGAATTGTTACCGGCGGGGTTTATTGTCCATCCGTTTCGAGAGCAGGAGCCCGCGGCCTTCATTCGGGCCGATGTGCACTACAGCTCCGAGGCCGAACCCACCGACAACGCTACCCAAGCAGCACTTCGGCTGGTGGAAGAGCATTTGGTGACTACTGACCGACCGTCAACTCCCTACGCGATCTCCCCCACCCCAACTACTCCTGACACCGAACACCGGTCGTTCGTTGATACGGTGGCCGAAGCGGTTCGGGCTATCGAAGCCGGGCGGTTGCACAAGGTGGTGCCCGCGCGGCAGAAGACCATCCCACTTCCGGCAGATTTTGACGTCACTGAAGCCTTTCAGCGCTTGTGCGCCGCGTATCCGGCGGCTTTCGTGTCGGTGTTTTCTATTCCGGACGTAGGCACCTGGTTGGGCGCATCTCCCGAAACGCTGGTGAGCACCTATCAACGGGCCGGTCGACCGATCTTCCGGACAATGGCGCTGGCCGGTACGCAAGTGGCGACGGGCCACGATGCGCTAAAGCACGCTTCGTGGCGGCAGAAAGAAATCGAGGAGCAGGCGATGGTAAGTCGGTACATCATCAACTGCTTTAAGAAGATTCGCCTGCGTGAGTTTGAGGAAAACGGCCCGAAAACGGTCGCGGCAGGCAACCTGCTTCACCTGCGTACCGATTTTACGGTGGATATGGAGCAGACGAACTTTCCGGATTTGAGCTCGACCATGCTGCGGTTGCTGCACCCCACTTCGGCGGTCTGCGGTATGCCTAAGGAACCGGCCCTGAATTTCTTACACCAGCATGAGCACTATGACCGCTCGTTCTTTAGCGGATACCTTGGCCCGGTGAACGTGGCCGAAGAAACGCACGTCTTCGTGAACCTGCGCTGCGCCCAACTGCTTGGGCAACGAGCCCTGCTCTACGCCGGGGCGGGGGTTACGATTGACTCGGAACCTGACCAAGAGTGGAAAGAAACCGAAATGAAGATGGATACCCTGTTGCGGGTGATCACTTAAAGGCTAAGAATTATGAACCAACCTTCCACCCAATCGTACCCCGGTTTACTCACCAACCGCCGAGCAATCAACGTTTTATCCGTGGTTATCCCGGTGGCGGTAGCCCTACTAATCGGTATTCGGCAGAAACTACCGTTGGGCGACTGGACCACCTCCCTACCGCACGTGATTGGCGCACTCAACGGGGTCACGGCGTTGCTGATGGTTGCTGCGCTAGTGGCCATCAAGCAGCAAAAAGCTGAGTGGCACCGCCGCCTGATGACCACCGCCTTCGTGCTGGGGGCCATCTTTCTGGTGACGTACATTGTCTACCACATTTCCAACCCCTCCACTTCCTACGGCGGCGAGGGCGCTATCCGGTATCTTTATTACTTTTTGCTGATCTCTCACGTACTGCTCTCCATTGTGGTGGTGCGCTACGTGCTGCTGGCCATGTACTACGCCCTCAACCGGCAGTTCACCGACCACAAGCGAATTGTAAAGATTGCCTACCCCATCTGGCTCTACGTGTCGGTGACCGGGGTGATTGTATATTTAATGATCAGTCCGTATTATTAATAGGGTAAATCCACTCCAGAAACTACTCGGTTTCGAGTCCAATCAATCGAATCGCTCCGGCCGGAGCGTGCGTAAAAATGCCGATCACCTCGTCTTCGGTAGCCAGCTGTTGATCCAGTTCGTTGCAGCGGGTGTCGCAGTCGATAGGCAGGGTAGAAAGCAGTTCGAAACCAAATGCCAAACTGCCCGTGACAAAACTGGGCGGATTGCTTCTCGTCACTGATTTTAGCCGCACCTCAAACGAAACCGTATCGTTAAAAGTTGGTCTATCACGCCCTAGACCCAATTTAGACAAAGAAGGTTGGATTATCAGGCGTCACTAGCCGAGTTGAGTACTCCCGAGATTGCGTAGTCTTTAACCACAAAAAGAGGCGCTGCAATGAGCGCCTCCTTGGGTTTTGCTGTCGAGAAATCTATTTATAGTACACTAATAAACTGCAATACGTAGGACAGTTGATCGGATAGTTTTGCTAAACTCAGCCCGCTCAATCCGTAGGTGAGGATTTCGTGCTGTATGGCAAACGTGATGGCCCCGGCAATGTAACCCATGAAGGCCAATAGGCTCATCCGACGCACGTACCACATGAAATCAATCTTTTCAATGCCCATTGCCGCTACTCCGGCGGCCGAACCGATAATTAGGATACTTCCGCCCGTACCGGCACAGTAGGCCAAAAACTCCCAAAACACGTGATCAACCGGGTAATCCAGGCTATACATTCGCATCATAGCCGCCACCAGGGGCACGTTGTCTACCACCGAAGAAAGTACTCCCACCAATAAGTTGATCGCGTAGAAGTTGCCTACCTTATCGTCTAGGAAGTTGGCCATAAGGGCCAGTTGCCCCGCCGACTGCAGCGCGCCGATGCACAACAATATGCCCAGGAAAAAGAGGACAGTAGACGTATCCACCTTCCGCAGGGCGGTGAGCACCGAAAACTGGCTCTTCTTTTCTTCTTCTTTTCCGTGATGAATCACTTCGGTGACCACCCACAGAATTCCTAGTCCCAACAAGATGCCCATGTAGGGAGGCAAGTGCGTTAGCAGCTTGAACACCGGAACCATCACCAGCACCAGCACGCCTGCTCCCAAAACCAGTTTTCTCTCTAACGGAGTGGAGGTGAGTCCGTGCAACTGAACTGATGTGCTGGCGGGGGTTATTTTCTTTCCTCCGGTGCGAGAAAGGTACAGAAGGGGGAACAACATACACACTAGGCTGGGCAGAAAGAGTTTCTGAATGATGTTGGCCGGAGTGACCTGCCCCCCGATCCATAGCATGGTGGTGGTCACGTCGCCAATGGGGGTGAAGGCTCCCCCGGCGTTGGCCGCGATAACCACCACGCAGGCGTAGAGCATTCGTTCTTGTTTGTCAGACACCAGTTTTCGGAGCAGCGAAACCAGCACGATGGTGGTGGCTAGGTTATCCAGCACGCCGGACAGGCAGAAGGCCAGCAGGGCCATGATCCACAGCAGCTTGCGCGAACTCTGCGTTTTGATGCGACTCACAATCACCTCAAATCCATCGTGGATGTCGATGATCTCTACGATGGTCATGGCTCCCAGCAGGAAGAATAAGATCCCGGCGATGTCGCTCATGTGGTGCGCAAGCTGCTCAGAGACCAGTTCAGCATCGGGCACCTGCAGCACGTAGACCGTCCAGCAGAGCACTCCGACAAGCAGCGCCGTGGCGGCTTTGTTGATATGAACCGTATGTTCTAGGGTAATGATCAGGTACCCTACCAAAAATATCACTATCATCCAGACCATGAGCGAAAGTATTTGTTCTTAGAATTAATATTTGCATTATTCTAAGTCAAATATAAACAGCTAACGGTCAGAAAGAATACGATAGTCAGGGTGGACATTACTTAGGGCGGAAAGCGAGCAATGCGTAGGTTTTGATCGACCGGCAGCAAAAAAGGCTACCGGGTTAGGGTAGCCTCAAAAGGTAAAGCGAAAACGACGGTCAAGCCGTTTTGAGTCTTCGGTGCCAAGACGAGACTCGTAGCCGGTTAATACTCCGCCACCACTTGTCCGGAAGTTACGGTTTCGGCCTTCTTAGCATTCTTTTGCCAGAAGAAGAAGATGGTGAAGAGCACGATGAGTATGGCCGGAAAGGCAATCATTTTTTCCAGCGTATCCTGGCCGGTAGCCAATTCCAGGGCACTTCCGGAAAGTCCTTCAGCCATATTTTCGGCGCGGGAACCATCGATCCAGCTTCCGATAATGGGTTGGAAGATAGAAGTAGAAAACATTCCCACCGCACCGATAATGGACATTCCTAGCGCACTGCTCAACGGCACTCGTTGGGCTACGGCACCGACCATCACCGGCCAGAAGTAACAGTACCCGAAGGCGAAGATAATTGCGGCTACGTAGATCATCGGCCCCGTGATGGTGCTAAACATGTAGATTCCTATCGTAGCTAGGATAGCCCCGCCCAGCAACACGCCGGTTTGACCTAGCGCGGCAACCACCGGTCCGGCGAAGAATCGGCCGATGGCTACCAAGCCCGCGGTCAATGCTAAGATTAACATGGGATCTGCCCCGGCGCTACCCAAAACAAGCCCCACCCACTGCCCCGGACCAAATTCGGTGATTGCCGTGAGGGCCATGCAAACAATTAAAAATAAGTACACTGGAGTAAGCATCGCTTTAAAGTTTTCGCCTAAAGACGTAGCGCCCTCCACCTTGGCTTTAGGAAACGTTTTTCCAAAGAACAGCACTGCGTACGTGATCGTAGGGATCATGATTATCCACATTTGCGCTTCCCAAGACATCCCAAAATCTGTCATAAACTTAGAGATCAACGAGCCCAAGAGAATACCTCCCGGAAACCACATGTGAAAGCGGTTCAGCATCTTATTCATGGTAACTCCCGAATACATATCGGCAATCATCGGATTACAGGCCGCTTCCGTGCATCCGGTGCCCAGTCCAATGAGAAGGGTTGAGATCAACAAACTGACGTACCCCCCTGCGTAAATTGTTAGTACGATTCCCAACGTATGCGCTAGAAAAGCCACATTCATAATAATCTTAGGCCCCACCGAATGGTAAACGAGGCCTCCAATGACCATAGAAATAGGAAAGCCCAAAAACCACATGAGGTTGATAAACCCTAACTGTTCTGCATTGAGCGCAAACTCTTCGCCTAATTGAGGCAAAATCCCGGCCCGAATTGAATAAGTGAAACCAGTGGTAATTAGGGCGAAGCAGCTGCCGTAGAATAAGGCGTTCTTGTTGATGTTTTCGTTCATAGGGAGGGTAGGTTTAGAAGATTAGCGGTGCAAAGAATACTGAGTTGACAAGCACAGTTGGCGAGCGTGTTAGATTTTCTCTCAATTGTGCAAAAACAGTCCTAAAATTGGAATAAAAAACGTAAAAAACCAGCCGAGCGCACTATTTTTTATGAAGGTGTAAACAAAAAAAGCCGAACCAACCGGCCCGGCTTCTGTGATATGCCCAGTGACTACTCGTTAGGCGTGTCTTGATTGGTGCCCGGAGTGGGCGTGATGCCCATTTGCTTGAGCACCCGATCCGAAAGGTTGGCTTCTTCTTCGTTTTCTACGTAGAGCACCACCTCGGGACTCAGCACGTGGGTGTAGCCGTTGGCTTTGGCTACCGCATCGATGGCCTTCTGAATTTTGTCGTAGGCCGGTTGCACCAGCTCCCCCTGCTTCCTTTGCAAATTGGCCTGCGCTTCCTGCTGGTCTTGCTGAATCTGGGTTTGCAGCTCGGTCAGCTCTTTCTCCTTCGCCTTGCGGGCGTCGTCGGTCATGGTGGCCGCGCCCGCCTGATAGGCCTGCAGTTGCTGCTGATAACCCTGAATGGTTGCCTGAATTTTGTTAGACAGTTGCTTTTCGTAGGCCTGCAGTTCGGACTGAATTTGCTTGGCTTCGGGCATCTGGGCCAGCACGTAGTCGGTGCTTACGAAGCCAATCTTTTGCGCCTGGGCGGCTAATGAGGCAAACGAAATCAAAATACCTATGATAATACCTTTAGTTTTCATCTTACTGTTTAATTGATTGATGTAATATTACGTAAATAAATAGACAATTATCGGGCCGTATCCTCTTTCTCACCCAGACCCAACTCATCTAAAACGTAATCAGTGTAGTCGTGAATGGGGTTGGTATAAATCATAACGAGGTCTCCGGCTTTGTCGAAGACAAACTGAAGCTTGTTTTGTTTAGCTACTTTTTCTACTGCGTCAAACACCTCGTCCTGCAGGGGCTTAAACAACTCCTGTTTCTTCAGATAAAGAAGCCCCTCAAAGCCAAACACCTTCTGCTGGTATTCTTTCAGCGTTTTTTCTTGCTCACTAATCGCAGCAACGCGCTCCTTACGCATGGCTTCGGTGAGCAGCACTTCTTCTACCTTTAGCTCACTGTATTTTTCGTCAATGGCCTGCTGCATGCCCGAAATTTCTTCCTGCCACTTAGCGGCCAGGGCATCCACCTCCGACTGTGCTTTTTGATAATCAGGCATTTTGTTGAGCACAAAATCGGTGTTCACGTAGCCCAGCTTTTGCCCATAGGCTACGGAATTTCCGCTTACGGCCCACAAAGTTACAAAAAACAGAGAGAAAATTACATGAGGTTTCTGAGAAATTGTGTTCGTTGTCATCATCTTAACCAGGATTAACGCAGTTGTTGTCCCAAAGAGAAGTGAAACTGAGGACCAGGGGGCTGAAACTGAACTCCCGGAATATCAACGCTATCAAAGCCGTAGCCCCAATCTACTCCCAGCAGACCAAAAGCGGGCATAAAGATACGGGCTCCCACTCCGGCTGACTTGTACAAATCAAACGGGTTATATTTATTGAAATCCGCAACATTGTTTCCCCCTTCAGCGAAACCAAGCACGTAGATGGTAGCCGCTGGATTAGGTGATACCAGATACCGAAGCTCCATCGAGTATTTATTGTAGGCAATTCCTCCGCTCAAGGATGACCCCTCTTCTACGGGAGTGATCGTCTGGTTGTCGTATCCACGGAGCGAGATCAGCTCTCGGGCCACCTGGAAGTTTCCTTGGTTCCCCAGGGTGCCGCCTAACGAGAAACGCTCGAAGGGAGCGGCGATTTCATCGTTTTTATAAGAGCCGAAGAAGCCAAAGTGCATGCTCGTGGCCAGCACCAAGTTCTTGGCCAACTGCGTATAGTGCTTAGCATCAAACATCCACCGGTGGTATTCCAACCAGCGGTAGCGGTCGTTGATGTTCAAATCAGAATATTTCTCATCCTTGGAAAGCAAAGAAAAGGGCGGAGTTAGACTCAACTCCAGCGAAATCTGTGAGCCTCCCCGGGGGAACATGGGAGCGTCAATGCTACTGCGAGACAATGTATTGTTCAGGGCAATGTTATTGGACGTGCCGGTACCGTCTTGAAACTGAAGCCCCTGGAAGTTCCGGTAATTAAACAAATTATAGTTTCGGTAGATCAGCGAGGTGCTGAGGGTAAAATAATCATCGGGCCAGCGTAGGCGCCGCCCCAGTCCAACGCTCAAATTAGTGATGCTGAGCGTACCTTCCTCTTGGGGAAATCCACCAAACTGGCCGAAACGACTAAACTGCCGTCCGCCCGTCCGCAGAATGGTTCGCGACAAACCAACGGTTAGGTTATTCGGCTTGCGGCCGCCCAACCAGGGCTCGGAGAAGGTAGCGGAGTAAGTTTGGAAGAAACGGCCGTTGGCCTGCACCCGCAGCGACAACTTCTGCCCGTCGCCCACCGGCAGCGGTCGCCACTTGTCGAAGTGGGGGATGTTGCGCAGCGAGAAGTTGTTGAACACCAGCCCCAGCGTGCCCACAAAACCGGCAAAACCGCCCCAGCCGCCCGACAGCTCAATCTGGTCGCTGGGCTTCTCCACCAGTGAGTACTCAATGTCTACCGTGCCCTCGGCGGGGTTGGGAATGGGGTTGATACCAATCTGTTCGGGGTCAAAGTAGCCCAGTTGCGACAGCTCGCGCTGGGTGCGGATCAGGTCGCTGCGGCTAAACTTCTGCCCGGGCATGGTGCGAATCTCCCGACGAATCACGTGGTCGTTGGTGCGGTCGTTGCCGGTGATCAGAATCTTGCTGATGGTGGCCTGTTCTCCCTCAAAGAGGCGCATCTCTACGTCGATCGAGTCTTCTTCAATCTGCACCTCCACCGGCTGCACGTTGAAGAACAGGTAGCCGTTGTCCATGTAGAGCGCGCTCACGTCGTTACCGGTAGGATTGAACTGCAAACGCTTGTTGAGGTTTTCCAGATTATAAACGTCGCCCTTCTCGATGCCCAACACGCGGGCCAGGGTCTCGTCGTCGTAGACGTAGTTGCCGCTCCAGATAATGTCACGGAAGTAGTAGCGCTGCCCCTCGTCCACCGTGATGTTCAGGTTGATGGTGTTGTCGCCCGAGGAGTATACGCTGTCTTCCACCACGGTAGCGTCGCGGTAGCCCTTGGAGTTGTAGAAGGTGATCAGGTTCTTTTTATCAGCTTCGTAGTCGTCGCGAATAAACTTGGACCCGTTAAAGAAATTGAGCTTCACGTGCCGGTTGATATAGGACTTCAGTCCGCCGAAGCTCACGTCCTCCCGGTCGGTTACGAAGTTTTTCACCTTGCGGGGTTTCAAGCGAAACAGTCGGCTGATCAGGTCTTCCACCAGCGTGAAGCGCACCTTCTCGTGGGTTTCCTTGAGTCGCCCCTTAAGTCGCTGGTCCGAAAACACCTCGTTCCCCTCAAAATTGATTCGCTTGATGGCTACCTTGTCGCCCTTGTCGATAATTAGCTTAAGCACGATGCTGTTGTTGAGCACGGTATCGGGCTGCTGCTGCACGTCGATGGCCACGTTCAGGAAGCCCTTGTCCACGAAGAAGTCTTTGGCGGCGAGTCGCGCGCGGTTGATCAGCGTCTCGTCCACAATCTGCCCTTTGATCAGGGTGAGGTCGTCGTTAATTTCGCCCCGTTGGGTTTTGTTAATACCGCTGATCTCGATGCGGCTCAGGCGGGGTTTCTCGGCCAGGTTGATGACCAAAGAGATTTTGTCGCCCTCAATCTTATTCGCACTCACCGACACGTCGCCGAAAATGCGCTGTCGCCACAGCTTCTTGATGGCATCGCTCACCGCCGGACCCGGCACGGCAATTTTGTCGCCCACCGACAACCCGGATAGGGAAATCACGGCGTCGCTGTTGAGTCCCTTGGTGCCCGACACGGTGATCTCCGCGATTTCGTACTCCTGGGGTTCGGTGTAGCTGATGTCGGTATCTTGCGCCAGGGCGGGACGCAAGAGCAGAAGGAACAAACTGAATAGTACTATTTTATTCATGAGGGCGAGTTCACTTGCTCACTAATTTTTCCAAATCGTCGTTCGCGCTGTTGGTAGGTTAAAATAGCCTCGTAGAGGTGTTCCCGCCGAAAATCGGGCCAAAGCACGGGGGTGATATAGAGTTCGGTATACGCCAGTTGCCACAGCAGAAAGTTGCTGATGCGCATCTCGCCACTCGTCCGGATCAGCAGCTCCGGATCGGGCATGGTGCGCGTGGCCAGTTGGTCGGCAATCATGGTTTGGTCAATATCTTGGGCGCGGATGTGTTGTTGCTCCACCTGCTGCGCGATTTTTTTTACGGCTTCGGTAATTTCCCAGCGACCGCTGTAGTTCAGCGCCAATACCAACGTCAAACCGGTATTGTGCCGGGTAAGTTCGATAGCGCGTTCTAAGGTGTTAGCACAGTTGTCGGGCAATCGGTGCGTGTCTCCGATGGTTTGCAAACGCACGTTGTTTTTCATCAGGGTTTCTTGCTCGCTACCGATGGTGTTGACCAGCAATTGCATCAGGGCGTTCACTTCGGCCCGGGGTCGACCCCAGTTTTCGGTTGAAAAGGCGTATAGCGTCAGATAGCCCACTCCCAGTTCGGCACAACCTTCGGTAACATCGCGCACGGCCTGAATGGCGCTGCGGTGTCCGAAGATGCGTGCGGCTCCTTGTCCCTTGGCCCACCGTCCGTTTCCATCCATAATAACGGCGATGTGCTGTGGCAAATTGTTGGGGTTGATGCTTTCTTTCATGCGGCTACCGGGCGAATCAAGCCGCAAGGTACAAAATTGTGCGGTAAGCTGGAGAAGCACCCCTTAAAAATGATACGGACACGGAATGGTGTAAAAAGTATAGCTAAGCGACACGCCAACGAAGTAGTACCAGTCGTCACTGTAGCTGTTGCCGTAGGCAAAATTGCGCACCGCCGGATCGCCTCCCGAGATGTTGTCGATATAATCCGTAAAAGTTTTGCGCACCCCGCCTTCGAGCGACAGCACCCACACCGGGTTCACCATGTACTTGAACCCCAGACCGAAGGGAATCACCGGTTGGGTGCGGCTGTACGATTCGGTCTGCTCCTGGTGCGGCCCTAAAAAAGCCACTCCCACCCCCGCAAAGAAGTAGGGCGTCCAGCGCAGCAAGCGGATGTTGTTCTTCCAGTCCAGGAAGTGATACTCTGCCACGGCACTCAGTTCGGTGATCCCGGTGCTAAAGGCGGTGTCGCGCTGGGTAGCCAAGGCATCGTAGGGCGGGGTATCGCTGCCCGCAATCCAGCCACCGTGCAGGGCCCCGCGCAGGCTCAGGTGGTTGTTCACGTTGTAGCGGTAGAGCAACCCCAGGCCGGGGCGGGTATGGCGAACGGCAAAGTCGCGCGCCAAATCGCCGGTGTAGTTGAAGCCTCCTAATCCAAACCCCACCTCGTGCTTCTGGGCGGAGGCGTCGTAGGGGAAGAGAATACAAACCAGTAAAATTACGGGAAGTAGAAAGCGGTAAGAAAACAAGATCGTCAGTTTGATATACAGTAAAATTGAGTTGCGGTCGGCCACAAAACTCACTTAGTATAACTGAATGCAAAAGACGTTTGGTATGTTAACGCGCGTAAATAATTACCGCCGTCGCCGCAAATCGAGGGGTGCCAGCATCATCACTAGGCGAACGGTGGTCACGATGAAGATATCGTTATCGTCGGCGTTGCCGCGGTTGGCACTGGCGTGCGGTTGTCCGTAGCCGGGCAGATGCACGTACTCCACGCCATCGGCTCCCACGTAGGTGTTCGTGCTGCGGTTAAGGGCTCCTTCGGGAGAAAAAATAGCCCGGGGGTCGCCCGAAACCGCGTCGACCGGCTCCAGCGAGCGGTCGGACATCACGCGGGCCAGGTCGCTTTGCAGCAAGCCTTTGTCGGCATAATTGCCACTCACGTCGTCCAGGTAGTCGGTGAACAGGTAGCGGTAACTCACCTCGCCTTCCACATCAAAGCGCTCGTTAATGCGGAACCGGAACCCGGCGCCAAAGGGAATACTGATCTGAATGTTGCGGTAGGTGTTCTCCGGGCCTTCGGTTTGCAAATCTTTCAGGCCTACCCACTCTCCGGCTTGTTCAGGAACGAAAGGATTAGTCAAATCTCCGGGGCGCAGCACCGCTTGCTGGGGCACTAGGCCCTGGGGGTTGTGGTGAAACACCGACACTCCGGCAAACAGGTAGGGTGTCCAGCGCATGCGCAGCGAGAGCGAATAAGGGTTTGGGAACAGATCAAAAACCCCGACGATGGATAAGTCCTTGATGTTGTTGCGAAACTGCAGGTTGCGCACGTAACGGTAGCCTGCTTCTTCATCCTGCGGATCGGCCGTACCAAAATCGCTGCTGGAAATGCGTCCGTACAAGAAGGACGCCTGCACCGAAAAAGCGCGCCCCAGGCGGGCCGAAGAAGAAATGCCTAAGCCCGGACGCGTGTAGGCGATGTCGGTGCTCAGGATGTTGTCACGCGGCACAATGTCGCCGAAATAGTTTAGGGCATTGGCCGAGACTCCAATAGTGAGGTACTGCTTGGCGTTGCCAAAGGGCAAACGCGCTCCCGAAAAGGTGGCCTGCCGGTTGCCATTGTTAATCATGCGCTTCCGGCTTTGTCTGTCTCTCCGCCTCGACTGAGCTTGAGCATAGGTGTCGTTCGCGACAAACAGACCTAGCAGCAATAGAGCGATAACACAAAGTGGGTTGGGAAGGGTGCGCATACGGGCTGGAGTTCAGGTTGGCGTAATTTTAGCGCAATTTTATCCTGCAAACAAGCGTTTGAGGGTCAATTTCTTACATCCAATCCCCAGTTCAGCTTCTGGCGGAGGGTGTTAAAGAAATGGTACCCCTCGAACTTCACCAAGCGGACGCGAAAACCGGCCTTGCGAATAAATATTTTCTGGTGCGTCTCCACCGGATACGAACGCGAATCTAAGGACAGCAACCGATTCTCGTACCGGTCTTCTATTTCAATGGTGATCACACTATCGTCGGGCACCACCAGGGGGCGCACGGTGAGGTTGTGCGGACTAATGGGAGTAATAATCAAATTGCTGGACTGGGGGGCCAGCACCGGCCCTCCGCAGCTTAGCGAGTAGCCAGTGGATCCGGTGGGGGTGGCCACAATCAATCCATCGGCCCAGTAGGCGTTCAGATAAGCACCATCCACGGTGGCGTGCACGCCGATCATCGAAGAGGTATCTTTTTTGATTATGGTTAAGTCATTGAGGGCAAAGTTGAGGCCATCTTCTACCGGAAACGACGGGTCTACCGATACCAGGGTGCGGAAGTCATAACTAAAGCGTTGGTGATAGAGCGCGTCTAGGGCTTCTTTGATCTTATCCTGCGATACGGTGGCTAAAAAACCCAAGCGCCCGATGTTGATCCCCAGAATAGGATACTCCCGGTCCTGCACGTGCGTCACGGTGTCGAGCAGGGTGCCGTCACCGCCCACGCTAATCACAAAATCAACTTCCGGGATGGTATCGTACACCGGAAATTGCTCGCAGCGAACCGGTGAACTTTCAAGCAGGTTTCTTAGCATTTGCGAGAGATACACCTCGGCCCGGCGGTGCGCTAACTCATCCAGCAGCAGTTGCAGATAAGGGAACCGATCTTCACTGATCCTTCGTGCGTGAATGGCGATTTTCATACTATAATTCTTTAAGTCCACAGTCCACGGTCGACAGTCCACAGTTGATAGCCAGCAGCAAACTGTGGACTGTCGACTGTGGTCTGTCGACTATGGACTATCGACTACCTGACTGTCGACTCAAATATCCAAATACTTCAGCAGGGCATCCAGACGCTCTTTCTCGTAGGTGTCGATCAGTTCTTCCTGAAACAGGGCTTGCACGTGGTAGTTGAACCGCTCGAGCGTGGCCACCGTTCGGGCGATATCCTTCTTATCCAGCTTCAAGGTTACCCTGATTTTGGTCGGGTCGGGGTCGTTGCGGATGAAGCACCCCAGAATTTTCACCCCGTCAGCCTCGATGAGTCGGGATATCTCGGCCAGCGAATAGTCAATTTGCTTCACCACCAACTCGATGATGCCACCAGGTGACTGCACAGCCGCGTTTTTCGAGAAGGCGGCCATCAGGGTGGCCACATCAATCACTCCCATAAACTCACCTTGGTCATCTACCACTACCACCATATTCTGATCGCAGTCGGATAGCACTTTGGCTATTTCGTAGAAGTGCTGATCCTGTCGTACGAAGCAATCCTGGGCCTTGAGTTGATACTGGCCCACCGCGGCGTGGCTGAGCAAATCGTCAAACAGCATATCACTAGTGATGAAGCCCCGAAAGTCGGTTTCTTCAATCACCGGAAGTTGCGCCACCGTTAGGTCATCCATCAGGGAGGTAGCTTTGGCGATATCATCGCGCCCCCGCAGGGCAGGAATGAGCGGATTAATTAGTTCTCGAGCGATCATACAGTCGTAGCTTCTTGTAAAAATTCTTCTAACAATGTGTTGAACCGATCCGGATTCTCCATCATGGGTGCATGGCAACAGTGGTCAATGAACCGCAGGCGGGCGTGGGGAATGAGTCGGCCGAACTCGTGCCCCACCAACGGCGGGGTAATCGTATCGTTCAACCCCCACACCAACAGGGTAGGCACGCGTATCTTGTGCAATTCTTCGGCCATATTGTTGCGCTGCGCCGATTTGGCAATGGCTACGATAGACATACACTTCGGAATACTGGTCGTAATCTCAAACACTTCGTCGATATATTCCTTGGTAATGGTGGACGGATCATAGAAAGTATACTCTACCCGTTCTTTGATATAATTGTAGCTGCCGCGCTTCGGGAAAGAACCACCCATGCTGTTTTCGAACAAGCCTGAACTACCCGTGAGCACCAGTCGTTTCACTTTTTCTTGGTTGCCCAAGGTGTAGATCAGCCCGATGTGCCCTCCCAAAGAGTTGCCCATCACCACCATGTTGTCGAGCTTCATGGTATTCACAAAATTTTCTAAAAAGGCACTAAGTCCTTCCAAACCGGCTTTGCGCACCGGCATTTCGTATACGGGTAACATCGGAATGATGACGCGGTAAGTGCCTGAGAACCGGCGAATCACATCGTCCCAGTTGCTGATGGCTCCGAAGAGTCCGTGCAGCAACAGCATTACCTCTCCTTGGCCTTCGTCGATGTAGCGGTAGTCGTTTGTTTCGTAGGTTTTCCAGCTCATGAATCCACGATGTTTATATCAACTAATGAATCACCCCTTATACACACAATAGCCCAATTGCGTTCCTAGAAGTTGCCGAACGAAAGAGGTGGCGAATCGCCTCAACGATGTTTTCGAGCGCCGGAAACCACTCCTTAAATTTTTCAACCACTTGATAGGCAAAGGGGTGCACGTATCCGTATAGCTCACTGTCGTTGGTATCGGGGAGCGCTACTTCCGCATAATCGAGCACGATGAATACCACGCTGATACCAAACGCCCACTTAACCACTCCAACCGCCGCTCCCAGTAGTCCGTCCAAGTACCCGATTGGGGTCAGGTGCACCACTGATTTGAGCATTTTGCCAGCAATAGAGACTCCGGTTAATATCCCCACAAACAATAACACAAAAGCTAATAACGATAGCCACGCGCCATCGGTTTGCAAGGTGTCTGACAAAAACCCTACTCCCCATGACATCAATTGCAATGCTCCTACGATGGCTATCACAAATGCGGCCAAGGCCACCAGTTCCATTAAAATTCCTTTGGTGTAGCCGCGGTAGGCTCCCAGTAGCAGAACAATCAGCAAGGCCAGGTCCCAGGGGTTCACTAATTACCGCTTAACACCTGCTTCACTACGGTGGAGATCGCTTTTCCGTCGGCTTTTCCGGCCAAGGTGGTGGTGGCCTGCCCCATCACTTTGCCCATGTCCTGCATGCCGGTGGCACCGGTTTCCTGCACAATTTTCTTTACGGCGGCCTGAAGTTCCTCTTCTGACAAAGGCTGCGGCAGGTACCGGTTGATCACTTCCCACTCGGCTTGTTCTTTCGCGGCCAGATCATTCCGCCCCTGCTCCTTGAATACCTCAATCGACTCTTTTCGCTGCTTGGCGGCTTTGGTGAGCAAGCGCATCTCAGCTTCTTCCGAAAGTTCTTCCTCCGCTCCCTTCTCGGTTTCGGCCAGCAAAATCATTGATTTGAGGCTACGCAACGCCCGCAGGCTGTCCTGATCCTTGGTCCGCATGGCTTGCTTTATATCTTGCTCTACTTGTTGTTTGAGACGCATGTGTTGTTTTTGGATGACGGTTGTCGGATATTGAATGCCGGATGACTTGTGCTAGTGGTCAGCTGCTGGATGCTGGATATTGGACGCTAGATGATTTATCCTGATCGTTAGGTGCCGATGACTAGTATCTAGCCATCCTAGTAAAGTTATTCAGCAACTAGTGGCAAGCAAGTATACGGAAAAACGGAAGAATGACGAAACTAAGCGTAAATATTAACAAAGTGGCCACGCTGCGCAACGCCCGGGGGGGTAACAATCCCGATGTAGTCCGGGTAGCTCTTGATGCTGAACGCTTTGGTGCCCAGGGCATTACAGTGCATCCCCGCCCCGACGAGCGGCACATCCGCCGTGACGACGTAGTTCAATTGGCGCAGGCGGTTACGACTGAGTTCAACATCGAGGGCTATCCCGATCAGCGGTTTTTGGACTTGGTCGCAGAGGTAAAACCGGCTCAGGCCACGTTGGTGCCCGACCCTCCGGAAGTGCTCACTTCGAATGCGGGCTGGGACACGGTGGGTCAGAAGGAATTTCTCAGAGACGTTATTCAGCAACTAAAAGCCACCGGAGTGCGGGTTTCTATTTTCGTAGATCCGGATGAAGGAATGGTGGAGGGCGCGGCGGCGGTGGAAACCGACCGGATTGAGCTCTATACCGAAGGGTACGCCCGTGGCTACGTTGCCGATAAGGAGGCAGCGGTGGCTCCCTACACGAGGAGCGCCAAGCGGGCGCAGACTCTCGGACTAGGAATCAACGCCGGACACGACCTGGACTTGCATAATCTGAAATTTTTCAAAGAACGAGTGCCGCACCTGCTAGAGGTTTCTATCGGGCATGCTTTGATCTGCGATGCGCTGTACTATGGGTTAGAAAATACTATTCAGATGTATTTAAGAAAGTTGGTATAGTCATAACAAACTTGCCGAGAAACCTTTTGAATAGATAGCATGAGTATGCAACAAGACATTCGCTGGGAACAGCGACTGACAAATTACAACAAGGCATTGGCTAAGCTCAATCAAGCGGTTCAACGCGCTTTCTTAGAATTTCAACGGATCATGGAAGCTAAAAGAAGCAATGGATAAGTCAAACCTATTAGATGCCTCTACATACGGACTTTTGCCTCAAGAAATGGCCCAAATAAACCAGGTGCTGGCGCTTCACGCTAACGTAGAAAAAGCACTTCTCTACGGATCACGGGCCAAAGGCAACTATCGTCCTGGCTCCGACATCGATCTGACGCTCTGCGGCGAACAGTTAGCGCTAGCGGATCAATTTGATATAGAAAACAAACTGGACGATCTGCTGCTGCCCTACAAGATAGATTTATCTATCTTTTGTAAGATTGAAAATAGCGACCTCATAGACCATATCAACAGGGTGGGGAAACTATTTTATCAAAAGGAGGAGAACCAAAACGCTTCCCGTCAATCTAGGAAGTGCTAGTTTGAACGGGTGCTGCACCTGCTGGAAGTGTCTATTTCCATTGCTGCTCACGCATTTATACTTCGCTTTTGATCTGCTCCTTAAAGTATTCGTAGGTAATCTTGAGTCCCTCGCTGCGCGATACGGTAGGCTCCCAGCCCAGTATTTCGCGGGCTTTTGTGATGTCCGGCTTGCGTTGCATCGGATCGTCTTTGGGCAGTGGCTGGTAGACAATCTTCTGGTCAGTGCCGGTAAGTTTGATAATCTCTTCAGCAAAATCTTTAATTGAAATCTCATCGGGGTTGCCGATGTTCACCGGCTGGGCGTAATCACTGAGCAGCAGCCGATAGATACCTTCCACCAGATCATCTACGTAGCAGAACGACCGGGTCTGCGAGCCGTCGCCAAACACGGTGATGTCTTCGCCCCGCAGGGCCTGCCCAAGAAAGGCGGGTAGCGCCCGACCGTCGTTCAGGCGCATGCGCGGGCCGTAGGTGTTAAAGATACGAATGATGCGCGTTTCCAGGCCGTGGAAGGTGTGGTAGGCCATCGTCATGGCTTCCTGAAAGCGCTTGGCCTCGTCGTAGACGCCCCGCGGCCCAATTGGGTTCACGTTGCCCCAGTAGCTTTCGGGCTGGGGGTGCACGTTGGGATCGCCGTAGACTTCGGAGGTAGACGCCACCAGGATGCGGGCGTTCTTGGCGCGGGCCAGTCCCAGGCAGTTGTGGGTGCCCAGTGAGCCCACCTTCAGGGTTTGGATGGGCATCTTGAGGTAGTCGATCGGGCTGGCCGGAGAAGCAAAGTGCAGGATGTAGTCCAATTCGCCGGGGATATGCACGTAGTTGGATACGTCCCCGTGGAAAAACTGGAAGTCATCGCGGTGCATCAGGTGCTCGATATTGCTCAGGCTACCGGTGATTAGGTTATCCATCACAATCACGTAATAGCCTTCTTTGAGAAAGCGGTCGGACAGGTGGGAGCCGAGAAATCCGGCTCCCCCCGTGATTAAAATTCTTTTTTTAGGCATGAATGTCTTTTCTTCCGATACTATAATAACTATATCCTAGTTCCTTCATTGCGTCGGGTTCGTAGAGGTTCCGACCGTCGAAGATTACTTTGCCTTTTAGCACCGACGACAATTTCTCAAAGTCAGGCGTACGGAAAATGGGCCACTCGGTCATGATGAAGATCGCATCCGCTTGTTCGGCCGCGTGATATTCGTCTACGCAAAACTCAATGCGGTCGCCCACCTGGGCCCGTACGTTCTTCATCGCCTCCGGATCATAGGCCTTAATCTTTGCTCCGGCTTCCAGTAGCGCGTCGATGTTGTACAGGGCGGGCGCCTCCCGGATGTCGTCGGTATAGGGCTTGAAGGCCAGCCCCCATATGGCGAAAGTTTTGCCGGACAGATCACCTCCGTAATGCTCTTTGGCTTTGGCAATTAAGCGAGTTTTCTGGGTTTCATTAACTTCCATCACCGAATTAAGGATCCGGAAATCATAATCAGCGGCCACCGCCGATTTGGCCAGAGCCTGCACGTCTTTGGGAAAGCAACTGCCGCCGTAGCCGATCCCGGCAAACAGAAAGCGTTTGCCAATGCGCGTGTCGGTGCCAATGCCTCGGCGCACGGCATCAACGTCGGCTCCCAGGCGCTCGCACAGGTTGGCCACCTCGTTCATAAAGGTAATTTTAGTGGCCAGAAAAGAATTAGCGGCGTACTTAGTGAGTTCGGCCGATGATTCGTCCATAAACAAGATGGGGTTACCCTGCCGCACCAGGGGTGCATAGAGTTTTTCCATCTTTTCTTTCGCTTTGGCGGAGCGCGTGCCGATCACCACCCGGTCGGGTTTCATAAAATCTTCTACGGCCACTCCTTCTCGCAAGAACTCCGGGTTCGATACCACATCGAAGTCCACTTTAGCGGAAGCGGCAATTCTTTTTTGTACTTTCTCGGCCGTTCCCACCGGCACGGTGCTCTTGTCTACCACCACCGTATACTCTTCCAATAAAGGTCCCAAATCATCGGCTACCTTTAGGATGTACTGTAGATCGGCCGATCCATCTTCGCCGGGAGGCGTCGGTAGGGCCAAAAAGATCACACTGGCCCCGGCAACACCTTCTTTGAGATCGGTGGTGAAATGAAGGCGTCCTTGCTTTACGTTTCGCTCAAAGAGCGCATCCAAGCCGGGCTCGTAAATTGGGATTTCCCCCTTTCTAAGCTTTTCTACCTTTTTATCGTCGATATCCACGCAGGTTACACTGTTTCCGGTTTCGGAAAAACAAGTCCCTGTTACTAAGCCTACGTATCCGGTGCCTACTACCGCTAGTTTCATAAAACACAGTTTGTTGTTGACAATATTTTAAAAAACCAAAGATACAATTTCTATCCGTACAAAAATATACTTTATTAACAATATTATAAACTAAACTAAGTGCAAGATGATCACAAAGCCGAGGGGATGTACAAATGTTATTATTTGCGGTCAACTATAAAAGATTATGCTGTTTTATCTTCAGTAGCTTGACAGTGCGCGCAGCATTTAGTAAATTTGCGGACTTGTTCAAAATATTATCTTACGTCAATAAAAACCCATTTATGATTGTTGTAAATGTCAAAGAAAACGAATCGATCGATAAGGCGCTAAAGCGCTTTAAAAAGAAATTTGAAAAAACTGGTACGCTGAAAGAGCTACGAGCACGTACGCATTACGAGAAAAAATCCGTTACGCTTCGGCATCAGCGCCTAAAGGCCGCTTACAAGCAGCGCATGCAGTCGCAAGACGAGGCCTAGGCGCGTTCATCTTTCGCTATTTTGTGGGTTTGTCTGTATATTAGAGCGGCTCGACCAGGTCACAGTAACCAATTCACGCTGGTCACATCAAGCTCACCGCTTCTTCTATGATTGACTCATTTATAAAGTATCTCACTTACGAGAAACGGGCTAGTCCGCACACCATCACCTCCTATCAGAACGACCTGTTTCAGTTCCACGCATTTTTGAAGCATCACGCTCCGGGTCTGCCCGTCGCTTCGGCTGATCACCAGGAAATCCGCGCCTGGATCGTTGATCTGGCCAGCAAGCAAAACAAAGCCCGCTCGATCAACCGAAAAGTGAGCACCTTGCGCTCTTTTTATAAGTTTCTGCACAAGCGCGAACATATCAAAAGGAATCCTACGCACAAAGTAAAAGCGCTCAAAGCTGAGTATCCGCTGCCCCACTTCGTGCAAGAAAACGATCTGTTTAAGTTGCTGGACACTTGTTCGTTCACCGAAGACTTTGCGGGCTACCGCGACCGGATGCTGCTCGAGCTGCTGTACGGAACGGGCATCCGCCTGTCGGAAATGATCAATCTACAGCACAATCAGGTAGATTTAGGGCGGGAAACCATCAAGGTAAACGGAAAGGGTAGCAAAGAACGGTTAGTACCTGTGCACCAAAGTTTGCTAACCCTAGCGGCAAAGTATACCGTCGAGAAGAAGAAGCAGTTTGGAGAGCAGGTGACACCGTTTTTTTTGGTCACCGACAAGGGCAACCCCTGCTATCCAATGATGGTGTACCGCACCGTCCGCAAGTATCTGGATCAGTACACCACCATTGACAAGCGTAGTCCACACGTGATGCGCCACACCTTTGCCACCCACCTGCTGGATAACGGAGCCGACCTGAATGCAATCAAAGACTTACTCGGCCACGCCAGCCTGGCCGCTACGCAGGTATATACGCACAATACCACCGAAAAACTCAAGCAAGCCTTTGAGCAGGCCCATCCCAAGGCATAGTTTTCGAGTAGTTTCACGAATTTACCGGATTGCTCAAACTGTTGTTCCGTTCTGCGGTTAGGAAGTAAATAAATCTACAACATAAATCTCAAGCCGATGAAACTTCAAACGCAGACCGTTCACGTGGATCCCGCTCCTGAACTAATCGATTTTATCCAGCGAAAGGTAAACAAGCTGGAAACTTTCTACGACCGCATCATTGACGGTGAGGTTTTTCTTAAGCAGGAGAATGGCGGAGCTATTGAGAACAAGGTTGTAGAAATTAAGCTTAACATTCCGGGCAACCAACTTTTTGCTAAGGAACAGGCAGAATCATTTGAGGCCGCGGCTGACACGGCAGTAGATGCCCTGCGGCGCCAGTTGAAGAAACACAAGGAGAAACTTGCATCGCACTAACTGCACTGATCCTCAAAGCAAATGCCCCCGCAGCATATCAGGCAGCGGGGGCATTTTTATTTTCCGGCGATCAACATCGTCGCATCAGCGGTTACAAACCAAATGCCTCCTTCACTTTAGCCACGTAATCAAGCTTTTCCCAGCCAAAGAAAGTAACTTCCTTGGATTCCCGCTCGGTCACCGTTTTGCGTGAATCACCGTTTTCCTCTACCATCACCTTATCTACCTTCACTTGATCCGTGTAGGGTTCCCGCCCCATGTGTCCGTAGGCGGCGGTTGGCGAAAAAATGGGGTTTTTTAGTCCAAAACGCTCTACAATGGCCCGGGGGCGCATGTCAAAGAGTTCTTGCAAGATACCAGCGATCTCGGCATCGCTCTGCGAAACTTTGGAAGTGCCATAAGTATCAACGGTAAGCGAAACCGGCTCGGCCACTCCGATGGCGTAGGCTACCTGTACCAGCACTTCGTCGGCGACTCCCGCCGCCACCAAGTTCTTGGCAATGTGGCGCGCAGCGTAGGCCGCACTTCGGTCTACCTTGCTAGAATCTTTGCCCGAAAAAGCACCGCCGCCGTGCGCTCCCTTGCCGCCGTAGGTATCAACGATGATCTTGCGGCCCGTGAGGCCTGCATCGCCGTGCGGACCGCCGATCACAAAGTTGCCGGTGGGGTTGATGTGAAAGGTGGTGTCCTTAAGCATTTCGGTGGGAATCACCTTGCGAACGACATGTTCCAGCACATCTTCCCGAATTTTTGTTTGCATCTGCTGCTGCGCCTGCGTTTTGGCCTCAGCGCCTTTGCCCGAAGGGGTAACGAACTCATCGTGCTGGGTGGAAACTACGACGGTGTGCACTCGGATCGGCTGACGGTGGTCATCGTACTCGATGGTCACTTGCGCCTTGGCATCCGGACGCAGGTAGTCAATAAGAGTGGGCTCTTCCTTACGGATTCGCGCTAATTCCTGCACGAGGCGGTGCGAGTACGCCAAGCCCATCGGCATAAACTCTTCGGTTTCTCGGGTGGCGTAGCCGAACATCATTCCCTGGTCGCCCGCGCCTTGTTCTTTCTCTTCCGAAGCATCTACCCCCTGCGCGATGTCGGGCGACTGACTGTGCAGGGTCACCATCACTCCGCAGGAGTTAGACTCGAACATGTAGTTGTCTTTGTTGTAGCCGATGCGCCGGATGGTTTCGCGCACCACGTCCGGAATTTCGACGTAGGCGTTGGTGGTCACTTCTCCGCCCACCACCACCAAGCCGGTGGTAACGAACGTTTCACACGCCACGCGTGAGTTGGGGTCTTGCGTAAGCATGGCGTCTAAAATAGCGTCTGAGATTTGATCCGCTACCTTGTCGGGATGTCCTTCCGATACCGACTCCGATGTGAATAAGTAAGGCATAAAAATAACTGGTTTTTTGTAAATTGCTCAAAGGTAATTAATTACCGGAAATTAACCCATCCGTCAGCGATCATGAGGCCGAAAGTAAAAAAACAACCGGAACTTTGTGCAAGGTAGGCACGTGCTGTTGCCACCACTGTACCGTTTGGGTCTTAATGAATTCATTTGGCCCGGTGATGTCCTTTGCTACACACACCAGGGTACTGGGCGAACACTGGCTGAGCACATCGCGCAGCAGGGAGTCGTTTCGAAAGGGAGTTTCCATAAAGATTTGCGTTTGTCGTTGCTGACGCGCCTCTTTTTCCAGTTGTCGAATGGCCTTTTGCCGGGACGATTTATCGATAGGTAGGTATCCGCGAAAGGCAAACGACTGTCCGCTGAAGCCGGAAGCCATGAGGGCCAGCAAAAAAGAGGAGGGTCCCACTAGCGGCACCACCGGGATGTTGTGCTGGTGGGCGTAGGCCACCGCCAGCGCCCCGGGGTCGGCCACTCCCGGACAACCCGCCTCTGACAGAACGCCCACGTCGTTGCCCTCTCGAAGCGGAGCCATCAGGGCGGTAAGCGCTTGTGGAGTAGTGCGTTTGTCTAGTACCTCAAAGTGCAGTTGATCGATGGGTCGGCCCAATTTGAGGGCGCTGATGAAACGACGACTGGTGCGTAAGTTTTCTGCTAAGAAATAGTCAAGGCGGCCCAGCACTTCTAGCACCTGCGGGGGCAATACCCGCCCGGCGCTAGCAGGAGAAATCACCGAGGGGATTAAGAACAATTGGCCGGGAGCGGCCGTTTCAGCAGTAATGGTTTTCATAAACCGGTCACGAAAATGCCACAAAGCACAGGGAAACTAATTATTAGCGTGATTTTGTATTTAGTGCGGCGATTTGGATGAAATGAGTAGTTGCGTTTTCCTTCGGCTTATTTGTCTAGAAAGTCAGTTACCACCTTCAGCAGCGCTTCCGGTTGCTCGGCGTGCACCCAATGTCCGGCCTTCTTGACGGTCGCTATCTGGGCCTTTGGAAAATGTTGCTTGATTAGGGTTTCGTCTTCGTCCTGCACGTAATCAGATTTTGCGCCACGCACAAAAAGCGTAGGCTTCTCAAAGCTTTTGCCTTCCGGTACGGCTTCACCAATCGCCTCAATGTTATCCCGGATCACCGGCAGGTTCAATTTCCAAGAAAAGCCATCGTCGGTACGCTGTAGATTCTTCAGCAAGAATTGCCTCACTCCCTTTTCTGGCACCAAGGACGTCATCTGCTTTTCCGCTTCTGATCGGCTCTGAATTTTATCTATCTCTACCGCAGCGAAAGCGTCTAGCACCGCTTGGTGGTGCACCGGATACGCCCGCGGAGCGATGTCCACCACAATGAGGTTGCTGAGTAGTTCCGGGTACCGCACCGCAAAAAACATAGCCGTTTTTCCGCCCATCGAGTGCCCTAGCACGACCGGTTGGGCCAATTGCTCCTCTTCCACCAGGGTTTTGAGATCATCTGCCATCGCAGAATAGTTGAACTCCGAGCTGTGGGGTGACTGCCCGTGGTTGCGCTGGTCTACCAGCAACACCCGGCGGTGCTCGGCCAGTGCTTTGCCAAAGGTTTGCCAGTTGTCGGACGTGCCGAAAACGCCGTGCAAAATCACGACGGCCGATTCGGCGGGATGTTCTTGGCCTAAAACCCGATGGTAAAGAATCATGTTGAGCGAATTACTGACGAGTTCTCCGGGGAAGAGGCCTGCACCAGGGGTTGCTTCCGCAGTACGCGGATGCGTTTGATGCGCTTACTATCTACTGCTACCACCGTGAACACATACTTGTCAAAGTAAACTTTCTCTCCGGCGCGGGGCAGTTTGGAGTGGATTTCTAGTAGCAACCCGCCGAGCGACTCACTTTCCCCCTTCACCTGCTCGAACAAAATACTGTCTTCGCCGATGATTTTGCAGAAGTCGTTGAGCGAGGTTTTTCCCTCGAATACGTAGGTGTTGTCATCTAGCTTGTTATAGCGAACGTCGCTTTCGTCGAATTCGTCGTTGATTTCGCCCACAATCTCCTCGATGATATCCTCCAGGGTGATAAGCCCGGCCGTGCCTCCGTACTCATCGACCACAATGGCCATGTGCACCCGCTTTTCCTGAAAATCGCGCAGCAGGGCATCGATCTTCTTGCTTTCGGGCACAAAAAATCCCTTGTGCAACAGCGTTTGCCAAGCGAAAGTATCTTCTTTGTCCAAGTAGGGCAACAAGTCTTTGACGTACAAAAAGCCCTCGATGTTGTCGATGGTCTCCTTGTAGATCGGGATGCGCGAATACCCGGTTTTGTTAATCGTGTCCATCAGGTCATGAAAATCGGTTTCGCTGTCGATAGCCGTAATGTCCAAGCGAGAGCGCATTACCTGCTTCACCGACAGCGTTCCAAAGTTGACAATGCCCTTAAGAATTCCTTTTTCCTCTTCGGTAGCCGTCTTGTCGTGCTGGGTGGTGATTTCCAGCGCGTGATTGAGTTCGTCGACCGACACGTTGTAGCCCTTCTTCTCGAGCCGCTTTTCTACCAGCCGACTAATCGACATCAAGGCAATGGATACTGGTTTCAGCACCTGGGTAAAAACCTTGAGCACTCCCGCCATGCGACGCGCAAAGTGCCGCGAATAGTGGATAGCGTACTGCTTGGGCAGAATTTCTCCGAAAAAAAGAATGGCAATGGTGATCACGGTGGTGAGTGCCCCAATGACCCACCCCTCAGTAGTCTTGCCCACGTACTGCCAGGTAGCATAGGTAGAAAGGGTGACGATAGCTACGTTGACCAAGTTATTGAGAATCAGAATGGTAGCCAATAATATTTTGGGTCGCTCCAGAAGCGAAGCAATCTGTAGTTCAGACCCTACTGCGCTGGTTCGGCACTCGGTTACGTCCTTAGGAGAAAGGGAGAAAAACGCTACTTCCGAGCCGGAGATCATGGCCGAACAGAACAAGAGGAGAATCAGCGCGACCCCAACGGTGGCAAAATACGTAACCGAAGGCACGGCCGCCAGCGTATCAGCCAAAGGGATCAAGAAAACCAAGGGGGAATAAGGGTCATCCGGGGGAACTTCCAACACAATATGATTTAGTTAGTATTAAAAGGGAAGATCATCGGCTCCGGGAGTCGATGAAGCCACCGGGTTGTCGTTTGCCGGGTTGATAAACGATGCGGATTGACGCTGGACTGGCGCTGAATCACCGGATGCTTGAGCATTGTTTCCTTCGTTACGCCCTCCCAAAAAGGTCATGTTTGTGGCGCGAATTCGTTTATCGTAGCGGGTAGTTCCGTCTTTGTCCTGATAGGTGCTTGTTCTAATTTTGCCTTCAATGTATACCGTCCGCCCCTTGCTCAGGTACTGTTCGCCCAGCTCAGCGAGCCGGTCCCAGAGTTCTACGCGGTGCCATTCGGTTTGCTCCACCCGCTCGCCGCTCTTGTTGGTGTAGCTTTCTGAAGTGGCAACGTTGATCGTAGCAACCTTCGAGCCGCTCTCCAGATGCCGCATTTCCGGGTCGGCTCCCAGGTTTCCTACTAAGATCACCTTATTGACTCCTGCCATAATGTACTAAAAAATTTCTTTCTGTAAAAAATTGTCAACCAAAACCGGTTTGGGCAACTGCTCCAGTTCATCAACGGAATAGGCTTGCAGACAGTTTGATTCATCGGCCAGATTTTTGGGATACCGGCTTAGCGTAATTGTGTAAAAGGTAACGTGCAGCCGCTGGTGCGAGAGCAAATGCTGATACGGGGAAGATGTTGCTACACTGGTGCCTTGTTGTTGGAGCAGCGAACCCAGCAAGGGGTCATCTAGCTGGTCGAAGGTTACTTGCTGCGGCGTTTCGACCAAATAAAAATCATAGAGCCCCGCCCATATTCCCGACTCGTCTCGTCGTTTCATCCACACTGTATTGCCCTGGCGAATGACGAAGTAGTGCAGAAAACGTGCGCGCACCTTGGTTTTTTTAGCCTTTACGGGCAACGTGTGCTGCTGTCCCTGCTGATAAGCGTAGCACGTTGCGCTCAGGGGGCACAGCAAACAAGCCGGTTGAACGGGAGTGCACTGCAGGGCACCAAACTCCATAATTGCCTGGTTATAGACGTTGGCTTTCCCGCGGGGAACCAGCTGCTCAGCCTGCTGGCGAAACCTTTTCTGCCCCCCGGTAGACTGAATATCATCGCTGATCCCGAACACGCGGCTCAGAACGCGATAGACGTTGCCATCCACCACCGGCACGGTTTCGTTGAAGGCGAATGAGGCGATGGCCGCCGCGGTGTAGGTGCCTACTCCGGGCAACTTCAGAAGGTCTCGGTAGGTACGGGGGAATTGCCCGTCGTACTCATTCACTATTTCCTGAGCACAACGGTGCAGGTTGCGCGCGCGCGAGTAGTAGCCTAGCCCCTGCCACAGGCGAAGAACTTGCTCTTGCTCTGCCGCCGCTAAGGCGTGCACGGTGGGAAAAGCCTCCGCGAAGCGCCGGTAGTAGGGTAATCCCTGGGCTACTCTGGTTTGTTGCAAAATCACCTCAGAAAGCCAGATCAGATAGGGGTCTTGGGTGTGCCGCCAAGGTAGATCACGCTGGTTCGCTGCGTACCAACGCGTAATTTCTTCAGCAAAAAAGCCATTCTGCAACGGAAGAGAGGTTTAGTTGAAAAGTTGACAATGCGTCTGCCGAATGCGCAGTCGGCCGGAGGTTTTTAATCCTTTTGTTTTCTAATTTAGCATTAAGGTTTAAATTTACCCCCCCCAATCAACGAGCCTTAACTAAACCACCAAGCAACGTGACCAAAGCAGAAGTAGTTCAGCAGATTGCTGAAAAGACCGGCATCGATAAAGCCGACGTTTATACGACCGTAGAAGCTTTTTTCAGCGTAGTAAAGAACTCAATGGCCGAGGGAGAAAATATTTACGTTAGGGGGTTTGGAAGCTTTGTTAACAAGAAACGAGCTAAAAAAATTGGCCGAAACATCTCTAAGAACACGGCAATGGTCATTGAAGAGCACTTTGTGCCAAGCTTCAAGCCCTCCAAAGTGTTTGTCGATAAAATTAAGAAGAGCGATCGTCTCAAAGCCACCGAAGCGCGCTAAACTTTCTCGACCTGGCTCACGTTGCTGATTCAAACGAGATGCTGTATTATTAGTATGCTGAGAAAGAAGCTTTTGGTGGGAGGAATTGCCCTGGCGGTCGTAGCGCTGCTGTGGTTTCTTCCCCGGGTGGTGGTTGACAACGAAGGGCGGGACAACAACCTGGAGGCCCGTCAAGACAGCGCTCCCGTGGCCGAAGCCGAGTTGTCGGCGGGTGCCCCGCACCTCCCCGAAATATCGGAAGATAGCCAAGCCGAAATTACGCGTCTGCGAGAAAACTACCGAAATTATCAAAATACCGAAAAAAGTACTACTTTTGCGGACTCATTGATTTCGGCCTACGCCCGGAACCGGTGGTACGACAGTGCCGCGTACTACGCTGATCAATTGGCGCAGGCCGAACCTGAAGAGCAACGACAGGAAAACGCGCTCGATATGTATTATGAGGCGTTCACGCTGGCGCTAGACGAAAACAAAGCCCGGGCACTGGGCGAGAAAGTGCGCTACTACGGAGAAGCCGTACTAGCCCAGCGACCAGCTGACCTGGATGCGAAGACAAAGATGGCGATGACGTTTCTAACGACCACCGAACCAATGAAGGGCATTTTGATGCTGCGCGAGGTGGTAAAAGAAGCACCGGATAATGAGCTGGCCCAGTACAACTTAGGCCTGCTTTCCATTCAGTCGCAGCAATACGACAAAGCCGTTGACCGTTTCAAGACCGTAGTACAATTGAACCCGGAACATTTGCAAGCGCAGTTCTTTTTGGGAGTCAGCTACTTTGAGTCGGGCGATACGGAAGCGGCCCGGAAGCAATTTGAGCGGGTAAAAACCCTGAGCAATGATCCTGAAGTGCTGGCCAACGCCGATGAGTATCTTAATAAACTTTAGATAGCAGCGCCGGTCATTTGACCGTCGTTGCTCATAATTATTCACTAAAAACACATAGATTATGCCCTGTGGAAAAAAACGAAAGCGACACAAGATCGCTACCCACAAACGAAAGAAGCGTTTGAGGAAAAATCGTCACAAGAAGAAGTAGTGACGTAATTCATTACGTCACTACTTTGTATTAATTGAATGAAAACATATTTAAACGTATAATCCCTTGAGTAATGAATTAGTAATCAATTCAACTCAGGATGGTTGTCGTATTGCCCTACTAAGAGATAAGGGTCTTGTTGAATTCCACCACGAAGTGGAAGCGAATAAATTTACCGTTGGTGACATTTATTTGGGTACCGTAAGAAAAGTAGTGCCTGGTCTTAATGCTGCATTCATTGACATTGGCTACGAAAAAGATGCTTTTCTACACTACCTGGATCTGGGTCCTCAGATCAAATCCTTGAATAAGTTCACCCAAGGAATTCGCAACAAAAAAATTGATACGCACTTGCTCGGCAAGGTGAAGCGCGAACCTGATATTGATAAACTAGGAAAGATCAATCAGGTGCTTAGCCGCAATCAGCAACTGCTGGTGCAAGTAGTTAAAGAACCTATCTCGACCAAAGGGCCACGACTATCCTGTGAGTTGTCTGTGGCAGGGAGGTACCTTATTCTGGTGCCTTTCTCCGATGTTATTAACATCTCCAAGAAAATTTCCGACAAGAACGAACGCAAGCGTCTGTCTCGTCTGGTATCTTCTATAAAACCTGAGAACTTCGGCGTTATCATCCGCACCGTAGCCGAAGGCAAAGAAGTAGCCGAACTGGACCGTGACCTACGTAACTCCGTAAAATTGTGGCAAGGCGGTATTGAAAAGCTCCGCGATGCCAAGCCCCGCGATAAGATTATCGGGGAGATGAGCCGCGCCTCTTCGCTGTTGCGTGACGTGCTCAACGAGTCGTTCGATAGCATTGTTACCGACGATAAAGATATCTACGAAGAGGTAAAAGCCTACATCAAAACCATTGCCCCGGAAAAGGAAAAGATCGTGCGCCACCACAATGGCAAGGGCAAAATCTTTGAAAGTTTGGGCATCGAAAAGCAACTAAAGTCGCTATTCGGTCAGTCGGTCAGCGTGCCAGGAGGAGGATACCTGGTGATAGAGCACACCGAAGCGCTTCACGTGGTTGACGTGAACAGTGGCAACAAGTCTAATTCCGAATCCGATCAGGAAGCCACCGCCCTGAGCGTGAACATGAAAGCCGCCGAAGAGGTAGCCCGGCAGCTGCGTCTGCGCGATATGGGTGGCATCATTGTGGTCGACTTCATCGATATGCGTAAGGCAGAGAACAAAAAGGCGCTCTATCAGAAGATGAAGGATGTGATGCGGAGCGACCGAGCCAAGCATACGATTTTGCCGCTCACCAAGTTTGGTTTGCTTCAGATCACGCGCCAACGCGTTCGCCCCGAGCTAAATATTGCTACCACTGAGATTTGTCCTACCTGCGGTGGTACCGGAAAAATTGCTCCTTCGCTGCTGGTGACCGACCAAATTGAGCATCATCTTGAGTATCTGCTGGTGAAGCAGAACGAGAAAGAATTAACGGTGTCGATGCATCCATTCATTCACGCTTTTTTCACCAAAGGCATTTACTCGCGACAGATGCAGTGGTACATGAAGTATCATAAGTGGGTAAAGCTAGAAATCGACTCTTCTTTAGGATTGGTCGATTATCACTTCCACAATGCGTCGGGTGAGGAGATAGAACTCACCAACGGTGAAAAAGAGAGAGAAAAGGTAGAAGCGTAGGCTTTTTATCGCGTTAAGTTGTAGGTATGCAGCAGAACCAGTGGTGTCTCTTTTATCTACTCACTTTTGCGCTTGGTGCCGCAGCTACTCCCCAAGAAGTAGCGGCCCAGGATACGAACATCACCCAGACTATTCGCGGCACCGTTCGGGACAAAGCTACGCATCAGCCTTTGGCGGGAGTCACGGTATATCTGCGAGACACCGCCCCTATTATTGGTTCGGTTACCAATCAGGCGGGTGAGTTTTCTCTGGAAAAAGTGCCCGTGGGACGCTACCAATTCGTGGCCAGTTCGGTTGGTTTTGAAACTTTCACCAGTCCGGACCTGCTGCTTGGTTCTGGCAAAGAAGCGGTGCTTGATATTCTGCTGGAGCAGACGGCGAATAACCTCGACGAAGTGGTTATCACTGACCGCCCTTTGTCTGCCCAAACCGCTGCGCCAATTAGTAGCCGGGCCTTTTCGGTAGAGGAAACCCGGCGCTACGCGGCCACCTTTTTTGATCCCGCCCGACTGGTCACTTCGTTTCCGGGGGTGGTTGGCGTAAACGATCAGGCTAACCACATTTCGGTGCGGGGCAATTCGCCCAACAGCTTGCTATGGCGGCTGGAGGGGATAGACATTGTGAACCCTAATCACCTGTCTAACGCCGGTACCTTCGGCGACCGCCGGGTGCAAAGCGGTGGCAGTCAAAGTATTCTCAGCGCGCAAGTATTAGACGATTCGCGCTTCTACAGCGGCACTTTCCCCGCCACCTTCGGCAACGCCGTGGGGGGGATCCTGGATATGCATCTTCGGAAAGGAAACAACCAACAACGGGAGTATACCGCGCAGGCCGGGCTCATCGGCATAGAGTTTGCCGCCGAAGGGCCTTTCCGAGACGATTACGACGGATCGTACTTGGTTAATTACCGCTACTCTACCGTGGGAATTTTGACCAATGGGTTAGGACTTGACTTTGGGGGCGAACGGATTTCTTTTCAGGACCTGTCTTTCAATCTTTCCTTTCCAATGGACAAAGCGGGCGAATTTACGGTGTTTGGCGTGGGCGGCACCGGCAGCAACGTGTTCGAAGCGATGCGTGATTCTGCCGCGTGGGAAGCCCAGGAAGACCGCTTTGATGTCACTTTCACCAACGATATGGCCGCGGTTGGCATAACCCATACGCTTCCGTTGGGTGACAAGTCGCTACTGAAATCGATAGTTGCCGCCTCTGCCGTAGCAAGTAAGCAGCGCAATAATCGCGTAGGTGATACGTATGAGTCAGTCCGGGTTCTCGACGACCGCTATCAAGAAAACCGAGTCTCAGTTACCTCATCGATCACCAAAAAAGTACGGGGCAACAGCACAATCCAGGGTGGCCTTTATTTTGATAATCTGTATTATCAACTAAACAGCACCGCAGGTGGCGCCGATACTTCGTTACAACCTCTGGTGCAGGGACAGGGAAGCAGCCAGCTGATCCGCCCCTACGTCGACGCAAAACTCGCTTTATCCCCGCAGTGGGTTGCTAACGCGGGTCTCCACTTGGCTTACTTTACCCTAAACGGAAGCCACTCGGTAGAACCTCGTTTGTCACTGCGGTGGAACAACCGGGCGGAAGCACCCCATCCCCACCATATCACTTTGGCCTACGGAAGGCACAGTCAACTTCAACTGCCGGGAGTTTACTTCAGCACCGGAACGTTACCTGACGGCAGTAATCTATCGGCTAATCGAGGCCTAGGCTTCACGAAATCTGATCAGTATACCGCCGCCTACGACTATCAGTGGACCGGAAGCCTACGATTGCGCACCGAGGTATACTATCAATATCTGTTCAACGTACCGGTTAGTCTTTTCAACCCTAGTTTCTCCGCGCTCAACGTGCTCGAAGGATTCGTGCGCGAACCGTTGGTCAACCAAGGCACCGGGCGCAACTACGGATGGGAAGCTTCGGTAGAGAAAAAACTATCAGACAGTTATTACTTTCTCCTTAGTGGTTCACTCTATGAGTCAAAGTATAGGGGGACCGATGGCATCGAGCGCGATACGCGCTTCAACGGCAACTATGCCCTGAGTGTCACCGGAGGAAAAGAGTTTGTTTGGACCAAAAAAGGAAATCGGAAGGTGTTTGGTATCAATCTGCGGAGTGCTTACGTTGGCGGACTCCGGGTCACCCCAATTGATGAAGCAGCGTCGGTAGTTACCCAAACCACCGTATTTATTGACAATCAAGCATTTTCCAAAAAACTGCCGGACTACTTTAAGGTGGATGTACGGCTGAGTTTGCGAAAAGACACGCCACGCTACAGCAGCGTATGGTCGTTGGATTTGCAGAACGCTACCAACCGGCGAAACGTCGCCTATCAGTACTATGATCCGGTGCAGGGCCTAGTGCTCACGCAGTATCAATTAGGACTTATTCCAATCCTTACCTACCGCGTTGAATTTTAGTCTAGCGGCCGATGATCAGTTTTTGGCCGGGCTTGATGCTGTTGCTTCTCAGGTTGTTCCACTGCTTGATCTTGGCAACGCTAGCCCCTTCGTAGCGGCGTGATATTTCCCACAGCGAGTCGCCCGGCCGCACCAAGTGCGTCTTGCTCGCGGGCACTGCGCGGCTTGTATTGGTAGACGCCAACCGGGGCGCTGCCCCTTTTGTCCAAATGGTCAGTTTTTGTCCGGCGTAGATGCGACTTCCCCGAATATTATTCCAGCGTCGCAGGTCAGACACTCTCACTCGATGCCGTTGCGCGATTACGCCCAGCACGTCGCCATTGCGTACGCGATAGGTGGCTTTGTTTCGTCCGTAGGTGCTGCCGCTGGTTTTCTGAACCTGAGCAAGAAACTCTTTCTGAATGGTCGTCGTACCAGATGAATCTAAGATAGCCGAGCGATTGGCCGCCAAAAAATCTGACTTGTCCGCGGGAATAATTAGCGGATACGCTTTGGTTTCATCGGACACTGCCAAGCGTTTGAGTTCAGGGTTGAGCAATGTTAACTCATCCTCGCATAAGCTAAGTTGATTGGCTAACTCTTTTAAGCTTACAAACTGACTAATTAGAACCGTATCGGTTTCCCAGGCGTGGGCGGGACTGTCGGCGAACAAATTGTGTTCCGGGGCATACTCGAGGGTATAAAGTACGGCAACGAACTGAGGCACATACGAGCGGGTTTCCCGAGGCAAGTAATTGTAAATCTCCCAGAAACTTTTCTTATAACCCGAGCGACGGATGGCCTTGCGTACGTTTCCGGGTCCGGTGTTGTAGGCGGCTAACGCCAGCTCCCAGTCATCGAACATATTGTAGAGTTGCTTCAGGTATTTGCAGGCCGCTTCGGTGGCCTTTTCAGGATCGCGGCGTTCGTCCACGTACCAGCTTTGGTTGAGACCGTACATCCGACCGGTGCTGGGCATAAACTGCCACAGTCCTTCGGCCCCCACCCGGGAGCGCGCCTCGGGACGAAGACCTGACTCCACAATGGAAAGATACTTTAGCTCATCCGGAATGTCATACTGCTTTAGGTATTTTTCAAAAATGGGAAAATAAAGGTTTTTCCGACTGATTACCTTACGGGTGTAGTCACGGTTTCGGACGGCAAAGTAGTCAACGAACGACTGTACCCGCTCATTAAAGGTGAGCGACATTTCCGAATCAATGCAAGACAACCGATCTTCGATCAGTTCGTACGAAGCATCGGGAATGTAATCATACGAGTAAGAAGGCTCAAATAGTTCGACCGAGTCGCCGGGAAGCGTATTGATCGCGAAAGATAGTGCTGGCAGAGTGACAAGAAAAACTAAGAAAAAAGTATGAGCGCGCTTTAGGATCATGGTATAAAGTAAATAGTTCGGAACCGTTCTGTAAATAGATACAACTACTATACAATTTACGCAATTAATTAGACATATTAAAGAGAAAAATTGCATCTACGCATTACGCGCTAAAACGTACTGAGAAAAGGCAAGTAATTGCGATTCTTGAAACGCATCCCCAATAATCTGCAACCCGATGGGCAGTCCCTGCTCATCGGTGCCATTAGGAATGGAAATGGCGGGCACCCCGGCGATGGAAGCCTGAACGGTAAACAGATCAGCCAAGTACATTTCTAAGGGATCAGCATGGGTTCCCAACGCGAAGGCGGGAGTAGGCGTGGTGGGCAGCACAATAAAGTCATATTCGGCCAGAATCTTACGGGTAGCATCCTGAAGCATACGTCGTACCTTCTGCGCTTTGGTGTAATAGGCATCGTAGTAGTCGGCACTCAGCACAAACGTACCCAGCATAATGCGCCGTTTCACTTCTTCACCAAACGCTTCGGTGCGGGTCTTTTTGTACATCTCTTCTAAGCTGCTACGGTGCGCACTGCGGTAGCCAAACTTCACCCCGTCGTAGCGCGAAAGGTTAGAACTTGCCTCAGCCATCGTTAAAATATAGTAAGTCGGAAGCACGTATTTGAGCAAAGGGAACTGTACCGCTTTCACGATATGCCCCTCAGCGCGCAGAAAGTCGATCGCCCGCTCGGTAGCCTGTTTTACGGCCGGATGCAAGCCTTCGTTATCAAGCGTTTCGGGCAGGTACGCTACCTTAAGGGGCTTAGCGGCATCAAAAATAAGTTGCTGAGTATACGGAGGAACCGGCGCGTGCGACACGGTGCTGTCGTAGTCGTCGGCCCCCGCCATCACTTCTAGCAGCAAAGCGGCATCTTCTACGGTGTGCGTGAAGGGGCCAATGATATCGAAAGATGAGCCATAGGCCACCAACCCGTGGCGCGAAATGCGGGAGTAGGTAGGTTTCAGGCCGATTACTCCGCAAAAAGCCGCCGGTTGGCGCACTGAGCCACCGGTATCAGACCCTAGCGAGGCGGTGCACAGGTTGGCCTGAACTGCTACGGCCGAGCCGCCGGATGAACCACCGGGCACAAATTCGGGATTAGCTCCATTGAGCGTGGGGCCAAAGGCCGAGTTTTCGGTAGAAGAACCCATCGCAAACTCGTCACAGTTCTGATGGCCAATGATGATGGCGTCTTCGTCAATGACGCGCTGAACGGCCGTGGCGGTGAACTGAGACTGAAAACCATCCAGGATACGACTGCCGGCCTGCACCCGATGATCTTGGTAGCAGAGCACGTCTTTCAGGCCAATCACCATCCCAGCCAAGCGCCCGGCGGTGCCATCGGAGAGTTTTTGGTCAATACAATCAGCTTGCTTGAGGGCTTCCTGGTCGTAGACGGCTAAGAAAGCGTTGAGGTGTTGGTGACGACGGATATTCTCAAGATAGTGGAGCACTACCTGTCGACAACTGGCCGTGCCAGCTTGAAAGTGGGCTTGAATATCCTGAAAGGATCGGAAAGAAGAGGGGGGAGGGCTACTTGCTGGTGGTGGTTCGGTTGCCTTCTTCAATTTCGTCCTTGATTTCTTTGGTAGCGTCTTTAAACTCACGGATGCCTTTGCCTAGGCCGCGGGCAAGTTCGGGAATTCTTTTGGCTCCAAAAAATATGACGAGGACTAAAACGATCACCAGGACTTCCCAGCCACCTAATCCACCAATGAATGCTAATGTCATGTGCATAATCGTGCGTTATTGTAAGTAATCAATTTGTGTGCTAGGTAAATATACGAAGATAAGCGGTAGGATGGATTAAAAGTTCAGCTATTTTCGCTGAAGCCAGGTTTCGGGGTTCAGTTTTTCCTGGTTGTGCCAAATCTGAAACTGCAGCGCCGACACCCCGTTGCCGTCGGTATACACCAAACCTACTGCGTCGTTGAGGCGCAAAGCTTGCCCTTGCTTCACGGCCACCTCTTTAAGGCGAGAATACACCGTGAAATACTCACCGTGTTGCACGATCACCGCTTTGTTGTTGCCTGGTCCCGGCAGAGAAGCAATCATCTTTACAACTCCGTCGAACACCGCCTTCACTTCGGCGTCGCGGTTGGTCTGGATATCCACCCCGTCGTTGGGCACCATGATGTTTTTCATGACGGGATGCGGATTGGGACCAAACTTCTGAGACACAAACCCGGTAGATACGGGCCAACCCAATCGTTTTTTATTCTCAGCAAACGAAGTAGACAGCGATTCGGCCGAAGCAGCCAGCACCGCCTCTGAGTTAGTGGACGGGAGGCTGCGCTCTTTCTTCAGTTCGTTTTTGATTAGGTTGGCGATCACCGATTCTAGCTTGTTGATCTCGCGTCGCCGCACTTCCACTTCTCGCTTGAGTTCGGTGGCCCGTTCCCCCAACTCCCGAACCACCGCGCGCTGCTTCGTCTTGAGGGCCAGCAAATCCTGGCTGGCAATGGTTTGCTGGTCCAGCAGCACCTTCTGTTCCATTTGTTTGCCCTCGATCACCTCTTTCTGGTTGACCAGCGTTTCTTTCACCTTCTGGATTTGCTCTATTTGGTTCTTGCGCGCCTGCGAGTACTGCTGCATGTATTTGACGCGCGCAAAGAGTTGGTTGAAGGTGCTGGCCGAGAAAATAAACATGAGTCGGTCGTAACTGCTTGTGTTTTTGCTGGCGGCGTACACCATGTAGGCATATTCGTTCTTGAGGTTAACCAGGTCTTCTTCCAGCGCATCGATAACGCTGCTCACCTCATCAATTTGGGTACTCAGGATTTCAATCTCCTGAGAAATTGACTTGATGAGTGACTCCCGCGCCTCTATTTGTTGGTTGATGGCATTAAGTTGACCCAAGGTGCTCTCCCGCTGCGACGAGGTTTCGCCTAAGATGCGTTGCGCCTCCTTGATCTTTTGTAAGTTCTCCTTCTTTTCGCGTTCCAGTCGTTTGCGGTCGTCGTTGGTTTGCTGTCCAGTGCACAGCAGGGGTAACCACCACAGCATACAGACGCCTAACCAAACCGCTGTTGGGAGTCTATTTGCGCGCATAACTGTTAGGAATAGAGAAGGGAAATCGCAGGACTTCATCAACAATATCCGCTTTTTTGTGCTGAATATCAATTTGAGTGCGCCGCTTCTTGCCTTGGTTCCGATAGTCTAAGGACACCGTATTTTTGAAGGGCAGCAGTTGATCGTTGATTCGCTTAAAGTCCTCGTACTGTAGATTGAGCGTATTCTTTGCTCGGCGGTTTTGATTGTCGCGCTTGGTTTCATCTACTACTTCCACCCGGTTTACCTTCATAAGGCGCGCATCTACAAAACTGTCGATGGTGAGCGGGCCTTCTTGCTGGCGCACCAAAAAGTGGTTGGTCTGTTTCTCCACCTGATCGTCGGCCGTGCGGGAGCGCGGCATGTCCCCCACCAACACCGCCTGCAGCAGATCATAACTAATGTCGAAGTTGAACTTATTGCTCAGCTCCTTGAAGCTGTAGGCGCTGTATTCTTTGTCGAGCCGGTTGATGAACGACACCGAATCGCGGGTGATCAAGCCCCGGGCGGCCTCAATGCCAAAGCCGGGAGTAACCGAAATCCAGATGACGCTGTCTTTTTTGACGCGGATGTTGGCGGTAGCGCTTACGTTGTCGCCGTCGTTGCGGTAGCGAATTTTGCTGCTGGAGGTCAGGTAGTCAAAATCAAGGTTTTGAATGGCGAGTTCGTCCGCTACCGGAATGCCGCTGGTGCTCACCGTTTTTCTTCCGCACGATGCCAATACGGACAGACCTACCCAAAAAACCAACCAAAGATATCTATTCATACCAAGTGCGATCCGTAATTTTCTTGTCTAAAACCTCCGAAGTATCGTCCATTCCCTTGGCCTTCTGCCACTGCTGCACCGCCTCGTCTACTTCTCCCAGTTTAAACAACACATCGCCGTAATGTTCTACCACTTCGCCACTTTCAGCTCCCGCCTCGATGGCCTTTTCAATGTACTTACGGGCTTGTTTATATTCGCCCGACTCGAAAAGTACCCATCCGTGGGTGTCCAGGTAATTGGCATTGTTGGGATCAAGCTCCAGCAAGCGGGTGGAGAGTTGCTGCGCATACTCGAGTCGCTCCTGGCGCAGAGCCAAAAAATAACTGTAGTTATTGAGCACGTAGTCGTTGGTGGGGTCACTCTGGAGCACCGCTTCGTAGGCTTTTGATGATTTGTCGTACTCCTCCATGCCGTTGTATACGTCGCCCAGGTAGATGTTGCAGTACCGGGTGAGTTCAGGATTGTTAGAAAGACCGCGGGCTTGCTCCAGAGCGTAGGCCGCTTCCTGGTAGTTTTTCTCGGCGGCGTGGGCGGCGCCGTTATAAAAGTAGAGAATTCCTTGGTTGGGGAACAGCTCCAGCGCGGCGTCGGAGTGCTCGATCACGCTGTCGGTCTGCTGCAGGGTCTGAAACTCAATGGTGATCAGGTTCTGCCAAACCTCGAAATTACTGTCGTCATAGCGCGTGGCGGTGCGGTAATAGTCGCGGGCAGCTTCGGCCTGGCCGGTGGCGTTGAGCAGGTCGGCCTTAATTACGTAGGCGTCGGCCTCGTCGGAGTGGGCCTCAATAATTTTGTCGGTGAGCGACACGCACAATTGTTCGATGGTTTTGTTGGGCAGTTCCTGAATATACTTGGCTACCAGGTCTAGCTTGAGTTGCAGGCTAAGGTCCGGATTGGCGAATGCTTCTTGCATATTCTCTTCGGCCTGAATGGTGTCGCCGCTGTTCTGATAAATTTTGGCGAGCATCAACTGCGCCTCAGGATTGTTGGGCGCCATTTCCAGCAGCGATTGCAGGTAGGGAATGGCTTCTTTGTCGCGGTTATTAGAGACCAGCACTTCGGCCAGCGCCATCACGTAAGCCACTTCGCCGGGGTAAGTATCTACCAAACGCGCTCCTTCTTCAATGGCTTTATCAAGCTGGTTCTGCTGGAGGTAGATTTTTTGCCGGGCGTACACCACCTCCGGAATGACGCCGTACCGACGTTCTATCCGCTGGTAAGTGTCTAGCGCCTGCCCAAAGTCTTTCTGGTACACGTACAGGGCAGCCAAATCAAACAGATAGTCGTTGGTGTTGTCGACCGTCTCAATCATTTGCTCGTAAACCTGGGCGGCTTCCTGGAAATTGGACTGCTTGGTCAGGATTTGCGCTTTGGTCAGGTAGTAATACTTGTTGTCGGGAGCCATGCGCACGGCGGTACCCGCGTGGCTCAGCGCATCGGCGAGTTGCCCCTGTTCGGCCAGAATGCTGGCGATTTTGAAGTGGGCGGCGGCGTTTTCGGCGTCGCTCTCCAGGGCTTTCTCGAAGAGCACCAGCGCCTTTTCCATGTCGTCTAAAATGTAATACTTCACCCCTTCGGTGAAGTAGAAAGCGGCTTCTCGCTCCTTGCGCTCCGCCTTGGTAGATTTTTCTTGCGCCATCCCGGCCGTGGCGCACAACAGCAGGATGATTTTAGAAATTGCGTAAATAATTCGTTTCATACACTATATGCCTTACTAGGAGATCGTTCTTAAACGTCTAATGTTGTCTGAACAAAGTTATGCGTAAAAACGCTTCATAAGATAGTCACAAAAGACCCTCAAGGGACGAGCTATGGTGCAAAAAAGGCATGCCCGTAGGTAAAACGAGACAATGCCCGGATTGATTGTGTCATGGATCAACCACCGGTGCTGCCGTAGCCGCCGGTGCCGCGGGTGGTTTCGCCGAGCGTTTCCACCGCTTGCCAGGCCACTTGTTCGTGCGCGGCCACCACCAGCTGGGCAATGCGGTCGCCAGATTGAATAGTAAATGCCTGGTTTGATAGATTAACGAGCAGCACCTTGATTTCGCCCCGGTAGTCGGCGTCGATGGTGCCGGGGCTGTTGAGCACCGTGATGCCGTGCCGGTAGGCCAGGCCGCTGCGCGGACGAATCTGCGCTTCGTAGCCGGGCGGCAGCTCGATATAGATTCCGGTAGCGATTAGCTGTCGCTCCAGCGATTGCAGGGTCACGGCTTCGGGCAAGTGGGCGGGCAGGTCCATGCCGGCGGCGTGCTCGGTTTGGTAGTGCGGTAGCGGATTTTCCGATTGGTTGATGATTTTTACGGATAGCATTAGTTCGGTACGTTTTTTCGTTGTTGCTGAATCTGGTTTTTCTCAATAAAGAATATTGCGGCCGCAAAGACCAGCGAAACTCCGACATTAACCACATTGTCAAGCAAGGCGTTGGCTAGTTCTAGCTGAGCAGCTCCGTAGATAACCAACAACCCCACCAGCAAGTAGCCCAGCGTCGGCACAAAGTTGTAGGGGATTGGGTAGTACTTTCTTCCGTAGTAGTAGCAGACGAAGCACATCACCAGGTAACATCCGATGCTGGCCAGCGCACTGCCCAGGTAGCCCAGCACCGGAATCAAAAGGACATTTCCTGCTAGCGTAATGATCGCGCCTACTACGCTAATAATAGTACCGAAGTACGTTTTATCAGTCAGTTTAAACCAGATCGAGAGGTTGATGTAGATCCCCGCCAGCAGTTTGGCCACCAGTAGAAAAGGCACCACGTAGAGCGCAGTCCAGTAGTCCTCATTGCGTAGAAACAAGGTTCCGATCAGGGTTAGGTTCACGCTCACGCCGACCAAAATCAGAATGCTAAACACCGTGAAGTAGTGCATGATTTGGGCAAACAGCGCCGGAGACTCCCGATTTTTGGCATTAGAAAAGAAAAACGGCTCACCCGCGTAGCGAAACGCCTGAATGGCCAGCGTCATAAACACGGTGAGTTTGAAGCAAGCACCGTAGGCTCCCAACGCTTCCTGGGGCGTGGTGTCGGGATAAAAGTTGAGGGGCAGCAGATCGTTGAGGAGCAGTTTCTCAATGTTTTCGTTCACCATGCCCCCGATGCCCATGATGAAGATCGGAAAAGCGTACCACAGCATGGGCTGGAAGGTGCGCCAGGACAAGCGAAAGCGGATACCCTTTAGGTAGGGCCACAGCAGCACCGGAATGATGGCGTTGCCGATGAGGTTGGCCAAAAATACGTACCCCACACTCACATCGGATTGGTAGAAGGCGTTCAGCCAAGCGTACGAAAAGCGAAGTTTGGGAAGCCACAGCAGCAGAAAGAAGTTAAGAAAAACCGTGATACTGATCGCCGATATTTTGGTGACGGCGAACCGCAGGGGCCGGTTCTCGATGCGCAAGCGCGCGAAGGGAATCGCCACGATGGCATCTACCCACAGAATAATAGCCAGCCACCGGATGATGTAGCCGATGCCCGCGTAGCCCAGCAGAGCCGCAATGGCATCCGCATTAACAATCAACAGGGTTGAACTAAGTGTGCTAATTAAAAAAACGGCGGTGAACGCGGTACGGTAGGTCTGCTCGGGCGAGGTTTCGTTTTCTTGGGAGACAAAGCGGAAAAAGGCCGTCTCCATGCCGAAGGTGTACAGAATATTGAAGAACGCCACGTAGGTATACAGTTCGGTGATTTCGCCGTACTGCGCGGTATCGTCGAACACGCTGGTATGCAACGGAACCAGCACGTAGGTGAGGATGCGCCCGATGATGGTGCTTCCCCCGTAGAGGGCGGTTTGTCCGGCCAGTTGCTTCAGCGGGTGTGCCATAGATGAGTCGACAGTCGATAGTCCACAGCCGATAGTCGACAGCCTACTGTGGACTATGGACTACCGACTGTGGACTACGTAAGTTACTCCCCGGTGAATTGGGCCGCTCGTTTTTCCAGGAAGGCTTGGGTTCCTTCGGCAAAGTCTTGCGACTTGCAGCAGGAAGCAAAGCTGTTGGCTTCGGTCTGGTAGCCATTTTCCTCCGGGTCCAGCGCGGCGTTCACGCTTTCGATGATCATGCCAATGGCCAGGGGGGCTTTGGAGATAATCTTCTTGATCAGGCGCTGACTGGCTTCCATCAGGGCGGCTTTATCCTCTACCACCTGGTTCACCAGTCCGATTTCGTAGGCCCGCTGGGCGGAGATCGTGTCGGCCGTCATCATCAGTTCCAGGGCGCGCCCCCGGCCCACCAACTGGGTGAGTCGCTGGGTGCCGCCGAAGCCCGGAATCAGCCCCAGATTTACTTCAGGTTGCCCAAAAACCGCGTTCTTAGCGGCCACGCGCACGTGACAAGCCATGGCCAGTTCGCAGCCGCCGCCCAGCGCAAAGCCGTGCACGGCCGCCACCACCGGTTTGTCGCACTTCTCGATAGAAGCAAACACTTCCTGACCAATTTCGGCAAACTTGCGTCCGTTCACCTCGTTGAGGTCCGCAATTTCGGCGATATCGGCTCCCGCGGCAAACGCCCGCTCGCCTTCGCCGGTGATAATCACGCCCTTCACCTCCGTTTCGTCGTATACCTCCTGCATCACCTTGCCGATCTCTTCGATGGTCGCCATGTTGAGGGCGTTCATCTTGTCTACCCGGTTGAGCGACACGGTGAGTACCCCCGCTTCCAAAACGGTGCTAATCTGCTTAAACTTGGTCATTTCCATGCGTGGTGCTGGTTCGTTAAAAATAGTAACCGGACGAGCGCTCGAAAAATCCGGCAATTGCTGAGAAAGTGAGGGTCAAATATAGCAGGTGGAGGAATTATCTCAAAAGTTATGTCGAGCCAAACGGATAAAGTGACGGGCGGGTTATGTCTCATCCGATTTGCCCGTCGGCTGATTCGCTGCTTCGCCGGTTTCTTCCGCGGGCATGGTTGATGCTGCCGACGACTCCTCGGTAGCCGTGGCTTCGGCAGTTGCAGCATCGGTTGCCACAGCATCGGCTGCCGTATCTTCCTGGGTGAGCACCTCGGGGGCGTTCGCCACCAGCAGTTTATACCAGTTGACGATCTTCTTCATATCCGATACGTACACCCGCGTGGTGTCGTAGTTGGGTACCACGTGCTTCAGGAAGGCTTTGAGCTCTTCGCCGTCGGAGGTGTCTACTCCCGGGTCTCCGTCGAACTCCGCATGAATCTTCCGCATCACCTCCTCCAAGGGCGCCGATTCTTCAGGACCAGTGGTGTAAATAGATACTTCTTGGAGGATAGAGACCCGTTGGTTGGCGCCTACCACCAGCTTTTTCTGCTGATCGTCAAGGGTTTCCACAATCACCCCGCTGCGGGTGGGTTTGAGCACGTGAAAGAGTCCGCCGCGACCGGCAATGGAAGCGATCTCGCTAAACTTCATACTGGTTGAATGAAAATTGAAATGGTTGAAGGGCGCGAATATAAAGAAAAAGAGAGAAATGCGCGCCAAAAGATCGGGGTCAGTTCAAAGATGATTGCAGCACTTGTTCAATGTATTCCAGAATGTTTTCCTTGCCGGTTTGGTCCACTGCCGAGCTCATAAACAAGGGCGGCAGTTCGGCCCAGGTTTGCTGCATATCCCGCTTGAAAATCGCGATGGAGCGCTGCGTTTTGTTGATCGATTGCTTGTCTACCTTGGTGAAAATGATGGCAAACGGAATCTGACTCACTCCCAACCAGTCGATAAACTCCATATCGATTTTTTGGGGAGGCAAGCGCGAATCAATCAGCACAAACAGGTTCACCAGTTGGCGGCGGTGCAGCAGGTAGCCCTCGATCATCTGGCTCCAGCCGTGGCGTTTGGTTTTGCTCACCTGCGCCCAGCCGTAGCCCGGCAAATCTACCAGGTGCCACTGCTGGTTTACCAGGAAGTGGTTGATTAATTGCGTCTTGCCGGGTTTTCCTGAAGTTTTCGCCAAATTTTTCCGGCCAACCAGCATATTGATCAGCGACGACTTGCCCACGTTCGAGCGCCCAATGAACGCGAACTCCGGCAGTGGGGTGTCGGGGCACTGCTGCTGGTGCGGGCTGCTCTGCACAAATTCAGAGGTATTGATTTTCATAAAGAATCGCGGTCAGAACGTTCGTTGACGAGTCGGAACAGAAACTGTCGCTGCCGCAGGGCACTGCTGTCTAGGGTAGCGATAAAATCATGGTTGGCATCTAAAAACGCGTTGAATGTCCGGCTCCATCGGTCATAGTGCAACCGGTAGAGCGTCATACTGCGGTTGGCCGCCAAGATCTTGTCGGTGAGATAGACTAACGTCGGGTTGTTCAAATAGTTCTGGTTGCGCTCGGCAAACTGCACCACCGCCTCGCTGGTGCGCACCGTAACGCTGTCGTAGCGACGCACCTCCAGCGGGTTGTCGGCGGCGGCCACCGCGTCATAGTTAAGGTCTTGAAGTTGCTTAATGCGTTGGCCTAGCGTATCCAGCGTATCGGAAGCGTACTGGTTACTGCGACGCATGGCGAGTAGCAGTTGCTGCAGGTACCCGTTTTTCTGAACGTCATCCTGCCGAAGCAACTGCCAGGCTTGGTTCACGCTGTCGGCGAGGGCGTAGTAGGTGGATTGGAGCGAATCCAGTTGTTCTACCGAGCGGGACTCATTCGGCGGAGTCAGCATAGTGCTGCACGCGGCAAGCCAACTGATGATCAGACCAATGCCAAGGAGTTTTATCACCCCGCGAAGAAAAAAGCTTCTCCGCTAGGATACAAACGTGCGCCCGGAAATATTCCAACCCTTGGTGATCTTCGGACGAGTGGTTACCTTAAGGGCCCCCAAGTTCTTTCACTCAACTAACCTCTTCATTTATGTATGTTCGACGCGACCTTCGCTGGAGTATCATTATGCGCTTCGCCTGGCGTAACCTTCTCAAGTTCACTTTATGGGCCTTGGTGGTCACCGGAGCCTACGTGGCGCTCAAAGCCTACGCCATCAACATCAGCATCCCCTTCGCCCCGCTCAGCACCATCGGCATCGCCGTGGCCTTTTACGTGGGCTTCAAAAATAGCCAATCGTACGACCGCTTCTGGGAAGGGCGAAAAATCTGGGGCGGCGTGGTGAACTATAGTCGCACGTGGGCCAACCAGGTGCTCACCTACATAAACAACCGCTACGCCACCGACCCGGTGCCCTCCGGAGCATTGCACCAGTTGCACCACGAACTGATCTACCGCCACATTGCCTGGATCAATGCGCTGCGCATTCAGTTGCGAAAAACCACCATGCTCGATCGCAACAACCTGAGCTACGTTCCGGATTTTCAGTTGGAGCAAGATCGGGAGTGCACCAGCCAGATCGGGGCGTTTCTGGAAGAAGAAGAGTTTGACGCGGTGATGAAGAAGGCCAACCCGGCCACGCATCTGGTCAAGAACCAGGGCCGACAATTGCGCGAGCTGGAGCAATCGGGCTTGGTGGAGAACTTTCGGATGATTGATATGATGCAGACCCTGGAAGAGTTATACAACCTGCAGGGCAAGTGCGAACGGATCAAAAACACGCCTTTCCCCCGGCAGTACGCCTACTTTAGTGCGGTGTTCGTCTGGATTTTTGTGCTGCTGCTGCCCTTTGGGCTGGTGGGTGAGTTCGACAAGTTGGGTTCCGATGCCTATTTATGGCTCACGGTGCCTTTCTCCATTCTCATCTCGTGGATTTTCACCACCATCGAGATTGTAGGCGACAACAGCGAAGACCCGTTCGAGAACTACGTGAACGACGTGCCCATGACCGCCCTGTGCCGCACCATTGAAATTGACCTGCGCGAGATGCTCGACGAAACCGATCTGCCGAAGAAAATAGAACCGGTAGAGGATGTGTTGATGTGAGGTTGGATGATTTTCTACATGGTCAGATGTTGGATACTGGATGTTGGTTGCTGGATACTTGTGACTTTCTATACGAGAGGATGCTGGCGACCGCCGCGCGGTGACTTTCTGAGTGGAGAGGATATTGGATATTAGTGAACTAGGTGAATAAGATTATGTCGAGAGTTATTCTCATTGGTGGCACTTCGCACGCGGGCAAATCTACGCTGGCGCAGCACTTGAGTAAATCACGGGGATGGAAGGTGATTGCTACCGACCAGCTGGCCCGCCACCCGGGTCGCCCGTGGAAAACTCCGCCCGAAACGGTACCTCAGCCCGTTGCTGAACATTATTTATCGTTGTCGGCAGACGAATTACTGGCCGATGTGCTTCGTCATTACCGAAGCTTGGGGCCTACCATCAGCCGTTTGATAGAGCACCGCGAAACTAATCTGATTGTAGAAGGATCGGCTTTGTGGCCGGAATTGGTGGTACCAATATTTTCAGACAACGTAGCTGCCCTCTGGCTCACCGCCAGCGATGACTTTCTTCGGCAACGAATTTATGCAACCAGCCGTTTTGAGGAGGCTAGCGATGTCCAAAAAGAAATGATTGAAAAGTTTGTCGGGCGTACGCTCGTATACAATCAGCAAATGATAGAAGTCGTGCGTCGCCGAGACCTCCCTAGCATGAGTGTGGAAGACTACCCTTCGGAAAAATTAAGTGAGCGGTGTCTCGCCCTGCTTGAAATGCGGTGAGAAGACGAGCGACGGTCAACTGTCATCCCTTTCCTAACAGATCCTTAGCCTGGGCGATCCACTGGCCACGGACGATGCGGCCCGGGGGCAACTCAATGACCGCATTCACCCTCCGTTCGTCTTCGGGCCGAAGGTTGGCAACCTGCTCGATGGTGTAGATGCCCAGCGCGTTCAGCTTTTTCTCGGTGAAGATGCCAATGCCATCAATTTGTTTCAAATCGTCGCGCCGGTTGGCTTCGGCGGTGCCCAAATGATTCAGATCGAGCTTGGCCGCGCGGGCGCGTACGCGGGCCAAGGCCTCGTCTTGCTTCGAGGCGGGCTTGGCCGCAGCACGTGCCGGGCGCGTCGGCAGGACCGGGTTGCGGGGGGCGGCCGGACGCGGATGGCGGGTGCTTCCCCGCCGCTCGGAAGCAGTTGATGCGTCAGCCTCCGCTCCCACTTTTTCGGTGGCGACGGTGCGGGCGGCGCGGGGCGCGTCGATAGCCGAGGCCGACAGATGGTTGCGCACCTCAGAAAGTTCACGTTGCAGGGCCGTGCGCCGGTCTTTGCTGCGTTTTAACTGGCTCAGCGCTTCGGCAAGCGCGTGTTCTTGCTCCTGCTCCTGGGTTTGCACCCGCGCGAAACGCCGTCGCAGCGACCTTCGCCCCAGAATGAAGCCCAGGAAAGCCGCCCCCAGTAGGGCCACCACAATAAAAATCAAATCCGCTAATAAGTACATAAGTATCGGTAATGGTTAGGTCAGCGACCAACTGGGATAATTACAATTATTCAATGGTGATCTCTACCCGTCGGTTTTTGCTTCTTCCCTCCGACGTTTGGTTGCTGGCAATGGGGCGCAGTTCGCCCTCCGAGCGGGTTTTGATTTGCTCGGGACGAATTCCTAGTTCGCTGAGTTTGGTCTTGGTAAAATCGGCCCGTTCCTGTCCGTAGGTCATGTTTTTGGCCGCCCGGCCCACGTTGTCGGTGTGGCCGGTGAGCACAATCGAGCGCTGGGGATAAACCTCCAGATACTGTTGGACATCTTCCAGGTAGCGCGTCAGCGAGTCGGTCATGGTCAGGGTGGTGGCCCCGGTTTCGAAGTAGACCCGCTGCGCGGTGCCGCGCAAGCGCGCTTCCAGCATTTTTAGGCTGTCGGGGCGGACCGCTAGGCTCTCGGAAGGCAGCTCGTTTACCACCCGCAGCGTGAGTCCGTTGAACAGCGTGTCGCCGCCGAACAGCAGGTCGATGCTCGAGCGCTCGCCGGTGCCCACGCGGTCTTCGGACACGCCCAGGTCTACCAGCCGCTGCTTTACGGCTTCGGCCCGGGCCCGCCCCAGGCTGGCCAGCAGGCTGTTGTTCTTTTCAGAGTCGTCGTACCAGCCGGTGATATGCAGCAGTTGCCCCGGATGCCCCTGCAAATAGTCGGTGAGCTGATGCAGGGCTGAGTCGGCCTGAGGAGCCACCACCGGAAAGCTTTCGTTGCGCGCAAAACGGATTCCCTGGTCACTGGCGATAGAAACCTCTGCGCCTTCCACCCGAAGTGAGGCCGACGGGGTGGCGGTGAGTTCGGCCATGCTCATGTTGCTCACCGCTTCGCACCCGCCGCAGCAGTGCTTTCGGATGTGGCAGACGTAGTAGTAGGTGGCGCCCGTCATCCAGCTGAGCAGTAGTAGCGTCCACAGCGCATCATTTCTCATAAAAAAATTCTTCGTTCGGAGGTAAGGAACGCCACCGAGGTTCGGTTGTCCCCTAAAGTTAAGAAAAAATCGTAGAATCTTACCAATACCTTACATCCGGCGACCGGACGGTGTCCGGGGTGGCCGAATTCGGACAAGTTCGGTGGACGAAGTGGGCGGGACCGAACATTCGGGAGGCTTGACCAATATTTTGATGAAAAAATGCAGCTAAGTTGCTGACAATCACGTATATTTTGTCACTGAAATCATGCGTCCACCCCTAAATTTATCCGTATGGGCTCCATTGCTATCCCTCTTCCTTCGGCTAGCGGCCACCAAGACATTGAAGTAGACATCCGCGTTAACGGAATCTTGCAGCAGCAAAACTACCGCGTGGAGGTGTTCTACTGGCGCGACTGCCAGGCCCGTCAGAACCGTGCCGAGTGCATCCGCGAAATTCTGGCCAGCTACGACCCGCAGTGGCAACTCTACTACATCGGCGCGCCGACGGATACTTTTGTGCCGATCACCTTTATGAAAACCGTTTCTGCTAAGCGTAGCGCTTAGTAGGTACTATTTTTCGTAGTAAACTAACTGTAATTCGTTAACTTTTTGGAAATCTTTATCAGCAGCAATCACCGGAATATCCAGATACAAAGCACTTGCTATGATAATACTGTCCGGCAATTTTATACGATGATTTTTTCTGAGGCGAATGACATCGGTCTTAATTGAGGGGTTGATGTCTACCACAACGCACTGGGTGAGGAAATCTTTGATCCGAGCCTCTTCTTCGTTTGTAAGGCCACCATAGCTTAATAACTCAAGTTCTGTTACAAAAGAAACATACACCGTCTTTTCATCTAGCAACTCAGCTACTGTTTCATCGCCAGACAATAGATAGATGACGATGTTAGTATCTGTCAGAACCCTACTTCCATTCATCGCGCCAACGTTTTTGCAGGGTTAGTCCGTCTTCTTCAAATTTAACTATTCCACAGTACTTGTGAGCATCTAATTTCTTACGAGCAGGTTCTTCTTGGAGTTGTTTCCACACTGATTTAATAGCTTTTTCATCACTCCCAGGCTTAAGTACGGTTACCATAATTTTCTTTTCTGGTAAAGATAACGATTTTTGTTTCAGTAAGCGTCAATAAACAACTTACCACTCTGTCATTGCTGACATCTGTCCCAATCTATCTTCTGCAATTTCTTGGTTAGGATAGAATCTGCGTAATTGCATACTTCAAAACTCATCGTTGCTGTTTTGAGCGAAGACTTGTCTAATTGGTCTGCCTCATCAAACTTTTCGCTTATCATCAGCTCCTTCTCTTGGTGGTCGTATAAGTAAAGCTCTGTGTAACCTACTACTGAGGAATAGCCAAACACTATCAAACTGTCTTTAGTAAAAATATACTTAAAGTCATCTTCATTCACCGAAGGAATTACTATGTGGCATAGGCTATCCGCTGTGCGTTTGTAGAGAATGCTTTTGATAGGCACAAATATACTGTCACCTGAAGTGGTATCACCTGATACTATAATGATACCTAAAGTGTCGTCTGCAACTACAAACTGCTTTTGCGAAAGAAGATCATTTTTAGTGTATTCTTCTGTTAAGATTTCTTTGTCGATTAGGTACGCAAAAATGGTATCTGAAATACTTCCGTCTTCAGTCTTGAAGTGAAGAGTGGAGTCGGAAGCATCCTGAACTGTTGTGGCAGGATCAACTTGAGTAAAAGAAGTAGTGTCCTCATAGACAGAAATCTCGATTGCTTCGTTCGTATTTATATTCTTATCCATACATCCCCACAACGAAACTAAAGTTAAAGTCAAAAACAACGCTTTATCCTTTCTCATTTTTCATCAAGTTACTTGCTTGATTTGCTCGTCAGATTTCTAACCTTCGCACACATGTTCTGAAACATCTGCGGTTGAACACTCATTAGTGCCCTGCGAAGCAAAATATTTAATTGTTACCCCGCTAAACCAACCCCTGCGCTTTCAGCACTGCTCGAAGTTCGCCCATTCCCGGGTTCTTCAACCAAACGTCGCCAATCTCCAGCACCGGAAATTTGAGCTTTCCATCATACTGATCGCGCACCCGCTGGGCCGCCGCTTCGTCTTCTTCCACATTGCAGTAGGTGAAGTCGACCCACTCGCGTTGCAAATAGTTCTTGAAGCCGCTGGTCTTCAGGCACCAATTAGCTCCATATAAGATAGGCTTGTTCATTGGGCTACTCTCTTAAGGGGAAGCATTTCGGACAGTCGGGCCGCATTGGCGATCATGAAGGGGGCCGCGGCCATCGTCAGAATGGATACCGCCAGAAAAACCTGGTAGCTATTCTGGTCGATAAGCTCATAACTCAACCCACTCTGGGCCAGGATGAACGAGAACTCACCGATCTGGGCTAAACTCAACCCCACCATCAGGGCGGTTCGCGGGGGGAGGGGCAGCACCCGGGCGGCCAAAAACCCACCGGCGATTTTCACCAGCACGATAAACCCAAACCAGAAGACAATGGCGACCGGTTCGCTCAAGAATATCCGAAAGTCGAGCAGCATGCCCATCGAAATAAAGAAGAAACTAATGAACACGTAGCGGAACGGCAGAATACAGGAGATCGCCAGGTGGTTGTAGTCGGTTTCGGCGATGATGATGCCCGCAATGAAGGCACCCAGGGCCAGCGACAAGCCCATCTGCTGGGTGAGCAGCGTCACGCAGAGCACCACCAGAATGGTAGCGATCAGGAACACCTCCTGGTTGCGGGCCCGCATCACTTCTTTGAAGAAACGGGGAATAATGTACTTAGCCAGCACCACCGCCACCAGAGCAATGGCGGCCAGCTTGCCGATCAGCATCAGTATCTCCAGGAAACCGCCGTCGCTCTTTCCCGCAATGATGGGCGTGAACAGGATCAGCGGCACCACGGCAATGTCCTGAAAGAGTAGCATGGCCAGCACGGCTTTGCCCTGCGGAGTATTGATCTCCATCCGATCCTGCAACAGCTTGATCACAATGGCGGTGCTGCTCAGGGCCGTCACGAATCCCCAAAAAGCGGCTTCGGGAGCGCCCCGCCCCATCACCATCATCAGAAACGCGGTGATGCCAATCGTGAACAATACTTGCAACAATCCGCCCAGCAGCACGTAGCGCTTGATCTTCATCAGGTTGCTAAACGAAAACTCCAGCCCTACGGTGAACAAGAGCAAAATCACGCCAATCTCGGCAAATACCTCCACGTCGTGGGTATTGCTCAGCAAATCGAAGGTACGGTGAACAAGAGCAAAATCACTGGGCCCCACCAGAATGCCGGTGAGCAGGTAGCCGATGATGTAGGGGATTTTGAGCAGGTTGCACAGCATCACTACAACGACCGCCACCGCGAACAGAATAGCAATATCGGTGAGGACGGGAATTTCGGTGACGGCAGCGAGGGTCATAATTCGGTAGGTTTCAAATTGTTGTACGAAGTTTATAGTTTTAGGTGACAAAATTTACGAAGTTACTCGCCAAACCCCGTATCCAATGAAATCAGTTATTCTTTTGCTTATGTGCTTCTTCGTACGTGAGGCCGCTACCGGCCAGTCGGCGCCCACCTTTGAGGTTTCGCTGCCCTCCACCGTGGGCGACACCACCTTCGACGGGCGGCTCATCTTGGTAATTTCAAACAACGACGAAAAAGAACCGCGCTTCCAGCTCAGCGACGGACCCGATACGCAGTTGGGCTTTGGCATCGACGTGGAAGATTGGTCGGCCGGGCAGGCGGCGGTGTTCACCGACACGGTGTTCGGCTACCCGTTGCGCAGCACCGCCGACATTCCGCCGGGCGACTACCACGTGCAAGCACTGTTGCACAAGTACGAAACCTTTAACCTGGCCAACGGTCACACCGTGCAACTGCCGATGGACCAGGGCGAAGGGCAGCAGTGGAACCGCTCGCCGGGCAACTTGTACAGCACTCCGCAGCAGGTCACCATTGATCCATCCCAGGCGAAAACCATCTCGCTAACGCTGGATCAGAAGATTCCGCCCATCGAGGAGCCGGAGGACACGAAGTACGTCAAGCACGTCCGCATTCAGAGCAAGTTGCTGTCCGAGTTCTGGGGTCGTCCGATGTACCTGGGCGCGCACGTGCTGCTGCCCGAGGGCTTCGATGAGCACCCCGAGGCGCGTTACCCGCTCAACGTCTTCCACGGTCATTACCCCAGCGACTTCGATGGCTTCCGCACCACTCCACCCGATCCCAATCTGAAACCAGAGTACAGCGCGCGCTTCGATCTGGAGGGCTACAACATTATCGAGCAGCAGGAAGCCTACGACTTTTACCAAACCTGGACGGGCCCCGATTTTCCGCGCATGCTGATCATCGAGATTCAGCACCCTACGCCCTACTACGACGATTCGTACGCCGTGAACTCGGCCAACCAGGGCCCCTACGGCGACGCCATCACCCACGAGTTGATTCCCTACATTGAGAAGCAGTTTCGCGGCATCGGCGAGGGCTGGGCGCGCTTCCTCTACGGCGGCTCCACCGGCGGCTGGGAGGCCCTGGCCGTGCAGGTGATGTATCCCGACGAATACAACGCCTGCTTCGCCGCCTGTCCCGACCCCATCGACTTTCGGGCCTACACCACGGTGAACGTTTACGAAGACAGCAATGCCTACTATCTAACCAGTCCTTTTAAGAAGACGTTACGCCCGGGCCACCGCGACTACCTAGGGCACGTGAGTGCTACGCTGCAGGACATGAACTACCGCGAACTGGTGCTGGGCAGCCGAGGCCGCTCGGGGCAGCAGTGGGACATCTGGCAGGCCACCTACTCACCCACCGGCGACGATGGCTATCCCAAATCCATCTGGGACAAACTCACCGGCACCATTGATCACAAGGTGGCGGGATACTGGAAAGAACACTACGACCTGCGCCACATTCTGGAGCGCGACTGGGATGAACTTGGCCCCAAGTTGCAGGGCAAAATTCACATCTACTGCGGCGACATGGACAACTACTACCTGAACAACGCGGTGATGCTGATGGAAGACTTTTTGGAGAAAACCGAGAACCCGCACTACGACGGCGAGGTGGCCTACGGCGATGGCGACGAACACTGCTGGAACGGCGATCCTGACTTGCCCAATGCGATCTCGCGCCTGCGCTACAACACCATGTACGTGCCGAAGATCTTAGAAAGAATAGAGAAGTCGGCTCCGGAGGGAGCGGATTTAACGAGTTGGAGGTATTGAGTTGAAAAAGTGAAAGAGTTGGTGAATGATAAAATGAGTGATTTGATGAGTGGGAAAGCGTGGAGGGTCAGGTGGCATAAATCATTTTGCCGGAGGACACGTTCTTCTGAATAAGCATCATTAGTAGCATTATGAAAATACGCATTCAGGATTTCGGGCCTATTCGGGACTTCACCTTTGATTTGGACAAGGACATACACTTGCTGTACGGAAAGAACGGGACGGGAAAATCGTATGCGGTGTATTGTGTGTATATGATATTGAAAGAATTATTTACCGATTGGGGACAACGCTTTTTGGTACGGGAAGCCTTGGCCATCAACGACGGTAGTAGCCATTTGAAAAAGGCTAGCAATGAGATTTTCAAAAAAATTAAAGACAATCAGAAGAAAAAGATACGTGTCAACAAAGAGATAACAGATATTCTAAAGCGTGTGATTGCTGAAAATGTCACAACTATTCAGAACTCTATTCTGAGTATGTACGGTGTACTAGAAGACCTCGATAACAAGCTTGCTTCCGACTGTTTCAAATTAACCGTTGAAACAGATGATTTCAAGTTGTGCCTAAATCATCAAAAAAAAGATAAGATCAACGTATCTGAGTTTAACCTTCGAAAACCTGTTGAAATAACATGCGAGGGAGAAAACAACTTATCGTATTCTCTAGGCGGTTTGCCCTCACCAATAACTGTAGTATATCCCGACCTTGAACTTGCAAACCTTGATGGTTTTGTGAGGGAAATTTGTAACAAACTTACTTATTCTCTTATTACTGATAACAACCTCCATAATATTAGTTTATACTTTCTACCTGCCTCTAGATCAGGACTTTATCAAGGCTTAAGTTCTTTCAGTTCAATCATCGCTGATTTATCCAAACAGCGACATTTGACAAAGAAGAAAGTAGAGCTACCTACTTTGTCTGAACCAGTTGCCGACTATTTTCTTGCTTTATCGTCTATTGACAATTTAGAAGAAAATAAAACCTTGATGAAAGTTACGCAGGACATAGAATCAAAGGTGTTAAACGGAAAAGTATCCTATAGTACGCGCGACCAGAAAATACTTTTTAACCCAAAAGACACTGCCTTAAAGCTAGATTTATCTCAATCTTCCTCAATGGTCGCTGAACTTTCTCCTATGGTAACATACCTTAGGTACGTTGTCAAAGATTACGCTAGGTCCAATGATAACCCCGCATCTTCTTACTACGAAGTCCTCTTCATCGAAGAACCCGAAGCTCACCTTCACCCTGAAGCGCAGGTTAAGCTGATGGAGATTTTAGCCGAATTGCCGAAGCACAACATCAAAGTGGTGATGACTTCTCATAGTAACTATATGTTTAACAAGCTCACCAATCTCATTTTGGAAAAGAAAGTAGACCCCGGCAAGGTTGCCACCTACCATATGGTGATGACCGACAAAGGTAGCGTAGTACAGGACGATATGCCTGTCACCGATGAAGGCATTGAAGACAGTAACTTTATTACTGTAGCCGAGCAGTTGTACGAAGAACGCATGCAGTTGCTTGATGAAATCGAAGAGTAGTCAGGGGTTATGCTGTTGGAAAAAATCCGAAACGACGCTGTGCTATCAAAGTACCTGAGTGACGACTGCGAAGAAGCGGGCATGTGCGTCGTCCTGGACGACAGCATTACTAAAAATGCTCGCGTCATCATCAAAATAGATAGTTATTACAACCGTCAAATACCAAACCCACCGCCTTCTCCCGACTGCTTGATCATTCAGGAATGCGCCAAAACAGAAACCTACGCAATCACGATCGTCGAGCTAAAATCCGTAGAAACCAACCGGGGATTTACCGTGTCTAACATGATCGGAAAGTATACAACCTGCCTGAATGACTTCATGGCGAAAAGGTTTAAGAAATATTTCAACCGAGATCTCGTAAACATCAACCTACTCTTTATCAGTCCCGTCAGGAACTACCGTAGAGATGCTAACTCCGCGATAGAGGTACTCCTCGCGAGAAAAGTTCCTTTTCGCGGCAAGCGGCTAATGGTAAAGTTGTATTCCTCTGAATTCATCATCAAAGCGTGCTGACAGCAATCAAGATTTTGCTGTTCTGAAGGGTATTCGTATATCTTGCGGCGAGCAGTTTGTCAACCCATAGAACTGCTTCTAGCCCCCGCAGTATCTACCCCCGTTAAACCTCTTCCCGCTCCCGATCCGGTAGCTCAAGCCTGTCTACGTCGATTTCTTCGTCCTCATCTTCTTGGTAGAACTCGTCGTAGTGCTCGATGAGCGGTGGCACCGCAGCAGCCCCGGCCTTCTGCTGGCGGGCGGCCATCTTCTTGCCATCGTCAAAAATCATCAGTAGCGAGGGCAACACAGTAAGATTAGTGAGCATGGCCACCAACAGCGTGAGCGAAGTGAGAATGCCCAGGTTTTGGGTGCCGCCGAAGCCGGAACCGGCAAAAATGATGAAGCCGAAGAACAGAATCACCGAGGTGTAGACCATGCTGGTGCCCGTTTCGCGCAAACTCTTGCTAATCGCCAGCGGCACAAAAAACCGGTTTAGCTTCATCTCCTGCCGGTACTTGGCCAGAAAGTGAATAGAATCATCCACCGAAATGCCGAACACAATACTGAAAATGATGGCCGTGCTTGGCTTGAGCGGAATGCCCACCAACCCCATAATGCCCGCCGTAACGATCAGCGGAATGAGGTTGGGAATCAGAGAAATTAAAATCATGCGCACACTGCCGAACAGCATCGCCATGATGGCGGCAATGAGGCAAAAGGCAATGAACAGACTCGTCAGTAGGTTCCTGATCAAAAAAGCATTGCTCTTGGCAAACAGTAGGCTGGTGCCCGTCACCGTCACCTCAGTGTTGGAATCGCCGAACAGTTCTTCGGCTTTTGGCTCAATCACCTCCTCAATGAGGTGCTGGATTTCGTGCGAACCCACGTCGGCAATCTTGAGCGAGATGCGCAGTTGCTGTCCGCTGCTATCGGCAAAGCTACGCAACAGTCGGGTGGGTGAGGCACCCGAAGCCGCCTCCAAACCGTTGTCCGCCGAAGCGTCAGCCATCCCCGAATTCTTGAGGTACCGCAGGATAAATGCCTGATCGCGGCGAGTGGGCAGGGCATAAAAATCCGGGCTGTTGTTATAGTAAGCCTGCCGGGCGGCCTTCACCAACCCCACCGCCGACACGGGTTGCGAGATGGCCGGTTGCTTTTCCAGAAATTGCTCCAAAGAATCTACCTTCTGCAAGGTCGACAGCCGGGTGACCGAACGCTTTTTGTGGGTATCGATCACAATTTCCAGCGGCATGATGCCCGCGAAGTTTTCCTCAAAGAAGACCAAGTCCTGCTTTAGTTGACTGTCGTCCGGCACATCGTCTACCAGATACGAAATTGATTCCAGACGAAGAAACCCCGCCAAAAACAGCAAGGTGATCACTCCGGCACCGATCAGCACCCGGTAGCGGTGGCGGTGCACCAGCAGATCCAAGCCGGTGATGATCCGATCCACTCCCTTGAAGCGCAGGTGCCGCAACTGCCGGTCGCCCGGAGCGGGCAGGTACGAAAACACCGAAGGAATCAGAATGATACTCACCACAAAGGTGGCCAGAATATTGATGCCCGCCACCAAACCAAATTCTTCGAGCATGGGCACGTTGGTGAACATCAGCACCAAAAAGCCGATGGCCGTGGTCACGTTGGTGATCAAGGTAGCCGTACCCATCTTTTCTACCACCGCTTGCAGTGCTTGAACCTTGTCCCGGTAGCGCTTATACTCCTGATGGTATTTGTTAAGCAGGTACACCGAATTGGGAATACCGATCACCACGATAATGGGCGGCAACAAGCCCGACAGCAGCGTGATTTCGTAGCCCAGCAGCACCAACGAGCCCATCGTCCATACCACAATGATCGCAATGATCAGCAGAGGAAAAACCACCGCATCCCACGAGCGGAAAAACAGCAGCAGGATCAAGGCGGTGACCACCACCGATAAAATCAGGAAAAGTTGAAGTTCGGCCCGAACTTGTTCGTTGAGCACCGTGCGCACGAACGGAATGCCCGCGTAGTGAAGTTCTACGCCCGTGACCTCCGAGAACTGCTTGCCGAGCATCTGGATATCAGGTACCAACTGCTCGCGCTTGTCAGAATTAAGCGTTTTGTTCTCAATGGCAATCAGCAGAAAAGTGGCTCCGTTGTCGGGGTTGATGAGTTGCTGACTATAAAATTGAAGATCGTTGGCTACCCGCAGCAAGCTGTCGAGTTCAGCTTGTTCGGTAGGAATTTCAGCAAACACCGGGGCCACGTCGAAGCGCTGGGTTTGGGGATTCTTCACCAGTTGCTGCAAACCCGGCAGCGACACCACGTACTTGACTCCGTTCAACTCCTTAATCGCATCGCTTAGGTAGGAGAAGCGCCGAAAGGTAGACACCTCGTACAGGGCACTGTCTTGCACACCTACCACCAGCAGATTGGCATCCTCCCCGAACTGCCGCTTGAAATCTTCGTAATACTGCATACTGGAGTCCGAAGGGGGCACCGCCGCCACGTAGTCGTAGCTGAGCGTGAGCCTCGGAATCTGATACGCCATGAATACCGTGATGACGGCCAGCATCAGCATCAAGGGCAAACGAAACTTGATAATAAATCGGGCGAGGCTACTCCACATGGGTTGGCGGAAAGATCAGGATGGGTAGATTTGATTAACGAAATAACGAATTAGTAGCCAACTGGTTCATTATTGTACGTATTATCGTAGTGGTGCCGTTACCTCTAGAACAAAAGTTGATAAATAGCAGCATGAAAGCAACGATCAAAAGCGCAGCAAAGCACCGAGAAAGTCGCCGAGGATTAGGAATGCTTGCGCTGATGGTATTCTTCCTTGGCATCACCACCCGCGCGTTGGCCGATCCTATCCACTGCGATCTGTCGGCCTACCAAGCCCAGCCGGGACTCACCGCCACCGTAGCGAATGAAACCCTAACGGTCACCTGGGAAGGCGACCGAAACAACGAACTGCGCATCCGCTTCGCGATTGACCAGGGCACCCCCACCCTGCGCGAACTGTCCGTGCGACCGGTGGGCGGTTCGTGGCGCGTGCTGGCCACCGGAGTGACGCCGGAGTTCCGCATCGTGTCCGGACGACGACGCGTCACCCAGCAGCAAACCGAACCGCTCGTGGAGCTGGGAGTGCCACTCACCGCCGAAAAGCTGGACGAGATTAAGTGGGAAGCCTTCTGGGACGCCCCGCTGTATCTGAACGACGAACCACCCCTCTCGCACGGATCATCGATCCCGGCCGCCAAACCCTTTGCCAACCATCCGGGCATGCCGCGCCAGCCCGACGAGGTAGTCCGAGCCACCGCCCGCTACCAGGCCACCCACTGCGCGGTGCGCACCAATGGCGCCCGCCTGGAAATCACCTTCCCGGGTGCGGAGGCGGGCCTGTTTTCAGGTCATCTACAGTACGACGTTTTCAAGAGGTCAAACCTGGTGCGCCAGATGATGGTCGCTCAGACCAACCAGCCCTCGGTGGCCTTTAAGTACGATGCCGGATTTCGGGGTTTGGCCGTTCAGCCAGCGACGCGCATGGTGTGGCGCGATCTGGTGCGTCACTGGCAAGACTATCGCTTTGGCGGTCCGGTGCACGAAAGTCCGGTGACGGTGCCCAGCAGCAATCGCCTGATCGCGGCCGAAGTGCCGGGGGGCGCCGTGGCAGCCTTCCCCCCACCCCACCGTTTCTACTGGGCCAGGGAGTCGGAGCAAAACCTGGGGTACGGTTGGTATCGCCGGGATAGCGCTGGCACTTTTTCCTTTGGCATCCGGCAGGCCGAACACGAAGAAGACCCGGAGTTTTACCATAATTTCGCGCTCTACAACGCCCGGCCCGGTACCGAGCAGCGACTGTCGGTATATCTGTACGTGAGTCCCAAGTCGGGCCAGGATGCCATCGAAAAGGCGCTCGAGTTCACCAACGGAGATCGCTTCCGCCCGTTGCCGGGCTACAAGGTGATGGGGCACCACTACCACGTGGGGTTGGTGCAGCGACTGCGCGAAGCGGGCAGCTTTGACCACCGGATCAACGACATTGCCACCATGAAGGGCGTCGGCGTGGATATCTACAGCATTATCGATGGTGCCCGCGGTCCGGGGCGCAAGGACACCGCGGAGTTGTACCTGGCTGACCTGGCAAACTACTACGAGGCGGCGCGGCGGCAGTCGGACAAAAACTTTCTGGTGATGCCCAACGACGAGAACAGCACCGGCGGACGGCGTCCTTTTCTGGGCGGACACTACGATTTGTTGCTTCCGAAGCCGGTTTTCTGGCGGCCCGCGCGTCAGCCTGACCAACCGCTGGCCGAGCCGCATCCGAAGTACGGCACCGTGTATAACCTGGGCACCCCGACCGACATGATGCAGATGGCCGAGCGCGAGAACGTGATCATCTCTATGCCGCACCCGCGGGCCAAGCGCTCCACCGGCTACCCCGATGCCATCTGGGGCGAATCCCACTTCCAGCACGAAAACTACTTCGGCCTAGGCTACCGCTGGGGCATGGGCATCGACGCCTCCGAAACCCGGCTGGGCGAGTACCGCTTCCTGACGCTGTGGGACGAAACCAACAACCAAATGGCCGCCTACGACCGTCTGCCCAAGTTCGCCTTGGCCATTTCCGAGGCTCGCTCCGACATTGGCGAGCGGGGCAAGCCGCCCTACGACGACACCTACGGCATGTCGCCGGTCAACTACCTGAAACTGGATAGCGTGCCGAGCATCGACGACATGAGTTCAGTTATTGACGCCCTTCGGCAGGGCAACTACTTCGTTACTTCGGGTGAGGTGCTCATTCCTACTTACGAAGTGCGAGGAACCGGCAACGAACGAACCATCGTGGCGGAAGTAGAGTGGACCTTTCCACTCGAGTTTGTGGAAGTGGTGTGGGGCGATGGCGAAACCACCGACCGGCAGATCATCTCAACTACTGATCTGCTACCGTTCGGCAAGAAGCGCTTCGAAATCCCGTTTGATGCCCGCGGGAAGAAGTGGGTGCGCTTCGCGGCCTGGGATGTGGCCACCAACGGGGCGCTGGTTCAGCCGATTAGTCTTACTGCTTCCGAGTAATTCAGCCTAATTTTGCCGGATTCTGACGGAGTAGCAGACAGAGCGTGTCGTAGAGCTCCGGCGCATAGGTTTGGAACTCGGCGGGCCGCTCGAAGAAGTTCTCGACGGCGATGGCAAAAAACTCCTGATCGTTGGTGGCGGCGTAGGTTCGAAAAAAGTCTGATCCGCGTTGGCTCATATGGTTTCGGTAGGCGGCGGCCTGCTCCTGCCACTGTTCCCACACGGCGGGGGGCAAAAAATCGTACTCGTCATTCTCCACCATGTTTTCTATCTCCAGGGCGTGCGCCATCTCGTGCAGCCCTAGGTTAAGCGAATCGTCGGAGTGGGCGTAGCCTTCGGTGAAGTTCTTCCAGGAAAGCACAATCGCCCGCGCCGCCGGGTTCACCTCGCCCTTGTGGTACTGCTGGGTGATGGTGGAGTAGTAGTTGTCGGGATAAATCAGGATGCGTTTGAAGTGCTGCAGCACCAATTCGGGCAGGCCAAAGGTTAACTGCACCGCGGCCGCCGCCACCAGCACCTGCATCGGCAAGATAATCTCCATTCCCCGCCCGATAAACTGCTTCTTCCGCACAAACCGGATCACCCGCCGCTCAAACTCCTGCTGCTGGTCAGGTGGCAATCGTTGGTAGTAGGCAAAATGCTGGCTCAGTACCGCCCGCACCGCCCGGGGATCAATAAAGCCGTACCAGTGCCACCCCCACCGTTGGTAGCCGAATAGCAGTACCAGCCCGATCACCACTAACAGCACCGCTATCGATTCCATTGTCTCGCTGAACTATTATCGTTCGCGCCTTGTAAGCGACCAGTGCAACTAGTAATGTTAATTGACTTAAAAATACCGAAAATTACCACAACACTTTTATTGCATATTTATCAAATTCACCATCTGAGGAGATAAGGGTGAGGGACTCAGTGAGCGACTGACTGATTAACAAGCGATCAAACGGATCCTTATGATGATACGGAAGGCTTTGCAGCTTCTTCAGGTGAGACACCTCAATAGGTAAGATAGGAATCTGTATACGCCGCAATTCTTGCTGAATATTATCCAGAGAAGGTTTGATGTTGAGTTTACCTAACGAACGCTTGATCGTCATTTCCCATAAACTGACAATACTTGCGTATAACTCATTTTGCGCATCTTTGATGACCAGAGAAGCGTTTTCAGACAGCCTTGGATCATTCTCTAGCATCCAGATAACTGCTTGGGTGTCAAGAAGACATCTCATAAAGAAGAGTCATCAGGCATATAGTCAGCAAAATCATCTAGAGGTGCGTTAAAGTCGTCGGCCATGTACACCAACATTCCTTTCATGCTTCCAATGGGTCGCTCAGCCAGGGGTTGCTCTGCCTTTGATACCGCAAGGGGGAAACCCTCTGCTATTAGATGGTAAAGCTGATTCAGTTCTTCTTCGCTCATGCGTTGAATAACCGATACTAGTTCAGTGCGTTTCTCTAGAGTTTTCACATCGATTCGTTTTAACGAGGTGATTGGATAAAGTCAATAATGAAGAAGTTTAGGTCGTTATCATTCTCTTTCACGGAAAAATGATTGTCAGAGTTCAATCGAAGCTGATTGATTCGCTAAACGTCTTGTGAGGAAAAGAACAGAAGGTGAAAAAACTTGTGCATAACGACATTCGCCTACCAATTCCGCAACTTCATCTGCGCTACCTGTGAAATCCGTGAGCCTACACCGCGCTCAACCCCTCAAAGATTGTCCGCAATGAAGTATCCTTCATCAACCGCTCGCGCAGTTCACTCACCGGCACCCGCTCCTGCTCCGTGCTATCGCGATGCCGAATAGTTACCGTATCATCTTCCAACGTCTGGTGGTCGACCGCCACGCAGAAGGGCGTGCCGATCAGGTCCTGCCGGGTGTATCGCTTGCCGATGGCGGCACTGTCTTCGTACACCACGCTCATGTCGAGCTTCAGCGATTCGTAGATGTCACGGGCCTTTTCCGGCAGACCGTCTCTTTTGATCAACGGCAAAATAGCGGCCTTCACCGGGGCCAGGGCCGGGTGCAGTTTGAGGTACACCCGCACTTTTTCGTTGCCCTTGGCATCGGTACCGGTGTCTTCGGTGTAGGCTTCGCAGAGCGTCATCAGAAATAGCCGGTCGGCCCCGATGGAGGTTTCGATGACGTAGGGCACGTAGTTTTCGTTGATTTCCGGGTCGAAGTACTGCATCTTCTTGCCGGACAGCTCCTGGTGGCTACGCAGGTCGAAGTCGGTGCGCGAGTGGATGCCCTCTACTTCTTTGAAACCGAAGGGAAATTTATATTCCACGTCTACGGCGGCGTTGGCGTAGTGGGCCAGTTTTTCGTGCTGGTGGATGCGCAGCTTCTCGGGAAGGATGCCGATGGCTTCGTGCCACTGCAAGCGCACTTTTTTCCAGCGCTCAAACCAGTCGAGCTCCTGGCCGGGGCGCACGAAATACTGCATCTCCATCTGCTCGAACTCGCGCATGCGGAAGATAAACTGCCGGGCCACAATCTCGTTGCGAAACGCCTTGCCAATCTGGGCGATGCCGAAGGGCACCTTCTGCCGGGCGGTTTTCTGCACGTTCAGGAAGTTGACAAAAATGCCCTGGGCGGTTTCAGGGCGCAGGTAGATTTTGGTGGAGTCTTCGGCCACCGAGCCCACCTGGGTGGCAAACATCAAATTAAACTGCCGCACGTCGGTCCAGTTGGTGGTGCCCGACTCAGGGCAAACGATGTTATACTCCACGATCAAATCGCGCAGTCCGATCAGGTCTTCTTGTCCGAGTAGCGCGTTCATTTTCTGAATCAGCAGATGGGCTTGCTTGATCTCCCCGGCTTCTTCCAGCGCCTGGGCGTGGTTCTCGATCAGGGTGTCAGCGCGGTAGCGCTTGTTCGAGTCGCGGTTGTCGATCATCGGGTCGTTGAAGCTGTCGATGTGGCCCGAGGCCTTCCAGGTTTGGGGTTGCATGAAGATGGCCGCGTCGATGCCCACGATGTTGTCATTGAGGCGCGTCATGCACTCCCACCACAGTTGCTTGAGGTTGTTTTTGAGGGCAACGCCGTAGGGGCCGTAGTCGTAGACCGCCTGCAGGCCGTCGTAGATTTCGCTGGAAGGGTACACGAAACCGTATTCTTTGGCGTGGGCGATGATCTGCTTGAGGGAGTTTTCGGGCTCGGTGACCGAGGAAGTGGGGTTGTTTTTCTTATTTTTTGCCATAGCGGCAAAGATACGTGCGTAGCTCCTGCCTGCAAGCAGCGACTACGGATAATTTATCATTTTTCCTCGGCTTGCTTGGGCCAGGGGTTAGCAAACGAAAGGACGGGGGGCGGATCGGGAAAGGTGAGGGTTTCTAAATTTCTAAGTTTTGCTGACTTCACTTTCTAAGTAAATGCGCTATCCTAGACAATTTGATCAGACGACGTCCACCAACCGCAAGATCGCCAGAATCAACCCGACCAGGATGGCCGTCTGCCCCAGCAGGAACCAATAGATTTTGTTGATCTTGTTATCTATTTTATCGGATAAGCGACGCTCTACCGCGGCCAAATCTTCTTTCATCTCTGCTTTGGTAGCAAAGACTTCCTTCATCTTTTGTACGTCTAGCTCTCGGATACTAGCTATTTCGTTCGCTACGGTTTTAGCGTTTTCTTCGCCGAGCGAAGGGCGCAACGCTTCGTAAATAGTGACGGTGTTCATCGCGGTGATTTAAACAACTATAATAAGGTAAAAAAAGTCAGCAAACAAGCTTCTGAGCCACCGTCTAAAATCAGTTTGACGACATCCGTACGCTTTCCATCAGGTGCCGGGCCACGGGTTGCCACGTGCTTTGGTCCTGCGCGGACGCGCTAAAATCAAATACCCAGGTTTTTTGCTGATAAACGGTATATTGCACGTAGGTATAGCGGCGAATGGGCTTCTGATTGATAAAGGAGGTCTCTTCCTCATCAGGACGCACCACCGACACAAACTCAAAAATAGCAAACGGCTGTCCGTTCACCTCCTGCACCGTTTCGGTAAGGAACTTCACCTCGTCATAGAGCTCCAGCAGGCTGGCCCGGTAGAAGTCCTTGAGCATCGGCAGGTCACCGGGCTGCCAACGGGTGTTCGACACGTTGAGACCGAAGGCCACCTGCTGGTTGGGGTCGGTGTAGGCGGCCAACGGGCGACGCGCGGCCAGGTAGTTTTCCTGCAATTGTGCCTCGGTCATCGGCTGAAACGATTTGGGTAGCTCTACGCTGATGCCCTCGTAGATCTCCGTGCGCACAAAGTCACGTGTAGGAAGGATCCAGGCGCTGAGAATCGCGGTTAGGGCCAATGCAAATACCGTCTTTTTCATGGGGCAATCAGCTAAGTTAATGCAACCTAGAAACACTACGGGCAAAGTTGCGGTTTATTAAGTGAAATAACTGTACCATTTTATACCAATTTCCCATGAATACTCTTTTCAATCGCGTTTCTTTGGTGGCTCTTTGGTTGGTCGGCGGACTGCTCATCGGTTGCGGCGAACCCAACCAAGACTATATGAACGACAATGCTGACCAAAGTGACGAAGCTATCGCCGACGATCAGGCGGTGACTGATGATCAGACAACAACCGACGATCAGGCAACAACCGACAACCCCAACGCCTACCCCCGCGATGAGGTACTGGACGAAACTAATCTAGAAGAAGATGACTACCTGCCAATGGAACTCGGTGAGGCGACCTCGCTTATTGAGAAGCGTAAATTGATGGCTCTGCTGATTCGGCAGAAAAATGATATGGAGGAGCGCGTCAATGAGTTAGAAAATATGCCGGGCGATGCTTCTAATAACACCGTGGTGCAGGGTGACATCGACAAGCTTAGGCTCTACCTGGACAAGCTTGACTTGGAAATCCTTAAAGTACGTAAAGTCCAGGCCGGATCCATGAAAGAAGTGTCAGAGTCAGCGCTAGGCGCGGTGAAAGGTGCCGGAGCATTGATGCAAAGTAGCGTGATGCGCATCGACCGGGGTTTCTGAATTTGAAAGGCAGCGTAGGTCGCTCGTTCGTTGCACCGTGCTTTTCTAATTTTGTGCGTTTTGAAGGAAGTGTGTCGAAAGAAGGTTGTTATTACCTTTTGATTATAATTTTTTGTAGGTTGAGCGGCAAACTGTTTCAAACCAACCATCTATGAGCCACTCGTTACCCTACTATCGTCCGCTTGATTCACTAGACAGTTGGGAAGATTTTTTAGCCGCCCGGTATCCCGAACCAGAGGCAACTCCCACCAAGAAGAGCACCGAGTACCGCAACTACGAAAGCCCGCAGAACGAAGCTATCAAGGAGTTTTATCGATTAAATCATACCGGACAAACCTATGACTTTGTGCGGGGCAAAGAGGATGACTATTTAGCGCGCAACCGCCGACAAATGTCGCTCTGGGAAGCCATGGAGTTCCTCAATCAACTAGTCGACGATTCCGACCCCGATACCGAGCTCTCGCAACTACAGCATCTGCTACAGACTGCCGAAGCCATCCGCGCCGACGGGCACCCCGACTGGTTTGTGCTGGCCGGACTGCTTCACGATCTGGGCAAAATTCTGTGTTTGTTCGGTGAACCGCAGTGGGCCGTGGTGGGCGATACCTTCCCGGTGGGATGCCAGTATTCTGATGCGGTGGTGTATCCCGAGTTCTTTCAGTTCAATCCTGACTATCAAAATAGCACCTACCAGCAGCCGTTGGGCGTGTATGCCGAAGGGTGTGGCCTGCGCAGCGTACATCTGTCGTGGGGCCACGATGAGTATCTGTATCATATTGTGAAAGGCTACCTGCCCGAACCGGCCTTGTACATGATTCGCTACCACTCGTTCTATGCCGCCCACCGCGAAGGAGCTTATGCCTACCTGATGGACGAGCACGATCGGGCCATGTTCGCCTGGGTGAAAAAATTTAATCCCTACGATCTGTACTCAAAGAGTGATGCTCCTCCTGTGGTTGACCAACTCCGTCCTTACTATGAAAAGCTGATTGCCAAATATTTGCCCGAAAAGTTGCGGTTTTAGCTGGGCATGTTTCACAAAGGTTAGGAGATTTAATAAAGTATCGCTAAACTAGGCGGTACGCTATCTCACTACAACCTACCCCATCATGCAACCCAATCGCATTCCGCTCATTTGTTTTCTTCTTTGGGCACTATTCATTTTCTTCGGCACAACACACGCTACCGCCCTTCCCCCAACCAATGATCCGCCGAAGCTCGATAACCCAATGGACGTTGCCTATCTCAGGAAAAACCTTCGCAAAAGCAGTCCGCGGATAATCCTTACCCCTACTGTAGAAAAGCAACTCAAAAAGAAGCTCAAAACCGACTCGGTGGTGCAAAACGTGTACGAAGCCATCCGGCTAAATGCCCAACAGATTCAGACCGAACCGCTGCTTGAACGAAAGATGGAGGGGCGCCGGTTGCTGGGCACCTCTCGCGAGATGTTGCGCCGGGTGAACGTGCTGGGGATGGTGTACCGACTAGATGGCGACGCCAAGGTGCTGAATCGCTTGAATGATGAGGTGCTGGCCGTCTGCGGCTTCTCTGACTGGAACCCCTCGCACTACCTCGACGTGGCCGAGATGGCGATGGCGGTGGCCCTGGCGGTCGATTGGGTAGGAGACGATCTGCCGAAAGCGACCGTTACAAAGGCTAAAAACGCCCTGATCGAAAAGGGTATCAAGCCCAGCTACAACCCTGATGGAAACACGGGTTGGGTAACGGGTACCAACAACTGGAACCAGGTGTGCCACGGTGGCATGATCGCTGCCTCCATCGCCGTAGCCGAACAAGACCCCGAACTGGCGGCCCGAACCATTAGCCGCGCACTCGACGGCATGCCCCACGCCCTGGTTGAGTACAGTCCCGACGGAGTGTATCCCGAAGGTTCTACCTACTGGAGCTACGGCACCAGCTTCTCGGTGCTCACTTCATCGATGCTAGAAACAGCCTTCGGCACCGACTTCGGACTGGCCGAGTACCCGGCGTTTCTGGAAAGCGCGACCTTCCGAAAATTGAGCATCGCGCCTTCGGGCTGGTACTACAACTTCGCTGATTGCGGCGATCAGCGCAGCCAAAACGGCGACGTGACCCTGGCGTGGTTTGCGAACAAAACCGGCAACACCGCCTATTTTGAAAAAGAACGCTTTCTGCAACCGCCCCAAGAAATGGGTAAGCTCGACCGTCACGCCGGAGCCGGATTGGTGTGGCTGTCGCAGTTCGAGGCGAAAAAAGAGAGTCAACTACCGTTGGCCTGGAAGGGAGAAGGCGCTAACCCAATCGTCGTGTTCCGGGGGGATAGTACCCGCCAGTACTACTTCGGCGGAAAGGGCGGACGCGGCACGGTGAACCACGGCAACATGGATGCCGGTTCGTTTGTCTTCGAGCTGGACGGGGTGCGCTGGGTCATTGATCCGGGTAACCAAGACTACAACGAACTGGAGCAAACGGGCTTCAACCTGTGGGGCCGGTGTCAGGACTGCGAACGCTGGACGTTGCTCACCAAAAACAACTACGGTCACAGCACCCTCACCGTCAACGATGCGTTGCACGTAGTCGATGGCTTTGGTTCCATTGCGGACTTCAAAGACGGAGACCAGCCGGAGGCAACCATTGACCTGAGCGAAGTGTTCGGGGGCAAACTAGCGAGCGCAACGCGTCGGTTCGTCAAGGAAAACGATCATGCGCTGCTCATCGAAGACCGGTTTGCACGTAGCGATTCCACCCAAAGCATCACCTGGCAACTGATGACCACTGCCGAGGTAGAAATCACCGAAGACGGCGCTATGCTAACCCAGGATGGCAAGCAGTTGAAACTAGCGAATCTATCGCATCCTGAGCTTAGGGTGTCGGTGATCTCACTCGACCCGCCCCCGCTCAAGCTAGACCGCCGCATCGAGAACCTGAAGCGCCTTGAAATCCGAGTACCGGCCTACGTGCTTTCCGAAGGAGAAAGTACTTTGCGAGTGCGTTTGTCGGCAGAGGGGTAAGTTGATGCTTCGTAGGTATTGTAATCGTTTTCCGTACAAAAAGACGGTTTAAAATAACTTAATGGCACAAACTTACCCATGCAGTAGTACAAATCTACCCACAGAGTGGTTGATTTTGTAGCGTTGTAGCATTATTATTGGCGCTATGTTCCATCGGCACATCACACAACCAATCGTAGAAGGTTTAGAAGATACACCCGTTATCGTGCTAAACAGTTTCTAAAAAACTCAAAGTAAAAAACCAATGTTTTGCGATTCTATTCGCAAAATATCAGTATATTTTGCGATTCAATTCGCAGAATATGTTAATTTCTAGAATCCTAGCTTCAGAAATCGACCAATACTTGTTTCAGGGCAAAGCGATCATTTTGTTTGGCTCTCGGCAGGTAGGGAAGACCACTATCCTTCGGCACTTACTGAATGTAAGCGCAGAAGAAGTCTTGCGACTGAACTGCGACGAAGCCGACGTACGGGAGCTGCTGACCAACACTACGTCAACACGCTTGCGGGCAGTGGTTGGTAATCACCGAATTATTATCATTGACGAAGCCCAACGGATACCGGACATTGGTATCACCCTTAAACTGTTTACCGACCAGATTACGCAGGTACAAGTGATCGCCACCGGATCGTCAGCCCTGGAACTAGCTACCAAAACCCAGGAACCACTGACGGGGCGCAAGTACGAGGTCATGTTGTTCCCCCTTTCGTTTGGTGAAATGGTGCAGCACCACGGCCTGTTAGAAGAGAAACGACTAATGCCTCACCGTTTGGTGTTCGGTTACTACCCTGAAATTGTGACTTCCCCCAGTCATGAGAAAAAACTCCTCAAATTACTCGCCAGTAGTTATCTCTACAAAGATGTGCTCGCTCTAGGCAAGATTAATAAGCCGCTTCTGTTAGAGAAAATTGTGAAGGCACTGGCGCTGCAGGTAGGTAGCGAAGTGTCTTTCCACGAGGTAGGGCAACTGGTGGGAGCCGACAATCAGACGGTGGAGCGGTACGTGGATTTGCTAGAAAAAACGTTTGTGGTATTTCGCTTACCGGCCTATAGCCGCAACGTGCGCAATGAGATCAAAAAAGGAAAGAAGATCTACTTTTATGACAACGGCATCCGCAACGCCATCGTCGGAGATTTTAACCTACCCGAGCATCGGGCCGACCAGGGGGCTTTGTGGGAGAACTATCTGATCAGCGAACGCTGGAAGGCGCTGACCTACCAGGAAATAGACGCCGAACGCTACTTTTGGCGAACCACCCAGCAGCAGGAAATCGATTATCTGGAAGAACAGAAGCGGGCTCTTTTTGCGTACGAATTCAAATGGTTGACCAAAAGCAAGGCCAAGTTCCCCACATCATTCACCAACCACTACCCCGAAGCCGAGACCCAACTGATTACCCCAATTAACTTTGACACTTTTTTGCTACCGGAACAAGCGGATGAGTAGTTCGTCTGATTGACTAATTACCCTTAGCGGCGACCCGCGGATACGTCAGGTGAAGCAGGCTGTGGTCGGCTATCCGCACTGGGAAATTGCTAATCCAAGCGTCAATATCCTGGTTCTCATACTTCGGAGCGCTGATCCACAGTAGCTCCAGTAACCTATCGGCCAGCGCATCCAGCCCTCCCAGCTGCTGGTAAGGGAACTTCTGGCCCTCGGTGTAGAACGGAACCAGGTAGGCCAGGCCCCGGTAAATGCTGCTTCCTTCCGGCGATTGGTAGTGCCACAAATCAATGCCTTGGTCTTCCGCAATAATCGCGTTTTCAATCAGGTGTCGCAGATTCTTGATGCTGTAGCTCATTCCCTTGGTGCGGCTCAGTTCCCAGGGCTGACTGCCATCGGCCTTGATCTGCCGGTCGATGCGCTTCACCTTGACCGAATCCAGAATCATCGCCGCCACCGAATCCTGTCCGGCAAACAGCGCGAAGGTGGCCAGCTGGCTGTCGTAGGACGAGCCGTGGTTGTTGTGATACACGCGTTCGTCCCATCCGTTTTTGCTGGTGATGAGCCAGTCGGTGTAAGCGGCAAACCAATCCCGCAGTTGCTGATAGTCTGCTTCGCGCATTGCGTCGGAGTCTTTGAGCAGTTCGATTCCGTTGACCACGTCCACCAGCGTGCCCGTCTCGATGATGCCGATGCCCCGCCCCTCGGTGATACCGGGAATTGCCTGTCCGTATTCCAGGTGAGGATTCATCCGGGTTTCGGAGTTCAAAAACCAAGTGGCCAGCAGTTCCATTGCTTTCTGCGCGTAGGTTTCGTCTGCCGTGTAGAACCAAGCCAGCGACAACGGAAACACCGCATCGGCCATTCGGTGAATAGCGGGTCCGTCGAAGTTTTCGTATTCCGGGTTTTTCACTCCATCGTTCCGTACGTAGGGCAGGCCGTCTTCGGTATCGGGATTGGGCCACCAGTAGATGCCTAGGCTGTAGTAGTCGTGCTTGTCACCGCTGGGTGGCATCATTTTCTTCTGCATTACCGAGGGCGACTCCATCGCTAACAGTTGGTTCGCCCTCTGCTTGAGCGAGTCCACCGCCTCTGCATACGGGGCAATTCCCGCTTCGGCCTTTGCCCGAGCCGTGACTAACTGCTCTTCGTCATAGAGCGTTAGTCCCGGACTTTTCCGCTCGCTCAGCGAATGGTATTCGGCTGTTCGGGGCGAAGCTTCTTCCGGTAGTTGACCCTGGGCTACAACCGAAGTGGTACTCAGTAGCAGTAACGCAATCCAAATTTTGGGGAGATACTTCATAGGGGGTTCTGTAAAGTTAAACCGTTCATTCGTCCAGCGGCAGCCTTTCTGATTCCGGCTGCTGAAATATAAAAGATTGTCTTAAAGTTCGTATCGACACGAACCTTCGGGAGCATCTAATTCTTCAAACCTTGTGGTTAGATATGCAATTAACTATTTTGATTATGAATTCTGCCATAAGGTTAAACAAAATCTATTTTTTGGTAAAACAGAAGCGAAAACTGATTTTATTTCTATATTGTTGCCATCAATTTTTGTTACGCTAAACTTTTCAATACTAACCCCCTGCCGCTCATGATTTTCTTCCTCGACAGCAGTTAGCCCGCTTCTTTTCGCTTTGATAATCAATTTATTACTTCAAAAAACCCTAACCTATGTTTACACAATTACCCCACCTCATGCGGTGGCGTCACTGTCTGGCAATTTCCCTGCTGTCGTGCCTGACCACCGGTCTGCTGTTTGCCTCGCCCAGTGAGGGAAACGATCCAAAAGTAAAAACTGCTCAAGCGGCATTCACCGTGCGCGGCACCGTTACCGACTCTGAAACCGCCGAGGCCCTGCCGGGCGTTAACGTGCTGGTGAAGGGCACCACCATCGGTACGGTTACCGACGTAGAGGGCAACTACGCCCTGGACGTGCCCAACGACAACGACGTTCTGCTGTTCACCTCCATTGGCTACGTGACGCAGGAGATTCCGGTGAACGGACGCTCGGAAATTAGCCTTCAAATGGCCGAAGACATTCAGTCGCTTCAGGAAGTGGTTGTTGTCGGTTTTGGTACCGAAGAAAAGGTGAACCTAACCGGGGCGGTGGGCACGGCCGATGGCGAGGTACTCGAAAACCGACCCATTGCTAACACCGCCGAGGGCTTGCAGGGCGTGATTCCCAACCTGAACATCGCGCCCACCAGCGGCGACCCGTCCGAACCCATCCGCTTCAACGTGCGCGGTTACACCTCTATTAACGGCGGCGAGCCGCTGGTATTGGTCGACAACATTCCGATGGATTTGAATCGCATCAATCCTAATAATATTGAAAGCATCAGTGTGCTCAAGGATGCTTCGGCTTCGGCTATCTATGGTGCCCGCGCGGCCTATGGGGTGATCTTGGTCACCACCAAGAGCGGACGCGACGGCGAAGTACACGTGAACCTTAACACCCAATGGTCGCTGGCCCGGCCCATTTTCAACATGGATCCGATCACCGACCCGCATCAGTTTGTGCTCGCCCGCAACCTGGCCAACGAGCGTACCTTCGGGCAGCCCTCTTTTGACCAAGATTTTGTGGACGGCACCCGGCGCTATAGCGAGAACCCTACCCCGGAGAATGCCTGGGGCGTGGTCGATGGCGAACTGCGCTACTACGGGTCCAACGACTATCAGAACCGGATTATAACCGAATTTGCCCCCACCGACCAACACGATGTGTCGATTGTGGGCGGGAGTGAAGGGGCTTCGTTCTACGCTTCCATCGGCTACCTGAACAAAGACGGTTATCTACGGAACCGTGAGAAGAACGAAAACTTCAAACGCTACAACGTGCTGCTGAAGGCCGACTTTCAGATAAAGGATTGGCTTAAGCTTGAGGAGCGCGTGATGTTTAACTCCCAGCGCAACGACGAGCCCCACTTCTACAACTGGGACGTGAACATCAACTCGCTGGCCCGGGTGAGTCCGGTGATGCCCATTCAGTTTCCTGACCTACCTTTCTACCAGGAACCAGGCGACCGCGCGCAGTACGAACCGTATATTGGCATGTACTTCGGCGGCACCAACTTCTTCCCCTACCTGGAAGACGGCGGTCGCACCACCTTCACCAACAACGATACCTGGCTCACGCAGGGAGTGGTGTTGACCCCTATTGAAGGCTTAAAGATTCAGGGCAACTTCTCATACAATCTTTTTGATGTCGATTACCAGGATGTGCAGAGTAAGGTGGAGATTGTGTCGACCGACCTGAACGAAGAAAACCCTATTAGCAACGGATTCAGCGGTGACGATTGGATTGAGAACCGCACCTACGACCGGAGCTACTACGTGCTCAACACCTTTGCCGAGTACGAGATGAAACAGTTCCCCCGCCACGACCTTACTGCGCTGATTGGGTTTAACCAAGAGTACCGTCGGGAAAAGGCAATTGGGGTTCGGAACCGTTCGTTGATCACTCCGGCCATCACCGATATCAACGCCACGGTAGGCACGCAGCAAACCTTTGGCTCCAGCTCCGACAACGCGTTGCGGGGAGCTTTTTACCGCGTCAAGTACATCTACGACGACCGCTACTTGTTTGAGTCAAGCGGGCGTTACGATGGTACCTCCCGCTTTCCGACCGACGACCGCTACGGCTTCTTCCCGTCGTTCTCAGTGGGCTGGCGTATCTCTGAGGAAGCCTTTATGAGCGGCTCCGACAGTTGGCTCGACAACCTAAAGATTCGGGCTTCGTACGGCGAGTTGGGTAACCAGGTGCTGCAGAATCAAAGCCAGCTTGGCTTCCGGGCGTACGCTCCGGAGCGGGAGCAGATCAACTATCCCTACATTCCTACGTTGGGCATTGGCCAGTCTCCCTACATCATGAGCAACGGACAGATTCCGTACGTATCGGCTCCCAGCTTGGTGAGCCCGACCCTTACCTGGGAAACGGTGGCCACCCGCAACCTCGGGCTGGATATCACCATGTTCGGCAACCGCTTCGACGCTTCGTTCGACGTGTACACCCGCGAAACCAAGGATATGTTGCTGCGGGTAGAGTACCCCGACGTGCTGGGCACCCAACCTCCTCGAAGCAACGGAGCCGATCTGCGTACCCGGGGGTGGGAAGCCGCCATTGCCTGGCAAGACCGGGTGGGCACCAACTGGGGCTACAATATCCAGATTGCGCTGTCCGATTTCATGGCCGAGATCACCCGCTATAACAACCCGAATGGCGCGCTGAATATTGGGGGAGACGGAGAACTAAGTAACTACTACGAAGGACAGCAACTGGGCGAGATCTGGGGCTACGAAACGGTAGGTATTTTCCAGACTCAAGACGAAGTGGACAATGCTCCCGATCAATCACAGTTGGGTGCCAACTGGCGGGCGGGTGATATTCAGTACGCTGACCTGAACGGCGACGGCATCATCAGCCCCGGCAGCAACACGCTCGATGATCCGGGCGACCGCCGGGTGATTGGCAACACCACACCCCGGGGCAGCTTTGGCTTCACGGGTGGGGTGAGCTATAAGAACTTCCGGCTCACTACCTTCTTTCAGGGCATTCTGCAGCGCGACATCTGGCCCAGCTCGGGCAACTGGACGTGGTTCTTCCCCTTCAACGCGGGGCACGTGGAGAATTACTTCCTGACCGACACCTGGAGCGAAGAAAACCCGGATGCCTACTTTCCACACGCTCATATCTCCACTGGCGATGGCAAAAACAAGCACGTACAGTCGCGCTTCATTCAGAACGGGGGCTACGTGCGCTTAAAGAACATCACGCTGAGCTACAACCTGCCCGAGGAATTGATAAGTCGCGCCGGTATGAGTTCGGCCCGGTTATTCTTCACGGGAGCCAACCTGTGGGAGTACAGCCCGATTCGCCCGCCGCTAGATCCGGAAACGGCCTACGGGGCCATTCAGTACCCTATTCAGCGCATCTTCACGGTCGGCGCCGGTGTCTCCTTTTAATTCTGCTACTTAAATCAGTATCCTAATGAAACGTTACATAAAATTCAGCTTTTTAATCGTTGCCGCTTGGTTTGTGCAAGCTTGCAACGACGAGTTTCTCGAGCGGCAGCCGCTCGACGAGATCAACAATGAGGTGTTCTGGAACAACGAGAATGACCTGCGGGTGTACAACAACAGCATATACAATATTGCCCGAGCCGACGACAATATTCCCATCCTGATGGGACACGACGATGGCTTTAACAGTCACCGCTACAGCATCTGGTACCTGGATGAGTTTACCGACAACATGGCACCGATTCATCCGCGTCATGAGCGGTACCAAGAAGTGCGGGCCGGTAAACACCCCATCCCCTCTGATCCTCAATGGTACGGCTACCGGGGGTGGAACCTGGTGCGCGCGGTTAACTTCGGCCTGGAAAACTATGACCGAGTAGCCGCCGATCAGGAGATCATTGACCAGTATGCCGGAGAAGCGCGCTTGTTTCGAGGATGGTTCTACGCCGACAAGGTGCAGCACTTCGGCGATGCCCCGTGGATCGACCGTACGCTCAACATCGACTCGGAGGAGTTGTTTGCTGCGCGTACTCCTCGCGAGGAGGTGATGGCCAATGTGCTGGAGGATCTGAACTTTGCCACCACGGCGCTGCCCGACGACTGGGGCGACGGCAACGCGCCGGGCCGCCTGAACCGCTGGTGCGCCCTGCTGGTGAAATCGCGGGTGTGCTTGTTCGAGGGCACCTGGCGCAAGTACCACGGCGGCGCCGATGCCGAAATGTGGTTGCAAGAAGCCGCCACCGCCGCCAAGGAAGTGATGGACAATGGACCCTACATGCTCTACAGCACCGGCGACCCTGAAAACGACTACAACGCCTACCACCGCGTGTTTGATCTTACCGGCAACCCTGAGGTGATGTACTGGCGCAAGTACCAGCTCGGAGTCTTTACCAACCACGTGCAAAGCTATTGGAGCGACTACTCGGGCGGGGCCACCAAGAGCATGGTGGACGACTATCTATGCACTGATGGGCTACCCATATCGTTGTCGCCCTTGTACCAGGGCGATGCCACCATTGAGGACGTGTTTGTGAACCGCGACCCGCGCCTGCGTCAAACCGTGCTGCACCCCGACGACTCGGAAAAGTATAAGTATCACAACGCTGACGGCCGCGACTATCCCCGCCTGAACGGCATGCCTGGGGGGCGCCAAAGCACCACCGGCTACCACATCATCAAGGTGTATAATGCCGACGATATGATTGGCAAGGCATTCAATACGGGCGAGCATCCGGCTATTATTTTGCGCTTTGGCGAGGTGCTGCTTAACTATGCCGAGGCAATGGCCGAACTGGGTCAGCTCACCCAGGCTGATCTTGATATCAGCATCAACCTGCTGCGCGACCGGGTGGCCATGCCCCGCATGGACCTGGGCACCCTGCCCGCCGACCCCCGCTACGCCGCCGACGGAGTGTCGCCCCTGATTGCCGAGATTCGGCGCGAGCGCCGGGTGGAGCTCTTCATGGAGGGGCACCGCTACAACGACCTGCGGCGCTGGCGGCAGGGTAAGAAGCTCGAGCAACCCGATTTAGGCCTTCGTTGGGATGCCGGAGCCGAAGCCCGCTACGAGGGAGCCCTGATAAACACGACGGTGGATCCTGAGTCGGGTAATACCTATATCGACGTGTACCAGGGCACCGACTGGGCCGACCCCGTATTCGACGAGAGCAAGCACTACCTGTGGCCCATCCCGCTCAACGTGATTGCGCAGAACCCGGCCATCACCCAAAACCCCGGCTGGGGCGGCGGTGAATAAACGGTTCGGTTAAGCCGTACAGACTGATTGTCAGATGAGAAATCCGCAGCGGAAACGTTGCGGATTTCTTCTTTTATGCGCAACCCGGAAAGGCTAAAACTGTTGTTTTTGCGCATAGATCGCGTCCACCAGGCTGTTTTTGCCTTTGGTGTCGTTGCCCAACTGCCAAAACATGATGCCACCCAGGTTTTTCTCCTGAGCATACGCCGTCTTGAGCCTAACCGACACGGGATCATCGTACGAGAAAAAGACGCTATCGGTAGGGCTGTACAGATAGGGAGCCTCGGCTACCTCATCCCAGTAGCGGGTATATCCGTTCTTGTTCTCATACTGCTCTCGGATGTTATGGTACGCTGCCCAGCCGATAAAGGCCCCGGTGTTGGGCTGATAGAGGCCATTGTTTTCAGGGGGCACCCCCTTCCACGCTCTGCCGTAAAAAGCCGCTCCGATCACAATCTGGGCCGGATCTACCCCCTGTTCCAGGCAGTAGTTCACAATATTTTTCACCGATTGAGGCTCATAGGCGGGCAATCCTTGCTCCTGGGCCGCTACCTTCCGCTGAGTCACGTAGTCGTAGATAGGATACGGCTTCAAGTCTTTTTCCTTGATCCAGCCCAGGGCGGTATGGTGGGCCGTGAACGGAAGCGTAGCCACCACCTGATCGTAGGTCATCACGTTCATGTAGTCAACGTACTGCATCACCTTGTTCAGCTCGATCTTTTCGTAGTAATACTTCCAACCGGCCGAGGCAAAGGTAAGCGTCAGAGGCCGGTCCAGTTGGTTCATCTGTTCCCGAAGCTCTTTCATCAGCAGCGTGAAGGTCTGCGTATCGGTTTCCCGGGCGTCGATGCCTGCGTCGTCCAGTGCCGGATATTCCCAATCCATGTCAATGCCGTCGAGTTGGTATTTTTCTACCAGGGCAATTGTGCTCCGAACAAACTTGTGTCGGCCTTCGGCAGTGGAGGCCATGTCGGAAAAGCCTCCGGCTCCCCAGCCCCCGCAGGCCAGCATCACCTTGAGGTGGGGATGGTTTTCTTTTTGGGCGACCAGCAAGCGCAGCTTTTCACCGGCCTGCTCGTTAGCAAATTGCATCTCTCCGTCGATCACTTGAGAGAAAGAAAAGATGATGTGCGTTAGTTTATCCAGGGGTAACCGTTCGGGATGATACGGCGGTTCGGGCACGTAGTAGGCCATCACCTTGAAACTTTCGTTGGGCAGTGCCTCTTGCGCCCGGGCGGCCAGGCAGCACAGTAATAGTCCCAGGAGCAATGAACCGGCGGAGAATCGGAGGGTTTTGAGCATAGCGTAGCAAGGCAAGGTTGGGGGTATACGACACAGTGCAGGTTTTTGCTGGCTGATTTTTACTGCAAGTTTTCGTACCCGCGCAAGAATGCGTAAAACCCAAGTTTACGACTTTTCTTGTATATTCCCCCAAAACCTAAACCTATGTTCGCTAACCGCCGATCTTTCTTGCGCCAGTCCGCCCTGTTGCTGCCCCTTTCTCGCCTTAACTTCGGGCACCGTTCCCAATCCTCGAGTCGCCAACCTTTGGTGGTGTCCACCTGGGACAGTGGCCAGATTGCCAACGGGGCGGCCTGGCCAGTGCTGGAACGGGGCGGCACGGCTCTGGACGCCGTAGAGCAGGCGGGCATTGCCATCGAAAACGATGTCAGTTGCTGCGTGGGCCTGGGGGCCAACCCCGACCGCGACGGACACGTGACGCTCGACGCCTGCATCATGGATGAGCGGGCCAACTGCGGGTCGGTGGCCTTTCTGGAGCGCATCAAGCACCCAGTGTCGGTGGCCCGGCGGGTGATGGAACAAACCCCACACGTGATGCTGGTGGGGGCCGGAGCGCAGCAGTTTGCCCTCCAGAACGGCTTCGCGCTGGAGCCCGACGAGCTTTCGCCCACCGCGGAAGCGGCCTATCAAGACTGGTTGAAAGAAGCAAAGTACCAACCGGTGATCAACGTCGAGAACCAACCGGCTCCGTCGTCAAACAACGGCCCGGCGGCTCCCAACAAGCTTAAAGACGGTTCATTCAACCACGACACCATGGGCACCATCGCGCTCGACGCGCAGGGCAACGTGTCGGGCATGTGCACCACCAGCGGCATGGGCTTCAAGATGCGCGGTCGCGTGGGCGACTCGCCCATCATCGGGGCGGGGCTGTACGTGGACAACGAAGCGGGCGCGGCCGTGGCCACCGGGCAGGGCGAAGAGGTGATCCGCTACTGCGGCTCCCACCTGGTCACTGAGTATATGCGCGACGGTCTCACCCCCCAGCAGGCCTGTGAGAAAGCCATCGGGCGCATCGTGAACCGGGATAAAGCTCGGGCGAAAGACTTTCAGGTGGCCTTTATTGCCATCAACAAGGCCGGAGAGGTGGGAGCTTTCGCCGTGCAATCGGGCTTCAACTACACCGTGTCGCACACCGACGAACGGGAGAAGATTGTTAAGAGTGCAAGTCACTTCAGTTGATTGATGATCTCGTTTTAATTGTTTACATTTCTGCTAACCGAGAATATTATGAAAGACGTTGTATCAGGTATTATGAAACTGCCCCAGGCTCCGATGATCCTGGAAGAATTGCAGCGGGCCTGGGCCGAAGAGCAGGCGCGCCGCCAGCAGTTTTATGAAGAAATGGACGAAGAGCAGAAAACCGAATTTATTCAGGGCGAGGTAATTGTCCACTCTCCGGCCAAAAAGCGCCACCTGGATGCAGCCGGGAACATCTATACGCTGCTAAACCTCTTTGTGAAACGGCACCAACTGGGATCAGTATTCACCGAAAAAGCCCTTGTTCAGCTCACGCGCAACGACTTTGAGCCAGACGTGTGCTTTTTTAAGCAAGAAAAATCGAAGCAGTTTCAGGAAGATCAGTTGTTTTTCCCCGCTCCCGATTTGGTCGTAGAAGTACTCTCCGATAGCACCAAGAAACGGGACAGAGGCATCAAACTAGAAGATTACCAACTTCACGGAGTAGAAGAGTACTGGATTGTTGATGCAAAACAAAAAGCAATGGAACAGTATCATTTGGAAACTCAACAGTATCAACTCATCACGAAGGCTTCCGAAGGACACATTCGCAGCTTTGCTATCCCGAACCTGGTGCTTCCTATACCGGCTGCTTTTGACGAACACCAAATGATGCAGTTTATCGGATCGTTATTTTCCGAATAGTCTCACACATCATTTGCTATGAAAACACTTCCTCTAGGCGTCCGTCTCACGCTGCTTTTTATCGTTGCACTTTCGGTTCACCCAGCACTCGCCCAAACCCGCCCCAACATTCTGCTTATCCTGAGCGATGACCAACGGGCCGACGCGGTGGGGGCGTACGGCAACCCCTACGTGCCTACCCCGGCGTTGGATGGGCTAGCGCGTCGGGGCGTCACCTTCACCAATGCCTTCTGCATGGGCTCGCACCACGGGGCGGTATGCGCTCCCAGCCGGGCCATGCTGATGAGCGGACGCAGCCTGTTTCACGTCTACGACACCCTGGCCGGAGTGCCCACCCTGCCGCAGACGCTGCGCGACAACGGCTACCTGACCTTCGGCACCGGCAAGTGGCACAACGAACGCTCGGCCTTTCGGGACGGCTTCACCCAAGGCAAGACGATTTTCTTCGGAGGCATGTCTGATCACTACCAGGTGCCGGTGGTGGACTTGCTACCCGACGGATCGTTTTCGGAAGACAGCCTGCGCGGGTTTTCTACCGATGTGTTTACCGAATCGGCCCTGGCATTTCTGGAAGACTACGCCACCGGCGAACAAAAACAACCCTTCTTTGCCTACGTGGCCTACACCGCCCCACACGACCCGCGCAGTCCGGCTCCCGACTATATCGACCGCTACGCCCCGGAGCAACTGCCCCTGCCCCCCAATTTCGTAGGCGCACACCCCTTCGACCTGGGCGTGATGACCATCCGCGACGAAAACCTGGGGGCCTGGCCGCGCACCTCCGAGCAGGTCAGAGAGCAGTTGGCCGATTACTACGGACTCGTCACCCACCTCGATGCCCGCATCGGCGACCTGCTGCGGGCGCTGGAGGATCATGATCTAGCCGACAACACCATCGTGGTGTTCACTTCCGACCACGGCTTGGCCATTGGCAGTCACGGACTGCTGGGCAAGCAGAGCTTGTACGAAGAAAGCATGCACGCCCCGCTCATGCTGGCGGGTCCAAAAGTGCCAGAGCAACAAACCCGCGACGCGCTGGTGTACCTATACGACCTACTGCCAACGCTCTGTGGTCTGGTCGATGTTACTCCTCCGACCGGCATCGACGGTCACGATTTGGGGCCCATTATTGAGGGGGAAATGCCGGAGGTGCGCACCAGCCTGTTCACCACCTACGCCACCACCCAGCGGGCCGTGAAGAACCACCGCTGGAAACTGATCCGCTACCCCGCCATCGACCACACCCAACTGTTCGACCTGCAAAACGATCCCTACGAACTCAACAACCTGGCCGACGACAGTGCCCACTCACTCGTTCGAACCCGAATGTGGAACGAATTGCTGGCACAGCAACAGCAAGCGGGCGATACGGTTTCGCTACGGGTAGCCAACCCGGCTCCGATGAACTACGACCTGAGTGACTATAACCGCCAACCCGACCGTCATCAGCCGAAGTACACGCGGCGGAAGTACTTTGGAGAAACCATCATGCCAAAGTAGACTATGTGGACTTGGCAGTAGCATTCGTAGTGACGCTTTGTATCTGTTGTCTGAACCAGCGGGTTTGTCCTAATGCTTGTTTGTCCAGATTGGCTCGTTCAAGAATGGTTCTTCCGATGTCTTTAGCGGGTAATACCCGGTAAAAGGTTTCGAAGTTTGAACTCTTGAGCATGCTAATGAATGCCGATGCATTTCCTCGAAAGTCTTTCAGCTTTCTGGCATGCTCGTTTTCTCGAAAGAACGGGTAGCTCTGCCGGGCATCTTTGATCTCCACCAGCAGTTGTTCGTACTGTTCTTCTTTAACCGCCAGCCAACTTTGGATGTATTTCTCCTGGTCAAAGGGCTGCTCCCGCTCCCGGTAATGCTCCGCTAGGTTGTCGGGATGATAAAAGTAATTTTCGATGCTGTAGTATTCCAGAACAAACAGATCAGGATACGTTTGCCGGATAAGAAGGATTTCCTCATCAGTAAGAAAATCACGATCAATCAGACCAAGGTAGTTCGTATTCTTGGATTTATAGAAGACATCGTTCTTATCCCGAGCGGTGAAAAAGATGGTGTTTTCTAGCCGAATGTTGTTATAATAGAAAGCATCCGTATTCTCAGCGAAGAAAATCTTTTTCCCCTCAAACACTTTTGCCAGAAACACTTGATCGACCGCCACCTCAAACACATCGAAGCTGTTCTTCGGCGAAGGATGAATTACCTGGGGCTTGTCAAAATCGAGGGCGTCAAAATCGATGACCGCAGCGCGTTCGTAGTCATTGGCGTAATCAATAAATCCCAGGGCGTGGCTGGCCGTCCATAGTTGGCAGTTGTCGGGAAGCCAGCGCTCGGTAATCTCGCGCAACAAGTTGTACTGAAGGCGGGTGTTGAGATGCAGGTCTATCTCATCCAGGAAGTAAACCGTGTCTTGATAGTACGGACGGCGGCTGAGCAGATTAATGAGAATGTTGAATATTTCTTTTTCACCGCTGCTTAGTAGGTCATAGTGAAATTCGGCCTCACCCTTCTGGAATTGCACCTCGGCTACGTTCCCATCCAGCGGAGGAATAATAGAGAGCAGTTTGGGAACGATGTTCTCTTGGCCCTCAAAAATCCGCTCAAACGCCTCGTTGATCGGCTGAATATATTTATCAAAAATAACCTGCTTTTCCTGGTCTGACTTGTAGATGTAACGCAGAATATCCCGAGTAACCTCTTCCAGGTCGTTCTCAAAGCGCTCATCGCGGTCTACGTAGGTACAAGGGCGGTCGCTATCTTGCTGAAAATTCACGTCCTTGTTTTGCCCGAGCGTCGTTCGAGTCAGGCGGGGAACCTGACGCAAGCTGCTTCGTCCGTAGAATGTGTTTCCGAGTGCAAGGGCACCACTCTGGTGTACACCTTCTACGCTACCTGGATTGTGAAAATTACTTGTACCAGTATCGACTACTGTTCCAGTATGATCAGTAATAACCACGCTGAATGGCTTCTCTGAACTTTTGCGGTAATAAGTATTGCTTACAAACTTCTTGGGTTGTTTGAGGTCGGAAGAAACTTCAAACGCATCAAACACCGACGACTTACCACTTCCGTTCGTTCCGATGAGCAGTACCAGCCGGTAGGGTTCGGCCGGTTCCCCCAAATCAATAATGAGATCGGTAAACCGCTTGAAATTTTGAAGATGAACTTTCTGAAGGTACATAGTGCCAGCAAAAGTAATGAAAAGCAACGGATTACCCTTGTTGTCCGGATAGCGGTTTACCAACGACCGGAAAGTCAAGAGATCAGGGCAGTCCCTCAATCCATTCTTCAATCAGGGCCACGCCCTCCGCGTGCACCAACTGCCGACCCAACTCGGGCATGCGCACTCCCGGGTCGTCCGACGACATGCGGTACCACAGGATGGATTGGTGTGGCTGCCCCGGCACCACATCGTGCTGGTGCCCCCCCGAACCGCGACCGGCGGCCACCGGGGGCTTGGCGATGCCCAGTGCGGTAGCATCGCGTTGGTAATAGTCCAGCAACAGCCCGGAGGTACTGGCCGGAGCGTCGGTGCGGTGGCAGTGCGCGCAGTTGATGTCCAGGTAGGCCCGCGCCCGCTCGGCCACCGACCCGCTGGCCGGGTCGTCCCACACCGCCAAACGCGGAACCTCCTCCGCGGGGGGCAAGCCCTCCAGGTAACCGATTGCCTGCCAACGCGCTAACTGGTTTTGCTCACCGTCGACATACGAATACTCTCGGTTCAGTTGGCGGGCGGTGGGGCCGATGGGCAGCATTTTCTGGTTCTTCACGTGGCAACCCTTGCACTGGTTGATGTTGGGCACCGAGTAGGCCAGCCGCTGCTTTTTGCCATCGGGTTGCACCCAGCGCACGTCCTTGGTGCCTCCCGTCACCTCCAGGTGGGCTTCGGTCTGTTCGTCGTTCCAGACGTAGGGCAGGGCGTGCCAGCCGTCGGCCTCGTGCAGCAGCAGGCGGGTTTCCATCAGCGTGCGTCCCTTTTCCGGTCGGCGGAAGTCGTGCGGATAGTAGAACGTTTTGATCAGCACGCTGCCTACCGGCAGGTCCAGCACCTCGGGCTCCTGGTAGGTAGCCGCGGTTCCGGCGGGCAGTTGCACAAAGCGCAGCTTCAGCGCGTAGTCCGAGAACAGGGGCGTGTTCAGTTCGTAGGGCACTACACCCGCCACCGGACGCTGGTCAGCCAGCGGCCCCTGAAAAAACCCGTACTCCGACAGCGTCAGTTTGGCCCGTTCGGGCAGCTTCACGGTTTCCCGGACCGGACGCAGGCTGCTGAGCAGCAGAAGCGAAAAACTCAATAGCAAAAAAACGCTTCGCCCGTTCATACGCTACTTGTCCAGGGCCAGTTCGGTGGCGTCTAACGCCGGGCGCGCGCAGTCGTAGGGAGCCATATCGCGACTCACGTTCTTGAAGTCTCCTTCCGCATCCAGCTGGGCAAACGACGCGTTGTCGTTGTTGCGGATACAAATTTGATACTTCTCCTTCACCTGTCCATTGGCGTCCCGCGCCTCCTTGGGCAAGATGCCGTCGTAGACGATATGCGGCACGTTGCGGCCAAACTTGAGCTTGAAGCGGTACAACTTGCCCAGGCGCGTCTGGGCGGTGGCCCGCATCGGTTTACGCTCGTAATAGTTGTCGTGAACAAAGATGCGCTTGGGATACGGATCGTAGGTGGCGTCGTTGATGGGCTGTTCGGTCATGTAGTAGCTGATGATGGCCGTGCCCGTGGTGCGGTGGTCGATGATGCGGTTGCCGAACACTTCCACGTCGCTGGTGGCCAGGATGAGGATGCCGGTGCCGGGCGGCACTCCGGCCACGATGTTTCCCTTGGGAGCAAAGTTCTTGAGGTTGTTCTCGCGCAACTCGTTGTCGAAAATGCGCACGTGTCCGCCCTTCTTCTGCACTAGGTTGGGCAGGTCAAACACCAAAATTCCCCCGGTGTTGTCGTGGGTGAGGTTGTTGTACACGTCGGCCCGCTGCGAGTTCTCAATCTCGATGCCCGTCACGTTGTGGTGGGCCGTGCAGTTGCGCACGATGATGTTTTTCGACTGCCCCACGTAGATGCCCGCGTCGGAAGCGCCCACGCTCTCGCAGCCCTCAATAAGCACGTTCTGGCACAGCACCGGGTAGAGGCCGTAGGCGCCGTTGGTTTTCTTGGGCTTGCCCGTCCAGGCCGTGCGCACGTTGCGGAAGGTGATGCCGTCCACGTCCTGCGTCTTGATGGCGTCGCCCTTGGCATCCTGCACGGTGAGTTCTTCGATGAGGATGCGCTGCCCGCCCGTCACCTTGATGCCCTCGGCCCCTTCGGTTTGCCCCGCAAACGAAAGCACCGTCTGCCCGATGCCCGCCCCGCGGATGGTCACGTTCTGCCCCTGGTCGAGCCACAGGCTTTTGGTAAGGGTGTAGTTGCCCGCGGGAATGTCGATCACGTCACCGGCTTCGGCCAGCACGAACTGGGTTTGCAGGGCTTTCTGGAAGTCGGCCTGCGCAAAGAGCGTAGCGGTGACCAGGGTAGCCAGGGTGGTAAGCAGCAGGAGCCGGAGGTGTTTCATAGGTTGGCGGACGAAAGGAACAGGAAAAGATACGCAAAGTGGCGGAGAAAAGCTAGTTGACCGAGTAGAGTTATCGCCCGTTAGTTCTTAGGGGTGATGATAGAATCAAAGTAACCAACGGACGCTCGGAAGGGGTTTGTGGAGACCGCGCCACGGTGGCACAAACCTCGGAATCAAGTTGAGTATGTTACTTATTTGACGTCCCTTAGTAACGCAATACTGGATTAGATTGCTTGCTTTCTTACCTGGTGTCATTTTGCCGAACAAGCCTGAAAACCCTCTTTTTTGCCTCGAAATCAAGTTACATGGAGGCAAACGACACCCCTTTCAGTTAACAAACATTACGTCGACCATGCATCTGAGTGCGCTAGCAGGCCCAAAACATACGTCGACCGACCTCTCGAGGGGGGTAATTGGGTACTTGCACCGTGCAAATGCCCGGTAAAAGAGGTTTTTTGCCTACTTGCAGTACTGCATGTACCCTCTAAGGAGACCTTTTTGGGTGCATGTAGCAGTGAAAGTAGCCGTGGATGAAGACCTTAGCTTGAAAGGATTCTTAAAAGAAGAGGTTTACCGCTCTATTCGGCATGACAAACCTGTCTCGATTGTGGATTGATGGAGTTGCCGAAGGTCATACTTCCGCCAGCAACGTCGCTAAATCGCGCCCGATGGCCTCACAGAACGAAGGCTGATCGGTCACCTCACCCCGCCCCGGCTGGTATTTCTGCCAGGTCTGAAAGCCATAGTTGTACACAAACGCTTCCTGCACTCCGTAATCGTCAGCGAGTTCCTGCACCTTCCGGAAGTCTCGTTTCGCTCCGGTGGGGCCCGCCACTTCAATGATCACCACGTTTTGCTTAGTTTCGTGGTCGAACAACAGAATGTCCGGCGTAGGGCTGGTCTGGCCCTCGTCAATCATTGTTTCCGGAAACGGTTCGTAGGGAATTTGCTGATCACGGTAGTACAACAACCCCAGGGCGGTCATCAGTTTACCAATCACGCGCTGGTGTTCTTTGGGGGCATTGATTCCCCTATAGATGATGTTGTCTTGCATACATCACATCAAATGACTGATCAAACTAATAAACGGTTGGGCAGAACCGAAAGTTATCAAACAGTATTCTGAAGAAACATAGTCTGTTTGCTAGTAAAAATCCTCAACTCTCTATTGTCTATTTACTAAAGAAAGTGCTAGATTAGAGCAAACGAACTAGCAAGATAATGCACGACCTATTAGCAAAATATCAAACACTGTCTCCTGAGACACAGCAGCAGGTAAATGATTTTCTAGACTTTATGCTGATCAAAGACAAAGAAAATAAATCTTTCGATATGAAGGTTTGGAAAGAAAAAATCAAGTCAGTTGGTGTTTGGTCAGAAGAAGATGTGCGAGTTTTTGAAGAAAACAGAAAGTTGTTCAGCCAATGGCAAAGCCCGGAATGGTAGTAGACACTAGTATCTTCATTGAATACCTAAGGGCCCAAGACAAAGCCGGAACCACTCTTCAACAACTACCGGATGAATTGGTACTTTACGTTTCGTCGGTGACACTCTACGAACTGTATACGGGAGCAAACACAGCAGCTAAGTGGATAGATGTACAGACAGTCACCGAAGACATTGTGGTATTACCTTTCAATCAACCGGTTGCTGAGAAAGCAGCGATCGTTTATCAACAACTCAAAAAGGCCAACCAACTCATTGAGTTTCGCGACATTTTTATTGCCGCTACCGCATTGGTAAGCCAAGTGCCAGTGCTAACCAAAAATGACAAACACTTCCGAAGGATTCAGGGATTGACACTTGCTACTAAGTGATCCGCACACATTATGGCTAATCGAGCCAGCTTTATTACTTTCGTGCATGCCTACTTCTTTTCCTCTCTCGTTCCACAACGCTGCTTGGGTGAGCTTCGTACTGACTCTAGCCAGTTGCACCCCGCCCCCCCCCGCCGAAGAAACCACTCCGCGCCGCCCCAACGTGCTGCTCATCATGAGCGACGATCAGGGCTGGGGCGACCTGAGCCTGCACGGCAACCCCAATGTGCGCACCCCTAACATCGACCGGCTTGCCGCCGAGGGCGTGGCCTTCGACCGCTTCTTCGTGAGTCCGGTGTGCTCGCCCACCCGCGCCGAACTGCTCACCGGACGCTACCACCTCCGGGGCGGAGTGTACTCCACCTCGGCCGGGGGCGAGCGGCTCGACCTCGACGAAACCACCCTGGCCCAACACTTTCAGCGGGCGGGGTACCGCACGGCGGCCTACGGCAAGTGGCACAACGGCACGCAGTACCCCTACCATCCCAACGCCCGCGGCTTCGACGACTTCTACGGTTTCTGCTCCGGGCACTGGGGCAACTACTTCAGCCCGATGCTGGAGCGCAACGGCGAAATTGTGCAGGGCGAAGGCTACATCGTGGACGACCTTACCAACCAGGGCATCGAGTTTATTAAGCAGCAACGGGAGACGCCCTTCTTTCTCTACCTGCCCTACAACACGCCGCACAGCCCCATGCAGGTGCCCGACCGCTGGTGGAATCGCCTGGCCAACCAACCGCTCGACTCCCTGAACCGCGACCCGAGCCGGGAAGATACTACGTTTACCCGCGCCGCTCTAGCCATGGTCGAGAACATCGACTGGAACGTGGGCCGGTTGCTGCAAGCGCTGGACGAAACGGGGCAGGCCGAAAACACCATCGTGCTGTACTTGTCCGACAACGGCCCCAACTCCTGGCGCTGGAACGGCGACATGAAGGGCCGTAAGGGCTCCACCGACGAGGGCGGAGTGCGCTCGCCCCTGCTGATACGCTGGCCCAGCACCCTGGAGGCCGGTACGCGCGTAGCGGAGATTGCCAGCGTGATGGACTTATTTCCTACGCTGGTGGACCTCACCGGCATCTCGGCCGAGCAAGAGAAACCGCTGGACGGCGTAAGCCTGAAGCCGTTGCTGCTCGGAGAGGCAAACGACTGGCCTGCCCGCACCCTGGTTGATCATTGGCGAGAAAGCACCGGCGTACGCAGCCAGCAGTACCGGCTGGACGACGAAGACCGCCTGTTCGATATGGTGGCCGACCCCGGGCAGCGGGTTGATGTGGCCGCCGCGCATCCGGAGGTGGTACGGGAACTAACCGCCGCCCGGCAGGCCTGGGAAGCCGACGCGCTGGCCGAGCTTCCGGAGGTGGATTCGCGCCCCCTGCCGGTGGGACACCCGTCGGGTCAGACCACCCAGTTGCCCGCCCGCGACGGCGTGGCCCACGGCGGCATCCGACGCTCGAACCGCTGGCCGAACAGTTCGTTTTTTACGAACTGGACGAGCCCGTCCGACAGCATCACCTTTGATGTGGAGGTGGTGGAGGAAGGTGACTTCGAGGTGGTGGTGTATTACACCTGCGACGCCGAAGACGTGGGTTCTACCGTAACGCTTTCTTTTGGGGATGATGAGCAGACGTTTAAGGTAAGCGAAGCCCACGATCAGTCTTTGCTAGGGGCCGAGCATGACCGGTCTGAACGGATCGAGTCGTACGAGCAGGACTTCCAGCCGATGAACGCCGGGACGCTGCACTTGTCTCAGGGAAAGGGAACGCTCACTCTTAAGGCTCTGGATATCCCCGGTGAGCAGGTGATGGATTTTCGGTTGTTGCTGCTACGGAGACAGTCGCCAGGGGGCGGGTCGGAATAGCAGAGATGAGGTTGCCATTCTAAGTTCGGTGCCGGAGGCGTCCTGTGGAGACACAGGACTTGGATGGGGTAGTATTTATACTTCAGCCTTCGACATTCCTTGTTCGTCATTCAATATTCCAGCGTACGGAATATCGAACACCGAACAAGGAATGCTGAGTGATGAAGTGATAATTGCTCGCGCTACTGCGGAATAGGAGTGGTAGCGGCGTTCACACTCCACCAGCGTAACAGGTACGAAAACAGGAACGAGAACACCAACGCGTACAGGAAGTTCACCAGCGCAAAGGTGTAGTACTGCGACTGGTACGGGTCCTGCTCGTACAACTGGCTGATCGTGGTGTAGCTGATGTAGTAGGCCACCCCGAAGTTGAGCGCCCCGATCAGGAACACGTAGAACAGCCAATGGTACCAGCGGTTGAAGCGCGGGTGGTTGATCACGTAGTAGAATACGCCCACCAGCGCCGCCGACGACAGCAACAACGTGAGCCCAATGGGAATGTACAGGCGGTTGTTGTACAGGTCGTCCGAGAAATTGTCCAGGTAGAACAGTCCCCAGCCTTCGTAGAGGGGGGCAAGCAGGTCGTTCATCGGCTAGGGGTTTACGGAAACGGTTAGGGTGAAGTAGGGGGTTTGTCCGTACACGTTTTGGTAGGCCTCTTCCACCCCCGCCACCAAGTAACGAAATCCGAAGGTTTGGTCGTGCGCGGCTTCGCTGGTTTTAATGGTGGCATCGTCGGTGGTGCTGCTTTGCGCTACCCAGGCCGGGGTTTGTCGTTTCAGGGCCACCCGCAGGTCGGAGTAGGAGCGGCCGTTGGTAGAAAAAGCCAGCACGTGGGTAGCCACGCCTTCGGCCAGAGACCGGTCGCGCGGATGCAGCATGTTCACTTCCTCCAGCGTGAGCACGGTATCCAATTGGTAGCCCTGCACTTGGTAGTTGTCCGGGTTGGTGAGGTAGCTAGCGTCGGCGGCCACGCCCGATAGGTCAACGGCCACGCTGAAGCCGAAGGTGCCCGGTTGCTCACCCCGGCGGCTGGCCTGCACTTTCTCCAGGCCGTGCACGTAGTCCTGACCCCGGGCGGTTCGTCCGGAGGCGCTGCGATCCGTACGGAAGGAACCCTGTTTAAACGTATTGTTCAAAACGGTGTAAAACGGTTCGAATATAGCCTCATCGCTCACCGGAAGCAAGGTATAGCTATGGGCAAAACCCGGCAGTTGTTCCACCTTGGCCAGGGCAGGCAACGCGCGGATGGTAGCGGGCGGTCCGATGAACCACAGGTAGTAGGGACGGCGTACGCCGGTGAGGTATACCGGGCGGTCGTCTTTGGTGTAGTAGTTTCCGGTGAAGTCAGAGTGCATCTTCGCGATGTAAGTGCCCAGCGGCTGCGCCTCCAGTTGTTGCCGGAAGGTGTTGTAGATACTGATGCGTTGGTTATTAAGCAGGTCTTCGGTGTTGCCCTGGCCCAGCGACAGGATGAAATCGGAGATTAACAAAGTGGCCCGCTGCTCAGAGGTTTGCTGAAGCAGTTCGTTGAAGATCTGGTTCAAGTCGCTGTTGGAACGGTTGCCGCCCCGCTGTTGAAACTCGGCGGGTTCTAGCTTGCCGATAAATTGCGCGGTGCTTTCCGAATAAGGAATCGGCCGAGAGTTGATGTAAAACAGCGACAGCGTATCGGCAGCGTAGCCCAGGTCGACCAGCAGTTGGTATACATCATCCTCGAAGGCCGTTACCCCGCGCACGTAGCCGTCCATGCTGCCCGAATTCTCCAGGTACACCGCAAAAGTAGGGACGGTTTCCGAAGTGCTTTCGGAGGCAGCGGTCGGGGGTGGGGCGGTTTCGGCAGGCTCTTTCCCCCGCTCTTGGGTGTAGGAGCAAGCGGTGGTGTATAGCAGCAGGCAGCAGCATAGGTGAGACGCGTTGCAAACGCGCCCCAAGAATGTAGGAACGACGCGTTGCAAACGCATTTTAAGAATAGTGACCGTCTCGTCGATCCGTTGGTGACTATCATCCATGCGCTTACTTACTGAATCCGATTTTCTTGCCTTGGTAGCCGTATTCTTCCATCTGCTGGGCCGATTGTTCTACCTTCTCCCTGAGTTCCTGCTTGTAGGCATCCAGTCGCTGGGCCACCTTCTTGTCGGACGAACCCAGAATCTGCGCGGCCAGGATGCCCGCGTTCTTGGCTCCGTCGAGCGCCACGGTGGCCACCGGCACCCCGCCCGGCATCTGTAGGATGGACAGCACCGAGTCCCAACCGTCGATGGAGTTGCTCGATTTGATCGGCACGCCGATCACGGGCAGTGAGGTAAGGGAAGCCACCATGCCCGGCAGGTGCGCCGCGCCGCCCGCTCCGGCCACGATCACCCGGATGCCCCGGCTCCGGGCCTGCTCGGCGTACTGCAGCATGCGGTGCGGGGTGCGATGCGCCGATACCACGGTCACCTCAAAAAGAATTTCCAGTTCTTCCAGCACTTCGGCGGCTTCGCGCATCACCGACAGGTCAGACTGGCTGCCCATAATGATGCTCACTTGGGGTTTGCTCATGTAATCACTTTTAGGGTTTGTTGTATCCAGCGCGCGCGCTGCGGCAGGTCGTCGGGGTTGGGGGCCGTGAGGGTCACGTGGCCCATCTTTCGGAAGGGCTTGGTGGTGGTTTTGCCGTACAGGTGCACGTGCGCTCCTTCGGTGGCCAGCACTTCGTCGAGCCCTTCGTAGCGGGCGGGGCCCTCGTGTCCGGCTTCGCCCAGCAGGTTCACCATCGCGGCGGGAGTTTTGAGGGCCGTGGAGCCTAGCGGCAGATCAAGGATGGCCCGCAGGTGCTGCTCAAACTGTGAGGTCACGTTGGCCTCGATGGTGTGGTGCCCGCTGTTGTGGGTGCGGGGGGCCACTTCGTTCACCAGCACCTGTCCGGCCGGAGTCACGAACATCTCCACAGCCAGCAGCCCGGTCATGTTCAGTTGCTCAATGACGGTGCGCGCCAGTTGGTCGGCCCGTTGCCGCAACTCTTCCGACAAACGGGCGGGGGCAAACAGGTATTCTACCAGGTTTTTTTCGGGATGAAAAACCAACTCTACCACTGGGAAGGTGCGTACTTCGCCCCGGGCGTTACGCGCCACGATCACCGAGATTTCCTTTTCAAAGTCGATTAGTTCTTCTAGCACCCCCGGTGCGTCGAAGCCCTGAGACAGCTCGTCGGCCGAACGCAACACTTGCACACCCCGCCCGTCGTAGCCCGCCCGGCCCAGCTTGTGCACGGCCGGTAGGCGGTCGACGTACTGCATCAGGTCGGACTGCGATTCGGTGAGCACAAAGTCGGCGGTGGGGATGCCGTGCTGTTGGTAAAACTGCTTTTGGGCGCGTTTATCCTGGATGAGCTCGATCACCTCGGGTTCGGGATACACCGATGTGCCTTCGTCGCGCAGCCGTTTGAGGGCTTCGGTGTTCACGTTCTCAATCTCGATGGTGAGCAGGTCGCAGGCCTGGCCGAAGGCGTATACGGTATCAAAGTCGGTGAGCGAACCCGCCGTGAACCTGGCAGCGATGGCGTGGCACGGAGCCTGCGGGTTAGGATCCAGCACGTGCACGTCGAGGTTGAAGTCGATAGCCGATTGGATGAGCATGCGGCCCAGTTGTCCGCCGCCCAGCACGCCGAGGGTTCGGGTGCCCGATAGAAAATCTTGGTAAGAAAGATGCGTCACGAAGGTTGGTCGGACAGTGGGGACGCAAATTATCCAGGATTCTACTGATTTGCAAAGAGGCGTTGACGCATTTCGGAGAAGACTTCGTCCGGAGCGGCTTCATCCGAAGCGGCTTCATCTGAGGAATTCCATTCGAAGGGCGTTGGTGACGACTGCTCGTTTACGCGCTCTACAATTTGCCGGGTGGCGTGTTCTAGCTCTTCGGTGCTTATTTTGAGCATTTCTACGTACTGCGCACGCACGGCGGGTTCTTTTTCGTCCTGAATGAGTAGCTAAAATGTATTCGAGGGGTAAAGTTATCGTACCTTACCAGCCAAGAAAGTACATCATCTATCAACCAGTGATCTCGCTAATGCCCTACATTTTGGGAGTAGACGCGGCCTGGACGGCCCATCATCCTTCGGGAATTAGCTTGCTACAGCAATTGCCTGACGGTTCGCTCAGGGTGGTGAAGCTAGCCCGTTCGTACCACGAGTTCTTGGCGTGCGACAGTCCCGATTGGACCACCAGGCCCGAACCCTCGCCCCCGCTGCTCATCGAAGTGACCAAGCATTGTCAAGACCGGGGTTGGCCCGTGCGGGTTGTTGCCTTAGACATTCCGTTGGCACCCCAACCGGTGCGCGGCTACCGGGAGGCTGACCGGGCGCTCACGCGGGCCTACTCTGCACGGGGCGCCCCGGTGCACAGTCCCATCCCCCAGCGGCCGGGCTTGATTTCCGACCTGATTTATCAGCAACTGACCGGCATGGGGTTTCGGTGGGCCGGAGCGCAGGCTGTGCTCGATCACCCCTCGTTCATCGAGGTGTACCCCCACGCGGCTATCATCGAGCTGTTTGGCTACGCCTATCGGTTTCCCTACAAGGTGCACAAGCGGGGGCAGTACTGGCGGGGCGATTCGCCGCCGGAAAGGCACCGGAAGTCAGTCCGCAACCTGTTGGAACTTAAAGAAAAAATTGAGGGCCATGTGACCTTTGCTCCGGGAGTAGGGTTTCCTGAATTGCTGCCAGAGCAACCCTATTCGCTGGCCTTTCTGAAGAGTTACGAAGACGTGCTGGACAGCTTGGTGTGCGCCCTCAGTGGTTGGGCGTACGCTGCCGGGCGGGCCACGGCCTATGGCAATGAGGAAGGGGCTATCTGGGTGCCTCACTAGATAGGGCGCCCACTGAGCCCGTGTCAAAAGTCACCTCGCTCGAGTAGCTTTTTTTGTTTATCTTGCGCAGAACGGCGAATGAAGTATGCTGAGCACCACCGAACTTATAGCGTTGCTAGAAGACCTGGAAAGTGATCGGGTAGAAAGAACTACTTCAGTTAATAATACTGATAAGTTTTGCCAAGCCATTTGTGCTTTCTCCAATGACTTCCCCGGGCACAACAATCCGGGCTATCTCATTATCGGTGCCAATGACCGAGGTGACCTGAACGGACTCACCATAACGGATCGTTTGCTTACCAATTTGGCTGATATCCGATCAAGTGGAAACATCCTGCCTTTGCCCGCTCTAACTATTCAGAAATATAGCTTTCCCGAAGGTGAGCTAGCGGTGGTAGAAGTTTTCCCAAGCGATATACCTCCGGTTCGCTACAAAGGGCGAGTATATATAAGGACCGGGCCGAGCAAAAGTATAGCCAGCGAAACCGAAGAGAGAATTCTATCGGAACGGAGAACTGCGCAGACATATACATTTGACGTTCTTCCCTGCGAGGAAAGTGCGCTTAAAAATATCAATCTCGAGTTATTCAAACTTTCCTATTTGCCTCAAGCTATAGGTAATGAAATACTGGAACTAAAAGAAGAAATCGTTGCTGAGTATCCCCTTCCGGCTATTCGTGAATTCTTGATGAACGCAGTGATGCACCGTGACTATCGCTCTAACGCTCCTATTCGTTTTTATATGTTCAGCGACCATATTGAAATCCAGAATCCGGGCGGTCTGTACGGAAGCGCCCGCCCCGAAAACTTTCCCGATCAGAACGACTACCGCAATCCGGTGATTGCCGAAGCCCTAAAGATATTGGGGTACGTTAACAAGTTCAGTCGGGGCGTTTATCGATCGCAGAAACTGCTGCAGGAAAACGGCAATCCGGCGGCAGAATTTACGCTTGATCAACCCGCCTACTTAGCCGTGAAAATCAAAAAGCGACTGTCATGAAGATCATTACATTCTTTAACAACAAAGGGGGGGTAGGCAAAACCACGTTGGTGTATCACCTTGCCTACATGCTGGCCGAACGGGGATACAAGGTGCTGGCGGCTGATCTTGACCCCCAGTCTAACCTGACGGCCATGTTTTTGGAGGACAAACTGGAGAAACTGTGGATGAACAATGACACCGACCGCACCATACTATCCGCCGTGAAGCCGCTAATGAAAGGGCTGGGCGATATAAAACCGTTAGCTACTGAAGCAATCAACCAAAACTTATCTTTGATCATCGGCGATTTGGGACTCTCTTCGTTTGAAGACAAGCTGAGCGACGCCTGGATCAAGAGCAGCGATGGAGACGAAGCGGCGTTTCGAGTTGTATCTTCTTTCTACCGAATCATTCAAGAGGCTGCCGGACAACAGCAGTCCGATGTGGTGCTAATGGACGTGGGTCCCAACTTAGGGGCCATCAACCGGGCGGCACTTATCGCTACCGACTTCGTGATTATGCCGGTGGCTCCCGACCTGTTTTCTGTGAAAGGGCTGATGAACCTGGGGCCTACGCTGGTAGACTGGCGGACGAAGTGGAAGGCGCGTCTGGAGAATAATCCGGAACCCAGCCTGTCTTTACCAGCGGGCCACATGCGTCCGATGGGATACGTGGTTTTGCAACACAACGTAAGGAGCTCTCGCCCCGGTCTGGATGGACCCGTGAAAGCCTATCTGAAATGGACGAAGCGCCTACCTAAAGTGTATCGTAAATATGTACTTGGTGAAGCTGCAGCTACCGAAGGCATAGAAGTAGAAAACGATCCCCATCAGTTAGGCTTTCTGAAACACTATCAAAGTCTGATGCCGATGGCGATGGAAGTGCGAAAACCAATTTTCCGCCTCAAACCCGCCGACGGAGCCATTGGGGCACACGCCCAGGCAGTGAAGGATTGCTACCGCGATTTTCAGGAGCTAGCCGAGAAAATCGCCGAGGTAGCCGAAGTAACCAAGAGCGGCCCTTTATCTTCTGACGTACCGGTGCAAACTACTTTGTCTGAATCATGACCCTTCATTATTGCCGAAGTTTACGGTGGGCAACGCTGTTGTTCATCCTCATATTTGCTCACTGCACCCGCCCTGAACCGCAGACGGAACGTATCCTTTCCGATACTATCCGCAACGTGGTGGTCATCATCGGCGACGACCACGCCACCTCGGCATTGGGCGCCTACGGCAACGAGTTGATCCGCACTCCGAACCTAGACCGGCTGGCCCGTGAAGGCACCACCTTCTTGCGGGCCTATGCCAACTCGCCGGTGTGCACTCCCTCGCGGCAGTCGCTGCTCACGGGGCGCTATCCGCACGCCGCGGGCGTCACGCTGCTGCGCACGGCGCTATCCGACGAACAGATCACCCTAGCCGAGCACCTCCAGCAGCAGGGCTACCGCACCGGCGTGGTAGGCAAAACCCACTTCAATAGCGAGCTGCCGCACGGTTTCGACACGCTGATACAGCGCTCCGACTACCGGGCGTTTAAGGATAATCTTTCGCCGCGCACCTTGCCCGATTCAATCCGCACCCGCAAGATGCCCTGGCGGCCCTTTCAGGACCCGGCCCGCGTGTGGCTCAACGCCGACGCACTGCCCGACACCACCTACGACGCCGACAGTGAGGGCACTTTCTTTGCCAACCAAGCCGCCAACTTCATCCAAAACAACCAGGATACTTCGTTTTTGCTGTGGGTGGGCTTTTTTGAGCCGCACTCGCCCTTCAACTTTCCCATCGAGTATGCTGGTAAGTATAGTCCCAATGACATCACGCTGCCCCAAACGTCGGATGAGGACGACCGTTGGGTGCCGGAGATCTTTCGCGACCTGTCGGACGAGGACAAACGCGGGGTGGTGGCGGCATATTACAACTCGGTGGAGTATCTGGACAAGAACGTAGGGATTGTGCTGGACGCGTTGCAAAAAGCCGGATTGGACGAGAGCACGCTCGTCGTGTATCTGGGCGACCACGGGTACCTGCTGGGCGATCACGGGCGCTTTGAGAAACACATGATGTGGGAACCGGCTGTGCGGGCTCCGCTAATCGTGCGCGCGGGTAACCGTTTTTCTCCCAGCCAGCACACCGAAGCGCTCACTGAGTTTGTGGACATGGTGCCCACCGTCACCGAACTGCTCAACGTGCCGCCCCTGCCCACCGCGCAGGGCCGCAGTGCGGTGCCCGTGCTGGCAAACCCCGACACCACCCTACGCGACTTTGTGTTCTCCGAATTTTTGGTGGATAACAAAGCGATGATTCGCGACCAGCGGTGGAAGTATATCTTTACCTCGGGCAAGCGCGACCTAGGGCAGGGCTACGCCACCGGTTTCGGCCCGTCGGGCGTGCTGGAGCGCTTGTACGATCAGCAGAACGATCCGCACGAAACCACCAACGTGGCCGACCGTCCCGAAAACCGGGCAGTGTTGGAAGAAATGCAACAGCAAATGCTCACATTGTTCAAACAGACCCATCCGAAGGCTGATCAATTACCCAAAGGATTGTCGGTAGAAGAGCAACTCGCTTGGTTCTGCGAGCCGGTAGAAGATGATCCGGACTACGGAGAATGAAACGTCCTTGCCTGCTTGAACAAGGAATATTGAACAAGGAATGTAGAATGATGAAGTATTTTTTAACGCGCTTGTTCCTGCTACTGATTGTTGTTGGGTGCCAACCTCGTCCGAAACCGGTCACCAAGGGCAATCAAAAACCGCCCAATGTGCTGTTTATCGCGGTGGACGATCTGCGCCCTGAACTGGGCTGCTACGGCAAAGACTACATCCTTTCTCCCAACATTGACCGGCTGGCGCAAGCCGGGATGGTTTTCGACCGGGCCTACTGCCAGCAGGCGGTGTGTTCGCCCTCGCGCACCAGCCTGATGACCGGTCTGCGACCCGACGCAGCGCAGGTATACGATTTGCAAACCCACTTCCGGGAGACAGTACCGAACGTGGTCACGCTGTCGCAGCACTTCAAGCAGCAGGGCTACCACGCCGAGTTCTGGGGCAAAATCTACCACGCCGCCCTGCTCGACAGTGCCTCGTGGAGCGTGGGCGGGGCCGATCAGGATCGCCGGATTGAACCCCAGTGGCCGCGCGAAAATTGGCGGGCCTACGCCCTGGAAAGCAGCAACGCCATCGCCGACCGCTACGAAAATCGCGGCGGGCTTCCCTACGAACGAGCCGCCGTGCCCGACACCGCTTATCCCGACGGAATCATCGCGGTGCGGGCTATCAAAACCTTACAAGCACTCAGCCAGCGCGATCAACCCTTTTTCTTAGGAGTTGGGTTCTACAAACCGCACCTGCCCTTCAATGCGCCCCAAAAGTACTGGGACCTGTACGATTCCACCAATATTGCTTTGTCGGAATTTCCTGCCGCTCCTGAAAACGCTCCCGAAATAGCGCTCACCGACTGGGAAGAGCTGCGGGCCTACGCTTCGGTGCCTGAAAATGGCGACGTCGACAAAACGCTGGCGCGGAAGCTGCTGCACGGCTACCGTGCCTGCGTGAGCTTCACCGATGCCCAGGTGGGCAAGGTGCTCGATGAATTAGACCGTTTGAATTTGCGCAAAAACACGATTGTTATCTTGTGGGGCGACCACGGCTGGAAGCTGGGTGACTACGGCGACTGGTGCAAGCACACCAACTTTGAGGTAGACGCCCGCGCCCCGCTGATTGTTAGTGCGCCGGGCATGACCAGTGGGGGCCAGCGAACCAACGCCCTGGTAGAGTTCGTTGATATATATCCTTCGCTGTGCGAACTGGCCGGACTGCCGCTACCAACTCATTTGCAGGGCACCAGTTTCGTTCCGCTGCTGGAAGACCCTACCCAAGCCTGGAAGGACGTAGCGCTGAGTCAGTTTCCTCGGCAGCAGGAGGCGGTCATGGGCTACTCCCTGCGCACTGACCGCTACCGCTACACCCGCTGGCAGCAACGCGATGATCGGCAAACGGTGGGGCAGGAACTGTACGATCATCAACAGAACGCGTTGGTTGTCGAAAACCTAGCCGAACACCCGGACTACACCGGAGTGGTACGCAAGTTGGACTCGCTGCTGGATGTTCGCTGGTCAGCATCATTACAATAAGGTTGATAGGCGCGCCATAGTTGCAATATTGGCAGAGAAACTTTTTGAAGCGTTGTTTGCTAACCTATTGCCTTTCGGTCGGTCTTTAAGAGTACATTGAAGTTAGCTTGGTGGCTTCCCAACGTGCTGCAACAAAAGTTGTAAAATGGTATGTTTGTTAATCGAAAGTATTTTAGATATTTTAAGGCAGCAAGATTTTATCGATGATTTTACAGAGGAATGGCACGCTTCAAATCCACCAGCGACGATGATCTAAGGCTGTTTAGACAGTTGAAGAAAGGCGACCAACCAGCTTTTCGGGAGCTTTTTTTACGCTACTACCATCCGCTCATTCAATTCATTCGCCTGACCCACCAAGACACCTTTCTGGCCGAAGAGGCAGTGCAGGAAATATTCGCCCGACTCTGGGAGCGCCGGGAGACATTGACCATCCGAACCTCAGTCAAGCATTATCTCTATCAGGCCTGTCGCAACCAGGCGAACACACTGGCGGCCAAGAATTCCCGCCAATCTTATTCATTGTCCGATAGGGAAGACTCTCTTGTTGATCCTGTCACTCCCGAGCAAGTACTCGGATTTGCTACCCTACAGCACGATTTTCAGGCCGCCGTTGATGCGCTTCCCCGCAAGGCTAAAGAAGTCTTTCTGCTCAAATATTACCAGGAAAGACGACACCAGGAAATTGCCCAATCCATGAACATCTCAGAAAGCATGGTAGAAAAGCACATCGCTAATGCCCTGCGTCACCTGAGGAAGAAACTGGCTATTCACCTTGTTAGCGTAAGCGCGATGCTCATGGCAGCCCAGCTTTGCTGGTTTCTGATGCATGGCTAAACTTTTCAAGAAAAATTAGCGAACCAACCTGTGGATTTTCTTTTCTCACCGGTCTTGTTAACGGACCATGGAAAGGAAAGACCACTATACGCACTTAATCCTGAAGCACCTGGCCGGTGAAACCCAGCCTGCCGAAGGCCAGGCTTTGCGCACTTGGCAGGCAGCCCACCCCGACCACCAACGCTGGTTTGAAGAGGTTCGAGCCACCTGGCAGGCCGCCCCCGGCGAATCTCAAGAAGCCCAGCGCGCCTATCAGCGCCTAATTCGCCGCCTTCGTTTTTCTGATGCATCCGTAATCTCGCCTCAGGCAAACATGAGGCACCGAATTGGCAAATATGTCGCTCACCACCGGGTAGCAGCGGTGAGCGTAGTGCTGTTGTTACTTGCTGCAGTTGTTTACTACCTGGTATTTCGCTCCCCTATCACCCACTACCAAACCGGCTACGGCGAAACGGCTACCGTGATGTTGCCCGATAGCTCGGTGGTTACGCTCAACGCTAATTCGTCGCTGCGTTATCAGGTCTCTGACCAGCGAGAGGTTTGGCTGGAAGGAGAAGCATTCTTTCACGTAAAAAAAGTGCCCCGCCACCAGCTTGCTCAACGGTTTGTGGTACATACCCCGCAGGTAGACGTAGAGGTGCTGGGCACCCGCTTTAACGTGAACGACCGCCGGGGCAAAGCCACCGTGGTGCTCAACAGCGGTCAGGTCAAACTAAAATCGCGCATGCACCAGGAAGAAGCCCTGGTGATGAAGCCGGGAGAGCTGGTGGAGGTATCGGCCAAACGCCCGCAGTTTATCAAAAAAGCGGTTGATCCCAAGCGCGCTACTGCCTGGACAAACCAGCGCCTTGTGATGGACAACACCCCACTGAGCGATATTGCCCCCACTATAGCGGATTACTACGGATTGCGCATGCGGTTTGAGACACCGGAACTGGCCGGGACAACCCTGACCGGCTCTATTGCTATGAACGAGCTGGACCTATTTCTACGGGTGCTGGCTGCCTCGGCAAATGTCCAAATACGAAAAAACGGAAAGACACTAATCGTAACCCGCAAAGGTGACCCCTAACGAGGCACCTTCACCACTTATTTAATCCCAAGTGAAAAAAATCACACTCGCTTAACCTAAACTTTTTGCTATGAAACACCACCTACCCTCCCGCCGCGTGATGCTGCCCGGCTTGTTGAGTATGCTTTGCGCACTGCTAACAACAACGTTTGCGATTCGCACCAACGCACAGTCCTTGGCCGACGCTCGCACCTTGTCAAGCTTCGCCTTAACGACCGCATCCGACTCTGACGTTCAAGATTTGGATCAAACGATTTCCCTTCAAGAGGCTCTGGGCCAACTGGAGGAGTATTATGAGGTGAGCATTGTCGGTGCCAGCAATCTGCTGCACAGCAAGCGGATAAAAAGCAGCCAAATGGTACTCGACGAGAGCAGAGACTTCACGCATTTGGAAAACCTGCTAGGCGAGCTACTTGGGCCACTGGAACTGAGCTACACCCGTTACGGAACTTCGTTGGTTATTCATTCGCGGCAACCGACCCCGCCCCGCCTGGAAAAAAAACGAGTGGTGAGCGCCGAGCAATCCTTCTCTGCAAATCAACAATTTGCCTTCTCAACACCTTCCGTTCGAGCGGTCCGAGGGGCAGACACTGAAAAAGTGATCACCGGCACCGTGACCGACCAATCGACCAACGAACCGCTGCCGGGGGTCAACATTTTGGCCAAGGGCACCTCGGCCGGAACAATCACCGACGTGGAGGGCAACTACCGGCTCACGGTGGCCGATGAGGTGACGACACTGTTGTTTTCTTCTATTGGCTATCTCACCCAGGAAGTGCCGGTCAACGGAAGGTCGACCATCAACGTGTCGCTGGCTGAGGATGTGAAAAGCCTGGATGAAATTGTGGTGATAGGGTATGGCACCATGGAGAAAGAAAAGCTCGTTACGCCGGTAAGCTCGGTAGATCCATCGTTGGTGCAAACCGAGGTAACCAACTCCTTAGATAGGGCTTTAGAGGGAAAAATCGCAGGGATGGCCGTAAAGCAGGGGTCGGGCGCTCCGGGGGGTGGCTCCGAAATACGCATCCGCGGTGCCGGTTCTATCGGGGCGGATAGCCAGCCCCTGGTGGTGGTGGACGGAATTCCTATGCAATTGGGCTACAACAAAGAAAGATCGCCGCTCTCGCTGTTGAACCAAAGCGATATAAGCTCTATCGATGTGCTGAAAGGAGCGGCCGCTACCGCGATCTATGGCTCCCGAGGTTCTAACGGAGTGATATTGGTGACCACCAAACGTGGCAAAGAGGGAAGAACCGAGTTTTCTTTTTCGGCTAATTCGGGCTGGGATCAGGTGCTGCCCAGCACGCGCCTGGATTTGATGAACGCCGAAGAATTTGCGCGCTGGCGAAAAGAAAATGCTTACGAACGAGCGGCCTTCTACGGCGAAGAGATCACGGATGCCGACATCCCCGAAGTATACCGAAACCCGGAAGCCCTGGGCGAAGGAACCGACTGGCAAGACGCGATCACGCAGATCGGTTTTCGGCAAGAGTATAATCTTAGCCTTAGCCACGGCTCCGAAGACTTCACCGGGTTCTTTTCCATAGGATACCTCGATCAAAGCGGAACTGTTAAAAACACCAGCTTTGAACGTCTGTCGTTTCGTGCCAACATGGGGTATACTCCCAACGACATCGTTAAAATAGAACTCAACATCAATCCCACCATCAGAACCTGGAACAACCAGATCGGAGGAGACCGAACCACCCTGTACGGGCAGTCGGCCATTTCAACCCCCATCGATGGCCCCTACAAAGAAGCAGGAAGTTGGGAGCGAGACGATGATGCCTATTACGACGGTGCATGGGACCTGGACATTTGGACTCCCGGTACGTTCAGCAACAACAACAATCTGTATGCGCTGGAAAACCAGTACGACAAGACCCAAAACCTAAACCTTCTGCTCACCCCGGCGATCGAGATCAAACCCTTCGAGGCCTTGACGTTGCGTACGCACTACAATGCCCGCGTAGAGTACAACGTCCGGGAGTTCTTCAGCCCTTCTACGATCACTAATATATTTAATCCTCCTCCCGCCCTGGCGCGGGGATATTACAATACCGACCGAGACTATAACTGGCAGTGGGAAAACACGGCTAATTATGGGCAGACATTCGGGAAACACTCCGTGTCGGCCCTGTTGGGAGCAAGCATGGAGCGTTACAACCAATCGCTTAGCAGATTGAATGGCACCAATTATCCTCGGGATGATATTCGCACTATCAACGCCGCCATCAATCAAACCGGCCGGACGGAGGAGAGTAACTGGTCGATGATGTCGTATTTTCTGCGGGCCAACTACGACTACGACGGGAAATACCTACTAACCGCTTCGGTGCGCAGAGACGGCAGTTCCCGCTTCGGCCCAGACAGCCGGTGGGCCACGTTCCCGGCCATTGCTGTCGGTTGGAACCTGTCCAAAGAAAGTTTCTTCCCCCAAACCACCTGGCTAACCAACCTGAAACTGCGCGGCGGTTACGGCACCAGCGGGAACAACCTGATTGGGAACTACAGTTGGATTCCTACGCTGCAACAGGCAAACTATGCCTTCGGAGGCACGGTAGCTGACGGTTTGCAGGTTGGCAGCATTGAAAACCGAGGTTTAGGGTGGGAACTGGCCTCTGAGTATAGCGCCGGACTTGATATGTTGTTCTGGGACGGAAGAATAAGCCTGGATGTGGATTATTACAATCGTTTGACCAAGAATATGCTGTGGGAAGTAGCGGTTCCTATCTCTTCGGGATTTAGCGATATACAGGATAATATCGGGGAAATTGAAAACCAAGGCTGGGAATTTTCACTGAGTTCCAGCAACATCGTTCGCCCTAATTTCAATTGGCGAACCTTGTTCAATATTTCTTTCAATCGAAACGAAGTTATCAGTTTGGGCGACGTTGACCGTATTTTTGCCGGGTGGAAAGACTTTTCGCTAACCATACCCGGCCAGCCAATGGGGATGTTTTACGGATGGCAACAAATCGGGATTTTGCAAGACCAAGCCGACGTGGACAACAGTGCTACCTTTCCGGGCCAACTGCCCGGCACCGTAAAGTACCGAGACCTGAACGGAGACAACATTATCGACAATGAGGACCGAACGTTTATCGGCAATCCGTATCCGGCGTTTCGGGGCGGGTTGGTTAACACTTTCACGTATAAGAACTTCGATGCAAGCCTTGCCCTGAGTTTCGCCCACGACTTCGATGTGTACAGCCAATTGGAAGGCGATGTGCTCAACCTGGATGGTGTTTTCAATGTGCTGCGGGTGACCGAAGAGCGCTGGCGCTCGCCGGAAAACCCGGGCAACGGAGAGATTCCGACCAGCATTCATCAAACCTTCCATTCGCGCAACCCAAGCACCAAGATGGTTAACAACGCCTCTTTCTTGAAAGCGCAGAACATCACCCTGGGGTATACCCTGGACCAGATCAAATTTCTACGGTCCTTTCGGGTGTATGCTTCGGTGCAGAATGCTTTCTTGCTCACTAATTACAAATACGGGAACCCGGATATCAACCGCTCGGGGGGAGGGGATGACAGTGCCTTGGTGAGAAATTTCCACGGATACGACTACCCGATTTCCCGAACCTTCTCTGTAGGCCTCGACTTAACTTTTTAAAAAAATGAAAAACAATAAGCTGAATTATCTACTATCCGGCCTGCTGGCCGTGACTTTGCTGGCTTGTGATGAAGATGAGTTCTTGCGGGAAGACCCGGTAGCTAACCTAAGCACCCAAACCTTCTTTCAAAATGAACAGGACTTTCGGCAGGCAACCAACGCTATCTATAATAATCTGCAAGATATGGCCGGGGGCGACAATACGGGCACCGGAACCGGAGTCGGAACCGGAGGTTTTTGGGCGATGGCTGAGGTGCGCTCCGACAATTCTACCTATCAATACAACACGGTAGATTTGTCCGGACACTCTGTCTGGCATCTGGATAATTTCATCATGGTCACGACCAATCCGGTGGTTGAGACTTTCTGGGAAACGGCCTACGAAGGAATAGGCCGGGCAAATATTGTGATCGAGAGAAGCCAGGAAGTTGACTATACCAATAAAGACCGGATAGTGGCCGAAGCAAAGTTCTTACGCGCACTATACTACGCTTCTTTGGTGCGCTACTTCGGAAATGTACCGCTGGTCACCGAACCTACCGCCTCGTATGAGGAAGCGTTTGCCAACAACCTACAGGTAGAAAAACAGCAGGTGTATGACCTTATCATCACCGATCTGAACGAAGCAAAGGCAAGCTTACCCGCCAATTATCCGGCCGAAGACCAGGGCAAAGCCACTTCTGGAGCCGCCCGGACGCTCTTGGCTAAGGTGCTTATGGAGCTGGAACGTTACGAAGAAGCAGCTACCGAACTGGAAGCGGTGATGAACAGCGGCGAGTATATGCTGCTGGATGACTACGCCGCCGTCTTCGACATCAACAATGAAAACAATCAGGAAATCATCTTCTCCGTCCAGTTCATTGAGGGCATCTATGAGTTGCACAGCATGTATATGTATTTGTTTGCTCCCTGGAACGCAGAACCAGAACTGCTGGGTCATGCGCAGCAAATAGCCCGAACGGGAATGAACATTCCGACCGCCGATTTGATCGATTCTTTCGAAGAAGGAGACCAAAGAAAGTCGATGATCGACCTGAGCTTTACCGACGAAGAAACCGGCACGTATCAGGGAAACATTGTTCCGTTTAATAAAAAGTTCTGGGACCCGAACCACACCATACAGTTCCAGACCGGGGCCAACTTCCCCTTGTTCCGATACCCCCACGTGCTTTTGATGCTGGCCGAATGCTATCTGCGGGCCGGGGGCGGCGACCCGGCCCCCCTGGTGAACCAGGTGCGCACCCGCGCCGGGCTACCTCCGGCCTCCGGAGTTACGCTCGAAGACATCATTCAGCAACGAAGAGTAGAGTTTTACGGCGAAGCCGACCGCTGGGATGTGCTGGTGAGAACCAACAAGGTGTTTGAAGTGATGGAAGCCCACGGAGAAAACGAGCGACAAAACCGACCGGAAGTGCAGGTAGGAGACGCGGCTTTCCGCAACATCAAAGTCTTGTATCCGATTCCGGCGAGCGCCATTCAGATAGACCCGAGGCTTGAGCAAAATCCGGAATACTGATGGCTACCAACTTTTTCACTAAAGTTTGACTAATAAAAAATCCAGCATGATTTTTAAGAGGATGAGAAAAATCGGTAAAATATTGTGCGTGGGTCTCCTTATCATGGCCGGTAGTTCGGCAGCAGCACTGGCCCAGTCGCCCAATGTGCTGGTTATCATAACCGACCAGCAGAACGCCAGCATGATGAGCGTGGCGGGCAACCCCTGGTTGAAAACTCCTCACATTGACCAACTGGCTAGGCGGGGGATGCGGTTCAAAAAGGCGTACGTCACCAATCCCGTTTGTTCTCCTTCAAGGTTTAGCCTGTTCACCGGCCGGTATCCCTCGGCTATCAACATGCGGCACAATGGCAGCGAGATTGACGTTGAAAAAGCGAAGGAAATTGTTTCCGGTTCGATGGGGTATACGTTCAAAGAAGCAGGGTACGAGACCTACTACGGCGGCAAAGTGCACCTGCCGCTGGCCGGAAAAACCGCAGAGGCGTATGGCTTCGATCACCTCATTTCGTTGGATGAGCGAGATAAGCTTGCCGAAGAAAGTGCTAATTTTTTACTGAACAGAAAATCAGCCGCTCCTTTTTTTGCTGTGGTCAACCTGATCAACCCCCACGATATTTGCTACGAAGCCATCCGGCATTTTCCACCCAAAAACAGGGCGCCCGCAGAAATTCCCCTTCCCTTGCTCGAAGCAATGGAAATCCCTGATTCGCTGACCGAAGAAGCATTTTTTGAAACCTATTGCCCCCCGCTACCGGATAACTTCGAACCTACCAAGGGCGAACCCCCGGCCATTCAACAGTTGAAAGAACTTCATTCGTTTACCATTGATGCCCGCGAAAACTGGACGGAGAAAGACTGGCGCCTGCACCGGTGGGCCTACCATCGCCTGACCGAAAAGGTGGACGGACAAATTGGGAAAATACTTGATGCGCTGCAAAAATCTGATTTCATCAAAAACACCATTGTCGTATTCACCTCCGATCACGGAGAAATGAGCGCTTCCCATCGGCTGGAACACAAAACCGTGTTTTACGAAGAATCATCCGGGGTTCCTCTTGTTATCTGGTTTGATGGAATGGCGGGGGCGGGGAAAGTGGATGATGAGCATCTGGTTGCTACCGGACTAGATCTGTTTCCCACGCTTTGTGAACTCGCCGCTATCGCTATACCCGACAACTTACCCGGTGTTTCTCTTGCCCCGCTGCTGCGTGGGAAGGCGAGTGCTTATGTTCCCCGAAAACACTTGATGATGGAGAATGAACTTGGCTTCATGGTTCGGGATGACAGGTTCAAGTACGCTATGTACGATAACGGAGATGAGATGCTGATTGATACCAAAAAAGACCCCGGAGAAATGAAAAATGTGGTGGCTGATGCAAGCTATCGGAAAGAACGTGCCCGGCTCAAAGAACAATTGCTCAACTATTTGGTAAAGAACAATATATCTATCAATCGTGGTGATAAGAACTAGTGCGTCAATAGCACAATCCACTGTTTTCCACAAGATAACCTGCTATCTTTACCAACCATGACCGCAACAACCTACTCCTTGCTCATTGCCCTGATTCTCTGGTTCACCGGTATCCTACCTCTAACCGCGCAAGAACGCCAGCAGACCTTCGACCACCGCATGCAGATGACGCTCGACCGGCTCACCGGCTCCGACGTGTCGCCGGTCTTCACCCCCGAGTTTATTCTGGCCGACGTGGCGCTGGACCCGGACTATCCCCGGCGATTCTATAATTTCAGCGGCGATTTATCAGGTCGCTACGTGGAGGTGATGTCGCTGTTTCCTGACCAACCGGGTGCGGTGAATCTAGACAGTTTGGTGCAGCAACTGCTCAGCTACCAACGAACCGACGGCCGCTTTGGCGACGCCACCCTGGAGTTTAGCGCGGCGGAAATCGGAGGCGAGCACATGGCCCTGCTGTGGGGCAACGGCCGCCTGCTGGTGGGGCTGATGCAGTATTATAACCAAACGCAAGACCGGAAAGTACTGGCCGCGGGACGCAAGCTGGGCGACTTCTTTTTGCAGACCTACGAAGCGTGCGCCACTCCAGCAGTGCGCGTAAAGCTGGAAGATTTCGGAGCGAAGGGCATCATTTGCTTTACCCAGTATATTGAGGGCTTGGTGATGCTATCGAAGCACAGCGGCGACGACCGCTACGCTGAGGTGGCTGCCCGGGCGTATCAGGTGTTGCCTCCCCGCGGGCAACAGCACACGCACGGCTACCTGTCAACCCTGCGTGGAGTGCTGAATTTGTATGAGTATACCCAAGACGCGGAGCACCTGCGCTACGCAAAACAGGCCTACGACGACCTGGTGCATTCCGACGACTACACGGCTTTCGGAGCGGTGCACGAGTACTTCGGCGGCAAGGGCGACCGCGACGAAGGCTGCTCCACCGCCGACTTTATGCGGCTGAGCTTTCACCTGTATCGCCTGACCGGCGAGCCGGAGTATTTGGAGCGGGGCGAGTTTGCTTTGTACAACGCCTTCTACTTCAACCAGTACTTCACCGGAGATTTTGGCAGTCATTTTATTAGCGAAGAAGGAGCACGGCCCGCCGCGCTGATGGCCTCGTGGTGGTGTTGCACCATGCACGGACTGCGCGCCATGCACGACCTGAAAGACAATTTTATGGTGACCACCACCCCGGATCGTAAGCAACTGGAGCTGTACCTGGAAACCACCTACGAAGACGATGAGGTAGCCTTTACGGTTTCGCAAGACGGAAAGGAAGACGATGCGTATTTGTATACGCTGACCATCAGCAAGCTCAACAACCCGCCGCTTCAGCTGGCCCTTCGGAAACCGGCCTGGGCCACGGCGATGAACGTTTCTCAGGGCAACTCGTCGGTAGCTGCCTCACCTGGCGATGCCTACGTGACGCTGGCGGAACCGCTGAAAAACGGCGACAAAATCACCGTCACCTTAACCTACCAGAAGGTACTTCGCCCGGATCAGAAGCAGGAAATAGCGTTAGAGACGCTGGGTAAGCAACCCGTGAGCGGCATTCTGCAATACGGTCCCTACCTGATGGGAGTAGACGGGCACGTGGACCCCACCTTCGAGGCCGAACCCAGCAGCAACGTAGTGTTTGCCGGAAGCCTGGAACCAGTGGCCGCCGATCTGGAGGGCGTGGTGCAGTCCGACGTAGCAATCACCGCGCAGTATCAGCACGGCGGCTACCCGTCCCAACTGTCCACCTGGCTGGTGCCCATCGCGCAGCAAACCTTCACCCGGCACGGCCCCCTCAAGATGCGCATGGATTTCACAAAGGGCGTTCCTCAGCAAAATGATCAGGAAATGCTCAATCCCTGGCAGCCTTATAAGTAGAACCATCGGGCGAGCAATCCTCGCCTTGCTACTCTTCACCCGCAACCTAACCGCACTTATGCCAACTTATCGCTTGCTTTTTCTGCTACCCGTTGCCACCGGCTTCCTGCTGGGTTGCCAACCTCAGCCCGCTGCCGAAGCCGACGTGGCATCCGACGTTCCACCCAATATCATTTTCTTGTTGACCGACGACCAACGCTGGGATGCCGCCGGGTTTATGGGCAACGACATCGTTCAAACCCCGCATCTGGACAGTCTGGCGGCTGAAGGAACGGTGTTCGAGAACGCTTACGTCACCACCGCCATCTGCGCCATCAGTCGGGCCAGCATCCTCACCGGGCAGTATGCCAGTCGGCACGGCGTGCTGGATTTCGACACCTCGCTGAGCGATAGCGCTTTTCGGCAAACCTATCCCGCCCAACTACAGCAGGCGGGCTACTACACCGGCTTTGTGGGCAAGTACGGCATCGGAACGCTGGACTCAGTTACTGCCCGCCAACGGTTCGACCAGTGGTACGGCTTCAATGGGCAGGGCAAGTACGAACACATTGACGAGGACGGCAACTACCGCCATCTGACCGGCATCATGGGTGACCAGTCGCTGGCCTTTTTGGGAGGCGTTCCCGACAATCGTCCCTTCTGTTTATCCGTAAGCTTCAAGGCACCGCACGTGCAAGACGGCGACCCGCGTCAGTTTATTTACGACACCGCTTACACCAGCCTATACGCCGATGCAACCATCCCGGTGCCCGAAACGGCCGACCCGCGCTACTTCGAGCAGTTGCCGGACTACCTGCAAACTTCCGAGGCACGGCACCGTTGGCAGATGCGCTTTGCCACCCCCGAGGCCTACCAAGAATCGGTGAAGGGCTACTACCGCCTGATTGCGGGAGTCGATGATGTGGTGGGCCGGATCAAAGGTGCGCTACGGCGGTTGGGGCGCACCGATAATACCATCATTGTGCTCACGGGCGACAACGGTTTCTACCTGGGCGAGCACGGCTTGGCGGGCAAGTGGTACGGTCATGAAGAGTCGATCCGGGTGCCGTTGCTCTACTACGACCCCCGACGGCCCGAAGCGCAGCGCCGCGACGAGATTGCGCTCAACATCGACATCGCTCCCACCCTGCTGGACGTGGCCGGAGTGTCCGTACCGTCGGTGATGCAGGGGCGCAGCCTGTTGCCCCTGGTGCGGGGAGAAAAGGTGGCCGACTGGCGCGAAGATTTCTACTACGAACACGCCTTCGACGTGCAGAAGTTGGTGGACGAGGGCCGGATCAGTCCGGAGCGACTGTGGCCCATTCCGCGCTCGGAAGGAGTAGTGTCGCTCGATTGGAAGTACCTGCGCTACTACGACTACCCACCGCCGAACGAAGAACTGTACGACTTGGACGACGATCCGCACGAAACCAGCAATTTGGCTGATGACCCAACGTATCAGGAGATGAAAGACAGCTTGCGAAGCCGGATGCAAACCCTTCGCGAAGCAGCACGGTGATTGCAAGTGGGCCATCGACTCATCGGTTGCTCATCCTGAAAATATTTCTAGTCGGAGGATGCAACTTTTCGCAAAAGCGCAGTATACTATTTGATGCTGCACTAACTTATCCCAGCATCCGACTAGAAAAATGATAAAAACGAGTTTTCTTTTACTTGGGGTGCTACTGGGCCTAGGCAGTCAGACGCGGGCGCAGGATGCTTATCCCCAGAAATACCCCAACGAATTTGCTACGGGTGCTTTGTTCTTTTGGGAGAACAACCTCAGCACAGTGGGCGTGGGGCTTCGCCACAGCTACCAGCGAACTCTGACCAACCGCCTTCGGTTGGTAACGGCTCTGAGCTTTATCCAGAGCATCCCTGACTGGCAAATCGACGCGGGCTACAGCACGCAGTCGATTTTGATCGCTGAGGTGGGGGCGGTAGTGAGTCCGTTCGCGGAACAAGGACGGTTTGAAGTGGGGGTTTCCGGTGCGTACCGCTACGGGGGCGAAGCTTACGAGGCGCGCATTGTCGAACGCATCGACGACGGTAGGGTCATCCGCACCGCCGACCTCGGTACCGATGTGATTAGCCAAGTGGGCTATAGTTTCTCTTTCTCTTACCGCCTACCAATGGGCGAACGCTTCGTTGCTCGCCCAGCCGTTCAGGTTTACGGCTTTAACTACTTCGGCGAACTGATTACTCCTAGCTTCCAGGTGGGCTACCGTTTTTAGCTCCCCTTGATGGGCAGTTTTTGTCACGCAATACGTAAAACAATTATCCATAGACACAAACATGAAAGTAATTCTGTCTTTTATTCTTTTCGCATTATCAACGGGGGTGGCCTATGCCCAATCTCTTTTGCCAAATGCGGTCCCTGGAGTTGAGTTTGCCGTCGGCGGGCTTTACGGCTACGAACGCAACTTCGGGGTGCGCATGGTTGGACTCAGCCAGGAGGTTCGCGTTCACGCAAACAGTTATTTTGATTTTACGGCAGGCTTAACGGCCGTGCAGGCCATCCAGGTGGGGGGAAGCTTCGGCGGGCAAGAAGACTTCACCAATTACGCCAGTTTGCTAACGGAAGTAGGCTTGCAAGTGAGTCCTTTCTCTCCCAACGGGCGCTTCCAATTAGGCCTGGGCGGGGTGTATCAGTACGGAATGTCGACGTACCTCAGTGGACTCGGATACAATTATGACGAGCAAGGGCTCACCAATATCGACGAAAGTTATGATCGGGAAATTATCAACCGGGTGGGCTATGTGGTGAGCGGTAGCTACCGCTTGTGGCAAACCGATCACTTCACCGGTCGGGCCGGGCTGAAAATTTATACCTACGACCACGATTTTTTCGCCATGATTATGTCGTTGGGCGTTCAGGTGGGATATAGATTCTAGCTATATCAATTTGTTAGCGAGTTGAAGAACCTCAACCCACTTAGCGTAGGTAGCCGAATATTACGAAATACGCGTAAATTTTTTCTACCTTGCCCGCATGTGGATCGTATTTGCTTTACTAGGTGCTTTGATGGCCGGAAGTGCCGTGGTCTTGTCTAAGGCGGGCCTTAAAGATCTGAACCCCGCGTTGGCCTTCGCTATTCAGTCGGTGTTGATTTTGATAATTTCCTGGACGGCCGCCTTCTGGCAGAAAGAGGGGGTAAGCTTAACTGACATCGACCGCCGCACCTGGCTGTTTTTGGTAGCCGCCGGAGCCGCTACCACCTTTTCATCGCTATTCACCTTTCAGGCACTCAAGCTGGGGGATGCCGCACTGGTCACCTCCGTAGAACGGGTGTCGCTGGTGTTTGCCATTGCGCTGGCGGTGTTTTTTCTGCAAGAAGAACTCAACTGGAAAGTGATCGTGGGGGCGTTGCTAATTATCGGGGGCGCAGTGCTTATTGGCTTCTCTCGTCCGGGGGAGTGAGGAATTTGATCCTATAAAAACAGCCTACTACTGTTGAAAATAATCAAAGAAACCATCGAAAGCCACGTAAACCATATAGCAGTTGAAGAGGAGAGTAGCTACCAGGGCGGCGCTCATCGGCCAGCCAATGCGGTGTTTTTTCATAATATCTTCCCGGTTGAGCAGCAGCAGTAAAAACAGGGTGATGAGCGGCATCACAAAAGGACTCAGCGCCTGCGAGGCGATCAGGATCCAGATCGGCTTGCCCCCCAGCAGCGGAATTGTGATGCCCGACAGGGCCACCAGCACCACAATGGCTTGGAATAGGGGGCGGTTGAAATTGCGGGGAGTATTACTGTAGTCAGACAGCAGCCAGGGAAAGAGCAACAGGTTGGGAAAGATAGAAGACAGCCCCGCCGCAATCACCCCGATAGCAAACAACGACATGGCAAACTCTCCGGCAAAGGGCTCCAGGGCCCGCATCATGTCGATGGCGTTCTCTACCCCAATATCGCGCACGTAGAGCGTACCGGCCGCGCAGACCATGATGGCCAAGCTGATCAGGAAAGTCAGGATCATAGACAGGCGTGCATCCTGGTTTTCTCTTTTTAAGTCAATAAGCTTCCAGCCTTCTTCTTCTACCAGGATGCTGCGCGATACCAGCACAACGGCGGCCATCGTGGTGCCTACCAAGCCCGCAATCACCAGGGCCGGATTGTCCAGCCGGGGCTTCTCCACCACCATTGCCGCCGTGCTCACCTCCGGACTAAAAATCACCACCAAACTAGTGGCCACAAAAGAGAGGGCCATCAGCGAGACCAGCACGGTCATGATCTTCAGAAAAGTGGGGTGCTTGCCCGCCCAGAACAGCACCAGCAACAGGGCGATGAAAAACAGGGCAATGGTCAGCTTGCCCGGACGCAGCGCTCCCCCGCTGAGCTCGATAATCCACTCCATCACTACCTCTGAGGCTACGCCCATGATGCCGATGATGGACGAGACGATGGACACCAACAGGGCCACCATGATGAAAATGGTGACCGGCGCGCCAAAGTGACGCCGGAAATTATACATCAACGTATGCCCGGAGACAATGGTGAGCTTGCTGATGGCAATAATCAGAAAGTAGGTGAAGAAGCAGGACAAAAACAGCGCCCAGGACAAGCGCAGACCGTACTGCGCCCCGGAAATCACCATCGAGGTAACGCTGCCGGTGCCCACCACGTAGCCGATGATAAAAAACGCCGGACCGAAGCGGGTTAATGCGTTGTTGATTTTTTGAGAAAGAGGCAGTCCAGAAGCGGTCATAAACGGTTTTGGTAAACTACGCGTGCAGTACAGCACATTTTTGTATCATATACCCCACCTCACCTACGGCTCGTGGGTGGTCGTCGACCGCGCAATTTGCACGGCCAGCACATCGAACTGCACGTCGGCACCCGTGGTGGTGCGGGTGGCATCCATCAAGGCGGTTTTGGCCAGCGCGTAAGCCTCCGGACTGAGGCTGACCAATCGTTCCACAAACTGCTCCAGTTCCTGCTCTTCATTGCCTTGGCTTAGCAAGCGGGTGAGCAGTCCCATCCGCAGGGCAGCCTGGGCCGGAATCTTCTCCCCGAGCAGCACCACCTCTTTGGCCACCGCCTCTCCGGCCAAACGCCGCAAGCGCGCCATGCCGCCCCAGCCGGGCAGCCAGCCATTGCTCACTTCCGGACTGCCCAACACGGCCCGCTCGGTGCCCAGCCGGAAGTCGCAGGAAAGGGCCAGCTCTAGTCCGCCGCCCAGGGCGTACCCGTCAATATACGCTACCGTGGGTTTGTTGAATTGCTCCAGGCGGTTGAACAGGACGTTGCCCCGCTCGATCCAGCGATTGACTTGCCGGCCTTGCAAAGCGGCAAACTCCTGGATGTTGCCCCCGGCAGAAAAAGCCTTGGGCCCTGATCCGTCGATGAGTATGACCTTGATGGATGCCTCTTCTTCGGCTTCTTGTAAAGCTTCCTCTAGCTCTTTGAGCATCGCGAAGCCTATGCTGTTGAGCTTCTCGGGGCGGTTGAGCGTGATCCGAAAGACTCCTTTCTGAAGTTCGGTGAGTATTTGCTTAGGCATGGGCCAGTAGTTTTTGTCTTAAATGAAGAGAACTTTTCCCAAAGATGGCCGCATCGTAGGCAGCCAGTTCGGGGCTGATGACCGGTGAGAAGTCCATCATGTCCAGCACGTCCTTTTGCAAGTCTACGCCCGGAGCAAGCTCGATGACCTCCAGCCCTTCATTGGTGAGCCGGAAGGTAGCTCGCTCGGTCACGTAGAGCACTTCTTGTCCTTTCTCCTGCGCATATTTTCCCGAAAAGGTGATCTGCTCTACCTGGCGGATAAACTTCTTGAACTTGCCCGGAGCGTGCACCACCAGCCCATCTTCCCGGATGTCCTGTTCGGATTTGACGGCAAACGAGCCGCAGAAGACTACTTTTTTGGCGTTTTGTGAGATATCGATGAAGCCCCCGCAGCCGGTGAGCACCTTGCCGAAGCGACTCGCGTTCACGTTGCCGTGCTGGTCTACTTGGGCAAAGCCCAGAAAGGCGATGTCGAGTCCGCCACCCTGAAAGAAATCGAACTGGTAGCCGTCGTCGACAATGGAGCTGGGATTGTACATGGCCCCAAAGTTGAGTCCGCGGGTGGGGATGCCGCCGGTGGCGCCCTGCTCAATCATAAAGGTGAGTTCAGAGGCAATACCTTCCTGCTGGGCCACCACGGGCACGCCGTCGGACATGCCGTAGCCCAAATTGACAAACGCTCCGGCGTAGAGTTCTTGGGCTGCCCGGCGGTTGACGATGCGCTTGAGTCCGCTTAGCGCTAGCTCATCGTTCTGGTAGGAAGCATCGCGTTGCACCAGGGCCGGATCAAACTTGGAAATAAAGGTCATCTCCTGGCTTTCATCCTGCACCACATAGTCGATGAGCACGCCCGGCACCTTAACTTGCCCCGGTTGGCAGTGACCGGACTTGATGTTTTTCACCTGGGCGATGACGATGCCGCCCCGCACCTTGGCGGCCTGGGCGATGGAAAGCATGGCAAAGAAGCCCACCTCCTCTTCCATGGTCAGGTTGCCTTCCGCATCAATAGAAGTGCCCCGAATGATGGCTACGTCAATCTTAAAGCTGGGATAGAACAGGTACTCTTCTTCGTTGATGGTCATCACCCGCATCAGGTCGTCGGTGGTGATCTCGTTGATCTTGCCGCCCTCCACCCGCGGGTCAACGAACGTGTGCAGGCCCACTTTGGTTAGAATGCCCGGTTTGCCCGAGGCCGAAGCACGCATCAGGTGGCTGAGCACTCCCTGAGGCAGGTTGTAACCCTTGATTTTGTGCTGACGAGCCAGCTCGACCATTTTCGGAGCGTTGCCCCAGAAGCCGCCGATGTCCGTGTCGATGAGTCCTTCCTGGGCGATGTGGTTGAGCCCCCGGGTGTCGTTGTCGCCGATGCCGCAGGGGTGCACGGTGGTTAGTGAGCGGGGATGCCCGGTTTGGCCAAAGCGCTCGCCCAGGGCGTGCAGCACTTTGTCGGGAACGGCGTGTCCGGCCCCGGCTCCTCCAATAGCCACGACTGCTTGGTCGGGAATATGACGGACTGCTTCGTGAGCTTCTACTACTTGGTGCATAAGGGTGTGATTAGGAATAAGTATTGGATGCTGACAGCATAGTTTAGAAAATCAAGCGGTGCTAAAATATGCCGGATAAGCAGCATAAATATACCTATGAATGGTCACATAGCGCTAGTTAGTTATTATCTCTTCGTAATTTTTAGCACGTAAGTGTAGTGCAGATGCTCAATATTGATGTCTTCGTAGGGAAGCTGGATAGTCAGCGTCTTATTATGTTGTTTAAAAGGAACCAACCCGTCGTGTCCTAACAATGCCAACTGCTGGGCCGCCACTGACGCGGGTAGGGTCAACCTTATCTCACCGGTGGGCCACTCGAGCAGGTGCACGTACAGCGCTTCGTTAGTTTCGGTCACGTAGGGCTGACCGGGAATCTTCGTCGCGTAGGGTCGGGTAGCGTAGATAGCTTCCCCGTTGGTTTTTAGCCAGGCGCCTACGTCGGCCAGCCGTTGCTGCATGATGACCGGGATGCGTCCGTCGGCCGTGGGGCCGATGTTGAGCAGCAAATTACCGCCGTTAGCCACTACTTTTACCAGCAGTTCCACTACCGCTTCCGAACTAATATAATCTTCTAGGGTTTCTACCCGGCTGTAGCCAAACGACTTGCCGATGCCCCGCATCTCTTCCCATTTCTTATTTGGGTCGCGTGCTTGGTCCACGTCGCTGTACTGGGTAGTGAAGTAGTTGCCCATCTTTCGTTCGCTATCGCTGCCCCAGCGGTCGTTGACCACCACCTTGCCTTTGACCGGCGATTCATGATAGAGCCAGTCGGCAAAATCGTCGTTTTTAAACTCCGCCGTCGTATGCTGTACGTGTCCGCCCAGCACGATGACGTCAGGACAATACTCGGTGACTAGTTCCCGCAGTTGCGGTTGAAGTTTCTGGTCGACATAGGCTGGGAAGTCGTTCAAGTACAAAGGATCAAACCAGGCATCCAGGGAGTAAGACACTCCGGCTTTGAGGCCGACCTCTCGGGTTGCTTGCAGCACATCGCCCAGCAGGTCGCGGTGGGACCCCATCGAGCCGCTGTTCCAGTTCCAGCTATACCTCGAAGGCCAGAGGGCGTAGCCGTCGTGGTGTTTGGCTACCATCACCACGTACTTCGCCCCGGATTGCTTAAAAACCTGCGCCCACTGTGCCGGGTCGAAGAGTTCAGCTTTAAACTGCGCGGCCAGGTCGGGATAGGCAACCGCATCGCCGTAGACGCGGGTATGAAATTCGCGAATGGGTGCGTAGCCTTTGGTCAGCGAGTGCCAGTACCATTCGCCGTAGGCTTGCAAGGGTTCGCTCCAGTGCGACGGGCTCTTGATCTCCTCAGTATAGTTCCAGGCGGGCACGGAGTACACTCCCCAATGGATGAAGATACCGAACTTGGCCTCGTCGAACCAAGCGGGGGTGGGCGGGGGGGGCGTGATTTGTGCTGACGCCGATAAGGTATGCAGCAAACTGAAGATAATCAACCACTGTCTCATGCTAATGACGAGGTACCGCTCCCTCCCATCCCTCTTGCTCCACGGCTTGCATCTTCTCCAACACTTCTTGATATTCAGGATTTTTAGCCAGATTGACTTGCTCATGGGGATCTTCCGCTAAGTGATACAACTCCTGCACCAGCGTGTCATTCTTTGTCCAGCGGTTGTATTTGTAATCAGGCGTGACGGTGGCGTGGGCCGTATAGCCCTGCAAATGGGAGGTGCTGAACACGGCCTCTTTCCACGGTTGGTCGGGCTGCTCCAGCAGCGGCACCCAACTGGTTCCTTCAAAGGACTTATGCGGCGGAATGTCCCACAGGTCGCAGAGCGAGGGCAGCAGATCTACCAGTTCTACCAGTTGGTCCGACTGCATTCCCTGCACCGGTTGTCCCGGTACCTTAACAATCAGCGGCACTTTGACAACCTCTTCGAACAGTGAGTATTTACTCCACAGGCCGTGTTCGCCCAGGTGAAAACCGTGGTCGGAGAAGAAGATGACGATGGTGTTGTCGGCCACGCCCGAGGCTTCCAATTGGTCCATGAGCAAACCTACCTGCGCGTCAATGTAGCTGGCGGCGGCGTAGTAGGCCGACACGGCCTTCTTTTCTCGGGCGGGGGTTTGAGCAAACTGAGGAAAATCCTCGGCCTCGCCGGGCTTGAAGATGTCGGGCTTGTTGCCAAAGCGTTTGGCCACGGCCGGAATGTTGCGGTCTTGCTCAGGAACAGCCGCCGATAGCTCCATTGCTTCCGGGGGATACCTATCGACGTATTCTTTGGGGGCAATGGTGGGCGTGTGGGGCTTATCGAAGCCTACGGATAAGAAAAACTGCTGACCTTGGGCAGCCTTTTCTTCAATGATCTTGGCCGCGGCGCGCGCCTTCTGACCGTCTTCCATGCATTCTTCCGGCTCGCCGGAGTCGCCCAACAACTCAAAATACACGAGGTAAAACTGCTTACCGCCCTGCTCCCACCAGCCGTCGCCGCCGTGCGGAATGCGCTTTTCCACCTCTTTCATTTTCCGGTGCCGCTCAATGAGCGTTTGTTCTATCTCTGGGTCGGTAGAGTACTGAAACCGACGCTCGGCACAACTGGTGTCTTCTTCGTAGCGGTACACCCCGGTAAATCCTTCCGGCTTCACGCAGAATCCTACCTCATCAAAGGCGCTCATCTGCTCATTAGCGGGGGGCACAAAGTGGTATAGCTTACCCAGATGTGCCAGGTAAGCGTCTTTGTTCTGAAGAATCTCGGCGATGCTGGTTGACAAGGGGGGCATATGCTCGTCCAGCGCATCGTTGTTACCCAGAATGCCAGTAGTCAGGGGTCGTAGCCCGGTGTTAAATGAGGAGCGCGACGGGTTGCACATGGAGCCCTGTGCGTAGGCGCGACTGAACAGCACTCCTTCGCGCGCCAGCCGGTCGATGTGGGGCGTCTTCACTGCCGGATTGCCGTAGCAGCCTACCGCTCGGGTGGTGAGGTCTTCTACGTTGATCATCAGAATATTCATCTTAGAAGTGTCCGGCAACTCATCCGCCGGGGCGGCGGGCCAAACCCACGCGGTGATGCCCAGCAGAAGACACCCCACAACACTGTATAATATACTCTTATTTTTATTCATCAATAGTGGCTTTTATGGCTTCCAGGTAATCTTCCGCCAGTTTTCGGGATTCGTTGATGTGCAGGTTCAGTTTAATATCTTCGGGCTTCACATTGGGTACGTCAACGCCCAGGGCAGGCCAGCCGTAGGGGTGCGGCAGGCCCAGGTTGTTGCTGGCCACCGAGTTTTCGCCCAACGACTCAACCGCCTCCTTTTTGTAGTAGTTGATTACATTGTCGGTGATTTGGTTTTCCAGGCAGTCTTCGCCCTCGTAAATGCCGGTGGTGAGGGCCTGATTGTCCCACCAATTGAAGATGGCGTTGCCACTGATTTGCATGGCCTTGGTGCCCCGCTTCAGGTAGATGCCGTAGCCTTCGCGCTCGCGCCCCCCGGCGTCGATAAACTCGTTGGCACTCACCGTGCCCCACACGCAGTGGTTGAGCGTGAGATTGTCGCCCCAGTTCCAGCCGCAGATATTGCTGGAGATGTTCATCTCGTAGGTGTCTTCAATCAGGATACCGTCTTTCTGCCCCATAAAAATGCGGTTGCCCGAGATCAGGTTGCTGGTCGACTCGCGCATGTAAATGCCGTGCCCTTTGGCCAGGTACACCACGCTGCTGACAATGTCCTGGCAGATCGCACGGTAGAACTCGAAGCCATGCCCGTCTTCGGCGTAGCTGTAGCAACCCACGATCTTGTTGGGCACAAACCGCCCGCCCCGCGTCTTGCCGTGCTGGGTACCCTGGATCATGGTGCCTGCCTGGTCGTTGCCCGAGGTGTAGTTGTTCTCAAACTTGCAGGCAAAAGAATCGTCTTTGAGCCAAAAACCGTAGCCCGAGAAGTCGGCCGCGTACACGTTACGTACGGTGGCAAAACTAGTTTTTTCCAACAGAACCGCCGACGAAGAATCATTGCTCGCTACCCCGTGGCACCGCAGGTCGGCCAGGGTCACCCGGTCTTGGTCGGATACCTGGAAGATCACTCCGGATTGTTGTGCGTTTGATTCACCTAATTGAAGAACAGTAGACTTTCCGCTTCCGACTACCTCGGTATCGCTGAAGACGTGGACCGGTTGGTCAATAATGAACTTACCGCTTTCTATCTCTACTTTGCCACCGCCCTGCGTCTTGATTTGGTCCATGACCGCCTGGAAAACCTGATGAGCGTCGGCGTTGGTGGCCAGCACTTCACCCGTTACTCGGCCGCGGGCTTCGGTCTGGTTGCCGTTTTCGTAGATAATATAGCCCTGCTTGATCTGCGCTTGGGTGGTGTGCCAGGATAGTAGTAACAAGCTGATAAAGAAGCTGAATATTGTTTTCATTGTGAAGTCAATGTTTGTAGTGGGTTTATATTGTCTTGAAGTAATGACGTAGCAGTATAGGGATTAATCCCTATACTCAACGCGAACACTGCCAAAACTGGCTTCCATTGATCCTTTTCTCACGCTCCAGGTGTTTCCAATCCACTTGGACGCCCAAGCCCGGCTCTTCCGATAAGAGAAATTCTCCGTTTTTAACCGTAGGCATCACGGAGAATAATTCTTCCAACGGACGCAATACCGGTTCTAAAAATTCCTGTAACACCAACGCCGGAGCAGCCGCCGCAAACTGGCAATTGAAATAAGAAACTCCTCCGCAACTTAGGTCAAGCTGATGTTCTTCTCCTAATCGTACGATCTCAAACCATTCCTCGATGCTACAGATGCTACCGGCAATCGGTTGTAAGTTATTTGCTCCCGCCGCAATCAGGGAGGGAAACACCTTGGCCGAGCGCTCCGACTCGCCGTAGGCTATCTTTACCCACGATTGCTCGCACAGTTCCTTGATTTCATCCAGCGCCGCCGAGTGGATGGGCTCTTCCAGCCAGGCAATGTCGAGTCCTTCCAGCGCGCTGATAAACTCCCGGGCGCGGGAGAGCGTCATAAACTGGTTGGCGTCGATGGCCAGTTGGGTTTCGGGACGCAGCACCTCTCGAATGCGGGCGATGCGTGCTAGGTCTTCTTTGATTGTGCTATTTTCGAAGCCAAACTTCATCTTCACGGTCTGGTACCCTTCGGCTTCCCAGCGGAGCAGTTCGTCTTCCAGTTCGGTGCCTACCAGGTTGTTTCCTCCGCCACTGCCGTAGGCGGCTACGCGGGGGTTGTCGCCTCCCAAGTACCGGTACACCGGAAGACCTTCTCTTTTGGCGGCCAAATCATAGAATACCTTGTCGATATGCCCCAATACCAGTCCGGAAGCTCCGCGAAAGCCTTCGTTGCGGATGCGCCAGTACATCTTTTTGAATATCTCGCCGTAGGTTCGGTTTCCTCCTTCCAGCAGAACAGGCACAAAAAAGCCGTTGAGCATCCAGATATAGTCAGTAGGATACTCGCATTCGCCGTAGAAGCCACTCGCATCGGTGATTCGCAGCACGCTAAAGCGGTACTCTCCGAAGGGGCCCATCGTAGCGTCGTAAAAGGGCCGCTCAAACTGAACAGGTTCCAGGCTTCTTACCGACACCTCCCGGATGTCGAATCTCTCCTGCGGCAAAGGCGTGTGCGTAGCCTGGCTGACCAGCGGCTTAGTTTCCGGATGACTCATCATAAGATACGGTTCGTTAGTTCGTCGAATATCTCTTCGGGTAGTGGTCCCTGCTCGCAATCAGCCAGGGTCTTGGTGAGGTGCTCCCTCGTGCGGGGGCCGATCACGACGTAATCAATTTCCTGTATGGACAACACGTAGCGATGCGCCAGGGTAGACAACGGCAGGTCACACTTAGCGGCCATCTGTTGCGCTTGAGAAGCACGGTCTAAATCGGCCTGGGGTATCCAGTCTGGTTTCTCTTGCTGGTATCGCGCAAACCGGTTGCCCAGCAGTCCCATGTGCAACACGCTGCCCTGGTAAGTCGTTAACCCGTACTTTTTGAAAAAAGGAACATCCGATTGAAGCGCATCCAGGTTGGCCGCGTCTAGATTATTGTAGCCCATCACCACGTCAAAACCTCCGGCTTTAATGTACGGATGATACACTTCGGGTGGGGTACCACCGAAGCCAATAGCTTGCGCCCGACCCGTCTGCTTTTGTTTGAGCATAAACTCCACAACCGCTTCCACCCGGTGGGAGGGCACTTTTTCCGGTTCGTGCAGAAAGAGCAAATCTAGCGTAGAGCGTCCCAGTCGTTCCAGACTCTGCGCGACGCTCTGCTCCATCACGGCCAAGTCGTAGTTGTTGAGATTATCTTCCAAGGCATCGCCTTCCAACTTTCCTACTTTGGTGCTAACGTACGGTGGCCGGTTCCCCGGCAGCGGAGCGAACTGCCGAAGTGCCTCGCCCACCAGCGCTTCGGCCTGTGCGTAGGCGGGGGCCGTATCCAGCCGGGTGATACCGCTTTCAAGGGCCCGCAAAATGGTGGCTACCGATTCAGCCGGATCAATGGGACGCCAAGCTCCTCCCAAACCGGCGGTGCCCAACACCAGTCGGTTCATATTTGTGTCGCTATGATAGTGCGGTCTTCGCAAGAATAATTCTTAAAATGCTACTAGCATCATCCCCACAAAGAAGAGAGAAAAAGGATTTGTATGATACAAATATTTTACTCTTTACTAGCACTAAATTGACTTGTACTCATTTTTTGCCTAGAGTCGCAATTATTAGTAATTATTTATACCTACAATTACCAAATCATAAAATTATTGCTAGTTTTGTTAGTATACTTTTTTCCTAACTGTATGAAGACCCTAGTAGAAAAGTGGAATAAGCCGCAGAAACATTCTTTTATCATTAAGCAAATAGCGATCATCAACCCTTCCAGCGAACCGGAAGAGGTGATCATGCGTATGCACGACGAGTACGAGATTACGGTTATCAGAGGTGGTACCGGTAAACGAATCGTCGGAAATTCGGTTCACCATCTTGCCAAGACGAGTATGTTCTTGGTTGGGCCAAATGTGCCTCACTCGGTGCAGTTGGATGCGTATCAGGAAGCGCATACCATTACGATTCATTTCTTGCCCGAGTCGTTTGGCAAAGGTTTTTTCGATTTGCCGGAAAACGCACGTATCAACGAACTACTGCAGCAGTCAATGTGGGGAGTAGACTTTGGCGACGCGATGGCCGCCCATTACCATAACGTACTGGAGGAGCTTCAGTCTAAAGCTTCTTTCGATCGCATGATTTCGTTTTTCTTGCTGCTTCAGGAGCTATCGCAGATGCCCCGAAAGACGCTGTCGAGTGCAGGCTATGCGCCGCACGTAGATGACAACAACTACAAAAAAGTGAACAAGATTTACCAGTACGTGCTCAACACTTTCGATTCGGAAGAAGACGTTACGCTCGACGAGATATCGAGCCACGTCAACATGGCTCCGGCCACCTTTTGTCGCTACTTTAAAAAACACTTCAACAAGACGTTCACCTGCTTTCTGAACGAGGTGCGCATCGGACACGCCTGCAAGATGCTGCAAGAAACCAACCTAAGCATCGCCGAAATTGCCTTCGCCTCTGGCTACAACCACCTGACCCACTTCAACCGGCAGTTCAAAAAATTTGTCGGCTACAGCCCCAAGGCCTACCGCCAAGTCCTCAATTGAATACGATATAAATACTGACCATAATTACCAGCAGCAGCCCCCACAACGCCCAAGTCTGTCGGCTCGGTGAGGTACGGGTAGCTCGGTAGGTCTCGATAATCGAGGGTAATACGGTGCCCCGCGTAAACCAATACTTTACACAACGTGCCAATGCTCACATGAGCTAGAAAACGTCGGATTTGCTACTATTTGTTTCTTATATTTGTTAAAAATAACAAATATAAGAAACAAATGAGTTTTATCATTTTCCGGGATCGTCTGCACCATTTCCGGCTCTTTTCAACGCAGGACATTCGCAAGGCTTTCCCATCGTTCGACACCCGTCGCCTGGTAGAGTGGCAACAGAAGGGTTATATCCAGAAAGTCATCAACCGTTGGTACGTATTTGCCGACATCCCTACCGAAGAGTATTTTCTGTTCTGGACCGCCACCCGGATTTATTCGCCTGCCTATGTATCGCTACAAAGTGCACTATCATACTATGGTTTGATACCAGAGGGCGTATATACCATCACCACCGTGAGTTCCCGCAAAACCAAGTCGTTTGATACTTTCCTGGGCACTTTCGAGTATCGGCACCTGAAACCTGCTTTGTTTTTCGGCTACCAAATCGTTCGTTGGCAGGATTTTCCGATCAAGCTAGCCGAGCCGGAAAAGGCCCTGCTGGATTATCTCTACCTGCATCCGCACCTAGACTCCCCGCCTGATTGGGAAGAACTTCGGCTGAACACTACGATACTAGAAGAAAGTATGAGCCGACCAAAGATAAATGATTATCTAAAACTGTTTGGTAGCCAAGCTTTGAGCAAAAGAGCCCATCGCTTATTAAACCACCTGGAAGTATGCTAAGCCTGCCCGAAATAGTGAATTACTATCCCGAATCTCTGAGAAGCTTCCCTCGCTTCATTATCCGAGAGTATCTTCAGTACAAGATATTGCAAATCATCTTTGACCATACTGCTTATGCTGACCGGCTTTGCTTTCTGGGGGGCACTTGCCTGCGACTGGTACATGAAAATACGCGCTTTTCGGAAGATCTGGATTTTGATAATTTTCACTTGAGTGAAGAGCACTTTACTTCGATTTCGTCGGTCATTGCTATTGAACTGCAACGCGAAGGCTACCAGGTGGAAATCAAAAATGTGATTCGGGGGGCGTTTCACTGCTACATTCGGTTTCCCGAACTGCTGTACCAAACCGGACTCAGCGGGCATCGGGAAGAAAAAATACTGATTCAATTGGATACAGAACCCCAGCACTTCGACTTTGAACCGGAGCGATACATCCTGAACAAGTTTGACGTGTTTACGGAAATCCTGACTACCCCGGCAGACATTCTGTTAGCCCAGAAGTTCTACGCTATCCTGAATCGAGAGCGGCCAAAGGGGCGAGACTTCTTCGATGTAGTTTTTCTGTTAGGTAAAGCCCGTCCGAACTACGAGTATCTGAGCATGAAGGCAAATATCACTTCTTCGGAAGCGTTGAAAACCGCTATCCTGGCCCATTGCACCACCGTTGACATGAACGCAATGGCGCAGGACGTGGCCCCCTTTTTGTTTTCTGCCCAAGATGCCCAAAAAGTCCGCCAGTTTACCAACTATCTGAAACAAGTACGCTTATAGTACGACCGACCTCACCCTGCTATCTCGCCTGAGCAACATCATTGCCACCGTGCCCGACACTAACGAACTGCTGCGCATCATCGTGACCGAACTGCAACTCGTGTTCGGCTTCTAGGTGAAACGCTTAAATGCCGCCAAGTCATGCGTACAATTAGTGTAGTTATCAGTTGAATACAATATAGATGCTCACCATAATCACCAGCAGCAGCCCCCACAAAGCCCAGGTCTGCCCGCTTGGTGAGGTGCGGGTAGCCTGGTAGGTCTCGATGATCGAGGGCAGCACAGTGCCCCGCGAGCCCTTTGTGGTCAGCGAAACAACTACAGCTATGATCATCAATCCCGCAAACAGATAAAAAGACAGCAATAGGAAATGAGGCCAGAACGTAGGACTGGGAAAGTCCGTCAGAAAGCCAATTCCAGCAAGTATGCAAGCTGTTCCACCAAAGTACAGCACCCACTGCGCGGCCACGTTGTTCATCCGTTTCCATAGCACTCCCAGCAGAAAAACCACCGCCAGCGGTGGGGCCAGCAGCGACATAATGCCCTGCACGATATCGAAGAGATTCTTACTCACTTGGGCAAATACCAGCGCGAAGACCACGGCCAGCAACGCCGTAACAATAGTCGTGATCTGCCCCACCCGCCGCTGCGCATCGTCATCCGCCGAGGGATTGATCTTAGAAGCGTAGATATTGAGTGTGAAGATGGTGCTAAAGGAGTTAAGCCCAGCCGCAATGGTGTTGATCAGTGCCGCCAGCAGCGCCGCCACCACCAAGCCAATCAGGCCGTTGGGCAGCAGCCCGGTCACCATCGTGGCGTAGGTGAGGTCGGGGTGCTCCAGGTTAGGGTACAAAATACGCCCCATGATGCCGGGAAACAAAAACAGCAACGGCATCATGATTTTCAAGTACGCTGTAAAGAGTCCGGCTTTGTGAATCTGGGGCATGTCGCGGGCGGCTAGCATCTTTTGCACAATAAACTGATCAGTGCAGAAAAAATAAATCCCCACTACCGGATAGCCCAGCAACAGCGCGTGCCATGGATAATCCGGATCGTCCATCGGGCGGCCTAGCTCCCAGAAGTTGGCCGGAACGCCATTTACGAGCTGATCAAAGCTACCGATTTTGTCCAGGGCCACCGCTACCAGCACCACCGACGACACGATGATGATCGTAGACTGAAATACGTCGGTCTTGACAATCGCGCTCAGGCCACCGACCACCGTATAGCTGGAAGCCACCACGGTAATCACCAGCACGGACACCCACAGCTCCCAACCCAGCAACTGGCTGATAATCAGCGAACCGGCGTACAACGAACCGCTGATCCATACCAGCAGAATAGAAATGAGGGCGTAGTAGGCCAGAAAATTATAAGACGGCCGACCGTAGCGCAGGTTCAGAAACTCGGGCATCGTCCGGATATTGTTTTTCAGATAGAAGGGCGCAAACAGCAGCGATAACAACGCCAGAAATGGCCAGGCCAGCCACTCGAAGTTGCTACCCACGATGCCGGTGGAATAGGCCAGTCCCGCAAAGCTCACCAGCATGACGGGGGTCACATTGGAACTGAAGATCGAGAAACCAATGCCGGGCCAGGATAGGTTGCGTCCGCCCAGAAATAAGTCGCTGGAGCTTCCTTTTTTGCCCGTCACGAAGCCAATCAGCACCAGGGCCACCAGGTAGCAGCCGATTACTACTAAATCAAAGGTGTTTAAAGCCGAAGAAACGTCCATAGTTGCTACTTGATGACGTCTTTAGCCGCCCCACCTACGTTTACTCCCCGTTTTAGGTAAGCATCTTGCAGTTCGTGGCTGTATTCCGGACTTTGTTCGTGGTAAAAAATATTGCCCTTCACCACGCAGTCTTCCAGGCGCACGCCGCCGTCTTCGCGAAGGGCGCGGCCTTCCTCAAAGATAGGCGCGGGCCCGCCCCGGTGCTGCATCACGTTGTTGCGGATGATGGAGCCGTGGGCCGGTCCGCGCACCAGAATATAGCCGCGCACCTCCAGGGGCTGGTCCAGCGACGGGCTGCGGTCCAGCACGTTGACGATGGTGTTGCCAATGATGTTGTTCCTTCCCTTGATGCTGATGCCGCCCGAGATGCCGTTCTCCAGCCGGTTGTGCGCGATGGTGACGTCTACCTGGTAATCGTCGCAGCGAATCATCTGGATAAATCCGGGGGCGTAGTGGTCGTGTAAGTAATTGTCAATTAGCTGGTTTCCCCGTCCGGCTCCGCTCACGTACAGAGCGTTGCCGTCGCCCATCGACAGTACACAACGATAGACCTCGTTGCCTTCCACCCGATTATTGCGGGAGTGCAAGAACGGTAAGTATGCCTCGTAGTCGGCGTAGGTGCCTAGTCCGCTGATCTCCCGGTTGGGCACTTCATCAAACCGAATGGTGGGAGTGGCTTCTCGGCGCAGTCCTACGTTTTGCCGGTTAAAATCCTCGGGCCGCACGCCGCTCACCACGATGCCGCTGTAGGGTAAGTCGTGTAATGTATTGTTCTTAATCAAATTATCGCCGCTCTGCCACACCAGCACGCCGGGCGACGACCAGACGATCTCACCGATGTGCGCAATTTCGTTGTCGCTCACCGTGTTGTGGTGGTTCACGTCTTTAGTACCCGGACCGTAGCCCGCCAGTAGGATACCCGTGCCGCCGATGTGCTTGATCGTATTCTGCTGCACCTTGATGCGCTGGCAGTGCAGGTCGAGCCGGATGGCCCCTCCGTCGGAGGCGCTGAAGGTGCACTGATCGACCCGGCAGTCTTCGGCATTGCGAAACCGCAGCAGGGCGTTGCCTTTGTCGTACCACTCAAAGTCGTGCTGGAGTCCCACGTCGTCTTTTTCCAGATAGTCCCGCTGGCCGTGCACGAAGCGCAGCCCGCGAATACTGATATTTTTAGTCGGCTGCCCGTCTTTGCCGCCCACCAGCATGAGTTCGCGCAGGGTAGGCAGGTAAATATTTTCTGGAGTGCCCGACAACGCAGGCCACAGGTAGACTTTGTGCTCCGCCGGGTCGTATACCCATTCGCCGGGCTGGTCCAGGTGCTCGGGTAGGTTCAGTAGCCAGGCTGAGGTGTACACCTCCTGGCGCCACTCGGTGCGGTAGAGTCCGTAGGTGCCCGGTAGGGCGGTGCGCAGCACATTTTCGCTGGTATCCAGGGTGCTCACCGGCAGAATGTTCATTGTCCAGGGCCACTTAGGGATGATGCGTAGCTCAGCGTTTTCGGCGTGGGCAATGTTGTGTAGCGGAGCGTCCTCGTCGAAGTACATACGCGTGAAGTCCACGCTGTCGGCCTCGTAAGCGTACTGAATCATCTTGGGGGGCTTCTTGGTGGGCGAGAATCCGGCGGACTCCGCGTTGGTCAAGCGATGCTCTTCCCGGTAGAGCGAGTAGGCGCGGCCCTGGTTGGCAGGTAGGCTCACCTCCCACAACTGCTCTTTGGTTCTTTCGGGGAAGTTCAGCTTCGTATTCGTCACTTTTTTCCAACCCGACAGCGGCTGGGCCGACGAGAGGGTCACGCGTTCGTCCTGGTAGGGAGCGATGGTGAGTTGATGGCCGTCGGCGGGCGAATGTTGGGACGTAAGCCGGAGAGTTTCGGTGAGGTAGTAGGTGCCCTCACGCAATCGTACTGATACGTCGGTGTTGCTATCTTCCGCCAGCGTGGCGGCGACCTGTTTCAGGGCGGTCGCAATGGTCTTTAGTGGTGCTTCCGCCGTACCGGATTGGCTATCTTGCCCGTTGGGTGAAACGACGATGGTTAGTTCGGAAGCATTGGGGTTTTTTATCTGGAAAGAGAAGAAGGCTAATGTTGTTAGTAGCAGTATCCACAGAGGGTAGTTCATTCGATCGTTGGTTTCTTTGAAAATGGTTAATGGATAAACTTACTACGCTGTCAACTAAATTTCATCGCTCTTTTACTGTCATAATCATCCCATGCCAGGAAGGAATTTGCAACGGTAGCCGCTTTTGCCTCAAAGTAACACTGCTCCAAGAAGCAACAATTCCATTGCGGCAAGTTTCCTGCTGAATGACAGCATGTGTACAGCACCATATAGTTTACAACGTACTTACTCTTATTCCCCCGGCATCGGCCACTGGTTCGTCCCGGCACTTTCGTCTACCGGGCTTTCGGGAATGGTAGCGTACCACTCCAGCGCACGCTCGGTCATTTTTTTGGTCAGTTTAGGTTTCTCCGTAGCCAGGTTATTAACTTCCAAGGGATCTTTGATCAGGTTGTAAAGTTCCACGCGACTGCCGTCAGGATTGACAAGCAGTTTGTAATCGCCGTCACGCAGGGCGATCATCGGCGAGTGGTTGATCACGTGGCCTAGAATACCGTAGCGCCAGTCCCAGAAGAGGGCATTATTGCGCTTGCGCTTCGCGCCGAGCCAAACGTCCGCCATATTTTCTCCGTCCCGTACTAAAGTGTCCGCTCCCTCAACTCCGGTGATGTGGGCCAGCGTCGAGAGAAAATCCAGTCCGCTCACCACCGAAGTGGTGTTGATGGCTTCCGGCACGTGGCCCGGCCAACGCAAGATAAACGGCACCCGGATGCCCCCCTCGTAGAGGCTGCGCTTACGTCCCCGAAACGGCCCCGGACTCCCCGCCCCGCTGTGGGCCGACTCGGCCAGGTGCAGGTCTTCGGGGCCGTTGTCGCTGGAAAAGATAATGAGCGTATTCTCCCGCAACCCTAGCTTATCCAGTTCTTCCAGAAACCGTCCGATTTGGGTATCTACCTCCCGGAGCGTTGCCAGATAGACTTGCTCTATACCGTAGAAGTCAACGTTTTTGGGCTTGAACTGCTCCACCGAAGCCAACTGCTCTTCCGAAGGGTTGAGCGTGGCATGCACGTCAAACAGCCAAGCATTTACGTAGAACGGTTGCTCTTGATTGGCTTTGATGAAATCCAGGCTGGCATTTAGGATGTCTTTGGTGCTATGGGGGCGGTTCTGGGGCTCCCACCCGCGAATTTTGCTTCCGTCCGGTAGGTTGGAGAACTCGTTGGTGCTGAACGAATCGATGCCGTACGCATCGGGTGGCACGTTGCCCAGGTGCCACTTACCGAAGTGACCGGTGGTGTATCCTTGCTGCTTCATCAGGTCGGTAATGGTGAGCAGGTCGGGATTCAGGGCGTCGGGCATTCCCCGTTTGGCGTTGATCTCGTGCACCGGCATAAAGTGTCCGAAGACTTTGTTGCGCGAGGGGTTCAGCCCGCTCATGATGCCTGCCCGGCTGGGTGAGCACACCGAGCCCGGTACGTAAAACTGGGTGAACAAAGTGCCCTGGGCAGCGAGCGAATCCAGGTTCGGAGTGTCTATCCGATCGCTGCCGTAACTACTTAGGTCGCCCCAGCCTAGGTCGTCGGCGAAGATGAAGATGATGTTTGGTTTTTCGGTAGATTGGGCAGCGGCGGGGACTGTAATGGTAAGGGTGAGCAGAAGGATGCTGTAGCATAGGATGGTTTTCATGTTGGATGTTTTTCTCATTTGTTGGTTATTCCAGAATGGTTCTGTGAACAGTGGGAACGTGCCGAGGCCACCGTGGAACGGCGCGTTCCCACTACATTTTACATTAAAACTTACCAACCCTAATCGTCACTCTCTTCTTACTCAAATAATCATCCAGAGCCAAATGCGAGCAGTCGTGGCCCAACCCGCTTTCTTTCACGCCGCCGTGGGGCAGGTAGATGGCGTACTTGAAGCCGTTGACGTGCACTTCGCCTACTTCCAGACCCGTGCTGAAAAAATTGACGCGGTTGATATTGTTGCTGTACACGTAGCTGGACAATCCTACCGTCGAGTCGTTGGCCATTGCCAGGGCTTCCTCATCGTCGTCGAAGGGGATGACAGAGGCCAACGGACCGAAAATTTCTTCCCGGAAGATGGTCATCTCCGGACGCACGTCAGAAAAGACCGTGGGCTCAAAGAAAAAACCTTCTTTTTTGTCTTCGGGAATTTTCCCGCCGCACTCCAGCTTGGCGCCCTCGCCCAGGGTTGTTTGCACCAGTTGCTTCATGCGCCGTTGCGCTCGCTCATCAATCAGCGGCCCCATGCTAATATTATTGTCTCGGCCAAATCCGACCACCTGCTGCGAGGCTTTCTCCACAAAGCGGTCGACAAACTCCCGGTAGATAGATTGGTGCACGAAGATGCGGTTGGGGGCCACGCAGATTTGTCCGCAGTTGCCAAACTTAAGGGCCGACAGGTCGGTGAGGGCCCGGCTCAGGTCAGCGTCTTCGCATACGATGGCCGGGGCGTTGCCGCCCAGTTCCATGCTGAAGTGCTTGATAGAGGTAGCCGCCTGCTGCATGGCGGTGCGCCCCGAAGCCGATGAGCCGATCATGGTAATGACGCGCGGAATGGGACTGCCCGACAGCGTGGGGGCCACCTCGTCGTTGGAACCGGCCAGAATATTCACCACGCCCTTGGGAAAGTTGATGCTCGCCAGTGCCTCACCGACCACGTAGGCTGACAGGGGCGACTTTTCCGAAGGCTTGACGATGAGGGAGCAACCGGCAGCCAGGGCCGGGCCTACCTTAAAGCTCAGGTTGAGCAGCGGAAAGTTCCAGGCCAGGTAAGCCACCGCCACTCCGGCCGGTTCGGCCACCACTTGGTGGGCGTGGGTGCCGTCGGGGTCGGAAATGATCTCGTCGCGCCGGTGCAGCATCTCCTGGGGGTACCACTCCAGCGCGTTGATAAGTGATTCATAATCTTCACCGGCCTGGCCGTAGGTCTTGCCCATCTCGTACATCACGGCTTCGCGCAGCTCCGACTCCCGTTCTTGCAGGGCGGTGCGCAATCTGGCAATCCACTCATTGCGGGCGTGGATCGTCATCTTCGACCATTTTTTGAAACCAGCTTGCGCCGCCTCCAACGCTCGTTCAGCGTCGGCCCGGCCCGCCCAGGCTATCGTCACCACCGCCTGTCCCGTTCCCGGACAGATGACTTCTCGAGTATCGTCTTTTTGGGCGTTCACCAGTTCGCCGTCGATGTATAGTTTTTTGTGTCCGAATTTCATAATTGTAGTTGGTATCGTTGAATAACTTTTTCGTTGATCTCGATGCCTAGTCCGGGCTGGTCCGAAGGACACAGGTAGCCGTCTTGCACTTGTATCTTGGGAAAGATCAGTTCTTCGCGTAGCTTGTTTTCGGTAAAGTCGAGCTCGACCAAGGCGTCGCGTTCTTTCATCCTGCCGGGCGTGATGTCCATGTTGCTCAACAGTTGCAGTGCGGCATTGAGGGCGATGCCGGTGCCCCAGGAGTGGGTCACCACGTCGACCCCGAACGTATAGGCCATGTCCATGATTTTTTTCACTTCCGAGATGCCTCCGGCGGCGCAGATATCGGGCTGAGCAATATCGACGCACGCTTGGCTAAACAACTGTTGGAATCCGAACCGCAGGTATTCGCACTCTCCCGCCGCAATGGGCACCGGCGACTGCGTTCTTAACCGGGCGTAGCCCGCATAATCTTCCGGCGATAGCGGTTCTTCAAACCAGTGGATGTCGTACGGTTCCATCGCCCGCGCCAAGCGTAAAGCTTCTACGTAGCCGTAGGCGTGGTTAGAATCTACCATTAGGTTTATATCAAATCCAATGGCTTCTCTTACCGCCGCAATGTTGCGCAAATCTTCTTCTATCCCCAGCCCCACCTTCATCTTCATATAGGTGAATCCGCTTTCTTTATAGTAAAGGGCTTCTGCGGCCAGGGGCTGCGCTAAGTCTTTTGTGTCCCGGCTGAAGTACATGCCCGTGGCGTATGGCCTTATCCGGTCTCGCTTTTTTCCACCCAGCAGTACGTGAATGGGTTGCCCGAATATTTTGCCCTTCAAATCCCACAAAGCAATGTCAATCGCCGACACCGAGGCCATTAAAATTCCCCGACGGGCGTAGTCCAGCGTACGGCGGTACATCGTCTGCCAGATCGTTTCAGTAAGTAACGGATCGAGTCCGATCAACAGCGGTTTCAAGAACTCTACTCCCGCCCGTAGCACGCTGGCCGGGCCGTAGCCCTCGCCCCACCCGACCAAACCTTCGTCGGTGGTGACCTTCACGATGCAGATAAGCCGCTCACGGTACTCCCACTGCGAAAAGTAGAACGCCTTCTCCAGCTTGTCCGACAGCACGTACGCCTCTACGTTGGTGATTTTCATATCAATAGCCCGGATTTTGATCGCCCTGCAGCGCGGGGTTGCGGTCGACGGCGTCCTGCGGAATGGGCCACAGCACGTTGTGGTCTTTGATACTGGCCGTGGGCTTTACTTCCCGGGTTCTTTGCACCACGTTGCCCCAGCGCAACAGATCAAAGTAGCGTTTTCGCTCGTCGTACAACTCATGCCGCCGCTCATTGCGCACCGCCTCCCGGAATTGTTCTTGGTTGAGTCCAGACAGCGGTTCCAGTCCCGCACGGGTGCGGATTGGGTTGATGAAGGCGTAGGCGTTACCCGGGCCGTTGGCTTCGTTTTCGGCTTCGGCGGCGATGAGGTATACTTCTCCCAGGCGCATGTAAATATAGTTGTAGCTCGAGTTGTTGTTGGCTTCCACGCCCTCGATGTACGAATTAGGGACTCGCTTAAGGGCGTAGTGCGGTTCTTCGCCGTCGGCATTGAACTCGATCAACGTGCCGTCACTGCGGGTCACGCTGGTGGCGATCAGGTTTCGGCGGGCGTCGTTGGGCTCAAAAGAATCCAGCAGGTTTTGCGTAGCAATGTACAAGCCTCCCCAATTGGGGCCCAAAAAGAAATCTTTGCTGCCGTCGGAGCCCACTCCCCGGGGCCAGTTGCCCACCTGGTTGCTGCGCTCGTCGCCCAGCAGCATCTGAATTTCGAAGATCGACTCGGCGTTGTTTTCGTTGTTGTCGCTGAAAATATCGGTGTACACCGGCAGCAACTCGTGCGGACTTTCGGCTATCACGCGGGCCGCTAAAGTAGCCGCTTCGCTCCAGTTTTCTCGGGTTAGGTGTACCTTGGCCAGCAAGGCCATTGCCGCCCAGCGGGTAGCCCTGCCCGGAGCAATAGCTGCTTCCGGCAAGTCAGCTACTCCGGCTTCCAAGTCGCGGATGATCAAGTCGTACACTTCGTCCACCGAACCCGCGCGCGGCACTTCGGTCACTTCTTCGATGGTGAGCGGCTCTTCGATGACCGGCACCCGCCCAAATAGGCGTACTAGGTGGAAGTAACTATACGCCCGAAGGTACTTGGCTTCGGCCACCAACGCCGCCTGGCCACCGAAGCTTTCCATGTTCTCTATTCCGTCGATGGCTATTGTGTAGTTGTTAAGTCCCTCAACGTGGTTGGTATAGACGCTTTCTATCAACACGGTGCTGGGCAGGAAGTCGTTGTAGAGTGCCAGCTCCCGGGCGTTGTTGCTATTGCCCAGCGGGCGGTTCACGAAGTCATCGCTTACCACCTCAAAGGTGTAGTCGCGCCACCAGCCGAACGTACCGGGATTGAAGCCACCGTAGAAGTCGTACCCCGCTACGACGGCCGCGTCGGCATCGGCCGCGGTTTGGAAGAAGGTGTTGGGGTTGATAAAAGAAACCGGCTCTTCGGCCAGGAAGTCGTCGCAGCCGCTGGCTAGCAGCAGGAGTGTTCCGATAATAAAGCTTGCTTTGTTCATGGTGTGTGTGCTAAAAACCAATGTTTAATCCCAACCGATAAGTCGTAGCCAACGGGTAGTTTCCGGCATCGTTGCCTCGCGTGATGGGGTTGCCAATAATCTCCGGGTCTTGCCCGGTGTAGTTGGTAAACGTAAGCAGGTTTTGGCCGCTCACGTAGACGCGCAACTTGGCCAGGCCTATCCTTTCCAGCAACGAGTTGGGCAGATTGTAGGCCAGCGTCACCGTCCGTAGCCGCAGGTAGTCGGCTCTCTCAAACTCGTTGCTGGCCACGGCATTGCCCAACGGGTCAGTAGACATCAGCGAGCGGATGGTGTTCGACGGATTGTCGGGCGTCCAGTAGTTGGCCGAAGCCACGTAGTTATTGCTCAACCCGCCAAAGCCGGAATTGACTGTGCTTCCCCGGATGATGTTACCGGCGGAGCCTTGAAAGAAAATGCTTAGCTCAATACCCTGGTAGTTGAAAGCGGTGTTAAGGCCATAGAACGAGGTAGGTTGTTCCACCCCTAACACTCGACGGTCGTTGGCCAGGTCGTAGGCATTATCGCCGTTCAGGTCGGCATACTGCGCATCGCCCGGCACCCGTCCGTATACTTCCGCCTGGTCTTCCTGCCCCAGTTGCCAGATGCCGTCAAACTGCAATCCGTAAACCGTCGATATATCCTCGCCGATGATGTAGGCCCGACCGTTGTTGCCGATCAGCAGGGTGTCGCGCCCCCCGAGGTCGGTGATGCGGTTGGTGTTGTGCGTGAAGTTGCCACTGACGGATACTCCTACTTTCCCCACGTTAAAATTAGTAGTGGCGGCCAGTTCGAAGCCTTCGTTTTCTACGCTGCCCGAGTTTCTCAGCACACTGCTAAAACCGGATTCCGTGGCCACCGGAAACTCGAAGATCAAATCGGTAGTCTCTTTGCGATAGTAGTCGGCGGTGATGCTCAGGCGGCCACTCCAGGCCACGAAGTCGGTGCCGATATTCAACTGGTTGGTTTGTTCCCAGGTGAGATCGGGATTGGGGATGCCATTGGGAGCCGGTCGGATGCCCACCGCGGTGGTGTTTCCAAACACTTCGCCCACGGTGATGTAGCGAGGCAGCGAACGGTACAGACCAATCTCCTGGTTGCCGGTGATCCCGTAACTGGCCCGTAGCTTAAGATCGTCCACAAAACCGACCCCATCGAAGAAAGCTTCGTCACTGATTCGCCAGGCCACGGCTCCGGACGGGAAGAACGAGTACTTGTTATTCTCTCCGAAGCGCGAAGAACCGTCGTAGCGGCCGCTGAAGGTAAAGATGTACTTGTCGGACAGCACGTAGTTAACGCGGCCAATCAGGCCAACAAGCGACCATTCGTCTTTGGCCGATTGGGGAATAATCTCGGTAGCTCCCCCGGCCAGGTTGAAGGGGCCAAAGGCATCGGTCACGAAGTTGCTCCGACCCGTCAGGGTTCTTTCCAGCGTGTTGGCCTGCGCAGTGAATCCGGTGACGGCGCTGATGCGGTGCCGACCAAACTCTTTATTGTACGTCACCAGAAAGTCGGTCATCCAGGTCACGTCCAGGATGTTACCTACTCGGGCCAGTCCCCCCACTTCGGCCCCCAGCAGGGTGCTCGCGGCTGGATAAAAAGAGTCTTCCTTCCGGCCCAGTAAATCATACCCCAGGTTGACCCGGCCGGTGAGGCCGGGCAAAATCTCGTACTCGCCGAAGAAGGTACCCAGCGAGCGCAGGCTTTTGTAGGTGATGTCTTGGGTTTCAACGATGGCCAGCGGGTTGGCAATGGCCAGGCCGGAGCGGGAAGGAAACAGAAAGTACGATCCGTCGTCGTTGTACGCCGGGTCGGTCGGCGGAAAGTCCAATAGGCTCAAAATCACGCCCGGTCCCGTGCCCGGGTCACGCTGCCCGGTAGGAACGTCTTCCTGGATGGTATACGAAGTGGTGAAGCTGTTGCCTACCTTGAATTTTTCGCCGAGCTTCAGGTCCAGGTTGGCCCGTAAGGAAAATCGTTGCAAGCCGCTCCCCTTGATGATCCCTTCTTCGTTGTAATAGCCTGCCGACAGAAAGTGCTGCACGCTCTGGTTGCCCCCGGTCGCCGATAGCTGAAGATTACTGACCTGCGCCCGGCGGAAAACCTGATCCTGCCAGTTGGTGCCCGCTCCGTTGTCGAAGGCAGCAATCTGTTCGTCGGTGAAGGCCGGGTCGGCGTTGAATGCCTCGTTGTATTCGTTGAGCAAGCGAGCGTACTGCGATGCGTTCAGCAGGGGGTAATCGTTGGATATGGTGCTGATGCCGGTGTAGAGGTCGACGTTGAGCTGATTGGCCTGGGCTTGCCCTCGTTTGGTGGTGATCACAATCACTCCGTTGGCACCCCGCGCCCCGTAGATAGCGGTGGCCGAAGCGTCTTTGAGCACCTCGATAGAGGCGATGTTGTTGGGGTTGATGGTGGCTAGCACGTTGGAGGTATTGGGAGAGAGCTGGTCAGTCTGGAAGTCGGTGCCCCCCCGGACGCCACTGTTGTTGGGATACACCGGAAAACCGTCGATCACGTAGAGCGGTTCGTTGCCGCTGTTGACCGAGTTGGACCCCCGGATGCGAACGGTAGGAGCGGCTCCCGGCGAGCCGCCCGAGGCATTCGACACCAGCAGCCCGGCGGTTCTTCCTTGCAGTGCCTGGTCGATGGAGGGGGTTACCACTTTTTCTATGGCTTCTGCTTCCACCGAAGAGGTTGAGCCAGACAGATCTCTTTTTCGCTCCGTGCTGTAGCCCAGCACCACCACCTCGTCGAGCACCTTCGGGATCAGCGATACGTCGATGATGGAGCGTCCGTTGATGACCTCTTCCTGTTCGGCGTAGCCGACAAAGGAAAATACCAAGGTAGCGTCTTCATTTGCTACGCTCAGTTCATACGCACCGTCGATGTCCGTGACGGTACCGTTGGTCGTTTCCTTTTCTACCACTAAGGCTCCGATTAATGGTTCACCATCATCGTCAGTGACAGTGCCAGAGACATTGACTCCCTGGGCGGTTGCTTCACCCATCATCAACAGACACACCGTCAGGCTGATGATGAGAAGGCGGCCATAGTAGTTGATACGAATAGAAAATGCCATAGGTCGTATGTTGTGTATTTGGCAAATTAGTAAATTGAGCGCGCATCAAATTAAGTCATTGGTAATCTTTACGGCTAATGGTTCCTTTGCAATGACTAGCACTTTTTTGACCTTTGCGGCTTGATCGGAGAAAAATTGCTATTGCTGAGTACGTTGCAGCCGCTTAAAACGAAAGCATATGAGTGAAGAAAATAAAATAGCGCAGATTTTTGAAAAGCATTACGGTCGCGAGGATGCGCTTGAAATAGAGCGGTGTATCAGAGGTATTATCCTCCGTGGCGAACAACCCTTTGAGGAAAGACTCATTACCACGCTGGTAAAAAACGAGTGGTCATCGGAAGATGCTCAATCGTTTGTTGATGCGCTCAAAGGATTTGAATAGCTTCGCTCCGTACCATCAAGGAAGCCCCTCCTCTACAAAGCCCGAGCGGTCACGCGGACTTTCCATAAACTTCCGAAGCTGATTGGTGAGCGCTTTGGCTACTTCAGGCTCCTCCTCCAACACATTGTACAGTTCCCGATGATCTACCGCCAGATTAAATAACTCGGTGGGTTGCAGACTGTCAGCCAGTAGCTTCCACTTTCCCTGCACCACCGCCGCCGTGGCGTAGGGCGCGGGCTTGGGGCCCTGGTTCTGAAACGATTTGTACAAATCCATTTGCCAGAACAGCGCATCCCGTGCCTGAAAGGCTGGGTCCGTCCACGTACTGAGTCGATTTTGCCCGTCTAGCTTCAGGCTGTCGATAGCCACTCCGGCTATCTCGCTCAGCGTAGGCAACAGGTCGGCCATGTGCACCGGGCTGAAAGAGTAGGTGTTGGCGGGCACATGACCAGGCCACACGACAAACATGGGTACCCGGATGCCGCCCTCGTGCAGATCGGTTTTGCCCCCACGAAAAGGTCCCGGATTGCCCTGAAAGGCGGGGCCGTTATCGGAAGTGAACAGGATGAGGGTGTTGTCGTACACGCCGGTTGCTTTTAGGTGCTGTATCAGCCGACCGATGTTGGCGTCCAGATGCGAGACCATCGAGCGGAAGTAGAGTTGGTCGCCAGTGACGCCCATCTGCTCGTATTTTGATAGATGCGGCTCGGGGGCGGGCTCGTAGGGAGTGTGGGGCACGTCGAACCACAAGTTTAGGAAGAAGGGCTGCTCGTCTGCGGCGTATTGGTCTACCAGCGAGATAGCTTCGTTTACCTTGATCTCGGTCCAGTGATTCGGATCATCATCAGCCCGCTGGTCGTTGCGCACCATAAACTTGCCGCCCTCGCGGTACAGACGGCGGTTCTTCATCAGTTCGGGTCGAATGGGCGCGCCTTCAATGCTGGTGAGACTGTGGTCGAAGCCGTGCTGCAAGGGACCGGGATTAGCCGCCTGTCCGGCCTGGCGGGCTTCGTAGTCCTGCGGACGCAGGCCGCCTAGGTGCCATTTGCCGATATGCGCCGTGTGGTAGCCTTTCTCTTGCAATAGCTCAGGCAAAGTAGTTGCGGTAGTCGGCAGGTGCTCTTGGTTGTCGGAGAAGTGCCGACGGATGTCATAACGGATTGGATACTTACCGGTGAGCAAACTGGCCCGCGAGGGTGAGCACACGGCCGAACCGGCGTAAAAGTGTGAAAACTGCATTCCCTGCGCGGCCAGCGAATCCAGATTAGGAGTTTCTACCGACTGGCTGCCGTAGCACGACAGGTCGCCGTAGCCCAGGTCGTCGGCCAGCAGGATGATGATGTTGGGCGGAGTGACCGCCACTTCTCGCTGCGGTTGTGCTTGTCCGGCGCAGCCTGCCAGCCAATACCCTACTGCTATCAGTGAAACGGTGTTATAGAACAGCTTGTTTTTTTTCATCGTTATTCCGGTTGGCCAGGGTTGGTAGCAGATTTTATAACGTTGGGTTCTACTGCACTGGGATCATCCTGAACAGGATTCGGGTTCGGTCGCGTAGGAGCCCAGTTCACAATGCGGTCGCGGTAGCCAGCCAGGAAGGATTCGCGCTGGGCGGGGGTGAACAGACTGTCCAACGGTACTGCTCCGGCTTCTACCAGCAGGCTGCGCAGTCCGAAATTGTTTTCTGAGTCATCCGAAGGCTGAGCGGCCGCCGTCCGTATCTTTTCCACTTGCTCCTCACTCAAGCTAAGCCGGTGCTGCACTTCTTCTAGGGCTGAGATCGCCTCTCCTATCCTTTGCGCGGCCATGCCGACCAGCGCCTCGGCCCCGGTTTCTTCCTCACCGGCATATACCAACGCTTCGGCCGCCGTAGCCGCTATTGCCGGGTGCGCGTCTTCCAGCAGTGTACGCAGGGCCGGGGGCACTGGGTACGACCGTCCGAGCGAATACAAGTAAGCGAAGCCCGAGGCCGCCCAAAACCGAAACGAAGGTCGCTCGTGGGTGAGGTACGGCACCAATGCATCGCCCTTCAGGCGCTCCGGGTTAGAGGCCAGTGTGGCTAGTTGCTGAAGTTCATCCAACGGGTAATCGCTGTTTCGCACGTAATCGTACAGGTTACCGCCCGAGGCGACGAGCGACCGCCGTACTTTCCGGGGAATAAAGCCCAGGTCGTGGGTTTCCTGGGCGTGCTCAACCACTCGCTGGCTGAGTTCAGCAAGTTTGTTTTGGTAAGCCGAATCATTGGCTAAGTTTTTCATCTCCCAGGGGTCGGCCTGTAGGTCGAAGAGCATTTCGTGGGGCTTCGGCTGATAGTACTGCTGGTGTTGGGCGGCAGCTTTACCGGCGTGAAACTGCTTATCCCAGGCCAGTTGGGCAGGCATCCCGAACTGAAATGATTGCCGCAGCGCATGAATTTTATACGGCGTATAATTGCGAATGTAGTGAAAGCGACCGTCGTAGACCGAGCGAGACGGGTCAAAGTGCGGACCGGTGTTGGCCCGGAAGGTGTAAGCGTACTCGCGCGGGGCTTGGCGATGTTCTCCCATAAACGCTTGGCCCTGCATGTGCTCCGGTGGCTTCACTCCGGCCAGGCTTAAGGCCGTAGGACCGAAGTCAACGAACGATACCAAACGGTCGGAGCGGGTGCCGGGCGGCTCGTCCCACAGGTGTTGCCAGCGTTCGGGCACGAAGGCGATCAAGGCTGCTCGATGTCCGGTGTCGAAGGGAAAAGCTTTGCCGCGGGGCAGGCTGCCGCCGTGGTCGGAGAAGAAGAAGATAATGGTATTCTCCAGCAACTGACGCTTTCGCAGGTCGTTGAGAAACAGGCCTACCCAGCGGTCGGCGTTCTGTACGCCTTCCAGGTGCAGGGCGTAGTCGGCGCGCGACTCGGGCAGGTTAGGCACGTAGGGCGGCAGGTCGGCACTGTCTATCTTTACGCTCACCGGCTCCCGCACATCCAGGGTGATGGTGGTCAGGCGGCTCATATGCGTGGTCATGTTATTGAACTGCGCAAAGAACGGTCGGTTGCCCCGTTCGGGATCATTGTAGGTCGCACCCGCTCCGTTCTTGTTCCAAACCGGCTGGAGCAGTTCGGCTTGGCGCGCTTGGGGAATATTGTAGTCGGTTTTGCCAATGTTGGTGGTGTAGTAACCGGTGTCCCGCAGGTAAGTAGGAAAAAAGTAATGGTCGGGCACGGGACGTCCCTCACGGTGGATGTCGGTGCCGTAGGTGGTGGCGTCGCTGCCGCTGATGAGCGACGAGCGGGCCGGGGAGCACTGCGGACCGGGTGCAAAAGCGTTGGTAAACACCACGCCGTGCTGCGCCAGCGAGTCCAGGTTGGGAGTGCTGATCAGGTCGTTGCCGTAGGCGGGGAAGAGATAGGGGGAAGTGTCTTCTACTACCAGCCAGAGAATGTTAGGCCGCTTTGGAACAGGTCGGTCTTGAGCCTGGGTGATGGGTAGACAGCCTAGTACAAAAATGACGATGGGTAGCAGGGCTTTTTGCTGGGGCGGAAACAGGTTATGTTGTATCATATTGAAAATTATTAATGTACGTAAATAACGACCATAACAGCACAGAGATAATATCACCCCCCCAGCCCGTCATCCACCGCCCGGCGGCCCGGCGTGGACGCGGTCCGGAATTTTCTGTAGCGGTAGCGGGGGCCGCCCCGCGGAAGAAAATATTCCCGCGGGGACCGCCGGAATTCCCCACTTTAATGCCGTGCATTACGTCCGTAAAGTTGTTCATCTGCGGCTTCGTAACAGGGGATTCCGGCCACCGTGGCGCGGATAGTATCCTACGCTCTGCTTCGGATACTTCCGGAATGACGGGTTGGGGGCGTTAATCCCTATACTGTCATTCGCTACCGACCCGCCCGCGCCCGTTCTTCCCGCGTCAGGGGAAAGCGCTCGGACGGCTTGTGGGCCTCGGCCATGATGCGCTTCAGGTTGGCCACCACCTCGGGATGTTGTTCGGCCACGTCGTGCATTTCGCCCCGGTCTTGGCTCAGGTGGTAGAGCTCGAACCGGTCTTCGGCAATATAATAAACGCCCTTCCAATCTCCCTTTCGCACCGCCTGCTTGTGCTGGGTTTTCTTAAAATCTATCGTTTCGTTAAATTCCCAGTACAGATATTCATGCTCCGGTTGATCCTGGCCCAGCAAGGTAGGCAGAAAAGAAATGCCGTCGGTAGACTCCGGCACGGGAGCTCCGGCAATGTCGCACAGTGTGGGTAGCATGTCCCAGAACGCCGACAGATGATCGGTCGTACTGCCGGGCTTCACTTTGCCGGGCCAGCGAACGATCATGGGAGCGCGCAGTCCGCCGTCGTAAAACGAGCGTTTGTACTCCCGGAACGGTCCGTTGGAATCAAAATAGTCGTAGCGGTGACCGCCTTCGTTGTGCGCGCCGTTGTCGCTGGTGAAGATCACCACGGTGTTGCCGGCCATCTCCAGCGCATCCAGCTTGTCCAGTAATTGGCCTACGTAGTCATCCAGCGCGTAGACCATCGAGACGAAGGCGCGCTCGGTCGGGGGCAGGCTGTCGGTGGTGACGGGATAGTCGGCGTGGTACTCCATGGGCGCGTGGGGCAGGCTGTAAGCCAGGTACAGGAAGAACGGCTCCTGTTGATGGTCTTCCATAAACTGCATAGCCTTGTCGGTGAGCAGTTCGTCCATGTTGATCGGGCGTTGGGCTTGCTCGGCCTTATTGAGATCGTAGAGTTGCCCGTTTTCATAAACCGGTTCTATGCCGATAGACAGGTACTCCTCACTAGGGTGATGCTGTCCCTGCTCATTCCAGAGGCTATCTACCAGCACGCCTACCTTTACCCGGCCTTCTCTTTTGGGAAACATGCTGCTTAGCTTGCCCCAGTGGTAGTCAAATCCCCGATCGTAAGGCGTCTGGTCGGTTAGCTCGCCGCCCAGGTGCCAGCGTCCACTGATGGCGGTCACGTAGTCGGTGTTCACTTTGATGGCTTCGGGCAGGATCATTTGCTCGTCGGACAGCGGGGCGACGCCTATTCCGGGAAAGGCTTGGTTGCCGCGCACGGCGGTGTGGCCGGTGTGTAAGCCCGTCATCAGCGTAGCCCGCGAAGGAGCGCAGACCGCCGACCCGGAGTAGTGGTTGGTGAACAGCATCCCTTGGCGGGCTAGCCGGTCGATGTTGGGCGTAGCAAAGCGGGTTTGCCCCAGAAAAGAAAGGTCGCCGTAGCCCAGATCGTCGGCCAGGATGTAGACGATGTTGGGCTTAGGCGCGCGGGGGGCGGTACGACTGCTCACCATCAGGATAAGTAAAAACGGAAGGCTAACCAGCCAACGATAGCGGGTGAATAATCTAAAAATTCTACTTATAACTTTAAATATACAAACAAGCGTAGGCATTGATATATAATTAGCGTGTATAAAAGTTTTGTAAAAAACTCAAACAATAACATTCCAGCTTCCCAGACGGGCCGTTGTTCTGTGTCCGTCGCTCTTACCCTGCCTAATATATAGACCGTCTGAAAAATACTCCCGGTGATTGCTACCCCCAATTTCGGCTTGTCGGTCAACTAGCAATAGAGTAATGCAAAAAAAGCACTCTTCGGAGTGCTTTTCGTTGGTTTAGTTGTCACCTCCGGCCAAGATGGGGTTGCGGGTGAGTTCGGCTCGGGGCAAATCCCTGACTAGCGAAGGGTCGTCGTAGGGGATGGAGCTCACTCCCGGTCGGTCGCCCGGCGGCACCGGCAATTGCAGCGCCTGCAGGTAGAACAAGCGTCGGCCCTCGAAGCCCATCTCTTTGATCCACTCCAGTTCAATGTCTCGGGCGGTCGCTGTGCCCAACTCCGGCAGTCCGGCCCGCGTGCGGGTCACGTTCACGTCGGCCGTGGCTCCGGCGGCGTCGCCATTGGCCAGTCGGATGACCGACCGCATGAGATAGAGTTCCGGAGAGCGGAACACGATGAAGTTGGCCGTCGGGTCGGTAAATTTGCCGTTCCACACGTTATAAGGGTCCGTATAATCACCGGCAAAAGCGGGGTCAATCTCCGTCGAGTCGGCCGGATTCCGCTCAAAGCGGCGGTACCAGTCGTTGTAGCGCTCATCTTGCTGGGCCACCGCCTCGTCGTCCCAACCAAGGTCACCCAGCGTCGCCTTGCTCACAGCAAATCCGCGCAGGCGATTGCCGGTGAAGTTGCTATACACCATCTCCAGGCGAGGCGTCCGCCAGGCGTTGCGGAAGTAGTAGGAGACGTACCACACGGTTTCGGAGGCTTTGGCACCCAACCCTTTTGGCAAGAAAATTTGTTTCAGGTTATCCGTTTGCAGCAACGGGTAACGCCCCGATTCAATAATTGCGTCGATCTGCTCCAATGCGCCGCCGTCGCCGTCTTGCCCGGCCGTCCAGAAGGGCTGTCCCATCAAAAAGTACACTTTAGCCAGTAGAAAACGGGCGGCCGACTGCTTGGCCCGGTCCTGGTAGTCGGGGGGATGAACGGAAGCATCGTATTCTTCGGGCAGCAAGGTGATCGCGGCCTTCAGGTCATCGATAATCTGGTCGTACACTTCCTGGTTGGTAGACAGTCCCTTATAATCGGTGGGCGCCTGGGTAGGTTCGGTGCGCAGGATAATACTTTCGGCATTCGGAGCCGAACTGTAGGGCGGCGCGTAGGTGGTCACCAGCATATATAGGGCGAACGCCCGCAAGAAGTGCGCTTCGCCCTGGATGCGCGGCACCCACGACTGGAACGCGTCGGCCGGAGGCTCGTTTTCTTCGTAGAAGTTCAGCACGGTGTTGACGTTGAACAGCACCGAATAGGCCCCGGCCCAGGGGAACTCCACAAACCGAATGTCGTTGATCTCGGGTTGCCGCAGGTAAAAGGGCTGTAGATTACGATCCCCACTAACCAGGTTCGAGTACTCCTTTAGTTCTGCCAGATCCGTGGCAACGGTTTGATAGATAAACAGGTCTAGCGGCCCCACGTCGCTGGGCGACTTGAGGTTAAAGTAGCCCCCCCGCACCAGGTCGTCGAGGGTTTCGTTCGATTCAAATTCGGCCTTGGCCTGGTTGATACTCGGAAGGGCGTCTTCCAGAAACTCTTCGCCGCTGCAGCTCAGCAGCAGACTCAGGCCCAACAGATATACTATATTTTTCATGATTGTGTCGTTTTCTGTTTTAGAATTTAATGTTAACTCCGCCGGAAGCAGTGAACACCTGCCAATAAGGAACCCCACCAATCACTCCCTGACCAATATTACGGGCCGTAGGGTCATTACCAGTGGTGCGTACTACCTCAGGGTCTACCGTATCAAACCGGGAGAAGGTAGCTACGTTCTGGAGGTTGACAAACAGGTTGACTCCCTGCAAGAAGTTCTTCTCAAACCAGCGGGTGGGCAGGTTATAGGCCAAATTGATGGTTCGGAGGCGGATGAAATCACCTTTTTCCAGCCAAAACGTGCTGCGGTCCGATAGCTGCTGCGGCTGTTGGTCGGGGTCTTCCGGATTGTTTTCCAGGTTGTTCCAGGTGAGCACCGGGTAGGTCGCGTTCGGATTTTCGGGCGTCCAGGTGTTGCCCACCACGTCGGCGCGGAGGTTTTGGTTTGCGTTACCCACGCGGGCCAGGCCGATGTTGTCATACACGTAGTTGCCTCCCTGAAAGCTAAACAGCACGTTCAACGATAGCCCCTTATACGAGAAGGTGTTGTTGAGTCCGCCGTAGAAGGTAGGCAGCCCGGTTTTTCCGTACTGAATCACGCTGTTCTCGTTGGCCACGTTGCCGATGTTGCGCACCGTGTTGCCGGTAAATTCGTACTGCTGGTTGGCGGCCAAGTCTTGGTCTATTTCCCGCACCAGCACGTTGCCACTCTCATCGTATCCGGCAAACTCGGGCAAGAAGAACAAGCCCAACGGTTCGCCTTCCTGCACGGTGGTGAAGCCGTTGAAAGAAAACTGCAGCGGATCGCCGTCGAAGCCGGGATAAAGCTCCAGCACCTTGTTCTGGTTGGTGGTCAGGTTGAAACCGGTGGACCAACGAAATCCTCCGGCGTCTACGTTGATCGTGTTTATTTCCAATTCAAGCCCCTGGTTCTGCATCGAGCCCACGTTGTCCAGCGCGGTCGGGTCAATACTGTTGGTTTGGTAGATACCGACGGAGGGGGTAACCGGGAAGTTGAGCAACAGGTCGGTCGTTCGGGTGTAGTAATACCCTACCGAACCGCTGATGCGGTCGTTGAACAGGCCAAACTCCAGGGCGGCATCGTAGGTGTTGGACTTTTCCCACTGGATGTTGCGCGAACCGATGCGCTGCAGGATGGCTGCCCCCGAACGGTTGGGGTAGTTGGGCCACAGCCAGTAGTTATCGTTGAACTGGAAGGCGTCGATGTTGGCGTTGCCCGTAATGCCCCATCCACCGCGCAACTTCAGGAAGCTCAGCACCCCATTGTCGTTGAAGAAATCTTCGTCGGAGATCACCCAGCCCCCGGACAAGGAAGGGAACCAACTGAAGCGATCGTTGGGCGTGAACTTGGAGCTGCCGTCGCGCCGTATAGAAGCTTGCAGCAGGTAGCGGTTGCGGAAGGTGTAGTTGACCCGACCGAACTGTGAGAAGAAGCGCACCTGCCCCCGGTAGAAGTGGTTAAGGCCCAGCAGTTGCTCCGGATCACGAATAAACGCCCCCAGTTCACTGGGGTCCTGGATAGAAGCGGCGTCTTCCCACTGGTTAACAAACGATTCGTTGTCGGTGTGGATCAGTTCTATACCCACCAAAGCGCTTAGGCGATGGTCAGCGCCAAAGTCGGTTGCGTAGGCGGCCGTCCCGATGGTGTTGAAGGTCCAACGGCGGTTGTCATAGATGTCAAAGCGGGGCACCCCTTCTTCGTAAAGGTAGTCGAGCAACAGCCGGTCATCCAGTCCGGTATCTTCTTCGCGCAGTTCCTGGGGGCGCAGGTTGCCCGAAATCCAGTTGTGGTCGTTTTCTACTGAATAATTCACTCCGCCTTCGGCCCGCAGGGTGAGCCCTTCCAGGGGGGCAACCTCAACGAAGAGATTAGCCAACTGGGTAGAAGTGTTCACGTCGCGTTGGCTGTTGGCGCGGTCGGCCGCGTAGGGAATGTTGACTCTGGTAAACGGCTCAAAGGGTGCTCCGTTATCGGGCCAGGTGGCCGGATAGATAGGCAATGCCCGGTCATAAAGAATGTCAAAGGTTGGCCAGGCACCGAAATTGTTGTTTCGATCCTGGATAGAAGGAGCACTGGCCAAGCGATTGCGCGGCTCGTCGTCTTCGTAGCTATAAGTATAGCGCAAGCCCAGTTTCAGAAAGTCGGTCGCCTGGAAGTCCAGGTTCACCCGGCCGGTGTAGCGCTGAAAGCGGGTGTTGAGGAAGTTGCCGGTTTGGTCGCGGTACTGTCCGGAGATGTAGTAGCTGGCTTTTTCGCTGGCGTTGGAAGCTGAAAATCCGTACTGGTTAAACTGCCCGTCTTGCTTCACCCGGTCTATCCAGTTGTTGTTGGTCCGGTTGTAGATATCCAGGTCCACAAAGCGTCCGGCTTGCCGCTGGTCAAACAAATCCTGCTCCTTTCTCAGGGGTTGGGTTAGTCCGCTGTTGGTGCGCGCCTGATCCACCGCCGAGCGCCACTGGTCGGCGTTGGCCAGCTCCAGTTCGTTGATGGGGGTGGTGTAGCCCACGTTGTAGTTCAGGTTGAACTGCGCTTGCCCCACCTTACCGGTTTTGGTGGTGATCAGGATCACCCCGTTGGCGCCCCGCGAACCGTAGATGGCGGTGGCCGAAGCATCTTTGAGGACGGATATATTTTCTATATCGTTGGGATTGAGGTAGGTCAACGGGCTGGTGCCGCCGCTCGCCACCGGCACTCCGTCGACGATGAACAGCGGCTCGGCATCGGTGGTGATGGAACCCACTCCGCGAATCAGGATCCGGGCCGGGGCACTAGGCTCACCGCTGGGCGACACCATCTGCAAGCCGGTGGTGGTGCCCTGCAGGGCTTGGGTAAAGCTGGGCGTGGGCACCCGCTCAATTTCTTCGGCATCAATGGTAGAAATCGCGCTCACCAGGTCGCGCTTCTGCTGCGTGCCGTAGCCCACGACGACCACTTCCGAGAGCGACTGAATGTCTGCTGACAACTGCATGTTAATCACCGTTTGGTTGCCGATGGCTACTTCTTCCGAAGTGTAGCCAACGGACGAAAAGACCAAGGTTTCGGCATCGTCGGGCACGGTGAGGCGGTAGTTGCCCTCCACGTCGGTCACGGTACCGATGGTGGTGCCCTTCACCAGCACGTTGACCCCCGGCAGCGTTTCTTCATTAGATAAATCAGTCACTTGTCCGGTAATGGTTTTCTCTGACGCTTCCTGGGCGTAAGTTGGCAATACGGTGGTGAACAAAATCCAGAAAGTTAACCATTGGCTGTGCAGTAGGCATTTTTTCATTTTTAAAGTATTTGATAAAACATGTTACTTCATTTCTTTGATAGCAAAAGTAAGAGATAAAGTACTACCTGACATACGACTATCTTATTGCTTAGTAGCACTAAATTGACTACGATAGCCCTGTTAGACTGTAAATTCCCAACGGGAAGCGTCGTTCTGGCGGTGTTTTTTTAAGAAGAACTTAAGCGGAAGGTTGTGGTGGGGGCGTTGCTTATTGCTGGCAGCGCGGCAGTAAATTTATTCTCATCGAAAACGCAATCTAAAAGTAACATTACCGTAAATAATAGAATTACTTTTAATTTCTTAATTTATTGTCACGTGAGCAAAAAGGCCAAAAGTTCCGGTCGAGATGCTGTGCCCCAATCACTTCTTCTATGCCGTGTCTTGCTGCCCCTGCCCCTTTAGAGAAATGGTTGATTTCTGGGTTGTTGGTACTAAGCCTGCTGCTTCCCAAGGTAGGGTTTTCCCAAACCACCAATGTAGTAATCCTGGATTCGACTGAGATAGCAAACCTGCGCCGAGTGATTTCACAAGACGAACGGGCTAAATATCTGTACGACAGCATTGCATCGCTCGCTCGTGCACACAGTGAGGAAGCGCCCCGCTCGCTAAAACGTTTGCACTACGAAGGCTTGCTGGAAACAAATCCTGATCGAATAGATACCCGAAAAGCCTCAAGGATATGGACAAGGTGATCAGTTTTATTTATGCCAGCTATGGAGACGATAACCCAAGCTTTGCTAAAAAAACGCGGCAATTTGTGCTGGCGTGGGCCCAGACCTATCAGCCGGACGGCAACCCGATCAACGAAAACAAGTTTGTCGCTTTGTACTGGGGCTATTATCTGTTTCGGAATACTTTTTCGGATCATGAAAAAGAAAAAGTTGAGCGCTGGATGATAACCATTGCCAAACAAGAGATGAATCGAGAACACACTCCTAACAATAATTGGGAAGCCAAACGACAGAAAATGATTGCGATCATTGGGAGCGTTACCGGCAACGATAGCCTGACCGCGTTTGCCCGGAAGGGCTTCAGAGAATACATCAACACAGCCTACTTTCCGGATGGCACCAGTGCCGACCTTAGGGAGCGTGACGCCCTTCACTATCACGTGAGCGGACTGAAACCATTACTTTCTGCTTCGGTGAATTTAGCTAAGTTCAACTCGGCGTTCAACTTGTACAATTATCAGGCACCTTCGGGAGCTTCGGTTGAGAAGTCGGTCGCCTACGTAGTTCCTTATGCCCGAGGCGAGTTAGAGCGTAAAGAATGGGTTAACACGACCGTAGCTTTGGACAAGGAGCGCGCAGCCGCCGGGTTAGCCGAGTACCAACCGGGCAAACTTTTCGATCCGGAAGAAGCGGTGCCTTTGTTCGAGTGGGCCAGCTACTACCAACCCGCCTGGTATAACATTACCGGCAAGTGGGGATTCACCTCCACGTGGGTTGGCCTGCTGAACAGTCCGTTGGTCCGCCAGCCGCTGGTCCGAAGCCAAACGCGGTAGCTATTTTTTCAGCGGCAGATCGAAAGCCACTGCTTCGTGCTCAAAGTGCCCTTTGTGCGACCCATCGCAAAAGGGTTTGTTGCCCGACAGCCCACAACGGCAGATGCTCACCAGCGTTCGCCCCCCCAGGTCGTAAGGGGTGCCGGATTTATCGACGATCTCGAAGTCACCCTCTACTTTTACGGAGCCGTTGCTAAGGATGGTAAGTTTGGTGGATGCCATGAAAAATGAAGTTCGTTGGTTAGCGCAGTATTGCGATGTGGTTTAAAGAAAGAGAATTTATGCTTATTACGCAATGCACTGGAAGACGAAATACGTAGAGCCTCTAAAAAAAGTATAATTGTTTTCTCTACGCCCCCCCCACTTTAAACCCCATTACCAGAATGTCGTCGATTTGGGCGGTGTTCCCCATCCACTGTTGCAGGGTTTGATCCAGGTGCTGCTTCTGCTGCGCAAAGGGTAGCAAGTGGATATCCAAAAGCTCCTCTCGTAGCTTTTTTGACATAAACTTGCGCCGCTGTTCACCACCAAACTGATCTTGGTACCCGTCGGAAAACAAGTACACCCAGGTTTCTTTATCCAACGGCACGGTGTGCTTGGTGAAGCGGTGGTTTCGGTCGGTGTCGGCTCCGCCCACCGCGCTCCGGTCGCCCTTGATCACGTGCATCTTTCCTTCCTGAATATAGACCAACGGGCGGTTGGCTCCCGCAAACTCCAGCACCCGTTCCTGGGGGTCAATCAGGCACAGCGCAGCGTCCATACCGTCTTTATTGGCCGTTTCGTCTTGCTTCAAAAACCGCCGCACGCTCAAGTGCAGGGTATTCAAAATTTCGTTAGGCTGAAAGATGCCCTTCTGCTCAATATCGTTCAGGAAGTTGAACCCAATCATCGACATCAGTGCGCCTGGCACCCCGTGTCCGGTGCAGTCCATGGCAGCAATGAGCACCTTAGACGAGCAGTCTTCTTGATTATCGGCGTCGCCAAAGGCCAGTTGGTTTTCTAGAGTGCGCTGCCGGGTTTCGGTGAACCAGTAGAAATCACCGCTCACGATGTCGCGCGGGCGGAAGAAGATAAAAGAATCGTTGACCAGGTGTTGAAGATCGGATTCTTCGGGCAGCATGGCTCCCTGAATGCGCTGCGCGTAGTTGATGCTGTGCAGCATTTTGCGGTTGTTTTTACCTAGTTCGCGGTGGGCCTCTTCCAAGGTGCTGCTCTGCTGCAGCAGTTCTTCTTGCTGGTTCTCAATTTCGTTCTTTTGCTTCTTGATGGCTTCGTTTCGGTTCGCCAACAGCACGTTCTTCTTCTTGGTCTGCCGCGAGTAGACCACCACCAGTGACAACATGCCGAGCGACAGCAGCACCCCCCCGGTAAGCAAGCGCCGCACCCAGGCCTCGTTCTTAAGACGAGCTTCTTTCTCGTTGATCGCCATCTCCTTGAGGGCGGTTTCGGCGTTGAGTTCGCTGATGGCCGAGCGCTGTTCGGTGGTTAGCTCCTGCGCTCTTTCCAGCTCCAGCATCGTTTGGGCCAGCTCCTGCTTTTTCTTAAAAACCTGCTCTTCGGCCAGTACTGCCTGCTGCTGAACCTTTCGGCTCACCCGCTCCTGAATCTCGCTGTCGATCGACATGTAGTACATAAAGTACTCCATCGCCGGTTCAGACTGCCCCAGGTGCTGGTAGGTTTGCGCCAGCAGGCCGTAGTAAAGGCGTACCAACTGAATGTCTTTGCCGCGTTGCACCGTAGGGAGGCTATTGTTCAAGTAATCTAGTGCTTCAGTATGGCGATTCACGTGATTGAGCGCGGTAGCCAACGAAAGTAAGGTAAGGCCCTGGCGGACGGTGTCGCGCGCGGCCTGATACATGGCCAACGACTTCTTCAGATACCCTACCGCTGCTTCATAATCCCCCTGCTCAATGTGGAGTTCGCCGAGTTCGCGGTTGATCGTCGCTTCGTTGGTAGTGTCATTTAGTTGATGGGATACGGCAAGCGAGCGCTCAAAATTAGCGATAGACTCGTTGAAGTTTTGCTGGTTCCAGCGTTGCTGAGCAATTGGGCTAATGTGGTTCTGCTGAGGGAGAGTATCGCGTTCGGTCGGCGATTGATCAGGGGGGGTGTCTAACAAAGTAAGCGCCGCCGTATCCTGGGATCGAGCAACGAACATCCCTCCGATAAGTAGTGCTAAAAGTAGGTAGATACGCTTCATAATCTCCGAGTCTGCAAACGGAGAGGACTGCACAAATCATTCCCCGACGCGCGCAAAATAAAGCGAGGGGAGGCAATACCTTACTTCACTGCTTATCGCAGATAAAACGAAGATGAGCAAGCCTAGGCGTGTGCCGATGACTTTTCGGCATAGAAGTGTTCGATAGCCCGAGTGAGTCGCTCCGTTTCCACCAGAAATCCGTCGTGCCCGTAGGTAGAAGTCAGGATTACTCCCCGAGCGTGCGGTACTTGCTGCGCCAAAAATAGCTGCTCATCGGGGGGAAACAGCCCGTCGGTATCGATACCCACAAACAGGCAGTGCGTTTCAATCTTCCGCAGAACATCCTCCACGCTGCCCCGCCCCCGCCCCACGTGGTGCGAATCCATGGCTTTCGAGAGCGTCCAGTACGAAAAAGCGTTGAAGCGACGCGCCAGTTTTTCGCCCTGGTACTGCTGGTAGGAGGAAGCCCGAAAGTTATCGATCTTTTCAGCCGATGGCTCCTGCTGGGTGGCGGCGTAGGTGCGGTAGTGCCGATACGATAGCAACGCAATTGAGCGGGCGGTGCGCATGCCGTTGAGCCCGGCGGTGGGCGAACGCTCGGCCCAGGTGGCGTCGTGCCGGATGGCCATGCGCTGGCTTTCGTTAAAAGCAATGCCCCAGGGCGAGTGCTGCGCATTAGAGGCTACCTGAACCAGGTGCCGCACCAGGCCGAGCTCCATGATAGTCCACTCCAGGGCCTGCTGCCCCCCCATCGAGCCACCGATGAGCGTATGAATCTGTCGAATACCCAGGTGCTGACGAAGCAACTCGAAGCTGCGCACCATGTCGCGGTTGGTGAGCATCGGGAAATCGTGAAAAAAGGGTTCGCCCGTCAGCGGGTTCACCGACAGCGGACCGGTGGAGCCGTAGCACGAGCCCAGCATATTGGCGCACACCACAAAGTACTTGGCCGGATCGTACAGTTTTCCGCGTCCGAACAAGCCCGCCCACCAGTCCTGCGGCTCGGCGTTGGCCGTGAGGGCGTGGCACACCCATATCACATTGTCACGGGCCGGGTTGATCGTTCCGTAAGTAGTGTACTGAAGTTGGAAGCCGGGCAGCGTGCCGCTCGCTTCCAGCGAAAAATTCTCGGAATAAGAAAAAGTGTGGGGTTCCACCATGCTACACCAGCACTGCCTCGTTAATTTTCTCGAAGGCCTGCGACAGGTCGTCTTTAATGTCATCGATGTGTTCGATGCCTGCCGAAATGCGCAACTGCGTGGGGTGCACCCCGGAGTTGGCCTGCTCCTCGTCGCTCAGTTGTGAGTGGGTGGTGGAGGCGGGGTGGATGATCAGCGTTTTGGCGTCGCCCACGTTGGCCAAGTGGCTCACTAGCTTGAGGCTGTTCACGAACTTTTTGGCCTCATCCAGGTCGCCCTTCAGGCGGAAGGTAAGCACGCCGCCGAAGCCGTGCTTCAGGTACTTTTTGGCCAGTTTGTGGTAAGGACTTGACTCCAATCCGGGGTAGTTCACGCTCTCTACCGCCTCGTGCTGCTCCAGCCACTGGGCCAGGGCCAAGGCGTTCTGCACCGTCCGCTCCACCCGCAACGATAAGGTCTCCAGCCCCTGCAGCAGCAAGAACGAATTAAACGGACTCAGCGCCGGGCCAAAGTCACGCAGCCCTTCTACCCGGGCCCGGATGGCAAAGGCAATGTTGGGCAAGCCCAGCGGGTTGTCTACTCCGAACACCTCAGAGAATACCACGCCGTGGTAGCCTTCGGCCGGTTCGGAAAACTGCGGAAACTTGCCGTTGCCCCAGTCGTAGTTGCCCGAGTCGACAATCACCCCGCCGATGCTGGTGCCGTGTCCGCCGATCCACTTGGTGGCCGAAGCGGTGACCACGGCGGCCCCGTGCTCGATGGGTCGGCACAGGTAGCCGCCCGCCCCGAAGGTGTTGTCAACCACCAGCGGGATGTTGTGCTTCTTCGCTAGGGCACTGATGCCCTCAAAATCGGGAATGTTGAAGCCGGGGTTGCCGATGGTCTCCAGGTAGATCGCCTTGGTGGTGTCGTCGATCAGGGCTTCGTACGAGGCCACGTCGTTGGCCTTGGCGAAGCGCACGTCGATGCCAATGCGTTTGAAGGCAATTTTGAACTGGTTGTAGGTGCCTCCGTAGAGATAATTCGTAGAAATAATGCTGTCGCCGGTGGAGCAGATGTTATTGAGCGCCACGAACTGCGCGGCTTGTCCCGAAGCCACGGCCACCGCGGCCACTCCGCCCTCCAGCGCGGCCATGCGCTTTTCGAACACGTCGGTGGTGGGGTTCATGATGCGGGTATAAATATTACCGAACTCCTTGAGGGCGAATAAGTTGGCGCCGTGATCGGCGTCCTTGAAGTTGTAGGAAGTGGTTTGGTAGATGGGCACCGCGCGCGACTGGGTGGTGGCGTCTACTTCTTGTCCGGCGTGCAGTTGCAGGGTTTCAAATCGGGGTTGTGACATGGTTTGTTGAGTTAAGGGGGTTGAAGAAAGAATTGCTGGCCCAATGAGCAGCAAAGCGGCGCTGCTACTAGGCGTAACGGCAACAACAGTGCCCTACGAATAAATCGCCGGGCATTAGAAAAGTACGGAAGAGTAAAGCGAAGTGGTTCATCATGCTGACTAATTTATATTCCCCGACGAATCGGGATCAGGAATTAGCACCTTTCCGAGGGGGAAGGTTGCTAGCGCTTCGTAGAGCCTGTCTCTCCGCACTTCTTTATAAACCAATCGGCGACAGCACAATTGACTTGGACGCCAAAGGTAAGCACTGCGCGTGGATTTAACAAACGGCAGATTTACTTGGCAATTATCGATTAATCTCTATTATCGATAACTATCCCCCGTCAGTATCGTTGTACATCTAAACAGTTAAATTTTTTATTGATCTAAACCAACAACTTTTATGGAAACGACCAAGAGCACTACCGAAAAGGTAGGAATTGTTAGCGGAGTATTTAATGACCGTGCAAGTGCGGAGAAAGCCTATGATGGCCTAATCGCCAAAGGCTACAATGCCGACGATATTACCGTACTAATGTCTGATGAAACCCGCGACACGCACTTCAAGCATAATCACGACGACCACGACTCTGATTTGGGTAATAAATCTATGGAAGGTGCCGGAGTAGGTTCTGCCATTGGGGGAACTGCCGGAGCGATTATCGGAGCGATTGCTGCCGCTGGAACAGCCGTAGCGCTACCCGGACTGGGCTTGGTGCTGGCCGGACCACTCGCTGCCGGATTAGCTGGCGCCGGTGCCGGAGGATTAACCGGTGGTCTGATTGGCGCTTTAGTAGGATCGGGCATTCCAAAAGAACGCGCCGAAACCTATAAGAGCCGAATCAAAGAAGGTGGTATTGTGATTGGAGTAACTCCCCGTTCGCACACCGATGCTACTGCCATTCAAGAAGAGTGGAGAAGCTATAACGGTGAAGAAATTCACTACTAGTTTTTGACCTTTTAGTAGAAAGCCTGCCGCTTGCGGTGGGCTTTCTTTGTTTGCAGTGAACCGCGATAAAATACCCATTGTACTCACCCACTTGGAGGAGCAGTTCGGCCGACAAACCCGCTTCTCGAGTAAGCCTCCGATGGAGCAACTCATTGCGACCATTTTGTCGCAGCGAACCAACTATGCGAACGAGCGCCAGGCCTACGAACGCATGTGGGAGCGGTTTGGCAGTTGGGAAGGCATTATGAACGCTCCGTCAGACGAGCTCACTGAGGCCATTGCTTCGTCGAACTATCCCGAGATCAAAGCCCCGCGCATCAAAGCCGTGCTGCGTAGCATTCAGGAAGAGTGCGGAGCGTTTAACCTGGATTTCCTGGCCGACTGGCCGGTGGAGAAGGCGCAGGAGTGGCTGATGCGCTTCGAAGGCGTGGGCCACAAAACGGCGACCTTTCTACTGCTTTTCAGCCTACGCAAACCCGTGCTTCCGGTTGATACGCACGTGCACCGGGTGTCGCAGCGGGTGGGTATCATCGGCCCGAAAGTGAACCAGGCCAAAGCGCATACCGTGCTGCTGGAAATGCTACCCCCCGACGCCGATGAACTGCTCAACTACCATAAATTGCTCTTCAAACACGGGCAACAAGTGTGCACCTGGAGCTATCCGCGGTGCGGGCAGTGTGTGCTGCAGGACATTTGTAATTATTACCAGAGTAAAGTGACGAAGAAGGCTGCCCCCTGAAGTTACTTACCCAGCAAATCCTGAGCAGTGATGGAAAGCATAAAGTGAGGCACCGTAATGGTTTGGTTTCCCTTCGCTACCTCTTTAGCTTGGTAATGATTGTTCATTGGGCTACGGTAAACCTCGACCTGCTGATCAGGTAAGTTAACGATCCATACTTCCGGTACCTTGGCCAATGCGTATACCGGCAGTTTAACCTCCCGGTCGATCTGCACAGAGGAAGCGGCTACTTCTATGAGAAGAAATACGTCGCTAGCTTGAGGATGAGCCGACGCGTAAAAATCATCTACTGGCCTGAGCAACATAATATCTGGCTCAGGTTCGGAAAGTTCAGAAATTTGTAGCGGGCTTTGTACCCGGACAATCGTTTTCGTGCTCAACTGACGGTTGAACAATGTATTGATACGATCGACCACCGAAGCATGCGGGCTGTTGATTGGACTCATGGTAATGATTTCGCCGTTAATTAATTCCACCCGGTCATCTTCAGTGAGGATGCCCGTTTTGGCCATTTGGTGGTATTCGTCTACCGTGAAAGTGCGTCGTTCTATAATTGCTTGCATTGTAGTAAATAATTTAGGCTAACACCTCGTTAAGTACAATTTCAAAGTCATCCATAAAGTACCGCCCCCGCAATGGTTGCGCAAAGTCGTCATGGATGGTCACTGGTTGCTGAGCATCATAAACGTACACTTTGCATTCGTAAGGATCTACCAACCAGCCGAACGCGGCTCCGTTGTCCAGGTACTCTTGCATCTTCTCTTGCAAATCTCGGACGCTATCGCTTTTAGATCGAAGCTCCAGCACAAAATCCGGACAAATGGGAGCAAATTTCTCCTGCTCGTCCACCGACAATGCCTCCCAGCGGTCTTTCAAGATAAACGCCACGTCCGGTGAGCGAGTAGCTCCGTTAGGTAACTTGAATCCGGCAGAAGAGTCGAAACAACACCCTTTTTTATACTTTCGATTCCAAATACCGAAATCGGTACCGACGTTAAAATTCCGGTTACCCGAAAAACTTCCAGCAGGGGCCATAACAATAATTTTTTGTTGGGCGTCGCGCTCAATGCGCAGGTGGTCGTTGGTGCGGCAGAAGTGAAAGAACTCTTCGTCTGACAAGTGACCCAGCGCTTCGGTGTTGATCTCAAACTTTTCCATATGCTTAGGTTAAGCGTTAATAGTCCACAGTTGGGTAGTCCATGGTCGACAGTCGATAGTCCACAGCTTGATGGTCGATAGACGACAGCTACTGTGGACTATCGACCGTGGACTGTAAGCTGTCGACTAACTTACGAAAATTCCGGCTTATACGTTTCCACCCGCATCGCATCCCCCACCCGCACCGTCTTCCCGGCTTCCACGAGCAAATTTTGCCCAAAGAGCACCTTGTTGCCCTGGCGGCGGTACTTACTTAAGGTAGCGAGCGGCTCTTTGCCCCGCTCGGCGGTGGCTTGGTTAATGGTTATTACATTACAGCGGGCGCAGGCCTTCTCGGCGGTGCAAGCGGCTTCGCCCAGCCGAAAAGAATGCCAGCGATCTTCTTCGTAGGGCACCCCATCCGTGAACACCAGGTTCGGCCGAAACCGATCCACGGGCACCGATTCGGCCAAGCGCGCGTTCAGGTCATCGAGCGAGGCCTGCCCCACCAATAGCACCGGATAACTGTCGGCAAAACTTACGGCTCGGGTTTGTCCGCTCACCTTGCCCGTCACCGTGCGCTCGCTGTCATCAGGCATATACACCAGCGAACACGGATGATCGAGCGCCTCGCTGAACCAAGCATCCGCCGCGCGACTCACCGGCCGGGCGGTGGTAAGATCATCCCAGATGGGCACCCGCCGCGGAAAATAACTTTCTACCGCCAGCGGAATCACCAGGGGCAACGGATTATCCGGGCTACGCACCTCCAGATGACCTTCCCGAAGGGCCACTTGCAGCAGCGCCATCCGCGGAAACTTCCGCTGGGTCATAAATCCTTGGTCGTCTATCAGCATCCAGCGCCGGTCGTAGGCCAAGCCCCGCTCGGTGAGCAGCGATTCTGATAACCGAACGCCGCCCAACGATTTGATGGGATAAACGTAAATTTCTGATAGTTGGAGCATCCTACGAAACGGGGATAATTAGTACTTTAGCAATTTAATAAAACCAAGCGCATGAACAAGAAAGCAATCTTAATGATCCTCGATGGCTGGGGCATCGCCGATGACCCCAGCGTGTCGGCCATCGATCAGGCGAACACTCCCTTCGTAGATTCGCTGTATGAGAAGTACCCGCACAGCACCCTGGAAGCCTCGGGCCGGGCCGTGGGGCTGCCGGTCGGGCAAATGGGCAACTCAGAAGTGGGCCACATGAACCTGGGTGCCGGACGTGTTGTCTACCAGATGCTGGAGCGCATCAACCTGGCGGTGGAGCAGGGTGAACTGGGTCAGAAACCCGCCCTGCAAGAAGCTTTTGCCTACGCCCGGCAACACGACAAACCGGTACACTTCATGGGTTTGGTGTCTGACGGCGGGGTGCACTCGCACATCGACCACCTGAAGGGATTGTGCACGGCGGCGGCCGAGGCCGGGTTAGATAAAGTGTTCGTGCATGCTTTCACCGACGGACGCGATACCGATCCGCACCGGGGCAAGGAATACGTGAGCGACTTGCAGCAGCACCTGGCTAAGACTACCGGAACGGTGGCCACGGTCATCGGACGCTACTACGCCATGGACCGCGACCGCCGCTGGGAGCGCACCAAACTGGCCTACGACGCCCTGGTGCGTGGGCAAGGTCAACGTGTGACTAGTGCCGTCGATGGCATTCAGGCCTCATACGACGAAGGAGTGACCGATGAGTTCATCAAACCACTGGTGGTGACCCGCGACGGTCAGCCGGTGGCTACCATCCGGGAGGGCGACGTGGTGCTGTGCTTCAACTTCCGTACTGACCGTGGGCGGCAGATCACCGAAGCCCTCACGCAGCAGGCGTTTCCCGAACAAGACATGCACCCGCTTCAACTGCACTACCTCACCATGACGCAGTACGACGAGAGCTTCACCGATATTCCTATTTTGTTCGAGGCCAGGGAGATTGATCAGGTGATGGGTGAGGTGCTGGAGCGGCACGGCAAGCGGCAGATACGCATCGCCGAAACCGAAAAGTACCCACACGTGACTTTCTTTTTCAATTGCGGGCGCGAAGAAGCATTCGAGGGCGAACAGCGTATTTTGTGTCCTTCGCCCTCGGTGGCCACCTACGATTTGCAACCCGAGATGAGTGCCTACTCCATCCGCGACAAGATCGTTCCCGAACTGCAAAAGCAGGAAGTAGACTTTGTGTGCCTCAACTTCGCTAACGCCGACATGGTGGGTCACACCGGCGTGTTTGAGGCCGCGGTGCGGGCCTGCAAGACGGTAGATGCCTGCGCCCGCGACGTGATCACCGCCGCGCGGGAGAACGGCTACGTCGTGGTGGTGATTGCCGACCATGGCAACGCCGACCGCATGAAAAACCCCGACGGTTCGCCCCACACCCAGCACACCACCGTGCGCGTGCCCTGCATCTTGGTGGATGATGACTATCAGGGAAGCTTAAAAGATGGCAAATTGGGTGATATCTCGCCAACGATCCTGGAGCTGATGGGCATCGAGAAGCCGGAAGCGATGACGGGAGAATCGTTGTTGGTGCAATAAGCGTTTTAAAACCCTTGCTCATAACTCTATGGTTAGATATGCAACATTCGTGTTTCTGCTGCTATTGGTTTCATGCAGCGGTGACGATGAGCCCCCAGTGTCCTACCTATTGTGTGACCAAGAACTAGGCAGCACCTGTCCGAAGGGGACCGATGATGCATTCTGCACGTTCGGCTGCAAGTGGGGAAGCAGCAACGCCTTCTCACCGGCGGGGCGCAGCCAACCCGGCCCGGCTGTTTCCGGCGGCACAATCACCTATCACTTTCGTGAGGCAGGTTACTTGTTCAGTATGCATTCGCAACATGGAATCACCAGCCGGTCGTTTGATGATCTAAGTCAGTGCGCTCGCGATAGAGTGCGCGAGGCTTTCCAGCGGTGGGAAGCGGAGGCTAATATCATTCTTCAAGAAACCACCAATGCTGACCAAAGTGACATCGTACTGTTGGTTGGAGATATTGGCCCGGGAGCAGTGGCGTATCCGCCGTTTGTAGACGAAAAATGCCAAGCCATTGCCGGACAGGTTATCTTTGATATTCCGACCCGCAGTACCTGCGACCGCTTTATGAACCTCGCTCTCCACGAGATCGGTCACGTACTCGGTCTGGGCCACGTGGGCAGCGACAATATCATGAACCCGGATTGGGATGATACCGTCACCGAACTGCAGCCCGGTGATATTGTGGGCATACAATCTATTTACGGGGTGAAATGACAAAGAACTTAATTGTTGCTATCTTACAACTTTAGACTTGGTAAGCTTATGAGAAAGTACTTAGTAGTATGCTACAGCAAATGCTAAACGCCCTGCAATAGCCTACCTTTGTTGCCTTATGTTAAAATACGTAAAACCGTCAACAATTTTTTGGGCGACAAGTTAATCGCTAAAGTAGCAGAGCTACGATTTTTTTAACCTTCTAATTTTTTTACAATGGAAACTTTTAAGATCAGAAACGTAAATCAAATTTTGTGTTTGTTGCTGGTAGTTGGCCTTCTGGGTTGCACCGGCGCTCGGGTATCTACCAACAAGACGGTCAGCGTAGACTTGTCGAAGTACAAAACTTTTGCCTATCTACCGATGTTGAAGGACTCTGCCGACCAGAGTGCTTACAACTACGAAGCCGAAACCCGGTTCATGGATCAAATCGGCGAAGAGATGCGCGAATTAGGTTATACTACGGACGTAGACAATCCTGATTTGTTGGTATACGCGCAAGCGCAGTTTCAGCAGGAAGAAGATTTGCAGACTGAGCCGATCTACAACAATTACAACTATTATAACTACGGCTACACCCCAGCGTTCAACTATCCCTACTACTACAGTGGCTACACCGGGGTGAATGATGTAGTTGGATATGATCTGGAAGAAGTAGATTACGGCGAGGGAACCATGGTAGTCGATCTGATTGACGCCAAAACAAGTAAGATTGTGTGGCGCGGAACGGCCAAAGATGAGGCTTTTTCGGTAGACGCGGTGCAGAACAACCTGTCGAGCTACGCCGATCAAATCTTTGAAGATTATCCTGTTGAGGAGCAAGGCTCCTGACATTGGATTTCCAGCAAAGGCCGGGCACTTGAATTCGTTCAAGTGCTCTTTTTTTATCCTTCTACAAAGCGAAATAATGAAACCAATTATTGCTACCTTATGGTCTTAAACTTAGTGAACTTATGAGGAAATATTTGGTAGTATACGAAAGATCAAAAGATGGCTACTCTGCCTACGTGCCTGATTTGCCCGGTTGCACAAGTGCAGGAAGCAATCGCGAGGAAATAGAGATCAACATCATAGAAGCAATCAATCTATATATCGACACCCTAAAAGAAGACGGTAAAGAAGTGCCTGACCCGGTCTCCCACGGAGAGAATCTTGTATTTAATGAAGTATAGAGAGGTAATCAAGATTATAGAGGATGACGGATGGACGGTATCAAGACAACGAGGAAGCCACCGCGTGTACAAGCATTCACAAAAGCTAGGTATTGTGATAGTGGCGGGACATAAGCTATCCGATGAAGTGCCAAAGGACACTAAGCGCCATTCTGAAGCAAGCGGGCTTAAAGTGATTGCAAAATTATGATTATAATTAACCTCCACCGAATTTCTCCCGCCGCCACCTTATCACAACATGAAATTGCTACGCCAATCACCCAAGCACTGATCGATCAAAAGGCACAGGATGCTCGCGCCAGCAACCGGCAGCGCGACATTCACGTGCTGCACACCGGCAACGAAGACACCCTACAGCGGATGCTCAACGCCTTGCAACCCGGCACCTACGTCACCCCGCACCGGCACGCGGCCGTTCCTAAAGCCGAGGCGGTGGTGGTGCTGCGAGGAAGTCTGGGCTTCGTGCGCTTTGAGAACGACGGCACCTACCACCCGGAAAACTTTGTGTATATCAACCCCCGGCAGGGCGTTTACGGAGTGGACTACCGGGCCGGGGTGTGGCATACCTTTATCGCGCTAGAACCGGACACCGTAGTATTTGAGGTGAAACCCGGCCCCTACGATGCGGCTACCGACAAAGAGTTTGCCCCGTGGGCTCCCGCCGAAGGCAATGCCGCCGCGATTAAGTACTTAGCGGACCTTGAAGCCCATTTTCGTCAACACTTTGGCTTATGAGTCTATAAGTCGCCCATTGTGCCTTCTTTCGGGTAGCCACCGGTTCCGTTCTACGCACTAGCAGTTGTTGGTATCTTAAAACAACGGTTTCACGTCTTATTGATTTGGATATTTCCATACACCACCCCCGCACTATGATCGTGTGCCGCCCCGGTGACCGACGACAAACAGTTAACCTCACCCCGCACCCGCAACACCCCGAGCAAAGCAAACACCAGCGCCTCCTTGAACGACACCAGTTGCGCATCCGGAATCACGTAGGTGATGGCCTCACCGCTGTATTGTCGTAAACATTGCATAAAGTAATCATTGAACGCCCCACCCCCGGTCACCAGCGCTCGGGCCACCGACTGTCCTTTATCTTTCGTCAGTTCTTGAAGATTACGGGCAATCTGCCGGGTGGCATGATGCGTCACCGTGGTCAATCGGTCGGGTAGTGAGAGCGACGAGGCCTCTAGGGGACGAATAAGATGGTCCCGCACCCACTCGTAGCCCAGCGACTTGGGGTAGGGCGCGGTGTAGTAGTCCAACCCGTTGAACTCACGTAGCAGCGATTGATCAGCAGCGCCCGAGGCGGCCAGTTGCCCCTTGTTGTCATAGTCCTGTCCTGCTTGCTGCACGAAATAGTTCGACACCATATTGGCCACGCCGATATCGTAGGCCACCCGCTGTCCGTGCAACTCAGTCGACACGTTGGCAATGCCGCCCAGATTAAGGCAGGCATCGTGATCGCCGAACAGCAGGCGATCGCCCACCGGCACCAGCGGCGCGCCCTGTCCGCCAATGGCCACGTCGTAGTTGCGGAAGTTCATCACCACCGGCCGCTGACACGCTGCCTGTAGGGCGAAGCCATTACCCATCTGGTAGGTGAGCCCCCGCTCGGGCTGGTGAAACACCGTGTGGCCGTGCGCCGCCACCAACTGCGGATCCAGCGCGTGCTTGTCCATAAATTCTTTTACGGCCTGCCCCATCCAACTGCCCAACTGCTGGTCGGCCAACATCAACTCCTCCCCACTCACTTCGGTGATGTGCGATAAGGTATGCCGCCAAGCTTCGTCGTAGGGTCTGGTTTCGGCTGCCGGAATTACAAACTGCCACTGGTTGTCAGCGTACGTTAACTCACAGTAGGCCATGTCCAGCCCGTCGAGCGAGGTGCCCGACATAAGGCCAATGACGCGGTAGGTGGTTTTCATAGGTCGATGACAGAAGATTTGATACCTGGGGTCACAAAAGTTTTGAGCGTTCCCTGGTCGTCGTAGATCAGATAAGCGTCTAAGGTAGGATTTTGCGCCAGAATTTCTTGGGTTTCCTCCAGTTCTAGCACCATAAAGGCGGTGGCGTAGGCATCGGCGGTCATGCAGTCGTCGGCAACCACCGAAGCGCTGAGCACCGAATGCTGCACCGGGTAGCCGGTTCGGGGGTCGATGGTGTGGGCGTACTTTTGGCCGTCTTGTTCGTAATAGTTCATGTAGTTTCCCGAGGTGGCCATCGCCTGATTCACCAGCGCCACGGCTACGTTCATCTGCCCCGGCTGTTCGGGATTGTCGATGCCGATGCGCCAGGCTTCGCCCTGCGGATTCACGCCCCGGGCCACCACCTCGCCCCCGATCTCTACCATCATGTTGGTGATGCCCCGTCGCCGCAGATAATTGGCCACCACGTCTACTCCGTAGCCCTTGGCCACGGCACTAAAGTTCAGTTGCACGTCGGGTTGGTTCTTGGCGACATGCTTCCGGTCAAAACTAATCTTATCGAACCCCACTAGCCGGAGCAGCGAATCTACCCCCAAGCTATCCGGCAATTTGCCACCCTCGGGTCCGAAGCCCCAGGCGTTGACGAGCGGAGCCACCGTGGGGTCGAACGCTCCGTGGGTAGCTTGATACACCTCAGCGCTTCGTTGCAGCACCGGGTAAAAGTAGGGAAGCGCAAACTGCAATGAGTCGGCCCGGTTGAAGCGCGTGATTTCCGAATCGGGCAGGTAATGATTCACCGATTGGTTGAAGCGCTCCAGTAGCGAATCCACTCCCGGTTTCAGGTTGCGCTGTTGTTCGTCCTCATATTTGATAGCGTAAGAAGTCCCCATCGTTTGCCCCTGGATCGCTAGAAACGAGGGGTTGATTGCCGGTTCTTGATACTGCCGGTACAGCCACGTGGCTACCAGTGCGGCCAGCAACACCACTGAATAAATAATATTCTTTTTCTGATTAGAATTCATGCTTAAAATGAGTATATAGGAGCGTGATTTTTGTTATTTTAGCCAATAGTCCACGGTCAACAGTCCATAGTCGACAGTCTACCGTGGACTGTCGACTATGGACTAATAAACCGTGGACTAATAACCACCCCTAGCAATTTCAGTTATGCGAGAAGATTATTTACGCGGCGATGCCAATCATCTGGAACCCGTCGAAAAAGAGATAGAAAAGGCCCTGCGTCCGCTGTCGTTCGGCGACTTCACTGGGCAGTATAAGATCGTCGACAATTTGAAGATTTTTGTGCAAGCCGCCAAGCAACGGGGCGACCAGCTCGACCACGTGCTGCTGCACGGCCCGCCCGGCTTGGGCAAAACCACGCTGTCGCACATCATCGCCAATGAGCTCGATGCGCAGATCAAAGCCACCTCGGGGCCGGTGCTCGACAAGCCCAGCGAACTGGCGGGCATCCTCACCAACCTGGACCCGGGCAACGTGCTGTTTATCGACGAGATTCACCGCCTGAACCCCATTGTAGAAGAGTATCTGTACTCAGCAATGGAAGACTATAAAATCGACATCATGCTCGATTCGGGGCCCAACGCCCGCACGGTGCAAATCACGCTGAATCCGTTCACGCTGGTGGGAGCCACCACCCGTTCGGGACTGCTCACCTCGCCGCTGCGCGCCCGCTTTGGCATTAACGCGCGGCTGGAGTACTACGACGCCGAACTGCTTACCACCATCGTGAAGCGCTCGGCTGAAATCCTGGCTACGCCCATTGAGGCTGACGCCGCCCATGAGATCGCGCGCCGCAGCCGGGGCACCCCACGCATCGCCAACACCCTGCTGCGCCGCACCCGCGATTTTGCCCAGATCAAGGGCGACGGAGTAATCACCAAGGAGATTGCTGAGATGGCCCTGAAGGCGCTGGACGTGGACCAGAACGGTCTGGATGATATGGACAACCGTATTCTATCCACGATTATTGAGAAGTTTAAGGGAGGGCCGGTGGGCATCAGCACCATTGCCACCGCCTGCGGTGAGGAAGCGGAAACCATTGGCGAGGTGTACGAACCCTTTTTGATTAAGGAAGGCTATATTAAGCGTACCTCCCGGGGCCGGGAGGCAACGGAACTAGCGTACAAGCATCTGAAAATTGTACCGCCGGGTCGGGCCCAAGAGTTGTTTGGCTAGCGAAGAGACATAAAAAAGGCCAATTTGTTTTCCAAATTGGCCTCTACTACACTACGGTAGATTGAACTTATTGGTCTCCTAGGCTAGTGGTTGGCACGTCTTCAAAATTCACGTTTGCCATGAATGACTCCATAAGAGCCGATACCACCTGACGGGCATCTTTCTGTTGCTCTTTCAAGCTAGCACTGGTATCCACTCCGTCGGTAACATAGCCGCTCCACACCGACTTACCATCCTTGGTCCGCACCACACTAACCATCATACTGCCACTTTTAAGGTCATCCAGTATGTTGTTGTCCATCCCAAAGTCTTCGTCGATGCGGAAACCGGGCATATACCCCACTTCGTCGTTATACTTTTGGTCGAACACCATGTAGTTGATCAACATGTCCGGATTTTCTTTCTCCATGTTGTAGTTATACGTATCCATTTCGTACTCAATGGCATTCTCTACCATGTTAGATAACTGTTGGTTTTCAGTCACAAAGGCCTCATCGGAAAGGTCCATCATATCACCGATGGCGTAGGTTTCAAATTGATCCAACTCCGCATCAAATACAGACTTGTCAAATACTTGACGGGTCTGAGCAAACAGAGACGAAGAGATAAATAGGATCGAGAGAAAAAAACTGACTCGTTTCATAGTTATAAAAGTTAAGTTAAAAAAAGGTATTGTGCTTTTGTAACTTAAAAACGATCAGTGTGTTTGATGCACGGCGAAAAAAGAGGATTTAAGCCGTTTGAGAGCTAAATGCGGCATTGTCTAGTCTTGATACTGCGCCAACTCTGCCTCTAACCGGGTGGAATAGGCCACCGCATCTTCTAGCATCATCCGTTGCGAAGAAAGCATCTCTTTGATCAAGGATAACTTTTGCTGCACCCGACGGTCTTTCTCTTCCAAATGAACTACCCGTTGCTGCAACTCGGCTAACTGCTTTTGCACTGATTCCATAACTTTTCCGATTCTAATGGCTCTTCCGTTAGTACGAAAAAGGAGCGAGAGAAGTTTAACGGTTACTGTTGTAGGGCTTCTTCCAGGCTTTCGACGTACTGTATATCCATCTTGTCCGTACGAAGATCAGGATACTTTTCAAAAATCCGCATTTTGCCGATTTTAACGCTCTGCCGAAACGCAAAATCACTCGGTAGCAGTTTGCGGTGGATCTTCATTCCATAGTCTAGCAGTTCCTCTTTCCAGGCCGTGAAGTACCACTCCATCGAGGGCTGATGAAACACCTCGAGCGCCCGTTTATCAAAAACAACCTTCTGTATCTGGTTCTCCTGCACCACCACCGCTGCTTTTGCAAAGATTTTCTTAAATTCGTCGACCGGAATGTAGGTGCTGGTTGCTTCAATCACCAGAGTGGACTGACCTTTTACTAAGTAGATATCGGCGTAGCCAAAGGCCTGAACGAGTTGGTAGGAATCACGAACTTCCATCAGAAAAATTGGTTGTTGACAGCCTAGGAGGTCAAATATACACAAATAACGTAGTCTACCAAGAGTATCAAATTGTTCTTAAAAAGAGCGAAATTGACACATGAACGCAATCACTAACGAACGAAACACCCAACTAATCAAAGAGCAAACCGCCGCTTTGGGCTTTACTTTCTGCGGAGTGGCCCGAGCCGAATTCTTGGAGGAGGAAGCCCCGCGCCTGGAAGCTTGGTTGCGGCAGGCCAAGCACGGGGCTATGGGTTACATGGAGAACCACTTCGACAAACGGCTCGACCCCACTAAACTGGTAGAAGGGGCCAAATCGGTGATCACGCTGGGATATAACTACTTTCCGGAAGAAGACCTAGCGCAGGACGGCAACTACAAAATAGCCAAGTACGCCTACGGTGAAGACTACCACTTTGTGATCAAGCGAAAGCTGCGCGCCTTACTGGAATACGTTCAAGAAACCATCGGCGAAGTGCACGGACGCGCCTTTGTGGATTCAGCTCCGGTGATGGAACGCGCTTGGGCGCAACGCAGCGGCACCGGCTGGATCGGCAAAAACAGCCTGTTGCTCAACAAACAGCAGGGAAGCTTCTTCTTTCTGGCCGAACTGATCGTGGATTTGGAACTAGCCTACGACGGGCCGGTGCCCGATTACTGCGGCACCTGCACCCGCTGTCTGGATGCCTGCCCTACCGACGCTATCACGGAGCCCTACGTGGTGGACAGCAACCGCTGCATCTCGTACCTGACCATCGAATTGCGGGAGGCCATTCCTGACAGCATGCAGGGCCAATGGGCCGACTGGATTTTCGGATGTGACATCTGTCAGGACGTGTGTCCCTGGAACCGGCATGCGCGGCCGCACCAGGAACCGGCGTTCGACCCGCATCCTGACCTAGCGGACATGACCAAAGACGACTGGCACGAGATCACCGAAGAAACCTTCCGGAAGGTGTTTAAGAAGTCGGCGTTGAAACGGGCTAAGCTAACGGGGCTGCGCCGCAACATCGCGGCAGTGGCCGATCAAAAGGCCGATGGTTTTAAATGAGCCCCTCTAGGCGAGCCCCTCTAGGCGAGTCCAATCTGAGGATTATCAAAACACTCATCAAGGAGAGCACCGTAGACGTCGCCAAAGCGGCGATAGCACCACTGTTCAAGATTGGACAGCTCGTGGGGCAGCAGCCGATTGACCGCTTTGTGCAACTCACGCTGAAAAATAGCGGCATCGAAGCTCACTTTGGCCAAAATCAACTTCACATAAGTGAGGGGCGGAGTAGAAGAAGGCGGCTTTTGCATGGTTGGGCGTTTAGGTTTAAAGACGAACAACGTCGCATCATCACCCATGCATAAAATTTTGGGGGTGGTGAATACGATACAAAAAAAGTGTGGGTTTTAAATATAAAAAACTCCCGTAACTTTACCAACAGAAAATCGAACGAAACCGCTTATTAGTATGCGTCAAACAGTTTCATTGCTAAGACGAAAAAGGATTTTCTTTATTGTATTAGGTAGCTTGTTTATTTTCTATACCGCTCCGGTGCGGGGGCAGCAAGCCTCCGTTGAGCTAGGACGAAACCAAATTGGGTCTAACGAACAGTTCACCATCACGCTGAAAATCCAGAACGAACGCCTGCGGCAGTACGGCGAATTTCCTCAGATTGAAGGTTTCCGTCAGGCGGGCACCTCTTCGTCCTCATCCACCAACATCGTGAACGGCCAGATTTCTTCTTCGCAGAGCGTGACCCAAACCTACCTGCCCAATCAGGAGGGCACGTTCAGGCTGGCTCCCTTCACCCTCACGGTGAATGAGCAGACGGTGAATTCGCCGGGTACCACCATCACCGTGGGGCCGCCCCGGCAGCAAAACGCCCAGCGGGGCAACCCCTTCGGTGATCCCTTCGATGATTTGTTCGGGCAGCGCGAGCCACAGGAGTTTGTGGAGGTTAAGGACAACGCCTTTTTATCGCTCACCACCAGCGAGGACGAGGTGTATTTGGGGGAAGGATTTACCACGACCCTGGCCTTTTACCTGGCCGAAGATGACCAGGCCATGTTTCAGTTTCCGAGCGACCTGGGAGCGCAGCTCACTGAAATTCTGAAGAAGATCAAGCCGTCTAACGCTTGGGAAGAAAACTTCAACATCGAGCAGATTAATGGTGCCCCGGCCACCATCAACGGAAGAAGGTACAAGCAATACAAAATCTACCAAGCCACCTTTTATCCCCTGAATTTAGAGCCGATTGAGTTTCCAAATGTGCCGCTCACCATGATCAAGTACCGGGTGGCCAAGAACCCCTCTTTCTTCGGCCGTCGCCGCCAGGCAGACAATAAAACGTTTACTACCCAACCCAAAACGGTGCGGGTGAAAGCGTTGCCCCCGCACCCACTCAAGGACGCCGTGGCCGTAGGAAATTACCGCTTGGAAGAGTCAGTGAGTACCCAGAAAGTGAACACCGGTAGCAGTTTTAATTACAACTTCAAGGTGGTGGGCGAGGGTAACATCTCGGCGGTGGATAAGCCCACGGTGAAGCCGTCGGAGCACTTCGAAGTGTATCCGCCCAGCGTGGAGCAGAATATCGTCCGGCGCAACGGGCAGGTGCGGGGCGACAAAACCTTTTCGTACTACGTGGTGCCCAACGAGCCGGGCAACTACCGCCTGGGCGACCTTTTCAACTGGATCTACTTCAATCCCACCACCGCGCAGTACGATACCCTAACGTCCGACATTACCCTGGAAGTAGAGGGCAAAAGCCGCAAGAATGAGCTGATCAGCGAGCAAGACGTAGGCTCGTTCTACGACAAAATTAGCCGCGTCGACAACACCCTGACTCCGCGCCGCGGCGACAACTGGGAACAACTGCTGGCCAATGGATTGATCTTATCCATGTTGGTGCTCACGGCGGTGGTGGTGTTCCGGCGGTAGTCGAGGCAAAATAGGATTTCATGAAATCTGCCGTCAGAGAAATGCAAGAAGAAGACATTGAACCGATAGTAGCGTACTTTGCTAGCGCTTCGTCGGAGTTCTTAGCAAGTATGGGAGTAGATATCAACAAAGTGCCGGACAAGCATACGTGGATGAAGTTATTGAGTGAGGAGTTGAACAAAACCTACGAGACGGTTCCGGGATGGATTAACTTCCGTCAGCAGGTGAACCGCTATCGGATGGCTAGAGATAAATTTGAAACACTTTCTACTAAATAGAATATGAAAGACACGAATAAGACATTTTGGCTCTCTTACGATTTGGGCTTGAAAGGTGATTATGAAGGTTTGTATCAATGGTTGGACGAACACCAAGCCAAAGAGTGCGGTAGTGCGCTAGCTATGTTCAAGCGCGATGTAAATGGCACTACCTTCATCGAAGATATTGAAGAAGAACTGACTAGCGCCGTCAAATTCAAAGACGGCGATAGAATCTATCTAATATGGCGAGACGGCGCACTGAACAAAGGGAAATTTGTGGTGGGAGGGAGAAAACGATCCCCCTGGGAAGGCTACGCCTCTGCGTTTGAAAACACGCAAGTAGACAGTGGTGCATAAGGCCGTACTGCTAGATACCGGGTTCTGGATTGCTTTGTACGACGCAAATGACCAACATCACGAAAGCGCAGTTAGCTTTCTTGATTTGGTGAGAGATGAAAGTATTCTCATTCCGTGGCCTACCTCTTACGAGTTTCTTAATACCAGGTTCACCAGAATTTGAGGATATTTGCGCCAGAAGAGGCATTGAAATATACAACCAATGAACAACACCTACGGAATCGTATTTAGAATTACCACCTTCGGCGAATCACATGGCCGGTCGCTGGGCGTGATCATCGATGGCTGCCCGGCGGGCTTGCCCATCGACGAAGAGTTTATCCAGCAAGAGCTCAACCGCCGCAAGCCGGGGCAGTCGAAGATCACCACCCAGCGGCGCGAGAGCGATTCGTTTCAGATTCAGTCAGGAGTGTTCGAGGGCCGGGCCACCGGCACCCCCCTAATGATTTTGATTCCGAACGAAGACCAGCGCAGCAAAGACTACTCCCACATCGCCGACCGCTACCGTCCCTCACACGCCGACTACACCTACCAGATCAAGTACGGCCTGCGCGACTACCGCGGCGGGGGGCGCAGCTCGGCCCGCGAAACCGCCGCCCGGGTGGCCGCCGGAGCCGTGGCCAAACTTTTTCTGCAAGACAAAAAAATCAGCGTTAACGCCTACGTGTCGCAGGTGGGCCCGCTGCGGCTGGAGAAGAACTACCGCGACCTGGACTTCACCCAGACCGAAAGCAACATGGTGCGCTGCCCCGACCCCGACACCGCCGAACGCATGATTGCGCTGATCGACCAAACGCGTAAAGACCAGGACACCATCGGGGGCGTGGTGAGTTGCGTGGTGGCCGGAGCGCCGGTAGGCCTGGGCGAACCCGTGTTCGACAAATTACACGCCGAATTGGGCAAGGCCATGCTCAGCATTAACGCCGTGAAGGGCTTCGAGTACGGCAGCGGTTTCGAGGGCGTGACCCAGCGCGGTTCGCAGCACAACGATGAATTCGTGAATGAGGAAGGCCGCATCCGTACCAAAACAAACTACTCAGGCGGCATCCAAGGCGGTATCTCCAACGGCGAGGACATCTACTTTCGGGTGGCTTTCAAGCCGGTGGCCACCATCATGCAAGACCAGGACAGCGTGAACGAAGCCGGTGAAGCCATCACCGTGAGCGGCAAGGGCCGACATGACCCCTGCGTAGTGCCCCGGGCGGTGCCCATCGTGGAGGCAATGGCCGCGTTGGTGATTACCGATTTTTATTTGCGGAATGAGACGGTGCGTTGGAAATGCTAGAGACGCGATGCATCGCGTCTCTAGCATTTCCCCGCATTATTTCACATTTTTGCCGCTTCGCGTAATTTTATTTGCCTGACCTCCACTACGCCTAATCTATGAAAAAACTTCCCCTGCATACCCAAATCATCATCGGACTGGTGCTGGGTTTGGTTTTTGGTATCGCCAGCATCCAGTTTGGCTGGTCGCCCGAGTTCACCACCAAGTACATCAAGCCTTTTGGCACCATCTTCGTCAACTCGCTCAAGATGATTGCCGTGCCCCTGGTGCTGGCCTCGCTCATTGTGGGCATCGCCAACCTGGGCGACATCTCGAAGCTATCGCGCATGGGCGGCAAAACCATTGGGGTGTACCTAGCTACCACCACCATTGCCATCACCATCGGCCTGCTGTGCGTCAACATTATGCAACCGGGCAAGCAACTGCCTCAGGAAACCCGCGACAACTTAATGTCGCTCTACAGCGGCGACGTGGAGAACCGCGAAAACGTGGCGGCCGGGGTCAAAGAAGCCGGTCCCCTGCAACCCCTGGTCGACGTGATTCCCCAAAACGTGTTTCAGGCCTTTAGCGACAACGGAGCCATGCTGCAGGTGGTGTTTGTGGCGCTGATCATCGGCGTGGCGCTGCTGAAAATTCCGCGGGCCAAGGGGCAGGTGGTGATCGACTTCTTTGACGGCCTCAATGACGTGATCATCAAGATTGTGGAGTTTATTATGCTGCTGGCCCCCTACGGAGTGTTCGCCCTAATTGCCTCGCTGATCGTGGAGCTGGGCGGCAACGATCCCGACAAGGCCTTCGAGCTGCTGTACGCCCTGGCCTGGTATACCCTGACCGTGCTCATCGGTTTGGCGCTGATGATGTTCGCGGTGTATCCGGCGGCCTTTAAAATATTTACTAAGGTAAAGTACCAAACGTTTTTCCGGGCCATGCGTCCCGCGCAGTTGCTGGCCTTCAGCACCAGCTCCAGTGCCGCTACCCTGCCCGTTACGATGGAGGTGGTGCAGAACGACCTGAAAGTGTCGGAAGAGGTGACCAGTTTCGTGCTGCCGCTGGGAGCTACCATCAACATGGATGGCACCAGTTTGTATCAGGGCGTAGCCGCGGTGTTCATCGCCCAGGCGCTGGGTTTGGGGCTGAGCATTGGCGACCAACTGATGATTGTGCTCACCGCCGTGCTGGCCTCCATTGGTACCGCGGCCGTGCCCGGAGCAGGCGTGGTGATGCTGGTGATCGTGCTGGAGGCCATCGGCATTCCTACGGCGGGCATTGCCCTCATTCTGGCTCCCGACCGCATCATCGACATGGTGCGCACGGTAGTCAACGTAACGGGCGACGCCTCGGTGGCCATGATCGTGGCGGGCACGGAGGGAGCCATGCCTGAGGAGAAGATTCGTGAGTCGGTGGTGAACGCGGGGGAGTAGTGGGTCGATGGCCTATTACTTTCTCTCTACTTATCTGGTTATAGCTGCCGCTACGACCAAGATAAAATAGCACTTGGGCTTGTTCCACATATGATCAATTGCGTAGTCCGAAAATTTACTGTCACTCGAGGTGACCTCTGATGGCTCATCGTATAGTGTATAGTTTCGCTCTAAAGTTACAGATGCCACAGGACTTTTTATATATGTCATTATGAGCGATATTGTACAAAAATAACGAGGTGACTATGACTGACACACCATCACTAGATACTCTAAAAGTCGAACAGTTATCGTTTGATAGAAAGAATCCCAGGCTTCCCGTTAATCACTATGATGGTGACGAAGACAAAGTGCTGGACTACTTTATTCGTAAGGCTAATCTAATGGAGTTAATCGCCTCGATTGGCGAGAACGGATTTTATGATGCGGAAGCACTTTTGGTAGTTAAGTTAGATGACACAGATAAGTATACAGTAGTTGAAGGAAACCGGCGACTTGCTGCACTACGGTTGCTGTTGAATCCGAACAAAGCGCCAGTCAAGAAATCTGCCATCAAAGAGATGGTGGATGCTGCTCGTTTCAAGCCGGAGGAAGTTCCGGTTCTTATATACGAAAAGTATGAGGATGTTCTAGACTACCTGGGCTATCGCCATATCACCGGAGTTCAGCAGTGGGATTCGTTGGCCAAAGCCACTTACCTAAAGACCCTGTATGACTATCATAGCCAAGAGGATAGTATTCAAGACAACGAAGTATATCGGAAGGTCGCCAAGGTTATTGGAAGTAGAGCCGATTACGTGGCAAAACTTATAAGAGGATACTATCTCTATAAAGAAATTGCGGATGAGGGGTTTTACGACATTGACGGACTGGACCCAGAACGCTTTAGCTTCTCTTTGCTAACTACGGCATTGACCTATAGTAACATAGCTGAATTTGTAGGCATAAAGGAGACGTCCGAAGGTTTATCTCACAATCGTAAAGAGCTTAAAGAGTTAACCCATTGGATGTTTGATAGGGTAACCGAAGGACGGCCTCGTATTGCAGAATCAAGGCGGCTTAAAGACTTCAATAAGGTTGTAGGAAACAAAAAAGCCCTTAACGCTTTCAGGTCAGGGAAACCACTCGATTATGCATTGAGGCTAACAGATGCCCCACAAGAAACATTTAAAATTGCATTACAAGATATTGACGCGCTGGTTGATGTGGCGCAAGAGCAAAGTATTTACTTTGAAGCTAATCAAGTTGATGCAAACGATATAGAACACATAACCCTTATCGCCCGAAGATTACTTGACATTCGCTCAGCCTTAAACACGCGGAGAGAAGAAAAAGAGTTCAATCTATGACTTTAAGAGATAGGCTGGCTAATGTCCCCAGTTTCAAAAAAATGGACAAGCACCTGTGGGGTGATTACTTTGAGCTTTTGTGTTTGGCCGAAAAGGAGCTGTTCTTAAGCGATTTGTTAGATATCATCAATCCGCCGGAGCAGGAGGATATCTATGGTATTTCTGAAGAAGATGAAGATAGTTCTCGAACTGAGAAACTAGCAAAATTTGAGCTGGAATATACTGATACGTTTCGCCATTTGGAGTTAAGGCAACAAGTTCTGGATGCTGCCTACCCTTTTCAAATACACGGAACGGATATATATGTGAAACAGCCGCTAGATGATGTGCAGTATGCATACATCTATCTTCTCATCTGTTCGTCACTGAATAAATTTTCTGACAAACAGAGCATTTTGACCAGTGACTTCGAATATATATGCTTAAGGTATTTGGAAGATATTATGCCTATCGGTTCTGATATACACGTGTTCGGTAAAAATGCAATCAACGAACAGCGGTACACCGGAAGAATAGAAGAAAAGCTTGGAAAGTTTGCTGAAGATATTCACTCATACTTAAAGCCTGATCTTTCTTATTCCCAATACGATACCGGAGACGGCGGAGCTGATATAGTAGGCTGGTTCGATCCTTGGAAAGATCAACAAGCCAGCAGGGTGCTGATTCTTGCTCAATGTAAATGCAGTGATCAGTGGACGGATATTCTTGATGCAAAACAAGGTCTCTCGCAAGCAGTCAACTTTGATAACGACGTAAATAACTTCTACTTCATACCATTCTTTTACAGAAATGCTGAAGGGAATTGGCACAAAGGACAGAAAGCTCGAAACAAAATTCTGGTAGATCGATTACGATTAATGAGGCTATTTCCTGTTGACTTTTTTACTCAGAGAGAATCGTATACTATAATAGAAGAAATCGTAACGACATAAAACTAAGATGAACCTAAAAGCTGTATCATTATTTTCAGGCTGCGGAGGTTTTGATCTAGGTGTCTCTCGCTGCGGAATAGACATCATATGGGCTAATGATATTGATCCGTATGCTTCCGCCGCTTACCGATCCATTTTTCCGGACACCGAGTTTTTAGAAAAGGACATCAACAAAATTGATAACTTCCCTCACGCAGATATTCTTATTGGCTGCTACCCATGCACTGGGTTTAGCCAGGCCGCCAAACGAAAGTGGATGAACAGAGAGCGAGATTTGAGAAAAAACCCAAAGAACTTTCTTTTTCAGGAGTTTCTTAGAGCGATAAAGATAGTGCAACCGAAGGTCATCTTCATAGAGAATGTGAAGGGCATGCTATCTGCATCTAATGGCTATTTCTTCGAGGAGCAGAAACAGGGATTAAAGGAGCTAGGTTTCGACCAAGTTAATTTCAAACTACTGAATTCAGCTCATTTCGGCGTGCCTCAATTCAGAGAGCGCGTATTTATCGTCGGTGTGCACAAAAAGCTATCTCTGGAGTTCCAATATAAATTTGCTGAACCAACCCACGGTAAAGGAATTCAACCATTTAGGTCTTTAAGAAATGCTATTGGCGATATGCCTCTATGGCCGGAAGGCGAGTTTTCTGATAAACAATTTCATGGTCATTACCTCACTCGCAACAGAAAGAAGAGCTGGAGCGATCCAAGTTTTACAATCGTAGCCCATGCTAGCCATATACCATTACATCCAGCCGGAGAACCAATGATAAAAAGAGGAACCGACCGGTGGGAGTTACAGGGTGACTTAAACAGACGGCTTTCCTACAAGGAATGCTTACGGATACAAGGGCTCCCGGATGCAATGGAATGGGTGGGACCTTTAAACAAACGATACATGGTTGCTGGCAATGCGGTGCCTCCTGCCTTGGCTAAAACCATAGTTAAACCGGTAGCCGAATTCTTTAATTCATAACTGCCGGTCACCTCCTGCTGGGTCGCACGTACCCTTCAGCGTGTTTTTGTAGTGCACCTTACTTTGCCAGAAGCTCCGCCCAAAGAAAAAGAGCATCTAAAAAGCTCCCCGGATTGCGGCCCGGACAGGGGTTTGTAAATAGCACGTCCTGCGCGATTTTTTTGCAGCTGCTCCCAACCCAGCAGCCTACGCTTCGTAATCCTTAACAGCACCATACACAACCTAATTCATCCATGAAATCACCTTCCACCTCCATCGTTCCGGTCATTGCCAAGTCCAAGGGCAAGAACATGAGCCGCTTGCAGAAGCAGTTCAACTCCCGCATCAAGAAAATCCGAAAGCTTAAAACCCAGATTGAAGAAACGGAGCAGGCCATGCCCGAGATCCGCAGCCTGATCCACCGCGAACTCCAGCCGCTACAGGATAAAATTAATTCGCTGAAGGCGCAGATCGTCAAGCAATTAGACAAAGCCTGGGAGATGAAGTTCTTCCGCCACAAGGAAAAGGCCAAACTACAAGAGCTGATTCGCCACAACGCCTACGAACTCATTCAGGCGGGCCAAGACGCACTGGAAGCCATTTACGACAAGCACTCTCCGACCACCTATCAGGAAGAAGCCCAGCTGATGAATGAGAGTGGCAAACAGATGGCCAGCGCCATGTTCAAAAATATGTTCGACATGGATTTGGACCTCGATGACGTGGATATGAACGACTTCGGGCAGGTGAGCGAGCGCCTGTTCGCCTCGATGGAAGAACGTGCGCAACAGGAAGAAGAAAAGCAAAAGAACAAGAAAAAGACTAAAGCCCAGCAAAAGCGCGAGGAGAAAATCAAAGCAGAAAACGAACACATCAGCAAAACCTCTCGCGCCGTCTACACCCGCCTGGTCAAGGAGTTTCATCCCGACAAAGAAACCGACGAAGAGCAGCGACTCTGGAAGACTGAGGTAATGAAACGGGTGACGCAAGCGTATAAGAAAGACGACTTTTTCGGACTACTGTCGCTGGAGATCGAGCTGATGCAGGGCCACGCCCACGACCTGGGCGAACTGCCCGACGATCAACTCAAATACTATAACAAGATGCTCAAGGAGCAGGTCGACGAGCTACAGATGCAGTGGGACGCGATGACCAACCCGCCGCCGCCCTTCGACAGCATGGCTCCCTACCTGCGCGACGTGAAGCATGCCCCCAAGATTATCCAGTGGCAAAAGCGCGACCTACAAGAAACTCTAAGCGGAGTGGAAGGCGACCTAAAGTACCTCAGCGACAAAAAGAACCTGCGCACCTACCTACGCAACTACGAACTGGAAGAAGACCGCTACGACGAGGATGATCTTTTCTTCTTTGATTTTCCGGAATAATTGGCTCCCATATTATAATCCCAGTACAGACGCGATTAATCGCGTCTCCACAGTATGATAGGATATGATCAAACAATTCGGCCACACCTGGTGGGGGAAGCAGTGGCTCAACTCCTTCAACCACATCGACAACAGTAACCGCCTGCCGCGGGGCAAATCCTACGCTCGGAAAGGACGGGCGCACAGCATTGCCATCGACGGCAACACCGTCACTGCCAAGGTCGACGGCTCGGCGCGCCGTCCTTACCGGGTGAGCGTCAGCGTCACCTCCTTCACGAAGCAAGAAAAGGAGGCGATCTTGGAAACCATCACCGATAACCCGCTTTTCTTGTCGCAGCTGCTGGCGCGAGAGCTTCCGCCCCGGGTGCACGAGGTGCTCAGTCGGCAGCGGATTGATCTGTTTCCCGGCAGCTGGCGCGACATGGAGTCGGAGTGCAGTTGCCCCGACTACGCCATGCCCTGCAAGCATATCGCCGCGGTGATCTACCTGATCGCCAACGAGATCGACAAAAACCCCTTCCTGATTTTCGAGCTGCACGGCCTGGATCTGCTCCGGCAGCTGCAAACGAAAGGATATGCCGACGAGCGGCCCGCCCGTGAGGACATTCCATCGGTGCGCTTGCTGTGGCGACCGCTCTCCACCACGCCTCCCGACGCGCCCAACCAAATACCCTCGCCGCCCGACCTGAGCCAGATTCCGGCCTGCGGCGACGAATTGCTATCGCTGCTCTCACCCGACCCGCTGTTCTATCCGGGCAAAGATTTTAAGGAAGTCGTCCGCAAAACGCTCAACGCTCGGGCAAAAGCGGCCAAGAAGCAACTGGAGGCGGTGCTTAGTGCCGAAGAAACCGCGTCGGCCGAACTGCCTCCCGCCTCGGTCACGCACCTCCGGGTGGCCCTGGATAACACCCTGAACGTCAGCGAGGTGCACGTTCGTCAGAGCGACGGGGAAGAAAGAGTGATACGGTCGGAACCGCTGACGTTCCTCACCAACTGGCTGGCGGCCCTGGAACCCGAGCGACTGAGTCGGTACGCTCCCGCCGTGCAGGCATTTTCGCTGGCCTACCGGATGAGCCTAGTGCTGGTGCGACAGGGAGCGGTGGTTCCTCAACTCTTCGAAGTGGGCAAGGATACCTACCGGATTCACTGGCTACCGGCCCGGCTGAACCAAGCGGTGCAACAGGCCACCCGGCAACTGGCTCCGCACCTGCCGCCGGACAGCCTGACGCTGTCGGTAGACCGCGAACCGCGCTATTTTCCCGAGGTGGAGCAGGCCACCCACCTGCTGGCGGCGCTGGTTACCCATGTCATCCGTCCCCAGGCCTGGCAAGAAGACGACATGGCTGACGTTTTTTTCGGTCCCGACACGCTGAAGCCGCACGACTTTGAGTCGCGCGAATATCCGGTGACAATTTACCTGTGGCTGCGGCGGTTCTATCTGTACGAGAAGAACGTCATTCCGGTGATTCGCATTCGGGAAGAAGAACCGGAAAGCACCGAAGTAAGCTTCGTCATTGATTTGCTGGTGAAGCAGCGCGAGGGCACCTTCGTGGAGCCGGTGCCGCTGGCCGAAGTGTTTGAAGAACCGCCATACGAGGAACTGCGGCGGGCGGTGCTCCAGGACCTGTCTCTGCTGATCAACTACTTCCCGCAACTAGGCACGGTGATCAGCAGCCACGGCGTGCAGGAGCTGACGGTAGACGGACGGGAGTTTGCCCAGATTTTTACGCAGACCCTGCCGGTGATCCGCCTGCTGGGTATTGACATACTACTGCCCAAGAGCCTACAGCACCTGCTGCGCCCCACTTTATCGATGACGCTGGACGCGGGCGACGAAAAGGGCATCACGAAGCATTTCCTGAGCATGGACGAACTGCTGCGCTACCGTTGGCAGGTGGCCATCGGCGACGAGCAACTCAGTGCCGACGAGTTTTTGGAGCTGGTGCGCGGTGCCTCCGGGGTCGTTAAGATTCGCGACCAGTACGTTTACCTCAATCCGCAAGAAATCCGGCAGTTGGTCGATAAGCTGGAGAATCCGCCCGAGTTGTCGGGCAAAGAGCTGTTGCAAAGTGCGCTCACCGAGGAGTACGAAGGCAGTCCGATCAAGCTGAACTCGAAAGCGAAGAAACTGCTGCGCTCGATGATGAAAACTGATGCCGTGGCTCCGCCCGCCGACCTGCACGCGCAGCTACGACCCTACCAGCAACGGGGCTACGCCTGGCTGTACAAAAACAGTCGGCTGGGCTTCGGCAGCATCATCGCCGACGACATGGGGCTGGGCAAAACCCTGCAGGTGATCGCCATGCTGCTCAAGTGTAAGGAGGACGGCGAACTGGAGAAAAAGAAGGCGTTGGTGGTGGTGCCCACCACGCTGCTCACCAACTGGCAGAAGGAAATGAGTCGCTTCGCTCCGGCCCTGCGCTGGCACACCTACCACGGTCCGCAGCGCGCCTTTCCCGACAACGACTACGACGTGCTACTCACTACCTACGGCATCGCCCGGGGCGACGTTAAAGCACTGAATAAAATCAAGTGGCACAGTATCACCATAGACGAGGCGCAGAACATTAAAAATCCCGGCACCGCCCAAACCAAGGCGCTGAAAAAACTTAAATCGGAGGTGCGGATTGCCATGAGCGGCACCCCGGTAGAAAACCGCCTGAGCGAATACTGGAGCATCATGGACTTCACCAACCGGGGCTACCTGGGCAGCCTGAAACCCTTCCTGAAAGAATACTCCTACCCGATTGAAGTGGAGCAGGATCAGCACCAGTTGGAAAACTTTAAACGGGTGATGTCGCCCTTCATCCTGCGTCGTCTCAAGACCGACAAGAGCATCATCACCGACCTGCCCGACAAAATCACCACCGACGAGTATTGCCACCTAACCAAAGAGCAGGCCGCGGTGTATCAGAACGTGGTGGATGAGATCATGAAGCAGGTGGAAGAGAAAGAGGGCATCGAGCGGCGCGGTTTGGTTTTCAAGCTGATCATTGCGCTCAAGCAAATCTGCAACCACCCGGTGCAGTACCTTAAGCGAGGTCAGGCCAAGATCGACCTATCGGGCAAGGCCACGCGCCTGATAGAGCTGCTGGACGACCTGTACGAGCAGGGTGAGAAAGTGCTGATCTTCACTCAGTTTCGGGAGATGGGCACGCTGTTGCAGCAGTTTATCAGCGAGACCTACCACCGCCCGCCCCTGTTTTTGCACGGCGGTAGCAGTCGGAAGCAGCGCGACCAGATGGTGGAAGACTTCCAGCAACAGCCCGAAATCAACACGATGATTTTGTCGCTGAAGGCGGGCGGCACGGGCCTGAACCTGACGGAGGCCAACCACGTGGTGCACTACGATTTGTGGTGGAACCCGGCGGTGGAAGCCCAGGCCACCGACCGCGCCTACCGCATCGGGCAGCAGCGCAACGTGTTCGTGCACCGCATGATCACCGAAGGTACCTTTGAGGAAAAGATCAACCAGATGCTCATCGAAAAACGCGAACTGGCCGACCTGACCGTCTCGCAGGGCGAGCAGTGGGTGGGTGAGCTATCAAACCGGGAGCTGAAGGGGTTGTTTACGCTGTAAAACGTACTTCAATAGAAACAAAAGCTAGCGCGCGCTTGTAGCGCGTGCGGTGAACCAATCCTCTGTCACCACTCCCTATCTTTTCGATTCAAAAGTATAAAACATCAGGTTTGACATTTCTTCGCCGAGTTGCTTTGTTTTTAACTATACTCGTTAAGGGATAGATTGGTGATTAGGAAAGCGTTGAAATCGTAGCGTTAGCAGCGATCTGATCTGTTGTTGACAGTGAGCATCGGTATTCACTTTGTTCAAGGTATCCAGAATAGCTTGTTGAAAGCAGGCGAAGTTTTCATAATAGATTGCCGTGAGGCACTTCTGTTTAACAAAACGCCAAAGGCGTTCAATAAGATTAAGGTTGGGCGAATAAGGGGGTAGGAATAGCAAGGTGATTTTGAGGTGTTCAGCCCATGCTTTTACCGCTTTATTATGTTGGTAGCGTGCGTTGTCTAAGACCAAATACCACGTAAGTGTGGTGGGATAGGCGGCTCGCAACTGCCCCAAGAAGCTAATCAACGTATCGGTGTTGATGCGGGTAGTGTTACTTAGGTAATGGAGTTGCTGGGTGATAGCATCCACCGCACCGAGTACATTGAGACGTTGCCGCCCGGCAGGGGCTTTGATAAACACTCGGGCAAAGCTCCAAAGCCATCCCAGAGAAGGGGCTAACACAAAATGCGCCGCGTCTACGAACAATACATGCGCTTTTCCCTGGTGGGCTTGCTCTAGAGCAGGTTCCAGCACCTCGGCTAGGTAGTTATCTTGCCGTTCAGGGTCTGCTTTGGCTGGTATATGCCCGGTTTTATGCCGATGGATGCCTAACTTATGCAGAAAGCTATGTATCTGAGGCAGTGAACGTTATTGGCCACTCAACTCGCTTATGCGCTGCTGGGCTTCTTTTAGACTAGCGGCTGGTTGTTTCTGAAAACTCTTAGCAATCAGCGCAGCGTAGGGCTGTAGGGCACTTTGCCGACCGCCGTAGTGTAGCTCACACAAAGCAGCCCTGCCCCCTTGAGCATATTGCTGACAATAGCGAGTTACCGTATTGACATGGATGCCTACGATACGAGCAATCTGTTGATGGCTGTATGTACCCAGCCCTTTTAGATACAAAGTATACATCCGTTGACGAACCAAAGCGTTATCGTGATAGAACTTTTCGTAACTTAGCTGACGCAGTTCAGCTTCACTGATCTGTAGGGTAAGCATGCGTTTTAGAGTTTGGTCACTTCAAAACTATGCTTACTCTTTCTCTCTACAAAATCACTATCTCATCCCTTAACGAGTATATACACAAAATGGGCAAGAGCGCCACTAACGAAATGTCCACCGGCTTTAGTTTTGCTTCCCTCATGCCTGACTTATTTTGGTTCTCCTATTTTTTCCGCTCATCAAACTACTTCCGCATCTCGTTCTCCGGCACCAGCAGTTGTTGCTTAAACGAATTTAAGTCTTCTAGTGCAAATGCCGGTTTGCCGTGCAGGGGAAACAGTCCGCGCACCGGCACGGTCACGGCGTTCCAACCGGCCGCAAAGTTATTCCAGTCTGACGGACGGATGGGCGCGTGGGAGAAGTTAGTTCCTTCTTTTTCATAATTTGCTCCAATGGTCGCGTCGCCGGTGAAGAGAAACTGTTCGGGTTCGGCGTAAAGCAGGGATGAGCCAGGCGTGTGGCCGGGCACGGGGAAGTAACGCAATTGATGCTGCGCGAGCAGTTCCTCTGCTTCCTCTACGGGTTGCACGGCCTGCCCCCGCCGGTCGGCAGAGTGGATCAACACCGGCGCGCTCACCCATTGCGTCACCTTCGACATCGGGCCAAACGCCTGCGAGAGCAAATCGCTGTGGGTGAGGAACAGGGCTACCGGCGTATAACGTTCGCGCCAGCGATCCACCGCCGCCCGCGTGGCTTCGTGCACAGCGTCCACCAAGATCATCTGATCTCCACGCAGCAGAGCATAGGACTGCCCGTAGCGGAAGCGGTGCTTGTCCACGCGGAACAGCACCAGATTGCCCAATGCCTGAACGTCTTGTCCGGGCGGCGTGGCGGCAATCTTTTGAATGGTTTCAGAAGGGTTCATGCGTAGATATGTTTAGTGGTCAGCACGTCAGTCGCCATAGATTCGCCGGTTACCGCCATCGGTGCTCTATTTCTTCATCATACCTTCCCGCGAACTCGACGCATCCGCCGTCGGAAAGTCCGAAGGAATTTCCTGGGTCACTTTGCCCGTGGCTACCCACTCGGTGCCGCGCAGCATGGTGGTCAAGAAGCCCACGCAAGCCACCGAATAGTCGGCGTGGCCCATGATGTTGTGGAAGATACGACCCTTTCCGTAGGTGAGCGTCATCAGGGCCGGTTCGTGTCGACCGGTTCCCTTATCCTCTTTCGCTGAAAACGCCGTGGCCAGCACTTCCATGTTTTCGGCCGGACCGCGCAGGCTGTTGTAGAGTTCGTCCTGGGTGTGCATCCATACCTCGGGCATTCCTTTTGTGACTGGATGATCGGGGTTCCTGATCTGTATTTGATATTCGCTCTGCGGACCGTGGGCTCCGGCGTTGCCTGGGGTGGTGTCGCGCACCAATTCTCCGGCATCGTTGTAGTAGACCAGCGGGCCGTCTTCTTCGGTGCGATCTCCCCAACCACCCAGGCCGATCATCCGGTTGTAGGCTTTCCAGTTGGGAAAGGAGTTGTCGGCCGCGTGAAACACCACCAATCCGCCGCCCGCTTGGATAAATTGCTCAAACTTCCGCTGGGTTTCGTTGGGCCAGGGGGCGGCGTTCCAGCCGAAGTTGCACACCACCACGTCGTAGGCCGAGAAGTCAGGCTCGTAGCTAGGATCGGCCTTGGGTTCTTCCAGGGCGGTGGTTTTACCTACTCCTTCCACAGTGAATTCAGGGAGAAACTCCTCGCCCTTCCAGGTATAAGCAGTGCGCGCCACGTCCACCGAGAACAAGTCGGTATCTTCCATATACTCCTTGAGCATATAGGTGATTTTGGGCCAGTGGTCGTGGTTGTTCTGACCATCGACGATCAATACCTTGATCATGTCCTGACCGAAGACAGCGGCACTTGAGATGCAAGCGAAGGCGGCAATGAGGGCTATTTTGAGGAACATAGGAACGATTTTGTGAACTGGTAAATATAGTAATTTCACAGCAATAGTACATCTCCGCTCTGACTTCACGCTTCAGCACCAAACCTTACGCGGAGCATCGGTTTATTTCAGTCGTTGGAAACTACCGGGTTTCCTTCCGTGCGTGGTGGCTATAGCGCGGTTCCGTAGCGCCCAGCGGACCATCTCCCGTAACTTTTTTGACCTTTCGCCGGTTTTAAGTACGATTCTTGTCTTAGACCAAACTAATCTATACACCTAACGATACTAAAATGAAAAAGTACTTTTTGTCAATCGCCCTACTACTGGGCTTAGTTTCCTCTACCCTACAAGCGCAAGTCGCCTTCGGCGTGCGAGCCGGAGTGAGCATCTCGAACATCCGGGGCGAAGACGCCAACAACGCCGCGGTAAGTCAGTATACAAATTCTGTCACCGGACTGGAGTTGCCCAGTTTTCTGGAAGGCATCAACATTGGCAGTCTGGCCCAGGCCGATCCTAAATCGCTGACCAGTTTCTTTGCGGGCGCCTACATGGACCTGCCGTTGCTGAGTGCGGTGCATCTGGAACCCGGAGTGTACCTGGCCAGCCGGGGCTACCGATTGGAAAACGCCTTAGAAGGTATCGCTAAGCTCGATATTGTTAACCGCTCCTATTACGTGGAGATCCCCGTTTACGCCCGGGTATTTGTCTCAGAGGGATTGAATATCTTTGCGGGTCCCCAGTTCTCGATCTTGGTCTCTAATACTTTCAAGACGGATATTTCAGCGGGCTTTGGAAGCTTCAACCTGGCCAACTTCGATTTTGAAAATGACAACAGTAGCGATTTGAACAACATCGATGTGGGATTAGCCGCCGGAGTGGGCTACGAACTGCCCTTCAGCCTGAACCTACAGCTAGGCTACGACCTCGGCTTCGTACGATTCACCGAAGACACCCAGGCCTACAACGGAGTGTGGAAGCTTGGCGCGGGGATCACTTTCTAGTAAGTTGCATTTAAAGAAGTCCCGCCGGACGCACTGTGCGCCGCGGGCTGTGCGCCCCGGGCTTCGTGCCCCGGGCTTCTTTTTTATTGCCGAAACTTGCTATCCTTGTCTAATTATTACACCCGTAAGACCTCTTTCATTTAAGCCTTCATTGCGATGCCGTGTGTTCTAACTTCGCCCCGGAATCCTAATGCCGTAGTATGCGTAACCATTTTTTGCGAAGCACCCCGTCACCGGTTTTTACTCACTCTCACCAGCCCCGAGCCTGGATAAACAACGGTGGGTTATGAGCAAAGCAGTGAACGGAACCTCACCCGTGATTAAGTCTAGGGCCACCACCACGCTAGAACTAGACGGGGGCCGCAACATCACGCATGCCTATACCAGTCAGTACCAAGGTTTTGATGCACAGGGCCGCCTGACCAGTGAGATTATGTACACTTCTTCCGGAAAGGCCGAACGAAAGACGTTGCACACCTACAACGAGGCGGGGTACTTGGTGGAGCAGACGGTGTTTGTGGGGAACGATCAATTGCTGGAACGCACCGACCACTTTTTTGATGATGCCGGGCACCTGATCCGAACCGAGATCACCCAGGCGAACGGGGAAAAGATTATTAAAGAGTTTCACTATGACCCGGTAGAAAACATTAAGAAAGCAGTACTCAATTCGGCCAGTGGTGAGATTAAGGGCTACGAAATCATGTGGTACGGTTCGGAGAACGAGGTGATCGCCGAGGTAAAAACCGATACCGACAACCGAACGGCTTACAAGCGTTTCGCCACCTACGACGGGGCCGGTCGGCTGGTGATGGAAGAGATCTTTGGCTACGACGAAGAGTTTGAGAAGCGAACCATGTATACCTACGCGCCCGGCGGAGTGCTCACCGCGATCACCACCACCGGACCCCAACGCTGCAAGCTAAGCACCGAAAAGCTGATCTATAATCCCCAGGGGCAGCTTGTTGAACGACTAGTCACCAACCATACCGAAAAGACGACCATTCGGTGTTGCTATCGCTACAACGAACGAGGACACCAGGTAGCCGACGAAACCTACGAAGGGCAGTGCCTGATTTTTCGCAACTTTGCTAAGTACGACACCCACGGCACCCTCACCGAAGAAGAGCTGCTCAGCACCGGCGACACCCCCTTCCACGCCATTCGCAAGCACGTGGTTGAGTATTGGTAGAACATACTAAACGATGTATATTATGCATAAAAAAAGCAGTTGGAAAGCTTCTTTCTTGAGCTTTCTCGTTCCTGGACTGGGGCACATTTATGGAAGGGATATCACAAAAGGAATTATCTTCTATGGATTATTTTTCGTGATACTATTTCTTGTAAGGCTCACCGCCTATAACTTCACGCTATTCACGGTTTGGTTTCTGTTGATTGTCAGCTATTTGTTGTTTGTGATAACCAGTGCTTATTTTGCAATTCCAAAAAGCAAAGAATACAAGTCAGTCAAATGGGACAAATGGTTTTTCTACGTAGCTATCTGGATCGGGCATCTATTAGTTTCTAGTGCAATACCAGGCAAGACGCTTGACAATTTGACACCAATTAATTTTGCCAGCATACCCACTCCTGCTATGGCCCCAACGCTGAAGGTTGGCGATATCTTGGCGTACGATAAGACACCGTTAGTGACTAGAAATGACGTAACTGTATTTAAGTACCCCCAAGATATCTCTACCTTCTTCATAAAAAGATGCATAGGAATCCCTGGGGACAGCCTAGAAATAGTAAATGGTGTTGTACACATCAACGGAAGACCAATAAGTAAGACTTACAATTTGAATTATCGCTACCTTATTTCGACGGATACCAAGACTATCAATCCTCGCATTTTCGAGCAGCTGGATGTTCAGGAATACTCTAGAATTGCTAACGGAGATTATGTCGCAAATGTGACAACCGAACAAGCTAAACGATTAGAAAACCTTGATGTTGTTAACAGAGTAGTTCTTGCTACCAGAGCCAAGAATCAAGGCGATCCCATGATTTTTCCTGAGATGAACCAGAGCAGTTGGAATACAGATTATTATGGCCCAATCTATTTACCTAGAAAAGGTGATCAAATTCTCCTCAACGAAACCAATGCTCGCTTGTATGCTAAGTGTATTGAGTCTGAAAACGAGTCAGCCGAGTTAAGAGACATTGCCACGTTTGTCAATGAAGAAGAAATAGAGAAGTATGTGTTTAAAGAAAACTACTACTTCATGATGGGTGACAATCGACACAACTCAATGGATTCTCGCTATTTGGGATTTGTGCCGGAAAAGTTGATTGTAGGGAAAGCCTTATACGTACTTTGGGGGGATTCAGCAGATAGATCGGGAAAAGATTTGACCAAATGATACTCGATAAATCGCAGTAGCTCCCGATAACTCTACAGTCGTTATCTTTTTTCTTGTGAACTAATGCAGCCTGAACTTGGTATTATTATTCGTACCTTTGCGAAACACTACGCGACCAAGTTCCGGGCACCTCTTTATACGTTGCTTTGAGCTTTAGAAGAAACGTATCTCTATGACCTTTCAAGAAACGGGCCTCCGCCCCGAACTATTATCGGCCCTGGCCAACATTGGCTTTGAGCAACCCACTCCCATCCAAGAGAAAATTATCCCCCTACTGTTAGAGGAAGAAAACCGCGACCTGGTGGCCCTGGCTCAAACCGGAACGGGCAAAACCGCGGCTTTCGGACTGCCTCTACTGCAACGTACCGATTCTAATCTAAGCCAGGTGCAAATTCTCGTACTGTGCCCTACCCGCGAGCTCTGCAACCAGATTGCGGGCGACCTGGAAAGCTTCGCCAAGTACTTGAACGGTGTTCGGACCGTAGCGGTGTACGGCGGGGCCAGCATGGACACCCAGATTCGGGCCCTCAAACGCGGCGCGCAGGTGGTGGTGGGCACCCCCGGTCGCGTGCACGATCTGATCCGCCGGAAGAAACTCATCCTCGACCAAGTGCAGCACTTGGTGCTCGATGAAGCCGACGAGATGCTGTCGATGGGCTTCAAGGACGAACTGGAAGCTATCATTGGGCAAACTCCCGCCGAGCGGCAGACGCTGCTGTTTTCGGCTACCATGCCCGACCACACCGTTAAAAACTTCGTGCGTGACCCGCTGCAGGTATCAGTAGGCACCAAGAACGCCGGGGCCGATACCGTGCAGCACCGCTACTACGTGGTGAACGCCCGCGACCGCTACCTGGCCCTTAAGCGCATCGTCGACGTGCATCCCGACATCTACGGCATCATCTTCTGCCGCACCCGCATGGAGACCAAAGACGTGGCCGCCAAACTCGGCTCCGAAGGCTACAATGCCGATGCCTTACACGGCGACCTCTCGCAAGCGCAGCGCGACTACGTGATGGGGCAGTTTCGCGACAAAACCCTGCAACTGCTGGTGGCTACCGACGTGGCCGCCCGCGGCATCGACGTGAACGACCTCACCCACGTGATCAACTACAACCTGCCCGACGACCCCGAGGTGTATACCCACCGCAGCGGACGCACCGGACGGGCCGGACAAAAAGGCACTTCGATCGCTATTATTCACCGCCGCGAAATGAACCGCATCCGCAGCATCGAGCGCATGATCAAGAAAGAGTTCATTCCGACGCTGGTACCCACCGGCCGCGAGATTTGCGAGAACCAACTCTTCTATTTGATCGACAAGGTGCAGAAGGTGGAGGTGGACCACGAACAGATCGATTCGTACCTGCCCGCCATCTACAAGAAACTGGAGTCGCTGAGTCGGGAAGACCTCATCAAGCACTTTGTGTCGGCCGAGTTTAACCGCTTTCTGGACTACTACAAAGACGCGCAGGACCTCAACGTGACCGTAAACGAGAAGAAGGAGCGCGGCGGCAAGCGCGACCGCGACCAGCGCGGCGGAAACCCGGAGTTCTCTAAGTTCTTTATCAACGTGGGCAGTCACCACAAGCTGTCGCCCGCCCGCCTGATGGGCCTGATCAACGAGCAAACTCCCAAGAAGGGCATGGCCATTGGCAAGATCGATATCACCGACCGCTTCGCCATCTTCGAGGCCGACGCCCGCTACGAGAAAGACCTGCTCAAGGGCTTCAAAAAAGGCGCTACCTTTGAGGGCCACCCCGTGCACGTGGAGCTCACCCAGGTGGGCCCTTCTCCCCAGGACGAGAAACGCCGCTTCAACGGCGACTTCCGCAAGAAAAAAAAGTTTAAGAAGGGCAAGAAGCGCGTGCGGTAGCCTGATATGAAACGTTATCCATCCAAACTGGGCTTCTCAGATATAGGCGGTATTTGTGCTGGAAGAAGTATCCAGACCAGTTTTCACCGACACCATGCCGTGACAATCATTTTATCCTTTGGTAAGCCTTTCACCATCGTATTTGAAGACGAGATTCCAAGATCGTTTTCTGGGATCCTATTGCAAAAAGAGGTATCTCATAAGTTCGTAGGAAGTGACAGTGACTATGCGCTATTTATCCATTTTGACCCGTACACCAAATACGGATTACGTCTTGGAAGTAATAAAAATAGTTTTCAAGAGCTGAATATTGAAAGTTTCCTACCAATTATCGATCGTTTGCGTACGCATTTTCCCGGTATAGAACATGAAGTTGAAACGCTTCTGCATACCATATTTTGTGTAGCTACCAGAGACAGCGAAGAAGTTAGAATAGATAGTAGGGTAAAAAAAGCCATTGACCTTCTTAAAAAGTATCCGCTACAAAATGTAAAGATTGAAGCGATTGCCTCTGCTGTTGGGCTCTCTTCTAGTAGGTTCGCTCACTTATTCAAACAAGAAACAGGAACTACTTACCGAAGATTTGTCCGACATCTAAAGCTGGTGGAATCGTTGCGTTCGGTGTGTCAAGAAAACAGGTTAGTAGACTGCGCTTTTGATGGTAACTTTTCTGATCAAGCTCATTTCACAAGAACTTTTAGGAGCGCATTCGGCGTAGTTCCTTCTCTGATCGTTCAGCGATAGCAGGTTTATTCAAGAGTTCCGAGAAATATTCGCTTACCTTTGAGTACAAACCAACAGCAGTCGAACATGAAGAAGTTAATCCCGTATCTAATTATCAGTGGCCAGTGCGAACAGGCTTTGCGCTTTTATCAGGATTGTTTTGGTGGAGACATTGTATTCCTTCAAAAGTACGCTCAGACGAATTACAGCGTATCGGCTGATTTTAAGGATAAGGTGGCACACGCCGAATTTAAATCCGATCAGATCAACTTCTACGCGTCAGATGGATTTGAGGATCAACAAGTGAAGGTTGGCGATAACGTAGCGTTTAGTATAAACTTCAGCGATGGCGCGGAACAAAAGTCAATATTTGACCGACTAAAGGTTGGTGGAAGAGTAACTATGGACTTTTCGGAGACTTCCGCTAACTCAATGCTAGCTACTTTGATCGACCAATACGGAATTCACTGGTATCTCAACAGCGAAACACACAAATGATGCTAGTCGCACGTCCTTCCAGAAACCTGCTAAGGCTAGTTTTTTTGCCAGCATTCAAACCAATCGGTTTATTCTCTCAGTGAAAAGTGCTCATCTAAGGCCAGTGCCCCGCCGGTCACTACCCCACTCCCTCCAGAAAAACCTCCCACACCTGCATCTCATCCTCCCCGAAGTCTTTGGCCACCCGCTTCACCAGCACCCGCACCCGGATCGGCGCACTCACCTGGGACATTCGGGCCTCGCCCTCGGCCGTCTCGGTGGGGGGCATCGACAATTCCCCGCGGTACTGCAACGAATCCTCCAGGGTGAGCGGATGACTAATTGTCAGTTTGCCTAACGAAAAGACAACCGCTTCGCCGGACTGCGCCAGTTCTTCCAGCCACCGTTGGGCCGTCATTGTCCGGGGCGAGTGTCCGGTAGGAGCCAGCCGCACGCTGGCCCGCGGGTTGGCGAACAGCAGCAGCGCCTGCCGGGCCGCTTCCGCCCGAAAGGTAGAGGCTAGGGACGGGTCGCCCACCAGGTTGAGGTAGTCGAAGAAGTCGCGCAGCTTCTGCTGGGCCCGCACTTCCAGGGCCCGGATCTGGTCCGGGCGCAGCCGGTCGGCGGTGAGTTGGTCGTTGAGTTGCGCTTCGGTGGGCGCGGTTTCGGCCAGCGCCACGTCGGCCGCAGGTTCGCGGTTTGCCGAAGCGCACCCCGCCCCCAGCAGGCTGGCCCATAGGCCGATCCAAATCCAACTACGGAGTAGTTTCATCATCCTTCTGTTTAAAGCGCAACACCTGGATGCGGTCGCCCGCGTAGCGGATGTCAAGCACCTCGATCTGCCGCAGACTACGCAGCGGCATGGTGAGCTTGTTGATAAATTCTTGCTTGTTATACAGTTCCATGCCCACCGCCTGCCCGGCAAAGAGCTGGTAGATGCGCGCATCCGGGGTGAGCATCGAGTCGAGCTGCACGCGGCGCTGCTGCCAGTCGCTTACGTCGGCGCGGGAGAAGAGCCGAAGCATCCAGGCGTAGTCGTCGGTTTCCAGGGCCACCTGCTCGGTGGGGTTCGCTTTGTCGAGCACCCGCACCAGCGTATCGTTCTTGTAGTACGAACTGCGCACCACCAGTCGCACCCGCTCGCTGCGCGTGCGCACCGTGAGGCATCCCCCGGCATCCACCGGCAGGCGGTAGGGCGACTCCCCCTCCAGCAGCACCCGCACGCTCACCTCATCAGGAGAAATGGGCTGCCGGTTGTAAGCGTTCATCAGGCAAAACCGGTAAGTGACGGGCCGCTGCGTCCAGCGGTAGCCTCCTAGCAATCCGCCCAGCAACAGCAGCGCTCCGATAATCCCTATCCAGTTCCGCTTGGTCGATGAAGCAGGGGCGGGCGCAGACGCCTCCGGGAAGTGTTGCTGTCGGTAGTGGTTCCAGCTGTCGTAGCCCACGTAGCGACTCAGCAGATCGAGCATATCCACCCGGGGCACCGTTTCCCGATCGGCCTTGAAGTGGGTGTAAAACCACTTCTCGCTCACCCGTCCGTTCACCTTTTCGGCCAAATCATCCTGAAAGCACCGGATGTCCTCACCCTTCCAGGTGCGAATGTCGGACGGGTTGGCCGGACACGCCTGCCGGGCGGTGGTGGCAACGTCTTGTTTGAGTTGCTGAAAGCAAGTGAACGCAGCGGTGGGCATACCGGCCAAAGATACGAAAGTCAGCGGGTAACGCGCTTGGTAAAACGCCGGAAATCCTGGTAAACCGTTTTACAAACGCTTTACTGTCTCACTCGTTGCCGAAGAGTGTGATCGCCTTCCCACTCCCGAGGCTATCTGTTGCGGTAGATGTCTTTGCGGTGGCCCACTTTGGTTACGTTAACCACCTTTATTTCCTCTTCAATGCGATAGATGATGCGGTATTGTCCTACCCGGATACGCCAAAACTCCTCCTGTGTACCGGCAAGCTTTTTACTACCCGGCGGGTGGGGATCATCTCCCAAGGCCTCAGCGCTCTCCACCACGCGGGGGATATCTGCTTTGTTCAACTGCCGGATGTCTTTGGCGGCTTTCTTAGTGAACACAACTTGGTAGTTCAAAGCTTGCCTTCTTGTTTAAGTTCTGCTTTTAACTCTTCCAAGGTAATGGTTTCGTCATCTTTGTGGGCCTCCGCTTCCAGTGCATCCAAAAGCTCTTCAACCAACTCGCCATACTTCTCAAAGTCCAGTTGAATGGCAACCGTCTTATTTTGAGCGTTCACCAAGTAGGTAATTCCTTCCATTGTTCTTTCTGTTTGTGTCCTATCAAGATAACGGTTTTTCTCTTCATTTTCTTTGCGTTGCTTGAACGCAGCGGTGGGCATACCGGCCAAAGGTACGAAGCAGGCAGGTACGACGCTGGGTAAACCGTAGAAATTCATTGCAAAATGTTTTACAAACGCTTTACCACCCCTTTTCTTCGCTCGCTCACCTTGGTTATGTAGCTTGGAACATCATCAACCACATTTATCGGGCGCGTTTGTAACGCGTTCGCACCCCATTTAATTCAGTACCTAAACACCTCCATTATGCAAAACCCCAGAAACAACTCCCTGAAGATTGTCCGCGAAGCGGGCCTGCTGATCGTGAAGAGCAGCCTCGCCTTTCTATTGCTGCTGTGGCTGCTCACCCGGTGTCAACCGTCGGCCCCCACCACCAATCCTGCTCAAGAACAAGGGGACATGATCGTTCCGCCGCCCACCGCCCAGCCCGCCCCGGAGGAGCAAGCGCAGTTACCAGAGATCCACGCCGTACCCGATCAAGAAGAGGAACTAGACATCACGCTCGACATAAACATCACCGAGGAAAGCGAGATTGAAGAAATGGTGTTTGAGGAAGCTCCTGATATACGAATGAACGAACGCCTTACCCCCGACGCGGAGGTGATCATGAATGAACCCATTGCCTCCGACTTCTCCACCGAAGAGTACGACCGCATCTACGCCAACCCTTTCCGCAGCGTGGGGCAGCACCCCGTGTCTACCTTCTCCATCGATGTGGACAATGCCTCGTACAGCAACGTGCGCCGCTTCCTCACCCAGCACCACCAACTGCCGCCGCCCGACGCGGTGCGCATCGAGGAGATGATCAACTACTTCGACTACGACTATCCCCAACCCACCGACGCCCACCCGTTTGCCCTGTACACCGAGGTGGCCCCCTGCCCCTGGAACGCCGACCACCAGCTGCTGCACGTGGGCCTGCAGGGCAAGTCGCTCGACTATGAGCACCAGCCGCCCAGCAACTTGGTGCTGCTGCTCGACGTGTCGGGCTCGATGGAGGCCGCCAACAAACTGCCCCTGGTGAAGAAGTCGTTCCGCATGCTGGCGAACGCCCTAGGGGCCCGCGATCGGGCGCCCCGCGATCGGGTGGCGATTGTCGTCTACGCCGGGGCGGCGGGACTGGTGCTGCCGTCTACCCCCGCCACCGAGAAGCAAACCATCGAGGCGGCGCTGGCCCGGCTGTCGGCCGGAGGGTCTACCGCCGGAGGTGAGGGCATCGAGTTGGCCTACCGGATTGCCCAAGAGCAGTTCATCCCCGAGGGCAACAACCGGGTGATCCTGGCCACCGACGGCGACTTCAACATCGGCACCTCGTCGACCGGCGACTTGGTGCGCCTCATTGAAGAGCAACGGCGGAGTGGGGTGTACCTGACCATTTGCGGCTTCGGGATGGGCAACTATAAGGACGGGCGCATGGAGCAAATCAGCAACGCGGGCAACGGCAACTACTTCTACATCGACAACGTGGCCGAGGCCGAGAAGGTGTTCGTGCGCGAGCTGCGCGCCAACCTGTTCACCCTGGCTAAGGACGTGAAGTTGCAGTTGGAGTTCAACCCCACCCAGGTGAAGGAGTACCGTTTGATTGGCTACGAAAACCGGGTGCTGGCGCGCGAGGACTTCGACGACGACCAGAAAGACGCCGGAGAGCTGGGCGCGGGCCACACCGTGACGGCGCTATACGAACTGATTCCCGCTGAACCCGATAAGGCGCTGCTGGCGGACGCGGCCTTGCAGTACCAGCAGAGCACCCTCACCTCCCGGGCCAACAGCAACGAACTACTCACGCTCAAGCTGCGCTACAAACCCATCGGGCAGGAAACCAGCGTGCTGATGCAGCAAACCGTACCGCAGGGCGAACGAGTAAACGGGGCACCTTCTCCCGCCTTTCGTTTGGCTGCGGCCGTAGCCTCCTTCGGCATGCGGTTGCGGGGTTCGGCTTATGTTATGGATTCGACCACCGTTGCCAAGCAACTCAGTTGGGAAACGGTTCGTTCACTGGCCCGTACTTCGGTCACCGACCGCAACACGGATCAGCAGGAGTTTTTGCGGTTGGTGGAGACGGCGGCATTGCTGGCTGAGTGACAAGCCGCCACTTATCGCAACGGGGGGCTTCCAGTCCCCCGTTGTTGCCGGTGACTCTTACCCACTCACTGGTTGTAGGGTAGCGATAGCACGCGGTGCCCGGCATCCTACGACCTATTTAAGGCGATAAACCACCCCATTTATTAACCTGATAAATGTATGCGCACGGTATTGATCATCCTCTTCATCACCGCTACCCTGCGTGGGTTGGCCCAATCAGACATTCGCTGGCCGAACGATACCAGCCAGGCGCAGCAGAACGTGGCCCTGTACACCGATGCCCTGCGCGCCCAAGAATACTCCACCGGGCGGGAGCCGCTGCGGTGGTTGGTGACTCAAGCGCCCGATCTGCACGAGTCGCTCTACGTGAAGGGGGAAAAGCTGTATCGAGGGCTGATCGAGCAGACCAGCGACCCTGATCTTCGTCAGCAGTACCAACAAGAAGCCTTAGACCTATACGATCTTCGCATCAAACACTTCGGCGGAGAAGCGGCGGTGCTAAACCGCAAAGCCTACGCAGCCTATCGCTACTACCGCAAAGAGCCAACGCAATATGCCACCCTGATCAAGCTTTTTGACCGAGCCTATGCGGCGGGCAAGCAGCAATTGAGCAGCGCCAACTTGTTGGCCTACATGGACGTGGTCCGCCTGCACCGCCGGACGAACAGAGCGCTGACCGACGAGGAGATACTCGAACGCTACGACCAGATCGCCGGAGAACTGCTGCGCCGGGGCGAAGCCGAGAAGCAGACGGTGGTCGACAACATGCTGGTGGAGACTATTGATCTGACCTGCCCGCTGGTGTACGAGAAGTTTGGCGTGCCCTTCGAGCAGGATACCAGCGACGTGACGAAGGCCAGCAAGGTGGTTGCGTTGGCGTTAGCCAATCAGTGCAGCGATCTGCCGGTGTTTCTGGTTGCGGTTCGGGCGGTGCAGCGGCAACAGCCTTCCGCAGGCAGGGCTAAAACGATTGCTCGCCTCTACGAAGCGAAAGGCCAGCCAACGGGGGCTGAACAATATTACCAAGAAGCCGTTCGGCTGGCCGATACCGACTCCCTCAAGGCTGAACATGCGTACCAGCTAGCGGCCTTTTATCAACGGGCTGGTCAAAACAAAGACGCCCGAGATGCCGCCCGGCAAGCCGTTCGCCTCGACCCCACGTTAACGGAGGCGTACCGGCTGATGGGGGATTTGTACTACGCTAGTTTCGATGCGTGCCGCCGGGGCGAGCAGCAGGTTGCCGACCGGGCCGTGTACTGGGCCGCCTACGAGCAGTACCGGCGGGCCGGTCGCACTGACCTGATGGAGCAGGCCCGGCAGCAGTTTCCAACGATAGAAACAATCTTTCAGGAAGGCTACGAAGAAAGACAATTAGTGTCGGTGGGTTGCTGGATGAACGTGACGGCGGCGGTGCGACGGCGATAAATTATAAGCCGGTTATCCTTCCAAACACTTATGGATTGGTGCCGAGCGCAGTAGTAGTAAGCTTCAATGGCGCGATCTCTGCTCTTCTGCTCACGTACTAAACCGCTGAAGAACACAATAAAAAGCCCACTACCGGAAACATATAATCCACTTCTTACTTATCTCCCCTTCGCGCGTATGCTTGTTCCCCAACTGCTATTACCCGCAATTGCGCGAGCATTGTGCCCCCTCATGGATGATCATGCGCCCTATCACAGAAAGCCTCCGGCTCACCACCAGCGAAAGGCCCACCTCACTGGTCTCCCGCTTCTCCCTACCGAACCGGACGCTCCCGCCCCCGGTAGGGAAGACGACGCCCTACTACTGTCCTGACTTTCCCTCCCCTACTAGTCAGACCGACCGCCCCCTGGGGGGCAGCCTGCCGGGCCCCTACTAGGGAAAAGGAGGTTGCCCCTGGTCAGGATGCAACGTTGACCCTGGTCAACTTTCAAACCTGACTACGCTCAGCGAGCGATGCTGACCAGGGACGGAAGGTGACGTTGATGGATGGGCGTTGCCAACGTGCACCATAGGCTGGGATTAGTGAGGAATAAGGTCAGTGAGGACACTGACCTTGGGGAGAACAAAAAAGCCGATAGGCGGATGCGCTATCGGCTAGTGAGGTAAAGGGTAAGGGTACGCGTTACCACCGCGGCCCATACTTACGGGGTAGGTGGGTTATTTAACCACCAACGGGTGCTTGAGGCGGCCGATGCTCAGGGTTTGGTAGCTGCGGTTGCGCACCTCGAGCCAGTAGTTGCCCTTGGCCAGCTTGCCCGGTACCAAGAACACCAGCTCGCCCGGCATGTTGCGGGCCAGTTGATCCACCTTCGTGGCCGGTCCCCGGTCGCTCACCACGTAGAGGCCTTCGTCGGCCTGCTCAGCGTCGAACTTCAGGTTAATGCCCTTTAGGCAGGCCATATTGCCGGGCGTGAGCCGTTCGTTTGCGGTGCCGCTGGCTATATCTTCCAGCTTGGTGGGCTCGGGAGCGTATTCTTTGGCCCTGACGCGCTTGAGACGGTTCTTGCGGGCGGCAACCACCAGGTTGTCGCTGGGGTATATCTTGAGATTGAGCCGGTGCTTGCCTTCGGTAAAGGGCTCTTCGTCGGTGTCGAACACCCCGCTGATGGTGAAGGCGGTGTTGAGGATGGACAGTTGCACGCTGCCACCTTCGCCGATGATGTCGATCATCGCTTTCTCAATAGATGAGTAGGCGGCGTACATCTCCTCCTCGGTCATGGCTTTGCCTTCCTGCGTGGCGCGCTTCACAATGTCTTCCAGGTAGTAGTTGGGCACGTCCACCACGCGGGCGGCGCAGTCGAGAGGGTCTTCGGTGAGTTTGTTCAGGAACAGGGCATACTTAATCATCGGAACGGGGGTTTAGTGATTGGTTGAGCGCAAAACTAGGCGGGGTGCCTGTGCGGTGCTGTTGTTCCTGCGGTTAACTCACGCGGGTAAGCATCCGGACATTAACGCACTTTGTTCCGGTAGGTATTCAGCCGGTGAGTCAGCCGGTTCAGGAGCAAGCGCCCCGGTTCACTCCACTTTCCGGCGGGTTCATTCCTGCCTTTGTGCGCTTCACAACAATATACCAAGTTTCCGTACCCAATGATGAGGCGAATGCTTAGCTTAACGGCGTAAATAACCATCGCTGCCCATGCGCAAAGACTGCTGGTATTGCCTACTGGTTTTTTGTTTAGCGGCCTGCGAAACGGCGGTAGAAATAGACGTGCCGCGTTATCCGGCGCAACTGACGGTGAATGCGCTGTTTAATCCCGACAGTGTGTGGTGGGTAGAGCTGACTGAGAACCGCTACATTCTGGATAACGCCCCGTTTGCTGCCGTGCCGGATGCCGAAGTTCGCATTACGCAGCAAGGGCAAGCAGTGGCTTCGCTCCGGTATCAAGGGGAAAATTACTTTGGCAATAGTATCTACGTGGCCGAAGATAGCCGTCCGCAGGCGGGCGAAGCATATACGTTGGAAGTGACGCATCCGACATTGGGCAACCTAACGGCTACTAGCCAGGTACCGGTTCCTCCAACGGCTATCATTAGTGCCGTGCTGGATACGTTGGACGTGCGGGAGGGGGCGGGTCTTGATAACGAGAACATCGCCTACGCCGTGACTATCCGGCTGGATGATCCGCCCGAAGAGAACTTCTACAGTGTGACTGCGCAGGTAAACTATTTAGGTATCACCGGCCCCACCGCTACCAACTTCACCTTTTATTTAAGAAGTTCAGTACAGTCTATGATCAGTGATGATCCGATTGTAGACAATCCTTTCGACCGATACCGTGATGAGCTACTGTTTAACGACGTGAGCTTTAATGGCAAGCCCTACGAACTGAAGGTGTACGTACCCTTCGGAGAACGCAGACTAACTTCTTTGATCTTTTACAAATTTACGGTGTTGGAGGGTGATACGATACGGGGGCCGGAAGGCTTACTTCAGCCGGGCGATATGGTGGGAAACTCTTTGTCAGTAATCCTTCGCACCACCACCGAAGAATACTACAACTACAATTACACCCGCGACCTACAAGCCTTGGTAGAGAACAACCCCTTCGCCCAACCGGTGCAGGTGTTTGATAATATTGAGGGAGGGCTGGGTGTATTTGCCGGATACAGCCAGATGAAAAAGGACGTCACTTTTAAATAATACCATCCATCCTGATATCACGCCTATGCAACGCATTCCACTTTTCCTCCTGCTAATCGGTGCGCTGCATAGCGCCCATGCCCAAACCCTGAGTGGTTACGTGCGCGATGCCCAATCCGGCGAACCGCTGATTCAGGCCACGGTGCTTAACCGAGCCACGGGCACCGGCGTGGCCACCAACCGCTACGGCTTCTACAGCCTTACTTTGTCCCGCGTGGATGCGCCCCGCGTGGATGCGCCCCGCGTGGATACGCCCGCTACCGACACCCTGCGGCTGCGCGTCTCCTACGTGGGCTACGCCCCGAGCGAACTGGCGCTGGCCCTGCAACGGGATACGGTCATTAACGTGGAGCTTACCTCCAACAACCTGCTCGACGAGGTGGTGGTGCAGGCTCCGGAAGATGCCGTGCACGAGCGGACGCAGATGAGCGTGGTGTCGGTGCGGCCCGAGCAGGTGCAAACCATGCCCGCCCTGCTGGGCGAAGCGGATATCCTCAAAACGCTGCAACTGATGCCGGGCGTGCAGTCGGGCAACGAGGGCACCGCCGGACTCTACGTGCGCGGCGGCAGTCCCGACCAGAACCTGATCCTGCTCGACGGGGTGCCGGTCTACAACGTGTCGCACCTGTTCGGCTTCTTCTCGGTGTTCAACCCCAGCTCCATCAGCTACGTGGAGCTCATCAAGGGCGGCTTCCCGGCCCGCTACGGCGGACGGCTGTCGTCGGTGCTCGACATCCGCATGAAAGAGGGCAACATGAAGCAGTTTGCCGGGGAGGCCACCCTGGGTATCATCTCGGGCAGTGCCTCTATCGAAGGGCCCATCGTCAAGGACAAGGTCTCGTTCATCGTGTCGGGGCGGCGCACCTACCTTGATTTGGTGGCCAAGCCGTTGCTCAAGGAGTTTGCCGGAGGGGAAGACGACGAGGTGGGCTACTACTTCTACGACCTGAACGCCAAGGTGAACGCCCGCCTGGGCCAAAAGCACCAGCTGTACCTGAGCGCCTACTCCGGCAACGACGACGGGCAGATCGGCGACGAGCGCGAGCGAATTATCGATGGAGTGCAGACCAGCAGCGGCAACAACTTCGACCTGCAGTGGAGCAACCTGACCACGGCCTTCCGCTGGAACTACGTGATCTCGCCCCGCTGGTTTAGCAACACCACGCTGACCTACAGCCGCTACGACTACAACAACGACGTGACCTACGAAACCACCCGGACGGGCAGACTGACCAACGACCCGGAAGCGGAGGACGATACCACCTACAACTTCTCGCGGCAGCGCTACCGCTCCTCGATTAAAGACTGGGCGGGGCGCATCGACGTGAACTTCTTGCCCAACCCACGCCACAACGTGCAGGCGGGGGCCAACCTGATTCACCACACCTTCAACCCCGGGGCGGTCAACTACGTGTTCGACACCCTGGCCACCGACGACATCATTGCCGGAGACACCGTGCTGGGTTCGGCCATCATCGAAGCCTGGGAGGGGTTTGTCTATCTGGAAGAAGAGTGGCAGCCGTTTCCGCGCTTCAGCATGAACCTGGGCGTGCACGCCTCGGCCTTCCTCGTAGAAGATGAAACCTATACTTCTCTCCAGCCCCGCGCCTCGGCCCGCTACCTGCTGGGCAAGACGCTGGCGCTGAAGGCCTCCTACGCCCGCATGACGCAGTACATTCACCTGCTCACCAACGCCGGGCTGGGCCTGCCCACCGACCTGTGGGTGCCCGCCACCGAGCGCATCCGTCCGCAGCAGGCGTGGCAGGGAGTGCTGGGCCTGGCTAAAACGCTGCCCGGCGGCTTGCAGGTGAGCCTGGAGGGCTACTACAAGGAGATGGACAACCTGCTGGAGTACCGCGACGGGGCCGACTTCCTGGACGTGGAAGAAGACTGGCAGGATAAGGTGGTGGTGGGCGACGGGCGCAGCTACGGAGCCGAACTGCTGGTGGAGCAGCGCACCGGCAAGCTCACCGGCTGGGTGGGTTACACCCTGTCGTGGACCGACCGGCAGTTCGACGAGGTGAACTTCGGCGAGCGCTTTCCCTTTCGCTACGACCGCCGCCACGACATCTCGGTCACGGGCTCGTACCAGTGGACCAAGCGGCTCACCGTCTCGGCCACCTGGGTGTTCGGCACCGGGCAAGCCATCACCTTACCCGTGTCGTCGTATGATCCCATTGAGATCGCCGACTTCTACTTCCGCGACGTGGTGAGCGAGGGCGACATTGAGGAAATCCGGGGCCGCAACGGCTTTCGGATGCAGCCCTACCACCGGCTAGACCTGAATATCCAGCACACGAAAGAAAAAAGGTGGGGCGAGCGGGTGTGGACGGTGGGCGTCTACAACGCTTACAACCGCCGCAACCCCTTCTTCGTCGACCGCGATACTTTCAGCGATGGCACCAAGCAATTTGTGCAGTACACCTTGTTTCCGGTGCTTCCCGCTATTTCCTATACCCTACGGTTTCAGTAGCCCTGGTTTGCCTACGGCAGCCGTCACTACAAGGCAAACGGCGGTATCGCTTAATAGCAAAAGGCGAGCGCGTTGACATTAGATTGCTCAATATAACAAAAACGCTCTTGCCGACGCAGTCTCAACAAGTTACCACTCAACCTATTCCCCATGAAATACCCAACCCTCTTCTTATTTCTTCTACTTGCATTTGCCGCCTGCGAAGATGACGGACCCGCGCCCTGCGAAATGGTGCCTGAGCCGTTTCGCTTTACCGTGGTAGACCAATCGGGAAACAAACAATTCACTTCGGATAACCGACCGGACAACACCAGGATATTCTATATCAGAGATGGTAACACTGAGGTTTCTTTAGAACTGAACTTCAGGGGAAACACCGGCGACAGATACGGTGAATCAGGTGTGCTTCCTCTGCTGAGCGGGGGTGCTAACGTAGAGACGTACTACCTGGAGCGAAATAGCACTTTAGACACCCTATTCGTGCAAGTGTCCGGTGACAACTGTGTAGGCTACGTCTACGATGTGGTCACTTTCAACGGTGTAACGGCTACACTGGATGATACGGCGGAACCGCCGGTTTATGTGTTGGTGGAATGATTGGCACCTTCATGGACATTCTTATCTAACCCTCCCTTTGGGGCGCGCTTGTAGCGCGTCACCCGCCCCCGCCGACCAGCCGACCACTTCCGGCACCACCCCGGCGGGCAGCGAGTAAGTAACATTAGCCCCGGTTCACTCCATCCCCGTGCGGGTTCACTCCGGGCGCTAAGCATCTGGCGGCACTAGATCAAGTTTTAGTACCTATTGATCCGCCGAATGCTTATTTTGATAGTGCAAAAGCCAGGTGACCACCGTTTCCTATCACTCATCCCATCCTCACCCATGAGGCAGTTCGTCTTTCTATCCCTGCTTATCGTCCTCTCCCTGCCGGGAATAGGTCAGGACCAGCCGTATCGGGCACAGCGAACCGATTTTGCCCTGTACAACATGGGAGTGAGTGCCCTGGCCGGGGGGGTCGGGGCCTGGGTGAACAAGGAAAAGGAGCAGAAGTGGCACCGGGTGTTTTTCAAGGGTATGGCGCAGGGGCTGCTAGGTGGCTATCTGATGCACCAGGGCAAAAACCTAACGCATCAGATCTACGCCCAAGAGCGGTATGCCTACGCCTGGCCCGCCCACCTCGTCCACGCCGCCGGAGCGTCCATCGTGCAGAACGCCGCCAGCAACCGCAATTTCTGGGAGCATTGGCACATCACCCTCTGGCTATTTCGGCTGGACTACGACCTGCCCGACCGTCGCTTCCAGGCTCGGGTGTTTCCTTCGGGTATCTATGGTGTTTTGGATTTGCGTAAGGAAGGTAGGCTCAACTTGTCAAAGTCGCTAAAGACAGGGTTTATATTTCTAGACGCTGAAGGCACTGATTACAAAGGATTTGCCTCAGTGACGACAATGACCGTAGGAGTGAATAGCGCGGTATATCCCGGATACCTATACAAGGTGGGGGCTCATGAAGTGATGCATCTGTTACAGTACGAAGGCTTTGTCTATATCAATCCGCTATTCAATAAGGTAGATGCGAAATGGAAAGAGGATTCTGACTGGTATAAGGCACTCTCTAGGTTCATCTACTTTGACTTCAATGGCCTATATTATTTGGCTGTTTATGATTGGGTAGGAGGGGGGAAGTACCGTCCCTGTTACTTCGACAATTTCTTTGAGAAGGAAGCTGAGCACTATGCTAGCAAAACGTACCTGAGTTGCCCTTGAACAAAAGGAAAGGTGACTTATAGTCAAGCTCCGAGCGTAGTCTGCACCCCCCAAGTGCATCACCCCAGCTTGGAAAGGGGGTGAGCAGAGGCTTCCGACGGGGTTTCTTGCACCAGTATTTCGGCCGGTAGGTTGAGGGCCCGAGAAAGCTGACGAATCATGCGCAGCGACAGTGGTAGTTTGTAGCGAAGCACTTTAGACACGGTTCCTTTGTCGCCAATGAGCGGGATGAGATCCTTCGGTTGCAGACCAAGATCATCCATCCGCACCTTGATCGCTGCAATGGGATCAGGCAAATCTAGGGAGTGGTGTTCGTCTTCATACTTTTCGATCAACAACAAAAGTAACCGAAGTTTCTGCCCTTCCGCACTATCGACATCAGGAGCGATATCCAATAGTTCATCTACCTGCTCTAGGGCCGCCTCGTATTCTGCTTCGGTTTCAATTATTTTAGTGAGGTTCATATCGTTGTTACATCTATTTTATCGTAAGCAGCGTGCGGACCAAACCACTTGACCTGAATAACTCTGTATTGAAAACTAAATCGGACCACCAGCCGGTATTTGTTGTGCAAAACATTGAATACGACTCGATCATCGCCTACCACGTCAGCGCTGGGGTACGTGCTTTTAACTTCGTTAAAATTACTCCAATTGGCTTTCTTACAGACGCGGTACCACGTGTCTAAAGCATCTTTCGCATCAGCATACTTTTCGGGATAGGCGTTGAGCGTTTTTCTTTTGATAACGTTCACGGGGGCAAAGATAGCAATAGTTGGTGATTTACCAACTACCAGAGTCGTTCGAACGGGCACGATATCACTATTCCGCCCCCCCTTTACTCCAACAACACCCGCTGACTGAATGTCTGCTTTCCATCCCCAAACCGCAATCGGCACAGATACAGTCCGGCGGGCAAAGCTCCATCCCGATGCCATACCAGCGTCCGGTAGCCCGGCGGCAACTGATCGTAGATTTGCGCCCCTACCCGACGGCCGGTGCGGTCAAACACCTCCAAGGTAGCCCCGGAAGCGTTCGGTAACCACACCGGCAGATGCAAGCGATCAGTAGCCGGGTTGGGATAGGCGTCTCCTACCCGCAGCGTGCCGTCCGGAAACTCAACCGCATCGACTGAGCCGTAGACCACGGCAAAGGCATAGCGCCCGGCAGCGTCAACCCGAAAGGTGTAGTGGTCGCGAGTGCGCATATCTATCGGCTGCGCGCGCGCCGAGTCCAGCAACGTGAGCGGCTCCTGCAGTTGAGCCACATCCGCCGGGTTCCACCGCAGCGTCACCTCCCGGAGGGCCTGGCCGGTGGCGACCTCCCACTCCCAATGGTGTTGCGCGGTGGGGGGCACCACGTCGTGACTAAAAGCCGACAGGAAGAACTCCGGATGCCAGGTGCTCGCCTCTAGGAAGTCGGTGAGGCGGGGCGGCGGAAAATCGTCGTGGTGGTCGAAGCCGGGCTGCGCGGCGGGGTGCATGCCCACGCTGCCCGACGTACGCAAATCAGCGCTGCTGAGGGTGAAGGACACATTCCAGTGCTCTGCATCTGTCTTTGCGGTAACCGCTTCGCTGCGGCCCGAAGGAGGAGCTACCGGGCCCACCGGCAACGCCAGCGTGATGGGTGGCCCCTCGTTAGGATTAATCACCAGCCCTCCTTCAAAGGCCGGTAGAGAACGCGCTTCCCGGAAGCCCTGATCAAAGGTTTTTAGTCGTAGCGAAGCGGGGGCTACTTGGTTGTAGGCCAGCACCGCTTCCCAATCCAGGGCGAAAGGGTAGGGATTGCCGATGAGGTTGTAACCGGGTTGCAAGGTGATGGTGTAGGGCGCTTCGTGGTTTGCCTCCACCACCGAACCAGCCGCCCGAAATGTGGCCGCTTCGGTGTAGATCAGCATATAACCCTGCCCGGCCGCCATGGTGCCCGACCAGCCCCGGTTCAGTTCCTCGTAGGGAGCATCTCCCGCCGCGTCGCGCAACCGCCAGAAGCGCCAGCGGCGGGTATCATACTCGCCTAACGGACTCAGCACCCGCGGGGCCGACTGGTTCTGCAGGGGCACGGCCAGCAGTTGGTAGTCGTTGGCCGAAGGGGCCTCTCCAGCCGGAGCGAGCCCTTCGATGCGCAGCGGCTGGGCCGCCGTGTATTCCCGGTAGGTGTAGCGCACCGCCGAGGTGTCGGTGTTGCCCCAGACGTCAGTGGCCACCACCCGGGTTTGCACGCCCAGTTCGTCGAGGTCAGTGGTGGTGAGCTGGGCCAGGTAAGTGTCAGTGCTGCCCTCGCGCACTGAGGTGAGGCGCCGCCACGCACTACGGCGGGGGTCTTGCCGGATGGGCAGAAACTCCAGCGTGACCTCTTGCAGGGCAGAAGCGTCGGTGACGGCACTGCTCACGGAAAGGGTGGCTTCGTCGGAGGGCAAGCGCGCCGGAACCGTGAGCTCAACCACGGGAGGGGTTTGGTCAACGACTGGCGCCGCCAACACGGTGAGGGGTTGCGAAGACTCGGCGGTTTGGTCGCCGACAGTCACGGTCAAAGCGTAAGTTCCGGCCGATAAGGGGGGCGTGGTCACCGTGATCTCGGTACCCGCTTCGTTGACCCGCACGTTCTCCGGGGCCACCGGGGTGCCACCCACCAGCACACTGACTGCCCCTGCATCAGCAATAAAGTTCTCGCCCGTGATCACCAGGGTGCCCACCGTATCAGCCTTTAGCACCGGAGGCCGTACTGCCGTGATTACCAGGCCCGAACTCCCCACCTCAAACGCCTGGTCGGCCACGGCCGATGCGTCGCCTACCTGCACCGCCACCGGGTAGGGGCCGGAAGCCAGTTCCGGTACCCGCACGCTGAGTTCGGTGCCCGCCGCGTTAACGCTCAGCACCTCGGCCACCGTTTCGCCGAAGGTGACGGTGTTGTCGGCCACGGCTTCGCCGAAGTTCTGTCCCTGTAGTTGTATCGTGTCACCGGCTTGCCCCCGGTAGGTGGAAAGCGCCGTCAGCACGGGGACTGGCGTCGGCGGTGGGGATGGGGTAAGATCGTAGCGGGCAAAAAAGACGTCGACCTCCCCGCTACTGCGGAGCGAGGTGCTTTCGTTGAGCGCCAGGGTTTCGCTGAACTCGCCGGTCAGCACCATCGTCGCCGGATCGGCGGGCGAAACGATCAGGCGTTTTAGGGACACGTCGCCGTTGCCCCGGAAGGGCTGCGCGCTGCGGTAGTTGCCCGACGGATCTAACTGGGCCAGAAAACCGTCGCTGCCCGACTGGGCGGTCAGGTTGTCGTCTTGCCGGTCTGGGTCCAAGTCCAGCCCCCCGGCAAAGTTTCCCACCAGGTAGATCGTGCCATCGGGACCGACGGTCACGTCGCGGGTTTCCTCATCACCCGCCCCGCCGTAGCGTCGGGCAAAGTCCGGGGTGCCGTCGGGACGAATGCGCGTCAAATAGATATCCGACGTACTTCCGGCGGCGGTGAGCCTCTGCCCCGCTACGTCAAGCAGTCCCACAAACTTCCCGGTCACCAGCGTGTTGTTGGCCGGGTCAGTCTGAATATACAAAGTCATCTCCCAGTCCTCGCTGGCTCGGTTCTGTGGGAGCCGCAGCGGAAGGGCCCACCGAAAGCGGAGGTCGGCATCGTACTGCGCCACAAAGCCGTTGCGCGTATCGGGATGGTTAAACGTGTTGCTTCGGTCGAAGGAAAGTCGGTTTCGGTAGGTGCCGCCGATGATCACGTTGCCCTGCCCGTCGACCGTCAGGACGTTGGCTATCTGGTAGTCGGTGCCTCCCGCACTCACCGCAGCGTCAAGCGTTCCGTCCGGATTGTAGCGAGCAAGGTAGATATCCGTGCTGTTGTCTTCGCCCTCCAGCACGGTGGTTCCAGGGCCCGGATCAAAGTCCACCTGGCGTTGGAAGCGACCGGTCAGGAGGATTTTGTTGTCGGGCGTGGTGGCCAGGGCGTAGCCGTAGTCGGTGCCGGAGCCTCCCATCGCGTAGGCAAACGCCAGTTCGCCACTGGGGCTGTAGCGGGCCAGCAGAATATCACGGCTGCTCCCTCCGTTCTCATTGGCGGTGCTGGTGAGCACGGTGGTGCCAAGTGTTATACGGTTCACGAAGGAGGCCGCAACGAACACGTTGCCGTCGGCATCCACGGTGATGTCTTCGGCGTAGCTGATGGAGTTGCCCGCGGTGGTGGTCTGCATCTGGTTGACAAACACCAGTGCGCCCTCATTGTCGTACTTCGCTACAAAGATGTCCTGGTCCGAGGTGCTGGTCAGGCGCTCGGTGGCGGCGGAAGGGTCGAAGTCGATCGTTCCGCTAAAGGAGCCGATCATATAGAGATTGCCGACATTGTCGAGCGCCGTATTTTTGGTGTCACAGTAGCCGGTGCCGCCCAGTTGGTATACCGCCTCCAGTTCCTGGGCCACCAGAGATCTATCTAGGCCCCCCAGCAATGACCAACTAAGAAAAAAGAGCGCGTAACGCGCGGGCGAACGGGTGATACGAAATATAAGCATAATCAGGGGGTTAATTGGGAGTGGGCGGAGCCGGGAGTTCGTCGTTGCTGCCGGCATCGTCACCACCGCTGGTCACGGCCACCACGATCACGGCCGCAGCGGTCGCTCCCACCACCCAGGGCCAGCGGGCCTGGCGCTTGATGGTGAAAGGAGCACTTTCGGCGGTAGCTTCGGTGGTTGGATCGTACAGACGGAATTGGTAGCGGTCGCCGGTGGGCAGTTGTTTGGGCACCCGCCACGCGTGGGTGCTGTCGGTTAGCACGGCACTGATATCTTCCACGAGCTGGTCGTCTTGGTAGAGCAGCAGCGAGGCATCCGAAGCGCTGCTCTGAGGCAACAGGGGGAGTTGATAGGTCTTACCGGGGCGGTATATCCGGCGCAGAGGGCCAAACGGGTTCTGGGGAGCCGCGTCGGTGACTAAAATAGTATCGGCAGCAGGCACGGGCACCGATCGCACTTGTTGAGCAGGGGATTCGACGGGAGGTTCCGGGGTGGTCGGCGCGGTGCTTGCTACCCGGGGGGGTAGGGGGTTGCCTAAGGCTACGGCAACCGGGGCTTCCGGGGGGGCAGGCCGGTCGTAGCTCACGTCGGTGATCATCACCTGCCAACCGCTGGTGGTTCGCTCGGCTTTCACCGTGGCTTTTCGGGCGCGCACGGGGTAGGGAACATCCGGAAAGGCCCGGTGGCGGTTGCGGAACTCGCTGTCGTAGCGCACCTCCACGTAGGTGAAGTCGCCCTGCTGCACCTCCGACACGCGGTAGCGGTCGAAGAACACGCTGGCGACGGGCGACTTTTCGTACAACGAGAAGAAGGCCTTCAGGTACTCCCTGATGGTGAGCAGGTGACCGTAGCGCTGCACCCGAGCGCGCGGATTGAGGTCGTCTTCCACCACCACCAGCGAGTCGCGAAAGATCTGGTAGCCCGACTGCTCGTGGTAGTAGCTCCGCACCAGGGCGTCGAAGCCGTACTTGCGGAAGTACTCGTCGGGTTGCGAGATCAGGTTGAGCAGGCCTTCGAACTGCCGCACGTGCCGCCCGGCCTTCTGCCGAATTTCGGCGGTGTCGGCCGCGTCTAGGGACTGCGCTTGTAGGGCTGGTTGCAGTAAAAGTAGCAATCCGAGTAAGCTGCTTGGTAGAATGGGTTTTATCATGCGGTTAGTGTTTCAATGGGGTCGTAGCAAATGCTACGACCAGTGACGTGTTCCATTTTTATCCTGGACATCCTTGCTGTATCCTGGCCATCCTGATCAATTGAGGTAAAGGATTTTCTCACGGTACTGTAACTTCTGCACGTCGGTCACCTTCATCAACTCGCTGATTAGCCAGCCCGAGTTGGCCGCGTCGCGGTTGAAATCCCGTACCTTAAAAATCCAGTTGTCGATTTGCAGGAAATGATAGGTGATGGCGTTGACCCGCTCGAAGCGCAGTTGTCCTTCGCAGAGTTCGTTGAAAAACAGCAGCAACTGCGAGGGCTGGGTGCGGGTGCTCAGGTAGTTGCGCACGTTGGCGGTGTCTTGTAAAGCATCTACCAGCCCCATAAAGTCGGTGCCGTAGCTGCCCGGGTTCAGGGCCCGGCGGTGGTCCTGGCTGTAGCCCAACTGCAGAAAGTCGGCCGATACCCCTTCGATGACCCACTTGGACCCGCGGCCACTGCGCAGCACCTCTAACGATAGCACCAGGGTGAACTGCTCCTTCCGTCCCCGGTAGCGACCGATGCAGTCCAGTTCGGCGTACCAGCCCCGGTCGTAAAAGTCTAGCACGGCGGAACCCTGGGCCACGTCGGCGACAAACTCCCGCACCTGCGGTTCGTTCCAGGTAGTATCTTCGCGGTCGAACAAGCTCAGTACCAACGAGGCCCGGGGCAGGCTGTCCACGGCGTACTGCTCGCGCACGTACTGCTGAATGGGCGTATCGGCCACCGCGTTGAAGCGGTCCATGAACTCATCGATCTGCTTCACCTTGAAGGCAAAGTTCTCGTTGTCCGAAAAGCGGATAGACTGAGCATGCACCATTGGGCTGCCCCAAAGGAGCATCATACCAATCAACCATCGTAGCATAGCTCCTAGCGTCGTCGGGTTTCCTCCACTCCAATGTCCGACAGCAGCACGTCCCAGGCGGAAGTAACGGTGCCGCTCTCTTCTTTTCGGAAGTTACCCAGCACAATCTCTACGTCCTTCTGGGTGATATCTTCGTAGATAGGGCGGCCGTCTCTAAAGCCTCGGAAGAGTTGCTCCACGGTGATGGTTCCGTAGTAGTTGCCGTCGGGGGCCAGTCGGAACTTGGTAACGTACTGTAGATTTCGCCACAGCAGCTCCACCTTATCGTAGTTGAGCAGACTGAGTCGCTTCAGGTAATCCTTTATTTTGTAAGCGGTGGTTTGGTCGCGCGTCACCGATGATACTTGCACCCGGGTGCTGTCGTGCACGAACAGTTGCAACGCGTTGGCGATTGCCTGATCTTTGTCGTAGATATCCAGCTTTCGGTTACAGAGCAGATCGAGGTAGTAGCCCAGGTATTCGGCCTTGTTGATGGCCTTGGCGGCGTACTCTGCGTAGTCTACCCGGTCGAGTTCTAGTTCTTGACGCACGGCCTGGCTGGTGCGCAAAATACCAGTAGCCCAGGCTTGACTGGTGTCAGCCCGTGCCGTAGTGGCGGTAGGCAATGGTTCGGTCACGAAGGCAGTATCTACTGGGGCGGGGCGGCGATCCGCAACGTCTGCAGGGGTAGTCGCCGTTGAAGCAGTTTCGGGGCCGGGGGCTTGGGGGAGCGAAGCAACCACGAACTCCGTACTCGCTACCGCGTCCGGATTAGCTGCGGCTGCGGGGAAGTCAATGGCTCGGCTTAAGCCCAGCGCCACCTCGTTGGCATTGGCCAGCAACTGGTGGCTACCGTCCCGGTAGATGATGGCCATCGTTTCGGCCACCCGGGCCGACGCAGCGGTGCTATCCAGGGCGTCTTGGTAATAAATAATATCTTCGTGCTGCTCGATGTTATTGGCCGGAAGCACCTGCCCATCGATAGCGACAATGTGGTCGTAGCCCAACCCGGCTCCTACTTTCCAGGCAGCCTCGGGACGGGAAGCCAGCAGAAATTCACCGTTTTCTCTGAAGATCAGGGCAACGGTAGCCCGAGCAATGGGGTGGATAACTTCTTCAGTGCTTCCTGCCGGACGGTAGTACACCGAATCAGCACTAATGTTCTCTACCATGCCGGGCACCACGCGGCCATTGGTTTGATACAGTACGTCGGCGGATTGAGCGAATACCGCGGTGGAAAAGCAGGCGACTAACGCCAGGGTGAATCCCATCCCACCGGCGGCGGACGGGAGTTTTGCAGAATGTGGCATAAAGACTAGGTTAGGGGTAAAAGTGCAGTAGATACGTAGCCTCGTGCCGGGATGGATTGGGGGGGATTATTTTTTTTTAGAAGGGGGTAGAAAAGGAATTGAATGATTACCGCGCAAATACCCACGTTTGGGCAGTAGAGGCCGCTTCGTGGTACTCGTAGCGGTCTTCGTTAAATGTTTTAAGCGATCCGGGAGCGTCTAAACGGTTTTTCACGATGAAGTTGGCCATCCTTCCCCGTGCCCGCTTGGCATAGATCGCCACGGTTTTGAACTGCCCATTCTTGAACTCCTTAAAAACGGGCGTCACCACCGGGGCGTTTAGTTTCTTCTTATCAATCGCCCTGTAATACTCTTGCGAAGCCAGGTTGATCACCACCGGGCTTGTTTGGGCTGCCAGGGTCTCGTTCAGGTGTTCGGTGAGGCGGTCGCCCCAGAAGCGGTAGAGGTTAGTGCCCCGCTCGGTGGATAGCGCCGTGCCCATCTCCAGCCGGTAGGGCTGCATCAAATCCAGCGAACGCAGCAGACCGTAGAGTCCCGACAGGATGCGCAGGTGCTGCTGGGCGAAGGTAAAATCGGCTGTGTCGTAGGTATCGACAGCAATATCAGTATACACGTCGCCGCGGAAGGTGAGCAGCGCCGGTCGTGCATTGTCGGTGGTGAAGGGTGGATCGAAGCGCTGGTACCGCTCGTGGTTGAGGACGGCCAAACGCTCGCTGACGCTCATGAGTTGCGCCAGTTCGTCGGGCGATTGCTGCCGGAGCGTGCGGACCAGTTCAACCGCATCGGGTAGCAATGCCGGAGTGGTAGTCTTCCCGTAGGGATGGTCGACAGGTTCGCTTGGGTCGGCTTGGGTCTTGGAAGGAGAGAGCAGGGTGATCATGAGGGTTCGGGGTTGAGGGTTCTAGGTTCTAAGTTCAGAGGTCAAGAACCTAGAACTCAGAACCTTTCAACCCAGAACCTACTGATACCGGTTCCAGAAGTAGGGAGTAAACAGCATGATAACCGTGAACAACTCAAGTCGTCCCAGCAGCATCAGAAACGTCAGCACCCACTTACCCGCGGCCGGGAGGTGCGCGAAGTTGTCGACTGGCCCTACGGTGCCAATGCCCGGACCGATGTTACCAAGCGAAGTGGCCGTAGACCCCACGGCCGTCATGAAGTCAACGCCGGTGAGGGCCATCACAATGGTGCCTAAGGCAAAAATCGTGATATAAATCACGAAGAAGGCCAGCACGTTGAACGTGATGCCTTGGGTGACGGCCTTGCCGTTGTAGCGCACCGGAATCACCGCCGCCGGGTGAATCTGCCGCTTGAGCTCCAGGATACTGTTCTTGATCAAAATGGCGTGCCGCACGATCTTCACGCCCCCCGCGGTAGAGCCCGCCGAAGCACCGATAAACATCAGGATCAAGAACAATACCGTGAGCAGGGGCGCCCACGCCGTATAGTCGGCCGTGATGTAACCGGTGGTGCTAATGATCGAGATCACCTGAAAGATGGCGTACCGGAACGAAGGTTCCCAGGCCTGCCCGGTGGTAAGATAGATTCCTATCGTAGTGATCAACGTAACCAGCAGTACCAGGGCCACGTAGTAGCGAAACTCTTCGTTCTGCCACACCTTGTTAAGTTTGCCCTTCAGTATAAAGTAAGTAAGCGTGAAGCTCGTACCCGCCAGAAACATGAACACCGTGATCACGTATTGCAGGTAGGGCGAATCGTAGAAGGCAATGCTGGCGTTCTTGGGCGAAAAGCCACCGGTAGCCATGGTGGTGAGGCCGTGGTTGATGGCATCGAAAAAACTCATCCCTCCTCCCATCAGCAGCACCGTTTCGGTGAGTGTGAGCGCGATGTAGATAATCCACAACCGCTTGGCGGTGTCGCGAATGCGGGGCTTAAGCTTATCAGGCGAGATGCCGGGGGCTTCGGACTGAAACAGTTGCATGCCGCCGATGCCTAAGATGGGCAGGATAGCCACCGCCAGCACAATGATACCCATGCCGCCGATCCACTGCGTGAGGCTGCGCCAGAACAAAATTCCCTTAGGCAGTGCTTCGATGTTGGTCAGGATGGTGGCCCCGGTGGTGGTGAAGCCCGACATCGACTCAAAAAAGGCGTCGGGATAGCCAGGAATGGTTTCGCTGAACAGGTAGGGCAGTGAGCCGCTGAACGACATTAGTAGCCAGCCGAAGGTCACCACCAGGTAGCCGTCGCGGCTGCGGAGCTCCTGGTCGGTGCGGCGGCGCGTGAGCAGCCAGGGAATTCCGCCCCCCGCCAGCGTAATGGCGGCGGCCGTGAGCAGCGGTTGCCACTGCTGATCGTCGTAGTAGAGCGCAAACGGCAGACACAACCCCATAAACCCGGCGTTGAACATCAGGATAACGCCGAGAATATTGATAAGAGCAAACCAGTTAAATTTCATGCCGACCGGTGAGGGAAACTGCTTATTTAAAAAATGCTTCTACCTCACTTAATGCTTCGCGCTTGCTCAGCACCACCACCCGGTCGTGATCCTCAAACAGAAAGTCGCCCAGGGCGATGTATCCTTTCTGATCACGGATCACCCCGCCAATCACGGCCTCTTTCGGAAACTTGAGGTCGCGGAGGCGACGCTGGGCAATTTTGCAGTTGCGGTTCACTTCGTATTCCAGTATCTCGGCTTCCACCCCGTGAATGCCCGCAATGGAGATCACGTCGCCCTCCCGAATGTAGCGGAAGATAAAGTTGGCCGCGATCAGTTTCTTGTTGATCATTGTGTCCACCCCGATATTCTGGCTGAGTTGGATGTAATCGGAGTTTTCTACCAGCGCCACGGTCTTTTTTACCCCACGGTCTTTGGCCACCAGGCAGCTGATGATATTGGTTTCCGAATCACCGGTCAGGGCAATAAAGGCGTCCATGTCGCCCAGTCCCTCTTGTTCCAGCAGGTCTACGTTGCGCCCGTCGCCGTTGATCACCAGGGTGTCGGGCAGTTCGTCGGCTAGGGTAAAGCATTTATCTTTGTCGCGCTCGATGAGCTTGATCTTGTAGTGCGGACTCAGCTTGCGGGCGGTGTGGTAGCCGGCCTTGCTACCGCCCAAAATCATCATGTTCTTGATTTCAATCTCCCGCTTGCCGGTGAGTTCGAGCACCAGATCGATGCCGTTGGGCTGCGCGATGAAGTAGACGTGGTCGTTGACCTGCAGGGTGGTTTCGCCGTTGGGGATGATGGTTTGACTGCCGCGCAACACGGCCACGATAATGTAATTGTTACTGGGATTCAGGCGAGCGGTTTCGGCCAGTGGCTGGTTCACCAACGCACTCTGGTGGTCGATGGTGATCCCGATGAGCGACAGCAATCCCTGATCAAACTCAAAGGTGTCGGTAACGGCCGCAATGCGCAGCAAGCGCTTAATTTCGCGGGCGGCCAGCGATTCGGGAGAAATGAACTCGTCAATCCCAACCTGGGCCAGATCAACGGACTTCTTGTCCAACAAGAACTCTTCATTGGTGATACGGGCGATAGTTTTTTTGGCTCCCAACTGCTTGGCGATGATGCTGGCGGCCAGGTTCACCTCTTCCGATTCGGTAACGGCAATAAACAGATCAGCGCGGGGGGCTTCGGCTTCTTTCAGTATTTTATACGAGGTGACGCTGCCTCTAACTACCGCCACGTCGATCTGGCTGGCGATCTTTTGTAGCCGCTCGGCGTTGAGGTCGATAATGGTGATGTCTTTCTTCTCGTACGAGAGCAAGCGAGCCAGGTGGGTACCCACGTCGCCCGCTCCGGCGATAACAATCTTCATAAACAGTGGTGCTTGATAGCGCGCAAATATAAAACGAATGCGGCCAGCATATTGGGTAGAAGGGAAAAAAGAATAATACGATACGAATCAGACGAAAAATTAAGCGTTTGGGGCACTGCTGGCTACGGCGGGTTGATCCTTTTGCCGCACCACCCGCTCGTACAGCGTTTCGTACTGGGGCACAATGGCGCTCACGTCGAAGTGCTGCGCGCGGGCCAGGGCATTTTTCTTGAAGGTTGGCAAGTGGTCGGGGTGCAACACGTACAACGCCTTCTCGGTCATGGTATCCACGTCACCCACCGCGCACACAAAGCCGGTTTCGCCGTCGATGTTAAGCTCAGGCAAGCCCCCGGCGTCGCTCGAGATCACCGGCACCTCGCAGGCCATCGCCTCCAGGGCGGCCAGTCCGAAGCTTTCCTTGGCCGAGGGCATCAGGAACAAATCCGACACGGATAGCACTTCTTCTACCGCATCAAGTTTACCCAAAAAGCGGACGTCAGTGCAATTTCCCAGTTCGCGACAGAGTTTCTCGGCGGTGTTTCTCTCCGGACCATCACCCACCAGCAGCAGTTTGGCGGGCACCTGCTTGCGCACGTTATAGAACACCTGGATGGCGTCTTCCACCCGCTTCACGCGCCGGAAGTTAGAAGTGTGAACGATCAGGTACTCCCCTTCGGGACAGATCGCCCGCTTGAAATGCTCTTTGGCCTGCCGGTTGAAGCGGGTCAGGTCCACAAAGTTGGGAATCACCTCGATGGGTTTTTTGATGTCAAAAAACTTATAGGTATCGTCACGCAAATCCTGCGACACGGCCGATATGCCGTCCGATTGATTAATGCTGAAGGTGACCACCGGCGTGAAGGAGGCATCTTTGCCCACCAGCGTGATGTCGGTGCCGTGCAGGGTGGTCACCACCGGAATATGAATGCCCTCGGTGGCCAGAATTTGCTTGGCCATGTAGGCCGCCGAGGCGTGCGGAATGGCGTAGTGCACGTGCAGCACTTCCAGCTTTTCGTATTTCACCACGTCGACCATCTTACTGGCCAGGGCCAGTTCGTAGGGCGGATACTGAAACAGGGGGTAGGTCATCACGTCCACCTGGTGGTAGATGAGGTTCTCGTTAAAAAAGTCGAGGCGCGTGGGCTGCGAGTAGGTGATAAAGTGCACTTTGTGTCCTTTCTTCGCCAGGGCTTTGCCCAGTTCGGTCGCCACCACCCCGCTCCCCCCAAAGGTAGGATAACAAACAATACCAATTTTCATAAAAACAGATTTGTAGCACGCGCCGCGGCGCGTTCCCACACCAGCATTTTGTTATTTACCGTTGTAGTCTTCCATCGCCCGGTAAACGACCGACTGTATTTTTGTACGGATTCCTTCGGTGAGAAGTTTGGTATTGCGCGCATCGGGGTGCACGCGGTTCGATAAAAACACGTAGACCAGCTCGTACTTGGGGTCCACCCACACCGAGGTGCCGGTGAAACCCAGGTGGCCGTACGATTCGTACGAGGCTTCCGGGGCGGTGGGCCCGCCGTCACGTAGGTACTCGGGCTTGTCCCAGCCCAGGGCGCGGCGGCTGTCGTTGAACTGCCGGGTGCTGAACCGGTCCACGGTGCCGGGCTGCAGGTAGCGGGTGCCCCCGTAGTAGCCGTCCTGCAGGTTCATCTGCATGAGCACGGCCAGGTCGTGGGCGTTGCTAAATAGGCCGGCGTGGGCGGCCACCCCGCCGCAGAGTGCCGCTCCCTCGTCGTGCACCGTGCCCCGCACCAGGGTGTTTCTAAACTGCCGGTCTTCTTCCGTCGGAGCGATCCGCAACTGCGAGAATTTGCACAACGGCCGGTAGGTCAGCGTGGTTAGTCCCAGGGGAGCGTAAAAATTTTCTTCCATAAACGCGTCCAGCGGTTGCTGCGCTACCTGCTCGATCAGGCGAAGCAGCATGTAGAACCCCAGATCACTGTAGCGATAGCCATGCCGTGGTTTCCACCGAACGCTTCGTCCGCGCGTCGTAATCATTTTCGACTGGATTGTCCAGTTCCACAGCGAATCGCGCAGACTGGGTGTAGCGTACAAGCCCGAAGCGATTTGAGTAGAAAAGTCGTTTTCCAGAGAAAATCGGTAGAGTTCGGGATGCAGTCCGTAGCGGTCGCGCGTCATCTGCCAGAACGGTACGTACGAGCGCAAGCCCGCCCGGTGCAGCAGCACCTCCCGGATCGTGATATTTCGCTTGTCGGTGCCCCGTAGTTCGGGCAGGTAAGCCGAGAGTTTATCGTCGAGCACCACCGCGCCGCGCTCCTGCAGAAACATCATGGCCTGGGTAGTGGCCGCCACCTTGGTCACCGAAGCAATGTCGTAGATGGTTTGGTTGTTCACCGGCAGCAGGCTGTCGTAGGTTTGGTAGCCGTACGACTTAGAAAACACCACCGCCCCCCGCCGCGCCACCAGCACCTGGCAGCCCGGCGTGGCCCGCTCGCGAATGGCCCAGTTCGCCAACGTATCAATCAGGCGCAGGGTGTCGGAGTTGAGTCCGACGGCCTCGGGTTGGGTGTAGGCCAGCCGTCCCAGAGCCTGCGTGCGCTCTCCGGTGCCCGCGGGCAGGTCTTTTCCCCCGCGCCGGGGAAGACGGCCCGTCGCTTCCCGAGCGCCAAACAGGACCTGGGGCACCACCCACTGGGCCAGACTATCGTCTTCGTAGCCACATACCAGCGTGGAGAAGCGGGCAAAGTCGTTTAGTCGGCCAGGGCCGCCGAAGACCACCAGCGTGAGGTCGACCTCTTCATGTAAGAACTTCAGGAAGGCCAGGGTTTTCTTGGGCAAGTCTCGCAGTTCGGTGTCGTAGACGCCAACAATCACCTGGTCGTACTGCTTGAGCCGCTCGTAGGTTTGCTCGTAGTCCGGGCGCTCAGGCCGTTGCGAAATAGTGTAGTGGGCAAAGGGGGCGTAGTGATCTAATGATGCTTGAAACGGGCGGGCGTGTTCGGGACGGTCGATCACCGACAGGCTCGCGAAGGTACGGTTGTCGAGCGTTTTAATGGGAAGCAGCTGCCGGGTGTTGCGCACCACCGTGATCGCCGCTTCGTGGAGTTGCTGCTTCAGCAGGGCGTTTTCTTTCGGTGCCTGTCGGGCCACCCACGAACTATCGGCGGATTGTCCGTCTAAGCCCGCCTGATACTTTAGCTGTAGTTGCCTGGCAACTTTTCGGTCGACCGCCTCCCAGGACAGATCGCCGTCGGCCAGCGCTTTTCTGACCGCTTGTACGGCTACCGACAGGTCAGTGGCGGGAGTGCGGAGCGCGTCATTGCCTAATTGCAGGGCCGCCACCGCCCAATCGTCCAACGAACCGTGCTGCGCGTCGAACGGCGGAGAGACGACCAATCCGTCTAGCAACAGCCGTTCGGCCAGGGGTGGCGGAGAGGGAGTTAACGGTTCGTCTACGGGTGAGTTACCCATCACCGGAGCGGCCTGGAACTTACCGGCTTGCACCACCAGGGTACCCCGCAGGTCAGAGGCCTCACTTAACCTTCGTTGCTTACGGGTAAGTCCGGTCCGGGCGTGGGCGGGCGTCTCGTCCGGCAATCGCCGGAAGCTGGCCAGTAGGCCGTAGTCGGTCATGCCCTGCAGGTAGGCGGTCCCCAGCGCCAGCGCGGCGGTGGGGTCGTCGTGCCAGAGCGTTGCGTCCGACGGTTCGGCGCGACCCACCGTTGCGGTGGGGGCCAAGTAAAGATGAATGCCGAGCGCTCGGTAGTGCCGGGCCACGGCGGCTCCGGCCGCGTAGAGGTCGGCCGGGTCCTGCACCGCCCCCAGGGTAGTTCGGCGGGGCAGCCACGTCAGTGCGGAGTCCTGAACGGCAGAGATATCTGAAATTTCGGTGCCAATGAGCAGGGGAAGCGACCGGTCGCCATGGTTGCGGCCCAGGGCTTTGGTAAAGGCCTGAGATGGCACACCCTGAAAAATTACCCCTCCTACCTGGTGCGTCTGCACCGGCTGCGCCACGGACTGAGGGTTGTCAGACGGGGATGAATCTACCCAAAACAGTTGTTCTATCTTCTGGTCGGGAGTGAGTGAGCTGAGGCGGTCGGCCACCCACTGCACCTGCGACAGACGCGGGGCGAGGATGGGAGAGACGGGCTCGGACTGGCAAAAAACGGAACTGCTCAAGGCCCAGTGAAAAAGAAAAAACGGACAAACTTTTTTCAGCATGGAGGCGTTCTCCTTTTACAGTTACAACCGGAAGGCCGCTAATTTATTGCTTTTTTCGTTACCCTAATCAGTTATGAAAATTCCTTCGCTTACCCCCCTGCCTCGCCACCGACGGTTTCACATTGAGCCTCGTTACTATGATCCCATCAAGGAAGACATTGCCGCGCGGACTTCTCGGATAGAGCAAGAAATACGCCAAGTTAGTTCACCGGCGGCGCAGCACCGGCGCAGTTTGGAAGGAGCTTTCGGGCGTACGGCGCAGCAGCGCAGCCAAAGCGCTTCCGGTTTGCAGTTTGTGATTATGCTTGTCTTATTCACGGTGATCTTTGGCTACATTTACTACGGCAACGTTGTATTTTACGGATTGATCCTGACCGCTCCGGTTTATTTTCTACTACGGTTGCGAAGAACCTCAGGAGGGTGGCCCTTCGGCCCGAAGTAATCTCCCCCCCGGTTGGTGGTTCATCGCCTGCTTTCTCTTTTAGCAACGGCCATAACTACTGGAACCCCTACGCATGGCAGATATTATACAACTACTTCCCGACGCTATTGCCAACCAGATAGCGGCCGGTGAGGTAGTGCAGCGGCCCGCTTCGGTGGTGAAAGAACTGGTGGAAAACGCCCTGGACGCCGGAGCCACGCACGTCACGGTGGTGGTAAAAGAGGCAGGTAAGCAGCTCATTCAGGTGATCGACGATGGCGTTGGGATGAGTGCTACCGACGCGCGCCTGAGCTTTGAGCGCCACGCCACGTCCAAAATCCGGCAGGCCGCCGATATATACGCCATCAAGACGCTGGGCTTTCGGGGCGAAGCGTTGGCCTCCATCGCTGCCGTAGCCCAGGTATCTTTGGTGACCCGCCGTGCCGAGGACGAGTTAGCTGCCCAGCTTGAAGTAGAAGGCTCGACGCTGAAGCACAGCGGTCCCGAGACCGCCCCGGTGGGCACGCGTATCACCGTCAAGAACCTCTTCTTTAACATCCCGGCCCGCCGCGCCTTTCTGAAGTCCAACGCCGTGGAACTGCGGCACATCAACGACGAATTTTTTCGCATCGCCCTGGCCCGCCCCGGCATTGCCTTTGACTTTTATCAGCACGACACCGAGGTGTATCACCTTACCGCGGGCACGTTGCTGCATCGCATTACGGAGCTTTACGGAGATAACTACGGGGTCCAGACGCTACGCTGTCAGGAGGAGACGCCCCACCTGAGCATTGGAGGATTTATTGGCAAGCCCGAAGCGGCCCGCCGCACCCGGGGCGAACAGTTCTTTTTTGTGAACGAGCGGTATATTCGCAGTAGCTACCTCAACCACGCGGTGATGAGCGCCTACGAAGCCCTGCTGCCCGAGGGCACCTTCCCCTTCTACGCCCTGTTTTTGGAGGTGGACCCGCAGCACATCGACGTGAACGTGCACCCCACCAAAACCGAAATCAAGTTTTCGGACGAGCGCACCATTTACGCCATCGTGCGGGCCGCGGTGAAGCGATCGCTCGGCACCAACCTGGTCACCCCTTCCACCGGAGAAGATAACTTCTTTCCGATTCTTTCACCCACCGACCCCCCGGCGGGTACGCTGCGCGGTTCGGCGGTGAACAACTACCAGGCGTTGCGCAGTGCGGATGCCTGGCAACCCGCCAACCGGGAACGATGGGAAGGGCTCCCTGCCGGTCAGCCAGGCGGTTCACCGGATACCGACCGGGAGGGTGATGCGGCGGCGATCACGTTTCAGAGTGCGGCCAATGACATACCGCCGCGCGGGGGCGGATCGTTTCCGGCCGAAGCGGGTAGCGGCGAACTGGCGCTGCCCCTGGGAACGCCCTTTCAGATTCATCAGCGCTACATTGCCCTGGCGGTGCGCTCGGGGCTGATGCTCATTGATCAGCAGGCAGCGCACGAACGTATTCTGTACGAACAGTACGGGCAGTCGCTGCCAAAAAACCAGCCTGCCGGCGTTCGGGCCGCCGTATCGCAGCAGATGCTATTTCCGGCCACGGTGCGGTTGAGTGCGGCCGACATAGCGTTGGTGAGCGAACTGCAGGATGAAATCCGGGCGCTGGGATTTGCCTTCACGTTGTCGGGTGCCGACACGCTGGTGATCAACGGCATTCCGGTCGACGTGAAGGTTGGCACCGAAACGCAGGTGCTCGAGGGGCTGATGGAACAATACAAGAACAATCAGGCGCAGTTGTCGTTAGACAAACGGGAAAACGTGATCCGGTCTATTGCCAAGCGCATGGCGGTACGCTCCGCGCAACCGTTGAGCCTGCCCGAGATGGCTTCCTTGGTTGAGCGGTTGCTTGCCTGCGCGAACCCAACCTATGCTCCCGACGGACGTAGAACGTTTCATACCGTAACCCTAGAGCACATTGCTTCTCTTTTCAAATAGCCCGCATGTTTGGTAACCTCACCCCGGTTGTTAAGAATCTGCTGATCGTTAACGTGGTCGTTCTGGTGATTCAGCAGTTTCTTGGTTTTAATTTTGTTGATTGGTTTGGCCTGCGTTACATCTTCGCCGATACGTTTCGTCCCTACCAGTTCATTACGCACCTGTTTGTTCACGGCAGCTTCTGGCACTTGTTTGGCAATATGTTCGCGCTCTTTATGTTTGGACCTATGCTGGAGCGGGTTTGGGGTAGCCAGCGCTTTTTGCTCTTTTATCTGATTACCGGGTTAGGGGCTAGCGTGTTGTATTCGGCGGTGAATTTCTACGAAATAAATCAGTTGGAAACTGCCGCAGAGCAAGTGATAGAGAACCCATCTCCTGATAATTTTTCGGCCCTGCTGCTGGATCATGCCGAATATGCTTACCCACAATTGCAGGAATTTGTTGGCCAGTTTTATGACAACCCAAACAATAGTAACTTTGTGAACCAAAGTCAACAGTACGCCAGCCAACTGGTAGAGCGAAAAGAAAACATTCCGATGGTAGGAGCCTCGGGGGCGGTATTCGGAATTTTGATGGCCTTCGGACTGCTCTTCCCCAATACCGAATTATTTTTGTTATTTTTTCCTTTCCCTATTAAAGCGAAGTACTTTGTTTTGTTCTACGGACTCTATGAACTGTGGTCCGGTTTTGAACGGGTACCGGGCGATAACGTGGCGCACTTTGCCCACCTGGGCGGGATGCTCTTTGCGTTTATTTTGGTTAAGTTGTGGAAAGACAAGCGCAATGTCTTTTATTAGTCGGAGCAGATGAACAATATATTAGACGATTTTAAGAACGCTTTCAGCCGACCGAACAACGGCCTGATCAAGATCATTGTGATCAACCTGGTGGTGTTTCTGGCACTGTTGTTCCTGGAGGTGGTTTTCACAATATCCCGCCATGAGAACTGGTACCAACTGATTGTTGACCAATTATCGCTGCCTGCCTCGCTGAATAGCCTGCTGTACCGGCCGTGGACGTTGGTTACGTACTTCTTCACGCACACGGGTTTCTTCCATATTCTGTTTAACATGCTGTTCCTTTACTGGTTCGGCATGATCATCATGGAATTTCTGGGGAGCGAAAAGCTGGTGAATCTGTACGTATTGGGAGGCTTGGCCGGGGGAATTCTTTACATTCTGGTGTACAATGCACTTCCCTACTTCAGCGATCGGGTCGCCGTGGCGCAGATGCTGGGAGCCTCGGCCGGAGTATACGCCGTGGTGGTAGGAGCTGCCACCTTCACGCCCAACTATTCTATCTCGTTGATTCTGCTCGGGCCGGTTCGCATCAAATACATTGCTATTTTCTACATTATCGTGTCGTTTGCCGGAACCATCGGTCCCAATGCGGGGGGCGACTGGGCGCACTTGGCGGGGGCAGCGCTGGGCTTTGTATTTATCAAGCAATTGCAACGGGGCAACGACTGGGGTAAACCGATCACTTCTTTCCTCACGTTCGTCAAAAGCTTCTTTGTGCAGCAGCCTAAAGTACGAGTAACTCACCGGAGCAGCAGCACCAAAACCAACGGCCGACCGCGCTCCAACGGCACCTTCAGCAATCGACAAGAGGAGATCGACGCGATTCTCGATAAAATTTCCGAAAGCGGCTACGACAGCCTATCCCGCGAAGAAAAGCAGAAGTTATTCGACGCCAGCAAGCAGTAAGAATGTTCTGGGTTGAAAAGTTCTAGGTTCTGAGTTTAGGAGTCTAGAACCTAGAACGCCGAACCATCAACCCAGAACTCCGAACTTTTAACCCTCTCCGTACGCCGTCAGCACTAATTTTCTTCGTCCTCCCCGGTCGCGGTGCTCTCCCAAGTAAATTCCTTGCCAGGTGCCTAGGTTCAGCTTTCCGTTGGTGATGGGTACCGTCACGCTATTGCCCAGCAGGGCGGCTTTGAGGTGAGCGGGCATGTCGTCGGGGCCTTCCAGAGTGTGTTCATAATAGGGAGCATTCTCGGGTACCATGCGGTCGAAGTGGCGCTCGAAGTCACCCCGCACGGTGGGGTCGGCGTTTTCGTTGATCGCCAGACTGGCCGAGGTGTGCTGAATGAACACGTGCAACAGTCCTATCCGAATCGTACGCAGCTCCGGAAAGTCTTGCACCACGTGCGAGGTGATCAGGTGAAATCCCCGCTCAAAGGCCGGTAGGGTGATCTCTTGCTGAATGATTTTCATAGACAATTTATTTAGGATGGTACTCGTAAGCGCCCAAATCGGGTTGCGCATCGCGAGGCTTGCCCTCTAGGTCGCGCTCAATGCCCAAGGGCACACCGGCATCAATGGCGGGCGAAAGCGAGTCGAGATAATAGTTTGCCTCTAAAGGCGCTACAAATTGCGGTGGCTGGTTATAAAAGTTAGTCTCTACCAGACTTGGCTCGGTATCCGTTGATCTAATGATGGTTTTCACAAGCCGTAGACTAACTGGATTCTCAGGTTCAAAGGGAGCAAAGAGCAGTTCATTCTCTAGCGCCCCCCAGACAATGCAGTTGATAACATTTAGCGAAAAACTTTGCGTCAACTGAGCTGATCCACTAAAGTTTTGATCGAACCCCAGTAGTGGTTCGTTGTCTTCGCGACTCGAACTACTTGGTTCATTTACCAAGGTACAGTGCCGAAAGCGGTAATAAGCGCGCCCTAGTCCCAGGAACGATCCGGAGGCGCAGTCGCTCATCAGGGTATTACTCACGTCAACGTCGGCTTCTACCGCCAGCACTCCGAAGCCAGACACGTTCTCGATGATGGTATTGTTTAGCCTGAGATCCGGTACGGTATCATTATCCGCCGACACGATGATTGCCCCAATAGCCGCATTACGGATCACGGAGAAATCTAGCGCGTTATCTTCACTTGTTGGACCAAAATACACCCCCTGCCACTGGCCCGGCGCGTTTTCGTAGTCACCATCCTGGCGCACGTGCTGTAGCACCACTCGCGCATCGGGCGCTCCGATGGCTTGCAGCGTGCCGTCGACCAGCAGACTAGCCCCGTCGTTGAAGAAGAGTTGGCCCCCCGCCGCCAGCGTCAGGGTAGCTCCGGGAGCCACCCGAAGCGAATCGCAGATCACGAAGGGCCGTTCGCCCGAGAAGGTAGTATCCCGCGCGATAACGCGGCTTTTTAAAAAATACGCATCCTGCCCCCAGGCTTCCAGGTTCACGTACTGCACGTTGCCGTTGGTGCTAAACTGAATTGAATCCTTAACAACAAACGGCAAGTCGGTATTGGTTGGGTCCACGGTCACCTCGACCAGCAGCAGCAAGCTATCACCGCCGCGCAGGCGCACGTTCTGAAACTGCGTGTCTGCTTCGCCGTTCAGCAACAAACGAAAGGGCGACTTTTCTGGGCTGGCCAACGACACCAGGCCAATGTTGACCGCCTGCGACTGGGGATTGTATACCTGCAACCACTGGGTGGTGCTGCCCACGGTGGTGAACACGGTGTCGAACTGCACGGTGTCCCGGTCAAAGAGTAGCTGCACACTCTCTTCCCGGGTCAGCACCTCATCTTCCGGCGTACACGATGCTACGGCAATTAGTAAGGCAATCAGCCCGAGTACCCCCCAACCAGCGAAGGGTATCCGGTTCACGCCAATGTTACTCCCCATCGGCCCACCCCATTTTCCAATCGACCTTAACTGTTTCATCCAATCAATCCAATATCCAATATCCAACATCTCTCCCGCCCCACAGATCTCCTACCCCGCCCCCTCCTGCATGCGCTCGGCGTTGTCGGCCATGCGCAGTTGCTCCACAAAATCAATGAGGTCGCCATCCATCACCGTCGACAGGTTGTGCACGGTGTAGTTGACCCGGTGGTCGGTGACCCGGCTCTGCGGGTAGTTGTAGGTACGGATTTTGTCGGAGCGGTCGCCGCTCTTCACCATCGAGCGCCGCTGCGCCCCGATCTCTTCGTTCTGCTTTTCCAGTTCAATGTCGTACAAACGCGACTTGAGAACCTGTAGGGCCTTCTCAAAGTTCTTGATCTGCGACTTCTGGTCCTGGCAAGTCACCACCAGCCCGGTGGGGTTGTGGGTGAGGCGCACCGCCGAGTAGGTGGTGTTCACCGACTGTCCACCCGGTCCCGACGAGCAGTAGGTATCCTTGCGGATGTCGTTCATGTCGATGTCGATCTCCACATCCTCCACTTCGGGCAGCACGGCCACGGTGGCCGCCGAGGTGTGCACCCGGCCCTGCGTTTCGGTGGCGGGCACGCGCTGCACCCGGTGCACTCCCGACTCAAACTTCATAAAAGCGTACACGTCTTCACCCGAAACAGAACTCACGATCTCTTTGTAGCCTCCGGCCGACCCCTCGGTGAGGTCGAGCACCGTGAGGTTCCAGTTTTGGGCCTCCGCGAAGCGCTGATACATACGAAACAAATCTCCCGCGAAGATGGCCGCCTCGTCGCCACCGGTGCCCGCCCGGATTTCCAGAATCACGTTCTTGCTGTCGTTCGGGTCTTTGGGAATCAGCATCTGCTTCAGTTCCTCTTCCAGCGTTTCAATGCTGCTCTGCTGAGTGTCTATCTCATCCTTGGCCATTTGCCGGAAGTCGGGATCCTTTTCGGTTTCCAGCAGGGCCTTGGCACTGGCCAGGTTAGCCTCGGCTTCTTCGTATTCGTCGAACTTCTTCACCACCTTTTCCAAATCTCGGTATTCCTTGCTCAATTTCGCGTACTGCTTCATGTCGGCCATGGCGTCGGGTTGCACGATCAGTTGGCCAACTTCTTTGAATCGATCTTTGATCGCGGCTAGCGTTTCTTTCATAAGGCTTCTTGGTTATCGCACAAAAGTAACAAACCAGCGCACAAAATAGTAGGGCTCTCTCCCAAGAAAAGCTTATCTGCCCTCCGCGCCATTCCTCCTGCGTATTCGAGGGATTTTGTCACCATGTAATCTTCGCTTCAAGATATACTTTTTTAATCGTGCGCAACGCTTCATACTTGCAACCGATACGGTGCGGTGGTGCCTCCGGGCTGGCGCAGCACTTATCACAAATCAATACGTCGACCTCGTGGTATCATAGATATGAAGAAGAACAGCTTTTCTATTGGGACTAAAATATTTGGCGGATTCATTGCGCTGATCTTCATTTTTTCGCTCAATGCGGTCATCAGTATTCTCACGATCAATAGTACCAACCAAGTAATTGAGGAAACGGCGCAGGTGAGTAACCCCTCCGCCAAAGCACTAGAAGACCTGATGGACCTGATTGTCAACTCCAAGATGTTAATTACCAACTGGGTCTATCTGCCGAATAATCAACAGGACAAAGATGCCCTCAAGGAACTTCACAATTTTCAGTATCCGGCGCTAAAGAACCAGCTATCGGCCCTCACCGCGCACTGGAAGGCCGAAGAAGAAAAGCAGCAACTTGACTCAATTTTTGTCAGCTTTGAGCAGTTGATTGATATTGAGCAGGAGATTATGGCTTCGTTGGTGTCGTTTCAAGACTACGAAGACCCCATGGTGAAGCTCTTTGCTGAGAACCGTGTAGAAGACGAAGTGCTGCCGCACGTGAACAACCTCGAGACGCAGCTCAGCGCGATTAGCGACGTGAAGCGGCAGGAAGCAGAAGCAGCGCAGGCCAGTATTATAGTCTCTTCGATGAACCTGCGGCGGCTCAATATCATTTTGGGATTAATCACCGTCGCCCTGGGGCTGGTTATTGCTTTTTATTTGAATCGCAACATAAGCCGCCCCATCAGTTACGTGAAAGATACGGTGGTGGAACTAAGCAAGGGGCAGCTACCGGAGAAAGACAGCCAGAAAACACAAAAATTTAGCCGCGACGAAGTGGGAGAAATGGCGCAGGCGGTAGACGGGCTGGTGAGCGGGCTCCGGGCGACCTCCGGCTTCGCCGAAGCCATTGGGGTGGGCAACTACAACGCCGAGTTCAATCCCCTGAGCAAACAAGACGTGCTAGGCAACGCCCTGATCAACATGCGCGCTAACCTGCGCAGCGTGTCGGAAGAAGACCAAAAGCGCCACTGGACCACCGAGGGCACCGCCCTATTTGGTGAACTGCTGCGGCAAAATAGCGGAAGCGTAAAGGAGTTGACTGCCATGGTGCTCACCAAACTCATCGAGTATATGCACGCCAACCAGGGGGGGATATTCGTGGTGCAGGAAGATGATGCCAGTGACGAACCCTACATGGACCTGGAGGCCTGCTACGCCTGGGATCGAGAAAAATACATCGAGCAAAAGATTTACCGGGGAGAAGGCTTGGCCGGTCAGGCTTGGTTAGAGAAAGACACCCTCTACTTCACCGACGTGCCTGAGGAGTATATCACCATCGTTTCGGGGCTCGGCGAAGCCAACCCCACCAGCATCCTGATTGTGCCGCTGATGGTGAACGAAGAAGTTTTTGGAGTGGTGGAAATGGCCTCGTTCGAAACCTACCAGCCGCACGAGATTGAGTTTATGAAAAAAATTGCCGAGAGCATCGCCGCCACCATCGCTACGGCGCGTATTAACAGCAAAACCCAAAAACTGCTGAACGAATCAACCGAGATGACCGAGCAGATGCAGGCCCAGGAAGAGGAGATGCGGCAGAACATGGAAGAATTACAAGCCACCCAGGAAGAAATGGACCGCAAGCAACAGGCCATGCAGCGGCGCGAAATCCGCATCCGGTCGGTGCTAGACTGCACTCCGGACGCTTACATCAGCGTAGATGCTGCCGGTGAAGTAGTTTTATCCAACCACCAGGCAGTGGGTAAATTTGGTTACGAAGCCGAAGAGCTAGAGGGGTTACACGCTAGCAAATTGTTTCACAACGTGAACGCCATTGATCTGCTGGACTTCCTGCACGAGCATACGAACCAGTCTTTCGTACAAGAATTTTTAAGCCAACAGGGTCGGGAGTTCAGCGCTGAGGTGACCATCAGCACGTATGATGCCCAGGGCAACGTAGGCTACGTGGTCCGCTTCGCCGACGTTGCAGAAACGAAGGCAATTCAGGCGGAGGCGCGTTAGCCAACCTCAACTCTCGGGCAGACGCTGGTTGCATTAGGCCGGTGCCGCGCCCGACGGAACGCGCGGGGCGCTGAGTCGGCGAAACCGCAGCACCAGCAACACCGCCGCCAGCGTGAGGCTGATCAGCAGCCCCACCCAGATGCCTGCGGCGCCCCACCCCAAAGGAAACGCCAGACCGTAGGCCACCGGCAATCCCACTCCCCAGTAGGCAATCAGCGTGATCAGGGTAGGAGTCTTCACGTCGGCCATGCCCCGTAAAACGCCCAACGCCACCGCCTGCACTCCATCGGATAGCTGAAAGAACGCCGCAATCACCAACAGCGAAGCAGCCAGATCGATCACCGGCACTTCGTCGACGTATAGCGTGGGTAAAGTATCGTTGAGCAGTAGAAAAACTCCCGCCGAGGTGCCCATCAGCACCGTAGACATCAGCAGGGTACTATTGCCCACGCGCCGCAGGTTCGGCAGGTCGCGCCGCCCCAGTTGGTTGCCCACCCGCACCGTGGCGGCCGCGGCCAGCCCGGTGGCCACCATGTAGCTCACCGCCGCCAGATTGAGAGCAATCTGGTGCGCGGCCAGTGCTCGGGTGCCCAGCCACCCCATCATAATCGATGCGAAGCTAAACGCCCCCACTTCAAAGATGTACTGAAAGCCCGTAGGAACTCCGATCTTGAGCATTCGCCGGAATAAACGGCGCTGCAACGTGCGCAACCGCAGGGGCGACCACTGGAACCAGGGCGCCCGTAACACGTAGCGCATCATCACCGCGGCCATCATTATCCTTGAAACCAGCGTAGCCACGCCCGCCCCGTTGAGGCCCCAGGCGGGCATTCCCCCGTAGCCGTAGATCAGCAGGTAGTTGAGCAACACGTTGAGCAAGTTGGCACTCAGCGTGATCACCATCGCGGTGCGCGTGAACGATAACCCCTCGGCGTACTGCCGAAACGTTTGGAAGAACATAAACGGCAGTAGCGATAGGGCAACAATAATAAGATAAGGAATCGCCAGTTCTACCACCGCCGGTGGTTGATTCAACCAGGGCAGCACTCCGGCGCTGCCGACCAGCAAGCCTACCAGCCCCACACCCGTGAGGAGGTTGATCACGAGTCCGTGCCGGAAAATTTGCGTGCGGTTGTGGGTGGTGTCGCCCCCGTCGGCGGCGGCCACCAGGGGAGTGATCGCCAGCGATACTCCGATCCCGAACATCAGCCCGAGCGATACCAAACCGTTGGCCAGCGACACGGCGGCGAGTGGCTCAGCACCCAGCGCGCCCACCATCACGCTGTCGGCCACGCCCACCAGAACGTGACCTAGCTGACTCAGCATCACCGGATAAGCGACAAGCAGTGTGGTTTTGACGTGAGAACGGTAGGATTGCAGGGGCATGGGGTTGGTCACTGGTCACTGGTCACTGGTCAAATTTACGAAGGACAAGGGACAAATGACTAAATGTTGAACATTCGGGCAACGCGGAAGAGGCCGCTGATGCTGATGGCGTCGGTGATTTCTTGGTTGAGCACCATTGTTAGGGCCTTGGCTAGGGGAAGTTTGCGAACGCGCAGGTCTTCGGTTTCGTCGAAATCTGTCTGGCCAGTAGTAAGTTCTTGCGCCAGGAAGATAAAACCCTCTTCGTCGGTGACCGAGTTGGAGGTGTGGATGCGCATAATGTTCTGCCACCGCCGGGCCGTCAGGCCGGTTTCTTCCTTGAGCTCCCGTCGGGCCGATTCTAGGGGATCTAGTTCATTGGGGCCGCCGCCCATCGGAATCTCCCAGGAGTATTCGTTGAGCGTGTAGCGGTACTGCCCGACCAGCCAGGTGTTAAGTTGCTCATCCACCGGCACAATGCCAATGGCTTTGTTCTTAAAGTGCACCCAGCCGTAGATGCCCTGCCCACCGCGGGGGTTGATCACCTGGTCTTCGTGCACCGTGATCCAGGGATTGTCGTAGACTTGCTTTCGGCTTCGGGTTTGCCAGGGGTTAACGTTGGTTTCCATGCGGCGAAGGTACGGATAATGAGTGATTTGCGGCCCTAATTTTTGAACCGGCGGCATTCGCTGAGCAGAGCAGCAGTACTGTCGGACGTCCTTTTGGAAACGCAAGTTTCACGGAAAGACTTGGTATATGTCGCTGCGTTTTTGGAATCTGGCCAGTACAACCTGATCGTCTTCGTAGTAAAAGCCTAGACGATACGAACCAATTCGGATACGGTACGCTGCGGGGTGACCCGACAATTTTTTGAGCGATGATAGCTCGTCTAACGAAGAAGAATTTTCTATTTGGTTGATGACTTCGGTTATCCGCTCGATGAGACTTTGATCCTTAATCTTGCGAACGTCTTTGGTGACAGCACTGGTATAAACGATTTTCATTCACGCAATGCTTTCATAAACTCTTCTTTGTTAACAGTATCGGTTTTGTCAACCTGCTGCATAAGCAATAGCAAACCTATATCCTCTTTTTCTTCGTCAGTCATTCTATTGAGCCGCTCCCTTTCTTTCTCCGTCACAAATTGTTCAACCGCTAACTCCATAAGCGCTTTAACACTCAGGTTTTCAAAGGCAGCAACAATCTTCAGTTTGACTAGCAAAGATTCTTCTACATCTATTATTTTCTTCATTACACTTCAAGATGGACAGTAAATACAAATATATACATTATATAAAATATACACCAGCAAACACTAAAAAAGCCACTTAGCATCAGTCTTCCAGCTTCTTGAAAAAGTCCCACAGCACCACTCCCACGCTCACTGAGATGTTGAGCGAGTGCTTGGTGCCGAACTGCGGAATCTCCAGGCAGGTGTCGGCCGCTTCCACCACCGCATCATCCACCCCAAAAACTTCGTTGCCGAAAATCAGGCAGTACTTGCCGTCGTGGTAGGGCATAAAGTCTTGCAATGGCACACTCTCGTCGGCCTGCTCGATGGCGATAATTTTGTAGTCCTGCTCGCGTAGCTCTTCGATAAGTTCGGCAATCTTCTCGCGGTGCTCCCAGGCCACCGATTCGGTGGCGCCCAGGGCCGTTTTGTTGATCTCGCGGTGCGGAGGCGTGGCGGTGATGCCGCACAGGTAGACCTTCTCGACGGCAAATGCATCGGCGGTGCGAAACGTGGAACCTACGTTGTTCATGCTGCGCACGCTGTCGAGCACCAGCACAATGGGGCGCTTGGTCTGCTTCCGGTACTCCTCTACCGACGGGCGGTTGAGCTCTTCGTTCTTGAGTTTTCTCATGGTGATTGATTTATAGACGACGAAAATACGACTATCCTACGAAATGCCCACCAATACCCGCGATAAATCCTACGTCAGCAATGCCCGGGACTCGTCGGCAGTCTCTAGCCCCCCGCGTACGCTACTTTTAGAACATTAGCCACGAATGCTTATTTTTGTAGAATTCAACCAACCTAAAAGCACTACTTCATGCCCGCCACCAAGAAAAAGACCAGTAGCCAAGAAACGCCCCTTATGCGACAATACGCCGCCATCAAGGCCAAGCACCCGGGGGCGGTGTTGCTGTTTCGGGTGGGCGATTTCTACGAAACCTTCGGCGAAGACGCTATCACCGCCAGCAAGGTGCTCGACATTGTGCTCACCAAACGGGCCAACGGCGCGGCCTCGCACGTAGAACTGGCCGGGTTTCCGCACCACGCCCTCGACACCTACCTGACCAAACTGGTGCGGGCGGGGCACCGGGTGGCCATCTGCGACCAGCTGGAAGACCCCAAGCTGGTGAAGGGCATTGTGAAGCGGGGCGTGACGGAGTTGGTTACCCCGGGGCTGTCGTTTAACGACACCGTGCTCGACCAAAGGCACAACAATTATCTGGCGGCGCTCCACTTCCATAACGACCGCCTGGGCATTGCGCTGCTCGACGTGTCGACCGGTGAGTTTCTGACCTCCTGCGGTTCGGCCGCCTACATCGAAAAGCTGGTGCAGGGCTTTGCTCCTTCAGAAATTCTGTACTGTAAAAGCCAGCGGGCGGAGTACGAACGGCTGTTCCGCGACGAGTACAACACCTACCGCCTCGACGATTGGCTCTTCACCCACGACTACGGCTACGAGCGGCTCACCCGGCACTTCAACACTCCCTCGCTGCGGGGCTTCGGTATCGAGGCGCTCACCGAGGGCATCGTGGCGGCCGGAGCCATTTTGTTCTACCTGGAAGAAACCGAGCACCACCGCGTGCAGCACATCTCGTCGATCGGGCGCATTGAGGCGGAGCAGTACGTGTGGCTAGACAAATTCACCATCCGCAACCTGGAGTTGCTGCACCCCCAGCAGGAGGGCGGCGTGCCGCTGATCGATGTGCTCGACGGCACCTGTACCCCGATGGGCGCCCGCTTGCTGAAAAAGTGGGTGGTGCTGCCCCTCAAAGATCGGGCGGCCATTGAAAACCGGCAACGCACCGTGGAGGCTTGCGTGCAGCAGGAGCCTCTGCACCGCGACCTGCTGCAACTGCTTAAACCGCTGGGCGACATTGAGCGCCTGATCTCCAAGGTGGCGGCCGGGCGCGTGAACCCGCGCGAGATGGCCCAGCTGAAGCGGGCCTTGCAGGCGGTGAAACCCATCAAAAAGTTGCTGATGCAGGCGGGCATCGACCACCTGGCCACGCTGGCCGACCAGTTGCACACCTGCGATTTTCTGCTGGAGCGCATCGAGCGGGAGCTGCACCCCGAGCCGCCGCTGGTGAGCAACCAGGGCAACCTGATCAACGACGGCATTGACTTGGCTTTGGACGAACTGCGGCAGTTGGCCTACTCGGGCAAAGACTATCTGGCGCAAATTAGGGAGCGCGAGGTGCAGCGCACCGGCATTGGCTCGCTGAAGCTCTCGTTCAACAAGGTGTTTGGCTACTACCTGGAGGTATCTAACGCCCACAAGGAAAAGGTGCCCGGCGACTGGATTCGGAAGCAGACGCTGGTGAACGCCGAGCGCTACATCACCGAGGAGCTCAAGGTGTACGAAGAAAAGATTCTGGGGGCCGAAGAAAAGCTGGTGGTCATTGAGCAGCGGCTGTTCAACGAGTTGGTGGCGGCCACCGCCGAGTACGTGAAGCAAATTCAGCAGAACGCCCGCCTGCTGGCCACCATCGACTGCCTGTCGTCGTTTGCGCAGGTGGCCCGGCACAACACCTACGCGAAGCCGACCTTCACCGACGGCGACGCCCTCACCATCACGGCCGGGCGGCACCCCGTGATCGAACAGCAGCTTCCGCCCGGCGAGCCCTACGTGCCCAACGACATCCACCTGGATGCCGATACCCAGCAGGTGATGATCATCACCGGCCCCAACATGGCCGGTAAGTCGGCCCTGCTGCGGCAAACCGCCCTGATCGTGCTGATGGCCCAGATGGGCTCGTTCGTTCCGGCCGACGCGGCCACGCTGGGCATCGTCGACAAGGTGTTTACCCGGGTGGGCGCTTCGGACAATTTGGCGAAAGGAGAGTCTACCTTTATGGTGGAGATGATCGAGACGGCCAGTATTATCAACAACCTGAGTCAGTGCAGCCTGGTGCTGATGGATGAGATCGGACGCGGCACCAGCACCTACGACGGCATCTCGATTGCCTGGTCGCTGGTGGAGTACCTGCACAACCACCCGCAGTGCCGGGCCAAAACGCTGTTCGCTACCCACTACCACGAGCTGAACCAACTGACGGAGGATTTGCCCCGGGTCAAGAACTTCAACGTGGCGGTAAAGGAAGTGGGAGACAAAATTCTGTTCATGCGGCAGCTCAAGGAAGGCGGTAGCCAGCACAGTTTTGGCATCCACGTGGCCCAGCTGGCCGGGATGCCCCAGCCGGTGGTGCTGCGGGCCGCTGAGATCATGCGCCACCTGGAGCAAGATAAGATCAACGACCCCGCCCCGAAGGCCACGCAACTACAGCATCTGCCGAAGCCCGCGCCACAGCTCACTCTGTTTGCCTCCGATCCCCGCTGGGAGAAGGTGCAAGAAATGCTACGCACCACTGATATTAATACGTTATCGCCGGTGGAGGCACTGCTGAAGCTCAATGAATTGCAGTTGATGATGAAGAGCTAGCGTCTGCACCAGGAGAGCGTTGATTTTATACCCACTCTTCTCTACATTACAAATCTCTTTTTCTTCGGTAATCTCACAATATTTTCAATTAAAAAGAAAAATAAAAAGCTAACCACTTCACCCAAAAATCTTTCTTTGTCATGCCTTACCCCTTTACGAAGTGCCTGCTTGTTTTCAACCTCTTGGTTACTGCAGGAACAACCGTTGTTGCCCAATCCGATTCGGTCGACCTCACCGACGCCCTGGCGTTGGCCGAAGTCTGGCTTGAGGCCGAGCAGGACTATCACGACCTGCCGGGCATTGCGGCGGCGGTCGTCCGTGATCAGGATATTGTCTGGTCGGGAGCCTTCGGTCACGCTGACGTTGAGGCTAACACGCCGCTCACACCCGATACGCAGTTTCATATTGCCTCTATCTCAAAAATGTTTGCTGCCGTAGCCACCATGACACTCGTTGACGCTGGCAAACTCCGGCTGGATGACCGCGTCGCGGAGGTGCTCCCTTGGTTTCAGCCCCCGCCCCGCGATGAAGACAATGCCCCCGTTACCATTCGGTCGCTGTTGACGCACTCTTCCGGGCTCACCCGAGAGATTGAAACCGCTTTTTGGGAGGATCTTACCCGGTTGCCGGTTGGTGAGGCGATGCGCACTGAACTGGGCACCGCGCCCCCGCTTTACCCCTCCAGCACTTATTTTCAGTACAGTAATCTCGCCTTTATGGTGCTGGGCGAAGTGGTATCGGAGGTGTCGGGCATGCCCTACGTTGATTATCTCCGGCAGCATGTGCTCGATCCGCTGGGACTTGACCGCACGGTTGCCTCTTACCCCGCTTCGGACTATGGCAAGACGCACGCGGTGGGTTACTCGCCGGTTACCCGCGACCGTACGTACCACCGCCTAAGCAACAGTCCCTCCGCGGGGATCGCCTCAATGGGCGGACTCTCCTCAACGGTGCTCGATCTTGCCGACTACGCCCGCTGGCAGTTTCGTCTCTACGATGCTGCGGCTGAGCCCGAGATACTCCGGCCCTCTACCCTTCGCCAGATGCACCGCGTCCACTTCACGGATGCCGATTGGAAGAGAACGTGGGGATTGGGTTTTGCGGTCTTGAAAGGAACAGATGGGAGCACACTTGTAGGCCACGGGGGGCACCTGCCCGGACACAAGTCACACTTTCTGTTACACCCCGCCTCGAAGATAGCCTACGTAGTGATGAGCAACACATCGGGCGTCGATCCAAGGACGTACACCCAGGGACTAATGAAACTGGTATCTAAAGCGAAAGCAGTTCCAGCAAATGCCGAACATCGCTTGCCACGTGAGCGCCTTACCGAGTACGCCGGAACGTACCATTGGGCTGACAATCTTGAGGAATACTATATCTCACCCTGGGAGGGACGTCTTGCTGTACTGAGCCTACCTGCTGATGATCCTTCGGAGAATATGGAGGTATTTGAGCACGTGGAGGGGGATACGTTTCGTCGGGTGCGCGACGACGGCGGTTATGGTGAAACCCTCAAGTTTACCCGCAACGACGACGGCCGCATTACCCAAGGGCGCACCTTCAATTACACCTTTCAGCGTCAGTAGGAAGACAGTGTTTAAACAGTAATGGCGCAGGTTACTTGGTTCTTGATCTGTGTTTCTATACCTTTTAATTATGCTGCTCCTGAAACAACAAACAGGTAACCTCCGGAAGTCAGGAATAGCAACGCTTGTCACGACATCATAAGAATAAACAATGAAGCCTATCTCTATAATTGCATGCGCTCTCTTATTGATACTGATGAACTGCGGTGGCCGAGGGGACTCTGTGGCCGACAGAAACATGGAAGTGTCGGTGGTCGCGAACGCCAGCGACTACGTCGGTGAATACACCCGAAACGACGGCATACCAATCTACATCACTGAAGTGGATAGCGGCCTGGTTGCCGTTGTGACGGGTAACGCCTTCGCTCTTGAGCCTGAGGGCTCCGACCGTTTCGAACTTGTTGGTGTCTCAGAGACCGTATTGTTTGAGCGCGATGGTGAGGGCCGCGTCGTGGCCACCTCCGATTCTAAGGGCAGCTACCCACGCAAAACGGACAAGGTGCCCGCCGAGGTGACAAGCCTGTTCGGTGACGGCGACCTGCCGACCTATTCGTACGCCCCACCGACGAGCGTCGAGCCGAGCCTGCCGGTCGGCAGCGCCTCGGAGAACGGACTATCACCCACCATAATCGAAGACGTTGTCAACGACATCTACGGCGACCCGGACTACCAGCAGGTCCACTCCCTGCTGGTCCAGAAAAACGGCGAACTGATTCTGGAGGAGTACTTCGCGGGCTTCGACGAGGGGCAGTCTCATAACCTGCGGTCGGCAACGAAGAGCGTGATCTCCGCGTTGGTTGGCGCGGCGGTGCTCCGGGGGCAGGTCAAGCTTAACGATCGGCCGCTTGCGGTGGTCGCCCAAGCCGAGGGCCGAACAATCTCGCAACACAAGGCGACGTTGACCCTCGCGGACATGATGGACATGCGGCACGGCCTCCAGTGCGACGACTGGGATACGGATAGCCCGGGCAACGAGCGAGACATTTACGGAGAGCCAGATTGGACCACGTTTATCCTGTCGATTCCCGACGCCGAAGAAGAAGCCAGCGCGAGCTATTGCTCGGCTGTACCGCTCATGATTGGGCGGTATCTCGAGATCGCAACCGGGCAGTCGCTCCCCCAGTTCGCCGACCAAGCGCTGTTCTCCCCCCTCGGGGTCAAGCGCAACGACTGGCAGTGGGACTTCAATCTCAAGGCGAAAGAAACACTCCACGGCGGCCAAGTGTACCTGCGCCCTCGGGATATGTTGCGCTTCGGGGAGCTCTACCGCCGCGGCGGTTCAACCGCAGAGGGCGACCGTCTCTTGCCCAAAGAATGGGCGGCGACGACCTTGGAAGCGACGATGCCCCTTGGCGACTGGCGGCGGTACAACGACTTCTGGTGGGCCTACGAGGTTGAGCGCGACGGGGATCCGGTCACCGTCCACATGGCGAGCGGCGTGGGTGGCCAGAGGATTGCGCTCGTTCCCGCTCTTAATATGGTTGTGGTGATGACGGGTGGCAGTTTCTCGATGGGGCGCGGCGGTCCAACCAAAATTATCGAGAGGCTGATTAGGGCGGCAGCCTGATAATCGTCCCCCAAATTGTCGACGATGGGTGAGTTACCTGATGGGTACGGCAACGAATTTTCTAAGCGCAATCTCTACCCAATCATCGGAAATAACTGCCTCACTTCATTCTCGCTCGGCTGATGACCGTACTCACAAAATTCAAACGCTTCGGCGTGCTGCACCGACTTTGCTTTCTCCGGATCGTACCATTTTGCTAGGGATTTTTGGATACGCGCATTCACCTCAAACGGCCAGCGCTGCTTTAGCCACTCCAGACGAGCCGCATCCGCTTCCGGCACTTCATCTAGATTGTTCTCAATCCAGGGCAGCCACTCGTAAAACTGCGACGTATGCGCGTGCATGGCCTCCAGTTTTTGGTCGTACACGTCGTCGATAGCCACCGCCACGTCGGGAGAGAAGGGCGTAGGCTTCTGGAAGCGGTCGGCGAAGTACAGAAAGACCGGGTTTTGGCGCAGCGGCAGCACCTCGAGCACCAGGTTGGGCACCATCACCAGGTAGGCGGCGTCTTGCACCAACTGGCTAGTGTAGCGATGGTCGGGGTGGTAGTCGTTCGGCCGGTGCGTCACCACGATATCAGCCTGCCACTCCCGAATTTTACCAATAAGTAAATTCCGGTTGTACAGGGTGGGCTCTAGCTGCCCATCGGGATTGTCCAGGATTTCGTAGGCCACGCCCAGCCGCTGCGCCGCCACGACCGACTCCTGGCTGCGCCGGTCGACCAGTTCGTTGCCGGTTAATTGATGGTGCCCGGCCTGGCCGTCGGTGAGCGAGATCATTTTCACGGCGTGTCCGGCCCGGGCCCACAGCGCGGCGGTGCCTCCGCCGTACACTTCCCCGTCGTCGGGGTGGGCACTGATGTAAAGAATGCGGATGGGGTTCATGGATTAAAGAATTAAACGGACGGATGCTTATTGGTAACCGACGAGCTTCGGAACAGCAACAGGGCGGTGTAAAAGATCCAAAGCAGGTAAAAAAAGAAGACCACTCTTTGTCCGACAGCTGGAATTTCAGAGAACACGAAGGGCCACGCGCCAAACACAATGGTGAGCCAAGTAAACATTAAAGTCGGTTTGACTGCCTGCCTCCAGTACTCAGACTTTTTCATGTGTACCGGATATGTAAATGCGGCCAGCAGGAAAGAGATATAGCTGCCGAAACTGCCTACGGTATGAAGTAGCATAGTAGTTGATTGGCGATTGTCAAAGTCGCCGGGAAACATCCCGGACAATGCCATAAACAGTCCGCTTAGCGCCAAGCCAATGAGAGGTAGCTTGCTTCCTTGTCCGTCTGACACGTTACTAAACAACCCGAATGAGTAAACCGTGATCATCAGCCCTACCAAGATGTATCCTACACAGTTCCAAACCCACCGACGGGGGGCATCTACCGAACCTAATTCGCTGATCGCTTTGGTCAAGAAACTGTATTCCGGCCGGGCGGAAGCCATAATCAGGTAAGTAACCCAGAATACAAGGGGGGCTAGCAGTCCGATCATAGCAAAGCGTTTGGTTGTCATCTACTCATCGTTTTCGCTTCACAAAGAAAACAAAATATCCATAAGCCACCGCCAATATTCCAAAGTACACCAGCGCCACCCCGGGGTTGTAGACCGTCATGGCCACCAGCGCTACCGCCGCAATCAGCAGCGCCACGGCCGGAAACACCGGGTACCACGGAACCCGAAACGGCCGTTCCAACTCCGGCTCGCGGCGACGCAGCACAAACAGACTGATCATCGAAATCACGTAGAGCGACAGCGCTCCGAAGCAGGCCACGGTGATGATCTCACCCGTCTTGCCCGTGAGCAGCGCCACCACGCCCACCCCCATATTGATTAGCAAGGCGTTGGCCGGAGTGCGAAAGCGGGAGTGCACCTTCCCCAACACCGGAGCCACGTAGCGCATCCGTCCGAACTCGAAGGTGGCGCGGCCCGCCGCCAAGATGATGCCGTGGAACGAGGCCACCAGCCCCAGCAAGCCCACCGTGATGAGCAAGTGATAGAGAAAGTTGTTGTCGCCCACCACCCGCGACAGGGCTAGTGGCAGGGGCGAGTCGGAAGGCTCCGTGCTGCCCGCCGGGTACACCACCGCTTCCCAGCCATCGACACCCACAGCCGACGTGAACGTGAGAAGGCAGAGCACGATCAGGGTAAAGATGGCCGACCCAAAGCCCAGCAGCACGTTGCGCTGGGGGTTCACCGTTTCTTCGGCCAGATTGGCGACTCCCTCGATGGCCAGAAAGAACCAAATAGCGAACGGAATGGCGGCGAAGGCCCCGGAGTAGCCATTGGGCAGCGCATTCTTCGTCAAATTGGCCGTCTCGAAGTGCGGCAGCGTTACTCCGGCAAAGATGAGCAACTCCACCACCGCCAGCACGGTGACGACCAGCTCAAAGGTAGTAGCCAGCCGCACCCCCCGCACGTTGAGCAGAGTGAACAGGGCGTAGGCCACGATAGCCACCGTGAGGGTCGACACTGCTGGAAAGTACAGGTGGAAGTAAGCGCCGATGGCCGCCGCAATGGCCGGAGGGGCAAACACGAACTCAATAATCTGCGCCATGCCGCCGATAAAACCCAGGTCGCGGCCCAGCGCCCGGTCGGCGTAGGCGAAGGCTCCGCCCGCCTTCGGAATGGCGCAGGCCAGTTCGGTGTAGCTAAAGGTGAAGGTCACGTACATGAGCATGATGAAGCCGGTGGCGATGGCCAAGCCCAGCGTGCCGCCCTCGGCCAGCCCCAGGTTCCAGCCGAAGTACATGCCGGAGATCACCAGCCCCACGCCCATGCCCCACAGCAGCACCGGACCTAGGGTGGCTTGGAGTTGGTTGTTATCGTTTTCTTGCATGTTCATGATGGTTCGATGGCTCAATTGCTCAATGGTTGACGGTTGTATTTAACCATTGAGCCATCGAGCAATGAAACATTTTTATTCAACTTCTACTTGATCTCCCACCCGAATTATTCCGTTCTCCAAAACCCTTGCGGTGATGCCGCCGTGGCCGCGCACCGCGTTGTAGCCGCCGGGCCCCAGGTTTTCTTCCATCCGCGAGCAGGGGTGGCACTCGCCGGTGGTTTCTAGTAAGGCTTCGCCGATTCGAAAGGTTTTGTCCTTGAGGGCCAGTAAGTTAATGCCCTTCACCACAACGTTGCGCCGCAACAGAAGGGGAGACACCTCCGGCCGACCCAGCATCGAGGCGATCGCGACCAGGTGTTCGGCGTTGATGAGGGTGACCTGCCGCTTGCCCGTCAGCTTCCCCTGGTAGTGATCTCCTTCCAAACCGCTTTCGGTCTCGGCGAGCACGGCTGCTATGGGCACCAATTCGGCCCGCCGCGCCGGGCGCACCCCGATCCAGACTACCGTGCCGGTTTGCGGCAGGGAGTTGAGCAAGCGGGCCATCATGGAACCGGGAGAGATCATGGGTGCTAATTTTGCCGAACCGACGCGCGCAAATGAACTTTGGGGCGGAACTTAGCTTATGTAGAGGGGCGAAGCAACCTTTTGGAAAGAATATTGCAACGGCTCGCTCGTTCTAATGGCAGTATATGAGGATATTAGGAATATTGGTTTTGGTAGGGTGGCTTGCCGTTCCGGTCGCCGCGCAGCGGTACAGCACCGCCATCGGCGCACGCATCGACCGTAGCATGCTGGGCATCACCGTGAAGCAACGGGTGTTCAAGACCGTGACCGTAGAAGGCATCCTGGCAGGCAACTCCGACGCCATGATCGGCACGTTGCTGCTTGAAAAACACTATCCGATTATCGGACGGGGCCTGAACGCCTACCTGGGCGGCGGGGCGCACCTGGGCGCAGCCGAAAGCGGCGGCACCATTCTAGGGCCCGACCTGCTACTGGGCGTGGAGTTCAAACTCCCCTTTATGCCGCTCACCGTGGCGGGCGACTTGAAGCCCTCGTACCACTTCCGCACCGTGCAGAACGAACAGACTGACATCCCCCGCATCGACTTTTCTACCGCCCTGTCGGTGCGCTACGTGATTGGCAAAGAGACGCGTGAAGACCGGCAGCGTTACCGCGAGCGCCGCCGCACCCGCCGCGACCGCGATAAGGCGAAGATCCGCAAAGTGAAAGACCGTGAAAAGGCCAAGCGGGCCAAGATCAAGGATAAAGCCAAGGCGAGACGCCAGAAGGAGAAGGAAAAAACCCGCAAGCTGCGCGACAAACACTCCGACCGCACTCCCGTGGGCGAGTGGAAGGTATTTAAACCATTCAAGCGCTTCGGCCGCAATGTGAAGGAGTTGTTTGAGAAGGATGAGTAGGTGGAGTGGTAAAACCGTTGAGCAATTGATCTTTTCTCGATAAGCTAACCACAACAGCAAAAGATGTTCAGGTCGAAGAAGAAGCAAAAGGCTGATTTGCTCGAAAACCACCACCAGATTAAAGCGGAAACTTTCTACTTCGGCCAGATTCGGCAGTACTTCTTGGGTAGTGACAAAACGAATACGTATCAGGTCATCTCTGACCGCACGTACGAAGACCTTGATCTGGACGAACTGTTTATGTTCATTGATCGGACGGTTTCCAGGGTGGGGCAGCAGTATTATTACGCTATTTTTAAAACGATTCCCAACGATGAAACAAGGAAGAACCGGCTCGAAGATCTAATCCGGTTATTCAAAGAAAATGCTTCACTTAAAGAATCGGTGCTGGAGCAACTTGCCCGGTTGAAAAATCCGGAAGCTTACTACATCACTTCCCTGATCTACGAGCCTTACGTTCAGAAACCTAGCTGGTTTTGGGTGGCACGTGTTTTATCAGCGATCAGCATTGTTTCCATTTTGCTCTCCTTCTTCTTTCCCCAGTTACTGATCTTCCTGCTTTTCGTATTAATAACGAATTACTTCATCCACTACTGGAACAAGCGAAACCTGTATCAGCACAGCGGGTCTATTCTGCAACTGCTGCTGCTCCACCGGGTGGCCAAACAATTGCTAAAGATGCCAGCGTTTGCTGACGAAGCGAAGGAACTGCGAGAATCCGTTCAATCTCTTGATCGGATAGGCCACCAGATGACTTTTTTCAAACTGGAGGCTACTTTCCAGAGTGAAATAGGACTTGCCTTTGAGTTCATTGCTGAAGGACTAAAAGCACTACTGCTGATTGAACCGCAAGTGTTGTTTAGGGCCCTGGCCGCCCTTGACTCGAAAAGAGAGCAGGTTCGTCAAATCTATCAGTTTGTAGCCGAGTTGGATGTTGCCATTTCGGTGGCTTCTTTGCGAGATGAATTAGCCTACTGCACGCCACCCACCATTGTCTCGGCAAAGAAACAACTATTGGCAACAGAAATGTATCATCCGCTCATCGAGAACTGGGTGCCAAATTCTATTGAACTTTGTAAGAAGTCGGCTTTGCTTACGGGTTCTAATATGTCGGGAAAGACAACCTTCATCCGCACGCTAGGCATCAATGCTATTATGGCTCAGACGATCAATACCTGTTTTGCGCGAGAATTTACGATGCCCCGCTTGAAAATTCATTCGGCCATCCGAATCGCCGACGATTTGATGAGTGATAAGAGCTACTACTTTGAAGAAGTGCGCGTTATCAAAGAGATGTTGGACGAAAGCCGATCGGGGGCGCCAAACCTCTTTCTCCTGGACGAACTGTTCAAGGGAACCAACACCGTGGAACGGATTGCGGCCGGAAAATCCGTGCTGGATTATTTGAACAGCAGTGACAATTTTGTTCTCGTGGCAACGCATGATCTCGAGCTGACGGAATATTTGAGCGAAACGTTCCAACTGTACCATTTCACCGAGGTAGTTGAGAGTAAGACGATCTTATTTGACTATAAAATCAGAAAGGGAAACCTTGAAACCACTAATGCAATTAGAATCCTGGAGCTTAACGATTACCCGGACGAGATCATTGCTAATGCTCAACAACTATCAGAACAATTTAGAGCAGCGAAGTCAAGGTTATGAGGCGACTTAACAACGTCTTTCTCCATTAATTTCCTACGTCTTTAGGCAAATTGATACTTGCTATTGACAACAGAGGATATGAATTTGCCAGGTTACCACATGCATGGGCTCAAAGGCGATCTAAGAGGGTATTTCTCATTGCGAGTCACGGGAAACTACCGAGTAGTGTATCGCTTTGAAGGTGAACACGTTTATGATGTAGACTACATAGATTATCACTAAAAAGAACAGAAGGATGCTTCACCGAGGACTAACCCCTATCCATCCGGGTCGGATTTTGAAAGAAGATTGCTTAGAACCACTCGAACTGAGCGTAACCGAAGTAGCCAAAGGGCTGGGAGTATCGCGCAATGCTTTGTCGGCGATTGTTAACGAGCGGTCGGGTATTTCGCCGGAAATGGCGGTTCGACTTTCCGAAGCTTTTGCCCCGAGTGCCGAGTTCTGGAACAACTTGCAGAAAGATTACGACCTTTGGAACGCCAAGCAGACTACCTCTCGGAAGGGAATCGTTCGTTTTCATCCCGTCCCAGCTTAGCATTTGGTTCTACGTAACTAAGAAAACGCGAACCCAGTAACGCCTTTCTTCCCTAATTTCCTACATGCCCGCCCAAACCGCGGCTCCCTGCTGGGGAAACCAGTCATTTCTTCCGAAGTTCGCCCTCCAGTTTCACCAAGCCAACTCGTTTATGTTAGCTAAAACTTTCGGCAGCGCCGTGTTCGGCGTCGATGCGCACATCATCACCGTAGAAGTGAGCGTGGGCAGAGGAAGAAAATTCTTCTTAGTAGGTCTGCCCGACAGCGCCATTAAGGAGAGCGAACAGCGGGTCGAGTCGGCCATCAAGCAGACCGGCTACGCCATGCCTCGCATCAAAATTGTCGTCAACCTAGCCCCGGCCGACATTCGCAAGGAGGGCTCGGCCTACGATTTGCCCATCGCCCTGGGCATTCTGGCCGGTTCGGGACAAGTCACCACGCCCGAGGCCGAGCACTACGTGATCATGGGCGAACTATCGCTCGACGGCTCGTTGCGGCCCATTCGCGGCGCGCTGCCCATCGCCATTGAAGCCCGCAAGAACGGATTTAAAGGCTTTATCTTGCCGGAAGAAAACGCCACCGAGGCCGCCATCGTCAACGACCTGGCGGTGATTGGCGTGCGCACCCTGCGCGAAGCGGTCGACTTTCTAGAAGGCAAGCAGGCCATCACTCCCACCTGGCACGAAACTCGCGACGTGTTCTCAGAGCAGAGCAGTCAGTTTGGGGTAGACTTCGCCGACGTGCAGGGCCACGAAAGCATCAAGCGGGCGCTGGAGGTGGCGGCCGCCGGGGGCCACAACGTGATTATGGTGGGTCCGCCCGGTTCGGGAAAAACCATGCTGGCCCGTCGGCTGCCCACCATCCTGCCCCCGCTCACGCTGCAAGAAGCGCTGGAAACCACCAAGATTTATTCGGTGGCGGGCAAGCTGCAATCGGGCGACGCGCTGGTGTCGCAGCGGCCCTTTGCGGCACCGCACCACACCATCAGCGACGCGGCCTTGGTGGGTGGAGGCAACATTCCGCAGCCGGGTCAGATTTCGCTGGCCCACAACGGCATCCTGTTCTTGGACGAACTGCCCGAGTTCAAACGGTCGGTACTGGAGGTGATGCGGCAACCGCTCGAAGAACGGGCCGTCACTATCTCGCGCGCCCGCGGCACGGTGACCTTCCCGGCTAACTTCATGCTCATCGCCAGTATGAACCCCAGTCCGTCGGGCGACTTCTACGATCCCGCTTCGGGGCACGCCGACTCGCCCGCCGCGGTGCAGCGCTACCTGAGCAAAATCAGCGGCCCCCTGCTCGACCGCATCGACATCCACATCGAGGTGAACCCGGTGTCGTTCGACGAGATGACCGCCGAGCGGAAATCCGAGAGCAGTGCGGTGATCCGGCAACGGGTGATCGGGGCGCGGCAGCGGCAGGTGGAGCGTTTCACGGCCATGAACCAGACCGAAGTGGGCGTCTACGCCAACGCCCTGATGCCCACCCCGCTGGTGAAGCAGGTGTGCCGCATCGACCAAGCCGGGAAAACCCTGCTCAAAACCGCCATGGAGCGCCTCGGCCTGTCGTCGCGCGCCTACGACCGCATCCTGAAGGTGTCGCGCACCATTGCCGACCTGGCCGACTCGGACGATATTAAAATCGAGCACCTGGCCGAGGCGATTCAGTACCGGAGCCTGGACCGAGAAGGGTGGAATGGGTAATTGAAACTTCATCATTCGATATTCAACATTCCTTGTTCGGCGTTCAAATATCGAATGTCGAACCGGGCGCCGGGCGCAAGGAACGCCGAATGATGAAGTGAAAAAAGGAAGTATAAAAATGACGAATAAAAGAACTTTTGATTTAGAGGAACGGCTGATTGCCTACGCGGTGTGGGTGATGGATGTGGTGGAAGAACTACCGAACACGCGGGGGGGTAATCATCTATCGGGTCAGTTGGTGCGTTCCGGCACGGCTCCGGCGCTGATGTACGGAGAAGCTCAGAGCGCGGAGTCGCGGAAAGACTTTGTACACAAGATGAAAATCGCTCTGAAAGAATTACGAGAAACGCTGGTTTGTCTAAAGATAATCCAGCGCAAAAGCGATTTGCTGCCGGACGCGCGGTTGGCTTTGGGAATGCAAGAGGGCAACGAACTGGTCGCGATTTTTGTAAAGAGTGTTGAAACCGCCCGGCGGAACGATCAATGCTAGCTATAAATGTTATTTCTACTTCATCATTCGATATTCAACATTCCTTGCTCGATATTCAAAACATCGAGTGATGAAGTGAAAATTGATCTTCTGGTGCTAACCAAAAAAGTAGTAACTAGCGGCGAAATTTCACGCTGAATAAAATGCTCACCTACGTTCTCTTTGCCCTGGGATTTGTGCTGCTCATCAAAGGAGCCGACTGGCTGGTGGGTGGCGCTACCGCCATCGCTAAAAAATATCGCATCTCTGACATGGTCATCGGACTCACCATCGTGTCGATGGGCACCTCGATGCCCGAACTGGTCGTCAACATTCTGGCGAGTCTGAACGGCAGTGCCGAGTTGGCCGTGGGCAACGTGTTTGGCAGCAACGTGGCCAATATCCTGCTCATTTTGGGCGTGGCGGCGCTAATCTATCCCCTACCGCTGCAACGCAGCACCGTCATGTCGGAGATTCCGTTCTCGCTGATGGCCGCGCTGCTGGTTGGTTTCCTGGCCAATGCCGCCCTCTTTGACAAATACCAAGGGCTCATCATCAGCCGTACCGACGGGGGCGTTTTGCTGTTTTTCTTCGCCCTGTTCATGCTCTACATCTTCAAGGTGGCGCGCGAAGACAGCGAGCACGAGATCAAAGAAACTTACCAGGAGCAACCTATGTTGCGGGCCATGGGCCTGGTGCTGCTGGGCATGTTCTCGCTATTTCTGGGGGGCAAGTGGACGGTGGACGGCGCTACGGCTATTGCCACGCAGTTGGGCATGAGCGAAAGCTTTATTGGGCTCACGGTGGTGGCCATCGGCACATCGCTGCCCGAGCTGGTGACCTCGGCGGTGGCCGCCTCGCGCCGCAATACCGACATTGCCGTGGGGAACGCGGTAGGCTCCAACATCTTCAACCTGCTGTGGATACTGGGCGTCAGCGCAGTAATTCATCCGTTACCCTTCAACGTGCTGAGCAACTTCGACATTCTGATGATTATCTTTGCCAGCACCCTGCTGATTTTATCGGTCAGCCTGGAGAGGAAACGGCAGGTGGGCCGCGTTAGCGGGGTGGTGTTTTTGCTGTGCTACGTGGCCTACGTTATTTTTCTCCTTCAGCGGGGCTAACGTTCAATCACTTCTTGCCCTTTTCTGTTTTTTCCAAGTCAATTATCAACCATCTTATCCATCATGTAATCATAAATCGTTTTGGATAGCTCAGCCAGTTGCTCGGTGCCTTGGTCGTAGGCTTTTTGGTCTTCCACTCCCCGCAACACTTTCATACGGTGCGCCCCCAGCGACTGCATGGTGGCGGTCACCTTTTTGGCGTCGACGAGCTCGATCAAAACATTAGCAGCCAGATTGCTACGGCAAGATACGGATATTGCGCCTCAATGCGTCGCTCGTCGCAATCCTTCCTGGTCCAGCAGTGTGATCTTCATCCGGTCGATGCGGATCAGCCCTTCTTCTTTAAAATCGGCCAATGTGCGGGTCACAGTCTCCTTCACTGAGCCGATGAGGCCCGCCAGGTCTTTGTGGGCTATCGTGATTACCGGGGGCAATCCGGTTTCCGAATCGTCTGGCACCAGTTTCAGCAGCGCTTCGGCTACCCGTTGTCGCACCGAGTGGTAGGCCACGTGCAGCAACTGCTCTTCCCGCTCGGCCAGGTGGCGCGACAGCAGCTTGATAAACCTACCGGCCACCTCCCGATTGGCGTACAGCAGCTTAAAAAAGTCTTCCGGCGGAATCAGGCTCACTTCCGTTTCTTCCAGGGCCGTGGCGGTCTCCGTATGTCTGCGGCTATCGTCTAACAGCGCCAGATATCCTAGAAAGTCGCCCGGGCCCAGCAGGGCGGTCACCAGTTCTTTGCCATCTTCGCTGGTTTTGTAGGTTTTCACCTGCCCCTCGTTGATAAAGTACAGCCACTGGCTAACACTCCCTTCCAAGAAAATATCGGCCTTTTTGCGGTAAGTCTGCTGCTTTCGTTTCGACGAAAGGTCCCGCAGGTCGGTAAAGGTGCGGGCTTCCTGAAAAAATTGATCCAAGCCGCTGGTATCCGGGGCGTAGTCTTTACGCAGTAGTTCATTCTTGCGCAACCGGGTTTCTACGGCATCCAGCAGTTCGGTTTCTTCGAAGGGCTTGGTCAAGTAGTCGTCGGCTCCCAGGTTCATGCCCTTGCGCACGTCGGCTTTCTCAGAGCGGGCGGTGAGGAAGATAAAGGGAATGTCGGCGGTTTCCGCTCGTTTGCCCAAGATATGCAGCACGCCGTAGCCGTCGAGCCCCGGCATCATGATGTCGCAGATAATCAGGTCGGGCCGAGAGGCCAGCGCCGCTTCTACCCCGGCCCGCCCGCTCTCTACGGCCACCACCGCGTAGCCCGACAGCTCCAGAATGTCGGTAGTGGTTTCGCGCACGTCGCGGTTGTCTTCAATGAGTAGAATCTTCTTCATACCGGTTCGGAGTGAATTTGCTCCCGAGGCAGGGTAACGGTGAAGGTGGTGCCGCTTTCCAGTCGGCTCACCACGGCAATGTCGCCCTGCATCAGGTCGATGTACTTCTTCACGATGGGCAACCCCAGGCCGGTGCCCTGGATGTTGGTGGCATTACGCGCCCGGAAAAACAGATCAAACAGGTGCTTGTGCTCGTCTTGCGGAATGCCCACCCCTTGGTCGGCAATTTGCACCCGCACGGTGGTGGGCTGTTGTTGCAGGACAATATCCACCGGCTTGCCTTCGGGGGAGTACTTGAGGGCGTTAGAGAGCAAATTGAGAAAAATGTTGCGGACAAACTGCTTGTCCAGCATCACCGGAATGCGGGGTTGTTGGGCATTGATACGCACTTGCTGCCCCGGCTTCTGTGCGTGTTCCAGTTCCTGCACAATGGCTTCCATAAACTTGACCAAATCAAAAGCTTCGGGGTTAACGCTAACCTTACCTTCTTCCAGGCGACCCAGCGAGAGGAACTCGTTGAGGATATCGACCAGGTTCCTGACGCTAGACTTGATGCGCTCCACATTTTTGAGGCGCTGCTCCTCTTTGCCCGGTTCGTTCTGTCGGGCAATCAAGTTGGCGGACGACAGGATAGTGCTCAGGGGCGTGCGAAACTCGTGAGAAGCCATTGATACGAAGCGCGATTTTAGTTCGCCCAGCTCCCGCTCCTTCTTTAGAGCGTTGAGCATCTCCGCTTCGGTCCGTTTCTGTTCGGTAATATTGGTAAATACAAACAAGACGCGATGGTCAGGTGAGTCGTCGCGCAGGGGCATGGTGTTGACCCGGTACACCTGGTGTCGGTGGCGTATTTCGTAGGAGAGGTGCTCCCCGGCCAGGGTACGGCGGGTGTACTCAATCATGAGGCTTTTCCAACGCGCTGAGAAGCCTTCCACCGCTTCAATGGCGGTTCCTTCCACGGTCTCTTTGTGCACGCCCAGCGTACGCCATTCGTCTCCGTCCACAAACACCAGGCGGTAGTGGGCATCCACCGCGGTCACCATCATGTCCGGGAAATAATTAGCCAGCGCTTCGTAAGGGGTAGGTTGATCGTTCATCGTAGCGAAAGAAACGCAACTTCTCGGAGATACGCCAGCTTTTGGGTGACGAAGATCATCCGTTTCGGATGACCGGGATCGTTTCACCCGGCCAAGCAGGTGGCTACTTTTGGGGTATTCAACAAACATTAATCCCATGAGCACGCAAAATCAATTAATCATACAGCGCAGCAACCTGGCCCTGAAGGGCATCGGCGTAGCCACTTTCGGCTTGGTTGCCCTGTGCTATCCCGGCGAATCTATCAACGCCCTGCTGCTACCGTTCGGTGTCCTGGTCACCATCAACGGGGCCGTGGTTGTCTTTAACAATACCCGCTACACCAACGGACGCTTTTGCGGACGGTCGGCTATGTTCCGAAAGGGAATCGCCGAACTGCTGATCGGTCTGGCGGCGATCGGATCGGTGATGATGGGAGTGGCCGCCTTCGGAGCGCTGATGGGTCCGTGGGCAATGTTGACCGGAATCGCGCAAGCCACTAACTTCTACCGGCTTCGCGAGCAGATGCCCCACTGGTCGGTGGTGGTGGCCGCTGGGATATTTTCATTCTTGTTTGGGTTGTTGGTGGCCATCAATTCGGTGGTTGGTATGGTGGGCTTCACCTACGAAGTGGCGGCGTTTGCCCTGCTGTTGGGCAGCAGCCTGTTCTATGCCTACGCCCAGCTCAGTGAAATACGTCAGTACCTGGGCAATCGCCCCACCAAGGTTTGTTCACTCAAAACGGCTAACGCCTGATTGTATGATAGAAGCTATTGAAACGCACCGCGACGATATTGTCGGCTTCCGCATGGACGGAACCGTCAGCGAAGTGGATATGAAGCCGATGTTTGCGCAACTTAGCGAGAAGCTTCGCCTGCACCAGCGGCTACAACTGTTGATTGAGTACGTAGACGACCAGGGATTCTCATTGGATACCCTCATTGAAGACGTTCGCTATCGCTTCGGAGAATCCGGCATCTTTGAGAAAACCGCCGTAATTACGTGTCGGGATTGGCTGCAATCGGCCGCCCAACTGGCGCACGAGTTGAAGGAAACCCAACTCAAGAGCTTTCACTATTCCGAAAAGGACCGGGCCTTCCGTTGGATTGAGGGACGGTAGTACGATCAATTAAAAACCAGCGTGAGGGGGCGGTTATTTTTTTTATAACTCACTTATTTTTTCATCAAAACTGCCCCCCCATGACAAGAAAACGTTACTTCTGTACAAAAACAATTACCAGCAATGAGAAAAATTACCATAAGTAGCCTGGACCTAGCCACTGCTTCGGAACACATGTAGGCAGTACGCTGTTTTGCGGCAATATCTTCAAGTTTCTTTATTTCCAGCATCTCTATCCGGAATGATTTTAACGCTGCTAAAAACTCCTCCGGGCTTCGCGTAGAATGGCTGATAGTCCAGATGGTATGATTATTTTTATCGTATTGAATAAAACCATTTTAGTGGTTGGTTTTTTGTCGGCTACTTAAAGTAAACCGCTTGAAATATCGCCAAAGGAGCCATTTTGGCTTTGGTAATCGACAAGGTATCGTTTTTAAGGGTATAGGTATCTGCCTTGGCAATCACTTTTTGGAGCATATCTTCCGTTGTTATATCATTACAGGCCATTATCGTGGATTTCATTTTTGTGAATTTTAACCTGCCCGTTTCCTTGTTCAGTTCATAGGTGCCATTAAAAGTGTTGCAACCGCTAAAACCATTGACCATGCTGTCTTTGTCTTTTAATATCATGTGGATTTCCCTTCGATCTTGGGGGATAGTGATGGTATTTCCGTTCAGTTCTATTAACCGCCAATATTTTTCCGTGATCCGGGTATCCATTGGAACTTTTTTTAATTGATAGTTCTCGCTTAAGGCACCTGTTATCTGTTTTCCATTAGGATCTAAGACGAACAAAACATTTTCTCCTACCTTATAATGATCGTTTTCCGCTTCGCTCAGTGTGATTATACTTCCATTTTCGTCCCAGGTAAAGGCTCCGTCGGTTTTTATGTATCCATCGTTTTTGCCCAAATATTTTACGGCCTTGGAATAGCTTAGATCTTGGTTCAGCTTAATTTCCGTTTGAATGCCCTCACAATCGGCACAGGGCAAAGTTCCTTTATAGACACCGGCCCAGTCCAAAGAGTTACGGCTGTTATGGGTCGAGGTCATTTCAGTTGTCGCGTCTATTTCCTTTTGACCGTTGGTTTTGTTTTCCGTGCTTTTACACGACGTCATTAGCAATAAAAGGGTTGATGTGAAAAGTGTTATTTTTCTCATAGTATATCGCTTAAATATTTGAGAATTAACGAGTCCTGGCCCCTATTAAAGTATCCTTGTAATCCCAATACCGTAGGCAACGGAATTGTAGGCGTTCAATTTTAAATCGTTGACCAAATTGATGTTGAGTTCCCACTTGGGATTGATATGGATGCCATATTCGACTCCTGCACGAACAATGAACAAATTGCCCGTGTGGGCGAATTCACCGCCGGCCCCTAACAAAAAACTAAAGTGTTCGCCCGGTTTATAGGAGGCGACCACTGCACTGGCAACGGGATAGGACCTCACTAATATGCTATTCTCGTCGCCCCCTCCACTTCTTAGGTGCTCTTCTACCTGGAAATCTTCAATGATAATATCGTTATGAAGTCCGAGGGCCCATCTCGGATGAAATTTATAGTTATAATTGAGTCCAATGGACGGCAATGCCAGCCATTTCTTCTCTCCATCTTGTTGCACACCCTGAAAAATCTGGGTGTGACTTAGCATGAGGCCTATCGAGTGGTGTTTATGAAATAGATCATGGGGTTCCAAATCCTGGGCGTGGGCTTTGGTTGCAAAAAGACACAGTGAGCAAACTAAAATAGGTTTGATTATATAGTCCGTCAGGATACTCAAAATAAACAGTTTTCGTTATTTTTCCTTTCTCCCATATTAAAACAGTTGATCTTCAATCATTCGGTCCACTGTCTTAACGGCAAAGTCCGAAGCCAAATTACCTGTCCCGTTTTTTAAATTCCCTCTTAGGGATTGGCTCCATTGTATAGCTGAATTGTCCCGTGTGTAGAAGGCGGCTGTACCCTCGACGGTTTCAATTTTTTTTGCTCCCCCGGCCAAGGGTACATTCGTGCCTAAAAATCCACGGAAAATTCCCATTCTTATTGGCACACCAACACGGGCATTTACCGATGGGCTGTTCTTATATTCGGATTTTACCTTCCCAAAATTATACACCAAGAGTGCATCGACACCTAGGCTGTTCGCCTTTGCCAAAAATTTTTCTTCGGTTTCGGTATCTGCTTCTTTAATGTTAGAATAGGCGGGAATGGCCGCAATACCCTTACCTACCAACTGATCGACAGTAGCATCTTCCAATTGGCGCTTGGCAAGATCATTGGTCGTTTTTGCCAAGACAAGTACTTTGCGGTAGGTATCCTTTTTGTAGGAGGGGGACTTCCAGGACGATTTTTGCGCTCCGCAGCTTAGTAGAAAAATAAATACCATAAAACCAACAGAAATCATTCTATACATGCTTTTTAATTTAATGGTTAGTTTTTGGCGAGAGTGTTTTTATAAAAGTGAATTTGTCGTTTATTTTACGACTTCCCTTCGGATAGGCTTTCCGGGAAACACATCGGTATTCAAGCTGCCATTTTCAATTAAGGGAGTCCCGTTGACAAAGACATACACCATTCCTTCGGCCGGTTGGTTTGGGGCCGTAAAAGTGGCTTTATCCTTTACGGTGGCGGGATCAAAAACAATGATATCCGCATCCATTCCTTGTTGGATCCTTCCCTTGCGTTTCATCTGTTCAACGGTTTTCCCTAAAATTCGGGCCGGAATCAACGAGGCTTTCTCAATGGCTTCCGAAAGGGTCAACACCTTTCGTTCCCTGACGTAGTGTGATAGCAATTTGGTATATGTTCCCGCACTTCTAGGATGTGAAAACACTTCCTTGTCCAGTGGCCAGGTGGTATCATCATCCGCCATGGGCATTCCAGTGGTCTTGGCCATCCACGGCATGGCATCACTGGCGATGGCACCTCCAGGAAACAATACGGATTTATCCAAGATGCCCTGCTCTTCGGGCATATTCAAAAACTTGAACACGACGACGGTCCCCGGGGCATTTTTTCGGGTCTCGGTAAAGGCTTTTTCATTCAGGGGCTCTCCATTGATTTCTATCTGTGAATATTGAATGTTCTTTTTCTCCATGGCCTCCTCATTAAAAAGGGCTGCCCCGATCGTGGTGCTCGAAGCTCCGTAAGGGTAAGCTTCAGTAGTGATGTCCAGCCCTCTCTCCCGGGCCCCGGAAATTAACCTGGTGGTGGTTTCAACATCCTTTAAGCTACTGCTGTTAAGATGGCATATGTGCTCTTGACTTTCCAGTGCGGCGGCGTACGAAATGATCTGGCCTACACTTTCGGCCGCACTTTTGGGGTCGTTTGGAAAGTCACCGCTTAAATGTGTAAATACAGGAACATCGTAAGTGGCGGCCAGGGAGTGAACGGCCAATAGTTCCTTATACCCACCTCCCGGCGCATAACCGTGGTTGACACCGATACCTAGGGATCCCTCGTCAAGGCCCTGCCGAATCCGGTCAACAATACGCTCGACCTGTTCTGGGTCGGCAGGATCATTGACCCACTTGTTCAGGGAAAATGCTTTCTGGAACCAACGAAGATCGGCCTCCATCTCCAGGCCTTCCATTTCTGAAATACGGGCGAACGTCCAGGCCGCGGAGGCCCCGTAGTTCAGTGCCCGCGGCAGTTTGCTTTGCCTCTCATACCAATCACCGATGGGCAAAATACCGGACTCCAATTCCAGGGCTGTGGTAACCCCGTCAAAGGCTTGCATGCGGTCTGCGGCCAACATCTGGCCATGACTATGAAGGTCAATAAAGCCCGGGGCTACCACCAAGCCATTGGCATCGATGGTGGCGTCTCCGGTAATGGCTTCGTCCGTGACGATTTGTATGATTCCGTTGCGGATTCCAATGTTTTTGATGGCATCCAGCTCGGTTTCCGGGTCGATGACCCTTCCTCCTAAAATAACGGTATCATAGCCTTTGGTCTGGTTATCAGTCTGATCCGTTTGACTATAGGAATTTAAAGTTAGCAAACAACTTAAAAATAAAATAAGCGTTCTCATGGTGAATAGTATTGTTGTTTCTCATTATTTCATATCATTGAAAATGGCCAATAATCCGGTGGCACCCACCTTGGTGCCTAAGGGAATGGCATCGAGATCGACCATAAAGTCTCCATTGTGGGCTCCGTAGGGAACCATCTTTCCTTCTTTTACTGCTTGTTCAAATAAGTTGGGTGGTGCAACGCCCACCTGTGCGTAGCAATATTTTTTTACATCATTATGTATCACGAGGTGATGAAAATCTTCCGAACCCATTACGGAAGGGAGGCGATCTTCCTTTAGGATATTCTTTTCCCCTACCACATCATTTAACGATTGCTGTATCGTTTTGGTCACTTCCACATCGTTGTCCAGAGGAGTGGACCATCCCTTCATCTTCATTTCCGGGTACTGATCTTTGGGCATGTTATAGGCGTGGGCTATCCCTTCGTTAATGCGCTTGATGCCTTCTATCATGGTCTGTCGGTCCTTTTCGCTGAACCATCGCAGGTTTATCTTTACCAAGGATGAAGGGGGGATCACATTATTGTCGCTACCTGCTTGAATGGAACCCACCGTTATCACTGCGGCGTTTTTGGGATCGATGCCCCTGCTCACTATCGCCTGGTACTGCATTACGGCAGAGGCGGCCATAACTATGGGGTCCTTGGCAAGATTGGGCGTGGACCCATGGCCACCCACCCCATGAAAGGTGACATCTATCTGATCGGTGCCGGCCATGCGCACCCCTGTAGCCGCAGCAACCAAGCCTGTTCCTATGGGAGCTGTATGAAGTCCGAACAGATAATCTGGTTTTGGAACGCGATGGGTAGTGTAAAGGCCATCGTTGACCATGGCTTCTGCACCCTGGATGGTCTCCTCTGCGGGTTGGCCTACCATAACCAGCGTTCCTTTCCACAGGTCTTTATTTTCGGCCATGAGTTTGGCTACGCCCAACATCCAGGTTACATGGGCATCGTGGCCACAGGCGTGCATGACGGGAGTTTCGGTACCATCCTCCCTTTTTACCACCTTGGTGCTGGCAAAGGGCAGTCCGGTAGATTCTTTTACGGCATTGCAGTCCATATCCGCGCGGTACATGACGGTAGGGCCATTTCCGTTTTTTAGGATCCCCACTACCCCCGTAACACCGATACCGGTTTTTACCTCATAATCCAATTCCTTTAAGTTATCCGCTATAATACCGGCGGTTCGGGTTTCCATAAAGGCCAGTTCGGGGTTTTGATGGATGTCCTTGTACATTTCAACCAATCTATCGGTGTCTTTTGTGATGGCACTCTCAACCACCGATGCGGAATTGGATTGCGCCCGCGCGTTCATCAAGGCCAAGAAGAAAACAAAACTTAAGGTTAATCCGTTTTTTGGTATTTTCATCGTGTTCGTATTTAAATAATTGGTTATGTGCTATTTGGTTCTTCAAATGGGATACGAAATTCCTTAAGTGGGAATCAGACATTTAAGTCGTAAATTTCGGGAAAGGTGATTTACAAAAACTGTTAGACTTCGCCTAACAAACATTAAACAAAATTCTTAACTTCAACAAAACAGAAACTCGTGTGAAAAAGGAAAACAGTGCTATCCACATCTTTGCGTACAGGGCAGATAAACTTCCATCCCAAATAAACGTCTGATAATTCGGTAGAATTAAAGCAAATCGTTACGCTGCTGGTAAGAGGAGTTACCACGGGGTGGCCCCCACTGTTGTTGTCCAGCATCTCCCAATAAAGCAGCACGGTAAGGTCTCAGTAGCCTACCACTACCATCAGCATGTTTACCTGATGGATTCCAAAGTCCCATTCGGTACGGTCAAAAGTCGCAGTTTCTTATCTTTAGGCAGTAAACTGAGCAAGAGCATTGCCACACAGTGATAGTCCAAGTCAACCGCCCGGCGGCCCGGCTCTCGGAAAAAGTCCCGGTCTGGGCGACTTGAATGCGAACCTCGTTACAAGCTACCTTCGCCTCATCGTTAAGATGCTGAGCCACTTGGCAGAATTGTACATTCCTGCCGCTCGGCGGTCCGATCTGGATCAGCCCCAGCGTGAACTGCGATATGAATTTCTTCCGGGCTAAATTCTTTACCATCGGCACCGGGCCACGGCGGCTTTTGATAGAATTTCTGTAATTTCGGCAGTGAGGCTTTGCTTTATAGGGAAATGATTGGTTTTGTTGAATAGACATCACAAAACTCTCGTTTCCTTTCCTCTTTTCAAACCCCTATTTTTAGTTGGGTAGAGTAGCCTTTTTGTCTTACTTGTTTGCAAAATTTTTTTATCTCTTCAAAAACGTGAGTTCCGCTTTCAAACCAGTCGCTAGTTCGTATAGGTTGGTGGTCTCCAACAGCTTCCGGAGGTCGTCGCGGATGCGGGCAAACTGATCGTCTACCAACGACTCAATAGCGTCATTAAGGTTCTCTCTTTTCTCTTGTACTCCTGTTTTTTCTTTTTGGCTTGACTCATTCGTTAGTTCTTTTTTCCGGTGAAGCAGCCCCGCTAATTGGTAGATATATCTTTCTACCACCAACCGGTCTTGGTAAACCGAAGTAAAGGCAGTCTGTAGTTCCGAGAAATAACTCTTTTCCAGCCGGTTGGTAATCAGTATCAGGCCAAACACGACTGCCAGTACGGTCGCGGCCCGCATTTTCTGTTGAATGATGTATGTCCACTCCATGGATGGGTAGGTTTTGTGAAGTTGTCCTTCAGAAGGTTTCTATAGCCGTAATGTACGCCATTACTTTCTGCTTTGGAATGATGAAGATCACCCTAATCGAGTGACCAGGCGCATAGGACGGGGAGGGTCGCTAAGCGATATTGAGGAGTAAAATTTTGCTCAGCAAGCTAACTGTTAGTTATGAAACCCATTAGCAATATACTCGTCCCCATTGATTTTTCTAAAGGAGCTACCCCCGCCTTAAAGTACGCCGTTAAGCTGGCCCAGGCGGCCGAAGCGCAACTGTTTATATTACACAACCGCCCATCCCCTAAATCGGTACCGGCCGATACTTACGCATTAACCAACGACTCTTTCGGAACGCATTCCACGGTGACTTACCAGGAAGAACAAGAGGCCGCGCTGGCTTTGCATTTGTCGGGCCAGTCGGTAGCCTATGAGTTGATCTTCGCCGATGATCGATTGGAGCAAGCCGCCCGGCGAACGATAGACCGGCAGGCCATTGATCTGGTGGTGGTAGGTACGGCAGGCTACGAAGCGGGGCATTTAAAATGTTGTCCGGATTGTCCGCTGATCGTTGTGCCGGAAAACACCACCTTCACCCAAGGAGGGCGCATCGTAGTAGCCACCGATTACCTCTACATACCTCACGCCGATACGTTTCAGATCCTGGTGACGTTGGCCAATGTACTTCACGCCCGCCTAGACGTACTGCATATTACTTCCGAAGCCCCGGAATTCACTCCGCGACGACTCATTACCGCTGATATGATAGACCGCCTTTTACGCCATACCTACCACTCGTACCTTCACATAGAAAGCAACCGTATTTGTGACGGTTTAGAGGCTTATCAAGGTAGGTATGGGAAGGAAGCGACTATGATCGCAATCATGACTCACCACCACCGGCGTGGGGAGTACTGGACCGGAAAATACCTTTCTAGCAACGCTATTAAAGATCAGCCGATATTTATTAATTAACGCCGCATCTTTCGGTAACCCCAGTACCCGGCAATGCCCACTGCTGTGATTGCCGATAGCCATAGCATGCTGCTTTCCAAAGTCTGCATGTCTTGGCCTACGTAAGCGATCACCCCAATTAAGGGAACAATACCAACCGTGGTAGCCACTAAGAACTTAAGATAACGCATCTCACCAATACCTGCCACAAAGCTGATAGCATCGTTGGATAGAAACGGAGATACCCGGAACAGTACGATAGCCCAAGCCCCGTAGGTTTGGATATAGTGATTGACTTTTTCTTCTGCTGTTTGACCAATCAGTTTATCTACCAAAGAGTGCCCCGCGTGCCATCCGATGTAGTAAGCAATACTGGAAGCAACTAATACGGCTACCAGCGAAATCAATGATCCCCACAGTGGGCCATAAGCCAGCGTGGAAACTACCATTAATACTACCGTAGGAATGACAATCAAAAACATCTGCGCCACCATCGCTACGACGACAAATACGGGACCCCAAAAGCCAAAGCCGGACACCCAGTGCTTGATACGCTCCTGATCATCACTGGTGAGTACCTCAATGGCGGTATCTACAAATTGCTGAAAACCGGGTATCAAAAAGTAACTAAGCAGCATACCGGCTAACAAAATACCGCTGACCACTAGCACCAACCGACTTTGGCGCTGCTGTTCTTGCTTCTGTTGAGGTTGCTGGTCTGTTTTTGTTGGCATGATTTAATCTCTTTTTGTGTTTTCAAAAGTAGTGTGATACGCCTATAAAAAAAGAAAGCCCATTATGGACTTTCTTTTCGGTGGATAGATAATGGTTCTGGTGACCTACGATACCAAAGCCCCTTCCTTTTCCCGGTCGCGGGCGTAGTAGTACGATACTCCCCGACGGAAGGTAGCGTACTGACTGAGTTTAGCGGGCGGAGTGGCATCGTCTACCTTGATGTTCTGTTTATCCACGTAGATGCCTTCGACCAATTTCACCTTGGCCGGATCATCCTGCCACAGTTGGTGCTTGAACGTCTGTATCCATTCTTCAAACTTGGCCTCGGACGAAAAGATGCGGGTTTCGTGAACCAGTTCTTTAATTCGCTCGTGTGCGATACCGTTCTCACTGCTGATGTATCGCTCCTTCAGGGTTGCTTTAATCATGATTGTAAGGGTTAATGAGGGTGAATGTTGGTGCTACCGGTTGTCCCAGGGTTTGCGGTTCTTGGCGCGCGGCCCCTTCAGGTTTTCTTTCTTCTTCTTGGTGATCGCTGCCCGCGGTCGCTGGGTGTCATCCTGCCAGGGGCGGTAGTTTTTGGCGGCGGGGCCGACACGCTTCTCAGAACCCTTGGTGGGGGCGGCAACGACCACCTCAGAGGACTGATACGCGTGCGTGGGATAGTTCTTGGCGCGAGGACCTTTCAGGTCGCCCAACTCAGCGCGCTGCGCTCGCTTTGCTTCGGTTTTGTTGGGCGGAGGCACCGTGGAGTCCGGTTGATGGTAGCGGGTACCTTGCGCGAACGATGCGCTGTATAAGAATATCATCGTGGATATAACGGCAATGGATTTCATAGTTACTTTGTTTTAGGTGGCTACTGCCTGATTTAACGTGCTGTTTTTCAGCAAGTTGATCCCAAAAATTTGGTAACTTTTGTAGCGGTAAACCCGCGTAAGGTTGCGGAAAATACGTAATGCTACCATCGCACTTAGATGGGCTTTGCACGTTGTGATTCTTATGTTCGGTGATCATCGTTTTTATCAGTACCTTTGCGAAACACCAGTAATAAGCATGAAAACACCCCTTCACAACCTTTTTTACGCATGCGGCGTCCTGCTCGTCGGACTCAACGCTTGCGCGCCGCCCAAGAGCATCACCACCCAGAAGGCCAACACCTACGAAGAAAACGTGGCTTCTTACCGCATTCACTACGCTGACTCTTTGCAGCAAGCGCAGGCCGCGGCCCCGTCGCCCGAGCGCCCCCTCACCGCGGGTCCGCTGACCACCCGCTACGCCATCACTGATGATATGGACGCCTACCTGGCCGAACGCAGCGAACGCAACCGTGAGCAGAACGCGTACCAAGGCTACACCCTGCAGGTATACACCGGGGGGAGCCGCGATGAGGCCAACGAAGCCAAGCGCCGGGTATACAACGCGCTGCCCGATGCGCGTCCGGCCATCAACTACAACAGCTCGATCTACCGGGTGCAAGTAGGCGAATATACCAGTCGTTTGGAGGCGCAGGAAGACTACACCCTGCTGAAAGAAGAATTTCCCTACGTACTGCTGGTGCCCCAGAAATTTAGGATCAACCCGTGAGTCTGGCGGCCGACATCAAACAGTTGACCCGGCAGCACAAAGCGGAGGTGGTGGCCATCCGTCGCCACCTGCACCAGCATCCGGAGCTGTCGTTTCAGGAGCAGGAAACCGCCCGCTACGTGGCCGACCGCCTGAAATCGTTCGGTATCACCCCCCAGGAAGGTGTGGCCGACACCGGTTTGGTCGCGTTGATTGAAGGCCAGAATCCCGGCAAAAAAACCGTGGCCTTGCGCGCTGATATGGACGCGTTGCCCATTCACGAAGCCAACGACGTAGAGTATTGCTCGCAGCAACCGGGAGTGATGCACGCCTGCGGGCACGACGCCCACACCGCCTCGCTGCTGGGCACCGCCCAAGTGCTGCAGCAGCTGCGCGACCGCCTCGAGGGCACGGTGAAGCTTATATTCCAGCCCGGCGAAGAGCGCATTCCGGGCGGGGCGTCGCTGATGATCGAGGCGGGAGCGCTCGAGAATCCGCGGCCGGACCACATGTTCGGACAGCACGTGCAACCGTTTATTCCGGCAGGCAAGGTGGGCTTTCGCGAGGGGATGTACATGGCCAGCGCCGACGAACTCTACGTGACCGTGCGCGGCCGGGGGGGGCACGCCGCCATGCCCGACCGCAACGTCGACCCGGTGCTCATCGCCTCGCACCTCATCGTGGCGCTGCAGCAAATTGTGAGTCGACAGGCTGACCCCAAGATGCCGTCGGTGCTCTCGTTCGGGCGGGTAATCGCCGACGGGGCCACCAACGTGATTCCCAACGAGGTGCAGCTCGAGGGCACGTTTCGCACCATGAACGAGGAATGGCGGGCTATGGCACACCAACGCATGAAAAAGCTAGCCGAAGGCATCGCCGAGGGCATGGGCGGTTCGTGCGACTTCGAAATTCGACGCGGTTATCCGTTCCTGAAAAACAGCCCGGAACTCACCCGCCGCGCTCGGCAGTACGCGGTCGACTTTTTAGGCAGCCAGAACGTATTGGAGTTGGACCTGTGGATGGCGGCCGAAGATTTTGCTTATTACACGCAAGAGGTAGATGCTTGCTTTTACCGGCTGGGCACCGGCAACGAGGCACGGGGCATCACCGCTTCGGTGCACACACCCACTTTTGATATTGATGAGGAAGCTTTGGAAACGGGAGTGGGGTTAATGAGCTGGATTGCGGTGCAGGAATTAACGCGCTGATTAAGCAATTAATAAGCCAACCGCCATCATCAGTCCCAGCATCAGCCAGTAAACTTTCTGATACTTCTTTTTAGACTTCCCGAATATAATTCGGTCCAAACCGTATTTTGTGCGTATTTCGTAAGGAGTTTTCATGATCAAAAGAACTTAGTGTTGACAAATCGGTGTATTAATTCAATGTTAAGTTAATGTTAACAATGTTACCGCAATGTTAAGAAACCATAACGCAGTATTTGTTCCAAAAGTTTACTTTCAATCAACGATTGTTGAATAGCCAGGCCAGGGTGCCGCACGGGTTACAAAGAGAGAATTGCCAACAAGAAGTAGTTGGCTAGAACATATCGAACACTTCGGCGCGGAAGGTAGGATTTACTCCCATGGCCAGGGCAACCGACACCAGCAAGCCAATGGTGGCCAGGGCCACGTCTTTCCCGATCATCAGCAGGGCTTCCTGAAGGCGGACCTTGCGCTCGGAGCTACTGGTTTTTTCCCGAAAGCGCATGGCCAGTTCGCGACCGCCCAGCAGGCCGATAAACACCCAGGTGGTGCTCATGGGGATCACGCTGATGGTGAGCTTATACACCAGGATAGAGGCGTACACAAAGTCAATGAGCGTAGCGGCCCGGATGTCGGTCACCTCGCTCTTTTCGTTCACAATCTGCTGAATCCGGTCGCCCTTCAGAAAGAAAATCAGTCCCAGGCCAAAGAATACCACCAGCGAGAAAGCCAGCAGCTGGCCGACGCCCAGCTGGCGGGGCAGGTAGATAGCAATGTTGGCCGCATCCTGCATGATCCACACCGACCACAGCGAGCCGCTGGTGATCCACTGCGCCACGGCCCACCAGGGAGCGGGCTCTTTTTTAAAATACTTTTTGGTCAAGTTAGTGATACCAAACCACACGATAAACCCCAGGCCGAACGCCAGCGCGTAGGCCGCCAAACTTTTGTTGATCACCGAGGCCACCGCCCCCTGACTCACCGCAAAACTACTCAGCAATAAAAAGGTGGTGGACACCGGCATGCGCAGGCGGGTGAGCACCAGCAGAAAGATAGGTGCGGCGATCTGCAAAAAGTTAAACTGGTCGGGCTGCGGATACGAGAGTGCGCCATCGTCTTCCCGAGCCATCAGGCGCCCGTACGATACGTCGCCGTCGTTGATGTACCATCCGTAGATCACCGTTATCAAGAAGATAGTGCCAATGTAGAGCCAAAGCACGTACCACCGCCGGTGGGCGTTGGAGGCAATGAAGGTGCCGATGGTCTGGATGCTGTCATTAGAAACCGCCGAGTAGGCGGCCAGCACGAAACCGAACCACATGGCCACGGCCGGGTACGGATACACCATCCCCCCCACCGCAAACAAAACGGCGACCAGAAGAATGAAGGACCGTTCTTCCTTAACAACGTCGAAAATCTGGTAAATAAGGTCTCGGAAACGGCTGGTGGAGCTTGCTGGCTTGCTTAATTTGGGCATTGTCCGGTTCGGTCGGCTGGGTCACAAGTATAGGTAATTTTTGGATACGTAAATACGCTACCCACAAATTGCTTTCTCTCGTTGGATAACAGAATATTTCGCAACCTTAAAGGTAAGGAACCAAAAGCATCGGATTGTCCTTGGCGGTGTTAATTTTGTGTTAATTATTTCTATGTTTGTTCAATGATCAATTTTACTCCCTTTACGCTGGATAACGGGTTGCGGGTGCTGGTTCACGAAGATGCGACCACTCCGTTAGCGGCGTTCAACGTGCTCTACGACGTGGGCTCGCGCGATGAGGAGCCCGAAAAAACCGGCTTTGCGCACTTGTTCGAGCACCTGATGTTCGGCGGTTCCCGGCACATCCCGTCCTACGACGAACCCCTGCAACGCGTGGGGGGCGAAAACAACGCCTTCACCAGTCCCGATATCACCAACTACTACATCACCCTGCCCGCGGCCAACCTCGAGACCGCCTTCTGGCTGGAGTCAGACCGTATGCTGAGCCTGTCGTTCGACCCCGAGGTGCTGCGGGTGCAGCGCAACGTGGTGATCGAAGAATACAAGCAAAACTACCTAAACCAGCCCTACGGCGACGCGATGATCAAGCTCAAGGAGCTGGCCTACCGGGTGCACCCCTACCGGTGGCCCACCATCGGACGCCACATCGCGCACATTGAGGAGGTCACGCTCGACGACGTGCGCACCTTTTTTTACCAGCACTACGTGCCTAGCAACGCCGTGCTGGTGGTGGCCGGTAGCGTGACGGTCGACGAGGTGAAGCGCCTGGCGGACCGCTGGTTTGGCCCCATTCCGGCCGGTAACCGGCCGCCCCGGCAGCTGCCGACCGAGCCTCCGCAAGCAGACCGGCGGGAGCAGCACGTGACCGGGTCGGTGCCCGCCGATGCCCTCTACAAGGCCTACCACATGCCCGCCCGGTTGGACGACCGCTACCACACCGTTGATCTGCTCAGCGACGTGCTGGAGCGCGGCAAGTCGTCGCGTCTGTACACCGAAGTGGTGAAAAAGAACCCGCTGTTTAGCTCGATCAACGCCTACATCACCGGCTCAGCCGACCCGGGGCTACTCATCATTCAGGGCAAGGTGCAGCGGGGCATTGCGGTGGAAGAGGCCAACCAGGCGGTGAAAGCGGTGGTGGAAGATATGAAAAACACTGTGGTTGCTGATGAGGAGTTGGAGAAGGTGAAGAACCAGGCCGAGTCGTCGCTGGTGTTTGCCGAGATGGAGCTGCTGAACCGGGCCATGAACCTAGCCTACGCCACCGTGCTGGGTGACTCAAGCATCGTGAACCACGAATCGGAAAGGATTCAGGCCGTCACGGCGGAAGGAGTGCAGCAGATGGCGCGGGAGGTGCTCCGGGCTGAGAACTGCAGCACGGTGTTTTATCATGCGGAGTGGTAGGCTTATTCTGATTTTTTGTTATGATCAAAACTGGCGCAGGGTTTCCCGCTATAAAAACAAACACAATACGTGAAACAGGCTTCGCTTTCCGTAATCCGCCGATCCCAGAAGAACTGTTCATAGTCAAATGAAAGAAGCTCTTCAAGGGTGAGAAAAGAATAACTGTGAAGGGTTTCTTCATCTGTATCAATCAGTCTTGGATCAAAAGAGAATGGCTCGGTGTGAATGAGTCGTATTTTGCTGTATTCGCTGTGTTCGGTATTGATCATTACGTTGCGTTCCATCGGAACCACCGCCGAGGGTATACACAGCACTGGCGAGCGTGCTTCTCTGTACCACGCTGAGCCTAGTTGTTGGCAGTAGCTCACATCAGCGTCCTTGTTCCACCCTTCGACCAAACTACCCCCTGACCGTCTACCTAATTCTATACGCTCATGCGCCAGATCATCCGGCAGGTAGATCACCATCACGCTGAAGTCAGCCAGCAAGCCTCGCCCCCGACGGTGTACGAGGTTCTCCAGACAGGCTAGCGAACGGGACGAGGCGGTGTAGATTACCTTCTGGCCCTCTTGGTTCCATCTTCCTTCCCAGCCCGAGGCGTACAAATTAGTAGCATACTTTGCCTGGGTTACCTGGAATACCTCCATTCCCCCACTCAGACTACGTAACCCTGACTGATACGCTCCAGTTGACGGATAACCATCGTGACCCCCGTCACGGTAGTGAGTAGTTGGATGGGCAAATCTCCGTTGAACTCCCCGGCGGGCAGCTGCAACCAGGCCCGAAACTCACTGCTATTTCCAAACACTTCCTTACCCAAGCTGAATAGGTTGATTAGTTTGAGCAGCAGCTCGCTTCTTAACCGATCTAGTGATTTACTTTGCTTGCGGTAGTTATCCAAGGTTTTGGGATCGATGCCGAGCAGCTGACCAAGTTCTGATCGGCTGAGTCCGGACTGGGCCAAAAACTCGTCCACTAGCAACGCGTCTACTCCCTGGTTGGCTTTTTCTACTACGCCATAGGCTACCCTGGTGTCCATAGAGCTACAATTAGTTTGCGCTAATATACGGATAAGTTCACTTACTCTCCACCATCTTCTCCTCCTTCACGTATCCCTTGCGCTTCAGAATAGATTCTACAAACCGGCGTTCGTTGTCGGTGTTGAAGATGCGGAAGGGCAGGTAGATGAGCTGCGCCTTGGAGACGATCAGCAGAAAGTAGTCTTTGCCTACGCGGGCCTTTTTGATCATGTTCCACTTCAGAGGCATGCCCTGCTTGGCGCTCACCTTGATCAAAATCTGCTGGCTGTTGATCTCGTAGCTGAGCCGCTCGAAGAGCACCTTGTTTTGCTCCAGTTGCGTCACCCCGGCAAACTGAATCACCCAGAACAGCACGTATAACGCTAGGGCAATGAGGGGGCCGATGATCCACCACCACGAAAAAATGAAAAACGCTCCGCTCATCAGCGCTAGCGTAATTAGAAATACCCACCACTGTTCGCGCAAAATATTGGCCAGGGCCATTTTGATGTAGGTGCTGTTGTCTAACGTATACTTTTTAGTCTTGACGATCATCCGTGCTTGGCTTAAAGGAAAAATTTACGGATGCAAGTATACTGGTTTCCCCAGAAAGTTGCTAACCAACTCACGTCCCAAACTTGGCCGAAGCGGGTAATGAGTTGCTAAGAGTGCGACTCGGAGGAGCCGCGTTCGAAGTCGTGCTGCCCCCCGCTTTTTTCCATCAGTTGCGTTTGGCGAATCACAATGTCGGGCGACAGCGCTTTGCACATGTCGTAGACGGTGAGGGCGGCCACGCTGGCTCCCACCAGGGCTTCCATCTCTACGCCGGTTCGCCCGCTCACCGCCACGGTGCAGTCAATGCGCACTTCGTAGCCATCGGACAACGAGATATCGATGCGGCAGCTTTCTATCGGCAGCGGGTGGCAGAAGGGAATCAGTTCGCTGGTTTTCTTCACCGCCATCGTACCCGCCACCACGGCCGTCTGAAAAACCGGCCCCTTGGCGCTGTGGAGTTCTGACGAACCCCCGGAAGGAGCGCGCAACGCGGCCACAATGGCTTCGTTCAAGACGACCATGCTGCGGGCGCGGGCCCGGCGGGCCGTCACTTTCTTCTCAGATACGTCGACCATCGTCGGCTGCCCCTGCGGGTCAACGTGAGAGAGCGGTTTGCTACCGGAGAAAGATTCTTCCATTTGGGAAATTTCCCCAAAAATAGGAAAAAAAATACCCACCTCACTTTCTCAAATACCCCCAAATCAAGCGCCTCTTGAATTGGCATAGATTTTATATAACTATTAGTAGTTTAACTAATTTTTTACGGCAATGAAAGTAGAACATATCAAGGTTTTGATCGGTCTGGTAGCTTTAGCGCTGAGTGCCCTGGCGGTACCCATCAGCATACTGGCGTAACTTTTTACCATATTTTTTAGTAGACGCTCCAGCGAGCGTCTTTTTTTGTGTCTATTTGTCCATGATCACTTCTCAACGGGCAACTTCCATTGTCCACGATTGCCTGCTACCCCTGGATAGCGAATACGTACCGCTGGACCAGGCTACTAACCGAGTACTTCGCGCACCGGTGTCTGCCGACCGCGATTTCCCTCCGTTTCATCGGGTTACCATGGACGGGATCGCCTTTGCCTGGGACACACTGTCCGAAAGCCAAACCCTGACGGTAGCAGGCGTGCAGCACGCCGGTGAACCGCCCCCAACGTGCCCCCCGCAGCAGTGTTGGGAAGTGATGACCGGCGCGGTGCTTCCCCGCGGAGCCGACACGGTGGTGCGCTACGAGGACGTGGTGTTTGCTGAAACAAACGGAAAAAAGACGGCCACGCTGCGCGTACGGCCCGACCGAGCGGGACAAAGCGTACACCGACAGGGCACGGACCGGCGGCGCGGCGACGTGCTGCTGAAGCCGGGTACGCTGCTGCGGGCGGCCGACATTGCGGTGGCTGCTTCCGTCGGAATGACGCACCTGCGGGTAAGCCAACTCCCCAGCGTTGGCATCGTCTCCACCGGTGATGAGCTGGTCGCCGTAGACGAAGTGCCGCTGCCGCACCAGATTCGACAGTCGAACGCCTACGCCTTGCAGGCGGCGCTGGCGACGCTCGGCGTGCCTGCCACCCGCTATCACTTGTCTGACGACCGAGCGGCCGTTCGCGCGGGCATTGCCCAGGCTTTGGAACAGCATCATCTGCTTTTGATCAGCGGCGGAGTGTCGCGCGGAAAACGTGACTTCGTGCCGGAAGCCCTGACGGCGGCGGGGGTCACGGAACGCTTTCACCGGGTGCAGCAACGCCCCGGCAGACCACTGTGGTTCGGACAGCGCCTGCCCGACAGAGTGGTATTCGGCTTGCCGGGCAACCCGGTGTCGACCCTAGTGGGTTTTTATCGCTACGTGAAGCCCTGGCTGCTGGCCAGCCTGGGCCAAACCCCCGCCCACCCCCTCCGGGCGTCGCTTCTTGAGCCGGTAGCATTTCTTCCCGAGCTCACCTACTTTCTTCCGGTGAGTCTTCGGGTAGCCGACGACGGGCACCTGCTGGCTACTCCCCAGCCGGGAAACGGGTCGGGCGATTTTGTTAATTTGGTGAACTGCCACGGTTTTGTGGCGCTCCCCGCCGAACGCACTCAGTTTGCTACCGGAGAGACTTTCCCGTTGTATTTATTTCGTGATTTGTAGAGAGGGACTACTTTTCTTTCGGACGAAAGGGTTGAATCACCGCTTCGTCGCAGACCAGGAAGGGCCCTTCGAGCAGATCGATGCAGTAGGGCACCGCCGGGAATACGGCATCAAGGCACTGCCGGATGGCGCGGGGCTTGCCGGGCAGGTTGATGATCAGCGTACGGTGGCGAATGCCCGCGGTTTGCCGCGACAAAATGGCGGTGGGTACGTACTGCAAGCTCACCTGCCGCATGCGTTCGCCGAAGCCTGGCAGCATCTTCTGGCAGACCGCCGCGGTGGCTTCGGGCGTCACGTCGCGCCGAGCGGGACCGGTGCCTCCCGAGGTGATAATCAGGCAGCAGCCGTCTTCATCGGCCATGCGCTTCATGGTGGCTTCCAGCTGGTCTTGCTCGTCGGGAATCACCGCGTATACCGGATCCCAGGGCGAGGTGAGGTAAGTGGTGAGGGTCTCCAAAATGGCTTGTCCCGGCAGATCGGCGTACTCGCCCCGGCTGGCGCGGTCCGACACGTTGATGATACCGATTGTAGCGGGCGGGGCGGATTGGGGATTGCTCATGGGGTCACTCAGCATAAATTACGGTAGAAACCGGTTGGTTGTCACCCCATCAACAACCCACGTTCTATCTCGTTTGGAGCAACAAGTCAAAAAATTTTGGCGGATCAAAATTGCTAAGAGCATGTTTAAAAATTTTCACTCGCAGCTAACCGCGAGCATGAAATATTATTCTGATATGTGACTTTCTACCTTGTTCATTTTTGTCTTGACCGGGCCACGGCGGCACAAAAACGAACCGCGCGGCGGACCGCCAAAAAAGTCAAGAAATTCCAATGCGGGGCATCCCATGCTTCTCCGCGCAAAACCTCCGCACGCCCGCCTGGAATTTCGGGCCAACGCACTCAAATACAATAATTTACAAAAACTTAAACATGCTCTAACTTTATCCCCCGATTCTACGTAGGCATAAAAGAAAACAGTCCTTGCATTATGAGCTTCATCGGCAACCTTCTTTGGATCATCCTTGGCGGCTTTTTGATCGCTATCGAGTACGTAATAGCAGGGATTATTTCCTGCGTCACCATCATTGGCATCCCCCTGGGCATTCAGTCGTTTAAGCTGGCCGGGGCCAGCCTTTTGCCCTTCGGACGCGAAGTCACGCCCAACCGCAACGCGGGATCGGGCTTGTCTACGCTGCTCAACGTGATCTGGATTCTGGTGGGCGGCATTTGGATCACCTTAACGCATTTGGTATTGGGTATTGCTCTGTGCGTCACGCTGGTCGGTATTCCCTTTGGGTTGCAGCACTTCAAGCTGATGCGGCTCAGCTTTACCCCCTTCGGTTATAACTTTGGCGAAATCAAACCCGCGCGGGTCAACGCGTAAGTTCTACTAACTTGAAGCCCTGCCCGTGCACGGTCAGTATCTGTACGTTCTCATCGGGCTTGAGGTACTTGCGCAGCTTGGCAATGTATACGTCCATGCTGCGGGCGTTGAAGTAGCTGTCGTCCTGCCAAATTAGCTTTAGGGCACGGGTACGGTCTACGGTTTGCCCGACGTGCTGGGCCAGCAACTTCAGCAATTCCGCTTCCTTCGAGGTCAGTTTCTCCTCTTCCTCGCCTCGCGTGAGCAACCGCTGGTCATAATCAAAGGTAAACGAGCCAAAGGTGAAGTGGCGTTGCTCTGGCTCCGGCGGTTGGGTGCGGCGCAGCACCGCCCGGATGCGCAGCAGCAGTTCTTCCATGCTGAACGGCTTGGTCAGGTAGTCATCCGCCCCCAGTTTTAGTCCGACAATGGTGTCTTCTTTCATGGCCTTGGCCGTCAGAAAGATAATGGGCACGCGGGCGCTCACCTGCCGAATTTCCCGGGCCAGCTCGAAGCCGTCCAGCTTGGGCAGCATCACGTCGAGCAGACACAAATCATAGGTCTGCCGCTGAAAAGCCGACAGGCCCTGCTGTCCGTCGCGACACAGCTCGGGCTCAAAGCCTTTCACCTGCAGATAATCTTGCAGGATGGTGCCCAGGTTGTGATCGTCTTCTACTAGCAAGATTTTCTTCATAGCGCTTGTTACTTCATCATTCTACATTCCTTGATCGACATTCAATATTTATCGTAGCAAGTATCCAATCCGCTGCCCCGACCTACGCGATGGGCAAGTGCACCCAAAACGTGCTGCCTTGTCCAAGCTTAGAACGAACCAAAACTTGCCCGCCGTGCGCTTCTACCATCGATTTAACGTACGATAAGCCCAGCCCGAAGCCCTTCACGTCGTGGCGGTTGCCGGTAGGCGCTCTATAAAACTTGTCGAAGACGTTGGCCGCCGTTTCTTTGGTCATACCCATTCCCTGGTCCGCCACCTCAATCACAATGCCTTCTCCCTCGGTTTGCGTGCGCACCGTCACCGTGGGTTCCTCGGGCGAATATTTATTGGCGTTGTCAATCAGGTTGGTGATCACGTTAGACAAATGCTCGGCGTCGGCTTGGATGACCGGATCAAGTGCGTTCAGCTCCAGCGCAAGGGTGCCGTCTCGCTTCTCGACGGCCGGACGCAACCGCTCCGCCACCTGCCGAATTAGTTCGTGCGTATCCACCGGCGCTATTTTTAGTTGAAAGTCCTGTTTATCCAGCGTGGCAATCTGCAACACCTTTTCGACCTGCGCGCCCAGGCGGGCGTTCTCCTCGCGGATGATGCCCAGGTAGCGCTGCAAAAAGCGGGGCTCGCGGGCAATTTGCTCATCCTGCAGGGCCTCCACCGCCAGGGCCACCGTCGAGATCGGGGTTTTGAGCTCGTGGGTCATGTTGTTGATGAAGTCGGTTTTCATGTCCGATAACTTCTTCTGCCGCAGGATGGTGGTGATGGCGTAGCCGAAGCAGAACATCACCACGCCAGTGAACACCAGCGACGAGAGCAGGGTGAACCAGATTTGCTTGAGTAGATACCAGTTCTGCTGCGGAAACTCCAGCGTGAGGAAGGTACTGCTGGGCATAAAATCGTTCGGGAACAGGGCCACTTCGGCGTCGGTATCGTACTTGCGGAAGAAGTTGGCCGTGGAGGCCATCAGCACACTGTCGCGCTCGGCGTCGACCACGGCGTACTGGTAGGGCAGGGTGATGCCCCGGTCGGCTAACGCCTCGCTAAGCAGCGTGCGCAGCTGTTTGGGATTGAGGCGGGCGGTAAGCGGACGGTCGCCGTTCATCAGTTGGTGCAGCGCTTGCTCAAACATGCTGGCTTTCTGCTTTAGCTTGCGCAGTTGCTCCTGCTGCACTTGCTCCGAGGCACCCGGCGGCAGGTCGGGGCGCACCACAATCACCGGAGCGGCTCCGGGAGCGCGGCCCACCGACATGCTAAACTCAATGCGCTGCCGCACGGCCCGCCCCTGCTCGTCGAAGGTCACCGACTGCCGCTGCTGTCGCCGCACCGTGCGCGCCGGATAAAACTGCGTGGTGTCGAGCTGCACCAGGCCGGGGCCGAAGCTCTGGTAGGCGAACAACAGGGCTTCGCGCTGCTCGAGCTGGTGCACCACGGTGTTAAGCGCCTCGTAGACGTTCTGCTGAAACCGCTGTCGGTTCGCATCCACGGTCTCGCGAATCCAGTACACCTGAAACGCTACCAGCCCCAGCAGGGCCACGCTCATCAGGGCAATTAAGCTGTATATTCTTTTCTTTTTCATGCTTCTGGATGCTGGCTGACTAGTTGCTGGTCACTAGTTAACAACAAACTTAACAACCGCAGTGCGAAAAGATACTTGGATTAACAATTTTTAACGAATCGCAATAACCAACTTTGACAATTTTGGCTATTCTTGTACCTTAGTGTTGAACTATCAATCAAGTGTATGAACGTATCGTTGACCCCTGATTTGGAAAAGTACGTGCAAGACAAAGTAAGCACCGGTCGTTACCGTTCTTCTAGCGAGGTGGTGCGTGAGGCGCTTCGTCTGTTAGAAGAAAAAGACCAAGAGCGGGCGCATCGGCTGGTCCTGCTGAAAGAGGAAATTCAGCAGGGAATCGACTCGGGGCCAAGCAAGCCGCTTGATATGAAGGCCATTATTACCAAAGCAAAGTCGCGCCATAAAAAGACAGAGCCATGAGCCAGCGCCCTCCGGGAGAAATACATCAAACTCCCCAAGCAGAGGCTGATTTGCTTGGTATTTGGGATTACCTTGCCGAGAACCAATCAGAAGAAATGGCAGAGTCGTATTTGCTTAAATTAGAGTTTCAGATAGAATTGCTTCTGTCGCAGCCGCTTATGGGGCGGAGTGCGGCAGAAGTGCGGCCTGGCTTGCGGCGGTTTCCTTTCCAGAACCACGTAGTATTCTACCAACCCATTAAAGGAGGCATAGAAATAATCAGAATTTTGCACCAGGCCCAGGATATTGATCGCGCTTTTCAAGAAGAGTAAGGTCACTGGTAAATAATGCTTCTCTCCCCGTATCTTTTGGTAGTTTCTGTATTCTAAGAGATATGGTTTCACCAAACAAAAAGAAACATGAAGAACAAATGGATTTTTCTGGCATTGCTAACAATGGCTACTGCCTGTCAAGATGATGCCCCAACTGACGTCTCCACCAAGACGGTTGTTTACGAAGTGGTTACTAGTTCGGGGAACTGGTTCGGGTCGTATCGCACCGAAACCGGAGAGAACAGATGTATTTGCGCGCCCCCTTTGGCTCCCAGCGGGTGGCGCTATACGTTTGAGGCTTCTGCTCCCTTCGAGCTGCATTTGGATGCTACCGCCGAGGACCGTTCAGGGAGTGCCAATGCTCCCCAAGTCACTACTAACATCTACGTAGCAGGCACATTGGTGGCTACCAACACGTCTAACTGGGCCCCCGGCGTCGCTTCGGCAGACTACACCATCCGCTAGTTCTATGCTTCAGTGGCCACCTCAGGGCAACCGCAATTGCTGCACGCACACCACCGCGGGCACCTTGATTTCGTTGCCGGTAGGAGTTAATTTTCCGGTAGCCGCATCGCGCCGAAACACCACCACGTTGTCGGTGTCGCGATTGGCCACCCACACAAACTCTCCTTGGCGGTCCATACAAAAATTACGCGGGTGCTGGCCACCCGCCGGTTCGTTGTCCACGTAGGTGAGTTTTCCGGAGTTAGTATCCACGGCGTAGATCACGATGCTGTCGTGCCCCCGGTTCGAGGCGTACACAAACTTTCCATCGGGCGACACGTGAATGTCGGCCGTAGAGTTGCCCTCGGCCGAGGCGCCTTTGGGCAGGGTGGTCATCCGGTCTACGAGAGTTAGGTTACCACTTTTTTTATCTACTTTATACGCGGCGGTGGTTGAGGAGAGTTCTTCGATGGAAAAGGCCCACGCCCCGCTGGGGTGCAAGGCGAAGTGACGCGGCCCCGCGCCCGGAGTGCTGGTGGCAAAGGGCGGGGTTGCGGCCGATAGTTTGCCGGAGTTCCGGTCAGGCTGGTACAGCATGATCTTGTCGATGCCCAAATCGGAAGCGTAAATTACGTCGCCACTCTCGGAGGGAATGATGGAGTGCATGTGCGGCTCCTGCTGCCGGTCGGGGTTCACGCTGCCGCCGGAGTGCTGCACCACGTCCGAGGCCTCGCCCAGTTTGCCGTCGGCCCCCACCGGATACACCGCCAGATTGCCCTCGCCGTAGTTCGACACGTAGACCAGCTGGCCCTGCGGGTCCACGCTCACGTGACACGGCCCGGACCCCTCTGACGAGCGTTCGTTGAGCTTGCTCAGGCGGCCATCCTTCGGATCAATGGCAAAGGCGGTGACGGTGCCGTGCTGATCGTCAGCGTCTTTTCCCTCGCGATACACGGCGTAGAGGTACTTGCCGTTGGGGTGGATCGTCAGAAACGAGGGACTTTCTTTGTCCTCCAGCGTTTGCCGTTCGGATAGCTTACCCGTTTCGCGATCAAATTCCAGAACATAAATGCCTTCACTACCCCGGTCGGAGTAGGTGCCCACGTAGAGCAGGTCTTGGGCGATTGCGTTGGGTTGCGTAGTCATAATTGCTAAGATTAAAAAACTGATAATGAAGTGGATGCGGGTCATAAGAGTGGGTTGTGCTTGGTGCGGAGGGAAGGTAGAGGTATTTGGATGAATTTCAAAGTTTGCTGCAACTCACAGAAACGCGTTAAAGTCAAGTTGCAGCGTTGGGGAAAACGATTGATCTACCTCTAGGTCGGCTTCTCCTTTCCGATACCGCAACCACTGATGCGCCACGTAGTCATACAGAAAACCTTCTTCGATGCCATAGTCGAACTCGTTGATAAGGCGCATAATTTTTTTGATGTCATTGCGAACCCCGCTGGTGTGACACACCTCGATGATGACGGGCGTGGTGTGGCGCTCATTGTCGTAGAGCAGCACATCGGGCACCGGACTGGTTTGCCCCTCGTCGAGCATCGTTTCGGGGAGGGGCTCCAACGAGATTTTCTGTTGTTGGTAGTAAAGAGCTCCTAAGCCCGTCGTAAGCTTGCTGATCACGCGCTGGTGTTCTTTGGGAGCGTTAATGCCCATATCGATAAGTTGTTCGGGAAAAAGCATAACTGGTGGTGCGTAGTATCGGTTGAATATAGGTAATTTGCTGACAAAGTTTAAAAAATATCTCCACCCCGTATGGCTAGCTCCCCCTTCTTTCGACTGATCAATACGCTACCCGTTGCAATAGAAGAATCTTTGTACAGCCAACCAGACAAGGGTGGATGGATTGTAGGGCCACCCAAAGGCGGGTTCGGAGCCGATGGGATGACATTTGTTTACGGAGGTTCTGCGCCTCCCCCCGGTATCCTTACCGCAAAGTTTACGGGTAGCATCGCCAGTTTTCTAGTAGACCGCAAAACGAAAAATATCTTCGATCACTTCCGTTGGGGACACACCTTTCAGTACTCCGCCTACCTTCGCTGGCAAGGTAAGATACTGGAAGACTACACCTTGTTTGAGTGTTATAACTTTGTCTGGGAAAAGGACATCGACTTTCAACGCACTCAGTTCTTTGCGGTTAATTCTGACACCCAACGAGCAGTGCATCCTGCGCTGAAGTTTCAGGAGCCCGAAGACCTGCACCGGTGGCACGCTGCTGCCGAACAGCGGTATGGAGTAGATGGGCCGCTTCCTGTCGAGTTGCGCATCGACCGACTAAACCTTGCCCCCCGGTTTGCCCGGCGAAATGATGCGTTTTTAATCGGTATGGGCTACGTTCCCCGCTACTTTCGGGGTAGTGTGTACGTTAACAATCGCCTCAGGGCTGCCCTGGCCGCCTTGTCCACCGGCGAACTGGCATTTGAAGTAACTGATTACCTTGAGGTCTAAGCAATAGTCTCTTCCCTACCCCACCGCCGCAAACTTCTTCTCCGTAAGCGCTCGGGTCGCTTCGTAAAAGGTGCTCATAAACTTCTGCTCTACCGAAGGACTCGCCGCCTGCCGTTCGGCGCGGTTCAGGGCATCGTCGTAGAGCACGAAGTTGTCCATCTGCAGCGGGTTCCAGTGGCGCTTCGGGTGCACCTCGTTGATAAACTCGAACAAGTTGCGGGTGTCCACCGGCACGTTGAAGGGCGCAAAGGCGCGTCGGTTGTTGCGCAGCTCCAGAATCCAGTTGTCGAAGTGGTGGTTGAAACCCGCTAGGTGATTTTGAAAAAAAGAAGTACTCAAAAAGGACGCGTCGATGCGGGGCGAACGGCGGTTGGCCCAGGGTTGCCTGTTCACCGCTTCGTTCAGTTGGTGCGTCAGGTACATGGTGAAGAGCATGTACTGGCTCAGCGGGCGCTCGATCAACCGCTGCGTCTTGTCGCTCAGGTGCGTAAAGTTCACCGTGTCCTGCTCGCTGCGGATGCCAAACTCCTTGTAGATCGGCTGCCGGGCGCGTCCGTCGACGGTGGTGAGCGAAGCGTCGTCGAGGGTCATAAAGTCGATCACCGACAGGGCGGCCACCAGCTCGATGAAGTGGGCGTCGTTGCGCTGCCCGGCGTCGCCCGGGTCGTTGGGATAGTCTTTGGTGAGGTTATCGCCCAGGTAGTAGAGGGCGTTGATGGTGTTGTTGCCGCTGATGTTGCGCTCGTAGTACGACAGCGCCGCCTTGGCCTTGGCCACAAAGGTGGCCTTGTCGATCTTACTCTCAGGATCAGGCGCCACCCCAAAGTAGGGCAGCAGGGTGATGGCTCCCACCGCCGCGTTGCGCAGCCAGTCGTGGTTGGGCAGGGGCGGCTGGGCGTTGCGCAGGTTTTTCAGGATGGTGGGGAAGCCCGCCGCCCCGGTGCCCCCGAAGATGGAGCTAATGATGAAGATGCGGTCGCCCTGCTGAAAGTTGGAGGCAAAGTGGGCAAACTCATCCGACTCCTTAAACTGGTTAAGCACCACGCTACCGATGTTGGGGTTGCCGATAAACCCAATGTCCATCTCGGTGGCCAGATTGGCTTCCGAAAACAGCAGGTTCACCAGCGCCTGGTTGCGCTCGTCCAGCCGACCGTGATCGATATACTCCTTGAACTGCTCGTTCTGCACGTCCTTGAGCTGAAACGAAAACGCGTTGCCTAAACGGTCGCGGTCGCTGAGCAGGTTCTGCAGGGTGGTGATCTTGGTTTTAAAGAAGCCCTCGGCCCGCGGAGTGAGCTTCGACTGGATGGCCTGGTAACTTTCCAGCAGATCGATGGTGCGCTTCAGGTCGTGATTGCCCTGGTGGGGGTCCACAATGATGGGCACCACCTCGGTGGCGGGCAGGTCTACCCCGGCGGCCAGCAGCATGGTAAGCGATTTGATCACGCGCACCCCGGTGCCGCCGATGCCGAACAGAAATAATTTTGCCATAGATTGAAGTTGGTTGGCCGCGGACTCTTTGCCGGACGGAAGAAGAACCATTTGGTGGGCAAAAAGATAAGGCTACCAACGATAAAAAGAAAATTGTTGAGTAATGAGGCAAATCTTGAGGGTATCCGGCAGTAGTTTATATTAGTAATATAAAACAGTATATATTTGTAATATAAACTAACGCTCTGCTATGATCCTTAAATCCGCCTTACAGGAAGTGATCGATACCCAAAAGAAGGCGCTAACCACCAGAAAGTTGGGTGTTATCCGAGAAAAGCTGCCTGCGCTGGAAAACAACAGCGGTATGATCAGCGTCATCACCGGAATAAGGCGCTGCGGAAAAAGTACTTTGCTCAAACAACATATGAGCCAAAACAGTCAGCCCTTTGGGTTCCTGAACTTTGAAGACCCCCGACTTTTGTCCATTGAGGTAGGGGATTTCTTTAAACTCAGGGAGCTTTTCGGCGCAAAGACCCAGTGTCTTTACTTCGATGAAATACAAAACGTAGATCAGTGGGAAGTGGCGATACGCTCGCTTCACGATGAGGGGTATCGCCTACTACTAACCGGGTCGAATGCCTCCATGCTAAGCCGAGAACTCGGTACCAAGCTTACCGGGCGGCACCTGCCGTATGAGCTGTTTCCTTTCTCCTACGCGGAGTTTTTTGCCTACACCAACCAGGAGCGGGGCGTTCCATCCTTTACCGACTACTTGGACAGAGGAGGCTTTCCCGAATTCCTTCGGTCGGGTAACCGGGAAGTGCTTCATCAGTTGTTAAGAGACATTGTAAATCGGGATATTCTGGTGCGATACGGGCTACGGAACAGCACGACGGTGATGAACGTCTTGCTTCATCTTATATCCAACGCAGCCAAACCGTATACGTACAATAAACTCAAAAATACCTACGGCGTAGGCAGTGCGAATTCCATCAGCGATTACGTCCAATGGTTTGAAGACAGCTACCTTATTTTTTCGGTTCCTCAGTTCAGTTGGTCAGCCAAGAGCTCATCCGTGAACCCCAAAAAAGTCTACGCAATTGACACCGGGTTTGCCAAGGCCAACTCACTTAGTTTTAGCAATGACGACGGCCGACTGCTGGAAAACGCAGTTTTCCTGGCGCTGCGGCGCAGTACGCCGGAAATTTTCTACTTCAAGCAACAAGGAGAATGTGACTTTGTGGTACGAGATAAAAACCAGATAGTGCGGGCTATACAAGTTTGTTATTCGGTGGATGCTAACAACCAGGCTCGGGAAGTTGGCGGGCTACGGGAAGCGATGGATTTCTTTAATTTGGACCGAGGAGAGCTAGTCACCCTCGACCAGGAGGATACGCTGGTGAACGAAGGAAAGCAGATAGACCTGGTACCCGCCTGGAAATGGGTGCAGTAGGACGATTCTTCTTGCGGCGGCCTCATCAGATCACAATCACTGAGGTAGCAGGACCAACCGTAATTTGAGCGCAGTATTCAATGCCAACAGGGAGCCCCCGCACTTAATCCTGCCGCTCGTCGTACTGCTCCGCGTCTTGCTGCAAGAACTCAGTGTCATCCAGCGGAGGCAACCCTTCGGTGGCAGCCCAGTCGAACTCTTCATCCAACGGCGTGTAGGCCCGCTCGGGATCAAACATTCGCACATCCACCGCACGGGCGGAGTAAGGGGTGAAGTCGGGCTGGTTGGTGAACAAGTCGGCTAAGTCGGTGGCGGTAGCGTCGTACTGGTTGAGGTAGGGAATACTCAGGACGTTCCAGAAGGTTTTAAAGATACTGCCGAAGCTGCTGTGTACGTGGCTCACGTGCTGTCGCCTGGCGTAGGGCGACACCACCATCAGGATGCTGCGGTGGGCGTCCACGTGGTCTACCCCGCCCTGCGAGTCGTCTTCGGTCACCACAATGGCCATGTGCTTCCAGTAGGAGGTGTGCGACAAGAACTCCACCAGCCGTCCCAGGGCCAGGTCGTTGTCGGCCATATAACTCTCGCGAAACGGGAATCCTGCTTTCGGACGCTCCGCCGCGCCGTGGTCGGCCCCCAGCATCACGGTGAGCACCGCGGGCAGGGTATCGGAGCCGTTGAGCCACTTTTCTTCAAACTCAGCGATGAACTGGTCGGCCCGGTACTGGTCCGGAATGCCCATGTGGTAGGTAGGGTAGCGGCGCGATGAGTGATCAAACAACGCGGGCGACAGCGGATAATTCACCGCGTAGCGGTAGCCCTGCTGCTTAAACGCCTTCGGGTCGCCGTTCACGTGCGGGGCGAACATGAGGCCACAGCCGAAGTTGAACATACTGATCCGGTTGCGCTCCAGATGCTCCCACATCGAACCGGCTTCGTTGTAGTCTTCCGGGTAGATTGCGCCCGATGCTCCTTCGAAGGCCAGCGCTCCAGGGGCCTTCGACCAGGGAATCAGGTCGCGGTTGCCCGCGTAGGCCGACACCACGCTGGTTTCCACCCACTCGTTGGGGTAGGTGCCCGACAGCCAGCGGTGCCCGTCGGCCGAGTGGTCGGCGTTCACGTAGAAGTTGTCCGACATGGCGAAGCGCTGCGCCAGGGCCAGGTGGTTGGGCATCACCGTCACGCCGCGCAGCGTGCGGCTGCTGTCTTGGTTGCTGAAGGTGGCGTGGGCCCCGTAGCGCGCCAGCGCTGGATCACCCCGCCCCGCCTTCACCTGCCCGAACACCTCGTCATAGGTGCGGTTTTCTTTGGTGATGAACACTAAGTGACGAATGGGCGAGTCGGCCGCACCCGGATACAACGGTACCGGATTGCCAGCGCGGACCCGCCGCAAAGAATCGCTCACCGCCGTAAACCGGAAGTTATTGTCCACCACCTGCTGCGTAAGCTCCGCCAACCGGGCGTCGGTTGGCACATCGAGCACCGTCACCGATCCGCGCATCAGTCCGCCGATGTAGCTGCCCAGCAAATCGTTTTGGAATGCGGCTCCGCCGTTGGGGCCGCTGCCGTAGCCCTTGGCGTTGGCCACCACCAACTGCTTGCCATCCTTGTTCACGGCCAGTTTCGACGGAAACCAACCAACCGGAATGTGCCCGCGCACCGTCAGCGTCTCAACGTCGATCACGCCCACCGCGTTGAGGCCCGCCTCGGCCACGTATAACGTTTTTTGGTCGGGAGAGAGGGCCAGTCCGAACGGAATTGCCCCTCGAAAGCTGCTCAGGCGCTCGTCGGGAGCCAGGAAGATGTTCTGCACCACGCTGTCGGCCCGCCCGTCGATCACCGACACGCAATCGTTGTTGCCGTTGCTCACGAACACGTAGCGGTCGGTCGCCACCACGGAGTTCGGACTTGACCCGCCCACCGCCGGAATGCCCTCAATGACTTCGCCCACCAGAAAGCCGGTTTTGATTTTGGCCGTCACCCGCCGTGCGGCCAGATCGATCTTCCACACCGAAAAGGCTTCCGGCGCGTTGGGATCGCCCAGGCCCGGCACAAACTGGCCATCTATTGTGTCGCCCCGCACCGCCGCTTCCGACCCGTAGGCGTAGGGCGGAAAATCCCAGGCGGTGCTATCCAGCTGCTCTTTTTCCACGCCGGGCAGAATCGCGTATTCGTACATACCCACGTTGGCCACGTAGGCCGTTTGCCCGTCGGGCGACAGCGCCAGCCCGAACGGATAGCGTCCCGTTGGTACGTTGGCAACCACCGTTTGGGTAGCCACGTCGATAATGATCAGCCGAAAATTAATCTGATCGATGGCGTACAAGGTGCGCCCGTCCGACGACAGCTTAAGGTCGCCAATGTAGCCATCCGCGTACAGGGTGTCTCCCCGGAAAACTCCGCAATCGATGCTGCCCCACGAAGCCCCGGTAGCTAGGTCGAAGCGATAAATTTGGTTCTCCTGCCCGCCCGACACGTACAAGATACTATCGCGCGGATCAACCGCTAAGCCCATAAACACCGACGCCAGCACGCCCCGGTCGGTTTGGTAACCCTCGGGAATCTGCCGGATGCGCGGCTGCTCGGAGAAAACATTATCTAGAATGGTGACCGACAGCGGGTTGGTGCCCGAGTTGGCTGTGACGGCCGTTTGTCCGGTGGGGTCTACAATCAGGCCAAACGGGTGGGGCGCAATGACGTGGGTGGTGCCGTAGGGCCGCAAGAACCGCCCGTCGGGCAGCACGGTGGTGCCGTCGGGGTCTATCGTGCAGTATTCGGTTTGTGCGGGAGATTCTACAATCCACCGCTGAGCCGGTTGGCTAAAACCGGGGGTGGTTATGATCAGACCAATGAGCAGCACTTGTATAAATTGCATAGAAGAAGGACGTTAAGACAGGCAGCGACAAAAGTGTCTTCGCCCCCCACCCCAGTGGGTACACGATCTGCATTATAAAGAAAGTATCCGTCTTCGTAGGAGGGGATTCCAGATATTTTCCTGCACTACGTTTCGGAAAATTCTGGAATGACGTACTCGAAAAGATCGTTTTACCGCTAATCATATACCACGATTAATCAATTCACGGTGGACGCGGCATGTTCCTACGATCATTTGCTTCCGTGAACCCCATCAATCCCACGCGAAATTCTGCGTGAGGTTGGGGTTGAGCACCACCTCGGACTGCGGAATGGGGCGGTAGTAGTATTTGGGCTCCACAAAGGTGCCCCGCTCGGCGATGGCCTGAACGGTACCCGCGTTGCCGTTCTCCAGAAACACCGCCGCATCCTGCCCAAACGAGCCCGCCCGGTAGTAGATCAGGGGCTCGCCCAAACTATTCAGTTCTTTTTCCTCGGGAACCGATTCGGTCACGTCGATCAGTCTGATGTCGGCCACGTCATCGCCGGTCAGGTCATAGTCGCCCAAGCTCGGGAAGTAGATGCCTTCCGGCTCTTTTTCCAGCAGCGGACCGGCGTGCCAGCGCATCAGGTCGTCCTGCCGGTAGCCCTCCAGTCCCAGCTCCACCCGCCGCTCGCGCCGGATTTCCAGCAGCACCGCCGCCTGCGCCGAAGCGATGTTCGGATAGCGGGCCGCCTGCACCGGGTCCACGGGCGGATTCAGAGCGAGCGGGGGCATTTCTACGCGGGCGCGCAGTAGGTTCACCGTTTGGTCCAGATCGTCTTGGGTGAGTTCGCCTAGTTCGGCGCGGGCTTCGGCGTAGATTAACAGTATTTCGGCGAAGCGCAGCACCGGGAAATCCAGGCCGTTGCGCACCGTCACGTCGGTGTCGTTGATAAAACCCTTGATCTGGTGGTAGCCGGTGAAGTTCTTGGCCAACTGCTGCACGTAAATGCCGCCGCCCTGCGAATAGGTGTCGGTATAGATCAGCTCCCAACCGGGGTAGGCGTAGGTCTGACTCAGCCGCGGGTCGCGGTTCTGAAATTCCTCTACGAACAAATTGGTTTCGTACTCCGGCTGCTGGGTATAAAACGAGCCGTCGGCCATCAGGTAGGTTTGCAGCAAATCTTTTGAGGGGCTCACCTCGTAGTTGCCAAAAATAGTCTCCGAGAAGTCGCTGTTGAGCAGGTCGTTCTCAAAGGCCCGCACCAGGATCACCTCGGGGTTGCCGCCCAGGTCGGTGCTCACGAACAGGTTGTGGTAGTCGGTGGTGGGGCTGCCGGTGTTGTAGAGGGCGTAGCCGCCGTTGTCCATGATATCACGGGCCACGTCGCGGGCCAGTTGCAAGAACTGATTGGCGGTACCCTGCAGGCTCAACTCGGGGTGGTACTTGCGAAAGGTTCCTTCGTAGAGCGCGTAGCGGGCTTGGTAGGACTTCACCACCCACTGTGTCACCTCGCCCTCCGCTCCCGAAGCGTCCACGTGCTCGGCGGCAAACTGGAAATCGGCCAGAATGCTGTCCACCACCAGCGTGCGCGGATCACGGCCTCGCATCAGCTGCTCCTTGTCGTTCGAGGCGATAGTGCCGCCGTACCAGGGCACATCGGAGTAGCGCTTCACCTTGTCGACGTAGAAGCGGGCCCGGAAGAAGCGCGCCAGCCCTTGGTAATGATCCGAGCGATCAGCCGTGATGTCGGCCCGGCCGTAGTTTTCCAGGAAGAAGTTGATGGTGCGCAGCCGCTCCCACTCCCAGCCGTCGGTGATGGTAGCCGCTGACGGACTCCCCACCATCATGGTTTTGAGCTCGGTATTGCCGGTGGTGGCGGCGTTGTCGGTGCCCCCGTCGGCATTGTACTGCCCCGTGCCGGGGAAATCGTACAGGTTGTTGATGTAGATGCTCAAATCTTCTTCGGTATTGAAGAAGCGGTCGGTGCCGATGCTGGTTTCCGGGGTGCGCTCCAGAAAATCATCTTCACAGGCGGCCAGGGTGAGCAGTCCGATAGTTAAGAAGAAATGCGGTAGATTTTTCATGTGAGTGGTGTTTAAGCAAACGAAGTGCAGTAAATTTTTCATGCTAGTGATGTTTAAGAACCAATTCTCACGAACGCGTCATAGAGGCTGTGTAAAAACTGATTAGTTCCGATTTGGTGAAATATTTTTTCACTATTCTGGTCTTAGGGTAGCAACGTGCGCGGCACCCGGCGTCCTACGACCCAACAAAACGTCTCTAAGTGGGTCGTAGGACGCTATCGCTACCCTACGACCAGGTTAGTAATCAGTAAGTTACATATCAAAACCATTAGAAGACAAAGGGAACTTTCTCCTTTTTACACAGCCTCACAAACGCGCTCGAGGAATATCGTAGATGGTTTATCGTGGTTTGATTAAAAGTTGACATTGAGACCTACGGCGTAGCGGCGCTGAATGGGATAGGCGTAGCCCTTGCCCACCCCGCGGTCGGTACTCTCGGCCGGGTTAAACTTTTGGTTGTCGTTGATCGCCTCGGGGTCGTAGAACTGCCGCAGGCCCGACCATTCGGTCACGTTCTCGCCACTCACGAATACCCGCAGGTTGCTCAGTCGCCAGCGGTTGGTGAGCGTGCTGGGCAGGGTGTAGCCAAAGGTCAGGTTCTTAAGGCGCACGTAGGAGCCATCCAGCAGGTAGCGGGTTTGCGGAATGGCCAGTCCCTGCGCCTGATCAATCCGCTCGCCCAGGTTGCGGTCGGCCAGCCACGACTGAAACACCGGGTACTCGGCATCCAGGTTCTGGTCGGCCAGTCCGGCGGCCAAGTAAGCTTCGGAGTGCTTGGCGCGGTCCACCTCGCTGTCGGCCGTGGCGCGGTAGTGGTCCAGCAGGTGGGGCGCCCCGCCCGCGTAGGGCTGCTGGTAGAAGCCCCAGTAGAGATAATCGAGCGGATAGTAGTCGCGCTGCCCCACTCCCTGGAAGAAGGCCCGCAGGTCAAAACCTTTCCAGTTCAAATTCAGGTCGAGCCCGAAGCGGTAGCGGGGCGACACGTTGCCGATCACCGACAGGTCTTTGGGATCGTCGACCGTCAGCCCCTTCTCGATGGCCCCGTTGCCGTCGCGGTCCACGTACTTGGGCCAACCGGGCACAATGGATAAGGCGCCCCAGGGAATCAGGGTGCTTTCGTCCAGCTGCTCGATCTCGTCTTCGCTCTGAAACAGACCGTCGCTGGTGAGTCCCCAGATTTCGCCCAGCTCCATGCCTTCGTAGTACTGGGTGAGATTGCGGTTGGGGTTGTCGAAGCGGGTGATGACGGCCCGGCTGTCGGACAGCACGAAGCGGGTGCCGATGGTGAGCGGACTGCCGCCCAGCGGAATATCGTTGCGGTAGCTTACGCTGAGCTCCCAGCCGCGGGTGCGCAGGTCGGCGGCGTTCTCGCGGGGCTCGTCGGCTCCCAGCACGCCGGGCAGTTCGCGCCCCAGGGTGAGCATGCCGTCGGTGTTGCGCTCGTAGACGTCGGCGTTCACCATCAGGCGGTCGCCGAAGAAGCCCAGGTCGGCCCCGAAGTTAAGCGTCGACACCCGCTCCCAGGTGTAGTTGGGCGACACTAGACCGGGCGGGGTGATGCGCTGCGGCCGCCCGCCCCCGATCAGGTAGTCGGAGGGGGAAGCGTTGAGGGTGGCGATGTAGCCGTACTCGCTCACCGCCTGGTTGCCCAGCGAGCCGTAGGAAGCGCGCAGCTTGAAGGTGCTCCACACGTCTTCCAGCGGAGCCATAAACGATTCCTGGTCTACGCGCCAGGCGGCCGAGGCCGAGGGAAAGAAGCCGTAGCGGCGGTCGCCGGGGAAGCGCGACGAGCCATCGTAGCGCCCGTTGAACTCCACGATGTACTTGTCGTCGAAGATGTAGTTGAGGCGGTAGAAGTAGCCACGGATGGCCCAGTCCAGCACGTCTTCGCCCACGGTGGCTTCGCCGGTGGCCAGCCCGATGGTGGGCAACGACGAGGAGATCACCCGTTCGCGCCCGGCGCTGAACCACTCGGAGCGCGAGTACTCCTGGTTGAAGCCCGCGATGGCGGTGAGTTGGTGCCGCCCGAACTGCCGGTTGAAGGTGCCGTAAAGGTTGAAGACGGTGTAGTTGTCGAAGGTGCTGCTGCGGTAGGCGTAGTTGGTGCCCTCTTCGCGCACGTCGTCGGGCCCGTATCCAATGTTGTACTTGGTGGTATGGTAGTCGAAGTTAGTGGCGCCGCGCCGGTAGGTGAAATCGGTATTCGCGCGTAGCATATCTTGCCACAGCGAAGCCTGGGCCGTGAAGCGCGACTGCAGGCTGGTGTACTTGTTGGTGGTGGTGCCGCCCCGGGTGAGTTCGGCGCCGAGGCGACCGGCGTCGGTGTTGGCCCAGGTGCCGTCGGGATTTCGGTCCCAGTCGGTCGGGTGCAAGTTGTAAATACCCTCCAGCGAAGAGCGCGTCCGGTGCGGAATTTCGCCAGTGTTCAGGGGTGCTAGGGCCGAAGGGTTTTCACGCAGCGTGTTGGTCAGAAAGGTGTTGTTGCCCACCGTGAACCAGTCGTTCACGCGGTAGTCGACCTTGCTGCGGAAGCTGAAGCGGTCGAAGTAGTCGTCGGCCAGCTTGAGGATGCCGTTCTGGCGGTTGTAGGCGCCCGAGATGAAGTAGCCCACCCGGTCGGAGGCTCCGTTGATCGACAGGGCGTGGTTTTGCGAGAAGGTGTAATCGCTCAGGAAGTAGTCGATCCAGTTTTGGTCGCCCATATACTCCCACAGCTCGGGGTTGGTGGGGTCCACCCGCACGGTGGGCAGCGAGGGGTCGTTCGAGCGCTCGCGGGCGTACTGATACATCTGGTCGCTGTAGTTCTGGTTGTCCCAAGGAGTGTTGTTGCTGGCGTTTTCGCGCGTGCGGAGGTAGATGTACGGATCGGTCGTTTTGTCGGGCAACACGGTGGGCTTGTCCCACGAGAAGTTGTTAGAATAGCTGAAGTTCACCCCTTCCTGGGTACCGCTTTTGGTGGTGATCAGAATCACGCCGAAGGCGGCGCGGGCCCCGTAGATGGCCGCCGCCGAAGCGTCTTTGATCACCGAGATATCCGAAATGTCCTGCGGCGCAATGCGGTTCAGTTCCACCGGATCCGACGGCACGCCGTCGATGAGGATGAGCGGGTTGCCGCCGTTGATCGAGGTGAAGCCCCGGATGTTGATGTTGGCCGCCGCGCCGGGTTCGCCCGACAGGAAGTCGATGTTGAGGTTAGGAATCACTCCCTGTAGGCCCTGGGCGGTGTTGGAGATGGGCCGACTTTCCAGCGTTTCGGCGTCGATCTGGTCCACCGCGCCCGACAGGTTCACCTTTTTCTGGGTACCGTAACCCACCACTACGATCTCCTGTAGTTGGGCCACGTCTTCGCGCAGGGTGACGTCGATCTGACTGCGGTTGTTCACCGGCACCTCGGTGGTGGTGTAGCCAATAAACGAAAAGGCCAGTGCGGGGTCGTCGCCGCGCACCGACAGGCGGTAGCTGCCGTCGATGTCGGAAATGGTGCCGTTGGTGGTGCCCTTTTCCAAGACCGACACCCCGATTAGTTCGGCACCGTTTTCGTCGGTGACCGTTCCCGACACGGTCGTTTGAGCATAAACTAAAGGAGAAAAGACCAGTAGCAAACTGGTAAGCAGTGAATAAAGTTGTGGTTTCATGCGCGACGGGGTTGGGGTTATGTCGCGCGAAGGTAGGGTTCTACTGTTAACTCAATGTGAAGAATGTGTTAACAAAAGATCAACAAATGAGGGTGGTAGTTGAATATGAATCTATTGAACTAACCGAGATACGTCTGGCATTCTATTCCGAATAGAACATTGTTACAACCTTATTGAAGAATAATATCTCCGTCTATCTGCAATTTACTGTGCAGCTTTTTGGCAACTTCCAGGGTAATATCACGCTTTCCTTTGAGGTACTCGCTTACCCTACTTTTAGGTACCTCAAGAAGTTGAGCTAGGTCATCCTGCTTCAATCCACGTTCATACATCCTTAACTTAATCACATCAATAAGGGAAGGGAGTTCTATCGTATAGTGTTTATCTTCGTAATCGGCCACCAAATCAGAAAGACGGTCTAGCATAACAAATTCGGGATTGTCATAACTGTGGTGGTCACCCACCTTGATCATCAGCGCATCAATTTTCTTTAGCGCCTTTTGATACTGTGCTTCTGTTTCTACTACTTTCATAATCTTTAAACGTTCTTAACATCAATTTTATCGTATTCTGCATGGGTGCCAATCCAGCGAACATATATTTTCTGAGATACATATATAATTATTGCCACCAGCCGGTAGTCATTTCCCTTGATGTTGAACACAACCCGATGATTGCCTACATAATCAGCGCTTAAAAAGTGTTGTTTCAACTCGTTGAGGTTTTGCCATTCGGCTTTAGATACTTTCTTGTACCATTCTTCCAACGCGGTTTTACTCCCCGCGTGTAGCGAGTGATACTCAATTAACTTCTTTCTGCTTACGACTCTCATCACAACGAAGTTACATTATATGTAATTATCTAACAAATAACGTGACTTGTTTTTGAATTGAGTTGGCGCAATTTTTCATCACTCACTCCGCAAGCTATCCACCGGGTTGGCCGTGGCGGCCCGCACCGACTGAACACTTACCGTCAGCATTGCAATCACCGTGGCCAGCAAACCGGCCAGCGCAAAAATCCACCAGGGCATCGCTACCCGGTAGGCAAAGTCGGCCAGCCACTGATCCAGGGCGTACCAAGCCAGGGGCACCGCCACCACGAAGGCCACCAGCACCAGCTTTAGGAAGTTTTGGGACAGCAAGCGCACAATGCTGCTTTCGGACGCCCCCAGCACTTTGCGGATGCCAATCTCCTGGGTGCGTTGCACGATGGTGTAAGAGATGAGTCCGAGCAAGCCCAGGCAAGCAATAAAAATGGCCAGTCCGGCAAAGTAGATGAACAACTCACCGAATCGGGCTTCGGCGCGGTACTGCTCGTCGAAGGCTTGGTCGAGAAAGAAGTAGTTGAACGGTCGCTGCGGAGCCAGCGTTTGCCACTGTTGTTGCAATTCAGAGATAGTGACCGGAAGGTTCTCAGTATTCACACTTAGCGAAATGTAGCGAGCATAGTCAAGCAACAAGCGAATAGTTAGTGGTTCAATCCGCTCTTGCAGCGATTTGAAGTGATAATCTTTTACCACTCCCACCACTTCGCCTTCGCCACCCCACTGAGAAAATTGCTTTCCGATAATATCTTCCGGTGAGGTATAGCCGTAGCTCTTGACTAAGGCTTCGTTGACGATCAAAGCGGATGACGTATCAGTGGCAAAGTCTCGTGAGAAAGCTCGACCGGCAACCAGGGGCATTTCATACTGCTGCAAAAAGTCATGATCAACATAAAACAAATTAACATTACTTGCCTGCATATCGCCCACCGGGTTTTCTATTTCCGTAAATGCGCCGTAGTTTCTCTTGCCCGGAACACTGGTTGATATTGATACCGACTGCACTGCCGGATGATTGCCGAGTTGCTGTTTAATTGTTTCGATAGTTGACTGCCCTGCATCATCATATCGAAAGTCAATCACCAGCATCTGGTCTTGCTTGAAGCCTAACGCTTGGTTGCGCATGTAGTTCAGTTGGGTGTACACCACCGCCGTACCGGCAATCAACATAATGGAAATAGCGAACTGGGCCACCACCAACGCCTGGCGCAGCACCACCCCGCGTCGACTGCTGCTAAACCTTCCTTTCAGAATTGCCACCGATTTGAAGCCGGACAACACCAGGGCGGGATACAATCCGGCCAGCAGGCCCACCACCAGCGCTACGCCCAGGAAGAGCGGCAGGTAGTAGGAATGATAAAGAATGCTGGTCGCTACCGTTTTGCCCGACAACTGATTAAAGGCCGACAGCAACAGTTCGCTCGCCAGCAGGGCCAGCGCAAAAGCCAGCAGACTCAATAAGAGCGATTCGTACAAGAACTGACTAATAAGTTGCCCGCGGACAGCCCCCACCACTTTGCGAACACCCACCTCCTTGGCCCGTTCGGTGGCCCGCGCGGTCGCCAGGTTCGTGAAGTTGATACCAGCAATGAGGAGAATGAAAATTGCGATGACCGAGAAGATTTTAACGTTGGTAAGGCTACCAGTTTGAGGAGCGCCTCGGTCGGAGAAGTAGACATCAGTCAGGGGTTCTAGGAAGAGCGTGTAAGTCATTCCTTCGTCGCGGTCTTGATCGCTGATATAATTGTTCAGAAAGGCGGGCAGTTTGCTTTCCAAGGTTGATGGGTTGGCCTGGTCCGACAACAAAATATAGGATTGGTACCCGAAATTACCCCACTGTTCGGCTCGGTCGGGGTTTAGTTTTTCCAAGCGCGTGGAAAGTGAGAGCAGTACATCAAAGGTGAAATTTGAGTATTCGGGCACGTTTTGCATCACCCCGGTCACGGTCAGGTCGTGTTCTCCTTCCATCCGCAGGCGCTGCCCCAGCGGATCTTCGTCGCCGAAGTACCGATGAGCGGCATCTTCGGTGAGCACAATGCTGAAAGGGGCCACCAAGGCGGTGTTCGGATTGCCACGCAGCAAGGGGAAGTCAAACACCCGGAAGAAGGTAGAATCCGCGAACATACTCTCATCTTCTTGAAACGTCTGCTCGCCCCGCTGGATCAGCAAGTCAGCACCTTCCAGGCGCACCATATCCTCTACTTCCGGAAAGTCAGCCTTCATGTAGGTCGGCATCGGTGCTGAGGTAACATCAATGTTAATAGTTTCGGTCGGCGTTTTAATATCCGTCACTACCCGGTAGATACGGTCTTTCTTTTCGTGAAACTGGTCGTAGTTCAGTTCGTGCTGCACGTAGAGAAAGATCAGCAGGCAGCAGGTCATGCCGATGGCCAGGCCCAGCACGTTGATGAGGGTGTAAAACCGGTGCTTGACCAGGTTACGGATGGCGGTGGTGAAGTAGCTTCGGAGCATAGCATGGGAGTTTGCTTTCCCCTCTAACAAGCCAAGTGCCAACCCGCCGTGCGGCCCATCCGGGCACATTTCGGCTCAGCTAGGTGTTCGGAACCGGTCAGTGAGTGATCGCTGGCGGACAGTTGGTGAACTGCTAAGGCAGCTTCAGCTTGGAAAAATCAAGATAAAAGCCGGGCAGCACCGGGTCGCCGGACAGCGGAGTGCTGAAATCCGAATGCTGGCGAACTGCTTGCTCGGGTTGGTAGATATACACCGTTTCTTCTTCTGGCACCAGCAGCCAACCCAACCGCGCACCGTTAGCCAGATAGCTTTCCATCTTTTCCTGCAAGTCGGGCAAACGGTCGGTTTTTGATTTAAGCTCTAAAACAAAGTCAGGGCAAACCGGGGCAAAGCTTTCTTTCTCGTCCTCGCTGAGTTGCTGCCACTTGGCCAGTGTCATCCAGGACGCGTCGGGCGACCGCACCGATCCGTCGGGCAGCGTGAAACCCGCCGAAGAATCGAAAGTAATTCCTGACTGGTTTCTTTGGACCCAAGCATCTAATTGGGAAGCTATTCTGACGTTGATAAAACCGGTTTTGGTGTAGGTAGGTGGCATGATGATAATTTCTCGTTGGGCGTTGCGCTCAATGTTCAGGTCGCGGTTATCCTGGCAGAAGCGAAGAAACTCCGCATCAGTCATTTGCACTTCCGGCCCTTTTAGTACGACTCTGTCTAGCATGGCATTCGAGTAGGTTCAGACCCAAAAGATACGGTTTGTCGTGGGTGAATCCAATGTTTCGCTTGTCTTTCGTATTCGCTCACGCGTACGCTATCGTTACCTTCTTACCGGTTTCGGCCGCTTGCAGAATGGCTTCGATAATTAGCAAATCTTTTCGCCCTTCCTCTCCCGAAGCCAGCGGGTGCGTCTGCTGCCGAATACTTTGTACGAACGCATCCATCTGGGCAATCTGCTGATACTTGGGGCCCTGGATATTCATAGGCCCTTCGCTGGTTTCGCCCCGAGCACCGGTCGCATTGAAGGACGGCTCAAGTCTACACCAACCTCGTTCGCCGGTGGCGTACAGGCGGTCCACATAAGAAGAGTAGGTGGTGCTAGAGCGGGCAACAATACCATCGGGAAATTCGAATTGCCAGAATACCGTTTCGTGAATATCGACAAAGTGCTCTTTATCAAAGGTAAACGCCTGTGCGGTCACCGTGATGGGATCGGTGCCGAGCGTCCGTCGGGCTCCCTGGATTGCGTACACCCCCAGGTCCATGATGGCTTCTCCTCCCCCAATCTTCTTATCCAGTCGCCACGACGAAGGACCGGGCCGGGGAAATCCCAATCCGGACTCAATCACCTTGAGCGGGCCGTAGGTTTGCTCCTGGGCCAGTTGCCGCATGCGCAGGTGATGGGGTTCGAAGTACAGGCGGTAGCCGACGGATAATTGTACGTTATTTTCCCGGCACGCCCGAATCATCTGGTCGGCTTCCGTCACGTTCATGGCCATCGGTTTCTCGCAGATCACGTGCTTGCCCGCCTGCGCCGCTCGGATGCTATACTCGGCGTGCATAAAGTTGGGCAGCACCACGTAGACAATATCGATGTCCGGGTTGTCAACAATCCGGTCGAAAGTTTGGTAGTTGTACACGTTCTTCCGGGGGATGCCGTATTCTCGCATCCACCGCTCCTCTTTTGCCGGAGTGCCCGTGACGATTCCCGCCAGATAGCAGTGTTGGGTATACTGCAGGGCCGGAGCCAGTTGCCGGGTGCTGTAGTTCCCCAAGCCTACTAGGGCCACACCCATTTTCTTTTCCGGCGGATACGCGGCGTGGGTTAGAGGGGAAGCCAGCAAGGCTCCGCTACCCAGGGCCGTCTGGGTGAGGAAGTGTCGTCGAGTTATAGGCAAGTGTATCATTTTAAAAGCCATCGAACGACCTCAGTTATCAATTGTTGAGTCGGATAGTTCGCCCCTTCCCACTCAGTCATATACAAAGAGGCCATGCCATCGCCCATCACAATAACCTTTCCTCCGCCCTCAGTAACTTGGTAGGTGCCAAAAGCTTCGTCTGATTGCCGGTTAAAGCAGAAGGCGGTGCCCCCCTCTAGCAGCCTGCCCCCATGGTAGATAACATCCATCTTCTTGGAAACCACTGCGCTAGGAGTTGTGTACCCCCCCGATAAACTATCCGAACTATCTTGCCCAAATTGAATATCGAACGGTTTGATGATATCGTTAACGTTTGTCTGCTCCAGCGTAGACCAGGAATCCACGTCTAGTACTAGAAACAATGAACCACCTTGCTGTACGTACTGCGCAATGGCAGCCACCTCATCACTGCTATACTGAGCAGAAGGCATATGAATAAACAGTAAATCTGTACTGGCCAACCCTTCAGTAGTGATCTCAGATTTGAGAAAATTGACGAAGGCATCCAGTGAAGACGCGGTTTCTCTTAGCTGGTTAGTCAGGTCGCGTGCCACCGCCGAATCCTGCCCGGCCCCTTTTGTCATGGCTGCCGGATCATTCCAGAACGTTTGCCCGTGAGCGACATCGACGTGTATACTATACTTACGCTCAACAGACTGCGCCGACAACATTACGGCGCTATTGACGATTAGAATTGGGATAAGAATTATATGTTTCATAGTCATTCTTCAATCATTTTATCGTTAAGCTTTTTTCTTTACTGCTTTGCTACTAAGCCTTCCATATCATCCAGCCGGGCAATGAGGCCCCAGCCGTAGAAGTAGTTAGCCACCCCAATCATCAGTTCGTTTTCGCCCGCCCGTAGCGGCAGGTCGAACGACGTGTTCGCCAGCGTGCAGCGCCCCCGGGGTTCCTTCATGGCGGGCGTGCCGAAGTAGTTTTTGTCCACGTGCAACAGCTGCCCGTCGATCAGCACCCACACCTCGTCGCTAAACCCTAGCCGAAGCCGCTTAACCTGCTCTTTCTCCGAGCGAATGGTCGTTTTCAGCCACGCCAGCCGCCGCCCCCCATCCTTCGTTTTTCCGAAGGGCTTGCTCAGGTTCACCATCGCCCGGTGCTCGGCCCGGATGGGCGTCCAGCGCGTAGTGCTGTTCGGCACATCTTCGTCCACCACGTCGCGCCCGGCGGGGAAGTCAACCGGGGTTGTCACCGACCAGTCGCGCAGGTAGTAGGGATCGTGCTGGGTAGGTTCGTATCCGGCCGTAGCCGGTAGGTCTTCGGTGGCGTTCGGCCGCACCACCAGGTTGGCAAAGATGGCGTTGCCACTGAACGAGAGCTTGCCCGTGGTTCGCGCACTCTCCAGCACCGGCACGTGCAGCACGGCGGTGTCGTTGACGAAAACGCGCATCTGCCGACCGTTCACCACCAGCTTCACGTGGTTCCACCGGTCGCGGTAGAGTGGAGCGGGAGCCTGGTAGTTGTCCGTGAGGTCCCACAAACTTAGGCTGTCGACCATCGTAGTGTACTGAACGAGCGTGCGGTTGCGCGGGTTGACGGGCCAGAAGGAACGGATGTAAAAATCTTCCCCGGTAGCATGGTCATCCGATTGGCGAAACCGGATGCCGACGAAGCCCCGCTCGGGTAGTTCGATATCAAACTCAATGGTGCCATTTTCAAAATCCAGTTCTTTGAGGTGCATCAGCGCGCCGTTGTCGAGTCCTTGCACGGCGGGTATCGAGCGGTGGGTGATAAAGGCTACGCGGTCGGGGTCCACCTCCCAGGCGTCGAGCTTCATGGCCACCCGCACTTCCGAGGGTCGTTGGGGTTGGCTCGATTGTGCACCGGCCAACGATGTGATGGCGAGCGTCAGGATAAACGTCAATACTTTTTTCATGCGTTGGTTTTGGAGAAGTGATTCATTTATTTGTTGCAATTAACGGCGGTACCTGAAAAAATAACGACCCAGCGCTTGTTCAATGCTGTTCAATCGTGTTCAGGGAGCCCCCCCAGCGCGTAAACGGAAGAAAGCAAAAGGTAACCTCTAATGAACATCAAGAAAAAAGATTCGTCCGAGCACTTGAGACAGCTGGTGCAGCAGATTGAGGCGCAACTTGCGTGGGGCGAAGGAAGCACCTGGACCAACAAAGACTTCCAAGAACTGAGTGAGCGGATTTTCGCTCGTACCCGACAGCAGCTCAGCGTCACCACCCTCAAGCGCGTGTGGGGGCGAGCCGAGCGGGTCGCCAATCTCAGTGGGGCTACGCTGGATATCTTGGCTGACTTTGCGGGCTACGGAAGCTGGCGGGCATTTCGTCAGCAGCAATCGCCCACGTTACCCCAGAACGGCAGTCCGCCCGCCACCCCCCGATCAAAACGTCCCTGGAAGATGGTCATCGGCGCCTCTTTCTTACTCGTGCTGCTGAGTTTGGGGTGGTACGCACTGCGAAACCGGGAAGCGCCGACCAATAACCCCTCGCTCCCAGCATTGTCTGACAGCATCCGGTTCTCCTTTGAGAAAGTGACCACCGGCTATCCGAACACGGTGATCTTCCGCTACAACGTGGGCAATACGCCCTACGATTCGCTCACCCTGCAGCAGTCGTGGGACACCAGCAAGCGCGTTGTGCTGACCGAACCGCAGGGGCTGGTCACCACCACCTATTATTATCCGGGCTACTTCCTCACCAAGCTGTTGGTAGACGATCAAATTGTTCAGGAGAAAGTCCTCTACATTCCGACCCAGGGTTGGCAGGGTTTAATTCATGAGAAGGATGCGTTTGTCTACCTCAAACCGGAGCAACTGCTTCGTGACAGCGTGCTCACCGTCGCGCCCGAGGTGCTTACCCAAATGAACCAACGCGCTGAGTCGCGGCTGTACCTGGCGCACCTGACCGACAATCCCCACATCGACGGCAGCGACTTTACTTTGGACGCGGAGTTTCGTATGCCGCAGGTCACCGAACGAAGCGTCTGTCAGCATCTGCGCCTCACGGTGACCGGCACCAAGGAGGTACTGGGCTTCCACTTCACCATTCCCGGTTGCGTGGGCGACCTGCTGTTCATGCTGAACAAAAAGATGGTGTCGGGGCAAAATCACGACCTGTCGGCCTTTGGGCGGGACTTCAGTCAGTGGACGCGTTGCCAGATCGCGGTGCAAAACCAGCGGGTGCGGGTGTCGCTCGGTGAGCGCGAGGTATTTTCGCACCAGATGACCTCGGACATTGGCCGGGTGGGCGGAGTGCAGTGGACGTTCGAGGGGGCGGGCGAGATTCGGCACCTGGAGATGAAGGATGCGAACAGGAAGGTTGACTTGATGGGAGAGTAGATTAACGCAGCGACGTTGGTCGGGTCGTAGATCAGATAGCGCCCTGCTAGTTGTAGGATTTCCTACGACTCACACAGCGACGTTGAGAGTGTCGTAGGAAATCCTACGACCAGATGATGAAGAGAACCCAAGCTTTCTACAACAACTCATTCGCCAAGTTAGCCAACTCGGAGCGTTCGCCTTTTTCCAGCGTGACGTGCGCGTACAGGGGGTGCGAACGCACTTTGTCAATGAGATAAGACAAGCCGTTGCTCTGCGAATCAAGATAGGGCGTATCGATCTGGTACACGTCGCCGGTGAACACAATTTTGGTGTTCTCGCCCGCCCGGGTGATGATCGTCTTCACCTCGTGGGGCGTGAGGTTCTGGGCCTCGTCCACAATGAAGTAGATGTTCGACAGGCTGCGTCCCCGGATGTAAGCCAGCGGAGTGATCACCAGTTTCTCCTTATTGAGCATCTCGGTGATGCGACCGTACTCTTTGTCGTTTTCCGGAAATTGATGCTGAATGAACTTTAGGTTATCCCACAGCGGCTCCATGTAGGGGTTGAGCTTCGATTTGATATCGCCCGGCAGAAAGCCGATGTCTTTGTTGCTTAACGGCACAATGGGGCGGGCCAAATAAATCTGCTTGTATTCGCGGCGTTGCTCCAAAGCACCAGCCAGGGCCAGCAGCGTCTTGCCCGTGCCCGCCACTCCCTGCACGGTCACCAGCTTCACCTCGGGATTCATAATGGCGTGCAGCGCGAAGGCTTGCTCAGCGTTGCGGGGCCGAATGCCGTAGGCGTCCTTTTTGTCCACCTTTTCCAGGCGTTGCGTCACTGGGTTGTAGAAGCACAGTGCCGAATTCTTACTGCTCTTCAGGATGTAATACTTGTTGCTCTCCGCTTTCTCGGGAGCCATAATGTCGGCCACTTCGGCAAAGCCGTCCTTGTAAATGTCGGCGATCTTTTCGCTGTTGATGCGGTTGAGCACCGTTTTGCCCTGCCCCAGGTCGTCGACGTGCTTCACCTTGCCGGTTTCGTAATCCTCGGCCGTGAGGTTAAGCGATTTGGCCTTTAGCCGCAGGTTGATGTCTTTGGTCACCAGGATCACACTGCGGTCCGGATAGGTTTCCTTGAGCGTGAGGGCGGCGTTCAGGATTTTGTGGTCGGGCTTTTTTTCATCAAAGATTTTTTCGGCGTCTATTGAGCTTTCGTTGCTCATGATCACCTTAAAATTTCCTCGGGCCTTCCCGTTCAATGGAATCCAGTCCTGCAAGGTATGGTTGCTCGACAGCCCGTCTAGCATTCGAATAAACTCTCGCGCCTCGAAGTTACGGGTGTCGTTGCCCTTCTTGAACTGGTCGAGCTCCTCGAGCACTGTAATCGGGATGCCCACGTCGTGCTCGTCGAAATTCATAATCGCATCGTGCGAGTAGATGATCACCGAGGTGTCGAGGACGAATATTTTCTTGGGAGTCGAAGCTTCTTCTTTCTTAGCGCGGGGCATAGCGAAAAAGTATGAACGGTAAATGTTGAGTAGGATGATTGGTACCTTGCGGACGGGCCGGAGACCGGGGGCCAAATATACTAGACCCTTGTTGGTTAACCCAATTTCAGAACGATTAGTTGAGGTGCCCCAAGAATTACCCTTGGCGATACTTTAGCACGAAAGTGTCTTCTTTTTCTTGCGGAATAACGCGTAGCACATTGGCTAACACCAACAAGATCAACGTGCGTGAGGCCCGGTAGCGCGATTCGTTTACCAAGCGGGCAAACTGGTTTACGGTGATCTGCGCGTTTTCTTCCAGGTAGGTCATTAGTATCCGCTCTTTTTCACCGAACTGAAACTTCACGTCCTTGTCCTGGCGCGAGCGCCGCAGAATCTGCCACACCTCTGAACTTGCCTGTAGGCTCTGGTCTTCGTGCCGTACGTAGGCGCGACCCTTGTATTTTTTGGTGGGCGAGGCGGAGTTGTCATCGGGAAAAGCACTGCGCAACACGTAGTGGGGCTTGCGCTGCCCCTCATGGATTCTGTAGTGAATGACCGATTTCTGACCGGAGATAGGAATCACCTCCACGTCGTAGTCGATGAAGGGCCGACACCACTGCGCAATGGCTTTCTCCAAACCGTAGCGTTCTTCTTCGGCCGAGCGCACGCCCGGAATGCTGCCGTTGTCGTCGACTCCGATGAGCAGACTTCCGCCGCGGGTGTTGGCGAAGGCCACAATTTCGCGGATGATTTTGTTGGGGTGAGCAACCTTGCGTTTAAACTCGAGTCGTTCTCCTTCGCCCCGCCGCACAATCCGCTGGATTTCTTGCAGTGACATCTTCTTTGAGTTACAGCAGCGGCGGTAGCAAAGACGGTTACCCCAGCCGCTGCTCGTTATTGATCGTCATCCTCTTCTTCGTAGTCCGACATGCTAAACATGCTGCTGAGCAGGTCTTTGAACTGGGTGCCCGCGGTAAGTTGCTGTTTGCTCAGCTGACTGTATTCGGCCAAACCGTGCAGGGCAAACTCCATCAGAAAGTAGCGCGTTTCCTCATCCACATCGGGGTGATACTGTTTCACCAAATCGGGCAGGCCCGGCACCTGTTGCAGCGCTTTGCGATAGGCGTTGCGGGGCAGGTCGTTGAGCAAGTCCACTTCGTTGCCCTCCCCGAACCAGTTCACAATATCCACATAGGGGCTCTTTTCCTTCTGCTTCCGCTTGTCTTCCGGATTGGGGAAGTAGTTCACGAACTGCGAACGAATGGCCTTGCCCACCAGGTTGTGGGCTACAATACCCGCTCCCTCCTGCTCGCCTTCGTAAACGAGCTCTACCTTACCGGTAATCGAGGGAATCACGCCCACAAAGTCAGTGACGCGGACGAAGGTTTTCTTTTCGTTATTGATCAGCGTGCGTCGTTCTGCCGCGCTCATCAGGTTTTCGTAGGCCGAGATGGTAAGTCGGGCTGATACTCCGCTCTTTTCGTCCACGTACTCGCTTTCACGAGCTTCCAGCGCCACCTGCTCGATGAGGTCTTTTACCAGTTCGGTGAGACCGATGGCTTCTTTCTGCGGTTCTTTGATGCGGGCCTCTTGTTCGGTAATCTTCTTGCCGATCTCGATGCTACGCGGGTAGTGGGTAATGATCTGGCTATCGATGCGGTCTTTGAGCGGAGTGACGATGCTGCCCCGGTTGGTATAATCTTCGGGATTGGCGGTGAACACAAACATAATATCGAGCGGCAGGCGCACTTTGAAGCCCCTAATCTGAATGTCGCCTTCCTGCAAAATATTGAACAGCGCCACCTGGATGCGGGCCTGCAAATCGGGCAATTCGTTGATCACAAAGATGCCCCGGTGCGAACGCGGAATCAACCCGTAATGAATGACGCGTTCGTCGGAGTAGGGCAATTTCAGCGCGGCCGCTTTGATGGGGTCGGTATCACCGATCAGGTCGGCCACCGACACGTCGGGCGTGGCCAGCTTTTCGGTGTAGCGCTCCGAGCGGTGCCACCAACTAATAGGAGTATCGTCGCCTTTTTCGGCCACCAGCGCCTTTCCGTGCAGTGAGATCGGGTTCAGCGGATCGTCGTTCAACTCCGAACCCTCGATCACGGGGATGTACTCGTCCAGCAGGTCGATCATCATGCGGGCCATCTTGGTTTTGGCTTGTCCGCGAAGACCCAAAAACACGATGTTGTGCATGGACAGGAGCGCCCGCTCAGTATCGGGAATCACCGATTCTTCGTAGCCCCAGATGCCGGGGAACACGTCTTCTTTGTTGCGCAGCCGCTCGATGAGGTTGTCACGCAGTTCCTGTTTCATGGAGCGCGAGCGGTAGCCGCTTTCTTTAAGTGCGCCGAGGGTGGTTATGTTGGGTGGTGAATTATGGTTCATAAATGTAGGGTTAGAGACGCGATTAATCGCGTCTGTACGGTATGCGCGATGCATCGCGTTGCGTTGAGACGCGATTAATCGCGTCTGTACGATTATTGGCGGTAGTATTTTCGGCGGTTGCGGCGGTAGTCTTCAAAAATCAGGTTGCCGAGTCCCTGCAGGCTGCTGTAGTAGGCGTTGCCGTTGTTGGTTTCGGTGAATTTTTGCACGAACTGCTTTAGGTACGGATCAGAGGCGATCATAAACGTGGTGACGGGCACTCCGATGCGGCGGCACTGGGCGGCCAGGTTCAGCGTCTTGTTCAGGATTTTGCTGTCCAGTCCGAAGCTGTTTTTGTAGTACTTGATCCCTTGCTTAAGACAGGTAGGCTTGCCGTCGGTGATCATAAAGATTTGCTTGTTCTTGGTCTTGCGACGGCGCAGAATGTCCATTGCCAACTCCAAGCCAGCTACGGTGTTGGTGTGGTACGGACCCACCTTCAAATAGGGCAGGTCTTTGATCTGAATCTGCCAGGCGTCGTTGCCAAATACGATGATGTCGAGCGTATCTTTCTTGTACTTGGTGGTGATCAGTTCGGCCAGGGCCATCGCCACCTTTTTGGCGGGCGTGATGCGATCTTCGCCGTACAGAATCATCGAGTGCGAGATATCGATCATCAGCACCGTAGAGGTCTGCGTTTTGTACTCAGTGTCGTTCACCTCTAGGTCGCCCTCGGTGAGGGTGAAGTCGTTGATGCCGTGATTGATCTGGGCGTTGCGGATGGAGTCGGTCATAGAAATCTGCTCCAGCGTATCGCCAAACTCGTAGTCGCGCCGGTCGGTGCTGGGTTCGTCGCCGAAGCCGCTGTAGGTGGTTTTGTGGTCGCCCGAACCCGACTTTTTCATTTTACCAAAGATCTCTTCCAGGGCGTTTTTGCGCACCAGACGCTCGGTTTTAGAGGTCACTTCAAACTCGCCGGGCTGGTTTTCTTCGGTAATGTATCCCTTGTCCTTCATCTCCTGGATGAAGTCGCCCATGCCGTACTCATCGTTGGTGAAGCCGTACTGGTTGTCCAGGCTGGTCATCCACTGCAACACCTCCGACAGGTCGCCCGAGGTGATCACCATGAGCTCCATAAAGATTTTCAGCAGTTGGTCGAAGGTGCTCTGACCTTCGGCGTTTTCGTCCGGAACGTATTCCGTAAATCGGTATCCTAGCATAATATGGGTGAGAACGTGAAACGTCAGATTATGTTTACGTACGCCAGCGTGGGGGATTTAGCGCGTCAGACGCTATAACAACGGGCGGGGAAGAAATATTCAAAAAAGGGTGAATTTATGTGGAGTGAGGGAAATAGAATTGTTATTTTGGTGGTGTTTTCTTTAACAAAGGAATGTAACATTTAATGTACCCCATAAGATGATAGACTACACACAGATTATCGAAGTTAACCCGAAAGTTATGCTAGGCAAACCGGTGATCAAGGGGACTAGACTTACAGTAGAGCTAGTTCTGGAAGAACTATCAGCTGGCAAATCCCACCAAGCTTTACTGGAAGCTTATCCTAGACTTACCGAAACCGCTATCAAAGCCGCGCTGGCTTTTGCAGCTGACTCGATTAAAGGAGAAAAAACCTATCCTATCGCTATATGAATTTTATAGCTGATGAGGGGGTAGATGGCCTTATTGTGGAAAAACTCAGAGAAGATGGTTACGATGTACTCTACGTGGCTGAGCAAAAGAGTGGTGCTTCAGATGAGGCCATTTTAGGAATAGCTAACCAAGAGAATCGTATACTCATAACGCGGGATAAGGACTTTGGTGAGCTTGTATATCATAAGCAGCAGGTACACTCAGGCATCATACTCAATCGGCTTTACGAACTTGACTCAGCGACTAAAGCGCGTGTTGTCAGCAGTGTAATCAGAATGCACGGAACGCGTTTACAAGGCTGTTTTACCGTAATTCAACCAGGACGGGTTCGAGTAAAGAAGATGAGATAGCATCCTGCCCCCCTTCTATCCTATTCATCCCAACCCCATCCGGCTCATCCTGGTCTCACTTCTCCATCAGCTTGCTCATCCCCGCATTCAGCAACTTGTCCGGTACGAAGTTGGACATATACACCTGTAGCTTATTCATCGCTCCCGATACCACCCGGGTTTCGCCCTGCATCATGGCGTCGTAGCCGTCTTGGGCCACCTCGGCGGGTTCCGACAACGGCGTTTCGGTCACGTTGGCTCCTTCGGCGTCTGCCCGATCAAAGAATTGGGTGTCTGAGGCTCCGGGGCACAGCGCCGTGTTGGTCACGCCCGTGTCTTTGAGTTCGTAGGACAAGGCCTCGGAAAACGACAGTACAAAGGCTTTGGTGGCCGCGTAGACCGACATTTTGGGTACCGGCATAAAAGAAACCGTAGAGGCCAGTTGCAAAATTTTGCCGTCGCCGCGCTGCACCATGTCGCGCCCGAACAGTTTGGTTAAGACCACCAACGAAGTCACGTTGAGCTGAATCATCGCTAGCTCTTTTTCTAAATCGGTATCCACAAACAAACCATGTTCGCCAAACCCGGCGTCGTTCACCAGGGCGTGCACGGGCCAGCCGTGCTGCTGCACCGCGTCGTAGAGCTCCTGCGCCGCCTTGGGTTGCGACAAGTCTTTAGGGATAACCAGCGTCTGGCAACCGGCGAATTCAGATTCCAGCTGCTGGGCCACCCCGTGCAGTTCGCTTTCGGTGCGGGCCACCAAGATCACGTTGTAGCCGTCGCGGGCAAAAAGTTTCACGAGTTCGCGGCCAAAGCCACTGCTGGCCCCGGTGACCAGAGCATTTTTTTTGTTAGTGTCCATTGCAGAAAAAATTTGGTGATATAAAAAGTCGATTTTATAGTATACCGAATGATCGCCACAATGTTTACTAAAAAAGGAGCCCAGTGGCTCCTTCGGTCAATTTAGTACGTAGTGCACTCTTGGTGGCTATGCTTCGCTCACGGTAATTTTTTCGATCTTGTCGCCTTCCCGGATATCGTCGATCACATCTAAGCCCTTGGTCACTTTGCCAAACACAGTGTGGTTGCGATCGAGGTGGGCGGTGTTGTCGCGGCTGTGGCAGATGAAAAACTGGCTGCCCCCGGTGTTGCGCCCGGCGTGGGCCATGGAGAGCACACCCCGGTCGTGGTACTGGTTCTCGCCGTCCAGTTCGCAGTCGATGGTATAGCCCGGTCCGCCCGCTCCCGTGCCCTTGGGGCAGCCGCCCTGGATCACAAAGTTGGGAATCACCCGGTGGAAGGTGAGGCCGTCGTAGAAGCCTTCTTTCGACAGTTTGGTAAAGTTGTCGACGGTGTTGGGGGCATCGTTTTCGTAGAATTCTACGTGCATGGTGCCTTTTTCGGTGACTATCTCAGCAGTTTTCATAGGTCAGATTTGTTTGGATTATGTTGCGGGGGCAAAACTAGGCAAAAACCGGGAGAAGGTCAGGGCTTTTGGCCGATAAGAAACCAAAGCGATGGTCTGATCCGGATCAACCGGGGGATTTCACGAACGAAAATCTCCTCAATAGGCGCACGGAACTGGAATCTTGGTTAATTTGCGACTCCACGCTAAATCAGGGCTATGTTTCTTCGTATTTTCTGTCTGCTTTCTCTTATTCTCACCACCACCATCCGCACCCACGCGCAATCTGCCCCCGAAATCTATGGCGACAACGACGTGTGGTTTCTGCTGCTTAACAAGACCGACCTCTCTGATCGCTGGTCGCTCTTTAACGAGGTGCACCTGCGGCGGCACCGGTGGCTGGCGCAGAAAGAACAGTTTCTGCTGCGTCCGGCCGTGAACTACGCCTTCAACGACGCGGTGGTGGCTACGGTGGGCTACACCTACATCCGCACCTACCGCTACGGGCAGTATCCACTCCCGATCGACGTGCCCGAAAACAACGTCTGGGAGCAGATCACCCTGTCGCACAACATCACCGAGCAGGTCACTATTCACCACCGCTACCGCATCGAGCACCGCTGGATTGGGGCTATTGCACAGGACAACATGTTCCCTCCTCGGGTCGACGGCACCCGCTTTGCCCAGCGCTTTCGCTACCGCCTTACCGCTAATTTTCCGATTGTGAAAACCGAAGCGGGCACCCGCTTGTACGGCCACATCTTCGACGAGCTCTGGGTCAACCTGCGCGACGAGTTGCACGTGATGAACTTCGACCGCAACTGGATCTATCTGGGCCTCGGCTACCGTTTTAGCCCGGCCGCTCGTTTTGAGGTGGCTTTCCTCGACCAGTGGATCAATCATCCGGCGGCGAGCCGCTACGAACACAACCCCACCCTGCAGTTTACTTTCGCCTACGACATCGACCTCCGTCTCCCAGCAGAGTAAGCGTTTCAGTATTTCATATTTCTCATCTCACATTTCACATTTTATGAATCCCGTAGCATTGATCACCGGCGGCAGCCGCGGCATTGGTTTTGGTATTGCGCAAGCGCTCGGCGAAGCTGGTTTTGACCTAGTTATTAACGGCATGCGCCCCGAAAGCGCCGTCACCGACGTACTTAAGCAACTGCAAAGTTCCGGCACCGACGCCATCTATTGCCAAGGCGACATCGCCTCGGCCGAGGCGCGGCAGGAAATGCTGGACAAAATCAGATCGCACTACGGACGGCTCAACGTGCTGGTGAACAACGCCGGAGTGGCTCCCAAAGAGCGCAACGACATTCTGCAAACCACCGAAGAGAGCTACGAGTACGTGATGCGGACCAACCTGCAAGGCCCCTACTTCCTGACGCAAGCCGTAGCCAATTGGATGATCGAACAGCGACAGGCGGACGAAAATTTTTCGGGCTACATCATCAACATCTCCTCCATTTCGGCCACGGTGGCCTCGGTGAACCGGGGCGAGTACTGCTTGTCGAAGGCGGGCATGAGCATGATGACGCTGCTGTTCGCCACCCGCCTGGGCGAATATGGTATTCCGGTATACGACGTACGTCCCGGCGTCACCAAAACCGATATGACTTCGGGCGTCACCGATAAGTACGATCAATTGATTGCAGACGGACTCTGCGTAACGCCTCGCTGGGGCTATCCTGAGGATGTAGGCAAGGCGGTGGTGGCGCTGGCCCGGGGAAGTTTTGCGTACTCTACCGGGCAGACGATTATGGTGGACGGGGGATTGACGATTCCGAGGTTATGACCGCCGACCCTAATCCCGATTATGACGCCTATTGGAAAGAGATCGTTACGGTTTTGTTCGAAGACTGCGTTCGGTTTTTTCTGCCGGAGGTGGGGGAACAGATAGACTTCGATTATCCGCCGGAGTTTCTGGAGCAGGAGCTTCACAAACTGATTGCCGACGAAACCAAACGAGGCAAAATCTATAACGACAAACTGGCGAAGGTTCGTCTGAAAGATGGTTCTGAACAGTGGTTACTGATTCATATCGAAGTGCAATCGTATCGCGAGACGGACTTTGCTGCACGAATGTTCTCGTACTTCTATCGGATTTATGATAAATACGGACCAAACCTCACAGCCCTGGCGATCTATACCGGTTCGGAGCGGCAGCCCCCGGATACGTTCCGTTACGAATTATTTGGTACGGAAGTGATCTATCGTTTCAACGCTTTCTCCGTGCGACAGGCCGTAGAAAAAGATTTGTTGGCCTCGGATAACCCATTTTCGTTAGTGATATTAGCAGCGAAGCACGTGTTACAAACTCGCAAAAATGTTCAGAAACGCTATTCCTTTAAAAAGAAGCTTTTTACAATAGCCATTCAGAAAGGCTATACCCGGCAGAAAACCGTCGCTTTGCTTCGGTTCGTTCATTTGATTTTGATTATGTCCAAAGATTTGGAAATCGAATTCAAGACAGAATTCGTTAAATTGCTGACAAACAAAAAGACCATGAAACTGACAGAACGAGAAACCATGCTGGCCGATGCGGTTTACGAAGCAGTATACGGCCAAAGCCTTGAAGAACGGGATCTGCAGCAACAAGTTGTAGAAAAGACTAATATTGCCCGCCGTTTGCTAAAATTGCGTACGCTAACTATCGAGCAGATAGCCGAGACCACTAATTTGCCGGTGGCTACCATTAAATCTATCCAAGAGGACCTAACCAAAGAATAACCGCCCATGAAATTCTTCCGTCGAAAACCCCGAACCAATTCCCCTAAAAGCGCCGCCCGCGAGTGGCTCAACTCCATCGTCTTTGCCGTGGTGGTGGCCACGCTGTTTCGGGGCCTGCTGATGGAAGCCTACGCCATCCCTACCGGATCGATGGAAAACACCATGCTGGTGGGCGACCGCTTGTTCGTGAGCAAACTGCACTACGGCACCCGCTTGCCCAAAACGCCGTTGCAACTGCCGCTGATGCACCAAACCATTGCGGGCACCGACATCCCGTCGTACCTCGACTGGATTCAACTGCCCTACTTTCGCCTGCCCGGCCTGGGCGAAGTGCAACGGGGCGAGTCGGTGGTGTTTAACTACCCGCCCGAGTGGGACCGCCCCACCGACATGAAAACTTTCTACGTGAAGCGCTGCGTAGCGGTGCCGGGCGACACGCTGCAAATCGTTGATAAACAGCTTTTTATCAACGGACAAGAGCAGCCCCTCCCGCCCCAAAGCCAGACCAGCTACCTGGTTCGGACGAAGCAAACCATTCATCCGCGCATCTGGCGACAGCACCAGGTCGTCGACGTGTTTCCGACGACCGGAGGCTATCAAGTCTATACGAAGCCCGCCACCGCCCAAGCGCTGCAAGCCTTGCCCTTTGTGGATGAGGTGCAGGAAATCACTTACGACCCCGGCACTGCCCGCTCCGGCATGTATCCCCCGGGAAGTGAGCTCACCCAAAACTGGACGCAGGACTTCTACGGTCCGTTGTACCTCCCCCGGGCGGGCGACCGGATCAGCCTTACTCCCCTGAATACCGCCCTCTACGGTCCGGCGATTGTTCACTACGAAGGTGTGAACGCTACCCAAGCCGATGGTCAGCTACGCATCGACGGCAAAGAGGTCGATTCGTACGTGTTTCGGCAAGGTTATTACTTCATGATGGGAGACAACCGCCATAATTCCCTAGATTCGCGCAGGTGGGGCTTGGTGCCGGAAGATCACATCGTGGGCAAGCCACTGTTCGTGTGGTTCTCGACCGATGAGCAAGCTGGTTGGCTCGACAAAATGCGGTGGGAGCGTCTGTTTATGCCGGTTGAGTAGATTTTGCAAATGGGAAAACGAAGAATTTGCTCTTTTCGTTTATTTCGTTTATCTTGCTGATAGAAACTAATTTCCCTTTGGCATGAAACATATCGAGATAGAAAGACCTACTAAGGAAGAACAGAAGATAGCTATGGAATCTTATGATGCGCTAGCAGCAACTCTGAAGGGATTGCGTTCACCAAATCCCGAAATTGAAGTCGAGGAAACAGAAGAAAAAATCAAGATTCCGCTAAAGGCACTGGAATTGTTAGCTGACATTTTGAAGGCAACAAGTCAAGGAAAGCCTATATCGATTGTGCCAGTAGCCACCGAAATGACTACTCAGGCTGCCGCTGAAATGCTAAATTGTTCCAGACCGCATCTCGTAAAGCTACTCGAGGACGGACATATTCCTTTCACCAAGGTTGGAAAGCACCGAAGAGTAAAGTATGAAGATGTGGTAGCGTATCAGAAACAGATGAAAGCAGAACAAAGGCAACGGATTATCCAGATGATGGCATCGGATGAGGAGCTAGGATTGTATGATTCATAGTGTTCGTTTCACTTGTGTTCTAGATACAAACGTTATCTATCCGATAGATATCCGTGACCTGTTATTTTGGTTTGCCTTTTATGATTTGTATACCCCCAAATGGAGCAATCATATTTTTGATGAATGGGCAACGGTGATGAAAAGAAAGGGGGTATTACCGAAAGAAATTAACAAGAGGATAGACAACGCTAATCAAGCTTTTCCCGATGCATTAGTCAAAAACTACGAACCATTGATAGATTCGTTAAATTTGCCAGATCATAAAGATTGCCATGTTTTGGCAGCCGCTATCAAGACTAACGCAAACATTATTGTGACTAACAACTTGAAGGATTTTCCAACCGATTATCTTGCCACCTTTGGTTTGTCGGCTAAAAATGCCGACGATTTTATTACTGACGTTATAGATTTAAACCAAGAGCTAGCAGTAGAAGCTTTCATCAAACTTGTCCAAAACAAGAGAAATCCAGATTTAGATCAATATCAAGTTTTGAATAGATACCGAAAGATAGGTTTGGTGGATTCAGCTAACTACTTGCATTCCTTAATCTAACCCCATGCCCCAACCCAACTCCCGCGCCTGGAAAATCTGCGTAGCCCTGGTCATTATCTTATCCGCCCTCACTTTCACCCCCCTGGTGATTCCGGCCGGTCGGTTTCAACCGGAGCTTTTCGGAGTGCCCTACACCCTGTGGGTTTCTTTTCTACTCACTGTTTTGCTAGTTTTGCTCACCTATATTGGCACTCGGGTGCACCCCGGCCGCAACGCTGACGAATCGCAATGACAACTTGGGTATTTATTCTGGGAGCGCTCTACGCCGGTATGCTGGCCTACGTGGCGCTTCGCTCCTTCAAAAGAACCAAATCAGCCGAAGATTACCTGCTGGCGGGCTCCAACATCGGGATGATCCTGGGCTTTCTTACCTTCGCGGCCACGCTGTTCAGCACCTTCACGCTGCTGGGCATGCCCGATTTCTTCCGTACCCACGGCATTGGCGCCTGGATATTCCTGGCTGTCTCCGACGGCGCGATGGTGTTTCTGGTGCTGTGGTTCGGCTACCACCTGCGCCGCAAGGTGGCCCAAAAGGGCTTTCAGGGCGTGGCCGGCCTGATGCAGCAGTGCTACAACAACAAACTAGCCGGTTACGTGAGCTTTGCGGGCGTGTTTCTGTTTTTGATTCCTTACGTCGCCATTCAGATTCGAGGCATCGCTATCTTCCTTACCGCCGTGTTTCCCGAAGCAATGCCCTCGTGGGGGTGGTCTATCGCCATCGTGGGCGTGATGCTGACCTACAGCGAAATCGGGGGGCTCAAGGCCATCATGCACGCCGACGCGGTGCAGGGGCTCACGCTGCTAATCGTCACCTGGATCATCGGCGTCAGCTGCGTAGCGCACTTCGACAATTTAGGAACCCTTTTCGACGAGGTGCAGGTGGCCAACGAAGCTTTATTATCTACTCCGGGGCCCAACGGGCTGTTCACGCCGCAGTTTCTGCTGGCCTCGATGCTCGTCATTCTATGTATTCCGATCACCCAGCCGCAACTCACCATCCGGTTGGTGATCATGCGCGACCTGCGCACCACCCACCTGATGGCCGTGGCGGTAGGCATCTTCGCTATCCTGGTGATTTTGCCCACCGCCTTTATTGGCATGTACGGGGCCGTGCGCTACGCCGACCTGTCCACCGCTGATTTTTTGTCGCAGGTGCTGCTCTACGAGCAACCGGGCTTCATCGCGGCCCTGGCGGTGGTCGGGTTGCTGGCTGCCGGACTCTCTACCACCGACTCGCAGATCTTTGCGCTGGGCACCGAGTTGCGCTCGCTGCTGCCGGGGCGTGAGGAGGCAGTGATGAACATTACCAAGCTGGCCATCTTCGGCTTTGCCGCCATCGCCCTGGTCTTTTCTATCTTGGCCAGCGATCAGCTGGTGCTGTTGGCCCGGGTGAGTTTTGCGGGCACGTCGTTGCTAGCTCCCATGATCCTAGCGGGAATCTTGGCGAAGAAGCGCCTGGGAGCAGAAATCATCTTCATAACGGCACTGGCATTGCTGCTGTTTCTGGCCTCGCTACTGGGGATCATACCCGACGCGGTGGGCCCTATTCGTCTGGATTTATTACTCTTACTAGGAGTAGGAGCAACGACCCTACTCTCTTATTATAGTCGCCCTTAGCCATCACTTTTCTTTCACAGTATAGAATAATTACGGTTTTTTATGTCAATTTGTCACTAGAATGTCAATCAACTGACGTTATGTCGCCTTTTGGTTATCCACCGACATGATCCTGTGTTTGGTACATTGTTTGTCCCTTGATGAGTGAATCATACCAAAAAGGAGGAACCAATGAAAAATGTGTTGAAGGATTTTGTGCATCAGATAGATGCGATAAATACGATTACGGGGGGGACGGTAGCCACGATGGTTAATGTGCAGAAAAGCAATGACAAACTGGTTATTCAGGTAATTGCCCCTTCTATCAATAGTGACTCGTTTAATATATACGTACACGGAAATCAATTGGTCGTATACACCACGTTGAATGATGTGTCGGCGGTTGCCGATGAAGAAGAGCAATCTTCTCGCCACATGGCACCCATTTTCAACCGCACATTCAGCATACCGTTTGCAGTGGATAAAGAGCAGATCGATGCGGTGTTTGAACATGGGCAACTCAAAATCTTGCTGCCCTTCGGACATAGTGAAGATGTGCCCGCCAAGCGAATCGATATACGAGAATACTAGCAATATATCGGGGGCCAAATCCTCAGGCTAGCCAATCACCGAGCCGGACAATGTCCGGCTTTTTTTGTAACTATGCGCCGTGAAATGGTCTTTTATCCTATCTCTGTTTCTTGGCGTTGGCAGTGGGCTGCTATTGATGATAGGATGCCAGAGCGCGTCTTCGGTTAAGAAGTATCCGGCCGGGGGCTTCACCACCCGCGCTGCTTATCAGAAGGCCCGGCAGGTTTACGAGCAACGCGACAGCGCCCGCGCTTTTGATGCCGACGTGGTGCTGTCGGCCAAAGAGGAAGCCGTGAACCGGAAACTGCTGGCTTTGCAGCAACGGATGATCAAGCAGTATCGGCAACGGCACTTTTTCCCCCCGGCTCATTACTTTTACCAATCGCAACGTGAGGTCGAGCGAACGCCGCTGTTCAGAATTATGCGAAAGATGCCTAAAGGAGGAGTGCTGCACCTGCACCCCGAAGCAGCAGGCAACCTGCGGTGGGTCGTGGAACAAGCTTTGAAAACGCCCCAGTGTTACGTGTTCTGGCAAGATAACCACCCTACGCTGGTGAAGGGGCAGCTTGACTTTTTCAAACCCTCAATGGTGCCGAAGGGCTACTACAGCGTGTGGTCGCTCAACAAAACCGTGCCCCACTTTGCCGACTCGCTATATGATTTGCTCACCTTCGATGCCCGCATGGACGAGCCCCGGGTGGATGTGTGGCAGGAGTTCGAACGGTGCTTCCAACGCATCGGGCGCTTCATTCGCTACCAACCGGTGTTTCGCGACTTCACGGCGGCTACCTTTGAAACCCTGGCCGAAGACGGCGTACAGCACGTGGAGCTGCGGGCTTTCTTGGGAGTGGGACTGCACGACCTGGAGCACCCGCCGGGCTACTACACCGCCGACACGCTGCTGCGCTACTACCAGGAAGCCGTGCAACGCACCCAAGAAAAGTACCCCGACTTCACGGCCAAGCTGATCTATACCAACCACCGCTTTCAGCCCCAAGAGGTAATCGACCGCGACGTGGAAAAAGCCTTTCGGATGCGAAAGAAATACCCCGACTGGGTGAAGGGCTACGACCTGGTAGCCGAAGAAGACCGGGGCCGTTCCACCCGCTACTACTTGGACACTTGGCTTAAGCTTGACTCGCTTGAAGAAGTCTACGGTATTGATCTGCCCCTTTTTTTGCACGACGGCGAGAGCGACTGGGCCTCGGTGGATAACCTCTACGATGCGGTGACGCTGGGCAGCCGACGCATTGGGCACGGCTTCAACCTATTCTTGTTCCCTAGTTTGCAGGAAGCCATCCGCGCCCGGAACATCGGGGTGGAAGTGAATCCGCTGAGCAACCAGATTCTGGGCTACGTGGGCGACTTGCGGGTGCACCCGGCGCGGGCGTGGTTGCAGCAGGGCGTTCCGTGCACCATCAGCTCCGACGACCCCGGTGTGTTCGGCTACGAAGGAGTGACGCCCGACTATTGGGCTATTTTTCTGGCCTGGGAGCTGGACCTGCGGGCAATGAAAAAACTTTTGATGAACTCTATCACCTACAGTTCGCTAGACGAGGCTGAGAAACAAACCGCGATGCAGCACTGGCAGCAGCGCTGGAATACCTTTATCGACTATTGCCTGGAGTTGGAGACGGAAACGTCTCCGTAACCGGTATTTAAGCAATATTGAATACTGAACAAGAAAGCTTATTCTGATTTTTTATTACATGTAATACTGGCGCAGGACTTCCAGTCCTGTGCCTAATTATAAGTGGGTTTCCAACCCAACGGGGCGGACAGAGCGGCCCACGTTGGGTCCGCATATGTAGCCCGCACAGATTCAGGGAATCTGCGCGAGAATGTTTGTAATAATTTATCAGAATAATCTTTAAGGAATATCGAATGATGAAGTAATGAAAACACAAGCTCCGCTAATCACATACGTGGGTCTCCACAGGACGCTCGGAAGGATTTGTAGAGGAAAAAACCTTGAAACTCAGCGTTGTCCGTAGAAACCTCGTAATTGATCATTTATGAAGTATTCCTCTCTCTTTATGCTTATGTTGCTGGTACTTGCCTGCCAACCCACGGCAGATACTAGTCCGACAGCCAAAACCACGCCCGATGCTCCTCTCCCCATCAAGGTGGTGGTGGTCACCATGTTCGAGCCCGGCAACGATACCGGCGACCGGCCGGGCGAGTTGCAGACGTGGGCCGAGCGGTTTCCGTTTCCCGATACGCTGGCCCTGCCCCAGGCCTACCGCCACCTGCGCTACAATGCCGAACAAGGCGTGCTGGCAATGGTGACCGGGGTGGGCAGCATCCGCTCGGCCGCCTCGGTGATGGCCCTGGGCATGGACCCCCGCTTCGACCTCACCAAGGCTTACTGGGTGGTAGCGGGCATCGCCGGGGTGGACCCCGAAGATGCTCCCACCGGCTCGGCGGTGTGGGCCGAGTGGCTGGTGGACGGCGACCTGAACCACGAAATCGATGCCCGTGAGATTCCCGACGACTGGGATACGGGGATTTTTCCCATCGACCAAACCGAACCCTACCAGGAGCCGGTGCCCACCACCGACGGGGGCGAGGTGTTTCGTTTGAATCCCCAGCTGGTCGATTGGGCCTACCGGCTCACCAAAGACATTGCTCTGGACGACACCGAAGAACTGCAGCAGATGCGGGCGCGCTTCGTCAACTACCCCAAAGCACAGGAGCCGCCGCGGGTGATGAAGGGCGACCACGTGGCCGCCATGACCTTTTGGCACGGTGAGAAGATGAACGAATGGGCCAACCGCTGGGTGAAGTACTGGACTGGCGGGCAGGGCGAGTTCGTGACCAGCGCGATGGAGGATACCGGCACGGCGCAAGCGCTGCACTTTCTGGACGCGGCGGGCCGGGTAGATGCTGACCGACTGCTGGTGCTGCGCACGGCCAGCAATTTCTCGATGCCTTACCGGGGGCTATCGGCCGCGCAAAGCATGCTCAACGAGAACCAAGCGTACTCCGCCTACCTGCCCTCCTTAGAGGCTGCCTACCGGGTAGGAAGCACGGTGGTGAACGCGCTGGTGGATAACTGGTCGCAGTACGAAAATCAGTTACCCGAGTGATATTACGAATTTTATTTTATCCGAATTCTTCATCTCCGTTATTTCATTAGGTAAATGTAAAGTTTGCAATGTTTTACTGAATTGCTAAATCTTCGGTTGGAGGGGCCAAAAGTTTCAGGAAGCGGCGAAATTTCCGTACCATTGTACTTAAAAACTTACATCCCTACCTTATGAGATCAAATCTACGCAACCTCATTTTCCTATCCTTTAGCCTGCTGGCGGTTCACGCCGCCACGGCCCAGGGCACCACCACCGCCAGCATGAACGGCGAGGTGGTGGACGAGAACCAGCGGCCCGTGCCGGGAGCTACCGTGGTGGCGGTTCACCAGCCATCGGGCACCCAGTACGCCAATGTGACGGGCAGCAACGGTTACTTCCGCTTAGCGAATATGCGCGTCGGTGGCCCTTATACGGTCACCGTTTCTTTTGTGGGCTACGAAGCCGTGACCAAAGACGATATTTTCCTTGACCTGGGCCAAACCTACGGTTTGGATATTGGTCTGCGCGAGTCGGTAACCCAACTAGCCGACGTGGTGGTATCGGCCGGAGGGCTAATCGACGGCAACCAAACCGGGGCCGAAACCAACGTAGGTCGGGAGCAGATCATGACCTTGCCTACCGTAGAGCGAAATCTCAACGACCTTACGCGACTGACTCCCCAGGCGAACATCTCTCAGGGCGGCCTTTCTATTGCGGGAGTGAATAGTCGTTTCAACGCTATCTACATCGACGGAGCCGTAAATAACGACGTGTTTGGTTTGGCTAACTCGGGCACCAACGGCGGGCAGGCCGGTATCTCACCCATCAGTTTGGACGCGCTGGAACAGATTCAGGTGGTGGTGGCCCCCTACGATGTGACGCTGGGCGGTTTTGCCGGAGGAGGAATTAACGCGGTGACCCGCAGCGGAAAGAACTACTTCGAGGGTTCGGCTTACTACTACTTCCGCAATGAACGACTAGCCGGAAAAACTCCCGGCGACATTCCAGACGACGAGCGCACCCGACTAGCACCCTTCAGCGTGCATACCTACGGAGCAAGACTAGGCGGACCCATTATTAAAGATAAGCTATTCTTCTTTGCGAACGTGGAACTGCTGCGCCAGGAAGAGCCATTTCCATTTATAGCGCAAGAGTATGAGGGTAGCGCCACGGCTGCTGACCTAGACGGTCTTGCTAATTTTATGCGTAACCAGTACGGCTACGAACCGGGCGGTTACCTCAACAATACCGGTTCAGTAAACAGCGATAAGGTAATTGCTAAGATCGACTGGAACATTAGCCAGCGGCATAAGCTCTCGCTGCGCCACAGCTACGTGTTCGGCGAAACCCAGCGACTTAATCGGCCTACCAGCCGCAACATCTACTTCTTCAACACTGGTAATATCTTTCCTACCACCACCAACTCATCGGCATTAGAACTAAAGAGCACCTTTGGAAATAACTTCTCCAATAACTTGATCCTCGGCTACACCCGCGTACGCGACGATCGAGACCTTCTGGGGCAACCGTTTCCTCGAGTAATCATTGAGGACGGACCGGCCGAGATTGCTATCGGCACTGATAACTTCTCGTATTCCAATATTGTCTTTCAGGATGTAGTTACCCTTACGAATAACTTTAACTGGTACGCCGGTCGTCATACCTTCACCCTAGGTACGCATAACGAGTTCTTTCAGATAGAGAACCTGTTCACGATCTTCTCAACCCCGCAGTACCGCTACGGTAGCCTGGATGGATTTTTAGGGGGTGGTGAGGGCTTTGTGCTGTTCGGGCACGAGCAACTGGCCCCGGGGCAGTCGGAGATTCGGCTGGGCGATGAGGCCAGCAACCTAGGCCCTACCTTCAACGCCATGCAGTTGGCTTTCTACGGACAAGACGAAATCCAGGTAAACAGCGGCTTGAAGCTTACCCTGGGACTGCGGGCAGATATTCCGATCTTCCTGGACAATCCGCCGCTTAATAATACGCAGTTTAACGAACAGACGGTGCCCACTATTGAGCAGTTCTATGACCTAGAGGGCGCTCGCGCCAGTCAGGCTCCCGCTACCCAAGTGCTGTGGAGCCCCCGGGCGGGATTTAATTGGGATGTGACCGGTACCAAGACCACCCAAGTGCGGGGCGGACTGGGTATCTTCACCAGTCGGGTGCCGTGGGTATGGCCGGGAGGCATGTTCATTCGCAACGGCCTCAACAGCAGCTTGTACGGTAGCTTTTTGCAGCCCGATTTCGGCGATCCTTTTTACGCAACCCCCCAGGAGTGGCGCGACAACCTCTTTAACGGCACCAGCCCCTCGGGCGACGTGGATATTTTCGTAGAAGACTTCAAGTATCCGCAGGTGTTCCGTACTAATTTGGCCGTAGACCAAGCGCTGCCGTTCGGCCTAGTGGGTAGCGCCGAGTTTATGTACACCAAAACTATGAACAACATTCGGGTACAGAATGTCAACCTGCGTCCTACAATAGGCAATCTCGAAGGTCCGGACAACCGCCCGGTGTTTGACATCAACGATGAGATTGATCCTACCTACTCGTTTATTTCGTTGATTGGCAATACCAACGAGGGCTACACCTGGAACACCACTGTGAAGCTGGAGCGACCAATGACCAACGGCTTCGGAGGTAGCCTGGCCTACTCGTTTACCCGTGCTGAAGCGCTCTTTGACGGGCGGGCCTTCATCAACGCCAACAACTGGCAACAAACCTTTAGCCTGACCGGGCGCAACAACCCTATGCTGAACCGCTCAACGTTCGACGTGGGACCGCGCGTGGTGGGATCGCTTTCGTACCGTAAGGAGTACGCGGGCTTTATGGCCACTACCGTATCGCTGTTCTACACCGGGCAGGCCGGTGAACCCTTCACCTACGTGTACGGCAACGGGTTCGCACTTACGGGCGAAGAACGTAACCAGGACTACGAACGAGCGCTGGTGTACGTGCCCGCCAACGCCGGTGAGATCACCTTCGGCGAGGCCGGGGTTCCCTTCGGCGAGGCTGAGCAACAGGCCACCTACGCGGCGTTCAATGCCTACGTGGAAGGCGACGATTACCTGAGCGGGCGGCGGGGGCAGTACGCTGAGCCTAACCGGGTGCGCGCTCCTTTCTCCAGCATATTTGACCTGAAGTTGCTTCAGGACTTTTTCATCACCACCCCCGACGGCCGCCGCCACACCCTTCAATTATCGCTGGATGTGTTTAACGTAAGCAACTTGATCGGTAACGTGATTAACAACGTAGTGGAAGACGCTGACCTAAGTTGGGGCGAGCGCTATTTTGTGGGCGGTGGTAACAACCGCTACGTATTTGAGCTACTGCAGTTTGAGGGCTTCGAAGAAGGTACCCGGCGTCCGGTATTCTCGTTCACCGACCCCGGGGAACCCTGGGATGTGGCTCCCCAACCGGGCCTAGAAGGTTCGCGTTGGGCCGCGCAGATTGGTTTGCGCTATTCATTTTAGTCAACTGACGTTTATCGTTGAATAGTAGCCACCGGGCGTTATCGTTCGGTGGCTACGTTATTTTTTCACCAGTGCCTGACCCACCGGTAGGTTGTCCGGATCAAAGAATTGGTACACCACCTTGAGATACGGCTGGTCCGGTGCTCCCTGCTCGGCCAGATAGTACTCGCTCCCGGCCCGCAAGCCGCGTTCGTCGTAGGCCGGAATCTCGCGGTAGACCAGCTTGCCCTCCTGGTAAATCTGCTTCTCAGCCACGTTTTTTTGATCGTCGTAGCGGATGATAACCTTCTCGTCTACCCGCTGGGGATAAAACCGCCGGATGCGCACCTCGGTCACCTGTCCGTAGCCGTTGTAGGTAAACCAACACTTCTTCACTACTACCCCTTTGAGTGAGTACACCCGGGTTTTCACGCGCTGGCGTTCGTCCAGGTAATAGTGCCAGGCCGAAGTTTCTTCGTACGCGAGGTGCTCCAGGGAGTAGGTCGCCACAAAATCAGCGTAGCTTTTGTCACCCGTCACCTCGGGTTCCTGGTCGTTGTAGGCCCGCACCGTCCGACAAGCTACCTCATCGTACTGACCCGTGCTAGCATCGTGGGGATAAATCAATTCCGACTGCACATACCGGTTCAGATACGTGATATTCTTTCGATACAACAAGCCCAATCCCGCCAGGTTGCTATGGATGTCGGTATAGGTGGCTTCGCCCGATCCGTAGGTTTCTTCGGTATACTGCTTGTTGAATAGCTGAATGGCATCTACGCCCAAAGTTTGCGCCTTAGCCTGCAATTTACGGATCATCTGGTTGTAGGGCGTGAAGCCGCCACCGTGCACCTCCACCACCCCGAGCGTCATGAACGGCTCATCGGGCGGGGCCTCACCCGGAAACAGCACAGCTACCTCCCGCTTGTGGGGTTCGGTGGGTAGGTTGGCCAATCGGTCGTAGGTGGGGTAGGTGGCCGGATAGCGCATGCAACCGGAAAACAACAGGCCGAGCGTGAGGAGCAATAGGGTAGGTTTCATAGGATAGGTGTTTCCTATGTCTATTCAAATTGTGCTCCAATTTTTAGCCAACCAAGCGTCTCAGTGACTATTCCGCGTACAACGCCTTCCCCGCCGCTTCGTACTTATCACCTTCTTTCCAGAAGGGTTTTTTGGGCAGATTAGCGATTCGGGCCGCCGCCAGCGTGAAGGCTTCGCAGTATTTTTCGGCGTAGTTGAAGTTGAGCGTTTCGGCCTCGTCGCTCACCTGGTGGTAGTTCTTCATGATCTCGGCATCGAAGGCGGTGGTGCCCGGCGCAAAGTTAACGGCGGGAATGCCCTTCTGGGCGAAACTCACGTTGTCCGAGCGGTCGTAGAGATTTTGCTCGGGCACCGGGTCCTGAATGGCCTCCAGGCCGAAGGCCTGACTTGCCGCTATGATGCTTTGCTCGGCAGTGGTGCGCTCCAGACCGATGGCCGTCACCTTGGTGGTGTCGTTGTAGCCCGCCCCGTCGGTGTTCAGGTTAAATACCGTCTGGCGTAGCGGCACCAGCGGATGCGCCACGTACCAGGCACTGCCGAGTAGTCCTTTTTCTTCGGCGGTAAGGGCCACAAAGAGCACCGACCGCTTCGGCGGGTGGGCCGCCAGGTACTCGGCCGCACTCAGCAGCGCCGTGGTGCCCAACGCATTGTCGCGCGCGCCGTTGAAGATGCTGTCGCGAGGGTCGGGACTCGCCGCCACGCCAATGTGATCGTAGTGGGCCGACAGCACCACGTATTCATCCTTGAGTTGTGGGTCGGTTCCCGCTACCATCGCCACCACGTTCTTCGCGGGTACCGTTACCTCTTCCTTTTTGGCAATGGAAAGCGTCGCCTCTGGTGCTTCCGCCTTCTGAAACAGCGACAGCCGACTCCCCTGCGGATCATTGAGCCACAGCACCGGCAATTTTTGAGAGGCCGTATCCTGATCGGCATCCAGGGTGAGACGCTCGGCGTTGAGGTACTGCACCAACAAGGTCCAGGGAATCTGGTTGGATCGGTACAACTCCACCAGGGCCGCTCCCCCCAAATCAGCCACCCGATCTTGCTTCTCGTTGGTCATGTAGAAAAACGACTGCGGATTGGCCACTCCTTCGCCCCCGGCCCGGGTAACCACAATCTTGCCCTTCACCTCCACGACCTCCAGATCTTCGGCCGTGCCGTAATTGGCGTATACCACCGGCGCATCCGTGGCAACGCTATCGCCCGACAGAACCAGCAGGTCGGAACCAATCCGGAAGGTTTCTTCGCCGTAGGTAAGGGAGGCTTCCGGCGGGGGTTGGGCCGACACCAGCTTCACCGGCTGGAAGTAGCCCGAGGCCCCCGACACCGTGTCTAGCCCGTAGCGGCGGAACTGTTCGGCCAGGTAGCGGGCGGCAATGTCTAGCTCGGGTGAACCGGTGTCGCGCCCCCGCAACTCATCGGCCGCCAGAAAGCGTAGATGCTGCTCTACTTCAGCGCGATGTACGCTTTGCGCTACGGCCTCCGGGGCGTTGGATTGGGCGGGTAATTTGAGGGTCAGAGCAAATAAGAAGGCTGTGCTCAGCAAATGTTTCATCATCGGGCAGGTTGGAAACACGCAAAGTAGGCAAATTCCCCCAAATCCGACCGATTCTGCGCATTGATCAGATTTTTTTCACCTTCCCCACTCCGCTCGTCGAGAGCTCCTTCACCACCGGGTCGCCCTTGTAGCGCACGCTGCCCACTCCCGACGAGGTGATGCTGATTTCATCCATCGCCTGCACCTCGGCGCTACCCACCCCGCTGTTCTTAATGGTGAGCCGGTCCACTTTCAGATCAAGGGCCTTGAGCGAACCCACTCCGCCGTTCTTGATATTCGCCTCCTGCACCTCGCCGCGCAGCGTGAGGTTACCCACCATACTGGCTTTGACTTCAAGCTGATCACAGCGCAGTTCCAGGTCGGTGTTGCCTACGCCCCCGATATCCAGATCAAATGCGTCGGCGGTGAGGACGTTGGTGCTCTTCACGTTCACCACGCCGCCCACTTCCAGTTCATCGATTGAGCGCAGGGTGATGTACACATTCTTTTCTTTGGCTTTCTTGATATCAACGCCCTTTTTGAGCTTCACCACCAGGGTGTTACCCCGGTTTTCAGTGATGATCAGGTCGAGCAGGTTTTCGTCGGTCTCTACGGTCACCGATTCGGTGTTGCCCTGCGTCAGGTACACGTTGAGCACGCCCCCGACATCGATGGCAGAGAAGGGTTCCACGGGGCGGTTTTCTTCCACCACGTTGCCGTTGCCGCTGATGTTCTGCGCGCAAGCCGTGGTGACGAAGGTCATCATGATGAGAGCAAAGAAGTATGAAAGGGTTTTCATGGCTGTTAGGTTTTAAGTGAATAGACTAATACAAAATTAAAGGAAGGGCACTACTGATTTTTCAGCAAAAAGGTGGTAAAATCCTCGCCGTCCACTTCGGTATACTTGAAGTCTTCGTCGCCGTTGAATGCCACGTCGGTGAGGTTGATCGGCTTCTCGAACTCGCTGTACTTGAAGTTGGCCAGATCATTAAACACGGCCTTCTCAAAGCTAGAACCGGCCGGGAAGTCGGCATACTTGAAATTGGCTTCCTCCTCAAAGACCGCCCGCGCGAAGGTGGTGTTCTTCGGAAAATCGGCATACTTGAAGTTGGCGTCTCCCTCGAAGATAGCCTGACTAAACACCGGAGCTTCCGAAAACTCGGCGTACTTGAAATTGGCTTCCTCGCTAAACGCGGCTCCCCGAAAATCAGCTACTTCCGAAAATTCGGAGTACTTAAATGCGCTAGCATCCTCAAAGGTGCAACCGCTGAATTGTACGGCCTCGTCGAAGTGCGCAATAAAGGTAGCGTCTTCGCCGTCATCGTGGTAGTAGGCGATCACCTCGTCGCGGAAAGTACAGTTAGTAAAACTAAGGGGCACCTCAACATGGCTTTCGTAGGTGTCGTTGCTGCCCCCCAGGCCGAACCAACCGTCCGACGACTCGGTGCGTTTTTGGTTGTCCAGGTGGGTTAGATCGAGCACGCCCTTGATCTCTACGTTTTCGTAGCGTACGGTCTCGCCCCGGTTAATCTGGGCGATGATGTCGGCGGCGTTGATGCGGGATTGGGCAAGGGCTAGGCTGGCCGTGGCGGCCAGTAAGAGTATGAGAATGGTCAGTCGTTTCATCGTTCTAAAGGTTAGGAAGTGAATACTACCTTACCTGATTTCAAGGAACGTGCCAGCCACCAAAACGCCCAATTTAGCGCAAAAAGGCCCCTCTTTTCGAATTTAACTGTACGATTTCGGTCACTACTGTTCGGTAACGGACAGTTTTCCAGAAGTACGTACGCCTCCGCTCGGCATCAATGCAAGCAAACTATTGTTTGTTCACCTTCTGCCGAAGCCGCTGGTCGCCCACCTGCAGGTGCACCACATACAATCCGGGGGGCAGGTTCGCGGTGTTCAAATTCACCGTCGGGCCGTCGGTCGGGCCGTGCGACGATGCCCAAACCATTTTTCCCAGCAGGTTATAAAATTGCACCGACCCGGTTTCCGAGGTAGGCGTAGCCCATTGAACAGTTAAGGTTTCTTCAAACGGATTGGGATACACCCGCAGCGTTTCGGCCGAAACTTCCGGCGGAAGATCGGTCACCAGCGTCAACTCCCGGCTGAGGTTGGCGTCCAGCCAGTTGAGCCGGTCGGTCGTCCAGTTTTTAAGGTGCGCTACTTCTTCGGCGTAGGTCGATCCGACAAAGGCGTTGGGCCATACGTACTGCCCCAGCGCCGGCCAGCGAACGAAGTTGCGCTCCTGGGCTTCGCTTACTAAACTAGTGATCGAATCGATTTGGGCCACGATGCGTTCGGTAGATAGCACGTCTGCTCGAAGCTCGGCCCAACGGTCACTGACGCGCTGGGCAAAGGCCGGGTCTTCGGCGAGCCGGTCCCACCAGAAAGGGATGAGCCAGAAGTCACCGGGGCACACCGAGTTGTAGCGAAGCACCAACCCCTGCGGACTCCCTCCCAGGCAAAAGTCAACGTTGCCGAACCCCAGGTTGAAGTCCCAGATCGGGCCCATCACCAGCTTGCCGCCGCCGGAGTCCTTTTGCTTGTGCAAGAAGGTGCTGATGCGGTAGGCATCGGGGTTGCGGGCCACTTCGTTGGCAATGAGGTAATCCACGAACGAATTCACGTCGATGTAGCGGGCGTAGCCCATTTCAGGATCGGCAAAGTTATCCCCAGCCAGCGCATCCTCAAAATCGCTCACGTACTGCCGAATGTACGCCTGCTGCTCCGGGGCAATATCGTCGCCGTCCGGATACTCGTACTGAAAAACGATGGTTTGGTCCCCCCGGCGGCGGAGCGGCGGATAATCGGACGTCCAGCCCGCGTCGTTTCCCTTGTCGATTTTGAGGATATACCCACCGGTTAAATCGTCACCGCTGATCTCGTCGTCCCTTAATCGGGCGACGTCTACTCGGTTCTTGTCGCGCTTGATCTTCTCGATGAGCACGTAAACGCCCTGGTAGTCGCCGTTGAGTACCACCTCGCACAGTTTGGTGCGTGGCGCGTAGTGGCCCAGGTCGCGGCCCAGTTGGTAGGCCAGAATGTTGCGCATCAGACTTTTGTCGCTGTAGGGAGCGTAAAGCACCCAGTCCGATTCGGCGGGCATGCCGAGCAGCGAGACCGTTGAGTCACTACCGTCGGGGTTGCGCACTTCCACGCCGTACTGCTTTTTAGGGAACGATTGTGAGGATGAACCGCGGATCTCAATGCCGATGCCCCCCTCAAAATCATTGAACGGGTCCGTTAGGTTGTTGCGCGTTCCTGGCCCGTTGTCAATGATGCCCATTGTCGCACTAATCTTGGGCTCGTCCACAATGGGCGCGCCCTGGGTATTGATCACGATGATCGGGAGGTTGGAAGTGGTGAAATTAACCTGCGCCCAGCTGACCGTTGGCAGCAACCCGAGCAGGGTAATAAACCGAAACCAAGTAGCACAGCGGGAAGGGTTCATGGTCCTAGCGTTTGCTAATCTTCCGGGTAATTAATCCCCCATCACCTATCTGCAACTGGAGTACGTAAATGCCCGGCCGAAGGGCAGCGGTGTTCAGGGGAAGTTGCTGCTCATCGGCGGTTGGGTGATAAGTTGTAGATCGCAGCACCGTTCTTCCCAGCAGATCGTGAACGCGAACCGCCACGGTGCCCGCCTGCTGCGTGGTGAACCGAATCGTCAACGCATGGCCGAACGGATTGGGATACACCACTGGCGTTTCGTCGGAAAGCTTCTCCCGGTCAATGGAGGTGACCACGCTGTCGGCCGGAGGAGGATCGGTGGTGACGGTGTCGGAGGGCACCGTCGGAGGCACCGAGTCGGTAGGTACCGAATCTGTTGGCACCGTCGGAGGAACCGGGTCGGTGACCACCACGGGAGGTTCCGGCAGATTCTCATCCAACCAGGTGAACCGTTGCGTTGTCCAGTCTTTCAGGTAGTCCAGCTCTTCCTGGTAGGTTTCTCCCACGAAGTCATTGGGCCAAATACGCTCGCCCAGGATTGGCCAGCGCGCAAAATTACGGGCCTGGGCCTCATCAAGGAGCGTAGCGACCGAGTCTACCCGTGCTACCAACCGGGCGGTGCTCAGCTGGTTCGTGCGCAAGTTGGCCCAGCGCACGGCCAGGCTATCCGAATAGGCCGGGTCTTCCATCAACCGCTCCCACCAGAACGGAACGAGCCAAGAGTCGCCGGGGCACCGCTGGTTGAAGTCCATCGCAAAGTTAGTAGGATCACCCGTTATCGTACAGAACTCCACGTTGCCAAACGAAAAGTTGAAGTCCCACAACGGGCCCATCACCAGCTTGCCGCCGTCGGAGTCCTTTTGCTTGTGCATATAAGTGCTCAGCCGGTAGGCATCGATGTTCTTGGAAACCTCGTTCACGATGAAGTAATCGATAAACGAACGCACGTCGATGTAGGGAGCGTATCCCCTTGCCGGGTCGGCAAAGTCGTCGCTGGCCAACGCGTTTTCAAACGCCTTGACGTAATTTTGGATGTAGGTTTTCTGTTCCGGGGCAATGTCGTCGGTGTCGGGATACTCGTAGCGGAAGTAGATGCGGCGCTGCTTTTCTTCTTCCCGGTAGCGCGGAGCGTACGCGGAGGCCCATCCCTCTTCACCCCCCTCGGTATCGCGGTCGATTTTAATGATGTAGCCGCCCGTCAAATCATCACCGCTGATCTCATCGTCCTTCAGCTTAGCAACGTCCACCCGGTTTTTGTCGCGCTTGATCTTTTCGATGAGCACGTAAACGCCCTGGTAGTCGCCGTTGAGCACCACCTCACACAGTTTGGTGCGCGGGGCGTAGTGGCCCAGGTCGCGGCCCAGCTGGTAGGCCAAGATATTGCGCATCAGGCTTTTGTCGGCGTAGGGGGCATTAAGCACCCAATCGGCTTCCTTAGGCATGCCCAGCAGCGCCACCGCCGTGTCTTTACCGTCCGGATCGCGCAGTTCTACGCTGTACTGCTTCTTCGGATAATTCTGCGAGGTGGCTCCCCGAATCTCGATGCCGATGGTGCCTTCGTAATCGGTGAAGGGGTCAGTCAGGTTATTCCGCTGACCGGGAGGGTTGTTGATCACGCCCATAAAGACGTTTATTTTCGGTTCATCAACGATCTCCGCCCCCTCGGTATTGATCACGATGATGGGAAGATTGGAAGAGGTGAAATTGACTTGGGCTCGGCTACTTGCAGACCGCAGGCACAGCGCCGCTAAGAGCCCCAGCGGGGCAAGGCGGAAAAAGGATTTCATATATGGACGGTTAAAAAACTTACAAGATACGCAAAAAATGGTACGTAGGAAAGGAAAAGTTAACTTCTGTCCACTAAGAAGGTTTGAAACGCGCGTACTTCTGCCGACGCAGGTAGTACTTGACCACTCCGAAGGCAACAATAAGCAAGATGGGCACCACCAGGTTAACTACCTGCCACATGGTGGCTTCTTGCTCTACCTTCACCTGGTCCAGGGGCCGCACCTGAATTTCCTTGGTGCGCGCGCTGATCAAGCCGTCTTCATCGGTGAGGTAGGCCAGCGCGTTCATCACAAAATCTTCGTTGGCAAAGGTGCGCTCGGTAATCGGATCGAAGCCCAGGGGATAGGGCTGGTTGTTCTGCCGGTTCACTTCGTTGCGCACCAGGTCGCCGTCGGAGCAGACGATCAGCTTCGTAGGCGCACTGCGCTCCTGGAACGATGCTTGGTCGACGTTGTCGGGCAGGATGCGGTTTTTGAATACCGACGTAAACGAACCTTCCAGCAGGTAGGCCACCGCCTGCGGACCGCTGCGGTACTGCGCCGGGTCGGGTTCTTCACGCAGTTCGTTCAGGTTGACCACAATCGGGGTTTGCAGCACCCGCGAGTACTGCGAGGTGAAGACGAGCGGGGTTTTTCGGATGCCCGCGGCCTGCACGGTGTCGATGCTGCTCACGAAGCGCAGGTACAGGGCGTCGAGGTTGCGCACGATGGGATGGGCACCGTAGCGGTTCACGATGGGGAAAAACGGCCAGGGCAACGGCACAATCTGCGGCTGTCCGCCCACCTCACCCACCACAATCGGGTACACGCCCGACTTGATGTCCTGCACCAGCGTGGGGTTGATGCGCAGTCCGTAGCGAAACAGCATATCATCCAGGCCCAGGTCGAGCGGAAAAGCAAACGAGCCGTTCTGCCCGACGCTGTCCATGTCGATGCGTAGCGGATCGATGAAGAACAGCACCCGGCCGCCCCGCATAATGTACTGGTCGAGCTTGTACTGATCCTGCTTGCTGAAGGGCTCCTGCGGCTGGGCCACGATCAGCGCGGCGTAGGGCGGGATCACGTCTTTGTCGGGCAAGTTCAGTTCGTACAAATCATAGGTTTGTGACACGGCCTGGGTGAGTCCGGCCACGTCGAGGGGCGGCAGTTCGTCGTGCCCCTTGATAAAGGCAATCCGCTTGCGTTCGGTGGCTATCACCTGCCGGATGGCGCTGGCCAGTTCGTATTCTACGTTCTCGATCGACTGGTTGAGTACGTCTTGCGGACCGGCTGCTTGGTCGCCATTCAGTAGCATGGCGGCGGTTTGGTTGCTATCGGACTGTACGATAGCGCCCGGCAGCATCATCTTCTGGATGCGCCGTCCGTCTTCTTCGGCAAACACCCGGGTGGGCTGAATACCCGCTTGCCCCAGTTCCTGAATAAAAGCTTGCCGCTGCTCGGCGCTGGTGGCGGTGAGCGGGTTCACGAAGCGGTAGCGCAGGCGGCCGTCGGCGTACACCTGAAACTCGTCGAGCGTCTCGCGCACGCTGCGTTGCAGTCGCCGGAAGTCGGGCGGCAGGCCGTCGCCCTCCAGGTAGACGGTCACTTGCACGGCTTGATCCAGGTTGCGCAGCAACGCCTTGGTGGCCACCGAGATGCTGTAGCGCTGCTCTTCAGTGAGGTCGATGCGGAAGAAGAACTGCTGGGCCAGCAGGTTGAGGAAGACCAGCGCCACGATGCCCAGGGCGAGCTTGGATAAGTCGCGGTTGCGGGTGGTGGTGGAAGGGGAGGGCGTTTGGGTGGATGGGTTCATACCTCTGGCATTGTTATTCATCAGATGAATTAGGTTAGAACGCTTTATAATGCGTTTTGCAATATAATCAGAAAATCCTAGCCGCGTTTGAGTTTTTCTGACACATATTTTGCTTACTTTTGAGAGAATTTCACAAAATGAACAAAAATGCTTATTCAGTTCACCGTCGGCAATTATCGCTCTATTCGGGAAGAAATAACGCTTAATATGACCGCAGTAAAGCATATTAAGGAGTTTGCTGGTGACAATGTGTTTACTGCCGGAAGGTATAACTTGCTAAAAAGTGCCGTACTTTATGGGGCAAATGCCTCAGGAAAGTCAAATATTTTTGATGCATTAGCTTTTTTCCGATGGTTCACCGTCAATTCATCTAAAGAAACTCAGCTTGACGACGAGATTGACGTGGTTCCCTTCAAACTTCATGCTGATTACATAGACAAGCCTTCTAGCTTCGAGGCATCTTTACTCATTAATGACATTAAGTATCGCTACGGTTATGAAGTGACTCGAGAAAAAATCTGTGCTGAGTGGTTACTTCAATCTATGAAGACAAAAGAGCGCATACTCTTCATGCGTGATTCAGATGGTATAGAAATCCATAAAGAATTTACTGAAGGCGAACGCCTAGAAGAAAAAACTAGAGACAATGCTTTATTCTTGTCAGTAGTCAGTCAGTTCAACGGTAGAATAGCTGGTGACATTGTTAAGTGGTTCAGAAGTTTCAATATCATTTCTGGTCTGGCAGATCATAGTTATGAAGGCTTTACTGCCAAATTGATAAAAAGAAACAAACTTAAAGATCTTATAATAAGCTCCTTGCGGGAGGCCGATTTAGGAATTTCAGGTATTGAGGTAGACGAATTTGAGATCACTGAAGATATGATATCGGATGATCTGCCAAAGGAGACTGCTCAAAGGCTAAAGGAAAACTTGGTAGGGAAGACCGATTATCGTATTTATCTTCTACGAGAAGAATCGAGCAGCAAAGAGGTTATCAGACTCGACTTTAATACTGAAGAGTCGGAGGGAACAAAGAAGTTTTTTAGATTACTCGGTCCTGTTTATGATACCCTAGCACTAGGTAGATTACTTGTTATAGATGAATTAGATGCCCGTTTGCATCCACTTCTTACCCAGCTAATTGTTCAGCTATTCAATAATAAAGAGATAAATCTCAAGAATGCCCAACTTGTATTTGCTACTCATGACACCAATCTACTTAGTGCCTGCACCTTCCGCCGGGACCAAATTTGGTTTGTAGAGAAAAGCCGTGCCGGAAGTTCAGACCTATATTCTTTGGCTGAGTATAAACTGCCAAAAGGCAAAGTGCGAAAAGATGCTTCTTTTGAACAAGATTACATTAAGGGGCGCTATGGAGCAATTCCTTTCTTGGGCGATTTCAAAGCACTCTCAGCACTAACCCATGGCCAGAAAGAAGAAGATTGATAACGCCCTGCTGAAACGGATTCATCAACGGGAAGAACGCGAGCGAAGACGGTACCGGACGACCCCGGTGAGAAAACGAATCTTAATTGTTTGCGAAGGAGAAAAGACCGAGCCTAACTACTTCGAAGCTTTTCGGAGAGAGCTGCCCAGAGGAGTGGTAGAATTGGAAATAATTGGAACAGGAGATAATACGCTGAATGTAGTCAACAAGGCTATTGAAGAACGAAACGAGCGGGCAAATACTAATCGGGCCTATGACCAGACGTGGGCTGTGTTTGATAAAGATAGTTTTTCGGATCAACGATTTAACGAAGCGGTGTTTTTGGCCGAACGGGAAAAGGTGGGTTGCGCTTACTCTAATGAAGCCTTCGAGCTATGGTATTTACTGCATTTTGAGTTTTACCAAAATGCCGCCTCTCGCACTCAATACAGTGGTCTGCTTTCCAATCATTTAGAGCGACCGTATCAGAAGAATGATATTGAGATCTTTGCTACACTACGGCAGCAAGGTGACGTTCATCAAGCTGTCCGCTGGGCTAAGGAGCTATCCGAACGGTATGATCATCACAGTCCCGCACAAAACAATCCTGCTACCCATGTTTTCAAATTGGTAGAAGAACTTCTTGTCTATCGGCCTTCGTAAGTTACAACCGTAATTGCTTTTGCTTCCAAATAACCTCACCGTCTGCCTCGCAGTTGCGGCTACCGTATCTAAAACTACGTCATTCCGGCTTCTGTTCAAACCGCCTAATCACTTACTCACCAATTCAATCTTTCACTCATTCAATTACCACTTCCTGCTGTTTAACACCACCTGCGTCAACAACAGCATTAGTCCAATCACCGTCACGAAGTAGACCAAATTACGCGAGTCGATCAGGCCACGGCTCATGGCTTCGTAGTGGTACAAAATGCCCCACTGACTTACGTAGTACCCCAGTTTGCTCCTTTCGGCCAAAGTAGCTAACGAGCCAAATCCGGTGAACAGAATAAAACATAGAAACACCGCCAAGATAAAGGCAATCACTTGGTTCTCGGTGAGCGAGGAGGCAAAGATGCCGATGGAGGTGAACACCCCGCCCAGCAGCAGCAGCCCGATGTACGATCCGAAAATCCCGGCCGAGTCGAGGTTGCCCACCGGACTGCCCAAGCGGTAGACCGAGAAGTAGTAGATCAGCGTGGGCAGCAGCGCAAACAGCACCACGGCCCAGGCGGCCAGAAACTTGCCGATGATGAGTTGCCAGTCGGTAACCGGCTGGGTGAGCAGCAACTCCATCGTGCCCGCCTTTTTCTCCTCGGCAAAGCTGCGCATGGTGATGGCCGGAACGAGAAACAAAAACACGTAGGGACCCAGCGAGAAAAGAGTCGTCATCTCGGCGAAGCCGTAGTCGAGCACGCTGGTTTCGGGAAACAACCACATCAGCAGCCCCATGCCCGTCAGGAACACCGCAATCACCACGTAGGCAATCAGCGAGTTGAGGTAGCTGTTGATCTCTTTGTTTAGGATTTGTAACATATTGTGGTTCTAGGTTGAAAGGTTCTGGGTTTGATCGTTTACAAACCTAGAACTCCGAACCTACCGAGTAAGGTTTTTAAATATCTCTTCCAATGATCCCGAAGGTTGGTTTTCTAACGAACTAAGCTGCTTCATCCCGATCATCACGTAATCGTGCTGGCAGGCGAAGCGAAACACAGCGGGACGCACGTCTTCCTCGCCCTTACTGCTTATTTGATACACCCCTTCGCCCATCTCCTGCACGCCCTGTACTCCCGGTATTAGGCTCAGCAGTTCAACATCGACGGCTTGCGTAAAGGTTACTTTTATCGTTTTTTCCGAGGTGGTGCCCGGTGAAGGGCTTCGTTGCAAGTCGGCCAGCGCGTTGTCGGCTACGATCTCACCCCGATGGATGATCACCACCCGGTCGCACAGCGCTTGCACCTCCTGCATGATGTGGGTAGAAAACACCACCGTTTTCTCAGCACTGATGCTCTTGATCAGCGCCCGGATTTCGGTGAGTTGGTTGGGGTCGAGTCCGGTGGTGGGCTCGTCCAGAATCAGCACGGCGGGGTCGTGCACCAGCGCCTGGGCCAGCCCTACGCGCTGCCGATAGCCTTTGGAGAGCGAGCCGATCTTTTTGTTCTGCTCGCGGGCGAGTCCGCACCGCTCCACCATGCGCCGCACCTGCTCGCCCAGCGTCGCGCCACGCATCCCGTACATCCGTCCGATAAAGCGCAGGTACTCGTGCACGTACATATCGAGGTAGAGCGGATTGTGCTCGGGCAGGTAGCCCAGGCAGCGGCGCACGGCCAGGGGCTCTTGCCCCACGTCGTGTCCGCACACCTCCACGGTGCCGTGGGTGGGCGGCAGGTAGCCGGTGGCGACCTTCATGGTGGTGGACTTGCCCGCCCCGTTGGGCCCCAAAAAGCCCACGATCTGGCCGGGCTCGGCGGAGAACGAAACGTTATTCACGGCCGTCTGGTTGCCGTAGGTTTTGGTAAGCGCCTGCACGCGCAGTGACATAACGATGTGGTTTAAGCAGTGAAGTAACGACTCGAACGCCTGAATCGTTGGACCCGATTTCGTTGGCGCAAAATGGGTAACATTGGGCAGCAAAGAAAACGTTAGTACGGATGATTTCTTACACGCGGGTGGCGTAGGCAACCAATAAAGCGCGATTGATTGGCTATAAGGTCGGTGTTCTCTCCTAAAAAAAGCCCTCGCGAGAGCAAAATATGTTCAAACGGGGCCCTCCGAGGCCCTCGCGAGGCCCTCATCACCCCCCTCGAGAGCAAAAAGGGTCACGAGAAGCTCAAAAAAGTTCGCGCGAGGCCATTCAGAGAAGTAAGGCAAAAGTTTTTCACCCTTTGGGCCTACGCTTCAGACCGAGGACACAACGATAGCGTGAATAGCGCCCTACGGTGCGATAAGCTTCGCAGGGCACTACCACGCCGACGAACAGCGGGCGTCAACCCTTATCCGTATCACGGAGTGGTTATATACAGTGCCCTTCGCACTTACTTTCCTCGTTCTTTTACAATAACCACCCAGACTGTTATTTTCGCCACGAGTATCCGAGCTACGTTGGTCTATGCCTTTTCTTCGTTTGCTATTGCTAACTATAACCGCTATCAGCGCGGCAGTTTCCGTAACTGCTCAAGAATCACCCAAGCACACCTACACCCTGGGCATCAACGCCTACCAGGGCTTTTTGCTGGTGCCCTCGAAAAACGTGGCGCAGTTTGCGCAGACGCGCCCGATGGGCTTCGAGTTGTTCATCCAAAAAAACACCTACGGTTACTCCTTTTGGGAGCACCGCTACCGCTGTCCCGACATTGGGTTTTCGCTCACCTACACCGACTACGGTCACCCGGTGCTGGGTCAATCCATCGGTGGAACGATGTACATGGACGTTCCGATGATGCGCCTACGGCGATCTCTGCTCACCCTGGGGCTGGGCGTGGGCCTGGGTTATCATACCCGCCCCTACCGTCCGCCCATTGAAACCGGCAACATCCTGCTGGGTACGCCCGTCACCCTCACCATGCGCACGCAGTTGACCTACTCCTACGCGCTTTCCTCTCGCTGGCGGGCCAACCTGTCGGCCAAACTGGTGCACTATTCCAACGCGGCCTACTCGCGGCCCAACCGGGGGGTGAACATGCCGATGATCAACCTGGGAGTGTCGCGGCGGTTGGGGCAGCAACTCCCTGCCTACGCCACCGCGGCCGAGGTGACGCCGCCCGCCCCCTACCAGCGTATCAGCTATTACCTGGGAGTGAGCACCGGCCTGAAAACCCTGGAAACCCAGGGGGCACTGCACAACTTCATAAATCTGCACGCCTACACCACCCTACGGCTTAGCGCCATCAGTGGACTCACCGGAGGAGTCGATGTGTTTCTAGACCAGGCTACGCGGCACTACATCCGGAAGCACGTGGCGCAGGAACGGCCGGACTACCGACGGGTGGCGTTGGTGGCCGGACACGAACTGTTTTATCAGCGCTTGTCGTTGCTCACCCAGGTGGGAGTGTACGTATACCGTCCGTTCCGGAATCTGTACCTGCCCGTGTACCAGCGCATTGGGGTGCGCTACGCCTTCACCGAGCACCTTCTTGGCAACTTCACGCTGAAGGTGCACGGCGGGCGGGCCGAACTGGTTGAGACGGGACTAGGCGTACGGTTTTGAGTCCGTAACCGGGGTCCGGGTTGAAGTAACCACCGGAGCGGTGGCGGGGTCGGTAGTTTTCGCAGCAGGACGATCCGTCACTTCATCATGCAGTTGAGCCTGCCCCATCCGATACGCCGTGGGGTCCACTTTGTCAGGAGCCACCAAGCGACGCGATTGTACCCCGCTTCCCGGCTTAGGCAAACCGAACAGTTTGCGCTGCCACGACTCATTGCGCAGGGCAAGCACCAAGAAAATCACGACCAAAAGGTATAACCCGGTAACGATCAAAAACCCATAGAACGGACTATCCAGCACGTCGTTGAGGAAAAAAGCGAGCGTGAGGCTAGCGAAAGTGAGCAGAAACAAGCCGAAAACTCCGGCCAGCGCTGACAAAACAATCTTAGGGAGCAACTCTTGCACCTTTGCCTTAACTTCGCTGGTTACCTTATCAATCTCCGCTTTGATGTACACTCCGGGATGGTTGACTACGTCTACGTACTTGGCTAATACTTTTGGTACTTTCATAGGTAGGTATACTAAAAAATAAGTCTAAAGTGCTCTTGTTACTAACGAGGCAATCGGTGGTTTGTTCGGTGGGTTGAGTACTGATAGTCGGTTGACTACCTGCTTTGTAAAACTGCATCTCAGAGAGATAAAAAGCAGATCATTTATTAGGATCAATCACTTCTTTTTCCGGCTCCCGAACGCTCTCGTTTTCATCAAATGATACAAACATGTGGTCGGGAGAGTCTAACTCCTGATGCAGGTAGAGATTGGTTAATGTCAGATGAATTCCCCTCTCCTTCGCGTTTACTTTAAAATTTTCTATGATTTCGAGCACGTCTTCGTGTATGTAGATCGCATTCGTGGCATCAATTTCTACAACGGCGTTATCCGGAATCCTGTCTAACGTCTGCAAAATAGACGCCTTGTTTAAAAAGGTAACTTCCTGGGCCAACACGATCTTGATTTTCTTTTTATCTTTTATGTCTTCATCCAGCATCAGGTAAGGAATCTGGAAGCTATTGTAAAGTATGAAGATAATAGCGATGCCCAATCCGATCGCCAGACCGGTTAACAAGTCCGTAAAGACGATACCGATAATAGTAGCGATAAACGGAATAAATGTTCCTTTTCCTGCCTTGTACATCTTTTTGAACAAGGCAGGTTTTGCCAACTTGTACCCGACGAGCAACAGGATAGCCGCCAACGTAGACAAAGGAATTAGGTTTAGAATATGAGGGATCAGGACGATGGTAGCAATCAACAAGAAGCCGTGAATGACGGCAGAAGCCTTGGTTCTTCCTCCGGATTGGATATTGGTAGAACTCCGGACAATAACTTGGGTGGTAGGTAAACCTCCGATCAAACCGGAAATGATATTACCAACACCCTGCGCTTTCAATTCTCGGTTGGTCGGGGTAACTCGCTTGTAAGGATCCAGCTTATCGGTAGCCTCTACACAGAGCAACGTTTCCAGGCTAGCCACCACGGCAATCACGATCGCAGTAACATAGATCTGGGGATTAGCCAGTGCGCCCGCAAAGTCAGGAAAGCTAAAGTTGCCGAAGAAGCTGTCAATGCTGTCCGCCACCGGAACGTTGACCAGTTGATCTGCTCTGAGCGTTAACGAAGGCACGGAAGAGAAAAGTAGATTAAGCAAGATTCCGGTGATGACCGCTACCAGCGGACCTGGGATAAGTTGAAAGATTCTTTGTTCCTTCATAAAGCTTGTTTCCCAGAGCAACAGGATAGCCAGGGCTGTGGCGGTGATGATCAACGCTCCGGGACTGATAAAATCCAGCATATTGACTAATTCTGAAAAAGTATTTTCCCCATCGGGCTGCTGGAAACTCATATCTCCTTCAAAGTCCTGGTCATAGCCGAACGCGTGAGGAATCTGTTTGATGGCAATGACAATCCCGATACCGGCCAGCATCCCCGTGATAACCGAGGAAGGAAAGTAGTAAGCAATGATACCTCCTCCGACAAAGCCCAGCACTAACTGAATGACACCTGCCAAGACTACCGCCACCAAAAAAATCTCGAAGGCTCCTAGATCTTGAATGGCGGTCAGGACAATCACGGCCAGTCCGGCGGCCGGGCCACTTACCCCTAGGGAGGAACCACTGAGTGATCCTATGACGATCCCGCCCACAATTCCTGCAATAAGTCCTGAAAACAGGGGGGCTCCGGAGGCCAATGCGATTCCCAGACACAAGGGCATGGCCACCAGAAACACCACGATACTAGCGGGTATGTCTTGGTTAAAGTTCTTGAGAGGATGAAAACTATTCGTTTGCATTGAGTTACTTATTTACTTTTAATGCCCGGAAGACAGAGGGTACGAAAAAGGACATTAGTTGTTAAAGGGGAAAGAGATTGTGCATTGGAAAGATAAAAAAGCGTACGGTATACCCGAACAAAAGTCAATTCTAGGGTAGAACAAGCTTTTCTATGACAATTAAATCAATTAAAGGATAAATTTGTTCAATGACCAAAGTAACTATAATTAATATGAGCGAAAGAATTCAGAAACCCGAACAAGAGTGGCGCGAAGAACTTAGCCCGGAGCAGTATCGCGTGTTGCGTGAAAAGGGCACCGAGCGGGCGTTTACCGGCAAGTATCACAACACCAAGACTCCCGGAGTGTACACCTGTGCCGCTTGCGGACAAGAACTTTTTGATTCCGAAACCAAGTTTGACTCGGGCAGCGGGTGGCCAAGTTTTTATGCTCCCGTAGAAAAAGACCGGGTAGAGGAAGAGCGTGACGTTACCCACGGCATGGTGCGCACTGAGGTGCTCTGCAGCCGCTGCGAAGGCCACCTGGGCCACGTGTTCGACGACGGCCCCGCCCCCACCGGCCAGCGCTACTGCATGAACTCCATCTCGCTTGATTTTAAACCAAAATCGTAGGTACGCGATTAATGCGCACCTACCGTGTATATGACCTACGACATCATTGTTATCGGGGGAGGCATTGTGGGTCTGGCCACCGCGTTGCGGATCAAAGAGCAACAACCCCAGCTCAAGCTCGCGTTGCTGGAAAAAGAAACGCGCTTGTCGGCGCACCAAACCGGGCACAACAGCGGGGTGATTCATTCGGGAGTCTACTACAAACCGGGTAGCCTGAAAGCCACCAACTGTATCCGGGGCTACCGTATGTTGCTAGACTTCTGTGATGCGCACGGTATTGCCTATGATTTGTGCGGCAAAGTGATCGTGGCCACCCGTGCTAAAGAATTGCCCGCCCTCGACACCATTCAGCAACGGGGCGAAGAAAACGGCCTGGAAGGCTTGCAGCGCCTCAACCAAGAGCAGCTGCGCGAGCGCGAACCCCACATGAACGGACTGGAAGCGATTTTTGTCCCCCAAACCGGCATCATCGACTACGTTGCCGTGGCCCGGTGCTACGCCGACCGGCTGCGTGAGCAGAATGCGGACATTCGGCTGGGTGAGAAGGTCACCGACATCCGCGTACATCATCACGGCTGCACGGTGGTCACCTCGAAGGGGAGCTACTTGACCGAGCTGGTGGTGAACTGCGCCGGGCTGTATTCGGACAAGATTGCGCAGATGACGCAGGCTGGTCCCATTGATCTAAAGATTATTCCTTTTCGAGGCGAATATTACGAGCTTAAACCCGAAAAAGAGTATTTAGTGAAGAGTCTGATCTACCCGGTGCCCGACCCCAACTTCCCATTCTTGGGAGTGCACTTTACCCGTATGATTGGTGGCGGCGTAGAAGCTGGTCCCAATGCGGTGCTGGCCTTCCGGCGCGAAGGCTACCGCAAATCCGACGTGCACCCCGGCGAGCTGAGTGAAACCCTGCGCTGGCCCGGTTTCCAGCGGGTGGCGGCCAAGTACTGGCAAACCGGCCTGGGCGAAATGTACCGCTCGTTCTCCAAAGCCGCCTTTACCGAAGCCCTTCAAAAACTTATTCCGGAGATTACCGAAGACAATCTGGTGCCCGGCGAAGCGGGTGTGCGTGCCCAGGCCTGCGACCGCCACGGCGGACTGCTCGACGACTTCCTGATCATCGAAAACGAGGTGGCCATCAACGTGTGCAACGCGCCTTCGCCCGCCGCCACCTCTTCGCTTTCCATTGGACAAACCGTGGCCGACCGGGCGCTGAAGCGCTTTGGAGTGACCGTAACCGCTCCTGAGTAACCGGTTTATCCAGCTATTATGACCCTTTCTTCTGCCGAACTAGCCCGTTACCGCCGCCACCTGACGCTGCCCGGTTTTGGGCAGGCCGGACAGCAGAAGTTAAAGGATGCCCGGGTGCTGGTGGTGGGTACGGGCGGACTGGGCGCTCCCCTGTTGTCGTACCTGGTGGCGGCCGGGGTGGGCACGGTGGGCTTGGTGGACTTTGACAAGGTCGAATCCAGCAACCTGCACCGGCAGGTGCTATTCACCGAAGACGATGTGGGCCGACCGAAAGTGGAAGTAGCCGCCGAGCGGCTGCGCCGCCAGAATCCCCACGTTTGTCTGCGGATGCACCCCGTGAAATTGACGTCCGACAACGCCCTGGCGATCATTCAGGACTACGATATCGTCGCCGACGGTTCGGATAACTTCTCGACGCGCTACTTGGTGAACGACGCCTGCGTGTTGCTGGGCAAAGTGAACGTCTACGCCGCCATCTTTCGCTTCGAGGGGCAGGTGGCGGTGTTCAATCATCTAAGCGAAAGAGGAGAGCGCGGCCCCAATTACCGCGACCTGTTTCCGCAGCCGCCGTTGCCGGGCACGGTGCCCAGTTGCGCCGCGGGCGGAGTGCTAGGCGTGCTGCCGGGCATCGTGGGCAGTCTGCAGGCCAACGAGGTGATCAAGGTAATCACCGAGCTCGGCGAACCGCTGGCGGGGCGGTTGTTTTTATTCGATGCGCTTTTGTTGGAAACCCGTACGCTTACCATCAAGAAGAATCCCGACAATCCGCTAACCGGGACCCATCCCACGCAAACCACTTTGATGGACTACGCGCAGTTTTGCGGAGACGTTGAACCAGATGAACTTTCCATGGATTTGCGGGAAATCAGCGTAGCGGAACTGCGGCGGTGGCAGCAAGAGCAACGCGATTTTCAGCTCATCGATGTGCGCGAACCGTACGAGCACACCACAGCAAGTTTGGGGGGCACGCTGATGCCCTTGGGTCAGCTCGAGCAGTTCGTTGCCCAAATTGCCACCGACCGGCCGGTGGTGGTGTATTGCCAAAGCGGCGCACGAAGTCGGCGAGCGGGGCGCATACTGGTGCAGCAGCGTGGGTTTTTGGATGTGTGGTGTCTAGCGGATGGCCTGGATGCCTGGGAACAAGCATTCGAAGAAAGCTTTTCGCCCGAAGTCCGAACTCCCGGGCAAGGCTCGAAATTTGACTAAGAACCTTTGTGTTTCTACTACCTTTCGTATTTTAGCCCACTATGAACGATCTATCCCGCCTTTGCGTCCACACCATCACCACCAAGCCCTGGAGCCTGGAGAAAGCCGCCGACCACTACGCCCAGGCGGGAGTGAGCGGCATCACCGTTTGGCGCGACGCGCTGGAGGGGCGCAACATTGCCCGGTCGGGCCAGATGCTGAAAGAGCACGACCTGTCGGTGGTTTCGCTGTGCCGGGGCGGGTTTTTTCCGGCTACTTCTGCGCAAAAGCGGCAGTCAGCCATTGACGACAACAAAGCCGCGGTAGACGAAGCGGCGGCACTGGGTGCCCCGATGGTGGTGCTGGTGTGCGGAGCCGATCCTGACCAACCGCTCCCGGTATCGCGGCAGCAGATTCGAGAGGGCATTGAGGCGGTGCTGCCCCACGCCGAGGCGAATAAGGTGACGCTGACCATCGAACCGTTGCACCCCATGTACGCCGACACCCGCTCGGCCGTGAATACCCTGGGGCAGGCCAACGATATGGCTGAAATGATTAACTCGCCCTGGGTGGGCGTGGCAGTGGACGTGTACCACTTGTGGTGGGACCCTACGCTGGAGTCAGAAATTATGCGCTGCGGTCGCAACGGCAACCTGTCGGCCTTTCACATCTGCGACTGGAAATCACCGACGGAAGACATGCTGCTTGACCGGGGGTTGATGGGCGAAGGCTGCATCAACGTGCCCGAGATTCGCGGATGGGCCGAAAGCGCCGGGTTTAAAGGATTTAACGAAGTAGAGATTTTTTCGCGGCGCTACTGGGAGATGGATCAGACTGAGTTTTTGGCGAAGATTGTGGAAGCGTACCAGCAGCGTAGCTAAGTTGAAATCTTCTAGCTAGAACACATTGGCGGTTCGAAGGATCGCTAGTATTATCCCGACCATGATAGCCGTTTGCCCCAGGATAAACCAGTAAATTTTGTCAATCTTGCTATTCATGTTTTCTGCAAGATTGTCAATCTTGTTATCAAACTTGTTAGACAAATCACTATAAAGCACCCGCAGTTCGCGGTGCAGGTCTTCTTTGGTGGCAAAGATTTCCTTCAGGCGATCAATGTTCTGATCTTCCAACGAAGCTACTTCCTCCACAATGGTTTCAGCCTCTTTATCATCGAAGCGGCTCAGCAATGCGCGATATAGTATCTCTCTTCTCATGTTCTAAAAATACGGAAAAAGTAGTAACGAGACAATCATTCGGTAGGTTGCCACCCGTTCAGAAGTCAGTACCGTTCAGCGCTTCAGCAACTTCCGGTTGATCAACGTCTCGATCACCGCTTCGCGGTAGTGCCGACTGATGGGAATCACCTGTTGACCCACGAAAATCTGGTTGCCCTCTACCGAGGTGATTTTATCCTGAGCGACCAGATACGACTTGTGGGGGCGAATAAACCGCTCGGTAGGCAATCGTTCTTCTACGCTTTTCAGTGTGACCAGGGTCATATACTTTTCCTGCTCCGTGTGGATCACCACGTAGTTCTGCATAGCCTCCACCCAACGAATGTCCCGCACGGCAATCCGCTCGTACTTGTGCTCTACCTTGATGAAAAAGTGATCGTCAGCAACGGGCGGTGAAGCTGAATCGTTCGGGGGAGGTGCCGCCGACGGGCGGGCTTGCTGCTGCAACTGCCACTGGGTTTTGGCCTTGTTGGCGGCTTGGTAGAAGCGATCAAAGGTGATGGGCTTGAGCAGGTAGTCGAGCACATCGAGCTGGTAGCCTTCTAGGGCGTACTGCGGATAAGCGGTGGTGAGAATAACGAGCGGCGGATGGCGCAGGGTTTTCAGGAAATCAATACCGTTGAGCTTGGGCATCTGCACGTCCAAAAAAATCAGGTCTACCTTCTGGGTGTCCAGTAGCGTACCCGCCTCCAGAGGCGACTCGCACTGTCCCATCAAGTGGAGAAAATCCAAATCGGCTACGTAGCCCGCTAGTCCCTCGCGGGCCAGCGGCTCATCGTCAATCACCAGGCAGTTAATCTTCATCCAGGTCGAGGGTTAAGTGTACCGCGTACGTGCGGTCATGCTCATCGATGCGCAAGGTGTGTCGCTGCGGATACAGCAAATCCAGGCGGCGGCGCACGTTCACCAGGCCAATGCCCCCGTAGTGCACCGCCTCGCGGGTACTGCTGGCGCCAGTCTCCTTTGAATTTTCCACCTCGAACTCCAGCTGCTGCGGCGATTGGCGCAACGCCACCCGAATGAAGTTTTCTTGCTGCTTACCCTTCGAGGCGTGCTTGAAGGCGTTCTCTACGAAGGGCATCAGGATGAAGGGAGCTACCTGCGCTCCGTTCACGTTCTCGCTCACGTCGAGCGACACCGACAAGCGCTCGCTGTTACGTAGCTTTTCCAGCGCCACGAAGTTGGATAGGTAGTGCACCTCTTTCTTGAGCGGGATGCGCGCTTCGTTGCACTCGTAGAGTTGGTAGCGCAGCAGATCCGAAAACTTGGCCAGCGTATCGGACGCCAGTTCGGGGTCCTTTCGAATCAGAAAGTGAATGGAGTTGATGGTGTTGAACAGAAAGTGCGGATTGAACTGCGACCGCAGAAACTTGAGTTCGGTTTCCAGCTTCTCTTTCTCCAGTTGCTGCGTGCGGCGCTGACCCTTGACCCAATCTTTGGTGAGTTTAACGATCATCACAAAAATAATGGCTGTGGACGCCAACAGCATCATAATCCCCAAAAATTGCGGGTAGGTGCCTCGGAACCAACCTCCCGCCACGTTCCAGTCGCCGTTGATGGCGTAGTACATTCCCTGGTAGCTGAAGGTGGTAAGCGTCCAAGAGATAAGTAGACACAGAAAAAAGCCCAGTGCGTACCGGCCGTAGCGCTGCTTCCGCAAAAACGTCGGAATGAAGTAGTAAATGTTCAAGTAGGCCCCGGTAGCCTGGGAAACGGATAGTACTACCACAAAAATCGCCGTGACCCACGTGAAGATGTTTTCGCTGTTGAACAGCACCGTCCAGAACAACTGGTAGCCGACCCAGAACGGAATGTGGTAGAGCCGGTAGCGAACCACGAAGCGGTAGGCGGCAGAATTACGAAGTGAAATAGATTTCATCATGCCAAAGTTGCGCTAGAAAAAGTACGCAGAAAACAATGATTGACCAAATGCACCGGGCAGTTGATAAGATGCAGGTGGAGACGGATCAAGCGTGAATCGGGTAACGCTTTCGGCCTTCAACTTCCCAAAAACACACAACGTACTGAAAATCAGACTATAACGGTTTTCAAGTTTCATTTTGTCAACCCGCTGCTGCGCTTCGTCAACCAAATTTCTTGCTCTTCTCCGGTTCCCCGTTCTTTGAAGCATTCATTCACCAAAACCCAACGATCATGAAAACGCTAGTATCAAGCATCGTATTGATTGCCCTGTTCACCTTGCCCACGTTCGCCCAGGTGAGCACCGAAGTACAACAACTGTTCTACCGCGGCTACCTCACGGCCAGCAAAGCTCCCTGGGAGCAGGCCATCCAAAAGATAGAGCAAGACGCTTCACTGGATGAGACGCAGAAACTCACCGCCCGCACCGAGGCGCAAATCGGCCTACTCGTCTACGCCCTGGCCAACCAAGACGAAGCCACCTACGACGCGGTGGCCGACGACCTGGAAGAAAACCTGGAGACGCTGCTGGATCAAGACAAAACCGACGCCCGCTCGCTGGCCAAAATGGCACGCCTCAACGGAGCAACCATGGCTTTCAACAATTGGAAAGCGATGTATTTGGGTCCGCGAAGCGAAAAGCTGGTAGAACGTGCTCTGAAAGCTGATCCGGAAAGTCCCGAAGCCTGGATGCAGCGCGGCGGCTCGCTGCTCTTCACTCCCGCCATGTTCGGCGGCAACGTAGACGAGGCGATAATCGCTTTTGAGAAAGCCGTGCAGCACTACGAAGCTCAGCCCAACCACACCAGCAACTGGCAGTATCTGGATGCCCTGGCCTGGTTAGGACAAGCCTACCAGAAGGCTGGCCGCCCTGCGGAAGCCGCCGAAACATTCACCAAAGCGCTGGAAGTAGAACCTGACTTCGGCTGGGTAAAGTACAAACTGCTTCCCAAAGCGGTTGCCCAAGCTTCGGCGCAGTGATCTTTCCTGAAATATCATCTTTTCTATAGCTTTCTAGTGCGCGTTTTGAACGCGTTCAAAACGCGCACTAGAAAAGTGATTTATATCAACCATCATAGACACTCAATTATGAAAAAGCTAGCTCTACTACTCGTTCTCGTCGGCTCCTTCCTCTTTGCCCTCGCTCAGGAAGAGGTCTCAATCAAAGGCCGGGTGCTTGATGCCACCACCCAGGAACCCCTGCCGGGAGCCAACGTATACGCTTTGTCCGACTGGCGAAACGGTAACAGCACCGACGATCAGGGGGCGTTTTCGCTTACCATCGCGGCCAACGATAGCCTGATGGTGACGTTCGTGGGCTATCAGGAGCAAGTTGTGCCAGTGAATATCGCCCAACCGGACCTAGTTGTGAACATGACCGCCTTCGCGCAGGACATGGAAACGGTGACCGTGCGGGCGGCTAGCCTGGCGGCCGAAGAGTTTAGCATCAAGAAGATCGAGCAGTTGGAAATTTATACCAACCCCAACGCCAAGGGCGATCCGCTGCTGGCGGTGAACTCCCTACCAGCCGCCACCACGCTAGACGAGTCGGCCAATATCAGCTTGCGCGGTAGCAGTCCGGCCCAAACGGGCATCTTCCTGAACGACGTGCCGATCTACGACGCGGTGCGCTTTGCCCAACTCAACGGCATTGGCACCTTCAGCATCTTTAACGCCAGTATCATTCAAGCATTGCAGGTGTTTCCGAGCAATCCGCCGCTGGAGTTTGGCAACACCTCGGCCGGGCTGATTTCCCTGCAAACGGTGGAGCGCCTTCCCGAACGCGCGAGCGGCAGCCTGGCGCTGTCTCCGGCTAATTTGGGAGCCTACGCCACGCTACCGGTTGGGAAAAAGGCGGGCTTGTCGCTGTTCAGCAACTACCAACCTTCCGGCTTGCTCCAGCGAATCAATCGCCGGGCGCTGAGCGACCTCAAACATTTTCAGACGCTGGACTTCGGGGTGCACTACGTGCACGCGCTGAGCGAGCGGTCTACCCTAAAAATATTCAACTACGCGGTGAGCGAGCAGTACCGCTTTGCCAGTCGGCACCCCTCGGGCGCGGGCACGTTTTGGCAGCGCAAGCAGCGCAACTTCACGGTGGCCAACTTCCGGACGCAGTACCAGCGCGCCACGCTGGCCCTCAACGGTGGATTCAGCGCCAGCCGAATGCGCTTCGCGATGGGCAATCTGGACGTGGACCTGCGCAACCGCGACATTTATTTATCGGCCAACTACACCCGCCGCTGGGAAGTGTGGACGCTCAAAACCGGGCTCACCTACGACGCCCGCCGGGCCACCAGCCACGGACAGGTACCGGTATTTGACTACGCCATTGCGCCCCGTCACCCGGCCTACGCTTACCAAGCCACGCAAACCGCCCGGGTGCCCGAAGCCTACGCCTACGGCAAGTACCTGCTTAGCGATCGCTGGACGTTCGGGGGCGGAGTGCGCAAAAACCTGCCGCTGGCCGACCAAAAAAGCTACGTAAGTTACCAGTTCAACACGAATTATCAGTTGGATGATCACCAGCGCCTTACGCTGTCGGCCGGGCGCTACCATCAGTACGTGATTCCCCAGGGAGAAAGCGCCGACAACTTCTACCGCAGTAACCAGCTTTCGCTGGATTACGCGTACGAGAAGAAAGGAAAAACTCTGTCGGCGGCGGTGTTCGGCAAAAATACCCAGCGAGGAAGCGGACAGGACCGTATCTACGGAGCCGAGGTGGCCGCCGACGTGCGCTGGTCGCCTAAGTTGCGCACCCAGGTGTCGTACACGTATTTGAATGCCACGGTGCAGGACGAAGCCGGGTCGCACGCGTCATCCTACGATCTCAATTATTTTGTGCGGGGCAGCGCTTCCTACCAGTTTGCGCCGCAGTGGACGCTCAGCACCATCTTTTTGCACCGGCAGGGCACCTACTACGCCCCGGTGACGGGCCGCAGTTGGGACGACGATTTGCAAGTGTACGCGCCGCAGTACGCCCCGGCGGAGCAATCGCTGCGCCTGCCTGATTATAACACGGTGGACATCAACCTGGCCCGGGTGTGGCCGCTGTCGGAGAAGCTGTCGGCGGTGGCGTTCGGCAGCGTCAACAACCTGCTGAATAACCGAAACGTGCGGGCGGTAAACCATAATCGAGACTACTCAACGGAGTTTCACGAACTGTTTTCGCAGCGCACGGTTTACTTCGGGGTGGTGGTGCAGTGGCAGTAGTGGGAAGCAGAGTTAGGGTACAACTCTATGGCGCAGAAATAAGTAAACAGGCAAAATAGCCCAACTGGTTGTTGCCTTCTCAGGCTATAAAAACCTTAGTTGAATTGAAGTCGCCATATAGAATTGGCTTCGATGGCCAAACGATTCTGTCTCTGATTTACTTTATCTTCATCCCATACCGTGTAGTGCTGCGGGATGGCTTTTGTAATTCCCAGACTACTACCAGCATAAGCTTGTTTTTTAGTCTCGTAGCTTTCGTTTCCAATAGTTCGGTTAACATTAGTTTCTAGCAACGTGAGGTTTCCTAACCGGTAGACAAGACGCTCTACTGCATCATCAGGAAAGGTATCCCATCCATCGTTCGGATTCTCTGGTAATATATGTTCTATGGAGTACAAATCGCTGAATACATCAATATCACTTCAGAGATACATAGAGATCGGTATTTACGTCGAGCTCTCTAATGAGGGAGAAGGCTTCCTGCTTGGTGCGAATGCTTCTTCTTATCGCTTTGAAAAGATCGTTTTTTCTTACCGTTCGGTTTTTACTGTTCCAATAAACTCTTAGAAACTCTGGAAACTTTTCACTTCCCAATTTTCCAATAACGCGCCCCCACAAGGACTCCATTTCATTGATTTCAGTTTCGTGAGGATCAGCGGTGTCTACCACTGAGAACAGATAATTCTTTAGAAGATCAGCGGACGATAGTTGAACCCCCCGAGCATTTAGGGTTTCAAACACCCGAAAGGCATTTAAGTCATCTCCTACGGTGATCGCCGTAAAAAACAGCTTATCAACAATAAAGTCTACAAATCCAGCTAGTGCTTCACCCGTTAGGTACGTACGCTGCACTCTTTCATAAAACCAGTTGAAGCAGTTTTTCATTAGCCGCTCCGAAGTGTTTAATCCTCGTTGAGGCAGAGGAAGTAACGGAACAAGCTTCTGACGATAAAAGTCGTCGTTGTTGCGATTAAGTTTTAGTTTATTTCTGGGAACTAATGACACCGGATCCAAATAACCTATGTAACTGTTCCGAAGCGAATCAATCCGGGTTTGATTGTTTCGAGCGTCCGTATCTTGCTCTACCAAGTCACTCAATGACTTCAACACCGCTAGGATGAGAATACTGAGGGTAATCATTCGCTGCTGACCATCAATAACTCTAAATGTCTTATTGTTATCAGTTTGTATAACTAGATAACCCATATAATGCGCAGGCTCTTGTTCCAACTTTATGACTTGAATATCCTGCCACAGGTCATCCCATTGTTCAACATCCCACGAATAATCTCGCTGAAATTTAGGAATCTCGTACGTTAGTCCGTTTCCCAGTAGCTGACGAAATGTTTCACTGGAAGTATCTTGTATGCCTTTCATACGTTCTAAAGGGTTCTAAGATGATACGCCTTCGGCTTCGTAAACGTTCGGATGCCCTGGTACGAGAGCGTGGTGCCGATGCCCGAGTGGCCCCGGCCCGACCACGGCAACGTGGCGCTCACCCGGTCGCAGCAGTTCCAGTAGGCCGAGCCGCTATTGATCTGGGCCAGAATTTCTTCGGCTACTTCCTGGCTGTCGCAGTACACGGCGGCGGTGAGTCCGTAGTCGGTGTCCTGCATCAGAAACACGGCTTCCTCATCGTCGGTCACTGATTGTATCCCGATGATGGGACCAAACGATTCTTCGCGCATCACCCGCATCTCGTGGTGCACGTTGGCGAGCACCGTAGGCGCGAAATAGTAACCGTCTCCTTCTACCGGCGCACCACCGGTAAGCAGCTCTGCCCCCTGGTCTACGGCATCCTGCACCTGCTGCTTGAGCGTGTCGAGCTGCTCGGGGCGGGCCAGCGGACCAATAAACACGCCTTCTTCTTCGGGATTGCCCACCCGGAATTGCTTCACCTCACTAACGAACGCTTCGATAAACGCTGGGTACAGCGCTTGGTGCACGTAGATGCGTTCTACGGCGCAGCAGCTCTGTCCGTTGTTATAGAACGCGCCTTCGGCCGCGGCTTGGGCCACTTTCGTGACGTTTTGGTTGTCGGCCGAAACGTAGAGCGGGTCTTTGCCGCCCAGCTCCAGTTGGCAGGGCACCATCCTCGGAGCCACGGCTTCGTAGATGCTGCGGCCGGTGCGGTAGGAGCCGGTGAAGAAGTAGCCGTCGAGCGACAGTTTCAGCAGGGCTTTTCCGGCATCGGCCCCACCGACCACCACCTGAAAGGCGTCGGTTAGCACCCCAGCCTGGTGCAGCAGCTCGCCGATTTTGAGACCCGTTAGCGTGGTGTACTCCGAGGGTTTATAGAGCACCCCGTTGCCCGCCAGCAGAGCCGGAACGAACACGTTGACGCCCACCAGGTAGGGATAGTTCCAGGCCGAGATGTTGGCCACCACGCCCAGGGGTTCGTAAACGATTTTTTCGGTGAGTCCGTCGGTTTGTTGCACGGTTTCATCGGCTAGCCAGCGTTCCGCATTTTCCAGAAAATACGCAATGCGTCCCTGCGCGCCGCGCAGTTCGTTGTGCGATTGGTTCAAGGGCTTGCCCATCTCGCGGGTGAGCGTGAGGGCCAGCTCGTCGGCTTCGGAGGCCAGCAGCTCCGAGAACTGCCGGAGGGCGTCCAGTCGTTCGGACAGTGGAGTGGCGGTCCACTCGATCTGCCCCTGGCGCACTTGGGTATACTTTTTTTCAATGGTCTCTGAGGTGTCTTCCTCAACGGTGGTGATCAGGGTGCCGGTGGCGGGGTTGGTGATGTTCATGAATTTTTGGCTTGATACTGTTAGGCAACATACTCTGGATAACGCACTAACTTCCACAAAAGATTTGGGTTTTGTAACTAAGGTAGTTACATTTGCGTATGATTATTTCAATTAAGCATAAAGGTTTAAAGTTGCTTTTTGAAAAAGGCGATGGTACTAAACTACCCGCCACTCAACTTACCAAGATCGAAGACATTCTGGCTCGCTTGGATGATGCACAGACTAAAGAAGATATGAACTATCCGGGTTCGGCTTTTCATGAACTTAAAGGCAATCTGAAAGGCTTTTATGCGGTTAAGGTTACTGGCAACTACCGTATCATCTTTTGCTATCAAGACGGCGATGCGTCCGACGTAGATTATGCAGATTATCATTGACTAAAAAGACCATATTATGATTAAACGAGAAATGCCTCCGGTACATCCGGGACGAATACTAAACAATCATTACCTCAAACCGCTAGGGCTAACCATTACAGAAATGGCGCAGGGTTTGGGCGTGTCCCGTAAACAAGTTTCCGCAATTATCAATCAGCGAGCGGGGATATCTCCTCAGATGGCCATCCGACTCTCCGAGGCATTTTCTACGAGCGTGGCGTTATGGACTAATTTGCAGAGCCGTTATGATACCTGGCAAGCCGAGAAAACCGTTTCGCGAAGCGACATCAGACATTTCCATCCGAAAGCCTCCGCCTGAATCATTGACTTAACCGTGTCCAGAGCGCGTTTTTAATTGAGTAGAAATTTTCAACGTACTATAACTGTCTTTTAGAAAAAGGCATTCTTTCCATAAGTAAAATCAGGCTTTTTCCTGATAGGTACTCTTATTCTTATTTAGGAAAACGTTTGATACCCGTTCATCTTCGTCCGATTTAGAGAAGGTCCCTAGCTGTTAACAAAACCGCAAAAACCACTCGTACACTTTACTTTCATCCATCAACGGCGTTTGCGAATTAGCAAAGAACTCAGGGTGCCACTGCACGCCCATCACCTTGCCTACTTCGGCTTGGTTCCACCCGAAAGCTTCCACCAGACCATCTTCGGCCGAAGTGGCTAGTACTTCCAAACCCTTGCCCAGGTCTTTCACCGCTTGGTGGTGCACCGAGTTAACGGTGCGCACGGCTTCCTCGCCCTGCAAACGGTCTAGCAAGCCTCCTTCGGTCAGCGCTATTTCGTGGTGCAGTTGGTCGTATAACACCGCGTCGCGGTGCGGGCGGGCGTTGGGCCGCTGGGTGGCAATGTCCTGGTACAGCGTGCCGCCGAAGTAGGCGTTCATCAACTGGAAGCCCCGGCAGATGCCGAACACGGGTTTTTCGTGCTTCATGGCGTACGCCAGAATGCGCAATTCGTAGGCGTCGCGAAAAGGGTCACCCAACCAGGGGCCGATGGGTTCTTCTCCGTAGGTTTGCGGCGCCAAGTCGGCCCCACCCTGAAACACAAAGCCGTCGAACTGGGCCAGTAACTCATCCAGCATCTCACCCTCCAGATCGGGAATAAGGATGGGCAGCACGTTGGGCCGGTACAGATAGCGGGCCATGTCACGCTCCAGATAGCAGAGGTGCTTGGCCGAAAAGTAGGTGCGCTTCGGATCCGGATACATCAGGCAGGCCGTCACTCCCAGATGGATCATAGCGCCTCGGTGTAGAGCCGGTGAAAATCGTCGCGGGTCACCGGCTTGGGGTTGTTGGGATGCGCAAAGTCATCGACGGCCAGGTCAGTGAGCGTGTCGATATGTTCAGACTTCACTCCCACTTCGCTCAGGTGGGCGGGCAAGCCGATATTTTTGATGAGGCGCCGCACATCGCGCACCACGGCTTCGCCGGTATGCTCCTTGAGCCCCATCGCTTGGGCGATGTCCACAAAACGGTACTCGCTGCCCCGCCGGTTAAACTGCAGTCCGTAGGGCAAACAGATGGCGTTAGCCAGTCCGTGGTGCATGTCGAGCAGCGACGACAACGGGTGCGCCAGAGAGTGCACCACCCCCAGTCCCTTCTGGAAGGCCACGGCCCCCATCAGCGAGGCCAGCAGCATGTCGGCGCGCGACACCGGGTCGGGTCGGTTCACGGCGGGTTCGAGCGCCCGCACAATCAGACGGATACCTTCCAGGGCGATGCCATTGGCCATCGGGTGGTAGTTCTTAGCCAGATAGGCTTCCAGGTTATGCGTCAGGGCGTCCATGCCGGTGGCCGCGGTGACGGCCGGGGGCAAACCGTAGGTGAGTTCGGGGTCAGCGAACACGCGTTGCGCCATCAGGGTGGGGTGAAACAGAATGCGCTTTTTCTTGGTGTCGTCTTCCGAGATCACGGCGCTGCGGCCCACCTCGCTGCCGGTGCCCGCGGTGGTGGGCACGGTCACGAACAACGGAATGGGTTCGGTCACGTACTGGTCGCCGCCCTGCAAATCGTCGTAGTCGAACAAGTCGCGGCGGTTGTTGATGCTCAGCGCGATGGCGCGGGCCACATCCATCGCGGCGCCGCCCCCAATGCCCACAATGGCGTCGCTGTTGTGCTGTTGATAGGCTTCATTGCCCCGCAGCACGTCGGACTTCACCGGATTCTTTGAGATATGCGCAAACACCTCGGGTTGCAGCCCCTCGAGCAGCAGGTCTTCGGCAATCTTGCGAAAGAAATCCAGGTCGGCCACCTGGGCGTCGGTGACCAGCAGCGGACGGCGCACACCCTGCGCCTTGAGGTAGGACCCGAGTTCTCGAACGGCTCCTTCGCCGAAGCGGATCACGGTGGGAAAGTTGAATTGATAGATCATGGAGGTTGCAAATGAGTGAGTAGTTGCGTGAAGTAGTTTTCGGTTAATTGTCAAAGATCGCTTCGGTCGGGTCAGTTCTTACTTTATTATTAAAGCAATCATTTGCAAGAAATAACCGTCTGATTGGTTCAATGCGGCACGACCTCGCGATTGCGTTTTCAGTTATTCGTAGATATCTTTTCGGTGGCCAACGGCCAGCACAAGTACCAGCAGTTGGTCATCTAGCACTTCGTAGATGACGCGATAGTTACCCTGTCGGATACGGTAGCCAGGCCGATCCTTCAACTTCTTGCATCCGGGCGGGCGCGGGTCTTGGGCTAATGCCAGAATCGCTGCCTTAATTCGGACGTAATCAGGCTTAGCAATATTGCCCAGCTTTTTGAGTACTGACTTTTCGATGTTTATTTGATAACTCACGGCTGATGCTGTTTGTCAAGCGCTGAGAAAACATCTTCCGCAGAAATCATATCGCTCGGCTGGGCCTTGGCCTGATCGTAGAGCTGAACGTCATCCAAATCGTCAAGAATTTCCAGCATCTGATCATAGACTTCTACGGGAAGAATAACCGATACTCGCTTGCCTTGCGAATCGGTGACAAATTGAGTAGGTACGGTATTCATACTGCTAAAGTTTAGGCTTAGAAAACGATTATCAGACCTCGCGATTGCGTTTAAATAACCTCAAAGTAGCGCTTCACTTCCCAGTCGGTGACGGCCCGCGAATACTGCCGCCACTCCCACTGCCGGGTGCGCACAAAGTGATCAACGAAGTCGGTTCCGAAGAGTTGGGCGGGCAGCTCCGATTCTTTCATGGCCTGGGTAGCAGCGTGCAGGTCGGGCGGTAGTGGCGTAGCCTTCTTGTCCTCGTAGCCGCTGCCGGTGGTGGGCGGCTGGTCGAGCGTGAGTTGGTGTTGGATGCCGTACAGTCCGCTGGCCAGGCAGGCGGCCATGGCCAGGTAAGGATTTACGTCGGAGCCGGGTACGCGGGTCTCCAGGCGGGTCGATTTTTTGCCTCCGGCCAGGGTGCGCAGGGCGGTGGTGCGGTTGTCAACGCCCCAGGTGGCGGTGGTGGGCGCCCAGGCCCCTTCGGTGAGGCGCTTGTAGCTGTTGACGGTGGGGGCGTACATCGGCAGAATGTGCGGCAGACAGTGCAGTTGTCCCGCCACGTAGCTGCGCATCAGCTCCGACATGCCGTCGTCGGCCTGCTCGTCGTAGAACAGATTCTGTTCTCTCTTTTCGTCCCACAAACTCTGGTGCACGTGGCCGCTGCAACCAGGCAGCTTTGCGTCCCATTTGGCCATAAAACTGGCCATAATCCCGTGCTGCTGGGCAATTTCTTTGGCTCCGGCCTTGAAGAGCACCGCCCGGTCGGCCGACTCTAGAATGTCGCCGTACAAAATGGCTACTTCGTAGACGCCCGGTCCGGTTTCGGTGTGCAGGCCTTCCAGGGGCACGTCGAAGCGCAGCATCAGGTCGAACAGGTCGTTGAAGTAGGGGCTGTTCATCGAACTGCGCAGCAGCGAGTAGCCGAACATGCCCGGCGTGAGGGGCTGAATGTTCGTGAACGATTTCTCTTCCAAGCCTTCGGAGGTTTCGGCAAAGTTGAACCATTCAAATTCTTGCGAAAACTGGGGCGTGTACCCGGCGTCCAAGGTTTGCTGCTTGATTTTTTTCAACAGACTCCGCGGACAAATCGCCTCTCCCGATCCGCCGCCGAAGTCGCCCAGAAAAAAGGGCAGGTCATCTTCCCAGGGTATTTTTCGGTAGGTGCTCGGGTCCAGTTGGGCGTCTACGTCGGGGTAGCCGGTGTGCCAGCCGGTGAACTTCGCGTTGTCGTAGGCAGTGTCGATGGCATCCCAGCCAAACACCACGCTGCAGAAGCCGAAGCCCCCGTCGAGGGCCGATAAAAACTTGTCGCGGTGCATCACCTTGCCGCGCAGCACCCCATCCATGTCGGTGACGGCTACCTTCACCTTGACGGCGGGATGGTTGGCAATTTCTTGTTTGATTTCTTCGGTGGTCATAAGTGGGTTCAGGTTAGTAGAGTAAAGATTGAATTAGAAATATCCGGTAGCATTTAATTCTTTTCGTCTAGTTTTTTTCTTCAGTTCTTGAATGAGGCGTTCTTGTTCCTTCAATGCTTTGTCTTTCTCGGCCAACTGCTTGAGATACTCCCGTTCTTTTCGGCCCATCATGGCTTGTACGGTTCGCCAGGCTTCTCGTTCTTTCTCTATTTTTCGTCGCTCTTCCGGCGAAGTTCCTGAGTGGTGAAGGATGTCGGTGATAAGGCGCACCTCCTCTACATCGGCCTCGTGGGCGTATTCTTTGATAATCCGGGCTTCGTCGATGAAATTTCGCTGCTCGAAAACGCTCAGTAACTTATCCAGGCTGGTCTGGTAACGATCGGTGATGCGCTCTACCTGCACCAGGTAGCTGTCGTGCGTCAATTTCTCAATAAAATCGCTCTTGGTCTCCATCACTGACTGGTCGATCAGGTTCACGTACTGACGCGCCACCCGCACGCAGGGCGAGTCCACCTCCGGCAGGTTGAAGCCCAGGATATAGATAGTGGTAATTGGCAGCGCCGTAGGATCATCATCAATGATTTCCTCTTTCTTATATTGCTCAGCCAAATAGTAGCGAAAGCGCATCAGGTCAACGATGTTGCGGGCTTTCTGAATTTCAATCAGGACTTTTTTGCGTTCGCCGTCGTCAGTCCGGATCGTAGCCACAAAATCCAAACGGAACACCGTCAGCACGTCGGCCTGGTCTACGTAGGTAAACTCCTGAGGCTGCACCTGCACTTCTTCAATGATGTCGCCGGTGAGGGTGCTGATAAAGAAGCGGGCCACCCGCTCGTTTTCCATCAGGCGCTTGAAGACCGTGTCGTAGATGGGATTGGCAATGAGCATAAGCTGCGAAGTGGGTAGGGCAAAAGTACACTTTTTCGTTAAGTAGCGGACGGCAACTTACAATTAGACCAAAAAGACAAGTTAATCTTCACATCGCGACGTCTTCGTAGAGCTGCTCCAGGCGGATTGAGCAGCCCAACACTTCTACGGCCTGATCCTTCTGATCAAAAACCCCGGTCTGCCAATGGCCGTCGGAGTTTTTTCTTCGAATCTCTACCCGAACCTGATCCGGCGCAACGAGCAGGTACTCGCGAAACGAAGCTAAAGTCTGGTAACAGCGGTACTTTTCTTCCTGATCATACTTCACCGTTCCTTCGGATGATACCTCTACGATGGCTGACGGATTAGTCAAAGCGTGTGCTCCGCGCGGCAACTTGTGCCGTTGCGATTCGCCACAGATCACTGTCGCGTTGGGATAGACGAATTTGTTGCATTCTGGAATGAACACTCGAACGGCGCTGCTATAGATGCGGCAATCTTTTTTACGGAGGCATTCTCGAAGAGAATTGCGAATGGCCGAAGCCAGTAGATCATGCTCCTCGGCGACACCCGACATGGCAACGACCCATCCGTCATGGTACTCATGCTTCAGGCCGGTTTCGTCTTCCAGGCGGATGTAGTCTTCGGTGCTTAGTTTCTCCAGTAGATTCATCATCATTTCATTTTCATTCAATCCTTCTATCCTTCAACCATTCTTTTCACACCGACAACTTCCACCCATTATGATACTGTGCCGTTACCATTGCCTCGGCGTCGCTATCGTTCTTAAACGTGTCCTTTTCCTTATCCCAGTAGATTTTGCGGCCCAGGCGGTAGGCAATGTTGCCCAGGTGCGCCACCACGGCCACGTTGCTGCCGATCTCAATAGGACACACCGGCTGCTCGCGCGATCGGATACAATCGACGAAGTTTTGGGCGTGCGCGTCGCGTGGGTCACCGGTGCGGGGCTGGTAGGGCAGCTTTTCCATCGCGTAGCGTTCGGTACCGTCGTCGGCCCGCTTCATCACCGGAAAGATTTCCCAACCTCGGCGATCGATCACCATACGCCCCTTTTCGCCCACGAACTCGATGCCGTGGTCTTTGTCGTAGGGCCCCTTTGGGTTGATCATGTTGTGCTCCCAGACCATAATAAAATCGTCGAACTCGTAGCTGGCGCTCATGGTGTCGGGCGTTTCCATGGCGCTGTCGGGGTCGGCCAGTTTGCCTCCCGAGGCCATCACGGCGTTGGGCGCGGCCACGTCCATGCCCAGCAGCACCATGTCGATGAGGTGCACGCCCCAGTCGGTCATCTTGCCCCCGGCGTAGTCCCAGTACCAGCGGAACGATCCGTGGAAGCGGTTCTCGTTGAAGGGGCGCTCCGGGGCGGGGCCCAGCCACATTTTGTAATCAACTTCGGGCGGGGCGGCCGTGTCGGGTTTGGGCTGCACAATGCGGTCCACCCCGCTGTGGTTCCAGGCGCGCACGAAGTTCACGCGGCCCAGTTCGCCGTCGCGGATGCGTTTCATGGCGGGTTGCCAGTGGGTGCTGCTGCGCTGCTGCTGCCCCACCTGCACCACGCGTCCGTACTTCTTCACGGCGTCGGCAATCACCCGGCACTCTTCGATGGAGTTGGCCAGCGGTTTTTCTACGTACACGTCGAGCCCGGCCTGGCAGGCGTAGATGGTTTGCAGGGCGTGCCAGTGGTCGGGCGTACCCAACACGACGGCGTCCAGGTCGGGATGCTCGTAGAGTTTACGGAAGTCGGTGTAGCCCTTCGGACGGTAGCCCGTGATCTTTTCGGTGTCGGCCAAGCGGCGGTCAAGCACGCGCTGGTCTACGTCGCACAGCGCCACGCACTTGACGCCGGGCACCCGCAGGTGCGACTGCAGATTGGCCCAGCCGATGCTGTTCACGCCCACCACGGCAATGTTCACCTGGTCGCTGGGGGGCGCGGAGGAGGATCGGGCGAAGACGGTGGCGGGGCTGACGGCGGCGGTGGCCAGGGCGCTGCCGGACAAGGTTTTGAGAAAGGTACGTCGGGGGTTAGGCATTTTTTAGTGGGTTAGTGGGTGTATACTGTATTGGTCGATTATAGGAACAGATTGCAATCTGGTACGCGATTAGCAGGGCAGTTTTTTTATCACTTCATCATTCGAAATTCCTTGCGCCCGGCGCCCGGTTCGGTGTTCGATGTTTTTGAATATCGAACCGGGCCCCGGCGGCACCGAACAAGGAATAATGAATTTAGAAGTATAAAAAGCTATACGTATTAACATCACGCTAATCATATACGCAATCTGTCCCCACCGGCAATCCGGTTACGGATTATAATCCCTCAAAATACGCACACGACGGCTGCTTTGCAATAGGAATCTTGATTGATAATAACTACATTTAGGAAATTTATAGCAGTGAGCATGAATCGAACGCACTTGGGTGAATTTGAAGAGATCGTACTGCTCACCGTCGCGGTGCTCTACGACGAAGCTTACGGAGTAGCGATCAAGCACGACATCGAAGAACGCCTGAACCGCTCGGTAAGCGTAGGCGCGCTGCAGTCGGCACTGCGGCGGATGGAAAACAAGGGGTTTCTGACCTCCCGACTCGGTGAGGCCTCCCCGGTGCGGGGCGGCAAACGCAAGCGTTACTTCACCGTGACGCCCTACGGCAAGCAAGTCCTCACCGAGGCAAAAGAAACCCGACTGCAACTCTGGCGGGCCATCCCTAAAATTGCTTTTGATTTTTAACCGGCTTTCGCATGAAAGATAATCCTCCAACCTGGGCGCGTCGCTTCTTTCGCGCCTACTGCCATCCCGACTTCAGGGAAGACCTGGAAGGCGATTTGCAAGAGCTGTACGAAGAACGACTTCCGCACATGAGCCACCGCAAAGCCCAGGGGCACTACGTCCGCGACGTGCTGCTGCTCTTTCGCCCCGCCATCATTCGTCCACTAACCCTCAACCGTTTAGTATCCAACCAATCTCCCGCTATGTACCGCAACTACTTCAAAACCGGCTTTCGCAACCTGCTCAGGTACCGAGACTACGCCCTGCTCAACATTTTCGGACTGGCCATTGGTATGACGGCCGCCATTGTGTTGTTCTTGATCGTTCGCTACGAGCAATCGTTCGACACCTTTCATCCCCAATACGACCAAATTTACCGCCTGGGCGAACAAACGGTGCAAAACGGTGAAACCGATGCCTATGACCTCACTCCGGTGCCGGTGGTGCCCACACTGCTCGAAGAAATTCCCGAAGTAGTGGCGGGCACCCGCTTCTTTGCTCCCAGCCAGATTCGTCTGCGCTACCAAAACCATAGCGTGAATCCAATGGTGCACTACGTAGATTCGGGCTTTGCCGAGCTGTTCGATTTTGGAACGTTGGCCGGTGACCTGTGGCAGACCCTCACCTCCGCCAACCGCATTGTGCTCACCGCATCGGTGGCCAAGAAACTGTTCGGCAGCGCGGAAGCCGTGGGAAAAACCCTGGCGGTGGTCAACGACGAGCGGCAATTCACGGTGGGGACGGTGCTGGCTGACCCACCGGCCAATTCTTCATTGCAATTTGAGGCCCTGCTGCCCTGGGCCAACGCCCCCGACTGGGTGGCGAAAGACGCTAACTGGTACGATACCTTTATGACTGGCTTCGTGAAACTATCCGACCACTCCGATCCAGCGGCGTTGTCCGAAAAGCTACTGGCCTTCAAAACGCGCCACTACGCTGACGAGAAAAGTGCGGACATTCAACTGCACCTACGCCCCCTAGCTGACCTGCGCGCCTTCGACACCGACAACCAGCCGATCATCAACTTGCTGAGCCTGATTGCCACCATTACCCTACTTATTGCCAGCGTGAACTTTATGAACCTGGCCACGGCGCAGTCGCTGCTGCGCACCCGGGAAATTGGGGTACGCAAAGCGTTGGGCTCGCGGCGCAGCCAATTGATCGGGCAATTTCTGACCGAATCCCTGCTGACCACACTGCTGACCCTGATGGTGGGCATTTTGCTCGTGCACGGCACGCTGCCGTGGTTTAACCGCTACTTTGACCTGCCGCTCACCTTCCGCTACTGGCAAAACCTGCCCCTGTTGGGCGCGTTGCTCGGCGGAGGGCTGCTGGTCGGTTTGCTGGCGGGCATGTATCCGGCCCTGTTCGTTTCGCGCTGGTCGCCGGTGGCTTCGCTGAAGGGGCACCGACACCGCGGAACGGGGCGCTGGTTGCAACAGAGCCTCATCGTAGTGCAGTACGTGGCCTCCATTGTGCTGATTGCCGGCACGGTGGTGATCTGGCGACAGATTCAGTTTATGCAGTCGCAGGATTTGCGGTTTGACCAGGAGAACGTGGTCGGTTTTCCACTGTGGTACGATAACTATGGCTTTGAAAGTGAAGAGCAGGCAACATCCGCGATCAAGACGATGATCGACCGACTGAAGAACGAGAGTGCGGTGGTGGACCTTGCTTTTGCCGAAAAATTACCCGGACAATACGATCACAATTATAACAGCTTTCGGGATAGCCAAACCCCAACGCAGGAGCCCATCAGTTTGCGGCAGGTGACGGTGGGGGAAGGTTACTTCGAGACCTTGGGAATGAATATGATCGCGGGTGGCTTTCCCTCGCCCGAGGCAGCTCCCAACAGCGGCTTCGCGGTGGTGCTCAACGAAACCGCCCTAGAAGCCTTCGGCTGGCAGGACATTGAGGATAAATTTCTGATAGCCGGTGGCGACAACACACTTTTTCCGGTGGTGGGAGTGGTAGAAGACTATCATTACCAATCGTTGCAGGAGAAAATTCAACCGGTCATTCACTTCTGCTACCTCGGTGAGGAATACTACTACGGCCACCTGGCCGCTCGCTTGCAACCGGGCCGCACCGCCGAGGGGTTGGCCGCGCTAGAAGCCGCTTACCAGTCACTCAATCCCCACGAACCGTTTGATCACTATTTTCTGGATGCCGAGTTCGATAAAATGTACCGCACCCAGGAGCGGCTGGGCTTCACCGCCACGCTGTTCGCCGGTATTGCGGTGGTGCTGGCTTCGTTGGGATTGCTGGCGCTGGCGGCCTTTGCTGCCCAACTGCGTCGCAAAGAGGTCGGGGTGCGCAAGGTGCTGGGTGCTTCGGTGACGCAAATCATCGTGCTGTTGTCGCGCAACTTTGCCGGACTGGTCGCCATTGCCTTCGTGGTGGCCTGTCCGCTGATCTACTACGCTGCCGAGCGGTTTCTACAGGACTTTGCCTATCGGATTGGCCTGGGAGCAGACGTTTTTCTCATCGCCGGGGTCATTGCCCTGCTGGTTGCCGGTCTCAGCGTGAGCGCCCAGGCCCTTCGGGCGGCCTCAGAAAACCCCGTGGAGGCACTGCGGGATGAGTAACCGCTAACCTGTCATCGAATTTTTCAGTAAATGGAAAAAGTATGCTCAAGCTTATTCTTGCTTGACAAGCGTAGGTTGTCGAGTTTTGCTCTTCTTGTGCGTGTTCGACGCGGGCCCCTGCTACCGTAAACAGCAGGTTCAGCAGGCTGTTTAATCATCACAGCTGGTGTTGCGTAAGCGCTTAGTCCTGAATTTTGATCATTTTATGGCGGCCAGTGCAACAATTCGGCGGAAGTTACTCAAGCAGTGGTTTATTGTTCTACTACTGGGTGGTTTCTTGCTTATGCTGCTATTCAAAGAGCGCATCGATGAACCTTATCCCGGCCTGTTTCAGCCGTCTTTTCAGCAAACCTCACCGCTTAGCGACAAACTTGAAACCACTAGCATTAGGCTCGTAGCATCCAACGCTGCCGGTACGGAGCTGGACCTAGACTACACTTCGCTATTCTTCCCCGTGCAAGACTATGGTTTCTTTTTTTATCTGCGTATTCCCGAAGACACTCCTCAATTGCCGGTTCCTACGCACCAAAACAGCTCGCTTCTTCGCTACTTTTTTCAAGACTATCAGTACCAATCAGAAAAAAAGGCAGCAGAGCAATACCAAGCGCTTGCCGGATATTTAGAGCAGCACGCCGAACTGCTCACGCAGCAAGATATTGTGAGCTTGCGGTTCGAGCGCTATCAAGTGGTCAGAAACCTGAACAAGAACACGGCAGATAGCACCCTGATAGAGACTAAATTGCTAAACTTTGAGTCGCCCTAAAGCATTCTTTGATCGCTTGCTGTTTGAAGAGTATCGTCTGTCCTCGGAAGCGCTAGGGTTGTACCGAATAGCGCTTGCGGCGGTTTACCTAACCATCCTGGGGGTGCCTAGCTTTGCCTGGTTGTCGCAGGTAACCGAATTCTTCTATGCCCCCCAAATGTTCAACGTGGCGCGCCTACTTTCTGATTACGTTCCTCCCTTCGGACTATTACTACTACTGGACGTAACCATTGTGATCTCTCTGGGCGCTATTTTATTTGGATACAAGACCAAATTTATGTCGTGGCTACTCACTGCGGCGGTGCTGGTTGGATTCGCTTTTCGCTATTCGTTGGGTAAAATAGATCATACCATCATCTTGGTACTCGTTCCGGCGATCATGTCTTTTTCAGGCTGGGAGCGAACGTTTTCAGTAGACTACCAATCTGCCAACCGCCCGTTGCCCCCCCCGGATGGTTACGCCCCGTTCATCATGGCACTGGTGCTGGGCTTTGCTATGTTCACCGCCGGGGTGCCCAAACTGCTCGGTGGCTGGCTTAGTTGGGACGAATCAGGAATGTTTCATCACTTCTACAGCCGATACTACTTCTGGGACCGGCAAACGCTGCTCGCCCCACTATTGGCCGAAGACACGCCCCACTGGGTTTGGAAAGCGATGGACTATACCGCGGTATCGTTCGAGCTATTATTCCTTCCCGCGGTGCTCAACAAGCGCGTGTTCCAGGGGTTTTGTTGCCTGGCCGTGGTCTTTCACGTAGTCAATCTGCTGGTCCTCAACATCAGTTTCAGCAGTAACTTGTTAGCCTACCTACTATTTATCCGGTGGGAACCGGTTATTGCGCAGTTGAAACGGTGGCATATTCCTGAAAGGTTAGCGCGATTGATTACTTATCGAAATTTTGCATTGACGCTTTTGTTTTTGGTGGGGCAGTACTACTGGTGTGTGTATGCCGGAGACGTCAGGTTTGGCTTCGGGGTGGACAGCTCTCTACTTGAGGCACTGGCTAAGTTAGCAGGAGTTCGGATAAGCTATCTGGGGAGTAGTACGCTTATCGTAGTTTCACTATTTGTCATGGGATGGCAACTGCGCGTCCGCCCTAGGGCGTGACCAAACTGTTTTTATGTCAACACGCCTTCGCCAAAACCTACCCCTTCTCTCCATCCCCCGCCATCCGCTGCGTAAACCGCTCGGCCACGAAACCATCTCGCAGATAATCTGGTAGCCCGTTTAGCCACTCCTGATACTTATCCGTCCCGAACGCCCACACCACGTAGGCTTCGTGCACGAAGTTGAGGTACTCCACAATGCCCAGCAACGACTCGTGAAACAGCGCCACGTCGATGTCGGCCTCGATGAAGCGCTCAATCTCGCGGTGCCCCGGCGAGATACGCAACCGTGATAACAGGTCAAACACCGTAGTGTAGCCGATGCGCCAGTTGATCTGCTGCCAGTGGCGGTCGTCGAAGCGCTTGAGCACTTCGCCCGTACGGGTGCGCAGCGCCAGTTGATCGTTGGCCTGCACCACCTGGCGCACAATCTGCGCCCGCCGACGGTGCGTGGTGCGCAGAAACTGTCCGATCTGCCGCTGCGCTTCCGGTTCGCTGGCGGGTAACTGCAAGCTCGGATTTAGCCTACCGTAGGGCAAGCGCCGCATCCGGGGTTGGTTGGGATGCCCGGTAGCGTAAAACGATACCGCCTGGGGGTACGCTCCGCGGGCGACTAATTTACCTCCCTCGGCAATCACGCGTTCGGGCTGCCGGGTGGTGATGCCGTGCAGCCGCAGCATCGCAATCAGACTCTCCTGCACGCTATAGTGAGCCTGCGGGAACGTCCAGTGCAGGGTATGCCGTAGGTAATCTTCGTTGGTAGCCTGAGCGCTGCTGCGCAGCGTGTACTCGGTGTTCCAACTGTTGAGCAGGTGCTTTTGCACCGAAGCGATCACCGTATCATCTACCCGGGCTTCAAACTGCTGCAGGTACGGTAATTCGGACAACTGATGCGCGTGCTCGTCGTGCTGGATATGATAGTTGAGGGCAAAGAAATGATTGAGAAATACCTGCGCTGGAAACGACTCACGGGATATTTCTAAGTTCTTGATTTCGCTGGATGACCTTGCTAGTTCTGCCATTACATTACTCCGTTATATTCTTAAAATAAGAACAACAAGTATAGCAAAAAGAATCCGGAAACGATTAATTTATCGATAAAAGTTATTTTACTTAAAATACTGTTTCACAGCGTTTTACAAAAATTTTTTCGGCAGCGCATAGCACTCCAAATAGGCAACTTGGATATAACCAAAACAAGTACGCTACTCCCCTAACTCCTTCAGCGCTCGCTCGTCTTCCGGGCGCAGCCTGCCCTGGTCCATGGGTCCGCATTGAGCAGCAGGTTATCCTGCGTAGCGCGGGCCGTGGCTAGATAACTTCTTAGCGTCTCGGGCGAAGCCACCGAGTGGTCGCCAGCGTGCCAGAACCAGTTGCCCGATTTGAAGCGAAAGATGCGGACATTTCAAGGCTGATACTGCCAGGTAACGCTATCGCTGAGTGCTTGCTTTTATGCTTTGGACTTATACGCTCACCTCACTCAGCGTCAGCGGATAGCGGTACACCCCCCGACTGGCTTTTTTACATCATGCTTAGCTTCTTCTGGCTATGATACAGCACCGGGGCCCACCCAGCGTAGACCATCGGCGCTTCGCTTCACTGCGATGGTATTTGATCCGTCCAGGGCCTAACCTCACGGGGCTGTCTGCCGTACCAACCGAAGTACTTGTTTCAGCCAATGGCATCAGTGAGCGCATTGATGGAGTTATCCTGAAAGTTCGTCGCTACAGTCGGCCGATCAGGAGCCGGACTGTCCAGAGATAGCGAAGAATTCGTAAGAAGAGAAGAAATAGAAGAAGGAAAAATTTAGTCACAGTCACTACTTAATCCTTCTTTTCCCAGTGAAATACATCACCCTCAATTACTAGTTTTAAGTCTTTTTCGTCGGTTGCCACTGATGCGAACTGTTTGGGAGCAGACTTTTTCATTTCCTGGATTACGGAGAAATAAGACGAATCTTCGGCAAGATTGTTCCATTCGTGAGGGTCTGTCTGTAGATTATATAATTCCTCGCTTCCGTTTTGGTAGTGTATAAATCGCCATTCCTTGTTTATCATGGCGTAACTTCCCCTGTCTCTATCGGGGAGAAACACGTTTCTATCTACCGCAACTTCTGGGTTTTGCAAGGCATTGGCCAATGATCTACCTTCCAAATTTTTAAGTTTCTTCAGCTTACATAAATCGATTAGTGTTGGGTATGTATCAATCAGGCTCACCGAAGCTTTAATTTCGGTATCTTTAGCTATTCCTTTGCCTGCCCAAACAAACGGAACATTCGACGTCCTTTCCCAGAGTGTATGCTTCCCGAAAATTTTCTTCTCACCCTGATGGAAGCCATTATCACTCCATAGAACAATAATGGTATTATCGCTATACAGGCTTTTTTCAAGTGTATCTAAAACACGCCCTATCATTGCATCGGCAAAGGTAATTGTTGCCAAGTAGGCTTGCATCTCTTCTTTTAGGGCTCCTAACCCTTCAACCATCTGGTAGGCCTTGTTTCTTTGCTTCAGCCGCTTTGTACGCTAGCTGGCAAGTCGTCCCAATCATCTTCTTTGGATTCAGGTAGTTTGATGTCGTTCAAATTGTACATGTCAAAATACTTCTGAGGGGCATAGGTTGGGAAATGCGGGGCATACAATCCCAAAGCCAAGAAAAATGGTTTACTGTGATTCCGCTTTAAAATATCGCATACCCAATTCGTGCGGATCACGTCTACCATCTCTTCTTCTTTCCTATTATCTATTGGTCCCCACTCTAGGTTTGGCCTGAACTTGTTACTGGTTTTTGTGTAATACGGACTGTATGGATACGGATTTGGCAAGGGTACATCGGAACCAAAGTTGCTGCTCATTCGCCAGCCGACGTCTTTTACCTCCTGGCTTCTTGCAAAAAATTCTGTCCAGGCACGTAAATCTATGTGTCCTGGCATATGATGGTACAATTTCCCGGCACCAAAAGTGGTGTAACCACTTTCCTGAAAAGATATTTGCAGTGTCTCGATAGCCAGATGGTTGTAAAGCAGCGGCTGATTTCCGTAGCACCCGGTAGTTGATGCGTATTGTCCGGTGAAAATAGCGGTGCGCGATGGCGCGCAATAAACACCGGGGGTGTGTGCATTGGTGAACTTTACCCCCGACTTAGCAAGGCGGTCAATATTAGGGGTTATCACCTGTTCGAAACCATAACAGTGTACCCAATCGTTTAAATCGTCAAGCGAAATAAAGATGACATTAGGCTGTTTGGCATAACTCGTAAGAGAAGTAAGCAGAAGTACGATGAGTAAGTAAATTATCCTGTTCATAGCATAAGGTAGTATCTAAGGATAGGTAGCGACTTCGGACCAAGAATGTTTCTTTGAGAGAAGATGATTATCAACTACAGGCTGACATTTAATCTATCTACTTTGGAAGCAAGTATAATTACTACTGAGATTTTTGACTTTTTCCTTTAAGCACACCAGCCCGGAGGCAAACGTTGACAAAGGCCGACGCCGACCACAGTTGACTCGGACCTCGGGGCTCGGCGGTCTGCCAATTAACTACCTCGTGAAAGGAGCCCTGGCCGATACAAGTACGAGCGAGTAACGCCGCATTCATACCGGTGTAGTCCTGGCCTTCGGCGATCTCTCGGGCCCAGAGGAAGAAGGTATCTACGAATGGCCAGGAGGCATTATTGTGGTAACTTTTTTCCCAGGGATAGAACGGACTGAAAATAGGTACTCCCCGCCACGTCACGGGATAGTTGGCTAGAGCTTTAATCGCATCTTCTCCCTCAACTACTCCGCAGATCACCGCGAGGGCAGTACCTAGGGCTTCTCTTCGGGGTTCCAGACGTCCGTTGGGATACTTAAAATAGCTAAAACTACCGTCTTCAAACCGCAGGTGATCCCGAATGGCTTGTCGGAGCGTTTCGGCTTCCGTCCTCCAACGCTTGGCCTCTTCGGGCTTATTCATTTGCTCACTAGCTTGGCTCATGGCTCGAAGTCCCTGTAGATAGAGACAGTTGGTCGAGAGGGCTTTGATTAACACGCAGTCGGTCATGGAGAACTCATGGGGGTAACCTGAAGCTTTCCGGTTGTCGAAATGAATATCGACAAAGGAAGCTTGCCCTCGGTATAGTTGATCGGATTCATCCCAAAAGGGCCGGTAGAACTTTTCAAAAAATTGATTACCCATTGTGTACAGCCACTCCCAGTCGGCTACTTCCGGATGTCTTTCAAAGAGGTCCATCGCCGCCCAGAGCCAAACCACGTCGTCGGTTCTTCGAACGTAAGAGTTGGTATTGTACTTCGTAACAAACTCCCGGGTGGTTAAAGGTTCTTCGACCCAATCTATATCAACTTCCTTCACTACGTAACCCCTTCCTACCCGGTACCCCATGTCGAGCCGCACGTCTCGCGTCACCTTCAGTGACTGTAACATCACATCAGGATACAGTTCATTGGCTCCCAAGATTCCAGAGTAGCTAATGTCACGGGTGTAGACCCGGCTCCCAAACTTGTGGCCTGCGCCAAAGTAGGTTCCCCGGTCGGTCTTCACAATGTTTGATTCTATATCTGCCAGCGCAGTATTCCACAACCCCTGGGTCAGCGGGGTCACACCATCCAGCTTAGTAGTGTTCTTAGGGTTCCTTACCAGCAAGGAATCCAGCGATATGGTGCGCAGTGAGTCGGATACGGTAGTTGAAGAGATTGAAAGATTTTCTTTAACAAAGGTAAACTGCTGTGCATGACTAATTAGACAAACTATGAGGAGTAGCGAAGTGATAAACACAAGTTTCTTCATGGTATTTTTAGTGCTTGAACTGAAAGATTTCCGACGGGGTATGCTCGGTTTTCATAAGGTTGGCTAACTCTTGCACAAGTTCCGGATGCTTACCCGCCAGGTCGGTGGTTTCTCCTACATCTGCCTCAAGGTTATACAACTCGATAGGCGCATTAGCGTTTTGATGAAGCCCTTTCTGAACCGCTTTCCAGGGCCCTTGTCGCAGGGCCCTCCACCCACCGTAGCCGTAAAATTCCCAGTACAAATGAGGATGCGGTGGCTGCTCTTCGCCTAGCAGTTCGGGTAAGAACGACACGCCGTCGCACGCTTCCGGAACCGGCTGATCAGCAATTGCGGCGAACGTGGGTAGCACATCCCAGAAAGCAGCGATATGCTCGGACGTAGCGCCTGCCCTGATCTTACCGGGCCACCGGGCCACGAAGGGAACCCGGAGTCCTCCCTCGTAGAGTTCGCCCTTGAAGCCCCGCAGGGCACCGTTGGTCTCGAAGAAGTAGCCTACGTTATCCCCTTTGCGGCCGTTGTGTCCGCCGTTGTCACTGGTGAATATCACCAGCGTATTGTCGTCGATCTTTAGTTCCTCGAGCAAATCCACCAGGCGACCCACGTCCGTGTCGAGCCGGGTAATCATAGCGGCTTGAATTCGTTTGTACTCTTCCCACTCCTTGTCTCGATAGATCCCCTGGTCGGGAATCTCATTGTCGTAGTGAGGAATACAGACGGGCAGATAGAGAAAGAACGGGGTGTCTTTGTTCTTTCTTACAAAGTCCAGTGATCGGTCTACGATAAGCGAATGCGAATAATGAGGTCCTCCGGGCTGCCGGGTGTTCCCGTCCAGCATAATTTTCGCCCCCCGGTTTCCTTCTAGGTAGTAGGGATAGTAACTATGAGCCTGTCGTTGGCAGTTGTACCCAAAGAACTCATCAACACCTTGCCTATTAGGATCGCCTTCGGACTCGGCGCGACCTAGTCCCCACTTACCGAAGCAACCGGTTTGGTAGCCTGCCTGCTGAAGAATTTCAAAAAAGGTAACCTCCTCAGCCGGAAGGGGCAACTGCCCCAAATAAGAATCCTTCGCCCCAATCTCGTAGTTGTTTCTCACGTACGCGTGCCCGGGATGCTGGCCCGTGACCAACGAGGCACGCGAGGGGGCGCAGACCGTGTTGCCCGCGTAGAAGTTGGTGAATCTCATCCCCTGGCGAGCTAGTTGATCAATACGCGGGGTTTTTATTTTTTCCTGTCCGTAGCAACCGAGTTGAGCGTAGCCCAGATCGTCGGCCATGACGAATATAATATTGGGTTTGTTTTGGGCACTAGCCGCCAAAACCGAGACGATCATCAGGGTGGCAGCCGCCATTGTGTTTAATACTTTCATACACGAAGTTAAGTTGAGTGTTGGTTTATTTCTCTGAAGGCTCGTGTCGACACGAGCCTAAAAAGTTTATCAGAATACCCTCTAATTATTGACAAAACTTATATTCATAACTTTCTGACAAACAGATTCTTGCGAAGATCCATTGGGTAGAGCTCCCTACCGATATCCGTTGTTGGTTGGATCAAACTCCAGCAGGGCCGGGTTTAGCACCAGTTCCTCTTCCGGAATAGGGGCTTTCACGTGAATAGGCAGAATATTTTCGGGGCCATTAAACGCCAGATAGGTAGCGTTTTGCACCGTCTCTACCAGAATACCCCACCGAATCAAGTCGTAGCGGCGGTACCCCTCAGAAGCTAGCTCCCACTTCCTTTCGTCGTACAGGGCCTGTCGGAAGGCATCCTGGCTGAGTCCGGCGTAGGGTTGGTCGGGTTCGTAGGCCCGTTCTCGCACGCGGTTGAGGTACTCAAAGGCTGCTGCGTCGCCCAGTTCGTTAGCCGCTTCGGCAGCCATCAGGTAGGTGTCGGCCAGGCGAAAGATGATATGAAGCTCTCCGTGGTTACCCCGCGGAGAGTTGACAAAGTCTAGATTCCAGTGCTTAGGTAGGTAGCTAAACCTCAACTTGTACCCCAGGTACTCGTTGGCCACGTTAAGCGGACGGCGCAAATCATCCATCGGAAATTCTTCGGCAAAGCTTGGTAGCCCAACCGTTAATCCGAAGCCGTTGAACTCTTCATTACGAGCCCCCAGCGCCTCAATCAGTGCGTTTCTTTCTTCTGAATCGGCGGGTTCGTCGCGAATGCGGGGGTTAAACGCATCGGTGCGGTTGGTTGTATTACCGGGCACATCCCTCAGAAAGTCAACTCCCCAGATTACTTCGTCATGAAAAGGGGTAGGGTTGTTCAGATCAAATACGTCGGCGTAGTTGTCGAGCAGGCGGTGGGGCGAGTTGTTTATGATATCCGTAGTTTCGGTCAGGGCACCCTGCCAATTTTGCTCCCACATCATCAGCTTCGCCTTCAGCATTTTCGCCGCCCACACGGTGGTCCTCCCCAGGTCGTTGCCATTGTATAATTCGGGCAGCAGTTCGTCGGCTTCTACCTGATCGAGGTCGGCAATCATGTTCTGGCGTATGGTGCTGGCGTCGGTACGCCCCAGTTGGGCGACCTCGGCCAGGGGCAATGATTCGGTGTAGTAGGGCACCGCTCCCCAGATATTAACCAGGTGGTAGTAGATAAAACTCCGTATGAACAGGGCTTCGCCCCGTACCCGGTTGCGGATGTCTTCCGATAGGTTGGCGTTATCGGCGGTATTGGCTAGTACCGAGTTAGCGTCGCCTACCGTTCGGTAAAGACTCTGCCACATATCACGGGCGTTGCCGTAGTTACTTTCGGTCAGGGTGTAGTTCTGAATCGGTTCTACCAGCCCCTGCTGCCGGTTAGGCCCCACCTCGTCGGCCCCGTAGATGGTCCAAAACTGAATGCCCACCCAGAATCCGTACATGCGTCCGTTGTTTCCTCTGACTCCACTGGTTAGTCCTCGGTACAATCCGTTAGCTGCCAAGATAGCTTCTTCGTCCGAGGCGTAGAAGTCATTCGGATTGATGATGCCGCGGGTGTCTTCTTCCAGGAACTCTTGGCAAGCGAACAGACCAGACAAGCACACTAGTAGTGTCAATAGAATATTTTTCATGATAATAATGTTAGTGATTAGAAGTTGGCGTTAAGTCCTACGGTAAACGTACGGGCGTTAGGGTACTCGATCTGAATGACTCCCCGGATAACGCTTCTGAATTCTTGGTTGGAACCGGGCCCTATTCCGGTAGATTCGGGATCGTATCCCCGGAAGTTAGACCAGAGAAACAGGTTGTTGCCGGTCACGTACACGCTGAGGTTGTCCAACCAAGAATCACTACCGGTCGGCACCCGGTAGGCCAAGCGTACGTTACGAAGGCGCAGGTGGGAGCCGTCTTCAACCACGGCGTCGTTAGAGGGCACGTCGGCCACGCTGGCCACGCCCCCCGCGCGGGGGATGTCCGAAGTAGGGTTGGACTCGCTCCAACGGTTCAGCGCTTCTCGGTACAAGTTGGCACTGCTAATGCCAAAGAAGCTGGTCAGCGCCGCCTCGTTGTACACGTCGTTTCCGTAGGTTCCCTGAAGGAATACGTCCAGGGTGAAGTTTTTATACCGAAACGAGTTGTTCAGGCCGCCGTACACCGTGGGTTCGGGGTTGCCGATGGTCATAAAGTCGTCGATAAAAGTGATCTGCCCGTCATCGTTCACGTCTTGAAACCGAGGGCCACCCACTACCGTTCGCAATCCATCGTACCCCGCTTCGTCTACCTCAGTCTGCGTCTTCCAGGTGCCCAGGTACGCCAAGCCCGAGAACGTGCCCACCGGCTCGCCGACGATCAGTCGGGCGGCGGGACCTCGCTGTGACAGCCGGTAGATATCGATCTGATCCACCCCTCCCAAGTCCAACACCCGGCTGCGGTTGCCCGCCAAAGTTAGGGTCGTAGACCACTGAAAGTTGTCCTGCGCTACGTTCACCGAGTTGATCATCAGCTCCAGCCCCTGGTTTTGCAGAGAACCAACGTTTTCCAGTCGCTCGTCAAACCCGGTTTGCTGGGCAATCTGCCTATTCAACAACAGGTCTACCGTCTTTTTGCGGTAATAGTCCAGCTCCAGGGTCAGGCGATTCTGAAAGAATCCGGCCTCCAAGCCGATGTCCAACTGCTCGGTCGTTTCCCACCGCAGGTTCGGATTGTCCGGACGAGCGCGCCTTACGGCCGTATTTTGGGTTCCGTTGAAAATAACGACGTCAGGACTCAGGGTTGCCCGGGTGCTGTACGCCCCAATGGCTTGGCTACCCGACACTCCGTAGCTGGCGCGCAGCTTGAGATCATCAAAGACTCCCAGGTTTTGAATAAACGCTTCGTCGCCCAAACGCCAGGCTACGGCGGCCGACGGGAAGAAGGCGTATTGATTATCGGCTCCGGAGAAGCGTGAGGAACCGTCTACCCGACCCGCCACGGTGAAGAGGTACTTATCCATCAGGGTGTAGTTGGCCCGTCCGATCCAGGATACGATCTGAAAGGGATCGTTGAGCCGTGAGACCACTCGGAAGGTTTCGGGGTCGCCAATCTCCAACAGGTTGTAGGTTACCCCATCGTTAGGAAGCCCCTGCGTTTCGGCACGAAAGACTTCGGTGCGGGCCGTCTGCCAGGTGAATCCACCGAGTACGTTAAACCGGTGGTTTTCGTTGATTTTTTTGTCGTAGGTGATCGTGTTCTCCTGCAGGATTTCTACGTTAAATGCGTTCTGCAAGCGTGCTTCGCCCCCTACCCGGGAGGCCGCCCGTTCGGGCAACTGCCCGGAAAAAAAGCGATTGTTTTTGACCCAGTCGAGCTGCGGCCCGATGGTAGAACGCAGGGTGAGCCCCTCAATGGGCTGTAGTTCCAGGTAGAAGTTACCCAGCAGATTAGTGCCCAGCGACTGATTTTCGCTAAAAGCTAAGTCCGCCAAGGGATTCGCCAGGGGTCCTCCCTGCACGTAGTTCTCGCTCCAGAAGCTTCCGTCAGACTCGTAGGCCGGAAAGGAAGTAAGCGTCCGCAGCGAGGCGGAAAGGTCTACCAGGTTGTTGTCATCTTCGGAGTAGGTAGCATTAATGCGCGTACCCAGGGTAGCCCACGAGGCAATTTTAAAGTCCAGGTTCGCTCTCACGTTGTAGCGTTTAAACCCGGAGTTCTCGATGATGCCCCGCTGGTCGAGATAGTTGCCCGAAAGGTAGTAGTTGACGTGGTCGGTACTGCCGCGCACCGAGAGATCTACGTTGGTGGTGGGAGCGGAGCGGGTAATCAGGTCTTCCCAGTCGGTGTCCGCAATCAGACTTTCGTCCACAAAAGGATTGGATTCACCGTTGAAATCGGCTAGCTCACTGCCGTAGGCGGCGCGTTCCGGTCCGTTCAGGTAGTCAATCTTCCGGGCCAACGTCTGCACTCCGGTGTAGGCGTTCACCGAAACGCTCGGCGGCCCCTCCCCGGCTCCCGCACCGCTCTTTGTGGTAATCAAAATCACTCCGTTGGCCCCCCGGGTACCGTAGATTGAGATAGCCGAAGCGTCCTTAAGAATATCTATTGACTCGATATCGTTGACATTCAGGTTATTCAGGTTAAAGTTGGTGCCCGCGATAAAGCCGTCGATGACGTAGAGAGGCTCGTTGTCGCCCTGAATAGAGTTACCCCCCCGGATGCGGATGGAAGCCCGCGCGCCCGGAGCGCCGCTTACCGAGGTTACGTTCACTCCCGGGGCCCGGCCCTGCAAGAGTTGGTCGACCCGAGGCGTAGGTAAGTTCTCCAGTTGATCGCCCTCGATCTTGGATACGGACCCGGTCAGGTCGCGCTTTCTTTGAGTACCATAGCCTACCACCACCACTTCGGAGAGCGACTGGATATCGGGGGCCATTTCTAGGTTGATGGTGGTTCGGTTATCAATCGCCACTTCTTCACTCATATAACCCACTGAAGAGAACACCAGCGTTTCAGCATCATCCGGGGCGGTGAGACGATAGTTACCGTCAATGTCAGTCACCGTTCCAACGGTGGTGCCCTTCACCACAATGTTTACCCCTGGCAGACCTTCATCGGTGGAGAGATCAGTGACCTGGCCGGTGATGGTCTTGTCTACGGCTACTGTTTGGTAGACAGTTTGGCGGATCACGGGCGAAAGAACCGCTGAGGTGGGTCGCTGGCCTTCTACTTTGCCCGGAAGCCTCGCGGGAGTATAAGGAACCAGCGTGTAATACTCTTCCCGGTAGTGCTTAAGCTGCAAACCGGCCGCTCGTAGGGTCTGGTTAGCCTGTCGCACCAGGCTGCCGGGTTCTAACGAAAGCAGTTGGGTGGCCTGGGTGGCCGTCAGATTCCGCTGCTCTACCACACTGTTTCGGTAGTTGATTTTGATCTGATACGTCTCTTCCAGCTGTTGAATGACGTCGGGCAGAGCAACCATCGCCGATTGCGTAGCAACCTGCCTCAGACTTCGGTTTTCAGTCAGTAGCCGAGGCGCCGACTGCGCTGTGGCCGAACTGAGTCCCGCGCTGCTCAGTAAGAGCCAACCGAGTAATAACCGCGGGTGGGTAGCAAGTAAGATTAGGTTCATAAGAAATTTATGGTTAGGGTAAAACATCACTTTCGTCGCATGTTAATTTGATCGCCGGTTCGCTCAATCCGCACATCGGCTTCCAGCAGGTCGGCCAGGATGGCCACCACCTCGTCTACGTTTCGGTTGGGATACGTTCCGGTGATGGTTATCTCGTTCAGGGTGCTGTCTTCTATCACCACCGTTACGCCGTGCTGCCGGTGCAGCAACTCGGCCACCCGCGAGAGCGGGGTGTTGTCTAGCAGCAATTCTTGCTGCCGCCAGGCGGTGTAGACTTCGGCGTTGGTTTTGGTTTTGCGGAATTGGCGGGCTTCGGTGAGCACCACCTGCTCGCCCGGCACCATCGTGATGCGCTCCTCAGTGTCCTGATGCAAGGTGGTCAGTTGCACCGACCCCGACGTGAGCGTAACCTCCGGGTGTTCATTCCGACTGTGCACGTTGAACTCGGTGCCTAGCACCTCAACGGCCACCTGGTTGGTGTAGACGATAAATTTTTGATCCGTACCGGTGTGTTGCACCGAGAAGTAGGCCTCGCCGCTGAGCCACACTTCGCGGATTTGGTCACCTTCCCAATTAGTCGCGTAGCGCAGTTCCGAGTCCCCGTTCAGCGTAACCACCGAAGCATCGGGCAGCACCAGCGTGCGGGTCTCGTTCGGGCCGGTGGCCATCTGTTGATGTGCGGTACGGTACCCAGCGAAGTAATACGCTACTCCCACCGCAAGCAGCAGCACGGCGGCCACCTTTATCCAGGGGGCGCGTTGCCACTGGGCAGTAGGTCGCTGAAATAGCTCGCTCTGCAAACGGGCGTACACGCGGCGGGCCGCTTCCGGATGCGCCTTGCCCTCGGCAGACAGCTGCTGCCACACCTCGTCCATCCACGGTTCGTACTGCTCGAAGGTGCCCTTCCGCAGTGCATTCATCAGTTCTTCCCGTTCGTCCGGACGGATAGTTTTCTGCTGGTATTTTTGTAGTAACTCTTGGAGGCGGTCCATGCGTAGGGGATTTACTACCTACTAGCTTAGTCCGCAGAAAAAGGCCTACTTAGAGGCTGATTTTTGTAGAATATTTATTTTCACCGAAGATAATCTACCACAGATACGCTATTTAGTGACTCCTCTTGCAATATTTGCAGTACGAAGATACGTAGTCGGGGGGATGTACGACAATTTGCAGCCATTCCTCTTCAGCGAGGGGATTGGTATATCATTAGCGTATCCGTACTTTATGGCTTTTCATACTTCGAAATTCATTATTCCTTGCGCCCGGCGCCCGGTTCGACATTCGATATTTAAATAATATCGAGTGTCGAACAAGGAATTTCGAATGATGAAGTAATAAAAAAACTGCATTTTGTCGTATACCCTAGTCGGGGGGCAACGGGTGGGCTGTGGAACTCAGTCGAAAGGAAAGAGCGCCGACAGAATTAATCCCCAGCTAATAACACGGTCGCTGTGGCTACGGAAGTAGAGGCGTACCGCCTGGGTGGCCAGCAGCAGTTGGTTTTTGACGGTGCTCACCGATATGCCGAGCTCCTGGGCAATCTCGCGCAGCGAGTAGCCTTTCAGGCGCGCCATTTCGTAGATCAGCTGGCGCTTGGGAGGAAGCTGGCGGATGGCCTCCTGAGCGATGGCGTAAGACTGATTGAACGACACCTGATCCTCCGTATCGGTGCTGGAGGTAGCCAACCGGTAGGATAGTTCCTGCTCCAAGTCCTTGCGGCGCGCTACGTCTTGCAGCGAACGGAAGCACTGGTGTTTGGTAAGCGTATACAAATAATGATTCAGCGACCGGGTAGGGTCTACGGAAGCACGCTTTCGCCACAACGTCATAAAGGCTTCCTGCACCACTTCTTCGGAAGCTTCGGGCGAGTGCGTGATGGCAAGGGCGTAGCGGTACAGCTTCGGGAAGTGCGTATCGTAGATCTGTCGAAAGGCACGCTCTTCTCCGTTCTTTAAACGCCGTACTATTGTCTCATCAATCATCGCGCATTGGCTAGGCGGTGTCCGAATAGAAACTATCCCATTAGCAAGTAAATGAAAAATAGTAAAACATAAGCATTTTTTTCTCTATCAATGCATATTTATTATTTTTTGGCCCCTTTTTCATGCAGCTTACTAAGTCCTACCCTAGCCCCAGCGCCTTCAACGCCCGCTCATCTTCCGGGCGCAGCTTTCCTTGGTCCGATGGGCCCGCATTAAGCAGCAGGTTAGCCTGCATGGCCCGGGCGGTACTTAGGTAGTTTCGCAAGGTTTCGGGTGAGGCCACCGAGTGGTCGTCGGCGTGCCAGAACCAGTTGCCCGACTTGAACCGCTCGTTGCCCCGCACGCTCAGCGTGGTTTCAATCTGCAGGGGAAAATACACCGGCTTGCCCAGCCATTCCCATACTTTCTGGTCTTCAGTAACTTTCGTATACTTCTCGCCGCTGCGAATATCCACCGGATGCAAAGGCACGCCCGGATAAGCAGTGGTGGCGTTGTTCATCACCAGACAGTCGGGTTGCAGCGACTTAATAAACTGGTACAAGTGGTCCATCTGCCAACGGTAGGCGCCTTCCATGCGCCAGGCGTGGATAAACGCCCGCGCCCGGTCCTCACTCATGGCTTCCGGCACCGCTTCGCCGTCTAAATTCTGGTTCTTCGGCGTCCAGCCGTGCTGCTGTTTTTTCCAGAAGCCATCAAACCAAAGCTCTACCACCGGACCGTACTGCGTGAGTAATTCCTCCAGCTGCCGCTTCATAAAGTCGACGTAGGCCGGTTCGTCGGTGTCGTGCAGCGGGTTATTGCGGTCCCACAGCGAATAGTAGAACCCCACCTTCAAACCGTGTTTGTTGGCGGAGTTCACCACTTCAGCGACCACGTCTTTCTTAAAGGGCGTGGCCGCCACACTGTAGCGGGTGTGCTGCGAAGGCCATAAGCAGAAGCCGTCGTGGTGCTTGGTGATCAGCACCACGTACTGCATGCCCGCCGCCCGGGCCGCGGCGCACCACTGGTCGGTATCCAACTGCGCAGGGTTGAACCGAGCGGGGTCCAGGATACCGTCGCTCCACTCCACGTCGTAGTAGGTGTTGATGCCAAAGTGAATGAATAAACCAAAGCCCAGGTCCATCCAGGCTTGCTGGGTGGCGGTTGGGTTAACCTCGTCGGTTACCCACCCGCACGGTAACGTAGTTGGGGCAGACCAACCTTCTGAGGCGGCCAGCAGTCCGGAAGCTTTTACAAAGTCTCTTCGGTTCATAGTTGAAGCAGTTTAGGGGCGGACAATTTTCTGCTTTGCCCGCTGTTGTAGGTCGTTGTTGGCAAAGTCTACGTCCTGCGTTTGCTCACCCGTCACCCGAATCAGCACATCGGTGGCGGCGGTCGGCTCCACGGCTTGCACGCGCGCATCCTGCACATTATGTAGCGCAACCACGGGGTGGCCATCATTTCCCGCTTGGCCTCGAAAAGCGTTAACAGTAAGGCCGCGGACGTTTTCTATCGCCAGGGCACTTTGCCACTTTTTCTGGGCTACTTCGTTCCAGTGTACGCGTACCTGGCTAAGGGTCAAACCTTCAACGTCCGTTGCCATTAGGGCGTGGGTGGCGCGTTTATCAGGTGTAGTTTCGGAGTGCATGAACAACTGCACTTGGTCCAACGTGATGTTGCGAATGCTTTCCGGACCCAAACCGGTAATTTTGCTGGTGCCTTGTCCGTGCGCGATGATGTTACTCAGCAGCACGTTTTCGATGCTTCCTACCTTAGAGTCTTCCCGGCGCTTGAGCACCACCAGCCAGAAGGGGTCGGCGCTGCCCCACCAGTTGAAGTGCTTGCGGTTGAGCTCCATGGTGACGTTCGACACGATCACGTCGCTCACCCGGCCGCCGTCGCGCACGATGATGCCCAGGCCTCGGTTGCTGTTGCTGATCACGCAGTTGGTGAACACGATATGGCGGAAGTTACCGTAGGTTTCGGTGCCGATCTTCAGGGCCGACGAGGTGGAGGTAAGAAGGCAGTTGGTCACCGTCACGTTGGCGCAGTCTTCGTAGCGTCCGTTGGTCAGCGTCGACTTCAGCACGATGGCGTCGTCGCCGGTGGCAATCACGCAATCGGACACGATCACGTCGCGGCAACCGTCCACATCGATGCCATCGGCATTGACTCCGGCCACCAAACTGGACTGGATGAAGCAGTTGCGGATGCTCACCCGCGCGCACCACTGCACGTGCAGTGTCCAGTCGACCGACTCCAAAATGCGCACGCCCTCAACGGTAACGTCCTGGCAACTCACCAGGTAGATCAGCGAGACGTAGGGCGGCACCTTGCGGTACATCTTCATTTCCACCCCCGCCTGCCGGGCGATTTCCGTCTCTTCGGCAATAAAGCTATCAGCCGCCCCCAGGTCCTGGTACACCCGGCGGGCTTGTCCGTGGATGCGCCCCTCTCCCTCGATACGGATGCGGTGCGCTCCTTCAGCGTAAAGCAGCACCGGCTGACGGGGGTTGTCGTTTTTGTAGATGTTGAAGGGCACCTTATAGTCAGCGGTGTCCTGGCTGGCGTAGAGGGTGGCTCCCGGGTCAAGCCGTAGCGTCACGTTGTTCTTGAGTACCAGGGTGCCGGATAGATAATCGCCCGCGGGCAACCAGACCACCCCGCCCCCTCGGGCGTGCGCCGTGTCGATGGTTTGCTGAATCGCTTCGGTGGCTAGTTCAGTTCGATTGCCGGTGGCACCGTAGTCGCGGACGCTCAAGGCAGATTGAGACAAGCTCATGCTTGTGAACAACATTGCGCTCGTTAGGCCTAGTAAAATTTGCGTGACAAAAGTAGTGATGGCTTTTTTCATTTTTTTGGTTGAAACACTTGAACGGCAGCGTCATTATTGGCTACGATCACCCGGACGCCCTGTTTGCCGTTCACCACCGCTACCCCCCGGGCGTTGTGCGGTGCATAAAAGCCACTTTCGCGCGCAGGCACTACCGATAGCCCCGAACCGGTTCCCCGAAGCCACAAACCCACCCCGGCATCGTCGCGGGGCGTCTTGGTTTCGGTTTCGTAGGTGTTGCCCACCAGCAGGGCGTCTCCCTGTCCGTCGCCGTCCGTATCGTGGGTTGCCACAGCCCGCACCGACGTTATCTGGGCCAGCGGGGGCAGCGCTTCCAAACTAAACTTTCCGGAACCTACGCTGCGGAGGTAGAGGTGCTCGAAGGTGTGCGCCCGCCGGTGCAATTGGGCCTTGCCCGGAAACTGCGCCAGCATCTCGGGCACCGTGGCCCGGGCGTAGGTGGCGTAGTTGGGATACATTTTTTTTACCAACGGCATTTGGGCCGACAAATCTTCGCGACCGGCCACCGGATACAGCTTGCCCGCTTGATAATAGGCCAGTAACAGATCACCCGTGCCGTTTTCGTCAAAGTCTCCGGCGAAGAGTTCTACCGGCTCCGCACGGCTGGGATGAAACCGCTGGTTGCGTCCGGCGTTGCCCAGCACATAATCCTGGTTGCCGTCGCCGTCCACGTCCATCGGGGCAACCGACTGCCACCAACCGGACGTTTGGAAATGCGCTATTGCCGCTCCGTCCTGCTGCAACGCCACGGCGGTATCGAGCCGCAAGGCTCCCCGCTGGTTGGTGTAGAAACGAATCGGCATCCACTCTCCCACCACTAGCAAATCCGGCCATCCGTCCTGGTTGTAGTCGGTCCACAAAGCGTCGTTGACGATGCCAGGTTGCGACAAATCCGGCGCTCGGCTTAGCGTAACGTCCACGAAGGTGCCCCCCTGGTTTTCAAGCAGGTAACTCGGTGCCGGATAGGGATAACGTTTGGCCTCCACCCCCCCACCGACGAACAAGTCTAGGTCGCCATCCTGGTCAAAATCAGCGGCGGTTACACTGGCGGTGTTGGTGCGTAGGTCGGGTAGCGCTTGGTCGGCACGGGCAAACCCACCCCGCCCGTCGTTCAGGTACAAGCGATCCTGCAGCAAGACGGAGCCACTGTCAAATTCGTTGCTGCCGCGGCCTACGTACAGATCGAGGTCCTGATCCTGGTCGGCGTCGAACAGGCAGGCCCGCACGTCTTCGCTCTCGGCCTCTTGGTTCCAGGGTTGCGCTGCGGCTTTGGTGAAGGCTCCGCGGGCGGTTTGCAGAAACAGCTGCCCCGCCTGCCCGCGGGCTCCGCCCACAAATACGTCGTCCTGCCCGTCGCCGTTCACGTCGCCGGCGACTAGGGCCGGACCTTGCCGCGAAAACTGCCGGGGAAGCAGAAACTCGAAGTCGAAGTCGTTGTACGCACTTTCCCGGTGGGTAAAATCCAGACTTACTCTGCCCGTCACCTCCTGAAAAAGAAGCGGTTGTTGAGGGGCGGTCGGACTTGCCGAGGAATTTTCGGCCTGCGAATAGGCGATGGTGAGCACCTGGTTGCTGGCTACGTTGGTGAGCACCGTGGTTTTCCGGTCGTACCATTCCACCCGCACGCTGTCAATAGTTTCCCAGGCACCCACTCCGAAGTGCACGATCGGTTCCACCGCCGATTGAAAGCCCCGCGTTGGATACAGTTGCTGAAACTGGAGCGTGTCGTTTTTGTAAACCGTGACCTTGCTGCCCACTCCGAAGAGATTTTGGGCGTTTCCTTGCAGCTTGACGCGCAGAAACCGTTCGTTGGACGAGGCCGAACGGTTTTCGTAGATACTGGCAAAGTCATCCAGATTGTTAATCACCAGGTCCAGGTCACCATCGTTATCCAGGTCGGCGTAGGCCGCCCCGTTGCTAAAGGTGGGCTCAGCCAGTCCCCAGGCCGTGGTTTCATCGCTGAAAGTGAGGTCGCCCTGGTTGCGAAACAGGTAGTTGGGCACCTTCTGCGAGGGCATGCGGTCCAGTTGCTGCCGGGCGGCTTCCGGACTCAAATTCACAAAATCAGTGTTGAGCCGCTGCAGGTCTTCGCCCAGTCCCGCGATAAAATCGTTGTTGAGCACGTCTTTGCGGAGCCCGTTAGTAATCAACAGGTCCTTCCGGCCGTCGTTGTCGAAATCGGCCAGCAGCGGGGCCCAGCTCCAGTCGGTCTGTGCCACTCCGGCCATCCGGGCGATATTGCTAAAGGAGACACTGTTTTCTTTCGACGAGGAACCCGGCGTCGGGCCGTTGTTGAGTTGCAGGCTGTTAAACATGTACTGGTAGTGGTAGCCCTGCGCCACGAGTTCGCTGAACTTCGCCCGGCTGATGCCCGCCAGGTTGGCTTTCTGCCGCTGCTGATCTTCAGCGGCCATGTCGAGCACCACCGCGTCTTGCCAACCGTCGTTGTTGAAGTCGGCCAAGTCTATGCCCATGCTAAAGAACGAGGTTTGGCGGGTGGCGGAGTGGATAGATTCCCGAAAGCCCCGGCCCTTGCCCTGGTTCAGATACAAATAATCGTGCTCGAAGAAATCGTTGGCCACGTAGATATCGTCCCAGCCGTCGTTGTTGAGGTCGGCCACGCCCACTCCCAAACCGTAGCCCTCGGCGCTGCGCTGAATGCCCATTGCCTGGCTTACGTCGGTGAACTTCCCCCCATCATTGCGGTACAAGCGGTCGCCGATGAAGGGGTCGCTGCCGCCCGACTTCTGCCGCGGAATCTGTCCGTAGTACTCCATGCCGTGGTTGATGAGAAACACGTCCAGGTCGCCGTCGCGGTCGTAGTCGAAGAAGGCGGCCTGCACCGAGTAGCCGGGGTCGTTCAGCCCGAATTCTTCTGCTCGCTCCAGGAAAGTACCGTCTTGCTGGTTGATATAAAGCAGGTTCTGGCGGTTTTCGGGTTGCAGGTTGCCCGAGCGGCTCACGTAGATATCCAGCCAGCCGTCGGCGTTTACGTCGGCCATCGTCACGCCGGTGCACCAACTGGCTCCCGGGGCCAGGGCAATCCCTGCCGCCGTAGAAATATCCTGAAATTTAAAGTTTCCTTCGTTGCGGTAGAGTTGATTGGCGGCGATGTTGCCCGTGAAGAACAGGTCAGTATCGCCGTCGTTATCGATGTCGCCCGCGGCCACGCCCCCGCCGTTGTAGTAGTACTGGTACATCAGGATATTGCGGTAGCGATCTTCCGGCAGCCGGTTGATGAACTGCACGCTGGTTTGTTGGTGAGGCAGTTTGGCGAAGCGTATGATTGGTGGATTTGCGGTGCTATCCGTTGCGTGTTCCAAAAGACGGACTTCCCTGGTTTCACAGGCGCTCAGCCCTACTAGCAAAGCGAACCAACTGGCTACCGCGAAACGAATGCCCATAGCTTTTGTCGCGCAAACTCCCTAAATCGCCGTAGAGTCATACACTTGCACGCGGTTCCATAGCCCGCTGCAGTCGGCTACGAACCGCTCGTGCACGGGGTCGGTCTGGTAAGCGGCTTGGTCTTCCGGACTGGCGAACTGAAGCATCAGGTGATACGAGTAGCTGCCGTCTACCACGTCGCGCTCGCTGGGAACCGGTTTGCCCAAATGGAAACCTTTCACTAGTTTGATACCGCTCAGGGTTTTGATACCGGTTTCGAGTTTGTTTCGATCTTCGGCACTGTCCGGATTGTTCATCCAAAAGTAGACGTTGTGCACAAACGAGGGATTTTTCATAGGTCGGGCGACGGCAGCTCCGGCTAGTCCGCTTCCGGCCAGCAGGGCTACGCATCGTTTTAAGAAATTTCTGCGTAGATGGATCATAGGTCGGAAGGTAGTAATTCTGCGCCTACTGGAAAAGGTAAAACCAATGCAATTTGTCTTATGAGAATAATCTCCGGACTTTTACTCTTGCTTTTCCTCTCTCTTTCGGCCTTCTTGCTCTGGCCCAGAAAACGCAGTTCCTGGGAGCGCAGCTTTGCGCGCATCGGAACGTTTTCTTCTCCCCGAATCGCCGACCTGAACGGCGACGGCATCCACGACATTGTGCTGGGCGCAGGAGCCAACGAGTTTGAAGCCAGCGATACCGCCGTGATTGCCCTGAACGGAGCCACCGGTGCGGTGCTCTGGGCGGTGGGCGGCACCGACCAAATATTTAGCACCCCCGTTTTTCTGGACATCAATCAGGATGCCACTCCGGAGGTGGTGATGAGTGGACGAAGCGCTCAGCTGATAGCCATCGACGGAGCAAGCGGGCAGGTATTGTGGAATTTTAAGCGAGACTGCCCACCGGATTTTCCCCTTTACAACATTTATACTCCGGCCCTGATTCCGGACCAAAACGCCGATCAGGTTCTTGATCTGGTCGTGGCGCAAGGCGGTGACGTGACCAAGCGTCCGCACGACCCAGACCGCCCGCCGGGCATGCTGATGGTGGTGAGCGGAAAAGACGGCACCCTGCTGGCCTACGACACCATGCCGGATGGCCGAGAAACCTATTTGGCACCCGTGGTTTTTGAGCAAGCGGGCGAAACGCAAATCTTGTTCGGAAGCGGCGGAGAAACGATGGGCGGAAACCTCTACCAAATCCCACTTCGGGCCCTATTGAATAACGATCTATCAACCGCCCAAGTGCTGGCCAGTGACCCGCAGCAAGGTTTTATCGCTTCACCGCTGCGGCACGACCTAGACGCCGACGGCACCCCCGATATTTTGGTCAATTCGGTGGCGGGCCGCTTGATCGCCTTGGACGGCGCAACCCACCGGGTGCTGTGGGAAGCGGGCATCGACAACGCGGAAGTTTATACCTCGCCTACCGTGGGGCATTTTGACGCCGATGCGGTTCCCGACGTGTTCGTCAACTTCGGAATCGGTATCTGGCCCAATCAGAGGCAGTGCTTGCAGATGGCGTTCAGTGGAGCCGATGGATCGCTGATCTTTGAGGATAGCCTGAGCTTTTTTTCGATGAGCTCGCCGGTCAGCATCGATCTGGACGGCGACCGGCGCGACGAAGTGCTGCTGAGCGTTAACTTCAGCGTAGAGCGGACGCTGGCCGGAACCACCATCGGCAACGAGGTGCACAATAAACTGATCGCTATCGATTTCGTGACCGGCAAACAGCTGCGGCTCGACCTGGATTTGCCGGGACCCAACTTGGCCCTCACCCCCTATCTGGACGATCTGGACGCGGATGGGCAGGTAGACTTAATCTACGCCTACCACACCGACGCTCGCCGGATAGGGCAGTTCAACGGCCTGCGGATCATCCGGAAAGAACTGGATGTTCCGATAGCAGTAACCCTTCAATGATTATCTTTGCCGCTATGAGTAAAAAGAAGACCACTGAAATAAACATCCCCGAAGAAGTCATCATCAGTAAAATTTACCTGATCAGAAATCATAAAGTCATGCTGGACAGCGATCTGGCCGAACTCTACGGGGTACCAACCCGAAGACTCAATGAACAGGTCAAGCGAAACCAGGACCGCTTTCCAGACGACTTTATGTTTGTTCTTACTACCGGAGAATGGCAAGACTTGAAATCGCAAAATGCGACATCAAGAAGTTGGGGGGGCAGAAGAAAATTGCCGAATGTATTCACCGAACACGGCGTATTGATGCTATCCAGTGTGCTAAATAGTGAACAAGCTATCAAGACTAACATCCAAATCATGCGTATCTACACCAAAATGCGGCAAATGCTCATCACTCATCAAGACTTGCTACTGAAGTTTAATGAGTTAGAAGCTAAAGTAAGCAAGCATGATCAAAGCATTAGTCAAATCTTTGCCTACTTGAAACAGTTACTGCAGGAACAAAGTAAACCCAGAGAGTCTATTGGGTTTAAACCCACCAAGAAGAAATAAGCCAACGCCACAAGCTCCCAAAAAATCTTCTCACCAATCCGCCCCCCCGGCGCGTCTCGCATAAGTCCTGCGTGCATGTTTAGCGGAGTGGCGCATCGTTGCGGCCCATTATTTACTCCACATTCGGATTGATATCGGCCTCGGACTGGGGGATCAGAAGTTCCACCTGTCCGTAGGGGAAAGGTCCCGTAGCAATTCTCTCTCCGGGCGGGATGTCCATCCGCATCGCCTGCAAATAATAGATACGGTCGTCTTCGAAGGCCAGTTCAATCATCCGTTCCAGGGCGATCATCTCTTCGGTGATCTCGTCGGCGCTCACCGGCACAAAGGCCGATGCGTCTCCCGCCCAGGCACGGCGCTTCACGGTGTTCAGGTCGTCGGCGGCTCCCTGGGCGTTGCCGTTCATCAGGCGCACCGTGGCTCGGGTTAGGTACATTTCGGGCAAGCGCATCAGGGGCAGGCTCGCCGTAGCGGCGGTGCCCCAGCCACTAAATTCGGCCCGGTACCACTTGTTGGGCCAAATGCGCAACGTAGGAATTGCGTCGTAGTTGGGGCGGATATCTTCACCGGCTTCAATACGCACGTACAACTCATTGTGGCGCTTATCCAACGCGGCCACGGCCGGGTCGTTCCAGCCCAGGCTTTCCACCAGCACGTCGCTCAACGACAGCGCTTGACCATTGTTGGTCCGGTCGGGGTTGCCGTTACCGTCGGTGTATCCCAAGAAGCGGTGGATGATAGGCGGCTTCCAACGCTGCTGGTTTTGGTTGTAGTTCACGTACTGCCACACCACCTCGGGGGCCCTGGCTCCCAGCGAATTATCGTCCCAGGCGTCCAGAATGTCGTCTTGCAACTCAAACTGACCCGAAGCGATCACTTCGGTGGCGTACTGCTCGGCCAGTTCAAAGTTGTTGAGCATAAAGTTCACCTCGGCGGCCATAAACACGGCGGCCCAGCGGGTGGCCCGGTCTTCGTAGGCAATCGGGTCGCGGCCTGCTTCGTAGGCCTCGGGAAGCAGCTCCATGGCCCGGTCCAGGTCGCTAACGATCAGCTCGTACACTTCCTGCACGGTGGCCAAGCCCGGGTTGTCGAAGGCTCCCTCGGGAGTTGTAGCCCGCAGGATAATAGACGAGGCCGAAGGGTCGGCGGTGGGTGGTGGGCCAAACATTTTGGAGAGTTGGTAGTGTGAGAATGCGCGGAGCAAATACGCTTCGCCCAGCACCCGGGGCGTCCAGGCTTCCCCGTTGCGGTCGTCGAAACCATTGGCCGGGTCGCCGTTAAGAAAGTCAATAACCAGATTAGACGCCCCAATAACCGCATACGCTGCCGACCAGGCCCGTTCCGCCTGACTCTGAGTGCGGTCGGAGAAGTCGCGGTTGTACCATTGTCGAGACAGGTCGTTCACGTTGATGTACTCGTCGGGCAGCCAGCCTTCGTCGGAGGCAAAGGCGCTCAGCAGCACCGGTGCGTTGAGCATCCCGCGCCAACCGCCGTTGCCGCCCATGGTGTAGTAAGCCCCTTCGATAATTGTTTCCAGGTCTTCGCTGTTGCGCGGTTCGGTGAAGCCAAAGGTGTTGGTGCCATTGTCTTCCAAAAACTCATCCGAGTTGCAAGAGGCAACCAAGAGCATTGATCCGATGCCTACGGTGGCAATCAGGCCGAGTATTGTTTTGCTACTGTGTATCATATCTATAAAACGTTAGCGTGGATTAAAACTTAATGTTGATGCCGCCCATGATAGTGCGCACCTGCGGATACTGCACCCCATCCACAATTCCCTGGCTTAGGTTGGTGGTTGTATTGTCGTTACTGCTGACATTCACTATCTCAGGATCGTAGCCGTTGAAGTTGGTGAAGGTGAGCAGGTTGCTACCCGAAACAAACACCCGGGCCGACTTCAGCCCCACCGACTCAATAAGGCTTAGCGGCAGATTATACGATACCTGCACGAAGTTGAGTCGGGCAAAATCGCCGCGGTACAAGTAGCGGGTGTGGTCGCGGCTCAGCGCTTGTCCGTCACGGGCAATTCCGGCCAGCGAGGGTCGGGGATAAATCGCGTTGGTGTTTTCGGGCGTCCAGTAGTTGCCCAGGTACGATTCCCGAATAGTCGCTCCGCCGGGGCTGGTCTGATTTTGCTCCACCTGATCAAACAGGTAGTTACCGCCCTGGAAGGTGAATTGGGCCGACAGGCTGATCCCTCTGTAGGTAAACGTATTGTTGAATCCCCCGAAGAAGGTTGGCAAACTGGTTTTGTCTTCCTGCACAATGCGGTTGTCGCTCACGCTTTGGTTGGTTGCCGTCACAATCCGGCCGGTCTTCACGGTTTCGCCAGTCTCCAGGAAGCGATCTTGATCAATTTCGTAGATCATGTCGTAGCCGGTGGTGGGGTCGACTCCGGCAAACTCGGCAATGTAGTAGGCAGCCAACCTCCCCCCCTTTCGCGAAGCGGTTCGGCTGTTGGTCACTCCCAGGCGGTTGTCGGTCAGGCCTAGGGCTTCGTCCAAACGGATAATCTCGTTGTTCAGACTGGTAAAGTTGATGCTGCTGGTCCATCGGAAATCTCCGGTATTGATGTTGGTGGTGGATAAGGATATTTCCACTCCTTGGTTGCGCAACTGCCCGAAGTTTTGCCAGATGCTGGAGCTTCCGAAGAGGATGCCCTGCGATTCGGGAATGGGCACCTGGAGCAGCATGTCCTTCACATCCTGCCGGTACACCCCCACTGAGCCGGAAACCCGGTCTTCAAACAGGCCGAAGTCTACGGAGGCATCCAGGGTACCAATGTTTTCCCAGGTGATGTTCGGATTGCCCAGGCGGGTGATCACGATGCCACCCCCGCTGCCGTAGGCGGGCCAGCCGGTGAAGCCGCCTTCCGTTACGTTGCCGGGCAGATTAGGATTGCCCGTTTGCCCGTAGCTGGCCCTTAGTTTCACCAGGTTAACGTTCGACCAGCCCTGCGCAAAGTCTTCTTCGGTTAAAATCCACCCGGCCGACACTGCGGGGAAGAAACCGTAGCGATTGTTTTGGCCAAACACCGAAGCTCCGTCGCGGCGGAAGCTGGCCCCCAGCAGATAACGGTCGCGGAAGCGGTAGTTGGCTCGTCCGAAGTAACTGAAAATACGGAACTCGTCGGTTTGCCCGGATAGAAAAACGAGCACGTCTTCGCCGAAGTTGTTCACCTCGCCGATGTTGCGGTCGGCGGAGATCAGATTTTCGGCTCCCAAAGCGTTACGGTACGGAATACCCCGCTGCTGACGTTCTACCCCCACCACGGCATTCAGGTAGTGGTCGTCGCTGAAAGTATTGTCGTAGGTGGCGTAGGCGTTGATGTTTCGATTCCAAACAACGTTGCTGCTTTCTCGTGAATAGAAACTAGGGCGCACCACGTTGCTGGCCCACTCCTTCTGTCGAAAACTATTGTAATCTATGGATGCTTCGGTTCGCACCGACAAGGAAGGGAGGATTTCGTACTGAAAGTATACGTTACCAATAACCCGGTAGTCACGCGACACGTCTTCGTATAGGCCTTGGGTAGCCAACAACGTGTTTCTTCTCCCTTGCGGATCAAACAAGCGATTATCTTCCAAACGCATGGGAATGATCGGTGGGGTACCCAGAATAGCCGCTCCCAAATTAGGTACCTGACCCCGGTCGTTTCGCCCGCCAAACTTTTGGCCGCCTCTTTCGCCGGTGGGCATGTCGCTTTCGTCCTGATACGACAAGTTTAGATTTATCCCGGTAGTGATTTTATCCGCTGGATTTAGGTCTAGTTTGGATCGCACCACGTAGCGGTCTAGTTGAATGCCCTGCACCAGCCCTTCTTCGCTGCGGTACTGACCGGATACGTAGAGGTTGCCCATCTCGAAGCCCCGGCTCGCCGACAACGAATACTGTTCGATGGAGCCGTTTTGCCAGAAGGGATCCAGCCAATCGGTACCGGCCGGGTTGCGGGCCAGGTAGCTGTCGATGGCGTCGCGGTTGAGGTGAAAGGGGTTGTCGGGGTCGGCAAAAGCATCTTCGCTAAGCAGCGTGCTATTCGACACGATCGGATCCCAAGGCTGATCAAAGCCATCGTTGGCCCAGGCCTGATCGGTCACGTTCAGCCACTCGGTGCCGTTGGCCAGGTCTACCATGTTCACCGGGGTGGTCACGCCCCGCTGGTAGTCCAGGCTGATTTCGCCACTTCCCTGTTTGCCGGATTTGGTGGTGATCAGCACCACGCCATTGGCCCCCCGCGAGCCGTAGATGGCGGTGGCCGCCGCATCTTTCAAAATCTCCACCGATTCAATATCGTTGGGATTGATGTTGTTGAAGGGGTTGATACCGGCGCCTACGCCTTCGGAAGCAATCGGAAAGCCGTCTATTACGTAGAGGGGGTCGCTGCCGGCCGAAATAGAACTGGTGCCCCGGATCAGAATGCGGGTACCGGCTCCTGGGCGACCGCTCGCCTGATTCACCTGCACCCCGGCCGCGCGGCCCTGCAGGGCCTGGTCGAACGAGGCTACCGGCACTTCGGCGATCTCTTCGCCGCTCACCGAAGAGATGGCCCCGGTCACGTCGCGCTTGTTAATGGAGCCGTAACCGACCACCACCACCTCGTCCAGACTCTGCAGATCAGGATCAAGCTGCAGATCAATAACGGAGCGATTGCCCACCGTCACTTCCTGAGACGCGTAGCCCACCGAGCTGAATACCAGAATCGCTTCGGGGCCGGGCACGGAGATACTATAGTTGCCATCAATGTCGGTAACGGTGCCCTGGGTAGAGTTTTTAACGAGCACGTTGACTCCCGGAAGACCGCCCACATCCTCGGTCGAGGTAACGGTGCCGGACACTACCGTTTCTTGCGCCTGAGCAGATAAGCTCAGGCCCAGAGCGGTCATTATAAGTAAAGTATAGCGCATGACTTAGGTACGTGTTAGGTGAAAATTACATCGAGAGACTAGCACACGTCGCAAAAAAGTCAGCCAATTGCGTTAAAGGTAAGCGATAAACCGGAAAAAGCTATTTTTTGTTTGATTTTCTTAAAATTTAGCACCTTAGGTTGAAGAAACCGTGAAAATTGTCCGAGCGCGTCATTCAGATTGCCATTATTTGAAGGGACAGTCTCTATTGCAAAATCTTTAATTTAGTGCCGATAGTTTTGAGAATTGTTTGCTTATATAGGTAATTTTCAGCGGAATAATTTTGCATAATTAGTGTTCAACCAACAATTGCAAGCGGAAAAGCGGGCAAAACTGATGTGAAAGATTCTGTCAAAGTTTTTTTATAAAAAATTAAACGTATATTAACCCCTGAGACTACTGCACCTACGCGCAAAACTGTTGTTCAGCTAACTGTTGATTTACTAACCTAACAGCTCGAACAATGAACCATGTATTGCGTCACTTTTTGCCCGGCATTCTCACGTGTTTGTCGGTGGTCTTTCTCGGCACGCTGTTTTCTTGTGAAGAGGAAGATATTGCCCAAATAGAACCGGGCGCGGTGCTGGGCGATCCCAACAGTCTGTATAATCAAGCTAGCAACAACGAAAGCCTCAGCACTTTCTTAGAGGCGGCCGAAAAAGGAGGATTTACCCTCGCTCTGCGCGAAGGAGAAGATATTCTCACGGTATTTGCCCCTTCCAACGAAGCGTTCGCCACCGCCGGGGTAGACCTGAACGCACTTAGCCAGGACGATCTGGAGAGCATTCTCAACTACCACATTATCGCTGACAGCCTTCCGGCCGCGGCTCTGATGACCGAACGCTACCAAACCAACAGCGGTAAGTTTATCGACCTGACAGTCGACGGTGGCAACGTGGTGATAGAACCCAACGCCGACGCCGCCCGAGTCACCACCGCCGACGTCAGTGGCTCCAACGGGTTTATTCACATTATCGACAAAGTGCTCACCCCCCCCCGCGAACTCTCGCAGATTGTGGGTGACAATGATAATCTTAGCCTGCTGAACGAGGCGATTGGCCGCTTTCCCGAATTGGTATCTACTGTCGAAGGCTTCGATACCAACCTAACGGTTTTTGCTCCCACCAACGCCGCCTTTGAAGCCTTTCTGGCGCAGTTTCCGCAGTACGAAAGCCTGGAAGATGTACCCGATCAGGTGCTGCTCACCATTTTGCAATACCACCTGGTGGGCGAAGAACGGTTCTCCGGAGCCGTGACGGGCGAACTGGAAACCCTGCAGGGCGAATCTATTGTGGCCGAAAACATTGCGCCCAATCTAGTCACCACCGACGTAAACGCTTCCAACGGCGTGGCCCACGTGATCAATACCGTGCTGGTGCCGCCCTCGGTCAGCGAACTAGTCGGCACCGTGCTGGGTACGGCTTACTTTGATCCCGAGGCCCGGTTCACCACCCTGGTGAAGGCCATTGATAAAGCCGGGCTACGCAGTAACTTGCTGGCGGCGGGTCCCTTCACCGTGTTTGCTCCCACTGACTCGGTTTTTGAGGCGGCGAACTTCAAGCTAGGTGATTACGATGAAAACGACCCGGCTTTGCAATCGATACTGCTCTACCACGTGATTGGCGGAGCCGCCGTGAACGCCGCCGGGCTGGTAGACGGGCCCCTCGCAACGGCCAGTGGCGAGCCGTTGTACGTGAACCTGAACGAGGATGGAAGTTTCGTGAATGCTTCGCGAATAGAGGTAGCCGACATCGCCTCCGGCAATGGCATCATCCACGTTATAGGTGCGCCGCTGATGCCGCCGATGGGCAATAATATTGTGCAGACGGCCCTCGGCAATTCGTCTTTCAGCATTCTGGCCGAAGCCCTAACCATCGCCGGACTCACCGATACGTTGGCCACCGCTGGTCCTTTCACGGTGTTCGCACCCACCAACGATGCTTTTGAAGCGCTGTTTACTGATCTAGGCGTGAGCGGAATTGCCGAGTTAACGGTCGAACAGTTGCGTCCTATCCTACTCTACCACGTGACCAACGGACGCACGTTTTCTTTCCAGATCAACGACGGAGTGCAGGTGCCTACGCTGAATCCCGGAACGAATTTCATCATCAACCAGCAGGTTTTTCCGCAACCCCCCAACGAAGACGAGGAGCCGGTGCCGGATGTGGTAGAAATCTCTATTGTGCAACCGGGCGACGATGCCGAATTGCTGTCGACGGATGTTGTTGCGACCAACGGCTTAATCCACGTGATTGACAAGGTGCTACTTCCTTAGTATTTGGCTTGGTTCCACGGTCATGGTCTTTCCTTGATACGCCGGATCCCACTGCCCTTTAAGCTTTCCTAGCGTACTTACCACTTCATTATGCAGGGCCGAAGGATGGGAGACCAGCGGCTGAATATTCGTCATATTACCGGCTTCATCAATAGTAAACGATGTATACGTGGTGCCCTGGAGCTTCTGGGTACGGGCCGAGTGGGGATAGCCTACCGTTTTACTCAGCCGTTGATAAAACGCCTTTGTCCCCCCTCAAAGGCCAACAGGCTATCCACTGGAGCCAGGCTAGCCTGAAATTTTGCCACTCGCGGAACCACCACCACTCCCGGCAGATAACCCGGGGCGGTTAGCACCAGAGAATTGCCCGGGGTGGCGTTAATCTGCAAATAACCCAGCGCATTGGTGGTTGCTCCGGTGGTGTCGGTAACGAGTCGGGCGGTGGCCTGCTCCAGGGGCTCTTCCGACAATTGGTCCACAATGCGCACAATGACTCCTTGCTGGCCGTGGGCAGCCAAACCAAGCGTGAACAGAAAAGCAGTAAGTGGTAGCTTCATCAGGGATAGGCCGTTTGTTGATCAGCAAAAAAATATAAAATATCTTCACAGAGACAAAAAATGATGCGTTCTTTTTGATTGTCTAATCCTGGCTCAACGCTGCCAGCCGCGCCCAAAAAGGTTCTCGGTAGGTGGGACCGATGCTCAATCGTGCACTGCCCACGTAGACGTGATTGTCCTGCACTTTGTCTATCCAGGTCAGCGCAACCGCGTACGAACGTCGAATCCGGATCAAGCCCGCGGTCGGCAGTTGGGCCAAAGCATCTTTGATCGTGGTGCGCACCATCAGTCGGCGATCCGCCAGGTGATACAGCACGTAGTTGCCGCTTCCCTCCAGGTAGCGAATCTCATCGGTGCATACCCGGTGGCGCTCGCGGCCGGTGTTGACGAAAAAGAAAGCGGGTGCGGATTGCTGGTTGCCTAGCCGCTCCCGAACTTTGGTGATAGCCCCCAGAAACCGGGAAAAGCCAAAGGGTTTAAGCAGATAGTCTACCGCTTCCACTTCGTAGCTCTCCACGGCGAACTGCGCGTGCGCGCTAATCACCTGTAGGGCAAGCGGTTCATCGTCTACGGCAATGGCGTTGATCATACCAGAGTAACGTCCAGCTCCACCCGGTAGGTATCTCCCGCGGCCCCGTGCATCAGCCGGTGGCGCTTCGGATAGATTAGCCTCAGCCGTTCTTGCACGTTGGTCAGCCCCAGTCCGCCCGAGGCTATTGTCCGCTGTGCATGAACGGGGTTTTCTACCCGGAAAGACAGGACTCCCGCCGCGTAGGCGATGTTGATGGTTATTTCGGACGATTCGGTGGTGCTCACGCCGTACTTAAAGGCATTCTCGATAAAGGGAAGCAGGATCATCGGCGCTATCTTCTGGTGGCCAATTTCGCCGACGTCCCAGCGCAGCGCCACTGTCAGCCGGTCGGGAGTGGTGCGCAGCCGCTGCATATCAACGTAGCGTTCCAGGTAATCCAGCTCCTGGCTGAGCAGGATGAAGTCGGCCTGGGCGTCGTGCAGGCCGTAGCGCATCAGCGCCCCCAACTTCTCAACCGCGTCGGCCGTGGTTTCGGCTTGCTCGGCCAGCGCCAGGGAGTAGACGTTGTTGAGCGTATTGAACAGAAAGTGCGGATTGACCTGGGCCTTGAGCAGCGCCAGTTCCATCGTCAGTTTTTCGGACAGTAGTTGTTGGCGCACTCCCTCGTTGACGAACCAATCTTTGATGAAACGGTAAGCAAACGAAAGGTACACAATCCAGGCCGTTCCGCTAAACACAAACTTGTCTAAGTTTCTAAATTCGCGCAGGAACCACTGGTTGAACTGCGCTCCGGCATCGAACGCTTCACCGGTCCAGGCGAAGGACGCCAGAAAGAACAGCGCCTTAACCGCACTGACCGCCAACAGCAGCAGGATCAGCAGCACCGCGTAGATGAGCCAGTGCCTTCGGTTGAAGTAGCGCGGAATGAGCAGTAGCGCGTTCACGTAGATGGGAACAATTATAGTGACCAGAATGAACAGGAACCCGCGGTCGGGAAATATCCAAACCCAGCCGGTGCTGACCATGGCGCTACCGATGAGTAACAGCCAGAAGAGCAAATGAAAAGGCCATTCCTGGCGATTGAGTCCGGAAAGGAAGAGTTTCATGAGATGGGGGTTGAATGAACGATTACCCTCAAGTATACAACCCGGAAACTCGTCACGAAAAAAAATGGGACGAAGGCCGTCATTTTTGACGTGAACCTACCTCAGGGACTTCGGTTGAGGGAAAATCAAGAGAGGCAGATGATTGTTGATCCGCCAGTGGGTCTTTTCGGCGTTTTTTTCGGGCTATTCTACCCGCCAGCACCACGGCAGGCCAGATCAAAAAGTAGATCCAACCGCTTAGGATAGCCAACCACTTGGCCGAAGTAAAAATGGCCAGCAAGGCCAAAGTAATGGACAGCAGGGCAATGATGGTCTGCGCCCCGTTCTTATACGCCCGCTGTTTGGTCTGACGGTATTCTTCTTCGTCCATCGCCAAGAAGCGGCTCCGACGCAACGCGTGGCGGTGAAACAACGTGAAAGATAGCACGATGCCCAGGTATCCTAAGCTGTAGAGCAGCATGATCTGCGGCGTGGTGTCCCAGGTCAAGGCGGTGGTGACAGAAGCCTCGTATCCGTTCGCAGTGGTAGTTGCCCAGTGGCCCGTCACCAGATAATAAAAGTAGTGAACAAAGCTACCGGTGAAAAATTTAAGTGGATACACGTAGAACAAGACAAGGGCCAGTAGCCCCGTATTGATAATGATCGTCGGCCGGTCTTTGAGACCGTAGCGCAAGAAAAAAAGGTAATGTTCGTACCAGATCCGCGTGATGGCAGCAATACAGATGATGAACACGAGAAAGTCGCTGACAAAAAACAGCAGTTCTTCGTAGGTTTTAGGGGCCTCGAGCGAGATGAGTAGCATGGTAACCGCCAGCGCGAAGATCGCATCGCTTAGCTGTTCAATACGCGACGATTCGGTTCCTCGGATCACCTGATGCTCAGGGAGACCGAATGCATTGTTTCTTAGGAGCTTTCTCATGCTTCTGAAGTAAGGGAAGCGGACGAATACGCTTACAATATATCGAAATTTTGGCCAAGTCAGAAGCAGGGTAGCTTACCGGGGAGCTCCTGCTTCTCTAACCGATTGATTATTGCGAAAATCTTGTCCGCGGCAATATATTTTCCGTTCAACCGTCTATATCCCTACGATGGAATTACTAGCAATCACCCAGCGCCAGAACGCGGAGATCACGCAGACGGTGCGGCAGGAGCGGAGTCGGCTGCTGAGCTTCATTCAGCAGCGCATTCCCGACCGCGAGGAAGCGGAAGACATTCTGCAGGACGTGTTTTATCAGTTCACCGAAGCCTACCGGACGATCCACTCCATCGAGCGGGTCACGGCTTGGCTGTTCACGGTGGCACGCAACAAAATTACCGACCGCTACCGCAAGAAGCGCCCCGAGCCGTTCAGTCAGAAGCAAATTGCCACCGACGACGAGGGCAAAGGCTTGCGGTTAGAAGACATCTTACCCGATATCGCAACCAGTCCTGACGGCGAAATGATGCGAGCCATGATCTGGAGTGCCATTGAAGAAGCGCTCGACGAACTTCCCAAGCTGCAGCGAGAGGTATTTGTGATGCATGAGTTTGAGGACAAAAGCTTTAAGGAAATCAGTGCCCAAACCGGTGTCACCATCAACACCTTATTGTCGCGCAAGCGCTACGCCATTCTGCACCTGCGTAAGCGTCTGCAAGCGCTGTACGACGATCTGACCGATTGAGCCGAAGAAAACTACTGACGTTCCGTTGGCCTTCATTCATTTTTAGTCCCGGTCGCCTGCTGCGGCCCCGCCGGACTCCTGCAATTTGCTGATTCGTATGAAAATTCCCCGGATAGCTAAAGTAGTACTGCTGGGAGCCCTAGTCATCCTGGGGTGGTGTATGCTGCTTACGTTTTTCTGGAACCGTCTGGTGCCAACGCTCCTCAACGGACCCACCATCGCGTGGTGGCAAGCCCTGGGAGGATTAGCCTTGGTCAAACTCCTGATCGTTGGGTGGCAAAGAAAATCCGGGGCCCGCCAACGCCGGGTGCGGAAGAAGAAGTTCGCTAACCGCTGGAACCATATGACTCCCGAAGAGCGGGCGCGTTTTAAGCAGAACTTTGCTCGGTGCTGTAGGCAGTGGGGCTGCACCGCTCCGGAGCCCAAGGTGAGCGAGCAGGAGGATGAGATGAGGGTCGGTTAGGGCGTGTTGACATATAAGCTTAGGCGGTGCTTTCTGACTGTTTTTGCCCTGCTTTTCGTTGCTTTCGTTGGCCGATGCCCTCGCATCGCCCGCCTCAAGCGCCTTAATCAGAACAAAAACATCCTGGAAAGCCCTCACCAATCTATATGTCAACACGCCCTAGAACTATGCGCGCTCATCAGCTCGATTCTACGTTTAAACTCAAACTCGGTTCCGGAGCGCTTCACTATTTATTTGTAAGTACCCCACCAAAAAGCCACTGTCGGCAATTCCGACAGTGGCTTTTTGATTTGGTCAGTGGGAGAATGGTGATTAGTGCTGGATAAGAATCCTCTCGGTTAGCTGAGCATCTTGTTGCTGAACGCTAACGATGTATAGTCCATTGGGTAGCGACGATACGTCCAACCGCTCGCTATTGAGCAGGGTGCCTTCTGACATGATCCTACCGGCCGTACTGATGATAGCGTAAGTGGCATCGGGAGCGTTGCTAATGGTTAAGTAATCGCTTACCGGGTTAGGATACATAGCAATCTCCGGTTTGGGGGCTAACTCCAGGTTGTCAAAGCTACTTTTCTGAGGAGTAGTGGCGACAGTTCGGGCGTTGTCTCCCCCCAACACGCTGTCCGGAATACGCTTCTTGCTGAAGCCGGGCCCCTGGTAGTAAACGTCCAGTATATTGCCTTCGCTCCGCTCAAAGAACGTAACCTTAATGGTATGCTTCCCCGCACTGAGCGACACACTCCCGGACTCCTCTCTTAGACCATGAAGACCGTCGTTGTCTACGATCTGCTTTCCGTCTATATAGAGTTTGCTGCCGTCGTCCGAAGCGGTATAGAACGTGTAGGTGCCGCCGGAGGCAATAGCTATTTCTCCCTCGAACTTGAAGGCGAAGTGATCGTATCGCTGACGGGGCGCAATCGTGAAGTTGTCAACGGTGCCGGTGGCTTTGGGGGTTAACTTGCTAAAATCAGGTAGTTTGCTCCACTCTCCTTCGTAGTAAGCGTAGGTTAACTCCGCCCCGCCTGACGGGGGGGGGGCCACGGTGCTGCTGCCAGAATTTTCGGTGAACAATACGCTAGAAGGAACGCGTTTCTTGCTTATGCCCGGACCGGCGTAGTATACCTCAAGCACGTCGTTGTCCCCGTATTTATCGAAGTAGGTTACTTTGATAGCGTGTTTACCACTGGAAAGCGTTACCTTACCCGACTTTTCTGTTCTTTCGTGACGTCCGTCGTTGTTCACTACTTCCTTCCCGCTGATGTACAATTTGCTGCCGTCGTCCGAAGCGGTATAGAACGTATAGGTGCCGCCGGAAGTGATGTTGATGTATCCCTCGTATGTCATACCATAGTAAGCTTCTTCTTTGCGCGGAGACAAGTCAAAGTTAGCTACCGTTCCGGTTGCCTTGGGCGTCAGGCTACCGAAATTGGGAAGCTTATCCCAGTTGCCTTCGTAGTAGGCGTACTTAAGTCCACTCTCGCCTGAATCGGTTACTGGCTCAGGCTCTGGGGTGGGTTCGGGCTTGGGGGTAGGTTCGGGCTTAGGTTCCTTCTTTACCGCGATTTTTACATCATCCGTACCAGAAGCACCTTTGTTGTCTCTTACTGTCACCCGAAAGGTATAAGTGCCTTCTATCAACCCTTTAATCTCAGTTTTCTTAGAGGTACTGGAGACAATAGTGTGCGTAGACGGCCCGGAAACCTTGGCCCATTGGTAAGAAGCAATCGATCCATCCGAATCGGTGCTGCCGCCTGCGTCTACCGTAAGGCGGTTAGTAGGTAGGGTGATCGTTCTGTCCGAACCGGCTTTGGCAACGGGTGCCTTGTTGCTGGGTGCGGGTGCCGGGTCGGGTGCTTTGCCGTTTTTGCTGTGCGACAAAAACCAGTCGAAGAGATGAGGTTGCCCACTGTTAGGTCCGTAGGGATGACTGCTCGAGTATTTAGTGCTTGGGTAGTATTTGCTGGCATCGTCGGTGTGGTGATATACTCTATCCCAAACATTATGAGTGCCATTCTTGAATATGGTTTTCCGCGCTTTGGTGGGCGGAGAACAAGCGTTTATCGCATTCACCATATCAATGGTGTTGCCTACGCCCACCATATTATCGCCAGTGTTATGGAATCCCCATACGGCAACGTTTTTAATCTTAGAAGAACAAGCACTACTTTTCTCGTTGCCTGCGCCCGCCATCGGGGCGGCGGCAGCAATTTTGTCGCCGTGCTCCTTTAGGTATCTCCATACCCCTTTGCCACCCATAGAGGTGCCCGTGATGTAGATTCGATTGGTATCCACCTTGCGCAACTTCTTAACGCGCTCCAGTACCTCGTCCACGATATTAGGGTCCCAAGAAGAAGTGCTCCCGTAGCGCCCTTTCACGCTCTTTGGCTGTTGCGGGGAAACAACGATGAACGGAAAGTCTTGCTTCTTGTAGTAGAATAACTTGGCTACGTGATTTCCGGTCCTCAGGCTAGAAAACTTGATAGTTTGCCCATCGGGCATCCATCCGTAACCATGCAGTGAAATTAGCAATGGGTATCCCTTTCCGTTGTCTGAATAGTTGGGGGGAAGGTATTCCAGATAGGCCAGGTTCTGTCCGTTGGCGTAGGAAGAGGAGTACGTTACCTCGTTCATTTTACCCTGCTGGGCCTGAACGCTAGTAATAAAAAATAGAGCAGGAATAAGAATTCCTAAGCTTACCGCTCGTAAACGATGTGGCATAGTGCTTACAGTTAATGAAGGTGAATAATATCGTCCGTTGGTGCTGAGTTCAAAATGAACCATAGCACGCCGATCAATAACTGTTCATTTGTGCCGACTACTGTGCGCTTTTTATTCTCCGGCACAAAGCTCCTACAAGGCACGCACAAAGTAGGATTACTCCTCTTATGTGCTCGACCGACGAAGTTTTTGTACTCTATTGCTAAAGCATTGACTACGTTGAACAATAATACTGCGATAAACCATAAGAATTTTATTTCTTATCTAGAGGAAGTGATGAGTTTTTATTTTTCTTCCCAGTAAGCAGACAGTGCTGAAAACCCGAATAATTATCATAATGAAAATTATTTTTTCATTATAACAGACAAGCACCGCCTTTACCCTTGGTCAATCTGATTTTGTCTCGGTGATCTTTCCTCCTTTTGAGAATAACACTCGTTAATTTTGACTCGTATTGTAATATTCTGATTTTTTTCTTACCAACAGATTATCAAGTTTGGCTAACAATGACTGAAAAAGACTGTTGCCAAATCCGTTCGTTTTAGTCCGTATCCGGGCTCAATCAGTGAATTTAGCAAAAAGCATGTTGTCTGTTCTTACCTAATCTCTTACATCTCCTCAGCTATCTACCTTCAATCACAGGAACGTAAATTGCACTTTTCCAACTTGAAGTCTATAAAACTTCCGGCACAAGACGATTAGAAGTGCTTCACTTAAAAGTTTCCAATTTAAATCTGTGGTGTATGAGAACGAAGAATTTTACCAAGAGCTTGAAGATCATCTTAGGGATGGTCATTTTCAGCGGCCTTGCCAACGCGCAAGGAACGCAACAAGAAATAACTTACGAATCGGGCTACGGCAACGGACAGTCGTTTGGGTATCTGGAATATCTGCCCGTCGACTATGCTTCTTCCGAAGAAAAATTTCCCCTCCTTATTTCCTTACACGGCCTCGGTTGGCGGGCCGAAGGAAGTGGTATTGAGTTTTGGAAATTGCGCAAAGGAAATCATGTAGCCAAACGAATAGAAGCCGGTGAGCACTTCCCGACTATTGTAATTTCTCCTCAGCAGCCCAAGAACGTGAACGGACGTTACAGCGGCCGCGGTAGTTGGGATGCTAACATTATTGATGAAGTTCTGGAACGAACCAAAGACCTGCGTCGGGTAGATACCAACCGGATCTACATTACCGGCACTTCTATGGGCGGCGGCGGCGTATGGCTATACCTGAAGAGCCATGGTGATAAAATTGCCGCCGCCGCCCCGATTTGTGCTACCCAAACAATTAGCTCAAACGATACTAAATCATCTAAAATAAAAGATACTCCGGTTTGGGCTTTTCACAATTACGGCGATAATGTGGTTAATCGAAGCAGTACCGAAAACATTGCGAATTGGATTAACACCAACAATCCGGAAAACACAAATAGAAAAACGATCTACGCCTGGAGTGGTCATAACTCCTGGGATGTTACCTATAGCGGTTCCGGCCGCGATACCACCTCTAGTTCTAACAATCAAGTGGAATACGGAACAAATACCAACCAGCCCGATGTATTCGAGTGGTTGTTCACCCATAACCTTCAGGCACCCTACCCTATCCAAGCTTCCGTCACCGACGAACATCCCAACCAATTGCTGGTAGCCTTCAACCAGCCGGTGGCCCAGACCAACGCCAACGGATTTCGGTTAGAGGGAACAGAGGCAGGCTTAACCGCGCTGTCGTCAGGCCTAGGAACTACTCAACTAGTGTTTACCCTAAATAGAAACGTACAAGTTGGCGAGGCACTAAGCTTGTTTTACGACGATCAAGTGGGTAATTTGGCCAACAGCGCTGGAATTCATACTAACGAGTTTGACGACTTCAAAGTAGAGAACGCGGTGGTTCGAACTGCCGATGAGCCCATTGATGAACCAGTCAATCAAGCCCCGGTGGTGTCTACCTGTGCTGATACCCTGCTTCGACTGCCCGCCAACCAAGTGGTGCTTAAGGGTCAGGCCGAAGATACTGACGGAACCATCGTATTGTACGATTGGACGCAAACCACCGGTCCCAATCAGGCGCAACTGTCCGCCGCCAACACCACCGAAGTGATGGTGAGTGGCGTGACCACCGGAGAGTACGCTTTTCAGTTTTCGGCCACCGACAACCAAGGGGCCACCAGCGCCCAGGAAGTGCTGGTAACGGTTGAACCTCAAAGTGTTGCCCCGGTAGTTGATGCCGGTGACGATCAGGGAATTATGTTTCCTCGGGATAGCGTTCTGCTGGCAGGCACCGCCACCGATGCGGACGGCACGATCATCTCGTACCAGTGGACGCAACTGACCGGTCCTTCTATCGCCACGGTGCGTACCCCTACCGCCCAGTCTACCTGGATAGACAACTTAGAAGTAGGGCAGTACACTTTTGCCTTAGCGGGGTCTGACGACGAAGGATTAACCTCAAGCGACGAAGTTCGCGTTGATGTCCGTCAGAATCAGGCTCCTTCGGTTAATGCAGGAGGTGAGATTACGCTCAATCTGCCCGATAACTCAACTACGCTGACTGCGCAGGCAGAAGACGCCGACGGAGAGATTGTAAGCGTCAACTGGGTACAGAAAAGCGGGCCTACCGTGGCTGAACTAGCCAATGCCAGGTCACTTTCTCTTTCGGTTAGTGAGTTGGTTGCCGGATCGTATCTATTTGAAGTTACCGTTCAGGATGATCACGGAGACATCAGCTCAGATAGCGTAACGGTAGAAGTGATTCCTGAACCCATTGTTACTCCTCCCAGTCCCGCTCCTTCTCCTAGTCCCGCACCCTCTCCCAGCCCTTCCCCCTCTCCCGCAGATGAGGACTACATCGCTGGACTGGCGTATAGCTATTACGAAGGCGTTTGGAACGAACTACCCTACTTTGCGGGCTTGCCGCCCGTGAAGACCGGAGTGGTGGAAAATTTCTCCCTTAGTCCCCGCGAGCAAAACACCACTTTTGCTTTCACCTTTGATGGCTTCATTGACGTTGCTACCGAAGGAACCTACACCTTCTACACTGCTTCGGACGACGGCAGCAAGCTCTACATCAACGAGCAAGCAGTGGTAGACAACGACGGGACGCACGGCAAGCGCGAGGAGGCCGGACAAGTGCACCTCACCGTAGGCAAGCACCCCATCCGCGTGGCTTATTTTGAGAAGTGGGGCGACGAAATCCTGGAAGTGAAGTACGAAGGGCCCGGCATCAGTAAGCAATTTATTCCTGCTCACGTAGTGTATCATCTCGGTGAAAACGAAAGTCCGCAGACCAACGAAGCCACCGGACTAGTATATAGTTATTACGAAGGTACTTGGGATGAACTTCCTCCCTTTGCCGAGCTGCAACCCGTAAAGACCGGCACGGTAGAGAACTTCATTCTTAGCCCGCGCGAGCAAAACACCAGCTTTGCTTTTACCTTTGATGGCTTTATTGACGTTGCTACCGAAGGAATCTACACCTTCTATACCGCTTCGGACGATGGCAGCAAACTCTACATCAACGAACAAACGGTGGTGGACAACGACGGGACGCACGGCAAGCGCGAGGAGGCCGGACAAGTGCACCTCACCGTAGGCAAGCACCCCATCCGCGTGGCTTATTTTGAGAAGTGGGGCGACGAAATCCTGGAAGTGAAGTACGAAGGCCCCGGTATCAGCAAGCAATTTATTCCCGCGGGGGTGCTTTCTCAGTCGGCTGAAGAATCAAACGCTCGGCTACTGCGGGGGACTAGGGGGGAAGCAGAAGAACTGCTGGAAGAGAAGTTGGCGGAAGAGAACGTAGTGGTTCGCACGTACCCCAATCCAGTGCGCAACATGCTTCACGTGGCCTTTGGGGAAGAACGATCAGTGAAGGTTGTGTTTGTAGACAATTTCGGAAATACTGTCAACACCATAGACACCAGGGGACAGCAGATTCGTATTGATCTGCGTGACCTGAGAATCAAAGACGGTATCTTTATGCTTACCATCATCGATACGGAAACCAACCAGGTGCTGTGTTCCCGAAAAATGATCCGTAGGTAATACTATCGCCAACCGGTGAATCACTGGGCGAAGAGAAACCAAATGGTTTCTCTTCGCCTTTTTTAGTAGGTGCTTCTCAAGCCACCCGCCGTTGACAATTCTTATTTATCGATTATTACTTTGGTCCAGGCCGAATAGAATCCGCCCGTGAATTGGTGGGGAAGGGCATCGGCCACGCGGCAGTCAACCGATTGAAGCCAGTAAGAACGATTGGCCAACCAAGAAACCGGAAACACGTCGGCTAAAAAATTAGCGTGTTCAAAGGCCTGCATCCTAAACAGATGGGCGTTGAGCAGGCGCCGCAAACTGTTTTTGGTGAAATACTGCACGTGACTAAGATCATCCGCGTCCGACTGCTCGGTTTTGCCGGTGTACCCCAGGGCCTTTTTTGCTGCTTCTGCTCCCTTCAAAAGTACCCCCCCCTGCTGCTGAAGCTTCTGCATGGGTTGGGTGATCATCAGTTCGCGGGGTCCCCATCCGTTGGGCACCGTAACCACCAACACTCCGTCGTTGCTCAGCAGGGCGTGCAATGTTTTCAACAGTTGCGAGGGATTAGACAGGTGTTCTAACACCTCGCTACAGATCACGGCATCGTAGGTGCTGCCGTCGGCCACCAGTTCGTCGGCGCTCATCACCTCAAACCGAACGTTATCGTGTTCAACAGCCCGGGCTTTCTCAATTGCCTTCGCGCTGATGTCTATTCCGAACACCTGATATCCGTGCTGAGCAATCGCCCGACTCATAATTCCGTTTCCGCAGCCCACGTCCAGTACCGTTCCTCCGGTAGACTGCTGCAGCTCAAGCTGTTTAATGATAAACTGAAGCCGCTTGTGATCCACGGCCTTCGAGTATTCGTCACCCGGATCAGATAGATGCTTTGCCTTCATGGTTTCTGTCGTTCGGTGATTTTCATTTTGGGCAATGTCTTCATAAATGCCCAACATTTGCTTGGCGGTGGCTTCCCAGGTGAACTCCGCGGCTCTTTTCAGCCCTTCTTCGATCAGCGTGGATTGCTGCGCTTGATGCGCCAGCAGTTGGTGCATCTGCGCCCCGATAGCGGGTGGGTCCAGTGGGTCGACCAGGAGCGCCGCCCGACCCGCAATTTCGGGCATGGCCGAGGTGGTAGAAGTGATCACCGGAGTGCCGCAAGCCATCGCTTCCAGAATAGGCATTCCAAAGCTTTCTCGCTTGGAAGTATACAAGAACAACGAAGCCAGGTTGTACACGTAGGGCAAGGTAGCGAACGGGATAAAGTCGATCACCTGCACGCGAGACGCCAAGTGACCCAGGTCCAGTTTTTTCAGTAACTGATTGACATAATTTTGGCTTGTGTCGGCCACCACCAGGGGAAGGGGATGCTCACTCATTTCAACGTAGTGCTGATAGGCCACGAACGTGTTGGCGGCGTTCTTTTTAGGAGAAGGGTTGGCGAAGTACAAGATGAACTCATCAGGAAGCTGGTACTTTTGCTGATAGTGCACCAATTGCTCTTCCTCAATAACCCTAAAACTGCGATTGATCGCGTTGTAGACCACCCGGATGTTGTCTGCCTCGACTGGCAACTTATCAAGAATGCATTGCTGTTCGTAGTGAGAGACGGTGACAATCTTCTGGCAAGACTTCACCACCTGAGGCACCACCCAGCGACGGTAGAGGTTGCCGAAGTTTTGGTAGGCAGTGCCCAAAAAGCTTACCGACTCCAGGTAGATAATGTCGTGCAGCGTTAGGATCAGGGGCACGCTAACGCGCCGCGGAGCGGTGTTGCAGGTGCAGTGCAGCATGTCCAAATTGTATTCTTTGATTGCCTTCGGCAACTGAATCTGCTCCCAATCGGGGTAACTTATTCCCGGAACCGTAACGATCCGAAAGTTATCGGTCTCCTGAATGCATCGATCTTCATCGTCCTTCACAAAAATGAAGTACTGGTTTTCACGATCCAGGGCCTGCAGGTGGCGGATAAGCTCCAGGGCCACCACCTCCATGCCGTGCTTTTTCTTCCTAAACAATCGCTGTGCTTCAATACCAATGCGCATCGACTTAGGCTAGGCTTTTGCTGGGCTGATGAGCAATGTTCCAACCCTCGGGCAGGTTCTGCTGTATCTCGATATTCTCAAATTCCTGGCTCTGCCGAGCTCCCACGCGTTGCGCCCAGGTGGCCATTCTTCTGATTCCCTCATCCAACCCAACGGTCGAGGCGGACTTGAATACGCGGTGGGCTTTGCTGTGATCGGAGTAGGCGTGAAGCACTTCCTTGCGCGCCTGCAGATAACTCACTTGGGGTTTCACATTGAGGGCATCGCCCACCACCTTCACCAGTTCGTTGATGGTGTAGGGCTGGTTGGCCCCGATGTTGAACACCTCGTTGTAGGCTTCCGGAACGTCAACGCAGTGGCTAATCGGAATCGCCACGTCGTCGATGTAGCTGAACGCCCGGGTCTGGGTTCCGTCGCCAAACACCGTCAGAGGTTTTTCTTGCATAATCTGGTTCATAAAAATCCCGATCACGTTGCGGTACTTGTCGCCGATGTTCTGGTTTTCGCCGTACACGTTGTGGGGGCGAAAAATCACGTAGTTGAGGCCGAACATTTCGTGCGCGGCCTTCAGATCGAGTTCCACGGCGTACTTGGCTATTCCGTAGGGGTCTTCCGGTTCGGGCACCATCGCTTCGGTCATCGGCAACTGCCCTTTTCCGTAAACGGCAATCGACGAGGTGAACACAAAGCACTTCACCTGATGCTTCACCGATTCGTTGATCAGGTTCACGCTGCCAATCAGATTGTTGGTGTAGTTGAACCGGCGAATGAAGTGAGACAGTCCCTCGGCGGCGTAGGCAGCCAGGTGATACACGTAATCAAAACGGTGTTCGTTAAATAAATCTTGCAACAGCGCCTGATCCGTGATAGACCCCTCTACAAAGGTGACTTCCTTGGGCAGGTAATCGGCAAAGCCACCGCTCAAATCATCCAGCACCACCACTTGCTGGCCCTGCTGCAAACAGTGCTTAGCCACGTGCGAGCCGATAAAGCCCGCTCCTCCGGTAATCAAAGATTTCTTCATAACAGTTGAATAAGATTTTAAAACAGTTTTACTAATTGCTAGACAACCGTTTTGGGTAACGGAGCCACGTCTTGGAGGTTGGTTTTGCGATCTTTCTGAGGATTTTTGTAATACAGATTCCAGGCTAATGCACGTCGAAAGGAGTGCAAGTGCTTCCACTGTCTTCCAAGAACGTACTTAGCGATCGTTTTAGGGGTAGTGAATCCTAAAAAAAACAGATAAAAGCACAGCAATTGATAAGGTCGAAAGTTTCTCCGCATAAACAAAATGCGGTTGCGGTTATGGTAATACGCCTTGATGGCGCTTTCGCGCCCCATCGTAATAGACTCCTTGTGAAAAATCAGCGCCGTGGGTTGGTAGTAGATTTTATATCCCGCCCGAGTAATCTGCGACGACCAGTCCAGTTCCTCGTAGTAGATAAAGAACAATTCCGGAAAAACTCCCACGTTGTCGATCACCTCGCGCTTCACCAGCATGGCCGCGCCGTGGGCGTAGGGTGAGAAGCTCCCTTGGTCGTGCTGCCCCTGGTCCACCTCCAGGTGCGCAATGCCCCGGTTGCGCCCCGTGAATGGGTTGATTTCGGTAAACCCCGCAAATTGTATACGGTCGGGCTGGTCATAGTATCTAATTTTAGGACTCACCACTCCCACGCGCGCGTCAACGGAAAAGCCCCCGAGCATCCGCTCGAAGATGGTGTCGGTTACTTCCGTATCGTTGTTCACGATGAACACATACTCACCGTGTGATTCTTTCATTCCTAGATTGTTACCACCGGTGAAGCCCAAGTTCTTAGGGCTTCTGATGACTGTCGCTGCAGGGTATTCCCTCTTTATTTCTGAGGTAGGATCAACCTCCGAGTTGTTGTCTACCACAATAACCTCCAGATTCGGATACTTGACGCTTCGTAGCGACCGAAGAAACTCGCCGGTAACCTGCGTTTGGTTATAGTTTAACGTGATCACTGAGATCAAAGGGTGCTGAGGAGTAGGCATAAGCTATAGATTGACTTCGTGTTCTGCGCTGTGGGCCGTATGCAGAAACTGCTTGCTTGCTTGCCGGGCCGTAAGCAACGATACGGACATCGTTCCGAACGTTCGGGGCAGGGTAGCCAGCGCATTAAGCGTAGATTTCCGAAAGTAAGGTTGAGGAATAGCCAGCCCCAGGCTCACGAAATATACCGCCGCCAGGGTGGTCGCGTAGGTTGCCTTCTGCCGGGTAGCCCACTGCAACATGGTCCATCCGGCCAGGGCACCGGCGTTAAGCAGCCGGGGCAACTGCACGGGGGCCAAAAAAGCGATGTTGAAGTAGCTGATATTGCCCTTGGCCAATTGCCTTACGGCCGTCGGAAAGGATTTGTACAAATACTGAAATTGGTTAAGAATCCAGCGTTTTCTCTGGTGACCGAAAGCCTGATCGGTAGCCACTTTTTCGTCGTATACCACCGCTTCTTCTAAGTACAGTATGCGGTGCTGGCGCCTGATGATTTCTAACTGCAGCTCCCGGTCTTCGCCCTTCGAGGCTAAGTCCATCTGCCGGAAAACTGATGCCAGCAGTTGGGTATCGAAGGCCATTCCCGAGCCAATCACGGGCACCGACAGTCCCAGTGCCTGATATCCCTTTCGAAAGATGGCGTTGTTCAGTGCTTCGCTCAGTCCGTCCAGAATGGCCATAGGACTGTTGTTATTTTTGGCCATACGTTGCCCCTGGATGGCTACCTGCCCGCTGGCGTAAGCACGGTTTATATGCATCAGAAAGTTTTTGTCCATCACATTGTCGGCATCCAGAATCACGGTAAGATCATACTCTCTTTCTTGCTCAATGCGCCGCAGTCCTTCGGCTACCGCTTTGGCCTTGGTGCGCTCCTCGAAGGCGACTTCAATCACCTGCGCGTTCATGGTTCTTAGTTGGGTAATGGTACCGGGCTGCAACGAATCGGCCACCACGAACACCTGGTAGCGATTGGCAGAGTAGCGCTGCTGCTGAACGTAGTTCACACTTTGCAGAATCACGGCGTCGTCGCCGTATACGGGAATGAGTATGGCGATGCGGTGGCGTTTTTTGGTTTGAGACGATAGGCGCGAACGATGAAAGCGGCTAGCCACCGAGAAAGTGACAGTGTAGACCACACTGTAGGTAAAGTACGCTTGCAAAACGGTGTTGATAAACCTCAGCATGGGTCAAGCATAGATAAGAAAAAAATCATTGAGCGTTAGATAAAGGTTATGCTGATAAATCGGTGTAGGCTGGCGAGGGCAAAAGCCCAGGACAAAAAGTATCAGAATGGTGTTTAGTGAGGGTAGGATTAGTCTTGCTGGAGCATACCGGGCAGTGTCTTGAGTAGTATTTTCAGATCATTACGCAACGACATGTTGCTTCGATACGCCAGATCAAGCTCCATGCGTTCCGTGGTGGTCATGTTCTCCTTTCTCTTGGATATCTGCCATAATCCGGTCATGCCGGAAGGGGCCAGAAACCGCGCCGCCCACCCGTCTTTGGTCAGCGAGGCGGCTTCGTCCAGCGGTAGGGGGCGGTTACCGACCAGCGACATGTCGCCCTTGAGCACGTTGACTAGTTGCGGCAGTTCATCCAGGCTAGTTTTCCGCAAGAACTTTCCCACTCGGGTGACGCGGGGGTCGTTCTTCACCTTGAAAAAAAACGGTTCATCCGACGCGGGACGGTCCAACGAATAATAGGCGTTCAGATGCCTCAGATTCTCACGCTGGGTATCAGCATCCACCTGCATGGTTCTGAACTTGTAGAAGTCGAACACCTCGTAGTTTGACCCAACTCGTTTGGATACGAAAAACGCAGAGCCCGATGACTCTAGCTTGATGAGGATAATGACTAGCAGAAACAGGGGGCTGAGGGTAAATAGCAGAACGCTGGCTACGCAAACGTCGAGCAGTCTTTTCTTCCAGGGTCGCCGAAAAACTTCCGGTGAGGAGGCGGTGAAGTCAACGGGATTGGTTTTGAGGTTGACTAAAAATCGAATTCGCTCTACTATATTGTCTAACCCCAGCGCATCGTAGAGATAATCATCCGCGCTTAACTCGATGGCTTTCGCTTTGTGCGCGGCGTCAAAGGAAGAGGTGTATAGCAGGAAGGTGATGGGCGACGGGGCGTTACCGACTTTGTTAGCCAGAGAACGCAGCAGTTGTCGGTCGGCATCAACGTCACAGACAATGAATTTGAACTTCCCCGTGTCATTGTGAGGAAGTGTTTGAAGAAGGGATAGCGCTTGTTCAACCGTGTCTACGCTCGAGCCGTCAATAGCTACCTCGTCGAAAATAGTGGTAATTGCTTCTTGGAGGGTTTGCGATTGCGGGCCAATGAACAGCCCATTGGTTACGCAACCCGGCGTAAACTCAGAATCATTACTTGAGTGATCTAGAACCAATTCGCGGTATGACATAGTGTTGTTACTTAACGTAGATTAGCACACCTGCAATTCTTCGTCCAGAACGGTGTTAATCTGCGTTTTTAGTAATACCGGATCAAAGGGCTTGGATAAACACGCTTTCAGGTTATTGTATATCGTGGCCTGCGCGCTTACCTCTTCCTTACAGTGCCCTGACAGAACCACCACGGGAATGCTATTATACAGGCCGCTTTGGCTGAGTGCCTTGAGAAGCCCAAAACCATTAATGCCGGGCATGGTGATATCGGAAACAATCAGATCGGGCCGATTACCATTGGCTAACCAAGCGAGCGCTTCGTAACCGCTACCGGCGGTAGTGACACGAAAGTCCTTTCTGAGTATATTCTGTAAAATAGCGCGTATCGCTAAATCGTCATCAACCACCAGCAAATGAGGTTTGCTTTCATCCCGGAAAGCTTCCTGTGCTGGGTTGGCCCAGACTATATATTTTGATGCAAGCGACATTTGATCCATTTGTTAGTTAGTAGAAACTAGAGAAAAATTGTAACCTAATTGTGAAAAATTACGCACGAACATCTGTTTATGTTCTTGCCGAAAACAAATGTAACATTTATAAGAGAAATAACAATAAAAATATTCAAATAAATATAAATATTATCATAAATGTATAATATATACGAAACTTGGGTTTCTATGGCGATTATTTCAGCATAAAGCCCTGAAAAATACGACAAACATCAATTTATGAGTTTAATAATGAGAATCTAGTACGTACATACGAGATAAGCTATTCATCAGATTTTCACAGTTTGCCTTTGTAACCAACCCACTAAGTTGCGCCTCTTCAAGACAGCGCTTGCGTCAACCCAGAATCCGAACTGCCTAATGGAGCCGTAGGATAAAAAGGTTGAATTTAATCAGCAATTGACTTACTAGTAGGAGCAAATTATAGGAATTGGGTCAAAAATTTATACATTTAGTTCAAGCAAAATAGGGGTTGCAGACCTACCGTACTTTACATAGCCAACTAAAATTGACGAACTGATGTCGAATACATTATCTGCCAAGCAATTTGACAAGGGATTCTCTTACGCCAAGAAAAACCTCACTGAGGACGTCAACACTCACTTATGGTTTGATAAGAAGTTCATCAAGGAAAAGTTAGACCTCACGGGGAAGAGAATACTGGATTTCGGATGCGGAATGGGGGGAATGAGTTTGTGGTACGGTAGAAACTGGGACTGTTTTGTGCACGGCATTGACATAGACAGCCATCACATCACCATAGCAAAAGCATTAAACGAAAAATACCAAATTGCAAATGTGGAGTTTGAGGAAGTTGATGTGCTAGATGAGCGTATTGCTAAGCCTTACGATCTTATCTTTTTGAACGACGTTATAGAACACCTTCCTTTATCTGTCATAGACGATATACTCAGAAAACTGTCCGCACTGCTAAATCCTGATGGGCAAATCTACGTATCGTACCCGCCCTGGGAAAGCCCCTACGCCTCGCATGTCTATAACATCACCAATATTCCCTGGTGTCAGTTCCTTCCTGATAAACTAGTTTGCAAGATTATTATGGCGCGAAACCGACAAGTTGTAGGGAAGCTTGAAAGTAGTTTTCTTGACGTATACCGAGGTCTAAATAGAATAAATCATAAGAGATTGCTCAAAATACTAGACAGAAATAACCTGACCATTGCTTACCGAAAAAACCGTTCTGTGCTGAACAAGCTTAGTTTTTTCAGCAATTCGAATACAACCTTATTTCCTACAAATTATCTGATTACTAAGGAGATTCTACTTTTAGAAAAGAGATGACTACGGGCTTACCGTTGACTGCCGGTTGTGCGGGCAAACGAAACTTGATTTTTAAGCTTCAAAAAGTATCGTTCAAAAAACCGGTAGCTCATCCACGAAAAAATGTAGACGCCGCAGAAATAAACCACAAACGAGAGCAAACTACTGGAGAGGCGGGTGCCAACTGACTGATTGAATGCCCCCAGAATAGCCCAGTGAAAAACGTACATGCCATACGATACTTTTCCAATGGCTACTAAAAAGGATGTCCTAAAAATTCTCACGGAAGCAACGGACACCCAAAGAATCAATGCCGCAAAGAATCCATTCAGCAAGCTGTATGACCAGATATGTTGTCCGTGCTCGAGCGACGCGATGGGATAACCCAGACTGCTCGGATCCAGTGGGACGGAGTGCGGCAGCACCATTAAGTTTGCTAAACCCACCAAGATTACCACGGCCAACCAAGCGCCGCAGATAGCTCCCGGTCGTTTTATCCTTTCGTCCAGTCTGAATACGGCTACGGCTCCTCCGGTAGCAAACGCATCAAAATGGCTTAGCGTGAACCAATAGACCGCCTCCCCGATAGCCCGGGGTTCTAGCGACGTTTGATGCTGAAGGTAATCCGCCAGGATTCCCCGGAAGGCGGGGGCAAGCACAATAATCGCGAGCAGTGCTACCTTGAGCGAGCGGCCTCGGACGAAGAAAATAAATAGGGGCCAAATCAGGTAGAACTGTTCCTCTACCGACAACGACCACAGATGGGTGAAGAAGATGCTGTGCGTCCATTCGGGAGACAAGCGCGTGTAGTTATACGTATAAGTATAAAGTCCTAGTGCCTTTTCGCCCAGTTCGGGGGGGAAGCTCACGAAGACAAAGGCTAGCGTGAGCACCAGCAGGTAAGCGTAGTAGAGGGGAAATATTCGGAGCGAGCGGCGCCAGTAAAACTTTTTCAGGTAGGCTGAAAGGGAGTGTTTGCGGTCGGCCAGCAGGATGCGGGTGATCAGAAAGCCCGACAGCACAAAAAACAGCTGTACTCCGACCCACCCCACGCTGATGCCAATTTCTCCAAAGTCGTACAGACGAAAGTGAAACAGCATCACCAGGATAATCGCAATCCCTCGCAAGCCGTCTAACCCTTTGATGTAGTTGGTCATGGAACAGACAGCCGATTATCGTCGGAATCAACGCTTTCCAAAACAATAGAGACGAATAAAATGCTCGTTTGGCCCTTCAATTGTGTGCTTAACATTTCAAGTGTCGGAATTGTCGGTTGATATCAATAGCTTTGCGTTAGTTGCATTCAATGCAAAAACAGGCTACACCTCACCCATTTACATATTTTATTTGGTATTAACATGCAGACGCTAAATATAGCTTTTTTGTATAATTAAATAGCGTTTTCTTTAAATTGATGCGCATATTAGGTAGCTTTGCTAGTGCTTATATATTATTCTTGATATCTAATTTAAGAGGTCGTCTGACCACTTAAGAGTTTTCCGAAACAACTTTTACAGCAATTATCATGGACTTAGCTCGATTCGTAAAAGCTCTTTGGCAAAGGAAATGGCTTGTTGCGACGGTGGTAGGAGTAGCCGCAGTAGCCGCAGTATCGTTCGCGGTCGTTACTCCTGACGTCTATAAATCCTCAGCGCAGTTAGCTACCGGGATTACCGACAATACTGACATTGCGCTCTCGCAGGAACAGCAGGCCATGACTTTCTTCACGATTCAAAACAAGTTTAGCAACTTGGTCGAAAACATGAACTCCCGGCAGGTGCTAAGTTTGTTAGCGTATAATTTAGCCCTGCACGATTTGCAAGAAAATACTCCCTTTCAGGACTTGTCGGAGTTTAAGGAAGAGTATATTTCAATTGAGCACCCTGAAATTATTGCTGCTCTTCAGAACAAACGAGATTCTATTCAGGTGCTCACCCGACTGGATGGAAACGATGTCCTGTTGCTTAACGTGCTGAAAAGCCTAAATTATGATATAAACACCATTGAAGATAATTTGAATATTGATCGCATCCCGAGCACGGACTACGTTAAAGTAGAGTATTTTTCGGAAAATCCGCTTTTGTCGGCATTTGCCGTGAATACTCTTTCTCAAGAATTTATTCGTTACTATCTCACCGCCCGGGGCGAGCGTAGCAGCAGTTCCATTCAATTCTTAGTAAATCTGGTGCAAAGCAAACGGGAAGAATTAGAAGCCAAAGTAAACGATCTGCGGGACTTTAAATCTTCAAACGAGGTAGTCAACCTCGCCATGCAAAGCGAATCGATTATTCAGCAGATCAGCGAACTGGAAAAGAGCCGGGAAGAAGAGCGGAAAAACATTATTGTTTACGAGCAAGCCATCAAAAAGATTAACGAGCAACTGACCAGCAGCGACCTCAACGTGCTGGAGAGGCAGGCCAAGGTGATCAACAGCCGGATTGTCCGTCTAAAGGACAAAATCACTGAGCTCAACAACCAAATCATTCGTTCCGGGTCTCGTGAAGAGTCGTTACTCAATCAACTCGAAGAACTGAGAAACGAACTGAACGAGCAAATTCTGGCGGCGGGTAGCGCCACTGAGACAGGCAATGCCAGCGGGGGGATTACCCGGCAGACCCTGGTTACCGACCGGGTAAACAGTGAAGTGGAGCTAGAAATTGCCAAAGCAAGTTTGGCCTCTATCAACCAACAAATCAGTCGACTACGCGGAAACGTGTCGGGCTTCGCCTCGAAGGAAGCGCAGATCAACGCCTACGAACGGGATATTGAGGTGGCGCAAGATGAATACGTGAGCGCGGTCAACAAATTGAACGAAGCCCGATTGGTGTCGCAAAACCTAGGCGGTTCGCTGCGGCAGGTTGAGTTTGGCTATCCGGCTGACGACCCGGTTCAGTCGCGGGATATCTTAGTTATTGCCCTGGCCATTGCCGTTAGTTTCTTTCTCACCGTGGTGAGCATTGTGGTACTGGAGTACGTTGATTCTTCTCCCAAAACACCCGCATTTTTTCAGCATCTCACCGGCTTATCGTCCATTGGCACCCTAAATCGGTTACCGGAGAAGCACATCCGGCCGGAGTATCTATTCCAATCTATGGTCAAAGACGACAAGGTTAGGGTTTTTCACGAGTCACTCAGGAGCATACGCCACGAAATTGAATCTTCCGGAGCCAAGGTATGGCTGGTGAGCAGCCTAAAGCCTCGGGAAGGAAAAACCACCTTCATACTAGCCATTGCGCTGGCCTTGAGCCTCACCCGAAAAAGGGTTTTAATTGTGGACACCAACTTTAGAACCAACAAATTGACGAGAATCTTTTCTTCTAAGTCGTTGCTGGAGAGAATGCCACAACTAGCGGAAACCGACATTGCTCATTACCCATCGGGCACGGGCTTTAAAGGGGTTGATTTTATTGGCTGTGAAGGCGGCAACAGAACGCCCGAAGAGCTATTCCCCAATGACTCTCTATCTTCCATTATTGATACGCTACGCTCAAAATACGATTACATCTTTTTGGAAGGCCCGGCGCTCAATCAGTATGCCGATACCAAAGAGCTTCTGGACTATGCCGACCAAATGATCATCGTAGCGGCAGCAGACCGGCAGATCAGCGCCTCGGACGATCGCTCTATTGATTATTTACAGAAGCGGTCTGACAAATTTTCGGGAGCAGTTATTAACAAGAGCAATCTGGAATACAGTTAATTAATGCATCACTTAATCTATCAGTTAATGAAAAAGACGCTTTTGCTACTCGCGGTGCTGGCTGGGGCGCAGGTTGAAGTCCGGGCGCAGGTCAACCCGGTTCCTAACGAGGAGTTGACTATTGAGGAAAAACTCGTGCAATTGGCTTGGAATAATCGCTCGGAGCAATCGGTGATCCAGAGCGAAATCGCTATTGCCGATCAAGAGGTCAAGGTGGCCCGGTGGGCGTGGGCCGACAATTTCAGAACCTCCTTCAATTTGAATGAGTTTACCATTCAAGGAAGACCCGATGCAGGTGAAAGACCTCTTTTCTTTCCGCGGTATAATCTAAGTCTAGCCCTGGTGTTAGGCGATATGATCAGCAACCCGGCTCAGATTAAGATTGCCAAGCAGCAGCGGTTGATCACCCAGGCACAACGCACCAATGCGCAGCTTGATTTAAAAGCAGAAGTGTTGGAAGCTTACTATAACTATCAGTTATCGGTTTCTCTGTACCAAATTAGTACCGAACAAAACGAAGAAGCCTACACTAACTTCCTGATGGTGTCGGAGAAGTTTAAGACCGGAGAAGAAACCCTAGAAGTTTATAACACAGCGCAACAAATGTACAATTCCGCCCGGGCTGACTTAGCCAAGTTAGAAACGCAGGTAAAGATCGCCCAACTGCAGTTAGAACGATATATTGGCTTGCCTTTAGAGCAGGTTCTTTCTGAGGAGAAGTAAACTGACATTCATTTGGTAAAGCGATTTGCTCAACGTATACGTAATTCTTACTGGCTTCGTTCTGGTGCATTTACGTTTCTGCAAAGATTCTCAATTGCGCTGTTTGGATTCTTTTCGTTTGTAATTTTAGTGCGTCTTCTTGATGTAGATGACTTTGGAGTTTGGGTACTTTATATTTCGTTTTCGTCGGTCATTGAGCTCATTAGAGAAGGTTTTGTTAGAAATCCTCTTATACGAAGGTTTATATCTACAGATCCAGAGGAACATCCATTCATCATCGGCGCTTCTTTGTTAATTAACTCTTCTCTTTTTGTAATACTGGGAATATTACTGTCCGTTTTTGCTTCTTCGATCAGCAGTTGGATGAATGCTCCCACTTTGGAGATTCTGCTTTATCTGTATATTCCAAATGCTTTTTTGCAAACTTTTTTTTTACACCTAACGGTGCTACACGAGGCCCATTTAAACTTTAAAGCTACTTTCTGGGCCTATTTCGCTCAAAAGTTTATATTCTTATTTTATCTCGTCATTTTTCTTTTAGTACCGATCACTTCTCTCTGGGCTTCACTGCCTGCTCTAGCTGTGGTTCAAATCGTTGCCACTGCTATCAGCGTTTGCCTAGCTTGGTATCATGCCACTAAATATTCTGCTTTTTTCCCTCGCTTCAATCGGTCCCATTTTAGCGCTATTCTCAACCATGGGAAATACTCTTTTGGCACAAACATGAGCTCCATGTTGCTTAATAATATAGATAGCTGGATGTTAGGAAGTATGATTTCACCTGCCGCGGTAGCAATTTATAATCCTGCTCTGAGAATCACTCGCTTGGTTGAAGTTCCTATGTCATCTATTGCAGCGATCACATATCCCAAGCTTGTCCTAAAAGAAGGTGACACATCACTGAAAAATGCCAAACATCTGTACGAAAAATCTGTGTCTGCTATACTAGCTACTATGCTTCCTTTAGTGGCCGGATTTATTGTATTCTCTTACCCAATTGTCAGGTTTATTGCTGGTGAGGGGTATGAAGAAGCAGCACCAGTTCTTCAAGTTGTTATGTTATATGGACTAATTGCCCCATTTAACCGGCAGTTTGGCAACACTTTGGATGCAATCGGTAAGGCGCACTTAACATTTTATTTTGTGTTTGCTAGTGCTTTGCTTAACACACTACTAAATTACTTAATGATTCAACAATACGGGGTGTTAGGAGCCGCCGTCGCCACTATTGCCACTCATTTTATAGGTCTTGTTCTAAGACAGTACTTCTTGAGTCAAGCGTTAAATGTAAGTTTCAGAGGGATAATAAATCAAACCTTCAATTGGTATCGATTCGGGATAAACAAATTTATTTTCTTCTATAATAGAGCTTGAAAACTATGAGAAAACCCACACTAACTAAAACACACAGCATGGTTTTGACAATCCTTTTTGTTGCTGGAATCTATGCCTACATTATGGTTAAGGTTATCTTCTTGTAGTTTTTGTAGCATGGCTGATAACGACCATAGAATTATTCCTCGGAGCAGATCGGTGTACTATATCATTTCGCGGAAGCTTTATCAGTGGTTCCTAGTAGAAAAGTTGTATAACCCCTTAGGATTTGCTTTGCTTATTCTGTGTTCACTGATCATATCCTGGCTTACTATTAGAGATGGGATCGAAATGGGCGTCATTCTGCTGGGTGGTATTCTAGGAATACCTATCGGGTTAGTGTGCCTATTTAATACTAAGCTTGGCATTATTATCACAATAATAGCCTCATCTTTCATTTTTATACTACCTAGGGTAACCGGGCTTTATGATGCGCCTTTTGGTTCTGTACCCGATGTTCTTCTACTAGTTACTTTTTGCGGCTTATTTGTCAACCAACAAAACCGATTTAAGGAAGTAACCGCTTACAGAAGTCCTATAATGTACGTTATTCTCTTATGGGTATGCTATCTATTTGTTCAAGGACTTAATCCTAACAGCACATCGGTCACTGCTTGGTTACTTAGCATTAGGGGTGTTATTACATACACTCTTACATATTTTGTGTTCATTAGATTGTTCGACTCATTTCGTGACGTAAAGTATTTTACGATATGTTGGCTAATTATCGCTTTTCTGGCTGCCCTTTACGCTTTTTACCAAGAATTCGCAGGACTTCCAAATTATGATCTTAATTGGGTCAGGCGTAGTCCAAAGAGTATTGGGCTAATGTTTATCAGAGGACGGTGGCGAAAGTGGTCATTCCTGTCTGATCCTGCTACGTTCGGCATGTTTATGTCATATGCTGGAATATTTTCTCTAGTGGTGGCAATAGAGATAAAAAGCTTCAGGAAGAAGATTGTCCTCTTTGCTCTTAGTCTAGTATTCTTAGTCGCCATGACATACTCTGGCACTCGCACCGCCACGGCAATGACGGTAGCGGGCATTGCTTTATATGGAACACTAACTATTTATCGTAAAAATACCATCATTTTGGGTATTGCCACTCTCGCCACTATTTTAGCAATTATTTATACTCCGTATTACGGAAGTGCTACCATTAACTCTGTCCGCTCCACCTTTTCCCCTTCTGATGATGCTTCGTTTAACGTACGCGTCATGAATAAAGAGAGAATACAGCCCTACCTGCGCTCCCATCCTATTGGTGGGGGGATCAATACCACCGGCGCTTTAGGAGAGTCTTTGGCTCCTGAACATCCTTTAGCGGGGTTCCCCCCCGACAGCTACTATATGAGCGTGGCACTGGAAACCGGTTGGATTGGGTTAGGAATCTGCTTCTTACTTTTTTTTGTTGTGCTCTTAGTGGGTATCACAAACTACTACCGCTGCAACGACCCAAAGATCAAAACCTTGTACGCAGCATATGTCGCCAGCTTTTTTGCTCTAACCATTGCTGGATACGCGCAGGAGTCTATTTCGCAGTTGCCCATGCGCTTTGCATTTTATGGTTGCTTTGCTCTCATGGATCGCCTACAATATTTTGACCGCACTTTGTGTCCTAGAGAACAGTTGACTCAATCTGAGTAAATAATGAACTCTCCGATGTTGGATGTGGGGGCAAACTTTGTGATACGAATGAAGCGCGTCTTCGCGCTTACGGCATGTGTGCTCCACCGATTGTATTGCATTAGTTGGTCAACACTCAACAATTTCCAACTACCAGGCTCACCTATTGAAATCGATAGTTTTCCGTCACTATTGGCATCAAAGATACTGACCATACTTATTGATGTCTCCTTTCCTAAATCAATGTAGGCCGAATAGGGATAGTTTTCTGGCTTAAGCCCCTGGGTTTTCCAGAGATGAGTTGGCCTCTTCCCTTGATTCATCATTGGGTTACCTACTGTTTCTTGTTCATCAAACAATCCTTCGTTCTTTACCGAAATCGATTTGCCTGATTGAAGGCTATCTGATGAATAGGATACCATTTCAGGAGAAATTTTTAAAATACGCTCTTCGGAAGACAGCACTTCGTTTTGACTAAGCTTTTCACCATCAACAATTATTAGTGTAGGTATCTCAGATACGCCAACCGTCGCTTTGCCCGAATTTGTATTTAGAGTTTGCCATACACCGTCAGAATTGGCTGAAAGTTTGATCATTGAGCAGTGTCTTTCCTGGTCAAGCAAGTTAATTGAGTAGTTATCAACCACTTTATTTTGAGAAGTAGTACACCATACTACGTAAGCTGCTGTTGGTGACTTACTACTATCTTCTTGAACAAACTTATATATCATTACTTCAGGATCACTAGTAGCTACCGAATGTTCGAAACGCATGCCTTTCAAGGTCTCTGCCAACGTTTTGAGATAATACCAAGCGGGTTTAGGCTGCCATCCACTCTGTTTACTGCTGGTGATTCCGCAGGTATTATAGAGAGAAGGATCATTGTCCTTCACGTCGCGCAGCATATAGATTGCCGTACGATCAATCCCCGCTGCTGCGGCCGCTAGCAGGCTTCGCACTAACCACATACCCTGCACTTCCTCGTTGGTGAAGCCTGCAATAGAGGGCACCCCCTGGGGGGATGCAGAATTGGTATCGTAACCAAATTCGGTAAGCCATAGCTCACGCCCGGGCAGGTACTGATCTCGGTATCTCACCAATGTTTCAAGTTTGGCTTGCAGATTGTCCGCTTCGGGGCTGATGGCGTACCGCTGGTCACCGTCTCTATAATTGCTGTAGTGATGAAAATTTAGCACGTCAGCGGGAAAGCTACCCCCTCGATGGTGATCAGCCCAAAACTTCATGGCCCTCACGTAGTCAAAGTTGAGGCTGGCTAGTCCGCTCATCACGAGTTGAGCGGTGGGGTCCGCGTTTTTTAGGCCGACAGTTGTTCCTAGTGCTTGTTGATGACCATCATAGTCGGCGCTGCTCATGGCCGCAAATTCGTAGGGGGTAAAGTATTCGGCTCGGTACTTCCACCAAATATTCTGCTCGTTCCAATTCTCGAAGTAGCGTAGATACCCTAATCCAGAAATCCGAGGTTGATCATCGGCTAATTTCAATAGTGAATCAGCCACCTCCGTGCTTCCATAGCGGGCGGCGTACTGAAACATATGGTCAGCGTGCGCGATATATGATCGCGGATCTTCGGGATCGTCTTCGGGCAACAGCGGTTTGGTATTGTTTTCCCAGTGGTTTTTGCGTAGCCACTTTAAATTTTCCTTAATAGAAGGGCACCCCGCAATACCCAAGCGGTGCATGTTCTGGTAAAGCGCGTCAAAATCCCACTTACTGTCGCCTGGGTTCCAGTGGTTCACGTTGTTAGGATAGGGCTGGTCTTCTTCGTGTTCTGCCCAGCGCCAGTTATGGTACTCCCTCACCAATCCAAAAAAATCATAGCGCCCGATAGGGTCATCAATAAAAGCATTGATTCCCAGCATTTCATCAAAGGTGGTTCTTTTCTTGTTCTTCGCTGAAACTTCTTGTGTGGCCTCCGGGCGAGCATTATCACTCACTGACGTACCAAACAGAAATAACTCCCCGATGTTAACCTTCCCGCCTTCTATCTTGAGCCGTAAATATCGAGTTTCAAGGGACGGGAGGGTAACATATTGCCACTCGTTTCGCTTCACTTCTTGTTTGCCAACCAGTGGTTCCCAAGCAAAAGGCCGACCGGAGTAGACGCTCACTTCGGCATCGGTGCGGTCTAACAAATCTGCCACTCGATATAATGATAAGCCATGAACCTCATGAACAGCTTGCAGGTCAATAGTCAGATATAGAGGCTCGTTCCAGGCGAACTCTGGTTTCCACACTTGCTGTGGCTGGAAGACCAATTTTCCCGATTTCCAATTGCTTTGTTCATCCACTAAATTGATACTATTGCCCACCGCGCTCTCGTTAATGATCATTTCGTAGGTAAGCGGTATATTTTGTTCGGTTTCGCACTTTTCACAAGCAGAACCGCATCCTGACAAAGTGGTGTAGAAAAGACAAAGAGTGCTCAAAAATAAAAACTTAAACGGCATCAACAGAGGGTTAAGGTTGTAACCAGGGCAATTTGCGATTTAGTAACTGCTCAAGTCGGAGCTTTTCTTCCTGAAACTCTAAGCGCAAAATTTCGGCAGTATCAGGACTAATATGCATCCGCTGTAGATTTCGATTTAGCATTTCGTTTGATGTCCTCTGTCTAAATTTTGATGAAGTGATTCGGTGCGTGACTGGGCGAATGGCTTTTTTAAGCCAGTTCTCTTCAAACAGAAACTGATGTAGCCATTTGCTTTGCGGTACCCCCGACTGATTATAGCGAATGCTAGTATCCACTGAAAAGCTGGAATCCACTTCTAAGAAATTGAATATATCACGGAACACGTTAGGGGTTTGTTTCCGTATATCTTCGTTTATAATAACATGTATCTGATCAAAATTTTCGGTAAACGCTTTCACTGCCTCGTAGTAACGACTCACTCCGCGGTAGTACCAAATTAGTTCATAACACTGCCTAATGCGTTCCTCCTCTTTTTGGAGTCCCTCCTCAAAACTTAATGTTTCTCGCTGATCCCGAATAAGGTGCTGGTACGCCGAGAAAGCCCGTTTAACCGGATCACGCAACATGATAACGATCTTAGGCTGTTCCCCTATATATTTTTTTATGGCAGGAATTGTTCTTTCATAAAAGTACAACGTATCAGCACTCGCTTCTCCAATAGCCTTGTATTTTTGAGCAGATTGAAACAGTGCTTGGTAGGCAGCATAATCTCTTACGTAGCGACTTTCACGCTTGGCATCACCTGGTCCTTGCAACGAAGAATGACCATCTTGACTGGAGAGGAAACGCGGCTCCTTCACTTCGCTGATAAATACTTCAGGATGTTGCTTTAGATACTCGCTCACGGAGGTGGTGCCACACTTCGCCGCACCAACAATTAGAAAATTAGGCAACTGATTCATTATTTAAGTATTTCGCGTTAAATTAACAGTTTTTAAAGGCTTTAGCGAGCAATATGTATCTGTTTTCTCAAAGAAGCGCTATCTTCTTCGCTCTATTGCGTATTTTTAGCCCGTGGACATAGTTTTTACCAGTATGTCGAGTTGGGATAACGAGATCTCATCAGCCGCCTTGTCGCTGGCCAGAGAACTTGCCAAGCAGCACCGGGTGTTCTACTTCGATAACCCTTTCACCCTCAAGGATTTTATTGCCGATTATAGGCATCCGAAGATTCAGAGCCGACGAAGGCGGTTTTTCTCCGGACAGCAACGTTGCCAAGCCTTGCCTCACCTGGGCCCGGGGTTCCATGCTGTCACCCCCTCGCTCACGCTTCCCATCAACTTCTTGCCCCGCGGAGCGGTACACCGCCTTTTCCTTCGGATCAATCACTGGATCGTGGGGAGAGACCTCCGCCAGCTTCTCAAGCAGTACCACATTGGCCAATACATCTTTTTCAACTCCTTCAACCCGTTCTACCACGGCATTGCCCAGGGTTCCCCCTTGCTCACGGTGTATCAATCTCGCGACGACGTCAGCCAGATCACCTACGGCTCGAAACACGGGGTGGCCCTGGAGGTGGAAGCCATCCGAGCGTCAGATATCAGCTTTGCCACCTCTCGGCAACTTGCCCGCCAGCTCCAGGCGCGGGCGCATCGTCCGGTGCACCACCTGCCCAACGCGGTCGATTTGGCTGCTTTTCCTCATCCGACCCCGCCCCTTCCCACGCCCCACGATATTGCGCACCTTGAGCAACCGATCATTGGGTACGTAGGCAACTTGGACCAACGCGTGGACTACGCGCTACTGTACCGCCTGGCCACCGATCACCCCGATAAGGTGGTGGTTTGCATTGGGCCCCGCAACGATCGTGGTCACCATACCTACGACTTTGAATCGCTGCCCAACGTTTTGTTCTTGGGGCCCAAGCCCCATAACCAGCTCTACCGCTACCTGCACTTTATGGCTTGCGCTATTATCCCTTTCGTGAAAAACACCCTCACGGCCAGCATCTATCCGCTCAAGATCAATGAGTACCTCGCGATGGGCAAACCGGTGGTCACCACCGACTTCTCGGAAGACGTGCGGGGGTTTGCCCCGGTTTGCTACATTGCCGCCGATGCTGCTTCGTTTTCTCGGATGGTTGCCGAAGCTGTTTTGCCAACCAATAACGACTTGGTGCAGCAACGCATTGCGTTTGCGAAAAACAACAGCTGGGAAGCGCGCATTGCTTCGTTCTGGCAAGCGGTGGACCCGCTACTCTGACGACCGAACGTACACTTCCACGTGGGCATTGTGCTTAACGCGGGGGGCTAAGAACCGGTCGGTCTGCCGATAATGCTGTCGGATGCAGTCACGCACCTGCTCAGGATAAAAGTTATTCAGATTCGGGATCGTTTCAAAGAGCACCAGATCGTAGGTCTGCTCCTCAATGGCGCGGCAGAACATGGCCACCTCGCGGTCAAACATCGACACTCCGTAGTGAAACCACAGGGGATAGTCGGCTCCGCTCTCCGGACTGTACCCCAAAATCTGGGCGAGGGGAGTTAGCTCCGTCATGTTTAGCACGCGCAGCGCACTACCTTTTTCCTGCACCACTTCCAGGCCCTCGATGGCCTTGATGCCCGCGATGGTTTCTTCGGGGAGGTACACATCTTTAAACACCCGGTAGTCTGATTCTACCCAGTTGGCTCGGCTTGGGGTCGCTAGGCTGTCGCCCGACGACCAACTGTTCTTAGAGATTACGCCTTCGGTGCTCGGGGCAGGCAAGAACTTCCGAAACACCCGGTTGGCATACACCCAGTAGTCACCCGAAAAACAAAAGAACACCAAACCCACCGACAAAAGCAACACCGAAAATTTTTGCCACTGCACTGCGCCAGCCACCGCGTAGAGAAGAAACGCAATCGCAAAACTGTGGAAGTACACGTTCACATTGTGCGGAATATAGCTGGTAACCTGAACTAGCAGGGCCTGCCCCAAAATAGCTACCGTAAGTAGCGCCAGCATAAGCGTGCGTTCATCCGCCCACAACTGCCGCCACGTTCGATAGCGATAGACAAGCACCAAGGCGATAGCTGCTAAGTAGGCCTTGATTTCAAATGACCGCCCGAAAATATCCTGCAAAAAGTCGTAGGCGTTGATGCGCGAGTAGTGGGGCTCCTGCCCGTAGTTGAACCAGTAGTCGATGCCGTAGGGAAGAAAGGGCAGTACGAACAATAGTCCGCCTAGTATTCCGCTGACGGCGTAGGTGACCGCGAACGACCAGCGGCGGTGCCGCAGCAGGAATAGGCTCAGCAGGGCACTGACGACCAGCAGCGCCAGGCCCCCGCCGTCTTGCTTGGTGAAAACGGCCAGCACCACGAACAAGGCCGATAAGCCAACCAGCGCGTGCGCTTTGAGGCCGCTGAAGCGGTAGCAACCCAGCAGCAGCATCTGGATGGCCAGCAGTTCGTACACGAACACCATGTTGTTATACCAGGGCCAGAAGTTCACCAATACGTAGCTCAGCGCCAGCACCAGCAGGGCAACGAGCCGGACGGCGGGCGGGGTACCCAGCGTTTTGAGGATGGACCGGAACGATAGCATGGTGATGACATTGACGAACACCTGCGCCTTGACCAACGTGATCATCTGAGCACCGAACAGCTTGAAAAACAGCGCCGGAATAATCCAGAAGCCAAAACCCAACGGCAAACCAAAATCACGAAAGGGCACCTGTCCTTCGGACAAGCGATAAGCTCCCTCCCAGGCCAAAAAGAGGTTGATACGAAAGGGAAATTTCACAAACAAGGGAATTACACAGAATCCTACAATCACTAACAGTTCGGCCCAGCGGAGGTACTTGTCCGCCACCGGACGTGCGAAGAAAGAGCCGTAGTTTTCTTGGGTATCAATCATAGCGGATCATAGTTGTTGGTCTTTTTTTACCCACCAACCAGTATAAAGGTAGCACCGCCAGAGAAATAAAAAACATAATAGAGAAGACGGCCAGCCAGGTTTGCACCGGAACGTCGTAGTAAACTGGTCCTACCACCGATGCGAAGTTCGTCGCTACCACGTAATAAACCAGGGCACTGGCAATTGCTACGCTGCCGATGTATTTCAAGTAGCGGCTGGTTTTCACGGTGGCCTTTAGTTGGTGCCGGTGCGTATACACAAAGCGTAGCGATAGCGTAACAACCCAGGGGAAGCCCAGATAGAGCAGGCGAATCTCGTTGTAAACACCTCCCAGAAAGGTGGAGACCATGATCAGCAAAAGTGCCCAGGGGGCTGATCGAACCAGTAGCTCTATTCCGTCGGCCAGAGGCAACGACCCATGAACGTTTCTCCCTTTAATCCATCCGATCCAAAGCGGACCAAAGGTGATAAAGGCAAATCCTACCACTTGTGCGGGGTTTTTTAGGTTCCACACTAGTCCATCCAGCGGATGATACAGTTCGTGATTAGAGTCTATCAGCGCTCGAATTAGCACCCAAACAATCACCGGCAGAGAAGCCAGCAATGCCCGCTTAAGAAAGGATAGGTCGTGCGTGAAAAACAACAGCACAAAGGGCAGAATGAGCAGCGTTTCGCGGCAAGCGGCACCAATCACGCTGATGAACGCAAATCCGGTATACTGCTTGCGGACTAGCAGCAACAACCCTACGCACAACAGCAGATACGCGAGCGTATCTTCCCGCGTATGCACCGGCAGGGTGTAGGCCAACAGCATGGGGGGCAGCAGCAGAAACACTCCAACCCCTACCAGCGACCAGCGAGCGGAAAATCTTACGGATAGCAGCAGTTGAAAAAACGCCAAGGCGGCTCCTATCCCGCAGGCAAAGCTTACCCCAACGTAGCTCCAGTAAAACGAAGCATTGGTCTGCACTGTCATCCGCCACGCTCCGTTCACTATGGTAGGGAACAGCAGACGATACTCAAAGGGAGCCCTTTGGTTAAGATTCCACTCGTAAAGGGCTTCCGGAGGTGCCGCAATCTCGGAACCAACCCCGTGATAAGAGAACAAGTAGCCCCCCAACCAAAGGTTGCTGACCACGAGTACGGCGCTTGCCAGTAGAATTACAAAGAGCTTATCTCGGAGCACGACGCTTTTTGTACAGTTTAATGGATGGTTTAGCTTTAGCAGCCGATAAGGTAGCGACTGTTCCGTTTGGTTACGAACTTAACAAATTTAACGATAGCAATGCATAGCAACACAACTACCCCAATGTGAGCCAGGTAGAGCAGGCTATTAAATGTGATAGTGATATCAAACTTCGACAAAAGAACTTCCAGGCTGCGGATCACGTAGAGGTGAACGAAAAAGATACCGAAGCTGTAGGAAGCTAACGTTCCCCACAGGGGTGCTTTCAGGTGTTGCAGTTTGTGTAGGATCACCAGCAAGATAATGCACAACGCCGATGCTTTTAGCTTACCAAAATTAAACAGGTAAGCATTCTCCTTCATGCTTTCACCGTAGGCATAGGTCTTGCCAATCGCTAAAACGTCCGTGATTTCCAGGTACGTGATCACTCCGTAGAGCGCCGCTAGCGGAATCAGGAATGCGTATCCGCGCTCAGTGATGTACTTTTGGTGCCGACTGGCCCCCATGCCGAACACGTAGATCGGAATAAAATACCACAATGACTCGAAAACCGACGAGTTGTGGCCAAAGCGGTAACTAAAGAAGCCCACCAACAGCAGCAGGGGAAAGCCGTAGCGGTAGAACCAGGCACTGCGGTCTAAATAAAGCAGCAGGGGAGCTAGCAGGTAGATCAGACTGATCATCGGAATGAACCAAAACGGCCCGAAGTGCTTGCCGGTGATCAGCATGTAGCCCACTCGAACCAGCGAGTTGCCCTGCTCAATGAGCGTCGGCATCCAGGGAAATTCTGCTGCCGAAAAGTATAACTTATCGATGATCGCCGGAATAGAAACCAGAACGTAAGGAAGAATGACGTAGGCTATTTTTTTTTTAGGTAGACGCTGAAGCTAAAACTGCGGTTGGCCCGCCCGCTAAGGTGTTGAAATAAGAATCCCGCAATAAAAACGAATAACACCGTACCGTAGACAATCAGCGAATTCCAGACTTGTTTTTCCAGATCATGACTGCCCCAGCCGAAGGAGCTCCAGCAGTGAAAGGCCACAATATACAGGATGGCAATGCCCCTAAAGTTATGAAGGTAGGGTAAGAACCCGGTAGGTTGTGGTTTATTGAGAGGCAGCGGGGTGCTCGGTGCCGAAGAAATAGGCATAGCTATACGGGGTAGTGAAGACTAGAAAAAGGATTACTGCAAGCGTTCTTATAGGGATGATATAGGGTTACGTAGGAAATCGGTTTACTTTCATCCATGTTATTGTAGAAAAAGTCGGTTGAGAGCAAAAATGTACCAATAATCTGACTCTTGTACTGCTCGTATTTGTAACGATAGGGAAGAAAAAAAGTACCGGACTTACCAAACATGAAGTGTAGCCTAACAAACCACTCTTTTTGAAATCCTAAGTGGCTGATTGCTCTCTGCTGCTTCACATCACTCATGAAAGCGTCGTAAACGCTGTCGTTAACCGATAGGTAGGATAACTCTTCTCGTACGATACGATCCACAACGTCATAGAATCCCGTAGATGCCACGTATCCGGTGCCTGCGACCAAAGTGCCGGCCCCAACGCCTACGACTGCCTTAACAAAATTACGTCGATTCATAACTCATTTTCTACAACCGATCAGCCGCCCGTAAGGACAATGCGGACAGGGTTAACGTAGGATTTGCGGGAGAAATAGCGGGATACACGCTGCTTCCCAGCACCAGCAGGTTCCTAAACTGATGGTGCTTCAAGTTAGCATCCACCACTCCGTCAGCGGGGCGGTCGCTCATCTGCGTCGTAGAGCAGATATGCGCTTCTGACTTCTGAATGTATTCGTCCTTGACCACCCTTTCTAGGGGCAAAACGCTAAAAAACTTCTCAATGTCTTCGCTCAGGCGATCAACGGCGCGAAGCGTGTAGGCGGAGTGCTTGCTGAAGCTCACCTTCGGCTGGAATAGATCGTCGGAAAGCATTACCCGGTTGTCTTCATCCGGCAGGTCTTCGTACACAAATTTAAACTTAGACAGCATCCGCCACTTTCCCCGCTCGTTGCGAATGTAGGGCAGATTATGGTGCTCGATAAGGCACCCGGCTCGTTCCTTGCGGTGGTCGCCGTCGTACATCATGTAGCCGTTGGCCGGAATGATAGACCCACCGCCCACATTGCTCAGGCCGTCGTAGTACATGAACACGTAGACCCCGGCCTGTTCACAAAGACCGCGCCCGGTGTGCGGGTTGGTATCGCCCGCGTTCAGTAGAATGTGGGCATTGAAGATAGCGTTGGCGCCCAGAGCAATAAGCTCGCCGTACGCTTCTTTACGCTGTCCTTCGAGCGCATAAAGCACCGAACGGACGGTGTTTCCGGTGGTATCTAGGCTATACACCTGAGCGTTATAACGCACCTCCACGTTCGACTGAGCGTAGAGGTTCGCTAGGGTATTCTCAATGGTGAACTTAGCGTTGACCGGACAAAGGTTGCAAACCGAACTGGCGCAGCAGGCGCTTCGGTTGCCTACGGACTGACTGGCCCGGGCGGTGGGTTGACTGATGTACTGATCACCGTAGGTTTGCTGTAGCAACCTATCTACCGTAGAGAGCTGATGTGGCGGTTGAGGGTACTTGGTTTTTCTGGGGAAAGGCGTCTCGTCCGGACCGGCAATCGCCATGATTTCTTCGGTCTCCTGGTAGTAAGGCTCAAGATCATCGTAAGTTATTGACCAATCGTTACCAACGCCGTAGGCAGTCCAAAGCCGGAAGTCGTTGGGCATGAAGCGAGGGGTGCAACCGGTCCAGCAGTTAGAGCTTCCTCCAAAGTTAGGATCAAACACCCAAGCTTTTTCGGGGGTGGCATTCTTGAAGGTTTGTTCCGCTGTCTTCCAGGTAACGCCTTCGTACGTATCACTCGTTTGACTGTACCGCAAGCGTTTAGCGTACGAAAGATGTATGCCTCGCTCCAGCACGAGCACGCGAGGTTTTCCCTTGGCCTTTTCCAGATACTTCTTAAGAAAAAAAGAAGAAGCGAACCCAGTACCTACCAAAATCAGATCATATTTCTCAGACTGGTTGCTACTCATTTTCTCGGACCTAGCTAGGGCAAGAGGCGCTGCCTTGTATGAACAGCGCCTCCCGCACTTATTCTAAAATTAACCGCTTTTGCACGATAGAACTCCCCTGGAACACCCGTACGAAGTACACCCCGTTGATTGCGTTATTGAGATCAAGTTTCACTCGCTCATCAAACGCGCCTCGCGCACTGTACTCCTGGCTATGCACTGTGATGCCCGCCGTATTAACCAAATCGATACGGAAGGTGGTTCCAGGATCGTAGTTGCCCACCACCAGTTGTACATTGTTGTACGAAGTAGGATTGGGCAACAGTTCTACGCTAAGCCCCTCGGCACCGGCAGTGCGGGCGTTGATGGGTGAGCCGCTGACGGCCACTACGCTGTTGTCAACGTAACCTTCCACGATCATTGCGTTAAGTACCCCTCGGAAGCTAGCCCCTCGGCTCACTGACACATCAATGGTTCCGTTAGCCGAAGGAGCAACCCTAGTGATAGATACGGTTTCCGAGGTGTTATTAGTAGCATTCAGGGTAGCTGTCTGTCCACCAATTTGGTATTCGATAGTCCGGTTACCAGCGGTCACTCCACTGTAGAAGGTGAAATCGTACGTCAATGCCGGATCAAGCCCTTCCAACGTCATCGTCACCGGCGACCAGAAATCTATGAAGTAGTAGCTGTTCATCACTTCGGCCGGATAGAGACTACCGCTTACTCCGTCGCTGCTACTTCCGTTCCATCGGTCGCCACTCGCGGTAGAGGCGAATAGTTTAAGATTGATTCCCGTAGACGCACCATCAGCATCTTTGAGGTCGCTCATCCGAGGATTTTGGGAGGTGGCTCTGCCCGTATAGTTCCAGGGTGATACGAACTTCTGCGGACTAAATCCATCGTTGCTAAAGTTGACATAAAGCGCGTATCCATCTACTGATCCTGCTTCTTCAATGGTTATGACTACTTCGTCGGTATCCGTGTTTCCGTCATTATCGGTTACGGTCAGCACTATGGTAGTGCCTCCGGTAGGTAGCGTCACCGCCGGATTGGCTCCGGTAGCAATCTGAGTACCGTTAATGGTCCACACGTAGCTGGTGATCGTGCCATTGGCATCCGTCGACGCTGAACCATCCAGGGTAATTTCCTCATTCCCGTTGTTGTCAGTATCAATGGTAGCCTGGTCGGGTCCGGCGTTAGCAACCGGGATACTGGGCGCGGGGGCGTTCACCACCACCAGCACATCATCGTTGCCAGTAGCTCCCTGATTGTCGGTTACCGTAAGCGTGATGGTGTGCGTACCCACCGACAGACTGATCGTTGGACTAACTCCGGTTGCTATCTGGCTACCGTTTTCGCTCCAGACATAGCTAACGATGCTGCCGTCGCTATCCGTAGAGGCTGAGCCATCCAGGGTTACACTTTCACTACCGCTATTGTCCACGTCAGTTACCGTTTGGTCGGCTCCGGCAGAGGCTAACGGCTTTTGGTTGGTTGGCACGCCCGAACATCCTTCCGGTCCGCCCAAGCCAACGGGCAACACCCCGTCTCGGTTCAAGACTAACTTGTCTAGCTGCGTGTCCCCTTCCCGGTAGGCCACCTCAATAGTGTTGCTGCCCGACTGCAAAGCAAACGGACTCTCTACCACTTCGTTCCAGTAGAACTGCGAGCCTAGACGAATGTCTTCCCACCAGCGAATCCAAGTGCCCCCGTTGATACGCACCCAGAATGAGTTGCTGCTCGTTGAGGTAGCCTTCACCCGAGCAAACAGATGGTAGCTGGCCGCTTGACCCACCGGCACGTTGAACACCAAGCGCGCACTAGCCCCGCTCGGGGCACTGTCCATGCTCCTCAGGTTCGGAACTACCGCGTACTGCCCACCCGAAGCGGTGCCGTCGCTGCGCAACTGCCACAAACTACCTACCACCGATGCACACTCCGCCTCTATGATTATCTGGTCGGCTACCGGCTCGTCGGATCTTACCCGAACGGTAGTAGTAGCAATGTCGCTCTGCCCGTCGTTGTCGGTAACGGTGAGGCTGACGATGTAGGCACCTGGGGTGGTGAAGGTGTAGCTGGCTTGCGCCCCGCTGGCCGTAGCCCCCGCTACCCCGAAGTTCCAGGCGTAGCTGCTAATGCTTCCGTTAGGGTCGCGTGAACTGCTGCCGTCAAAGCTCACCGTCAAAGGAGCAGTACCTTCGGTGGCACTGGCTACAATCGTTGCCTTCGGCGCTCCTGAGCAGCCTTCCGGTCCGCCCAAACCAACGGGCAACACCCCGTCTCGGTTCAAGACCAACTTGTCTAGCTGCGTGTCCCCTTCCCGGTAGGCCACCTCAATAGTGTTGCTGCCCGACTGCAAAGCAAACGGACTCTCTACCACTTCGTTCCAGTAGAACTGCGAGCCTAGACGAATGTCTTCCCACCAGCGAATCCAAGTGCCCCCGTTGATGCGTACCCAGAATGAGTTGCTGCTCGTTGAGGTAGCCTTCACCCGAGCAAACAGGTGATAGCTGGCCGCTTGACCCACCGGCACGTTGAACACCAAGCGCGCACTAGCCCCGCTCGGGGCACTGTCCATGCTCCTCAGGTTCGGAACTACCGCGTACTGCCCGCCCGAAGCGGTGCCGTCGCTACGCAACTGCCACAAACTACCTACCACCGATGCACATTCCGCCTCAAGCACCAATTGGTCGGCTACCGGAGTAGAAGGATTCACAATCACGGTTACTTCATCAGTACCGGTGGCTCCGTCATCGTCGGTCACGGTTAGCGTAACGGTATGCGTGCCTACCGACAAACTCACCGTGGGATTCACGCCCGTGGCAATCTGGGCACCATTTTCCCTCCACGCGTAGCTGGCAATGCTGCCGTCGCCATCGCTAGAAGCTGAGCCATCCAGTGCGACGTTCTCACTTCCACTGTTGTCCGCATCGGTCACCGTCTGATTGACTCCCGCGTTGGCTACGGGTGACTGGTTGGCCGGAGCGTTGATGGTTATCGTTACATTATCGCTATCCGTAGCGCCGTCGTCATCGGTTACCGTCAGGATAATCGTGTGGCTACCTACGGCTAATGCGATGGTGGGATTAACTCCGGTCGCCACCTCATTGCCGTTTTCCGTCCACGCGTAGCTGGCGATGCTACCGTCGCCATCGCTAGAGACTGAGCCATCTAGCGTAACGCTCTCGCTTCCGCTATCGTCGGTGTCTAGCACGGTCTGGTCCGCTCCCGCGTTTGCCGTAGGCGACACGTTCGCCGGGCTGCTGATTGTCACTACCAACTCATCACTGTCGGTGGCACCGTCATTATCCGTTACGGTTAGCACAATTGCATGGGTGCCCACCGCGAGAGCGACGTTGGGGCTTACGCCGGTAGCGAGATCGCTACCGTTCTCGCTCCAGACGTAACTAACGATACTACCGTCACCATCCGCCGAGGCCGAACCATCCAAGGTGACTTCCTCACTGCCGTTATCATCGGCATCAACTAACGCCTGATCTACTCCAGCATCAGCGGTCGGTGATTCGTTAGCAGGGCTGTTTACCGTGATTACTACCTCATCGGTGTCGATAGCTCCATCGTTATCAGTCACAGTTAGCGTGATGGTGCGTACCCCTACGGAAAGTGTTACGGTAGGATTTACGCCGGTGGCGATCTGAGTACCGTTGTCAGTCCACACGTAGCTAGCTATCTCACCGTCACCATCAGCAGAAGCCGATCCATCCAGGGTAATCTCTTCACTTCCGTTGTCATCAGCGTCTGTCACCGTTTGGTCAGCTCCGGCGTTGGCGGTAGGTGCTCCGTTGGGACTAACCACCGTAATTTCAACCACTTGGCTATCTTCACCGCCTTTTCCATCGCTTACCGTGACTATAATGCTGTAGGTACCAACATCGTTGCCACTTGGCTGAAATGATAAGGTAGCCGTTCCGTTGTTGTTGGCAGTCAGGATACCGAACGACGGAAGATTCTCGACACTATAGCTCAGCGGATCACCATCAATGTCCGTAGCCCCAACGTCAAAGGAGAGCAACTGTCCAGCCACTACGGCCTGATTGGCTATTGTGTTCAGTACCGGATCGTTATTGCTAACGAACGTTCGGCTGCTTACTACCGGAGTGAATCCTGAATTACCATCGGTACCGACCGCTCGCACTTGGTAGAAGTACTGGGTATTGGTTTCCAGGTTTTCATCCAGGAAGGAGGTAGTGTTTACCAGGGTCGTAGTGATCCGAACAAAATCCGAACTAGCATTCAGTGATCTGAATACTTCGAACCCTTGCTCGTTATCCGAAGCATCCTGCCAAGCCAGTAGAATCTCGGTATCAGACTGAGTAGTGGCGGTTAAGCCGGTGGGAGCCAACGGAATATTTTGAGATGGCACTACGGGTCCGGCCGGACGGGATTCGTTTCCTTGCGCATCCACCGCGGTAACGGTGTAACTGTACTCGCCACTGGGAGGTATAGCAACCACAATATTGGTATTGGCGGTAGAAGTGGTTAAGCTTCCGTTATTGTAGACTTTATACGCCACAACGCCTACGTTGTCGGAGGATGCATCCCACTGCAACCGTAGTTCAGTGGCTGATAATGAAGTGCCCGCCAAGTTGACCGGCGCCGTAGGCGCTTCGCCATCGGAGAAGGGATATGCGTTGATGACCAGGGCATTGAATATTCCAAAATCGGACGATTCTTCTACCGTAGCTCCCTCGTAAGAACGCACGCTAATGCTAACTTCGCCGTTGGTAGGAATGATGTCATCAATCTGAACGGTCTTCGATGTGTTGCCAAAAGCGTCTAAGATAACCGTTTTCTGACCAATGGTATACTCAGTTCTTAAGTCAGTGAACAGATCGATAGAAGGGTCTCCGCTGCCAAAGAACGTGAAACTGTACTGCATACCAGCCGGAAGATTCTGGACAACAAATTCTACCGCCGGATCAAACGGCTCCAAGAAGTAGAAACTCTTCAGCACCGCGTCCGGATAAATGCCGCTATTGTTACCGGTGGTCAGTCCTAAATCATTGTCAGAACCGGTTTCCCAGTTTTCTATCCGCAGAGCGACGTTAGTAGGGTCGTTGTTACTATCCACTAAATTTTGGATCACTAATTCTGATTCGGGAGAAACAGCGGTGTTATTCCAGGGCGTGGGGGCCATCGGGCTAGTGGTTCCGCTAAGGTTAACCAGAATGCTGTAACTATAAGCGATAGCCGAGACCACCGGTGAGAAGTCTGAATTGCTACCGGCCCTAGTAGCACGAACCTGGTAGAAATACGTCTCTCCCGCTACAACGTTGGCGTCTGAGTAGGTTGTTATATTGGTTCCTACGGTGGCTATGGGAGTAAATGGACCAGTGCTCGAGCTCCCTCTAAAAATTTCAAAGTTACCTTCGTTTACGGAATTATCCTGCCACATTAGTTTGACGCCCGAATTGGCCATTGATTGCGCGGTCAGGTCGGTCGGTGCCAGCACTTGGCTATTGCTAGGATACCCCTGAAGGACAATTCCGTTGATCAACCCACGCACTGCACTGCTTGCCACTTGCAAAGTGATTTCACCGTTGCTATTGGGCTGCAAGCCGTTAAGCTGAACCGTCTCGTTATTAAATCTGGTGTTGGCGGTTTGGGTGGTCCCTCCTGCACTGTAACTACTCGTATAAGAATTAGCTTCCGAATTACCCAGAATGGCTACGTTGTAAGCATTGGCAGCATCCAATCCTGAGAATAGTAGGGTAGCCTGGCTTTGGGTATACCAGTAGCTGCGAACTACGTTCTTGGGATATATATCTGCCAGACTGCTGTTCAGAGTTTCGCTTCCCGTCCAGCCGGATTGTACGGTTATGCTCACGTTGCTCGCGGTACCTGAAACAGCTTCTATCAAGTTGCTGTAGACGGTATTAACTGCCGGTCCACCGTTGGTGTTGTTCCAGGGCGCTCCGGCAGGACTTCCGTTCTCGAAATTCACGTATATGAGTTCGTCATACACATCGTTGACAATAATAATGTTGAAAACTTGCTCGTCTCTTCCACCAAAGGCATCCGTAGCTACTGCCGTCACTTCGTAATTTCCTACATCGGCGACGGTGGGGGTCAGTAACAAAGTCCCCGTTCCGTTTTGCCCATTCGTGAAGCTAGCAAACGAGGGCAAACCACTCAAGCTTACTGAGACAGGATCACCGTCAGTGTCGCTGGCCACGATGGTGACGGTGCGAGAAACGCCGTAGGAAAGCACAAAACTCTCAATCTCATCTAAAGATGGATCGTTATTAGGAGTTTGCACGGATGCTTCCTGGGCAAGGAAGGTTCCACCGTTCGTATTTACTGCCTTTATTTGGTAATAATAGGTGGTTCTTCCTACGATGCCGCTACTATCGGTATAACTCTCCGTGTTGCTGGGCAACAAAGACAGTAAATTGTAGGGCCCACCGCTTTGCGTGCTCCGGTAAACCTCAAATCCGGTTTCATTAGTGGACTCATCTTTCCAATCAAGCTGAACTTTATCTCCCGAAAGAGCTACCGCGGTAGGGTTGCTAGCGGCTGCCGGAGGATTTCCGTCATCCACGTAGCCTTCTACGATCATCGCGTTGATCACCGCTCGGGTGCTTCCGGGGCCCCGATCAACGGTAATTTTAATTTCCCCGTTGGCGTCGGGAGCAATGCCCGCAATTTGTACAGTATTGTCGGTATTCTGAGCCGCATCCAATAGGACGGTATTCTGTTGAATTTGATAGGAGGTTACCCAATTTGCCGTAGTATTAGCGCTTCCGTAAAAAGTGATATTATACTTTAGAGAAGAACTTAATCCCTCTAGTATCATCACTACCGGAGTTCCAGTGGTCGCGTAATAATATTCGCTACGGACAAAATTCGGGTACAAACCCGTTGACATACCATCGCTACTAGTCCCGTTCCATCGCTTGCTACTGTTTTCAAAAAATCGCAGAGACACTCCGCTATTTCCCCCTTCGCTGTCTTTCAGGTTGTCTATTCGAGGGTTTTGGCTTGAAGCGCGCGCAGTATTGTTCCAAGGGGCAGTGTAAGACTGGGTGGCGGCATTGCTGAAGTTAATTGATACCGTAAAATCACTCACTCCGGTAGCGGCACTTTGCTCAGCAGTGTAGGCTGATCCCCCGAAATTATTGACGGCCCGTACCTGATAGTAATAGGTCGTGTTGGAAGTTAGGTCAGCATCTTCGTATCGTACCGGATCGGAACTTGTGTTAGCGGGCAGAATTGCCACTAGCTCATACGGACCTCCGCTCTGCTCCGATCGATAAACCTCAAATCCTCGTTCGTTGTTGGCCTGGTCGTTCCACTGTAACTGAACAGTTGACGGATCTACTGCACTTACCGAAAAATTATTAGGCGCCTGGGGTGCACCGCCTTGGTTGGTGGTGGTGACGACAATTGCCTCAGAGAAAGGGCTTTGACACGGCGCAGGGGGCGGAGCATACTCTCCGGGAGGATCAGTCTCTTGTGGTTCCTCTTCTTCTACTGCAACTGCGTAGGCGCCAGCAGCGCTCACGGTGAGCGTAGAGTCGGTGGCCCCGTCGATAATCACCCCATCTTTCGTCCAGGCGTAGGTCGTTTTACCCGCCGGAGCAAACAGTGTTACCGAAGTGCTTCCATCCAGTGCGGGTAGATTAACGCTCTGTAATTTGGCACTAACGGACGGTTTCGCCGATTGTTCCTGCCGATTGTTATCCAACGTTACTGCATCAGACCATTCGGTCCAATCGCTACCGCGGCGGAAACGCACCTGATAGTCTCCGGGAGCGGAAGTTACTATCTCATTTTTGTTTAATCCGGGAGGATATGCCTGCCCATCCTTACGCCACTCGTAGCCGTCGAACCCGGCGGTTATGCCCATTCTAACCGAAAAGCTTTCCCCTGGGCAAAAAGAAGTGGCCAAATAGTAGACGTGAATATCCGTTTTGTTCTGACGCAACAACCAAGGAAAAAAATCTTTATCCGCGTACATACTGTTCCAGGTGCCGTGGCCAGTATTCGCTAAGTACTTATACCGTATGTTGCCCCCGGCAGCACGAATGGTACGAACCATGTAATTTCCCTGAAGGGGCGTCGGGCGGTTGTCCTTTCCACCCTGGGACAACCAAATGGGAATATGAATATACTGCGCGATATCACTTGGTTCGGCTAGTGAGTTTTGCGCCCAGGACATAGGCGATGCCGCAGCAAATACTTTGGGATGCCGGGTGATAATACTCCATACTCCTTCTCCCCCGTTAGACAATCCATGAACGTATACTCGATTGGGATCAACCTTGTTATTAGCTATTAATAATTGAATAATCTCAACAGTTTGATCAAGAGCAAAGGAGAAGAGCGGGGTAGTATTGTACTGGGGAACTAGCACATAGCCATTGAATTTTCCGTTCTGCACCGCATCGCGGTGAGGCCTTCCGGCATGCACTAGAGGCTTATCGTTGGTATCGCCGTTTTCTCCGCGACCATGAATGTGCAGAATCAGTGGATACTTTTTCCCATCGTTGGCTGTTGAGTCAAAGTCGGTAGGAAAAAGTAAACGAAACGGAAGGTCTTTGTACCGATAGGGTTTGTAGATGCTGGTATTCCAGTTTAAGCTTGGCTTATAGGACCAGGGAACAATTTGCTGGAAATCCGGATCATTCAGTTTCACCCGCACCTCGTCGGTCGCCGAAGCCCCGCTATTATCAGTGACGGTGACGCGAAACACGTAGCCTTCGGGCCGACTTTGCGCCGCAAAAGTTTCGTCAAGTTTTAGGTTATCAACCGAAAGCGTCGCCGATGTGGATCCGCTCAAGCTAGCGGTGGTAGGTCCACTCACCTGCTCCCATTGGTAGCTGGCGATAGTTCCGTCGCTGTCCGTGGCGGTGGCCTCCAGCGTGATGTTGTCGGTAGGGCGAAGCAAGGTAACGAGTGCGTCTCCGTCAACAGAAACTTCTGGCCCCTGGTTAGCAGCCGCGGTTCCGTTGCTGTGCGACAGCATCCAGGCAAAAACGTCATTATCCGCCGCGTTGGGCAAATAGGGCGTGGATCCGGCGTAGGTGTTACTTAATCGATAATCGTTGGTGTTTCCGGTATAGGTATAAGTGCGGTCCCAAGCGAAATGGGTAACCCCAAGATAGATGGTGAAGCGAGCAGGCTCCTCAGGAGCAGGCGAACAGCTATTGATTGCCTGTACACCCTCAAAGGTATATTCCGGCTCAATGATGTTGTCACTGCTTCCGTGAAATGCCCAAATGGGAGTATTTTTAACGTTGTCGCTACAGGCAATGGCGGCCGAGTAGTTGGTATTGAGGGTGTCCAACGTAGTTCTTCCCGCTATCGGAACCGCGGCGGCAATTTTAGAACCGTAGTCTTTCAGGTATTGCCACACTCCACCACCGCCCATCGAGGTGCCCGTCAGATAAATCCGATTCGTATCTACGCGACGAGTGGCTTTCACTCGTTCAATAACATCGTCAATAAGATCGGTATCCCACACCAGAGAAGCGGGTTCGCCGTTCATGTCCAGTGTGGAGTCGCTGTAGGTATAGCGACCACTCACGTCTTCGGGCTGTTGCGGAGAAACCACAATAAAAGAGAAATCGCGACCGGCTTCGATCAGCTTAGCAACATGGTTGCCCTGCTTCACTCTACCGAGCTCGATACTGGTGCCACGGCCCCGCCACCCTAAGCCGTGCAAGGAAATGAGCAACGGATAGTCATCGTTACCACTGGCGTAGGCCGTCGGCAAATACTCTAGGTAGCCGAGGTTTTGCCCATTGGCATAGGAAGAGGAATACGTAACTTCCTGCTGGGTGCCCTGCGCTAGTACCCTCCCACTTACGAAGCTTGCTACTAGCAGCAACGCACTCAGCGTCAAGGTGGCACGGCTACAATTGCCCGCTTTACGGACGAAGCGGGTAATTGTAGCCGTAGATGCGGTAATTTTCAAGCCCATGTTGGTTAACTTTATTGGATAAAATCTTACGAAAGTGCGAAAAAAGAGTATTATTGAGTAAAGATAATTTTTTGTTCAGATATTACAAAGGATAATGTAAATAAAATATATGATTGTTTATTGCGTATAGACTAAAAGAAGTACTGCTTGCACAAAGCAGTTATAGTTAAACATATAGTTAAATTCGAACCTATATGTTAGAATAGAATTGCCTGAATAACCTTCAGTAGCTTGAGTCAGGTAATTCGTAATCTGTATGCTCAATTTTATTTTCGTAGAATGAACTTACCTCCCCCTTTGGCATAGATTGTTATACGCGGTTGCCCCCGGTATTGGATTTACCCCGTCTCGATTTTGTCGTCACTTGTGGGGCGATGCTCTCGCTAATAATTAGCTGATTCGCAATATTAAAGATAGTAGTGACTTAACTTAGCGTTTTCAATTAACTTTTTGTTAAGTTTCGTTATGAACTTCATTGCCCTGGATTTTGAAACGGCCAACCACCGCCGCGATAGCGTGTGCGAAATGGGCATCGCGGTGGTCGTGAACGGCGTAGTGACCGAAAGCCGGTCGTGGCTGGTGCGCCCGCAGCACAACTGGTTTCACGCCATGAACGTGCGCATCCACGGCATCACCGCCGAGCGCGTGGCCCACGAACCGGAGTTCGACACCGTGTGGCAGGAGGCTAAGCCCTACTTTGAGAACGCCAACGTGGTGGCCCACAACGCCAGCTTCGACCTGGGTGTGCTGCGCCACGTGCTGGCGCAGTACAACTTGGCTCCGCCCTCGCTGACCTACTCCTGTAGTCTGGCCGTGGCCCGCCGGACGTGGAAGGGACTGCCCTCCTATGGGCTCAAAGCCTTGGCGAAGCATTTTTCGCTCCCGCTCAATCACCACTCGGCCGAACCCGACGCCATCGCCAGCGCTGAAATTATGCTGCGCGCCCTCGCTGAGCACCAGGTGAAACAGTTTGCTGATATCACCGAAGTATTCAACCTCCACCTGAAGAAACTATCAGCAGATAGTTCTCCTGGGCGACAAACTCGTTCGCGCTATTAACCTAAGCGTTGGAAAACTCGGCGAAAATCCCTTAAGTTTGTGAATGCCCATCGAAACGCTAAGTAAAAAAGTCCGCCGCAAATACCAGGTGGTGGTCGGGCTGGAGGTGCACGTGCAGCTATCCACCCAGAGCAAAATTTTTTCGGCCGATGCCGCCACCTACGGGCAGCCGCCCAACACGAACATCAGCGCCATCACCCTAGGGCACCCCGGCACCATGCCCAAGCTTAATAAACGGGCCATCGAGTACGCCATCCGGATGGGATTAGCCTGCCGGTGCACCATCGCGCAGCGCACCGTGTTTGCGCGCAAAAACTACTTTTATCCCGACCTGCCCAAGGGCTACCAGATCATGCAGGATAAAACGCCAATCTGCCGCGGGGGAGAAGTAACCATTGTCACTTCCCAAGGCAAACGCCGAATTGCCCTGCACCACATCCACGTGGAAGAAGACGCGGGCAAGTCGATGCATCTGGCGCAGGAATCCGAAACGCTGGTCGATCTGAATAGGGCGGGCGTGGCGCTTATCGAGATCGTTACCGAACCGGCCCTGTGCAGTTCCGAAGAAGCCTCCGCCCTGCTCACCGAAATTCGCCGGATGGTGCGCTACCTGGATATTTGCGACGGCAACATGGAAGAAGGCTCCATCCGCTGCGATGCCAACGTGTCGGTGAAGCGGCAAGAAGCGACCGAACTCGGAAAAAAGGTGGAGGTAAAAAACATGAACTCCATGCGCAACGTGCAGCGGGCTATCGATTTTGAGGTGCAACGGCAAATTACGCAGCTAGAACGGGGCGAGGAAGTGGTTTCCGAAACGCGCACCTTTGACGCCGCGCCGGGTACCACCGCCAGCATGCGCACCAAGGAGGAGCTCAACGATTACCGTTACTTCCCCGAACCGGATCTGAGTCCGCTGGAGGTATCGGATGCCTGGCTGGCTGACATTCGGGCGGCCATGCCCCGGCTGCCCCACGACTACCGACGTACGTTTACCGAAGAATATGGTCTACCCGCCTACGACGCCGAAGTGCTCACCGACACCAAAGAAAGTGCCGTGTACTTCGATCAATTATGTCAGCACACGGCGCACCACAAAGCCGCGTCTAACTGGATGATGGGCCCGGTGCGCTCGTTCCTTAACGAAGGCTCCGCTACGCTCAGTGACTTCCCGGTGCCCCCGCCGCAACTGGCAGCGCTGGTAAATTTGGTAGCCCACAACGATGTGAGCTTCGCGGTGGCTTCGCAGCGCTTGTTCCCCGCCCTGCTGGCCGACCCCGAGCGTCCGGTGCGGCAGCTCGCGCAGGAGTTAAACCTTCTGCAGGATAGCAATGTTGGAAGCTTGCAACCGTTGATTGATGAGGTGCTGAACACCTTTCCAGATAAGGTAACGGCGTATCAGCAGGGCAAAAAAGGATTACTAGGCATGTTTATGGGCGAGTTGATGAAGCGTAGCCAGGGTAAAGCCAATCCCAAGTTAGCCAATGAATTGTTGCGAAAATCACTGGAGGAAGCGTGAATCATGAAAGGACAAATGCGTCTCTTACGGTTAAAAAAGTATTCTAATTAATTCTAAGGTTCGTGTCGACACGAACTATCAGAATACAATCTGTACATTGAACCATAATTTATGATGAGACAATCATTTTATATCATTTTGCTAACCGCGGTGGTTGGTCAGGCCTGCACCCAGGGGCAGTCCAGTGGGTCGGACGACGACGCTTCGGTCGTGCTGGAAGGCAAAATTAACCATCCGCTGGCTAATGAACCGGTGCTGCTCGAAGAAATCGGGCCTACGGAGGTGGCCACGGTAGACACCCTGCGGGTGGCCGAAGACAGCACCTTTCGCTACGCATTGACGGACGTGGAACCGGGTTTTTACCGTATCAATTTCTACGGACGGCAGTACGTGAACCTGATCCTAGACAACGAAAGCGTACACGTGACGGCTGACGGCGATAGCCCCGATGGCCAGGCAACGGTGGAAGGATCAACCGATACCGACCACTTCAACGCGGTGAACGAGATCATGCAGAACATGCAAACGCAGATCAACGACATGAACTCCGACTACCTGAAAGCCCGCGCCGACGGCGACACGGAGACCATGAACGAGATTGAGCAGCAGTACAAGGAGATAGAAGCTCAGAACAGCACCAAGATCAAGGACAAAATCAAGGAGATGGGCACCTCCTTGGCGGTGTTCTACGCGGTGAATTACCTGGATGCGGAACAGGAGTTTTCTTTTCTAAAAGAACTAGCCGATACCTTTCAGGTGGCCCGCCCCGACTCGCGCTACACCCGGCAGTTCGTGGAGCAGGTGAACACGCTGAGCCAACTGGCGGTGGGCATGCCCGCTCCGGATATTGCGCTGCCCAATCCCGAAGGCGATACGGTGCGGCTGTCGTCGCTGCGCGGCAAGTACGTGATGATCGACTTCTGGGCCGCCTGGTGCAAGCCCTGCCGCATGGAAAACCCCAACGTGGTGCGCCTCTACGATCAGTACAAAGACCAGGGCTTCGAGATTTACGGAGTATCGCTGGACCGGACGAAAGACGCCTGGGTGGAGGCCATCGCCGATGATAACCTGACCTGGAAGCACGTATCCGACCTACAGTACTTTAACTCGGAGGCGGCGGCGCTCTACAGCATCAACGCCATTCCGGCCACCGTGCTGCTGGACAAAGAGGGCAAAATTATCGCTAAGAACCTGCGCGGTGAAGCACTGGAAGCGAAGTTGGCCGAGATTTTCGGAGGAGCGTAGAAAAGCTGACCTTTCGGTAATTCAACTGTCCGAAACCGGATACCTGCTGTTCACCAGCGGACAGTTTATCCTTGGCTGATTTCTCAAAATCCGCCTCTATTCGCCGTATGCGCACTATACGCGTTCTGGCACCTCATTTGTTATACCGAAATAGATATAATTAGTTAACCTCCATGCGAAGAAGCGATTTAGGTGAATTTGAAGAATTAGTGCTCCTGTCGGTGGCGGTGCTCACGCCCCAGGCCTACAGCGTGGTGGTGGCCGAAGAACTGGAAGAGCAAACCGGCCGCACCATCACCACCGGGGCCGTGCACGCCGCTCTGCAACGACTGGAGAAAAAAGGCTACGTGAACTCCCGCATGGGCGAACCCACCGCCGAGCGGGGCGGCCGCCGCAAGCGACTTTTCACGGTGACGGTGGCGGGCAGCCGGATGGTGCACGACGTGCGGGCGGTTCGGAATCGGCTGTGGGATAAGATTGCGCCGCGGGGGTTGCCGAAATTGTCAGAATCGGGATAAGCAGGATTGACCTGATGAACAGGATAAAAAATAGAATAACGCAAGATGAATGAGATAGAACAAGATGAACTGACTTACAAAATTATCGGCTGCGCGATGAAGGTACACTCGACGTTAGGATGCGGCTTCCAGGAGGTCATTTACCAGCGGTGTCTGGCCCTGGAAATGGAAAAGCAGGGACTGGGGTTTGCTCGAGAACTGGAGATGCCGATCTATTATGATGAGGTAGAGGTAGGAGGCCGCCGGGTAGACTTCTTGGTAGAAGAAACCACCCTAGTGGAAATCAAAGCGGTGGTGAGGTTGGAGGATGTACATCTGGCGCAGGGTCTGAACTACCTGAGGGTCTATAACCTGGAGAAGGGCCTGTTACTCAACTTTGGCAACACCCGCCTGGGCGTGAAACGACTGTTCAGAAAGTAGAAACTGTCAGCATCAGGATAGATCAGGATTTATAGGATGCTCAGGATAAAACCACAATAAACAAAGTATGAAATTATCATCCAGTGTATCCTAGACTACCCCATGCATTCAAACCATTCCGTATCATCACAAAATCCCGACTATCCAGTATTATCCTATTCATCCTGATTTAGACCAATGAACTCCATCCCGCCTCGCTGGCTCGACCGATTACTAGAACGCTGCTGCGCTCCCCACCTGCGCGAAGAAGTGCTGGGCGACATACACGAACGCTTCCACCGCCGCGTGCAGCAAGTTGGAGTAGCCAAGGCCAGGCGACAGTACTACCGAGAAGTGCTATCCTACCTGCGGCCCTCGGTCATCAGACGACAGTCGTATCAACATCCTAAACCTATTCCTATGGACATACTCAAGAACTACCTTACCATCGCGATTAGGAACCTTAGCAAGCACAAGAGCTTTGCGGTCATCAACATCGCCGGACTCACCTTAGGCATCAGCTGTGCCCTGATCATCTTCATTATTGTCCGCTTTGAACTCTGTTTCGACACGTTTCACAGCCAAGCCGACCGCATCTACCGAGTGATCAGTGGTAGCACCCCCGGTGATCCTGCCTCCTACGGAACGGGCACCCCGCACGGACTAGCACCCATCCTTGAGCAGGACTTTCCTGAAGTGGAAAAAGTGGGCGTCATCTATCACCTCAATACCAAAAAAACGCAAATAGAAGTCAATGACGAACTTCTCAACGCACCGCAAACGTACTTTGTCACCCCCGCTTTCTTTGAGATGTTTGATTTTGCCTGGCTAGCTGGCAACCCGCAACAATCGCTTTCCCAACCCAATCGGGTAGTCATCAGCCAGACCTTGGCGGATCAGTACTTTCCGGGTGATGCCCTAGGTCAGCGTATCCGCCTGAATAACGAGTTCGACCTCATCGTGAGCGGGATCTTACAAGACATGCCGGAAAATACTGACTTTCCGGTTCAGATAGCGGTTTCTCACGCCACTTTTGCTACCAGTGAGCAGTTTCAGGAAGCGTATTCCATATCCCACGGTTCCGCCTATCATACCTTTCTGCTGCTCAACGAGCAAGTTTCCCCGGCTGCGTTAGAGTCAAAATTCCCGGCGATGGTTGAGAAGTACCTGGGGAAAGAAACTGCGGAAAAGTTTTTGGCGCACACCCTGCAACCGCTTCGCGATGTTCATTTCAACGAAGCCTTCAGCGGCGGCAACTTCTCCAACCGGGCGATCTCTAAATCCTCCCTCTGGAGCTTGGCCCTGATCGGGGGCTTTATTCTGTTGATGGCCAGCATCAACTTTGTAAATCTAGCCACCGCCCAGGCCATCCGTCGCTCTAAAGAAGTAGGCATCCGCAAGGTGATGGGAAGTACCCGCAGGCAGTTGTTCTTCCAATTCATCGGCGAGACCTTTACCCTAACCTTTATCGCTACGCTACTCTCCCTAGTACTTGTCTTTTTGCTTTTACCTCAATTAAAGTCCCTGTTGGATCTTCCGCTGGATGAACACCTATTCTCTCATCCCTATCTGCTACTCTGGTTAGGTACACAGTGTGTAGTGGTGAGTCTGCTGGCGGGATGCTATCCGGCCGTTGTCTTATCGGGATTCAAACCAGTTCTGGTGATCAAAAGCGCCCTGAGCCACCAGCCTTCGGGAGGATTGCTACTGCGAAAAGGGCTCATCACTTTCCAGTTTGTGATCACCCAGGTACTGATCATCGCTACCCTGGTGGTGGTCAGTCAAAACCACTATTTCCGTACCCAATCGTTGGGCTACCACCAACAAGCTGTTCTGACGGTAGATGTCCCCGAACAGGATTCTCAAAGGATAGAAACGCTCAAAAATCGCCTTGCTCAGTACCCGGAAATCCAGGAGGTCAGCTTTTCGATGAACGCCCCGTCGGCCACCTCCAACAAATGGTTTAACTTCTTCTTCCACGTCTCTGATCCCCAAGGGGGAAAACTAGTGGAAGTGAAACCGGTTGACGAGCAGTATCTGGCGCTATACGATATTAAGCTCCTAGCGGGTGATTCGCTGCGCCAAGGAGATAGCGGCATTCTGGTCAATGAGGCCTTTCTAAAGGAAATTGGAATGGCCGACCCGCAGGATGCGCTCCAGGAAGTGATCACCATCGGCGGGCAGGAGGTGACCATCAAGGGCGTCGTACAGGATTTCCATACCCTTTCTCTGCATCAAAAAATCAACCCGCTGATGATGGTTTATATGGAAGACAAATTTCAGTTGGCATCTATTCGCATCCCGATGGCTGAGGCCCCGGAAGCAATTGCCATCGTGAAACGGCAGTGGAAAGAAGCCTTCCCGCAGTACTACTTTTCGTACCGGTTTCTTGACGATGACCTGGCCAGTTGGTACGAAAAGGAAAGAAGCACCTCCCGGCTGCTCTCGCTCTTTGCCGGGATTGCCATCTTCATTAGTTGCCTGGGACTATACGGGTTGATTAGCTTTATCACCGCCCAAAAAACCAAGGAGGTAGGGATCAGAAAAGTACTAGGAGCTACCGTGTCGCACATTGTCTACTTGTTCACTAAGGACTTCGTGCTGCTGGTGGCAGTTGCCTTTGTGATCGCGGCCCCGCTAGGCTACTACTTCATGAAGCAATGGCTTGCCGACTTTACCTATAAGATTGACATTAGCTGGTGGATGTTCGTGGTAGCCGCCCTGATCGGTATAGTCATTGCCCTGCTCACCGTCAGCTTTCAATCTATCCGCGCCGCTTTGGCCAACCCCGTAGACGCACTGCGGAGTGAATAACGGATGTGGTGAACTGCTTGCGTACGCAGTAGAATTTATTGTTTCAAAGGCGGTCCTACAAATCCCACTGAAAAGCTAATGAAAGAACCTGTTTTTTGCTCATTGTCTCGATGATTCTGCCTATCTTGTCAACTAAGTATTTCTTACACTATGACACAGTCAACCTTATATCAATCGGTACTCAAAAAACTGAGCAATACCCCCGTTGAATTGCTTCCTGAAATAGACCGTTTTCTATCGCAGATTAACCATACTGTTAACCTCAGCAGAGAAAAGACGGAGAACCGGAAAAAGATTTTGGCATTGGCGGGTTCGTGGAGCGATATGAGTAATGATGATTTCCAAGACTATTTACGACAAGCTAAGCAGACCGGCAGTGAGCTTTTCGACCGTGAGATAGATCTATGAAACCAGCGTTACTGGATACGGATACGGTTTCCTACTATCTGAGAGATCATTCGGCTGTGGTTAGCAAAGTAGATGCTTACCTACAACAATATGGTTACATCAATATTAGTTTGATTACCTACTACGAAGTGATGAACGGGTTACTCTATAAAGACGCTAGCCGTCAGCTTGATCGCTTTAATCAGTTTGTTGATCTTAACCACGTGATGCCCTTGGATCAGGGTATTGCACTAACGGCTGCCCAGACTTATGCTGATTTGCGCAAAGCTGGAAAAGCGATTGGTCATAACCATATCTTGATAGGTGCTACAGCTTTAGAAAAAGACCTAATTATGGTCACTAACAATGTGAATCACTTTGGTAGAATTCCAAACCTGACAATAGATAATTGGACGGTTGATTGATCCTTTATGTAGCAGTAGGTCAGCGGCACCTCACCTAACGTGCTATTCACTTAATTTCCAGTCTATCCGCGCCGCTCTGGCCAACCCGGTGGATAGCTTACGCAGTGAGTGAGGCGGGATACCATAAAAACTACTTCCCTTTTATGTTCGCCAGCAATCGCCGGGCGTTTTGAGTAATCTGCTCGTAATTTCCCTCCGCGATGGCCTTTTTATTCGTTAGCGCGCTGCCTACTCCCAACGCACACGCTCCGGCGTCCAGCCAGTCGGCAGCATTGTCTAACGTGACTCCGCCGGTGGGCATCAGGGGCAGGTGGGGCATCGGGGCTAGTATCGCCCTAAAATACTTCATCCCGAGTGCATCGGCCGGAAACACCTTCACCACGTCCGCGCCCCACTCCACCGCTTGCAGGATTTCTCCGGGCGTGAACGCCCCCGAGAACACCGGCACCTGGTAGCACTGCGCCGTTTCAATCACTGAGGCCTTGGACACCGGGGTAACCAAAAACTTGGCTCCGACCCCGATAGCCGCCCGGGCGGTTTCGGCGTCAATCACCGACCCTGCCCCGATCAGCACCGAAGCATGGTCGGCGTAGTGCTCCATATGCCGCAACGCGTCGGGCGTGCCCATTGTCACCTCAATGGCCGCGATACCGCCCGCGTGCAGCGCCTCTACGGTGGGTACCACTGCTTCGGAGGCATCGAGCCGCACAATGGCAACCACCTTTTGCGATAGAATCTGACTAAGAATTTGTTTTTTTGTTGGCATTGGCTTAGCGTTTCACGCGTCCGGAAGTGTTTCCTTCCGCCACCTCTAGAATTTCAGCTTCGGAGGCCACGTTGATATCGCCGGGAATGGTGTGCTTGATGGCCGAGGCGGCGGTGGCAAACTCAATCGTTTTAGGCAGGTCCCACTGCCGCGACAAGCCGTGCAGGATGCCCGCCATAAAGGCGTCGCCTCCGCCCAGCCGATCCACCACCTGAAAGTGGTACTTCCGGCTATGATAAAACTGCTGGCCGTCGTAGAGCACTCCGGCCCAGCCGTTCTCGCTGGCCGAAGGGTGTTCCCGCACCGTCAGCGCCACGTAGGCAAAGTTGGCCAGCTCGAAAACGCGGGCGGCGCTTTCTTCGGTGGCGGCTACCAAGCTATCCCAGTCCTCGATGTGCTGCTCGGGATGAATATCGAACACGTCGGCGGCGGAGCCAATATTAGAAAACAGCACGTCGATGTGCGGTAGCATGGGCGTGATCGCTCGCCGGGCAGCTTCTTTGTCCCACAGCGAACGGCGAAAATTGAGGTCGAAGGCCACGCGTACGTTTTGCCGGTGCGCTTCTTCGATAGCCGCTTGGCAGGCCGCGGAGCACGACTCTGACAGGGCGGGTGTGATGCCGGTGGCCACCAACCAATCTTGCTCCGCCAAGATGGCGGGCCAGTCGAACTCGCTGGATGCCGCTTCGGCGATGGCCGAGTGCTCGCGGTCGTAGATGATGCGGGTGGGCCGCAACGAAGCGCCGTGCTCAATAAAGTAAGTGCCCACGCGTTTGCCTCCCCGCCGCACAAAGCGGGCATCCACCCCAAACTCCCGCACTGCATTCAGCGCGGCATCGCCCACCATGTGCTCGGGCAGGCGCGTCACGAAGCGAGCCCGGTGACCCAGCAGGGCCAGCGAGGCGGCCACGTTGCACTCGGCCCCGGCAAAGGCCATGTTTAACGAAGAAGTTTTGGCAATGCGCTGGTGGTGGTTCGTGGGCGAGAGCCGTAGCAAAATTTCGCCAAAGGCAGTAACGTTCATCGTGGTTCTGGTTGCGATTGTCTTAGGAACGATGATGAAATAAAGTAACCAACGCTGTAAATACAACCGCGTCCTGTGTCTTCACAGGACGCTCAGGAGGGTTTGTGGGGACCGCGCCACGGTGGCACAAACCTTGGAATTAAGTTGAGTACGTTATTTAGTTGACGTTCCTTAGGCGAAAATAGACAAAAAATAAACTATCTACCGAAATACTTCTTTAAGAAACTAAACTATCCGACATATGCCCGCTCTTCCTCCAATTCGCGTAGAGGACTACACCTACAACCTACCCCCGGCGGCCATTGCCAGCGTTCCGCTACCCCAGCGCGACCAGGCCAAATTACTGGTTTACCGTCAAGGCGTTATTGAAGATCAACGGTTCTACCAGCTTCCTGATCAATTGCCGCTGGGCAGTCAGTTGTTTTTCAACGATACTCGGGTAATTCCCGCTCGCCTGCTTTTTCAGAAAGAGGCTACCGAGCAGGGATCGGGCGCCCGCATCGAGTTGTTCTTGTTGCACCCCCGGCAACCAAGCTCGGTGATGAGTCAGGCGATGGCGACCCGGGGTACCTGCGTCTGGCAATGCTTAGTCGGCAACCGCCGCCGATGGAAACCGTCGCAGGTTTTGCAAACCACGCTAGAGATTAAGGAAAAGCGGGTGACACTCAGCGCCGTGCAGGCGGACGACGCCGCTGATGAGGTAATTTTCCGTTGGGACGATCCTTCGTTTACCTTTGCCGAAATGATAGAAGCGGCAGGTCAGGTACCGCTTCCGCCCTATCTGAACCGCGCGGCCACTGACGCCGACCGGCCGCGTTACCAGACGGTCTACTCCGCCCACGAAGGGGCCGTGGCCGCGCCTACTGCCGGACTGCACTTCACCGGTGCGACGCTCGAGGCGCTGCAACGGCGGGGTATCGGTACGCACTACCTCACCCTGCACGTGAGCGCGGGCACCTTCCAGCCAATCAAGGAGGCCGACGCTACCCAGCATACCATGCACGCCGAGCAGGTAGTTGTTACACCCGAAATTTTGGAAACCCTACGAACCACCGACGGACCGGTATTGGCGGTAGGAACCACCTCATTGCGTACGCTGGAAAGTATCTACTGGTACGGGGTGCTGTTGCGGCAAAATTCGGAAACCGAGTTTCGCATTCCTCAGCATCTACCCTATCAAGCCGACCCTGCTACGCTACCGACGCTGCGAGAAGCTATGGAGCAGGTGATTAGCTATATGGAGGGATACCAACTGCCACATCTGGTAGGGGAAACGCAGTTATTTATCGTTCCCGGTTACCGGTTTCGGGTGGTGCAGGGGCTAATTACCAACTTCCACCAGCCGGAGTCCACGCTGATTTTACTGGTGGCCGCACTCATCGGCGAAGATTGGCGACAGATTTATGAGCACGCCTTGCAGCATGAGTATCGGTTCCTGAGCTACGGCGACTCTTCGCTGTTACTTCCGTAAGGGCTACATCCGTAGGGGCTACATCCGTAGGGGCTACTTTCCCAGCGCCAGATTGGTCGCTTTGGCGGCGCTGAGCACGTTGTAGTGCGATACCATCAGGTACATGGACGCTTCCCGGTTCAGGTGGCGGAGGTGGTTTCGCTTTTTGAAGGTTTTCATCTCCTGGGCGTAGGCGTCCATCAGCGGCAGCACCTGTCGCCGGAAATTTTTGATGCGGCGCACCTTGCCGCCGGTGGTATAATACCACTCTTCTACCTCGTACTCATCCTCGGCATCGAACACGTCGTACTCAAATACCCGGCGCAGCAACGTAATTTCTCCCGCCTCCACCACGTGGAACAACTTCTTCTCCATACGGTCAAAGAAACTGTTAGAGCGGTAATCATAGGTTTGAAAGCGCCGTACCCGATCGCATTCGTCCATCACGGTGATCCGGTCGATCATGGAGGCGTGGTAGGTGAGCTGCCGTCCGTCCTCAGTGGTGACGATGGCCGAGTTGATAAATGAATTGATGTCTACCACTCCGGCAATGACGGTCTGATTGGCCAGCAGCACTTCGCCGGGTTGGGGCTCCTGCGCTCGGGCGGTCCACGCTAGGAAGCAGAATAATATGATTAGGCTAGTTTTTAGCATTGGTTAGAATTTTAGTAAAATAGTACATACGTCTAATAATACAATTATATAAATATTTTCTATCTAATTATAGAAAAAGCCCTAGTTTTTTCATAGAAATAGTTCAATTTCAAGCAGAACCAGCATTTTATCGTTTTGCTTATTCACCAAAAGTTGCCAATAAGTGCCTTTTTGATCCAAATGGTACGATCCGGTAAAGCCTAGGGAGACCTGCCGTCGCCGTATTTTCGCTCTCTGTCTTGGTTGGTGCCCTACGCAGCCTATCCTTTTTGGCATCCGTTTGGCTTATCCCGGATTTCCCGCTATTTTTAGGCAGCAACCTAATTTTACTTCTCATGGCCAAACCCCGCGGTGCCGACCCTCGCCTGATTGTCGGTCTTATCTTTCTCTTGTTGGGACTCTACTTCCTGCTCAATAATTTTGACTTGATTCCCTTCGAGCTGCCCGACTACATCACCTCGTGGCAGGTGTTTCTGATTCTAATTGGCTTGCTGCTGCTGGCCAGTCGCGAACGGCAGGGCGGCGGGATTATCCTGATTGTGGTGGGAGTTGTCTTTCTGCTTCCCGAGTTCTTCGACGTGAGCGTGGGCGAGGTGGTGCGGCAATTCTGGCCCCTGGCCCTGGTGGCCATTGGCGTGGTGCTGCTGGTGCGTCGCTCGCAGGAAAAAAAAACGACAAACGAATTTGAAGTAGAGGGAGACCCGGTCAGGCGTGACCCGGTCAGGCGTGACCCGGTCAGGCGTGACCCGGTCAGGCGTGACCCGGTCAGGCGTGACCCGGTCTGGATAGACAGCGTAGAATGCATCGACGAAACGGCTATTCTGGGCGGTAACGACCGGCTGATCACCTCGGAGTACTTTCGGGGCGGAAAGGTCACCACCATTTTTGGCAGTAACGAAGTCAATTTCGTGAACGCCCGCCTGGCCGAGGGGCAGCACGAACTGGACGTATTCACGCTCTTCGGCAGCACCGAACTCACCGTGCCCCGCAACTGGAACGTGACCATTGACGTGACGCCTATCCTGGGTTCGTTCGAAGACCGTCGACGGCAAGTCCTTCTTCCGGGCAATCCCTCGCGACAACTGACGATCCGGGGATTGGTGCTGTTTGGGTCGGGAGAGTTGATGAGTGTTTGAGAAGTTCTATCTTTGTCTACAGTAAAAAAGTTAGAGGATAAATAGATCGCTATCAAGCCTCCTGCCGAAGCACCTCCAACGGAGGATTATTCAGAATGCTTCGGCTGTTCGACAAGCCAATCAGCATCGTCAGCGCGGTGATGATCAAATAGACCAGCAACACCGGACCCACCGCCGGATTAAACGGCACCTCGAAGCTGAACCGCGCCAGCGCCCAGCTGCCCAGCAACGCAATGAACACTCCGGCCAGCGCCGACAAGCTTCCTAAAAAGAAGTACTCCAGCGCGTTGATGGTTAGAATCTGCTTTCGGTTGGCTCCCATGGTGCGCAGCAGCACGCTCTCCTGAATGCGCTGGTATTTGCTGATGATCACCGAACCGATGAGCACAATAACGCCGGTGATGATGCTAAAGAACGCCATAAAGCGAATCACAAACGAGATTTTGCCGATGATCTCGTCAATGGTTTGCAAAATCAGCTTCAGGTCGATCACCGACACATTAGGGAAACCTTTCACCACCGCTTGCTGGAATTGGGCGGCCTGTTGATCGGAAGCCACCCGGGTGATGAGCACGTGAAACTGCGGGGCGCGCTCCAGCACGCCGGTAGGAAACACCACCAGAAAGTTAGTCTGCACCCGTTGCCAGTCCACGGTGCGGATGCTGCCCACGTAGGTGTCCATCACCGCCCCCTGCACGTTGAACGTCACTTTGTCGCCCATGTCCACCTGCATCGATTCAGCCAGGCCGTCTTCCAGCGACACGAAGATAGAATCCCCGGCGGTGCCTACCCATTGGCCGCGGAGCAGTTCTTCGGAGTCGATCAATGAGTCGCGGTAGGTGGCGCGGTACTCGCGGTTCAGCACCCAGCGATTTACTTGATCAGTGGTGTCTTCTTTGATCTGGGCAACGGTACGATTGTCGAGTCCCTCTAGCCGCATGGTGACCACCGGCACCTGCTGAAGAATGGGCAACTCGTAGGTGCGCGCCAGCTGCACCAGCGAGTCTTGCTGCGCCGTCTGGATATCGAACAGCACCATGTTGGGTTGGTTGTCGCTGCTGCTGAGCTTCACCTTGTCGAGCAGCATATTTTGCGTGAAAAACAGCAGGCTGATCAGGGCGGTGCCCAGGCCCACGGTGATGATGAGCACCAGCGTTTGGTTGTTGGGACGGTACAGGTTCGACAGGCTCTGCCGCCACAGGTAGTTCCACGAACTCGGAAAGTAGCGCCGCACGGCCCAGACGAGCAGCCGGGCAAGCGCCCAGAGCACCGCAAAGGCCACGATCATGCCCAGGGTAAAGAACAGCGCCTCGCGCAGCCGCTGCAGTTGCCAGTAGGCGAAGCCTCCCACCAGCAGTACAATGAGTCCGGCGATGGCGTAGCGCCAGGGGTCGGCGGTGGGAGCTTCTTCGTACGAAGCTCGAATCACGCGCAGCGGCGAAATTTTCCGCACCGCTACCAGGGGAAGCAGCGCGAACAGCACCGAAATCACCACTCCGACCAGCACCCCCTGCAGCACGGCGGGCCACGAGACAGACACGTCCACTTCTACGGGCAGAAAGTCGGCAAACACCTGCGGCAGCACAAACTGCACGACCGTGCCCAGCAGCGCGCCCAGCACCGAACCCACCAGTCCCATTCCGATGATCTGGATCAGGAAGATCATAAACCCCTGTCGCCCTTGTCCGCCCAGACAGCGCAGAATGGCCACCGAGATCATCTTTTCCTTCAGATAAATATGCACCGCGCTGGCCACGCCCAGGCACCCCAGCAGCAGGGCCACAAAAGCCACCAGATTCAGGAAGCCGGTCAGGTTGGCGTAGTTGTCGCCGATCTCCTGCTTGCGCTCTTCCACCGTATCGTAGCGTATTTCTTCGGTATCGCGCAGGGGCTTGAGTTCTTGTTCCACCAATGCTTCCACGTCGGTGCCGTCGGCGAACTTGACGAAGCGCTTATAATTCACGCGGCTGCCTCGCTGGAGCAAGCCAGTAGCCTCCAGGCTGGCGAGCGGAATGTAGACCGGTGGGGCCACGGTAGCGGCAATACCGGGTTGCCCCGGCACCTTGCTGATGCCCCCCGACAACACAAAAGTGCTATTACCCACTTTGACAGAGTCGCCCACGGCGGCGTCGAACTGAAGCATCAGGGTGTTGTCGGCTAGCGCGGTTTGTTGTTGCTGAAAAGAGCTTCCGGCCGGGGGCGGGTTGGTCTCGATGGCACCGTAGTAGGGGAAATCACCCTGCAAGGCGCGCACCTGCACTAGGCGGCTGCCGTCGTTCTTAGGGAACAGCACCATCGAGGCGAAGCTCACCTCTTCGGACTGCCGTTCGGCCAGCGAATCCAGGCGCTGCAGCACTCGGTCAGAAAAGGGAAAGCGGCTCTCGACCACCAGGTCGGCCCCCAGCAGCTTTTTGGCCTCCAGTTCAATGTCGCGCTGCATGCTATCGCCGAAGGAATTGATCGCCACCAGGGCGGCAATGCCCAGCACGATGCTGCTCATAAAGAGAAGCAAGCGGGAGCGGTTGCGGCGGCTGTCGCGCCACGCCATGGTGAAGAGCCAGGGGTAGTTCATTTCAGGAAAACCAGGGTTGCGCGGCTATCGTTCCGAAGAAACCGGAAGAATGGGCAGTCGGTTTCCGAATGGTGTACCAAACAAGCGTCAATAAGATCGGGCACTTTGGGGCAACTTGTTATCTTTGCTCAATTATGAATATTTTAGAGAATCTGTCAAACCGATCACAGCACATGAGCACCCCATCAGACACTAATACCACAAGCCTCCAAGTGACTGCGGCAAAATCGGCGGCACCCGCTGGCATCTCCCGTGCCAAGAGCAACGGCTCGGCGGCCGACCGCATGGCTTCTTCTATCTCATCGAGTAACTTTATTAGCCGCGACCTGAGTTGGTTGCGGTTCAACGACCGGGTATTGGACCAGGCGAAGAAGAAGAGCCGTCACTTTTTTGAGAAGCTCAAGTTTATGGCCATCACCTCGTCGAACCTCGATGAGTTCTTTATGATCCGCATCGGCAGCTTGTATAATTATATCGACTACGGTCGCGAGCGCATCGACTATTCGGGCTTGCGCGAGAAACCTTTCCGCAAGAAACTGTTGCAAGAAACCCAGCAGTTTTTTCGCGACCAGAACGACTACTACCGGCAGCAGTTGGTGCCCCAGTTCAAGAAAAACCACCTCAGCATCGTTAAAGACATTAGCCAACTGCCGCCGGAGGAGCAGCAGGCCATTGAGGAGTACTTCAACCTCACGATTTACCCGATGCTCACGCCCATGACCTTTGATAGCTACCACGCGTTTCCGACGCTGATGAACAAGCTGCTGGTGTTCGGGGTGGTGACCAAGAACAAGGAGAAAAAGGACAACAAGAAGCTTTCGTTCGTGCAGGTGCCGCAGAACCTGCCCCGCTTCTACGAGATCGACGACGATGACCACGTGACCTTTGTGCCGATCGAGGAGATCATCCGACTGTATATCAGCCAGCTGTTTCGCAACATCACGATTTCATCGGTGAATCTGTTTCGAATCACGCGCAACGGTGACTTTACCCTCGACGAAAGCGACGACTTGGAAGCCAGCTTTATTGAGGAAGTGCGACGCAAGCTGAAAACCCGCAAAACCGGCCGGGTGGTGCGCGTGGAGGTCGAGAGCGGCTACAGCTCGTGGATGATGCGACTGCTGCTGAACCGCTGGAACATCGACCGCGACAACATTTTCGAGATTGAGCCCGACGGCCTGATCGATTTCACCGCCCTGTGGCAAATCATCAAGAACAGCGAGTTTCGCAACCGCCTGCCCAAGCCGCACCCGCCGGTGCCCCCGCTCACCTACCCGGAAACCGACAACGAAAACGTTTTCGAGGTGCTCAAGCACCGCGACGTGCTGCTGCACCATCCCTACAACGACATCGAGCCACTGCTCAAACTGCTGGAACAGGCGGCCGATGATCCTAGCGTACTGGCAATTAAACTCACCATTTATCGTTTGGCCGACGACTCGCGCATTACCGCGGCGCTGCTCAAGGCGGCCGAGAGTGGCAAGCTGGTGTCGGTGCTCTTTGAGCTAAAGGCCCGCTTCGACGAAGAAAACAACATGCGCGAAGCACAAAAGCTGCACAAGGCCGGGTGCTTCGTTATCTACGGCATCAACAACCTGAAAACCCACACCAAATTGCTGCTCATCGTCCGCAAAGAACGCAACAAGGTGACGCGCTACGTGCACATGTCGAGCGGCAACTACAACGAACAAACCGCCAAACTATATACCGATTTGGGACTGTTGAGCTCTAACGAGGTGTACGCTTACGACGTGGCCGAGTTTTTCAACGCCATCACCGGCCACTCACAGCCCGCCGAATACAAGTACCTGATCACCGCGCCCGACGGCATGCGCGAACGCCTCATCGGCCTGATCAGGAAAGAGGCCGAACACGCCAAACAGGGCTTGGCCAGCGGTATCGTGATCAAGATCAACTCGCTGGAAGATCGTTTCGTGATCGACGAATTGTACCAAGCCTCGCAGGCGGGGGTCACGATCAAGCTGATTGTGCGGGGCATCTGCTGCCTGCGGCCCGGTCGGCCGGGACTGAGCGAGAACATCAGCGTGCGCTCCATCGTGGGCGATTTTCTGGAGCACTCGCGCATTTTTTACTTCCACAACAACGGCGAGCCCAAGGTCTACGGTGGCAGCGCCGACGTGATGGTGCGCAGCTTCGAGCGCCGCATCGAGTCGTTGTTTCTGTTTGTGAACCCCACGGTGCAGCGGCAGATTATCAATATACTGGCCTATAACCTGAAAGACAACGTGAATACGTACCTAATGCAGGAAGACGGAAGCTACGTGCCGAGGGAAAAAGGCCGGGAAGCCGTTTTCAACATTCATAAGGAATTCTTCAAGGTGACGCGCGAAGAGGTTGAGCAGGTGCGGTTGTTTTAGAGGTGTCTAACTACTTTGATTAGGTTTTTTTGAATATCGAATGCCGAACAAGGAATGACGAATGCTAAAGTGATGATGCCTTGATCGGCAAAAAACCTTGCAGCCTGTAAACTTAGTCATAAAATCAGTTCTAGTTTTCAAAATTTCTTACGTAGGCACGGTATTTGGATTTATTAACATAATCTGGCGGACTTGCCTAGCAAAATCGCTGCGTTTTGTACCACATAAATTCTGATACTATGAAAACTTACATCAATATAGCGGCTATGGCGCTGGCAATTAGCGTAAGCAGTTGCCTTCCCCCGCCGTCTAATGGCGTTGCGCAATCGTACGCGGTTCAACCGGGGGCACCATTGCCCGCAGCACAATCCTACGCATCTTTCGATATGTTTTACCAAGAACTGGCTCCCTACGGCACCTGGATGGACAATCCGCAGTACGGGCAGGTGTGGATTCCGAACGTGGGCCGGGGCTTCCAGCCCTACGTGACACGCGGCCACTGGGTGATGACCGAGTACGGCAACACCTGGGTGTCGCACTACGACTGGGGCTGGGCCCCCTTCCACTACGGCCGTTGGTTCCTGGACGACTACTACGGCTGGATGTGGGTGCCGGGCAACGAGTGGGGACCGGCCTGGGTGGCCTGGCGGTCGGGCGGCGGCTACTACGGCTGGGCGCCGCTGTCGCCGGGTCTGAATGTGAACGTCAATATCAACATCGGTCGCCGTATTCCTTATTCCTACTGGAGCTTCGCGCCCCAGCGCTACATTACGAGTCCCCGAATATACGACTACTGCGTGCCGCGCGGCCGGGTGGTGAACGTGATCAACCAAACCACGGTGATCAACAACACCTATGTGTATAACGATCAGCATCGCTACTACAGCGGTCCGCAGCGCCGTGACATCGAGCGAGCTACTCGCCAAACTGTGGCGGTGCGTCAGGTGCAAACCGCACGGCGACCCGGAGCAGCTTCGGTGCGCGGCAGTTCGGTATCCATGTATCGACCCGAGGTGCGCAGCCAGGGAGTATCCCGCGGGGCAGACGTCAATTCAAGTCGTTCAGTGCGAAGTGGCTCGCGCAACAGCGCTCCCACGCGTTCGTCGTACGACCGAGACGATAGATCGGCCCCGGCGGTGCGTTCGTCACGCTCTCGTGACAATACCACCCGCTCGCAGTACGATAGTCGCTCATCAGAACCGGCCCGCAGCTCGCGCCAACGCACTTCGCCGAGCACCGCTACGCCGTCCCGCTCGTCGGGCAGTAGTCGCTACGAGCGCCGCTCGGCACCGGAGCGTTCGCCCGCCCGCACGGAAAGCCGGTCTTCGTCACCATCGCGTTCGGTGAGTCCGGGCAATAGCCGTTCTGAGTCGAGCCGGTCTTCGTCATTTGGTCGCGCTAGCGATACGCAGACGCGGTCGGCACCCCCGGCCAGCCGCAGCGAACCGTCATCATCGCCGAGCCGTAGCCGTTCGTCGGCTTCGCCCAGTAGCTCAAGCTCTAGCCGTTCTAGCACTACGCAGTCTAGCGAGACCCGGTCTAGCGAGACCCGGTCGGCACCGAGTCGCACTCGCTCCGAGACGCAGTCGGCTTCGCCCAGCCGCGGTAGCAGCAGTACGGGCCGGAGCCGTTCGTCGCGGCCGCAGCGGTAGTTTGTGAGAACGGCCGAAGCTTTTTACCAATAAGTTGTTATTAATTGCGAGTGCGAATTGTTTGGTTAATCAACCGTGAGTTTTGTACATCATTGCGCGAGAGTTTGCCTTCCATGGTTTGGGCGCGACTCTTGCGCATTTCTTCGGTGTTATAGAAGTCAAACAGGTTGAAAAACGCTTGGTAGTAAGGGCTTTCGAACTGGTAGTTGTGGCGGGCAAAGATCATGTTTTTGGCCAGTTGAAGTTGCTGCTTGCTGAGCGATTCCAGATCAGAATAGGTCAGGGCTTGGTTGTGGTAGACGGCGTAGAGGGTTTTTTCCAAAGCGTAATAAAAAGAGAAGTCAACTATTACTCTTTGGTACCTATCTCTACTAGTGCCTAAACTGGTGTCCAATCGTGATGATAAATTCATAGAAATAACAGAATCCTCAATGTAGTTGTATCCTTTTACAGTACCCTGGCTTCTTTTAAGGGTTCTACCTATCTTTTGGAAATCGCTGTTGAGTAGAATGCCTTTGGTAGATAAAAGATGCTGGCCGGTTGAGAAATCTGGATAGATGTCTCCGTAGTTGATGCCATACTCGATCTCGTCTTCAGATAAGTCGGTGAGGGTAATTTTACTTACAGAATCTTTAATGGCGTTATACAAAAAATAGTGGGAGTTGTAGTAGAAAGCTCCTTCTTCAGTATCACCTATCACAATGAGTATATTGCCGTTGAGCGGCGAGAAATAAAGCTGGTATATCTCTCCAAGATAGTCTTCGTAAAAGTCCCTTATGGCAAAAACAGTTTTCTCTTCCTTAGTCTTCGAGTCAAACCCAACTAATTTGGTCTTCATCGAGTTCAACGAGATACCTGCTTCACTCCCTTCTGGCAAATATTCGTTTAATTGTTCGGTTATAGTGTCGTAATCCAAAGTTTTGGTACCATAAAATGTGTCTTTTATTCTTCCACTAAAGTTAATTTTACTTTTTGTCAACAGTTTTTTCTCGCCAGATAATAAAGAGACTTTATAAAGTTCGCATAAAAAAGGTTTATCGTTCTCAAGACGCTTAACCAAGAATATCTCATCATCCCTCTTGTCAAACATAGAAACCGGAGTGTAAGCAAAGTCAATAGTATCAGTATTAGTTGAATCTACAGTTACGATATACTTAACGTTTCCTATAGATTTGATATCAGCGGTAGCGATCATAAGTTTACTGTTATCAATACCATAAAAGTGGGTCACTCCTTCGCCAGTCACTAATTGTTGCGAGTAGCTACTATAGAAGCAAATAGTTAACAAGAAGAAGAATACTGACTGAATTATTTTGATCATTACTGTTTCTTTAGGTAACCTAGATATAAGAAAGCTCCCGTAGACAAATCACTTAAGAAAGAAAATCCGTCATAGTGTTTCATTCCTGTTTCGGCCCCGGCCCCGATAGTATGGTAGGTTGTTGTTGCGTCGTAGCTTGATATTTCACTCGTCTCAAATTCGTCTTCATATTTCTTTTTATGTCCAATATTCGTATGCCCGCTAGGATAACCCGTTTCTATGTGTCCACTTTTACAGAAGTAAACGGGATAGCCTAAATTTATATACTTCCAGAAAAGCTCTTTTCCTCCGTTTCCGATGTTTCTTAAATTTATATACTCGCTCTCTTTCTTAAATATTTCTACTAACGAACCGCTCGATTTATCTGCGGGCACGCCCCGCTTTGTACCAAAAACTGCACTCAAATCACTAGCATAGTGATTGCACATAGTACACTGAGCACCTTGAAAGTGAGTTTTTCCATAGGTTGATAGTCCCTCAAGCGTTGTATAAGCCTCACCTTTATTTTTAGTTCCAGTGATTACCTGCACCAAACAACGACAATGCTTAGTGTGGTTGTTGTAGACAAAAGGACTTTGTTTTTTTACATACTTCCACTCTTTAAAATGAAAGTCGTTTTCTTTGATTTTACTAATTGCATCAGACAAACCTAAGTAATTACCATTGCCCTTTTCTTCCAGATCTTTCGTGTCCGAATATTCAGACGCCCCCGAAAAATCAAAATGTTCGTATACATAGCTTAGAACAGCGTCTTGCTTGAACATTTGGTCAAGATTTTTTGAGTAAACTCTTTTTATATCCCTTTCGGTCATTTCAAAAGGTACTTCTTGCTTATTACCATGTGTGCTTAATTGATATCCTACACCTCTCCCAAGTTGCATATCCAGTAAAGTAGCTTTTTTGTCCGATAAGATAATTTTCTCATCCTGCTGATTTTCTAGTAAGTACAATTGATGGTATTCTCCGTCAATGAGATAACTGATGTGATCACACCCAGTGTCTTCAGTCTGTTGGTGAAATGGGGCGAAATAGAAATAATAGAGGGGATAATAAGTATATCCTCTATAATAAAAGTTTTTATCCAAAAGCTCTTCGCTTTCTTCAACCAACCGTTCTTTATACTCCCCATTTAACGCCTCACCAAACGCATAAACACCGGCACTAATCGCGTCGTAATGCGTGGTTTGCTTTTTAACAATCTCATCCCGGATGTACAAGCGTATCAAAGTAGGCACCTGTTGAGCAACCGGACGGCTAATTACCATATCGTTCAGCACGAAACGACCTTGCTCCTGGTCTCTGACGAAAAGGAAGAGCACCGCTGGTTGTCCGAAATGACCGGTCTGCCATTGGTCGTAAATGCTTTGCCGGATCACCCTGCGTCCGTCTTCGGTGAAGCCGCTCTGCACGGGCGGAAGCTGTTCCAAAAAATCAACTTGCACACAAACTGCTTGATTGTTTATCGTTCGTGAAGCCTGAAACTGCTGAACTTCTGCCCTTATTTTAGTCTTTTCTTTGGCAGTGAGTTGATCAACGTCTAAAATAGAACTACATGGATTGCTGACCGTTGCCTGGGTTACGACGCTTAGCCCCAGGATGCACCACAAAATAACAAGTTGCGCCTTTATCATTTTGCCTCCTCCAAATCATTAGTTATCATCCGCTCGATCTCAGTACGTATCGCAGTCATCATCTGCAAGTGATCGCTTTCCGGAACGGAGATCAGCGGCGTGATGTCCTGAGAAAGTTCGGCCAGTGCCTGGTCGGATAGCGCGCTTTCTATCCATTCCATCTTATCCCGGTTTTGCTGTAGTCCGTAATCAGCCCAGTAGAGCGCATTGCGCACACTGTCTAACTCCAACATGATAGGTTCCATTTGGGACTTCTCAGCCTCAGAACGCACAATGGGAGCGGCATACTGACTCATTCCTTCTCCAATAAATTCATCGTTAGGCCCTTTGATTCGGGGCGGATAGAAGTAACCTTTCTCAATTGTCCCTTCCAAAATTTTTGACCGCACCGTAACTGCATCTATTAGACTATCCGCCGCCGCCTTGCTTTCTTTTTGCAGGGTTAGCAATACCTCTTGCACGTGATCGATGAGCGGCAATGGCTCACTTCTGTTTTTATTATTTAGAATAACTTTCTTCATCGCTTCAATACCGGCCAGCAACCCCTGTGTGTAGGCATCATTAGGGATAGGATCATCGAAATAGTATTCCATGAGGTCTGCCTGAATCTGCTGCTGGTCTTTGGTGGGAAGCCACTCGGGCATCGCCGGACTTACCTGCACTTTGCACCGAAGAAAAGACTTGGTTTCTGGATTTGCAATCAGTAAAATCGAAACACTATGTTTTTGATCTTTTAGCCAGTCAGCAATACTCATTTGGGTAGAGGGAGTATACGGTCCCTCCTCAAACCTAGAGTATATACACATCTCAAGTAGTGTTGTGTTTGGCGAGTTGGTAGCCCTGAAATCTTTCGTTGAATCTTTGCAGACCGGTGAGCAAGTCAATGGGACCAGGGGGTCTTTGGCTTTGGTAGCCACTCCAGCCCGCTAATCGGGCGATGACCCAAGCGGCAAAAGCCAGGCTACTTGGCCCGTAGGGATTCTGCAGTTTTTGGCTTTTGCCAGCTAGTTGCTCGTTGAGCAGCATCAAGCACTCTTGCTCTTGTTCATTGAAGGCACAGGCCATTGGCTGTTGGGTTTGACCGTCCCGGGCTCTCAAGAGTTGCAGCACCCGCACGGCAGCCATCAGGGCCAACACGCTGAGCTTCTGTAGCTTTTCATAGCTTTCCACCTGGCTGCTCTCTATGTGAAGGCCGTTGCTTTTCAAGATTCTGAATACCTGCTCTACGTTCCAGCGTTGCTTGTACCATTCTATAACTTGTAGGGCTAGGGCAATTGTGTCCACCACGTGTGAGCTCAACAATACCCAGTGAATAGGTTCTTGCCCATTTACTACACTCTCAGGGAGTTCTTTGACTTCCACCACGTAGGTGGGGTGATAGTCGGGCTGGGCATGGATGCTTCTACTGGCTGACTTTTTCAAAGCAAGCTTGCCGTACTTGATGGCTAGCTTGGCCCGATGAGCACTACGACCATCACTGGCCGGAACGGCTAGCTCGTAACAATGCTGCTGCGTCCAATTTTCTACCTCCGCTGAGATGGTCTGCCCCCCTTGCGTGAAACGATCAAAGCGGGCACGAATCACATAATCTACCCCCAAGGCAGTAAGCCCGGTGAGCAGGGGGTAGATATCAGCTTCCCGGTCAGCCACTACTGTTTTAGTTGGCACCTGTTGGCACTGGGTAAGGGCTTTGCGAATGCTGCTCAGCCAGCGATACCCTTCTTTTTGTTCATAAACAGTTTTGTCTCTGGCCATACTTATCTGCTGATGACTCAGCACCTGAGTGGGCCAAGGGCGCTTGACAAACTCCAAAGCCGCAATGCCATGACAGCCATAGTGCTGGGCATCTATACAAAGCACCGGGTGAAGGTAAAACCCTTGTATCTGGCCTTTGTCCACTTTGCCCAGCCCTTGAATGGCTCTCTCTAGGCTAAAGCCAATCTTTGATGTGTCTTCAATAAGCAAACAATGGGAAGATGAACAGTGATTCCTCATCTGGGTATAGAGTTGTTCTTCCAACATGGGCACACTTACTTTATGGTTGCCAATAAAGCGGCCAAACTGAACCTCCTCTTTGCGCGCATTGGACAAGGCCCGCAGGCAAAGCGTCTGCTTCTCGCTGATACGTCCGGTTAGCTTCTCTAGCACACGATCCAATCGCTTGTCGGGCAACTTTAGAACATCCTGTTTTTCCATACAACAAAGCTACCATATTTGTGTATATACTCTAGGTGTCGATACGAACCTCCGGGTAAGAGTAAAAACAGCAGGAGTAAAGCGAGGTGTTTCATGGTTCTATTACTTTTATTTCGGCGACAACGGCGAAATCCTTTACATTGAACTTAGTATCAATCAGTATCCGCTCATTCATAAGCTGCATCGCGAATATTGACGTGATCTAAGTTTCCTCCGAAGTTGCGAAGCTTTAGCGTGGGTTTGCGGGCAGACGAAGTTTCGATTGATTTTATGTCTTCCGAAGATTTAACCTTGAGCGCTTGGATAAGCTCGCTTAATTGCTGCAGCTCTGACTCGGTAAGTTGATCTATCTGCTGACTAACTTTTTCTCTTATGCTCATATCAGTATGTACGTTTATTTAACCAGTTAGGATATAGCAGAATTTATCCGAAGTAAGAAAGAGTAATCTCTAATGACTTGCCCAATCCGTTAATCCATAATGTCCTATAGCTCCACTATTTTCCAATGTGCGCTAGAAGATAATAGTTGAGCAAAGATGGCTGCGTGACTAGCCCCTGACAATATCATTATCCGTTTGTCATCTTCAGTGATGGTTTTTTGTATCAGTGACCACATATAAATATTGCGGCGATACCACTCCGAAGTCAAGTATGGTCCTGTGAAATCATCTTTACTCCCGGCTTGCGTTGCCAACTCAGTATAGAACCGAATATCTTCGTCTCTGGCACTATCAGTGTTTAGGTAGAACAGAATGTCTTTCAGAGAGCTCTCTGAGTCCACCTTCGCGTCAAAGTCCGCTGAGTATCCTGCTATAGTGTTGTCTATCTCCTTCTGTAGCTCGCTCTGCTGATACCTGTTAATCACCGCCATCATACTATCGTACGGGAATTCGCTATCGCGATAATCAATCGCGTAGACTCTGCTTAAGTTCAATTTGTTAGCTGCCCGAAAGACCAATTGAGCAGTCTCACTTTTCCGTCGGTGATCCTGAAGGTTAGGGTGGTCAAAATAGTTACCACCGATATAAAGTTCGTACAGCGAATCTAGTTCTATTTGACGTTGATACGACCACTCCACAAATATTTTGGAAGGATTGAACCGCTCAATTGCTTCCGTAATTTCGTCCAGTTCCTGCTAAGATTCTTCTTTCAAAATGTCGAACGATTTGGTTTTGGTCACATCGAGTCCCGGGTTGGCGAAGTGAAACGTACCGATCATCAAAATTTCGCGAACCTCATCTGGTTTGGTATCTTCCTGAATGGCACACGAGGTGTAGCCGGTTAGAGAGACTGCTATGAAGACAAAAGCTGTTTTTATCATTTCATCGTTACTTCATCCTAACCCAACTCCGGCACATCCACCCAGCAGCGTTTCTCCCAGCTCTCGATGCCCTTTTCGGCCAACTGCACTCCTTTGGCTCCTTCCAACAAGGTATACGGATTGGGCGTATCCTTCACCACGTGCTTCAGAAACATCTCCCACTGCACCTTGAAGGCGTTGTCATAAAATTCTTGTTCGGGTACCTTAGCCCACCCCTCGTAGAAATTGATCGGCTGCGCGATGTCGGGGTTCCACACCGGTTTGGGCGTGTTGCCGTAGTGCTGCGTCCAGCAATCGCGCAGACCCGCCACCGCCGAGCCCTTGGTGCCGTCGATTTGCAGGGTGAGCAGGTCGTCGCGGCGCACCCGCACCGTCCACGAGGAGTTGAAGTGGGCAATGACGTTGTTCTCTAGCTCGAAGGTGGCGTAGGCGGCATCGTCGGCGGTGGCCTGGTAAGTTTTGCCCTGCTCGTCGACGCGCTGGGGAATGTGGGTAGCGCCTAGACAAGAAACGGACTTCACCTTGCCGAAGATATTGTCGAGCACGTAGCGCCAGTGGCACAACATATCCACGATGATACCGCCGTCGTCTTCTTTGCGGTAGTTCCACGAAGGGCGCTGCGCCGGAATGGTGTCACCCTCAAACACCCAGTAGCCAAACTCGCCCCGCACCGACAGGATGTCGCCGAAGAAGCCGTTCTCGATCAGCCGTTGCACCTTGCGCAAGCCGGGCAGAAAGAGTTTGTCCTGCACCACGCCGTTCTTCACTCCTTTTTCCTGACAAAAGCGATACAGCTCCAGGGCCGTTTCGGTGTCGGTGGCGGTGGGTTTTTCGCAGTAGACGTGCTTGCCCGCCGTGGCGGCTTTCTTTACGGCCTCGGCCCGACGCCCGGTGGTTTGGGCGTCGAAGTAAATTTGATAATCGTCGCTTTGCAGCACCTCGTCCAGGTTGGTGGTGAACTTCTCTACGCCCGACTGCTTGCTTAGCTTTTCGAGCTTCACGGCGTTACGGCCTACTAGCACGGGATCGGGCATAATCACTTCGGTGGCGCTCACGCGCACTCCGCCCTGTTTGATAATTTCAACAATGGAGCGCATCAGGTGCTGGTTGGTGCCCATGCGGCCCGTCACGCCGTTCATAATCACTCCGACGCGGTGCGTGGTCAATTCGTTCATGTGGTTAGGTAGTTTGATTTGCGAAAAGCAAGGTACGGGACGAGCACGTCATTGCCAAAAGCTCGGCAAAATAAGCCAACCGACAAAGTTGAGCAGCACCTTTTGGGCGTCGGAGAGCCAGCTGGCGGAGAAAACGCGCTTTAAAGGTGCTTATCCAGAAAAGCGACCAGCGAGGCTACTAAACCGTCGGCCAGCGGCAACGCCGGATCGGCGTACGTAGCGCCGTTCGCCACCGGGTCGCTCGGAGCGTTCTTCAACACGTGGTTCATGCCCTCGATGATCACCAACTCAGCTTGGGGCTGGGCCACCGCTAACCGCTGGGCTTCGGCTTCGGGCACCTGCAAATCGGTGGTGCCCTGCACAATCAGGGTGGGCACCGACAGTTCGGCAATGATCTCTGCCGGGTGGTGTTTGATCCAGGAGATCAGATAGGGTTGCACACTAGGGCGAAAGAGTGCTTGCAGTCCCGGACTTACGTTGGCTACGGTGCGTCCCTGCCGCAACTCGCCGAAGGTGGCCTGCGCTTCTTCGCGGACAGCCGCCGGTTGTTCGCGCAGCTGCTCCAGAATAAGCGAATCAGCGGGCTGGGCGGCTCCGGCTAGCGACACGAATGCGGTCACTGAGGACTGCTGTGCCGCCAGCATTCCGATCAATGATCCCTCACTGTGCCCCAGCACCGCCACTTGAGATAGCCGTTCGTCTAATTGCAACTGCTTGATCCAGGCCACCGCATCGGCCACGTAGTGGTCGAACCGAAGCGCACTTTCGTCGAGCCCGGCGGCTTGGCTAGCGGCAACGCCCCGTTTGTCGTAACGCAACGAGGCGATACCGTGCTGAGCCAAACTATCCGCTAGCATTTTTAAGTAATTGCTATTGACCCCCAGCGGACTGTTGCCGTTGCGGTCGGTGGGCCCCGAACCGGCGATGATCAACGCTACGGGAAAGGTGCCTTCGGCTGCCGGTCGCAGCAGGGTGCCACGCAATGTGCCGGTGGCAGTTTCTAGCGTCACCTCCTCACTAACGGGAGTTTGAACAACGGAGCCGGGGTCATCCGAGCGACAGCCAGCCAAGATGAAAAGCACTATCCAGAAGAGAGCAATGAGTGAGTTTAGCGGGTTCATAATTTCAACTTATAGGTAAGCCTCGCAGCTCATACGGGTTTAAACAATTTGATCAACTCCGGCTAATCTATCCCATCGTTCGACCTAAGCTTTTGGTAGAGCAGGTACGAATGCACGGTCGGAACAGCTACTAGCGTCAGAATCACCACGATAGAAAAGACGGTGTAGTCGGGAGTATCAAGCCGAAATACGAACAGGAGCAGCACCAACGAACCGGCCACCCGCAGTTTGGACGCCATCTGGTGCACCCGCCGCCACACTTCCGGACTCTCCAGGGTCCAAGGCGTGCGGATGCCCGCGAAGTAGTTAGGCGGAAACTTCGCCATCAGGTTGCCTAGAATCAAAAAGAGCAAAATAACGGCAAGGTTGCTCGTTAGGATGATGTCGATGGGATAGCCAACTGCTTTTAGAACAATTCCTCCCAGCACCAGCGCGGTGAATGCCATAGTAGCGGTTCGTACTACCCAAAGCGGTTTTTCCAATCGCGCTGCTCCCTGTTTTGGGGTCTAGATAAGGAACGGCAACCAGCAACGCGTAGATAAATACGTTGAATGCTAGGGTAGACCACAAGAAAGCCGGGGGCGATTGATACCCGTTGGGCTCTTCGTTTAACCCCCAGTGAATCGCTATCGGATTGGGAAGTTGGTTCCAGTAGAAGAGCGTCAGGGCGGTGGGCACCAGCAACAACAGCAGCGCTAGCCACTCGCGACGCAAAAAGTTAATGGTTTTCATAAAGATGGTTGTTTAGGGTTCGGTTTCTTCTCATTCAAATCCATAAGCCAGCTAATCACTTCGTCGAGCACGCTGGTGTTGAGCGAATAGAGCACGTACTGCCCCTGCTTGTCGGCGTACACCAGATCCGCTTGCTTAAGCAAGTCGAGATGATACGAAATACTCGGCTTGCTAATGTGAAAAACGTCGGCAATCTCTCCGGCAGTCAAATCCTTCTCCTTTAGCAATTCCAGAATCTGTCGCCGGGTAGGGTCACCCATAGCACGGAAAAAGTTTTTCATATAGATAATTAGACAAGTATCTAAATACACGGGTAGACTGCGGTAAAGGTTGCGTATTTTCCTAAGAAAGCTGTTCACGGTATCCGAATCTGTTCAGGAGCGTACAGCAGGTGTCCGATTTCGGACAGGCACCAACGTTAAAAAGTGCCTAATTTGGCTTCATAGGTGGTTTTTCCGGTTGGCACAGGAGTTGGCTTATAGTAGGCATAACGTACTAATCTAATTTTAACTTAAAATCTCAGAAATCATGAACGCTAATATCCTTCACCCCGCCGAGTCCCTGTTCGTTGACCAACCCAACGTCACCATTCCTTACTCTCAAGAGACGGTCGCTTTAAACCGTATTCTAAACAAAAATGCCCGACCATTTTCTGACATGGGCCGGGGCAAATTTCGCCGATTGTTCAACCGGCACACCGTGGCCTTTCGCCGCTAGGCTCCGTGTGCTGCCCAGACTAAAGAGCCGTATCCTCCGCGATGCCGCTCTTTTTTTTTACCGCACCGTGTTCTCCAGCACCACAAACGGCACCCCCCGCTCCACCCACTGCGCCAGCAGGCCGTTGGGCGGCACCACCTCAAACGACAGCGACCCTAAAACGATATCCACGTCTCCGTCCTGGTCCACGTCCCCGGCGTCCATCACCAGCCAGCGTCCGGCGGTCACTTCCGGGAACGTGTACTCCTTGAACCGGAAGTTGCCCTGATTTTCTAAGTAGACAAACCCCCGTTGTGCTGAGCGGGCATAATTAGGGAAAAACGAAATAGCCGCCATGTCCAGATCACCGTCCTGATCAAAATCAGCCGGAATGGCCCCGTAGGCTCCGGGCAGCGGGTAAAACCAATCTTCCTGAAAATGATTCGTGCCGTCGTTGCGGAAAATTCGGATGCCGTGGTAGGGTTTGGTTACGGGCGGATAGTCGGCATTGTCTCCGGCGGTGTGCACCAAGTCTTCATACCCATCGCCGTCGGTATCGTAGAGCAGCAGCGAGCTCGACCCGTACGACGGAGGAAATCGCAGCAGCGCTTCTTCCCGAAACGTCCCGTTGCCTTGGTTGTAGTACGCAAACACCCCTTCGTCGCCCTGTCCGAACAGCACCAGCACGTCCGGCCGCCCGTCGCCGTTCAGGTCGCGCATGTAAACCCGGGTAGCGCCTGGTTGCGCCCGGAGCCAGTGTTTCTCGTAGCGGTCACCGCCCTGGTTTTTCCACCAGGCCAAGCCGCCCGTCCACTTGCCAAATTCGGCGGTGATGATGTCCTCTCGCCCGTCGCCGTCCAGGTCGGCGTAGGCCGTGTGCACCGGACGCTGCAGGCTGTCGAGCAACATGCGCGGTGACCTCCCCGGTTGCGTGGGCAACGACAGCACGAAGCCGGTGGGCGCGTCGGTGGGCGAAAACGAGCCCATCACCGTCACGTTTAGCGCGTCGGAAGACGATGTGAGGCTCACGGCGCCCTCGCGCACGTTGGCGGCATTCAGCAACTGCCGTTGGGCATCAAACTGATACAACCGTCGAGAGTTGGCGTCGCCGATGAAAAAGCTTCCGGGTTGGATGCGCACCAGCGTGGTGCTGGGCGGCGACAGCTGAAACTGGGGGACGCGCACTTGGAACGTGGGCAAGCCGACAGTGAGTGCAGGAGGGGGAACACTATCAAGTTTCTTCGGAGCGTGGTCCAGATAATAGGTTTGCAGGGCCGTCCACTCGGCTTCGGTGAGTTGCGGCTGCGTAGGATAAACGTTGGCTCGCTCTACCCGTTGTCCTCCGGCTCCGGCCTCGATCAAACTCGCCCGTTCATTCTCGTTAGCATAAATCCCCAGCCGGTGCCCCATCCGCGGCAATACATAGTCCTGCCAGATCGCCCGGTCGAGCCAACTTGGCTCCGGATAAGCGTGGCACCCACCGCAGTGCTGCACCGACAACTGCCGACCATCGGGAGGTTCAGTTACCGCCGGTCGGTCGGCACCGCACCGGACGAGCAGGGCAAGCAGTCCCAGCCAAACCACCGAAAAAAGCAAGCGCATGGAGCAAAGCTACGGTAATTCCCGCAAAATCCGAGTGCCCAGAGCCCACTCAGTTCTGTCAGCCAGTTTGTGTCTCACCCGCTCAAAAGGAGCGCAAGCAAGCCTGGAACTTAACCACTAAAATTGAGCTTACTATCCAACCGCACCTTTTCATTCAATCATTCAGTCACTCACTCACTCACTCCTTCACTTTATGCACATCGTAGAAGACGCCATCATCAGCGACGACATTAAGGAGAGCTTCTTTGTCTGCAACCTGCAAAAGTGCCGGGGCGCCTGCTGCGTGGAAGGTGACTCCGGAGCACCGTTGGAGGAAAGCGAATTGCCGATCTTGGAAGAGATCTACGAAACCGTGAAGCCGTTTTTGAGTCCGGAAGGCATTCGGGAGATTGAAGCGCAGGGCCATTACGTGACCGACGAAGACAACGACTACGTGACTCCCACCGTTGGCGGACGCGAGTGCGTTTACGCGGTGCGCGACAAAAAGGGTATTCTAAAATGCGGCATTGAGCAGGCGCACCAAGCGGGGAAGATCGACTTCAAAAAACCGATTTCTTGTCACCTGTACCCGCTGCGCATTGATCGCTACGACCACTACGACGCCATCAACTACCACCGCTGGCACATTTGCAGTCCCGCCTGCGACCTGGGCCAGGAGCTGGCCGTGCCGCTCTACCGCTTCTTGCGCGAACCCCTGGTGCGCAAGTACGGGCAAGCGTGGTACGACGAACTGGTGCGACAGATAGAAGTATTGGATGCTGGATGACTTTCTACATGGCAAGATACTGGATAACTTGCTGAGGTGGCAAGATACTGGATATTGGATATTAGAAGTTGGTCGTGCAAATTCCAACACCCAACACCCAACACCCAACATGAAACACTACCGCCACCTACTGTTCGACCTCGACCACACCCTGTGGGACTTTGACAAAAACGCCACCGAAACATTGTGCGAGTTATACGATACGCACGGGCTATCTAATTTGGGCCGCTTCAGTGAGCAGCAGTTTTGCGATACATTTGTCATCGTGAACCGGGCGCTGTGGAAACAGTACGATCAGGGAGCCCACGACCAACAACGACTCCGTAGCGAGCGGTTTGTAATGATCCTCACGCAGCTGGGCGTTGCCGCTGATCTGGTTCCTCCTCAATTGGCCGACGACTACCTGCGTATCTGTCCTACCAAACCCCACGTGATGCCCCACACCGTGGCCACCCTCGATTACCTGCGGCAGCACTACCTACTGCACGTCCTCACCAACGGCTTTGCCGCCGTGCAGGCGATTAAAATCCGGAGCGCCGGACTCACCGACTACTTCACCGAGGTGGTGTCATCCGACACGACCGGGCACCGCAAGCCCCACCGCCCCGTGTTCGACTATCTGCTCAACCGGATTGGTGCTAGGTCTCAGGAGTGCCTGATGATTGGCGACAACCTGGAAACCGACGTACGGGGAGCGCGAGACGCAGGCATCGACCAAGTATTTTACAATCCGAGACGGATCAGACACAGTGAAGCGGTTACCCACGAAGTGGCGTGCCTGAGCGAGCTTCGTAGTATTTTATAAGCGGAAGCAACTTTTTTCCTTTCAGAAATCGTTAGTAAAGCACTATATTGAACGCGTCATTGAAAAAAACAATCCTGGAAACCCCATGTATATTAACGCAAAAGCAAAAGATGAAAACACCTACGATGCCATTGTGATCGGCTCGGGCATCAGCGGGGGCTGGGCGGCCAAAGAACTCACCGAAAAGGGCCTCAAAACCCTGGTTTTGGAGCGAGGCCGCAACGTGGAACACGTGAAGGACTACGTGACGGCCCATAAGGCTCCCTGGGAGCTGCCCTATCGCGACAGCACTCCGCCCGAAGAACTCGCCGAACATTATCCCAAGCAGAGCCGCACCGGCTACACCGTTCGTCCTTCTACCAAGCACTGGTTTGTGAAGGATAATGAACATCCCTACGGCGAAGTGAAGCGCTTCGACTGGATGCGCGGCTACCACGTGGGCGGGCGTTCTATCATGTGGGGACGCCACAGCTACCGCTGGAGTGCGCAAGACTTTGAGGCGAACGCCCAGGACGGTTTTGGAGTAGACTGGCCCATTCGCTACAAAGACATCGAGCCCTGGTATAGCTACGTGGAAGAGTTCGCGGGCATTCAGGGACAAAAAGAAGGGCTACCCCAACTGCCCGACGGTAACTTTTTGCCGCCCATTGCCATGAACTGCGTAGAGGAGACCTTCCGAGATAAAGTAGCCGCCAACCTGGGCGGCCGCGTGGTGACCATCGGCCGCACGGCCAATCTATCCGTCAACCACAAGGGCCGCACGGTGTGCCAGTACCGCAATCGCTGCATCCGAGGGTGTCCCTACGGTGCTTACTTCAGCAGTTTGTCGTCTACGCTGCCCGCCGCGGTGGCTACCGGCAACATGACGCTGCGCCCCTACTCGATTGTTACTTCCATCATCTACGATCCCGAAAAGAAACGCGCCACCGGGGTGAAAGTGGTAGATCAGGACACCAAGGAAGAAATGGAATTCTACGCCAAAGTAATTTTCTGCTGCGCCTCGGCGGTGGCTAGCACGGCCATTTTGATGAACTCTAAGTCGGATACCTTTCCCAACGGACTAGGCAACCAGAGCGGCGAACTGGGGCACAACCTGATGGACCACCACTTCCGGGTAGGCGCCAACGGCCGCTTCGATGGCTTCAACGACAAGACGGAGTACGGTCGCCGTCCGACCGGCTTCTACATTCCGCGCTTCCGCAACGTGGACAAGCAGTCGCAGCAGAAGGACTACGTGCGCGGCTACGGCTACCAGGGCGGAGCCGGACGCGCCGGATGGTCGGCCAACGTAGCGGAGCTAGGTTTCGGAGCTGATTTTAAGGCGGGACTGATGGAGCCCGGCCCCTGGGGCATGGGCATGACGGCCTTCGCCGAAACGCTGCCCTACCACGAAAACAAAATGATGCTTGACTATGACAACGTAGACGCCTGGGGGCAACCTACCGTGGTGTTCGACGCCGAGTTTAAGGAAAATGAGAAGGCAATGCGGCCCGACATGGCCAACGCGGCGGCCGAAATGCTGGAGGCGGCCGGTTTCAAGGACATAAACACCTACGACGCGGGCAGCTGGCCGGGGCTGGGTATCCATGAGATGGGCACCGCCCGCATGGGTCGCGATCCCAAAACCTCGGTGCTTAACGCCAACAACCAGGTGCACACGGTTCCTAATGTGTACGTGACCGACGGGGCCTGCATGACCTCGGCCTCGTGCGTGAACCCCTCGCTTACCTACATGGCCCTCACCGCCCGCGCTGCCGACCACGCGGTGAACGAACTCAAGAAAATGAACCTTTAATGATCTTTAAATTATGATGAATCGTAGAGAAGCCCTCAAGCGTACCGCCCTGTTCATGGGCGGAGCCTTGTCCTCGTCGGCCATTGCCGGAGTGCTGCAAGGCTGCAAAGCGCAACCCGAACTCAATTGGCAGCCCGCCTTCTTGTCCGAAGACCAGGCACGCCTTACCGCCGAAATCGCCGAGCGGATTATTCCCAAGACCGACACTCCCGGCGCCAAAGAGGCCGGGGTGCCCGAGTTCATTGACCTGATGCTGAACGATATTTATACTGAGGAAGAAAAGCAGCGCTTCACCGCCGGGCTCGCCCAATTGGAGCAGGACAGCGAGCAGGAGTACGGCGATGGCTTTTTGGACCTGGAACCGGAGCAGCAGGACGAACTGCTGAAGAAATACGAAGCGCAGGGAAAAGAAAATCAGGACCCCGACGCGAAACCTTTCTTCCCGATGATGAAGGAACTCACCATGCTCGGCTTCTTCACCTCGGAGGTGGGAGCTACCCAGTTCTTGCAGTACGTGTCGGTGCCCGGCCGCTACGAAGGCTGTATCTCGCTAGAAGAAGCCGGGGGCAGGGCCTTTGCTACCTAGTGAGCCGTCTGAACGGGTTCCTCTTTCTTTGCTTTTCTCTTTAGATCTTCTAAAATCAAGTAAAGACTAGGAACGATCAGCAGAATAATGGAAGTGGCGAAGATGATGCCGAAGCCCAGCGAAATGGCCATTGGAATAAGATTGTTGGCCTGGTTGGAGGTCTCGAGGATAATCGGAGTGAGTCCGCCGAAAGTGGTCAACGTGGTGAGTATGATGGGGCGGAATCGTCGGATACCTGCCTCGCGGATCGCTTCGAAGACCGGTTGATCCTCTCGTCTCCGGTTGGCGTAATCGACCATGATAAGCGAATCGTTAACCACCACTCCCGACAGGGCAATCACTCCCATCAGGCTTACCAGCGATAGGTCGTAGCCCAGCAGAATGTGGCCAATCACCGCTCCGACAATTCCGAAGGGAATGGCAAGCATGACGATCAGGGGCTGCAGGTAACTGTTGAATGCCATTGCCAGCAAAGCGTAGATGATCATCATGGCCAGCGCAAAGCCACCCCACAGCGACTGAACAGATTCCCGCATATCAGACTGGCTGCCCTCGAAGCTCCAGGTGATGCCGGGGAAGTCGGCCCGAAGCTGCGGCAGCACCTCCTGTTGCAGCGATTCTATCACCTGAGCGACGGCACTCGCCGGTTCCACGTCCATGCCAACCGACACCACCCGCCGTCCGTCGCGGCGGTTGATTGAGGTAAAAGCCTCTCGCTCTTCCACGGTTACCACGTCCAGCAGAGGCACTTCTACGCTGTCGGGCGTGCGGATCAGAAAATCTTCTAGATTATAGAGGTCTTTTCGCTCTTCGTGGGGAAGCTTTACCCGCACTTCTACCTCGTTGTTGCCCCGCAACTGCCGGATAGCCAACGCTCCGAAGAAAGCATTGCGGACTTGTTGCCCCACGTCGGTCGGAGTGAATCCCAGGCTGCGGCCCTCCGGCAGCAGTTTGAAATCGTACTGAAGCTTCCCCTTGTTGTAGTTATCATTAACGTCACGGGTGTTTTCAAAGGCTTTGGCCCGCTCCAGGAAGGCTTGGCTCGCTTTTTCCAGCACGGCAACGTCAGCGTGACTGATATCAACGCTGATGTCCTGCGCGTAGCCGCCCGGTCCCCGCTCGGCCTCAAAGGTAATTTGGTCGATCCCTTCAATGTCGCCAATCTCGTCACGCCATAACTCAATCACGTCCTGGGCCGTCAGGTCGCGCTCGTTCGGTGGCTTCATCACAATTTCTACGTCAATGAAGCTCTGACCGCGCACGTTGGTTTTCACTCCCTCGGCGGCTCGGTACAAATCGTTTTCTTCGAACATCCGCAGCGTAGCGTCGGTGATTTGGGTGGCAACCTTGGCGGCTTGATCGGGAGTGGTGCCAACGGGGAGCCGAACTCCTGCTTCAATTTCGTCGGCGGCTACTTCGGGCATGGTGATGATGCCCATGTGGTCGCTGTACCCAAAGCCACCGACCACCACCAACAGGGCGACAGCGGCGGTAAGGGTAATGTAGCGGTGACGCAGACTGGCGTTCAGCAACGGTCGGTAGTAGCGGTCCACCAGGCGATCGAAGCCGTGGGCAAACGACTGCTGCAGGCGCTCGAGGCGTTTTGTCAACTTATTGCGGCTCTTTTCGGCGCTATGCGCGAGGTGGGCCGGAAGGATAAACAGCGCCTCAATCAGCGAGATGGATAGCACCGCGATGACCACCGCGGGCATCGGCCACCAGAATTTGCCGAAGGTGCCGGGAAGAAAGAGCAGCGGAATAAAGGCAATAATGTTAGTAAGAATGCTGAAGAGAACGGGTTTGGCCACGTCGCGGGCCCCCTGAATGGCCGCATCCAGATTGCTCATGCCCTGCTGCCGGTACTCATAAATGTTCTCACCGACGACCACCGCATCGTCGACCACGATGCCGAGCACCACCAGAAAGCCGAACATCGAGATCATGTTAATGCTCGCTCCGATCAATGGCAGAAATACCATGCCGCCCACAAAGGAGACGACCATGCCTATCATCACCCAAAAGGCTAACTTATACTCCAGAAACAAGGTCAGGATGAGCAGCACGATGACGATCGCCATGATTCCGTTTTCGGTCAGCAGCGATAGCCGCTCTCGAAAGTCTTCGGCGCTGTTGCTGTCGATGCGATACTGGATGCCGGGCGGCAGCGAGGCTTCAAAGTCGGTGAGCGTTTCCTTTACTAACTCAGCGATCTCTAGCGGCGACTGATCACCGATCCGATAGATTTGCAGCTCTACGGAAGTCTGCTGATTAAACTGCGAATGAAAGCCTTCTTCTTCGAAGCCGTCGGTAATCTCCGCAATGTCCGCCAGGGTTACCGTCGCTCCCGAAGGAGCGGTGATGACTTGGATTTGGCCAAACTCATCGGCCCATTGTTTCCGTTCCTTGAGGCGCAGCAAAATTTCTCCCGAACTGGTTTCTACCGCCCCGGCGGGCACGTCTTCACTAGACTGCCGGATAAGATCGGCCACTTGACCCAGGGTGAGCCCGTATTCGCGAAGCCGCTGCCGCGGAATCTCAACGTGCGTGACGTACTCCGGCACGTTACCAATTTCTACCTGGGTAATTTTTTCGCTGTTCAGCAGGCGGTCGCGCAATCGTTCGGCCAACTGCCGGAGCGTCCAGATGTCGTTACCACCGAAGAGTCCGATCTCGATCACGCTGCGCTGTCGCGACTGAAGCCGCACCTCGGGTTCTTCTATTTCGTCGGGGAACGTCCGGATCCGCGCGATCGCCTGATCGATCTCCTGAAACGCCTTCATGCGTTCGGCACCGGCAATCAACTCGATCATCACGCTACCTGAGCCTTCTTCGGCGGTAGAAACCACCTCTCGGATGCCCTGAATACCGCGCACCGCTTCTTCCACCGGCAGCAGAATGCCCTGCTCCACTTCGGCCGGAGCCGCGCCGGGATACACCACACCAACTTCCACAATATCCAATTGAAACTCGGGATACACCTCCTTCTGAACGTTGATCATCGTCCAGATGCCGCCCCCGGCCAGCAGAATCATAATCAGGTTGGCCACCAGCGGATTACGCGCCATGTAGGCAATAGGGCCCCGGTGCTCGGTATCTGAATCGGAGTGGCTCATAGGCTATCTTTGGCAGATGCGGACGGTTTCGGTTGCGAGGTCGAGTCCGCCCGAGATGAAGTACCTGATTGGGAAGTAGAGTCTGACGAACCGGTACGAAGGGGCGCTCCTTCGGTGACGGTCGACAGATTGGTCGTCACTATTCGGTCGTCGTCTTGTAGGCCCTCAGCGATGTAGGCGTACTGCGCGTCGGTGAAGACAACATCCACGTCTCGGATTTGTAGCTTTCCGGCTTCCATCACCCACACGGTTTCTTGTTCCCGCAGGTAGTCGCGATTAATCCGCACCACGTTGGCGATACTGTCGGCCTGGATATTAACTTCCACGAAGGAATTGACGATCAGCGACGGCAAAGAATCGTTTTGATAGGCCAACGGGTCAGGCACCGACACCAGGAGTTGCGCTAGGCGGGTTTGGTCCTCCAGGGCTCCGACCAGTTGGTATACGTAGCCGGTGCGGTACACGCCCGGACGCCAGGCCTTGCGGTCAAGAATACGGACCGTTGATCCGCGCTGCTCATTTTTGGGTAAAGAAATGTAGGGGATTTTGGATACCGGCAACGTGACGGATACCCAGTATTCTTCTCGGCCAACCAGGCGCCCCAGGTTATCACCGGGAGCTACCTGAGAACCCAGGTTAACGTTGCGGCGCAGTACCTGCGCATCGAAGGGAGCGCGAATCGTAGTGCGCTGAAGGTTAAGTCTAGCCTGATTGACCGCCGCTTGGGCCGCCGCAACGCTCGCTTTCACCGCGTTGAGTTGTGGCTCCCGCAGAACCAGGTCTTTGCTTTCCAGGGCGACCATGTCCTCGACCAATTCGTAGTCTTGGCGGGCTACGTCCTGACGCCCCTGCTCAATTTTCAGGTCGGACTGCATCTGGCGGAGATCACTTTGCCGAAGCTGTAGGGTGTTGCGATAATCAGCGGGGTCAACCTGAAGCAGTACCTCGCCTTGCTCGACGAACCCGCCGGGGGCAAAGCCGTCCGCGAGCCGCACAATCTCGCCCCCCACCCGCGGGCTCAGAACGATATCTCGGGAGGGTTGCACCGTACCGGTGGCCACGATGGTCGGCTGAAACGTTCCTTGTTGCGCGGGAATGGTCTCAACCAGCATGGCGGTTTCCTTGGTCGCGCCCGACTGGCTGGCGGTCGGTTCGGTTAAGAAGATAAAGGCCGTCACCCCTCCGGCAGCTAACAGGATAGCCGAGCAAATGAGAAGGGTTTTCTTATGCTTCATAACGTGGGTTTCTAGCTGTCGGAATCTTGTCTTTCTCGGGTCGTTTCAAACCCCCCGGCCAAGGCGCGGTAAAGGTCAATCCGGTACGTCAGAAGGGTCAGTTTGGCCGAAATCAGATCGCGGCGAAGCTGCTGTTCCCGGTCCGTTGCCGTGAGCACGGCCAGATAATCACTCAATCCGTTGAAGTACTCAACGCGAAGTTGCTCGTACGACCGCTCAGCGAGCTCAACCTGCTCTTCTAAAACCTCGATGCGCTCTTGTTGTTTCTTCTCCTGAATCAGTGCGTCTTCCACTTCGCGAAAAGCAGTCAGCACGGTTTGACCGTATTCGTACAATAGCTGTTGCTCTACTGCTTTCGTTCGGTCGACTTCGGCGCTGAGTCGGCCACCGTAGAAAAGCGGAGCGAGTAAGTTGGCGCCGAACGAGTAGGCCCAATTTCTGAACACGTCTTCCACTTCGTTAGACCGGGCCGAAGAAGACGCGTTGATAGCCAGCCGGGGGTAGCGGGCGCTAATGGCAGAGGCTACTTCGCGGTCGGCCGCGAGCAGGACGTAGTAGGCGGCTTGCACGTCGGGACGCCGCCGGACGAGCTCAACGGGAACACCCGTTTGAGGGAGGGGCGGGAGTAGGGGTAGGCTGTCCGGAGCGTAGGGGATGTCTTCCTGCGGAGGAACGCCCAGCAGCACGGCTAACTGGTTTTCCAGTACCCGGATTTGAGACTCGGCAATGATCTGCTGCTCGCGGGTCGCTTCGGTCAGTTGCTTCTGGCGGAGAATATCCACGCCGCGGATTTGTCCGCTCCCGAAGCGGGCGATGATGAGCTTGAGAATATTCTCGTTCGTTGCTACCTGTTCTCGGATGAGTTCTAACTGACCCCACCGGGCCATCAAGCGGTACCAGATCCGGGCGATTTCGGCCGAAAGAGACAGGGTTGCCGTCTGATAGTCGAGCCGCGAAGCTTCGGCGCGGTAGCGTTCGGCTTGCACTTGGGTGCGAATCCGGCCCCACAGATCCACTTCGTAGGCCACCGATAAACCCAGTTGTTGGTTTTCACCCCCCCGAAAGTCGGGTTCCGGGTAGCTTCGTCCTGCCGAGAAAAAGGCTTCAACGTCCGGCAGCAAAAAAGAAGCTTCCCGGTCGACCACGGCCTCAGCGGCTTGAAATCGCTGCCAGGCGGCCAGCACGTTGAAGTTAGAGTCCAGGGCCTGATTCATCAGTGCGTTAAGTCGATCATCCGCAAAGCTAGTCCACCACCTTGCCGACCGCGCCTGTTCGCCCGATAAGGAAAAGCTATCGGGGGGGGTGAGGGGCAGTAGCAACCCGGTGGGCGGGGGCGAGCACCGGGTGAACCATACTACGGCAATCCCCATCAGTATGACTTGAATGATTCTTGGTAACATTATCTCGATAACCAGAACCACCGTCCGAAGTTTTGGCACCGGTTAAGCTCGGAGGTCAACGCACGCTGGCCTCCTCAAAACACTTACTTCGGGCGCATTTGCAACGCTTTCGTTTACGGTTCACTAACCTTACCGAGGGTGAGTACTCATTCGTGGCCTACTACGAAGAGCTAGCCACGGCGAAAATACCGTGCGGGTGAGCAACAACTAGGAAGTGGTAAAGTGGTAAACTGCCCACCGTTCGATAAGTGCAGAAAGCGACCTTTCCTTCGGGGTCGCTTTTGCTTTTGCTTGGGGAGCCTCAACCTACCCGGGCATGTAACATATGCCCCAACATCTGCTTTTTGAATTAGCGCTATCTAGCTATATTACAATCCATGCAACAAAAGGTGATAGTTATGAGAAAGTTTCTACGGATCGCGTACGCCAAGAGCCTTATTATTCTTTCATTTAGTGCCTATGCTCAGAGCGAAGGAAACGGGTCACCGGCCGACAGTCAGAAAAAGAAACCGGCGAAGAAAGCCGCGATTGCCCAAGTAAGTTCTCCTGCCGATTCTAAGTCAGAAAAGAACCGAAGTGCCGTGCCCGACATCCGCCGACAGGTGGCCGGGGAGTCCGTAACGCTGTATCCTAATCCGGTGGTTGACCAATTGCTCGTCGAGGTAGACCTAGACCGCTGGCAGGGCGGGACGCTTACCATCAAAAGCAAATCCGGACGTAAGATCGTTCAGCAACCCATATCAGAAGCCGCAATGGGATTTAACTTAAGCAGTCTGAACCGCGGAGTGTATCGCCTCACCGTTCGCAAAGGCGGCGCCGAAAAGACGGTGGAAGTCATCAAGATGTAAAAGCCACAAGATGTCGGAAAAAGGGTGCCATTAGTTGTTCGCACGCGTATCGATGCGTATCAGGCATGTGTGTCTATTAACCACACGCTAAACATCCGCTTAAAGTTTTCGTATTGAAAACTTTTGGTTATTTTAGCCGACTACAAATGAGAATAATAGCGTATAGTACCCTTAATGAATTTGGTAACAATCATGCTCATTGTCAAAAAGAGCTAGAAGCATGGTATCAGATTGCAAAGCGAGCAACCTGGCAATCTCCCCACGACGTAAAAAACACCTACGCCACTGCCAGCATTATTGCTAACAACCGGGTGGTATTTAATATTCTTAAAGGGTCTTACCGACTCATTGTTGCTTTCAACTACCAAGCCCAGATAGGATACGTTAAATTCGTGGGCACCCATCAGGAATACGACAAAATCGATGCGGCTACGGTGACCTTTAAAAGACCTAAAAGAAGATAATATGGATTCTGTAATCAAAAATGATGAGCAGTACTATCAGTGTTTAGAAAGAATAGAGGAGATCTTTGATGCTAAGCCAGGAACCAAAACAGCCGACGAATTAGAGTTGCTATCACTTCTGGTAGAAAAGTACGAAGAGGACAAGTACCAACCGACTACTTTAGACCCATTAGAAGTTATAGAAATACGAATGAGAGACCTTAATCTCAAACAGGTGGATTTGGTACCAGTAATAGGTAATAAAGGAAATGTTTCTCAGATTCTCCGGGGAAACCGTCAGTTGACAGTTAACCAAATCCGTAAACTTTCTTATTTGTTGAAGGTCCCGGTAGAATTACTAGTTGGTTCACCGGTCGAGGTTGGATAGATATTTACGCAAGCCTACCACAATCTGCTTTCTGACAAATCATTTTTCCGATCCGGCCCGTTATCTATCCTATCAACAACCTATTTTTCCATCAACCACAACCTACGCATGTCTACCGGATTTTATCAGGTACCCACTCCCGTCAACGAACCCATTTACACTTATGCCCCCGGCAGCGCCGAGCGGGAAGCCCTGCAAACCACGCTGAAGGCGCTCAAGTCGCAACCGGTGGAGGTTCCGCTATACATCGGCAGCGAACAAATTAAAACCGACGTCAAAAAACCGCTCACCTGCCCGCACAACCACCAACAGGTGCTGGGTCACTACTACGAGGGCGATGCCTCCCACGTGCAGCAGGCCATTGATTCGGCGCTGGGCGCTAAACCGGCTTGGGAGAACATGCCCTGGGAACAGCGCGCCAGCATTTTTTTGAAAGCGGCCGACTTGATTGCCGGTCCCTACCGCTACCAGATGAACGCCGCCACCATGCTGGGGCAGTCTAAAACGTGCCACCAATCGGAGATTGATGCGGTGTGTGAAATTGTTGATTTTTTGCGCTTCAACGTGCGGTACATGGCCGAAATTTACGCTCAGCAACCGCCCATCTCGCCCGCTGGCGTTTGGAACCGCGTAGAACACCGTCCGCTGGAGGGTTTCTTGCTGGCGATCACGCCCTTTAATTTCACGGCCATTGCCGGTAATTTGCCTACTTCGGCCGCGATGATGGGCAACGTGGTGGTGTGGAAACCGGCCGAAACCCAGATTTACTCCGCCCACCTGCTCATGCAAATCTTCCGCGAAGCGGGCGTGCCCGACGGGGTGATCAATCTGATTAACGTGGACGGGCCGACGGTGGGCGAGGTGGTGTTCAATCACCCTGATTTTGCCGGACTGCACTTCACCGGTAGCACCACGGTATTTCAGGAATTGTGGAAGACCATTGGTAACAACATTGCGCAGTACCGCTCGTACCCCCGCATTGTGGGTGAAACGGGCGGCAAAGACTTCATCATTGCCCACAAATCGGCCGATGCCAGGGCGCTGGCCACGGCCATCGTGCGGGGCAGCTTCGAGTTTCAGGGGCAGAAGTGCTCGGCCGCCTCGCGGGTTTACGTGCCCAATAATTTATGGGAGGAGGTGAAAGGCTACGTACTGGAAGACGTTCGGAACATCCGGATGGGCGACGTGGAAGACTTTAGCAACTTTATGAGCGCGGTGATCAGCGAAACTGCCTTTGATCGCATCGTGAAGTATATTGATGAAGCGCAAGAGAATGAATTGGTAGAGGTAATTGCCGGTGGTGAGTATGACAAATCAACCGGTTACTTTATTCAACCCACGGTGTTGCTGACGCAAGACCCGAAATCGACCACCATGCAGGAAGAAATTTTCGGCCCGGTGGTGACGATCTACGTATACCAAGCCGAGCGCTACGAAGAAACGCTGGAGCTGGTGGATCAAACCTCGCCCTACGCTTTAACCGGGGCGGTGTTCGCAAAGGACCGCTACGCCATCGATCTGGCCACCCAAAAGCTACGGCACGCGGCGGGTAATTTTTACATCAACGACAAGCCCACCGGGGCGGTGGTGGGGCAGCAACCGTTCGGCGGGGCCCGCGGGTCAGGCACCAACGACAAAGCTGGTGCACAGTTAAACTTGCTGCGCTGGGTATCGCCCCGCACCATCAAAGAGACGTTCGCCCCTCCTAAGAACTTCCGATATCCGTTTATGGGGTAGAGGCAGTGTCAGCTACGATCATCGCCATATAATCCTGTGTCCAGCAAGAGTTGTCGTTCCTTTACTCGGTCTTGGCCGTTGATGCTAAGAATCTTTGTAGTTACTCTGGCTTCTGCGGTAAGCGGTTGTATCGTAGCTCCCTCTAGTGCGAAGTGATCGCTCCAGCTATGTCGTCGCGGACAATTGTTTTGCTACTTGCCCTTTCAGCATAATAACAATATGCTCAACTTTTTCTAACTCATCTAGCTCACGCTGTTGCTCTTCTCCTAGTATCCCGGCTTGGCGAAGGGCTAATAGTTGCCGTAGTCTTGCTTGGGAAGCTTCGGATACGTGATAAGAAAGTACCTCTTGTGGCGCAGGATTGGCTGATAAGAAATTAACAACCTCAGTGGCGGTTTGGGTAGCCAGCGTTCTGAAGCCCACGAAACTTAACTCTAAAACGGTAGGCAGCCACAAGCGGATGGGTTGCAATCGTTCCGCTAATTCATCCGAAACATCCATTGTCATCTGAGCCATACTAATGCACTTGATTGAGTTGAGCAAGTTTTTGATAAATCGGCTGAGCAACTAAGTCACAGGATTCTTGTAAATGAAGAAACTGCTGGACTACTTCCTCAGGAACGAGATAATCGGAGCAATAACACCTGCGACACTGTTCATCAGGTTGTGAAGTACCGCAATTTAAACAAACTGTATCCGACGAGTTGTCACTTGATTGCCTCAGCTGCCTACAGAGTTCTTTTAGACAATCTAACTTAAAGGAAGTGATCGTTTTTGATATGTCAACATTAGCTACTTTTACCATTGCCTGTCATTTAAGTGATGAAGATACAAATATCCGGCAAAAACTCATCGCTATCTATCGCTTATCCACCCAATGCCGCTTTGGTCATCGGAATAACACCACAGAACCGTGTGCAAAACTGATGAATTTGGCGTACTTCCTTTGTCATCTGAACCATAGTTAACCCACCATTGGTTACTTTGGAAGATAAAATACTTGCAAGAGAAAATAAACATGAAACTTACCAACGCATTGTTATCCGGCGCGGCCGGGGCCGCATTTCTCACTATTGTGCACGAAAGCGTGCGGCAGTTTGCGCCCACCGCTCCCCGGGTGGATATCCTGGGCCGCCGACTGATCAAGCGCGCTTTCCACCAAACCGGAAACCCCGCGCCTGCTAGCGGCACGGAGTACGCCCTGGCGCTCACCGGCGACCTCTTATCCAACACTCTTTACTACAGCTTGGTTGGTTTGGGTGGCCCCGAAACGGCTAACGTTCGCGGGCGATTGTTAGGAGTAGGAGCGGGCCTTGCCGCCATCACCCTGCCCGAGCAGCTAAACCTTCCCGAAGAACCGGTGAGTCGGCACTTGTCTACCAAACTGATGACCGTGGCTTGGTACGCCCTGGGTGGCATGGTGGCCGGACGCATGGCACAGCGTTTCGGCGACGATGATGATTAGTCCGGCAGAGACTCAAAAAGTACGTCTTTCACTCCTAATCCGAACAAGGCAAAATCATACTTAACCGGATCAAGGGAGTCAAACTGCTTTAGGTTTCGGGTGAGTTCCAGCGCGGTTTGCCAGTCGGTTGGCTTACGGGTAATGAGACCGAGCTCCCGGCCTACCCGATCAACGTGCACGTCGCAGGGACACACCAATTGGGCCGGACGCAGCCGGTGCCACAGTCCGAAGTCGACGCCCCGGTTATCCTGCCGCACCATCCAGCGCAGAAACATATTGAGTCGCTTGCAGGCTGATTTGCGGGCCGGGGTGGCCACGTGCTTCCTGGTGCGGGCCGGGAAGTTGGGCAAGCCGAAGAAAGTATTGTGAAAACCGATCAGGCCGGATTCTACGTCTTCGCTATCAGAATTCATTCCGGTTAAAAAAGCGTCTTCTAACGAATCGTACTGCTCATACCACTCTCGGAAGAACGCAATAAAGTACAGCGCGTCGGTGGCGTTAAAGGTGCGGTGCTTGAAGTTGAGAAATGGCTTGAGGTCGGCTTCCTGATGAAAGCGCACGAAGTCGTAGGGAGTATTGTCCATGTAGCCAAAAAACTCGCTACACTTGTTGATAATGGTCTTTCGTTGTCCCCAAGCCAGGGTAGCCGCTACCAATCCACTAATTTCAATGTCCTGCCGTTTCTTGAATCGGTGAGGGATACTGATCGGATCGTTGGCGATGAACGCGGGGCGGTTGTAGCGATCCACCTGCTTCTCTAAAAATGCTCGGAGGCGGGCTTGGTCTTTAGCGGTCAATCGAGCGGTCGGGCTTCGTGCAGCACTTGGTCTTCAGTAAGCAGCAGTTCGCCCGATTGATCGTTTTCTTGCCACTTCAGCAAGACGCCATCCGGTGCCTTTTCTCCCTTCCAGGTAAACGCTCTGATCGTTTTCAAGTAGTGCAACCGTCCGGTGTCACCGTTAAAAAATAGCAGATCGAAATCGGGCAGCTCGCGCGGCACCACGGTGTTCCACCGTTGTAACAGCACTCCTCCGAAGCATTCGTAGTGAAAGCCGCCAAAGTAAGGAATAGCGATCATTTCGTGAGCGGGCAGAGTACGCAGCTGGTAGTAGGCCGGACCGAACATAATCTCATCGATCAAAATGCGCTCGATGGCAACCTTGGGAAGATCGACCCAGGGCTCCCATCGGGCGATAACAGTTGCTTCATGGGCAGTTTCGCGGCGGCGGGGTAAGAGCCAGGAAAGCAACCAGGAAATACCCGAAAACAAGTAAACCACTCCTACAAAAAGCAACGAAAACGCGATCAGGATAGGATAGAAGAGCGTAAATAACACGTCCCACGCTACCTGCAGGAAACTCTTTCGTTTTTTAGTTTTTGTGGCGGCCATGCGGTTGGTTTATCGTTAGATAGTAAACTTTATTCTGATAATTTTTTCTAAGGCTCGTGCCGCCGTGGCCCGGTCGACACGAGCCTCAAGAATTTATCAGAATAACCTCTATTTAGATAGGAGGCTACTAAAATTTTGCTAAAGCACCTTCACCAGAATGAGTACCACCGCGATGGCAAGAATTATTCCTCCCAATCCGATCAGAAAACCATTGCCGGACAGGGCACCCACCAGCAGCAAGACCGCTCCGGCCGCCCCGGTGATGATGCCAATACGCACCAGCCCTTCCATGTCTTGCGTTGCCTGCGGTTGGGTGGCCTTGGTAGGGCCCGCCTTTAGCCACTGCTTCAGTTGCCTGCGGATTGCTTTGCGCTGCGTCCGACGCGCCTGTCGTGCCTCCCGCCGGGTCAGATTTGGTTCCGTTCGCCGGAGGGCGGGCGGGGCTACGCTTGCTGGTGCGGATGCTTCATTCGCCAGCGTGCGCGGAGCTACCGGGGCGGGGGCGGTGGATGCCTGCAACTCCGGGGCCGGTTCGGTGGGGCGTGGCGTGGCTTTGAAGTAATAGGAGTTTCCGTAGGCAATCTTGCGGCTTTGGCAAGCGGTGCTCACGAGCAGTCCGGCAATGGCCAGCAGGGGAAGTAATCGGGAAAAATTCATGCGTTAGGTTGGTTGAAAACTACATAACTACCAAACCGGAAGCAGTTGTTTAAAAATCGCCGGATATTTATGCGCTATCGCTTGATGAGCCGCACCGTCTCGCTTCCCTGCGCGTGCTGGATGGTAAGTAAGTACAATCCCGGCTTCGCCGATAAAGCTACCTCAAAGTGATCGTTTACTCGAACCAGCGGCACCGCTTGCCCAAGCACATTGTGCAGGGTTAGGGTTACGGGCTGGATGGACAGCGATTCTTTCAAAAAGATATCCTGGTCGAAGGGGTTGGGATAAACCATACCGGTCTCCGCCACTTCGTCTTCCACTCCCACCACTTCGTCGTCCGGATCCGGATTTTCGGGATCAGGATTGGGATCTGGGTCCGGTTGAGGGTTGGGATTGTTCTGGTTGATGGTGACGGTGTAGGTCTGCGGGGTACCGTTTTCGGCAATCACCCGGTAGGTGACTGCCCCCTTCGAGAAGTCATTGCTGGTGAGTCCGCTAATTTGCCTAAACTCGTCCACATAGACACTTGCGCCATTGGAGTGCTTAAAATCAGCCACCAAACTTGTGACATCCACGTCGTCCGGAGCATCCACCACAATGCGTTGGTTGGTGATGGTTCCGGGGGTGCTGCTTTCGCCGTGCACGATGGCAAAGCTGAGTAGCTCATTTTCCGCACTGTTGATCTCGCGCTGGCCTTGGCTGAACCAGGTGGTCCACTGGGCTTCGGAGTAGGAAAGCGTGGGTTCGCCCGCGGCTTCCAACTTGTTATCAGCTAACGGAATCTGGGCGATTCTCGGCACATCGTCTTCATCGAAGGTGTCGAACACCAGGAAGCGGTCGTCGTTCGAGTAGTTGGGGAATCCAAGGGTGTTATTTTCGTATACTGTTTTGGTTTCGCCGGTTTCCAGATCGGCCGCGATGATCAGGTACGAATCGTCAAGTTCGTTGAATAGATCAAAGCAGACGATGTTGCGGTTAGTTTTTGAGAAAGAGGGATTACCAATGCTGGTTCCCTTGGGCAGGTTGCTAAATATTTTGCTGATGATGCCGTCGCCAAAGTCGTTGGCAGTGTTGTCCCATACCTTGATAAAGTTCACGTCCCAATATTCTACCCCCTCCTCCACTCCGGCAACCCCTACTTGGTTGAAGGCGTCATAGAGCAAATACTCTCCTGAGTAATCCCACTCAATGGCGTCGGCATACTGCACGTCGTAGGTCACAATGTCGTCCTGGGTAGTGGGGTTATAAAGATCAAATACAACAAAGTTGTCTGTCTCTCTAGTGAGATCCAGTACCCAGATTTGCGGCAGCTTCTGGTTGGTGACCAGGGCCAGCCGCTGGCCATCTTTCGACACGCTTATATTAGCCCAGAGCGAGGTATCGCTAATCACTAATTCGTTGTAGGGTTCGGTTAGATCAATACCGCGAATGGTTTCGTCTTCGGTGATAAAGAAGGCCGTACTTCCATCGTCCATCACGGTGGGCTTGCGCTTCACGGAAGTAACTGAAATAGGTTCAAACGCTTCTTGGGTCAGGTTGATAAGGTACAACGAGTTCTCATCGTCCGGATCGGTATTCACGGTGAGTAGGAAGTTGTCGCCAGCGATTGTAGGAAGTTCGTCGTCCTCTTCGTCCGGTATCGGGCCGGGGTCGTTGCCCCCGCCGGGTTCGGTATTGCCCTCCGTGATGCCGACCGCATCGAACGCCTGAGCCGCCACCTGAGCCGCCACGTCACCTTCCAAATCAGTGGCCGCATTGATCACCGCCTGCCGCAGGTCAATAAACTCCGAACTAGCCGTCAGGTAGGTGGTGAGGGCTCGATAATAGATAGCGCCCGCTCGATCGCGGCCCAGTTCGGTGGCAATGAGGAAGAACGCCCGGTTGGGGATGCCGCTGTTGATGTGCACTCCGCCGTTGTCTTCGGCCCCGGTATAGAGTTCGCGCATGTGATCGGGTTGCCAACCGTTGTCATCCAAACTTTCACCTCCGTTGTGCGGATCTTCCATGTCGCGCATGGCTCCGGACGGAAACACTTCGGGCAAAATAACGTCCTCGCCCAGGGTGTAGTCTTCCGCGTCGATAAGCACGCCGAACACGTCGGCAATGTGCTCGTTGATGGCCCCCGACTGGTTGCGATACACCAGGTTGGCAGTGCTGCCGATTACCCCGTGGCTCATCTCGTGTCCGCCCACGTCGGTGCCTCCGGCCAGGGGTTTAAATCCCCGATCGCCGTTGCCATACACCATGTACTCCCCATTCCAGAAAGCATTGTCCATCTCACTACCGTCGTCGTTCACGAAGTTAACAATCGATAGAACGTTGCCCCCCCGCCCGTCGATGGCGTTGCGCCGGTGCACGTTGCGAAAGTAGTCGTAGGCCAGCGAAGCGTTGTAGTGGGCCGACACCGCTGCCGGGTCGCTAAAGCTAGTACCCTGGGCATTCACTACCGTGATAGAGGTGGGCTTGGCCACGCGCTCGGCATCGTAGGTGATCAGCACGCCTTCCAAATCCTGAAGCGAGGTGACGTTGCCTTGCCTGAACATATCCTTAGTGGCATCCACCAGGTAGGAGAACCCGCCGTCTTGCCAGGTTTCCATGGTGCGGTTCACCCCGTTCAGGTCGGTGCCGCTGCCTTTTCCGGCGGCTGTTTCCTGCCACGGAGCGGCAGTGGGCGTAACCGACGTTCGGTGAGTATGCTCGTGAGCGGGCGCTGCCGGTTTGTTCGGCATGGCAACGTCCGGGACAAACGTGCAGGTGAGGTTGGTGCGGCTGATCAACTGCCCGGTGTGGGCGTCGATGAATACTTCCCAATGGTCGAGCATATTGGGCCGAACCAGCACCCGCCAGGCCAGGGTGGGTTTTGAAACCTCCCAGGAGGGCAGGATCATTAGCTCAGCCGAGGGTTTGGTATAATTTAGTAAACGCTGCTGCTCGGGCGTAAGCGATTGCAACGTGCCTTCTTGTCGGAACCGGGCCAGCGACGCGGCAACCGCATCGGCTTCGTTCACCGTGGGCACGGGGTTGAGGGTGGTCGGACTAGCGATGTATCTTCCGTTCAGGCCCTGCACGGTGGTTGCCTGATCGGCGTGCACAATAATTTCGCTGCCGTATACCGGCACTCCCTGGTAGTGCTGCTGAAGGCGTAGGTGTTGCGCGCCTTGATTGTCCTTCCACTGCTGCCGGGCCACGAACTCCTGCTCCGGAAGCTCGATGCGCATGAGCGAACGCGCTTCGGTGAGGTAGTGCTGCGCCGCTTCCGGTAGGTTGAGGTTAGCACGGCCATTGGCGGCGGCCGGAAGGGTGCCTCGGATCTCGCGGGGTGGTTCTCCCGCCGGACCGGTTGGCACCAAGCGCTGGTTGAGCGATAACGGTTGCCGTAGGGGAGAAGCGACACGAGCGTTAACGGCTCCTGCCGCCGTGGCTCCGTTGCGCACTTGGTAGGGAAACGAAAGTGGCTGAACGATGCCATTGCGTTGCTTCTTGACGGCCCAGGGGTCACTGGATTGACCGAAAGAGGCACTGCCAAGCAGCACCAGAAACGCGGCGGTCAGGATGGGTTTAGTGTTTTTCATCGTCAGAGATCGTTGATGTGCCGTTGCGTAATTTGATAAAAAGCGGTGATGGCTTCGGGAGGCGTGAAACCGCTGCTTCCCCAGGTGCACGACCGGACCGTGTCTTGGGTATGAATGGTAAGAAAGTAGTATAGGTTGCCGGGCTCCTGGCAACCGAAGGAAGTGCTAGCCAATGCTTGAGCCTCTTTGAAAGAATGCGTACGCGTGGATCGGTCGAGCCGACCCAGCGGCTGGTACGCTTTGGTGAGGTTGTCGTGCCGGTACACGTGCCCGTCGGCCAACACGTAGTAGGTATCTACCTGGTTGGTCATCCCGCCGCCCTTGCCTAGCGTCAGGTAGTCCTGATCAATGGCCTCGGGGCGAAACGCTTCCCGTTGGCAAGCGCTGATAATGAGTATCAATGCTGCGCTCGTTGCGTAGCCGGTTAGCTTGCTCATCTTCCTAAATTAAAGAAGCGCACAATGTACGAAGGAAGAAGCAAATGCTACTGCGAGTGCGGGTTAAATTATTGTGAAGAAGACAAAAATACTGGTATATGGGTAGATAGAACGATATTGTGATGGCAATTTATCAAAAGGGTTTTAACATGAACGGAAAAATCACTGAAACAGAGATCGCAAAGTTTCTTGCTGATATAGAAAGCGCCAAAGTGACCTTGACCCCCAGTATAAATCCTTCAGATGTTTATGCGGGAGACGTGCGCTACCGCGCTAGCAATGGTTGGGAAATTGTTGTGTTTAATGATGCCAACGAATGGGATTACATTGACTTCATCAAAAGTTGCGACGGCAGAGAGTTGAACTTTGAAGATTTAGACGGAATGGAAAGAATCAGAAATTATTCTCCCCCCAAAGAAGTAGCGATTGCTTTGTACAAAATACCCTGCTGCTAACAGCGGATCATTTACGTGTCTGGCTATTGCCTATTCATAGAGAATTCTTCGGTTTCATGCTAATAGTGTGACCACGGCATAGACGACGGCAAGTGAGAAAGTAAAGTACAGTAGCTCCAAGAGAGAGTTTAACCAATATTTCGGTTTGTGTTACATCATAAAAAGTAGATGGTAAGACAGAATGGTAGTTTTTCTGCTTTCGAGTTTCCTCTAAAAAAGCGTCTACATGAGCGTAAAAGTCGCGCAGTTCAGCGTTATTCTTTTTTAAGAAATTTATGCGAGCAAGTTTCTCATTGTTAAGCGCTTCTACCTTCTTCTGCCAAATAACGGCGACGATCGCTAACGAGAAGGATACGAAACCTAATGACATCAATACAGTCTGAGGATCGAAAAGTTGTCCATAAGAGAAATACAAAGTAGAGGCTCCACCCACCAATGCTGCGTAGAAAGCCATGTAAAAGCGATTTTCTTGGGAAATAAGCCTTTCATACTCTAAACCAGGATCTTGCATAGTTGTATAGTTTTGGGTTGCAAACTTTTAGTTGAAACCTGCCTACTTAGCAAGGCAGCAACTGTTTCTGTTACAGTAGTTCCTACTTCAAATAACTAATCTCCACCGGGAAGCGCTCGTTGATGCCGCCCAGCTTCTCGTAGGCGGCTTGGGTGAGGCGGATATTCACCTTGTCGTTTACCCCCGTGTCGGGCAATTTACCCACCACCCGCACAAACACGCTCATGTCGTTCATTTCGTTGCGCACCCGCAACACGGTGCCCACCGGGGCGCTGCGGTGCAGGGCCAGGTATTTGCGGGTGTTCGAACCTCCTTCAATCACCGAGGCGAAGCCCATTTCCGTTTCGGTTTCGATGGACTCCAGCGTTTTATTCTCCTCTTCTTTGATACCCTCAAAGCGCTGTCGCTCCGCTTCCAGCGCCTGAGAGCGGCTCACGCGCGCTCGACGGACGGGCGGAGTGGGCGGCGGCGTAACCTCTACCACCGGCACCACCGGTGCTACCCCGGCCAACCCTTTATCGCGGATAATCAGCGTTTGCCCGAACCGGATGCCCTCGCTCTCTAATTGGTTGCGTTTCCGCAGTTCGTCCACCGGCACATCATAGGCGCGGGCAATGGCGTAGAGCGTTTCGCCTTCTTTCACGGTGTGCAGATCGTACTTATTAGCATCAGCCGTTGTGGCACTTGTGTCGGCTGCCGGAGCATCCAGATACACGATGAGTTCCTGCCCGATGGCGATTGACTGCCCCCCCAGGGCGTTCCAGGCCCGAATGTCGTTCACGCCCACCCCATACTTTCTGGCGATCGAAAACAGGGTCTGCCCTTCCTCTACCGAATGCCGCACTTTCTCACCCTTGGCCAACTGCGGAAACAGCGGAATGCGCAGCGTGTCGCCAATGTTAAGTTTCTGCAAATCAGTTTGTTGGTTGAACCCCCGCAAATCGTTCATCGAGATAGCGTAGCGCTGAGCGATAGCAAACAAGGTTTCGCCTTCGTTTACCTGGTGCAGCACGAAGATTTCGCCCAGGTTGCGCTCCAGTCCCACCGAATCGGCCGGTGCCGTAGCGTAGCTCCCGGAGGTCATCAAAATGCTAACAACCAGTAGTGAGCAACGAGCAGAGGAAAGAAATAGCATAACAGAACGGTTGGTTTGTACGAAGATGAGGCAAAGATACGACCCCCTTCGCTAAAAGAACGGCCCGGTTTGGGCTTTATTTTTCGAGAAAGCTTCCTGTAGAAACGTTTTCCTCCGCCGAGGTTCGCGCGATAGCCAAAGCTAACTCTTTGAAGCCGCAGAGGAAGCTGCCGGGTGGAAAAACTACTCGTTATCAACTTTTTTCCGGCAGTAACGGTTTTTCAGGTATCCACTATTTCTCCCTGCATTATGAACTATCCTTTGTTGATCAGCTTGTTGGGGTTGCTGCTGCCCTTTGTCTCTTCCGCGCAGGTGCAAGCGGTCGATACCACAGCGCGCCCGCAGGTGCTGGTGATGAACATCCGCTCGGAGATCGACCCGCGCATGAGCCGCTACGTGATGCTGGCCCTGGAGCGCGCCGAGGAAGCCGATGTCGACTACCTGCTCATCAACATGGATACCTACGGCGGGGCGCTCAACGACGCCGACGACATCCGCACCCGGTTGCTGGAGTTCGACAAGCCGGTATACACGTTCATTAATAAAGACGCGGCCTCGGCCGGAGCCTTGATCGCCATTGCCACCGACAGTATTTACATGGCCCCCGGCGGCAGCATCGGGGCGGCCACGGTGGTGAACGGCGGCACCGGTGAAGCCGCGCCCGACAAATACCAATCCTACATGCGCTCCATCATGCGCTCTACCGCCGAGGCCAACGGACGTAACCCCCGCATCGCCGAAGCCATGGTCGACGAAAACCTGGTGGTCGATAGCGTGTCGGAAGCGGGTTCGGTGATCACGTTTTCTACCTCCGAGGCCATTAAATACGGCTTCTGTGAAGCGCAGGTGAACAGCCTGGAAGATATTTTGGCCCGCAACGGCATCGATGATTACGAACTAAGCGTCTTTGAGATTAGTGCTACCGAAAAGATTATTGCTTTCTTTCTTAATCCCTTCCTGAGCGGCATTTTGATTTTGATTGTGATCGGCGGCATCTACTTTGAGTTGCAAACGCCGGGCGTAGGCTTCCCGATCCTAGCGGCTATGATTGCCCTCACGCTGTATTTGGTGCCGCACTACCTCAACGGCTTGGCCGAAAATTGGGAGATCGCTGCCTTGTTTATCGGGGCGGTGCTGCTGGCGCTGGAGGTGCTGGTGATTCCGGGCTTCGGCGTGGCGGGCGTGGCCGGACTGGTGCTGGTGGTGGGTTCGCTCACCATGATCATGCTTAACAACCAGAATTTTGATTTCTTCTTTGTGGATCCTTCGGATGTGATTCAGGCCGTCACCACGACCCTGGCGGGTTTGCTGGGAGCGATGCTGTTACTGTTTTTCGGAGGGGCCCGCTTCACCGAGAGTGCCGCTTTTCGGCGGGTGTCGTTGCAGCATACGCAGGCGCGCAGCGAAGGCTACACCGTGAAGGCGCAAACCCCCGTGCTGATCGGAGCAGAGGGAGTGGCGTTTACCGTGTTGCGCCCGAGCGGCAAGGTGATGATCAATGATGAGTTATACGATGCCTTTACCCGAGGCGACTACATCGAGCAGGGAATGCGCGTGGTGGTGGTGAGCGACGAAGGAGCATCGCTGCGCGTGAAACTGGCCAAAGACGTATTGAACGAAGGTTGACGGTTCTGGGTTCTCAGTTCTGGGTTTAGAAAATCTAGAGAACCCAGAACTGCGAACCTTTAAACCTAGAATCACTAACTACCGCATCCTACGCACTCAATTTGGGAGTCCATTGGGCGGGTGCCGGTCAGCTTCATCTTCAGATTGTGAATCTTGTCGCGAATCTCCATGTCCTTGAACATGTCGCCGGTGAGTTGCGCGTTGAGCGCTTCAATTTCTTTCTCCAGGTCTGATTTGACAGCCGTTTCCATAAAGACGTTCGTTTGGTTATTCAACAGTCCAAGGTAGGAAAAGTTTCGAAGATCGAAAAAGGGGCAGCCGGTTTTTTGAGGAAAATCAGGTAAAGATGCCCGTGGCGGCCGCCTTGTCCAGGACTGACTTTCTAATTCCCAGAAATCTTACCCAAGTGATATCTGGAGCGTTTTGCGTTTTCGGTGCCGACGAGAGCAGGTAGTTTTGCGCCTGAACACTTACCCGAAGCAACTACTATGCGATACGCGCCACGATTGCCGCTCACCGCCCGACAAAGCATTGCGGCTTACGGCTGGATCATGAGTTGTCTGCTATCCATTCAGACTTTTGCCCAGCAACCGGCAGTGGTCATGAACGACCTGGCCTTCGTCATAGAACGGGACTTTAGCCGTAAGCAAATACTGACGGCAATGGATCAGTTTCACGCCAGCACCCAGGCAGGCGTATCGGTCACCAGTGTGTTTGAGGAGCTAGAGTATATACACAAATATGGTAGCTTTGTTGTATGGAAAAACAGGATGTTCTAAAGTTGCCCGACAAGCGATTGGATCGTGTGCTAGAGAAGCTAACCGGACGTATCAGCGAGAAGCAGACGCTTTGCCTGCGGGCCTTGTCCAATGCGCGCAAAGAGGAGGTTCAGTTTGGCCGCTTTATTGGCAACCATAAAGTAAGTGTGCCCATGTTGGAAGAACAACTCTATACCCAGATGAGGAATCACTGTTCATCTTCCCATTGTTTGCTTATTGAAGACACATCAAAGATTGGCTTTAGCCTAGAGAGAGCCATTCAAGGGCTGGGCAAAGTGGACAAAGGCCAGATACAAGGGTTTTACCTTCACCCGGTGCTTTGTATAGATGCCCAGCACTATGGCTGTCATGGCATTGCGGCTTTGGAGTTTGTCAAGCGCCCTTGGCCCACTCAGGTGCTGAGTCATCAGCAGATAAGTATGGCCAGAGACAAAACTGTTTATGAACAAAAAGAAGGGTATCGCTGGCTGAGCAGCATTCGCAAAGCCCTTACCCAGTGCCAACAGGTGCCAACTAAAACAGTAGTGGCTGACCGGGAGGCCGATAGCTACCCCCTGCTCACCGGGCTTACTGCCTTGGGGGTAGATTATGTGATTCGTGCCCGCTTTGATCGTTTCACGCAAGGGGGGCAGACCATCTCAGCGGAGGTAGAAAATTGGACGCAGCAGCATTGTTACGAGCTAGCCGTTCCGGCCAGTGATGGTCGTAGTGCTCATCGGGCCAAGCTAGCCATCAAGTACGGCAAGCTTGCTTTGAAAAAGTCAGCCAGTAGAAGCATCCATGCCCAGCCCGACTATCACCCCACCTACGTGGTGGAAGTCAAAGAACTCCCTGAGAGTGTAGTAAATGGGCAAGAACCTATTCACTGGGTATTGTTGAGCTCACACGTGGTGGACACAATTGCCCTAGCCCTACAAGTTATAGAATGGTACAAGCAACGCTGGAACGTAGAGCAGGTATTCAGAATCTTGAAAAGCAACGGCCTTCACATAGAGAGCAGCCAGGTGGAAAGCTATGAAAAGCTACAGAAGCTCAGCGTGTTGGCCCTGATGGCTGCCGTGCGGGTGCTGCAACTCTTGAGAGCCCGGGACGGTCAAACCCAACAGCCAATGGCCTGTGCCTTCAATGAACAAGAGCAAGAGTGCTTGATGCTGCTCAACGAGCAACTAGCTGGCAAAAGCCAAAAACTGCAGAATCCCTACGGGCCAAGTAGCCTGGCTTTTGCCGCTTGGGTCATCGCCCGATTAGCGGGCTGGAGTGGCTACCAAAGCCAAAGACCCCCTGGCCCCATTGACTTGCTCACCGGTCTGCAAAGATTCAACGAAAGATTTCAGGGCTACCAACTCGCCAAACACAACACTACTTGAGATGTGTATATACTCTAGGTATCGACACGAACCTTAGAAATTTATCAGGTCGCTATTCTACGGAGACAAATAATCTCAAAAACAAAAATTGTTAGTTATGCAACCTATTAATCTCAACCGGAAATTCGCGCAGTTCAGCGACCACTGGAGTCCCAAGGTTATCGGCGAACTGAACGGGCAACACGTCAAGCTGGCTAAGGTGAAAGGAGAGTTCGTCTGGCACGACCACCGCGACGAAGACGAACTGTTCTTCGTAGTGAAGGGCACATTGCGCATTGAATTTCGTGACAAAACAGTGGAGCTTAACGAAGGTGAGATGCTGATCGTACCCCGCGGGGTGGAACATAAGCCGGTGGCTGAGGAAGAGGTGTGGTTGATGCTCTTCGAACCAACCAAAATCAAGCATACCGGCGAAATAGAGGACGAACGTACGGTGAAGGAGTATGAGCGATTGTAGCTAAACTGTCGCTTCTCTCTTTGTCCTCCTTCCTGTAAGGAACTTTTTACAATGCAGAAAAAGGCACTTACGAGAAGAAGGCTTTTATGTTTATATCTTCACGAAGACCTACGCAACTATGAAGAGAACCGCCTTAGTACTACTGCTCATCTCGCTAGCCCTCCTTTCGTACGCCCAATCCACCACCCCGGGGAAAATTGAGCAAAAGCTTCAAGCGATGGGCATCACGCTCTACCAACTGCCCGCTCCCACCGCCAGCTACGTACGCGCCGTGCGCTCGGGCAACCTCGTCTTCTTGTCGGGGCACGGCCCGATGAAACCCGACGGCACCAATGTGACGGGTAAGTTAGGGAAAGATCTATCGCTAAAAGAAGGGCAGCAGGCCGCCCGCTACACCGCCATTGCCTTGCTGTCGGCCCTCAAAGAAAAACTCGGTAATCTGGACCAAGTGCAGCGCATCGTGAAGGTGCACGGCATGGTGAACGCCACGCCCGACTTCACCGACCACTCGCAGGTGATCAACGGTTGCTCAGACTTCCTGGTCGAGGTGTTTGGCGACGCTGGAAAGCACGCCCGCGCGGCGGTAGGCATGGCATCGCTGCCCGGCAACATCGCGGTGGAGATAGAAATGGTGGTGGAGGTGAAGGAATAAACAGAGAAAGGACAGGATAGGCCATTAAATGAGTCAAGGCTCTAAAAATGATGAAACTGTTTCCTTCCATCGTTGGGGATCATGCCCGGCGTATGATTCGTGATCTGCTTCTTCAAAAATAACCAGCTCTTTAGGACCGGCCAAAGCTTGATAGATGCGCTCGGTTTCAGCAAGCGTCACTCGTTGGTCCCGCTGTCCGTACAGCAGCAAAGTGGGTATTGTGATCCGCTCAGCGTAGTCGACCGGATTGTGTGAGAAGGCCCAGTAACCGTGCTGCACCCCGCCCCACAGCACCAGCAGGTCGGCGAAAACGACCGGAGGGACACCCAGCATCCGAAAGCGATTGTGGACGGTTTCGCGCATCGTACTGAACGGACAGCCCAGCACTAGTGCATCTGGTGCGATACCATACACGTCTACCGCCCGCATGATCGCGGCTGCTCCCATCGAGAAGCCGTATAAGATGAGCTTTTCCTCCGAAAACTGCTGGCGCGCGTAGTCATACACTGCTTGCACGTCCTGGGCTTCGCGGTAGCCGATGGTCGTATCGTCTCCTTCCGAACCGCCGCTTCCCGGAAAATCGATCAGTAAGGTTCGATAACCCAGGGCACGAAAGGCTTCGGCCTCGGGCAGCAACTCGCCCTTCCAACCAGCGTAGCCGTGAAAGAGCACGACGGTTCCCTTTGGCTGTTCTACGGACATCAGCCAACCTTCCAGGGTAGCGGTTCCTTTCAGCGTGATGGTTTCGTAAAGGGCAGAAGGCCGCGTTCGGTTTTGCGGACGGGGATTGTGAATGCCGGTGAATAGCATCCCTAACTTTTGGGTGAAGGGAATATCAGTTGCTACTTCGGAGCGAGCAACTTCTGCCGAAGAGAAGTGCGTGAAGCGGTAGGCATGCAGGAAAGCAACCGCGTTGACAAGCAGTACCGCTACGATCAATGAAATTCTTAGATGTCTTTGAGCAACCTGCACGGATGAACTTTTGAAGAGAGTCTAACCAGCGTTCAATTCAAAGGTAGCGTCATATCTATTGGCCAATCGAAGGCTTCCCGATGGTGAAAAGGTACTCCGATTTCAACGTTAGTAACCACGCCGAATTCTACGTGCAGTGAGAGCCAATACTCTTCGTTAAAATAAGTGGTAAAATTGAAGTAATGGTCCGTATCCCACTTATGAACCAGGTTGCCGAATACCTTGCTTTTTACCGTTTCTATCTTTCTATCTATAATCTTTTGACCGTTGTAGGTCAAGCCACGATTCTTGGTTTGTAGATAGATCAGCCGCTCCTCAAGTTTCTTGAGAAACGTTAGTCGGAGCTTTTGCTTGTTCCATTCCAGAATCAGTTCATGGTCATCATGTCGGCCGTACTCATCTTCTGCGATTTGATTCGGTTCGCCCAACAGGGCAATGATTTCTTTGCGCTTCATTCCAAACCGAAGCTTGTCTGCTCCAATTCTAGGTTTTATTTCCATATCAGCTTCTGTTCTATTCTAATCTATTCTAACTCCACCACCAGGTCATCCTGCTCCACCATATCACCCGCCGAGAGCAACACCTGCTTCACCGTGCCCGCCCGGGAGGCCGAAATGGTGGTTTCCATCTTCATGGCTTCAATCACAAACAGGGGCGTGCCTTCTTCCACTTCCTGCCCCGCCTCGGCCGTTACCTGCGCCAGTTTCCCCTGCAAAGGTGCTCCGATTTCACGGTCGTTGGTCTTTTCTACCTTGCGGTTGGTCACCACCTTCGACTGCGCCCCCGTGTCGTTGATGCGCACCCGGCGGGTTTGGCCGTTCAGTTCAAAGCTCACGTTGCGGAAGCCGTTGGCGTCGGGCTCCGAAATGAACAACAGCTTGATCATAATGACCTTGCCCTCAGCAAGGTTGACCAGAATTTCCTCACCGTACTGCATCCCGTAGAAGAACGCCGGGGTGGGCAGCGCCGACATATCGCCGTACACCTTGCGGTGATTGTAGAAATCTTCGTACACCTTGGGATACAGCTTGAACGACATAAAGTCGAGCATCGTCCGCTCGGCATCGAAACGCTCCTGAAACTCAGCGAACTCCCGGTCAAAATCAATGGGTTCCAGTTGTTCGTTCGGCCGCCCCTGCATGGGTTCTTCGCCCTTGAGGACGATTTTCTGCACCTGCTCGGGAAAGCCACCGTAGGGTTGGCCTAATTCTCCCCGGAAGAAGCTGATCACTGACTCGGGAAACGAGAGCGTGTCAGAATTCTTTCCTCCTTGCATCAGCACGTCGCCGATGGTGAGGTTGTTGGAGGTGAGGAACAGCGCCATATCGCCCACCACTTTCGAAGAGGGAGTCACTTTCACGATGTTGCCAAACAGTTCGTTGACGCGCGCGTAGTTCTTCTTCACCAACTCAAACTTGTCGCCCACTCCCAGGGCATCCGCCTGTCTTCGCAGGTTAGAATACTGTCCGCCGGGCATCTCGTTGTTATACACCTCGGCCGTACCCGCCTTGAGGCCCGACTCGAAAGGATAATAGAACTCCCGTACCGCTTCCCAGTACACCGAGTATTCGTTGAGCGAATCCAGGTTGATGGGTTGCTCGCGCTCGTGTCCCTGCATCATGGCCACCACGGAGTTGAAGTTGGGCTGCGAGGTGAGTCCCGACATGGCCCCAATGGCCACGTCGACCACGTCTACTCCGGCCTCAATAGCCTTCACGTAGGTGGCCGGTTGGATCGAGGAGGTGTCGTGGGTGTGCAGGTGAATGGGCAGATCTACCGCCCCTTTCAGTGCTTCTACCAGTTCGGTGGCCGCGTAGGGCTTTAGCAGACCGGCCATGTCTTTGATCGCCAAAATGTGCGCTCCTTCGTCTTCCAGCTGCTTGGCCAGATCCACGTAATACTGAAGCGTATACTTCTTGTTGTCCGGATTTTGCAGATCTCCGGTGTAGCAAATGGCGGCTTCGGCCAGGGCGTCGGTGCGTTCGCGCACTGCCCGGATGCTTACCTTCATGGCTTCCACCCAGTTGAGCGAGTCGAAGATGCGGAAAATATCGATGCCGGTTTCGGCGGCTTGCTCAATAAACTTCACGATCAGGTTGTCGGGATACGCTTTATAGCCCACCGCGTTGGAGCCGCGTAGCAGCATCTGCAGCAGAATGTTGGGAATGGCTTCGCGCAGTTCGCGCAGCCGCACCCAGGGGTCTTCGTACAAGAAGCGCATCGCCACGTCGAAGGTGGCCCCGCCCCACACTTCCATCGAGAACACCTGCGGATGCTGCTTAGCGAACATCTCAGCTACCCGCAGCATGTCTACGCTGCGCATCCGCGTGGCAAGCAACGACTGGTGGGCATCGCGGAAGGTGGTGTCGGTATAGTGAATGGCCTTTTCGTCCTTAAGCCACTGCACAAATTTTTCGCGACCCAGTTGCTTGAGTTTGTCCTTGGTGCCTTCGGGATAGGGTACGTAGCGGTAATTTTTATAGGTTTTACTGTCGGGGTCGGTCATCGTCTGGGTGGGCAAGAGCGGCGTGCGTAGTTTCTTGTCCCGGTCGATAAAGCGCACGTTGGGGTTGCCGTTCACCGTCACGTCGGCCAAATACATCAGCGTGCGGGTGGCCCGGTCGAGTCCCTCACGGATGTCGAACAGCTCGGGGTGGTCCTGGATGAAGTTGACGGTGGCTTCGCCCCGGTAGAAGGTGGGGTGCGAGATCACGTTGAGCAGAAAGCCGATGTTGGTCTTCACGCCGCGGATGCGGAATTCGGTCAGCGTGCGCCGCAGTCGCTGCGAGGTGCCCTTGAGGGTGCGCCCGGTGGCCGACACCTTCACCAGCATAGAGTCGAAAAAGGGAGAGATGGTGACGCCCGGGTAGGAGCTGCCCTCGTCGAGGCGGATGCCGAAGCCCCCGGCGTTGCGGTAGGCGATGATAGTACCGTAGTCGGGCCGGAAGTTGTTCTTGGGGTCTTCGGTGGTCACCCGACACTGGATGGCGAAGCCGTGGTACTCCACGTCTTCTTGCTTCTTGATAAAGATGCGCGGGTCAGACAGTTTGCGCCCCTGGGCGATGAGAATCTGCGAGCGCACAATGTCGATGCCGGTGATCTCTTCGGTGATGGTGTGCTCCACCTGGATGCGGGGGTTCACCTCGATGAAGTAGATGTTCTCCTGCTGATCCACCAGAAATTCGACCGTGCCCACGTTGTTGTAATTCACGCTGCGGGTGATCTTCAGCGCGTACTCGTAGAGCTTGTCCTTGGTTTCTTGCTTGATGCCGGAGGCGGGAGCCACTTCCACCACCTTCTGGAAACGTCGCTGCACCGAGCAGTCGCGTTCGTAGAGGTGCACGATGTTGCCGTGGTTGTCGCCCATAATCTGCACCTCGATGTGCTTGGGCTGGTCGATAAATTTCTCAAGAAACACCGTATCGTCGCCGAAGGCTTTGCCCGCTTCGCTGCGGGCGTCGGGGTAGGCCTGCCGGAGTTGCTTCTCGTCGCGCACCACCCGCATGCCGCGTCCGCCCCCGCCCGAAGCGGCCTTCACCATAATGGGGTAGCCAATGCGCTCGGCTTCCTTCAGGGCAACCTCTATGGTGTCCAGCTTTTCGTGGCTGTCTTCGATGACGGGCACCTCGGCGGCTACGGCGATTTCTTTGGCCGCCACCTTGTCACCCAACTGGGCCATCACCTCGGGCTCGGGACCCACGAAGATGATGTTTTCCTCGCGGCAGCGTTCGGCAAACCGTAGGTTCTCCGACAAGAAGCCGTAGCCCGGGTGGATGGCGTCGACTTGGTGCCGCTTGGCCAGCAGGATGATCTCTTCGATGTCGAGGTAGGGCTTGAGCGGGTCGTTGTCCTCGCCGATCTGGTAGGTTTCGTCGGCCTTGTAGCGGTGCAGCGAGTAGCGGTCTTCGTAGGTATAGATGGCCACCGTGCGGATGCGCAGTTCGGAGGCGGCCCGCAGAATGCGGATGGCAATTTCGCCGCGGTTGGCGACCAGCAGTTTGTTGATTTTCTTAAGTTTGTCGGGCATAAAGCGGTTAGGTTAGCGGGCGTGATGATCGGTGAATTTGCTAATTAGGCAAGGAATCGGTGAATTCACAAGGAAAGGCCAAAAATGTGCTACCGGTTGCGGACTACGGATACCAAGCAAGGTTATTGATCCCTATTCTATTCTGGTGATTCTCGAACCTTCCCGGGCAGCAAGCTGTTGAAAAAGTGGACGATCGAAGACAGACAAGAGTACAAAAAGAACCAGTTTCCTACCAAGTTAAGGTTTCGCTTAGTACATTTACGGGCTCATTTTCACAAACAATGCATCACCTCTTCCAAGCAGTCTCGCTCACGCATCAGAACAGTCCGGTCGCTGTCCGCGAACAGGTGGCCCTGGCCCCCGACGAAGTGTACCAGTTGCTTCGTAGCATCAAGGAGTTCACCACCGCCCAAGACGTGCTGATCCTATCCACCTGCAACCGCACCGAGATCTACTACAGCCACGAGGAAGACCTGTCGCAAGAACTTATCAAACTACTGGGGGTGATCAAGGGCATCAACCGTTTGTCCCGCTTCGACGATTACTTTATTCGTTATGCCAACGGCTCCCCAACCGTCCGTCACCTTTTTCGGGTGGCGATGGGGCTGGAGTCGCAGGTGGTAGGTGATTTGCAAATATCCAATCAGGTAAAGCAGGCCTACCAAGCCTCGGCCGACGAAAATACGGTCAGTCCGTTTTTGCACCGCCTGATGCACACCATTTTCTACACCAACAAGCGCGTGTCCCAAGAAACCGCCTTCCGCGACGGAGCCGCCTCGGTGTCGTACGTGGCCAGCGAGTTGGTCGACGACTTAGCCGCCGAGTTTGTGCAGCCCAAAATTTTGGTGGTGGGTTTGGGCGAGGTCGGGGCCGACGTATGCAAAAATATTGCCGACCTGCCCCAGCGGGCTCCGCGGGAGGTGACGCTCATTAACCGCACCGCCTCCAAGGCCGAAGCGCTGGCCCAGTCGTTGGGTTTTGCCACCCGCCCCTTCGCCGAACTGCCCGAAGCGGTGGCCGAAGCCGACGTGATCGTTTCTTCGGTGGCCGCGCCCGAGCCGCTAATCACGGCGAGCCACCTGAATGCCACCGCCATTCACCGACATAAGTATCTGATTGACCTGTCGGTGCCCCGCAGCGTTGACCCGGCCGTGGAGCAGGTGGCGGGAGTGCTGGTCTATAATCTAGACGACCTACGGAGCAAGGCCGACGAAACGCTGAGCAAGCGCGTGGCGGCGGTTCCCCGCGTGGAAGAGATTGTAGAAGAAGCCGTGAACGGATTTGAGCAGTGGGCCCAGGAGATGGAGGTATCGCCGACCATCCAGCGGCTGAAGCAGACGCTGGAGCAGATTCGGCAGGAAGAGATGGCGCGCCATCTGAAGAACCTCGACGCCAGTGAGGTGGCCCGGGTAGATAAGATTACCAAGGGCATGATGCAGAAGATCATCAAATTGCCCATTCTGCAACTCAAAGCCGCCTGCCAGCGCGGCGAAGCCGAGACCCTGATCGACGTGCTCAACGACCTGTTTGATCTGGAAAAGCAGCCGGTGAAGAAATAGGGCAAATTAGCGTAGGCGTCCTTTTAAAGCGAAATCGAGAATATGAAATTTGCCTACACGATACTTTACGTAGAAGACGTAGTCAAGACCATTGAATTCTACGAAAAGGCGTTTGAATTTAGCCGAAAGTTTATTACCCCAGAGAACGACTACGGAGAATTAATGTCAGGAGAAACGACAATCGCATTTGCCTCAACTGAACTGGGAAACTCGAATTTTAAGAGCGGATTCGAAAAGATTACAAATTTCAAGAAACCGTTCGGAGTTGAACTGGCCTTTACGACTGAAAATATTGAAGCAGACTTTCAGAACGCAATTGATGCGGGAGCGACTGAATTTGAACCTTTGGCTGAAAAGCCCTGGGGGCAGGAGGTCGGATACGTTCGTGATAATAATGGTTTTCTGATTGAAATTTGCACACCAATCAAAACAGACTAGTAACTGTCATCCTGTGGAACTGATACGTTCAGACTTCAACGTTCACTCACAAAGCTCCCTTAGGGTCCGGATGCTTAAACTGGTAGTTCAACGTTTTCTTTAGCTTCGTGCTATCCACCACCTTGTAGGCATCCGCGTCCGTGGCGGCAAACTGCGGCGGATCAAAGCCTAGCTGCCGAGCGGCTTCTCCGTAAAATTCCTCCTTCGCCGGATGTTCATCGGCGCAAGCGTTGAAGATTTCCCCCCATGCCCCTTTTTCCAGAATCTCCACAATAATGGCGATGCAGTCGTCGAGATGAATCATATTCACCGGCACTTGCCCGCTACTGTCCAGCGTTTTTCCGGCCAAAAACCGGCCCGGATTGCGGTCGGGACCAAACAAGCCGCAGAAGCGCAGCACGGTGGTCTCAATGCCCGGGTGTTCCTGCACCATCCGCTCGGTGGTGAGCAACGCCCGTCCGCTGGCCTTCACGTTTTCGCTGGTGTCCGACTCCTGTACCAAGCGGTTTACGTTAGGATACACCGAGGTGGAACTTACGAACAGCACCTTTTTCACCGATGACCTTTCAATCGCCTGCAGCAACGAAGCAATCTGCCGGGGATACACTTCGGTGACTTCCTCGTTGCGCTTGGGCGGAATGTTGACAATCAGCACCTCGCTGTCGAAGAAATCGGCCTGATAGTCATCGTTGATCTGCGGAGAGAAACGAATGAGGTAGGGAGTGATGCCGCGTTCGTCCAGCGTCGCGAGCTTTTCTTCCCGCGTGGTGGAGCCTTTCACAGTGTGGCCTCGTTCCAATAAAGTTTGGGCCAGCGGCAAGCCGAGCCAGCCGCAGCCTAAAATACTAATGTGCATAGTTTGATTTATCGTGGTTGTCCCGATGGAATTTTTTGGTTCGCAATCGACAAAACTCCTACCAGACTTCGCTTGTTAAAAATATGCGTAACTTGTATCCATCACTAACAAACGCAAATCACCGTACCATGATCGTTACCGAACAAACGAAGATCAGTATTGAAGAATACTTGGCTCTTGAAGAAGAAACCGGCGAACGCCACGAGTACATCGGCGGCGAAGTACGCATGATGGCGGGCACCACGTTGGAGCATGACTTCATTATAAACAATCTTATTCGGCTACTAATGCTCTGCCTGAGAGAGAAAGGTTGCTCCTTAGTAACCGGGCAAGTGAAGCTATATACTCCTCACTGTGAGAAAGCCTTTTTGTATCCTGATATCCATATCTATTGTGGCGAGATTGAAAAGCAGAAGATGCCGCAGGGGGCCTACGCTTTGGTGAATCCCAGCTTTATTATCGAGGTGCTCTCGCAAGACCGGCGCAACTACGATCGCGGAGACAAATTCGACTGCTACCGGCAGATCAGTTCGTTGCAAAGCTACGTGCTGATTGAAAGCAAACTGGAAACGCACGACCCGGCCGTCTACGTGCGCACCTGGGAAGACGACCGGCAGTTCCAAGAAAAAAAGTTGAAGCTCACCGACACCCTGGACGTGCTGGGCTGTTCCGTATCGTGTCAAGAAATCTATAATTTCTCCGTATAAAATGGTTCCATGGCTCTATTGCCCGATTGTTAACCATAACAATTGAACAATTGAACCATGAACAACCTCTACGACCCCATGACCTACGAAGGCAATTTGCGTAAAATGCGCACCCAACTTGGCGAACCGGTGCAGTACAGCCTATTCCTTAATGGCGAAGCCGTTGTCGTGAATGAGTTGATCAACCAAACCATCGACATCCAATTCGACGGGCAGATCAACTGCATCAACTGCGGCCGACTCACCAAGAAATCGTATAGTCAGGGGTTTTGCTACCCGTGCATGATCAAGGCTCCGCAGAACGCCGAGTGCATTATTCGCCCCGAGCTGTGCCGGGCCCACCTAGGCGAAGGCCGCGACCCGCAGTGGGAACGGCAGCACCACCTGCAACCGCACGTGGTATATTTGGCGCAAACCGACGCGGTGAAGGTGGGCGTGACCCGCGAAACCCAGGTGCCCACCCGCTGGATTGACCAGGGAGCCGGGCACGCCCTCCGAATTGCCGAAGTGCCCTACCGCTACCTGGCGGGGCAGATCGAGGTGGCGCTCAAGACCCACTTCACCGACCGCACCAACTGGCGCAGCATGCTCACCAACAAAACCAGTGATCACCTGAGCTTGCAAGATTTCAGCGAAGCCGTAGCGGATCAGATTCCGCCGGAGCTGCGTGGTTATTACTGTTCCGACTGCCCGATGACTGATATTCAGTACCCGGTGCTCCAGTACCCTACCAAGGTAAAAAGTGTGGGCCTGGACAAGCATCCGCACCTGGAGGGACGGCTCACCGGCATCCGGGGGCAGTACCTGATGTTTGGCGACGGGCGGGTGCTCAACGTGCGCACCCACAGCGGCTACTACGTGCAACTGTCGGTGGCGTAGCGGTTCACTGTCTCTTCAGTACGATGCTTTCTGCGTGTTTGGCGGCCAGGGTTTCGTACAATGTCTTGAGTTGCGGATAATGGTCAGCGGCAATGAGTGCCCGATTCACTTTTACCAAGCTCAGCACCTGCACGCCTACGGTGGTCACCTGCGACTGAAATAAGAACTGCACCGACTGGTCTTCTAATACATACTGAGTAGAAGTAGGAGCTTCTTCTACGGTGTACCCGGCGGGAATAATCAAACTGAAGACGTACTTGTACGTTCGGAGGTAGCTGTAGTCTATCGGATGCTGCCGCTGCGCTGCCTTGAACGGATTGTCGTCGAGCTCACTGTAGTGAAAGGGATTAAGGTAGATAAAATCAGCGGTCCCGGTTGCCGGATACTGGGTTTCAAAAGAAGTGAGTACGCTTTTGCGGATGTTATCTACGTTTTTTATTCTGAAATTTTGTTCCCTATACCCCGGCAGAGCGGTTGAGTCTTCCCGGTATGCCTTTCGCTTATACAAGGCGGCATACCCTTTCTCCTTTTGCCCTACGTGGGCGCGTAGTTCGTGACTGGCGGAATCAAGCGCCACCGATACGAAGGTCTCAGTGTGATAGCTTTCGCTTCTTGCCAACGCGACCCAGCGCTCCTCATCCTTGTCCACCACGAGCCCGTAGCCGTTGATACACCGCAACGGCAACACCCCGAACGGCAGGTCAGGATCAGTGCCGTCTAGCAAGTATTCGCTGCTATCGATCACTGCGTACACCACTGAATAGTTAAACTGATCCAGAACCGGGTACTTGACCGTGACCTGCCCGTGGTCGCGGGTGCTAAGCAGCACCGGTCTGGCCGTGATTCCCACAAAATCAAGCATGTTTCGAAGCACGATATTGATGTCGGCGCTGTTGCCGCTCCGTTCCGAAAGCACTTGTTTGGGCGACTGAGCCGGGTTGAACCGGTTTTCACCGTTCCAGGCTAGGTTTGAATTCACGTAGCGATAAATGGCGCGGGCCTTCTCCAGTTCGGTAGTTGCCGAGGCGGCTAGTTGCTCCGCGATCTCGCGTCCGTCTTTTTTCCGAAGGTACTTTCCGTAGTCAGTGAGCGAGAGCATATCCGAAGAAAGCTTGGGCCAGGTTTCCATGTACTGGCGGGTGCTGCGGCCCGGAAAGTCCTCCTTGGCCAGTTGGAAGGTGAGGCGGGTGAGGTAGTCTTCTTTGGCCGAGATAAACGACTCGTCGTTGAAGGCGGGCACCGCCTGGGCTTCCCAGCGGTACCGGGCCTCGTTGTAAGTGTACTGCCCCAACCGCTTTTCGTTGCGCAACACTTCGGCCTTGTTGGCCGACAGTTCGGCGTAGCCGTGACGAAGGATCGAGTACTGGTAGAAAGCCGGAATCCGGGCCGTCAGTTCGCTGTATCGCACTGGTATTTCGTACTGAAATTGCCAATCGCGCAGCGTCATCAGGTAGGGCGACTTTAGCGTATACGAATACACGATGATCGAACCGGGCCGCACGTTGGGCAAGGCAAACTTTTTCACCCGTCCGTGCTCGCTGAAATCATCCTGGAAGATAGCATCCGAAGTTAATTTGGTCTCTACAATCCGACCGTCTTCTTCGTTGAAGGTGGATCCCCAAACGTCCGTCACGATTTCCTGTCGGTAGCCCCCGTCGTAGTAGCCCACCGCCACGTTGCCCCAGCCTAGTCCTTCGGTTGAGTAGACCTTAATTTTTACCGTACGGGTAAGCAGTGCCACAAACCCCTGGTTGTCACGGTACTCGAACCATAGTTGCCCCTCGTCGCGCAGAATTGCCGCCGGGGCGGTAGAATCGCCGGGATAATGATCCTGCCGGAGTTCTTGCCAAGTGGCGCGGTGGTCCTTTTTCTTCTGGGCTGCTCCGGAATTGGCTAGGAAGATGCCAAGTAATAGAAAATAGAAATAGCGCATGTAACGGATTTAGGCTATTTTATCAGCAATAATAATACGAAGTTGTTTATTCGCCATTCGAGCGGCAAACAGATAGGCATCTCCACCATCAGCCAAGCCCAGTTTTTTGCGCACGGTAGCCACCGGTTCGGGAAAGTTGCGGGTGGCGATGCTGGCCTTTCCGTCGGACAGGCATTTCCGAGTGGCTTTCTTTTGGTAGGGCACCACCGCCCGGCACCGGAACGTTCGCCCCGGAAAATCGGACATCAGTTCATCGGAAGTATAAAGGTGCGTGTTAGGATGCAACTTGCTGAGGCCAAACCGGTGCGCGATGAGCTTGAAGGCTCCGGCTTTCATCAGGGCAGCGTTTGGCTCATAGAGATACGTCATCGGTTCGGCGTAGGTCACCTCCGCCAGGGTTTCTTGCGCTCGAAAAAATGAAAAAGGTGCTTCGGAAGCGGTTTGCAGATTGATCGCCGTGATTTTGGGTTCGCCGGTGTGCCCGCGGTCCATCCGGTAGAGCACCTCCTTCACCTCGTTGCGCACGGCCACCACGTGCACTTGGCTCACGTTTTTTAGCGCTTGCAGCGTCGCTTGAAGGTCGAGCAGGGGCGCGGTTTTAAGCAGCACGGTGGTCGCCTTGGCCAGCAGTTCGTCCTGCAACTCCAGCACGTTGGGAGTGCTATCCGCTAGTTGAAACACCCGGCGCGCCTGCGCATCCCGCCGGGCGGGGTCCAGGTAGATGGCATCCACCGGTTGCAAGAGACTAGATAAAAAAGCTTCGGCCGAAGTGGCATGGATGCTGATGGAAGAAGCCCCAAGCACCGCGAAATTGTGCCGAGCCAACTGCGCCAATCGCCCATCCTGCTCCACGTAATCGGTTTGCGCGAACGACTGGCTCAGATAGTAAGTATCCACTCCCGCCCCGCCGGTGAGGTCAACCAGGCGCTGGCCTCGCAATAAGCTGCTTTTGTAGCGCGCCGTGGCTTCCGAAGAGCACTGCTCCATCGATAGCGTAGGCGGAAAAATAATGCCTTCGGTGGCAAACCACTCGGGCAATTTTGGCTGCGCTTTTCGGCGGGCTTGTAATTGTTCGGCAATGGCCGCGATGGGTAGATCGGGATAGCGGTGGGCTTGTAGCGCCAACTGATGCGGATCGTCGAGGGCGTGCTCGCGCATAAAGCGCTGGATAGGGGAAGTAGAAAGATCAGCAATATTCAATTATTAATTAGAGAGTTAGCAGTCTTGTGAAAAACATCAATTATTTCAATTTTCTGATTCTCATTAAGATGTTCATCTTCATAGATGTGTTCTGCTAGATAGTTGACAAAACTAATTCCCCATTTGCGAATTGCTGCATCAAAAAGTAATACTAACCTTTGATTTTCCTTTAGGTTGAAAGCCAGCAAAATACAATTACGCCAAGCCTCTTTGTCATATTCCTGTATACAGATCGTAACGAGAAATGCTGTAAAAGCTTTTTCGAACTGTTCATCATTCATTTGGTACAAGCCAAGATTAAACCAAGCGATACCATTTAGAGGGTATAAAATTATAGCTTCGTTTAGTTTATCTGCATTCGGACTCTTGTAAAATTCCTTCATCAACGAATAAGATGTTGCTCTATCTAAATTATCTGTCTCAAGATTGTTTCTATGTAAAAATTGACATACTTCAAGCTTAACGGTGTAGTAACTGTTCAAAGCAGATTCCTCTTCGCTGAAGTATAATTCTAGGTTTTGCTCGGCATTGGAGAACTTTCCTTGAAGAAATTGACAATCTGCTAGAAGAGCAAACATAATAAAACCATCAATTTTATCCGCACCCAACTCTATAGACTTCTGGTAAAACCATTCGGCGAACACAAAATGCTCAGTTAAAAAAAGAACTGAACCATATTCGCGCCACCAATAATGTCTATTTAGATAGTCCGGTTCAAACTTCCTTGCATTTTGATAGTGTTGACTGGCTTCATGGTAGTTACCATTCACCATGCAGGCGTTGGCGAGATTATAACTTAATATCCCTTTCGCAGACTCGTCTGGGGTCTGATTAATTATAGAAACAAGGTTCTGTCTATAAAAATCACGATCTTCATTAGATGTAAAAGAGCAAAGTAAAAAATTAGCAAAGTTAGCTTCTTCGGTACGTTCGGTTTCAATCAACTTTTGTACAAGCTTTTGAAACTTGTCGACTTGACCATCTCGCGCAGCTTTCTTACATAACACCAATAGATTTTCTAAAACAATTTCTCCTTTGTAAACATCCAGACATTTGACAGCCAGATCTACGCTTTTACCTAAATTTTTCTCGACAAGTAGAAAACTTAGAAATAGCAGAAGATTAGCAAAGGGCAAAGGAATATTTGTAAAGTCATCAATAGGGCGGAATAGAAATTTCTTTTCCGACAAATCTATTTCTGACTTAATGTGGCTAAGCCTTAAGTAACGAACCTCTACTTGAATAGAGCTCTCTGAAATGTTATTGTAATAGAAATCAATACTTTGAGCTAGCGGATCATGTTCAACTACGAATACGTCAGGGTAAAAATGGAATAACCAGTTTGATAGCTTTTTATGAAAGATTCTGTGAGTTTCAGTATTAACAGAGAAAGCTATGTTCAACTTGTTCTGTAATCTAGAGGAAAAAGTATTAGGAAGCTTCTCGAAGTAACGCCTGTCTATTACGTGTTTAGGGGATAAGTTTAGAAGGCTTGTTGTTTGGTTTTCTACCTTTAGCGGCAAAGAGTCTTTGAGAGCATTAGCCCATATTGCCCAAAAACGCTGATCTGAAGTGCTATAAATGACAAATAGCACTGGGTTTGGGATATTGTTATAGTAGTCTAAATGCGCTCTTTTAACTTGATAGCTGATGATGTCATTTTTAGATGAGGCATCAGTACCTTTTATCTGAACGAAAAAAATATTGCCAGTTGATTCGCCGTCCGCGAATATCTCCACCATGAAATCCAATCCATAGTCTTGATCTAATTCTCTCGCTACCCACTCATCGGGTATAATACTAGCAAAAGCTTTGTTGGATATTGTTTGTATTACGTGATTTCTAGGGCGCTTCATTGATTAGTCTATACTAATACTAAAACTATGCAAAAGCAGACGAACGCTCATACATAATTAACGACCAACAAATTCCTTTTCCACCAAATACTCGGCAATCTGCACGGCATTGGTGGCCGCGCCCTTGCGCAGGTTGTCCGACACCACCCACATATTGAGCGTCTTCGGCTGGGTTTCGTCGCGCCGCAAGCGACCCACGAACACCTCATCGCGGTTGTGCGCGTTGATCGGCATGGGGTACACGTTGCGCTGTACGTCGTCTTGCACCACCACTCCGGACGCCTCAGCCAGCAACTGCCGCACCTCGTCCAGATCAAATTCTTCGGCGAACTCCACGTTTACCGCTTCCGAGTGGCCTCCCACGGTGGGCACCCGCACGGCCGTGGCGGTGACCCGAATGCTATTATCACCGAAGATTTTGCGGGTTTCGTTCACCATCTTCATCTCTTCTTTGGTGTAGCCGTTGTCGTAGAACACATCGATGTGCGGCAGCACGTTCAGATCGATGGGGTGTGGGTACACCGTGGGTCCGTCTTTCCCGACGCGTTCGTTCATCATCTGGTCGACGGCCGCCTTGCCGGTGCCCGTCACCGACTGGTAGGTAGACACCACGATGCGCTCGACGCGGTACTTCTTATGGAGCGGGGCCAGGGCCACCACCATCTGGATGGTGGAGCAGTTGGGGTTGGCAATAATCTTGTCGTCTTCGGTAAGCACCCGCGCGTTAATCTCGGGCACAATGAGTCGGTGGTCGGGATTCATCCGCCAGGCCGATGAGTTGTCGATCACCGTGGTGCCCACTTCGGCGAACTTCGGAGCGTACTCCAGCGAGGTGGCGCCGCCCGCCGAAAAGATAGCAATGTCCGGGCGCTGGGCAATGGCATCGTCCATGCTCATCACGGTATACGATTTATCCTGGTAGGTGACGGTTTGCCCGACCGAGCGGGCCGAGGCCACGGGCAGCAGTTCGGTGAGGGGAAAACGACGTTCGGCGAGCACGGCCAGCATCTGGCTACCTACCAGCCCGGTGGCCCCGACCACAGCAACTTTCATAGTGATTATGTTTATGATGAACCACAAAACTACGAATCCGGCCGAATATTGGCACTATGCTACCTAAGTTTTGTGCTACGTTCTCGGGCTTGCCTCTGCCATTGGTCTTTTTGGGGGCGAAATACGCTGCCAACGTGCTTCTTTGTTAGGGGATAGCGTATTTTAGCAGGTGAATGGGTCGGAAGATGCGCCGTGAGGGAATTGAGTGATCGGTTGAGTAAGCAAAGGGTAATTGCAGGTGTTTTGTAGCGGGTTATATGCTTGGTAGCGTATAACTCGCTATATTGATGCCGATATAAGCGAGTTGGAGCGCATTATAGAAAACAACAGAAATGGCAATATTTGAAATAGATAATGGAAAGGCAAAACGAGTTCGGCTAAGTGAATTCAAAATAGAAAAGGATCTTCAAAGATTGGTCGAGGAAAATCTTGAAACCATTTTTAACTGCCGATTGATTGCAACAGAATTTTCAACTGGAAACATTCATTCTGGACGGATCGACACTTTAGCCATTTCTGAGGATTTGAATCCGGTAATCATCGAGTACAAGAAAGTTGCTTCGTCAGATTTGATAAACCAAAGTCTTTATTATCTGCATTGGATAAAAGATCACAAAGGAGATTTTCAGATTGCAGCATACAAAGCCTTGAATAAAGAAGTAGAAGTGGATTGGTCAGATATTCGGGTGATCTGCCTAGCTCCTGAATATAAAAAATATGACTTACACGCAGTTCAAGTGATGGGAGCTAATATTGAACTGTGGCAGTATAAAATTTATGAAAATGGAATCCTAAACGTCGAAGAAGTTTACAGACAAACTACCACAAACTCACACCAAGAAACAGAAGATTTCAATAGAAAGAATTCAGTAATGGTAGAAGCAGGCAAAAAAGCTGCATTAACCAGAAAAACAGCAATCTATACCCTTGAAGAGCATTATGACAATCTTAATGGAACAGTCCTAGAATTGTTCAATACCGTGAGGGATTATATCATTTCGTTGGACAGTTCCATAGAAGAAACACCTAAAAAATCATACATAGCCTATAAGACCAGTCAGAATTTCGTCTGTCTGCAAACTTTTAAAAACAGATTGAGACTTTATCTCAAACTAAATCCAGAACAAATTAATCCAATGCCAGAACAAGCCCGTGATGTCAGAAACATCGGTCACGATGGAACGGGCGACTTTGAACTGACAATAAAACACTTAACTGACTTTGAAGAGACGAAGCAACTGATTAATGAATCATACAAAAACATTGGTGGATAAAAATAACGATACGCCAACATCAGCTAAAAACAAGCGGGCGGATAGTGCTAAATCAAAAATGACTACTTTAATAAACTTAGGTCTCGGTTGATAGGAAATTGAGTTTTAATGCCCACCTGCTTTTAACAAGATTGTAGGCTAACAAAAAAATAAGCATTGATAAAAGTATTCAAACATATCCCAGCAATAGACGCGTTCATCATTGAACCTGAATTCAAGAAAATTGCGGATTATCTTGGATTAAGCGAATGGAACGAAGTGGTTTGGATTGGAAGATACTTCACGCTTGATAATGATTTCGGAGAGCACTGGTTTGACAATTGGGATGAAAGGGACAAAAGAGAAGCTGAAGCGAAAAAATTAGGAATAGCGTACGAACAAATCCTGGCAATAGATCCAGCGCACTTTATGGATAAAAAAGACGGTCCGTGTCATAGCAATGAGGAAAGAAAACAGTTTTGGACGGATGTGCTAACGTCTCTGCAATTGAGTCCAGACTTGATTTTTATGGAAGCAAGAAAGCGAAACGAGCAACGAAGAAGCTACAACTTCAAAAGCTACTTGACGGATTTGGAGGAGCGGATAGAAAAGATAAAAGCCGATCTTTAATCTTGAGCCGCCCCCAGCCCGGCGAAAATAGCGCTTTAAGCACTGATTTAGAATCATTTACAATTTTGAACATTATCCACCGTAGACGCGGCTCGGGGCGAGCACAGCGAAACTCAGAATCTCCCCAATTCAGCGATAAATCCTCGTCGCTGAATTAGGGGGATTCCAGATATTTTCCTTCGCTTTGCTACAGAAAATTCCGGAATGACGGGGTCGCCTAGACGGGGTCGCATAGACGTTTTGTAATTTATATTGATCGACTACCTACCTTACCGCTTCATGAAGCGAAGAATCTTCTGCATCTCGTCTTGCCGGAGGTTGATGAAGTAGATGCCGCTGGTGAAACTAGACACGTCATAGGAGTTGCTGCCCGGCACCACCACCCGCTCACTCAACGCCTCGCCGATAATATTATACAGGGTGGCCGTGCCCCCTACCCACTGGTCGCTGTTTATCTCCAGCGAAAAAGGACCGCTCGTTGGGTTGGGATACAGGTACGCGTCGGGTTCAGCGAAGGCCTCCTCCGTGTCCGTCACAATCAGGTCGCGCACGTCGGTTTGGTTCACCGTGTCCACCACGGTGATCAGCAAATCGCGGGTCACGTAGCCCAGCGAGGTCCACGCGCCGTTCACCTTTCGCCACTCGTTCACCCGCAGGTTGATAATAAAGCTACCGCCCAGGTTCGGCGCGTCCCACACCAGCGCTTCCGGCGACACGCTAAGGGTGGGGCGGCTCACCCCGTCCGAAGCCACCGGGTTGTTTAGCAGTCCCAGATCGTAGTCGATGGGCAAGCGGTAGCCGCGCACCGAACGGCCTGCTTCTTCTTGGGGGGTAACCAGTTCCACCGACAGGCTATCGCCATCGGGGTCGGTGGCGTTGATCAGCATTTCGTAGCGCGACCCGGCATAAACCCGCGTGTTTAGGGTATCGCTGAGCACCGGGGTACTATTACACGCCTGAGGACTGATAACCAGTTCTGTTTCTACGTAGAAGGGCGTATTGACGGAGTTGGCAATGTTGGCTACTCGGTCGCTGCGATTGAACGCTCTGAAATTCATCAAGTAGGTACTGGGCCCCGGAAAAGCGCGTTCAAATACCAGCATACTGACACTTACCCCACCGCTGATGATTTTGCTGGTCACAAAATCAGTATCAACGCCCACCTGGATAGGATCGCCAAAGCCCAGCGAAAGTACGCCGCTCTCAAAAGTAAAGTCACTGCCCGCATCACCGTAGAGCACCACCGTAACCCGGTAGGTAAATCCCTGGCAAGAAACCTGCTCTGCCCGAATCTCGCCCCCTAGAATGTGCGTGGCATAAACGGCTGATTTTGCCCCGAAGAGGAGCAACAGGGCTGATGTCAGCGAAAAAAACCAGATATAATGTTTCATAGGTGGGCTGGCTAGGGTGCTATCATATGGGCAAGAGTGGTATATTGTCCCATTCCGATGGCTTTGTTTACTAGACACCGGAAGAACCGAAAAGGTTGATACGATTTTGTTAATTATACGTAAAATTTTTATTACTGGTTTATGACAAACAAAATACTCCTCGTTTTTGCCCTGGGGATAGCATTCGGGTCGCTCCGGGCGCAGGACACTATTCCTACGATCCAGGAGAAAACCCAGTCCTGGCAGGCTTACTTGGGTTATTTTCCCTTCTACTGGGACGCCGACGAAGGCAAACTGTGGATGGAGATACCTCGGCTGGAGACCGAATTTTTGTACTACACCACCCTGGCCGCCGGGGCCGGGTCGAACGACATCGGGCTCGACCGCGGTCGGCTCGGCGAACCGCAGGTGGTGGAGTTCCGCCGCAGCGGACCGAAGATTTTGCTGGTCGCCCTCAACCAACAGTACCGCGCCGTGACCAACGACGCCAACGAGCGGGCGGCGGTGGCCGAATCGTTTGCCGAGTCGGTGCTGGCAGGCTTCACCGTGGCCGCCGAACAAGACGGGCGCGTGCTGGTGGATGCGTCGGACTTTCTGCTTAGCGATGAGTTTGGCGTGGCCGATATGATCAAACGAACGAAGCAGGGTAACTTTAGCCTGGATCGGTCGCGCAGCGCGTTTTACCTGCCGCGCACCAAAAACTTTCCTAAAAACACCGAGGTAGAACTCACCCTTACCTTCACCGGCAACGATGCCGGGGAGTATCTTGAGTCGGTATCGCCGGACGCCCGGGCCGTCACCGTGCGGCAGCACCACTCGTTCGTCGAACTGCCGGACAACAACTACGCGCCGCGCCGCTTTGATCCGCGCTCGGGCTACATTCCGCTCACCTACCAGGATTATGCTGCCCCGGTGGGCCAACCACTGACCCAGCGCCTAATCCGTCGCCACCGGTTGCGCAAAAAAGACCCCACCGCCGCGGTGAGCGAGGCCGTGGAACCCATTGTGTATTACCTGGATCCCGGCGCGCCGGAACCCATTCGCTCGGCGCTGCTGGACGGCATGCGGTGGTGGAACCAGGCCTTCGAGGCGGCGGGCTACCGCGACGCCTTCCAGGTGCAACTGCTGCCCGAAGGGGCCGACCCGATGGACGTTCGCTACAACGTGGTGCAGTGGGTGCACCGCTCCACCCGCGGCTGGTCGTACGGCGGCAGCATCTACGACCCCCGCACCGGCGAGATCATCAAAGGAAAGGTAACGCTCGGTTCGCTGCGCGTGCGCCAGGATTTTCTCATTGCCTCGGGCCTGGTGGCCGACTACCAAACTGACGAGCCGGGTTCGGAACCGCGGGAAGATAGCCCCATGATGCAAATGTCGTTGCAACGCCTGCGGCAGTTGGCCGCGCACGAGGTGGGGCACACGCTGGGGTTGGTGCACAACTACGCCGCCAGTGGCAACGCGAACGCCTCGGTGATGGACTATCCTCACCCCTATGTGAAGATAAATGGCGGGCAGCTTGATCTTTCTGATGCCTACACCGACGAGATCGGTGCGTGGGACAAGGTGGCCATCACCTACGGCTACCAGGACTTCCCGGCCGGGACGGACGAATCGCAGGCGTTAGACAGCATTCTGCAACGGGCAATCAGCGACGGCTTGCCGTTTATTTCGGATCGGGATGCCCGGGCCACCAGCGGAGCGCATCCGGCAGCCCACCTGTGGGACAACGGTGCCGATCCGGTGGCTGAACTGCAACGGGTGATGCGCGTGCGGGAGATTGCTCTGCAGAACCTGTCGGAGAAGAAAATTCCTTTCGGACAGCCGGTGGCCACGCTGGAAGAAGTGCTGGTGCCCATGTACTTGTTTCACCGCTATCAGACCGAGGCGGTGGCCAAACTGCCGGGCGGCCTCAACTATACCTACGCGGTGCGGGGCGACGGGCAACCGGTGCTGGCGATGGTGCCCGGCGACCAGCAACAAGCCGCCATTCAGGCGCTGCTCAGCACCATCACCCCCGACGCCTTGGCGATTCCCGAGCGGGTGCTGGCGCTGCTGCCGCCCTATCCGCTGGGCTACGAAGAAAACGCCCGCGAACTGTTCCCGTCGCGCACCGGCCTCACCTTCGATCCGATGGCCGCCGCCGAAACAGCCACTGATTTCACGCTTGGTTTCTTACTCAATCCCGAACGCCTCGCCCGCATGGTGGACTATCACGCGCGCCACGACCAAGCGCCGGGTTTCACCGAACTCAGTAACCAACTAATGGAAGCTACCTGGAAGGCGGATCGCCGCTCGGGCTACGAAGGTGAATTGCAACGTTTGGTACAGCGGCTCGTCTTAAATCATTTCATTCGATTGGCCGCCAATGAGGCCACCTCCGGACAAGTGCGGGCGCTGGCTACGCTGGAACTTGCCCAGCTCAAGGAGCAAGTGGCTGGCAGTTCGGGTCCGGATGATGCTTGGCAGGCCCACGATCAGCTTGCCCTTGCTCAAATTAGGCGCTTCGAAGATCATCCTGAGGAGATAGAAGTAGTTTCTCCGTTGCCCGCCCCCGACGGCTCGCCGATTGGGCAAGGAGGAGGACCCTGTGGCGATACAATTTGAGCGTCGCGTATGGGTGAGGAATTGCCACGGCGGCCGCTGATCATTCACCATTATAGCGCCACGGCCACGCAAAAAAGCACCTACATCACCTCCTCCACCCAAGCATCCAATTGCTTTTGTTCGGAACTAAACCGGATACCGATTGCCTTGACCGCTTTGCCTTGGTTGAGGTACGGTTGCGCGTATCCCTTCGCCTTGATTTGGGCCAACGCTTCCTCAGCTTGTTCGTCTAATTTGAATTCCATTACGTAAGTGGTGTTTGCCGTATGAACCACCGCATCCGGACGTCCGTGGGCCTGGCTTACCTCCACCTGGACGAACGTCCCCATAAGGCTGAGAGCCAAGTACGTGACCGAGTGGTAGTACGCCTCCCGGTCGGCGATGAAGATTTGATAGGGAATAGTGGCAAATAGACCATTGAGGGCTTCCACAAAATCGCGGGTGTTCCCCGCTTGCAGGGCTTGTTTCATCTGCTGGGCCCGCACCGGAGTATCGGATGGATAGCTCTGGGTGTACTCAGCCAGCAGGTACTGGAGGAGAGAATCGCGCACCTCTTTATTGGGATACGAAAGCGTATAGGTCTGGTCCTCATCAACGGAGCAGATGGTGATGTAACCGGTTTGGAAAAGCAACGCTTTGGGGTCGATGCGCCGAAGCTCAAAGCTGCTGAACACCGCCGCACTGGCCCGAATGTCTTCCAGTTGGTACGCGTGTTCTCTATTTAATAGTTTAACCAGGAAGGTGGGCGTGCCGGTCTCAAACCAAAAGTTGCGAAATTGCTTCTGGCTGAAGAAGCTTAGCACCGAAAAGGGATTGTAGACGTAGTTCGCCCCGTCCCAGCTGTAGCCGTTGTACCACTTCTTGATTTGGTGCAACAGCGCGTCTTTTCCTCCGAACTGCGGGGCCAGGTCGGTTAGCCTTTCCGCAAAGTAATGCTCCAGTTCCGCTTGGGTATACCCCAGCAAAGTAGTGTATTCGGGGTGCAGCGTCAGGTCGGCCAGGTTATTCAATTCCGAGAAGATGGATACCTGAGAGAATTTGCTCACTCCCGTGAGCAACACCAGGCGCAGGTGCGGATCAGCGTCCTTGAGCACCGAGTAGAACGATTTGAGCAGGTCGCGGTGATGCTCAGCGCGGGGCAAGTCGTCCAGGTAATCGATGATGGGTTTGTCGTACTCGTCAATCAGCACCACCGCCGGTCCGAACGAGCGGTGTAGTCGCTCGATAAGCTCCTGGAAGCGCAGCGAGTTCGCTTCCGATTGCAAACTAAATCCGTACTGAGCGGCAATCTTATTGAGCCGGAGGGCCAGTGCTTTTTCTAGTCCTATCTCCTTATAGCCCATACTGTTAAGACTTAGGTGGATCACGGGATTGGTCTGCGTCCAATCCCACTGATCGTCGATCCACAAACCGGTGAACAGCTCCCGATGGCCCTGAAAGAGCTCGGCGAGCGTCGACACCATCAGGCTTTTTCCAAAACGGCGCGGGCGCGACAGGAAATAGTATTTCCCCTCGGTGACCAAACGGTGCAACAGTGCCGTTTTGTCAACGTAGAGGTACCCTCCGGTTCGGAGTACCTGGAAATTCTGCAAACCCACGGGTAACTTGTGCATACGTATCGGTACGTATTTCGGGGTAGGAGGTTTTTTTCGGTGATGCTACGGCAACTCCTCGAAAGCAATGAAATCGCCTTCCTCAATGCCGTGGCGGGCGGCAAAGCCCGCGTTCACCTCTACCACGTACTGGGCGGGCTCGCCTGAGGGGAGCGATTTCTCGGAGTAGGGCATCACTCCCTGGTGGATGGTGACAATGCGGCGGTTGGCGTCGGCGTACATGATGTCGAGCGAAATTTTGGTGTTCTTCATAAAGAACGACCGCGGCCGAGCGCTGGTGTAGGGGAACAGCATGCCGTGGTCTTCGTCCATCGCGCTGCGGTACATTAGCCCTTGTTGCTGCTCGGCTTCATCCGTAGCCACTTCAATGTCAATCTGTTGCAGCGTGTCCTGCGTTTCAGCGTCTAAGAACACCAGTTCGCCTTCCTTTACAAACTGCGGTTCAGCCGTGTCGGTGGTCACCGGAATGGCCTCTGTCTCTGCCGAATCATTGTCGAGGACGAAGAAATAGACGATTAAAAAAATGATCCCTCCCACCAAGGCAACTAACAAAAGCTTGCGGGCCGAAGAGAGTTTCGATACCGACTCTTCGGGGTCTTGCGTTGATTCCATACCGGCTAAACTGACTAACGGACTAATTTTTTAACAACGCCATCCGTTTGAACATTGTTTGCGGGCGTCACGTCTCAATTCCCGATAGCTGCTCCAGCGCCAGCAACAGGGCGTGGGTGCCCAGTTTTCCGTGGCCCTGGGCCTGGGTGGCTTCGTAGAGTTGCTTGGCCAGCGCCAGTCCGGGCATCGACAGGCCGAGGCGGTTGGCTTCTTGTAGGGCGATGCCCATGTCTTTGATAAAGTGCTCTACGTAGAAGCCGGGATCAAAATTGCGCTGCACCATGCGCGGAGCCAGTTGGTCTAGCGTCCAGCAGGCGGCCGCCCCCCCGCTGATGGATCGCAGCATGGTGGGCAGATCGAGTCCGGCGCGGTGGCCGTAGAGCAGACTTTCGCACACCCCAATCATGGTGCCCGCAATGACAATCTGGTTGCCCATTTTGGTGTGCTGCCCCGCTCCGGCTTCGCCTTGATAGACGATGTTCTTACCCATCACCTCTAGCAGCAGCATCACGGCGTCCACAGCTGACTTATCACCACCAACCATGATTGACAGTGTTCCATTTTTGGCTCCCACGTCACCGCCTGATACGGGAGCGTCTACGGTGTGTACCTGTTGGGTTTGGGCTTGATGGTAGATTTCTTGCGCCAGACTGGGTTCGGTGGTAGTCATATCCACCAGAATAGCTCCTTCCGAAGCTCCCGCCAGCAGACCATCCTCCCCAAAGTAAACCTCCCGCACGTCGTTGGGGAACCCCACGATGGTGAACACCACCGGGCACTGCTCCGCCACCGCCCGGGGCGAATCGGCCCACTGCGCTCCGGCCTCTAGCAGCGGTTGCGCTTTTTCTTTGGTGCGGTTGTACACCACGCTGGCGTAACCGGCCTCCTGCAAGCGGGCCAGCATGGCGGCACCCATCACACCGGTGCCAACCCAGCCCAGGGTTGTATCCTGATTAATTTCTACCATAAAAATCTATCGGCCTGGTTTGTTTAGATCGTCTATTAGGCTACGGGCGGCGCGTATGTCGTATCCGCGGCTGTGCGTTTCCTCTTCGGGCTTCGACCGGTCCAGGATATGCTGCGCCGCTTCGAGAGCCGGACGGGCGTCTTCGCCCATCAGTTTGAGCACGTTGACGGCGTGCACCCGGGCCATTTCGTTACCGTTTTCAAGCACCCGGGTAAGCGTGTTGAGCGGCTCATCCGTTTCGCCCAGGTAGTACAAGGCTTCGGCGCAGGCCACCGCCACGTTGGGAGCCGGGTCGTCCAGATGAGCCTGCAGTGCCTGACGGGCTGGTTCGGCTTGCTCACCCAGGATGGCGCACCCCGTGGCCGCCCAGTAGCGCACCGCCGCTTCCTCATCGCTGAGACGAGCAGTAAACTCTTGGAGGTGATCAGCATCACGCGCGCTTGCTAACTGCGCCGTCTTGACGATTCGGTCGAACGGTAAGCTCGGCGAACGCATCAGCTCGTAGATTGTCGTCTCCTCTTGCTGAGCGCGGGCCATCATTTCGGATTCGGGCAAGAAGCCCGCATCGTGAATGCGGCGCACCCAGGCGGCTTCGGCCCCGCGGAGGCGTTCCAAATCGGCCTGATACTGTGGGTCGTCGGCTAGGTTGCGCACATTGTGCGGATCGGTGGTCACATCGTATAGTTCTTCCGGAGGCTTGGGTTCCCAAAAGGCCGACTGGGCTTCGTTGAGTTCGCCCGCTTCGTAGGCGGCTTGCCAAGAAGCCATCGACGGGGCGCGCCACAGGTACTGCAAATATTGCCCGTAGATGCGGTGGGGCATGTAGTTGCGGGTGTAGCGAAACCGCTTGTCCCGCACCGAGCGCGCCATATCGTAGGCCTCGTCCATGCGACCCCGAAAGGCAAAAGCGTAGTCGTTGGCGGGTTGCTCCTGTTCGCTCAGAAAAGCCTGTCCCTGCATGTAATCAGGCACCGAAATCCCAGCCAGACTCAGCACCGTGGGAGCAAAATCCACGAACGACACCAGCCGGTCGGTGCGGGTACCGGGAGCACTCGGCGCTAAATGCGCGTATTTTTCGGGAAAGCGGATAATGAGCGGCACGCGCAGGCCCGACTCGTACAAGAACCGCTTGCTACGACCCAGTATGCCGCCGTGGTCGCTGTAGTAGAACACAATGGTGTTGTCGGCCAGTCCGCGCGCCTCCAGGTCTTGCAGCACCTTGCCCACCTGGGCGTCCATCATGGTCACCTGATCGTAGTACTGGGCCCAGTCGTGCTTCATCTCCTCGGTGCGGGGGTGGTAGGGCGGAATGGGCACCTCCTCGGGGTCGTGTACCAACCGCTGAATGGGTTCGTGGATAGAGCTTTCGTGCGAGGTGGTGAAGTTGAAGATAGAGAAGAAGGGCTTCCCTGCCGGACGCTTCCGGTAGGTGGCTTTGCCACTCGATTCATCCCACGCCTCTTCCTGGTCGTCGGTATTGTAATCCTTCTTGGAGTTATTGGTACAGTAGTATCCGGCTTCGCGCAGATAGCGCGGGAAGAATTTGATAAATGCCGGAATAGCGTTGGCACTGCGCATGTGCTGGGTGCCCATTGAGTTGGCGTACATGCCGGTGATTAGCGTCGAGCGGGCCGGGGCACACACCGGGGCCGAGGCGAACGCATTCTCGTACAACACTCCTTCGGTGGCCAGGCGGTCAATGTTGGGAGTGATGGCAAACGTATCGCCGTAGGTCCCAATGAAGGGACTGTTGTCTTCGCTGACGATCCACAGAATGTTGGGGGGCGGCAGGGTATCCGTCTGTCCGTTTGCTACGAACGACACCCCAATTAGCAAGCACAAAATGAAGTGAGTACGGTTGATCATAGGTCAGGATTATAGATTGCGTGAAAGGTAAGAAGCTAACTGCTGTTAAGACGGATAAGGTAAGTAAATTATCCTGGTTAGGCAATTATGGTTGAATAACGCTCCGGCTACCGAGACGGGCTAGTTTTATCACCACGTCCGCTTGGTGCTTCGCGTCTGATTCAATATGGATTTCTTCGCAGATGGGGTACGACCTGCACCGTGCATCAAGCGGAAGTTCTTCGGTGACCTCTTGGTATTGAACTTTTGGAAATGTCACCCGCATTTGCGTCTTAAGCAGAAGGCTTATTTGATGGGGTAAGCATTAATCATATACTGCTCCAGTTGGCGATCATAAAAACCATGAAGATAATGGTCCTGCCAGCGCGATACCACCTCAACGTCTATCCGGTTGGTCCGAGCGTTCATCAATTTCCGGAAGCGTTCGATTTTGCCGGATACGGTCTGGATGTAGGTGCCCGGTACACTGCTGAGTGTTTTGGCGTTCAACGAACCGTATAAGTAGGTATTGATAGTGTGATTACCCCTCGCAAACGGCACCGGGAATCCTGATAATCCCCAAGCACTTGCTTGTAGCGGAAGGGTACTAATGGGTGTAGTGTAGTAGTAAATAATATCAGTCGAGGTATAAGCTCCTATTTGGCACCAATAGTTGTCGTACTCAAGGTTGACGGCAATAGCTAATTGCGCATTGTTCACTCCGACTCCAAACAGATCTCGAAATAGGGCCTGCGTTTTTTCGGTAGGAATGCCATGTTGATACACCAGCGACTCACCAAACGTTAGCGGTTCGCGGCGCATTAGCTGGTAGCTCTGTAGCACTTCCTGGGAGTTAATGTCGGTAGCCGTAAATTTTAGTAGCTGACGACTGGCCCGTGCTTGAAACAACTTATTGTTGCAGACAAAAGAGTTGGTTTTTACACCCTGAGCCACCGACGGTTGAGGAAAAGTTTGTTCGGACACTTCTCCCGACATCAAGTCAATCCGCACCAGCGCGGTATAGGCCGGTTCTTGATCAGAAGTAAGCCACAAAGCGTCGGGTTGGGGATAAAGCTTGACGGAAGAGAAGGTATGTTCCGTTTTATGTACGGCGTTGGGGAGGATAGCTACGGCGGTGCGGTGTTTCCGGGCCGAATTGATAAGGTAGTCGTCGGCTTGCTGGGGAGGAGTAAACAGAAAGGTCTTACCTACGAAGTATCTGCGCTTTTTCACCACCAGGGTGTGACTCACTGTGGCTATGCTTAAAACGGAATCACGTTTGTTTTTGGTGATTAAGTAAAGTTTATTGGCTAACGTGTAGTAGCACCACGGTTTTTCGTGCTTCTCCAAGGGCACTTCCAGCAATTGCGAACCGACCGCCCCGGTGCGATAATCAATCACGGTAACGTTGAGCTTGGTTCGCTTACGATTACTGTAGAATAGCAGGGCGCTGTCGGTGCGGTGTATGCCTCCTAAAAAGTGAACCGAGTTATCTACGGTTTTCGGATTGATAAGCTTCACCGGCGTCTTTACCGTGAAAGTATCACTCATCTGCACGGTCCATACTGTCCGCTCATCTTGAAGATACAGGGAGAAACCCGGCATCTTTTTGTTTTGCAAAACGTGGGCGGCATTATGATAAGCGTCTATCTTAAGCGGAAACGGAAGCTGTAGTTGTTGTTGAGCTGGAGCAATGAGGGGGGCAAATAGCAACACAAATGCCGCCCGGGAGCAGTTGATCATAGCTATAATATTTGCCCGAAGCTAGGCGAAATAAATTAGCTGTTTTGAGCAAGTTCGTCGCTTCCCTTGCGCAAGGCATATACCCGCCGGTTTTAAAGCTCATTGACAAATCCGCCTGATCTGGTCCGCTACCCACTCCGGATTTTCCAGGGGCAGCAGATGACCAATACCTTGGATGCGGATTAGTTGAGCCTTCGGAAGCTTCTTCATTATTTCCCGCTGAATTGTCGCTGGATCGATCACCGGGTCATCGTCGGAAGCCAGCACGGTGATAGGAATGGTGATCTGGCTTGCCTGATCGGCGATGGAATGATCCATACCTTTGCGCAACCACCAGCGCCAGGTAGCCTTATCAATTTCCAGTTGCGTTTCTACCGCTAGCGTTTGCCGCGCAGCGGATAGCGTTTGCTGAGTAGCATTTTCTACCGTGGTTTCTGCCGTGGTTTCTGCCTCATCCCGGTCAGGATGGCGCAGCATCCGTTCTTTCTCGTCGTCAGTCATGCGCTCCACGGTGGGCGGAGAAGGAGCGATCAATACGAGTTGCCGAACGCACTGGCTGCGCGACGAATCATCCGCGGCCACCTGCAGGGCGATTTTGCCGCCCATGGAGTGCCTAATAAGCACAAACGAAGACAACTCTAATTGCTCGGTCTCCTGTTGCACGTAGCGGGCCATCTCCTGAATCGACGGTGCGTCTAGCGGAGAGGTATTGCCAAAGCCGGGAAAATTCAGGACTACGCAACGGTAGCTATCTGCCAACTGCTCGGCAACCCACTGCCAACTACGCGCCGACCCGCCGAAGTAGTGCAAAAAAACGAGTACGGGCATAGAATTGGGCATCATTGATAGCTATTATTTGATAGCCCGATGGTTCAACTGTTCGATTGTTGAGTTTGCAATCTTTAACAATCAAACAATGAAGCCATCGAGCAATTGATGCATTACCCAAAGGCTGTTTCTACGGCGCCCGCATCCACCCGGTAGTTGCTGCCGTTGATGTAGCTAGACAGTTCGGAGCAGAGAAATGCGATGACGGCGGCCACTTCTTCGGGCTTGCCGCGACGATCCACCACAATGTGCGGGCGCTTGTTTTTGAGGAACCACTTCACTGCCTCATCGACATCCGTGCCCCGCTCTTCGGCTAGTTCTTCCATCATAGCGTCGGTCATGGGGGTGGCGATGTAGGCGGGCGAAACCGTGTTAACGAGCACTCCGTCTTCACCGTAGGCGCGCGACAGGCACTTTGACAGATTGACGATGGCGGCTTTGCAGGCGTTGTAGGGACTCTCTTCCACGTAGGGTTGCAGAGCGTTTTCGGAAGCAATGAGCACGATGCGGCCCCAGCCTTTCTGCTGCATTGGCGGGATAAACGCTCGACATACGCGCACCGAACCCATCAGGTCGATGTTGATCGTTTCCATCCAGTCGTCGTCGCTGAGCTCCAAAAACTCTCCGGCGGCTCCCCGCGCTCCGGCGCAGTGGGCCAGGATATCGGCTCCGCCAAACTGCTGCTGGGCCGCCTCCGCTAGGGCTTTCACTTCGTCGTTGCTGGTCAGGTTGGCTGCCTTGACGGTGACTTCCGCACCATCGGCGGCGTGCTGGCGCACTTCTTCAGCGGCTTTCTCGAGTCCTTCTTCTTTCAGGTCGGTGAGCAGCACGTGGGCGCCTTCGCTGACCAGAATACGGGCGGTGGCTTTGCCGAGTCCTGAGTCGGCTCCGGTAACTATTGCCGATTTTCCCTTGATTCCTAAGTTCATGAAATTTTGTATTTTGATAAATAAAATAGGCAAGCGTCTAAGCGTTGCGGCAGTATAACCGGGCGCCGGAGGAAGTGTTGGTGGAATCAGGGTATTTTGTTTAACTTTTTGCTTAGTTATTTAAACAGATAGAGAGGATGCCAATGCTGTAACAACTTTCAGAAATAACCCGCCCTAAATGATAAAGGCTACGATCACGCTATTGCTACTGCTAGTGGGTTCAACTGCTTTCGGGCAAACGCTGGATAGCCTCGAAGCAGATTTTGCTAACGTCGCTCAAAACAGCTGGTAGTCGCAAAAACCAAGTTCGCCGGTCTTCGCACCAATTGTGTATCTTGCCGGTCTGCTAGAAACGCTTCTGCTATGAAAGACACCGTATCTTTGCTCGTCCTGCTCATCGCACTCTCCTGCACCCCCTCCACCAACGAAGAAGAAGGCATCATCGGTCCGGTAGACTGGGCCAAGCGGAAAGTGCAACTCACCGCCCCCGATTCGCTAACTCGTGGAAGTTCGTACCTGTCGGTGTACTCCGAGATTTACCAACGCAGCGACCAGCTCACCTACCACCTCACTTCCACCGTAAGTATCCGCAACATCAGCACCACCGATTCGGTGTTCATCCTGCACGCCGACTACTACAACACCCAGGGCGACCGCCTGCGCACCTACGTAGACGATCCGGTGTACCTGCGGCCGCTGGAAACCATTGAGATTGTGATCGACGAGTCGGACCAAACCGGAGGCACCGGGGCCAACTTTATCTTCGAATGGGCCACCCGCCCCCGCGTACACGAACCGCTCTTTGAGGCGGTGATGATTTCTACCAACGGACAGCAGGGCTTGTCGTTCACTACCCAGGGCGTGAAGCGTTAAATTTTAATCACCTCGTGGAAGCGAGACACATCCTCGGGCTTACCCGCCAGGAAAAGAATATCGTCCTGCTCGATGCGGGTGTTAGCCTCGACGTGCGACAGGTAGTCCTCGTCGCGCTGGATGGCCAGCACGTTGACCCCGTAGCGCGCCCGGATGCCCGCCTCGTTCATCGTCTTGCCCACCACCTCCCGGTTGCCGTTCTGCACCCGCAGCGATGAGATATTCAGGTTGGGAATGGTAAGTTTCGAGGCCCTCCGGTAATCAATCTCGCGCGGGGGCAGCACCTCGTGACTATCGGCCCGGATGTCGGCAATAAAGTGGTCTACCTCATCCTGCGGCACCAGGTACTTGTGCAGCAGGCGTGAGAAAATCTCAATCGAGGTCTCAAACTCTTCGGGCACCACCTCGCTGGCCCCCAGGCGCAACTGCTCGGCCGCTTCGTTCATGAAGCGGGTGCGGACGATCATGTGCACGGTGGGGCAGATGGAGCGGATGCTGGTGATCACGGCGCGGGTGGCCATCGGGTCAGAGATGGCCACCACCGCCACCCGGGCACTAAACACCTTCACGTGCTCCAGAATGAAGTGATTGGTGGCGTCGCCGAATAAAATGTGCTCGCCCCGAGCCTTTTCGCGCCGCACCGTGTCGGCGTTCATCTCGATGATCACGTAGGGGATGTTAGCGAACTTGGCGGCCCGCGCCACGTTCTGCCCGTTCACGCCAAAGCCAATGATGATCGTGTGGTCTTTATAGTGGTCTTCTGAGGGAACGGTTGCCGCCCCGTTGCTTCTTGATACGGGGGTTGGCAGGGTGCGCAGCGTTTTGGAAGCCGTGAACGCTTTGGTGATCTTCTCCGAGTTCTGAATCACAAACGGGGTGATGGCCATTGATAGGATAGAAACCGACAAAAAGTACTGGTAAGTGGCCTCGGACATCAGTTGGTACTCGATGCCTACCTCGGATAGGATAAAAGCAAATTCACCCACCTGAAACAAGGTGAGTCCGGTGAGAATGGCGGTGCGCACCGGGTAGTTGAGCAGCAGCGCCGCCACTCCGGCAATGCCCGCCTTGGTCACGCTCACCAGCAGCAACAATCCCACAATAATCAAAAAGTGGTCGATCAGAAACGATACATCGAGCAGCATGCCGATGGAGACGAAGAAGAAGCTCGTGAAAATTTCGCGGAAAGGAATCACAAAGCCGGTGGCCTGGTAGCTATAGTCCGATTCGGAGATCACCAGCCCGGCCAGGAAAGCGCCCAGGGCCAGCGACAAGCCCATCTCGGCGGTGCCCCAGGCGATGGCGAAGCAGATCACCACCACGAACAGAATAAACAGCTCGCGGTTCTTGGTTTTGGCCACTTCGTGCAGCAACAAGGGCACCAGGTAGCGCGCGCCCACCAGCACCACGGCAATCACCACTCCCACTTTCAGAAGCAGTTCTACCACCACCGCCCCCACATCGCCGGTTTGCCCCGACAGAATGGGGGTGAGCAGCATCATGGGCACCACGATGATATCCTGAAAAATCAGAATGGCCAGCGCAATTTTGCCGTGCGGACTGCTCACTTCGCTGCGCTCCTGCAGCAGTTTAAGCACAATGGCGGTGCTGCTGAGCGAGAACACAAAGCCGAGAAACAGGGCGGCGTTGAGGGAAAAATCGAACCACCAGGCAACCAGGGCGGTGATCACGATGGTGAGCCCTACCTGCGCGGCCCCGCCGATAAAGACACTTTTTTTGATGGCCGCTAGGCTCTTCAGCGAAAACTCCATCCCGATGATGAACAAGAGCAGGATCACGCCAATTTCAGCCATGATTTCTACCTCCTGCGAGGCATCGATCAGCCCTAGCGCGTATGGACCCGCCAGAATGCCCGTCATCAGATACCCTAAAATGGTCGGCAGTTTCAGCTTCTGAAACCCAAAAATAACCAGCACCGAAGCTCCCAGAATGATAACAATGTCGGTGAGTAGCGGAATTTCTACCGAAGCTCCCAACACTATTCCTAAAGTGATTTGCGGAAATTCATGCATGCAGTGAAGTTAGTTCGGGTGAAAGACGACCGTTGCGGACAATCATCTAAGCCGTTTACGGGCGAAGCGTTAGATTAGATGCGTCGGCGCGCGTAACCCTTCGATAAGGGCAAGCTGGTAAGCCCGTGCACCAGCGTGGAAAAGAACACCACAAAGCTGGATACCTCCCACACTACCTGATAGGGAGTATGCCTTAGCACGTGCATGGAATAGAACAGCGCCGCAACGCCAACCGGGCCGAACCAGCCTAAGAAAAGCAGATCGGGCCAGTGCTTGAACCTGGGCAACAGGGGGCGCACCAGCAAGAGGGCCGGTAGGCGACGAAAAAGCAGAATCAGCACCGCAAACAGTAGTAGCGGCCCGCCGAGGCTCAACCAAGCCTCAATAGGGGCCAGCATGCCGAAGAAAAAGTAGATTGGAATGGTGAACAGGCGCTCGATGGTTTCTTGCACGTTTTCTTCGGCCAACACCTCGTTCTTCGACACCACGCGGCTCACCATCAGTCCGGCGGCAAACACCGCAACGATGCCGTTGGTTTGCAACACCTCGCCCAAACTGAGAACGAAAAAGCCAAAGGCTACGGAAAAAGACAGTAGCGCTTTTTGGTTCATCCACCCCCGCTGATGAGCGGCATGCATTGCGCAGCCAAATCCGTAGCCCGTTGCCAGACCCAGACCAATGGCGCCCAGCGTTTCCCACCCCACCACCCGCAGCAACCAGTTGGCCCCCGTGGTGGCTTCATCATAGCCCAGCACAAACAACATCAGCAACACCAGCGGATAGGCCAGTCCGTCGTTGGCGGCCGACTCGAACGAGAGCGTATGGCGCAGCGAAGCGGGCAGCAGTTTCTCGGCAAACCTGCCCGATACGATGGTGGATGAAACCACCGGGTCGGTGGGGGTGATCACCGCTGCAATTAAGAAGGCTACGGCCAGGGGAAGCGAAAAAACACCGTAGGCAATCAAGCCCGAGAATAAGAACATCAGCGGCATCACGAGCAGCAGAATGACCGCCTGCGACCTTCCGAAGGACGACAGGTAGTTGCGCGGAATCTTGTAGGCGGCGGCCATCAGCGACAAACTGATCGTAAGCTGACTTGCCACCTCCAGAAAGCGAACCTGTGTTTCGCCCTCGGACGTACCGATGATCCTAAAGCCCAGGGAGCTCACGGCGATTCCTACCAGCATGGCTAACAGGGGTTCGGTGAGATACAACCGCTCGATTTTGATCACCAGCAATCCGCTCACTACTACCAGTGACGAAACAATTAACAAAGTCCAATGAAAATCCATGCGTTGGAAATGAGCAGTAAGAATGACGAACTCAACCGGAAAAAACGAACCGATTAATCAACATCAAAGAACTACTTCCTGATGACAAGAACAACCGTCCGACCTGAATTTTGCTGAGATGAATTTATTTGCCAACTAGCTACTATCTTACCGCCCCGAACCGCCATCTAACCACTACTATGACTGCCAAAGAACACTACGACCACCACCTGGGCAATTTTTACTCCTGGATGGTCGGCAATTTTGATGAGAAGCAAGCCGCCCACGAGACGTTTTTCCGGGAAGTTGGCTTGCTACCCAGTGGCAATGGGCTGGCGTTGGACTTGGGGGCCGGGCATGGACTACAAGCAGTATCGCTGGCCAAACTGGGCTTCTCCGTACGGGCGGTTGATTTCAGTGGGCAGCTACTGGACGAACTGCGCACCCGCCGGGGGGATGATGACATCGAAGTGGTTGAAGACGACATTCGGAACGTGCGCCAGCACACTGATCCACCGCTCGAACTCATTCTCTGCTGGGGCGACACACTCGCCCATCTGGACAGCGAAGCGGAAGCCCAACAGTTCGTCCGCGATTGCGCCAACGGACTCGCGCCGGGTGGCAAACTGGCGCTGTCGTTTCGCGACTACCGCACGCCGCTCACCGGAACCGACCGTTTTCTGCCGGTGAAGAGCGACGACCAACGCATTTTAACCTGTTTTTTGGAGTACGATCGAAAGACCGTACGCGTAACCGACCTGTTGCACGAACGCAGTCAGGACGGATGGACGCAGCGGGTGAGCAGCTACGACAAAATTCGCCTAGCGAAAAACACCGTGGTGGAAGCCATGCAGAATAGCGGATTGCGCATAACGCTCGATACCAGTTTTATGCGCCATCTAGTTGTGGTGGGGACATCGGACGCCGGGTAGCCACTACGCCTTCGGTTGACACTTCGCGCTTGGACTGCACTATGTATCGTCGCAGTTCGTGCATTTGCTCATCGAACGCGTTGTGCCGAAAAAAATACATCAGGGAGGCCTGAAACAGGAACGACTCGCCTAAATACGGATGCGGTTCGTGCAGCGTTACCTCGTGCACTCCGATCAGCATCTTGAGTTCTATGTTCTTGATCTCCTGCGGCAAAATAACAAGGTCAGCTTGGTCTTTCACCACCAAACTGCCCGATTCCCACCCCACGGTGCGCAGCTTTCGCACGCCGAGTAGCGCACTAACCGCGGTAACTGTCCACGCAATGAGCATTTGTATGGCCAACCAATCTCCGCTCAGCAGGCTGGGAAGCAACAGGGCCGGTACGATCAGCAGGGAAGCGTAGCACAACCCTTTGAAAAACGGAAGAAAGCGGGTGCTCAGGCGGATGCGTTGGTCGGTCATGGCGGATCAGGTTACGGCAAGCCAATATAAGCAAAACCTACCAGCCTTCCTTATCTGCGTGATCTGCGCCATCTGTGAAATCTGTGTGCCTTAAACCATCCGTGCCATCTGTGAAATCCGTGCGCCTACAATACCCCCTCATCCGCAAAACTATAAAACCCGTGGTCGGTGAAAATCAGATGATCCAGCACCGGCAAATCGAGCAGCTGCCCCGCATCCTTCAGCTTCTGGGTGAGTCGAATATCCGCTTCGCTGGCCGTGAGATTACCCGACGGATGGTTGTGCACCAAAATAATTGAGCTAGCCAGTTTATCCAGTGCCGCCTTGAAGATCGTTTTCGGGTCGGCCACCGTGCCCGCCACGCCACCCTGGCTCACGCAGTGCGGTTTGATCACCTCGTTGGCGCGGTTGAGCAAGATAATCCAGAACTGCTCCAGCGGCTGGTCGAGCAGGTAGGGCTGCATCACGCGGTAGGCATCGTCGGAACAAGTAATCTTATCGCGCTTGCTGGGTTCACTGGCTTTGCGCCGCCGCCCCAGCTCCAATGCACTCACGATGCTGATGGCCTTGGCCTCGCCGATGCCCGGAAACTTTTTCAGATCATCCACCGACAGTTTGGCCAATTCGTGCAGGTTGTAGTGAGCCGATTTCAGAATGTCTTTGCTCAGATCAACGGCACTCTGGTTGCGGGTGCCCGAACCAATCAGAATAGCGATCAATTCGGCATCGGTGAGGGTGGAGCGCCCCTTCCGGAGCAGCTTTTCGCGGGGCCGGTCGGCCTCGTCCCAACTAAGAATTCCGGTTTCGCGCAGGGTTTTTAGGGACATGGGGAATGGATGCTGGTGACTGGTGGCTGGTGGCTGGTGGCTGGTGGCTGGTGGCTGGTAAATGTAAGCTATGGAGAGCAATTATGGTTTTTTGATACGGTTTGTAGAAATTTGTTTAGTTTCTTTCCCAGCAAATCTATCTTGTGATGTAGTAGTTGATACAGTTTTTCGTCAGTGAGTGACCTTGTTTCGTACAGTGTCTCCAGATGATCAATCGTTTCGTCGTTAGACGATTGCGCGTAGATCAAAAACCTAATGAAATCGGCTTGATATCTTCGCCGACCGTATCCTTCCACAATCGTGGACTTCACTGATTTGCTTGACCGCCTAATCTGACTACCGGTTTCGTATAGTTCAAATTTGGGTAGCTCTAGACTCATCCGATGGACTTCAACCACAACCTCCCGCGCCAACACCCAGATTTCAAGCTTCCGATAACTCATGCTTTTTAAGTTTCTGTGACAAATCAACTATCAGATGCTGAAGACGAGTTGCTAGCCACTAGCATCCAGTAACCAGCTCCCAGTATCTGACCACTCTGAAAGTCTTCCAGCATCCAGCCCCCCAAGAAAACAAAAAAGCCCTACACTTATTCAGCATAGGGCTCGAGAGTATTTCGTGCGTAAGTATCTACGCCAATTGGTTGACGTACTTGGCGAGTTGCGACTTCTTGTTGGCCGCGTTGTTTTTGTGAATGATGTTGTTCTTCGCTAGCTTGTCGAGCATGCCCGCCACATCTTGGTAGAGTTTTTCGGCTTCCGACTTGTCGGTGGTTTCGCGCAGGCGACGCACGTAGGTGCGGGTGGTCTTCAGCTGGTAGCGGTTGCGCAGGCGGCGCGTTTCGCTGGATCGGATGCGCTTAAGGGCTGATTTGTGATTGGCCATGTCTTCTTATTCGGTTGGCAAAAGAACGAACCTTTGCCCGTTTTGGTTTAACGAGTGGCAAATTTAACGGTATTCTCTTAGGAAGCAAAAACTTTAGCGCAGAATTAACTGTCAGTCAACAGAATTCAGTGTTGGATGCTGGATACTAGCAATTGGTTACTGGTTACTAGCGTCTAGCATCCAGCAACCTAGCCACAAAGCAAATATCCAGCATCTTGCCCCGCGTGGAACGCCATCCAGAAAGTCATCCAGCTACCAGTATCCAGAAAAACTTTTCGTACCTTCGTCTCACCAACCTTAACCTGTCTATGGAGTACCTCAACACCCTGAACAATCCGCAGCGGGCGGCCGTGGAGCACACCGAAGGACCCACCATGATTATTGCCGGAGCGGGCTCGGGCAAAACCCGGGTGCTTACCTACCGCATGGCCTACCTCATTCAGAAAAAAGGCGTTGACCCGTTCAACATTCTGGCCCTCACCTTTACCAACAAGGCCGCCAAGGAGATGCGCCACCGCATCGAAACCGTGGTGGGCAACGAAGCGCGCAACCTGTGGATGGGCACCTTCCACTCGGTGTTCGCCCGCATCCTGCGCTCGGAAGCCGACCGCCTGGGCTACCAGCGCAACTTCACCATCTACGATACCGACGACTCCAAAACGCTCATCAAGAAGATTGTGAAAGAGGCGGGGCTCGACGACAAAATGTATAAGGCCAACGTGGTGCTCAACCGCATCAGCAGCGCCAAAAACAAGCTCATCTCCTGGCAAACCTACCGCGATAACCCCGCCATCCGGGCCGAAGACGAAGCCGCCGCCAAGCCCCACATGGCGAAGCTGTACCAAACCTACGTGGCCCGCTGCTTCCGGGCCAACGCCATGGACTTCGACGATCTGCTGTTCAATACCAACGTGCTGTTTCGCCAGCATCTCGACGTGCTCAACAAGTACCAGCAGCGCTTCCACTACGTGCTGGTGGATGAGTTTCAGGATACCAACGTGTCGCAGTACCTGATCACTAAAAAGCTGGCCGCCGTGCGGGGTAACATCTGCGTGGTAGGCGACGACGCCCAGAGCATCTACGCCTTCCGCGGCGCTGACATCCAGAATATTCTTAACTTCGAGAAGGACTTTCCCGAACTGGAGGTGTTTAAGCTGGAGCAGAACTACCGCTCCACCCAGAGCATCGTGAACGCCGCCAACTCGGTGATCGGGCGCAACAAGGCGCAGTTAAAGAAATCAGTGTGGACGGCCAATGAGGAGGGGCACCTTATCGAACTCATCAAGGCTACTTCCGACCAGGAAGAGGGTCGGCTGGTGGCCTACTCCATCTTTGAGGAAAAGAGCAACCAGCACCGGCGCTACGGCGACTTCGTCATCCTGTACCGCACCAACAGCCAGTCGCGCGCGATGGAAGAGGCCCTGCGCAAGCGCAACATCAAGTACAAAATTATCGGCGGACTCTCCTTCTATCAGCGCAAAGAAATCAAGGACCTGATTTCGTACCTGCGCTACACGCTCAACGTGAACGACGAGCAGGCATTTCGGCGGATCATCAACCTGCCCAAGCGCGGCATTGGACCCACCACGGTAGATAAGATTGTGGTCACCGCCTACGAGCACGACATCTCGATTTGGGAGGTGCTGGAGAATGCTGATAAGTTTTTTCCAGCGCGGGCCGCTAACACCTTGCTGCAATTTAAGGACATGATCAAGGCCTTTCAGTTGGAAGCCGAACGTAAAGACGCCTTCGAAGCGGCCTCGGCCGTCGCTAAGGGCTCGGGCTTGCTGCGCGAACTGTACGAAGACAAAACCATTGAGGGATTGAGCCGCTACGAAAACGTGCAGGAACTGCTCAACGCCGTCAAGGAGTTTGTGGATGATCCGGAAAGCGAAGACAAATCGCTGACCGCCTTTCTGGAAGAAGTGGCGCTGCTCTCTTCGGTGGATCAGGACAAAGACGACGACCAGGACAAGGTGACCATGATGACTATCCACATGGCTAAGGGGCTGGAGTTTCCTTACGTCTACGTGGTGGGCATGGAAGAAGACTTGTTTCCCTCCCAAATGATGCTGGGCAGTCGGCAGGATTTGGAGGAGGAACGCCGCCTGTTCTACGTGGCTATCACCCGTGCCATGAAGAAGTTGACGCTGTCGTATGCGCTCACCCGCTACCGCTTTGGTCGGCTGAAAAACTGCGAGCCGAGCCGGTTCCTGGAAGAAATTGACCCGGCCTACGTGATGGTGAACAAGAAGATGGGCACCCGCTCGCCCGTAGGTGATACCGACCACGCCCGCATCTTGCTCAAAAGCATCAAGCGCGACCGCAGCCGACAGCAGGCAATGCCCACCAACCGCAGCACTTACAAAGCGCCATCTGACTTCGCCCCCAGCGATACCAGCCAACTGGAAGCCGGTATGAAAGTGGAGCACCCCAAGTTCGGGTTCGGGCAGGTGAAGGGCATCGACGCCGACGGTGCCAACCGCAAAGCCCGGGTCGAATTCTCCGATTTTGGAGAGAAGACATTATTACTTAGCTTTGCCAAACTAAAAATTCACGAGTGAACGGGATGCTAGATGCTGGCGGCCGCCGCGCGGCCACTGGATACTAGATGATTTTCTGAAAGGTCAAACTGCTGGATGCCGGCAAGTGTATCCAGTATCTGACCTTATAGAAAGTCATTTAGCAACAAGCATCCTAGCCACATAGAAGATCATCCAGCTACTAGCATCTGACCGCGCGGCGGCCGCCAGTAACCAGTAACCAGTAACCAGCATCTTGCCATTAACACAAATCCCCCATGCACCACTATAATTCAGTCCTTCCCCCGCTCACGCTGCGTGAGTACGGACGCAATATCCAAATGCTGGCCGACCACCTCGGCACGGTTGAAGACCGCGAGAAGCGCACCAAGTACGCCTACACGCTGGTGAACCTGATGCGGCAGCTTAACCCCACCGCGGGCCTCGATCCTGAGGAAACCACCCAGAAAACCTGGGACGACCTGTTCATCATGACCAACTTCACGCTCGACGTGGACGCCCCTTTCCCCCCTCCGGCCGAAGACATCCTTACCAAGAAGCCGGATCGAATGTCGTACAATAAAACATCGGCGCGCTACAAGCACTACGGTCAGAATGTGGAGAAACTGATTGCGCTGGCCAGTGAGATTGAGGACGAAGCCGAACAGCGCGGAGCGATCATCTACCTGGGCAAACTGATGAAAACCTTCTACACCACCTGGAACCGCGACAACGTGGACGACTCCACCATCGTGGATCATCTGAAGTCGATGTCGAAGGGCAAGCTGCTCATTGATGTAGAGGAGGTGAAAGCTAAAAATCTGTTCGACAGCGCCATTGCTCCCAGCAGCAAAGGGCGCACCAATAACAACAACAGTAACAACAATTCCGGCAAAAGCAACAAGGGCCGCCGGAACAACCGCCGAAAGAAAAACAACTAATGGCATTTTTCAAGATAGAAGGCGGAAACCCGCTGCAGGGCGAAATTGTGCCCCAGGGAGCCAAGAACGAAGCGTTGCAAATTCTCTGCGGCGTGCTGCTCACCGCCGAGCCGATGACCATCCACAAGGTGCCCAATATCCGGGACGTGAACAAGCTCATTGAGCTGCTGGGGTCGCTGGGCGTGGAAGTCGAGAAACTGGGCGACGAATCGTATCGGTTCACGGCCAAAGATATCGACGTATCGTACCTGGAAACCGCCGAGTACAAGAAGCAGGCGGCCTCGCTGCGCGGATCGATCATGACGTTGGGCCCGCTGCTGGCCCGCTTCGGCAAAGGCAAAATTCCGAAGCCGGGCGGCGATAAAATCGGCCGTCGCCGACTGGATACGCACTTTATTGGCTTCCAGAAGCTGGGCGCCAAGTTTAACTACAACGCCGAAGACGGCTACTACAGCATCGATGCCTCCAACCTGCAGGGTACCTACATGCTGCTGGAAGAAGCCAGTGTGACGGGCACCGCCAACGTGGTGATGGCCGCCTCGATGGCCAAGGGCAAAACCACCATCTACAACGCCGCCTGCGAACCCTACCTACAGCAACTCTGCGGCATGCTCAACCGCATGGGCGCCAAGATCACCGGCGTGGGTTCTAACCTGCTGCACATCGAGGGTGTGGAATCGCTGGGCGGCACCGAGCACACCATGCTGCCCGACATGATTGAGGTGGGCAGCTTCATCGGTCTGGCCGCCATGACCGCTTCGGACATCACCATCAAGGGAGCGGGAGTGCACCAACTGGGCATCATTCCCGATACTTTCCGCAAGCTGGGCATCAACTTCGATATCAACGGCGACGACATCCACGTGCACGGCAACGAGCACTACGAGATTGAGACGTTTATCGATGGCTCCATCATGACCATTGCCGACGCCATCTGGCCCGGCCTCACGCCCGACCTGCTTAGCATCCTGCTGGTGGTAGCCACCCAAGCCAAGGGCACCGTGCTCATTCACCAGAAGATGTTCGAAAGCCGCTTGTTCTTCGTGGACAAGCTCATCGACATGGGGGCGCAGATTATCCTGTGCGACCCGCACCGCGCCACCGTGATCGGCCTCGACCGGGCGCAGTCGCTGCGCGGCGTGTCTATGACCTCGCCCGACATCCGCGCCGGGGTGTCATTGCTCATTGCCGCCCTATCGGCCGAGGGCGAAAGCGTGATCTACAACATCGAGCAGATCGACCGGGGCTATCAGAACATCGACCGTCGTTTGCAAGCGCTCGGAGCCAAGATTGAGCGCTACGATAGCTTAATTTTGAGTTAATCGGCGATGGTTGTTTGATGTCTGTCACCGTCTCAGCAACCACCGGGATCAACGCTACGTATTTTTCAATTCTCGATTCAGCGCGAAGGCGGCGCTGATCAATCCCAAATGCGTGAAGGCCTGCGGGAAGTTGCCCAGTTGCTCGCCCCGCAAACCAATCTCTTCGGCAAACAAGCCCAGGTGGTTGCCGTAGCCGAGCATCTTCTCGAAGAACAAACGGGCCTTCTCCACCTCGCCGCCCCGGCATAAGCACTCCACGTACCAGAACGAACACATGGTGAAGGTGCCTTCGTCGCCGTCGATGCCATCGTGGTTGTTTTCGTTGTTGTAGCGATACACCAGTGTGTCGGTGACCAGTTCTTCTTCAATCTTGCGCAGCGTGGCCACCCAGCGGGGGTCATAGGGACTGATAAACCGCACCAGGGGCATCAGCAAACTGGCAGCGTCTACGCTTTTGCTGCCCTTGTACTGCACGAAGGTTTGCAATTCTTCGTCCCAGAAGTTATAGTAGATGTCGTGAAAGATATCGCCGCGCGTTTTGCGCCACTTGTTCCAGTCGTAGTCGAACGAGCGCTTCTCGGCCAGGCGAATGGCACGGTCGACGGCCACCCAGCACATCACCCGAGAGTAGATAAACTCCTTTTCTTCGGAACGCACTTCCCAGATACCGTGGTCGGGCCGTTGCCAGTTGTCGCACACGTAGTCGATCAAGCCTACCAGCTTTTCCCAAAAGTCGTAGGTGATGGGCTCGCCGTACTTGTCGTACAGGTAGATGCTGTCCATCAGTTCGCCGTAGATATCGAGTTGCAGTTGCCCGTGGGCCCCGTTGCCGATGCGCACGGGCGTCGACTGCCGATAGCCTTCCAGATGGTCAAGTTCCGTTTCTTCCAGTTCGGTTTCGCCCGCAATGCTGTACATGAGCTGCAGGTCGCTGTTCTTGTCGATGTTTTTCTCGAACTGGTCGCGAATCCAGTGCATAAAATCGCCCGCCTCTTCGGTGAACCCAAGTCGGATGAAGGCGTACATGGTGAAGGCCGCGTCGCGAATCCAGGTGTAGCGGTAGTCCCAGTTGCGGGTGCCGCCCACTTTTTCGGGCAGTCCGAAGGTAGCTGCGGCCACCGGAGCGCCAAACTGCCGGGAGGTAAGTAGCTTCAGCGTAAGAGCTGAGCGGTCGACAATGCTTTCGCGCTTGCCACTGAAGTTCGACTTGGCCACCCAACGCTTCCAGTAGTTCACCGTCTCGATGAAGTTGCGGTGCACGTAGTCGTCGAGGGGAAACAGATTGGGAATGGTTTTGTCGCGGTCTGATACCGCAAACAACACAAAGCACACCGATTCTTTTTCACAAAGCGTGAAATGAGTCTGCACCCGGTCTTCGGCTACGTGCAGGGGAATATCGCTGGCCAACTTCACGATAGTTTTATCGTTGCCCTGGCTGGTGAAGATCACGTTGTGCTCATCTACCTGTTCGGTATGGTGCGGGGCGCGGGCGTAGTCAAATTCAGGATCGCACTCCACGTCAAAGTCCACTTCTCCTCGAATCACGGTAATCTTCCGGATCAGGGCGCATTCATCCTCTTCACCTTTCTGCCTCACCGGCATAAAATCGGTGACTTCTACCATGCCTTCGTAGGCCAGAAAGCGGGTGAGCAGCACGTTGGTATCGGGTAAGTACTGCTGTTTGTGCTCCACTTCGTGCAGGTCGGGCGTAACTCGAAAGCTTCCGCCCTTCTTGTGGTCTAGCAGCGCCGCAAACACCGACGGCGAGTCGAAGCGGGGAAAGCACATGAAATCAATATTACCGTGCATACCCACCAGGGCTACGGTATGCAAATTGCCGATGACGCCGTAGTTGGCAATGGGTGGGTAGTGTTGGTCTTCCATAAAGGTTCTAGGTTCGGGGTTCTAGGTTCGGGGTTCGGAGTTCGGAGTTCTAGGTTATCTGTTAAACTCAGAACCTAGGACCTAGAACTTAAAACCTAGAACCAACCAGTTTATCCATTCCCCACAAAGCCCGGATACAACGTCATGCCGCCGTCGATGTAGATAGTTTGCCCGTGCACGTAGTCCGACTCGTCGGAAGCCAGCCAGACGGCCAGTTTGCCCACGTCTTCGGTTTCGCCAATGCGTTGGTAAGGAATGAGCGTGAGCAGTTCTTTTAGTTTGGTTTCGTCGCCCCACACGCTCTCGTTGATGTCGGTCTTGATCGCGCCGGGGCTGATGCCGTTAACCCGAATTTTTTGTTGCCCCAGCTCTTGCGCCAGGGTTTTGATAAACATCAGCACGCCACCCTTCGCGGTAGCGTAGTTAATGTGCCCCGCCCAGGGAATGATATCATGCACCGAACTCATGCAAATGATTTTGCCCAGCGCTTTGGAATAGTCGGTCATGCCCCGGCGCACAAACTCCTTGGCCGCGGCCTGGGCGCAGTAGAACTGGCCGGACAGGTTCACGTTCACCACCCGTTGCCAGTCTTCGTGGGTCATTTCCAGAAAGGGAGCGTCTTTTTGAATACCGGCGTTGTTCATCAGAATATCCACCGTACCGAAGGTGTCGATAGTTTCCTGAAACATTTTCTCCACGTCGTCCGGGTCGCTCACGTCGGCCTGGATGGTGAAGCCTTGTCCGCCCGCCTCTTCAATAGCTTTCAGGGTCGCGTTGGCACCTCCTTCGTCGCTGTGGTAGTTGATGCATACGTTGGCTCCTTCTTTTCCCATCTCGATGGCGATGCCCTGACCTAGTCCGGAGCTGGAACCGGTGACGACGGCGGTTTGTCCTTGCAAGCGTTTCATAAACTAGGTTGTTGGTTTAACAACTTCTTTAACTTGTTTTTCCGAAGAATAGTTAATGTGCCTAAATAAGCATGCTAAGGAAACTGTCTCTGCGACGCAACAAACAAGATGGCGAGCGGTTGCTAGGAAAGTAAACCACCTGATTTTTTGGCGATGAAAGACTTTGTTGGCGTTTTTTTGCTGCTCATTGGGGTACTCGGAGCCGTGGCGCTGTTTGGTTACCTAGCGCTTTATTTAAATTATCCGGCATGGGCGTTTCTGCAAATTGGCATTTCGGTAGCCGTTATTCTATTCTGTATTCGTTACTTCCGTTCGCGCCGCGTTAAGGAGTGAATAGCAGAAGTATGCGTTGGCTGGCTGCTCGGGGTGAGCAACCGTTTACCTAAAGATTAGTGATAACTACTTAATCTCATTGAGTACTTATAGCGAGTTTAAGGGCCATATCATCAAATGATAAACCGTTTTTAGTATCTGTCGTTGTAGTACTAGTATTAGTTTTTTAACCTAAACGAATTATTATGAGACTTTTTTTAATAAGCTTTGTCACTACTCTTTTTGCAACGAGCTCTGCTCTTTTTGCTCAAGAACAAGATAGTCTGGAGGTAGACCAAGCCGCTAATGTGGTGGAGGAGAAGTTGGATGATGTGGAAGAATATCTGGAGCGCAACGCCGAGTTTGGGGTGAAGGCCGGCTTGAACCTTTCGTCGCTCAACAGTACGGAGTCGTTCGGAGCCGACTCGCAAATCGGGCTTCATTTGGGCGTGTTTGGGCGGTACTTGTGGTCGCAGCGATTAAGTGGAAAGGTAGAGTTGCTTTACAGTGCATTGGGCGCTCGTTCTGATCGTTTCTTCGTTTTTGAAGACTATTCGTTGAATCTATACTACCTCAACTTGATTGCTTCGGGTGAGATTATGCTAACCGATGGGTTTCGTTTGGAGCTCGGACCCTACTTGGGGGTATTGATGTCGGCCCGTCAGAGCTTCCATGATATGAATCTTGACGTTATTCAGGACGGACGAGCCCAAGCTGAGTCAGACGAGACAAATTTTGTGGACGTAGGCATTATGGCCGGAGCAACCTATACTTTCGACAGTGGGTTTGGCATTGGACTGCGCTACCAGCAAGGTTTCACCGAGGCTTTAGGAAACGATTTCTTTCGTGGTGCCTCTGGTTCTAACGCTGTTTTTCAGTTGTCTACTCTGTATACGTTCTAAACGAACCAACTACAGAATAAAGGGAGCGGCAACTTACTTTGCCGCTTTTTTTGTGCTTTGTTACATAAAGTATAGCAGCAAGTATCCTCCCAGAAACAACAGGATAGACAGGGCACTCTCCCAACCTACCTTCCCAATGCCGTACTTTTGGCGGTGCAATAGTCCTAGGAGTAAAATTCCGGTTAGCAAGATTGTCAGAGAGATAATGAACGATTGCCGGTCGGTGCCAAAATGATACAGCGAGCCTTCGCGAAAAGCAATATCGGCAAAGGCTAAAAACAAAACATCGAAGGTGTTGCCTCCGATAATGTTGCTCACCGCCAGCGTTAAGGCACCCTGCCGCACCGCCGTCACCGAAACCACCAATTCGGGCAGCGACGTGGTCACCGACGTGCCCAACGCCCCGATAAACGATTCGGAAAACGACGTCTGTTCGGTGATAATGAAGGCCGTTTGGGCAACGTAATAACCGGCTACGCCCACCACCGCTGCCAGCGCAACGAACCATATAATCAAGCGAGGTAAACTGTACTGTTCGTTTTCTTCGTCGCTTTCATCGGTCACTGTTTCTGGCGTATCGGACGGCTGCCACATAGGATTCTTCCCTGCTTGCGATACCAAACGATTTCCCAACGCATAAATCAGCACCAGTCCGAGTGAGGCCGGATGGATCGATATCACAGTGAATTTGGGAGCAGCCATGACGAGGGCCACGAAACCCAGCATCAGGATCAACAGTACGCCCTGCATCAGGCTGGTGAGCGAAGCCGAGGCATGCTCTAGGTTTGCCTTTCGGTAGGCTAGGTCGGCAACCGCCAGAAAAACGGTTTGGGCCGCAATGCCGCCTATTGCGTTGCTAAAAGCCAGTTCAGGATGCCCTTCGGCCGCGGCCGTCACCGAGGTGGTGATTCCCGACAACGAAGTCACTCCGCCCAGCAGAATGCCGCCTACCAAGGCTTCGCCCAGACCAGTCACGTCGGCCAAGCGGTCAGCAATCCTTGTTAGAAAAGTGCCCGCCACTGCAATTACTGCGGCTAATCCAACGAAAGCGGCTATGGCCCAGGGTAAGCTCATAATTAAATATGGTGCGTCCGGTAGATAAAAGACGCTTCGTTAATCAATTGTTTGCCGTGCAATCATTCCCTGCTAACCGGTGTTTTCATATGTAAGCAATTCGCTTATTTTTGCAAAAATACTAAAACAGCTATGGCAGATAAAAAATATGATTTGATTGTGATTGGCAGCGGCCCCGGAGGCTACGTGGCAGCCATTCGAGCCGCGCAGCTCGGCATGAACGTGGGCGTGGTAGAAAAGGCCGAACTGGGCGGAGTATGCCTCAACTGGGGGTGCATCCCCACCAAAGCGTTGCTGAAAAGCGCGCAGGTGTACGAATATATCAAGCACGCCGAAGATTATGGCATTAACGTGAAGGAATCCAAGGTGAACTTCGATGATATGATTCAACGCAGCCGGGGGGCGGCGGGCAAAATGAATAAGGGCATCCAGTTTCTGTTCAAGAAAAACAATATCGATACCCTGAGAGGGCACGGCAAACTGGCCGGTAAAGGAAAGGTGGAAGTCACCGGCGAGGGCGACAAGAAAACCACCTACGAGGCCAAGCACATCATCCTGGCCACCGGTGGTCATGCCCGTTCGTTACCCAACATTCCCATTGATGGCGAAAAGGTGATCGGCTACCGCAAGGCGATGGTGCTGGACAAGCAGCCCAAAAAGATGGTAGTGATCGGTTCGGGAGCCATCGGCGTAGAGTTTGCCTACTTCTACCATACCATCGGCACCGAGGTAACCATCGTTGAGTACCTGCCGAACATCATCCCGCTCGAGGATGAGGAGGTGTCGAAACAACTGGAGCGCATCTACAAGAAAGCGGGCGTCAAAATAATGACCAATTCCGAAGTGACCAAGGTCGATACCAAGGGCAAGGGTTGCAAAGTGACCGTGAAGGGAAACAAAGACGGCAAAGAAACCACCATCGAGTGCGACGTGGTGCTGTCGGCCGTGGGCGTGGCCACCAACCTGGAAAACATTGGTTTAGAAGAAGTTGGGGTGAAGCTCAACGAACGCAAGGATAAGGTGGAAGTGGATGATTTTTACCGCACTAGCGTAGAGGGTATCTACGCCATTGGTGACATCGTGAAGGGACCGGCCCTGGCGCACATGGCTTCGGCCGAAGGCATCGTTTGCGTGGAAGCCATTGCCGGAATGAAGCCCGAACCCATTGACTACCACAACATTCCTGGCTGCACCTACTGCTGGCCCGAAGTGGCCTCGGTGGGTTACACCGAAAAGCAGGCCAAAGAAGCCGGATACGACATCCGGGTGGGCAAGTTTCCGTTTTCGGCCAGCGGCAAAGCCACCGCCGCCGGAGCCAACGAGGGCTTCGTGAAGGTGATCTTCGACAAGAAGTACGGCGAGTGGTTGGGAGCGCACATGATCGGGGCCAACGTGACCGAGATGATTGCCGAGGTGGTAGCCGCTCGCAAGTTAGAAACCACCGGCCACGAAATCCTAAAGGCCATTCACCCCCACCCCACCATGTCGGAGGCCGTGATGGAGGCGACAGCCGCGGCCTATGAAGAGGTGATCCACCTGTAGCAGCGCGATTAATCGCGCTGCCACGGATTGATTAATCGCGCTGCCACGGATCGATCAATCGCGGGGCTACGGTATTCGGTTGATGATCCTCCGCCCATAATAGAAAAACCCCACCAGCGACACCACCAGCAAACCTATCAATAGCAACCGAGGCAGCAGTCCTTCGCCCCCTTCTTCCACCAGCGTGCGCAGGTTTTTTGCCTCGCTGCCCAGCCAAACGAAGAACACCGTACGCGGCAGCATGCCCAGTGTGCCCGCCACCAAAAAGGGGCGCAAGCGCACTCCCGCCACCGGCAACACCACGTTCATCAGCGCGAAGGGCAGCACGGGCGACAGCCGGGCCATCACAATAATGCCAAACTGATGGTTCGCAACGCCATCCAGCAACTGCCGCAGCCGTTGTGATTTGTCCTGGCTCAGCCAGCGGTATATGCTGTTCATCAGTTGCCCTTGATCCACGGCGTGGGTCAGCGAAAATCCGATCAGCGATGCGCCCGTGTAGCCAATCACCACGCCTACCAGCGCCGGTAGTCCCAGAAAATACCCACTCGCCAGGGCAATAAAGGTGGTGGGAGTGAGCGCCAGCCCCATGGTGAGGCAACTCGCCGCAAAGACAGCGATCCACGCTGCCGAGCCGAACTGCCGGATAGTAACTTCGTAAGTAAGCGCGTAGTAGGTAATCACCGAACTCACTGCCAGCGGGGCTGCGCTAACCCACAGGGTGAGCAGCAACGATTTCCAGGGAAGAGGTTTGCGAAGGGCCACGCAGTATTTTTAGCGGAACGACAACCTTAGGGCGGCTGTTTAGTAATAATATCCAACCCATATTGTTTTTAGACCTAACGTTACTCATGAAATTCGGCACTAAAACCATTCACGCGGGCGTTGCCCCCGACCCCAGCACCGGGGCCATTATGACGCCCATCTACCAAACGTCCACCTACGTGCAGTCCTCACCGGGCGAGCACCAAGGCTACGAGTATGCCCGCACGCAGAACCCCACGCGCAGTGTGCTGGAGAAAAACCTGGCCGCCCTGGAAAACGGCACCCACGCCCGCTGTTTTGCTTCGGGAATGGCCGCCGTGGATGCGGTTATTAAATTGCTCAAGCCGGGCGACGAGGTGATCAGTACGAACGACCTCTACGGCGGCTCCTACCGAATCTTCACTAAGGTGTTCGCCAACTACGGCATCAAGTTTCACTTTGTGCCAATGCACGATGTCAACGCGGTGAAAGAAAAAATCAACGCTCAGACCAAACTGATTTGGGTAGAAACGCCCACCAACCCCATGATGAACATCGTGGACATTGCCGCGATGGCTCAGCTAGCTCAAGAAAACGGAGCCATGTCAGTGGTAGACAACACTTTTGCGAGTCCATTTCTACAAAACCCGCTAGATTTGGGCGCGGACATGGTGCTGCACTCCATCACCAAGTACCTGGGCGGCCATTCCGACACCGTGATGGGAGCGGTGATCGTGAAAGACGCTGGTCTGGACGAACGGCTGGCTTTCATTCAGAACAGTTGTGGGGCAGTGCCGGGTCCGCAAGACTGTTTTTTGGTGCTGCGGGGCATAAAAACCCTGCACGTGCGCATGCAGCGCCACTGCGAGAACGGCCGCCGGGTAGCCGAATATCTCAACGACCATCCCAAGGTGGATCGAATCTACTGGCCGGGCCTGCCGTCGCTGCCGGGCTACGAAGTGGCGAAAAAGCAGATGCGCGACTTCGGCGGCATGTTGTCGTTTGTGCTCAAGGGCGACCGACAGGAAGACGCCTTCCGCACCCTGGAAAAATTAAAGGTGTTCTCGCTGGCCGAGTCGTTGGGCGGGGTAGAGTCGCTGGCGGGGCATCCGGCCAGCATGACGCACGCCAGCATTCCGTTGGAAGAGCGCCTCAAAACCAACCTGAGCGATTCACTCATCCGCCTCAGTGTGGGCATCGAGGACGTGGAGGACCTGATTGAAGATTTGGAGCAGGCCATTGGATAAGGGCTATTGGTTTTCAGGAAGTGCGCACAACAACGTGCAAAATTTTTGAGTGACGCTCTGGAAGTGCTCCCCTCCGACAAACAGCGAGGGGGCTTCAGCCCCCCGTTGCTTTACTTCAATTCCAACCATTTCTGCTGAATGCGGGTCTTACAAAGACTAAACGCATTGTCTATGAGGAATTTCGGAATGGTGACCCTGTGTGGGTTTCATTGTAAGCACTAGGGCGTGTTGACATATAGATTGACGAGGGCTTTTGAGGCAGTTTTTGTTCTGATCAAGGCGCTTCAGGCAATGCCGGAGCATCGGCTAACGAAAGCAACGATGAGCAGCGGACCCCGCCGGGGGCGAAAACAGCCAAAAAGCACCGTCCAAGCTTATATGTCAACGCGCCCTAGGTCCGCAGCACCCGGTGCTTCGCAATAAAGTTCGGGTCAATTTCTACGCCGCTGCCGATGCCCTTGGGCAAGTGCAGGATGCCGTCTTCGGGCTTTAGCGAGGAGGTAGCGCACTCAAAAGGCACCTCGGTGCTCAAACCTTTGAACTCATGGTAGGGACCGGCGTTGGGCAGCGCCGACACGAACTGCATCATATAAATATAGCCTAGTCCGGTGCCCGAGATGTGCGGAGTGCAAGGGTAGCCTTTAACCTCGGCCATGCGGGCCACCTTCATGCAGCGAATCATGCCGCCGAAGTAGAACAAATCTTGCTGCACCATCTGCACCGCTTCGTTGCCGATCAACCACCGAAAGTTGCGCAGACTCACTTCACCTCCTCCCGAGGCAATCGGGATGGTGAGCGCGTCGGCAGTCTGCTTCCAGTCTTCGTACCAGTCGGTGGGCACGGGTTGCTCAAACAAGTCGATGTCATTGGCCTCGAGCAGTTTGCCAATGCGAATGGCCTCCGGCGCACCGTAGCTGCCGTTGCAGTCGGCGTAGATGGTGATATCGTCGCCAAAGGCGGGGCGCATCATCGGGATAAGCCGCTCGGTGCGTCCGGCGGGCACTTCGGGGTTACTGCGGCGTCCACCGATTTTGAACTTCACGGCTTTGGCCCCGGTTTCGGCTTGCAATGCCTTGATGCGTTCTAAACTCTCTTCGGCCGATTTGCCGCGGTTGTTGTTAGCCCGGTAGATAGCAATCTCGGTATTGTGGATGTCGCCAATCAACTCGCCCATGCTCTTGCGCGCGATGCGTCCCAGCATATCCAGCACGGCCATCTCTACCGTGGCTACGGGAATCCACAGTGGGTAGCCTTGGTATTTGTAGTTGTTCTGGTGCATAAACACCCCCTCAATGAGTTGATCGAGCTCTCGGGCGTCTTTTCCCACAAAGTAGGGGTTCACCAGCATCAATTGGATAGGATACAGGTGGGGCATGCGCAGGTTGTGGCCCACGCAGTAGCCTTCGGCCCCGTCGGTAGAGCGCACCCGGCACAGGTAGTTGCCCTGGTACTCGAGCAGTTCGCAACTCTCGATGATCACCGGGTCGGCAAACAGCTCTTTTTTGAGTACCGGCTTGGCCAAGGCCGCGTCGAGCTTGGCGTAGTCGGCGTTGATGGCCTCCGGGGAGACGGGTTGGCCCGTGGCCGATAAATGCGGCAGTAGGGTGGTGCCTAGTCCGGCTGATAAACCGGTTTTCAGGAAGGCGCGGCGGGGATTGTTCATGGTTTTGAGAAGTCTGATCTTTGCTAGCCTATTCGAACCAGGCTTTAATCAGGTTTAGTGCTTGTCACTAGTCAGCGTTTGCCTCTCTTTTAAGTAAACTTTCAACTCTTCAAAAGTCATGTCTCGGGTCTCGCGAGCAACACGTTCTTTTTCGGCTCTGAAGAACTCGACTGTGTCAAATTCTTTTTCTTTAATTGTTGTTTCCATAGTTTACTATTTCTTTTGGTGATCTGATATCTAGTTGTATGTATCCATTTCTTAGGTTCACCGCATTGTAACCACGGATCCTAAAAATATTCACGATGTTTTCATTCTCTGAAACTTCGTTTTGTTTTCTCTAAAAGTACTCTTAATAGCGGTAAGCTGCAATAGCTGCTTTTGCCCGGTACAGCACAATCCGCTCTTTGCCGCCATTGAGGCTTGTTTAAGCATCTTCCCAACCAAAGCCACGTGCTAGACCACTATCGGCACCGCCACCCGCCCCACCAGATCAAACTCCGAGGCATCCGTAATCTCTATCATCGCAAAGTCTCCGATACGCAGGTACTGATCCTGCGCCGGAATAAGCACTTCGTTGTCTACCTCGGGCGAGTCGGCTTCGGTGCGGCCGATGAAGTTGCCGCCTTCTTTGCGGTCGATGAGCACTTTGAGGGTCTGGCCGATCTTGGCGCGGTTCAGTTCTTCCGAGATGCCCTGCTGCACGTCCATCACCCGGTTGGCGCGCTCGTGCTTCACCTCCTCGGGCACGTCGTCGGCCATGCCGTAGGCGTGAGTGCCCTCTTCGTGCGAGTAGGTGAAGATGCCCAGCCGGTCGAAGCGCATGCGCTCCACAAAGTCGAGCATCTCGGCAAAATCAGCCTCAGTTTCGCCCGGGTGCCCGGCAATCAGGGTGGTGCGCAGGGCAATACCCGGCACGCGGGTGCGGATGGTATCGACCAACTGCTCGGTCTTCTCGCGGGTGATGCCCCGGCGCATCCGGCGCAGCATAGCCGTGGAGCCATGTTGCAGGGGCATATCGAGGTAATTACAGATGTTAGCACGCTCGGCCATCACGTCGAGCACGTCCATGGGAAAGCCCGCCGGGAAAGCGTAGTGCAACCGAATCCACTCGATGCCCTCCACATCTGACATACGCTGCAGTAGTTCGGCCAGGTTGCGCTTGCGGTACAGGTCCAGGCCGTAGTAGGTAGAGTCCTGCGCGATGAGCAGCAGTTCTTTGGTGCCGTTGCGGGCCAGGGCTTGTGCTTCCTTCACCAGGTCTTCTATGGGTTTGGACACGTGCTTGCCACGCATCAGGGGGATGGCGCAGAACGAGCAGGGACGGTCGCAGCCCTCGGCGATTTTCAGATAAGCATAATGGCGGGCGGTGGTGGTGATGCGCTCGCCCAGCAGCTCGTGCCGGTAGGTGGCGTTGAGCCGCTTGAGCAGCAGAGGCAGCTCAAAGGTGCCGAAGAAAGCGTCTACTTCGGGGATTTCTTCCTCCAGACTGTCCTTATAGCGCTGCGACAGGCAGCCGGTCACGTAGAGTTTCTCAACCAGGCCTTCTTGCTTAGCGTCGGCGTAGCGCAGGATGGTGTCGATGGATTCTTGCTTGGCGTTGTCGATAAAGCCGCAGGTGTTCACCACCACGATGTTGGCGTCGTCTTGCGCGGCTTCGTGGGTGGCGGCAACGTTGTTGCCCCGCAGTTGGGTGAGCAGCACTTCGGAGTCTACCAGGTTTTTAGAGCACCCCAGCGTGACGATGTTCACGGTATCTTTCTTTCTTGCTTTGGTCTTCAAATCGTTGGCTTCTTTTAAATGTTCGCAAAATTAACAAAATTTGCCGGACGCTGATTCGTTATCTTGGCGTTCGCCCCACCGCGTGTTGCCTCCTGCATGAATCTTCTTCCCCTTATTTCTTTGAAAAACTGCTGGCCCTTGCTGGTGACGGTGCTTTTTCTGGGCCTAGCCGCTTGTGAGGATGAGCCGGGTTGTGTATCGGATAATGATAACCTAGTCAAGCTGAACTTCTTCAGAATAGACGATACTACCGCGCGCAACGCAGACCCGGCAGGTGGAGGATACGTCGGAATCCAATTGTTGGGAGCTCAAGGTCCGGCTAGAGACGTTCCCGGCGGGACGCTTCCTCTCAATCCGGCAGAAGATGTCTCTATTTATTATTTGTTCAGAGAGGACGGAACTGGCGATACCATCGTATTACGCTACCAACGCGAGCAGCAATTGATTTCACCCGACTGCGGACCCACGCAGCGGTTCTTCAACCTGACGGTAGACACTACCCAGGGAAGCCTTACCACGCTGGATTCTTTCCGCCTCGTCGAGCCCGAATTGTCCCGGCTGGGTGGTGCGAACCTGGAAATCTATACCTGTCAGGACTTCTTTTACACCGATACCGTGAAGCTCAACTTTCAGAAAAAAGATACATCATCCGTGCGCACCGACAGTTTATTTATTCAGGCTATTCGCGACGAAGCGGGGCAGGTGCTGGTCGAGAACGACACGGTGTTTGGCGCCCTGAACTTGCCCATCAACCCGCTGGCCGAGCAAACGGTATTCACCTTTGAGTTGCTGGCGCACGGCGAACAACCCGAGCGCGTTGAAACGCTCACGCTGGCCTACGAACAGGAAGTTGTGCGCTTCGCTGAGCACTGCCGCCCGCAAACTCGCTACTTTAATCTGGATACGCTGAACGCGGGCACCACCTTCGACTCGGTGCGGATCGAGAACCGCGAACTGGCCCAGGATGTAAACCTAAACCTCCGAATCGTTGATTTTATCCCGTAGCCCATACCGCTTGCTGGTTCTTTTGTGGCTAGCCGCCGTGGGGCTGGGGGGCGGCACCAGCTTCGCCCAAATCGGTGAAGCCGACACCACGGTGCGCCGGGCATTCAACTTTCGTCCGTCGGTGCTGCGCGTCGGGGTAACGCTCAATGACCTGATCCGCACGGCCACCAACGCCGCCGACACGCGCTACAGCTTTCAGGGCGACCTGGCCTTCGGGCGCTTTATGCTGGTGGGCGAATACGGCGTGGCCAACACCCAACAGCAAAACAACCCCGACCGCCTTGCCTCGCCCTACACCTACGACAGCCAGGGTTCTTTTCTGCGGGTGGGCGTCGACGTGAATCTGCTCAAAGATCGCGAAGCGAACGACTACGACGCGGCCGGCAGCATCCTGTTGTTCGGACTGCGCTTCGGACGGGCCCAAATCAACGACCAACTTTCGTACGAGTTGGTTGATTCGTTGTGGGGCACCACGATGCTGACCCAGGAGAATAACGGGCTGGTAGCCACTTGGGCCGAGATGACCGCCGGGGTGAAGGTGGAAGTATTCAAAAACGTATTTTTAGGCTATAATTTGCGCTTCAAGTTTGCGCAAGGGTTTTCCGAAGACCCATCGCTGCTGCCTTACCACATCCCGGGCTTCGGGCGCAGCGACCGTGCCGAACGCTTTGGCTTCGATTATTATATCTTCTACCGCATTCCGCTGAAGCGCCGCAAGGCCCGTCCCATCTTGATCAGGGATATACCCGAATAAAACGAGTTACCTACGTAGGCGTCGATCTGTTGCCTACGTAGGCTTCGAGGCATCACCTATGTAGGCGTCGAGGCAACGCCTACGTAGGTGTCGAGGTATTAGCTACGTAGGAGATACTCTATTGACCATTTGGCGCAACGCCCCGTTTGGCGCAGTACCTCCGGTACTGTGACCAATGTAAATAGGTTCTCTGAACCTACCTACATAAGTAACAACAAAGAAGTAACTTCCCCTTCTGTCATTCCGTAGGAATCTTTTTACGTGTGTAAGTAGCATCACTGCTCAGAGTAACAAGATCCCTACGGGATGACAGGGAGGGTTACAGCATGAGGTTTGAAATAAGAAGTATGATACTTTATTTTATCCACGTTCCTAAACACCGGTCGGCCGACGTTCGCTGCTTTTTCCGTTGAGAAGCCTTCTGATAAATAGCAGACGGTGCGCTTTACGCTTCCAGCACCGCCACCGTGTCCTGCTTTTGGGAAGGATCGAGCAATATCCTATTCTGGTCAGTAGCCGTTGCGTCTGTCTTGAAGCAATTCGCCACCGGATCGAACCAGCGAAGCCGGTAAGCAAGACATTGTGGGTTGCGCAACTCCACCGAGGTACCCACGGGCATATACACCAACACCGTGCGGCAATCGTCGCTGCGCAGCACCGACACAAACCGCAGATAGTCGGCATCACCCGGTTGCTCCGTCAACAAGCTAACATCCGGAAAAAGCTCCCACCACCGAAACTGCTGCATGAATTTGGCCAAGTACCCCACCTGCCGACTGCCCGGCAGATCAATACTTTCCCGCCACGAGCGCGTTAGCTGTCGGCCCAGTGCCCCGTGGTTCAGGATGCGCTCGCCGGGCCTGATCCAGGGCCAGATGCCGTTGGCCCCGTAGGTAATGCCCGCCGGAGGAGTGGCAAACACGCTCCAATATGAAGCATTGCGCACCGCTTCGGCGTCAACCTCCGGCCGAAGCTCTTCGTAGCAGGGTTCCATATTGATGGTGGGTCGCGCGGGCAACCGCGCCCAGGTTTGCGCCGCCGGACCGCGGGTGATAAAGTCCACCGATGCCCGGTCGGTGCCGTGTCCCGATTGGTAGCCCACCACGTTGAGCCACGGCTCTTGGGCATACGCTTCGCCGATCCACGACCGGCCCATGGGGTGCAAGGCAACGGCGGGGGAAGTGAACGCCGGAACATTGTCCGTTTGGGAAACATCTGGTCGAGAAATGCCTCCGAAAACTTTCCGTCCGATGTGCTTCCAGCGCCGTTCGTAGAAGTTCAGGTAGTAGCCGTCGCCGCCCAGCAGCCAGAGCACGTGATGCCCCCCGTAGCGAGCCACCAGGTATTGCGCCAGCAGCACGGCTTGGTCGCGCGGCAAAGTGACTCCGGGACTCAGCGACCGGCCCGCCCCGAAGGGCAAGGCCCACAGCAGCACCGGCGCGGCCAGCAGTCCGTGAGCGTTGATCTGGTCTACTTTATGGTCGAGGTGCTGAAAGAAGGCCGGGTTGATAGCAATGCGGCGGCGTCCGGTGTAGGCGGTTTGCAGTTGACTGTTGGTGTCACAACCCCGCCACTGCGTGCTCACAAACTGAATGGCGGTGTAGGGGTGCTCGGCCCGGTGGGCCAGATAGGTGCTCCACTCGGCCTCGGTTGATTTCAGCGGGCCGTTCCAGGCGGTGCAAGCGGTGTAGAAGAAAGGCGTGCCGTCGGCATGGCGCAGGAAGCGCTCGCCGGGGCGGTGACCAATGGCTCCGTGCCGATAGAGAGTCAGGGGGCTGGGATTAGGTTGACAGTCAAACTGCCCTTCCTGCTCGTGTAGTCCGGCGTTGTCGGCGTCGGAGCACTGCGTCCGGTAGTGCCACGTGCCGGGTTCGTCGGGCATCAACCGCACCCGCCAGTCGTGCTCACCGTTCCAGAAGCCCCGAACCGTCTGCTGCGCTCCCGCAGGCGAAGTAAAGGTGACCTGAAACAAGCGCACCTCGTGCAGCGGGTTTTCGTAGCGTGTTTCGCTGTAGAAGCTTTGCTCGAAGATACCCCACTGGGGCACCGGATCAGGTGGTTCGGTTAGCTTTTCCAATCGTTCTTGTTTATCCGGTAGGTGCAGTAGGTTGGGTCTTGCTTGATCAGATGCTTGTGCTTCGGATCCATAATTCTTACTCCCCCTAGCTTCTCAACTGCCTTCTGAGAGCGTATATTCTGCAAATCAACGTGAAAGACAACGTCCTTTGCCGACGTGAAAGCACGGTTGATCATCAGCTCTTTCACCGCTCGGTTATAGTTTCCGCCCCAGTATGCCCGCGCCAGAAATGACCAACCTATTTCAATCGCTGACTCAACACCGGCAACCTGATTAAATCTACTGCTTCCGATGGCCTGACCGGTTGCTGTGTCCAAAATAAGCAGTGCGCCCCGTGAGGCAATGGCCTCTCGAAAGAACTCGTCAAACACCGCTCGCTCGTACCGCTTGCTGGGGTGTTGCTCCCAAATTAAGGGGTCCTGAGCGACATCGTATAAGGCTTCGCTGTCTGATTCTTCCAGAGGGCGCAAGCGTACCAATTCGTTACTCAGAGTGGGTTGTAGATTGAGGGGCATAGATGGATAGTTGGATTGGAACAAAGCGAAGTTATAGCGGAACTGCTCTCACCACCGCATCGATGTTGAGCGGGCCGTAGATGTGCGGAAATAGTTCTTCGGAGGGAGAAGTTACTTCTGGCGGATCGGCTCCCGGTTCGTACCTAACCTCGGCTTGCACCTTAAGCGGGTCGATGGTCAGCACCGTCCAATTGGTGTCGGCGGTGAACAGTCCGCTTCGTTTCAAGCGTTCCAGTTGGTTGGCCTGTGAGGCGTGGATAAATCCCTCGTCGGCCAAGCTAGCCGGAGCATACCGCCCGGTGGTCTGCGCTTGATTCCAGTCTTCGGCTCGGGCCACGTGGTAGATGTAGTTGTCTCCTTGTAAGATCATTCGGTTAGCGAAACGGACGAACGCGCGTAAATTAGCACTTACGGCGGGCAAACGAAAATCGTGGGGCTTCACCGCATCATGCACGGCCAGCACCGCGTAAGGCAACCAGCCCAGGTACAACAGCAGCAGGGCGGGCAGAAACACGTAAATCAGCACCCAAGGGTTGTAAATATTGAGCAACAGCGCCAGCAAACTGAGCGGAGCGGCAATGCCTCCCACAATCAGGGGCAACCAGGCGCGCCGTTGCTCAATGGCTACGGTTTTCAAGAACGCCCGTTCAAAAGCGTGCTTCTTGCCCCGAAACTGCACCACCAAGTGCCGCTCGGTGAGCCAACAGCGGTTGTGCTCGTCTCCGGCCCGGTGCAGGTAGCAGATGGCCAGGGGAGCTTCCAGGTCGGCCAGGGTAGACATAGGCGCAACAATAACTTTGAGATGGGTGAGCGACTTCCTACTTTTATCGGATATTGCGTTACAAAAGTTACTCCTATGCCCAACCACCACCCTGCCACCCGCTGCGTGCACGCCGGAGCCGAAAATCACGATGCGCGTCACGGCGTGAACACCCCGGTGTACACCTCGTCGGCCTTCGGCTACCTGGATACCGAAGAGAATCAGTACCCCCGCTACTACAACACTCCCAACCAGCGCACGGTGGTGGATAAACTTTGCGCGCTAGAGCAGGGCGAAGCCGGACTGTTGTTCGGGTCGGGCATGGCCGCCATCAGCACCACCCTGCTGGCCTTGCTGCAAACGGGCGACCACCTGCTGTTACAAAGCGACTTATACGGCGGCACCTACCACTTCGTGACGGCCGAACTGCAACGGCTGGGCATTGCCTACACGTTGGTAGATGCGTCTGACCCAGCCAACTTCGCGGCGGCCGTGCAACCCAACACCCGCGTGGTGTACGTGGAAACCCCCTCGAACCCGCTGCTCAAAATCACTGATTTGCGCGCGGTGGCGCAATTCGCCCGAAGCCGCAACTTGGTATCGGTGATCGACAACACCTTTGCTTCGCCCATCAACCAGAACCCGCTGGCGCTGGGCATCGACGTGGTGATTCACAGCGGCACCAAATACCTAGGAGGGCACAGCGATTTGTGCTTCGGGGCGGTGGTGACTTCTGCCACGCTGCGCGAACGGATTCACCGGCGGGCTATCAACTTGGGGGGAAGCATCAATGCCACCACCGCCGCCCTAATTGAACGGAGTATGAAGACTCTGCACTTGCGGGTGCAGCAGCAGAACCGCAATGCCCAGCAGGTGGCCGAGTTCTTGGCCCAGCACCCGGCGGTGCGCACGGTGCACTATCCTGGGCTGCCGCACCATCCGGGTCACGATGTTGCCCGGGAACAGATGAGCGGCTTCGGAGGCATGCTCTCGTTTGTTCCAAAGGTAGCGGGTTTGCCTGAAGCGGTGGCGCTGATGCGGCGGCTGCGCTTGATCACTCCGGCGCTTAGCTTGGGCGGAGTGGAGACGCTGATTTGCTCTCCGGCGCAAACCTCACACAGCAAACTGTCGTCCGAAGAGCGTCAACGAGCCGGAGTGACGGATGCGCTGCTGCGGGTTTCGGTGGGCATTGAGCATGCTGACGATTTGATCGCTGATTTGGAACAGGCGTTGGTAACAATTTGACAACTAAAAGTCTTAAGATCAAACAAAACGGTCTAGGTAAGGAAGACGTAGCAACTGCCAGAGAAAAAAGTTGGGCCTTCTCTGGTCGGCTACCAGGAAGAGATACCACACCATCAGGCTCATCACCAGCATTTCTCCCCCGTCTTCTACCAGTCCGGTAGCGTCACCTAGTGTTCTCGCCCAGTCTCCAAGCATTTCAACGTTGTAGACCATGACGTGTAGCATGTCTATAGCTACTCCAAAAAATGCAAGTCCGGCCAAGAGAAGGAGGATGTCCACACTCACCTTTCGAAAACGAGCGGTGCTGCGCCAATAAGTCAGACCAAGGGCTATCAATAGCATTGTGGCTACGGCAAGCGTTACGGTTAGTTCGCCCAAATCTTTTGCTCTTAAGCCGAGGCCGGAAGCGTAGTTCAGGTGGGCAGCAATCAACTCCCCCCCGTTTTCGTGAATCTGCAGCATATCGTCCGCTAGTAAATAGCCAAAGAACAGGACCCACACCAAGTAGGCAGCGCTACGGACTCGCCAAGCGACTAGTAGCAGCAGTATAGTGCACCAGAACTCTTTGACGTACTGAAAAATCTCCGCATATCCACCCTCTCGGGTAAGATCAAATTGTTCGCTCAGGAAACCTGGCTGGCCGACCAAATGCAACACAATAAAAATGAAGTCAGCCGAGCCGAGTAGTATTAAGATAAGCAGGCATAGGTCTTCCGGCCGCGTGTGATACGCGGGCTTGTGGGCAGACTTGAGCATGGTGACCGCAGCTTTATTTGGACGTGCTATGCTGATAATGGCATTGTAAGCACTATAGTCGTTTTATTGTTTCTTAAAAATGAATGCCCGAGGTAATTTATAATTTTTCCATATAAGTTCGATCTGGCGATTTAGCGACCGCTAATTGATTTAAATTCCAAACAATTCAATTTTTATGCGATTTTTCTGGTACGTTAGCTAACCCGCTTGACCACAAATGGGTATGATTCTTAGTTAACGATGGCAGCTGATACCTGTTTATGGCACCGACTGGCGCATTTTTTTTATAGCAAATTTCCACTTTATAATCTTTTACAATCATGCAAAAACACACGACCAACGGATCCGCTGGGTCCAAGAACTTAGGAATTGCCGTCGTCGGACTAGGAGGAGCCGTAGCTACCACCGCGGTAGCCGGTAGCCTGCTCATTCGCCGCGGCGAACAAAGCAAAGTGGGCCTGCCCCTAGCAGAGTATGACCACCTCAACCTAACGGCCTACGAGAACCTGCGCTTTAAGGGATGGGACCTCTTCAATGATAACCTGTACGAAGCCGCGCGGCGCCACAAGGTGCTCGACAACGAACAGTTATCGATGATTAAGGGAGAGCTACAGGCCATCACCCCCTGGACAGCCACCGCCAACCAAGCCTTCTGTGCGGGAGTGACCAACGGTGAGATCAGCCAGGCAACGCTGCGCGATCACGTGGCGCAAATCCAGCAGAACCTCACCGAGTTTGCCGACGAAGTGGGAGGCCCGGTAGTGGTAATGAACCTAGCTTCTACCGAGCACGCGGTCGACGTTTCGGACGCTGCCTTCCAGACCGTGAAAGGCTTCGAGCAGGCGCTCGACGAAAACTCCCCGCTGATTTCACCAGCCATGCTCTATGCCTACGCAGCCCTAGAGCAGGGAATTCCCTACGCCAACTTCACGCCCAGCATGGCCGTTGACATTCCGGCCCTGATCGAACTGTCGGTGCAGAAGGGCGTTCCGGTGGCTGGCAAAGACGGCAAGACCGGTCAGACCTTCGTGAAAACGGTGCTGGCCCCCGCCCTGCGCGCCCGCGCGTTGCACGTAGACGGCTGGTTCTCTACCAACATTCTGGGCAACCGCGACGGACAAGCCCTGGACAAACCCGAGTCGCTGCGGTCGAAGATCAACACCAAGGGCAACGTGCTAGACGCCTGCCTGGACTACCCGGTTGAAAATCACATCGTGCACATCCACTACTATAAGCCCAAGGGCGACGACAAGGAAGCTTGGGATCACATTGACGTGTCCGGTTTCTTGGGCTATAAGATGCAGATCAAGGTCGATTTTCTGTGCAAAGACTCGATCTTAGCCGCTCCGCTGGTCATCGAGATTTGTCGCTGCTTAGACTTGGCGCGTCGGTGCGGCGAGGGTGGTCCGATTGCCGAACTGGGAGCGTTCTTCAAGGCTCCGCTTACCGTCGACGGTAGCACTCCCGAGCACCGCTTCCCCGTGCAGCAAACCATCTTGCTGGAGTGGCTCAACCGGCTCAACGAGCAGGTCTCGGCTCCGGTTGACGAGAAGGTTGAGGAAGAAGCAGTGGTGGCTGAGTAGTTGATGGCTGCCCTGATGCCCCCGGCCGATAAGGAAGCGCTGCGCGGTTTGCGTACGCTTCTTATCGAGCTAGAGGACCTGAAGCGACAGCAACCGGCGCACTATCCGCAAAGCATCGCCTCTACGTTGTTCGTGGAGAGCTGGCAGCGGCTGCTGGCGGGTGAGCATACTGAGCGTGTCGCAACCATCATCAGCACAAAAGCGATTGTCGCGGTGCTGCTGCCGGGTTGCGACGCGCACTTTGTTCAAGAAGCGGGGTTAGAGAAGTCAGCCGTTTTGGAGATTTACCGAAAAGCGCTACGCACCAGCGCTTACGAGCGCGTAAATGCTACGCTGTACGAACTGCTGTTGGCAAGCATTCCGCCCCTGGTCGAGGAGTATTTTGGGGAGGCGTCTGATGATAAAATAGCGGAGGCTGATTTTCAGAGGCAAACTTGGTTTGTAAACGTTTTATGTCGGCAGCCTCGGGCAGGGGCCACCAAGCCAGGACGGCCCCGCCTGCTGCTGCTGCCGCCGGAGATGCACTCCGACCACTGCCTGACCACCGCCGTGTTTGCGGCGCTGTTATCTCCGTGCTTCGGAGCGTCGCCGGGGTTGCCGTTTCTCACGGGCTTGTCGCACCACCTGCACAATGCCGTGTTGCCCGATTGCGGGTTTGGCGGCGAGGTGCTGCTGGATGAGTGGCTTCCGAATATCATCGAGCAGGCTCGGAACAAGGCACTGGCGCACTTGGAACCCACCTTGGCGCAACGCGTGAGGGGAGCAATTGATACGCACGAGAATCTTCAACTAGCCGAGGGACAAGCCGCCAGCGCGGCCGATGTGCTCGACCGGGTGCTGGACGTGCAATGGCGCACTCGAGCGGCCAACGTTAGAGACGAAGACATTCTGGAAGAGTTAGACTTGGTGCACGAAGGCCCCATCAAACGGTTTCAAACGGAAATTCTCAGCGCCACCGACGTATGGCAACGGCGCGAAGCATAATAACCCAAGTGTGAATACTACTTTAAAAAGTAAATTGCCTCTAGGGGCAGCAGGGCAAACCCACGCGGTGGAACTGATCAGTCCGCATAACGGAAATCCGCTAACTCACTACGCCCCGAATTTGCTGAGCGACGGTGAACTGCGGTGGCCGGTGGTGGATGGCATCGCCTACCTGCGGCCCAAGCACTCCGTGCGCGAAGCCGCCGTCGCCTTGCTGCAGCAAGACCAACATCAAGAAGCGCTCGCTATTTTGCTTCAGGACCAAGACCCGTTTGCCCCGCTACCGCCGCCCAGCACCGAAACGATGCGAGAGTTGATTGACGATCAGAATCTTAGCTTGCGCGTTGCCCTGCAAATGCTCAACTACGGGCCCGTGGCCGACTACTTCGCCTACCGTTGGGCTACGCCTACTTTTTTGTCGGGACTGGCGCTGTTACAGCTAACGGCGCAGGCCCAGCGGCCGGTGGTGGAAATTGCTTGCGGCATGGGTCATTTCTTGCGAACGCTGGAGGCCAACGGCGTGACCACCGTCGGAGTCGATCTGGTGTTCTCCAAACTCTGGCTGGCGCGTCGCTACCTGGGGATATGGGGAATGCTCGTTTGCGGCGACACTACGGCGCTACCCCTGCGCAGTCAGGCGCCGACCGCGGTGTTATGCCACGATGCCTTCTACTTTTTTGAGGATAAAGAGTCGGTACTAGCGGCCCTGCGAACGCTGGCCGCCGGTGGGCCGCTGGTCCTGGGGCACGTGCACACCAACGCTATCGACCACGGAGTGGCAGGCACCCTGCGGTCGGCCGAAGCTTACGGGCAGATGGCGGACACCAGTGCCCGCTTTTACGACGACAAAGCGCTCACCGCCGCCTGGCTAAAGCAACAGGTGCCCTCAACCCAAGCGATTGACGAGTTGCGTCAAGTTGAAGCGGTGGCGTGGATAGAGGGCGAGGTGAATTCTTCACCGTTTCCGCTGGATCGTCCGGCTGGCCGATTGTCTCGCAACCCGTTGCTGGGACCAGACGGCACCATTCAGTGGCCTACCGAGCGCTTTCAGAAGGAATACGAGGCTGATTCCGCTTACCTTTGGGAGGATGCTTTACGCGGTGACGATGGAGAAGCATTGGAAACCGAAGAACAAACGCGCCTGTTCAGAAACCGAATTCTACTAGACCTTCCCTCCCTATGGTAGACCAACTCAAACTGGGCATTGTGGGCTTTGGCTGGGTGGCCCGCGACTACATGGTTCCGGCCATCCGGCAGAGCGAACGGATAGCGCTCACCGCCGTGTGCAGTGCGTACGCATCGGACATGACTGACCTGCCCGAAGAAGTGCTGCAATTTACCAGTTTGACCAATATGCTTGAGCAAACATCGGTCGACGCGGTGTATATCGCCACTCCTAATCACCTGCACTGCGCCCAGGCGGTGGCGTGTCTGGAAGCGGGACGGCACGTGCTGTGCGAAAAACCCATGGCCACCACCCCCGAAGATGCCGAAGCGATGGTACGGGCAGCGCAGTGCAGCGGAAAGGTATACGCCACCGCCTTTGATCAGCGCTTCCATCCGGCCCACCGGGTTATCCACCAACTTGTTCAGAACCAGTTGCTGGGCACCGTCACCCAGGTGAAGATCGACTACGCCTGCTGGTTGCCCGCCGACTGGGCACCGGACAACTGGCGGGTAGACCAGCACCGAGCGGGCGGCGGGGCCATCATCGACCTAGCTCCCCACGGACTGGATCTGCTGGAAAGCCTGCTGGATGATCGTATCGTTGAACTGACGCTGTACGCCCAGCGGTCGGTTCATTCCTACGCGGTAGACGATGGGGGAGTGCTGCTGCTGCGCTTCGCGCGGGGCACCCTGGGTTCGGTACACGTGGGCTATAACCGACCGGAAGCTTTTCCACGGCGGCGTTTGGAGGTCATCGGCACCGAGCGGATGCTCATTGCTGAAAATACGCTGGGCCAAGACGCCGGAGGTGCCCTGCGACTGTTTCGAGCCAGTGGCGAGCGCGAGCAGCGGGTGCCGTTCAACACCAAAGTATCGCCCTTCGTGCACCAAATTAACGACTTCGCGGATCAAATTCTGCTAGGAAAACGTCCCCAACGGACGCCCAAGGATGACCTTCGCTTGTACAATTTGCTCCACTACGCGCTAGCCGACGCCGATGAGCAAGCGCAATTGCATCATTCAACCTAAAACCTCATGGCCCTAACCCACTACGCTTGCACCCACTGCGGCAGTTGGATCTTGTGGTTCGACACCCGCGAACCGGTTTACTGCGCCAACTGCATGGACGTGCGCAACGCCCTGCCCGACGAAGATTTCACGTATCTGCCCATCGCCGAAGCGCCCGGAAAGTATATTACCCACTGGCGCGAGGTGCTGCCCGGTCTGTGGGATTTTTGGACCGAACCTCAGCTAGGGTTGGGTTCGCACGGTTGGTTGATTGAGCGCGAGGCAGGCAACATTGCCTTCGAGGCCGCGCCTTACTACACGCCGGAAGCTTTTGAAAAAATTACCAAACTAGGCGGGATAAGTATTCTATCAGCTTCGCACCCGCACGGCTACGGCGCGCTGTGGCAGTTGCAGGAAGCTTTTTCGCCGCAGCTCATTATCCACAAAGACGATTTAGAACACACCAAGGCCTTCCGAGTGAACCGCCCCATCGATGACCGCGAGGTGCTGGACGAGCAGCGGGTAATGCTGCGCCTGGGTGGGCACTACGACGGGCAAACCGCCCTCTACGATGCTGAAAAGAAGATTCTGTTCGCAGGCGATGCCTTAAAAATTGACTTTGACGAGCATGAAGTGCCCCGCGCGCTGAGCTGTCATAAGGGATATCACTATCACATTCCGCTCACGCGCGACGAATTGCTGCACTACCAACAGGTATTCTCCACCTTCGACTTCGAGCACGTGTGCACCCCCTTTGAGTTTGGGCGGGGCGTGTCGCAGCGGCAGGCCATGGCGCTGATCAATCATCTGCTACAAACCGAGCCGCACACGCAGCCGGTTTCGATCAAACAACTTTTGTCATGAACGAACCGGATTTTCACCGCATTCTACGTATTTATCAGGATACCCTGCCCGAAGGCAAACTGGAAAGTTTTCGCATCGATCCTATCGATCACCTGGGAGTGCCTATTGTGGATGTTACCTTCCTGCCTAAACCTTATCAAAGATTGTACAATGGCATCGGTTACGGCGAAACGGAGCTAAACGCCCGGTTGAGTGCCTTCGGTGAAATGCACGAGATCATGGCAATCTCGGAGGCCTTTCTAGCTACCCCTGTGCAGAAGGGAAGTTATCAGGAAATGGTTCGACAGCAAGGCGCTGAGCAGGTGATCGATCCGCTTACAATGGCACTTCCCGCCGGGTCGCCCTACACTCCTGACACTCCGTTGCGGTGGACCGAGGTGAAACGACTTTCAGACGATGCCCCCGCCTGGGTACCCAGCGAGTTCGTAGCCAATATTCAGGCCGACGTGGCCTATCCGCACCAGCTCACCACCGCGATCACCAACGGCGACGGGGCGGGCGAATCTCGCGAGCGGGCCCTGCTTCACGGCCTGCTGGAACTGCTGCAACGCGATGGAAACTGCGATTCGTTTCGGGCGTTGGATCAGGGCAAAGTTATCGACGTGAACGGCATTGCCCCCGCTACCCGCCAACTGATGAACCATCTGGAGACAAAAGGGCTCACGGTGATTCCTAAACTGGCCCGCCTGACCTGCGGATGCGTGAGCGTTTATGCCGTGGGTAACGACCGCTCCGACGATCCGTTTCCGCTGAGCGTGACCGCCTGCGGCGAGGCGGCCGACCCGGACTTCGACCGCGCCATGCACAAAGCGGTGCTGGAGTGCGCTTCTTCTCATGCCCGCAAGCTGTTTTATCACTGTTCGTTCGACCGAAAAAGTAACTTTGCCCCGCCGGGTTACATTGAAAAATACACCAACAAACTGGTATTGGAAGAAGAAGAACCCCGCGCCCTGGAGGCACTGGTAGGATGGCTATCGCTGAGCCGCGAGCAACTGTACCAACGGCTAGCCGACACCGTATTCTCTCAGAAGGAGATCGTTAGCCCGGATAGCTTCCCCCGTTTTGCGGCGGAAGATATCGAGCAGCGGCTACAAACCGTGCGCCAAGGCATTGCCACCGAGGGAATGGAGGTGTATTACTTTGCCGCTACGCCTGCCGACCACCCGGTGCAGGTAACTAAAGCAATCGTGCCGGGCATGGAAATGGAACTGGGAAGCTACCACCGTCTCGGGGCGCGGGGTGTGCAGCGTCTGCTCGACCGTCAGGACGAACTGATCAGCCGCACGGCCGGTGCGGGCAAAGCACGCGTGCGCCTCACCGATGCGCAGGAAGAAGCCATAGGCGGGCCCTGCTGGTTGGACGTGGCGCGGTTGGACGATCGGGTGGCCCCGCTGTATCCGCTCTACCGCGAACCCTCGGAGCACGCCGCCCCCTACGCCCAAGAAACCGGATACTTTAACCAAAAAACGGTATAAACTGCCTTGCTCGGGCGCGTTTCTAACGCGTTCGCAACGTAATTTTAGTTGATCCCTATGCCACCAAAACCTCTACGTTACGCCTGGAACACCAACGGCTGCGCCAACCACCGCTTGTATGATGCCATCGAACTGGTGGCCGACGCGGGCTACGACGGACTGGCCCTCACGCTCGACTGGCACCACCTCGACCCGTTTGCCGACGACTGGCAGCAGCAAACCGAACGGCTACGCGCTGCTCTGGACGAAAAAAAACTGGGCAGCGTGATCGAAACCGGAGCACGCTTCCTGCTCAACCCCCGCATCAAGCACGAACCCACGCTCATCAATCCCGAAAAAGCGGGGCGCCAGCGTCGGGTGGATTTCCTAAAGCGAGCCATTGACATTGCGGCTATTTTAAAATCAGAAGCCGTATCGTTCTGGGCTGGAGTGCGGCAGTCGTCCGTTTCGGCCGAGCAGGCCAAGCAGTGGCTGTCTGAAGGCATCGGCGAACTGCTCGACTACGCAATGGCGAAGCAGGTGACCTTGGCCGTAGAGCCGGAGCCCGGCATGCAGATCGAAACCATCGCCGACCTGGAGCGCATCAGAGCCAGTTTGCCCGCGGCGGTCCGCGATGCCCTGACCTTAGCCCTGGACGTGGGGCACGTGTGGGTGACCGGAGAGATGGACCCCGCCGAAGCGGTGCGAACGTACGGAAAGACCTGCGGCACCGCCGCCATTGAGGGCATGAATCGGGGCGTGCACGAACACCTGCCCGTGACCCAGGGCGACATGGACGTGGCGGGTATTATTCGCCGCTTCCAGCAGATTGAATTCGACAAACTGATCTGCGTAGAGCTCTCGCGCGACTCGCACCGGGCCCACCAGGCGATTGGAGAAACTATAAAGTCACTGAAAAAAATGGAAAACAGTCAATAGACGATAGCTGATAGTCCGTAGTCCACAGCTAGGAGCGCAGAAAACTATCGACCGTAGTCTGTGGACTATCAACTATCGACCGTGGACTGCTGACTACTTAAACCTTCCCACCATGAGAATCTGTTTCCTTTCGCGCCGTTACTTTCCCGCCGTATCGGGCATGAGCGTGTACGCGCGCAACATGACGCGGGCACTGGCCGACCAGGGCCACGAGGTGGTGATGATCAGTCAGTATCGCGAGGACGAGCGGGGCGTGGGCATCTACGGCGGCGGTCCGCCCCCCGCCGAACCCTGGATGCAAGTGCATGGCCTGCGCTCGCTTGGCGAAGAACGCGCCGATGCCCAAACTCCGGCCGACTTCGAGGGCGATACCCAGGCAATGATTGAGGAAGCCCTTCGCCACCACCGGCAAAAGCCCTTCGATGTGGTGCACGCGCAGTACTGCTATCCCACCGGGCTGGCCGCCCTTGAGGTTAGTCGGCAGTTGAACATCCCGAGCGTGGTCTCAATTCAGGGAGGCGACGGTCACTGGGTGGGTTTGTGCTGCACCACCCACCAAGAGGCCATGCAGGCGGTGCTTAACCACGCCACGGCACTGGTGATCGGTTGCCGCAGTTTCGCCGACGAGGTGGTGCACAACCATGGCATTCCGCCGGAGCGCCTTACCATTGTGCCGGGAGCAACCAACGTGGAGCAGTTTAAACCGGCGCAGCCCATCGGAGCGCTGCGCAATCCCGCCCGACTGCTCTATCATGGGCGGGTCGATCAGCGCAAGGGAGTGCTGGATTTTGTGCGCGCTGGGCGGCAGTTGCTGGATGCCGATGAGGCGGTGCGCTTGATCATTTCGGGCATCGGGCCGGATGCCGACGCTGCCCGCCAACTGGTAAGTGAACTAAAGATGGATGACCAAACTGACTTTTTGGGGGCGGTGCCCTACGACGAAGCGGCTCAGGTATATGCCCGAGGTGATTTGTTTGTGTCACCCACTTACGCCGAAGGCTTTTCCAATACCATTCTGGAGGCCATGGCCAGCGGCCTGCCGATCGTGTCAACCCGCACCGTGGGAGTGGTTGACTGTCTGGAAAATGATACAAACGCTGCATTGGTAGAACCCGGCGACGTGGATGCGCTTACCCAAGCCATTCAGCGGATGCTGCACGATGAAGCCTACCGGGTGGGGTTGGCGCAGCGGGCCTACGAGGATGTGGTTAACAACTACTCTTGGCCGGTAGTGGCGCAGCAACTAGAAGAAATCTATCACGATGTGCACCGCACCAAACTTGATCATGCTTGGCAGAAGACGTTCGACATTGAAGCCACGGTAGCAAAAGCTGACCTCAGTTGCCGGTTTCGTCAGGATCCTCATTTGCTATGAAAATTGCGTTGCTATCACCGCACCTCGACGACGCCGTGTTTTCGGTGGGCGGGCTCATGGCTGCCCTGGCCGACGAAGGCCACGCGCTGCACGTGGTAACCTGCTTCACGCGTTCGGTGCCGAACCCCACCGGCTTCGCATTGGCTTGTCAGCTCGACAAAGGGCTGTCGGCCGAGGTAGACTATATGCAGTTGCGCCGGGAAGAGGACGCGCACGCCTGCGAACTGTTGGATGCCCAACCGCACTGGCTCAACCTGCCCGAAGCGCCCCACCGGGGCTACCATTCGGCGGCCGCCCTGTTCGGCGATTTTGTGGAACAAGACACCGTTCAATCCGAACTGCAAAAACAACTAGAGGGTGCGGTAGCGAAGATCAAACCTGATCTGATTCTTTCTCCGGAGGGCATCGGTAACCACGTGGACCACCGGCAGGTGCGGAGGGCGGTCGCCCGATTGCAAAAACGCTTTCCAGCAGCGCTTTTCCTGCGCTGGTACGACGAACCCTACCTGTCGCGCCACCCGGAGCAGTACCCCGAACGGGTGACCGCCAACCAGAAGCCGGGTTGGGAAGTGCTTCGGCAGCGGGCGGCTTCTGCTGATGATACCGCAGTCTGCGTAGATGTAGGAGGCTGTGCGGACCGAAAGATCGCGGCCTGCGCAGCCTACGCCACGCAGGTAGGTTTTCAGTTTGGGGGGGCAGAACTCATTCGGAAGGGTTTGGAAAGGCGGGGGCGGCTTACCGAACTGCTGGTTTGACTAAACTTCATTCTGGTTTTGCTAAAAACATCATTTCACTAAACTACCGCTAGTCAGTGACCTTTACTTCTATCTTGATTCTTCCATCGGAGCCATCGGTGCCGACAATCTCTAACACCCGCAGTATGCCATAGCGATTGTCTACGGTTCTGAAAGCAAAAAGGTCCCCGGCCGTGAGATCATTGATCTGCCCCACGTCCCCGCTGGAAATGTCATACTCCCGCACCAATATGGAGGCATCAGCTTTGGTGATCGCATCGAAACCCTCCAGAGTAAGGTTATTTGTCGGGCGGAAGGCCGTTGCGTTCACATCGTTCCAGTTAGCGCCCGTGCTGGTCAAATCGTAAATCTCCTTAGGGTACTCAGCCGGTGAAGCCAGGGAGGCCCGGTTCGTAGCACCGTAGTAGTAACCAAAGTCAATGTCAGCCGAAGTGACACTGGCCCCGCGCACGACATCCTCTACGGAATAAGTTAAGCCATTGTCGGCACTAAAGAAAGTCTCGGAGGTTCGTGTGCCCACCACATTATCAGGATCCTTCAGCGGAGCGGCCAGCAGCACCACATCGTACGTTGCCGCTCTTTGGGGCAACAACACTTTGTCAATAACATGCACGATTCCGTTACCGGTTTCAATATCAGGGGTAGTGATGGTGGCATCATTAACCATCACCGCACTGCCCGATCGGGCGAACACCACCCGCAATCCATCGGCAGTCGCTGTCTCTGCCACTAGGTCGTTGTCGAGGTCGTCAGCTTCTACCCGTCCGTTAATCACGTGATAAAGCAAAATGTCTTCTAGGTCGCTTCGGGCCAACAAATCACCGGTACTTACCCCCAATTGGGCAGCCAATGCTGCAAATGCGTCGTTGGTGGGGGCAAAAACGGTAAACGGACCACTGCCCTGGAGGGTGGTTAGCAGATCAGCTTCTCGCAGGGCAGCCACCAAAGTGCTCAGGTTGCTCGTAGCCAAAGCCGCATCAGCAACGGTATTGTATCCTACGCTAATAACCAGTCGTTCGGTGACCCCACCGCCCGAAAACGTGAGGGTGGCTTCGTCTCCAAAACTTCCTCCTGCGGTGACGGTGATTGAACCGCCGGAAGTGAAAGTACTGTTGGCAGGTAAGGAAGCGACCACAGCGTTGCTGGTCACCACGCTAATCTCTTCGTTGCTATTGGGCCCTAAAGAGGCAGTGAGTTCAAATTGGGTTCCGGGGGCAGCTGACACCCTGCCATCGGAGATGGTTCCATTATTGGTGGAGAGGGTCATAGAATCACCAGGAGTTGGGCCCAAGGTACCATCATCACAACTAGTGACCAATAATACGCTTGCTGCCAGGGCAAGCATCCATAAAAAGTTAGTTGAAGTTCTCATGTCTGAAAAAGTAGGTTGTAAGGATTAAACCATTGATGTGCGAAAACCGGCGGAACGCTCCACCGGGCCAAGGGAACGGCCAAATTGTAAATATACTTATCTTTCTCAAAAAATATTAGTTCTTCTTAGCTGGGCAATGCTTACAAAAGAACACGGCCAGTTAGTTCATTCAGAACCGATAAAAAACGACATAGAACTTATTTTGTCATTCCACGAAGGAGGTCGTAGCGGATACTATGACCAGTTAGTGAGGATGGTAGCAGATGAAATACCGTAGATTGAAGCGCACAAAAAAGGTCGTAGCACATGCTACAACCAGATAGAGGGGCTAAACCACTCTGTCATCCAGTGTTCCACGCCGAAAAGGAAGAGAAACAAAATCAAATAACGGGATTGTAGAGTTTAAGACCTGAAATCCAATTAAAATCTTCTTCATTAGCAGTTACTAGCAATAGTTCGTGTTGAAGCGCAGTGGCTGCGATGATGGCATCTCCTAAAGACATCTTCTTTTGTTGTCGCAAGGTAATAGCTCTACGAATGGTTTCATCGTTGATGCTATATTGATAGCAACTAGCAAGGAGTTGTTCGAGTATTTGCGACTCTTTTGCCTCTAACCTATGAAAGCCTAAAGCCTCAATAAGAGAGATTTTTGATACCGCTATATCCTCCTTTGCCAGATAATCTCTCACAGACTGATACTTCGGTTTGCTTCCGTATATAATAATGTTACTGTCAATAAGCACCATATTTAGTCTCTAAAAGGTAAAGGACGGTCTTGCCGCACTTCGCGTTGCCAAGCTACCGGGTCTTCTATACCACTGAAACTTTGGCGTTCAGCCAGCTCTTGCATTAAGCGAGCGACGCTCTTCCCATTGGGGCTTACCTCTTCTGCTCGGTTAGGAATCCCCAAACGGTTCAGCAGATCTTCAATCAAGCGTTGGTCCTCTGAGCGAGTCACTTCAATAGTAATTCTAGTCATATGAAAATGGTATTATCGGGCTAATCTACTATCTTCTTACGAAAAATGGGGCAGGGCAGTTGCCTGGAAGCAAAAAGCGCCCACCCGAAGGTTGGCACTTTTGCGGATTACTATTTAGGTGAGCGAAAGAACTCGTTCCAATGCGCCCGATGAGTTACCGTATGGGTTGGAGGACGTTTTGCTACCCTCCGACTAGAAGGGTAGACGCTCTGCTACCCTCTGACCGGAGGGGGTCGGAGGACGCTTTGCTACCCTCCGACCAGAAGGGCAGGGGCACGCTACAACGGTATAGAGCCCTGGAGCGACAGAGCAAATTACCACCCCTGTCATCCCGTAGGGAACTTTTCAAGATCCCCAACGAAGACCCTGAAACAAAAAAGGTCGTAGCATATGCTACGACCAGATTGGAGCGTCGCAAACAAACTAACTACGGCCAGAGCAAGAACAATAGATACCACATATTTTACTTCTCCGACCAGAAAGAGCTATTGAAAGTACATCTCCAAAGAACTGATTTTATCGTTCCAACTTGGACCGTATTTGATACCAAAGAAATCGTAAAAGAGCCCGCTACTCATCTTAGGTATAAGCAAACTTGGCTCATAGCCTCTGAGCGTAAAGTAGAGAGATATGCCTTGATAGTTCTCTCTATTGTAGAGAATCACCGCAACCCTCTGATTTTGTTGACCTGCCCTGTATTCTAGTGAAGAACTCGCACTTGCATAAGGTATGAGAGTAAACGCAAGCGATGATGTCTTGTCATTCATTCCTCCCAAACCAGGTAAACTCAAAGAGCATGGAAATGGACCGTTAACAAAGCGTGGTAAGGATGGATAGCCATCTACACCTGGCGCATTAGGATAGTTATCAATGGTATAACTTGTCCATAGAAAATCAGGACCCGAACCAAAAATCCACCCGGGACTTCTATCTCTTCTTCCTTGGTAGTTTGTATCCCTATACAATACAAGGTTCGCCACATAACCACCTGTTGCGGAGTTACCCGAATTACAATCCAGCCTCGCGTTCTCCGCACCTGATAATCCAAAGAATGTCTTGAGTTCTTCGCTACTATCAAAGAGAAAAAATTTGTTTTCTTGCTCGACATCTTGGTGGACAGAGTAGGAGTTGGTTGACAAAACTTCCTCAATGATTTTGTTTTGCATCTGGTCTGTAGCACTAGAACGCACTTCTTGATACTCTTTGCCCTTGTACACAAAGGTAAAGGTGATAGATTCATTTTCAGCCACATTTTCCTCCGGAATATCCTCCTGACAAGCGGAAAAGGCAAAGAACAGCGCGAACAATAGATAAGCATAATTTTTTCTCATGACTGAATAGATTTAGGTGGTACAATAATTTTTATCAAATCTATTCTGCTTTCATGAATGCATTGATAAGCGCGCGATAGTATCTTAGAACCAAATTCGTGGCAACTCACCGGGAGTAAATCTCAAAAAGTCGTATTTTACCACCGTAAAAAGTTCTATACTATTCCCTAACCCTCTTTCTTTATGGAAAAATCGTTGCTCATGCACATTGGCACCAAGATCAGGAAGCTACGGGAGCTAAAGGGGTTCTCGCAGGAATACGTGGCTTCGCAGCTTGGTATGGTGCAAACGAACTACAGCAAGATTGAGCGCGGCGAGACAAAAGACATGACGGTGAAGCGGTTGGAAGAAATTGCTAAAGTATTAGAGGTAACCCCCGCCACCATTCTTAATTTCGACGAGAAACAGGTCTTTAATAGTACTTTTAATAACCAAAGTGGGAGCTACGGAGGGAACATTATGTATATTCAAGAGTCTTTCAATCGGGAGCGAGAGCAATATGAAGCCCGACTCAAAGACAAAGATGAGGAAATAGCTTTTTTGCGAGAGATGTGTAAGAAGGGGAAATAAAAAAGCGTCTGACAAATCTGCCAGACGCTTTTCAAAACAACTTGCTTTTTGTTTACTACTTCAGTAGCTTCACATCGAGCGTAATGGTTCCGTTGCCGTTTTCGGGTCCTCCGATGCTGGCTACTTTCACCAAACCGAGATTACCACCGCGATCATCGCTTAACCGTATCAGAAACACACTACCCTCTGCTAGATTGGGAACGCTCGACTGATTGATTACTACATCATCAACAATAGCATCATCTAACTGCTTCTGCGATACAATCTTATCGAAATTAGCAGCATCTATACCAGTGGCTTCACCAAATTGAGTGTCGGGCTGAGGATCAAACCCACTTATGTCAGCGTTTACTGCGGTAAATACCGCCTCAGCTCCATCATCTCCGAGAGCTGCAATTGTGTGGTTGTTGGTTTCACCCCAATAGTAGAGAAAATCTATATTTTCACTATTATCACGAGCTTCAGCCAACCTCAGTACTTGATTTTCCAACGCATTGTAGAAACTTCCATTGGCAGCATTGCCTTGGGCTCCTAATAATACTGCAGTTGAGTTAATGATAGAGGAAGCAGGATCAAGAATAGTTTCAATGACGTAAACTACGCTTCCGTCAGCTGTTGTGATACCACCAGCAGTAGGCAGTGCAATTCCATTCACAGCAGCGCCACCATTCGTAATTTCAAGGTCACTACCTTCTAAAGTCTCCAGGTCTCCATCAGCTAAGGCGCTTACATCACCTACAACATGATACGTCAGAATTTGGGCAGCCGCATCATCAGGAATATCGTCTGCTGTGTTGAACCCAGCATTTCTGAAAGCAGCATCAGTAGGCGCGAAAACCGTCACCGGAGCCGCAGCTAGCAGATCAGATAACACATCAGAATTCTCTCTAAGAGCAGCTTCCAGTATTGAGAAATCTCCATCAGCAAAGGTAACTACGTCTAATACGTTCTCATAACCTACTGTCAAGGTAATCTGCTCAGTTTCTCCACCAGTAGTAGAAAAATTAAGTTCTGCAGTGCTTCCTAGTTCAGCGTCAGTGTCTACGGTAAAAGCAATAGAATCATTAGTTGCAGTATTGCCACCGGTAACACTGACATCACCATTCGTAGTAGCAGTAACTTCACTGGTACCCGCTGCGACATTTACTCTAAAAGTCTGACCCGGAGCGACCGTTATTCCACCGTCCTCGATAGTTCGGCTAGATGAGGTCAATGTGATACCATCACCTCCAATCGGGTTTTCTATATCCTCCCCACAACTGGCGACGAACAGCACGGTGGCCGCCATCATGAACATCCATAAATAATTGGTTACTTTTCTCATAATTTGTGTTTGTTTGATAAATTGTTTGTGTAAAATGAATAATTGAATGAAAGAATGGTTGAATGCTGGAAAGATCAAATAACATTCTGTCATTCAACCCTTCTAGCATTCGTTTTCTACGCATAACTACGGTTTAAAGCTCCGTTAATCTTAGCAGCTAAGTCCCGCTTGGTCATCAGGCCTGATTGCTGCCATAAGATTTGACCTTTCCAGAACAAGATCAGCGTGGGCACGCCGCGCACCTTGTATTGGTTGGCCAGCGCCTGGTTTTTGTCAACATCGATTTTGATCACCTTTACCCGGTCCTTGAACGTTTGCGCCGTTTCGTGCACAATCGGGCTCAGCGTCTGGCAAGGTCCGCACCAAGTAGCATGAAAGTCGACCAGCACGGGCTGCTCACCTTCGTTAATTAGTTCACTAAAGCTTTTTTTCTTGCTTGTACTCATAATTCGCGAGCAATTGTAATTGCATAAACTGTACCAAGACCCGAAGGTTTCAGCAGAAATATGTAAGGTTTAAGGGATATAAAGACAATTAGAAGACTGTCTACTTGATAAACGACTTAAAAAATTGGCATCATATTGAGCTAAAAAATCGCAACCGCGGGGGTTCCGAAGGTTTTCTAACAACGCTTTGCGAAAAGCGTTCGACAGTTAACGTGCAAAAAGAGTACCAACTCTTCATTATCCTTTTAACTTTTGTATTGCTAATTTTAGCCTTTTGAAACGGCTCATACCCGTGTATGGTTTCAGTTGTTACTGCACTACAAATGAAAAGTATGGAATAAATATTATCTTTATACCCAAAAACGATGAAGCGACTTACGGTATATTATCACGATGATGAGGATATTGCTCCGGTTCAAGCTCTAGCCACCAAGATGGGGTTTGCTACCGAAGGTTCTCCTGAGCAGAAGCAGAGCAATAGCGGAGAAGAAATGGCTCAGGTCTTAGAAGAACTGGCAGAACAAGACACGATCACTAAAGCCATTCCTGATCCGGTGGCTTGGCAACGTGAGATCCGTCAAGATAGAAAGCTCCCCTACCGCGACTGATTATGTTGTTAGACAGTAACATCATCATCTATGCTGCTATCCCGGCACATAGATTTTTACGAGAAATAATCAGAAGAAAGTCTCCACTTGTTCCGGCAGTAGCAAAAGTAGAGGTTCTTGGTTACCACAGTTTAGACGCGACCAGCAAAAGATACTTCGAGCGGTTTTTCAGCGTAGTAGAATTGCTACCTATCTCACCGTCCATCATCGATCAGGCGACCTTACTTCGCCAACAGAAAAAGATGTCGTTAGGAGACGCGTTGATTGCTGCAATCGCACTGGAAAACAACCTAACTTTACTTAGCAGAAACAAAACCGACTTCCAGCATATTGGCTCACTGAAGGTGATTGATCCATTCGAAGAGCCGGTTTAGTACATTCAGCTCTCTCCTTTTATTCCTTTGAGAAGCATAGTAGCAGGAGCTCTTAATCTACTCTTAACCGATGATTCAGCTTACCCACTCCATAAAACCAACCATACTTGCTGGCTACGCGTTGGTGCTCATCATAATGAGTCAGCCTCAGTTGGGCACTGCCCAGCCGATCAATGGCTCTCAGGAACTCACCCTGGAGGCCATCTTTGCCGACAACCTGCTGCAGCAAGAAACCGTATCCAGCATCCGGTGGATGAACGACGGACGCTACTACACCGCCCAGGTATCGGAAGACACGGTCTATTATCAGCACATCCTGCGCTACGACGTCACCACCGGCGAAGCGGTCGACACCCTGGTGAACGGCCGACAGCTGGTGCCCCGCGACGCGCCCGACACCCCCGCCCTGGCCTACGACAACTACGAACTGAGTCCGCGCGAAGACAAGGTGCTCTTCGCCACCGAACTGGAACCGATCTACCGCCGTTCCCGCAAAGCCTACTACTACGTATACGACCTAACCACGGGCGACTTCCAACCGCTGGCCGAGGGCGGAAAGCAATCGTACGCCACCTTCTCACCCGACGGCAGCCGTGTGGCCTTCGTGCGCGATAATAATTTGTACTACGTTACCTTGGCCGACGGGTCAATCACTGCCGTCACGGAAGACGGAAAGCGCAACGCCCTGATCCACGGCAGCACCGACTGGGTCTACGAAGAAGAATTCGGGTTCACCAAGGCCTTCTACTGGTCGCCCGCCGGAGATCAACTGGCCTTTATCTCGTTTGATGAATCAGCGGTAGCAGAATACAATATGCAGCTGTGGGGCGATTTGTACCCACACGATGAGCGGTTTAAGTACCCCAAGGCGGGCGAAGCCAACTCAAAGGTGCGCGTTTCGGTGTATCATCTGCCTAACAAAAAGACCGTGACCATAGACGTAGGCTCCGAAACCGACATTTACCTTCCCCAGGTGCAGTGGACCACCGACAACAACACACTCTCTATCACCCGCCTGAACCGCCTACAGAACCGGCTGGACATCCTGCATGCTAACGCGACCACGGGCACCGCCGAGCAGATACTCACCGAAGGGACTGATACCTACATCGACATCAATTACAACAACGACCTGACTTACCTGAGCGATAAGCAGCACTTCGTCTACACCAGCGAGCAGGACGGTTACAAGCATATTTATCTCTACACTACGGCGGGAAAACTGGTGCGGCAGGTAACCCAGGGCAACTGGGAGGTAAGCGAACTAGCCGCCATCGATGAGGAGCGCCAACTAATGTACTACCTATCAACCGAAGTATCTCCGCTTGAACGGCAGTTGTACTCCATCAACTGGCAGGGCAAAAAGAAGCAGCGTCTCAGTGAGGAAGCCGGTACCCACAGCGTAGACTTTAGTCCCGATGCGCGCTACTACGTAGACCGATATTCTTCTACCGAGCACCCGTTAGTGGTTGAGTTACACCAAGCCCCCTCGGGCAAAACCATCCGCACGCTCGAAGACAACCAAGCATTGCAGGAAGCGGTGGCTAAGTACCGCTGGGGCACCCGTGAGGCGATTACCGTGCCGGTGGGCGATAGCGTGATGCTCAACGGCTACCTGATCAAGCCGCACGACTTCGACAGCACCCAGCAGTATCCCTTGCTAATGTACGTATACGGCGGCCCCGGCTCCCAGATGGTGACCAACACGTGGATGAGCGACCGGGAGGGGTGGTTTCACGTGCTGGCGCAGCGCGGGTACCTGGTGGCCTGCATCGACAACCGGGGCACGGGCGGACGCGGACGCGACTTCAGCCACGCCACCTACGCGCAGTTGGGCAAACTAGAGGTACAGGACCAGATTGCCAGCGCGAAGTATCTGGGCCAATTGCCCTACGTGGACGCTAACCGCATCGGCATTTGGGGTTGGAGCTACGGGGGCTACATGGCTTCGCTGGCCCTATTCATGGGCAACGAGGTGTTTAAGGCAGGCATTGCGGTGGCCCCGGTGACGAGTTGGCGGTTCTACGACACGGTGTATACCGAGCGCTACCTGCAAACGCCTCAACTGAATGCCGAAGGCTACGACCGCTACTCGCCGCTGTCGCACGCCGACAAGTTGCGCGGCAACTTCTTGCTCATCCACGGCACGGGCGACGACAACGTGCACTTCCAGAACGCGGTGATGCTACAAAATGCGCTGATTGCCGCCAGCAAGCAGTTCGACTCGTTCTACTATCCTAACCGCAACCACGGCATCTACGGCGGCAACACCCGCCTGCACCTGTTCACCATGATGACGGACTTTCTGGAGGCGAAGCTTTGAAGAACCAACCAATGTTTGCTTTAGAGGGCAAGAATAGCTTACTTTCGTTCGTATGGAATTCAAGCTACGTCGTCTGGGCAGACCGCTTTTTGAGAGTGCACTGATTGTGTTCAGCGTTTTGTTTGCGCTGTATGTGAACCACCGAGCCTGTTCGCAGAAAAGATTGGTTGGCAGGGCGAGCAGTTGGGCAACTTCCGCCAAGCCTACACGCACCATAGGATTAATAAGTGCCGCCTCCATCCTGAATTGGTAGTTGAAGCATACATAAACAATTTAAGTATGGTGAGTAGAATTACCCTGCTCATTTTCTTCTTTAACAGCTAACTTTACTGTTTTGGCTCTTTAGAAACTGAAGGGCTATGATGTCTGGTATAGCAAGCTTAATTTAGAATTATGAAAAAGCGTGTTGGATGGAAATTCCCAATACAGTAGAAGACAATTGGCAGGAAATAAATATAGAATATTTACGCTTCGTATTTGATCAAGCCGAAAAGAGGTTAAGTGAACCTGTGAAAACTTCCGACAATATATCTTCTAAAGGCTACAGAATTGTGGGAATTACGGTCACACTTCTAACTGTCATTTCTACCTATCTACTTCGGCAAAACTTGAACGATCAAGAAGAGGTAATAGCGGAAAGGAGCGCCTTAATTGCTGTAGTGATCGTGACTGTAAGTCTGTTCCTATCTGTTAGAAGCATATGGCGTTATGACCTAGAGGTACCAGGTAGTGAACCCAGCAAAACGTTGCTCGACTTCAGAGTCTCTGACTATGAAGGAGAAAACCAATACAAATCCTATTTGCTAAATGAGATAGTTGTCTATCAAGATAGAATGACGCACAACTTTCTTCTTAACAAGAGGCGCATGAGCTATGTCGACTACGCAATATTGCTATTAATAGCACTACCTATCGGCTTGAGTGCCTATCTGGCTTACCAGATGTGGCTGGGACGATAGATGTGCCTCTTGTTTCTAGTGTGCTAGTATCAACTATTCTAAGTGGCTTTGAAGGTTTTGTTGGTTTGCCGCTGTTTTCTAATTCTTTGCTCATGCCTATGGTTTCTAATGTTGTCTTACTTATTGAACGAAAATTTACAGAGCATAGGTTCCAATTTTTATATTGCAGTCTATCATATGAAAACCAAGACATTACCCCCTGCCCACCGTCACCGAAATTGTCTCTCCGTCGTGCGCGTTACGAATGATCAGAACGGCTTCCTCATCCAGATTCCAAAGATCGCCCAGCAGTTCTTGCGCATCAAAGCTTACCGTATCGGTCAGATAAGCTTCGCAGGTATCGCCCCGGTCGTCGTGGTACACGTTGACCACCATCTGCGGGGGAATAGACTTGGTGGCGACGCCGTCCCAGTATACTCTGAATTGATGCTCTTCGCACCCCCCGCCGTATCGCACAACTGCGGTAATAACGGTGCCTTCTCGACTCACTGATTCTAGCTTGAACGGGTCACTGGCTTCCGCCGGGGGAGCAGACAAAATAATACCGTCCGGGTGGTTGTCGATCGAAGCTGCATCATCCAACTGGCAACTTCCGGTGAGGATGCTTATCAATACTAACAAAACAGTTAACCGATTCATGCCACAGATATTTGAGGTGAATTAGTCATTCATTTACTAAGACACCAAGGATGCCAAAAGGGTTGGTTTCTTTCGTTGACCAATTGCAGTTACCCGCTTTTGTTCTTGAGAATTTTTACAGTTGTTTCGCAACACTGATGCCTAGCCGTAGACCGGACCAGTTGGCCTTCACCTCTTCGCCTTGCTGATCTAAAAGGTAAGCATCGTCATACTCTTCAGAGAACAGCTTGCCCGGTAGCTGTATTTCATAACTAATTTCCGGATTGATAGAAAAAAAAGCTACCGGAATGCGAAAGGAGAAACCAGGCTGTAAGCCAATGTTCAGTGATCCGAATCCAAAAGACTCCGAATTGCTTTCCTGACCAATTTCTAGGTGCTGCGTCAAGTCAAGCAGAGTATACGCGGCTGATAGCTTACAGAAAAACCACGGTGACATTTTTTCTTCGGTGGTAAACTCCGAAAGGTTGAAGGCGGTCTGCATTCCCAAACTATAGCTACTCAGTATTTGGTCGATCTTCAGTTGCCCAGAGTAGTCGCGGTAGTGGATCCGACCTCCGGTAGACGAATAGCCGAAGAAACCTCCGTAGGTCGTTCTCTCGTCGTAACCGTACTCAAAACCCAGTTCATACGTCATGGTGGCGGGAAATTCGTCAACTACTTTGGCCGGAACGATTACATCTTTGGCTATTTCCTGTTGAAAAGCTTCTATTTGGTTCATTTGATAAGTGCCTAAGCCCGCTTTGACGTATAGGGAGGTTTGTCCCTGAACATAAGAAGAACTCATTAAGCTAAATAAAACGATTTTTAGGTAGCGTTTATGGCACATGTTATTCGGTGAGTTTCAGGTGAAATCCTTCTTTAGAAAAGAGACTGCCATTAAGAAGGAAGTATACGTTGCTATAAGCAGGTACAACTTTGATAGCGTCTATCTTTGATTTTTCCAGATTAGCTATGTAGTAATTTACATCTGAGCGTTTACGTCCACCTACCAGGCCAGTATGTGGGTCGATAGAAAAATAGTCAACTTCTTCCGGTAATGATATACTGTTGACAAAGGCTAATGTCTGACAATCGTAGCTACTGATCGTAGACGCTTTTGCGACAATAAGACGATGTGGCTGACGATTATCAAAGCGTACGTGAGCAAAACGAATACTATCTAGGATGGAAACTGATACGTATTCGCCTTCTTCCCTCCGGTAGAGCGTGTCTGCGGCTAATAGAAAGTTGCCATCGGGCGACAATGTCACTCTAATAGACGAGGCAAAGCTGATAATCTGAGTGGTGTCCTTCATGTTGTAAACGAGTGAGCCGTCGTATGAAGACGTTACCGCCAATGTATAGTCATTGCTGGCTGATACACTGCCAATGGTACTGTTTAATTCAGATAGCTCCTGCTTGTTATATACACCAACTTCTTCCAGGTTAACTGGATTTAGTTCAGTTACTTCGTATGCCCCAGATTTGAATGCATATGAGTTTAGTTTAAGTACATCAAAAGAGAAAACATTCTCTCCGTTTGGAGACACACAGTAGCTACCGTATCTTGAGGCATGCGTTTGCTTGTCTTGTTCGATAAAGCTAGCATCTAAGTTATTGTCTAGAATATCTTCAAAGTTGTATTTATTGTAATAAGATCTATAATATGAGTCAGTATACGGGCTAAAGAACAACTCATCACCAAGTTCAACTTCCTTACCTATCAGTGTATCTTTCCGGGCGACAAACTGAGCTCTATGATGATTGCTTGCTGTTAGCCAGACGTTAATCTTTTCGCCAAATAGCATTCCATCAGGAAAATAAAACGACACATTTCTACGATTTGCCGTAGTAGCAGTAGTAGTAAAATTCTGATTTATGGACACTTTATACCCACTCACGTTGTTATACAGCATTGGTTGATTCCAACGCACCTTTAGTGAATCACCTTCTAAATGAGTTCTAAGCCCTATGTCTTCGGTTAACGAATACTCATAGGTTTTACCGTATATACTGTGGTGTTCTGTCACGACTCGTATCCGATAGTTTCTCTCTCCTAAAATAAATGCACTATCATAAGCGGAAGTAACCGTTGGGTCCTCTATCTTCATAATCACTTCGCTACGACCATAGCCCTCGTAATAGTCTACGATTTCATAGAACAAAAACTTTTCTATTTTCAAAGGTTGATACGCCTCCCATTCCAAGCGGATGCTGCCGCTATCAATATATACAGTCTTTATATTCACCGGTTCAGGACGCTCGATGATCACCTCCCACGTTCTTTCGGATTGAATGTATTCGGCATCAACCTTGTCAGCTAAGCTTCCGGTACCCGACCCCACGGCAGTTACAATCCTAAGCACGTATTGACCTTCCTCGTAGTCCTTCGGATCAAGGATAAAATACCCATCGCCATAGTCTTTGTCGGTGTAGTCTATCGTCTTGCCGTCAAAAAATACCTCTGTCCGAAAGTGAGCACGAGAAGTAACTATGTCGTAGGAGAAACTGGTTTTTTCGTTGAGTGGGATAACACCAAGAGCATCTTTTAGCTGAATGCTAGGTCGAGACACGCGACTGTCATCTATATCTTTGAAAAACTCCCCATCGGGTTCGTACTGGCACCCCAACAATAGCAGTAGCCAGACAATTGACAGATGCTTGGCGAGAGCAGTAGAATACGTCATAGAAGAACATTCAAGTAGTAGCCCCCAAAACTAGCAGCGCAACTTGAGACTCGTTGAGCCAATTAGCGTGATTGTCACGCTTGTACTCTTTTACCAAACTCTGTATCTTTCCAACATGCGTTACTACCTGTTTCTTCTTTGCCTGCTCGCCGCCTGCGCCGCGCCTGAACCGACTGAAACGTCCCAGGATTCCCCTCCTAACATCCTCTGGATTGTGGCCGACGACCTGGGCACCGACCTGGGGTGCTACGGCGACTCGCTGGTGCACACCCCGAATCTGGACCGGCTGGCGCAGCAGGGCACCCGGTACTCCAATCTCTACACCGTCACCGCCGTGTGCTCCCCGAGCCGGTCGGCCCTGATCACGGGTATGTACCCGGTGAGCATCAACGCCCACCAGCACCGCACCTACTACAAAGACTCGCTGCCCGAGCCCGTGCGGCCCATCACCGCGTACTTCCGCGAAGCGGGCTACTTTGTGAGCAACGGCAGCTTCAACAACTGGGATGAGTTCGGCAAAACCGACTACAACTTCATCCACGCTAGCGAGGCCCTCTACGACGGCACCGACTGGCGGCAGCGCGCCGCGGGGCAACCCTTCTTCGCCCAGGTGCAAATCTTCTATCCCCACCGCCCCTTTGTGCGCGACCCTACGCATCCGGTGAATGCAGACAGCGTGCAGTTGCCGCCCTACTATCCCGACCACCCCGTGGCGCGGCAGGACTGGGCCTTGTATCTGGAGACTGTGCAGCACGTGGACCAGGAGGTAGGGAAGGTGCTACAGCGGCTGGAGGCCGATGGCCTAGCCGACAGCACTATCGTGTTTTTCTTCGGCGACCAGGGGCGGCCCCACGTGCGGGCCAAGCAGTTTCTGTACGACCCCGGCACCCACACCCCGCTCATCATCCGGCAACCGGGTGGGGCGGCCGGGCAAATCGACGACCAACTCATCAGCAACATCGACCTGGCCCCCACCGCGATGCGCTTGGCCGGTATACCCGTGCCCGACTACGTGCAGGGGCAAAGCTTTTTGGGTGACGACGCCCCGCCCCGCGAGTACGTGTTCACCATGCGCGACCGCCGCGACGGCACAGTGGATCGCATCCGGGCGGTGCGCACCGAAGACTACAAGTACATCCGCAACTTCTACCCCGAACGGCCCTACACCCAGTTCAACGGCTACAAGAAGCATTCGTACCCGGTGCTCACGCTCATGCAGGTGCTGCAGCAGCGGGGCGAACTCACTCCCGCGCAAGCCCACTTCATGGCCGCCACCCGCCCCCCCGAGGAGTTGTATTACCTACCCGAAGACCCCTACGAAATAAATAACTTGGCTGATAGTGCGGCCCACCGGGACAAGCTCGTGGAGCTGCGGCAGGTACTGGACGCCTGGCTGGCCGAGGTGGATACGGCCACCTACCCCGAAGACTCGGCCGCCGTGGCCTACGCCCAGCAGGACATGCAGCAGAACTTTGAGGAGCGCATGAAAAAAGAAGGCCTTTCACCCGACATCTCCGACGAAAATTTTCTAAAGTACTGGGAAGAGGAACTGACGCCTACTCCGAAAGAATAGAGGTCATTCTGATAACTTTAGTAAAGCGTTCTGGCGCAGATTCTCTGAATCTGCGCGGACTCAAAAGCAGACTCTGTCTGCACGTTGGGTTAGAAACCCGCTTACGATCAGGCACAGGACTGGAAGCCCTGCGCCAGTGTTGGTCATAACAAAAAAATGGTTAATCATTGATTGGGCAAAAACTTTGATAATATGGAAAGCACAACGGTAACTAGATTTATGCGGCTTATTGCACCCCTCAGCACAGAACTGAAATTAGAGATTTTATCCGAACTGTCTAAAAGCCTAAAGGCAGATTTTCATGCCAAAGGAGATGAAAAGTTGGAGCTTCTTAAAGAAGTGACCGGAGCGTGGAGCGGAACGGATGATGACTTAGCCGAAAGGATTATCAGTATCAGAGATCACAACAGCTGAATTAAAGTACGGAGCTGAGAACAGCGATAATTATCAAAAGCATCACTCCAAGCCGACGGGCGAATGAGTGTCATCGTAAGCTCTCTTTAAGTGTACGACAAAATGCAGGTTTTCGTTAACTAATACTCCTCAGCGAGGGGATTAATCCCTCGCTGAGGAGTAATGGCTGCAAATTGTCGTACGCCCCTCTCTTCAGCTCATCCTCATCACTTGGTCGTAGCGTCCGCTACGGCCTATCAATCACGTAGAGCGTCCGCTCGTTCTTCATTATGAAGCCAGTGAGCTACCTTTAGCTCATCCTCAATATCCAATAGATATACTTTGTCGTATTGATGGGTGTAAGTGTCTTTCATGATTCTCCCCTGCTTGTACATTTCCTGGGCCTTTGCTAAGTGAGATAAATACGGCTCCGTTCGCTTCATGGCTTTGTACACCAATGCGAGGTAGTACTGGTTCTCAGCGAGATCGTTCAGCACTTCTTGCTTCCGAAAGGCTTGTACGGCTGGTTCGTAATCTCCCAACGCCAACCGCAAGGCCCCCAGATGAAGATAATCGTACACTCCCACGTTGTACTCTTCGCTGCTGAGCAGACTATCCATAATGGCTAGCGCTTTTTGTTGCTTACCAATAGCCTGATAGCAGATCGCTCGAGCAAAATGCAAATGGTAATCTCCGTTGGCGGAGTAGCCAATGTCGTAATTCGTCAAGCTGTCTAGCCGCTCGATGTCCGCAATGGCTCCTTGATAGTCGCGGAAGAACTGGTAACGACACCACCCCCGGTAGCCGAGATTACCTTTTGGATCGTGCGCTACGGCTTGGTCCATGAGGGTTTTCCAGGTTAGAAAGTCACCGCTCTTTAGGTAAGCTACCGACTTTTCGCGGTAGGCATAGGCAAAGGTAGAATCAATGGCGAGTGCTTCATCTAAGATTTCCTGAAACTCTCGACTGAACTGATAGTAATCTCTTGCCTCTTCCGACTTCTTACATGCTTTATACTTCAGCGAGTCACCATTGTAGCGAAACACTTCGCAGTTTGGTTGCCCCAGCAGGGGTACAGGTAGCGTTAGCAACGCTAGATAGAATAGTTTCATGGCATAATCTCGACTAAGTGCCCCGCTTCGATTTTGAAAATAAGGTATTGATAGTAATCCTGGGAGACACCCTGCCGCTCGAAACTACCCCAGCCGTCCAATCGCTTCGTGATTGCCATCAGTTGATCTATGATCCGTACATCGAAGTCCATTGGGTTGTAGTCTCGATCCATCCCTATCCAGCGGAAGCGATCCGTTTCCCCCCGGCAATTCACCACAAACCGAATTCTAATGAGTCCGGTATCGGTTGTTTCCACCGGTGCGTAGTTCTCGTTGAATGCACGCAAAATAGCTCCTTTTTCTCCTGCGTACGATAGTCCACTCCCCCAAAAATACTGTTTCACTGAGTCCTCCTCGTTGCAAAGCTTAAAATCAGGCTCATCCTTAGCCGCGTCGAACGCAATATCCCCCACCCAGCGCGAATAGGCAGACATAGGTATCTTGGCCTCTTCTTTTTTATTGCTGCAAGCAGTCGCCGCTGCAACCATCAGCAAACAGATTAAGCAATGCTTGCTCGTCATCAATGATTTCAATAACGTGGGGTTTACGTTTGCACAACGCGCTACTAAACCCTGTGGTGTGACAGTACGTCTTTTTTTATTTATACTGCCTATCCTCTCTTGTCCCCTCTTTCCTCCTAGTATCACCCCCCAATTATGGGAGAACCGGTCTGCTTTCTCTCGTTATCACTCCCCCACTGTGGGAGCGGATGTACTGTTTCTGCCATTAGATGCTCCCTCGATGTGAGGTCGGTGTACTGTTTCTGCCATTATTGCTCTCCTGTTTTGGGAGCGAGTACGTCTTCACTACCGATATAGTGGCATGATTGCTAAAAGTCATACAAAAAGTACAAAGTAATAGCTAAGTAGTTATAGTCCGGCAACTATTTAGTCTATCCCCTTTTTTTGTCTCAGTATACACCAAAAACCATTGTCATGAACCTGAGTAATATCAAACCACTTATCGAGGCCGCTAAGTTGGCGGTTGAAGTTCCCGCCAAACAACCGGCCATGCTCCGGAAGCTAGAAGCCCACGGCCTAAGCCCCGCCGACCGGCGGCAGGGGCAGCAACTGTTGCAGCAGTTCATCCGGCAGCAGGCCAACTACCAGCAGTTGAAAGAAGACCAGTGGGCGGTGACTCAGCAAATCAAGGTGAGCCTGGGGGCGGTGCAGTCGCAGTTTCGGGCCCACGTGCGGGTGGCCAAGGTAGCCTTTCGCGAGGATAAGGCCCTGCTGCACGCCCTGCGCATCGACCGAATCTCAACCCGCCGCTGGGAGGTTGTGCAACAGGCCGACCACTTTTACAATTTGCTGCGCCAGCGCAAGGTTAGCTTGAAAGCCTACGATATTAGCGATAAGGAAATCCAACAAAGCCACACCAGTGTGGCCCAACTGCTGCAACTCAAGCAAGACCGCACCGCGCTGAAGGGGCAGGTGCAGCAAGAGACGCTGGACAAGCGAAATACGCAGCGCGCCCTGCAAGCCTGGGTCACTGAGTTTCGGTTGATTGCCCGGGTGGCCTTCCGCCACCAACCCCAGTGGCTCGAAGCGTTTGGCGTGGCGGTGGCTACCCCGGCGTAGAGCAACCTTACTGCGTTAGTTATTTGTCACGACCCCATTGATTTGAAGTAGGCCCGGCGTTGCCGGTTGCGTAGCTAGGAGGAATTTGCGTATTTAGCGTCCATGAGACCCTACTACTTCCTGCTGTTGGTGACCATCGGGTGGGTGCGTTGTGCCCCTCCGACGGAGGTTCCGAAGGCCTCATCACCCGAACCACCGGAAAACGTTATCGTCTTTCTGGTGGATGATCTGGGTTGGACCGATCTGGGCAGCTACGGCAGCGACCTGTACGAAACCCCGAACATCGACCGGCTGGCGCAGGAAGGGGTGCGGTTCACCAACGCCTACGCGGCCTGTACGGTGTGCTCACCCACCCGCGCCGCGCTGATGACCGGCAAGTATCCGGCCCGCCTGCACCTCACCGACTGGATTGCGGGTCATGAGAACCCCTACGGCAAGCTGCTGGTACCCGACTGGACCCAATACCTGCCGACTGAAGAAGTTACCCTGGCCGAAGTGGCTAAGGCGGCCAGTTATGCCACAGCCAGCGTGGGCAAGTGGCACCTGGGCAACGATTCTATTTACTATCCGCAGCACCAGGGCTTCGACTGGAACGTGGCGGGCTACCACCGGGGGCAACCGCCGAGCTACTTCGCTCCCTACGTGCGCGGCAACGATACGCTCCCCTACTTGTCCGAAGGCCCATCGGGCGAATACCTCACCGACCGGCTCACCGAAGAGGCGTGCCGGTTCATTCGTCAGCATCAGGAGGAGCCTTTCTTCTTGTACCTTCCGCACTACGCGGTGCACACTCCCATCCAGGCCAAAGACAGCCTGACGGCCTACTACCGGAAGAAGCTCAAACCGGGCATGCAGCATTTCAACCCCGAGTACGCCGCCATGATCCACAGCACCGACCAGAGCATGGGCCGCCTGATGCAGGTGCTGGATAGCCTGTCGCTGAGCCAGCGCACCACCATCATCTTCACCAGCGACAACGGCGGGTTGTCGTTTCGGAGGAAGGTGACCAACAATGCTCCGTTGCGGGCGGGCAAAGGCTCCGCCTACGAAGGAGGCGTTCGGGTGCCGATGATTATCAAGCGCCCCGGTAGTGCGTTGCAAGGGGCAACCAGTAGCGAACCGGTGATCACAATGGACGTGTTTGCCACCGTGGCCAACCTGCTGAGCACGACCCCTTCGCCGCCGGTCGATGATCACGACGGCTTGAGCTTACTGGCCGAACTCCAAGACACCGCCGCGGTGCTGGACCGAGACGCTTTGTTTTGGCACTATCCCCACTACCATCCGGGCGGAGCTCGCCCTCACAGTGCCGTGCGCCAAAACAACTTCAAGCTCATTGAGTTCTTGGAAGACCAACGGCTGGAACTTTACAACCTGGAAGAAGACATCGGGGAAACTACCAATCTGGTGGCGGAACTACCGGAGATCGTCAACGAACTGTACAACCGGCTCGAAACCTGGCGCCAGGAGGTGGACGCGCAGATGCCGATCCCTAACCCAAACTACGATTCGCTGCGCGCGCCGCAGTTTTATTCTTTTTAAACCCAAACTAAACCTATGGCAATTCTTGTAAAGTGGGTACTGTCGGCAGTGGGTGTGCTGATTGCGGCCTACATCCTGCCGGGTGTGGCGGTGACCAGCTTCTGGACGGCCCTGCTGGTGGCGGCAATCCTGGCGGTGCTCAACGCCATTCTTCGCCCCATCCTGGTAGTGCTCACTATCCCAATCACTATCATCACACTGGGCCTGTTCCTGCTGGTGATCAACGCGCTCATCATTCTGCTCACCGACTCGCTGATCTCGGGCTTCGAGGTGAGTAACTTCTGGTGGGCCTTGGCTTTTAGCCTACTTATTTCGGTGCTGGGCGCCTTGTTTGATGACGTGGCCGAACGTATTTAATCCTTACGCGCGGGCTATCGCAGTTCGGGGTTCTAGGTTCTGGGTTTACCTTACGCGCAGGCTATCGCAATTCTAGGTTCTGAGTTGAATAAATCATGAACCCCGAACCTAGAACCGCCAAACCCAGAACCAATCAGAAGAAGGCCATACTCAAGATACCGCCCAGCATCAGCAGCTTGCAGAAATTGCTCAGGTAGGTGAAGTCGCGCTTGGTATCGGCGTACACCAGTCGGGTGATGAAATATGATAATGGTATGATCAGCACCAGAAAGTAGATGACCAGTGTGCGGTTGCCCAGCGTGCCGGACAAGAAAAAGAGTAGAAATATAAAGAAGCCCGACAGCCCGTACAAGAGCAGTTTCGTTTTGCCAATGCCCCATACAATCGGCAGGGTGCGACAGCCGAAGATTTCGTCGCCCCGCACGTCTTCCATGTCTTTAATAATCTCGCGCACCAGCGAGATAGAGAACGCGAACAGCGCGTAGGTGAACACCAGGAACTGCTGCTGCCGATAATACAGCCCGATCACGGCAATGGCTAGGCCCGACAGCAGGGCAATGCTCACGTTGCCTACCAGCGGGTAGCGCTTCAGTTGGTTCGAGTACCACCAGAGCAGAAAGGCCGCGGCGGCAAAGATGAGTCCGGCTTTCCAGGAGAGATACGTACTGATGAGCACTCCCAGCAGCGTGAGCGTGATGTGGGCGGCAATCACTACCCGGCGTCGCAGCACCGTGCCCACCACCACCGCGCGGGGTCGGTTGATGAAGTCGATCTTCACATCGTAGTAGTCATTGATGATGTAGCCCGCCGCGGCGATCATCACCGTAGACAATACTAACAAAAACAATCGACCGTCGAGCAGGTAGGCTCGGTGGGTAGGGTGCACGTCCACCAAAAAGTAGGCCGTGAAGTACTGCGTGAGCGCTAGCATCACCAAGTTCTGCGCCCGCGTGATGCGCAGCAGTCCCTGCACCCACCCGGGGTGATGCGCTTTCCGAATAGATTCGCTAGTGGTCATTGTTCAAGCAAGATTGTTGTTTGCTCAGTCCGGGTGCCTCAGCGAAGCTCACGCACCACGGGCAAGCCCAATGAACTAATTCGAGGTTCGCCGGTTTGTACTAAGCTGCCCGGTGCCGAATATACGATACGATTTATAAAACAAACGCTTAGATAGTTTACAAATTCTGCATAAATTTGACAATTTACCGATAGTCATAGAAACTGATGACGAATATAAAGGAACAACTCACGCAACTGGCCCAGGAGCGCATCCTGCTGCTCGACGGAGCCATGGGCACTATGATTCAGCAGCACCGCTTGGGGGAGGCGGACTTCCGAAACGAAGCGCTTCAGGATCATACGCATCCGTTACAGGGCAACAACGACTTGCTGTCGATCACCCGGCCGGACATTATCCGGGGCATTCACCAAATGTATTTCGAAGCAGGGGCCGACATTGCCGAAACCAACACCTTTAGCTCCACCCGCATTGCCCAGGCCGACTACGGACTCGAGCACCTGGTCTACGAACTGAACTACCAGTCGGCCCGACTGGCCCGCGAGGTAGCCGATGACTTCACCGCCCGCGACCCCAGCAAGCCCCGCTTCGTGGCCGGTTCGCTGGGCCCCACCAACAAAACCGCCTCGCTGTCGCCCGACGTGAACGACCCGGGCTTTCGGGGCGTCACCTTCGATGAACTGGTGGACGCCTATACCGAACAAACCCACGGCTTGGTCGAGGGTGGGGTAGACATCCTGCTGATCGAGACTGTGTTTGACACCCTTAATGCCAAGGCCGCCCTGTTTGCGGTGAACAACTATCTGGAAGACAACCGGCTCGAGCTTCCGGTGATGGTGTCGGGCACCATTACTGATGCCAGCGGACGCACGTTGTCGGGGCAAACCACCGAAGCCTTCTGGACCTCGGTGATGCACGGCGAGTTGTTTAGCGTGGGCCTCAACTGTGCCCTGGGTGCCAAAGACCTCACGCCGTACCTGAAAGAGCTGTCAAAGCACGCCACGTGCTTGGTGTCGGCCCACCCGAACGCGGGCTTGCCCAACGAGTTCGGTGAATACGACCAAACGCCGCAGCAAATGGCGGCCGAAATGGAAGAGTTTGTCGGTCGCGGACTGGTGAACATCATCGGCGGCTGCTGCGGCACCACCGCCGACCACCTGCGGGCCCTGGCCGAACTGGCCGAGCAGTATCCGCCGCGCCAGCCGAAGGATGCGTTGGTGGAGATGGCGTAGGTACTCGACAGAACTTAATTTTTTAATACCGATCAATTACTACTGAATATCGAACAAGGAATGATGAATCTCGAAGGGAAAGAAGGGCTTGGTTCATTGGTAGCCGATGTTATTCGTGACCCGGCGGTACCCGACCTCCGCCTAAGCGGACTCGAGCCCCTGATCATCAATGAACTCACCGGTTTTGTGAATGTGGGCGAGCGCACCAACGTGACCGGTTCGCGCCGCTTCGCCCGCCTGATTGCCGAAGAAAAGTACGAAGAGGCCATCGCCGTGGCCCGCGACCAAGTGGAGGGCGGAGCCCAGATCATCGACGTGAACATGGACGATGGCATGCTCGACGGTGAGGCCTGTATGGTGAAGTTCCTGAACCTCATCTCGGCCGAACCCGACATTGCCCGGGTGCCCTTTATGATCGATTCTTCCAAGTGGAACATTATCGAGGCTGGGCTCAAGGTGGTGCAGGGCAAGGGCGTGGTCAACTCCATCAGCCTAAAGGAAGGCGAAGAAAACTTTATTCGGCAGGCGAAGAAGATTAAGCGTTACGGCGCGGCCGTCATCGTGATGGCCTTCGACGAAGACGGGCAAGCCGATAATTACGAACGGCGCATCGAGATCGCCCAACGCTCCTACGACGTGCTGGTGCATAAAGTCAACTTCCCGCCGCAGGACATTATCCTCGACCTCAATATCTTTCCCGTGGCCACCGGCATGGAAGAGCACCGCCGCAACGCGCTGGATTTCTTCCTGGCTACCAAGTGGGTGCGTGAAAACCTACCCGGCGTGCACGTGAGCGGCGGGGTGAGCAACGTGTCGTTTTCGTTTCGGGGCAACAACCCGGTGCGCGAGGCCATGCACTCAGCCTTTTTGTACCACGCCAAGCGCGCGGGTATGGACATGGGCATCGTGAACCCCACCATGCTGGAGATCTACGATAACGTTCCAAAAGACCTGCTTGAGCGAGTGGAAGACGTGCTGCTCGACCGCCGCGACGACGCCACCGAGCGGCTGGTCGACTACGCCGAAAAGAACAAGGACGATGGCAAGGTTAAGAAAAAAGACGACCAGGTGTGGCGGCAGCAGCCCCTGAACGAGCGGCTTAAGCACGCACTGGTGAAAGGCATCACCGAGTTTATCGAAGCCGACGTGGAAGAAGCCCGGCAGCAGTACGACCGACCCATTGAGGTGATCGAAGGGCCGCTGATGGACGGTATGAACGTGGTAGGCGACTTGTTTGGGGCGGGTAAGATGTTTCTGCCCCAGGTGGTGAAGAGCGCCCGCGTGATGAAAAAGGGCGTGGCCTACCTGATTCCGTTTATTGAAGCCGAAAAGGGTGACAAGCAGCAAGCGAAGGGCAAAATCCTGATGGCCACCGTGAAGGGCGACGTGCACGATATCGGCAAAAACATTGTGAGCGTGGTGCTGGGTTGCAACAACTACGACGTGGTGGACATGGGCGTGATGGTGCCCACCCAAGATATTCTGGACAAAGCCCGCCTGGAGGGCGTCGACGTGATCGGGTTAAGCGGACTGATTACCCCCTCGCTCGACGAGATGGTGAACGTGGCCAAGGCCATGGAAGAAGAAGGCTTTACGCTGCCTCTGCTGATTGGAGGAGCCACCACTTCTAAGATTCATACGGCGGTGAAGATCGAGCCGCACTACCACGGCCCGGTGATCCACGTGCTCGACGCCTCGCGCTCGGTGCCGGTGGTGAGCAACTTGCTCAACCAAAAAGCCAAAGACGCTTTCGCGCAGCAGGTGCGCGATGAGTATCAGCAGATGCGCGACCGCCACGCGGGTAAGCAGCAAAAGAAAAACTTCGCGCCCCTTGGTGAAGCACGCGCCAATAAGTTTCAAACCGACTGGGCCGCTCGGCAGGTGACGCGTCCGCAGTTCTTGGGTACCCGCGTGTTTGACGATTATTCGTTGGAAGAAATTGCGCAGTACATCGACTGGACGCCCTTCTTCATGACTTGGGAGTTGGCCGGTCGGTTTCCGAAGATTTTGGACGACGAGGTGGTGGGCGAACACGCCCGCGATCTGTACCGCGATGCGCAGGTCATGCTCAAAAAGATCGTCGACGAACGCTGGCTGCAAGCCAAAGCCGTGGTCGGGTTTTTCCCCGCCAACGCCATCAGCGACGACGACATCGCGCTGTACCAGTTTGCGGGAGGTGACGAAGATCGCAGTCAGCCGTTGACTACGCTCCATCACCTGCGGCAGCAAACCCAGAAAGCCAGCGGCAAGGAGTACCTGAGTCTGACCGATTTTGTGGCCCCAGCCGACAGCGGGGTGAACGACTACGTGGGCGGCTTCGCCGTGACCACGGGCCTTGGTTGCGACGAGATTGCCAAGGAGTTTGAGCGCGACCACGACGACTACAACGCCATTATGGTGAAAGCCTTGGCCGACCGCTTGGCCGAAGCCTTCGCCGAGTTGATGCACGCCCGGGTGCGCCGCGAGTTCTGGGGCTATGCTCCTGACGAGCAATTGGATAACGAAGCCCTCATTCGCGAAAAGTACCAGGGCATCCGCCCCGCCCCCGGCTACCCCGCCTGCCCCGACCATACCGAAAAAGAAACGCTGTTCGAACTATTGAATGCTACCGAGAACACCGGAATTACCCTCACCGAAAGCTACGCGATGTTCCCCACGGCGGCAGTAAGTGGGTGGTACTTTTCGCATCCGGAGGCCCGATATTTCGGCATCTCTAAAGTAGATCAAGACCAGGTGCACGACTACGCGGTGCGCAAAGGAATGCCCGTGTCGGAGGTAGAAAAGTGGTTGGGATCGTACTTGGGGTACGAAGCGTAAGTAAAGTCGCTCATCGCTGTTATTATTCCCGCTGGTTTTTTAAACACCCGGCCGAAGCCGCCGTTTAGTCAGTAGTGTAACCCCACCAATCCTCACCCCTATGGCTGTTATTGACGATGCTACCGAATACACCACCCACAACCGCAAACTGGCGAGTCAGTTGCCTGATACCGGACAACCACGCTTGGTGGTGATTGGCGGAGGTTTTGGCGGTATTCAACTGCTCAAGCACTTCAACCTTAAGAACGTGCAGGTGGTGATGCTTGACCGGCACAATTACCACACCTTTCAGCCTCTGCTCTACCAAGTGGCCACCGCCGGACTGGAACCTGATTCGATTGCCGCGCCCCTGCGCAAGGTGTTCGACGACCGCAAGAATTTTTTCTTTCGCATGGCGAAAGTAGAGTCTATCAGTCCCGATGAGATGATGATCAACACCAATATCGGTCGCATTCGCTACGATTTTCTGGTGATCTCCACGGGCACCCATACCAATTACTTCGGTAACGAGAAGATCCGTAATCTGGCGTTTCCGCTTAAGCAGGTGCCCCAGGCGCTTAACCTGCGCAGCCAGATTTTGCAAAACTTTGAGAAAGCTGTCACTTCCGATGACCCCGAAGAGATCGATCGCCTCACCAATTTTGTGGTGGTGGGGGGTGGTCCCACCGGCGTGGAACTTGCCGGGGCGCTGGGCGAACTCAAGAAATACGTGCTTCCCCGCGACTATCCCGACCTGGATTTCAAGATGATGAAGGTGTATCTGGTAGAAGGCTTGGAGCGCTTGCTACCGCCGATGTCCGAAGAATCTGGTCGACAGGCGCTTAAGGACTTGGAGGAACGGTTCGAAACCAACGTATTGCTCAACACGATGGTGAAGGACTACGATGGCTACGAAGTGACCCTGAGCACCGGCGAGAAGATTGTCGCCGAAACCCTGATCTGGGCCGCGGGAGTCACCGGTCGCATCGTGAAGGGACTAGCCAAGGCCAAAACCGAAAAGAGCCGCTACGTGGTGGACGAATACAACCGCGTGAAGGGTTACACCGATATTTTTGCCATTGGCGACGTGGCCTACATGGAGTGCGAAGACTATCCGAAAGGGCATCCGCAGGTGGCTCCGGTGGCGATGCAACAGGGTGAGTGTCTGGCCAAAAACCTGAAAGCGCTCTTTGAAGATAAACCTCTGAAGCCTTTCGAGTATTTTGACAAAGGAACCATGGCCACCATTGGCCGTAACCGCGCCGTGGCCGATTTGCCCAACGGCATGAAATTCTCGGGCTTGCCTGCCTGGCTGGCCTGGATGTTCGTGCACCTGCTCTACCTGGTTAGCTTTCGTCAGAAACTGGTTACCCTGGGCAACTGGACGTGGAATTATTTCACTTTCGACCGGGGCACCCGCCTCATCATCCGTCCCTTTAACTACCGCGAGGCGGTGGCAAAAAAGAAAACGCGCTTCGACGAGAGCGAGGAAGTTACCGGACAGAAGGAGGGCGAGGCGAAGGAAGCCGAAGAGGGCTCTTGGTCATCCTAACGCCAACTTGGTTAGCAACTGTACCAATGCAGCGGGTAGTTTCACGCTGAATCTACCAGAAAGAGCGCTTCGGCAATACCATCCGCCATTAACCTGCCCCAGTTGGTCAGAACAAGGTGGTCTTCCTGCAAAACTGCCTTACGCTCCTTAATAAGCTGATCGATATAGCCGGTGTGTTCTTTATACAGATCGTAGTGTAACTCGTTTTTCAGTGCTTCCAAGTCACATCCCCACTTGGTGCGCAGTCCGGTCATTACCCGTTCGTTGATCTGGTCATAGCGCGATAAAATCTCTCGCTCGAACGGAACCGTTCCTTCCGCTAACTCCCGCAGATACTTCGCATTATTGGCCACGTTGTGCTGCCGACTCACACCATCGTAGGAGTGAGCGCTGGGGCCAATCCCTACGTATTTTTGGTTCTGCCAGTAGCTGGTGTTGTGCTTTGCGTAGTAGCCCGGTCGACAGAAATTAGAGACCTCGTACGGGTCGTAACCCGCCGCGGTGAGGGTTGAAACCAGCATCTCGAACTGCTCAGCAGCGAAGGCATCGGTCACCGCCCGCAACTTTCCCTGCCGTTGCCACCGCCCGAATACGGTTTTCTCTTCAATCGTCAGACAGTACGGAGAAATGTGCTGGGGTCGCAAGGCCACGGCCTGGGCCAAATCATGCTCCCAGATGCTATGGTTGGCGGCCGGAATGGCGTAGATTAGATCAATGTTGAGGTTATCGAAGCCAACCTCCTGGGCTTGCTGCACGCCTCGCGTGGCTTCGTCGGACCGGTGCGCTCGGTTCAGATACCGCAGGTGCGGTTCGTGAAACGACTGGATACCGATGCTCAAGCGGTTGATACCCACCGAGCGTAGTTCCTTCAATTTGGTCAAATTCAAATCGTCAGGATTGGCCTCGAGCGTAATTTCCGGGTGGGTAGTCACCGGATAATGCTGATAAACCGTCGCTAGCAACTTTTCCAGTTCGGTAGATGCCAACAAAGAAGGAGTGCCGCCCCCAAAATAGATTGTCTCCACCGTCTCCCCGCCCAGATAGTTGCGTTGAAGGGCCAACTCTTTTGCCAGGGCAGAAACCATCGTCTCCCGCTGCCGGGTATTCGTGCTAAAGTGAAAGTCACAGTAGTGACACGCCTGCTTGCAAAAAGGAACATGAAGATAGATTCCAGCCATAAATCACCTAACATCTTCCACCTTCGCCCCGTTCCTACCTCCATCCCAAGTGCTCACTCGTTCATTCTAACATCCAATCATTCAGCCTCCTTGAATCCTGACCAATTCCTGCTTAACCTTGCTCGATGGAATTTAACTGGATAGAGTTGCTGGCGGTGCTGTTTGGACTGGTGGCGGTGTATTTTAACACCCGTGAGATCGTGTGGGGTTGGCCGGTGGGTATTGTGGGCGTGGTGCTGAGCGGCATTCTTTTCTACGAAGTCCGCCTCTACTCCGACCTGATTTTGCACGTAGTCTACGTCGTACTGGGTTTTTACGGATGGTACGAATGGCTGTACGGTGGTCGTAACAACGCGGCCCTGCGCGTAACCACCCTTTCGTCTTCCACAATTTTAGCGTTGCTAGTGCTGGGGGCGGTAGGAACAGGAGCCATCGGTTACGCCTTCAATCGCTACACCGATGCCGACTTAGCCTACTGGGATGCGTTCACCACCTCGTTTAGCCTGGTGGGACAGTATATGTTAGCAAAAAAAAAGCTAGAAAACTGGCTGCTGTGGATCGGGGTGGATGCGGTGGCTTCGGGCATCTACGCCTACAAAGAACTCTACTTGCTTTCGTTGCTCTACTTCCTTTACCTCGGGTTAGCTGCCTACGGATATCATCAGTGGAAAAAAAGCCTTGCCAATGCTTAAAATAGTGATCACCGGACCCGAATCTAGCGGCAAAACCACTTTGGCCCAAGCCTTAGCCGAGCATTACCAAGTTCCTTGGGTGGCTGAATACGCCCGTACCTACATTGAACAGCTCACGCAGCCCTACCAAGAGGAAGACTTACTGGCGATTGCCCAAGGGCAGGTGCAGCGGGAAGATGAGCAAGCGCAAACCAATCCGCGTTTGCTCATCTGCGACACCAGTTTGCTGGTGATCTATGTGTGGAGCCACTACCGCTACGGCCGCTGCCACCCCTGGATTGAGGACCAACTCGCCCAGCGCCCAGTGGACCACTACCTGCTGTGCTTCCCCGATCTTCCTTGGCAGCCCGACCCGCAGCGCGAAAATCCGAACGACCGCCCCGAGTTGTTTGTCCGATACGAAGAAGCCCTGCGCGAGAAACCGCATACCATCGTAGCCGGACAGGGAAATGCTCGCCTAGAAATAGCGACCAACGCAATCGATTGCTTGCTCAAACCATAATTCTACTTATATTTGCAGTAAAGGGGTGCCCTATAACAGCGGGCTGAGATTATACCCATTGAACCTGATCCGGGTAATGCCGGCGAAGGGATACGGTATGGTAATTATATAGCGGGACAGCCCACGTAGGGCGACCCCCGCGGAGCAATCCCCTGGCTCCCAATTTTTTTACCAAAATTTACGTTAACATGCGCTCTTTTCTGGTTGGCCTTGCGGCCAGCGTGGTGCTCCCGGCCACCGGGTGGGCCCAACGCGTGGTGCAAGGCACCGTGACCGACACCCAACAACAACCGCTGGTGGGAGCCACCGTGGTGGTGCCCAAAACTACCCAAGGAACAGTCACTGATTCTCAGGGTTTTTATCAATTGAGTTTAGAAACGATGGCTTCGGAGATCCAGGTGAGCTACGTAGGCTACCAAACCCAGACGGTAGCGCTCGTGCTTCAGGAAGATACGGTTGTCCAAGACGTGGCGCTTCGCGAGAAAGCTTCATTAGAAGAGGTGGTGATTCAAGCCGTTCGGGCCGACGAACAAGCACCGGTGACACAGACTACGATTGACCAGCAGGGCATTGAGGCGGTTTACGTAGGCCAGGACGCCCTCTTCGTGCTGGAAGAACTAACGCCTGCTATGCTCGCCTACTCTGAGTCAGGTACCAGCGTGAGCAACTACGGACAGATGCGTTTGCGAGGGATCGACCAAACCCGCATCAACATCACCCTCGACGGGGTGCCCCTCAACGACATGATCGACCAGGGCGTGTTCTTTTCCAACTTCACCGATTTTGGCAACAGCATTGCCTCGGTGCAGGTGCAACGCGGGGTGGGCACCAGCACCAACGGCACCGCTTCCTACGCCGGCTCGATCAATTTCGAGTCGGTCAATCTCAACGATAGTGTGCCGAGTGTGGAAGTGCAACTGCTGGGAGGTTCGTTCGATACCTACCGCGCCGGTGGCGAAGTGAAAACCGGGTTGTTGGACAACCAAACAGCGTTCTACGGCCGTTTCACTCGCACCCTTTCCGACGGCTACCGCGACCACACCAGCACCAACTCCTACTCATTCTTTTTCTCTGGCGGCTACTTTGGCGAGAAAGACTTGCTAAAGATAACCGGTTTCACCGGACGCAGTCAGAACGGATTGGCCTATCTGCCAACGGCCCTGTCCGATATTCAACAGCGGCCCCAAACCAACTACGTATCAGAAAATGATATAGACGATTTTGGGCAGTCGCTGGTGCAGTTGCAGTATACGCGCTTCGTGGGGGGCAACACCGCTTGGACCTCCACGTTGTACTACGGAAACGCCGGAGGCGACTTTCCGGCGGGGTTCTCAGAACCAGTGAATACCTTCTCCGTGGACGGATCAGACACCACTTTCGCCATCACCGACCGGTTCACGCAGCTCAACTATCCGCTGTTCAATCATCACTACGGGCTGATGTCCTCTGTGGGGCATACTTCCCGCGATGGCCGCTGGGAGCTAAACGGCGGAGTGCACGCCTACACCTTCCGAAGAGAAAACCGAGAAGCGGTGATTCCGGATAACGCTAATCCGTATTACCAAGACCGCTCGCGCAAGGATGAGGTCAGCGCTTTCGCCAAATTCAGTTACTCACTGAACGATTGGCTGCTGTTTGCCGATCTGCAACTACGTGCGGTGGAATTGGGGCTGCAAGCCGACCCGACTTTTCTGGGACAACCCGCCTCCATTCCCAACCGGCAGTGGCTTTTCCTGAACCCAAAAGTGGGCGTAACGTATCAGTTGAATACGCAAATGAACCTCTACGCATCCTACGGCCGCAGTGGTCGTGAACCCACCCGCTTTGATATCCTGGGTTCTACCCGAATTGACTCGTTCAACTTGGCCAGTGTGCAGGACGTGGACGCTGTAAAAGCGGAGTACGTCAATGATTTTGAGGCCGGTGCTCGCTTTCATCATGGCCGACTAAGTGGACAGGCGAATTTGTTTTATATGCAGTTTACGAACGAAATTGCTCCTATCGGTAAGTCAATCCCTGAGGCGTTTGTGCAATTGCGAAAGAACATCGCGAGCAGCTACCGTCGCGGTCTGGAACTAGAGTGGCAGTATCGTTTCGTTCCTGCGCTATTGTTGGTGGGCAATCTTGCCTACTTGCAGAGCAACATTGATACTTTCAACCCAGAAGATGAAGAGCAGGTCTATCGCAACGTGGAACCGATCATCAGCCCGTCTTGGATTGTCAACAGCACGCTCCAGTATCAGCACAACCCACTCTCGGTAGCGCTAACCGCTCGCTACGTGAGTGAGTCGTTTCTAGAGCCCACCAATCGTCCTGACCTTACGCTACCAGCTTTCTTGGTGCTAGACGCTCGGGCTTCGGTTCGCTTTCTGAAAAACCAAGAATTTAGCTTACACTTAAACAACTTGCTGGATCAAGCATATTACACCTACGGACAGCCAATAGAAACCGGCAGCGGGCTGGTGCCCGGCTACTTCGTACAAGCTCCCTTCAATGCATATGCCCTACTACGACTGAAATTTTAAATTATACCCCCGTACAGACGCGATTCATCGCGTCTCCATTAAAACTTCCCATGAAACTCACCCTTGCCCTCGACTGGACCCCCAACACCCTACACGCTGGCTATTTTATTGCCGAAGCCGAAGGCTACTTCGAAGAAGCTCAGCTAGACGTAACGTTTATCACCCCGGAACAAGACAACTACGCCACCACTCCGGCCAAAAAACTGGCCGACCGGCAGGTGCACGTGGCCGTGGCTCCTTCCGAAAGTGTCATCAGCTTCAATACACTGCCCGATGCAGTGTCCTTGGTGGCGATTGCCGCCGTGTTGCAAGAAGACGCCAGCGCCATCGTAACCCGCAGTGACAGCGGCATCACCCGCCCGGCGCAGCTCGACGGAAAAACCTTTGCTTCGTACCAAGCCCGGTTCGAAGATGACATCGTCCGGCAGCTGGTGCAAGCCGATGGCGGGCAAGGCGATTTGGTGATCTCAAATCCCGAAAAACTGGAAATGTGGCGCACAGTGGCCGAAGGAACCGCGGATGCCACCTGGGTTTTTCTACCGTGGGAAGGACCCAAAGCCCGCCACGAAGCGCGGGTTATATTCAACGCCTTCCGCCTAAGCGATTATCACATTCCGTATGGTTATTCACCGCTTCTGGTCACCTACGAAGAGCTCATTGAGCAAGAGCCTGAACGGTTACGGGCTTTTGTGCGGGCGGTGGAAAAGGGCTGGCGTTTTGTTGATGACAATCCCGGGCGGGCGGCTGACATTTTGTGCGACCATATTCACCATCCTAATTTCCGGAATCGGGACATGATCAAAGAATCGCTAGATTTGCTGCAACCCGCTATCCTGGGGGGCGGCGACCGTTGGGGCTTTATGGACGGAACACGCTGGCTTTCTTGGATAGAGTGGATGATGAACACAAAAGTGCTCAAAGATACTTCCGGTACGCCCATCAACTTCAGCCAAATCGACACTTCCATGTTTTACACCAACGACTTCTTCAAGTAGCATGCTCGATGTTTTGAACCCTCAGAAGATTCCGGTGCTGGCCACAACCGACATCCTGGTGATTGGGGCCGGGTCGGCTGGTTGTGCGGCAGCCCTGGCGGCGGCCCAAACGCAAAAGTATCGGGTGATGCTGGTAGAACGCTACGGCTTTGCCGGGGGCACCTCCACCCAGATGCTGGATACTTTTTACGGTTTCTTCACTCCAGGCGATGCACCCCGCAAAGTGGTGGGTGGCGTGCCCGATCAGGTGGTTGATCGCCTCAACCACACGGGCGATATGTTTCTACGTCCCAATACCTACGGGGCGGGCACGGGCGTGAACTATAACCCGGAACGCCTGAAACTGGTCTGGGACCAGATGATTCTGGAAGCGAGCATCCACTACTGGCTGCATACCCACTTGGTGGCGGTAGCCGAGCGCGAGGAAGGGTGTACCGTTTGTATCTTCTGGAATAAAAACGGATTCCACAAAGTGCGCGCCCGTCGGGTGATTGATGCCTCGGGCGATGCTGACTTTTGCTACCACGCGGGCTACGATTTTGAGCTGGCGGGCGAAGCGGAACCGGCGCAGAGCATGACCACCACCTTTCGGATGAGCAACGTCGACCTGGAGAGATACGAGGCAGCGGGTGGCAAAAAAATGCTCAAGGAGAAGATGACCGAGGCGGTGAAACAAGGAACCCACCCCCTACCCCGAAAGGAAGGTTCGGCCCACGCCATGTGTCAGGAAAAGTGCATCGCCACCGTGGCGGTGAAGGTTGCCAACCTGCAAGCCCTGAATGTGTCGGAACTCACCCAAGCCGAAATAGAGGGGCGGCAGCAAACGTTCATCTACGAACGCTTTTTTCAGCAAGCGGTGCCCGGTTACGAGCGAGCCAGCGTTATTGGTATGTCGCATCAGATTGGAGTGCGAGAAACCCGGCGGGTATACGGCGAGCAGCGCCTCACCAAAGAACAGTGCATGGCAGGACTCATTCCCGATGATCGTATTCTGCTGTGCGGTGCCCCCGTAGAAGATCATCGGATGGGCAAAAACGGTGAAGATGAAACCGTCTGGGAGTACGTGCCCAACGCCGGAGTATACGGCGTCTCTTACGGAACTATTGTGCCGCGGGGCAGTGACACCGCCTGGGTGGTAGGCCGCTGCTTCTCGGCCACCCATGATGCTCACGCCTCGTGCCGCTCGATGGGCCAAACCATGTCGATGGGCCAAGCCGCGGGAATCGCCGCGGTGCTCTCGCTAGATACCAATACCAATGCGTCCGGCATCTCGATCAGCGATTTGCAAGAAGCTCTGCTGAAGCTGGGAGCCGTTCTGGAGTTTCCGTCTCAGTTAGCTGATACTTCGCCCGACGGATGGGGAAAGTCCGTATCCTAATGAATACAAACAATAATCAACTACCATGGGCGGTTTTGCCAGAACGGTGCTGGGCGACATTGCCCCCGAACGCATGGGACTCACCTATGCACATGAGCACATTATCATTGAAGAAAGCTTCCCAACGGCACACAACCCCGAATTTTTGCTCAACGATGTCGATAAAGTAAGCCAGGAACTTGAGACCGTTTACCGAGGCGGCGGCCGCACGATGGTGGACACCATGCCCGCCAACTGCGGACGCAATGTGCTGAAGCTCGCCGAAGTATCGCAGCGAAGCAAGGTTCACATCATTGTTCCCACCGGAATTCATCTTGAGCAGTACTACCCGCCCCACCACTGGCGCTATCAGTATAGCGAAGACCAACTCACCCGCCTGTTTATTGCCGATGTGGAAGAAGGCATTGACCGCTACGATTACGCCGGACCGATCATTGATCGAACGGCGCACCGGGCGGGCATGATCAAGTTGGCCACCGGCGACGAGAAGTTTACACCACACCAAGAAATGATCTTTCGGGCTGTGGTAAACACCCACCAAGCAACCGGGGTGCCTATTCTCACCCATACCAACTACGGACGCTGGGCCCTGGAACAGGCGTTGCTGTTCGATAAACTGGGAGCAGACCTCCACCACGTGGTGCTTTCTCACGTTGACCGGCATGTGGATGTGGATTACCACCGCGAGGTGCTTCAAACCGGCGTGCGGGTGGAGTATGACAGCGCCTTTCGCTGGAAGAACGGGCAAGAAAATGGCACGTATCTGTTATTGAAATCATTGTTACCCGAATACTCGAGCCAAATTACCGTGGGGATGGACGCTGCCCGACATACTTACTGGCGCTCATACGGTGGAACGCCAGGCCTAGACTTTCTGTTGACCACCTTTAAAGAAGACCTCAGCACAATGGAACTAGGCACATATTATGATGATATCCTGTACGACACCCCGCAGAAATTGTACACCTTTTCTCCGGTGTAGCTATTTAAACCAAGCTGGTGCTAGAATGGTCAACGAGCGCTGTTATTCGCTTACTATTAAATTTTTTCCTGGTAAAATTTAATTTCTCCTTCGGTCTTCTCTCAGAGAAGAAGTAGTTTTGAGGTTCTGCGTCAAGTTTTGCTCAAAACAGTACTTCACCTACTTCTCAGGTAGTACCTTTGCGGTATAGTTCGTGTACTAAGCCTCGCAGCCATCACCAATTGTTCTATGGGCAAATTATTTGTCATCGCTTTTGTACTAACGTTAAGCTCTCCGGCGATGGCTCGGTCCAATAGTAAACCCTATCATCTGGTTGAGGACCTTCGTCTTGAATGGCTCACCATTGACCAGCACAACCAGTACGTGCCTTTCGTAGCGCGCGACCGGGCTAATCCTTCTCTTATCGGCGTTCGTTTGGACTTGGAAAAGTATGCTGGGAATCAATTGCGCTGTTGTATACCCGCTCACACTTCTTTGCTAATTGAAAAAGAAATCCTCATCAGCGTCGAGCGGCCTCGTTGTCTTGTCTATCCAATCGATAGTCTCCGCAACGCGTATCAGCAAGCCGTTCTTCTGCTCACCGTCTACCAACCAGCCAGTCAACTCGCTCAGGTCGAACTACAGATCGTAAGTGATGCGAGCGCCCCGCTGGCGCAACCTTACCCCGTTCTGCCCCGACTTCTGTCGAACAAAGAAAATTTCTTTGTTTTAGGACTAGTGTTTATCCTGATGCTTTATGCCGCCCTGATCAACCACTATCCGAAGACGTTTCGAAACATCTATAATCTTCCGAGGATACTAGCGCTACGCTCTAGAGAAGAAGATTTGCGAATACGCCTGGTCAGCGAGCCTCACACCTTCTTCCTGGTTCAGCACTGTCTGGTGGTTGCTTTTCTATTCATCGTGCTGGTCCCTGATGTAGATCAGTGGGTTCCTTCCGGTTGGTTCACTTCGCCCGGTGTAGGAAGCTACTTGTGGCTTTGGTTGCTGCTGAGTTTGATCGTGTTACTCACCGTTTGGGTCAAGTACCTAATTGTAGTTTTGTTTGGCTCACTCTTCAAACTAAAGCAGTTCACGTACTTGCATATGTTTGACTTTATGCGCCTGTCGATGATGTTTTGGGGAACGGTGTTCCTGCTGGCAATTTGTGCTCACTATAACTTCACCCTCCAGGAGCAGATTTATGAGCGAGCGCTAACGTACCTGTTTGTGACATTCGCGCTAGGCCGGATATTGATCCTTTACCTGCGTCTTTTCAGAAACAGCGCGCTCAAAAATTTATATTTATTTTCCTACATTTGCACCGCCGAAATAATACCCCTGTCAGTAGGACTGGAGTTATTAATTGGTTAGTAGTTTTGTACGAAAGAATTCTGTTCTTCTCTTTTGTGTTGCGGGTGCGGTAGCGGTATTAGAAGAAACTATAACCCGCTTCGCTTGCCATGCAAAGACATAAGACGTTAATCTTTCGTGAAGCCAATCAATCATCAATCGCTAATATTAGGTTTACGTTATGAATAGTAGTGCCGTGAATATTCCACCAGAACGACTATCAAGAGTGAAAAGCATCCTGGTTTCTCAACCGGAGCCTCAAAACGGTAAATCACCTTATTTCGACCTTGCTCAGAAGCATAATCTGCAGGTAGATTTCAGACCGTTCATCGAGGTGAAGCCCGTAGGCCTAAAGGAGTTTAGGAAACAGAAAGTTGATATTCTTCAGCACACAGCGATCATCTTCACCAGTCGCAATGCAGTGGATCATTTCTTTGGCATCTGCAATGAGATGAACATCGAGATGCCCGCCGACATGAAGTATTTTTGCATTTCTGAGCAGACCGCCAACTATCTTCAGAAGTACATCATCATTCGTAAGCGCAAAATCTTCACGGGCTTCCGAAGCGCGCAGGACCTGCTGGAGATTCTGAAAAAGCACAAGGACGAAACCTATCTTTTCCCCTGCTCCAGCATCCGCAAAAACGATATACCCGACTTTCTGGAGAACAACCAATACCGGTATACCGAGGCGGTTATGTACGAAACCGTTGCCGCCGACTTGTCCGATTTGGCCGATGTCAACTATGACGTAATTGCCTTCTTCAGCCCCTCGGGCATCAACTCCCTGTTCGTTAACTTTCCTGATTTCAAGCAAAACAACACCCGCATTGCTGCTTTTGGGCCCACCACCGCGCAGGCGGTCCGCGAAGCCGGGCTGATCTTAGACATCGAGGCTCCCCTCCCCAACGCCCCTTCCATGACGGGCGCCATCGAGGTATATATGAAGGAAGCCAACAAAAAGCGATAGCCTTTCCTCATTTTTCCCCGGATACAATTAGAATGATAAGTATACGTTGTATGGAAAAGCCTGAAATCAGAAAAAAAATGTCATTCGCAAAACTATATCTTTGGCTGCGTTAGTATTTCGCTCTATGAAAGTAAAACTACTGTCTATTCTCTCTGGATTGGTGCTGTTGGGCAGTTCAGGTGTGTATGCTCAGCAGAGTGCGCAGTTTAGCCAGTATATGTTCAATACCTTGTTCTATAATCCGGCTTATGCCGGAGTAGAAGGGGTTACCACTTTCACCGCTTTTCATCGCACCCAGTGGGCGGGTTACCAGCCCACCAACGGCGATTTGGCGGGTGGCATCAGTACCCAGGTAATCAGCCTTAACACTCCAGTTTTAGGGTTAAGAGGTGGCTTTGGGGTGCACGTAGTCAACGACCGCATCGGCCCCCTTACCAACCAAGAAGCCCAGCTTTCTTTTGCCTACCATTTAGGAGTAGGTAGCGGCAAACTAAGCCTGGGGGTGCGGGCCGGAGCATTCTCCCAATCCATTGATTTTGATGAATACCTATGGGTTGACCAACTTGATCCACTTCGGCAAGCCGGTAAAGACTCCCAAATGCGCCCCGATTTTTCTGCGGGTATCTTTTATCGGGCTCGCCAGTACTACGGGGGCATTAGTTTTCAACATTTATTAGATACGCAGTTCAGTTTTGGAATTGATACGCTCAATAATCCGTTAGAGAACCTGATGGTAGTTACCGGCGGTTTTGATTACGAACCTACTTACAAAGTGCGTCTTACTCCTTCATTTTTAGTGCAGTCCGACCTGAATACTTTTTCGTTCGATGTCGGGGTGCTCGCTACGTACGACGATACCATGTGGGCAGGGCTGTCATATCGACAACAAGAAGCTTTGGTCGGAATGGTCGGGTATAGCTTTTTTAAGGAAAAGTCGCTCAAGCTGGGATACGCTTTCGATTATACAATCATCGCTCAGGAGGCAAAAGCAACGGCATCTCACGAAGTAATGCTACAATACAGTCTGCCTTTCGCCTCACAAAGCAACAAGAAAATCGTTCGTACCCCTCGCTTTAGGCAATAAACCTTCTTTTGAAGTAAAATTATAACATTTATTGAATAAATTATAAAATGTTACAACGCAGTGAATTGCCTAAAAACGAGTAGTTCATTTGCTAGACTATCGCAATATTTGTGTTCGTGTTTACGTGTATGTATAAAACAATGTGTGTTATGTGTAAAATTTTTCGCTACAGTAATGCCGTCCTTTCGATGGCCGTGCTGTTCGCCCTCCAAGGATGCGGCCTGTTCGGCGGCAAGGGCGACGACTTCGGTCAACTGGTAGGAGTGTCCGGACGAGAGTACGACGGGATGCCTACTCCCTACGGCATGGTTAGAATTCCCGCCGGGACGTTCCATATGGGACAGGCCGACGAAGATCCCGTGGCCACGCAGGTGAGCTTTAACAAGCAAATCACCATTGGGGCATTTTTTATGGACGATACCGAAATCACCAACAATGAGTATCGGCAGTTCATCTACGAGCTTCAGGAGGGTGAAGGTGAATACGACTTCTTAGTTGGCAAAGGAGCCAACTTCATCATGGATGAGTTGTATCCTGATACCGCCGTCTGGCAGCGTAATTATACGCACCATATGGGCGATCCCCTGGTAACCTATTACTATTCACATCCGGCTTTTGACAACTACCCGGTGGTCGGAGTCGATTGGGAGGCGGCTAAAGTTTTTTGCCAGTGGCGCACGGCTTACCTGAATAGCTACCGCGAGAGCAACGGCATGTTCATTATGCCTAATTTTCGACTACCCTCCGAAGCCGAGTGGGAATATGCCGCCCGCGGCAATCGCAAAATTGCCAAATATCCCTGGGGCGGTCCTTACATCCGCAACTCCAAGGGATGTATGCTGGCCAACTTCAAGCCCGGTCGTGGAAATTACTTCGACGATGGTTTTGCCTACACGGCCCCCGTTAATTCTTATTTTGCTAACGACTTTGGTCTTTACGATATGTCGGGCAACGTGGGCGAATGGTGCGAGGACGCCTGGAACCCCGCCGCTACTGCTATCGTGTGGGACTTGAACCCTACTTACAACGACCCCAACGAACCCCAAAAGGTGGTGCGTGGCGGTTCTTGGAAGGATATCTCTTACTTCTTACAAACCGGAACCCGAGGCTACGAGCACAAAGACTCTACGACGGCCTACACCGGTTTCCGATGTGCCATGACCTATATTGGTCGCTCTGGCGGAAACGAACTCAATTAAATCAAACTCTAAATCAATTAAATCTCGACAAACATGAGCAAGAAAAAAGGTGGATTCTCAGATCTTCTTTACGGATCAATCATGCCCAAAATCTACGGAATTGGGGCGGCAATCGTAATCGTTGGTGCAATGTTTAAAATTCTGCACCTGGAAGGCGGTGGACTAATGCTTGGCATTGGTTTGACCACCGAAGCAATTATCTTCTTCCTGAGTGCCTTTGAGCCTCGTCATCAAGAACCCGATTGGTCACTGGTTTACCCTGAATTGGCCGGTGGAGCTTCAGTGGGCCGCAAGGCAATCAGCAACGGCTCCACTTCCAAGAAGCTGGACGCTATGTTGGAAAGCTCTAAAATAGGTCCTGAACTGATCGATAGCTTAGGACGAGGTATGAAAAACCTGTCTGATTCGGTAGGCAAAATGAGCGATCTAAGCAACGCCGCGGTAGCCACCAACGAGTACGCTACCAACGTGCAGCAGGCTTCCAAGTCAATGGTGGACATGAATAAGTCATACGCCACTACGGTAACGGCCATGAACGAAATGGCCGGAGCAAGCAAGGACGCCAAGGAATACCACACGCAGGTGCAAACCGTAACCAAGAACTTGGCTTCTCTGAATGCGGTATACGAAATGGAACTTCACGATGCCAATAGCCACTTGAAGTCTATGAACAAGTTCTATACGAACCTGAGCGGTGCCATGGAAAACGTGGCCCAGGCGAGCAAAGATGCCGAGCAGTTCAAGAACAACTTCTCGTCGCTCAACGGCAACATCGCTTCGCTGAACAAGGTGTACGGCAATATGCTGACCGCCATGCGTGCGTAATTCTAAATTGATCGTAAACCACATAAGAAAATAAATTATGGCTGGAGGAAAAGAAACTCCCAGGCAGAAGATGATCGGGATGATGTACCTGGTACTCACCGCGCTTCTCGCCTTGCAAGTAAGTAATACGATTCTGGAGAAGTTTATCTTCATCGACCAGAGTCTGGAGCAGTCGGCTGCCAACACCAAGGTGAAAAACAGCGGCACGGTAGAGCGCATTCAGGCGGCCGTAGAGGACGCCGGTAATCGGGCCGAGGACGTAGCCGTTCTTAAAAAGGCTCAGGAGGTCCGCGCGAAGACCAACGAAGTCTTGAGTAGGCTCGACGAGTTGAAAGAGGAGTTTGTCGTGTTGACCGGTGGACTCGACGAGGACGGAAACTATAAAGGTGGAAAAGAAGAAGCTAAGATCGCCGAGTTGATGATTCGCGGCGGCCGAGGTGAAGAGTTGAAAGAAGACCTGAACGGTTACACCAACTTTTTGTCCAAGGCAGTGGGCAAAGACTTCGAAAAAATTGCTCTGGATGCTTCCGAGAACCCGGTGTTCAAAGACGATCCTGAGCAAAAGGCCAAAAGCTTCTCGGAAATCACCTTTGAAAGCACTCCGATGGTAGCCGGTCGCGCTTCACTGACGCAGTTTAAAACTGAGGTTTTGAATCGCGAAGCGGAAGCACTTGACGCGCTAGCCCGTAAGGTAGGTGCTGCTGACATGAAGTTTGACAACATCGTAGCGATGGTTCGCCCTGAGTCTAACATTGTGGCGGCCGGTACCAAGTATAAGGCTGATCTGTTCATCGCTGCTTCTTCTAGTGCTGTTAACCCGGTGATGACTGTGAATGGCAAGAAAATCCCGGTTGAGGGCGGTATGGGCAAGATTGAGTTTCCCGCATCGGCGACGAAGTATGACAAGGACAATCGCGCTGAGCAGAAGTTCAAAGCTTCTATTACCGTAGAGCAAGGTGGGAAAACCGAAACGTACGAAAACACCGTTTCTTACTTCGTTACTAAGCCGGTAATTCAGGTGCAATCTCAGTCAGTGCAAGCCCTGTACTTGAACTGCGGTAACGAACTGCAGATTAACGTACCTGCTTTGGGAACCACTTACAACCCTTCTTTCTCGGCCAATGGCGCTACTGCCATCAAAGGCAAGAAAACGGGTGAGGTAACAATTATTCCTAAAGCAAAAACGGTTTCTCTGACGGTAAGCAGCGGTGGCAATCGCATCGGTACCGAGAAATTCGCGGTGAAGCGAATTCCTACCCCTACTATTGAGGTATTTGGTCCGGGAAACAAGCCGTTGAACTTACGACAGGGTGAGGCCCTTAACCGATTACGTGCCATCACGGTGAAAGCGGTGCCGGATGAAAGCTTTGCTACCTTCTTGCCGAAGGATGCTCGTTACCGAGTAACCGACGCTGAAGTGTTGCTGGCCCGGGGAAGTCGTCCTTTAGGAAAGGCTAATTTGAGCAACCAGTCGGCGAATCTGAGCTCGCTGATGTCTAAAGCGAAGCCTGGCGACCGATTGGTGATTGATATCAAGCGCGTGCAGCGCATGAACTTTCAGGGAAAGACCGAGAATGTATCCATTGGAGCTAGCTCCTCGGTAGTTACGGTTCCATTGAACTAACAGAGAATAGTTATCAGGCCGGGCGCTTGCTCGGCCTGCTTTTTACGATTAAAACAGGTGTGTTATGAAACAAGTAAAAAAATTTGTGGGTGCTACCCTGGTGGTCCTAGCCAGCGGAACGTTGGTGCAGGCGCAGGTAGGTAATGTTGATGGGTTTAATCCCAACTCGGTTCGCCCCATTCACGAATCTGATCAGTTGTACAAAACGCGGGTGTGGCGTCGAATGGACCTACGGGAAAAGCAGAACAAGCCCTTCTTCTCTGAAAACCGACGCATCACGCGCGTACTTATTGAGTCGGTACTGAACGGTACATTGTACCCCTATACAAACGATTCCTGCGTGACTCGAATGTCGAAGGAAAAGTTTATTGAGAACATGACCATCCCCACCGATGCGCCGATGCTAACTGAAGAGGAAAAGGCCATGGGCTTTGGCGAAGAAACCGCGGCCGACGATGGCTGGGGGGGCGGCTGGGGCGATGAGCCCGCCGACGCTGGGCAGGGTGCTGAAGGCACGGCGGTGGCAGATGCTGCTCCGGCCCAAGAAAGCTATCTGTTCACGCCCCGCGACGTGAGTGTAATCGAGATCATGGAAGATATTATCTTCGATAAGGAGCGTGGCCGTCAGTACTATGATGTTCAGTCAATCACGATGATTTTGCCTCCGGAGAATTTTCCGAACACGGGTTTGCTGAAAGAAGTAGCTTCATTTCGTTACAAAGATTTGATTCGAGTCTTCCAAGAAAATCCTGAGATCGCAGTATGGGTAAACCCTAAAAACGATGCCATGCACCTTAATCTGGAGCATGCGTTCGATCTACGGTTGTACAGCGCGCATATCATCAAGTATTCTAATCCCGACGACTCACGGATTGTGGACATGGTAGAGGGAGACCGACGACAAGCGTTGTTGAAATCACTGAACTATGAGTATAAGTTGTTGGAGCGCGAGCACGAAGTTTGGGAATACTAACAATATTTCTTCGTAACACACTTGTTTAAAGGGGGCTCAAATGAGCCTCTTTTTTGTTCGAAGTTAGTCAAGCTCAGCTTTGTTCGTGTTCCGAATACGATATTCATACTAGAGCGAAAGCTCCTTCGTTATGGAATCGTCCGTATTTTCTGTTATCTTGTCGCTACCAGTTACAACCACCGCTTGCCCGTATGAAATCCATCATCGAGACCGATGCCGTTGCTAAGACCTATCGCATGGGTGGGGAAACCGTACACGCGCTTAAAAGTATTTCTATCCAGGTGCAGCGCGGTGAGTACGTCGCCTTTATGGGTCCGTCGGGTTCGGGCAAGTCAACCCTGATGAACATTATCGGTTGCCTCGACACCCCCACTTCCGGCACCTATCACCTTAATGAGAATGACGTTAGCGATCTAACAGAAAACGAGCTGGCTACTATTCGCAATAAAGAAATCGGGTTTGTTTTTCAGACCTTCAATCTACTGCCTCGTTCGTCTTCGCTAGATAACGTAGCGTTGCCCCTGATTTATGCCGGGGTGAACCGCGCTGAGCGTCAGGAACGGGCTCGGCAGGTGCTAGCCAGCGTTGGGTTAGGCGACCGCGCCGACCATCGACCGAACGAACTTTCGGGGGGGCAGCGGCAGCGTGTCGCCATTGCTCGGGCATTAATCAACAACCCCAGCATCATCCTAGCCGATGAGCCCACGGGAAATTTAGATAGTAAAACGTCGTATGACGTGATGGAGCTATTTCAAGATTTGCACGATCAGGGCAATACCATTATCATGGTGACGCACGAAGACGACATCGCACACTACGCGCATCGCATTGTCCGGCTCAAAGACGGGCTCGTAGAAACCGACGAAATCAACACGGATATCACGCGCCGTCCCGAGCGGGTTTTGGACACTAGTGCTTAGACGGGGAATACGCTTTCCCTTCATAATTTTCGTAAACCTAACCACCGCGCTCATGGCAAAGAAAGTCATTATTCCATTGGCAGTACTCGCCGCATTAATTGGAGGATATTACTTCACCCGAAGTCAAGGCGTGGAAGAAACTGCCGAAATTACCACCGAGGTTCGCCGAGATAATTTGAAGATTGACGTCACGGTATCGGGCGAGTTGGAGGCCAAAAATTCGGTCAGCGTGATGGGCCCCACTGGCTTGCAATCGGCCCGCATCTACCAGGTGAAAATTGATGATATTGTGCCCGAAGGAAAGGTGGTAGAAAAAGGTGAGTTCATCGCTGCACTAGATCGCTCGGAGCTGCTGGAAAAAATCAGAGAAGAGGAACTAGATTACGAAGAAAGTCTTAATAAGTACGAACAGACCCGCATCGACACCGCCATTGATTTGCGTGCCCAGCGTGACAAACTGGTGAATGCAGAATACGATGTAACTGAGAAACAACTAATCTTAGAACAGTCGCAGTATGAGCCTCCCGCTACTATCAAACAAAACGAACTTGATCTGGAAAAAGCCAAACGAACGCTAAGCCAGGGCAAGCAAGAATACGAGCTCCTCAGACAGAAGAGCACTTCCCAAATGGCGCAGGCCTGGGCGAAGCTAAAAGACGACAAAGGAGATTTATCATTCTTACAAGAATTGTCGCAGCGATTTACGATCAAAGCCCCTGAAAATGGCATGGTGATTTATGACCGTGATTGGAACGGACGCAAAAAAGAAAAGGGTTCGCAGATTCAGGCTTGGTCGCCGGTGGTTGCCACCCTGCCCGACCTGTCGGCGATGGTGTCTAAAACTTACGTGAACGAAGTGGATATCAGTCGCATCAAAGAGGGGCAAACCGTGGAGCTGGGCTTGGATGCTTTTCCCGACAAGCAACTTAGCGGCACTGTGACGCACGTGGCCAACATTGGGGAACAACGCCCCAACTCCGACGCCAAGGTGTTTGAAGTTACCGTAGAGGTGCACGAGGCCGACACCACCCTGCGTCCCGCTATGACTACCAGCAACATGATCATCACCGACTACGTTGAGGGAGTGCTTTTGGTGCCCCTGGAGGCGGTGCACAACCAGGGAGATTCGCTCACTTACGTTTTTCAGAAAAATGGTTTCACTACCCGGCGGCAAGAAGTGGCCCTAGGGGCGAAGGGCAACGACTTGGTAGTGGTTACCAAGGGGCTAGAGGAAGACGACGTGGTGTATCTGTCTATCCCTAAAAACGCCGAAGAAAAGCCTATTGCCCTGCTAGAGAAGTCTGAACCGCTTACTGCCCGGGGTAATGACTGACCGCATTCTCGCTAACTTTTCCCTTGCCCTGGAGGCAGTGCTCGCCAACAAGATGCGCTCGGTGCTCACTGCCCTCGGGATCATTTTTGGGGTGGCCGCCGTAATTGCCATGTTAGGTATCGGAGCCGGTGCTCAGCAAGAGATTCTCGATCAGATTAAACTAGTCGGGGTGAACAACATCATCATTACCCCCGTAGTTGAGCAAACCGAAGAAGAAGTAGAGACGAAAAGCCCCTTAACTGAAAAGACGAAGTTTTCGCCGGGTTTGTCGCTGCGCGATGCGGCCAGCATCCAACGCATTGTTCCCGGCATCGCCAAGGTGAGTCCGGAGGTAATTCTAGACAAATACATCATCAAAGATGGCATCCGCCGGTCGGCCAAACTAGTGGGGGTGGAGAATCATTATTTCGACATCGCCAACTTTGCGGTCGCTCGGGGTGAACTGTTTACCGAACAGCAGCGGCAAGACGGTGACTTGGTGTGTATCATTGGCAAAGCGATTCAGAGCCGCTTCTTCGCCGAGCAAGAACCGCTGGACAAGATGATTAAGGTGGGCGATCAGTGGTTGCGGGTAGTTGGCGTGCTCGAACCGCGTATCATCACTGACGAGAACATCAATCGCCTGGGAATTCGCGATTACAATATGGACGTATACGCGCCGATCAATACGGTGCTGATTCGCTACCGGGATCGTTCGCTTATCACCAAAGCCCGGATTGAAGCGGCCAAGCAACGCTCGCGGGGCGACGATGAGGAACCTTCGGAAGAGGCCTTTGCCGAGCAGCGCAACTACCATCAAATTGATCGCCTGGTGGTGCAGGCCGAAGAAACCGGCACGCTAGGCAAGATGGCTGAGGTGATGTCGCGCATGCTGGAGCGACGGCACTTTGGGGCGGTTGACTTTCAGGTGGCTATTCCAGAATTACTTATTAAACAGCAGCAACGAACCAACCAAATCTTTAACGTGGTGCTCGGGGCGCTGGCCGGTATTTCACTGTTGGTCGGTGGTATTGGCATCATGAATATCATGCTGGCCTCGGTGCTCGAGCGCATCAAAGAGATTGGACTGCGGCTGGCGGTGGGGGCGCAGAAAATGGATATTATTTGGCAGTTTCTGCTGGAGGCAACGCTTATTAGCATCACCGGGGGGCTTATTGGCATTTTGCTGGGGATGCTTATTGCGGTAGGCATCTCCCGCTTGGCTGATATTCCTACGATTATCACGCTTCCCTCTATTCTGCTTTCTTTCGGAGTAGCGGCCACGGTGGGCCTGATCTTCGGGATTGCCCCGGCCCGCAAAGCGGCCAACCAGGACCCTATCACTTCATTGCGCTATGAATGATCAAATTCTGAAGATACTATCGAACAAGGAATATCGAATGCTGAATGTCGAAGTAAAAAAGAACCAATTCGTTGTTTGGTGTTCAACATTCATTATCTATTATTCAATTTTCTTCGCCTTTCCCTGCTTCGCGCAAACTGATTCTCTGACGAACGTACGGCAGTTCACGCTGGAAGAAATTGTACAACTGGCGCTAGACCGTTCGCCCCGCGCCTTACAGGCCGAGACGCGCAAGGAAGTCGCCTACTGGCGGTGGCGTTCGTTTCGTTCTAACTACCGCCCGCAACTGGCGCTGGAGGGCAGACTACCTAACTTCCGCCGCACAAACGAGGCAATTCGACAAGAGGACGGTTCGTTTGCTTTTCGCCGAGTAGCCAACAACCTTTCCGACGTGTATTTAACCGCTAGCCAGTCGCTAGGCGTCACCGGCACAGAATTTTTTGTGAGCTCCGGGGTTGAGCGGTTTGATAATTTCATCAACGACGAAACCACTTACAGCAGCCGACCCGCTCGGATTGGATTGCGACAGTCGTTATTTGGGTTCAACGAGTTGCGGTGGAATCGGTCGGTTGAGCCGCTGTACTACGAAGAAGCCAATCGAGACTATGCGGTGCAGCGCGAAGCGATTGCTCAGGATGCCACCGAACGCTTTTTTGCGGTTTTGCTTCAGCAGGTTAACCTCGCCCTGGCGCAAAAAAATCTGGCCAACAACGATACCATCTTTCAAATTGGACAGGGACGCTACAATCTGGGTCGGATTACCGAAGACCAGCTGCTTAATTTAGAGCTCAATGTGATGAACTCTCGACAAGAAGTGGCGCAGGCCCAACTGGAGCTAGAAACCAGCACGCTGGAGCTCAATTCGTTTGTTGGGCTGGGCGAAGGTCAATCTCTAACCGTTGTGTTGCCCGCCGGTGTTCCGCAGTTCACTATTGACGACCAAGTGGCCATGCAACAAGCGCTCGCCAACAATCCTGATATGGTCAGTTTCCAGCGGCGAGTGCGAGAAGCCGAATCGGAAGTGGCCCGCAGCCGGGCGCAGAATGGTTTCCGAGCCGATCTGGAAGCGACCTACGGCCTCACCGACCGGGGCAACTCTTTTGCTGATGTGTATAATGAGCCCGAGAATGAGCAGATTGTTGAATTAGGCTTTCGAGTGCCGGTCCTGGATTGGGGCCGCTCGAAGTCGCGAATGAAACAGGCCGAAGCCATTCTAAAGCTAGAGCGTTATACTGTGGAACAGGAGCAGGTCAATTTCCGGCAGGGAGTCTACACCCAGGTGCGCACTTTTGCTATGCAGCGTGACCAGGTGAAGATCACCGAAGTGGCCGATGATATTGCGCAACGCCGCTACGATATCGCCAAGCAGCGCTATCTGATCGGTAAGATCGATATCACCGATCTGAGTATTGCGCTGCGCGAAAAAGACGAAGCGCGCCGCCGCTACATTGAGTCGCTGCGCGATTTCTGGCTCAACTACTACGAAGTGCGGATGCTCACGTTGTATGACTTTGCCGAAGGAAAGGCATTGTTACGAGAGTAAGATTAGATATTTGCTGTCTCCTCTTTGCGGGCGGGGTACATTTTGCATAACTTGTAATATCATAGCAAGTATAACATGCAGTTCAAGAACGTACGTATAGAAAATTTTCGAGGCATATCTTCCCTTAAAATAGAAGGTCTAGGTAAGATCAATCTGTTAGTAGGCCAAAACAATTGTGGAAAGACATCGGTGCTAGAAGCACTTTTTCTATTGACAGGAATTTCTGTCCCTCAATTAGCCTTCAACATAAATAGTTTCCGAGGATACAACCGAGAAGCAGACGAAAGCAATCTTCGGCTGATCTTCAAGAATCTAAACTTTGATCAAGCTGTTCAGCTTTCCGCAGAGTTTGACCAAGAAGGATACCGGAGACGGATGAGTATCAAACCCCATAACAAAAATGAAGTCAATGGCGACTCTAAGAAAGTAGCGACACTCAGTGATGTCGAGAGTAATCTATCAATATCACAACGCCCAGTCGTAGACGGACTTACTGTTGATTTCAACATAGACGAAAGACAGGATCGAGAGTATAGTGAAAGTCGTTCGTCTAGTTTTACTTTCGGCAGCTATAGCTCAGCATTTCTCTTCGCTCCGGGGGGGGGAGGCCAGATATACTCGCCGCCGAATTACAATGAGATATTTGGTAGCGTATTTTTGTCTCCGAGCACTCAGTTTCAGGGATTAGGAGAGAGCCTCGAGAGGCTATTGGTAGAAAAGCAGGAAGAAAAATTAGTCAAAATTCTTCAGAAGGTGGACAGGACTATCGAAGATATATCTTTGGGAGCCAATGGAATTGTCTATCTCGATATAGGTCTTAAACGGTTAGTACCAGTCAATGTAATGGGTGACGGCGTTCGACGTATGTTATCTATTATCGTTGCCATCGCTGATGTCAAGGGCGGAATGGTTTTTATAGACGAAATAGACAATGGATTCCATTACTCAATACTAAGAGAGCTTTGGAACGCTATCATGGAAGCGGCGCATCAATATGAAGTACAAGTATTTGCTACTTCTCATTCTGAGGAGTGCATAAGAGCTTTGGCGGCATCTTACTACGATCGGCCTTCTCTATTCAATGATACTAGCGTGCGGTTGTTTAGGGTAGAAAAACACGACAAAGAACACCGGGCGGTCGCGTACGATCATGAGATCCTGGAGACTTCGTTGGAACTGAACTTGGGCATCCGATAGCAGTGAGAGAAATAATTGTCAGAGAAGAAAAGTTAATTGCAGTTGAAGGCAAGGATGAAGTCAACTTTATTCAAGCAATACTTGACCATTGGTCCATACGTAATGTTCAACTCATTAATCTGGAAGGAAAAGACAATTTTGGAAAGATCATTCCTGCCCTCAAAAACATCCCAGGATTCGACAAAGTTGTAAAGTTTGGTATTGTGAGGGATGCAGACAATGATTCGGAGGCGGCTCTGAAAAGTGTGCAAGGTGCTTTGGGAAAAGCGGGGCTTGCCCAACCGCGAAGCACAAACGAGTTTGCTGGCAAAACTCCTTCAGTAGGAGTGTTTATTATGCCAGGAAATGAAGAAGAAGGAATGCTAGAAGATTTATGCTTGAAATCAATACAGGACAGTTCAGCAGTAGTTTGTATTGACAAATTTTTCGAGTGTATCAACAAAGACACTGTCAAACACCTTTCTAAAGCTAAAGTTCAAGTCTATCTATCAACGAAGCCTGAAATTGTGAGCAGTCTTGGCATAGGTGCTCGCAAAGGGTACTGGGACCTTGACAATGGCTGTTTCAAGGAATTTAATAGCTTTCTAAACAACTTTTCGTAACTGTTAGGCAGCCAAAATAATCCCCCGCCTCCCTCCCAAACCCCCACCAAAATCCGTATTTTTGCCGTCCCAAAAACGGGAGGCAACTATGAAAATATCCGTCAACTGGCTCCGCGATTTTATCAACCTATCCGATTCGGCCGAAGCTATCGCTGATAAACTTACCCTGACTGGCTTGGAAGTGGAGGGCATTGAGCGTTACGACCAAATCACCGGCGGATTAGCCGGGTTGGTGATCGGTGAAGTGCGGTCGGTTCGGCCCCATCCCAACGCTGATCGTCTTCAAATTACCTCGGTTGATGTGGGTGATGAACATCCGCTACCGATTGTTTGCGGAGCGCCCAACGTGGCAGTGGGACAACGGGTGGTCGTGGCCACCGTAGGAACCACCTTACACCCCACCCAGGGCGAAGCATTTACCATCAAGAAAGCCAAGATCCGGGGCGAAGAATCGCGCGGAATGATTTGTGCCGAAGATGAAATTGGGCTCGGCACGGGTCACGATGGCATCATGGTCCTCAACACCGAAGTTCCCAACGGCACCCCCGCCGCCGACTACTTCCGCCCGGTGTCGGATACGGTGCTGGAAATCGGTCTTACTCCCAACCGAGCCGACGCCGCCTCGCACCTGGGCGTGGCCCGCGATCTGAAGGCCCTGTACCGAAAGCCACTTACCCTCCCGTCGGTCGACGAATTTCGGGTAGATAACCACAATCACCCTATCCAGGTCACGGTAGAAAACACCGAAGCTTGTCCGCGCTACAGTAGCGTAACGCTGAGTGGCGTGCAGGTGAAGGATTCGCCTGACTGGTTAAAGAGCCGACTGAAAGCTATCGGCTTGTCGCCCATCAACAATGTGGTGGACGCCACCAACTACGTGATGCACGAGCTGGGGCAGCCACTGCACGCTTTTGATACCGACGCCATTATTGGCGACGAAGTGGTTGTACAGACTTTGCCTGCAGGAAGCACATTTATAACTCTGGACGGAAAAGAACGAAAACTGCAAGCTGACGATCTGATGATCTGCAACTCTAAAGGCGGGATGTGCATCGCCGGGGTGTTTGGCGGAATTGCGTCGGGAGTGAAAGCCAGTACTAAGAATATTTTTTTGGAGAGTGCCTACTTCGCCCCGGAGTACATTCGGCGCACCGCGCAGCACCACGGTCTCAAAACCGATGCTTCATTTCGTTACGAACGGGGTACCGATCCTAATATGACGGTGTTTGCGCTAAAGCGCGCCATTCTGCTCATTCAGGAAGTCGCCGGAGGGCAAGTTTCTTCTGAGCTTATGGACGAATTTCCTACGCCGATCTCCCCCTTCCAAGTAACGGTGAAGTACGCGCACGTGGACCGACTAATCGGGAAAGTGATTGATCGACCAGAGATCAGGACGATTCTCACCGAATTGGATATTTCCATCATTGAAGAAAACGAGAAAGGGCTCGTCGTATCGGTGCCGCCTTATCGGGTGGATGTGCAGCGCGAGGCCGATGTTATTGAAGAAATCCTTCGGATATACGGCTACGATCAAGTGCCTACCGCTGCTCACCTGAAGGCCGACTACCTGGCGAGTTTTCCGGAGTTAGACGGAGCGGCGCTGCGAGTAAAAGTGAGTGAGATGCTGGTGGGTAGCGGTTTCTACGAAATTATTACCAACTCGCTCACCAAACCCACCTACGCTCAGTCTCTTCAGCAAGCCGATAGTTCGGTTGCGATGGTAAACGCGCTCAGCGAAGACTTGAGCGTGATGCGCCAAAGCCTGCTGTTTTCAGGTCTGGAGGTGATTGCTCACAACGTGAACCGGCAGCAAAAAAACCTGAAGCTTTTTGAGTTCGGAACCACCTACCAGAAGCGCGAAGATAAGTATGTGGAAACAAACGAGTTAGCGATTTTCATGACGGGTCAGGCTCAGTCTGAAAGCTGGATGAACCCCGAAGGGCCGGTATCTTTTCATCATTTGTCCTCGCTAATCCGAAAAATTTTTAATAGGTTTGACATAGACGCCCCCGGCCAGAATAGGGCAGAATTGCCTGGTTTTGACTATGGTTTGCAGTACGTTTTCCAGAACAAAATTCTTGCGGACGTAGGTTTGGTGAGTGATTCGGTCGCTAGTTTAGCCGGAGTTCAGCAACTGGTCTTCTGCGCCGTTATATCTTGGCCCAAGCTGGTTGCCCACGTTCGTTCTGCTAGCCAGAAAGAACGATTGGTGTATCAGCCAATATCGAAGTTCCCTGAGGTGCGCCGCGACTTGTCTTTGGTGCTTGATGAGCAAGTTCCGTTTAGCCAGGTAGAAGAAATTGCTAAACAAGCGAGCAACCAGTTGGTTCGTCACATTAATGTGTTCGATATTTACCAGGGCGAGCAGTTAGCAAAAGGAAAGAAGGCCTACGCACTTAGTTTCACTTTGCAAGATCAAGAGAAAACGCTGACCGATACGCTGATTGAAAAAACCATGAATAAGCTTATGAGTACCTTTGAACGCGAACTAAACGCTACTATCCGTAAATAGTCTCTGTTATTAGAGGTTGGTTGCTTCACAGTCCGCCTCTCAAAATGCTAATCACCGTCCATTTACACTAAATCTACTAACAACCAAGCATGCTAGTCGCTACTGAGGGCTCTACGAAGCACCAGAATTCTGTAATGTCCGAAATTGTTGCGTTAGAGCGCAAAGTTGAGATGTTTATCCAGCAACAAAAGGATGCTCAGGCGGAGATTCAACAGCTTAAAGAGGATAATATACGCTTGGCTTCGGAGCTAAGCCGGAAGGATGAGCAGATCGCTCACTTTCAAAATACGATCAAAATTAATAAAATTGCGAATCAGACAGTAGCCGATAAAGGCGAAACTACTGAACTTAAGCGTACAATTAACGAGTACATAAAAAAGATTGATCGCTGTATTGCCCAGTTGAGTCAATAGCACGTGAACCAGGATTACTTACGATGGGAGAGCTTTCCATAAAGATCAGAATTGCCGAACGGGAATATCCGATGCGGGTAGAAGCGGGCGAAGAAGAGCGCTTGCGTTTGGCTAGCCAACTCATCAATGAGCAGGTCCGCCGTTACCGCGAACAGTATGGCACCACCGACAAGCAGGACTTACTGGCCATGGTTGCTTTTGACGCATTGGTGCAAAAGTTAGAACACGATAAGCTGCAACAAGATACAACGCATATGATCGCCGAACGCCTCAGTAAGCTCAACCGCCAAGTGGGGCAAGCGATTTCTGCTAAAGAGCAGCGCACTACGTACTAAGCTATCACTCGTTGATTAACGCCCGGTAGTTTCGTTAGGCTTGCCACCAACCCTTTAACGAACTAACATTATGGGTGAAACAATACTACTTCCCTTGCTGGCGGCCCTCATTGCGCTAGCTATTGGGTTTTTCGTCGGTAAAAGCCTCTCCAACAAGGCCGCTTCACAACAGAAAGATCAACTTAACGCCCGCGAAGAAAGCCTCCGCCAGCGCGAAGAAAAACTGCAGGAAAAAGGCAAGCTTATCATCAAAGAAGCCGAAATCAGCGCCGAAAACCTCAAGAAAGAAAAGCTATACGAAGCCAAAGAAAACTTTCTGCGTCTAAAGACCGACTTCGAGGAAGAATCTTCCCGCAAGAAAAACATCCTCATTACCAACGAGAACAAGCTCAAACAGCGAGAAAGCCGCATTAACGAGCAAGCCGAAAAGGTTCGAGCGGCCGAGGCAGCCCTAAAAGACAAAGAAGAAACGCTGGAGGCACAGTTGGAAGCCAACCGCCGCAAGCAGGCTGAACTGGAGCGCGTGAAGCAACAGCAGATCACGGTGCTAGAAAAGGCCGCCAACCTCACGGAAGCCGAAGCGCGCCAGCATTTGCTAGAAAGCTTAGAAGCCGAAACCCACACGCAGGCATCGGCCATGATCAAAGATATCATCGAGGAAGCAAAGCTCTCGGCCACCAAAGAAGCTAAGAAAGTAGTGATCGCCACCATTCAGCGCACGGCCACCGAACACGCCATCGAGAACTGCGTCTCGGTATTCAACATCGAGAGCGACGACATCAAGGGAAAGGTAATCGGTCGTGAAGGCCGAAACATCCGGGCCCTAGAGGCCGCCACGGGCGTAGAAATCATCGTAGACGACACTCCCGAAGCGATCATCATTTCCGGCTTCGATCCGGTGCGCCGCGAGATTGCCCGCTTGTCGTTGCACCGCTTGGTGGTGGACGGGCGCATTCATCCCGCTCGAATTGAAGAAGTGGTGGCCAAAACCACCAAGAATATCGAGGAAGAAATTGTAGAAATTGGCGAACGCACGGTGATCGACCTGGGTATCCACGGGGTGCACCCCGAACTAATCCGCATGGTGGGCCGGATGCGGTTCCGGTCGTCCTACGGGCAAAACCTGCTACAGCACTCGCGCGAGGTGGCCAACATGTGCGCCACCATGGCCTCAGAACTGGGCTTCAATCCAAAACTGGCCAAGCGAGCGGGTCTGCTACACGACATCGGCAAGGTGTGGCCCGAAGAACCGGAGCTGCCGCACGCCATTTTGGGCATGAAGCTAGCCGAGAAATACGGCGAACAACCCGACGTGTGCAACGCCATCGGGGCTCACCACGACGAGATAGAAATGACGGCGCTTATCTCGCCCATCATCCAGACTTGCGATGCGGTTTCGGGTTCACGCCCTGGGGCCCGCCGTGAGGTGGTCGACTCCTACATCCAGCGGCTGAAAGATTTGGAAGCACTGGGGCTAGACTTTGAAGGAGTGAGCAAGTGCTACGCCATTCAGGCCGGTCGCGAACTGCGGGTGATCGTCGACGCCGAAGCCGTTACCGACGAGCAGGCTGGCTCGCTCTCTTTCAATATTTCGCGCAAAATAGAGAAAGATATGCAGTATCCCGGCCAGGTAAAAGTGACCGTGATTCGCGAGATGCGGGCGGTGAGTTTCGCAAAATAGCAGGCGCTAGAGTTTTTCTAGGGTGCTTCTGTTGGTTCAACTTGGCACTGCGGGGCAATACCGTTGACGTACTTCTCAATAGCTCCAATTTTTTTCGCTACGGAACTACCGTCGAACCCTTTGATATCCGGGTAGCTAACCTGCTCGTTGTACTGTTGCAAGAATTGCTGAGCCAGCGGCAGATAGCTCCAGTGCCACTTCTCTTCGTGGTAACCGTCCGGTCGGTCTTTCCCCTGTTCGGTATACACTTGGCAGAATCCGTAGGTCCCGGCGTGCGCTGTGAGCCACGCGTACACTTTCTGACCTTCTCCCGTGGCAAAGTAGTTGTTGTTTAACGCGTTTAGATCAACGTCGGTGCCCCAGTGGTGGCGCGAGGTGCCGGGCATTGAGCTGTACTCTAGTATCTTCAGGGCGCGTTGCTCTGCCTGAGAAGTATTCTTCCCTGAATCCTGCCTTGCTTTCTCTCTCAGGTCTTTCCACTTGGTTTCCCAGATGCGCTTCTGCGCCTTAAAATTGCGGGTAGCCGAGATGATCCGCAAAGTGATGCCCGCCCCCTGGGCAGTCTGCGCCATCCGCACAAACGCTTGGTAGGTTTGTTTTCTCAAATAAATGCTCTCCTTATCAGTATACGCTAATGAGACTGGCACGAAGCCACTGTCGGAGGCTGGATCGATTTTTCCTAACAGCGCTGGTTTATCCAGCTGTATCACCGGTAGGCTATCCGCTAAATCCCCAGCAGTGATAGAAAAGGGGCTGTTTGATTGAGGCGAGTACCCTGCCATACTTAACAGGAGCAGCAAGAACACGGGTCCGTTCATTAAAGTTTTTTGTTTTGCCGGTGGCGATCCTTATCCCGAAGCGACTTTTTCTCCATGTTCTTTTGAAATGCTTCGGTTAAATTGACCCCGGTTTGGTTAGCCAAGCAAATTACAACCCAAAGTACATCAGCGAGTTCGTCGCTCAGCTCTCTCCCCTCGTCCGAAGCCTTGAAGGATTGGTCGCCATACTGCCGGGCAATAAGCCGAGCCACCTCGCCCACCTCTTCGGTGAGGATTGCCATGTTGGTGAGCTCGTTAAAGTAACGCACCCCCGTGGTGGTAATCCATTCATCCACCTGACTTTGTATCTCCGTTAGTGTGATTTCACTCATCGCTAAGCCTCTTCATTGTTATCCTGACCATCCTCTGTATCCTACCCATCCTGATCATTTCTTGTCTTGTGTATCAATGATAATAGTCACCGGGCCATCGTTGGTGAGCGACACCTGCATGTTGGCACCGAACGCACCGGCGGCTACCGGCTTGCCGAGCGATTGTTCGCAGACGGTTAGAAACCTATCGTACAAAGGTTTAGCTACTTCGGGTTTCGCCGCCTTGATATAAGAAGGCCGGTTTCCCTTCTTGGTACTCGCGTGCAGCGTGAACTGGCTTACCACTAATAATTCGCCCTCCACTTCGAGTAGGCTGCGGTTCATCACCCCCTGCGCGTCGTTGAAAATACGCAGATTCGTGATTTTTCGGCTCAGCCAAGTAATGTCTTCGTCGCTATCAGTATCCGTGATGCCTAGTAGCACTAGTAATCCTTGGTCAATTGATCCTAGCAGGGCACTGTCTACCGTGACAGATGCTTGAGTAACGCGCTGCAGCAGGGCGATCATCCGCTAGGCGTACTGCGCTAATGCCTGGATCTTATCCGATTCAAAGATGTACGTTCCGCTCAGTTCTTTCCGGGCCACGTGCACCATTGCTTCGGCCACGGTTTCGGCAGGAATAGCCTGATACTTCTTGAGTCCACCTACCATTAGTGGGGCCATACCCTGCATCACCACCTGTCCGATCTGTTCGCCGATACGGGTTTCAGTGCGCTCGCCGAGCAGCATCGACGGACGAAAAACATGAAACGACTCAAAACCTAGTTTAGCAATGGCTGCTTCCACTTCGCCCTTCACCCGGTTATAAAAGATGTAGCTAGACTCATCGGCACCCATCGCCGATACTAGCAAGTATTGTTGCGCTCCCTTTCGACGCGTGATCTCAGCCACCCGGAGTGGATAATCGTGATCCACCTTGCGAAAAGCATCTTTAGAACCAGCCTTGTTCATGGTGGTTCCTAGACAACAAAAAGCGTCGTCTATTTTAGGTAACTGCTTATCAGTGAGCTGATCGTAGTCTACAATGATGGTCTCTACGCGCTTGCTACTGGTTTCCACTTCGTGCCGACTCAGGATAGAAATGGTGTGATACTGACGTCCACGAATCAGCTGCTGAAGCAGTTCGTTGCCAACGAGCCCGGTTGCTCCGGCGATCAGTGCGTGCTTTTGTGCCATGTGGTTGTAGGTCTAGGTGATGTTAATTAAGCCCCTAAAGTAGCGAAAAGGATTAAATTAGTGCGGAAAATGTCGGCAAATCAGGAAGCAAGCGACTATTGGACGCAAAAAGTGGCTTAATTCCACTCGGTCAGCAACTCCACGAATTCCTTTTGTATCGCTTGGGTACGATCACGGGCGTACCACAGTTGCATTTCTTTGGCCAGCGCCTGGTAATCTTCGTCCGGATGCTGTTGCTTAAAATCATTCATGAGTTGCTGCGCCTCGGCCGGTCGCGGCCCCCAGGTTCCCACTTCTTGCAAATCTTCGGTAAGGCAAATGAGCTTTGGAATCGACCGGCTGCCGTGGGTCAGGTAAGCATCCATTACCTCCGGGTGTTCGTCACGCAACAACAGCTTCAGGGCTATTTGGGGCGATCTATCGGCCATCTTGGCCATCAATGGAATACTCTGCGCCGCATCACCGCACCATGCTTCAGTGAGCACCAACCACGTCCAGCGGGTAGACACTGTCGTTAGTCTTTCTTGTAACGCATCGGTGAGTTGGACCACCTTATCCAACCGATGCATCCGCTGTTGGTTGAGTTCGGTGTAGTGAAGCATGGCCTCGCTATGATTATCACCCGTTGTTTTGCCATCGGCCAGCAACGCAGCAATCATTTGCTGGTATTCTTGGTAAGATTGACTGGCGGCCAAATGATCCGAGGTGATCACTGATGCGTTGGTCATGCTGTTTCCGCGTAGGTTTCTTCCCACTCCTCAAAATCCTCCAAATCGCTTTTGGCCGAGTTGGCAATCCACAACAGCACCGAGATGTCGTCTAAGTAACCAAGCACCGGAATAAAATCAGGAATCAGATCTAACGGAGAAACGAAGTAGATAATTCCCGCCACGGCGAGCAGCAGCGTTTTCCAGGGAGTCTTTTGGTACTCTTTATTTGAATAAGCTTTAATCATCCGATTAAGAGTGCCTACGTAACGCTGAAACTCCTGCATTTCATCACTGTTGTTGCGCAGGTCTTTGATTTTTTTCACAGACCGATCTACTAGGTTTCTTAATCGTTCAGGGTCTTGCAAAATACCCGAAGCCTGCCGTTTTGCTTTCTTGAAACTTGAACTGTCATTTGCCTTATCAAAAAGTCCCATATCAAAGTTGTGTTTAGTAAAAATTGAATGAATTAAAAACCCTTCTACTACTACTAGTTTTGCTAGAACATTGTTCGCACTTCCTGCTTTAAAACGCTTAATGCGTGCTCAATAGGATCTACCTGTTTGCCATCTTGAATCTCGAAAACCTTCTTGGCCAAGTCTATGCCCCGGGCATCTTTCGGCAACATATCTGCTCCCTGGTTGATCGTCATCACCACATCTTCCACCGCGCTGGCGGTCAGGTCCCACACTTGGTCGCTCACGTAGATTTGCTGCGAAAGGTTGTGATTGTACTCCTCCCGCACGTGGCCCACTAAAATTTGCTGTAGTTCCTTGTAGGAATAATTGCTGTCGTTGAGCCGCAGGATAAGGTTCTTGGGAGATATTCGCTGCAAAAGCAGGCTAATTCGCTCGTAGGCTTGCAAGCGGATTGGTAGCACATCCTTGGCATTGGCCGCCCGAATATCGGTGAGGCGCTGCGCCATCTCCTTGTCCAAAAAAGATTTGACCACCAAGTACATCGCGTAGAGCACGATGGCAGCCGGGATGATGAGTTTGGCGAACTCGATGATGATCGTATCCATTGAGTGATAGTATCCGTAAGTTTTTGCTAACTTAGAAGAAACCTAGGTAGCTAAAAAATGATTTTCTACGTATTTCTGTTGCCGTCTAGCGACACCGTGGTTAATTTGTTCAAAAAATGATTCCTGTTCAGATAACCTCTCGTGCCCTGGCCGAGATTAAAGACACCATTGCTACGAAGAATATTCCGGCCGATTATGGTCTGCGCGTGGGAGCCAGCGGCGGGGGTTGCGCGGGCACCTCGTTCATTATTGGCTTTGATCATCAGAAAGAAAACGATATGGTGTATAACATTGCAGGACTACCGGTTTACGTAGAAAAGAAAGATATTCTGTTTTTGCTTGGTACGGTAGTTGATTTTTATGAAGGGAACGAAGCGCGCGGCTTCACTTTCGTAAAAGCCCATGAAGAACAGTCTGTCCCGTAGGATCTATAACAGCTCACTCACCCTAGCGATCAGTTTCGGCTTTTATGCCCTTATTTTTGCGTTCACGCTCTCGTGCGATGCAGAAGAAGGTTCTTCTCCCCCGGCAAATTCCGCTACCGAAGAGGCTACTCCGTTGACCAACCCCAACGATACCAGTCTGCCCCCTACTGATGATGCGGTCTCGTATGTGGAAAATATCACCAATTAGAGACACGTCTCTGGGGATAATTTGCACGTTTTCCTCAATTTCTGCACCAATCCCTTTCTCCTTCGTATAATCTCAATAAGTTTTCGTCATATCGTCGGGCAGCACTAAAATATAGTCGGCAATTCCTTCGTATTCGACTTTTAACTGGCTGATGTCCTGCTGAGCAACGCAGCTGATAGTTTTGATAGATGTTTCGGAGCTGCTTTGCCGGATAAACCAGTATATTCCTTCGTAATTGTCGCTGTGATACGAACCATTTAGATGCAGAAAAGTGGTTTTCTGGGTGCGATTGAGCAGAATGAAGTGCGCCATGGTGGCATCCTTGAGCGCTTGAGCACTGGCCATATTTTCTCCGCTCATCATGCCGTGGTTCGCACCGCTTCCCATCATCGTCATCATCGACTGATACCCGGGTAAAAAAAGGTCTACCTCTACGGGCAGCGGCACCATTAACTCTTGCGCGCTCTTCGGCAAACTATCCAGACGGTTCAGCCCTTCACGGGCTACCAAGCTTGCGTAGCGGCGGGGAACGTTGGTGGCGATGACCGGTATCTGATGCTGTTTTGCAAATCTTAAAATAGGAGCGTAGTCGGTGGCGTAGTTGTTCCACAGCTTTGCTTCTTGCTCGAAGTGGCGCTCTTCAATAGTTCCGGCAATAAACTCATTAAGCAACAATTGGTTGTCGGTCTCAAACATCTCAGCGCCGATCATCAGGTTGCTGTCTTGGGCAAACAAATCTTTCACCACCTGTAGCTCTAACCAGTGAACGAGGGCGTCGTTGTGCAGTTCGCCGAACAGCACCACATCGGCTTGGGCCAACTGTTGCAGCATGTGGTCATAAGACACCGTGTTGGCAGCAGAATCATAGAGAGCGTAAGCCAGCTTTTGCGCCTTGGCTGGTGGGGACCCGAGACTGCCCCCAATCAACAGCAGACTGGTCGCCAATAGTAAGTTATTCATAAAAGTACAGCTACGCGCGCGTTCTTCTGAGAGTGACCACCGCCCGACGGCACACTCCGCCCACGGGGGGGTTAAATTTAGATACACTGACCTCTACGGTAGCAATTTCCGGAAAATTACGAAACGTCTGCTCAATGAGCCGGTGGCCAATGTGCTCGAGCAACTTCGAGGGCTTCTGCATTTCGTCGCTCACCATTTGGTAGAGCTTCTCGTAGTTTACAGTTTCTTTCAGGCTATCTTCCTCGGCGGCTTGCTCGAGATCAGCCTCTACCGAAATATCAACGCTATAGCGGTTGCCTGTCTTTCGCTCCTCCTGATAATACCCGTGATAAGCAAAAAATTCTATTCCCTCTAGCGTTATCCTTCCCATAACCGATTAATCTAGTTCGTCAAAGAAAGACCGGCGTTTTGTTCCCCCCGAACTAGACGGCGGCGGGGTCGGGTCTGCTTCATCGGTGGCCCACACTGGCTCGTAAACTTCGGTTGACTCTTCTTGATGGGTCACTTCTTCGGGGGGGGTAAATTCTTCCTCTGCAGTGAGATTAATTGAATTATCTGAATCCTGTTGCTCAACAGGGGCTTCAGTTGCTGACGCTTCGGTCGATTCCGTCGTTTCAGCCGGAGTGGTATGTTCTTTTTCTAAATTTTCCGAAACCGGTCTGGTTGCCGAAAAATCATCTTCTACCCGTTGGAGGATGCCCTGCGCCAACGCTTGCAACTGGGCTAAGACTTGTTGTCGATGGTTTTCCGCTTGGGCAGCTTCCTGTCTCAGTTGAGTAACTTGTTGATGCGCTTCTTCAATGATACTGGCGGCCTGGCGATGTGCCTCTTCAATGATTTCTTGCCGTTGCCGCTCGGCTTGCTGCTGAACCTCCTCGGCTTCCTGTTGCGCTTTATTTACAATGCCCGTGCTGGTGTCTTCAGCGGTTCGCAGAGTTCTAAAAAGAGCGCCTTCTACTTCGCGCACTTTATCAATGTCTTTTTCGGCTTTTTCTAACCGAGCGGTCTTCTCTCGGTTTTCTTGTAACAATCGCTCCCAAGCTTGCGAAAGGGTATGCAGAAACGCATTGACTTCATCTTTGTCGTAGCCCCGAAAGTGCCGTTCAAATTCTTTCTGTCGTATTTCTATTGGAGTGATATTCATAATGAGCGGTTGCTTTTATTAATTAGCCGAGGTCTCATCGGCTTTGCCCCAGTGCCACACCGAGATCGTTCGATCGTCGCTGGCTGATAACAGGGTTTCGTTATTGTCTCTCATCCATAGCACTCGATTAACCGAAGTGCCGTGCCCCGCGTGGCGCGCTTTGTCGATCACCTTCAGCAGCTTAAATGCGTGAGCATCCCATATCTTCACTGATTTGTCCATGCTACCGGTAGCGAAGTATTGCCCATTGGGGCTAAAATCTAGGTGGTTGATCGCGTACATATGCGCTACAATCGATTCCGTAAGTTGATAATTTTTATCGACATCCCAAATTCTCAGGTGGGCGTCCCTTCCGGCGCTCACCAAATAGCGCTGGTCGGGGGTATATCTGACCACAAACACCGAATTGGTGTGACCACTAAGGGTTTGTTTCAGTTGATAATTTGTTGCATCGTAAATGCGTATTGTGTGGTCACTGAAACCAATGGCTATCTCTTTCTTCGGTTCATTAATGGCAATAGATCGGGCCCGCTGCTTGGCCGCCCGAAATCGATGCAAGATTTCTAGCGTATCGTAGTCGATCACCACTATTTCTCCCTCTCCGGTAGCTACCAGTAAGCAGTTTTCTGCTTTCATAACATCAAATAAAGCCGCTTTACCTATTCTAACCATTCCTTCTTCGCGTCCGTTACTCAAATCAACAATTCGAAGCCCTTCGTAGTTTTGGCCAATCACCAGCCAATTTTTTATGCTATCATATTCCATGGCGTAAACGGAGGCGGGCACTTTTGCAACTACGGTTCCCTGATCGGTATTATTCAGGTCCCACCGCACGATCAATCCGTCTCCTCCAGCCGAAAAGAACCGATGTTCGTTTTCCTGAGCCAGTGTGTATACGCAGTCTCGGTGCCCTTGAAGCGTTCGCTGTTTATTAGCAAAAAATGTAGGCATTGTTGGTCAGATATTATAGGCTTACCTTTGTCGGCACAGAAGTGTTTCGTTTATGGCATTGGTAAAATTAGTCCGGATCAACGATAGCTCCTTCTGGGCGGCTTGGAAAATTGAAGAAGCCGCTACTGATTTAGCCAAGTGCACTCAGTTACCGGTAACCGATTTAGCGGAATGGCACACAATTCGCCATCCGCGCAAAAGTTTGGAGTGGCTGGCCAGCCGTGCCGCCCTTGCCGCCATTTTGAACAAAGTTGGGCTTCCTGTGCCGGGCCTTCACAAAGATGAACAGGGCAAACCCTATCTTGTTAACGAGGCGTATCATATTTCGTTAGCCAATTCTTACCCTTACGGAACAGCAATGGTGCACACCCACGAGTTGATTGGGATTGATATTGAACCACCCAGTGACAAGCTACTTCGGACCCAGCATAAGTTTCTTAGTCGGGCAGAGCGTGAGGCGGCGGGAAACCGCTTACTTGATCTCTGTGCTTATTGGTGCATTAAGGAGGCGTTATACAAGCTACACGGACGCAAATTCCTCAGTTTCAAGGACCAAATTCGGGTTAGTTCTTTGTGTCTTAAAGAAGGTATTCGCGCTGAGGCTGAGATTATCATTTCATCACATAATACCCAGTATTACTTAGAAGGCACTATTATTGACGGTTTCTGTGTTATGTACGTGGTGCCTTGAACCTATTTCACTCACACCGCCTTTGATTTGATTATCATGCGCTACCTATCGCTTTTCTTTATTTTGATGATAACTTCTCTGACGTCTTCGTTCGCGCAGCGGTCTGATTACGTTGAAGATTTCAAACTACCTAATTTAGTTACCGGAAGCGAGTTCTCACTGAAAGACTATTCTTCTGCACCAACGGTAGTGGTTATTTTTACCAGTCGGCATTGTCCCTACGCTAAATTGTACGACCAACGAATTACCAAGCTTATTAATGATTTCGAAAGTGACCAGGTTCGTTTCGTACTCATCGATCCTACCAACCCGGCTAATCATCCCCAAGATGCTTCCGATAATCTGAAACGAGCTATTGAGGCTAATGGCTGGAAGGTTCCTTTTCTTATAGATCCAAATCAGCGAGTAGCTCGTTTGTTAGGTGCCGAAAAAACGCCCGAAGTCTTTGTTCTATCTAAGCAACGCGGTTCCTTCAAAACGATCTACCAGGGGGCAATTGATGACAATCCCCAAGTTGCCAGCGACGTGCACCATCACTATTTAAAAGAGTTTTTGAACGCTCAGCGTGCCGACCAGTCAGCGTCGTTGCGCACCACCCCCGCTACCGGTTGCCGAATAAAACCTTAGAGCTACTTTTGCTCCTTTAGTGTTTCCTTCAAAAAGGCTAGGAAGTCAGCGGCAAACTCTTTTCTCTGTAGGGCAAACTCTACCGTAGTTTTCAGGAAGTCCAACTTGTTGCCAATATCGTAACGCTTTCCCTCAATGGTGTTGGCAACCAACGTTTCCTTCTTCATGAGCAAGTGCAGCGCGTCGGTTAGTTGCACCTCGCCCCCCTTACCGGGAGTAGTCTGCTCAAGGGCTCTGAATATTTCGGCGGTCAGGATGTATCGGCCGGCAATGGCTAGGTTTGAAGGAGCTTCGTTCACCCCTGGTTTTTCTACAAGTTGATTCACCTCCATCAGCCTGTCGCTGATCGCTTTTCCGCCCGCGATTCCGTAACGCGACACCTTGTCTTTGGGCACTTCTTCCACCGCGATCACGGTGCATCGATACTGCTCGTAGGTATCAATCAGCTGCTGAGTCACAGGAATCACCGAGTTGATGATCGTATCTCCCAGTAGCACGGCGAAGGGCTCATCGCCTACGTGGTGCCGAGCATGGTAGATGGCATCGCCGAGCCCGTTGGTTTCTTTTTGGCGGATAAAATGGATATTTGCCATGTCAGCGATGCGGACCACCTCGTTGTAGAAATTTTCGTCTTGTTTCTCTGCCAAACGCGACTCCAACTCAAAGTTTCGGTCGAAGTGGTCCTCGATGGTTCGTTTTCCCTTTCCTGAGATAATCAGAATGTCATCGATGCCTGAATCAACCGCTTCCTGCACCACATACTGAATGGTGGGGGTGTCGATAATTGGCAGCATCTCTTTGGGCTGCGCTTTGGTGGCAGGCAAGAACCTTGTGCCTAATCCGGCGGCGGGGATTACTGCTTTTCGTATCATATTATAAAATATAAGGTTTGATCACCCGAGCGTTTATTTTCTTGAGAGAAACCACCAGCTTATTGAGCACCTCGTCGTTTTTGTACACTCCAATGATAGAGCCTCCTGAACCGGTGAACTTTGCTGACGCGCCGCAGGCCCGGGCGGTTTGCACTAAGGTCTTATTTTCATCGGAAACATTCATGACTTGACACCGCAAATCAAAGTTTTTATTGATCAACTCATTGATTCTTTGGGTATCCTGGTCTAGAATTGCTTGCCGTCCTTCGGCGGCGAGTTGGGCCATTTCGCTTAACGTATCAATCACTGATTGGTCGCCTTTTTCATAGCGCGAGCGAATATCATTCAACACCGTCCCCGAAACTTTCCCCAAATCTATCTTATAAGCCAGGTATAAATTGGGCAACAATTTAGGATCTATTGGCTCATATTTACCATAGCCTTGCGAGGCAACGAGTGCTTTATCGAAGTCCATGTATACGCATCCTTCGTACACTTGCGCCACACGATCTTGCAACCCGGCGTTGATTCCGAGCTCATCCTTTTCTGCCGACAGAATTATGCTTGGCAATACTTCGCGTGGAATGCTCACATCATAATACCGCATTAGCGCGCGCATAGTGGCAGTCACAATAGCACTTGACCCGGCCAAACCTACCTGCCGAGGAATAGATGAGTGGTAACGTATGGTAAAATTTTTGTTTTTCAAGCGTATGTCTTGCTGGTCGCAGTATTCACTAAATTTTTTGATAGCCGCTTTCACCAGTCGTGAGCCGCCATAGTAGCCGGTGAGCCGCACTGAGTCTACCAAATGGTACATATTTCGGTAAACGTTGAGGTCTTGCTCTTGCGGCTCGATGCAGAGTTCAGGTGAGGGATACAGTGATATACGAGCACCAAAATTGCGCACAATAATAGAGACGGTCTTACCGTGGTATCCGTCGGTAGGGTTGCCCAACAGACCGGCTCGTGCGTAGGCACTAGTTTCTATAATGGATGAGTCCATTATCCAAATTTTATAATCAACTTTTTGTACTGGTGGTCTATTCTAAATTGTTCAAAAAAAAGCCTTAGTTCCCAATAGGAGCTAAGGCTTCGGTGGTTTCACTTGTCATGCTGACCAAGTAGATAATAAAAAGGCGGCGACCTACTCTTCCTCGGTGTGAAGTACCATTGGCGCGCCCGGGCTTAACTGCTCTGTTCGGGATGGGAAGAGGTGATCCCCGGGGCTAAAGCCACCTTAAGTTTTTAATGTTCTGAGTTGAAGGTTCTAGGTTCTGCGTTGTACTAGTTTCTACTACATACTAGATTTTACTACGTAGGCCTAGTTGTTCAAGCGATTAGTGTCTGTTCATCAGACATAAGTGGCAAACAAAGATCAAAGACACTTGGTAAGAGGAAGCGAGTAGAAGAGGCTTAGTAGCAACTGGACTTTTCCTACCTACCCAGGGCGTGTGCCCTAAGTGATAAGTCGTCCTTCTTGAGTGGAAGGTCATTCGGGTGATTAGTAGGGCTCGGCTTTGCCATTTCTGACTTTAGACCTGCCCCCTATCAACGTTGTCATCTACAACGACCCTTCAGGGAAACCTCATCTTCAGGATGGTTTCGCGCTTAGATGCTTTCAGCGCTTATCCTTTCCGAACGTAGCTACCCAGCAATGCACCTGGCGGCACAACTGGTAGACCAGCGGTTCGTCCAACCCGGTCCTCTCGTACTAAGGTCAGAGCCTGTCAAGTTTCCTACGCCCACCACAGATAGGGACCGAACTGTCTCACGACGTTCTGAACCCAGCTCGCGTGCCACTTTAATGGGCGAACAGCCCAACCCTTGGGACCTTCTCCAGCCCCAGGATGTGACGAGCCGACATCGAGGTGCCAAACCTCCCCGTCGATATGAGCTCTTGGGGGAGATCAGCCTGTTATCCCCAGAGTACCTTTTATCCTTTGAGCGATGGCCCTTCCATGCGGAACCACCGGATCACTATACCCGACTTTCGTCCCTGATCGGCTTGTTGGCCTCACAGTCAAGCCCCCTTATGCTATTGCACTCCACACACCATTACCAACGGTGTTGAGGGAACCTTGGGAAGCCTCCGTTACTTTTTAGGAGGCGACCACCCCAGTCAAACTACCCACCACACACTGTTCTCGTTGCCGAGTTAGGCACTAACGGTCAGAAGGGCGGTATTTCAAGGACGACTCCACAGCACCTGGCGATGCCGCTTCCTAGTCTCCCGCCTATCCTACACATCTAACAGCCAGTGTCAATGTGAAGCTATAGTAAAGGTTCATGGGGTCTTTCCGTCCCGTGGCGGGTAATCGGCATCTTCACCGATACTACAATTTCACCGAGCGCGTGGCTGAGACAGTATCCAGATCGTTGCACCATTCGTGCAGGTCGGAACTTACCCGACAAGGAATTTCGCTACCTTAGGACCGTTATAGTTACGGCCGCCGTTTACTGGGGCTTCGGTTCAACGCGTTGAGCTTGCGCTCTAACGTCCCCCCTTAACCTTCCAGCACCGGGCAGGTGTCAGGCCTTATACGTCCGCTTTCACGTTAGCAAAGCCCTGTGTTTTTGTTAAACAGTCGCCTGGATCGATTCACTGCGGCCTGCTCACCATCTTAACAACAGTGAGCGAGGCGTCCCTTCTCCCGAAGTTACAGGACTATTTTGCCTAGTTCCTTAGCCACGGCTAACTCGAGCACCTGAGTGTTCTCCACCCGACTACCTGTGTCGGTTTACGGTACGGGTAGCTTACTGCTAAAACGCTTAGAGGGTTTTCTTGGAAGTCCGATTACCGCTATTATCCGCGCAGCCGTAGCCTTGCGGTACTATCAGCCTTTAGCAATCTCTACGGATTTACCTATAAAGATTATACCTACAGCCTTCAACGTACTATTCCGTCAGTACGCAAGCGTGTCACCCCTTCGTCACCCCATCACTCACAATAAGCTAGTACGGGAATATTAACCCGCTGTCCATCGACTAGAGCTTTCGCCTTTGCCTTAGGTCCCGACTAACCCTGATCCGATTAGCGTTGATCAGGAAACCTTAGTCTTTCGGTGTGGGGGTTTCTCACCCCCATTATCGTTACTTATGCCTACATTTGCTTTTCTATACCGTCCAATGCGTCTAACAACGCACCTTCAACCCGTATAGAATGCCCCCCTACCACTGTATAGACGCGATTAATCGCGTCTGTACAATCCAAAGCTTCGGTGATAGATTTGATGCCCGTTTATTATCGATGCCCCGTCACTCGACCAGTGAGCTGTTACGCACTCTTTAAATGAATGGCTGCTTCCAAGCCAACATCCTGGCTGTCTTAGCAACGAGACCTCCTTAGTTCAACTTAATCTATACTTAGGGACCTTAGCCGTTGGTCTGGGTTCTTTCCCTTTTGGACTAGGACCTTAGCACCCTAGCCCTCACTGCTGAGTTAATTACTGCGCATTCGGAGTTCATCAGGATTTGGTAGGCTGTGACACCCCCTAGTCCTATTGGTAGCTCTACCTCGCAGTAACATCACCCAACGCTGCTCCTAAAAGCATTTCGGGGAGTACGAGCTATTTCCAGGTTTGATTGGCCTTTCACCCCTACCCACAACTCATCCAAAGACTTTTCAACGTCAACTGGTTCGGGCCTCCATGTTGTGTTACCAACACTTCACCCTGGTCATGGGTAGATCACCTGGTTTCGCGTCTACAACCACTGACTGCTTCGCCCTATTCAGACTCGCTTTCGCTTCGGTGACAGGTCTTAAGACCCTTAACCTTGCCAGTGATCATAACTCGTAGGCTCATTATGCAAAAGGCACGCCGTCACT
>OZ244400.1:0-2940000 GCA_965217275.1 Cyclobacteriaceae bacterium | reverse complement strand
GGGGATATAGACGGAGTGTGGGTCAAGCTTCTCGAGCATCCGGTTGATAGCGGTTTCTACCAGTTCGTCTGTGTCTACTTCGTCCACGTAATCACGTTGCACGAAAGTCAGTATTTCTTTAAACTTGAGGTAACCGCTAATTAGATTGTTCTGGGTTGTGCTTCCGTCGGCCATGGTGGCCCCAATGAGGATACCTGCTGCCACCGCGATGGTCAGCAATAGGGGTAGACGAATTTGAAAGTCGGAATTTTTTTTGCTACTCACGGTGCTGCTTTTGGTTTAAAAATTGATGAATGAAACGTTTGCTTTATTGTTAGCAAGCAGAAGATTGTAAAGAGGGCATGAGTTGTTCAAGCTAACAATTAATTCTATAAAATTAACATAAATCCTCAGGTTTCGTTCTTTAAAGTTGAATATAAACGCACAAACCCTTAATTTTAGTTATTCCTTATAACGGCACATTTTTATATTGTTGCGTGCTCGTTTGGTTGCGACATATTCTTTGATACAATACGACCAATGCCTATCAATACCCAGCGACGGATTGCGGAACTAGTAGACGATAACTATGCCTACGCGGCGGTGCTTTACTATTTTGGCATACGGTTTTATGACTTTAATCAGGCAACGCTGGCGCAAGCGTGCCGAGAGCGAGGCCTTAAGGTAGAGCAGGTGATCGCTGGCCTCGAGTCGGTATATGAGCGCTCTTTAGACCACCCACTACCACTGGCCACTTATCCTATCGATCTGGTAGTGGCTTATCTAAAGCATACTCACTTCGTCTTTATTAAAAAGCGCCTGCCCTATTTGTCCAAACTGATCCACAGCCTGCAGGATTCTAATCAAGATGAAGTGGTGAGAGACCTTCGCTTTATTTTTCCGCTGTTTGTAGAAGATCTGATCCACCACATCTACCAGGAAGAGGACGAACTCTTCTCCTACATCCTTACCCTGCATCAAGCTTATCGCGAACCGAACCTTTCTTCTCAGCTGTACTACGACTTAGAAAAGTACGCTATTCAAGATTTTGCCGTGCACCACAGCGCCGACGACGACGACATGGAAGGTATCCGAATCATTGTGCATAACTATGACACCCGCCAGGCCAATAGCCTTCATCTACGGGTGGTGTATGCCGAGCTACAGCAATTTGAACGAGACCTGAAGGTGCACGCCAGCGTCGAAAATGAAATTCTGTTCCCCAAAGCGCTCGCCCTAGAAAAGCAGGTGAAGCAAGCGTTGCGCGAGAAAGTTAGCCTCAATTAGGTGGGGCGCGTGATGGGTATTGATTACGGACTTAAACGCACCGGCCTGGCGGTGACTGATCCGCTTCAGATCATTGCGTCTCCTCTGGAAACGGTGCGTACGCATACCCTTATTCCTTATTTATTATCCTATTGCCAGACCGAGCCGGTGGACGCTTTTGTGGTGGGCCTTCCTAAAAAACTTGACAACAACGATACCCACATCACCCAGGCGGTTCGTACCTTTGTGCGGCTACTCAAAGTTAAATTTCCAGAACAGCAGGTGCAGCTACACGATGAACGTTTTACCTCCAAAATGGCGTTGGAAGCAATGATTGCGGGCGGCACCACCAAGAAGTATCGACGAACGAAAGGCAATATCGACAAAGTGAGTGCCACCATTATACTACAATCTTACCTAGCAGCAACTTCATGATTTATCCTATTGTGCTCTACGGCGATCCGGTTCTTAAAAAGCGCGGCGAAGACGTGACGCCAGAATCTACCGATGTGAAGCAACTGAGTGAAGATATGTTTGAAACAATGTACCAAGCGAACGGTATCGGGCTGGCCGCTCCCCAAATTGGCCTGAGCCTTCGGATGTTTGTGGTAGATAGTTCACCGATCGACGAAGAAGAAGGGCGTGAGGGCTTCAAGCGGGTGTTTATCAATCCGGAAGTGATAGAATCGTCGGGGGACGTTTGGAACTTCGAGGAAGGATGTTTGAGCATTCCGGGCATTCGGGCCGATGTGCAACGCCCCCCGGCGGTTACGATTCGCTATCAGGACGAAAACTGGCAAGAGCATACCGAGGCGCTGGATGGAATGGCCGCCCGCATTGTGCTGCACGAGTACGATCACGTGGAAGGAGTTCTGTTTACGGATCGCATCAACGGACTGAAGCGGCGTTTGCTGAAGGGGAAGCTCAACAGCATTACCAAGGGGCAAGCCAAAGCCGATTACAAGGTGAAGGTCCCGGCTAAGTTAGCCCGGCGATAATCTTATGGTTAGACGGTCGTGCCACGTGGGTCAAAAGGAATCTCTCATCACTTTGCCATTGAATGCTCCTTGCTTGATACCTCTTATTCTTGCAATATTTTTGTTTCTTGCCCCCGAACCTGCTTCTGCCCAGCCGATCTACCAGCAACTCTACGAAGCGCAGCCGCACTACCGCGAGCCGAGCATCACCACCCGCCGGTTCAAGCACCGTGATATCGAGCCGCTGTTGCTTCAGTTAAAAAACGATCCGAAATTCACCGTCACTCGTTTGGGCGAATCGGTCGAGGGAAGGGCCATCTACGACGTGTCGTTCGGGTACGGCCCCATCCAGGTGCTGTTGTGGTCACAGATGCACGGCAACGAACCCACCGCCACCATGGCTGGGTTAGATTTGTTCAACTTCATCCGGAACGACACCACGACCGCCCTGGCTGAAGTTCGGCAAACAATTCTGGATAGCCTCATGGTGCACTTTGTGCCCATGCTTAACCCCGACGGGGCCGAGGTGTTCCAACGGCGCAACGCGCTCAACATTGATCTTAACCGCGATGCCCAGCTCCTGCGATCGCCCGAGTCGCGTATTCTCAAAGCCCTGCGCGATTCGCTGAGCGCTGACTTCGGGTTCAACCTGCATGATCAGAGCATCTACTACGCCGCCGGGGCCACCCGGAAACCGGCCACAATCTCGTTCTTAGACCCGCCCTTCAATGAGGAGAAAGACAGCAGCGCGGTGCGCAACCGGGCCACCCGGCTTATTGTGCTGCTCAACCAAGCCTTGCAGCACCACATTTCGGGGCAGGTGGGGCGTTATGACGACACCTTTGAGCCGCGGGCCTTCGGCGACAACATGCAGCGCTGGGGAACGTCTACCGTGCTGATCGAGTCGGGCGGCTACGCCAATGACCCGGAAAAGCAAGAAATTCGGCGGCTCAACTTCATGCTGCTCACCACCGGCTTGCACGCCATCGCCATCCGAAGCTACGCCAGCGAAAATCTGTCTGACTATCAACGTATTCCAAAAAACGACCGTCGGCTCTACGATTTGGTGCTTCGCAACGTGCAGTACGAGGTAGCGGGTGAACTGCGCTCTGCTGATCTGGGCATTTTGCGCGAAGAAGTGCCCCTCAGCGGACACCGCGACTTTTTTTACCGTAGCCGCATTCAGGAACTAGGCGACTTGTCGGACAACTACGGCTACCGAGAGCTAGACGCCACGGGTTTGGTGGCGGTGCCGGGTCGGGTGCAGCGTCGGACGCGGCGTAGCGTGCGTGCCTTAAAACGCGTCAAGGCCAGCCGTCTGCTGCGGCGTGGGTACACCACCGTGCGGGTGAAGACCAACTTAGAGGGCATCGACAGTTTACGCAGGCTTTTTCCTCTTGATATAATTTATAAGGACGAAGAACCGTACTACGGTTTGCTGCTCGGCAACCGCCCTAATTTCATCCTGGAAAAAGACGGCAAACCCCGGTATGCGGTGGTGAATGGCACGCTGTATAAACTGTAGCTATTCTTTAATCTCTTTAGAGGTAATTGGCGACTGCCGCTCAAGATAGGCTTCCAATGCTGTTGTATTGTGCGGCGAATAGGTGACTTGGCTAACGGACAATTTGCTCATTCGATCCAGACGGAAGTTGCGAAAGTCCTGCCGCAGTTGACAGTAGGCAATTACGTGCCACGCGTTGTCGTAGCGAACCGTAGTGATTGGTTCGATGCTTCGCTCAGTGAACTCGCCACTGCCGGGCGAAAAATACTGCATCTGCACCACGCGTTGCTGCGCGATGGCTCGCTCCACCAATTCCAAATGAATATCTGTGGGGTTGGTTGGCATAGCTTTGCTCATTAGGAAACAGTGGTTAATGAGCACCATTATTTATTTTATAAATAACGGACGAAAATGAATTTAAACGTACGCGTTTTGTTTAACTTATACACGCAAAACATTAAACGTTTCTACTAAAATTTGCAATACATTCGTTTTTTAGCCTAAAGTCTTCTTCCAGTTCCTACGGTCTTATTTTTTACTAATCTCTTTGAGGAATGTTCAGCGAAGAAACTATACTAAAGCACGCTCTGGAGACCACCCAGATCGGTTACTGGGATTGGGACGTTCAGAATAATACTGTTCACTTAAGTCCTCGCTTTCGCTTGATGCTTGGTTACGACAATTACAAAACCGATGTCACGGGCATTTGGTTAGAGGCCCTGCATCCTGGCGATGTCCAACGCGTAAATCTAGCTTACGAATACCACCTTGCTTCCCGAGGAGTCCGTCCTTTTCGGGTAAAGGCGCGGTACTATCATTGCAAAGGGTCGGTGATGTGGATGCAGTGTCAGGGCCAAGTGATTGCGTGGGACGAAGCAGGCCACCCGTTGCGGATGGTGGGTAGCTACGTAGACATTACCAAGGAGCAACAGGCTACAGAAGCGCTCCAGCGCTATCAAAACGCACTAACCGCGTTAAACAGAATTGCTACCAACAATCAGTTAAATGCTGAACAGCAAATCAATGCTGCTCTAAAGGCAGTTTCTAGCTATTTGGAGCTGCCATTAGGGATTGTGAGCCAAATTAGGGACGATGAGTATGAGATAACGAACATCTCTAATACAGAAACCTTGGCGTTAGAGGCAGGACAAAAACTTGCGCTTAGCGAAACTTATTGTAGCATCACCTTTCAGGCCGATCAGGCGGTAGGGTTTCATCATGTGAGTGAAACCCAATGGGCGGCGCATCCCTGTTACCAAACGATGGGACTAGAAACGTACATCGGTGCCTCGGTGAAGGTACGCGGTGAGCGCTACGGAACTGTCAACTTCTCGTCCCTTATGCCACGCAACCATCTCTTCAGTTCGTACGATCTCGAGTTTATAGCGCTACTGGCCAACTGGGTAGGATATGTCCTGGAATGGCGTAACACTAGGTACATGCTCGAGCGGATGGTGCGAGAACAAACGGACACTCTGGAAAAGCGCAATCGACAATTAGCTGAATTTGCCTTTTTAAACGCTCATAAAATGCGCGGACCCTTGGCTCGAATTTTAGGTTTGGTAGAGGTGATTCCGCTGATCAATTCGCGCGATGAGGAGAAAGAGTATCTTCAGTTTATCGCTCAGTCGGCTATGGAGTTGGATGCAGCTATTAAAAATGCTGCGAGTACCTTAGGGGCATTTAATGCGTTAAACGGTTTTTCAAAAATCTCTGACTTGCTCACTCCAATGGGTGTGGAAGAACGTACCGGGGGCTAAGGCTGTCGGGTTGCAAGTACAGTTACTGCACCGTTGCTTCTGGATTGGCAGTCTTTTTTTGAGGTCGCTGTAATATTTTGCTGCTCAACCGCAACCAATAGGCTAAACAGCAACCCGTGGAGCAGCAATTCATCCGTATTATCTCCCAACACCAAGCAATCATCCACCGCGTATGTCGCGCGTACCGGGATACGCCGGAAGATCGGGAAGATCTGTTTCAGGAGATTGTTTACCAACTCTGGAAAGCCTTTCCTGCTTTTCAGCAACGATCGAGCATCACCACCTGGATGTACCGCATTGCCCTAAGCACGGCAATGGCGAAGTACCGCAAGAAGTCATCGAGGGTACGCACCACGTCACTCGATGGAATTGAGGTGGCAACGGCTGCACCGCCGAAAGCGCATCCCAAACAAGAATTGCTGCACCGCGCCATTGCCACCCTGAGCGACGCCGAAAAAGCGGTGATCACTTTGTACCTGGATAACTATCGTTACGAAGAAATCGCTCAGATCACCGGGATGTCGAGCAACCACGTAGGAGTGAAACTCAATCGTATCAAACAAAAACTTATTCACCAATTAAACCCCCGACATCATGAATTTTGACGAACTAAAACAAACCTGGCAGCAAGAAAAAGAAGTGAAAAGCGAACAGCAGCTCCACGAAATGACCAAGCAACGCGTGCGTTCGGTTTTTTCAAAGGTAAAACTGCGCGCCATCCTAGAATCGGTAGCCCTTCTGCTTGCCCTGCTGGTGTTTTTCGCCGGACTGGATGCTAATCAAAATGCTGCCTGGGTGAATGCACTATTCGCGTTGGCTATTCTGGTAGGAGTGTCAAATAACTGGCTGTTGTATCGCCGAACGACCCTTAATGCCAAAGGAGAAAGTCTGATAAGCTCACTAGAACGCGTCAGCCTCCGCCTACGGTGGCAAATCCGGTTGGCAGTTGTTTTTTCCGCCTTGCTCTTCGTCGGTGCGTTTGCTTTTTTGCTGTGGCGGGTGCCGCTGACGGACCAAAAGCTAATGGTGGTGTTTCTGATATTGCCCGCTATGATCGGCATCCGCACTTGGTTTGAAGTGAGGCAGTGGCAACGAAGCTTAAGATTCGTGCGATACAACCTGACGGAATTAGGAGAAGACGTTTAGAAAGCACAAAACTAGGGGCTATGAGATCGACGCGAAAAGTATTAGGTGGTATCTGGGCTGGGCATAGTTCATGCAGGTGGCCAGCGCCAAGCGCACCGTATCGGCTTAGACCCGGCCAGGGTTCGGAAGGTTCCAACGCGACTCAGTTGGGTTTGGTCTTCCCGAAGTCCGTAGCGCAAGCGGTAGTAGTAGCGCGTACGCGGTTGCAAGTCCACAACGGGCATCTTGATGATGAAATCGCTTTTCGCAACGGCCGCTTGCCACGGAGTGCGAAAGGTCTCGGCGAAGCTGCTGTCGGTAGCCACCTCAAAGCAAGCTACCCCGGCCGCGCCCGGCACGTCACCCGCCACCAGCGTATCGGTTTGCGTGAGACGGGCTTGCAGAATCACGCTATGCTTCGTCACCTCACCTGCCATGACACCCTGTCCAAGGCGGATAGTCGACTGGGGTTTTCCTGACACATACACCAACAGACAAACCGCCAAGATTAGGTAGCGCATTTCAGTTTGATTTAGTAAGAAACCTCCCACAACCGCACGCTGCCGTCGGCGTGGGAGCTAAGCAACCGATTCCCTTCTCGGTTAAAGTACAAATACTCCTGATCGAACACCCGAATGTCTTTGCTAGGGGGAACAAACCCCTTCCGCCGCAGTTTGGCCACCGAAAAGGCGTACAGGTGTCCGTTGTCCAGACTGTCTTTCTCGGTGCCGCCCACCAGCAGAAACTGTCCGTTGGGAGTAAACTCTACCGTCTCTACAATGCGCAGGTTCGGGAACTGGAGCGTGTTCACCAGCTCGCCGGTCTGGGTGCGCCACACCCGCACCGAACCGTCGGGACTGGCCTGCGCCCCGGCGGCCAGCAGGCTGTCGCCGGGCGACAAGCGCGCCGCTTTGATCGAGCCGGTGAATCCGGCGAACGTGCGCACCAGCGATGGCACGCTGTCGGGAGCCACATTCCACAGTTTCACCTCCTGGTTGCGGCTCCCCGACACCAGTTGCCGATCGTCTTCCGTCCAGTCCAGTTGGTTAACGTCGGCATCCCCCTCTTCGGGCTTGCCGCCCGGCGCGTGCTGGTCGGGGGCGTGCACCAGGGTGTGCAGGGGCTGCTCAGGCCACTCCTGCGGGTCGGCCGCTGAGATGTCCCACAGCTTGATCTGCCCGGCCTCGTTGCCCGAGGCGAGCCGCTGCCCGTCGTTCGATTTGCGCAATCCCTCGATGCTGGCAATGTCGGTTAGGGTTTTCACCACTTCGCCGTCCTCTACCCGCCACGCCCGAATCTTCATGTCTTCTCCGCCGGTGATCAGGTGCTGCCCGTCGCGGGTGAAGGTGACCGCCTCGGTTTCGGCTTCAGCGTACCGGGTCCACACCGTATCGCCGTTAACGCGCCACAGGCGCACCGACGAATCACCCTTGGCCACGGTGGCCAGCAGGGTTTCGTCGGGCGAGAACTCAGCTTTTTCTACCGAAGTGGGATGCGCCATCTTTTGGTCGCGCTGCCCGTCTTCGTCGCCCATGCGCACCCACAGGGTATTTAGCTGAATGGAGGCCTCTCTTTTGACGGGAGTCGGAGCCTCGGTGGTGGTTTCGGTCGACTCGGGACGAGACCGACACTGACTCAGCAGCAGTACGATGAGCCATCCAATGAAAAAGGGTAGTGGTTTGATCATATTCAATAGTTTATTCTACGATACCGTAGCGCCGGTCGGCCTCCCGGCGCGAAAAAGCGTTAAAGTGCCACCATTCGGTGGTGATGGGTGAAAAGCCCGCCCGCGTCATCGCGTCACGCAGCAACCGCCGGTTCGCAATCTGTTCGGGGGTAAGCTTTCTCTGAGCAAGCAGTTCCTCTTCCTTCGTCGGGTAGGCCAGCACCCCAAAGTAGTCAAAATCGGTGCCCATATCAATCGGCTGGCCGGTGGCATCGGCGATGGTGAGGTCGACGGCCGCCCCGTAGTTATGGATTGAGCCTTCCTGCGGGTCGGCCACGTACTTGGGCTTGTCGGCTAGGGGATAATCCAGCGTATCCCACAGAATTTGCTGCACCCGGCGAGGCCGCACCGCGTCGAACACGTAAAGCGTGTAACCAGGTTCGCGCTCTTTCAGGTAGGCATTGGCCTGGGCCAATCGGCGGGCGGGTTCGGTCTGCAAGTAAGCGTTCTCCAGTTCATCGTACACGTCTACTCCCACAAAATTATTGGTGGTGCTATAGCGCAGATCGACCCGAATGGTGGAATCAGCCGCTTGCACGTTCATCAACCCTTTGTCAATCAGACTCTGCTCCAGCGCCCCTACTGCTGTTGGGTTGGTCAGCGGTGCCTCTTGTTGTTTCAGTAAGCTGTCTGCCGGGTTTTGGGTGGTTTTCTCCGTAGTGCTCCGACAGCCCGTGCCTAGCACCAACATACCTAAGACCACTCTTTTTAGCATTGTTCTGTAAACCTATTCATCTTCGTGCTGCGCGCGCAGCTTAGCCTTAAATCTAAGCATTCCTTTCACATTCGCCACATTTTGCCTAAGTTTCGTCGTCACGCAACCCCTTATCTGCATGGACGGCCCCGCCATTGTTATCACCCAAGGATTGTTCGCCACCAACAAGGCCAAGACCGCCCACGGTCTGGTGCGCGATTCGTCTCGCTACCGCATCCTGGCCGTCATCGACTCCGCCTCGGCGGGGCAGGATGCCGGGACGGTGCTCGATGGCACCCCGCGGGGCATCCCAATTTACGCCTCCCTCGCTGATTTTCAGCGGCAGTCGCCCGAACCGGCGCAGCATTGCCTGGTGGGCGTTGCGGGCAAGGGCGGACGCATTCCTCCCGGCATGCTCGAGGTGGTGAAAGAAGCCCTCGGGGCCGGGATGAACATCGTAAGCGGCTTGCACGAATTTATGGGCGACCTGCCGGAGTTGCAAGCCCTGGCCGAAGCAAATAAGCTGACAATCACCGACATCCGCCGCCCCAAGCCGAAAGACCAACTGGCTTTCTGGACGGGCAACATCCGGCAGGTGCGCTCCCTGAAGCTGGCCGTGCTGGGCATCGATTGCAATATTGGCAAGCGCACCACCGCTCGCCTGCTGCTGCACGCGCTGCGCGACGCCAACGTCAGCGCCGAGATGATCTACACCGGGCAAACCGGCTGGATGCAGGGCAACCGCTACGGCTTCATCTTCGACTCCACCTATAACGACTTCATCTCGGGCGAACTGGAGGCGGCCATGCTGCGGTGTTACCACGAGGCACAGCCCGACGTGATCTTGCTGGAGGGGCAAAGCTCGCTACGCAACCCCAGCGGGCCCGGCGGCGCGGAGTTTCTATTGTCAGGGCAGGCTCGGCACGTGGTGCTGCAGTGCGCTCCGGGCCGCACCCACTACAGCGGCTTCGAGGAAGAAGGCTGGCAACTGCCCTCGGTGACCAGTGAGGTGAAGTTGATTCGCGCCTACGGCTCAGAGGTGATCGCGCTGACGCTGAACACCGAAGGATTGAGCACTGAGGAGGCCCGACGCCAGCAGCAGCAGTTGCAGCAGGAGCTAGAGTTGCCGGTGTTGCTGCCGATGGAAGATGGGGCGGATGCGTTGGTGGAATTGGTTCGGGGGTTGATTAAGTCCCAAAGGGCGAATAAAAAGTAGGTTTTTAGAAGTTTATGTATTTAGATGTCCTACCATTCGGAATTTGCATCTTTCAGCAACGAAATCTTGTTCGAGGTGGTGCAAAGACAGCCAAACTTATTAATTAAAGGGTTAACCGCGAATAAAGATGACCTTAGCATACAAACGATTCTGTCGGAATTGGAAAATCCAGTTCATGATGGATTTGACTTAAGAGAAATAATCGATAAAGTATCCGTTATTGAGGAATACGAAGAAATGAAAAATCGAGTAGTTCAGTCATTGAACGTTGCGCTTGGTAAAATGGAAAAGCAGTAAACTCCAGATCATTCAGCATTTAACTATTTATAGATTTCTCTATGAAAATCACCCACCTCCGCGTACGTCACGAAGACCTCAAGCTCACCCGCCCCTACACCATTGCCTATAAATCGGTGGACAGCGTGAGCAACTGCATCGTGGAGTTAGAAACCGACACTGGGCACGTCGGCTGGGGCGCAGCCAACCCCAGTAAGGCCGTCGTCGGGGTCGACGTGAACGACACCCGGGCGGCCCTGTCCGAAGAAGCCACTGGCTGGCTGGTAGGCGCTGACGTCCGCGATTTGCAAGTGCTATGCCGTCGGGTGCAGCAACAGTTTGGCGAACAACCCGGGGCGACCGCCGCCCTGGACATGGCGCTGCACGACCTGTTCGCCCAGCATCTGGAGGTGCCCCTAACCCGCTACCTGGGGCAGTGCCACGCCTCGATGCCCACCTCCATCACCATCGGCATCAAGAACGTGGCCGATACCCTGGCCGAGGCGGAAGAGTACGTTGGACGGGGCTTCACCTGCCTGAAGGTGAAGCTGGGCCATTCTTCGGAAGAAGACGTAGAACGGTTGGTTAAACTCCGCGAAGCGCTAGGCAGTAAAGTTATAATTCGGGTGGATGCCAACCAGGGCTATTCGTTTGAGCAACTCGAAGCGTTCTGCCATCAAACCCGTTTGCTTAACCTGGAGCTGATTGAACAACCGCTGCCCGTGGGGCAAAATGATGCGTATCGGCGGCTACCGGCTGAGATCAAGCGTTTGATCGCGCTGGACGAATCGCTGGTGACTCCGGCCGATGCCGCGCAGTTGGTGGCTCCTCCCGGGGCCGGGGGCATTTTCAATATCAAGCTAATGAAATGCGGCGGACTCACGCCCGCCCGCGAGATTGCTACCATCGCCAAACACGCTGGGATAGACCTGATGTGGGGCTGCAACGACGAGAGCACTATCAGCATCACCGCCGCTCTGCACTTGGCGCTGGCTACGCCCCATACTAAGTATCTGGACCTGGATGGCAGTCTGGATTTGGCGCGCGACGTGGTGACGGGAGGTTTCGTGCTGAAAAATGGTGTGCTATCCGTGACCGACGCGCCGGGTTTGGGGGTGAGAAGAATTTAACACTTAGTTTGTCAGGGTCGGTTACCTAATTGACTAAGGAATGCGATTAAAATAAAGTAACGAAGTTTTGCTTACCTTTGCGGCTGCATCAACGAAGACAAGCGCATGATAGGATACAATCAAGCCACCGAGCAAATGATGTTACGTTTTTATACTAGTCTGCAAGAAAAAGAGCGTCGTCACTATGCAGCCCAGGAAGTAGAAAAGCTGGGCTACGGGGGCAAGGCTTACATTAGTCGTTTGTTAAAGATTAGTGCCAAGACCATCCGCAAGGGACAAACTGAGCTGGGGCAAGTGAGCTTGTACGCCCAGGTTCCAGTTGGCAAGCAGCGGCGTAGTGGGGGTGGCAGAAAAAAAATTTGTCCAGCATCCTGAGACTCAACGTCTGCTCAGGGCCTTGATAGAGCAGCATAAAGCCGGTAGCCCTGTGGATGCCAGTGTCTATTGGATACATTTGAAACCCAGAGAGATTGCCCAACGCTTCTTGGAGCAGCATGGTATTGTCATTAGTAACGGAGTGGTCAAGCGAGCCTTACAACAGATGGGCTACAAGTATCGCAAGCAGTACAAGAACCTGCCTACCGGCAAGTGGGCAGAACGTCAGAGGCAGTTCCAACTCATCTTTACCTTAGTAGCCATCATGAGTACAGGCAGCCCTATCATCAGTATAGATTGCAAAAAGAAAGAGCGATTGGGCAAGCTGCACCGAGCTGGTCGCTGCTACACGCAAGCTCCTCTTGAAGTCTATGACCACGACTACCACTACTTGAGTGAAGGCAGCGTGGTGCCACATGGCATCTATGACTTGCAACGCAATGAGGCCTACTTATCCATTGGCACCAACCACGAAACGGCTAGCTTTATCGCTGACAACCTGCTTTGGTGGTGGGGGCCACCCCGTGGGAGAACTTTGGTATGCATCAGTATCCAGATGCCAAGACTATCTTAGTCTTATGCGATGCGGGTGGGGCAAATAGTTATCGCCATCATGCTTTCAAGAAGCAGATGCTAGCTTTAGCTCAGCAAATAGGCATAGATTTTATCATTTGTCACTATCCCCCCTATGCCTCTAAACACAACCCTATTGAGCACCGAGTCTTCCCTCACTTACATCGGGCAATGGAAGGGGCAGTCTTTACTGACTATCAACTAGTGTTAACGCTAGCCCAGAAAACTACTACAACAACCGGGTTGAAGGTCATAGTCAGAATGAACGATCAGTATTACCCCACAGGCATCAAAACTACCCCACAGGAACTAGACTTCCAGCGCATTCAACCTCACCCAGTAGTCCCTCATCTTACCTACAGAATATGCGCTTAGTTCAGTACTTTATTTTGTTCGCGTTCCTTAGGGACGATGATAAAATAAAGTAACCAACTCCACGGCCTGTGTCACCACAGGACGCTCGGAAGGGGTTTGTGGAGACACCTAGAGTATATACACATCTCAGGTGGTGTTTTGTTTAGCCAGCTGGTAGCCCTGGAATCTTTCGTTGAACCTTTGCAGGCCGGTGAGCAAGTCAATGGGGCCAGGAGGCCTTTGGCTTTGGTAGCCACTCCAGCCCGCTAATCTTGCAATGACCCAAGCGGCAAAAGCCAGGCTACTTGGCCCGTAGGGATTCTGCAGTTTTTGGCTTTTGCCAGCTAGTTGCTCGTTGAGCAGCATCAAGCACTCTTGCTCTTGTTCATTGAAGGCACAGGCCATTGGCTGTTGGGTTTGACCGTCCCGGGCTCTCAAGAGTTGCAGCACCCGCACGGCAGCCATCAGGGCCAACACGCTGAGCTTCTGTAGCTTTTCATAGCTTTCCACCTGGCTGCTCTCTATGTGAAGGCCGTTGCTTTTCAAGATTCTGAATACCTGCTCTACGTTCCAGCGTTGCTTGTACCATTCTATAACTTGTAGGGCTAGGGCAATTGTGTCCACCACGTGTGAGCTCAACAATACCCAGTGAATAGGTTCTTGCCCATTTACTACACTCTCAGGGAGTTCTTTGACTTCCACCACGTAGGTGGGGTGATAGTCGGGCTGGGCATGGATGCTTCTACTGGCTGACTTTTTCAAAGCAAGCTTGCCGTACTTGATGGCTAGCTTGGCCCGATGAGCACTACGACCATCACTGGCCGGAACGGCTAGCTCGTAACAATGCTGCTGCGTCCAATTTTCTACCTCCGCTGAGATGGTCTGCCCCCCTTGCGTGAAACGATCAAAGCGGGCACGAATCACATAATCTACCCCCAAGGCAGTAAGCCCGGTGAGCAGGGGGTAGCTATCGGCCTCCCGGTCAGCCACTACTGTTTTAGTTGGCACCTGTTGGCACTGGGTAAGGGCTCTTTGAATGCTACTCAGCCAGCGATACCCTTCTTTTTGTTCATAAACAGTTTTGTCTCTGGCCATACTTATCTGCTGATGACTCAGCACCTGAGTGGGCCAAGGGCGCTTGACAAACTCCAAAGCCGCAATGCCATGACAGCCATAGTGCTGGGCATCTATACAAAGCACCGGGTGAAGGTAAAACCCTTGTATCTGGCCTTTGTCCACTTTGCCCAGCCCTTGAATGGCTCTCTCTAGGCTAAAGCCAATCTTTGATGTGTCTTCAATAAGCAAACAATGGGAAGATGAACAGTGATTCCTCATCTGGGTATAGAGTTGTTCTTCCAACATGGGCACACTTACTTTATGGTTGCCAATAAAGCGGCCAAACTGAACCTCCTCTTTGCGCGCATTGGACAAGGCCCGCAGGCAAAGCGTCTGCTTCTCGCTGATACGTCCGGTTAGCTTCTCTAGCACACGATCCAATCGCTTGTCGGGCAACTTTAGAACATCCTGTTTTTCCATACAACAAAGCTAGCATATTTGTGTATATACTCTAGGTGTCGACACGAACCTTGGAATTAAGTTGAGTACGTTATTTATTTGACGTTCCTAAGGCTAGTTTAGTGACGCTTTAATAGGTATATATCCTCGAAAATGAACACAATGAGTGAAGAAAAACGATTTATTTCAATGCTTTCTGACTACGGATTTAAGGTTACGTTCGGAAACGAAAACCATCCAAAATTTTTGCGGAAGGCATTACAGGCATTGATAGATTCGGACGTCCCTATTCGCGAAGTTCGATTCACTAAGAATGAAATTACGGCAACGACTAAAGATTCCAGGGGTGGTCTCTTTGATATCACCTGCGAGGACGAAAAAGGGCAGGTGTTTATTGTAGAGATGCAGTTACTTGACTTCTCTAACATGATCCACCGGGCGAAATTCTACGCGTTCCACCGCTTCAACACGATGGTTAGAAAAGGAAGATACCGATTTAACGATTTGAGGAAAATATATACCATCTCGATTCTAGCAGGAAAAACTTATCCCACCACGTTGTACCACCAAATCGGAACGCTCAAAAACCAAGACGGAGAACTGATGGATAACCAGATAACCCACGTGGTGGTTGAACTGGAAAAGTTCCAGAAAACGTTAATAGATATAGAAACAAACTTGGACAAACTGCTATACACAATGAAACTCACCGACACTGCCACCAGCGACGCGAAACTTCCCGACTTCGTGAAAGAGGATTGGTTGGAAGAAACTTTAAAGGAGCTTGATAGGTCAAACCTAACCCCTGATCAGCGTGCAGATTTAGAAATGGTAATTGCTGGAAACATTTCAGATAGAGAAGCCTTAGAAAACGAGCTTAAAGTCAAAACACTAGATAAGTTATTGAAAAAAGGCAAACTAACCGAAGAAGAAATAGCAGATGCCCTTGATCTATCATTAGAGATTGTTGTCGACAGAAAGAGGATAATAGGGAAAGGTAAGTAGGCAGGCGTAGGCAGAAGAACCATCCAATTCTGTACCAGTAGATTCCTCTAGCCACCCCTCATACCGAATACCTCGACCTGGACAGTAGCTTTGATCTGGCTCGCGACGTGGTGACGGGCGGTTTCGTGCTGCGTGATGGCTGCCTATCGGTGACCGATGCGCCGGGTTTGGGGGTGAGAAGGATGTAGAAAATAATAGAGAGATCGTTTTCTTCTGTCATTCCGTAGGAATCTTTTTAGTAACAGCGGCTAACGTTCGGGAAATTGTACGGCTAGGATGAAAGACCAAAACCAAGAAAAAATGCAAATGTTTTGTAAAGTTTGTTTGCCTTTATGTAAAGTTTGTTTTACTTTAGGGAAAAACGAACAGCCGCATTAATGAATCCATTTAAAAAGAACCTTGACGTTGACGAGAACTTTTTGCTCGCTCACCGCTACCGCCGCATAGGAGTTTGGGTATGCATCTTGGGTATCCCAGTTGTTCTCTTTCTTGTTTTTGCCGTCATGATTGTTCTTGATCTTAGTATAGACTTTTGGAAGGAGTGGGGATTGTACTTTATACACCTTCAGTTAAGCTTAGGATTATACCTTATATTATTTTCTAGAGAGAAAGAGGAAGATGAGTTGTATCTAAACCTACGGCTGCGCTCGCTAGCTTACAGCGTCTACTCTATCGTGGTGACGGTTGCTTTACTGCCAGTATTCGCGAGCTTAAGTAGTTTGATTCGTGGTGGGGGCATCATGCTGCCTGATGTAGGTGGAAACATGGCCGTGTGCACCTTGTTGCTGATAGTCGCCAACTTCGCGTACTTTCATAATAAGTCCCGCATCGCTCAGGATGATTAACCACCTCAAGGTCGCACGAGCCCAGCATAATCTCACCCAAGAACAACTCGCTGAGCAAGTAGGCGTATCTCGACAATCTATCAACTCTATCGAGAAGAACCGCTACGTGCCCTCCACTGTGCTGGCCCTCAAGATCGCCCGCACGCTCCACACCACCGTGAACGCCCTTTTCGAACTGAAAGAAAGTGACTAGGACAGGAATACCGGGCTTCCGGGTAAGAAAATTGTACGAAAACCCTACCTTGCCATCGTTACCCTTCTACGTTACCCAAAGCCCCTTTTTATGCCACTTCATCATTCGTTATTCCTTGTTCGAGGTTCGTTATTTATCACCTTCCTGATAGGAAGCATCTTCCTGGCAACTGCCCAAGAGCGCCCGTTGGTCACCCCCGCCGCGGTACCGCCTCCCTTCACCGCGCACCTTAACGACCCCTGGGTTGATTCGGTACTTAACGCGCTCACGCCCGACGAGCGCGTGGCGCAACTCTTCATGCTGCGGGCCCACTCCAACAAAAACGAAGCGCACGTGCAGTCGCTGCTCAAACTTATCAACGAACACAAGGTGGGCGGACTGGTGGTGTTCCAAGGCGGGCCGGGAAGGCAAGCCCGGATGCTCAACCGCTTGCAAGAAGCCTCCGAAGTGCCGCTGTTCGTGGCCATGGACGCCGAATGGGGGGTGGGCATGCGCCTCGACAGCGCGGTAAGCTATCCCTACCAGATGACCCTCGGGGCCGTCCGCAACACCCAACTGCTCTACCAAATGGGCCAACAGGTGGCCCGCGACCTCAAACGGGTGGGCGTGCACGCTAACTTCGCCCCGGTGGTCGACGTGAACAACAACCCCAACAACCCGGTGATCAACTTCCGCTCGTTTGGGGAAGACAAAGACAACGTAGCGGCCAAAGGATTAGCCTACATGCAGGGTCTGCAGGACGAGCGCGTGCTCACCACCGCCAAGCACTTCCCCGGCCACGGAGACACTGACACCGACTCGCACCACGCCCTGCCGCAGATCAACCACTCGATAGAGCGGCTTACTTCAGTGGAACTGTACCCCTTTATGAAGCTTATCGAGGCGGGCGTAGGCGGCGTGATGGTGGCCCACCTCGACATTCCGGCCCTAGACTCCACCGGCGTGCCCTCCACCCTATCCAAGCCCATCATTACCGACTTACTCAAGGAGCAAATGGGTTTTCAGGGCCTGATTGTGACCGACGCGATGGATATGAAGGGCGTGACCAAGGGCAACCAGCCCGGCGTGGTGGACAAAGACGCGCTGCTGGCGGGTAACGACGTGCTAGAACTTGCCGAAGACGTGCCGCGGGCCATTGCCGAAATCCGCAAGGCTATCGATCAGGGCATTATTAGCCAGGATGACATCGACGCGCGATGTCGCAAAATGCTGGCCGTGAAACGCTGGGTGGGCTTGCAGCAGTACCAACCGGTGAAGGTGAGCGACATTGACGCCGAGATGAATACCCCCACGGCCAAACTGCTCAACCGCAAGCTGATGGAAGGGGCGCTCACCGTGCTGCGCAACGAAAGCGACCTGATGCCGCTGCGTCGCCTGGACACGCTTCGGATTGCTTCGGTGTCGATGGGAGCAACCCGGCCGACCGCCTTTCAGAAGATGCTGGAGCTGTATACCGGGGTGAAGCACTTCACGCTGGCCGCCCAGGCCACCGCTGAGCAGGTGCAGCAGACCAAGCGGCAACTAAAGGACTACGATCTGGTGATCGTAGGCGTGCATGACGACAGCAAGTACCCCCGAAACAGCCTAAAATTTTCGAGTACGCTAATTAGTTACGCCAAGGAACTGGCCACCCAGCCGAACACCATTCTGGCGGTATTTAAGAACCCTTACGTGCTGGCCAAACTGCCCGGTGTGGAGCAGGCCGACGGCCTGATCGTGACCTACCAGGACAACGCGGATGCTGAGGAACTGGCCGCCCAGCTGATTTTCGGAGGGGTGAGTGCCAGCGGACGGTTGCCGGTAAGCGTAGGCAACACCTTCGCGGTGGGTGAGGGGCTGGAAGTGACGGGCGACCTGCGCTTCGGCTACGCGCTGCCCGAAGAGGTAGGCATGAATTCAGCGGTGCTCTACGGACGCATCGACTCGCTGGTGCAGCAGGCCATCGATGCCAAAGCGACGCCCGGTTGCGAGGTGCTGGTGGCCCGCCACAAGAAGGTGGTGATGTACAAAGCCTACGGCGAGCACGTGTACCACGACACGGTGCGGGTGAAGCGCGATGACTTATACGATCTGGCATCCATCAGCAAGATCGCCTCGGCCTTGCCCGCTATCATGAAGCTGCACAGCGAAGGCAAGTTCGACCTCGATGCTAGCATCGACGACTACCTGCCCTACTTCAAAAGGTCTAACAAAGCGGGCGTTCCGTTTCGGGACATCCTGGCGCACCAGGCCCGCTTCAAGCCCTGGATTCCGTACTGGACCAGCACCCGCCGCCGCAACGGCAGCTACCGCTGGTTCACCATCAAAGAAGATTCGTCGCGCCGCTTCCCCGTGAAACTAGCCGACAATATGTACTTACACCGCAACTACCAAAAGAAAATCTTTCGGGCCATCAAAAAGTCGCCGCTGGAAGCCGAGGCGAAGTATTTATACTCAGGATTGTTGTTCTATTTGCTTCCTACCATTGTAGAAAAGCTGAGCGGCGAAGACTACCTCACCTACTTGTATCAGAATTTCTACGAACCGCTGGGCGCCACCACGCTTACCTACAACCCACTGGACAAGTTTCCGATGGAGCGCATTGTGCCCACCGAAAACGACTACCTGTTTCGGCGGCAACCCATTGCCGGGCGGGTGCACGACGAAGGAGCCATCATGATGGGCGGAGTGTCGGCCAATGCGGGTCTGTTCACCAATGCCAACGACCTGGCTAAGCTAATGCAGATGTATCTAGACCAAGGAGAGTACGGGGGGCGGCGCTACATTGATGCCGCGACAGTGGAAGAGTTCACGCGCTATCAGTTTCCTGACAACGACAACCGCCGGGGGCTAGGCTTCGACAAACCCTACTTCGAGCGCTCGGAAGACGGCAACGCTGCCATGAGTGCCAGCGACGCCAGCTTCGGTCACTCAGGCTTCACCGGCACCTTCACCTGGGCCGACCCGGAGTATGACTTGGTATACGTGTTCTTATCAAACCGCGTGCACCCCACGCGCGACAACACCCGGCTTTATCAACTAAATACCCGCACCAAAATTCAGCAGGTACTCTACGATGCGATTGATCAAGCAGCTATGTAGCGTATTCTAAGCAGTAACAAACTTATTGCTTCTCAGTGGTCAATTCGCCCCAGTGAGGTCAGGTCGGGATAGTCATCGTGCCCTTCGCAGTGATACGTTTTTCGCAACTCTCCTTGGTGGATCAGAAACACTCCCGGCATCCGATAACTCTTTGCGGACAATTCGTTTGCTGCTCCCTTCTTCCAGGGTCGTGTTCGCAATGGCGCCGTCAGAAGTTGGGTCAGCGAGGCTTGCTTTAGGTTGAACAAGCTCTGAAGGCGGCGATCAGCATCGCTGACGTACGCTACCTTGTCCAGTTCAATTTTCTGGAAGGCATCCGTGTTTCTATCGGCACCCACCAGCACTAACTGCGTTCCCTGCTCCTCTACCGCGGGGCGCTGCTGAGCAGTGTTGGCCAACCAGTTCTGAAATAGCGGCGAAGAGGGGGAAGGCAAGAAAACCAGCAGCACCGGTCGTTCGAGCGATAGCGACAACAGGTCTTGCCCCCGGTTAGTGTAGATGTGTGCGATAGTTTCTGAAAAAGGCCCGCTTGGATTAGTGCGCGTCTGCTCAGGAGATTGCCACCTCTTGAAGATGTGGTAAAGGATCATAGCAAACGGAGCCAGCCATAGCAGATCTTTGGCCGAAAAATACAAAGCCATCGGCAGCGCGAAATCCTGCGCGAACACGCTTTGCCACACCGCAATGGTGCTGGCCACTTTGATAGTGAACCCAACCGCAATCACCAGAGAATGCTTGGTGACGTTGAAAGATGCCACGTAGTATCCTAAGCCAAAGAGTATCGCGCTTACGCCAATCAATTGCCAGGGAAACAAGAAGGGTGGTTCGGGCAGCTTTGCCCAGCGAAACAGCGGGTCGGTGAACAGGGCAAAAATTAGCCCCCAAACCACGTTAACGATACCGGCGAAGCGAAGCGCAATATCAACCCATTCTGCTGATTTTTTCATAATACTACGTGCCGGACTCGTTTGATTTGCCACACCCGAACCAAGATAATCCCCAACGGGATGAGCCAAACCAAATCGTTCATGATAAGATGAAAGATATACTTTTTTGTAAGATTTTGCTCCATCACCACAAAATAAAACCCAATCGCCCCGACAAGCTTCGAGAAGAAACCCAATCCAATTAAAAACCACAAGCGTAGTGGGTAGACTGCCGCGAGCAAGTACGCCACTCCGAAGGCTAACACTCCCATTCCCTGCCAAGTGATTAGCGCAGGAGCCAGTTGTTCGGTTTGCGTAATCCAGCGATAAAACGAATTTGGAAACGCGTAGATAAACACACCCCAGCCAACGTTATAAGTCCCTGCCACCAGCAGCAGCCCACGCATCCAAGGTTCTACCAGGCGCGGTGATTCGTTATATTCCATGCTCAATAAAACACGGAAGGTAGTAAGGTGTTTCGGCAGACAAACCAAGCGTGCTTACCCCATTTAGTGCACGTAGCTCCCCCCGTTGATATCGATGGTACAGCCGGTGCTGTGGTCGGCCAAGCCACTAAGCAAAAACGCCACAGTGGGAGCGATATCGCGGGGCTGCGTAAGGGCAGAAAGCGCTAGGTCGTTCAGCACAAAACCTTCTCCGTACTGCTGGATAAAGTCCTCAGCCATGTCGGTGCGAACGAAACCCGGGGCCACCACAAAGGCTTTGATGTGCTGCTTACCGTAGGCCCGGGCGATAGACCGGGTGAGCGACACCACCCCTCCTTTGGAAGCAGCGTAGGCCAGGTAATCAGCGGTATCGCCCCGAAAGGCCGCCCGTGAGGCAATATTAACGATGCGCCCGCCCGGGCCGTCGCAAAAATGATTGATCGCCTTTTTGCACAGCAACCCGGTGGCATGCAGGTTGACCAGCATGGTGCGCGACCAGACATCCGAAAAGGTAGCGTCATCGTCTTCCACCGCTGCGCCGATCGAAATACCGGCGTTGTTCACCAGCGCGGTGATGCTTCCGAAGTGAGCAACCACCTTCTCAAATAACTGTAACGTTTCTTTAGGGATACTCAAATCGGCTTGAAATACGGTTGCCCCGGGACCACACTGGCTAGCTACTTGCTGCGCCGCCTGAGCGTTGCGATGGTAGTGAATAGCCACCTCTGCTCCTGATGCCGCCAGTTGCTCAGCGATGGCCCGGCCGATGCCGCGGCTGGCCCCGGTTACAAGCACTTTCTGATCTGATAGGTCTATTTGCATAACAATGAAACGGGAAGCCATAGCCAATTAACCAATTTTTTCAGTAGATCATTCGTGTACCATTTCGTGGGACTTTCTTTTTTATAAAGCGTAGTCCCTATTCACCTTTGCCAAGCTCGCTTTATGATCCGGAAGGCCTTATGAAGAAATTCTTTTCAGTGGAGACCGATAGCCTATTGTCTCCTATTTTTTTGGCTATTGCCCTGCTGATTCTTAGCGTGGGAGTTGATGCTTTTGCGTTTTTCTCCAACACCCACCCGGCTTCTGACTCTAACCTTTTACCCGAACAGCGCAGCGTGATTGCTTTCGGCGGACAAGTGCTGCTTTTTGTAGCAATGGCTTTGCTGCTGATTCTAATAGCACGTCAAGCTAAATATGCCCGACAGCGACGTGATCAATTGACTACCCAAATAACCAACAGCTACCGCACGTATCTATTCAACGAAAACGATGAGGCTCATACCGACCGCGACCAAGCGGCAGTAGAAAGATTGACAAATAGCCTGAGGCAGGCAGTAAGTTTTACCCGGAAAATGGCGCAGGGTGAATCTGAAATTGAATGGTTGGGCATGAATGAAGACAACCGCAGCGCGAACCAAACAACCTTAGCGGGCGAACTGATTCGGATGCGCGAGCAAAGGGAGCAAGTTCGAGAGGACGATCAAAAGCGTTTGTGGACCACCGAAGGACTATCCAGGGCGGCCGAGATCACCCGGCAGCACCAGAGCAACGTGCAGCTGCTATCCGACCACCTGCTCACGTACCTGGTGCGCTGCCTAAAGGCGAACCAGGGAATGCTGTTCTTTTGGGAAGAAGAAAAACAGCACCTGGTGCTCGCCTCGTGCCATGCCTACGATAAGAAAAAGTTTGTCGAGCAACAGATAGCGCCCGGCGAAGGGTTGGTCGGACAAACTTTCTTAGAGCAGGAAACCACCCACCTTACCGAGATTCCGCCAAGTTACATGGACATCACTTCCGGGCTAGGCAAAGCATCGCCCACCAGTCTACTGCTGGTGCCCCTTAAGGTAAACGAGCAGACCATCGGGATTTTGGAATTAGCTTCGTTCGGAACCTTTGCTGAGCATACGATCGCTTTTTTGGAAGAAGCGGGTGAGATCATTGCCTCTTCAGTGGCCACCGCCCAGTTGAACCAGCAAACCCAGTTACTGCTGGCCCAGTCGCAGCAGCAAGCCGAAGAGATGCGGGCCCAGGAAGAAGAAATGCGCCAGAACGTAGAAGAGTTGCAGGCTACCCAAGAAGAGATGGAACGTAAGGCACAAGAGCTTTTCCGCGCTAAAGAAGAACTGGAACAGAAAAATGAGGAGGCAAAAACAATCCGAGCCGAGGAGCAAAGACGAGCCGAGGAGCAGATCCACGCGCGTAATAAAATGCTGATCGAGGCAAAAAAGAGGTTCGACAAGCGTGAACAAGAATTATTAAATCAACTAAAAGATAAAAACTAAACCAATTTTATTATGAAAACAGTGTATCAAAGCAGCTTTGTTGAGGATATTTACGACGAAGCACAATCCGTGATGCTATCCCGGTGGTTCAACGCCGTAGAACTGACCAATGCCATTTACCGCCGCGAAATGCTCAAGCATACGGAGATTGTGGAACAGTATCGCCCCCAGTTGATGCTGGTGAATACCGCCGATTGGATCAATTTTGCCATCGATCCTGAAGTGCAGGAGTGGTCTTCTACGGAAATTTTCGGGCGATTGCGATTGGCGGGAGTGCAGAAAATGGCCTTTGTTATTTCACCCGACATCATCACTCAGATGTCGATTGAGCAACAGCAAGAGGTGACCCAGCAAAAGCAGCAAATAGACACCCAAGAAATTCTTGGTTCGTTCACCAACGAACAAGACGCGCTGGCGTGGCTGGGAGTATCCCAAACGATGGCAGTGTAGATTGCTTGACCCTTATCAAAGAAAAGGCTCCCTCAGCGGAGCCTTTTCTTTTTTGTTACCTACGAAGACAGAACTAAGCCCGCCACTGCCCGGGCATCGCCAGTTCGTGCACCGATTTTCTCCCTTTATCGGGCCGCTCTTCGTCGCCGCGGTAGCCCAGCGCGATCATGGCCACCGGACTAAACTCTTCGGGGATGTTGAGCCGTTCCTGGGCTTTTTCTACGGAGAAACCCGCCATCTGATGCACGTGCAGCCCCATCTCGGTGGCTTTGAGCACGAAGAAGGCCATGGCCATACCGGTGTCGTGCCAGGCATGCCGGTTGGGTTCGCCATTCTGCGAGAAGTGCCGTTTGGCCACGCTCAACAGCAACACCGGCGCCTCTTTGGCCCACTGCTGGTTATCGGCCACCGCACACGACAGCAGTTGCCGGTACGCCTCCTCGTTTTCTTTCAGCGCGTAGATGAACCTCCAGGGCTGCTCGTTGTAGCTGCTGGGGGCCCAGCGGGCGGCTTCCAGAATTTGGTACAGGGTGTCTTCGGATACCGGTTTGTCGGCAAAGGCATAGGGACTGTAACGCTTGCTTACGATTTCGTCTAAGTTCATAGCGTGATTAACCAAATGTTGACAACTAATTTCTCCCGTCTAACTCGCGCTGCTCGGGATGGTTGTCATTTCAGCCTCATCTTTACAGGAAAAACTAAAAGTCGGTATCAGCTTCTTCCAACTCCAGCTTTTTGATCCAAATGTTGCGGTACAGCACATCGTGGCCCTCGGCCTGTAGTTTAATGCCCCCGGGAATATCCGTGATGCCGAACCCATCGTTGTTGCCCCCGTCTAAGCCGGAGTTTTCTCCTCCCCATACTTTTTTGATTGGCTGGTTGGCATACACCTTTTCCCCGTTGAAGTAGAGCGTTACCAGCGCGTTTTCCGATAGTGCACCGTTCTCAAAGCGAGCCGCTCGGAACGTGATATCGTAAGCGTTCCATTCGCCGATGCCGCGGTAGAGGTGGTAGGGTGAAGGGGTTTCGTTGATTACGGTGGCCATACCGTGCATGGTGGTGTCGCCGTCCAGAATCTGGATTTCGTAGCGATTTTGCAAGTATACCCCGCTGTTGCCTCCCTCTTTCTCAATCAAAAACTCAAGGTGCAAGCGAAAGTCTTCGAACTTTTCCTTAGTCACAATGTCGGCGGCACCGTAGAGTCCACCGGCGGCGGCGGGATCGTTGCTGTTGACCACCATCCCTTCACCTACCGGACTTTCTTCCACCTGCCACTTGATGGGCATCGAGGCGGCCAGACGGGGTCCCTGCCAGTAGGTCCACTTCTCATCGAGCATCTCACGTGAGCCATCAAAGAGTACTTCGGCTCCGGCCGGGGATTTAGCTCCCACGCCTATGTCGTTGGCTTGTCCGCAGCCCACCAAGGCAAATAGCACAAAAACAGGGGCAAAAAGTAGTGAATTTCTTTTCATAATGAGTTGACTTTAAGGTTAGTTGTTTTGAAAAAGTGAGCAACGAGCCCTCAGAGAGTTAAAGGCCTACGCGTCACGATAAGGGATAAATATAGAGAAAAGGATGAATAGCTTGTTCCGTTGCAAAACAAAATATAGCCTCCATTACTATTCGTTGATGATCCGTGACTACTTTGTAACCGCAATCTCCCCGTTAGCGACTCGTCCCATATATCGGTCGTAGGCGCGTCGCACATTGGGGATTAGGAAGTACAGTCCCAGAATGTTCGGGAAGCACATGGCAAAAATCATAGCATCCCCGAAGCGGAACACCGCTCCCAGGCTGAGGGCCGAGCCCACGATCACGAAGAAGCAAAACAGCACCTTGTAAAGCGTAATCATTGCTTGGCTATCCCCCAGCAGGTAGGTCCAGGCCTTGAGTCCGTAATACGACCACGAGATCATGGTGGACAGGGCAAACAAGATCACCGCGATAGAGAGCACCACCGGGAACCAATCAATCACGGTGGCAAAGGCGTTCGAGGTGAGCGTGATGCCCCCGGCGTCGCCCTGGGTGCTGGCCGTTTCCAGGGCCAGTCCCGCTCCGGCCCCGCCGTAGTTGGTAATAATGATCACCAGGGCAGTCATGGTGCAGATCACCACCGTATCGATGAAAGGTTCTAGTAGGGCCACCACGCCTTCGGAGATGGGCTCGTCGGTTTTCACGGCCGAGTGCGCAATGGATGCCGAGCCGACTCCCGCCTCGTTCGAGAAGGCCGCCCGACGAAATCCCTGAATCAGCACTCCCACCACTCCCCCGTACATGGCCTCGGCCGAGAACGCTCCCTCGAGAATCAGGGCGAAAGCGTGACCGATCTCTCCGATATTTACGGCTAACACGAAGATTGCCCCTCCCACGTAGATGGCCACCATGAAGGGCACGATCTTGTCCGTTACCTTCGCAATGGATTTGATCCCCCCGATAATGATGATCGCCACCACAATGGCCATAAAAACTCCGAACACCCAACCGCGTCCGTAGAGAAAACTGTCTACCCCGCCGGTGACGTCGATAAACTGCTGGGTGGCCTGGTTGATCTGCACCATGTTGCCCCCCCCGAACGAACCACCGATGCAGGCAATAGCAAATAGAACGGCCAGCACCTTACCCAGCGTCGCCCACTTCTCGCCCCGCTCCCCGAGTCCCTTTTCCAGATAATACATCGGGCCGCCCGACACCGAACCGTCGGGATGGTAGTTGCGGTACATCACTCCCAGCGAGCACTCCACGAACTTCGATGACATACCTAGAATACCCGCGATGATCATCCAGAACGTGGCCCCCGGTCCGCCCAGCGACACCGCCAGCGCCACGCCCGCAATGTTGCCCACGCCCACCGTGCCCGACAGGGCGGCAGTGAGGGCCTGAAAGTGACTCACCTCACCCTGGTCGTCGGGATTGTCGTACACCCCGCGCACCACGTCCAGCGCGTGCTTGAAGGCCATGATGTTGACAAAGCGCATATAAATGGTGAAGAACAAGGCCCCGGCAATAAGCCAGATGAGCACGAAGGGGATGGTGTACCCTCCTAGCGTCACGGTGAAGAAAATAACGGACTCGATGACATCGGTGATCGGCTCAAACACTGAGTTGATGGCTTGGTCGACACTTTGGGCAAGCAACAACGTGGGGGACAACGCGCTGAGGAGCAATAGAACTAGTTTCTTGCGAATCATACGGTTAGTTAGTAGACTTGATGGAATGAAGTAAGAAGTGACATGAATCTGATGAGCTATTCGCCAGTTTGTGACTTTTGGCACGCAGCAAATTTCAGAACGGTAATGTCTGATTCTGCCAAGCCAAAAACAACTAATCTTCTAAATTTTCATCCGCCTTGGGCTGTGTGCCCCCAAGAAACAGAAGCCGACAGGTTGGTGCGTCCGAATGCAATGCCTACTTTCGCGCCCGTGCTTCGCCCATCCCGTTTTGTCAACGTGCCCTTTGCGGCTGCTCGCTGGCCCTTCTTCTATGGTTGGATGATTCTGGTGTGGGGCACCGTGGGGGTGCTCATGAGTATGCCCGGGCAAACCATCGGGGTGTCGGTGTTCACCGAGCCGCTGCTGGAGGCGTTGCAACTCAGCCGCGACCAACTGAGTTTGGCCTATATGGCGGGCACCATCGGCAGTTCGTTCATGCTGCCCTGGGCCGGTGCCCTGTATGACCGCTGGGGGGTGCGCCCGGTGGCCTCATTGGCCGCTTTGTCACTCGGACTGGTGCTTACTTACCTAAGCCAGATCGACCGGGTGGTGCGATGGTTTGATGGCGCTCCCGGCACGGTGCTCACGCTCGTTTGTATCTTTTTGGGGTTTCTGTCGCTGCGGTTTTTCGGGCAGGGGGTGCTCACGCTGGTGTCGCGCAACATGATGATGCAGTGGTTCGATCAGCGCCGCGGCTTTTCCACCGGGTTCAGCAACGTGTTTATCTCGCTCGGTTTTTCGGCTTCGCCCATGGCGCTCGATGCGCTGATCAATCGCTACGATTGGCGCGGGGCGTGGATTTTGCTGGCCGTTGTGGTGGGGGCGATCTTCCCGGTGATTGTGTTGCTGTTTTTTCGCAACAAGCCAGAGGCCAGCGGACTGCGTCCCGATGGCAATTACCGTCCCTCAGCGCGCCAGCGGCGGCATGTGGTGCCGGTGGTCAAAGATTATACCCGCCGCGAAGTGGTTCGGCCTTACTCTTTTTGGGTGTTTGCCCTCATGCTGGCCATGCAGGCACTCTATACCACCGGTTTCACCTTTCACGTGGTTTCTATTTTTGAGCAGGCGGGCCTGGGCCGGACGGCGGCCATCACTATCTTTCAGCCGGTGGCAGTGCTGGCGGTGGTGATCACCCTGGCCGCCAGCAGCCTAAGCGATTACGTTCCCCTGAAGTATTTGTTGTACGCCGAAGGCCTGGGGGGCTGCCTGGGCATTGTGGGCATGATTTATTTGGGCGGCAGTCCGCTGGGCGACACTTCGCTGGGCGACACTTCGCTAGGCGGCACTCCGCTGGTCATGCCCGACCGGGACGACAGCTCGATGGCGTATTACGCGCTGGTGGCGGGCAACGGGCTGATGGTGGGTTTTTTAGTGTGATCACGACTGTGACCTGGCCCCGTTACTTCGGCAAAAGGTATTTGGGTGCCGTTAGCGGGCAAGCCACCATGCTCCTCGTGTTCGGAAGCGTGCTGGGTCCCATCCTGTTCAGCACCTCGTTGAGCTGGACAGGCAGCTACGCCCCGGCGGGGTGGTTGTGTTTTGCCGTATTCTTTTTGCTCGTGGTGGCCGCCACCCGCGCCAACAACCCGCAGCTTCGGCACCAGACGGTAGGTTAGTTGAACCCGTAGAACTCGTGTCGACACGAGCCCTAGAGGTTTTACCAGGTCGTGTTTTTGGTTTCGCGCACGGCTTTCAGGATGTCGCGTCGACTCACCTGCCCGACGAGTTTGCCATTGTGCACCACCGGAAATTTACGGAAGTGTGAGTTTAAAAACTCGTTGGCCACATCGTATATATCGTGGTCGGGGGTGACCGTCTTCACCACCTCCGACATGTAGTCGGCCACGGTTTTGTCGTCGTGGTGCAGGTTGTTGTAGGCACTGTCGATGAGCAAGCGGAGGCAATCTTTCTCGGTGAGCATCCCGACGATTTTACGGTGGGAGTCGAGCACCGGAGCGCCGGTGAGGTGCTGATCCAGCATGATATCGATGGCCTCGTTGATCGTCATCTCGGGAGAAAGGGTGGTTTCGCCGGTGGCCATGAACTTTTCTACTGAGGGAAACTGAACGGAACGACTGGAGGGGGTGTCAACTTTTCTACCGGTGAAATTCATGGTGGTGGGGGTTAGGGTGAGAATAAGAACCAGAATACTGAGGCCAGCAAAGTTGAGCCCAGTGGGATAATTTAAGCAATAGTTACCGGATATGCAAACAAGAACTCAGGACTTCGGTGCCGCTTAACGGGATTCGTGCGTCAACGTCTCCGTAATAAATCGAGTGAGGTTCGTTACTTCAACATTTGGGGCCATCGGATACGTATCGGATTCGGGGGTGATGACGTGGAGCTTTTTGATCGCCAAATCTTCCATCGCCAGATCAGACGTTCTTTCCAAGTCCAGATAAAGCATCCGGTCCTGACTTTCCCACTGCTTTACCAGGGTAGTTTTTCCTACCTGACGAGGACCCATGAGGCCGGTCACCGGAAATTCCTCCAGAGAAGTAAAATAATCTTGTGCTATTGTACGGGGCATCATCCCTGCAAATTTAAAATTAAATTTGCAGGGATGAGCAGCGGCCTAATAAGTTAGTGCCAGAAAGACAAGGTTAGCTGTGACTCCGGCATTGTTAGTCTTTACTCCATCACCATATTTATCTTCTCTTCGTACAACACTGAATCATCCCAGTGGTAGAAGATTATTTCTAGCGTGTCGCCGGATGTCTGAGAGGCGGCGAAAAGTTGCTCATACTTTTCTTTACCGTTACAGGTAGGCATCCGGTGAGTATATGATGAATCGGTGAAGCTTCCCTTCAGTAACAGTTGAGCATCGTCGGAATAGGGTGACGCCCTGTCAATCAGCGAATCGTCGTCTTTTACTTTGCCATGCGCGTAGTTAGTCCAATAATATCCGCAGGGACTATCCTCGCCGATTGCATCCGTGAAGCTGTATATTTCGATGTTGAACGAATCATTTTCTAAGAGGGTGATCCGACGCTCGCTATTAGCAAAGTAGATCAGGTTAGTGTCAATTACTTCTTTCCAGGTACCTATCCAAGCAGGGTCAATGATATTGGACGGACTAGCCGGAACATCATCGGCGGGTGCCGGTGAATACCAGTCGAGAATATCATCTTTACAAGAAGACATAGCCAGAACCAAGCACATACACTGAGCGATCACAGTAGATACTTTTTTCATAGTACGTTATTTTAGTGAAATAAATCCACCGGAGCGGTTGACATATCGTAGGTCACCCTAAAGGTAAAAAGTATTTTCGTGGACTATCTTTTGAAAACCAGTCAAACGGTACATAGGCGAGGCATCTAAAACACGCTGTCCAGCCAAGCGGCTAACTGAAAATACCACAATCAGCGAGTGATTAGGAAATAAGTCAATATTCTGATGGTAGTGGTAGGTTACCGAGACCTTACCGTGCCGCTTTATTGGGAGATGCTGGATAATAATAGTGGGGGCCACCCCGTGGCAACTCTTCTTGTGAGCAACGCAATGACTTGTTAAGTCTCTGCATTGACCTGATTGGAGCTGAGCGAATTGGTTTGGTGATTGGAGATCGGGAATTCGTAGGTCACCGCTGGCTTAAGTATCTCAAAGACAGAAAAATACGCTTTATAATGCGTATGCCTAAGCATCATAAGATTCATCGCCTGGATGGACGTATACAAACTGTAAATACCCTGGCACTGACTGAAAACAAACCGCTTACGTTCTGTGATTGTCTGGTTGATGGGGTGGTAGGCCACGTGTGGGTAATGCTCTTGGATGATGGTGACTACCTGTTTTTGTTTGGCACCGTAGACGTGAAGTTCATGGGACAGCTCTACCGTAAGCGCTGGAGCATCGAGGTCTGCTTTCAGAATATGAAAAGACGAGGCTTTGATCTGGAAGACACGCACCTACAGGATGATGAAAAGCTTAAAAAGTTAGTAGCCTTGGTAAGTATTGCCTACGCTTTCTGCGCTAGTTTGGGCATTTACTATCACCAAAAAGTAGAAAAAATAAGAAAGAAAAACCACGGTTACAAAGCTAATAGCTTCGTAAGAAAAGGCATTGATTTGATTCAAGAGTGGTTCCGTGCCGAGAACTATATGCCTGAAAAAGTACTTAACCGATTCTTCTGTTTTATCCGCTACATACATATGCTAATTCCTCGCTATCAGCCACTAAAAATAGTTGGGTAGAGTACTTTTTACCACATTACTATAACAAAAATAAAAAAATAATAATTACATTTACTTTCGTTATATAAATGACCTCTCATGAAGCTGCCCTCACTCGGTGAATTTGAAGAACTGGTGCTGCTGATGGTAGCCGCCCAGCACGACGAAGCCTACGGGGTGGGCATCCTGGAAGGACTGGAAGAGAAACTGAACAAAAAGCTCAACATCAGTGCCGTGCACGTGGCCCTCAAGCGCATGGAAGACAAAGGCTTCGTGACCTCCCGTTTCGGGGGCATTACGGCCCAGCGGGGCGGGCGTCGCAAGAAGTTTTACACCATCACGGCGCTGGGCAAGCAGATGCTGGACCAGCAGTATGCGTTACGGGTGGGCATTTACCAGCAGATTCCTAATATATCTTTTGGTTAGATGATTGAATGACAAAATAATTGAGTGATAGAATGAACCCACCAACTCCACCACAACGCGCCCTCCGCTTCCTGCGCTGGTTCTGCCGGGACGACTATCTGGAAGAGATCGAGGGCAACCTGCTGGAGCTCTATGGCAAGCAGAGCGAGCAATCATTAGCCAAAGCCCGCCGAACATTTATATGGAACGTGCTGCGGCACTTCCGCTTGGCCTTTATTAAATCCCCTACCCTCCTGCCCGTAACTTCTCCTGCTATGTTCCGTAACTATTTCAAAATTGCCTGGCGTCACTTGCTCAAGCAGAAGCAGTATGCCCTGATCAACATCGGCGGCCTAGCCGTAGGGCTCACCTGCTTCCTGCTGATCTTTCTCTACGTGCAGCACGAGCTTTCTTATGATCGCTTTCACAGCAACGCCGACCAGATCTACCGCGTCTACCAGCGGCAGGCCGGTAACCCCTACATGGGCACCGAATATTTTGCCTACACCACCGTCGGATTGGCTCCGGCACTGATTGATGAATTTCCGGAGGTGAGCCAGGCGACCACTTTTCAGAACCACACCGCTTTGCTCGGGTACGCCGAAAGCAACTATTACGAGGAAGGACTACAGGCCGATGCCCGCTTTTTTGGCGTTTTCCCGTATCCTTTTCGGCAAGGCAATCCTGAAACCGCTTTGGCAGAGGCGAACAGTATCGTTATCACCCGGTCGCTGGCCGAGAAGATTTTCGGCGACCAAGACCCGGTGGGGCAACCGCTCATCTATCGGGGCGGGGAAGCCTTTAGGGTGACCGGGGTGATGGAAGACCCACCGACCAACGCTTCGATCAAGTTTTCGTTTGTTGTCAATATTCAGTCGGCTAACGCTCAATACGCCAGTGAGATGGCGGAAGACCGGTGGAACAACAATGCCTACTATACTTTTTTCACGCTGTCGCCCCAGGCCGATCCGCTGGCGCTGCAAGACAAGTTTCCGGCTTTGGTAGAAAAATACGTCAAGCACGAAGATACGTATCCCTTTCAGGATTCTTACTGGCTGCAACCCTTGTCGGCCCTGCACCTGGAAACCAACCTCAACTTTGACATCGGACTCAAAGGAAATCCTGCGTATATCTCTCTGTTTTCGTTGATTGCCGCGGTAGTGTTGCTGCTGGCTTGTGTGAACTACGTGAACTTAGCGATTGCCCGATCCATCAAACGGGCCACTGAAGTGGGGCTCCGCAAAGTGGTAGGAGCCCGGCGGGGGCAGTTGATTGGGCAATTTATGGGAGAATCCGTTTTGATAACGTTCCTCGCCTTATTGGTAGCCCTGGGTCTGACGCATTTCTTATTGCCCGCTTTTGGGTACTTGCTGGAGCGACCGATTGAACTCAACCTCATCGAAAACGGATGGCTACTGCCCGGTTTGTTGGCACTCGTGGGTGTGGTGGGCGTGTGCGCAGGAAGTTATCCAGCCTTCCTGATGTCTTCCCTTCGTCCGATTCAGGCCTTGAAGGGCAGCATTGGTAGGCGGTTTTCAGGAATGAAAATCCGGCAGTGGCTGATGGTGGGGCAGTATGCGGTTTCTATTGGTTTAATCATCAGTAGTCTGGTGATATACCGGCAGTTCCAGTTTATTGAAGACCAGGAACTGGGTTACGACAAAGACCATATTATAACCGTTTCGGTCCTGGACCTCGATCTTCTTAACCGGTTAGACGTGCTGAAAGACGAGTGGTTGGCTGATCCGAACGTTATCTCCGTGACGGCAGCCGCCGAGCTGCCCACCAACGTCACCTCGGGAACGGTCATTCGCCCCACGGATGAAAACAGTCAGGAGGGTTTCAATATTTACCGGGCGCGGGTGAGTTACGATTACCTAAAAGTGTTTGGCATTACCCTGGTAGCCGGACGCGATTTCTCGCCCAGCGTTGCTTCCGACCTGGCCGAGGCCCGCATCATCAACGAAACCGCCGCTCGGGCACTGGGTTGGACTCCCGAAGAGGCCATTGGCCAGCAATACACTAACTACAATGACGAAAAGAAAACCATAATTGGAGTGGTGAAGGACTTCCACCTGCACTCGATGCACCGCGCCATTGCCCCCTTGCTGTTAGAGTTGGGCGATAGCTACCTTTTCTACATCGCGCTCAAAGTGAGGCCCGAAAACCTTTCGGAAACGGTTGCCAGCGTAGAAAAAAGTATTGAGCGCTATTCGCCCTACCCCTTCGAGTACCAGTTTCTGGACGAACGATTTGATCAACTGTATAAGGCGGATCGTCGATTGGGAGAAATATTCGGATTCTTCACACTATTGTCGGTGCTCATTGCTTCCCTAGGTTTGTTCGGCATGGCAGCGTTCACGGCTCGGCAGCGCACCAAAGAGATCGGCATTCGGAAGGTGCTGGGAGCTTCGGTGAGCAAGATCGTCAGGTTGTTGTCGCAAGATTTTTTAAAGCTCGTATTGGTTGGCTTTGCGGTCGCCATCCCGCTGGCGTGGTACGCCATGCAGCGGTGGCTGGCCGATTTCGCCTATCGCGTCGAGCTGGAGTGGTGGGTGTTTGCCTTGGCAGGAATCATCGCTATAGTCACCGCTTGGTTCACCGTGGGACTGCAAACCGTGAAAGCGGCACGGGTGAATCCAGTAGAGTGTTTGCGGGATGAGTGATTGTTTTATTCTTGAAAGAGTTTAGGCGACCGTTAATTTTACGTAAATTGTTCCCGTCGTGAAAAAGCAAAAGCTGCTACGTAAAATATCAGATAGCCCAAAAACACTTCCTTTAACGATCTTTCTTCGCTGATTGAAGCTTTTGGTTTTACAATGGCTCGGATTAGCGGTAGCCACCATATCTACCATCACCCGGATATTAACGAACTGGTTAACATCCAAAATGTGAAAGGAATGGCTAAACCTTATCAGATCCGGCAGTTTTTGAAACTCGTTGAGAAGTACAACCTCCAATTACAGGAAGAATGAAAGATTATCATATCAATATCTTTTATAGCCAGGAGGATGAAGGGTACATCGCTGATATACCGGATTTAGCATCGTGCTCAGCCTTCGGCGAAGATGCCAGTGAAGCGTTGGCCGAAGTACTCAAAGCGAAAGATGCTTGGCTACAGGTAGCTAAAGATCAGAACAAACCGATCCCCCCGCCCCAGTACCGACCCCTCATCTATCAAATGACTGCCTAAATGGTTTGATATCGTCGTGGTAGTACCTCGCCGGAGCCGGATGATTGGCCCTGTTGATCGCCTGGCTCACCGTGGGTCTGCAAACCGTACGCGTGGCGCGGGTGAACCCGGTGGAGTGCCTGCGCGATGAATAGTTGCATGATTACGTCAGGCCCTGTATAGCAGTACGAAGTTTAACGGATCGATGACCGGAAGCGTAGACGAGAAGAAATTGGCACTGTTGGTGGTAATGATCACGTCGCAGTCACCACTTTGGGCGCAGACGTACTGCAAGCCATCCTCATAATCAGGCCACCGCGTAATATTCAGAGAAGATAGCAGCGTAGGATCAAACGGTGTAAGCTGAAGAAGACTTAAATAGGCGTACGCTCGTCGGGCTGCTTCCTGCGGATTCTTTAACTGCTTATCTAAAAAATAGAGTAGCTGATAGAAGGTGACTAAACTGATAAATCCAGTCTGCCGCTGCTGCTCAATGTCGAAGAAGATAGACTATCAATTGCCTTCTGCTGCCTTCTTTCGGCATCCCGAAAATGAAAAGACAGCAGAACGTTTGTATCTAAAAATAACCGATTCAATGGGTATTTTCCTTTGGTGTGGATCGGGTTCTACGCTGCGTCAGATGTCGCTCTATCTGGTCCTCAGTGGGTCGTCGGCCGGGTTGCCGAAGCGATATTAGTGTTTCACTGAGGGTTACCTCTCGCTGATCGAAAGCCATTAGAGCACCCAGGTAATCTTCAAATAATCGACTCACACTCGTTTCGTTCTCTTTGGCAAAAGTCTTGATCCACTTAATTTTTTCCTGATCGCGAATGCTTAGCGTTAGTTTTTCCATACGTATGAAAGCTAAAAAGTACATCGCTAATGTACGTGATCTTTGTGGAAATATCCAGCGAAGTGCTTGGCTTTCGTGGTTCTCGGGTACGACAATATTGCCCCGGAGCAAGTCTGTTTGCGTTACTCATCGCTTCATTACGGACAGAGCGGTGCGGATGAATCCGCCAGAGTGTTTGCGGAATAAGTGACCGTATCGAACTGACACAAAAAAACTGCCCGGCACAAAACCAGACAGTTCTTATCAATCAGAGATTGGCGACCGGATTTACTTCACCGCTTCGTAGTTTTTACTCACCTGATCCCAGTTTACCACGTTCCAGAAGGCCGAAATGTACTCCGGACGTTTGTTCTGGTAGTTCAGGTAATAAGCATGCTCCCACACGTCGAGGCCGAGAATAGGCGTGCCCTTGGTTTCGGCCACGTCCATCAGGGGGTTGTCTTGGTTGGGGGTAGAGGTAATTTTCAGCGAACCGCTGTCGTCCACAATCAGCCACGCCCAGCCCGAGCCGAAGCGGGTGCCGGCGGCGTCGGCAAACTTTTCTTTAAAAGCATCGTACGAGCCGAAGGCCGAGTCGATGGCCGAAGCCAAGTCACCGCTGGGCTGGCCACCGCCATCGGGCGACAGTACCTTCCAGAACAGTGAGTGGTTGTAGTGTCCGCCGCCGTTGTTGCGTACCCCGGTGGAGGCGCTGCCGACACTCTTCATCAGGTCTTTCAACGACATATCGGCCTGGGGCGTGCCCTCAACGGCCGCGTTGAGTTTCTTTACGTAGCCACCGTGGTGCTTATCATGGTGAATCTCCATCGTTTTGGCATCAATGTGCGGCGCTAACGCGTCGAAAGAATAAGGTAGGTCGGGAAGTTCAAAAGCCATTGTTGGGTCATTTAGGGTTTAGAAAATAATCTGGCTGAACTTTTCGCAAGCTCAGTAGTAGTTACTAACGGCTTCCACTATGCTTTGTTTTCTGCCTACAGGCTCATCCGCTCTGCTGCTATGCCCGGTTCCTCCCGCACGATTATCCTTCTTTGGCTTATTGCTTTCGCCTGCACCCCCGACCCGTCGCGCTACGATACCCCCGACGCGCCCTTCACCGCACCGATAGCGCTGGGTGAGGTGACCAACGAACGGCTGGCCGAAGTATCGGGCCTGGCGGCCAGTCGAAAGAACCCGGGAACACTGTGGGTGCACAACGACAGCGGCAACGAAACCGAATTGTACCTGATCAATACCCAGGGGAAACTACTGGCCACTTATTACTTAGCCGAGGGAGTAAACTTCGACTGGGAAGACATGGCTATCGGACCGGGACCCGAAGCAGGCGAAACGTATCTTTACGTAGGTGACATCGGTGACAACACGGCCATGTACGATGAACGCTACGTTTACCGCTTTATCGAGCCTACGTATACGGAAGCTATCACCCTCGACACCATCGCTACCTACGACCGCCTGGGCTTTTTTTACCGGGAAGGATCGGTGAATGCTGAAACCCTTCTGCTAGACCCCCTTACCGAGGATTTGTTGGTGCTGAGCAAAGAAAGCGACCAGATTCGGGTGCACCAGTTTCACTTCCCCTCAGTCCCGCCCTTTCGGCAACCGGCAAAGCTTATGACTACCCTTTCCTTCGACGGAGTGAATCTACTGGATCGGTTGGTGGCGGGCGACATCTCGGCCGACGGCACCGAAGTGCTGCTCAAAACCTACGAACACGTGCTTTACTGGAGCCGAAAAGATTCTAGCTTGTCTATCCCCGAACTGCTCCGGCTACCCGCCGACACCTTACCCTACTGGCCCGAGCCCCAGGGAGAAGCCATTGGCTTCGCCGCCGACGGGTCGGGCTACTACACGCTGAGCGAAGAAAACCTGGGAGCTGATATTTATTTGTATTTTCATCCGCGTTCTTCTCACGATAGCACCCAGACGTCGCCTGATACAAGCGCACTCAATTGACTTTCCGGCAGTTTCACCCTTGACTTCTTGCCCGCTTATGCGCATTCTTCTAAGATTATCAATTGTAGGCCTGTTTAGCTTGCCCCTGAGTGCGTGCGAGCAGTCGACGGTGGCTTCGACTTCCTCAATTGATACCACCGCTACGTTTGGCGCGCCGGTTGATCGGGGCACGCTGGGCAATGCGGAGATCAACGAAGCATCGGGCTTGGTAGCCAGCCGCAAAAATTCCGGCTCGTTGTGGACGCACAACGATAGCGGGGGCCCGCCGACGGTATATTTGATTGACGAGGACGGCACCACCCGGTTTGCGGGTTCGTTACTGGGGGCAAAAAACCGCGATTGGGAAGATATTGCCGTCGGGCCCGGACCGGTAGCCGGTGAAAGCTACGTGTACGTGGGCGATATCGGTGACAATAACGCTCAGCATACTATCAAAACGATTTATCGGTTCGTGGAACCGCTCGCGGCTGATAGTTTGTCTGGCGACGTGATTCGCCCGGTGGATGCCATCCGGTTTGTGTATCCCAATGGCCCACGCGATGCCGAGACGCTGTTGCTAGATCCACTCACCAAAGACCTGTACGTGCTCTCGAAGCGCGATAAGTTTGTCCATATTTACCGCGCCGCTTTTCCTCAGAACACGACATCAATAGATACGCTCGAGCTGCTGGGGCAGCTGCCGCACGAGCAAGTGGGCATTCTGGAGCAACTGGTGGGAGGCGATGTCTCGGCCGACGGGAAAGAGGTGCTGCTCAAATCGTACGTGCAGGTGTTCTACTGGCGACGGGCCAACGGACAAACTTCGTTATTTGATCTGCTGCAGACCGAGCCAACAGTGTTAACTTATCTGCCCGAGCCCCAGGGCGAAGCCATTGGTTTTGCGGCCGACGGGTCGGGCTACTTCACGCTGAGCGAAGCGCAGAGTGGTATAGAACCGCACCTTTATTTTTATCCTCGAGAAAAGTAGAAAGTAATTAATGCTTCTACGCTAAAGCTACCGTTAGTTGGTTTCCGTGAGCGAGGTGGTTTTCTTCTGTAGCTCGATCACCGTTACCGGCGTGCCCGGACGGCCGTTGGCCCCTTCGTAGCGAAGAAACAGTCCATCGGAGGCACGGTACCAGCAGCGGGCCGACCACATTTTGGAAAGAATGAAGTGGTTGAGCGTGAGCTTCACCTTCACCGCCTCGTAGTTTTGTCCGCCCACGCGAATGCGTTCAGGTTCTTGCTTTTCGGCAGTCATTTTGATGGGGTCCAGGTCGGAAAGCAATTTGAGCACCCAGAACGAAAGTTCTTCCTGGTCAGACCGGGCAAAGGCGCTTAGTCCGTGGTCTAATTTGTTGAACCACACATCGTCGTCAATTTTCACGGTTTTCTCCAGCGGTTCGCCGTGGAAATTGCCCTTGATATGAATGGCGTTGCCAGCGCGTTTGGCCACAAAGTTATGGTCGACCTTATCATCGCGCAGGGTCCACTGCTTGGTACCCATGGTGGGGTGAAACACGTGTTCTGAGTAGAGTTTGTGCTCCTCCAGGGTAAGCATATCCATTCCTTGCTTTTTTTCTTTGGTCACCGTGATGTCGTGGGCATGGTCGGCAGTGGTGCTCACGTAGTGATACTGCTGGGCGGTAGCGACGTTGCCGGTGAAACAGCTTACTAAGAAAATGTAGAGGAGAGAATGAAACATGCGTAAATATAAGGGTTCTGGGTTCGCAGTTCTAGGTTTTGCTCAACCTAGAACCGCGAACCCAGAACCTATTAACCAAAACCGTACCTACTATACTGCTTCCGCCTGCAACCACTCCGGTTTGTGGGTAGTCACCTCGGCGCCCAGGGCATTCAGCAAGTTATACAGTCCGAAAAACGTTCGGTTGATGTACAAGGCGTCGCGAGGCCCGCGGGCGGTGCGCGACTCTCGCACTTCTTTCATCTGCGAAACGCGCTCGCTCAAGCTGAAAATCTGCTTAAAGTATTCGTCGTCCGAAAAATCAAAGGTTTCGTAATGAAACGGGCGACCCAGCAGTTGAATCATCTCGATGAAGATTTTCTTAAACACCTTCTTTTCCGCTTCGGTATCTTGGTCGTTGATGAAAGCTAGTTCGTGAAAAATCTTGTTCAGTTCGTCTTCGCGCACGATAATGTCCTGGCGGATCATGGTGAAGTACTGCCGGTAGAAATCCTCGGGAATCACCTTCACGCAGCCAAAGTCGATCACGCCCAGGGTGCCGTCGTCGCGCATCAAGAAGTTTCCCGGATGGGGGTCGGCGTGCACCTGCTTGAGGTAGTGCACCTGATGGTTGTAGAAATCCCACAGCGCCTGCCCGATCTGGTTACGCACTTCCTGCGAAGGGTTCTTGGCCAGAAACTCCCGCATGTGGTCGCCCTCCAGCCAGTCCATGGTGATGATGCGCTCGGCCGACAGTTCGGGATAATAGGTTGGGAAGAAAATATTGTTGATGTGCCCACACTGTTCCGAAATCTCTACCGAGCGCTGCACTTCCAGTTCGTAGTTAGTCTCTTCCAGCAGTTTGTCCTGCACCTCTTCCAGGTAGTGGTTCAGGTCGCGCTCGTTGATGCTGAACAGTCGCTGGGCGAAGGGTTTCACAATTTTTAGGTCGGAGGTAATGCTGTTGGCCACGCCCGGATACTGAATCTTCACGGCCAACCGCTTGCCGTCCAGCGTGGCCTCGTGCACCTGCCCAATGGAGGCGGCATTCTTGGCCTGCTTGCTAAAGGTGTCGTAGAGTTCGGTCGGGCTTTTGCCAAAGAACTTCTGAAAGGTTTTCACCACCAGTGGGTACGACAGCGGCGGAGCGCTGTACTGCGCCATCGCGAAGCGGTCGGAGTAGGCCGTGGGCAGCAGGTTCTTGTCCATGCTCATCATCTGTAGCACCTTCAAAGCGCCGCCCTTGAGCTCGCTCAACTCGCCGTAGATATCTTCGGCATTGTCGTTGTGCAGGGTCTCGCGGCTAGTGTCAGAGTTCATCGCTCTGCGGGCGTAGTACTTCACGTAGTTGCCACCAATTTTGGCCCCCGTGCGCACAAAGCGCGAAGCGCGTTGCACCTTCGAAGTGGGTATCCTATTCTGTTCCTTCATCGTTGTTGGTATAAAAAGCGGGCAAAGTCTACAGCGCTATCCAGGGCGCTGCGACCAAACAGATCGAACGACAGGTTCACGGCCTTCTCGATAGCCACGTCGGTGCGTTCAAAGTTTTGGCTATCATCCTGCACCCAAAAGTTGAGTACAAAAAGTACCTGTCGCCACAAGCCTTCGTCGTAATTGCGGCTGATGAGGGGGCGGTCTACCACTTCTTCGGTTTCGCGGCCTTCCATGAGCAATTCGTTGGCAAAGTCGATAAAACCTTCTTTGAAGCGACTCAGCACGTCGATGTTCATCCGTCTCAAACCAGTCATGGTTCCGGGACGCCTCATGCCCGGACGGCCCGCGTTGGCGAGCCCCAGGTGCTGCACTCGGAAGGTGACGTAGCTACGATTGTTTTTGAGCACTTCGATCCAGGTGTAGTAGAAAGCGAGCAACTTTTCGCGCACGGAGTATTCACGGTACACCTCATCGCTCTGAATTTGGTTGAGGGCCTGATCGAAGAAGCCGCGCCAGATGTCACGCTCCAGCGACGTAAACGAGTTGTAGTGTTCGTAAAAGGTAGCCTCCTTCATCTTGAGCCGCTTGGTGAATTGATAGACCGAAGGCGGCGCTTCGCCATGCTCAAGCAGGTGGTCCAGATAAGCTTCTTTAATTTTGGTGGAGGTATCGACGGGGGCTTTCGCCGACTTTTTTGCGGTGGTCTCTGCCATAATTTCTTGTTCTACGGGATCAATCCTTTGTTGAATATAATTGTTTCAAGGGTTGAACAAGAACCAGGGGGTTAACATTCCCGAGAGAGGCAGGAAGCACGTAGTAATTTGCCTAGCTTTGGTCAGGAAGCAAGCAGAAGGCTATCTTCCACGTGCTTCCTGATCAACTACTTTTAAGAATATAATGGTTGCTGTTTGTCTACCGAACAACAACGCGCTGGGTACTGCCATCTTCTAGCTTTAGTAGATAGCTACCCGACTTCAGCGCACTAGCGTCTATTCGATTTTCGCCGTTCACTAAATTCATGGTAAGCACCTTTTTACCAGACAAATCAAAAAGAGTGGCGCTTATCTCGCTTGCGTAAGAAACTTCAACACGCAACACGTCGCGGATTGGATTTGGATAGACAGCTACTCTTCTTTGCTTGCCGTCTTCTGTCGCTGTAACTCCCTCTACGGTGAAGCTACCGGTGGTAACGCACGCCCGAGCATCGGTTACTGTCACGCTGTACTCCCCCAACGTCAAGTTGTCTACCGTAGCAGTGGTTGCCTTAGTGCTCCAGGCATACTGATAAGGTGCTGTTCCACCGCTTACCTCCAGCGCAATGCGCCCGTTTCCGACCGATTCGGTAGAATGGTCTACCTGCCCAACGATTGATAGAACGTTGGGGGTAGTGATCAGGGCGTCAACCGTAGCCGTACAAGCATTGGCATCGTTGACTGTAATCACGTAGGTTCCAGAGTCCAGCGTATCAAAACGGTTGGAGTCTTGAAAATTGATGCCATCTATACTGTAACGATAGGGTGCCTGTCCGCCGGTTGCCACTGCCGTTAGGCTTCCGTCAGTAGAGCCGCTGCAAATATTATCGCTTTTGTCGCTGATTATAACCGCTATGTCCCCGCAGTTAGCGGTGGTTTGACGGGGGTCAGTTACCGTTAGTTCTTGACTGACTGACGCCGCCCGGTAGCTTGAATTACCGGCTTGGTGGGCGGTGAGGGTAGTAGTGCCCGCCCCTACAATCATCACCGTGTTGCCAGATACCGTAGCCACCCTTTCGTCGGAACTGCGATAAGTGATCGGTAGACTGGAGCTAGCCGAAGCGGTTAGCGTGAAATCGGCGTCATCCACCGTTTTAGCGGGCAGCGGCTCAAAAGTAATCGTTTGATCTTGTAAGCTGGGGTCGGTCACTTGGAAAGAAACGCTGTTACTCGTTGCTTGGTAGTAGTGATCGCCAGTTTGGCTCACCGTTACGCGCACGGTGCCTTCGGTGCCGCTCACCGTGACAACGTTGCCATCGATGGTGGCCGGGCCCGTCACTGCGTAGTCTAGGGCTAAGCCGCTGCTGGCAACAGCATTGACGGTAAGGGGGGAGGCATCAATCAGTTGATCAGCTATGGCGTCAACGGTAATGATTTGGGAAGCCTTGTTCACCGTCAACGCTTGCGATACTGGTTCAGCCGCGGGGAAGTTGTCATCACCGGCTTGGCTAGCCGTAATGGTGGTAGTGCCTACGCCCACAATCGTTACCGTATTGCCGGAAACAGTGGCTACGCTATGGTTAGAGCTACTATAACTAACCGGTAATCCTGAACTGGCCGTAGCGTTCAAGGCAAAAGTAGCATCATCCACATTTTTCGTTGGTAATGACTCAAAGGCAATATACTGTGCGTTGCTAGACAGTGTCCAATCGAAACCAGCTGGGCTATAAGCATCGTCCCAGTGAATGTAGATAATCTCACCCGTCGTTAGGCTTAGCGATAGTTCTGACTGAAACCCACCTTGAGTATCATCGTTCTCACCTAACAACGTATTGCTGCAATCTGAGTAGACGACCAAATAAGTATCTTCAGTTGTTTGTCCTACTGATGAGAGGGTGTACTCTCCGGAAACAGGAACCTCATACTTGAACCAATAGGGGGCGCCGGAGGTAGTGTTAGTTCCCATAGCGACCGGTACCGCTGACGAACATCCCTCACCCGGTTCCAATGCTTCAGTAGAAAGGGTCCAGTCGAAATTGCCTCCGTTATACGTAGACCAGCGAATGTAAACTTGATCGCCGCTGTTTGCTTGAGCACTAACGTCAGAGTTTCCGTAGGCACCATCCAGATAGACTAAATCATCACACGAGTTGCTGTATACATTCACGCTAGCCAATGAGGATGAACTAATGGTTAACTTACCATCAATAGGCATTGTGTAAACGTACCAGTAAGTGCTATTAGGAGTAGAAGGAAGAGCGTTAGTTCCGGTCACAGCGTTGGCCGCGAAGGCGCAATTGTCGCCGGTTTCTAAAGGAACTACCGACAAATCCCAACTAAAATCGCTTTCGTACCTCGTATCCCACTTAATGTACACCTGATCACCGCTGTTTAGGCTGGTCACGTTAACGTTTTCGTAGCCATCCTCTTCATTCTGCAACGCATCGCACGAGCCACTGTACACCTGAACGTATTGAGAAGCAGAAGAACTAATTCTCAGCTTGCCCTCACTGGGCATAGTGTAGGTGTACCAGTAGTAATCGTTGGTGGTTTGCGGAAGATCGTTGGTTCCGGTAACTGCGGTTACGGCTAGTGAGCAGTTATCTCCCGGTTCTAGCGGGCTTATCGACAAATTCCAGTCAGAATTGCCTCCCCCGGCTAGCGTGGACCACTTGAGAAAAACTTCGTCACCGCTAGTGAGCGTAGTTATAGTTGCTTTGTCACCAAATCCCTCATGCTGTAGGTTGTCGCACGTATTGCTGTAGACGCGTACAAAATCAGTAGTGATTGAGGATATTTGTAGTTTACCTTCGCTGGGCATGGTATACGCGTACCAGTAGTCGCTATTGCTGGTTTCCGGAATGGTGTTCGTTCCAAGCACGGGAGTAGTGGCTAGCGAACAATCGTCGCCTGGCTCTAAGGGGCTAACCGACAAATCCCAGTCAAAATTACCGCCGTTGTCGAGATACCAGTTGATAAACACTTCGTCGCCATTGCTTAGGGTGGTGATAGTGATCTTTCCTTGGGCTCCTTTCTCGTAGTTAAGAGATTCACAGTTATTGCTATAGATCTCGGCATACTGGTAAGAAGAAGTAGCGATCTGCAGCTTGCCGTCGCTCGGCATGGTGTAGGCATACCAATACGCGGTATTGGTGGTGGTTGGAATGGTGTTGGTTCCGGTGGTAGCGGTTGCTGCCAAGCTACAGGCATCTCCTGCCTCTGAAGCACTGACCGACAAATTCCAGTCAAAGTCACCACCACTTGTAGTTTCCCAACGGATCAATACTTGATCCCCGCTGTTTAGCAAAGCGGCGGTAGCGTTTTCGTAGCCAGAGGTCAGCGAAGATCGATTTTCGCACGAGCCGGCGTAAACATATAAGTAATTGGAGTTGGAAGAAGCGATTTGCAGCTTTCCGTCACTGGGCATCGTATACGTGTACCAGTAAAAGTTATCAGAAGTTGCGGGAACAGAATTGGTGCCTAGGGTGGCGGTTGCCGCCTCGGAACAAACCGATTGCCCTCTTAAAGCAACCGAAAAGAACATCGAAACGAGCAGAAGTACATGGTTTTTCATTACACCTAACGTTAGTTTAAACTGATTGTCTACTAAGGTTAGGGGTAGTTTTCTTTTTGCTAAGGGAGTATTGCAGGCAACATATCGGGGGCCATTTACTTCCCCCAACGAGTTCAAAAGCCTAATCTAGGGGGTTCAGAAGTAGAATAAAAGAGGATGTAATTTTATTGGTTATTTTTTGCTTACCGTTGCTTTCATAAACGGCAAGAGCATGGATTGGCCGGTACCAATCCATTAGTAGTGCTGAAAGAACCAGCCGGTAACTTCATTTTATCCGCAGCACCAACCGCTCCCCAGCTTCACACTGCTTCCGAAGCACGGTCTCGCTATGCGGTTCTCCGTTTAGCGTCCAGGCCTCTCCCAGGTTGTGATGCAACCGTAGCGAATCGGCCCGCGTGGCTTCTACCACCACCTCGACCACCCGCTGTTGCTCCACCGTGGCCGACACCCGGAAGCCGCCTTCGGCCCGTACGTCGGTGAAGGAGAGATCGTCCCAGGCAGCGTGCAGGCCGGGCAGCACGTGCAAGCCGTCGATGCGATTTTGCAGCAGCAGTTCGTACACCGCCGTGAGCGCCCCAAACCCCGCATCCAACTGCATTATCTCGTTGATCTGACTGATGCTGTCTTTTTTGGCGTACACGTCGCTGCCCAGCAGGCTCTGCCCGTGGGTGTTGGCGTTGTGCAGGGTGCCCCGCCCCTCGTTCACGAAGTTGGTTTTCCAGTAAGTAAGCCAGTTCACGCTCGCTTCACTTTGGTTAGTACGCGCCATCAGCATGGCCGCCCAGGGCACGCACCAGCCCGACCAACCCCCGGCCCCGCGGTACACCCAGGTCTTCAGGCTCTCGTCGACCACCTGCTTGCGCTCATCCGATAGCGGATCGTAGGTAACGAAGGGCCAGATGCCGCCCAGGTGCGAATGGTGGCGGTGGCTTTCGATCAGGTCCATGCCTTCCCACAGCGCAATGCGCTCGTTGCTCAGTTGAAATTCTTGCTGGTACACGCCTTCTACCGTCGTATAGAGCGGCAACTTGGCTTCCACCTCGGCCCAGCGCGGGTCTACGGATTTGCTCAAGACACGAGCGGCTTGCGGCAGAATATCGCCCATGGCGTGCAGGGCGGCTAACTGAAACGAAGCGTTTTTTCCCCAGGCATCCATCCGGCTGCCGCGGTACTCGGGACTCACCGACACCGGAAGCACGTAGCCCGTGTCGGTGGAATCCAGCATGGCGTAGTAGCCCTCGAAGGCTCCCACCAACAGCGGGTAGGCAATTTCTTGCAGAACCGCTTTGTCGCCCGCGTAGCGGTAATGCAGCCAGGCCAGTTGGGCCATCCAGGCGGTGCACGCCTGATCAATGGTGCCCGTCCAGAAGGTGCCCACTACCTTGGCCCGGTCGTCGACGGCGTGGGGAAGCATCAGCGCCCGCTCATTCTGAAAAAACTGCCGTCCGTTCTTTTCAATCTCCGGCCACCAGCTTTTCAGCATCGACCAAAGCGGCTGAAAATGATCAAACTTACCCGACATCAGCAGAGGGTAGTAGATCATCTCCAGGTTGATGTTGAGGTGGTAGTCGTTGCTCCAGGGCGGCAGTTGGTACGACTCCATAAAAGGCCCTTGTAGGGTGCAGGCCACCCCCTTCGGCGGAGTGACGCAGGCCAGTTTATAGAGTCCGTAGTCGAAGATTTCTTGCAGTTCAGCGTTGGGCAAGGTAGCGCGGGGCGCATCGGCCCAATAAGTGGCCCACCAGTCGGAAGTTTCGGCGGTGAGTTGCTCGGTAGTGGCAGTCGCTAAAAGGCGCTCCACTTGGACTTTGGCCTCAGCGTGCACCGACGAGGCAATAAACACTTGCGGGCCGGTGCGGCGGTAGGCCAGCGCCAGGGGCATATCGTCGGGCAGGGTTTGCACGAAGCCCCCGGAGGCCGCTTCGCTCCACGTTTCGGGAGGGGCCACGCCCACCGGGGCCAGTTGGTCTTTCATAAAGTTCCAGGAAGGCACCGCGCTCACCCGGGTGGCTTGTAACGCTTCGGGAAGGTCAATCCACGCCAGTTCTTGCGTTGGATGCTGTCGAATGATTAGAGTGGTAGAATCCGAACCTTGAGTAACGGTCACGCTGAGGGTGCCCTCCCGCAGATGCGCTACGCCCTGCCGGAGCGTCCACCCGGCGGGCAAATCCAGCACGATGCGCCCCCCGCCGATCTGCTGCGGATGGCCCAGGTTCGGGCTTCCCGCGGTGGTGGGCACCGCGAAGGATCGTTTGATCGCTGCCTCATCACCGGCCTGCAGCAGCTTTTCAAGTTCGGCGTAGGTGATGCGGGTGGCGAAATCGTTGCCGCCCCGGTGGTCCCAGAAACCCGCCCGGCCCACGGTGATAATAAGTTGCGAATCGCTGCCCCACACCATGAGCCCCTGTGTGCCATTGCCCAGCAACAGCCCGGCGTGCGGCCGGTTGATCGGGAAATCCCAGGATAGGTTTTGTTGGGCGAAGGCGGAAGTTGTCAGCGTGATAGTAGCCGCCAGCAGAAAAATTAAGCGAAGGGGCAAGGTCATTCTTTGAGTTTTAGTAGTGGAGCCAAAGCTTTCACCCGCAATCATAGGTATAAAGTACTTTTATGAGATACAACCCAAAAGGGTACATACTTTACGCTGACTGCAACCGATTGATCAAAGAACGCTTAATCTTCTCTAGCTTTTGCAATTCTTCCTTCTTCCAAGGACGTTTGCCTTTTTTCTTTAGAGAGAAATAAGCGGTTGTACTTTTATCCTTGGTTCCATAAAGCATCTGGCAGATAACCGCATTGTTGATCCAGTCCTCAAGCAGCCAAGGGGGGGGTTGGTATCGCGCTCGGTACGTATTGATTTCCTGTTGTAGCTTGTCCATCTGCTCATGCATGGTATCCCCCCACTTGAGCATCTGCTGCGTAAAATCGTCTTCATCAGCCGTTACCAAGAAAGCCTGAATGAATCTTTGTTTTTCTTCATCCGACATGTCCTTTGTCTTTTGAAAAAGCTCTTCTGGGGTCATAGTTCTTTCAGTAAAGATAGCAAAAACAATCTTTCCTGAAAGTTACTACTATCATTGCATAACTATGATCAAATCTTTTCTCCCCCCTGGTTGTTATCCTTTACCAAATTGCCACAAACCACCAGGATGTTGTAACTTCGCACCCACGATGAGATGTTGGATGATGAACCATAGATATTGATAGCAAACATCCACCATCTAATATCCAGCATCCCTGCCGTACAGAAAGTCATCCAGCATCCAGTATGAAATACCCCCAACATAAGAACCCCAACTACGCCCAGGTGGCCGAAGAAGTGCTCACCTTTTGGCAAGAAAATAACATCTTCCAACAATCTGTTGATCAGCGCGAAGGCGCTCCCACGTTCACTTTCTACGAGGGCCCACCTTCGGCCAACGGCTCGCCGGGCATCCACCACGTGATGGCCCGCACCATCAAGGACATTTTCTGCCGCTACCAAACCCTGAAGGGCTACCAGGTGAAACGCAAGGGCGGCTGGGACACCCACGGCCTGCCCGTAGAGCTGCAGGTCGAAAAGCAACTGGGCATCAACAAGGAAGATATCGGAGAGAAGATTTCTATCGAGGAGTATAACCAGAAATGCCGCGAGGCGGTGATGAAATTTAAGGGTGAGTGGGACGACCTGACACAGCGGATGGGCTACTGGGTCGACCTGGACGATCCCTACATTACCTTCGAGCGTGACTACATGGAATCGCTGTGGCACCTGATCAAGCAGTTCTACGAGCAGGGGCTCATCTACCGGGGCTACACCATCCAGCCCTACTCCCCGGCGGCGGGCACCGGCCTGAGCTCACACGAACTCAACATGCCGGGTGCTTACAAGGACGTGAAAGACACCTCAATCACCGCGCAGTTCAAGATCAAGGGCACCGAAAACGATTACCTGCTGGCCTGGACCACCACGCCCTGGACGCTGCCCGCCAACTCGGCCATCGCCGTGGGGGCCGACATCGACTACGTGCGGGTGCAAACCTTTAATCCCTACACCTACGCCCCTGTGTACGTGATCCTGGCGCGCGACCGGGTGGAGGGCTACTTCAACCCCAAAGCCAAAGACCGCAAGCTGATCGATTATCAACCGGGCGACAAGCTGATTCCTTATGAGGTGGTGGACACGATGAAGGGCCGCGACCTGGAAGGCACCAAGTACGAGCAGTTAATGCCCTACGTGCCCCTGCCCGACCCGGCCTTTAGGGTGGTGGTGGCCGATTTTGTGACCACCGACGACGGCACCGGACTGGTGCACTTGGCCAAGACCTTTGGCTCGGATGACTTTCGCACGCTCGAGCGGCTGGGCGTGCCCGGGGTGCTGGTAGAAGATGAAAACGGCAACCCCGCCCCCATCGTTAACAAGCAGGGGCGCTTTGTGCGGGAAATCGTCGACTTTGCGGGCCTGCCGGTGAAAAACTACGACGACGAAGACGAGACGGACCCGAACTACCAGTCGACCGACGTGAAGATCGCCATTAAGCTGAAGCAGGAGAACAAGGCCTTTCGGGTGGAGCGCTACGAGCACAACTACCCGCACTGCTGGCGCACCGACAAACCGATTCTTTATTATCCGCTGGAGTCGTGGTTTATCCGCACCACCGCCCGCAAAGATCGACTAGTGGAGCTCAACAAAACCATCAACTGGAAACCCGAGTCGACCGGCACCGGCCGCTTCGGCAACTGGCTGGAGAATCTGGTGGACTGGAACCTAAGCCGCTCGCGCTACTGGGGCACGCCGCTACCCATCTGGCGCACCGCCGACGGCTCCGAAGAAGTGTGCATCGGCTCGGTGGCCGAACTCACCGAGGCCGTGGAGCGGGCCAATCTGGCCTTTGATGATGACGCTGAACTGATCCGCAAAAACAACGAGGCGCTGGCCAAAGAAGACCTGCACCGTCCCTACGTGGACGATATTGTGCTGGTGAGCTCCACCGGACAGCGCATGTTTCGCGAAGCGGACCTCATCGACGTGTGGTTCGACTCGGGCGCGATGCCCTACGCCCAGTGGCACTATCCGTTTGAGAAGCAGGACGTGTTCGAAGCCAACTACCCGGCCGACTTTATCTCGGAAGGGGTAGACCAGACGCGGGGCTGGTTTTTTACCCTGCATACCATCGCGGGGATGCTCTTCGACCGCGTGGCGTTCAAAAACGTGGTGTCGACCGGACTGGTGCTCGACAAAAACGGTAATAAAATGTCGAAGCGGCTGGGTAATGCCGTGAACCCCTTCGAGACGCTGGCCGCGTACGGAGCCGACCCCACGCGCTGGTACATGATTAGCAACGCCAACCCCTGGGACAACCTCAAGTTCGACCTGGACGGCGTGCAGGAGGTGCAACGGCGCTTCTTCAGCACCTTGCAGAACACCTACTCCTTCTTCGCTTTGTATGCCAACCTGGATGAGTTTACGTTTGCTGAGGAAGCCATTCCGCTGGGCGAGCGCACCGAAAGTGACCGCTGGATTATCTCAAAGCTTAACAGCTTGATCAAGGAGGTGGACGCGGCCTACGGAGCCTACGAACCCACCCGGGCGGCGCGGGCCATTCAGGATTTTACGACCGACGACCTGAGCAACTGGTACGTGCGCCTGAATCGGAAGCGTTTCTGGCAGGGAGCCTACAATCGCGACAAGCAAGCGGCCTACCAAACGCTGTATACCTGCTTGGTGACCTTGGCTAAACTGGCCTCGCCCGTGGCACCCTTCTACACCGACCGCTTGTACCAGGACCTGAACGGCGTGAGCCAGCTCGAAGACCGGTCCTCGGTGCACCTAACCGATTTTCCGGTGGCTGATGAAGCGGCCATCGATGTTGATCTGGAGGCCAAGATGCAGTTGGCGCAAAGTACTTCTTCGCTGGTGCACTCGCTGCGCAAGCAGCATACCCTCAAGGTGCGGCAGCCGCTGTCGCGGATCCTAATTCCGGTGCTTAACGACGAATTGCGGCAGCAGATTGCCGCGGTGGAAGACCTGATTTTGTCGGAGGTGAACGTGAAGAACATCGAGTACATTGACGATACGTCGGGGATTCTGGTGAAGAAGATCAAACCGAACTTCCGCAAACTGGGCCAGCAGTACGGACCAAAGGTGAAGGAGATCGCCAAAACATTGGCGCAGTGGGGAACCGATGAGATTAACCAACTGGAGCGTGAGCAGCACTACGAACTGCCGCTCAACGGGGAGGCCATCTCGCTCACGCTGGAAGACGTGGAGATCAGTTCGGAAGATATTCCCGGCTGGTCGGTGGCTCGGGAGGGCAACCTCACCGTGGCGCTGGACATCACCGTGACCGATGAGTTGAAGAAGGAGGGCGTGGCCCGTGACCTGGTGAACCGCATCCAGAACCTGCGCAAAGATCAGGGGCTAGAGGTGCAGGATAAGATTGAAATCAGCGTGAAGCAGGGCAACGCGTTGGTGGATGCCGCGATCCAAGCGCATAAAGCGTATATTTGCCAGGAAACGCAGGCTACGGAGTTAACACTGACGGAGGATACGTTATCCGACGCTACGGCGTTGGAGATGGATGAGGGAGTGGCGGAGGTTGGTTTGGAAGTAGTGAAATGATGAAAAAAGATAAGCATCACGTTGGTAACGCGTTGCAAACGCGCCCCAGAATAGAGTAGTTACGTAGTATGAGCAAAGAGGGGACAAAGGCAATTTTAGGTATTTATTCAGCTGGATTTCTGGTGGGTACGAGTACGCACGTACTAGGCATCGTACAAGACGGTCTGCTGGCCCACCGGGGGCCGTTGTGGTTAAATATTTACTGGGATTTGTTGACTTTGTTAGATCCCCTGACTGTTCTACTGCTCTGGACGAGGATTAAACTTGGTGTAGGATTATCGGTGCTGGTTATGGTCACTGATATTAGTGTCAATACTTATGCTTACATTAGTGGGTATTTGAGCGAACCGGTGCCCAATATGATTCCGATACCATTGTTCCTACAGGCACTGTTTGGAGTATTTGTGCTCACCACTTCGTCGGTAGTACTCGAAGGAGCAGCAAGTGAACAAAAGGGTGATACAAGGAACAATCCGAAGCGATCTCATAAACGTTAAGCTAGATTGACATGAGTAGAATGGATAAAAGTTACGGACGGGTCTACAAAAGGGGGGAAGAACCGGACGATCTTCTGTATTGGCTGAGCCGCCCGCCCGTAGAAAGGCTAAAAGCTTTGGAAGAAATTCGCCAAGAATACAATACATGGAAATATGGTGCTGAACCCCGACTTCAGAGAGTTTATCGAGTTATTAAACGAGAAAGGAGCTAAGTATCTGGTTATTGGCGGGTATGCAGTAGCTCTTCACGGTTACCCTCGGTACACTAAAGATGTAGATTTCTGGATATGGTTGGACCGAGAAAATGCAGAGAAGGTGGTAGAAACGATTAATGATTTTGGGTTCGGGTCGTTAGGAATTGTAGTAGATGATTTGTTGGACAAAGAAAATATTATACAACTAGGGTACCCTCCGGCAAGAATTGATTTACTGATTGACATTCCCGCAGTAGATTTTGAAGAATGCTACGCTAAGAAGAAGGTGGTTGATATGGAAGGGGTAGCCGTCAACTTTATAGATATTGAAAGCTTGATCAAAACAAAGCTGGCGACGGGACGCCCGCAGGATAAAGTTGATGCAGCTAAATTGGCTAAGAAGAAAGGGAAACGATAAATAATATCTCGCGTGAAGTATCTAAAATATTACTTTTTAAGCATTGGCATCATCCTGCTTGACCAGGCCGTGAAGCTAGCCGTGCACTACAACATGGACATGGGCATTGTGGGGCAGATTCCGGTGTTTGGCGATTGGTTCAAGTTGCACTACACGCTGAATCCGGGCATGGCCTTCGGTATGCAGTTGGGCTCTGAATATGGCAAGTTGATTCTTACGGTGTTTCGTCTGTTCGCCATGGTGGGCATTGGCTACTACCTCTACGCCCTGGCCAAGAAGCGGGTGCACCCCGGCTTGCTGTGGTCCGTCGCCCTGATTCTGGGCGGGGCTATTGGCAACGTCATCGACAGCGCTCTCTACGGAGTGCTGCTCGACAACGCTCCCGTGGGTTCGAGCACCCCCTGGTTTCACGGGCAGGTGGTTGATATGTTCTACATCGACATCTGGGAGGGCAAGGTGGCCGACTGGGTGCCGATTTGGGGAGGCGACTACATGGCGCTGTGGCCGATCTTCAACGTGGCCGATGCCTCGATCTTCGTGGGCGTGGCTATTATCCTGCTTTTCCAGAACCGCTTCTTCCACGAAGACCAGCCCGCCGACGTGGTGGAGCCTAATCCTACCTCCGCATCGCATCTAGAGAACCGGTAGCAATAGCTTTATCCATAATCGTGACTTGGGTTCCATTATATTCCGTTCGCTCGAGCGGTTGCCATCCCCGACGGGCATAATAAGCCTCCTCGCTTGGCGTGTACAGATACAGACGTTTCGTGTTCAGTGCGGCCGCTTTGGCTTCAACGCGAGCAATCAATCTTGATGCTACTCCTGTTTGTCGATGTGCCGGTTTGACGTAAACCCCGGCGAGCCAAGGCGAAAACTCCTTTCTGGTTTTCATATCGTGGGTTACGAGCAACGCCGATCCGACAAGGTCTTGGTCTACTATCGCTACAAACGCGGTGGGTATTTCGCAACGCCCGCAAAGCCCGGCTAATCGTTGAGTTCGCTCTTCAAGGGTTTCACGGGGATTCAGATAGCTCCATTCTTTAAAATGCAGGCACGCTAGTGCTGGCAGAAACCGTTGATAATCAATCAGGTATTCAATCCGCATCGTTTTGGTATTTAACCACTACGCTAATAAAAAACCAATGAAGCTACGAAAGCGCCGAGCGTTGATGAGTTAGAAGCTACTGTGCCCTTTGTTGGCCCGGAGCGGTGTTGTACAACATGGCACTCAGCTACGATCCAGAAACTGAGGGGGCACCACGCCAAGCGCGCGGAGGTAGACATAACCTTGACTTCGGTGATGCACTTCGTTGTCAATAACGTAGAACAAAAGGTCATTTACGCGCGTCTCGTACCCACTGAACGTCATATCGGTTTCTTGAAAACGCCCCTCGGGTATACGAGACCATAGGCGCTCGATCCGAGCCGTGTCAGCATCCCATCGTTTGAGCGCCTCGGCGCGCGTTGTCGGAGGACTGGGCTCACCCATCATCCACTCTCTGGAAACAATGCCCACGAGCGTGGGGACGGACATGCTGAAGAACTCGTTGATGAGTTTGGCAAACGGGCGCATCTCACCAATGGGAAAGGTGGCAAACGCGGTATCGTCCGGAAACGCCTCAATAGTACGGCGCGTGAGGCGTCGATGGCCCTGCCAGTACTCGAGAAGTTGTTCGTGGGTTATAATGGGAACCATAGGGGAAGCAAACAGGTGGGATTGGCAAAACGGTATCCAAACAAACGTCCCTAAAACTTATTAATGAACCCGGTCAGCATCCGACTTGAAACGCTTGTCGTACGGTTAGTCGTAATGGGTCCACATTCGGATCACCTTAACAGTTTTTTCCTTTTCATAAACTTGGTAAACTAACCGGTGCTGAATATTTATTCTTCTGGAGTAAGCACCTTCCAGCTTGCCAACCAGTTTTTCGTAAGGAGGATACTCCTCGAAAGGGTTTTCTGAAATTATCTCGAGCAGGGTTTCAATTTTTGATTTCAAACCAGCAGAAACGGCTTTCTTACTATCCTTCTTTGCTTGTTTGGTATAAACAAGCTTGTAGGCACTCACCAGTCGAGTTCTTCATCGGTTTCTTCAAGAGGCGTGTCCATACCTTCAACGATTGACGCTTGCATTCCAGGGATTGAAGACAGATAAAGGGTTTCCTGAATAGCTCGCCAATCCTCTTCGCAGATTAGTATAGCCTTGGATCGCCTTCCGGTGATCTGAATAGGCTTATGCGTGTCAGATGCCTCATCCAATAATTGATAAATATTTTTGCGAGCTTGAGTAGCAGTAAGTGTTTTCATGATTTTGTCTATTAGCTATCTTTCTTAACGTACGCTATTCCGTACATGTTGCTAAGTTTTCAAAAAGGTGGACCCGTAGCTTACTCCCAACATCTGTAATCATCAGTTGGAGTGGTGAGTTCAACGGTGTAAGCGGCTTCCCAATCAAAGTGATAAGCGAGTCCGGCCGTGTGACTTAAGAGCTGGTCGACCGTGATCTTAGCTCAGGCTGTCGGGACCCATTCAGTTCGAGCCTTGCCGCGCGGTGGGTTCCTGGGCCGAGCGGTTATGGGGCTGGACTGCGCCCGCCCGTAGGAAGTCAACGGCGGTCTCTAGCACCCGATCCTGCCCGGCTTCTACGTCGGCCTGGGTGTTTTTCACCCACAGGTCCGGCATAACCCCCGCTCCCTCCCACGAGACGCCATTCGCATCCCGAAACACGTTGACCGGAACGCCTACTTCCCACCCGTTCGGCAGTGGTTGCGTTGCGGCATCCGCCATCACGCCCGCCGTTGTCTCGCCCATTACGAGCGCGTGCGGGGCGGCGCGCATGGCCAGTGCGAAGTTTTCGGCCGCACTGATCGAGCGGCTATTAACGAGCAAGACCACCGGACCGGTGTACTGCTTCGGACCGGCGGGTTTCAGCCACCACTCGACGGGCGCGGCGAAGGTAGGCGGAACCTGCCCGATCTTCCGCATGGCCACCGTCATATAGAGGTGGGGTTTGACCACCAATCGGCTCGCGATGGCCTGCCCCGCCCGGTCGTTGCCGCCCCCATTGTGCCGGACATCAACCACAAGACCGGAGACTCCCTCGAGGTCACGGAGGGCAGCGTCAATAACGTCAGCGCTGGCCTCGGGATCGCGGAACCGACCAATGTGGATATAGCCGATGCTGTCGGAGAGCCAGCCGTAGTGGAACACCCCGTCCAGCGCGCTCACCAAACTGTCGGTGGCGTACGAAGTCCCGATGAGGTCAAGCGAGAACTCACCGTTGTCGAATGGACCAATACCAATACTACGCCCACCGGATCGGGCATGAAAAACCGCCAGTGTCGGTATAATTCCGTATATTGAGTGAAAAACGGATAAGGTATGGCTAAGAAATCCAAATTGCTGGACCAGGTACGACAGACGATGCGTCTCCGGCATATGAGCTACCGAACCGAACAGTCTTACGTTGATTGGATCTATCGCTTCGTTATCTTCCACAATAAGCAGCACCCGCAGCAAATGGGCAAGGCAGAAGTAGCTGCTTTTTTGTCGTTTTTGGCGAACGAACGTCAGGTAGCCGCTTCCACTCAAAACCAAGCATTACAGGCCCTTTTGTTTCTGTATAAAGGCGTATTACAGCAACCCCTTCCAGAAGCGATCAATTTTGTCCGGGCGAAACGGTCTCATCGTCTTCCCGTGGTGCTACACCGGGAGGAAGTACAACAGGTACTTACCTGTTTAAAAGAGGAAACTTGGCTGATGGCGAGTTTGTTGTACGGCAGTGGGCTGCGACTGCGTGAATGCCTGGCCCTGCGTATCAAAGACGTAGACTTCACCCGGCAACAAATCTTGGTGTACGAAGGAAAAGGCGATAAAGATCGTTACACGCTGTTGCCCCAAACACTTACGCAGCCACTGGAGCAATGGATCGTCCGGCAAGAGGAACGCTACCCAGCTCGGCCTGCTGACGAGCGCGTCCCGGTTTCGTTGCCCTACGCTTTGACCCAAAAATACCCCAATGCACCCTATGAATGGGCTTGGCAATACGTGTTTCCGTCGGCGGCCCCTTCGGTAGACCCGCGTTTGGGGGTGACCAAACTTCATCACCGCAGCGAAAGCTTCCTGCAAAAGGCAGTGAAGAAAGCGGTACAGCAGGCAGAAATAGTTAAACCGGCTAGTTGTCATACCTTCCGCCATAGCTTCGCGACGCACCTGCTGGAAGACGGCTACGATATTCGGCTGGTGCAAAAACTGCTTGGTCATGCCGACGTGCGTACTACTATGATTTATACGCACGTGTGCGACCGGCAACGTAGTGCCGTCAAAAGTCCGCTGGATTGTTTAGTGTAGCCCCTCAACCCACTCCCACCCAATGCTTTTGGTACAGCATCTGCATCACCCCGTCCTTGAGTCCTACGTCGGGTACCAGAATCTGGGTAGCCCGGGCCCACTTCATCACCGAAACGTAGATGTCTGCCGCCGGAATAATCACGTCGGCGCGGTCGGGGTTGAGTTGCAACTTGTTGATGCGCTCTTCCAGCGAGTGACTGGCCACAAAGTCACGAACGCTAATCACTTTGCTGAGCGCGATGGTTTTTCCCAGTTTCTTACCCGACAGATCGTAAATTTTATTGATGTTGCCACCCGTGCCAATAGCCATCACTTTGTCGTCTCCCGGCTTCACGTGCTCATAAATCCACTGTCGCACGTCGTTCCACACCTGATCAAGCGACACCCGGGGGTTGAGCCGCCGCACCGAACCAATGGGAAACGAACGGGCCGCCATTTTCTCTTTGTTCGCAAACACGTTCAGTTCGGTGCTGCCGCCGCCCACGTCGATGTGCAGGTAGCGCCCGTCGCCCAAAAAGCTGAGCAAAGCATTGTTAAGGATATCGGCTTCGGTATCGCCGTCGATAATCCAGATATCGATGCCGTATTCATCTTTGGCCCGCGTTACCAGTTCTTCGCCGTTCTCAGCCTCGCGCATGGCCGAGGTGGCGCAGGCCAGGTAGTCGTCCACCTCGTACAGCTCGATGAGCAGCTTGAAGGCATGCATTAGCTTTAAAAACTTGGCAGCCCGCACCGGGCCGATACGGGGCAAGGGGTTTTCTTCCGATACGTCGAACACATCTTGCCCCAGCCGCAGCGGAAAACGTACGTATTCTAGTCGTTTAAAAGTGACAGTTCCTTCGTACTCGATCACGTGGGTGATTTGCAGGCGGATGGCGTTGGAGCCGATATCGACGGCGGCTAGTTTGAGCACGTGCGCTATTTTTAGGGAAAGCGTTGTGAAAAGAACAAAAAGTAGTACTCAGTAGTGGTATCTTGCTTGTAAAAAGTCTATGCGGTCGTGCTTCACCACGTACACCACCCGATGCTCTTGGGTTAACCGGCGCGACCAAACCCCTGGTCCGAGATACTTAAGCGGCTCTGGCTTGCCAATGCCCGCGAAGGGATCGCGCAGAACCGCTTCGATCAAACTGAATGCCCGCAGTGCCACTTTTCTGTCTACCTTCACCCAGTGTTGCAAATCCTCCCTAAATTCAGGCTGAAATACGGCTTCGCGCTCAACTTTACTGTTTTTATTCGCCAAGTCCTAGTTCTTTCCTTAAAGATGTTATGCTCTGTGACGGGGTTTCACCGGTTCGCGAACGGGCAAGCGCCGTGAGCAGCCGTTCGGCATTGTGAGGGGAACGCAGCAGATGCGCGGTTTCTACCAAGCCTGCCAGTTCATCAGCCGCAATAATGACCACGTTCTCTTTGCCGCGCCGACGAATGACGATGGGCTCACGATTATCAATTGCTTCGTCCCAGAGCTTAGCCAAATTGGCCCGTGCTTCGGTGTACGTTACGTCAACGGCCATAGTTATATTGTACAGGTTATATGTACAAGAAACGCTCTGACGTAGCAAGCAGTTCCCAAGTTCAAGACTTTAGACAAGAAAAGATATCAGAAGGAGTTGAGCAGATGGTTTGTAGGCTGACTAGAGGAAATTCTTGGTGAACGATCACTCCTCCTACGAGTGACCAAAAGCTTTTTCCAACGTGCTCACGCTTTTGTCAAGAAAGGAAAGAATTTTTTCCTGATACGCCGTCCGGTATTCAGATTTCATGATCTGAGCGTGCTCTGCCTGCTTCACTACCCAAAGCTCCGCAGGTACCGGAGCATTCTTTTGGTATCGTTCGCCCATCGACACGGGCGTCCAGGTATCGGATTCGCTGTAGATAAACAGCAGCGAGTGCAAGTGCCGAGCTTCTTTAATGCGCTCAACGGTCTTCATCCGGCGAGCGTAGCGCGGGGCAAAGAAGCTCATTGTACGCAGGGCAACGTAGGCCAGCGGAAATTTGATCCAGAATTCTTCTAAGGTGCTGGGGGGACTTTCCAGAATGGCGAAGCGGTAGGGGTGGTTGTCAGTAGTATGCTTGGCTTTCTACCTGTCCGAAAGCAGTGATAGTTTCGTTTTTACCGAAGCGTTTCTCTTGCGTAGAAAAGGGTAGCGAGACCGATAGGTCGGTGCTAGGGTCTACGTATCGCCGCACGTACTCAGTAATCGTCATAAGGGTTGTCAACTTTCCGGCGGGAAGGGCAGGATGACCTTACAATTCACCAACCAACCTAAGGTAACCATTACTTGCGGTAAAATCCGGCGAGTATATATATTTTCGTAGCCAAATTTTTCTTGCTTTCTGTGATTAATAATCATCAAAACGCTAAGAACTAAGGCAATGGTAACGTTTAGTTGTCACACTGCAACGGATCGCCTTGATTCCAAGCACGAAACTTAGCAGTATCTAACTGGGCCAACGCAGGAACGCTAAGGAGCGCCAACAGTATGAGAAAAACTCCTTTGCTTATTTCGTGAAGGTATCAATGTGTGGCGCTAAACTGTTTAAATATACCCGTTCATCCCCGAACTTTTCCTACTTTCGTGCTGCTATCCCTACGCTATGAAAGTTACTGATCACCTGCAACAGGCCACCGATACGCTGTTCACTATCGAAATCCTTCCTCCCAAGAAGGGCGAGAACATCGATACGCTATTTTCGCACATCGATTCGCTGATGGACTTTGCCCCCGCCTTTATCGATGTCACCTACCACCGGGAGGAGTACGTCTATAAAGAACTGGGCAACGGCACGTTAAAAAAGCAAGTGACGCGCAAGCGACCGGGCACGGTGGGCATCTGCGCAGCCATCCAGAACCGCTACCAGGTAGACACCGTGCCGCACGTGATCTGCGGAGGCTTCTCGAAGGAAGACACCGAGAACATGCTCATCGACCTGGATTTCTTGGGTATCCAGAACGTGCTGGTGCTGCGGGGCGACCCGGTGAAGTCGGAGCCGGGCTTCCGAGCCCATCCCGACGGACACGGCTACGCCAGCGAGCTGATTGCACAGGTGCATTGCATGAACCAGGGCATTTACCTGGACGGAGAACAAGAAGACACCACCCCCACCAACTTCTGCATCGGCGCGGCGGGCTATCCCGAGAAGCATTTCGAGTCGCCCAATCCCGACACCGATCTGCGCTATCTCAAGCAAAAGGTAGACGCCGGAGCGGAGTTTATTGTGACCCAAATGTTTTTCAACAACCAGGTTTATTTTGATTTCGTGGACAAATGTCGGCAGCAGGGCATCAATGTGCCAATTATTCCCGGACTGAAACCGCTGGCCACCAAGGGGCACCTCACGGCGCTGCCGAAGTACTTCTTTCTGGACATTCCCGACGAACTGGCCCGGGAGGTTTCAAAGTGCGCCGACAACAAAGCGGCCCGCGAGGTGGGCGTGGAGTGGTGCGTGCAGCAGTGCCGCGAACTAAAAGAGCGGGGAGTGCCGTGCCTGCACTTCTACACCATGAGCAAGTCAGAGTTGGTGGGCAAAGTGGCCAAGCAGGTGTTTTAGGGCGTGTTGACATATAAGCTAGGCGGTGCTTTCCGAGCGTTTTTGCCCCGCTTTTCGTTGCTTTCGTTGGCCGATGCTTATGCATCGCCCGCCTCAAGCGTCTCAATCAAAACAAAAACACCCTGGAAAGCCCTCACCAATCTATATGTCAACACGCCCTAGACCATGTCGGAAAGATGAGTGCTTATTTTTGGTCAGCGTAGGCAGGGTTCGCACTGATTGGATAGATTGTTGTTCTACGCTTTTCAACGTCAGATTAACTTCTTTATCCACTCTTAGTCAACCTACCATGAAACAGTCTTTGGTTATCTTCGCATTGTTACTTTCAGCATCGTTTGCGCATGGGCAGTCGGTTGGCTTAGGCATCGGTAGCGGCGGTTTGGTCGTCAAATCAAACCCTTCCAACGACTGGCGGTTTGCGGGGCGATTTGATCTACAACTGGCCAGCGGTTTTGGTCTCATTCAGCCTTCGTTGATGGTAGCTCGGCAGGTGGTGAACGAAGAAAAAGCAAAGTTTTACGTGGGCGGTGAACTTGGTGCGCGAATTTTCACTGAGTTTGAAAGCACGCAGGTTTTGTTTCGAATTCCTCTGGGAGTAGAATATTTTCCGTTTGAAGACGTACCGATCAGTGCCACCGTCGAGGGCGGCCCGAACTTCTTCTTTGAAGAGGAGAATACCGCATTTTTCCTTTCTTCATTAGTTGAAGTTGCTTATTACTTCGGTCGGTAACCAAGTTTAGCATTGGTGAGCATTCGCTGGTTTCAGCGCCTTAGCGAGTAAGCACCCACTCCCGCAGATCAGTCAGCACCTTTTTCCGGTCGGCGGGCAGTTCGTTCATGGTTTCGTGATACAGGCCTTCGTATAGATTTAGTTTCTTGTCGGCCGTGGTTAGCCGCTCGAAGAACTTCTTCGAGCCCTCGGGCGAGGTGATGCGGTCGGCGGTGCCGTGAAATAGGTACACCGGAACCCTTAGCCGGTGGGCCTCGGCGTAGAAGCGCCGGTTTAACCGAAACAAAGTGTGGCCTAACAAAACCGCAGCTTTGCCGTGCACCAGCGGGTCGGCCCGGTAGGCGGCCACCGCTTCGGCATCGCGCGACAAGTCGACCTGCCGCAGCATGGTATCAAGAACAACCCCGGGAGCCACCCGAGCAAGCAGCCGGGCGGTGGGCCTAAGTACCCGATTCACCCCACTCTGTGGCAACTCAATGACCGCCGAACTCAAAATCAACCCCCGCAGGTGCGCTTGGTTTCCGGGCCGCAACGCGAAGTCGAGCGCGATGGCTCCACCCAGCGAGTGGCCCAGCAAAAACACCGGCTGCCTGTCGTTTTCCGACCGGGCCACGCGGATCAAATCACCCAGGTCATCGGCAAAGCGCTCAAAGTGCGTCAGGTAGCCGCGGCGTCCCGGAGAGCGGCCGTGTCCGCGGGCATCCAGGGCGTAGCAAGCGGTGCCGGTGTCGGCGAAGGTGTTCAGCAGATGCTGGTAGCGTCCCGCGTGCTCGCCCATGCCGTGCTGAAAAACCACTACCCGCTCAATGGCTCCGTCAGGAACCCACTGCTGCCAGAACAGTTTCACCGGGTCGGTGGTGGTGGTGAGCGTATGGGTGCTATGCTGATAGATCATATTATTATTTCTAATGCGAATGACCAAGGTACAGCATTGAAAACGACAAGCCAAACTGATTACCTTTGCGTCCTGATAGTTTTCACCTATGACCATCACCCAGCTCGAGTACGTAGTGGCCCTTGATACGCACCGCAACTTCGCTACGGCCGCGGCGCACTGCCACGTGACGCAGCCTACCCTGAGCATGCAACTCAAGAAACTGGAAGAAGAACTCGGGACGGTGCTGTTTGATCGAAACAAAAAACCGGTAGTCCCGACCGACATTGGGGAGCAGGTGATCGAGCAGGCCCGGGTGAGCCTGCAGAGTCTGAAGCAGATTGACCGCCTGGTACGTCGTCACGTCGACGACCTGTCGGGCACACTGCGGGTGGGTATCATCCCTACGCTCAGTCCGTACCTGTTGCCCCGGGTGCTGCCCGCGTTGGCTAAACGGTATCCGAACCTCACCCTGGAAATTGAAGAGTTGCTCTCGGACCAGATCGTGGACAAACTCCACAAAGACCAGCTGGACGTGGCCCTGTGGGTGGCCCGAGCGAGTGAAAGTCGGCTGGTGCACCGGCCCCTGTTCTACGAGCGGTTTCTGGTGTATCTGCCCGACGGACACGCCTACGCGCAGGAAACAATTTCGCTGAGCGAACTGGATATGAAGCAACTATGGCTGCTCAAAGAGGGGCACTGCTTTCGCGATCAGGTGGCTTCTTTCTGCGGAGGACTGCGGGAAACCAGTCACCATGCCAATTTTTTGAGCGGCAGCTTGGAAACGTTGAAGAAAATTGTGGACCAGCACTACGGCTTCACCCTGCTGCCCGAACTGGCGGTGTTCGATCTGCCCGAAGAGCGGCAAAAAAACGTGCGTTCGTTCAAAAATATCTCACCGCTCCGCGCCGTGAGCCTCACCTATCACCAACGGTTTTGCAAAGACAAACTGGTGCAAATGCTGAAAACCGAAGTTCAGGCCAGTGTGCCACGCGAACTGCTCGATGAGACCCGCGGGCAGGTGGTTCGCTGGAAATGAGTACCAAATTGCTTCAAACCGCAAAAATTTTTTACTTTAGGCACATTCGTACCTCACCCCCTATTCTCTACCAACCTATGAAAAAGATCGTCTTCACCCTAACGGTTCCCCTAGTATCACTCTTACTCGTGCAGTGTCAGGGCCCTTCGGCCACCAATGTGCAGCCCGCCGAGCTGTTCACCGACAATGCCGTGCTGCAGCGCGGCAAAGAAATTGTTGTGTGGGGCACCGCCGACCCGGGCGGCACGGTCGAAGTCGAGTTGGGCGAGACCGAAGCGCAGGCCGAAGTGGATGCGCAGGGGAAGTGGCAGGCGACCTTGCCCGCCATGGACGCCGGGGGCCCCTACGAACTGGAGATTGCCGGAGCGGATGAGATAGAACTAAAAAACATCATGATCGGCGACGTGTGGCTAGCCTCGGGGCAATCGAACATGGAGTGGGCCTTGCAGTCTACGGTAGATGATTTTGAGGAAGAAATTGCCAACGCCGATTACCCCAACATCCGCCTGTTCACCGTGGAGCACGCCACCAGCTACACTCCCCTAGACAGCATGGCGGTGGCCGGAGGCGGCTGGGTGCCGTGTAGCCCCGAAACGGTGCCGGAATTCTCAGCGGTGGCCTACTTTTTCGGACGCCAGATTCACCAGGAAGAAGGCGTCGCTATTGGGCTGCTTAGTTCCAATTGGGGAGGCACTCCGGCCGAAGCCTGGACGAGCGAGGAGATGTTGCTGACCATGCCCGACTTTGCCGACGAAATCAAACAACGCCAGCAAGCTAACGAAACAATGGTCAGTCCCGAAGCCGCCGAGCAACAACGCAGCACCATCGTCCAAACCGCTAACCAAAAAATCAGTGCGGCCAACTATCAACCGGAGCTTGATGTGAGCGACGCAAAAACGATGGCCCTTCCGGCCCTTTGGGAAGCGGCCGACACCACCCTGCAGAACTTCGACGGCTTCGTCTGGTTTCAGAAAACCATCGACCTGCCTAGTCGCTACGCCGGAAAAGCCCTTACTCTGCACTTAGGAGCCATTGATGATGACGACATCACCTGGTTCAACGGGCAGCGGGTGGGCGAAACCCAGGGTTATAATAAAAACCGGGAATACGAACTACCCGCCGACGCGGTGAAAGCCGGAGAGAACACCATCACCGTCCGCGTGCAAGACAATAGCGGCGGCGGTGGATTCACTGGCCCGGCCGAGGAAATGTATTTGGCGCAAGGCGGCAACAAGCTGTCGGTCGACCTCACCGGCCCCTGGCAGTACGATGCCACACAAGAACCTCCGTTTCCCGCTTCTACCCGCTTACAGAACCAACCGGCCACGCTCTACAACGGCATGATTGCCCCGCTGTTGCCCTACCCGATCAAGGGAGTGATCTGGTACCAGGGCGAAAGCAACGCCAGCCGGGCCCAACAGTACGCTACCCTGTTTCCTAACATGATCAAAGACTGGCGCCAGCAGTGGGGCGGCAATGATTTCCCGTTCTTGTTCGTGCAACTGGCTAATTTTATGCCGGGCGGCTCTCCAGGCGACCAGTGGGCCTACTTGCGCGAAGCGCAGAACAAAGCACTGGACTTGGAAAACACCGGCATGGCGGTGACCATCGACATTGGCGACTCGGCCGACATCCATCCGCGCAACAAGCAAGACGTGGGAGATCGCCTGGCCCGGGCGGCGCAAGCGGTGGCCTACGGCGATGCATCAAACTTCACCGGTCCCCTGTACGAATCAATGCAGGTTTCGGGCGACTCGGCGATTGTCACCTTCAAAGGGGTGGGCGACGGACTCATGAAACTGCCCGACGAGGAGGTGATGGGCTTCACCATTGCCGAAGAGGGCAAACCCTTTGTAGAAGCCATCGTCCGGATCATCGGACCTAACCAAGTGTCGGTGTATGCGCCTGAAGTGAACGAACCGGTAGCAGTGCGCTACGGCTGGGGCAACAATCCGACCGTTAACCTGTACAGCGAAGACGGCCTGCCCGTATCTCCCTTCCGCACCGATAACCGGGTTCCGGGGCAGGACGAAGCGCTTTAAAAGATAATTTTTGTAAAATGATTGTTGTTTAGACAACTTTCTCCGGGCATTGGCAGTATAAATACCCTAAAACCATCATCAAATAACTAATTATGAAGACATTATCATTTCTTATCCTAGCCCTATTGGCTACCTTTTTTGTTTCGAGCTGTCAGCAAAAGCCGGGCGGCTCCGACGCTGAAGTGGGCGCGGCCCAAGACGTGGACCAACTAAGCGCTCAAGCGGTGAGCTATCCGCTCGATACCGAAGCGAGTGAGCTCACCTGGTACGGCTTTAAGCCCACCGGTCGGCACAACGGAACCATTGCTATTCAGGACGGTACCTTGGCCGTAGAGAATGGCAACGTGGTGGGCGGTAGCTTCACCATGAATCTCAACAACATTGATGTGCTCGATCTGGAAGGTGAAGACAAACAAAAACTGACCGGGCATTTGCAGTCTCCCGACTTCTTCAACGTGGAGCAGTATCCTACTGCCAAGTTCGAAATCACCGAGGTGGTGCCGTTTGCCGAAGCGAGGATGGAAGCCGACACCTCACGCCTCGACGTGGTGGTGAACGATGAAGCGGTGAGCGAATACGCGATAGAAAATCCTACCCACGCCATTACCGGCAACCTCACAATGCGCGACACTACGCTGAGCGTAATGTTCCCCGCGAAGGTGAGCGTCACGGGTGATCAGATCACGGCCCAGGCCAAATTCAACATTGATCGCACTAAGTGGAACGTATCCTACGGCGACGAGAACAACCTGGAAGCGCGCGCCAAGGATAAATTCATTTACAACACGGTGAACGTCGGTTTTGACATCAAAGCCGACAAAGAAGCCGAAGCCACCGCGAGTGCTTCATAGAATAAATCTTATCGAAACAAAAAGGGATGCATCTTAACGATGCATCCCTTTTTTATTTGTTATTACCGAGCTAGAAGCTATTCGCAGCTAACGTCCTCAAAATCACTGTTCCAGCAGTGCCAAGCGTCGTCTTTGAAACGGTTTTCGTCACTCACCCGACCCACTTGAGTTTCGGTGTGGTAGTTGATCTTTAGGGTGCTCGCCTCGTTGCTCAGGTAAACACTGTAAGCAACGTTATAATCTCCCTCGCTTAGGGTTTGGTACTTGACGTAGCTCCCTTCGTATTCGCTCCCTGCTTCCAGGTGCGTGTAGGTTAGTTCGGTCACGGTATCCGACGACCCTTTTTTCCAATCTACGCGCATCAGTTCGGCAGCCTCCTTGTTTACAATCCATTGCCCCTGCTTGCTGCCCCGATCAGAGGTCCCGGTGATCCACAGATAATTTTGGAAACCGCCCTCTTTTGAGAGGTACATCTCCCAGCCTACCTGCTGGTTTCCTTTACTTTTGGCGTAGAGTTCCACTCGGTAGTCGTCCACTACTTCCACATCATACGCCCATAACCATCGACCATCCTCGGTTAGCGTAGGGGTCTGCTTAAACGCCTCACTCAGTGCGACGGTAGGTACCGCTACTTGCAGCTTCACAATAGTGGTCCAGATATTAAATCCTAAGCTGGCATGAAGCGCGTTCCACTTTCCTTCGTTCATCGTGCGTCCGTTAGAAGCATCTTCATCCGAGAAAGTATATATCTTCATATCAAGGCTAGCAGCGGGCGGAACCGCCGGAGCTTCTTTCATTGCCTGAGGATCATCCTCCTTACTACAGCTAACCAGATACCCTGACAGCAGGGCCATCACTAGAAAGCGATTGATAAAAGTAACTTTTTTCATAGGTACGTTATTTGGTTATTCTCTTAATAAGGCAAAAACTTATCCAAATAAGTACATAGAATATTAAAAAAGCGCAAATGCCCTACTCCCCTGCATTTACCCGCGCTTTGATCGTTAACTGCTGCGTAGGGTTAACCGGGTCGTCTGAGAAGACTGTGATGGTTTTCTGCTGCTTGCCCCGCCGACCCTGGGCGTTGAAGGTAACCGCAATGGTGCTGCTTTCGCCCGATTCCAACACTTTTTTGTCAGGCTGCGAAACCGTGCAGCCGCAATTGGCCTTGGTAGACCGGATATGCAGATCGTCTTTTCCGGTGTTGGTGAACGTGAACTCGGTCTTGGCCACCGCATCTTGCGCAATGGTGCCAAAGTCGTGGGTTTTGCTGGCAAAGGATATTTTAGGTGCTTTTCGCAGTTCCTTATCGGTAAGGGGTTCAAAGTACTCTTCTACGGTGGCCATCACGGTGAATTCCTTCACGCTGTCGGCTTCGTTGGTGTACAATCGAATACGGTCGGTAGAGAAACCTAGTCGATCCTGCTCCACCGCTTGGGTGGCATCGTAGGTTACCCGAATGAAGCCCTTTTGGCGGGGCAACAATTCTTTGGGCTCCACGTCAACGGTAATGTGCGGGGGCGTTACGTTGATCGCATTGAATAGAATGGCATCAGGTCCATCGTTATACATCTCGAACGATTTGGTGAGCGGTTCTTTGGTGAGCACCTTGGCCATATTGAGCGATTGGTACTTGACCCGCAGGTTGCCCATCGCGGTGGGGTAATCATCAATTGGTGTCTTGGGCTTGGGGTTCACCACTCCCTTAATGTATAGAGCACGAGTGGCCGGGTCGGCGTTGGAAGTAACGGTGATCGACTTGCGAAAGGTGCCCGGGCGATTTTGAGGATTGTACTGGGCCACCACCACGCCGGTGTCGCCGGGAGCAATAGGCTCTTTTGACCAACTAGGCGTTGTGCATCCGCAGGAAGCTTTCACCTCGCTAATGAGCAAGGGGGCGTCGCCGGTATTGACAAAGGTAAACGGGTGCGAAATGGGGCCGCCCTCTTCGGGCACCACTCCGAAGTCGTGGTCGTCGGTTTCGAAGCGCATGGCGGGGGCCTGGGCGTGGCTGAGGCTCACTGCTGACAGAAAGAGGATACCGGTGATAAACCACCGCGGTTGTTTCAAGATCATCGTAGATTTAGTTTACTTTGCAAAGAACGAAGAGAAGAACAATTTCTGTGCTAAAGGCTAATTTTAGGAGAAAGCCTTCGTATGAAGATGAGGAAATACAAGGGTACAACTGTACTTATCCAAGAAGATTTGAAGGCATGTAGGTTTTTGTGGCAAATATTATCATAGGGCAAGGGTTTATAAAATATAGTTTAACTAATGACATTTTTAGAACTAGCTGAAAAAGTATTAGAGGAAAATCAAAAACCGCTGAAGTCCGGTGATATTTGGGACGAAGCCATCAAGAAAGGATATGATTCAGAAGTAAATAGTTCTGGAAAGACTCCTTGGGCAACGTTAGGAGCTTTGTTGTATGTACACGTTAGAGACAATCCTAAAAGCAAGTTTGAAGTCACTGGCAAAAGACCTAAAAAGTTCTATCTCAAATCATTTAAAAACATAGCAGAATTGATTGAGGTAGCAGAAAAGGAGGAAATCAGAGAAGCAGAGCACGAAGAGAAAGAGCTGAAAAAGTCTAGCTACTTAGAAAAAGAGCTTCATCCATTATTGGCTTACTTTGCTTTTTACTACCTCAGATGCTACACAAAAACCATTAACCATTCATTATCCACCAAGAAAGAGTACGGCGAATGGGTGCACCCGGATATGGCAGGATGTTACTTTCCCATAGAAGACTGGTCGGAAGAAGTTAATCAGTTGAGTAACACTGTCGGCAATTCGTCTATCAAACTATACTCCTTTGAGTTGAAGCGCAAAGTGACACTTTCTAATTTAAGGGAGGTGTTCTTTCAAACAGTGTCTAACTCATCATGGGCCAATGAAAGTTATTTGGTAACCGCAGAAATGTCTAATGACGAAGAATTAATGACAGAGCTAAAAAGGCTATCTACATCGTTTGGTATTGGAGTAATAAAATTAGATGTAAAATATCCTGATAATAGTGAGATTGTATTTCCCTCGAGAATAAGTGAAATCTTGGATTGGGAGACGATTAACAAGTTGACAATGAACAAAGACTTTGTTGGATTTCTAAAACGCATAACTAATGATCTTAAAAGTCAAGAAATCAGGAAAGAATGGTACGATAAAATTGTTAACAAAGACACATTGGTTGCTAAATTTATGTAATGCAGTTGTCATCTAACCCTGTTTTTAAGTGTGCCAAAGGCCAAGATTATACTACATACGAGCGTTCCACGCCGGACCGGAGGCTCTTGTGGTATGTAGTTGTTGAGAGATTGACCATCATCTTTTGTGAAACTGCTTCCGGCATCAAGTCCTTTGACATTTAACAATCAATCATGCGCATACTAACTGGCATACAAAGTTCAGGGAAACCACACCTTGGTAACATCCTGGGAGCCATTCAGCCCGCTATTCAACTTTCGCAGGCCACGGATGCCGAAGGACGGGCCAACGAGTCGCTGTTTTTTATTGCCGACCTGCACGCGCTCACCACCATCAAGGATGCCGAAACTCGAGCGAACAACGTGAACGCCGTGGCCGCCGCCTGGTTGGCCTTTGGGTTTGATGTACGGCAAAACTTGCTCTACCGGCAGTCGAAGGTACCCGAAGTGTGCGAGCTGGCCTGGTATCTGAACTGCTTCACTCCCTTTCCGATGCTGGCCAACGCCCACTCGTTTAAGGACAAGTCCGACCGCCTAGCCGACGTGAACGCCGGGTTGTTTACCTATCCGGTGCTGATGGCCGCCGATATTTTGCTCTACGATGCCGAGGTGGTGCCGGTGGGCAAAGACCAGCAGCAGCATCTGGAGATGACGCGCGACATCGCCAGCGCCTTCAATCACCGCTACGGCGACACCTTCGTGATGCCCGAGGCCAGGATCGATCAAACGCGCATGACGATCCCCGGCACCGACGGGCAAAAGATGAGCAAGTCGTACGGTAACATCATCGATATTTTCTTGCCCGACAAAGCCCTGCGGAAGCAAATCATGGGCATCGTGACGGACAGCACGCCGCTGGAGGATCCAAAAGACCCTACGAACGACACGGTATTTGCCTTGTATAGCCTGCTAGCCAGCGAAGAACAAATTACCGAGATGCGCGACAACTACGCCCGGGGCGGCTACGGCTACGGCCACGCCAAGCAAGCGCTGTTCGAGTTGATCCGCGATACCTTTGCTACCGAGCGCGAGCGCTATAATTATTACCTCAATAACCTGCCGGAGTTGTATCACGAACTGGAGCAGGGCGAAGCCCGGGCGCGAGAAATTGCCCAATCGGTGCTGGAGCGAGTGCGTGAGAAGCTGGGGTTTTAGACAAAGCAAGTCATTTGCTTGTATCGATCATCTTGCTAAGCTGTTTGTCGCTTCTTCAAACTCCAGCAAATCAGTAAATTTTGCCACGGGTTGGCCCTTATGACATGCCGAATCTTCGGTTGAAAGCCAAACTGCGTCTATTCCGGCTGCCACCGCACCCAGGACGTCGCATCGATACGAATCACCGATGTAGAGCACCCGAGCCGCTGGGTTCTCTCGTCGGATAGGCTGTAGTGCGCGGTCAAAGATGGCGGGATGGGGCTTTATTTCGGGACCGTCGCTCGAGAAGTACAGGCTATGAAAGTAGCCCGAGATGCCCCATTGCGCAAACTGCTCGAGCCAGCGATCTTTGGGTGACCACAGGTTGCTAAGCACACTTAGGGGTTTACGGTCCGACAGGTTCTTAAGTGCCGCTTGGTAGTTTGGTTGCAAACTCCCGAGTTCATGCGCCGCGAACGTGGCCACGAGTTCGTCGGTGATGTCGGTGGTGAGCGCTTCGGGTGATGTTTGGGCCAATGCCTCGGCCACGCTTGGGAATTTGGCGTAATAGACTTCATCGGTATAGCGCACTGCCATGTACTCGTAGGCCAACCGCACCCGCTGGTGGGCTTCTTCTTGCCCGAGCGACCGGTACCCTAAAGCTGTGTACGTCGCTCCAAAATCCTGCTCCGAGCCAAATTGGTCGAAATCGAGCACGAACGTTCCGTTCATGTCCAGCAACAGGTGGTCGTAGCGGGCGAGATCAAACTTCATTTCGGTAGGTCGGTGGCACAGAGCCAATTTAGGAAAATCTTATTAAAATCATTTCGTGGGCTACGTATCCGTTCCTGCTACCTCAATATTCTCTGTTTCAATCCGCGACAATTCCTTCACCTTGCCCACTTCAAACAGTTGATCGTAGTTTTCTAGCGCAAAGTCGTCAGTTGTACTCTCATAATTGACATAATCGGCAAAGCGGATTCCCCCGGCGGTGCGCACATTGTAAGCTTCGCGAAAGCGGGTGCCTCCGCCGTTCACTTCGAAGCTATACGCTAGGTAATCCATCGTGTGTCGCTCCTGATGAATCCAGTAGATGTATTCGTCGTCGAAGTCATTGCCCCCGCCTTCCTGGCTAAACGTCACCCGAATCTTGTGATAAGGCTCTCCCTTCAGCGTGGCCTCGCTCAGATACTCCTTATTGACGGCGGGGTCGTTCAACGGATACGGTAGCAGCACAAAGTATACTACCGAGTTAAGGGAATTGCCGTAGCGTTGCCGGTCTTCTTCACTCAGCTTGATCGGTTGCCCGTCCGCTGTGCGGGTGAAGCTGTCATTTGTAAGCACATCGTACACTAGCGCTCCCGTAGAATCTTCGCCAGTGCTTTCGTAAGTAAACTGCCCCTGATCGAGCTGTACTTCGTAGTGTTTTTTTCGGAAGTCGAATGAGATATGAGTAGATGTTAGTGCCTCTCCACCGTGAGCCGCGATAGCTTGGTCGATAATACGTTGTGCTTTGTCGGATGAGGCAGCGTCAGGAGAGGGTTGGCAACTCATCAGCCCCAACCAGATGGCCGCCGTGCATACGTAATTTTTCATGCTTATACGTACGCGAACATGGGGAGAATGTTAAATTTTCGCAGTAATCGTTTTACAGGAAAAACGTTTTTACTTGCTTTTCGTTTTACAGGAAAAACGCTTATGGAACAGCTTTTCGAACTATTTATTAGAAGAATCCAGGAGACGCCCCTGGCGTTTAAGCGCTATTTGCTGAAGGTTATCGATTGGAATGATCGGCTGATTGCCATCAAAGGAGCACGTGGAGTAGGCAAAACGACCATGCTCCTTCAGTACATTAAAGAAACCTTCATACTAGATGAGGCAGTCCTCTTGGTGAGCTTGGATAATCTGTACTTTCAAACGCACACGTTGGTAGACTTTGCCGATGAGTTTGTCCGACAAGGAGGGAAGTTTTTGTTTCTGGACGAGGTGCACAAGTACGCTAACTGGTCTATTGAACTGAAAAATATATATGACAACCACAGTACCCTCAAGGTTGTGTTCACTGGTTCTTCAATGCTGGAGATATACCGGGGCAACGCTGACCTAAGTCGGCGGGCCGTTGCCTACGAGATGCACGGCCTTTCTTTGCGCGAATACCTGGCGTTGGACCAGAATATACGCTTGCCCGCCTACTCTTTGGAGCGTATTATCCAACACCACGTAACCCTGGCCCAGGAGGTGACGGCCGCGGTTAAACCGATACCAGCGTTCAAAAATTATTTAGTCCACGGCTATTACCCCTTCTTTGTGGAAAACAAAACCAATTATGCCCAACGGCTGGCTACAGTCGTTAATCTAATTTTGGAAACCGATTTGCCAGCGGTTCAGAAAATAGACTACACAACCATTAGCAAACTAAAAAAGCTACTCTACATCATTGCTACTGCCTCTCCGTTTAAGCCTAATATCGCTAAACTCAGCGAACGAATTGAAACCTCGCGCGATGCTACCTTGCGCTACCTGGACTATCTCAGAAGTGCCCACGTGATTAACCTGCTGAGAAACGATACCGAAGGGGTTAGCTATTTGACTAAACCTGAAAAGATTTTTCTGAACAACACCAATCTGATGTACGCCCTGGCCAGTGAGCGAACGAACGTGGGCAATCTTAGAGAAACCTTTTTCTACAATCAACTCCACCAAGCGCACGCAGTTTCGTTTGGCAAGGTTGGCGATTTTGTGATCGACAAAACGTTGACTTTTGAGGTGGGCGGAAGAAACAAATCGTATCAGCAGATCAAGGGTGCCAAACAGGCGTACGTAGCCGCTGATAACGTAGAAGTGGGCTTCAAAAATAAAATTCCCCTCTGGCTTTTTGGTTTTCTGTACTAACGCATTCAGCACTGCCCTTTCCTGCTAATAGCCGTGCCCGCCAACCAACCCTTTGACTAGGCCACCATACCAAAGCGCACCCCCTCTTCAGGAATTATAATTTTGCATTCGCCCGATTAGGTGCTACTATTGCACCGCTACGCTATGGATACCATTCAGGAAATTCAATCCCCTATTCGGCACGAGATGGCGAACTTCGAAAAGAAGTTTCGCGACTCGATGAAGAGCAACGTGATGCTGATTGATAAGATCATGGGGTTCATCGTGAAGCGCAAGGGCAAGCAGATGCGTCCCATGTTCGTGTTTCTGACGGCGGGCACGAGCGGCACGATCCAAGAAGCCACCTACCGCGGAGCGGCTCTGATCGAGCTGCTACACACCGCTTCACTGGTGCACGACGACGTGGTGGACGCCTCTAACTTCCGTCGGGGCTTCTTTTCTATCAATGCGTTGTGGAAGAACAAGGTTGCCGTGTTGGTGGGCGATTATTTACTGTCGCGCGGCTTGTTGCTATCGGTAGAAAATGAAGACTACGATTTGCTCAAAATAGTGTCTACTGCGGTGCAGAATATGAGCGAGGGTGAACTGCTGCAAATCGAAAAAGCGCGTCGGCTCGATATCACCGAAGACATATACTACGATGTTATTCGTCGGAAAACTGCTTCGCTCATTAGCTCTTGCTGCGAGATCGGAGCTGCTTCCGTGGATGCCGAACCCGAAGCTGTGGCCCGCATGCAGCAGTTCGGCGAAAAGGTGGGCATCGCTTTCCAGATCAAAGACGACCTGTTCGACTACGGTGCGGCCGAAATTGGCAAGCCGGTGGGCATTGATATCAAGGAGAAAAAGATGACTCTGCCCCTGATCCACGCCCTGCAGCAGGCTTCTTCGGCCGACAAGCGGCGCATTATCTACATCGTGAAGAACCAGAGTGAGCAGAAGCACAAGGTGCGCGAGGTAATTGATTTTGTGAAGCGTTCGGGCGGACTGGACTACGCCACCGAAGCCATGAAGCAGTACCACGAAGAAGCCAAAACCATTCTTCAAACGTTTCCCGATTCGGAGCACAAACGGTCGCTGGCTCGCCTGGTGGAATACACAATCGAGCGGGAGAAGTAGAACTGGATACTAGATTATCTTCTATAGGGCCAGATGCTGGATGCTGGCGACTTTCTGGGTGATGATGATGCTGGCCGCTAGTAACTAGCATCCAGCAACAAGCAGCCAGTAGCCAGCCAACCCTCACTCGCTTAATTTGCTGAAGTAGAGTTTGAACAGGGTTCCTTCTCCAACTTCACTTTCTATATTTATCTTTCCGCCGCTGGTATCTAAGATCGATTTGATGGTGTACAGTCCCACCCCGTTGCCCTCGGCGTGCTTGGGGTTGAAGCGCTTGAAGAGCTTAAACAGGTTGCGCTGGTTTCGCTCGGTATCGATGCCGATGCCATTGTCCTGAAAGCGCAGCAGCACGTAGTCGCCCGCGTCGTGCGAACTAATCTGAATCACCGGGTCACGTTTGGGAGAACAGTATTTGATCGAGTTAGTGATCAGGTTCTGCAGAATACTCTGGAACAATACCGGCACAAAAACCAGCGTCGGAACCCTACTGAAATCGGTATCAATGGTGGTGTCTGTTTCCTCAATCAGTTGGGCAAGAATGCGGAGCACGTCGTTCAGCTCCTCGCTCATCGTCAGCTTCTCGGGCGACTGCTGAAACCCCTCTTCGGTCAGGAATACACTCATGAAACTACTCAGCATGTTGCTCAGTTTGCTCACGCTGCCGTCGATCATGGACATCACCTGCCGGTTGTGGTCGTCGGTGATGGCGTCATGGTTGAACATATCGAGCAGTGACCGGAGGTTGCTGATGGGCGACTTGAGGTCGTGCGAGATAACGTAGGCGAAGTCCTCAAGCTTTTGGTTGGAGCGTTTCACCTGTTCCATGGATTGCACCAGCTCCTGCCGCAGTTTGTAACGCTCGAGCGCAAAATTGATGGTTCTTTCCAAAGTGGTTCCCTTGCGAATCTCACCTTTCACCAGATAATCTTCCGCTCCGCGGTGGATGGCGTCTATTCCCACCTGCTGGTCGGCCAGCCCCGTGAAGATGACCACCGGAATGTGGGGCGAATACTCCTTAATCTTTTCAAGGGTGACCAACCCGGAGCTGTCGGGTAGCGAGAGGTCGAGCAAGATAATGTCCGGCCCCTTCTGTTCAATGTAGTGGGGGACTTCCTGAACCCGTTCGCAGGTAGACAGTTGATACTGAAACGTGGTGGCGTCTTGCAACACCTCTTCTACCATAATTTGGTCGGCCGGGTTGTCTTCCACCAAGAGAATGTTAATGCTACTCATCCAAGTCATTTAAAATGTGATGAAAAAAGTTGCTTGGTTTGATCGTGGTAGGGTTGCGTGGTGACTTTCAGCTGTTGACAAAGCGATATATCCTCAGGTTTTAACGAGATTGCGGAGACGATATTGAGGGCGAAACCTTTTGCGGCCTCCCCCGGTTGTCAAAACTAGCAATAAATTGTTGATATGAAAAACCTACGCCTAGCCCGTTTCTTTAGAACAAACTACCTGTTGTCTACCCTTCTGATTGTTCTCTTTTCCGCAGCACAGACCTTCGGTCAGGCTAACTACTGGCAACAGAAAGTGGCCTACCAGATGGAGATAGATATGGACGTGAACGCCAACCGGTTCACCGGAAAGCAAACGCTCGAGTACCAGAACAACTCGCCGGATACGCTCAACCGGGTTTACTATCATCTCTACTTCAACGCCTTTCAGCCCGGCAGCATGATGGACGTGCGCTCGCGCACCATTGCTGACCCCGACCGCCGGGTACAAGACCGCATCCTGAGCCTTCGGGAGGATGAAATCGGTTACCAACGGGTGATTGCCCTTACCCAAGACGGCACTCCGCTGGACCCTACCACCGAAGAAACGATTCTTGTCGTCCCGTTGGCCAAACCGATCCTGCCAGGGCAGTCGACCACCCTGGTGATGGAGTTTGAGGCGCAGGTGCCCGAACAAATTCGCCGCTCGGGACGCGACAACGCCGAAGGCGTCCGCTACTCGATGGCCCAGTGGTATCCCAAACTGACCGAGTACGACGAAGACGGCTGGCACCCTAATCCCTACATTGGGCGCGAGTTCTACGGAGTGTGGGGTTCGTTTGACGTGAAAATCACTATCCCGGCCGACTACGTGGTGGCGGCCACCGGGGTGCTGCAAAATCCCCAGGAAATTGGCCACGGCTACTCCGACCGGCAGGAGCTAGCCACCCAAAAGGCGGACGCTTTGCTCACGTATCACTTCAAAGCCGACAACGTGCACGATTTTGCGTGGGCCGCCGACCCCGACTATCGGCACACCACCGCCCAGGTGCCCGACGGCCCGTTGTTGCACTTCTTCTACCAACCCGACACCCTGGTGCAGCAGTGGGAGCAGCTGCCCGAGCTGACGGTGAAGGCCTTTCAGTACATGAACGAGCACTTCGGCAAATATCCTTACCCGGTCTACTCGGTGGTGCAGGGAGGCGACGGCGGCATGGAATATCCCATGCTGACCCTCATTACCGGACACCGCTCGTTTCCTAGTTTGGTGGGCGTAACGGTGCACGAACTGATTCACAGCTGGTACCAGGGGGTGCTGGGCACCAACGAGAGTCTCTACCCCTGGATGGACGAAGGGTTTACCTCTTACGCGACCAACCGCACCATGTTTATGCTGTTCAATGGCACTGAGCCCTCGCCCTTTGATCCGTCGGCCAACCCCCAGTCCAACTCTTACGCCGGTTACTTTTCATTGGTGGAGTCAGGCTTGGAAGAACCGATGACCACCCACGCCGACCACTACGCCACCAACCAGGCCTACGGATCGGCCGCCTACTCGAAGGGGGCCGTATTCTTGCACCAGCTGAGCTACGTGGTGGGGCAAGAGACGTTTGAGCGGGGCATGCGCCGTTACTTTAACACCTGGAAGTTTAAGCATCCCGACGCGCACGACTTTTTGCGCGTGATGGAAAAAGAGTCGGGTTTGGAGCTGGACTGGTACCTGGAGTATTTCGTGAACAGCACCCGCACGGTGGACTACGGCATCGAGTCGGTAGAGAGTGACGAGGCGCAGACCAACGTGACGCTGCACCGCATCGGAGCCATGCCCATGCCGCTCGACGTGCTGTTGACCTACCAGGATGGTCGCCAGGAACTGTTTTACATTCCGCTGCGCATGATGCGCGGTGAGAAGAAAAGCGAAATGGATATCACGCGCACGGTGCTGGCCGACTGGCCCTGGACGTACCCCACCTACCGCATGACCGTCCCCCACCCGGCGGGAGATATCAAAAGTATGGTGATTGATCCTACGATGCGGTTGGCCGACGTTGATCGAAGCAACAACCGCTACCCCGCCGACGATCAGACGATTTATCCACCGGCATCCGACACGGGAAAATAGCGCGGTTGTCCGACCACTCATTACTCATGCCTGAACTGCCCGAAGTAGCCACGTATCAGAAGTTTTTCGAACAAACCGCGTTGCACCGCACGGTGGTGTCGATAGCGGTGCACGAGCCGCGCGTGGTGTTGGTCTCTTCCGAAACCCTGGAAGAGCGATTGGTAGGGCAATCTTTTGTCGGCACCCGACGCGTTGGCAAACAGCTCTTTGCTGAGCTGAGCGGCGGGGCGTGGCTTACGCTACACTTCGGCATGACCGGTTCGCTGCGCTACTACCGCGACCGGGAGGATATGCCCCGCTTCGCTAAGGTGGTGTGGGGTTTGGACGATGGCTTCTTCGTAGCCTTCTGCTGCCCGCGCATACTGGGACGCGTGGGGATTACAGACGATCTGGAAGCGTTTCGGAAGAAAAAGAAATTGGGCCAGGATGCGCAGCGCATCACGCTCGAAGAATTTAGCCAGCGGCTGGCCGGGCGCAAGGGCCTCATCAAACCCTTGTTGCTCAACCAAAGTTTGGTGGCCGGGCTGGGCAACTGGATTGTAGATGAAATTTTGTACCAAGCCAAGGTGCACCCGATGACTCCGGCGAATCAGCTCAGCGAAAGCAAGGTTGCCCTCATTTATGACAAAATGCAGCACGTTCTGGAGACCGCCATTCGGCACGAGGCGCGGTATGAGGATTTTCCGCGGGATTTCCTGGTGACCTATCGTTGGTTAGAGCGGGATGACCATCCGCTACAGCAAAAAAACATCGAACGCACGGTGGTCGGAGGGCGTAGCACCTACTACTGTCCTGATGAGCAGCTCTTGAGCTAATGCTTGTTTAAAACAATTCTAAACAACTGATTTACAGTTATTTAGACTACCTTCAAATTACTTTCCAGCGCAACTATCGGAGGAGGGAACCGGTTTATAGAACTGTAACCAAGTAGTCATTTAACCCTTACAGCCATGAAAAAGCAAGAAACCACTCAATCCGCCGATGTAGCGCACTGCCCTATCTGCAACGCCAACGCCGTAGAGCCCTGTCAGCAGCCCAAAAAAGACGATTGCCCCCGCGGTGAGGATCGCAAAGGGTAAGACCAGCAAAGATCTTATGTAGCAAGAGAGCCGAAAGGTTCTCTTTTTTTTTACCTTGTCGACGTCATTCTACAGCCAGTCTCTGGTTATGCCGCGAAACATCTGTTCTATACTCGAAGCAAGTTTCTATGAACCCAACCTTTACCGCCGTTATCTTCGACCTGGGCGGCGTCTTAATTGACTGGAACCCTGAGTATCTGTACCGGAAAGTATTCACTGATGAAGCTCAGATGCGGCACTTCCTCACCGAGGTGTGCCACTCCGACTGGAACCGGGAGCAAGACCGCGGCCGCCTGTTCGCCGAAGCGTTGCGCGAGCGCATTGCGCAGTTTCCCGAGCACGAAGCTAACATCCGCCATTACCACGAACGCTGGGACGAGATGCTGGGCGGAGCCATTGAAGAAAATGTGGCCGTGCTGGAGGACCTTCACCAACGACCGGACATTCACCTCTACGCCATCACCAACTGGTCGGCCGAAACCTTTCCGGTGGCCCAGCAACGCTTCCCTTTTCTGCGCTATTTTGAAGACACGGTGGTTTCCGGTTCTCTCAAGCTGGTGAAACCCGACCCCAAAATCTACCAAACCCTGCTCGCCCGCCAGCCCGTTGTGCCCGAACAGGCCATTTTTATCGACGACGTGCAAGAAAATGTGGCGGGCGCTGAGGCGCTGGGCATCCATGGTATTCACCTGACCCCGGAAACCGATTTGCGTAAGGAGCTACAAAAGCTGGGGGTGCTACCTTAGCTATTCTCGGTCAGCAATTCAATAGCCCGCTCCATCGCGTTGTCCAGCGGGTCCACCCCGTCGTAGGGTTCGGTCACTTCGGGGGCCACCCCATTGCCTTCTACCACCTGACCGTCCGGTTGGGTGACAAACCAAGTAGACACCCGGTAGGTCCAGCCACTAGGCAACTCTTGTACTACCGCCCGCGCGGTGCCGCCAAATGTGGTATCTCCCACCCGGCTACGTAGGCCAACGGAGATACGGCCAACTGCCCGCGCACCTGGTGGCGTTTTCCGAAGGTTGTCATAACTGCGCCAGTTGCCGCCGGGGCGACAAACACATCAGCGGCCCGACCGTCTCGTCCCCAAAGGTAGGTCATTTCTTTGTCGAAATACGTTGCCTGAAGCGTCCCGCCGCCGTACGCGGTATAACGGGCATTCGCCCGGAAGCGTCTCAGGTAAGTATACTGAAATTGTAGCGCCAGTAATTCTACGTAATGGTTACGCCCAAATTTGTTGATAGACGTGATGGAAGAAGTGAGTTCGCCGGTGCCGCGCAGGAGGCGCACTTCTTGATGAGATCTCTCGGCGGTGTAGGCGTAAGAAAATTGCAATGGCACGTATGCCCCCCGGTAAGACAGTGGCGAAAGAATCGGCTCTCGGGTGAGGTAACGTTGTCCGCCGGTTTGCAGACTAAACACGTGTTGTGCTCGGACAAAACCGGGCATACTCTCTAGCAGTAATAGAAGTAACGCGATGCGAAAATTTTTCACATTGTTAGTTAAACAAATTTTGCCATTCTGCCGGGCGTAGTCCGAAAGTGTTATAAAAGTAGTAAATTTCACCATGAAAACTACGCACTCGCCGTCCCGCCGCCAAGTCCTGAAAAGCTCCGCCGCCCTACTCGGATTAGCCACCGTTAGCCCCGGGTGGGTCGCTGCGCTTAATCATCGCCAAGTGCCCTACCCCATCGGTGTTTGCGACTGGTCTATCAACCAACTGGGCGAAGTAGAAGCCCTCGCTCTTGCGGAGAAGATCGGGCTGGACGGAGTGCAGGTCAGTTTGGGAACGTCGGCCAACGACATGCACCTGCGGCAACCGGAAGTGCAGCAGGCCTACCAAGAAGCTGCCCAAAAGCACAACGTGCGGATCGCCAGCCTGGCCATAGGCGAACTCAACGAGGTGCCTTATAAATCAGAACCTCAGACCGAAGCCTGGGTGCGCGACAGCATCGACGTGGCCCAAGCGATGGGCTGCCCTATTGTTTTGTTAGCCTTTTTTAGTAAAGGCGACCTGAAGAACGACGAAGCCGGGCAGCAGGAAGTAATCCGTCGCCTGCGCCGGGTGGCGTCTCGGGCCGAAGAAGCCGGGGTGACGTTAGGCATCGAGTCGTGGCTCAGCGCCGACGAGCACCTGGCGATCATTGAGGCCGTCGGCTCGCCCAACGTGCGGGTGTACTACGACGTGGCTAATTCGCACAAGATGGGCTACGACATTTACGAAGAGATGGCCCGTCTGGGCACTGAATATATCTGCGAGGTGCACATGAAGGAAAACGACCACTTGCTGGGGCAGGGGGAGATTGATTTTACGAGGGTTGGTCGGATTTTGGACGATATGAACTATCAAGGCTGGGTGATCATTGAAGGAGCACGGCCCGACGGGATGGATTTACTGGAGACGTATAAGGCTAACAATCAGTACCTTAGAAAGGTGATAAACCGAGGCTAATGATGCCAAAGACCACCTTACGTTAAGATGATCAACAAAAGCTGCATGAAACTTCTATCATACTGTTTACCGGCCTTGCTTTTCGCCATAAGTTGCTCGCCGAACAACGACGTGCCTGAAGAGGCCGATCCCGAACCACTGCTCTACCTTCCCGACGACTTGGAAGCCACCGTATGGGCCGAATCGCCGCAGTTTTTCAATCCCACGAATATTGACGTAGATGCCCGCGGACGACTGTGGGTCACCGAAGCGGTGAACTACCGGGACTTCAACAACCACGAAGGCCACCGGGAACATCCGCAGGGCGACCGCGTGATGATCCTTGAAGATACCGACGGCGACGGCGTGGCCGATTCTTCTAAAGTGTTTGTTCAGGACGAGGATTTGCGTTCTCCGCTGGGCATCGCCGTGATCGGTAACCAGGTCATCGTTTCCTGCGCACCCTCCCTGATTGTCTACACCGACGAGAACGGCGACGACGTGCCCGACAAAAAGGAAGTGCTGCTTACCGGTTTCGGGGGGCTCGACCACGACCACGGATTGCACTCGGTAATATCGGGACCCGACGGGCGCTGGTACTTCAACACGGGCAACGCGGGTCCGCACGTGGTCACCGACCGGGCCGGGTGGACGCTGCGCAGCGGCAGCATCTACAACGGCGGCACGCCCTACAACAACACCAATTCGCCAAACCGCCGCAGCGACGACGGGCGCATCTGGACGGGCGGCCTGGCCCTGCGGGTGAACCCCGACGGCACCGGGCTCGAGGTGCTCGCTCATAACTTCCGCAACTCCTACGAAGTGTTCGTGGACTCCTACGGCGACCGGTGGCAAAATGACAACGACGACCAGGTGGCTACCTGCCGCACCACCTGGGTGATGGAAGGCGGCAACGCGGGCTACTTCAACGCCACCGGCGAGCGCACCTGGCAGGCCGACCGGCGTCCGGGACAAAGCATCGAGGTGGCCCACTGGCACCAGGAAGACCCGGGAGTGATGCCCGCGGGTGATATCTACGGGTCGGGCTCGCCCACCGGGGTGGTGGTGAACGAAAGCGACGCGCTGGGTGAACACCACCGTGGATTACTGCTGAGCGCCGACGCCGGACGGAACATCATCTTTGGCTATCATCCTAAACCTGCGGGAGCGGGATACGACCTGTCGGAACGAATCGCTTTTGTGGCTTCGGTCGATACCGACAACCCTGACTACCGCTGGAACGATGTGGAGGAAGACCAGCGGAAGTGGTTCCGCCCCAGCGACGTGGCCATCGGCACCGACGGGGCCATCTACGTGGCTGATTGGTACGACCCCATTGTGGGCGGGCACCAGATGTACGACAAGAAGGGCTACGGTCGCATCTACCGCATCGCGCCTAAGGATCAGGCGCTAACGACGCCTGAAATTGACCTAAGCAGTACCGAGGGGCAGGTGCAGGCTTTGCTCAACCCGGCCATCAACGTGCGTCAGCTAGGCTTTGCCCGACTAAAAGCACAAGGAGCTTCTGCGGTTTCGGCAGTAGAGCAGGTGCTGGCTTCCGATAATCCCTACCACCGGGCTCGGGCCACATGGCTGCTTGCTCAATTGGGTGCACCGGGTATTGCGGTCGTAGAAACCTTGTTGGCTGACGATGATCCTCAGCTTAGGATCACGGCCTTTCGGGCGCTGCGGCAGGTGCAACCCAAGCGGTTGATGGATTATGCCCAACGGCTTGCCAAATATCCGTCGCCCGCCGCGCGTCGGGAGGTAGCCATTGCGCTGCGCGACGTCCCGCTCGCCGAGAGTGAAACCACTTTTTTTACCCTGATCGATGGGTATGATGGTGAAGACAAAGCCTACCTCACCGCACTAGGCATTGGTTTGCAAGGTAAAGAAGACGCTTTCTACGCCTCCTTGCTCAATCACGTTGACGCCCCCGCTCCCGCGCAGTGGTCGGAGAAGTTAGCATCACTGGTAGAAGAACTGCACCCCGCTGCCGCGGCAGACGCTCTAGCCACCCGCGCTGCCGCACCGCAACTCTCTAAGTTGGAACGAAAAAAAGCGTTAACGTCTCTGGCGTTTATTTCTACCGCAGCCGCGGCTGAGGCCACCCGGCAGTTGGCCGAAAGCGAATCAGGTGAAGTAAAGAGCCTAGCGCAGTACTGGTTGCAGTTTCGCAAAACCAATGCGTGGCGCACTTACCTGAAAGATTGGGAGTCGCCCGATGATTTTTCGCCCGAGGCTCATCCCGACCTGCTGGCCGCCCGGCAGCAGGTAGCCGACACCACGCTCCGGTTGGAAAAACGCACGCAAGTGGCTCAGGAATTGGCGAAGCAAAAAGTCGGAAAACTGCACTTGATCTATTTGGCCGCCGAAGGGGTACTGCCCCGCTCGCTGGTTCAACAACTTAGCGAACCGATGATGCAGGAAGAAGACCGTAACCTTCGGGCGTTGGTCGCGCACTATTTTGTACCGACCGACACGGCATTGTACCAAATTGAAACCGTAGCGAACCTTTCGGCAGATGCCAACCGTGGTAAAGGACTGTTCTACAGCAACTGCCTCACCTGCCACAAGATGGGGGCGGCGGGTAGCGAGGTGGGGCCGATGCTGACTAACATCAGCACCAAATACGGCAAACTGGGCATGCTGGAAGGCCTACTGCACCCGGAAGCCGGGGTGGCCTTTGGCTACGAGCCCTATTTGGTGATGCTCAAGAATGGAGGAGCGGTGTACGGACTGCTGCTTTCCGACGGGGCGGTGGTGACGATGCTGGATACCTACGGAAGGCGCTACATGATTGAAGAGGAGAAAGTAGAGCGCAAGAAGCGGCTCGATCTGAGCATTATGCCCTCTCCCGAACACATGCAACTTAGCGAGCAAGACGTCGCCGACATCACCGCTTTCCTGTTGCAAGGCCAACGGGTGCTCAGCAGTCGGTAGGTTAATCTAAAAAACCACTACCTTTACGCCCTTTGCCAAATCAATGAGTCAAAATCATAGCATTCGGGTGTTTGCTCCGGCCACCGTGGCCAACGTGGCCTGCGGCTTCGATATCATGGGCTTTGCCATCAACGATCCGGGCGACGAGGTGGTGATGCGGCTTACCAACCAACCGGGCCAAGTGATCATCGAGAAGATTGTGGGCGACGAGGGCAAGCTGCCGCTCGATCCGGACAAAAACACGGTGGGCGTGGTGGTGAAGCAACTGCTGGCGCAGGTACAGTCGCGCCACGGCGTGGTCATCACCCTGTACAAGCAAATGCCGCTGGGCAGTGGACTTGGCTCGAGTGCGGCCAGCGCGGTGGCCGGACTATTTGCCGCCAACGAACTGCTCAGGCGCTACGAACCGGAACTAGCGGTTGCCCGCCAAGAAGATTTGCTTCCCTTCGCCATGGAAGGCGAACGCTTGGCTTGCGGATCGGCCCACGCCGACAACGTGGCTCCGGCCCTGCTGGGAGGTTTCGTGCTCATCCGCAGCTACGATCCGCTGGACGTGATCCGCGTACCCACGCCCGAAGCGCTACGGGTGACGGTGATTCATCCGCACGTGGAAGTGCAAACCCGCGATGCCCGCAGCATCCTGCGCAAGCAAATCTCCCTGAAAGATGCCACCGTGCAGTGGGGCAACACGGCGGGTTTAATCGCTGGTTTGTGGCAGTGTGACCTGGAACTCATTGGCCGCTCGATGCAAGACGTGATCATCGAGCCCATTCGCTCGCTGCTGATTCCGGGCTTCGATAGCGTGAAGGCCAACGCCCTGGAAGCCGGAGCGCTGGGGTGCGGCATCTCCGGTTCCGGTCCCTCGGTGTTTGCCCTGAGCAAGACCCAAGAAATTGCCGAAGAGGTGGGCCGCAAGATGCAGAATGCGTTCGGAGCGCTCAACATTGACAGCGAAGTGTACGTTTCGTCGGTGAACCGGCAGGGCCCGCGGGTGGTAGATTAATCGGGTGCGCTAATGATCAAGAAATCCAACGAGATGAACGAGACGAATGCACTAGAACTAATCAAAAGAGTAAAGGCATTAGCGGACACCGGGCTTTTGTACGCTGAAAACGAGTATGATAGGGAACGTTACGAGGAACTAGCGGCTATCAGCCTAAAGCTGCTCAGCACCACCTCTAGAAAGCCACTTCCGGTGCTCCGCGACTTTTTTATGCCTGTGAAAGATTACCCCACCCCCAAAGTAGATATTCGGGGTTTGATCCTGAACGAAGCCAAGGAAGTGTTGCTGGTGAAAGAATCGCTCGACGGGAAATGGTCGCTACCGGGCGGGTGGGGCGAGGTGGGCTTCAGTCCGTCGGAAGTTATCCGCAAAGAAATTAAAGAAGAAACCGGTTTGGATGCAACGGTATCCCGGTTGTTGGCCGTCTACGATAAAAAGTGCCATCCGCATCCTCCGCAACCCCTGTATGTGTACAAACTAGTCTTCCTGTGCGAAGCGGTGGCCGGAAGCCTAATTCCCGGCTTTGACATCGAGGATGCCCGTTATTTTGCGATGGAACACCTGCCCGAACTGTCGGAAGAGCGAATTTTGGCTTCGCAGATCGAGCAGGTGCATGAACTGGCAGCAAAAGAAGGAAGTAGCGCTTACTTTGATTAGCCACTATTAGACGAAAAATCAATGCTAAAACTACTCAAAGAAAAAACAACCTACGAAACAATCCTTAGCTATTTACTGGGCTTGTGTATGCTTCCTTATGCACTAACCAAGCTGCTTAGGACCCAATTTGTGGTTATGCCTTTTTACCAATGGTCGGAGCCGCTCAAAGATATTTCCGGAGTAACGCTGACGTGGGCCTTTTTAGGTTACTCGAAATGGTTTACAATCTTGTTGGGAGTGCTTGAACTGTTACCGGCTATTCTTTTACTATTTCGGAAGACTAGACTGCTGGGAGCAATTTTGCTTCTGCCGGTCGTATTGAATGTCTTCCTGATCAACATTGCTCTTGATCTGTGGGAAGACACCCAATTGATCTCCGGATTACTGCTGATACTTAACCTCCTGATACTGTCACTCAACTTTCCTGTTCTAAAAGATTTCTTCGTCAAGACCATCAGCGCTAGTTATGCTAAAGCACTAAAAGTAAAGGTAGAACTAGTCGTAAATATTCTTTTTCTGGGGGTGGTGTCTTATCTATTTTTAGAGGAAGTAACTCCCTACCTTGCCCAAAGAACCTTTCTGACCGGAGACTGGTATGATGATCGTCCTAGCGTTTGGCTCGTTAGAGAGACTGTCAGAGCAGATAGTGTAATTAGACAGGATAGCCCGTACGAAGGGGAATACACGAGATACTATTTTCATCCGCAAAACTTCGTTTCTGAGTTCTTGCCGGGCGAATCTCAACCCAAAAATAAAGCATACAGAGTGGACGAAGAGAAGAAGCGGTTAAAAATTTTTATCTGGCAAAAGTCTGACACCATAAAAGGAGATTATCGCCTGACAAACGACACTACTATGGTCTGGATGTTAGACGATGGCAATGAAATGACTTTGATAAGAAGAACGTTAAGATAATGCATCTCTACAGCACCAACGATACCCATCACACCCAACCGTTCACTTTTCAGGAAGCGGTGTTCAAGAGCCTGCCCGACGATAACGGTCTGTTTATGCCCGATGCGTTGCCCCGCCTGCCCGCGGCGTTTTTCGCCACCATAGAAGCACGGACGTTTGCCGACATTGCCTTCAAGGTGGCCGAAGCGCTGTTGAGCGATGAAATTCCGGCCGAAGAGCTGCGCCGCCTGATCGATGATGCCATCAACTTCGACGCTCCGCTGGTGTCGCTCGACGAGCAGGTGCAAGTACTGGAACTGTTCCACGGCCCCACGCTGGCCTTCAAGGACTTTGGGGCCCGCTTTATGGCCCGGATGATGTCGTGGTTCTTGCAGAAAAGCCCGCAGCAGCAAGACGTGAACATTCTGGTGGCCACCTCGGGCGACACGGGTGGGGCGGTGGCGCAGGGCTTTCTGGGCGTGCCCGGCATCCGGGTCACGCTGCTGTATCCGAAGGGCAAGGTGAGCGACCTGCAAGAAAAGCAACTGACCACCGTAGGCCACAACGTGACGGCCCTGGAAGTGGACGGCACCTTCGACGACTGCCAGCGCTTGGTGAAGCAAGCCTTTCTGGATATCGACATCAACCGGGAGTTGAACCTGGCCTCGGCTAACTCCATTAACATCAGCCGACTGGTGCCGCAGTCGTTCTACTACTTTTGGGCCTACGCCCAGCTAAAGCAGCAGCCCGGCTTTGACCCTAACCGTGAAGTAGTCTTTTCGGTGCCTAGTGGCAATTTTGGCAACCTCTGCGGCGGACTCATTGCCCAGCGGATGGGCTTGCCGGTGCATCGCTTCATCGCATCCACCAATGCCAACGACATTGTGCCCAAGTACCTCACTTCGGGAGAATTTACGCCGCGCCCCTCGGTGCGCACCCTGTCTAACGCCATGGACGTGGGCAACCCCAGCAACTTCGTGCGCTTGCTGGCCTTCTACCAAGACGAAGACGCCAATGTACGGTGGAGTGCGATCAAGAAGAATATTATCGGCAAGTTCTATACCGACGCGCAGACGCAGGAGGCCATTCGCGCGGTTTATGAGCAGTACGAAGGCTACGTGATGTGCCCCCACACGGCGGTGGGCTACCTGGGATTGCGCGATTACTTTCGAGACACTGATTCTGCCGCCTACGGCGTAGTGCTGGCCACCGCCCACCCGGCCAAGTTCTTAGACACGGTAGAAGCCGCTATCAAGCGAGATTATCCGTTGCCGCCCGCCTTGCAGGCCTTGGTTTCTCAGGAAAAGCACGCGACTCCGTTAAATAATCAGTATGAAGCGTTAAAAGCTTTTTTGCTGGAAAATCAGTAACTTTCGTCTTATGGATAAGTACGCTATCAAACTGCCCAAGGGACTTCGGTTCACCGACGATGAGTTCTTTGCTTTTTGTCAGGAGAACCGCGACCTGCGCTTTGAAAGAAACGCTCACGGAGAAATTATCATTATGGCCCCTACCGGAGGAACCACCGGCGATAAAAACGGTGAATTAACTACCGACCTAAAAATGTGGAATCGCCAAACGCAACGCGGAAAAGCGTTTGACTCATCTACCGGATTCGTCCTACCCAACGGAGCCACCCGCTCGCCCGATGCTTCGTGGCTGGAAAGGTCGCGCTGGGATGCCCTCACCGAGGAAGAACAGGCCAAGTTTGTGCCGCTCTGCCCCGACTTTGTGACCGAACTCACTTCCCCGTCCGATACGCTAAAAGCGACTCAAGAGAAGATGACCGAGTGGATGGACAACGGCTGTCGCCTGGGCTGGTTATTTTATCCGAAAGAAGAAAAGACCTTCATCTACCGGGCCGGGCAAAGCGAACCGGAAGTGCTTACCAGCTACGACCAAGCGCTCTCCGGCGAAGAAGTGCTACCCGGCTTCGAGTTTGACCTGCGGTGGCTGAAGTGATCAGGCTAGGAATATTCATTGTGAACAACTGCTGTGGAACCGAAAGCATTTTTGCTAAAGAAACAGTATCTTTATTCTATGGAACAATACGCCATCAAAATACCCAAAGAACTCCGATTCAACGATGACGAGTTCTACCTCTTCTGCCAGGAGAACCGCGGTCGAGGGCTGAGAATTGAAAGAAATGCTCACGGAGAAATTATTGTTATGTCACCTACCGGAGGACTTACAGGGAAAAAGAATAGTAAACTGAATGCCAAGTTAGACCACTGGAACGAAGAACATGAGCTAGGCGAAGTGTTTAATTCCTCTACGGGTTTTGTCCTACCCAACGGAGCCACCCGCTCACCCGATGCCGCCTGGGTCGAAAAGTCGCGTTGGGAGGCGTTGTCGTACGAACAACAAGAGAAATTTCCACCCCTGTGTCCTGATTTCGTTGCCGAACTGATCTCTCCTTCCGACACCCTGCGAGTTACCCAAGAAAAAATGGTCGAGTGGATGGCCAACGGTTGCCGCTTAGGGTGGCTATTTTACCCAAAGGAAGAAAAAGCGTTTATCTATCGGGCCGGGCAAGCCGAACCCGAAGTGCTTACCGGCTACGACCGATCACTTTCCGGCGAAGACGTGCTGCCCGGCTTTTATTTTGAGCTGCGGTGGCTGAAATAATTGGGCGGGGTGCTCTTTAGGTGGGCGTATCACGGTAAGTAGCTCCCTCGAACTATTGAAACATTGCGGGCAAAAAAATAGTACTGTTATAGTATGGAAAAGTACGCGATCAAACTGCCCGCAAGGCTTCAGTTCACCGACGACGAGTTCTTCGATTTCTGCCAGGAAAACCGCAGTCGGGGCTTAAATTTTGAAAGAAACGCTAACGGAGAGATCATCATTATGGCCCCCGCCGGAGGAATTACCAGTGATAAAAACGGTGAGATTGTGACCGAGCTAAAGCTATGGAATCGCCAGGCCCAGCTAGGGAAAGTATTCGAGTCATCGGCTGGCTTCATCCTACCCAACGGAGCCACCCGCTCGCCCGATGCTTCGTGGTTGGAAAGGTCGCGCTGGGATGCCCTTACCGAAGAACAACGAGCTAAGTTCGTGCCGCTCTGCCCTGACTTTGTGACCGAACTCACTTCCCCGTCCGATACGCTAAAAGCTACGCAAGAAAAGATGACCGAGTGGATGGACAACGGTTGCCGCCTGGGCTGGCTGTTCTATCCGAAGGAGGAAAAGACATTCGTCTACCGCACCGAGCAAGGCGAGCCGGAGGAACTTACCGGCTACGACCGCACGCTGTCGGGTGAAGATGTGCTGCCGGGCTTTCAGTTCGAGCTGCGGTGGCTGAAATAGTCAACTCGGGTACTCCTCGGGCGGACGAGGGATAATCACCGTAAATTGCTCGCCGTCGACGTCGTTGATGAAGGTAATGTTAGGCTGTTCTTTGACCGCTCGCTTCACCCCCGAGCCTAGCCCGCGGTAGGGCATGGTTTTGGAACAAAAAGTGGCAATTAGTTGGTTTCGAGCCACTGCGTTGCCGTATTTGATCTTTTCAATCGTGAGGCTGTTCGGCAACCTTCCGGGACTGATAATCTCTATGCGGTTGTCAAAGATAAGTATCCTGATAGCCGCGCTCTTGAGATACTCTCGATGCACCAGCGCATTCTGCACAAGTTCCTCCAAAGCTACCTTCGACACTTCCAGTATTCCGGTTGAGTTAAAGTTTTGCCCCTGTTGGGTATGTTTGAGGTTGCTAGTTAGGAAATCTATGCTTCGTTCGTAGAGCTTAGGAATAGTTCCGTTAATGTCTTTACTGTTCCGATAGTTTCTTCCCTCAATCTCGTTGCCGAAAAAGGAAACTGCTTTGACGTGAAAGATAGGACGGTACCGTTGCGGGTCTTTGCTGAAAAACATCAGTCCCGCCAGCGTAAGGCGTCCATCTTTGAGAATGGTGAGATTTGCCAAAGTTTGCGACAGATCAAGTCCTGATTTTTCAAAAGGCTGATCAAATTCCCGCTCGAAGAAACGGTGGAAAAAATCCAAATCTACATCATCCAACGAGGTGCCGCCTACCGTAAGCTCGTCAGGACGAAACTGATCGCTGCTGCGAAACAATCGGAGAATCTCCGCATTGTCCGATACCCTTCGCTTGTCGGGACCCTGTCTGAGCCAAATTACCAGCTTGTTGTCTTTGTAAGGCTTATTGATTCCCTCATCTACTGCTACCACCAACACCCGCTTCTCAGCCACCTTGACCACTTCGGTAAGGACATACACCACCGGAATCACTCGGTTGGTGGCAATGTTAGCGATTTGGCTACCGTATTCTCGCAGTTCTTCGGGACTCAACCCGGTAATATCTCCGCTATCGGTCACGCCCAACAGAATCACGCCGCCCCGGGCATTGGCCATTGCCACCATCTCGGCAGCGAAAGCATCAGGATGGGGCAGCTTTTCTTTAAACTGCACCGTGCTGGTCTCTCCGCCGAGGATAATTTCCTGTAGTTCGTTAGCGTTCATAATCGCTCACCTTTATAAGCGGTATATTATGCCTACTGCCTCACTCACTGCAACGCCTTAAACAACGTTCCCAGCATGGTGATGGCGCTCTCCACGGTTTTCTCATTGTCTACCGGCACCTTCAAATAGATTTGCCCGGTGGTTTCATCGCGCTCCGTGATAGAACGTACCAGTTTGGCGGTGGCGTCTTTGTCGCTGAGTGTCTGCGCCAGTTGACTGAAAAACTTCAGCCCGTTGGCCATCAGCTCCTGCCCGTCGGCCTGGCTTTCTATCGCCACGGCTACGGCGGGCGCGGTCGGTTCTGCTTCCGGTTTCGGTTCCCTTCCGTTGGCGGGTAACTCTTCCGGCACGCTGCCCGGTTCGCTGAACATCTCCTGCTGGTCGCGCGTGTCCTCTTCCGACACGGTAGCCATTTCGGCCGCCACCTCGCCGCTCGCTCCCGGCACCACGTTCTCTACCGAGTCCATGAATTTTTTGAAGCGGTCTTCGTTCATGAAGATGGCATCCTCGCCCTGGTCGAGCACTCCCTCGGCCAGGCCCGACTTGAAGCTGAGCACATCGAGCATGCGGTGCTCGATGGTGCCGGTAGACACCAGGTTGATGATCGACACCCGCTTGCGCTGGCCCAGGCGATAGATGCGGGCAATGCGCTGCTCCAGCACCGCCGGGTTCCAGGGGATGTCGAGGTTCACCATCCACGAGGCAGCCTGCAAGTTCAGCCCCACGCCGCCCGCGTCGGTAGAGAGAAACACCCGACAGTCGGGGTCTTTGTTGAAGTTGGTGAACAACTCCTTACGATTCGCGCTGGGCACGCCGCCGTGCAGGTACTGAAACCCCACGCCCCGCTCTTCCAGCCCCTGGGCCACCAGGCGCGTCATGCGCTCCCATTGGCTAAACACCACCACCTTTTCGCCCTCAGCGTCCACGATGGTGTCCAGAATGCTAAACAGCTCGTCGATCTTGGTGTCGTGGCGGGTTTTCTGGTCGATCACGTAGGTGCTGTTGCAGGCCATGCGCATCATGTTGAGACCGATCATGAGGCGCTGCCGGTCTCTTTCCGGCAAAAAACCGAGCCGTCGCCACTTGAGTACCAGTTTGGCCACCATCTCCCGGTACTCGTCGTGCACGGTGCGCTGCTGCTCGGTCATGGGCACAAACAGGTTTTTGTCCTGCCGCGCCGGAAGCTGCTTCATCACCTTCTTTTTGGTGCGCCGCAGCATCACGTCCCGCAGAATTTTCCCAATCTCGTTCAGGTGCTGGTAACCGGTTACCTTGCCCGCGTCGTCGGTGACCTGGTAGCGGTTCAGAAAGGCAAACAAGGAGCCTAGCAGAAAGGGATTGATAAACTGAATGATGGAATAGAGCTCTTCCAGCTTGTTTTCCAAGGGGGTGCCGGTGAGCACCAGGGCGTAGTCGGATTGCACCTTCTTGACACTCTGCGAGGTTTTGGTTTGCCAGTTTTTGATGCGCTGCGCCTCGTCCAGAATCACCAGATCAACCTCGCTGTCGTTGATGGCTTCCAGGTCGTTGCCCACCGTGTGGTAGCTCACGATCTTGTAAAAGTGCTCAGGATCTAGATACTGCGCCGGACGGGCCAGCGGGCCACCCTCCACCACGTGGGCGGTGCTATCGGTGAACTTCTCAATTTCCGATTTCCACTGGTACTTCAGGGAGGTGGGGCACACGATGAGCACCCGGCTAATGGCGAGCTCTTTCTTGAGCATTTCGGCCACGGCCAGGGCCTGGATGGTTTTGCCGAGCCCCATCTCGTCGGCAATCAGGCTGCGCCCGGCCTGCACGGCAAAGTAGACGCCCTCGCGCTGGTAGGGAAACAGCTCGGTTTTGAGCAGCGTCTCGAAGTAGGGAGATTTAGGGTTTTTGATCAAATCTTTGAGTAACTCCTGCCGCCGGGTGTTCTCGCGCTGTTCCAGCACAAATTCCAGCGCGTCGTCATAGCAGCGAAAGTCAGGATCAAGGGAGCGGGCCTTATCCAGAAACTTATCGAAGGTGGCAAAGGAGGCGGGCTTTAGTTGTCCGTTTTTATCGAAGTAGCGGTCGGCCAACCGCTGCATCTTTTCCTGCTGGGTTTCGGTCCACGGGTCTCGTTTCTCATCCAGGGGGTAGTCGCCCACCCGGATCATCACCCGGCGTTCGCCGATGTAGTTCAGGTAGACCGAGCTGTAGGGGCGGTCGGGCTTTTCGTTCCAGTGCTTGCGCAGGCGGGTGTTGCGCCACAGTTTGCGCAGCGTGGCTTCCAGATGCTTGCAGGTGCCCAGTTGGTTGGTTTTGAAGTCGTAGCAAGCGCAGAAGTTGCCGTTTTCGCCCTCGTCCATCTCTTTCGGACTGCTGCGGATAGCCACCTTGTAGGTGCTGTTTGAAGTTGGGTTATAGACCGTGAAGTCGGAGTAGATGGGATGGTCGCCCCGGTTCTCGATCTCGAAGACGTTGTCGGCGGCAAACTGTTTGCGCAGGGCCGTTTGCCAGTCGCGCGGGGTGAGGTTCTCCGGTTTTTTGTGATAAGGAACGCGGGGTGCTTTCTTCTTGGTGGCTTTTTTCTTCTTTTTGCGAGGTTCTTCCATTACGTCGGTTGAGGGTATGCGACAAAGTAAAAAAACCTCTGGGATAGATTGTAGCGAAGGGGAAGAAATAATTATCCAGGAAAACAAAACGATTCATTCATCCCGCAAACACTCCACCGGGTTCACCCGCGCTGCCTTTACGGTTTGCAGCCCCACGGTGAACCAGGCAATAAGTAATGCGGCTAGCCCGGCCCCGGCGAAGTACCACCACTGCAATTCAATGTGAAAGGCAAAGTTCTGTAGCCAGTGCTGCGCTGCCAGGTAGCTGAGGGGCAGGGCCATGACAATCGCCAGCAGCACCATTTTAGTGAAGTCGCCGGATAGTAAATGCACGATGCTAAAGTTACTGGCCCCCAAAGCCTTTCGGATGCCTATTTCTTTGAGCCGACGCTCGGCAGTGAAGGCGGCCAAACCAAAAAGACCGAGGCAGGAGATGAGGATGGCGATCCCGGCGAAGTATTTGGATAAGGTAGAAACGCGCTGTTCGGCAGCATACATCTTCTGATAGGTTTCATCCAAAAACTGGTATTCAAACGGAATCCCCACATTGTATTCCTGGTAATATTTTTCAAGTTGCGCGATCGTTTCTTGTTCGTTCCCCTCTTTTACTTTGACTAATAGACTACTGCCAGTGGGCAAAAATTGAAAGAAGAGGGGGTTTACGTTTTTATAAAGAGATTCAAAATGAAAATTTTTTACTACCCCAATAATTTGTTTTTCTTCTCCCCATAAGGTAATGGTTTTACCCACCGGATCGCTAAGTCCCATGCGCTCAACAGCCACTTCATTAAATATGATGGTAGAACTTTCTGATCCAAAATCCCTGGAAAAAGCGCGTCCCTCGGCAAGTTCTATCCCCAATGTCTCTATCAAATCATAGCCAGCGCCTATCAATTCAAAATCCACCACTTTGTCGGGGTCTTTCCCTTCCCATTCCAATGCAGTAGTACCCCCATGAAGCCCGGTAAGGTCGCCCCGCATATGAGATGCATTCACTACGCCCGTTATGTTTTTTATTTCGTTGAGGAAAGTGCCAGGATCTTCGGCGAGTTTCCCTTCTGCAGCAAATGTGATTATATTGTCCTTTTCATAACCCAAATTTTTGGATTGAATAAATCTCATTTGCTGATAAATTACCAGTACAGACATAATCAATGAGATAGAAATCATAAACTGGAAAACGACCAGCCCTTTTCGTGCCCAAATTTCTCCTAACGAATACTTGCTATTACCGAAAGCTCTCCCGCCTTTTAGTATAGCCAGTGGATTGAAGCCGGAAAGGTATATCGCAGGGTAACTACCCGCTATGAAACCGGTCATGAGGGTAATGCCTAAGACCGTCAGCAAAAGATTTTTGTCTATATAAAGGCTCAATGCTTTGCCGGTAATATCGTTAAAGTGGGGAAGGAAAGCCATGACCAAACCAATAGCCAATACCAAGGAAGATAAAGTGAGCAGCATAGCTTCTCCCAGGTACTGCAGCACAAGCAGGCTTCTGCTGGCACCTATCGCTTTCTTCACCCCTATCTCTTTAAGCCTCCGGGATGCTTTGGCAGTGGACAGGTTCATAAAATTAATGCAGGCAATGAATAGTATGAAGATAGCAATCACCGAAAATAACCTTACGTACGCTATTCTTCCTCCTGTTAACACTCCGTTTTCATAGTCACCATACAAATACCGGTCAGAATAGGGCCGGGTGAATAAGGTAGTAGGCACCTCCGCATTTTTTGATTTGACGAAGTCAGTAATTTTATCGTTAAATTCGCTAAGCTCAGTGTTTTTCCTTAAAATGACATAGGTGCTTGGTCCGTTGCTATTCCAGTTTGAAAAGTTTGGGAACTTCTCCAAGAGCAAATCATAATTGAACAGAATATCAAACTGAATGCTGGTATTGGCCGGTGGGTTTCCAAAAATACCGGCAATCCGAAAATCTCCGCCGTGCCTTTCTCCTTTCCAGCTTACTACTTTGCCAATTACATCGTCGGTAGTATAAAACAGATTCCTGGCCAGCGTTTCTGATATCACCACCGAAGAGGGATCGGACAGCACTTGAATTTTATTTCCCTGAAGGAGAGGGTAAGAAAAAACATTGAAAAACTCCTTGTCGGCAAACTTTGAACTGGCTTTTACATAGATATCCTCTACCGAAAGTATGCCTTTAAATGTAAAGTCAGCCGGGGGAAAAACCGACACGGCACTTTCCACTTCGGGCATTTCCTCGGCCAGTGTTCTTGCCAGCAAGCCTGGTGTATCTTCTCCGGTATCAATGTTTCCCTCATAGGGATAATTTTTCATCACCTGATAAAGCCGACTATCATTTTCGTGAAACTTATCTACGCTCAGTTCATCGTTCACCCAGAGGTAAATGAGTAAAGCACAAGCCAGGCCAGAGGAGAGTCCGATCAAGTTGATGAGAAAAGTACTTTTGTAACGCTTGAAGTTGCGGAAGGTAAGCAGGAGGTTGTGGCGAATCATAGCGCGGTGGTTAGCAGGTTGATACAATTTGAAAGACCGAACAAAGGCCGGACGAAAGTGCCGCAGCACGTTCCAGGCAAATTGCTGTCTGGCTTTAGCGGACGATTCTTTGTATTGCTGGTTGTACAGCTCCAGCAGATTACCTTCTATTTCTTCCAAATAGTCATCCCGGCAAAACCAGCGGAGGAATTGGAGGGCGTATTTAGGTGGAGTTGGTGGGTTCATTCTATTAATTGATCTTTTTCCAGCGTAGGGATTAACCGCGGCGGCGGTCATGCCCGACCGGGACCGCCCCTACGCTGAGCGTAAAGGAAAGAGTTATCCAAAGGATATTTTCGGAATTTGCTGGTAAATACTGGTGCGCAACGCGTACTGCTGGTCCAGCATCTGCTTGCCCAGAGCGGTAATCGTATAAAACTTCTTCCGCCGCCCGCCCCGCTCGGCCGTGATGCCCCCGAAGCGGGAGGTCACGAAGCCTTTGTCTTCCATGCGCTTGAGGGCCACGTGCACGGCGCTGATGTTGAGCTTTTTGTCCAGTTTCTCTTCCAGTCCTTCCAGGATGCCTACTCCGTAGGCTTCGTCGTGCTGGGCGGCCACCATCAGCAGCACCAGTTCTTCAAATTCACCGAGCGAGGGTAATTTCATGAACCCATAATTTAGTTAACAAACATAAATATAATGCATTAATTTTACTTTTGTTAAGTAGATAGATTATTTTTTTGCTCTCACTGAAAATTGTCGATAATCTGTTATAAACCCTCCGGGCTAATCATTAGGCCGGGCAAGTTATCGCGTCACCAAAACGCTGGGCAAACCAAACCTTCACCCGATGCGGTAGTTGTGGGCTAAATACCGTAGCCCTATGCAGCTGAGTATCATTATTCCCACCCTGAACGAGGCTAATTACCTGTCCCCTACCCTCCGCGCAGTCTACGAGCGGGTTCACCTTTCCGAGCCGGAAGTGATTGTGGTAGATGCCGGGTCGCACGATGCCACCGTAGCGATTGCCAAGCGGTTTCCGACAACGGTCATCGTAGACGAATTGTTGCGCGGCAGCAAATGGCAGTCGCTTAACCGGGGAGCGGCGGAAGCCAAAGGGGATGTTTACCTGTTTCTGGATGCTGACGGTTTGGTTCCCGAGGATTACGATCAGGCCATACAAACGGCTTTAGGTAAGCCAAATACCGTGGGCGGTGCTTTTGAGTTTGCTTTCGACCAGCGCAGTTTTTTGTTATGGTACATTATGTGGGTCAACCGAGTGCGCTATCGCTTCCGAAAGCGATTCTACGGTGACCAGGGCATTTTTGTCACCCGGCAAGCCTTCGCCCGAGTGGGGGGTTGGCCACCGTTGCAGCTCATGGAAGCCGCTTACTTTTGCAAAAACCTGCAAGCGCACGGACGGCTGCGGATTGTGCCGCTACCCCTGAAGGCGTCAGCCCGGCGGTTTGTAGACGGAGGAACTATGCAAATTTTTTGGCACGATGTGCGCGTGTGGGCATTAGACCTGTTGGGTCGGGACGTGCAACGGTTCGCGGAAGCGTACTGGCAGCAGAATGAGCAGCGAACCGCATAAGTGAGATAGTCATCCTGTAAAATAAATACACATTGTAAATAAATGTATGCACATCCCTGCAAATTTAAAATTCAATTTTAAATTTGCAGGGATGATTAATCGGATTATAACAAAAGATTACGCCACTTCTCTGGAAGAATTTCCGGTGATAGGAGTGGTAGGGCCCCGTCAAGTAGGGAAAACCACCTTGGTCAAGCAGTGGCAAAGCCAACACCCCTCCATTTACCTGGACTTAGAGAGAGCTTCTGACCTGAATAAGCTCAGTGATCCGGAACTGTTTTTTGGTCAACATACCGATAAAACGGTGATTCTGGATGAAGTGCAGCATCTGCCCCATCTTTTTCCCCTACTGCGTTCTTTGGTAGACGATTACCGGCGCCCCGGAAGGTTTGTTGTGCTAGGTTCCGCTTCACCGGCCTTGTTGCGTCAGAGCTCGGAAAGCTTGGCCGGAAGGATCAACTATCTGGAAATGTTTCCTCTTTCTTTACGAGAAACCACGGAACAAATCTCGTGGCAGGACTTATGGCTGTACGGCGGATTTCCGGAACCGGCTTTGTCGCAGAAACCAACGTACGTTCAGACGTGGTACCGCAACTTCGTACAGAGTTACGTCCAGCGAGATTTACCCCAGTATGGTTTACCCGCCGACCCCAGAGTAACCCGGCAATTGTTACAAATGATTGCGTCCGCTAACGGTAGCATTCTGAATTATAGCACTTACGCTAAATCATTAGGACTTACCGTCCCTACCATCAAAACGTACATCAGCTTTTTAGACAATGCTTTTTTAGTTTCTCTACTGCCCCCCTGGCACGTGAACGCAAAAAAGCGCCTGGTTAAGTCTCCCAAAATTTATCTAAGAGACTCGGGTATGTTGCACTATTTATCCGGTATCACGTCTTACGATGCCCTGCTAGGAAACATTCTGCTAGGAAATTCTTGGGAAGGGTTTGTTGTTGGTCAAATTGCGGCGGTGCTTCAATCAGACGATGAAATGTATTACTATCGTACCCAGGATGGAGCTGAAATAGACCTACTGATACGCCGAAACAACCGATGGTTGGTGGCTGCCGAAATCAAGTTTAGCAGCGCTCCCTCGCTGAGTAAGGGAACGTATATTGCGATGGAAGATTTAGGTATCAAGAAACTATCCGTCATCACCCCCGAATCTGATACGTATCCGCTCGCAAAAAACATCGAAGTAACCAACCTTACCCGGTTTCTATCAGACGTTCGGCTACCGAAGTAGGTGCCCCCCGAGCAAGCGAAACCGGAACCTCATGACTTACTAGGCAACAGTTGAACGGTTACAGCCCTTGGGTTTTTAAATAGAATTCGTGCAGGGTGACAATCACTCGCTCCGCAAGCTCTTTACCGGGTTCATCAAGGCGGCCCGCACGGTTTGGTAACTCACGGTGAGCAGGGTGATGGTTATTGCTCCCAAACCGGCCAGTGCAAACACCCACCAGTGCAGTTCGGTGCGGTACTCGTAGTTTTGCAGCCAGTCGTGGGCAAAGTAGTAGGCCACCGGAATGGCCAGCAAGCAAGAAATAGCCACCAGCACCACAAAATCGCGGGACAGCAACTGCCAAAGCTGCGCGACCGATGCGCCCAGTACCTTCCGTATGCCAATCTCTTTGGTGCGCTGTTCGGCGACAAAGGAAGCGAGTCCGAACAGGCCGAGGCAGGAGATAAGAATGGCGAGGACGGCGAAGAAGCCGGATAGTTTGCCGACCCGCACTTCGGTAGCAAACTTTTGGGCGTACTCTTCGTCGGCAAACTCGTATTCAAACGGATCAGCCGGATTATGTTTTTTGAAGACGGCTTCAATATTGGCTAAGGCCTTCGGCGTACTGACATCCGACGCTAGTTTGATATGCATTCCCCGGGAATTTACTTCATCAATGAAAACGACCGTTGGTCGTACCGGTGCGTAGGGTGATTGCGTAATCATATCCTCCACTACCCCTATGATGGTATACGTGCTGTTGTCTCCCCGCTTCACTTGTTCCCCAATAGGGTTCTTTAGCCCCATGTACTTTACCGCCGCTTCGTTGATAACCACTCCCGCCGTGTCGGTTGCGAAATCGCGAGAAAAATCTCGTCCCTCAACGATCTTCCAGTCCACGGTTTGGCCGAACTCGTGAGAAACACGCATGGTGACAAATTGGTCTCGCAGGTTAGAGTCTTTGCCCTTCCAGACGAAGTCATTGCGAAGGGCAGATGCCCCGGTGATAGGCGATTCTGCCTTGGCGACTTCCGCTACCGTGCCCGTCTGCAACAGATCGTTCCGCAGTGCCGCGAAATGCTCATTCATTTCGTTACTTCGGATAGGTACCCCAATCAAACGATCAACATCATAACCAATCGGACGATTTTTGACGAACTGAATCTGCTGAAAGACCACCAGGGTACCGATGATCAAACTGACCGAGACCGCAAACTGCGTCACTACCAGTACCTTACGGGGCAAGGTCGCCATTCGGCCCGCCCGAAACGTACCCTTGAGTACCCGCACCGGGCGCAACGAAGAAAGGTACAGAGCCGGATAGCTTCCGGCCAGCGTGCCGGTGAGTAATACGAACCCTAGTCCGGTCAGCCAGAACCATAAATTGAGCCACGGAAGGCTAATTTCCTTACCGGCTACTTCGTTGAAGGACGGCAGCATCAACCGCACCAGCAGCAAGGCCGCCACAAACGCCAGACTAGCCACCAGTAGCGACTCAGTGAAGAACTGGCGCACCAACTGACTGCGCAGTGAGCCAATAGCTTTGCGCACCCCAATTTCTTTGGCCCGTTTCTCGGAGCGCGCGGTGCTCAAATTCATAAAATTGATACAAGCCAACAGTAGTACAAATACCCCAATGGTGCCAAACAGCCAGACGTACTGAATACGGCCGCCGACGTTAACGCCCTGCTCAAAGTCGCTGTACAAATGCGCCTTAGCCATACACGGCCTTTTCATAAAAAAGAGAGGATAGCAAAAAGCTGTTAATTTTGATATTCCACCATCAAACTAACAAACTATGCTATCCTATCTTAAAAAAACGAATGTAGGACTTACTACTACTATCTGCAAGCCAATGTGATTGATCCGCGTGACAACCGGGGCAAACGCCATGATCTACACTTTATACTGTTTGGGGCACTGTTAGCGGCTATGGCAGGCAAGGTGCTCATCGCCGAGATTCACCGATTTTTGGCACGTCATCATGATTGCCTATGCTCTTTGCTGGGCTTATCGGTCGGGTATACGGTCTCCGATGTGCAATTACGCAGACTGCTGGCCTTGGTGGATGCGGCTGCCTATCAACGCTTTCATGCCCGGTATTTTGGTTGGCAAGCCTGTTTGCTACCTGCCAATAGCTGGATTAGTTTCGACGGAAAAGACCTGAAAGGCACCATTGATGGGGTAGTTGGACAGAAAAGGGGATTATGTATCGTGCGTCCTTTGCTACATCAGGGTAGCATCAGTCTACCGGGATTATTCTATCACGGGGCTAAAGACAGCGAGATAAGCTGTGTACGAGAGCTTTTGCAAGAAGACGCTTTAGCTAGTCAATGCCTGACTTTTGATGCACTACACACCCAAAGCCAAACCTTAGAAATGGTTCAGAATGCTCAAGGGACTTATATCGCTCAAGTGAAAGCCAACCAGCCCATGCTGCTGGAAGATTTACAAGATCATGCCAAGCTCACTGCCCCGGTCGCTGAACATCAGACCTCAGAAAAGGGCCACGGCCGAATAGAAGAGCGAAAAGCTTCTTTTTATCCCACCGATGCCGTCTGCTTTGAGCAAAAGTGGGACAGCTCAAAATTTGCTACCCTGGTGGTAGTAGAACGGGAAAGCACGCAATGCAAAACTGGCAAAGTAAGCCAAGAAACTAGCTATTACCTGTCCAATACCACCCTAGAGCAAACAGCCCCTGGCGAACTCTTTGAGACCATTCGCCAGCACTGGAGTATTGAGGCGGATAATTGGGTACGTGACTGCACGTTCCGTGAAGATTGCATTCGCTGTAAAGAACCAACCCGCAGCATGACCTTAGCGAGTATCATTTCAGCAGCCGGAAACCTGCTACGGCAACAGAAAAAGGGCTATCTGAAAGCAATGCAAGAGGATATAGCTTGCAATCCATTTGTCGCAGTAACTCTTTTTAAGCACGCTGACGTTTTATGAAAAGGCCGTGCTTAGCCATAGGTTGTAAAAAGAGTTCCGTTCTGACAGGCGCGTCATTGTCTTCTTCTAAAACGCGCTTCATCACCGCGTCTTTGACGGTCGCCGACACCCGGTCCATCTTCGCGTGGTCGGTAAGCTGTACGATGGTCTGGAACCAGATATGGCCCCACCCGAGTTCGTCGGGTAGCTCTTGCACAAACAACTCCCAGGGAGCGATAAACGCTACGTCGGTGAAGCTTGAATTGTGAGGTAGGTCTTCGTATACCCCAGTCACTTTCACCTCCTGCTTACCCAGCAGCAACATTTGATTGATAGGGTCTTTGTCACCGAAGAAGGCCCGGGCGGTCGCTTCGGGAAGCAAGACAGAGCTGGGTTCGGTTAGGCCCTGCCGGGTGCCCGCCACCATCCGCAAAGTGAGCATATCGGGGGCAGCGGGTTCCATGAACAGTCCTCTTTTGAGTAGCACTTTGTCCCCCTGTCTTAGCGTTCGCGTTAGCGGAAAGCTCGCCATAATGACGTGCTTCAAGTGCGCCCCGTAGTTGTCGCGCAGTTCGGGTGCCAACTGCATCGGCTGTGAGTCCTCGGTTTGAATGCCCTCACTGAACGTTATGTTTTGCATTACCCAGGCCAGCCGGTCGTAGTTCTCGTGATACTTATTAAATGATAGCTCGTCGTAAATCCACAAACTAATCAGGATAGCCACGGCCATGCCGACGGCGAGCCCACCGATGTTAATAAATGAGTAACCCTTGTGTTTGAACAGGTTTCTCCAGCCGATTTTAAAGTAGTTGCGGCACATCGCGTAGTGGGTTGGTTGATAAAATGTCGTTAAGTTTCTGATAGCAAAGGGACGCAGGTAGTGCAGCACTTGGTACCAATAGTTGATTTTGGCCCGACAGAGTGAGTGTTCTTCCACCGTTGTGGAAAATTTTTCTTCCAGGTCGCCCTCGACTTCCTCGGCTAGATCATCCCGGAGAAACCAGCGTAAGAAACGTCGGGCTAGGCGGGGTGATATGTTGTCTGAACCAGGATTCATAGGATAAGAGGGATGGTCAGGATGTTATGCTATACCCTGGGGGAAGGGGCACTGATTCGTCGTTTTGACCTGTCTTCTGTTCTGTTCATCCTGTTCTATTTCTATCCTGACCATCCTGATTAAAACAATTTACCCCATTCCCAGCGACGGATACTGCTGCCACAGCGACATCTTGAAGTCGCGCGACGCCACCAACACCTGCTGACCGTAGGCGGTGATGGTGTAGATGCGCTTGCGCCGTCCGCCCCGCTGGGCCGTTGCCGCCCCCATCGCCGAGGTCACAAAGCCTTTGTCTTCCAGGCGACTCAAGGTGGAATGCACCGCCCCGATAGACACCGTCCGACCCGTCTGCGTGGCAAACTCGTCGGCGGTCCGCAGGGCGTAAGCATCATCGCCTAGTATGCCAACCAGCAGCAAAATCGTCTCTTCAAAGTCGCCTAAACGGGTTTCTTTCATAACCTACTAAATTGTAGAGCTAATGTATGAAACATTTTTTGGATATGCTATACGTTTTAGAAAGAAAAGTTGGAAACGGGTTTGGAAGTGGAAAATCAGCGCCTCTGTGAAAAGAATACGTTACCGGTGCAGCAGTTCTAACCAATCAATTCACGCACTAGCACGCTGAGGGGCAGTTGGGTAGCGGCCACAGTATCGTCGCGCGTTAGGGTTTCCATAGATTGATACCGCTCTTCACTGGGCTGCCGGTACACTTCCAGTTTCTGCTTGTTCACGTCCACGATCCACACTTCGAGAATACCCGCCGTGGCGTAGAGCGGAAGCTTGGTAGTGCGGTCGTAACGTAATGTACTATCTGACACTTCAATTAACAATAGCACATCTTCGGGGGTGACCCCGGATTCAGCATAATAATCCTCGCGGAACGGCAAGATTTTGATATCTGGCTCAGGTTCAGAGTGGTCACCAATCTTTACTGGATTTTGTACATCCACGATAACTTGCGGAGCTAGCCGGGTTAGCAAGGTAGTGAGGCGACGAACAATCGCTGCGTGATAGTTTCCTATAGGGCTCATATAGATAATTTCTCCGTGAATTAGTTCGGTGCGGTCGTCCTCGTGCAGAATACCCGCCTCGGCCATTTGGTGATACTCCTCCACGGTGAATAAGCGTCGGGCTACGTCGGTTGTCATAGTGCGATAATTTAAAGATTAATCAATCTAAGATAGCCAAAAAAGCAATTTATACCGCCCGCGCCGCTTCAATTTTTCACTGTCCTTAAGCAAACTCTCCGAAGTTGCGGTCGCCGTAGTAGATGCGTTCGTTGTAGGTGGCGTAGCGGCCCACGCTCTGCTGAAACGCCCGGTAGTTGTCGTAGATGCGCTGGCTCATCGCATCTCCGGCTACCATGCCATCCAGAATTTCTTCGGTATACTGCTTAAAGGTGCGCAGCACGGCCTCGGGGAAGCGGCGGTACTGCACTCCTTCTTCGTCAGCCAGCTTCTGGGCGTACACACTGTTCAGCTTTTCTGACTCGGCAAACGACCAACTGTTGAGCCGGGCGGCCGCGGCCTGCACAATGGCTTGCAGGTCGGTGGGCAGCGCTTCGTAGCGCGAGCGGTTAGCAAACAACTCCAGGGCGGTGCCCGGCTCGTGCCAGCCGGGATAATAATAATACCGAGCCACTTGGTAGAAGCCCATCTGATAGTCGTGGTAGGGGCCAATCCACTCGGTGGCATCGATCACCCCCCGCTCCAGGTTCGTATAAATTTCACCTCCGGCCGACAGCACCGCCGTGCCGCCCGCCTGAGCAAACACCTTGCCCCCAATGCCCGGAATCCGCATCTTGAGTCCGTTGATGTCTTCGTTAGACTTGATCTCGCGGTTGAACCAGCCGCCCATCTGCATGCCGGTGTTGCCGCCCGGAAAGGGCAGCAGGTCGAAGGGAGCGTAGGTGTCGCGCCACAGCGCCCCGCCGTCGCCACTGATGAGCCAGGCGTTCATCTGCTGGGCGTTCATGCCAAAGGGCACCGTGGAGAAAAACTGCGCGGCCGGAATCTTACCCGCCCAGTAGTAGGCCGCTCCGTGTCCCAGCTCCACCGCTCCGTTACTCACCGCATCGAACACCTCGAGCGAGGGCACCAGTTCGCCCCCCCCGTACACGGTAATCTCCAACCGCCCGCCCGACATCTCGTTGACCCACTGCGCAAACTTGTTGCAGCCCTCGCCCAGGATGGGGAAGTTGGGCGGCCAGGTGGTGATCATCTTCCAGCGGTAGGTCTCGTTGAAATTGAGATAGGGAGCTTCGGCTTTTGCCGCTGGTTGCTCTTCGGTGCACCCACTGGCCAGCAGCGCGGGTGCTGCGAGGGCGGCGGGAGTCTGAGCAAGGAAGCGGCGGCGGGGAATCGGCTTCTTCATAGGGCAGATTGATGAAGGAAGCAATATAAAAGAAAAATTACTGCTTCACGTACACCTTGTCCTGCTCGAGTCGGTAGGCGTTTCTAATCATCGGAATCCGCTCGCTGATAGAGGGCATCAAATCCGCCTGGTCAATAATCAGATCGGGCATGTCGGAAGTAAGGTTGATGTAGACCCCCGACAGGCTCTCAAAGTAGTTCAGGTGGTTGAGTTGTTCCGAGGCTAATTGCCAGTTTAGGTAGGGAGTGACCGGTCTGGCGTTTTGGTAGATGCTCAGGTTGTCGCCCAGCACCAGCACCCGTTTGTTCGCCACCAGGGCATCGTAGGCGGTGGGCCGCACCAGCAGGGCCTCGGTATGCGCCAGGCGATTGATCGAGAAATAATCGAACAGCAGGGCGTAGCCGTTGAGGGGCAACAAAATCACCAGCGAAGCGGTGAGCAACTCCGCCCACCACCGGCGCTGGATGATGAGCAGATAGTGGGTGATGAAAAACGCGAACGGGGGCACAAAAAACAGCAGGTGAAACGGGGCCAGCTCCCGAACCCACAGGATAGCCAGTGCCGCCACCACCACGTTCACGAACATCATCTGTTGCAAGTGGGTCTGCTGAATGGTGAAGCGCCGGTACTTGGTGATTTTATACACCGAAAGCACAAAAAGCCCCAGGGCCACGGTCAAAATCACCAGCAACGACACTATTTTCACGTAGTGATGGTTGGCTAAGTGACCAAAAGCCAGCAGGTACTGATGCACGAACCCAGTAGCGGTTTCCATGACGTAGAAGTAGGTAAGGGCCACCACCAACGGAAGCAATGTGCCGTACAGCAACAGCAACGACCGCCGGGGCGACAAACTGGCAAAGAGCATGTAGGCGTAGAAGATCGGTAGGATGAACAGCAGCGTAGGAAGATGAAACAGGGCGGCTACGCCTACCAACAAACCCGATCGCAGAATCTGTGCATCGCGCAGCGTGCCCTCAATCCGGTCAAGCGTGTTGCGAAAGGCCAGCAGAATCCAGGTGAGGCTCATCAGCACCGGCGACAGGGTATAAAAGTCGAACGAAAAGCTCATGAGCAGTCCGTAGACCAGGGCCGGTACGTAGGTGCTTTCGCGGTAGGCTTTGCGGGCCAGCAAGAAGTCGTTGAACACCAAGCTCTGGTAAACGGTAAGCAGCGCCGCGAGCACCGTATACACCCACCGTTGTCGGTTGAGCAATGCCTCCAGCATCCCGTAGACCGCCGCCGACAGTGGACCCACGTCGTCCCACACCCCGGCGTACAGTTGGTGCCCCTCGGACAGCCGCTCGCCCAGCAGCATCCAACTGAGTTCGGGCAGCGTCAGCGGTGCGTTTGATAGCCAGAAGGGCAGCCGGATGAGTAGTAACAGGGCGCAAACGCCTAGCATCCGGTACGGATCGTTGACTCTGAAAAAGGTTAGCATACGAAGCGCAAAAGAACTACTCTGCGCGCCGAGAAACAATGCGGTGTACTTTTTTATCTCGATTAGTGTGATTTGTGCAGTGGCAGTGGTAAGTTTGTTACGCTATGAAAGAAAGTAAGCGACAAAAACAGGCGGCCGGACTCATTCAACGAGACTTAAGCGAGCTCTTCCAGCGCAACGCCGCCACCTGGTTGGGCAAGCCTACCTTCGTCACCGTGACCAACGTGACGATGAGCCCCGACCTGAGCGTGGCTAAGGTGTACCTGAGCTTCGTGCTCGACGACAAGCGGCAAACCATGATGGACACCCTAAACCAACGCAAGAGCGACGTGCGACGCCTGTTGGGCAACCGGATTGGCAAGGCCGTGCGCGTGGTGCCCGAGCTGATCTTTTATCTCGACGAGAGCGCCGACTACGCCAGCCACATCGACCAACTGCTGTCCGAACTGGATATTCCCCCGGCCGAAGATGATGAAGCGTGATTTAGTCGACAGTCCACAGTCGATAGTCGACAGCCTGTTGTGGATCATGTACCACCGGCTGTCGACTACTAACTGTCGATTATGGACCGTCGACTATCGACTATCGACTACCTCATGAATTTCCCCTTCCTGGTTGCGCGCCGCTACTTTCGCTCTAAGAACACCAAGAACTTTATCCAGGTGATCTCGAACATCTCCATGATCGGCGTAGCCGTGGGCTCTATGGCCTTGGTGGTGGTGCTGTCGGTGTTTAACGGACTAGAGGAACTCATTCGGGCTTCGTACAACACCTTCGATCCTGAACTGAAAATACTGCCCGCGCGGGGCAAAACGTTCGCGCTCACCGATTCGCTCCGCAACCAACTCAAAGCACTACCGGGCGTGGCCATTGTCACCGAGGTGATCGAAGACAACGCGCTGGCGCGCTACCAAGACGCGTCGAAAGTGGTGACCATCAAGGGGGTGAGCGACAACTTTGTGGAGCAAAACCGGCTCGACCGGGCCATGATCTACGGCGACGTGGTGCTCAAAGATGAGCAGCGCAGTTACGCCATCCTGGGGCAGGGCGTGCAGTACGATCTGTCGATTGCCCCCTCCAACGACTTTTATGCCCTGCAAGTGTTTAGCCCGCGCCGCGGTTCTTCGGGCGGCACAGGCTTCAACCCCAACCCAATGGCCAGCTACGTGCGGCGCAAAAACATCATGCCCGGTGGGGTGTTCGCCATCGAAAAGCAGTTCGACGCCAACTACGTAATTGTGCCCCTGAGCTTTGCCCAGGATCTTTTCGAGTACGGGAACGAGCGCACCGCCCTCGAGATAAAGAGCCAACCCGACGCCAATCCGCGCAGCGTGCAGCAGGCAATTCAAGGCGTGTTGGGTGATGGCTTTCTGGTGCTCAACAGCGACGAGCAACACGCCAGCCTGCTGCGGGCCATCCGCTTCGAGAAGTTGTTCGCCTACATCACCTTCTGCTTCATTCTGGCCGTGGCTTCCTTCAACATCTTTTTCTCCTTGTCAATGCTGGCCATCGACAAACGTAAGGACGTGGCCATGCTCTACGCCCTGGGAGCCACCCGCCGCACCGTGCGGCAGGTGTTCTGGTGGGAAGGGATTATTATCGCGCTCATTGGCACGGTGACCGGCCTCACCGTGGGCTTCCTCATCTGTTGGGTGCAGCAAACCTTCGGGGTGGTGTCGATGGGCATGCAAACGGCCATCATCGACGCGTACCCCGTGAAGATGGAACTGAGCGACTTCCTCTACACCGCCCTGAGCATCAGCGTGATTGCCCTGCTGGCCACCTATCGTCCGGCGGTGATCGCCGCCCGTACCCAGGTGAAAGACTTTTTGTAATATCGGTTTTTTGGCTACATTGTACCCTGCCAAAACCCAACGGATACCACAATCAACCTACCTGGCGCATGAAAGTGTCTACCGACCAACCCTTCAAGGTAATCTACTCCCTGTTCGCGCACGAGTATTTGGGCTACCTTTTTGAGTCGTTTGCGGTGCAGCTCGACGAGCAACAACGCTTCACCTTTGGGCACCAAAACATTTCGCACCTCAACGCCCACGAATTTGCGCAAGACCTCGACGAAGACGACTATCGCCTGATCGAGCTCATGGACAGCATGCAGCAGGAGGTGGTGATCCAGAAATTTCATAAGAAAAAGATCAAGCCCCACGACTTTTTCCTGAAAGTGTTTGAGAGCGACAGCGAACGGCAGCAACAGGTGCGCGACGAAATTGATCGCTACCTGGAAAACATCCGCACGCAAATACTTCCGCTGCTTCACCGCAAGCTGCTTTTTGAGATGAGCAACGACGGCGAGCCGGTGGGCAACCCCATCGAAATTATGAAAGAAAAGGCGACGGTGCTGTTTCACTTTCGCCGCAACGAAGAAAACACCCATTACTTTCCCACCATCAAACACCGGGGTGAAAAACTGGACTTTCAGTACAAAAACGCCTACATCGTGGGCAAAGAACCCGCCTGGATGGTGCTGGAGGGCAAATTGTACACCTTCGAGAAAGACGTGGACGGTAACAAACTGGCTCCCTTCCTGAAACGTAAGTTCATCGTGATTCCCCGCAAGGTAGAAGATTCGTACTACCGCAAGTTCGTGGCTCCTCTAGTGGCCTCGTTCGACGTATATGCCAAGGGCTTCGATATCCGGTCAGAAAGCCACCGCCCCGAACCACACCTCACTTTCTACGAGGTGCAACCCGATGCAGCAGATATCTCTTGCGCTTCGGGAAGCAGCGCGGCGGTAACCGACTCCGTAGCCGAAGACATTGCCTTTGAGCTCACGTTCGAGTACGGGAAGCATCGCCTCATCCCCAACCAAGAGGAAGCGGTGAGCGTGGTGGTGGAGAAAGAAGACGACCAGTATACCTTTCGCCGAATTGTGCGCGACATGGCCCGTGAGATCGGAGTGATGCATCTGCTAAAAGACCAAAGCCTGGATTTTCATCAGTGGCCCGCCGTGCTGGACAAAAACAAGGCCATCGACTGGATCAACCGTCACAAAATGCAGCTAGAGCAGGCAGGCGTGGTGGTGCACCAGCAGAGCAACGATAGCAAAAAGTACTTCTTAGGGCCCTCATCGATCCAGGTGCAGGTGCGTGAGAATATCGACTGGTTCGATATCCACGCGGTGGTGCGCTTCGGCGAACACGAAATTCCCTTCAAGAAGCTACGCTCCTTCATTTTGGCCAAAAAACGCGAACTGCTGCTGCCTAGCGGTGAGGTTGCCATCATCCCCGAAGCCTGGTTTACTGAGTATTCGGAGCTATTTGCCCTAGCCGAAAAATCAGGTTCCGATGCGGATGATACGGTGCGCCTGAAAAAACATCATCTGGCCCTGGTGCAAGACCTGCAAAGCGGCGAACGGGCCAAGGTGACCATGGACCGAAAACTGGAGCGACTGCGCAACTTTAGCCAGATTGAGGACTTTCCGATGCCCCAGCACTTCCGGGGCGAGCTGCGGCCCTACCAGAAGGCGGGCTACAACTGGATGCACTTCCTGAACCAGTACCGCTTTGGCGGCTGTCTGGCCGACGATATGGGTTTGGGAAAAACCGTGCAGACGCTGGCCCTGCTGCAACGACAGAAAGAACAACGCGCCCTCACCGACGAAGGGCCGGTTACCTCGCTGCTGGTGATGCCCACCTCGTTGATCTACAACTGGGAGATGGAAGCCCGGAAGTTTACGCCCCAGTTGAAGGTATTTATCTATACTGGTACCCATCGCGAGAAGAATGTAGAGCAGTTTGCCAATTACGACCTGGTGCTCACTTCCTACGGCATTGCCCGGCTTGATATTGATATCCTGCGCACCTACTACTTCAACTACGTGATTCTGGACGAGTCGCAGGCCATTAAAAACCCCAACTCAGCCATCGCCAAAACGGTGCGCGAATTCAACACCCGCCACCGTTTGATCCTTACCGGCACGCCGCTGGAGAACAGCACCCTGGACCTGTGGTCGCAGATGACGTTTATCAATCCGGGGTTGCTGGGCACCAAGGCCTTCTTCAAAAATGAGTTTGTCACTCCCATCGAAAAGAAAGGCGATACGAACAAGTCAGAAAAGCTTTACTCCATCATTAAGCCGTTCATACTGCGGCGGCAGAAGTGGCAGGTAGCGACCGAACTTCCTGAGAAAATAGAAAACGTGACCTACTGCTCGATGACCGAGGCGCAGGAAGCCCGTTACGAGGAAGTGAAGGCGTTCTACCGCAACGAAATTCTAGACCTGATTGAAAACAAAGGCATCCAGAAATCGCAGATGCTGTTACTCCAGGGCCTCACCCAACTGCGGCAGATTGCCAACCATCCCCGGATGGTGGATGCGGAATATCCCGATGGGTCGGGCAAGCTCAAAGACATGATGCACATGCTCAGCAGCGCCATCAGCGAAGGGCATAACATTCTGATATTCAGTCAGTTTGTGAAACATCTAACCCTGGTGAGCGAACAACTAAAGGAACGCGATATTGCGTACGCTTACCTGGACGGTAGCACCAAGAACCGGCAGGAGCAGGTAGAAAGCTTTCAGGAAGACCAGCAGCTACGGGTGTTCCTGATCTCGCTACGGGCCGGGGGCGTGGGGCTCAATCTCACTAAGGCCGACTACGTGTTCATTCTGGACCCCTGGTGGAACCCGGCGGTGGAGAAGCAAGCCGTGGACCGGGCGCACCGCATCGGGCAAGAGAACCGGGTATTCACCTACAAATTCATCACCCGCGACACGGTGGAGGAGAAAATCCTGCGCCTGCAGGAGAGCAAGCTCAAACTGGCCACCGACCTGATCTCTACCGAAGAAAGCTTTGTCAAAAAACTGACGAAGGATGACATCAGTGCCATTCTGAGTTAGAATGTTCGTTGCGGACGGACGTTGGGTTTGTTTGTTGTGCCTGGGTGGTATGGCAGATAAATACCAAAACAAATACCGCATCGCCTCGGCCCGCGCGCCCTGGTGGAATTACGGCTGGAACGGGGCCTATTTTATTACGATTTGTACGCACAATCGCAATCGTTTTTTCGGGGAAATTGTGAATGGCACCATGCAATTATCACCGGTTGGGGCGTTGGCCCACCAGTATTGGCAGGAAATACCGAACCGTTTCCCGTACGCCCAATTGGACGCCCGGGTGGTGATGCCGAACCACGTGCACGGAATAATCATGATTGACAAATCCAATCCCCGTTTCCATTTCCGTAGAGACGCGGTTAACCGCGTCTCTACGGAAATGGAAACGGAAACGGACAAAACCGGCGGCATCACCGGCCACCACAACCCCATGTTGCACGACAACGTATCGCGGATCATCCGGTGGTACAAGGGCCGGATCACGTTCGAATCGCGGAAAACCAATCCCAATTTTGCCTGGCAAACCCGTTTTTACGATCATATCATCCGCAACAATACCGCGTGGCACAGAATCCGTACGTACATAGAAAACAACCCGGCGAACTGGAAGGAAGACCGATTCTATTTACGCCAATAAATCAACGATGGCCGACCATGCGTTTCCGGGCAAACCTTTAGCATCTTAATCCCCCGCATCCCGACAAAAATTAGTAGCTTTGGGCCGTTTTGCTACAAGAACCTACGACGTATATGGAAGCACTATCCGACCGAATTAAGAACCTCGAAGAATCGGCGACCCTCGCCATGGCCGCCAAAGCCCGCGAACTGAAGGCCCAGGGTCACGATGTGATCAGCCTCAGCCTGGGCGAGCCTGACTTCCCCACCCCCCGGCACATTCAGGAAGCCGCCAAGGCCGCCATCGACGCGGGCAAGTACTTTGGCTATCCCCCCGTGCCAGGCTACCTCGACCTGCGGCAAGCCATCGCCGATAAGTTCAAGCGCGACAATCAACTGGAGTATACTCCGAACCAGATTGTGGTCTCCACCGGGGCCAAACAGTCGCTCGCCAACGTGATTCAGTGCCTGGTGAACCCGGGCGACGAGGTAATCATCTTCGCTCCCTACTGGGTGAGCTACGCCGACATCGTGAAGCTGGCCGGGGGCGTGCCCGTTTTGATCACCGGCACCATCGAGAACAACTTCAAAGCCACCGCCGACCAACTGCGTGACGCCATCACCCCCCGTACCAAAGCCATTATGTATTCTTCACCCTGCAACCCCACCGGCGGAGTGTTTAGTGAGCAAGAGTTGCGGGCCATCGCTGAGGTAATCACCCAGCACAAACACCTCTACGTGCTGGCCGACGAAATCTACGAGTATATCAACTTCGCGGGCGACCACGTGAGCATCGCCAACCTGCCGGGCATGTACGAACGCACCATCACCGTGAACGGCCTGTCGAAAGGCTTTGCCATGACGGGCTGGCGCCTGGGCTACATTGGCGCGCCGGAGTGGCTGGCCAAAGCTTGTAGCAAGTACCAGGGGCAAGTCACCTCCGGGGCCAACAGCATCGCGCAGCGCGCCGCCATTACCGCCCTCACCGGCGATATGAAGCCCACCCACGAGATGGCCGCCGCGTACCTACGTCGCCGCGATTTGGTGATTGAGCTGCTCCGCGACATCCCGGGAGTGAAGACCTACGTGCCCAACGGCGCTTTCTATATCTTCCCCGACGTGAGCTACTACTTCGGCAAGTCCAATGGCGAAAAATCTGTTAAAGACGCCGATGATCTGTGCATGTACCTGCTGGAAAAAGCCCAAGTATCGCTGGTGACCGGCGAGGCCTTCGGTGCTCCCCATTGCATCCGCTTGTCCTACGCCGCCTCCGACGATCAACTGCGCGAAGCCATTCGCCGCATCAAGGAAACATTGGCGCAGTTGCAGTAGGCCAATCCTCCGAAGACACCATCCAACAAGTTGGGTGCTCCCTGATTTTTGCTGATGAAGTTATCGTTCGATCACTTGTTTGCCACCTTCACCCAGCACCGGGTGCTGATCGTAGGCGACGTGATGGTGGATGCCTACGTGTGGGGGCGGGTGGAGCGCGTGTCGCCCGAGGCGCCGGTGCCCGTGGTGCGCGTGAATCGCCGCGAGAACCGGCTGGGCGGAGCCGCCAACGTGGCGCTGAACGTGCAAGCCTTAGGAGCCACTCCTCTACTGTGTGCGGTGGTGGGAACGGATGCCGCAGGCGATGCCTTTCGGCAACTGCTGCACGACCAGGCATCGACACCCACTACATCGTGCACAGTGCCGAACGAACCACCACGGTAAAGGAGCGAGTGATTGCCGGATCTCAGCAGGTGGTGCGCATCGACGACGAGCGCGACCATTTGCTGAGCGAGGCTGAACAGCAATCGTTGCTCACCACCGCCGACCAAGCCCTGGCGCAGGCCGATGTGGTTATTTTTCAGGATTACGACAAGGGCGTGCTCAACAAAGCGGTGATCCAACACATTACGCAACGTGCACAGGAAAAAGGCATTCCGGTGGCGGTAGACCCGAAGAAGCGGAATTTTCTACACTATCAGGGAGCTTCGCTCTTCAAGCCTAACCTGAAAGAACTACGGCAGGGGCTGCACCAAGAACGGCTGGCGTTGCACCACGAAACTTACGCCCCCCTGCACAGCGAACCGGCCGCCATTAAAGAGGCCGCCGCCACGCTTCGCACGCTGTTGCACCATCAGATCACGCTGATTACCTTATCGGAGAAAGGCGTTTTCGCGGACACCGATGCCGACGAGGTTCATTTTATTCCGGCGCACGTGCGGCAGATCGCCGACGTGTCGGGGGCGGGCGACACGGTGATCAGCATTGCGGCCCTGTGCCTGGCTTCAGCCACGCCGCTGCCCACGCTGGCCGCCCTGGCCAACCTGGGGGGCGGCATTGTGTGCGAGTACACGGGCGTGGTCCCTATTGATCGCGCCCGGCTGCTGGCCGAGGCCCACGAACACTTGTTCGAATGACCAACGGGATAAAGCACCTGCGTGGCTTCTTACTAGGCTATGCCCTGTTGATTGCGCTGGGCACTGTGCTGCTGGGCACACCCTGGGCCAGCGCTTCCGAGGCGCTAACCTTATGGGCGTCTTTGTTCACGGCGGTGAGTGCCGTCTGTTTGGTGGGCCTCACCGTGGTGAATACCGCCACCGACCTTTCAACAAGCGGACAAATCGTGGTGCTGCTGCTCATTCAGGCAGGGGCGGTGTTTTACCTGTTTTTTGCGGTGCAGGTGGTCCGACAGATGAACCAGCGGGCCGACCACTTAGCAGATGAGGTTGACTCGACCCGAGCATTGCTCTACCGGGTGCTGAAGATCACCGCATTGGTGGAAGGCGGAGCTTTTCTGCTAATCTATTACACTGGGGGAGGCCAGATGACCGAAGAAATGGGGCGCAAAGCGTTTGTGGCGGCCTTTCACGCGGTGTCGGCCTTTGGCAACGCGGGTTTTAGCGTGCTGCCCGACAACCTGCACGCGGTGCCCCGGGCGTTTGTGCTGCATCTGACGATTTTGATCACTTTCGGCCTGGGCGGACTAGGCATCGACGTCCTCTACGACCTGTTTTCGCCCCGGCGGCTGCGGCAGCGCCTGGCCAACCCGGCCACCGATTGGCGGTGGGGAACCAAAGTATCAGTCAACACTTCCATCGTGCTGGTGGGGGGGGGAGCGCTGTTGTTCTACGCGCTAGAACAGCACAACGTACTTGCGGGCCTCAACCTCACCGAAAAACTGATCAGTAGCGCGTTTCAGTCGGCGACCGCGCGCACCGCGGGCTTCCGCACCGTGGATATCGCACAACTCACCACCCCGACGTTGGTGCTGATGATTGGGCTGATGCTTATCGGGGGCGGGGCCGGTTCTACCGCCGGGGGAATCCATACGGCAACGCTTCACCGGGCGTTCGCCGCTCGCAAGCCAGGGCAGAACCGGTTGCGACCAATGGCGTGGTGGATTATCGGCTACGCCCTGGCGGTAAACGCCCTGGGTGCGTTTGCCCTTCACTTTATCGAACCCCAGGCAAATCTGGTATCGCTGCTCTTTGTGCAAGTGTCGGCCTTTAGCTCCGCTGGGCTGAGTCCGATAGCGGTCGCTACGCTGAGTTCGGCGGAGCAGACCGTGATTCTGCTTTCCATGCTCCTGGGACGGGTGGGCATTTTGGCCTTGATGATGCATTTATCAACCAACGTAGCTAACCCGTCGTTGGCATCCCGCCCGTGACCCTATCTCACGTGTCGCTGGCGTCCCGCCCGTGACTGCTATTACTTGGGCCTCTGGCCGACGAACCCTCGACGCGTCTCCAACGAACCACCTCCCATACCAACATCCCCACCACCGCCCCGTACTCAATCATCGTGATCCAAAGGTTCTCCGAAAAGCCCGTGGTGGTGTACCCAACGTAAGAAAAGAAGACGAGTCCCGACCACAGCAGGGCGTAGCGATAAGGAGTGAACGCGGTGAACGCCAGCAGCGGTGTCACGTACCAGGGATGCACCGTGGTCGATAGGAGCAGAAAGATCAGCCATACCCAACTGAAAGCGGCCAGCAGCCTACGCTCACGTTCTAGCAACGCGTAAACAACAGTGATTAAAAACGTGCTGATGGCCAACCAACGTCCGGCCGATTGGATGATGTTATATCCTTTCTGATAAAACCCAATCTCCCGAACTAGATAATAAACGCTGGCGTTGAACTCGAACTTTTGGAAGTACAATCCCACGCTGTCGCGCATCCCGGCGAGCAGTTCGGGCGTGACCAGGGGGAGAAACAGCGCCACTGTCGTGATGCCTACCACCGCGTAGAACAATAAGGCCCGTTTCCAGCCCAAGCGGCGCAGGTAGAGCGGCAGAAAGATCAGGGGAACCAGTTTGGTGCACACCGCCAGCGCCAGGGCCACTCCTGACCCTACGATTTTACGCTTTTTAAGCAGGTAAACACTTCCTAAAACGAACGTGATCATCAGCCCCTCGAAGTGCAGGTTGCCGGTGAGTTCGATAATCACTAGCGGGTTAAGGGCGTAGAGCAAGACGGCGCGCGGCGGGGGGCGGTAAGGACGTTTTTGTTTGTTTTGGAAGGTTCGAAGAAAGGGAATATCGAATAGGGAATGTCGAATGATGAATGATGAAGTTTTTTCACTTCGACATTTATTATTCCTTGTTGGGTGTCGCCGTGAATACGGTTCAGTATTCAACAGTCGTATCAGCAACCACAGCGTGAGCAGCTCAGCGGCAATAATGATCAACCGAATGATGATGGCACTGCCCCGCACTGAAGTGGGCGAAAGCCAGGCTGCCAGGGCAAAGACCGCTTGGTTCACCGGAGGGTAAACGGTGTAGTAGTTCGGCGAATTGAGTTGGTCGTAGAGTTCCAGATCAATTCCTAGGGCATTGACCGCCGCTTCGCCCCGCATAATTTCGGAGGGCAAATACGCGAAAGGATCGTAGCCTTGGTAGAGCAAGCGGCCGTCCCACACGAAGCGGTAGACATCATCCGATAGGTTGGGCATCATCGGAATCAGCACCATTCGGGCCAGCACCGCCACCACGAGCAGTTGCTTCACCTGCGGCGGCGTTTGCGCCAAGCAATAGGCAAGCAGGTACGTCCCAAAAGCAAGCAGGTAAACCAGCAGGAGCACGGTGGTGTTGCTCCGTTCCGCAACGTACCCCAGACCAGCAATGCTTATTAGAAAGATAGAAGCTACGATAGCAACCAAAAACTTACGTGCGGGGTGGCTCTGACGGAAAGAGATCAAATCTATGGTTTTAGAGAATTAAGGCCACTTTTTGTGCTGTGAGCCGAACAATTACCGGGTATCCTTTTAAAGATGAGCCAAGTATCCGTAGCATATTTTGCATCAATTTGCCTCGAATGGTACATTTGTCGTCGCATTATCGTACCTTCGTTGTCAATTTATCATTTATTTTCTAAACCCAACGTATGAGATCATTTCTACTGAGCCTTGTTTTGTTGTTAGGAACAAGCTGGGCCCTCCGGGCCCAAGACCTCACCGTGTCCGGCACGGTGACCGGCGGAGACGGCGGTCCGATTCCGGGCGCGAACGTGCTGCTGAAAGGCACCACCATCGGCACCGTCACCGACATCGATGGCAACTACCGCCTGCCGGTTCCCGACGAAGCGGGCACCGTGCTATCCTATTCTTTTATCGGTTATGCCACCATCGAAGAAGAAGTGAACGGCCGCTCCACCATCAACGTGAGCCTAGCCGACGACGTGTCGCAGCTCTCCGAAGTGGTGGTCACCGGCTACGGCTCGCAGATCAAGCGGGAACTCACGGGTAACATTGCCAGCGTGTCAGGCGAAGAACTGGAGAACATTCCGGTGCCTACCCTGGAACAAGCCATGCAGGGCCGCGCCGCGGGGGTGTTCATCGAGTCGAACAGCGGCAAGCTGGGGCAGGGCATCAAGGTGCGCGTGCGCGGATCCTCGTCCGTAACAGCCAGCAACCAGCCGCTTTACGTAATTGACGGCATTCCCATCACCTCGCAGAGCCAGTCGGACCCCACGGCCAACTCCGATACCAACCCACTGGCCGACATCAACTTCAACGACGTGGAGTCGATTGAGGTGCTCAAAGATGCTTCCGCCGCCGCCATCTACGGAGCGCGTGCTTCCAACGGCGTGGTGCTCATCACCACCAAACAAGGAAAAAGCGGCAAGACCACCTTCAATCTGAACGCCTTCACGGGTTTCAATGAGCCCACCAACCGGCGGGAGTTTCTGAATACCCAAGAGTACGTAGAACTGTTTACCGAGGCGGCGCTTAATTCGGGCATTGATCGCGAGTTTGTGGAGAACCGCTTCACGCGCTACGGCGCGGGCAGTGAGGCCGCCTGGCAAATTCCGGGCGAACCGGGCTACATCGACACCGACTGGCAAGATGAAATCTTTCAGCGAGGAGCCAACAGCCAGGTGAACCTGAGTGCCAACGGTGGCACCGAGAAAACTCGTTTCTACGTATCGGGCTCGTACAGCGACCAGGAAGGCATCATCAAGACCAATCGCTTTCGCCGCTACAGCGGTCGATTGAACTTAGACCATAACGCCACCGAGAAGCTGAACTTTGGCGTTAACTTTAGCCTGTCGCGGTCCATCACCGATCGTTTGCCCAATGACAACTCCTTTTCTACCCCGGTGCAAATTATCGCCCTGCAACCCATGACCCCACCGATCGATCCCCGTACGGGTGAATTGAGCGGTAATTACACCCAGTACTACAACCCACTGATTGATTTTGCTTACGCCTCACGGGTCACATCGGTGTTCCGCACCATCAGCAACGTGTTTGCCCAGTACCAAATCGCTCCCGCGCTCTCGTTCCGCAGCGAGTTTGGTATAGATCTGCTGATTCAGAATGAGGAGAACTACTTCGGCAAGGAGACCGCTCGGAACAGCAGCGCACCGAACGGTTTGGGGGAGAACCGCTGGGTACAGGTAGGTAATTACAACACCAACAATTTTTTCCGCTACGCGCCGACCATCAGCGAAAACCACAGCGTAGAAGCCATTGTGGGGATGAGCTATCAGGAAAGCACTACGGACGAGTCGAGCGTGGAGGGGCAACAGTTCCCCAGCAATGCCTACAAGCAGATTGTGTCGGCAGCGGATATTACCGACGGCGAATCACTTGAAACAGGCTTTAGCTTTCTGTCGTACTTTGCTCGGGTCAACTACGCCTTTCAGGATCGCTACCTGCTGACCCTGAGCGGACGCGTTGACGGTTCGTCGCGCTTCGGGGCTAACAATCCCTACGGCTTCTTCCCCGCTGCGGCGGTGGGTTGGATCGTCTCGGACGAGGAGTTTCTGGCGGAGAGCAGCGCGCTGAGCTTCCTGAAGTTCCGTGCCAGCTACGGGATCACCGGCAACGCCGAGATTGGCAACTTTGACGCGCTAGGACTTTTCACCGGAGAAGGAGGCTACGCCGGAGTGCCCGGTCAGCGACCCAGCCGAATTGCCAACCCTGACCTGCGGTGGGAGCAAACCACGCAGTTTGACATTGGTTTAGACTATGGTTTGGTGAACGATCGCCTGAGTGGGGAAGTGGATTTCTACATTAAAGACACGCGCGACTTGCTGCTCGACGTGAACGTGCCCACCACCACGGGCTTCACCACCCAGCTGCGCAACGTGGGCCGCCTGCAGAACCAGGGGTTTGAGTTTGTGTTTAACTCGCGCAACCTAGTCGGAGAATTTCAGTGGTCGACCAGTCTCAACTACGCCCGCAACGTCAACGAAATCACCGATTTGAACGGGCAAGTTATCGAGGGGGGATTCTTGAACCGGGCGGTAGAAGGCCAACCCATTGGCGTGTTCTTTGGTCCGGAATACGCCGGAGTGGACCCGGCCAACGGTGACGCGCTCTACTACGTGAACGCCACCGATGCCGAGGGCAACATCGTTGACCGCTCCACCACCAACAACTACAACGAAGCCAACCGGGTGGTGATCGGCGACCCCAATCCTGATTACACCGCCGGAGTCACCAACAACTTCTCGTACAAGGGCATCGAGCTCAACGTGTTCTTTCAGGGGGTGTTTGGCAACCAGGTCTACAACGGCGGCGGCAAGTTCCAGTCGGCCAACGGCGATTTCTTCGACAACCAGAGTCGCGACCAACTGGCCCGCTGGCAGAACCCCGGTGATATCACCAACATACCGCAGGCGCGTCTGTTCGGAGCCAACGGCACCGGCGAGTCGTCGCGCTACTTATCTGACGGATCGTACGTGCGGCTAAAGACGGTTACGCTGGGTTACAGTCTGCCCGTTGCGCTCATCGAGCGGGCGAATCTGTCGCGCTTACGCATCTACGTGTCGGGCCAAAACCTGCTCACCTTCACCGACTACGAAGGTTGGGACCCTGAGGTGAACACTGACTACCTGTCGGAAGGAGGTACGGCCGGAGGCAACATCAGCCAGGGCAACGACTTCTACTCGGCTCCGCAGGCGCGCACCGTTACGCTGGGCGTTAATATTGGATTTTAATCATTGACACTGAAACAAGACATGAAAAATATAAAATTACAATCACTGGCGACCGCGGCCGGACTTGGCCTTCTGCTGATGGGCTGCGGCGATCGCCTAAACATTGAGCCTGACAACAGCATCGGTGCGGGTCAGGCGGTGGAAACGTACGACGACGTGCAGGCCCTGTTGGTGGGCGCCTACGACATTTTGGGCGACGGCGACCTGTACGGTGGTAACTTGCTGCGTGATGGCGAACTGCTGGGTGGTGACGATGAAGTGTTTTGGGATGGTACTTTTGTAGCTCCCGGCGAAATCTACAACAAACGTATCCTGGTCAACAATGGCCAAGCGGAAGCCACGTGGATCGAGGCCTACGAGGCCATCAACATCACCAACAACGTGCTGGCCAACCTAGACGTGGTGAGAGAAGACGAACAGGCACGCGTGGAGGGTGAGGCCCGCTTTATCCGGGGCACGCTCTATTTTGAACTGGTGCGTTTCTACGGCCGGGCCTGGAACGACGGCGACCCGGCGGCCAACCTGGGAGTGCCCATTGTGCTGGAACCTACTACGACCATTGACGACAGTAGCTTTGTGACGCGGGCCACTGTGGCGCAGGTGTACGAGCAGGTGCTCACCGACCTGCAAACCGCTGCCGACCTGCTGCCCGAGTCTAATGGTTTCTTTGCTACCCAATACGCCGCCCAAGGCATGCTATCGCGGGTGTACCTGATGCAGGGACGCTACCCGGAAGCGGCTGAAGCCGCCAACGCGGTGATTGCTTCCGGCGAATACGCGCTCAACGATAACTATACCGATGCCTTTGCCAACGAAACGAACACAGTTGAGGATATCTTCGCGATGCAGGTCACCTCGCAGGACGGAGTCAACGAGATGAACCGCTTCTTTGCGCCACCTTCCAACCTGGGCCGTGGCGATATCTACATGCTGGAGCCCCATCTGGAGTTGTATGAAGAAGGGGACGAACGTTTGGATCTGTTCTACTTTGATGAAGACCAGGAGCAGACCTACACGGGCAAGTGGACCGAGCAGTTCGGCAACGTGAACATCATTCGGCTGGCCGAAATGTATCTGACCCGAGCCGAGGCCAACTTCCGGGCGGGCACGGCCATCGGAGCCACTCCCTTACAAGACATTAACACCATCCGCGCGCGCGCGGGCCTGGAGCCGCTGACCGAGGTCACTTCGGACATCATCCTGCGAGAACGTCATCTGGAATTGGCTTTTGAGGGGCACCGCATCCATGACCTGAAGCGAACCGGGCGTCCGGTGGGTGAACTGCCCTTTGATTCACCCAAGCTGGTGTATCCCATTCCGCAGCGGGAGATTGATGCCAACCCTGAGTTGCAGGAGCAGCAAAATGCTGGGTATGAGGCGGAATAATCGATAGACGGTAAGGTTAATTTAGGTGTAGGAGCATCGGCAACGGTGCTCCTACGTTGTTTTGGGGGAGTAACAAAAGGAAGTGCGATTACCCTTAATTCCTGGCTTCCTGCACCATCTTGGCCAAACCAATCACCTCGGTATCCTGAGAAACCAGAGAGCGATCAGTGCCTGGATACACCACAAAATATCGGGTGGCTTTTATATCGGTACAGGCGTAGTAAAATCCTTTCTCCACCGCCGGACTCTAATCTGCGCTTTATTTTTATGGTCCACACCTTCTGCCTCGAGAACATAAGCACCAAATCAACTTCCGCCCCGCCGGTGGTATCATCCTTGCAAATTCGGAATTGCGTGCCAAATTTGTAAGTGTCACCGCCACGCAAAGCCGTCCAGCGCCCAGTGGCCCACGTCCGAAATGGTGAGTCCGGCGAAGAGCACCAGCCCGTGCTGCCAGTATTGCTGCGGCCAGGTGAGCAAGTCTACCTGATAAAATTCCCGCGCCACGCAGTGCAGCAGCACGTAGCACACTGCCAGATAGCCCACCCGCGTCAGGGTGCCAATCAGCGGCACGTGGCTGATACCCCGGTGCTTGTGCAAGCAGGCGTAGGGTTTCCACAGCACCATCCACAGGTAGCCCAGCACCCCCAGCCAACGAATCACCACCGTTTCGGAAATCGTGCGGTTGGCCATGTCCAGGTCCGGGCTAATGAGCACGCCGCTCAGGCAACCGGCGCTGGCCAGCACCGTGGTGGGCACGTCGCCGCCCGTCAGGTGCCAGGCCAGGCCTGCCGTCAGCGGAGTGAGCAACAAAGTGCCCGTGATATGGATTTTGCCCGATGCCATGGTGAGATACCAACAAAAACTGCCGCGCACTGTTGGCGCGGGGGATAAATGTAACGTTTTGAAGGGAATTTTGGTATTTGAGTGCTGTAGTAAAACACTCCAACCATTCGCCCCTCCCTAGTGTCTTTATTGCAACCCTTTAGTTACGAATATGAAGATCCTATTAGTAGTAGCTTTGAGCTTAACCGGATTGGTGTTGCTTTCTTGTCAGGACGATGAAGAGCCTGACTTCAGCTTAGCCGACGGAACCTACACCGGCGTCTTCTACCGGTCAAGTCCCACTACTAAATGGTCCGGGTCGTCCGTGACGATCACGTTTGACGACGGCACCTTCAGTGGGGGGAGCGATTCGCTTAAGTATCCTGCCATTTGCGAGGGTAACTACGAAAGAGTTGGATTGAGTTCTGTCGAGTTTGCCAGCAGTTGCGTATGGACCGCCGATTTCGATTGGTCGTTTATTCTAAGCGGAAGATACGAGATTGATTATGTGGACGATGAGTTGGTCATGACTCAGTTGGTCGGTGACCAAGCCTACAACACGTATCGTCTCAGAAGAGAGTAGATGCAAGGTCACTAAAACCACCTCGCCTAATCTCTTCAAATTCAACCGTCACCGATTTGCCACATACACCCCACCCAAGATGGCAATCATGCCTACCAAGTGCCACACCGACAAGCTTTCGCCATCCAGCACGCCCCAGGCGATTGCCACCATCGGCACCAGGTAGGTCACCGAACTGGCAAACACCGCGGTGCGGATTTGCACCAGTTTATTAAAGGCAATCAGGGCCAACGCCGTGCCCACCACGCCCAACAGGATAATGGCTGCCAATGGCCACCCCGCCGTACCGCTCGTTACCTTTGCCACAAAATCCGATGCGCTAAGCAGGTAAATTATGGCCGGAGGACCAGCTAACAGCAACGATACCGCCGTAATTACGGTAGGCTTCAAATCACCTAGGTAGTTTTTGATGATGTTCGTGTTGAAACCGTAGCAAATCGTCGCCGCCACAATAAGCAACGAGTAGAAATTGATGCTGCTCAGGTTGCCCGAACTTCCCGCCAGCACCAGGATGACGGTTCCTACCAGCCCCACTCCCAAACCCACGATTTCCGGTTGCGCGATGCGGCGGCCGAAGAAAGCGGCTCCCAGCAAAAGCACGTTGAGCGGGGTGACCGCATTGAGAATGCCCGTGACCGAACTGCTGAGTTGCGTTTGGGCAAAGGCAAACAGAAAGGCCGGTCCCAAACTGCCGAACAGTCCGATAAAAGCGAGCAGTTTCAGGTGGCGGCGCGACAACGTCCGCAGGGCGGGCAAGGCTACGGGGACCAAAAAGAGCGAAGCTGAGGCGATGCGCAGTGCTCCCACTTCGGCGGGCGAAAAAGCAGTAAGGCCACGTTTGATGAGAATAAACGAACTGCCCCACACCAAGCCCAGCAAGAATAACAGTCCCCAGGATAGCACCATTGGATTGCGACGCGCTTGCGCCAACTGAGATACAGTCACTAGAGTTGATATCTATTCCCAGTTTACATCTAAATCCTTAAAAATAGCATCATCCAGGTTGTAGAAGCTCAATATTAGTGCTTTTATCGTAGGAGGCTGCTCAATTACGTTCCCAAATTCTATTCGCATTTTAATAGGTATGTTTCTTTGTAGTTTAGGAATATATGATTCTCCGCCTAGGTTGGTTCCACGATAATCGTGCTTGATGCGGTTTCCTTTGGGGTCTACTACATAGACATCTCCATCCATCTGTAGCTTCCTTACTGCACCGTGGTTTTCTACCAACCCTTCTACTACAATCCTGTTCTGATCACTTTTGCCAACTACCGAAGTAACTTTATAAACCAAATCGTCAGACTCAAAAGTTGTCTTGCTATTGGCAAGGTCTAATGATTCCTTCAAGTATTGAACGTCATTCTCAAGCTTATTCAATTTGGAGTTTAGGTCTGCGATACTTTGCTCTTTTTCATTTAATGATGAAGTAAGCTGTTCATTTTCAGACTCTATAGCTAAACAATCCGGTTGGCTAGTCGTCTGGCTGAAAGTAGTGCTCGTCAAAACAGCGTTGACTAGAGCAGGGAGAAGAAGCTTGTGAAGACTCATAGGATATGGTTTAGTGTTTTTTCAGAAACTTAGCGATAGCTCACTATCCTTGCAAGAATTTCGTAGCCTAATATGAATGAATAGGGTTATAAAGTGTTAGATCTTTGTAATAAGTAAAATCCTTCCGATTCAAGGTGAAGAGTTGAGCGTTGATGACAATGGTGGTAGCAGCAATAAGACAATCAGGTACGCTAGGATGGAAATTCTTACATTCTACTATCATCGCTTTAAAACGATTCGAAATCTCAGTGCTCAAAGGTACCTGGATGAAGTTGTTTAGTAGTTTCATGGTCTGGTGCACTTCTTTCTGCTTGGTTCGGCTGAACACTTCGGCAAAGGTGACGTGTGATATTGCTAAACGTTCAAATCCTATGCTGGCCAGTTCTTGGGTAGTCTGATCAGGCTTACCAGCGCGTTGCTCATAGAGGTAGTTCAGAAATATATTTGTATCGCATACTACTAAGGACTTAGCTCTTTTAACCATCAGTGCGACTCAGCTTCAATACTGATGTCTTTTTTCACCTTCTTGGCCAACGTCGCCTGATACTTCTCCTCAGATACTAAATTTCCTCTAATCTTTTCCACCACTTCACCCGGATTGTCATCAGGTTGATAGCTACCTCTGATCACTCCTGGTTCGATTTCCCGTTCGCTCGCTTTGTGAATGGTATACAGATACTGCTCTCCTCGGTAGATGTGCACGTCTTCTTGCCCCCCGGTTAGAATGTTTAAAACAGCGATAATTGGCTCCACCGCATCATCGGACAAATCATTCAAATCTAGCTCTTTCATAAGTTCGTACTTTCTGTTTGAGAAACGAACTTACGTAATTATCGGTGACGTAGCAAGTGAAACCTCCGTTGCACTGGTGAGCCGATTAGTTAGCTCTAAGACTTCACGCATGCGCAAATTGAGATACAGCAAGCATCAGGCGAGTTCCAGAGGCTCGTGCACGAAGGCGTCGGCCACTTCATCCAAGATGGCGTTCACCTCCGCGTGCGTCATCGCCTCTACCAGGCGGGCGCGGTAGGGCTTGATGCCGGGAATGCCGCGGAAGTAGTTGGTGTAGTGGCGGCGCATCTCGAAGATGCCCTTGCGGTCGCCCTTCCAGCGCACCGAGAAGTCGAGGTGCTGCTTGGTGGTGGCCACGCGCTCGGCCAGGGTGGGCGGGGGCAGTTTTTCGCCCGTAGCGAAATAGTGCTTGATCTCCCGGAAAATCCAGGGATATCCAATGGCTGCGCGCCCAATCATGATGCCGTCTACTCCGTAGCGGCGCCGGTAGTCCAGGGCTTTCTCGGGCGAATCGATGTCGCCGTTGCCAAAAATCGGAATGTGAATGTCGGGATGGTTTTTCACCTCGGCAATGGGGTTCCAGTTGGCTTCGCCCTTGTACATTTGCTGCCGGGTGCGCCCGTGGATGGTGAGCGCCTGGATGCCCACGTCCTGCAAGCGCTGCGCCACTTCCACAATCTTGATCGTCTTATCATCCCAGCCCAGGCGGGTTTTCACCGTCACGGGCAGGCTTACGCGCTCCACGATTTCTTTGGTCATGGCCTGCATCTTGGGCAGGTCGAGCAAGATGCCCGCTCCGGCACCCTTGCAAGCCACCTTTTTCACCGGGCAGCCGTAGTTGATGTCGACCAGTTCGGGTCTGGCGGCTTCGGCCAGGGCGGCCGCTTCACGCATGGACGCTATTTTGTCACCAAAAATCTGAATACCAATAGGCCGCTCATAGTCGTAGATATCGAGCTTCTCGACACTCTTGGCCGCATCGCGGATCAGCCCTTCGGCCGAGATAAACTCGGTATACATCATGTCGGCTCCGTGCTGCTTGCACACCGCGCGGAAGGGCGGATCGCTCACGTCTTCCATCGGGGCCAGCAGCAGGGGGAATTCGCCTAGAGAAATGTTATCAATGTGTATCACAATCGGCAAATATACGGTTTTTGAACGCTAAGTATATTCGGATGGCCTAGAAATGGTTCCGCAACCGGGCAAATCGGGTAGCAAACAAAAGTTCGTACATTTCCAGAAACATTTCGAGGAGAGCTTTAAATTAGAAGCCACCAACATTTTTGGGTAAACTCTACTTTATTCTTCAATTGTAGCTGTATAATTGCTAAATTTTAAACAACTTTGCTAGTAGCAGCGTAGCGGATTGCCAGTTTGCTATCTTGGATGTGTTGTATGAACGGTAAAGTTACTTTTCTCATTCCCGAATCCTCCCCGGAAAAGAATGACCTCCGGCACTGGAACGCTTTTAGGGAGGGAAGCAAAACGGCTTTCACAGCCATCTACAATCAGCATGTCGATGTGCTCTATCACTACGGTGAACGACTCACGGCTGATAAAACGCTGATTGAAGACTGCATACAGGATCTGTTTGCTGAACTATGGACGCGCCAAACGAAGCTGCCCAAGGTGCAGACCGTAAAGTTTTATCTGTTCAAGGCGCTCAAGCGAAAAATTAACCGTAAGCGGGTTCAACAAGCTAAGTTCCTGTCTGAGACACTGGCTGATTACGATTTTGAGCTAACGCTCCCAACTACAGATCAGGATGCTCCCCCCTTTCCTGAAGCACAAAAGGCAATTATTCTACAAGCGCTTAATCAGCTAACTCCCCGACAGAAGGAGGCAATCACCCTGCGCTTCTACGACAATTTCAGCTACACCGAGATTGCCGAGATTATGGCCCTAAGTGACCGATCGGTGTATAACCTAACGTACCGAGCATTAGCCATTCTTCGTCGCGCGGTAAAAATTAGCGATTGGCAACGGGTATTGCTATTGATGTTGCTGATACTGTTGCAATAGTTAGGCAACTACCGTTTCGCCTATCCTTCCCACTACTTTTGCTATTGTAATTTTCTTAATAAAGATCGGTTGTGTTGCAGCGAAATATAATTTTTTCTAGTTTTCATTACAACTGTTTAAAAAAACAAAATAATTTCTTCTTTTTTGGTGTAGTTTGACCTATTAGCGGCACTTACTTGAAAGAACGGATACTAATCCGGTCTGACGCTCCCAAGTGCCTTATGAATCACGACCCCGCCTTCATTGTCCATTTGCTAATGGACGATCGTTTTCAAGCTTGGGTAAAGCACCCCACCCCCGAACTTAACCGCTATTGGGAAGAATATCTGCGTCAGCATCCCGATGAGCAACCCTTGGTGGAGCGCGCTCGGCAGGTATTGCAACACCTTTCCTTCGCGAAGAGCGAAGCCATTGGCCGAGAAGGCATACTGCAACGAGCGTTGAACCAGGCTGGGGCGGCATCGCATCCTATCGCTCCGCTTCGGCCCTGGCTCAGTTGGTACCGCGGGGCGGCGGTGCTGGTGGGCGCACTGCTGGTAACGGCTGCCTACTGGTACACCCTGCCTGCTACTCAGGTTCATGCCACTGCCTACGGCGAGTCGGAGCGCGTGGTGCTGCCCGACGGCTCTACGGTGGTGCTCAACGCCAACTCAACCTTGCGCTATCCCCAGCAGTGGGATGAGCAGCGCCCCCGCCAGGTAGAATTGACGGGTGAAGCGTTCTTTTCAGTGACACACCAAGCCAATCAACAGAAGTTTATTGTCCGTACCAACAACCTGGCCATCGAGGTGCTGGGCACCGAGTTCAACGTGAACCACCGCCGGGGCGAAACCGAAGTGGTGCTGGCGCAAGGAGAGATTCGCCTCAACTGGCAACCCGCCCCGATAACGGCAGCCTCTCACCAACCGCTGCTACTGAAACCGGGTGAGTGCGTGGTCTTCTCCGAAGATGAACGAGCGGCAACCAAAAAGGTGGTTAATCCTGAAGTGTACTCTTCCTGGACAGATCAGCGCTGGCTCTTCGAGCAGACCCCGCTAACCGAAGTATTTGCCATGATCGAGGACAACTACGGCTACCGGGTGGTGGCCGAACCGGCGACCCTGGCGGATAAGGTGTTCACCGCCGAGATTGCCAACGCGCAACTGGATCTACTGCTCAGTTTCTTGTCCGAATCCTTTAACCTGGAAATTACGAAAGGCTCACGGGTGATTACCCTTCGCCAGAGAAGCGCAGTCATGCCGTAGTGTTGAATATTATATGTTTAATTAATCTAATACGAAAATCATGAAAAACCATTTACTCCGAGTACCGATGCTGCTACTGCTGTGGTCGTTACTGGTAAACACTTCTGGCCAGGGGCAAGCCCTAACGCTGGCTACCTCACCGCTACCCGCAGTGACCGGCCCGGGACAAACCCCAGAAAGTCTGACTCTGGAAGCAGCCCTCGAGCGCATCAAAGAGCAGTATCAGGTTAAGTTCGGGTATGACGAGGCTCTGGTGCGCGGGAAACGGGCGGCCGTGGTATCCACTGAACAACCATTGGAAGATCAGTTGCGCCAACTGCTCCGCCCGCTGGGACTGCGTCACAAGAAATTAGACGACCAGCACTACGTGATTCAGCCCGACGTCAAGCACGACGAAGGGGTACCAAAAGTGAAGAAACAGTCGTGGGACGCCCGCACCACGGCTCCGGGCGGAGCGGGCCTAGCAAGTTTGCAGACGATATCATCCGCCCAACCTACCCAGGCTCTCAGTCAGCAGGCCCATCCCAATGCGGTAATCACCGGCACGGTGACCGACGGTGAAGACAACGAAGAATTGCCGGGTGTGAACGTGGTGGTGAAGGGAACCACTGTCGGTACGGTGACCAACGTGGACGGCAACTACTCTTTGTCGGCCCCTGACGACGCGGAAACTTTGGTGTTCTCTTCGGTAGGTTATACTTCTGAAGAGGTACCAATCAACAACCGCACTCGAATTGACATGGTAATGATGCCCGACATCCAGTCGCTCTCCGAAGTGGTGGTCGTGGGCTACGGCACGCAGAAGAAGAGCGACCTAACTGGTTCGGTCGCCTCCGTATCCAGTGAAGAACTCACTGCCTACCCCGCCGCCGGAGCGGTGCAGGCCTTGCAGGGACGCGCCGCTGGAGTGCAGGTCCAGTCGAACAACGGCGAACCCGGAGCGGGATTTAAGGTGCGCATCCGCGGGGGCACCTCCATCAACGCCAGCAGCGATCCGCTTTACGTGGTAGACGGCTTCGTGGGTGGCACCCTGCCTCCGCCCGAAGACATTGCCTCGATCGAAGTGCTGAAAGACGCGTCGGCCACCGCCATCTACGGATCACGGGGCGCCAACGGGGTGATCATGGTGACCACCAAGCGAGGCGAAGCCGGAGCTCCTAAGATTAGTATCAGCACCTCGTATTCGTTGCAAGAAGAAATCAACCGACTGGATTTGCTCAACGCTTCGCAGTATACCAACTACATTCAGGATATTGATCCTGATTTCACTCCCGACGGATTCAATACCGACTGGCAGGACGTGATTTTCCGGCCGGGCCACATCCAAAACCACCAGCTCTCAGTAGCCGGGGGCAACGAAAGCGTGAAGTACTACATCTCCGGTACCTACTTCGGGCAGGAAGGAGTGATTATCAACTCAAACTTTGAGCGCTTTTCGGTGACCAGCAACCTGGACATTACTGCTTCGGATCGCTTCAAGATCGGACTCAACCTGCTGGCGCGGCGTCAACTTCGCGACGGAGTGAGAACGCAAGAAAACTCGGGGGGGCGGAACGGCTCAGGAGTGACGGGCTCAGCCTTTAAATTTGGTCCCGATCAGGGAATCTTCAACGAAGACGGTACCTACACACTAGCCAACCGTAACGATCCGCACGACAACCCCTTTGCGGTAGCCAATGAGTTGGTAAATGAGTCGGTAGAAGACCGCCTCCAGGTGAACGCCTATGCAGAATATAGCTTACTCGATGACCTTACCTTCCGGGTCACTTTGGGAGCCAACACCGAGAACGAACGCATCGGTGAATATACCCCCACCACCCTGCAGGGCGGAGTTGGCGTGGGAGGTGATGCTCAAGTGCAAGGACGAAAGAACACCCTGTTGCTTAACGAGAATTACCTTACTTACCAAAAGACTTTAGGAATTCATGATTTCACCGTCCTTGGAGGCTACTCCTACCAAAGCAACGAGTTTGAGAACTGGCGTGCTCGAGGGCAGTCGCTGGTCACCGACGCGGGGTCGTACCGCAACCTGAACAGTGCTTCGGTCTGGCTGCAACCTCAGTCTGGACTGACCGACTGGCAACTGTCCTCCTTCTATGGTCGGCTGAACTATACATTAGCCGATAAATACTTGTTCACGTTCAACGCTCGCTACGACGGTGCCTCTCGCTTTAGCGCGGGCAACCAGTGGGCCTTCTTCCCGTCGGGGGCCGTGGCCTGGAACGTCTCGGAAGAAGGCTTCTTGCAAGACAACCGGTGGTTAAGCTTCCTGAAACTACGCGCTAGCTACGGCCTCACCGGCAACCAGGCGATCAATCCCTACCAGACCCTGGCCGAGTTTGATACCCGCCTGAGCATTGTAAACAATGAGCCGGTAAACGCCGTGGCCCCTAATCGGGTAGCCAACGAAAACCTGACCTGGGAAACTACCGCGCAGGTAGACATCGGTGCCGACATTGGCTTCCTGGATGATCGTATCAACCTAACAGTAGATTGGTACCGAATGGAAACCCGGGACCTGCTCTTTCAGGTGCCGCTGCCCGAATATTCGGGCTATACCACCCAACTGCGCAACCTAGGAACCGTTGAGAACAAGGGCTGGGAGGTTACGCTTAACTCCCGCAACATCACCGGGCCCTTTAGTTGGGACATGGGAGTTAACTTTTCGCTCAACCGCAACCAGGTGCTGGAACTGCCCAATGGCGAAGAGATTATCTACCGCTCGGGACCGGGGCACTTAGTAGGCTTGGGCGATACCCAAATTCTGCGGGAAGGCGCACCGGTTGGTTCATTCTACGGCTGGATTTACGATGGGGTGTACCAGGAAGGTGACGACTTTTTAGAAGGCGGCGGATTTGAGCAAGAAGCCGGAGGCGAAAAGTACCGCGACATCAACGGTACCCGAGACGACGACGGCAACCTGACCGGCGAACCCGACGGCCGACTCAATAACGACGACCGCACCATTATCGGTAACCCGAATCCGGATTTTATCTGGGGGCTCAACAATACTTTCCGCTGGAAGGGCTTCGACCTGAACGTGTTCTTTCAGGCATCACAAGGCAACGACATCCTAAGCTTCTCACTGCTTGAGTTAGACTTGCTGGCCGGACTGAACAACGCGACCACTACTGCGCTCGACCGCTGGACGCCTACCAATACCGATACTGACGTACCCAAGGCTGGGGTGCGGGCACGCCGGGTATCCACCCGCTGGGTGCGCGACGGCAGCTTCGTGCGCCTCAAGAACCTGGCATTGGGCTACAATCTACCCAGTGGCTTGCTGGATCGCCTTACGCTAGAGAAGGTGCGGGTTTACGTGAGTGCGCAAAACATCCTGACCTTCACCGACTACGAGGGGTACGACCCGGAAGTGAACTATCGCACCGGGGGTGGTCAGAACGGTAACCGCAACCTGGGGCTGGACTACGCCAGCTATCCGAACGCCAAATCGTATACCTTAGGCCTAAACATTACCTTTTAATCCTTACGAAGATGAACTACAAAACTTTAAAATTATGCTTGTTGGCTGCCGCTACGCTGGTAGCCTCCTGCACCGACCTGGAAGAACAACCGGTAGGCCTGTTATCACCCACCGTGTTCTTTAGTAGCCCCCGCGACGTGGAAACCGCTGTGCTGGGAGCCTACGGACTGATGGCTAGCGAGTCCTTCTACGGCCGAAAATTAACGACTACCCTGATGCTGCGCAGCGATATGGGCGACATTGGCGACCGGGGGACACCCGCCCGGCGGCAGCAGGTGAACGATTTCGACATGGACTCGAACAACGGAATGATTACCGCCTTCTGGCCGCAATCCTACGAAATCATTAGTGCGGCCAACGCCGCCATTGCGGGGGCCGAGAGTCTGCGTTCGGCGGAACTCACCGAGGGTGAAGCCACTTCCCTGAACGAATTGGAGGGCGAAGCCCGCTTCGTCCGTGCCTTTGTCTACTATCACCTGGTACGCTTGTTCGGCGAAATTCCCTACATCGACTTTTTTATCAGCGATCCGCAGGAAATCGCCGAAATCAGCAAAACTTCGGTAGATGAGGTGTATGCTAATATCCTGGAGGATTTGGAGTTCGGCCGGGAGTTTCTCCCCGAACTGGCCGCCGACGGGGCCCGTTCGCGCGCTTCACGGGGAGCCGCAATCGCCTACTTAGCTTCGGTTCACCTTACCCGGGGCAACTACCAAGAAGCCTACAACGCCGCCAAAGAAGCGATTGACAACCGGGCGACCTTTAGCTTTGGACTGGCTCCTGATTACCAGTCATTGTATGATGCTACCCTCACCGCGAGTTTGGAAGAACCTATTTTCTTCATCGACTTTAAAGGCAACGCCACGGCCGGGGGTGGATTAAATACCGATTGGTTGGGTACGATGAGCGGTATTCGCGGCGGTACGCTGGCCGGATGGAGCGTGATCGTGCCGAACTTCAACGTATACGAAACCTGGGACGATCGCGATTACCGTAAGAAGGTAAGCTTCGACGACTCTACCCGCCTTAATGGCATGGGTCCGCTGGTGCCCTACGACTCCTTTCAGCAGGTGCAGCGCCCGCACATCGCCAAGTACGACCGCTTCTGCGGCGACAGCCGGGGCGACTGCGGGCAGTCGGATAACAACTACTACGCCATGCGCTACGCTGAGGTGCTGCTCACCGCCGCCGAAGCCCTGAACGAGCTCTCCGGCCCCACCGAAGAGGCCATCGGGTACGTGAACCAAATTCGTGCCCGAGCCCGCAACGCCCCCGAGGGCACGAATGAGTTTCCGGCCGACGTGGAAGCTAGTATTTCGCAGGATGACTTTCGTGATCTGGTGCTGGAAGAGCGGCGCCTGGAACTGTCGTTCGAGTTCAAGCGCTGGTACGATATCAAACGACGGCAACTTGGCCAGGAGGCTTTTTTAGCTCCCGATGCGCTAGAGCCTCATCCTAACTTTGATCCTAGTCGGGATTACTTACTACCGTTGCCAGGTGATGAACTTATCCGCAACACTAATCTAGGCCCCCAAAACCCAGGGTACTAGGCAATAGTAGGGCAGATGCAGGGCGGTAACCGCGGTGGTTGGGAAACAACCTCGTGGTTACCGCCCTTTTTTTGTCTCTGACTACCAATAGGTTGTTTCGCAAAATGATGCTACTTTCGTAGTCCTAAGCGCTAGCGTATGAACTTTGCCGAAGTGCAGCACCGTCCTGATCACCCGCAAACCAAAAGCAACGCCTTCACCTCGCTGCTGCTGCTGGTCGCCTTTGTCTTTTTGGGGCTGTTCGTGGGGCAGTTTCTCGGCTTTGTGGTTCTTTTGCCCCTGTTCGACCTCGATCTGTCACAAGTTATGCAGGCCATCGCTAATCCGGCTTCCTCGCCCGGCGCCCGCACCGCAATACTTGTTCTACAGGCCGGAGGTGCCCTGTTCGGTTTCGTGCTTATCCCCCTACTGCACCAGTACTTTATTGATCGCATCGACCTGTCCGAGCTGTTTGACGCGCAGCGCACCGCCGGGTTGCCGCTCGCCTTGGTAGGAATTTTGGTGCTGGCCTTTATGCCGGTGAACGCCCTGGTGATGGAGTGGAACCTGGGACTGGACTTCGGCCCGATCTCTCCGGCTTTCCAGGAGTGGGCCTACGGCAAGGAGGAAGAACTGCGCCAACTCACCGAACGCCTCACCCGCTTCGAAAGCATCGGTGGTTTACTGATGGGGGTGTTCGTGATCGCCGTGCTGCCTGCCGTGGGTGAAGAACTAGTGTTCCGGGGCATTGTGCAGCGTCGCCTCTGTACCCTGGTCAGCAACCCGCACGCCGCCATTTGGCTGGCCGCCCTGCTGTTTAGTGCCATTCACGTGCAATTTTTTGGCTTCTTCCCCCGGCTACTGCTCGGAGCGCTGTTCGGCTACCTGTACCACTGGTCGGGGAACTTATGGTACCCGATCTTTGCTCACTTTGTGAACAACGGGTTCACCCTGCTGATGTTGTACCTGTATCAGCAAGGCCGCGTGGGGATGGACATTGAGTCGATCGAAACGGTATCCTGGAGCGTAGCGCTGGTTTCTTTGATCGGTTCTGCCGCCCTGTTGTATTTTTTTAAGCAGCAAATTAACCAACCGGCCGCGTATGAATAGCAAATGGCAACGGGTATACAGCACTGACCAGAAGCACCGCGCCGAAATCGTGCGGGCGGTGCTCGAGGACCAAGAAATGCACCCGGTGATCGTCGATAAGCAGGATCAGATGTACCAGGTGAATCATTGGGGAACCGTGGAGATCTACGTGGCCCCCGAAAATGTATTGCGCGCCATGAAAATTATTCGGGATGATATCCGCTTTAAATAGATACAACAACGTTACCCAACGCATCATCACCGGCTTTTTCGGCATCGTGCTGATTGTATTTGCGGTGTACAACGGCGAGTGGTCCTACTTCGGACTCTTTCTGATCATCTGCATCCTTACCCAGCTTGAGTTCTACAAACTCACCGGCCTCGACGGTATGCTACCCCTCAAGTCGGCGGGTTGCTTCGCCGGAGCGCTGCTCTACTGCATCAGCTTTTTGGTGGAAAGGGGCACGCTGGCTCCCAAGTACTATTTGATCATTTTTCCGGTGGCGGCGAGTATCTTCTTCATCAAACTCTACAAAAAATCGGACAAAAAGCCGTTCACCAATATTGCCTATACCCTGTGCGGAATTTTTTACGTGGCCGTGCCCTTCGCCCTGCTCAACATCATTGCCTTCAGCCGGGGTACCTATAGCTTTCAGATTGTACTGGGGGTGCTCTCGTTGTTCTGGGCCAGCGATACCGGGGCCTACTTTGCCGGGGTGCGCTTTGGCAAGACGCAGCTTTTTGCCCGGGTGTCTCCCAAGAAGTCGTGGGAAGGAAGCATCGGCGGAGCGGTGACGGCCCTGGCCGCCGCGCTTATTTTTTCGGTTTTTTACCAGGACCTGCTTTCATGGCAGTGGATTGTGGTGGGCGGTATTATCGTGATCACCGGCACCTACGGCGACTTGGTGGAGTCACTTTTCAAGCGCAGCATTGCCATTAAAGACTCCGGACGCGGTTTGCCCGGCCACGGCGGCTTCCTAGATCGCTTCGACGGACTACTTCTCTCGTCGCACTTCATTCTTATCTTTTTGAAGATTTTCTAAAAAACATACGTGCGCTAGGGTAAGAGATTCAGTATTGGTAATTTCGTGCCGCTTTTAAGCATCTTTTTCAAACAAACTTGCTGCAAAAGGATTGAAGGCAGAAGGAGTGACTTGTATTCATTCAATCCTTCAACTCTTCAATCCCTCAATCATTCGATTCTTCAGTATGACCTACGTAGAACCCGCTCCCATTTCTGATAAAGAGAACCCTTTTGAGTCCATGATGTCGCGCTTTCACATTGCGGCCCAGGCCTACGGACTCAACGAGGAAATCTATAATGTGCTCAAAAATCCCGTGAAGCAGGTCATTGTCTCCCTGCCCATCACCATGGACGACGGCTCGATCCGGGTTTTTGAGGGCTATCGCGTGATTCATTCCAACATTCTGGGGCCGTCTAAGGGCGGCTTACGTTACGACATGGCGGTGAACATCGACGAGGTGAAGGCCCTGGCGGCCTGGATGACCTGGAAGTGCGCCGTGGTGGATATCCCCTACGGTGGTGCCAAGGGCGGCATCCGCTGCAACCCCCGACAGATGTCGGCCGGAGAGATCGAGCGACTCACCCGCGCCTACACCCAGGAGATGATTAACATCTTCGGACCCGACCGCGACATTCCGGCTCCCGATGTGGGCACCGGTCCCCGGGAGATGGCCTGGCTGATGGACGAGTTTTCGCGCGCCCATGGCATGACGGTCAACGCGGTGGTCACCGGCAAGCCGGTGGTGCTGGGCGGCTCGTCGGGGCGCACCGAAGCCACCGGGCGCGGCGTGATGGTGTCGGCACTGGCCGCCATGGAGAAGCGCAAGATTAACCCTTACCACGCCACCGTGGCCGTGCAGGGCTTTGGCAACGTGGGCTCCTACGCGGCGCTACTGATCGCCGAGCGGGGCAGCAAGGTGGTGGCCATCAGTGACGTGACGGGCGGCTACCACAACGCGCAGGGCATCGATATCGTGGCGGCAATCAAGTACCGCGACCAGAACGAAGGCACGCTGATGGGCTTCCCCGGCGGAGAAGCCATCAGTGGCGACGAACTGCTTACGCTGCCGGTAGACCTGTTGGTTCCGGCGGCGCTGGAAGACGTGATCACGATGCGCAATGCCGAGCAGATTCAGGCCCGCCTGATCGTGGAAGGAGCCAACGGCCCCACCTCGGCCCGAGCCGACGATATTATTCATGGCAAAGGAACGCTGGTGGTGCCCGATATTCTGGCCAACGCCGGGGGCGTCACGGTGTCGTACTTCGAGTGGGTGCAGAATCGCCTGGGCTACAAGTGGACCCGCGACCGCGTGAACCGCCGCTCGGACCGTATCATGAAAGACGCTTTTGAGCGGGTGTACCAAGTGGCGCTGCGCTACGGAGTGTCGATGCGCATCGCGGCCTACATCGTGGCGATTGATAAAGTGGCCAATACCTATAAGTATCGCGGCGGATTTTAGAGGGGTTCTTCTAACCGGTCGGGCCGAACAGTTCGTTCACTTTTAGTTTTAGATCGGGCAGGGCCGGGGCGACCGTGCATTCGTCTTCTTCCCAGTAAATCTGGGTGCTACGCAGCGAGGTGCGCACCTGCACCATGCGCAGATTAGGATAAACTTGCCATAGCACTTGCACTCCGGCCCTCTGGTACTCCAGGGCCTTGCGCTCGATCTTAAAGCCTGATTCGTTGGGAGAGATGAGCTCGATTGCCCAGGCGGGCACCGGCAATGCTCCTTGTTCGGACGCGGCAATCTGTTCGGCATCGAAGAAAGAAAGATCAGGAATACGAATACGAGTTTCCGACACTGGCACGTGGGTTTCGGCAAACAGTTCGCCACCCTGGTTAAAGGCCTTTGTTTTATGAAAAGCCCGCTGAGTTCTCTGTACGATCCCCCGCTCGGTGTTTTTCATCATATAGTCGGTTTTTTCCAGTTCACCATCTACCCACTCGTACTTATACTTCCCAGCGGGCTGCTCCCACTCGAGAAATGCCTCCTGCGTTCGCGGCTTGCGTATTCGTCCCGACTTCCTGGCAATGGTCAGCGTTTCCATGATTGAACAATTTATATTTACTGTTGCTTCGGCATAACGCAAAAAACGACGGTTTCGTTAAAACACCGTTGGGGTGCATTGCCGACTTACGGGTTTCTGCCCTCCCCACCTATTCCTCATCGTTTAGCTCCCGTAGTTTCAGAACCAGGTCGGTCTTGGTGGTGAACAGCTTCTCTTCCAGTCCTACCGGATAGCTGTGGGGGTTCACGAACCGCTTCACTCCGGCGGGCAGTTGCGCTAAACTTCGGATGGTCTGTTCGCGAATGGTATGCAGGTCAGGCGAGTCGTATACCTGCTTTCCCTGCCTGAAAATAGGAATAAGCAAATCTTTGGAAGTCACCTCACTGGCTTTGATCAGCTTGCGTCGGGTGAGGTCCATCGGATCAATGATTTTATGCTTCTTGCCCAGTGATTGCTGGGTGTCGTAGAGCATATCGGCCACCAAATCTTTTTGATCGTCGGAGGTGTAGAACCGGCGCACCTGCTGAATGCCCGGGGTGTTCACCTTTATGGCCTGTTCCGAAAGCTTGACTTTGTACTCCCACGCCCCGTTGTTTTCAATGGCTGATAGTTTGTACACCGCGCCCAGCGCGGGTTGGTCATAGGCTGTCACCAGCTTGGTGCCAATGCCCCACACGTCTATTTTGGCTTCCTGACTTCGCAGACTGCTAATGATATTTTCATCCAGATCGTTGCTCGCCACAATCTTGGTGTTCTGAAGTCCGGCAGCATCGAGCATCCGCCGCGCCTCGATGCTAAAGTAAGCCAAATCGCCCGAATCGATCCGCACTCCCAATAGTTGTTTTCCCTTCTTCTGCAGCATCAGCCCTACTTCCACGGCCTTCTTGATCCCTTCCAGCGTATTGTAGGTATCCACCAGCAGCACACAGTTGTTGGGCATCGCTTCCGCGTAGGCCCGGAAGGCCGACAGTTCGTCGTCGAAGGCCATGATCCAACTGTGGGCGTGGGTGCCGCTGAGCGGAATGCCGAATAGTTTGCCCGCCAGCACGTTCGAGGTGAAGGCGCTTCCACCCACGTAGGCCGCCCGACTGGCCGCAATGGCCCCGTCAATCCCTTGAGCCCGCCGCAACCCAAATTCCAGCACCGGTTCGCCCCGTGCTGCAATGTGGATGCGAGCCGCCTTGGTGGCAATGAGCGTCTGAAAATTGATAAAGTTAAGCAGCGGCGACTCGATCAGTTGGCACTGCAGGATGGGCCCTTGCACCCGCAGCAACGGTTCGTGCGGAAACACCGCCGTCCCTTCGGGGATGGCGTCTACATCACAACTAAACTTCAACGTGCGCAGGTAGTCTAAGAAGTCGGGCTCGAACAAGGGCTCATTGCCCTCGCCGGTCACCTCGGCCAGGAAATCAATCGCCTGATCGTCAAATCGGAAATTGTTAATATAATCGATCGCGTAGGCCAAGCCGCAGTTGATCGTGAAGCCCCCGTTGAAGGGATTTTCGCGAAAAAATAGGTGGAACACGCTCTTCTTTTCGGCAATTCCCTGCTTCCAGTAGCCGTAGGCCATGGTGAGCTGGTAAAAGTCCGTGAGCAGCGTGAGCGAACTGGCGTAAATGTCTCGGGTGATGTTCATAAATTAGTCGACAGTCCATAGTCGATAGTCCACAGTTGTCAGTCGACAACCCTACTGTGGACTATCGACTATGGACTATTGTCTATGGACTACTTAACCACTTGTACCTTTAGCATATTGGTGCGATCCTCCCAGTGCAACGGCATGCTAGCGGTGCTCACGTACACGTCGCCCGCCTGCAGATGCCCTTTTTCTACCAGAACTTTCTCCAGATCGGCAAAAGTTTCGTCGGTCGACTGGGTGCCGTCGTAGTAGTAGCCACGCAGCCCCCAGTAGAGGTTGATGATGTTGAGCAGCCCCTTGTCAGCAGTGAAGATGAAGATGTTGGCCTTGGGCCGGTGGCACGACAACCGAAACCCGGTGTAGCCCGACTTGGTCATGCCCACAATGGCCCGAGCATCGATTTCGCGGCTCAACTGGCAAGCGGCGCGCACCAGGCTATCGTTGTTGAAGGTAGGCGACTCCGAAGAGATTCGCGCCAGCTTGTCGTACACCACATCCGACTTTTCTTCAATGGTTAAAATAGTTTTTACCATGCTCTTCACCGTCTGGATTGGAAACTTGCCCGAGGCGGTTTCGGCTGATAGCATGATGGCGTCGGCTCCGTCCATCACGGCGTTGGCCACGTCGTTGGTTTCGGCGCGGGTGGGGCGGGGGTTCTCAATCATGCTTTCCATCATCTGGGTGGCGATGATCACCGGCTTGGCCGCCGCGTTGCACTTTTGCACCAGCATCTTCTGCGCCAGCGGCACCTCCTCCATCGGAATCTCTACGCCCAGATCACCTCGGGCTACCATCAGACCGTCGGTGGCCTTGATAATTTCATCAATGTTTTTGAGCGCTTCCGGCTTCTCAATCTTGGCAATAATTCTGATGTTCTTGCCCTTCGACTCAATGATCTTTCGCAGCCCGTAAATATCTTCGGCCTTGCGCACGAACGAGAGCGCGATCCAGTCCACGTCGTGCTCCAAACCAAAGTGCAGGTCTTCTTCGTCTTTTTCGGTCAGCGAGGGGGCCGACACGTTGGAATCGGGCAAGTTGATACCCTTGCGCGACTTGATGGGGCCGCCGTGAACCACCCGGGTGCGCACTTCCTGGCCCGCGCTGCCCTCTACCCGCAGCTCAATTTTGCCATCGTCGATTAAGATAGTGTCGTCCGCGACCACGTCGGAGGGTAACGACTGGTACGAAGTGCTGATGCGTTCGCTGGTGCCGAGCACGTCTTCCGAAGTAATGATTAGTTCCTGTCCGGGTTCCACCAGAATTTCGTCGTTTTCTACCTTATTGGTTCGAATCTTAGGCCCCTGCAGATCTTGTAAGATGCACACGTTGGTATCCATCTCCTGGTTGATCTCGCGGATGGCCCGGATCACTTTTTTGTGCCCCTCGTGGGTGCCGTGCGAGAAGTTGAGGCGGAACACATCGACCCCGGCTTTCACCAGCTCGATCAGCATATCTTTGCTGTTGCTGGCCGGACCCACGGTGGCCACAATCTTGGTTTTATTAAATGCGTACGTACTTTCCATAAGGTTGCGTTAGAATAAGAGGTTCTCTTTGTGTTCTACGGTGGTCAGCTCAATTTGCGCTATCTGCTTCACCTCTGCCAGTGCCCCTACGGATGCGACCATAACATTGGGTTGCCAACTGGCGCTCGGATCGTGCACTTGTAGGAAGAAATCCCACTGAGAGAATCCGGGTAGCAGCAGCCCTGCGGGCCCACTGGTGGCAAAGGTTTGGTTTTTCAGGAGCCTAAAAGTACGATGTGCGGTTGTAAATACGAAATTAGAGACCCCCTGAGGAGCGCCGGTGGGGTCCTCTAGCGCCAAATCGGCCGACTTTTTTAGCTGCCAGCGCAGGCTGCGGTTAAGTTGCCAGGCTAGTTTATACTCGGGCAAGCAGGTCTGCAAACCGTACAAATCGTAGTCGTGCTGGTAGTCGACGTATAAATCTCGCTGTATTTTATTCATACAAACGTGGCAGACTAAGAAAAATTAGTACCTTTAAAAGCTACAAAAACCCCGTTTGTTTCACTGAAAGGCTGCTAAGTTTTAGCGAAAAAGATAAAAATGATTCGTTTGACATTCATACTTTAAATCTTTTTCTTTGCGCCGTTCACTATAACCACCAAAAAAATGTCTGAAATAGCACAAAAAGTAAAAGAAATTATTATTGACAAGTTAGGCGTTGAGGAATCCGAGGTGACCCCGGAGGCGAGCTTTACGAACGACTTGGGTGCCGACTCGCTCGACACCGTTGAATTGATCATGGAGTTCGAAAAAGAATTTAACATCTCTATCCCCGACGACCAGGCAGAAAACATTGCTACGGTAGGACAGGCAATATCATATCTGGAAGAGAACGTTGAATCATAAAATCATTAATTGGCTGTATTTTCTTTTATGAGCAGAAGAGTTGTAGTTACGGGTTTGGGGGCGCTCACTCCGCTGGGCAACGACGTTGCTTCCTACTGGGAAGGACTTCGGCAGGGGGTGAGTGGCTCAGCCTTGATCACCAAGTTTGATACCGAGCACTTCAAAACCAAGTTTGCCTGCGAACTCAAGGATTTTGATGCGCAGAACTACCTGGACCGCAAGGAAGCGCGCAAGATGGACCCTTGTACCCAGTACGGCGTGATTGCTGCCGCCGAAGCCATTCGCGACGCTGGTTTGGAAGAGGCAGGTGTTGACCCCGACCGGGCGGGCGTGATCTGGGGGTCGGGCATTGGCGGCCTCAAAACCTTTCAGGAAGAGGTATCGGACTTTGCCACGGGCAATGGGGTACCGCGTTACAACCCCTTCTTCATTCCGAAGATGATCGTGGACATTACCCCCGGTCATATTTCTATCCGCCACGGCTTTCGGGGCCCCAATTTTGCCACCGTGTCGGCCTGTGCTTCGGCCACCCACGCCATCATCGACGCCTATACCTACATCAAGCTCGACAAAGCCGACGTGATGGTGACGGGCGGTTCGGAGGCCGCGGTAGTCGAAGCCGGAGTCGGGGGCTTTGGAGCCATGAAGGCCCTGTCCGAACGCAACGACTCTCCCCAGACCGCCTCGCGTCCCTTTGATAAGGACCGCGACGGCTTTGTGCTGGGCGAAGGCGCGGGGGCGCTGGTGCTGGAAGAACTGTCTCATGCGCAGGCGCGGGGAGCCACCATCTACGCGGAAATCATCGGCAACGGCATGACCGCCGACGCCTACCACATCACCGCTCCCCATCCCGACGGAGTGGGCGTGAAACAGGTGATGCTGCTGGCCCTGAAAGACGCGGGCGTGGCACCCGAAACGGTGGACTACATCAACGTGCACGGCACCTCCACTCCGCTGGGCGATATCAGCGAGGTGAACGCCATCATCGACGTGTTCGGCGACCATGCCTTTAAGCTCAATATCAGCTCCACCAAATCGATGACGGGTCACCTGCTCGGTGCTGCCGGAGGCATTGAGTCCATTGCCTGCATCCTGGCCATCAACAATAACCTGGTGCCGCCAACGATAAACCACTTCACCAACGACCCGCAGATTGATGACCGCCTCAACCTGACCTTTAATGAAGCTCAGCAGCGGGAGGTCACCACTGCCGTTAGCAACACCTTCGGGTTCGGAGGCCACAATACCTCGGTGATCTTCAGAAAGTTCGCCGAGTAGAGGCATCATATTAACTGTCTATCCGGTCGCTTATCTTGTTCTTCACCTTTCTCACCGGCTCCTCACAAGACAAACAACTCACCAAGGCGGTTCGCCACATTGTAGGGCGCCCTCCCACCAATCTGGCATTGTACCGCCTGGCTACCCAGCACGTATCGGTTGCCAAGAAGAACCAACAGGGAGTGCGCGAGTCGAACGAACGGCTCGAGTATTTGGGCGATGCGGTGCTCAGCATGGTGGTGGCCGAGTATCTGTTTAAAAAATTTCCTTTTAAGGACGAAGGCTTTCTCACCGACATTCGTTCGCGGATTGTTAACCGGGAGTCGCTTAACCAAGTGGCGCGTAAGATCGGGGTAAGCGAAATTGTGCAGTTCAGCGAAGGGGGAAAGAAAGGTGGTCGGGGCCGGTTGTCGCATAAGTCCATTGGTGGAAACACGTTGGAGGCGCTAGTGGGTGCCGTATATCTGGACAAGGGCTACCGCGCGGCCCGCCGTTTCATTCTCAAAAAGATGCTGATCCCTCACTTCGATCTGTCGTCAGTCGTAGAAAACGACACCAACTACAAGAGCAAGGTGATCGAGTGGGCTCAGAAGCACAACCGCGACGTTCGCTACGAAGTGGTGGAAACCCGGGGCGGCAATCAGTACAAAGAATTCGTGACCCAATTGTTGGTAGATAACCAGCCCGTGAGCACCGGCAGCGGTTACAGCAAGAAAAAAGCGGAACAAAGAGCCTCCGAAAACGCATTATCGTTGTTAGGTTCTATGTTGTAAGGTTCTGGGTTATAGGTTCGGAGCTCTAGGTTCTTGGCTTACAGAAGTAAACTCAGAACCTAGAACTCCGAATTCCGAACCTTTTAACTTAAAACCAACTATGCCAGTATTAAGCGTCGCGGGGGCTACCCTGAACCAGACTCCCATCGACTGGGCCGATAACGTAGCGCACGTTCAGGAAGCCATTCGGCAGGCCCGAGATCAGCGCGTTGACATTCTTTGCTTGCCCGAACTGTGCGTGACCGGCTACGGCTGCGAAGACATGTTCCTCAGCGACTGGATCTACGAAAAGGTGGAGGAGCTGCTGCCTGAACTAGTGGATGCCTGTCAGAATATCACGGTGGCCATCGGCGTGCCCGTCCGGTACCGTCAGAAGAACTACAACACCGCGTGCCTTATCCACAATCAGCAAATTCTGGGGTTCACCGCCAAGCAGTATTTAGCCAACAACGGGGTGCACTACGAACCGCGCTGGTTCACCCCCTGGCCCGCCCACGAAACGGCTACCCTGAAAATGAACGGGAAAGCATACCCTCTGGGCGATGTCACCTACGATGTGCACGGCATCAAAGTGGGTTTTGAGATCTGCGAGGATGCCTGGCGGGCGGAGTTGCGCCCCGGTTGGACGCACAAGGAGCGGGGCGTGGATTTGATCCTGAACCCTAGCGCTAGTCATTTTGCCTTTGAAAAAAGCCGGTTTCGCGAGGGCTTGGTGGTGCCCGGCTCGCGCGATTTCAACTGCGCCTACGTGTTCGCCAACCTGCTGGGCAACGAAGCGGGCCGTATGGTCTACGACGGCGAAATTTTGATCGCCCAACGGGGCACGTTGCTTAAAAAGAATGAGCGTTTCTCGTTTCAGGACGTCAATTTGCTCACCGCTCGGGTAGATTTCGACCATCCCGAACGCTCGGAATCCCGCCCGAACACCGACGAATACGATAAGGAGATGGAGTTTGCCAAGGCCGAAGCACTCGCTTTGTTCGACTACCAGCGCAAAAGCCGTTCGCGGGGCTTTGTGCTGTCGTTGAGCGGCGGAGCCGATTCGGCGGCCTGCGCGGTGCTGGTGGCCGAGATGGTGCGGCGGGGCGTTGCGGCGTTGGGCGTTGAGCCATTTTTGCAGAAGCTGGGCCGGGCTGATCTGGCCGAAGTGGCTAATCAGACAGCTGACGAAGCCGATACGCGGGCGGTGATCATGCGACACCTGTTGCACACGGCCTATCAGGGCACCGTTAACTCGTCTGATGCGACGCTATACGCGGCGCGTACGTTGGCCGAGTCGTTGGGGGCTACCTTTTATCAGTGGAATATCGACGACGAGGTGGCGCACTATACCGAAACCGTGGAGCAGGTTTTAGGCAGAAAGCTCACTTGGGAAAACGATGACATTGCCCTGCAAAACGTGCAGTCGCGGGCGCGCAACCCAGCCATCTGGATACTGGCCAACATCGAAAATGCGCTGCTGCTCACCACCTCGAACCGCAGCGAGGGCGACGTGGGCTACGCCACCATGGACGGCGACACCAGCGGCAGCATCGCGCCCATTGCGGCGGTCGACAAGCAGTTTGTGCTGCAGTGGTTGCGCTGGGCCGAAGTTGAACTAGGCTACGCCGGACTTGGCCCCGTCAATCGCCTCAACCCCACCGCCGAGTTGCGCCCGCAGCAGCAGGAGCAGTCGGACGAGGCCGACCTGATGCCCTACGACCTGATGGTGGTGATCGAGCGCCTGGCCATTCGCGACCGCAAGCCGCCGATAGAAATTTTCCGGATCATGGAAGAGCAGCAGTTGGTGGAGCGGGAAGCCTTGAAGGGATACGTCGCCAAGTTCTTTCGGCTGTGGGCCCGCAACCAGTGGAAGCGTGAGCGCCTGGCCCCCTCGTTTCATCTGGACGACTTCAACGTGGACCCGCGCACCTGGTGCCGGTTTCCAATTCTGTCGGGTGGGTTTCGGGAAGAACTGGCGGAGTTGGAGGGGATGTAGTCGGGTGACACGTTACGCTATCGCTAAACGCGTCCCAGTGAAAGCAACCTTTTTGAATCAGTCTACTTTTTCTTCTTCCTCCTTTTGGGCGGCTTGCAATCTTTGCAATAACCCGATAGCGACTCAATTTGCAACAACACCTTTTGATGTTCCTCCCGAAGGAGCACCTCATCTTTTCCAAGATCAGTTTGCTTAAGTGGTTATTCTGAGGGGTTCAACATTGATCCCCACGGCTTATTTATTTTCACCGCCGTAAACTCAATTTCGTAGGTTTTAGTCCGGTCTGGGTTTGACCAGAAGCCGGATAGATAGATGCTTTCTGTTCCTGGACCATAAACCGGAAACGCGTCTCGTGCATACTTGGCTGATCTGTTTAAAACGAAATAGCCAGTGATTTTTTCTCCTACCGATTCCTCAAGCTCCGTACTCACCTCGTCTAGCTGTAGTCCTGTTAAAGTTAGCTTTTCCCACTTGTTGTCGTAGTAGTAGCATCCATCAACCGTTCTAAAGCTATCGTCTATGGTTAGTGCCATGCTGAAGGGATACTTGCCATTAGTTTTCCCAAAGAGGAATATGTTTTTAGGAATATCATTTGCAACAGCCCGGTTGTATAAGAGCTTATCAACCCCGGTTTTAGCCGTGTATGTGTCCTCGAAGAGTATTTTCTTTCCTTGATCGCTTAAGTATTCTGTTAAAGAATCTACGGAAAGAGTCAAGCTAGCTGAGGGTGCACACGCTCTAATAACCCGGGGGTAGCAATCGTTAGTGAGAGACATTGAAAACTTGTTTCCGTCTACGGAATAACCCGACACATCGTAGTAACTACAGTATGGTTCGGAATCAGCGCACGCAATAGCTTCTTTGAACTCGTTCTTCACTACCGGAAGCCAAAACCGCTGCATGAATGTTAAGTATCCGTTTAGACTAAAGAGCGCTTGGAAAGGAATGTCGAAGTAAGTTAGTTGTTCTCCGGTCTTTGCACTGAAGAACAATTCTCCTTCTACGTAACTTGGATACGCTCCGTAATACTCACCCACAAAAGCGATAAATATAATACCCTCTTTCACCTCCGAATGAAACTCAATGTCGTACCAGCGAAACTCTTCTAATTCAGACTGATGGTAGCTGTTAATCATAAACAGATCCAAAATAGCTGCATTAATCTTGGCTACCGCTTGGTTGACGCCATCGGAAGCGTCTCTTACCCTTGGTAATTGCGAAACGTATCGTTTATCAACAGTTTCAGTCAAAGGAACATTAATGAAAGGTGCCAGGCGCGTTTAGCTAACCAAACTACTCACTCCGCAAAGCCTTCACCGGGTCGCTTTGAGCAGCCCGGAGGGCCTGTCCCACCACGAACACCAGGGCAAACACCAGGGCGATTATTCCAGTGAGGGGGAAAATCCACCAGTAGATGTCGGTGCGGATGGGGTAGCGCTCCAAGTAGGTGTGCAAGGCCCACCAGGCCAGCGGAGTGGCAATGATGAAGGCGATGACCACCAGCTTTGAAAAGTCTTTCGACATCAACGTGATGATGCTCAGCACCGAGGCACCCAGCACCTTGCGGATGCCGATCTCCTTGTTGCGCTGCTCGGCAGTGTAAGAGGCCAAGCCGAACAGCCCCAGCCCGGTGATGAACAGCGCCAGGGCCGCAAACAGGTTGGCCAGTTGCACGGTGAGGTTAATGGTGGTGTACTTCTTCTGAAATTCCACGTCAGCAAACCGGTACTCGAAGGGATACGCGGGGTTATATTTGTTGAAGATGCTTTCTACCCGAGCTAAAGCGGCCGGTAGGTCACGGGTTTCGGCCAGCCGCAAGCTGATCGACCCGCCCCAGTCGTCAAGAACGACGAACATGGGCTTCACCGGCTCATAGGGCGAACCCATCAGCACGTTGTCCAGCACCCCGATCAGCGTAAAATTTTTACCCCACAAATCGAGCTCGGTGCCCAGGGGGTCGTCCAGTTGCATCACGTCTAGCGCGGCCTGGTTGACCAGGATAGCCGTACTGTCGCTGGCAAAATCGGGAGAGAAATCGCGCCCCTGCCGCATCTTGATGCCCATCGTCTTGGCATAATCGTAGCTGGCCACCACCGTGGTGAAAAGCACCCGTTGTTCTTTGGGCTTGCCGGGCCATCCCAAAAAGTTGTTAGAGTTGATGCTGGTGATGGTGCTGTTGGATTGGGTGACTGAGGTCACCAGTCCCGACTGAATCAGTTCATTCTTTAGAACTTCGTAGTTTTTCTCCATCTCACCCGTACGGTCTACGCTGATCAGGTTTTCCTGATGGTACCCCAGTTCTCGCCCCTGCACCAGTTGAATCTGCTGATAGATCACGATGGTGCCGATGATGAGCAGAATAGCAAACCCGAACTGGAGCACCACCAGCACCTGTCGGGGCACCCCGGCTTGCTTGCCCACCTTCACCTTTCCCTTGAGCACCTTCACCGGTTGGAACGACGAGAGATACAGGGCCGGGTAGCTGCCCGCCACCACTCCCGTAAATAGAATTGCCCCTAAGCTTGCCAGCCAAAACCGCCAGGCGGAGTAAGGAACCGATAGATCTTTGTCCACCAACTCGTTATAAAACGGCAGGGCCAGTTCGGTCAGTAGCAAAGCCACTAAGTAGGCCAACAAAGCAATAAAAATAGACTCTCCCATAAATTGCCCAATCAGTTCGCGCCGACTCGACCCCACACTTTTGCGAATGCCTACTTCCCGCGCCCGGCGCTCAGAGCGAGCGGTGGCCAGGTTCATGAAGTTGATGCAGGCGATAATTAGAATCAGAATGGCAATGATGGTGAACAACTGAACGTAGTCGCTCATTCCGCCCTGCTCTATCCCGTCTTCGAAGTTGGAGTGCAAATGCCAGCGAAGCAGGGGGTACAAAAAGAATGCTTGCGACATATTGTCTTCACCGTGTTCGGCCAGCAGGTTTTTGATGCCGTGGTTCACGTCGGGCAACGAGGCTGGGTCGTTCAGCAGCACGTACGCTTGGTACGAATAATTGCCCCAGTTGTCTTTATCGCGGCGGATATACTCCTGCGTTTGCTCATTGAGCGACCAGGGAACCAAAAAGTCAAACTGAAAGGAAGAGTTGGTTGGCACGTTTTCTAGCACCCCGCTCACCTTCACGTCGTAAGCATCGTCGAGCCGAACCACTTGCCCTACCGGATCTTCGTCGGCGAACAGCGCTTTGGCAGCAGATTTGGTGATCACAATGGAGTTAGGCTCGGCCAACACGGAGGCGGCCTCCCCCTGAAGTAGCGGAAACTCGAACATTTCCAGGAATTCTGCCCCTACGTAATACCCTTTCTGAGTGATAGGTCGTTGGCCCACCGTCAGCAGATGGTTGCCGCCCCAGTCGGACACCGTGGCGTTCTGGATATGACTGTCGGCGGTCTTCATGGCCTCGGCGGTGGGCAGGGGCACCGAGTTCCACGAATTTATCTTGTCATTGTACTTCGCGTTGATCCACACCTGATACAGCCGGTTGGCTTTGGGATGAAATATATCAAACGACAGCTCATCTTGTACCCACAAAAAGATCAGCAGACTACAGGTGAGACCGATGGAGAGCCCAGCGATGTTGATAAACGAATAGACCTTGTTGCGAAACAGGCCGCGCAGGGTGATCAGCGCATAGTTCTTAAGCATAGGAATTGAATGAGTGAGTGAATGATAGAATGGATAAAATACATTCTATCATTCGTTCATTTTATCATTCATTTCAAGCGGTGTGCCAAAGGCAAAAAGGGGTCCTGCGCTGCGCAAAGCCCGCCGCAGACTTTTGACGGTGTTCGTTATCGGACAGTTAGTGGTCGTTAATGAACAGTAGGCAAGCGAACGCGCAGCAAGTGGGTCTACCGCGGGCGGGGCAATTCGTCGTGCTCGAAGACAGATAGCTACAGGCCTTCGGTTTTCAGATAAAGCTCCCGCAAAGTGGTTTCAATCTCTAATGATTGCAAAGTAAGGGTTTCATCCAGCCCCGCTATCCAGGTGATCTGCCACAGGTCCGTGTCGGCGGTGCGGTAGTGAATTTGTGCCGCGGGTTCGTGCTGCTCAATAAGCACGTACTCCCGCAGGCTAGACAACTGACTAAAGTATTCAAATTTTCGCCCGCGGTCATAGGCTTCGGTGCTGTCGGAGAGCACCTCTACCAACAGCAGCGGATTGGTAATGGCTTTAGAGTCTTTTTCGGCCCGGTTCACTGGCCCGCACGTAACGGAGGCGTCAGGGTATAATGAGCGGTTAAACGATTCAATACGTACTTTCTGATCGCTATTAAAAACGTTACAGTTTTTGTTGCGCAGCAACTGATTGAGCATTGTAGTTACATTCACTCCAATAGCATTATGCACCGGATCCCCTCCGGCCATGGCAAAAACTTCACCATCATGATACTCATAACGCTGCTGGTTCTCTTTCTCCAGCAGATTATATTCTTCTATTGTTAATTGGTGGCTGACTCGGGATGCTTCCATAGACACAAGGTTCAACTTGTTTTACTAACGCTAACGGCAGACGGCGGTCCTGGTTTCGCTAAAAGAAAAAGCTTCCCCAATCATTGCATCCCGCCTTATCTTTTTTTACTATTACTAGCAATTGCTGTGTTTATTTAGCAAACGTGCAATCTGCTTAGATAAGTCAATTTATTTATTAACAAATTAGTAACCACTTAACCTAACACCACCATGAGCGATGTGCAAACCACGGCCCGCAGTGCCGTAGAAAAACCGCAATTCAAGAACCAGTACGACAACTACATCGGCGGCAAATGGACGCCCCCGATCAAAGGACAATACTTCGAGAATGTCTCGCCGGTCGACGGTAACAACTTCACCAAAATTCCCCGCTCTACGGCCGAAGACATCGACGCGGCCATTGATGCCGCTTGGAAAGCCGCCCCGCAGTGGAACAACTCATCGGCCACCGAGCGCAGCAACATGCTGCTCAAAATCGCCGACGTGATGGAGCAGAACCTGGAAGCGCTGGCCCGGGCCGAAACCTGGGACAACGGCAAGGCCATCCGCGAAACCCGGGCCGCCGACCTGCCGCTGGCCGTAGACCACTTCCGCTACTTTGCCGGGGTAATTCGCGCCGAAGAGGGTTCAGTGAGTGAGCTCGATGCCAACACCGTGTGCCTCAACGTGCCCGAGCCGCTGGGCGTAGTGGGCCAGATCATCCCCTGGAATTTTCCCATCCTGATGGCCACCTGGAAGCTCGCTCCGGCCCTGGCGGCGGGTAACTGCGTGGTGCTCAAACCCGCCGAGCAAACCCCGGTGAGCATTCTGCTGCTCATGGAGCTTATCGAGGGTATCTTGCCCGACGGCGTGCTCAACATCGTGAACGGCTTCGGGGCCGAAGCGGGCAAGCCGCTGGCTTCTAGTCCGCGCATCAACAAGGTGGCCTTCACCGGCGAAACCACCACCGGCCAGTTGATCATGCAGTACGCTTCTAAAAACATTACTCCCGTCACGCTGGAACTGGGGGGCAAGTCGCCCAACGTGTTCTTCGAGAGCGTGATGGATGCCGACGATGAGTTCTTCGATAAGTGCTTGGAGGGCGCGGTGATGTTCGCCCTCAACCAGGGCGAAGTGTGCACCTGTCCGTCGCGCCTACTAGTACAAGAAAGTATCTATGACAAGTTTATGGAACGCGTGGTAGAGCGCACCGAGGCCATCAAAATGGGTCATCCGCTGGAGCCGGATACGATGATGGGGGCGCAGGCCTCGAACGACCAGTACGAAAAGATTCTGAACTACCTGAGCATCGGCAAGGAAGAGGGCTGCAAGGTGCTCACCGGCGGCGAGGCGGCCTACGTAGAAGGACTCGAAGGCGGCTACTATATTCAGCCGACGATCTTGGAGGGCAATAACAAGATGCGGGTGTTCCAGGAAGAAATCTTCGGCCCCGTGGTGTGCGTCACCAGCTTCAAGGATGAGGCCGAGGCCATTGAGATTGCCAACGACACCCTGTACGGGTTAGGAGCCGGAGTGTGGACGCGCGATATGCACCAGGCTTACCAGATTTCGCGGGCCATCAAGGCCGGTCGCGTGTGGGTGAACAACTACCACAACTACCCGGCGCACGCGCCCTTCGGCGGCTACAAAAAATCGGGCATCGGCCGCGAAAACCACAAAATGATGCTGGACCACTATCGGCAGACGAAAAATATGCTGATTTCGTACGATAAAAAGCCGATGGGATTTTTCTAGATGATCTTGGGGATTGGGGGTTAGGTTTTAGGAATTAGAAAACCTAAAACCCAACCCCCAATACCTAAAACCCAATCCCTATGACAAAACGAGTAACCGTTACCGAAGCCGCGGCCGAAGTGATTGACCAACTGCGGGCCGAGCACGGCGAACTGATGTTTCACCAGAGCGGAGGCTGCTGCGATGGATCCTCGCCCATGTGCTTTCCGAAGGGAGAGTTGATGTTGAACGAAACCGATGCGTGGCTGGGCGAAATCAACGGCTGCGACTTCTACATGTCAAAGGATCAGTTTGACTACTGGAAGCACACGGCGCTGAGCGTCGACGTGACCAAAGGACGAGGTTCCAGCTTTTCGCTGGAGATCCCACTGGGCTTGCGGTTTGTGATTAAATCGCGCTTGTTTAGCGAAGAAGAACAGCAGCAACTGAGTCCGGTACGCTGGGGGGAAGCCTAATGCGCGGTTAGCATAGTGCGGACTGCGGTGACAAGACGAAGATTTCAAAGAAAAACCTGCGCAGCGTGCTTTTTGGCGCGCGATTACTGAATAACCGTTCCCTGAAAAGGTTGACCGCTCAGGTAAGCCTCTATATTCTCAACGTTTCTTCCGTTCAAAATGGCTACTGATAGCCTCAGGGCTTCCGCCTTTTGGCTGGCGATGGGATCGAAGGGAGCCGACAGGCCGGGGGTCCACTCGTCGCCAACAATCTTACGGAAGTCAGCCCAACTTATTCGTTCGAAGCGCTGGGCATCAGGATTCTCCCGGGGGTCTTCGGCGTACACGTAATCAATATTAGATAGGTTGAGTACCCGTTGCGCCCGGTAGCGTTCTGCTAGTAGCACGGCAATGTAGTCGGTGCTCCAACCGGGCTTCCATCCCGCCCCCACCAGAATGGGTTCTGAAAACTCGGGTAGCGATGCGTCGAAATCTTTGGCAATCAGTGGGTGGGCCTGCTCTTTAAAAATCGTGCGAAGCAAATGCGCGTTCAATCGGGTAGCGTGAATTCCCAGCCAGTCGCGCTCTTCATCGTCTACCCCACTCACTTCTCCGGCGGCGGCCTGATAGTTCCGCGCCGTTTTCCCTCCGCCAACCGTTAAAATAAAGCGATCACCCTGAGCAATTCGCCGATTGATAAACTCCTTGAAACTAATCAAATATTGGGTATCGATGGAGCCGGGAACGACGATGGAGCCGCCCAGAGAAAGTACATAAAGTGCCATAGATGGTTAGTCTGACTGGGAATTGAGTTCAATGGCTTCTAACTGCCTAAGCCTGCCGTTGTTCAGGATAGACCGCAATGACTATACAACTACGGTGAACTTCTTCCCCAGGCCCTTCCTCAAAGCAAAGCCTGTTATCCTGATCATCACCCTTAGTCACTGTTAAAGTGTTGTATTCGCGTGGCGTTGGTGCTTACCCCTATGAACTTACCCACCTGTTCATTGGCTCGTTGATAACCCGCGTATTGACAAGCGTCTCTTGAAGTACGGGCTCACGCGCCGGTTCAAATACCGTGAAACTAATGAAAAACAACCGAGTAGGCAGCTTCGAAAACATCTTCAGGGGCAAGAATAGTTATCCCCTCTTTTTCAGAAAGAATACCGCTGGCATCAACCGAATCCGCCAGACCATACCAAGGCTCGATGCAGTAAAAATCAGCTCCTACCTTCTGCCAGATGCCCAGGTACGGAAAACCCGGAAACCGAACCGTTACCAGCGGCTGGCCGGTAGACCGGGGCACGATGCTAACCGCATCCGAGGCGACGTCAGCAAACACCAACGCGTCTTCCTGAAACAAGGCGGCGTCAAGGGCTAGTTCTTGCTCGTCTTGAAGCACGGGGCGGGTTTCGCCGGTGCGTAGCCCGTTGCTAAGCAGTTGGCGGGATAGGGTTTCCTGCCGATCAAAAAGTAAGTAGTACGACTCTGCGCGACCATCCACTTGCGACGGGCACAAAAAACCCGGATGGCCGCCAATGGAAAATGGCATTGCCGACGCATCGTGGTTGATCACCCGATAGGTGGTGGCTAATTCGTTGTCGGTGAGTTGATAGATGATGTCGAGCGCAAAGTTGAAAGGATAGTGCTCCGTAGTTTCCGGACTAGCGGTGAGTCCCAGGGTAATTTGGTTAGGCGCTTGCTCAATCACTTTGAACTCCTGATCACGGGCGAAGCCATGCTGGGTCATCCGGTGGGTGTTATCTCCCCAGCGATATTGATCGTCTTTGAGTTTGCCCACAATAGGAAACAGCACCGGGGCATGGCGGGCCCACACGGCGGGGTCGGCCGTCCAGATGTACTCTTGCCCCGTGGTTTGGCTCTGAACGCCTTGCACCTCGGCCCCTGTGGTGCTCACGGTAACGATAAGTTGATCGTTTTCAAGGATATTTTGCATAAATTAGTATTTAGGAAGTATCGTGACGATAGAAGTGTCCCCCTTTTTCCTCCAGACCTAGTCGCAGTTTCTTGTCTCCGGTTCAAAGGTCTGCTATCAACTCAATGGCCAGCGCAACGTACAGGATATCCTTTTTGAAAAGTTCGGTAAATACAAAGACAGGACAGTAAAACGTGTTGGTTTCCCGGAAAAACGCTTCACGTATGCGCGATGCTTTAAGGACAAGTGCTGAAAAAATCAAGTTTGCATCAACGACGACCTTCATCGTTCAACGCCTTTTAAGTAATCATCTTTATTCTCTCGCCACCAATCTTTGCTCATCTGTTCGGCTACGTCTAGCGTGTTGTCCTCAACGCGAGCTTTTTGCGCCAAAACTTCTACTTCAATTTTTTCAATAACTTTAAAAAGATAATCTTGATCTAAGTCAGAAGTATCAATAGTAATTACCAACTGGTTGTTATCTGAAGTAAGGCTTATGTTACTCATAGCAGGCGTTTTATGCAATATACGAAAATAGCAAGTGGAAGGTGCGTCAATTATACTGCACGTAGTGCCGCCACTTGTCCAGCACCGCCCGAAAGTCTTCCGGCAACTCCGAATCGAACTGCAACGAAGCTCGGGTAACCGGGTGCACGAAGCCCAGCGACTTGGCGTGCAGCGCCTGCCGGGGCATTAGCTTGAAACAGTTCTCCACAAACGATTTGTACTTTGAGAACTTGGTTCCCTTCACCACCTGCGCCCCACCGTAGGTAGCATCGTTAAACAGCGGGTGCCCTAAGTACTTCAGGTGCGCTCGGATCTGGTGGGTGCGTCCCGTCTCCAGGCGGCACTCGATCAACGACACGTAGCGCAGCGTTTCCAGCACCCGGTAGTGCGTCACCGCCCGGCGGCCCACGTCGCCCTGCGGAAAGGGGGCCGTCACGCGCCGGTCTTTGGGGCTGCGCCCCAGGTTTATGTCGATGGTGCCCATTTCGGCTTCGGGTAGTCCCCACACCAGCGCCCAATAGGTGCGCTCGATGCTATGGTCGAAGAATTGCCGGGCCAGTCCGCGCATGGCCGCTTCGCTCTTGGCAATCACCAGCAGACCTGAGGTGTCTTTGTCGATGCGGTGCACCAGCCCCGGCCGGCCGTCGTTGCCCTCCATGGTGGGCAGTTGCCGGAAGTGATGCACCAGCGCGTTCACCAGGGTGCCCGACCAGTTTTGATAGGCCGGGTGCACCACCATTCCCGCTTCCTTGTTCACCACCAGCAGATCATCATCTTCGAACACAACGTTAAGCGGGATGTCTTCGGGCAGCACTTCGGTTTCGCGGGGTGGTTCGGGCAGGGCCACCACCACCTCGTCGCCCGACTTCACCCGGTAGTTGGCCTTCACTTCCTGCTCATTGACGCGCACGAAGCCGTTTTTGATGGCGTCCTGCACCTTGTTGCGGGTCACGTTGGCGATGAAGTTGATCAGGTACTTATCCAGCCGGGGCGGTTCGTGCTTGATCACCGCGGTGAAGTGGTAGTGCTCAAAGAGTTCGTCGGATTCTTCTTGTTCGTCCATGCGTTTTTGGGTAGTATAGACGCGATGCATCGCGTCTGTACGACGGATTGAGAATATCGATAAATTTAATTGAAAGGGCAAAGGTACGTTTTTCTGCAATGATATGGATGATGGATTGGTGCGGGCTCCGCCGGTGCAGCGGGTGGATGATCCCTGGTTGATGGCGCAGGGTGTGCAGTTGAGCGTGCTGCGGCTGGATTTGGTGCATCCCACCGTCAGCGGTAACAAGTGGTTCAAACTGAAGTACAATCTGCAACGGGCCTGTGAAGAGCAGCACGCCAAGCTGCTGACGGTGGGCGGTGCCTATTCGAATCATCTTTATGCCACCGCCGCGGCCGGTCGGGCCTACGGGTTCAAAACCATTGGGATCGTCCGGGGAGAAGCGTACGAACCGCTTAACCCCACGCTGTGCTTTGCAAAGGCGCAGGGGATGCAACTGCACTACGTGAGCCGCAAGGCGTTTCGTCAGCGTGATGAGGCGGATTTTGAGGAGAAGTTGTTAGACCAGTTTGGCCGTCACTATTACCTGCCCGAGGGAGGCACCAACGTGCTGGCGGTGCGGGGTTGCGTCGAAATCGTTCCGGCCGAACTGCCCTTTGACTACGTGGCTTGCTGCGTAGGCACTGGCGGCACGCTGGCCGGAGTGCTGGTGAGCACCGCCGGGCGCGCCACTGTACTAGGGTTTCCGGCGCTGAAGGGCGGGGCGTTTTTACGCGAAGAGGTAGATCAACTCACCCACCAATATAATGGACAGCGATACGATCATCACCGCTTGGTCGAGGATTATCACTTCGGCGGCTACGCGCAGGTGAAGCCCGAACTCATTGAGTTCATTAATCGGTTCTTCAAGACTACGGGCATTCCGCTGGAGCCAGTGTATACCGGCAAAATGCTGTACGGACTCTACGATATGATCGAGAAGGGCTATTTTCCACCGGGCAGTCGAATTTTGGTGATTCATAGCGGAGGGTTGCAGGGCATTGCGGGATTCAACGAGCGCTACGCATCCAAGAATTTACGTATCTTAGCAACGAGCAGTATGATAAGAAAGATAAACTAGCCTCTTACTCGGTGCTGACTGCGTTTAAGTAGAGTGGTTTGCTAGTTCAATTAGCACTGAGGATACGGCAGTCAGTCATTGCGCTGATACTATCCTATTTGAAGCCCCTAGTATGGCATACACAACCGCTATTCTCTTCCTGATTGCTAGTTTGGGGGTGATTCACGGACTATTGTTAGGTGGGTATACTTTGGCCAAGAAGGCAAAACTGCCAGCCGACTTGTACTTTGGAGGACTGCTTCTGGTCTTAAGTATTCGGATTGGCAAGTCTATTATCTACTACTTCGATCCTACCATCAGTAAAATGGTTCTCCAAGTGGGTCTTTCGGCTTGTATCTTCGTCGGCCCTTTCTTTGCCTTTTTTGTGGAGGCAAAGATGAACAACGAGGCGAAGGTTGGGACGCTGCAAGTGATCATCCTGAGCGGGCTGCTGTTGACCCTCATAGCTGGTTGGCTGTTTCCCTATCAAAACTACCCTGATTGGTGGAACCATCACTTTGTTGCCGTCATATACAGTGTCTGGTTATTGTTTTTCGCGCTGGGCGTGAAGCGTAGTTGGCCCTTGCTGCGACAACTCAGTAGTCTGAAAAAACTAGACGCTAGCCAGAAATATCTGTTGGGAGTAATCGCAGGCACTTCTTTCATCACCGCAACCTACCAGTTTGCTTATCACATCAGCGGCTTCACGTATATCTGGGGAGCGTTGATCTTTACTTTTTCGTTCTACTTCTTAGCCATTCGTGAGTTCTTGTTGGTTCGAAAAGCGGGGCGCGTCCGCGCCAAAAAGCCTTCTCGACCAGACGAAGCCGATCGGGCATCTTTTCAGAAGATCGAAATGCTGATCGGGCAACAAAAGCTATACAGGAATCCTAAATTGCAATTGAAGGACCTGGCGCTGGCCGTCGACATGTCACCCCACCACCTCTCTCGTTTGCTCAACGCAGTGTATCCGCACGGATTTTCTCAGTACGTGAACGAAAAACGGGTCGTCGAAGCCCAACGGCTCATGAGCCATACCGATCATCTATCCTTGGAGGGCATTGGGTATGAGGCAGGCTTCAATTCCAAGTCTGCTTTTTTCAGCATCTTCAAAAAAACAACCGGCCAAACGCCCGCTCAGTACAAACGCGAAGGCTATAAACATAAAAAACCGATGGATAGGCGTCCTACATTATAATCCTGCACCTCAAATTCAGATTTTTGACGGTTATCATACCGGTTCGCCCTTACATTTGAGGCGTTCACTAAAATCTGAATAGCATGAAAAAATTGGTATTTCTTTTAGCCAGCTGGTGTATGGTCCACACTGCGTTCGGCCAATCAGAAGAAACTCAAATCCGGCAGGTCATTGATGAGTTTATTGAAGGTACCGTTTATAATTATCCCGATAAAATCGTAAACGCCTTTTATCCGGAAGCGCACATGTTTCTGCACACTCCCGGCGATACCCTCTGGAAAGTTTCACCGGCTACCTATGCCTCGTGGTACGACAACGGGCGGGCTGGCCAGGCTAACCAGCGGTACAACAAAATTACCGATCTGGATATTGAACTGGATGTTGCGTATGCTAAAATTGAAGTGGATATTCCATCCTTTCATAACCGTTACTACGACTTCCTGCTACTGAAGAAGATTGAAGGGAAATGGAAGATAGTCGCCAAGTGTACCTCGGCCGAACCTATCCCCGTAAGACCCGAAGAGGCGATGGTGAAACCTGCCCAGCGTACCGTTCTGGAAGGGCTGCGTCACCCTTGGAGCATGGCGTTTATTACAGAAGACGAGGTTCTAATCACCGAGAAAGACGGAGATGTGCTGCGGGTCAATTTACAAGATAGCACACGCCAACGCGTTACTGGCTTACCCACCGACGTTGCGCGAGCGATTACCATTGATACGGCAAAGTTCGTTTCGGGAGTGTTTCCGGCTGCCCTGCACGGAAAGAGCATGAGCCTGAACGCCGGTTGGTTTGAGGTGTTGCTTGATCCTGATTTTTCTGATAACGGTTACGTTTATCTATCGTATGCCGCTATGCATTCGGATCAATTGGCGACCACCAAAGTGATTCGGGGCACACTGCTGGGCAACGAACTCACGGATGTCCGAACGCTGCTGGAAGCAACCCCTTACACTAAAGGGTTATACCATTTTGGGGGCGGTATGGTGTTCGGCCCCGACGGAAAGCTATACATCACGGTGGGAGAACGAAATTTCTCCGAACACCTGAATCCCGAACTACCCATTGCGCAAGATGCGCAAGACCGTCGGGGAAAGATATATCGGATCAATCCTGACGGCAGTATCCCCATGGATAATCCTGATTTTGGGAGCGACATTCCCCCCGGCCTGTACGCTACCGGTATTCGAGCAGCTCAGGGGTTGGCCGTTCAGCCCGGCACGGGGAAGATTTGGTTTAGCGAGCACGGCACCCACCAGGGAGATGAGCTCAATGTTTTGGAGCCGGGAGCTAACTATGGCTGGCCCTATCGTACCACCGGAACGTATCGAACACCCAACTACCAGCCGGAAGAACCGCCGGGGACGCATTTCAAAAGTCCTGTGTACTACTGGGACCAAACAGTAGCCCCGACCGGACTGACGTTTTACCAGGGTAATTATTTAGGCCAATGGAAGGGCAACCTACTTGTTCCCGGTTTGAGTCGGGGTAGTCTGTGGCGACTAACGGTAGCCGGTGACACCGTTTTGAGCGCCGAAGAGTTATTTGTTAATCAACGAGTGCGGTTGCGTAAAGTAAAGGTGTCTCCGCAAGGCAGATTGTATCTGCTAACCGATGAGGATAACGGCAAAGTCATCCGGGTAGACAATGATAATCTATTGCCGTAACTTTGGCGAAAATTACTGATCGCCCCATGCCACAAATTCAAGATGTCACCCGCTACCTCGAAACCATCGCTCCCCCCGCTTACCAGGAAAGCTATGACAACTCCGGCCTGATTGTAGGCGATCCTCAGGCGGAAGTGAGCGGTATTCTGGTGAGCCTAGACGCCATTGAATCCGTAGTAGACGAAGCCACTGCCAAAGGCTGCAACCTCATCGTGTCGCACCACCCCATCGTGTTTCGCGGACTCAAAAGTTTGACCGGAAAGAACTACGTGGAGCGTACCGTGATCAAAGCCATTAGGCACGATGTGGCCCTCTACGCCATCCATACCAATCTGGACAACGTGCAGCAGGGAGTGAACCGCCGCATCAGCGAGCGACTGGGGTTGCAAAACACGCGTATTCTGGCTCCTAAGGCCGATACGCTGCAAAAATTGGTCACGTTTGCGCCCCTAGACGATGCTGATAAGGTGCTCCGGGCGCTGGGCGAAGCGGGAGCGGGACAAATTGGGAACTACCGCAACTGTAGCTTCCAAACCACGGGCACGGGTCGCTTTCAGCCCAACGAGCAAGCGATGCCGCACCTTGGCGAGTCAGGAAAGCTAGAGCAAGTAGAGGAACAGCGCATCGAGGTGATTTATCCGGCGCATTTAGCCAATCAAATCCTGACCGCGCTGCGCAGCGCCCATCCCTACGAAGAAGCGGCCTATTATCAACAGCCGCTGATAAACCACAACCAGGAGGTAGGGGCCGGCATGGTTGGCGAACTGCCCGAACCGCTTTCGGGAACCGAATTTCTGGCTCACCTGAAAAAAAGTATGCAACTATCCGTGGTTCGGCACACCCGCTTGCCGGATAAACCGGTGCAGCGAGTGGCGGTCTGCGGAGGATCAGGCAGTTTTTTGTTGCCCCACGCCTTGCGGCAACAAGCCGATGCGTTCGTCACGGCCGATTATAAATATCACGAGTTTTTCGATGCCGATAGCCAATTAATTATTGCCGACATCGGGCACTACGAAAGCGAAGTGTTTACAAAAGACCTGCTTGGGGATTTTTTGTCCGAGAAATTTGTTAATTTTGCAGTCCATTTGGCCGAAGTGAATACCAACCCCGTTTTCTACGCATAATTTACCTATGGAAAGTACCACCGCCCTGCAAAAACCCGTCGCCGAGAAGTTAGATATCCTCCTGCGTCTGCAAACCATTGATTCTGAGTTAGACGATATTAAAAAGATTCGGGGCGCACTGCCCGAGGAAGTGAGCGACCTGGAAGATGAGATCGCGGGCTACCAAACCCGCTACGATAAGTTTGAAGGGGACGTGAAGGCGTTGGAAGAAGAGATTGACGGCTACAAGAATGCGGTCAAGGAATCGGAAGCACTGATCAAGAAGTACGAAGAGCAGCAGATGAACGTGCGCAACAACCGCGAGTACGATGCCATTACCAAAGAGGTGGAGCTGCAACAGCTTGAGATTCAAATCTCGGAGAAGCGCACCCGCGAGGCGTACGCCAAAATTGAACAGAAGAACGAGCAAGTCAGCAGCACCAAAGAGTTGATCGAGCAGCGCCAGAAAGATCTGGAAAGCAAGCAGCAGGAGCTAGACAAAATTGTGGCTGAGAGTGAGGCCGATGAGAAAAGCCTGCTCAACAAGCGAGAAAAGGTGGCCAAAGAAATTGGTGATGCGGATCAGAAACTGCTAGCGTACTACGAGAAATTACGGGCGAGTTTGTCCAATGGCCTGGCCGTGGTGAAGGTGGTGCGCGGCGCCGCCGAAGGGTGTAACATCATCATTCCGCCCCAGCGTATCGTCGAGATTAAGGACAAGAAACGCATCATCTTCGACGAATACTCCGGTCGCATCCTGGCCGATGTGGAAGAAGTAGAAATAGAGGAAGAAGTGAAGCCCAAACGCGGTCGCCGCAAAGCCTCTTAATCACACTCATTCAACGATCGAAAAGGCAGCTCATCGAGCTGCCTTTTTTTGTCTATATTGTACCCACACCACCCGTACTGCCCGTGACCAGTGCTCTGCTATACCGCTATTACCTTCTCACGGTGTGGCTCTTTGCCGCTCCCCGGAGTTTTGACCGGAAGACTTCGTTACTGGCCTCACGTCAAGCTAATTCTACGGTCTCCGATGACGGATACGAAGCATTTATTGAGCAACTCTTTCGCACTCACTACGCTGCGCTCTGCCGCGCTGTCTATCCCATCGTTCGCGACCGCGACACCGCCGAGGACATGGTGCAGGACGTGTTTATGAAGATTTGGCGGAGCAAAACAAAGCTAGATGCTGAGCAGTCCGTGAAGGCTTATTTGTTTCGGGCTGCCATCAACACGGCACTCAACTTCCTGGAAAAGAATCGACGTACTGATCCGTGGGATGATGCTTTGGCAGATCACTACGGGGTCAACAGTACCGAAGAAACCATCGCCTACCAAGAAACGAAACAAAGGGTGGCCCACGCGTTAGGGCAACTTCCTCCCAAGTGCAAAGTAGTGTTCTCTCTCAGCCGGTTCGAGGAAATGAGCTACGCCGAAATTGCTCAGCATCTGCAAATCTCCGTCAAGGCCGTGGAGAAGCACATGGGGAAGGCACTGAAAATCATGCGAGAGTACGTTTACAATCGGTAGCTTTGAACCCCACTAGAAAAATTTTCTGCCGGAGGTAGGGTCACTTTCTGTTTGCCGGTATCAAAAGTAGTTGATCAACCATATGGAACCCACGGATGACGATTTCTGGATAAAAGTCGCACGTTCGGTTAATCTTACTGACAAAGAGGCACGTTCCTCCCTGGATCATCAGTCGGATGATCCCGAGCGCGAGAAAGTGCTGGCGGAAGTGCGTCAACTGTGGGAACAAAGTCAAAATCCCAGCGAAGCGTATCAGCCGGACGTGGAACGCGGGTGGCAACGGTTGCAGTTTCTCCGCCAGAGTGAAGAGAACCACTACCGCTCGGATTCGGTAGATAAAAGCCGTTCGCTAGACTATTGGCAATTCGTACGAGTTGCCGCATCGGTAGTGTTAGCGGTGGGCATCAGTTACATCCTATGGCAGCAGTGGGCGGGGCCGAAAGAAGTTCGGCTAGCCACCACCAACCAGAAACAAATGTTCTATTTGCCCGATAGCAGTCGGGTGTGGCTCAATCGAAACAGTGAACTGATGTATAACACTGGCTTTAACCAAGACAACCGAGTGGTTTATCTGACGGGAGAAGCATTCTTTGAGGTGCGTAAGGCCGAGGGGCGTCGATTCACGGCATACAGCGGCTTGGCCAAAACGGAGGTAATCGGCACATCGTTCAACCTAAATGCCTACTCCGACGATTCAGTCGTGGTGCAGGTGGTGACCGGAAGAGTGGCTTTCTCGCCTCGGGACGAAGATAATGCAATCTTCCTAACGCCCGGGCAGCAGGGGCTTTTGGTTGAGAAACAAGTAGTGGCAAAGCGCTCGGCAGTCAGCGACCCCAATTTTCGGGCGTGGCAAAACAAGCAGTTGGTATTTGATAACACGCGTTTGACAAAAATTACTCAGCTATTGGAGCAGCACTACGGAGTCACCGTTGAATTAACGAATCCTGACTTAGCCAACTGCCGCTATACCGCCTCGTTTAATCAAGCGTCGTTGGCCGAAGTTCTGGATGTGTTGTCGGCGGTGGGTGATATAACCTATAACAAAGTCGGCAATCGGGTGGTCCTTTCCGGAACCGGTTGCCCCTAGAAATATACGTAAACGTACCAAAGCGAATACTATGAAATGGTCTATCCTGATCACCCTGGCCGTGGCTTGCCTAAGCTTCCGCCCCCTGGTGCAGTCCAATGTTCTGGACCATCAAGTTACTTTAGATTATCAGCAGGCAACGCTGCGGCAGATCCTGAACGATATCAACACGCAGTATCAAATCAAATTTGCCTACCTCAATAATGAAATGCCCGAAGAACCAAAATTCAGCATTCAGGTGCAGAATCAGGCGTTGAGGCTCGTGCTGGATGAACTGCTGGCGAACACCAGCCTTTCGTATCGGGTGGTCAACGGACAAGTAGTGTTGAAGAAAGAACCCTATGCTGCTCCTACCGCTCAACCGATGCGGAATGGCGAAACCCGCTATCAGCCTACCAAAGCCGAAGTTTCAAAGGACACAATTGGGTCTGCGCCTTCGGTTAGCAGCAATGGTGAGGTAACTTCTCCGGCGGCACTGGTGCAGGAAGCCGAATCACTACCGCCGATCAACGCATCAGCCAAGCTTACTACAAATACCGGTTCGCTCCTAGATCAACGCATGAGCAGGATACCGTCGGTCGTGCCAACCCGAGTAAAAGTGGCAACCGCGAAACCAACTGGTGTGAAGGTTGCCCCCACGCAACATCCATTGGGGGGTACGGTCCCCGTGGATACGGCCCCCACGGATGTGGCCCCGGTGGATACGGCGGCTCGGCTGCCCAACCCCGTAGATTCTGAACGTCTTTCTTCTGTAGAAAAAAACCGGAAAAATGCTGACGTACAGTCTGAAAAACAAAATGAGTTTGGTCAGAAGTTCACCAGAGGAGTACGCGGGGCGATAGACAAAATTCTGCCGGAATCCACTGCAGATTCGTCCGATTATTTGCGCCGCTTCCTTCATCTGGGCCTAATTTACCCACTGAGCACGAACGGGCTACAAGCCGGACGAACGGTCAACGAAGTATCGTATCACCTGCTCGTAGGCTATGCGGCTGGGTTGGACGGAGCGGAGTTCTCGGCAATAGGAAACGTCGAAAACGACTTTGTAGACGGGGCTCAGTTTGCGGGGTTTTTCAATGTGGTGCGACGACGAGTCGACGGATTGCAAGCCGCGGGTTTCCTCAACGCCAGCGGCGGTGATACGCAGGGGGCTCAGCTATCGGGTTTCGTCAACGTAGGCGCCGGAACCATTGATGGTCTGCAAGCAACGGGCTTCGTCAACGTGACCACCGGTTGGCAGCAAGGAGGGCAGTTGTCGGGATTTGTGAACCTGCTCACCGACAGCCTTTGGGGAGTGCAGGGCACTGGTTTTGTGAACGTCGCTACCGGAGGCGTGCAGGGGGCTCAGTTGTCGGGCTTCGTCAACTATACCCGTCACCTCCGGGGACTACAGGCCACCGGCTTCGTCAACGTAGCGTCGGGCGACGTGCGGGGAGTTCAGCTAGCCGGATTCGTGAACTACGCCCACCACGTGAAGGGGGCTCAGATTGGCCTACTTAACATTGCCGACAGTATCGACGGAGTACCCATTGGCTTGGTGAGTTTCGTGCGAAAAAATGGTTACCGACGCCTGGAGCTGTGGTACGGAGACGCGCTGCAGGCAAACGTAGCCTTCAAAATGGGCGTACCGAGATTCTACAACATGCTGGTGTTCGGCACCCAATTCACCGATACGAACTTGCGCTGGGGTTTGGGTTACGGCGTAGGAACAATGCTTCCGATCACCTCTGCCTTTGGCATCAACATCGATTTGTTTACCGTTCAGGTGCACGAAGAAAATCAAAGGATTTTCGAGTCGCCCGACCTGAACCTGCTCAATACGCTGCGGCTTGGTTTCAATTTGCACCTATCCCCAAGATTCAGCCTGTGGGCCGCCCCCACCTTCAACGTGATGGTTTCGCAGTACCAACAGCCCGATAGCCAACGCATCGGCAGTGCCATCGTGCCCGCTTGGGCGAACTATAACCGCACTTTTAACAACCGAACCAACCTAACCATGTGGCCCGGATTTCAGGTTGGGCTTCGTTTCTAACTTCTTTTCACCATCATCTAAACTTCAAACCAAATGAGAAGTGACCGCAAAATTACGTCCGCTTCAGTCGCGCGTAGCTACGCCCAGGGTTGGAAAATCGCCCTAAAAATGTATAACGACAGCCAGCAGAAAAAGGGACTGCATTATGCTTGCGTGCTACTGTTGTCGTGGTTGCCCTCGGCCACCGTCGCGCAAACGCTCACCCAAACCATCCGAGGAAGAATTGTCGACCAGGAAGCACAGTCTCCCCTGCCGGGTGCCAACGTGCTAGTGCTAGGCACCGACCCACTGCTGGGCAGCAGCACCGAAGCCGACGGCAGCTTTCGGATCGAGCGGGTGCCCGTGGGTCGGCACACTTTAAAGATTAGCTGCATTGGTTACGAGAATGCTCAGATTCCGGAGTTGATTGTCGGCTCCGGCAAGGAAGTGGTTTTAACGATCCGACTCACCGAATCGCTCACCCAAATGGAAGAGATTATTATCACCGCCGAATCAGAGAAGGGGAAACCCAACAACGAACTGGCTTTTATTAGCGCCCGCTCGTTCACGGTGGAAGAAACCAAGCGCTACGCGGCCAGCATCAACGATCCGGCTCGCATGGCGTTGTCCTTTGCTGGAGTGGCCTCCACCGACGATGGCTCGAATAACATTGTGATCCGAGGCAACTCACCGCGGGGTGTACTGTGGCGACTGGAGGGCATTGAGGTGCCCAATCCGAATCATTTTGGCGAAGAAGGTGCCTCGGGAGGTGGGGTGAGCATGCTGAGCGTAAACACGCTGGATAACTCCGACTTTTACACCGGGGCCTTTCCGGCCGAGTACGGTAACGCGGCTTCCGGAGTGTTTGACATCAAACTGCGCAAAGGGAACAGCGAACAGCGCGAGTATGCACTACAAGCCGGGTTGCTGGGGGTAGATTTTGCTGCCGAAGGGCCCTTTAGCCAAAAGTAACCTGCCATTTTCTTATTTTCCTGAGATTGCTTAAACCGTACTTCTGTACAGAATAACGTAAGTAACTCGTATTGGTAACTGATTGGATTTGTCTTCTGTCACTGGGCCGCTTTCTGATCTTATTTTGTGCGCGTGTTTTGAAGCAACACCGGAGAAATTTAAACATTTCTCCAAAGCATAGGCCTGATAGTACAGTTTTTATAGATTTGCTTACAATGTTGCATTAGTATAATGCAAAAAAGTGAGGGACGAATTTTAGATAAGGTACAAAAGTTGAGTGTGACTTAGTAAAGTGTAAATATACCACAAATTATTCGTACCACTAAAACCGTCCAGTAATGAATACCCCTTCTCAAACCACCGAATTTAGTGCTCATCTTTCGTGGGCCGGTATGCGCCGTTATTTGCAAGAAGAACTGTCTGATGATAAATCGCAGCAGATAGAGCGACACCTGCATCACTGCCCCCGCTGTTCCTCAGCGATTGTAGAATACATTCGGGCCGAAGAGCCGGAACACTATAAACAGTACACCAAAAAGCTAAAGGGGATACTAAAGACGAGCCAGGCGGAAAAAAAGAGCGTATTGTCTTCGTTTCAGATGAAAGCGGTTCGGACAACCACCGCCGTGGTGGCTTTGCTCATCTTTTCATTCTTTGCCCTCAGAACGGTGATCAACAAGCAGGCAGATTATCCCTTGCCTTCTGAGTCGCTGGCAGTGACCGAGAAGAGCGAAAAAGTCGCACCGGTGCGCCGGAGTCCTATTAAAAAAGCCACCAAGGCAGTTCCTGAGGTGAGAACTACCGCTGAGGAAACGCCTAAAAAAACGCTGAAAGTAACAAAGAAAGCGGCTAACCCACCACAAGTGGAAACCCCTCCCGCCAAGGCACCAACCGTGATCACCAAAGCGCGAACCGCAACGGTTCCTACCACGGCTGCCGTTGCGGCTCCGGTGCGCCAGAAACAACCACGAATCGAGCCAGAAACTCAGGCAGCCGATGTTTCGGCGACTCCCCCGGCCACGAAAGAAGAAGCGCCCGTGATGCAGGAGGAGGTTTCAGAAACGCCCGCAAACCAAACCGCCCATCGTAAGCCGCTGCCCTCGCTCCAAAAACTAGACGCCACCCAAAGTTCAGAGACAGTTGCTCCGTTGGGCGGCAACGCCCCTGCTGAAATACCGGTACCGAGCAATGAAATTCTCGAGCGATAACCCAAATCAGAGAGAGACAATCAAAATATGATAGGGCAGGTGAAAACCGGCCCTTTTTTTCTACAACTTCCTTACAGAGCTTCACTTGGTATGTTCACCGGCAACATAAGAAGATACCGTACCGTTGTATCAAGCGTACTGAGCAGTTATACGCATGAGCAACCACGTGTTGATTACCGGCGGCACCGGGTTGGTAGGAAGTCGGCTGACCGAACTTCTCCGGGCCCAAGACTACGTCGTGAGCCACCTCAGCCGTTCCCCGGCCCCGCCATCCTCCTCCGTGCCCACCTACCAGTGGGATATTAAGCAACAATCCATTGATCCGCAGGCCCTGGCCGATGCCGACTACGTAATTCACTTGGCGGGGGCGGGCGTGGCCGACCAGCGCTGGACGGACGAGCGCAAGCAAACAATTCTGAGCAGTCGGACCGAATCAACGAAGCTGCTGCGCGATGCCATCGCCCAGGCGGGGCCATCCACGATCAAAGCGTTCGTATCGGCCTCAGCCATTGGTGTCTACGGTGTCGACACCGGAGACGTGCTGCTCACCGAAGAAAGTCCGGCAGCGGATGATTTTCTGGCAGATGTGGTGGTGCAGTGGGAGGCCGCCGTGGATACCGTCGAGGAGTTGGACGTTCGCACCGTGAAGTGCCGCATTGGCATTGTGTTAAGCCCCGACGGGGGAGCATTGCCTCCCATTGCCCGCACGGTGCGCTGGGGCGTAGGCGCCCCCCTGGGAAGCGGTGAGCAGTATCTGAGTTGGATTCATATCGACGACTTATGCTGGTTGTTCATTCACGCTTTGGAAAATGAAGATATGACCGGGACATACAACGCCGTGGGGCCACAACCAGTGACCAATGAAATGCTGACCCGGGCGGTGGCGCAGGTGATGCACCGTCCGCTGTGGATGCCCAACGTACCGGGGTTTGCCCTCAAATTAGCTCTGGGCGAACTCGCCTCGGCGGTGCTGGGCGGCAGCCGCGTGAGTAGCCAAAAAATAGAAGATGCAGGGTTCCATTACAAATTTGACAAAGTGGACGTAGCCTTGGCAGACTTGTTGAAGTAAACTAAGCCCGAACTTATCCCCGTTTGTAAATCGTTACCTAGCCGGACTCTATAAATGAGCGCACTGTAACGAAAATAACAGCGTTCGGTATATTTGCTCTTTCCCTAAATTGTAAGAGCTTCTGGAAGTAAGCTCTAAAACCACAAAACATAATTTATTAATGCAAGAAGTAGCCAACAACAGCACCTTACCCGCTAAGATTGCGGACAATGGCGTCACTCCCGAAGAGGCGCGTATTCATCAGGCTTTTAAAGACCGCGACTGGAACGAGATAAAAAGCCACGACTCGTGGGCGGTGTTCAAGATCATGTCAGAATTTGTAGAAGGCTTTGAGAAGCTCAACAAAATCGGACCCTGCGTGACGATATTCGGGTCGGCGCGCACCCCCGACAACCACCCTTATTACAAAATGGCCGAAGAGATTGCCGGGATGATCGTGGAACACGGTTACGGAGTGATCACCGGCGGGGGGCCAGGCATCATGGAAGCGGGCAACAAGGGGGCCAAGGGCGCACAGGGCAAGTCGGTGGGAATCAACATTGTGCTTCCTTTCGAGCAAAGCAGCAACATCTACATTGACCCCGATAAACTAATTAATTTCGACTATTTCTTTGTGCGTAAGGTGATGTTTATGAAGTATTCACAGGGCTTCGTAGTGATGCCCGGTGGTTTTGGTACGCTTGATGAGCTATTTGAAGCACTTACCTTGATTCAAACCAAGAAAATCGGTAGGTTTCCCATCGTCTTGGTGGGCACTGATTACTGGAAAGGGTTGTTGCACTGGATAGAAGAGATTATGCTGAAGCAAGAAAAAAATATCAACCAAGCCGACCTAACGCTTATTAATCTAGTGGATTCTGCCGAAGAGGCGGTGAGCGTGATTGATGACTTCTACGCGAAGTACCTCTTGTCGCCCAACTTTTAAAAATGTTCAAGAATATTCAGGCACAGGTAGCCTTTCAGTTTGTTCTCATCTTCTTGTTGATTGCCTACATTGGGTGGCGTGAGTACGCTGACAGTCAACAAGTCAGTGTGCCCCAGACCACCCTGATGGCTGAGCCTACCGGGAATCCCATTCCGCCAACGGAGCTGCCGGATGCGCCGCCGATTCCTTCGTACCAGGCGATGATTATCCCCACGCCTACTGAAGTGGTTTTTGCGGGCGAAACGGTGTCGTTAAGCGATCCTGATCTGCGCGAGCGCCTTGACCGGGAGCTGCACGTAAACGCCAACTGGCACTCCAACACCATTCTGCTGATAAAAAAATCCCATCGCTGGCTCCCCCTCATCAGCAGAATCCTCGCTGAAAATGGGGTTCCTGACGATTTCAAGTATCTGCCGGTGATTGAAAGCGGTCTAGTAGAAGACGCCCGCTCTCCCAAGGACGCCATCGGATTTTGGCAACTGCTCAAGGGAACCGCCAAAGACTATGATTTGGAGGTGAATAAAGAAGTGGACGAGCGCTACGACCCGGTGAAGTCGACTGAGGCGGCCTGTAAATACCTGAAGAAGGCCTACGCTAAATTTGGCAGCTGGGCTGACGTGGCCGCCTCCTACAACATCGGCATCCGGGGATTGGAACGGCGGCTGGAGGAGCAAAACGTGGATTCGTACTTTGATATGCTACTCAATGAAGAAACAGCGCGCTACTTTTTTCGGGTAGTGTCCATTAAGATGATCATAGAAAACCCTGAGGGCTACGGCTTCCACGTTGCCGAAGACCAACGCTACGTGCAACCGGAATTTGATACCGTTACCGTGACGGAATCAATTAAAGACTTGGTGGCCTTTGCACAAAACCACGGCATTTCTTACAAAATTCTGAAGCGCCACAACCCCTGGCTGCGCACCACCAAGATCACCGTGCGGCGCAAAACCTACCATATTCTGATCTCCAAGGATCCCGCCGAGCAGTACAAAGCCATTGGTCGCCCCCGAGTTTCGTCGTGATTTTTGATCGTATGCAGTAGAAGGCGCATTTACTAACGTACTTGTACCAGATTTGCTTATAGGTAATATATGCTCCACGGAGAATGGTTGGGGCGCAAATTGTGCCTGACTTAAGCAGTATTCGCAACACCCGTTGGCACGTTCAGCAACAACTTGCTTTTGTCTCTGACCGACCTTCTTAGTCATACGTAGGCTGAGGAATTTCTAGTTGTTCCATCAAATCGGTGAGCGAAATGTTTCTAATTTCAGCTAACTGAACCAAGCATTTTACCCGCTCGACGTTCTGTTGTTCGTACTGATCACTCAGCACCACCAATTCCTGATACTCTGATTCTGATAGGGTTTCATTTTGACGTTTAGTTAATAGTTTTTGGTAGTGCCTGTCACCCTGCGACGAGGCGACACTATTAATTTTAAGGAGTAAATCAGACTCTTCTACAGAAAGAGATTTATAGTACCTACTGGTTTGTAGTTGTGCCACCTGCTGCTGAAATTTGCTCAATTCCGCAGGTTCCAGTTGACGGACGGCTTCCAGGAGTTGGTCGTATCTTATCATATTTTCTTATTATTTTTTCCGATATACTCGAGCATTCTGTCCCGCTTTTTAAACGATGTCTTTCTTCCGTAAGTTAACCCTTAAAATCATTTCTTTCACAGAAGCTCTTATCAAATCGTTAAGATGATCCGTTGCGCTAAGAGGAAGACGCGTTTAACCCAGGTTCAGAGACACACCAAGAAGAATTTAACAACTATCCTGATAAGTATCTGCCTCCATCCGGTAAATTCCGCGAGCATCCTTACCTTTGCCCGCTGCAAAACCTACCATCATGAAAGTATTTTTAACCGGTACTAGCGGTCTGCTGGGCAGCAACGTGCTGATTGCTCTTCAGCGCCAAAACTACGAGGTGAAGGCCCTATTTAGAAACGAAGACGACGCTAAGAAGCACCGAGAGGTTAAAGACATCGAACTGTTTATGGGCGACATCACCGACGCTGCCGCCATGCAGCGGGGCGTGGCCGGGTGCGACGTGATTATCCACGCGGCCGCCGATACCGGTTTGTGGCCCTCACGCTGCCGCACCTACGAGCAGACCAACGTGCAGGGAACCGTTAACCTGATCGAGGCCGGAAAAAAAGCCAACGTACAGCGGATGATCTCAGTGAGCACCGCCAACGCCCTGGGTTTTGGCACCAAAGGACGACCTGGAGACGAAACCTCGTTGCCCCAGTTCGCGCAGTATGGACTTGGCTACATGGAGACCAAGTATCTGGCCCAAGAAATTCTGCGGCGCGAAGCGCGAAACGGGTTTCCCGGAGTGGTCGTGAATCCCACCTTTATGATCGGTCCGCACGACCACAAGCCCAGTTCGGGACGCATGGTGCTGGCGGTATACGAAGGCAAAGTGCCGGGCTATCCGGGGGGGGGCAAGAACTACGTCTACGTAGGCGATGCCGCCGCTGCCATTGTAAATGCTATTGAGCAGGCGCGGGTTGGCGAGTGCTACATCCTGGGAAACGAGAACCTGAGCTACCAAGAGGCTTTTACTAAAATTGCTCGGGTGGTGGGAGTGGCTCCGCCCCGCTTCGGTATTCCCCCTTCGCTAACTAAAGGCTTTGGCCTGTTCGGTTCGGTCTACGGCACCATATCAGGGAAAGCCCCCAGCGTGAGCTACAAAATGGCAAAGGTGTCGTGCGACGGGCACTACTTCACCGCCGCCAAAGCGGTGCGTGAACTAAGTATGCCGCAGACGCCCATCGAAGCGGCGATTGAGGAGTGCTTTCAGTGGTTCCAAGAAAATGGATATCTAAAAAAATGAGCAAAAGCAGATTGGTAGATTAGCTCAATAGTGTTATCATTCGCCCCTGGTTCTACGCACACTTTCTTTTCTTATGGCTCAGTTTCAACTACACCCCGTGCGCACCGCGCCGGACAAAGAAGACTTTCGGCAATTGCCGTACAAAATTTATCGAGACGATCCCAACTGGATCCCGCACATCCGGCAGGAGGTGGAGGCGGTGTTTGACCCGAAGCAGAACACTTTCTTTACCCACGGCCAGGCTGAGCGGTGGATTATGAAGGAACAAACGGGGGAGGTGATTGGGCGCGTGGCGGCGTTTATCAACGAGCGCAAGGCTCACACTTTTTCGCAGCCCACCGGCGGCATGGGCTTCTTCGAGTGCATCGACAATCAGGCGGCCGCGTTTACCCTGTTTGATCAGTGCCAAGCGTGGCTGAGCGAACGTGGCATGGAAGCAATGGACGGGCCGATCAACTTTGGCGAAAACAACAAATACTGGGGCTTGATCACCGAAAATTTTGCCCTGCCTCCGTACTACGGGCAGAATTACAATCCGCCCTACTACATCCGCTTCTTCGAAGACTACGGGTTTCAGGTCTACTTTAACCAGATTATCTTCCACCGCTCCTTCCACGACTTGCTGCCGGAGATCTACCAGCGGCGGTCCGATCGCCTAAAGGCGCAGGGCACCTACGAACTGCGGTATTACAAAAAGAGCGAGTCGCTGACCTACGCGCGGGCCTTCATGGATATTTATAACGACGCCTGGCAAACCCACGACAACTTCAAACCCATGACCGAGCAGCAGGCGATGACCTTGCTCAAGCAGATCAAACCGGTGGTAGACGAGGATATGCTCTACTTCGTGTACCACGAGGGCGAAGCGGTGGCCTTTATGATTGCCCTGCCCAACATCAACACCATCTACCGCCGGGTGGGCGACAATATGAACCTGTGGGGCAAACTCAAATTTCTGTACTACCAGAAAACCATGCCGGTGCGCGAGGTCTACGGCGTGGCCTTCGGGGTGAAGCAAAAGTACCAGATGCGGGGCATTGAAGGACTTATCTTTGACGACATCATCGATATCGTGCAGCGCACCCCGGATTACAAATACGACAACTACATCGTGACTTGGGTCGGCGATTTTAATCCCAAAATGATTCGCGTGATGGAGGCCTTGGGAGCCAAACAGGTGCGCACCCTGGCTACCTACCGAAAGTTGTTTGACGAAGACGCGGTGTTTGAACGCTCACCGATTATCGGAGGAAAGAAAAGTGACTAATTACTCCCGGCGCGTAGCCTTTTCATCGCCCGGCTTCTTTCGGTTCTGCCACAGTTTTGTGTAAAAATATACGATACCAATTACTGCCACCAAAGCAAGAATCCCCAGTATCACGTATACAGCAGGAACGGAAGCGGCTAACAGAGTAGCGAAAAATAACATCAGAAAGTCCATAATAAAAAGTTAAAAAAGTAGTGAATTTATTGACTAGATGAACCTGTAGTAGAGCAATTGGTTTGGCAGACACCGAGAAACTAATCTTTAATGAGCCTACTTCCAATCCTCGCTCTCCAAAAGAAAAATAGCTTCTACTTGCTGACCGCAAACGGTAGCGATCTTGAGGGCTAGTTGGCAGGAGGGTAGAAATTTACCGGTTTCGATAGCATAAATGGTTTGCCGAGACACGTTTACTTTGTCAGCCAATGCTTCTTGGGTGAGCTTAAGTTTGGCCCGCTCGAGGCGCAGGGTGTTCTTCACAAGCGAACCAGCATCAACCCTAATCCGACCAAGACTAACAAAGTGACCGGCACCAGATACAGCAAAATCTGCTGCCGGTAAGAGCGGAAGTTATCGCGGGCGCTATTGTTAGCGTAGAAGCTGGCTGCGTCGGAGTAAAGTCCCAAGTGAAACACCACGATGTAGAGGGTTAGCAGGAAGCATGCTAATAATCCCGCGTCTAAACCAACCGGGACGTGGCCAAACACATCGACGCTGGCGAAACTGATAAGGGAAATGCTAAAGACTGATAAGGTGATTCGGTAAGCAGCGTAGCGGATGGCGATGACCCGCTCATCATCTTGCTTTTCTTTGCTAAAAGCGATGAAGCCTAGTCCAAGGGCGATAATTAGTATCAACAGATCAGTAGCCCGACTGGGGGAGAAAAAAGCGTCAGCGTCGAGCCACTGAGCCGCAATGAGAAAAGGCAGGCAAGCTAAGGTTAGTACGAAGCCTACTTTTTTATTTGAATGGACCACCAACGGATAAGGGGTGAAGACTTTTGCCATAGAATGTAAAGTTTTATTTACAATAGTAAACAAAAGCATTCATAAAGACAAAAGAGGGTGGGCTATTTTGTAAACTGTATGGCTGTATCTGCATTTATCGTTAGGGTAACTACTTCGTCCGGGTCTATTTTTTCGGGATGATATACAACGAGTCGAATATCTTCATCCAACCGAACCAACAGTTCATAGTAAGCGCCCCGATAGTTGCACCGCATCACCCGCCCCCTAATTCCTTGCTCAGTGTCAGATGATAGAGAAACATGCTCGGGACGAATGCCCACCCACTTGGTAGCTTGTAAAGGATATTGAGGAACCCACTGGCGAAACTTTTTAACAGGAACCAAACTGCACTCCCCCATCAGTTGAGCGACGTAGGAGTCGGTCGGCTGCTCGTAAATTTGCTGCGGGGTGCCCTGTTGCACCACTTCGCCCCCTTGCAGCACCACCACCTGGTCGGACCACGCGAGCGCATCCCGAGCGTCGTGCGTAACAAACAGGGCGGTACCTGATGTCTCTTTCAGGATATCAATCACCTCGTTCATCAACTGGTTTTTTAGGGGTGGGTCCACCTGGCTGAAGGGTTCATCGAGTAGCAACAGAGATGGTTCTTCGGCCAACGCGCGAGCCAGGGCCACCCGCTGTTTTTCGCCTCCGGACAAGGTCGCCGGAAGCTGGTCTTCGTGCCCCTGCAACCGAAAACGCGCGATGAGTTCGCAGGTGCGACTTTCGCGGTAATCGCGGCGATAGGCGCGCATGGGGTACGCAATGTTGTGGTAGACACTTAAGTTGGGCACCAGCGCAAAATCTTGAAAAACGGTGCGGATGTCCGGGTGGCCGGGCACTAAGTTACGAGATGGTCCGGTCACCGGTTGCCCGGATAGTAGAACTGTGCCTTGCTCGGCGTCTAAGATGCCGCTAACCAAACGCAGGAGGGTTGACTTTCCTGAACCGCTGGCCCCCACAATAGCGCAAATCTGGCTTGACGGCACCGAGAAAGTAACGGAGCGGATAGTGTAGTTCGAAAGGGCTTGGTCGTAGCGGTGGGTGAGTTGATCAACTTGAAGGAGCGCGGGCATACGCTCCCTAACTGCCAAAGATGGCGCAAAGTTACCGGAAAGAACTAGGGCGGGTTGACGCTTGAGCTAGCGAAGGATTTTGGGTGATATTTTTGGTCAGTTTAGACACTTGAGAAGGGCGATGTGGGAGCATCGGCCGCCGAAAGCAACGCAAAGTGGGCGAAAATAGGCCCAAAATTGTCGTTCAGATTGAATGTCAACTCGCCCTGAGCACCGCCAGCGGTTCGGAAATCTGTTGGTTGAAGTAGTTGATCAGCACAATCTGATCACCCACGTGATAAGGTTTTAGCTGCTGCGACTTCATATAGTCGACAAGTGCCGGATTTTCTTGCACCAGGGCCGGAAGCAGTTCTCTTTGAAAGGTGTGGGCCCGAACCATTTTTCCGCGATAGTAAGCAAAGTAACGGAACGCCACTACGTGCGGGCTGCTGCTTGGTGGTGGGTGAACCGAACACTGATTGGGCTGGCGCAGGTAAAGCACCGGGCCTTCGGTCACCACTTCGTAGAAACTGCAAACTGCGTAAGTGGGGTGGGGGTGCTGCTCGATGGCAAGAAAACGATGGATGATATTGTCCTGCGGATTGTAGTAGAAAAAGCGTTGCACCTGCCGGGACGTGAGGGTAGTGATCGTTTGACCGTCATCCGAGCGCAAAAGCACCAGCTGATGCGAAGCGTTATAGTGAATCTCGCCACTAAGCACCTTATCGTCTACCAGAATAACTACTCCGTCATTCCAATCAGCCTGGTTGATAGGTAGGGGAGAAGCTACCACACTTGGCATCACTGAGGTGACCCACCAAGCACCGACGAAAGCCAGCACAAAAGATCGAAGTCGAGATGATGAAGCGTTACGCATAACAAAACAGTATCTACTGCATATACTATTTCTATGGCCTAAAGTTTTAAAATATAGTAATCAGTTAGGCAAAAAGTCTATAGGAATTACAATACTGTCAATGTAAAAAGGAGATCAAAATAAAACACGCAACCATTACTGATTGCGTGTCTAAAAATATGTGATTTATTATTGCCTGAACTTAGTTCTTCTCAGAATCTTCTTCTGTTTCCTCTGCATCCGACTGAACGTCATCCCGATCACGAAGTTTTTTGTCGTCTACATGGCGGTTTAAGAACTGGTTGATCTTATCAACGTCGTAGTTTGTCTTAATCTCACCAAAGGTGTCTATTTTGATATCAAAGCCATCCAATTCAGGATTCACCTTGGGGGTCTCTCGCTTGCTTAATCGTTTGCGTCCCATAGTTAAAAAGTTTTGTTATTCTTTTACCTATACGTTTTTACTAAGCTTTTGTTGGGCTTGGCGAATCCGAGCAACCACTTCATCACGCCCTAACACCGCAATGATCTGCATCAAATCCGGCCCTCCGCCTTCGCCAGTTAGGGCCAGACGCAACGCGGGCATTATTTTACCGAGCTTCACTCCTTGTTGCTCCAGTACCTGAACCAAAACTTCCTTGGCGGCCTCAGCTGACAGCGGATTGGCAGCGTTCGATAATGCATCGACGTAGGCGCTCAGGGTAGTGGCGGCTTCTTCGGTCCACTTCTTACTCGCGGTTTTTTCGTCGTAATGTTCTGGGGCCTGATAAAAATAGCGGGCGCTGGTCCACAGTTCCGACGGGAAGGTGATCCGCTCCTTCATCAGGGCGCTCACCGCCTCAGCCTTCTCTTTGCTGCTATCAACGCCTGCTTGTTCAAGCTCTTTCATTAAATAATTCGCTAGCTCTTCATCAGACTTGTTTTTGATGTACTGCTGATTGAACCAGCGGGCCTTTTCGATATCAAACTGGGCCCCGGCTTTGTTAATGCGCGCCAAACGGAACGAAGCCACCATCTCTTCCCGGCTAAAAAGCTCCTGCTCATCGCCGGGGTTCCAACCCAACAGGGCCAGGAAGTTGACCACCGCTTCGGGCAAGTACCCAGCTTCTCGGAATCCGGTCACCAGTTCCTGGCTAACCGGGTCGGTCCAGTTGATGGGATACACCGGAAACCCAAAACGGTCGCCGCTACGCTTGCTGAGTTTGCCGTTACCATCAGGATTCAAAATCAGGGGCAGGTGCGCAAACTGGGGCATATCCTCTTCCCAACCTAAATAGCGATATAAAAGCACGTGCAACGGAGCGGAAGGCAGCCATTCTTCACCCCGAATTACGTGGGTGATCTTCATTAAATAATCGTCCACCACGTTGGCCAGATGGTAGGTGGGCATGCCGTCGGACTTCATCAGCACTTTATCGTCGAGCGTAGACGACTGCACCACCACCCAACCGCGGATGCTGTCTTCCAGGCGAACTTCTTCTTTTCGGGGAGTTTTTAGGCGAATCACGTAAGGTTCGTCCCGGTCTAGGCGATCCTGAACTTCGGCAGCGCTCAAGGTCAGCGCATTCTTCATCGTCATGCGCGAGATGGCGTTGTACTGGGGCTGAGCCACGCGGGCATCTTTCAGCCGCTGTCGCATGGCTTCCAACTCTTCGGCGGTGTCGAAGGCATAGTAGGCGTGCCCGGCATCCACCAGTTGCTGGGCGTATTGCTGGTACATCGCCTTTCGTTCGGACTGCCGGTAGGGCGCATAGTCGCCACCCGCACCCACTCCTTCGTCGGGATGAATGCCGCACCACGCCAGCGCCTCCTCAATATAAGCTTCGGCTCCCGGAACCAGGCGGCTCTGATCGGTATCTTCAATGCGCAATATGAAGATGCCTTGGTGCTGCTTGGCGAACAGGTAGTTGTACAGGGCGGTTCGGACGCCACCAATGTGCAGCGGGCCGGTGGGACTGGGAGCAAAACGGACTCTAACTGGTTTCATGAGGGTATAACCGATGAGTGGGGTTTAGGTTACGGGATCGTAGAGAGCAAAACGCAAGATGATTCATCGACTGACTTCCTGATTCACTACTTCACGCAGCAGGCGGCGGCTGATCACCACTTGCTTGTTGAAGTTCAGCAGGGCGACTGCGTAGTTGATAAGCCCCACTCCTGCCGAGAGGGCGGCGTAGTGATACAGGCGTTCGTAGTGCGCCAGGTAAAACGCAAAGCTTAGGGTAACTACCCACCAAAACACCAAAAAAGCGGTGGTCATGGTGAACAAACGGTACCGAACAAAGAGCAAACAACCCTGCGAAGTGGGTTCTATCACCCCCGAAATGAAAGGAAGAAAATTGTTGGGCCGGGTGATCTTCTGCGACAAGCGAAACGAATCTTTGGTCACCTGCCCGTTGAAAACCGCGGTTGAGGCGGCAGGGGGCACCGCGGAGCGCGGATCAGAAGCCAGCGTAGCCGCTCGCAACCGGCGGGTGACCTCGGCAGCTGACAGGGACGACACCAGGGTTTCTTGCGCGGTAGGCCAGCCTCGCATGCGCTTAAACGATAGCGATGCACGATATCTCCACGTTCACATCTTTGGGCAACCGGCTCACCTCAACGGTTTCTCGGGCCGGAGGATTTTCCGAAAAATACTGTCCGTAGGCCTCGTTAATAGCCGAAAACTGGCCCATGTCGCGGATAAAGATAGTGCACTTCACCACCTGAGCAAAACTGCTTCCGGCGGCTTTGAGAATGGCTCCCAGGTTTTTCATTACCTGTTGCGTTTCTTCGCTAATGTTCGATTGAATCACTGCACCGGTGGCGGGGTCAATAGGAACCTGGCCCGATACGAAAAGCATGTTGCCCGCTTGCACGGCTTGGCTGTAGGGACCAATGGGAGCGGGGGCGTCGGCGGACTGGATAATTTTTTTAGACATGACAGTCAAATTTGTTGTAGGTTGATGCTGACAAAGGTACGGATTTTTGGTTCTCAGCGAACCGACAATGACTTCAACCCCCCACAATGAAAATATTATCCGCCGAACAGACCCGACAGGCTGATGCCGCCACCGTGGACCGAGCGCGTATCTCCTCTCTGGAGTTGATGGAGAAGGCTTCCCTGGAATTTATCTACTGTTTCATAGAAACCTTCCCTACCAAGCAACGCCCGGTATACGTGTTCTGCGGGCCGGGCAACAACGGGGGCGACGGACTCGCCATTGCCCGACTATTGGCCGACCGACTGTATCAAGTGCAGGGGTGGGTGGTGACTGCTGGGGGAAACGTGTCGCCCGACCACGCAGCCAACCGCCAACGCTGGTCGGGCAAACCTCCGATTGAAACCATCACTACGGCGAACGATATCCCTGCCCTGCCCGAGCAAGCGGTGGTGATCGATGGCCTGTTTGGTTCCGGGCTGTCGCGCCCGGCCGAAGGGATTTTTGCCGAAGTGATCGCCGCCATCAATGCATCAAAAGCCACCGTGGTTGCTATCGACGTGCCGTCGGGTCTGTTTACCGACCAAGCAACCCCCCGGGAAGCCGTTGTGGTGCGGGCCACGCATACCTTCACGTTTCAGTGGCCCAAACTGGCGTTTCTGTTGCCGCAAAACCAAGCCTACGTGGGGCACTGGCAAGAGCTTGACATTGGACTGGATCCGCAGTTTGTGGCGCAGGCAACCACCAACTATTATTACACAGATGAAGCGGCGCTGGTGGGAGTTAGAAAGTCCCGAGCGCCACAATCGCACAAGGGGAACTACGGAAAGGCCCTGCTCGTTGCCGGAAGCTACGGGAAAATCGGAGCCGCGGTGCTCAGCGCGAGCGCGTGCAAACGGGGAGGCATTGGATTGCTCACGGTGCACGTTCCGGAGTGTGGGTATCCGATCCTACAGACTGCCGTTCCCGAAGCCATGGTGACGGTTGATGCGCACAAACACCACTTCAGCGGTTTGGATGCCGGGCTATTAGATGCGTACGACACCGTGGGAATTGGTCCGGGCCTGGGCACCGCTTCGGAAACCAAGTCGGCCCTGCACAGTCTGCTACTGGCGGTGAGTGAACGCCGCCTGTCGTTGGTGATGGACGCCGACGCGCTCAACATCTGCGGCGAAGACCGTACGCTGCTGCACCACCTTCCGGAGCGGACCATCCTCACACCGCATCCCAAGGAGTTTGAGCGGCTCACCGAACCCGCCCGCGACGATTTCCATCGGCTGGAGCTCCTTCAGGACTTTTGTCAGACCTATCGAGTACACGTGGTGCTGAAAGGAGGCCCAACGGCCATTGGCGCTCCGGATGGCAATGTATATTTTAATAGCACCGGCAACCCCGGCATGGCCACCGGCGGCACGGGCGATGTGCTCACGGGTTTGCTCACCGCGTTGCTGGGGCAAGGCTACGAACCGCTGGAGGCCGCCCGGCTGGGAGTATACCTACACGGATTAGCAGGCGACTTGGCGGCCGAACAGCTTAGTCTTGAGGCCCTTACCGCTTCGGATCTGGTAGCATTCTTTGGAAAAGCCTTTCAGCAGTAACGTGAGGAAAACAAAAAAGCCCCACAAGTTTCGTGGGGCTTCTTGATTGTGTAGTGTAATAATCATCAGACGTTCATCAGCGACTCGCGGCGGCGCATCTTGCCCGCCGGGATGCCGAACATCATCTTGAAGCGTCGGCAGAAGTAGGCGGTGTCCTTATAACCGACCTCTTTGCCAATTTCGCGAATGCTCTTTTTGGTGGTGCGCAGCAAACTCACCGCTTGCTCCATCCGCTGATACTCAATGTAATCTTGCGGGTTGATGCCGGTGAGCATCTTGAAGTACTGCCCCACGTAATCTTCCGAGACGTTAGCCACGTTCGCCAGCACTTTGTTGGACAGGTCGCCACCGATGTTTTCTTTGATGTAGGAGAAGATGTCGATCAGGCGAGGATCTTTGAAATACGTGCTGTTGGTCGCCAGTTGCTCCACAAACATCTTGGTTTCCAGAATGTGACGCACAATTTCGATGACCAACCGCTCGGTGCTGATTTTGATGATCCGATCTTTACCCGGAGTTTCGGAATTGTTTTCAGTGGTAATCTCCTGAATGAGCTCGTCTATCTTGGGATTGTTTTCTATCTCAAAAGGAGGGATATCCAGCGAAGCGAAGAAATTGACTGAATCGAAAACTTTTGCCTCAAAGTTAATGAAACTGTAGTTTTCGGCTTCCAGTTTGGTGACATCAGTGGTTTCTAGCGACTGAAAATAAAGTTCTTTGTTGTTCGTGAAGTCGTCGTTAGACAAGCTAACGGGGTCGCCCGATCCGTAGATCAGGGACAGCATTTTGCCGCCGGGAATAAATAAAACGCTTCCTCCGTTGACCGCCTGCTCATCCTCACCGTAACGAATTTGCCCCCGGTTGAGCACCAGAATGGTATTTTCTACGTCGTAGTAATTCTGAATTTTTACCGGTTGTAAGATTCGGATGTTTTTTGACTTGATAAAGCGGACGCTCAGTGATTCGATGATCTTATTATAATCTTCCATTCAAGTGAAATGTAATTCTGTGTAGTATATTGGCTCATCGGCTTTACTAAGTCGATGCTCAAAAATACGAAACATATGTAACTTTACAAATAAAAACTATCAACTTGTCAGAAAAATGACTAAAACGTAGTAAATAAGCCTGAAAACTTACATAATGCGCAATTTACTTCAAGATTTCTCGCGAAATTACAATTTTCTGAATCTCCGAAGTGCCTTCGTAAATTTGGGTAATCTTGGCATCGCGCATCATTCGCTCCACGTGATACTCTTTCACGTAGCCGTATCCGCCGTGCACCTGCACCGCTTCGGTGGTCACCTCCATCGCCACCTGCGAGGCGTATAATTTGGCCATCGCGCTGGCGTTGGCATACGACAACCCCTGGTCCTTTAAGTCGGCCGCCTGAAGGCACAGCAGGCGAGCAGCCTCGATGGTGGTTGCCATATCCGCTAACTTGAACTGGATGGCTTGGTGCTCAGCCAGCGTTTTGCCGAACGATTTGCGCTCCTTGGCGTACTGCAAGGACAGCTCGTAAGCCCCCGAAGCAATCCCCAGCGCCTGGGCGGCAATGCCGATGCGACCGCCATTGAGCACCGACATGGCAAACTTAAATCCAAAGCCGTCGTCGCCAATGCGGTTCTCTTTCGGCACCCGCACGTCGGTGAACATGAGAGAATGCGTGTCGGAACCGCGGATGCCCATTTTGTCCTCCTTTTTGCCGACCACAAACCCGTCGTAGTCTTTCTCAACGATGAGGGCATTAATGCCCTTGTGCTTCTTTTCGGCATCGCTCTGGGCAATCACTAAATAGACGGATGCACTACTGCCGTTGGTGATCCAGTTTTTGGTGCCGTTGAGTAGGTAGTGGTCTCCGCGGTCAATAGCGGTAGTCTTTTGCGAAGTGGCATCCGAACCGGCCTCGGGCTCTGACAGGCAAAAAGCACCGATGATCTCGCCTCGCGCCAGCGGTTTCAGGTATTTCTCCTTCTGCGCTTCCGTGCCGTAGGTTTCTAAGCCCCAGCACACCAGCGAGTTGTTCACCGACATGCACACCGAAGCCGAGGCGTCTACCTTGGAGATTTCTTCCATCGCCAGCACGTACGACTTGGTATCCATGCCGCCACCACCGTACCGTTCGCTCACCATCATGCCCATAAAGCCCAGCTCGCCCAGCTTCTTTATTTGTTCGGTCGGGAAGCGCTGCTCGTTATCGCGCTCAATGACGCCGGGCAGCAGTTCGCTGCGGGCAAAATCGCGGGCGGCTTGTTGCACCGCGCGGTGTTCTTCGCTTAGTTGAAAGTTCATGGAGATTTGTTAGGCATGCCGAGTAAATATACGGCGACTCGCTCAAAAAAGAAAGCACCCCGCGAGAGGAGTGCTTTTTTTTGATAAGCAATTATTTAGCGAGCTATCGCTGCTTGTTGAGTTCTCGCTGTACTTTTCTATACCGAAATGGTGGCAGGTAAATACTTGCTTCAAAACCAATGAATGATCCTCGGTTGATGATTTTAGTATTCAGTAGCTCTCGGGGTGGTCCAGCTTCCGTGTCCCGTTCCACTCGGTAATCAATATCAGCTAGCGTAGAAAAGCCCCGGTAGGCTACGAGGACTAAATCAAACATAAAACCCGACTGGATGCGGCGAGAGAAGCCTATACCCGCCAACAATCCTGGTTTGAACCAAAGGTTTTTATTGAAATCAATGTAATCGTAGTAAGTAGGCGATCCTGATAGTTGTCGGCTGAAACCCACAGAAGTTTTGGTAGGCGAACCAGTGTATACGCTAGCTAGTACTCCTAATCTCAGATAAGGACGTGTACGCCAAGAACTTCTTCTTAAAGGGTAGTTTTGAACAGAGAAATGTACCTGAGTGTGTTGTTCAAATGCACCACTACGCCCCCACCCACCACCATTGTAGGTAGTTAACAGGCGAAAGCCAAACTCTGATATATCTATTCCCCCTCGCCAGAGCCAATAGCGATCAAACTCTTTTTGAATACGCAGTCCAAAATTGGTAGCAGGGGCTACAACAAACTCGGAAGTTCCTGCACTAGGAACGGTTGTATGATTCAGAACATGGGTATAGTTGTACTGTCTACCTACACTAAACCCCAGCGAAAGCCAGGGGTAGTGCACATTGATACCATGTCCTTTCTCTACTATGGTTGCTTGTTGAGACAAGCATAGCATCGGCATCATTAAGTAAATAAACAACAGATAGTGCCTCAATGCTTTACAATTACCTTCCTCACTAAAGAGTGAGATTGCAGCTCCACTACCAAAAGGTATACGCCCTCTTTGAGGTTACTTACGTCTTCTTCAAGAATAAACTCTCGGTTAGCACCTATTCCTCCTCGATATATTTGCTTTATTGTATTCCCATTAATATCCAATAATAGAAGAGTCGTCTTTGTACTTTGGGGCAACTTTAACTTTATGTTTAATATATCAGAGACGGCATTAGGATAATTTTCAAAGGTAAATTCTTCCTCAGGAACGAAAAAGGGATTAATAGTTAGCTCGTCAGTAGGATTATCTACCATAAACTTTTCGCTGATTCCATACCCTAAATTACCACCATCTACTCCAAAGTTTACTGATACTTCATCTAAGCTGATATTTTCAGGAATCTGTATAACCAACTCTTCAATATTCAGCTCAACGGATACTTCACTTTGCGGACCGTCGTTCTTTGTTACTTTAAAAAGGGATGAACGAAAAGCCCCATCCATAAGAACACGGCCATTGTTAAGCATTGCCGTAGAAGACCAGATAAGATTTTGCATATACGCCTCCTCCTCTTTATAAGGATCTTCGCTTTCTACATACGATTCAGGCTCGTGTGTCACTGATATAGTGAAAGCAGTAAAGTCGTTAGCAACGTCTAACGCGTTCATTTCTAAAATGCCTTTCAAATTCTTGACAGTTATGGTATGGTTGACCTCATCATAAATCGATTTTTCATTAACCGTAGAAATATAGCCGCTACTGTTCTGTACAGGGCCATCTAAAAACGGTCGTGTTACATGGTAAGACGTTTTATCTGCTGGTAGTGCTACCCTATTGAATCCTGCAGCATTATTTCCATAGCAGTCGCCTGTGCCCACAATGCTAGGGCCCGGCAAACATGTACTCACCACTTTATGTACCGCCTCACCAAAATCATAAAGAGTTACCGTAAAAAGACCATCAGTTTTCTTCACTACCCTATCGCCTCCAACAGCGTACGCTTGTGTCCTGTAAGGAACTCCCCAATAGCAATCAGACTCAGCAAAAGTACAACTCTTATCACGGTCATTGCAATCGTATTCTACATTGATATGTGGGCCGCCCCTAGTGGGCTTGTAATCTACCCAGGCCCTGGTTTTCCATTCTTCATAAATCCAATTGCACCTGCGATGCTTGTACCAAGCATCCGCAAATAGATAATTAGCATTTAGCAGAAAAGCGAAAAGGATGAGCCACGGAGTAACTTGAGAAGTAAAAGTTTTCATGAGTGAAATGGATTAGGTAAATAATGAACCAAATCTACTCTCACAAAGACCGTTTTCTCCTATCGTTTTTAGAACATTCTGTTACTTTTGCTATATTTAACATTCCAAAAAACACTACCTATGCTGACTCAGAAGATTAAGCAGCTTCGCAAAGCTAAAGGAATTAGTCGAGAAGACATGGCTGAGCATTTGGGAGTTTCTCCGGGGACCTACGGTAAATTGGAGAGAGGCGAAACTAAGTTGGACATGGAGCGCCTAGAAATAGATGTAGTTGATCTATTAGATAGCAATAGTATTATCATAACCTATAACGATCATGACAAAACAATAAAAGATAATGGTATCTCTATGAATTCTACTCATTATAACGATGAGAGAACCACTAAAGCACTAGAGCATACTATCAATCATATGGAAGAGGAGATTACTTCTTTGCGTGATAACAAAAAGCAACTGCTTGTAGTAATAGAAAGATTAAGTCAACAAAAGTAAAAAGCACCCCGAAAGGTGCTCCTTATGTTTTCTCACATGATCAAAGCGGCTAATCCCGGCTACCCATCAGCACCGATACCCAGTAGAGCATCGCCACGATAGAGCCAAGTGCGGCCACCACGTAGGTCATTGCGGCCCACTTCAGGGCATCTTTGGCCATGCCGTATTCATTAGGCGTGGCAATGTCACGTTCTTTGATCCAGGCCAATGCCCGCTTGCTGGCGTCGAACTCCACCGGCAGCGTCACCAACGAAAACACGGTGATCACCCCGTAACAGCCGACAATAACCAGCAGCGCGATTTGGAGAAACTCTTGGTCAAGTCCGCCACTGCCTCCCATAAATAGGCCTCCAAACAGAAACAGGCCGAGTATCGCATAGTTTAGAAGACGAGCGCTCACGTTCTGCACGGGTACCATGGCCGAGCGAAACTCGAGCATGCTGTAAGCGGTGGCATGTTGCACGGCGTGACCGCATTCGTGCGCCGCAATCGCGGCGGCTGCCGCTGAGCGTCCCTCATACACTCCTTCACTTAGGTTCACCGTTTTGTCGGCCGGATTATAGTGATCGGTCAAGCGGCCGGGCACTGAAATCACCTGCACGTCGCGGATGCCGCGGTCGCGCAGCATTTGTTCGGCCACTTCTTTGCCGTTCATGTCGGTGTTCCACTGAATCTGCGAATACTTTTTGAACTTACTTTTAAGGCGGTAGCTCACCCCAAAGCTGAGGATCGCAATACCAATGAATAGAATAATATACATTGTATAAAGAATAGTTTATGTTGAATCTGAGTAGCAACCTACTGGAAAACCCTTACGGATGCACCCCTAGAAATGTTGCTTGCTTACGCTGAATCAACAAAGAAATAGTAGGTAAAGTTTGTTCGGGAAGCGTGGTAGGGGAACGGGTGATTGGCGGATATTTCATAAAAAAACTCCTAACCAGCGGAGGTATTCAGAGGGTGGCTGGCTGGCCGCTTACGCGGAGTAAGCACCGAAGCCAGCACAAAGGCCACCGCCCCGAATACAATAAACGACAGCGTTTGCAAGCCGTGCACCAGGGTAGCGAACAACACGCCGTCGCTTTCCGAAACTGCGTAGAGCACCAGCACGCCACTCACCAGGGCATGGAAGGTGCCAAACCCGCCCTGCACGGGCGCGGCCATGCCGAAGCTGCCCATCACCAGCACTGCTAAGCCAGCCCAGGGGGTCAGGTCTTCGGTTTCGGGCAGCGCAAAAAACACCACGTACGACATCAGAAAGTAACACGTCCAGAGCAAAATAGTAGACAGCCAGAAGCCGGTTTTGTTCTCAATGCTGCCGATACTCGCCAAGCCCCGGACTACTTCGCGCACAAAGGCGCTGATCTTCTGAAACAACGCGCTGCGCTTCAGTTGGGACTTGTAGATGCGTCCCACCGCCCAAAAAAGGCCGATGAGCAGCAGCAAAACTCCGCCAAAGATGTAGATAGAAAAAAGCGCTTCCCCGGCATTATCTACCTTGTCGGCCGCAAAACCGGTGATAAATCCGCTGAGCCGGTCGAATTCGGCCACGAAGAGCACCAGCGTGACCAGCAATAGCGTGACCAGATCAATTAAGCGCTCGGCCACCACGGTGCCCAGGCCGGTGGTGAGCGGCACGTCGTTGAGGCGCTTGAGCACTCCGCAGCGGCTCACTTCGCCCAAACGAGGCACCAGCAGGTTGGCAAAGTACCCAATGGCCACCGCCGTGACCGTACGCAGCACCGTGAGGTGGGGGTAGCCCAGCGGTTTCAGCAGCAGGTTCCACCGGTAAGCGCGGGTGACGTAGCTAACCAGGAAAATGGTGGCGGCTATCAGTACCCAGCCATAGCGCACCTCTTCGAGTTTAGCAAGCAAAGCGTCGGCGTTAATGTCATGAAAAACGTACCACATCAGGCCACCCGCAATGAGCAGCGATACCGTGTACTTGAGAATGTTCTTCACAGCAAGGGAGTAAGTGAGATTAAGAAACTATTAGAGCAAGCGGTTATTTTCATCCGGGAAAAACTGTGGATTAAGTTTCAGCAAAAATACAGGAATATCCGTTTCGGTGGGTTTCAATAAGGGTTAACTATCTCAGCCAAGCGGCCGCCCGACGGATATTATGCAATAGCTGATGTTAAATGTATGATAATCTTGTACCTTTGTTGGTTCCCAGCGCACAGTTTTTGCTAGGGATGAAGCATTATTTTTTAGTCGAGTCTACATCAAAACGTCCTAATGTTCGATTTGCAGCTTCTGGAGAACAACCCCAGTATGCCTCCGTTCTACGCGACCCTGATCACGGTGTTGTTTGCCTTTTTCTTGTCATCGCTCATTGCCATCACCTACCAGTACACCACCCGAAGCATTTACAAGCGCGCGCACTTTTTGCAAGCGCTGGCCCTGATCGCTATTGTGGCCGCTATGGTGATGCAGGCGGTGGGCGACAGTCTGGCCCGCGGACTGGGCATGTTGGGGGCGCTGGCCATCATTCGTTTTCGAACGGTGCTAGACGATCCGCGCAACATCACCTTTATGTTTGCCTCGCTGGCCGCGGGCATTGCCTGCGGAGTGTTCGGGTTTAGCATCGCCGTCACCGGCACGCTGGTATTCTGCCTAGCCGCCATTCTTTTCCGCTTCTCACCACTCAGCAACGAGGATGAACTCATCGGCAACCTGCGGTTGCAACTTCCTAAAGACGATCAGCAGCAAATGTTGATCGAAGCGAAGCTGAAGCGGTATTGCCAAGACTACCAACTGGATCAGTTGCGATTCTTGAACCCCAAAACCGTGGAGCGAATGTCGGCCGCGGGCATGCCCATTGTTGAGGAGATTTCGCGGGAAGATTTGCAGGAGTTTACCTATTCGGTGCGGCTGAAGGATAACGCTACGGCGACGGCCCTGACCGGTGCCCTGGAGCAACTTGAAGGTCTGGAGAATCTGAAGCTAAACTTCAAGAAAGAACCGACCAAGCTATAAACCCATGAAACGAATCAATTTATTCTACGCCAGCCTAATCCCCATTGGCATTGTTCTCTTCGTATTTTTCGCGGTGCAGAGCCGCGAAACGGTGGCCTTCTACGGCTTTGCCGAAACCAACGAAACCGAAATCAACTACAACCACCCCGTGATGGTCGACCAGATCCGCGTGACGCCCGGCCAGTACGTTACCCGGGGTACCACCCTGCTTAATCTATCGCGCATTGCCTCCAAAGAGCAGCTCCAGGATCAAAACTACCGCATTTCGGAGCTGCTGGCCGAAGAAGCCATCTGGCAGCGGGAAAAGCAGAACGAACTCAAGGTACTGCAGACTGAACAGCAACTCAAGCTAGACGAACTGGACGCCCAGCTGGCAAATCTGCAGTTGGAGCTCGAGTATCAGCAATCCCTAACCAAGGGCCTGTCCACTTTTCCGGCCAACGAGGCAACGTACCAGCCCCTGCTGAAGAAGATTGAGCGGGTAAAAAAAGAAAGAACCCTGCTAGCCAAAAGCTACCAGCAACGCATCCAGGCGCTGGAAGACAAGAAGCGAATGGGGAACAGTCCGTATCAGGAGCAGATTTCGCGCCTGGAAGCGGAGCTTCGGTTCGAGGAAGACCACCGGGTGCAACCCATCACCGTGGTGGCACCGACCGACGGACTGGTAGGGAATATCCACTGCAAAGAAGCCGAGCACGTGTCTTCGTTCCAGACCCTGATCAGCTTTTACGAGCCGCATCCCCAGTTTGTGAAGGGCTACGTGCACGAAGACCTTTCGCTGAAGGTGTCGGTGGGCGATACGTTTCAGGTGAAGTCGCTCAAGGACGAAACCATCGCTTATCCAGGCGTAGTCACCGGTTTGGGTTCGCGCATTATCGAGATTCCCGAGCGACTGCGCAAAATGCCCGAGGTGCGCACCTACGGTCGGGAGGTAACCATTGAAATTTCACCGGAGAACAGCTTCCTGCAAAAGGAAAAGGTGGCCCTGGAACTGGTGGCCCGCACCGGAGAAAAAGTGGCCCCCAAGGCCCAGCTCCAAAACTAATAATTGATTGAAGGCTACCGCATTCATCTTACTGTCGCTCGTTCCCGGCTTCGGCTGGGCGCAGGAAGTAATTCGTTCGGGCGACTTCCTGCAGCGCCTCATCGAGGAACCCGCGCCGGTGCGCGACTACACCGACCACCGTCGGGTGCGTCTGCCCTGGATTCAGCAGTACCAATACCGAACCGAAACGGATGAATTCGATCCAGAGCGGCAGGAGCACGCCCTGCGGATTTCGCCCAGTTCGCCCGGCCTGCACCGCGCCCAGCGCAACCTGGCCGAGCACTACCGGCGCAAGCGGTCGGTGGTGGAAACCGACTACCGAAATAGCCGGATTGAGGATGCCTACGTAGCGTGGAAGGACTTGTACATCCGGGAGCAGCAACTCACTTCGTACACTCGCCTGCAGGACGTGCTGAGCGACCGGCTCATCATCCGCCAGCGGCAAACCCAGCAGTCGGATGCTGATTTTCGAGAGGTGCTGGATATGCGCGAAAAGCTCAACAACGTGCGCGTGCGCCGCTACGAACTGAAGCTTGCCACGCGCCGCCTGCGCGAGCAGTTCGGGCTGGATACCACCGCCACCGTGGCTCCGGACGAAATGCTGAGCGTGGAGGAGATCATGGTGCAAATGATAGACAATGCCGCCACCCCGCTCAACCCGAGCTCAGACGAGTATCAGTACGAACGAGAGCTTATCGAGCGAGAAACCGCCCTGGAAAAAGCCGAGAAGCGGCAATTCCTGGATTTTGTGCAGGTGCGCTACAACGGCCCGCACGACGAGGTGCTGCGCGAGCGCGTGCAACTGCGCCTGGGCTTTGTGTTGCCCACCTCGGGCAACCGAAACCTTAAATTGGAAGAACTGCGGTTGGAGCAGGAGGAACTGGCCCGCGAACAGCAGGTGAGAAATCGGGAGTTGGAGCAGCGAACGACGGAGCAACAGCAGCGCGTGCGCGACCGCATCCGGGTGTACCGAAAGTTTGTGCAGATAAAAGAAGAAGAGCTGCGCGAACTGCGCGCGCTGGCGCAGGCCATTGCGCAGCGGCGGGGCAGTGATCCTGATCTGCTGCTCAAGATCAACGAAGACACCGAACAGATTCGCTTGGAAAAGCTGGAGCGACAGGAAGAAATCTACGACGACTATCTGGAATACCTGATGCTTAGCGGGCAGTTGTTTGCTGAGCCGCTGAAGAACCACTGGGCTAATTGAAGAACTGGTTAGCGGTTGCCTTTATTCAGGTTTGTGCTGCTGGCATTCGTGATTCCGTGTCTATCAACACATTATCAATCAGGCGCACCTCGCCCACGTAGGCTGCTATGCAGATCGCCACCGGCCGGGGTTGCGCCAGGTCAGCAACCGGGGCAAAGGTATCCGCATCCACTATTTCAAGATACTCCAACCGAATCTCCGGCACTTCGGCCAGGTGATCAACGGCCGTCCGTTGCGCTTGGGCCGTCGGCTCGCCGTCCAGTAGGACCGTGCGGGCGAGCGTCAGTGCCCGGTACAGATGCCGGGCAGTCTGCTGCTGCTGCTCCGAAAGCAGCCGATTGCGCGACGACAGCGCCAGCCCTTCGGCCGAGCGCACGCTGGGCACCCTTATCAACTGCACCGGAAACAGTAACTCACGCACCAATTTATAAATAACCGCAAACTGCTGCAGGTCTTTCTGCCCAAAGTAGGCGCGGTCGGGCTGCACCACGTGGAAGAGTTTGCTCACCGCCGCACCCACCCCGCTAAAGTGCCCCGGCCGATGAATACCCTCCAGCACCCGCTCCAGCGAGCCAAAGTCTATTCGCACGCCGTCGGTCAGCCCGCCGGGATACATCACCGCGTCGGTGGGGCAAAACAAACTGTCGCAACCCACCTCCTGAAGCAGCGCAATGTCTTCTTCCAGGGTGCGGGGGTAGCGAAGCAGATCGTCGGGGTTGTTAAACTGGGTAGGGTTCACGTAAATACTACATACGGTGTGGTCGTTGTCGCGCAATGAGCGGGTGAGCAGGGCGCGGTGTCCGTCGTGCAACGCGCCCATGGTGGGCACCAGACCGATGCGTTCTTTTTGGGCGCGCCGCTCGGCCAATTTGGCGCGTAGCGGGGCAATTTCAGCGTACGTTTGCATTATCCGAAGTTTAGGTAGTTAGGCGCGAAGAAATGAGTACGACGATTAAAAAGTGGAAATATGACGAAATTTTCGTATTTTTGCACGTGCATTTCTTACATCACTCATCAAATCCACGATACTATGTCTAAACTACGCGTCCTCTACGTTGCCAGTGAAATCAACCCCTTTCTTCAAACTTCTGAAGTGGCCGACTTTGTGCGGCAGCTTCCCCAAGGAATGCAAGAGCGCGGCATGGAAATCCGCATCCTGGTGCCCCGCTTCGGCCTGATCAACGAGCGCAAGAACCGGTTGCACGAGGTGGTTCGGCTGTCGGGGATCAATATTTCGGTGGGCGACGAAGAGAAACCGCTCATCATCAAGGTGGCTTCTATCCCTACCGCCAAGCTACAGGTTTACTTCATCGACAACGAAGACTACTTCCACCGCAAATCGGTGTTTTTCGACAAAGAAAACAAGTTCTACGAGGACAATGACGAGCGAGCGATCTTCTTCTGCAAAGGAGTGATCGAAACGGTGAAAAAACTGGGCTGGGCGCCGGATATTGTGCACTGCAACGACTGGATGACCAGTTTGATTCCGATGTACCTGAAAACCACTTACAAAAATGATCCGCTCTTCAAAAATACCAAGAGCGTGTTCACCGTTTACAACAGTGAGTTTCAGCACACCTTCAACAGCGACCTGATCGACAAGGTGAAGATGATGGACATTGAAGACAGCATGCTGAGCAACCTGAAGTCGGCCGATTACGAAGGCTTCATCAAGGTGGGCGTGCAGTACGCCGACGCGGTGCTTAAGGGCGAAGAAGACTACAGCGAAAGCCTGGCCCACCTGTTGGAGGAACTCACGGCCGAAAAGAAAATTGACACCATCGAAAAAGACGAAAACCTCCTTGACTCATATTACAACCTTTATAACGACCTGGTGGGATAGCCATACAAGCAGATGCTTTTGCCGCCGAGCGGACTGGCTAAGAACGATTAAATCGGGACTGATCCTCGCATTGGTCCCGTTTCTTTTGGCCTGCGAGGATGATAATTTTCTCAGTCTCCCCGCTGATCCTTCGCAGCAAAACTTGGACATTCGGTCAGTTCGCATTCCCGTTCCCTTCACCATTGTTCGGCAAGATTCGGTGAATACCTCCACGCCAACCGCCTCGGTGAGCCGAATAAGCCGTCGGCGCCTGCTGGCAGGTCGGCAGAGCACCGCCCTGGGATTAGCTGAAGCAACCACCTTCCTGGATTTCACCACCGGGCCCCGTTCGGCGGTCGGTGATACAGCTACTTACCAGTCGTTGGAGCTGGAGCTGCTCTACGACCGGTCGTACGGAACAACCCAGCAAATGAGTCAGTCGTTGGAAGTTCACCGGTTGGTGGAGCCCTTCGTCGATAGCCTAAACGCTTATTACAACAGTGAAAGTTTAGCGTTTGCCGATCCGGTGCTAGGAACCGTCACCACCAGCACCAAGTTTACGGGCGGGTTAGACACGCTACGTTACCGACTGGACGATGCGCTGGGGCAGACAATCTTTGATTTGGCGCAGGCAAAAGACAGCACCGTGCTGGCGGGTTCTCAATTCAGGGAGTTTTTACCGGGTCTGGCACTAGTTCCTACCGCGGCCAATAACTTTGTGAGTAGCTTTGATCCAGCTCGGGTGCGGCTCATTATGAATTTCACCGACGCCCAGGGCGAACCCAAAGAATTCACCTTCGTAAATCGCTTGTACTTTAGCCAGGTGACGGGCGACTACGCGGGCACGGCACTGGCTGGGCTAACCACCCCGGGAAGCCGGGTGGTGCCCAGCGACGGTAACCTGTACTTGCAATCCGGAACCGGGCTAGCCCCCCGCATCGGATTTGATTCGCTGCTGGCCTTCGTACGAAGCCAAACCACCGAGCAGCAAAGCATCCTCTTGAACCGGGTTGATTTTAACGTGGGCCTACGTGATGCACAGGATACGCTGAATGCTCCTAGGGGGTTGTACGCATATGTATTCGCTCTGGACACTCTAGGAGTTTTGCGAAGGGTTCCGATCAGAAATAGCCAAGATACGAGAATCATTGATGGATACCAGGGGGTAATAGGCGATCAAAGTACTCCGCCACTGGCCACTCCAATTGCATTATCAGGCACGCAATATCGCCTTCCTGTTACCAATTATTTAGCAGCGGTGGTAGAAAATGACACCTTGAACCAACCGTTGTACCTCTGGGCCAACGACTTTGAGTCTTCCCTGAGTCACTTTGTTACCTCCGGTGATAGCATCTATCTCGACGTCAACTACACCGTGCTGACCTACTGACAAAGCGGGGTTAAGATCGTGGAAAAACTTGCTACTGCTGTTCAGAATGCTTTTGGAAACCGCCTGCGGGTGCGGGTGTGCGGCCTGTGCTTTTCGGGGGATGACCTACTGCTCATCCGTCACCGCGGTTTGGGGAAGTTGGGTTATCTGTACGCTCCGCCCGGTGGGGAAATGCACTACGGAGAGCGGGCCGAGGAAGCGCTGGTTCGTGAGTTTGCCGAAGAAACCGGGTTGCGGGTGCGGGTGCGCGAGTTTTTGTTTGTATACGAATTTTTGGAACCACCGCTGCACGCCCTGGAGCTGTTTTTCTCAGTTGATACGGTGAGTGGCGAACTGCGGCGGGGATATGACCCCGAACTGGCCGACCATGAGCAACTTATCGAAGCGGTCCGGTTCATGTCGCCCGCTACCGTGGCGCAAACGCCTAGCCAGGCCCGGCATACGATGATCAACCGCTGCGCTCACTCGAAAGATTTATTATCGATGCGGGGCTATTTTTAATTTGCTAATAAAAGGCGAAATTAGCACCTTACTTTCGTATTTAGTATTTTAACCAGTACGTATCCTCACTAAACCTATGAACCTAACCAGAATTTTTACCTTCGTTTTTCTGCTCATTGCCGGAGGCATTGCGTATTACCTGTACGACCGGGTCAAATTTAGCATTGAAGAAGAGCAGCGGATTGCGCAAGTTGAGACCCAAGTTATCGGCAAACTGCAATTTTTACGAGACGCTGAAATCTTATACGAAGACGTTAACGGGCAATACACCAGCGACTGGAACAAGCTGCGCAGCTTTATAGATACCGGAACGGTATACATCACGCAGCGACGCGAAATTACTAAACTGCTGGACTACGGAGCGGAGGAAACCACCATTGAAATCGATACCCTGGCGAGCATTCCGGTAGAAGACACCTTGTTTAGCAACCCCGCGTACCGCAAATACGAATTGAATAACCTGAAAAGCGTGCCTTACACCAACGCCGAATTCGAGCTGTTTGCCGACCGGATCAGCCGCAATAATGTGCAGGTAAACGTTTTCGAGATCAAAGACACCGACCCGGTCAACCCCGCCCGCCGGGGCGAAGAAAGCATCAAGGGGCCACTCCGGGTTGGGTCTCGCACCGAAGTGACCACCTCGGGCAACTGGGAATAATCTGGCAACCTCTTGGAGCATCCTATTGGATACAATCTAGTACGTCAAGTAAAAGACAAGGAGTTTAGCGTTGATGATATCACCCACTACGACCTGCTGTTGCTGGTGGGAGAAGGAAATTTTCAACTTTGTGTTGTCGACGCGCGCGCCAGTAGTTGCCTCGTCGTTGAAGAATACGCATTACCTAAGAACTTTCCTTCGGAGCAGCTTGACCAGGCCGTGGTGCAACTGTTTGAAGCGCACATCTTCTTAATGGCGGGTTACTGGCGCTCGGTAAAATTAGCCATCCGCAACCGCACCTTCACCCTGGTTCCTTCCCCGTTCTTCTCGAGCAGCAAGCTGACTCACTACCTCACCCTAAGCGCGGGAGTTGAGCGACTGCACGACGGACACTACTACTACGAGCATACCCAATCGCAGGCCGTGATGGTGTTCGCGGCTCAGAAGAAACTGGTGGAGCGGATTCGGTCTTTTTATCCGTCGCTCACGGTGCCGGTAGTGCACCACGGCAGTGCCCTTATCGAAGGCATCCAGAGCAACCGCGACTTCACCTATTACCAGGATATGTACTTGCACGCCGGGCAGGGAAAGCTGAGTGTGGTGGTGACCCGGGACAATGAACTGGTGCTGTATAACCAGTTTTCGTACGGATATACTCAAGATTTGGTGAAGTATACCCGGGGGGTGATGCGGGAGCTACATATGGACGCTAACGAAAGCCGAGTGACACTATGGGGCAATATTCCGGACCGATCAGAGCATTTTCAAGCGTTATACCGCTACGTGAGGAATATTGCCTGCGGAAGTCGGCCGTCTTTTTTAACGTTTTCCAACGCCTTCGACGAGCTGCCCGACCACCAGCATTTCGATTTGTATAGTCTATACCGGTGCGAAGCATGACGCGCGTTGCCATCTTTCCAGGTTCTTTCGATCCCTTCACCAAAGGGCACGAAGACATCGTGCGGCGGGGGCTGCATCTGTTTGATCGCGTGGTGGTGGGAGTGGGACACAACAGCAAAAAAAACCGGTACTTCCACATCGACCGCATGCTGGGGTACATTAACAACACGTTTGCGGATGAGCCGCGGGTGGAGGTGATCACCTACGATGAACTCACGGCCCAGCTAGCCAAGCGCTACGGGGCCCGCTACCTGCTGCGGGGGTTGCGCAACACCACCGATTTTGAGTACGAAAACAGTATCTCGCAGGTGAACCGCTACCTCAACAACGATCTGGAAACGGTGTTCCTGATCACCTCGCCGCAGTATGCGCACATCAATTCATCAATCATTCGCGAGGTGCACCGCTATCAGGGCGACGTGAGCGAGTTTTTACCCTACACCCTGTAGGGGCGTGACCTGTAGCAGCGCGATTAATCGCGCTGCTACAGGTCACGCCCCTACAGGGTATCTTGTTGTTCAAAATACCGGCGCAGCACGTACCGAATGGAAACGTAGGAGTTGTATAACGCCTGTTGGGCCTCGGCGTAACTCATCCACCGCACCTCGGTGATGCCCTCGTCGGCCTGACCGCGCATGGCCGAATCATCGGTGCAACGCATGGCAAACCAGTAGGTCTTTTTCAGAATTTTGCGCTTGTTGCGCGTGTAGGTATGCCAGGTGTGGCAAATTTTCGGCCCGCCAACCACCTGAACGTTGCACTCTTCTTCTACCTCGCGGAGCCCACCGGCCAGTGGCTTTTCCTTACGCTCGAGCTTTCCCTTGGGCAGATCCCACTTGCCTAGCCGGTAAATTAGCAGCAGTTGTCGGTCTTTAACCACCACCCCACCCGCGGCCTCGATCACTTTGAACTGCTGTTTCACCTCATCAACCGTGGCCCGACGATCATCAACCAAAAAGGTGATGCTATCGAGCTTTTTGACCTTTTTCTTAGTAAAAGCATCCAGGCACTGCTTTATGTGAAGATCAGTAGCGTGGGTGACCAGCACATCATCCTTTAACTTTGCCTCGGTGAGGGCTACCTGCCGCGCGTCTAACACGCGATCGAAGGAAGAAAAGTCAGAAAATTGGTGCGCGTCGAGAATATCGACCGGAGTGTCGTTCACAAAAAGCTTCACGGGCAAAAAGGGATTGAAAAATAGGGGTAAGTAATAACTTTATGCCGCTGGTATTGATTATAAGTAGTACACTAATACCAAACTAGACAAATTTATGGAATCTCATTTCGAAAAAGTTAAAAAGTTTCTGTTTGATTTGGGCTTCGACCTGCAATCAGAAGACGCCGCCGAAGAGTTGGTGGTGGTTACTGACGAAGATAAAGGGATCAGCAACCTTATGATTGATTGCGAAGGCGAAATTTTATTCTTAGAGCAGTTCATTTTTCCGCTAAAAGATCCAACCAACGCCGACGTACTCAAGCGGTTGCTTCACATCAATTTAACCATCGTGCACGGGGCGCTGGGGCTAGACGATGAAAATCGGGTGATCTTTCGAGACACATTGCAACTTCAGAACTTGGCTCCCAACGAGCTAGAAGGATCGATTAATTCGCTGGGGCTGATGATGGCCGAGCACGCGGAAGAGTTTATTCGGTTCGCTAAAGCATAGGCAGCGTTGTCATTCGAGTTTATTATCGTTTCAAATTCATTTCCAAGCATCCACCAACAATAACCATCCTTTGTTATGAGTATTTTCAGAAGATTATTTAAAGTAGGCGAGGCTCAGGCTAACTCAGCCATCGACAAGATTGAAGACCCGGTGAAGATGAGCGAACAGGCCATCCGTGACTTGAAAGGCGATTTGAACAAAGCACTTGAGAGCTTGGCCGAAGTGAAGGCCCTAGCCATTCGTACCCGCCGCGACCAGAAAAACTACCAGCAGCAAGCTAGCGATTACGAAAAGAAAGCGATGCTGTTGCTACAACGCGCTGAGCAAGGACAACTAGACCCTTCCGAAGCCGATCGCTTGGCCACTGAAGCGCTGAGCAAGAAAGAACAAGCCTCGCAACAAGTGGTTCGCATCAACGACGAGGTGCAGAAGTACGACAACATGACGGGCAATCTGGAGACGAAGGTGAACCACCTGCGCGGACAGATCTCTACGTGGGAGAATGAACTCAAGACGCTGCAGGCGCGCGCCAAGGTGAGCACGGCCACTAAGAAACTGAACAAGCAACTAGCGGGCGTCGATTCATCAAGCACCGTGGCCATGCTGGAGCGCATGAAAACCAAGGTGGAAGAAGAAGAATCGCTGGCCGAATCATACGGTGAACTAGCCGCCGCCCCCAAAACTGTGGACGCTGAGATTGAAAAAGCGCTGGGAGAAAGCAGTCACGCCGGGTCAGATCAGTTAGCCGCATTGAAAGCCAAAATGGGCATTGGGGGTGGAGATGCCAAACAGTTAGAGTCGTAAGCAACCACCATGGGGCAGTATTCGGTACTTATCTTCTGTTTGGTTATTATTGGCATCGCTATGTACTTCTGGCAACGAAACAAGTCTAAAAAGACACTAAAGGAAGACAAGAAGGACTTTTTGGGAGAAGAACTCCGCCTGGAAAACGTGCAAGCGGGTGGACTCATCCATCTGATGAACGTAGGACCAAATTTGGAGGAATATGACGTGCAAATTCTGTCGCGCAGCGTGTATCGCGAAGGCGAAAACTACGAATGGTACGAACTGGAAGGAGACAACGGTCGCGGAAAAGTTTGGCTCAGCTTGCAGCACGACGATGGCCTGGACGTGACGATTGCCACCCGCAAACTTAAACTTCGCGACATCCCCATTGAGCGGGATGACCTAGACCGAATGGATGACGCCGCGGCGGGGCAATTTGACTTTGAGGGCCAAACCTACTACTACGACCACTCAACCGAGGGTTCTTACTTTCAGGGCGGAAACGTTTTGGCCGATAGCGAAGAGTTCTTTTATTACTGGGAGTTTGAAACCGAAGACGAAAGCCAGTTTTTAACCGTAGAAGAATGGGAAAACGGACGATTTGAGGTGACGATGTCGTATCCCGTCAAAGAGTCGCAGGTGAAAGTGTATAGTTTGGGAGGGTCGTAGCGTCAGATTGCTATCTGACGCCGCGGCGGGCTATCTGACGCTACGGCGGTTATTTCTTCCGCATCTTTTCCAGCTGATCCCACAGTTCATCAGGTACCGCCTCTAAATTATTGAATTCTCCGGCTCCTTGTAGCCATTCACCCCCGTCGATGGTCACCACTTCGCCGTTAACGTACGCTGAATAGTCCGATAGCAGATAGGCCGCCAAGTTCGCCAGCTCCTGGTGGTCGCCCACGCGTTTGAGCGGCACCCGCCGGGCGGGGTCAAACTTGTCCACCAAATCGCCGGGCAGCAAACGGCTCCACGCTCCCTCGGTAGGAAACGGCCCCGGAGCAATGGCGTTGGTGCGAATATCGTACTTGGCCCACTCAACCGCTAGCGAACGGGTGAGCGCCAGCACTCCGGCTTTAGCGCAGGCCGATGGCACCACAAAACCCGAACCCGTCCAGGCGTAGGTAGTCACGATGTTCAGGATCGTGCCCGCCTGCTTTTGCTCAATCCAGTGCTTGCCCGTAGCCAGCGTGAAGTTATAGGTCCCGCGCAGCACAATGTCAACGATGATATCAAACGCCCGGTGCGACAAGCGTTCGGTGGGGCTAATAAAATTGCCCGCTGCGTTGTTTAACAAGCCGTGAACGCTTCCCCACCGGTCGACCGTCTGGGCGATCACCTGCTCAATTTCATCATAGTTGCGCACGTCGCAGGCCAGCGGCAGCACCTCGCCGCCCGTGGCATCCGTGAGTTCTTGAGCGGTCTTCTCCAGCACGTCCAACTTGCGGCTGGTGATCACCACCTTTGCCCCGAGGGTGAGCATGTATTCGGTCATCGCCCGACCGAGCCCGGTGCCCCCCCCGGTGACGATGACGTGCTTACCCACGAACGAGTCTTCCTTGAGCATACCTTCTAAGCGTTTCATAATGAGGTGGTTTCGGTGAATGTTAGCGGATCACTATGCGCAGCAGCATACTTTCTAAAGTGAGTCCGGGGCCAAAGGCTAACCCCAGCGCGCGCTTGTTGTGATCAGCCTCGCCAAGGTCGGCAATAAGCGACTGAAGCACAAACAGAATAGTAGGCGACGACATATTGCCGTACTGCCGAAGGACTTGGTAGGCGTGGTGATTGGCCTGTTTTTCTAAGGATAACACCTCCTCAATAACTTGCAAAATGCGTTTCCCTCCGGGATGGATGGCGTAATAGTCAATGGTGGTTTCCAGAGATACTGGGTGAGCTCCCTGTTGAGAGTGAGCTAATTGCTCAAGCAAACGCTGCGTGATTTGTTTAATCTCTTCCTTTATAATTTGAGGCACGTAGGCTGATAAACGCATCTCGAAGCCATTGTTGCCAATGTGCCATGCCATGTCTTTTTTTCCGCCGGGAGCCAGGTCACAGTGAAATCGTTCCATCTGCAACTGCACATTACTGAGTCGCTCATGGCTTACTAAGGCTGCCGCCGAGCCATCGGCAAACAAGGCATTGGCCAGCAGGGTATCCTCGTCGGTTCCCTTCTGAAAATGAATGCTGCACAGTTCGGTGCACACCAGCAGCACCTTGGCTTCGGGATAGGCCCTAACGATGCTATCAGCTACCTTAAGCGCATTAAAGGCCGCATAGCAACCCATGAAATTCACCGCAGTTCGTTGGGTATGCGTATTTAATCCCAGTTGATGAATTAGTTCAATGTCCACCCCGGGGGCGTACATTCCCGTACAACTCACGTAAATTAAGTGCGTAATTTCTGATCGGTTCAGCGCTGGAAGTTGATCGAGGCAGTTCGTCGCCGCCGCGTAACTTAGCCGGATGGCTTCCTGCTGATACAAATGCATGCGTTGCTGAATATCCGGAAAAGGCTCGAGGTCGGGAGCGTTAGGAAAAAAAGTAAAATTATCGGTCCGCCCGTAGTCAGCCAGCACCGAATGGCGATAAGCAATACCCGAAGCGCGGTAGAGCGCCAGTAGCCGCCGTCGGTCGTTCGCTTTCAGTTGCAAGGTGTTTGCCATAAAGCGGGCAATGTCGCTCTGGGCAATCTGATGATCGGGCACCGCCGTGCCAATGGCCGAAATGTAGCTGCTCATGGTTTATATAAAGCCAAAAAAACGCAACTTGTTTTGACGTTAAAGGTGTTTAAAGGTTCTGGGTTCGTGGTTCTAGGTTAAGGGTTCTGGGTTCTGGGTTCTAGGTTAAGGGTTTTGGGTTCTGTAAACTTAGAACTCAGAACCTAGAACCTAGAACCTCCATCTCGATAGTTTCAGTATGGCTAAAGTAAAAACGGTATACGTCTGCCAAAACTGCGGTGCTTCTTCGCCTAAGTGGGCGGGCAAGTGTCCATCGTGTGGTGAATGGAACACCTACGTAGAAGAGGTCGTCGCCAAGAGCACCGCTTCGGCCGATTGGCAACAGGCCGCCGGTCCGACCAAAAAAACCGCGGCCCGCCCGGTGAGTATCACCGACATCACCTACACCCAGGAAAGTCGCACCCGCACCGGCGACGCCGAACTAGACCGCGTGCTGGGCGGCGGGATCATGCCCGGTTCGCTGGTGCTGATCGGCGGCGAGCCGGGCATCGGCAAGTCAACGCTGATGCTGCAAATTGCCCTGTCGCTGCCCCAACAACGGGTGCTCTACGTGTCGGGCGAAGAAAGCGATCAGCAAATCAAGATGCGCGCCGAGCGCCTGCCCACGGTCAATAGCAAGCAGCCCGCCGACTGCTACGTGCTGGGCGAAACCTCAGTGTCCGCTATTTTTCAGCAAATTGCTACCCTGGAACCCCAGATCGTGGTGATCGATTCTATCCAAACGCTGCAGTCGGATCGGGTAGAGTCGGCGGCGGGCAGCGTGTCGCAGGTGCGCGAGTGCACGGCGCAGTTGATGAAATTCGCCAAAGAGAGCAACACGCCGGTGTTCTTGATCGGCCACATCACCAAAGACGGCAGCATTGCCGGGCCTAAGGTATTGGAGCACATGGTGGACACGGTGCTACAGTTTGAGGGCGATCGCCACCTAAGCTACCGCATCTTGCGCACCACCAAGAACCGCTTCGGTTCCACCTCTGAACTGGGCATCTACGAAATGCGCGACACCGGCTTGCGGCAAGTGACCAACCCTTCGGAAATTTTGATCTCGCAGCGCGAGAGTGACCTGAGCGGAGTCACCATCGGGGCCACGCTCGAGGGCAACCGGCCCCTGCTCATTGAGGTGCAATCGCTGGTGAGCACTGCCACCTACGGCACGCCCCAGCGCAGCTCGACGGGGTTTGACGCCAAACGCCTGAACATGCTGCTGGCGGTGCTGGAGAAGCGGGTTGGCTACCGCCTGGGCGTGCAGGATGTGTTTCTGAACATCGCGGGCGGACTCAAGGTAGAAGACCCGGCCATCGACCTGGCGGTGTGCGCTTCGCTGGTGTCATCCTTCCTGGATGTGCCCTTGTCGGGACGAATCTGCTTCGCCGCCGAGGTGGGATTGGGGGGAGAGATTCGGGCGGCCAACCGCATTGAGAGCCGCATCAGTGAAGCCGAAAAACTGGGGTTTGAAGAGATTTATCTGTCTAAGTACAACCTAAAGGGCATAGATGCTAAGAAGTTCGGTATTCAGGTGCGGGCCTACAGCAAATTAGAGGAACTGATCGCGCAACTGATGCCAGAATAAGGGGCATGATCGCTACCCGTAAACCACGCATCAAAATCTGCTGCATTAGTAGCGTCAGCGAAGCCCAAGAAGCCATTCGGTGCGGTGCTTCCGCGCTAGGGCTGGTAGGAGCCATGCCCAGCGGACCCGGCGTAATCAGCGACGAACAGATTCGAACAATTGCTCAGGGAGTGCCCCCGCCGATAGCCACTTTTTTGCTGACCAGCGAAACCGACGCTTCCGCCATTATCGCCCACCAGAAGCGGGCGCGCACCAGCACAGTGCAGATTGTGGATGCGCTAACAAGAGGCACTTATCAAGAGATTCGCGTCGCGCTGCCGGGAGTGAAACTGGTGCAGGTGATTCACGTGGTGGACGAAGCCTCGGTAGACTACGCACTGGAGGTAGCCGATGGAGTAGACGCCCTGCTGCTCGATTCAGGAAACCCAAACCTGGCGGTGAAGGAGCTCGGCGGCACCGGGCGGGTGCACAACTGGCAACTGAGTCGGCAGATTCGAGAGCAAGTCAGCAAGCCCATCTTCTTGGCGGGCGGACTGCACGCGGATAACGTGCGGGAAGCGATAGAAACTGTAGAACCTTTCGGGCTAGATCTGTGCAGCGGCGTGCGCACGAACGGGCAGTTGGATGGGCGGAAACTGGAATCGTTTTTTGAGGCGGTAGAGAAAGCGTAGTAAGGGGTCGTAACTAGTGCAAATAGAAAGTGTTCAGAACAACTCGCTTGGACTGATCGTGAGAAATTCGGGCCAGAAGATACCTGATTTGCCCACCAAAAGTACTTTTTGGGGAGAAAACGTATCACGGAATGCCTGCATTCCTGACGTCTCACCGAAAGAACCGCTCTTCACCTCCAGACCAATTACCTTTCCCCCTTTCTCAAGCACAAAATCCACCTCCTGATTGCCTTTTCGCCAGTAGAACAGCCGAAAGTCTTCGGTGAGTGAGGCGTTGAGCAAATGCGCTCCCACCACCGATTCTACCCAGCGCCCCCACCGGCTGGGAGTGGCTTGCACCTGTTGGAATGATTCGGATGTTTGGGCGCTCAGCAAAGCGGTGTTATGCACCTGAAATTTAGGACTGGAAGCTCGCTGGCGCAACGCTGCCGGGTCAAACTTTTCGATGCCAGAAAGTAGACCCGCCGTACTTAGCAACTCCAAATAGTGCGAGAGCGTGGTGGTGTTTCCAGCATCCTGCAATTGCCCAACCATTTTGGTGTATGACAAAATCTGCCCGGAAAACAAAGCACCAAGCTCGAAAAGTCTCTTCATCAGGGCGGGTTTATCCACCCGCGTTAGCATCAGAATATCCTTGGAAATGCTAGTTTCAATAAGGGCATCCCGCACGTAAGCCCGCCAGCGAGGTTCATCATTAATCAGCGTGGCTGCTCCGGGATAGCCTCCGTACCAAGCGAACTCACTGGCATTTACTCCAAACGCGTCGCGCATTTCAGGAAAACTCCAGTGCCCCATGTAGTGGGTTTCGAATCGTCCGGCGAGCGATTCGGTCAAACCCTGCTGCAACAGCAGACGCGAAGAGCCGAGCAGTACAACTTTTACGTTAGTTTTCGTACGGGTGTCTTCATCCCAGGCTTGCTTCACAAACTCGCTCCAGCGCTGAATTTTCTGAATCTCATCGATGACTAAAAGGCAGAAGGGGGCTTGTATCCGCTTAAGTTTGAGCCGGGCGGCTTCCCACTGCTGCTCGATCCAACTGCCGTTGGTATCTCCTACCGCATCCGCTGCCGCAAAATGAACCGGGGCCGCCAGTTCGCTAATGAGTTGAGTAACCATCGTGGTCTTACCCACCTGGCGAGGGCCGTAGACTACCTGAATGAAGCGACGGGGCTCACTGATGCGCTGAAAAAGAAGGCTCTTCTGATGTCGTTCGTACATCTTTCAAATAACTCAATACACTGAGTAAATTTACGCAACTTACTGAGTAAATAAAACTTTCAGCCGTTTTCAGTTATCGTTAGCGAGCCGTCAGATGCTTATAATCGCGCACCACCGTGAACAAAAACTGCAAGGGGCGCATATCCGACTGCACCCCAAGCGTTAACTGCACTCTCTGAGCGGTGGCCCAAACCGGTTCGGTGTTGCCCGAATCGCGGTGCGCCTTGATCACCCGCTGGATGGTGTCTATGTCCGCATCGGTAAGGCGAGTAACCTCTAAAAACGTAGGCTGATAGCCTTCGTCGGTGGCAAACACCGGGGTGGTTTCTTGCCCCTTCACCTTCACCACGGTGGTGCCCGCGGCCAAGTCGCCCAGGCGCTGGTCGCGGGTGGTGATGGCAATACAGAGCACTGCGATGCCCCCACCGAAGATGTTCATGTCGATGAGCCGAAGAATCCAGCGCATCAGGTAGGCGCCCAAGCCGGGAGAAGAACCATCGAGCTTCACCACCTTGATCTTCATCTGCCGCTTGCCCACGCTTTGGCCGTCGAGCAAGGTTTCGCACAGCAGGTGATACATAAACGCGGGCAGCGCCAGCAAGATAACGATGGTTAGCGAAGGCTCTACCGAAACGGAGGCGAACAGCAACCCCAGCACCGTAACGTAAGCAATGATGATCAGCAGGTCGATCAGATAGGCTAGAATGCGGTCGCCAATGCCCGCCAGCACGTACTCGATGCGCACGTTCTGGGTGGTTTGTACACTGATTTTTTGCATAAATGTAAGTGCGGTTCCAGACGTTTGTCCGAGATTTGGCAGCGTCGGTTAGTAAAAATACGGGAAAAATGATTTACTTTTCGTAAAACTTGCCCCGATCATGAGAGAAGCGGCCTTTGTGAAGCAAAATGAACAACGCTGGGAGCAGTTCGAGTCACTTCTCCGCCAACCCGGTTCAGCCGACCCTGACGCGCTGGCCGACTACTTTGTGCGGCTGACCGACGATCTGGCCTACGCCCAAACCCATTATCCGCAGAGCAATACCGCCCGCTACCTGAACAACCTAGCCGCGCAGGTGCACCAGGCTATTTACCGCAACAAAAAGGAAGACCGTGGCCGCGTGAGCCGGTTCTGGAAGACAGAGCTGCCGCAGTTATACTACGAGGCTCGCCGTCCGATGCTCTACGCTTTTCTGATTTTCCTGCTCTCAATGGGAGTCGGAGCGTTGTCTACGGCCCACGACGATACCTTTGCGCGTCTGATTTTAGGCGACGCCTACGTGAACATGACGCTCAACAACATTGAGCGAGGCGACCCGATGGGCGTTTATAAAGACATGCAGCAGAGCGATATGTTCTTTGCCATCACCTTTAACAACGTGCGGGTGTCGTTTCTGGCGTTCGTGCTGGGCCTGCTGGCGTCGGTGGGCACCGGGTTCATGTTGTTCTACAACGGGGTGATGGTGGGAGCATTTCAGTACTTCTTCTACCAGAAAGGGTTGCTGCTCACTTCGTTTCTCACCATCTGGATTCACGGCACGCTGGAAATTTCAGCCATTGTGCTGGCCGGGGCGGCCGGGTTGGTGATGGGCAACAGCTTGCTGTTTCCGGGCACCTACCCGCGGGGCGAATCGTTTCGGCGCGGCGCCCGCCGGGGGCTGAAAATGGTGATCGGACTGGTGCCCATCTTCATTGCGGCCGGTTTTTTAGAGGCGTTCGTGACCCGACTCACCGAATGGCCAATGGCGGCCAAGCTTGCCATCATCGCGAGCTCCGCATGCTTTATTGTTTACTACTTCATCATCTATCCCTTTAAACTTAACCAACATGGAACTGAACCAAAAGATTAACTTCTACGAAAAGCGCGATTTTGGCGAAAAAATCAACGCTACCTTCGCTTTTTTGCGGCAAAACTTTGCGCCGCTAGCCAAGAGTATTCTGTTCATTGCTGGCCCTGCGATTCTCCTTATTGCAGTGGTGGCCGGCATTTATCAGGCTACCATCATGGACACCGGAGCCGCATCGGGTTCGGTTGATTATCTGGCGGTTCTGTCGCAGGGAAGCCTCACATCATTTCTCTCTATTTTTGTCTCGGCTTTGCTCATCACAGTAGTCTACGCCTACCTAGTACTGTATGTAGAACGCTCCGACTACGACAACATCACGGTAAGTGAGGTGTGGGAGCGTACTAAACAGCACTATCTTCCGGTGGTGGTGAGCGTATTTGTGTATAGCGTGCTGGTGTTGTTAGGATTTATGCTGCTCATCATCCCGGGATTTATCGCTATTGCTGCGTTGTCGTTTGTCTTCATCATCCAAATGAAAGAGGGACTCAGCTTAGGAGCGGCATTCAGCCGATGCTTTAAGCTGGTGTCCGACAATTACCTGAGCACCCTGGGGCTGATTGTGGTGATGACCGTGCTGATCACGATCATTAGCATGGTGGTGATGCTTCCGTTTGGTATCGCACTGGGTGTGCCTGCTTTCTTTAGCATATCGCAGGGAAACGGATTGGAAGATAGCGAAGGAACGTTGCAGATTGTTCTAATTCTCTTTCAAGCGCTCAGTTCACTACTATCTTATTTGTTATACGCCATTCTGCTCATTGCCGTAGCCTTTCAGTACGCTAACCTGGTGGAGAAAAAAGAAGCCGCCGGGCTGCTGGAAAGCGTGAATACCATCGGGCAAGCGCCGCGGCCCACCCGTGACGACGAAACCTACTGATATGAACCGGGAGTTTGGGAGGCGGGCAGCGATGCCGACCAAGATAAATTCGATCGGCGCAGTGCTTCGGGCGGCAGCGCACCACCGTTGGTTCGGAGGACTGGTCTTAGCGCTTTTCCTTCCTTTCGGGGTATCGGCGCAGTCGAACTCCACCGCCTTACAATTTAACGACTCGGTACCGGTTGAAACCCGCGCTTTCTCCGAAGAAACCATCCGTGACTTCCAAGAAGACGGAGATTTTGACTACGGCATCCGGCGCCAAGCCACCCTTTCGTGGTGGGAACGCTTCAAGTACTGGTTGTCTCAGCAGTTTGCTCGGCTCTACCACCATACCTACTTTGGCACGATCTACAATATCTTGTTCTACCTGTTTTGCTTCGCGGTGCTCACGTTCGCCATTCTGAAACTCACCGGCACCAGCGTGACGCAGCTGTTTTTTAGCAACGATCGCGCTTCGCTGGTCACCATCCCGTCGGAGGAGAACATTTACGCCATTGATTTCGACCAGGAAATCGCGCAAGCCCAGCGCGCCGGAGACCACCGGCGGGTGATCCGGCTCCGCTACATCTATGCCCTGCGCAAACTCGCCGACCGCCAACTGATTCGCTGGCGGCCGGGCAAAACCAACCACGACTACCAAGTCGAACTAGCCAACACTGCCCTGCGCGAACCGTTTCAGCGCTTGAGCTACTACTACGAATACGCCTGGTACGGTAATTTTCCGGCAGACCAAGCCATGGCCGAGCGGGTAGAACGCCTGTTTCGGCAGATTGAAGCATCTCCCAAAGCACTGGCATGAAGCAAGAATACCGCTACGCTATCTATTTGGTAGGAGCCCTGCTCCTGTTGGTGCTGGTAGAGTATCTGACTCCCAAACCGATCAACTGGGCGTTTACGCTGGAGCAGCGCGACAAATCTCCCTACGGCACCTACGTGCTAGGAACGCTGCTCAAAGACGTATTCCCTGGCCAAGCCACTGAGCCATCTCAAAACAGCTTATTCGATCTGGAAGATGAGAATTTAGCGGAAGCCAATCTGCTGATTATCGCCACCGAGTTTGATCCCGACTCGCTCGAGGCCGCGGTGCTGCTGGAGCAGGTAGATCAGGGGAGCACCGCCCTGGTGGCGGCCAGCTTTTACCGAGGCTACCTAGCTGATACCCTTCGCTTGGACGTAGATACCCGTCTGCTCCCCACCCTGCCTGAGCCGTCGGATACCTTGCCTCAACGAACCTACGACCAAACCTACTTCACCGCCTACGATTCGGCGCGTACCACCGTGCTGGCCCGCGACGGCGACAACCACCCGGTGTTGCTGCAAATGCGCTTCGGTGCGGGCGCCTTACTGTTGAGCAGCGTGCCCTACCAGTTCACCAACTACCATTTGCTGAAAGAAAACGGGGCCAAGGCCACAGCCCGAACGCTGTCGTACCTGCCGGTGCGGGACGTTTACTGGACCGAGTACTACCAAACCGGCCGACGCGAAGCCACTACGCCCCTGCGCTACGTGCTGAGTCAACCGGCGCTGCGTTGGGCGTTGTATCTCACTTTGGCGGGCGTGCTGCTGTTCATGATCGTGGAGACGAAGCGGAAGCAGCGCGCCATTCCGGTGGTGCAGCCTCCGGCCAACACCACGCTGGAGTTTGTGGATACGGTGAGCAACCTGTTCCTGCGCACCCGCGACCACAAGAACATCGCTGACAAGCAGATCCACTACCTGCTGGACGAGCTACGCACCCGCTACCGGCTGGACACCAGCCCACTGGACGAAGATTTTCGGAAGCGACTGCAGCACAAATCCGGTAAAAGCCCGGAGGAAGTGGATGCTTTAGTAGCTTCTATCCAACAGACGCAGCAGCAGCAGGCGCTGTCAGCAGATGAATTGGTGGAGTTGAGTCGGAAGATTGAGGGGTTTATTGCGAAAATTCAAAACACAAAAATCGAAATATGACAGCAGTTATTGGAATCTTAAACAAACACGGAGTAGCGATAGCTGCCGATAGCGCGGTGACTATTAGCGGACCTAACGGAAGAAAGATACTGAATTCGGCGAACAAGATATTTACATTATCAAAATACCATCCTATCGGAGTTATGATATACAATTCAGCCGATTTTATGACTACCCCTTGGGAGTTGATTATCAAATCTTACAGGCGAGATCTAGGTGAGACCGAGTACAATACGGTAAGCGAGTACCTGCAAAGTTTCATAACCTACTTGAAGTCAAAAAACTACTACACAGACTCTGACTTTCAAAAACAGACTTTAGGAGAGATGTTTCAATCAATTCTTAACGGAATATTTGAAACTGCCCTGCGAGGTGTATCATTTCTTGAGTCAACCGATCCGAAGGAGATTACAAAATTACTTAAGGTTGAGGTAGATAGACTACATGAACAGCTATCAGGTGACTATGAATGCTGTGAAGATTTCAAAGATTATAGCTTTGAGGACTTTGACGCTTACTCGATGGATGTCTTTGAGGCAACAATCTCTCAACCGCTTGCCGAAGCCAACGTGAGAGTGCCCAACGCTTACCTTCTCAAACTAAAAGAAATACTATTCGAGTATATACGATCAAAGCAGTTCTCTTCTTTCACTGGGTTGATATTCGTAGGTTATGGAAGAAACGAAATCTATCCATCCCTCGTACCTTTAGACATATCTGGTGTACTTGACAACAGGCTCAGATACTTTGTCGACGAAAGCAAAAGTGCTAATATTACAAATACCAATTATAGTGCTATAAGACCTTTTGCTCAGACTGATGTGATTAATACTATCCTTTCAGGTATCGATCCTGACCTTGATAACCTGTATATTAATCAATTGCATGATTTCTTCGTTAAGTATAACAAAGAAGTGGCAGATGTTGTAAGAAAAACGGACAAGGGGTTAGCAGATCAGATACAAAACTTAGATATATCTGGGGCGTTTGCTAGCGAATATGCAAATAGCATGCAGCAGGTTAGAAAGACGAAATATGTTGAGCCATTAATGAATGCTGTAGCGAGTCTTTCGAAAGAAGATTTATCAGAAATGGCAGAAAGTTTGATCTACTTGACATATCTCAAAAGAAGAATTACATTTGCTGAAGAAAGTGTGGGCGGGCCAGTCGATGTAGCCCTTATTTCAAGAGGCGATGGATTTATTTGGATAAAGCGTAAGCACTATTTTAAGCCAGAACTAAATCATCATTTCTTTGCCAACTACATAAACCCGCGAATAATATGATACGTTTAGAAGAGTTCACCGATCACCAAGACAAATCAGACATTCTTTCCAAGTTTAGTAAACGAAACAAAGAAACACGAGAAATAAGCTCTGACATGGATGTAGATACCCTATCAGACATCATCTCAGATCGTTTGATTGAGATTGTCAAAAGAGAGTTACAGAAGATAAAATAGCAGTCCCTTATTAATTATTGAGACTGGGGCTAGGTTTTTTACCTAGCCTTTTTATTACCTTCTCATGGAAAACGACTCTCCCCAAGACCCGACCTTTTCGTCCCGCCTCGATCTATCTTCCCTTCAGGAAGGAGTCACTCAAATCCGTCAGCAACTGGGCACCTGGATCGTCGGGCAGCAGACGATGATCGACCTCATCCTCACCGCCATTCTGGCCGACGGGCACGTGCTGCTGGAAGGGGTACCGGGCGTGGCCAAAACCCTCACCGCCAAGCTGGTAGCCCGCATGATCTCGGTCGACTTTTCGCGCATTCAGTTCACTCCCGACATGATGCCCTCCGACGTGATCGGCACCTCGGTGTTTAGTGCCAAAACCTCGGAGTTTGAGTTTCGACGGGGTCCGATTTTCTCCAATTTGGTGCTGGTGGATGAAATTAACCGGGCGCCCGCCAAGACGCAGGCTTCGCTGTTCGAGGTGATGGAAGAGCGGCAAATCACCGTCGATGGGCACACCTACCGCATGGAACCGCCCTTTATGGTGCTGGCCACGCAGAACCCCATCGAGCAAGAGGGCACTTACCGCCTGCCCGAAGCGCAACTCGACCGCTTCCTGTTCAAAATAGCGGTCACCTATCCGTCGCTCGAGGAAGAAACGCTGATGCTGGAGCGCTTTCACCAGCGTAAGAACCGCGTAGCCATTGAGTCGGCCCAACCGGTGATCTCGGCTGAGCAACTGCTGAGCTATCGGGAGCAGGTGCGCGCCGTACACGTGGAAGAGCCGTTGATCCACTACGTGGCCCGCGTGGTGCACGAAACCCGGCAGTCTCCCGAGCTCTACCTGGGCGCTTCGCCCCGGGCCTCGCTGGCCATCCTCACCGGGGCCAAGGCCTACGCCGCGCTGCACGGACGCGATTTTGTTACTCCCGAAGACATACAACAGGTGGCCCCCTCGGTCCTCATTCACCGGGTGATCTTGACCCCGGAAGTGGAAATGGAGGGCCGTTTACCCGCGGAGGTGCTGCGGCAACTGGTAGACCGAGTGGATGTGCCTCGGTAGCAAAATCAATCGAATGCGGCGCTTTTTTTGAAGTTTTGACTGGTGGACACTACCTTGCTGATATTTTTGTCGATTCATATGACACGCGCAAGGGCCTTACCTATCTTTTCATTTGCTCGCGCTGCTTTCGGAGTGACCCTCTTGGGGGGGCTGTTCGGGGTGAGCCGCCCGGCCGTGGCAGCCGATTCTTTGGATAGCTTGACCTTCGCCCTGCAACAGGCCGTCTCGCTGGAAGATCAGGCGGATATCCTGGTAGACATTGCTCGCTACTACGAACCCATCTACGCCGACTCGGCCCTGCGGTATGCCCAGCGCGCGCTGGCTACCGCCGAAAGAGCCTCTTATGACCAGGGGATTGCGCAAGCTTATCTACAGATCGCCTCGTACTACGGGGGAGTGCCGCACTATAACTTTGATAGTCTGGACCGCTATTTTTCGCTTACGCTCACCATCTACCGAAGCGAGAACGACTCGCTGGCGATGGCCGACAGCTATTTTTACCTAAGCAACACCTGCTACGAGAACGACAACTATCCGCTGGCCCACAGCTACGGGGAGCAAGCTGCTAACCTGTATCTTCAACTGGGCCAAGAGCGGAAGCGGGGCTACGCGCTCGCGCACCTGGGGCGGGTAGAAAACTACATGGGAAACAATGCCCTGGCGATGAAATACTGCACCGCCGCCCAGCGGATTTTCGACGCCATCAAGCAGGAAGACGAAAAGGCGGGCCTGTTCAAGACGATGGGCAGCGTGAACCTGGACCTCAGAAATTACGATAAGGCCAAGGACTTTTTTCTGCAATCGATTAGTTTGTCCAGAGAATACGATGATGTCGCTACGCTGTCGGACGCCTACGTGGGGATGGGGCAGGCGCTGCGGGCTACCCAAGAATACGACGATGCGCTCAACTATTTCAACCGCTCGTTGGCGTTGCACCAGCGCGGCGACAGTAAGATGAGCGATCTAGGCACCAGCTACGCCTATTATCACATCGCAAAAACCTACGTGCTACAGGGCCACAACGAAGAGGCGCTGAGTTTGCTCGACGAAGTGCTGGAAACGGCCGAACAGTACGGCGACATCTTGCTACGGGCCCGCTCACTGCTGGAGCTAGGCAAGGCGTATTACAACCTGAAGGAACTAGACCAGTCGTTTACCTTTCTCAACGAAGCCGCGCAGCAGGCCCGCGGCCTCAAGGGCACCTACGCCAACGTGATCCTTCAGGAGTGCTACCTCAACCTGGCGAAGTATTATAACCAAGTGGGCAACCTGGAAGAGGCTTTGGTCAATTTTCGGCGCTACAGCCTGGAGCAGGAGCGCATGTACCAGGAACAGGCCTCGCGGCAGGTGGCCGAAATGCAGACGGTGTACGAAGTGGACGAGAAAACCAGCCGGATCGAGTCGTTGCAGCAGCTAAGTAAAATCAGGGAACTGGAGTACGATCAGCGCAAACTGGTGAACTACGTACTGATCTCCGGCATTTTGTTCTTATTTGGCTTGGGACTGGTGTTCTACAGCAAGTACCGGCTAAAAATCCAGGCCAACCGCAAGCTGGAGAAGCAGAAAGCATCTATCAACCAGCAACGGAAGAAGATAGAGAAACAGCGCGATGAAATTGTGCTAAAAAGCCAGTTGCTGGAAGAAAACAGCCGCGACATCAAGGCCAGCATCGAGTACGCCCGACGGATTCAGTTATCGCTCTTGCCGGCTCGCAACGAACTAAAGCACCTGTTTCCCGAATCGCTGATTTTTTTCCAGCCGAAAGACATCGTAAGTGGCGACTTCTACTGGCTACACGAAACCGAAGATACGGTGATTTTGAGCGTACTAGACTGCACGGGTCACGGGGTGCCGGGCGCATTTATGACCGTGCTGGCCAACACCATTCTGAACCAGCTGGCGCTGGAGAACAAGATGACCTCGCCCAACGTGGTGCTCACGCTGATGGATACGCACATCCGAGAGGCGTTGCGACAGCAGGACGCGGAGAATCCCAACAACGACGGGCTGGATATGGCCGTCTGTTTCATTAATCGGCGCACGCTGGAGATGAGCTATAGTGGTGCCCAGATGCCGATGTACTACTTCAAACAGGGAGAGCTGCACCAACTCAACCCGGATCGCTACTTCATCGGTGGGACTTATTATCCGGAAAAGTGCTTTGCCAACCAAACCCTGCAGTTGTGCTCGGGCGACACCTTCTACTTGGCTTCGGACGGGTTTCAGGACCAATTTGGCGGACCGAAGGACAAAAAGTTCATGCGGCGGCGCTTCAAAGAAATGCTCACCGTGTTGCAGTCGCAGCGCGTTGCCCAGCAGCACCAGCAGATAGAACACATCTTCTACGAATGGAAGGGCCAGCAGGTGCAAACCGACGACGTGCTGGTGGTGGGAGTGCGGGTGTAGTTTTGTCTGAGAACAAAGATGCCAATGGGCGCTTTGAATCCCGCTCATCTTCCCCTAGCTTTGGGCGCACTACTGTATCCTACATGAAAAATACCTATCTGCTCGCGTTAACGCTCGTCTTTTTTAGCTATTTGCCCGCTCAAGCCCAGTACCTGTTCAATTTCGGAATCGATGTGTACAAAACCGACAACCGCAATCCGGTGGAGTTTGTGCGTAAGGCGCAGTTCAGCGCGGAGCTTAATTACTTTTTGATCCGGCAGTTGTCATTGACGCTGGGAGTGGAAGCCTGGACCGATCAAGGAGTGTTCTTTTTGCCCGGAGCGCGTTTTTATCCGGTAGACCCGTTCTTCCTGCGCTTTCGGCCACTGGTGGGCCGCGAGGTGGATTATGCCCTGGGGTTTGGCTACGGACGCCAACTCACCGGCCCCTGGCGGCTGGAGGTGATGACGGACTATTACTTCGAGAACAGCGATCTGGCCTTGAGAGTGGGGGTGGGGTATAAGTTATAAAAAAGACCTTACCAGCATCTGATAAGGTCTTGAGATTTTGGTACTTAATAGTTAGTAGCTACTTCTTTTTGATATGGTAAAGAAATTCCATCTTTAGTTCTGGTGCTAATCCCTCCAAATCCTTCGTTGACAGTATCGCATTAGTACTATTGAGCGATTTTACGAGATACTTTTGGTCATCACCATCATCGTAGCTCAAAGTGAGAGCCTTACCGTCAGCTGACCAAGTACCTGCAATAGCATCATCTTCAATCTTTCCGGTAAACTTTTTATCCTCCATGAATTTAAAGCTTCCTTCAACATCACCAAATATATCCCCGAAACTCTCTTTATAATCTTCTATAGGCATACCAGCCTGCTTGGCTGCATTCTCCGCATATGCATCGAGACTTTGCCCGTCTACTAATATCTCTAATGATTCAATCTCCCAGTCTCCTACAATACCCACTACTACATCAAGATTTTCCTCATCATCCTTGCTACAAGAAAACAAAGCCACCGCCATACACACCAGTATGGTCATTGAAAACAGTTTCTGTAAATTTTTCATTGATAAAATTTTAGCGTTGTTAAAAGTTTACGCTGCAATGATAGTGGGTTGCAATCTATAAAAATACTTATACTCCATACAGACATAACACTAGTGCAAATTTCCACTGTTTGACCCGCATTCAACAAAGAGAAACTATTCGGAGTTGTTTTGGCACCTTACCAATCTTGATTTTCTTTGTTTTCCGACCTGTATGAAGACTAGAAATACCCCTTGGCGTAGAAACCTTACGCTGCTCTACGCTTTTCTACTGCTGCTTTTTTCATTGCAATCGGGGGCGTACGCCCAGGAAGGGACGTATCAACTTCGGGCAGCGCGTGAAATTCCGCTGTTGGCCACCGGGGCGGCGGGAGTCACCGCTAGTGTTCTGCTGCGGCATAAGCACAAGCCGCTTTCGCTGGAGGATGTGGGCAAACTCAACGTGAGCGACATTCTGGCGATTGATCGCCGCACCACCGGCAACTATTCCGAAGGGGCAGTGAAGACGAGTGATGCTCTAGTAGGAGCTTCGTATGCCGCCCCCCTAGCCCTGTTGGCTTTTCAGGATGCGCGCAACGACGCGGGTACGCTCGGACTGATCCTACTGGAAACGGTGATGCTCAACGAAGCCCTGACGGGGATCACCAAGGCGCTGGTGCGGCGGCCCCGACCCAACGCCTACAACGCTGATGCGCCCGAAGCGGTGCGCACCGCGCGCGACAACACTTTTTCGTTTTTTTCGGGGCACACGTCACACAGTGCGGCGCTGATGTTTTTCACCGCTAAAACGCTCACCGATTATGTGGACCGTCCGGGTGTGGAAGCAGTCGCCTGGACGACCGCCGCTTTGCTTCCGGCCGCCACCGGATTTTTCCGCTACCAGGCCGGAAAGCATTTCCCTTCGGATGTTATTGTCGGCTACGTGGTGGGAGCCACGGTGGGGGTGCTGATCCCGCACTTGCACAAAACCGATCCGGCTGAGAGGGGAGGCGGATCAGGCAATGCTAACAGTGGTGGAATGCCCGTAGTGCAGGAGATCTTTAGCGTGACGCTGGTGTTTTAGGCTGGTTACTGGATGCTGGATACTGGTCACTGGATACTAGCGGCCAGCATCCAGTGACCAGTATCCAGCTTCTCATTAGGCAAAGGTATACTCGCTCACCAGATCGTAGCTCACCCCGAGGCGGTCTAACACTTCCGGGGGGGCGCCTTGCCACACGTTGGGGCGGTTGCCGATATACTCTAGGTCATCAACCCCAATTTTGCTGGTGAAGAAGCCGGTAGCCACGAAGTTGCGGAAGTTGTTGAAGAAGTTGACTCCCTGGCTCATTTCAGGGGTAGCGCGCTCGGGATAAGCGATCTGATCGAGCATTTCTTTCTGCTGCGCTTCGCTGCAATCGGCAAATTTTTGTCCGAACTGTTGCATACACTGCACATCCAGCCAGCGCAGTCCGCCCCGCATGCCCACCTGGTGCCAGGGTTGATCCTTCATCATAAACTCGATGAACTCCGGAGTGTCGGCATCCGAGGCGCTGCCCGAGCGCTCGTCGGCCGGAATGATCAGGTCGCCCAGCACGGTCACAGTTTTCATTTCACGGTCGGTGAAGAAGCGCTCGTTCATCAGCTGCTGGTCGGCTTCGCTGATCTTGTGCGTGCCGGTGTGCACGTGTTCGTGCGTTTCGGCGACCTCGGGTTGCGGTTCGCAGGCCGTCCAGGTGAGGCCCGCCAGGGAGGCTGCGCCCATCATTTTGAGGGAGTCGCGGCGGTTGATTTTGTTGTTTTTCATATCATGGTATACGATAGAGACGCGATTAATCGCGTCTTTACAAATTGCGTTTTTTTCGTTGGTCGGCGATGTATTCGGAGGTGCGCATGGAGAGGGCCAGGATGGTCCAGGTGGGGTTTTTATCGGCATTGGTTACCAGTGAGGAGCCATCAGCCACGAACAGATTTTTACAGTCGTGCGATTGGCCGTACGCGTTCACCGGCGCTTCGCGCGGGTCTTTGCCCATGCGGGCGGTGCCCACCTCGTGGATAATGCGGCCCGGAGCCAGCAGCCCGTAGTCTCGGTCTTTGCCCGGCTTTTCGCCCAGCACCCGGCCGCCCATGGCGTGGATGATTTCTTCAAAAGTGTCCACCATGTGCTTGGCTTGGTTTTTCTCGTAGTCGCTCCAGGTGAAGTTGAACCGCAGCGCCGGAATGCCCCACTGGTCCACCACGTTGGGATCGATCTCGCAGTAGTTGTTCTTGTTAGCCACCGGTTCGCCCCGACCGCTGAAGCCCACAACGGCTCCGTAGTGGCGGCGATAGTCATCCTTGAGCGCCTTACCGTAACCGCCCCCGCCCTCGCTTTGCGCTCCTTTTTCTTGGGTATACCAGCCATTGTAGTTGTGGATGTTGCCTCCGAACCCGTAGCTCGGCATGCGCCGCCCGCCCCAGGTCTCGATGTGATAGCCCCGCGGGAAGTCCAGTTTGTCCTTTATGTTGTCCTTCCACCAGGGCACGTACATGTGCATTCCGCCGGTGCCGTCTTCGTTATACGGAATGCCGTTCATCATCTGCGGAATCAAACCCGACAGGCCCGAGCCGGTAGAGTCCATCAGGTAGCGGCCCACCAGTCCGCTAGAGTTGCCCAGTCCGTTGGCATGACGGCTGGACCGGGAGTTGAGCATGATCCGGGCCGTGCTACAGGCGCTGGCGGCCAGCACCACCACCTTGGCGTTGATCACGTAGTCGAGGCCGTCGTCTTTGTTCACGTACGCCACTCCGGTGGCCAGCCCCTCGTCGTTGGTGAGCACCTCGCGGGCCATGGCGTTGGTGATCAGGGTGAGGTTGCCCGTCTTCATGGCGGGAGGAATGAGCACCGAGGGCGAAGAGAAGTTCGAGTGCGTAGAGCAACTGCGGTTGCACTGCGCGCAGTAGTGACAGGCGGCGCGCCCGTTATGCGGCCGGGTCAGGATAGACAAGCGAGAAGGCAACACCGGAATGCCCAGCGGGTCGCACGACTTTTTGATGAGCAACTCGTAGGCGCGCGGCTTGGGAGGAGGCAAAAAGATGCCATCGGGTTCGTTGTCCAGGCCCAGGGCCGGATCAAAATTAGCTCCGAATACGCCCACCAGTTGGTCTACCTTATCGTAGTAGGGTTTGATGTCGGCGTAGGTGATGGGCCAATTGTCGCCCAGCCCGTCGACGCTCTTACGCTGAAAATCTTTGGGACCGAAGCGCAGCGAGATACGCCCCCAGTGGTTGGTGCGCCCGCCCAACATGCGCGAGCGAAACCAGTCGAACTCGGTGCCCGACGCTCTGGTATAAGGCTCGCCGTCAATTTCCCAACCGCCGTAGGCCGCGTCGAATTCCCCAAAGGGACGGTGGGTAGAAGCTCCGCGGCGCGGCGATTCGTAGGGCCAAGCGAACATATCGGCCTGGGCAGAATCAAACATGGGCCCGGCTTCTAATAGCGCAACTTTGGCTCCGGCTTCGGTGAGTACCTTGGCGGCCATTCCCCCTCCGGCCCCCGAACCCACCACGCAGACGTCGTACTGGGTGCCGCTTTCTTTGATTTGCATAGGTTGTGGTTTTTGCCGGTTAAAGTAGGCAAGATGGGAGTATGGAGCAAGGAAATTAGAAGGTTTTGCGGGACTCCGATGGATAGAGTGCTTGGCTAGTTGCTGGATCAGTTTAGTATTCTTGCTCAAACTCCTTTAACTCTTGCAGAAAACACATTCCAGCAACGACTTCCTTCCCGCCGATGTTCTCTACCAGTTTGCGGGACCACCGGTAGCGTGAGAGTTTCCGGCTAATTTCGTAATTGAACCACAGTACTCCTAATAACAGCGCGCCGCTAAATAGCAACTGAAAGGTGAGCCAAGCAGAATCAGCCTTCGGATAGAAATCCACCCCGGTGATCAGAGATATTCCCAAAAAGATATAGGCCATATAACAAGGGGCGGAGAACAGGAACAGGTGAAAGAAACGAAGTGTATGCCGGTTCATCTCCTCAAGTTGCTGTTGAATAGCAACCACCGGTTGCGCGTAATCGATGCGCTGCGCCAAAACAATCTGGTAAATGTTACGTATCAGGATCAGCGTGAAGAATACAGCCAATACCGCTGCCGAAATTGTTGGTGCCATTGCGAGAAGTGGGTAGCCACAAAAGCGTAGAGCGCACTAGCGAATTCGTTTCGATCGGATGGGGGCATGATGACTGGATCGTCTTTTCCTCATTATTCGCTGAAGTACCCGAAAAATCACAGAAGTCAGCAAATTTTCTGAAACGAAAATGGTCAATTCACCTTAAATTGTAACGCCCTTAATTAAGTTTTTCCTACATTTCTTAATTAACGGTTACCTTTGTTTAAGATTTATCTTGATATCTTAAATTCAATAGCGACGAGCAGTTATGCCCCGCACCAAAGCATTCGACACCGACGAAGCCCTGGACCGGGCGTTGCGCATCTTCTGGCGCAATGGCTACGAGGGCACCTCTATGCAAGATTTGGTCGACGGCATGCAGATCAACCGGGCCAGTTTATACGACACCTTCGGCAACAAAGAAGCATTGTATTTGGCGGCTCTTCAGCAATACCAGCGGCAGAATCAGGAACAGGCGCAGCAACTTATCGAACGTCATTCATCGGTGCGCGAAGCACTGGACGAGTTACTGGAGACGATGATTCAGGGCAGCCTGAACGATCCCGAAAAGAAAGGCTGCTTCGTGGTGAACGCCACCACCGGACTGGCCAATCGCTACGAGGAAGTTAACCGGCTGGTGTCAGACAATGAGCAGCAGATGGCATACACCTTCGCCGACTTGATCAAGCGGGGCCAAGAACAAGGCGAAATCGGTGCCGACCGCGATGCGCGTACGCTGTCATCCTACCTGTTTGCTTCTCTTCAGGGGCTGCGGGTACTGGCGGTAACCAATTCGGACCTAGGCCTGCTGCGCCGGGTGAAGGATACGGTGTTGTTAGCATTATTCATCTAACCGTTCAACCTTGCAGACAACACCCAAATCTTGCTAACCTATTTAGCTAAACTCGCCTGCGCCCCTTCCCAACCAATCAAAGCCGTTTTGCGCACGCTTCCCCAGTGGTACTGCCCAATGGCGCCGGTCGATTGAATTACCCGGTGGCAAGGAATTAAGAAGGCGATCGGATTGCTACCCACCGCCGAACCAACCGCCCGCGACGCCCGCGGTTGGTTAATCTGACCCGCGATGTTGCCGTAGGAAGTCAACTTTCCCGGGGGAGTTTTGAGCAGCGCTTCCCACACTTTAATTTGAAAATCCGTTCCTCGCAAATGCAGTTTAATCCGGGAGGGCTGGCTCCAGTCGCTGGTAAAAACCGACAGCGCACTTCGCTGCAGATCGTCGGTTTGCTGCTGATAATGAGCGTTAAGAAAAAGCTGCCGTAGTTCGCTTAAGGTGAGCGACCGGTCGTCGGCAAAACCCAGGTAGCAGATTCCTTTGGTGGTTGAAGCAATCAGAATAGCGCCAAACGGAGTGTCCGCGAAACTGTATTGGATAGTAAGGTTCTCGCCTCCCTTTTGGTATTCGCCCGGAGTCATGCCCTCGATGCGCACAAACAAGTCGTGCAACCGGCTGGTGCCCGAGAGTCCGGTATCGTAGGCCGCGTCAAAGAGGGTGGCCGTCTGGTGGGTATCCAGCATCCGCTGAGCATGTTTCAGGCTAATGTACTGCAAAAACTTCTTCGGACTCACGCCCGCCCACTCGGTGAACAAGCGCTGAAAATGGAACGGACTCAGGCAAATCTGTTCGGCCACTTCGTCGAGTGTAGGCTGCAACTTGAGGTTCTGCTGAAGGTAGGCAATGGCTTCCGCCACGCGCTGGTAGTTGAGGTGATGTTCCACGGGTTTAACTTTGATGTGGGGTAAAGGTAAGGGTTCAGGAGGATCATGAAAATCCGAAACTTGCTCAATTCCGAAAATAAATAGCAAAATGCAAAAGCCGTCTGAGCCTGTTTCTGATCACTATTTTTCATCGAGGAGGAAATAATTTGCTAATAACAGAACAATCATTCCAAAATGACGTAACCTATTTCAGAACGATTATTCTAAACAAAATAATAAGCATTATGAACAAGTTAGCAAACAAAGTAGCCCTGATCACGGGCGGAAGCAGCGGTATCGGATTGGCCACCGCGAAAGTATTTGTCGAAGAAGGTGCCGAAGTGATCATCACCGGGCGCAACCAGGACTCTCTAGACAAAGCTGTGGGTGAACTAGAGCACCGCGTCACCGGAATGATTTCCGACACCGCCCAACTGGCCGATATTGAAAAGCTCGCCGCCCAGCTACAATCGCAGGGCAAACCGATCGATGTGTTGTTCCTCAACGCGGGCATCGCCAAGCTCGTGCCGATTGAGCAAACCGACGAGGCATTCTACGACGAAACCTTCAACATCAACGTCAAAGGCTTGTATTTCACCATCAAGCACCTGCTGCCGCTGATGAGCGAGGGCACCTCCATTGTCATCAATGCGTCGATCAACGCCTATATCGGTATGCCCAATTCCAGCGTGTACGCGGCCTCCAAAGCGGCGGTGATCAGCCTGGCGCGCACCCTATCGGGCGAGTTGGTTGGTAAGGGCATCCGGGTGAACGCCATCAGCCCCGGTCCCATCAATACGCCAATTTTCGGCAAAATGGGGATGTCGCCTGAGCAACTGGAGGCCACGGCAACCAGCATTCAGCAACAGGTGCCGATGGGCCGGTTTGGCCGTCCCGAAGAAATCGCCAAGGCTGCGCTGTTTTTGGCTTCCGACGATTCTTCGTTCGTGATCGGAGCCGAGTTGGTGGCCGACGGGGGGATGAGCACGTTGTGAGTTGAGACTACGGAAAGCTAGGGGCGCGCTCCCGGCACTAGCCAGGGGCGGGAAAAACATTGGCGGTGGTGATGCGCATCTAACCAAACGGTCGGTTGGGTAGTTGTTAGGTAGTGAGACGCGCCGCATCCACGCCGGGTCGCCGGGCGATGGTCATGCCCGACCGGGATAAATCGCGTCTGTACTGTTTGTTATGATGGAAATTGTCGCTAGTGTATTTATTGGACTCGGATTGGCCGCTTCGGTGGGCTTCCGGGTCTTTTTGCCGTTGTTTGTGCTCAGCTTGGCGCACCACTTCGGACTGGTGCCGCTCAACGACAACTGGACGTGGGTCGGGGGTTACCCGGCCATGACGGTGTTCGCCGTGGCCACCGTGCTGGAAACATTGGCGTATTTTATTCCTTGGCTCGATAATTTGCTCGACACCATTGCCTTGCCCGGGGCCACCATTGCGGGCACCGCGGTGATGGCCTCTACGGTGATGGATCTGGAACCGCTGTGGCGCTGGGCACTGGCCATCATTGCCGGAGGCGGCACAGCCGGGCTCATCAAAGGAGTAAGCGCCCAGACGCGCCTGGCCTCCACCGCCACCACGGCGGGCGTTGGCAACCCCGTGGTGTCGGCCACCGAAACCATGGCCGCTACGGGACTATCGGCGCTGTCGGTTTTTCTGTGGCCCTTGGCTGCCGTCGTGGTGGTTTTGCTGCTGATTGGCCTGTTTTTTTTCTACCGCCGACTGCAACGCTGGTGGCAACAATTACGGGGCGGCAAACCGGCGGCAGCTACCATTGACCCCTAAACCATTTTTAGAATCCCGCGCACGTAGCCCACCGATTCGGCCAAACCCGCTAGGGGGTCGTCGCTGTCTTTTTCGTACTCAAAAGCCACCACGCCGTCGTAGTTGATTTTCTTCAGGGTGCGCAAGAATTTCGGAATGTCAATCACCCCCCGGCCCATCTCCAGTGCAACTCCGTCGCCTGTAGAGGTAGTAACATCTTTAAGATGCACGTCGAACAGGCGATCCTGATACTTCTCGGCCAGCGTGGATGGATCTTCGCCGATGCGCTGGGTGTGGCCGATGTCGATGCACAAACCCATGCGCGGGTCCAAGTTTTTCACTTTTTCGTAGGCGGTGGTCGGACTGGCGTACACATCATCGCCCGGCCCGTGGTTGTGAATGGCCAGTTTGATGTCGTACTCCTGAACCTTTTTGTTCACCCGTTCGAGCAGATCGTAGGCAGGAACGCCGATGATCACGCCCATCCCGGCCCGCTTGGCGTATTTAAACGCTTGGTCAACTTCTTCGGGCGTCTTCATATAAACCACTCCGGCTCCGTAAAGCTTTAGTCCTGCCTCCTTAATCTTATCAGTGGCTGCTTTGATTTCCTGCGCTGAACTGTCCAGCGGCAGATGCATGCTTTTAAGGGCAATATGCTTCAGTCCGAGGCGCTTCGCCATCGCAATAGCTTCGTCCAGACTAAACTTATGGAAGGTATAAGACGCTAAGCCCAAAGTTAGCCCTTCGGCAGCTGGGCGGTGCGTTGGTGAAGCAGCTGCTAACGCGGAAGATAGCGTGGCCGTCCCGAAGGCGCTCAGGCCAACAAGTTTTAGGAATTCGTTTCGGTTGTATTGCATGAGATTGGAATGAATAGTAGATTAAACCGCAAAGTATACGAAGAATGTAGCAGAACAAGAAGCGCAATCTTCAATTGCGGATCTTTCTACCTTAATTTCCCCTGTTCGATGAGCGACTCAAATCAACCCTGCGTCCATTTTAATCCCACTGAGGTACGCACCTCCGACCGATACGCTTGCCAAGCGTGCGTAGCGAAGGGCGATACCTGGGTCCACCTGCGCACCTGCCAAACCTGCGGCGGAGTGCACTGTTGCGACAGCTCTAAGAACAAACACGCTACCCAACACTTTCAGCAGACGACCCATCCGGTAGTGGTCTCCGCCGAACCGGATGAGTATTGGGCATGGTGCTACGAAGACGAGCGGTTTATGAAATACAAGCCTTAGTGCCTACCAACCAATTAGTGGTCGCTGGAAGTATGAATTTGTTAGGCATGCGCACTATATTTGCGTATATTGGGCCCACGATGAAAAAGGAAGAAACCGTTGATTATAACATCAAAGCTTCGTGGCACGCGATCAACCGCATGTATAACCAGACTGCGATGAAGAACGACTTCACCACTTCTATTGGGTTCGTTCTACTGAACATCGACGCCAAGAAGGGGACGCCTGCCACCAAAATCGCGCCCGCCATCGGGCTGGAGTCGCGCAGCCTGACGCGGATGCTGAAAACGATGGTTGAAAAGGGGTTGATTGTGAAAGAGCCCGATCCCCACGATGGGCGGTCCGTACGAATTATGCTCACGCCGTTGGGAAAGGAAAAGCGCGAAATCTCTCGCCGGGCCGTGTTGGCCTTCAACCAAACCGTGAGCGAACTAATCCCGTCTGACAAGCTCGAGATATTTTTTGAAGTGATCAACAACATCAACAAAATCATCGACGAAGCATTTTATCCCACCACATTAACCACCCCATGAAAAATCGATTTAACATCAAACGCGCCGCCGTGCTCGGGTCCGGTATTATGGGCTCCCGCATCGCTTGCCACTTTGCTAACGTTGGCCTGGAAGTTCTTCTGTTAGATATTCCACCCCGCGAGCTCAATGAAGCCGAACAGCAGCGCGGCTTGTCGCTGGAAAGCCCAGCGGTGCGCAACCGCATTGTAAATGAGTCGTTTCAGACGGCCGTCCAGTCCAAACCCGCGCCGCTCTACGACGCTTCCTTTGCCAACCGCATCACTCTGGGCAACTTCGACGACGACCTACCCAAAATTGCGGACTATGATTGGGTCATCGAGGTAGTAGTAGAACGCCTGGACATCAAAAAGCAGCTGTTCGAGCGCGTCGAGCAGCACCGCACTCCCGGCACGCTGATCACGTCCAACACCTCGGGCATTCCTATTAACCTCATGCTGGAGGGGCGCAGTGACGACTTCCAGAAGCACTTCTGCGGCACCCACTTCTTCAACCCACCCCGCTACCTGCGCCTGCTGGAGATTATTCCCTCTTCCAAAACCGACCCGGCGGTGGTGGACTTTTTTATGCACTACGGCGATCTGTACCTGGGTAAAGAAACCGTGCTCTGCAAGGATACTCCCGCCTTCATCGCCAACCGCATCGGGATCTACAGCATCTTGTCGGCTATGCATACCATCGAAGAAATGGGCTTGCGCGTGGGTGAAGTAGACAGCCTCACCGGTCCGCTCATTGGCCGTCCGAAATCCGCCACCTTCCGCACCATGGACGTGGTGGGCTTGGATACCACCGTGAACGTGGCCAACAACCTGTTCGGGGCATTGAAAAACGACGAGGCCCGTGAGGCGTTCAAGTTGCCCACCATTGTCAAGGAGCTATACGACCGCCAGTGGCTAGGCGACAAAACCGGGCAGGGCTACTACAAAAAAGTGAAAGACGCCCAGGGCAATTCTGATATTCAGGAGCTTAGTTTTGAGACCTACGAATACGGCGAGCGTAGCAAAGCCAAGTTCCCCTCGCTGGAGGCCGCTAAGGCAAAGGACAACATCAAGGAGCGCTTCAGCATCCTGCTGAACGCTTCGGACAAAGCCGGAGAGTTTTACCGGGCGCATTTCTACCAAGTGTTCACCTATTGCACCCACCGCATTCCGGAGATCGCCGACGAACTCTACCGGATTGATCAAGCGGTGTGCGCCGGATTTGGCTGGGACTACGGCCCCTTCGAGACCTGGGACATGCTGGGCGTGAAAGAGACGCTGACAAAAATGGAGGAAGCGGGCTACCAGCCCAAGCAGTGGGTCTCTGATATGCTCGACTCCGGGGCCGACCGCTTTTACCGCGCCGAAAACGGCCAGCGACAGTACTACGACATCGAAAGCAAATCGTATAAAGTAATTCCGGGCACTGACAGCCTGGTGCTGTTGGATACGCTGCGCGAGAACAAAATACTGTGGAGCAACGACGGAGCCAATATTTTTGATTTGGGCGACGGCGTGTTGGGCGTAGAGTTCCGCACCAAGATGAACACGCTGGGAGCCGGGCCCATTGAGGCCATCAACCGCGCTATTGATATGGCCGAAAAAGACTACGTGGGGGTGGTGATCGGCAACGAAGGCCAGAACTTCTCGGCCGGAGCCAACCTGGCGATGTTGTTCATGTACGCCGTGGACCAGGAGTTCGACGAAGTAGACATGATGATTCGTCAGTTTCAGAATACCATCATGCGGGTGCGCTATTCTTCCGTGCCGGTGGTGGTGGCCCCGCACGGCATGGCCCTGGGGGGCGGTTGCGAAATGACGATGCACGCCGACCGCGTACAGGCCGCCGCCGAAACCTACACTGGCTTGGTGGAAGTGGGAGTGGGCCTGATTCCGGCTGGAGGAGGCACCAAAGAAATGGCCCTGCGGGTGTCGGATAGTTTGGAAGAGGGTGATGTAGAACTGAACGCCCTGCAAAATGCCTTTATGAACATCGCCACGGCTAAGGTGTCTACTTCAGCCCACGAGGCTTACGACCTGCACTACCTGCGCCCTTCGGACCGCATCACCATGAACCAAGACCGGCTACTGGCCGACGCCAAAGAGGCGGTGCTGGATCTGGCTGAACAAGGCTACTCGCAACCGGTGATGCGGCAGGACATCAAAGTGCAGGGCAAAACCGGCATGGCCTTGTTCCTGGCGGGCATCTACGGAATGCATCAGGGGCACTTCATTTCGGACCACGACAAAAAAATTGCCGAAAAGATTGCCTACGTGATGTGCGGCGGTCCGCTATCCTATCCGCAAATGGTCTCTGAACAGTACCTGCTAGATTTGGAGCGCGAAGCGTTCTTGTCGTTGTCGGGCGAGAAGAAAACACTAGAGCGGATTCAGTCGATTTTGCAGGGGGGGAAGCCGTTGCGGAATTAGCGACACCTCTTTCATAATACGAAATAGGGACACTACTATCTCGCAGTGTCTCTGTTTCTTAGTTAGCATCAGTGTACACTGATTTAGGAATGCTAACCACATCAGTTTCGGCTTCTTTCTTTGCCAAGAACTGTATCCTATTCAGCAGGCTGTGTACGAGCTTTGTTGTCGCGTGCTGGTCTTTAAACTCTTTCATCACCTTATAGGATTTAATGTTCTTAACTACTTTATCTTCGCTATCACGCGTTGGATCGGATAATTCAAATTCTACATGCCAGAAATTGGCATTCGTTGGAGTGTGCTTAACTTTTAAAGTCGCCTCAACTTCATAGTTGTCTTTTTCCTTCATTTCAACAGCTAGTCCAGAGGGTAGCTTCTTTAGCTGCCTCTGATCTATGTTTTTCTCAAAAGGGATTTGAAGATTGTGCAGTTTAAACAAAGGGAGGTAAATGGGTATTCTAATCTCTTCTACGGAGATATCCTCTATTAGATCATTTATTTTGACTAATGTTCCCTCTATCCAATGAGAGGCTGCCTTACCTTTCTGGACATATTTCAAATGAGATTCGGCAAAGTAACCGCCCAGTAAGTTCAGTGATAATCCAGCCACTTCACCATATCCCGTTGGTTCCCGTAGGAAGGCGTTTAATCTGAAGTCACCATCTTTGAATACATTATCAGTCTTTTTTGTATTCGCTGCGCGTAAGACATAGTGGTCTGCTTTTAGGTCTAGTGCATCTACACTAAAGTACTTATAGTGCTGCTTTGGAGTAATTTCTTCACACTCTCCTTTATGATGTGGTGAATTCAACACGTTGTCCTATTAGTTCTTTGGCTCCTTCAAGTACCTCTAGTAAGTTCTTGCTGTTGCTTACTATCTCCTCGCCCTCTACAAACAGATTGTAGACTACCTCTATTTTGTTCAAATCTTTATGTTCAGTAAGAGGAGCTGTTATAAATAGAGTAGTACTGTTTCTCAGTTCTAACCGAAAAATAGCTGTGTTCAACAGAGTAAACTCTACTGTTATCTTTTTGAAATTTACTTCTGCTATTTTTGACGCCACGTAACCAAGAGTAACTTTTGCCGCCGAAGATACTTCCCCACGGTATGTATCTTCATAGTATTTCTCTTCCTCTGCTATGATCTGCTCTACTTTGGATGTTTGTGAGATTTCGTACAATTTTGCTATCTCCGCCTGTAGTTGATCATCTTGCTGGAGACACATAGGTTTCGTAATCCTTTCCTGCGCTATTACAATCACAAAAGGTGGTGTCTTTGTATTTACTATTCCGAGTATCTTTACTTCTCCCAAGTCAATAATTTCTTTTGGGTACCTCGAGACGATAGGTACTGCTTCACTCAACTTCTCTAATGTAGTTACCATCATTGCTTATTTAGTTCGCTTATCAAACTGTCTTGAAGAGACCAATGAAATACATCAAATACTGCTTTATTAATTTTTGAAAACTCTTCCTCTATCTGACTAAGTTCAAAGCCCTCTAATGGTTCTTCGTTGAAAATATCTATATCTATAACAGCATTCCAGTTATTTGTATCCGCTCCTTGTCTATAGCCGTAGTTCAAATTTAATTTATAAGGCGATTCATTGTAGACCACAGCCTGATTGTAGCTGCTAATTGTCTTATTGTCTGGTAGCTCTAATATGCTTTTGTTAAGCAAGTTATTAAACATTGAAGAAATAGCATCTATGATAGTAGCACGTTCTGCGATAGTAAAATCTATCACGTTTGTCTTTCTTATCGCTGTCCGATTGACATTTTCTATGACTACACCATTGTTTTGAATTGATTCAAAGGCTTGCTTAATAACAGAAAATGCTGTCTCAAAATTAACGTAGGCACTTCCACTGATAGTATAGGCTATAAAAGTATCTGTAATCTTCAATATCTTTTGCAAGTCCTTCGTTTTTAGCTCAACTCCCTGCTCAGAAGAAGATTGAGGCTCGAATATAGGAGTCTTATTCTCGAAGCGGAGGACGCCTTGTGCATCAACTATATCGTTGCTATTGGGGAACGACTCTCCGAAGGCTTTCTTAAAAAAATCTTTGTTATCTACTATATTTTTATTGCGTGAATAATCAACGCGCAAAATTACTGACCGCAAGAAATTTCTCTGGTACTGAAAATCTTTGTCTCTATCTTTTTCGGGGAATCCGAACATAACCGATTTGAGTCTATTGAAAGCACAACATTAAGTCAAAGGATATGAACTACCAGTGCGTGAGTCGTTAAAGTCGTAGAGAATGTAGTATTGTACCCCTTCTCAACATATGTGTACGCGTCAGTACTATGCTAGGTTCGATTTTTTAACCTAGCATAAGGAATTTTCAGCTACTAACGCAAATTCGTGCTGTAATTTATGAGAAATCAGTCATTAGTCAAACTACGAGCGTATTGAAAAACTGTAGGCGACATAGCATTATTAAAGAAAACTTTATTACCACTTACCTCCGTGCTAGCCTAGCCAAAACTTTTGCCTTGTAGTCAGCCTTCGCCTAGCCCTTGCTAATGCTATTGAGATTTTTTTTCAAGAGTCTGTGCTTCAGCCCATTGATTCGGTCGGTAAATAAGGTGCCTTCTACATGATCGTACTCGTGCAACACAACGCGGACGGTCATCCTAGCTCAACGCCATCATGACAACAGTACCCTCAATTCTACATCGAACGAACCTTTGCGCAACAAAAACGCTTTAAACGGGTAGTTCAAGAAACCCTGCTTTGCTTCCCGCATGAACAAGTTCTGCCTCGCTATACTGTGCCTCGTTACGCTACCGCTTTTCGCCCAGCCGCGTGAGGTGTGCTTCACCATCGACGACCTGCCCACCGTGTCCTACAGCATTCAGCGGGCCGACTACCAACTAGCGCTTACCGAAGATCTACTGGCTACCTTCGATCAGTATCAGATTCCGGCCATTGGCTTCGTGAACGAAGGAAAGCTTTATCGCGACGGCGTTTTAGATTCAAATCAGGTGAACTTGCTGGAGCGTTGGTTGCAGCGTGGCTACGAACTGGGCAACCACACCTTCTCGCACATCAACTACCACATCACCCCTATTGGCAGATATGCCGAAAACATCATTCAGGGCGAACAGATCACGGGACCGCTCATGCGACAGTACGAGCAAACCCTTATCTACTTTCGGCATCCCTACCTGCGCATCGGACTCACCAAAGCACACCACGACTCCCTGCGCCACTTTCTAGCCCAGCGCCAGTACCAAGAGGCACCGGTTACCATCGACAACGACGACTACCTCTTTGCAAAGGCCTATCACAATGCGCTGGTGGCCGAAGATTCTGCCCTGATGCGGCAGATCGGTGACGAATACATGCGCTACATGGAAGATAAGCTGGTACACTTCGAGCGAGCGGCAGAGATGCTGGAGGGACGGCCCATCAAACAAATCTTACTACTGCACGCTAACCAACTAAACGCCGACTATCTGGACGAACTGGCCAAGATGTACCAACGCCGCCAGTACACATTTATCTCTTTGAAAAAAGCTCTTACCGATCCGGTTTATCAGCAGGAAATCACCGCCTACGGCGATTGGGGTATCTCGTGGCTAGACCGCTGGGCATTGAGCCGGGGAGTGACCGACTTTTTTAAGTCTGACCCGCCCACTCCGACGCACATCATTCAACTGGCCGAATCAAAATGAGCACCTGGGCCATCACCGACATCCACGGCTGCGCCAACACCTTTGCCGCCCTGCTGCGACGCATTAATTTTACGCGGGAAGATACCCTCTTTCTGCTGGGCGACTACATCGACCGCGGACCGCACAGTAAGCAGGTGCTGGATGCTATTCTGGAACTGCGGGCGGCCGGACACCACGTGGAGTGCCTGCTGGGCAACCACGACTGGGTGCTGCTGCACGCCCTGGACGAACCCGATACCGAAGAAGCCTACAACTGGAAGAGTCGTTTTGGGGGAAAGGCTACCCTGCGAAGCTTTGGCGTCGCTTCGGAGCAAGAGATTCCGGCGAAGTATATTGATCTACTGGAGTCAATGGACTATTATCGAGAATATAAGGACCTGATTCTGGTACACGCCGGACTCAACCTGCGGGTCTCCAATCCGCTGCTGGATCGAGAAGCGATGCTATGGATTCGCTACGGCGACCGCCGGGTGAACCGCGACTGGCTAGGCGACCGGATTATCGTGCACGGACACACGCCTCGCGCACAACGAAAAATTCAGAAGCAGGCCAAGGAATTTATCAAGCATCCGATCGTTGGCATCGATAACGGTTGCGTGTATCAACGGCACGGGATGCACCACCTGTGCGCCCTGGAGCTGGACACCATGGAGCTGGTGTTTGAGGGAAATATTGATTAGCGAAACCACCGCTGGGCTTAGGGTTTGCATTTTCTCTACCTCTGCTTCTTGCGCATCGGTTTTTGGTCTGCGTACGCAGTTTTTTAGATTGCCATTAATTTGGTACATTCAAGATCGCTATCGCGAATAATTACGTAGATTCGCTTTGTTTAAACCAGTATTAATGCAGTATCGTGGATTTTTTGCGTGGTTCCTGCTGCTGGCCGTCGTTGCCGGGGCTTGTCAGAACGATAGCGTCTCGCCCGCCGCCGAAGAAACCGTGCTGCGCGAACTTTCCGTCGCCGAAAACGAACTAGTTGCCTCTATCAACGCCTTTGCCTTTGATTTGATCCTGGACTTGGCGGAGCACCGTCCGCAAGAAAACGTGTTTCTGTCTCCCTACAGCATCAATCTAGCTCTGAGTATGACAATGAACGGAGCAGCCTCCACCACGCTCAGCAGCCTGCACGACGGACTTGAGCACGAGGTGACCACTTCGCGCGAAATCAACAAAGCGTACAGCGAACTTACCCCCTTCTTGCAACAACTCGACCGGCAGGTAGACTTTACCTTAGCCACCGCCCTGTGGTATGACCGTCGGCTTCATGCTCAACCGCTGTCCGAAGATATTTTGTCGGCCTATTATCAGGCGCACGTTAGTGATTTGGCCTTTGGCCGCCGCAAATCGCCCGATGTTATCAACAAGTGGGTAAAAGAGCAAACCCACGGACGCATGGAAGATTTTGTGGAGGAGCTTGACCCGAAGGCTTCTATGTACGTGACCAGCGCCGTGCAGTTTGCGGGCAATTGGACCATTCCCTTTCGCACCGAAGACACCGCTCCCGGCACCTTTCATCTGCCCGATGGCACCGACATGACCACCGATATGATGGTGGCCCCCCAAGCACAATACCGCTTTTTTCAGGATGAAAGCAAAACCCTGATCGACATCCCCTACGGCAATCAACAATACAGCATGACGCTGCTGATGCCGCGCAAGCAAGACAGCTTGCTGAACCTGGTCCGTAGTTTGGATGCGACTAGCTTCCGCGGCTACCTGTTGCAGATGGACACCGTGAACAGCAGCTTGTATCTTCCTCGGTTTTCGATTGACTACCAAGCTTCGCTCAAACCGACGCTGTCGCGGCTGGGTATGGGCGAGGCCTTTAGCGACACTGCTGATTTCAATCAGTTGTTTATCGACCCGAAGCTTCCGGTGCCTTTATCTGATGTGCTGCACCGGGCCGTGATCAGCGTGCATGAGGCGGGCACCGAAGCCACCACCAGCACCGTTACGCAGGCGCGGGGAAGCCGTGCAACTCAGGGGATGCACGTGGACCGGTCGTTTCTGTTTTTTGTGCGGGAAAACCACACCGGAGTTATTGTCTTTGCGGGTCGCCTGAATCATCCTACTCCCGAAAAAAAGCCTCTTGTTACGCCCTAGTGCCCCCCTACTTGCCGCTACGTCTACCTCTTTTCATCACTGATTTTTTAATCGTACCTTGGCCTTGCCAGTTTTTGATACGGTAGGCCTTCGTTGATTGGTTCTATAACTCTGATCTTATGCAGCAAAAAGTTCTTAGAATTCACCCAAAAGACAACCTGATCGTTGCTTTAGACTACCTACGGGCGGGCGAAACCGTAATCTGTGAGGGCGAAGCCTACGCGCTTAAGCACGACGTTCCACCCAAGCATAAATTTGCGGCGCATGATTTGGCTCCCCATGATCCGGCCTATATGTACGGAGTGCTGGTGGGCCAAGCCACTGCTCCCGTTCGGCGCGGCGAGCCGGTCACCACCACCAACCTGCGGCACGATGCGCAGGGCTACGGCGCTCGGCAGGCCTCCCGCTCCCACTGGCCCGCTCCCGATGTAAGTCGCTGGCGCGAAACCTCCTTTATGGGCTATCCGCGCCCCAACGGAAGCGTGGGCACGGCCAACTACTGGCTGTTTATACCGATGGTGTTTTGTGAGAACCGCAACATCAACCTCATTCGCGAAGCGTTGGTACAGGCGCTGGGCTACGACCACTCGCGGGCCTACGATTTTGACGTGCAGACCCTGGTGCAGCAACACCGCAACGGTGCGTCGGCCGATGATCTGCTGGCTTCGGAGATTGTGATTTCGGCCGAAGACATTCAGAGCAAACGGGCGTTTCCGAACGTTGACGGCATCAAATTTTTAACGCACGAGGGCGGTTGCGGCGGCACCCGTTTCGACTCGACGATTTTGTGCGCACTGTTCGCCGGGTACGTCACCAATCCCAACGTGGCGGGGGCCACCGTGCTGAGCCTGGGTTGCCAAAACGCCGAGGTGATCACGTTGCAACAAGAGATACAGAAGCGCGATCCGCACTTTAGCAAGCCGCTCTACGTGCTGGAGCAGCAGAAAAGCAAGTCGGAGCGCGACTTTATCGCCGATGCCATCAAACAAACTTTCGTAGGCTTGACCGAGGCCAACCAACTGAAACGAAAGCCCGCTTCGTTGAGCAAGCTGGTGGTCGGCCTGGAATGCGGCGGGAGCGATGGCTTTTCGGGCATTTCGGCCAATCCGGCGGTGGGCCACGCCGCCGACCTGTTGGTTGCCCTGGGCGGGTCGGTGATCTTATCGGAGTTTCCGGAGCTTTGCGGGGTGGAGCAAGAGCTGACCGACCGCTGCGTGGATGAGGCCACCGCCGAGAAGTTCGTGCGCATCATGCGAGCCTACAGTGCCAGCGCCGAAGCGGTGGGTTCGGGCTTCGATGCCAACCCCTCGCCCGGCAACATCAAAGACGGACTGATCACCGATGCGATCAAGTCGGCCGGAGCGGCCAAGAAGGGTGGCACCTCACCGGTGGCCGACGTGCTGGACTATACCGAGCCGGTGACGAAGGCGGGCCTGAACCTGCTCTGCACGCCGGGCAACGACGTAGAATCGACCACCGGGCTGGCCGGGTCGGGAGCCACAGTGATCCTGTTTACCACCGGGTTGGGCACGCCGACGGGCAACGCCGCCGCACCGACGCTAAAGATATCCAGCAACACCGCCCTAGCGAAACGCATGTCAGATATCATAGATATCGACGCGGGCACGGTGATCACCGGAGAAGATACGATTGCGACCAAGGGCGAAGAAATCCTGGATTATATCATCCGTACCGCCAGCGGTGAATACGTTCCGAAAGCGGTAGGGTTGGGGCAGGATGACTTTATCCCGTGGAAGCGGGGGGTGTCGTTATGATCAGGATAGGCAGGATTATTCAAGGATAGCCAGGATGTTTTTTTGGAGAGCTAACTGCCAGTCATCATTCACAAATCCTCCCCCACTTCCCGCTTCTCTCCCGCAAAGTTATAGATCGCCACCGACACCACCTCTTCACCCAGCACTAAGGTTCGGCTAGATTGCGATAGGTACGTAGACCCGTGATAAAACTCCTGCCGCCGCGTCTGCCCGTTGGCAAAAGTTATTTCTGCCCAGGCATCGGTAGGTTCTAAACGAACGGTTTGGCTCGAAGGCGAAGCGTCAGAAAATGGAGCGAACAGACATAAGCTGTCCTGGTTTTGCGTGACCGCTACCAACGGATTGCCATCAGCTCCCTGAACTTCCGCGACTCCCTTGGCATCGCCATCCACGAAGAAGCCACTTTCAGCCGACGGCATCACCCGGAAGTTGCCTGCTCCATCGCCCGCCAGGTACACGCCCGTGAAGGCATCGTGTCGCCCGGCAAATACCTCCATACCGTATTCGTTACCCGCCAGCAAAGCATCCAGGTAACCGTCTTGGTTATAGTCACCGGTGAGCATTCCGTAAACGGGGGCAAACTGCGCTTTGATGGGAAGGGCCGTCATTCTTATTTTGCCGCCACCCAGGTTTTCCAGGTAGCTGCTCGTCATGGTGGTTGCTTCGAGCACCTGGGCGTCGTTCAGCTCTGACTCGTTAAATATGTCATTGATAGTGGCCAGACCATATTTTTCGTAGGTAGGAAATTGCCGCCGCACCCGCAGAAACTGCGACGTGAAATCGTCTTTGGCGTGCACGGGGAAGGGGGCGCGACTGCCATCTTCGGCCTGGCCATAGGCCACCAGCACCGGGTCGACGCTGCCATTGTTGTCAAAATCTTTGGCGTAAATGCGCAGCGGCTCCTGCTGAGAAGCTTGGTAGCGGGTGTTGAGTCCCTGATTGCCTACCAGATAGTCCGTGTCACCGTCGCCGTCAAAATCTCCGGCCGTCAGGCTGTTCCACCAACCGGTGTGATGCGCAATGCCCGTAGCGGCGGTGGCATCTTCCCAGCCCTCGCCGGTGTTCTTGAAAAACGTAATTGGCATCCACTCGCCCACCACCAGCAAGTCTACCAAGCCGTCGGTATCCACGTCGGTCCACAGTGCGTCAGTGACCATGCCCACGCTCGATAATCCGGGAACCTGTTCGGTAACATCCGTAAACGTACCGCCCTGGTTGTTCAGTAAGTAGCTGCGGGGAGGCATTGGGTACTCACCGGAGATCACCCTTCCGCCCACGAACAAATCCAAATCGCCGTCCTGATCGTAGTCGGCCGCGCGAACGCTTGCGGTGCTGGTCTTCATCGCTGGCAAAGCAGTCGTATCGGCCGCAAACTTCCCGCGTCCGCCGTTTCGGTAGAGCACATCCTGAAGCTCGGGGCTACCGTCCGAAAACTCGTAACTGCCGCTGGCGGCATACAAATCCAGGTCGCCGTCGCCATCGGCATCAAAGAGCAGCACGCCGGTTTCTTCGTGGCCAGGTTTCGGAGTAGCGAAACGGGTACTATCTTCCTGAAACGATCCGTCGGCTTGCTGCATAAAGAAGGTGCCCACTTTCCCGGCGGGTCCACCCACGTAAAAATCGTCACGCCCGTCGCCGTTCACGTCGCCTACCGCCAAGCCGGGGCCCAGTTGGCTGTACTTGCGCGGCAGGGTGCGCTGCAGGTTGAAATCGATCACGTCGCGCTCTGATTGAAGAAACTGAACTCCCCACCGGGCCGCCACTTCCTGCATCATTGGCGTTGAGGTGGCGGGCGATAGTTCCTGGTTGATGTCGGCTACCGAGGTAATACTGGCGTTCTGATAATCGAGCGTAATTTCCTGATCGACGGCTACGTTGTGGATCGTTTGGCTTTTCCCATCGGGCCAGACCACCCGTAGGGTGTCCACCCGTGTTTGGGCGCCTAAGCCGAAGTGAGCCCGCCCCTCTACGGTTGAAAGATAACCGCGGTACTGCGCATTCTCAAAGTACTGCACCTGTCCACCGCCGTAGCGAATGAGCACCTTGGCCCCCACCCCACCCGGATTGCTCGCACTGCCCGCGAGCTTTACCCGCAGAAAGTGATTGTCGGACTTTGCCCCGTTATATAACCGATTTTCGTACACAAAGGCGCTATCGTTAATGTTGTTGACCACCACGTCGAGGTCGCCGTCGTTGTCCAGGTCGGCGTAGGCTGCGCCGTTGGAGAACGATGGACGGTACAAGCCCCACTCCTGCGTTTTGTCGGCAAAGGTGAGGTCGCCATTGTTACGGTAAGCGTAGTTTGAGATTTTTACGATAGGAATAGAATCGTGCATCATCATGGGGCTGGCCACTCCCCCGGCCGGGCCTGCCCGGAAGTTGGCAAAATCGCGGTCGGTCACGTCGCGGGGGAAGCCGTTGGTGATGATGAGGTCGCGGTAGCCGTCGTTGTCGAAGTCGGCCACCAGGGGTGTCCAGCTCCAGTCGGTTTTCTCGATGCCTGCCAGTTGCCCAATCTCGCTAAAGGTCGGATAGCCTTCCGGACTTGGTCCGTTATTCAGTTGCAGGGTGTTGCGCACGTACTGGTGCTGAAAGTCGTATCGATCATTGTTGAGGTAGGTAACGTACCGGTTGGGTCCCAACATCTGCTTTTGCCGTAGGTTTGACTCCGGCAGCATATCCAGGGCGATGATATCGGACCGTCCGTCGTTGTTTATGTCTACTACGTCGGAGCCCATCGCCGAGTAGCTTTGGTGCTTTAGGTAGTCGGCCACCCGGTTGGTGAAGGTGCCGTTTTGGTTGTTGATGTAGAGCAGATCGTTGGTGATGTAGTCGTTGGTGATGTAAATGTCGGGCCAGCCGTCGAGGTTGATGTCGGTGACGGTGATCCCCAGGCCGAAGCCTTCGATCAGGATGCCCGCTTCGCGTGAAACGTTGACAAACCTCCCGCCGTCGTTACGGTAGAGCCGGTCGGTGCTCACTGCCGAACCATCTTCCAGTTTGGGACGGTAGTTAGTGGGCACTTTGGCATCAATCACGTTGGTGAGCAGGTACAAGTCCAGATCTCCGTCGCGGTCGTAGTCGAAGAAGGCGGCCTGGGTGGTGTTGCCGGTATCGGCGATGCCGTAGTTTGCGGCCGATTCGGTGAAGGTGGGCACGCTGTTTTCGTTGAGCCCTTGGTTGACGTACAGCAAGTTTTTGCGGCGCAGCGAATCTTTACTAAGGGTGGATGACACGTAGATATCCAGCCAGCCATCCTGGTTGATATCCACCAAGGCTACGCCCGAGCACCACTGTCCGTTTCCGGCTACCTGCGCCTCGGTGGTGACGTCGGCAAACTGCATCTCTCCCTGATTGAGGTACAGCGCGTTGTCTACCTGGTTGCCGGTGAAGTACAGATCGGACAAGCCGTCATTGTTGAAATCGCCGACGCCCACCCCGCCGCCGTTATAGATATATTCTTCGTTGAGAATGTTCAGCGTGTCGCTCTCGATGATACGGTTGGAGAAGGTGATGTTAGATTCGTCGGGGAGAACGAGTTGGAAGAGGGTGATTGAGCCCTGCTGGCAACCGCCCAAGCCAACCAATAGAAGCATGCCAGCCAGATGAAGTCCTAAAATCCGCATTATATTGGAGACCAAATGATTTTTATGACAGTTCGCCAGATAGTAGCTGTCGCATAAATGGATAAGTTTAGTGAGCAAAAAAAAGCAAGCTAGATTACAAACCTAGCTTGCTCAATACAATAAAGGAGAACTAAAGTTAGTACCCCGGGTTCTGGGTCAAAATATCTTTGCCCTGTAAATCGATCTGAGCCTGAGGAATTGGAAGGTACTCATCTTTGCCGGGAGTGAAATTAGCTCCACGCAGGTTGGTCGGAAGCTTTTCTCCTTCATAATCCAGATAAGAGTTGATTACTTCACCAGCTATTCCCCAACGGATAAGATCGTAGAAACGATGGCCTTCCAATGCCAGTTCTAATTTTCGTTCAAAGCGAACAGCATCGCGAGCCGCCGCCTGATCGCTCCAGGGAGCAGTATACAGACTAACTGAGTAATTGGCTTCCGGATCACCGTTTTCATCCAATAAGAAGCTGTTAGCTGCCCGCTGTCGTACCCTATTGACGTATTCCCGAGCTTTCTCCAGGCTTCCTGCTTCAATTTCTGCCTCAGCGGCCATCAATAACACATCAGCAAAGCGAATGAGCATAAAGTTGATTGACGAGTAACCAGCCGTCCATGAGCTTCCATCTTGGTAGGTTCCTTCTTCCCCTTTCTCAAAGGCGAATTTTTTAGCGGTATACGGACCGCCGTAGCGCTGATCACGAATCCAGTCTAGTCCGGGATGCTCGATCCAGTCTAGGAAAGTTATTCCACGCCGCCCAACTGAGTGATCCAACCGTGGATCGAGCGGCCCCTGATCCGGGGTGAACGCCTCATCCGATTTGATTCCCTGATCGTTAGTCAATTCGTTCCCCGGATTTCGGTACGCATTATTCAGCAAAGGCAACCCATTCACAGTACGGTGTGAATTTACCAAATCAAAGCTAGGTTGAAAGAATCCGCAGCAGCCCGCCGGGCCGTCGGGTCCGGTGTTGTAGGGGTAGTTCAACACAAAATCCTGGTTGGTGTTGTCGATGCTACCGGTGTTGGTTGCTGCCTGAAACGCAAAGATAGACTCTTGAGAGTTTTCAAAAGATCCTCTGAACAATTCACCGTAATTGTCTACTAAACCGTACTTAAGCCCATTTGAGGTTTGTCCATCAGCGATAATCATATCAAACAAAGCTTTAGCATCAGCAAATTTGCTCTGAAACATGTATGCCTTCGCTAAGTAGGAGGCAGCCGCCCACTTATTAGCTCGCCCGGTTTGCGCCTGGGTTTCCGGAAGATTATCGTAAGCAAACTGAAGGTCAGCTTCAATCATAGGCCATAGATCTTTATCGTTGGGCACTTCGGTGGCTCCGGTGGCGATATCTTGGGTTTCATCCACGTAGGGCGCTTTGTCGAAGTTTTTCTTCAGTTCGAAGTAGTAGTGCGCCCGCAGGAATCGGGCTTCCGCCTCCATCGTGATAGCGCGCTCTTCAGTAACCGATTCGGCCGATGCTTCTAGGTTGGCCAGAAAGATATTAGCGCGAGAAACACCCTCAAAGCTACCTCTCCATTTACTGGATACTGGTCCGTTTACGGGATCGACTTCAAAGCGCGCTACCGGAACCACCACAGCCTGATCGCCTGCGTCGGAACCCTTGTTAGCGTCACCGCCGCGCACACTGCCCCATACCCAGTTGCTGGAGCCGCCGTACCACCCGCTTCCGCGACCATTGAGTACTGAGTACACTCCCACCAGCAAGCCGTCTAATCCTGAAGCACTTGCCAACTGTGACTCAGACACCTGCCCGGTGACGGGCACGTCTAGAAACTCATCATTACACCCAATGGCACTAAACAGAAAGCCAACCAGGGCTAAATAGGTAATCCTTTGTTTTACAATATTTTTCATATACGATGATTTAAAAATGCTGCTAAAATCCTAATTTGACTCCTACGTTGTAACCTCTGGAAGTAGGAGGGTTTCCTATATCAACTCCTAAAGTGGTATCTGCTCCCCCGCCCACTCCGGGTTCTAACCCTTGGTAGTTGGTAATGGTGAACAGGTTGATCCCCTGTACGTAAATTCTAGCTCGTTCTATCCCTACCTTATCTAGTAAGTTTTGAGGTAAGTTGTAGCCAATCTGTAAGTTGGTCATTCGGGCGTAGTTTCCGTTCTCCACGTAGTAGGAGTTAGACTGGGTATTGGTGCTGAAGTTAGAAACGTTCTCGTAGATAGGAACGGTGTTTCCACCGCTGCCTCCTAATTCTTCCGGAATAAATGAGTCTTTCACGCGCTGTCCCTTAGCCGCCCCGGTAAAGGATGGATAGAAATCGGTGAACCACTTACCGAAGAAGTAGTTTTCAAAACCAGCAAACACCGCAACAAACGTTTCCAGTTCCCAATTGCGATACGTTACCTTCAGGTTGAGTCCTCCGGTAAAGTTGGGGATTGGATCTCCCAAGTAGGTTCGGTCATCGACATTGATCTCTCCATCGCCATTAATGTCCTCGTAGCGGAAGCGTCCTACTCCACCTGCCGGATTATCATCAGTGGCCTCAGCCGTTTTGGTCACCCCATCCTGATCAGGGGCCGCATCAATCTCGGCTTGGTCCTGGAACAAGCCCAGCACCTTGTATCCGAAAAAGGAGGACAAAGGCTGCCCCACTCGGTTTCGGATCAGCGGGCCAATCCGCGAGCCGCCCGCGTCAAAGTAATCAACTCCGGGCGCTAAAGACACTATCTCGTTTCTGAGAAACGAGGTAGTGAATCGCGCCTCAAAATTCACTTCTGAGGCGACGGTGCCGCGGGTGATCAACTCAATATCAATTCCCTCATTTCGCATTTTAGCAATATTGATAGCTGGTGCACTGGCGAGCGGCCCTACCACATCTGGGACATCCAATGTATAAAGCAGGTCTTCGGTATCTTTTCTCCACACATCCACTACCAAGTCAAGTTTACCATCTAAGAATGAGCCATCAAAGCCTACGTTCGAGGTGATACTGGTTTCCCAGCGCGCATTGGGATTGCCAATTCGATTGCGGTAAAAACCTTCAGCTACCCCGTTGTTTATCCCGCCGATATCGTAGGCAGACCTGCCCAAACTGGACGCAAACAAGCTAAACTGGTTATTAGGATCGACACTACTGGAGTTACCCATTTGGCCCCATCCTCCGCGAAGTTTTAAATCGCTAATGAAGGTTAATCCATCCATAAACGCCTCATCAGAGATGCGCCAAGCGGCCGACACCGCCGGGAAAATCCCGTAGCGAGTTTCTGCCCCAAAGCGAGAAGAACCATCACGTCGCACTATACCGTTGATAATGTATTTGTCGTTAAAGATATATTTAGCGCTACCAAAAACCGAAAAGAAGTTAACACCCAAACCGTATCCGCTACCCACTTGTCGCCCCTCTGCTTGTGTGTTGCTTAAGGTAACATAGTTGGGATCGGTGGTGAAGGGGTTTAAACCTGAACCGTTGATTCCCCGGCCGGTACCCGTGTTCAATGATTCTACTCCTCCTAGCACACTCACGTTGTGGCGACCGAACGTCCGTTCGTAGCGGGCGGTGTTGGTGAATACCCAGTTGTACCCGGTGCTTGCCCCTTCGCCATAGCCGAAAGAAGACCGGTTTTCGGAATTCTCATACTGAAGCGGGTTATAGAAGTTGTAGTAACTGTTGCTAAATCCGCCCCCAAAACTACTGCGGAGAGTCAGGCCATCAATAACGTCCAATTCAGCGTATACGTTACCGAAGGTCTGTAATGCGTATCCTGTGTTGTCGGCGATTCGTTCGCGGTTAGCCACGGGGTTGCGGGGGTTGTTGAACCCCCGGGCGGCGGTGCCCGCGTAGCCGCCAAATTCATCGTACACCGGAATGATAGCGGGCATTCTGAACGCTTGTAAGAAGTCGTTTTCGTCGTCGGCAGCACCTCGACCACCGTTGTCACCGGTCAAGCCTTGCGCCGAGTAGTACGTTAGCTGCACGTTTTCTCCCACCCGTAGACGATCCAGTAGGTCGTGCTCTGAGTTTACCCGGAACGAGTAGCGTTGCAACCGTTGATTTAACAAAATACCCTCCTGATCTTGTATTCCTAGACTCACGTAGTACACGCTTCGCTCGGTGCCCCCCGTGAATCCCAGCGTGTGGCGATTCAGAGGAGCTACCTGGGTGATAGCGTCCCACCAGTTGGTTCCTGCTTGGTTGGCCCGTACTACTTGATAGATATTGCCGTTGGTAGGGTTGATATTGTACTTTTCGGCTTCCGCTGCTAAATCTATTCCACCAATGATTCCACTTGCCCCCCCTACATTGATGTAGTCGGGCAGAATAGGTTGCGGTCCGGTTCCGTACTGCGGATGGTTAAAGGTAGGATCACGATCCAATTGGAAGGCGGTATTGCGTTCGGCCTGCCAAGTCCACTGAGCTTCTTCCAGGGGGCTGAGGATATTATTTACCTTAGCCGGAACGGTAACTCCGAACACACCATCGTAGCTTACTTTCATCCCTTCGCCGCGGGCACCTCGCTTGGTGGTGTACACAATCACACCACTGGCCGCACGAGCTCCGTAGATAGAAGCGGAAGCAGCATCTTTCAGCACGGTTGTACTCTCGATATCATCGGGTTGCAAGAACTGGGTATTGTCTACCGGTACTCCGTCCACTACGTAGAGCGGCTCGTTGTTGGTGAGTGAGCCAAAGCCCCGCACCCGCACCACACTACTGGTACCCGGCTGTCCATTGGTGATCACCGTCACCCCCGACACCCGGCCTTGCAATTGCTGCTCCACGTTGCCTGAGGGCACTGCTTGCAGTTGCTCGGCTTCTACGGTGGCCACTGCCCCAGTCACGTCGCGTCGGTCTTCCGTAGAATAACCGGTTACCACAATTTCGGCCAGTGATTGGATATCGGGAGCCATATTCACGTCAACGGTCGACTGGCTGCCGACTTCTACTTCCTGAGTGGCGTATCCTACGGAAGAAAACACCAGGGTAGGGTCTTCGCCACTCACCGTCACACTGTACTGGCCTTCCACGTCGGTAATTGTTCCGGTAGACGTTCCTTTCACCAACACGTTCACACCCGGAATGGCGCTACCTTCTTCGGCATCGGTTACCGTCCCACTGACGGTCGTCTGAGCATAGGCAAATCCAGTGATGGCAAGCAATGCCATAGTGAACAGAAAATGCCTCACTGATAAGTAAGAGTGCATCATTTTACATTAAGTTAGGTTATAAAAAGCAAAGTAATGGTTAAGCTAATTCTGACTTGGAAGTTTGCTAAATATTTTTAGCAAAGCAAATATATTGACAAATGTGACGCAAATTTTACAATTGACTACCAAAAGTTCCTAATTCGCTGCTTAATTTTAAGCTTAGTGCCTTTGGTTGCCGTTGTTCTGGGTGAACGACCGGAAACCGCGATCCTTTTTCACTCGGTGGGATGGGTTTACGACTCTTCGCAAACCCACCCCAGCGAATGCAGAGGTCAAAACAGTATTGTTACTCTGCTACATTGGCTCCGATATTACCTTGTGCCACAATGGTAGCCAGATCAGTGGGACTAAGGTGAACGTTGATGTAACCATCAAAAGTCGTTAGCTCTTCGTAAGTGATGGGTAGGTTGTTATCCAGGACCATCACCGATGTTTTGCTTATACCAGTGGCCCCATTTACGTTAGCAAGGCTAATGGCAATGGCTCCGCCCTCGGCTGCCGAATTGTAATGGATGTGCGCCGGATGTGCGCCGTCTGCTAGAGTGCCAGTCACCCGCAACGTTACCAGCGTGGTGCCGTCATTACGCTCCGCAAAGGTGGCGGTGCCACTCACGCCTGAGCCCGCTACGGCAGCCAAGGGATAAGTTACCGTTTCTCCCGTCAGCGCATTTGCCCCAATGTCTCCTTGCGCTACGATGGTTCCCAGGTCGGTGGCACTCATGTGCACGTTGATGTAACCATCGTAGTCAATCAATTCACTATAGCTAATAGCGGTGCCGTCGTCAAAGGTGCCCACCTGGGTGCGGCTCACGCCGGTGGTGCCGTCTACCGAGGTCAAGCTGATCGCAATTGGTCCACCCTCCGTAGCGGTGTTGGCATGGATGTGGGCGGGGTGCACACCACCCGCTGGAGTGCCTTCTAATAGGATTTCTACCAATGAAGTGCCGTTTTTGCGTTCGTAGAACGTGGTCGACCCCTTAATAGTAGCCACCGCCACTGAATCCAGTTGGTAGGTCACTTTTTCGCCGGTCAGGGCGTTCTGTCCAATATCGCCCTGCGCCACAATGGTCGCCAAGTCAGGCCCGTCTCCCAAGTGCACATTAATGTAGCCGTCGTAGTTGAGCAAGCTGTCGTAACTAACGACCGTGCCGTCGTCGGTGGTGGCCACGTTGGTCATGCTCATGCCCGTGGTGCCATTTACCGAATTAAAGGAGACTACAATCGCTCCGCCTTCAGCCGCGGTATTCGCGTGGATATGAGCCGGATGTACTCCGCCCTCGGGAGTACCCTCCAAAGCAAGCGTGACTAGGGTTTCGCCGTTCGTTCGTTTCTCAAAGGTGGCTTTCCCCTTGATGCCTGCCACGTCTCTTTCGGACAAGGTGTAGGTCTCTGAGTCACCGGTTAGTTCGTTGGCTCCGATGTCTCCCTGCACGATCAATACAGCCAGATTTCCCGCCTGATGCACATTTACGTAACCATCATACCCAGGGGTGTCTTTGGTCCCCACCAATCCTTCGTAGGTGATAGGAGTGCCATCATCGGTGGCTTCGATGTGGGTCAGACTGGTGCCCGTGGTGCCGGACACATCGTTGAAGCTAACCACAATGGGGCCGGTCTCCACAGCGGTGTTGGCGTGGATGTGAGCGGGATAGTTAGCTCCATCCGTGAGTTTTTGCGCACTATCAAGTGTGATGGTGGCTAGGGTATTGTTATTTTTTCGTTGCTGAAACAGTATAGAGCCAGTGTTTCCAGACCCGTCTTTTTGGCTTAACACGTAAGTTTTGGTAGTGCCGGTGAGTTCGTTCCCGCCAATGTCGGTCTGGGCTACCACAGTGAGGTCAGTGGGGCTAAGGTGAACGTTTACGTACCCATCGTAATTGAGCAGCTCATCGTAAGTGATGGCTGTTCCGGCATCGGTTTGGGTGATGGTGGTTACGCTGCGGCCAGTAGCGCCATTCACCGGTTCAAACGTGATGGCAATGTCACCACCCTCCAACGCCGAGTTGAAATGAATATGGGCTGGGTGCGTGTTACCCGCTTCCGTTCCTTCTACAAAGATCAGAGCTTCGGTAGAATTGTCTTCGTTCTTTGAAAACTTGATGTAGCCTGCCAGTTGAGCGTCGTTCAATGGTGTGAATCGGTAAGCCTTGTTGGGCTTCTCGGGAGCCGAGGGAGTGAATCCTTCGTCGTCGTCGCAACTGCTAAGGCCGAACGATAAGCTCAACCCCAATAGGAGAGTAAATAATGTGAAAACTCGGTTGTGCGTAAAGTTGTGCATAGGTGCTGATTTAATTTTATATCTTCATTTGACCGTCAAATTAAATGATTATTTTTAACAAAATCTTACATTTCACCGGAATATTTTTGTTTCCATATGACCCGCATCCTCAACCGACCATTCTTCACTGCCGCTTCCCGTACACCTACGAAACACGAAGGCCCTCTGGATCGACTTGACTATCCTGAACGCGTCATTCAGTTTGGTTCGGGAGCGCTACTGCGGGGCTTCATCAACTTTTTTATCGATCAGGCCAACCGGCAGGGGGTGTTCCGGGGTCGAGCCGTGGTGGTGAACAACACCAACTCGGGTCGGGGGGCACTGCTCAACGAGCAGGACGGACTGTTCACGCTGTGCGTAGAGGGCTTCGCCGATGGCCAAACGCAACAGGAGTACTTGATTAACGCCTCGATCAGCCGGGCGCTGCCCGCCGTAGACCACTGGCCGGAGGCACTAAAATGCGCGGCGAATCCGGATATCACCGTGATCACCTCCAATACCACCGAGGTGGGCATCACCTTGCAGGAAGACGATGACCTGTCGGCCCACCCTCCGCAATCGTTTCCGGGCAAACTCACCGCTTTTTTGTACGAGCGGTTTCAACAACTGGGCGGCACCGCCGAAACCGGTTTGGTGATGCTGCCCACCGAATTGATCATCGACAACGGCAGCAAACTGCGCGACATCGTGCTTCGCCTGGCCGAAATCAATCAGTTAGGAAAAGACTTTGTTAGCTGGATAGAAAAACACAATCTGTTTTGCAACACCCTGGTTGATCGCATTGTGCCAGGCGAGCCGGATACCGACAAGCAGCAAGCGATTGAGGAGAAGTTGAGCTACCGCGACCAGCTGCTCACCGTGAGCGAGGTGTACCGCTTTTTCGCCGTCGAGGGCGACGAATCACTCCTATATAATAAGGTGCCATTTCTGAAGACTGACCCGGGCATCGTCATTGCCCCCGACATCACTCCCTTTCGCGAACGCAAGCTTCGCATCCTCAACGGGGGGCACACCATCAGCGTGGCGGCGGGCTTCTTGTGTTCACTGCACACCGTGCACGACTGCCTGGAAGATGCGGTGATGGGTGCTTTTATTACTCAGACAATTCACGAAGAAATCGTACCCTCACTGGACATTGACCCGGACATGGCCCGCGAGTTTGCCGACGCCGTGCTTGATCGCTTCCGTAACCCCTTTATCAACCACCAGCTCATCAGCATCACCTTGCAGTATACTTCCAAGATGAATATGCGCAACGGACTTACCTTCCGCCGGTACTACGATCAATTTGGACAGGTGCCCGAGCGAATGTGCGCCGGATTTGCCGCCTACCTTCTGTTCACGCGGCCCGTGCGCGAAGAAGACGGCAACTACTACGGTGAGTTTCAGGGCGAACCCTATCCTATTCGCGATGATGCCGCGGCTTACTTCTACGAGCGCTGGTCAGCGGTTGAATTAACCGATGCGGCAGCATTGACCAGTCTGGTGCACGAGGTGCTAGGTCATGCGTCGTTTTGGGACCAGAACTTGCTACACCTCGGAGATTTTGCGGATCGCGTTGCCCACTACCTTGCTGGGTTTGGTGAACGCGGGGTTCGTGCCACGCTTAAAGAACTCACTGGCTCATGAATAATCCAACCGACCTACGGGTGACCCTCGTGCAAACTTCCGTGCACTGGCACAGTGTTGAAGCGAACCTGGCTATGCTAGAGGAGAAACTTTGGCAAATCGATGGGGCTACTGATTTGGTGGTGCTGCCTGAGATGTTTACCACCGGATTTACTAACGCCGCCCCGGCCCTGGCCGAACCGATGAACAGCCGCACCTTTCGGTGGATGAAGCAGATGGCGGCCCAGTTGCAAGCCGTGTTGGTGGGTAGCTACATCGTTCGCGAAAAGGATGCTTACTACAATCGGTTGCTGTGGATGGAACCGGATGGTCGCTTTGTCACTTACGACAAACGACACCTGTTTCGGCGATCGGACGAGCACACGGTTTATTCGCCGGGTGTCGAACAATTGATTGTGTCTTGGAAGGGGTGGAATATCTGTCCACTGATTTGCTATGACCTGCGGTTTCCGGTGTGGTGCCGTAACCAAGTGACCGACGACGGGACCTTGGCTTACGACCTGCTGCTGTGCGTGGCCAACTGGCCTGCTGTTCGTTCGGATGTTTGGATGACGTTGCTGCGCGCCCGCGCCATCGAGAACCAAAGCTACGCGGTGGGAGTGAACCGGGTGGGCACCGATGGCAACGGAATTGATTATGACGGCAACTCGGTGGCGATGAACGCTGAGGGGGATATTCTGGAGCGCCGGGTGGATGAAGAAGTGCTATTCGGCGTGACGCTCTCCTACGAAGAACTGCGAAAGCAGCGCGAGCGCTTCCCGGTGCATTTGGATGCGGATCGGTTTTCGCTCGATCTTGAAGGTAAGTAGGAGTCTGTAATGAAATTCTGTCTGAACATCATTCATGATGTTCTTACAATTTGACGGGAAGTGCTTATATTGGCGCTTCAATCCTATGGGGTGTTAGCTCAGTTGGTTTAGAGCGCTGCCTTGACAGGGCAGAGGTCATTGGTTCGAATCCAATACGTCCCACTTTCCCGTCATTTCTTGACTTTCCCCTCACTTTTGCCCAATCGGCCGGGATACATTGTAAACGAGCAACCGATTTGCTATCTTAATTGCAAACTGTAATGCTATGCAAAGCACGCTAGAATCAAAGTCAAAATCTACTTCCCAGAAAATTCCCCGCTCGCTCATCTATGAGGAGATGGATGGTGAACCTATCTATTACTGCGGTTATCAGGATGTCTTGGACAAGAAAAAAACTTTAGATGATATTATGGGAAGTAGTAGTCTGCAGGCGGTTATTACTAAAGTGTTACTCAAGTATCTCTATACGAACGTTGATGGCCAACAGCATGAAGTGTTTACCAACGAAACCGGATTGCATCTGGCTAAAGGTAACAATCTCGCTTCTGATATTGCTATTTATGAGTCCGCTTTGCTCAAAGGTTTTAAGTATAACGAGCACTACTTCAAGATTCCTCCTGCGGTGGGGATAGAGGTTGATATCAAGGCTGACCTGAGTGTAATGAAGTGGGAAACGTACGTGAAGCGCAAAACCGAGAAGCTGCATCGTTTTGGCGTTCAGCGGGTTATATGGATACTGTCTGCTACCCAACAGGTGATCACTACCGAACCCGAGCAGGACTGGATTACTCGCGACTGGCATAAACCTGTAGAAATTCTGCCGAATCATATCATCAACTTGGGCGAGATGCTTCGGGCGAGCGGGGTGGAGTAGGAAATTGAACCTCAGTCAAAAGTACGTAGTGTTTGTACCATACTTTAGCCGAACGGTCGCTCTCTGAGCTTTTCAACCAATTCTTTTTGTCTTCGTTCTTGATACTCAACTAAGTCCTTTAGCATGCTAGCAAACCTATCGTCGTAGTGAGGAAGTCGGTCCAATACTAGACCTGTGTTAAAAATTCTTTTATATACTTCCTCAAGTATCCCTTCACTAATACGGATAAGCTCCTCTATATTCGCAAAAGTTGGTGCATCTATCTTGTAAATATCAAAGCTGGGTTCAGTATGGGCGTAAGCTTTGTCTCGTAATTTCATGATACTGTTTATTCTACCTTGATTCTCAGCAATTTTGTTTTGCCAGCATTGAATAACCGTTTTATCAATTTCCAAACAGCCAAAGTGTCCCGAATCCTTTAGTTGATCTATAAGGTGATGGATATTGTACCTGTGGGCTCTCTTGGATGGTGAAATCAGTTTTGCTAGCTCAATGACACATTGTTTCCATAACACATTGTGAATAAAGGCTAGCTGTTCAGACCGATGGAGAAAGGCATTTAGCTTCTCATCACTGGAGAAACGCAAATCTTTGGAAAAGAGTAGACATTGTTTAGCTGCTATTAGAATATAGACGTATTGGTCTAACTTTTGCTTGAGTTCAGTTTTCCTTTCTTCCTTTATTTTCTGATTTTTCTTCATCCTCTTCTTATCGTTCCTTTGCCGCTCTCCCCGCCGTCAGCACCACCCGAATTTCATCGTAACTAATGGACTCGTCTATCGCCATTTTTAGGGTTTTGAGCGATGACTCGCCGTGCACCTCCACGGCTTTCTTAATCTGCTCGATGCGGTTCGCCTCCACTAGTTGCTCAGCCTCGATTTTACCGTCGGCCAAGTAGGGCATCAGGTGTCCGTAAATAGTGTTCGTAGTAAAACCTCGGGCCTGGGCCACTTCTTCTACTGTCCGGCCTTCTTCAAACAGATCGAAGCTTGCCTGCTTGGTATCGCTTACCCGCTGCGCCGACCGCGTAGCGCGGCGACGGGCCCGACGGGCATTCTCTATCCGTGACTCCTGGCCGTGCATTTCAGCGTAGCGCCGGATCACCTCCAGAAATGCCGTGCCGTACTTGCCGATTTTCACTTCCCCGAATCCGTTGATGCGCGGCAAGTCTTCTTCCTGCAGGGGCAGATAGGTTGCTAGCTCATGCAGGGTAGCGTCAGAGAAGATCACGTAAGCGGGCACGTTCTCGTCGCGGGCCAGTTGAAGGCGCTGGGCCTTCAGTTGATTCAGTAATTCTTCTTCCAGCGGCTGCTGATTGCCCGTCGTTGTTTGTTCTTCGCGGTCGCTCACGCTCTCGATCAGCATCACCTTTTCTTCACCGCGCAGCACCGGTCCACTTTTCTCGGTGAGCTTGAGTATCGGAAACTGACCGTCGTCCTTGCGTAGATAGTCGAGATGCAGCAGATCATCCAGGTAGCGCCGCCAGTCTTTTTTGCTGAGGTCGGCCCCCACTCCGTAGGTTTTGAGCTGCTTGTGCTGATCCCATATTTTCTCTGATTTTGACCCACGCAAAAAGTCAATCACGTAAGTGATGCCGAAGCGTTCGTCCAGACGGGCCACGGCCGACAAAGCTTTCTGGGCGATCACGGTGCCGTCGAATTTTCGGTAGTCGGTTTGGCACACGTCGCAGTTGCCGCATTCGTCCGCCGTTTCCTCTCCGAAGTAGTTAAGCAGGTACTTGCGCCGACAGGTGCGCAGTTCCCCGAAGGTGGCCATCTCCTGCAGCTTGCGCCGCATGATTTCGCTCTGCGCTTCGTTGCCATCTACTTCCACAAAGCCCTGCAGCTTCATGATGTCGGCGTAGGAATAAAACAACAACGCATCGCTGGGAAGTCCGTCGCGACCCGCCCGACCGGTTTCCTGATAGTAGCCTTCAATATTTTTCGGCACGTCCAGGTGCACCACGTAGCGCACGTTAGATTTGTTGATCCCCATGCCGAAGGCAATGGTGGCCACCACGATTTTCACCTCGTCGCGCAGAAACATTTCCTGGTGCCGTTCCTTTACCTCGGCCGACAGCTTAGCGTGGTAGGGCACCGCTTGATAGCCGTCTTCGTTCAACCGCTCGGCCAAGTCTTCGGTGGAGGCCCGCGACAGCACATAGATGATCCCCGATTCTTCGCGACGGGTTGCCAGAAAGTCCAGTAGCTTTTTGTAGCTGCCTCGTTTGGGGGTTACTTGATACGAGATATTAGCCCGATTGAAGCTGGATACGAATACCTTGGGATGGTTCAACTGCAAGCGTACCAGAATGTCCTTTTGGGTGAGCGGGTCAGCGGTGGCGGTGAGGGCAATAGTGGGCACCCCTAGCGTTTGTCGCACTTCGGATAACATGCTGTACTCGGGCCGGAAATCGTGACCCCATTGGGAGATGCAGTGGGCTTCGTCAATAGCCAACAACGATACGTTCAGTTCTTTTAAGAAGGACAAAAACCGGTTTTCTGATCCGATCAAACGCTCCGGAGCCACGTAGAGCAACTTGATTTCTTGGTCTCGTAGCGACTGAATCACCTCAGACTGCTCATCGGGAGCCATGCTAGAATTTAGGTAAGCGGCCGCAATGCCGTTCACCCGCAAGGCATCCACTTGGTCTTTCATCAGTGAAATAAGCGGCGAAACAACTAGCGTCAGGCCGGGCAACATGAGTGCCGGTATTTGGTAGCATAACGACTTACCCCCACCGGTTGGCATCAGTACTAGTGCGTCTTGGTGGTTCAGAATGCGCGTTATGATCCGCTGCTGCTCAAACCGAAAATCACGATAACCAAATTTCTCGCGCAGCACCTCAACCGGCTTTTGCTCTTTAATCATATCTAAGTAGTTAAATTTACGTTCAATTTAAGCATTTTATCCGCGCCTTGAACCATCCGCAGGTTCATTTTTGCCTTCTGATAGCAAAATTTATCTATTTCAAATCAAATTGTCAATTTTGAACAAACGATCATTACATTGATCTTTTAGATGCTGCTAGTTGCTTATATTGAAGTCCCCCCGCAAGCTACGGAATCGCTTGCGGACATCCGCTACGTAAATGCTTCCTGGATACTCCGTTAGAAATTTGGTGTAGATTTCCATCGCTTTCTTCTCGTCTTTTAATTGGTCTTCGTAAATTTTTCCCTTCATAAATAGCGCATCATCGCCCAGAATATCCTGAGAATACGCTGTTAGTATACTATTCAGATTGTTGAGCGATTGTTCAAAATTTCCTGATCGCATGTTCACTTTAGCCTCTAACCAGTGAATTTCATCGGTCAACGGGTGCTGTGGGTATATTTTTAACATGCTATCCAACCGGTTCAGCGCTTCTCGGGGACGGTTCTGGAACAGCAGCAATTCCACTTCAGCGTAGCTTTTCATTGCTGACCCGGTCGTATCAAAAGCGGTATTGTTCTGGATTAGTAAACTAAGGTTCATCGCATCGTTCGCAATTTCGCGGGTGGTGGCTTCCTTTAGTACGTCCAGGTGCCCCTGCGCCAGTTCAAAATCACCGCGGTAGTACGACAGTTTGCCGTTCCGTAGCTTTGCTTCGTAGCCCACTGGTTCTTCCTTATTAGCTTTTTCCACCTGGGCGTAGAGCAGGGTTGACTCCCAGGGCTCGTTCAGCAGCAAATAGATGTCTCCCATATCCAGTTTACATTGGGCCTGGAGCTCCTCGCTGGCCTTAGGATGATCGGCCACCTGCTTCAGAATATCAATAGCCGCACTCTTTTCGTCTTCGTAAAATGCGTACAGGTTGGCCTGGCTACGCATTGCTTCCAGGGTCGTGATATTCAATCCCACCGGGGACTGGCGGCTTTCATTGATAAATTCCTGGTAATCGCTGATGAGCGTAGCAATCTCTTTTTGGTCAACGGGGAAGCGGTTCTTCACCAGTTGCTCGCGCGCGCTAATCTTGTTGCGCCGTGCCACGGCGTAGTTTCGGGTGCGGGGATACTTATCCACCACGTAGTCGTACATCTTCAGGGCGTTCTCGTAGTCGCGGTTCTCCAGGGCAATATCAGCCACTTCCATGATCCGATCACCCTCGGTGCGGTTGCGCCGGTCCAGGGCCCGGGCCTGCATAAAGGCTCCGTAGAAGTTTTTCTGCTGCAACTGCACCCAGATCAGCAGTTCGTTGTAGAGCGGATTGTCGGGGCTCTGCTGCACTTTGTCGAGCAGCATGACCGATAGGCTGTCCAGATCGCCTTCTTCGGTGAGCGCGCTCTGAAGCACGTTCTTCACGTAGCCCATTCGGGCCAGGTCTTCTTCGGCGTAGGTGAGGTACGCTTCAATCATGTTGTCGCGCTCGTTGGTACGCTGGTAAATATTCGCCAACTCCAGGGCGTAAAGTCCATCATCACTACCGGCGGCCCGCCCGGCCTGGTAAACCGCGATGGCCCGGTCAATCAAATCGTTGCGCACCAGGTGACTCGCGACCACCCGAATTTTGTACGGGTCATCCACGGCCTCTTGGATTGCCTCCGAGAAATAGCGCTCCGCAACTTCCTTTTCGCCCCGGCGCAGGTTGATCACTCCCGCATCCAGCCGGTACACGATGTTATCCGGAAACTGTCGCACGGCTTTCTTGATGTACTTGCTTGCTTCGTCCAGATACCCGTTGTTGATGAGTAACCGAACGTAGCGGGTGTGCACCAGCGCAACGTTATCTTTCTTGCGGACCAGCTCATCGTAGAGGCTCTTTGCTTTTTCTACCTCACCCTGATCGTCGTACTGCTGCGCCAGCGCCACCTTTTCAGCGTCCTGGGCCCGTAATCCGGTTAGGTTAGCCCATGTTAGCAGGATGATAACCCATGTTATTTTGTGGTTCATGCTTCTGAATTGTTTAGCGATTAGGTTATGCACTAACCTAATGTATTATTAATTTATTATTCTTTCGAAACTATTACTAACTACTAGTCGGTGAATATGTGGATAAACTTTTCCACATCGGTGAATTATTCCCTCGAGTGAATAACCCCCCTAATTATTTACAAGTTATGAACATACTTATTCACAATTAATAAACTGTCAATCAGTAAGTTATGCGAAAATACTAAAAATGTTAACTAATTTGTGGATAACTCCTGTTGAGATCGTCAGTGTGCATAACCTTGTGAACAACCAAGCCTTTCGAGTGAGTAACTCGCGTTTAGCCAAGGACAAAATATATCGAGTGGATAACCGGGGTGCTATCCACCAGTTATCATCGAGTTATCAACACCTTATTCACTCGATGCGGTGAATAACGTGGTGGTGTTCACATCGACGCCAGTTATCTCCCAGTTTTCAGGTACTACAATCTCTTTCGGATACAAAAACACCGGCTCCGGTTCCTGATTAAGCAACACGTTTCCGTCCTGCCAAGTGCCGTCGTTGTTGCGATCTACTAAAATTCGCAATTGATACGTATCGGGACGAATTCCCCTGAACGTATAGGTTATTGGGTTTTTGAGTTCTTCTATTACCGTATAGTTTTTGTCGATCAACTGTAAAAAGTAGTTTTCGTAGGGGACGTTCACCGTGCCGCTTAGCGTTCCTAACTTATCAGGATTTCTAAAGGTATAGCGCTGGATGATCGCCTCACTGCTGTCTTGCTCCACGCTCATGAAACTGCCGGGGGCCGCGTAAAAATTAAGCGCTTTCAAATTCTCGCTAATCGTACGACGGTCGGGCCGTTCTGCCGGGGGAGCCGGGCGAATCACCAGCGTATCCACTGTGGCACGGATCAGCTGGGCTATCTGCGCTTCGTCCTCTAGCGCGCTCACCGAATCTTGCAACTGCTGCACCGTGGCATCACGACTGGTATTGAGCAAAGTGCGCAGCAACCTTCGTTGGTCCTCCAGATCGGTAGCGGAGCGCAAACTGTCCAGGTAGATACTCGATTGTTGCTGCCGTTGCGCCCGGACGATGCTGTCGTTCTGCTGCTGATAAAATATCACGCTATCGACAAGCCGGGCCCGATCAATTGGGAGCTTGATGGTTACTTCGTCGAGGCGATCATTCCAAGTGAGTGCCGTGGTGTAATCGATGGGCAGATAATATAAAGTATCGTAGCTCAACAAAATGCTATCGGTTTTTACGTTAATCACTGGCTTGTTGAACCGAACCTTACTTTGGATAGAGTCTTCAATGGCATCGTTGCCCACCGTGAAATTGGTGGTAAACGCTTCCGGCTTGCGGCGGCTGTCGGCAAAGCGTACGTAGAAGACGCTATCGCGCACTGCCTGATCAGTAGAGTCGATGGCGGTTAATACGGTTCTCAGACTATCTTGCCGCAGGGTATTGTATATACGAATCACGCTTTGCTCATCCTGAAAATTATGAAACAGATAGCGCGTGCTGTCCGTGGTACTGATCGCTAGCGAGTCAATCAATCGTCTGGTTTCCGGCTTTACGTCAGTTGGGTCGACCGTTAATGCGTAGCTACTCAGTCCCTTGTTAAACTTGAACTCATAGTACTGACCGGTGGCCCGGCTGCTTTGCAGCACCAGGGGCTCCGCATTTTTTCGGGTGAGGGGGATGTCAAGCGCAGTTAGGTTGGGTCGTTGTATAGAATCCTCCAGCGCGCTGACTTCCGGATCAACCACCCCAACGAACAGCGTATCGGCAATGAATCCGTAGGGTTCCTTGTTGGTTTCAATCTCTAGGTTGCTGTTTGCATCCTCGTAGGCGTACACCCGATACAGTCCTGGCTTGATGTATTGAATGGTGTAGTTTCCCTCTTCGTCGGTTTTGGCGAAGTACCGGGGTGGGCCGGTAAACGCATCCAGCGTATCCCTGGTATCGTACAGGGTAACCACCGCTTCTTCTACGGGTTGCTGCATGAGCAGTTGGCGAATCGTGCCTTGCACCTTGAATGAATCGATATAGTCGCCGGTGCTAAACGCGACGACGGCATTCGTTGCCTTATTTCCTTCGGATAAGTCCTGAATTGCTTCCCCAAAGTTGAAGGTATAGGTGGTACTATCCAGTAATTCTTCCTCTAACTCTATGTACAGCTTGTTTTTCTTGATGTAGAAATCATACTCTTCCACGGGGGGAGTAATGATGAGTTCTTTTTTGAGGTTGCGGGCCTCTATTAACTCATTAAATTCCAGCTCTATCTCATCTCCGGTATAGTTCACCGCCTCTAGTTCAGGAATCATACGCACCAATGTTGGCGGGATGGTATCTTTCTCGCCTCCCGTAGGAACTCCCTGGCGGGCGCATGAGCCGACAAAAATCAGGGCCACGCAGCTAAGTAGTAGCCAAATTTGATTATCACGCATGTGGTTATGGTTGTTTAAATCAGAACGCTGAACGGATTGATTGCTTGCCTAGAAAAAAGCCTGTTTTGTTTTCACAGAACAGGCTTTGGCCGCTTTTATTCAACTTGCTTCATTTGCCGAGGTAAATCATTACCACCGAAATATCGGCGGGCGATACGCCGCTGATCCGAGCCGCTTGTCCCAGCGTTGCGGGTCGCACTTTTTTTAGCTTTTCCTGGGCTTCTGACGAAAGGGCAGGAATCGTAGCATAATCGAGCGAAGTCGGAATCTGGTAATCTTCCAAACTTTCTACCCGTTCGGCGTGGAGGCGCTCTTTTTCAATGTACGTTTCGTACTTGGTCATGATTTCTACTTGCTCCAGGCTATCGGCCGCAAACGCGTTAAAGTATTCGTCTAGCTTTGGATCCAATGACCTTAATGTATCGATAGAAATCTCTGGCCGCTTTAGCAACTGTTTCACGGATATTTTCTCTTTAATGGTGGCCGTAGCCAGGGCATCCAGTTGCTCATTAATTTCATCGGGAGCGGCTTTCATTTGCTGAATGTCACGCAGAATTTGCGTAACGGCATTTTGTTTGTCAAACACCTTTTCCAATCGTTCATCGCTGATGAGTCCCAGTTGGTGGGCTTTCTGACTTAAACGCAGATCGGCATTGTCTTGCCGCAACAACAGACGAAACTCGGCCCGCGAGGTGAACATCCGGTAGGGTTCTTCGGTGCCTTTGGTAATTAGGTCATCAATCAGCACTCCGATGTAGGCCTCGGAACGTTTGAGCACCAGGGGTTCTTGGTCGTGCACCCGCTGGTGAGCATTGATTCCGGCCATTAGTCCCTGGGACGCTGCTTCCTCGTAACCCGTGGTGCCGTTGATTTGTCCGGCAAAGAACAGATTTTCTACCAGTTTGGTCTCCAGTGATAACTTGAGTTGCGTAGGCGGAAAATAGTCGTACTCAATGGCGTAGCCCGGACGAAAAAACTTAGCCCGTTCGAATCCGGGAATGTGACGAATGGCACTCAGTTGCACTTCTTCGGGCAAGGAGGTTGAAAAACCGTTCACGTATACTTCAATAGTGTCCCAACCTTCGGGTTCCACAAAAATCTGGTGCCGATCACGCTCCGCAAAACGGTTGATTTTGTCCTCGATAGACGGACAGTACCGAGGACCTTGTCCCCGGATGCGTCCGTTGAACATCGGAGATCGATCAAAACCGGTGGCCAAGATTTCGTGTACCTGGGGGTTGGTGTAGGTGATGTGGCAACTGCGTTGATTGGTTACAGGATTGGTATCCGTATAGGAGAACTTGCCCGGATTCTCATCTCCCGGCTGCTCCTCCATTTTGCTATAATCCAACGAACGGCCGTCTACGCGAGGTGGTGTGCCGGTCTTCATTCGTCCTGACGCGAAACCCAGGCTCACTAATTGTTCGGTGATTCCTTGGGATGCTCGTTCGCCGGAGCGCCCCCCTCCCATTTGTCGATCCCCGATGTGGATAAGTCCGTTCAGAAACGTGCCGTTGGTAAGCACCACACTGCGGGCCTTGATTTCCAAACCAAGCTGCGTTTTTACTCCGGCTACTCGTCCCCCTTCCACCAAAATTTCCGTGACCATCTCCTGTCGGAAATCGAGGTTAGGGATGCGTTCTAGCGCGAGCCGCCATTCTTCCCCGAAGCGAGCCCGGTCGTTCTGGGTGCGGGGACTCCACATAGCCGGGCCTTTAGACCGATTCAGCATGCGAAACTGGATGGTAGATTTGTCAGCCACAATCCCCGACCAGCCGCCGAGCGCGTCGATTTCGCGCACGATCTGCCCCTTAGCCACTCCGCCCATGGCGGGATTGCATGACATCTGGCCAATCTTGGCCATGTCCATGGTGATCAACAAAACCTTTGATCCCATGGTGGCGGCAGCAGCGGCGGCTTCGTTGCCCGCGTGCCCCGCCCCTACTACAATCACATCGTACTGTTCTTGCATTATTGCTTTGTATTGTGTCTTTAAAACTCGATTAGAATGAACAACGTTCCACGTGGAACACTAGCGAGAGGGTTACATTTCACGAAACACTTCCAGGTACTTGTCTTCAAGATGGCGCATGTTTAATTGCTCTTCAGTGGACGAGTCACCGTAACCCAGCAAGTGGAGTAAACCATGTACCATAACCCGGTGAAGTTCGTCCGCTACGGGAACAAGAAGCTGAACACTATTGTCACTTACACGATCAAAACTGATAAAAATATCTCCCGCAATAAGTTCGGTAGGCTGCTCCCGATGATCAAAGGTAATAACATCGGTAAAGTAATCATGATTCAGATACTGCTGATTGATGGTTAGCAGATAATAATCGGAGCAAAAAATGTAAGACAGATCAGCAATCTTAGTTTGCTCCGCTCGGGCTACATCGTTAAGCCAGCGGGTAACTCGCGTTTCGTTAGCTAGGGTGAAATCAACCTCTTCGGAAAAGAAGTGAATCATCCGTTGATATAAAAAACTAGTTCCACGGTGCACCCTTGATTATGAAAAGTGACCTCATCGCACAAATGCTTCATCAGAAAAATACCCCGCCCGCCCGGCTGTTCCAGGTGTTCGGGAGCGGTGGGGTCAGGCAAATTATGGAAATCAAAACCAGAACCTTCGTCACGGATGTGAAAGACAATGGCGCTATCCTTGAGTTGTAAAGTAAGATGGACGTTCTTCTTAACATCACCCCGGTTACCGTGCCGAATGGCGTTGTTCACCGACTCGGTGACGGCAACAATGATATTGCCGTAGATATCGTCGGTTAGGTGGTAGGCATCTTTCGCGTTGTCAATAAAGCTTTCTATCATACGAACGTTGTCGGTCAACGAAGGTATCTGAATTGAAATTGCATCCATGTTAGTTAAGGCGTTTGAAATATTCGTTGGCTTCGTTTTTATAGTAGGGATTCAGTTTAACCGGAACTGTTTTTAAAAGCTCAATCTCTTGTTCCTTCAGTTTTATATACTCATCGAAGCGCTCTAGGGTTTGCTGTTCGTAGTCATCCTGGGCGGTTTCACCCTTGCGTTTGTTGTCTAATTCCTGTTCCCGCATCGACTCTTCGGCCTTTAGCAAGCGGGTCATGATTTGCTTCTGTCGCTCAATAAGCTCCTGGGTGAGTTTCTTATTCACCAAGTCTTGCTCGGTTTCTTCCATTTGTTTGGCTAACTCATCCCCGGAGCCACCACCACCTTCCGACTCTTCCTCACCCTGCATTTCTTCCATCGCCTGACGGATTTTCTCCTGCTGCTGCGCGAGCTTAGCGAGTTCCTCAGACAACGCCCGACCCGATTTACCACTCTTCTTAAGCTCCTGGATTTCTTGGTTGAGCTGCTTTTGTAATTCGCTCAGGTTCATGTTAGAGCGCGTGTTGCCCTGCTTCTGCTGAGGATTGCCCATAGCGTCGGCCATTTGCTGCTGCATCTGACCGAGTACGTCGTTAAGCAACAGTGCCAGATTGTTGATAGAGGTCATAGCAAACTGCTGTTCACCGATGGCTTTGTACTGCTGCCGCTCACGCAGTGATTCTACGCTATTCTCCATGTACTTGTTCATGTCCTTCACCTCGCGGGTCACGAACGACTGAATCTGAAACACCCGTTCGGCCAAAGCCAACAAACTGTCTTCAATAATTTGGGCATCGTCCATGAGCTTTAGTTGCTCCTGCGACAGGTCAATAAAGCGCGGATCGTTCTGCTTCACCTCCCGAAAGTCTTTCATGACCTTCTCTTGGTCGAAAGAAAGGGTGATTAGGTTATCCAGAATATTGCGCAGGTTGTCCATGTTCTCTTGCAACGACTCCATTTCCATGCTTTGCTGCATCTGTTGCATCTTCTGCGCCATTTGCTGCATCTGCTGGGCGCTCTTCTGCTGCGACTTCTGCGCTTTGTTTCGCTTCTTCTCGTCCAGGGCTTCCTTGGCTTTTTGCTGCTCCTGCTGAGTCTGCTCCTGTTCTTCGGACATGTCTTGCATCGGCGATGGGTTTTTTAGGTCTTGATTCATTTCTTCCATCTCCTTCATGTCTTGCTGGATGTCCTCGAAGTCTTTGTTTAGTTCTTCCTGCTGTTGGCTCAGAGAATCGGTTTGGTTCTCCTTATTTTCCGTTTCCTCTGCCAATTGCTGTTGTTCTTCGGCCAGTTCGCTCAACTGTTGTTCCACATCATCCAGCTTCATGTCGAACTTCATACGCTTGAACAGTTCAAGGGCTCGCTCCAGCTCTTCCTCCAGATTTTGTTCCTGATCGTCTATCTGCTGCAGTTTCTCCTGAACCTGATCAATGTCCTGCTGTTCGTCCAGCAGCTTGCGCAGTTCTTCGTACATCTTCTTGGTTTCTTCGTCCAGCAACTCATCCATGAGGTTTTGCAGTTGACTGATTTGCTTCTGCATTTTCTCACTCTGCTCATCGAATTGCTCGCGCTGCTGGTTCATCGATTCGTTTTGCTCTTGTAATTCTTTGAGCTGCTTTTCCAGTGCTTCGCGCTGCTTAAGGATATCCTCCAACTTTTCTTTGTCCTGCCAGTTGAGCTCCTTCTTCCCTCGTAGCTTCTTTTCCAGATCATCAACCGATTCTTCCAGTTGCTCGGCTTGCTGCACCGTTTTGCTGATCTGCGACTGCGTTTCAGCCGAAGATTTATCTAAGTTATCCTTGATGACTTGCTTGTCCGGTACCTGGAACACGTAAGAGGCAGTTTTAGCAGACTTATACCCGTTGATCGCGTCGTTGTCCCAAACCTTTAGGTAATACCGAATCTTATTGCCCGGCTTCAACTGTAGAGTGTCCACTTTCCACTGGTGGTAATAACTCTGGTTATTCTGCTTCCGATTGAGGGGCAGATCGTAGGCTTGGTACTTTGGGGGAGTTTCCGATGGATCATCGGCCGATTCGAAACGGTAAAACAGGGCCAAGCGGGCCAGTCCGTAGTCGTCGGATACGTTTCCGCCCAGTACCAGAAATTGATACAGGGTGGTGTCTTGAAACTGATCGAGCGTGATCTCGGGGCGCTGATCCGGGATCACATCCAGAAAATAGCGAATCTTCTGCTGGTTGCTGCTGTACTGGTTCTTAAGGTCGATTTGGTAGTAATCAGAAAGCAGCGCCTGCTTCTTAAACGAAAAAGATTTGTCGCCACTGGGCGGCAGCGCGTGCCGCTCCTGACTTTTTTCAAAGGTGAGGGTGACGCTATCGGCGGCCAAAGTTCCAAACTGCCAAGAAACCTGGGTACCCTCCGGCACCTGAAGGTTGCCCACGTTGTCCAGGCTCTCATCCTTGCGTTGCAGGTAATCCGGATAGTCGAGGAAAACACTGAAGTTTTTTAGGTTGGGTCGATCCACGACCGTGATGTCATAGGCGGGACTGGAAAAACCGGCGGCTTCAATCTGGTAACTGGTGTTGCGTTGCATGTTTTGAAACACGTGTTCGTAGACTCCTTCTTCGTTGGCAATCATCCTGAACCGCCGTCCGGAGGCACTGAGGTACACCTTATCGGGCAACGAGTTTCCGGAAAGCCGAAGTCGCACCGGGAAGTCCTCGTTCTTGAAGGCAATGGCTGATCCGGTCTCAACGTCAAACGAAAAGGGAGCTTCGGGGCGATAGTCCTTACTGAAATTAACAATTCGGGTGGTGCCCTCCGAAAAGAACTGAGGGACAAACAGCAGCAACACAACGATGACCGCCGTAGGAATAGCCAGGTAGCGCAGGTAGCGGAGATTGTTTTTAAGGTCAATGGCCAATGGAAACGACACCACCGAAAGTTGCTGCGTGCGGTGGGCAATGCTGGCCAGTACTAAAGAATTGTCAGCTCTAGAACTTGCCCGGTTAAGCTGCACCATGTTGAGCAACTTGTCTTGTACGTCCGGGAAATGCGCGCCCACGCGGCGGGCCGCTTCTTCGTCGCTCATCTGGCGGTTAGGAAAGGCAAGTCGAAGCAGGGGGGCAAGCACCCATCGGTACAGAAAGAAAACGAAGACGAGCACAAACAGGGCCAACAGGGCGGCTCGTCCCATAGAATTCAGCCGAACGGTATACTCAATGGAGTTCAACAGCAGATAAACCGATAGCAAAATTGCTCCGAAATAGATGCTGCCTCTCAGGAGTTGATTCAAATAAAACTTGCGCTTGTAGCGGTGCAGTTGCTGTAGAATGCGGTTGAAGTCGGATGATGCTTGAGTCATAGTGTGGTTCTTTTGAGCGTAAATTATTCGTTCATCGTCTGCAAATTTAGCACCACCGGACAGTGGTCCGAGTGCATGACCGACGGCAAAATTGAGGCCCCCGTCAGAGCGCCTTGTAGCGGAGCGGTCGCCATATGGTAATCGATGCGCCAGCCCAGATTTTTGGCCCGGGCCCCGGCGCGGTAACTCCACCAACTATACTGATGCGGTTGGTCGTTAAAGTGCCGAAACGTATCCACAAAACCCGAGTCAATAAACTGCGTGATCCATTCTCGCTCTTCGGGCAAGAATCCGCTACAGTTTCTATTTCTCACCGGATCGTGGATGTCAATCGGGCGATGGCAAATGTTATAGTCGCCGCTAATGATTAAACGGGGAATTTGTTGTTTTAGGTAACTAATGTACTGATAAAAATCGCTGAGCCACTGCATTTTGAACCGCTGCCGTTCGTCGCCCATCGTTCCGGAGGGCATGTAGACGCTCATCAGCGAAAAATCTTTGAAATCGGCGCGGATCACCCGGCCCTCTCGGTCATACAAATCCATATCACAGCCGTAGACCACCCGTTCTGGTAGGTGCTTAGTTAAAATAGCCACCCCACTGTAGCCTTTCCGCGAGGCAGCCTCCATCCAGTACACGTGGTAGCCAAGCATTGTAAAATCAGCTACGTTGATTTGGTCAAGAGAAGACTTGACTTCTTGCAAGCAAATCATGTCCGGACTTTCCTGCGCCAACCACTGCAAAAATCCCTTTCGGATGGCCGCACGAATGCCGTTCACGTTGTAAGAAATAATTTTCATCTATAGCGCCAGGTCGAACTCTTGGGTGAAGTAATCGATGGTATGCATCTTGAGCAGCTTTTCTTGCTCCAGCAAATCAAAGTGAGGCAGTTTTTTTACTAGTTTCCAGTGGGGCCAGCCCGCTTCGTCGGTGCCTTCCAGTTCGTAGAAACCGGACAGCGACAGCACCTTGCAGATGGCAATGTGCATCAGGTCTTGTTTTTCTTCTTTGGAGAAACGTTGTAGTCCCCTACCCAACTCCTGCACCCCAATCAGAAAAAGCACCGCGTTGAGGTCGGCAGGACGTTTGCCAATGCGCACTTCCAGCTCGTTGAGCAAGTTGCTCCACTGCCGTTCTAGTGATAAATCTTTTTGGTACATAAAAAAAGGTTAATCAACGAGGCCTTCCGCCAGTTACCCGTAATTCTTACTTCTGTGGTCTCAGACCACAAACGAATTGTACGGGCGTTCGCCAATGGCGTACCTTAGCGTGTAGTTACTATACGCGTTCTTATGCTAAATGATTTTGTTTCGTTGTTATTTCCGCGCTGCTGCCTGATTAGCAACGCCCCGCTGGCCCGAGGTGAGCAACATGTGGCGATGGCTGCCGTTCAAAAACTGCCCCGCTTCGATCAGCAACGCCCGCCCGAAGCACTTCGTCAGCAACTGTACACGTTTGCCCCCGTGAAACACGCATTAGCCTACTACAAGTTCGCCAAGCACGGCGGAGTGCAACGATTGCTGCATCATTTAAAGTACAAAAACTGTCCGGAAGTGGGCGAGCTGGCCGGGATGTGGTTCGCTCACGCCATAAAGAGCGCCGGACTTCACGAATCGTTTGATTTGTTAGTCCCCGTTCCGTTGCACCCGGCCAAGCAACGCCGCCGCGGCTACAACCAGTGCGACCAGATTGCGAAGGGAATGGCAAAGGTGCTGGAGATTCCTTGGGAGCCTTGTGCGTTGATCAAGTCGCAACAAACCCAATCGCAGACGCGCAAAAGTCGCTGGGAACGCTCGCAGAACGTGGCACAAGGGTTTGAGGTAGCAGATACCGCCACGGTGACGGGTCGGCGGGTGTTGCTGGTAGACGATGTGATGACCACCGGAGCGACCTTAGGAGTAGGAGCCAAGATTCTGCTGGAAGGAGGTGCTCAGGAAGTGAGCGTGGCGGCGTTAGCGGCAACACAGTGAGGCGGACAAAGAATGGTGGCGGAGCTTGTTATTGAAACGAGAAGAGCCCGATCTAAAAAAGATCAGGCTCCCGCAGAGAGGTTCTTAATTGGCTAAATTCAGTAACCGGGGTTTTGCACCTCCAGGTTAGGATTGTTCAACAACTCTTGCACCGGCAAAGGAAACAGCAGGTGCCGCTCCTGCAGTGCTTCGTTAGAGCTCAGGTTCACGTGGCTGACAAAATCCTCAAATCCGCCCGTTCGTTCGTTGTATACTTTTCGCAAGCGTACCATATCAAACCAGGTTTTCCCTTCATAGGCGAGTTCGTGCCAGCGTTCTTCCCAAACCGCTTCGCGAAAGCTCGCCTGGTCAAATTCACCGAGCGACGGGGTGGACAGTTGCGCCCGATCCCTAATTTGCTTGAGGGCATCAACGGTTTCTTGCGTGGGCCCGGTCAGTTCGTTCTGCGCTTCCGCATAAATCAGCAGCACTTCCGCGTAACGAAGTATGGGCACATTGAGGTTGTCCTGGGCCGTGCCCGGGACTCCGGCCGTGCCGTTGGCCGTCACGTTGAAATGCTTGAAAATGTAGGGAGCGCCCAGATCGAAGAGTTCGCCGCTTCCATTGGTATAGTAAGTCGTATAGAAAAACCCTTCTTGATCCACGGCGCGCAAATCTCCTTCTTCGTACGAATTGTAGAACGCAAGCGTAGGTACGGTACTGCCGGTGCCCGAAGGACCGCGGTAGGTAACCGGTTTGAAGTTCGGAAACATGTTGCCCATGGGGTTGCCCGCTACTGCGTTGTTGTACTGCAAGCTAAAGATGTGCTCCTTGGTGTTGCCCAAACTTTCGTCGTGGAGCTCACCGTAGGTATCGAAAAGCGCAATGGGCCCCGCGTTGTCGATCACTTCTTTAGACTTGTCGGCTGCCAGCTGATAATATTCGGTTCCTAGATTGAGCGGAAAACCTGCCATCGTTAGGTACACTTTCGCCAGCAGCGATTTGGCAGCAGCCGTAGACACTCTTCCACTAGGATTTGTCCAGGGAAGCCCGGCTGCTTCCGCCACTTTCAGGTCTTCCACGATTTGGTCATACACCGTTCGCTGGTCGGTGCGCGCGGGAGAGAAATCTTCTGAGGTAGCCGTTTGCGGGGTTAATATTAATGGCACATCGCCCCAGAGTCGTACGGCGTAGAAATAAGCCCACGCGCGAAGAAATCGGGCCTCGCCAAGTACGCGTGATTTTTGGGCTTCTTCCATGGGTGAGATGCCCGGAATCCGATCCAGCGCCAGGTTGGCCTGGGCAATAACCACGTAAACCCCCCGCCACCAGTTACCAACGTGGATGTTGTTGCCATCGTAGGTGAGCGAATACAAATTGTTGAGGTCAGAGTTCTGGGCCGTCTCGGTAGTCGACGTGCCCGTGGGCGCTTCCAGCATTTGCCAGTTGGAAGAGAAAATGCCCGCGCCGTTACCGTAAAAGCGAGTAGCGTCGTAAATAGCGGCTACGGCGGCTTCCGCGTGATCAGGAATGGTGTAGAAGCTTTCGGGTGTGAGGTTAGACGGATCCTCTTCGTCCAGAAAATCTGAGCATCCCAGTTGAGTCATCAATGCGGTCAACAAAAAGAACCGAAGATAGCGATACATAATATATGATTTCATAGGTAAGTGCTTTAGCAGTTAAACAATTACAAACCAATTTGAAGACCCAAAAGGTAGGTGGTAGGTCGAGGATAATCGTGCCACTTCATGCCTTGCGAGAAAGCATTGTTGCCGTTGCCTCCTCGGATGGGGGCAATCTCGGGGTCGCCGATGATCTCGTCGTCTACAATAAGGAAGAAATTCTGAGCCGTGCCATAGATTCTTACCTTGTCCAAACGGATCCTTTCGGCCACTCCTCGGGGCAGGGTATAGCCCAGCACGAAGTTTCGGCCGCGAATAAAGGAAGCATCTTTGATCCATCGCGTGTCTACATTGGTGACGTAACCGGCCCGAGTATCGCGAATCTGGGCAATTGGGCTGTCTTGGTTTTCGGGCGTCCAGGCATCCAGCACGGTGGTATAGCTGTTGGCCAACGCCTGCCGGTCTTCGCTCGGGTGCAGGTTCATGTCCATGATATCGTTTCCGTACGAATACTGAATATCAAGAGACAAATCCCAGTTGCCAAAGCGCACGGTGTTGAACAAGGCTCCCCAGGCCAGCGGATACCCGTTGCCGATAATCATTCGATCCGCATCGGTGATGGCTTGGTCGCCGTTCACGTCCTCGTACTTAATATCACCGGGTAAGATGGTGAGTCCGTTGCGGTAGCTCACAAACTCGGCGGCCTCGGCCCGTTCGGCTTCGCTCCACACGCCCAGGCGATTGAGTCCCCAATACGACCCCACCGGTTCGCCTACCCGGATGATGTTGGTGGGGTTGGTGAAGTTGGGGCCGCCCACTCCGAAGATGTCGGCAGGAGTGGCCAGCGAGAGCACCTCGTTCTGGTTCATAGAAATATTAAAGTTGGTGGTCCAGCTGAAAACGTCATTTTCAATGTTGACCGTGGTCAGCGACAACTCAATGCCGCGGTTCTGCATCGAGCCAACGTTTCTTCGAATCGTGGCGTAACCGCTCGTTTGCGGCACTGGCGCGTCAAGCAGCATATCGGTGGTTTTGCGGTAGTAATAGTCTGCTTCCAGGGCGATTCTTCCGGAAAACAGGCCTAGCTCGATGCCGAAATCACTCTGGGCGGTTTTCTCCCACCGAAGGTCGGGGTTAGCTAGGCGGTTGATTCCCGTGCCTCCGACGCGCGATTCGTTAAAGATTGCCGCGTAATCAGAACCCAGCAGCGAAAGCGACGAGTAGGGCGGAATTTCAGAGTTGCCCGTGAGGCCGTAGCTGGCCCGCAGTTTCAGGTTAGAAATGATGTTGTTGTTGCTCATAAACCCTTCTTCCGACACGCGCCACGCCAGGGCTGCTGAGGGGAAAAAAGCGTACTTGTTGTTTTCTCCAAACTTAGAGGAGCCATCGGCGCGTCCGGTAAACGTGACCAGGTAGCGGTTGAGCAAACTGTAGTTGAAGCGTCCGAAGTAGGAGTTCAACGCTTGCCGTGAGGCTGCTGAACCCATCTGCGGGATGTTGCTACCCGCCCCGATGTTGTTGAACGAAAAGTAGTCGGTCGGGAAGCCGCGAATCTCGGAAGACATGCGGAAGAAGTTGGTTTCTTGCCAAGAAATACCCAGCAGGCCCGTGAAGGAGTGAATCTCGCCAAACTCTTTGTTGTAGGTCAGATAGTTTTCAAACGACCAGAACATCTCGCGTTGGTTTCTTAACCATGCCCAACCCTGGTCACCGATGCGGATGGTTCGCCCTTCGTAGCGATTGGTTTCTTGGGTGAGCACGTTGGTGCCCAGCACGGTTCTGAACTCCAGCCCTTTGGCAAGCGACAGGTTGGCAAACAAACTACCAATTACCGTTTGGGTGTTCAGGATATACTTCCGCTCGTACAAATTGTGCATAGAACTCATGGTGCCTTCCGCAAAAGGATAGTCGCGGTTGTCGGCCCAGGTGCCATCCTCATATTTTACGGGCAAGAAAGGGAAATCTTCCACCATCCGCCGGGCCACCTGGTCGTTGTAGTCCACAATGTTCTCCGTCTGGTAGTTATAGCTCAGGGTAGTGCCCACCTTCAACCAATCTTTCAGTTGCGTATCCAAGCTCAAGCGCCCGGAGTAGCGTTGCAAGTAAGATTGCTTGAGCAGTCCCTGATCGTCGCGATAGCCTAGTGAGATAGAATAGGTCGTCTTTTCGTTGCCTCCGCTAAACCCGAGTTGGTGGTTTTGCGAAAGCTTGTTTTGAGTAACTTCCTCCATCCAATCGGTGTCGTAGCGCGGGTTGCCCTCGCTGTCGAAGAGCCGTGGGTCGGTTCTTTTCAGTGCGGGGTTCAGGTATTCCCATCGGCCTTCGGCCCATCCCACCGGGTCGAACTTCTCCATGTTGGCCCAGGCCAGGTCTTCAACGGCTAAGTACTGCTCGGCATTCAGCACCTCCGGGCGGTTGGGCCCAATGGTGTTCACGCTGAAATCCACATTGTAGGTGATTTGGCCCTCCCCGGCCTGTCCTTTCTTGGTGGTAATCAAAATTACCCCGTTGGCCCCTCGCGCTCCGTAGATGGCCGTGGAGGAAGCGTCCTTCAACACTTCTACCGACACGATGTCGTTGGGGTTGATATAATCGATGGCTTGGCTGAATTGAGCCTGGTTGTCCATGGGGAGTTGCACTCCGTCCACCACGTAGAGCGGGTTGTTGGTAGAGTTGATGGAGCTAAATCCTCGAATGCGAACGTTGGTGCGTCCGCCGGGGCGACCCGAGTTCACGTTTACCTGCACTCCGGGCACCCGGCCGGCCAGCTGCTGGTTGAGCGAAGCGGCGGGGCGCTCCTGCAGTTCTTCTACGTTAACGGAACCCACTGCACCGGTAAGGTCTGACTTCTTTTGGGTACCGTATCCGATGACGACGATTTCTTCGAGCGACTGCACGTCTTCTTGCAAAGCAACGTCGATCACCGACCGGCCTTCCACGGGCACCTCCTGAGAGATAAAGCCGATGGATGAGAACACCAGTATGTCGTCATCGCTAGGAACCTCGATGCTGTAGTTGCCCTCTACGTCGGTGACGGTGCCCTGGGTGGTTCCTTTCACCAGCACGTTGACTCCGGGTAGCCCCCCCTGGTCGGTGGCGGTGGTCACGGTGCCGGACACAACAATTTGCGGAATTTCCCTTGGTTTAGGGTCCGGGTTAGCGTAGACGGTGTTTTGAACTCCAAATAGCGCAAGCATTCCTGCACAAGCAAAATTGATTAGTTGCGTGAGTTGTGGTATAAAATTAGGTTTCATAGGGGAAATAGTTAGGCTGAGAGATAGTGAAAGCTGAGGCAAACTGTCGAAGCCACTACCAGGGCGTTTGCGTTTGAGATAAGTAGTGCGGTTCTCCAAAAGGATACCGAGTAGAAGAAAAGGGTTATGCCATAGGCGATATTTTGATTGGTTTTTCAGTGTATTTTATGGCCGGTGGAAGGTAGAATAAAGGTGATTAATTATACAAGGATTACGCACTATGACGTATTAAATAATTGTTAAGTATTTATACTGGTATCACTGATCAATGAAAACATTACAAAAAAGCGCGCACGAATTACACGTCTGATAAGATTAATCAATAAAAACCAGTCTATTTTACCAAGTGCTATCAGTGGGCGAGATGAGAGAAAATTCTCTTATATTGCGTCTAAACTTAAATAGCAAAAAACTTCGATTATTATGAATGCATACATTACTGGCGGTTTTCGCACCGCCGTTGGCAAAGCTAAGAAAGGCGGCTTCCGCTTCACCCGCCCCGACGATCTGGCCGTGGAGGTGATTAATCACCTGGTAAAAAGCGTGGAGGGACTTGCCCCCGAAATGATCGACGATATGATCGTGGGCAACGCCGTGCCCGAAGCCGAACAGGGCATGCAGATGGGCCGCATGATCTCCCTGATGGCACTGGGCAAAGAAGTGCCCGGCATGATCGTGAACCGCTACTGTGGCTCCGGGGTAGAAGCCATCAACATCGCCTCCGCCCGAATTCACGCGGGCATGGCCGACTGCATCATCGCCGGAGGTACCGAATCGATGTCGATGGTGCCGATGATGGGTCACAAAACCGCCCTCAACTTCGAGGTGGCCAAAGACCATCCCGAATACTACACCAGCATGGGACTCACCGCCGAAGAAGTAGCTAAAGACTACGACATTTCTCGTGAAGATATGGACAAATTTGCCTTGCGCTCTAACCAGCGTGCCATTGAGGCCATCAAAGAAGGCCGCTTCAAAGAAGAAATTGTCCCAATCACCGTAAACGAAACCTACGTGGATGAAGAAGGCAAGCGGCAGGAGCGCGAATTTATCGTCGACACCGACGAAGGGCCCCGCGCTGATACGAGCATGGAAGCGCTGGCCAAACTACGACCCGTGTTTAGGCAGGGTGGCAAAGTAACGGCGGGCAACTCTTCCCAAACCTCCGACGGAGCAGCTTTTGTGCTGGTGATGTCCGAGAAACTCATGAAGCAACTGAACGTGCCGCCGCAGGCGCGCATGATGAGCTACGCCGTGGCCGGAGTAGACCCCCGCATCATGGGCATCGGCCCAGTGAAGGCCATTCCGAAAGCACTCGAGCTGGCCGGACTGAAGCTGGCGGACATCGACCAGATCGAACTCAACGAGGCTTTTGCGGCCCAGGCGTTAGCGGTAGGTCGAGTGCTGGATATCGACATGGACAAACTGAACGTGAACGGCGGGGCCATCGCGCTGGGGCACCCGCTAGGATGTAGCGGAGCGAAGCTTACCATCCAATTGATCAACGAAATGCGCCGTCGCGAGCAGAAGTACGGCATGGTGACGGCCTGCGTGGGAGGCGGACAAGGAGTGGCGGGCGTGTTTGAGTTTCTAAACTAGAAGGTTCGCCGAATTTAGGTGGATGATAAAAAACACGGCAGAGCCGCCAATGGCTTTGCCGTTTTTGATTTTATCCTTGCATGAAAAGCATCCAAATAATAAATAAAAGGGCTTTTAGGAAACTGACACGCTGTTACTTGGAGTTAGGGACAGATGATGGCTTAGCGTGTTCCCGTCTTTTAATCTGTCCCTTGTCAACCGCCTCCCGTAAACCTTTGAATATTTTATCCATAGTCTGAACGTAGTCTTCCTCATCATTAAAGAAACCCTCTTCAATTAAAATGGGATCAACGTATTCCTCAGTTTTTTTCGTAGTACTCATAAAATGTTATCCAGTTTCTGCGAGTGCATCGGTAAGAAGATAGTAGATACAACCGATCCTGTTCTAACTTGAAAAACGTATTATACACTTTTCGGTTGTGGCGGCCTAAAGCCACGTGCTTGCTCCTCTTTTGAGGCATCAGAATAGCAATTGACCGTGATAGAATTCTGAGAGCGTTGACTGCTTTTACATCATGCAGCGGATCACTGCCAAAATTGTCGCCTAGCTTTTGATGTCCTATACGGCTATTCAGCGAAACTTTCAAGAAGATATCTTTTCTCCACGCTTAGCGAAAAAAGAATCGGAAAACAATTGATCACTTCCATCCGTAGCACGTTTTCTAAATCTCCGTATTCCTGTTACCTTTAGCGGAAGTTTAGTCAACGCAGCATGCCGAAAATACTCACCTACCACAACCTCACCCATGGCGAACACTGGTTCCCGGCCGACCCCTACGGCAAACGTCAAATCGACGCCATCAGCGACCCCGAGGGCGGCAACACCGATCATCCTCCTACTTCCATTCCGAGTCCGTTTGCGCGCATCGACCTGGTGCGCACGGCCTTCAAGAACGTGGTGAAGGATCGGCAACTACTGGGCAACAAAGTGGATCGCAAACTGGTAGCCGAATGCTTCGACGTGGGTGAGGTGTTTTTTAATATAGAATACCTTCAGGAGCAAACCCAAATTATCACCTGGGACCGACAGCGCGATTTGGACGCGCTGCTAACCTCGGCCAATCCCCAGCACCGTCGCCTGGCCGAGGTATTGCGGCTGTATCTGGAGCAGGATGCGGCGACCTATAACTTCGATAAAATTGACCGGCTGCACATCCTACAGTACAATTACAAAGTAATTGGGGGCACCTCTCCGGCTACGCTGTTCTTCTCGGCTCCCAACGATTTGTCTTTTGTGGACATTCCGATGGAGAAGAACCGGCTGTTCAGCAACGACTATCCTCCCCTGTACGCCCGCAGCGCCAGCTACCAAAAGTACTGGTACGCGCTGCTCACCTTTTTTCAGTCGGCGGGGAGCGCAGAACCTGATTTTCGAGCGTGCTTCCCCGAAGTTGCTGAGTACCTGGATGCTAACCTAGAAATTCTGCGCACCGAGCAAGCATCGCTTTACCAAGAAATCAAGCAAGGCACCATCACCGACTTCTACGACCACTACGCTGAACTGGACACCGGGCAGTCGGGCGACTTGGTGAAGCTTTTAGGGTTTCCATTGCGGAAAAAGAAGATCGACATCAGCTCCATTGCTACCTCAAGCGATTTTGCAATCAAATCACCGAAGTACACCGGCCCTACCCCACCGCTGGTGCTTCAGAATCAGCTCAACAAGCCCTACCGCTACGTGAACGATGCGTGGGACAGCCACGTGGCCGTTCCTTACCGGGTGGATGAACCGCTGGAAGAACGGAAACTGCCCGGGCAGGTGATCTCCTATCCTTATCTGACGGTAAGCGATTTCTTGGAACCGTACCTCATTCGCCTGGTGTATCCGGTGAACGAACAGAAGTTCTTCGACGGCAACGTGGGGCGCACTAAAGACCAAAAGGGCTTCGTGTTGCCCCTGAAGCAAGCTTTCTTCGACTACTTCGACGTGGAAGATTTGCAAGGAAGCGTGCCCGGCGGCAAGAAGTTCTTTGAGATGGAGCCGCGCGCTGCCGGAGGCGTACGGGTCACGTTGCGTATTCCGGTGAAGCAGGAATACATCACGCTAGAACGGATTTACCTGTCTTCCATCAGCGAAGGCGATGGGCTGTCACCCGATGAAAAGAACAACAAGGGCGTGGTGATCGAAAGTCAGTTCGGAGTGACCCTCTATCCGTTTATCAAGACGCGCGGCAAAACCGACACCGCCCACTACCGCGTGCAACTCATCGACCGCGACGTGAGTCCCTACAACAAGCACCACCGCTACCAACTGCGCTTCTTTCGGAATCAGGACAACCAAGAAACCAAGATCGAAGCCCAGCAACAACGCAGCAACAAGCAACTGGAAGATCGAGCCACTTCGCAGTACTACGTGCTGGAAGAAGAGTTTGATTACGTGCAGGTGAAAAACCAGGTGGCCGAAGGCATTATTGTTCCCAAGTTTCCCGAGTACCACCGCGGCAACGATACCTTTACCTTCGCCATCGACTTTGGCACCACCAACACCCACATCGAGTACCAGGTGAACGACCGCGACCCGCGTCCGTTCGATATCACCGACGACGACGTGCAGATCGCCACGCTGCACGACCCCGCCTTTGCCGACGAAAGTGCCGACTTTGGGGGCAGCGGAGCTACGCTGATCCGTGATCTGATCCCGCAGGAGTTTTTGCCGCGCCACCTGGGTCCGGGCTACGAACATTACTTTCCGCAGCGCACCGTGCTGGGCGAGAGCAAAAACCTGGATTTGGAACAGGCCACCTACGCCCTGGCCGATTTTAACATTCCCTTCGCCTACGGCAAGCGACCCATCAACGGCAACGTACGCATCAGCAGCGACCTGAAGTGGTCGAACTATACCAAAAACACCGAAGACCGACGGCGGGTAGAGGCTTTTTTTGAGAATCTGCTGCTGCTCATTCGTAACAAGGTGCTACTGAACCGGGGCAGCTTGGCGAAGACGCGGATTATTTGGTTTTATCCCTCCAGCATGCTGCCCAACCGGCGGAGCAGCTTGGAAAGCACCTGGACCAAACTGGTCCACCGCTACATCACTCCCGAGCGCGATCCGATCAAACTGTCCGAAAGCATTGCGCCCTTCTATTTCTACAAGAGCAAAATGGGGCGCAGCGCGGCCGACAAGCCCGCCGTGGGCATCGATATTGGGGGCGGCACCACCGACATTGTGGTGTTCCAGAACAACCAGCCGGTGCTGCTCACCTCGTTTCGCTTTGCGGCCAACGCGCTGTTTGGCGACGGCTTCAACGGCTCGGCAATCACCAACGGATTTGTGAAGCGCTACGCCGATTTGATCGACAAAACCCTCACCATCGTTGATCCTAATACGGCTGATTATTTACGAGAAAATTCGCGAGAAACCATCAGTTTCCTGTTTGAACTAGAGAACAGCGACCGCTACGCCAAGCTGCTGCCGGTATCGTTTAGCAGTTTGCTAAAGGAAGACGAAGACTTCAAAATTCTGTTCGTAGTCTTTTACGGAGCCATTATCTACCATTTGGCCCAACTGATGAAAGCGGCCAATGTGGAAATGCCGCGCCACATTCTATTCAGCGGGCGGGGCTCTAAAGTGATCAACATCACCGATAGCAACTTGCGGTTAGATAGCCTGACGGTGCTTACGCAAAAAATCTTCGAGAAGGTGTTTCAAAAGAGCGCCGCGCAGATCGAGCTGGTGCAGTACGAACGGCCCAAGGAGATCACCTGCAAGGGCGGACTGCTCAGCGAGAATCCGGTAGATATCGACCACATCAAAAAGGTGTTGTTGGGCGCGGGACAGCAGTTCATCATTCCCGAAAAAGCGATTAAGTACCCCGACATCGACGAACGAACCCTATCGCGGGTGGTGGGTGAGGTGGAGCAGTATCTGCGAATATTATTTGAAGTGCACAGCGAATACAACTTTTCTCATCACTTCGGGGTGAACCCCACCTACCTGGACAACTACCGAAAGTGGCTGACTACCGACTTGATGGAGTATCTCAAGTCGGGACATCAAATGAAACTGAACGAGTTAGCGGGCAACCAAAACGTGAACGTGGAAGAAACGCTATTTTTCTACCCATTAGTAGGAGTGCTCAACCGGCTGGCCTACAAAATTGCCACTGAACTCAGCGAGGTAGAAAGCTAACGGTAACCAATTCTGCCAGCCGCGGTTAGTTTCACAAAAACGTACCACACATGCGCTACCGAAATTTGCTTCTGCTCACCTTGCTGCTGCTAGCCAACGCTGTCCAAGCCACCGTGATCCGCGAAGATTTTGCCCGCCTGGTGGACTACGCCGGTTGGCGACTGGTCGATGCCTACATGCAGGATTACGTGCGTCTCCGTCCCGACATGACCGCCGAAAAGGAGGGCTACCGCTTGTTCAAAGAAACCTACAACACGTCAAACTACAGTGTATCTAATCCGCCTCCCACCGATGCGGTGCGCCTGTTCTTGCTTAGTCACGATTGGCGCGGGACGGCCATTAATCTCTACAATCCCTTCGTTCAAACCAAAGAAACGTATCAGAACGAGTGGACCGGCGAGCAGGCAACCCAAATTTTGCAAGAGCGTATTGCGGCGGTGAGTCCCGAAGCGTTAGGAGCCCAAAGCGATGCCGATTACACCGCGTTGCAGGCAATGAAGAAACAACTGGCGGATGAAGTAGCTACCAGCTTCTTGGAGCCAACAGAAGACAGTACATCAGAAAGTGATACAACGTCGGTTGAAAGTGTTTCAAACGGTGAACCTGCTGATAATCAAATGTTTACGCTGCCGGTGGCTTCATCAGAAGAACGAGGAGAAACCAGCGGGATGTTTAGCTACGCGGTCAATCCCATCTCACTAGGCGCAGTAGCGGCATTGTTGCTGTTGTCGCTATACTTGCTGGGACTCGTGAAACGGCTCGACACCCGCGTTGACAACCACAGCAAACGGATTGAAGACTTAACCTCTCGGTTGCTTCTCAAAAAAGACCCAATCTCCGCGGAGGAAGCCAAGCAGCTAAAGTCCCGGATTGCCAAGTTGGAGGAGCAAGTGCAGAAGTTAACTACTACTCTACCCCAACCGCCGCCGTCAAAAAGGCCCTCTCCTACCCCACCGCTGCCCAAACAAGAAGAATACTATCTGTCTACTCCCAACCAGGATGGCACCTTCAACGCTAGTTCTATGTCGGAGCAGTTTCGACCCTCGGCCTCAATATATAAGTTTGTGGTCACGCAGAAAAATGGAAATCACTGGGCAGAATTTACCGTGTCCGACGATTCTGAAGCGGTAAAAGACGCGCTCAGCTCGCCCAACAGCTACCTTGATCCGGTGTGCGAGAGCACCAATGCTTTTTTTCCCGGAGCGAAGCGAATTGTGAACGTGCGGCCCGGCCAGGCATTGCGGCAGGGCGACAAGTGGGTGGTGAAGCCTGACCAGAAAGCCCGTATCCGCTATGAGTAACCTAGAGGCGTTCGTAGCGGTTTGCGTAGGTGTTGCCCTGTTTGGGCAAGCGTGGTACGTGCGCCAACTGTGGTACCAACTGCGTCGGTTTCAACGTAGCGTTCCACCCCCCGAACAACTTAGTGTGCAACCCACCGCGATTCCAATGTCAGACTTTGCTCATACTTCAGCCGAGGAGCTAGCGCAGCAGTATGGTGTTCCACAAAATTCTTCTACATCGACGGGGCGGGTTGTTCAAATTCCTTTGCTACACGCTGAGGCCAATGAAAATACCCTAGCTTATCGTCTTATTGTTGCTATCAACGGCTATTTGATCCGCAGCCGGGGAGCGGTGGTCGATTTTAGCCTGATTCGGAACCTTACCGAGCGCCACCTGCAGGCCAATTGGCAGGGGCTGTATTACCAAGCGTGGATACCCCTATTGATTGGGTTGGCCGCTACCCTACTGGCCAGCACCGCCGGACTACTGCTCTTGCCTAACCTGCCCGCAGCGCTCATTGACCGCTTGGCGATAGCTAGCACCGCGGCTCTTTTTCTCACCAGCGTGAAATGGACGGCCGTGCCGGTGCTCACGGGCGGGCTGCTCTTGCTTTTTTTGCTGGGATGGGCTTACCCACGGGCCCGCCGGGAAGGGTTGCGCCGAAAAAATGAATTGTTCAACCTGGTGCAGATTGAGTTGCTGCCCAGTTTATGGCAAGACACTACCCACAGCTTGCAACTGCTGCAAACCAGCCTCACTAGCTTTCAGCACGGGTTCGCCGACAGTATCGCGTCGTTACGCGGGATGCTCGACCGGAACTTTGACACGCTAAAGGCCCAGGAACGCATCGCCGAAACGCTGCAGAAGGTGGACGTGATGCAACTGACCAATGCCAACGTGGATATGTTCGAGACGCTCAATCAGAGTGGTGACGAGCTAAGAAAGTTTCGTGATTATCTGACGGAGATGAACCACTTTGTGGAAAACACCACCGCCCTCAACGAAAAGGTGAATCACTTTCTCTATCGCACCCAACACCTGGAAACTATTGCCGACAAAATTAAACAGACGTTGGATCAGAATGATCGCCTGCACCACTTTATTGCCTCTCACTTCTCGGAGCTGGAAAGCCGCGGACACCTCATTCAGCAAGCGGTGGTGAAGGTAGACGACGTGCTGGACAAAAGCTTGGGAGAACTCATGGAGCACACCCAGCACAAAATCAGGGCCATCCGTGACCTGTCGGCGCAAGAAGAAAATCAACTGCTCAAAACCTACGAAGAAAATAAGCACGTGTTTGGCAAACTAGCGCGCATTGATGATCTTCACCGAGACTTCGCCGACTACAAAGCGCAGAACCTCGAGACTCAGCAGCAGGTTTTAAAGCAACTCCAAACCCTCAATCAACACTTGACAAAAGAAGGAGGCGGGGGATTCTTCAAAAAATTATTTGCTTCGTGACCAAAAATGGTTATTGTTGCGTTATCTCAACGATGAAACACTGGATCTGGACGCTTGCGTTGTCATGTCTACTTTCCGGTTGCCAAAGTTGCTCTCGATCGGCCCAAAAGGCCCAGGAGCACCGGCCAACGGTGAATAAAACCCTTTCGGAGAAAGTGGTAATGGATACCCCCACCCCCACCGTTCCAGTGAACGAGGTGGTTCCGGTGAAAGAAAAATCTCTGGCTGAAATCATTGCGCACGCTGAACCCTGTGTATTTGTGGTGCACACCTACAATCGCAAAGGCAAGCGAATTGGACAAGGAACGGGTTTCTTTATTGAAGAATCGGGTGTGGGAGTGAGCAACTACCACGTGTTCGAAAAGGGCAGAAGCTGGCGAATTCGCACCACCGACGGGCAAGAACACGCCGTGAAGCGAATTATGTACCAGAGCAAGAAATTCGACTACGTGGTGTTTCAGGTGGCTACGCAGCAAGATATGCCCTACCTGTCGCTGGGCGATATGCTGCCCCTGAAAGGAGAAGATATTGTGGTGCTGGGCAACCCCCGGGGGCTAGAGAGTACCGCTTCGCGCGGTATTGTATCTTCTATTCGTGACTATCAAGGGCAGAACCAAGCCATCATTCAGGTAGATGCGGCTATTTCGCCCGGTAGCAGTGGTAGCCCGGTGATGAATCGGCAGGGCGAGGTGGTGGGCATCGCCACCATGAAGGTGAATGGCTGTGAAAGCTGCAACTACGCGTTTAACATCAACTTGTTGAACCACTGACCCTTCTTTTTTCGGAGATTGATGCGAAAACTTATCTTTACCGCGATCATCGTGTTTGTTGGCCTACCCTCAATCGCAACTGCCCAGTCATTTCAGGCCCAAGCAGTGATTGGACTCAACGCTGCTCAGATTGATGGTGACGGACTGTGGGGCTACAACCAAGCAGGAATCTTGGGAGGAGTTAAAGTTGCCTTACCGCTGTCGGACGTGATTTCAGCCCAAGCAGGTATGCTCTACAGCGCCAAGGGAAGCCGCAACAGCGAGTACGAACCCTTTTCGGTTTGGCGACTCACCTATCTGGAGCTTCCGGTAGAAATACAAGGACGTATTGTCAACCAAGTATACTTGTTCGGCGGACTGTCTCCTAACTATTTAATTAAGGCTCGGCAGGAGAATACAACCGGATTGAGATCGGACCGCCGTGGTTACCGGTCGTTTGATCTGTGCTTCGTAGCGGGAATTCTCTATCGCTTTGCTGACAACGCCGGAGTGCAAGCGCGGGTAAGCGACGGATTAAGAAGTACTAGCGAAGTGCAGTACTTGCGTAACCGGGTACTTAGTTTCGCACTCGTGTACTATTTTTCGGAGAAATAGAACTTAATCGCCTATTTGCGCACTAAAAACAAGAAGCAACAAGAAAAAAACACAAACTAATTATACTTTTGTACATTTTATTTGTACTTTTAGAAGGTAATGCTTCAAAAAGTACTTATGGAAGGTTTAAAAGTATACTCTAGTTTCTCTCCTTCGAACGTTTTCTTGGCGTTGTTCAACCGCCGGATTTTGCCCGCAATGAGCCCGGCGCGCGTTCGTATTCTATCCGCAGTCTTCTTGTATCTGCTTGGTAGTGCTTCTTATGTGAAGGCTCAGACGGATACCATTCACTGGATGCCGCCCGTATGGGAGAACCGAGGATCTTCTTCTCGGGTAATGCCGGTGCAAATGCAGATTACTACTGAATTCACCGCCGCGCAGGTCACCGTGAGTTTGGCGAACGGCACCCCAATCGCTACGCAAACCGTGAACGCGGGTCAACCCTGGATCGTGCCGCTTAGTGTAGTGCAAGGAATGACCTTCGCGGCCAACACGGCCGAACTGGATAAAGGACTACTCATTCGCTCCGATGTGCCAGTGCGCGCCTACTGCCAGGGCGTTTCTCGGCTAAATCAGTTTTTTGTGACATTGAAGGGACGACACGCGCTGGGCACCGAGTTCTACGCGGGGTCGCAGACCCTGATCCGTGACGGTAAGTGGCCCGGCACCGAGTTCGGAGAATACGATTTGCACTTCATTTCGGTAATGGCTACGGAAGACGACACCAGAGTCACTATAACCCCTCCCAGCGGGGTGACACTGTTTGGTGGAAACACCCCGGTAGAAGTAACCTTAAATAAGCATGAAACCTACCTGGTGCGAAATACCTCATCAAAGGGTCCCAACTCTGACAACGTGACCAACAATCTAACGGGTTCACACATTGTCGCTAGCAAACCCGTGGCGGTGCTGTCCGGAGGTCAGCACCAAAAGCTTATTGACTCGAAGGATGCCGATGCCGGGGTAGACCAGTTGGTGCCCCTGCAGGGCAATGGATTTTATTCAATCGGTCGGCAGTACGTCGTGATCAAAGGCTCAACCACCAACATCAGCGCGGTCAATCCGGATTATGCGACCATTATTGGTACCCAAGACCAAACCGCGATCTACGTAGATGGCAACCCGGCCCCGGTGGCTACCATTGATGCCGGAGAATACTTTAACTACGTGCTACCGGGCGGGGCAAGCGACATTGGCACTCCGCACTACATTGAGACTAGCAAAGAGGCCTACGTATACCACTTTTCGGGTATTCGGCGGCAAGAGTTGGGGATGGTGCTGGTGCCTTCCATTGAGTGCACGGGCAACCGCTACATCGAGTACAGCAAGTTGGGCGACACCGCCTACCACAATGTAATTCACATTGCCGCCCCCCGCAAGGCGTTCGACAGCCCTACGAATCTCACCATCAACGGACGACCCTACACCGATTTTGACGCCACCGTCAACCCGGTGCCCGGCCGCCCCGACTGGGCCACCATCACGTTCGGCGAAGTGGCTTCCCTGAGCAACCGCGTTCCGCTGCCCGAACACGTGGTGGTAGAATCAAACGTATCGTTCCATCTGTCCATCTTGGCCGGTAACCAATCGGGGGCTTCCTATGGCTACCTGGCGGGCTTCACCTCCTTGCTAGAAATACTAGACCCCCGCGATCTGCTGCCGACGGAGCTGTACGTGGTGGACACTGTGCCGCAGGGCGCCACGCACGAGCACTGTCTGGAAATAGTGAGTTGTGACAAAGAATCCAAGATCACGGAGGTCAACGGAAGCATTCATACCGAAGAAGCGAAGCAGCTAACCAGCCGTTGCCTTAGCTACACTGCCCAGGCTGATTACGTAGGCAATGATACAATCGTGGTGTACGTCAACAACCGCGCGGGCATTCCGCGAAAGGTCCAGCTCGTTTATCACGTGGAAGCACTGCCGCTGCCCGATACGGTGATTACCGAAGACTCAGTGATAACTCCAGTGCCGCCGGTGGTAGAAGATTCGGTAACCACCCCGATGCCGACGGTAAAAGAAACGCCAACTCCGAAGGACACCACCGCCGTGGGCGAAGGAAAAGAAGGGGAAGAAACCACCGCGTGCGACCAAGATTTTGCTATCTCCCAAGGGTTTTCGCCCAATGGCGACGGGAACAACGAATTCTGGTACATCCGAGGCATACAGTGCTTTCCTGACAACGAGGTAGCGGTGTATAACCGCTGGGGCGGACTAGTCTACCGAACTATGGGGTACGACAATAAGACCCACCGGTGGAACGGACAAACCCAGGGCGGAGCGCTGGTCAGCAACCGAGGACTTCCGTTCGGAACCTACTACTACATCATCAACCGCGGCGACGACCGCCCCCTGTACAAGGGGTACGTGATCGTTCACCCGTAATTAAGGTCTAACGCAAGCAAAACAAGCTATGAATAAATTTTACGCAAAAACGTTCGTTCGGCGCGGGGTGATTAGCCTACTCCTACCGTTCGTGCTAGGTACGTCGGTCGCCTACGCGCAGCAACAGGCCATGTTCACTCAGTATATGTTTAACGGTTTGGCGCTGAACCCCGCCTACGCGGGCAGTCACGAGGCCATCAGCCTCACCGCGCTGGGTCGTGAACAGTGGAACGGGCTGCCGGGAAGTCCCAGCACCCAAACCTTCGCGGCGCACGCCCCAATCCGCTTCAGTCGGGCTTCGGTGGGGTTGCTACTATCCCGCGACGATCAGGACGTGTTGCGGCAGCACGGGGTGTTTGCTTCCTACGCCTACCGCATTCCGGTGGGTCAGGGGCAACTCGCCCTGGGGTTGCAGGGGGGATTTACGCAGGCGCGCACCAACTTGACTTCTTTGCAAATCATTACTCCGGGAGACGCTGCTGATCCGGCCTTCGGACAAAATTTAAACACCGGTTTGCTGCCCAACGTAGGAGCGGGTCTATACTACCACACCGACCGCTACTACCTCGGATTTTCGGTACCGCAACTCTTTGATCATCAGTTAACACAAGAAGCAATCAACGAGCAGACTCAACTGGTGAGACACTACTTCTTAACTGGCGGCTACGTGTTTGACTTGAGTCCATATTTGAAGCTGAAGCCTAATTTCCTGGTAAAATCGGTGCCCGGAGCTCCGGTAGAAGCCGACTTCAACGCCAACTTGCTCATCCACGAAACCCTGTGGGTAGGATTGGGCTACCGCTCGTTTGATGCCCTAAACGCCCTGGTGCAGGTGCAGATCAGCCCGTCGCTGGCGGTGGGCTACGCCTACGATTACATCGTGAGCGGACTGCGCGAGGTGCAGTCGGGCTCGCACGAGTTGATGCTCAACTACACCATTAAGCTATCCAAAGAGTCTGTTTTGTCACCCCGATACTTTTAACATGATGAAGTATACCTACATTTTACTCCTTGTTGCCCTTGGCACCGCACTACCGGCGAAAGCCAGCGAATCAGAAGCTCCGAGCCCGTCTCGCAAAGAGCAGCGCGCCGACTACCTGTTCGAGCGGCAATCGTTTCAGTCGGCGGTTGACTTGTACGAAGAGCTGTTAGTTCGGGAAGAAGGCAACATCCGGGTGCACCTGAAAGCCGCCGAAAGCTATTACGAACTCAACAACCCCACGCAGGCGGCCCGCCACTACGCCTATTCTTCGTGGAATTCCGGGGCGGTTCACGTAGAGAACACCAACCGCTGGCACTACGCGCAGACCCTGGTACGTACCAATCAGCTTGCATTGGCCGAAAAAGTGCTTGACGATTATCTAGCGAACGTACCCAATCACCGGGCCGCGCAAAACCTGCAACTAGGATTGCAACAGCGCACCAATTTCTACGCTGATTCAGCGCGGTTTGCCGTGAAGCCGATGGGCGGCAACAGCCCCGAAGCGGACTTTAGTCCGGCTTTTTATCAAAAGGGTCTGGTGTTCGCCTCGGCTCGAAAAACAGAAGGTCGCCAAAAAACCTATCATCGTGACATGAGCACGTACCTTCATCTTTATTACAACGTCTTATCTACCGACGAACGCCAACCGGTTGATACGGCACAACGCTTGTTCGGAAAGCATTTCGGGTCGCTGCACCAGGGACCGGCGGTGTTTTTTGCTAACGACAGCAAGGTGTTTCTGACCACCAACAACCCCTCGTTCAAGAAAGAGCGCGGGCAAGAAATTTCCTTTAACCGGCTTCAGTTGTTATACGCTGAGAAAGATAAGCAAGGCGAATGGACCGCTCCGGTGGCCCTGCCCTTCAACCAGGCGGAGTATTCGGTGGGTCATCCGGCAGTTTCGGCCGACGGTACGCGCTTATACTTTTGCTCCGATCAGCCCGGCGGATTCGGCGGAACTGATTTGTACGTAAGCCACTACGAAGACGGAACCTGGAGTGAACCCACCAATCTGGGCGAACAAGTCAACACCGACGGCAACGAGATGTTCCCCTACTTGCACAACGACCAAACGCTCTACTTTGCCTCAACCGGTCATCCGGGACTGGGCGGATTGGATGTGTTCAAAGTGGGTGCTTCGCTAAGCGACACCTCCGCGGTGCAGAACCTAGGATACCCGATTAATACGTCCGAAGATGATTTCGGATTGATCCTGCACCCCGACGGGCAATCGGGCTACGTATCGTCGCACCGGGCGGGGCAGGATGACATCTACGCGTTTAACGTACGGACGGAAGAGGCCACCGGAATTCCTCTGGCGGTGCAGGTGATTGATGGACTCACCAACCAACCTATTCCCAGTGTTCGGCTATTTTTGAAGCGGCTGGTAGCAAACGAGCGGCTGATAAGCGTAACCGATTCGCTAGGACGCATTTCTTTGATCGCGGCAGAGGATGCGTTGTACGACCTTTCGGGCGAGTTGAACGGCCGACACTGGAGTCACCCGCCAATCAATACGCAGGGCATGAGAAAGGATCAGGAGAACGTGGTGAAAATCTACCTGTTTAACGAGGTGACCGACTTTGATGCGATGGACGTGGTGATTTTCGACCGCCACCACGACGAGGGCGATGTGCTTGCCAGCGTAAACCAGCGGCTGTACCAGTGGGGCGAGGAAGACGGACAATGCTACCTGGAAGCCGAAGGACGCAAGATTTTACTGAGCCGAACCGAAGAGGGCAGTACCGAACCGGTGGGGCTGCTAGAAAAAGTGGAGCAGGTGGTTGAAGAAGGTGGGCTCGCCCTACGATCAATCACTATGATTGAAAACGTCTTCTTTGATTTTGACAAAAACAACCTTCGTCCTAGTGCCCAGGCAACGCTAGAAAAACTGACATCGGTCATGGAGCAGCATCCTTTGCTGCGCATCAAACTAGGCGGACATACCGACAGCCGGGGAAGCGATCAGTACAACGACGCCTTATCGCAGCGCCGCTCGACAGCGGTGGTGAACTACCTCATCGACCAGGGCATTGCCCCGGAGCGACTAGCAGACAGTTACTGGGGAGAGCAGCAATTAGTTAATCAATGCTCAGACGGAGTGCCCTGCACGGCCGCGCAGCACCAGAGCAACCGGCGGGTAGCGTTTGGCATCAAAGACCTGTTGGCCAAGCCCGAATTGGTAGCCGCTGACTAACGCGTATTCCGGCCAACGACATTGCCCTGGGTGAGGGAAACGCCGCGTTTACTCCTCCAGGGCAATACCCATTTGGGCCATCAGCTTGCTAGCATTGAAGCTTTGGCACACCCCCTCGCGCAAACAGTAGTCGAAGTGAATTTCGTCTTGCTCGATAGTGCTGGTGAAGCTGTAGTTCTTCACCCGCGGCAGCGTTTCTTCCAGCTTTCCTAATTCTAAGTCGTGGGTGGAGACAAAGCCGGTCGCTTCCAACTTACTCAGCTGCTTAATGAGCGAAGCGGCCCCGTGGTGCCGATCTTGCGAGTTGGTTCCTTTTAGAATTTCATCCAGCATAAACAGCACGGGGATCTCAGGCGCTTTCAGGATGTCCAGCAACTGTCGCAGACGACGCAGTTCGGCGTAGAATGAGGATACGTTTTCTTCCAACGAATCTTGCGTGCGCATGCTAGTGAACACCTGCAGCACCGAAACCTCAAACTCCTCCGCGCACACCGGCGCCCCGGCCAGGGCCAGTACCACGTTCACCCCGACAGTTCGCAGAAAAGTGCTCTTGCCCGACATGTTGGAACCGGTGATAATGGTGATCGTGCCCCGGTCTTGCGTGGCGAAGTCGTTGTTGATCCGCTGCGCGGGCGGAATCAGACAATGTCCCATCCCTTTCGCCCGCAACAAGAATGGTTGTTCGGCAATGGTAGGAAAAACGAAGGTAGGATTGGCAAAGGCGAAGCTGGCCAGGCTGCTCAGCGCCTCCACCCGGCTGATGGCCTCAAACCACTGGGCGACGTCGCCCTGCACCCGCTGCTTCCAGCGGTCGGCCCGCAGCAACCAGAACACGTCGAGCAGCAACACCAGGTTGAAAATGTGATAAAACAGGTTAGCGCGGGCGTCGAAGTTGTCCAATATGTAGCGCAATTGGCTAATCTGTCGCGAAGCAGGCACTCCTTGGTGGTGCAACTGCGCCTGTGCGTGCCGCAGTGATTCGGTGGCAAACGACTGCTTCTCTACGCTGACAAACATCTGCTGATAGGCCCGCAGCGCCGCTACGCTCTGCGTGGTTTTACGGTGCGTTGCCAGCGCCACCCCCGCCGCCGTCCATAAAATAAATCCGTTGACCACCAGTAGCAAAAGCGCCCCGTAACCCAGCAAGCCCGTGGTGAAGTAAAGAACAATCGTCGCGGTGGTGAGCAGGGCGAGTCCATAGCACAGCGCGGTGTATAGCCCGCGGCGGGGCAGGGCGGGCGGCTCATTCATCCACGACAGCAGGGTAGATAAATTTTCTTCCGAGGCCGCGTGCTGCAGTCCGTGGGCCTGGAAAGTTTGTCGCCAATCAGTAAGGTGGGTAAGCTCCTGCACTGCGGTTTGCCGCTCCAGCAGTTCGGGCTTCGCCGAGGGGTTCGACAGCCACTGCGCCAGGGTAGTCTTTCCCGACTGGGTAGCACTTCGGTTGATAAGCTGGAACAACGAGTGCTCACCGAAAACGTCCAGATCACTGGTGTAGGAATGCTTGGACGCCTGAAAAGAAGTGCCCTGGTCAAAGTCGGCCAGTTGGAAGTTGAGTCGCTTCAGCTCGTCTTCATTCACCCGCTGAAGGGTGAGCAAATGGTCGCGCCGCGTGCGAAGGCGGTTGTGATACCGGATGAGCCAGGGGAAACCGATGACGAAGAGCAGCAATAGAAGAAGAAAGCCGTCGTCGTTGCGGGCGTTCGCCAGATATACCCAGCCCACCAGGGCTACTACAAACGCGAGTGTACGCACCACCGAGAGTTGATTGAAGCGTTGTCCGGCGCGCTTGGCTAAAGTGCGATAGTGCTCGGCCTTTTCCGTGAAAGTGGTGGCCGGATCAAAATGGGTCATAAAGAATTAGTTAGTCGGCTGCGCCACGAGCGAAATTACGGAAGTTTGGGTGATCTCTATGATTTTATCAGTGCCGATGGCGTGGGTTGATGACAACCAACGAACGGCAAGATAAGTCTCAGAAGCCAAACCAACTGAGAAACGTTAGCCACCGCGGGCTAATTTGCTATATTTGTTGCTAAGCGCAAAAAACTATCCTATGCCAATAACCAGTGCTCCCGCATCCGCTCCTACCGTGCAGGGGGTAGATTTGCTAGAAATTAGCCAAACATTTGGCACCCCACTGTACGTTTACGACGCTGAGGTGATCGTTTCCCAGATCAACGTGCTAAAGCAGGCGTTTAACGATTCCCGAGTGCGTTTCAAGTACGCGGCAAAGGCCCTCACCAATCAAGCCATTTTAAAGTTAATCAAACAGCAGGGCATTGGGCTAGACGCGGTTTCTATTGAAGAGGCGCGCTTGGGGCTGCTAGCCGGGTTCACTCCCGAACAAATCATGTATACCCCGAGTGGGGTGGACTTTGCCGAGATTGCAGAAGGAGTAAAACTCGGGGTGCAAATAAATATTGATAACTTGCTGCTCCTAAGGCAGTTTGGCGAAAGATACGGAAACGCGGTGCCCTGCTGCCTGCGGTTCAATCCGAACGTGATGGCGGGGGGGCACAGTAAAATTTCGGTGGGCCACTCCTACTCTAAGTTCGGCATCCCGTTCGCGCAGCTTGACACCATTCTGATGATCGTCGAAGAACATCAGATTCATGTCAACGGAGTACACATCCACACCGGGTCTGATATCAAAGACATTGATGCCTTTGTCCAGGGAGCGGAACGTTTGCTGGAGGTTGCCCGGCGGTTCGACCAACTGGATTTTGTTGATCTGGGTAGCGGCTTCAAAGTACCTTACCAAGCGGGCGACCCTTCTACGAACTTGGAAGCGTTAGGACAGCAACTGCTACCGATCTTTGATGACTTCACCAAGCAGTACGGTCGCCCACTAACTATGTGGTTTGAGCCCGGCAAATTCATCGTGAGTGCGAGCGGGCAATTGCTCGCGCGGGTCAATATGGTCAAAAAAAATCCTAATGTCACTTTCGTGGGCATTGATACCGGTCTGAACCATCTCATCCGTCCGATGATGTACGATGCCTACCATACCATCGAGAACCTATCCAACCCCGATGGTGCTCCCCAAACCTACACCGTAGTGGGCTATATGTGTGAAACCGATACCTTCGCCACCGACCGAACGCTACCCGAGGTGCGGCCGGGCGATGTGCTGGCCATTAAAAACGCCGGAGCCTACGGATACAGCATGGCCTCTAACTATAACAGCCGACCCCGCCCCGCCGAGGTGCTCATTCATCGGGGCGAAGCCAAACTTATTCGGCAGCGCGAATCACTGGAAGATTTGCTACGAAATCAAATAGATGTCAATATTGACTGACCGAAGGATCGAATGATAGAATAGGCCTTATGCGCGATAAGTATTTATTTCACTCTCCTTGGTTCTCTGGCCGTTTCTTGATCAGTGTGGTGTTTATGCTATCGCTGTCTAGCAACGCTTGGGCACAAATGCGCCCGCCCCATCCGCGCCATATTAATTTGGGAGTAGGATACACCCTCCCTAAGTTCCTGGACGAAAGCTCGTCGGCGCTGCGCTACTGGGGCCACGCCGGTTCGGTGAGCGGCGGACTGACGTGGGCCAATCGCGACACCACCGCCCGGCACACCAGCCAAGTCCGCTTCGATTACGGACTGATGACCGCTTTCGATTTTGCCGCGGCCGATCTGAATTCCTTTCGGTTCGAGGGAAACTACAGTTACGAAAAGCAACTGCCCCGGCCGAACCGGCGGCTAAAGTGGTACGTAGGCGGTAACTTCAGCGGACTGTGGACGCTGTGGCAGTTTCAGAACTTCTCGAATAACGCCTTCAACAATAGTTTCTACTTCTCGCTAAGTCCGCAAACCACGCTGGAGTATCCCTTTCGATTGTGGAAACGTCGGTTTCTGGTTTCTTATTCGGCCTTTGTGCCCCTGCTCACCTTTGCGGTGCGCCCTTCCTACGGCACCACGCGCTTTCCTGAGTTTTTAGATGATGAGCGCGACGAACCGCTGCAACAGTTTCTCGGGAGCGGACGACTTGCCACGCTCAATCGCTTTTTCCGCTACAGTAACACCCTGGCGCTGGAGTACGCCCTGCGAAACGCCAATCGGCTTCGCTTGAGCTACACCTGGAATTACCTTCGCTACAGCGAGCCCCGGCTGGTGCAGTCGGCTTGCCACAACATTACGCTGGCTACGATGTTTAATTTTTGAAAGCAAGTGGTATTTTTGGTCAGCTTTTTGGCTTCCTTCTTGAAGTGATCGGTCAGGACAACATTATAGCTCATCCAGGAAGTCTTTAAGCAGAGTTCCTTTCGTCTTACCTTCTTCTATGCGCTTGACTTCCCGCAAACCCTGGGCGATGTCCTGTAGAACTTCCTGCTGGGAATCTATCGTTTCTTCTTTCACCTTTTCCAGTCCCAGCTGTTGCACCAGTTCTAGAAAGAAAGCGTATTGATTGTCCGGAATATTGAGGGTAATCTGTTTCATAACTAAAAAGGCATTTCACTTTCACATCGAAGATAGCATAATGCGCCCGGGTGAGCAAGGGTTATTTTGTGCTAGTGCTACTTGGGAACTACCAGTCAACAGCAAAAAACCGTATCTTAGCAACGATAGGAAACGCTCTTCATGCGTTACTTAACTCGACACGACTCACAAGTAGACCGGAAAATGAGGTAGACTGGACTAAAATCGAGAAATACTATGCAAAAAATACGGCTTTATAACTATTTGTTCCCGAGAATGATTTGGCTAATGTCACTCATTCTCACCGGTAGTTGCGAAGAAGCCTTCATCCGGGAAGAGTATCAGGATAACGCGCTAGACGTTTTCAATTCGCTGTGGACGGAGGTGGACGAAAACTACGCTTCCTTTGACATTCGCAATATCGATTGGGACGCCGTTTACGCGCAAAACCGCCCCCGCGTAGAAAACGGAATGCGTAACGACTCGCTGTTTAACGTGCTGGCGGATATGCTGTTTGTGCTGCAAGACGGTCACGTCAATCTCCAGGCCGGGTTTGATTTGTCCCGCAACTGGGAGTGGTACCTAGACTACCCGCAAAACTTCGACTATCGGCTGGTAGAGCGTAACTATTTGGGCGAAGACCACCAAATCTCGGGTCCGTTTCGTCACCAACTCATCGACTCGATTGGCTACGTCTATTACCGAAGCTTTGAGAACGAGGTAAACGAATCGGTCTTCAACTACGTGCTCTCGCGCTACTCGAGCCGGGTAGATAACGGCGATACCACGATTGTGAAAGGCCTCATCATCGACGTGCGCGACAACGGGGGCGGAAGCCTGAGCAACGCTGAAGAAATGGTGAGCCGATTCACCACCGAAAAAAAGTTGGTGCACTACTGGCAGTACAAAGATGGGCCGGGCCACAATGACCTCACCGAACGCATCCCAAAATATGTGGAGCCGAAGGGGGATTTTCAGTACCAGTTTCCGGTGGTGGTGCTGACCAACCGCAGTTGCTACAGTGCCACCAACTTTTTTGTGCAAATGATGAAAAGTCTAGGACCTAATATCTTAGTCATGGGTGACCAAACGGGCGGTGGTGGTGGCTTGCCTATTAACCGAGAACTGCCCAACGGCTGGACCTACCGCTTCTCTTCTACCGTCACCACGACGGTGGCCGGAGAAAATATTGAACTCGGCGTAGCCCCCGATGTGCGCGTCGACATGACCGAAGCAGACCGGCAGGAAGGACGCGATACTATCTTGGAAACAGCGCTGGATACCATCAGCGAAGCCTACCGACGGGCGGTTGAAGGAGACTCTTAGGACAGAAATCGATGTGAGCCGGGGCTTAGAATAATTCAAGCACTTTTTTCAGGGTTACAATCAGCACAAATCCAATGAAGCACCAACTAATGATGTTAGAAGAAACCCGCCGGGCCACCCACACGCCCAAGGGTGAACCTAACAACACACCCAGCGACAGCACTCCCGAAATGGGCAGCACAATGTAGCCAAACTGCCCGGACATGACGGTGCCCTGCGGTTGATCGATGAGATTAAAGACCGTGATACCGAGCGAAGCGATAAAAATCACTCCCAGAGAAATAGATTTAGCCCGTTTGATGTCCAGATGCAGCCCGGCGGTGAGCATGGGCACGGTGATGGTGCCGCCCCCCAAGCCCGACAAGGCACTCATCGCTCCTGAAGTGGCTCCGGTAATCACGTACCACTGCTGTGCCTTTGCCACCGGTTGGTGAAACAGCAAGTTACCGTACTTACGCGAAAGGGCACCGAGCAAGATAGCAATCAGAAAAAAAATAGTGACCACCGTGAACAGTTGCTTGGAGTACGATGGGGTGTTCACAAAAGTGAAAAGGAGCAGAAAAGCGGTGAAGACCGCGCTAAGCCCCACTAGGATCACTTCTCGCCAGTAGAAATCTCTGGTGCGAAGCAGCGAGAGACTTCCGGAAAAGGCGGCTACGGTGGTGCCAAAGATAGAGTTCGCAATCACGTACTGGGCGAGTTCAGCTTCCCCCACCCCTACTTGCAGCAAAACCGCTGGCAAAACCAAAATGTAAATGATGCCCCCGCCAATACCTAAAAAGCCGGCTAGGAATCCACCTCCCAGACCGGCTATTATCAATTCAGTATAAAGGGTCGTCTCGCTCAATAATTACTTTTCACCCTGTAGAATGCTTTGGTAGCGAGGAGCATCGTTGAGCACCTCAATGGCCGCTTGCATCATCAGATCATCATCAAAAGACGCTTCTATTTTTCCCTCAGCCAAGTGGTAACGCGACACAACGTCCTCTTCCAACAGTTCCTTGATTTCGTCCTGATGCTTGGTTAAGTCTAATTCTTTGTCGTGCTGCACTTGCTGACGCAACGAAGCAATTTGCTCCTTAATATTATCGTAGTACTTTTCGTCCTGAGAGATTTCAGTAAGATCATCAATCGTTTGCTCCACCTCGGTCACATAATCGTAGTCCTTGTCCTTGATCCACTCCACGAATTTAGCGTACTCGGCATCGCTCATCGCAAACTCGTTAGATTTAGGCGCTTCCGGGTGTTCATAGTAGTATTTGGTTGCGTAGTCAAAAATCAAGCTTTTCGCGTATAAACTTACGGAAATGGGAGCCAATTTTTTAGACTTCACCAAAATATCGGGCTTGATACCGCCCCCGTCGTAGACCAAACGACCCCGGCCGGTTTGGAAGGCCGTCTTCAGCGAATCGGGCACGCGACCGACGCTGCCGTCGGTATGGCGGTTGCTATAGTCGATGGCCTGGATGCAGCGGCCGCTGGGCGTATAGTACTTGGCGGTGGTTACTTTCAGTTGTGAGTTGTAGGTGAGCGGACGAGTAGCCTGCACCAAGCCCTTGCCGAAGGTCTTCTCCCCAACTAGCACGGCGCGGTCATAGTCTTGCAGCACGCCTGACACAATCTCGGCGGCTGAAGCGCTGCGACTGCTCGTGAGCACTACTAACGGGATTTCGGTATCCACCGGACTATCCAGCGCGCGGTAGGTCTTGTTCCAATCCTTCACTTTCCCCTTCGTGCTTACCACTTCCGAGCCTTTGGGAATAAACGTGTTAGAGACGTTCACCGATTCGCTCAGTAGCCCACCGGGGTTATCGCGCACGTCGAAGATGATCTTCTTAGCGCCGTCTTCTTTCAATTGCTTTAGTGCTTTTTCTACTTCCCGTCCGGCTCCGGTAGTAAAGTTGCTTAGTTTGATGTATCCAATGTCATCGGTTACCATGCCTGAGTAGGGAACGTTGTTCACCGTGATGCGCTCGCGCTTGATAGACACCGGCAGTTCGTATTCTTCGCCGAAGCGCTTGATGGTTACAGTGAGGTCGGTGTTGGCCTGGCCTTTCAGCAGTTTGCTGATGTCTTCTACCGATTTCCCGATTACGTTCACCTCGCCGATGCGCACGATTTCGTCGCCAATTTTGAGTCCGCCCTTGTCGGCCGGAAAGCCACGGTAGGGCATCAGCACCATGTTGCGCCCGTTGCGTTTGCCGATGATCGCCCCAATGCCGCCGTACTGTCCGGTGGTCATGGTTCGGTAGTCTTCAATATCATCTTCCGGAATGTAGTTGGTGTAGGGGTCCAGTGACTTAAGCATTGCATCAATACCCACTTTCACCAATTTATTGGGGTTTACCTCGTCTACGTAGTAGGTATTTACTTCCTTAAATAGCGTGGCGAAAATATCCAGGTTCTTCGCAATGGCGAAATAGTGGTCGCCCGGACCACGGAAGGCAACGAAGGTGACCAGAGCAATGGATGCAACAACAAATGACAATCTACCCAATCTTTTAGCATTCATAAGCGACAGACGTGATTTTAGAGTTTCACTTTAATTAAACGACCAATAATCCCCTTTATTTTTGATTCGATGTCTTGGTAAGGGGCTTGCTTTCTAGCAATATAGATATATGCTTGCAAAAAGTGAACATCTTTATCCGGGCTGTAAGGTATTTGGTGTTTGTGCAATCGGTAGGCTTCGCGCATCTGTCGCTTGATGCGATTTCGATCCACGGCTTTTTTGAAATTACGGCGGGGCACCGTAAAAAGCGCTTGGTGTTGGGTAATCTCCGGAGAAGGGAGATAGACTAGTTTGATCGGGAAAAAGTTATACGATTTTCCCTGATCGAACAAAGTTTTGATCAGTTTCTGCTGGTGAAGGCGTTCACGCTTCGGGAAAGTTTTCCGCACGGCAGCATGGGGAGTCAACCTTACAGAAAAAGCTGTTCAGTGAAAGGTTTGAGGAAGAAAGCGAAAAAAATAAATGCGCTGGCTGTAAGGTTCGTTGGCGAAGTCGAGAAGAAAAAGAAGGGCTTACTGCTTGTGCCTTCTTTCGCTGGATACCGACAGCTTCTTTCTTCCTTTGCTGCGTCGACGGGCTAGTACCGCCCGACCGCTAGCCGAGGCCATGCGTTCGCGAAAGCCGTGCTTGTTTCTGCGCTTGCGCTGAGAAGGTTGAAATGTACGTTTCATGAAATCGTTTTTTAATTCAGGGCTGCAAATATAGAGACTTTTGCGAGAAATAGAAAGCTCTCAGGGTAATTGTCGCTCAGCAGATTTTGCTATCTTGCCCGCTGATCAATCAGTATAAAAACATGAAGGTTCTTAAGTTCGGAGGCACCTCGGTCGGTTCCGCCGATAGTATCATTGTAGTAGCCAACATCGTTGAGGAGTATCATCAGCAAGGAACCCACTGCGCCGTGGTGGTGTCGGCAATGGGCGGGGTCACTGATCGGTTAATTGCCCTAAGCCAGCGAGCTGCTGCCGGAGACGAAGCGTATACCGATTTGCTGAAGGAATTAGAAGAACACCATTTCAGCACCGCCCGCACTTTGATTGGAGTGCAAACCCAGAGCCGGGTGTTCGCGTATCTGAAAACGCTGCTCAACGAACTCGATGATCTGCTGCATGGGGTGTTTCTGCTGCGCGAATGCTCGGCGCGTTCTTTAGATTTGGTTTCTAGCTTCGGAGAACGCCTGTCGGCCTACCTGATCAGTCAGTATATCAGCGAACGGGGCGTAGCCGCTGAGTTTTTGGATGCCCGCCGTATCATCACCACCGATCAGAACTTCAACGCGGCTAAGGTAGATTTCTCCGTAACCAACCGCCAGATCAAAGACTATTTTGCCCAGCATTCAGCTTTGCAAGTTGTAACCGGATTTATTGCGGCGACGCCTGATCAAGAAACCACTACGCTCGGGCGGGGCGGGTCAGACTACACCGCGTCCATCGTCGGCGCGGCGCTGGATGTCGAGGAAATTGAAATCTGGACCGACGTAGACGGGGTGATGACGGCTGACCCCCGGCAGGTATCGGCGGCCTTTTCGCTGGATGCGATCTCCTACATCGAGGCGATGGAGATGTCGCACTTTGGGGCCAAGGTGATCTATCCACCCACCATGTTGCCGGTACTGAGCAAAAACATTCCGCTACGCATCCGTAACACCTTCCATCGTGAATTTCCCGGCACGGTAGTGAGTCGAGATCCGTACTCGTCGGTGATTAGCGAGTCGCTTAAAACTAACAAAACCCCCGCCGTAAAGGGTATCTCATCGATCAAGGAAGTAGCGCTATTGTCTCTGCAAGGGAGCGGCATGATCGGAATTCCGGGCATTTCGTCGCGGTTATTTGGTGCCCTGGCGCAGCGGAAGATCAACGTGATTATGATCACGCAGGCTTCCTCGGAGCACACCATTACTTTCACGGTGAGTCCGGCCGATGCCACCGCCGCGCAACGTGTCATGGAAGAGGAGTTTGCCCCTGAAATTAAGGCGGGAAAAGTTGATGCCCCCTTTGCTGAAACCGAGCGCTCGATCATTGCTATTATCGGCGAAAACATGCGCCAAACCCCTGGTATCTCAGGCAAATTGTTTAGTGCGTTGGGTCGCAATGGTATCAACGTGCGCGCCATTGCTCAAGGGTCGTCAGAGGTGAACTTGTCCGCCGTTATTGAGCAGCGCAACCTATCAAAAGCGCTAAACACAGTGCACGAAGCGTTCTTTTTGTCCGAACGAAAAACCCTCAATGTTTTCATGGTGGGGATCGGCCTCATCGGAAGAACGCTGTTGCAGCAGATTAACCAGCAGGATGCGTATCTACTAGAGAATCGGTTGCTGCGCATCAACTTCGTAGGACTAGCAAACAGCAAAAAGATGCTTTTAAGAAAGGGGGGCATTGCTCCGGGCGAGTGGCGACATACTTTAGAAAGTGAAGGAGAAGCAAGCGACATTCAGTCGTTCGTTGCCCAAATGCAGCGGATGAACCTACCTAATTCAGTATTTGTGGACTGTACCTCCAGCGAGGCCGTGGTGAAGCATTACCTCGAAGTGTTGCAGTCTGCCATCTCTATTGTAACTCCCAATAAACTAGCAAATTCACGATCCTACGCGGACTATCAACAACTGAAACAACGGGCTATGCAGGCGGGAGTGAAGTTCTTGTACGAAACGAACGTGGGCGCCGGACTTCCGGTGATTCGGGTGTTGCAAGATCTAAAGGATAGCGGCGACCGGGTACATAAAATAGAAGGAGTGCTGTCAGGAACGTTGTCGTATTTGTTCAACACATTCACCAAAGGAACCACTTTCAGCGAGGTGGTGCGTCAGGCGCAGGAGAAAGGCTTTACCGAACCCGACCCGCGTGACGACCTGAACGGCATGGACGTAGCGCGTAAAATCTTAATCTTAGCCCGTGAGATTGGCGTGCCGCTAGAACTTAGTGACGTAACCATTGAGAACATCTTGCCCGAAGCCTGCCAGCAAGCTCCCTCGGTGGAAGCATTTTTTGCGGCGCTCCGAAAAAACGATCCGTTGTTCGAAGAGCGCCGTCAGCAAGCCGAAGCAGTGGGCCAGCGGCTGCGCTTTATTGCCACCCTAGAAGATCAACAAGCGTCGGTGCGCTTGGTTGCCACCGGACCTACGCATCCGTTTTACACCCTATCGGGGAGTGACAACGTAATTTCGTACACGACCGACCGTTACCGAGAGCGACCACTGGTGGTGAAGGGGCCCGGCGCCGGGGCAGAAGTAACGGCCGCCGGAGTTTTCGCCGACCTGATCAGCATTAGTAATTATCTGTATCAGGATTATTAAAGATGGCTACGCACAAAAAAGCCCAACCATTGCTGGCTGGGCTCGTGATGCCTTAAGAAAGAAGACAGTCTAGTAGTTGGTTCCGGCGCGGATCATAGCACAGCGGAAACCGATACTTGCAGTAGCCGAATCTTGTTCGATGTAGCGACGGGTACCGGGCGATAGCCAGTAGGCCACATCCGCCCAAGAGCCACCCTTGTATACGCGCAGTTCGTTGGTTACCAGCGAGTTGTAATCCCCGGTGAAGCGAGGGTTTTTCTCACTGTCGTAACCGCTTTCCGGATCTTCGGTACCATCGCGACGGATCGGATTCAGGTCGCTGAAATCTTGGTAAGACAACGGACGATACACATCTAGCACCCACTCGTTCACGTTACCGGCCATATTGTAGAGGCCAAAGTCGTTCGGAGGATACTCGTATACGTAATCGGTGATCATGGCTCCGTCGTTTAATTTGCCCGCGATGCCCGCGTAGTCGCCGCGTCCTCGCTTGAAGTTAGCCAAGAAGCCTCCCATAGATTTGCCGTAGGGGTTCCGGGTAGCGTGACCATCCCAGGGATAGATGCGCTGGTTGGTGTTGTTTTCATCCAGGTATTGCGTGCCGATCAAGGCTTTGGCCGCGTATTCCCACTCTGCTTCGGTCGGCAGGCGGAAATCAGGCAGCACCACGCCGCTTTCGAGCGGAATGCGTCCTCCTTCGGGCACCGAAACGTCCAGGCCTGACTCTTCGGCCAGCTTCTCGTTCACCACCGAGGTTCTCCAGCGGCAGTAGTCGTTGGCCTGTCGCCAGCTCACTCCCACGACGGGGAAGAAGCGGAAACCGGGATAGCGGAGGTAATGGTTTTCGTAAGGATCGTTGAAGGCCAAATCGCGACGCCACACCGTGGTATCGGGCAGTGCCGAGCGATAAAACTCCGTGGTAGAGTCCTGATGCACATCAAACAAATACTCGAGCCAGTGAATGTTGGCAACCTCGGTCTGGTCCATGTAGAACGAAGCAACCGTCACGGTTCGCTCGAGGTTGTCGCGCGAGCCCATCAAGTCTTCTTCGAAGCTACCCATCACGAAGCGGCCTCCTTCGATGTAGACCATATCGGGAGCTTCGGGCTGGCCTTCGTACTCTTGAAGGGTGAAGTTGCCTTCCACGTTATACTCGATCCCCGTTTTGGCACTAGAGGGCCCGGGGTTCATGCTGGTGGGCTGGCTTTTGCTGCAGGCAACCAGGGTCGCCGCTCCAAGGGCGACCGATGACGCACTGAGCGCGTGTCTAAACAATTGCTTCATAACCTGTTTTGTTAATATTCGGATGATACTGTGGGCTGATAAACACAAAATGTATAAATAAACTAAGATTGCCCGGTTTATTAAAACACTAAAGTCACTACTTCCCGCGCGAATAACAACCAATAGTGACCAAAATAGCTAAGATGTAAGGTACACCGCGAAATAAAAAAGAACCTAGCAAAGCGCGTGCACCAAGTCGATTGTGAAACGCCCCAACGCGAAACAAATTATACGCTGGAATTATTTTCTCCCCAAAATCTCAGAAAGAATAGTGATTGCATCGTTTACGTGCGGCACGTTTTCGATAGACAAAATCGGGCGTTTTTTAGTTTCTTTCATTTGGCAACGTTTTGGGTGCTGTTGCACGTATTGCAAGATGTTGCCAAAAATATCGGAATTCACGTACTGTGGGTCGTCGGTTCGGGCGAAGTAGCACTTCATCCGGTCGCCTTTCAGCGTTAGTTTCTCGAAGCCCAACTGCTCGGCCAGCCACCGCAGACGAACCGTATTGATTAGCTCATGAACCGGTTCGGGGAGCGGGCCAAAGCGATCTTCCAGCATCACTTTGAACTCTTGAAGCGCGGGTTCATCCCTAATGTTATCCAACTGGGAGTAGATACGCAGGCGTTCGGTGGTGCTGCTGATATAGGTTTCCGGAATGATCACCTCCAGGTCAGTCTCGATGGAACAGTCTTGCACCAAGGGTTTGGTCACCTCACTCAGTTCGCGGGTGAATAGTTCCTTGAAGTCGCTCTCCTTGAGTTCCTGAATGGCTTCATCTAAAATTTTGTGATACATCTCAAAGCCCAGGTCCGAGATAAAGCCGCTCTGTTCGGAACCTAGGAGGTTGCCCGCCCCGCGAATATCCAGGTCGCGCATGGCCACCTTGAAACCATCGCCCAGTTCGGAGAATTCTTCCAGCGTAGACAAGCGTTTGCGGGCATCGGCGGTGAGGCCGATGGTGGGCGGCGAAAGCAAATAGCAAAAAGCTTTGCGGTTGGAGCGCCCTACCCTACCCCGCATCTGGTGCAGATCGGACAAGCCAAACATGTGCGCATTGTTAATGATGATGGTGTTGGCGTTGGGGATGTCCAATCCCGACTCGATGATGTTGGTAGAAACGAGCACGTCGTATTCGCCCTCAATGAACATCACCATCGTCTTCTCCAGTTTGGCACCGTCCATTTGCCCGTGGGCCACCGCCACGCGGGCATCGGGCACCAGCCGAAGAATGATGTTGGCCACCGACTCAATGTCGCCCACCCGGTTGTGTACAAAGAAAACTTGCCCGCCCCGGCGAAGTTCGTAGCTGATCGCATCGCGGATGACCACCTCGTTGAACGTGTGCAGTTCGGTGGTGACGGGGCGGCGGTTGGGGGGCGGGGTGGCAATAATACTCAGATCGCGGGCTCCCATGAGCGAGAACTGCAGCGTACGGGGAATCGGGGTGGCAGTCAGGGTGAGTACGTCTACGTTGACGCGCATTTCTTTGAGGCGCTCCTTTACTTTGACGCCGAATTTTTGCTCCTCGTCAACGATCAACAGACCTAGGCTTTTGAATACGACGTCTTTGTTAACGATGCGGTGGGTGCCAATCAGAATGTTCACGTTACCCTCAGTGACCTTCTTCAAAATTGCTTTGATGTCTTTGGTGGACTTAAAGCGGTTGATATACTCCAGGGTGATCGGAAAATCGGACAAGCGTTCGCGCAGGGTGCGGTAGTGCTGCATGGCCAGGATGGTGGTGGGCACCAGCAATGCCACCTGTTTGCCCTCGGTGACGGTTTTGAAGGCGGCCCGGATAGCGATTTCGGTTTTGCCAAAGCCCACGTCACCGCAAATCAGGCGGTCCATTGGGTGGGGCTGCTCCATATCGTATTTCACGTCTTCGGTGGCCTTAGCCTGGTCGGGCGTGTCTTCGTACATAAAAGACGACTCTAACTCGGCCTGCAAAAAACCATCGGGACTAAAAGCCGTCCCTTCGGCCGCTTTTCGTTTGGCGTATAGGCTGATCAGGTCTTTGGCAATGTCCTGCACCTTGCGTTTGGCGCGTTTCTTCTTGCTGTCCCACTCGGGCGAGCCCAATTTGCTGATGGCGGGTGGACCGGTTTCCTGGCCGCTGTACTTAGAGATTTTGTGCAACGAGTGCACGCTCACGTACAGCAGGTCGTCGTCGCGATACACCAGGCGCATGGCCTCTTGTTCGCGGCCGTTCGTGTCCATTTTCTCCAGACCAGCGAAGCGGCCCACGCCGTGGTCGACGTGCACCACGTAATCGCCTACCTTCAGTTCGCGCAGCTCTTTGAGGCTGAGCGCCCGTGACTTGCTGCGGACGCCGCGGGTTTTGTAGCGGTGAAAACGGTCGAAGAGCTGGTGATCGGTGTAACAAACCACTTTGAGCGTGGCGTCAACAAAACCGGCCCGCAGTGAAGTGTAGAGGGGCTGGAAGAGCACCTCAGAGTCAATTTCCTCAAAAATACGGCGAAGGCGCTCAATCTGCTGCTCCGAGTCGGAGGCGATTAGGTTGGTGAACCCTTGATCGGAATTTTCTTTCAGGGTTTGAGCGAGCAGCTCGAAGTTTTTGTTGAACGATGGTTGCGGCTGGCTCTCCAGGGCGAATACCGCTTCGGTGGGAGTGTGAAACCGATTGCCAAATTCCACTACCGTGAACCGGGACAGGTCTTCGGCGAAATGGGTCTGGGTTTCGAACAAAGCGTCGGGACCGAAAACCACCTGGGTGTTGCCCGCGGTTTGCATTAGTGCTCCGAAATTTTCTTCGGCCTTGGCGAAGTAGGATCCGATGATATCTTCGGTTTGTTGTCGGTCTAAGCACCACACCTGGGTGTGTTCAGGCGATAGAAAATCGAGAAAAGACTGCCGCGCTTCATCCTGAAACTGCGTTTGCACGTTCGGGATGATGCTAATTTGCGTTATGCTTTCCTGCGATAACTGCGAAGCCACGTCGAAGGTGCGGATGGCTTCTACCTCGTCGCCGAAGAGTTCCAGACGGTAGGGCATCTCGTTGGCGTACGAAAATATATCCACGATTCCTCCCCGAACGGCAAACTGGCCCGGCTCGTAAACAAAGTCGGTTTTCTCAAAGTCGTAGTTGACCAGCAGTTCGCTAATAAACTGCGTATCCAGGCGCTCACCGGCGCGGATAAAGAAAGTGTTCTTCTGAAGGGCTTGTTGGTTGACCACCTTCTCGGCCAGGGCATCAGGATAGGTGACAATCAGGTGCTCAGGCGAAGAAGAATTCAGAATGATATTTAGAATCTCGGCCCGCATCAATACGTTGGCGTTCTCAGTTTCGTCGAAGTGATAGGGCTTTTTAAAGGATGCCGGATAGAGCAGCACCGGACGATTGTGGTGCAGGTTTTGTAAGTCGTTTTGAAAATAAGCGGCTTCTTCTTTGTCGTTAACAATAAAGAGCTGGTTTTGCGGTTGAATTTGATGCACGGCACTAGCAATCACCGCATCCAGACTGCCGGTAAGTCCTTTGAGATGAACCGTTGAGGATGAAGAATCGGTTATGAGCGAAGCAAGGGTTTGAATAAAACTGTCCTGGGTGTATTGATCGAGTAAATCCTTCGTCTGCACGCGCGGCCGGTTACTTTTGGTGGGAGATAAATTACAGAATATCAGAACTACGCATCTATAAATATGTTTCACTAGAAGCAACCCAGCCCACTCACGAAACTGCCATGCAAAATCAGAACAGAAACACGAAAAAAGCAGCTCAGCAGAACGTAATCGAAAGGTTAGAGAAGCTGCATCCGCACAAAACTTTACTGTATCTGGCCATTTTTGGAAGCTGTTTGTTATTCGGCTTTCTGATGGTCGCCTACACGTTGAAAACTGATCAAGATACCTTTATTGACTTCCGTTTTCCCAAGGCGTTTATCGTAAGCTTGGTGCTGCTGCTTTTTTCTAGCTTTTCCATTTCTAAGGCGCTCGGAGCTTTTCGCGATGATGACATGAAGGCGCTGAGACAGTCGCTGGGCCTTACCCTGGTGTTAGGCTTGGGGTTCACAATTAGTCAGTACGTAGGCTGGTATGAACTTAACCAGTCCAAAATTTACCTATCGGGAGAAGTGTCGGGTTCGTACCTTTACGTGATTTCCGGGCTGCACGTGATCCACCTGGCGGTGGGCTTGGTGTTTCTGACCGCAACCTACACGCACGTGAGCCACGTTTCACGCGACCAAGTGAAACGCCTGATTATGGTGACCAATCCGTATCAACGTATCAAATTGGAAATGCTGACCACGTACTGGCACTTTGTGGACATTCTGTGGGTAGTATTGTTTTTCTACTTCTTGTTCAGCTTCTAGTTTTTTCGGTAAACAGTTAGGACATTTCCGCTCACCCGTTGCTGACTGATGCGATACTGATCGCCGGGGGAAGGAGCCGAAAGTCCCTTTTCAAAATTAACCGGAGCTTGAAACACCCGCGCTTCGTCCCACCATCCTTGGCTAATCAAAAAGGACAATAACGTAGTTCCCCCTTCTACCAACACTGACTGAATTTGCCGCGCGTACAGATCATCCAAGACAAAACGAATCCGCGCTTTCCACGACGAGCTATCCTCAGGAATTTGCACGAATTCCAAGTTCTGATGAGTTTCGGTTTTTCGAGTGTTGTAGCACAATGTGGGTTGCAACTGATCAAAAATGTGCAATTGCTGGCTTAACTGAAGCTGTAGATCAATGATCAGACGAACGGGGTTGGGTCCGGTCCAGTAGCGCACATTAAGTTGTGGGTTATCGCGTAGGCCGGTAGTTTTGCCTACCCAGACGGCAGCTTCCTGTGATCGCCACTGATGCACTAGTCGGCGAGCGTGGGCATTGCTAATCCAGTACGGATCGGCGTGGGCCGGGGCGATAAAACCGTCGGCCGTTTCGGCCCATTTCAAGATGATGTACGGACGTTTTTGCTCTTGCCAAGTGAGAAATCGGCGGTTGAGGTGAAGCGCTTCGTGCTGTATCTGACTTTCCGGATCGGTGGCAATGATGCACTCATGCACCGCAAGTCGAGCACATTGCGAAGCGAGTTCTTGGACGGTAGCAAAGGGATTGATGCTTAGAAACAGTACACTATCGGTTGGTAAATTCGTTTTTTGAAGGTTAATCAGGCCCGACTTTGTGTTCCCCTCGACTACAATTTGTCCCTGGTTTTCCACTACCCACCCGAGCCAGGGTCCTCTAAAAATTGTACCTTGCCCAGCGGCTGCCCGGTCGAGAGTTCGGCGAAGAAACGCAACTGATGCGTCTGCTGTAGCATCCTTATTCATAAATCAGCATCTTTGTCACCAAGCAATTGATGGGTGATGCATCAAGTATACAAATTAAAAGAACTCCAAACCCAGCTTCAGGAGAAACTGGCGCCCGTCTTGAGCGAACCGGGCGAAACGCGGTTAACTGCTTTCTGGCTGTTAGAGCACCATTTGAAGGCAAGCCGCACCGACATAATGCTTAACAAGGCGGTGAATGTTTCTTATACCGAGTTGCAGCAGATAGACCAGTCAGTGGTTCGCCTACTCAATCAAGAACCCATTCAGTACGTTTTGGGGGAAGCGCATTTCTACGGTAGGACGTTCAAAGTGTCGCCCAAGGTGCTTGTTCCTCGGCGAGAAACCGAAGAGTTGGTGGCCATGGTGAAACAAGAAAATTCGCAGGCAGAACTCAACCTGCTAGACGTGGGGACGGGAAGCGGATGCATCGCGGTGACCCTTGCCAAGGAAATGACCAAACCCCGCGTATGCGCACTTGAGATAAGCGACGCTGCCGTGCGGGTAGCGGAAGAAAACGCAATCGCCCACCAAGCAAAAGTTGCATTTATCACCGGCGATTTGTTTGACGACCAACTCGTGGTTCCTAAACCTTTTGATATTATAGTGAGCAACCCGCCCTACGTGCGCCGAAGCGAAGCCCTGACGATGACGGAGCGGGTGCTACACCATGAACCAGAACTCGCCCTCTTCGTAAGCAACGAACACCCCCTACGGTATTACGAACAAATGGTGCATCGCTGCCAAGATGGGTGGCTGCGGATGGGAGGGAAAGTGTACTGGGAAATTAACGAAGCGTTGGGAGCAGAGATGGTCAGACTGTTGACGGACAGCCGCTTTGGGAAAATAGAGGTGAGGAAGGATATGCAGGGGAAGGACCGATTCGTGACGGCAACCCTATTATCATAAACCGCTAATGGTTAATTTTGCAAAACTACTATCAACCACTGCTGGCTTCGCACCAGTGGTTGGGTGACTTTCATTAAACCAACAACAAATTGGCCAACCTGTATCCAATATTTGACACCTTAGTGAGCAAAGCCCAGAAGGAAGCGCTGCTTCAGCAACGGGGCCGGGTGGTTTGGATGGTGGGTTTGTCCGGTTCGGGCAAGAGCACCCTGGCCCGAGCCGCTGAACATACCCTTCATGCGCAACAGAAAGTGACAATGCTGCTGGACGGTGACAACCTGCGCACCGGAGTGAATAACAACCTGGGCTTCAGCCAAGAAGATCGGGTAGAGAACATCCGCCGGGCGGCCGAAGTGGCTAAGCTATTCGCGGGAGCGGGAGTGATCACCATCTGTTCGCTCATCACTCCTACCCAGGCCTTGCGCGAATTAGCCCGCTCTATTATTGGGGACGACTACTACGAAGTGTACGTAGACTGCCCCCTGGAGGTGTGCGAGCGCCGCGACGTAAAGGGATTGTACGCCAAAGCCCGCCGCGGGGAGATCAGTGATTTCACCGGCATCAGTGCCCCTTTTGAACCGCCCGGGCAGTCTGATCTGCGCCTGCGTACCAATCAACAATCCTTGGAAGAGAGCCATCAACTACTTGTGAACGCTATTTTGAACCTTACTGCCCTATGATCTCGTATAACCTCACTCACCTGCAACAGTTAGAATCCGAAGCCATCTTCATCATGCGCGAGGTAGCTTCCCAGTTTGAGCGCCCGGTGCTGCTGTTCTCGGGGGGCAAAGACTCTATTGTGATGGTGCGCTTGGCGCAGAAAGCCTTCTGGCCCGCCAAGTTGCCCTTCCCGTTACTGCACATTGACACCGGGCATAACTTTCCCGAAACCATTACCTTTCGCGATGAGCTGGTGCAGAAACTAGGTGCGCAGTTGATCGTGCGCTACGTGCAAGACTCTATTGACCAGGGCCGGGCCGTGGAAGAGAAAGGCCCCAACCCCAGCCGCAACGGTTTGCAGACCATCACCCTGCTGGAAGCGCTGGAAGAACTCAAAGTAGACGCGGCGTTCGGGGGAGCCCGGCGGGACGAAGAAAAAGCTCGGGCCAAAGAGCGTTTCTTCTCGCACCGCGATGAGTTCGGGCAGTGGAACCCCCGCCAGCAACGTCCTGAATTGTGGAATCTATTCAACGGGCGCAAGAACGTGGGCGAGCACTTCCGGGTGTTTCCCTTGAGCAACTGGACCGAAATGGACGTGTGGCAGTACATTGCCGCCGAGCAGTTGGCCATTCCCCCAATCTACTTCGCCCATTCCCGCCCGGTGGTGAAGCGCGACGGGGTACTGCTGGCTCAGTCGGAGTTTATCACCCTGATGAAGGATGAGACCTACCAGGAGCGACAGGTGCGCTTTCGCACGGTGGGCGACATGACCTGCACCGGGGCGGTAGAATCGCCCGCCACCAATCTGGAAGCCATCATCGCTGAGGTAGCGGCGGCTAAGGTAACTGAGCGGGGCGGCCGGGCCGACGACAAGCGGTCGGAAGCCGCGATGGAAGACCGAAAGAAGCAAGGGTATTTTTAGAGATGAAATGAGAAATGTGAGGTAGGAAGTATGGAATGTGAGAGGGGAAATATGAAATGAGAAATTGAACGAAGAGATACAATGAATATAGACTTGAAACAACGAACTAAGGAGTATGCGCTATCGGTGATTCGCTTGTGTTCTACCTTGCCTAAAAGTGAGGTGGGAAGGGTGATCGGAAGGCAATTGCTACGTTCGGGTACTTCGGTGGGGGCTAATACACGGGCTGCCTTTCGAGGCAGAAGCAAGAAAGAGTTCATTGCCAAACTAGGCATTGTCATTGAAGAAGCCGACGAAAGTCTCTACTGGCTAGAACTGCTCACCGAAGGAGAAATTATCAGTAAAGACCAACGCGTTAGCGCTCTGATGCAGGAAACCGAGGAGCTGCTAGCCATCTTCGTATCAATAAAAGCTAAGCACAAAGTGTAGGTCTCGTCTCTCATATCTCACCTTTTCTTTAAGTTTCACATCTCACATCTCACATCTCACATCTCACATCTCACATCTCACCTTTCATATTTTATCATGGATTCTCAAGAACTTGACCTACAAGCCAGCGAGCAGTACCTCACGATGGACCTGCTACGCTTTACCACCGCGGGCAGCGTAGACGATGGCAAAAGTACCCTAATTGGTCGGTTGCTCTACGACAGCAAGGCCATTTTTGAAGACCAACTCGATGCCGTGGAACGAGCCAGCACCAATGCCGGTGACGCCCACGTGAACCTAGCTCTCCTCACCGATGGCTTGCGCGACGAACGTGAGCAGGGCATCACCATTGACGTGGCCTACCGCTACTTTGCCACCCCCAAACGCAAGTTCATCATTGCCGATACGCCGGGTCACATCCAGTACACCCGCAATATGGTGACGGGGGCTTCGACGGCTAACTTAGCTATTGTGCTGGTGGATGCCCGCCACGGAGTGGTGGAGCAAACCTGCCGCCATGCCTTCATCGCTTCGCTGCTGCGCATTCAGCACCTGATCTTATGCGTGAACAAAATGGACTTGGTAGATTATAGCGAGGTGGCGTTTGACAAAATCAAAGAGGCGTTCGCTCAGTTTAGTTCCAAACTCAACATTCCCGACATCATCTACATTCCGATTAGCGCACTGAAGGGAGACAATGTGGTGAACAAGTCCGAGAACATGCCCTGGTACGGAGGGGGTAGTTTGCTTTATATGCTGGAGAATGTGCAGGTAAGTAGCGATTACAACTTGGTGGACTCGCGCTTTCCGGTGCAACGCATCATCCGTCCGCAGTCGGATGACTACCATGACTACCGCAGCTACGCCGGGCGGGTGGCCGGAGGCGTGTTCAAACCGGGTGACGAAGTGATTGCCTTACCTTCGGGCCTCACCACCACCATTGCTGCTATCGATACCATAGACGGAGAACTCGACGAAGCCTATCCGCCTATGTCAGTGGCCATGCGCCTAAGTGATGATTTGGACGTGACGCGGGGAGACATGTTGGCCAAGCCGGACAACCAACCCACGGTGGGGCAAGACATCGACCTGATGGTGTGCTGGCTGCACGAAAAAGCACTGGTGCCCAATGGAAAGTATTCTCTGCGGCATACCACCCAGGAAGCCCGTTGCATTGTCAAGGAAGTGAAATATAAGGTAGACATCAACACTCTCCACCGCAGCGAAGAAGACAAGAACATTGGGCTCAACGACATCGGACGCATCCGCATCCGTACCACCACCCCGCTGCTTTATGACTCCTACCAGAAGAACCGTACCACCGGCAGCCTAATCCTTATTGATGAGTTTAGTAACGAAACCCTGGCCGCGGGCATGATTATTTGAATATTTGCGTTATGCTAGAATGAAGCGATTCGTTGTGGCAGGGCTGATCCTGCTCGGATTTTCCCCTTTCTGTTTTTCGCAGAAGGAGCCGCCCACGGTGTATTTTATTGGAGGTTCTACCACCTCTCACTACCCTCCTGACCGTTACCCTCGCATGGGATGGGGACAGGCTATGCCTCGTTTCTTCTCCTCAGAAGTTCGCTTTTCTAATCAGGCGGCAGAAGGGCGCAGCACCAAAAGCTTTCGTGAAGAAGGCCAGTGGCAGCTAATCTTGGATAAATTGCAACCGGGTGATTACGTATTCATTCAATTCGGACACAACGATCAGAAAGACTATCGTCCGAAATTGTATACTGAACCGTTCACCTCTTTTTCAGATAATCTGCATCGTTATGTGGAAGAGACTCGTGGTAAACAAGCTACTCCGATTTTAGTCACTTCAATCAATCGACGAAAATTTAGCAAAATTGGAAGGATAAAAAATACACTAGGTCTTTATCCGGTAGCGATGCGCAAAGTGGCTCAAGAACTTGATGTGCTGTTAGTAGACCTGCATGCCGCCTCAGAAGAGTTGTTTAATGATCTGGGGCCGGAGGGAAGTAAAGATTTGTTTATGTGGCTAGAACCAAAAGAGCATAAAAATTATCCGGAGGGGGTTCAGGATGATACTCACCTGACCGAAGCGGGGGCCGCAGCCATGGCAAGACTAGCAGTAGAATCATTACAGCATGATCAGGTATCGCTAACAAGCTACCTGAAAAACGATTATATAATTAAATAAACTTTTGTTTTAACTTTTAGAAGTATTTTTGTAGTTTTGCTTATCGCCTAGAGCGATAAATCCTTAGCAATTAGCAGTACTTTCCAATGCTTTTCAATTCCTATATTTTTCTTCTTTTTGCCAGTCTGGTGCTGCCCTTATTCTTTGCGGTGCCCCGGCGATACCGGAATCACTACTTACTGCTGGTTAGCTATATATTTTACGGATACTGGGACTGGAGATTTTGTGGACTACTTGCTTTCTCGACGGTTTCTGATTTTTACTTAGGCCAGAAGCTTTATGCCGCTAACACTGATCAGCGGCGTAAGCTGTTTCTGTGGACTAGTATCATCGTCAATTTGGGGGTGCTGTTTTCTTTCAAGTACTTCAACTTTTTTATCGACAGCTTTCAGGGCATGGTAGCTCCTTTAGGGGGTGATCTTGACTTTCTGCACCTTACCATCATCTTACCCGTAGGAATATCGTTTTACACTTTTCAAACGATGTCTTACACAATCGATATCTATCGGCGCAATTTGACCCCAGCTCGTTCGCTCGTTGATTTTGGACTGTTCGTAGCCTTCTTCCCCCAGTTGGTCGCCGGACCGATAGAGAAAGCGAAACATTTATTGCCGCAAATCATTAACAAACCGTTACCCACCAAACTTCAAATTAAGGAGGGGATCACGCTAATCATCATTGGCTTTTTCAAGAAAGTGATGATCGGAGACACCACTGGAAGGTTTGTTGATCGGGTGTTTGGTGAAATGGAAGCATTTAGTTCAGGAGAGTTGCTGACCGCGCTCGTGCTGTTTTCAATTCAAATCTACGCCGATTTTTCAGGCTATAGTAGTATTGCCCGGGGGTTGGCCAAAATATTAGGTATTGAGTTGATTCGTAACTTTGAGCAGCCGTATCTTTCTGCCAGTATCAGCGAGTTTTGGCGGCGGTGGCATATTTCTCTAGGAGCTTGGATTAAAGATTATATATATATCCCGTTAGGTGGAAACCGACGAGGCGAACTCAGAACCTATATCAATCTGATGATTACCATGGTATTGATAGGTCTGTGGCACGGAGCCAGTTGGACTTTTGTGGTGTACGGGCTGCTCAACGGAATTTATTTGGTCGTACATCGTTTTTTACTCAACGGAAGCAAAATAGCCGGAAGATACTCGTATAAGGGCATCAAGAGCTTTGCGTTTTTTGTGGTAAGTGTGCTGTTTACCAATGTACTGGTCATGATCACCCGCATATTCTTCCGATCTCCTACATTCGCTGACGCGGCCTATTTTGTGACCAAAATTGTGCAATGGGAAAGTAGCCCTATTGCGTATGACTTAATCATAATGTCCGTGACGTTTGCTGTTATGACCTTTGCTTTAGATATTATTGAGTACTACACCCGTCGGCACGATTACATTTTGCAGATTAAACCCCGAGCTATACGCTACGGAGTGCTGACCTCGTTGTCTTTCGTAGTTTTGATATATATGTTTCAGTACAAACCGCTGCCGTTTATCTATTTTCAATTTTGATGAAGTACGTAAAATTCATTGGGGTATTTTTTCTTACCACCGCGGTGGTGATGTTGCTGTTGGAGGCGTATATACGCGGCGGACGAATCGAGTCTACGTTGAATACCGACGTTGATCCGGAAGTGGGGCGGGTAAGGCGAGCTAATGCGCAATACATATTCTATAACGAGGGAATGTCTATTGGTGAGTTCAATGAATACGGCTACATCGGACCCGCCTACCCTCCAAATAAACCTACTAATACGGTAAGAATAGCGTTATTGGGAGATTCTTATACCGAAGGTTTGTATATGGCGGAAGAGCGTCATTTTAGGTCTTTACTAGAAAACGCATTACAGTCAAAGTATCCGGAAAAAACTGTGCAAGTTCTTAATTTTGGCCGAAGCGGATTCGACTTATCAGACATGTACGCCTACGAAAAAAACTTTGTATCGCAGTTTAGTCCGGACTTAGTCCTTTATCTGATTGATCCGTTCGATTTTATTCAAAGAAATACGGATCCGCTAGTGCCCTATTGGTATTTAGAAGGGGACTCGCTTAAGCTAAACATGCAATTTGCTCAGGGAGATGACCATGAGTCGTATCAATTAGTGAAAGGGTTTTTACAGAAAAGTGCGCTCCTTCAGATGCTGAAGAACGCATACAACTTAGCAAAAAGCGACCAAGCAACAACTATTGTTTTGGACAAACTAGCGCCGACCCCCAAGGATGAACTAGGCCACTTTAAAGATAATTACCGAACGGAGGACATTACCAGCCAAAAGGTATCTCAGAAGATCATTCAACAATTAAGTGATCGCCGTGATGTAATCGTTATCAACCGTGGTCAAAAACCTTGGCGCTCAGAAATTGTGCGTTGGTCAACGGTTGATCCCGCTCGGTTCATTGACATGGGACCGTTGTTTGTTCGTCTGCAAGAGGAAGGCCACAAAGCACGTTATTGGAAGTCAACGGATCAAACCGGCCACTGGAACGTGAAAACGCAGAAGTATGTAACTGCCTTTTTAACAGATAGACTAGATCCTATCATTCAAAAGAAAGATAAGTATCTAGCGAATCAGGGGAAGACATCGGCAAATCACTAACGAGCGAGCGATCAGTTAGCCGTGGCCAAACGGCGAGAAGCTTTGTGCTCAAAGTAGATCCAATCTACTGACACGCCCGAATCTTCGGCGCTTCCTTCAGGAACAGAAGTCGCCACGTGCACTTCGTGATGCCCCGGAGGGATATCGTTTACTGGCATACTGACCTCAGTCCAATTTGTTGCCCCTTTTGTATCAGGTAACTCGGCCGTACCAATTTCTTTCCCATCTTTGAGTTTAACCGTGAGTTTCATGCCGGGAACAGTGGTTGCCACGCGCAATGTAAGCGCAGTTACGTCCTGGAAGTCAACGTTATCGTAAACTAGATAACTACCCTCTTTCATCCGGTCTATGTACGAATAATTTTCTTCGTTGTTATTGCGCGCGCGTGCATCGAACTTCTTGTCAAAATCTTCGGCTTGCACCTTCGGGTCGCGTAGCATGATTTGCTTGACGCGCGTTAGGGGTCCTACGCCCTCACCTCCCTTGTCCGTGTATTTGACCGTCATTTCGTATCGACCGCTTGTGTGATCAAGATGCTCTTCCGGAGCTATCTCTCCAGCCAAAGGCAGCGAAGAGCGCTCGTCGAGCGACAAGATGTAGTCCACAATGTGCCCGGCTTCCTGTTCGGATACGGCTTGGGCGGGCATAGCGCGCTCGCCCCAGTTGCCCTTGCCTCCTTTCAGAATTTTATTCACCAGCATGTTGGTCGTCTCGTCGGTGCGTTCGTAGCGTGCGGCAACGGCATTGTAGGCCGGGCCTACCGATTGCTTTTCGTAAGAGTGACAGGCTTTGCAACCGCTGCTTTCGATCAGAGCAAAGCCATCGGTCACCATTTTATGACCCAAGTCGTCAGTGCCCCCTGCTGCCGGAACAAAGCTAAAGGAGAAGTCTACCGCTTTTGGATCAATGCTTCCTTTTGCCAAGCTACCGTCTTCACGGTCGTCTACCTTCACCTGATACTGGATAGGGACACCCTCCCAGTAAAAAGAAGCATTAGAGGCTAACACGATGTCTACGGCGGGAGGATCGTTGCCTACTTCGATATCTAAGGTTTTGGTGGTGCTGGCTCCGGCCTGATCCAATACCGTTAGCTGCACTGGATACTTTCCTGCCTTATTAAACGTATACTGGGGGTTAGCTTCTTCCGACTGAGTATCTTCTCCTTCGAAAGTCCATCGATAGGAGAGTTCGTCATCAGTATCATAGTCGAAGCTGCCCTCGCTAGAAAATGAAACCGTGAAGGGCGGGGCGCCCACGGTTTGGTCGGCAGCAATCTGCGCTACCGGGGTACGGTTGCCCTCAGAATAGTCGATGCGCGAGAGCATGGCACCCGGGTTGGCGGCAAACCAATCGCTTCCGTATTCCAGCAAGTACAATTCCCCATCGGGACCTAGTTCCAGGTCAATGAGGTGGTTAAACTCTTGATCTTCCAAGAAGGGTTCGATGCGCACTAAGTCGCCGTTAGAGTCAAGAGTCAGGGCCTTGATCCAGCCGCGCATCCAATCGTAGATGAATACTTTATTGTCGTAATATTCGGGCAAGCGTTTGTTTCCGTAAGGGAACATCTCGGAGTGATATACCGGCCCGGCCATCGCGTTGCGCCCTCCCTCGCCGAGCGAAGGAAATTCAGAAGATACGTCGTAGGGATACCAAATCAAAGCTTTTTGAAAGGGCGGTAGCACCTCGGCGCCAGTGTTATTGGGCGAGCGGTTCACCGGGGCGGCGGGGTCGTAGTACGGGCCAATTTCGCCGGTAGCGAAGTCATAATCGGGGTAGGCGCGGTTACCTCGGAAGTAGGGCCAGCCGAAGTTGCCCGCTGCCTTGGCCTGGTTCACTTCGTCGTAGCCCCGCGGGCCCCGCTCGCTGTCGACCCGAGCATCGTTGCCCACGTCGCCCCAGTAGAGCCAACCGGTGGCTTGGTCCACGCTGATGCGGTAGGAGTTGCGCGTACCCATGGTATAAATTTCCGGCCGACCGCCCGAACCGTCCTTTGGAAATAAATTATCATCTGGGATGGAATAAGTAGCGTCATCGTTCACGCGGATGCGAAGCACTTTGCCACGCAGGTCGTTGGTGTTGCCCGAGGAGCCCTGAGCGTCGAAGGGCGCACGGCCGGGGCGCTCGTCAATAGGAGCGTAGCCGTCGGACTCAAAGGGGTTGGTATCGTCGCCGGTGGATAAGAAGAGGTTACCATCGGGACCAAAGGCAATAGAGCCACCGGTGTGACAGCACTGCTCGCGCTGCACGTCCACGGTCAGGATGAGCTTTTCGGACGACATAATCAGGCTATCGCCCAGCAGCAGAAAGCGCGACAGATGCTGCACCGGTTCGTCGCCCGCGGGCGAGTAGTACATATAAATCCAGTGATTGCGATAGAAGTCGGGGTCGCGGGCAATGCCCATCAGGCCGTCTTCAAACTTGGTGTGCACATCGAGCTGGGCAATCTGCTTCACCGACTCGGTTTCGGGGTCGTATAGTTTCACGGCGCCTTTGCGCTGGGTGAACACCACTTTGCCGTCGGGCAGCACAGTGAGTTCGGTGGGTTCTTCCAGGGGGCCGGGCACCAGCACGTGCTTCACGAAGCGGTTGTCGTCGGGCACCGGCAGCGAGCGGGCCTGTTGATAGTCCACATCATTGTCGCCAATGGCAAAGTCGATGCCTTCGGCAATGAGTTCAGCCTCGCGGGGTGAGGACAAGTCGGCCGACACCTTTTCGCCGTTCAGATAAAAGACGTTTCCGCCGTCGTATTCGCGCTCGACAACGTTGATGCCTTCTTCGGTGCGTTCATTCTCATCGTTAGCCATCAGTTCTACGGGCATTTCTTCAAAGCTAGGGTCCTCGGAAGCATCGCCCGCCCGAACGCCTAATAGCCCTTCGTACCAAGGCCAGGTGTAGCGGGTGTTGATGGGAGAAGCCACGCTCACCAAGCCGCCGCCCGCCTGCACGAAGCGCTCTACGCTGGTTTGCTGCCGCACATCCAATGAATCAACTAGGGCGTTGAGGAACACCACCGCGCTGTAGCTGACTAAGTTGTCTTCATTGAGTAAGACGGCCCGGCTGGTGGTATCCACCCGAAACTGTTGCTGTTGCCCGACTTGCCGAATCACATTCACTCCGGCGGGAGTACTGCCTTCACCCGGCTGATAGAACACCAAAACGTTTCGTTCGCGCTCGCTTTGGCAAGAAAAAAGCGCCAATAGGCTCAGAGACAGGCACAAAAAATAAGATAGCGTACGCATGAGAGGGAAATGAGTTAATTAAGGAAATGAAGCACGGAATTTAGTGTCTATCTGCGTAGAAAACCAACAAGGTGATAAAATAAGTTTCGGATAGGATGTTTGTTTTGCGGCTACGTAGGTGATGAGACGTTACCTACGTAGGAGATTGCTACACGGAATGGAAGTCTTCTTTCACAGTTCACCCGGGAAAGTCGGTGATCCTACGGTTGCGGATTGTGGAGTCGGACTGCGGACAGCACGTGCCGCTCGGCTTCCCACTTCTTGTTTCTTCCTTTTGCGGAAACAACTACTCCGCCGACTAGCGCCCCTACTCCAAGTCCGGTAATAACACCGTAGCGGGTTTTCTCGGCTGATGCATCCTGACTCGCAAACATGCCTGGTAACGAAGCAAAAAACAGCCCAAGATATCCTACCGAAGCGGCCACACCGCCAGCGCCCACTAGACCGTATCCGCCCAAGAGGCGTCCGTTGGCTTGCTGATTTGCTTTTAGCGCTTGTTGCAGAGATTGGTTAACCTCGGGGTTGCCCCACCGATAGTCACGTGCCGGAAAACTCTGCCGCTCTAACCACTGGATTTGTTGCTTTAGTTGTCGGGGAGTGTCATTAAACGAATTTTGCCCGTACCCAATCATACATAGCGGGGTTAACAAAAGTATTAGCCAGATAGAGCATACAGGTATCCTCATTATAATTATAGTAGTTGCACAGATAGTACGATGAGCATATACGTACAATCTAGTAAAACGTTGAGACGTGCCTGCTGCTGTTTTTTCACGCCGGGAGTGCTATATTTGAATAAAGTAGTTAGTGCGTCAAGTTACTCATGAAAAAGTCGTCTCTACGCTGGTTGATCGTCGGGTTGGTGTTCATCGCCACCGGTTTGAGCTTTCTGGACCGGCAGGTGCTCTCCATTGCCATCATTAAAATTCAGGAAGAGTTTGGCATGACCGACGTGCAGTACGGCATGGTAAACACCAGTTTTTTGATTAGCTACGCTATCATGTTCACCGTGGGAGGACGAATTATCGACGTAGTGGGGGCCAAAAAAGGCTTGGCCCTCTCGGTAGGGCTGTGGTCGGTGGCCAACGCCTTGCACGGAGTGATGACCGGTTTTTACCAATTGCTCACGTTCCGGTTCTTGCTGGGCATGGGCGAAGGCGGTTGCTTTCCCGGCGCGGCCCGCACTGTGTACGAGTGGTTCAACGAAAAAGAGCGGGCGCTGGCCAACGGCATTGCCATTGGCGGATCGGCCCTGGGTGCCGTAATTGCCCCGCCCCTCACCATTTGGCTATCAGCCCGCTACGGATGGCGCGCCGGGTTTGTGATTCCCGGCCTGATAGGGATCGTCTGGGTAGTTGGGTGGCTGGCTATTTCGTGGAAGAAGACGGATAAAATCGCTACACCCGCGGCCTACGCAAAAGAGAAAGTGCTTCCCTTTTCAGTGATCCTGCGCGACCGCGTGGTGTGGGTCTTTATCGCCATTCGCTTTATGCTGGACCCCGTTTTCTACTTCTTTATGTTCTGGATTCCCAAGTACCTGAACGAACAGCGGGGACTCTCTTTCGATAACGTGGGCAACATCTTCTGGATTCCCTTTTTAGCTCTGGGCGTATCCAACATCCTGGGCGGCTGGTGCTCCGATCTGCTCATCCAACGCGGTCTATCCATCGACCGAGCCCGAAAAATCGTGATGGGTGGAGCCGCCCTGCTAACGCTGGTCACTCCCTTCATCGAGTGGGTAACCACCGTGCATCTGGCCATTTTTCTGATGTCGGTATTCATGCTGGCGCACGGGTTCTGGATCACGAATTATATTACCGCCATCTCCGATATCTTCGGCAAAAAAGCCACGTCCACCGTAGTGGGCTTGTCCGGAACGGCCGGAGCCATCTCGGGCTTATTGCTTAATCCCCTGATCGGGCTGGTGATTCAGACCTACTCGTACCGCCCGTTGTGGATTGTCTCGGGAGTGCTGTATCCGGTGGCGTTTGTCCTGCTGCTGCTGTTTATCCGTCAGATTAAACCGATCAAATTAGAAGTGGCGTAAAGGGAGTTCACCGGAACAAGCTCCGGAAAGAATGCATACTACTAAAATTAAGAATTTATGAAAGAAACCAACCAACCAATTGTCCGACGCAGCGCAGCCAAACCCAAAATCGGCGTACTGGGCGTAGGCTACCACAAATACTGGCCGCAGTTCGACGGCTTGCTAGAAGCCCTTCAGAAAAAGCAGTTGGCCTTTTTAGAGAAAGTTGCCAAGCACGACGTAGAAGTCGTTGATTTCGGCTTGGTGGATGATGCCCGGGGAGCTTACGCGATGGTGCCTAAGCTACTGGCGGCCAACCTCGATTTGCTCTTTTGCGATATGCTCACCTATGCCACCTCCAGCACCTTCGGGGTGATTATCCAACGCCTGGAGGTGCCTATCGTGCTGGTGGCTTTGCAGCCGGATAAGGCCCTGAACTATGAGAAAGCATCCACTTACATGCAACTCTACAACGACGATATTTGCTCGCTGCCCGAGTTTGCCGGGGTGGCGGTGCGGATGGGCAAACCAGTGCCTAACGTAATCATCGGCACCCTGCACGATGACCCCCAGGCCGAGTCGGACATTGAAGAGTACTGTCGCATTGCCCGCGTACTGCACGATCTGCGCACCTCTCAGCTCGGGCACATCGGCCACCCGATCGAGGCGATGCTCGACATGCACTTTGATGCTACGATGTTCACGGCCCACTTTGGCCTGCACGTGGTGCAGTGCGAGGAAAACGAGATTGTGGCCCAGTACAAAACCGTGACCGACGACGAAATGCGGACTGCCCGGGAACGGATCCTAGGGTTTTTTGATACCCCCGACCCGGTATCGGACCCCATTTCGGAAAAGCTTAAAGACGCCGACCTGGACGTGGCGGCCCGCGTGAGTGTGGCCCTGGAAAGATTCACCCAGGAGAAAAAGCTCGATGGGCTGGCCTATTACTACGAAGGCGAAGCCAATAGCCTTACCCAGCAGGTGATGGCCAACCTGATTGTGGGCAACTCGCTGCTCACCGCCGCCGGATTCCCGATGTGCGGCGAATCGGACCTGAAAACCTGCGTGGCGATGCTCATCATGGACCGCTTGGGCATCGGAGGCAGCTTTGCCGAATTCCATCCGGTGGACTTCAAGGAAGGTTTTGTGCTGGTGGGTCACGACGGTCCGCACAACATTGCTATTGCCGAAGGGCGACCGGTGCTGCGCAGCCTGAAAAAGTACCACGGCAAGCCGGGCTTCGGAGCGGGCGTAGAGTTCAAGATCAAGGAAGGCCCCATCACCATGCTCAGCATCACCTCCACCTACGAAGGGAAGTTCAAGTTTGTGATTGCCGAAGGCGAATCAGTGAAAGGGCCTATCCCCCCCACCGGCAACACCAATACGCGGGGCTTTTTTCAACCGGATGTCAGAACGTTCCTGCACCGCTGGATTCGGGAGGGGCCGACCCATCATTTTGCGTTAGGCGTCGGCCATCATGCTCAAACGATAAAAAAAATCGCTGATTACCTGGCTATCGAGTCGGTCATCATTCAATAAGACATTAGCCTTGTTTTCAACCTAATTCTACGCGAAATGGCAACTTCTATAAAACTAGTTTTTGTGGTTGGTTTCTTCAGCCTGATTGCCGCCCTGAGTTCTCATCGGGAAAAGCCCCCGGAACTTGGTGCTGACCGGTACCAAACCCTAAGAGAAGGCTTCGCGAATCCACCTAACACGGCCCGACCGAAAGTATACTGGTGGTGGCTCAACGGCTACACCGATACCACCCGGATGAAGGAAGAACTGCGGGCGATGAAGCAAGCGGGGGTTAGCGGTGCCGATATCTTTGAGATTGGCACCACTTCCTACTCCAACCCCGACAGTATCGTTCCGGCGGGTCCGGCCTTTATGAGTGAGCCGTCGCGGCAAGCAATCCAATTTGCTATCGAAGAAGCCACCCGGTTAGACATTGCCGTGGGCCTGAACCTGGCCAGCAGTTGGAACGCCGGGGGCACCTGGATCGAGCCGCAACACGCCGCCAAATCCCTGTATTTTTCCAAAACTCCGGTATCAGGAGGTTCTACCCGCACCATCAGCTTGCCCTTCCCAGAAATTTCCCGGACGGATAAAAAGGGAAAAACCCGCTTGATTGAATTTGCCGACGACGGGAAACCGGTCTATCACGAAGAGGTAGCCGTGCTGGCGATTCCGGTGGGGCAAACCAACACCGATACGGCGGGAATCATCGACCTTTCTTCTCGTTTTAACCCCACCACCGAACAATTGGAGTGGGAAGTTCCGACAGGAGATTGGACGATCTACCGCTACGTGTGCGCCAACTCCGGCGAAGCCCTGAAATTGCCCAGTCCCAACTCGATGGCCCCCATCATCGATCACTACGATTCGGCCGCCACCCGGGCGCATTTTATGCACTTTATTAATCAACTGAAACCGCGATTGGGTGATTTCAGGAATACCACCCTCAAGAACTTTTACCTGGCCAGCTACGAAGCCACCGGCTCCGTCTGGACCTCCTCGCTGCCGGAGACCTTTAAAAAGCTGCACGGCTATTCTATTGATAAGTTCATTCCGGCTTTGTTTGATGAACAGTTTTTGGCCCCGGAAACTGCCCAACGCTTTTGGCAAGATTTCAACGCTACCCTGTCGCACCTGATCATCAACAACCACTACGGCAAGGCCCGGGAAATTTGTAATGCCTACGGATTGCAGATCACTTCCGAATCCGGCGGGCCGGGCGAACCTTTGCACAACGTGCCGGTGGATGCGTTGAAGGCTCTGGGCGCGCTGGATGTGCCCCGGGGCGAGTTCTGGAACAAGCACTACCACTACGCCCCCGACAGCGTGGACGTGCTTTGGCTGGTGAAAGAAGTGGCCGCCGCTTCCCACATTTATCAGCGGGACATTGCAGAGGAAGAATCGTTTACTAGTTTTCAGCACTGGCAAGAAGGGCCGTTCGATCTGAAACCGCTGGCCAACCGCGCTTTTGGTGAGGGCATGAACCGGGTGGTGGTGCACGGGTTCACGCATAACCCGGCGGGCATCGGCTATCCGGGCGTGGTGTACCACGCGGGCACCCACTACAACGACAAGCGGGTGTGGTGGCCCAAAATCAAGCCCTTCAACGATTACCTGGCGCGGCTGTCCTACCTATGGCAGGAAACCGACTTTGTGGCCGACGTGCTGTATTACTACGGCGACCGGGTACCCAACTTTGTCGCTCCCAAAAACACCCGTTTTTCCGTAGGGCCGGGTTATGATTACGAGATCATCAATACCGACATTTTGCTCAACGACTTGCGCGTGGAAGATGGCGAATTGGTACTATCCAACGGTGCCCGGTTCAAGGTTTTGTCCCTGGGAGAAACTACGAAGGTGAATCCGGCAGCGCTGAAAAAGCTCAGGCAATTAGCTCAGGAAGGGGCCATCATTGTGGGAGACAGGCCCAAAGAAGCCCTCGGGCTTAGTAACCAACCGGAGGCCACTCAAACCGTACAGTCCCTGGCCGATTCGCTGTGGAAGCAGACGGCGGCCGACCTTTCCGCAACGCAGCTCCGGCAGGGAGGTATCTACGCCGGAATATCCGCCGCGGAGGTACTGACGAAACTGCAAACCCCGCCCGACTTTAGCTACCCCGACCCGGAGTCCGGGACACTGGATTTTGCCCACTACCAGGATCAGGAGCTGGATTTTTACCTGGTGAGCAACACCACCGATGCGTGGGTTTCCCGGGTGGGCACGTTTCGGCAACCGGGCAAAACGCCGGAGCTCTGGGACCCGGAAACCGGCCAGGTGGTTCCGGTAGGCATCTATCAATCAACCGAACAGGGCATCCGACTGCCCCTGTCTTTGCCGCCCTACGGGGCGTACGTGCTAGCGTTTCGACCGAGCAACGAGGCGGCTCACTACGAAACCGTGACGGCGGCCGGTCCGCATCCGCCGCGGCTTCAGTACCAGCCCGATGGGGTGGTTTTCTTGGAAGAAGGTGACATTGTCCTAACGGGAGACGGTTCTTCCGTTCGGGTAAAAAATCAGCCGAAAACCCAGCCCATTACCGGGGCGTGGCAACTCACGTTTCCCCCGGACTGGGGTGCGCCCGATTCGGTCACCTTTCCGGAACTTATCTCCTGGAGCGAGGCTCCGGATCAGGACATCCGGTATTTCTCCGGCACGGCCACCTACCACCAACGCTTTCGCTTTGATCCAAAAGATACGGTTGGCTACGATAGAATTACCCTCGACCTGGGGAACCTCTCCGAGGTAGCCGAAGTATGGTTGAATAACCAACCGTTGGGCATCACCTGGTCCGAACCCTATACCTTTGAGATCACCGACGGGCTGAAAGAAGGTGAAAACACGCTTAAAATCGAGGTAGCCAACACTTGGTCGAACCGCCTGGTGGGCGACGCCAAGACCGGAGAAAGTTTCACCGAAACCAACATTGCTACGGCCTACCGGGACACGCCCTGGAAGGAAGCCCTACTGCTGGAGTCAGGACTCTTGGGTCCGGTCACGCTACGTTTTACTGAAACAATACCCTATTAATTACGCGTAAAATAGTCTACCCATGAAGAATATTATGAATAAGCTACTTATCCTGTCACTCATTAGTTTGCTAGCCACCGGCTGCCTGACGAAAGCGGATCCGAAAGAAGAACTTCGCCCCAACGTGCTGATCATCCTCACCGATCAGCACACCAACGATGCCATTAGCTACCTGGGAAATCCTAATCTGCACACTCCGGCGATGGACCGCCTGGCCCAGGGGGGAGTGTACTTTACGGAGTCGTACTGCACGTCGCCAGTGTGCGGCCCGGCCCGCAGCAGTTTGCTCACCGGGCGGATGCCGCACGAGACCGGCGTGGTGTGGAACTCCACGAACATCGACCCGGCTTACCCTACGGTGGGGCAGCTATTTCAGCGGGCAGGATACAACAGCGTGTGGGCCGGAAAGTGGCATTTGCCGGAAGGCTACCCGGCGCAGAGTAATATGGACTCGGTGCGGGGTTTCCGGGTGCTACCCTTTGAGTCGTTGGAACCCTCCTGGGATACCGGCGAAGCCACCGACGCCCCCATCGCCGATGCGGTAGTGAACTACCTCGATAACTATCAGGAAGATAAACCTTTTCTGCTGGCCGTGTCGCTGCACAACCCCCACGACATTTGCTACGTGCCCCGCCGACCGGATGATTACGCCAAAGCGGACCAGATCGAAGAGCCCCTGCCTCCTTTGCCGCCCAACTTTGCCGTGGCAGACAACGAACCGGAGTTCTTACAGGAAAAGCGTCGGATGGATCATTACGGAGAAGAACTGTTGCTCACGCGCGACTACAGTAAGCAGGATTGGCGGGCGTATCTCTATCATTACTACCGCTTTACCGAAATGGTGGATCAACAGATCGGAAAAATTCTGGATGCCTTACGGGCCAATGGGCTGGAAGAAAATACTATAGTGGTGCTCACCAGTGAACACGGCGACGGCGGCGCGGCGCATCAGTGGGCGGCGAAACTAAGCCTTTACCAAGAAGCCGCCACGGTTCCTTTCATCATCCGCTGGAAAGGTCACATTCCGGCCGGGGTGATTGATCGCACTCAATTGGTTTCGGGGATAGACGTGACGCCTACCCTCTGCGACTACGCCGGAGTTGAAAATCCGCCGACCTTTACCGGACGCAGTCTCCGCCCGGTGCTGGAAAACCCGCAGGCAACCCTCCGGGAGCACCTGGTGGTAGAACTGGCCGATGACAAACTAGACTCTACCCGCCACGCCCGGATGATCCGAAACCGGCGGTATAAGTACAATCTGTATAACCAAGGGCAGAGAAACGAGCAATTATTCGACCTGTGGAAAGACCCGGGGGAAACCCAAAACCTGGCGGAGGAACCTACTTATCAACCGGTAAAAGCCTCTCTCAAACAAGCACTGGACCGGTGGATCAACCAAACGGATGATGATTTCCGAACGTGGAATCAATAGACTGTTTCTTCTATGTTGTATCCCATCGTAGGGTAGCTGCCTTATCATCGAGCTGACACAGCACAGAAACACGCCGGGAGCGAGTTTGTGATAACAAAAACAAGCAAGGGTTCAGTACTTACAACCGCTTCACCCGAATGTTGCGGAACGATACCTCGTCGCCGTGGTCTTGCAGCGCAATGTGGCCGGTTTTCGCCAGTCCGTAGGCCGGAAACTTGGCGAACTTGCTGTTGGCGACCATTTCCTTCCACTCGGGAGTCCACAGTTCGTACTCCACCACTTTTTCACCGTTGAGGTAGTGTTCCACCTGTCCGCCATTTACCACCAGGCGGGTAGTGTTCCACTCTCCGGCGGGCTTCACCGTCTCTACGGTTGACTTTTGCAAGTCGTAATTGTCGCCCGCGCGGTGCTTTTCAATCTTGGCGTCGGCGTGGCGCTCGTTGTCCAGCAGTTGGTACTCGGGGCCGGTATGGTAGGTGGCTCCCAGGGTGTCAGCTTCGGCCACGTGGAACATCAAACCGCTGTTGCCGCCCTCCGATATCTTCCACTCCATCTCCAGGGCAAAATCGTCGTACTCTTCCTTAGTGATGAGGTCACCGCCGCCCTTGCCGGTGAGCGTGAGCACGCCATCCTCCAGTACCCAGGCTGAGCCAATGGTATCGGCTTTGAAGTTGCGCCACTCGTCTAGCGAGGTCAGGTCTTGCCACTCTCCTTCTTCGGCAACTTCAGGTTCGTCGATCAATTCAACGTCTTCGGTGGCCGTTACTTGCTCGGGGTTGGAGCTGCAAGCGGCCATTCCGCCGATAAGCACTCCGAAAGCGAAGCAAGAAAACAAGGGGCTAGTAATGCAATTGCGTATCATAGGTTGTTAAGTTTAACAGTTATTGGATAGATTAAAATCAAGGCGGAGAGTTACAAACCCAAAATCTTTTTGTTCGTATCATCGTCCACTTGCCCACCGGCGAAGTCATCAAAGGCGCGCTCGGTCACCTGAATGAGGTGGGCACTCACGAACTCGGCCCCCTCGGCGGCTCCCTGCTCAGGGTGTTTCATAAAGTCTTCCCACTCTACCACGGCCCAGCCGTCATAATCATACTGCGCCAGTTTGGTGAACACCGCCCCGAAATCTACCTGCCCGTCGCCCGTGGAGCGGAAGCGGCCCGGCCGGTCGGCCCATGATTCGTAACCTCCGTACACGCCCGATTTGCCGGTGGAATTAAACTCGGCATCCTTCACGTGGAACATCCTGATGTGCCCATGATAGATGTCGATAAAAGAAAGGTAGTCCAGCTGCTGCAAGACGAAGTGGCTGGGGTCGTAGAGGATTTTGACACGGGGGTGGTTGCCGGTGGCCTCCAGAAAGCGTTCGAAAGTAGCGCCGTCGTGCAAGTCTTCGCCTGGGTGGATTTCGTAGCATACGTCCACTCCGTTTTCGTCAAACACGTCCAGAATCGGCTTCCAGCGGTTGGCCAGCTCTTTAAAGGCCATTTCAATAAGTCCGGCCGGGCGTTGGGGCCAAGGGTAGATAAACGGCCAGGCCAACGCCCCGGAAAAGGTGGCGTGCACGTCGATGCCAAAATTGCGGCTGGCGCGGGCGGCCATCTTCATTTGGTCTACGGCCCACGCGGTGCGGGCCGGGGGGTCGTTATGCACTTCGGCCGGAGCAAAAGCATCGAACATCACATCGTAGGCCGGGTGCACGGCTACCAGTTGGCCCTGCAAGTGCGTGGAGAGTTCCGTGATTTCTACACCAGCATCCTGGGCCACGCCCTTGAGTTCGTCGCAGTAGTCTTTGCTGTCGGCCGCTTTTTTCAGGTCGATACAGCGCGGGTCGAAGGTGGGCACCTGCACTCCCTCATACCCAGCGTCCGACATCCACTGACAAGCGTTTTCCAGGGTGTCGAAGGGATATTCGTCGCCCATAAACTGGGCTAAAAAAATGGCGGGTCCTTTGATATTCTTCATGGGGTAGGTTGTTTAGATAAGACTAAAAAGCTTTTTCTATCTTCCGGAACATATCTTTATAGATAGGATCACGGTGCACGTAGGTGGCCACCCGGTAGGGCGGGCGGTTGTCATCGAAGCGGTAGGTAAGTTCGTTGGTGAGGGCCGGAGTGCTACGCATTTCGGTATTGAACCAACTGGGGTCAATGAGGTAAGCCACCGCCGAAATGTCCCAGATCACCTTTGACCAAGCGAAATGGTCTTGGTGGTAGTCCTTGAATATTTTTACCAAATAGTCACCAATCTCACCCTTGCCTTCCAGGTAGGTTTCTACTTCGGGCACCGTGGTGAGCAGGTGAGAAGTGACAGGTTGGGTGGGCAACTGAATCAGCGGCACGCCCGAATCGAACAGCACCTGCGAGGCGAGCACGTCTTGCTGCAAATTGAATTCGCGGGCGTTGGGCCAGTTGAGTCCCTTGCCGCCCAGCCACACCACCACAATGTTGTTGACGATAGAAGGCTCCAGCAGCAGGGCCGAGGCCACGTTGGTGGGAGCGCCCACGGTGAGCACGTACAACGGCCCTTCCGCGGCCTGGGCCCGACGAATCAAATCGCGCGCAGCATCACTTTCAATTGGTTGATCCAGACTTTTGAGAAACCCGGCCGACCCGCGGTGCACCAGCCCGTCGGCGGGGCGGTTCATCTTGTCAAGCAGCCGCAGGATCTCTTCGTAGCTCTTCTCCATGCCGTCGGCGGCGCTTTCCGAGCGGTCGTTCAGGAAGGGGGCAGCGTAGATGGCCTCAATGGTCATCTGCTCGGGCGAGAGCAGCGCGTAAACCAGCGCAAACTGATCGTCGATCTCATTGTAAGTGTCAGTGTCGAGCACGGCGGTGACCGGTCCGCTAGGAGGCTGCAGCCGCGAAAGTCGCTGTTCTTCGGGCAGCTGGGGGAAGGTTTGGGCGAACGAGGGAGCCATCACAAAAAAAAGTAGAGCACCTGAAGCGGCTAGCGATAGTTTCATAGGTTGTGGGTCAGTACGGGCTTCGCCGAGCAACTTCGGCGCTACATCATTGCTTCGTCGATGTTCACCACCCGTACGTTGGTCTTTGCTTCGGCCAGCACAAACTGTCGTTTGGGGTAGTGCATCTGGTTGAGGTGGTCGGTCATCACCTGCATCGCCGCTTCGTAGGCCACCCGGTGGTCACGCTTGATGGGTTCGGAAGGAGGCATATCAATGGTGAGCGCGTCCACCGCCCGCCCGTTTTTCCAAACCCGGTAGTCGAGGTGCGGGCCGGTAGAGATGCCGGTGCTGCCCACGTAGCCGATGATATCGCCCTGCTTCACCCGTTTGCCCACTTTGATGTCTTCGCCGTACTTCGACAGGTGCATGTAGCCGGTGGTGTAGGTGTTGTTGTGCCGAATCTTCACGTAGTTGCCCGCGCCGCCGCTGTAGTTGGCTTTGATGATCTTACCATCGCCCACGGCCCGCACGGGCGTGCCGGTGGGAGCGGCGTAGTCGATGCCGTGGTGCGGACGGTGCACATGCAGCACCGGGTGCAGTCGGTCGTTCGAAAAGCGTGAGCTGATGCGGCTATACTTTAATGGAGCTTTCAGGAAAGCCTTGCGCAGGCTGTTGCCTTCCTCGTCGAAATAGTCGGTGCGGCCCTGCTGGTCGTAGTAGAAAGCGTAGTAACTTTCCTGATTGCGCTCGAAGTGCGCGGCCAGCACTTTGCCTACGCCCACCGGCTCTTCCTTGATGCGAATCTCCTCGTAGATCATCTTGAAGCGGTCGCCCTTCTGCACCTTGAAGAGGTCTAATTGCCAGGCGTAGATGTCGGAGAGTTGATAAGCCAAATCGGGCGGAGCGTTGCCGTCGGCCAGGGTTTGGTAGATTGAATAGTCGATGACCCCCGCAAACTCGCGCGTCACCGTATCGATCTTGTGCTGCTCTTGGTAGATGCTGACGGTGTCGGTAAGGTCAAACACCACGTAGTCGAGGCGATTGGGTTCATAAATAAAATACTGCGCCGTGCGGGCCGAGTCGGCGCGGCACAGAACGGTATAATCCTTATCCATCCGAATTTTGCGCACGTCGAACACCGCGCGCGACTTCTTAGCGATGCGGTCAATCAGCCCTAGTGAAATATTGTATTTGCGCAGAATCTGCGAGAGGTACTCGTTGGGTTGGATGGTGGCCTCGACCACCTCCAGGCTGTCTACGTTGATTCCAAAGAGATACTCGGGTTCGGGGGCGGCCGGAGCGGCGGGAACCATCGCAGCAAGCATCACACTGTCTGGGGAAGCTACGGGTTGGAAACGATGCGCCGGAAAGGTGACTAGGGTAGAATAAATGGCAATGCCCGCTACGAGCGGAAACACAAGTACTGATAAATGACCGACGTTTTGCTTTCTTTTCAAGGGGAGGGAATTAGCGATGCTATGTTTTCAACAAAGTTTGATGGGCCTCAAATTTATAACTAACTACGAGAAAACGATAAGGGGGCAAAGCTTAATTTCATAAAAAAAGTAAGCGTAAAGCATCCAATTAAAGGATACAAAGATTCGTTAGTATCTTAGGGAGAGGCAATCCGGAATGGCTGCTTTTTAGCTCTCCTCTCGGGTTCAAAATGGCTACGTCACGGAAGCGGGACTGGGCAACCTAACACAAAACCAGGGGTTAAACTATACAAGTTGTTTATGGTTTTCTAAGGAAGACGTTCCTTGTAAAGCGCTTCAATAGTACGTAAACTCTCTTTATATTTGCGCCACACTTTTCTTCAGTAATGGATCAGTACTCTTACATCTCAAACGCTCACGTCAACTACATCGACGATCTTTATCAATCCTACCAGAAAGACCCCGCATCCGTTGATGAGAGCTGGCAGAAGTTTTTCGAAGGGTTTAACTTTTCTCAGGAGAAGTTCAACGGTCACGGGTCGAATGGTTCGGCTACCGTTGTCAAAGGCAAAATCGATACCCGAGAGATTAGCGTTCGCAAACTGATTCGCAACTACCGGCGGCGGGGGCACCTAGAGTCGAAAACCAACCCGGTGCGCGAGCGCGTGAACCGCCGCGCCGAACTGGGCATCGAGCACTACGGGCTCTCCGAAGCCGACCTGGACCAGGAATTCGAGGCGGGCAATGAAATTGGCATCGGACGGGCCTCGTTGCGGCGGATCATCGAGGTGCTACGGCAGGTATATCTGGGGCCCATTGGGTTTGAGTATACCTACATCCGCAGTCGGGAAGTGGTGGAGTGGATGAAGCACAAGGCGGAGCGGGAAAGCATCAAATACGACCCCTCTGACGAAGAAAAGCGGCAAATTCTTTACATGCTCAACGAGGCGGTGGTGTTTGAGAATTTTCTGCACACCAAATACCTGGGTCAGAAACGGTTTTCGCTAGAGGGCGGCGAAACCACCATTCCCGCCCTAGACGCCATCATCGACGAGGCTTCGGCCCGCGGGGTGAAAGAAGTGGTGATTGGCATGGCCCACCGGGGGCGGCTCAACGTGCTGGCCAACATTATGGGCAAGACCTACGAGCAGATTTTCAACGAATTTGAAGGCACCGCCGAACCCAACCAATCGCACGGTGATGGTGACGTGAAGTATCACCTGGGGTACTCCGCCGAAGTGAGCACCCCCTCGGGCAACAAGGTGAACCTCAAACTCACTCCCAACCCCTCGCACCTGGAGGCCGTAGACCCCGTGGTGGAAGGCTTCGTGCGGGCCAAGGCCGACCGGCAGTATGACAACGACTACGACCAGGTGATGCCCATCCTCATCCACGGCGACGCCGCCCTGGCCGGGCAGGGCATCGTCTACGAAATCGCCCAGATGTCGCAGTTAGAGGGCTACTACACCGGGGGCACCATCCACTTCGTGATTAATAACCAGGTGGGCTTCACCACCGATTTCGACGAAGCACGCTCCAGCGTATACTCCACCGACGTGGCCAAGGTGGTGGATGCCCCCGTGATGCACGTGAACGGCGACGATCCCGAAGCCGTAGTGTTTTGCGTGCGCGCCGCGGTGGAATTTCGGCAGAAGTTTAACCGAGACATTTACATCGATATGGTGTGCTATCGTCGGCACGGGCACAACGAAAGCGACGAGCCCAAATTCACCCAGCCTTCGCTGTACAATATCATCTCCGATCATCAGAATCCCCGGGAGATCTATAACAAGAAACTCATCGAGCGGGGTGAGGTAGACGCTAAACTGGCGGACAAGATGGACGAGGAGTTCCGGAGCTTGCTCCAAGACCGGCTGAACATGGTGAAGCAGAAGCCGCTGCCCTACTACTACCAGGAAGTGGAGCAGGAGTGGCGCGACCTGCGTCGGGCCGAAGAAAAAGACTTTGAGCAGTCGCCCGAAACCGGGGTGTCGCAGGCGATGATCGACCAAGTGGCTACCGCGCTCACCACCCTTCCCGAGGATTTTAAGCCGATTCGCCAGATTGAAAAGCAGTTCAAACAGCGCCAGGAGATTTTCTTCGAGAAGAAGGTGCTTAACTGGGCCGCTGCCGAACTGCTGGCCTACGGCACCATTTTGGCCGAAGGAAAGCTCGTTCGGGTGGCCGGGCAGGATACCCAGCGGGGCACCTTCTCGCACCGCCACGCCGTGATTCACGACGCCGAGACCAACGAGGCCTACACCAACCTGGATCACGTTAGTGAAGATCAGGGGCAGTTTCATATTTATAACTCGCTGCTGTCAGAATACGGCGCGATGGGTTTCGAGTTTGGCTACGCCATGGCCAATCCCAACGCCCTGGTGGTATGGGAAGCCCAGTTTGGCGACTTTGCCAACGGGGCCCAGGTGATGGTAGACCAGTTCATTACCACTTCCGAAACCAAGTGGCAACGCATGAACGGGCTGGTGCTGCTGCTGCCGCACGGCTACGAAGGGCAAGGCCCGGAGCACTCTAATGCCCGTCCCGAGCGGTACCTGCAACTCAGTGCCGATTTGAATATTATCGTTGCCAACATCACCGAGCCATCCAATTTTTTCCACGCACTGCGCCGCCAACTGGCCTGGCCGTTCCGCAAGCCGCTGGTGGTGATGTCACCCAAGTCGTTGTTTCGTCATCCCAAAGTGATGTCGCCGCTGTCGGAATTTACCGAGGGGCGGTTCCGTGAGGTGATCGACGACGCTTACGCCAAACCGGCCAAATCGGTGAAGAAAGTATTGCTCTGCTCCGGCAAAATTTACTATGATCTACAGGAGCGGCAGGAAAAGGAGAAGCGAAAGGACATTGCCATCATTCGTTTAGAGCAGTTGCATCCCTTTCCGGAGAAGCAGGTCACCAAGCTGTTGATGAAATACAAGGCGGCCAAGGTCTACTGGGTGCAAGAGGAGCCCGAAAACATGGGCTACTGGGCGTTTATCCTGCGCACCTATCGACAGGTGGACATTGAGATTATCTCGCGCGAGCCCAGCGCCTCACCCGCCACCGGCTACGGAAAATTGCACACCCAGGAACAAGAAGAAATTATTAGCAAAGCCTTGGCTTAGATTAATCATCAAAAGATACGGCAGAAGTAGGCGAATTAGGTACGAGTATATACGATTACTAATCTTCTTCTATTATGAAAAAGGCTATCAAGAAAGTTGTTGCTTCTCTTACTGTAGTAGTTGCCGTTGTACTATCTGGTTTAGTAACGGTTACGCTTTCCTCTCAGATGCTATTTGCTAAGAAGATAGAGCACCAAGCTTTCACCATCTATACCAGTGCTGATACTGTACTTGACGAAACTCATTTTAAAGATCGATTGGACGAAGCTTACGCACTAATAGAAAGAAGTGAGCTTCACGACAAAGATTATCATTTTGACGTATTGTTAGTACATGACCACTTTTTCAACGACATAGAGGACATACGAGGAAAAGGACCTATTGCTCGAGCTACTGCTGGATACATCACTATTAATATTACAAAGGAAGGGTTATGGTTGAGTACCTGATGGATGTCAAAGGAATGACGTACGATGAAATATTAAAGGATGACACGTCTGAGGAAACAGTATATCAAGAAGTACTACGATGGTCAACGGCTTCGTAGCTAAAATAACGACAACCAGTATCTAGTACGTAAAGAGAAGAAAAACAGACTTGTATGAGCTTAGAAATAAAGATCCCCACCGTGGGTGAGTCGATCACCGAAGTAACCATCTCCGAATGGATGAAGGCCGACGGTGACGCGGTGGAAATAGACGAAGTGATTGCCGAACTGGAATCGGACAAAGCCACCTTTGAGCTCACCGCCGAGCAGGCCGGCACCCTGCAGATTATCGCCCAAGCCGGAGATACCGTGGAGGTTGGTGCCGTGGTGTGCAAAATTGAAGCCAATGGCCAGTCGAGCGATTCTGAAGAAGAAGCGCCGGAAGCGGACGCCTCAGAATCGGACGAACCGGAAGCCCCCGCTGCCCCCGATAACGATGAAGACGAGGATGATAGCTCGGGCGAGGTGGTAGAGATGAAAATCCCCACCGTGGGCGAGTCGATCACCGAAGTAACCATCTCCGAATGGATGAAGGCCGACGGCGACACGGTGGAAATGGATGAGGTAATCGCTGAGATCGAATCGGATAAGGCGACTTTTGAACTTACTGCTGAAGCCGCCGGTACGCTCCGCATCGTAGCCGAAGCGGGAACCACCCTGGAAGTCGGCGCTTTGGTCTGCAAGATAGAAACCGGAGGTAACGGTGCGGGTGAGCAACCCGCCCCGCCGGAAGAAGCGCCCGAAGCCAAAGCTCCTACTAAAACCGAGTCGGCGGACAACGGGCAAGACAAAGAAACCTATGCTACCGGTCACGCGTCGCCCGCCGCCGCCAAAATTTTGGCTGAAAAAGACATTGACGCCAAAGAGGTGAAAGGAAGTGGCCGCGACGGGCGCATCACCAAAGAAGACGCTGAAAAGGCCCAAAAATCGGAAGGAAGACCCGAAGCGCGTACTGCTCCGCCCAGGGAGGAAAAAGCTACAACGAAAGAACCAGTCGCTACTCCGGCCCCGACGGGCGAGCGTGAGCAACGGCGCGAGAAGATGAGCTCGATGCGTCGCACCATCGCCAAACGTTTGGTAGCGGCCAAAAACGAGACGGCTATGCTCACCACTTTCAACGAGGTGGACATGCAACCGGTGATGGAGTTGCGCAAGAAGTACAAAGAATCGTTCAAAGAGAAGTACGAAGTTGGGCTCGGCTTCATGTCGTTCTTCACCAAAGCCGCCTGCCAGGCGCTGCAAGAGTGGCCCGCCGTGAACGCCATGATTGATGGCGACGAGCTGATTTTCAACAACTACTGCGACGTGTCGATCGCGGTTTCGTCGCCTCGCGGCCTGGTAGTACCAGTGATTCGCGATGCCGACCAGTTGTCGTTCGATCAGATTGAGAAAGAAGTGGTTCGTTTGGCGACCAAAGCCCGCGACGGCAAACTGAGCATCGACGAGATGACCGGTGGAACTTTCACCATCACCAACGGCGGCATCTTCGGCTCTATGCTCTCCACACCCATCATCAACCAGCCACAATCGGCCATTCTAGGCATGCACAACATCGTGCAGCGTCCGGTCGCCGTCGATGGCGAGGTGGTCATCCGCCCCGTGATGTACGTGGCCTTGTCGTACGACCACCGCGTGATCGACGGTCGCGAGTCGGTAAGTTTCTTGTATCGCATCAAGGAGTTGATTGAGGATCCGACACGCTTGTTGCTAGGAATCTAGCGATGAGAAGTGAATGGGATGACGCTATGAAAATCCTGATAAATTCTTATAACTCACATCACCACAAGCCTCTGTAAAACTAGCTGAACTACTAAGTCCTACAAACTAAAGTACCCGCCCACCTTCAGCCACAGTCGCGTGCGAAAGCCCTCGGCAAGGTAGCGATCCGTGCGGTAGTCTAGCCCCGCTTCCAGCTTCGCCCGTTGGCTGATATAACGCCCTAGCGAACCCACCAGCCGGTTCTCAAACTCGCTGTCGCCTCCCTGATACGCGTAAATTATTTCATCGGACAACAATAAATAAAACTCACCGGGGTCGAGCGACTGCCCAACGAGAGGAATCTCGACCGAGAGCCGGTAGCGGGCGCGCAATGCGACGGCTTCGCTGGGGTGGTAGGTTTGGTCGGTGCGCAGGCGGTGGCCCAGGCGCGAGCGCATCAGCCGCTGGACGTATGCGATTTGCTGGATAGAGCGATGGGTGTTAGGTCCGTTGCCGCCCTCGAGCCGGTACTGGTAGCCGCCTGATACTTTCCAAAAGGGGTTGAGCGACAAAGCCACAAAGCCCTGCAAGTCGGTGCGATAGTGAAAGTACTCCCAGCGTTCACCCGCAGCCGCGCGGTTGTCGTAGCTCCGGTGCTGCGATTCTACCTTGAAGGTGAGTTGCACCCGGTCGCTCACCGAACCGGTGAGGGCCGCTTCGGGAAAAAAGCCGGTGTAGACTACGTTTTCTTGGGCTAGGGCGCCCAGTGAAAAGCGCGTCAGCGCGCTCAGCAGTAGCCATTTCATCTAATAGTTGAGGTTATCGGTCGGTCGTAGCACGATTTTTCTCCGCTGCTGCAACTGACCCTGGTCGTCAAACAGTCCTTCCCACAGCGCTTTGCTTTGGTCGTTCTTACCGTAGAACTCCACTTCGTAGCGGCAGGTCACTTTGCCAGTGGGCAGATTCTGGATAACCGCTCGCACCGCCTCCGGCGTGCCGGTGAGCTGTTGCTGAACCTTTTGGACGCGGTACTTTGTGTATGTGGTATCAAAGTAGACTACCATTCCCTTTCGCACCGGTTCGGGCAAGCTGCTCAAGTTAACCTTAATTTCAACGTCCTGAAGGGCACCGGTTTTGTTAAACTCTACACTATGCCACGCTCCGCGGTGCCGAAATTTGGCTTCGTAGCTCGTTCCATCCGAAGACTCCTCGAGATACCAGTGAAGCCGACCGGTGCTGGCGTAGGTTTCGTGAAGCCAATCGCGAGCGGCCGACGGCACTGCTGAGGCCTGCACGCCGCGTTCCGTCTCAATTTTATCCTGCGCAAAAAGCGCCAGACTAATTGTTGCCAGCAGTAGGCTGACACCGCATCGTACGGATAGGAGTAGCATGTTGATCTTGGGTGGATGGCGAAAAAATAGAGAGAACTCGACAAGCCCGAACTGAACCTCCAAACAGAGCTACGCGGGTGAATTCAACGGCAATAACACGATTTTTTGGGGTCTTTAAAAGTCCAAAACCCCTACCAAACATAGCAAAACCGTCGTCGTTTACTATCTTTGACCTCGTTCGTAAACAACGTTAACATTAAACCAGAGAATAGATATGGATTTTGACGTCACCGTAATCGGTTCGGGACCGGGGGGCTACGTATGCGCCATTCGCTGCGCCCAACTGGGTCTGAAAACCGCCATCATAGAAAAATACAGCGAACTGGGCGGCACTTGCCTCAACGTTGGTTGCATCCCGTCTAAGGCGCTGCTCGATTCCACTGAGCACTACCACAACGCGCAAGAGAACTTTAAGGAGCACGGCATCAACCTGAAAAGCCTCAAGGTGGATATGCCCCAGATGATCCAGCGTAAGCGCGATGTGGTAGAGAAAACCACCGAGGGCGTGGCCTTCCTGATGAAAAAGAACAAGATCACCGTGCACACCGGCATGGGTTCGTTCAAAGACAAAAACACCATCGTAGTGACCGATGGCGACGGAAAAGAAACGTCGTTCACCACGGAAAATACCATCATCGCCACCGGCTCCAAGCCCTCTTCCCTACCCTTCATCAAGATCGATAAAGAGCGCGTGATCACCAGCACCGAAGCGTTGGAATTGCAAGAAGTGCCCAAGCACATGATTATTATTGGCGGAGGCTACATTGGCCTGGAGTTGGGTTCGGTTTATGCGCGGCTAGGTGCCAAGATCACCGTGTTTGAGTACATGGACCGCATCGCGCCGCTGATCGACAAAAGCCTATCCAAAGAATTGACAAAAGTGCTTAAGAAGCTGAATTTTGACTTTAAACTGAAGCACAAGGTGACCTCAGTAGAAAATAAGGGCAAAGAAGTGGTGGTGAAGGCGGAGGACAAAGACGGTCAGGAAGTGGAAGTAGCGGGTGACATCTGCCTGGTGTGCGTTGGTCGACACGCCTACACCGAAAATCTCGGTCTTGACAAAGTAGGTATCAAAACCAACAAACAGGGCAAAATTGGGGTCGACGACCACTACCGCACGCCGGTGGAGGGCATCTACGCCATTGGCGACGTGATCGACAAGGGGCCTATGCTCGCGCATAAGGCGGAAGAAGAGGGCGTGTTCGTGGCCGAAACCCTGGCCGGGCAAAAGCCCCACATCAACTACCGCCTCATTCCCAGCGTGATTTATACCTGGCCCGAGGTGGCCAGCGTGGGCTATACCGAAGAAGAACTCAAGGAAGAGGGCCGCGCCTACAAAGCGGGTTCGTTTCCCTTCCGCGCCCTGGGGCGGGCCCGCGCCAGCGCCGACCTCGACGGGCTGGTGAAGGTGCTGGCCGACGAGCAAACCGACGAGGTGCTGGGGGTGCACATGATTGGCCCCCGCGCCGCCGACATGATCGCCGAAGCCGTGGTGGCGATGGAATACCGCGCCTCGGCCGAAGACATCGCCCGCATGTCGCACGCCCACCCCACCTTTGCCGAAGCGATGAAAGAAGCCAGCCTAGCCGCCACTGACAATAGGGCTTTGCACATATAATCCTGATCCCGTACAGACGCGATTCATCGCGTCTCCACCGCGCCTGCTATTATGAAAGATCTATCTCTCGCCCTTTTTGCCCTATTCTTCGCCTGCTCCGCTCCCGAGACAACGGAAACCAAATCGCTAGATTCTCTGGCCGATGATCAGAACTTCATCTACCAGCTACTCGCCCAGCAAAACGATACGGTAGTTAACGAGGTGATCAATCATCCGAGCCGCTACGAACTGCAAATTCTGTACACCCAAATCGACCGGGACTCGGCCAACAATCCGTCGTTCACCTCGCATTACTACGGTATTGATAGCAACACCTACTTTTATCCCGCCAGCACGGTGAAGCTGCCGGTGGCGCTGCTCGCCCTGGAGAAGATCAACGAACTGGATGTTGAAGGATTGGATAAGTACACTCCGCTGCGCATTGACAGTGCCTACGACGGACAAACCCGGGTGGAGTATGATTCTACCGCCGAAAACCTTAAACCTTCGGTAGCGCAGTACGTGCGCAAAATCTTCGTCGTGAGTGACAACGACGCGTACAATCGGCTCTATGAGTTTTTAGGCCAAGACTACATTAATAACAAGCTCGAGGATAAGGGCTACGATAATTTCAAGATTGTGCACCGGCTGTCGGTGTTCAACACGGTGGATCAAAATCAGCATACCAATCCCGTCCAGTTCTACGACGATGCCAAGGTTCTGTATCAGCAGGACCTGATCCGCAGTGCCCGTAGCTACGACCTGAATGTCACCGGAACCACCAAGGGGGTGGGTTACTTTCGCAACGATTCGCTCATCAACGAACCCAAAGATTTTTCGGGCAACAACACCTTGTCGGTGCGCATCCTGCAGGATATTCTGAAGTCGGTGCTCTTCCCCGAAGCGGTGCCCGAAGCGCAGCGCTTCAACCTGACCGACGACGATTACCAGTTTGTGTACCGCTACCTATCGCAACTGCCGCGCGAAACCACTTATCCCGACTACGCCAGCGACACCACCGAAGACTATTACGATAGCTACTCAAAATTCTTTCTGTTCGGAGATAACAGAGACAAACTGAACAACAACATCCGAATTTTCAACAAAATTGGTCAGGCCTACGGCTACTTAACCGACGATGCCTACATAGTAGACTTTGAGAACAACGTGGAGTTTATGCTCACCGCCGTGATCCAGGTCAACGAGAACCAAATCTACAACGATAACCAGTACGAGTACGATGAAATCGGTTTGCCCTTCCTGGCCAAGCTCGGACAGGCGGTAATGGCTTACGAACAACAGCGCGAGCGGGAGTACGAACCGAACCTGAGTAGGTTTCGGGTGGATTATGATCGGTAATAGAATGGCAGGCCAAGCTGGAACGAAGGTTGCTGTTATTAAACTAGCATCAAAAGGCAATAATTTCTCTTCAAACACCATACAATGACGATCAGGCTACGACATCAAAATTGCCATCACCATAGCCGAGGGACGGTTCGCCGCGCGATTAAACCCTGGGCTATGATGATGGTGCTAACCGCTGTTATTTCCTGCGACCCTAGCCAAGAAGAATCCTTTCCCTCTTCGTTAGCCCAAGTTGAGCAATTAGTTCAAGTCACCAAAGACCAATACGTCCCCGACAAGCGCGTTGCTCGGTTTGACATAGAGGCCAAGACGCAAGACACCACCGTGGTGCTCACCGGCGAAACCGACCAGCCGAAAGCCAAACGGGCATTGCTGCAACAACTCACCACCGAAAACATTACCTACGTAGACAGCATCCGCACCCTGCCCGATGCTTCGCTTGGTGCCGACACCCTGGGCATAGTTACTATTTCGGTGGCCAACATCCGCTCGCAACCCAAGCACTCGGGCGAATTGGCGACGCAGGCTACGATGGGCACGCCGCTGCGCCTGTTGAAAAAAGTAGGCGACTGGCACCTGGTGCAAACGCCCGATAAGTACATCAGCTGGATGCAGGGCAGTTTTGTGCCGATGGATACCGCCACCTACGCGGAATGGCAAGCGACTGACAAACTAATTTTCACCGCTCCCTACGGTTTTGCCTACCAAGATGAGACTTTTGATAGCCCCATTTCTGATTTGGTGATGGGCAACGTGATGGCATTGGCGGGAGAGAACCGGGTAGCCTACTGGGTGCGATTTCCGGATGGTCGGGAGGGGTACGTGCAAAAAGACGATGCGCTGCCTTATGACGAATGGGTAGCCAACGCCGAGGCCACCGAAGAGACGCTGGTGACCACTGCGATGCAACTGATGGGAGTGCCCTACTTGTGGGGTGGCACATCATCGAAGGGCGTGGATTGCAGCGGCTACACCAAGACGATCTACTTCATGAACGGCCACGTGCTACCCCGCGATGCCTCGCAGCAGGTGCACGCCGGAGAGCTGGTGGACGAAGCCCGGGACTTCGACCAGCTACGGCCCGGCGACCTATTATTCTTCGGGCGAGCCGCCACCGACAGCACCAGCGAACGCGTGACCCATGTGGGCATGTGGATCGGCAACGACGAATTTATCCACGCCCCCGGTCTGGAAGCCCACGTGCGGGTAAGCAGCGTCGATTCGGAAGCGGACAACTTCGACGAACCCAACCTAAACCGCTACCTGCGCAGCAAGCGCATGATCAACAGCCGCAACGAAGTGGTGGCGCTAAGGGAGGTGAAGTTATTTTAGTCAGCTTTTTTAGGCTTCGCTGCGAAGCTTTGGGGTTCGAAGCTGAAGTAGGTTTCAATAACCGCATAGCTTCCGATGTAAAGTTCGCCGCTTCTGGTTTCTTCATCAAAAGCATAGACTCTATAGAGCAGAAATTGCGAACTATTTTGTTTGGCAAAATCGAGTTCGTTCCGCGTAAACATCAGGTTCGTCCAGAACTCGCCCTTGGTAGTCTTAACCTCTATGTACACTACTTCTCCGCTTCTGTTGAACGATTTGATATCGTAGCCTAATCCATCGCCAATTACCTTAGAAGAATGCTCAATTTTTTCTATCAAATGCCCCAACCCCAATCTTTTCAACTTTGCTTGTTCATACTGATATACGAATACTTCACCGAGGTTGCCAATTTTAAGGCGTGAAGCATTGGCTTGCTCCCAATTGGTAAGTCGCGGTTGGACTAGTTTGGCCTTTCCTTTAGCAGTGATAGAAGGAGCCGATGTATGGGGAGGCGGGCTTGGATTAGGTGGGCTAATTGGCTGACTCGGCGCTACGCTGTCAGGATTAGAGCTATCTTGGCGTACTGACTTGGTTTTGGAGGAAGCATTTTTCGTTGCGATAGTTTTTGAAGAGGATCGGCTACTATCACTATCATCGAGGGGCTGACTTCTCTCGTATCTATTAGTGATAAGCTGTTTAGCTTTCTTGATATCACTCTTAAACGCGGGATAAGCGGAGCCAATTTTCTCCTGTGCTTTTTCAATATAACCCGGAAGTTTAGGATCTCTGGATAAAAAGCTTAGCGAAGCGTTCCAACCAACGTCATTTCCCAAATGAGATTTTATCTTTGCCGTTATCAACTCTTCTTGAGGAAGGTATCGCTTCTCTAATCTTTTAAATGCTTTATATGAACGGCTTTTTCTTGTGAGAAAACGAAAGGCTGTGTAATATCCTCTGTCTATTCTAAGCGAGTGGATAAGCCATCCATATATAATCCAAATGGATGGAATAAACATAAGGCCCACCAAGTCGCCACCTTTGATATTGGTCGTATGGTATACTAGAAAGCCATACCTAAGTAAAGAACAACAGCAGCAAGGCACCCATATATATCCTCGTAATAATCTTTGTTCTTTAGTCTCTTGTATTCCCGATACTGCGGCTCATCAAACAGCGCAAAGTCGTTCATGTCCAAGTTCATACTATGAGCAGTCAGATTTCTTCTTTATTATCTGCTTGAAGCAGATAGTCGGCCAGATTACTCAGTAACTGCCGGTAGGTGTCTCTGCTTACCGAACCAATAGCACCGGCAATAGTATCACTGGGTTTGATAGTCAGAAAAGCAGTACGAATCAGTGATGGAACTGTAAGTCCACTTTGCGAGAAATCTGAATGAGAATTATCTATGATCATATCTAGTTCTGGAACTGCGTGGCGGAGCTGAGAACTGATCCCGCATAACAGAAAGTCGCGAAAGGGCGGCACTTGCCGCAGTACAAGCGCTGGACGCAGTTTGACCTGACCATTAGCTTGAGGCAAACTTGCAAGAACAATGTCACCCTCTTTGACACCACTCACGGCTTATAATCGGGGTTGAATTTTGTAATCATATCAGCCGTATACTCCGGCTCGTCGTCACCGTAGGCAGCAGCGAAATTGACATTAGCAAACCTCAGCCAAGCCTCTCGATCCGGATCTTCAACGCTACTGACAGACGCAACAAAATCCATTGATTTCAAAAGCTTTTTTAAAGCCTCAGCTCCTTCAGAGGAGCGAACCGTTATTTGAATAGTTTCCATAGGCATATAAGGTAAGATAAAGTTACTACTTCCGCAACTCCGCCAGATGCTTATAAAACAGCGTGATCGTCTCAATGCCCTTTAAGTAATTAAACACCCCGTAGCTCTCGTTGGGTGAGTGGATGGCATCTTCATCCAGCCCGAAGCCCATCAGCACCGAGTCAATGCCTAGCGTTTGCTGGAACAAAGACACGATCGGAATGCTGCCGCCCTCGCGGGTGAGGAAGGGCTTCTTGCCCCAGGCTTCTTCAAACGCCCGGCTGGCGGCTTGCACTCCCACGGAGTCAGAGGGCACCACCGCTGCCTGACCACCGTGATGGGAGTTTACTTTTATTTTTACGCTCGGTGGCGCAATCTGCTGCAGATGGCGGATAAATAGCTCATCAATCTCTTTGTGATTCTGGTTCGGCACCAAGCGCATCGATATTTTAGCATTGGCCTTAGACGGCAACACCGTTTTGGCCCCTTCCTGCGTGTATCCGCCCCAGATTCCGTTCACGTCGAGCGTAGGGCGAATGCCAATGCGCTCGGGAGTGGTGTAGTCCGCCTCGCCCGCCAGTTTGTCCACTGCTAGCTCCCGCATATACTCCTCGTCGTCGTGCGGTGCGCGGTTAATTTCCTGCCGTTCGGCCTCACTCAGCTCCACCACCTTGTCGTAGAACCCCGGAATGGTGATGCGGCCCTGATCATCCTTAAGCGAAGCAATCATCTGGCAGAGCACGTTGATCGGATTAGCCACCGCGCCGCCGTACATGCCGGAGTGCAAATCGCGGTTCGGACCCATCACCTCCACCTCTAGGTAGCTCATGCCCCGCAAACCCACCGTGATCGACGGGTTTTCGTTGCTGATGATGCCGGTGTCGGAGATCAGTACCACGTCGGCGCTTAGCATCTCGCGGTTGGCTTCGACAAAGGATGACAAATGGTCAGAACCAATTTCTTCTTCTCCCTCAATCAAAAACTTAAGGTTGCAGGGTACGTTGCCTTGGGCTCGCATCGTTTCCAGAGCCTTGATGTGCATATACATCTGCCCCTTGTCATCGCAAGCACCACGGGCGTAAATCTTCCCATCGCGGATTTCCGGCTCGAAGGGCGGCGAATCCCACAGCTCCAACGGATCGGCGGGTTGCACGTCGTAGTGGCCGTATACTAGCACCGTGGGGGCTTCAGGGTCAACCATTTTTTCGGCGTACACAATCGGGTGCCCATCCGTTTCGTGAATCTCAGCCCGATCAACGCCCGCGTCTTCTAGTTTCTGACGAACAAACTGAGCGGCTCGTTGCACGTCGCCCTTAAACTGAGCGGCGGTGCTCACCGAGGGGATGCGGAGCAGTTCAAATAATTCGTCTAGGAAGCGTTCTTGGTGTTGGTCTACGTAGGATTGAGCGGTCATAGAAAAGGTTCGTTGGAAGAGTGAATCCCTAATAAAACGAACGAGCCTCAGATAGGTTTCTGAAGGGGTGCCGGACTACTACTCGCGACGAGAACGGTTTCGCCTGAACAGATAAGTGCGGCTTTCGGTACCGTATGCCAGCCGGATGATGTTTTTCTTGTGCGTGAGTGCCAGCACCACAAACATCACAAAGCCGAAAACAATGAGCAACGGCTCGTCGGTGATGAAGGGCGGCACCAGCCACACCAGCAGGGGAAACGACAGCGTGGCCAACAGGGCACTCAAAGACACGTATTTAGTTAGATAAAGGGTAATCAAAAAGATAGCCACACATACCAGCGCCACCCACAGCTCAGCCGACAGCGTCATGCCAAGAAGGGTAGCCACTCCCTTGCCGCCCTTAAAATTAGTATACACCGGAAACACGTGGCCCATCACCGCCACCAGACCGAGCAGCAGTTTGTATTCGGTGATGGCCGAGGAGGAAATTGCCTCACCGTGCAGCAACCCGAAGGCCAGCATCGTGGCCGCGCTTCCCTTTAGGATGTCGATGAGCAACACCACGGTGCCCGCCCGCTTGCCCAGCACCCGAAAGGTGTTGGTGGCCCCGGCGTTGCCACTACCGTAATCGCGCACGTCGGTATCAAAAAAACGGCGACCGTACCAGACAGCGGTGGGAATAGATCCTAATAGGTAAGCAAGAACAATAGCAAAAAAAATGAGGAGCGTAGACATGAAGTTGTACTAGTTAAAAAGCAGAATAATACAAAAATCTTGGGAAATTTCAAAAAGTCAGTTTAAAATCCATCCTGGGACTCTTCCTTCTTCTCTTCGGTTTGCTCTTGTTCGGTGAGCAAGGGCGGAGCCACGTCAAAGTTATAAGGCTCGTCGATGTCGAGATACGTCTTTCTGAAACGGTTCACAAAGGTCAAGGTTTCGGCGATGTCGCTGAGGTAAAACGCAAAATCGTCCGAACCAGCCTTGTCAATCTTAGATTTATCCCCAATCAGGTCGCAAAACTCTTCACTATAAGCCCAGATGGCCATTCTATTATTTTGGTAACTGAAATAGTACCAGGAGTCGGCCGTGGCCTGAATAAACAGGTTTAAGATGTTGCCGGTTTCGGTCGGCTTGATCTCCAGATATCCGGTGGCCCGGGCGTTGATGTCTTCAAACCCTACGTTAGAGATTCCCAGCGAAGCCGTGCTGTACCATGCTTTCTGCTCGGGCGACCAGCTCAATTGCACGTCCGACAGACCAATGGTCTTTTCCAAACGTGGATCGATCGAAAGTACGGAAGTATACTCGGTGGCCGAGGCCTTGTCGTATTCTTTAGCCTTTTCGTCACCGACCAACTCAGCAATCTTATACAGCAAGCGGGTGCGGTCGGTGTTGGCCGCCGGAGCTCCGGCTCGATTCATGGCCGCGTTCAGGTCTTTGCCCATCAGCTCCACCGATTGCCCCGGCAAATCGATATCGAACAACATAAAAGCGTCAAGGGCAAAGGTGCTAGAGTCCAATCTGCCCTGTCCGGTGCCAACGGTGGTGAGGGCTACTCCTTCTTCCGGACCGGGCATCAGGTTGAGGGGCCCCTCAAAGCTAACCGTTTGCGTGTTTTCGTTGAACGTAAACACTTCTCCTGCCAACGCATCGGGTTGGTCTCTTTTGGGCGAACGGATAACGTACTCCTGTTCTTCCTCATTGTAGGACAGCAAACCAGTGGGCTTGAATAGGTCATAGTCATCCGGCGAACGGCGGTCGGTGACAAAGGTCGTATACAAACTATTATCCTTTCCGCTCACGTGAAGTCCGGCGACCAACGGATCGCCCTTGTCGGTTTCGCTTTTGTCAAAGTCGAATACTAACTGCTTCTGCCCCGCGTCGCTGCTGTAACTGATCCAGGTGTTATAACCCGGAATCGTTTTGAAGTCTAGTTTCACCTCTCCGTCCAGCTCCAGGGCTTCCTTCACGGCGTGCATCTTCACCTTTCCGCGGTAGAGCATACCGGGGGAAATCACCACCTGCTGGTTTTCGCTCACCTGACCGTCAGCCACGGTGTGCACGGTATAATTTCGGCGGCCCTGCTGCACGCTATCCCGCTCAAAACTGGTCAACTCGATGGCAAAGGTATCGCTGGCCGATACCAACTCGTAGGTGGCCTTTCCCCGAAACTCGTTGCGCGACAAAATATCGATGGTTCCGTTATATAAGTTGTGATACTCATTGAGCGTATCGATCACCAGGGTGGCGTTGGTGAAGCGGTCGAGCTTGGCATTCTCTAAGATCTGCACCCGGTTGTTCTCGGGAGTGATCTTGGCGTCGGCCACGGTGATGAAGGGCACGCCCGACACGTCTAACTGCTGCAATGGGATGCGGTAGATCGCTTCCTCGGCACTGAAGGCCAACGAGTCCAGGTCCTTGCGGGTAGCGTAGAAGTAGGAGTTCTCGATGGCCACGTCGGCGGGTTTGCTCATCCGCACCGTTTCATCGTCCAGGTTCCACTGGGCGTTGGTGATCGAGGTGCGGAACATGGCGTAGGGAAACTCAATAGCTGCCACGCCTTCCCCTTCCGGACTGATATCCGCTAGATTAGCATTCAGATCAAACTCCAGCCGTACGTCCTCACCGGCCAAAGCGGGTTTTTTGGGGTTGTCGGACTTGATCTCAAAGTTAGCGTTCCGCGCCGAGAAGTTGGTTTCCCGAAAGCGCATGTCCTCCGAAAAGGCCTCCGAGCCGCGCGTAGCTAGCGTTCCGGCTCCCAACAAACCGGTTTGGGTCACAATAAGCACGCTGTCCAGCGAGGCGGTCTGATCATATAAGTCGAAGGGCTTGGCCTGGTTATAGATGATCATGCTGTCTTGCTGCGGTAACCACTTGAGGCGGTAATTCTCTACGTAGGCCTGCGGAAAACTCGCCGAACCAACGGACCCGGCTTGAATCTGGGCCACCGTGCCCACGGTGGTCACCGAATCCATAAAGAAAGTGAAGTCTTCGGCTTCTAGGTTGGTGGTTAAAAAGTCGATGGTTCCTTCCCCGTGCAGGCCCTGGGCATCCAGGGTTAGGGTGTTATGATAAACCCCCGCTCCATTGTACAGCTGATACCCTTGAGAAGCCACCTCGTGCACAAACCCCATGGAGTTGTCGGCCCGGACTTGCAACACCTCTTCAATGGGCGGAAAAATGCCGCTGTAGAGGGTTCCCTGGAAGCCGATGGCCGAGGGGTCGGCGTTGTTCAGGCTGTCGATGGCAAAGGGCGGAATGACGAAGTATACCGACTTGTCGTAAGCTCCGTCCAGAATGTTTTTGGAATCAAAGTACACGATGGCTCCGGTTTCGGCACTGAAGCGCGGGTAGTCGGGGCGGCTTTTGCGGGCCGCTTTGTTGTTGGGGTCGTTGATATACAGCGTGCCCGAGGTTTTCGCCTTGCCGTCTTCCGAAGAACTTTGCAAGGTGTTGTCCACCTTGCGGCGGTTACCGTTCTTATCGGCCAATAAAAAACTGATGGAGTCAATCTGCGGTAGGTCTACCTTGAAACTGTCGTAGCTAAAGGTAAAGTCTTTGCCCACGAACTCGAAGTTGCCCGAATAGAGCGTGCCGGTGAAGCGAAAATCGCGGTTGCCCAGCAGCGTCACTTGGTTGTCGTCGGGTTTAATCGATACGTTCAGGATGTCGGTGATATTGAACTTCTCGATGCCCCGAATGTCCAATTCTTCCTGATCAAGCCGGATAGTAGCATTGGGGCCATTGGTTTCGTAGGAGGCAATCATCAGGTCGTCGTAGTCTTTTAGCTTACTTTTGGAGAGCACGTAGTGAAAGCCTTTGCGCTTGATGGTGAGGTAACCGGTTTGAGGCTCGTAATCGATGTAGCCGCGCTCTGACAAATCTTTCATGGCCGCCCGAACCACCTTGGGTTGCTGCCGGATGGCCTGCGCCAGATCGTCGGCGTAAAACGAAGAGCTTCGGGTTTTGCGGGCGTGGCCCACCGCCAGAATGAGCGGGTGGAAATCGTACATTCGGGCCAAATCGTTAAACGCCTCTTCGTCAAAGTACTCGTGCGACTCGAACAGCACCGGCACCTTGTCGCGGGCGGTGAGCGTGGATACGTTGAGGCTATCGGTACGCATATTCCACTCTACCAAGTCGGTGTGGATATCCATTTTGAGGTTGGAAGAGACGAAAGGAGTGCGCTTAAAACTTCCTTTGCCCGACTGCAAAATCAACTGCGAAGAATCAATAACGTACTTGAATTGCGCTCCGGGATGATAGATAGAGTCGCCACGCTGGTAGATGGCTACGGTGGCCCGGTTGCTCACGATAAGTGAGTCGCCAATAATGAACTGTTTGGAAACCGTGCGTACCTTTTTCTTATTGGCTTCCCAAATCTCGACGGTGGTTTCGCCTTCCAGCAACGAGGTGCTGCTAACCCGCGCCCCCTGCAGCGAAAATCCCCCCACGCAGTTGACGCGGTGCGGGTTTACCGCCGGATTATTGAACACATCGACCGAAATGTTGCTGTTGTAGGACTTGAAGCGGGGGTAACGCGCGTCCTGCGGTCGGGTGTGGCGCTGACTGGCAAACTGGAACACACCTTCTACCGGCTCCTTGATTTTGCCTACGTAGGTCATTTGTGCCTTTTCGGCACTTAGCCGGGGGTTGCGAATATCAAAGTTATACTTCGGCAGTGTGCAGTAGACCGAGTCGGGGCTCAGCCCGGTCATCACCCAGTCGAACTTGCCCCCTTCGCCCACCAGCAGGTAATCTTTTAGCAGCAGCGCCCCGCTGGTGTTCACTAGATTTGCTGAATCAAAAGGGGTAGAAAAGGTGAGCGACAGTTGGTCGAAGCGCATCACGGCCCCGGTGATTTCCGGCTGCACGGGTTCCTCAATGATGTAATCGAGCACGGTTGTTTCTTCTTCTGCCGGGGCATCGGTGGCTGATTCGGCAAATCCTTCTTCTTCGGTGTCCCAATCGTCTTCGCTGCCCCAGCCATCGCTCCAGTCGCTTTCTTCTTCGGCACCCCAATCGTCGACGGTTGCCGCTTCTGGCTCGGTTTCCTGATTCAGGAACTCATCCTCTCCCGCACTCAGTTCGGCTTCGCTGCTGATTTCCTCCGCGGCGGCGGGCTCAATGAACTCGAACGATACGCTCTTGGCGGTAGCATACAAAGAGTTGTAGTTAGAAAGGTAAAGTGCGTTGCGCTGAAAAAACGTGAGCAGGGTCTTCAGCGACATACCCACCTGCCGCCGGTCGTAGTGATCAACGGATTGGTCGATCATACTCAGCAGATCGTCCAGCGACGAGGACGACAGTTTAACCGAATCGACAGCGCTCAGCAGGGTGAGGTGCAAGTCCACGATGTAGGGCTGAAACTTGTAATTTTTAGCCTGCATCTTGGCGGTAATGCCCTCAAACTTCTCTTTTTGGGTATCGGTCAGTGGACCGCTCGTCCAGAAGTTAGCGAACTGCCGACCAAAATTGATCGTGGTGCTGTCGCTCGACCGGGCGGCCCAGGCCTGCACTTGGTCGCCGTAGGTTAGGCTGTCGACCCGTTCGTAGCGCTGCGCCCAAGCTATTGGGGTGATTGTCAAGAAGATGAGAATGAAAAATATTGCTCGCATAAGATATACACCGGTTTGGGGGATAACGTTTTTTCCGTAAAAAAATTTACCGATATTAAAACTTATCCCAGGTCGGAAAGCCATAAATACGAGCGGGTGTAAGGTTTGTCTCGTAATAATTCGCCGGTAATAAGCGGTACGCACGGCCCGGATTAACCTAGTAAAATACTTGCGAGACAAGGGAAATCGTACTAGTTTTTACGTATCTTTCGCTAAACTTCATCCGCTATGATTTCCGAAGCTCCCATTGCTCCGCGCCGCTTCACAGTAGACGAGTACCACCGCATGGCCGAAGTCGGTATTCTGAACGAAGACGATCACGTCGAACTAATACACGGAGAAATTATTCAAATGAGTCCGATTGGAAACCACCACGCCGCCATTGTCAGTCGTCTCAACATGTTGTTAGCACCACGGCTAGCGCCACAGTATATCATCAACGTGCAAAATCCGGTGCTTATCAACAGCAACTCCGAACCCGAACCGGATATTGCGGTGCTACCGTTTCGAGACGACTATTACGCTGAGGGCGGGGTAACTCCGGCTGACGTGTTGCTACTCATTGAGGTATCAGACAGTACGTTGCGTTACGACCGTAACCGCAAACTACCTCTCTACGCCGAAGCAGGCATCTCCGAAGTCTGGATTGTGGACGTAAATAAGCGACAGTTGGAGGTTTACCGGCAACCCGACGGAGATCGCTACCAGTCCGTGGAAACGCTCAAGCGCGAAGACTCCGTGAGTGCTACCCAATTACCGTTAAACGTGAGGGTGAAAGAACTCATTGGTTGATTAGCAGTTAGTCTACTATTCTGATTTGTTAAGATTCAACAACGCCCACCGTTCTCGGCTGTCGGCCCGAACCTCGGTTAATGCTTGCGCCGTAGCTGCTTCCCGTAGCAATGGCAAATCTTCTTCATAAAATCCACTCAACAACAACTGTCCGCCCGGAGCCAGGTGCCGAACGTACTGCGCCATTTCGTCAATCAGCACATTGCGGTTGATGTTGGCCAGGATGATGTCGAACAACTCACCAAGCCTGACGTCCGCTACGGTTCCCTGAAAGAGTTGAATGGCCGAGGCCTCGTTGAGATCAAAGTTCTCTCGGCTATTCTCCACCGCCCAGGAGTCCGTGTCGAAGGCCAGCACCGAAGCCGCGCCCCGCTGGTGGGCCATGATGGCCAAGATGCCGGTGCCGCACCCGGCGTCCATCACGCGCTTGCCGTGATGATCGATGCTGAGTTGTTCGTGCAGCATCAGGTAGGTGGTGGCGTGGTGCCCGGTGCCGAACGACATTTTGGGGTTGATCACAATGTCGTACGGATAACTAGGCTCAGCCGCGTGAAAAGAGGCCCGCACCCGGCACTGCGCCTCGATGATAATCGGCTCGAAGTTGCTTTCCCACACGGCGTTCCAGTTCTGCTCCTCCACCGTCTGCGTGGTGTAACTGATTTCGGCCCGAGTGCGATATCTGCCCAGTACGCGCTGAAGTTCGGTTTCGTCAAAGGCATCGGCTTCGCGGTAGGTCTCGAAGCCCTGCTCGGTTTCCAGAAAACCGTCGTAATTTCGTTTGGCTAACGCTGCGATGAGCAGGTCCACCAGCTCGGGCGGACAAGTCACCTGAACAGTGATGTAGTGTTGGTTCATGAGAAAAATGGATTAGTCACCATCGGGAAGGCTTATGCGAGGAGGTTTGTGGGGGCACCTAGAGTATATACACAAATATGGTAGCTTTGTTGTATGGAAAAACAGGATGTTCTAAAGTTGCCCGACAAGCGATTGGATCGTGTGCTAGAGAAGCTAACCGGACGTATCAGCGAGAAGCAGACGCTTTGCCTGCGGGCCTTGTCCAATGCGCGCAAAGAGGAGGTTCAGTTTGGCCGCTTTATTGGCAACCATAAAGTAAGTGTGCCCATGTTGGAAGAACAACTCTATACCCAGATGAGGAATCACTGTTCATCTTCCCATTGTTTGCTTATTGAAGACACATCAAAGATTGGCTTTAGCCTAGAGAGAGCCATTCAAGGGCTGGGCAAAGTGGACAAAGGCCAGATACAAGGGTTTTACCTTCACCCGGTGCTTTGTATAGATGCCCAGCACTATGGCTGTCATGGCATTGCGGCTTTGGAGTTTGTCAAGCGCCCTTGGCCCACTCAGGTGCTGAGTCATCAGCAGATAAGTATGGCCAGAGACAAAACTGTTTATGAACAAAAAGAAGGGTATCGCTGGCTGAGCAGCATTCGCAAAGCCCTTACCCAGTGCCAACAGGTGCCAACTAAAACAGTAGTGGCTGACCGGGAAGCTGATATCTACCCCCTGCTCACCGGGCTTACTGCCTTGGGGGTAGATTATGTGATTCGTGCCCGCTTTGATCGTTTCACGCAAGGGGGGCAGACCATCTCAGCGGAGGTAGAAAATTGGACGCAGCAGCATTGTTACGAGCTAGCCGTTCCGGCCAGTGATGGTCGTAGTGCTCATCGGGCCAAGCTAGCCATCAAGTACGGCAAGCTTGCTTTGAAAAAGTCAGCCAGTAGAAGCATCCATGCCCAGCCCGACTATCACCCCACCTACGTGGTGGAAGTCAAAGAACTCCCTGAGAGTGTAGTAAATGGGCAAGAACCTATTCACTGGGTATTGTTGAGCTCACACGTGGTGGACACAATTGCCCTAGCCCTACAAGTTATAGAATGGTACAAGCAACGCTGGAACGTAGAGCAGGTATTCAGAATCTTGAAAAGCAACGGCCTTCACATAGAGAGCAGCCAGGTGGAAAGCTATGAAAAGCTACAGAAGCTCAGCGTGTTGGCCCTGATGGCTGCCGTGCGGGTGCTGCAACTCTTGAGAGCCCGGGACGGTCAAACCCAACAGCCAATGGCCTGTGCCTTCAATGAACAAGAGCAAGAGTGCTTGATGCTGCTCAACGAGCAACTAGCTGGCAAAAGCCAAAAACTGCAGAATCCCTACGGGCCAAGTAGCCTGGCTTTTGCCGCTTGGGTCATCGCCCGATTAGCGGGCTGGAGTGGCTACCAAAGCCAAAGACCCCCTGGTCCCATTGACTTGCTCACCGGTCTGCAAAGATTCAACGAAAGATTTCAGGGCTACCAACTCGCCAAACACAACACTACTTGAGATGTGTATATACTCTAGGTGGGGGCACAAACCTTGGAGGGGTGCGTCGATGTGCTGTAGGTGCTTACACTTCGAAACTCATAATTTCGTGCTCGACATTCAAAGAATATCGAATGTCGAGTAAGGAATGCCGAATGATGAAGTATTACCTACGTTTTGAGTTCGTTAATTGCCCCTAGACACGAACCTGAGACTAGGGGATGCAGAGGCGGCTGGTGGAGGTACCAATCTTGAAATTAAAAGGACTTGGCGATATCCACGAAGTCGCGCGACTTAAGGGAGGCCCCGCCGATGAGGCCGCCGTCCACGTCGAGGCAGGAGAACAGTTCGGGGGCGTTGTCGGGCTTCACGCTGCCGCCGTAGAGGATCGAGGTGTCGTTGGCCACGGCTTCGCCGTATTTTTCGACCAACTGCTTGCGGATAGCGGCGTGCATCTCCTGCACCTGATCCGAAGAGGCGGTTTTGCCGGTGCCGATGGCCCAGATCGGTTCGTAGGCAATCACTACCTTGGCGAAGTCTTCGGCCGACAGGTGGAACAAACTGGCCTGAATTTGCTGACTCACGTAGGCGGCTTGCTTTTCCTGCTCCCGAACTTGAAGCGGTTCACCGCAGCAAAAGATGGGCGTAAGCCCGGCTTCCAGGGCGGCGTTGATTTTCTTAGCGAGCAGTTCGTTGCTCTCGCCGTAGTACTCGCGCCGCTCGCTGTGGCCCAGAATCACGTAGGCGACGCCGATTGAAGCCAGCATGTTGGCGGCCACTTCACCGGTGTAGGCTCCCGCCGCGTGTTCGTTGCAGTTTTGTGCGCCCAGCGACACCTGCGCACTGCCCTGGATGGCGGCGTGCATCACCGGAAGGTGAATAAAAGGAGGGCAGAGCACCACCTGCACGTCGTCGCGCAGCTCCGCCTCAATCATGTGAATCACCTCCGAGGTGAGAATCTTTCCTTCCTCAATGGTTTTGTTCATTTTCCAGTTGCCCGCTACTATTTTCTGTCGCATCTGTGGTTGGGTTTGGTTGAGGCGGCAAGATAGAGAAAACGAATCAGAATGTAGGAACATGCAGCGTCCACGGTGGATTAATCATGTTCCTACCTAGTCCGGAAGGTCCAGACCTCGCCCACGGTGCGGCGGCCCTGGTCGTGCACGATCACCTGCCAGAGATAGTTGCGGGCTGAGTCCAGGCCGCTCACCTCCAGGTTGGTATCGGTCAGGTTGCTGCTCAGCACCCGCGCTTCGGGTTGCTCAGCGGTGTAGAGCAGCACTTCGTAGCGCAGTTGCGCCTCGGCCCGCGGGCGCTCTACCACCCAGCGCAGCGTGAGGTCCACGGGTTGTTCCCGGGCAGCAATGGTCGGCTGGGGCTGGGCGGGCACGTTGACGGTGGTCACGTCGGCCGGGGTGAGCAGCATGGCCACCGGGGTTACTTTGTTTTCGTTCACGGCTACCGCCACGCTGTCGGTGGTGTAGCCAAACTTCTCCACGATCACCGTGTAGTTGCCTACGGCGAGTGAGTCAATAACGAACTGCCCGGTGGGTCCGGTGATGAGCGCCACGCTGGGCGGGCGGGTGGTGATGCTGGCCCCGGCGACGGGCTGGTTGTTGATGCCGTCGAGGAGGGTGCCGAACAGGCTACCCAGCGAGGAAGCGCGGGGCTCCAGGGAGAAGCCCACTTGGGTGGTTTGGTTGGCGGCCACGGTAACGGTGAGGGTTTCGCTGCGGAAAGAGGCGAGTTTGGCCGTGACGGTGTACTCTCCGGCGCTGATGCCCTCGATGAGGAATTGGCCAGCGCTGTCGGTGAGCACCACCGAGGAGGCGGGTGAGGTTTCTACGCGGGCGTTGGCGATGGCCTCACCCAAGGTATTGGTGACGCTGCCCTGCAGGGAGCCCACGGCCACCGGGTTGATGGTGGTCTCTTGGCAGGCAGCAAGTAGCAGAATAATGAAGGCGAAGATGATGTGTCTCATAGCGTATGGGTAGCGACCCTACCGACAACAGCGGCCGGATCTGGTTGGGTTGTTTTACCCTTGATACTCTATTTTATCGTGGAGGTAAACCGTGTCTTGCGAAAAAACTTTCAGTTCGATCAGATAGGTGTCGTTCTGGGTCACGTTAATGGAGGTATTGGACAGCGACACTTCCTGCCCGGCCGGGGCAGTGAAGCTACCCGCTTGGGTGCTGGTGGAACTTCCTGAAGTGCCCTGCTTGGTAGTGAGCAGTTGGTAGCGGAAGGTAGCGTCTTGCTGGCTATCGTTGGCAAACTTGCCCCGAACGGTGAGCATGTCGTTAGTTTGCTGGGCATCAATCCAAGCACGATGCTCGGGGGTGGTTTGGGAGATGAAGAAAGTGGCGATAAAAAGGGTGAGGAGGGTTTTCATAATTGTTGGGTTAGGGTGTGTGAATAGCGATGCAGTTCTTATTATCACTTCATCATTCGAGATTCTTTATTCGACATTCGATATTGCTTGAATATCGAACAAGGAATGATGAATATCGAAGTGAGGGGAAATCACTAGGGTTGCGGCGCAGGAATGCCCACAAAGCCCTGCTCGATGGTGATCTGCATGCCTTGCCCCTGCTGGTGCACCTCGTAGGCCGGGGCCAGCGGGTCGTGCTCGGTTTGAATGAGCTCGTGGCCCTGCCCTTCCTGGGTGACGCGGTAGCGCAGGTCGTTGCCCACCAGGTCTTGCCGGATGAGGTTATCTTCGCCCCGCTGGGTGATGTCCAGGCGGTTGTTGTCGCCCACTACGGTGCCGGAGTACTGGTTGTTGGTGCCATTTTGGGTGATGCGCAGTTGTGCGTTCTGGCCCTGCTGGGTGGCGTTCAGGATATTAGCTTCCCCGGTTTGCTGCACCCGCACGTAGCTGTCTTGGGTTTGTACAATAGACTGATTGTCAAGGCCATCCTGCCGAACGTCGGTGGTGCCTACCGGGCCAGTGGCAAAGGCTGATGAGGGATTGCGCAAGATTTCTTCCTCAGCTTCGGCGGGAGCTTGGGCGTAGAGTAGCGTGGCATTAAGCAGCAGGAAAACAAACAAGAGGCGTATCATAAAGATCAGTTTTAGTATGGAAAATGCTCGGCACCCTGAGCACCGAGCGTTTTTGGTAGTTTTAGAAAGGATAAACGCTAGGAGGCGTAGCAGGAATGGTCCCTCCCTGAGCAATTTTGGAACTATTGCCGGTGCCTACCAGCACCACGTCCACTATACTGCTATTATCAGATTGATACACCGACGTTTGGTTGAGCGATCCTTCCTGAGATACTATTGCCTGGTTTTGAATAGGGGTACTAGCCTCGGCACCTTGGTAAACATACGCAAAGTTATCTTCGCCGTGCTGGGTTATCTTCACGTCTCCTTCGGCGCCTTCTTGGGCGATCACCCCGGTATTGTCCTGCCCCCTTTGTCGAAGTGATGCTTTGTTTTGTTGAGCAAAAAAGCTACTGCTGATACGAGATTCACTGACTCTGATGGTGGCCTGTTGTATGTAGCCCTTGTTTCGGTCACCATCCTGGTCAATGATGGCTTCCTGATAATTGTTTGACTGGATAATTTGAGCCTCGTTGCCTTTTTGTTTTTGCCGAATAATGGCTTCGTTTACTTCACCGTTAGACTGATCCACTTCTGCCTGGTTTGCTTCGCTGTTGCGTTGTTGGACAAAGACTGTTCCACGCTGTCCTTGGGATTCTACGCTTGCTTTATCGCTCCAGGAGTTGAGTTGTTCTATGCGTACTTCGCTATCCTGCCCGAACATATATACTTTTGCTGTGCTGTTCATTGTTTGCTGGGAAGAGGTCCCCTGCGTAAGCAGGACGGTTCCGTTCCTGCTTATTTGAGTGATTTGGTGATCGTTGTGCTCACCTTTCACTCGAACTTTGGCTTCGTTGTTGCTACCTTGCGCGTGGGCCAGGCCGAGGCTCAGTACAAGCGCGGCGGCGGTGATGATACATGTGTGCTTTTGCATGATGATTAAAATTTAATTGGTTAAGAAAAATGAAAATTTGCTTTTATAATTTACCCTTAGTAGCAGCCAGTCGACCAAGAAAGTAACCGTGGACTATGGACTGTGGACTATTTACGGCAAGCCTACTCCCTGCGCGACCACCGAATAATTGCCCCAGCCGCTCTGCTGAATGTTAGTCACATTATTAGTACCGGCCTGAATAGTGGCAGCATAATGGTCGTCGCCGTGCTGACTGACGGTAGCGGTGCTGCCGATGGCACTTGTTTCGTTGGTGAAAGTTTCACTAAAGGTTCCGTCCACATTGCGAACGCTTATTGACCCTGCGCCTTGATACATGTTAGCGCCGTTGCCATCTCCCCGTTGGGTGAGCGTAGCCGTGCTGTTCTCGGCGGTGCCCTCAAAGCTAGTGCCCTGCTCGATAACTGCATCGTTATCGTTGCCGGTTTGGGTGAGCAAGGCGGTGTTATCCTTAGCGCTACCACCATAACCCTGGTTGACGTCTGCTTCGTTATCGTTTCCGGTTTGGATGAGGGTAGCGGTGTTATGCTCAGCGGCACCAATGGTGTACTCAGGGGTGCCATTGCCAAAGCTCTGGCGGATATCCGCATCGTTGCCGTCGCCAGTTTGAGTAATCGCGGAGGTGTTTTCCTCACCAGTACCCCGCCCAAAGCTCTGAAAGATACCTGCTTTGTTATCGACTCCAATTTGGGTGAGCGTAGCGGCGTTATTTTCAGCCCGGAAGAAAGTCTCCTGAGAGCCATCTCCGGTTGCTTGATTGATAACCGCTTTATTATTGTCACCATCCTGAGTGAGCGCGGCGGTGTTGTTCTCAGCGCCTCTAAAGAAGACGCCCTGACGGATGGTTCCCTTATTCTCGATGCCGGTTTGGGTGAGCGTGGCGCGGTTGTCCCTAGCGACGGCAGCGGTGAGATAGCCCTGCTCAATATTGGCCTCATTGCCATTGCCATTTTGGGTGACCGTAGTGGTGTTATTCTCAGCAATAGTGGTTCCCGGACCGCCCCCGACCCCCTGGCGAAACGTTGCTGCGTTACCATTCCCTGCCTGGAAGCCCTCGACTAAATTGGTTTTGGCAACGCCACCGTCAGTTCCCTGCTGCACCTCAATGCTGTTTCCAGTGTTGATTTGCCGGATGAACACTTCGTTGGCTTCGCCACTCATGGTCACATCAGCTTTGGCCCGTACGGCGGCATTGCTGGCCGTTCCCTGAACAAGGGTTAGCTTTTCGCCAGTGCCAGTCTGCTGCACGGTGTTCACGTTGCCGGTGCCGTTTTGCTGGATGGTAGCTTGGTTGCTCTGAGCGAAGCTGCCGAAACTGAGGGCACAGCATGCTGCGCTAATAACGAATGACTTTTGTTTGGTAAGCATAACTGGTAAAAGTTAAAAGGTTAGAGAACTTAAGTATAGCTCTGGTCACTGGTGGCTGGTGGCTGGTAAGATGCCGCATGGCCACTTTTGCGGGACGAAGTTGCGGTGGCTAACGGCGACCCATGCGGCGGTGATAAGATGATTTTTATCAATTTACCAGCCTAGGGAAGGCCGCCGCGCAATTGATTGCCCCGGCGAACCGTCCCTAGGCTAGTAAGGTGAGTTGGTGAAAGATCAAAACTACCGCGGAATAGCCGTACCCTGCGCCACGCGGGCGAAGCTGCCATGACCATTCTGCTGGATACTGATCATATCATCGGTGCCCGCCTGGATAGATACCGCGTAGTGATCGTCACCGTGCTGGCTGATGGTGGCCTCGCTCCGTAGGGCGGTAGTAGCACTGGGAGAAGCAATGACCAACACAGGATCATTCGGACCGCGCCGAACAAACACCTGTCCGCTTCCCTGGAACATGCGCGCATCATTGTCATCTCCGTCTTGGGTCAGCGTGGCGGTATTCCCCTGAGCTGTGCCATCATCGCCCTGGAAAATGCGCCCATTATTGCCATCTCCGTGTTGCGTCAACTTAATGGTATTCTCCTCGGCTGAGCCGCCATCATCGCCCTGGTAAGTATCAGCATTGTTGCCATTGCCAGTTTGGGCCAGCGTAGCGGTATTCCTCGCGGAAACACCCTTTTCCTCGCCCTGATAAACTTGAGCATCGTTAGCATCGCCAGTTTGGGTCACCGTTGCTGCGTTATAACCCGATACACCATCATCGCCTTGATAAACCTTAGCTTCGTTGTCATCCCCTTTTTGGGTTATGATAGCCGTGTTATAAGCCGATTGTCCACCGACGATGCCTTGATCGATAACCGCCCAGTTATCATCTCCGGTTTGCGTGGTGGTAGCGGTATTAAAACCTGATACAGCATTGCTTCCTTGCGTGATATCCGCCCAGTTATCATCTCCGGTTTGCGTGGCGGTAACTGCATTGAGCACCGACTGACTACCCTCTCCATCTCCTTGAACGATATTCCCCTCGTTACCGCCACCTTTTTGATAGACTGATGCTGAATTGCTTGCAGCAAGTCCTCCGTTAGCCCCCTGCTCGACATCCGCCTGGTTGGCTCCGACGAGCTGTTTGATAAATACTTCGTTATTCTGGCTCTGGGCAAAACTGCTGGTCGTGAAGCCAGCGAAACTGATGGCGCAGAACGCCGCGATTACATAGGTTACTTTTGTCATGATTAATAAAATTAAATTGGTTAAGAAATATGAAAAGAAAATTGGTTACGGAATTGAGTTGATAGTCCATGGTCGACAGTCGATAGTTCACGGTTAGCGATCGACCGTGGTCTGTGGACTATCGACCGTGGACTGTTGTCCGTTATGGTAAGGTCACTCCTTGAATCACTTGCGACATATTGCCCGCGCCCCGCTGCTCTACGGTGGCTACCTGGTTGCTGCCCGCCTGCACGATAAGCGCCTGATGATCGTCGCCGTATTGTTTGAGGGTCGCCCGGTTGTTCATCGAGATGGTCACTCCCAATCCCACTTCCTCTCCGGTGAGTGAGAAGATCAAATCGTCGCCCTGGTAGATTCCGCCCTTGTTGCTGCTGCCGTCCTGGGTCAGGGTGGCCGTGTTATTGCTGGCTTCCACAAACTCTTCGCCCTGCACAATGGTGCCCTGGTTGGTGCTTCCCGACTGCTTGAGCGTTGCTTCGTTATCGCGCGCTATGCCCTCCGAGGTGCCCTGGCGGATTTCAGCCACCTGTCCGTGACCGCGCTGGTCCAAGAGTGCCTGATTGTTGTAGGCCTCACCGCGGGCGCCCTGCACGATATCGGCTCCGTGACCATCGCCCTCTTGCTTGAGCGTGGCCTCGTTGTCGCGAACCACCCCGGTGCTCTGCTGAATGGTGCCGCGGTGGTCGTTGCCGCTTTGGGTGAGGGTGGCATGGTTGTCAGTAGCATCGCCCCCGAAGATGCCCTGCTCAATAACGGCCCCGTTGCGGTGACCGTGTTGGGTCAGGGTGGCTTGGTTGTCTCGCGAAGCCAGGCTGTTGTCGCCGCCCTGTTCAATCGTTCCCCGGTTGTTGCCGCCCGACTGCTCCAGTTTGGCTTTGTTGCCCACCGATAGCGCTTCAAACCCACCCTGGGTAATCTTGGCTACGTTGCTTTGCCCACTTTGCTCACTAAGCGCCTCGTTGTTGCGCACCTCGTTGCCCTGCTGAAGCACAGTGGTTTTGTTGCCGTGGTCTTTCTGGCGAATGGTGATTTTATTATTCTGAGCTTCGCTCCCCTGCTGGGCTTTGGCTTCATTGCCGGTGTTTAGCTGTTTGATAAACACCTCGTTGTTTTGGCTTTGGGCGAAACTGGCAAAGCTGAGGGCGCAGCAGGCCGCGCCGATGATAAGTGGTTTGGTTGACATGATGATAAGAATTAAAGGTTAGGAAATTGATAAAAAACAAAGTAGGGTTTAACATTAGGGCAAGGCTACCGCGGTGCCCTGAGCGACATGCGCAACGTTACTATTGCCGTTTTGTGTCACATCTATCTGACTATTCTCACTGGCCTGGATCGTAAGCGCGCGGTTGTCTTCTCCGTGTTGGCTGATCGTAGATAAGCTAAACTCGGCTTCCGTGTCAGTAATGGTGGTGCCAAACAGGTTGCCGGTTCCCTGAAGCACGTCGGCTCCGTTGCGGTCTCCTACCTGGGTGACAGTAGCGGTGTTTCCAATGGAGCCCCCCCCGAAGGTGCCTTGGTCTAGGTTTACGTAGTTGTCGTCTCCCTGCTGACTGATGGTAGTCACCTCTTCAAATGCATCGCTAGTTCCTTCGTAGCCTTGGTAGAGGCGCACGCTGTTTCGATTGCCCGACTGGTTAGCCACCAACTTGTTGCCTAACGCCGTGCCGCTATTGCCTACTCGAATCTCGCCGACGTTCTCACGGCCAGTTTGGGTGAGTGAGGTTATGTTAGCCGCCGAAAAGCCATTGCGGTTTCCTTGATCTATTACCGCCTCATTGGCCTCACCGGTTTGTACTAGGGTTACCTCATCAGACCCCGAGTGAGCAGCGTCATTACCTTGATTAATAGCACCGGTGTTGAAGCGGCCGTTCTGACTCAGGACTACCAAGCCACGTGACGAAGTGCCACCTTCGGTGCCCTGGTTGATTTCAGCAGCATTGCCCTGGCCTATCTGAGACAGATTAGCTACATTCTCTTCGGCAAAACCGTTCTCTTCCCCTTGCACTACAAAAGCGATATTAGTTTCACCTTTCTGATAAACGCTAGCCTTGTTTAGTAGTGAAGTGCCACCGATGGCTCCCTGCGATACTTCAACATCGTTGATTTGACCGATCTGTTTTATAAAAACCTCATCGTTGGTGCTATTAAACTGAGCGAAGCCGCTTTGGACGAAGCCGGTGAAACTGATAGCGCAGAGTGCCGCGCCGATAATCATTGGTTTGTGTTTGGTGAACATAATTGTTAAAGGTTAGAAATTAAAGAAATAGATAAATCTGTTGAACACTGATCGTTGGTTCTTAGTAACCAGTAACCAGTAACCAGTAACCAGTAACCAGTAACCAGTAACCAGTAACCAGTAACCAGTAACCAGTGATCAGTAGCTATTCTAGTTGTCTACCGAAGTAGATATTGACCCCGACGCTCGCCGAGTAGAAGTAGTCGTTGTAGTTGCCCTGCTGCACCTGGTCCAGTTCGTCGCTAAAGGTATAGTGGTACTGTGCCCTGGCATGGATACCCAATTGGTTGTTGATCAGATACTCGGCTCCCAGCCCGGTGATGAGTTGTGGATAGCTCTGGCTAAGCCCTTCCCCGCTGCGGTTCATCAGCCCTCCGGCTAGAGTCAGGTAGGGACTCAGCCGCCGCTCGGTAGACAGTCGCCACTGGCTAGTAAGGTTCAGGTAGTTAAATGTCTCCTGGTAGAAGCCCTCCCCGGCCAGTTTACCCCGTCCCCCGCCTAGCCCCACCGATAGCCAGGGGTTGGTCTGGATCATGAAGTGCAGCTCTCCCGAAGGCTGAAACATGGGGTTGGGATAGTCTCCGGCGTAGCGGAAAGTGCCCAGGCTGCCCCCCACGCTCAGCCGACTGCGCTGGTAGCGGTTAAATCTTCGGCCCAGGTAGTCAATATCCTGGTTCTCTTCGGCTTCTTGCTGGTAGGAGAGTAGACTAGGAGCATTGGCCTCTTCGGGGTTCTGCAACTGCCACAAGCCGTCTTGGATCCCCTCTACCACCAAACCGTGCACGGCTTTCTCAATGGCTTCTCTGACGGCTAGTTCCGAGGGTTCATTGTGGGTGAAGCCAGTTTCAGCTTCTAGCAAACGCTGAAAGCTCACGAAGCGGAACAGTCCGGCGTCCACTTTCTGCGAAAGAACCGTCCGGGAGGTGTAGATGGTCTTCAGGATGCGCCCGTTGCTGGTAGAGGTGGCCCGCAGGTAGACAGTCACTCTGTCCTGTCGGTACTGCACGTTGCCCCCGGCCCCGAAGTAGCGGGCCCCGGCCCCACCCGTGAGCACGTTGGCATCGTAGGAGATGATGCCGCCTTCAATGAGGATGCCCGCAAAGAGCAAGGGAGGTAAGTTATCAGTAGTTGGCACTCCCTGCTGGGCATCAAAGGCTTGGCGAGAGCTGCGAATGATCTTGCGCTCGTTGAGCAGGTTAGAGAGTCCTTCGCGCTCAATGGTGGTGAACCAGCCCGACTCTTCCAGGGCGCGTTGCAAGATGGAAGTGGCCCCTTGGGTGACAGCCGTAGACCAGCTGGCCCCCACGTCCGAAGGTTTGTACTGCCCGGTCTGGTCGCGGAACTTGTAGACGGCGGCCACCACCTTTTCCTGCGGGGCGGGCAGGGCTTTGAGCTGGTGGTAGAAGCCTGATTCAGCCCCCATCCTTGCTTGCGTGGGGCGCAGCGGCTGCTGAAAGTAGGAAGAGCAGCTAGATAGGGTGCCCACAACCAAGGCGAAGTAGCAAAAGCAAAGATGTCGTTTCATAGGTTCTTCGATAGAGACGCGATTCATCGCGTCTGTACGGTAGTGTGATTAATCGCGGTTGAGACGCCATGTATGGCGTCTGTACGATGATGGTAATGCAGATCAGAAATAAGGCACGCTCACGGTGGTCTGGCTGCCGGTGCTGATGTCCAGAATGGTGATCTGGATGGCCTCGGCTCCGGGGGCCACGTCGATCTGGTAGTTGCCAATCTCGTACTGCCCCTCTTGCAGGCCCCCTTCGCCAAACTGGTTGTTGGTGAGCTGGCGGGAGAGTTGACTGAGAATCTGGCGGTTCAGGCTCTGCTCAAAGTCTTCCAGCGGGTCACGATCAAAGCGGCTGCGGAAGTCATCACTTTGCTCTTCGGTGAAGCTGTTCTGGGCCTGGGCTGAGGAGAGCATCCAGCCGTAGTTGAAGTTGTTGCCCCCGAAGGCGGGGTTCACGGGCTGGTAGGTGAAGTCCTGAGCTACTAATGCAGGTGCAGCACTAAGCAGCAGAGCAATGAGCAGGAGTTTGGTTAATTGCATAGGTTTAGGTTGTTTAGGTTCGTAAGATTAATGCGGTTAGGGAACGATGGGTGGCCCTTGCGAACCAATCCCACCGCTCTTCCCCTAACTAAGGGTTAAAAATCGTTAGGCTCAGAAGATGCCACTGCCCTGCTGGTCTTGGTTGCCCAGTTGCTGGGACATCTGTTCGTAGTTGATGATGTAGCTACTCACTAAGGCCACGGCATACTCGGCCAGGGCTTCCACCACCTCGTAGCGCGGCTGCACGGGTTGGGAGAAGAGCTCGGTGTCGTCCATGTAGACACTCACCAGGCTGCCCTGCCCGATCTGGGGCAACTCTTTGATAAAGATCGTGTAGCTCACTTCACTGGCTGGGGCTTCCCACTTGCTGTAGAACACCTCGTAGAAGTCGCGGCCCACCTTGGTGATGGTCTCGTCCACCACCAACCCGTTGATCTCCGTCAGCGATGACTCAGCTGATGGGGCGGCTTCTAGATCCTGGGCGCATATTTCGGCACTCCAGCATCCCACCAGTACCCAAAGGATAGCCAGACAACAGGAAGAAGCGACGAGTTTCATAGGTCTTGTTTCTACATTAATGCTGGCACTGGCGTGGAGGTAAACCGGCAAGCATACTTTTTCACGATTTCACGGACGCTCAAGGAAGTAGAGGATACGCTGCGCCCTCACTCCTTCTTTCGGATACACCACTCTCATCTCGTCAATCTGAAGCACGTGCAGAAATACTTGCGAGGCGACGGTGGGCAGTTGGTGATGAGCGACGGTTCGCGCGGGCCGGTCGCCCGCAGCCGGAAGTACCAGCTGCTGCGCGTGCTTACGAAGTTTTTAGAAAGCTGAGCGCGATTGGCTCCGCTGCCCCACCAGCCCCCACAAGATCGTCAGACAAGTTTATACTACGCCTTTTGCAAACGTGCGCTGGGGACAAGGCGATTCATCCAGGCTTTTCTGGTGAGTAGTTTACTGGGAACCGGGGGCTGCTCAAGAGTAACTTCTTGACCAGATTGGGACAGGTCTTCGGGCCAGGGCTTATCAAAATTGAAGTCCATTTGTAAAGCTTCGTAGGCAATCAGTCCGATTTTTCCTAAGAAGGCCAAGGCGCCGATACTCGCTAAAGTGAAAATAGTTTCCATGAGGGTAAGTGGTTAGGTTTGGTTATTAATAGAGTGGCATTGAAAAAGGTAAACCGCCGTCGTGCATTTTATTTTTCCAAATATTATCTCAACCGCTGTAGCAGTAAGGAGCGGCCCCCCGTTAGTAGAAAGATAGAATCGGGAATTCTCTGCGATAGTATCGACGTTTGTTTCTCATCAAGCAGGGAGCGATCTGCCTTCACCAGACACATCACTCTCGCCCAATTAGTCTGGAATACGTGCAAATACTTGCGAGGAGCCGGTGGACCGACAATAATTAGCCGTTCAAACCAACTATGTTTGTTTTAAGAATCTCGCGTGCGAAAGGTCCAGACCTCGCCCACGGTGCGGCGGCCCTGGTCGTGCACGATCACCTGCCAGAGATAGTTGCGGGCTGAGTCCAGGCCGCTCACCTCCAGGTTGGTATCGGTCAGGTTGCTGCTCAGCACCCGCGCTTCGGGTTGCTCAGCGGTGTAGAGCAGCACTTCGTAGCGCAGTTGCGCCTCGGCCCGCGGGCGCTCTACCACCCAGCGCAGCGTGAGGTCCACGGGTTGTTCCCGGGCAGCAATGGTCGGCTGGGGCTGGGCGGGCACGTTGACGGTGGTCACGTCGGCCGGGGTGAGCAGCATGGCCACCGGGGTTACTTTGTTTTCGTTCACGGCTACCGCCACGCTGTCGGTGGTGTAGCCAAACTTCTCCACGATCACCGTGTAGTTGCCTACGGCGAGTGAGTCAATAACGAACTGCCCGGTGGGTCCGGTGATGAGCGCCACGCTGGGCGGGCGGGTGGTGATGCTGGCCCCGGCGACGGGCTGGTTGTTGATGCCGTCGAAGAGGGTGCCCGATAGGCTACCCAGCGAGGAAGCGCGGGGCTCCAGGGAGAAGCCCACTTGGGTGGTTTGGTTGGCGGCCACGGTGACGGTTACTGTCTGGCTGCGGAAAGAGGCGAGTTTGGCCGTGACGATGTACTCTCCGGCGCTGATGCCCTCGATGAGGAATTGGCCAGCGCTGTCGGTGAGCACCACCGAGGAGGCGGGCGAAGTTTCTACGCGAGCGTTGGCGACGGCTTCGCCAAAGGTATTGGTGACACTGCCTTGCAGGGTGCCCACCGCCACCGGGTTGATGGTGGTCTCTTGGCAAGCGGTGAGCAACACAGCAAAAATAAATACTAGCTTTTTCATGTTTGTTGAGTAGGTGAACAGCCTGGTTGGTGAGACAATTTGATTGAGAGATTAGCTTATTTCACAACCGACGTAGGCTACGGTTTTAAGGGAGGCAATCCAATAAATCCCTGCTCGATGGTGATAGACATATCTCTGCCTTGTTGATGTATCTCGTAAGCGGGGGCCAGGGGATCGTGTTCTTGCTGGTGTAGTTCCAGAAAGGAGCCCTCCTGCCGAATCACGTAGTTCATGTTGTCTCCTACTAAATCCTGCACAATAGTGTTGTGCTGACCCTCTTGCTCGATTCGGATTTGGTTACTGGCTCCCTCAACGGCGCTGGTTAACGAATGACCCCGGCCGGTTTGCTCAATAACGTACTGACTTCTCGATCCCTGCTGAAAAAGTTCTATAAAATGTTGCTCGCCCTGCTGGTTGGTGGACAGTTGATGATCGGTGCCTGCCTGCTGAATATACACTTCGTGAGCAGTGCCCTGCTGCTCAACCCGCGCCTGATTGGTGACGCTTTCATGCCTGGACATTTGTTTAAGCAGCTGATCTTCGGCTGACTGGGCGGTAGCACTTTCTGGCCATGCGGATGCTAAAAGGGCAGGAAGCAAATAGAAAAAGAGAGGAAGACGTAGCATAGGTGGAAGTGATGAGTAAAATACTATTACAAGTGAGAAAAGCGGAAGAATCCCCGGATAGGCTCTTCCAATCATAAAATAGCGCCCTACTCACCCACTGGCAGCAGCCCCTGGCCTACTGTAGCGGTATTTCCACTTCCGCGCTGCGCAATGTCAATCAGGTCACCGATTCCTCCCTGGCTAGTAAGAGCAACGTGAGCTTCTCCTTCTTGTAGAATCGTTAACAGGTCATTCTTGGCAGGCGTATCAACATTACCCTGACGTGCTATCACCTCGTTACCGAATCCGGTCTGGGTAACCAGCATGATATTGTCTTCGGCGTTCAAACCACCTCCGGACCTTCTCCCTTGACTGAGAGTAGCGGAATTACCACTGCCTAACTGAATCAAAGAGGCCTCATTGTTCTTAGCGTTGCCTGAAAAGCCCTGATTAACAAATGCAACATTCCGACTGCCTTCTTGCTTGACAGAAGCGGTATTATTTATACCAGCTCCAAAGACTCCCTGGGCAACATTAGCGGCGTTACGATCACCACGAATAGTGACACTAACCGTGTTCTGCTTAGACTCGCTTACTCCACTTCCCTGAAATATACTTCCTTCATTGAAATCGCCCTCGATATGCACCTCCACTCCGTTGTTTTCTGATACGGCCAAGCCGGGATCGCCACTGAAATTGATCCCTTGATTAATCATATAGTCATTGTCACTCCCGGCTTGCACCAACTCTACTACGTTGTTTTTGGAACTTCCCTCTTCGTAGCCTTGGTTAATTTCTCCGTAGTTGCTACTGCCTTTTTGGGTAAGACTAGCCAAATTGTTACGAGCCGCACTGACACCACCACCCTGCCGAATGAAGCCGGTGTTTTCTTCCCCTTCTTGCCTCAGAGTAGCGATGTTGTTCTTTGCGATGGAAGTGAATACTCCCTGCGAAACCACTCCTTCGTTATCAACGCCTACCTGGCGCAGGGTGGCTTGATTGTCCTCACTCACTCCATCGCCTTCACCCTGTTCCACGAGTGCTACATTGCCGTTTCCTTCTTGAAAAGCGGTTACAACATTGTTCTTGGCCAGTCCATCTACTCCCTGAAGCACGTCGATGGTGTTGCTCCCTAGCTGCTCGATAAATACTTCGTTGTTTTTGCTTTGCGCGAAGGCGCTGGTGGCGAAGAGCACGAAACTGATGGTACTAAGGGAGGTACTTAAATAAAATGATCTGAGATACATGATATGTGAGGATAAAGGTTAAAAATGAAGTGTGATTACTTTAGATTGAACTATCATTGCGGGAGGGGCATGCCCTGTGCTACACGTACAAGGCCTCCGGTACCACGCTGCTCAATGGTGATCATATCATCTTTTCCTGCCTGAATCGCCGCAGCGTAGTGATCGGTGCCCTGCTGACCAACAATAATCGTATTTCGGAAAGCAGTGACTCCGTCACGCCTACCACTAACAAGATTGCCATCTTGGTTTTTGATGAAAATGAGTCCCGCTCCTTGATAGATATCGGCGTCATTATCTTCTCCGTTTTGAGTGAGCGTCGCAGTATTATCCTCGGCGAGGCCAATAAAGCCTTGATTAACAGACGCTTTGTTGCCATCACCGTTTTGGGTGAGCGCGGCGGTGTTATCTTTAGCAGTACCGGACGACCCTTGAAGGAAATCTACTCTATTGCCATCGCCATTTTGGGTGAGCGTAGCGGTGTTATCCTTAGCAGTACCCAATTCGAAGCCCTGAAAGGCGCGTACAAAATTGCTATTCCCGTTTTGGATCAGCGTTACGGTGTTATCTTCGGCGGTACCTGATTCATTGCCCTGGGAGATACCCGCGTCATTGTCATAGCCGTTTTGGGTCAGCGTCGCGGTGTTATTCACAACGGTACTAGGCTCACCGGATTCGCTCAACCCACCCTGAGAGATGAGTGCTCCATTATCATCCCCATTCTGGGTCAGCGTAGCAGTATTATCCTCAGTGGGGCCATCAACTTGTGGTCCTTGGCTAATAGACGCGCTATTGGCGTCCCCGTTTTGGGTCAACGTCGCGGTGTTATCCCGAGCGGTACCAAACTGACCTTGAGAGATCCGCGCCCAGTTATCTTCCCCATTTTGGGTTAGCGTCCCAATATTATCCTCAGCGAGGCCATCAATGTATCCTTGATCAATAGATGCGCGGTTGGCATCCCCACTTTGAGTTAGCGTTGCGATATTACCTCTAGCGGTACCAAACTCACCTTGGGAAACGTCTGCCTCATTCTCGTTTCCGTTTTGGGTTAGCACTGCGGTGTTATCCCAGGCGATGCTTTGGGCTGATCCTCGTTCTTCGCTTGCCCCCTGTTTTAAGAGTGCTACATTGTCACTTCCTGCCTGCAGTGCGGTCACAACGTTATTTCTTGCCAGTCCATTTGTGCCCTGGAACACATCGATGGTGTTGTTACCCAATTGTTCGATGAATACCTCGTTGTTTTCACTTTGCGCAAAACCGGTGAGACTGATAGCGCAGAGTGCCGCGCCGATGATGAGTAATTTTTGTTTGTTAAACATAGTGTTAAGGATTAAAGAATTAGAAAATTTGGCCTCAAAATTGCTCGTTAGCCTGTCTTTATCGTTCATAAACGGTTAGTTTTAGTGAGTATGGTCACTTCTAAACTAACCGTTTTTCTTTCCCACAAAACTCTATCTAAACCGAGCAGGAGCACCTTGGTTTACTAAGGCAAAGTTTCCGGTGCCGCTTTGCTGAATGCTGATTAGATCATCAGCCCCTGCTTGGATAGCCGCAGCGTAGTGGTCGTCGCCTTGTTGACTAACGACAGCCGTGCTCCGGAAGGCGTTGTCTGCATCATCAACCTCTTCACCCTCAATATTTCCATCTTCGTTTCTGACAACAATGAATCCTGATGACTGAAAGATTTCCGCCTTATTGTTGTCTCCGTTTTGGGTCAGCGCAGCAGTATTATCCTCAGCAAGCCCACTAATAGAGCTTTGATAGATCTTTGCTTGGTTATTGTTTCCGTTTTGATTGATCGTCGCGGCGTTATCCCTAGCCCTGCCAAGAGAACCCTGCTCGATACTTGCCTCGTTGTCGCCTCCGTTTTGGGTGAGCGTCGCGGCGTTTCCTCTGGCATTGCTCTCGCTGACGCTTTGAAGGATAGACGCCCCGTTATTGTCTCCGTTCTGGGTGAGTGTTGCGGTATTATTTTTAGCATTGCCCCCACTAGCACCTTGAACAATTTCTGCTAGATTGTCCTCTCCGGTTTGGGTAAGTACTGCGGTGTTATCCTCAGCAGCGCTTACGTCGGTACCTTGACGGATAGAACCTCTATTCTTATCCCCACTTTGGGTAAGTGTTGCGGTGTTGTCCCTAGCTGAGCTTGGGGGAAGGTATTGCTCTTCGTTTTCTCCTTGTTTCACCCGAGCGATGTTGCCGCTACCTTCCTGCAAGGTAGCCACAGTATTGTTTCTTGCCAGTCCATCCACGCCCTGGAGTACATTAATAGTGTTGCTGCCTATCTGCTCGATAAATACCTCGTTGTTTTTGCTTTGGGCATAGCCGTCCGAGACGAAGGTGGTGAAGCTGAGGGCGCAGAGAGCCGCACTGGTAATCATTGCTTGGTGTTTGGTACACATAATTGATAAAAGTTAAAGGATTAGAAAATAAAATAAATAAATAAAGCTTTGTGTGTTGGTCACTAGTACTGGATGTTGGTCATGGAATACTGGATACTAGATGCTGGTCACTGGATGTTGGATGATTTTCCTTGATCCTTGATATTTTTGACCAGTGACCAGTGACCAGTGACCAGCCACCAGTAGCTACTCTAGCGGTCTACCGAAGTAGAAGTTCACCCCGACGCTAGCGGAGTAGAAGTAGTCGTTGTAGTTGCCCTGCTGCACCTGGTCCAGTTCATCGCTGAGCGTGTAGTGATACTGCACCCCGGCCTGAATGCCCAACTGGTTGTTGATCAAGTACTCAGCCCCCAGCCCGGTGATGAGTTGCGGATAGCTCTGGCTAAGCCCTTCCCCATTGCGGTTCATCAGCCCGCCCGCTAGGGTCAGGTAGGGACTCAGCCGCCGCTCGGTCGCCATGCGCCACTGGCTCACCAGGTTCAGGTAGTTGAACGTTTCCTGGTAGAAGCCCTCCCCGGCCAACCGTCCGCGTCCGCCGCTCAGCCCCACTGAGAGCCAGGGGTTGGTCTGGATCATCAGGTGCAGCTCTCCCGAAGGCTGAAACATGGGGTTGGGATAATCTCCGGCGTAGCGGAAGGTGCCCAGACTACCCCCCACGCTCAGCCGACTGCGCTGGTAGCGGTTAAATCTTCGGCCCAGGTAGTCAATATCCTGGTTCTCTTCGGCTTCTTGCTGGTAGGAGAGTAGACTAGGAGCATTGGCCTCTTCGGGGTTCTGCAACTGCCACAAGCCGTCTTGGATCCCCTCTACCACCAAACCGTGCACGGCTTTCTCAATGGCTTCTCTGACGGCTAGTTCCGAGGGTTCATTGTGGGTGAAGCCAGTTTCAGCTTCTAGCAAACGCTGAAAGCTCACGAAGCGGAACAGTCCGGCGTCCACTTTCTGCGAAAGAACCGTCCGGGAGGTGTAGATGGTCTTCAGGATGCGCCCGTTGCTGGTAGAGGTGGCCCGCAGGTAGACAGTCACTCTGTCCTGTCGGTACTGCACGTTGCCCCCGGCCCCGAAGTAGCGGGCCCCGGCCCCACCCGTGAGCACGTTGGCATCGTAGGAGATGATGCCGCCTTCAATGAGGATGCCCGCAAAGAGCAAGGGAGGTAAGTTATCAGTAGTTGGCACTCCCTGCTGGGCATCAAAGGCTTGGCGAGAGCTGCGAATGATCTTGCGCTCGTTGAGCAGGTTAGAGAGTCCTTCGCGCTCAATGGTGGTGAACCAGCCCGACTCTTCCAGGGCGCGTTGCAAGATGGAAGTGGCCCCTTGGGTGACAGCCGTAGACCAGCTGGCCCCCACGTCCGAAGGTTTGTACTGCCCGGTCTGGTCGCGGAACTTGTAGACGGCGGCCACCACCTTTTCCTGCGGGGCGGGCAGGGCTTTGAGCTGGTGGTAGAAGCCTGATTCAGCCCCCATCCTTGCTTGCGTGGGGCGCAGCGGCTGCTGAAAGTAGGAAGAGCAGCTAGATAGGGTGCCCACAACCAAGGCGAAGTAGCAAAAGCAAAGATGTCGTTTCATAGGTTCTTCGATAGAGACGCGATTCATCGCGTCTGTACGGTAGTGTGATTAATCGCGGTTGAGACGCCATGTATGGCGTCTGTACGATGATGGTAATGCAGATCAGAAATAAGGCACGCTCACGGTGGTCTGGCTGCCGGTGCTGATGTCCAGAATGGTGATCTGGATGGCCTCGGCTCCGGGGGCCACGTCGATCTGGTAGTTGCCAATCTCGTACTGCCCCTCTTGCAGGCCCCCTTCGCCAAACTGGTTGTTGGTGAGCTGGCGGGAGAGTTGACTGAGAATCTGGCGGTTCAGGCTCTGCTCAAAGTCTTCCAGCGGGTCACGATCAAAGCGGCTGCGGAAGTCATCACTTTGCTCTTCGGTGAAGCTGTTCTGGGCCTGGGCTGAGGAGAGCATCCAGCCGTAGTTGAAGTTGTTGCCCCCGAAGGCGGGGTTCACGGGCTGGTAGGTGAAGTCCTGAGCTACTAATGCAGGTGCAGCACTAAGCAGCAGAGCAATGAGCAGGAGTTTGGTTAATTGCATAGGTTTAGGTTGTTTAGGTTCGTAAGATTAATGCGGTTAGGGAACGATGGGTGGCCCTTGCGAACCAATCCCACCGCTCTTCCCCTAACTAAGGGTTAAAAATCGTTAGGCTCAGAAGATGCCACTGCCCTGCTGGTCTTGGTTGCCCAGTTGCTGGGACATCTGTTCGTAGTTGATGATGTAGCTACTCACTAAGGCCACGGCATACTCGGCCAGGGCTTCCACCACCTCGTAGCGCGGCTGCACGGGTTGGGAGAACAGCTCGCTCTCGTCTATGTAGACACTCACCAGGCTGCCCTGCCCGATCTGGGGCAGCTCTTTGATAAAGATCGTGTAGCTCACTTCACTGGCCGGGGCTTCCCACTTGCTGTAGAACACCTCGTAGAAGTCGCGCCCCACCTTGGTGATGGTCTCGTCCACCACCAACCCGTTGATCTCCGTCAGCGATGACTCAGCTGATGATGACGATTGCAGGTCTTGGGCGATAGCACTTGTCATCACCGCGCTAAATAAAAAAATGGCCGACGCTTGGACAAAGAGACACCATGAACTGTTGCCTGTTGTATCTTTTTCTTGATTGCGTAGCACCATACTTATTGTTTGAGAGCGTCGAGCATAAACTAATGTCATCGATCCAATGATCAATAAAACAAGAAACAATTACAAGAAAACCGGTCAATTAAATCATGTAGAAACAAAAAAAGCTGTAAAAATTATATAGCAAATTGTTCGAAGACTAATGTATGGGGAAACTTATTGCTTCTTTCCTCTAAGAGAGTTAGACTTACCAAAGCGAGGCTAATATCTTGAGTGAACTTTTTCACGTTAATTTTAGGCATCTTTAAAACCCCTTATGCACATCGATATCATCAGTTGCGTCCCTTCTTTGCTAGAAAGTCCTTTCTCTCACTCTATTCTGCAACGAGCGCAAGACAAAGGGCTGGTCACCGTGCGGGTGCACGACTTGCGGGACTACGCCGCGGGCAAGCAGCGTCAAATTGACGATTACGCGTTTGGCGGCGGAGCGGGGATGGTGCTGATGATCGAGCCAATCGATCGCTGCATCAGTAAGTTGAAGAATGAGCGCACGTATGATGAGGTGATCTACATGAGTCCGGATGGCGAAACGCTGACGCAACCAATGGCGAACGGCATTTCCTTGTTGAAAAGCATCATTATCCTGTGCGGACACTATAAAGGAGTAGATGAGCGCGTGCGGGAGCATCTAGTCACGCGCGAGATTAGCGTGGGTGACTATGTGCTGTCGGGAGGTGAACTGGCCGCCGCCGTGCTGGCCGACGCCGTGATTCGCCTGCTGCCCGGAGTGCTCAACGACGAAACTTCGGCCCTCACCGACTCGTTTCAGGACAATCTGCTGGCCCCGCCCGTGTACACGCGCCCCGCTGATTACCGGGGGTGGGCGGTGCCCGAGGTGCTGCGCTCGGGCCACGAAGCCCACATCGAGGAGTGGCGCTTTGAGCAGTCAGTAACCCGCACCCAGCAGCGCCGACCCGACTTGTTGCGGGAGTAGACTTAGTTCACTAACGTGCTGCTGGTAGGGTTGACCCCAAAGCTGATCCGCCCATACGAATGAAATCCCCCATGACTCTCCGGTGCTGGCTCAGTAGTGGCAAGTGCCGGAACATACGTGGGGTAAGATGTGTTTTTAACTGGCCTAATGACTCAATACGATAACCCCTCCTTCAATAAAAGGAGAAACAGCAAAAAACTTGCATATGACATAAAAATAGTTTAATTTAGTATTCGTATAGTTCAAGTAGTGAATTGTTAGCAACCGTTTGTATATAATTTGCTAACGCATCGTTTGGGTTATTTTTTAATTGACCTACAGGTCTATCACCAACGGTATTATGAGAAAGTTCATCAACAATAGCGGCTTAAGAAGTTTCCCCCAGTGGGGCTTGGCTATCTTGCTACTGGCTTTGCCTACCGGATGTACCGATGAAGAAAACCGGTTGCCGGGTCAGGCAGAACAATCCAGTGATTCAGTGGCCCCGGTATCACTGGATCTTGATCAACTGAATGAGCGCGGTCGCCTAACTGCCATCTTGAACAACAGCTCTACCGGTTACTTTATCTACCGGGGCCAGCCCATGGGCTACGAGTACGAACTGCTTACCCGCCTGGCAGAGTCTCTAGACCTCGAGCTAGACATTGAAATTACCAACAACATTGAGGAAGCTTTCCAAATGCTGAACCGAGGAGAGAGCGACATTATCGCGTTCAACCTCACAGTGACTGCTCCCCGCAAAGAGCGGGTCGCCTTCACCGAACACCACAACGAGGTGAAGCAGGTGCTGGTGCAGCGGTTGCCTAATCAGTGGCGGCAAATCAAGCGGCATCGTTTGGACAAAATGCTGATCCGTAATCCGCTGGACCTGGAAGGAAAGCAAGTTCACGTGCAAAAAAACTCAGCCTACTCCGCCCGACTCACCAATCTGGCCGAAGAAATCGGGGGTGACATTGACATTGTTGAAGAAGATACCGATACGGAAACCCTGATTAAGATGGTGGCCGACGGAGAAATAGACTATACCGTGGCCGACGAAGACATCGCCCTGGTGAACGCCACTTATCACGCGTCCATTGACGTGAATACTCCGGTGAGTTTTCCTCAGAAAGTGGCCTGGGCCACCCGCCGGAATGCCCCCCAATTGCTGTCGGCCGTCAACGATTGGATTCGGGAAATGAAGCAGGGCACCGACTACTACGTGATCTACAACAAGTACTTCAAAAGCCCCAAGACCACGCTCAAGCGAGTGCGCAGCGACTACTCGAGCGTGGCCGGAGAATATATTTCTCCCTACGACGAACTGTTGCAGCGAGCCGCTGATACGCTGGGCTGGGACTGGCGCTTGCTCGCCGCTCAAGTGTACCAGGAGTCGAAGTTTGATGCCCAGGCAAAGTCGTGGGCGGGGGCCGAAGGGTTGATGCAACTGCTGCCCGCCACCGGCGAGATGTACGGTGCCACCGATATGATGAGCCCTACGCAAAGCCTAAAAGCCGCCACAGCTTACTTGGACTGGCTGGATGAAATCTGGACGAAGTACGTGCCAGATGAAAAAGAGCGTCGTAAGTTTGTGCTGGCTTCTTACAACGCTGGACAGGGGCACGTGTTGGACGCCCGCCGATTGGCGCGCAAATACGGCAAAGACCCCGCCCGTTGGGAAGACGTAGCGCACTTCTTGTTACTCAAGTCAGAACCGGAGTACTACAACGACCCGGTGGTGAAGTCGGGCTACTGCCGGGGCGATGAGCCGGTGAACTACGTGCGCGAAATTCTGCAACGCTACGATCGCTATCAGCAATTAGTGAACCAAGGCACTGCGGTGGCCAGTGCTTCGGCGTAATGTGTCGGCTATAGCTTCAGAGTTAAAAACGGAAACTTTAAACAGTTGGAACGCAGCGTATGGAAGCCCTTCTAACTTACATTGAAGCGAGAATTTCACTGGGCCGAGAAGAAGTAGCTCTACTGAAAGAGCTTTTTGTACCGATAGAAGCCCCGCCAAAAACCTGCGTATCAGAAGCAGGCACTGTAGAACGATATCTTTACTTCTTAAGCCAAGGAATTGTGAAAGGGTATCAAAATAAAGACGGAAAGATCGTGGTAGAGCATTTGGTCGAAGACAGCAATTTTTTCACGTCGGTAGATAGCTTTACAAGCGAGACTATTTCCTTCAATTCTTTCGAGACCGTTACTTGCAGCAAACTTTTCAGAATTGCTAAGCCAAATTTTGAGTTACTAAGAAGCTCGTCCACCAAGTGGAATACGTTTGCTGAAAACATCATCACTGAGCATTTTACCTGTAAAATGGAAAGGGTCAGAGACTTCCAGACTCTAACTGCAAAAGAGCGGTATCTCAAGTTCATCGACCGGTCACCAACCTTAGCATTACACGTTTCGGTGGACAACATTGCTTCTTATCTAGGAATAGAACCGCCCTCCCTGAGCCGAATCAGAAGGCAGATCGCTATCTAACAAATGTTATTTTAGCTAACTCCGAAAGTGATGAAATTTGCTCAAACTAACATTCGGAAAAATGAGCGAAACACAGTCACTAATCACCGGTGCCAATGGGCACCTAGGCAATAATTTACTCAGATTGCTCCTTTCAAAGGGGCACGCGGTTAGAGCTACCGTAAGAAACGTCAGCAACACCCAACCTTTCGACGAACTATGCTGTGAAGTTACCCATGCTGACTTGCTGGATAAGCAGTCGCTGCTGGCTGCATTTAGAGGAATAAAGAATGTGTACGCAGTAGGGGCGGCTTTCAAGATGTGGTCCAAGAATCCAAAAAAAGATATCTATGACAACAATGTGAGGGGAACGCAAAACTTATTCGAGGCGGCTGCTACAACCGGGGTCCAGAATATTGTCTATGTCAGTTCGGTAGCAGCATTAGATTTTACTCAACTCCCGGCGAAAGAAGAAAACGGGTACAATAGAGACCGCCGTAACTGGTACTACAACTCAAAAAACGATTCTGACCAGCTTGCATTGACCTTAGGCAAGAAATACGGAATTCGTACCGTCTTGGTGCTCCCTTCGGCGATGATTGGGAGTGTTGCGCATCGTTTGAGCTACTCGAACTGGCTGGCGTGGCAGATTTTAAACGGTGAGGTGCCCATCGACACTAACATTACTATCAACTGGATAGATGTAAAAGATGTAGCTTGGGGGGCCTACCAAGCGATGCAGCAAGGTGAAAACAGTGAGCGCTATATTTTAGCCAACGAGCAGCATACTTCCATTCGAGAAAGTGTTGCAATAGCCTCAACGCTATACCCCGAACTCAAGTTAAAGATACCGAAGAAAGTGCCTAAATTTCTGCTGTACGCTATCGCAGGAGTTATGGAATTTGGCAGCAACATATCGGGGAAAGAACCGTTGCTGCAACGACACTACCTGGATATGTTTTACGGGCTGAATCAGGATTACGATACCAGTAAGGCCCGACGAGTGTTAGGGTTTAATCCTAGACCATCGAGAGAAGTATTGATTCAAACGTTGCGATACTTGAAAGAGGAATGGAGCTACACTGCCCGCTAACGCGGAGCCACCTGATCGGCCATAATCTTGGCCGACAACAAACTCAGCGGAATGCCTCCCCCGGGGTGCACGCTGCCTCCGCAGAAGTATAGCCCTCTGAACCGGCGGCTGAAGTTAGCGTGGCGCAGAAAGGCCGCGTAGCGGTTGTTGGAACTGTTGCCATACAGCGCCCCCTGCGAAGAAGAAGTTTTGCTCTCAATGCTGCGCGGGTCCAGGATGCTTTCGGTGACAATGAGCGAACCTACTTCCGTATCCAGCATGCGGTTGAGCTTTGCCAGAATGTTATCCCGGGCCCGGTTGATCAGGCTGTCCCAATCCTGTCCCGAGTTGTTGGGCACGTTGATCATCGTGAACCAGTTTTCGCAACCGGGCGGAGCATCGTCGGGTTTGTATTTCGAGGTGATATTGAGATACACCGTGGGGTCGTAGTGCACGCTGCGGTGCTGGAAAATATGCTCAAATTCGGCCCGGTAGTTTTGGCTGAAGAGGATGTTGTGCAAGTCCAGTTGCTCAAAGGTTTGCCGAATGCCCCAGTAGAAAATGAGCGCCGAGCTGGACTTTGGTTGGTTGAGCAAACGAGTGGGTGGTGCCACATTGGGTAGCAAATTCCGGTAGGTGCTCACCACGTCCATGTTGCTCACCACCACGTCGGCCTCCTGATTTTCGCCGTTCACGCGGAGGCCCCGCACCCGGTTTTCACGCAGTAAAATTTGCTCCACGCGCGCTCCGAGGTGAAACTCTACGCCCTGCCGTTGCGCCAGTTCGCACAGACTGGTGATGATCGAGTACATGCCTTGTTCGGGAAAGAAAGCGCCCCGCCCAAATTCCAGGTGGGGAATGATGTTCATGGTGGCGGGTGTCCGGTGCGGATCCGAACCGTTGTAGGTAGCGTAGCGATTGAACAGTTGCACCACCCGCGGGTCGCTGAAGCGCTGCCGGTTAGCCTGGTGCATGGTGCGGAAAAAGTCTAGCCGATGCAAGCTCAGATACGAACGCAGCGCCGTCCGATTGGCAAACGTTTGCCAGCGGTGCAGCGAGCGCTGCATAAACAACTCAGCCAGATGATCGTACAAAAAAGCGCTTTGTTGCAGTGCCCGTTGGATGTTCTGCGGTGCTTCACCGGTCTTTGCCGACAGTTCCCGAACGAAGTCCTCCGGCTCGGCGAAGGCTTCCACGAAGGTGCCGTCTTCGTAGAAGTAGTGGCAATTGACGGCCAGGCGCCGGTAGCGAAAGTGGTCTTCGGAACGCTCGCCCGACAGCTCGAACAGTTCTTCGACCAGTTCGGGCATGGTGAACAGCGATGGCCCGGCGTCGAAGCGGTAACCATCTTGCTCAATCTCTGATAGTTTGCCACCCGGATACGCATTGGCCTCGAAGACTTCGACGCGATAGCCTTTGTTAGCTAACCGAATGGCCGACGCGATGCCCGCAATGCCCGCCCCCACCACCAGCGCTCGCTTACTCATTTTGAGGCGAGTTGATGGCGGTTGAAAAATACAAACAGCAAACCTGCTAGTCCCATGAGCAGTCCGAACGCTTCGCGCGAGCGCTCTACGTACATTCGATCGGGACTCATGCCCGTGATCAGGCTGTCGTCGCTCACAATCCATTCATACACGCTGGGTAAGAGGTAAACGAAGTACAGGGCAAAAATAGCGATGCCAGGAACGAGCAGCGCGAGGTTGTATCTGCCAAACAGGGCCATTATGGCCATCACCGCCACGTAGCCATAGAGAAACATCCAGGAGAAACTGTCAGGGTCGTTATACTGGAAGGCCGCAAACAGAAAAAAAAGCAGCGCAATCACCCCGCTGACTATCTTTATTGTGAGCGGACGGCGAGAAGTGGTTGTTTCCAAGGGGTAAATGCTTAATTTAGTGAGAAGTTGATGCAAATGTAAAAACGAAAAATTACTAGTTATGGAAAGTTCAGTAGCCGAAAAAATAAAGGTAGCCGATTTTCTGGAGATGGAGGTGGAGTCCGGGTTTATTTACGAACTAATCAACGGAGAAATTGTGAAAAAAAGTGCCCCTAGTCCGAAGCATCAGAAAGCATCCGGAAAACTGTTTCGTGCGCTAAGCGCTTTTGTTGAGCGGAAGCAGCTAGGAGAAGTTTTGTACGCCCCGCTTGATGTGTTTTTAGGCAACTACAATTCTCTGCAGCCCGACTTGCTGTTTGTAGCAAAAGCCCATGAAGAAATTATCACGAACAATGGTGTAGAAGGTGCTCCTGATCTGATCGTAGAAATCCTTTCACCTTCCACCATGAAAAATGATAGAGGTGACAAAATGAAGATTTACCGCCAGCACCAAGTGCGCGAATACTGGATTGTGGACCCCAAAAACCAATCGATAGAAGTCTATCACCACCAAAACAACGATTACGACCTGGTTGCTTTCGCCGTAGAAGAGGGCGAGATCACGTCGCAAGTGCTGGAGGGCTTTTCGCTGAACGTGAACGCAGTGTTTGATTCATAACGGTCACTGTTAATATGGGCATCATAGCTTATCTGAAGGATTTCTACGCGTATCATCACTGGGCGAACGCCCTTATGATACAGGCAATGGCAACTGCTCCGGATATATCACCAAAGGCGGTATCTCTGTTCAGTCACCTGCTAAATACCTACTTTGTGTGGTTAGCTCGAATTGAGGAGCAGCCGTCAAAGTACTCGGTCTGGCAGGAACATCCTATAGCAGATTTTAAAAGACTAAATGAACAAGCTTATCAGACCGTGATAGAATTGTTTGAAACTAAGAAGCCTGCTTTTTTAAAAACAATTGTACATTATCAAAATACTGAAGGCGTAGCGTTTCAGAACACCGTAGTGGAAGTACTGACGCACCTGGCCAATCACACAACGCACCATCGCGCGCAGATAGCCTTTGAGCTTCGTCAGAATCATGTTGCACCGCCCGCTACCGATTACATCTTCTACAAGAGAATGTAACAATGAATCACGTCATTTTTTTATTGGCCAAGCACAGAGGCAACGGCTGTCCTAATGTTACTTATCTTCCAGCGGACGAATCCAGACATTGCGGAAGCTGGTTGGGTTGCTATGATCCTGCAGCACAAGGGGGCCGTCGCCGTGGGCTATCCACTTCGGGGTGCCAATGTATTCGGTGGTGCCCTGCAACTTCGAATGGTTTTGCACCACCACGCCGTTGTGCATCACCGTCACGTAGCCCGCTTCCAACAGCGCCCCGTTTTTCTCGTCGAACTTAGGAGCAGTATAGATGATGTCGTACACGTCCCACTCAGTGGGCGGTTTGGTAGCGTTCACCAGGGGAGGATGCTGCTTGTAGATGCTGCCCGCCTGTCCGTTCACGTAGGTCGGACTTTCGTACGAATCAAGCACCTGCACCTCGTAGAGCCCCTGTAAAAAAATGCCGCTGTTGCCCCGGCCCTGCCCTTCGCCCTCAATCTTCTGGGGCGAACGCCACTCGATGTGCAACTGAAAATCACCAAAATCCTCCTTGGTTTTGATGTTTCCGGTGCCCGGCTTCACCGTGAAGTAACCATCCTGCACCGTCCAGGGAGCCTTGCTACCGTCCTTGGCACTCTCCCAAGCCGATAAGTCTTTGCCATCGAACAGCACAATGGCATCGGAAGGAGGTTTATTGTTTTCGCCGGGAGTGATTTTCTTCACCTTGGGCTCGTAGAATTCGGTATCTTCGGGTTTATACTCACCCTCTTTCATCATTTGCTGGGCAAAGAGGTCGAGCGAAAGGGCAAAGGGCAACGCCAAAGTAAGCAAGCAGGAGTACGTTTTCATAAAGAGGTCAGAAGTGTAGGGTTAGATAAATGAAGGGCGGTAGCGTATGACCGACAAATTTATAACTTTGTGAAGAACACGCTGTTTCGTGAATAGGCTAATTTTCTAATCCAGAAAGCTATTCTTTTTTTACCAACTTCACAACTTAAACCACAGTAGCATGAGCAGAAAACTTCGAATGGGCATGGTCGGCGGAGGCCAGGGGTCTTTCATCGGCGGGGTGCACCGTATGGCGTCCGCCTTGGATGGACACATCGAGCTGGTATGCGGCGCCTTCAGCAGCACCGCCGAAAAATCACGGGCGTCGGGCCGGGAACTCTACCTGCCCGATGATCGCATCTACGGTGACTTTCAGGAAATGATTGAGCAGGAGAAAGCCTTGCCCGACGACGAGCGCATGGACTTTGTGTCGGTGGTCACTCCCAACCACATGCACTTCGCCCCGGCCAAACTCGCCCTGGAAAATGGCTTTCACGTGGTGTCGGACAAACCGGCCACCTTCACACTGGAAGAAGCCAAAGAACTGCAAAAAATAGTGGAAAGCACTGGCTTGCTCTACGCGCTGACCCACAACTACACCGGCTACCCGATGGTGAAGGAAGCCAAGCATTTGGTAAGCTCCGGCACGCTGGGCAACATCCGCAAGGTGGTGGTGGAGTATCCGCAGGGCTGGCTGGGCCAGCTGCTCGAGAAGTCGGGCAGCAAGCAGGCTTCGTGGCGCACCGATCCGAATAAGGCGGGCATCAGCAACTGCATGGGCGACATCGGCACCCACGCCGAGAACTTAACCGAATACGTTACCGGCCTGCAGATTACCGAACTCTGCGCCGACCTCACCGCCTTCGGCGAAGGGCGCGAGCTCGATACGGATGGCAACGTGCTGCTGCGCTTCGACAACGGGGCCAAGGGCGTGCTGCACGCCAGCCAGATTTCGGTAGGCGAAGAAAACGCCTTCAAAATCTACGTCTACGGCGAAAAAGCCGGACTGGAATGGCACCAGATGAACCCCAACACCCTGCTGGTGAAGTGGCCCGACCGCCCGGTAGAAATCTACCGCACCGGCGTCGATCACGCGTATTTGTCGGACCACGCGCAGTTCAACACCCGCTTGCCTGCCGGGCACCCCGAGGGCTACGTGGAGGCCTTTGCCAACGTGTACCGCAACTTTGCCCTCACGCTGCAAGCGCGCCTGGAGGGGACAGAACCCGAAGAATTTGCCACTGATTTTCCCACCATTGCGGATGGCGTACGGGGTATGGCCTTCGTAAAAAACGTGGTGGAGTCGAGTAAGAGTGAACAGAAGTGGTATCGGTTTGAGGTTTGATGGTTTTTAACAAATGTACTCGCTTGTTTAAGCAGTTTAAACAAAACGTTATTTAGGAAGCATGCCAAGCAAGATAATATTTCCAGACATAAAATCCGTTGATGAAATTCTAAGGAAGAAGGTAGATAGCTTTGTCTCAGATTTCAGCATTTTTGAGATTAAAGAAAATTCTTCTTTAGTTCTGTATTTTGATAAAAAGAGCCAAGCACACTATCTAATATGTCATCTGACAGGAGACGAATTAGTGAAAAAAGTAGATTTAGAAGCGACTTTAGACAGCAACGAAGACGATGGGGTTTATAAACTAAACCGAGATCTAACTGAAGATAAAGCCGCTTACAAAGTGATGGAGTCAGATGCTAAAAGCGGGCGAAGTTTTGAGGACTTAGTTTTAGAATATGATACGCAGTACCGCTCCGAAACGCCGTTGAAAGTATACGGAGGGCAACATCGAATTAAAGCTATACAGGAATCGGGTAAAACTAAAAAGTCAACCATTCATGGAGTAAGAGTGTATTTCAATTTATCAAAGAATCAAAAAGTAGAGATAGCTACGGTTAACAATACTTCCATAGCTGTTCCAAACGATCTTTTGGATAGAATGGAAGAACAGATGCTAGGACCACAACTGCGCAATTGGTGTCAGAAAGTAGGATTGCTAGAGCAGGGGAAAGATTTTGCTGACAAAAGAGACCCAGAATATCCTACAGTAAGGATTGCGAGGACTCTTATTGTTAACTTCTACAAAGGTAAAAACGCCAAACAAGAGGCACTTCATCAACCCATTCTATGTAAATCAGGTAAATCCGACAATGACTACAATAGTATTAGAAGTAGTATTGAGTGGGATGATTCTGCTCTTTTAGAGATGGGTAAGCAATTTTCAAGTTTACATACTAAGCAGAGAAATACAATTTTGAATAAGGAGAGTAGTTCTACAGAATTTGCACGTAAGGCACTCTCCTATTCGGTAGTTGCAAGTTGGGCGTATGCATCAGGACTATATCAAAGGGATAAGAATTTGCTACAAAACCATTACTCTTTACCAGAGAAAACTACTGGAATTAGCGATCCTCTAAACGCAAAAATCCTTTCAGAAGCACGACATAAATCTATAGATCCAGATACTTACAGAGGATTAGGCACTCGTAGTGATGCCAACGAACTTGGCCGCATGTTTGAAGTTTTCAACTTACTCGCTACAAAAACACCATCAAAAGGTATAACTAAAAAACTAGCTGAAGCTGCAATCAAAAGTCACGAAGCCAAAAAAGCATCTAATGCTGCAGACTTAGCTATGAAAAATCTCTAAAATGTTTGATGTATACTTAAAAGACGCCCATGAAATTTATATGCAAGCACTGTCTCAGATTGAAGGCGATGCCTCTAAACGGCTGTATAGGGCAAGTATATTTACGTCGATTAGCGCGGTAGAATCCTATATAAGTTATGTGTCAAGCTCGTTTGTTGAGGCTAAAACTTTTGATCCGTATGAAGAGGCTTTTTTAGCAGATAAGAAAATAAGTTTTAAGAAAGGTCGAGTAGTGCTAGCAACAGAATTTTATTACCTTGAGCATAAGATTAAGTTTTTGCTAAGCAAATTCAATCCTAAGTTTGACTTCAAGAATGTATATTGGCAACAATTTATGGAGGTTAAGGAATTTAGAAACAAACTGGTACACCCAAAGGAGGATGAAGATATCTATAGTAAAGAAAAATATAAAGTTATGGCAAAAGACGGCCTTTCAGGGATTGTTAACATTATAAATGAAGTAAACAAAGCTATCTACAAAAAGCCTATAAGAAAGCAGCTATTAGATCTAATTCCCTCGGCATAGTGGTGAAGCGTGATAGTTTTGCATATACCCTTTTTTGCGGCATATAGCTTATTTGATTAATCTGAAATAAATTGTACACTATGAGAATAAAAGTAAGTGTAAGATATAAGCAAATCATTAATCTCATTAATCAACTACCTCCTGATGACATAAACAAACTGAAGGCAGAGATTGATAGAATACTAAATAGAGTTAGTTCAACTCCTGATAATGAATGGGAAAGCCTGTTATTAGATGGCCCGGTGATGGATGATGAGCAGTATCGCGTATTTGAAGAAAGTAGGCAAAAATTTGATTAATGGAGAGAGCTAATCCTGTTGTATCTATCTATTTCGGCTAAAGCTCTATTCCCCCCCCTCGCAACACCTTCTCCAAATCCCCCGGCCGTGGCAAGTGCACCGCATTGATGCTGCACTGCCGAGCTGCCTCCGCATTTTCTTCCCGGTCGTCAATAAACAAACACGCATTCCCGCTCTTTTGCAAAATGTGCAGCGCTTTTTGAAAAATTTCGCAGTGAGGCTTAGTAACGCCCAGGAAGCAGGAGCTAAAAAACGCACTGAAGTAGCGCGTTAGCTCAAAGGTCCGAATCCGATACAGATTGATGTACATCGATTCGTTGTTCACGGTAGCCAGTTGATATTTACCCTGATCCACCAGCCGTTGCAGCACCGCCAGGGAAGTGGCGTGCGGTTGCGATTGTTCCTCCATAAACCGAATAAAATCAGCCTTAGCGAACGAGCGAGACTCAGCAAACACCGTTTGGCTCAGGTAATCGTCCAGATTCAGTTCACCGCATTCAAATGGGGCAGCGAGGCGCTGATGCTGTTCTTCTACGGTGTCATAGTCGTAGCCAAAATGCTGCGCCGCTTTTTCGCGCAATTCGTGGCTCCAGCCGTTGGTCAGGATCACCCCGCCCACGTCAAACAATAAAGTTGTGATGTTGCTCATAACAGATATTTTGGCCTAAGGTAAGCAACCTTGCTAAAACATCTGTTTATCTTAGAAATTTATGAGCACTAATGCCCGCCCCCGTAGCCGGGTGGGTCGGTCTGCGTCTTGTCGGTGTTGCGATTAGGATTGCGCAGGGGCGCTTTGCTGGGATCCACGTTGCCGTCCTCGTCTAAAAACTGCTCGCGTAACTCTTCTTCACGCTCCAAATCTTGGCCTTCCTTAAAATCTTTGATCTGAGCCTTGCTTTTGCCCGGACTAGCCGAAGGGTCGCCCTTTTCTTGTTTACCGGTGGTGTTGGTGTCGCGTTGTGGCATGATGTATAGAAATATAAGTGAAAAAAATTTATCAGGATGTATGGGATTATGAAGGATAGCCGGGATGAAAGGAATTGCTCTTCTCAACCAAAAAGTGGTTACCTTCGCATGATTCCTTAACCCACAACCATCCAAATAGTTATGAAACGCATCTGCTTTCTTCTCTGGTTCGCCCTGCTGGCGGCCTGCTCTTCACCCACCTCCAATGAAACCGCCGCCGATTCCACAGCGGCCGATACCACCGTGGCGGCTACCCGTCCGATTGTTCAGGAAAATTGGCAACCACTGTTTAACCACCAAGACCTCGAGGGCTGGGATGTCTTGCCCGGCGGCGAGTGGCACGTAGAAGAAGGCGTGCTGGTGGGCACAAGTCCGGCCAGCGAAGAAAAACACGGAATTCTGGTAACCCAAAGAGAGTACGACGATTTCAAACTGCGGGTGGTGTATAAGGCCAACCAGGGTAATAGCGGGCTCTACTTCCGGGTAGAGAAGGTAGGCGAGCCCTACAACGTGGCGGGATTTCAGGCCGAAATTGATCCGGAAAAAGACGCGGGAGGACTCTACGAGACCAGCGGCCGCGCCTGGGTGGTGCAACCCGACCCAGCCGACGTGCAGCGCTGGTACAAGCCCAACGAATGGAATGAAATGGTGGTGGTGGCCATAGGAAAAGACGTGACGGTGTACGTGAACGGCGAGAAAACCGCCGAACTCAAGGACGACCCCGGCCGGGAGAAGGGCTACATCGGGGTGCAACTGCACGGTGGCATGGACATGGACGTACGCTTCAAAGACATCGAGATCATCGAAAACCCCCAGAATGAAACCGTCTGAGCCCACCCCCCGCATCGTGTGCTTCGGTGAGATGCTCTATGATCACCTGCCGAGCGGACGTTTCCCGGGGGGCGCTCCTATGAACGTGGCGCTGCACCTGCTGCAGCAAGCGGTTGACGTGCAGTTTATCTCGCGCGTGGGGTCGGATGAAGCGGGAGAATCGCTCCGAACGTACTTGGCGGAGCGGGGGTTGCCTACCGGCCTGATTCAAACCGATGCCCACCATCCCACGGGCGAGGTGCTGGCCGACGTCACGCAGTCGGATGATGTGAAATACGACATCTTGCAACCGGTCGCTTGGGATTTTATCGAGGCCGATCCGACGGCGGTTCGGGCGGTGGAAGAGGCTGACCTGCTGTTGTACGGCAGCCTCGCAGCCCGAAGTGCTACTTCGCGACGCACGCTGGAACAGCTGCTGGCGCTGGCACCGCGCACGGCCCTGGATATTAACCTGCGGGCCCCGCACTACGACCGGGAAACAATCACCACCCTGCTGGAGAGAGCCAACCTGCTCAAACTAAACGAAGAAGAATTTGCGCTGCTTGCGCAGTGGTACTTCGGAGGTGGTCCGGCCGAAAACACCATTCGTCAATTGGCCGAGCGTTTTCAGTTAGATACGGTGTGCATCACCCGCGGGGCAGCAGGAGCCGAACTGTGGCGCGAAGGGCAACGCTGGGAGCAGGCGGGCTTTCCGGTCACCGTGGCCGATACCATTGGCAGTGGCGACGCCTTTTTGGGAACGTTGCTGAGCAAACTGCTGCGGGGCGACCCGCCCCCCGAATGCCTGCGTTACGCCTGCGCTGTGGGAGCCTACGTAGCCTCGCAACCCGGCGCTACGCCTTTGCTGAATTGGGATGTCATCGAAAAGATGGTGCTTGCTTAGTAGTTCACCAAAGAGTAAATACGCTTTTTAGCCATCTATCAGCCCTGCGTTCTCATAATCATCTTCAGTAATCCGGTATGTATAAATTCGTAAAGCGCCTTTTCTTTCAAACGTATATCCATATCCTAACCCAGGATCAGCATTGATTGATTTTTCAGTCCTATCGCTTGGCAGACCGTCAAATGTTTGGACACGTTCGTCACCGAAAACGATTGTGGCGCTACTAAGGGTGGTTACCCATCCAAGATCGCAGTAAACCTCTACTCCACTAGTGCATACGCCTTCAATATTTAGGGTATCGAGAGGTAAGATGGCATAAGCGTATTGCTCATCATCTCCAAAAACCTTTATTTCTACCCCGTAGTTGGTTTCATTGATAATTTGTCTATCGCATCGTGTTCAACCAACTGTTCGGTACAGGAGGGTAAGCAGGTGAGTAAAATTAATAGCAGGAGTAGTTTATTCATCTGCATTTACAACCTAGCGGCCATCAGCAAATCCAGGTCGCGGTGGGTAAGTTTGAACTTGCGGGCAATGGCGGCGTTGGTGAGGCTGCCCCGGTAGGTATACACTCCGCGCATAAACCACTTGTGGTGGTAGATCATCTCGTCTACTCCGCCCATATCGCTCACCTGTAGCAGGATAGGCGTAAAAATATTACTAAAGGCAGTGGTTGCCGTGCGGGCCACCCGCGAAGCGATGTTGGGCACACAGTAGTGAATCACGTTGAACTTGCGAAACACCGGCTTGCTAGTAGTGGTAATTTCCGAGGTTTCTACGCAGCCGCCCTGGTCGATGCTCACGTCCACGATCACCGATTCGGCTTTCATGTTGGCTACCATCTCTTCGGTAACCACCAGGCGGTTGGTACCCTTTTCGGGGCGGACCGCGCCGATCACTACATCGGCCATCTCCAGGGCGTCGCTCAGGGTAGAGAAATCCATCGTGGAAGTATATACTTGTTGACCCAAAGCGTGCTTCAGGCGGCGCAGTTTATACAGTTGATTGTCGAACACCTGCACCTGGGCTCCCATGCCCAGGGCGGCCCGCGCGGCGTATTCGCCCACCGTACCCGCTCCCAGAATGACCACCCGCGTGGGCGGCACGCCACTGATGCCCCCTAAGATGGTGCCTCGGCCGTCAGAGACGCTGCTCAGGTAGTGCGCCGCGATGTTGATCACGGTGCTTCCGGCAATTTCGCTCATGGCCCGCACCACGGGCATGCCGCCCACCTTATCCTCAATAAACTCAAAGGCCAGCGCGGTGATTTTTTTCTTATTGATGGCGTGGAAGTAGTCAGGGGTGCGATTGCCTAGCTGGAGCGCCGAAATGAGCGTGGAGCCCGGCTTCAAAAATTCTATCTCCTTGAGCGTGGGCGGCTCCACCTTCAGCACAATATTGGTATCGTACGCTTCTTGGGCAGAGTAGACAATTTTAGCACCCGCTTCGCTGTACTCATTATCCGAAAACTTAGACGACACTCCCGCCCCGGCTTCAATCAACACCCGGTGGCCGTTGGCCGCTAGCACCGACACCGAAGCCGGGGTGAGCAGCAAACGGGTTTCTTGCATTGATATCTCATTGGGAATACCCAGCAACAACGAGGCGTCTTCTTCCTTCACTTTAGCAAGTTGCTCCTGGGGATAGAGTACTTGTTCTTGGGCTAGTTCCTTTACTTCAGACGTAACCGGGTTGCTCATGGCGGGACAGGGATATGGTTCTGCTTTGGTCTTCGTTTGCGCAAAGATCAATACGAATATACGTTTCCGGAAGTAAATTACGAATTTTTGCAGGCCATTCCACCAAACAATACCGTTGTGAGTAAAAGTATTCGTCTACCCCGATGTCCACGGCCTCTTCTTCATCATCGATGCGGTAGAAATCAAAATGATACAGCGGCTCACCATTGGCCCGCTGGTACTCGTTCACCAGCGCAAAGGTGGGGCTACTCACCGTGTCTTCTACCCCCCATTCGCAGCACAATGCCTTGATCAGCGTGGTTTTACCGGCTCCCATATCCCCGTAGAACAACCAAACCGACGTGTCTCGAGCAAAATCAATGATTTGTCGGGCTACGGTGGGAAGATGAGTCAGGGTTGAGCAAGATAGGGTTTGTTCGGGTTCCATCTGTTCTGAGACGCGATTAATCGCGTCTGTACTTATCTTATACAAACTACCCATTCTTGGGATTCAGCGTTACCACCGGCACAATCATCTCTTCCAGCGAGATGCCCCCGTGCTGAAAGGTGTCGCGGTAGTAGTTCACGTAGTAATTGTAGTTGTTTGGATAGGCAAAAAAGTAGTCTTGCGTAGCAAAAGCGTAGGTGGTCGACACGTTCACCTTGGGCAAAAAGTACTCTTCGGGGTGCTTCACCGCCAGGATTTTGTTGTTGTCGTAGTTAAGGTTTTTGCCCTGTTTGTAGCGCAGGTTCGTATTGGTGTTGCGGTCGCCGACAATTTTAGCGGGGTGCTTCACCCGGATGGTGCCGTGGTCGGTGGCGATAATCACCTTGGCGTTTTCGCGCGAAATGCGCTTGAACAACTCCAGCAGGGGCGAGTGCAGCAGCCACGACTTGGTGATCGAGCGGTAGGCCGATTCGTGGGGGGCCAGCTCCCGGATCATCTGCAGGTCGGTGCGGGCGTGCGACAGCATATCCACGAAGTTGTACACCACCACGTTCAGGGAGTTGTTGAGCAAATTGTTGAAGTTATCTACCAACTGCCGCCCCTGGTGCGTCTGCGTGATTTTGTGGTACGAAGATTTTATGTCCAGTTTCTTCTTTTTTAACTGCCGCTTCAAAAATTCAAATTCATGCAAGTTCTTTCCTTCGTCATCATCCTCTCCTGACCAAATGTCAGCGTGGTACTTTTCCATATCGGTGGGTAGCATGCCCGAGAAAATGGCGTTGCGCGAGTAGGCGGTGGTGGTGGGCAGGATAGAGTAGGCCGCCGTTTCTTCTTCTACCGTGAAATAATCCAGCACAATGGGCTCAATCACCTTCCACTGATCGTAGCGCAGGTTATCGATCACAATAAAAAACAGCGGACGCGTCTCGTCAAGGTGCGGAAACACCTTTTTGGCCATCAGCTCGTGCGACAGCACCGGCTTGTCCACGCCCACCTGGTTGAGCCACAAATCGTAGTTTTCGCTGATAAAGCGGGTGAAGTTGGCGTTGGCCTCGTCTTTTTGGGTATCCAGCACCTCGGCCATGCTCTTCTCTTCGGTATTGTCAATTTCTAAGTCCCAGAAAATCAGCTTCTTATAGATATCGACCCATTCTTCGTGGTTGATGTCCTCGGTATAGGCCATGCTCAGGTTGCGAAAATCCTGCTGATAGCTCAAGTTCGTTTTCTCGCTCACCAAACGCTTGTTGTCCAGCAGCTTCTTCACCGCAATCAGAATCTGGTTGGGGTTGAGCGGCTTAATGAGGTAGTCGCTGATCTTGGCCCCAATGGCCTGCTCCATAATCATCTCTTCCTCACTCTTGGTGATCATGATCACCGGCACGTTGGGCTTGGAAGATTTGATGTAATCGAGCGTTTCCAGCCCGGTCATGCCCGGCATGTTTTCGTCCAGAAAAACCACGTCGTAGTGGTTGCTCTCGAACTTATCAATGGCATCAGCCCCGCTGTTGACGGTGGTGACGGAGTAGCCCTTTTTCTCCAGAAAAAGCGTGTGCGGCTTGAGCAGGTCAATTTCATCGTCAGCCCACAGAATGGAGTAGTTTTGCATATAGTCTTGGTTAGCGAGGATTGTAGGAAAATGAGCAATAGCTGCGAAAATGGTTCGATGGCTCGATTGTTAAGCGCAGCAATCGATCCATCGAGCAATTATCCATTTATTCAATTATTAAACACATAGAACTTCCGGCTCGTTAATCCATCAAATTCTCCCTTCGCTTTGAACAAGAGAAAAGTCTTCAATGATCCGGTCTACGGTTTTATCAACGTATCGAGCGACCTGATATTTGATATTATTGAGCATCCGTACTTGCAGAGGTTACGCAGAATCAGGCAACTAGGTTTAACCGATTTGGTCTACCCCGGAGCCTTACACACTCGTTTCCACCACGCACTGGGGGCCATGCACCTGATGCAGAACACCATAGACAGCCTCCGCAACAAAAAGCAGGAGATTTCTGATGAGGAATGCGAGGCGGTGCTCATTGCCATTTTGCTGCACGATATTGGCCACGGTCCGTTCTCGCACGCGCTCGAGTACGTGCTGCTGCCTGGCGTAGGGCACGAGTACCTGTCGCGGCTCATCATGCAACGCCTGAGCGACGAACTAGGCGGAGCCGTTCCCCTGGCCTATCAAATCTTTACCGACAACTACGCGCGCCGGTTTTTTCATCAGCTGGTATCCAGCCAATTGGACATCGACCGACTCGACTACCTGAAGCGCGACTGTTTTTATACCGGAGTGTCAGAGGGAGAAATCGGGGCGGATCGCATCATTAAGATGCTCGACGTGCGCGACGACCGGGTGGTGGTGGAAGAAAAGGGCATCTACAGCATCGAGAACTTCCTGAACGCAAGGCGGCTGATGTACTGGCAGGTGTATTTGCACAAAACCAGCGTGAGCGCTGAGAAAATGCTGGTTTCAGTGGTGTTGCGGGCCAAGTGGTTACTAACGCAGGGCTACTCCCTGCTGGCTTCGCCCGCCCTGTTGCTGTTCCTAACCCGCGACATCACGCGCGATGAACTTACTCAGCATCCTGATTACCTAAACGACTACCTCTCTTTGGATGATTACGACGTGTGGGGAGCGCTTAAGCAATGGCAACACCACCCCGACCGCGTGCTCTCGACGCTCAGCCACCAGCTGTTGCAACGGCAACTGTTTCGCATCCAGCTATCTAATGAGGATTTTACGGCAGACGCCGTTGAACAGTTAAAAGAAGTGGTCGAGCAATCCCTGTCGCTGTCGCCGGAAGAAACTCCGCACTTTGTAATGCACGGCACCATCAGCAACGCCGCGTATCTTTCGGGCGAACAGAAAATCCAAATTCTAACCAAGCAGGGCAAGATTTTTGATATAGCTCAGGCTTCCGATCTGCCCAACATTAAAGCAATGAGCCGGTTGGTCAAAAAGCATTACCTCTGCTGGCCCAAGTCTATTGCATTGCCGCAGCCTACGCACTAAACCTAACCATTCATGATCGAATTTAGCGTCGACTATATCGCCCAGCTTCTCAACGGCGAAGTGCAGGGTGATGGTTCTGCCAAGATTAGTGCCCTAGGGAAAATAGAAGACGCTCCGGTGGGCGCGGTATCCTTTCTCTCTAACCCCAAGTACGAGCCCTCCATTTATACCACCCGCGCCAGCGCGGTGTTGGTCGATAAGAAATTTGAACCCCGCCGTACCCTCGACACCACGCTGATCCGCGTCACCGATCCGTATCTAGGGTTCACCGCCCTGCTGGAAGAATACCACAAGCTGATCACCCACGCTAAGTCCGGCACGGAGTCTCCGGCCCACACCGCTGCGTCGGCCACGCTGGGTAATGGAGTGTACCAGGGAGCTTTTTCGTACGTGGGCGAACACTGCCGCATCGGTCAGCAGGTGAAGGTGTATCCGCACGCTTACCTGGGTGACGGGGTAACGGTGGGCGACTACTCGGTGATTCACAGTGGGGTGAAGATTTATCCCGGCACGGTCATCGGCGCGCACTGTGTGATCCACTCCGGCACCGTCATCGGTAGCGACGGCTTCGGCTTTGCGCCCCAGCCCGACGGCAGCTACAAAACCATTCCGCAGATCGGGAACGTGGTGATCGGGCACCATGTGGACATTGGGGCCAACACGGTGATCGACTGTGCCACGCTGGGCTCCACCCAAATTGGCGATGGGGTGAAGCTCGATAACCTCATTCAGATTGCGCACAACGTGACGGTGGGCGAGCACACGGTGATCGCGGCCCAGACGGGCATCTCGGGCTCCTCGCACATTGGCAAGCACTGCGTGCTGGCGGGTCAAGTGGGTGTGGTGGGCCACCTGCACATCGCCGACCGCACCACCATCGGGGCGCAAGCCGGGGTGGGCAAGTCGACCCGGAGCGGCAGCGTGGAGTTAGGAAGCCCCAGCTTCGACCGCAAAACCTACCTGCGCGCTTACGCCGCCTTTAAGCAGCTTCCCGATTTAATGGGACGCATCAAAGAACTTGAACAAAAAGTTGCTAAATTTGGCACGACGTGAGCCACTCCTGATGATGAACCTGAAGCAACATACCATTTCTAAGTCGGTTACTGTGTCCGGAGTGGGTCTGCACACCGGCGTGTCGGCCAACATGACTTTCTTGCCCGCTCCTCCCCACCACGGCATCAAGTTCCAGCGCACCGATATCGAGGGCGAACCCACGGTAGACGCCGACGTCGATAACGTGGTAGATTTGTCGCGGGGCACCACCATCGAGCAGAGCGGCGCTCGCATCAACACCGTAGAACACACCCTGGCCGCCCTGGTGGGCACCGAAATCGATAACGTGCTCATCCAGCTCGATGGGCCCGAGCCCCCCATCCTAGACGGCAGCTCGAAGCAGTTCGTGGATGCTTTGGTCAACGCCGGTTCGGAAGAACAAAGCGCTTTGCGTAACTTCTTTGAGGTGCAAGAAGGCATCTTCTACCGCGAACCCGCCCGCAACGTAGAAATTGCCGCCCTTCCGCTCGACGACTACCGGATCACGGTGATGGTCGACTATAACTCGCCGGTGCTCGGGAGCCAACACGCTTCCCTGAATGATATCAAAGAATTTAACAAAGAGATTGCCGCCTGTCGCACCTTCTGCTTTCTGCACGAGCTGGAGATGCTTCACAAGAACAACCTCATCAAGGGCGGTGACCTAAACAACGCCATTGTGGTGGTGGACAAGCAAGTGGAGAAGGGAGAGTTAGACTATCTGGCGGACCTGTTCAACAAGCCTCATATAGAGGTAAAGGAAGAGGGCATTTTGAACAACGTGGAGCTGCGCTACAAAAACGAACCCGCCCGCCACAAGCTGCTCGACATTGTGGGTGATCTAGCCTTGGTGGGACGGCCGCTGAAGGCGCAAATCCTGGCCGCTCGTCCCGGCCACGCGGCCAACGTAGCCTTTGCCAAGCGCATCAAAAAGGCCATCCGGGAGTCCAGTAGCTCGTCGGTCCTTCAGTACGACCCCCAACAACCCCCCGTCCTGGACGTGAACCAGGTAAGCCAAATGCTGCCCCATCGTTTTCCTTTCTTGATGGTGGACAAGATATTTTATCTGGACGATACCACGGTCTGTGGCGTAAAGAACGTGACCATCAACGAACCCTTCTTCCAGGGGCACTTCCCCGGCAACCCCGTGATGCCCGGCGTGCTTCAGGTAGAGGCCATGGTGCAAACCGGCGGCATTCTGGTGCTTAACACCGTGCCCGACCCCGAAAACTACTGGACCTATTTTTTGGCCATTGAAAGCTGCCGCTTCCGCAAGATGGTCTTGCCCGGCGACACACTCACCATCCGTTGCGACCTGCTGGCTCCCATCAAGCGCGGTATCGCCAAGATGAGCAGCAAGGCCTTTGTCGGAGACGCCCTCGTATCGGAAGCCACCATGACTGCCAGCATTGTACGTAAAGACGCATGAACCAACCCCTCGCCTACATCCACCCCGAAGCCAAAATTGCCAACAACGTGGTAATCGAACCGTTTAGCACCATCCACAAAAACGTGGTGATTGGCGAAGGGTCGTGGGTGGGTTCTAACGTCACCATCATGGAGGGCGCCCGCATTGGCAAAAATTGCAAGATATTTCCGGGAGCGGTTATTTCGGCTATTCCGCAAGATCTGAAGTTCGATGGGGAAGACACCACCGTTGAGGTTGGCGATTTCACGGTGATCCGCGAGTGTGTCACCATCAACCGGGGCACCGTAGATCGCTACAAAACGGTGATTGGCAGCCACGTGTTGCTAATGGCCTACGTGCACGTGGCCCACGACTGCGTGATCGGCGACCACTGCATTCTGGCCAACGTGGCGCAGGTGGCGGGGCACGTGATGATTGAAGAATACGTGCAGGTGGGCGGGATGAGTGCCGTGCAGCAGTTCGTTAAAATCGGGGCGCACGCCTTTGTGGGGGGCGGGTCGCTGGTGCGCAAAGATGTGCCGCCCTTTATTCGCGCCGCCCGCGAACCGCTGGGCTACAGTGGCATCAACTCCATTGGCCTGCGCCGCCGCGGTTTTTCTAACGAAAAAATCAACGAGATTCAGGAAATTTACCGGCTGGTCTACCTGAAAGGAATGAACAACTCGGCCTCGCTCGATCATATTGAGGTAACCATGCCCCCCTCTAAAGAGCGGGATGAGATCGTTCGTTTTATTCGAGGTTCGGAGCGGGGCATCACCCGGGGGTTTGATCAGTAATGCAAATTGTCCTCGAGGGAGTTGGTAAGAAATTTCAGCGCGAGTGGATTTTCCGGGACGTTAACTTTACTTTTGAGAAGAACCGGACGTATGCCCTCACGGGCCCCAATGGCAGCGGAAAGTCAACCTTGCTGATGCTGCTTTCGGCGCTGGCGCTTCCTTCTCAGGGCACGCTTTCGTACCGGCAGGGACCGCACAACATCGAGCACGAGATGGTGTACCGTCACCTGACGCTGGCGGCTCCCTATCAAGAACTTATCGAGGAGTTTACCCTGCGCGAGTTGCTGGAGTTTCATTTTGCGCTAAAAAAACCGGTCGATTCGCTATCAGTGAGTGTCATAGCGCAAAAGCTGCGCCTGGAGAAGGCGTACGACAAGTACATTCATCAGTTTTCGTCGGGCATGAAACAGCGCCTTAAGCTGGGACTGGCCCTGTATTCGGAGAGTCAATTGGTACTATTGGACGAGCCCTGCACCAACCTGGATGCTGAAAACACCCAGTGGTATCGCCAGGAAATTCAGCAAGTGCTTGGCCAACGACTAATCGTTATCGCGTCGAACCAACGGCACGAATACGATTTTTGTGAGGAGGTTGTGGATGTTATGCGGTTTAAGTGAACGAGTGTACCATTTATCTGTATTTTCACGTTCTGTTATCAATAAAATCAGGCACTTTGCCGGAACAAGAGTAGATACCCTATATTTGTCACGATAAACAATGAATGTTATGAAGTACGCCAACAAACTAGTGGCCACGGTAGCCGTTTTTCCCCTGCTGTTAACCCTCGGCTGCGGCGGAGACGACAGCCCCACTCCCGACGGAGTGCCCGGTGAAGCCCTGGTCGCCACGTGGGTTCAGGATGAATCGGGCGATGTAACGGGCGGCCCGGCTGCTGCCGATTTCACCAATTTTGAAATCACCATCAACACCACCAATACTCCCGGAGAACTCGATTTTTCAGCGCGAAACACAAACACTTTAGTTTTTCCTACTAGTGGAACGCTCATGTTACCGGAAAATGCTACCTTCGCTCCCGGGGTTGCGGTGCAGGTGACTCAGGAAGACGGCAGAAAAATCGACATGACTTTGACGGCGGACAACCAACTACGAATGGTGTTTACCGTTGACTCCAACTCAAGCATTCCGCACGACAACTCGCGCGTTGCTGAAATAGGAGGAACCTACACGTTCTTGCTGGACAAGAAAGAATAGCTTCTAACAAAGCTAAAAAGTTTGGTAGCCACGGATGATTGTCCGTGGCTATTTCATTCGAACAATGGTGACCCCGGCCCCACCTCGCTCCACGTGCTCGTCGTAGGTGGCTGCTACCCGCTCGTGCGAGCGCAGATAATTGCGCACCGCCTCGCGCAGTGCCCCCGTGCCCTTGCCGTGCACGATGCGCAGTTCGTCCGAACCCACCATGGCCGCTTCGTCCACAAAGCCCATCAGGCGCGGAATTACCTCCTCGGCCCGTTGACCCCGCACGTCAAGGCGCGGACTGAAATTCGTAAATTTCTCGTGCAGGTCATATCGTCGGGTAGCCGGGCGCTCGGTGGCATTTTGCAGTCGCTTCAGCGTCCGGGCCGCTACCTTATCCAGTCGGTTGTGTTTGATCATCGACTTGAGCGCACCAATGCGCACCTCCACCTGCTGGCCCCGTAGCGAGAGCACCTCACCGATTGCGCCGTTATCTTTTACGCGCACGGCATCGCCTACCTGAATTTCTCCGCCCACTACTTCATCCGGGGGGATCGATTGGGGCTTCTGCACCGGCTGGTCGGGTTTCAAATGCACCTTTTTCTCTTCCAGCACGCGCCGGGCCTGCCGGGTGGCTTCCTTTTCGGCATTTTGTTCCTTGATGGTGCGGATGGTGTTCTCAATGGTCTGGTTGGCTTCCTGGAGAATCTGCTTGGCTTCGTGCTTGGCGCGGTTCAGGATGTCCTTCTTCTCCCCCCGCACGTGGTCGCGTAGTTCTTCGTACTCCTGAGCAGTTTGGGAGATTCGTTTTTCCTTAGCCGCCAGGCTCTGCGTGAGCTCCTGGTAGCGGGTGCGTTCGGCTTCCAGATCGACCAGCATTTTTTCGTACTCTACCTGCGCTACGCCTACCTTCTCCTTGGCCCGCTCCAGCACGTCGGCGTGCAAGCCTATTTTGCGGGCAATCTCCAGGGCAAACGAACTGCCGGGCTTTCCGATTTCCAGTTCAAACAAGGGTTCCAGGCGAAGGGCATCGTAGCGCATTGCCCCGTTCACCACGCCCTCAGCCCGGTCGGCAAACTCCTTGAGGTTAGAATAGTGCGTGGTGATGACCCCACACACCCGCTTGGCATTTAAATTCTCCAGAATGGCCTCGGCAATGGCTCCGCCAAACTGGGGTTCGGTGCCCGTGCCAAACTCATCGATGAGCACCAAGGTCTTTTTGTCGGCGAACTTCACGAAGTAGTTCATGCTGGTGAGGTGCGAACTGTAGGTACTCAAATCATTTTCCAGCGACTGCTCGTCGCCGATATCAATAAAAATGCTCTGAAACAGCCCAACCTGCGAGTGCTCGGCCAGGGGAATGAGCAAACCGCACTGCGCCATATACTGCAGCAGGGCCACGGTTTTTAGGCAGACGGACTTGCCCCCGGCGTTGGGTCCTGAGATCACCAGGATGCGCTGCTCATTGTCGAGGGCGATGTTGAGGGGCACCACCGAACGGGTTTGGTGGGCTTCGGAAAGCTGGAGCAAGGGGTGGCGGGCATTGGTCCAGTTCAGCACGCGCGCTTTCACTAGTTTGGGGCAGCGAGCGTCCAGGCGCAACGCCAAGCGCGCTTTGGCACGGATGAAATCAATCATTCCCAAGAAATGATAGGCAACGCGCAGGCTGGGCAGGTGGGGACGTAGTGTGTCGGTGAGGGCCATGAGAATGCGCACCACTTCGCGCTTTTCGCGGTAGGTGAGGTCACGGATTTCGTTGTTGATCTCCAGCACCTCGGCGGGTTCCAGAAACACGGTTTGCCCGGTGGCCGATTCGTCGTGAATAAAGCCCTTTACCCGGCGCTTGTACTCGGCCAGCACCGGAATCACCATGCGCCCGCTACGAATAGTCACGCTGGCATCGTCGGGCGTGAAGCCCTGCGACTGGGCGTGGCGCAAGATTTGGTCGAGCACCTTGCGCAAGCGCGATTGCTCGCTGAGCAGTGCCCGGCGAATCTGCTTCAGTTCGGCGCTGGCGTTGTTGCGCACCTGTCCCTGCTCGTCGATCACCTGCTTGATGGCGTTGAGCAAGTTAGCGGGCAAGTTTACCGCCCCGCTTAGTTCTTTCAGATGGGGATAGGCGTTTTCGGTGTCCTGCTGAAAAAACCGCAGGCACTGAAACAGCGTGGTGAGTGACAACTGAATGTTATGAAATTCTTCCTCGGATAGAAAAGCACCCGGTGTTTTGGCACGGTTGAGCGCGGTGGTGACGTCGATGAAGTGTGCCGACGGAAAACTGCTCTCGCTGGTGAGGATACGGCGAAACTCTTCGGTCTGGTACAAGAGTTTACTAACCAGTTCAAAGTCCGCCGAGAACTCGAGGCGATCCACGTAGGCGGTGCCCAGCGAACTACTGCACTCGTCCTTCAGGTAGCGCTTGATGGTGTCGAAGCCAATTTTCGACTCGATGTTTTTAGGATATAGCAATGCGGTTGTGAGTGACTTGTTGTTATAGTCTATAACCAATGGTGCCGGGGAAGGTTCCCGGATTGGCGGTGCAATAGAGTTCAGGCGTAGCTGCTGTCCGTCAAACTTTATAGCACTACTTACGTTACTACATAAGTACTTAAATAATAACTTATTATGATTGCGGCTAATTATACAGAATTCAGAACCAAACTGAAGTTTTACCTGGATGAGGTAGAGGACAATCAGGAGACGCTTATTGTCAAGCGAGGAAGCGGCAAAGGAACGGTAGTTATCTCTCTGGCGGAATACAACGCAATGGTGGAAACGATACACTTATTAAGCTCTAAGAAAAATGCAGATCGCTTGTACGAATCCGTACGGCAAATGAAGGCGGGTGATACCGTGGTTGGTGAACTTTTAGAAGAATGAAAATCACCTTCACCAAGATCGCCTGGGAAGATTATTTGTCGTGGCAGAAGGAGGACAAGAAAATACTGAAGAAAATCAACGCATTAATCAAAGAGATTATGCGCACACCGTTTGAGGGAAAAGGAAAATCGGAACCCTTAAAATATGATCTGACTGGCTATTGGTCGCGGCGCATCGATCAGGAACACCGCCTGGTGTACCAATTCAAGCAAGGCGAAGTGCTTATCTATAGCTGTCGGTTTCACTACGACGACTGAGGTACCAAATAAGCACTCCACCGATCACAAAAGGCAAGCTGAGCAGCTGGCCCATATTGAGCCACAGCGTTTGCTCGAACGCTACCTGGTTTTCCTTGAAAAATTCTACGAAGAACCGCCATCCAAAAAGCAGAATTAGAGACAATCCAAACAGCCGACTTTGCAGCTTAAGTTCGAACTTGGGCCGCAGGAAGGACAGCAGCACGAAGATAGCAAAATAGCCTAAGGCCTCGTATAGTTGCGCCGGGTGGCGGGGCAACTGATTCACCGAAACAAAAACGAACGCCCAGGGTACCGTGGTGGGCCGCCCAATAATTTCAGCGTTCATCAAATTGCCCAACCGGATGAACCCGCTCACCAAAGGAGCCACCACCGCCAGTTGATTAAGCACAAATGCCCCGGAAACGGATGGATGTTTTCGAACAAACCAACCGACCGCCATCAAAATGCCGATGGTGCCGCCGTGGCTGGCCAGTCCCTGATAACCGGTGAAGTGAAATTCGGGAGTAAAGCTTATGGGCAGAAACACTTCGACAGGCCGCTCCACGAAAGCCATTGGTTCATAGAACAAAAAATGTCCCAGCCGCATGCCAACGACCATGCCAATGACAATGGTGAAGGCGAACCGATCGAACAATTGATCGGCTAAATTAGCCCTTCGGAAGGCGTTACGCACCAGTACGTAGCTCAGCATAATCCCGGTCGCAAACAGCACGCCGTACCACCGCAGGGCGTAGAATCCGAAGTTGATAAGCACCGGATCCGGGTTCCAGAAAATATATCCTAGCGTAAGGTTAGCCGCTAGCATTCGCTGCAACAGATAAACAGAAATCCGTAAACCGCCACGTAGTGAGATGTTTTTAGCAAAACACGCTGAAAAAGCGGTTGGCATTTGGGTAACAGGTCACCCAGTTCTTCTTCTGATAGTGAAAACTCACTATTAGCCGACCGAAGGGCGTGCCAGTGCGTACGTAGTTCTTCTAGTTCCATGAGGCTTCTTGGGTAATGATCACTTTTAGTTTCTGCTTGATCCGGTTGAGACGGGTACTCACGTTGGTGGCCGAGAGGTTGAGCATTTCGGCGATTTCTTGGTAGCGGTAGCCGTCAAGATAGAGCAACACCAGCGCTTTGTCGGATAAAGCTAGTTGGTTTAGGGCAAAATGAATGATTTCTGTGCTTTCTAGTTCCGAAAGGCTGATCACTTCGTACTCCGGACGGTAGGGGCAGGTGGGCATCCGGGACTGGCGACGGGCTTTGTGTATCAGGGTGCGCAATGCTATTTTGTATACCCAGGTCACCAGCGAAGATTCGCCCCGAAACGTATCATACGATTTCCAGAGTTGCAGTAACACGTCTTGAAATGCATCTTTTTGGTCTTCTTGGTCGGAGAAATAAACCGCGCACAGGCTGCGGATGAGGCCCTGATGCGGAAATATTTGCCGGACAAAGGTTTGTTTGGCGTTTGGCATTCCGTGGCGTTGGTTGCTATCTGGTTAGTGCGGGTTTTGCGCAATTTGTCACAGGCGCAACGAAAAAAATCGTGTTACCCCATTTAATTTGCCTGCTGTGATCGGATCGTCTTTTCGTAGAACCTGTCTTCCCGCCATTGCGAAGGGTTTTGCCGGATATATCGGGAAATGTTGTGAAACGACGTGTCGTTCCGAATGATGTGATCGTGATACCGCGATTGCCAGGCGAAATTGGTTTGAATGTGACGGGCGTTTTTGGTGACCGCCGATTTGAATCCCCGCATAATGGACGCCAGATTGTTGGATTGCGGGCCGAATTGATTTGCGGGTTTTTGATGATCCGGGATGGTGGCGGTGGGATTGGCGTGGGCGTAGAGACGCGATGCGTCGCGTCTCTACGGGGTTGCGTATTGTACGTATTTTCACCAATGATAACAATCGCATGAAAATGGTTGGGCATCACCACAAATTCACCCAATTCCAAATTCATATCAGGACGTATGCCCGGGGTTTTCACCCATTCCTGTTCGGCAATTTTTCCAATCTCCGATAAATGCATCGTTCCTCCTCGGATTGCCCCAAACCAATGCCGTCGGTTTTTGGTACAAATGGTCACAAAATAGGCCGCCTGATGGCCGTAATTCCAACGGGGTAGCCGGGCCGAGGCAATGCGATATTTGTTCTGAAATTTGTCGGACATTTCTCTTTACCGCTGTCCTGTTCAAAGACCCGGCCAACGAAGGCTGATAATTATAGAACCTAACCTAGCATCTGTCACATAACCTTCACCAACTTGTGATACTTCCGTGATGACTTCATAAGGGGCGCTGCCTTATCTTTATTCCACAATCCAAACCCGCCCCGCTATGTCGCTACAGAACGAACTAAACGCGCTTTCCCGTCTGACCCGCGATGAAACGTCACCCCGCCTCATCGAGGTGCTCGACCGCTTCACCGACGCACTGCGCGAGCAAAATACCCGAGAACGCAGCATAAAAGTTGGTGATCGCGTAGAGAACGTGACCCTAAACATGCCGCGGCTTGGGCGGGTTGACCTCTACGCCTTGCTTAACGAAGGGCCGGTGGTACTGAATTTCTTCCGCGGTGGGTGGTGTCCCTACTGCAACCTCGAACTCAGGGCGCTGCACCACGCCCGGCCCGAAATAGAGCGACAGGGGGGGCAATTGATCGCCATCACCCCCGAACGCCCGGAAAGCATTGCCCGCACCGTCCGCAAAAATGAGATCGATTACCCGGTGGCGCACGACGCCAACAGTGGGGTGGCCTGCCAGTTCGGCATCGCTATTTCCCTGACAGAACCACTACAAGCGCTCTACCGTAGCTTGGGACTCAACGTAGCCGCCCGCAATGCGGATGTGCTGGTGCGCTTGCCGCTGCCCGCCACCTACGTGATCGATACCAACTACCGGGTGCACTACGCCTTTGTAAACGAAGATTATACCCAGCGTGCCGAACCAATCGAGGTAATAAACGCTCTGCAGAGGATCGTGCCTGAACTAACGCAATCGTACGGATAAATGAGTATATTTGATAAAACAACGCTTTCCCCAGCATTCGACGCTGAGCAAACCGCAACCGCCGTCACCACCATGCAGCGAAAGGCACTAGTCATTGAAGACGATCAGGATATCGCCACGCTGATTAAAATCAACCTGCGCGATATCAACTGCGAAACCGACATCGCTGCCAATGGCATCGACGGGTTGTATCATGCGGTGAACCGCCGCTACGACGTGATTATCCTGGACATTATGCTGCCCAGCATGGACGGACTGGAGGTGTGTAAGCGCATCCGTGAAGAACGGGTGACCACGCCGATTATCATGCTTACTTCAAAATCAGAAGAGATTGACAAGGTGCTGGGGCTTAATCTGGGAGCCGACGACTATATGACCAAGCCGTTTAGTGTGCGCGAACTCACCGCCCGGGTAAAGGCCCGTCTCCGCCGCACCTCGCTCAACCAGGAAGCCGACGCCGTACCCGAGATTTATACCTACCAAGGGCTCACCCTTGATCCGGTGAAGCATAAGGTGGTGCTCAACGGCAACGTGGTGGAACTCACTGCCAAGGAGTTTGATCTGCTCAAACTCTTCATGCAGCAGATCGGCAAAACGTTCACCCGTGAAGAACTGCTTAGTAAGGTATGGGGTTATTCCTACAGTGGCTACGAACACACTGTGAACTCGCACATCAACCGGCTGCGAATAAAAATAGAGAACGATCCGGCCCACCCGACCTACATCCTAACGGTGTGGGGCGTGGGCTATAAATTTAACGATGAACTGGTTGCGTAACATCCTTCGCCTCAATAGCTTGCCGCTCAAGCTGTCTTTGCTCTTTGTCGCTTTGCTGCTCACTGTGAGCGCAATTTACTTTTACACCATTCTGGGGTCTACCGGTGAATACGTGGCCGAGGTAACGCAGCAGCGGAACCAAGGTTTAGCCGCCTCTATTGCTCAGGAGATGAAGATTGATTCGGCCACTAATCGCGTACCAGAGGCCAAGCTAAAGGAGCTGTTTCACGCTGCCATGATTATCAACCCCAGCATCAAGCTCTACATTGTGGGGCACGGGGGCGAGATTCTAACCGCTTCGGCTGAGCCGGGTGAGGTGAAACTCGATTCGGTGAACGTGAAACACATTGAAGACTTCATTCACGAACGGGCCCCGCTACCTATCTACAACGACGACCCGCGCGAGCCTACGCACCCCAAAATATTTTCGGCGGCGGCTCTAGCCAGTAGCGACGGCTCGCTGCACTGCTATCTTTACATCACCCTAAACAACGACAGCGTGTACGGTGATGAAGCGTCGGTGCGGCAGAGTTACATTTTTAAAATTGTGGGACGCGCTTTACTTATCACGTTAGGCGTGGTAATGGTGATCGGGCTGCTGCTTATCTTTCTGGTGACGCGCGACCTGAAGCGAATCGTCACGGCGGTGCGCCGCATGGAACGAGGCGACTACTCGGCCCGGGTAAGCGTGCGCTCTTCTGACGAGCTAAGCGAACTCGGCGCAGCCTTCAACACCATGGCCGACGAAATCGACACGGCGATGCGGCAACTTAAGCAAAACGACGAACTGCGGCGCGAGCTGATTGCCAACATCTCGCACGACCTGCGCACTCCGCTGGCTTCGGTAGAGGGTTACGTAGAAACCATTCTGCTCAAAGACCACTTACTCACCGAAAGCGAAAAAAAGAGCTACCTGGAAACCATCCTCAAGAACACCCGAAGTTTGGGCAACCTGGTGTCTGAACTGTTTCAGTTGTCGAAGCTTGAAGCCAAGCAGATTCAGGCGAAACCCGAAACCTTCTCGGTGAGCGAACTGGTGCACGACATCGTGTTGCAGTTTAGTCCGAAAGCCGAGGCGCATCAGATTACGCTTCGTTACGAACGCTCCGATAACGTTCCGTTGGTCTATGCCGACGTGAGTCTGATCGAGCGGGTGCTGCAAAACCTGATCTCCAACGCCCTGCAGTACACTCCTACCGGAGGTCAGGTGATGGTCGAAGTGGCACCCAACGCTCCGCAAGGCGTGTGCCTGAAAGTGACCGACACCGGCGCGGGAATTTCCGAACAGGATTTAAACCATATCTTCGACCGGTTCTACCGCAGCGGACAGGTGCGTAGCCAAAGCAAGGGCGGACTGGGACTCGGGCTCGCGATTGCTCAGAAAATTGTAGAACTACACCAAAGCGAACTGCACGTGCGCAGCGCGGCGGGGCAGGGAACCACCTTTTGGTTCAGCTTGCCTGCCACCACCGAATTAGTAGAGGCAAAAGCCTGATCCGTCAGTGATGCAGCAAAACATCAAGGTCATTATTCCGGCTTACAACGAACAAAATTCTATTAGCAAGGTGATTCGGGACATTCCTCGGGAGTGGGTGCAAGAAATTGTGGTGGTGAACAACAATTCGAACGACGACACCGTAGAAACCGCGCAGGGGGCGGGGGCCACCGTGCTGCAAGAACTACGGCAAGGCTACGGTTTTGCCTGTTTGCGCGGCATCGCCTACCTGGAGCAACAAGCACAACCACCGGACATTGTGGTGTTTATGGATGCCGACTATTCAGACCATCCCGAAGAGCTTCCGCTGGTGGTGGATCCTATCATAAACGACGAGGCAGACCTAGTGATCGGTTCGCGGGCCTTAGGAACCCGCGAGCGGGGATCGATGACCGTGCCGCAGGTGTTTGGCAACTGGCTAGCCACCCGCCTCATGAAATGGCTATACGGCGCAACCTTCACCGATTTGGGCCCCTTTCGGGCCATTCGCTATCCTGCACTCTTGTCGCTTAATATGCAGGACCAAACCTACGGCTGGACCGTAGAAATGCAATTAAAAGCAGCCAAGCACGGGTTGCGGTGCGTCGAAGTGCCGGTAAGCTACCGACAGCGCATTGGCATCTCTAAGGTGTCGGGCACGGTAAAGGGAACTTTGCTGGCGGGCTATAAGATTATCTGGACGATTATAAAGTATTGGAAATGAATTAGTCCACGGTCGATAGTCCACAGCAAAAACGGCTGTCAGCTGTGGACTATCGACCGTGGACTGTGGACTATTAAGATGGAAATCATTATCGTTATCGGCTACGTACTCAGCTTGTTGTTCATTTTTATGTTCAGCCTGGGGCAGCTCCACCTCACCTGGCACTATTTGCGCAGCTTGAAGGAGAAGAAGCTCCCGGTCTCTGAGCCCGTGGTCTGGCCCCACGTCACGGTGCAATTGCCCATCTACAACGAGCGCTACGTAGTGGAGCGGCTCATCGACGCCATTACCGCCTTCAATTATCCTACCGATCGCCTGGAAATTCAGGTGCTTGACGATTCTACCGACGAAACCGTGGACATCATCGCCCGCCGGGTGGCCCACTACCGGGCACGAGGCGCCGACATCCACCATGTCCGCCGCTCGCAACGCACCGGCTTCAAGGCGGGGGCGCTGGCCTACGGACTGGAGGCCGCCCGGGGCGAATTGATTGCTATCTTCGACGCCGACTTCTTGCCCGCCCCCGACTTTCTGCGAAAAACGGTGCCCCATTTTGCCAACCCGTCGGTGGGAGTGGTGCAAACCCGCTGGGGACACATTAACCAAAACTACTCGCTGCTCACCCGTCTGCAAGCGTTCGGACTCGACGGACACTTCACCATTGAGCAGGGCGGGCGCCGACACGCCGGGAGCCTGATCAACTTCAACGGCACGGGCGGCGTCTGGCGGCGGACGTGCATCGAGGAAGCCGGAGGCTGGTCAGCCGATACGCTGACCGAAGATTTGGATCTAAGTTATCGGGCCCAACTCAAGGGCTGGGAGTTTTTGTATCTGGAAGACGTGGAGGCCCCCGCCGAGCTTCCGGTGCTGATGCCCTCCATCAAGTCGCAGCAGTTTCGCTGGAACAAGGGCGCGGCGGAGTGCGCCCGCAAGCACGCCCGCCGGGTGACGAGCCAGCAAAATGCGCGCCCGCTGCGCTGGTGGAACCGGGTGCACGCCGGTTTTCACCTATTCAACTCGTCGGTGTTTCTGTTTTTGCTGCTGGCGGCCCTGCTAAGCGTGCCGATGTTGTTTATCAAGCAGGCTGATGCTCAGTACGAATGGATTTTTAACCTAGGCGGAGTCTTTATTCTAGGATTCTTCTCGATTGGGTTCTTCTACTGGGTAGCCACGCGGCGGGTGCGGCCCGGACAACCCTGGCGATACTATTTGGTGCACTATCCGCTGTTTCTGATCATCAGCATGGGCTTGTCGTTGCACAACGCGGTGGCGGTGATCGAGGGATTGATCGGAGTAAGGTCTCCCTTTCTGCGCACGCCCAAGTTCAACGTGACCAACGCCCGCGAGAACCTGAAGCGCAACGTATACGCCCGAACAAAACTGAGTCCGTTGGTTTTGCTGGAGGCGTTGTTTGCGCTCTATTTTGCCTACGGCATCTATACCGGCGTTCGTCTGGGCGATTTTGGCCTACTGCTTTTCCACGCTATGCTGTTTCTGGGCTTTGCGGCCGTGGCATTTTACTCGGTTTGGCAGGCGCAGCAGACGTGATCCGGTGAGAAGCTAACAATTTGAGTTCTTGTGCTACGTACTTTCAGAAACCGACGTTCATCAACCCGACCACCGATGGTGATACATCAAACAAAAAAAGGCTTCCTCTGCGGGAAGCCCTTTTCGCTTTGCTTACAAACTAACCTTTTCTGATTTCTGCTTTAGGTTAATGAAATGATTTCGTAGTAGCCCTTTCGAATGCTGTGCCACAAATTTAAATCTTTGATAATCAGGCAGGTAAAAGAATAGCTCCACCCGCCAAGTGTCCGGTTACGGTACACCTGCTGTCCACCAGCGGACACTGATGTGCGCCAATTTTTATTTTGCGTAAATATGCTAACTTTGTAGGCCGTCTACTTTTTCAGCTATGCAGACCGAAACCTTGGCCGTCAATCAGTACGAAATCAAAGAGCTGGAGCTTAATGCTCTGCTGGAGGTCACCCAAGCGATCAACAACAACCTGCCCGAAGAATCGCTCTACAAAATCTTCAACTTCACGCTGCGCGCCAATCTCAACATCAAGCGCCTGGCACTTTACGTGCTCACCGAGCAAGCGGGCCGTGCCGATTTGTGGGAGTGTAAAACCAATTTCGGCACCGAAATCAATTTTGCCCGGGTAATGCTTAACGAGCACTTTTTACCCATTCGAGACGTTACCTACGTCCGCGACCTGCCCGATCCGGGCTTGTTCGAAGAGTTCGACATTGCCCTGCCGGTGTCGCACAAAGAGCGCATGCTGGCCCTGGTGTTCACCAGCGGGTTGCGTAAGGAAGACGACGTTGCTCCCGACCAAAGCGGCACCACCTTTGTGCAGGCGCTGAGCAACATCATTATTGTGGCCATCGAGAACAAAAAGCTCGCCCGCCAGCAACTGACCCAGGAGGCGGTGCGCAAAGAAATGGAAATCGCCCAGCAGGTGCAGCAGTTTCTGTTTCCCAAAAACCTGCCCCACGAACCGGGTTTGCAGGTGGAAGCCAGCTACCAACCGCACCACTCGGTGGGGGGCGACTACTACGACTTCTTGCGACTTTCGTCCGGCCAGTTTCTGGTGTGCATCGCCGACGTGTCGGGCAAAGGAATGCCCGCGGCCCTGCTGATGTCTAACTTCCAGGCCGCGCTGCGCACCATCGTCCGCCAAACCACCAACCTGCAGGAGATCATTTATGAACTCAACTATCAGGTGATGCAGAGTGCTAATGGCGAAAACTTTATTACCTTTTTTGTAGCGATCTACGATCAGCAAACCCGCACCCTGCGCTACGTGAACGCCGGACACATTCCGCCCGTGTTGATCAGTCGGCAGCACCCAACCCAGTTGCTGGAACAAGGCAGCGTGATGCTGGGGAGCTTCCAGCCCCTGCCCTTCCTCAACGAAGGGAAGGTTGAAAACCTGGAAGATTTTCTGTTGTTCGCTTACACCGACGGACTTACGGAGATATTCAACGAGCGGGGCGAAGAATTTGGCACCGAGCACCTGCAAGAGTATCTGGAGCAGCACGCCACCCAGGAACTACCCACATTGCATCATCGTTTGTTTCGCACCCTGGTTGATTTTCGCGCAGGAGAAGCCTACGACGACGACATCACCTTTGTGTCGATGAAGGTGAACGCGGCTTTGCTATCTGAATGAATTTTTTTAAGACCCCATCGCTGCTCAAACGAGTCTATGCCGACTTGCTGTGGGACAAACGAGACGAGCCCCCCACCCCGCCCCGCCTTTACCTAACTTTCGACGATGGGCCGGTGCCTGAGGTAACTCCCTGGGTGTGGGACACGCTGGCCCAGTTCGATGCGCGGGCCACTTTCTTCTGCGTAGGCGAAAACGTAGACCGCTATCCAGAGCTGTATCAAGAAACGCTACGGCGCCACCATGCGGTAGGAAACCATACGTACCACCACCTGAACGCTTGGCGAACCGATTCTGTAACCTATCAACGAGATATTGACCGTTGCGCCCACGCTCTTCATAAGCATCATCCCCTGGCAAAAAGACCCTCTACCCTCTTTCGTCCTCCCTACGGAAAGGTTCGTTTCCGTCAAATAAAGCAACTAACGGCGCATTACACCCTGGTGATGTGGGACGTTTTATCAGGTGATTTCGATACCGGTTTCGCGGCTGAAACCTGTTTAAGCAAGTGCATCCGGCACACCCAGCCAGGAACCATTATCATCTTTCACGATAGCCTAAAAGCGCGGCGAAATTTAACCTATGTACTACCCCGGTACTTAGAGCATTTCGCCCGAGCCGGTTATTCATTCGCCGCTCTCTGATGATGTTTGTGGCCGTGATGCTGGCAAGCACGGTAGTGGTCGTCAACGGGCTATTGATTCTCTTCTGGTTATTTAACTATCGCTCTTGGGACGCTCCGGAGGTCGTGTACCCCCGCATTGCCGTATTGCTGGCGGTGCGCAACGAGGCAACCTACTTACCTACCTGCCTGGATCACCTGCTGGCGATGAATTATCCCGACGGCCGCTGGAGTGTTTGGGTGGGCAACGACCAATCAGCAGACACAACCCTGGCCATTGCCCAGCAGTATGCCGAATGCGACGACCGGGTGCGGGTGGTTGACGTGACCAACCAACTGGGTGAGGCGCGGGCGAAGGCCAACGTGATCGCCCATTTGGTTCAGGCCAGCGCCCAATCGGAACATCCGGCCGACGTGCTGCTGATTACCGATGCCGACGTGCGCGTCGCCCCGGGCTGGGCGCGCGCGCTGGTGCGGCGCGGGCAGACTGGCTCTTCGGCTCGCCCGGTGGGGATCGTCACCGGCGTCACCGTGGTGGCGGGCCGGGGGGCCGGAGCTGCGTGGCAACGCATCGACTGGCTGTGGGCGCTGGGTATGGTGAAGGTGGCCAGCGATCTGGGGATTCCGGTAGCTACTCTGGGCAATAATATGCTGCTGCGTCGGCCAGCCTACGAAGCCACCGGGGGGTACGAAACCCTGCCGTTCTCCATCACCGAAGACTTTCAGATCTTGCACCAGACGGTAGCTCGTGGCTACGGCTTCCGCAACTGCATCGACGCCGACACCCTGGTGATGACACAACCAATGAGCAGCTTCTCCGAATTGCTCCAGCAACGCAAGCGCTGGACGCGTGGGGCCCTGCAACTTCCGGTTTATCTGGTAAGCATTTTAGTATTGCAAGCCCTATTTTTACCCTTTATATTCGTGATTGCCGGGCAAAATCTAGCTCTAGCCGGGGGATTGTGGGTGGCTAAGGCGGTTTCGCAGGGCGGGTTCATTCTCCTAGTGATTCGAAAGCTTCGCTTGCCGCATTTCCTTCGTAAGCAAACCTTATGGTACTTGCTTGGGTTTGAACTATACGTTTCCGTGCTTTCGCTGGTGTCATTGCTCTACTACCTGCTTCCTACCGGACTACAGTGGAAAGGGCGACATTTCTAGAAAAGAAAATTGAAACAGCTTAACCCTGAACCCAACGAAGCGTTCCGGTTGATCGTTATCCAGTATCCAGTATGACCTTTATAGATACCCACGCCCACATTTATGATCAGCAGTTCGACGAAGACATTCAGGACGTGATGGAACGCTGCCAGGAGGCGCAAGTATCTACCATTTATATGCCCAACATCGACCATGCTTCGGTGGATGCCATGCTGGAGCGCGAACTGCGGTATCCGGCGCAGTGCGTAGCGATGATGGGGCTCCACCCCGGTAGCGTGAAACGCGATTTTGAGCGCGAACTGTACCAGATGGAAACGTGGCTAGACAAGCGCCCCTTTGCGGCGGTGGGTGAAATTGGGTTGGATTATCACTGGGACACCACCTTTAAAACGCAGCAGCAAGAAGCCCTGCGCATCCAACTGGCTCTTGCGAAAAAGCACAAGCTGCCCATTGTGTTGCACACCCGCGATTCATTCGACGACGTTATTGCATTGGTGGAGGAACAGGAAGAAGGACTGCGGGGCGTGTTTCACTGCTTCACCGGCACCGCCGAAGAGGCCAAACGCATCACCGATCTGGGTTTTTACCTGGGGTTGGGGGGAGTCGCCACGTTCAAAAATGCCGGAATGGAAGAAGTGATTCCGCACCTTGATCGGGAGCGGGTGGTGCTGGAAACCGACAGTCCGTATCTGGCCCCCGTGCCGCACCGCGGACGGCGCAACGAGCCTTCGCACGTACCCCTTATCGGAAAACGGATTGCTGAAGTTTGGGAGATTAACCTTGAAGAGGTGGCTCGGCAAACGACCGAGAACGCCCGTCGGTTGTTCGGCTCCGAACGTGAGAATATAGCCCAATAGACGGAAAGACTTGGCTGCTACCGCCCTGACGCTATCTTTTCAGTTTCTGCCAAAACGCTTACCTTTGGAGACTGCTTTCTCCATGAAGACCAACTACAAAATCGTTAACGTCAACACCGGCTTCTCAGGAGCGCCCCGGGCGACGGTGCTCATCATTTATACGGGGGGCACCCTGGGGATGACCTACGACCAGGCCGGAGTGCTGGAGCCTTTTAACTTCTCTCGCATCGTAGAAAAGGTGCCTTCGCTCAAAGAATTCAGCATCCACATCACGGTGATCTCGTTTCCGCAACTCATCGACTCTTCCAACGTGCGCCCCGAGCACTGGGTGGATATGGCCTACATCGTCTACGAAAACTACCGCCGCTTCGACGGCTTCGTGATTGTGCACGGCACCGACACCATGGCCTACAGCGCCTCGGCGCTCAGCTTCATGCTAGAAAACCTGACCAAACCGGTGATTTTCACGGGTTCTCAGCTGCCGATCGGCTCGACCCGCTCCGATGCGCACGAGAATTTGGTGACCGCCCTGGAGATCGCCAGCGAGAAAACTAATGGAGTGACCATCGTGCCCGAAGTGTGCATCTACTTCGGCAATTTGCTGTTGCGCGGCAACCGTAGCAGTAAGCGGCAAAGCATCCACTTCGATGCGTTCGAGTCAGGAAATTATCCGGTACTCGCCGAAGCAGGAGTGGTCATCGATTATAATGTCTCGGCCATTCGCCCCGCCGTGCCCGACAAACAACTTGTTTATCACCGAGAACTCAATACCAACGTGGCCGTGCTTAAACTCTTTCCGGGGATTAGTCGGCGGGTGGTAGAAAGCATGCTACAGATTTCTGACCTGCGCGGGCTAGTGTTGGAGACCTTCGGCTCGGGCAACGCTCCTACCGACGCCTTTTTGCTCGACAGCTTGGCCGACGCCACCGAACGGGGCTTGGTGGTGCTCAACATCTCCCAGTGCAGTGGGGGGCGCGTCATTCAGGGGCGTTACCAAACCAGTAAGCGGTTGGAGGATATTGGGGTGGTCAGCGGAAAAGACATGACCACCGAAGCGGCCGTGACCAAGATGATGTTTCTATTGGGGAACGAGACGGATACGGAGCGAATCAAGGAGTTGCTGCCTACCTCGCTGCGGGGAGAAACTTACTGATGGAAGCGATTTTTGATCACTGCCCAAGGTAAGATTTTGGGAAGTGAGGATGATAGAACCGGGAAGTTGTTGAAAACGCAATGATACCTTACGTAGCTATCTATCGTAGATTCACCGGAAGATTTGGTACTCAAGCGCGCTAATTTTTGAGTTTAACAACAATATTTCTGCTTCGCTCGACATTTATTGAATCGAATCGATTATATTAGTTGAATGAATTGCCAAAACTTGCAAATGGCAGGGATTATTAATTTCTTTGCTATCCGGGTGAAACTCAAAAAAACAGTGAAAGCCTCGGGAGAGGTGGCCGAGTGGCTGAAGGTGCTCGCCTGGAAAGTGAGTGTACCCCACAAGGGTACCGCGGGTTCGAATCCCGCCCTCTCCGCTGTCTCAACAATCGCGTAACCACTAACCTTTTATTCATAAATTCTTTTTTACTACACTGACGACTGTATTCCTATGAAAAAGTTATTTGCTTTGCTGCTACTAGCCAGTTGCCTAACCCTAGGCCAAACTAATGTGTTGTTTGCTCAAGATGCCGACACCGACACCACCATGATGGAGGAGGCCGCCACGGATATGGAACAAGAAACGACGACGGCCGCCTCTAACGTAGAGGACGCCGCCGACATGGATTTGGTTGATGAAGCGGAAGAACAGTCCTTCCACCAAGAGGTAAAGTCTAAATTTATTGAAGGCGACTGGAAGTTTATGTCGCCGGTACTCATCTGTTTGATTCTTGGCTTAGCCATTGCCATTGAGCGAATTATTACCCTCAACTTGGCTTCCACTAACACCAAAAAGCTGTTAGCCAACGTGGAAGACGCCCTCAACACCGGCGGAGTAGAGGCCGCCAAGGACGTGACGCGCAACACCCGCGGGCCGGTTGCCTCTATCTTTACCCAGGGTTTGCTGCGCTGGTCCGAAGGGGTAGACATGGTAGAAAAGTCTATTATTTCCTATGGTTCCGTTGAGATGGGCCGTCTGGAGCGCGGATTGGTTTGGATCTCGCTCTTTATTGCTATTGCCCCCATGCTGGGCTTTATGGGAACGGTAATCGGGATGATCGGCGCCTTTGATGCCATTGAAGCCGCCGGAGATATTTCTCCCTCGCTGGTAGCGGGTGGTATCAAGGTGGCACTGCTAACCACCGTGGCCGGTTTGATCGTGGCGATTATCTTGCAATTGTTCTACAACTACTGCGTATCTAAAATCGATAGCCTAGTCAATAACATGGAAGATGCTTCTATCTCGCTGGTAGACATGCTGGTGAAGCACAGAGTTACCGGCGGCAACACCACCACTGCCACGCGCATCGACTAACGACTATTACCCTACACAACCCTTTGGGGAGGGCGTTGCAAAACGCTATCCCTTTCACTCACTTGATTGTAAAACTATGGATCAATTTGTTTCTACCTACGGATTGTATGCGGCCTATATCCTACTAGGGATTGCTGTTCTGGCCGCCATTCTGATGCCGCTCATTCAGTCGTTTGGCAATCCCCGTGCTCTGCTGGGCGCCCTCGTTGGAGTGGTTGCCATTGCTGTACTGTTTTTTATCGGGTATTCTATTGCTGGGAATGAGGTGGTGCCGCTGTACATCAAAAATAACGTTACTTCAGCAGTTACTTCCAAGATGATCGGCGGTGCGCTTATTACCATGTATATTCTCATTTTGCTAGCGCTGGCTAGTATTGTTGTTACCGAAATCACCAAAATTTTTAACTGACATGGCACGTAAAAAAAGAGGAGCTGCCGAAGTAAACGCCGGCTCAATGGCCGACATCGCTTTCTTGCTGCTCATATTCTTCCTGGTCACCACCACCATCGCGTCGGACAAGGGGCTGGCTATTCAACTTCCTTCTAAGCCCGACCCGAACGAGCCGCCGCCGGATATAAAGCTCAATGAGCGAAACCTGTTCAAGATTTTGCTCAACTCCGAAGACCGTATGCTGGTGGAAGGAGAACCAATGGGTGATATAGGCCCCCTGCAAGACATGGTCAAAACTTTCGTGCTGAACGATGGCCGCGATCCGGAATCGTCGGAAAGCCCACAAAAGGCAATTGTATCGTTCAAAACCGACCGAGGTACCAGCTACGAGAAGTACATTCAGGTGTACGATGAAGTAAAAGGCGCTTACTACGAAATCTACGCCGAAAGACTCAATCTAACTCCCAAAGAAATCCGCGATGGCGATCTTGAACCCAGTATGAAAGATCGCTACGATGAGCTTCGGAAGGAGATTCCGATGGCGATCTCTATTGCCAAGCCTTCCAAGGCCACCGAGGCTAGTCAGTAAACAACAGTTGAAATGCCTTGGGCTGTAGGGACAACGACTTTGTATAGTCATCGCCGCATAGCCCCGAAAGTTGTTAACATAAACTTTAATGCTCTATGTCAAAGTTTAAGAAAAAGTCATCCGCTAGTCAGGATATTCCTACCTCGGCGCTGCCGGATATTATCTTTATGTTACTGTTTTTCTTCATGGTAACCACCGTGTTGCGCGAGCAAGATATCTTAGTGGAACAAACAATTCCAAAAGCCGAGCAACTTACCAAAATGCAAAAGAAATCACTGGTGAGCTACATCTACATCGGCAAGCCCAAGGATACCAATCGTTATGGTTCAGAGCCCCGCATCCAAACCAACGATGTGCTGGTAGAACCCTCCTCCATCGTGCAATTCGTGAATCAAGAGCGCGATAAACTCGACGAAGCCGAGCGTAACCAAATCACCATGGCCCTTAAGGTTGACGAAGAGGCTCGGATGGGGATTGTATCCGACGTGCAAGAAGAACTGCAGGAAGCCAACGCGCTGAAGGTGCTGTACTCTACACTACCGGAAAGCAACGCTGTTCAATAGAAATGTAAGCAGCGGAAAAGGTAATAATTACCCCGCACAACCTTCTTTGTAGCCCTTCCTGCACCTGTAGGAAGGGCTTTTTTTATGAATCCACTCGTCTCTATTGTCATGGCAGTGAAGGATACTGAGCCTTATCTGCCCGAGTGTCTAGACTCCATTCAGGCGCAGACCTACAAAAATTGGGAACTACTCGCGGTAAACGACCATTCGGCTGATCGCTCTCCTGACATTCTCCGCTCCTACGCCACGCGTGATCGTCGAATTAAGCTATACCATAGTGATCGGCCTTCGCTTATTCCGGCACTACAGGTAGCCTACCGCCACAGCCAAGGGCCGCTCATCAATCGAATGGACTCCGACGACCGCATGCCCGCCGACAAGCTAGCGGTGCTGGTGACCGCGTGGCAGCAGTACGGCCCAGGCACCGTGATTGCCGGAGGCACCGAACACTTTGTGGACGAAGGGGAAGTGGGCGACGGATTTCGGCGCTACGAACGCTGGCTCAACGACGTGGCTCGCCGCAGTGCGCACTACGAAGAAATTTATCAGGAGTGCGTGATCCCCTCGCACTCCTGGCTCATTCACCGCACTGATCTGAATACTGTTGGGGCCTTTGATCCGGAAGTGTATCCCGAAGACTACGACCTGTGCTTCCGCTTCTATCGCAAGAAATTGCGCGTGGTTGGGCTAGACAAAGTACTGCATTACTGGCGCGACCGCTCCGACCGCATCTCCCGCACCTGGGAGTGCTACCAAGACAACCGATACTTTGACCTGAAACTGCGCTACTTCTACGAACTAGACCGTGACCGAAGCCGCCCGTTGGTGCTGTGGGGAGCCGGGCGCCACGGGAAAGACCTGGCGAAGCTCTTGCTGGCGCACGATGATCGTTTTCATTGGGTATGCGACAACCCGCGCAAGATTGGCAAGGACGTGTACGGTGTGCGGATGGAGCACTACGGTACCATCCCGGCAATCGATCATCCGCAGATTGTGGTGGTAGTAACTTCACCGGATGATAAAGTAGCCATCCGTCGGCAGTTGGCCGAGTGGGGAAAGCAGCCAAGGAAGGACTATTGGTTTTTTGTGTAAATTGTTAGAAGAAACACGAGAGGAGCCATGAAGCCACCGACCATCCGTCTAGCACAAACAGCCGATATACCGGCAATTCGGAAGATCTATGCCCCGTTCGTACAAGACGCCACCACTTCCTTTGAGTACGAAGTGCCTTCGGTCGCTGAGATAGAAGAACGGGTGCGAAAGACACTAGCCTATGCACCGTGGCTGGTCTGTGAGTTGGACGAACAGGTGGCAGGTTACGCCTACGCCGGACATCACCGAAGCCGCACTGCTTACCAATGGTCGACAGAGCTTTCGGTATACGTAGGAACAGCGTTCCATCGACGAGGGATAGCGCACGCATTATATACTTCGCTGGTAGCCTTGTTGCGTTTGCAAGGATTCTATAATGCGTACGCAGGAATTACCCTACCCAATCCGGCCAGCGTAGCTTTTCATGAGCACTTCGGTTTTGCGCCGGTAGGGGTGTACCACGGGGTAGGCTATAAGCAAGGAAAATGGTGCGATGTGGGCTGGTGGGAAATGAAAATTCGACCCAAACAGGAGCGGACTTACGTAAACCCGCCGTTATCTTCAGCAGAGGCACAGACTTTGTCTGATTGGAACGATGCGCTGCAAGAGGGAGTCAATCTGCTCAAGCTTCATATATGATGGATACGGTTAACATCTTTCCTGCCACTTTGCAACACAGTGCTTTGCTAGCGTCTTTGGGCCAACAGACTTTTGTAGATGCCTTTGTTAAGGACAACAACCCCGCCGACCTGAATGCGTACGTGAGTCAAGCTTTCAGCGAAGCTACGATCCGGCAGGAATTGTCCGATCCAAGCTCCGCTTTCTACCTGGCTTATTTGCAAGAAGAGCTCATCGGATATCTCAAACTACGCCGGGGAAGCGCCCCCGATGCCCTGCGGGACTGTAAAGCCCTGGAGTTGCAGCGAATATACGTGCAACAGCGAGCCGTAGGCCGGGGCATCGGTGCCCGGTTAATGCAAACCGCCGTTGATTATGCTCGCCAAGCAGAATACCAAGTTCTTTGGCTGGGAGTGTGGGAGCGCAACCCGTCAGCCATTGCTTTTTATCAGAAGTGGGGTTTTACTAAGTTCGACACGCACACCTTTATGATTGGAAGAGATGCACAAACTGACTGGTTAATGCAAAAGTCACTGACCGAGAAAGAACCGTGATCCTTGCGGAGAGGACTACGCAAGTCGGTGACTGATCCGCTCGCCTGCTGCCTCTACTTCATTCAGTAATTCGCCAAGCACCGCTTCGGTAGTGAAAACATTCATCAGGGTGGTGCGAAGAAAAACCTGCCCCCGTAGCTGCGTTTGCACAATATAAAACTTGCCATCCTCAAGCATTTCCTGCCGAAGAGCGGCGTTTAGCTGATCAAGAGCATCGGCATCCGACTGCTTGCCTGCGTAGCGGAAGCAAACGATATTGGCCTCCGGAGAAAGCGCGAGCGCTAAAGCCGGTCGCTCCGCAATCATTCGAGCAAAGGTACGGGCCAAGCCGTACAGATAATTCACGTTCTCGGCGAAGATATCCGGGCCATAGGTGCGTAGGATAGAATACACCTGCAAGCTCATCATTCGCTTGGTGCACTCAAAGGCGCGCTTACCGGAATTGAACCACTCGCCTTCCGCATCGTTGAGCAGATAGCTGGCCCGCTGGGCAAACGTTTGGTAAGAATGTGCTTCATCTTTAAACAGCAGGCCCGTGGTGATCGCCGGGGTGAGCATCATCTTGTGAAAGTCGATGGTGATAGAATCGGCCCGTTCCAGGCCCCGCACCAGAGACCGGTACTCCGGCGAGAAAGCGGCCGGGGCCCCGTGTGCTCCGTCTACGTGAAACCAAAGTTTGTGCAACGCGCAGAAGTCAGCAATGGCGTCTAGGGGATCGTACGAGCCGGTAGAGGTGGTGCAGGCCGAGCCCACCACCGCGATCACCCGCCGCCCTTTGGCGAGTGCTCGCTGGTAGCATTGTTCCAGCGCGTCGGGTCGCAGCTTATAGCGCTCGTCCGTAGGCACTTTGATAATGCCTCCCTCACCCCAGCCCATCACCTTCACCGCCCGGTCGATGCAGTAGTGGGCCTCTTCCGACACCAGCAGGGCCAACGGCTCCGGGCTTCCGTTCTGCCAGGCCCCCTCCACCTGGTGCTGTCGGGCGGCCAGCAGGGCAGTTAGGTTAGACAGCGTTCCCCCCGAGGTCATCAGTCCCCCGGCTGCCGAGCCGTAACCAATCAGTCGGGCCACCTCCTGTATCACTACCCGCTCAAGGGCCGAAGATACCGGACCCATTTCGTACACCGCCATGCCGTTGTTCAAAAAAGCGCTCACCAATCCCGCCAGAGCGGCCACCGGGGCGGGCGGAGCCACCTGGTGCCCCACGTAGTGCGGGTGGTGCAGGTGCATCGACTGCTGCACCACCACGTCCCAGAATTTATTCAGCTGGGCATCGGGAGCTTTCCGGTAATCAGCTTGCCAGTTCTCCAGCCGGTCGTCGGGCGACTGCCAGGGCAGCACGGCTAGGCGCGGGTCGTGCTGCATATTGGCTAGGTAATCGGCTAAACTATCAATGAGTTGGTGTCCTTGCGCTCGGAAGCGTTCGGGATCGTAAGCATCGCGTAGGCAGTCGGTCATGGGAATGGTGGTTACTAAGTGATTTTGGGGTGGATAAGTCAGTTCGCCTAGTCGTCTAAATGGATATGCACGAGTTTTTTACGACGCTAAAGCATTTGGCGCTAGATCCACGTGATCATAGCTTCTGCGCTTCAATACGTAATAACATGCTCATAGTCAAGGATTTTGCTGTCTGCTGTGAGCAGAGGAATATTTTTCACGCGCGACGTAGCCACAATTAGCTGATCTGCCGGATCATTATGAAACGATCCGGGCAATTGTGTAGATTCTACAATGATATCATTTGTCAGGTCGACCAACTGTATGCCCGGATACTGGGTGGCCAGCGTTATCCACTCTACAATTGGCACAGAAAATTCTATGCGGCCTTTTTCTACCAGCTTCGCTACTTCCCAAACCGAGATTTTGCTCAATAATAGTCCTTGCTGCTCATTCGCCTCGAGAATCGCAATTTGCCCTTCTGTTAAACGATCTGGATCATCTACCCACCAAATCCAGATATGAGTATCCAACAGAATCACAGCGCAGCTCCCCAATCTTCATTGTCTATAGCAGGGACAAAGGGCATATCGTATTTCATCAATTTGCCTCGTAGCGGGTAGTCGTGAGAAACTTTCGACTTAATTTCTGAAACAGTTACTTCTACCTTAACCCCTTTTTCGAACGGAAGATCGTTGAGATTAAGCTGACGGTCTTTTGTTATTTCTGCTTCTACTCGGTATTCCATAATTACAGTACTTTTTGTTACATATAATCAACCAATAAGATACAACTAATTTCCATTTCGCCTATCTGTAATCAGGGCTTTGCGCTCGGAAGCGTTCGGGATCGTAAGCATCGCGTAGGCGGTCGATCATAGGAATTTAGCAGTCTGGGTCAGTAAGAATACGATGGATGAGCTCTGCTTCTCTGCCGGCAAAAGCTGCCATCACGGCCGCCGTTTGCGCGGCGTCCGACATTTTATTCCAGGTCTTCATCACAATCGGCCCCACCTTCTCTATTGAATGCTGCTCCTGGAAATCGGCAAAGTAATACTGTAGAAACACCAAGCAGATAACGTCTTCCAGCGTTTGCATCTCTGAGTCACGATTCAAGTTCCTTTTGATAAGCAGGTCCACCACTTGGCTGATGGTTTTAGAGCCGTAGCCTTCGGTTTGCATGATGGCCGCGGCTTGTTCGCTGTGAAACTTCTTCAGGTGGGTGCGCCACTGTAAATAACCCTTCCGATCCATCGGATACGAGTCGCGGGGCACCGTCCACCGGCGGATGTGCTGGCAGCGCGCAGCCAACTGCAACCCTTCCGAAGCATCGGGTGCAAACTTGGCGAGCACGGAACTCATCCTCCAGGCATACAGTAATTCTTTAGGTACCGGGTTGCCCTCTTCATCATAGTCCAGGCGCGGATCTTGCCGGTTGGCCGCGTCGAAGGCAGCCAGAGTGCGCTTGAAACGCCGGGGATTAGTGACGTTCATCGGCAGGAGAGTTAAGCCAGTCGGCGGTGACTTCGTTGAGTTTCTTCACTTTGTACTCAAAGTCGCCCTTGAGTTGGTCGCGCACTTCCTTGAGGTTGTCCAGCAGCGTCTGCACGTCGTCGGGAATGGCCGCCTCCAGGTACTCGCGGATGCGCTTGGTGAGCGTGGGCGATTTACCATTGCTGGAGATGGCAATTTTGAGATCACCTTTCTTCACCACCGAGCTCAGGTAAAAGTCGCACAGGTCGGGCGTGTCAGCCACGTTGGTCATAATGCGGCGCTTTCGCGTGATCTTCTTGATGCGCTCGTGCAGCGCCCGGTCGTTGGTGGCCAGAAACACCAGGTCGCGGTCGCGCAGGTCGCGCCGCCGGAAGGCCCGCTCCACCACTCGCACGTGCGGGTGCGCCTCGGCCAGTCGGTAGATATCGGGTTGGAGCACCTCGGCGGCCACCAGCGTGACCCGCGCGGCGGGGCTGTTCTTTAAAATAGCCTCGAGCTTCTCCAGGCCCACATAGCCGCCGCCCACCACGAGCACGTCGAGCTGGTGCAGTTTAAAGAAAACCGGAAACAGGGTGTTGCCCACGGTATCAGAAGTCTCATTCATAGGGAGGGTAAACGTTCTGGAGGGGCATAGGTTGGCAGTATTATTATGATTTGTCTTGATTGTCCGGTGAGCCATAGAGATTAGGTTTGACTCTACTGAAGAGCATCAACTTACCGTCATTTCGGAGGTGCTCGTAGCGATAGCGAAGAGCGCTATCCAGAACCCCCTGCTTCAAAGCCGCAAACAGGCAACTTTACGGACGCAACGTACGGTGCCAATTGCCCAACCCCCCAACTAACTACGGAGACTCAGGCCCTCCCGGCATCCTCACGTTTGACGCAACCACCCGGAAGTCCTTCCCCGCCCCCGCCCCGCGAAGCGCGACAGCTTGTCGCGGTCGCCTACCTCCCCCGCTAGGTGGCGGCATTAGCGGTTGAGGCTTCCCTACCGATCCGCCGCGGGGCGGTTGCGCCAGGAGGGGTCGTCCGGTGAGGCCGCACGATTTTTCTTACGTGGGAGAAAGGAGCCTTTTTCCGGGGCTGGCCCGCGACGGAAGCGGTTCGGGCCGAGATGGTGGTGCAAAAAGTTAGTTTCCCGCACCTACGTACCCTTCGACGAGCATCGGGCTACGCTTTGCGAAGGAGGACGCTTATTTTTACGCTCACATCATCACTACTGCCCTTATGAAAAAGAACCAAGATCAATTCCTTCAGCGCACCCTCATCGCGCTCACCAACGCGCTGAACACGCCCGAACTGCTGGCCGCCCTGGAGCGGTTCACCTACGACGCGAAGGCTATCAAAGAAGCCCTGGCCATCTACGAGCGGATAGAAAGCCTGACCCGGCAACGCGAGCAAGCGCAGGAAGTTCAGTACCAAACCACGCAGTTGCTACAACAGGCCAAAGAAGAGTTGCTGTACCTCTTCAGGATTCACGCCGACACCGCCCGCCTGGCCTACCGTCGCGAAGCCCAGTACCAGGATACGCTGAACCTGAGTGCCGCCGCACCACGCGAAACGGCAACCTGTTTGCGCCACATCAAACGCTTCTACGCCCACGTGCCCGTTGCCATGATGACTAAGTACCACGTGCCGCCGAAAGAACTGGCCCAAGCCGCCAAACTGCAACAGCGGGTGCAGGAAGCACTGGCGCTGCAAAAGAAGGCCATAAGCCAGCCGCAGCAACTCACCGAAGCCCGGCAGCAAGCCCTCACCGAACTGCAAACCTGGATGCGCCGCTTCGACAAGACCGCCAAACTGGCCTTCGACGACCAGCCGCAGCAGTTGGAGGTTCTGGGAATGGTGGTGCGGTAGCCCAGCACCAGCAGAGTCGGACGGCTCTTGCTGATCAGCAAGAGCCGTCCGACTGCTTACAGCGCACCATGCAGTTCGTTCCGGGCAACATTTACCACATCTACAACCGGGGCAACAACCAGCAGCCGATCTTCTTTGGTAGAAGGAACTACCTTTTCTTCCTCAAGAAAATCAAGCAGGGACTCACCCCGCACTGCGACATTCTCGCCTGGTGCCTCATGCCCAATCATTTTCACCTGATGGTTCATTGTCCGGAAACGTCGTCGGGTTGTCAGGAACCCAATGCTTCCGACGTGGCCAGGGGCGTTGGCGTTGTGCAACCGCTGAATCGCGCTATCGCTATTCTGTTGAGTTCTTACACCAAGGCCATCAATAAGCAAGAAAGACGCACCGGATCATTGTTTCAGCAGAAGACGAAAGCGAAATCCTTGACCGGTATTGCCGATCCGGGTTACCCATTTGTGTGCTTCCACTATATCCATCAAAACCCCCGGAGGGCCAGGTTGGTGGCGCAGTTGGAAGACTGGGAGTTCTCTTCTTTTCGGGATTACGCGGGTTTGCGAGACGGTACGCTGGCCGACAAAGCCTTGGCTTGTCAACTTATTGATGTCCCTGACCGGGCAGAGGCTTTCTACCGACAATCTTACCAAGTGATGGGTGACGATAAGCTTGCTGGTATCTTCTAAACCGGCACTGGTCGGACGGCTCTTGCAGGGGTGCAAGAGCCGTCCGACCAGTGCCGACCATTTTGATAGACACGCAACAAAAAGGCAACTTTATCAGTATCGTATAAGTATTGGTTCACCCACTATGCACGACACCGCGCGTTGGCGAATACTGGAGCTGCTCCTGATCCTTATTCCCACCCTTTCTTACAGTCAGCCGAACAATGCCCCGCCCGCCTTCACCCGCGACGCGTGCGTGCGCTACGCCCTGGAGCACAGTCCGCTGTTGCAGCAGCGCGTCATCGATCAGCAGATTGTGCGCAAGGAGGTAGCCGGAACCTTGTCGGGCTGGCTGCCGCAGGTGAGCATCGACGGGGCGTTGATCGACAACGTAGACAAGCCCAACATTGTGTTTCCCGACGAGTCGGGCAACCCGGTGGTGCGCGAGATTGGGGTGGAGTACCAATCGAACGCCACGCTTAATGCCAGCCAGACGCTGTTTAGCAACGACGTGCTGGCGGCTGCCCGAGCCGCACCCTTGGCCCGGCAGCAGGCGGAGCAAAATACCTACGCGGCCCGCGTAGACCTGTACGTAGCCGTGAGTAAGGCCTTCTACGACCTGATTACCACGCAGGACCAAATCCAGATTTTGTCCGAAGACCGGCAGCGGCTCGAAAAAAACGTGCGCGACGCCCGCCTCCGCTACGAGAACGGCCTCAACGATCCGGTCGACTACAAGCAAGCCACCATCCAGCTCAACAACACGCTGGCCCAACTCACCATTGCGCAGGAGGCGCTGCCCTACCGGCGAACGGTCCTCAAGCAACGGATGGGCTACCCACCGGAGCAAACCCTGGAGGTTGCTTTCGATCCCGATGAGCTTTTGTCCGAAGTGACGATAGATACCCTTCGGTCGCCCTCCTACCGCAACCGCATCGAGTACAGTCAGCTAGAGACGCAAGCGGGACTGCTAGCCGCCTCCGTGAACCGCTACCGCTGGGGATTCTTGCCGACGCTGAGCGCCTTCTTCAACTACCAGTTCAGCTACTTCAACGATAACTTCGCGCCGCTCTACGACCGCTCGTTCACCAGTTCGCAGGTGGGCCTGCGGGCCTCCATTCCGCTGCTGCGCGGGGCGTCGCGAATCTACAACCTACAGGCGGCTAAGCTGGAGAGCGAACGGCTGACCTACGCCCGCACCGAGCTGCAAAACCAGATTGAAACTGAGTACGCCCAGGCAGCGGCCGACTACCGGGGGGCGCTGGCCAACTGGCGCTTGCAGCAGCAGAACGAGCAACTTGCGCGCGAGGTGTATCAGGTGATCCAACTGCAGTACGACGAAGGTATTATCCCCTACCTGGAAGTGATTCAGGCCGAAACCGATTTGCGCAGCGCCCAGTTGAACACCAGCAACGCGCTGCTGCGGGTGCTGTCAAGCAAGGTCGACCTGCAACGCGCCACCGGCACCGTGCCCCTGGCTGAGATTAACACGAGCACCCTATGAAGCACTTCTTACTGATTGGAACCGCGATTGGGCTGGTGAGCTGCGGCGGAGAATCGGCCCCGCCCGCCCCGCCGCCCGCGCCCGTGACGGTGCAAACCGTGGGGAAAACCACCATCACCTCGTATCAAACCTATCCGGGAACGGTGGTGCCGCTCGAAGAAGTGCAACTGCGCGCCGAGGTAACCGGGCAGGTGACCAAAATCATGTTCGATGAGGGACAAACGGTGACCAAGGGGCAGCAGCTCTACGAGATCGATCCGAGCGTCTACCAATCGCAGTACGGTGAAGCGCAGGCCAACGTGGCGCGGGTCCGCGCGAACTACCGGCAGGCCCAGCGCGACGCCGAACGCTATACCCGCCTGCACGAGCAGGACGCTATTGCCAAGCAGGCCTACGAAAACGCCCTTACGGAGCTAGAAAGCGCTAAAACACAATTAGAGGCTGCTCAGGCCACCGCCAACGTGGCGCAGACGAACTTGCGGTTCTCTAAAATCACCGCGCCCCTCACCGGCACCATCGGCATCACCGAAGTGGAGTTGGGCGATCTGGTGAGCGCCGGACAAACCACCCTGAACACGCTCTCCACCACCGACCCGATGGCGGTGGACTTTGAAGTAAACGAAAAACAACTGCCCCGCCTGACGCAACTGCTCGAGCAACCCACCGACTCGGTGTTCACCATTCGGCTGCCCGACGGCTCGGACTACCCTGCCTACGGCGAGCTGATGCTCATCGACCGGGCGGTGAACCGGCAGACGGGCACCATCCGGGCCCGCTTGAAGATTCCTAACGAAAAAGGCTACCTGCGAGCGGGCATGAACTGCACCGTGCGGGTACGGCAACGCAGCGACGAACCCCAGCTCACCATTCCCTATCGGGCCGTCAACCAGCAGATGGGCGAGTATTTCGTGTTTGTGCTGGACGACAGCAGTAAGGTGGAAGAGCGGCGCGTTAACCTCGTCCGGCAGGTAGGAGAGCAAGCGGTGGTGCAAGACGGACTGGAAGAAGGAGAACGCATTGCGGTGAGTGGCATTCAGAAGCTTAAAGATGGAGCGAAGGTGCGGGTGAAAGAAGAAAATGAGTCCACAGTCAATAGTCCACAGACGACAGCCAGAGAGAAACCGTCCACGACTGATGATTTACCGACAGCTGCCGGGGGGGAGTGAACAACTCAGCTCGATGCTTTATAGTCTATGGTTCACAGTCGATAGTCCACAGTTGGTGGCTATTTAGCTATGAACCGTGGACTATCGACTGTCAACTATGGACTAACACAAACGCTCACTAAAAAAGGGTTTACGCGCTACCCAATAAATAGTATAGTACAACTGGTGACCATACCGTTATGATCTCAAAGTTTTTCATCAACCGGCCTATATTTTCAATGGTGATCGCGGTGGTGCTCATCCTGGTGGGCCTGATCTCGCTCTATACCCTGCCGGTGAGTCAGTACCCCAACATCACCCCGCCCGTGGTGTCGGTGTCGGCCAACTTCACCGGGGCCGATGCCAAAACGGTGGAGGAAACGGTGACCACCCCCGTAGAAGTGGAGGTGAACGGCACGCCGGGGATGGATTACATCACTACCTACAGCACCAGCAGCGGCAACATGTCGATGAACATCACCTTCGACATTGACACAGACATCGACATTGCGGCGCTGGACGTGCAAAACCGGGTGTCGACCGCCGAGCCGCAACTGCCCCAGGAGGTGGCCCGCCTGGGGGTGGTCACGCGCAAGCGCAGTTCCAGCCTGTTTATGGTGGTTGGCGTATACTCGCCCGACGGCACCCACAACACCTCGTTTCTGGATAACTACGCCAAGATTTTCGTGCGCGACCGCCTGCTGCGCGTAGAGGGAGTGGGCGACCTGTTCGCTCGGGCCGAAGACTTTAGCATGCGGGTGTGGATCAATCCCGACCGCCTGGCACAGTACGGCCTAACGACCACCGACGTGATCAGCGCTCTGCAAGAGCAAAACGTGCAGGTGTCGGCGGGCACGGTGGGCGTGCCGCCGCAACCCACCGGGCAACCCTTCGAGTACACCATTTCGGTGCAGGGGCGGCTGGTAGAAACCAGCGAATTTGAAGACATCATCGTGCGGGCCAACCCCGAAACCGGCGCGTTGGTATATCTCAAGGACGTGGCCCGAATAGAACTCGGTAAGTTCAACTACAGTCGGCAAGCGGCCTTCCTGAACGGTGAACCGGCGGCCTTCCTGATTCTGCGGCAAGAACCCAACAGCAATGCCCTGGAAACCGCCGAAGGAGTGTTTGCCGCCCTGGAGGAACTGAAAGCCGATTTTCCGCCCGACGTGGACTACGAAGTGGCGTTTGAGGCTATTTCGGTGGTGCAGGTATCTATTGCCGAAGTGGTTGAGACCCTGCTGATTGCCCTATCATTGGTGGTGTTAGTGATCTTTTTGTTTTTGCAAGACTGGCGGGCCACGCTCATTCCGGTGCTGGCCATCCCGGTATCGATCATCGCCACCTTTTCGTTCTTCGTGCTGCTCGGCTTCTCAGTGAACACCCTGACGTTGTTTGGCTTTGTGCTGGCCATTGGTATCGTGGTGGATGATGCCATTGTGGTGGTGGAAGCCGTGAAGCAGTTGATGGATAACGAGGGAAAATCACCGAAAGAGGCTACGCTGTCGGCCATGAAAGATATTACCGCTCCCATTATTGCCACCTCGCTGATTCTGGCGGCGGTTTTTTTGCCAGTGGGCTTCATTCCGGGCATCACGGGGCGCTTGTACCAGCAGTTTGCCATCACCATTGCCGTGTCGGTGCTCATCTCCACCTTTTTGGCGCTATCGTTCACGCCCGCGCTGTGCGCCATTCTGCTCAAACCGACGCCGGACGAGTCGGAGCGTAAGAACATTTTGCAACGCTTCTTCGCGTGGTTCAACCGGGGGTTTGGTTCTATCGTGGACCGCTACCGCTCGGGAGTGCAAACCGGCATCGCCCACACTCCGGTGGTGCTGGTGGTGCTGCTGCTGTTCTTCGGAGCCACGGTGTGGCTGTTTGTGGAGAAACCAACCGGCTTCGTGCCCACTGAAGACGAGGGCCGTTTGTTTGTTACCTACCAACTGCCCGACGCCGCCTCTACTGACCGCACGCTGGAGGTGACCCAAGAAGCGATGGAGGTGCTGTTGAGCACCAAAGGGGTGAAAAGCTTTGCGGCCCTGCCCGGCCTCAACGTGATCGACTTCACCCAGCGCTCGAACACCGGCACCATCTTCTGCAACCTGGAGCCCTGGGCCGACCGCGAGGCCGACTCGCTGCTGGCCGAGAATCTGGCAACAAAATTACAGCAACGTTTTGGGGGTATTGAAGAAGCCACCTTTCGAGTGATTGCCCCGCCGCCTATTCCGGGCTTGGGCACCTCAGCGGGGTTCTCGCTGGTGCTACAGCAACGAGCCAATGCGGCGGTGGACGAGCTGGCCCAGGTGATGAACGACTTTCTGGAAGCGCTGAACCAGCGTCCCGAAGTAGCGTCGGCTTTTTCGTTCTTCACCGCCAGCACGCCGGGTTACCAGGTGCAGGTAGACCGGGAGAAAGCCAAAAAACTGGGCGTGCCCTTGACCGAGATTTTCACCACCATGCAAACGCTGATGGGCAGCCGCTACGTGAACGACTTCACGCGCTACGGCCGCAACTTCCGCGTGGTGGCCCAGGCCGACACCGCTTACCGAACCGAGATCAGCGATTTAGAAGACTACTACGTGCGTAACGGGGCGGGTGATATGATCCCGCTGAGCACCTTTATCAGTTACGAAATTACCGAAAGCTCACCGGCCATCCCCCACTTCAACCTGTTTCGGTCGGCGGAGATCAACGGGCAACTGGCTCCGGGCTACAGCAGTGGGCAGGCGATTGCCGCCATTGAGGAGGTGGCGGCGCAGTCGTTGCCCTCGGGCTATGGCTTTGAGTTTTCAGGGCTAACGCGCGAGGAGGTGAAAAGCGGCAATACGGCAGCCTACATTTTTGCGATTTCCATCATCTTTTCGTTTCTGTTTCTGGCCGCGCTGTACGAAAGTTGGTCGATCCCCTTTTCTATTTTGCTGTCGGTGCCGGTGGCGGCCTTCGGAGCCATCCTGACACTTACGCTCATCCCCTCCTTATCGAACAACGTCTACGCCCAGATCGGCCTCATCACGCTGATTGCGCTGTCGGCCAAGAATGCCATTCTGATCGTGGAATACGCTAAAGACCGGCTGCACGAGGGGCAGGAGCTGGTAGAGGCCACCATCAACGCCATCAAGCTACGCTTGCGGCCGGTGGTGATGACATCGATGGCCTTCATCCTGGGGGTGCTGCCGCTAGCCTTCGCCTCGGGAGCCGGAGCGGTGGCGCGGCGGACGCTGGGCTGGACGGTGTTCGGAGGCATGGTGGCCGCTACCCTGCTGGCGGTGTTCTTCGTTCCGGTGCTCTACGTAGCCATCACGCGGGTGGCCTACGGAAAGAAGCGTCTGGAAGAGATGCGGGAGCAGAAGCAGGAGGTGGCTTAGGGACGCTCTTTGTGTCACTACAACCTTGACCGTTGCGTGGCCCGCTATTCTTTCCTACATTTCCAAAATCTCATTTACAACGGCCATGCTTAGGCTCATTCTCTAATCCAACCGATATGTCTACCTCCGCCATCCGAGGGCCCGGGCTGTTCTTGGCGCAATTCTTAGACGATCAGCCCCCCTACGACTCGCTGAAAGCAATTGGAGGGTGGGCGGCCTCGCTGGGCTACCGGGGCGTGCAAATCCCCACCTGGGACACCCGCGTGCTAGATTTGTCGCTGGCCAGTGAGTCGCAAGACTACTGTGACGAGCAGCGGGGAGTGTTGGCTGAACATGATTTGGAAGTGGTCGAACTCGCCTCTTACCTTCAGGGGCAGGTGATGGCGATGCATCCGGCTTACGAGAAACTTTTCCAGCCCTTTTACCCGGCCGGACTTAGCGATGCGGCGCGGGTTGACTGGGCTACGCAGCAGCTCCGGATGACCGTCGACGCGTCGGTGCGCCTGGGCACCACGAATATCTCGGTGCTGTCGGGCGGACTGGCCTGGCCGTATTTGTATCCCTGGCCCCAACGCTCGGTCGGACTAATCGAAGAAGCCTTCGATGAGCTGGTGCGGCGGTGGCTACCCGTGCTCGACTACGCCCAGGAGCGCGGGGTGACCTTCGGCTACGAACTCCATCCCGGCTCCGACCTGTTCGACGGGGCCACCTACCAGCGGTTTTTGGCCCTTACCCACGAGCATCCGGCGGCCTGCCTGACCTACGATCCGAGCCACTTGCTGCTGCAGCAGTCGGATTATGCGGCGTTTATTGAAATTTTTCACGAGCGTATCCGCTGTTTTCACGTCAAAGATGCCGAATTTCACCCGACCGGTTTAGGGGGAGTATACGGCAGCTACCACGACTGGAAGGACCGGGCCGGGCGCTTCCGCTCGTTGGGCGACGGACAGGTAGACTTCAGCCGTATCTTTAGTCTGCTCACGGAGAAGGGCTATCACGGTTGGGCGGTGCTGGAGTGGGAATGCTGCGTGAAAAGTCCCGAACAGGGCGCCCGCGAGGGTGCGGAGTTTATCAAGCGGCATCTGATTGAGCGGGCCGAAAAGGCCTTTGACGATTTCGCTGCCGGAGCAGCCGACCCAAGGTTAAATAGAGCATTATTGGGGTTGGATGCCGCCCCACCACCATCTTAGATTTGATTTATGATTTGTTTGAAAAAGAATGCTGGAAGGAATGAATGATTGAATGAACGATCTATTCAATCCTTCATTAAAGGTTATTCTGATAAATCTCTATAAACATCCTCGCGCAGATTCTCTGAATCTGTGCGGGCTGCATATGCGGACTCTGTCCGCCCCGTTGGGTTAGAAACCCACTTATAATTAGGCACAGGACTGGAAGTCCTGCGCCAGTATTACTTATAATAAAAAATCAGAATAACCTTTATTGCTTCAATTCTTTCACCTTTTTGCTATTTAACTTCAATGAGCGAGAATACGATTGGCATTGGGCTGGTTGGCACGCGCTTTATGGGGCGGGCGCACAGCAATGCGTATCGCAACGTAGCGCAATTTTTCGATCTTCCGGCGGTGCCCGCGTTGCAAGCCGCCTGCGGTCGGAACGAAGCGCGACTCGCTACCTTCGCACAGCAGTTCGGTTGGCAAAGCACCACCACCGATTACGAGCAACTGGTGGCCCGCGACGACATTGATTTGGTCGATATCAGCACCTCCAACGATACGCACCGGGAGATTGCGTTGGCCGCTACGAAAGCAGGCAAGCACATCCTGTGCGAAAAACCTCTGGCCCGCAACGTGACCGAAGCGCAGCAGATGTACGACGCGGCTCAAGCGGCCGGGGTCACCACCATGATGGTGTTCAACTACCGCTTCCTGCCCGCCCTGGCCCTGGCCAAACGTATGATCGACGAAGGCAAACTAGGCGCCATTCGCCACTTCAACGCGGTGTATTACCAAGACTGGCTGGTGGATGAGAACTTTCCGATTAACTGGCGGCACCGCGTGGAACAGTCAGGGTCGGGGGCGCACGGCGATATGAATGCTCATATTATCGATTTGGCCCGTCACTTGGTCGGTGAATTTACCGCGGTGGTCGGCGAGCAAAACGTTTTTGTTGAAGAACGTCCGATTGAGGGCAGTGACGAGATGGGGACGGTCACCGCCGACGATGCTTCCACCTTTCTGGCCCGCTTTGATAATGGGGCGGTGGGTTCGTTCTGCGCTACCCGCATGGCTTCGGGCCGCAAGAACTTTCTGCGCCTGGAGATATTCGGCAGCAAAGGCTCTATTAACTTCAACCTGGAGCGGCTCAACGAATTGGAATATTATAACGTAGATGAAACGGAGGCCTACCGAGGCTTTAAAAATATTCTTGTTACCGAGGCTGCCCATCCGTACATTGACGCCTGGTGGCCTCCCGGCCATATCATCGGCTGGGAACATACCTTCGTGCACCTCGTTGCCCGATTGCTGACCGCCATCCACCGGGGTGAGGAGGTGCATCCAAATTTTTACGACGGCCTCCAGTGCCAACGGGTGCTGGACGCCGTAACCACCGCTGCCCAAACGGGGCACTGGCAATTAATTGATGCTGATACATAATTATTAATTTTCATATCGTACAGACGCGATTAATCCACCGTGGACGCGGCGCGTCTCTAGCCGAATATACAATGATAAACGAACAACAATTGCACGACCTCACCACCAAATGCCGCGAAATCCGCCGCGAAATCCTCAATATGGTGCATCGCGCCAACTCCGGTCACGTGGGGGGCAGCCTCAGCTCCACCGAAATGGTGGTTGCTTTGTACTACCACCTGATGAACCACGATCCTGCGCAACCTGACTGGCCCGACCGCGACCGCTTTATTCTCTCAAAGGGCCACTGCACGCCGGTCATCTACTCGGTGCTGGCCGACTGTGGCTACTTTCCGAAGGAAGACCTGGAAACCTTCCGCCAGCCGGGTTCGCACCTGCAGGGCCATCCCTACCAACCGAAAACCCCCGGCATCGAGGCCACCACCGGTTCGCTGGCCATTGGCTTCTCCACCGGGCTAGGCATGGCGGTGGCGGCTAAACACAAGGGCGAATCACAGCACTACTACATTATTCTGGGCGACGGTGAGGTTCAGGAAGGCGAGGTGTGGGAAGCGGCCATGTTTGCCAATAAATACAAACTGGACAACGTGATCGCCTTCGTGGATCGCAATTACCTGCAAACCGATGGTAACTCAGAGGACATCATGCCGCTCGACCCGCTGGCTCCCAAGTGGGAAAGCTTCGGTTGGCAGACTTACGAAATTGATGGGCACGACCTGGAGGCTATTGTGGACACCGTCGAGGAGGCCCAGCAAGCGGAAAAACCCGTGATGATTATTGCCTATACCCAAAAGGGCAAAGGGGTATCATTTATGGAAGACGTGGTCGACTGGCACGGAACGCCCCCCCAAGACGAAGATTTACAACGCGCACTGACCGAACTTATTGACTGATGGAATATAAACAAACTCGCCAGGGCTACGTCGACGGACTGCTGGCTCTGGCCGAAGAACACCCGAACTTGGTGGTGCTGGATGCCGACGTGGCCAAAGCGACTAAAACGCTGGACTTCCAGGCCAAGTACCCCGACCGCTTCTTCAACTGCGGGGTGCAGGAGCAGAACATGCTGGCCGTGGCCGCCGGGATGTCGCTGGAAGGCTTGCTGCCCTTCGCCAGCACCTTCGGGGTGTTTGCCACCTGCCGGGCGGGCGACCAACTGCGCAACGCCATCGCCTATCCCAAAGCCAACGTGAAGGTGGGCGTCTCTCACTGTGGCCTCAGTGTGGGAGGCGACGGTGCCTCGCACCAGGCCAACGAAGATATCGCCATCGTGCGCTCCTTTCCCCACATGACGCTGCTGGTGCCGGGCGACTACGAGGAGGCCAAACTCGCTACCATTGCCGCGGCGAAGATGAAGGGTCCGGTTTACTTGCGCTTCGGGCGCGACAAGTACCCGGTGGTGCCGGAAATTCACGGCTCCTTTGAAATCGGAAAGTCCAAACAACTCACCGAAGGAAACGACATCGCCATCATTTCTACCGGCATCATGATTTCCGAAGCCTTGTCGGCGCGGCGGCAGTTACAAGATAAGGGCATCTCGGCCCGCGTCATTCATATGCCCACCGTGAAACCCCTGGACGACGAGGCCGTGCTGGCCGCCGCCCGCGAAACGAAGGGAATTGTGACGGTGGAAGAGCACTCCATCATCGGCGGACTGGGCGAAGCGGTGGCCGGGGTGGTCTGTGCGTCGCACCCCTGCCCCGTCCGGCGTGTGGGGATGCAAGACGTGTTCGGCGAATCTGGCCAGGCTCCGGAGCTGTTCGATAAGTACGGGTTACGGGCGCGGAATATTATTGAAGAAGTGAGGATTATTTTAGCATCACATTAAGGCCTTGAAGCATGAGTGAATTGAGCAAAGTACGACCGTATTCAATCACTTTTTCCGTGGTTCATTTAGAATCTACAGCCGGTTGGTACATCCAGAAACTCGGGTTTCAGAAGGTTCAACAAAAAAGCTATCCAGAGTTTAAAACGTCACTGATTTTTCTGGAACAAAACGGCTATCAGGTCGAGCTTATAAAAGATAATAGCGCTAAAGGTGGAATGGATAAGCATCCTATCCCACCTGCTCATACTTCAGTATTAGGTCAATCCCAGTTCTGCTTTATAACGGAGAATTTAAATGGAATCAAAAGACAGAGAAGTTGATATTGAATGGGAATTTGCGAACAAAGAATTAGGAGCTAAATTCTTATTTATCCGAGACCCGGAAGGAAATCTCATTCAGTTTTTGGAGAGACTGACATGACTTAGCAACCCTACACACGACATCATGGAAGCACTGATCAAATACGACAAGGGCCCGGGTCACGTGGAGCTACGCGACACGGAAGGACCTTCCGTAGCGTCTAATCAGGTGCTGCTGGAGATCGCTCACTGCGGTATCTGCGGCACCGACCTGCACGTCTATCATGACACCTTTCGCAACTACCCGCCCGTGATCCTGGGGCACGAGTTTTCGGGACGCGTGGTAGAGGTGGGGCCCGAGGTGAAAGACGTACACCTGGGCGAGGCGTTCAGCGTGCTGGGAGCCATCGCCATCCAGTGCGGTCGCTGCGAATACTGCGAGCGGGGCGAGTTTATGTTTTGTCAGAACCGCCGCGGCATGGGCCACGGCGTCAACGGCGCCTTCACCAAGTACGCCGCCGTGCGGCCCGACCAACTGTTTGCTATTCCTGACGGCGTTTCGATGGAGTACGGTGCGCTGGTGGAGCCGCTGGCCGTGGCGGTGCACGTGGTGGAAGAGGTGGCGTCTTTCCGACTCGGCGACGTCGTGCTGTTATCCGGGCCGGGCCCAATCGGACTATTGTGCCTAAAGATGCTGCTGGCCCACGGCCTGAAGGTAATTGTGGCCGGTACGAGCGACGACGGACTGCGCCTGAAGATGGCCCAACAATACGGCGCGGCGGTGACGGTGGTGGTCGATCAGGAAAATTTGGCCGAAGTAGTCGCTAACGAAACCGATGGGCAGGGCGTGGCCTTGGCCATCGAAACGGCCGGAGCGGAAGGTTCGGTACGCAACTGCATGCAGTCGCTGCGCCCACTGGGTCATTACGTGCAGGTGGGGCACTTCGGCCGCGACCTCACCCTGCCGTGGGACCTCGTTGCTTTCCGGCAACTGCAGATGCACGGCTCGGTGGGCTATACCAAAGAAACCTGGCGGCGCACCATGCAAATTTTGGGGCAGCAGACACTAGACCTCAGCGACGTGATCACGCACCGCTTCCCGCTGGCCCAGTGGCGCCAAGGGTTCGATCTGATGGAAGAGAAACAGGCGGTGAAAGTGCTGTTAAACCCTCAATAACCCAGCGCCTATGCGATTTACCAACAAAGTGGCCATCGTCACCGGGGCCGGATCGGGCATCGGCTACACCATCGCCGAACGCCTGGCGCAAGAAGGGGCCCGGGTGGTCATCAATGATATTGACGAAACGCTCGCGCAATCGGCGGCCCAGCGTATTGGCGCGTCTACTTTCTGCATTGCTCAGCCCGGCGACATGGCATCGCTCACCGACATCCGGGCGTTGATAGATCGTGCGCTGGCCCGATTCGGTAAGGTTGATTTGCTGGTTGCCAACGCGGGCGTCACCCACTTCGGCGATTTTTTTGACATCACTCCCGAAGATTTTCAGCGGGTGGTTGATCTCAATATACGAGGCACTTTCTTCTTGGTGCAAGCTGTGGCCCACCACCTGCGCGACCGCGGGGAAGGCGGTAGAATGGTGCTAATGTCGTCCATCATCGGGCTGCGCTCCTACCCAAATTTAGCGGTCTACTCCATGACCAAAGCGGCTCTCAACGCCCTGTCGCGCAGTTTGGTGCTGGACCTGGCTCCGCACGGCATCACGCTCAACACCCTGATTCCGGGAGCCACGCTCACCGAACGTACCCAGCACGAGGGGGAAGACTACGAACGTACCTGGAGCGATCTGAACCCTAGCGGACGGGTGGGCACGACCCAAGATATGGCCAATGCCACGCTGTTTCTGTTGTCGGATGAGGCTCAGCACATCACGGGGCAAACTCTAACGGTCGACGGTGGTTGGACGGCGGTCGGGCGGAATCCCCGAGATGCTTAGTGCTGGCAGTCAACCTAATCTGCCCTCGTGCGTTTCTATTGGCATGATCACAATCATCGTAGGCACCAACCGCACCGAGGCGGTATCGCGACAAGTCGCCGAATACTATCAGAAGTTGCTCACGCAGCGAGACGTCCCTAGTCAACTGCTGGATTTGCACGAGATTCCGGCTGACTTTCTCACCACTGCCCTGTACGAAAACAACGGCCAGAACGAAGCCTTCAACGCGATGAGCGCGATGATCGCCGAAAGCGAGAAGTTGGTGTTTATCGTACCCGAATACAACGGCTCTTTTCCGGGCATCCTGAAAACCTTCATCGACGGATTGGCCTACCCCAGTCCGATGCGGGACAAGAAATGTGCTTTGGTGGGAGTGTCATCGGGTACGCAAGGCGGAAGCATCGCGCTGAGTCACCTCACCGACGTGCTCAACTACCTGGGCACCCACGTGCTGGCGCTGAAACCTAAACTGGCGGTCATCGAGAAATACTTCGACGGACGAGCGTTCTCGCACCGTATCTACCGTGAAGTGCTAGACACCCAGGCCGACCAACTGATTGCCTTTTAGACACAGCAGACCGGCCCCGCAAACGAGGGCTACCGAATGATGGTGACCCCACCCCGACTTTCGCGAATGGTGCTACCCGTTTCCGCACTATCCGTGTCTCCTTTGAACTTCACCACGTACGGATAAGTGCCGAGCGGCGCTTGGCGACCGTTGTAGGTACCGTCCCACCGGAAATCACGGTCGTTCGACTGGTACACGATCTCGCCCCAGCGGTTATAGATTCTCACGTCGAAGTCGTCGGTTGATACGTATTTATGGTAGACGAAGAACTCAGCGTTCACTCCGCCCGGTCGGAAGGCGTTGGGCGCGGTGATGCGAGGTGCACAGTCCTCAATCACTTCCACCGAATCTATAATAGTACAACCAAATTCATTCGTGATTTCCACAATGTAGGTGCCGCCCCGGTCGGCCACAATGTCCGGAGCATTGCTGCCCGGACCTAGTGGCGTAGTCCAACGAATGGTAGAGAGCGGGTTGCTGTCTACCCGCAATGTCACCGAATTGACACTATCGTCGGGATCGCGCGGACAAATTACGAACGGACCCAAACCGAGGTTAGAGGTAGGCACCGGATTGCGCGAGAAGTCGGAGGTGGCGGTGGCCTGGCAGCTTTCGCGTCCCTCGATAAGCGACGTTACTTCCACTTGGTACTGCCCTTCGGGATAATCAGGGCGGATTAAGAGGGTATCACCGCGTCCGGTTCCCTGCGGAAGGGCCTGCCCGTTGGGGCCAAACCAGCGGTAGACCAAGCTATCGCTGCCGGTGGCCTGCACTCCGGCGTAGAGCGGCACTGATGAGCCATCGGCGCAGGAGTTGCCGTAGAACAAAGCCACGGACAAAGGTTGTTTCACGAACACCGGGAGCGGCTCAATAGCTGCATCGCAGGCGGAGTTGCGGTCGCGCACAATTACTTCGTATACCCCGCTCTGGGTGGCAGTGATGGTTCGAGTTACCAGCGGAAGTTGGACGCCATCGAGTACCCAGCGGTAGATCAGGTCACGGTCGGCCGCCTCTTCAGGAACAAAGTTAACGGTCAGTTGCTTTTCGCCGGTTTCGCAACTGTTGTCCGGCTCCACCTCTTCTAAGTTGATCAAGAACGACTGATCCACAAACACCGGAATGTCTTTCGTCGCGGGGCACACCGCGTTACCGGCCGGATCGACTCCGTCCACGTCGGTTACGCGCACTTCGTAGGTTCCGGATACGGAGGTAGTGAACGACGATTGATCGGGACCCGATAGCACTACGGTGCCGCTGGGATCAAGCCACTCAAAAAACCACTGATCCCCCGAAGTAGGAGAATAGTTGACCGACAGCGTAGCATCACCACAACCAGTGACCACGTCCTGCGCAAAGTCAAAGTCCAATTCCTCGGGTTCGTCAATCACCGCGCTGGCGGTAACGACGCAACCATCGCTGCCGGTCATCGAGAAGGTATACGTATCCGGGGCGAGATTGGTGATCACAAACTGATCGGCAAATACCTGAAGCGTGGCTTCGTACCCTTCGTTGCCTACTACCCGAACTTCAATCGGCAGCAGAGTCGAGGTGGGAGTTAGGCCACTAAGTGCCACGGTAATCTCACCGGTATCATCGCAACCGGGTTCCGGAGTGGCGCTGGTCACGCTAAAGGTAGCCGGGTCATCCAAGCCAATGCTTTCCGTTACCGGACAGTTGTTCAAGCCGGTCACCGTTACCAAGTACACTCCCGAACCAATGTTATCGAGGTCTTTCTGCGTACTCGTGAATCCGTCGGGTCCACTCCATTGATACGAATACTGCGTAGGGTCTTCGCCGTTCGGGAAGGTAAGGGTAATTGCTCCGCTAGTTGCACCACAACCAGTAATGGGACTGGTTTGCGCCAAGGCAACCTCTACCGTCGGACTGATGGTGATGGCGACGGTGTCGCGGATAAAGCAATCAAATTCGTCGGTGACGGTCACGGTATACTGATAGAAGCCCGGATCGGGAGTGACTTCGTCTACCTCCAACACCGGCTCGCTGCTGGTCTGCAACGTCGCTCCGTTTTCGTCTAGGATCACCCATTCGTAGCCGGGCGGGGTTTCGCGGATGCTGGGGGCGCGCACGTCTAACCGAAGCTCGTCGCCCACGCAGAGCGTGGTGTCTTCCGGAAGTTCGATGCGGGGGCGCTCGTCCACGATAAAAATAGAATCCTCACTGGTACAGCCCTCGGCGTTGGTCACGGTTACGAAGTAGTAGCCTTCTTCATCCACGCGGATGGTGTTCTCGGCGGGCAGGTTGCCTCCTCCCGGAGCGCCGCGTAGCGTCCAGGCGAAGCTTAGGTCGCTCACGTCTACGCCTTCTACGGCGGTGATGTCGATGCCGCCCTGGCACAACTGGGCGCTCTCGGGTAGGGTGGTTTCCACTCCGTCCGTCACCTCAAAGGTTTGAGTCAGCGTGGTGTCGGGCTCGCAGTCGTTGCTCAGCAACACTCTGGCCACGTACGACCCGGCCGAGTCGATCATCATCGTAAAATTCTGGGCGTCGGCCGAGTCGATGCCGACGTTATACAGGAAGTTGCCGCTGGCATCCACTCGCTCAATGGTCCAGGCGTAGGTCTCGATCACATCGTCGCGCCCCTGGGCCGAAAAGCTGATGTCGTTGCCCACGCACGCCTCGTCCACGGTAATGCTGGGATCGGGAAACGAATTGCCGCCGAAGCTCACGTAGGTGGGCAAGCCAAAGCCGCTCACCGCCCCATTGGGCAGGCCGTCGGGCAGCGCCGCGGCGTTGAAGCCGGAGTTGGCCGGATCGTTGGGGTTGGGCGACAGCGTGCCAACGTTCGTTTCGCCAGGTTGGGCAACGTAAATTTGTCCGTCGGGCCCGCGCTGAATGGCCCCGTAGGTGTTGCCCGCCGTGCCGTCTACCAGCGTCACCGAAATGGTCTGACCCTCGTTGAGCGGCCGTTGCACCGTGGCTCCGTAGATGCCACTGTTGGTAGATACGTAGAGCACCGTGTTGCCCGATGAGTCGGTCACCATCTCAACGCCGTAGGGTTGTCCCTGTCCGGTGAAGTCAATGGTTACCGGTTCGCTAAGCTCCAGCGTTTCGGTGTCAAAGTTGAACATTTCTACCCGGTTGTCTAAAGCCACGGCCACCAACGCCCCGGTGGAGTCGCCGCCGAATTTGATGTAGCCCTTGCCATCGTTGGGGTTGGTGATGTCGTGAACCGAACCCACCGACGAGATCACCGGGCTGCCAATGCCCTGCGCGGTGATGGGGTAGGCGCGGAAGTTATTGGTGCCGTATTCGTGGGCAATCAACGTAGCGGGCCCGCCGTTGCCCCCCTGAATAGCGATGCGCTCGGTGCTCTTCACGAACAGCAGGTTGTTGCTCGATACCACCGACGGGCCGGGCGAGGCCTGCGAACCGCGCAGATCGACAATGGAGTAGCGAAGCGCATAGCCTCCTTCTTCCACGGCGGTGGTGGTGAAGATGTAGTACAGGGCTTCGGTGCCGGGCACGGGAATAGAAACCACCTGAGTAGCGCCCGGGTCTCCTCCAATGCCCGCCGGAGGATTGCCTTCAATGGGCATCGGGGTATGCACTTTCTCACCGGTGGCGGGGTCGCGTCCCACAAACCACACGGTTTGGCCATCAGTATAGAATAGAATATCACCGTTGGGGTCCGAAACCGCTTCTACTCCTTCGGGAGCGGCTTGTTCTCCGTCGCCCACTGGAGTGATCTGCCCGTCGTCGGGGTCGTCGGGATCATCGTACAGGGTGTTAAAGTTAATGCCGCCCCCGGTGCCGAAGTACCATTCGTTGTAGGTTTGGTTCTCAACGCGGTACTCCTTTACGTTCGACTCGGCGTAGGCGGTGCACCCCGTGCTGGGGTCGGTGACCAGTACCCAGTACACGGCGGTTTCGTCTACCGTGATTTCGGAACTGGTTTCGCCGGTGCTCCACTGGTAGGTGTAGTTGCCCCCGCCACTCTGCCCTCCGGTTTGGCCACCTTGTCCGCCGCCGCTTTCCGGTTCGGCTTTAAGTACTGCCTCATCGCCGGGGCAAATGGTAGTATCCTGCACGAGCGGCACTTGCAAATCAAAGTCCTGTAGGTCAAGGGTGGCCGAGGCGCTCACCGAATCATCGCCCCAGTAGGCAGTGACCTGTACCGAAGGAGCCTGCTCGGGAATCAGCGTGGGACTAAAGCCCACGAAGCGCTGTCCGTCGATGATCCACACCACACTGTCGGGTTCGGGGATGCCGTTCTCCGGCTGCGGAGTGCTGTTGTTAAGCACAATGTTAGGTACCAATTGCACCGGGTTGTTGAGGCACTGTCCCACGGGGGTAGGACGAAGGCTCACGTTAGAGAAGTCAATACTGGAGTTGGCGGTAGACGAGAATTGCCGCCCGCCCAGGTTGGCACCGCCCAGTAAGTTTGAATCCACGGTGAGCCCCGTAGTCCCCGACGCGTTAGGATTGTTGATGCGCGCCAGTCGGTATTCACCCGCCGCCGCCTCGTACAAGTGATACACATTGCCATCAGGACCCAGTTGGAGTCCATAATTACCTATGCCCGGCACCAGATTGTTGATGGGCAGGTTAACGCCGGTGGCCACGTCGTATTGGTACACGTTGCTGGTGGCGCCGGTGCTCACGAACAGTTTGGTGCCGTCGGGCGACCATTCGGTGTCGTAGACGGCCTCGTTGCCCGGCACGGCAAAGTCGTTGGTTTCGGTGAGCGCACCGGTGCTGCGGTCGATGGAGAGCAGGCGCACGCCCTGGCCCGCGGTGGCTACCGCCAGCTGGCTGGAAGCCGCACTGAATGAGATATTGGTGGCGTTGAGTGCCTGCGGAGATACGCCTGGGTACTCGGCGACCGTTTGTGCGGCCACGTCGTAGACCGAGAAGTCGCTGGTTCCGTCGGTTTGGGTCACTACCCAGTAGTTGCTGTTGTCGGCGTTGGGCACCACCACCAGAGCGTTGGCCGCTCCGACAATGCCGGTGTCGGTAGGACCGGCAACGGTGGCCACGGGGGCGTCCTCCACATTAACCGACACGGTGTAGCGGCGAACCGTGCCGCCCTCGTTCGCAAAGACGTAGTACTGACGAGCGCCATCCGTGAGGTCGTCGCCGGGTACGGGCACTACGGCTACCGGTTGGTTGGCGTCGGCGTCACCGCCAAGGGCCTGTAGCAAATTTCCTTGCGCATCATAAATGCCCGCTCCGCTGGCGTAGAACAGCAGTTCGCCGGTAACGGGGTCGTTGGCCACGGCGCTGCCCCCTAATCCGACCGGATTAGTCAGCGGGGTTCCGGTGTCGGATAGAGATTTGGTGCCGGGATTAAAGGGCAGTTGGGTGCCGCCCACGGTCCAGTTGCCATTGCCCCGGTCGCCCTGGGCCCATCCGGGCGGCGGGCCGACGAAACACAGGAACAAGAACACCAGGGCACAAGCGCCAATTCTTCCAGAAAGTAGGGTGCTTAACATAGAGACACTCTTATTGGTAACGTACGCGAAGATATGCGTATCAGGGTAACGAAAAAACCGTGGGTTTGATGCCCAATGTAAGCAATTGACGCACCGGATTGGTTTGTCCGCTTATTGCTTGGAATTGATAACGATGCAAGGCGGGTTTATAGTACGAATTTTAGAGAACAGACCACAATAATTAGAAATGCGGAATAATCGTAGAAAGGCACTAAATTCATGTCGGTGTAACTTATTATATCGATACATTGTGATTATTCGTTACTGAACTACCTATCTTTGAATCGATTCATAGCGTCCTATGACAATAAAACGTCATCCTGGTCGCTTTTTACACAAACAGGTGATTGGTTACGTTTATGCAAAAAGCATTACTATTTTTTCTCGTTTCGTGCGGGATGTTGGCTTGGTCGCCCGTGCGGGCACAAGATCCCCAATTTTCGCAGTTCTACGCAGCTCCGCTCTATTTGAACCCGGCGTTCGCCGGGTCGGCCGAGTTGAGTCGAGCCGGTTTAAACTTTCGCACCCAGTGGCCCTCACTGGACGCTAACTTCACCACCGTATCGGTGTACTTTGATCACTTCTTCGAGCAATACAACAGCGGAATAGGTGTCATCGTGAACGGTGACCGGGAAGGGTTGAGTGGTTTGCAGTCGGTGAGTGCCGGACTACAGTACTCGTATCGTTTGCAGATTGCCGAGTGGCTCACCTTTCGCCCCGGAGCGGAGGTGGCTTTTTACAACCGCGACCTTAACTATGACAATCTGATCTTTGGCGACCAGCTTGATGAAAACGGCCTGATCACCGACATCACGGGGGAACCCCTCAACACCGGGCTGAGCCGTTCGTTTGTCGACCTATCGCTGGGCGGGCTACTCTATAACGAGAACTTCTTTATCGGCTACGCCGCCCACCACGTCACCACCCCGAACCAGTCGCTGGTGCAGGGAGAGAGTCGCCTGGCGATGAAATCATCTATCCACGGCGGGTACCGCTTCTTGCTGCCCACGGGCTTCCGGCAGGCGGGCTACAACAAAGACGGCAAAGAACGCAGCATCACTCCCACCTTCCAGTACAAGCGGCAGGGCAACTTCGATCAGCTCGACGTGGGCGCGTATCTCAACTACGAACCCCTGGTGTTCGGCTTGTGGTACCGCGGCTTGCCGGTGAGTCAACTGCGCGACCTGCCCAATCACGAGTCGGTGATTGCTCTGGTCGGATTCATCATCAACGACCTCAACATTGGCTACAGTTTTGACTACACCGTTTCCGGTTTAGGCATCCGCAGCGGCGGAGCGCACGAAATCTCGGTGGCCTATCACTTCTCGCTGCGCGACCCCCGCAAACCACCGCGCAGCATCATGCGCTTGCCCTGCCCGAAATTCTAGCAGAGCAGTTGCTCCGGTTGCTATCTCGCTTAGAATAGTACATTCCACCTCCGTCGGGCCAATTTAAATTCGCCTATTTCTTCCAAATAAGTAGCTTTCCGTAGGGTTTAAGCGGCAGGATAGCCCTGCTCTCACCCCCCAATAGTTCTTAGCGTATTTTAAGGAAAGCTAATTAAGAAGATTATGGCCATTAATAATCCAGTGTCCCCTACACAGCAGTGTTTGAATCATGAGCGTTGCGTACTTTTATCCCCTATTTTGTTGGTATTTTTTTGTTTCATTACCTGCGCTGGTGCCTGGGCACAGGGGGGAACAAACGCTTTGGTAGACCGAGCGGACAAATTCTTTACGCTTGCCAAGAACTACGAAGCGGCGCTGCCTCTTTATCAGCAGGCCGTGGACAAGGGGGTGTCTGATCCGATGGTGCACTACCGGCTGGGAGTTTGTTATACCCAAGCCCCTTCGCTGAGCGAGCAATACCGGGCGATCCCTTATTTAGAGAGCGCCCTCAGGCAGAAGGCGCAAACCGACATTCCTGATCGGGTTCACTATTATCTGGGCCAGATGTATCACAAGGACATCAAGGTGGATGAGGCCACCCGGCAGCTGGAAATCTATCAAAAGTCGCTGACCGCTGGCGACAAGGAGTTAAAGGAAGTCGACCGCTTATTAGAAGTGTGCAAGAACGCGCAGTTTCTAATTGCCGAAAATAAGGGAATCGTTATTAATAGTTTCAAGGCCATCAACTCGAAGTTTACGGAATACAATCCACTGATTACCGCCGATGAAAGCATGCTGGCGTACACGGCGGTGCGCGAAGAGAAGGGCAAGATCACCGAAAAAGTTTATACCGCCCAGCGTGACAGCCGCGGCGTATGGAGCGAGGCCACCCCGATTGCTATCAAATCTAAATCCCACATTGGCACCGCCGGTATTTCGCCCGACGGACAAGACATGCTGGTATTTATTGCTGGAGCCAACAACACCGGAAGCTTATACACCATCCATAAGGAGGCCAACGGATGGTCGAGTCCCGTGACGTTGGGCAGCCCGATCAATTCGCAGTATCTAGAAACCACCGCCAGCATCACTCCCGACGGAAAGACGATCTACTTTGCCAGCAATCGAAAAGACAGCTACGGAGGCTTGGACCTTTACAAGTCGGAAAAGCAAGCCAACGGCAACTGGGGAGCCCCCGAAAACCTGGGCCCCACCATCAACACCGAGTACGACGAAGACGCTCCCTTTATCCATCCTGACAGCCGCACACTGTTCTTCAACTCCAACGGGCACAACACCATGGGGGGCACCGACATTTTTAAAACTTACTTCGCGGGAGGGAAATGGCAGCAGCCGACCAACCTGGGTTATCCAATCAATACGCCCACCAACGATAGTTACTTCACCCTGACGGCCAATGCCAAAATCGGGTACTTTTCGTCGGAGCGGAAGGGGGGCTTAGGCGGACAAGATATTTATTACTTCGAAATGCCCGCCCACGAGGCCAACATTCCGATCACCCTTATCAAAGGAAAAATTTTGGTGGGAGAGGATGAGCTTAAGCCTGTTCCCACGAAAATCAAGGTAGTTGATGTGGATGCCAACCGCGAAGTGCAGTACGTATACCGCCCGGACCCGGCTACCGGTAAGTATCTGATTATCCTGCCTCCGGGCAAAAACTACGATCTAATTATAGAGTCGGAAGGGTACCTGCCGTACACGGTGAACATCAACCTACCCAACCAGCAGTACTTCTATGAACTGTACCAAGAGATCACCCTGCGTCCTATTAAACAGTTCGACGTGACGGTGGGGCAAGAGGTAAGCGTGAAGAACGCGTTTTACGACACCAAGAACGAAGAAAAATCGACCGCCCGCATTGCCAACGAAACCATGCTGGTGAAGAACGATAGCGTGGATACCTACGCGCTGATGGAATCAATTATTGCTGCGGGCGACGAGCAGGCCTACGAGTACCTGCTGGGGTTGATGCACGAAACCAATCCGATAGAAGACGTTAACTTCGATGAGACCGTGAACGACAGAATTGAAGCCGCCCGGATCGCTTATTATTACGACGAAACCGGAGAGGATAACCTGGTAGCCAAAAAAGTAGGTAATGAAACCGTTTACACCTTGCCTACTTTCTACGTAACCATGGCGGCAATCAACCAGCAGGATGAGCGCGTGGCTCCCACGAACTTCAACCGTGGAGTGCTGGAAGAGGTCCGCAAGGTGTATTTTGAGGCGGGGAAGAGTGCTGTTGACAGCAAATATACCACGACGCTCACCGAAGTGCTTAAAACGCTCAAGAGCCATTCTGATCTGGGGATTCAAATTTCGGGTTATGCCTCACCCGAAGGGAATGCTGAAGCCAACCGCAAGTTGTCTAACCAACGGGCCACCGAGGTGCTTAATTTTTTCAATCAAAATGGGGTGGTGCGGCGGCGCATCATTGCCCTGGGCTACGGGGAAACCTCCAACGAAACCACCAGCGCCGAAGAGGCCCGTCGGGTTGAGATCAAGCTGGTGGATTTGAATCAGGTGGGGCGATAACGTGTCGAAATTCTGCTAATGTTGCAAGTTTTTATCGGCGGTAACTAAAGCCTCAAACCCTTCTTCTAACATCAGCATCAATAAGGCACCATTGAGTTTGCCATTCCACCGCTTCTCCCGTACTGTGAACACTTCATGATGATCTACAATGTCTCGTTTCAATTGCCTTGGAATGTTCTCATCAAAAAGCAATTTCATAGAACTGTTTGATTTTTTCGGTAGCGAACAATTGTCCTACTAATTCCAACACTTGAACGACTTGTTCTTTAGAAACTGTCGGATAGTCATCTAGAAACGCGTCAATGGTAATTCCGCTTTCCAAGTGGTCAAAAAGCGTCTCTATTGGTACTCTGGTTCCTCTGAATACCGGAGTTCCTCCCATGATTTCAGGATTTATATTAATTACGTCTGCTTTCATATCTTTGAGTACGTAAAAGATTTTAAGTAGTTTTTCGCTTGCCGCTAATGGTTGTATATCCAAACTTTCGCCACCCTTTTCAGATAACTATTTTTGGGTTGGTTATACAAACCTCTGCTGCTTTTTCGCCCCCGCTAATAATAAACCACCTTGCAGTTGGGGTGCCAACTCTTAAACTTGTCCACGCGCCGCTCAGAAACCCGGGTGTTGTAGCAGTGCAACTCTTCTAGCTGATACAAACCCTTGAGTGGTTTCAACCTTTTCACGTCGGTATTGAAGCACTCCAACCTTTTCAGGTTGATCAACGCCGACAAAGGCCGAAGGTCATCCACCTGCGTGCCCGAGCACTTAATGGTTTCCAACTCAATAGAATTTTCCAGGGGATCAAGCTCTTCTACCGGGGTGTTCTGAAAATCCAGATAAGTGAGTGACGATAAGTTGCTCAGGGGATCCAGGTTACGAATCGGGCTTCGGGAGCAAATCAGGGCCCGCAGCGTGGTGAGCGGACGAAGCGGCTCCAAACTGCTAATCGAAGTATTAGAAAAGGCCAACTCGGTAAGTCGCACAAACTCCGACAGAGGTTCTAACGAGTTGATACTGCTGTTTTCGGGAATGGTCAGTGATTTGATGAAAGCGATTTCGTGCAGTTGCTCCCGGTTGGGGATGTCATCCATCGTCACCTGTTCTTTTAGCAAACTTTTCCAGGCGGGCGGAAGGGCATTCCACCACAGGCTAAGTTTGCTGCTTTTGTAGATAACAACTGTTTCGGGATGCTCTTCGATAAACCTACGGATGGCAATGTCCGGCAAAGGAGTCTGTTCGCAGCTCAGGCGCTGGATTCCCGAAAGTTCGCGCAAGGCCGACAAAGACTTCACCTGGGTATGGTCTACATTGAGAACACGTAGGTTCCGAGCGTTGCTCAGCGCGCCTAGACTATCTATCGCCGTGTTGCTGCAATCTAAATGCTCCAGACCAAGCAGTTCTCGAAGGGGGTCCAGACTACGAATACCGGTTTGAGCAACCTTGAGCGTTTGCAGGATCGCCAGTTTAGTAAGAGGAGCCAGGGTGGTGATGCTTTTATTTCCCGTGATATCAATTTCGGTGAGGTTGGCCACCTGGGCTAGTTTCTCTTTGGTCACTTCCCCTTCGACCTGAATATACGAAGCAAAGATACGTTTCCATTCGGGATCTAGGGCGTTCCACCAGGATTGCAATTGCCCCGACTCAAAAATGACCAGAGTTTTGGGATTGGCGGCCATAAAGCGACTGGCTTCGGCGGGGGTGACAGCCGTGTTATCGCAATACACCTTTTCTAAAGCAGGCAAACCGTTCAGCGGACTGAGTGCTTCAATGGGAGTGTTATTGCAGAGCAGCACCCGTAGGTTGGCCAACTGTTGTAGCGATGCCAGGTCTCGCACGGCGGTGCCTTCGATGTTGAGCACGCGCAGTTGCGTGGCGGAGGCCAGGGGCTGAAGATCGCTCACGCTGGTTTGGGAACAGTCTAGAGAAACCAGGGCAACCATGTCGGCCAGGGGTGACAAGTTGGCAATCGGAGTGCTGGCACAACGGAGGTCTTTCAGGCCAGCGATGGTCACCAGCGTCCGCACGGGGGAGCCGCTGCAGTACAGCTTTTCAAGCTTCGGGAAACTGGCCAACAGCCGCAGGTCAGTTACCTTGGTCTCTTCGCACACTAGCTCGCGGAGGCTGGTCGCGTAGCGCAAAGGAGTTAAATCTACCACGTTGGTCTGACTACAGTTGAGTACCTCCAGCTTGGTGAGGTTGCGCAGGGGAACCAGATCGGTTACCCGGGTGCCCGATACGTCAATATACTTAAGGTCTACCAGTTTACTCAGCGGCGACAAGTCCCAAATAGCCGAGCGACCGGCCACGTCTACCTCGGTGAAGCGCACAATTTCGCGCAGCATGCGGTAATCGGCCGAATCATAAGCAGAAGCTCCCAGTCGTTCCTTAAAATAATCGCGCCAAGCGTCCGGCACTCCCGACCACCAGCTGGCCAATTCCTCGCGTTCGCTGAGTTTGGTAGTATAGATACTGGCAATTTTTAGCCCCTTGGCCAACGGATCGAGGTTCACCTCGATGTAGCGTATCTGGCTGGCGTTCACGGTGTCGCCGGTGATAGTAACTCCCTGCAGGTTGCGGTTGGCAGTGACGCGAAAGAACACCCGCCCGCCTTCGGCTACGTAGTAGCTGATATCATCCACCAGAAACTCGAACTTAGCTTCTCGGAAGAAGAAATCGATATCCTTCAGGTAGGCCTGCACATTTTTGTTGGTAACCACATTGCGGTTCTCGTCCAGGTCATCTTCAATTTGCACCTCGGCATCACGGAAGGCTTTCAGGTAACTTTGGCGAATAATGGTTTCCTTGTCCTGCGTGGTGGCCGACCTATCGCCCAGCACGTTCATCATGTACTGCAAGAACGAGACGAGCTGACCGGCTTGGGCCTGGTATTCCTCGATCTGGGCCGGACTTAATTCGGAGGCGGGTTGGTCTTGGGCAGATACCGTCGGCGACCAACCGATCAGGCACAGTAGGCAGCTTAAGGAGAATAGCCAGCGGTAAATCATCGTTCGTAGTAAATGTAATTCGTTAGTAGCTCTTTTTCAGCGGGTGATACTTTCGTTAGGTCAGCAATAAGCCATCCCCGATTGTAGCCCGACCGGTTGAAGCGAACCAACTGAAAGTACCAACCGTCCACCTGAAAGAAGTGAAATTTGACCGTGGAGACCGTTTTGAAGCGCACGTTCGATTTTTTTAGCTCGTAAAGCAGGATGGATAGATAGTCGGGCTGGTAGCCCCGTTCGGTAAACTGATCAATCTTTTGCTTATTATCCTGAAACGCCTTGCGCAGATTCATGAAATCGAGTTCGTGACTCAGTGGGTGAAGAAACTCTTTGCCGCCGGTGGTATCGCTGGCGAACAACCGGGCAAAGGGCGCAAAGTAGCCCTTAGTCAAAATCCACTTCGAACCCACTTTTTCCTCCTGCAGCTTCAAGAACAGCGTGGCTTCTTCTTCTTTGCCCTTGTATTCAAAGCGCGCCTTTACCTCGGCGAACCAACTGCCACCGTGAAAGTCGATGTACACCGGATCGGCAGGATTGTTGACCCGGTTGATGAACTCCTTTTTCAGCGCTCCCGACAAATTTCGGTTTTGCTCGTCGAAGAGCAGCTCCAGATACTTTTCGCGCAACCGGGGGTCGCGGTAGTACTCGTCGCCAGGATAGTAGCGGTTGCCTTCGCCGTCTTCTTCACCATTGAAGCGCCGGAAGAACTGATTCACCTGCTTGGTTTCGGCATAGAGCACGTCTTCGCCCCCCAGGTATTCGCCAATCCCCTGCCCCTGAACCGGTTGCATTGCCGCCAACACCAGCGTTAGTGCCGCCCCGCCGAGCAGTAGATAAGCGAACCAGTGATTTGTCTTACTATTCAGATAGGTGCTGATTGATCGTTCCCCTCTTCCCATAAGTTGGATTACGTGGTGGTTTCTACGACCCGAATATCGCCGAGCAGCACGTCCCAGAAGTCGATGGTTCGCCCCCCGATTTGGGTTTCTTTCTTTTGCACAAATACGGTGATATCTTTCTTGGTGGTATCTTTATACTCCAGGCCGTCGTCTGAGCGCCCCTCGAAGCGTTGGTAGATGGTGATCACGCCCACGTAGCTGCCGTCGGGTTGCTGCTCCAGGTCGCTGATGTACTGAATGTCGTACCACTTGATGGTTACCTGATCGTAGTTGAGGGCCATCAGGTGCTCAAAGTAGCGACGAATGTCAAAGTAGGTTACATCGTCGGTAGTAAGCGAAGAAACACCAATCTCAGCGCCGGTGGCAAACAGCTCTTCGGCGCGGTCGATCACGCGGTTGGCCTCGGAGAAGGGGGTATCTTTGTCGCCTACGATGCTGATGTACTTGCTTAGGTCGCGCACCTTTTCCAGGGCCAGCGAGTCGATGGCAATTTTGCGTTCGCGGCTAATTTCGCTCTGGGCCAACCCGGGGGTGGCCAGAGCCAGGCTGAGAATCAGTAGTAGGGAGCGCTGGATCATCGGGTATAGTTTTTAGTAAGTTCTACTTCTTTAATTTTGCCATTGGCATCGAACTCCAGGTTCTTTACAGCCGCCGGTTCGTTGCGGGTATCCTTGAGATACTCCAGATACTTCTTTATGGTCGTCGGCTCGTCATAGTCTACCTGGTCACCGCTCTGGCTGATGATGATGAGCACCGGGGTATCGGGAGAGGCGAACATGCTCATCGCCTCGCGAATCTTGAAGTTGGCTTCGCTACTCGAGGCGCGCGCAATGTCGCGCAGGGTATTGTTCATGCTGGAGGCGTTTACCTCACCGCTACTAGTTGATGGACTCTCATTCACGGCATTTGAGCTAGCCGCCGCGCGCTCTTCGGCAATAGAAGCCTCGGCGCGGTCGATCAGGTTCTGGATTTCAGCGTCCTGCAGGTTCATGTCCTTGATGCGGGCCACCACTTCTTCTTTTTCTTCCAGCGTCATGCTGCCCTGGTCGTTGATCACCGACAACAGATCGGCGCGCGCTTTGGCGATGGTTTCGGCCTTAGCGGCGGCCGCGGCCCGGGCTTCTTTTTTGGCTTTACATCCTCCGGCACCGAGTGCCAGAGACCCCAGCAGAACGAGCATGAGTAGCTGGCCGAGGGTGGCAGTGAAGCGACGCTGGACCGGCAGGGTTGCGTGGTGGTTGTGTTGCATTGTGTTCACAAATAAGCGAATAGAGGTTGAACAAAATAGATACTGACAAAGTAAGGCATTCCTTTGATCTTAAGAAAATTTTGTACCAAAGTGTTTTTCTTGAGCAAGATGCAAGTAATTCTTTGGGCAGGCCGATTTCGCTGAGGCAACGAACCAGACTTGAGTTAAGCTGCTAAATCGCTTGAAACGGAAAACCCAGAAATCACTTCGTGGTAATATAAAGACATAAATTCAGACTTTTTCAACACAAAAGTGCTTTGTCCTAGTAACGCGGGCGAAGATCTAATTATTTTGACTAAATTATTATCCGCTTACCCCAAATTCTGCATGCTAGCCACCCCCCTCAGTCATACTCCCGGTTCCGGATGGAAAGGGTTGCGCCATTTCTGGAAGAACGATCTGATGGCGGCATTCAGTGTGTTGTTGGTGGCGTTGCCCCTCGCTCTGGGCATTGCTATTGCTTCGGGCGCGCCGCCCATGGCCGGACTCATCAGCGTGGTGGTGGGCGGGTTGGTCACCACCTTTGTTCGGGGAAGCCACGTGGGCATCAACGGCCCGGCCAAGGCGCTGATTGTGGTGGCGTTGGTGGCCTCAGAAAGCCTAAGCGATGGCCCTGCTTCCGGGTTCCCCTATGTGATGGCCGCCTTTGCTATCTCGGGAGTCATTCACGTGATGCTGGGCGTGCTGCGCCTGGGCAAGCTGGGGCACATTGTACCCTCGGCCGTGATCTACGGGGTGCTGGCGGCTATCGGCTTGATCATCATCGGCACCCAAATACACGTAGCGCTGGGGGTGGCTTCGGATGCGCATCAGCCCCTGGCTATTCTGATGGATATTCCGCGCAGCATCCTCGCGCTCAGCCCCCTGGTGACCATCACCAGCGCGCTGGCTTTGGTGATTCTGATTGGGTACCCTAAAGTTCAGAACCAATTTGTTCGGTACTTGCCCGCCCCCATGTGGGTGCTGCTGATCACGGTTCCCGTGTTTTTCCTGTTGCAGTGGGGCGCGCCGCAGGCCGGGTTAGAAAGACTGGTTGACCCTAGTTACCTCATTCAGATACCCAGAAATTTCACCGAGGGACTGGTGTTTCCTGATTTCTCGAAGGTGGATCAACCCCTATTTTGGGTGATGGTGGTGCTGATTACTTTATTGCTGTCGCTAGAATCACTGGTGAGTGCCAAAGCAATCGACAAGTTGGACCCCTACCGGCGAAAGACCAACCTGAACGATGATCTGATTGGCATCGGTTTGGGCACAGTGGTGTCGGCCATGCTGGGAGGCATTCCGGTATCCACGTCCATCGTCTGCAGTTCGGTAAACATCAACAACGCCGCTAAAACGCGCTGGTCTAATTTCTTTCTGGGCATTGTGGTCTTGGTTTTCGTGCTCGGGTTTCGTCCGCTGCTGCAAATGATTCCGATGGCGGCCCTGGCCGTCATCCTGATCTTCACCGGCTACAAACTCGTCTCGCCTAGCGTATTCAAGAGCGCCTACCACCAGGGCTGGGAGCAGGTAACCATTCTGACGGTAACGCTGGTTGCTGGCCTGGCCGTTGGACTGGTGCCGGGGCTGTTGATTGGTATCGGGTTTACGCTGGTGGTGCACTACCTGCGTTCGGGACTATCGTTTCCGCTCTTTGTGCGCTACCTCAGGCACCTGTCGGTGAAGGTGGTGCAGGAGCAGCGGCAAACCTACCTGTTCAAACTGAAGGGCGTGGTTAACTTCTTCAATATGCTGCAACTGCAGGGCAAAATTTGGAACTTGGGCAAAGACAAGCACATCATCTTAGATTTCTCCCACGCCCGCATCGTCGACCTCACGGTGCTGGAGTATATCCACGAGTACGCCGAAAAATACAGTCAGCAGGGCGGAGAGTTTCACTTCACGGGGCTGGATACGCACGAGACCTCGTCGCACCATCCGCACGCGCTGCACGTGTTGCGGGTGCCCGAGCCGCTCAAGGTGCGGTTCACCCGTCGGCAAATGGCACTCAAGCAGCTCGCCCGCACTCAGCAGTGGCGCTATGATCCGAACATTAACTGGGATGTGAGCCAATTGGATCAGTTTCTTTTCTTCAAAACGCATCCGGTAGATTTCACTAAGAACCAGCTGACGGGCAACTACCAAGACTCCGACGTCTGCTGGGAAATCTGCGACATCACGCTTCAGAATGCTTTTATCACCTTCGAAACGCACCGTCTTACCGTAGAAGTGCTTTCGTTGCCCTTCGAGGTGCCGGTTTTTTCATTAGAAGAAGAATCTTTTCTAAACCGCATGTCGCTGCTGGTGGCGCAGCAGGATATCGATTTTGAGGAACACCAGCAGTTCTCCCGCAAGTTTCTGCTACAGGGTCCGCACGAAGCCAGCATCCGTAAATTTTTCTCACCAGCGTTGGTTCACTTTTTTGAGCAGGGCGATATCTATCACCTGGAGAGCAACGGGCGGCGGATTCTGATCTTCCGGCACCTGCGATTGATCAGTGCCCAGGAAGTAGAAACAATGGTAGGATACAGTGAGAAGTTGGTTCAGAAGCTTCACGCGGCACGTACGCAACTGGTGGAGTGAGAATTAGCAGTTGTCTCTTACTCGCTACGAAGAGATTTCGCCGGATTGGTGCGGGCCGCCCGGAACGATTGGTAGCTCACCGTGAGCCAGGCAACCACCAAAGCGGCTAAACCGGATACGATAAAGGCCCCGGCCCCGATGGTGATGTGATAAACAAAATTACTTTCCAGCCATCGGCTTACGAAAACGTAAGCGAGTCCCGCGGCTATCACAAAAGAAATGAGTACCAAGTAGGTGAAGTTTCGAGAAAGCAGCAACACGACACTCCACGAAGAAGCACCCATGACTTTGCGCACCCCAATCTCTTTGGTGCGTCGTTCTGCCGAAAACGCTGCTAGTCCCAGCAGTCCCAGGCAGGCAATGATCATGGCTAGCGCCGTGAACACCGTGAACACCCTGCCCAAACGCTGTTCGGCGCGGAACAGCTTATCGTAATCTTCATCTAAAAAGCTATAGTCGAACGGAGCATTGGGAGCCGCCGCTTTCCAGGCTTTTTCCACCGTTTGCACTGCTACCGGGGCGTTGCCCGGAGCCAGGCGCATAGACACGTAGGACTTTACCTTATCGCCAAAGAAGAAAGCCATCGGCTCTATGGGATGGTGAAGCGACTCGTAGTTGAAATCTTTTACCACCCCCACCACTTCGTAGGGGATGTATTCCCCTTCATTATAGTAGGTAATGGCGCTGCCAATTGGCTCTTCCAGGCTGAATACGCGTAGGGCGGTTTCGTTCAGGATAACCCGGGCCGTGTCGGCGGGGTAGTCGAGCGAGAAGTTACGCCCTTCCAGCAGGGTCATTCCGTAGGTAGCGATAAAGTTTTCATCTATTCCCATGAAGTTCAGCGTATAGTCTTGATCACCCCCCTGTTTACGGAAGAAGTTCACGCCATTAGTCCCCGGCAGAACAGAAAGCGATGCGGATGCTTGCTCCACGGCGGCCATCGAGGTTATTTGTTGCAGAAAGGCGGTTATGTTTTGCCCCAGGTAGTCAGCATTCGAAACAATGAGCACATTCTCTTTATCAAAACCCAGTTGCTTCGAGCGGACGTAGGTGAGTTGCTGGTGCATAAGCAACGTAGCAATGGCCAGGGCAATCGACATCGTGAACTGGAAGACCACCAGCGCGTTGCGAATGGTCTGCCCCTTTAGAAGAGACCGTTGCCCACCCCTGAGCACCTCAGCGGGGCGGAACGACGACAAGTAGAAAGCCGGGTAACTGCCCGCCAATCCGCCCACGACCACCACGCAACCCAGGGTGGTCGCGATTAACCAAGGTTGAAGTAAAATTGAGAAGGATAGGTCCTTGCCCGCTAGAGCACCGAAGGGGTGCAGTGCTAGCCCCACCCACAACAGGGCCAGCGCGGTGGCAATGACACTCATCAGCATGGATTCGGCCAAAAACTGCCCCATCAGTGCCCCCCGTTGCGAGCCCAGCGTTTTCCGAACCCCCACTTCTTTGGCTCGACTTAGCGAACGGGCCGTAGATAAATTCATAAAATTGATGCACGCCAACAGCAAAATAAACAGCGCCACGGCCAGAAGGATATACAAATTATCGATGCTTGCGCTTGATGAGTTGTCGTATATCCAATCGGAGCGCAGGTAAATGTCCGTGACCGACTGCAGTATGAACCGAAACACTTCTTCGGTTTTCTGGTCAGCTTCCAGTTGCAGGCCATTGTCCTGGATTAGGACCGGGCGTACGTACTTATCGGCCAGCACTTTTAGTTTCTCCTCGAAAGCTGCTGACCTCACCTTTTCATTCAAGCGCACGTAGGTGTAGAGCGCGTAGTAATTCCAGTATTCGCCCAAACTGTCTTCGGTAGAAAGAATAGATCCCAGCATGGTAAAGTCAAGGTGGGTATGCGCGGGAGGATCATCCATCACTCCCGTCACCTGAAAGGGAGTCTGCGCTTTGCCCACCAACAGCGTTTTGCCCAGGGCTGAATCACCGCCGAAATACTTCCGGGCGGTGCTTTTGGTCACCACCACCGTGTAGGGAGCGCGTAGGGCGGCATTGGCACTGCCCTCAAGCAGCTCGTAGCCGAACACCGAAAAGAAGCTGCTATCAACGTACTGCCAGTCGTATTCCACGAAAGTTTTGTCCTGGAAATGTACCGTTTCCCACGCGCGGTACACCCGCGTGGCGGCTTCTACCTCAGGAAACTCGCGCTGTATCCCGCCCGCCACCGCATTGGAGGTGAGGGCCATTCGGTTGTTTTCTCCTAAAGTATTGTCAAGCGAACCGACTCGGAAGATGTGTTCGGCTTGCGGATAAAAGCGGTCGTAGCGTAGCTCATCCACCACGTACAGCAAGATAAGCAGAAAACTAGCGATGCCCAGGCTGAGGCCCAGCACGTTGATTCCTGCGTAGAAGCGTTGCTTACGCAAATTGCGTAAGGCAATAGTCAGGTAGTTGCGTAGCATGGTCGCTGTATTGAATATACCAAATACCCAAGATACAGAACCTTAAACGAAATTTCCAAGGGCTTTTTGGTAAACTACTCGCTGCGCAGCGAGTCCACCGGGTTGGCCACTGCCGCCCGCACCGACTGAAAACCAACGGTGAGCCAGGCAATGAGCAGCGCAATGCCGCCGCCAATCAGAAAGGTGCTCACTCCCAGCGTGACGCGGTAGGCAAAGTCGTCGAGCCAACGGTCCATCATCCAGTAGGAAATAGGGATTGCGATCAACAACGCAATGAGCACCAGTTTGGTGAAGTCTTTGGAAAACAGTAGCACCAGGCTGCCTACCGATGCGCCCAGCACCTTGCGGATGCCGATCTCCTTCATGCGTTGCTCGGCGGTGAACGATGCCAGGCCGAACAAACCTAGACAAGCAATAAAAATGGCCAGCGAGCAGAACACCGTAAAGATGGTGCCTAATCTCGTCTCCGACTTGTACATATCGTTGAAGCGCTCGTCTAGAAATGAATACTCGAAGGGCAAATCGGGCGCGAACTGCTTCCACTGGGCCTCCAGCGCGGCTAAGGCCGACGGCACTTGATCGGGCTGCACCCGCAGCGACAGTGCTGAGATATTACCGTGTAGGGCGATTACCATCGGCATGATCTTCTGCCGCATGGTGCTGTAGTGAAAGTCCTGCACCACGCCAATCACTGTGAATGTTTCAAAGCTACCGGGGGCGTCACCGAAGCTACTTAGCTCTTGCCCCACCGGGTCGGCATCATCAAAAAAGTACCGAGCGGCGGCCTCGTTAATAATCAGCGTGCTGCTGTCGGTGGCAAAATTGCGCGAGAAGTTGCGCCCGGTGGCCAATTGCATGCCCATCGTCGGCAGGTAGTCGTAGTCGACGTAGAACCAAGGCACGCTGGTGGTGCGATCGCTGTCGGGGTTTTTACCCGGAAAAATAGCACTGTTGTTGTTGCTAAACGCATTGGCGGGCAGGTAGCCGGTCAACGTAGCCGCCACTACGCCGGGTTCTCGCAGCGCTTCGTTCTTGAAGGTTTCGGCCTGGCCACCCAGGTAGTAGGTGTTGTGCACCACCAGCACGTGTTCTTTATCGAAGCCCAGCCTTTTGTTGTGAATGTGGTTGAGTTGCTGATAAATGACCACCGTGCCGGTAATGAGCACAATGGAAATACCGAACTGAAGCACTACCAAACCGCTACGCAACCAACTGCGGTTGATGCCCCCGGCCAGTTTGCCCTTGAGCACCGCGGCCGGGCGAAAGGCCGACAGGAAAAAAGCCGGGTAGCTGCCCGCCAGCAGCCCAATCAGCACCACTGCCCCCAGCAACAGGGGCAAGAAGTACCAGGGGTGCAGGTAGCGAACGACGAGTTGCTTATTAGCTAAATCGTTGAAGAAGGGCAGTGCCGCCTCGGCCAGCAGGATCGCCAGCAACAGGGCCAGAAAGCTGATCAGCATCGCTTCTACCAGAAACTGACCAATGAGTTGCTGCCGCACCGAACCCAAGGTCTTGCGAATACCCACTTCCTTGGCCCGCCCGGCCGAGCGGGCGGTAGACAGATTCATGAAGTTAACGCAGGCAATGAGCAGCACAAACAAGGCGATGGCCGAAAAAATGTAGACGTAGCGAATGTCGCCGTTGGCCTCTATCTCTGCTTCCAAATCAGAGTGCAGGTGAATGCTGGTGAGGGGCTGTAGCAGAAACTTAAAATAGTTGCCCCCCCCCAGGAACTCCTCGTAGCTCGTATTGGCGTACTGCTCAATCTGCGGGGCGGCGTAGGTTTCAAAGGTTTTGTTTAGCTTGGTTTGCAACGCGTCAACGTCGGTGCCCTCGCGCAGCAGTAGATACGTATAAAAGTTGTTATTTAGCCAGATATCCTCCTTGCTTTCTTCTAGCGAGGGCATCGAAAGAAACATGCCGAAGTGAAAGTGAGCATTGGCCGGTAGGTCCTTAAAAATGCCGGTCACCTGATACGGTTCTTTGTCGCGCCCCACCAGCAGCATTTCGCCCAGCGGCGGCGACTGCTCCCAGTTGGTACCGAAGTATTTCTGAGCCGAAGTGGCACTAATCACCAGGGTATTGGGCTGTGCCAGGGCGGTGCGCGGATTGCCGTGCAACAACGGAAGGGTAAACACCGAGAACAGCGACGAATCGGCAAAAGTGACCTTTTCCTCGCGGTAGGCACGCTCACCGCGATACACCGTGTAGCCGCCCTGCGTACGGAACCGAACCGCGTTTTCTACGTCCGGGTAGGTCTCTATCGCCGTTTGGGCCAAAGGTGCCGGGGCAACCGCACCATTTCCCTCTTTTCCCCCCAGTTGGTAAGCTATCTGTACGCGATGAATGCGATCCGCATTTTCGTTAAAGCGGTCGTAGCTGAGCTCGTCCAACACAAACAGGGTGATGAGCAGGCAGGTGGCCAAGCCGATGGCGAGTCCGAGAATGTTGATCACCGAGTAGAAGCGTTGCTTCACCAGGTTGCGGAGGGCGATTTTGAAGTAGTTCTTGATCATGAGGCGAGATGTTAGAAAACAAAACGGAGCGGATGCTGTACAGCCTCGGTAAAAAAGCGTGCCAATCCAAAAGACCGCGTAAGCAGCTTCCAGAGCGGGTAAGCGGACGACGCTGGTGTTCACTACCGGACAGTTGGTGTCCGCAAGTGGACAATAACATTAGTTGCCCCGGCATTTCATAAGTCATTACTTTTTCTTACGCGTGTACCAACGCCAAACACTCAGCTGATGATCGCAGCGCTACTCGGAAAAAAGTTGGCCAGTCACAGTTCCACTCTACTTATTCAGCAAATTATTTAATTGCTAACGAAGCGTACTAGCCAAAAGACTTCTCAGTAACACGCGGAGGGCACTAACCCTACACAACCAACGGGGGCACTGCCACCTCCTGATTTGTACAAGTTACTGCTCCTGGGTAGGTTGCTACTAAATGGCCTCTCCCATGCGCATTGGTTGGTTGATTTTTGCCCTGCTCACAATCGGATCCGTCCGACTGGCTACTGCCCAGTCGTTTGGCAACGAGTGGATTAAACCCAACCAGCAGTACTATAAAGTGAGCGTGGGCGAAACTGGTATTTACCGCCTGACCTACGCCGACCTGCAAGCCGCGGGTTTCCCGGTGGCGGGCGTGGATCCCCGACGGGTGCAACTCTTCTTCCGGGGGCAAGAGCAGGCCATCGTGGTGGAGGGGCAACAAGACGCCCGCTTCGATCCTGCTGATGCGATTCTGTTCTACGGACGGCAAAACGACGGCACGCTCGATACCGAACTTTACGTGGATTCGGAAGCGCAACCCCATCCCTACCACAATCTGTATTCAGACACCACCGCCTACTTCCTCACCTGGCGTCTGGATGCCGAACTCGGGCGGCGCATGGTTACGTTCTCCGAAAACAACGTGAGCAATTTACCCGCCGAGCCGTTTCACCTCAAGGAAGAAGAGCAGCGGTTCGCTACGGAGTTTTCGGCCGGTCGGCAGTACCCGGTAGGATCAACCACCAAAATCACGGCACACCTAAGTGCTTTTGACTACGGAGAAGGCTGGACGGGAACCCGTTTAAAGCAGGGCGAAACCGCCGACTACCCACTTCGGGTCGTTGACCCCGTGCCATCAGGGCCTCGCCCCCAGCTCACGCTGGTGCTGGCGGGCCGCAACAACTTGCCGCATAACGTAACCGTGCGGGTGGGCCCCAACGCGGGATCACTACGCACCCTGACCGACATTACCTTTGACTACTACGATAGTTATCAACTCACCGAGTCGCTGGAATGGTCTGATGTGGGAGCGGAGCAGCTCGTCGTTCGCCTCACCGTGAACGGAGTGGGCGGACAGGCCGACAACGTATCCCTGTCGTACGCCCGCCTGACCTACGCGCAGTCGGCCGACGCCGAAGGGGGCAATCTGACGATCCATCTGCCCGTCAACCCCACCGGCAAGTCTTTCGTAAGGGCAAACAATCCGCCTCCGAACGCCCTGCTGTTAGATATCACCAACCCCAACACGCCCGAACGAATTGTCGCCAATGTCGCCGGACCGCTAACCGCCGTAGTACCCAATACCGCTTCTCCCCGCCGTTTGCTGCTGGGTGAGGCGAAGCAGCCTTCTCTTTCGCAAAAGGTAGAATTCATCGCCATTGATCCGACCACCACGTTCTGGATCATCAGCCATGCCGCGCTGCACCGGCCCGGCGGACGATACAGCGACCCGGTGGCGGCCTACCAAGCCTACCGCAACTCGCCGGAAGGGGGCAATCATCGTGCTCAGTTTGTAGACATTGACCAACTCTACAATCAGTTCAGCTACGGAGAGGCTTCTCCGGTGGCTATCCGACGCTTTTGCCGCCACCTGTTCGCTATGGGGAAACCGGAGTACCTGCTGCTAATCGGCAAGGGGCTGAACGTCAACTACGATTACCACCGGCGTGACCCCACCATCAAAGAACCGGTGCACTACGTGCCCACCGGTGGGTTTCCGGGTTCGGATGCGCTGTTTAGCGCGGGGCTGGGCAGCAGCGATGGCGTTACGCCGGGTATTGCCACCGGACGAATCAACGCGCTCGACGCGACCGACGTGGCCAGTTATCTGGATAAAGTAAAGGAAAAAGAAGCGGGCACGCTGGTGGAAGATTATAAAGCGGCTGACGCCCGAGAAGCCCTGTGGAAGAAGCGGTTGCTCCACATCAGTGGGGGTATAGACGCCAATGAGCTTGCGACCTTTGGTCGGTACGTAAACGATTTAAAGCAGGTGGCCACCGGCGACTTCTTGGGCGGGCAGGTGTCTACGCTTTCCAAAAAGACGGACAACGCCACCGAACTAATCAACGTCTCGGAAGAAGTGAACCAGGGCGTGGCGCTGATCACCTTCTTCGGGCACTCGTCGGCCGTGCGCATCGACATCGACATCGGCTGGGCTTCTAATGATGAATTGGGTTACCGCAACCAAGGGAAATACCCGGCGATCTTGCTAAACGGCTGCAACGCGGGCAATATATTTAGCAGCGCGTATACTTTCGGCGAGAACTGGATTAGCACTCCCAACCGAGGAGCGTTGCACGTGATCGCCAACAGCGCTACCGGAATATCCGGCGTTTTGAAGAGTTATTCCGACAGTTTTTACCAAACCGCCCTGGGCGACAGCGGCTGGGTCGATCAATCTATCGGGCGGGCAAAAATAGAAGCCGGGCGACGCTTGCTGGCCACCAGCAATTCGTGGGAAACCTATCCCGCCCACGTGCAGCAAATGGTTTTGCAGGGCGATCCGGCCATCCCGCTGTTCGGACGAAGCTTGCCAGACTACGAGATTAGCGAACAGCGCCTGTCCGTCAGGCCGCTCGAGCCCGGACCCATCACCGCTTCCTCTGACTCCTTTGCGGTTGAATTAGCGGTCCGCAACTTTGGTCGTACCAGTAAAGACTCGCTGGCGGTGCAGATCAATCGCACCCTGGGCAACGGCACCGTCGTGACCTACGGACCGCGCTACTTTCCGCCGGTAGCCTACCAAGACACGCTATGTTTCGTGGTTTCTTCGGCAGAAGTAGTGGCCCCGACCGACCAAAGTTCGGGTAATAATCTATTTGAGGTAATTCTTGACGAAGCTAACCGCGTTCCGGAGCTCAATGAGAACAACAACCGCGCGGTGCTGGAATACTTTGTGTCGGTGAGCGGCACGGCAAACTTGCTTCCTCACAACTACGCACTGGTAGGCAACCCGACGGTTAACCTGCAGGTGCAGCCCGGCAACCTGCCGCAAATGTTGGCCACGAATCAATCGCGTGAGTTTCTGATTGAACTCGACACTTCGGCCCAGTTTGATAGCCCCGTGAGGCAGCAAACTTCTCTGTCAGCGACGGCACTGGGGCAGTGGTCGGTCGATCTGCCGGTGGTGATCGACAGCACGGTGTATTACTGGCGGTCAAGGTACGTTACTCCCCAGGCGGGTGAGGTGGATGAATGGACGCCTAGTTCGTTTACCTACGTAGCTAACAGCCCCAGTGGATGGGCACAGCGACGGGCTGCTCAGTTGCTGGAGAATGAAGTAACCGGCCTCACCTACGATGGGCAGTGGAGGTTCACCGAAACCCAGCTGACCGTGGAAGTGGATGCCTACGGCAATGAGCATCCGGAAGAAGAGTTTCCGTCGGTACTGGTGAACGGCAAGAATTTTATCATCGACAACGATGGGGAGCGGTGCCGTGAGAACTCTTTCAACGGCATTGCCTTTGATCGCAACAGTCTGCTGCCCTATTTGCCACTGGTGAAAGCGGGGTATGATCGCCGAGACCCCAACAGTTGTGGGCCGCTGCCGCAGGTGGTTAGCACCTTTAACAATCAGCAGGTCGCTACAGGGGGCTTGCTCGATCAGTTTGTGGACAAACTGAAGGATGGCGATCCGGTGTTTTTGTTCTCTATTGGTGAGTTAAACTACGCTGGTTGGAATACAACCACGCTCGCCAAGCTGCAAGAAATAGGAGTGGATACAGCCGAGATGCGGAATCTGAAAAGCGGCGAACCGTTGATCATTTTAGGAAGAAAGAATTCAGCGCTCGGCAGTGCCACGGTGGTTCGCGCCGACACCACCGGCGGGCAGTCGGCGCTTGATCAAGCAGTGGCACTCGATGAGCAGATCACGGGGCAGTACCAACAGGGCAGCATTCTATCGACCCGTATTGGTCCGGCCTCAGCTTGGACTAGTCTGCAAACCCGGGTGATCAGTAACCAAGCCGATAGCGTGAAGTTGTCGCTGATCGGAGAAAGCAGTTCGGGTCAAACTGTCGTACTATCAGATAACATCACGGAAGAAACCGTTGATATTTCAACCATCAGCGCGAAGCAGTATCCATATTTTCGACTTCGGTTCGAGACTGAGGATGCAACGGATCAAACTCCGGCTCAGCTCAAGCAGTGGCTGGTCCACTACACCGGAGTGCCCGAAGGAACGCTGTTGCGCACCGCGGCAGAGGGCGAAACCACGCTAGCCGAAGGCGAATCTTTCACCGCAACTTTTGACTTTTACAACGCCTCGGCCTACGACTTCACCGATTCGCTGGCAGTCGCCTATACCTTTACAAACCAAGCTACGCAGGGGGCGGACGTGGATACGATGCGTATCGCTCCACTACTGGCGGGAGACACCGCGACGTTTAGCCTCACCACCACCACGGTGGGCCGGGCGGAAAGCAACAGCTTGTTGGTTAATGTGAATCCGCGCTTGTTACCGGAGCAATCTTACCATAACAACCGGGCAAATCTGCCTAATTTCTTCACCGTCATTCCCGACCGTACCCATCCCGTGCTAGACGTGGCCTTCGACGGCGAGTACATCAACAACGGTGATATAGTGTCGCCCCGCCCGCTTATTTCGGTGATAGTGCGCGACGAAAACCCTATTTTGCGAAAGCAAGATACAACGGGCATTGATCTGTACCTACGAAGAAGCGGGGGTGCCGATACGGTGACGACTGATTTTAAGCGGGTGCGCCTGTCGGCTAACAATGTAACGTTCACTTCGGCGAACGACGAGAATCCTTTTACGCTTACTTTCCGGCCCGAACTGGAAGACGGGACGTACACCCTGCGCGTGCAAGCGGAAGACGCTTCGGGCAATGCTTCGGGAACGCAGCCCTACGAAATCAGCTTCGAGGTGATCAACCAATCGACCATCACCTGTTTTCACCCGTATCCAAATCCGCTTTCGTCCGGTACGTATTTCACCTTCACCCTAACCGGAACGGCAGCGCCTGAGCAACTGACGGTGCAGATTATGAACGTGACCGGACAGGTGGTACGGGAAATCAGTACGGCAGATTTCGGAGAGTTGCGATTAGGAAGCGAAAATGTACGCTACCGGTGGGACGGCCGTGACCGCTTCGGCAACCTGTTACCGAACGGAATGTATCTGTACCGCACGGTCGTTGAGGGGCCAACTAACTTCGAACTGCGAACTGCTACCGAAGATCGTTCGGTGAGCACCGGGGTGGGGAAGCTGTTTATTTTGCGCTAAAACCAATCCCGGTTGCGCATGTATACGAACATCACGAGCCCGGTGAGCAGCATTGCCCCCAGCGCGATCGGATAGCCCCATTTATAGTGCAGCTCGGGCATATTCTCGAAATTCATTCCGTAGATGCCCGCTACAAACGTAAGCGGGATAAAAATTGTCGCAATGATGGTCAGCGTCTTCATCACGTTGTTCATCTTATTGCTCAGGTTGGTCATGTATAGGTCCATGAAGCTGGTGAGGGTTTCGCGTTGCTGCTCCATGGTGTTGATGGTATAATCCACATGGCTTGATACATCACCAAAAAAGCGGAGGGTCTGCTGCGCCACCAGCGCCTCTTGGGTAGTGAGGGTTTGCAGAGCCTCGCGCAAAGGGTAAATATGCTTGCGTAGCTCGATGAGTTGCCGTTTGTAGTGCGTGATCTGCTCAATGGCACTTTCGTGCGGATGGTAGATCAGTTCGTTCTCCAGTTCAGCCAATTGGTCGCCGTATTCTTCGGTGATGGTGTAGTAGTTGTCCACAATCACATCAATAAGGGCGTAGAGCAAATAGTCGATACCGCGCTTGCGAATTCTTCCCTTGTAGGCCTCCAGCCGCTGGCGAACCGGCTCAAACACGTCTTTTTTGCGCTCCTGAAACGAGATTAGATAATGTTTTCCCAGGATGAAGCTCACGTGTTCCTGCTCGATCGACTGATGTTTGGGGTCGACGCTCATCATTTTGAGCGTGATAAACAAGTAGTTGTCGTAGTCTTCGTACTGCGGTGAAAGCACGGTATTCAGAATGTCTTCCATCACCAGGGGGTGCAGGTCAAAGTGGTCTCCCACCTCCTGAATCAAGCTGATGTTATGCAAGGCGCTGATGTTGATCCAGTTGGCTTTCTCCGGGTCCATCTTCGCTAAAATATCTCCGAGCGTCTCGCTCTGAAATTCTTCCAACTGCTCTTCATCGTATCGGTAAAGGGTGATCTCGGGCTTTTCGTCGGTATTTTTGCCGGTATAGATGAGTGTGCCCGGAGCCGTACCCGCGGTTTGGCTTAATTTATAGGTAGTCGGTTTCCTCTTTAACAGCGGCAGGTAGTCGATCAAATGCCGGGGATCAAGTTGCTTAATGCGGGACAGATTTCGACGCATCTGATAGGTGGTTTTAGATTTGAGCTTCGTCATAGGGATTATGGTTTAGATAAGGCCGCGCGCTTTCAGCGCTAGATACTTGTTGATAGTATCTACCGATAGTTGCTGCGGAGTGGTGAGCACAGCGTGAATGCCAAACTGTTGCAGACGTTCAACGATTACTTTCTTTTCAAAAATAAACTTTTCGGCAATGGTTTTTTGGTACACATCGGCCACGGTATGTAGGGGCTTCTGCAACAGGCCGTGCAACTCGGTGTTTTTGAAGAACAGCACCACCAGCACGTGGTCGCGGGCTAGTTGGCGCAGGTAAGGCAGTTGCCGCTCCAGGGCCGACAGCGACGCAAAGTTAGTAAACAGCAACAGCAGGCTACGCTGCGTGATGCGGCGACGAACGGCGGTGTACAGGGCGGCGTAATCAGCCTCTTTGTAGGCCGTTTTTTGGTGATACAGCGCCTCTAGTAGCAAGTACATTTGCTTGCTGCGCCGACTGGCGGGCACCACCGTTTGCACCTGGTGCTGGAAGGTGATTAAACCCGCCTGATCGTCCTTTTTGATCGCAATGTTAGCGATCACCAAACTGGCGTTGATGGCGTAGTCGAGTAGGCTCATGCCCTCGAAGGGCATCTGCATGGTGCGCCCTTTGTCGATCAGGGCGTAGACCTGCTGCGAACGTTCGTCCTGGTAGTTGTTCACCATCAATCCGCCGCGCCGGGCGGTGGCTTTCCAGTTAATGGTACGGTAATCGTCGCCGGGCACGTATTCTTTGATCTGCTCAAACTCCTGGTTGTGCCCCAGGCGCCGAATTTTCTTGATACCGAACTCGGTGAGTTGGTTTGAAATAGCCAGCAGTTCGTAGCGGCGCATCTGAATAAACGACGGATACACCGCCACGGTCTTGTGTTCTGAAAAGCGAAAGCGGCGCTGTATCAACCGCAGCGGAGAACTAACCAGGGCATTCACCGCTCCGAAGTGGTACTCGCCCCGCTTCACCGGACGCGCGGCGTAGGTGTGAGTGCTGCTTTCGCCCGGTTTGACAGAAAGCTCAGCCCGGAAGTCACGCTCCTGAAATTGCACCGGAAGCTCATCGAGCAAGCGCACGGAAACTGAGAAGCGGTAGTGGTTCTCTACGACAATCCGAAGCAGGTTTTCGTCACCGTTGGACAGCTTATCGGGAGTGATGCGTTGGCCAACAACCCCCCGGGTTTGGTAGAGCAAGAACAGATCGATGGCCAGCAGCGCCACCAGCACCCAGAACAGCACGCGCGCCATGCCCCACAGCGGAGGCAGACTGTAGCTCAAGGCAAACAAAAGCACTAGTAAGCCCAGGGCAGTGAAGAAGCGGTGTGTGAGATAAAGCGAGCGGAAGAATGAGCGCATACCCTAGCCTAACTAGTGGCGTAGGCGGCAATCTACAAAAAAGGCGGAACAACAAGCAACTCGTTGGCGGGGGATAATTTGTTAGCGCATCAGCACCACGTAGCCACTCTGCGGACCTTCTTCCGGCCCCAGATCAACCACGTAGAAGTAGGTACCCTCGGGCAACTGTCCGCCCCCGATGATAAGGCCTTGGTTGGCCGTGCCGTCCCATACGTTCTGCTGGTTATCGTAGCCCTGGGTACGGTAAACCGCATTACCCCAGCGGTTAAAGATGGTCACCGAGTTGTTCGGATAGGCGCTAATGCCCTTGATCTCCCAGCGGTCGTTGTTGCTGTCACTGTTGGGAGAGAACCCTTTAGGAATCTCGATTAGTCCGGCCCGCACCTGGATAATGACTTCGGCTTTCGCGCAAAGGTCCGGATCCTGAACATCGCACACCCAGTAGCTAAACTGGTCAGGGCCGATGTAGTACTGGTTGGGAGTATAGGTATAGCTGCCGTCGGCGGCAAGCGTTACGGTGCCGTGGGCGGGCGAACCCACGGAGGCAACTTCTCCTGGCAAGCCGCCGTCGGGATCATAGTCGTTGTTCAATACGTTGCCGGTAGCCACTTCATCGTAGGTGATAATGACCGCGTCGTTTACCGCTACGGGAGCATCGTTTACGGGGTTAATTGTGATCACTACCCGGGCGGTATCGCACATGGTGGGGGCGGTTTGGTCGCACACCCGGTAGATGAGCGTATCCTGGCCGTTGTAGTTCTCTTCGGGAGTGTAGGATAGTTGGCCGTCGGCGGATAGAGTAGCGCTGCCGTGGGCGGGTTGCGTGAGCAGCAGTGCCTGCAAGCCGCCGCCGTTGGCGTCGCGGTCGTTGGTTAGCACGTTGGCGGTTAGCACGCTGTCTTCAGCTACCACAGGCCGGTCGGGCGTTCCAACCACGGCGAAGCAAGTCGGATCAAGGGAAACCTGCACGGTAGCAGAATCGGCCGGACAGGTAGCGGTCGCATCCACCACGTAGGTGAAGGTGAAGGGGCCAAGTCCCCGTTGATCAAAACTTACTTGCTTGGGGTTGCTGATATCGATGTTGGGCGAGGCGCTACGCCAAGTGCCGGTGGTATTGTGGGAGCCAACAATGCCGCTGAATAGATCGATTGGTTGAGACACGTCGCATAGTTCTATGGTTCCGTTGCCACCAGCGTTCGGTGAGTCATGCATCGTTAGCGTAATTTCATCGGAAGCGGTGCTGCTGCAGGCAAAACCGGGGTCGGTAATTATCACACGATATTTGTTGCCACTCAGCGTGACGTTGCCATTGATCCGAAGGGTATCTGACTGGCTTCCCTGATACACCGCACCATCGGCAACGCTGGTGTAGCTGACCCCATTTTCGCTCACTTCCCACTGGTAGATAAAGTTTGAATTGATTGTGCTTGGATACAGGGCCGTCACTTCAGCACCGGGACAGACCAGGAGAGTAGCGGTAGGAACGTTGCCGGAGGGGGCTGAACCGGCTTCCTGAAAGTCGGGGATAGCATTATTGTTGTTATCCGTTGGGGCGGCATAGCTAACTCCCGTAACCCGCCCCTGGGCGTCTACGGTGGGCGTGCCGCTACCAACTACTCCGTCGTTGTCAGTGTCCGCTAGTCCTGCCTCTATCACATCATTACAACCGTCGCCATCGGCGTCCAGACTAATAAAATCGGAGGTGCCATCGGTATTGCTATCAGCTAGACTGTAATTGATGTTATCGCTGTCTGTTGTCGTTTCCAAGGCATCAAGCAGACCGTTAGTACCTACTTCTCCAATGAGGCTTCCATCCGTCGAGGAGACACTGTGACCTGCTTCGTAGACATCATAGAGACCGTCGTTGTCACTGTCCAGGTCCATTTGATTCGGTACGCCATCATTATCAGAATCACAGAAGGTTTGCTTCACCGCAATGTCATCAAGGGCTACGTCGTTTCCTAAACCATCGTCCGCATTGTTCTCAATCGTAAGTTCAAGGTTGTCGTTTTCATTGGGGGTAAATTCATAGACGTAATTTTTCCATGCATTGGCTGCACCGTTTGGTTCTCGTGCGACCGACCCAGTTCCCACTGAAAACAACGTTACTCCATTTCGAACGATCGAGACCTTAATGTTTGGCTCTAATCTGCCATTATTAGATGGAATATCTGTATCCAGATTCATCGCCCAGAATGAGATGCGCAACGGTGTGCCCGCCTTCACGTTGGCTAAATCCCGCTTATAAAAATGAAGGGTGTTATCCTGTTTAGCGTTAATAATCATCATCCGGTCCGAGCCAGTGGTATGGTCGCCCTGGGTTTGCCAGAGAGAAGAAGCCCAGTTTGCCGTAGCCGTGATGTTTTCAAAAACAGTATACTCTCCATCACCGAGATGATTACCCGCAGGGCCTCCATTAGTTCCATTTTCAAAAATGTAATTAATATAAGGAGAAGTTTCTCTGGTTCCTGTCGCTATTCCAAAATCTTCTGACAGAATGATCTCATCTACCAGAGATCCTGCCGAAGCACAAGCTTGGTTTTCTTCTTCATCGGGGATGCCGTCATTGTCATCGTCTACGTCAAATAGGTCAATAACACCGTCTCCATCAGTATCCGGAGAAATACTTACCGAGGCCTCTGCAGAAAACGTTCTCTCGCAGAGGAAGGCGGGCAAGGTAAGCGCTGCTCTATAAAGAACTCTTTCGTCAGGGGCAGCAACATTGGCTACCGAATAGGTGGAATTAGTGGCTCCGGCAATATCAATGAATGTAGTTCCGCCATCGGTGCTCTGTTGCCACTGTATTTCACTGTCTGTTGCTACTACTACTACAAACGTAGCGGTTCCACCTTCTGCCACGAATTGGTTAGTAGGTTGCGTGGTGATTGATACGAGCGCGCCCGCTTCGGTGTAGTCATACTTTCCGTTGCTATCTCCGTCGCTTGGCTCACCGTAGCCTCCTTGTCCTTGAACGACACCGGAAGCCGTAACCGTTACCGGAGCACTTCCTAGCATTCCGTCGTTGTCGCTATCAGAAAAACCGGCCTCGATCACGTCGTTGCAACCATCGCCGTCCGCATCCAGCACCAGAAAGTCGTACAGGTCGGCCGCATCGCTATCACTGTTAGCCAGGGTGTAATCAATCACCCTATCGTTGTTTTCGTCGACCGATTGCGGGATACCGAAGGCATTGATGGGGCCGTTGGGCAGGCCATCGGTGTGCGCTACGCCCGAACCGGATTCCACCACGTCATAGATACCGTCGTTGTCACTGTCCAGATCGTACATATTAGGCACTCCGTCGGCGTCGGTATCGCCGCAGGCGTAGATGCTGGCAGTAGCAGTGACGTTTCTTAGTTTGGTGTTGGTGAGTTGATTGGCGTTATACAAATCAAGCGCTACTCCACCGGGGTCGGCACAATCGAACTCAGTCGGTGCATAGATAAATGCGTCAGTTCCGCTACCTAAGTTTTTAGTTAGGTAAGGGATGATATCTTCTCTTACGCCGGGGACGTTAGTATCTAGAAAAAGTTGAACGGATCCGCTGTTTACGACTAGCTTAGCATTGCCCTCGCTCAACCAGGGGGTCCATCCTAATCCGCTACTCTGGTCGGAGTCAAAGCGCTCTCCGGCCCCAAACTCGCAGAAGTCACGCCAGTGAAGGCCGTTGAAGTTAAGCACGGTGGTTCCGTTGATATCTAGTCGTAGCCCATCATCAAACTCCTTGATTTCAAAGGCCATAGTGCAAGCGCTAAGATAGCTTTGGTCGGGGTTGGTAATTTGTGCTTGGTAGGAGATTTGAACGTCGTGGGTGCTCCCGGAGACACCATGTCCACCATCAACGGTTTTGGTAGTAGCTTCTAATAATCCGCCACCACTCGCGGTAACCGAACTTTGATCATTGTTTTTAGTGTCGTTGACTGTGAAACTTAGTTCTGCCTGTGAGCCAGCGCATTCAAGGCTATCGAGTATCCCGTCGTTATCGTTATCCAAGTCCACCGTATTGCTCTTCGCGTCGCGGTCAGTATCGGAGAATTCATCGCGGAAGTCTACGTCGCCGCCGGTGTTCACGTCGTTGTCTGCGTCCGTGAAGTCGTTGACCGGAAAGTCGCTGTAGGTGCCGTTCACGTCGGAGTAATCGTCGGCCGTTTCGCGTTCGGGAGCTAATCCGTTCACGCCTACGGCCAAACCGTAGCCGCCGCCGGTTTCCCGAAAGTCTGTTATGCCGTCGTTGTCGCTATCGGCATCAAGATAGTCGGGAGTGCCGTCGCCATCGGTATCTACGGGAGTGAGCCCCAGTGTAGCACCCGATTCGTAGTTATCGGCTAAGCCATTGTTGTTGTTGTCTGAGGAGGGGGCCATGTAGCCTAGCGTGGTTTGGGCTTCGATATTGTCGGGGATGCCGTCGTTATCGCTGTCGAGATCAAGGCGATTGGGCACACCGTCGTTGTCGTTGTCGGGATTGCAGGTGTAGACATAGCAAGGTTCACCGCTGGTGCTGGTAGCGGTAAAGGTGAAATCAATATCACTGATCCAATTATACCCTCCCCGCACATCTTCGCTTTGCAGCGCCGGAATAATCAGTATGCGGGCCAGGTCACTCGAGGTATTGAGGTCAAGGGAGTAGTTGAATGTTTGCGGAGAATTTTGCGGAGAATTCTTCGGAATATCTCTTAAATTAACTTTGTCCATTGCCTTTATAATATTGCCGCTCTCCGAATCAATGATGATCAGACCGCCATCGAGACTTGACGCATCATCTCCACCCTTTTTTTCTACTGTCCAAGCAATATCAATCTTTAGCGATTGGATGCATTTCGGTATGGCTAGCTCATATCCTCTTACAATATACTCATCCTGTGTACTACCATCTATATTACCGCGAGTGGCACAAGGAGTAGGACTGAACGATTGCCCTGCATTGAAGAACGAACCTTTTCCGTCTTGAGATTGAATTTTTTCTAATTCAAAGTGGGTAAGGTCACGGTCTATTACATTAGGAGTACTGGCATCTCCAGCGTTAATGGTCTGCTCAACCGGAATACATCCTTCCACGGTATCCAGAATGCCATCGTTATCGGAATCTAAGTCGGCGGTGTTGTTGGTAGCGTCGCCATCGGGGTTGCAGTCTTCGCGCAGGATGAAATCTTCAAATACTACCCCCCTACCGCCGCCGAAGTAGACGGCCATGTTGGTAGCATCAAAATTATCGCTTCCGTCTAGAGTGCGATGATAGTCGGCAACAAATACTCCGTCATAGTCGATGTCAGCTTCCAGTAACGCCAGCTTTAGCGAAGCATCCCAGGTGATCCGAAACCTAACCGTTTTTCCGAAAGACCCACTGAGCTTTTCTTCATTTCCAGAAGGATAATTATCGCCGGGCACATTATCGTGAAAGTATAGCTTATTTTGGTCAGGTCTTATATTCATTCCTAGTTTAGGATGCACTGGTTCGCCAGAATAACTGGAGAAAGGACTCCCGGGCCCCAGTCCAACAAATGGTGTTTTGGATTGTGGATGGCCTCCGCTATTGGGAATAGTGGCCGTTACTTCAAAGATCAGATCAGTGTCAAAAAAGTTTGCCTTTGTGGTTCTAATGTACCTTCGGTTATCATCAGTGGTTGAGGTGCTCCACTGCGCGTTATAACTGGAATAGTCGATGGTGATACCAGGACTTTTGTTAGCCGAACTTTCTTCCAGGAAGCTGTCCAATGTTTGATCGTTAAAGTTTTCCCGATGTTCGCAAAACTCTCTGGTGTCCAGCCGAAAGCCAGCTAAGGGGGTAGTGGTTGCGTCCAGTGTGCCAATGGTGTACTCGCCATCAGTAAGCAGACCGTCACTTATTTGAAAGGTAACTCGGCTCCTTCCTTCGCTATCCATACTTTTATCAGTAGCTGCTATCGGAACTACTTCGTACGCATTAGTACTAGTATTTTTGCGTAACAGTACGTAGTTGCTTTCCTCGATTGAGAAGATCCTTCCGGGATGAGCACGGTAGAGATCAAATTGTAGTTCGGCGCTGAGACTACCAATAGTTGTCTTATCCACGTACCAGCTACGGGCCCAGCGTTCTTCTACCCCGGCGGGCAGGTTGGTGGTGGTGATGCCGTGGGGAGTGTTATTGTGGCCAGCCAACAGATAATCACCGTTATCCAGTGTGGTAACATTTGCTGTCAGTCGAAGAACATTGGCCTGTGCTTGGGTATGTTGCGTCCCGTTTTCTTGTCCCACTCCAATCACGTCGTAGTCGAAATTGCCGTTGGCGGGAGCGTCTCCGACGTAAAAGTCATTTGCGTTTGAAGACAGACCATATTTGGCAGCTAAGTAATTTTCGGCAATGATGCGCTGTGCTGGATTGATAAATCCGTTATACATGATCACTTCGGCTATATCACCATCTAAGTCTTGGTCCGGAGTATAACCACTATCCACTCCACTTTGCTCACCTCCTATAACCATAGCGCCTCCGGCGGTGATAGAATTTTTATCATAAATGGTGTTGCTAACCAAACTACCGTCCAGGTGATGTAAGACCTGTCCGGAACTTTTTTCCCACTGTGAAGAGAAAATTCTGAAACCTCCGGTTAAATCACCACCTCCTGTTCCAGTACTATTACTACTAATATAAGTGCTTAGCGTACCGCCGTTATTTTTCTTATTAAATAACAAGTACTCGTTGTCGCTGCCACTTACTGCGTAAGATAGCAGCGCTGATCCATTCAAATCCACTAAGCCTTCCTTTATGACGATAAAGCTACTTACCGCTGCAGTAGGCATATCAGCAAAGCTAGGTAATACTAATCGCTCGGAATTGCTTCCGTTAAAGCGAACTACCGGCTGACCGTTGATAACCGAAGTAGCAAACTTTGGAGGATTGGGACTATTGGCAGTATTAGTGAAAACCGAGCGGTTACCTGAGCGATCAGCCCACGAAGCGACTGCATTGCCGTCAGCTAATTGTAAAGAAGCAGCATCTAGCCACAGGACATTCCTAGGTTGCCCCGTACTGCCATTGGTATTGCCCACTCCACCGGGGCCGGTTTGAGCCTGGGCTACGCTCGGAAGAAGCAACGGGAGCAAACTGCCTATAATGCACAGGGCGCAAAGGAGGGGGCGAAGTAAAGTGGAGCAGTAAAGAGAACGCATACGCAATAGGTTTTTATACAAGACTCCTATTCTAGCGTAAGAATGATGCCTTATTAACTTGCCAACCGCACCTTACATGGCTTTTGGAGGAATCCATCATATTTTTTTAATCAGATTAGGCGAAGAAGCCGCCACAATGAGGAAATAAGGCGAACGGGCGAAACTAGAATGATCCGCGTAGAAGATTCTAGCAAAGTGCCGCGAAACCTTGAATAGGTAAGATTATGGCGCACTTTGTCCATTTCAGCTAAGGTGCTAAGGGTTGCCGCTTCTTTAACTCACTAGAGATTCCCAAATTGAGACAAGAACGCGCCGGGAAACGGAATCAGGTAAACGCCGCGGTCTACGGTTTTTTGAGGATGCCGAACTCTAAAAAATATAGTACTTTTGGCCCCATACCTACCCTAACCGTCTTTTATCATGAACCGCTTCCTATCTTTAATCAGCGTAGCACTGCTATGCTGCGCCACCGCCCTGGCCCAACAGCGCGAGCAGGGCAATTTAGTCATCGAAAACATTCCGGAAATTCCCGACTCGCTGGCCCAGCGCCTATCGCAATACCAAAACGTGCGCTCCGCTTCGGTGGCCGACTGGCATCCCGATGGCGAACAGCTGCTCATCAGCACCCGCTTCGGCGAAACCTCTCAACTGCACTTGGTGAGCCAGCCGATGGGCATGCGGCAACAAATTACTTTCTTCGATGAGCCGGTCGGCGACGGCTCCTACTGCCCCAGCGCCGACTATTCCGGCTTTTTGTTTACCAAAGACGAGGGCGGCAACGAGTTCTCCCAACTGTTTTGGTACGATACCGAAACGGGGCGCTCCCGTATGTTGTCCGACGGAGAGTCGCGCAACAGCAACGGCACCTGGTCGAACCGGGGCGACCAGTTTGCCTTCACCAGCACCCGCCGCACGGGTAAGGACTTCGACATCTACCGAACTTCGATGACCAACCCGGAAGAAGCTACCCTGCTAGTGAGTAAGGGCAACGGAGCCTGGTCGGCCGCCGATTGGTCGCCCGACGACCAACAACTCACGGTAACGAATTACCTTTCGGCAGCGCACGCCAGCGTGTACGTGCTTAACTTGGCCGACGAGGCACTGACTCCGATCAACGATACCACCCAGGTCGCCTTCTACGCCGGAGGGGTGTGGAACGCCGACGGTTCGGGCCTGTTCGTAATCAGCAACCAAGCCGGAGAGTTTCGGACGCTCATGTACTACGATATGGACACCAAGGAACTAACGCCCCTCACCAACGACATTCCGTGGGACGTAGAAAACGTTGCGGTCAATGCCGACCGCAGCCAGCTAGCGTTCATAACCAACGAAGACGGGATCAACCAATTGTACGTGCTCGACACCGAACAGCGTACCTACCAGAAGGTGGACGGTTTGCCGATGGGCCAGATTTACAGTATAGCGTTCCATCCGAAGGACAATCGGCTGGCCCTGAGCATCGGTACGGCGCAGAGTCCCGGTGATGCCTACGTGCTCGATTTGGCCGATGGCAACCGCCTGACGCGCTGGACCAACAGTGAGGTGGGCGGACTGAACACAGAAACCTTCGTGCGACCGGAGCTGGTTACCTTTCCTAGCTACGACTCTACGATTCAGAAGGCCCGCCAAATTCCGGCCTTCTACTTTCGTCCGACGAACACCAACGGCTCCACTCCGGTGGTGCTCTACATTCACGGCGGACCAGAGGGGCAGTACGTACCTTACTTCTCGTCGTTCGTCAACTACTTGGTCAACGAAATGGGCATTGCGGTGGTGGCGCCCAACGTGCGCGGGTCGGCGGGCTACGGCAAGTCGTATTTGCAGCTCGACAACGGTTTCCAGCGCAAAGAGTCGGTGAAAGACATCGGAGCGCTGCTCGACTGGGTGGGACAACAACCGGAGCTGAACAGTGATCGGGTGGCGGTGTACGGCGGCTCGTACGGGGGCTACATGGTGTTGGCCTCGATGGTAGACTACAACGACCGCCTGCGGTGCGGAGTGGACGTGGTGGGCATCAGCAACTTTGTGACCTTTTTGGAGAACACCGAGGAGTATCGTCGTGATCTGCGGCGGGCCGAGTACGGCGACGAGCGGGACCCGGAGATGCGGGCGTTTCTGGAAAAAATATCGCCCAACAACCACGCTGAGAAGATTCGGAAGCCGCTGTTTGTGATTCAGGGAGCCAACGACCCCCGGGTGCCCGCCAGCGAATCAGAGCAGATGGTGGAAGAGATTCGCGGCACCGGCAGCGAGGTGTGGTACCTGCTGGCCAAGGACGAGGGGCACGGCTTCCGGAAAAAGGGCAACCGCGACTATCAGTACAATGCCATTGCGCTGTTCTTTCAGGAATATTTGCTGGGGGATTAGAACGGTACGGGTGTTCAATCAAGAATCGTCTGGGCATCATGAATGATGCGTCTACGAGGTTTTATTTTACCAAACAATCATTGTGAAACCGGCTGCTCTAACGTTAGAAGCTTACATTGCCGCGCACAGCACGCCCGAAACCGCCCTGCTGGCGAAGATTCGGCGCGAGACGCACCTACAAGTGCTGATGCCGCAGATGCTGTCCGGACCGGCGCAGGGCGCCCTGCTGGCTATGCTGGTGCGGCTCACGGGGGCCCGGCGGGTGCTGGAGATTGGCACCTTCACGGGCTACGCCTCGCTCTGGATGGCGCAAGCGTTGTCCGACGACGGTCTGCTCCACACCATTGATCGCAACGAAGAACTGGAGGATCGGGTGCGGGCTTACTTTGATGAATCGGAGGTAGGGCACCGCATCCACTACCACCGGGGAGATGCCCGAGAGGTGATTCCTGTTCTCGATGAAACTTTTGACTTAGTGTTTATCGACGCTGACAAAGACCACTACCTTTACTACTACAAGTTAATCATTGACAAAGTACGCGAGAATGGACTTATTATCGTTGATAACGTACTGTGGGGCGGCAAAGTGATTAGCGAAAAACCGGACCGGAAAACAAAAGCCATCCGGGACTTCAACGACCATGTGCACCACGACGCTCGGGTGACCAACATGCTGCTTCCCCTTCGCGACGGGCTACTATTGTTGATTAAGCAAGAACCTACCAACGTATGACTCTTTATTTGACCCGCCGGGCCAGCGTTCACTTACTTGTTGGTCGCGCTGCCGCCGTGCTTTTGCTGCTGCTATTCACTCGAGCCTCCCCGGCGCAGCAGCGGGTGGTGGTGCCCGAGGTGGTGGATTTTGCCAATATGCGGCTGGAGCTATCGGACGAGGCCCGCAAGAAGATCCAGACCGATGTGGATGCACTCACGCGCTATGAGAAGTACTACAACGCCAAGGCAGAGCGCATCAACGCCTACTTTCCTCTTATCGAGCAAGTGCTGCGCGAAGAGGAAGTGCCCGATGATATCAAGTACTTGGTGATTCAGGAAAGCGCTTTGGTGGGCGACGCGGTGTCTTCTTCGCAGGCCGTGGGCTACTGGCAATTCAAAGAGGGCACGGCCCAGGAAGTGGGGCTGCTCGTGAACGGGGCGGTCGACGAGCGGATGAATATCATTACCGCTACGCGGGGGGCGGCGCGCTACTTCAAGAGCAACAACGCCTACTTCGACAACTGGCTCTACGCCCTGATGGCCTACTACGAAGGGCCGGGCGGAGCCCTCAAAAAGGCAGACAAATCAAACTACGGCGCGCGGAAGATGCGCTTGCGGGACAACACCCACTGGTACGTGCTCAAGTATCTGGCGCACAAACTGGCCTTCGAACCCGCCGTCGGTCAATCTATGGACACCCCGGTGCAATTGATTGCCTATACTGAGGGAGCGGGTAAAACCCTGGCCGACGTGGCGCGCGAGTTTGACCTAGAGGAAGCGTATCTGGCGCCCTATAACCTCTGGCTTCGGCAGCGGCGCATTCCGGCCTCCAAACCCTTTCCGGTGATCGTTCCTCGCTACAACGCTATTCCTGCCGACGATCTGCTGGCTCAGCGAGGGTCGCCCGACCAGCAAGACGCCAACCAAGACCGAGGCGACCAAGGCAAGACGCGTCTGGAAACGGCGCGTTCGACGGCGCAAGGGGTAGGGCTGAGTAATCCCACTTACTTCGATGAGCAGCGGGATACGGAAAAGTTTCCGGTGATCCAGGAGGGTAAGACCTTTCGAGGCGAAAAGCGATTACTCATTAACGGCATTCCGGGCATCATCGCCCAGGCGGGCGAAGACGTGAGCGCGCTGGCGGAGCGGGCAGGCGTTTCGTCCAGTCAGTTGGTGCGTTTCAACGACCTAACCAGCAAACGGGCGCGGGTGGAGGAAGGGATGGGGTATTATTTGCGTCCGAAGAAGAACCGGGCCCCGGCCCACTACCACACCGTGGCACCGGGCGAAAACCTGTGGAGCATTTCTCAGCGCCTGGGGGTGAAACTCAAGAAGCTCACGCGTAACAACCGCATGAAACGAGAAGATCCGCTGAAGCCTGGGCTGGTGCTGTGGTTGCGGTTCATCCGTCCGCAGCAGGTGCCGGTTACTTACCGGGCGGTGCCCAACGAGGGCCCTCAACCTTTGCTAGCGCAGCAGCCCGCTGAGTCGCCGCGAGGGTCAGCCAACCCCAACGACTCAGACGACAACTTGGTTGCGGAAGAGCCCGCGTCTGATGTGCCGGCGCTGCTGGCCAACGAGAGGGCAGACTCGCCCCGGGCAGCCGAAACCGAACCAGCCTACGGTGCCGTCCCCGAAGACGACGGGTGGCGGGGCAATGAGGAAACCAGTCGCCGTACGCACACGGTGGCTCCCCGCGAGACGCTCTACGGAATTGCCCGCCGCTATCAACTCAGCGCCACGCAACTGGCGAAGTACAATGCGCTAGAAGTGAGCGAACCGCTTCGCGTAGGCCAAACGCTCTATCTCACTCCCCCCGGAGAGCAGGCAAAGCGGGCGGCGCAGCAGGCACTGGTGGTGCACGAGGTGCAGACCGGAGAAACCATGTTTCAGATTGCCCGGCAGCACGGGGTCACTATTCAGAACCTAATGGAGTGGAACAACAAAACTGGGTTCGACTTAGCGGCAGGCGAACAACTGAAGGTATATAAGTAGCGAATTGGCCGCCCCGCTCTCGCAATGCAGCTGTAACTTTCGCATAAATATTACCTGTTCTTCAATCTTTTGCGTTCCCGGTTTTTTTTTACTGGATTAAGTATAACCTTCACGGCTAAGAAAATCAATTTTTTCCGACAATTAGCGTCGAGTGAACGCTGAGCTGTTGCCGAAGGAGCGATGATAGATTTAGTAATGTTGATCGATGACAACGAAACTGATAATTTCATCAGCAAACGGATCATCGAGATCACCCGGTTTGCCGAACAGGTCGAAGTTAGAAACTCGGGGCAAGATGCTCTGGAGTATCTTGTGGAGCACGCCAACGACGCCAATCGCTTGCCCCGCCTCATTTTTTTAGACATCAACATGCCAGTGATGGACGGCTTTATGTTTCTTTACGAGTTTGAGAACCTTTCGGCTGTCGTTCAGGAGCGCTGCCAGGTGGTGATCCTCTCCAGCTCTGATAATCAACGCGATATTGATAAAATTGTGAACAACCAATCGGTGATCCAGTACATTACCAAACCCCTCACCCAGCACGCTTTGGAGGGGATTGATATCAAGGCTTAGTTGCCTCCGGCGACCCAACTTGGGTCTAATTCTTTTGGAATTGCCGCTTACTTAGCGATACCTTGCGCGTTCGTCACCTACACTCCGTTTATATGAAACAATGCACCCTCACGGCATTGGGTTGGCTGCTTTTCCTAACTGCTTGGGCCCAGGGCGGCGCAACCGACTCGGTGCCGCAGTACTGGAACGCGGGTGGCTCCTTTAATTCTACTTTTCAGCAGGTATCGTCGGCCAACTGGGCGGGCGGGGGGCAGAACACCCTGTCGCTCGGGGCGGTGGCTAGTTTGTTTGCGGTGTACGACGACACGGTGCGGCGGCGGTGGGAAAATAACCTAGAGCTAGGCTACGGCCTCGGCAGAATTGGCGGGCGCGAGAATGCTTTCGTGAAAACCAACGACAACCTGCTGCTGGTGTCGCGTTACGGCCGCAAGCTGGCTACGCGGTTCTACTTGTCGGCGCTGCTGGACTTTCGCAGTCAGCTTGCCCAGGGATTTCGCTACGAGCAGGTGAACGACTCGGTGCAAAACGTTACCCAAATTTCGGAATTCTTATCTCCGGGGTTTTTAATCGCTTCTCTGGGCATCACCTACTCGCCCACCCGCAAGAAGGTGCTGCTCAAGCGGCGGGCCGATGGGAAGGAAGACGACGATGATGACGCCAAAGACCGCAAGGACAAAGCCCGCGACTATTTTTCGGTGACCCTGTCGCCCTTTTCGGGCAAGTTCACCTTTGTGCTCAACGATGAGCTGGTGGCGCTGGACCTCTACGGTACCGAGGGCGAAAACGTGCGGGCCGAGATCGGCAGTAGCCTCACGCTGGTGGTGCGCAAGCGTTTGGTAGAGAACGTGACGGTGAGTTCTAATCTGAATCTGTTTTCGGCCTACCAGCAGCCCGAGAACATCGATCTGAATTCTCAAACAACGGTGGTGCTGCGGGTCAATAAGTTTTTGGCGGCCAACGTGGCTCTGCAACTCATCTACGATGATGATATCAACGTGGAGCGGGAAGACGGCAGTATGGGTCCGGCCCTGCAGGTGCAAAACGCGGTGAATGTGGGGCTGTCGTATGGGTTTTAAGTCTTCTTGATTGCACTGCTTACCATTAGCACCAAAATCCGGCGAACAGTCCGCAGAAAGAGAGAAGTTTCTAGTTTTTTCATCTGTTCTGAGCAGGTCGATTGTCGTAGCAGTATACTCCAACCAAAAATTCTATTTCTATTCGAAAAGCCCTTTATTGCCGGTTACTCATCACCAACCACCAAGGCTACCCGTCCATGCGCGCACTGCTGTTTTTACTGATTGTTATAGCGGCGTGCCAGTCCGCGCCGTCGGACTTTGAAACGTTTCTGAGCACCCAAGATACTTCAACGTATTCACTGCTGATCCAAAACGGCACCCTGATCGATGGCACCGGGCAACCTGGCTATCGGGCTGATGTACTGATTCGGGCCGATACCATTGCCTTTATCGGCCCGGTCGACCCCGGTTCAATTGAGGTGAAGCGCACCATCGATGCCACGGGTAAGGTAGTTACTCCGGGCTTCATCGATATGCACAGCCACGGCGACCCGCTCACCACGCCCGGCTTCCAAAACTTCCTAGCGATGGGCGTCACCACCATCGCGCTGGGTAAAGACGGCTCCAGTCCGGCCGTTCCTGATCTGAGCACCTGGATGCAGCAGGTGGCCGACACCGTGCCGGGCGTTAACATCGCCATGTTCGTGGGGCACGGCACCCTGCGGATGCTGTCGGGCATCAACTACCACCCGCGTCCCACCGAAGTCCAACTGCAAGCCATGGGTAAACTGCTCACCGACAACCTGGACGCCGGATGCTTTGGCATGACCACCGGCCTGGAGTACGTGCCCGGCTGGTACGCTCCCGACTACGAGCTGGACTATCTGGCGCGCATTGTGGGGGATCGCCAAAAGCTAATCACCAGCCACGTGCGCAACGAAGACGACGCGGCGGTGGAGGCTTCGCTGCGCGAACTGCTGCGACAGGGCGAACACTGCGCCGTGCACGCTTCGCATCTCAAGGTGGTCTACGGAAAGGGAGCCGCGCGGGCCGAAGAGATTCTGCAACTCCTGGACAGCGCCCGCCAGCAAGGCATTGCGGTGAGCGCCGACGTGTATCCCTACACCGCCAGCTACACCGGCATCGGCATTCTGTTTCCCGAGTGGGCCAAGCCGCCGAACGATTTTGCGCGGGTGGTGGCGACGCGGCGCGACGAACTGGCGACGTTTCTGCGCGACAAGGTGAACCGGCGCAACGGACCGGCGGCCACGCTGCTGGGCACCGCTCCCTACGCCGGAAAAACACTGGCCCAACTCGCCACCGAACAGGGCAAGCCCTTTGAAGATATTTTGATTGATGACATTAAACCGGGCGGGGCGTCGGGAGCCTACTTTGTGATGAACGACTCGCTGCAGGCGCGGATTATCGTGGACTCTATGGTGATGATCTGCTCCGACGGCAGTCCGACGGCACGTCATCCGCGGGGACACGGCACCTTTGCCAAGATCATTGAAACCTTCGTGGTGCAAGATAGTCTGCTCACGCTACCCGAAGCGGTGCGCAAGATGACCTCGTTGCCCGCGCGAACCATGCAAATCACTGACCGGGGCCGTATCGCTCCCGGGATGAAGGCCGACTTGCTGGTGTTTGATCCGGCGCAGGTGCACGCCACCGCCACCTACGAAAACCCCTTGCAGTTGGCCGAGGGCTTCGAGTTGGTTATTGTGAACGGGGAAGTGGCGAAGGAGCGAAAAGAGTTTTCAGACGAGCGGCACGGGCGTATGTTGCGGTCGGTTGATAGATAGTGTAGGTGCGGATATGTGGCCTCATAAAAACTGCCGATATAGGAAAGCAAAAATAACCTCTAATTACTAATCTCACCAAGCACCCCGCCCCTGTCATCCCGCAGGGATCTTGTTACGATGTGGGTTGATAGAGGGGCGAGGCGAAAGGTGTTTCCCCCAAGAGTACTAAATTAAATCGTGCCTCTTCTCAAATAGTAAGGTTCCTGCTGAATAATAGCAATGTGGAAAAATAACCCACGCAAACAGTATTTGAACAAAAAACGTCCGCAAGGGATGGAAAAGTGATTTTGAAGATGTTGGTATCTTTACGAAGAATTTACATAATCAGGGCGCAGGGACAGATATACTATTAATGTTATGTTTTATATTACTATATTGTAATATGAATATAACACCTCACTCAATGCGGTATCTTCTCAATATTATTTTTCTTTTTCTGATAACAATCTTACTAATCCAATGCTCAGAAAATGATCCCAGTGATCCCTCAGAATGTATGCTAACTCACTTCAAGCATTTTAGTGAAATATATAACGATTCAACTATAGGATATACAGATGTTCTTAGCTATGATCAACAGGGAAGAGTTGTTAAAAGAACATATTACAAGCCACGTAGCAATGGTCAAAGAAGCAACCACTACGATAGTATAGCATATGAAGGAAACAAAGTGGCTGGTATCTATCGGATACTGTATTATGATGATCCAACCATTATTATGGCTTGGGAAGTGGAGTATGCTGATCAATATGAAGTTATTTTGCACTACTTTCCTTTGATCAGTGAATCAGAGCCATTTGGAGAAGAATTTGTTTGGAGAGATGACCAGCACCGAATTGTCAAGACAAAGTCTGTCTATCGATCAAAGGACAAAAATTCTTCTGATACCTTCTCTCATTATTACTACTACACTTACGAAGATGGAAATCTAATTAAACGCAACTACCTCTATTATCATCTAAGTCAAGGGGATACTGTCAATATGTCTCAACTACAAGAAGAATGGTCAGGGTACTCTCAGGTGAAAAATCCTTTTCGTGAACTGCCTTTTGAAGATTTAAGACATCTTGCGTACTCTTACAATATCCCTACACAATACTACCAAGAGCAAATGTCATCAGGAAATCCAGGCACAGTACACACCTCATCATCTCAAATAGCACATAGCGCTAACGAGTTTGGATACCCTGATAAATTTCTATATGAGTGCAAATGAAATCTGCGCAGAAGTGATATTACCTCATATCTTCTATAAATAGTTATCCCACAGGAGTGTCCTCAGTTTTCATGAAACTAAATCAGAAAAACTTATTTTGGCCTCGCTTCCAGTTCACACCTAGCTAATTCTGTCTACAAACAACAATCAAAGTGCCAACACTCCCTCAATCTTGTGGGCGGCGCGGTACTTGGCCATCACGTCTTCGCTGGAGCGCATCATCACTTTGGCCGTCACGCTCACGTAGTTGCCTTTTCGCGAGGCCTTGGTGGTGAGTTGGTTCTTAGGAAACAGCGCAAACACTTCTTTCTCCTTGCCGCTGGGCACAATAAATTTGAACATATACAAAGTGGGCCAGCCGTGCTGCTGGTCTAGCTTTTCTTTGAACGAGGCAATATCAACTTTGGGTAACATACGATTCGGTTTAAAAAGTAACACCACAACCGGTCAATGAATTCCCCCTATCCCAATGACGACCACAGGCTGGTGCGCACAATATCGCCCATCGAGCCGCAGCGCAAAAAGTCTTCGTTGCGGTGGTGCCGGGCTAGCGCTTGCCTCAACTGCGCCACGTGGGCCGGAGGGGCCAACGTATCCTGGGTCATCGCATCTAGCAACTCTTTAAGTTGATGGCGCGACGAGCGCAGGCGGTTGGCGATCAGTGCGTGTTCTTCTTTCTGGTACTGCCGCACGCTTTCGGACGTCATCACGCGCAGGCCCACCTCAATGAGGGGGTTGTTCTGCTTGTAGTACTGCGGCAGGTAGATGGTTTTGCTGCCCTCGTACGACTGCTGATCAAAATCAATGGCCCGAATGCGGTAGTGCAGCTCGTCGAAGTCGGGGGTAACGTCCACCACAAAGTTGGCCGAGTGCATATCGCCCAGCAGCCGTACGAAGCAGCGCTCGTTAAACTTGACAAACTCCTTGGCCAGCCGGGTGAGGTTTTGCCGCTCGTTGTGCAGAAATTCCTTGAAGAACTGCTCGCCCGGAATGCCCGCAATGTGCTCTTCAATCAGGGTTTGGTCGGCTACCGTGTAGGTCAGGCGGTTGGGCGACGAGATGTGCTCCAGCTCCAGGCCGTAAATGCGCGAGGCGTCAGCGTACTTGATGTAAAAGTAGTCGAAGTTGTCGTTGATCTGGTTCACAATCCGCACCCGGAAGGGCCGGGTGTTGCCGTAGACACATAAATCTACCCGGTCCACCGACAGGTGCTGCATCACTGAAATGTCGCCGTCGGCCTTCAGGATCGAGTAGATCATCTTCAGCGCGTAGTAGATGCCGTCCATGTCCTGCTGCGGGTAGAAAACCGTGACCCACAGGGTATCATTGCCCCGATTGTCGTACAACGGCACGGTGTTGTCGTAGCGCAGCAGGTCGTGGTAGGTGATCGGCACCGGGGTGACCCGCCCGTGCTCGTGCAAGTACTGTTGCAGGGCAGGGCTGATGCGGTAAGCAGTTTTCTTTCGTTTGATCTGGGGCATACGCTTGAATGTTAACACGCCCTAAAATCCGATGGCGTTGCCCAAGTTAGTAGAAATCCCGATACGAATGCCGAAGTCTCGGTACTGCCCGTTGTCAAAGCCCGCCACAGCCTCCATCCGGAAGAAACGAAAAATATTATCAAGGCTGTAACCCACCTCGGTGTAGTGCGGTGAGGCACTGGTTTTCAGGTAGTTGACGAACACGTTTTCTTGTAGACCTAGCAGGCGAACCTCAAAAATGCGGGTGAGCAGCAGTTTGCGAAACTGGTAGTGCAAGTGCGCCACCGCGTAACGCTCCCGAGTGCTGAAGGTATAGTAATCCAGCAGACGAAAGCTGCCTACGGGATCTGATTCCTGCACCAGCACCCGGTTGCCCGCGAAGTGGTGAAAATCCATGAAGTACAATTGCCGGTTGTTCAGAAAGGCCCCGGCGTAAAGCAGATAATCCAGCCGACCCCGCGCGCCGGGCCGCCACTGGTGGCGCACGCCCACCTCCAGTAGGTCGTAGTCCATATCGCTGTCCAATACGCCGGGCACCCCGGTGCGGTAGGTCAGGCGGAAGTGGGGCGATGAGTGCTCGATGCGCCGCTTCTGGCCGTTGCGCACGTAGTATTTTTGCCAGGGTTCAGCGCCCAGCGTCACCGCGCCCCATAGCGCCTGATGCGTAGCAAAGCGGGTGTCGGGCCGCTCGATGTTGGTCGGGGCGTTGGGCGCGAACTCCGCCGTTTCTCTCCGGCGCAGCGAGTAATCGGTCCTGTTCGCCAACGCCCGCCGTTCGGCCCACTCGGCGGTGGCAGTGAGCGTAAGCTGCGGACTGAGCGGCTGGTTGAGGGTGAGTCGCCCGTAGTCTTTCTCGTAGAGCCGCACGTAGTTGCGCTTCTGCACCAGCGCCGTGAAGGTGTTGATCAGCGCACTAATGGGTTCTTGTTCGTTGAATTGACTGACGAACCGCCCGCCTTCCAGCGATACGCTTCCGCTTCGCTCGGCGCTTGGATAACTAATGCTTACGACACCTTTGCCAATCAGCTTGTTCCGAGCAAACGCGTAGCGGGGCACCGCTGATATATCCAGACGGTGCGCACTGTCCAGTTCGGTGCGATAGGTGAGCGGCACGTTGAAGTGCGCTCCTTCCACCGGGTTGAACCGCAGTTCGCCCAGCGGCGACACGTACTGGAACGAGCTCTTTTTGCCCAGATCAACGGTGGTGCCCAGCAGCAGACTGCCTACGGAACCACGCTTCTTACTAGTTCCGTCATTTTCAGGATTCTCATTCCCGTCAGCCACCGCCAGGCTGTCGAGCTTGCGGTAGCTTTGCCGCTCGCGGACGTTGAGGGGCACCGGCCGCACCGTGGCCCAGTAGGCCGAGTCCTTCTGGTAAGCCAAAGAGTCTATCTTAAGACTGAAATCGGCAACCACCTCGGGTGCTTCTTCCTGCTTGTCCAGTTCTTTCTCGTAGTTGCGCAGCGCCTGTTTTAGTTGCTTGCGGGTGTAACGTTGCTGCTGCTTGAAGGCTTTCGGGTCCGGCGAAACCTCCGACGTATCGGCCGCCGATTTCTCTTTCGCTAAGGCCTCGGCCAGTTCTTGATCCACCTTTTCGTCTACCACCTCAAAATCGTTTTCCAGGTCAGTATTTAGTTCAATGGCATAGTCGCCCACGGTGGCTAGGTATTTATACTCCAGATCGAAGCCCAGCACCTTGCCGGTGATCTCAATGCGGTGGGTCACCGGCAACCACACCGCCTCGGCAATCGGACTATAAATCTGGCTGGCTTGTATTTTAAATCCCTGCCGGTAGGTGAACAGATTCAAGCTATGAATGCTCCACAGGTCCTCGATGAGAAAGATGTAGCCATCAAACACGTTGTCGCCCCGCGAGCGGGGAATTACCCGGATTTTGTTCACCGTGTGTCCGCGATCCTCGAAGCTGCCTTCGTAGCGAAAGCGGTAGTAGGCGAATGCGCGGGGTGATAGGGGCGAAATGGCCTGCGCCACGGTGGGTTTGTAGAAACTTCCGTTGATGAAAGGCGTGGGGCTGGTGTTGTTGCCTTCGCCGATGGTGCGAACAGAGATCACGCGTTCGGTGACTGTGTTGGGCTGGTCAAAGGTGACCTCGCTCACCGACTCTGACAGAAAGACGGTAGAGGAATCAACGCCCTCTTTTTTCATCCGGCGCTCTAGCAAAAAGGGCACGTCCTTTACGCGCCCGGCCCCCTTCACGTACACCCGGGCGGTATAGTGCTGCACCTGCAGGCGGTGAAACTTGCTCTTGGCAATGGCCTTGCGGATGATCGTATAAGCCGGGTCCTCCTTGCCCGCCCGCACTTCCACCTCACGCAACTGCACTACCTGTTCGGGCAGGGTAACGTCTAGTTCCAGCCATTCGTCGGCCACGGTCACCGAGCGCACCACCGTGCTGTAGCCCAAGTACTGAAAGACCAGATCGTACTGTCCGGGCGCTAGCTTGATCTCGTAGCGGCCTTCCTGGTTGGTGGTGGTGCCGGTTTCCAGTTGCCGGATGTAGATGGTGGTGAAGGACAGCGGCTCCTGCTCGGCGGTATAGACGTATCCGCGCACCCCTTGCGCGTAGAGAGAAAAATTGGCCAGCAACGTTAGCAGCAAAAATCCGAATCTTGGCATAGCAACGGGGCTTCTTGGATCAGGTCAGGCAGTCAGCCTAGGTTGAAAAGCAATCGTAACAAATCTTGCGCCACAAGGGCACCGGCAACCGCCCCCACTAAGTTCTATAACGCCAGCGAGACAGATTGTTGATCTGATCGGCTTTAACTTAGAAAAAAATCAAAGCCTAGCGGTTAAATCAACTAGTTGGACTTTGTTTGGCAAAACACTAGTTTTGGTACTAAATAAATTGCCTACTAAACCTCGCCGCCATGACCAGGACCGTCTACTTCCTAGCTTTATTCGCCTTCTCTTTCTTTACCTTCTTGCGTTCGGAAGCGCAAAGCATTTCATCGTTCACCCTGCTGAACGCCACCACCGATTTGGAAATTGGCCCACTGGCAGATGGAGATGTCATCAATTTGGCGGAGCTAAACGGTGATCCGATCAATGTGCGGGCTAATACCAGTCCGGCTACGGTTGGTAGTGTGGTATTTACGTTGCAGGGAGCCAGTTTTCGCACTGAAAATGCGGCACCCTACGCCCTGGTGGGCAACAGTGGCAATGATTACTACCCTTGGTCTCCTAGTCCCGGTGATTACGAACTGCAGGCAACACCCTTTCCTCAGTCAAAGGGGCAAGGGACGGCCGGAAGTGCCCTGACCGTCACTTTCACGGTAGTCGACCAACCGATAGCATCCGCTCCCACTGCCCCTTCATCTTTAGAAGCCACCGTGACCACTCCCGGCACCGCCATACTGAGTTGGACGGATAATTCCTCTACCGAGACTACTTTTGAAATTGAAATATCCGACCCCTATTCATCCGCGGGCTGGGAACCGTTGACCACGGTTGCGGCCAACACCACAAGCTATTCAGACAATACCTTGGGCTTAGAAGGCTATCGAGACTATCGCGTCCGGGCGACCAATGGTGCTGGATCATCGGCCTTTACGGACCCTCTGGAAGTGGCAAACCTGCCCTACCCGCCCACCGACTTCGTGATCACCAACGTGACCGAAAGCTCTTTTGATATCAGCTGGACTCCTTCTCCCTTCGGCAACGACTATCTTATTGAGTATGCTTTCCAAGAAGACGGACCCTACGATGGTTTTGATGCGCTTTACTATGGCTACGACGAATTTAGCTACTCGGGGCTGCTTTCGGATACCACCTACTTCTTCCGCATGCGCGTTAATTTTGAAGCCCAACCCTCAGCGTGGAATACTTTTAGTGTGACCACTTTACCTTCGTCCGATACCCCTTCGGGACCGACAGTATCCGCACTGGTGCTGGTCAATGCGGCAACCGATCAGGACATCAAAGCGATCGAGGAAGGCGACATTTTTGATCTGACTGAGATTGGCACCAATCAGCTGAACATTCGCGCGGAAGTGTCTGATGATACCGAAAGCGTTGTGTTCGGCTACCAGGACAACCCCAACTTCCAGACAGAAAGCGTACCGGTCTACGCCATCGGAGGAGATAACGGCGGCAACGATTATAAACCGTGGGTGCCCGAGTTGGGGGCCAATCAGGTGACCGCTACTGCCTACTCCGCCGACCGGGGGGGCGGGACCGCCGGACCGACGTATACCGTCAACTTCACCGTCATAGAGATAACGCCGCCCCCCGCCGAACTGCCCGTAGTGATCCGCATCAACGCTGGGGGCAATCAGGTGGCCTTCGGCGACTCGGTTTTCACGGCGGATGCCTACTTTACGGGTAACGGTAAGTCTTACGCCAACAATAACATCACCAACATCACCAACACCACGCAGGACGAACTGTATCGCACCGAGCGCAGCACCAACCAGAATCTTCAATCCTTCGGCTACGACATTCCGCTCACCAACGGGGAGTACGTCGTAAAGCTTCACTTTGCCGAAATCTATTTCGGAGCCACCGGCGGGGGAACCGGCGGTAGCAACAAGCGCGTGTTCAGTGCTACGCTGGAGGACGAATCAATTATCACCAACCTCGACCTCAATGCGGAGGTGGGGCCGATGACCGCCACCGTAAAGACGTTCACCACCCAGGTGAGCGATCAGGTGCTCAACCTGAACTTTTCGGCCAGCGTTAATCAACCCAAGGTATCGGCCATTGAGATTTTCGGCGAGGGAAGCCTAATTACCGAACCCCCGGCCTGCGCTTGGAACAGTCTGGCTAGTTCATCGCTGAGCAAGGTGGAAGCCCAGAGTGCCAAGGTGAACGGCAAACTCTACGTGCTGGCCGGGTTCATGGCCGGGCTGAAGATAACCGGAGCCACCGAGATTTACGATCCAGCGGCCGATCAGTGGTCTACCGGCGCGCCCATGCCCATCCCGGTGACGCACATGGGGGCCGCCGTGGCGGGCGATGATATATGGATCGTCGCGGGCTTCGTGGGCAACCACCCCGGCGCAGCCACGGATGCGGTGCAGGTATACAACACCGTGACCGACACCTGGCGCGAAGGACCGCCATTGCCCAATCCCCGAGGCTCGGGAGCCGCGGTATACAGCAACGGCAAACTTCACTTTTTCGGAGGTCTGTTACCCGACCGGCGAACCGACGTTGGTGAGCACTACATTCTGGACCTGGACAACCAGGCGGCCGGTTGGCAAGCGGCCGCCCCAATGCCCAATCCCCGAAATCACCTGAGCGGGGCGGCGGTCAACGGACTTATCTACGCCATTGGCGGACAATACGGGCACGACGCCGGGGTGCAGGATCAGAAGTTTTTGGACGTCTACGATCCGCAAACAGATAGTTGGACGCGAAAGGCCGATTTGCCCTCGGCGCGCTCGCACTTTGAGCCGGGTACGATGGTGCACAACGATAAAATTATTATCGCGGGCGGTCGGCGCGGTGGTTTCTTCTTTGACGACGTGACCGAGTACGACCCTGCCACCGACCAGTGGACCGAACGCTGCGAATTGCCGGAAAACCTGCTGGCTCCGGCGGCCAAAGTCTTCGGCGACCGCCTGATTGTGGCCAACGGCGGCGAAAACGGCACCTGCTGCCCCCTTAACAAAACCCGCTGGATCGCCATTGAGCCGGAAGCGGAGGAAGAAATTAACGTGCTGGTATATCACGAAACGAACGGTTTCCGACACGGCTCTATCAACGCCGGGATCGCCATGATCGAAGAACTGGGCACCAACGAGGGCTGGACCACGACCGCTACGGCGGACAGCGAGGTGTTTGCCCCCGCTACTCTTTCACAGTACGACGTGGTGGTGTGGCTGAACACCTCGGGTGATGGTCTGCTCACCGCCGCTCAGCAGGCAGCCTTTGAGGCCTACGTTCAGGGTGGCGGTGGCTTTGTGGGAGTGCACGCCGCCACCGATACGTACCGAGATGGCAGTTGGCCGTGGTATAACGAACTGGTGGGCGGGATTGTGCAGACCAGCCCCAACCACACAGCCAACAACACCAACGCCACGATGGATGTCGTCGGTAGCCATCCGGCCGTAGCCCACCTGGGCGACACCTGGAACAAAAGCGAAGAATACTACTACTGGGAGCGCAACGGCGGGTTTCTCTTCGCGGGCAACGTCAACTTGCTTCAGGTGCGGTCAACCGGCAGCAACACCTACGATGCCCCCCGCCCCGTGACGTGGTACAAAGAGTACGACGGGGGCCGCTCGTTCTACACGGCCCTGGGCCACAACGCGTCGGATTACCAGAGCAATGACAATTTCCGGACGATGGTGCAAGGGGCGATTTTGTGGGCAGCGGGTGCCACCGACGCTTCCTTTGCCCGGACGGCGAACGTTATTGATAAACCAGCGATCTCTAAGGTTAGGCAAACGATACGTGCCTTTCCTAATCCGGTCCGGGATGAGCTAACCGTCTCGCTGCCGGATGCGGCTACCGATCATTCGTACGCCGTAGAACTGGTCAGCCTGGATGGCAACCGCCGTACCGTGCACACCGTCACGCGGCCACAGGCGACAATCATGGTAGACGAACTGCCGCGAGGGGCTTACGTATTAATGATCCGGGGGCCTCATAGCACGCGCAAGCAACTGGTCATTGTTTCCGATTAGTAAAAGTTGGCAGAACCTGCCTTAAAAGTCGCTCGCTACTGGGTAGTAAGCCCTGCGCTTCACCGCGTAACAAGCGATTGCTCGGGCAGAGGACGGAAGGGATAAGTAGAGGGAATGAGCTTCTAGGGCGTGTTGACATATAGATTGACGAGGGCTTTCGAAGGTGTTTTTGTTCTGATTGAGACGCTTGAGGCGGGCAATGCGGGGCATCCCATGCGAGGGCATCGGCCAACGAAAGCAACGAAGAGCAGCGGACCCCGCCGGGGGCAGAAACAGTCAGAAAGCACCGTCTAAGCTTATATGTCAACACGCCATAGGGTCGTGATGCTAGCTTGCTGTATTTGTCTGGAATTCTTACTCTGCCTGAGCAAATTGCTCAATGATTTTCTTTTGTTCCTCGATAACGGTTTCGTACTCTTGGGCTTTGCGCTGCATTTCTTCCTGGGTGGCCTGCAACTCTTCCATGTTCTGGCGCATCTCTTCTTCCTGCGCCCGCAGGGCTTCGGTGCCCTCCTGCGACTGGGCGAGCAACTGCTGGGTCTGCGCGTTCATACGCACGGTGGCCACTGCCGAGGCAATCACCTCGCCCACCGTTTCCAGGAAGGTGATTTGGTGGGCAGCAAACGGTTGGAAAGAAGCAGCCTCCAGGATGCCCAGCACCTGCCCGTTAAAGGTCAACGGCACCACCAGCAGGGCGGTCGGGGTGGCCTCGCCCAGTCCCGAGGTGATCTGTACGTAGTCGGGCGGCACCCGCTTGAGGTGCAGGGTTTTCTTCTCCAGGAACGTCTGCCCCACCAACCCCTGTCCGGGTTTAACGGTTTTTTCTGCGTGTTTCTTCTTATCATAGGCGTAACAAGCCGCTAAGCTGAGCGATAACTCCCCCAGTATATCCTCTTGTAAAAAGAATAACGAACCCTGGTTGGCGGCTGTGTAGTTGACCAAGTAAGAGAGCAACTCATCAGCAAGCTCTTGCACATCTTGCTGGTGGGTGCGGGTGATCTCGGCCACTTTAGAGAGGCCTTCGGTAGTCCAGAGTCGCTGCTGGTCTTCTTGCTTAACGGCCTTCATCTGCTCGCGCATCTGGACGAGGGCCCCCGTCAGGTTGTTTTGGTTGTCGGCCTGGTTGTCTTCGTTGAGGCCTTCCCAATGAACGGCGTAGTTACCCTGGGCAATCTGCTTGATAAAGGCAGCGGCTTTTTGCAGGTTTTGGATCAGGCGGGTGATTACCCTTTGCTCATCGGTTTGGTCTTGAGTGGCTTGGCTGGCGAACAAATAACGGCGCTGACTATCAGACAAGTCATGAAAGAGCTGCTGGCGACGCTTCCCGGATTTCCAATTCTGAACAATGACAAAAATTAGGGTAGGGATACCGAAGAGCAAAAGTAGGCCCTGCATGATAGACGCAATGCTCAGTAGATTCTCGTAACGAGCCCTCGTCTTTTCATAGCGGGCTTGTTCGAACGCAAAGGCTTCGGTAGCGAAATCGTTCCAGGTTTTCCAGACTTCATACCCTGGGTCCTGATTATATATCGCCAAAGCCGCCTCGGTGTCACCTTGTTGTTTTAGAGTAATTATCTCTTGCAGTAGATGGAAGTAGCCGACTATTGCCTGATCAGCGCTTACAAAACTCTTCATATTGGGGAAGTTATGCTCCTCAAGAAGCAGTTTTACTGTATCCGAGTTGGCCTGAAACACTTCATCCACACCGTAGTAGGGTTTCAGGAATTTTTCGTCCGGCGTAATCAGAAACCCTCTCAGCCCCGTATCCATCTGAGTCACGTAATAGAACATTTTATTGATCTTGTCGTCGGTTTTCTCTGTTTGTTCTTTCAGATCATTGAAAGACAAGGCCTCGTACTTTCCTAAAAAGGTGAGCAGCGAACTGATGGCAATTAAACAGGTAGTGAGCGCGACGGCAACGTAAATGCTGTTTTTTTGAACAAGAAGGCGAATCTTCATGGAAAAGGGTGATTCATGGGGAAACAGCCCTAAAAGTGTCGGGTTTTGCGGTCAACAAAAAATGAGAGGTAAGGCGAAGCCTACGAAGTGCTTTTTAGTACCTTGCCGCTTTAAATTGGATAATCAGCATTTACTTTTTTAGATTTTATGATAACAATTTTAGAGTAATTTTATTCTTAGGCTGGCCGCCCGGTAGTCATACCTTTCCTCTGTGATAAAAATATCAGTAGTTTGTTTTTATACTACATCATCACCTTCTTTCTCAAAATAGGAGTGCGCTTCTCAGCCCTATTTTCGGCCCGAACCAAGCATTTGCTGGCCGGGCAGCGGGGAGTTTTTGACAAGCTTCGGCAGTTTGCCGCTCAGCGAGACACTATGCTTCCCTGCTTCTGGTTTCACTGCGCTTCGCTGGGTGAGTTTGAGCAGGGGCGGCCGCTCATGGAAGCGCTGCGCGTGCACTATCCGGAGGCGCAGATTGTGCTCACGTTTTTCTCTCCCTCAGGCTACGAGGTGCGCCGCAACTACGCCGAAGCCGATGTAGTGAGCTACCTGCCCTTCGACGGTTGGCGCAATCCCCGTCGGTTTGTGCGGCTCGTGCAACCTACCGTGGCCTTCTTTGTTAAGTACGAATACTGGTACGGCTACTTGCAGGAGCTCAACCGGCAGGGCGTGCCGACTGTCTCCGTATCCACGCTCCTTTCGCCGGAGAACGTTGCTTTTCGGTGGTACGGCGGTTTTTATCGACGCACCCTGCGCTCGTTCACGCACTACTTCGTGCAAAACGAGGCCACGGCCCGGTTGCTTAGCGGTATCGGAGTGAAGCAGACCACCGTGACTGGCGACACGCGCTTCGACCGGGTAGCTACGCTGGTTGACCAAGCCGATGCAGTGGCACTGGCTGCGGAATTTAAACACAACGAACCGGTTTTTGTCGTGGGCAGTAGTTGGCCGCCCGACCATGATGTCTTGCTTCCGGTGGTGCGGGAGTTCGCCGACGAAGTGAAATTTATCATTGCTCCGCACCAGATAGCGGAAGAAGAAATGCGGCGCATTGAGGCCGCCATCCCCTACAAAACGGTTCGTTATTCACGAGCAAAAGTAGAAACCGTGGCCAATTACCGGGTGCTGCTGATCGACAACGTAGGCATGCTTACCTCGTTGTATCAGTACGGGGAGTTTGCTTACGTGGGAGGCGCCTTCGGCAAAAACTTGCACAACATTTTGGAACCCGCTACCTTTGGGATGCCCATTTTTTTTGGCCACCGCCGTTACCGAACCGTAACCGAAGCCAATGCATTGCTCAAGCGGGGCGGTGCTTTCACCGTGGCTAACGCTGAGGACCTGCGCCGCAAATTTTTGATCTATCACCAAGATGAAGCCCAGCGCAAGCGGGTGGCCGACCTCACCCGGCAGTACGTGGCTAACCACCGGGGGGCCACCGAAAAAATAGTGAAGTACATAACTACTCATCTACTACCCTAGCCCTATGGAAGGACTGGTCATGAAATCAACCGGCTCGTGGTACCAGGTGCTGGTCGATAACCACACTTACGCCTGCCGTCTGCGGGGCAAATTTAAGATTAAAGGACTGAAGGTGACCAATCCCATTGCCGTGGGCGATCGCGTGACAATAGAAATTGAGGACCCACAGGAGAACACGGGGATCATCACCTATATCCTGCCCCGCGAGAACTACATCATCCGTAAGTCGACCCGCAAAGCGCACCACGGCCACATTCTTGCTGCCAACCTCGATCAGGCAATCCTGGTGGCCACCCTGGTGTTTCCTCGCACCTCGCTAGGCTTCATTGATCGGTTTTTGGTGTCGGCCGAGTCGTTCCGGATCCCGGCAGTGGTGGTTTTCAATAAAGCCGATTTGTTGAGTGAAGAACAGCGCGGCTTACAAAACGAACTGATGGAGCTTTACGCCTCTATCGGCTACCAGTGCGTGGCCGTGTCGGCACTTTCTGAAGATTCGGTGCCCCCGGTACGAGAAATCATCGACGGGAAGGTGAGCCTGTTCTCGGGCCATTCGGGAGTGGGAAAGTCTACTTTGCTCAACCAAATTGCCCCCGACACGGCCCAGCAGCGCACCGCCGAGGTATCTAGCTTTGCCAACAAGGGGGTGCACACCACCACCTATGCCGAGATGTTTCGGGTGGGGCCCTCCACCTTCGTGATTGACACTCCGGGCATCAAAGAGCTCGGACTTATGGACATTCAGGACGGAGAACTGGGACACTACTTTCCAGAGATGCGCAATCTGTTGGGAGAGTGCCGGTTCTATAACTGCATTCACGCGCAGGAACCAGGCTGTGCGGTGCGCGAGGCAGTAGAGCGCGGAGCGATTGATACCAGCCGCTACTACAGTTACCTGAGCATGTTGGAAGACGAAGACAACCGCCGCTAGTGAGGTTGCTCAGAAAAGGGCAGCATCGTGGGTAGGCTGGTCCTGGCTCAACAGACGGTTGACGACGAGTTTATACTTCCCGGATTGTGCTTTGATGATTTGATCTTCCGTCACGTACGACAGCGTATAGCACACTTCCGGCCCCACAAACTCGGCTAATTTTTGGCGTAAGAAAGCCTCGTGCTGTCCATCAAACTCGGGGCACACCACTAGGTTAAGATGAAAATTGTCTAGTTCTTCCTGAATAATTTGGGCACGGTTAAGGTAAGGCACTCGATCAAAAGCTCCCCAGATCATGCTCACCCGGCTTCCGTCGGGCAGCAGCAACACGTCGTCGTTGCGCCCCTGGATGGATTTGATCCGTCGGTAGCCAAGCGGTTTGTCGCAATTCAGTGGGTCTAATCGGATCACGTCATCAACGCGGTAGCGGATCAGGGGCAAGCTGAAGTTAATCAGACTGGTGCCCACAACGCATTGGTCGTGGTATTCGTTGATTGAATACAGAGGCAGTTCATCGTACCAGCCGTCGGCGCTTTGTTCAAGGGCCACGTTGCGTTCGGCGTTGCCGTACCAGTCGACTACCTGGCCAGAAAAGGTTTGCTCGATCTTGGTGCGCTGGTGATCATACAAGGTTTCGGAAGAAGTGAAGATTCTCGGCACCACCACCGTCTTATCTAAAGACTGGAACAAGTTAGCCAGCGATTCGGCCGAACTGGGGTAGGCGTAGATGGCCTGCGGAGCAAAAGTTCGGATCTTGTCATAATACCAGCGGGCCCGTTCTTCCCGCAGGTGGTAGCTAGACAGATAGAGCGATTGGGTGAACGGATCATAACGCTCGAGCTGATCCCGGCGCAAATCTCCCCGCAACACCACCGTCTTCATGCCGGGCTGGTGGCCGAAGTTGATGCGTTGCCGCCACTGGTAGGCCCACTCTTCTACCATGGACCGGTAGTCGCGGTATACCTGCAATGGCGAGCCCGAGGTGCCGCTGGTATACGCCTTCACCTGGTTGAACCGCTGGCCAATGAATATATCGTTCACGTGGTTGCGCAGGTCCGTTTTGGTGATGATCGGGAGTTGGTCGATATCTTCTACCGTTTGCACCTGGCGGAGGTTCACCCCGGCTTGGTCGTATAAGGTGCGATAGAACGAAGACTTTTGGTAAGCGCTGGTAACCAGCTTTTGAAACCGTTCGTTTCGCCGACGAGCTATCTCGGCAGGATTCAAGTCTTCTTCCTGCTGCACCGTTCGCAGCTTCCGGCGAAAGTAAGCGTTATAGCGTAACTGTCGTTGGGCCCATTGCTTGAGGACAACTTTCATAGATTGGCAGTTGAAGCGGCTAAGTAGGAGTAGCGTAAATAGCGGTTATGCGCGATAAAATCAGATTAATCTTGGTTAACTTACCTGAAATACGCAAAAAGCTAACGGTTAAACAAAAAATATATAGTAAAAATAAGAAAATGCTAACGCATATGTCTGCCTTTAGACAAAAAAATTAGAATCAACTCATCCCTGGTTGCATAGTCGAGGAGACTATTCACCTACGAAATCAAGAAGGGAACCGGATGTAGTTGCCCGGTAAAAATTAGCTAAGGTCACTAGCGCCAGCAAGATGGGCGGGTGGTGTTACCCTTTCAGCAGATCGACGTCCTTAACTCCCTTCAGCAAATTAGGATCGAGGCGTTCGTTGTCGTTATCGGCATGAATCACGGATATATCGCCGGTGGTTTCGAACACGACCGCTCTCACCTGCTGGTAGTTGAGCACGTTGGCTTCCCGAAGTTTGGCCTGCAGATCGGTTTCACTCAAGTGGGCTTTGCGGAGATTATCATGCAAGATGCGCTCGCCGTGCATCAGCAGGATCGGTTGGTTGTCCACTGCTTCACTAAACCAGTTCACCTTTCGGCGTAAGAAGGCAATAGCGGTTTGCAAAAAGTACAGGCTAAACAACGCAACTCCGCCCTGCATCACGGTGGTGCCCTTGGTAACGATGGTGGAGGCCAACAGACTGCCCACCGCGATGGTCATGGCGAAGTCGAAGCTCGACATTTTAGAGAAGCTTCGCAGCCCGAAAATTCGGGTGTAAATGATGATCAGGGCGTAAATCAGAATGGCTGATACAATAGTGGGAATAACGATATCGAAGGAGGTGACTATCCAGTCTTTCATGAGGTGGTTGATTGGTTAGGGCGCTCAAGGTAAGCAACATTAAAGGATTATAGTAATTCCTGCCGGACGGGTCAGTTTTTCAACAAACGTCCGAACTTGGGATAAAAGCATGCTGACGGCGAATGCCAGTAGTAACTCTAAACGCACACAATCGCCTAATTTCAGGAGCTTTAAATAAAATTTCCTAAAAAGTGATCGAAGAAACAACCTTACAGTAAAATATTCGTATTGAATAGTAATACTATCAATTTTGACTATATTGCTCGCGCGGACTCTCGGTTAATTGTGAATTTAGTTGTTCCACCCGCAAATTGATAATTATGCGTCCATCCATGCTAGACTATTGCAAAGTTATTTTAGAAAAGGTTCACTTTGATCAGCGATTATTTCAGAAAGAGTATCGCAAAGCGCTGCGCTGGCTTTCGCACGAAGAAGCGAAATGCCTGCAAGAGTGGTCGGCCAACCGGTTTGAGCACCGGCACAGTTCGCTTACGCTCGTCAACAAATAGCTCTAGTTTCATCTTTACTAAAACTTTCATGAAAAACCTCGGCTACACCCTGCTACTAATGGTGGGTCTGGGAGGAATTCCTTCCTTCGGCTCATCCGCCTCATTGCCCACCTGGCACATTGCGTCGCCGCACCGGTGTGCCATGATTGTGGCACCTCCCAGCGAACACCCGGTCATCATTCGCGTAACCGATGCCCAGCAGCGGGTTTTTCTTTCGCTAACGCTTGATGCGCAAAACGGTCTTGAGGAAAAGATTGACTTTTCGGCCATGCCGATTGGCCGCTACTCGTTGGAGGTTCATTACAACCAGCAGCCCTTCTACAAACTCGTCCACGTGCATCCAAACCAGATCACTGATCAAGATGCTTCCGCCGCGTTTCGGGTGGCCCAGCACTACCAGTTCTAACAACCAAACTGCGGCGGGCGGTAGCCCAGTCCATTTTTTATTATCGTCCGTTCAGCAAAGGGAATCGTACGCGTTACGATTCCTTTTCTTTTTGAGCAAATTCACCCTGTAGAATAGTCATACTATTAAAAAAGCGGTAGCTTCGCCTTTTTAAGCAACCGTTATGATCCAACTCGTACTCAACGACAAGTACTTTCTGCGCGATCCGCAGCACACCGAACTAGGCATCAAGATCGTCCGCCACAGCATTCTGATGATTGATGAACTGGGCTTTGAGCAGTTCACCTTTAAAAAACTAGCGCAGGCCATTGGCTCCACCGAAGCGTCGGTGTATCGCTACTACGACAACAAGCACAAGCTGCTGATTTATCTGATTGCCTGGTACTGGAAGTGGATGGAGTATCAGATTGACTACCGGACCAACAACGTGCCCGGCGCCCCGGAGCGGCTTAAGTTAGCGTTGCAAACCATTTGTAGACCGGTGGAGGAAGACCCCACGTTTGCGCACATCAACGAGGCAATTTTACACCGTGTGGTGGTGGCTGAATCGAACAAAACCTACCTCACCAAACGGGTAGACGAAGACAACAAGGAAGGATTGTTCCGGGGTTATAAGGATTTATGCAAGCGGGTTGCCCAGATCGTGAGCGAGATCAACCCCAACTATGTCTACCCTCATACGCTGGTGAGCACTGTTTTGGAAGCGGCTCACCTACAACCCTTTTTCGCCGAACACTTGCCTTCGTTGACCGAGATCAAAAAGGGGAGCGACGTGCACCAGCAAACCTATACGTATTTGGAAGATTTAGTATTTACGGCGATTCGATCGAAGGCTTAACCAGAATATGCCGGGCGTGAAATTGTTCCTCATCCCGATCGATGAGCTGAATGATATGATACCCAAAAGGAGTGCGAACGGGCTCAGATAGTTCGCCTAGTTCTAATTGGGTTACTGCTTCTTCGAATTCCGGAACAAACTGTCCCCAATCCACCACTCCTAGATTTCCGCCCGTGGCGGCCGAACCCGGGTCGTCGGTATACTCTTGGGCCATTTTGCTGAAATCCGCTCCCCGCAAAATGCGCTTACGTATCTTTTTAGCTTTTTTGAGCGCCGCTTTTTCTTGCTTGGCCGTGGCCTCCTGCTGGGCGTAAGCCAATCCGCTATAGCCAGTAACTATCCATCCGAGCAGCAACACCATCAGTAGTTTTATATTTCTCATCTCACATTTCATATTTTACCTGACTCCTCGTTTCGCCAATAACTCCGCCAAATTGCAATCCACGCTGGGCACCAGCGTGATAGGTTTATCCCAGTCGCTAATAATCCAGTCTTGACCGGCGGTGGCAACCATCACCTTCCGGCTGGCAGTGGTGATCCAAATTACTTTTTCTACCCCAAACTCCAAAAGCTTGTTGGTCTTTTTATTGAAATAATCCTGAGGCTCGGCAAACCCGCTTAGGTCAGCTTTTGTATCTATCTCAATGGCAATGAAAGGAGCGATTTCAAGGTACTTGTTCGTTATTGACCCTGGCGGCAATGCCTCTATCTTATAGATGCCAATGTCTGTGGCTAGATTATTTTTTTTACTTAGATGAAGACCGGCTTCATTGCTTAATATTTCGTACTGGTCTTCAGGAAAGTGTTTAAATAGAAAACGCAATATATCGGTTACTATGACTGCTTGCAATCCACTGCTTCCCATAATCCCTTCCAGGGTTTTTTCTCTGTTGAGCACTTCTTTAAATCCGCGATAAGGAATAGGCTGGCCGTCCAGCACCTCGTATACCAAGTACTCAGGAATTGTAATGGTTTCAGGCTTTTTCTCTACGATCACTTCCATACTGTTTTTTTGTTAAAACTGAAAAACTAGCGCAGAACCTCCGGTTCGGTGCTTCCGTATCTTGGGACTCCGTCCCATTACTACAGTCAAAGTCGTGCCCGACCGGGACTGTGTTTTCGTGGCGCACATATTCTTAAAATCTGCGCGGGGGGCTTTAAAATTATCAGAATAATCTTTAAACTACTGATATAGCAAATAATATAGCAAAAGCACGATTACCGCGTAAACGTCCATGCCCGGCTAACCACTTCGGCTTGGTCTAGTGCTTCGTATAAATCCTGATCATCTTTAAAAGAAAGCTGCCGGAGCCGAAACACGTCTACCTCCACCGTAAATCCACTTTTCTCAAACGGCCAGGGGTCAATAGCCAACTGCTGCTCGTCGCGCTGAAAGATGTAGGCGGTTTGCTGATTTGGGGTAGCGGCCAACTCCAGGCGGTTGCCATTGCCGGGCACTTCGCCCTTACACAACACCAGCGAGCAGGCGTCGCAGAAAAATACTAAGCGGTACATCTCTTCAGCTTCTTCTTTTCGAATGCCTACGCTACGCCGCAGCTTCTGCTGATAGTTTTGCTGTTCGTCCAGAAACTTATCAAGTTCCCGGCTGGTTCCTCGCAACCGTTCATAGAGCGCCACGGTGTGCATTGAGGTGAGTAAGGCAATCCAGCGAGAGCGATAGCGGGCGTTGTTCACCGTTCGTTTTGCCTGAGGCAGGTCGAGCTCCTGGTAGGTGAAGTCGAGCGGCGCGCCCGCTTCGGTAAGGTGTGCCCGCCCCTGCCAATCGTGTTGCCCATCGTCGTGGTCCACAATGGCCGACAGCACGTCGGTCCAGGGCGTGGGGCGCTCGCTGATCTTCCACTGCATGGCAATTTTGCCCGCCAGCAGCGCGTGCGCCCGCTGAAAGATAATCTCCCAGCCCGCTTCCGTGGAGCTCACAATCATAGGTCGGCAAACAATTTACTCACCGATTCCAGCAGGGTAGGATGCGCAATCATGGCGTCGCGCAGTTGCTGGTAGGTTACCCCGCCGATCATCGCAAACAAGAACGCTCCGGCCAGCTCACCACCTTCCATGCCCAGCACCGAGGCTCCGAGCAGGCGGTCGTCGTCGCCCACCAGCACCTTCATCAGTCCCCGGGTGTCGCCCATTTCCTGGGCGCGGGCCACCTTACTCATCGGCATCGTGACCACCCGGTACGAAACACCTTGCTTTTTGGCCTGCTGCTCGTTCAACCCCACCCGCCCAAGTTGGGGATCGGTGAACACGGTGTAAGTCAAGGGTCGCGCTTCGGTGGTGGCGTTGCCGCCCTCAAAGAGGTTTTGCTTTAGAATGATGTAGTCGTTGTAGCTCACGTGGGTGAACTGCGGACCGCCCTTCACGTCGCCCATCACGTATACGCCCGGCGCATCGGTTTCCAGCTGGTTGTTGGCCTGAATGTGCCCTTTGTCGTCGGTTTTAATGCTGGTGTTTTCCAGCCCCAGTCCTTCGGTATTGGGTTTTCGACCGGTGGCAAACAGAATGTGACTGCAACGATGATCTTCCTGGATACCGTCGCCCCGCTCATCCGATAAAACTACATTTTTCCCTTCGCGCCTGATCTTGGTGATTTTACAACTGGTATAGATGTCAATGCCTTCGTCGGTTAAGATTTTGGTCATCTCGGCGCAGATGTCTTCGTCCTCGATGTCCAGAATGCGGTCGGGAGCGTGGAAAATGCTCACCTTACTACCGAAGCGGCGGAACATCTGCCCAAACTCCAGTCCGATATAACCACCGCCGACGATGATCAGATGCTCAGGCAGTTCGTCTAACTCCATGATCGTGCGGTTATCGTAGATTTCCACCTGATCAATGCCATCCACCGGAGGAATCAGATTGTCGGCTCCGGTATTGATGAAGATGCGGTCGGCGGTGATGGTGCGATTGCCGCCCTCGTTTAGAGCCACGGTTAGCGTTTTGTCATCTTCGAAGCGGGCGTCGCCGTAGATAATCTCCAGATTTTTGGTGTTGCCCAGACTTTCGTGCTGGTTTTCGCGCGAGTGGATCACCATATCGTCTTTCCGCTTTATCACCTTCGGAAAATCTACCTTGACGTCAGAAACCCGCACCCCAAAGCGTTCGGCGTCGCGGGCATCGTGGGCGGCTTTGGCCGAGCCAACGAGCATTTTGGTGGGAGTACAGCCGGTGTTTACGCAGGTTCCGCCCAGATACCTCCGTTCGATCAGCGCGGTTTGCATTTCTTGTCCGGCAAGATGCTTAGCCATCGGATTCGCGGCTTGGCCTGAGCCAATGATGATGGCATCGTAGTGTTTTTTGTCTGACATTATGGTAGGGTTAAGTGTTTTTGCTACAACCAACCCTGCGAGAATATGTTGGTTGAGTGGAGGAAGTTGGGTGAGTTGTACTGACAACTACTTTTAGAAAACTGCTGGTGTTCCAGCAAACAAGCCATTCATTAGCGGGTTAAGAGTAGGTTGAGTTCGCTGTACTAAGCGACATTTTTGTATTCAACCATAACTTTTTCACCCATGAGCAAATCGAACGACGAAGTTTACCAGGAGTTCAAAGACAACGTGAACATGTCTCCTTCCGAGATAGAAGACTGGCTGGAGACCGACGATTCTAAGTCCGTAGGCCAGGATAGTGGCGATGGCGAATCGAAGGGAAGAAAGTCGGCCAAGAAAATTATTGAGATCAAGCGAAAAAAGAAAGCCGACCTCACCGACGCCGACTACGATCACATGCAGAAAGTGAATTCGTACGTGAGCAGACACAAGGCGCAGAAGCCTTCGGGAGACACGGAAGACACCAACTGGGCGTATAGCCTGAAAAACTGGGGGCACGATCCTTCGAAATAGTTCTGGGTTAAAAGGTTCTAGGTTCTGGGTTCGTAAAATTTCAGAACCTAGAACCTAGAACAGCGAACCCACAACCTTTAACTTCGACGGAGGGCTTTGATGTTTTCACGCGCGCGTTCGTGTACCCGACTGTTGCGCTTGGCTTCTTTTTTCACGAGCTTATAGTAATCGCGAGCTTTCTTTTCCTCTCCCTGCTTCTCGGCGATCTCGCCCAGGTTCAGTAGCGAATAGTGATAATAGCCCGATTCGTCGGCATCCACTTCCCGAGCAAAGGCAACGGCCCGTTGGTAGTAGGTTTTCGCCTCGTCGAGCTCGCCGCGCATTTTGTAGATTTCACCCAGAAAAAACCCCGCGTAGCGCCCGCTGGTAGCTTCGTAGCCAATCATGCCACTGTCGATCCGGTTGATGATAGTCAGGGCTTGCGCTTCGGCCTCGCGGTGGCGCCCGCGTGAGTAAAGCTGGCGGGCGTAGTAGCGGTGGAAGTAAGCATTGTCCGGAAAAGTCTGGTACAAATACTCGGAGATGCGAAAAGCTTCGCGGGGGTCGTCTTGCTCTTCAGTGAGGATGCGCATCAGGAAATACTGCGCCTCGGTGCGAGTATAAAACGCATTGTTGGCCACCGTTTTGAGCTGCTTGATGCCCAGCTCCTTATTTCCATCGGGGAAGAACATCAGCACCGGTCGCAAAATAGCGTAGTTCTCACTAATCCACTCGGCGTAATAGTTGTACAGGCCGTCGCCAAACAGCAGTTCGGGACTAAAATCTTCTTTGCCCTTGCAGATTTCGAGGTATTTGAGCGAGGTTTTACCCGCTCCGGCCGCCTTGCGCCAGTCGCGCCGCTCGGCGTATAACCGCCCCTTGAAGGCGTAGGCCGCCGACAGGAAAAAGGCCGACTCCGGATCCTCCTCATTCTGCTCCAGCATGCGTTCTGCGTAATAGGTCGCCGTGTCCATGTAGGCTAGTAAGCTTTCGTCGTAACGGGTTTCGTAGATATTAGGAACGATCTTCCACCACTGGCTCAGCCCGAGCAAAAAGTAGGGCAACGGATGGGTGGGGTGCACTTGCTTGATCCAGCGGAACTGCCGCTCGGCGCGTGCAAACTTGAAATTATACATGTCGTTGACTGCCTCGGTGGCCTCAATCTGCATGTCCATATCGAGCAACAATGGCTCTTGCTCATTATCATTCCCTGGGGTGCGCGCGGACGTTTGGGCCCAAAGTTGGCTCCCTAGCAGGCACACTGCAACCGCAATACTGGCGTATCGTATCATAATCACCTTAACTTCTCAATCGAGTAACCAACCAGCGGGCTATTTATTTTATAGATCAGACAAAATAACCGCCCCATGTAAGTTTATCAGACCACAAAAGGTTCCCGGGCGCTTCGAATGACCTGTCCGCTTATTCGGAGCAAACCCTTCGTTTATTAGAATTATATCCTTAACTTTGCCGACTCTAAAGAAAAGCGGGGGGTAGACGTGACAAATTTACAAGATTTCACTATTGATATTTATAAGCTGACCAACAAAGTTTATACGTATCAATATACTATTGACGAATCGTTCTTTGCGCATTTTGAGGGGAATCAGTTAGACAAGGGACAGTTGACGGCTAGCGTGACGTTAGACAAGCAGGAAACCCTGATTGTGGCTCGGTTCATTATTGACGGCACGCTTACGCTCGTCTGTGATCGAAGCCTGGAAGAGTTTGATTATCCCCTGCATACGGAGCAAACGCTGGTGTATCAGTACGGAGAGGAAGAAGAGGAACTGACGGATGAAATCGTAGTGATTACCCGGCACACGCAGCAGATCAACGTGGCCCAACCGATTTATGAATTCGTGGTGCTGGCCGTTCCGATGAAGCGGTTACATCCTAGGTATGCTCAGGATGATCAGCCTTTTGTTGAAGGAGAGATTGTTTTTTCTTCTTCGTCCGAAACGACCACCGACGTGGCAACCGAAATAATCGCCGACCCGCGTTGGGAGGCGCTTAAGAAACTTAAAAAAGATTAACGCAAACATCACAAAAGCTCATGGCACATCCCAAACGGAAAATATCCAAGTCGCGCCGCGACAAACGCCGGACGCACCTTAAGTCCACTCCCAAGCAAATCGCGGTTTGCCCCACCACCGGCGAGCCGCATATCTACCACCGCGCGCACTGGTACGAAGGCAAGCTCTATTACCGAGGCAAGGTGGTGATGGAGAAAGAAGAGGTCGCCTAGCGTATGCGAGTAGCCCTAGACGTGATGGGCGGTGACTTCGCCCCCCAGGCTACGGTGGGCGGAGCCGCACTGGCCGTCGAAGCATTCTCGGAGCGCGATCAGTTGGTGCTGGTGGGCGACGAAGCCCTTATTGAACCGGCCCTCCGGCAACGGGGCGTAACTTCTTCGCGCATCCAAATCGTTCATGCCTCTCAAACCATCGGCATGGACGAGCATCCTACCAAAGCGTTTGGCCAGAAGCCCGATTCTAGCATCAGCGTAGGCTTTAAAATGCTGGCTGAGGGAACCATCGATGCATTTTGCGGCGCAGGAAACACTGGGGCCATGCACGTGGGAGCTATGTTTTCGGTGAAACCCTGTTCTGGCGTGCTTCGTCCCGCCATTGCGGGTTTTGCGCCGCGCGAAGACGGTAGCTACGGGGTGATCCTGGACGTGGGAGCCAACGCCGACGTGAAGCCCGAAATGCTGGTGCAATTTGGCGAGATCGGCTCCCTCTATGCCCAGCACGTGTTCGGTATCGCTCAGCCTAAGGTGGCCCTCATTAACCTGGGCGAAGAAGAAACCAAGGGCACGGTGGTAACCCAAGCCGCCTACCAGTTATTTAAAGATACGCCACGGGTCAACTTTGTGGGCAATATCGAGGGTCGTGACATCTTTTCTTCGAAGTCCGATGTGATGGTGTGTAACGGCTACGTGGGCAACGTGATCCTGAAGATGGCCGAATCTATTTATGACTTGCTGCACAAACGGGGTTTTTCGGATTCCTTCTTCACCAAGCTCAACTACGAAGCCATCGGCGGTAGTCCCATCCTGGGGATCAACGGCAACGTCACCATCGGACACGGCGTTTCTAGCGAAACCGCCATTAAAAATATGCTACGGCAAGCGATGCAGATGGCAGAATCCAACGTACATTTGAAAATTCGCGACGCTTTCGGTAAATAGCGTCTGACAATATTCTGCGGGCATGACCAAACTAAGAGCTGTGATCACCGGAGTAGGCGGATACGTGCCGGACTACGTGCTAACCAACCAAGAGCTAGAAACCATCGTCGACACCTCAGACGATTGGATTACGAGCCGCACCGGGATCAAGGAGCGGCACATCCTAAAAGGAAAAGACCAGGGCACCTCGGTGCTCGCGACCGGAGCCGCACGCGAACTGCTGGCCAAAACCAACACCGCGGCGGAGGACATAGACCTCATCATCTGCGCCACCACCACTCCCGATATGTCGTTTCCGGCCACGGCCAACTTGGTTGCCGACCGCATTGGCGCGGTGAACTCGTTCGGGTTCGATTTACAGGCGGCCTGCTCCGGGTTTTTGTACGGGCTCACCACCGGGGCGCAGTACATCGAGGCGGGCACCCACCAAAAGGTGATGGTGATCGGGGCCGATAAAATGTCGTCCATCATCAACTACGAAGACCGAAGCACCTGCATCATCTTCGGCGACGGCGGCGGAGCAGTGTTGCTCGAGCCAACCGAAGAGCCGCTGGGAGTGATAAACGCAATTCTTCGCTCGGACGGCAGCGGAGCCAAGCACCTGCACATGAAGGGCGGAGGCAGCATGCGCCCCGCTTCGCTGGAAACCGTGCTAGCCAAAGAACACTACGTATACCAAGAAGGCGCGGCGGTGTTCAAACACGCCGTGAAGCACATGAGCGAAGTCACCGCGCAAATTATGAAAAAAAACAAGCTGACCTCGGACGACATTGCGTGGTTGGTGCCGCACCAGGCGAACATGCGCATCATCAACGCTACCGCTGAACGTATGGGCGTAGGAAAAGACCGGGTGATGTATACCATCCAAAAATACGGCAACACCACCAGCGGCACCATCCCCCTTTGCTTGTGGGACTACGAAAAAAAACTCAAAAAGGGCGACAATCTCATTTTAGCCGCCTTCGGCGGGGGCTTCACCTGGGGCTCGCTCTACATGAAATGGGGATATGATGGGGGATGATCATCCCAGAAAACGTACAGACGCCATTAATGGCGTCTCTTCCGATAATGATATGGCAACCACCGCAGACTTTAGAAACGGCCTCTGCATGGAGTATAACAATGATCTATACACCATCGTAGAATTTCAGCACGTGAAGCCCGGCAAGGGCGGGGCCTTCGTGCGTACCAAGCTCAAGAGCCTCACCTCGGGCAAAGTGATCGAGAATACCTTCAACGCCGGAGTGAAAATCACCACCGCCCGCATCGAGCGGCGACCCTATCAATACTTATACAAGGATGATCTAGGCTACCACTTTATGGATAGCAATACCTTTGAGCAAACCGTCATTCAGGAAGGCCAGATCAACGCCCCGGAGTTTTTAACCGACGGGCAGGCCGTGGAGGTGATTGTACACGACGAGACCGAAACGGTTCTGGGCTGTGAATTGCCGGCCTTTGTAGAAATGACCGTTACCTATACCGAACCTGGCCTGAAGGGCGACACGGCCACCAACGCCACCAAACCAGCCACCGTGGATACCGGAGCCGAGATTCAGGTGCCGCTGTTTATCAACCAAGACGAAAAAATCCGAGTAGACACCCGCACCAAGTCGTACTCCGAACGCGTAAAATAACGACCTGCCCCTATGGATTACCACGAAATTCAATCCCTGCTGGACTTTATCGCCAAATCAGGCCTCGAAGAGGTGAAAATTGAAACCGAAGAGCTCACCCTCAAGGTGAAGAAAAGCATGCCTGCCAAGGTTCAGCAGAACATTATTCAGACGCCCGGGATGAATATGCCCCACGATTCTACCGGCTTGGTGGCCCCTGTTCCTACCGGCGTCAGTTCGCCCGTAGCCTCTGAAAAAGCCGCTGAACCTAGCAACGATGGCGCGGCCGCCCCTTCGGAGAAAAACCGCTACGTCCCCATTGCTTCTCCCATGATTGGCACGTTCTATTTGGCGTCTAGTCCCGAGTCCGATCCGTTTGTAAAGGTTGGAGACCGGGTGACTAACGGAAAAACCGTTTGTGTGATCGAGGCCATGAAGCTTTTCAACGAAATAGAATCGGAAGTTTCCGGCACCGTCGTAGAAATCCTGGTCGACGACGCTTCGCCGGTGCAGTACGACCAGCCGCTCTTTCTGGTGGACCCGTCCTAAACTGATAGCCCCCGCCGGACCGGCTAAGCGGCATTCGGCCCAGCAATATGATCCGATGGCGGAGTTCCAACTTCGCTAACCCAACCCATCACGTCCATGTTCAAAAAAATACTTATTGCCAACCGGGGCGAAATTGCTCTTCGCGTCATTCGCACCTGCCGCGAGATGGGTATCCGCACCGTAGCGATCTACTCCACTGCCGATCAGGACAGTCTGCACGTCCGCTTTGCTGACGAAGCCGTGTGCATCGGACCCGCTCCCAGCCGACTTTCTTACCTCAACATTCCTAGTATCATTGCGGCGGCCGAGATCACCAATGCCGACGCCATCCACCCCGGCTACGGCTTTTTATCAGAAAACGCTGAGTTCTCGCGCATCTGCGGTGAGTACCAGATCAAATTTATTGGCCCTTCGCCCGAGATGATCAACAAGATGGGCGACAAGGCCACCGCCAAGGCTACCATGCAGGCAGCAGGCGTGCCCACGGTACCCGGTTCCGACGGACTGGTGGGCACCATTGACGAAGGTTTAGGCATCGCCAAAAAAATTGGTTACCCCATCATTCTGAAGGCCACGGCGGGCGGCGGGGGCAAGGGGATGCGCATCGTGCACGACGCGACCGGGTTCAAAAAAGCCTGGGATGACGCGAAACGCGAATCGGGCTCGGCCTTTGGCAACGACGCATTATATTTGGAAAAGTTTGTGGAGGAACCTCGGCACATTGAGATCCAAATTGTGGGCGACCACACCGGCAAAGCCTGCCACCTGTCGGAGCGCGACTGCTCCATTCAACGGCGGCATCAGAAGCTGGTGGAAGAGACGCCTTCGCCTTTTATGACGCCCGAGCTGCGCGACAAGATGGGCAACGCCGCTATTGCGGGAGCCGAAGCCATTGGCTACGAAGGGGCGGGCACCATCGAGTTTTTGGTGGACAAGCACCGCAACTTCTACTTTATGGAGATGAACACCCGCATCCAGGTGGAACACCCCATCACCGAAGAAGTAACCAGCTACGATCTGATCAAGGAGCAGATTAAAGTGGCCGCGGGCATGACGCTGTCGGGCAATAACTATTACCCGCAGATGCACGCCATTGAGTGCCGCATCAACGCCGAAGACCCCGCGCAGGGCTTCCGCCCGTCGCCCGGACTGATCACCAACCTGCACATGCCCGGTGGCCACGGGGTGCGTATCGATAGTCACATCTACGCGGGTTACACCATTCCGCCCAACTACGACTCCATGATTGCCAAGCTGATTGTGAGCGGGCAGTCGCGCGAGGAAGCTATCACCCGGATGAGCCGGGCGCTGCAAGAGTTTATCATCGAGGGCATCAAAACCACCATTCCCTTTCATATCAAGCTAATGAACGACCCAAAGTTCAGGAAGGGAGACTTCACTACGGCCTTTATGAACGACTTCGATTTGTCGGATATCAAAGAGTACGAGCAGGTGTGAAGTTTGTTAGGATAATGGCGACAACCGCCCGGTGTCCTTGGTTAGACTTTATTCTGATGATTTTTCAGAAGCTCGTGTCGACACAAGCCTATCGTTAACTTCCTGGATCAGACGATCTTTCTGAATTTCGCCTCGCCACTGGTGGCTGATGGCCTGGCCTTTATGAACGACAATCGTCTGCGGACTTTGGTGTTCTACGTTTAGTTTCCGGGCGATTTCTACCTTTAGCTCTCCGGTGTACTGTAGCACAATGCCGTAGATGTCGATATCGTGTTTGGCATCGGCCACCGCAATCTGCGCCGCCGCACTAAAGGGGCAGGTGGCGGAGTGCTTAAATAGTACGATTGGCTTTTCGTAACTGGCCGCTAGGGCCGCCTCAAAGTCCTCTGAGTTGTGCATTACGTTGAACATAGTCGCTGAATTTAGTTTCGTATTTAGTACAGCGTAACGGCCTGACTAGTTTTGGGTTATCGATGTTTTTTGGATACTATCCGGTACGCACCGGTGTAGACGACATTCGTCAGCTCGTATTTACCTACTGACCATCGGCCAGCGTAAGCCGCTGCCCGTCCGCCAGCAGCCGTTGCTTGAGCGTTTTGTAATCTACCTCCTGCACCGCCACTTCGTTCTCAATGGCCAGCACCGCGGCGGTGGCGGCGCTCTGCCCCAGGATCATGAATACCGGCTCCATCCGGATCGACCCGAAGGCAATGTGCGAACTGGACGCGCAGACGGGTGCCAGTAAGTTGGCGCACTCTTCTTGCTTGGGCACCAGCGCGCCGTACGAGATTTCGTAGGGTTCGGGCACCTTGGCGCCGATGTCGCCTTCGTTTTGCACGAAGCCGTCGGGTTTCACGTAGCGCTGCACGTTGTGCGAGTCCATGGTGTAGGAGCCCATCCCCACCGAGCGCGGCGTCTCGCGTTTGTCCAGGATATCGTTCTCGGTCATCACGTAGTCGCCGATCATGCGGCGCGCCTCGCGTACGTAGATCTGGTGCGGCCAGTGGCCATTATCAGTAAATTCATCCTCGGCCAGTCCCCACTGGCTCATCTCTTCCCGCACCTCGGCGGGCACCCGCGGGTCGTTGGCGATAAAATACATCAAACCTTTCTGGTAGGTTTCGTGCTGCGCAATGATTTCCTTTCTCCGTTCGTACGAAGCTTCCGGATAATCGTAGTTCATGCCGATGTTATCGGTGCTCACCGGGCCGTGGTTGTTGGTGTCGGTCTTGCGGTTCGGGATGGCATCGAACTTATTAAAGGTATCGCGCCAGCCGCTATCAAACACCCGAGCCAGCAGTTCATACTGGGTGGAGTCGTAACCATCGGGGCGCGGAAAGGCCACGCGGTTGTCGGGGTGGTTGCTCAGGCACATCCGAAAGCAGTAGGCCTGAATCTTATTATCGCCCGCACCGTACTCCCCAGGGTCCTCTGCCGAAACCAGGGGTAGCAACCCGCTGGTCGAGTCGCCCGCAATCACGTAGGGGCTGATATTATTTTTAAAATAGTGGGCGTGATGCAGCACGCCGGTCTGGATGCCGTTCCACTCCTCGTTGTATCGGCTGGTCGCCTCCCGACCCACGTGGTAACTAACCCCGGCGGCGGCCATTAAATCGCCTTCGTAGGTAGCGTCGATAAATACCTTTCCCCGAAACACTTTTCCGCTCAGCGTAGTGAAAGAAACAATCCGGTCGTCTACTTTGGTTACTCCATTTTCGCGATCAAGCCACTCGTCACGATAAAGCTCAATATCGTTTTCGGCCACAAAATCTTCAAAAACTTGTTCGGCCACATGCGGCTCAAAAATCCACATGGTTCGGTTCGCTCCGTCAATAGCAGGGGTGCCCTGCCCCGTGTTGCCGTAGGCTGATTTCTCCTCCCACCGCCACGCTTCGGGTTGCTGATACGCCTGGTAGACGCGCTGGTAAAACTCGCGCGACAAACCGCCGATCACTTCCTTGTTCCCCGTATCCGTCCAGCCCAATCCTCCGGCGGTGAGTCCGCCCAGATGCGTATCGGGCGATACCATAATGACGGTTTTTCCCATCCGAACGGTTTGCACCGCCGCGGTAACGGCTGCTGAGGTACCGCCGTAGATGATCACGTCGGCAGAATAAGCAGACTGGTCGGTGACTGCGTTCGGCGAACTGGTGCACTGAACGAGAGAAAGGAAGCCGATAATCAAAGTAACGTACAAAGGTGTTCCGGGTAGGTTTCTCATGGATAAGGGGAAATTAATGATTAGCGACCGACTGTGTTGTGTTGGGGTGATTATTTTACCGCGGCATCGTGTTTCAGTACCTGCTGGTCAATCTCAAGCTGCTTCCGTAAATCAGGGTAGTTTACTGATTGCACGGCCTGATCATTGTCGATGGCCAGTGCTGCCGCCGAGGCCGCCGATTGCCCGAGTACCATAAAGACCGGTTCCATCCGGATGGATCCAAAGGCAATGTGGCTGGCCGACAGGCACACCGGCACCAGCAGGTTGGTTGCTTCGCTTTGCTTGGGAACGATGGAACGGTAGGAAATCGGATAGGGTGGAAACCCGCCTACTTCTACGTTGCCTTCGTTCTTCACCATAGTAGCTCCGCTTTTTTCTACCACAATACGCTGGCAATTGTGCGAGTCCATGGTGTAGGCCGCCATCCCTATTGGGTCTTCCGCCGTTTCTTCGCCCACGCAGTGGGCTTGCGTCATCACCTGCTCACCGATCATCCGGCGGGCCTCGCGCACGTAGAGTTGGGGCGACCAGTGACCGTTGGCTTCGTACTCATCTTTGGGATAACCCCAGCGTTGCACCTCCTGCCGCAGTTCGGTGGGCACGCGCGAATCGCTGGCGTAGAAGTAGAGCAATCCTTTGGTGTAGTCTTCGTGAGCCTTGATGATTGCCTCGCGCTCAGCGTAGCTGGCCTCAGGATATGTGTGGCTCCAGTTGACCATATCGGTAGAGAAGCCGCCGCGGTTGTTGATATCGGTTTTGTCATTGGGCATACTGCTCCAGATGAAGTACTGGTTGATGTCTTGTTTGGTGGGCTGAGCCACAAACAGGCGGGCCAGCAATTCGTAGCGCGTAGCGTCGTAGTTGTCCGGTTTAGTAATCGGCACCTGGTTTTCTTTCTCGTCGGTCAGGCAAATGCGGAAGTTGTAGGCCTGCACCAGCGTGTCGCCATTGCCCTGCTTGTCTAGCTCTCCCTCACTAATTCCCCATAGCAGCCCGCTGTTCGGGTTGCCGGGTGTAACATAGGGGTCTATCCCATCGGGAAACTGGTGCCCGTCAAGCAACTGCACGCCGTTGTAGGTTTCTCCGTACACGTCGTTCGCTTCGCGGCCCACAAAATAGGCCGCTCCCGCCGCGGCCATCAGGTCACCCTCGTAGGTGGCGTCGATGAACATCTTACCCGCGTAGGTATTGCCGCCTTCGGTAGTGATTTGCGTAATCCTGGTCCCCTCTTTCTTGACCCCGTTCTCCCGGTCTAGCTGTGCGCCGCGTACCAGTTCAATGGTTTCGTCGGCGATCATTTGTTCGTAGACGGCCAGCGCGGCCGAGGGCTCGAAGGTCCACATGGCGTCTTCCCCTGCTTGGGTGCGGGTTTGTCCGCCGTCGACGTATTCGGATCGTTTCTGCCATTGCCAACGCGATGGATTGTCGTAGTATTTTCGGATGTTCTGGTAAAACTCCCGGGAGATGCCGCCGATGGCCTGTTTGTTGCCAATGTCGGTTTGGCCCAACCCGCCGGTGGTGAGTCCGCCGATGCGTTGGGTGGGCTCGATCAAGAGCACCGATTTGCCCAGGCGCGAACTTTGAATGGCAGCGGCTATCCCGCCGGAGGTAGCTCCGTAAATGACGATGTCGTGCTGGGTGGGTTGGGTTGATGAACCGGCCGTAAAAGCCATCGCTGTCCAACTAGCAACTGTCAACAATATGCGTTTTCTCATAACTAGTATCCAGGATTTTGATCCTCTGGACCAATGGCTGGATTATTATTTATTTCGTCTAGTGGAAGGGGAAACAACAAGCTAACGTCCTGGAAATCCTTGCCGGTAGCGTTAATAACTTCCTTAGCTCTTCCAGTCCGCTTCAAATCATGCCAGCGCTTGGCCTCTAGCAATAACTCAAAACCTCGTTCCAACAAGACCGTATCTCGGAAGCTAGCTTGATCCAAGCCACTGGGAAAATCTACGGGTGAGGGACTATCGGGCGCGTATCCGTAGGCCCTCCTTTTTACTTTATTAAGCCGTTCAAGTGCCAAAGCTGATGGTGCCCCTTCTGCTTCATTGGCGGCTTCGGCGTATATGAGATACGCTTCGGCGAGCCGATAAACCGGAATGTTGTTACGACTGCCTTGGTTTGACTGCGGATCGCGGTATTTTCTGAACAGAATGGGGCTGACGTCGGGTAGGGGAATGGTGTCGCCGTCGACCACGATAAACGTGTACAAACTGTATTCTTTCCTCAAATCGGCATCGTCCCAGTTGCCAATGAACGAATTCATGTTCGGAAGCCATGCCCACACCCCACCGGGGCCGTAGATGCCGAACTGTCCTGGGCGCTGTTGCCAGCTAACCAGAGCATTTGTATTGGTTTCGGAGTAGTGGAGCGAGAATACGTCTTCGGTATGGGTAACCACATCCGGTCCGTAAATCTGGAGAAAGTCGTCAGGTTGCACCACCGGCACCAACTCGAAGCCACCATTTTCGATCACGTCGTTTGCCAGATCGCGCGCCTCCGCCCACCGCTGGGTGGTAAGGTAAACGTCTGCCAGTAGCATCTTAGCTGCCCAAGAAGTAGCTCGCCCACTTTGATCCGGAGGGAAAGAATTCGCTAGGTTAGGTATTGCGGTTTCCAGATCGTTAACTACCGTATTATATACTTCTTCAACTGGTACCCGGGGGGCCGCCAGATCATCTAACCCACGCGTTTCGGACAAGCGCAACGGAACTCCGCCCCAGTGATTTGCTAGGGTAGCGTAGAAGAAAGCACGCAAGAAGTAAGCTTCAGCAATAATCTGTTGCTTATCGTCTTCGTTCATCTCAATATCTGCTATATTCTCGATCACTACGTTGGCTCGATTAATGCCTGTGTAGATAGCATTATAGGTATTGAAAGCACGCACCTGATTTTGTTGGTCTAACCCCTGGTACTCACTAATTGGAAATTGAGATCCTCTGCTGTTGACGTAATCGGCGCTACCTTCTACCAGTGCCATATACCATATATTGTAGAAGAATCCGTTGTCGTAGAAAGCCCCATAGGTAGCTAGCAGCGCAGACTCAGCATCCGAAGCTGTCTGATAGAAATTGGCCCGTGCCAAAAAATCTTGTGGTTCTTCCTGAAGCACATCTTCGCAGCGCGCGAACAGAAGCACGGCGATAAATAAGGATAAAATGTTTTTCATGTTCATGAGTAATTAGAATTACATTCGTTCTCAAAGGCCGAGTTTAACACCAGCGGTGTAGATTTTAGCCGAGGGATAGGCCGTTTCGTCCACTCCTACCCGTAGATCACCTGCATCTCCCCGCGTGTTTACCTCAGGCTCTAACCCAACGTAGTTGGTGAAAGTGAGCAAGTTCTGACCGCTCACGTAGACCTGAAGAGAGCGCAGAAAACCGATTCCCAGATTAGCGGTGGGCAGGTTATAGGCGAGCCTAACATTGCGTAGTCGCAGGTAGGAACCATCTTGAATAAACCGGTCTGAAGCACGGTAGCGAGTAGCCGGACTTATCCGTGGGTACTTTGCGTTCGGATTCGGGTTTTCTACCGTCCAATGGTCGTTATATACTTCAACCAGTTGGTTTTCGCCTCGGTTAAATGAGTTGGTAAGTGAGCCGCCCGTAGCAAAGAAAAGATCATTGCCCTGTACCCCCTCAAAGAAGATATTTAAGCTGAAATTTTTGTATGATAAATCCGAATTAAGGCTATAGATAAAGTCAGGATACGGATTGCCAATGATCGTACGGTCCTCATTGGTAATCCCTTCTTCGCCATCGATGTCCTGGTACTGGATAAAGCCATCTTCGTCAAGACCATTCTCTACGAAGCCGTAGAATACTCCCAGGGGCTCACCTTCCCGCACAATGTTAACGGGATTGGCGAAGGGCTGGCTGATATCCGCTCCGAACACGTCTTCCCCCCCAATATCCACTACTTCGTTCCGGTTAAATGAAGCCTGCCCCATCACGCTCCACGTCAGTTCATCAACCAAAATATCGGCACCAACACTTACCTCAACTCCGGTATTTCTTATTTCCCCTAGGTTGGTGATGAACGAGCGAAAGCCTAACGAAGTGGGCAGCGGCACGTTGGCTAAGAGATCATTGGTTGTTTTTCGATAATAGTCAAGGGTGACCCGCAGCCGCTCGTCCACCAACCCTAAGTCTAATCCCAGATCGAACTGAGCGGTGGTCTCCCAACGCAGGTCAGGATTCGCCAGATCGCTTGGAGCAAAGCCGATAACATCCGTCTTCCCGAAGGTAGCCCTTATGTCGCCTAAGCGATCAAGCGACTGGTACGGATCAATGGCGGTGTTGCCCGTAAGGCCGTAGCTGGCTCTTAGCTTTAGATTTGATATAGACCCAATGTTTTTGATAAATTCTTCGTCAGATAATCGCCAGGCGACTGCTCCCGAAGGAAAGACGCCCCACTTGTTGTTGTCGCCGAAGCGAGATGATCCGTCAGCCCGAACACTTGCTGTAAACAAGTACTTATCGTTCAGAGTGTAGTTTACTCTTCCTAACCACGACAGTAGCGTCCACTCAGTCACGTCAGAGACGTTCGGAAAAATAGTTTCAGACGACCCCAGGTTGTTGTTGGTTAGGATATCGTTAGCGAAGCCACTGCCCTCGGACTGGTTACGCTTCCGGCCGAACTCCTGCAGCGTAAATCCGGCGGTAACACTAAGCTGATCGGCTTGGCGGAGTTTCCTTTGATAATTTAGCGTGTTTTCATTAAGGTACGAGAGTTCACGCACTGTTGTGGTGCGGGCGTTTCCGGTGGGAGTGCCGTTCAGAATAGAAGGAGAATAATAGTTTATATCACGGTAGCTTTGCTCGGTTCCCCCCAGCACTTTAAGTACCAGCCCTTCGGCAAGCTCGATGTCAGCCACTAGGTTCCCCACCAGGCGGGTGTTTAGTTCTTGGTTTTTTATCTGCACCCACGCCAACGGGTTCTGTAGCACATTGGGGCTGAATCCAAACTGTGCCACGTCGGTGAGTTCACCATCGGTATACGGAGGCAGCAGCGGGGGCGATACCCAGGCCGCTGACAGGGCACCCGTGCCCCGGTTAGCGTTGTCGCCCCGTATATTATTAAATTCCAGGCGGCTTAAGGTTAGGTTCGTTGCGATGTTCAGCCAGTCGTTTACTTCTTGGTCTAAACGTAGGTCTACTGAACCTCGCTGCGCCCCGGAGTTCACTACAATTCCTTCTTGGCTGAAATAGTTGCCTGAGATGAAATACTTGGTGGTTTCGTTGCCCCCCTGAAAGCCTAGCGAGTGGTTTTGGATGGGGGCAGACTGAAAAATAGCATCTTGCCAATCCGTTTCGATGCCTCCAAGATTGTTCACATTAAAGAAAGGTGTTAGGTTCTGATTAGCAGCGTATTCGTTAGCCATCTCGGCGTACTGGCGGGCGTTCATAAGATCAAACCTCTTGCGCACCTGCTGTATTCCGTAGTAGCTCTCAGCGGTGATAGTGCCCTTCCCACTACTCCCTTGCTTGGTGGTCACCAGTACCACTCCGTTGGCTCCTCGTGAACCATAGATGGCCGTAGCCGAAGCATCCTTCAAAATATTGATCGATTCTATATCGGAAGGATTAAGGTAGTCAATCCCTCCCGTCAGTGGAAATCCATCCACCACAAATAGCGGTTCGTTGCTCGCGAGCAGCGAGTTGCCTCCTCGTATCTGAATCTGGATGCGAGAACCAGGGGCAGCCGAATTTTGGGTTACCCGCACACCGGCTGCCCGCCCTCGCAGGGCTTCGTCGGCGGTGGCTACCGGAAAAGCATTGATGTCCTCCGAACTGACTTGAGAAACCGAACCCGTTAGATCACTCTTCTTCACCGCTCCGTAGCCGACGACCACAACTTCAGAAAGCGCCTGAACGTCGGGTTCCATCGCCAGGTTAATCACCGTCTGAGTACCAATCGCTACTTCCTCGCTGGTGTAGCCTACCGAAGAAAACACCAGCATCTCGGCACCATCCGGGGCGGTAAGTCGGTAGTTGCCCTCTACGTCAGTAATGGTACCGATGGTGGTGCCCTTCACCAGGATGTTAACTCCGGGCAGCGTTTCGCCGGTGGATTGGTCCGTAACCTGGCCGGTGATGACTTGCTCGGTCATTTGCGTGAGCCGGTCTGGTAACGTTTCTATCGTGCCGGGGGCATCAGAATCGGCTATAAATCCCACGTGATCAGGAGCGCGAGGGGCTACTTTCTTTACTGAGGTGTCGCGGACTCTGTTTGGTTGGATGACGTATACATTGTCTACTTTAGTGAAAGTCAACCGCAGGGGGCGTAGAACGCGTTGCAACACCACTTCCAATTGGTCGGCGCTGTCTTGCGTGGACGCCGCTACGGTTTTATCCGTCAGCAAACGACGCTCGTAGGCAAAGTTGACCCCATACTGTTTCTCCAAACGGTCTAATACCTGCTCTAGCGATTGCGTAGTCTGTTGGTGCGCTGCGTATGTTTGCGCCGCCGCCGGGTGGTTGTGCGCTACCAGCTTTTGGGCTTGGGCTTCTCTTGCCAAGCAACCCAGCGCCAGCAGCATTCCCAGGCATTTTGTGAGCAATAAATTTGACTTCATGTGACCTTCGGTTAAGTGAACAATTAATGGTTTCGATTTCGGAAGACAAGCTGATTGTCTTGCTGAACGATATCAATGCCGAGCGTCTCCTCTAAGATGGTGAGCAGCACGGCCAACTTCGTACTTGGAATGGTTGCGGTGATTTCTCGGGTTAGCAGCGCAGGTGAAGCGATGATTACCTTCTTACCGTAATTGTTCTCGATGAGGTCTCGAATATCCTCCAGGGCCGTATCTTCGAACACGTAGCGGTTTTCACGCCAAGCGGTGTAGACTTCGGCATTCGCTTTGGTCTGCGCCACCCGGTTAGTTTGGGTTGAGTACTCTACCAGTTCTCCGGGGGCCATCGTTACGTTCACCGTGTTCTCGGGATTGTATAGTTGTACTTGTCCTTCGGTGAGCATCACCTGCACGGCTTCTCCGCGTTGGTTGACGTTGAACTCAGTTCCTAATACTGCAATCGTTAAACCTTGCGCATCGACGGTGAATTTAATTGGGCTACCCGCTGGGGTTTGTCGTTTTGTTACCTCAAAAAAAGCTTCACCTTCCAACTGCACCGATCGAGTCTCGGAACCAGCTTTTGTCTCCCACGCATCGGCGTACGAAAGGGTAGAGTTTGCGTTGAGCGTTACCAGCGTGCCGTCCGGAAGGGTTAATCGCTTCGTTTCGCCGTAGGTGGTCGTATGGGTAATTTGGGGAGGGGGAGCAACAATCTGCCAATAAAGGTAGAGGAAGAATGCCACTCCCAGTAAACCGGCTGCCACAAGAACTATCTGTCGAAGTTGTAGCGTATGAGCGTTTTTCGAGTATGCCATGCGTCGTGGCCAAGCTGTTTGCCCTTTATCCTGCGTAGCTTCGTAAATTGCTTCCCACGCAGCAATAAAATCGGCATTGTCCCGCGGTTCAGGGCGAAACTTCAGGGTTGTGACAATAGCACGAGCCTGGTCCACGGTTTCCTGCTGACTAGGGTGCTCGCTCATCCATTGCTCCCAGAACGCAAGGTGTACCGGTTCCGGTTGAACAACCCACTGCTGAAAGAACGGGTCTCGTACGAACTCTTCCACGGAGAAGCTACGGTAGTCAGGCATTGTAGATGATCTTTATCTACTAATGACCGGCCTCAAGCAAACCTCATCACTTTTGGGAAATTTATTTTAAGAAACTTCAGGCAGGATGCAGAGAAAGAGCAGTCTAGAAGAAAACCAGCGATAGCGCCGCGCGTTTCAGATTTTGCCGGAGCACTTTCATCGCCTTGGACAAAGTGTTGTACACGGCCTCCTTGGAGATTTGCATGGTGGCCGCAATTTCATCGCTAGTGAGTTCTTGATAAAACTTCAGTTCAACTACTTCTCGCTGGCGTGCTGTTAGCAGTTGCAGCAAAGCCTGGTGAATTTTTTTTCGCTGCGCCTGACTCACTTCTTCCTCGACCTGATCATCTTCCCAGGGAAGTTCAATAGCAACTGCTTCACTATTGAGTCGCGGACACGGTTCTGTGGCCAGTGCTCGGTATAGCTTATACTTGAGGGCGTTGGTTAGATAAAATTGAACGGAGGAAGTATCTGACAATCGCTCTCGGCTGTTCCACAGCTCAATAAATAGGTCTTGAATAGTATCTCGCACCAGTTCCCGATCACTGCATACTTTCTTACCGTAGTCCAGCAGGTAGAAAAAATGGCGCTGGTAGATAACTGCGTAAGCCTCCTGAGAACCCGCCTTGAACTGACCCCAAAGCGAATCAGATGGCGAAGTGAAATTTTTACTGGCCAACTCCCTGACGTTCATGCTACCTTTAAAATATGGTATAGGTAGACATCAAGGTATTATTATTTTTCAAAATACAGTAAAAAAAGACGGAGAAGTTTTTAAAGAGCACGCCAATGGGTAGTTGATCACTTAGATCAGACTCTCCCCAAACTCTCCAACCGCTGATAAATCTCCAGGCACACCCAGGCGTCGGTGGCGGCGTAGCGCTGTTGCTTTTCGGTGAGCCGGGGGTTTTCCCAATTGGAGGTTTGTTGCCCTTTCGACACGCGGAAATTCAGAAAAATGCCGGTGAGCTTTTTCACGCCCATGTGCGGCACGTTGAGTTGCTTGGCCGCATCGTTCAGGTCGAGAATATTGGCCGGTTTAAAGCGAACGTGGTGCTTCTCGGCCAGTTGGGTCAGGTGGCGCAGGTCGTCTTTGATGCTGATACCCACTTTCTTGATACGTTCGTCGGCGAAAAAGGCGCTGAGCGCATCCGTGAACCCAACGTGATTAAGACGAATCAGATACGCTTTGCCCGGAATCGCCAACTGCACCAACGACACGTCGTGGTGCACGCCCCGCTTGAAAACCGGTTTGGTTTCGGTATCAAAGCCCACCACCGCGTGCGCGGCTAGTTCTTCTAGCACCGTTAGCTGCCGCTCTTCATCAGTGACCACCTCAATGGGGCCCTCGTACTTGCGCAACGGCAGTTCGTTAATTTCTTCTTTAGTGATGTCTTTTTGAAACATAAGGAGGGATTAATCACGCCGCCGTTCTAACAAGTTTTTACCTCGCACTACGCATTTTCTAGTTGATGTTCCGCTACCTCTTCATCCGAGTAACGCGCAATTTTGATGTTCAAATAGCCAAACAAAACCGTCATCATGGGGCTAATGTAGCAGAAGAAGGCATAGGGACCGTACACCAGCGTATCCACGCCCAGCACCACCGACTGCGTGGCCCCGCAGGTGTTCCAGGGAATAAGCACCGAGGTCACCGTGCCCGAATCTTCCAGCGTGCGGCTCAGGTTCTCGGGTTTAAGGCCCCGCTCGCGGTACACGTCGGCGTACATGCGGCCCGGCACCACAATGGCTAAATACTGATCCGACGCGGTGAGGTTGAAAAAGATCGACGTACCGGCGGTAGAGGCAATTAGCGAACCGGTGGAGTGCGCAAACTGCACAATCGACTGCGTGATACGGGCCAGCATCCCGGCCGATTCCATCACTCCGCCGAACACCATCGCGCAGATGATGAGCCACACCGTGTTGAGCATCCCCGCCATGCCTCCGGTAGCCAGCAGATCGTTCACCATCGTATCGTCGGTCACGATAGCGATATCAGCAAACATAGCCTGCATCACGGCGGTGTAGCCTCCGGCTAGTCCGGGCACGCCCCCGGAGATCTCGCGCAGCGCCTGGGGCTGAAACACCAGGGCGCACAGTGCTCCCAGCAGCGTGCCCGCCAGTAGGGCCGGAATGGCCGGTACTTTGCGCACGATCATGCCAATGACCACCACCGGCACCAAAAACAACCATCCGTTGATGGTGAAGGCACTGTCGAGGGCGGCCAGCACACCCGCCACGCCTGCCGACGAGGTGACCTCGTCCGCCGTGAAGCCCATCACCAAAAAGATGATCAGGGTGATGGTGATGGAAGGAACCGTGGTAAGGGTCATGTAGCGGATGTGGGTAAACAGATCGGTGCCCGCCATCGCCGGGGCCAGGTTGGTCGTATCAGACAAAGGCGACATCTTATCGCCGAAGTAGGACCCGGAGATAATGGCCCCACCAATCACGCCCTCCGACAGGCCCAGCGCCTTGCCGATGCCCAGCAGGGCAATGCCCACCGTGGCCACCGTGGACCAGCTGCTGCCCGTGGCCACCGCCACCACCGCGCAGATAACCACCGCCGCGACCAGAAAGATGGTGGGATTCAGAATCTGTAAGCCGTAATAAATCATGGCGGGCACAATGCCGCTGAGCAGCCAGGTGCCCGCCAGTGAGCCGATAAGCAGCAGAATCAGAATGGCCGACATGGCCGAACTGATGCTCTTCACCATCCCGTCTTGCATGGTTTCCCAGCGGGTGCCCGTGCGCAGCGCGACCAGCGCCGCCACCGCCGCCGCCAGGATCAGGGCAATTTGGTTGGGACCGTAGGTAGCGTCGCCCTCGAAGATTGCCACGTTGGCAAACAACAGGGGCACCAGAAACAAAATAGGGATCATGGATTCCAGCAGCGTAGGCTGGCGGGCGGTATCGGACATAGGGAACGGCTGCGTAAAAGACCTTGCTATCGGAGAAACATCAGAACCGGTAAGTTACAAAAAATCATTTCAATCGTAGGCATTATTTGGTAACTTGCCCGGCATGGAACAGGACACCTTTGTGGTTTCGGCGCGCAAGTATCGCCCGATGGGCTTCGAGCAAGTGGTGGGGCAAGAACATATCACCACCACCCTGCAAAATGCCATCGACGGCAAACAACTGGCTCAGGCCCTGTTGTTTTGCGGTCCGCGGGGAGTAGGCAAAACTACTTGCGCCCGCATTCTGGCCCGGCAGATTAACGGCTTTGGTGAGGAGCAGACCAACGCCATGAACATCTACGAGCTGGATGCTGCCTCCAACAACTCGGTGGATGACATTCGCAACCTGATCGACCAGGTGCGCTACCCGCCGCAGCAGGGCACCCACAAGGTGTACATCATCGACGAGGTGCACATGCTCTCAAACGCGGCCTTCAACGCCTTCTTGAAAACCCTGGAAGAGCCGCCGCCCTACGCGGTGTTTATTCTGGCCACCACCGAGAAGCACAAGGTGATCCCCACCATCCTGTCGCGTTGCCAGATTTTTGACTTCAACCGCATCCAGATCAGCGACATGGTGCGGCACCTGCGCAAAATCGCGCAGCAAGAAGGCGTTGCCGCCGAAGAAGAAGCGCTGAACCTGATCGCCCAGAAGGCCGACGGTGCCCTGCGCGACGCGCTGTCGATCTTCGACTTAATTGTGACCTTCTCCACCGAGCGGACGATCACCTACCAAACCACCATCGAGAACCTGCACATTCTCGACTACGACTATTACTTTCGCGTCACCGACGCCCTGCTGACCCAAAACCTGCCGCAGGTGATGCTCACCTTTGATGATATTCTGCGCCAGGGCTTCGACGGGCACAATTTTGTCGTGGGCCTGAGCGAACACTTTCGTAACCTGCTGGTCTGCAAGGATGCGGCGACCATTCGCCTGTTGCCCGTGTCCGACACCGTGCAGCAGCGCTACCGGCAGCAGGCTGAGGAGGCTCCGTTGTCATTCTTGCTCACCGCCCTGAGTTTGTCGGGTGACTGTGATTTGCAGTACAAGAACAGCAAGAACCAGCGCCTACATGTGGAGCTGGCGCTCATGAAGATGGCCTATATCCAGGCGGCGGTGAATCTGGCCCGGGTGGCGCAAGCTCCTGCTCCCCCTGCCGAAGCCGAGAAAAAAAAAGCTGAGCAAGTAGATTCTTCATCCGCTAACCCAACCGTCGCCCCGTCCACTAACGGTGCGGTGAAGCCGGTTCCGGCGCTAGGTGCTCTCAAGAACAAAAGCACGGTCAAAATTCCTAAGCTGACCGACCAGGCGGCGGCGCTGCCCGAACCGTCCGCAGCGGCAGCATCGCTATCCGAACCGCCTCCCCCCCCGACGTCTGCTGCTACCCCGGCGCTTCCGGTTTCGCTCACCAAACTGCGGGAAGCCTGGAAAGCCTTCGCGGATGAGCAGCGGGCGGCGGGCAAAGACAGCGCGTACCACGTGCTCAACCAACCCATCACCCTAGCCGACGACGGCGTCACCATTCCGCTCACGCTGACGAATCTGCTAGAAGAAGACTCACTGAGTGCCGTTAAATCCGACCTGCTGCAGCGGCTGCGGGCGCAACTGGGCAACCCGAACATCACACTAGCCGCCACCGTCACGCGCGAGGAGCACCAGCGCCGTCCGTACACTCCGGCCGAAAAGCTGAACTATCTCGCTGACAAGTACCCACACGTGCGTGAGCTGACCAAACGCCTGGAGCTTGATCCGGATTTTTAATTTAGGATAAATTAACTTCATAAAGCTTCCTATATTCGTTCCCTACGCCTTCCGAGTTGGCTAAATCCGTTGCAACTGTAAGCCCAAGTTTGTACGTTGCATCGTTTGCTACCGGTTTTTCTCAAACTCAAACCTAATGACCTAACTAACTATCCCTATGTCTACCAACCATCCTTCTTTCCGCTACGTCGATTATCTCTGGGACGACGCCCACGCGCAGAAACTACAGGACGACCAGGTGGCGTTGTTGCTCTACCGCTCTAATCTGCTGGGCGCTGACCTGCGGATCACCAACTACGGCGGCGGCAATACCAGCTGCAAAACCATCGAAAAAGATCCCCTCACCGGCGAAGAAACCAAAGTGATGTGGATCAAGGGTTCGGGCGGCGACATTGGTTCGCTCAAGCGCAATGGCTTGGCGGGCCTGTACGTAGACCGGCTCCACGCCCTCAAAAATCGCTACCGCGGCCTGGAGAACGAAGACGAGATGGTGGGCTTGTTCTACCATTGCCTCTACGATTTGGACTCCCGCGCCCCCAGTATTGATACTCCCCTGCACGCGTTTCTTCCCTTCCGGCACATCGACCACCTGCATCCGGATGCGGCTATCGCCATCGCGGCCGCCAAAGACGGCAAGCGCATCACCGAAGAGCTGTTTGAGGGGCAGATCGGCTGGGTCGACTGGCAACGGCCGGGCTTCGACCTGGGTTTGCAACTGGAAAAGTGCTTACAGGATAATCCGGGCATTCGTGGCATCATGCTGGGCAGCCACGGACTCTTCACCTGGGGCGACACGGCCTACAATAGCTATATCAACAGCCTGGAGGTGATCGAGAAAGCCTCGACCTACATCGAAGAACACGCCGGAAAGGAACGCCCGGTGTTTGGCGGAAACAAGGTGCAAGCTCTGGATGAAGAACAACGGCAGAAGCAGGCGGCCGCCCTGGCTCCTGTGCTGCGAGGCTTGTGCTCGAGCCACCAACCCATGATTGGTCACTTCAGCGATCAGGATCGGGTGCTGGAGTTTGTCAACAGTGAAGACTTAACCAAACTCGCTCCGATGGGCACCAGCTGTCCTGACCACTTCCTGCGCACCAAAATCCGGCCGCTGGTGCTGGATTTTATGTTGGCTGATCGAGACCTGTCTGACCCAATGGCGGTAAAAGAGGATCTCTACGGGGCTTTTCAGGAATACCGCGCCATGTACGCCGAATACTACGAAAATCATAAGCACGACAATAGTCCCGCCATGCGCGACCCCAACCCGGTGGTGATTCTGTGGCCGGGGGTGGGCATGTTCACTTTTGCTAAAAATAAGCAGACGGCCCGAGTGGCCAGCGAATTCTATACCAACGCCATCAACGTGATGCGGGGAGCCGAAGCCGTATCCGAATACACCGCCCTGCCTACGCAAGAAGCGTTTGATATCGAGTACTGGTTGCTGGAAGAAGCCAAGCTGCAGCGCATGCCCCCCGAAAAACCCTTGTCGCGCCGCGTGGCCCTGGTCACTGGCAGTGGCGGCGGCATCGGTCGGGCTATCGCCGAACGCTTTGTGCAAGAAGGGGCCTGCGTGGTGCTGGCCGACATGAACGCCGAGCGGCTGGAAACTACGTTACAGGAGTTCAAAGAGGCCTACGGAAAAGACGCGGCCATTGCCGCCACCATGGACGTGACCGATCCTGAAACCATTGCGCAGACGTTTCAGGATACCTGCCTGGCCTTCGGCGGCGTAGATCTGCTGGTGAACAACGCCGGATTGTCCATTTCCAAAACCCTGGAGGATACCAGTGAAGCCGACTGGGACGTGCTTAACAACGTGATGGTGAAGGGGCAGTTTCTGATGACCCAAACGGCGGTGAAGGTGATGCGGCAGCAAGGACTGGGCGGGGATGTGGTTAACATTGTGAGTAAAAATGCGCTAGTATCGGGACCCAATAACGCCGCCTACGGCACGGCCAAAGCGGCGCAGCTGCACATGACCCGCCTGCTGGCCGCCGAACTGGGCAAAGACAAAATTCGGGTCAACGTGGTGAACCCCGACGCGGTGATCCAGGGCAGCAACATCTGGGCCGGGGGCTGGGCCGAAGGACGCGCCAAGGCCTACGGAGTGAGCGTCGAAGATCTCCCCGCGCACTACGCCCAGCGCACGCTGCTCAACGAGGCCATCACACCCGAAGATATTGCCAACGGCGTGTTTGCTCTGGTGGGGGGATTGCTCAACAAAAGCACCGGCAACGTGATCAACGTAGACGGAGGCTTACCCGCGGCATTCGTACGGTAGGTTAAAGGTTCGGAGTTCTAGGTTTGCCTTACGCACGAGCCACCCGTTGTTCTAGGTTCTGAGTTCAAGATATTAGAACTCAGAACCTAGAACCTTCAACCCCGAACCTAGAACCTTTAATTCACTCGCTCGAAGCTGTCTGCTGGGCACAGATCGTAGAACGACAGATTGTTCTGCTCGAACAAACCGGTAAGCAAACGGGAATAATGGAGCAGTTGACGCGCTTGTAGGATATTGGTCAGCAACCGCTGCTCTGATTCGGCGCAACGGTCCTGCACAATTGACCGGCAGGCTAGGGTAAAAGAGTCTGATTGATCCATAACAAACGGTTTTTAGCCTGAGATTAGGCGGTTCATATTACTATTCAGACGAACGATGCTCCGAAAAATTGTCCTTTTCACGTTTTTTACGCTCCTGCGTATCCAATTGTTCGCGCAGCTGGTTTCGGTTCCCGACACCCTGCTCAGTCGCGAATGGTCGGCGCGCTGGATTGCCCACCCCACCGCTTCGCTCACCGACTACGGGGTGTATCACTTTCGTCACGCGTTCACCCTGCCCACCGCGCCCGACTCGTTCGTGGTGCACGTGTCGGCCGACAACCGCTACCGCCTGTTCGTCAACGGCACGCCGGTGGGCTTCGGTCCGGCGCGGGGCGACTTGCTGCACTGGCCCTACGAAACTTACGATATTGCCGAGCTACTCACCACCGGCGAGAACACCCTGGCGGCGGTGGTGTGGAACTTCGGTGAGCACCGGCCGGTGGCCCAGCATTCGTACCGCACTGGCTTCATTTTGCAAGGAAATCCGGGGCAACAGCCCACGGTAGACACCAATCCTGACACCTGGCGGGTACTGCACAACGAAGCCTACCGGCCGCTTACCCAGCAGGATTTTACGGTGAAGGGCTACTACGCCACGGGAGCCACCGACTACCTACGCGGTGACCAGTACCCCTGGGGGTGGGAGACGGCTACGTTTCAGGAAGGGAAAGCCTGGCAGACACCGCGCGATCTGGGCACCGGCAAGCCCTACGGACTGGTCTACGGCTACGGCGATGGCACCCATAATCTGCTACCCCGCGCCATTCCGATGATGGAAGAACACCCCGAGCGGTTCAAACGGGTGGCTCGTTCCGAGGGAGTGGCGGTGGATGCGGGCTTTCTGTCCGGCGAGCAGCCGGTGACGGTGCCCGCCCGTACCACCGCCACCCTGCTGCTGGATCAAAACTACCTGGTGGCGGGCTATCCTGAGCTTCGAGTAAGCGGCGGGCGGGGCAGCGCCATCAAGATTACCTACGCCGAAGCGTTGTACGACGAACAGGAACGAAAGGGCAACCGCAACGAAACCGCCGGGAAGCACATCCTGGGCTATTTCGACATCTTCGAGCCCGACGGAGAAGCTAATCGCATGTTTCGACCGCTGTGGATCCGTACCTACCGCTACGTGGAGCTAGCCATTGAAACGGGCGACGACCCGCTCACCCTGCACGACTTCTTCGGCACCTACAGCAACTACCCCTTTGAAGAGGTGGCCTTCTTCGAGAGCAACGATACGACCACCGGCACGATCTGGGACGTGGGGTGGCGGACGGCCCGGCTCTGCGCCACCGAGACCTACATGGACTGCCCCTACTACGAGCAGTTGCAGTACGTTGGCGACACCCGCATTCAGGCGCTCATCTCGCTCTACGTGTCGGGCGACGACCGGCTGGTGCGCAACGCGCTGCGGCAGTTCGACCACTCGCGCGCCCCGGAAGGTATCACCATGAGCCGCTACCCGTCGGCCCAGCCTCAGTACATTCCGCCCTATTCTCTGTTCTGGGTGGCGATGGTGCACGACTACCACCAGCACCGCTCCGACACCACCTTTGTGAAGCAGTTTCTGCCGGGCATTCAGGCCGTGCTGCAGTGGTTCGAGGCGCGGCAGGATGACAACGGCATCCTCACCGACTTGCAGTGGTGGAACTACGTGGACGTGGCCCAGGGCTTTCCGCGGGGCGTGCCGCCCGGAGCCGAGGGCGGGCATTCTACGCTGATCACGCTCCAGTGGGTCTACGCGCTAGACTACGCGGCCGACCTGTTCGAGTACTACGGCCAAACCGACCAGGCCCGGCACTACCGAAACCTATCGGCAGCCACCAAGCAAGCCATGGTGAAGACCAGCTACGACGCCGGGCGGCAGTTGCTGGCCGATGATCCTGAAAAAACCTCGTTCAGCCAGCACGCCAACATCATGGCGATCTTGACCGACGCGGTGCCCGAGGCTCAGCAAGCCGCCTTGCTCGAAAAGTTGCTGCGTGATACCTCACTGGTGCAGTGCAACATCTACTACCGGTTCTACCTGACCCGGGCGGTGCAAAAGCTGGGGCAGGCTGACTACTTTGTGAACCACCTCGACACCTGGAAGGACATGCTAGCTCAGGGGCTTACCACCTTTGCTGAACACGAAGACCACACCCGTTCCGATTGCCACGCTTGGAGCGCGAGTCCGAACTACGAGTTTCTGGCCACCGTGTGCGGCATTCGGCCCGCCGCCCCGCACTTTGCGGCGGTGAAGATCGCCCCGGCCCTGGGTTATCTAGAAACTGTTTCGGGCAGTATGCCCCATCCGCAGGGCGAAATTGCCGTGAAGTTTACGCGGCAGGGAAAAGACGGTCTGGTGGGAGAGGTGACATTGCCCGAAGGGCTTAGCGGGAAGTTAGTCTGGGGAGGAAAGACGATAAAAATAAAAGAGGGGCAGCAGCGTATTAATTTACACTGAAAATGATTATTATGAATCCTATCTAACCAACGCATATTGACCGCTTTCTCTATGGGTACTCTTCGAACAACGGTTTTCTTGATTAGTATTGGCTTTTTCGTTACTGGATGTGGTGATCGTAACGAACTTGACCCTGTCGGAGACAAAAACTTTCATCATCACGGCGAAGTGCAGGTACTGTTCGAGAATGACGTTAGCGGAATCAATGTTGTTTTTATGGGAGACGGCTTCACCCGGCAGGATTTAGCGAAGTGGGGAGAATACGAGGTGGCAGGAAGAGGTATCATTGAGCGTCTATTTAACGTATCACCTTTTTCTACCTACCAGCATTACTTTAACGCTTATATCATTTATGCTGAGTCAGAAGAGCAAGGTATTGGTACATCCCACACTCCCAAGAAAACAGCGTTTAGCGTTGAAACTCAAAGAAATAGTCGAGTTTTGAACGTTAACCCCTCAACGTGCTACCGGTTTGCTAGTGAGGCTCTAAAAATTAGTATGGATCAAGTTCATCTGGTTGTTTTATTAGCTAATGCAAACAGTAGCAAAGGAAGCGCTGATGACCGAGTAGCAGTGACAGCTCATAACCACCGGAGTAAAGTTGCTATACATGAGGTCGGACACGCATTTGCTCAATTAGCTGATGAGTATGAAGACTCGACTGTCGCTGCTTCTTACGATTGGTCTTGGGGGCTTGAGAATAGGGCTAACGTCGACAATCACGAAGAACTTACTAAGATTAAATGGGCCCACTTTGTGGGTAAAACGGGTTACGAGGCAGTAGGAGCTTTTGAAGGCGGGAACTACGTGCGTCGTGGAGTGTGGCGGCCGGAAAAGAACAGCTTAATGCGAGATCTTTCGGTTAACTACTTCAACGCCCCCAGTCGGGAAGCTATTGTCAAACGCATTTTTGCCATCAAAGGCCTTCCCTACGATTTTGAGACTTTCTTGGTCAGCGATGTCATTGTTGATTCAAACTTTGGTGGTCGAACCGCCGCGACAAGCGAGAAGGTCGCCCCGCTACACTGTGGCTATATCCCCAGGTAAGCGTACGTTCGGTTGGTTTTTTGCCCGGAACCTGCTAGTATTGAGGCCATAACGGTAATCCAACCAACCTAATCCCCCTATGGAAAAGATAAAAGTAGCGGTGGCCGGACTTGGCTTCATCGGCCCGGCCCACATTGAGGCCCTGCGTCGCCTGCCCAATATCGACGTGGTAGCCATTGCCGACGTGGGCGAAGAACACACGCGCCAAAAAGCCGATCAACTGGGCATTGGTGCCTCCTATGGTGATTTCAACGAACTGCTCAAGCACGACGGAGTGCAGTGCGTGCACATTTGTACGCCCAACTTTTTGCACTTCGACATGGCCAAGGCCGCCCTGGAAGCTGGGAAGCATGTGGTGGTAGAAAAACCCCTGGCCACCACCTCGCAGCAGGGTGAAGAACTGGTGGCGCTGGCCGAAAAAACCCGCCTGATCAACGCTATCCACTTCAATTTGCGCTACTACCCGCTGGTGCGGCAGATGCGCGCCATGCGCGAGCATAACGAACTGGGCGATGTGTACTCCGTGATCGGCACCTACCTGCAGGACTGGCTCTACTACGATACCGACTACAACTGGCGGCTCGAACCGGAGCAGTCGGGCGACTCGCGGGCCATTGCCGACATCGGTTCGCACCTGCTCGATTTGGTAGAATACATTGCGGGTGTGAAGATTGTGGAAGTGCTGGCCGACTTTTCTACCGTGCACCAGCAGCGCAAGAAACCCCTCAAACCGGTAGAAACCTACGGGGGCATGACGCTGAAGCCCGAAGACTATGAGGATGTGCCCATCACCACCGAAGACCACGCTAACGTGCTGCTTCGCTTTGATAACGGAAACAAGGGAGTGGCCACGGTGAGCCAGGTGTCGGCCGGCCGCAAAAACCAATTGAAGTTAGAAATCTCGGGTTCCAAAGAAACCCTAGCCTGGAATTCGGAAGCCCCCAACGAGGTGTGGATTGGCAAGCGTGACACCCCCAATGGCTTGCTGCTGCGCGACCCGGGTCTGGTGCACGATGCGGCCAAGTCCGCCATTTCGTTTCCGGGCGGGCACAACGAGGGCTTTCCCGATACGTCGAAGCAGATGTTCAAGGAAGTGTACGCCGCCGTGGCGGCCGGAAAGCAAAGCACAAATACTTACCCGACCTTCGCCGACGGACTGCGCGAACTGGTACTGTGCGAAAAGATTATCGAGAGCGACAAGCAGCAGGGGTGGGTGAAGGTGTGAGTTGGATGATTTTCTACGTGGTCAGATGTTGGATGTTGGATGCTGGCGACCGCTGTGCGGATGATCTTCTACGCGGGCTAGATATTAGATGTTGATGACCTTCTGCGTGGTCAGATGTTGGCGGTCGCTGCGCGGGTGACTTATTGGGTTGGTGAGATTGTGAGGCACTAGGGTTTTTTACGAAGGCCACTCACTTTCCCTGTCACCCTGGAAGGGCCTTTTTACTCGAAGAAACGATAGAAAGTACTCAAGCAACACGGTAGGTTAGTATCCAAAAGTAGCTTAGGCGAATAATCTGAACGTTAGAGGCGCAATCCTCAACTGCGTTCTGCAGTTCCTCCTTTAAAGGAAAATTCTTAAGAACAAGGTGTTCCTCGCCGGAACGTAACCTTCTTCTTTGGTATGTGTTTCCGACATCATCTAGCTTGGTGATCGGGGTGCTGCTTCCAGGAACGTAGCGATTGTCAATCCACACCACCCGCCCACCTTTCTTAATGGTCTGGTGAAATGAAGCGATAACATCTGGCAGTTGTACTAGAGGAACGTGCGACCAGATGAATCCACCAAAACCAGCGTCAAATGGTCGTTTGAGAGCAAGCAGTGCGTAAATATCCGCCACGTCAAAGGTCACATTTTGCCGCGGAAACGCCTTTCGTTTGGCAACTTCCAGCACTTTGGAGTTAATATCCGAAGCGGTCACCGAACGGGCAGTTTGCGCAATGTGCTGCGTCCAGTAACCCGTTCCGCAAGCAATCTCATAAACGCTTTGGTCTGCAAAAGTCTTTTTTAGATAGTTGGCTACGTGGCCAAGGTCAGCTTGCCGCTCTGGTTTGTCGTAAACCAGCTCGTACTCCTGGGCCCGCTGAGCGTAATACTTTATCAGATCAGTATTCATGTTTAACCTCTAAGCCTATCAAAAGTCATCCGCACGGTGGCCCCCAGCATCCAATATCTAGTATCCAACGTCTAGTCACCCAGCAAGTCATCTAAACCTCATCCCATACCGGCGCCCAGTGCGGATTTATCAAACGTTCGCGACGGCTCAGGCCGTAAATCGTTTCCATCTCGTCGTCGGTAAGTGAAAAATCGAAGATATCGAAATTGGCTGCCCGATGGGCGTGGCTACTGGCGCGGGGAATAGCCGCCACGTTGTCTTGCTCCATCAGCCACCGTAGGGTCACCTGGGCGGGAGTCTTGCCGTAGCGTTCGCCGATATCGCGCAGCATTGCATCGTCCTGCACCGCCCCCTGGGCAACGGGCGAGTAGGCCGTCAGCATAGCGTGGTGCTCTCGCACCATGTTAATCAGCGCGCTCTGCCCCAAATACGGATGGTACTCCACCTGATTACATACTACTGGAGCCAATGAAAAAGCTTTTTTTAGCATAGACGGCGGAAAGTTGCTCACCCCAATCAGTCGGGCCTTTCCTTGTCGCTGCACCTCCTTGAGTGCATCCAGCGTTTCCTGGAGCGACACCTGTTCCGAGGGCCAATGAATAAGTAGCAGATTCACGTAATCGGTTTGCAGTTGGCGCAGGCTGTCGTCGGTGGCGCTTAGTACCTGGTCGTGCTTCAGGTCGGTATACCAGATTTTGGTCGTTACGAACAGTTCATCCCGGTCGATGCCTGAATGGCGGATGCCCTGCCCTACGTCCTGTTCATTCTCATACATCCGGGCGGTGTCGATATGGCGGTAGCCAATGGCAATGGCGTCGGCCACGGCCTCCTGGCAGACTTTTCCTTTGAGTGAGAAAGTGCCGAGGCCCAGGGCCGGAACCTGTTCGTGGTTAATATCAATGTGTTTCATAAAATAAGAAGTGGAAAGAGTTAGTTGCAATTTAACAATACTGCTACTTCTTATTTTAATCAAAAAGCGGGGGAAAGGTTTTCACGATATACGATTCCGCAAAAGGTGGTTAGAAAAGACGCCCTCGACAACGATTGTCTCGGAAATTCATTACTTTATCTGCCGGTTCGCACGATTTACCGCATAGCCCTTGCTTCTACTGCTCATGACAACACGCTTTATTCTTCTGCTGTCTGCCGGATGCCTTCTTTCGCTCTTTAGTCGCGGACAAAGCCAACCGCCAAACCAGCCTAACATTATCCTTATCATGGCGGACGATCTGGGTTTCTCTGACCTGGGCTGCTACGGCTCAGAAATTCAGACTCCTAATCTGGATCGGTTAGCGCGCGAAGGCCTGCGGATGACCCAGTTCTATAACACGGCCAAGTGCACCCAGTCAAGAGCAATGATGTTGTCGGGCCTCCATCACCAGCAAACCGATGACCTGACCCGTCGCGATAACAATGTGACGCTGGCCGAAGTGCTGCAAACCGCCGGTTACCGAACCATTATGAGCGGCAAATGGCACCTAGGCAACTGGAAGGACGAACAAGACGTGCCCAATAACCGGGGGTTTGACTGCTATTTTGGGTTTCTCAACGGCGCGAGCAACTTTTTTACGGGCCGGGATTATGGTTCGGGTCAGAACTATATGCGCCTGGACACGGCGGTCTACAAAGCCCCCGATGACTTTTACACAACCGACCGATTTACCGATTTTGCTATCGAGGAGGTGGCGCAGGCAGCCCGGCAAAACCAGCCCTTTTTTCTTTACCTGGCCCACAACGCTCCGCACTATCCGCTTCAAGCTCCCGAAGAGAACATCGAGAAATACCGGGGGAAGTACGCAATGGGGTGGGATAGCCTGCGTCAGCAGCGCTACCGGCGCATGCAGCGGTTAAAACTTATTGATCCGCGCTGGCTACTTTCGCCTCGCGACAGTCTGGCTCCGGCCTGGGCCAGCGTGCCCACCGCTCAGCAACAAAAAGAACAAAACCTGATGGAAGTCTACGCGGCAATGATTGACCGGCTGGATCAGCAAATTGGTCGACTGCTCGATCAGTTAGACACATCCGGAGTGGCTGGCAACACGCTCATCATGTTTCTGTCCGACAACGGCGGCTGTCCCTTCGATGCCAACCACGCACCCCTGACCCCCCCCGGCCCGGCTTCTTCGTCGCGCACCTACGACACCGAGTGGGCGCAAGTATCCAACACGCCGTTTCGCCGCTACAAGCAGTGGATTCACGAGGGAGGCATTGCCACGCCCATGATCGTTCGCTGGCCCGGTGAGATCGCTGCCAATACGCTTTCCTCGGCACCCGGACAAATTTTGGACCTGATGCCCACGCTACTGGACGCCGCCGGGGTGGCCTATCCCCGGCAATTTGAAGAGCGCACGCTCCTGCCCACTGAAGGAGTGAGTTTGCTATCTAGCTGGCGGGGCGACAGCCTGCGCCGGGAGCAACCCATGTTTTGGGAATATATGGGGAGCCGGGCGGTGCGTGAGGGCGACTGGAAACTGGTAGGCGAGCGCGGCCGGGCGTGGGAGCTTTACAACCTTCGGGAAGACCGCACCGAAATGAACAATCTAGTTGACGACAACGCTCAACGGGCCGAAACGATGATCAGCAAGTACGATCGTTGGGCACAGCGAATTGGCGGAAGAACAACCGAGGCCGCCGTGCAAATGCCGGTGAACCGGCAGGATCGCTACCTGTACGAAGACGAAAAATTGAAAGAACAGCCGTAGCCACCCCTTCCATTTAATCGTTACAACGCATCTATTTTCTCTTCAATCGCGGTCATCTTCTTGCTCGAGTGGGCTCCCGACGTGGCATAAACAATTTGCCCGTCTTGGTCAAGTAAAAACAAATACGGAACGTCCTTTTTGTCAAACTCCAGGGCCTCTTTATACGGCTTGAGCTTTCCTTTGTAGAACAACACGTAGGGAATCAGTCGCTTGTCCAGATCTTTGGCAGCCTTTCGTTTGGCCGTTCCCTGGGCGGCCGCCTTGATGCCCGTGAACATCGGCACGATATACACATCGATGTCGTGGGCGAAGCTGGCGAACAGTCCGCCGTCGCTCACCTTTTGCTTGATGAAGGTGTTGAACAACGGGCTGAGCCACGAACTCAGGTCTTTTTCGGCCTTCTTGGAGTAGGCCATCGCCACCAGCGTAACCCGGCCCTGGGTATCTTGTGGCAGGGTGACTACTTTGTCCTCCACCGTTTCGGTTTCTATGGTCGGGAAAGTAGTGCCCACCAATTGGGCGGGGGCGGCAGTAAAACATCCTGCCAGAAGAGCAAGCACGAACAAACAATTTTTCATAAGGCTTTCTATTTTCCAGAAGAACCGTACAATTAGCGTACCTATCCTGAAAATCCTCCCGAACTCTTCCTACCTTTGCCCTCTTAGATCCTTTTATTTATTTCTATTCCCGTACAGACGCCATTAATGGCGTCTCAACGATAATGGCGTCTCAACGATATCTAAATATGACCACCATCCAATCCACCCTCGAACAACTCAATATCCACGACCAAAACCCCGCCTACAGCACCGGCCAGCACTTTGGCCCGTCCGAAGGTGATCGCACCCGCGCCATTCACTCCCCGGCCGACGGCTCTTTGATCGCTAGCGTCACCATGGCCACCGAAGCCGACTACCAGCAGGTAATCGACCAGGCCCAGGAAGCCTTCGCCCCCTGGCGCATGATGCCCGCCCCGCAGCGGGGTGAGATCGTCCGACAGATTGGCAACCAACTGCGCGAACATAAGGAAGCACTGGGCCGACTGGTGACCTACGAGATGGGCAAAATCTACCAGGAAGGCCTGGGCGAGGTGCAGGAAATGATCGATATCTGCGACTTTGCGGTAGGACAATCCCGGCAGTTATACGGTTACACCATGCACTCCGAGCGGCCGCAGCACCGCATGTACGACCAGTATCATCCGCTGGGGGTGGTGGGCATCATCTCGGCCTTCAACTTCCCGGTGGCCGTGTGGGCCTGGAACGCCATGCTGGCCGCCGTGTCGGGCAACGTCTGCGTATGGAAACCCTCGGAGAAAACTCCCCTCACCGCCCTGGCCTGCCAGCGCATTGTGGCGCGGGTGCTCCACGACAACGACCTGCCCGAAGGCATCTTCAACCTCATCATCGGCGATGCCGAGATTGGTTCGCTCATGGCGCACGACCGGCGGGTGCCGCTGGTGTCGGCCACCGGCTCCACCCGCATGGGCCGCCGGGTGGGCGAAGCGGTGGGAGCGCGACTGGGCCGTTCGCTGCTGGAACTGGGCGGCAACAACGCCATCATCATCACCGAGCACGCCGACCTGGAAATGGCCATTCGGGCTACCGTGTTCGGGGCAGTGGGCACCGCGGGGCAACGTTGCACCAGCACCCGTCGCCTGATCGTGCACGCCTCGCGCTACGAGGAAGTGAAGGAGCGCTTGCTTAAAATTTACCCTTCGCTATCGATTGGCAATCCGCTGGATGAGAACAACCTGGTAGGGCCGCTTATTGATCAGGAGGCGGTACAAAATTTTACCAAAGCGCTGGAGACGGCGCAGGAAGCGGGGGGCAAACTGCTCACCGGCGGTGAGGTGCTGGACGATGAAGCGCACGCGGGGGGCAACTACGTGACGCCCGCGCTGGTGGAAGCCGAGAACCACTACGACATTGTGCAAGAAGAAACCTTTGCGCCTATCCTCTATCTCATCAAATACGAAGGCGATGTGCACGCGGCCATCCAACTGCACAACGCGGTGAGCCAGGGACTATCGTCGGCCATCTTCACCACCAATCTGCTCGAAGCCGAAACCTTCTTGTCGCACCGCGGCTCGGACTGCGGCATTGCCAATGTGAACATTGGCACATCGGGAGCAGAGATCGGCGGAGCCTTTGGTGGGGAGAAAGACACTGGCGGCGGCCGCGAGTCGGGTTCCGATGCCTGGAAAGTATACATGCGTCGGCAAACGAACACCATCAACTATAGCACTGAGTTACCGCTGGCGCAGGGCATTCGGTTTGAGGTTTAGGAGAAGTTGCACGATCTTGAGTATAGTTCCAAGACAGAGAAAAAATGACCGAGATAAAAGTACAGGTAAACGATGAATTACTGACAACCTTTAGCCAGACGCAGCTAGAACGGCTTCTGCAGGAAATGGTGGAGCAATTGCAACTAAAGGCTGCTGCACACAATGCTTTAGAAGGATTGCAGGAAGTAGATATTGTTAACGACCCTCATTGGAAGCAAGCGCGCGAAAAGGCGTGGCAGAAGCATAAGCAAGCTAGTCGATAATGGACTACGTGATTGATGCCAACGTCTTGATCAGTATGATGATCACCGGAAAAGCCAGTTACTATACTTTGACCAAGTTCTTTCGCTTTTACATTCCCGACTACGCGCTACAGGAGCTGGATGAATATCAATCAGTGATTTTTGAGAAGAGTCGTTTACAACCTACTGAAGTACGTACCTTCGCCCGTCGCCTGTTTCCTTACTTACGCATCGTGCCTTCCTTTGCTATTGATCCGGAGGCTCATCAAAAAGCAGAAGAGCTAACCCAAGGCGTTGACCCCAAAGATTAGATGTATGTTGCTTTAGCCATCCAAATTAACGCTATACTACTGAGCCGCGATAAGGTGTTGGTAAGTGGAATTAGAAAAAACGGCTTTCGCCAGACTATGATGTTTGATCAATTTTTGAGAAAAGTATAATTGCGGAAATCGCGATTCATGAGAATATGGATTACGCAAAATCATACTTTGGTAAGTCGTTAGACAGCTTGACTTATCAAGATATAGAAGACTTTTTCAAAGAAGCGAAGGAAGAATCTACCCGGATTGAGTTCAAATCGTACTCAGCTCAGCACGGTAACTTCAAAAAGAACCTGGAAGGAGTAATTCGCGGGTTGTGCGCTTTACTAAACTCTGAGGGCGGCATACTGATTTGGGGCGCGCCCCAAGGTCAAAAAGCAGAAGGCAAACAAGAGGACATTTTTCAGGGAGTTTTTATCTCCGGTCAATGAGTTGAAGGAGAAGGACGGTTTAATCAACACAATCTCAGATACAATCAATCCCCTACCCGTTGGGATAACGGTAAAGATACTGGACAACGGTAGTAGTCAGTACGTATATGTTTTTGAAGTACAGGTAAGCAACTACCGCCCGCATCAGTATAAGCACATCTATTACGCCCGACTAGACGGACAAACTCGCCCGGCCCCACATTATTTGGTGGAAGCATTAATGAGGAGGATTACGTATCCTAACATTGAGGGGTATTTGAGAATTACTAACCGATCAAGAGAAGAAGATTTCTACATGCTTGATATAGAAATAGGTATATTGAACTTTTCTGGGTTCCAAAATGAAGAAAACATTCTATTAGATGTGACAATAGCTCCTGGCTCTTTCAAAAAATGGGATATGAGAGGCAATTCTACTAAAGCGTATTTAGAAAATGGACGTCATATCAGAATTGAAAATCTTACACAAACTCTGTACTACGGCAAGCCGGTAGTGTATCAGGATAAAATAAAAATCTGTAACAATGAGTTCTCATCTAGCGAAAAAGCATCTGTAAAGAAAGGTGAGCTTATAGTTATCTTTTCATTTGGTGGGAAGCGTTCGCCATTGAAATACTCTAGATACTACATTGATGTACTAAAAGATACCCCAGATCAGAATTATATGAGTTGATCGTAAGCAAGGAAGAGAACGTAGCTATGATTGGTTTACAAACGAGAGAAGATATGTTAAAGAAGTATCTGTAAAAGTGAAATTTCTGTATAGATAAGGAGTTAAAGCAAGTATTATATAGAAAGCCCATCAAACTGGGCTTTCCTAATTATTTATAAAACTATTACTACCGCTAGGCTACCTCCGCTTCTAACGTCGGATAGTCCGTATACCCCTCTTTTCCCGGAGTATAAAACGTATCCTGGTTGGGTTCCGCAATCTCGGCTCCTTCTTTCATCCGCCGCACCAAGTCCGGGTTGGCGATAAACGGGCGCCCGAACGCCACCAAGTGGCCCAATCTGTCGGCTAATTCCTGCTCAGCGCGTTCTTGGTCGTAGCCGCCACTGATGATAATGGTATCGCCGAAGGCATCCCGAATTTTTTCCTTGACCGAGTGAGGCACTTCCGGCGCACCCATTGCCGTATGATCTACCAAGTGGATGTAAGCAATGCCCAGCTTACCGAGTTCTTTGGCCAGGTATTCATACGCCTCATCTACGCCCTCGAACGGACCGGTGTTGTTGAACACGCCGTAGGGCGACAGACGGATGCCGGTGCGCTCAAAGCCGATGGCCTCGCCCACCGCTTTAATCACTTCCAAGGCGAACTTGCTGCGGGCTTCCTTCGAGCCGTTGTACGCGTTGTCTAGCTCATTAACATTCGGGTTCAGAAATTGCTCGATGAGGTAGCCGTTGGCCCCGTGCAACTCCACTCCGTCGAATCCGGCTTCAATCGCTTTCTTAGCAGCCTCCACATATTCCTGAATGGCCTGCTGAATATCGTCTTCGTTCATGAGCCGAGCCGAGGGATACGCTTGCGGCCCTTCCTGGTCGGTATACATTTCGCCGTCCACGGCGGTGGTGGTGGTGCCGACCACCTCGGCTTTCTCGGGCAGGTTGTGCGGGTGCCCCACCCGTCCGGTGTGCATCAGCTGAAGAAATGTTTTTGCGCCGCCCGGGTGCACGGCGTCGGTTACCTTCTTCCAGCCCCTTGCTTGCTCGGCCGAGAATGCACCCGGAATGCGGGGGTAGCCCAGCGCGTTGGGCGAGGGAGCGGTGCCCTCGGTGATGATGAGCCCCGCGCCCGACCGCTGCCGGTAGTACTCGACCATCAGGTCGTTGGGAACGTTATCGGTAGCGCGCGAACGCGTCATGGGGGCCATCACCACCCGGTTTTGCAGGGTTAGACTACCCAGTTGAAAAGATTCAAAAAGCATCAATGAATGGGTTTAAGTACGTATTGGCTCTAAACAAATAGACCCTTAGCAGCCACGAAGACCTTAGATCAGCCAACGTATTATGCCTGTTTATTGTATATACAACAGTCTGGAAATAAGGTTGCGCCCCAAAGCAATTATATTTTTTCAGGGGCCTCTGATGCTTGCGCCCCCAGGGGCCATCTCGTTGAGGATGGGCGTTAGGCTTTGTCCGTAGTCGGTACTGCTACGAGAAGACACCCATCGGCACCAGAACGTGGAGATCACCGGACCCCAGTCTTACACCCACTTCGAGGTGGCGGAATTGCTTTCGCAGATCACCGATGAAACCATTACCTACACCAATCCGGACGAGGCCACCTACCGCCAGGTGCTGACCGACGCCGGGGGGCCGCCGATGGTGGCCGACTACATGATTCCGGTCTACGGCATGCTCAAGCACGGCAAGGTGCGAGGGGTAACCAACAACGTAGAAAAAATGACCGGTAAGCGGCCCGAAACTTTGGAGACGGTGCTGAAGCGTGATTTTGCGTGATTTCGTGGCTTTACAGCGAAGCCCTATTTCGAGCACTAATAAAAGGCATCACTCCAACTTGAAGGTGATCGGCACAATAAATTGGGCGTTGACTAGTCGGTTACCCTCGCGACCCGGGAGCCATTGAGAAGGGAAACTCCCCACCGCTCGGGCGGCTTCCTCGTCGCACCCGTAGCCAATACCCTCAATAACCTTCACGCACCCTAGGTTGCCAGCATCACTGATGATAAACCGAACAAACACTTTTCCTTCGATTCCGTATTTGCGGGCTGAATCAGGGTAGACAATCTGATCAGCCAGATGCGCGTAGAATGTATCAAAACCCTCGACTATACGCGGCGGCTCGTCTATCTGGTCAGCATCATCAAAGTCGCAAGTCACTTTTGTCGGATCATTGGCAGCTAGAGAGAATACCTGAACGTAATCGGTCCGGATTAAGGTATCAGCCTTTCCTACGTTGCTGACAATAAGTTTGACCGGATAAGTGCCAGGCTGTTTATACTGTACCTGAGGATTTTCTTCCGTTGAAGTAGCAGGATCGCCTCCTTCAAACACCCACCGCCATTTGGTTGGTTTGCCTGTAGATTGATCGGTATAACCAACTAGCTCGCCCGAAGAGAGCACCCGGTACTGAGACGTAAAATTAGCGTTTACGGACGGATAAGTAACCGGCACGGCATCATCGGCACAACGACTCAGAAGAAGCGCACCAATGATGACCGACGTAAGTCGAGTAAGGTTCTTCACCAAGTGGTTGAGTTTCATCAAAAGGTAACGAAACGGGGCATCTTTGTCAAGGCCAAAACAAAAAGCCCCGCGAAAATAAATCCGCCGGGCTTTCTGCATTATTAAGTTAAACCACAAAAAGGAACCCCCAATGTAGCTCCTTTTTGACGAATTTGCAACTACTGACCCTTGTCCGTGCTCTCAAAGATTTTGTCAGCCGAGGTGGCCACGAAGCCCTGGTACAGTTCTCCGCTGGGCAAAGGGTAGCGCTGGGCAAACTCGTAATAGCAAGCGGGCACCCGTTGCGGTCCGTCGGCAAAGTTCACCTCTACTGTGTCGGCCAACGTCGACGATTGTTCCAAAAATACCTCGGGTGAGCCCTTGATCTCGCCGCCGCTGTCGTTCATCTGGAAACCCGCGCTCTTAATAAACTCGTTCACAGCCACGATATCGTTGAGCGTGCTTAGCTCGTTCACCAGCACCGTGAAGTGATTGGGGCGGTAGCCGTGGGCCGCCATCCAGGCCGCGTACTCGCTCGTTTCGCGCAGGGTTTCGTAGGTCTCGTAGCTCACCGCCCAGGGGCGCCCCTGCGAGCAGAAATCAAACTCCTGTGGTTGGCCTTCGGGAATTTGGTCAACGAGCTCTCGAACGGTCGTTTGCAGCTCCTCACTGAACTCCTCTAACTTTAGCTCGCTGATAAAGATTTTAGGATACTGCGCGTCAGGATGCTGAAAGTGCTTGGCATACAGCTTCTTTTCGGTGAAGTGATAGTCCTGCCCGTAGACGTAGCCGCTGTCCAGAAAGGGTTGCGCCAGCACGTCGATGCGCACCCGCGGGTCATTAAAGGTGCGCAGCGCAATGTGATCGTTCTGAATGCGGTCGCCCTGCTCCTGAAAAAGCTGATAGATTTTCAGGGCCTGGGGGTTCATGGTGGTGTAGTCTTCCCACATTTTGTCCAGCAGGGCCGGTAGAGTGCTGATTTCCATAGTTTTAGAGTTTTGGTAGGATTAAATACAGTTTGTCAGCTTTTCGCAATATACTATACCCCTATGATATTCCCCCGCTTTCGAACCAAACGCAGCCGGGTTTCTAAACAACCGCGGCCGAAAGGCGGGACTTTTTCGGGGCCGGAAGTGGTTCTTCGCTTTCGGTAAAATGAATATCCCAGCGGGGAAGCTCCTTGAGGATAGGCTCGTAAATTTCCCGGTGGATCGGAATGAGCAGTCCTTTTCGCCGCACCTGATCGTTCAGGATCAAGCGCGTGGCGACCGCCATTGGGTAGCCTACCGTTTTGGCCATTGCCGTAAGGCCCGACAGTTGCCCGGTAACCACCAGTGAGGTGGTCAACTGCTGGGTTTCCCCATCTAGCTGGTACCCAAATTGGTGCTGCATCACCACCATGTCTTCGTCGTCAGGCTTGGCCGTCCACTTGCTTTCCAGCAGCTTCTGAATCACGTCGGCGGGAGTGGCCTTTTTTAGGCCGATGGGAGTTTCTTCGAGCAGGCCCAGCCAACGGATGCGCTGCATACGCTCTGAGTTAATATCTTCGCCCAAATAGCGACTAAAATTAGTTTTCAGATTATCCTCGCTGTAGGGCAGGTAGGCCCGCACGAAGTCGGCGTAGGTCATGTTCTCCACGTTGCGCACCTCGTAGCGATCATCGGTGAGGCCCAGTTGCACAAAGGCGTGCCAAGCCGAGCAAAAGCCCGGACGACGCAGGGTGCCTCGCAAGATGGTCTGGGCATCGTCAAGGCCGTACAACTCGCGGTAGTGCAGCGAGTCGCGGTTGGGATACGATTCAAAGTCGCCGTAGTTGGGCACGCTAATTTCGGTGAGTCGCTTGAAGAGTTGGTGGTGCGGAATGTTCTTGTAGCGTCCCTTATACAGATACTGCGCCGTGCCCATCGTTCCGGCTAGCACCACGTTGCGCGGATTCCAGGTAAACTTATACCGCCAGGGATTGTCGTCGGAACCCGGGGCCATCAGGCCGCCGCAGAACGACTGAAACGAATCGATCGTGCCGCCCTGATCGCGGATATGATCGATGGCTTGCATGGCCGACATATGGTCCAAGCCGGGGTCAAGACCGCACTCGAACAGAAAGATTAGTCCCTTGGCTTCGGCCTGCGGAGCCAGTTTCCGGACCTCGTCGCTCACGTAGGAAGCGGTGATCAGGTGCTTGCCCAGTTCTAAACAGGTGATCGCCACATGAATGTGAAAGCGGGCGGGCAGCATGGAAATCACCAGATCGGCTTGCCCCAGCAACCGTTCGCGGGCGGTGGGATCGAATATGTCTAGCGTGAGCGCCTGCACGTTGGCGTAGCGCTGGGCATAGGCTGCAATGGTCGTTTCCACCGCGTCCACCACGGTGATAGTCCAGCCTTGTTGCTGACCGCTTCGGCTAAGTTCATCGATGAGGGCGGTCGCCGATCGACCGGCTCCGAGTACGAGTACGTTCTTCATTTGGTAAGCTGGTAGTCTTTAATAAGTACCTGCGCGGATAGATTGAGCCGGACGGTGAGGTTACGAATCATGTCCACCGTTAGCTTTCGCCTACGATTAAGCACTTCTGAAACTCGACTTTTCCCGCCAATAGCATCTACCAGGTCTTTTTGCTTTAGTTGCATATCCTCCATGCGAATTTTGATAGCTTCTATCGGATCAGGGGCCTCGATAGGATAGTGCCGCTGCTCGTACTCGTCGACCAACACCGCCAGCACGTCGGCTTCATCACTCTTGGACGTTCCGGCAGGCGCTTCGAAGAGTGACGCCAACCGTTGTAACGCCAACGCATAGTCCGTTTCCGTTTTGATAGGTTTGATATTCATATAATTAGATCGTATTCGCGTCTATTCTATCGTATTCAGCATGGGTGCCAATGAAGCGAACAAACGCCCACTGTTTTTCAAAGTTGAATTTCACTACCAAACGGTAGTCGTTTCCCTTGATGTTGAAAACAATTCGTTGGTCTTTAAGAATACTAGCGTGGACGTAAGTATTCTTCACGTCGTTAGGGTTGTGCCAATCGGTGTGCATTGCCGTGTCGTACCATGTCTTCAAGTATTGTTCCGAATCGGCGTGTTTATCCCAAAATTTTCTCAGGGTGCTTTTAGCGAACACTCTCTGCATACGAACAAAGGTAGAAAAAGTTCTACATTTGAGAACCAAAATGAGAACTAATGGCTTTGCTGATCTCACATCTTTTTGGTTAATTAAGCGAGCTCTTCAAGTCTTTACACCTAGCGAATAATGAAACTACGCGACTACTACTTCCTAACCATCGTTCTATTTCCGTTCGGAGCGCTTTACGCCCAATCTAGTGGCGGCACCCCGTCCCCGCCCCGCCCCAACATTCTGCTCATCCTCACCGACGACCAGGGCTACCACGATGTGTCGTACTACGGCACTAAAGACCTTCGCACGCCCCACACCGACCAACTGGCTACCGAGGGCATGCGCTTCGACAACTTCTACGCCAACTGCCCGGTGTGCTCGCCTACCCGCGCGGCCCTGCTCACCGGTCGTTACCAAGACTACGTGGGGTGCCCGGCGTGATCCGCACCCACGCCGACAACAGCTGGGGCTACCTCGATCCCGCCGCGGTGCTGCTGCCGGTTCCGCTCAAAGAAGCCGGTTACCACACCGCCCTCATCGGCAAGTGGCACCTGGGTCTGGAAAGCCCCAACACCCCTAACGAGCGGGGCTTCGACGAATTTCACGGCTGGCTGGGCGACATGATGGACGACTACTACTCCCACCGGCGGCACGAGATCAACTACCTGCGCCACAACCGCGACACCATCGACCCGGCGGGCCATGCCACCGACCTGTTCACGCGCTGGTCGGTCGACTACATCAAGCAGCGGGCCGAGCAGAAGCAGCCCTTCTTCCTGTACCTGGCCTACAACGCCCCCCACTTCCCGGTGCAACCACCCTCCGACTGGTTGGCGCGGGTGCGGGAGCGCGAACCCCAGCTGTCGGAGAAGCGGGCCGCGCTGGTGGCTTTTATTGAGCATATGGACGACGGCATCGGACAGGTGGTGCAGGCTTTGAAGGAAACCGGGCAATACGACAACACCCTAGTTGTGTTCAGCAGCGACAATGGCGGTCACCTGCCCAGTGAGGCCAACAACGGCCCGTGGCGCGACGGCAAACAGAGCGTGTACGAAGGCGGACTGCGGGTGCCCACCTGCCTCACCTGGCCCGGCATGATCTCGGCCGGAACGGTTTCGGGGCAAATAAACTTATCGATGGACTTGTACCCTACCTTGCTGGAGGTGGCGCGGGCCCAACCCGCTACTGACATAGAAGGGCGCAGCTTTTTGCGGGTGTTACTGGGCGAGCAGCAGGTGGAACCGGACCGGCCCCTATTTTTCACCCGCCGCGAGGGAGGCGTCACTTATGGCGGCAAGATGATCAACGCCGTGCGACTGGGCGACTGGAAACTATTGCAAAACAGCCCGTTTGCGCCCCGCGAATTGTACAACCTCAAGCAAGACCCCCAAGAGCAAAACAACGTACTGGAAGCATATCCCGAGATGGGGCGCAAACTCGATGCCCTGATGCAGAAGCATCTACAGCGGGGCGGCGCGGTGCCCTGGCAACCGCCGGGGCAGCATAAAAGTACTGATAACGGAACCGGAAAATAATTACTGAGCCGCCCCCGGATTCATCATTGTACCCGCAAACAAAATAGCTTTGGTGTGCCGCTCCCGAATGAAGTAGGCGAACGGCCGATCTACCCGAACCACCGCCGGTTGCGGAGTGCCGCCCATAGAACTTAACCAACCAACTGCCACCAGCGTGGCCGCCGCCGCTTCCGAACCGGCTTCGTTCACTTCAATCACCGCCTCGTGGATCACCCGATCAATGTAGAGCCTTTCACCGGGGATTTCGTTAAAGAACCCATCAAAGTTAGCCTTCCAATAATCAAACGGCAGCTTCATTCCCAATTCCATCAGCGATTCTACTGCATCCATCTTAAAGGAAGCCTTGAATTTAGGCAGGTACAGTTGGGGCGTCAGGGTATCGGCTTCGGCGATCCAGGCGCTGAGGTCGGCCGGGCTAAGTTGGCTCATGGTTTCTGCTAAGTTACCGCCAGCAGGGAGCAGAATCACCAAGCTAAACTGCCCGTTGCCGTAGGGAATGTCCAGCAACTGAAACGAAGAACCGTAGTATCTGCGCAGCTTCACCCCTTCCGAAAACATGGTGGGCACCATCACCTCCCGGCCGTCTTCCAGGTAAAACGGCGCGTCCTGCGTTTGCTGCGGGTCGAAGCGATACTGCCAGTTGGCCCGGAAGTAGATGGCGTTGATTAGGTACATCACATCAATGTCTTTCACTTCCTCTAACAGATTAGTGATTTTGCCCTGGGTTTTGTCGGCCACCCAGCCGTTGATGCGGTCTTTGGTACCGGGGTCTTCAAAGTCCAGCCCCTCAATGCGACCGTCGTAGTAGGTTTGGATCAACTCGTCGAACCCGGCTTGCAGGGTAAACTTATCGTAGAACCAGATGCTGTTGGCCAACGAGAGCGTCACCTTCCGATCCATGCTCAGCAGTTGGGCATTCAGGTCGCGCACCGCTTGGTTGATTTCGGCATCGCTGGCATCGGCTACGCCCAGCGTCTGCTTCATCTCGGCTTTGGTGTCGCCCGTGGCCCCGTTGGTGGCCATGTGCAGGGCAACGTTGATGCTCAGGGGCGAGAGCACCACGTTCTCGGTGGGGTTGGCCCGGTAAACCTGCCGGAAAATATCAAGGGAAAACCCGTTGCTGCTTTCTACCAGCGTGCGGGCCTCACCCGACAGGGGAGCCAGATTGGGCAAGTTGGCGGGGGCGGCATTCTGATCGTCCGAACACCGAACGAACAGTGCGCTGATCAGCAAAAGGCATACTGCTTTTTTCATCGGGGTAATCAATCTTAAATGGTGAGTAACTAAGACCCCAAGCGCAGCAAATTGGTTGGAACGCCCGGAAGATGGCGATTGGACCGGGCAGCAGGCAACTTGTAAACTTTTGAGAGAGTAAGCGGGTTTTAGGATGGTGCTAAGTCTCCAAGGGTGCCCGGCGGTTTGCCGCGGAGGCTTAGCACCAAATTTCTGTCAACTATTTTGCGCCAACCACCCTATATTCCGTTAGTTTCTCTAACTTCCCCCTCCGGATTACTACACAACGAATGAATAAACAAAAGCTGATTGTCCTGGGCGTCTTCGTGCTCATTTTGCTGGGCGGCTACCTACTGATGCGGCAATTCGCTGGCATGAAAACCCTGCCGCCGGAGCGCCCCAAGGTAGTTTCCTCTAATTTCGTGAAGGTGGACCAGGTAGCTTACCGCGAGCTCGACACCGAAGTGGTGGCCTACGGGCGCATCACCTCGGCCCAGCCCCTGAGCCTGATCGCCGAAGTAGGCGGTCGCCTGTTTCGGGGCAGCGTGCTGCTCAAACCGGGCGTCAATTTTCGAAAGGGGCAACTGCTCTACCGCATCAACGATGCCGAGGTGCGGCTCAATTTGCAGTCGCGCAAGAGCGAGTTCCTGAACCTGATCGCCTCAGCCCTGCCCGACTTCAAGATCGACTTCACCGACGACTACCCCGCCTGGCAAGCTTACTTCGAGCGCCTCGAGATCGACAAACCCCTGCCCGAGTTGCCCGAGGCCAGTAGCAGCAAGGTAAAAACCTTTTTGGCCACCCGTAACATCCTGCGCGACTACTACAGCATCAGGAGTGCCGAAGAAAACCTACGCAAGTACTACGCCTACGCCCCCTACGACGGCAGCATCGCCACCGTGAGCCTGGAAACCGGCACCGTGGTGAACCCCGGCGCCACCATCGCCACCATCATCCGCACCGACGAACTGGAGCTGGAAATCCCCATGGAAGTCAACAACGTGAAGTGGGTAGAAGAAGGCGGCCCCGTGGAGGTAACCTCCGAAGACGGCAGCCGCTCGTGGAGCGGTGAAGTGACGCGCATCGCTGATTTTGTGGACCCCAACAGCCAGTCGATCAACGTCTATATCCGGGTGGATGCCGGACCCGACAGCGAGCTGTACGACGGGTTATATCTCCGCGCCATCATCCCCGGCTCACGGCTGGAGAACGCCATGGAAATTCCGCGCCGGGTGCTGGTGAACGACGATGAGGTGTTTGTGGTGGAGAAGGGCGTGCTCAAAACCCGCAAGGTGAACGTGCAGAAGGTGAACCAGGATCAGGTGCTAATCAGTCCGCTGGAGGCCAACGGCCTCAACGAAGGCGACAGCCTGGTGGTGGAGGCTCCCTCCAACGCCATTGAGAACATGCGCGTCACCACCGAGGTGATGTCTGCTCAACCGGCCGCCAAGAAAGACCAGCGCGACACGGTAAACATTGAAAACCAGCCTTCCACATGAGAAAAGTAGTAGAGTTTTTCGTGCGTTTCCCCATCTGGGCCAACGCCATCCTGGTGGTCATCATCATCTTCGGCACGCTGGGCTATCTCAACATGAAGATGTCGTTCTTCCCCGAGCTGCCGCCTGACGAGATCACCGTGCGGGTGGCCTACCCCGGCGCTTCGCCCGAGGAGATGGAGGAGGGCGTCACCATCAAGATCGAGGAAGCGCTGAAGGGCATCGTGGGCATCGAGGAAGTGACCTCCACCTCCTCGGAGAACACCGCCACCATCGATATTGAAACCAGCGACGGCTACGACATCGACGAGGTGCTGGCCGAGGTAAAGAATGCCGTGGACGGCATCAGCAGTTACCCGGTGGGGGCCGAACCGCCCTTGGTATCGAAAGACCGCATGGGCGGCAGTTCGCGCGCCGCCTTCTTGAACCTGTCGGGCGGCTCCGACCTGCGCGCCCTGAAAGAGAAGGCCGAGATGGTGGAAGACGATCTGCTCAACTCGGGCGTGATCTCGCAGGTGACCGTGTTCGGCTATCCCAACCTGGAAATATCAATCGAGGTGCCCGAAGACAACCTGTCGCGCTACGGACTCACCTTCAGCCAGGTGGCCAATGCCGTCCGCTTCAACAACCGCGACGTGTCGGGCGGCTCCATCAAAACGGCCGAAGAAGAAATTCGCATCCGGGCCAACGCCCAGACCTACGCTCCCGAGGCCATCGGCCGCATCGTGCTGCGGGCCAATACCGACGGTAGCAACCTGCTGCTGCGCGACATTGCCGATATCAAGATGCAGTTTGCCGACACCCCCAACCGCTCCTACACCAACGGCGAACTAGCCGTGACGGTCAACGTGGAAAAGCTGCCCGAAGAAGACTTGCAGGAGATCAGTGAGTGGCTGGACGGCTACATGGACACCTTCAACGCCCAGAACGAGCAGTTTAAGCTTACCACCACCTTCGACTTCAACAGTTTGCTGCAACAGCGGGTGGCGCTGCTCACTAGTAACGGATTAGTGGGTTTGCTGCTGGTATTGGTGGCGCTGGGCTTGTTTCTGAGCCTGCGGCTGTCGTTCTGGGTGGCCATCGGCATTCCGATCTCGTTCTTGGGCATGTTCATCGTGGCCAACCTGGCGGGCGTCACCATCAACATGCTGTCGCTGTTCGGAATGATCCTGGTGGTGGGTATTCTGGTGGACGACGGCATTGTGATCGCCGAGAACATTCATACCCACGCCGAGAAAGGCAAAAGTCCGATGCAAGCGGCCATTGATGGCACCGTGGAGATGCTGCCCGCCGTGTTCACCTCGGTGCTCACCACCATCATCGCCTTCATTCCGCTGATGGTGCTCGACAACCAGGGGTTCACCACCGAGCTATCCATCGTGGTGATCGGCTGCCTGGCGTTTTCGCTGGTAGAAGCCTTCTTCGTGCTGCCCTCGCACCTGGCGGCGGGCAAGGTAGCCAAACCCGGAGCGAAGCCTAAGAAAGACCGCATTCGCGGCGGGCTCGACCGGGGCATCAAGTACGTGCGCGACGTCTGGTACGGCGGGGTGCTGAAGGTACTCATCCGCTGGCGGTGGGTATCGTTTGCCTTTCCCATTGTGCTGTTCATGGCCGTGTACGGCATGATTCAGGGCGGCATCATCCAGACCACCTTCTTCCCTTCCATTCCCTTCGACGACTTTGAGGTGTCGCTGGTGCTGAAGCCGGGCACCCGGGAAAACATCACCGAAGAGTACCTACGAGAGTTCGAGGAAGCCATTTGGGCGGTGAACGAAGAAATCAAGGAGGAGCGGGGCAACGACCAATCGCTGATCGAGACGGTGAACCTGAACGTGGGCAGCAGCGGCGGCCGCGGGGCCACCGAGCGGGGCAGCCACACGGGTCACCTGCGGGTGGACCTAGCGGATATGGAAGGCATCGAGGATATCTCAAGCTTCGATATCTCCACCAAGGTGCGGCAGAAGATCGGGCCGGTGCCCGTGGCTGAGAAGTTTAACGTGGGCGGGTCGAACCGCTTCGGCACGCCCTTCTCGCTGGCGCTGTTCGGCAACAACCTGGAGGACCTGATGGCCGCCAAGGAAGAAGCGAAGGAAGCAATATCGCAAATCTCATCGCTCAAGGATTTGGTGGACAACACCGCTTCGGGGCAGCGCGAGCTGCAACTGGAGCTGAAGCCCAAGGCCTACTTTCTGGGTTTCTCGCAGGCTGACATCACCACCCAAATCCGGCAGGCGTTCTTTGGTGAAGAGGCGCAGCGCCTCATCATGGGCACCGACGAGGTGCGGGTGTGGGTGCGCTATCCTGAAGAAGACCGTCTCAGCGTGTCGCAGATGGAGTCGATGAAGATCAAAGACCCGCAGGGCAATGAGTATCCGCTCACCGAGTTGGCCGACTACAACGTGGGCCGGGGCGTGATCAACATCAACCACTTCAACGGCAAGCGCGAGGTGACCATCGAGGCCGACCTGGTGGACCCCTACGAACCGGTGCCACCGATTGTAGAAAAGGTGCAAACTGAGATTCTGCCGCCGATTCTGGCCAAGTATCCGGGCGTGACCTACTCGTTCGAGGGGCAGCAACGCCGCTCGGCCCGCACGGTAGATTCGTTCGCGAAGGTGTTTCCGGTGGCCTTCATCATGATGGTGCTGGTGATCACGCTATCGTTTCGCTCGCTCTACCAGGCCACGCTCATTCTGCTACTGATCCCCATCGGGCTGGTGTGCGCTGCATTGGGGCACCTGATTCACGCGCAACCTATTTCGATGCTCAGTGCCTACGGCATGATTGCCCTCTCGGGGGTGATTATCAACGACGCGGTGGTGATGCTGGATAAGTATAACCAGAACCTGCGCGAGGGGCTAACGGTGGAAGAAGCCGCTTTCGACGCGGGTAAGGCGCGTTTCCGGGCCATTCTGCTCACCTCGATCACCACGGTGGCCGGACTGTTTCCGCTTATCCTGGAGAAAAGTTTCCAAGCGCAGTTCCTCATTCCGATGGCGATTTCGGTGGCCTACGGGGTGATGTTCGGCACGTTTATGATTCTGCTGTTCTTCCCGGTGATCATCCTTACCTTCAATGACCTCAAACTATACTTCAACAAGGGCTGGGTGCGGTTGCAGCGCTACATGAATCCCGACGAGGAACGGCTGATGCCCGACCACGAGGGAGTGGAACCGGCGGTGCGGGAAAAACGACGACTGTTGCGTACGTAGGAATGATTGGCTAATACCCAAAATACTGGGGCTTATAACGCGTTACAAACGCGCCCCAGCAGGGTTAATCGCTCGGCAACCGTCACGTTCTACGGGGGCGCAAAGGGTCTGCGACCCTCGTCGAACGACCTTTGCGACCCAGGTCGCAAAGACCTTGCGAATTAAGTAACCTTAAATGACTATGCAATCTATTCCTTTTGTTCTCATTCTGTCCCTGCTGCCGTTCGCCGCCCTGCGGGCGCAGGAACGGGAGCCGCTGTCGCTTTCCGATGCCATCCAGGTGGGACTGGCCGAGAACTTCGGCATCCGCATTGAGCAGCAGAACGTGGAGATTGCCCGCAACAATAACACCTGGGGCGCGGCGGGGCGCTGGCCCACCATTTCGCTCAACGTGTCGCAGAACAACAACTTTCGCGACGTAGACAACCCGGCGAGTTTCTTGCAAGGCCTGTCGATCTCGAACGACATCACGCCCTTCGTGGGGGTGAGTTGGGTGTTGTTCGACGGGTTTCGGGTGGTGGCCAACCGCGATCGCTTGCAGGCGCTGGAAAGGCTCAGCGAAGGCAACGCCCAGGTGGTGATTGAGAACGCCGTACAGGGCATTATCACCCAATACTATTTGGTGCAATTGGAACAGCAACGGCTGTCTGTGCTCAACAAGGTGTTTCAGTTGTCTAAAGACCGCTACGCCTACGTGAAACTGCGCAGCGAGCTGGGCAGCGCCGTCACCTTCGACGTGCTGCAGGAGCTCAATGCCTTCCTAACCGACTCGTCGAACTACGTGACCCAAGAGATCACGGCCATCAACGCCCGGCGCAACCTCAACCTGCTGATGGGACAAGAAGTAGGCGAGCGCTACCGACTCACCGACAGCCTAGAGGTGACGCCCAACGAATACGAAATAGAAAACCTCTACGAACGGATGATTGCCAGCAACAGCAACCTGCGCAACCAGTACCTCAACCTGGAAATCGCCCAGGCCGAATCCCGGTTGGCGAAAACCGAATTCTACCCGCGGCTCAGCCTGGACCTGAACGGTTCGTACAGTGTGAGTCGGCAAGATTTGAGCAACGCTGAACTGCTGCGACCCATTGAGAATCCCATCACCCAAACGCGCGTTCTCAACTACGCGGGCGGACTCACCCTGGGGTATCTGTTCTTCGACGGCGGACGCGTGCGGCGGGCATTGACCAACTCCCGCACCCAGGAGCGCATTAGCCAACTGCAGATTGATGAGTTGAAGACCTCGCTGCGCAACGACTTGGTGGCTACCTACGACTTGTATAACGTGCGACAGAAGTTGCTCAGCATCTCGCAGCAAAACGTGGAAAGTGCCGACCTGAACCTGACTCTGGCCGAAGAGCGCTTCCGCAACGGTACGATCAACTCCTTTGATTACCGGGATATTCAGGTAAATTACTTGAACACCGCGCTCAACAACCTGCAAGCCAAGTACGATCTGATTGAATCGGAAACCGAACTGCTACGTCTCACCGGGGGCATCACCAATGAATATGACAACGTGAACTGAGACGGAAGCCTATAGTCTGCCGTCATTCCCTCGAAATTGATAGCAATCCGTCAGTCATATGACCTAAGCGAAATGATAAATATTGAACAAGGAATATCGAACGCCGAAGGCCTTTACTACTTCAACATTCATCATTCCTTGTTCATGATTCGATATTCAAACCCTTAACTTAATGGCAATGGACCATTCCCACAGGAATCCTCTTCGTACTGAGGAGATTCCCGGTCTACGGCGGGGGCCCGACGCTCGGCCCGTTGCTTCGCCGTGAATGACGTATAGATCGGACGCACATAAGCGCCATAACCTAGATTATTATGGAAATGTATACGATTCTTTTGATTGGCGGCCTGGGAGGGTGGGAGATAATGATTATCTTCTTCTTCCTGCTGCTGCCCGTGCTGGCTTGGGTCATCGCTTTGGTGGACATCATCCGTAGCCGGTTTCGCAACGACACCGACCGCCTGCTGTGGATTGTGGTGGTTACGCTGGCCCCGGTGCTGGGAGTGCTCATCTACTTGGTGTTGGGAAGAAGATACAAGGTGGAAGAAGGATGAATATGGTGCGGTTGATGGCCCTGGGCGCGGTAGACGGATGGCGTACTCCTTTGCTGGCGCTTCTGTCGGCACTGATTATAGGGATGTGGTTGGCCGGGCTTATCAATATTGCCCGCAGCCGCTTTCGTTCGCCAGCAGCGCGCTGGGGATGGGTGGCGGTGGTCATATTGTTGCCGGTGATCGGTTTTTTGATCTATTGGGCGGTGGGAAGCACGTATAAGGTTGATCGTGGCACTCGGTTGTAGCGCAAAACTATATCGGGGGATGAATGTTCTATCTTCTAATCCGATAAACCTTCTATCCTTCAACCATTCAATTCATGGCAATCAACCTTAACCTTGGCCTTTTGATCCTCCGCATCGGCATCGGCACCATGTTTATGCTGCACGGCGCGCCTAAGCTGATGGGCGGACCCGAACAGTGGGAGAAAGTCGGGCAGTCAATGTCCAATCTGGGCATCGATTTTCTGCCCACCTTTTGGGGGTTTATGGCGGGCTTTGCCGAGTTTGTGGGCGGCCTGTGCCTGGTGCTGGGCATCTTCTGGGTGCCCGCCTGCTTCTTGCTGATCCTCACCATGATCGTGGCCGCCATCATGCACATCTCGCAGGGCGATCCCTTTCCGCGCTACTCGCACGCGGTAGAATCAGCCATTTTGTTCATCAGCCTGATCTTTATTGGGGCCGGGCAGTACCGGTTGAGTCGGAGGTTGTAAGAATATCGAATGATGAACCGGGCGCCGGGCGCAAGGAACACCGAATACCGAAGTGGTATGGAAGACTTAGAAAAGTACCTGTTTGATCCGAAGAATCCGAAAGGGTTTAAGTCGTATAAGTTGTTGGCAGAGATTATTAGAAAGGGGAAGAACGCAGCTTTTGTTGATCCTTACTTTCTGATCGAGATCTTTAAAGAGCAGCTTACCAACCAGAGCATCTTCAACGACCTGTGGGACGAACCGGAGAACTTTGATCAACGTACCTTTCAACAGAAAGCAGAGGTCTATCTCGAAAACTACTCCGAAGCAGAGCTTCTTGATGCGATAGCGAAAATCTGGCCTTCGGTATCAGGCAAGCATATGGATCGGCTATTTAAGAAGTTTATTTATCCCAGAGAAGTGTCTTCATTTACTTACCCCCCTCAGAGATCAATAGAATGGTTAGAAGAGAATTCAATAAGCACCGAATATATAGAAGGTTTAGCTCAAGTGTATCTATTAGAACGCTATGATGAGGTTCCCCTGACTCCACACGGAGACAATATCGTCGCGTTTATAAGTCCCAGGTACAGTAAGGCTACAAGTAAGCTTAAATCAACAAGGGCCAGTGTATTAATTACAACGAAGGAGGTACATAGCTCCCTGAATTATCCAAGGAACTTCCACCCCATTATCCTCCAACAAACTTCCGATGTTCACGCCTTACTGGATCTCGTCAAGCGAGAGGTAAACTACAAAAAAAGCCGAAACTCAGTCTTCTTCGACAAACCAGATAGTATCTCCTATCTCCAACAAGTAGAAATCAAGAATTACTTCAGTCTTCAGCAAATCAAGCTATCCAAACTCACCAAGCAACGGGAGATCTACTTAGTAGGCGAAAACGGTGATGGCAAAACCCTGCTGTTGCAGGCCATCTTATTAGGGCTGAAAGATAATCGAGTAACCGGGGTTGCCAGCGATTACGTAGACGAAAACCCTACCAAGGACAAACTGCGTATCAAGGTTGTCGGTACCGATAAGCAAGAGTACGCCTACACCGACGGACTAAAGAAGGAGCCGCACCCTTACCAGCACGTTTTTGCCTACGGCATCAACCGCTTCCGCAATGATTCTGATCAGAAGGAAGAAGACGGTTATCTGACACTGTTTAGCCATGAGCAGTACCTGGAGAACCCGGTGAAGTGGTTGCAGAACATCGACTACCGCGAGAAGTCCGGCGAAGGGCCACCCATCAGCCTGACGATGGCGAAGGAAATTCTGCGGGAGTTGCTCGACGAAAACGTAAGCATCACGGTGTCGCCCGACCGCGTAATCTTTAACGAACGGGGCACCGAAGTGAGTTTTTCGCAATTATCAGACGGTTACAAGAGCGTTATCATTTGGGTGAGCGACCTGATTGCCCGCCTGTCCGAGCGGCAACCGTACGTCAACCGGATTCAGGACTTTCGGGGAATCGTTCTGGTAGACGAGATCGGGGTTTATCTGCATCCTAAGTGGCAATACACGATCGTTCGTAAGTTGCGTAGCTGGTTTCCGCTTATTCAATTTATCTTCACCACCCACAGTCCGATTGTGATTATGGGAGCTTCTAAGGACGCTGCCTTCTACAAGGTGTATAAAGAGGAAGGGGTTACTAAAATAACTGCAGCAGTAGATTCCATCAGCAACTTGATGGCGAATGGCATCATCACTTCTCCGCTATTTGGGTTAGAAGACGCGCGTCCTGCCGCTTTCGACGAAAGCAAAGAGGAGCTGGATACCAGCGACGATTATCTGGCCGGTAAAATTCATCAGGCTATCTCCCAGCGTGTCCAGGATCGCAACAATGTGACTGAAGACGATATAATGTCGCTCATTCAGCAAGAGTTAGACAAGGTAGCCGCGAAGTAGTGTAGGTGATGATCAAAGTCAGTAAAGATTCAGAGAACGTTCCGGCTTCGCTCAACAACGCAACTACCCAACAAAGACGAAACGAACTGGTTGCTAAAGGGCAATACGTCAACAAGAGCAAGTATAACAGTCGCTATAAAGGGCGAGACGTCAAAGATAGACTAAAGGCGCTCTACCGCGGAAAGTGCGCATTCTGTGAACAGTGCATCGAGCAGTTTCACGTAGAGCACTTTCGGCCGAAGCGGATTTACTACTGGCTAGCATACTCCTGGGATAACTTGCTAGCGGTTTGCCCTACCTGTAACCAATATAAGAGCGATCACTTTAAAACGCTCCGCGAACGGGTTTCTATAGCGGAAGATGAACCGATTTCTGATCGAATACACCAATTAACCAGAGCGTACAACGAGCAGGAAGGCAATCAACTCGTTTGCCCGGAACAAGAAGCAGTCGGTGCGCAGCTAACTTTTGAGAAAGATGGCAGCATTCACTCGGAAGACGAACGGGTAAAATACACCATAGAAACCTGTCGCTTGAACCGGAATGATCTGAAGGATCAACGCAAGAAGCTGTGGGACGACCTAGAGAAAAAACTAATAAGCCGATTCCACGAATATCAACTGGGCAATTCAGAGGCGGTAGTTAAAATGACCGGACTACAGGAAGATTTCGTCAAAGACGCCAACAACCTCGACAACCCATTTATCGCCTTCCGCCAGTACGCTGCGCATCATTTTCTTCCAAAGGCTTCTGATTAACCGACGCTTGCGAAGCCACCCACTGGTTCACCTGCTCTTCCAGCACGTCCAGCGGCAGGGCACCCTGCTTAAGGATCACGTCGTGAAACTGCCGGATGTCGAACTGCTCGCCGAGTTGCTCCTTGGCCTTCGCTCGTAGCTCCAGAATCTTCATCATGCCGATCTTGTAGGCGGTGGCTTGTCCGGGCATCACAATGTGGCGTTCTACCATGCGTACGCACTCGCGCTCGCTGGACGAGGTGTTGGTCTGGTAGTAAGCAATGCCCTCCTCGCGCGTCCACTTTTTGTCGTGGATGCCGGTGTCCACCACCAGCCGACAGGCGCGCCATAGCTCCATAGCCAGCCGCCCGAAGTCGGAGTACGGGTCTTGGTACAGGCCCATTTCCTTCGGAATCTTTTCGCAGTATAGCCCCCAGCCCTCAATGTAGGCAGTGTATCCACCGTATTTGCGGAACTTGGGTACGTCTTGCAGTTCCTGCGCGATGGCAATTTGCATGTGGTGACCGGGAATACCCTCGTGGTAGGCCAGCGCCTCCATCTCGTACTTGGGCATATTCTTGGTGTCGTGCAGGTTGGCGTAGTAAATACCGGGGCGCGAGCCATCGGGGGCCGGACGGCTGTAAAAGGCCTTACCGGCCGATTCTTCGCGGAAGTCTTCTACCCGCTTCACTCGCATGTTCGCCTCGGGCTTCACGATAAATAACTCATCCAGCCGGTCGCGCATGTTGTCGATGATGGCGGTGGCGCTGTCCATATAGGCTTGCTTGCCCGCGTCGGTGTTGGGATAGTAGAACTGCGGGTCTTCACGCATAAATGTAAAGAACTCCTGCAAATCACCGGAGAAGCCCACCTGCTTCATGATGCCGCGCATCTCGTTGTGAATGCGTTCCACCTCGCTAAGGCCAATCTGGTGGATTTCATCGGCGGTGAGGTCGGTGGTGGTGGTGCGGCGCAGGGCGTTGGCGTAGTAGGCTTCGCCGTCGGGAAACTTCCAGGCGCCGTCGTCGGCGGTGGCCCGCTGCTCCTGCTCTTCCAAAAAGGAAATCAGTTGCTGGTAAGCCGGTTGCACCGAATCTTTCAGGGCGCTTTCGGCCCGTTGTAGCAAGTCCTGCTTAGTCGCGTCATCCGCGTCCAGTTTGGCAACTTTCTGGTGGATGTCCTGAAAGAGTGCGCTGCTGTCGCCACTATCGGCAAAGGGCAGCCCAGTAATGATATTCTTAGCATCGCTGATCACGCGGGGGAATACGAACTTGGGCGGCAGGATGCCCTGCTCTTCGGTGGTTTGCAGCTTGGTGATAAGCTGGTCGAAGTAGTCAGGAAGTCCCTGCAAGCGTTTGATGTAGGCCTCGGCGTCTTCTACGCTGCCCACCTGATGCATGTTGATCAGGAACGAAGGCACCTGCGAGTGGAAGCCGAACATCTGGTTCACCGGGTAGGTGTGGTAGCGGTACTTGAAGTCGGCAATCTCGTTTTCAGCCTTCTGCACAAACAGATCGTAGCTTAGCTGCGTGGCGGGGTCTAGCGCATCGTAGTCAATAGAATCCTCCAGCCACTGTAGGTCTTCTTTCGTAATGCCAAGCTCCATCTGGGCGAACTCATCCGTGGGGTCGTCCCACTGGTCGTAATCTTTTTTGATGCCCAGGTAGGTTTGCATCACCGGGTCGCGGTCGATCGCCTCGTTGTAGACGCGCTCGAAGAACTCGTTAGCCCGTTGCGACTCGTCAGCGATAGCGGCGGGTGTAGGATTATTGGCGGTGGGAAAAGTGAAACAGACGGTAAGTAATAAGGAGGCGACCAGGGCCACGTAGTGTAGGTTTTTCATAATGTAGGTTGGGTGATCAATGCCGGGGCTAAACCAGGCTTTGTAGGTTTTAAAAAAAGGAGTCGTAGGCGTAGTAACTTGGGTCAGACAAGGGTTTTCGGGCATACAGATTACTCCATGCCCAGTAGTTTCTTATACCAGGGATGGGTGATTTGGTTGCGGGTAATTATCACTAACTCCCAGGCGGCATCGGCTCTTTGTACGGCCGCATCGGCGCTACGTCGGGCCTCAAGCACCATCTCGCGGGTCTCGGCACTTAGTTCCGCAATTTCTTTGGTGAGCTTCTTGGTCTCCCGAATATCTTCGGCCAGAATCTTGACGATGTCCTGCCAGTCGTTGAAATCTCCGTTGGGCAAATCTTCCATGTCCAGTTGCTAGAGGTATGTCCCAAAGATACAACAAATCTATTTTACTTGTTCACCCAACCGGATTGCCTCGCGCATTTACTCATGCTGGATTCAGTACGGACGGACTTGAGGCGGCAGTCGGCCGAAGCATTGGAGCGCTGGCAAACGGCAAACGTGAACTTGATGATTTTGGATAACAAACAATAGTACGGTGAGCGTATTGATTCTCCGCGGCCGAAGCATTTTGTCTACCTTTGCGGCATGTCACGACTGGCCCGTCTTTTTCAGGTAAAGCACTTTCTGCTACTCAACGCTTTGTTCTGGAGCGGATTAGCCGCCGTGGCCCTGGCTCAGCACTACGCGCGTACGGTGAGCGCAGGCCATCCGTTCGGGTGGGAGGATGTCGTGCGATATCCCGTGGCTACCTACCTCACGTTCTGGATGCTCAGCTTTTTCGTATTTGATCTTTACCTACTCACCCGCCGCCGACCCGCCCGGCAACCGCCGGTCTTCTGGATGATCCACAGTCTGGCAGCCCTGGGTTTCGGCATACTCCATAAAACCCTGAGCTACGTGGCGGGGCTGCTGCTCGAGCGCCTGTGGTTACCCCGCGAAACCAAAACGTGGCAAGAACTTATCCCGCTGTGGCAGCAAACTTTCCCCGATGTGCTCTACGGAGTGCTGATGTACTTCGTCATCCTATTCGTGCTGCTAATGCTCGACCACCGACAACGGTTTCGCGACGAGCACGTGCGGGCGCTGGAGCTACAGAACCAGCTAACGCAGTCGCAGTTGCAGGCGCTGAAGTCGCAGTTGCAGCCTCACTTTCTGTTCAATGCCCTCAACACCATCGCCATGATGGTGCGCGGCAATCGAAGAGACGAAGCGGTGGGCATGATTGCCAGCCTGGGCGAGATGCTGCGCAGTCACCTGGACCGCAAGCAGCCGTGGGTTACCTTGCAGCAGGAGCTGCACTTGGTGGATCAGTACGTATCCATCGAGAAAGTCCGCTACCAGGATCGCTTGCGGGTTACGCAGTGCGTCGCTGCGGCCGTGCTTTCGGCGCGGGTGCCCAACCTGATTTTGCAACCGCTGGTGGAGAACGCCTTCAAGCACGGCATCGCCCACTGCTTGGGAGCGGCCCAACTGAAGATCAGCGCTTGGCAGGAAAAGCAACGACTGGTGCTGGAAGTTTTCAACAGTGGTCAGCCGCTGCCCGAGGACTGGAATTTGCAGAAACACCAGGGCATTGGGTTGGGCAACACCGTGAACCGGCTAATGCGTTTGTACCGGGGCGACTTCCGCTTTCAGATGCGCGAGCAAGCGGGCGGACTGCTGGTGCGGATGGAGCTGCCGATGGAGGAAGGAGTTGCAGAATAGGTCAGCAATTGCAAGTATCCGCGACGTTCTGTTGATCGTAAACCTCAGCGTTAAATCAGAGAAGCAGATTTGCTCGGGCAAACTATTGCCCAAATCGTATCGTTAAAAGGATACGTCACTAAAGTAGACAAACATGACCAATGAGAACACCCTATAAGAAGTGAAAGTCCTCATTGACACTAACAACTTAAGTTTACCTATTGATAAACTTACCACCATCATCGTAGACGATGAGCCGGAAGCCCGAGAAGGAATAGCGCTGCTGCTGGCCAACAATTTGGAGGTAGAGATTGTGGCCGTCTGCGCCAACGGACTGGAGGCCATTCAGGCCATCAACGAGCTGGCGCCCGATCTGCTACTTCTGGACGTGCAAATGCCACAGGTGAACGGCTTCGAGGTGCTCAACAGTTTGTCTCCCGAACAACGTCCGGCCGTCATCTTCACCACCGCCTACGACGAGTACACCCTGCAAGCCTTCGAGGTGCACGCCATCGACTACCTGCTCAAGCCCTTCACCGACGAGCGTTTCTTTCGATCCCTGAACCACGCCAAACAGCTTATCCGCGCGCAGCAATCTTCCGCGTTGCCAGCTTTACTGCAACATCAGGCCAAAACCGCGAATGAGCCCACCTTGCTTCGAGAAGAAAACCCGGCCACGAAAGATAAACTGGTCGTGAAAGCCGACGGACGGGTACACTTTGTCGCTTATGCCGACATTGTCTGGATAGAAGCCTACGACTACTACGTGAAGGTGCACGTGGGCGATCGCTACTTCCTGCTGCGCGACAGCCTGAAGCACCTGGAGCAACGGCTGCCGTCCGAGCAGTTTGTGCGCATTCACAAATCCAGCATCGTGAACCGCCGGTACGTAAAGGCACTGTTGCCCCAGGAGCACGGCAGCGAGTTTGCCGTGGTGCTGCGCAACGGCCCGACGCTCCGCAGCAGCCGGAGTTACCGGGACGGAGTGAAGCGGTTGGCGCAGTCCTAATGTCATTCACTGCAAAATAGGGACGGGTTACTGCAAAAGGCTTGATAGAAGCCTTAGGCCTGGATATTTTTGCTGCTTATCCTCTAGCTCCCTTACCATGCTTAAGAACTATCTCACTTTAGCCCTTCGCAATGTTAGTAAACGCCCAGTATTCGCGGCCATTAACGTGCTCGGACTGGCCCTGGGCATCGCAGCCAGCCTACTAGTGTACCGCTGGGTGGCCGATGAGCTGACCTACGATCGATTTCATCGGCACGTCAACCAGCTATTTCGGATTTCCAACAAGATCGACGACAAGTTTTACATAAATACGCCTACGCAGCTAAGCGATTATCTGCAAGAGGAAATAGCGGGAGTGAAACTGACGGCCGATGCGGAGTGGAGCGGACAGCAGGTGCTGGTGCGGCATCAGGGTGAAATAATAGAAGAAGCGTTTTTACACGTGGAGCCGGAGTTTCTACAGATGCTCGACTTTCCGCTGATTGCCGGGGTCGACTCGCTGGCGTTGAGCCGTCCGCATACACTGCTGCTCACCCCCCGGATGGCCGAGAAATATTTTCCTGAAAGCTCACCCCTGGGGCAACAGCTGCGGCTCACCGACAGCACCACGTACGAAATTACCGGAGTGGTGGCCGCGCCCCCCGGCAACTCCTCTATTCAGTTCGATTTTCTAACCTCTACCGCCGGACAAAAAAACATGCACCTAACCGCTGACGACGGTTGGCTAGGCGGATTCGGATTTACCTACGTGCTCACCGAACCGGGCTACACCAAGGAGCAACTGATGAGCGATATCGAGGCAATTACCGACCGCTACGATGCACCGGCCGACATTTGGCATTTCACCGTGGAGCCACTGGCGGCGGCGCACTTGCACTCGGATTTTGGCGCATCCGAAGGCGTGCAGGGCGACATTCGCTACGTGTATAGCTTCCTGGCCGTGGGGTCGCTCATCCTGTGCATCGCCTGTTTCAACTACATTAACCTGACCACCGCCCGCTCGATGGAGCGCGCCCGGGAGGTAGGGATTCGCAAAGCGAGTGGTGCGTTGCGCGGGCAGTTAATCGGGCAGTTCTTGGGTGAGTCACTGCTCACTACCACCGCCGCTACGGTAATTGGATACGGGCTGGCCTACTTGGCCTTACCCACGCTCAATGCATTGTCCCACAAAAAATTATCGCTCAACCTCTGGGAAACCCCGCCTCTGCTGCTGGCCATTGTAGCTTTGCTAGGACTCACTACGGTAATGGCAGCTTTGTATCCGGCGGTAGCAATTACGGCCTTTCGTCCCGTAGATGCGCTGCGCAACCGCACAACATCTCCCGGGGGGCGAAGTGCTTGGTTGCGACAAGCGCTGGTCATCTTTCAGTTCGCTACCTCGGCCTTGCTGATTATTGGCACGGTGGTTATCTGGCGTCAGCTAACGTTTATCCGCCACTATAACCTCGGGTTCGACCAGCAGCAACTTATCAAGATTGAGCACCCCTTGGTGACCTACGAGCAGTTTGCAACCATCAAAAACGAACTAACCGGGGTGCCGGGCGTGGTGGGGGTGACAAGCGCCCCCTTGCAACACTACAGCAGCTCCTGGTTTGTCCGAGACGATTCGTTGGCCCAAGACCTGGACATGAACGGCTTTTCGGTGGAAGCCGATTTCTTTGAACTGCTAAACGTAGGGGTCACCGAAGGCCGAAGCTTTCATCGGGACTCGCCCGCCGACCTGCGCCGCTCGGTCATTCTGAGCCCGGAGGCAGTGACTGCCTTTGGGCTTGAGAACCCGGTGGGAGAGACCGTGAAGGTGATGACGCAAAACTATCAGACCAACGAGTACGAATTTCTTGAAAAAGAGGTGATTGGCGTATTGTCCGACCAAGTTCACTTTCAGTCGCTTAAGGAAGCGCCTAAGCCGTTTGTGGTTCAGTCGGGCACCTATTTGAGCAACGTACTGGTGAAAGTGAATACGAACGACGTGTCGGCTACCCTAGAGCTGGTTCGTGCCCGCTGGAAAGCATTGAATCCTGACATGCTCTTTGACTACGCGTTTGTGGACGACACCTACGATCAGCTTTATCGGCAAGACCAGCGGCTGGGCCAACTGTTCGGACTGTTTTCGGGGGTGGCGTTGTTCATTGCCGGATTGGGGTTGATTGGCCTAGCCGCCTACGCTACCCAACGGCGTACCAAAGAGATTGGGGTGCGCAAGGTGCTGGGTGCCTCCGTGAGTCAGTTGGTGTGGCTCTTGTCCACCAACACGGTCCGCCTGATGGTCATTTCTTTGTTGATAGCCATTCCGGTGGCTAACTACTTGGCGCAGGAGTGGCTGGCGTTGTACTACACCCGCATCGAGCTATCCGGGTGGATTTACGGGCTACCTGCCGCGGTGATGCTACTACTGGCGCTGTTGGCCGTAAGTTCTCAAACCCTACGCGCTGCCACGCGCAACCCGGTGGATAGCTTGCGCGATGAGTGAGGGTGACGAACTAGCACTTAATGTTTGTAACTACTATGGTTACATTTGCGTATGGTTAAGTCAATCAAACACAAAGGACTAAAACTACTTTTTGAGAAAGGTAATGTTTCTAAATTGCCCCCTGCGCAGATAACTCGAATAGAAGATATTCTATCGGCACTCAATGTGGCCACTGTCAAAGAAGATATGAACGCCCCGGGTTCTGGTTTTCATGAATTGAAGGGTGATTTAAAGGGCTTTTGTGCCGTAAAAGTTACCGGTAATTATCGGATTATCTTTCGTTTGAAAGATGGTGATGTGTTTGATGTGGACTATCTGGATTATCACTAACGAAACAGAATGCATCATGCTAAAAATGGGAATGAAACCGGCTCATCCGGGAAGAATACTTAAAAATATGTACTTAGAACCGCTCGGGCTGACAATCACTGAAACTGCCGAGGGTTTGGGCGTATCTCGTAAGCAGCTTTCCGCTATTCTGAACCAACGAGCAGGAATATCTCCGGAGATGGCCGTACGCTTGTCCGAGGCATTTTCAACCAGTGTTGCGTTTTGGATGGGTTTGCAAAGTCAATTTGACACGTGGGAAGCCGAACATTCAATCTCACGAAATGAGATTAAACACTTTCATCCGAAGGCATCGGCTTGAAGATAACTAAGTGAGTCAGGATTCTTCAGGTCATTCCCTGCAAAATAGGGACGGGTTACTGCAAAAGGTTTGGCATTCTCTCACCAAGGGCGTAACTAAGCGGCCAACCCAAACTGGTGACTATGCTGTATTCTTTCTTCCGAACTGCCCGGCGCAACCTTGTCAAACGAAAGTGGTTTACCCTGCTCAACGTGGTGGGGCTGGGCGTGAGCCTGACGGCCTGCGGACTCATTTTCTTGTACGTGCAGGACGAACTGTCCTACGATCGCTTCTATCCCGATCCCGACAACTTGTACCGCGTAGGTCTGTCGTTCACCATCGGCGAAGAAGACTACGACTGGCCGGAAAGTTCGGCCCTGCTGGCCCGCGAAATGCAGGACAATTTTCCGGGCGTAGCCGCGGTCACCACGGTGTTTCCGGCCTACACCTACGCCTTTCGTCGGGAGGAACAGGTACGGGGCGGCTTCGAGATCATCCGCGCCGATAGCAACTTCTTTGACTTCTTCGGCTACCAACTGCGCCACGGCAATCCGAACACCGCGCTGAAGGAACCGCACGCGTTGGTGCTCACCGAAAGCATGGCCCGGCAGTACGCCGGAACGCAGCCGCTGTCGGACCTGCTGGGGGCGTTGCTGACCAACGACGGCACCACCTACCAGGTCACCGGCATCATGGCCGATTCGCCCCGACCCACCCATTTGCCCTTCGACGGGGTAATCTCGATCGCCACGCTGTGGAAAGAGCACGACTACTTCATGAATACCTGGCAGCCCAACGGAGTGACCACCTACGTGCGGCTGCACGAAGCGGCTCGTCCGGCTGATGTGCAACCCGCGTTTGCCGACGTGGAGCGGCAGTACCTGTGGCCCCAGATGGCGGCCAAGAACCTGGGCGTGGTAGAAGAGCGACTGCGGGCCGGGGGCGAACGCTACGGCTACTACCTCGAGCCGGTGGCCGACATTCACCTGGTGCGCGATGGGTACGGGCTGTACGTCCGCTTGTTCTCAGCGGTGGGCTTGTTTATCCTGCTCATCGCCTGCACCAACTTCATCAACTTAGCCACGGCGCAGGCCACCGAGCGGCGATCTGAAGTGGGCATTCGAAAGGTGCTGGGGTCCAGCCGCCGAAGCTTGGCCCTTCAGTTCTTGATCGAAGCGATGCTGACCACCGCCGCCGCTACCCTGCTGGCCCTGCTGCTGATGGGACTGTGCTTGCCTTCGTTCAACCAACTCACCGACCAACAACTCGCGTTGCCGCTGGACAATCCGGAGTTTTGGGCGATTTGCCTAAGCACGATTGGCGCGGTGAGCTTGCTGGCGGGAGGATATCCCGCCTGGATAATCACGGCCGTTTCACCGATTAAGGCGCTGAAGGGCAAGTTCAGCCGGGGAAGAACCGGCGTTTCGGTGCGTGACTTTTTGATTGTAGGACAATTCATAATCACTACCGTGCTCATTATTGGCACTGCGTTGGTGTACCGGCAGTCGGAGTACCAGCGGGAGCTCAACCCGGGCTTTGACAAAGAAAACGTGCTGCTGATCCGCGATGCCTACGCGCTGGGCGACCGCAAAGCCGCCTTCAAACAAGCCGCTCAGCGATTAAGCTCGGTAGCCAGCGTGAGCTATTCGTACACCGTGCCGGGCGGGACGCACGACGGCAACCCAGTGATTCGAGTGAAGGGCCAGCCCGAAGGGCACAAATTGAAATGGTTCAACGCCGATGAAGATTATCTGCCTACTTTGGGGCTTACACTGCTACAGGGTAGAAATTTTTCTTCCGATGACCGCGACACCGCTAGCGTGTTGATTAACGAAACTGCCGTTCGGGTATTGAGACTCGATGAGCCGGTAGGAAAGGTCTTGCTGAACCAGTGGGATGAACATTGGGAGGTGGTAGGGGTGATTCAGGATTATCACTTCCTCTCGCTTCGTCATCCGGTGGAGCCCTTGCTTATCTCATGCAATAAAGTTGATGATTGGAACACCTACGCGGCCGTGCGTTATAACAATGCCTCACTGACTATCCGGCAGCTAGAAGAACTCTGGTCCGCCCAGTCGCCCGACGCTCCGTTTACCTATACCTTTTTAGATCGGCAGTTTGGCGACCTGTTTCGCGCCGAAGCGCGGCTGAGCAGCCTAGGCGCGTTTTTCACCGGGCTGTCGGTGGTGCTGGCCCTGCTGGGCCTGTTCGGGTTGGCCTCCTACGCCACCCGGCAGCGCACCCAAGAGATCGGCATTCGCAAAGTGCTAGGAGCGTCAGTCACCAGTCTGCTGGCCTTGTTGTCTAAAGACTTTCTTCGGTTGATTCTGATCGCCCTGGTCATTGCCGTGCCGGTTGCCAACTACCTGATGACCGAATGGCTACAAAACTTCGCGTATCACACCGATGTCGCTTGGTGGCTGTTTGCCGGGCCCGCCGCCCTGGTGCTGCTGATGGCGCTGCTGTCGGTGAGCGCCCAAACCCTGCGCGCTGCCACGCGCAACCCGGTGGACAGCCTGCGGGATGAGTGAGTAATACGACTGCCCTGGGTAGATACTTGTAGAAGATGATTCAACAGTTATAAGACAAAGGGGGAGCGGGGGCGGTAAAACTTCAAAATGAGGTTGCTTGAATTATACGACTTAGCGGCTCACTTGAACAGTACATAACCAGCAACTCCCTCCCATTCTTTGAGTGCTTCAAATAACGCTGTTTTCTGAAATTCCTCTTTGGTGTACGACAGCCGTAGAGCTTTCCCTACTTCCTTTTCATTTACGCCCGAGGTAGATTGACTAGTAATGAGCAGCGCTAAAGCCTTTTCAAAATCATGACCGTTACAGAGTTGCAGCAAGTCAATTTCATCGAATCGAAAGCTTCGTATCATATTTACCTCTATATCAATATTTCTATTGGGCGATTTGCTGTGAATTTCTTGTATGCATACTTCAATTTTAATAGAAAAAGATTGTAAGTCGAAAAACTTACTCAAAACCAGTCCCTTGAATCTTAGCTGACCACCTTTTTGATGATTATACCAACGAATGCATCCAAGCGGGGAGATTGACTGTATAATTTGTTCTCGCAAAACGCTTGGTTGATACGTGTTGGCATTGAGGTATTCCGCAATGAGCGACGTTAGTGTGCTGTCAGATGCAACCATCATCAATTCCGCATCGTGATGATCTGTCAGGAATAACGATGAAACGCTTTCTCGCTTCTCTTCAAGATGCAGAAAGTCAGCATCCCGGATGCCAATTACTTGCTTAGTCTCTCGTGTTAAAGTTTCTACCGCTTTACGCAAACTAGTAAGTCCACCATGAACGCGTTCTACACGAGCGTTTTTACCATCGATTAACCCACCAAAGAGCTTTTGATCGCTTTCGCCTTCTACCAGTATCCAAACCTTTTCACTTCCCGAAGGGTGTCTTAACTGAAGTCGGATTGCGTTGATCTTATCCGTTTCGTCAAGATACTGTCTCATGAATCAGTTCTTCTAAATCAACCGTCAGATCCCAGCGATCATTAATAATTTGCGGTGAGTGAGTGGCGATGATTGTATTGATTTTCTGTAGCTCAGTGATTTTAATAAGATCATTCAAAAACTCTTTTTGCCAAGCGACGTGAAGTGAAATCTCAGGTTCATCAATCAGTACTAAAGTTCCTGGCTTAACCTTAAAAAGAAGCTCAAAAAGCAGAATCACTTCCTGTTGCTCGCCAGATGACAATTCAGTAAGTGGTAGAGCTTCATTATTTTGCGTAAGGAACTTGAATCCATCGTCTTTACTGACTTGAATTTTTTTAAAAGCGAATCTCCGTTCGTTGAGGATATCAGTGAACAGATTCAATCTTAACAGCAAGTCTCTGAATATTTCCAGTTTTTCTTCGGTATCTTTTAGGTAAACCGCCAATGCTTTTGCATTCTCTTCTTTGTAGGTAGGATGATTGTCTTCTTCTATCACCGACAGACCGTACTTGCTGAGTGATTTCTGCACGTCTTTGATTTCCTCAAATTTGGTATCAAACGCCTCTTTGGAAATCTCATTTTCTTCGTCAAACAACCGCTTGGGAAAGCTACTGTCCAACCGTTGAGTAACTTGAGAATAAGATGCTAAGGTATCAGCAATGAGGCTTCTCAAGTCTTTTGCGTACTCCTTTATAGTTTCACCAAAATAATTAACTGCCTCTTCGTGTTCATAAGGATATCGTCGTGATCGCGGTTTTGTATCTTCAACTTTCCTCAATAGCCTTTGCTCTCTGATAAGATAAACTTCAGGCACCTCGGGAAGTCTGAATTCTTGTTCGAACAGACCTAGCTGATCAGGGGATATTGGCAAAATTCCCCGAATTAATGTTTCCGCATCATATATACGGTCGTTTTTGTGATCAATCCACTTATCCTCACCATATCTGTCTATTGCGATTCCGTTGCGACGGAGGTTAAACCTCAAATTATCTAAAAATTCCTGTTCATTAGTGTGAAATAATTTTTGGCCCCCTTGATAGATAGATAGCGTCTCATTATCCTTTTTCAGATTTATGTTAAGACTTGTTTTAGAAAAAACGAGACGGATATTTTCAAACGAAAGGTTTAGAAAGAAGCCAAAATTTTTCTTTGCTAGCGCATGCACAATCTTCAGAATCGTTGTCTTCCCGTATCCATTCGGCCCCGTCAAAATAGTAATCCCTTCCTCGTTCAAGTGTATGGAGTAATCAAATATGCCGAAAAGCTTGGTAATGTGTATCTCGCGTAACATAGTTGTTTAGGTGAATTATGCTATTGATAACGTAAATTAACAAGATTAGGTAATTCTTCAAAGAAGACAAGTTTGAGAAAACTACCCCCACACCTTCGTCCCCTCCGTGCAATTCTGACAAATATCAATTTCACTCCGCGAGCGCAGCAGCGTCTGCCGGAAGCGTTGGTAGGGCGCACTATGCCAAATTTCGGCGAACGAACGTTCCCGCACGTTGCCCAGCGCGTGGTGCGCGTCTTTGTCGAAGCAGCAGGGCACCACCCGCCCGTCCCAGGTGATCACCGCTGAGTGCCACATCTTCCAGCAGTGGTTGAGCAGCGGGTTTTTGATGGCATAGGTGCCGTCCGACGTTTGTCGGTAGCGGGAGTATTGCGGCAGCGTAGGCATCAGCTCAGAACCTTGTTTGTAATCGTATATCTGCGCGGTTTTTAGCCCAACGGCGTCCACGCCCAACTGCTTGGCCAGGGCCTGCACCTCGGCGACCTGGTGCTCGTTGGGGCGCACCACCAAGAACTGAAACACCACGTGGGGCGTGCGCGAGCGCAGCGCCTTCTTCCAGCGGATGACGTTCTTCGTGCCCGCCAGCACCTTTTCCAACGTCCCGCCCACCCGGTAGGCCTGGTAGGTTTCTTGGGTGGTGCCATCAATAGAAATCACCAGGCGGTCCAGACCCGACTCCACCGTCCGGCGGGCCACGTCGTCGGTTAGGAAGTGGGCGTTGGTGGAGGTGGCCGTGTAGATGCCCCGACGCGCAGCGTAGCGCACCCAGTCGAGCAGTTGCGGGTGCAAAAAGGGCTCGCCCTGGAAGTAGAACAGCAGGTAGGCTAGTGTATCCTGCATCTCGTCGATGATTTTCTCAAACAGCGCATCGCTGAGTTTGCCGGTGGGGCGGGTGAACGAGCGCAAACCGCTGGGGCACTCGGGGCAACGCAGGTTGCAAGCCGTGGTGGGCTCAATGGACAAGCTGATGGGCATTCCCCGGTGGCGAGGACGGCCACTCAAACGAGAGGCGTAGTAGCTGCCGAGTACCCGGGCGGCGTTGTGGGCGCGGCGCGGGGTCAGTTTAGACAGAAGGTTGTAACCGTCGTGCCAAACGCTCATTTTATGCGGAAACTGTTGAGCACCTTCTCACCAATAGGTTGAAACGCATCAAACCGGTCTGCTTCGGCCGTGAAGGTTAGCACGTAGGCTTTCTGGCCCTCAACCCAGTAGTATTGTTCAAACTTTAGGTTAAAGGTGCCCTGCTGGCCCGTGTAAATCAATTTTTGGAAGGCTAAGTCGTTTTGCCTCTCCCTTTCGCTAAGTAGAATGTTCGCGTTCGTAATCATTGTCTTAACCTGATCTTCAGAAATTGCTACGTACTCATCTAGATCCAAATCGTAGGCCGATAAATCTTGCACAATGAGATTGACGTTTTCCCTAAACTTATCTTCTGCCGAAGAGAGCGGACCCAACAGAATAAAGCGCGTTCCCATCTGTCCCGACTGGTCCAGCGTCCATCCCTCAGGATAACGGATGGTGTAGTTGTCTTCCGTTAACGATTGCCAATCCTGGTCAACCGGTTGCGCAGTGTCCTGTCCGTAGGTGGCATAGTGTAGGATGAGAACCAGCAGTCCGGTCAAATTTGTTTTTTTCATCAGTTTGGTGTTGGTTACGCGGGATTGGTAAGAATAGGTGGCTTCCCCCTTTTTAGGGACTAACCCAAGTGGTGGCAAGATACGTAAAACTTTAGCAGAACGATGATTTTAGTTGCCGACAGTGGCTCCACCAAAACCGACTGGCGCATTCTTGATGCGCAGGGCAAGATCCATCAGGCCAAAACGGCCGGACTCAACCCCTACCACCAGTCGAGCGACGATATAGCCCAGGTGCTAAATCAGGAACTGCTTCCTCAAATTACCATGCCTGTGGAGCAAGTGTTTTTCTACGGGGCTGGGTGCGCCAACCCCACGGTGAACCAAACGGCGGTTCAGGCCCTGGAAAGCACTTTTCCTGCTGCCCAGATACAAGTGGAAAGCGATTTGCTGGCGGCCGCGCGGGCCCTGTGCGGACACGAACCGGGCATTGCTTGCATTCTGGGCACCGGGGCCAACTCCTGCTTATACGACGGCCAACGAATCATCGACAACGTGCCGCCGCTAGGCTACGTGCTGGGCGATGAGGGCAGCGGATCGTACATTGGCAAAGAGCTGCTCAACCGCTACCTGAAGCGCGACATGCCCGAACCACTGCGCCGCCAGTTTGCCAAGCGCTACGCCCCAACCACCGAGGCGGTGCTGGACCACGTGTACCGACAACCGCAGGCGAACACTTACCTGGCCGGTTTTGCCAAGTTTGCTTTTCATCACCTCAAGCATCCCTACATCATGCGCATGGTGTATGAAGGCTTCCGGCAGTTTCTCGAGAAGAACGTGCGGCCCTATGAGAACGATCAGCCGCACAAAATCCACTTCACCGGCTCCATTGCTTTCTACTACAGCAACGTGCTGCGGCAGGTAGCCAACGACCTGGGCTTTAGCGTTCAGAACATTGTGGAAAGCCCCATTGCCGGACTCACGCTGTATCATCGCTCCGGAAAGCAAGGGTGAATACATATTAAAACGTTTTGAGTTCTCGGTAGCGTCCAATTAAAACGTTGGTTTTGATTCGGTAAGTTTTCGCCGGAAAGCACGTGCCTCCTGGGGCCTGATGCGGCGCGTGGGAAAAGCCGGGTTGCCAAAGCGTTCCTTTTTTTGCTACTTCGCACCCGTAACTTCACTTCCTTCGTATGTCCACCACCGAATCCGCCTCGCACTACGATCACCTCGAGCAAATGTCCGTTCGGGAACTGCTAGTAGGCATCAACCAAGAAGACCAGACCGTGCCCCGCGCCGTGGAAAAAGCCATTCCTCAGATCGAGAAGTTAGTAGCGGGCACCGTGGCCCGCATGAAGCGGGGCGGCCGCCTGTTCTACATCGGAGCGGGCACCAGCGGTCGGCTGGGCATTGTCGACGCCTCGGAGTGCCCGCCCACCTACGGGGTGCCGCACGACTGGGTGGTGGGCATCATGGCCGGGGGCGACGCTGCCATTCGCAAGGCGGTGGAGTTTGCCGAAGACGATCCGGAGCAGGCCTGGAAAGATTTGCAGGACTACCACATCAGCGACCAAGACGTGCTGGTGGGCATTGCTGCCTCGGGCCGCACGCCCTACGTGATTGGAGGGGTGACCGAAGCGAGGAAGCAGGGTGTTCTCACGGGGTGCATCACCTGCAATGCGGGAAGTGCCCTGGCCGCCGCCGTCGACATTCCCATCGAGGTGGTTGTCGGCCCCGAGTTTGTGACGGGCAGCACCCGGATGAAGGCCGGCACGGCGCAGAAACTGGTGCTTAATATGCTCTCTACGGCCACGATGATTGGCTTGGGCCGGGTGCAAGGCAACCGCATGGTGGATATGCAACTGAGCAACCACAAACTGGCGGAACGCGGCATCCGCATGGTGATGGAGGAACTAAACATTACCCAAGCCGAAGCCGAACAACTGCTGCGCGAGCACGGTTCAGTGCGGCGGGCGGTGGAAGCCTATCGGAACTAGTTACTATCAATTAGACTGGAAGATACCCCAAACGAGCACAAAAAGTAATTGCTGTATTGCTACCTATCGCTACTGATTGCCGGTGCACAAAACCACGGCGCACGGAAACAATTTTTCGCCGCTTATTGTCGTGTAGTAGACACCCCCAACAGGCATATGCACCAGATAGAACCCTTTCACCGTTGGAACAAGTACTACGACGTGGCGACCGACGAGCGCTCACCCTACTTTGGCAAAGAGTATAACTACGAGCTGTATACCAACACCATTTACGGCTACTACATCGACCCCGCCTGGGACTTTATTGGCTCCGAAACCCTGTACATTAAAATTCTGTACGCCGACTACCAACGTGGCTTTGGCGTGATCGAGCTGATCGGGGAGTGGAACGACGCGCTTAACAACGACATCATGCATTTGAAGCGCAACATCATCGACCATATGACGCAACAGGGCATCCGGCAGTTTGTGCTGGTGGGCGAGAACATCCTGAACTTCCACGGCTCCGACGACTGCTACTACGAAGAGTGGTTTGAGGACGTGGAGGACGGCTGGATTGCCCTGGTGGGCTTTCGCGACTTTGTGCTGGAAGAGATGACGCAGTACAACATCGATTCGTACGTGAACTACGGCGGTAGCTTGCAGATTGCCAACTGGCGCACCCTGCAACCGCTGCACTTCTTCGAACTGGTGAACTCGCTGATCGTCCGGCGGTTGGGCTAGCGGCTAGCGGTCGGACGGCTATCTTCAGCATCGCAAGAGCCGTCCGACCGCTGCCTGCCGCCGCTACGCGCTACCCAAACAACCGATCAGCAAAGTCATCAAAGTGCCGGGCATCCTGATACAACCGGTCCGAATAAATGCTGGCCTGCACCTTGATGAAGCTGGGCCGGTCGTTAATCAGCACGTGTTCCACGGCTACGTTGCCGTATAACTGATCAATGCTCCCCGCCTTAATGTCCCCCCGGTGCAGCGGGGGTTTCAAATAATACTTCTCAATCGTCTCCACGTAGGCCACCTTGTCTTTGATGCGGCGGTCGGCGTTCACCACCCGGTAACCCATGCCTGCCACTTGATCCTTAAAGTACTCGAACAGGTGCTGAAATTCTTTGGGGGGCACGCGCGGCACGTACGACACGGCAAAACCGTTGGCGTAGGCGGTGTTGAGCAGGTGCACCTCCAGCTCGCTACTGATGTTCGTTTTTTTGTAGTAATAGGCCTGGGCCACCTCCTGTATCAGAACCCTGCACTCCGGCTGATTTCGCCAGGCTTCGTAGGCTACCTGATCGCGCTCGGGCCGTTTGAGCACCTCGTGCACGTCGACCACCGGTTTGGATTTATCACCGGGGAACAGCTTACGCGAAATTTTTTCGAAGAAGGTCATGTAAAAAAAGACGGTATGCTATAAAAGCCGTTTCTGAACAGAATAGTTTGTTGCGAGGCCGCATTTGCCAACCGCAGGCCGTATCTTTATACGAACGAAACGCGCATGAAGGAATTTCTAAACCAGATTCATCCGGTGGGTGACGCCACGCTAGAAGCCTACCTCGCTCACTGGAAGCCCTACGAAGTGCCTAAGAAAACCGTTATGACCGCCGCAGGGCAAACCGAGCGCTATATGTATTACGTGCAAGAAGGAATTCAGAAGGCATTCTGCCTTGAAGGACGCAAACAACACATCGTTGCGTTTACCTATCCGCCCTCCTTTAGCGGCATCATCGATTCGTTTCTTACTCAATCGCCATCAACCTACTTTTTGGAAACCATCACCGACAGCCGGTTTCTGCGGCTTTCGTACGACCAGCACCAGCAACTGATGGAGCAGCACCGCCCGATTGAGACGCTGTTTCGCCGAGCGACCGAGGTTTTTTTGGTGGGCATGATGCAGCGCTACCACGAACTGATGGCCTTTGATATCGAGACCCGCTTCCGCACCTTTGCCGCCCGAAGCCCCCACTTGCTAAACATGGTTTCGCAGAAGGACTTGGCCTCGTACCTGCGCATTGATGCCACCAACTTCAGCAAACTGCTGGGCAGTGTGAAGATATAGGATCTTGGTACAGACCAAGAAAGGATCGCGCTCGTTGAGGTACTTTTGTTTTATTATAAAGCAACGCTATGAAACGCAATAAAAATGAAGTTGCCCAGCAGGTGCGGCACGAAATCGCCGAAGCCAATGAACAGGTTCGCCAGCTTCAACAGCAACCCGCCGCCGCCCTGCGTCACTGCCCCCGGCCCGACGCGTGGAGCGCCTTGGATTGCGTGGAGCACATGAACTTGTTTTATGATGACTACCTGCCCCGCGCAGAGGCGGCGGTGCGGCAGGCAGCCCCTAGCTCCAACGCAACTTATTCATCGGGCTTTTTCGGGAAGATGATGATCGACAGCCTGCGCCCGCAGCAAGGAAAGCGCCAAATGAAGATCAAAACCTTCAAGAAAATGACGCCCAAGACCGATGACAAACCAGCCGAACCGGTGTTTGCCGCTTTTTTTAAGCATCATGCGCACCTGGAAGAACTGCTGACTCAAGCTACTTCCCTGAACTGGAATAAGGCTAAGGTAGCCTCGGCCATCGGCCCGATCCTGCGGTTCAAACTCGGCGACTGCTTTCGAATAATGTTGGCCCACACCGAGCGGCACCTGTTGCAGGCGCAGGAGGCCCTGGGAAACAAGCTAAGTTAGGGGGCGGGCATGGTTGGTGAAGACACCAACCAAAGGAGATTGTGAGATTAGCTCACCGCCACGTTGAGGTAATGCACGAACGGAATCATCGTTTTAAAGATCGCAAGCGCCTGCTCGGAAAACTGCGCGTCGGTCACTTCTTGGTCGGTAAGCTTGCGCAGCACGATGTAGTCTTTAAGTTTGAGCAGGGCAATGTTGGGATGGTCGGGGTCGTATCCTTTCGGAGCGCGCTTGAGGGAGTCGCCCTGAATTTCGCCAAAGCATTGCTTAAAGTCCGGAGCCGAGGCAATGGTGCGCAGTTCCGATGCGTTGTAGTCGATTTCCTGGCGTACCTTAGACAGCGCCTCTTTGGGCGGTTGGTAAATGCCTCCGCCAATAAACGACTCGTCGTGGGGTTGCAGGTGCAGGTAGTAGGCCGCGTTTCCTGATTTGCGCCCCCCTTCGGACAGCGCCGCCCCGAAGTTGATTTTGTAGGGTGACTTGTCCTTCGAGAAGCGAATGTCGCGGTTGATGCGAAAGATACACTTTTTGGGGTCTATCCCCCGCATCCCCTCGTCTTCGGCCTCCAAACCGCGCAGCAAGTGCGCGATGAGCTCGACAAACGACGCGCGGGCGGCTTGGTAGTCGTCGCGGTGCGCGTCCATCCATTCTTTGTGATTGTTGGCCTGAAGTTGTTGGAGGAAGGTGAGTATCTGACGAGTATCCATTAGGGAAAGTTAAGAGGTTACAAAAGGTCTACCACCGTTTCCATCGCCATGCCCCGCGAGCCTTTGACCAGCACGGTGCTGTTCTCGACAGGGTGCTGCCGCAGGTAGGCTTCTAAGTCTGCCTTGTTCGGGAAGTAATCGCTACGCGGACACGCCTCATGCGCTACTTGCATCAGTTCGCCGCAAAAAAGTATCTGCTCAACGGTGCCCTGAGCCAACAACTCGCCCACCGCCCGGTGCTCCGCCTCGGTGTCTTCGCCCAGTTCGTACATATCGCCGAGGATCACGACTTTCTGTGGGGCTTGCATCGCTTCCAGGTTGCGAATGGCCGCCTGCATAGAGTCGGGGTTGGCATTGTAAGCATCCAGGATGATGGTGTTGGTACCCTGCCGCACCACCTGCGACCGTTTGTTGGCCGGTTGGTAGGAGCGGATCGCCTCGTCGGCCGCCTCCGCGGGCACGTCGAAGTAGTGGCCGATGCACAACGCCGCCGCAATGTTCTCGAAGTTGTAGGCTCCCACCAGCTGGGTTTCTACCGGTTCGCCACCTTCTGCCTGGTACACCACGAACGGGTCGGCCGATAGCAGGGTGCAGGTAAAGTAGTCGCCCGGGGCGGGGTAGTAGTGCGGTTGGGCAAAGCGTTTTCCCATGTTGCTGAGCAACGGGTCTTGTGAGTTGATGAACACGGTGCCGCCGGTCTTGCGCAGGTAGTCGTACTGTTCGCTCTCGCCCCGGATCGCGCCCTCCAGTCCGCCGAAGCCTTCCAGGTGGGCCTTGCCAATGTTGGTGGTGAGTCCGTGGGTGGGGTGCGCAATCCGGCACAGCGCCGCAATCTCTCCCACGTGGTTAGCCCCCAGCTCGATAATAGCGATTTCGGTTTCGGCCGTGAGTTGCAGCAAGGTAAGCGGCACCCCGATGTGGTTGTTGAGGTTGCCGCGCGTGGCCAGGGTTTGGTATTTCTGACTTAGCACGGCGTACAGCAGCTCCTTGGTGGTGGTCTTGCCGTTGGTGCCGTTGATGCCGATCATCGGAATGTTGAGTGCTATACGGTGATGATGGGCCAGATCTTGCAGGGCGGTGAGCGCATCGGCTACCAGCAGGCAGCGGTCGTTGTGCCGGTGCTCCGGCTCGTCGATCACGGCGTAGGCCGCTCCGTTCTCCAGCGCCTGCCGGGCAAACGCGTTGCCGTTGAAGCGCTCGCCCTTCAGGGCAAAGAACAGGCTCCCCTCGGCAATGCTGCGGGTGTCGGTAGACACCTTGCCGCAAGCAAGGAACGTTTCGTGTAGGGCTTCGGTGGTGAACATAAAGAAATCGGATAACGTATAGCCCAAAGTTTAGCAGGATTTCTTTGATTTGCAACAAGCGAGATGCTGGTCGCTAGATACTAGCGACTAGTTGCCAGCAACCAGCATCCTAGCCACGCAGCAAGCCATCCAGCATCCAGACTCATGCCCACCATCCTCAGCGTAGAAACCGCCACTCCTACCTGCTCGGTAGCCTTGCACCGCGACGGAGCGCTACTGGGGTTCCAGGAGGTGCACCTTGAGAAGTCGCATTCGTCGCTGCTGCACCTGCTGGTAGACCATCTGCTGGACTACGCCGACGTGACCCGTGAGGAACTATCAGCCGTGGCGGTGTCGATGGGGCCGGGCTCTTACACCGGGCTGCGCATCGGGGCGGCGGCGGCCAAGGGTTGGTGCTACGCGCTGGATATTCCGCTCATTGGCATCGACACACTACGGGCCATGGCTCACGGGGTGAACCAGGGCAATCCGCCCGGCGCGTGGCTGTGCCCCATGATCGATGCCCGCCGCATGGAGGTGTTTTGTCGATTGGAGGATGCCGAGGGCAATGAGTTGCAGCCTACGCAGGCGCTGGTGGTTGACCAGGAATCGTTTCAAGAGCAGTTGGCTCAACATGAGGTGTGGTTCTTCGGCGACGGCAGCGACAAGTGCGCTCCGCTGCTGGGCACTTCGCCCCGAGCGCACTTTCTGCCCGGCGTGCAGCCCTCGGCCCGCTGGGTGGGCGAACTGGCCCAGGCCAAGTTTGCCCGGCAAGCATTTGAAGACCTAGCCTATTCGGTGCCGCACTACGGCAAGGCGTTCTATACGACGCAGCCTCGGAAAAAGATTTGAGCTTTCACCCATCAGAAAGAAGGAACCGATGGCGGGCGCAACGCGTATCCTAGAGTAGGAGAAGCATCGGAACGGCAGGTAGCCGGTTATTTGTCAATTTGCTTATCCACTAATAAAATGACCACCGTTATGAATGACTTATCAGAACCCATCGTCAACCGCGTAGCGCAGAGCGCCCTGGTCACCTTTGATCTGGAAGACTACTATCCGAAAGGAGAACGGGTGACCTATGATTTGAAGGACAATCTGTTTCAGGGCATAATCTTACGCGAGCGCGACTTTCGGGCGTTTGTGAAGCAGCACAACTGGGCGCAGTACCAGGGAAAGTACGTGGTCCTTACCTGCTCGGCCGACGCAATCGTGCCTACTTGGGCCTACATGCTGCTGGCCACCAAGCTAGAACCCTACGCCCGCCGCGTAGTCTTCGGGTCGCCAGACACCCTGGAGGCGGTGCTGTTTCAAGAGGCCCTGCAACGGGTGGATATCACCCAGTTTCAGGACGCTAAAGTGGTGGTGAAAGGATGCGGCAATCGGGCTATTTCTCCCTTCGCCTACACCGAAATTACCCGACTGCTTCGTCCGGTGGCGGCCAGCATCATGTACGGCGAGCCGTGCAGCACCGTGCCGCTCTACAAAAAAATGAAGGGCTGACGTAGGCATTTTTGCCGTAAATTACACGTGTTTCTTAAACTATTTTTTTTCACTAAAGTGATAATTTATTACATCGACACTAACCAATTGATTGCCCAGCACTTGCGCTCATTGGAAGGTGCCGTTTCCTGTTGTTCAACCCAAAATCTTGGGAAGTCAGTTTAAAAATTTGGAGAAGCTTGGCTATATTCGTAGCCTACAACGCTATCGGCGCGTGGCTCCTGACTGCCGTCACTAGCGAACTAACCTTTATCACCAAGCGCTCCGATGACATCTACTACTACCCTAGGCAACCACGTGGTTCAATCGAGGCACATCGGACTGGCTATTCTCAACTATCACAACAAATTTGTAGAAGTCAACGACACATTTTGTCAGCTATACGGCTACGCGCCCGACGAACTGCTGGGGCAGCCCGCTTCGGTGCTGTTGCCCGAACAGTATCTGGATCAGGCCCGGCTGTCGTACCAGAAATTCGTGAAGGGCGACTCCAACCAGGCCTTCCGCTACATTCGGCGCAAGGACGGCACCGCGCGCTACGTGCATCAAACCCTGGAGGAACTGCCCGGCGAAGAGCAACCCCTCCGACTGCTCAGCCTGATTGCCGTTGACAAAGAAAACCAACCGGCTCCCACCCCCCCCCAGGAAGTCTCGGCGGTGAAGGCCTGCGGCGAGGTGGGCATGCTGCAGTGTACCCTGGACGGTGAACTAATCACCGTAGACAGCAACGCCAAAAAGCTGCTGGGGCTATCGTCTACCTCAGTGCTCGATCGCGAGGTGGTGGTGCTGAGCCGCGGCACCTCCCAGCGCATGTCGTTCATTCGCCTGCTGCAAAAAAACACGCTGCTCACCAACCAGGAAGTGCTCGTCGAGCACGCGCACTACGAGCCGGTCTGGCTGCTAGCCAACGCCCAGATGCATCAGGATGCCGAGGGCGAGCGCTACTTTCTGGTGTGCCTGGTGAATATCAGCGCTCAGAAGGAGCTGGAACAATCACTGCGGGAGCAAACCGAAGACTTGGAACAGGAAAACCACCGCCTGGAGCTATTCACCTACCGGGCCACGCACGATTTGAAGGCCCCGCTGGCCTCCGTGCTGGGTCTGATCGACATTCTGCGGATGGAACAGGAGGAAACACAGCGCGAAGCATATTTGCAGATGATGGAGAAGAGCATCCACCGGCTCAACGATCTGATTCGGGACATCGTCGACTACGCCAAGAACGTCAGCGAAGCCGTGCGGCACGAGAAGATCGACTTCCAGGAGATGGTGGCCGACGTGCTGGAAAGTTTGGAGCATATGGAGCACGCCGAAGCCATTGAGAAGACGATCACCATTCACCAAACCCACGAGTTTTACTCAGACAAACACCGGCTCAACCGGGTGCTGGAAAACCTGGTTAGCAACGCCTACAAGTACAGCAGCACCCATCGCCGCGACGGCTTTGTGCAGGTAGAGGTGAAGGTAACCCCCAGCAAAGCCCATATTCAGGTGCGCGACAACGGGCAGGGCATTGATCCGGCGCATCATGACAAGATTTTTACCATGTTCTACCGGGCTTCGGAGCAAGGCACCGGTTCGGGTTTAGGGCTCTACCTGGTGAAGGACACCGTAGAGCAAATGGGCGGCACCATCACCGTCTCGTCGGCCGTGGGGCAGGGCACCTGTTTCACTCTCGATATTCCGCATACCCAACCCGAGGCCTCGGGCCAAATGAAAATCGGTTTTGCATCGTAGGGTCCGGTCGCGACCGGACCCTACGATGCAATTCGTCACCATACCACAATCAACGTACGTTCAATTAATCTTTCATCTCATGAAGGTTATATTATTTTTTGGCCTGTCATTATTATCTGCCGGTTTGCTGGCCCCAGTGCCTGCCACAGCACAGATACCCACCCCCGAAACGGTAATTGGCTTCCGGATGGGCGAAGACTACAAAATTGCGGACTATACGCAAATTATTGACTACCTGACAACATTAGACTCAACCAGTGAGCGGGTGCAAATGCAGCAAATTGGCACCTCGGTGCTGGGTAAACCGCTTTACGTGCTTTTCATATCGAGCGAAGAAAATTTACAACAGCTCGACCGCTGGAAAACCATCAGTAGTCAGCTGGCCCGGGCGCGGGTCACCGATGAAGAAGCGCAGCAACTAGCGCAGCAAGGCAAAGCCACTGTGTGGATCGACGGCGGTATTCACTCCACCGAAAAGGCCGCTACGCAATTCCCTCCCGAACTGGCCTACCGCGTAGCCACCGAAGAAACCGCCGAGATGCAGAAGATTCGCGACAACGTGATCTTTATGCTGATGCCCAACATCAACCCCGACGGACTCGACATTGTAGCCGATTGGTACCGACAGCAACTCGGCACTCCCTACGAAACCTCCAATCCGCCGGTATTGTACCACCATTACGTGGGGCACGACGACAACCGCGACTGGTTCATGAATACCCAGCCCGAAACCCGAGCGGTTACTAATTTACTCTTCAACGAGTGGTACCCGCAGATTGTGCACAATCAGCACCAGACCGCTCCGCGCTGGGCCCGCATCTTCATCCCGCCCTTCTCGGCGCCCGTCAACCCCCATATTCATCCGGGCGTGGTGAACGGAGTCAATCTGGTGGGCAGCGAGATGGCAGCGCGCTTCGCCATGGAGGGCATGCCCGGCGTGGTGTCGGACGTGACCTTCACCATGTGGTGGAACGGCGGATTGCGCACCGCTCCGTACTTTCACAACCAGATTGGCATCCTCACCGAGACGGCCCACGCTACGCCCACGCCCCGCTACTACGAACCTGATTCGCTGCCCAAAACCATTGGCAACGGCATCGCCACTGACGGCACGGCCATCAACTACCCTGATCCCTGGCCGGGGGGCGAGTCGCACTTCCGCGACGCGGTAGATTACATGCTCACGGCTGCGATGGCCACGCTCAGCATTGGGGCCGACCGGCGCGAGAAGTGGTTGTACGGCATGTACCGCATGGGCCGCGACGCCATTGAGCGCGAAGGTGATGTAACGGCCTACCTAGTGCCCACCGAACAGCACGACCGGGGCGAAGCCTATAACCTAATTAATGTTCTGCGACAAGGGGGCGTAGAAGTGCACCGGGCCGACCAACTCTTCAAAGCAAACAACCGGGCGTACGAAGCCGGTACGTTTGTGATCTACGGTGCGCAGGCGTTTCGTCCGTATCTGAAAGACCTACTTGAAAAACAGGAATATCCTAACCTAAAACAGTACCCGGGCGGCCCGCCCAAAACGCCCTACGACCTGGCCGGATGGACGCTGCCCCTGCAAATGGGCGTGCGGGTGGATACGGTGCACGGGGAGTTTCAAGTAGATGCCTCGCCCGTTACCGCCCCGGTGAAGCTTTCCGCCGGAACGGTGGCCAAGCAAGCCGACTACGGTTACGTGCTTTCGCCGAACGATAATGCGTCGGCGAAGGCTGTCAACACATTGCTGGCCGAAGGGGCCAGCGTGCACTGGCTGGGGGCGGACGAAGGCCAGCATCCGGCCGGTTCTATCGTTATTGAGCGCAAAAGCGTGCGCCCGGAGCAACTGCAAACGCTGGCCGATTCGCTCGGACTGACCTTTGTCGGACTGCGTCGGACACCCCGGGGCGCTTTGCATACCCTGCAGCGTCTCCGCATCGGATTGTATAAATCGTGGGTAGCCAACATGGACGAAGGCTGGACGCGCTGGCTGCTCGACGAGTACAATTTTGACTACGACACCCTGCACGACGCCGATATCCGTACCCGTGACCTGTCGGCGTATCACGCCATCATCCTGCCCGACCAATCGCCGCACCGCTTACTGCACGGACACCCCCTCTCGGCCATGCCCGAACCCTTCACCGGTGGGCTGGGATTGGAAGGGGCACTGGCGCTGGCAACCTATGTGAAAGGGGGCGGCACCCTGATTGCCTTTGATGAGGCCAGCGACTTTGCCATCGAGCAGTTTGGGCTGCCGGTGCGGAATGTGGTGCAGGACGTGCCCCGCCGGTCGTTTTTTATTCCCGGATCGCTCATTCGCACCGTGGTGAATACGCAGCACCCGCTGGCCTACGGCATGGCCGACACGGTGGCCGCTTCATTCTCGCGCAGCCGCGCCTTTGAGGTGGTGAAGCAAGAGCGGAAGGGAGAAGGAGGAACCGAGGAGATTGAAAAGATGCCCGCCCCGCCGGTGGCCATGGTGGCGCGTTATGCTGAGAAGGATTTGCTGATGAGCGGCTGGGAACTGGGAGCCGAAAAATACATTGGCGGTAAGGGAGCGATGGCGCAGGTGCCACTGGGCGGAGGGCGGGTGGTGCTGTTCGGCTTCCGTCCGCAGTTTCGGGGGCAGCCGCGGGGCACGTACCAGCTGATCTTCAATGCGCTCTATGCCAGCACGATGAAGGACTTGCCGGGGGCGCAGGTGCGGGGGGCGGTGGCGGAATAATGGTTGCCAAGAGGTAGGAATAATGGACAGAAATTCACACTTTGTAGTGAGCAAAACAAAGATAAATCAGTATGGCTATTGAGACTAAAAGACGACAAATATTAGAGAGGGTGTCCGATATATCAGACAGCGAATTGCTAGACACTATTAGTGAAATGATAGAAAACTATCAACCAACAGATACTGATCTTAAACGCCTGGTAAAACCAACGCGCAAGACGCTAGATATAGAGCAACTTAAGATAGAGCAGAATTATCAAGGTTTTGATCAAACTAGAACAGAGAAACTAATTGAAGAAATAAATTTGCAGGAACCTCTGGAAGAATTGCTGGCTATGATCTGACTGCTCGATGAGATATTTGTTTGATACATACGAAAGCGCTAGGTATGTCTGCTAGAAATATGGGAAAGAATGACCTTTGGATTGCCGCTACCGCAGCGGTGACGAACTCAATTCTGATCAGTTCAGATCGGGGTTTTTTGCATCTAAGAAATGTATAGCTTGACTTATTGTATATTGATGTGGAGAAGAAAACTGTGAGTTGATTCTCAATGCTATCTTTGCCAGCACGGTTGATAATTTGACAGAGGCGCAGGTTCGGAGTGATAGGATAATAGAGTCAATTACTTGAAGCAGAACGTCCGTGAGAAATTTGCATGTTTGTAACATCATAAACGTGACATTTATATGAATGAGTATTTTGACGATTCTGATCACGAAGACTATCATGAGCAGTTAGCGTTTGAAAAAAGCGAAAGAAAGCAGTGGATTGCAGAACATTTGGAAATCTACAATAAAGGTCAGAGGCTACGTATAAAACTGCATCTGGGCTTTTTTGAGAAGCAAATTAACACAATTGCTGATTTCTTAGATACAGAGCGTCAAAGTGCAGGATTAAAGCTTTCTTATAGTGATAGTATCTTTTCAAAAACAGAAATTCTATATTATAATCAATACGATACACCTATGAGTATGCATTACAATGCGTATTTGGTTTCATTATTTTCGTTCTGGGACTTTCAACTCAAAAGGTACTCTAGTATTCTTCGATATGTGATATATAGGAAAAACCACCTTAATGATTTGAAAGGAAAGGATAATATGAGCAAGTGTTACTCTTTGATTAAGGATAACTTGGGAATAGACGTAGCCAAGATAGATTCCGAATGGAATAAGCTAAGAAACTATCAGAACGTTAGAACTTTAATTGTGCACTATGACTCATGTACGAAACAAAGAAAGAAAAATTCTTCAAAAATAGTTGCTTCCAATCAGTACCTTGCCTATAACGAAACAACTGGCCACTTCTATATCACTGATAGAAAACTACTGCTGGAGTTTTGTAATACTATCGATAGTTTCTTCGAGAAACTAATAACCCAGTCTTATAATTGCGCAGAAAAGTGGTGCTGACTAGACATGATTTTAAAGTCGCAACAACTCCCGCAGAGCCGTTTGTCGCAATGCGGTGTTCTGCTAATCCACCACCCGGCGCAGCGCCCATCGACTGCCCACCAAAACCGCCACCCGGCGCGCTCGCGTGAGGCCGGTGTAGATCAGGTTGCGGTACAACATGGTGAAGTGCTGAGGCAGCAACGGCAGGATTCCCGCGCCGAACTTACTATCTCGTGACTTGTGATCGCGTAGGTTAGCTTCAGTAAGCAGAGATATTCGTTTCAATACCACCGTTATTTTGATGGGTTAATGCTAGGCAACCGGGCCCAGCAAGCGTTTCACGTCAAACACCACCCGCGCATTGCCCGCTCCCTTCTTTAAAGTTATCGTTTTTCGGACGAGTTGGCCGTCTTGGTTGGTCAGTTGCGTGAGTTTGATGGTTTCCGGAACCGTGAGGTTGATCGGCAACTCGCCGTCTTCGATGCTAGGGGTAATCGGGAACGAACCGACGCCGATCACCCTGATTTTATCCTTGGGATCAGCCAAGTTGAACAGCGAGGTGGTCAGTCCGGTGGCAATTGCCGTGAAAATCCCCCCGGTAACCGCGCCGATAACGGTCGGGGCAACGGTGCTAAGAATTTTGAGCATGGCCCGGTCGAACTTATCCGCTTCTTCAACCGCGGTGAGCGTCACCCTAAGCACCGAGTCCCCCAAGAAATCCTGTTTGAACATCAGCTTCTCCTCAAACGGCAGCTTGGTTAAGTCTTTCTCTTTGTTGTCTTCCAGGGTAAACTTCCTGATCGTTTCTCGGATAGGGGTGTCGGGCGTAGGGTAAAACAGCGTTGCTGAAAGCCCGTTGAGCCCTTCGAGCGCCTCAACGGTGCCGTTTTCCTTGACCAAAATGCTTTTCAGCGTGATTTGTAGGGTGTAGTACACGATTGTGGGTGGTTTGAAGGTAATTTACTCGGACATTCACCCGCTTCATATTGCCCTCACCGCAACCAGTGAAGGTCAAAGCTGAACCCCGGCAGAACATCTTCCCCCGATATGGTTTGCTGATACCCTTGCAAGCGCACTACGGGTCCCATTGCTCGGTAAACGAATACCGCTTCCGTAGTCGGCTGAAATAGCCAGCCTGAACGCGCTCCGTTTTCTACCCACTCTTCCATTTTCTGCTGAGCGGCAGCTAGGCTATCGGATTCTGAGATTAATTCCACCACAAAGTCAGGACACAGCGGCGGAAACTTCTTCTGCTGTTCAGCGCTCAAACTGTCCCAGCGTGATTGTTCCACCCAACAAGCGTCCGGCGAGCGCGTGGCACCGTTGAGCAGCTTAAAGCCGGTGGACGAATCAAAGGTTTCTCCTAGCTGATGCTGGCGATTCCAGGTTTCCAGTTCGTACAAAACGTTCTTGTTGCGCTTGCCGGTGATTCCGCCGGTGGGTGACATAATGAGTATTTCTCCGTTCGCATTTCTTTCCAATTGTACCGCGTCGTTCTCCTGACAGAAGTCGTAAAACTCGTCATCGGTGAGCGACCATTGCTTTGGCAATTTAAGCGTAAACGTTTCCATTGTTCAATATAGCGAGTGATCACTGGTTTTTCAATTCAATCCTCGGGTTTCTTCTTCGCCAGACTAGCGTACTCAACCACTGGCTTACGGTCGCAGCAACTCCTTTAGCGCCGTTTGCCGCAGCGCCGTGTTCTGCTGGTCCACCGCCCGGCGCAGGGCCCACCGACTGCCCACCAGCACCGCCACCCGGCGGGCCCGCGTGAGGCCGGTATAGATCAGGTTGCGGTATAGCATGGTGAAGTGCTGGGGCAGCAGTGGCAGAATCACCGCCCCAAACTCGCTGCCCTGCGACTTGTGGATGGTGATCGCATAGGCCAGTTCTAGCTCAGGCAGGTGCTCGCGCTCGTAGGCCACCTCCTTATCGTCGGCAAAGGCCACCACGCCACTCATGCTTTCGTTGTCCAGCCGGATGATTCGGCCAATGTCGCCGTTGAACACGTTGAGCGTATAATTATTACGCCGCTGAATCACCCGGTCGCCCTCGCGAAACAGGCGGCCGCCAATTTGCAACTGTGCTTTACCCATCTGTGCCGGATTCACCGCCTGCTGGATGGTGTCGTTGAGGTGATGCGTGCCCAGGGTGCCCTTGGTCATCGGACTCAAAATTTGTACCTCCGTGTCGGTGCCGTAGTACTTGGGGATGATTTCGCGATAGAGTTTCTCCACCATCGCCACGGCCGAGTAGCCCCAGTGCAACGATGAAAAGGGGTGCACCCGTTGCAGCACGGCTTTCAGTTCTTCGCTGTGCTGCTCGGCCACCGCCAGTTCGTTAATATCCACGTGTTTAAACTTCTCGGGAATGGCCAGCGGCTGCCGGACCAGATAGGCTTCAGCGGTTTCATTGGGTTCTTCCAGCAAGCTGGCCTCCAGGTCGGGCAGGTGGTCGGCTATGCGCTTGATGCGCCGGATAAAGCGCAGTTGCTCCTGGGTGGCTTCTTCGGAATCAACAAACAGGCAGTCGTGCTGCTGCCACAGCGCGGGGGTGCGAAAGGGCGAACCCACCTCGGGCACCTGCCCGGCGTTGATCTGGTGCGCGTAGCGAATGATCTGCGACTGCTGGGCCTGCCGGAACACTTGGGTGAGCCGCGCCACGGGCACGGTGCCGGAGCCGATCAGGTCCTGCAGCACGTTGCCCGCTCCCACTGAGGGCAGTTGGTCGGCGTCGCCGATGAGCAGTACCTGCGCTCCGTCGGGAATGGCCCGAAACAGCGAAGCGGCTAGATGAATGTCTAGCATCGAGGTTTCGTCGATGATCAGGAAGTCGCCCGCCAGGGGCACCTCTTCGTTGTGGCGGAAGCCCCCGTAGGCCGGGTTCCAGTCGAGCAGGCGGTGCAGCGTTTTGGCTTCCTGGCCGATCACCTCGCCCATGCGCTGGGCGGCGCGCCCGGTGGGGGCGGCCAGCAGCACCTCCTTCTTCATGGCGCGCAGCAGCGCCACAATCACGCGGGTGGTGGTGGTTTTGCCGCAGCCCGGTCCGCCGGTGAGGATGCTCAGTGGCTCGCTCACCACCCGCCGCACCGCGTCCTGCTGCTCGTCGCTCAGTTGCAGTTCGTGCTTCTCGCAGTAGCGCGCCACCCACGCCCGAATGCGCGGCTCGGGCGGCGGGGCCGACAGCCCGGTGCGCACCAGTTGCTGCGCCCGCTGGGCCACGTAGGTTTCGTCGTGGTACAACGAAGGGGCGTAGTAGGCCGTTATTTTCTCGTCATTTTGCCGCAGATGGCGGGTTTTTAACTCGTCGGCTTGGGTCAGGGCTTGCAGTTCGTGCAGGATGCGCTCTTCGCTGCCGATAGAGAGCAGGCTTTTGGTCTGTTCCACAATTTGGGCCTGCGTGAGGTAGCAGTGGCCCTCTTCGCGGGCGCTCTGCAGCACGTGGCTGATGCCCGCCTGGATGCGTTCGGTGGCGTCCTGGGCCAGTCCCATGCTCAGCGCTACCCGGTCGGCCGACAAAAAGCCGATGCCGTAGATGTCTTGCGCCAGCCGGTACGGGTTGGCCTCCACGATGCGGATGGCTTCCTGACCGTAGGTCTTAAAGATTTTGACGGCAAACAGGGTGCTAATGCCGTGCGACTGCAGGAACATCATCACCTCGCGGATGTGTTGGTGTTCTTCCCAAGCGCGAGCAATAGACACCAGCTTGCGCTCAGCGATGCCCTCCACCTCGGTGAGTTGATCAATGTCGTGCTCGAACACCGCCATCGTCTCCTTGCCAAAGTGCTTCACGATCTTACGAGCCGTCTTGGGCCCCACCCCCTTGATGAGACCCGAGCCTAAATACTTCTCCAACGCGTGCGCTGAGGCGGGCTTTTGCTCCTCCACCCGCTGCGCCTTAAACTGCCGTCCGTAGGTCGGGTGGTTTACCCACTGCCCATAGAAGTCCATCGTGGCCCCGGCAAACACCTTGGATTGGTGCACCGTGACGGCAATCTCCTCCTGGGGCTTATCGAAGGGAGTGATCTTGAGCACCGACCAGCCAGTTTCCACGCTATGAAACGTGACGCGCTTCACGATGCCCGAAATAGATTCGGGGGGGGCGGCGGATGAGGAGTTGAGCGGTTGCATAGCAAATACGACTAATGCAATATTAACAAATCTGTCAGTAGTCGACGTTCGTACTGGGTTAATCTTCTCATCGCTTGTCCGGAGACAGTATGACTCGTGCGGAAAGTAATATTTACAAATTTGGAATCGGATTCCAAATTTGTAAAAAAGTGGATTACCTTTGCGTATGATTCAGCGAGTTTTATCCAGCGCATTGCGAGATGCTTCAGCAAAGTTGCCCGTGATCACCATCACCGGACCCCGGCAGTCGGGGAAAACCACGCTGGTCCGGGCGGTATTTCCCGAGCACACGTATACCAACCTGGAGTATCCTGACACGCGCGAATACGCAATAACCGACCCCCGAGGATTTCTGCAATCCTCTCCTCAGATGATCATTGACGAAGTGCAGCGGGTGCCCAATTTAACGTCCTACATGCAGGGGATGGTGGATGAGGCCCGCCGTCCCGCTCAGTTTATCCTCACCGGATCGCAAAACTTTTCTCTGGTGCAGTCGGTGTCTCAGAGCCTGGCTGGGCGCAGTGCCATTTATCATCTACTGCCGCTGTCGTGGGAAGAGTTGAAAAATAGCGGGTACCAAGAAGAATCCTATCTTCCCTGGCTCTACCGAGGATTTTACCCCCGTCTGTACGATTACGATTTACCTCCAGCTGCCTGGCTGCCTGACTATATCCAAACCTACCTGGAGCGGGACGTGCGGCAGATTACCCAGATACAAAATCTGACTACGTTTCAAATCTTTCTAAAGCTCTGCGCGGGGCGGGTGGGACAACTACTCAATATGTCATCATTGTCCAACGAAGTGGGAGTGGACGTGAAAACGATCAAGTCATGGATATCGGTACTGGAAGCCAGTTACATTATCTTTCTACTTCGTCCTCACTACAAAAACTTCAACAAACGGGTGGTGAAAACTCCCAAGCTTTATTTTTACGATACCGGATTAGCGTGCTCGCTATTGGGCATATTGAGTGAGGAACAGCTCCAAACACACTATCTGAAGGGCGAATTGTTCGAGTCGTTTGTAATTTCTAATCTGCAAAAACACCAGTTTAACCGAGGACAGCGACCAATCCCTTATTTCTGGCGAGATAGTACCGGAAACGAAGTTGATTTTCTCATAGAGCGCAATAACCACGTCGCCATCGCCGAAATCAAATCCGGAATGACCATCCGTCCTGAATTCTTCCGAGGATTAGGTTTCTACCAAAAGATCGCTACCGAGAAGGTTAGCGCCTATCTCATCTATGGGGGAAATGCCTCGCAGCGTCGCTCCGAGCGTACGGTATTGGGCTGGCAAGACAGCAGTCAGCTGCTATCGAAATCCGGCAAGAGTCTCTGATGCATCGATATAATTCAGACGAGGGCAGCAGACCGATGGGGCAAGCCCCGCCGTTGATCCGTTCAGAGCACCCGTTGAGCCTGAGAGATGCAACTTAATTCCCTCAAATAGTGTCTTACTGAGTGGGCACAACCACCCACCTACTCATGAAAAACAAATCATTTATTTTTTGGGGACTGATTGGCAGCGGAGTGTTGTTTATCCTCACGCTGATCATCGTCGGCAACATCCTGACCATCGGCGACAACCTGGCCGAGATTCACCCAATTGCGAGCTACGCCTTCTACGGCATCACGGTGCTGCTGCTCTTCTTTCTGATCATCCGCCCGTTGTTTGCGGTGTTCTCGCTGCCCGAAATTCAGGCCAGCGCGTTCTTAGACGAAAACAAGAAGGACCCGGGGGCCAAGGTTGCCTCTAAGGTGGCAAGGCAGTTGCTCAGCCAGGGCCAGCTGGAAGAAGACGAAAAAGTAGCGCTCAAGAACCTACTGAAGAACAACCAGGACCCTTCGGATACGCTGGGAAGAATTTTTGATACCCGGCTCGATCAGATGGACGACATCGTGCACCGCCACGCCAAGCAGGTGTTCGTCTCCACCGCCCTGTCGCAGAACGGCCGTCTGGATGCCTTTCTGGTGCTAGCCATCAACTTTCGGATGCTCAAGGAGCTGATCAGCCACTATGGCTACCGGCCCACCTATCCGCAGTTGGTAAAAACCTACACCAAGGTGCTCTCGGCCGCCCTGATTGCCGATGGCATCGAGGACACCCAGTTTGCTGAGATTTTCCCCATGCTCAGCAAGGGGTTCTTGGGAGTTATTCCGGGGCTGGGCACTTTGTCTTCCTCGCTGTTACAGGGCACCGGCAACGCCTTCCTGACGCTGCGCGTGGGCTACATCACCAAGAACTACTACGCGCTGGCCAACCAGGGGCTGTCGCGCCGCGAACTGCGGGTCAAGGCCAACCGCACGGCCATCAAAAAGCTATCACTGATCGTGCGCGAGTCGCTGCTGATCTTCCCCCGCGAAGCGCAGCGTAAAGCCCGGCAGGTGCTTAACTTCATTTAAGCGCTTGCCCTAAGTGGGCCTCCCGAATCAGCCATCATAAACAACCCGCCCGCCAAACCGATTATACTAGGCATAAACTCTACAATTCAGGACCTATGCCCTACCGCCGCCGCCGCCGAAAACAATCACCTGCTGTCCCCAATCACCCCTCGCCGCGTCGTCGCTCCACCGCCGACCGGCCCGCCACCCGTCGCCGCCGTCGACGTCGCAACCCTTCGGCGCGCCGACGCAAGGGCGCCGTGGTGCAGGGTGCTCAAAACCGCCTCAAACGATTTGCGCAAGCCTCTATCCTCACCGTGGCGATCACTGGTTTTTTGCTGCTGCTGCTAGCGCCCAGTGAAGCCGGTTACTCGCAAGACACCACCGCCACCGAAGAGCAAGTTCCCGATTCGGTGGCCATTATCGACCAAGTGGCCACCGAAGAACTCATTCCTTCGGAAGAAGCGGCGGAAGAAGACAGTACGGCACTCCGTCCCGAAGACGTGGGCCGGGCGGCCAAAGATGAGGCTGTCGGCACCTTGCGCAACCTTTGGAACGGTTTCTACGCCAACCTTCCCAAACTGCTGGTGGCCCTGATGGCCCTGCTGCTGGCGTGGGGACTGGTGAAATTGGTGCAAGCGTTGCTTCGTCGCACCATCGGCAGCTGGAAAAACTCTGGAGCCATCATCACGCTGACCACCATTTCGCTGTGGTTGCTGGCGATTGGCTTGGCCATCAGCGTGGTGGCGGGCGATATCCGGGCGCTGCTCGGTTCGTTAGGATTGGTGGGGTTGGCCCTGTCGTGGTCGCTGCAAACCCCCATCGAGAGTTTCACCGGCTGGCTGCTCAACTCGTTTCAGGGCTATTACCGGGTCGGCGACCGCATCAGCGTGGGCGAGGTATTCGGCGACGTGTATAAGATTGACTTTCTGACCACCACCGTGTGGGAGATCGGTGCTCCGTATCGCGACGGCTTCGTGCAGGCCGAGCAGCCCACCGGTCGGCTGGTGACCTTCCCCAACAACGAGGTGCTCACCGGCACGGTGGTGAACCTCACCGGCGACTTCCCCTACGTGTGGGACGAACTGGCCATTGCGGTGGCCAACGAATCAAACCTATCGGTGTCGATGGAGGTGATCGAGCGGGTGGCCAACGACCTGCTGGGCAGCTACATGAAAGAACCCGCCGAGCGCTACGAACGCATCCTGAGAAATGCCGATCTGGAGTATGACATCAATACCAAACCGCAGATCTACATTTCGCTCAACGAGTCGTGGACCGACGTGATCGTGCGCTACTTGGTGGGAGCCCGCGAGCGTCGCGGGTGGAAAAGTCAGCTGTCGCTCAAGATCATGGAAGAACTCAACCGCATGGAGCACAAAGGGAAGATCAAGTCGGTGTATCCGCGGCAGCAGGTGCAGTTTGTAAATGCCAACGGCGATCCCGACGAGGTGACGGAGATAAAAAAAGAGAAGTATAAGGGGGCTAATGGAGAACCTTCTTAAGACAGATATAAAGCAAAGCAATAAGATTTCAATACTGAGACCATCGCTTTATAAAGAAGTTACATTCATCACTTCCTATAGCCCAGTCCAGCAAAGCTACTTCAGCGCTTGCGTCATTGTCTCTCCGATGTCGGCCGGTGACTTCACCACCAGCAGGCCGCATTCTTCCATCACCTTCATTTTGGCCTCAGCGGTGTCTTCTTCGCCCCCGATGATGGCTCCGGCGTGGCCCATGCGGCGACCGGGGGGGGCGGTTTGCCCGGCAATGAAGCCCACCACCGGTTTGGGGTTGCCCTGCTCCTTGATCCAGCGGGCGGCCTCGGGTTCGTACTGCCCGCCAATCTCGCCAATCATCACCACCGCTTCGGTGTCGGGATCCTCGATGAGCAGCTGCACCGCCTCTTTGGTGGAGGTGCCGATGATCGGGTCGCCGCCGATGCCGATGGCGGTAGAAATGCCCAGCCCGGCCTTCACCAGCTGGTCGGCCGCTTCGTAGGTTAGCGTTCCGGACTTAGAGACCAACCCCACTTTGCCCTTCTTGAACACAAAACCGGGCATGATGCCCACCTTCGCTTCTTCGGGGGTGATTACCCCGGGGCAGTTGGGCCCGATGAGCGTCACGTCGCGCTTCGACTTCAGAAAATCCTTGGCGATCATCATGTCTTTGGTGGGAATGCCCTCGGTGATGGCGATGATCACCTTGATGCCCGCGTCGGCGGCTTCCATGATGGCGTCGGCCGCAAAAGCCGGAGGCACAAAAATGATCGATACGTTGGCACCCGCTTCTTCCACGGCCTTCTGCACGGTGTTGAACACCGGCCGCTCGAGGTGCGTTTGCCCGCCCTTGCTGGGAGTGACCCCGCCCACCACCTGGGTGCCGTACTCGATCATCTGTTCGGCGTGGAAAGTGCCCTCTGAGCCGGTGAAGCCCTGGACAATCACGCGGGAATCTTTATTGACTAAAACGCTCATGGAATCGTGGGTTAGTTTTTTCACAAAAATAGACAAATGAGGGGAAAGGAGAAACGTGAGCCGTGAAATGTGAAACCAGGGGCAGAGATCAGGGGGTGCGCTATTGGGTTTGATGCGCAAGAGTGCCTGTCTATTCGTAAATATTGCTTTATTTTACTGCTTTCGCTTTTATTGTCTGCCATGCTTCCTAATACTGGCGCAGGACTTTCAGCCGGGGGCGCCTAGCCGGGGGCGCCTAGCCTGTGCCTAATTATAAGTGGGTTTCTAACCCAACGGGGCGGACAGAGCGGCCCACGCTGGGCGGCCCACGTTGGGTCCGCCTATGTAGCCCGCACAGATTCAGAGCCGCTGTGGATGCAGCCGCTGTGGATGCAGCCGCTGTGGATGCAGCCGCAATGGAATTGAATCTGCGCGAGAATGTTTATAGAAATTTATCAGAATAACCTTTATTGTCTGCTATGCTTCCTCCCAAAACTATTGGCCTACTCGCGGGCCCCCTGCTCTTTTGGTTGGTGACGGCCTTCTGGTCGGTGGAAGGACTAGACGCCAACGCGGTGCGCGTGATCGCCGTGGTCACTTGGCTAGTCACGTGGTGGATGACCGAGGCGGTGCCCCTGCCGGTGACGGCCCTGCTGCCCCTGCTGCTGTTTCCGCTGCTCGGCATCTTCACCATCGGCGAAGCCACCGCCCCCTACGCCAGCCCGATCGTCTTCTTGTTTATGGGTGGCTTCTTGATTGCCCTGGCGATGGAGAAACGAAACCTCCACCGCCGCATCGCCCTCAACCTGATCCGCCGCACCGGCACCGACGCCAACGGCATCATCCTGGGCTTTATGCTGGCTACGGCCTTTCTGAGCATGTGGATATCCAACACCGCCACCACCGTGATGATGTTGCCCATTGCCATTTCGGTGATCGACCTGCTGAAAGAATCATTGCCCCCCGAGAAAGAAGTAGCCTACCGGCGGTTCGCCCTAGGATTGATGCTGGGCATCGCCTACGCAGCCAACATCGGGGGCACGGCTACCATCATCGGCACCCCGCCTAACGTGGTGCTGGTAGGCTATATGCAGCAGTTCTACGGGCAGCAGATTACCTTCGGTCGCTGGTTGCTGATCGGCATTCCGTTTTGCGCCATTTTGCTCAGCAGCACCTACTGGCTGGTCACCCGCGGGCTGTTTCCGCACCGTCTGGGCACCCTGCCGAATTCGAGTGCGCTCATTGCCGACAAGCTGCGGGCGCTGGGCGCGATGTCTCGGGCCGAACAGGGAGTGATGCTGGTGTTCGGACTCACCGCCTTCGGGTGGGTGTTTCAAACCAGTATTAATAACTGGCTCGGGCACGACTATCTGGACAACACCCTGATCGCGATGGGCGGCGGCGTCCTGATGTTCATCGTGCCGGTGAGCGTGCGGCGGGCCGAGTACCTGCTCGACTGGGAAAGCACCACGCGCCTGCCCTGGGGCATACTGTTGCTGTTTGGCGGCGGGTTGTGCTTGGCGAAGGGCATGGAAACCACCGGTTTGGTGCAGTGGGTGGGCGACCGGATTGCCGAGCAGTCGGGCATCAGCTTGGTTTGGTTAGTGCTGTTGCTCACCGCCTTCATGCTGTTTATGACCGAGATCATGAGCAACGTGGCCCTGGTGGTGATCTTTGTTCCGGTGGTGTTCGGCATTGCCGACGGACTGGGCATTGAGCCACTGTATCTGGCGGTGCCCGTCACCCTGGCCTCGAGCTGTGCCTTTATGATGCCCGTCTCCACCCCGCCCAACGCTGTGGTGTTCTCCAGCGGCTACGTCCGCATCGGAGAAATGGCCCGGGCGGGCTTGTTGCTCAATATGGTCTCTATTGTGGTGCTCGTAGTGCTCACGATGACGCTGGTGCGGTGGGTTTATTGACTGCTTCGAACCTAGCCAAGACGATAGTGAACGAACGCGTTATAAACGCGCCCGATAGTTAGTCTATGGGGCGTTCCACGCTGGACGCGTTTGCAACGCGTTCCTTTCTTGCCCCTCACCATTCAATACGCCATTTCCACCAACAGCAGCCCCGGCCGACCGGTATAGTCCCGCGCCGAACTGTAGAGATAATCTTCTGGTTCGTCCACGATTTCTGCTACTACCGGATTGTCGTGAACGTAGTCTAATTTTTGTCGCAGCAGCGTCGCACTGTAGAGTTCGATCGGATGTGTGCCATCCTGCCAGACCTTGTAGTTTTGGATTCGTCGTTTGGATTCGCCTGCCCCAGCGAAAGCTCTTAGGAGCCAATCGCGACGACTTTCGTTGATCTGCGGCAGGGTAGCGACGATCTGCTTGCTGGTGTACTTTTTAAAGTCGCGCATGATCTCGGCCAGGGTGGCGGTGCCTTGGCGACTTACCACCGCATGCAGGTGCGAGGGCATCAGGCACCAGGCGTAGACGACCAGCCCCTTATGCTGCTGGCAGTGGTGTAGCGAATCAACGATGATGTGCTTGAGAGCGGGGCGGGTGAATAGGTCGATGAAGTGAACCACGGTGGTGGTGATGAAGTACAGTTCGTCGGGGTTGTAGAACTTATACTTCTCGGACATGGATATCGGTTATAGCGGGTGGCGGATGAACAGGAAACGAACGCGTTGCAAACGCGCCCGATGATTATGCCCAAGAACGAATGGCATCCAGACGAAGTTATAAACGCGCCCGAGGGAAGGTGCAAATGGGTTACGTAAACGAACGCGTTGCAAACGCGCCCGAGACGCATCTATGGGGCGCGTTTGCAACGCGTCACTTCACTTTACTTACTTCTTCTCGAAGCGCTTCCTTAAATCTTCGTACACGGCTTGGGCGTGGGGCACGTTGTTGGCCGCGGCCTGCTTCACCGAACTGTAGTAGGCCAGCGCGGCGGTGTAGGCTTCGCTGCCCGACATCATCACGGTATCGTTGAGTGCCGTGCATAATTGTTGCGCCTCGCGCAGAATTTGCTTGAGGTCGTTCACCGCCTGGAAGTCGATCTTCATCTCATCGACCGACAGGTAGAAGGGCACAAACTCGGGGCGCGAGTCGGCGTAGCTGATCACCTTTTCGACGAAGGGCCTGGTTTTGTCGCTCATCTTGGGCAACTCCTGCCGCTGCTGGGGCTGCAGGGCCACGAGCTGGCTCTGAAGGGTGGTTTGCAATTCCTTGAGCTTCTTGACCGACTTTTGCACTTCTTCGGTGGTAAGTTCTACAGCTACTAAATTGTCGTTGATCATGGGTTTGTACATTTTGGTTGATTACTATCAGCAAAAGTAGGGGAGGCGCTTTTTTTAGTAAAACCGGATTTTGGTGAAACCTTACGTGGGTGATTTTAAGAAGGGTTTGAGAATATTGTTTACCTCAACGCCTACCCCCGGAAAAGAACCGCTGCCAAATTTTAGTTGGCATAAGGCCGGTCATGCCGTAGAATTCGGAGTTCGGAACCGCAACTTTGGAGTAAAAGAATCGTCTTCTGAGTTCATTGCTCGGACTTTGCGGTTAAAAGGTTCAACGGTGGAGTTTTTAACGCGGAGGTCGCGGTTATGTACTCGGCAATTGCGGTAAATCGGATCAGAATTCTATCTTTTTGCTTCGGCCGCCGGGCATTTTGCTTCGCCACTGGGGTTCAGGACCGGGCTGATGAAGCTAAAAGGGCGGAGGTGGCTGGATGTAAGGTTGAGCGAAGAAGTGGGTAATTCAACCGTTTGTCAGATAGCTGGTGAAGGAATGCTAGTTTTTGGTTGAACGCGCTGCAAGCGCGCACCAAAGGTTTTCTTCATCTATACGTTTCTAACGGCTACCTGCGATCATCCTGCTGTTGGCGATAAACCGCTAGCCGCTCTTGCAACTCCTTAATCTGCTGCTGAAGGCAGAGCCGTTCGGTAAGCCAGACAGTATCAGCCAGGCCCGATAGCTGCTGGTAGATGCACTGCTGACAACTACGGTAAATATTTTCTTCACTAAAATTTAAGATTTCGCCAGGTTCTATTCCTAGCACCTGGGCGATTTGGTGGAGGCGAGGGATGGTGAGGGCGGTTTGCCCGCTTTCTATTTTGCTGTAGGCCTTAACAGAAATACCCAGCGCATTGGCCATTGCCTCTTGTTTGAAGCCGCGCAGTTCGCGCAGCTTACGGATTTTTTCATGGACTTCCACGGTAGTAGTGGTTTAGGTTGCAAAAAGGCGGTTCAAAAATAGGAACCTATGGTACAATTATAGGGACGTCCGTTGTTATGAAGGTAGCAAAAAACTTCGGTAATTGCTATCACTTTTTATCGCGATTTAAAAGGATGGGGATGCCGAAAACCATTAAATAGAGTAGGCACGATTTACTACCGTAAACCACTACAAAATGAAGAGCTTATTAAACCGCCGTATCCTTACGGCATGCGCTTGTGCTTTGGGCACATTATTCTTTGTTACTAGTTGTGAGGATGATACTTCTTCTTATTTATCAGTAGAAGAACCGGTTTCCCAGACTACCCCTGATTTTCAGCAAAAGATTGATTTCCTCCGTTCCACTGGGTTTGAGCAAGATAGTATCGCTTATCGTGACGGCGATTTTGTTATTGACGGTGATATTCTTATTAGTGAGCAAGATATAGAACAACGCTTGGCAGCGTATGCTATTGAAAACTCGAGAACGGCACAGCGTAGATCTCAGTATATCGTAGATCAGGCACGAGTCAAAGATGTTAAGGTAGCTTTTAAAACTGGAAGTGACTATGTAGGACAGACAACAGAAAACGCTTACGTAGAAGCGATGGACCAGTGGAGCGACATAGTTGGTACCACTATAAATTTTCGTAAAGTGACTTATAGTCCTGGTGCATATGATATCGTAGTGTATAAATCCAGTCAGCCTACTCTTGCTGACTCCAGATTTCCTTCTAATAGTGGGGCCCCTGGTTATGAGATTAGGGTAAATGTTAATGCCACGTCAATTAGATCTTACGCGCTACAAGTACGTATTGCCGGTCATGAACTAGGGCATACTATTGGTTTAGACCATACTAACGATGTAAATCTTGAACCTAATAGCAGTATAATTCCAGGTACACCAGAATCAGAAGGTCGCTGGTCTATTATGAATTCTTCCGTTTTTGAAGACAATCCTTTCTTCACCGATGGTGACATAAAGGCTGCTCAAATTTTGTATCCTATTCTTCTTCCAGACTTATGGGTCCGTTACACAGGAAACAAAAGTGAAATTAGAGTTGCACAGGGCAACACCACTAGGCTAGAGGTCGATGTTAGCAATATAGGTAATGTATGCTCTTCTAACTTTACTTTGGAGACTTTTGTATCTACAAGTTCTACTTTCAACAGCCTTGCTCAGAAGATGGGAACGGGGCAGAACCGTCCTGGCCTCTGTCCACCTTACGGCGGCGATGTGCAAACTGCACGTTTGCAAATTGCAACCTATTCTAAAGGCACCTACTATATTCATATTGTAGCCGATAAAAACAACTCTATTGAAGAACTAGATGAAGTCAATAATATAATGACGATGCCGCTTGTGATATACTAAGGGCTGTAGTAAGAAAATCCTTTTTCCTACTTAAGAGGCGCATTTGCAATGCGCCTCTTTTTTAGATTGTTATCCAGCACGTCAATTCTACCAGCAGTAGTTTTGGCCGATCAACGTAGTCGTATCTAGAACTATCGAGTGTCCTTGCGGTTCATTTATGATTTCTGCTGTTGCCTGACTGCTCTATGAGCGTAGTTGGCGGAAGAAGCAAGATGAGTGTCTTCACCCAATCGTTTTGATTGTGTGAAGTTAGGACAGAGACGAGAGTACTAAAAATTATACGCTACTCCATTTATCGACGCTTTCTTAAGGTAAAATATCATCTCCCTCTCTGGGGCGCGTTTGCAACGCGTCCCTTTTTCACATTTCTACCAGCAGCCCCCCGGTTGGCCGACGTAATTCCGCATTGAACTATACCGGTGATCTTCCGACTCATCTACGATTTCTGTTGCTACCGGATTGTCGTGGATGTGGTTAGATGTGAGGTTAGCGGAAGAAGCGGTAATAAACCATCTATTAAGCGATTGTTGAAGCGGGCAATGGTTTGGTTTGAACGCGCTACAAGCACGCTCTAGAAAAAAGATAGATACGAACGCCTTTAAATACGGACGCGTTACAAACGCGCCCGAGTAGGATAACAGGCAACAAGCGAGGTATGAGTTTTTACAGACTGACCTAATGAGAAAAAGCGGCCCCGAAGCCGCTTTTTCTCTATACATTACCTGTCTGTAAATTACTCAATCCGATACCCAAACGAAACGGTGAAAGTCCTTCCGGGAGCAAATTGCTCTTGTACGAAGTAGTTACCTCTGAATTCGACGTTTCTCTCTGTTTCGTAGCCAAGAATATTTTCTACACGGAATCCGACGCTCATATCTTTGTAAATACGCTTACTGATATTCACTCGTAAATCGGGGGTAGGAGTGCTTCCGCTACCGTTGATCTCGTATACGTCGGGCACCGGGCCGAACCCATTAGCAAACAGTCGGCGACCGTACATATTCATGTAAATAGTCGCTTCAAATTCTCTTTCCGGATCGTAGTAGGTTACATTTACATTCCAGATGTAAGGGGATTGCGCCTGGAAAGGGCGAGCAGCTTCTATATCTTCGTTAAACTGCCTCCGATTCGCCAGTTCCTCTTCGGTCAAATCTACCTCAGAAAAGGTATAAGTAAAGTTAGTAGTAAAGCTGGTATTATCAAGGAAAACACCACTACCCAAAAAGCTCAGCTTTTTGCGAAACTCCAACTCTACCCCGTACAGAATACCTCGATCTACGTTTACAAAAGTAACTTCACCGCCCGAAGCTACCGGCTGGAGCAGTTGCTGAATAGGATCGTTAAATTGCTTGTAGAATGCACTTGCCGCTAACAGTTCTCCCGCGTTCGGAAAAATTTCGTACCGGACGTCAGCGTTCCAGATGGTCGTTCTGTCTAAGTTTGGATTCCCAGCATATATAAATCCGCCGATAAAATCGAAAGAAGCGAAGGGAGCAATTTCGCGCATGTTAGGGCGAGCCAAGGTTCGGCTTCCGGCCAGTCGTAAGTTGGACTTATCGCTAAGTGCATACACTACGTTTAGTGAGGGAAGAAAGTCCAGTTCATCAATGACTCCTACTGAATCACGTTCGTTAGCCGTTTCTACTTCAAAATCTGTTTTTTCGGCGCGTACTCCTCCAATAAACTTCCATTTACTAGTAGCCTGATATACCCCCATCAAATAACCAGCTAATACCTGTTCCTGCCCGGTATAGGCGTTGGAAGGCAGGGTTTGATCGGTGAAGTAGGAACCAATCTGATAAGTTCCGTTAGGATTCTGACCTATCAGCCCAAAATTACTTTCGTCAAAGAAGGCGGTAGTGTTTCCTGCGGCTTCTTCAAAGGTAAGAAAATCGTCATCGCGCAGTCTGCTGGTCTCGTGTAAGAATCTTAATTCTTCAAAATCGCGGTCTTTGCGTCGGCCTAGTGCACCCACTTTAAAAATATGTTTTCCTTCTTTACCTACAGGTATCTCTAAGTCAAATTTTCCACTGTATTGACGGTCGTTCAGGGTTCGGAAGAAATGGACGGGGGGACTGTACTCAGATTGGTCGATCTGATAACCACTCCTACTAAGGTCGTAAGCAAAAAGCCGGAGGTCAGGTTCGTCCTGGTCTGAGGCGGTATAACCTACTGTCCAGTCCAGTTTGATGTTTTTAAGTCCAAATGAATGCTTTCCTTGTAGTTGTACGTTGCTCACGGTTCGTTGCAAGTAGCTGATAGCTCGAGTGAAGAAAGTGTGATTACCCGAAATAGCCCCCGGGCGTATTCCTTCCAAAGTCGCTGCCGTAGATTCCACGTCGTTATTGTACGTGTAGTTTATCGCTAGTTCGTTGCGATTATTGAATTGGTAGGCTACGCTGGCTAGACCGCCGAGGGTAGGGTTGTCGGTGCTTTGCCTTCCTGAAGTGTTAAGAAATTCTATCAGTTGGCTGGATGCTGGGTCACCGGACACCCGCCAAATATTCAGATCGCGGCTGGGATAATGTCGGTATCCTCGGCGATAGTTTAAACCAATGTTGTAGCCCAAGCTTTTGCCTCCTATATCTTTTCTGTCACCTACTGAAAACTGAAAGCGATGATTAAGAAACGACCGATTAACGTCGGGAACAAAGGAACGCGTTCTGAGCTCCGCGGTAGAGTTTTCTATTAACTGACGAGCCTCCAGGTTTTGTGGGCCTTCGCTAGCCTGACGTCCGAAGTTGATAAAGGTATTGTTCTGCAAACGCTGACGATTTTCTTCATTATCTAAAAAATTGGGAACATCCCGTACATCACCACCATATCCCAACCAATCGGTATTGCTAGATACCGGGTCTACCAAGAAATCATCTTGAAATGATGATAAGTTGTTATAACCTACCGAAACACGAGCCGACATATAGAACTGATCGGGAATAGATTTGGTCGTTACGTTTACATTCCCTCCGGTGAAACTACCGGGCTGGTCAGGAGTAAATGTTTTGGTAGTCACCACGTTTTCAATCATGGTGGAAGGAATAAGATCAAGGCTAGCACTGTTGCGATACGGATCCGTACTAGGTATAGTAATTCCATTAAGTTGCGTGTTAGAATACCGGTCGCCCAGTCCTCGCATCACTACGTATTTGCCGTCTTCTACGGAAGCGCCCGTAACGTTCTTCATGGCATCGGCTGAGTTGGTAGCTCCAATACGACGAATTTGATCTACTGAAATACCGTCTTGTACAGCTAAAGATTTTTGCTGAAGTTTGAGCAGTGCCACCTCGTTGTTATTAATTTGTTCAGCTTGAACAACAACTTCCTCGAGTTGAACCTCATCTGACTGCAGAGAAATATCTATTCGGTTAACCTCACCTGCCTTTATTTCCACCCCCTCTACTGTTTTGGGCGAGTAGGAAACATAGCTGTACACTATCGAATAGGTTCCAGGATCAAGACTTAATTGATAGTTACCTGATATATCGGCTACAGTACCAGTTCCGGCACCTTGCACTTGCACGGTAGCACCAATTAATTCTTCGCCAGACTCGGCATCAATAATATTTCCAGATAACGTACCCTGCTGAGCGTATGCAGGGACAGCTATCAATAGATAGCAAATAAGAAAGCGGCCTACGGAGCGTAGTTGTAACTTCATTGGATTCTGTATTAATCGATTCAAAGTGAGGAAAACAAACAAAAGCGGACACAACTCATTTGTGTCCGCTTTCGCTGATATATTCAAATTAACAGTTACTCAGTAGCTAAGATAATACCGGTATCTGTGCTGTTAAACTGAGTAGCGTCTGCGCCTAAGAACCATAGGTTATTTAGTAACTGAAGGTCCCCATTTACCAAGTTAGCGTAGCTATCGCTGTCGCCATCAAGGTTTTCTACTTGTAGGCCTTTGCCACTGGTATCTACAAAGATAGAGTTAGCATAAGTACCAGCAATCCTGTCTCTTAGCAGAATACTTTGGTCAGCTGCACCCACACCGATCAGTGTCATATTGTAGATGGTAGGATCAGAAACTAACTCAGCAGTCAACGGACTGGTACCATCTCCTTCAATCAAGCTACCATTAGTCCCTTGTTGATCTTGTACGGCTAACCAAAACTGTCCGTTTCCTACCCAACCATTGTCAAAGTCGTAGCTGTCATCTTCGGCAAAGGCCGCTACAAAGTACTTGACATTAGCAGTACCACCGAATATTTCCACTCCGTCGTCGCCGCTGGCAAAACTCTCTATGTATTCTATAGTAGTACCGCTACCAACTCCACCGAGGCTTAATCCTTGCAGTTCGTTGCCTTCCTCGATAGCAGCACCAGTGTAGCGAATAGATACATAGGTAATTGTCCCAGAATTATCATCCTCAGTAGAGCCACCATAAAGTGCAGGTAATTCGGTAGGGATACCTTCAATTTGTGCTTCAGGTCCATCATTGGCAATAGGTGCTTCCCCTAAAATTGCCAACCCACCCCATTCTCCGGTACTGTTTTGATCAAGTGGCCCACCCTCAAAGTCATTTTCTGAGGTCATGATGATTGGATTATCGGCTGTACCGTTGGCCTGAATAGTGGCAGACCGAGTAATAATTAATGCTGACAGAGGATCACCGGTAGAAGGCGTAGTTTCAGCGATAATTACTGTTCCAGCAGGAATAGTAAGTTCGCCATCTTCTACAAAAGAGTATCCGTCTATGTAGTATATGGAGTCTGCACTAAAAGTGCGATCACCTACGACTCTCCGCGGCAACGTTACCAGCACCGAAGCAGCGCCTTCGATATCGCTTTGAGCAAAGGCAGGCACAGCTGTAACACTACCTGTCAAGTATCCACCTTGGTCTAGTAATGTCCATCCAGCAATCCAGGGAGTAGCGGCCGAAGGGTCAACAGCCCCTTTGTAACCAACTTCAGTAAAGAAGTCATCTTCCGGATATTCAGCCAGTTGATTGGTTACAAAATTTAGATTAGTAGTAGGAACCAGGGTAGTAGCGTTAATTCCGAGATCAACTACCGCATTAAAGTTATCTATTAACTCCAAAGCAGCATCGCGAGCCGGATCACCTTCGGCTACTTGGGTTTGATCGGGTACGATGACATCCTCTTCTCCTTCACCACCATCCGTATTAATCACCGAATCAATCACATGGATTACTCCATTGGCGATTCTGATGTTGGGAGTTAGAATACCAGCACCGTTCACGAACAGGCTATCGCCTTCGCTAGTGACCGTGATGGTGGCATCATCGTTGAGCGTTTCCAGGGCATCGCCTCCGGCCGCCGCAGTGACAGCCGCCGCATCAAGCGATTGCGCTACGACGTGAGCCCGTAGCACATCAGCTACCCCGTCTTCCGTTAGGGCAGCTACCAGCGCGGTAAGGTCAGCCGCGCTTTGTGCGGTTAGCAAGTCAGCGAAGGCGTCGTTGTTGGGGGCAAAAATGGTGATCGCGTCTGCGTCAGCTAGGTCATCAAACAGACCGATGGCCTCCAGTGCATCGCTTAGCGTAGTCAGATTTCCATCAGCTGCCGTATCCAGCACGGCCGCGCTGATCTCGGGGGCATCACCACCGGTAGCAGGATCATTAACAGTGACCGAAGCGCTACCAGTGTCGGTATCACCTTCGCCATCGGTTACGGTTAGCGTAACGGTGGCCGTAGCCGCCGCCGCACCTGCCGTAAAGGTTACTACGGCACTTCCTGATGTCGCTCCCGCAGTAGGAGGAGTAGTCACCGTAGCCGTACCAGCACTAGTGGGGTCTACCGCTACCGTAGACGAAGCATAGCCAGCAGGGGCACTCACGCTGAAAGTAATCGTAGCATCATCTCCGGCCTCAACGGTTACGGCCGCCGGATCATTTACCGTGGGTGCCGCTAAATCCGGCTCATCATCGTCGCCGCAGGCGAAAAAGAGTGCGGCCATTAGCCCCAGCATAAACAAAAAGTTTAATGATAATTTTTTCATAGCTTGTTTTGAATTGTTAATAATGGCAATTTTTCTTACGCGAATGGTACATCCATTACACCCTGCAAAATTGAGCATTGATTGTTAACTCATCGCGTATTCGATGTTAACAAATTGTTAAGAAAGCTACGGCAGTGTTACCCCAATGTTAAGAATTGACATTGGCGGGAAATAGGTAAACTATTCTGATAAACAAGCAGTTGTCCGCTACTTTTCAAAAAACAAAGGTCTGTGGCGGCAGCGTCAACCCAGTGGCATCAGCCGCCACTTTTTGGAGTGTAGCCAGCACAAATCTTCCTGCTACCCAGGCGTAAATCAACGAGTGATTACCAAACAGCCCAAAGAAATTGACGCCAGGCTTGCCACCGTCCGACGAATGACACTAGCATAGGGGATAATCCCTATGCTGACCCGTTACCCATTGCCCGCTCTACTGATTGATCGGCACCTTGCGCAGGATTTTCTCAATGATGTCCCCGGTGCGCACTCCGTCGGCCTCAGCCTCGTAGTTGAGCAGGATGCGGTGGTTGAACACGTCGTGAGCCACCTCCTTGATGTCTTCGGGCAGCACGTAGTCGCGCTGGTCGAAGAAGGCCACCGCCTTGGCGGCAATGTTGAGGTTGATGCTGGCCCGGGGCGACACTCCGAACTGAATGTAGGGATCGATGTCGGCCAGGCCGTAGTTCTTGGGGTCGCGGGTGGCAAACACCAGCTCAATGATATACTTCTCGAGCGAGTCAGAAATAGCCACCGCGTTGATCTCGTCGCGGATGGCAAAGATATCCTCCTTGGTAAGCACCGACTCCACCGCGCTGCTAAACGACATATTGGCCATCCGGCGCATCACTTCCAGCTCGTTCTCCTTGCTGGGGTAGTCCACGTGCACCTTCAGCATGAAGCGGTCTACTTGCGCTTCGGGTAGCGGGTAGGTACCTTCCTGGTCCACCGGGTTCTGGGTAGCCAGCACCAAAAAGGGGCGGTCGAGCGGGTAGGTGGTTTCACCGATGGTGACTTGCTTCTCCTGCATCGACTCCAGCAGGGCCGACTGCACCTTGGCGGGTGAGCGGTTCACCTCGTCGGCCAGAATGAGGTTGGCAAAGATGGGGCCCTTTTTCACCTCAAAATCGCTGCGTTGCTGGTTATAGATCATGGTGCCGATCAGGTCGGCGGGCAGCAGGTCGGGCGTGAACTGGATGCGCTTGAAGTCGAGGTGCAGCACCTTGGCCAGGGTATTCACGGTAAGGGTTTTGGCCAGGCCCGGCACCCCTTCGAGCAGAATGTGTCCGTTGGTGAACAGGCCGATGAGCAGGCGGTTCACCATGTATTGCTGACCCACCACCACTTTGCCCACCTCGTGAAATACCTGCTGAATTTTTTCCTGATGCGCCTTTCTGGTGGTATTGTCGGTTGTGATTTCCATAAAAAGTGAAGGATTGAATGCGTGAAGGATTGAGTAGATGAATAACTGAACGATAGAATGATTTGCTATCCATTCAGTCCTTCTATCATTCAATCCTTCTATCTAACTAACAAGTCTGCAAAGATAAACGTATAATTAGAAAGAAAAATAGATCAGGATGAAAGGGATGGGCGGGGATGACCAGGATGATACTTTATAACTAAGGCGATGGCTTATACCGACTTCACCCTATACGATTTGCGCAGCAACTTTGGCATTCGTGACCGGGTGCAATCCTTATTTAAGGATGTGACCCCGTTACCGATGAGCAACTGGCTGCGCGATACGCTGGCGATGACACAGCAAATGCCATTAGGCAGCGAAAAAGCCAAATCCGAATTGATTGTTACTCCGATCTTGGTAGAGCTTCGGAATCGGAATAATAATTTCTTCACAGTGTATTCAGGAGAAGTGCTGAACGTAGATGCAACTCAGGGGTTAACCGGAGAGTGTGATTTCATCCTCACCAAAGACACCCACGCTTTTGCGATCGCGGCCCCTATTATTTCCGTAGTAGAGGCTAAAAAGGATGACCTGGAACTGGAAGTGGTAGAATGCGCGGCCCAGATGGTGGGCATTCAGCGCTTCAACGAAAAGTATGGCGAGTCGGTCGAGACAATCTACGGTTGCGCTACGACGGCTGACACTTGGCAGTTTCTGCGTTTGACGGGTCAGGAATTGTTAATTGACCACGATAAGTACTTTATCAGTGAGCTGGAGGCTACATTAGGGGTGTTTCAGCAGATTATTGATTACTATAAGGGAGTGTTAGTGGTTAAATAAAAAGACGAACTATGAATACTAGAGAAAAGAAAAATGCTATTCTAAAATACTTGTATGATAAAAGAGACGGAAATTATGTTAAGGTAAATGATATAGTAGGAAGTTATCCACAGCTAGGTGATCCGTCTCAAATTGCTCAATCTTTAAAAAATCAGGGCTACATAGAAGGCATTGCAACAAAAGACGGGTTTCTTGCTAGAATAACAACCGAAGGTAGAGAGTTCATTGAAAACCCTTCATCAAAGAAAAGTCAGAGTTACCAATATCAGCCCAATGATAAAATCAGTGCTGAGGAGCAGGAGGTATTTAGAGCTAAAGTTGATGAACTATTTGAGCACCTGAAAAGGGTAGAAATAGGACAGCAAGTAATTTATGATGATTTGTTTGACGAATTGCAGCAATTGAAGAAGCTAGTAGGGATTCTTGGGAAAAAGGATTGGAAGCAGTCGCTACAGGGCAAGTTGGTAGACGCTGGTTTAGGTAGCCTGACAAACGAAGCACTAAAGGCAATCACCGATACCTTTTCAAAACAAAATCTACTACACTGACGCCGAGCGCTCGCCCTTCTTTTGCTGATAACTAGCAAAACGCTCGATACCGAGCACCAGCAGAAACCCCACGAGCATAAACAGAATGGCTTGTCCGAGCAGGGCGTCTTGCCCGGTGAGTTGCTCGAACTGGGCGGGCAGCACGTTGCGCGTCACGAAGGGTACTTCTACGCCGTGGCTGTCCAGGCGGGTGAGCACCGCCTCTTTCCAGGGCCAGATTTTGCCCAGCGAACCGATCATGAAGCCCGCCAGCAGGGCCACCGCCACGTCGTGGTACCGATCAAGCAGCCACGAAATCACCCGAGAAAAGGTGAGAATCCCCACGATGCAACCTAATCCGAACACCGCAATTACGGCAAAATTGCGCTCGTTGACGGCTTCCAGAATGAAAGCGTACTTGCCCAGAATCAGCAGAATGAAACTGCCCGAGATACCCGGCAAAATCATGGCGCAGATAGCCAATGCACCCGACAGAAACACGAACCACAGGCTGGTGGGCGTTTCAGCCGGAGTGGCCAGCGTGATGTAGTAGGCAATGGCAATCCCCACCACCGCGACCACTACTACGCTAACGGACCAATGCTTGATTTCTTTGGCCACCAGGTAGGCCGCGATGATAATCAGGCCGAAGAAAAACGACCACAGTTGAATAGGGTAAGCTTCCAGCAAAAAGCCAATCAGTTGGGCCAGCGTGAGGATGCTCAAGAACACCCCTCCGAACAGCGTCACCAGAAAGTTGCCGTTGATGTGCTGCCAGAAGTCTCTGAACCGTCTCTTGAGCAGCAGTTGCAGTGCTTCGGCGTTGACCGAAGCAATGGAGTCGAGCAGAGTTTCGTAGATGCCGGTGATGAAGGCGATGGTGCCGCCCGATACGCCGGGCACCACGTCGGCCCCGCCCATGGCCATGCCTTTGAAAAATAGGGTGATATACTGGCGGGGGGTGCGGGATGTATTATTCATTATAATATACGATAGAGACGCGATGCATCGCGTCTGTACAATGCGATTCATCGCGCCCCATTCATGCCCAGAAAATGATTGAAGGTGTCGCCCCGCAGGCCAATGCGGATGGTTTCGAGGGGGATAATTTCGTTGGGAGCAATGTTGCCCAAGTTCACGTTGGCGCCCAGCAGTTTGATGAACCACACCTGCTGTTCCTTCTGCGGGGCCTCCCAAATAATTTTTTCGCTGGGAATTTTGGTTAGTATTTCCTGCACCAGTCCTGAACGTACCTCGCCGGTAGAGCGGAACAGCCCTACGGTGCCGCCTTCGCGCGCCTCGCCGATCACCTTCCAGGCTCCGGCTTCCAATTCGGCCTGCATCAGTTCAATCCACCGGTAGGGCGGCATAATCTTGGTTTCGTCTTTCGAGCCCACTTCCGACAGCACGGTGACCTGCTCGCACAGTTGGCGGATGTACTCGCATTTGCGATCGTGCGGCAGCTCGATAGAACCATCGGACACTTCGGCAAACGACATGTTGAACTGATCCAGTGTGCGGCGATAGTCGTCGAACTGGTGGCGGACAATGAACGCTTCGAAGAGCGTGCCGCCAAAGTAGACCGGAATGTCGGCGGCGTGGTACAACGCCACCTTTTCTTTTAATTGAGGGGTGACAAACGAAGTGGCCCAACCCAACTTCACCACGTCGACGTAGCCACCGGCCACGCTGATAAAATCTTCCACTTCACGCAGACTCAGCCCCTTGTCCATCGCCATGGTGTATCCGGAAACGCGCGGTTTGGTGGTTCGCTCCGGAAGGTTATTGAGCGAGTAATTCATTTACTTTCGGTATTGGTCGATAATTTTGAAGAGTGCCTTCTGGGTTTCCAGCTTCGGAAAAAATTCGTACAGAATCTCGTGCTTGTCAAAATCCAAAGTTAACGCATTTTCCAGATAATGGAAGGCCTCCTTATATTTACCGGCCGAAATGAGGTACGCCGTCACGTAGTAGAACAGGTCCGGATCGTCGGGCAGCTCGTCCAGTCCGCTCATGGCGATGGCAATGGCGCGGTCATAGTCACCCTGCTCATAGAACACGTACGACCAGTCCATCCACACCTCGGGGTCGTCGGGAGCCAGCAGGCTGGCCTCGTGATAGGCTTCCATGCACGAAACCATATTGCCCGTGTAGTATTCGGCTTCGGCCAGCGTGAACCAGTAGCGAAAGTTGCCCTTGTTAAGCTTGATGGCTTTTTTCAAGAAATGAATAGACTCGTAGAAGCGGGTTTGCTTGATCATGCTGGAGCCGATGCCGTACCAGGCTTCGTCGTACAGATAATCGAGCTTGGAGGCGCTGCGGTACCAGCGAATAGCTTTTTCGTACTCCTCCATCTTTTCGTAGGCAGCCCCAATGCAGCAGTAGGTTTCGGGGTTCGGACCCTCGAGTTTGTAAGTCTTGTTATACGCCTTCACCGCTTTGGCGTACTTCTTCAGGTTCATGTAGGTGTTGCCCAGGTTGAAGTGGGCCGAAGCGAAACTCTCGTCGATCAGGATGGCGTAATCGTAGGCTTCTACGGCCTTCTCAAACTGCTCGAGTTTGTTATAGACGATGCCCAGGTTATACCAGGCGTACTGCGAGTAGGGGTCTTCGTCAATGAAGCGCTGGTAGTAGGCAATGCTGCTCTCCAGTTCGCCGATAATGTCCAGGCAGTAGGCCATCTCGTACATGGCCTCTTCGTGGTGGATGTTTTCTTCTATCGCCAGCTTGTAGTGCTCGATGGCCTCGCGGTACTTATCCACGTTCTGGTAGGCCATGCCCATGCTGTAGTAGGCTTCGTCGCGGTCTTCGGTGAATTCCAGTAGGTGCTCGAAGGCGGCAATAGCCTCGCGAAACCGACCGGTTGCCAGCAAAATGTTGCCCTGCAGGGTAACAATTTCGGTGTCATTGGGCTGCAAACTACCGGCCTGCTCCAGCACCGACAGGGCCTCATCGTAGCGTTCCAGGTTGGTTAGAATTTGCCCCTTGTCCACGAGCAACTCGGCCGAGTAAGGATACTGTTCCCGGGCCACTTCGCAGGTCTTCAGCGCCTTCTGGTTCATCCCTTCGTCCAGGTAATGGTCGATGATATCCAGGTAAACGGGCAGGTCTAAAAACTGCAGGGTGTTGTTCCGCAGCTGATCTTCGAACCACTTCGCCCGCTCTTTGCCTTCTTCGTGCTGTTTAAATCGTTCGTCCATGCCGATAAATATAGAAAATACTGGGAGGATGCCCAATTGTTTGTGATCCTACGGCTATGATTGTACCATTTGATTTTTTTTTGCCAGTTCGTGGCAGCACCAGCGCACGGTGTTCTCTAGCGGATTGAATGTGATGCCGGTGGCCTGTTGCACCTTGGTGCTATCAAAAACGTGGGTATTGCTGGCAAGTTGCCGCAAATCGTTGGTAATCAACTGCGGCCGACCGGTGAGTCGAGCGCGGAGCGAATCGGCCACGCTGGCCAGCGGAATTAGGTTGGGATTCACCCGAACCGTGGGCGGTTTTTTATTAAACGACTGGGCAATCATAGCAAACAACTTGGCGTACGGAACACTTCCGGCGCTGGCAATGTAACGTTCGCCCGTGGTGCGAGCCTTCAGTAGGCGCAACGCCACGGTGGCCACGTCGCGCACGTCCACGTAGTTGGCCAGTCCGTCGATATAAAAACGATTTTCGTCCCAGATATATTTAAAAATCTTCGTGCTGCTTTGGCTCCACTGCCCCGGCCCCAGCACCAGCGAAGGATTAATGATGGCTACCGGAAGCCCTTCTGACGATGCGCGCCACACTTCAAGCTCGGCCAGGTGCTTACTGCGGGCGTAGGCCGTGCCGAATTCTTCGGCGTTGGCCTGATGGTTTTCGTCGATCCGCTGGGTGGTTTTGCCCCGGCCGATGGCGGCCACCGAGCTCACGTGCAGGAAGTAGTCTATTCCGGTTCGCAGGCTGGCATTCACCAGGTTGGCCGTGCCCTCCACGTTGACCTTGTGCATAGGGGCTTCGTCGCGACCGTCGTACGACACCATCGCGGCGCAGTGGATGACCCCGCCTGCCCCCGCAAGGTGTTCGGCCAGGGCCACGGTGTCCAGGATATCTCCTTCCACCCAGGTGATTTGGTCGCTGATGTCATCGACCAACGACAAATCGCTGATGGCCCGCCGCAGGGCGCGCACCCCGTAGCCGTTCTCAAGGAGGCGGCGGCAAATAAAACTTCCAATTAAACCGGTGGCTCCGGTGACGAAGATGGTCATAGTGTTGTTAGGTAGCGGGATAAATGAATCGGGGTAAGTAAGCTAGGAACGAATGCGCTGGCAAGTTAATTCAATCGGGCATCAAACCCCATTTATTGAACCCCAAAACCCGATTTTCGTTATTTCTGTTGTTATGTCACAAACTACCTCTCCCGATTCGGCGGATCAGTCCGAAAAAAAGGTGAAACCGCGCGAAGGATTCAAGCGGCTGGCCGGAATCTATGCTTTTATTATTCCTTATAAAGGGATCTTTTCCATCGGTATTGCCGCCCTGTTGCTGTCGAGTGTCATGCTGCTGGCCTTTCCCTACTTGTCCGGACAGTTGCTGGACGTGGCGGCGGGCAACGATTCGGCGCTGTCTGATAATATTAACGTGATTGCGCTGGTGCTGCTGGGTATTTTTGTGGTGCAGAGTATCTTCTCCTTCGTTCGGGTCTACTTTTTCGCCCAAGTCAACGAGCGGTCTACGGCCGACATCCGGCTGGCGCTGTACAGCAAGCTGATGTCGTTGCCTATGATCTTCTTTGACCGCCACCGCACCGGTGAGCTGATCAGCCGCATTACTTCCGACGTGTCGCTGTTGCAGAACACCTTTTCCGTCACGCTGGCTGAGTTCCTTCGGCAGACGCTGACGCTACTGGTCGGAGTGGGCATCATCGCTTTCATGGCACCCAAACTCACTGGCTTCATGCTGGCCACTTTTCCTTTTCTGATTGTGGCAGCCCTCTTCTTCGGACGCTACATCCGTAAGTTATCCAAGCTTACCCAGGATCAGTTAGCCGCCAGTAATGTGATTGTGGAAGAAACGTTGCAGGCCGTGCAGGCGGTGAAGTCATTTACCAGCGAGTGGTTCGAGATTCGCAAGTACAACAAAAGTTTGAACGACGTGGTAAAAACGGCCTTGCGGACAGCCGTGTTTCGCGGACTGTTCATCTCGTTCGTGGTATTCGTGCTGTTTGGCGGCATTGTGGCGGTAATTTGGTACGGAGCCTCATTGGTGCAAGAGGGAGTGATTTCTATCGGTGATTTGGTCTCGTTTATTTTGTATACAACTTTCATTGGGGGATCAATTGCCGGGTTGGGAGATATGTACGGTCAGTTGCAGCGCGCCTTTGGAGCTTCGGAGCGAATCTTGTCTATTTTGGAAGAAGAAAACGAGCTTGACCCGGCGGCGCACTACCAGCGCGTGCCGGAGTTACCCATCCGGGGCAGCATCGACATTGAGGACGTTTTCTTCTCGTACCCGAGCCGTTCGGACGTTACCGTGCTCAAGGGGATCAGTTTCTCCATCGGGCAGGGCGAGAAGGTAGCCTTGGTCGGGCACAGCGGAGCGGGCAAATCGACCATCACCCAGTTGCTGCTGCGCTTCTACGAAACAGATCGGGGGCGTATTCTGGTAGACGGAGAAGACATCCGGCAGCACGATATCACCGCCTATCGTAAGCACATCGGCATTGTGCCCCAGGAGGTGCTCCTCTTCGGCGGTACCATTAGCGAGAACATCGCCTACGGTCGGCACGGGGCCTCCAGGGATGAGATTCGCGAAGCGGCGCGCCTGGCCAACGCCCTGGATTTTATCGAGTCGTTCCCCGAAGGAATGGAAACCCTGGTGGGCGAGCGCGGCGTGAAACTGTCGGGCGGACAGCGCCAGCGCATTGCTATTGCCCGGGCTATTTTGAAGAATCCTAAGATTCTAATTCTGGACGAGGCCACTAGCTCCCTCGACGCCGAATCGGAAAGTTTGGTGCAGCAGGCGCTGGACACGCTCATGGAAAACCGCACCACGATTATCATTGCGCACCGCCTGGCCACCATTCGCAAGGTAGACACCATCTACGTGCTGCGCGACGGCCAGATTGTTGAGTCGGGCAGCCACGACGAGCTTTATCAGTTGGATCAGGACTACAGCAACCTGGTGAAGTTGCAGATGCAGGAAAATTGATTAGCTGTTTAGGTGAACAGCACTTAAAGGCAATGCGCTCAATTTTACGGCAATTTCATAACGATACGCTACACTTTTGCGTATATTGAAGCTATGAAAGAGAAAAAAGAAAGATCAGACAAAAGCACGGGTGGGTTTGATTTTGTGCAGATGATTAAAGAAAAGAAGCGCATTCTCAAAGAAGCTGATGAGAGGCGAAAATTGGCACATAGTCACCAGCGCGAAAAGACCGTTGAGTAGTTTTTATTTATCTTATCCTCTCCACCGTTTATCGTCTACCCTGTTTTCGTTTGCTACGGATCATGCATTAGTTTATGAAATTAGTTTCGTTCCGTTTGGCGAAGTCACCATCGACACAAGTGACAATCTTACTAAGGTAGACAGCTTCCAACTTGTCGTTTATCTGGTCAGTGGCACCGAGTCGCCCACCGATACTAAAGTCGGTATCACTATATGCAATGCCGTTCGTATTTTCTTTGAGGAGAACAACACTCGCGTTCTTTCCTATTTATGTGATTCGATTGATGATAGACAAGCGGCGAGAAAACGCAAGTTTGACCAATGGTACAACCAATTTGGGCTTACACTCGGTATTGACAAGGTAGATGCGACCATCACCGTCGATAATCAACAATATCTGATCTCTTTGTTGGTAAGCGAAAACAATTCGCACAAATCTGCTATCAAAACAGAATTCTTCAAAAGTGCGAGTTCGTTTAATAAGTAATTTAGACGCTTCAATCCATGAATCCAATCAAGCTCGCCCTCATCTGCGAAGACAAAGTGCCCATCGATCGCCGCGTGCCCATCACCCCGGCGCAGGCCGCTACCATTCAACAGCAATTTCCGCACGTCACCGTGTTTTGCCAGAGCAGCGAACGGCGCTGTTTTCCCGACCAGGACTACCGCGACGCGGGCATTGCCGTAGTGGACGATGTGTGCCACTGCGATATTCTGATGGGCGTGAAGGAGGTGCCCATTCCTAACCTGATTGCGGACAAGACCTACCTGTTTTTCTCGCACACCATCAAGGAGCAACCCTATAACCGGGACCTGCTGCGCACCATCCTACAGAAAAACATCCGCCTGATCGACTACGAACGACTCACCGACGAGCGGGGCAACCGGGTGGTGGCCTTCGGACACTTCGCGGGTATTGTGGGTGCCTACAACGGACTCTACACCTACGGCAAGAAGCTAGGCTTGTACGACATTCGCCGGGCCAAAGACTGCTTCGACATGGATGATATGCGGAGTGAGTTTAGCAAAATCACGCTGCCCCCGATCAAAATTGCCCTCACCGGGGGCGGACGGGTAGCCAACGGGGCCGTCGAGGTGCTGGAGGGCGTGGGCATCCGCCGCGTGTCGCCCGCAGATTATCCGTCCCAAACGTTTGCCGAACCAGTCTACACCCAACTGGAGGTCACCGACTACAATCGCAAGGCCGACGGAAGCTCGTTTGCTGCCGAAGAATTTTATCAACATCCTGATCGCTTTGTGCCGGGCTTTCAGCCGTTTGCTCGCGTGACCGATTTGTTTATTGCCGGAGCCTTCTGGGACCACCGGGCTCCGGTGCTCTTCCACCGCGAAGATATGTTGCAGAATGACTTTAGCATCCGGGTGATTGCGGATATCACCTGCGACATCGGGGGCTCGATTCCTTCTACCAAACGGCCCTCTACCATCGCCGACCCGGTGTACGACTATGATCCGGAACAAGATCAGGTGGCCAACACCCTGTTTCAGAATCCGGCGCACGTTTCGGTGATGGCGGTAGATAATTTGCCGTCGGAACTGCCCCGCGATGCTTCCGAATCGTTCGGCGAAAGCCTGATGCAGCACGTGATGCCCAGCCTATTGGGCGACGGTGACGCCGGAATCATCGAGCGGGCTACGATCACGAAAGGAGGACATCTCACCGAAGCATACCGGTATTTGAGCAACTACGTGGCCGACTCGGCGGGATAGAAGCTTATTTCTCGAAACGTAGCCACCGCGCTCCGTAAGCGGGCAACGCAACGCGGTCGCCCAACGGAAGGGTTTCGCCGCTTACCGCATCGCTGACCCCTTGGTACTGATAATCACGGAATGTGAGGTCTACCAATTTTGCTTCTCCTTCGTTCAGCAAGAAGTAGTGATCGGCCTCGGGGCTGGCCAGGCGGTAAACAATGGCTTCTTCGGAGTGATAGGGAGACTCTAGTTCTCCTAGGGTGTATTCTTTCAGTAGGCTTTCCATCGCGACATTGCCTGGTTTGAAGCACGAGCGAGCCGCTTCGTAGCTCAGAATCACCGCCGACCCCTGGCCTAATCGATGCTCCGTGATGGCCGGTTGGCCGTTGCCGAAGGCTACCAGTTGCTTCGCTTCGGTAAGTCGCAACGAACCGATCGATCCCGTCAACTTTCCGTCGCCTAAGTACCAGTCGCGGTTGAGTCCCGAAAATTGGTACTCGCGCAGCACCGCCCCAAACAATGCCTCGAAGGGTGAGCCCTCTCCCCGGGGCAGCAGGGCCGAATACGTATCCATCCACGCCCCCGGCATGTCGAGCACCAGCCGCCCGCCCTGCTTCACGTAGTCGGTCAGGATAGGAATCATTTCTTGGTTGAGCGCGATGACGCCGGGCAGATAAATCACGGGGTAGCGCGGGGCTAGTCCGGCCCGCAGGTCGTCGGGATTCAAGTACTCAAAGGGAATGTCTCCGTTGATCAGAGCGCGCGACACCCCCACCCGGGCCTGCATGGGCCGGTAGCGCAGGCTGTCCTGACCCTTAAACGACATGGCGGTCCACATTGCTTCGTTGTCCCAGTCGAAGAACACGCCCACCAGGGGTTCTTTGTGTGCGGCCCACAGCTCCTCGCGGTAGCGCTGCATGCTCTGCGCGATCTGGCCGACCGCCACGGCCCGGTCGGTCACCTGGTTTTGATGATCCAGCAGGGCGTATTCGCCCACTTCGGCTCCGGCGGTGCGGATGCTCCAGCTCCACAAGCCCCAACCCTTGAACCCCGCCGCTAGCATGCTCAGGGTGAACTGCCGCATGGTGCCCGCATCCACGGTGAACCCCTTTTTGCTCTGTCCGAAGCGCTCGCCACCAAACTGTTGCGGCCCCCCGGAGGTTTCCCAGCCGCCGCTCCAGCCGCCTTTGAACATATCGTTGATGTAGCTGGCCTGCATGTACAGCGTAGGCCCCAGTTCATCCTGCACCTGGTCGAAGTGCCAGGTGAAGTGGATAGACGGGTAAAAGGAGCCTGCGTCACGCATCACGTCGGCGATGCCCGGAAAATCCACTCCGAAGTAGGCGTGCGGACGAAATAAACCCAACTCGCCCCCGGCGCGAAAGGGTGCGTTGGCGTCGAACGCGTGAAATTCCTCTACCTCCTTTTTTAACTCTTGCAGTCCATGGTCGGCTTTGAAGCGCAGCACGTCGCGGCGAATGCGATACTCGCGGTGGTTAAACTGTTCCCATCGTTGGGCGAAATCTTCCCACGAAGTGAAGGCTCCGCCCGCGGCTTGCAGGCCGTGGTGGTGCTGGTTGTAGGCGTGGTTCAGGGTGTCAATGGAGCCGTAGGTTTGCTGTGCCCACTGCACAAAAAGTTCTTTGCCTTTGTCGCTCAGCTCTAGTCCGCGGGGCCCCACGGTAGGGTCGTAGGCCGTGCTACCCCCCTTGGGAGCTTGCGTATCGCCGGTTTCTTTTTTGTAAGCGATAATTCGTTCGATGCGTCGCTTGAGCACCTCGTTTTGGTGGGCAATCATTTTGGGATGCCGCCGCACTTCCTTTATGCTCAACTTTTCGGACAGCCCAAGCTGTTTAATCAACACATCGGTAATGGGCTCCCAACCGCCTTCGCCGTACCACCAGGGAATAATTCCTTCTTCCAAGGCAATCAACTGAATTTGCTCGTCCGTCCAGTCGGGCAGGGCCATAATTTGCTTGAGATTGGTGAACCCGAGGGCTTTCATCTGGCGAAAGTGGGCGCGGATTTCCGCTTCGCCTTCGCCCGGACGCTGGATATAGACCACTCCGGCGGGCACCGGAGCAATCGTTCTAAACTTCTGCTGCTGAGGCGAGTCGTGCAGTTGGTCATACCGATCGTGCATGAAGTCGTGGCCTGACTGGGCCAGGACTGAGGTGAATGGCGCGAGCAGAAGAACGGAGAGCATTTTGGCAAGCATAGCAGCATGTGGTTAAGGGTGAAACAACTTAATTTCACGAAGCACTACTCGGCGGAAGCGCTTATTTCAACTCCTGGTATACCGGAGTCAAGCTTGAATAATCGACCATGTAGCCTTGTTGGCCGTCGGTGAGCATCATTTTGCCATCGCCGGTGGTGACGTACGGACTTTGGTACGCGCCCCCATTGACCCAATCGGTGAAATCCAGCGCCTGACCGTTGATGCTTCCGGTGCAGCGAAGGCTTTCGGGTTGGTACTGCATCCGGAGTGCCTCCTCGGCGGCAGTTTGATACTGGAGTTGCTGCGCTTTGGCATCTACCGAAAGACTGCTCCCTGCACCGACGGCATTCGCAAAATCTTCCAGGCTACCAAACGCTTCTTGCTCGTGCACTTCCAGGGCGTAGGCCGAAAACTCACCCGAAATTACTAAAATGTGGTTATCGATAAGTTTAGCGGCTCGCTGGTCTACTAGGGACGCCGCTTCTATCGCTTCGGTTCCGGCCTCGAGCCAGTAGTAGTTAGCGGTGCTCGGGGTCACTGCCACGTAGGCAGAGTCGGCATCTACGAAGATCTTGCCCTCTCGTTCCATAATTTTGTTTACCGCGCGGGGCACAAACAACCAGGTAGCGGCCTGATACTTCGCCCGCTGAAAGAAAGCACCCAGCGAATCAGGCTTGGGCTTATCCATCAGTTGCAAAGGCTGGTTGGCGATTGAACCCTGCCGACTGACCTGTTCGTCCGTTTTCTTTCCGGTGGCCGTGGGAGCAGAGGCCACCAGAATGACGTTTTTGTCTTGAAGCGTTTGCGTATACGGACTGTACCCCCCCGGCGCACGGTGGTAAGGCTGCAATCCGCCGAAACTTAGGGGGCCGTCTTCGCCCTTCACCACCAGTGACCAACTGATCTGCTGGTTGGGATTGTCTACCTGGGTAATGTATACGCTGCCTAAGCCAAAGCTTCTGCTACCGTAGAAGTATTCCTGAAAAGCGTTGGGAACGTCCATGTGATAAAACGGTCGCGCAATTCGGGCTTCAAAGGGTAGCGTAACGTTCTTGTGCAGAATGTTGTAAATGATCTGGTTCGGACGATACGACGAAGTGATCTGGTGCAGCGAGGTATGAAATTTTCCTGCCTGATCACCCCGCGAACTGCCGAACCAGTGGTAGAGCAGTTCGCGCATCTCTCCGGCATAGTTCAGGTCGTACGAGCCGCGCTTTTGCGCCCCGGCAATGGCTCCGTCGTACGCCTTAAGCGCGTAGGTCGCCAAATAATAGTCTAACGCAAGTTTGGCCAGCGCCTTGGTCTCGGGGTCGGGCGAGAAGTCGTAGAGGTTCAGAAAAGCCTCAATGGAATGGGGATAATAAATTTGCGAATCGTACTCTCCGTTGCTGGTGGTGAGCATTTTGCGCACGTAATCTTTCAGCATAAAGCTGATCTTCTCTTCTGCTTCGGCAACCGGATAGCCGGATATTTCGCTGCCGGGCGAAAAAAGCTGGGCGTAGAGCAGACCCGAGGTGCGCCACATGGTTTTGTGGTTCTCGGTGCCGCCGTCTTTCTTGTTACCTCCCAGCAACTTGCCGGTTTCTCCTACCAAATCGTGCGGCCGGGACAGGTCAAGATACTGCCTCGCGGGACCATCCGAGGGGCGGCGCACCTCGCGGTAGTTGGCCACGGCATCCTGGAAATCACGCTGCCAAGCGTTCCCCATCTCCTGACCGAACAGCGGGTAGAAGCGCGCCCAGTTTTTGGCCGCAAAGTGGTATTGCTGGTTTAAGTTGCCTGGAATGCTTAGGTAGGCGCGCGCCGCGGTGTCTGATGGATGCAGCAGCAGGTGCGCCGTGACCGGGGGCAGATCATACTTTAGCGGATCGCCGCCGAAGCGGATAATTTGCCCGTCCGAACCGCGCTCCTTAGGGCCAAAATACCCGGTTTCACCCTGCACGTAGGTCCTTCCGGTGTAGGGGGAGGCAATCGTTTCGCCCGCTAGCGCCCAGCGGCGCACCGGCAAACCAGTATCGGGGCACTGCGAAAGCGCCTGGCTCTTAATGGCAAAGGGTTGCGCAGCGATGTTGGAAAGCTTGCCGGAAACTCGGCGTTGGTAACCACCCTCGTCCGGATAGCTGTCCGAAGTCCAGGGTTGTTGCGCCAGCGCGGTTGCCCAGCTGTTGATCAGTAGAATACACAGAAACAAAATAGGGCGCATGGAAAACGCGGTGGTTAAATTAACCGACCGGTTGCGATCCAAACGCCCTAATCGGCATTGATTGGCCCGGAAGAAAGACGGGTTACCCGTTCATCGATATCAAAAACTCGTCGTTGTCCTGCGTACCCTTCATGCGCTGCAGCAAGAACTCGATGGCCTCGCTGGAGTTCATATCCGACATCAGCTTGCGCAAAATCCAGATGCGCGACAGTTCTTCTTTTTCCATCAGCAGGTCTTCGCGGCGGGTGCCGGAAGCCGGTACGTCGATGGCCGGGTAGATGCGCTTGTTGGCCAGCTTGCGATCAAGCTGCAGTTCCATGTTGCCCGTGCCCTTGAACTCCTCAAAGATCACCTCGTCCATTTTGGAGCCGGTTTCAATCAGGGCCGTGGCGATGATGGTGAGCGAGCCGCCGTTTTCTACGTTGCGGGCCGCGCCGAAGAAGCGCTTGGGCTTGTGCAGGGCGTTGGCATCCACCCCACCCGACAGAATCTTACCTGATGAAGGAACGGTGGTGTTATAGGCCCGCGCCAGTCGGGTGATAGAGTCGAGCAAGATCACCACATCGTGGCCCGATTCCACCATGCGTTTGGCTTTCTGCAGCACGATGCTTGCCACCTTCACGTGCTTTTCGGCCTGTTCGTCGAAGGTAGAGGCAATCACCTCGGCGTTCACGCTGCGGGCCATGTCGGTGACCTCTTCGGGGCGCTCGTCGATGAGCAGCACAATGAGGTACACCTCGGGATGGTTTTCGGCAATGGCGTTGGCCATTTCTTTGAGCAGCACCGTCTTTCCCGATTTAGGCTGCGACACAATCATGCCGCGCTGTCCCTTGCCGATGGGCGAAAACAAATCCAGGATGCGGGTAGAGTAGTGCCCGGCCTTGGTGGATAAGTTAAGCCGTTCGTTCGGAAACAGGGGAGTGAGGTACTCGAAGGGAACCCGGTCGCGGGTCTCTTCGGTGGTTTTGCCGTTTACCGATTCTACGCGCAGCAGGGCAAAGTATTTTTCTCCTTCCTTGGGCGGGCGAATCTGGCCGCGCACCGTATCGCCGGTTTTAAGGCTGAACAGCTTGATCTGCGAGGGCGACACGTAGATATCGTCCGGGCTGGCCAGGTAGTGATAATCAGACGAACGCAAGAAGCCGTAGCCATCCTGCATCATCTCCAGCACCCCCTCGTTCACAATCAGGCCGTCAAACTCCTTGACGGGCACGGTCATGCTGTTGTCGTTGTTCTTGTTTTTACGCTGGTTGTTATTGTTGCCGGGGTTGTCGTTGCGGCGGTCGTCGCTACGATTGCTATCGCGCCGATCTTCGTTCCGATTCTTGTCGCGGCGATCATCGTTGCGGCGGTCGTCGCTACGATTGCCATCGTTTCGGTTGTTGTCGCGACGGTTCGGTTTGTTGTTACTATCAGCATCGGAAGAACGTCGATCATTCGTGGCGCGATCATTCTTCTGATTTTGCGGCCGGTCGCCTCCGCTCTTCTTGTCGTCGGCCCCTCGGTCGTCCTTGCGTGATTCCGTCTTCTTGCCACCCTCTACTTCCACATTGAACGATTCCATCAACTCGTTGGCCGAGGTCTTGGCCGCGCCGTTGGTATCTTTTCCCTGGCCATCGCTCTTCTCTTGGCCATCGTCGTCCTCGGTTTCGGTAACGTTGACGCGTTTGCGGGCGGGAGAAGGGGATTTGTCTCGTCGGTTATCATTCGACGACCTTTTGTTGTCTCTCGGTTTAGACTCCTCGGCCGGTTTGGATTCTCCCGTTTCTGCAACGGCGGCGGGGACCTTTTTCTGCGGAAGCTTGTCTTCGGGAAGCACCGCTTGCTGGTCTAAAATTTTGTAGATCAGATCAGCCTTATTCAGTTTTTTGTAATTCTTCAAGTCCAACTGCTCCGCAATGTCGCGCAGCTCAGAGAGCAGTCTCACTTGTAATTCATCAATGGTGTACATAAGAAAAATGGTAAATGATCGATCCAGCAAGAACGCCGGATTAGGGGTGAGGATAAAATTTCAAAAGGGAAATGCGTTGAAAACGTAGCAACAGGGAATGGACTCCCACCTACCTTCAAGGAATGCTGACGCAATAATAGACCAAGAAATCCTAATTATCAAGAAAAAAAATTATTTTGCGCCCGCTTAATGCTATATATCGCAAGCAGACTGCGGTAGTTATTTGTCTTCTGCCTTAGTCCTAACGATACACCCATCAGAATGTTACAAACCGTTCATATTGCCGAGAACCGGGATTTAGTGGAGAAGGGACTCACCCGGCGGGGGTTTCTGCAGGCGGGAGAGGCCATTGATCAGCTTTTGCAAACCGATGCCCAACGGCGGCACACCCAAACCGAACTCGACCAGTTGCTGGCACAATCGAACCAAGTGTCGAAGCAAATTGGCGAGCTGATGCGGCAGGGAAAAAAAGAAGAAGCCGAGTCGGCTAAGCAACAGACATCAGCGCTTAAAGCGCGAAGCAAGCAGCTGGCAGAACAGCTACGGGAGCACGAACAATCGCTTCAGCAGCAGCTTTACCAAATCCCCAACGTGCCGCATCCCAGCGTGCCCGACGGTCGGTCGGCCGACGACAACGAGGTGATTTATGAGTACGGCGCGCGGCCCGAACTAGGCGAACACGCGTTGCCGCACTGGGATCTGATTGAGAAGTACGATATCATTGACTTTGCACTGGGAAACAAGATTACGGGAGCGGGTTTTCCGGTATATAAGGGGCAGGGCGCCCGTCTGCAGCGCGGGCTGATCAACTTCTTTCTGGATGAGGCGCGCGCGGCCGGGTACACCGAGATACAGCCCCCCCTGCTGGTGAACGAAGCCTCGGGCTACGGCACGGGGAATTTGCCCGACAAGGAAGGGCAGATGTACGAAGTGAGCGACGGTCTGTATCTGATCCCGACCGCCGAGATACCCATCACTAACCTGTATCGCGATGTGTTGCTGAGGCACGACGATTTGCCGATTATGAACGCCGGTTATACCGCTTGCTTTCGGCGCGAGGCGGGTTCGTGGGGAGCCGACGTGCGTGGCCTCAACCGCTTGCATCAGTTCGACAAAGTGGAGATTGTGCAAATCCGCCCGCCCGAGCAGTCGTATACCGCCCTGGAGGAAATGGCGCTGCACGTGCGGCAACTGCTTGAGAAACTGGAACTGCCCCACCGGGTGCTGAAACTCTGCGCCGGTGACCTGGGATTCACCGCGGCCCTGACCTACGATATGGAAGTGTACTCGGCGGCCCAGCAGCGGTGGCTGGAGGTGAGTTCGGTGAGTAACTTTGAGACCTACCAGGCCAACCGGCTCAAGCTGCGTTACAAAGACGATGACAACCAAAACCAGCTACTCCATACGCTGAACGGCAGTGCGCTGGCGCTACCCCGCATTGTGGCCGCATTGCTCGAAAACAATCAAGAGCCAGACTGCGTTAAAATACCGGCAATACTTGTTCCCTACACGGGCTTCGATCGCATCACCTAGCTGAGGCTAGCTTTCTACTAAACAACTCTATTAAATTATTCTATGGAAATAGCCTATGCAGAAATAGCCCTCTACATGCTAGGCAGCTTCTTCATGATTGCCACCCTGCTTCCCCTTATCCGGAGCGACCACTGGCTTATTCGTGATTTTGATTTCCCGCACGTACAAATCACCTTTTTTAACGTAGTTATCTTTGTTGCTTTCCTGATCCTGGTTCCGATTGAGGGACTCTGGCCTACTTCCTTTTTAGTGATGCTGGCGGGCTGCATCATCTACCAATGCTACATCATCTATCCCTACACCTACGTGGCCCCCGAGCCGGTAAAAAACAGTGAGCAATCCGTTGGTGAGAACAGCCTCGGCCTAATGGTGACCAACGTGCTGATGACCAATCGAAACGCGGAGAAGTGTTTGTCAATTATACACGACGTCGATCCTGATCTGTTGCTGATGCTAGAAACCGACGACTGGTGGTGCCAGCAGATGCAGCCTCTAAAGAAAAAAACCTATCCTCATGCGGTTGAGTATCCTTTGGATAACACCTACGGAATGTTGCTTTACTCAAAACTGCCCATCACCAATTGCGACATCAAGTTTTTGGTGAAACCCCAGATTCCTTCTTTTCACGCGCAGGTGAAGCTGCGTTCGGGTCAGATTGTCAATCTGCACTGCGTGCACCCCGAACCACCCAGCCCTACCGAGAGCGAAACCTCTACCGAACGCGATGCCGAGTTGCTGATTGTAGGAAAAGACCTCACCGACGCCAAGCAACCTACTTTAGTGGCGGGCGACCTCAACGACGTGGCCTGGTCGTATACGACGCGCTTGTTCATCAAAATTAGTGAACTGCTCGACCCGCGCATGGGCCGGGGGTTTTTCAACACCTTCAATGCGAAGTATCGTCTATTGCGCTGGCCGTTGGACCATGTGTTTCTATCGCCGCACTTTCGGTTATTAGACATCAAACGTTTGCCATTCTACGGATCAGATCACTTTCCCATCTACTTGTCCGTAAATTATGAGCCCCGGCCCGACAACAATGAGTTACAGGAAACTGCTAATGAGGAAGAACGCGAACTGGCTAGTGCTAAGATCAGGGCTGTTTTGTAGCCTAAAGGACCGCGGAGAAGGTGACCACTTCCTGGTTAATGATCAACCGAAGCACGTACAAAGCTGGTTTAGCGGAGCGGTTCAGTAGGGTCAGTTCGTGAAAACCGCCCGAAAGATCAGCCCTGGTGGTGGTCTGTACCACCAAGCCCGTAGTGCTCATCACCTGCAGGGTCACGTAGTTGCGTTCGTCTTTCAGGTGCAACAACACAGCGTCGGCCTGATGGTGCAATACAAAGGAAGCGTTGGCCGACTGGCGGACGGGCGGAAGAGAAGGTGTAGCTGGTGAGACCGGATTTCCTAGCGGCGGTTCCCCTAGGGTCAGCCAAGCTACTCTTGGTGCATTTTTGCCTGACTGACCAACGTTGGTTTGGGCACGCGCCGACCAAGCTATGCACAAGAGGAAGAAAAGTGACGGAATTGATCGGAAAATACGCATCCAACAAAACTACTTTTGTTATATGCGTTATAAAAATTGTTTAACTTCACTTCTCTCGGGTGTAAGTAATCCTGAAAAAGAGAGGAGGACTAAAATTGCGGCTGTTTATGCATGTTATTGGAGAAATACCGCACCCCGCGTGCAAAATCACCCTCTTTTCGTGGAACGCGAAGTATTTAATTAAGCTAGAACGGGGCTTGGTTGAGCAGACCTTCAAGGTGCCGGAGCTGGAGGTGACCGGTGACGAAGATATCAAGGAAATGCTCCAGAGCGACTTTTTGCAGGAAGCACTGCTACGTTTCGACGAAATGGATGCTTCGCTGGGCCGCGCTCTGGCCAAGGTCAACGGTTATTGATCCGCACCTCAACGAGTAGTCAGCCGCGTTCAGGCACGCTCTAACACCACAAAAGCGTAGGGATGGGGATTTTTTTCGTCGGCGGGGTGCTCTTCCCGCTTCACTTCTTTCCATTGAGCATAGTCTATCGCAGGAAAAAAGGTGTCGCCCTCGAACTTGGCTTTGATTTCGGTAAGGTAAATGCGGTCTACCAGCGGCAGGGTAAGTTCGTAAATCTGCGCCCCACCCAGCACAAACAACTCCTCTTGTCCACTTTTCTTACCCAGTTGAAACGCCTCTTCCACATCGTGCACCACCAGGCAGCCTTCGCAATAGTAGTCCGACTGACGTGTCACGATGATGTTGAGGCGGCCGGGCAGGGGCTTATTCACCGATTCGTAGGTCTTGCGGCCCATCACCACAAAGTGGCCGGTGGTGGTTTCCTTAAAATACTTGAGGTCGGCGGGCATGTGCCACACCAGGTCGTTGTCTCGGCCAATCACCCCATTGTCGGACCGGGCCACCATAATAGATTTAATCATAGCGAGTTTCCGCGTAAAAATTCATCAATCGGTAAACGCCGCTTTCCTTCCAGCTGCAAATCGAGCACGGCCACCAGCGTATCGAGTGCTTTAATGTGCAGGTAGGCTTTGTTGTCGGTGACGTATTCGCCGGGGGTCAGTTGGTCATCATTGATGTCCGTATCCACTACCGTAAAGAGCTTACAGCGTAGCCCGTTCAGCGTGGTCCAGGCCGCGGGGTAGGGCGACAGTCCGCGTACGAAGTTGCGAATGGTTTCGGCGGGTTGCTGCCAGTCGACGCGGCAGGTTTCCGGTTGCAGTTTGGGAGCTTCTTTCAGCTTACCTTCCTCGGGTTGGGGAGCCAAACTGTAATCACCCACCGCAATGGCCCGCACGGTGCGCACCACCAGGATTGCCCCGCGGTGCATCAGCCGTTCGTAGAGCGTTCCGGCGGTGTCGTCGGGATGGATGGGCTCGCGCTCCTGAAAAAAAATGTTGCCGGTGTCGATGGCGTGCTGAATTTTGAAGGTGGTGATGCCGGTTTCGGTTTCGCCGTTGATGATGGCCCAGTTGATGGGCGCGGCCCCGCGGTACTGGGGCAGCAGCGAGGCGTGCAGGTTGAACGTGCCCCGGGGCGGCATGTCCCACACCGCTTCGGGCAGCATCCGAAAAGCCACCACCACCTGCAGGTCGGCCCGGTAGCTTTGCAGTTCTTTCAGAAACTCCGGGGCCTTTAGGTTGGTAGGTTGCAGCACAGGCAACTTTTGCGCTACGGCGTAGGCCTTTACGGCCGAATGGCCCAGTTTGCGGCCCCGTCCCTGCGGCTTGTCGGAGCGGTGATTACGGCGACCACCTGGATGTCGTGCTCGACCAGCGCTTGCAGCGAGGCCACCGCGAACTCGGGCGTGCCCATAAAAATAACGCGCAACGGGTTGTCGTTCATAGGGTATATAAAAGCTCCGGTGCGTAAATTGTTTGCCAGAAGCTTTCGGTCACCTATGCAATCGCACTAGCACACTATTTGCGCTTGGTTTACACAGAAAATTGTTTTCCCATGAAACTACTCAAACTGATTTTTCTGCTGGCACTATTGTTTCCTATCGGGTGCAACGTTGATGATGACCTTGACTGTGGTAGTTCTAATCCTCCGTACGTCGATATCACGGGAGTGAGTGGACAGAACGTGCGCTTACTGGACGAAAGATACCGAAACAGGGCTCCGCTAACCGATGAAGAGCTAGTAGGTTTTGGGGAGTATGCGCTGGAAATATCACCTGTCGCTGAGTATACTGAGCAAAGATCTGAGACTAGCGGGAGCTGGATTGGTGCAACCTACGCCTGTTCACCCGTACCTTTTGTGCCTACCGAGAAAATCGCTGACATTGCTGTTCTTAGCAGCACTCCTTATGAGCAAGCCAACGGCCACGAAACGATTGCTCCCGGCGAACGTTTGAACGATATCATTGAAATTTATGACCAATGGAGCGGTCACGTTGCCGGTTTGCCCGATTTTCTGCTGAGAGAGCAATTTGCCTACGAAGCTGGATTTCTTTTACAGTTTACCGCAGCTCCCGCTCAGGAGGCGACCCATACGTTCACGGTGCGCTACGAACTGGACAACGGCGAAACGTACGAGTTCAGCACCCCGCCGGTCACGCTCACTCCCTAATTTAGCAGCATCGGGCACGTAAGAATCGACTAAGTTTTAGGCGTAACTAGCGGAAATAAAGCAACAGCCAGGCGTATTTCTTGTGAGGGTTTTACGGTGACGATCAACAGGATCGCTCTGTTAAACCTCAAGAATTATGGAAAAGATCGTAAAGATGCTCAGTCACCAAGACCGGATAGCGGGTAGAGTTTTTTCCGGAGGCAGCCAGGTTTCTCCGAAGAACGCAGTAGGAAAAGCCTTGATGCACGAAATTAAATGTGGTTTCTTTGAGAAAAAGCTGATCAATAATGTTTTGGTTTCTTGTCAACTACATCTCCCCTTCACGCTGTTTCATACGTTTAGAAATACTCCTTTCAACTGAGTCCTCCTCCAGCAGAAAGTTTCGCGCGCGTAACCACTTTTTGCAACACTCCTTGTACAATTTAGAAGCGGCTTTGGCTAACAATCGGTAATCAATTGGGTTGAGCTAATACTTTTTTTAACCCAAAACTTTTTAACCGATGAAAGCCCTTGTGTATCACAAACCCAAGCACGTGAGCGTCGACACCGTTCCCGACCCCACGATAAAAGACCAACGCGACGCCATTATCCGCGTCACCGCCACCGCCATCTGCGGCTCCGATTTACACATCTACAACGGACTTATTCCCGACACCCAGAACTTCGTGGTGGGTCACGAGTTTATGGGCGTGGTGGAGGAAGTGGGCAGCGAAGTGAAGAACCTGAAGGTTGGTGACCGGGTGGTGGTGCCCTTTCCGGTGAGCTGCGGACAGTGCTACTTTTGCCAGCACCAGCATTTGCCCACCCAGTGCGAAAATTCTAATCCGGAGTTCTACGGCCCCGAGGGCGACATCACCAAGGGCAAGGGCGGCGGCCTGTTCGGCTACACCCAGCTCTACGGCGGTTACGACGGCGGTCAAGCCGAGTTCGTGCGCGTGCCCTACGCCGACGTGGGGCCCCGCAAGGTGCCCGACAACCTCACCGACGAGCAGGTATTGTTCTTGACCGATATTTTCCCCACGGGCTATACCGGCGTCGACTGGGCCAACGTGCAGGGCGGCGAAACGGTGGTGGTGTTTGGTTGCGGTCCGGTGGGTATTATGGCGCAGAAATCAGCCTGGTTGCGCGGTGCCGGACGCGTGATTGCCGTGGATATTGAGCCCTATCGGCTGGAGAAAGCCCACCAAACGGCCAACGTAGAGTTTATCAACGGAGCCGAAAACGATGTGGCCGAAGTGGTGCGCAGCATGACCGACGGACGCGGTGCCGACGTGTGCATCGATGCCGTGGGGATGGAAGCCCACCGCACCGTGATGGACAAAACCCTGCAAACGCTGGGCGGACAGGCCGGTACGACCGATGTGATCGTGAATGCGCTGGACAGCGTGCGCCGGGGCGGTGTGGTGTCGGTGGTGGGGGTGTATGCTTCTAACTACAACCAGTTTCCGCTGGGCAAAATCTTTGACAAGGCAATCACCCTGCGGGGCGGGCAAGCCCCGGTGCAGCGCTACATTGATCAGCTGATGCAGCACGTGCAGCAGGGCGACGTGGTGCTGGACGACATTATCACCCATCGCCTACCGCTGTCGGAAGCCGAGCATGGCTACAAAATTTTTAACGAGAAAAAAGACGACTGCGTGAAGGTGGTGCTGCAGCCCTGAACATCTTTTGGAAAAGCGGGTTCTTAAAGCAAAAGCTCGAATCAGCGACCTCATCAATTCTATCGGGTGTTAGAGAGAGGTGATACTGGATACTGGACACTAGCGACTAGCAGCCAGTATCTAGCCTCCAGCATCCAGATCATAAAGCGTGCATTTTTCACGCAATAATTCAATTTCAAATCCTATAACACATTACAAGACTATGGCCGATACCACTATCAAGAAAGTAGACGGAACCCACTCGCCCACCAAAGGAGCCGAGAAATTTTTAGCCTCCGGCAAAAACGTTGCTATGCGTCTGTGGGAAGACGAGCAGCCCGGAGCCGACAAACCGGAACACAGCAGCCCGTACGAAACGGTGGGCTATGTGATCAAGGGCAAGGCTGAGTTGCACTCCGAGGGGCAGAAGGTTATTTTGAAGGCAGGCGATTCGTACCTGGTGCCCAAGGATGCCAAGCATACGTATAAGATTCTGGAAGCTTTTACGGCAGTAGAAGCCACCTCGCCTCCGGCGCAGGTGCAATAATGCTGAGCGAGCACGCCCACCGAAAAGAAGAAGCGTTAAGTTACCAATCAATCGTATTTTTTGGGTATGTAAATTACTACCCGAGATTTGGATATCAGCAGGCAGACGGGTTTGGGATCGAATTGCCGTTTGACGTTCCGAGTAAAAACTACATAGCAGTAAAACTAACTGAAGGTAGACTCGGGGAGAGCAGTGGGATGGTAGTGTACTTGAGAAATTTGCGGGGCGAGATTATTAGAGACCACTTTATTTGTTCTGGTAAGATGCTTTTATCTCTGATTGTATTTGATTAGTATATTTTCATAGTTACTTAGATTGCATTCTACGAATTTAGCATTTGAGATATCCTCTCCTCCTTGGGGGTAAACGTAATCACTATCTTCTTCATCCTCTCTCCACCAGTATTGACAATGTTCATAAAATGTGCGCTCAAGGGTTAACTTATTAGATGTTATTGTATCGCTATAAATGAACACATTATTGAAAACACCATTTATACCGTAGTTATCTTGAGTGGCAATAAATAGTTTCTTATCAGTTCTAAATACTGATATCACAGAGGTTTTACTACATTCTTTTGACCACTCGCCTACCTTGATGACTTTGAATGTATTACTTCCTGTAGGCTCAAGTAAAATTCCTGAAATTAATTCGGTGTCAAAAAACCTATCGTCTTCTATAAAGCAAATTACGTATTGACCGTTTGAGTTAGTCCAGTTTTTAAATCCAAAAATTCCATGATGAAGCTGCATATGAGGGTAAACTCGACTAAATAAACTCTCCAATGGTTCACCATTTAACCTATCAATTGGGTCACCAATTCTAAGAAAATCCTGATATTTCAGATATCGATCAGGGCTACTTCGTTGAATATCATCGGCAACATCTTGTGCTGGAGCGATGTGACAAAGGAAAATTAGGAGTACTGATAATAACCGCATAAATAAATATTAATGCTTTCTGATAGAGGGTATGATTAAGGCTTACTTGGGAAGGGAACATACAAAGTATTTGAGCAAAATTCTTGCTGGGTAGTTGCATTTTGTCAACTTCTTCTTTTACTTTGTGTTTCAAAGTACTTTCTGTTATGCAGCAAACTGATTATCTGAAGGACATCACCGAGATTCGATCCATTATGGAGCGCTCGTCACGGTTTATTTCGCTGAGCGGACTCTCGGGCGTGATGGCGGGGGCGTACGCGCTGGCCGGAGCGTACGTGGCCCACCTGATTGTGCAGGATTACCGGGCGAATCCGCACGACGACATGGTGGCGTACCTGATGGCCGATGCGGCGGTAGTGCTGCTGCTGGCCGTGGGTACCGGAGTTTTCTTAACCACCCGCCGTGCCCGGGCGCAAGGGACTACCATCTGGGATGCTACCGCCCGAAGGCTGCTTATCAACCTGCTCATCCCGCTGGTGGTGGGTGGTTTGTTCAGCCTAATTTTGGTGGCGCGCGGTATGCCGGGCATCATCGCGCCCAGCATGCTGATTTTCTACGGTTTGGCGCTGGTGAACGCCAGCAAGTATACCCTGACCAACGTTCGCTACCTGGGGTTTGCTGAAATCGGACTGGGATTACTTGCTGCCCTGCTTCCTGGCTACAGTTTACTCTTTTGGGCGCTAGGTTTTGGGGTACTTCATATTATCTATGGCACCCTCATGTACTACACCCACGAACGGTGAATTACTTACTCAACGATTTTGACAAAGCCTTTGAGAACAAGGTTCGCCTGGGGGTGATGTCGGCCCTGATGGTGAACGATTCGCTGGACTTCAACCGGCTAAAGGAGCTGCTGGGAGTGACGGACGGCAACTTGGCTAGTCACCTAAAGGCATTGGAAAAAGTAGAATACATCAATGTGGAAAAGCAATTTGTCGGTCGGAAACCTAATACCCGCTACTCGGCTACCAAGACGGGAAAAAGCGCCTTCAACGATCACTTAAACGCGCTAGAGGCGTTGCTTAAAGCACAGAAGCAACAGGCGTAAAAATTTTGACTATTAACTTTGTAACTCAAAGTACTTTCAATTAACTAAACTACTACGTATGCGTATCACAAGATTCAAATGCTGGCTAGGAGCCACCTTACTGTATAGTTATCTGTTCTATGATCAATCGGCCGGAATCAACTTCCTGCTGTTTAACGTTGCCTTGCTGGCAACCCTGTTCGCCCTGGACCCAACGCTGCGTCAGCGGCGTACCGTGATGACGATGGCCACCGGATGTTTGCTAACCGCGCTCAACGTGGTGTGGCATCCCACCTGGCCCGCCATTTTGATGAACCTTATTTCCTTACTGGGTTTGGCGGGACTCAGTGCCCATCCGGAAAGCTCGCTGTTGGTGGCCTGGATCAACAGCGGGTACTCACTGGTGGCTTCGTTTTGGAAGCACACCCTGGGTCGGATGATTTCGCGGCCTGAACCGGTGCCCGGCGATTCTAAAGGGAAACCTACTCCTCCGGCAGTCGCGGGCCTCACGGCAGGCAAAATAGTTTCTCAACTTGTTCCCGTGTTGGTGGTTGCGCTGTTTTTTCTCCTCTACACGCAGGCAAGTCCGGCCTTCTCTGCCTTATTCGATCAACTTTCGCTAAACTTCATCTCGGGGTGGTGGGTGATTTTTACTTTGTTCGGAGGATACTTGCTGCTGACCATTTTTTATCCGACGGTCATTCATCCGCTGGTCCGAATCGATCTGGCCACTGCCAACGAACTAACGCGACAGCGACGCACGCATTCGTACGGGTTCAGCCCGGTGGGATTGCGTTATGAATACCGCTCGGCCTGGTGGCTGTTCGTGATGCTCAACGGGCTTCTTTTTGTTTTCAATGCGGTGGATATCTACTACCTCGTCACGGCCCGCCTTCCCGAAGGAGTCACGCACGCCGAGTTTGTGCACCAGGGAATAAATACACTAATTGCTTCGGTGGTACTGGCCATTGCCGTGGTGATGTATTTCTTTCGGGGCAACCTCAACTTCCTCCGAAAGGGCGCTCATCTTCGGACTGCCGCGTACTTATGGATTGTTCAGAATGCGGTACTCATCGGCGCTACGGCCAGCAAAAACGCTAGTTACATTGGCGAGTACGGCCTAACGCACAAGCGCATTGGGGTGTACCTGTACCTGTTGCTGACGCTAATTGGTTTGATTACTACTTACCTTAAGGTGCGCGAAATAAAAACCAACTGGTTCTTGCTGCGCTGTAATGCCTGGTTGTTCTATGTGGTGCTGGTTCTGTTCAGTTCGGTGGATTGGAGTCGATCGATTACGCGCTATAATCTGGCCCGCCTTTCCTCAGCCGAGGTTGACGTGGAGTATCTCATTTACCTATCCGAGACCAACCTAGACCTGCTGGAACTGGCGTTACGCGAGCGTGCACTGCCGGATCACCAAGCCAGGAATATACAGGAACAGATCACTTATTTTATTGAACAAGAAAACCGAGAAGGCTGGCTTTCGTGGAACTACGCGGAGCACCTGGTCTACCGGCGATTGCACCATCGTGATCGGCCTTCGGATGCTCGTTAGATGGACTAACCCCTTCGTGGCAAACCTTATCATTCATCAACTACTTTCTATCGCCTTATGCTCCCCAGCTTCATCAAAATGTTACGCAGTTTTCGGTACGCCGGTCGGGGAATTGCCTCGGCGGTGCGGCGCGAGAACAACTTTCGCTATCATCTGCTGGCCACCATAGGCACGCTGCTCACCGGCTGGCTCACCGGGTTCACCCGCGCTGAGTGGTGCATTGTGCTGATGCTCATCGGCATGGTGTATGCTTCGGAAATTTTCAATACCGCCATCGAGAAACTCATGGACAAGCTGCATCCCGGGCCGGACCCGGACGTAGGCACCATCAAAGACTTGGCCGCTGGGGCAGTACTGGTAAGCAGTGTCACCGCCGCGGTAGTCGGCAGCATCATTTTACTCGGAAAACTAGGATACTTATGAAAAAAATACTGTTTTGGGGGAAGCGATTGCTCGCGCTAGCCCTGTTGATATCATCGTTGGTGTTCGTGCTGCCAACTCGGTTCTACGAACTCGATCTGTTGCAGTCGTTTGCCGTACACGCGCTGGTGGGCTACGTACTGCTGCTGGGCCTGTTCGTTTTGATCCGGGCGAAGCACCTGGCCGTGGGGGCCGGGGGGGCAGCAACGGTACTGCTGCTGGGCCTACACTCCTATATTATGCCGCCCACTCTACCACCCGCTACCGATGGGCACGCTTTCACGGTAGCGCACTTCAACGTGCTAGCCAGCAACCGGCAGTACGACCCAGTGATCCGGCAAGCCCTGGAGTCTAGAGCTGATTTGTTATCGTTCCAGGAAGTGGCTCCGCACTGGGCGAACCAACTCACCCAACGCTTGCGCGATGCGTATCCCTACTACCACGTGGTGACTGACCCCTGGGACACGCGGGGCATTGCGATCTTTTCGCGTTACCCGCTCAAGAACGTGCAGACGCACTACTGGGTCAAATCGCCCAACATCACCGGCGACATTGATCTGAGCGATCAAGTAGCCTCCAACAAAAAATCCGGGGATACGCTGATACACTTTGTGGCTTCGCACGCCTTATCGCCCCGCAGCGAGAGCCGTTACCGCCGCCGCAACGAGCAAATTCAGCACATTGCTGACTACCTGAAATCGGTAGAAGGTCCCGTACTGGCCATTGGCGACTACAACGCGGTGCCCTGGAATTGGGCGATTGTGGCGATGAAACAGAAAGCTCAGTTGTACGATAGTCGGCAAAATTTCACCTCGACCTACCCGGCGCGTTTGCAGGGGGTCGGCTTGCCTATTGATTATGTGTTTCACTCCGAAGATTTTACCTGTCTGGATTTCTACGCCGTATCGGCCGAAGGCTCGGACCACCGGGGGGTGGTTGGCCGGTACCGATTGCGGCCGTCGGTTTTGTAACAGGCAGCAGGAAATTGAAAAATACTTCGTTATTTTGGGCACCCGGATCGCAAATGCTACCACTACCCAAAAAGTTAATGAAGACCTTATACCACGCGCTTACTCCTCGGCAAACCGTATTTGATAAAAGTAGAAGAGATGTTGTGCTTGATCTTTCTGATCTGGCTGAAAATAAGATTGATCCTGAAGTGTTTTTTCAGGAAAATTATATCACCAACGGCATGAAACAGCTCTACGAGGCGGTGTTTCGCCGCTTAGAAGGCTCTTCCGACGATGGTATTTTCAAGCTAACCCAGGCAATGGGAGGCGGCAAAACCCACAACATGATTACCATGGGACTGCTGGCTCAGCACCCTGCGTTCAGGAGCACCATGAACTCAGCCTACGCGACCACCTTCCAGGAACCGGCGCGCGTACTGTCTTTTTCAGGTCGCCAGAATCCTACCAACGGCATCTGGGGCTACCTCGCCGAGCAAATAGGCAAAGAAGACCTATTCAAGAAGTTCTACAGTGAGGGACTGAAAGCTCCCGGACAGAGCGACTGGATGGCGCTGCTTCAGGGCGAACCCACCGTGATCATTCTGGACGAACTACCGCCTTATTTTCAGAACGCCAACACCCAAAGCATTGGTACCGGCACGCTGGCCGACGTGACCACCGCGGCCCTCTCCAACCTGCTGGTCGCTATTGGCAAATCCGAACTCTCTAACGTGGCCCTGATTATCGCCGACCTGAGTGCTTCGTACGACAAGGGGTCGGCGCAACTGGCCCAGGTGTTTGCCGATTTTGAGAACGAAACCAAACGGCTGTCGCGCAACTTTACGCCCGTGCAGCAAAACAGCGACGAGATTTATAAAATCCTGCGCAAGCGGCTTTTTGAAAACGAACTATCCGAAGGGGAAATAGATACCATTGCGGTGGCCTACGGCGACGAACTGGAGCGCTCGGTGCGCATCGATGTAACCAACGAGTCGCCGCAGAAACTACAGAAGGCCATCACCGAAAGCTACCCGTTTCATCCGGCCATGCGCGATCTGTACGCTCGCTTCAAAGAAAACCCGGGCTTCCAGCAAACCCGGGGCCTGATTCGCCTGATGCGTACGGTGGTAGCCCACCTGTGGAAATCCGATAAAGCCCAGGACGCGTACCTGATTCATCCCTTTGATGTTGATCCCAACGACGCCGACACCTACAACGAACTCAACACGATCAACGACAAACTCTCCAATGCCGTCTCCAATGATATTGCTTCCAACGGGCAGGCGGCGGCGGAGAAGTACAGCGAAGAATTGGCCAATGAACTGCCCGTCAAGGTAGCCCGGCTGATTTTGATGTCGTCGCTGAGCTTGATACAGGGGGCAACCAAGGGACTTCGGGAAAACGAAATTGCGGCCTGTCTGTCGGTACCCGGCACGAACGTAAGTTCGCTGAAGGCTACGATCATCCCGGAGCTTCGCTATCGCTCCTGGTACCTGCACAGCGACAATCAGGGCAACCTGCTGTACAAAAATGTGCAGAACGTCTCGGCGATGATTAACAATTATCAAACAACGTTTCGCCCCGAGATGATCCGGCAGGATATTGTCAAGCTCCTGCACAAGCTGTTTGAACCGACGCAAAAAGATTGCTACCAGAAGGTGATGGCCCTACCGGCACTTGATGAGATCAACATCACCAAAGACTACGTCACGCTCATCATCTACCAACCCCACACCGACGGAAAGCTACACCCCGACTTGCAGGGCTTGTACGACAACGAGCGGCTCAAAAACCGAATGCTGTTCCTGACCGGAGACTTGCACAATATGGACAATATCTATCAGCAGGCGCGGGGCATCCGGGCCGTCGATACGGTATTGGCCGAGTTTGATAAAGACAAAGTGCCCGCCAACGACCCGCAGCGTACCGAAGCCCTGGAGCTACAGGAAAGCTACCAGTTTAGGTTCTACTCCGCCGTCCAGTCGATCTTTACCAAGCTGTATTATCCGACCAAAAACGGCTTGATGAATGCCAACGCGCAGTTGCACTTTAACAAAAACCAGTACGACGGCGAAGAGCAGATCAAGCAGACGCTGAGCAGCAAGCGGAAATTCAATACCGAGATCACCTCCGAGAACTTTATCAAAAAAATAGAGGCCAAGCTTTTTGGCAACGCCGCCCAACTGCCCTGGAACGACGTGCTGCAACACGCGGCCTCCCTGCCAGACTGGGACTGGCACAAGCCCGACGCCCTGGAGCAGGTGAAAGCCAGTATGCTCCAGAAAGACCTGTGGCGCGCCGAGGGCAACTGGATCAACAAAGGGCCTTTCGACAAGCCCGATACGGCCGTGCGGGTAGAGCAGATTGACCGGGATGCGATCACGGGCAAAGCCAAGCTACGCATCAAACCGGTCAACGGTGACCAGGTACGCTACAGCTACGGGCGGAACAGTGTATCGGAGACGAGTCCTATTCTGGACTACCACGAGATTATGGAGACCGATGAGATGGAGGTGGAGTTTCTTTGCCTGGATACCAACGGCGAACACCAGACCGGTTCGGCGGCCCAGTGGACCAACGAAGTGACCCTTAAGTTTGCCTTTCTTAACCAGGGCGACGAAGTACTACTGGAAATTGCGGTAGCTCCGCCTACCGCTACTGTCAAATACACCACCGACGGCTCGCACCCCACCAACGGGGGAGTGTACGATAGTCCTTTTGCCGTCGTCCCCCAGACCATTATCCAGGTGATAGGCACCAAGGGAGAGCACAGCTCGGAAGTAAAAACGATTAAGGCACCCGACCAGCAGGGGAAAATCGACATCAAGAAAGACCAACCGCTGCGGTGGAACAAAAGCTTCAGGAACGGCTCCACGGCCGATTCTTACCAGTTTCTGAACGTGGTGAAGAAAACAGGCGGGGCGTTAGGCGGTATAGAACTGGTACTGAATGGGCAGGGATGGGCCAATTTGTCTTTTGATCGAAGTCTGCAATACGAGGCCGATCGCGTCGAAGCCTTCATGCAATTTCTTCAGGAGCAATCCAGTATTGAAGGGCAACTATTGTTAAACTGCCAGCGAACCTGCTTCCCCAGCGGGCAGCACTTTCTGGACGCCGTGAAAGAACTAAGAATAGACTTTAAACCCGAAGAAATTGAGCAGTAAAAAGCGAGTCGCTCCCCCCTACAAGAAACCCAAAGCTTCCCAGCCGCCTTCGCCGGACCAACCCGCGGGGGGCAGCCCCCTGGACTTTGGCTTTGACCCACAGCAGAGTCAGCAGCACTTTGTGGTGATTGTGCCCACCAGCACCAAGCAGGACGTGGCCATTCTGGAGATGGATGTTTACGACGAAGAAGCGAGCAAAGAAGCGTACCTGGCCGATTTCTTTGGCCCGGCGGGCTATGGCAAGGTATTACTCAACTACGACCGGTGGAGCAAGATCAGCACCTTTGCCCGGGTAGAGTTCAACCAGCGGATGCGGGCGGGCGGCTTCCGCAGCAGTCACTTTACTAAGGGAATCAACCGGGTGCACCGGCTGTTTGGCAAAGAACTCATGGTGCTGGCCTGGGCCATTGAAGACGCCGACCCGGGAAAGATACCGCAGGCGGTAGAAAACTGGCTGGGCCTGAAGCCCGAAGAGCGGTGGTGGCTCTACACGATGACCAACGCCGCCACCGGCCACCCTAACCTGGGAAGAAACAAAGGCTGGCGTAAGGCCCTGCGCTTTGCCCTCACCGAAAACCCCGTGCCCGAAGGCCGCTACACCCAAACCCTGCTCGATGACGAAAAGCTCTCGCTGTTTGAGGAAGAAAACGACTACCCACTTTCTAAAAAAGCTACTTGATGACCCGCTCGTTGATAGAGACGCAGTTTCCCGTATCCAAAATATCCAAAGAGAGCTACAAAGAACGGAAGGCCGGTGCCTCCCAAACGCTGACCGGCCTGGGCAAGTGGTGGGGCCGCAAACCGCTGATCTTGGTACGGGCCACCGTGCTGGGACTGCTGATGCCCGCCAGCGATGATCCTGAACGCGACCGGGCAATTTTTCTAAAAATCCTGACGATGGACGAGGAAGGACTGCTGCGCCGTAAGCAAAAACGCTTACCCCTTGAGGTGATTTTCGCGCAACTTTCACCGGAAGAAAGGGCCACCTACTTTGAGCAGGATGAACGAACCAAAAAGTGGTCTTGGAAAAAAGGACTCCTCCGCGAGCAACAAATGGAAGCGGATCAGCTAGCGTTTCTGCGCCTCAACTACGACGACAAGCTGACCTACTGCTGTCGCCCGGAGCAAATGAATGGACCCAGCCCCGCCGCCTGGCGGGAGATTAATGAGCACCTGGGCACCCAAGCCACCAACCTGGAAGAACTGACCCAAGCGCTGGGCAAGCGGCAGTTTGGGCACGTACCCCGCGTAGGGGATGCCTTTTGCGGGGGCGGCTCTATTCCCTTCGAGGCGGCGCGGATGGGCTGCGACGTGTACGCCAGCGACCTCAACCCGGCCGCGGCCCTGCTCACCTGGGCCGGACTGAACATCATTGGCGGCGGGCCCGAGGTGAAAAAGGAAGTGGAAGCCGCGCAGCAGGAAGTGTTTGAGAAAGCCGATGCGCAGATTACCGCGTGGGGCATTGAGCACAACGAACCGGGCTGGCGAGCCGATGCGTACCTGTACTGCGTAGAAGCGCGTAGCCCTCAGACCGGCTACTGGGTGCCACTGGCTCCTTCCTGGATTATTTCTGAAAAGTACAAGGTCTGCGGCGTGCTGGAGCCGGACGATGAAAACCAACGCTACCACATTAACATTGTCACCGATGCCGATGCCACTACATTTGCCGCTGCCAAAACCGGCACGATTGAAAAAGGCGAATTGGTGTGCCCCAAAACCGGCCAAGCGACGCGGATTAGTACGCTGCGGGGGGATAAAACCGTCAACGGCAAGTCGCAGTACGGTTTGCGCCAGTGGGAGAACGATGACCTGGTGCCCCGTCCCGACGATGTGTTTCAGGAACGGTTGTACTGCATTCGCTATCTGGAAACGCAGTACGAAGCCACCCGTGGTTTGAAATTTCTAGGGTGGGACTATCAAAAAGGGGACGTACTCAAGAAAGAAGAGGCAGAAAGTTTACGCAATTTTAGTTACCTCGTGGAGAAGAAATTTCTCAAGAAAATCACCATTCGCCATTACGTAGCCCCCGACGAGCACGATCTGGCAAGAGAAGCGAAAGTGCTCATGCTGTTGCAAGAACGCTTCGACAGTTGGCAGCAGCAGGGATTTATTCCTTCTAGCCCTATTCCCAGAGACGGCGACAAAACCGAAGAACCCATCAGAACCCGAGGCTGGACGCATTGGCATCATTTGTTTAATCCGAGGCAGTTACTTTATAACGGCCTGATAGGTTCCTGTTCCGGCAAGCATTCTTCCGCCGCCCGCGCTGCGCTAACCCTTTCGAGTGGAATAATTGCTAATTTGAATTCTAAGCTATGTCGGTGGCGACCGTCTATGACGCGTTCAGGGGGCGTGGGTTCTGTGGCGGACACCTTTGCTAACCAAGCGTTGAATACCATTTTTAATCCTCCGGCCCGAGGTTTTTCTGATCTTGAGTCTCTCTTTCTCACTCCGCGAGATTATCTGGAAATAAATGTCGAGACAAAATGCCAGACGGGTGACGCTAGAAAAATAAGTTGCGAAGCCGATGTCTGGATTACTGATCCACCCTATGCCGACGCCATCAATTACCACGAGCTAGGTGATTATTTTTTAGCTTGGTTTTCTGGTAAAACAAATTCGGTCAACCCTGATTGGTACGCCGACAGCCGGGCGGCCCTGGCGGTGAAGGGAACGGGAAAGGGGTTCAAGGAAAGCATGATTGAGTGCTACGGCAACTTTACCCGGCACATGCCCGACAACGGGGCGCAGGTAGTCATGTTCACCCACCAGGATGCGTCCGTCTGGGCCGACCTGGCGCTCATCCTGTGGGCCTCGGGCCTACAAGTTACGGCCGCCTGGACCATCCAGACCGAAACCGACGCGGTGGGCATCAAGACCGGCAACTACGTACAAGGCACGGTCATCATGATCTTGCGCAAGCAAACCAGCAACGAAGTGGCGTTCCTGAGCGATATTCAGAGCGACGTGGAGTTGGGCGTGAAGCAGCAACTCGACCACATGCAGGCCCTGGACGACGAGGACGACCCCAACTTCAGCGACTCCGACTACCAGCTAGCCGCCTACGCCGCCGCCCTGCGCGTGATCACCGGCTACCAAACGATTCAGGACATCGACGTGGCCTACGAACTGACCAAAGAAGCCAATCGGGGGGAGAAAAGCGAACTGGAGAAAGTGATTGAAGACGCCGTCCGCGTGGCGATGGACCACCTGGTGCCTACCGGTTTTTCGGAACCCTACTGGCGGATGCTCACTCCCGAAGAGCGCTTTTACCTCAAGGGGCTGGAAGTGGAGCAGCACGGCGAGTACCGTTCCGGAGTGTACCAGGAGATGGCCCGGGGCTTTGGCTTGCGCGAGTACAAAAACCTGCTCAACGCCGGGAAAGCCAACCAGACCCGGCTCAAAACAGCCCTTGAATTCAAAAACAAGGAGCTACTCACCGAGGGCTTCGGGCAAAGCCTGGTTCGCCAGCTACTCTACGCCCTCTACGAAACCAGCCGCGATAGGGAACCCAAAAACGGTTGGCAGTGGCTCTACCAAAACGACTTCATCGCTAGCTACTGGGACAGCCGCCAGCGGATGATTCACTTGCTGGGGTTTATAGAAGATCGCGTCGCTATGCTCAGTCACTGGGAAAAAGACCGCGAGGCACTGCAACTGTTAAAGGGATATTTGGAAAATGATCGAAGATAGTTTGCAAACCGTAACGCTCCCTGTTACATTTGCGTATGATTAAGAGCATTCGCAGCCGGGCGTTGAAGCGGTTTTATGAGCGGGGCGATCCTTCAAGAATTAGGCCTGATCATTTGCCGAAAGTTCGCTATATTTTGGATGTGCTCAATGCCGCACGCTCGATGGATAACATCAACCTGCCGGGCTTTGACCTGCATCCACTTTCCGGTGACTTAGCGGGTTTTTATTCGGTGAAGGTAAACCGTAACTGGCGCATTATCTTCCGGTTTGAGAGCGGCGATGCTTCGGAAGTAGATTATTTGGATTATCACTAAGTTAACAAGCAATGGTAAAGCGAGGTATGCCTCCTACGCATCCGGGAGAGATTTTGAAATTTGAGTGCCTACAGCCTTTAGGACTATCTGTACGAGAAGCTGCGCAAGGACTTGGAATTTCCCGGCAAACACTTTCCCGTATTATCAATGGGCAGCACGGAGTATCTCCGGGAATGGCCGTCAAGCTAGGAAAAGCGTTCGGCACGGGTCCTGAGCTGTGGGTAAACCTGCAAAGTCAGTACGATTTATGGCATGCCCAACAGACGGTATCTTCCGAGACAGTTACGCAGTTTCATCCTCCTCTTTCGGCTTAATGCAGGAAGAACTACCTCTACGAAACCATGAAAAATTCAACGAGTACGAAAAAGTCGTCAAAGAAAAGTTCAACTCAAAAAAGCCGTTGGATAAATGAAGCGGCCCCGTTGGGTTCTTGGGAAAATCCTTATAAAGAAAGCATCAGGCTCAAGGGCAGAAGTTTTGTAAAGGACGCCACCGGCGAGTGGCGTGAGATGGATAAAGATGGCAGGCTTATTCCCGATGACCAGGTCAAGCCGCTGTAAGCGTTATCAGTAATATGATTCAACGCTATTCCTCCCGACGTGAAAAAATTGATCGCTCCTTTCTTAACTCCAAGCTCAAGGGCGCCCGAAGCTACGACCGCATCGCTGGTTACTTTAGTTCTTCCATCGTTGAGGTGGCCGGGGAAGCACTGGAAAGCATTCAGGGGCAGGTGCGGGTTATCTGTAATTCCGACCTGGATCTGCGCGATGTAGAAACCGCCAAAGCGGCGAGTTTGGCCCTGGGTCGCGAGTGGCGTTCTCATACCGCCGACAAGCTTTCCGACCGTGCCCAACGCCGCTTAGCCCGTCTGTATGATCTGCTCGTTGGTGGCAAGCTGCACATTCGCGTGCTGCCCAACGCCGTACACGGGCTGCTGCACGGCAAAGCGGGCATCATCACCCAGGCCGACGATTCCAAACTATCCTTCCTGGGTAGCATCAACGAGACAAAATCGGCCTGGCAACTCAACTACGAAATACTCTGGGAAGACAACTCGCCGGAAAGTGTGCAGTGGGTGCAGGAAGAGTTTGATTATCTGTGGAACCACCCGAAGGCACAACCACTGGCCAACGCCGTTATTGAGGACATCAAGCGTATCAGCGAACGGGAGGTTATCACCATCACCCGGTGGAAAGAGGAAGAAAACCCGGCTAGTCCGGTGGTGGAAGCCCCGGTTTATCAGAAGCAGTTTGGACTGTGGGCGCACCAGAAGTACTTTGCCAAATTAGCGTTCGATGAGCACCGTAGCGGCCGGGGTGCCCGCTTCGTGCTGGCCGATCAGGTAGGCCTGGGCAAGACCTTACAATTAGCACTCTCGGCCATGCTCATGGCCCTGCACGGAGACCGACCCGTGCTTATCATTGCTCCCAAAACCCTTCTCTGGCAGTGGCAGGACGAGAACATGAAGCTGCTCAACTTTCCTTCCGCCGTGTGGGATGGCAAAGCCTGGGTAGACGAGAACGGCATTCGGCACGTGAATACTGATCCGCTCAAAGCTTTGGGCAAATGCCCAAGAAAAACCGGCATCATCAGCCAGGGATTAATCACCCGGAGCGTGCCCGTAGCCGATAAGCTGCTGTCGCTGTCCTACGAGTGCGTGATCGTGGACGAGTGCCACCGCGCCCGCCGCAAAAACCTGCGCGCCGGAGCCGAAAACGAGAAGCCGGAGTCCAACAACCTCATGCGCTTTCTGCTACAACTGTCCGCTTGTACCAAAAGTATGCTGCTGGCCACCGCCACTCCCGTGCAGCTATACCCGATTGAAGCATACGACCTGTTGAGTATTTTGGCTCGAGGCTCCGCGCACGTCTTCGGTGACAAATGGTCTAAGTGGATCAATCAGGACAAAAGCTACCTGCTGGCCCTCATCCAGGGGCTGGAAGAACCGCCCGCTGACTCGCTGGAACGATGGGATTGGATGCGCAATCCTTTTCCGGCCGCCCACGAAAACGAAATGGTCTTTGGCACCATCCGCCACGCCCTGGGCCTATCACTCACCGATGCAGTGCTAAGCCCGGATGCGCGTCAGCAACTGGAAGAATGGGATGTGGCCCGGCTGGACAACCTGGATGACTTCTTTTTAAAACACAACCCGTTTATCCGCCACATCATCCGCCGCACCCGAAAGTTCCTGGAAGAAACCATCGATCCGGAAACCCACGAGCCGTATTTGCAGAAAGTAACCGTCAAGCTCTTCGGTGAAAACAGCGAAGAAGCCATCCTGTTGCCCGGCTACCTGCACGATGCCTACGCTACGGCCGAAGAATTCTGCAAAGCCCTGGGCGAAATTATGCAGTCGGCCGGATTTATGAAAACTTTGCTGCTCAGAAGGCTAGGCAGCTCTATTGAGGCGGGTAAGCAAACGGCCATCAAAATGGCGGGGGATACTCCGGATGAGGCATTGGATGAGGAAGAAGATGAAGATTATGATAGTACGGAATCTACCACAAAGTCTCAAGCATCCGGCATCGCCATGCGTCTGGGAAGGCGGGAAAAGGAGATTTTGCAGCGCTTGATCTACCAACTGGAACAACACCAGGAAAACGATCCTAAGTACGAGCGTCTTTACGCACTTTTGTTTACCCAAAACTGGGCGCAGTATGGTTGTATCATCTTCAGTCAGTACTACGCTACGGTGGCCTACTTTAGCGAGCGGCTTAGCCAGCAACAGCCGGAGGTCCGCATAGGAGTATACGCCGGTGGCACGAAATCAGGCTACTGGCAGGCAGGCACCTTCCAGACAACCAGTAAAGAAGAAATCAAAGCCGCCGTGCAGCAAGGCGAACTGAAGATTTTGTTCGGCACCGACAGCGCTTCGGAGGGACTCAATTTGCAGCGGCTTGGCACCCTTATCAACCTGGATTTGCCCTGGAATCCTACCCGGCTCGAGCAGCGAAAGGGACGTATTCAGCGGATTGGCCAGCTACGGGAAGAGGTGTGGGTATACAATATGCGTTACAAAGATTCGGTAGAAGACCGAGTACATGAACTGCTTTCCGAACGGTTGAAGCATATCTACGACCTTTTCGGTCAGATACCCGATGTGTTGGAAACCGTTTGGGTAGATCTGGCGCTGGGAGAAGAAAGGGCCGCAAAAGAGCGTATCAATGCCCTGCCTCAGAAGAATCCGTTTGAGCTTAAGTACGAAGATACCATTCCCAACGTAGACTTCGAGTCGTGTACTCGAGTGCTCAATCAGCATGAGATACACACAGTACTGAAAGAGCAATGGTAAGAAGACATTCTTAATCCCGCGCGTACAATACCTTGCCCCCCACGATGGTGTAATCTACCTTGGTCGACAAAATTTCCTCTTCTGGTACGTTCATAATATCCTTAGAGAACACCGTGAAGTCAGCCAGTTTACCTACCTCAATTGAACCCTTTATATTTTCTTCAAAGGCAGCGTAGGCCGGGAAAAGGGTATACGACTTTAGCGCCTCTTCGCGGGTCATCTTCTGGTTGGGTTCGTAGCCCCCTTCGGGTTCGCCCTTGAGCGTTTTGCGGGCCACCGAAGCGTAGAAACTGGGCAGCGGATTGAGCGGCTCCACCGGCGCGTCGGTGCCGTTCGCTATGATCGCCCCCGAGTCCAGCAGTTTGCGCCACACGTAGGCTCCTTCCTCGATACGATCTTTGCCCAACCGATCAATGGCCCAGGGGCGGTCGGAGGCCATGTGGATGGCCTGCATGGCGGGAATTACTCCCATTTGTCCGAAACGCGGAATGTCAGCGGCGCTGATGTGCTGGGCGTGCTCGATGCGGAAGCGGGCGTCTTTGGCTTCGGCAGGATACTCGGCAAAGGCGGCGGCGTACTGGTCCAGTACCTCGCGGTTAGCCCGGTCGCCAATGGCGTGGGTGCCCACCTGAAAACCGGCTTGCAAGGCTTTCACCGACACCTCGTAGACTCGCGACATGGGAGTGGTTTCGTGACCATACGCACCGGGCATATCTTCATACTCATTGAGCAGCCAAGCACCGCGCGAACCCAGGGCGCCGTCGCCGTAGAGCTTCACGCAGCGCAGCGTCAGGAAGTGGTTGCCCAATCCCACCTCCGGTCCCGACTGCCAGTACTGCTGTAGCAAGCTGGTATCGCGTCCACTGAGCATCACGTATAAGCGGGTTTTGAGCGCGCCCTCTTCGGCTAGTTGCTTATAGAGCGCCACTTCTTCCTGCGGGGCACCCGCGTCGTGAAAACTGGTGATCCCGTTCTCCAGACAAGCCTGCATGGCCAGTTCGGCCGTCCGTCGCCGTCGCTCGGGACTATCTTCGGGAATGTGCTGCGCGACTAGTCCCATGGCGGTTTCGTTAAACAATCCGGTGGGGTTGCCCAGCGCATCGCGAAACACCTCACCCCCTTGCACGTCGCGCACCTGCATTCCTTCCTGGTCGATGTTCATCACCCCGGCCACTTCCATGGCCTTGGCGTTAGCCAGCGCCGCGTGTCCGCTGGCGTGCTTCAGGAAGACCGGATTATCCGGCGAGGCGGCACTGAGGGCCTCGTGTACCGGAAAGCCCTGCACCATCGTAGCGGGCAGCGAGTCCCACTTGTCCTGGTGCCAGCCGCGCCCCACGATCCACTCGCCGGGCGGAGTGTCGCGGGCCGCGCGTTTCACCTGCCGGATAATCTCGTCGTAGCTCCGGGTGGCCATCAGGTCGAGGTTCATCAGGTTGGCCCCGACGCCCGAGAAGTGGGCGTGCCCCTCGATGAAGCCAGGAGTCACGGTCTTACCGCGCATGTCGAGCACTTCGGTGGCCTCGCCCACCCAGGCTTGCACGTCGGCATCGCTGCCCACAAAGGCGATGGTATCACCTATAATGGCAATGGCTTGCACTTGGGGATTGTCTTCGTCGACCGTGTAGACGGTCGCGTTGCGGAGGATCAGGTCGGCGGTGGGGTGAGAGGGCTGGCAACCAACTACGAGTAACGTTAGCAGTAGACCGGTAAGTAGCTTTTTCATAGAAGAGAAGTATAGAGTAAAGGACCTAAAACTACGGATTGAAACGTTCTGGGCAAAATGGAATAGTATTCTACTATGAGAAGCGAAATAGGTCAGTTCAAAAATTATTCTTACTTTGGAAGACAAAACATCAACAACCTAACCCCCTATGAAAAGAAGAGACTTTATCCGAACGTCAGCAGCGGCCGGTTTGAGCCTGCCGCTTGTCTCGTCAGCCTTTGGCAAGGTAAGCCACCCCTACGTAGACCAGATCGGCCTGCAACTCTACACCGTGCGCAACCAGATGGCCGAAAATCCGCTGGCAACTCTCAAGGCCATCAAGAAAGCGGGCTACGCCCAGATAGAAGGCGGCAATCCGGTCAGCGAGCAGGCGATGCTCGCCATGGCCCAGGATGTGGGCCTCTCCTCCCAAAGCTCCTTCTTCCCCTGGCCCTACCTCACCGGACGGTGGGACCTGGTGGAAGCCGAGGGCATGAAGCCCGCCGCGAAAGACTTTGCGGGAGTGATAGAGAGCGCCCAAAAGCTCGGCCTGAACTACCTGGTGTTCGGCTACATGCGCAAGGAAGAGCGGCAAACGCTAGACGATTACCACCGCATCGCCGAGCGGCTTAACCAGGCCGGGGAGCGGTGCAACGCGGCGGGCATCAAGCTGTGCTACCACAACCATGCCTTCGAGTTTGAACCCATCGACGGCACCATGCCCTACGATATTTTGATCGACGAAACCGACGCCGACAAACTGCACTTCGAGCTCGACGTGTTCTGGTCGAGTCTGGCCGGGCACGAACCCCTTCCACTCATGAAAAAGTTGGGCGACCGCATCGCGCTGCTGCACCTGAAAAACAAAAAGTCAGGCACGCCACTGATCTACGACGAAAGCACCGTGCCCGCCGATGCGTTTCAGGAGCTCAACGATGGGGTGATCGACATCCAAAAAATCTTGCTGCTGGCCGAAAAGAACGGCGTAGAACAATGCTTCGTGGAGCAAGACCAGTCGCCCGATCCCATCCAGAGCATCAACCAAAGCATCGACTATCTACAGTCGGTAGAAAACAAATTGTAAATGCAGCCTCCCAATAATATACCATGAACAACCGCTCACTCAATCGTCGCAAACTGTTGACCTCTTTCGGAGCGGACGTCACCAGTACGCCGGTCGTTTTTTGTTTTCTCAGCTCACCGAAGACCAAGCGCGCGTAGGTGAAGTCAGTGAGAAAAATACGGTGGGTTTGGAAGCAGAGCTTCGTTCTCGGCTTTGGTCTGTTCAGCCTGACTGCTCAGGCGGCCCGCGTTGATACGGTCAGCATCTATAGTGCGGCAATGCAGCGTGAAATTCCCGCGCTGGTGATCACGCCCGATAGCTACGCCGCTTCTGACACATCGCGTTACCCAACGGTATACCTGCTGCACGGCTACAGCGGCGACTATCGCGACTGGGTCGTGAAAGCTCCCGAGGTAATAGCGCTGGCTGATCAGCACCAAGTAGTCATCGTATGCCCGGACGGGGGTTATAACAGTTGGTATTTAGATAGCCCATTGCAAGACAGTAGTCAGTACGAAACGCACGTAGCGCAGGAGATAATAGCTTTTATGGATACGACCTACCGCACCATCGCTAACCGCACCGGGCGGGCCATCACGGGGCTGAGCATGGGCGGACACGGGGCCCTGTTTCTGGCGCTGCGCCATCCGGACACGTTCGGAGCGGCGGGCAGCATGAGCGGCGGAGTTGATCTCACCTACAACACCAACGCCTGGGAAATCAGCGAAAAGCTGGGCCCTTACGAAGAGCACCTGCTGCGCTGGGATTCGCTGTCGGTGGTCAACCTGGTGGCACTGCAGCCGCCCGACAGCCTGACGATGATTATTGACTGCGGCACCGACGACTTTTTCTTCGCAATTAATCAGCAACTGCATCGTACTTTGCTAAAGCAAACTATCGCGCACGATTATATCGTCCGGCCCGGCAGGCACCAGTGGGAATACTGGAACGAAGCGGTACTCTACCAGCTTTTGTTTTTTGCGGAATATTTTGACCAGCAGTCTTCTAAACCTGTGAATCATTGATTTTGGTGCAATCTTCGTTAGTAATTCACCTTGCTTGGTGAAATGAGAGTGTTTTGTAGTTTATTAGAAAGGATGAGTGGGGGTTCGTAATGCAAAAAAAGCGGTCAGGCAACTTTAAAATTGCACAACCGCTTTTTTGACTATAGATTGCTTATTGGCTACGGTTTGCCAATCACAATCTTTTTAGACACTGCCTTATCTTTGTATGATACTCGAATCAGATATACTTTCGGAGATAAGTCAGAGACGTCTATTTTAACTTGTCTGCTTTTCGACTTCATTTGCCGTACCACCTGCCCATGATCGTCGTATAAGTCGATCTTAAAGTTATCTTTCTGAGTCGTTTCTTCAGCGTCTACTTCATCAGCAGTGTAAATAGAGAGATTCATAAAACTGGAAGAGGGGACCGGATAAGAAGAGAAACTAACAGTAGCACAAGAGCCAACTGTCTTGTTAGCCTCGTGGCCGAACCCACAACCGTTGTCTACGGCTACACTAATTCCCCCCGACGGATCATCACCGGTGGTGACAGTAATCGTGGAAGTTCCTTGCCCCGAGTTGATTGTACCGACTCCTCTAAGTGACCACCGATAACCGGCAAAACCAGTCGGTGACACGCTGATACTATAGGTCCTGTTAGGGCATAAGGTTTCTCCTTCGCCCAGCCCGCTAATAGTAAGGTCACTAGGAGCGATGGTACCCAGCTCAACCGTACGGGTGATCACTGAGGGAGCCACATCCTCACAAGCACCCACGTATCGTACGCTCGCTTGAATCGTAGCCGTTCCAAAGGCAGCAGAAGAACTAATTACTACCGAATTGCCGCACGCGTTTCCCTCTATCGCCAACCCCGTACCTTCTACCGACCAGCATACTTCTGTGCTTGCTGGCAACTCACTAAGTTCATACGTACTACCCTGAGCGCATACCTGATCGGCTCCCTGAATAACCACATTGGTTACATCCGGTGAGGAAGAATTACCGGTGCTGTAGGCATAGGGAAAATCAGCAGTGCCGACCAGTTGCAGATTGCCGTCCACGGTGAGGCGGGTTTCATCGCCCTCGGTTTCAATCACCGCGCCGTCTTCAAAGATCAGCGTGGCCCCGCACTCGATGATCAACTGGGAGTTGTTGCGAATCACCAGGCGGCTGCCGCTCTTTAGGATGAGTGTAGAGCCCTGGCGAAAGCGCAGCACGCCCCGGTTGTTGGGATTGTCCTCTCCGATGACGATCTCTCCGCCCCGGCGCACTTCCACTTCACCATCCTGAAAACCACAATTGTCGTAGGGGCTGACGTGCACCTCAAAGGTGGAATTAGGAGTAGGCGGCGGGTTTTCACCAGCATCGGCACTGGGACCAATCGGGATATTGGCATTCACAAACAACTGACCGCCAGTGTTGATGATCATATCACTCATCCGGTCGGTGGTGCTCAGAGTACTGCCTTCCCCAAAGTTATAGGAAGCCGCCCGCAAGAAAGTAGTCGGTCGCTCGGCCCCGACTAGGTGCTGCTGGAAGAGCCGGGCATTAGATCCTGAAAAGGTGACATGGTATTCATTGAACCGGTTTAACCCATCACTCGCAAACCCGGTGGTCGGGGCTTCATAATCCTCAAAAGCGGTACGGGCATTGGCAATGATATCGGCGCGTTGCACATTAAGGTTCAACTCGCTTGGTACACCCTCCCTGATATCCAGAGCACTGACGGTAGGAATGTAGCAGAATTGGCCCCGACCAGTAGTTAAGTCATAAAAATCTGAGATATTGGTTGGGTCAGCATAATCAATTCTACCACCCGGAGCGGAATCCAAGGGGGGTGTTTGCTTGACTCGGACTTTGTACGTAGAGAAAGCAATAGGGACAAAAAGAATTCTTCCGCTGATGTGCCCCCGGTAGACGGCCTGCCAGTCACGACTGTAATCTTCCAATGCCCAAACCTTGACATTCGCTCTGTACCCGACTAAGAGATTGGCTACTGGGAAGAGAATAGACCCGGTAATAAGTGCTGCCGGGCCACCCAGGACAAACGGGACATCGTTAAAGCCTAAGATATCCCACAATTGCTCTATCCCGTAGATTGAGCTTCTGATGCTACCTGATTTCAGGCCAAACAACAAACTGCCTGGCTCGAAGCCCTGCCCGGTTCCGGTTTGTGATCCGTTGGCGATGGCGATATTACGGCATTGGGTAGGATAGCCCAACTCCTGGTATTCATCCATAAAGGCCTGGTGCTCGACGGCAAACAATGGAGAAGCATGTCGAATGAGCATCTGCCGGGCGGCTGGGTTCTCAGCCAGTTGCACCCCCGTATTGGGAGGCGGCACATCGAGAAGTGATAGTAAGGGTTGATCTTCATAGATTTCCTGCAAACTTTTTCTTCCCAGGCGCACCTGCGGCAGATGATAGGCCGCGTGCTGAAAGCCCAGCGGCACATTGGCCCCCTGGTGGGGGCTGTCAAAAGAGATAAACAGGCGGGTATCGTGCTCTTCTTCCAGACGCTCCATATCGGCCAGGGCGTAGCGGGCTACCAAGCCGCCCATGCTGATGCCTATCACCACATTCGGCTCGGTGCTACCGTTGGCTTCCTTCATGGCATTCACCCGTTGGATAAGGGCCTGTAGTAGATACGCATTACGCTGGATATAGGTACCGCCATCGTCGTAATCCAGGTAGACAAGGTCGTAGCCGGAGTTTTGGAGATTATTTAAAAGTGGATTCTCCAATGTATTTGGAATGCTATTAAAAAAAGTTTGGTAATTGCTTGCCTGATCAAGTACCTCAAACTGCTCAGGATTAAAGCCTTCCACAACAATTAGCGGTTTCATCAGGCGGTCGTTGCCGCAGCCGTACTCAATGGCTACCTGGCCACTGGCAAAACCTCTTTCGTAGGGGCGGGTAGCCCGGATGGCGAATTCTTCATCCGGAGTTCCCCGGAAGTCCTGGGTACCCATCGTCCGGCCGTTGGTGGCAACGCCATTGTCTTGAATTAGGATGGCCGAGTGGCTGATGGCGAAGCTACAGTCGTCGTAGGTGACTTTGACAATCATCCGCTTCTCGCCAACACCAGTGTACTGAACGGGGATAGGTTGGTTGAAGGTGACCTCCCGGAATCCCTGCCCGTCGCCGAAGTCGATAGCGGTGCTCTTGATCGTTTTTTCCTGGTTGCCGAAGATGTGCTCCGAGCGGACGATAAACGAAGGGGAGGTGCTTGCCAGCGTGAGGGCTACCGGGGTAGCGGCCAGCAAGGTGAGTGCCTCGTAAGGGCTTGCGTTGCGTCCGGCCACATCATAGAGTTGGATGCCCGAAAAGCGCAGCAGGTTTTGGGCTACGGCATCGGGCCGGATCCGGTGGTAGTCCATATCCAGCAATACGATAGGTACTGGTTGGCCTTCCGTGTAAGAAGGTAGTGCTTTTTCCAGTTCCGGCAAGGGTAATTGCTGCTGATTGATAGCAGCCTGGTTCATCAAGCGGTAAAGCTGTGACCAGGACAGGAAATCAACCCGGTTGCTGTCGTTGAGTACCGTGAAGTTGGTATCGGCTTCTACCGCGTAGATGTCTAATAACACTTCATCTACATGGGTAATCCATTTGCGGATACGGGGCAGCCGGGGGGGATACTGCTCAGCGGCGGTTAGCACGTTGATGCGTAATCGTTCGTACTGCGCCTTCCAACCCTGCGGATTGTTGACCAGCACCTAAGTACAGGACAAAAGTGGGATAAGGGGTTTAAAGTCAAGGTAGTTGAGCATATGGACTTTGAGTTGATCTAGGCCAATTCGGAAAAGGCTGAACAGTTTTTCTTGCCGTTTTTCCAGGTTTTTAACCGGGATGTTATACCCCCGTTCCAGTAACCATTCGCCGGTTTTCACCGCCCAACAGAGGGCTAAAGCCAGCATAAAAATCATGGTGTTGATGCGTTGATCTATTCGCTGATGAGTATCCTCAAAGCAAAAGCCACGGCTTTTCAGGCAGCCAAAAAGTAACTCAATCTTCCAGCGTTGTTGATAGAGGCCAACCGTCTGTTTGCCCTTTAGCGTACTGATGAGAATCAGATACTCATCCCCCGAGAGTTGCTGGCCGCTCATGTAGAGGGACAGGCCGAATACCTTTCGTGGCTTGCGCAATACACGCAAATCTTGGGTAGTAAAGACGCGGTGTGCATGGGTAGTACGTTCGGCTTTGTGCACCAAAGCATCTTTTCTGATTCGGATCACAAAGTCTACCTCTTGGTCGATGAGGTAGCTTAGCCAATCATGCCCGACAAATTCTCTGTCGGCGGTAATTGCCTGAATGTCAGACCTTTGCTCCTCAGTGAGAAACCAAAATAGCCCACGCATTAATCCAATGCGCTCTCTTTGAGAAGAATTGCCAGCTTTGCCTAACAGCTTCCACACTAGCGGAATGGCGGTACCCTGGTAAGCAATGCCGATCATCAGTACATTGATATGATGGCTACCAAATTTCCAGTCCGTGCGATCAATAGCCAGTACGGTTTCTTGGCTGGCAAACTGCTTCCAAGCAAACTGCACGTAGGCGCGGTGAGAAAAACTGAACTCTTTGAAAAACCGCTGCAAGCGTTTCACATTGGAACTTATCTTTACCTTGGCATTCAGAGCCAGAGCCAGTTGAGCATAGCTCACTGTACAGACTTGCAGTAGCGCCACTAGTAAACGGGATAATAGATCTACCCGGCGGGCATCTACAGCAAAATGAGTACGCATTTCTTGCTTTAGCATTTCTTTACTATCTTTCATCTCAGAGCATTTAGGGTTAGCGTTAACTTCGTTCTTTCGCCATTACAAAGTTAACCAATATCCCTACCTGCTCTGTTTTGTCCTGTACTCAGGACCAGCACTCCACAGGGGCGGGTATCGGCTTTCTTCTCACCGGGCAAATCCCGCATAACCAGCAACCTGTCCATCGCCGCTAGGGAGTCTTGTAAGTCAGCCTGCCACTTCTGCGCCTCGTTGGTGGCATTGCGATAGAAAACATTATACAAATGCCGCCATTGGCTTAAGTTTTCCAGGGCAGGTACATCAGGTTGCCCCACGAAGTTGCTGTAATCCAAAGTGCTTAACGTTTTGTCTATCAAGATACCGGAAGGTACTTGGGATAAATCTACGTTAGCGAACACTGAATCAACAATTGCTTCAAAAGAGACTTGTACACTATCTATAACTTGTACATTTTCATCTTGGTAAACGATTGGACTTTGCGCAAATAAAGACATAGCAAAGCCGATCAGCCCCAGGGCTGTCAGTAGAATTCTTTTCATACGTGAAAGGGTTTATGTTAAGAGAAGGAAACTAATACGTCAATACTTCAGGTCAAATCGGCCATCCCGGATTTCTACTACTTCACCTGAATCATTGATTGCATCAAAGTAGAAGGTGCCAGAGATGATTCTACTTATGCTATCTAATTTTGTAACGCTCAATTCTCCATTGCTTGCTGAAGAACTTAGGTACCTACCTTTACCTTCTATATAATAGAAGGCTGAAATGAATTTTTCATTTTCCGAAGGAAACAAATTGAATGTACCTATTCCAGTTATGTATCCATGATCTATCCCAAATTGATTCAAAGCTTCTCCTCCGGTTCTATTTGCTCTTAGATAGAGCGAGCCATTTTTGTAAAATCCGTTCATTGCAGGAAAATTGAGCCCACCTTTGGGAAGCCAAACTTTACCATCAACAATAAATCCGATGGTATTCAACCCTTCCTTCGTAGCAGGTGGTAATTCTTCTTTCGGACTCAACACACCTTCTTTGCAAGCAGAAAGAGCGAGCAACAAGATCAATAAGTATATGGTCAATGTTTTCATACATCTGTTTTTCAATACGTCAATATAATTCTTAATACCGGGAAAGTGCAATTAGGTAACCAGCTATGTAAGAAACAAACCAAAACTATAGGGAGACTCCTGCAATAAATCTACGTGGGCAAATACAAAGTCCACAAGTTCTTCAAAGGAGACCTGTACACTATCAGTGATCTGCACATTTTCATCCTGGTAAACGATTGGGCTTTGGGCTAGTAAAGACACAGCAAAGCCGATCAGCCCCAGAGCTGTTAGTAAACATTTTTTCATAAGTAAGGGGATTTAGTTTTAGTTATTGATGGTATTTAATATCAAATCTGCCATCTGTCACTCTGATGGTATCACATTCTTCCGTCCAGACCGTGAAGGCAAAGGTGCCAGCGATGATGTGATTGGTGGTGTCTAGCTTGGTGATCGTTAGGGTGCCGGTTTGAGTAGAGTTGGTTTCATAATAACAGGATAAATTAATATCGCTGTATCCCCCCCCTCCCGGTTCAAAGTTACTAAGCATATAGTTTCCTTTATCAGCCATATCTTTTAGTCTTAAGAACATAGTCTGTCTAATATCCTTACTTCCTATAGTGCGTGTAGCAGCAATGTTTAACAGTTCATCATCGTAGTAGAAAGTAAACTTGGAGATAGATGGATTGATACTTCCTCTGGGCACCCACACCTCCCCATTCACCAAACAGCCGAAAGTATTCAACCCTTCTTGCGTAGCAGCAGGCAATTCTTCTTTGGGGCTAAGCACGCCTTGTTTGCAAGCCGAACAGCCAATGAGTAGCAAGATGATGTACGTATAAAATAGCTTCATAGCATTGCGTATTTTGTTACTCTAATATAGGCTTTAATACTGGAAAAGTACAATTGGGTAACCAGCTATGTAAGAAACAAATCAAAAATACCCGGAAGGCACCTGCGATAAGTCTACATTAGCAAAGACCGAATCTACAATTTTTTCAAATGAGACCCGTACACTATCAATGATCTGCACATTTTCATCTTGGTAAACGATTGGACTTTGCGCAAATAAAGACACAGCAAAGCCGATCAGCCCCAGGGCTGAGAGTAAAACTCGTTTCATATGTAAAAGGGGTTAATTAACTATTGAAGATATTGAATGTCAAACCGGCCATCTGTGACACGAATGGTATCACAGGCTTCTGTCCAGACCGTAAATTCAAATGCGCCAGCGATGATATGATTAATGGTGTCTAACTTGGTGATCGTTAGTGTGCCGGTTTGGGTAGAGTCAGTCTGGTACATACAAGCTTTTTTCAAATCACTGAATCTTGCTCTAGCGGATTCTATAGTTGTTAACTCGTACCTTCCTGTGTAACTGCAATCTTCTATTCTAAAAGATACACTTTGACTGATGTCTTTACTTCCTATAGTTCGTGTAGCTGCGACATTTAACAGTTCATCATCGTAGTAGAAAGTAAACTTGGAGATAGATGGATTGATACTTCCTCTGGGCACCCACACCTCTCCATTGACCAGACAACCAAAAGTATTCAATCCTTCCTGCGTAGCGGGCGGCAGTTCTTCTTTCGGACTCAGCGCATCTGTCTTACATGCTGAACATCCAACTAGCAACAGGATAATATATGAGTAAAGTGTTTTCATAACATCTGTTTTTGAATAAACTAATATAACCCTTAATACCGGAAAAGTACAATTGAGTAATCAGCTATGTAAGGAAAGAAGTGAAAACAGGCTGAAAGTACTTGGGTTACTCGAACTAGAGGGTGACGAACGTTTGGAACCCTAGGTAGCCTTTGCTGACCTAATCGTCAACTCGTTTGGGGGCGAGAGGATGTTCAGGACAGGATGCAAGTTCGCATTGCCTACGAAGGATCAGACTAGCGCGTGCATGGTCGGCCCTATCGTGCAAATCACTTGTCTGGAAGTATTGGAACGTCCTCAGTCTGACCAACCAAGCCGCTAAAACTTATACCCCACCGTCACCAGCACCATGCGCGAGTCGCGCTTGTAGACAAAGTACTGCCGGAACCGCTCGGTCTCAGCGCTGCTGCCGAACTGGTAGGTGTTGAACACGTCGCGCACGCTCACACTCACACTGCCCTTCTTCCCTAAAAAATTACGCCGCACACTGGCGTCCAGATAGTAGCGCGCGTCATCAAAGCCCTGCGCCTCCGCTTCGGGAGATTCGTAGTTACCGGTGAACTGTAAATCCACGCTGCCGGGCAGCACAAAGTTAGATACCAGCTTGGCGTTCCAGGCCAGCGCGTCGTTGGTGAAGTCGGCGTCCAGATTGGTGCCGTCGATCAGCGCGCGGAAGAGCGAGTAGCTCACGTTCACGTTCCACCAGGGCGCAAACTCGGTGGTGTTGATGAGCTCGATGCCGTAGGTGGTGCCGCTGGTCAGGTTCTCAGGGCGGCGCTCCGACACCCCGTTGTCGGTCACGTTCACCACCCAGTCCACCAGCCCGTTGGTGCGGCGGTAGAACAGCGTGGAGGTGAGATCAACTTTCTCAAAACTCATCTTGTGCCCGAACTCCAGCGACTGAATGTACTCCGGCTGCAAATTCGGGTTGCCGAAGCGCACGTTTAGGGTATCAGCGATATCGCGGAAGGGGTTCAACTGCCAGGAGCCGGGCCGGTCGATGCGGCGACTATACGTCAACTTGAGCGACTGCCGCTCGTCCAGGTGATACTGGGCGCTAAAACTGGGAAAGGGGTTTAGGTAGCGCTGCTGATTTTCTTCGCCGGTGTTGTATAATTTGGTGTCTACCACAGTTTGCTCCAGACGCACTCCGGCCGATAAGTCGATTTTCTCAAATTTATGGCTGTAGATGGCGTAAGCAGCGTACACCTGCTCCTGATACCGAAATCGATTACTCACCGCCACATTATCTTGCCACTGCTGAGTGCCGTTGTCATAATTGTCAAAGTCGAAATCGGTGTTCAGGCTGCGCAAGATGCTTTTTGCCCCCACTTCCAGTTTGTTGTCGTTCACAAAGGGATGCGTATAGTCCACCTGAGCCACCCCGATGCGGTTGAGCTCGTCGGTGCTGGCCCGCTGCCGGTCGGCGGGCACTTCGCTGCGAATGCCGTCGTCGTTGAGCGACTGCGTGGCGGCGTTTTGGGCCTCTATTTCATCACGGTACGAGTAGCTGGCCAGGGCCCGAAACTCCCGACCTTCTTCATCGAACACCCGCTCGTAGATCAGCGAATTGTCCAGGGTGTAGTTTTCTTCGGTTTCCACGTTGTCGCGCACGTTATACAGCGTTCGGTTGTTCGTATCCGTATCAAACTGCTGGCTACGGGTAATCTCCGAGTCTTCTTCACCCTCGGTTTCAAACACCCCCTCGTAGGTGAGTTTGCTCTTGTTGAAGTAGTAGTCGATGCCGTAGTTGGCCGTGTGGCTAAAGTCATCGCGCTCCACGTCACGTTCTTGTTGCAATCGGGTCGGATTTTCGCCGAACGTTTCTCGCTCCACCCGTACGTCGGCCACGCTGGGCCAGCGGCGGTAGCTATAGCCACCGTAGGCATTCACCCGCCCCTTTTGGTGACTGATCCGGGCCGAAGCGTTGGTGCGCATCCGGCTGCCCAGGGTGAGCTCCACGTTGCCGTGGGTGCCTTCGTCCTCGCCTTTTTTGAGTTTGATGTTAATCACCCCGCCGGTGCCTTCGGCATCGTACTTGGCATTGGGGTTGTTGATGATGTCGATGTTCTTGACGGCGCTGGCCGGAATCTGCGACAGATCGCCACTGAGGGCCGAGTTGCGCCCGTTGATGAGCACGTTGGTGGAGCTGCTGCCCCGCAGCGTAAGTCCGCCGTCTTGCCCCACGCTCACCGACGGGGTGTTGCGCAACACGTCTAACACGCTACCACCCACGTTAGAAATGTTCTGCTCGGGCCGGATGGTCATGCCCTCCAGCGTGGTCTCGATGGGCTTCACCACCTTGGCGCCTTCCACCACCACCGCGTCCAATTCGGTAGCTCGCTTGGCCATCTTCACGGTGCCCAGGTTCAGGTCCTGGTCGAGCTGAATTTTGGGAACCTGGTAGGGAGCGTAGCCAACAAAACGAATCGCCAGGCGGTAGGTGCCCGCGGGCACGGCGCTGAGCGTGAAGTCGCCCTGGGCGTTGGAGGTGCCTCCCTGGGCGACGGCTTTTTCACCCTTGACGTACAGGGCCACGTTGGCAAAGGATACTGCCTCACCCGCACCGTTCACCACCGTTCCGCTAATCTGATACTGATTCTGAGCCCATGCCACGCTCGGAATAATCGTCCATAGAATTATTAGTAGTCGTCTCTTCATGCCTGTTGAACCGGCAACCGGAGGGATTGTTGGGCGACTTGCCGGGCGCTCTTTCTTTTCTGCGGATTTATTCGCTGTTTTGGACCCATAGAAACCTGCCATGAAGCTAACCGCCCCCACCATCGGCCTGATCGCCGGACCGCTCAGTTTTGTGCTTATCCTCACCCTGGTGCATCCGGCCGACATGAGCGAGGAAGCCCGCCGCGTGCTGGCCTGCACCAGTTGGATCGCTTTGTGGTGGATTACCGAGGCCATTCCGATTGCCGCCACCTCGCTGCTGCCCATTGTGCTGTTTCCGCTCACCGGCGCGCTGGACGTGAAAAGCACCGCCGCCTCGTTCGGGCACCCCTATATTTTTCTATACGCCGGGGGCTTCATTGTGGCCATTGCCATCGAGCGATGGAACCTGCACCGCCGCATTGCCCTCAACATCATCAACCTGATTGGGGCCGATATCAAGAGCATTATTCTAGGATTTATGGTGGCCACCGCCTTTCTGTCGATGTGGATTTCTAACACCGCCACCTCCGTAATGATGTTGCCCATCGGGGCGGCTATCGTGACGCAACTCAAGGACAATCCGCAGACCGAAGAGAACGAAACCACCACCTTCGGTAAGGCCCTGATGCTGGCGATTGCCTACAGCGCGTCGATTGGGGGCATGGCCACGCTAATCGGCACGCCGCCCAACCTGGTGCTGGCCGGGGTGGTGCAGGAAACCTACGGCATCGAGATCACCTTCGCCCGGTGGATTACGTTCGGCTTGCCTCTGTCGGTGCTGCTGCTGGTGATTTGCTGGCAGTACCTGGTGCGCTTTGCCTTCTCTTTTCGGCAAAAGGAGTTTGCGGGCGGCCGCGCCGAGATCAGAAAGCACCTGCAACGGTTGGGGACCATGTCGTTCGAAGAGAAATCGGTACTGGTGGTCTTCACCCTTACCGCGCTGGCCTGGATCACCCGTTCTTTTCTGCTGCAAGCGCTGATTCCCAACCTCGACGACACCATTATTGCCGTGGCCGGGGCGTTGGTGCTATTCGTGCTGCCCGCCCGGGCCGAAAAGCGGGCGCTCATCAACTGGGAAGAAGCGGTGCAACTGCCCTGGGGGGTGCTGTTTCTGTTCGGGGGCGGCTTGGCCATTGCCGAGGGCTTTCAGAGCACCGGCTTGGCCACCTGGATCGGCAGCCAGATGTCGCTGGTGCAGGGCATCAACATTGTGCTGCTGATGCTGGTGCTGGTGGCGGCGGTTAACTTCCTCACCGAGATCACCTCGAACCTAGCCACCACGGCGATGATTTTGCCCATTCTGACCTCAATGGCGGTGGTGCTCGATGTGCACCCGTACCTGTTGCTGGTGGGAGCCACCGTGGCGGCGTCCTGTGCCTTTATGCTGCCGGTGGCCACCCCGCCCAATGCGGTGGTGTTCGGCTCGGGCTACCTCACCATTCCCGACATGGTGCGGGCGGGCATCTGGATGAACGTGCTGTCGATTATTTTGCTGACAATTCTGTCGTACTTCTTCTTGCCCGCGGTGTGGGACTTTGTGCCACAAGGGTTTCCGGAAGGGTTTGGAGAGGTCCCTGCCCATCCATAACCAGAACACGAAGGGTTGCTCCGGGCACGTTAGTCTCTCTTTCTTCTTGCAGAATAGATTCTTATCGCTGATATTATTGCCATGAAAAAATACGTGCTCGGAATAATCGCCAGTATCTTTATTCTTTCGGTTCACGCGCAAACCCAACCCTGGCCCTTTGCTCCACCAAACGAGGACGAACTGAGTATCGTACTGCTGGGGGATAACAATTTCCAGTACCGAGAAAACCCCGAAGCGGCTCTAAAGTATCTCATTCCTACCCTGCAACGGGCCGACTTTAACTTCCTTAACCTTGAGGGGCCTTTTGCCGGTGGCACCGATGACACCACGAAAACTGATATTCCGCACAAAAACTGGCGGTATTCTAATCCGGATCAGGTAGCGGCGATTACCGCCGCCCCCATCGATGCGGTAGGAGTGGCGAACAACGTGACCTATCCCTGGCAAGCACTTATGAAAAGTTTGCACATACTCGATAGCGTAGGGGTGAAGTACGCGGGAGGCGGTGAGAACCTTGAGGCGGCGCATCGGCCCGTGATTATCGAGAAGAAGGGACTGAAAGTCGGCTTCATGCAGTACGCCGCGACCGTGTTTCCCTACAACCATGCTGCCACCGAAAGCCAGCCCGGTATTGCCCAGATCAAGGTGCATACGGCGTATCAGCCGCCCCCCAATCTTGACAAACCGGGGCAACCTCCCGTGGTAATTACCTGGTTGGATGAAAACTCCAAACAACGAATGATCGACGATATTCAATCGTTGGACAAGCAGGCGGATATCGTGCTCGTTTCTTTCCACTGGGGGGTTTCCGGCACCACCCAGCCCGTATCCTATCAAACCGATATTGCTCGGGCGGTAATCAATGCGGGAGCAGATGTGGTCTTCGGTCACGGGCCGCATCGCTACCAAAAGATTGAGGTTTATAACGATAAGCCCATCTTTTACAGTTTGGGGCAAGCCGCTTTTGACGATCGGCGCAGCAACCGTTGGCGAAGGTTTCGAGAAGGACTTTTGGTGCGGTTGAGTATAAAAAACAAAGAAATTCAATCGGTTGATTTGGTGCCTACCTGGCGGGACAACGACAATTTTGCTAGGTTGTATAACCCCAACACCGGCCAGGGCCGCGAGTTGTTTGGAATACTAAAATCAGTGAACGATGACGGAGCTCCGTTAGAATTGACGGAGCATACGATTCAGATCAAAAGCTTTAACTAATCTCCCGCTAACACTCATAAAGTAGCATGACATACACCAAGATATCAAAGAGAGCAGTCCTTAGTCTTGTTTTTTCCGGGGCCCTGATCACTTCTGCCCCCGCCCAGCAGTATCTGGACTACCAACTGCGCCTGGAGCCGGTGTGGTCACGCGTGGCCGATGCCTTGGGCGAGATCGGCTCGGTAGAAAGCGCCGAGTTTTCGCCCGATGGCAAGTACATCGTCAGTGGCACCAAGTACGACAACTCAGTGATTATGTGGCGCACCTCGGACGGCACCGAGCTGTGGAGAAAGTACGCCCAGCAAGAAGTCGAGCGGGTGGGGTGGTCGGCCGATGGGCAGTACGTGGCCGCGGCCAGCGAAGATTTTCTGGTGACGGTCTACCAAGCCCAGAGCGGCGAGGTGGTTCACGAACTCCGGCACACGCAAGGCATCGACGGCCTCACCTGGTCTAATCAAGGGAGTTTGCTGGTGAGCGGGGAAGAGAAGACCACCGACGAAGATGGGACCACCCACGGTATGATTCGGGTATATGACATGCCCGGCGGGAAGGAAATCAAAACTGTTGATTTTGGCAACACCGTTAACGAACTGTTCTTCTCGCCGGATGATCAGTATCTGCTGGCCGTGGGGCACGGAGCCGTGAAGGTGTACCAAGTAGCCGATTGGTCACTTGTGCAAACGCTAAGTCCCAATTACTTTACGATTTTCACCAGCGGCGGCTTCTCGCCTGATAGCAAGCACGTGATTGCCGTGGGGCAGGGCGGCACCTCCCGGGGCAACGCTTACCTGTGGGAGTGGCAAAGCGGCAAACTGCTCAAGATGTTTAACCATACCGGCAAGAAGATCGAGTCGGTTGCCTGGCACCCCAACGGGCAGTACATCGCCCACGCCGGACACGATCCCTACATCTACGTGTACCGGGTAGCGGATATCCTGGAATTTGGCAACGATGCCATTCCCGTAGCTCACCGAACCTGGGCAGGCGACCATGCCGAGTACATCGACTTCAATGCCGACGGTAGCTTTCTGGTGAGTGCTCATCAGAACGGTTTGATCAAACTTTGGGTGTGGATGGGTGAGGATGCCGGAGTGAACGCTCGGCGTCATCAGCAGGTGAAGAAAGAACAAGATAAGGTTCAGCAGTAGTTTTTGCCTATTCTTTCTGGAACAATGTGAGGTACTGATCAAATACAAACAATCGATTCCGGCTTTGACCGGTCATCTCTACCAAGATAGCTTCCCGCTCAAAGTCTGCGGCTAAGTCATTCGCTGCCTTTTTGCTAAGACCAGTAATTTCTTTGACATCACTGACGTGTACTATTGGTTTGACAAAAAGTTGGTTAAGCAAAGTAATAGCTGAATGTGCTTTGCGTCCGAAAGTAGCAGTCATTCCCGCTTCTAAGGATGACTTTAGCTTTATCACTTGCGATAGCGTCTGTACCGCCTCGGTCGCGGTTCGCTCAACGCCTATCAAGAAATACTTAAGCCACTGAGCCATGTCGTTCCTCGTGCGCACAAACGTTAAGTTATCATAATACAGGCTTTTGTTTCTTTCGAAATAAGATGATAAGTAGAGAAGCGGTTGATCCAGTATTCCGCTGCTTACTAGAAATAGTGTGATTAAAAGCCGCCCCACTCTGCCATTGCCGTCTAAGAAAGGATGAATAGTCTCGAATTGGTAATGGGCAATGGCAATGCGTACGAGAGCAGGAACGGCAATATCTTGGTTATGAAGCAAGTATTCCAAGTCTCCCATTAGCGAGGCTACGTACTGGTGATGAGGTGGTACAAATACAGCGTCTGCCGGACTGCTACCACCAATCCAGTTTTGACTAGTTCTAAATTCGCCTGGTTGCTTGTTAGCCCCTCGCACACTGTCTAAAAGAGTGGCGTGGGTTTGGCGTAATAGTCGGGATGATATTGGCAAAGTCTTTAGTGCACTAACCGCTTGGTTCAGCGCTTTAATGTAATTGTTTACCTCTTTCCAATCATTTCTACGCTCGGGCTGTATATCCTCTTCGGGAAGAAGCGCTTCGTCTATTTTAGTCTGTGTTCCCTCAATACGGCTTGAAATCACTGCCTCTTTGGCTACATGAAGTTGAATAAATAAGTCGATGTTGGGCACTAAATGAGCAAACGAGTTAAGTTCCCCGAGTTTCACCGCCGCTTTTTCTAACAAAGCGTTAATTTGAGGGTCCTTCCATTGCCACTGCTCGTTAACAAATGAAGGCACGAAATAGCTGTAACCACCTACACCCTTTTCCGTATGTCCTGACCGGTAGTCCTCTAAAGAAATCATAATTAAAAATTACTGTAGCAATAAATCATAATAAAATATAGTTTACTTTATCATTCGAAAGTAAACTAAATAATATTTTAGTTTACTTTCGCAATACTCCGTGGGGTTTTAAATTAATGCGCTATAGGATTTAGATATTATATTGTAATTTTTACTGATCTAAGCCCTAGTGGCCGCTGTTTTTTGAATAAATGCCCGGCTTGGGGCTTATTCCGAATTGTACTTTTATTAACCGTCTAATTGTATAGTAGACACGCTGTTATTTAAGTGCCTTGGAATCAGTATTTTATAAAATATATCAGGTAGACAAAAGTCCACGGAGTATTGTTTCGCGCAGTAATAGTTTTTACTGTATCACTCTAACTTCCCCATCACCGCTTCTACCACATCTTCTGTCCCGGCCGTTCCTCCCAAATCCGGCGTCAGCACCTTTCCTTCTTTGGTCACCGCTTCAATCGCTTGCACAATTGCATCGGCTGCTTCTTGTTCACCCAAGTGCTCCAGCATCATGGCCCCGGTCCAGCAGGCAGCAATGGGGTCGGCGATGCCCCGCCCGGCAATGTCGGGCGCGCTGCCGTGCACGGGCTCGAACATGCTGGGAAACTCCCGCTCGGGGTTGATGTTGCCCCCCGCGGCAACGCCCATGCCGCCCACCACCGCCGGACCCAAATCCGACAAAATGTCGCCGAACAGGTTGCTGGCCACCACCACGTCGAACCAGTCGGGGTGCTGCACGAAGTGGGCGGCCAGGATATCAATGTGAAACTGCTCGGTCGTCACCTCCGGATACTGCTCGCCCACCGTCCGAAAGCGCTCGTCCCAGTAGGGCATGGTGTGGATGATGCCGTTCGACTTAGTGGCGCTGGTCAGTTTCTTCCGGCGCGACTGTGCCAGCTCGAACGCGTAGCGCATCACCCGGTCCACGCCCCGGCGGGTGAACACGCTTTCCTGCACCACCAACTCGTAGTCAGTGCCCTCGTGCAAGCGCCCGCCGATGGATGAGTACTCGCCTTCGTTGTTCTCGCGCACGATGTAGAAATCAATGTCGCCGGGATTTTTCAGCGGCGACGTAATCCCCCGGAGCAGGCGCACCGGACGCAGGTTCACGTACTGCTGAAAGGTGCGCCGGATGGGGATGAGCAGGCCCCACAGCGACACGTGGTCGGGCACGCCGGGGAAGCCTACCGCTCCCAGAAAAATTCCGTCCGAATCGCGAAGCCGCTCCAGGCCATCGTCGGGCATCATCCGGCTATGCTTCGCGTAGTGCTCGCAGGAGTAGTCGTATGTTTGGTAAGTAAGTGAGAATCCGCCCAGGGCGGCAGCTTTATTCAGCACCCGCACGGCGGCAGGAATCACTTCCTGGCCGATGCCATCGCCGGGCACCAGGGCAATTTGGTAGTTAGCCATAATAATCAGAGATTGTCCAGTGAACCGAACATACGGAATTGCCCCCGTTTTACCGCACTAACCTATGAAATTAGCTTTGCTTTTGTGTCTGCTCACCGCTTTTTCGTATCTTCATCGGCAAACACGCCCCACGACCCTCTTATGAAACAGCTCCTCCCAATCCTAGCCTCATTGGCGCTCGCCGCCTGCACCGCGGGCCTGAGCACTCCTCCCGCCGAAGAAAAACTGACCGTCGCGGCCCGGCACTTTCTAGACCTGCTAGAAAATCCCCAGCAGCAGCAGGCGACTTACCCGCTCGACGATGAGGAGCGCTACAACTGGCACTTCACTCCGCGCGAACGACAGGGCGTCCCGCTCAAGAACATGACCGAAGCCCAGCAGGAAGCCGCGTTGCAGCTAATGAAAATCTGCCTGAGCGAAGCGGGATACCAGAAGGCAATGGACATCCGCGAACTGGAGCAAGTGCTGCGCTACGTGGAGAACCGTCCTCCCAACGATACGCGCCGCGATCCGATGAACTATTCCTTCACGATCTTTGGCGAACCCCGGACTGGTAAGTCGCAGGCCGGGCAAGCCTGGGGCTGGCGGGTGGAAGGGCACCATCTTTCGCTCAACTACACCGCCATTGATAACCGGATTGTCTCCGCTACGCCCACTTTCTTGGGGGCCAATCCGGGCCGGGTGCCCTCCGGACCCAAGGAGGGCTGGCGGGTGCTGCAACCCGAAGAAGACCTGGGCCGCGAACTGGTGAAGTTGCTCGACGAGGAGCAACTTGGCCAGGCGATGGTTGCCGAAGAGGCTTATCCTGAAATTGTGACAGATACCGAACGCTACGCCAAGATTGGCGGCCAAGAGGGACTGCGTTACGCCGACATGACCGTGGCCCAGCAAGACAAACTGGTGCAGTTACTGGATCTATATTACAACGTGCACCGCGCCGAAGTGACCGAGGCCGCCCTGGCTCCCATTAAAGAAAACTTAGACAGTATCTACTTCGGCTGGGCCGGTGGGTTGGAAGTGGGCGACCCGCATTACTACCGTCTGCACGGCCCCACCTTCGTCATCGAGTACGACAACACCCAAAACAACGCCAACCACATCCATACGGTCATTCGCGACCTGCAAAATGACTGGGGCGAAGATGTGCTGAAAGAGCATTATGAGGAGGCGCATCAGAATTGATTTTCAAAGTGCAAAACAGAGCGTTGTCATATTGGGTGTACCGAAGACACTCTCTTTTCTAGGATTCTTACGTCCGTAAGTTTCTAGCAAAGCCACACGAATAATCCTGTCATCGGTTGGTATTTTTATGATGTACCAGATGATTCGTGTATGTTCTCAAGGTTTTTATCCCTTTCATTAGTCCTTTTGTTGCTGCTCTTAGGTTGTCGCGAAGACGACGAAGCCGTTTCTGATGGCCGCAACGTGACCATCAACGGGCACGTGCAAAAAGGACCTTTTATTAACGGAACCAGTCTGGTGATCACCGAATTGGATAACCGTTTGGCCGCTACGGGTAAAACGTTCACCACTCAAATCACTGATAACCGTGGATCATTCTTTATCAAAACTAGCCGCCTCGATTATCCTAACCTTCAACTTATTGCTACCGGGTTCTACTTTGACGAAGTGCAAGGCGAAAAATCAGCCGCGCAACTCACTTTGTTCGCTCTAGCAAACGTATCCGCCGATGCCACCATCAATGTCAACGTGCTATCACACCTTGAGAAGGACCGAATACTTTACCTGATAGAACAAAACATGAGCTTTTTAGAAGCCAAACAGCAGGCGCAGCGCGAAATTCTGGCGCTATTCGGTATTGAGCGCGACAACATGGCTAATTCTGAGTTGCTGGACATCACCCAGGCCGGTGAAGAAAACGCAATTCTACTGGCTGTTTCGGCAGTGCTACAAAGCGGCAACACCGTAGCCGGTCTCTCGGAACTGTTGGCCGGAATCATCACCGACATCCGAGAAGATGGTGTGCTCGACAATGAAATGTTAAAGGCAACCCTTCGCCAGAACGCTATCAATCTTGATTTGCCAAGTGTTCGTCAAAACCTTATCAAGCGTTATGAAGAACTCGGATTAGAGGTGAGCATTCCTGATTTTGAGCAATTTGTGGATAGCGACGGAGATGGCATTCTCAATAAAGATGATGACAATTTACCGGAGGAGTTTGTGTTGGCAGCCATAGAAAATGCCATGCGGAACACCGTTTATCAATCCGAAACTGTGATTGTCTCAGGGCTTCCTTATCCCGCTATTGCTAAAATAACCAACGGACATCTCATCAAAAACGGTCAATCGGTTGAAGGTGACACCACCTATGTGAGGGATGGCGATGCGTTGCAAGTTACCTTATCAGCTTCAGTCAACTGGAATGAAACTTCCACTGCTATTCTACAGGTGGGAGACTACCACACTGATTTCTTGGTGCGCGTACAAACCTACCCCTGGGCAACTGCACTCACCGGAGTGATACAGCAAGGTCCTTTTGTCAATGGATCTTTCCTCACCCTTACCGAAGTAGATTCTTCCTTCGCGGCAACCGAAAGGATTTACAGCACAACGGTGGCTAACAGCAAAGGCGAATTTGCGGTCAGCGACATTGAGCAACACCACCCTTGGGCAGCAATAGAAGGAAAAGGATTTTACTTTAACCTGGTAAGTGGCAGCACTTCGGATAGCGAGTTAGCATTGATAGGCTACACTGACTTGTCGGCCACCGCCACTGCCAACGTTAATGTGCTAACCCATTTGGAACACCGTCGCGTGAAGCACTTAGTCAACAGCGGCTTGTCTTTTGCCGAAGCCAAACGGCAAGCCTTGCATGAGGTGTTGGCTATTTTCGAGATACACGAAGAGGTATCGTTGACCGCCGAACAGTTCGATATCACCCAAAACACGCCCGAAGGAGCAATGCTACTCGCTATCTCGGCTATGCTACAGGGGTACGAAACTACGGGTACGCTGCAGGAACTACTAACTAATATTAGTGAAGACTTGGAAACGGATGGTGCGCTGGATGATAGAATTTTAGGGTCTTCGCTAATCAATAACGCGTTTTATATTGACCTTACTACAATCCGTAGTTCTATAAGTGATAAGTACCAAGAAATAGATCAGACAATTATGATAGCTCCTTTTGAGAAATATGTGCGAGGATTTGTAAATAATACTCAATACAATCTAACCAAAAAAATTGAGTACCCAGAGAATGGAATTTATGGCAAAAATATATTAAAGGGTACCGAAACAAAACTTAAAAAAGGCAGCTACGGAATTCAAGCCATTTTACCTAGCTATACGAAATTAACGATAGTCATTTCAGCAAGAAAAACTCTGACTGAGCAACCAAATACTGTATGGGACTTTGACAATATTAGTGTAGGCAATCAGTGGACAAAGGGATATTACGACTTTACGAAGAGATCAATGCCTTTTACAGCGGCACACTCAGGTGAAGTGAAATTTAAAATATTTGTCTATGATGATGTCAGTATTGAAATCTACGAAAATGATACGCCTACCAGAGTAATAAATATAGATGCTTACTAAAGATACAATGCAGTACATAAATAGAATAGTAGCACTTCTGTTAGTTATGGTTTTCGGTTGCCAAGACGATGAACAAGTTACCCAATCGGAACAGTCCGTTTCTATTGCGGGCTACGTGCAGAAAGGGCCTTTTATTAATGGTAGCGCCATCACGGTATCCGAACTGGACCAAAAGCTGGTGGCTACCGGTAAGAACTTCACCACGCAGATCATCGACAACAAAGGCGCGTTTAGCCTCAAAGACGTTAAGCTACAGTCCGCTTTTGTGCAGCTGATCGCCGAGGGTTTCTATTTCGACGAAGTACGCGGCGAGAAGTCGGCCGCGCAGCTCACGCTGTTTGCCCTAGCAGATGTCTCGGACGCCAGCAGCGTGAACGTCAATTTGCTTTCACATCTGGAAAAAGACCGGGTAACTTACCTGATGCAGGAAGAAGAAAAGAGCCTTATAACCGCCAAGCAGCAAGCCCAGCAAGAGATTTTGGCCATCTTCGGCATCGAGAAAGCTGATATGATGGCCTCCGAACTGCTCGACATTTCACAAGACGGTGAAGACAATGCCATTCTGCTGGCAGTTTCGGCAATTTTGCAAGGCAATAACACCGTCGCCGAACTTTCGGAGCTGCTGGCGAACCTTATCACCGACATCCGTGAGGATGGGGTACTGGATAGCGAAAGTACGCGAGAGAAGATTCACGCCAACGCTATGGCTTTAAGATTGGCGGACATCCGGCAGCACCTGGAAGTCCGCTACGAAGAACTGGGGGTGGATGCTACCATTCCTAACTTCGAGCAGTACGTAGATAGCGACGGCGATGGGTTCTTGAACAAAGACGAAGACGATACGCCGGATGATTTCGCGTTTGAGCCGCAAGTGGATGTAGCCATAGACACGCTGGTAGTTTCCAATGAAGTTACCATCAGCGGGTTGAAAGACGGGGGAAAATCAATCGCTCGTGTAGAAGGCGGAACGCTCATCGTGAACGACCAGGAGGTGACCGCCGACTCCATCCAAGTGGGCAACGGAGATCGTGTGAAGCTGGTTCTTCGGTCTAGCTCCGAGTATGCTACGCCTTCGGTAGCAAAGTTGACGATCAACACGCTCGTTCGCCCATTCTCGGTGACTACCGATGACTATACCCCGGATGATTTTAGCTTTACGGTGATTGAAAACGCTGAGCGGGATTCGCTGTACACTTCGGAAACTATTACGCTCACCGGATTGCCGCATGCAACACCTATTCGTTTAGATGAAGGTATACTGCTTGTTAACGAACAGGTGATTTCCAGTAATCAAACTAGCGTGAAGGACGGGGACGAAATAGCGATCAGATTGAACGCCAGCACTGAGTATGAGACAAGTACAACGGCAACTGTTCGGATTGGTGCTATGAGCAAAATGTTCAAAATTACCACTGCTTTCAATCCCTGGCAGAGAAAAGCTGATATCACTTTAGGTAGAAGGGGGAAAAGCTTTTCTGTTAATGACGAGATCTATACTGTTGATCAGGATATGATGTTTCATCAATACAATGTTAGCAAAGACCAATGGACAATTAAAACTAAATTTCCAGGCGAGCACAGATCCGAATTTGTGATATTTATCATAGATAACAAAGCTTTTATCGGTTCAGGAAGTAACAGTACATTCACCGCAGAAGAATATATTCGGGAAGCAGAAAGAGATTTTTGGGAGTATAACTTTTTAACTGATAAATGGACGAAAAAGGCCGATTTTCTCGGTGAAAACACCAATGACGCAACTAGTTTCGTCGCTAACGGCAAAGGTTATGTGGTAGGTGGATATTATGATGACCCTAATAAAGAAAATGATTATCCTCGTACAGATTCTAAACAGTTTTGGGAATATGATCCTTTAGCCGACCGATGGAGCAGAAAAACGGACTTTCCCGCTGCTCGCTCTGGTGCAGCCAGTATTGCTTTTGATGGAAAGGTATATTTGGGGGGAGGAAACTTGACTTTTTACCGGCTTACTGCCGATGACTATTGGTCTTATGACCCCGTAGCTGATCAATGGACAGAAGAAGCTAATTTTACCGAACAACTACCACTTCATCATCATGGTTTTGGTAGCTGTAGTTTCTTCTCTATCAGCGATACACTATATTTTATGGCAACTTATAGAGAAGTTTACCTGAAAAAATACGATACTATCCGCAATCTCTGGGAAGATATAGAATTACCTAGAAATTGGGAGTATGGCGTAGATATAGTAAGCAGAAAACAAAAAGCATCCTTTTATGCCGGTCAACAACCAGCATATAACGGGGGGCCTATTGAAGTCTGGGAATTCACCCCACCTCAAGATTAAACCCCTATTTCTTCCTAAAAAACACTCTAATCGGCACTCCCTCGAAGTTAAAATGCTTGCGGATGCGGTTTTCCAGGAAGGAGAGATAGGCTTATATTCGCAAAAGGTATAAACTCATTGTCACTCATCATACAACCGCAACCCATCAATAAACCGAAAGTCTTTCCGATTAAGTGTATACAGAGGCAGATTATGTACCAATGCGGTAGCGGCGATAAAAGCGTCCGGTACGGCGAGTGTATGACTCAATCCGTAACGCTGTACCAGTTGTAACCCTCTATCAGAGATTGCTTCGTCCACGTGAATGATCTTGATCGCGCTCAGCCCCTTTACAATCTTAACTAAATCCGCTTTATTCAACGCTCCGAACATGAATTCACCAGCAGAAATGGCGCTAACCACGACATTAGCCGTACCAATGACCGCCAACGCCTGAACGACATCCGGATTGCGCTTCGAGAAATCAATCAGAATATTAGTATCACAAAGTACTACCTGCGCTTGGGCCATGCTTTTGCTCGTAATTCTTCAGCGCTAATATCCCGGTCTTCCCACATCCCGGCTAGCGCCATAAAATCGTCAGCAGGGGGTGCTTCTTCGCTAGAAGTTAGCGTGGTAGGCTCATCCAAAGACTTTTCTACTATTTCTATGTAGTTCAAATCTTCTATGAAACTTAGGAAGGTCTGTAACTTATGATCGGCTACGTTCAGGACTAGTTGCTTCATCTGTTAAAAAGTTTTTTACTACTACGAATATACAAAAAACACCGGTAAACGGTTGTCCACCCGCTTTCCTACTTCTTCCGAAAAAACACCCGGATCGGAACGCCCTCAAAGTTGAAGTGCTCGCGGATGCGGTTCTCCAGGAAGCGGGTGTAGGCTTGCTTTACGTACTGCGGATGGTTGCAGAAGAACGCAAACGTGGGCGTATACACCGGCAACTGCGTCACGTACTTGATCTTGATGTACTTGCCCTTCACCGAGGGCGGGGGCTTCTTTTCTATTTCGGGCAGCAGCGTGTCGTTGAGCTTCGAGGTGCTGATGCGGCGCTGCCGGTTCTCATGAATCTCGGCGGCTTTCTCAATCGTTTGATACACCCGCTGCTTAGTAGTCATGGAGGTGAACAGGATGGGAATGTAGTTGTACTCGCCCAGGCGTTCGTAGATATGTTCTCGAAACTGCTTGGCGGTGTGGGTGTCCTTATCGATCAAATCCCACTTGTTCACCAAAATCAGGATACCCTTGTTGTTCTTGTGGGCCAGTTGCACGATGTTCATGTCCTGCGCCTCCATGCCGCGCTGGGCGTCGAGCATCACAATGCAGATGTCGGCGTCCTGCAGGGCCTGCACGCTGCGCAGCGTGGAGTAAAACTCAATGTTGTCCGAAATCTTGGCCTTCTTGCGCAGTCCGGCCGTATCCACCAGGATAAACTCCTTGCCGTACAAATTATAGCGGGCGTTGAGCGCGTCGCGGGTGGTGCCCGCCACGTCGGTCACGATGCTACGCTCTTCGCCCAGCAGCACGTTGAGCAGCGACGACTTGCCCACATTGGGCCGCCCCAGGATGGCCAGCTTCGGAATGCCCGCCTCGGGGTCTTCGGCATCATCCACGTCGAAGTGCGACACCACCTGGTCGAGCAGATCGCCCGTGCCGCTGCCGCTGGCCGACGACACCGGAAACACGTCGCCCAGGCCCAAGCCGTAGAACTCGGCGGCCAGGTAGTTGCGCTCCGAGTTGTCGGCTTTGTTGGCCACGATGTAGATCGGTTTTTCGGTGCCCCGCAGTTGGGCGGCAAAGCTCTCATCCAGATCGGTGATGCCGGTTTCCACGTCGACCATAAACAGAATAACCGTGGCCTCGTCGATGGCCAGCTGCACCTGATTACGGATGGCCTCTTCAAAAATATCGTCGGAGTTGGTCACGTAGCCGCCGGTGTCGATCACGGTGAAGTGCTTGCCGGTCCACTCGGCGTAGCCGTAGTGGCGGTCGCGCGTCACGCCGCTCACGTCGTCCATGATGGCCTGCCGCCGCTCCACCATGCGGTTAAAGAAGGTAGATTTGCCCACGTTGGGCCGTCCGACAATAGCAACGATGTTTGACACGGTGGTTGAGTTAGGTACGGTTTAAAAAACAGCAATGATAGGCACTTTGGTAAATGTAGCAAATTTTTGCTACGAGCGGTAACCAAAGTTTTGGAGTTTCCGGTGTTCGCGTCGCCAATTCGGCACCACCTTCACGTGCTGTTCCAGGTGCACCTGCTTGCCGAAGAACTTCTCCAGGTCGGCCCGGGCCTGGGTGCCCACCTTTTTGAGTCCCGCTCCGCCCTTGCCGATCAGAATTCCCTTCTGGCTGGCCCGCTCCACGTAGATTTCGCAGCGCATCCGGATGATCTGCTCGTCTTCTTTGAACTCGGTCACCACCACCTCGCTGCTGTAGGGCACCTCTTGCTTATAGTTCAGAAATATCTTCTCGCGCACAATTTCGGCGGCAAAGAAGCGCTCGGGCTTGTCGGTGATCTGGTCTTTGTCGAAGTAGGGCGGATGCTCGGGCAGTCGCTGTAGAATGGCTTGCAACACGGCCGCTACGTTGAGTCCTTTCAGAGCCGACACCATAATAGCTTCGGCGGGTTTCACGATCTCCTGCCAGTAGGTCATTTTGTCCAGCGCCTGGCTGCCCTTGGCCAGATCAATTTTGTTCATCACCAGCACCACGGGCACTTCCGAATTGATCAGTTTCTGCACATAGGCGTCGTCTCCGCCGGGTTCCGCCTCATACTTTTCGTACAGGTCGGTGACAAACAGAATGACATCGGCATCTTCCAGGGCGATGTCGACGAAGCGCATCATGGCCTGGTGCAGCTCGTACTGTGGTTTCACCAGTCCGGGCGTGTCGGAGTAGACAATCTGGAAGTCGGCACCGTTCACGATGCCCATGATACGGTGGCGGGTGGTTTGCGCCTTGGAGGTGATAATCGACAGCCGCTCGCCCACCAGAGCGTTCATCAGGGTTGATTTGCCCACGTTGGGTTTGCCCACGATGCTCACAAAGCCCGCCTTGTGCGGCCCAGCCCGGTGACCGGCATCGGTTGAGTTCTCGGTTGGTTGGACCGCATCCGGTTGGGCTTTGTCCGACGGAGCTTCGTTTTTTGGGGGGGTATTGCTCATAGCGTTTTAAATATCCCGCAAAGGTATTTGTTTTCTAAAACGTAACCTTTACTTTTGTGATTCGTTTTTAACAATACACCGCGGGGTAGAGCAGTTGGTAGCTCGTCGGGCTCATAACCCGGAGGCCGCAGGTTCGAGTCCTGCCCCCGCTACTGTGAAACCCCACAAGTTATTGATATTCAATAGTTTGTGGGGTTTTTATTTTTGTCGGGGACGCTATAGGGGACACTTGTTAGTGTTTACGGACATAGAGGCTTTCTGATATGCCTACTGCTGGTGGAGAACCTATTTGACCGAATTCTGAAATAATATTTCTTATTTTGTTCAAAATTCTTTTCTTCCAATTACCCGATTGCGGCTGAATAAATCCATCTTTATTTCGCCATCTTACTTCAAAGTGCCAAAAGTTACAATTGGTAGGACAGTGCACAATAGAACATATCAAATCGTGCTGTTCGTTATTTTTCTCATAAGTGATAGTATGGTTATGAATATCATCAATTGATAGATAAAAGAAACCTCTTTCTCTCCTCTCTTCGTAATCCTTATCGGCGGGGTGTGGAACGCTCTCACCTACAATCCATCTTCCTTGAAAGAAGGCACTCCTATCTCCCACCATACAATACATGACGTCTTCTTCTTGATAGATGCCAAAAAGGCTAACTGATAAGTTTTCACAGTTCGTTCTTGGTGTGCATACATGTGAGCTTTTAACTTGGCCCGCCTCATCAACTATGTCTTTGTCCTGCGTGTATCTAACTAAGAAGCCACCTCTCGGAATATCCTCTAGATACTTATATTCCTTGCGAGGTAGTAGATGGCTGGGATATGGCATTGTTATACACACTGGAGTTAAAGAGTACAGTTATCCTGTATTGAGCGTCTTTGACTTTCTGTATTTCACGTCTAATTCTGGAGTACGTTTCTTGTCCCTGCCCTTCAAAAGACGCTACGCATATCTTATTCCTGTACAAAGAAAACATGTATGTATCTTCTTTTTCTTCCTCAAAGAGTACTTCCAAATACACATTAAAGTCTTTAAAGAGCGCTTTTATATATACACTATCTTCATAAGTAACTTCCAAAATAAGATTCACTGGATTGTATTGCGACAACTCGTAAATAGTTCGTTGGGTACTAATCTTTATTTTTTCTAGACTAATGTTGCTACTAAATCTTTCAGAATCACTATCTATCTTCTTTCTAGTACTTTCTAGAAGGTCTAAAATACGAGGTCTATGGCCTTCCCATCTGTTGCCTTCAACATGCTTTCTATCGTCTTTCCTATACATATTATAGATGCGCGTATTCCTAGCTATGTTAGAAATACTTACACTTCCTGCACCTTTATAATATTGCTCTATAGTTCTATGATCGCTGTCCTCACTACTTCTTACTATCTCTGTTACATTTTCCATATGCATAAAGGTTTTAATAAGTAGGATTAAAATGCTCTTTAATAAAATCTTCTTTTATGAGGCCAAAAAACGTCTCTTTTTCTGTTCTGTGAAGCGCCTCTACTATGTCTTTGGTACTTTCTAAATTTACTGCGCTAACATCCTCTCTAACAGCACCAATGTCGACGACAGAAATATTTATTCCGTTTTTGACGTCTATAATGTTTCCATTCAGTTTGATAATGACCCTTTGACCATTCTCATCTATATACTGATAACTAAAATCTAAAGGATGAGTATTAGACCCTCTATAGAACACCTTTTTATCTAAAAAAGAGAATATGTTTATATCCTCAAACTGATTAATAAATCTTATTCCCACTCTGTTTACTTCCGATATCATCCCGTTAGAGAAAGCTATTTCTAACACTTCATATATTAGTGAGCTGAGTTTTTGCCACCCTATGTATCTACCATTGCAATTAAATGTTAGTTTATTTTCAGCAATTTGAACCTTTGCGTCATTATTTACCAAAAATGGTAATCTACTATCATTATTTATCAGAAAACCATTTTCTTGCGGTGTGACTGTTATACTCGGTTCAGTTGAGCTATGTTCGAATAATTCAAATTTTCCCACTAGAAGGGAAGATAACGTACTTACAAAGGAGATAAATGATTGTGAAGACCTTACACGAACCTCAACGATAGAATCAACTAAAGGATCGGGAGTCAGTTTTTTCGGTGTTTTCATATCCTACATAGACAGCCGAATACTAACAATATTCAACGGAGTAATCAAAACTCTTAGCATTTAATATCTTACTTAGATGAAAAAATTCATATTTTACCTTAGATTAAGATGATTATATTTATTGAGAACGGTTATCAACACCATTTAGTTGTTTGCTCTGTTGAATGTTGTCTTTTACTTCCCCTCACCGCTATGTGCCAGCATAAAGACTACGGCCAATATACTCATCCGAGTAGTCCGCTGTTTCTTACACACAAATTGGTGGCTCCTTCCTGATGCTATAGATTGTACTACTCGCGTAAATAATTCTGCATTTTACTCTCTCTATTACAGAGGATAGAATCTGTTTTTACTCAACCAACTACCCCTTCCAGCCGAAGTTTTTTAACGCGAAGATAGCTCCCCTGCAATTAGGTTCATATAGCCGCTGTTCGTAGGAGCCTTCAATCTCTAGCAATGCTCTCTGTATAACGCCTGAGAATTCTGGTTTCCTCTTGTACTTCCTCCGCTAAATCCGCTGATACTAGAAATAACCTCTGACTTATCACTACTGTCATATCTGCTCAAGGGTATAGGCTCGAGAATGTTGAAGGTATTGTGAAATGCCCTTATCATTTCTGACAACACCGTAAAATAGTCATTAATCGTTTGATCTTGTTGCTCTTCTGTCGTCATATCAGCTAATTCTTTTGCCTATTATCCTGAATATCTAATACCAGAATCTTGCTTCGCTGTGGTTCATAGATTAGCGTGTTGTACTTGCCTAGCTGTAGTTGCCGAACCTTGCTATTCTTCTTCGTACGTTGGCTGATCTCTGGAAACTGAGTAAGTAGGTCTAATTTGCGATCAACCATATCAATGAATCTGTTTGCCGCTGCTATCGACCAATTGTCGATAAGGTAGGTTACAACCTCACGGTAGCGCGTTTGGGCGGTTAGTGTCCATTCTATCGTTTTATCCACAACTAGCCGTCCGCGTTTTCGCATCCCGTTGCACCTGTTCGTGACTTACCGTCTTTCCTTCCTCCCCTTCTCGTATAGACTGTTCTAGTCGCTGCTGTTCTACTTCGCTCAACTCATCCCACCAATCTCCGCCCCGTTCGGCCTCCATCTGGTCAGAAATCATTTCCATCAGTTCGGGGTTACTATTGGCCATAATCTCGGTAAGAGCCACAAATATTTCGGATTGCCGTTGCGGGTCTAACCCTCGGAAGGCATCGGTAAACTGTTCGTTCGTTGCTAGGGTACTCATATTCGAAATTAGAATTCGTTTTCTACCACGAACCGGACCACATTGGCCGATAGCAATATACAAAATCTAAAAATAAGTATTAGCCCCGCCCCCACTGCTACAAAACCTCACAAGTTATGATCGACCATCATTTCTTCCAGGTAGCTGCGTAGCCGTTAATGGTATTGGTGATGGGGCCGGTCTTACCCGTGGCAACCTCCAGCCACCACACCTGCGCCCCGCCGCCCCCGCTGACGTTGAGCGAATAGACGATGAACGCACCGTCTGGCGACCAGGACAGGTTACTTATCAGGCTTCCATGATCTACCCGCAGGAGCTGCCTCCTTTCCCCTGTAGCAATATCCAAAAGTTTGATACTGTAGATGCTTTCTGCTTCACCGTCGATGACCGCGCTGCCCGACCCTCGTTCCGCAAACACCAATTGGGTTTCGTCCGGTGACCAGTCCATCGTCTGCAGCAGTACGTCGCTGGCCCAACCTTGGTAAACCACCCGAGTGCTAATGTCGTTACCGGAAACCTGCGCTACGTAAATCTGGCCACGGTAGTAATAGGCCAGTTGCCCCGAAGCTGACCACTTTGGGGCAAAGCCGTTCACCTCCTGGTTGATAATCTCGTAGGTAGTGGCGTCAATGATATATAGGTAGCAAAGATCGTCGGAGTTAAGCCCAAACTGAGGCGAACGGTTGCGACCGCACACGCTAAGGGCTCCCCGGTTTCGGGCTGGATCCCAGTCCACGCGCCGCACTTCTACGTCCAAGGCCGCTACGTTGTCGAACGAATTGACAAAGAGAAACGTGCCGGGCTCTCCGACCGTCCGGTAGACCAGCTTCTGGTCGTCGTTGGTCACATTATACTTGATCAGGTTGGTGCCGCCCCCGGGCACAACCGTAGGATCACTGGTCACCTGGGGATTGAATTCTTTCTGAGACACGGTTACTTCGGTGTCGCTAAACCAGCGGGGCAGCCCTTCTGTCGTAGCGGCGGGAATTTGGTCATACACCACCATGTCGCTGCCGTTGGGTCGCATCGAGGCCACCGTCTGATCTTCGGTAGCCGTGTTGTAAAAAAGTAATCGGCTATCTCCCGCGTAGTTTCGCAGGGCGTCGGGCATGGGCGAGGGCTGGGTAATTGCCCGAAAGCCATCGGTTACCCGCACGTCGTCCAGGTAGACGGTGGTGGCACTGACATCATCCGTGGCATCGAGCTGGAACGAAAGAAGCAACGAGGCGGGGTCCAGTTCTTCGAGGTTAGATTCGGAGACCAGTAGGGTTATTTCGTTCCAGGTGCCGGTTTGTCCGGCTCGTTGGGTAATGTAACTCACTTGGTAATCGGTATAGTATCGGTATTCGTCGGGCGGGGTATTGCTCAGGTAGATGTTGAAGCTGTAGGCCGGGAGGTACCCATCGACGCGAACCTGGAAGGAGATGGTCAACAGTTCGGGCATTGTGGTCAGCGGAATCTCTTGGGTAGCGGTGGCGGCCACGCTGAGGCGTGTTTCTTCACAGGTGCTTTGGGTGTCGAAGACCAGCACCCGGTCGCCACTGGTGGCCTCGCCGTAGGACTCGGCGCGGGCGCTTCCGCAGACGAACCATCCGTCATTAGTTTCAATATCTCCGTTAGTGAGCAGGTTGTCGAGGGGCTGGGTGTCGGTGGGGATCAGGCTCTCGTCGTAGACGGATACGCCAGGACCCAGTCCATCGGGCCCGTCGTCGTCAGAAGAACAGCTTAGCAGAAAGCATAGCAATAGCAGGGGCAAGGATAGGTTTTTCATCGTTCTAAGGTTTAAAAGTTAAATAATCGTTTTCTCTAGGGCGATTTTGATCAGTGAAGCGGCGTTGGTCACCTTCAGCTTTTTCATCACATTTTTCCGGTGCGTCTCCACCGTGAGCGGACTGATGAACAAGGCCTCGGCAATCTGGTGGGTGGTGCGCCCATCGGCGATCAGGCGCACAATTTCTTTCTCCCGCCGGGTGAGGCGAGGCGTTTCGTGGTTAAACACCGAGTCGGCCAGAATTTTCTGAATCTCCACGCCAAAGTAGTAGTGCCCCTCCCGAATTCGGTGGATCGCTTGCGTCAGCTCGTCGGCCACCACGTTCTTGAGCAGGTAGCCGCTCACCCCGTGCTTGATCATCTGGTTGATGATGCTGGGTTCGCAGTAGGTGCTCAGCCCCAGCATTTTGACTTCCGGGTGCCGTTCGTGAATGATTCGGCACATCTCCACCCCGTTGATATCGGGCAGATTCACATCGAGCAGCACCACCTCCACCGGTTGGGTTTTTAAGAACGTCAGGGCCGCCTGGCCGGTGGTAAACGAAGCGGTGATCTCAAGCTGCGCATCGCCACTCAGCAAGGCCTTTAGCCCCTCGATGACCAGGCGATGATCGTCGACCACCACCACCCGAATTGTTTTTGGATCAGACATCGACGTGGATGGTAACGGTGGTGCCCTCGGTGGGCGAAGAATGCAGGTCCATCTGGCCGTTCAGGTACGCCACCCGGGTACGAATGTTGGCCAGTCCCATACCCGCGTGCCGACCACCGGGGTGTCGGCCACCAGGATGCCGGCCAAGCTTATCGGCCTGGAAGCCTACGCCGTCGTCTTCGACGGTGATGTCTACCGTGCCTTCTTCGCGCATGTATTGCACCAGAATTTCGGAGGCCTGGGCGTACTTAACGGCGTTGTTGATGAGTTCCTGAATGATCCGGTAGATGGTCAGGCTAGTGTTTTCCTCCAGGTCGGTGTCGGAGCCGTAGCACTGCAGAATGATGCGGGTGCCTGGGCGGTTCAGGCTACTACAGTAATCCTCCAGCGCGGCTTTCAGGCCGTAGCGCGACAGCGTCTCGGGTGTGAGATTGCGGGCGATGCTGCGCAGCTCGACCAGCGAGCCGTCCAGGTTCTCCATGATCTCCTCGATCTGGGGATCGGCCGATCCGTTGCGCCGGTCTTGGTTGAGTTTAGACAGCTTCAGGCTGATCCCGGATAAGCGTCCGCCTAGCCCGTCGTGCAGATCGGTGGCCAGCCGCTTTCGTTCCTTTTCCTGGCCCTCCATTAGTGCCGAGATTACCCGAGCTTGCTGCTCGTGCTTCAGTTGCTTCACCTCGTCGGCGCGCCGCTGTTCATTGGTCTGGGTCTGCTGTTGTAAGTGCCGATACGCTCCGTAGCCCGCCAACAACACCAAAGCCAGCGACCCGGCAATGAGCAGGGTCAGATACTGTTGCGAGCGTTTCTTTTCCAGGGCGAGCGCTACTTCTCCGTTGCGGCGCTCGAGCTCGGCAATTTCTTTTTCTTTCTTTTCGGATTGGTAGCGAAACTCCAGTTCATTGAACTGCGCCTGCGCGGTGCTCAGGTCAATACTGTCCTGCAGGCGAACGTAGTCGTCTAGGTAAGCATAGGCTTGCTCGTAGTTTTTCTCCCGCGCTTCGTATCCGGCTAGGTCTTGCAAAACTGACAACTCGCGGTCCGAACGTTGATCTTCTTGGGCTCGGTTGAGGTAGCGCAAGGCGTAGTGTTTGGCGCGTTCGTAATTTCCCAGGGCTTCGTAAGTTTCAGCGTAGTGCTGAAAAATGGCTTCTAGATAAGATACCATTCTGTTTTCTTCAACCAAAGCCCGTGACTGATTGTAGTAGTGAAGAGCAGCCTGATACTCTTTCTTCCCGAACATATACTTCCCGCGCGCCAGATAATACAAGTGCCAATCAATGGTTTGCGGAGCGCGGTTCAGCACTTGCTCAATGCGGTCCAGCACCTTTTTCATTTGCTTAAGCGAGTCCAGTTCGTAGAGACAAAGTGAGAAGATCAGGCGATCCTGAATGAACTGGGTACTAGTGGTGTCTTCATACAAGCGACCACTCTTTGAAAAGTAGGCGTAGGCCTTGTGATAGTCTTCTTCGTTGGTGAAGGTGATGCCCAGGTTTGAGTTGATCAGGGCCAGGGTATGGGTGTCGCCCGCTTGCTCAGCCACCGGTTCGGCCTCCATCATGTAGCGTAGCTCCTCTTCGTTCCGGCCCTGCCGCCCCAGCGTGGCGCTCAGGTTGAAGGTGCTCTTCGTCCAGGCTTTCATGTTTTTCACCGAAGAATCTTGCGCCAGCAGCTTTTCGTACTGCCGCTTGGCCAGCAGGTAGTGCGCTTTCGCCTGATCCAGCGCGTTGTAGTCGAAGTAGCCCCCGCCGAGAGCCAGGTAGGCTTGTCCCACTCCGTAGGGGTTGCCGTTGCGCTGAAAGGTGGTGAGCGCCTGCCGGGCGTAAGCAAAAGTCTTGGTAGAGTCGACCCCGCTGTAGGCCAAAGAGAGATCACATAGAGCAAAACCCCGTTCGTTATCGGTGGTAGCCTCCGCCAACCGCACGTTCAGTTGCTCCAGCGCCCGCCCCTGGCCCGCCGCCAGCAAGGGAGGTAAAATGAAAGTAAAGAAGAGGACGAGATAGCGCATGGGCAGAATTCCTGGATCGGTACCCCGAATATACCAAGAAAGAATGGCCCGGTAAAAAAAGCCGGTGAATATACCCGAAAACCGGTAGGGATGGACGGCGCTTAGGGGGTAGGAATTGACAAATTTTAGCCCGAACTTGGCTTATCGCTTAAGCAACCTAACCGCAATTCCTATGAACACGTCCCGTCTTTCTATCACGTTTGCCCTCATCAGCACCTTCACTGTTGCCTGCCAGAACCAGCCGAACGAAGCCGCCCGTGCCTCCGAGAGCGAGGCACCCCCCGCGGTTAGCACGTCCTTCGAGGCTTCGCCCCAGCCCGTGGCAGAAACGGAGGTGACCACCCTGAAGGTTGGCGAACCGGCTCCGAACTTCAGGCTGCCCGGTGCCGATGGCCAAAACTACCAGCTCAGCGATTTTGCCGATGCCCCCGCGCTGGCGATTGTGTTCACCTGCAACCACTGCCCCACCGCGCAGGCCTACGAGCAGCGCATCAAAGATTTGGTGACCGACTACCAGAGCCAGGGGGTAGCCGTAGTGGCTATCTCACCAAACAGTCCGTTGGCGTTGCTCTACAGTGAGCTGGGCTACTCTGACTTGGGCGACACCTACGAAGACATGCAGAAGGCGGCCGAAGATCGCAACTTTAACTTTCCGTATCTATACGACGGCGACGACCACGCGGTGTCGTTGCAATACGGACCGGTGACCACGCCGCACGCGTTCGTCTTTGATCAGGATCGTACGCTGCGCTACGTGGGGCGGCTGGATGCTTCGGAGAAACCGGGCACGGGGCAGGCCGAAGACGTGCGGGCGGTCATCGATGCGGTGCTGGCGGGAGAAGAAGTGCCGACGGCTACCACCAAAACCTTCGGCTGCTCGGTGAAGTGGGCCTGGAAAAATGAATACAAAGAAAGGATGTACGATGAATGGGACGAAGCCCCCGTCACGCTGGAAGAAATTGACGAAGCGGGGATCGCCGATTTGTTGAAGAACGACACCGAGAAACTGCGGCTCATCAACGTGTGGGCCACCTGGTGCGGTCCTTGCGTGCTGGAGTACCCCGACTTTATCGAGATGCAACGCATGTACGGCGACCGGGCCTTCGAGTTCGTTTCCATCAGCGCCGACAAGCCCGCGCAGCAGGACAAAGCACTGGCCTTTTTGCAGAAGAAGCACTCGGTGCTGGACAACTACATCTTCGCCAAGGGCGACACCTACGCCCTGATCGAGGCCATCGATCCCGATTGGCAGGGAGCCTTGCCCTACACCATGCTGGTGGAACCCGGCGGCCAGCGCATCTACAGCCAGCAGGGCACCATCGATCCGTTCGAGTTGCGGAAGACCATCGTGGAGCACGAACTGATGGGGAGGTATTATTGAGTCAAACTGCCTAGAGGATAGCAGGGCATGCGTCAGACGGCTATCTTCAGCACCGCAAGAGCCGTCTGACGCATGCCCTACTGCGCCAAATTAAACCGCAACTGTGTGCCAAACTCGGTGGTCGTTCGGCGGAACGAGTTGGTGATGCGCGGCGTGTTGATGGTGCGCGCGAAGTAGAGTTGCAGGTTCAACCGATCATTGATTCGATAGTCCACCGTGGGGCGGGCCTGGAAGTTCACGTTGCCGTTGGTGATGGTGTTGTCCCCCTCCTCGCCATTTTTGGCCAACTGCCGCTGCACGGTCTTCGTATCCTTGAAGGCCACCGCCATATTAAAGGTAATGTCATTATCCAGCGCAATGGTGCGGCCCTGCACTCGGAACGGCAGCTTAAGCCCCTTCTTGGTGAAGCCCACGTTCAGCGTGACGGCCTGACTCTGAAGCTCCGTTACCTGGGCGTTCGACATGTTCAGCGCCAGGCTGCGCTCGCGGTCGTACGACACCCGGCCCGACAGTTGTCCCTTGGTGCGAATGTTCACCCCCACGAGTGGCGCAAAGCGCTCGGTGATGGTCACCTGCTGCACCACGTACAGGGGCACGAAGAACGACGAGTCGTTCACCTCGTAGGCAACGGGATAGTCGGTGGGGCGGTTCGACAGGTTGAAGCCGTCGGTATACTCTTGGGCGTTGGTGTAGTTGCTCACGCTGTAGTTCGAGGTGTAGGCGTGCGACAGGGTGAACGTCGGGAACACCTCGCTCAGACTGGGAAACAAACGGGGCAGTCCGGCGTAATCAACCCGCCAGTTCGGCAACGGCAGGTTGGGAAACGGACTCAGGTCAATGCTGTTGGCGTCCTGCCCCGAGTAGGCGGCAAGGAAGGCGGGGATGAGCACGTCCTGCGAACTGAGCTGATACTGCGCCGTGTCGATGGGGTTCTCCCGCTCCAAACGGTTCAGAATAATTCCGCGATTGGTCTCAAAATTCTGAAAGGTTTCCGAATTATCATTGCCATCGTCGCGACTGAAGGCCGTGCGAATGGTGAGGTACGACACATTATAGTTGCCCGACCGCACCGGGTTCAGCGCCACGTAGTTGCCCTCCTGCACCTGGAAGATCTCCTGATAAGTCGATTGTACCGTCTTTTTTAAGTCCACCGTCAGCCGGAAGTCGCGGAAGGGCTCGACGATCGCCTGCACCCCGATGTTTTCCAACTGATTCTGCTGAAAGGGCATCGTCAGAGCACTGCCCACCAGCCAGTCATTCTCCACTGCCGTGCTACGGATGCTCGGGTCCTGGCTGCCCAGCAAGAAGGGCAGGCCGGGCGCGTTGAAGCCATCGTCGAGCCCGAACACGTAGGGCGTGGGACGGAAGCCCGGCAGCAGCGTGCCTTCGCTCAGCGTGTAGGTGAGGTTGATGGTGCGCAGTGACATCAGCGCCCGGAAGAAGCCTTTTACCGCCTTCAGTTCGCGCTTAGGCTTCTCCTCCTGGGTGCTGTCGCTCGGTGCGCCCACCGTGCGGGCCGGACGGCCCCGAGCCGCACGACCGCGTCCTCCCCCGGCCCCGTTGATCTCGCGCAAGAACTTGATTTTGTTATACAGCCCCACCATGTCCACCTTGCCGTTCAGGGCGCGGTCGCGGTTGTTCTGGATGGTGTTGCCAATGGTGTCGACAGGGTTCACCAACGGGGCATCGGGGTTCAGCGGATTTGGCTGCGGGTTGGGGTCGTAGGGACCCGCCTGCCAGGTGTAGTTGGCGCCGTAGCGCACGTCGGCGTTGAGCCAGTCGGTGAGCGGGATCTTATCGAGCGGCACGGTGTAGGTGGCTGTTAGCGACTGATCAAAGTTCTTCATCCGGCCCATCTTCTTGAGTTGATCGAGCACAAAGGTGCGCTCCCCCTCGGTATCAATAGCCCCCTCCACCTCATCCTCCGGTTCGTCGATGAGCGACAGCACCCGAGAGTTGTAGTCGAGCGCCAGGTTGCGTGTCAGGTTCCACTGCAAGGCGTAGACCCGGTCGAAGGTGAAAATCTTCTGAAACTGCGGCTCGGAGTTGAAGGTGGTTAAGGCGTTGTTGCGGTACTGCGACTTCACGAAGCTGCGCGACACGTCGGCCCGCACGTTGATGCTGCTCGGAGTAGGCGAGAAGTTGAAGTCCTTGATCAGCGCCAGCCAGGGAGAATTCAGAAAACCGACGTTGGCGAAGGGTTCAATGGTCAGGTCGGGGAAGGCGTAGTTGTAGCCGATGCCGCCCCGCACCAGCCGCCGCTGGAAGTCGGCAATCTCGAAGCTGCTGGCCACCTCCTCGCTATACTGATACGAAAACGCGAAGTTCGACAGGTCGAAGAAGTAGTTTTTGGCCTCTTCGTTGGTTTTCACCTTGCGCACGTTGGTGAAGTTGAGGCTGCGCTCGCGGCGCTGCCCGGTCACAATATCCAGGTACGCGGCGCGCTCATCCGAGCCTTCGGAGGTCTCGATGGCGTTAAGCGTAGCCTCCAGCGGAATGTCTTCGTTGCGCGGATCAAACTGCGGGGTAATGCGCTCGCGCTCCAGGCTCACGAACATCGGAATTTGCAAGCCGAATTTTTCGGGAAAGAACTTGTCCAGGTTCACGTTGGCCGACACGTCGTAGGCGGTGCGCTCCTCGCGGGTGCGCTCTGATATCCTCGACTGCAACGCTCCGAAGCCAAAGGTGGAGTGCTGCACCGAAGCGGTCACGTTGGCAAAGTCGGCCAACTGGGTGTTCACCCGGGCGTTCACCGCCCAGCCGCCCTGTCGGTCAAAGTCGCCCACCCGCAGCTCGTTGGCCCATAGGCACACCGACTGCGGAGCGCGGTCGGGCGAGCGGGGGTTGCGCACCCCGATCATCATCACCTGAATGTTGTTCAGGTCCGGGCTGCCCACCACCCGCACCGTGTAGGTGGTGTTTTCACCTCGGATGGTGTCAGTGTAGGCCAGATCCTTCGAGAAGTTCCGCCGGTTACGCTCGGCCTTCAGCCCGTGCAGCCAGGGAAGCTCGATGTCCATCTCGTTGGCTTCGGGCCACACGGCGCGGGGGTCGGCGCTGCCCGCCGGTGAGCCCACCAGGGGAATCTCCACCTCGTAGTAGTTGCGCGTCATGTCGTTGCCAATGCGCAAAAACGCGCTGGTCGCCCCGTCGGTCAGGGTGCGGCCCTCGGGCGCTTCGGCGTGCAGAAAGAGCCGCAGGTTGCCGTAGTTGATCAGGTCGAGCTGCAAGTTCTTGAACACCGCCCGGGCATCGCCGTCGCGCAGGTCATCTACGCAGAGTTGAATCGACTGCTCGTTGAGGCGGCGGTTGATGGGCGAGGTGTTGTCCAGGTCGCGCACGAAGCCGGGCGGCACCACGTAGGGCGACGTGTTGGTGCTTCCTTCGTCCACGGTGCTGTTCTCCTCGATGTTCACCGTCGAGATGGTGAAGCCGGGGTCGTAGTCTTCGCCGTATTCGGTAAGAGTTTTCTCGTTCAGGTCGCGGGTGAAGCGCCGCCACTGGCTACCCACAAACTGAAACTTGGCGAAGCGCAGCACCACCGGCTCACGGAAACCCGTCAGGTAGGTGCGCAGGTAGCGGATGGTCTTGAACCCCTGAATGTCGCCCTCCACCCGGTCAGGCTGCCGAATGGGAATCCGAAACAGGTACCAGTTTTCTCCGGCCCCAACCCCGTTGGCAACGGTGGTCTTGTCCACGATATAGCCGTTGCCCACCCGCAGTTCGTTAGGACTCAGATCCACTTCGTACTCGTAGTATTCTTCCAGCGTTGACAGCGTATTGTCTCGGTTCAGGTCTTCGTTATCGGGTTCGTTGCCGTTTGAGGGGATGAAAGCAGAATTGTCGCTTCTGCCGAAGGGAGTGTTGTTCTCGGTGCCGTTAAAGTCCCGGTAGCGCTCCACAATCTGCGCTTGTCGACTGTCGTACTCGTCGCCCAGGTAGTAGCGGAAGTTGTCGGCCGACGGGTCGGCGCGCACCGCGTCGGGCACCGTTTCGCCTGCGTAGTAGAAATTCAGTTCTTCTTGTTCGCCCTCGCCGTTCTTCACCCCGTCGAAGCCCACGTCCTGGTTTTGGCGTACCTCCGCCGAGATGTTCGAAAATGACTCAATGAGCAACTGATCACGGGGCGCGCGCCCCTGTTCGTTCACAATCACATCGTCCGAAGTGTACTCATCGGGCAACCCTTGCTCGAAGAAGTGCCTGCTATCGGGAATCACGTCTTCCGACACGCTGCCCAGGTTGAAGAGCAGTTTGCCCCCGGTGGTATTGTTGCGGTTCACCCGTCCGTCGCGCACCACCCCGTTCTCACCTTCCATGAAGGGGTCCAGCATCCAGAACTCAATATACTCAATGTTAATTTTATCGAAGTCAACGTCGGCGGTGATGGCCCGGGTGATGCCGCCCCAATGCTCGGTGGGGTCGCCCGCCAGGGTGCCGTCGGGGTTCAGGTCGCGGGTGTAGTTGAAGGGGCCGCGTTCTTCGGGGAAGTAGGCCAGATCGAACACCGGCAGGTTGATGTTCTGCTGCTGCTCGGCCTGTTGGGGAAACACATCCTGGGGAATAACGCCTCGTTCGTAGTGGTTAGTAATCCGGGCCGGAATGTTATCCGGTTTCAGCCCCCCCCGGTTGATGTAGAATAGGTTGTCCACCACGTACCAGGCCAGCTTGGCCCGCTGCGCTCCTTCGCCCAACCGACCGGGCAGCCCGGCTTCCTCGCCAATCGGGCGACCGCCCACGCGGGGAGTAGCCGCCAGTTGCCAGCTCTGCCAGCCACTTAGGTTATACGGGGTGGCAAAGTTCTCAAAGTCGTCGATGTAGGAAGTGCCGTCGCCGTTTACCACATTCGAGGTGCCGGGGATGAGTTGGGCAAACTCGGCGCTCAGGGCCACCGACGAGGGCTCTTTGGTCTGGATGAGCGGCAGGGCATCCACCAGCTTGGTCAAAAAGCGCGACTCTTTGCGGTAGTTTAGGTCGAAGCCGTACTTAGTATTTTTGGTGGGCTCATCACCGATGCTAGGCCGCGTGATGGTGGGCCGCTCGTTTAGGTGCAGGATGGTGGCGCCCAGGTTGATATCGTCGTTGATCTTATAGTCGAAGCGGGTGCCCAGCAGGGTACGCTGCTGGAAGCTGAACAGGTCGGCCTTCTCGAAGGTGACCCGAATCTCTTTGCCCGAGCTAAGCACCCCGCTGTTCAGGATGGTGACCCGCCCCAGCTGGTAGTCTACCGTGAAGTCGGTGCCCTCGGTGAGGGGCGTGTTGCCCGCGATCACCTGCACCGACCCTTCGCTGATGTTGATGCCCGGCAGCATGATCTCGTTCGATGAGCCCGCTAGAAAGCTGCCCACCAGAAAGAATTTATCCTTGTTGGTCTCCAGCGAAGCGTCGTTCTGGGTGCTGTTGTAGAGTTCGTCGTAGACGTAGCGTTCAATCAGGTCGTTGTTGTCTTGCCCAAACTGCCGGGCCAGGTAGTTCCCGAAGGGCTCCAGCACCGGGAAGTAGACCACCCCCTGGTTGGGGTCGATGGTGATGCCCTCCACAAAGTCGAAGTTGCCGTCGCCGTTGCCCACCGGGTCGTTGTTGGGATTGAGCCGGTCCAGTCCCAGCAGCCCCACCAGTTGGCGGTCACGCACGTTGTCGGGGCCTTCGTTCAGGCTGGGATTGTCGATGCCCGCCCGGTCGTCGCGATACACGATGCGCAGTTGAAAGCCCTCGCGCGTCACCTGGTTGGCGTTGAGCGAGTACACGTTTTTCATCATCAGGTCCCAGGTGGGCACGTTGGTGTTGATCTTGGTGGGCCGCAGCAGCTTCAGCAAGATCGCCTGATCGTCGTCCAGGCTCTGATAATCTTCGGTGAGTTCACCCACTTGGTAGCGTTGCCCGTTGTAGGTATACTCGTAGGCCACGGCCAGCATCTCGTCGTTCTGCAACTGCCGGTTCAGCGTCAGGTAGCCCAATTGGCTGTTGAATACGTACTCCTGCGGACTCAGCTTACGCACCGAGGTTTTGACTTCGTAGTCGGTGGCGCTCACAAAGTCGGGGTAGCGCTGTTGCAGGTCGGCCTCCAGTCCGTCGGGGGTGCGGCTAAAGTTCTTGAGCGTGGCGAACAGGTCGTTGGCATTGTTGGCGGTGGGTGTAACACTGGTTCCGTCGGCAAAGAGTTCGTCTCGAAACACAGCTCGCTCGTACCCCTCGCCCAGGTCCATGAAGGCCCCCACGGTGCGCAGCGTCTCGGTGTTGCCCGTGCGGTTGATCACGTACACCTCCACTCGGGTCACGTTGAGCTGCGAGAACACCTGGGGTAGGGCCGCCAGCCACTGCTCGTAGTTGTCGCGGAAGAAGTGGCCCAGAAAGAAGTGGCGGTTCTCGTCGTACGCCGACGAGCGCACCTCAAACTCCCGGCTCTGCGAGCCGTTCTCGATGGTGACCGCATCGCTGCTGCCCCGCTGCACGGAGGCCACACTGGTGACAAACAGCCGCCCGAACTGCAACTGCGTTTTGAGGCCGAACAGGCTCTGCGACCCGGTGATCAGGCTGTTGTTCACCGGCAGGTTCACGTTGCCCAGCTCGATCTTCTTGATGATCTCGTGGTCGTAGCCGGTGTACTCCACCTTGATGTTGTTCTGGAAGTCGAAGGAGTTGTTGTTGTCGAAGTTGGCCGTCACGGCGAGTTTTTCGCCGATTTTGCCGATCACGTTGAGGCTGATCTGCTGGTCGAACTCGAAGTTGCCGTTGCGCTGCTGCCGCACCGGGATAGCCGGGTTCTCCACGCGCTGGAAGCGCCCCCCAAAGTCGAGCGTCACAAAACCGTTAGGCCGGATGTCGACGAACGAACCCCCGAACAGGCGGTCGAAAATGGGCGTGGTGTAGATGGGCGGAATGAGCCGCTTGCCACTCACGGCGCTTTCGCCGTCCAGGGCCGATGAGCGGCTGCGCCAGTAGTCTTGCAACGCCCGGCGGTCTTGGTACTGCTGGTACTGCTCAAGGTTGAGATAGGACGGTGCCCGGTAGTCGAGCCCGTTGATGCGCTCGTAAATCGAGTAGTTCACCGTGGAGTCGTCGACGGCAATATCGGTTTCCACCTGAGTAGGGTCGCGCGGGTACAAGGGCGTGCGCGGCGGTGGATTCGAAAAGGGGTCGCCGTAGCGGTCGGGCGGCTGGTAATTGGGCTGGGCTGAGGGTTCGTAGGGCGCGTCGGGAATGGTATCAGCCAACACTTCGGCGGCGTCAGTCGGATCGTTTGCGGAAGGCGTAGCGGTAAGGTCACCTGCCGGATCAGTGTTCGGCAGGGTCTGATCCACGTCAGGCGTGTTCACCGGGGTGGAGGTAGCGTTAGGGGTGTCATCATCGGTAGGCGTAACCCCCTGGGTCATGCCCGGCCGGGCGACTGCCGCCAAGAGCAGCAGTAGCACTATTTTTAACAACGGAGACAACCCGTAGGCCGCTTTAGTCGTATGCAAACGAAACCAGTAGGTAGAAAGCACGAAGCGAATATGTGGTAATTAATTATGTGGTTTTTAGCGCCAGCTTAATAAGATCTTCCAGGCGCAACTCAGTAGACTCGTTCTTCTTTTGCCATTCGCTGATGGCTTTTTCAATGCTTCTTTCGGCCATCGCGCGGCTGATGCCGAGGGTAACCAAAGCAGACAACGCCTCGTTCCGAAGGGTATTGTACGAGCCCGCTCCTAAACCGCGCACCCGTTCGGGCGAGGCCCCGCTGCTGATCATATCCTTCTTGATGCGGTCCTGTAGTTCCAGCACAATGCGCTGCGCCGTTTTGGCCCCAATGCCTTTAATCCGTTGAATGGTTTTGATATCGTTTTGCACAATGGCGGCCTTGATCTCTTCGGGATCCATCGACGACAGAATGGTAAGCCCCAGACTAGGCCCCACCCCCGAGATGCTGAGCAGATCGAGGAACAGCTTCTTTTCGTTGGCCTCGGCAAAACCGAACAGCAGTTGGGCGTCTTCCTTCACGTAGAGATAGGTATGCAGCATGCAGGCCTCGTCGGACCCCAGGGCATTGAAGGTGTTGAGCGAAATGCGGACCTCGTAGCCCACCCCCTGCACATCGATGATAACAAAAGTGGGTTCTTTATGAGCGAGTTTGCCGCGAAGATAAGCGTACATGAACGGTTGGTGTAGTTGGCAAGCGCAAAGTTGCGCAATGATTCTGAAATCGCGGGCAAAGTTATCGAATTTTCCGGGCGATGTTAGCTTTTTGCGAGAGGATTGCCGCTTGTTCTAAACCGGTAGTTTTTCAAAACTATCCCAAGAACTTTAGTAACCATTTTTAGTCAATGGCTATTGAGTCGGCCGTTTTGTTCTTTTGCGGATAGTCTGCCCAATAGAAACCCGGGTTAAAACAGCGAAAATCGCCCGAATCATACATCACTAAGAGAGCCCACTACTAGCGAGTAGGTCCGCTGATTGAGCCTAAATAACCGGTTTGGCCCGATAATTTTGTCCCCCTCAGCCATTCCGACGAGCAAATCTACGACTGAGGGGCTGCCCCTCAGCCCTTCCGGCGACCTTCCGAACGACCAAGGGGCTGCCCCTCAGCCCTTCCGGCGACCTTCCGAACGACCGAGGGGCTGCCCCTTAGTCCTTCAGACGAGCGATTGAACGACCGGGGGGCTGCCCCTCAGCCTTTCCGACGACCTTCTGAACGACCGGGAGGCTGCCCCCCAGCCCTTCAACAGGGCGGTTGAACGACCGCGGAGGTACGCCCCGGTCTCTCAAGGCAAAATTTTAGCCAGAAAAAATGTAACTTTTATCCTAATCTAGCGCAGTACCTCCGGTACGGTGCCCAAAGTAAGCGGGTTCTCTGAACCCACCTGAACCTAAGAGGAAAACTTGTTCGCCCCCGTGCATTTCTCCACGCAATTCTGCTACTTAGGGGCAACCAACGCCTGCCATGACCAGCAACCTGACCCAAGCCCTCCACCGCGCCCTCGTCGACGAGGTGAAGCGCCGCATCATCGGCGAGTCGGTGCCCCGCATCAAGCAGTGCCTGGGGCAACTGAGCACGGACGAACTCTGGCACCGCCCCAACGAAAACGTGGTGAGTGTGGGCAACCTGGTGCTGCACCTGCAGGGCAACCTGCGGCAGTGGGTGCTCAGCGCACTGGGCCAGCAGCCCGACCACCGACAGCGCGACCGGGAGTTTGACCATACTGATCCGCTACCGGCCACCGAACTGGTGCAGCAGCTCGATGCTCTGATGATCGAGGTGGAAACCGTGCTCGATCGGCTTACGCCCGCCGACTTGGTGGCGACCCACCGGGTGCAGGGCTACCGGGAAACCGGCGTAGCCATCCTGATGCACGTCACCGAGCACTTCTCCTACCACACCGGGCAGATCACCTACTTCGTGAAGACGCGCCGGAACGTGGACTTGCAGTACTACGGCGGACAAGACCTCAATCAAACCGCATGAACCTGACCCGCACGTTGCTGCAGCACCGCTGGAAAGCTTTTTTCCGTTCGCCCGCCTGGGAGCGGCAACTTACGGCGAGCCTTATTTTGGGACTTTTCGCCGTGCTGGCGGGCGCCCTGCTGCTGGCCGCGGGGAAGAACATCCGGGAGGTGCTGGCCGAGTTGTTTCCCGGACAGGATCCGGTAAGGTCGTTTCACGGCGGACTGCTGTTCTACTGGGTGGCTGACCTGATCGGGCGCTTTGTGCTTCAGGGAATGCCCGTAGCCACCGTAGACCCGTACCGCCACCTGCCAATTCGTCGCGCCACGTTGCTCAACCTCATCATGGGGCAAGTGCCACTTTCGTGGTTCAATCTGTTTCCGCTACTCGTGGTGGTGCCCTTTGCGCTCACGGTGGTGCTGCCGCAGTTCGGCGGCGGGGTGGCGGCCGGATGGTTGGTGGCGTTTGGAGCGGTGCTGTTGTTCAACTCCTACGCGGTGTTCTACCTGCGGATGCAAGCGGCCGCACGGCCCCAAACGGTGTTGCTGGCTCTGGGCGGGCTGCTACTCCTGGTGTTGCTGGACCGCTACGCGGTGGTGCGCCTGTCGGAGGGGTCGGTAGCTGCTTTCGGAGTCCTGCTGGTCAACCCGGGGTGGGCCTTGGTGCCGGTGGCGGGGTGGTTGGCCCTGTGCTACGTGGTGCGGCGGCAACTACGGCAACGGTGGTACGCTGAGAATATTCCCTCCCCGCGGGCAGCGGTGGGAAAGCTGCGATTTCCTGCTGACCTCCGGCAGCAGCGGTACAAGACGGAAACCCTGCTGCTGGTGAACGAACTCAAGCTGATTGCCCGCCACCGCCGCCCGCGCTCCAACGTGCTCTCGGGCATCGCCCTGGCGGTTGTCTACGGATTTATCTTCTTTGATGATGATCTGAACACCGACCTGAACAGCAGTGCCTTGATTTTGCCCGGTATCATCGTTACCAGCAGCCTGATGGTAACGTACGGTCAGTTTTTGATCGCTTGGGAGGGGAGCTACTACGACCGGTTGCTAACCGTAGACATTCCGGTGCGTACCTACCTGCGAAGCAAGCACCGGTTGCTGTTGGCCTTCTGCCTGATTATTTATCTGCTTGCCCTTCCCTTAGTGGTGCTGGGCTGGTCCGTTCTAATAATGAATACGGCCTGCTTGCTGTTCAACGTAGGGGTGAGTAGTTGGGTGATCATTTATCTGGCCACCCACAGCCGCGAACGGATAGATTTGTCAAAAAGCAACTTCGCCAACTGGCAGGGAGTCAGCGGTGCCCAGTGGCTCATGGCGCTTCCTATTTTGTTTGGCCCGCTACTTATCGGAGCCCTGGCAAACTGGTGGATACCGGGCGGAGGGGTGGTTCTGATCGCCGGACTAGGATTGCTGGGCTTGCTTGCCCGCGGATACTGGCTGAAGATAGCCACCTGCCGCTTTCGACGGGAGAAGTACCGTATGGCCGCCGGGTTTCGGCAAAAACCAACCTAACTCATGATTGAAGTAAACCAATTGAGCAAGCGCTACGGCGAACAGGAGGTGCTATCGGTAGCGCTGCACGTGGCTCCGGGCGAGCGCCTGGGGCTGGTGGGCAACAACGGAGCGGGAAAGACCACCCTGTTTCGGTTGCTGCTCGACCTGGTGCGGCCCACCACGGGCGAGGTGCGTAGCCAGGGACAGCCGGTGTACCAGTCGGATCACTGGAAAGCCTACACCGGATCGTACCTCGACGAAGGCTTTCTGCTCGACTACCTCACCCCCGAAGAGTACTTCTCGTTTCTGGGGCAACTGCACCGGCTGTCGGCCGCCGAAGTGACCGCCCGCCTGCAACCCTTGCGCGGTCTGTTTAACGATGAAATCCTGAACGGCAACAAGTACATTCGCGACCTGTCGCAGGGCAACCGCAAGAAGGTGGGCGTGGCCGCCGCCCTGCTCACGCATCCTGCCGTAGTCATCCTCGACGAGCCGTTCTCGAACCTGGACCCCACTACCCAGATTCGCCTGAAGGATTTGCTGCGGACCACGGCCGAAGAACGTCAAACCACCCTGCTGATCTCCAGCCACGACCTGAGCCACGTCACCGAGGTGTGTAACCGCATTGTGGTACTGCACCAGGGCCGGATCATCCGCGACCTGCGCACCGATGCCACTACGCTGCCCGAACTGGAAGCCTTCTTTGCGAACCGCAGCGATGAGGGGGGTAATGGCGGATAACTTAACCCAGCAGCAGATCGTATTATATGAACCAACTCTATCAAGATAGTCTGGATTTCTAAATACTTTCTCACGCTTTGCTTTCTGATTACCGAAACGATCGATCCGGTTACTGAGCTATTTTGTTCTCAACAACAAAACCACTGGTTTTCGGCTTAGAATATCATCCACCCTCCTAAATTGTCCATTATGGGAAATCTCAACGTGAAGCTCGTCGATAGCCAAAAGGACCAGAACGAGAACACCCGTTGCATCCTGCGCGACCTTAAGGCGTTTGAGCAGATGCTCGACGGGGCGTGGTTCAACGAAGAACCGATTCACATCGGGGCCGAACAGGAGCTGTGCCTGGTGGATGAACACTGCAAACCCGCGCCCATCTCGATGGCGGTGCTGGAGCGCCTCACTTCCGATGGCTACACCACCGAACTAGCCAAGTTCAACCTAGAGTTTAATCTTGATCCGCTGGAGTTCACCGGTGGCTGCTTTAGTCAGATGGCGGCTAACACGCAGGAAAAGCTCAGCGAACTGGCGGCGCTGGGCGAGGCAATGAATTTCCGGACGGTGATGACCGGCATCTTGCCCACCCTGCGCAAGTCAGACCTGGAGATGAGCAACCTCACGCCGCTGGATCGCTACCACGCGCTGGTGAAGGCCATTGGCAAGATGCGCGGCAGCAAGCACGAACTGCACATTCGGGGGGTAGACGAGCTCAACGTGAAGCACGATTCGGCCCTGCTGGAGGCCTGCAACACCAGCTTTCAGGTGCACCTGCAAATTGCGCCCGCCGAGTTTGTGGCCAAGTACAACATCGCCCTGGCGATCACCGCCCCGGTGCTGGCCATTGCGGCCAATTCGCCCCTGCTGTTCAACAAACGCCTGTGGAACGAAACCCGCATCGCGCTCTTTCAGCAGTCGATCGACACCCGGTCCGTGTCAGAACACCTGCGCGACCGCAGCCCACGGGTTACCTTCGGTAACGATTGGCTCACCCGCTCGGTGATTGATCTTTACCGCGAGGACATCGTGCGCTTCCGCCCCATGCTGATGTCGGACTGCGAGCAGGACGTGCTGGAGCAATTGGCCGACGGAAAAACCCCCGAACTGCGGGCCCTGATGACGCACAACTCGACGGTGTATCGCTGGAACCGCCCCTGCTACGGAGTGAGTCCCAACGGCAAACCGCACCTGCGCATCGAGAACCGTATTCTGCCCGCCGGGCCCAGCGTGGCCGATGAAGTGGCCAACGCCGCCTTCTGGGTAGGCCTGATGGAAGGCTTCGGCGATGCCTACGACGACATCACCCGCTGGCTGGAGTTCGACGACGTGCACGCTAATTTTGTAGCAACAGCCTTCTCGGGTCATGAAACCGAAATCACCTGGATAAAGGGGCAAAAGCTGCCGGTGGCCGAACTTATCGAGAAGGAACTATTGCCCCTGGCCGAGGCGGGCCTCAAAAAGCGAAAGGTGGCCAGCGCCGACATCAATCAGTACCTAGGCATCATTGCCGAGCGCAACCGCACCCGCCAAACCGGCTCGGGCTGGCTGCTGAAGTCGTATCACAAAATCAGCAAGGAAGTGATGCACGACGAGCGGTCGGCCACGCTCACCTCGGCCATGATCAAACACCAGCAGTCGGGCCGTCCGGTGCATGAGTGGGAACTGGCTACCCGAGACGATTCGGTGGCCTGGTCGCCCACCTCATTGCTCATCGAAGAGTTCATGACCCGCGATATTTTTACGGTAGAGCAAGACGATATTCCCGAACTGGTGGCCAACATCATGGACTGGCAGAAGGTGCGCTTTGTGCCGGTGGAAGACAAGAAGGGACGGTTGGTAGGGCTGGTGTCGGTGCGCAAGCTGGTGCGTTACCTCATCAGCCGCGCCGACGGCACCGCCGATAGCGCCTGCACGGTGGCTGACCTGATGATCGCCGACCCGATCACCATTGCGCCGGACAAGACGGTGATGGAGGCCATGCGGATGATGAAAAAGAACAACGCCGCCTGCCTGCCGGTGGTCAAGAAGGGCAAGCTGGTGGGCATCATCTCCGAGGGCAACTTCCTGAACGTGACAGCCAGCCTGCTCGACGTGCTGGGTGAGCAGCAGGAGGAATAAGCGGGAGAAGCAACTACTCGAGTACGTCAGCGTTGTCAGGCCTTGCTGCTCAGTGATGAAGGTGGCAAGTCAAGCAGATTACTAAACACCACCATACCCGGGTTGGTGTTATCAGTTTATTAGTTATATTTGACATAAAAAATAGGTATAACTACTACACAAACTACTATGAGATTACGAAAACCAGTGCTTGCCGCCCTGATACTCATGGGCTACAGTGCTATGGCACAAAAAACAGTCCTGATCAACAACGTAGAGATCTTTAATGGAAAAGACCAACAGACCACCCGGGGCAATGTGCTGGTGGTAGATAAGCTGATCAGCAAAATTTCTGCCGACCCCATTCCTACCAACCGAAGTGCGAACACGACCATCATTGACGGACAGGGTAAATTCTTGATGCCGGGGCTCATAGATGCCCACGTACATATTATGATGGAGTCTATACCCCAGATGCAAGCGATGACTTCAGATTATGCTTATCTGGCAATCTTTGCCGCTAAGGCCGCCGAGAAACAATTATCAAGGGGGTTCACCACGGTACGCGACCTGGGGGGCGGGGCAATAGTGATGCAAAAAGCCATCAACGACGGGATTACGGTAGGCCCCCGTATCTTTGCCAGCGGCGCTTTTATTTCTCAAACCGGAGGACATGGTGATTTTGGCCTGCCTACGGATGTTCCCAAAGAAATAGGCGAGATGTCGTACGCAGAGAAAAACGGGATGGTTGCCGTTGCCGATGGCGTAGATCAGGTGTTGCTGCGCAGCCGTGAACAGCTGCGGCAGGGGGCTACCCAGCTAAAGTTGATGGCCGGTGGTGGGGTTGCTTCTAACTACGACCCTTTGGATGTCACCCAGTATACCGAAGCCGAATTTAAAGCAGCCGTATCGGCAGCCGAAAATTGGAACACCTATGTCACGGTGCATGCCTACACGCCTAAAGCAATTACGGCTGCTATCAACGCGGGGGTCAAATGCATAGACCACGGCCAGTTGGCTGATGAAGCTACGGCAAAGCTTATGGCAGAAAAAGGCGTTTGGTGGAGTTTGCAGCCTTTTCTGGACGATGAAGACGCGATTCCTTTTCAGGAAGGCTCTGCCAACCGGGAGAAACAGCTCAAAGTCACCAATGGAACCGATAATGCTTACAAATTAGCCAAGAAGTACAACATCAAAACCGCCTGGGGAACCGATTGCTTGTTTGATCCGAAGTTAGCCACCCGACAGGGAGCGCAGTTGGCTAAGCTTACGCGCTGGTATACCCCCTTTGAAGTACTCAAAATGGCGACCTCTGATAATGCGGCATTGTTGTCCATGTCCGGCCCCCGCAACCCGTACCCCGATGGGCCTTTGGGCGTGGTGGAAGAAGGAGCTTATGCCGACTTGCTGCTGATTGATGGTAATCCGATGCAAAATATCCAACTGATAGAAGACCCGGACAAAAACTTTCTGATGATTATGAAAGACGGTATCGTGTATAAAAATACCACTACCCCCTAAATTACCACGTATGCGATACATTGCGCTTACCTTACTTCTTCTCCTGGCCACTTTGCAAAGCATGTTTGCTCAGGAAAACCCCACTGCTAACCGGCAGGAAATAGACCCTTCCAAGCCCACAAACCTGTATACGCAAATCAACACTGCACTTGAATACCGGAGTGGAGAATCACAGGATTTAATGGGGATAAGAACCAATTTTCAGTACGCATTTGATCCGAATAACCTGCTACTGGCTGAATTGCCTTTCCTTTACAACAACCGGACAAATGCATTTGGTATAGCAGATATAAGAGTGCGCTATTTTAGAGTGGTAAAAAGAAATATAACCCCCAGATTCATCGCCGTTGCACCATTTGCTGATGTCTCTTTACCCACTGGTTCTTTCCGGAACGGCCTGGGCACCAGCAGTTGGTCGCTGGCCGGAGGGGTAGTATTCGGATTCGTTGTCAGCAAAAATCTATCCCTCTTTCCGGGTGCCAGCTACGTGCACATCACCAAACTTTCTACCGATCTGATCCCTGAAAACCAAAAGTATAGCAGCCACGGCATCGGACTGCAATTCAATGCCAGCTATATGTTCAACCAATCAACCTTTCTGTTTATAAATCCAACGCCTACGTTTCTAAATATCAACGATAACTGGAAGACGATATGGAGCGGCGAAGTGAATATAAACAAAATCATCAAGCCGAACCGGTTCAAGATAAATGCCTACTGGGGGCCTGATTTTACCAATCATATACACGTATTCCGCGCCGGGGGTACCTTCTTTTTGTAAGATGGAGTTGCGCTCTGTTTTTGATAGAATTACTTTGGTATGATTAGCTATTCTGTATTCTTCAAAAGCTTTTTCAGCATTTTGCTGATCGTGTTTTTATCCTTCCCGGGAATAAGTAAAACCCAACAGCAATACCAAGAAGACACTTTGCCATCAGAAAGCTCTACCGATCTGGAGAGTGTGAAGTTTTTGGTCGGTCTTAGTCAATTAATTATTCAGGATAAAGCCAGGTTAAACAACCTCAAAAAGGACAGTAGTAGTTTGGAACCCGTTTTTAATGAGACGGCAAACCGGTTTTACCGGGTAAATGACCAGTTGGACTCCCTCAAAAACACGGTAGGTTCTACGCACAACACGGCTACGGTAGAACAGGAATGGGAAAAGCTGGAAGATGGGTTAGAGTATTTGCTGAGCCGCCGCCGCAACGTGCACCAGCAAATAAAAATCCTGAAGCGTAAAATTGAAAAGGAACAGGAATCCTTTGCTTTGGCAATGAAAGGCAAAGCGACCCTGGTGATGGAGATTTCAGAGCAGTATACATTGCAAGAGGATACAGATAGCATTGTTCTAGACTCTGTGGGGGTTTCAGATACAACTTTGTACGAGAAGAATATAAACTTTGATCAGGTCAATACAGAATATAACTGGCGTATTGTAGATGCTGAAAGGGAACTGGAAATATTAAAAGCGGAATTTGAAGTAGCCAAAAAAACCTGGTTTCTGGTAGAACAACTCCTGAAAATCAATCAGGACGATTTATCCATTTTACAGTCAATGACCGAAAATGCCTACCAGCAGTTAGGCGAGTGGAAAAAGACTATCACAGCATTAAAAGGTGAATTTGTTGCATTACAAAAGGAGGCATCCGATGAACCCCTTCAGTACGCCATCAAGGAAAGAATTGATCAGGGGGAGGACTTTATAACGAGTGTGGAAAGTGCACTTTCCCAAGATTCTATACTGCTGAGCAGCCTGGAGGCCCGTATTGAGAAGCTGGAAGTACTGAAAAAGCCACTCTCGGCATCATTGGCTGAAGCCACCCGTAATATTACCAACCAAAACCGCTGGCTAGACTATCTGAGAAGCCCGCTTGCTCCCCACAGACTTTATTCTTTTTTAGTAAATTCTGGTCCCCGTATTGTTTTGATTATTGTATCGCTTTTCCTTTTATGGGCAGGGGGGAGGTGGCTTACCGGCCGGATTCTGAGCGGGTTAAAATTCAGTCGATACAAATCAAAAACGGATCGCGAAGAAAGGGTGGAAACACTCAGTCGGGCCATACGCAGCGGACTTACCATAACTGTTCTTTTTATAGGCTTCCTGGCTATTTTATCAGAATTTGGCATCAATGTATCCGTGCTTCTGGGAGGCGCAGCCGTGTTTTCATTGGCCCTAGCCTTTGGGGCTCAAAGCCTGGTCAAAGACTTTTTTACCGGTTTCATGATTCTTTCTGAAAACCAATATCGGGTGGGTAATGTGATCAAGATCAATCAAATTTCAGGATCAGTAGAAGACATTAGCCTGAGAACCACGGTTTTACGTGATCTGGAAGGCATTGCGCACTTTATCCCTCACGGTGAAATAACAACGGTAAGCAATCTGACCCATCGATGGTCAAGAGTAGCTTTAGATATAGGAGTAGCTTATAAAGAAAATGTTGATCATGTCATGGAAGTCGTTATGGAGGTAGCCCTGCAAATGCGGAAAGATCCTCAATTTAACAATCTTATTAGTGATGAGCCGGAAATGTTAGGTGTAGATGCTTTGGCAGATTCGGCGGTCGTGATCAAAGTATTGATTAAGACCAAGCCTCTGAAACAGTGGCTTGTGAAAAGAGAATTTTTAAGACGCTTAAAAAACCGTTTTGATGAGCTAGACATTGAAATACCTTTCCCTCATCGTACCATCTACCACCGAGACCTTACAGTATCTGACGTGGCAAATCAAAAATAAGCCCACCGACCAATCCGCAGAGACAGGTGACGTTAACTCATTTCGTATTGATCAAACATCGCCATTTGTCCCCATTGGTAGGCGACGTTTTCAACTCCCGTAGGTTGCTCAGTTGTAGTATAATTTTGGCTCTCATTTTTGTTACTGCTTTCGTTGCATCCAAGAGCAGCAACTGTAACCAGCAAGATCGGATAAACTCTTTTCATACATGAATTATAAACTGCGCTGAGGAGCGCTTATGGCACGTCACTATACAAATATTCAAATGTAAGCGTTAGTCAGACAAACCGCCAAGCGAGCGAAAGAAACTGTGTCAGCGGCGGATCAACAGCGTTCAATCATTCTTTACTTCTGATTGGTCGTGCCATAACCTTAGGCACGTAGAGGGGTTAAACTCACAGGAACTAATACCAACCTCATGTGGAAAGAAGAAAACAACGCCCTAAAGAAAGATTTTGAGTTTGCCGATTTCGTGGAGGCCTTTGGCTTCCTGACGCGCGTGGCGCTGGTGGCCGAAAAAATGAATCACCATCCGCATATCACCAACGTGTATAATCAAGTAAGCCTCACCCTGAGCACCCACGACGCGGGCAACACCGTCACCAACAAAGACCGGAAGTTAGCCGAAGCGATTGATAAGCTATTGTGACTGGATGCTGGCTACTAGCTGCTGGACACTGGATGCTAGTTGCTAGTAACCAGCAGCCAGTAACCAGTTTCTAGTATCCAGCATCTGACCATTTAGAAAGTAATGTCTGATTTTCCCGAAACCGCCGCGTTGTTCCTGGTGCCCACTCCCATTGGCAACCTGGAAGATATCACGCTGCGGGCGCTGCGCATCTTGCGGTCGGTCGACGTGATTCTGGCCGAAGATACGCGCACCTCGGGCCGGTTGCTTAAGCACCACGGCGTGGCCACCAAGATGCAGCCCTACCACGCCTTCAACGAGCACCGCTCGGTGGCCGCGCTGGTGGCGCGCTTGCAAGGGGGCGAGCGCATGGCCCTGATCAGCGATGCGGGGACTCCGGCCATCTCCGACCCCGGTTTCTTGCTGGTGCGGGCCTGCCTGGAAGCGGAAGTGGAGGTGGAATGCCTGCCCGGAGCCACGGCTTTCGTGCCCGCCCTGGTGAAATCAGGCTTGCCCAGCGACCGCTTTGCGTTTGAAGGTTTTTTGCCTCCCAAAAAGGGGCGGCGCACCCGCCTGCTGGAACTGGCTCAAGAAAGTCGTACGCTCATCTTCTACGAATCGCCGCACCGACTGGTGAAGACGCTGGGGCAACTGGCTGAGTATTTCGGGGAGCGCCGCGCGTCGGTGTCGCGAGAATTAACTAAATTGCACGAAGAAACGCGAAACGATACCCTCGCCGCGTTAGCAGAATACTATACCACCACTCCCCCCCGGGGCGAAATTGTGATTGTTGTTGAAGGCAAATAAGCTCCCGTTCCCCCAGAACAAATACTATTTACTCGCGCTGTCCATCGGCAGCGCCCTGCTGTTCTGGCTCGGCTGGCCCGTGAAGCCGTTTCCGTTTCTATTGTTCGTAGCGGTGGCGCCGCTGTTTGCTATCGAGAAGCGGGCCTCCTACGAGCACTACCGCCGTCCGGGACGGGTGTTTTTTGGCTATACCTACCTCACGCTGTTTCTTTGGAACCTGCTCACCACCTGGTGGGTCTACTATTCTACGGCCATCGGAGCAGTGTTTATGCTGCTGGCCAACGCCCTGCTGATGAGCGTGCCCTTCGTGCTGTTTCGCCTCACCAAGCGGGCCGCGGGCGAGGCTTGGGGCTTCTTCGGCTTTGTGCTCTACTGGATCACCTTCGAGTACGTGCACCTCAACTGGGACGTGTCGTGGCCCTGGCTCACACTGGGCAACGGCTTCGCCTCCTTCCCTGAGTGGGTGCAGTGGTACGAGTATACCGGCGTGTTTGGCGGCACGCTGTGGATTCTGCTGGGCAACATCGCCTTCTACTACGTGTTCTTGCGCGACGGGGCGCTCTGGCAAGGCCTCATTCGCTGGCGTAGCTTTATCTATACCGTCTTGTGGATGGCTTTACCTATCGGGTATTCTTACGTGATCTACCTGCGCTACGAAGAAAAGGGTGAGGAGGTAGAAGTGGTGGTGGTGCAGCCCAACATCAACCCCTACACCGAGAAGTTTGCCGACGGCGACGCGTTCATCCCCTACGCCGAGCAGGTGGATCGCTTTGCAGCGCTGGCGGAGCAAAAAATCACTCCCCAAACCCAGTTCGTGCTCTGGCCCGAATCGGCCTTCGACGGGGCCTACTGGGAGCCTACCTTTTCGGATACGGACGTGTATCAGCGCATTATGGCGTTCAAAGAAAGAAACCCCAACGTGTCGCTGGTCACGGGCATGACCTCGCTGATCCGCTACGACCTGCCGAGCGAAGTTACGTCTACGGCGCGCTACAGCGAAGACATTGGTTCGTACGACGTGTTCAACACCGCCTTCTTTGTGCCCGACCAAGGCAACCCCGTGTTCTATCACAAATCGCGGCTGGTGCCTGGCGTGGAGATTATGCCCTATCCCAAACTACTGGGCTTCCTGTCTACCCTGATTTTTGATCTGGGCGGCACCTCGGGCGGTTTCGGACGGCAGGCCGAGCGCACCGTGCTGTATAACGCTGATTCGCTGGGCGGCGCTCCGGCCATTTGCTACGAGTCGATCTACGGTGACTACCTCACGCGCTTCGTGCGCAACGGGGCCGAGATGATCTTCATCATCACCAACGACGGCTGGTGGGGCAACACCGCCGGGCACAAGCAGCACCTGCACTACGCTACCCTACGGGCCGTCGAAACCCGGCGCAGCGTGGCCCGCTCGGCCAACACCGGCATCTCGGCCTTCATCGACCAGCGGGGCGACATCCACCAAACCACCGACTACTGGGAACAAGCCGTGATCCGGGGCAGCATCCGGGCCAATGACCAACTCACCTTCTACGCCCGGCACGGCGACTACCTAGCCCGCACCACGGCCTGGCTGTCGGTGTTCGTGCTGCTGGCCGCCCTGGTGAAGGGAAAGATTACCAGGTAACAAACCACCAATTCATGAACCTAGACCACATTCTTCAACAGACCATCGCCATCACCAAACAGGCCGGGGACTTTATGCAGGGAGAAGCCCGTAAGTTTCAGCTTTCTTCCATCGAGTATAAGGGAAAAAATGACCTGGTGTCGTACGTAGACAAAGAAACCGAGAAGATTTTGGTGTCGGGCTTGCACGAACTTCTGCCCGAAGCCGGGTTCATCACCGAAGAAGGCACCACCAACGTGGGCCGCGCCGAACGTTACAACTGGGTGATCGACCCGGTGGACGGCACCACCAACTACGTGCACGGCCTGCCGCTGTACTCGAGCAGCATTGCGTTGATGGACGGCGACGAGGTGGTGCTGGGAGTGATCAACGAACCCAACCACGGCGAGTGCTTTCACACCGTGAAGGGCGGTCCGGCCTACCTCAACGACATGGTGATTAAGGTGTCGCCCATATCTGAACTGGCCAACAGCCTACTGGCGACTGGTTTTCCGTACTCAAAGTTTGAGAATCTGCCCGTGTACGTAGAAATTGTGCAGGACCTAATGCAGTGCACGCACGGCCTGCGCCGGATGGGCAGCGCCGCGGTGGACCTGGCCTACGTGGCCTGCGGTCGGTTTGAGGGCTTCTTCGAATACAATTTGAAACCCTGGGACGTGGCGGCGGGAGTGTTCTTGGTGCAGCAGGCCGGAGGCACAGTGACCACCTTTAGCGGCACGGACAATTATATTTTCGGGGGGGAGTTGGTATCTGGCGGGGCAATTCATCCGGAGTTTCTGAAGCTGATTCAGGGGTACTGGTACCGGGGGAAGGAATACTAAGAAGGAAGATCAATTCCGCCCTTTTTGATCAGGTCGGCCACGGAGAAGCTGTACTGGTCTAAGATAGTGACCGGTTTGTCCCAATCTTTGGTGATCCAATCCTGCTGAGGATAGGCCACCGTCACTTTCCGGTTGGCACTAAAGAGCCAAACCACCTGCTTTACTCCGAAGGCAAACAACTTCTCGGTTTTGGTGTGGTAATAATCGGCTGGAGCATTGAAACTGCTGGTGTCGGCTTTGGTATCTATTTCAATGGCTACCAGCGGAGGAATGTCAAAATACTTATTCTTGAGCGGCGTACGCTGAAGCATAGATTTTTCATAGATGGCAATGTCAGACGACAGGTTATTGCCCCGCTCAAGGTGCAGACCAATTTCGTTGGTGATAATCTTATACTGATCACTCTCTATGTGCTGGTACAGATGCTCCAGCACCGCCGAGACGATAATACCTTGCACGTCACTGCATCCCATAATGTCTTCCGGTTTTTTTTGGTTGGCCAACACGTCGCGGTAGCCCCGGTAATAAATTGGTTTCCCGTCCATTTCCTCGTACACCAGCACGTCGGGAACCTTCTCAGAAAGAACTTGGTCAGGAACCGGTATGGTTGTAGTTTCAATCATTGTCTACTTCACTTCTTCGTAATCAACGTATTCGCCGCCCTTGAAATCTTGGGTGCTGCGCGTTCTCTTTTCTTCCGGGGGGATATGATCGACGTGAATGTGGCCGTCGGGAGTGCGGTGTTGCTGCTGTTCACGGCGGTATTTGGGGCCGAATTTATTCTTCCGGGCGTATTCCTGCTGCATGCGGCGGGCGTGCTCGATGGGAAAAAGTATCTTAAGCACAAAGTTGCTCGCTTTGTAAACAACGTAGATGAATATAATGGTGATCAGCAAAAACTTCAGCATAACGGACTACGGGTTGTAGGAACGGATGATCCCTAAAATACGCAAATGCAGTCAGACCGGCAACTCGCTTCATTAGTCTGGTGGAGCGCCAAGCGACACCTAATAAACGGTATTTTAGCAACGATAGTTTGGCTCGGCTGAGCATCACTCAAAATCTTCGTACAATAAGTACTGCTTACGCATGGCGCGATAGGCCTCCAATTCAGGCTGCCAGCTCTGCTGGATCTCCTCTTCGGTTTGGCCTGCCACGATCTGCTGCTGTAAAGTTTCGTTGCCCGCCAGAATCCGAAAGGTGGCTGTTAGGAAAAAATCCTCGTCCGAAATGCCACCCGCCTGAGCCTGCTGGTACGCTTGCAGCACATACTTGAGCGTAAACCGGTCGAGCTGCTCCGCCTGCCGCAAATCGGCACCGTAGCAGCGCTGCTTCTCGTGCTTCGGTTGTGCCACTACTCCCGGAATGGCCCGGGGCACAAAGGTGAAGGTGTCGGCGGCACTGTTCACCTCGGCAAATGCCCGGTTGGGGTGCCCGTAGACCTGAAAGGGAAAATCGGTGCCCCGCCCCAGCGTGACCACCGTGCCCTCGAGCAGGCACAGCGCCGGGTACAAATTGATGGCTTGGTCGTTGGGCAGGTTGGGCGACGGTCGCACGGGCAAACGGTAGCGGTCGCGGTGGGAGTAGTTTTCGACCGGAATCACCGTAAGATCAGTCTGCGCGCTGTCGGCCAGCCAGCCCTCACCATTAATCATGCCCGCCAGTTCGCCCACCGTGAGGCCGTGCACCACCGGAATGGGATGCATGCCCACGAAAGACTCCACGCCCGACTGCAACACGGGCCCGCCCACGTAAAAACCGTTCGGATTGGGCCGGTCGAGCACCAGCATAGCTTTGTCTTGTTCGGCACAGGCTTCCATCACGTAGTGCATGGTGCTGATGTAGGTGTAGAAGCGCGCCCCCACGTCCTGGATGTCAAAGATCACCAGGTCAATGCCGTCTAACTGCTCGGCAGTGGGCTTCTTGTTTTTGCCGTAGAGCGAAACAATGGGCAGGCCGGTGACCGGGTCGGTGCTGTCGTTGATCAGGTCGCCCGCGCCCGCTTCACCGCGGAAACCGTGCTCCGGGGCGAATATCTGCTTCACGTTCACGCCCCGCGCCACGAGCGAATCTACCAGGTGGGTTTCATTGATCAGTGAAGTATGATTGACGACCAGCGCCACGGCTTTTCCTTCTAGCAAAGGTAGGTAAGCATCAGTTTGGTAGGCCGCCGGGAGGATAGGCTGGTCGACGACCGCTTCCTGTGAAGTGGCTTCTTGCGTAACGGTTTGCGACTGGCAGGCAACCGCTATGCCTAGCAACGCAGTCAACAGGATAGTTTTGTTCATGAAATTCTTCATTACTTCTCCCACCACGGGTTGACGGGAAGATCAAATGTATTGCAAATCCGCGAAATGTTCGTGTACTTTACCCGCAACCTTCGCGCCGTTCGTTTCATTGTTACCAATTAACCTGCTTTTGCCCCCTTGAACCTTTCTTATTTTATATCCAAAAAGATCAGCCAGGCCGAAAGCAAATCCTTTTCGTCGACCATCAACAAGATCGCCATTGCCAGCATTGCGGTGGGTTTGGCGGTGATGATGATCTCCTTCCTGATCCTGGACGGGTTTCGCCAGGAGGTGAAGGACAAAATCTACTCGTTTAGCGGACACATTCAGGTGACCAAGTACTCGCTCGACAACTCCATGCAGGAGGAACCGATCTCGACCAACAACCTTTTGTATCAGCAGCCCGAGCGTTTTGGGGCGGTAGATCACGTGCAGGTATTTAGTCACAAGGCAGGATTGCTTAAGACGGAGGACGAGGTGCTGGGAGCCGTGATCAAGGGGGTGAGCAGCGACTTCGACAGCACCCGTTTCAAGCGCAACATCAGCCGGGGGCACTTCATCCGGTTCGATAGCAGTGGCTACTCTACCGACGTACTCATCAGCCAGAAGATTGCCAACACCCTGCTGCTCGACACGGGCGATAACGTGCGCATGTACTTTATCGATCCGCCCAGCAACCGGATTCGCAAGCTGCACGTGCGGGGCATCTACGACACGGGCATCGAAGAGTTCGACGATCAGGTTATTTTGGGAGACATTCGCCTGATTCAGCGCCTCAACGACTGGCCCGACTCGTTGGTGGGTGGCTTCGAGGTGTTCTTGAACAGCAGTGATCAGGTGGACCGGGCCGAGGAAGCGCTGCAGGACGAACTGGACTACAGCTTGTTCGTAGAAAAAGTGAGCGACAAATACGTCCAGATCTTTGAGTGGTTAGACCTGATCAACAACAACGTGGTGGTTTTTCTGGCCCTCATTCTGTTTGTGGCCTGTTTCAATATCACGAGCATCTTGCTGATTTTAATTATGGAACGCACCCAAATGATCGGCATTCTGAAGGCCCTGGGTGCCAAGAACCGGCAGATTCGCCGCATCTTCACCTACAACGGCCTGCTGCTGGTGGTGAAGGGCATGCTCATTGGCAACGTGATCGGCATTGGCTTCGGGCTGTTGCAATCGTACTTTAAGATCATCCCGCTGGACCCGGAGAACTACTACATGAGCTTTGTGCCCATTCAGTGGGATTTCCTGACCATCGTGCTGCTCAACCTGCTCACTTTTGTGGTGGTGGCGCTGGTGCTGGGTATCCCGACGGTGGTAATTTTGCGGATTGATCCGATCAAGGCTATTCGGTTTGATTAGATGTTCTAGGTTCAGGGTTCGGAGTTCTAGGTTCTGCGTTTGGAAAGCAAAAAACATAGAACTCCGAATCTAGAACCTTTCAACTTCGAACCTTCAACTCATATTTTCGAAACAGGCTACGCATCTTCATCAGGATCACTCCGCCGAAGGCTTCCCAGAATATTTTGCTCGACATTTTGGACACTCCCCGCGTGCGGTCGGTGAAGATAATAGGCACCTCGGTGATCCGGAATCCGTGTTTCCAGGCGTTGAACTTCATGGATATCTGGAAGGCGTAACCCACGAACTGCACCCGGTCGGGGTCGATGGCCTCCAGCACCCGGCGGCGGTAGCACTTGAAGCCCGCCGTGGCGTCGTTGATGGGCATGCCGGTGACCCAGCGCACGTACTGACTAGCAAAGTAAGAGATCAATACCCGCCGGATGGGCCAGTTCACCACATTGACCCCTGTCACGTAGCGCGACCCGATGGCCAGATCGTAGCCCTGCTTGGCGCAGGCTTCGTGCAGGTGCACCAAGTCTTCGGGATTGTGAGAGAAGTCGGCATCCATCTCGAAGATATACTCGTAGCCCTGTTGGAGGGCGTAGCGAAATCCGGCAATGTAAGCGGTGCCCAAACCCAGTTTGCCGGGCCGCTCGAGCAGGTGAACTCGATCAGGATAGGAAGTTTGCAGTCCGCGAACAATGTCGGCGGTGCCGTCGGGTGAGTTGTCATCCACAATCAGGACCTCGAAGGCCACAGGTAACGAAAAGATGGCTTGCAATAATAGCTGAATATTCTCTTTTTCGTTGTATGTAGGAATAATGACTAGGCTGCGGTTGGAACTCACTAACTAGCGATTAGGATAAAAGACCAAAAGTAGCCAGCTTTCGCCGATAAAAAAAACGTGAAGCGGCCACCGCAAATCGCTCATGAACGTTACTACCAAGGGAGCGCCCTGCATTTTCTTAGACCGCGATGGGGTCATCAACCGCGACCGGGTGAACTATGCCTACCGCCTGCCGGACTTTAAAATCCTGCCTCGAGTGCCCGAAGCCCTGCGGCGGCTCAAAGCGGCGGGCTACCGGCTGGTAATTGTCACCAACCAGTCGGGCATTGCCAAGGGCATTTACACCCGGGAGCAGATGCAGACCTGCCACAACTTCATGAACATGGTGACCGGCCACCTGATTGACGCAATCTACTACGCGCCCTACCACCCGTCGGTCAGCGAATCACTCACCCGTAAGCCCGACAGCCTAATGTTTGAGCGGGCGATCGCTCGGTTCGGCATCGACCCTGCCCGTTCGTGGATGATCGGTGACAAAGAGCGCGATTTGGCTCCGGCGCAGAAATTGGGCATTCCGGGGATTTTAATTGATGAGACCCATCCAAAAACTATGGCCCGGACGACGGTGAACAGTCTGTGGGACGCGGCGGAATGGATTTTACGGTCGTAGGGGCGCGATTAATCGCGCCCCCACAGTGCACATTAATCGCGCCCCTACCGTACACCTTGTTTACCGCAAAATGCTCCTTAGGTGCTCCACCCCTTCTTCGCTCACCTTATACTGCCCCTGCCGCATCTTGAATACCTTCTTGTAGTCCTGGTTCAGCTTGTTGAAGTGCGCTGTGTTGGTCATGTCGATGCCGTGGTCGCGCAGCAGTTTGTTCACCTCGCGCGTGGTGAAGGTGCCCTCGCCGTTGTGCGACTGCACAAAGAAACTGGCCAACAGCACCACGTCCGACTTGCTGGTGCTCTTGGGGGCTTTATAGTATAGTTCGCCAAACGAGTCGGGTGAGGCCAGAGGCGTGGTTTCCGGTGGGGGCGTGGCCTCTGAGTCAAAAATAGCAAATTGCTTTCCTGGATTAAGATTGCTTTCTTTGCCTTCGGTAGCGCTCGAGTGCGACGGGGCGTTTTTCAAAATGTCCGACAGGCTGGCAATGGTGTCGGCGTAGGAGTTGACGAACTCCTCCGAACCCTCAATCTCAAATTCCCCGCCGTGCAGGACAATCTTTACGCGGGCGGTGTGCTCCATGTGCGTAGTTGGTAGTTAGTGTAGCCAGCAATATAAAGTTTTTTAGTCGATACCATCAACCCTTATTCCTTCCGATGATCTCAAAAGTGTCCATTGCTACGATCAATGACATTGCCCAGGCTGCCGGACGAGCCATTCTGGAGGTGTATCATCACGCCGACTTCTCGCAGGTGGTCGACTTCAAAGATGATCATTCTCCCCTCACCCTGGCCGACCAGGCAGCACACCAGATTATTGCCCCGGCCCTGCAGGAGCATTATCCTACCATCCCGCTGATCTCCGAAGAAGGAAAAGGTGTTCTCTACAAGGACCGCCAAGGTTGGGAATATTTTTGGCTGGTAGACCCGCTCGATGGCACTAAGGAGTTTATCAAACGCAACGGGCAATTCACCGTCAACATCGCGCTCATCCACCGTCACCGCCCCGTGCTGGGGGTGATTTATACTCCGGTAACCGAGGAACTATACTTTGCTACGCAGGCAGGGTATGCCAGCGACCTGGAAGCGGGGGGATACAAGCAAATTCCGGGCGGGGCAATGGAAACACTGCGGGTTCGTCGGTCTCCCGAAAAACGGGTGGCGGTGCGCAGCAGCAGCCACGCCTCCGAAGAAGAAGAGCAGGTGTTGCGGCAGTACGGCGTTACCGAGAGTATTTCCCGCGGCAGTTCGCTCAAGTTTTGCATGATCGCCGAAGGAAAGGCCGACATCTACTACCGCCACGGCCCCACGATGGAGTGGGACACCGCCGCCGGACAAGCAATCGTAGAAGCGGCGGGAGGAAAGATGTTTCAGGAAACCTCAGACCGACCATTTACCTATAATAAAGAATCGCTTCGTAACGGCAGCTTTTTGGTAGTAACTTAACAGTCGTTCTTTTGTAAAGATAGAGGGGGAATTTGATTACAATTTGGGGAATGCTTTTCTTTCGAGCACGATGTCCGTATATTTGCTTCACATTTTAGTCATTTTTATTATTTGATAAATGCAAATGAAAGCGAATAACTTTGCTTTAATCATGGCGGGCGGGGTCGGCACCCGACTGTGGCCCATCAGTCGACAGCAGTTTCCCAAGCAGTTTCACGACGTGCTCGGCACCGGTGAATCGCTGTTGCAGCTCACCTTCAACCGGTTGCAGGCGGTGTGTCCTGCTGAGAATATCTACATCATCTCGAACCAAGCGTATTACAACCTGATCAAAGAACAACTGCCGCTACTCACCGACGACCAAATCTTGCTGGAACCCGAACTGCGCAACACGGCACCCTGCGTGGCCTACGCCTTTCACAAGATTGCTCAGAAAAACCCAGAGGCCAGTATCATCGTCTCGCCCGCCGACCATATGATTGTGAAGCAAGACGAGTTCACGCGCCTGGCACAAAAAGCCTTTGAGCTCGCTTCGCAAGAAGACTATCTCATCACCTTCGGGATCAAGCCGCTACGGCCCGACACTGGATATGGCTACATCGAGTTCAATGCTTCCGAACGCGCATCTGATGCTTACAAAGTAGAAGCCTTTAAGGAAAAGCCCGATCAGGCCACCGCCGAAGCATTTCTGCAGGCCGGTAACTTTGTTTGGAATTCCGGCATCTTCGTCTGGAGCCTGGCGGCCATCCGAAAGAGCTACGAACAACATCTGCCCGAGGTCAACACGCTGTTTGCCGAAGGCGAAGCGCAGTACTACAGCGACCGCGAAGAAGCATTCATTAAGAAAGTATACTCCAATTGCATCAACATCTCCATCGACTACGGCATCCTGGAAAAAGCTGATAACGTGTACGTGATGCCCGCCGACATCGGCTGGACGGATCTGGGCACCTGGAAATCGATCGATAGCGAGCACCCTAAAGATACCACCGCCAACAGCATCCAGGGTTCGGTGATGACCTACGACACCACCAACTGCTTTATCAAGGTGCCGAAGGACAAAATCGGCGTGGTGCAGGGACTCGATAATTATATTGTGGTAATGACCGACGATGCCCTGATGATCTGCGACAAAGACCAGGAGCAAATGGTAAAGAAATTTTTGAACGATATCAAAGAAAAAGGATTAACCGAATACGTATAAACTATGAAAAAAGCACTCATCACCGGGGTAACCGGTCAAGACGGGGCCTATCTGGCCGAATTACTACTCAGGAAAGGCTACGAAGTGCACGGCATCAAGCGCCGCACTTCGCTGTTCAACACCGACCGCATCGACCATCTCTACCAGGACCCGCACGAAAAAGACCTCAAGTTTGTACTGCACTACGGCGACTTGTCGGATTCTACCAACATCATCCGCATTGTGCAGGAGGTGCAGCCCGACGAGATTTACAACCTGGGCGCTATGTCGCACGTGAAGGTGAGCTTCGATGCGCCCGAGTACACGGCCAACGTAGATGGCATCGGCACGCTGCGTATCCTGGAGGCCGTGCGCATTTTAGGCTTGGAAAAGAAAACCAAAATCTACCAAGCCTCCACTTCCGAACTCTACGGACTGGTGCAGGAGGTGCCGCAGAGCGAAAAAACGCCCTTCTATCCCCGCTCGCCCTACGCAGTGGCCAAGTTGTACGGCTACTGGATCACGGTGAACTACCGCGAGGCCTACGATATGTTTGCAGTGAACGGCATCTTGTTCAACCACGAATCGCCCATTCGGGGTGAAACGTTTGTGACGCGCAAGATTACTCGGGCAGCGGCGCGCATCGCCCTCAAGTTGCAGGATACGGTGTACCTGGGCAACATGGACGCCAAGCGCGACTGGGGTCACGCTAAGGATTACGTGCGGGCCATGTGGCTGATTCTGCAGCAGGAGGTGGCCGAAGACTTTGTGATTGCCACTGGCATCACCACCACCGTGCGCGACTTCGTGCGGATGTCGTTCCAGGAGCTGGGCATTGAGGTAGCCTTCGAAGGCAAAGAACAAGACGAAGTAGGTCGGGTGGTCAGTTGTTCGCACCCCGACTACCAATTGCCCGAAGGTAAAGAGGTGGTGAAGGTCGACCCGGCCTATTATCGACCCACCGAAGTGGAACTGCTGATCGGCGACCCCACCAAATCGAAGGAAAAACTCGGTTGGGAACTGGAGTACGATCTTCCGGCGCTGGTGAAAGATATGGTGCAATCGGACGTAGAACTCTTCAAGCGTGACAAGTTTTTGCTGAAGGGCGGTCATAAGGTATTCAACTATCACGAATAATGAAAAAAGACGCTAAAATATACATCGCCGGGCACCGCGGCATGGTCGGTTCGGCCATCCTGCGCAACCTGCAGGGCAAGGGCTACGATAACTTCGTGACCCGCCGGTCCAGCGAGCTGGACTTGCGCAATCAGCCGCAAGTGGCCCAGTTTTTTGCCGAAGAGAAACCCGCTTACGTGTTCCTAGCTGCGGCTAAGGTGGGCGGCATTCACGCCAACAATGTCTACCGGGGCGAGTTTTTGTACGATAACTTGATGATCCAGAACAACGTGATCCACCAGAGCTACGTCAACGGAGTGAAGAAGCTCCAGTTTCTGGGTTCGTCGTGCATCTACCCAAAACTGGCCGATCAGCCGCTCAAAGAAGAGTATCTGCTGACCGGCCCACTGGAGTCGACCAACGAACCCTACGCCATTGCCAAGATTGCGGGCATCAAGCTGTGCGAGAACTACCGGGCGCAGTACGGCTGTGACTTTATTTCGGCCATGCCCACCAACTTGTACGGACCCAACGACAACTACGATCTGAACAACTCGCACGTGTTGCCCGCCCTGATCCGTAAGTTTCACGAGGCCAAGGAGAACGGCGACGCCACGGTAGAAATCTGGGGGTCGGGCAGTCCGAAGCGGGAGTTTCTGCACGTGGACGACCTGGCTGAAGCCTGCGTGTTTCTGATGGAAAACTACAGCGAGCCGGAGCTGGTGAACGTGGGCACCGGGGAGGACATCAGCATCAAGGACTTGGCGTTGTTGATCAAAGACGTGGTGGGCTTTGAGGGTGAACTCGCCTTTAATACGTCGAAGCCCGACGGTACGCCCCGCAAGCTGATGGACGTGGGTAAACTGCATAGCTACGGTTGGAAGCACCGGATTGGCCTTCGGGAAGGGATTACGTCGGTTTATGCGCACTACCGGCAAGAAGTAGTGGCTTAATGAAAAAGCTTAAACCTTCTCCCTCCGACAAAATTGTGCTGGGCGTGTGCGGCGGACTGGCCACCTACTTCGGCTGGGACGCTACGTTGCTCCGGGTGGTGTTTGCCCTAGCCATTGTGCTGGGCATCGGCTCGCCTCTTATCGTTTACCTGGTGCTTTGGTTGGTGATGCGTTATCAGTAGGCACATGATTAATCATGTGCCTACTGATTAATCGCGCGGCGATGGCCGTCATGTACCTACTGCACCCCCTTCGCCCGCATCTCCAGCGTGTACAGCGACTTCATAGCCGTAATAAACAACTTCTTCCGGTCTTTGCCGCCAAAACAAACGTTGGCCGTCCAGCCCTCGTCCACCGCAATGTGCTCAATCTTTTCTCCTTGCTGATTAAACACCGTAACTCCCTGGCCGGTAAGGTACACGTTGCCCTGGCTGTCGAGCGTCAGTCCGTCGGATCCCATGTCAGTAAACAGTTGCCGGTTGGTTAAGCTTCCGTCATCATTCACTTGATAAACGTAGGTTTTCTCGTCCCCAATGTCGGCGACGTACAGCTGTTTCCCGTCCGCGGTGCCCACAATGCCGTTGGGTTTCACCAGGTCGGTGGCGACGGGCGTAAGCGTCTTTTTGTCGGGGGCCAAATAATAGACCCGCTCGTTCTCAATCTCCTTTTCGGTATGCGTCCAGTAGTCGCGCTGGTAATAGGGGTCGGTGAAATAGATGCCGCCCCGTGGGTCGATCCATAGGTCGTTGGGGCCGTTGAGTCGTTTGCCCTGAAAGTCGTTCACCAGCACCGTTACCTTTTTGTCAGGACTGATCTGCCACAGTTGGTTCTGCGCGTCGGCACAGGTGATTAGATTACCCTGCCGGTCGAAGAATAGTCCGTTGGCCCGCCCGGCACTATCCATAAACACCGATACGGTGCCGTCGGTAGACCACTTCATGATGCGGTTGTTGGGCTGGTCGGTGAAGAACACGTTGCCCTGCGCATCCACCGCCGGACCTTCGGTGAATTTATAGTCGGCCGCCACTTGGTGCAATGAAGCTCCGGGTGCAACGACTTCACTTCCGCTTTCCAGAGACTGGGCGTTGGCTACTACACCATACAGCAACAGACCGCTTATCAATAATTGTTGATTCAATATCATACTTCAACATTTAGCATTCCTTGCGCCCGGCGCCCGGTTCGATATTCAATATTCACAAATACGTTCTTCCTCTACCCCAACTTCTCGCCCGGGTGCTGCCAGGGGTCGCGGTAGGGGCGACGCAGTAGTTTGGTCGCTTCGGGGTCGCCCACCACAATGCGCTGCTGCGGATCATAGACCAACGGCCGTCCGGTTTGCATAGACAAATTGGCCAGAATGCAGGCAGCACTAGAGATGTGCCCTTGCTCTACCGAAGCCACCGGTTGCTTCTTCTCTTTAATGGCCGCTAGGAGGTCGAGCATGTGGCGGCGGGTGGCGGGGGCAGCGTGCAGCTCGATGTCTTTTTCGGTGAGGTCTTCCGGGTACTTCTCCCGCTCATACATTGCGTCCCCGTGCAGGCGTTTACCTTCTTTGCCCTGCGGAATAAAGTCATATTGCATCACACTGCCCTTCAGGGTGCCCTTGTCGCCGTAGAGGGTAAAGGCCCACGGGTAGTCAGGGTCGGCGGGGGTGCCCCAACTGCGGTGCTGCCACACGCAATTAAGTTCGTTATACTCAAAAGTAGCGTGTTGCGTGTCGCTGATGGTGGATTTGCTATCTTTTTGCACGTAGATGCCCCCTTCGGAGCTCACGCGCTTCGGCCAGCCCAGATCGAGCATCCAGCGCACGGTATCGAACATGTGTACGCACATATCGCCCACAATGCCGTTGCCGTAGGCCATGAAGGCCCGCCACCGCCGGTGCGGCAGTCCGTCGTAGGGGCGCATCGGGGCGGGGCCCGTCCACTGGTCATAGTCGAAGAAGGCAGGCACCGCTTGCTCGGGCGGATGGTCGGTGGCCCGCATGTGGTAGTAGCAGCACATCTCTACGTGCGACACCTTGCCCAGCAAGCCCGCGTCCACGATGTTTTTCTTGGCCTCCATCAGATGGGGCGTGCTGCGCCGCTGCGTGCCGATCTGCACCGTCCGATCCGACTGCCGGGCCTTGGCCAGAATAGCTTCCCCTTCCAGCACGTCGACGCTGATGGGCTTTTGCAGATACAGGTGCGCTCCAGCGTCCAGCACATCAATAGCCTGCAGGGCGTGCCAGTGGTCGGGTGTGCCGATGAGCACCAGGTCCAGGTCGCGCTCGGCCAGCATGGCGCGGTGGTCGGTGTAGGTTCGCGGCTTCTTGCCCGACTTTTGCCGCTGGCTGATCAGGGTAGCCGCTTCGGCCAGCATATTTTTGTCTACGTCACAAATAGAGACGACCTCTACCGGGGCCACCTGGATCAGCCGAAAGATATCGTTCTTGCCGTACCACCCGGTGCCGATCACGCCCACGCGCAGGGGCTGATCTTGGTAGATAATGTCCAACCCTGAGGGGCCCAGGGTGGAAAGCGCCAGCGAAGCCGAAGCGGTTTTCAGGAAGTGGCGACGGTTGATGTTAAAGTTGTGCATGAGAAAAGGAAATGATTGGTTGGGGGGCGGGGATGGCCCGACGAGTTAATATATTGGGTTAGCCGGTCTTAAACAAACAGCAGGCAGGTTTCCGCCGGAAATATTGAAGAAAGGTAAAGGTATCAACTGACGTAACCCAAACCCTCTTCGCTCGTTTATACTGCGATGCTCAACCTTAATCATTTCCTTATACTCTCCGTAATGATTCTATTCAACTTTTCTGACAAAGAAAGCGTGCAGCAGTGGCACACCGAAAACGACGTAGTGATGGGCGGGGTGTCCAGCAGCCAGGTGACCTACGTTTTGGAAGAAAGCGGACAGAAAGGCTTGGCCCGCTTTAGCGGCCACGTGTCGCTGGAGAACGACGGCGGCTTTGCGCAAATCCTCTGTGATGAGAAGACCCTGGACCTAAGCGGTTATCAGGGCATTGAACTACACGTGCGCGGCGACCAGCAGACCTACCAGCTTCGTCTCGAGACCGATGCCGACCGGGTTACTTACGCCCAGTCTTTTGAGGCGAAAGATAAGTGGCAGCGCATCCGGCTGGACTTCGCTGACTTTAAGGCTACCTTTCGCGGGGAAGATGTGCCTGACGCTCCCAAGTTGAACTTGGCAACGATTCACACCGTAGGCTTTCTCATAGGCAACGGAGAGGAAACAGATTTTGAGTTACTGATTGATACGGTGGAGGCTTACTGAGGTTGGATACATATGATAGTGAGTGGGGACGCGCCGTTCCACGGTGGCCGCGGTGCGTCCCCACTACTTAAATGATTAGTTACGTTAGTAAGCCACATGAAAACAAAGCGGGATTACAATGTCGTTATTGAGCGTGATGGTGATGGATATTATGTTGCCTCGGTGCCTAGTCTTCCGGGTTGCCACACACAGGCGAAATCTCTTGATACGCTGATGAAACGTATTCAGGAGGCCATCGAATTGTGTTTAGAAGTATCTTCATAGGTCTGTATGACTTTACTTAATGAGATACAGGAAAAGGTAAGCCGACCAGTTTGAATTCTCAAAGCATGCGGTTGATCAGAGCATCGTACGTCAGATTAGCCTCCAAGAATTGCGCGAAGCCATATCTTCCGGCGAAGTTATTGAAGACTATCTGGATGATAGATATGGCCCAAGCTGTCTAATATATGGCGAATCATTAGATAGTCGGCCGCTACATGTGCAATGCAGCTATCCTTCAAGGCCTCTAGTCAAGATTATAACCTTGTATGAACCAGATCCGAACCGGTGGATTGGTTTCAAAAAAAGACGATCATTATGAACGAAAGAGAGACGCATTTAGTGGAACAGCGGGTGACCTACACGTTAGAGCACAAAGGGCGGTTCTATGTTGTAGAGAACGTCCCCGCACGCGTAGATGAAGAAACGGGTGAGCAATTCTTTTCCCCTTCAACGGTAGAGCGGTTGCAAGAGACCGTTTTAGGTAAGCAGAAACCAGAGCGGGTTATCGAAACGCCAGTGTATGAATACGCGGGAGTTGATCGCACATCCGAGGAATAATATATGAAGTTTCAAGAAGTGCTTTCGCGGCTAACGGGTATTAGTACTCCTATCTTTGGGGTTTCTTGGAATCCTCCCGAAGCAGAGAGGGCTGTCGCGAGGCGTATCATAGTTTTTCTTGAAGATAAACGCGTTCTGTATATACCATCTGAAATGGAGGTGCCTAGACACTGCGTTGATTCTGTTTTTCGTATCCGAGACTTTCTGACCTCTGAGCTTGGACAGTCTAACTCGGGACAATTAGCTGAGAGCCTCCGAGCAATGCGCGCTGCGTGCAGAAAGTTTTTACAAACTGGCGACGCTAATTCCAATCGCATCGTGCTACCGGCCAGTCAGCTTGGTCATCACGCCAGTTGGGTGTTTAATGGCGCACTTGGCGAGATGCGAGGAGTTTTCGGTATTCACATTGCGAAGATCGCAGCACAGTATGGACTTGAAATTGAGGATGATTTGGCTTCAACACTACCTGTAAGCGAAACTGATTAAAAAATAACAGATTACACCTCCACCCCCAACAACTCCCGCACCGCTTGCGCGATGCCCTTAGGGTCGTAACCGCACTCGCGGTGCAGCTCCAGTTGCTCGCCGTGCTCGATGACCCGGTCGGGGATGCCCAGGCGCTTCACGGTAGCTGAGTAGCCATTATCAACCATAAACTCCAGCACGGCGCTGCCCATGCCCCCCATCAGGCAGCCGTCTTCCACCGTGACCACATGCTTGAACTGACTAAACACTTCGTGCAACAGGTCTTCGTCCAGCGGTTTCACGAAGCGCAGGTCGTAGTGCGCCGGGTGCACGTCTTCGTCGGCAAGTTGCTGGCAGGCTTCCACGGCGTAGTTGCCTACGTGACCGATGGTCAGGATGGCCACTTCTTCTCCTTCTTGAACGCATCGGCCGGTGCCCACCGCAATTTCTTCCAGCGGGGTGCGCCAGTTGGGCATCACGCCCGGCCCGCGGGGATAGCGAATAGAGAAAGCGCCGTCTTTATACTGCGTGGCGGTGTACATGAGGTTGCGCAACTCGGCTTCGTTCATGGGGGTCGACACCACGATGTTGGGCAGGCAACGCATGTAGGCCAGATCGTAGGCCCCGTGGTGCGTAGGCCCGTCGGCTCCGGCCACCCCGGCCCGGTCAAGGCAGAAGACCACCGGCAGCTTCTGGATGCACACGTCGTGCACCACCTGGTCGTAGCCCCGTTGCATAAAGGTGCTGTAGATGTTGCAGAACGGAATCAGTCCCTGCGTGGCGAGCCCGGCCGAGAAGGTAACGGCGTGCTGCTCGGCAATGCCCACGTCGAAGGCGCGGTCGGGCATGGCCTTCATCATAATGTTCAGTGAAGAACCCGACGGCATGGCGGGCGTGATGCCCACGATCTTGTCGTTCTGCTCGGCTAGCTCCACAATGGTATGACCGAACACGTCCTGGTACTTCGGTGCCTGCGGCGTGTCGTATACCTTCTTGCGAATCTCACCGGTGAGCTTATCGAACTTGCCAGGCGCGTGCCACTGGGTCTGGTTCTTCTCGGCGGGCAAAAACCCCTTGCCTTTCACGGTGAGGCAGTGCAGAATCTTGGGGCCGGGAATCTTCTTCAGGTCTTCCATCACGCTCACCAGGTGGTTCACGTCGTGCCCGTCAACGGGACCGAAGTAGCGCAAATTAAGCGACTCGAACAGGTTACTGTTGCGCAGCAAAAAGGTTTTGATGCTGGTATCCAGCTTAGAGGCAATTTCCTGCGCGCTTTTGCCAAACTTGCTCACCTTGCCCAGTAGTTTCCATACGTCGTCTTTCACCTTGTTGTAGGTCTGCGAGGTGGTGATGTCGGTCAGGTAGTCGCGCAGGGCTCCCACGTTGGGGTCGATCGACATGCAGTTGTCGTTCAGGATGATAAGCAGGTTGGAGTTGGCCACGCCCGCGTGGTTCATGGCTTCAAAGGCAATGCCGCCGGTGAGGGCGCCGTCGCCAATCACGGCAATGTGCTGCTTGTCGTCGCTGCCCCGATACTGCGAAGCCACCGCCATGCCCAGGGCGGCCGAGATAGAGGTGGAAGAATGGCCCACGCCGAAGGCATCATACGTGCTCTCGCTGCGCTTGGGAAAGCCCGACAGCCCACCGTAAAGCCGGTTCGTAGAGAAGTTATCGCGTCGGCCAGTGAGGATTTTGTGCCCGTAGGCCTGGTGGCCCACGTCCCACACCAGCTGGTCGTAGGGGGTGTTGAAGACGTGGTGCAGGGCCACGGTGAGTTCTACCACGCCCAGGCTAGCGCCGAAGTGACCGCCGTAGACCGAGACGTTGTCTACAATAAACTGCCGAAGTTCTTCGGACAAACGAACCAGTTGTTCGGGACTTAACTTTTTAAGATCAGCGGGCTCGTTGACATGGGCCAGCAGGGGGCCGGGTTGGATCATCATAATACACCTGTTCGGACTAATATGGGAAGAACCATGCTGATTGGCGAATGTTTCTCGGCTCGCCTCATGATCCTCACGTGGGCCACGGTCTTTTCCCTGATTTTGAGAGGATTGCCTGCAATATATAATAAATTTGCTGCGCTTCTGTGGTTTGCTAGTGTGTCGATCAACCAACCCGGTAGCAATTTCGTTCAACCTCGGAAGCAGTGCCCATACCGTGAACGTAAGGTGGGGCACTTCTATCCACCAACCGTCGTGCCGTGAGCTTTGAGATTAAACTTCCCCTGTTTGAAGGCCCCTTCGATTTGCTGTTGTTCTTCATTGAACGCGATGAGCTAGACATTCACGATATCCCTATCTCTAAGATTACCAATGACTTTCTGGGCTACCTGCACGATCTGGAACAGCTGAACATTGAGGTGGCCAGCGAGTTCATCCTGGTAGCCGCCACGCTGATGCGCATTAAGGCCAAAATGCTGCTGCCCCGGCCGGTGGTGAACGAGGTGGGCGAAGAAATCGACCCCCGCGAAGAACTGGTGAAGCATCTGCTGGAGTATAAGAAGTACAAGTCAGTGGTGCAGGAGCTGGCCAATCTGGAAGAGGAACGGTTGTTGCGTTATACTCGCGGCAACGTGATCAGCGAACTGGCCATGCTGTCGGAAGAAGCCAACGGAGAGGCTGAGTTGCAGGATTTGACGCTTTATAAGTTGCTCAAGGTGTTGCAGCGGGTCACCCAGCGCTACGAACGCAAGCAGCAGGAGCAGCCGCACCAGGTGGTGCAGTATCCGTATACCATCGAGAGTCAGCGTCTGTTCATTTTAGCGAACGTGCGTCGGGCTACTGAACCGGTATCTTTTATAAGCATTATTGAGAAAGACCGCACGAAGATGGCGGTGATTTTTAACTTTCTGGCCATTTTGGAGTTGCTGCAAGTAGGAGACATTACCCTTCGCGTTGGCGAAGGCTACAACAATTTTTGGATTAGTTTAGCAGAAGCCGCGCGCGTCGTTGATGGAGATTAACTCGAAGGAAATCATCAAGACCCTTAACCCGAATAAGATCTGGATTCCGGTGCTTATTGGGTTGGCTATTGTGATGTACCTGTTCCTAAGCGATCCCGACGTGACGGCTGATAAACTAGGGCTGATCCTGGACGCTCGGTGGCTTCCCCTATTGCTGGCCTTTCTGGTGATCTTAGCGCGCGACACCGGCTATTTATACCGGATCAAGGTACTCACCAACCACGAACTCAACTGGGAGAGCAGCCTGTACGTGATCATTTTGTGGGAGTTTGCTTCGGCCATCACTCCGTCGGTGGTGGGCGGCACCACCATTGTGGTGCTGGTGCTCATGAAAGAGGGCATCAAGTTTGGCAAGGCGCTGGCCTACGTGATGCTTACTTCCATTCTGGACAACACCTTCTTTCTGCTCATGTCTCCGGTAGCGTTGATTTACTCTAAGGACGAGCTTTTTCCTCCCGCGAGCGAGATGCAGTTGCCGTGGGGTGACAGTCTTCAAGTATTGTTTTTGATCAGTTATATACTCATCGCCGCCTACACTGCCGTGATGATCTACGCACTGTTGATCCGCCCCCGGGGGTTCAAGTGGTTTTTGATGAAGTTAGGTTCTATTCGCTTTCTGCGCCGGTGGCGTTACACCCTGAGCAACCACGGCGACGAGGTGATTTTGGCCTCTCACCAACTGCGGGGCAAGGGAGCAAAATACTGGACGATCATTATATCGATGACGTTTTTTGTGTGGTGCGCCCGCTACGCGATGCTCAACTGCCTGGTGGCCTCTTTTGTGGAGCTGAACTGGAGCACCCATTTGCTTATCTTCTGCCGCCACCTGATGATGTGGATTGTGATGCTGGTGTCGCCCACTCCCGGAGCAAGCGGAGCGGCCGAGTTTTTCTTTTCGCAGTTCTTCACCGAGTTTTTGGGTGATTACACCTTCGTAACCAACATTCTGTGGCGGCTCCTCTCGTATTACCCTTATTTGCTGCTCGGAGCGATTTTCTTGCCCAAGTGGATTCGTCGGGTGTTCTTCCAGAAAGAGAACCAAAAACAGTCTGAACCGGCACCTAAGCCCAAGATGGAGACCTAACAAACAGTGCGTTAGGAGCTAGATTGTTATTAGCCGCGGCTTAGGAACATTTCCTCATCCTCAAAGAAGAACTCAGCTTCTTTCTCGGCGGTTTCATCGGCATCCGAACCGTGCACCGCGTTGGCCTCGATTGAGGTAGCGTAAAGCTTGCGGATAGTGCCTTCTTCGGCTTCGGCGGGGTTGGTGGCACCGATCAGCTTGCGAAAGTCCTCTACCGCATTGTCTTTCTCCAGCACCAGTGCCACAATCGGGCCCGACGACATATAGGTGGTCAAGTCTTCAAAGAACGGACGCTCTTTGTGCACTTCGTAGAATTTGCCCGCGCTGCGTTTGGTAAGTTCGGTTTTCTTCATCGCCACGATGCGAAAACCGGCTTCTTCTATCATTTTAAGAATCGCACCGGTATTGCCCGCGGAAACCGCGTCCGGTTTAATCATCGAGAAAGTGATCTTTCCTGCCATAGGGTTGATGCGTTACTGTACGAGTTAAGTAAAAGAAAAATGAGTGAAGGACAACTGCGAGATTTAAAAATGCAATCACGCACGCACCGACTCACTCATGGGTTTTTGTGGCACAAAACTACGAGTTTAATCGGTATCTACGAGCGATTTTTGCAATTTGTCCGCCAATTCGTCTTGTATAGTTTTTCTCCTTGATGCACCGAAGAAAATTCATAAGCGGACTAGCGGCCGCCACCACCCTGGCGGCGTTGCCCGCGTCGGCCCGCCCCCGGGACGCCCGCCCGACTAAACCCCCTCGCCTCAAAGTGGGCGACACCATCGGTTTAGTTACTCCCGCTACCTATTTGACCGAAGAACAATTGCGCGACGCTATCGGAGCGTGGGCGAAGTTTGGTTTCAAGGTGCGCTACACCCCCAACATGCTGGTGCGCAAGGGCTACCTGGCGGGCACCGACCAGCAGCGGGCCGATGATATCAACCAATTCTTTGCCGACAACACCATTGATGGCATCATCTGCGGCCGCGGGGGCTACGGCAGTGCCCGCATCTTGCCCTACCTCGACTACGAACTAATCAAAAGCAACCCGAAGGTGTTTATGGGCTACAGCGACATCACCGCCGTGCTCTACGCGCTGTACGGAAAGGCCAATCTGGTGGGCTTCCACGGCCCGATGGGCACCTCCGACTACAACGACTTCACCACCCGTTATTTCCGGGAGGTGCTGATGAACCCCAATAGGACGCTCACCTACAAAAATCCGGTGGCTGATTTGGTGGAACCTCTCACCGCCAACGGGCAGGAGCCCGCTACCCCGGTGGCGATTGCTGACCCCTTAATTACCCTGGCACCAGGCACCGCCGAGGGCGTGCTGGTGGGAGGCAACCTGTCGCTGGTCACTTCGTTGTGCGGCACGGCCTACGACGTGGACCTGCGCGGCAAGCTGGTTTTTTTAGAAGAGGTGGGCGAAGCTCCCTACCGCGTTGACCGGATGCTCACCCAGTTGTTGCTCGACCCCAACAAGCTACCGGCCGCGGCGGGGGTGGTGCTGGGCGTGTTCAGCGACTGCGAAGCCGAAGACGAAAGCACCTCACTCTCGCTAGCCCAGGTGCTGTACGACCGGCTGGCCGGGCTGGGCATCCCAGTATTGTACGGCCTGTCGTTTGGGCACATCAAGCAGAACGCTACCCTGCCGATGGGGGTGCGGGCGCGGTTGGATGCCGATCAAAAGACGCTTACGTTGTTGGAAGCAGCGGTGCAGTAGCCGCTTGCCTCGAAGCAGTCGCTAGGTTTTTACCAAGAAACAACCAAAGAGATGTCATTACCAGAATCTTCGTTCGATGAAGAAGCCCAGCGGCGCTGGGAAGTAATCCGGCAGCGCCGGGGGCGCTACGTGCTTACCCACGGCGTGCTGATGTGGACGCTGGTGGGCGCGGTGTTCTACGTGATCGAGTTGGATTTTGATTGGGACCGCTTCCGTTGGTTAGACTTTGGCGTTCGCCTGCTGGTGGCGGCCGTGGTAGGCTTGGTGGCCGGGCATTTTTCGTACCGACGGCGCGAGCGCATCTACCAGCGGCACAAAGGCAATTTGTGAAACCCGCCCGAAATGTTAACCTATCGCTCCGAGGATCGTTTAGCTTTTGGGAAACACGTATTCACTTTTTAACCTACATGATATGTTAACCACTAAGAAAATAGCCGCCCATGTAATTCGCTTAGTCATCGATGGCGAAGTGAAGCAAAGTGACATTGATCAGGCCGCCAAAACGATGGAAGATAGCCTCAAGGAGGAGGGCAAACTGCGCTTGCTGATGGAAGTGAAAAACCTGCAAGGCTACGATTCTGTTGCCGCGTTTATGAAAGATACTCAGAAGACCTTTCAGCACTACACCGACTTTGAAAAGATCGCGGTGGTGACCGAAGAAAAGTGGCTAAAGGGCGTAGCCAGTCTCGGCGACCTGATCAACCCGGCCAACATCAAGCAGTTTTCTTTGTCCGAGCGGGAGCTAGCTGAGGAGTGGATTGAGGTTTAACGACCCATTTAGAAAATTGACGAGTTTGCCCTATATTAGCTTTATGAACAAGATCGCTGAGAAAAAGCCTTACACGCCTAAGGAAACAGAAACCATGACTGACGGGCAGTATCATGATTGGGCAGTCAAAGAAATCACCGAAGCTAAACAATGGGCAGACGATAATCCTGATAAAATGATTTCTGAACGGGAAGTTTGGAAAGCACTCGGTTTTGAATATTGAATATGATATTCCTAGCCCTACGACCATCCGCGTTCTTCGGGTTATGCATATGAAACGCCGCTACCCCTAGTATCTACTCTCTAGTTTTCGCGCAAACGTTCTTTTTCTCGCGTCTCGGGCGTTCCACGCTGGACGCGTTTGCAACGCGTTCGTTTAAACGCTACTAGGTTGCTTACTCTCCCTCCTCCGGCCGCCGCACCCGCACCGGGTCGGGCGGTTGCGCCATCAACTGAACCGGGTTCTTCTCAAGCAGTTCCAGCGCCACCTCCACGGCTTTCTCCAGCTGCGGGTCACCACCGTTGGCCACCAACTTCGGCGTTTGCTCCACCAGCGTATCGGGAGCGGTTCCGATATTTTCTACGTCCCACTCGCCTTCGGTGTTGAAGAACCCGCCGCGGGGCGCGGTGATGGTTCCGCCGTCCACCAGCGGGGGCACGTCCCAAATGCCCACCAGCCCGCCCCAGGTGCGGGTGCCTACCAGCGGCCCGATGCCCTTCTTCTTAAACATATAGGGCAAATAATCACCGCCCGCCCCCGACATCTCGTTGATGAGCATCACCTTAGGCCCCCAAATCCCGGCTCCCGGACTGGTGAAGGGCGTTTTGTCGCCGATCGGATTGCTAAAGTAGCCCATCAGCTCGCGCGACAGCAGATCGACGATGTAGTCGGCGGCGAACCCGCCGGTGTTGAAGCGCTCGTCGATAATGGCTCCCTGCTTGTCTTGCTGGGCAAAGTAGTAGCGGTTGAAGTTGCGGTAGCCGCCGCCCGCCGTGTTGGGCAACCATACGTAGGCCAATTTGCCGCCCGAGAGTTGATCCACGCGGCGGCGGTTGCCTTCTACCCAGTCGAAGCGACGCAGAGCGGCTTCGTCGTCCACCGGCACCACCGTGAGCTCGCGGGCGTTTCTGAGCGTCGGTTCGCTGTTTACCGTAATACGGGTGGGCTGGTTAGCGGTGTAGGCCAGCCGACCGTACACATTCGTATTGGCATCCAGCGGACGACCGTTGATCGCCAGCAAATATTCTCCGGCCTGCACATTAACGCCGGGGGCACTTAGCGGAGCCCGCAGCTCGGGATTCCAGTTTTCGCCATTGTATACCTTATCAATCCGGTAGTAACCGTTGGTTACGGTGAAATCAGCTCCTAACATCCCAATCGGTACTTCGTCTATTTCAGGATAGCTGCCGCCCCGCACAAAGGAGTGGCCCACCGCGGTTTCCCCGCCCAGAATGTCGAGCACGTAGGTGAGGTCGGAACGATGGCGCACGTGGTCGATCCAGGGAGCGTAGGTGGCGTAGGCCCAGTCCATATCCAGACCGTGCACGTTGCGCACGTAGAAGTAGTCGCGCTGGTAGCGCCAGGCTTCGCGGAAGATTTGTTTCCACTCCGCTAGGGGATCTACGCGCATCCGCATCCTCTTCGTGTCAATAGTTCCGGGTTCGTTTTTCAACGCTTCGGGGTCGGCCCCCGCCTCCACAATGCCCCACTGCGGTTCATTGGTTGTGTAGAGCAACTTCTGGCCATTGGCCGTCACGTGGAACGACTGAAGGTTGCCCATCAACTTCTTGGTTTCCTGGTCTTCTAGCGCGTGGCGGTGCAGGGTAAGCCCTTCTTCGTTGGCGATGCTTTCGGTGAAGAACAGGGTGCCCGCCTTGCCGCTTTGCAGCGCGGTGTAGCTGCGCACCGGAATATCCAGCGCCACGATGCGCTGGTTGATATTGAGCAGGTCAATGTCTACCCGAGGTGCTTTCTTGTCATCGTCCTTCTTTTCTTCTTCTGTCTCTTCATCACTCTTGGGGCGCACGGGAGAGGGATCGTCGGCCGACAACACCACGGCGTACACGGCCCGGTTGAGCGGGCGCTCGATGCTGCTCATGTCGAGCCAGCCCACGTTGAGGCCGTAGTTGGTGCTGGCTAGAAAGTACAGGTACTGGCCGCTGGCATCCCAGGCGGGGGCGCGGCTGTCGGACATGCCGTCGGTAAGTTGGTAGCTTTTTTCGTCGCGCAGCGAGTAGACGAAGATAGCGTTGTACTCATTGTCGAGCTGCCGGGTGTAGGCCAGCCAACGAGAGTCGGGCGACCACGTGGGATAGAGCGTCCGTTCCGGATTAGCAAAGCCTTCGTTGTCTACCGGCGTAACTGTGCCCTTACCTACGTCAACAACCCACAGGGTGCGGTTGGCATCGCTGAAGCTCAGGTGCTTGCTGTCGGGCGACCACACGGGAGTGTAGTAGAAAGTGGGGCTGTCCAGCGCGATGGTTTTGGCATTCTCTCCGTACTGATCGGCGACCACCAGTTGGTACTCGCCACTGGCGTCCGAAAACCAACTGACGCGCTCTCCGTCGGGTGACCAGGCCGGACTTCGCTCAGCCACACCCGAGGTCTGGGTAAGGTTGCGGATGGCTCCCTCCTTGGCGGGCACGGTGAAGATGTCGCCCCGCGCCTCAAAGATAGCCCGCTGCCCGGTGGGCGATACGCCCGCTTCCCGAATGTCGTCGTGCACGTCGGCCCAGTGGGGGCGAGCCCAGGCGAAGTCGCCGTCGATGCGCACGTCGATGCGTTGGGGTTCTCCCTTGGTCGAGGTGAGCAGGTACAGGTAACCGCCGCACTCGAAGATGAGTTTGCCTCCGCCGCTGGCCAGGTGCTTGCAGTCGAACTCGGTGAAGAACGTCTGCTGCTCCACCTGCTTGTTCACCGGGTTAAACGACCATACGTTCATGGTGTAGTTGCGGTCGGATAAGAAGTAGACGATGTTGCCGATCCACACCGGGTTTTTGTCGTTGCTCCCATCCCAGGGCACCCGCTCTTCCTCCAGGGTTTCCAGGTTGATAATGCGGATCGGGCCGTTTTGTCCGCCCCGATAGTTGCGCCACTCCGCTTCCCAGGCGCTCACCGGCTGGTAGGCAAACCGCTCGCCGTCGGGCGCGTGCTGACCGAGCGTGACCCGGGGCACCCGGAAGGGTTGCGGCAGGGCCCCAGCCCGGTCGAGCGTCCAGAACTGGTCGTTGGTGGCCAGCGGAGCCCGAGCGCGGTCGGAGGCCAACAAAATACGGCCGGTGCTGTCGGGCGTCCAGCCGCGGGCCAGGTCTTCACCAGGGTGCCAGGTCATGCGCACCGGAGCGCCGCCCTGCACCGAAACGGTGTAGACATCAACATTGCCGTCGTACTGCCCGGTGAAGGCCAACGTTTGCCCGTTGGGCGAGAAGTAGGGGTCGGTTTCCAATCCCGGATGAGTGGTAAGGCGGCGGGCGTCGGAACCGTCGTGGCGGGCCACCCACAGGTCGTTAGCATAAACAAAGGCGATGTGATTCTGACTGATGGCGGGGTTGCGAAGCAAGCGGGTGGCGGTGGTATCCTGGCTATGAGCGAAGGGAGAATTCAGTAATACTACTATGAATAAAATAGCGGAGGTGCGTAGTCGTAAAAGCATACTATGGGTCTGATTGTATTGGGCAAGGTAAAAAAAATGCGGCAAACGGCAGTGGTGATGCGATGATGGTCGCGCAGATTTCAACGCATAAAGCGCGGGAGTTGCCCCTCCTTGGTGATGTGATCGCGCAGCTTTTTCAGATCTTCTCGGGGAGCGATACCCGCCTGTTCAGCCGCATTAATCTCTCGGACGATTAAATCGGGTTGGTGCGCATCAAAGAGCAACCGAATCAGTATATACAGCTTCACCTCCGGCTGGCGTTCGTAGTGGTGTTGCTGATAAAAACGTATTCCTTGGTCAAACTCGAAGAGCTTGGCGTGGGTGCGAAAGATCATCTCTACCAGATTGTTGTGCTTGGCCTGTCTACGGTAAGCGCTGTGGTCGGTTATGAACGAAATTCTAACGCGACGCTCAGGTTCCGGAGGCGGTGCCTGGAAGGCATTCTGGGCAATTAAATCCTTGGTTTTCTCAATCGCCAAATACCGAAGGTCGGCAATGGTCAAAAACTATAACAGCACCTCTTCACGTAGGGTAGCCAAAGAGACGGCCTTGCCGGTTGGTTTTTTCTTCTTAGACGAAGGGTTGGCAATGAGTTCATCCACCGCCATATCCTCTTTCTTCGCTTTGGGAATAGCCTTGTAAAGTTCTACGGTGATCCGTTCCAGGTCAGCCCGCGCATACTTTTCGATCTTTTCACGCAGTTCGTTTACTTTCATGATCTTTTTAGTACTTTTCCAGACTACTGTTCGCCCGCAAAAATGCACCTTTCTCTTCATCCGTTCACCCTAAAACTGCGAGAATCCTTTCGCATCTCCTACGAGTCGCGCGATCAGCAAGAAATTTTGGTCGTACAACTGTCCGACGAAGATGCTCGGGGCAACCCGGTAAGCGGTTTGGGCGAAAGTACCGAGAACAACTACTACGGGGTGTCTATCGCCGGGATGCAAACCGAACTGACGACGCTACGCGAGACGATAGAAGGCTACTCCTTGGCCAACGAACCGCGCCCCGCCGGAGAAGTCGGCACCCCCGAGCACCTGTGGCAAACGCTTTATCCGCGGTTGAAGAACAGCCCGTTCGCCCTCTGCGCGCTCGACCTTGCCGCCCACGATCTGTACGGCAAAAAGGTCGGTCAGCCGTTGTACCAACTGTGGGGATTGAACCCGGCCCAGGCACCCATTTCCAACTACACCATCGGCATCGACCGCATCGAGGTGATGGTGCGCAAGCTGCGCGACACCCGCTGGCCGATCTACAAAATCAAGCTAGGCACCTCCGAAGACCTGGGCATTATCCGGGAGCTGCGCAAGCACACCGATGCCGTGTTTCGAGTGGATGCCAATGGTGCCTGGGGGGTAGAAGAAACCATCCGAAACGCCCTCGCACTCCAGAAGCTAGGCGTAGAGTTTATCGAACAGCCGCTACCCGCCGATCAGCTCGAGGGCATGCGCGAGGTGATGCAGCGCTCCGTGCTACCGCTAATGGCCGACGAAAGCTGCATCTCCGAGAGCGACGTGGCCCAGTGCGTCGGCCACTTCCACGGTGTCAACATCAAACTCACCAAGTGCGGAGGGCTTACTCCCGCCCGCCGCATGATCGCCGAGGCACGACAGCGGGGACTCAAAGTGATGGTCGGCTGCATGACCGAGTCGACCGTAGGCATCTCGGCCATTGCCCACCTGGCTCCCTTGCTCGACTACGTGGACATGGACGGCGCGTTGCTGCTGGCCGAAGACGTGGCTACCGGAGTAACGGTGACCGATACGGGCGTAAAGTTTCCGCCGGTGAACGGCACCGGGGCGCAGTTGCTCTCTTCACGAGCCTGATATGCTGGTTACCCACCACCTTCCCGGACGCACCATTGTGGTTGACGGACACGAGCGTCTGTACTTCAGTGGGACGTCTTATTTGGGAATGGGACACAATGAAGCGTTTCGAGCGCTGTTGCAGGAAGGTATGATGCACTACGGCACCGTATACTCCAGTTCGCGCGCATCGAACGTGCAACTAGCAGTGTATGAGGAAGCCGAGCATTTGCTGGCCGAACTGACCGGTGCCCCCGCCGTCCTCACCTTTTTGTCGGGCTACCAAGCCGGACAGGCGGCTATTCAACAGTTGCACGATAAACCGAATATTCTCTATGCCCCCGGTACCCATCCGGCGGTGTGGCGCAGCGAAGCGGATGTCGCTTACGGAGACTTCGCGGCGTGGTTAGCTAGTTTGGTAGAGAAAGTGGAGGCCACTAGCGAAGAAACGGTGATTGTTGCCAACTCTTTGGACCCGCTATTCGCCTTAGCGCACGATTTTACCTGGGTAGCTCAGCTTCCCGAAGACCATGCCATCACTTTGCTGGTGGATGATTCGCACGGGTTGGGAGTGACCGGTCGCGAAGGGGGAGGAGTTTATGCTACGCTGCAGTCGTTGGCCAAACCCAATGTGACGGTGGTGGTGGTGAGTTCGCTGGGTAAGGCTTTTGGGGTTCCGGGAGGCGTGGTGCTGGGCCCGGCAAATTTTATCAGTGATCTAAAAAGGAATCCGTTCTTCACCGCCGGATCACCGGTGCCTCCGGCCTATCTGTTCGCTTTTGTCCGGGCGCAACCACTCTACGAAGAAACCCGGCAGCTGCTTTTTGCCAATGTCGCCTACTTTCAGCAGCAAACCGAAGGGCTTTCCCTGTTCCGCAGCATGGATCGGTATCCGGTGTTTTACACCACCAACAACGCATTGGCAGAAACGGTGGCTCCGCAATGCGTATTGTCAAGCTTTCCGTATCCTCATCCCAACAGTGAACCGATCACGCGGGTGGTGGTGAGTAGTTTGCATACTAGAGAAGATTTGGAGGTGTTGGAAGGATTGGTAAAAAAATACCGAAGGGATGAATGAAAAGGCCGTACTACCACGAAGAACGAAAGTTTTTGGGTCATTCATTCGGAAAACGATGACTGATCTAGCAGCAGCTTCATCAAGTCATACAAAGCAATTGCCCGCACGTCTTGCCCTATAGAGAAGGTATCTTCTCCTGCATAAACTACGTACTTCCTGGCTGCCTTGATATCTTCGCAAGCAATGTGGAATCCTTTAGACAACGAGGGCGACGAACTGCGCTTGATCTCAATAGCCCAGCGTTCGCTCACTCCGAACTCCAGCACCAAGTCTATTTCTGCTCCGCCGGAGGTGCGATAGTAATAAGGTTGTACTCCGGAAGGCAGCACCGAGAGAATATTTTCAATGACAAAACCCTCCCAACTTCCTCCGACCACCGGATGCCCCAGCAGGTCATTGATAGCCGCAATGTTGAGCAAGGCATGGATGATACCACTATCGCGCACGTATACTTTCGGAGAACGGACAAGGCGCTTGCCTATTTTCTGCGTGGAAAGCAGCAAAATCGCTCACCTTTTGTAGATCAAGCTGATTTTCCAAATCCAGATAGACAGAGGGGATCACTTCTGACACGTCCAATGCTAGGGTTGTTTTGCCTACTTGTCTAGGGCCTACCAACGCTACCGAGGGGCTGCGTTGTAGTGTTCTCAATACTTTATCTTCTAGCCTACGCTTGATCATAACCATGCAAATGTAACACTAAATGTAAGATTTGCATGGTTCTATTAGGGTGATATCAACTCTAAAAGGTTTTAGCTCCAGACGCAGGCAGTCTGGCCAACCTTCTAAAGCGTGTTTGCTGGCATGACGACTAAAAGTACTTATCACTGCTTCGTCATCATGCAGTAAGAATGTGAGAATTATAGTTGCTCAATCTCTGCTGCACTCAGCTGGGTGTATGCCGCAATTTTGTCTATGGGTTCACCCGCTTGCTTCATCACCTTAGCTACCGCTAGTGCCTTATTCTCTTCTCCGCGTTTTTCTCCACGTTTCTCCCCTCTTTCCTCTCCACGTTTCTCCCCTCTTTTCTCTCCACGTTTCTCTCCGTATTCTACTCCTTCTTGATATACCGGGTCTTTTTCAATGTCAAATATAATACTCATAGCTTCTTTCTTTTGGTGTACTATGTTCTGCAAGTTTCTTAACTGCGAGAATATCTCTAACTGCCGAACATACTTACTCAAACGTAATTCTTCCGACACCGTTTCCTTTAAACGTTGCAAAATCTTTTCTACCAGCATGTCTTTGTTCTGATAAGCACACAGCACCGCCAGGATGATCTCTATGGGTTTGTCAGAGTTTAGAAATGGCTCAGCCGACACCGAACGAATGTCTATCAGCGGGTAGCTGTAGTGTAGATAATCGTAGCTTATGGTACTAGCCATGTTCATGGGAGCTTTGCCTACGTAGATCACGTACTGACGCACCTCCGGCAAAGCTTGGCCGTATTGCTGCATGATGAACAGCCAGTAGCGCAACATGCGAAAGGACATGGTGGTGTCATTGGTAGACTGAAACTCCAGGTGCAAGAGAAACGGCTCTCTGGAAGCTTGGGTGACCTCTACTAAAAAATCTGCCTCCCGCTCTTCAGTAGCTTGCAGTTTGCTATCCAGCAACACCGTAGATTGAGCGTCAATGTGCAGGGCATGGGTCAGAATACCGGACAGCGACTCGGTTAAGCACTCTTTAATGAGTTTGTCGTACTGTCGGGCGAGAGAAGTTGGTTTAGATTTGTTCATAATAGCCTATTGCCTGAAAGGCAACAGCAAATATCAGTGGATTATGAAGTTTCAATTAAAGAAGCGTTAACTTCTATAGCTAGAATAGTCAATTCTTCGTAACCTGTCTTGCCCCGCTTGCATTTAAACGTCTTTACTCTCCCACCGTCTCACTTCTCAATGAACCGGCGATTTGGTACAACCGGGCTTCGGCTTGTTTGGCTTGGTAGTAGAGATCGTTGAGACGCTGGCGAGCACGGACCAGATTTAACTGTGCGGTGCGGAGAGTGGTAGCGTTGATCTGCCCTAGCCGGAAGGCCGTTTCGGAGCGCTCAAAGTTGAGTTGGGCCGTTTCCAGACTTTGTTGCTCTTGCTTTAGTAAATACAAACTGTTCTCGTAAGTGGCGTAGGCATTGAGTAAATCTCGGCGCACCTCCAGGCGGATTTGCTCCAGACTTTGCTCCTGGCTTTCCAGGGCAATCGTAGCGTTCTGCGCCTGGGTAGACCGCACGCTGGCATCAAATAGGGTGTAGTTCAGGGACACTCCTCCAGTGAAGCCTAGTTGCTCTTGCAATCGTAAAAAACTAGCATCGTTTTCCTGCCGTAGGTAACTATACGAGCCGTTGAGGTTGAGCGAAGGAAAATAGCGGGCATTGGCGATCTTTTCATCCAAGCGGGCGGTGCTCACATTGTAGTCGGCCAGTTGTAGGGCAGCGTTGTTCTGCTGGGTTTGCTCCAGTAGTTGGTCCAGACTGAGCTGACGGTTTACGTCAAAGTTATCAATAGGGCGGAAGGTATCTGAGGGCGGACGGCCTAGCAGCACGTTGAGGTTGCGTTGCGCATTGGCGTAATCAAGCTTGGACTGCGATAGCGTGACACTATCGGTATTCAAATCCACTTGGGCGTTGAGCACGTCCAGCTTGGTGTTGCCGCCGTACAAATACTGGCTCTGCGCTCGTTGCTCCCGCTCTATAGACAAGGCTACGGCTTCTCCGTTGATGTCAACTTCTTCTTGCAAGCGCGCTACGTCCAGAAACGTGCTTACCACCTGAAACAGCGTGTTCTCGACGGTTTGCTGCGTTTGCGCATCCGCTACGCGTTGTAACTCCTGCAAGCGATTGTAGTTGTAGATGCGCGATAGTCCGTCGAACAGCGTATAGGACAATTCTACCGCACCGTTGAGTTGCATAGACTGGGCATTTTCCCGGTCAATAGGTTGCATTGGCTCAGGGCCTTCCTCGATAAACTCAATATAAACATCGTTCACGCTACGCTGGTAGTTTCCGGTTAGGTTGAGTCGAGGCAAGAAACCGGCGTTGCCAATGAACACGTTGTTTCCGGCCACTTCTTCATCATTGCGGGCCACGATAATGTTGTAGTTGTTTTCTAGCGCCTGCCGAATGGCTTCGTCCAGGGTGAGCGGTTGTAATGTGTCATTTTCTACGGCGGGGGTTTGGTAGAAATAGTTTAGGCTATCGCCGGTGGCGGGTTCCTGCGCTAACACATGGAAGAATGAGAATATCGAACACTGAACAAGGAATATTGAATATCGAAGGATATTGAATTGGTTAGAACAGGGTTGATTGCTGCCTACCTTGCTATAACATTTAAAAATACTACGATTCATACTGATGCTGTTTTTTGCCTTCTTTGACGGCGTGCTCTACTTCGTTGCGACGAGGTTTTTCGCCTTCCCATAGCCACAGCGCGTACACTTTCAGCTTATTAGCAATTAACAACAGTACCGGCAGCAGCCCCAAGATCAGAAAGGCTCCGACCAGCAGTCCGTAGGCTACCGTAACGGCCATCGGGATCAGAAACTGCGCTTGCAAACCGCTTTCAAAAATAAGGGGACCTAATCCGGCAATGGTGGTGACAGTGGTGAGCACGATGGGGCGAAAGCGCGATACCCCAGTCTCTTGTATGGCTTCGGTAAAGTCCATGCCTTCCCGCAGCCGGTCATTTAGCGTATTGATAAATACCAGTCCATCGTTAAGCAGTATACCAATCAGGGCTACCACTCCCAAGCCGGATAAGATGCTAAAGGGTAGCCCATGAATGAAATGACCGGTAATTACTCCGATCAAAGAAAAAGGAATAATGAGCAGTAGCACAATGGCCTGGGACACCGACCGGAAACTTACCACCAGCACCACCAGCATGGCAATCAGCACCACCGGGGCGGCCTGTTGGGTAGAAGTACTGGTCTTGCGGGTTTGGCGTACTTGTCCTTCAAAGGTGGCGTCTATCGTAGGGTACTTGGCCAGAATGTCGGGCAAAACGTTGCTGCGAATGTTCTCGATCACATCGGGAGCGGATATCTCCAGGCTGGATACGTCGGCTTCCACGCTGATCTCACGCTGCCCATCGCGGTGGCTGATGGCAATAAGTCCGCGTTCACGGGTAAGTTCGGCTACTTCTTCCAGCGGATAAGCTCCGCCGTCGGGAGTGCGGATGCGTAGCTTCTCCAACTCGCTAACGTCGGTACGGTCTAGCGAATCGTAGCGCACCCATACTTTTATCTCGTCGGTGCCCCGCTGGAGGCGCTGGGCTTCTATGCCGAAGAAACCGGCCCGCACCTGCGCCATCACCTGTTGCAGATTAAGCCCTAGCAGTTTGGCTTTCTCCTTGAGCGTGACGTTGATTTCCGGACGGTTGGCCTGGGCGTTGTCAATCACGTCCTTGAGCGTTTCCAAGTCCTCCAGGGCCGACCGCAGCTCTTGCTTAGCACTCTGTAAATCTTCAAAGTTCTCGCCCGACAGCGATACGACCACGGGTTTGCCAAAGGGAGATTGCGTACCGAACGAGAGCGTTTTAGCATCCGGCACGGGGCCGGTTTGCTGCCGTATCTTGTCGGTAATGTCAAAGCTGCGAACGGTGCGTACTTCGGCCGGAGTGAGGTAGATGTTGACGCTTCCCTCGCTGCTCCGGGGCCCTACGATCATTTCAATTTTGTCAACCACACTACCCTTTTCTTCTCCCTCTCGCTCCTGGTACTGCTGGTCGACTTGCAGCGCTGCCTGTTGGATGCGGGTGAGCACCTGCTGGGTGACGCTGTCGCTGGTACCGGCGGGCATCTCCAGCGAAACGTTGATGGTATTGAGCTCCACGTTCGGGAAAAAGGTAACGTTAACGACACGCGCCCGAAGCAAACCCAGCGTCACGATCAATAGCGCGACCAGCGCCAGCACGGAAAAGGCTTGATTGGCCATCATAAACTGAGCGGTAGGCTTGTATACCCGGTCGCGCAGGTAGGCCAGGAACTGAATAGTGTACTTATTGACTTTGGTTTCCCCGGCTCCCTCTTTGCCTAACGCTTTAGAGTGGGCTAGGTGAGAAGGAAGAAAGACAGAGACCTCAATCAGGGAGACAAACAGGGAAGCAATCACCACAAAGGCTACATCCGAGAAGAACTCGCCTAGCTGTCCGTCTATAAAAAAGAACAGGCCAAAGGCGATGCTGGTGGTGGTAACGGCCGCCAGCACGGCGGGCATCACTTCCAACGTGCCGTTGATAGCCGCCTTCATGCGCTTCTCCCCGTTTTCGTGGCGTTGGTAGATATTCTCTCCGACTACCACGCCGTCGTCTACCAAAATTCCCAGTACCAAGATCATCCCGAACAGCGACAGCACGTTGATGGTAAGTCCGTAAAAGGAGGCTAACACAAACATGCCCAAAAAGGAAACGGGGATACCCAGCGCCACCCAGAAGGCGACGCGCAGGTTGAGAAATAGTCCTAGCACCACCAGTACCAATGCAAACCCCATGATACCGTTTTTCTCTAGCAGATCAATTCGCTCCTGTAGGTTTTCCGTGCCGTCTTCGACGATGGTCGCCTGAATGGTTTCATTGTTACGATTGAACTCTTCCAAGTAACTGCGCACCGTCGCCGCGGCGGTGAGGATATCTTCCTCATTGGTCGTATTGACTACCACCACCACCGCCCGCTGGCCGTTGAGGTAGGCCCGGTCGGTGTCTTCCGACCAGGTGTCGCGCACGTTGGCCACGTCGCGGAGCCGCACGACCGAGCCGTCGGGGTCGGCTTTCACCACAATGTCTTGCAGTTCGTACGCCTGGTAGCCTTTGTTATCGGCCCGGATGGTGATCTCGGTGGCGGGGGGCCGCACTTTGCCGCCGGATATTTCCAGGTTGTTGTTTCGGACGGCCTCGGCCAGCTCCTGAAAGGAGATGCCGTAGCTACGCAGCGCGTTTTCCCGCACGCTGACTTCTATCTGCTCTTCGGTGTAGCCACTGAGCGTAATCCGGGAGATGTTGGGTTTTCGCCGCAGGTCGTCTTCAATGTCCTGGGCGGTTTCCTTGAGGGCTTTGAGAGAAACATCACCGGCCAGGGCAAAGCGGACGGTCAGGTTGAGCGGCTCCTGCTTGAACACCACAATGCGCTCCAGGTTGGGCGGGAAAGAGCTGATCCGGTCTACGGCGTTCTTCACGTCTTGGAGCACCACGTTGACGTCGGCATCTTCGGTAAGTTCTACCTGAATGTTGGCACTGGCTTCGGTAGAGGTAGACGTCACCCGGTCAATGCCCGTGATGCCTTCCAGGTTGTCTTCTACCTTCAAAGTAATCCCTTCTTCTACCTCCTCGGGCGAAGCACCGGGCAGTACGGCCTCTACGATGATAAACTGCACGTCCTGCTCGGGAAAAAAGGAGGAGGTCAGACCCGTCAGCGCAATCACTCCGAAGATGGCAATCACCACAATGGCCAGGTTGACCAGTATCTCGTAACGAATGAAATAGTTGATCAGGCCTTTCATAAACTGCTACTGGTTGGCGGTGATGCCGAGGACGACGGCTGGGATGATTGCTCGGAAGCGACCTTGGTGCCGGAAAAAGCTTCGGTATTGTCTTCGGTAATCAGGGTCATCCCGTCTTCGAGTCCGCGTACGATGGCTATTTCATCGGAAGTTTTCAGGGTTTCTACGGTGAGCAGTTCGGCGGTAGAATCCTGCACAATGAACACTTTATTTTCGTTGACCAGCACGTCGCGCGGAATCTCAAAAGCATCTTCGTACAAGCGTCCTCTCACCCGCCCCTCCAGGTACATACCCGCTTTCAAAGCGTCGCCATCTACCCGCACAAACACCTTGACGGTTTGTGAGGCAGGCTCCACCCGCTCGTTGATGCGGACGATGGTGCCCTGCCACGAACTGTCGGAAGGCACGGACGATAACTCCACTTCGTCGCCTACGGCAATAAAGGCCAGTTCTTCGGGACGCACGGCCGCTTCCATCTCGTACACGTCGTCTTTGATAAACTCCCCCAGCTTCTGTCCCTGACGTATGAGGGTGCCCTGGTTGATACTCGCTTCGGTGAGCGTGCCGGTGAAGGGGGCGTAAATGCGGTACTTGTCCAGCTGCTCTTCCAGTTGGCGCAGCGTGTAGTATTGGGTATACACGTTGCGAGCCCCCAGGAATAGCCGTAGTTGTTCCGATGCGGGCTCCGGCAACGGGGGAACCGGCTCTTCGACATCGAACGACAAGAGATAGTTCTCCCAGGTTTGGTAAGCGTCGGGAAAGTCAATCTTCAGGTCCGGTACCACCGAGGCCAGCGTGGTGATGTAGTTACTCTTTTGAGCACGCAAGTTTTGCCGGGCCTCACTATCGTTGATTCTGACCAGCGGCGTGCCTTTCCTGAACCGATTGCCTACTTTAAAGGAAGGGTCGGTAGGTAATAATACCCCACCCACTTCGGCATAGATGTCAATCTTATCTTCCGGTTCCAGTCGCCCGGTGATGTCTACGTACGACTGCACGTCCTGTACGTTCACTTGCCGGGTACTCACCACCCTTGCCGACGTTTGGGAAGTGGATTGTTGCTGGGAAGAATCTTCCTGGTCGCGACCCGTCAACCACTGGGTTACAAAAATCGCGGCGGCTACCAGCAGCACTCCCACCACGATAATAATCTTTCGCTTTTTCATGGACGCTCGGTCAGCAAAAAATCAGAAGTATTTTTGTCAATACTTCCTGCTATCTTGGCTAACTTGGCGCGAAAGCGAATGTTTTGATAATTAGGTTTTGGCGGTTTTTCAAGGATACCCGATTGGATCAGTCACCAACGCTCGTGTTATACTTATGAATTGTTGCCCTTGGTGCTTTCCGCAATGTCGATCAATAATCTTGGATCAAAACCTCTGTTGGAATATGCAAATTAGCGTTTAATTTTCTAATCATATCCAAAGTCAGTCTACGCTTTTTGTTCATTATTTCGCTTACCCGACTTTTGAAACCAATTATGTCAACCAAATCTTTCTGTTTCAAGCCCATTTGCTCCATTCTAAAATTGATTGCAGAAATTGGATCCGGCATTCCCATTGGAAAGTTTTCGTTTTCGTAGTTGTCAATCACGATTGATAAAATTTCCAGTTCGTCGCCTTCCTCGGTTCCTCGCTTGGCATCAAAGATAACCTCCAAACGTTCAAGTGCTTCTTGGTAATCTGCCTCGTTTCTAATCGGTTTTATTTTCATCCTGTATAATACGAAAGTTACCAAAAATGTAACTTTAATTTTCAGCATTGAGGGTAACAGTGGATTTCCCGCTACAGATTCAGCCAGTAGTTCAACTTCACCACCAGCGCCCGGTTTTTCACGTTGAAGGGTTCAGGAAAATAATTATCCGTATACACCACGAATAAATCAGAAACCGGCTGGAAACGCCACTGCAAGCGGCTGTTGATGTTCAGGTTGTCGGTTTGGTTGTTATACTGCACAAAGGTGGTGAAGAACAAGCTGCGCGTGAAGGTGAGATCGAGCCGCGGGCCGATGAGCCACAGGTTGGCCGTGGCGTAGGGCGCGGGCAACCGGATGCGATTGTAGTTTAGGTTGAGCGTGATCAATCCGAAGGGCTGCCATCGATAATTGAACTCGCCCTGAAACGAGTGCAGGTAGCCCCCGTAATATTCACCGTGGTAGGTTTCAAATTCGTAGGCCAGCAACCGCCGGGTATCCGAGCGGTAGGCAGCCGACAGGCCCCTAGCCGAAAAGTCCTGGCCTACCACGAAGTCTTCGCCCCGGCCGGTGGGGTTAAACCGCCGGAGCAACTGCACGTAGGCGTGCTCCAGCGAAACCAGCAGGGTGCTGGTGTTCAAAAACCGCACGTCGTAGAACAGGGCAGTGCTGTGGTCGGTTACGCCCGCCTCGGGATTCCACTGTACTTCTTGCCGCAGTCCCGGGCCGTGCCGGTTCACGGTGGCTGAGTTTGGATAAAACATGCGCTGCCCCGTGAGCGAAGCGCTTCGGATGCCCGTGCGGGGCACAAACCCTACCTCGGCGTTGAAGTTGCGCCCGGTGAGTTGGTGCTCCCAGTTCACCTCCCAGTTTGGCGTGCTGTAGAGCAAACTCACTCCGTGCGAATAAGTGTCGTCAGACTGCTGGGGGTCGAACGAACGATGGTAGTAGGCCTTGCCCGTCCAGGTGCTGCTGGCCGAAGCCAGGTTATAGTCTACCCCCGCCAGCCGGTTGAACTGGTTGGGCGCAATGCCAAACTCGCCGGTGCTCATGGCTTGCTTGTTCACAAAGATCGCCGCGATGTTGGAGCGGGCGAACACCTGCCGCTGCACGGCCGCCACCGAGTAGTTCACCGACGGCTGGTTAATGCGCGCATCGCGGCCCGTTTGCATATTCATCAGCCCCAGGCGCCACTGCTTATTCACCCGTCCGCTCAGGCGCGCTCCGCCCAGAATCTGGTTTTGCACGTTCACGCCCGTGGTCGAATCAATGGCTACGCCGATGCGACGCGAAAAGAACGGGCGCGCCCGCGGGGAGCCAAAGCTGCCGAACAGGTCGGCATTCTCCAAAAAAAACTGCCGCCGTTCCGGGAAGAATATCTCAAAACGGTCAATATTGGTCACCTGCTGGTCCACCTCCACCTGCGAAAAGTCGGGGTTGATGGTCAGGTCTAGGTTCAGCGACGGGGTCACGGCGATCTTGGCGTCGCCTCCGGCGTTGAGGCCCGTTTGGGCGGCGGTGCCCTCCAGATAATTACGGCTCGCGTTGCCCGCCACGTAGGGGATGAGCGAAACGTTGGCTCCCGGTTTGCCCAAGGGCGCATCCCACTGCATTTTGCCGGGAAAAGCCAGCGAGAACGGCATAAAATTGCGCGGTACGCGCGACCAGATCGAGCGCTCGTTGATGTGGCTGTCCTGCCGAAAGGTGTTGAGGTTCCAGGTCGTGCTGCCCTCCTTGAAGCGCAGCGTGGTGAAGGGAATGGCCAGTTCGGCCAGCCAGTAATCATCGTGTACCTTCACGGCCGAATACCACTTGTTGTCCCATGATAAGTCAAAGTCCTCAGAATTGGCCCCGCCGTTGGCAATCAGCCCCTCGCGTTGTACTCCGAAGGGATTGATGCCGAACAAAAAAGCGGTGGTTTGGTCCTGGAAGGGATCGATGAGAAAAGTGAGCAAGTCGATGCCCGACCCCCGGAAGTCGCGCCGCAGCGAGGGGGTGACGAAGTAGTCTTCTTCGGCGGTTTTGTAGCAAACCGCGGCAATGTAGATAAACTTATCGTCGTAGGTCATGCGAAACTCCGTTTTGGCCGTGGCCCGCGAGGTATCCATCGGGAAGGTTTGCCAATAGTCACCGGCCACGTCAGCCTCGAGCCAGGCGGGTTCGTCGGCCGCGCCGTCGAGGGTGATGGGAGAACTGGCGCGTTGGATGCGGACCTCGGGAGGAGATGCGTTCTGCGCCAGTAGCGGAGGGAAAGCAAGGGAGCAACTAAGGAAAAGAGCGTAGCGCGATAAAAATAGCTTCATTGGGGGAGCGACAGCAGCGGAAGGTCGGTGGTGACAGAGCAAAACAACGGATGCGGCGAACATACGAAGTATTTTGCTTTTTTTCTATTTGGCGGAATAAAATACTGCTTTTACGAATGCTACTACAAAAAAATGGTTTGATATGTTCTTCCATCTTTTTCCACAACTATTCATATCAGGCACAAACTATTTTAGATAAAATGGGAGTAAGCGATGAAACCCGAACCGAAGCTTTAGTCGTTTATACAATTAATAATCTTTCTCAATAATAGTGAATCGCACGATATTTCAATTCTTCGTAGAAAAGAAGCTAACGGAAGAGGCCATCAAGAAGTTGCTATCTGAGGTGTTTGTTACAAGCTGTATTGACTGTTTAACTTCGAATAGTAAGGCTGATATATTCTATGAGTATCAGTATTACGAAGGGGATTTCAATACTTCCGTTGCATGCTATGTCAATAGTGAAGTTGCTAAAGAGAAGGGCATTGATAGTGACAAAGGTCTAGGATTGTTGATAGCAAAAGCGTCAGGTGAGCATGTACTCATCAGCGATGAACAGATTAGCTCTTATACTTGGCTACTCATCGAAGGTAATAAGATATACGAAGCCAGTCAGATAGACAGTGGTGAAGATACCATGCTGATTGAGAAGAACCTTCAAGTAGCTTCGTTCTCTTCATAGCCCTAGAATTCGCACAACTTATCACAACCAAGCTGCCCAAGCATCCAACGTCTTATCAGAAGCGAGTTTGTGGTCATTCGCTTTATTTTGCCACCTCCTATTCGCATCCCAACCAAATATCCCCTAAATTCGCCCGATTTGCATATTGGATAGTGGATGATAGATATTGGATATTAGATTAATAAATCATCCAACATCTACTATCTACCATCTAGCCACCCAGAAAGTCATCCACCAACCAACCTCCCCCCGTCCATGCCCAAAGACGCTAGTATCAAATCTATCCTCATTATTGGTAGCGGTCCGATCATCATTGGCCAGGCCTGCGAGTTTGATTATTCCGGTACCCAGGCCGCCCGCTCGCTGCGCGAGGAGGGCATTGAGGTCACGCTGATCAACTCCAACCCGGCCACCATCATGACCGACCCGCTCACGGCCGATCATATCTACCTGAAACCGCTGGAGAAGAAATACATCGTTCAGATTCTTAGGGATCATCCCCAAATCGATACCGTGCTGCCCACCATGGGCGGACAAACCGCATTGAACCTGGCCATCGACTGCCAGACCGCGGGCATCTGGGAAAAGTACGACGTGCGTATGATCGGTGTAGACGTGGGCGCCATCGAGACCACCGAAGACCGCGAGAAATTCCGACTGAAGATGAAGGAGCTGGACGTAGACGTGTGCGAAGGCCGCATTGCCACCTCGTTTTTGCAGGGTAAAGAGATCGCCCAGGAAATCGGATTTCCGCTGGTGATTCGCCCCTCCTACACGCTGGGCGGCTACGGCGGCGGTTTCGTGAACAAGCCTGAAAACTTCGACCGGGCGCTTAACGCCGGACTGCACGCCTCGCCGGTGCACGAGGTGCTGGTGGAGCAGAGCATCATGGGTTGGAAGGAGTACGAACTGGAGCTGCTGCGCGACCGGCTCGGCAACATGATCATTATTTGCTCGGTAGAAAACTTTGATCCGATGGGCGTGCACACCGGCGACTCCATCACGGTGGCCCCGGCCATGACGCTGCCCGACACCGTGTACCAGCGCATGCGCGACCTGGCCAAGCGGATGATCAACGGCATCGGCACCTTCGCCGGGGGCTGCAACATCCAGTTTGCCGTGAACCCGGCCGACGACCAGATCATCGGCATCGAGATCAACCCGCGGGTGTCGCGCTCCTCGGCCCTGGCCTCGAAGGCCACCGGCTACCCGATTGCCAAAGTGGCGGCCAAACTGGCCATCGGCTACACGCTGGATGAGCTCAAAAACCAGATCACCGGTACCACCTCGGCCTTCTTCGAACCGGCGCTCGACTACGTGATTGTGAAGATACCGCGCTGGAACTTCGCCAAGTTTCCGGGAGCCGACGTGAACCTGGGCTTGCAGATGAAGGCCGTGGGCGAAGCAATGGGCATCGGCCGCAACTTCCAGGAAGCCCTGCAGAAAGCCTGCCAGTCGCTCGAGATCAAGCGCAACGGACTGGGCGCCGACGGCAAGGAAGAAACCAACCAGCAGGTGATTCTGCACAAACTGGAGCACCCCAGCGACGACCGCCTGTTCCGCATCTACGATGCCTTTAAATTGGGCATTTCGTTCTCGACCATTCAGAAGCTGACCAAAATTGATAAGTGGTTTCTGCGGCAGATTGAGGAGCTGATCGAGCTGGAAAAACAAATTGAGAAGCACACGCTCGACACTTTGCCGAAGCCACTGATGCGCACCGCCAAGGAAAAGGGCTACGCCGACCGCCAAATTGCCCACCTGCTGGGTTGCCTGGAGAGCAAAGTGTACCAGAAGCGCAACGAACTGGGTATCAAGCGGGTCTACAAGCTGGTGGATACCTGCGCGGCTGAATTCGAGGCCCAAACGCCCTACTACTACTCGACCTTTCAGGAAGAAAACGAATCGATTCCCAGCGATCGCAAGAAAATAGTGGTGCTGGGGTCGGGTCCCAACCGCATTGGGCAGGGCATTGAGTTCGACTACTGCTGCGTGCACGGGGTGCTGGCCGCCAAGGAGTGCGGCTACGAAACCATTATGATCAACTGCAACCCCGAAACCGTCTCCACCGACTTCGACATTGCCGACAAGCTCTACTTCGAACCGGTGTTCTGGGAGCACATCTACGACATCATCCAGCACGAGCAGCCCGAGGGCGTGATTGTGCAGCTGGGCGGGCAAACCGCCCTGAAGCTGGCCGAAAAACTGAACCGCTACGGCATCAAAATCATCGGCACCGACTACGCCTCGCTCGACCTGGCCGAAGACCGGGGCAGTTTCTCAACGTTACTAAAAGAGAACAACATTCCGTACCCCGAGTTTGGCACCATTACCGACGCCGAATCGGCGATAGAGCTGTCCAAGACCATTGGCTTTCCGTTGCTGGTGCGTCCGTCCTACGTGCTGGGCGGACAGAGCATGAAGATCGTGATCAACGAGCACGAGTTGGAAGAGCACGTGGTGAACATCCTGCACGAGATGCCCGGCAACCAAATCTTGCTCGACCACTTTCTGGAGGGTGCTATCGAGGCCGAGGCCGACGCCATCTGCGACGGGGAAGAGGTGTACATCATCGGCATCATGCAGCACATCGAACCGGCGGGCATTCACTCGGGCGATTCGTACGCGGTGCTGCCGCCCTACAACCTGGGCGACTTTGTGATGCAGCAGATTGAGGCGCACACCAAGAAGATCGCGCTGGCGCTGAACACGGTGGGGCTGATCAACATTCAGTTTGTGATCAAGCACGACAAGGTGTACGTGATTGAGGCCAACCCCCGCGCCTCGCGCACGGTGCCCTTCATCTGCAAGGCCTACCGCGAACCCTACGTGAACTACGCCACCAAGGTGATGCTGGGCGAGAAGAAGGTGCGTGACTTCAACTTCGAGCCCCATAAGCAGGGCTACGCCATTAAGGTGCCGGTGTTCTCATTCAACAAATTCCCCAACGTGAACAAGGAGCTCGGTCCCGAAATGAAGTCCACCGGCGAAGCGATTTATTTCATTGATGATTTGATGGACGATTACTTCCTGGATATTTACAGTGAACGGAATTTGTATTTGAGTAGGTGATAGATTGGTGTAATGGAATTAATAGAGACTTTTTTATCACTTGCTATAGTGAAGGTTGTCACCATACCGATTTTTCTCTTTGTATTTAAAAGCGCGTGGGATTTCACGAACAAACGGAAAGAGAGGCTAAGGGCAGACTATAACTTCGCTGAAAAATTTCTGACCGATGACTGTTGGAAAGATATGTCGGACTATTCGTTGCAGCGTGCGTATGAAGCTCTTTCAGGAATACGCGTTAAAGGATCCATAGTCCGTTTCTTCCTTTCGCGAAGGAATGCCCTTGAGGATTTGTTCAATTATGCGATTGGAAAAAGCTTTCTAATCGCAAATGAACGCGAAGGAAACTTCGTTGGCATAAAACTAAAGCGAAGATTTGCATGGAAGTGGCTATGGACATGGTTTACTTATTTTCTTTCGGCTTTCATTGTTCTATCGCCTCTCATTTTCTTTAAAACATTATTTGAGTTGAAACTAAGTGGTTACTACATTTTGCTAATTGCTGTTGTGGTACTTTATTCTATGATGCTAACCTACTTTAGAATCAAAAAAATAATAGCTTTAGATGCAGCAAAACAAGTTTATAATACTTTTGAGATGACACCCCAGAAAGAAGATATACTGAATTTTTTAAAGAGCAAAAAAGATGAGATGGTTCAGCACTTTGATGTTACTAAACTCGGCCTATTTGGCTCCTACGCCCTCAATAAACAAACCGAAGATAGCGACATCGATCTGTTAATTGAGTTTGCCCCCAATACTGATGCCCTAGCTGAAAAGAAGGAAGCAATTAGGCAAGCAGTTCAATCAGCGTTTGGAAAAAAAGTAGACCTGTGTCGAGAGAAGTACATCAAACCGTACTTTAGAGAGCAAATTCTCAAATCGATTATCTATGTCTGAAAAAGATCAAGCAAATCTTCTTGGTATTATCGATTCTTCTAAGAAGATACTGGATTTTACCAAAGGCGTGTCAAGTGCCGACGACTTCTACGCTGATTTTAAAACATTTGACGCGGTGCTGATGAACTTTGTCGTCATCGGTGAAAGTGTGGCTAAACTAAGTCAAGAGTTAAGAGATCAGCATTCGCACATTCCCTGGGCTAAAATTAAAGGCTTCAGAAACATCGTAGCCCATAATTATTTCGGTGTGGATGCAGAAGAAGTATGGCAGATTATACAAACCCACATTGCCGTTCTGTTAAAAGACATAAAGGCTATTATTAAGGGATAAATATCACTCGCTCATCAATTATGCGAACCCTGTTTACCCCTGTTCCACTTTGTTCGCGTAGCGCTTGCGCTCGTTTTCGTCCAGATAAATCTTGCGCATGCGCATTGAGCCGGGCGTCACCTCCAGGTACTCATCCTTCTGGATGTACTCTAGTCCTTCTTCGAGCGAGAACTCTTTCTTGGGCACCACCCGCACGTTGTTGTCTGAGCCCGACGCCCGCATGTTGGTGAGTTTCTTACCCTTTAGGATGTTCACCACCAAGTCGCTGCCGCGGGTGTGCTCGCCGATCACCTGCCCGGCGTACACGTTTTCGTTCGGGTCTACGAAGAAAATCCCCCGGTCCTGCAACTTGTCAATGGAGTAGGGCGTGCCCACGCCGGTGTCCATTGAGATGAGCGAGCCGTTGATGCGGCCCGGAATCGGCCCCTTGTGCGGGGCGTACTCCTTAAAGCGGTGCGACATCACGGCTTCCCCGGCGGTGGCGGTGAGCATGTTGTTGCGCAAGCCGATCAGCCCGCGGGCCGGAATATCAAATTCCAGGTGTTGCAAATCGCCCTTGGGCTCCATGATGAGCAGTTCGCCCTTGCGCTGGGTCACCAGCTCGATCACCTTGCCCGCTACGTCTTCGGGCACATCGACCACCATCGTCTCGATGGGTTCGTGGCGCACGCCTTCGATTTCCTTGAAGAGCACCTGGGGCTGACCCACCTGGAACTCGTAGCCCTCGCGGCGCATGGTTTCCACCAGCACCGACAGGTGCAGAATACCCCGTCCGTACACCAGAAATTTTTCTTCGCTGTCGGTGGCCTCCACGCGCAGGGCCAGGTTTTTCTCCATCTCCTTGAACAGGCGCTCGCGCAGGTGGCGTGAGGTCACAAATTTGCCCTCTTTACCAAAAAAGGGCGAGTTGTTGATGGTGAAGAGCATGTTCATCGTGGGCTCATCGATGGCAATGCGGGGCAACGGTTGCGGATTTTCGGCGTCGGTGATGGTGTCGCCAATTTCGAAGTCATCCAGACCCACCACGGCGCAGATGTCGCCGCTCTCCACTTCCTCCACGCGGGTGCGACCGAGCCCCTCGAACACGTACAGTTCCTTCACGCGGGTGCGCTTCACGCTTTCGTCGCGCTTGCTCAGCGCCACCATGTCGCCCTCTTTGATCTTGCCCTGATACACCCGACCAATGGCGATGCGGCCCACGAATGAGGAGAAATCGAGCGAGGTAATCTGCATTTGCAACACTCCCTCGCGGCGCTTAGCCGCCGGAATGTGCTCGATAATGGCGTCGAGCAGCGGGAAAATGGTGTCGGTAGGTTTCTTCCAGTCGTCCGACATCCACCCCTGCTTCGACGAACCGTACATCGTAGTAAAGTTCAGCTGCTCTTCGGTGGCGTCGAGGTTAAACATCAGGTCGAACACCTGCTCGTGCACCTCATCGGGACGACAGTTGGGCTTGTCCACTTTGTTAACCACCACAATGGGAGTGAGGCCCAGGGCCAGGGCTTTGCCCAGCACGAAGCGGGTTTGCGGCATGGGTCCCTCAAAGGCATCGACCAGCAGAATCACCCCATCGGCCATCTTGAGCACCCGCTCCACCTCGCCGCCGAAGTCGGAGTGACCGGGGGTGTCGATGATGTTGATTTTAACGTCCTTGTAGCGCACCGACACGTTTTTAGACACAATGGTGATGCCCCGTTCGCGCTCCAGATCGTTGCTGTCGAGCAGCAGTTCGCCCATATCCTGGTCGTCGCGGAAGATTTTGGAGGCGTAAATGATTTTATCGACCAGCGTGGTTTTGCCGTGGTCTACGTGGGCAATGATGGCCACATTTCGGATGTTCTGCATATAAAACGAGGTAATTTCTCAATGAAAGCGCAAAGGTACGAAAATAGGTTCGGTTTCGGTTCGGAAACGCTGCAATTATCGCTCTTCCGGGATGCTGATGTTCACTTCAGCCTGCGCCAGGGTGCGCAGCAGGTGCTTGCTAATTTCCTGGGCGCGCTCGTAGTTGGGCCGCAGCAGGGTGAACACAAAGGAGCAGACGATTTTTTCGGCGGTGAGTTCCCGAACGATCAGTTCGTAGCTGTTGGGCTTCACCCACTGCTCGTAGGGGCGCATCGCTTCGCGCAAGCGGGCTTCCCAGTCGGCCAACCCCTGCTCGCGCTTCAACTCAAAGGGCACCGCCACGCGCCCGGCCCGCTGCTTGCCGTAGTTGATCACGTCGGCCGCAAACACGGTGTTGTTGGGGATGGTGGTCAGGTGGTCTTCATCGTCTACCAGATACACGTTGCTGAGCGTGATGTTGACAATCTTTCCCTCGTGCCCGTTAATCTTCACGTGATCGCCCAGCGAGAGCCGGTCCGACATCATGTTTACCAGTCCGTTGATGGTGTTAGCGATGTAATCTTTAGTAACCAGCACCGTGGCCACCGCCACCAGGCTAAAGGTAGAAAAGAAGTCGTCCCACTTGAGATCAAACAGCAGAAACCCCGCCACCACCAGGGCGCCCCGCTTGAGCAGGGTGGCAATGCGGTTGATAGCCAGCACCACGCTGCTCTGCTTAGGCTGGGGATTTTGACCTTTGAGGTAGAAATAGACCAATAGCGTTCGACCCAACGAAACCAACAGGTTGGCCGACAAGTAGAAGAGTAGCATTTTAGCGAAGCGCAGCACCAGCACTTCCTGGGCCCGTAGCCAAGGATGATACTCCACGTACACGTAGACCACCGCCAGCAAGCAGGCTAGCTTTAGGCCAAACAGCGTTCTCCTTTTCAGCTCGTGCTGCCGAATGCGTTTCTTGTCCGGAAGAGAGGTTTTGATTTGCATAATGCGCGCAAAGTTACGAAGAAATCCTTTCCGGGAGCTGATACTAGATTGCCCGGCGCAAATTTATTATCTTAGCGGAAGAACGCCCTTTCCGGAGCAATTATTAGTCTTCTTTCCATACCTTTTTCGAGTCGGTTTCGTTCTGTGAACGTCTTTCTTACATGACGCTGCTTACCGGATATACCGTCTTGCTACCTTGTTCAAGTTTGCTATATTTCGGACTTTATCTCAAACCACTTTATGAAGAAATTATTCATTATCCTCGGAGCCATTCTGGCAATCATCGTTGTTGCTCTGATCGTTCTCCCGATCCTGTTCAAGGACGATATTCAGAAAGCCATCGATCAGGCCATTGCCGAAAATGTGAACGCCGACGTCTACTACGACATCGACCGCTTTAGCCTGTCGCTCATCAAAAACTTTCCGGATGCCACCGTGTCGCTGGGCGACTTCGGGGTGGTGAACCGCGAACCCTTTGCCGGTGATACCCTACTGGCCGTAGACGCACTCAACGTTTCGGTCGACCTGGGCAGCATCATTTTTGGTGACCAGCCGCGCATCAGCGGCATCACGCTCGACGAGCCTAACGTGTACGTGCAGGTGCTGGAAGACGGCCGGGCCAACTACGACATCGCCATTGCCAGCGCCGAAGACACCACCGTGGTCGCCGACACCACCGCCTCGGAGGTAGCCTTCAGCATTGACCACTGGGAGGTGAACCGGGCCAATGTAGTTTACGAAGACCTTACCCTGCCGATGGTGATGGCCATCCGCAACATGAACCACACCGGCAGCGGCGACTTCACGCTCGATGTGTTCGACATGCAAACCAACACTGAGATCGACGCGATGAGCGTGAACTACGATGGGGTGGAATACCTTACCAACAAACACATCGCCGCCGATGCCGACCTCAACATCAACCTGCCCGAAGCAAAGTATACCTTTCTGGAAAACACCTTCCGGGTCAACGACTTTGCGATGGGCCTTGATGGCTCGGTGACCATGCCCGACGAAGATATTGAGATGGATCTCACCTTTGCCGCCAAGGACAACAGCTTTAAGGGGTTGCTATCGTTGGTGCCCGGTATGTATCTGGAAGGTTTTGAAGACGTGCAAACCGAGGGCACCTTTGACTTCAGCGGGTTTGCCCGCGGCACCTACAACGAAGAAAGTATGCCCGCCTTTCAGCTAAAGTTGCTCACCGAAAATGCTCGTTTCCAGTATCCTGATCTGCCTACCCCCGTTACCAACATTGCGGTCGACCTGCTGGTGGACAACCCCAGCGGGGTGATCGACAACACGGTGGTGAACGTGAAATCGTTCCACGCCGACCTGGGCAACAACCCCATCGACGGGCGCTTTCTGCTGGAGGGCTTGTCTACCTACAAGATAGACACCGAAGTGCGGGCTAAGCTCAACCTGGCCGACATGATGAAACTCTACCCCATGGACAGCCTGGAGCTCAAGGGGATGTATACGCTCGACCTGGTGGCGGAAGGAGTGTACGACAGTGCGACCAATCGGATTCCGACTATCGATATGGACATGGCCCTGCAGAACGGCTACGTGAAATCGGGTGACTACCCACCGCTGGAGAATATGCGTTTTACCTCCACGGTGAAGAACCAAACCGGCCGCCTGGCCGAAACCACCGTGCGGGTCGACGACTTCGACATGACCCTGGCCGACGAACCCTTCCACGCCGACCTGGTGGTGACCAACCTGGACGACTACACCTGGGACCTGGCGGCCAACGGCACGCTGGACCTGCAAAAGCTCACCCAGATTTATCCGCTGGAGGGCACCGAACTAGCCGGGATCATCCGGACGGATATTCAATCGAAGGGCAAAATGTCGGACGTGGAAGCCGAGCGCTACGCCCAGTTGCCCACCAGTGGTACGATGCAGGTCAGCAATCTGAATTACGTGAGCGAAGACCTGCCGCAGGGCCTGAAAATCAACCAGGCGCAGGCGCAGTTTAATCCGGAACGCGTCACGCTCGAGAATTATCAGGGAACGGTTGGCAAGAGCGACCTGCGCTTGTCGGGCTACTTGTCGAATTACCTGGGCTACGCCCTGGCCGACAACGAAACCCTGCGCGGGCAGCTGGATATGAAGTCGGGCAAGTTCGATTTGAACGAGTGGATGACCGATGAAGAAACCGCGGCTCCCGCCGAAGAAGATACGGCAACGCTGGCGGTGGTGGAAGTGCCCAAGAACATCGACTTTGTGATGACCGCCAACATCGCCGAAGTGCGCTACGACGACATGACGCTGAACAACCTGGACGGGCAGATTGTGGTGCGCGACGGCGTGGTGCGAATGAACGACCTGGACTTCGCTTCGCTAGGCGGGCAATTTGCCATGAACGGCACCTACGACACCCGCAACCTGGACCGACCGGCGTTCGATTTCAACCTGGACATCAAAGATTTGGGTATCCGAGAGTCCTACCAAACGTTCAACACGGTACAGGCCTTAGCTCCCATCGCGCAGAACATGAACGGCGACCTATCGACGCGCTTTTCTATCGCTGGGCTGCTGCAATCTGATATGTCGCCGCTGCTCAATAGCATTAGCGGAAAGGGCTTGTTAGACATTGCCAACGCCGCGGTGGAAGACTCCAAGGTGGTGGGCGCGATCACGGCGGTGACCAAACTGAGCAACACCAAAACCATTGCCCTGCGCGACACCCGAATCCAGTTCGAGATCAAGAACGGACGCGTGTTCGTGCAGCCCTTCGACGTGAACGTTGGCAACTTCAAGACGGTGATTGCCGGCAGCAACGGCATCGACGGTTCGCTGGACTATGACCTGAAGATGACCGTACCCGCGGGCAGCGTCGGCACAGCCGTGAACAGCGCCATTGCCAAGCTTACGGGCGACGGTGGCAACGTATCGTCCGACATCTTGCTGAACCTGAGCCTGGGGGGCACCTACGACGACCCCAAGGTGGGACTGGGCGGAGCCGAGGCGGGCGAAGGCGGAGTGCAGCAAGCCGCCAAAGCCGCCGTGAAGGAGAAAGTGGCCGAGCAGAAAGAGAAGCTAAAGGAGGAGGTGGACCAAAAGAAAGCAGAGGCCGAAGCCGAAGCCCGCCGCCGCGCCGAGGAAGCCAAGCAGAAGCTCCAGGCCGAAAAAGAGGAAGCCGAGCGCAAGGCCAAGGCCGAAGCCGACCGCTTGAAGCAAGAAGCTGAGAAAAAAGCTAATGAGGCTAAGAAAGAAGTGAAGGAAGAGGCCAAGGAAAAGTTGAAGAAGCTGTTTCCGCCGCGATAGAACCAGGCTACACTGGCAACTGCTTGAGTTTGCGGGATAGTTTTTAAGAACAGCAGACCCATATTGATTGAATTGCACATTGGCATGCCTACGATCTCTAGCTTTTATGGAATAGTAATACAAATGTTCTTTTTAGATCATAACCCTCCTCACTTTCACGTGAAGTACGGTGAGTATCGGGCCGTGATTGATATCAAGAGTGAAGTTGTACACGGATATATGCCTAAGCGTGCTTTAAAGCTCGTCTTTGAATGGATGGAATTGCATCAGGAAGAACTAGTGGTTAATTGGGATTTAGCGCAACAAGGAGTATCTTTAAATCCTATTAACCCTTTACAATAAAATTACGGCAATGAATACAATATGGATCACCCGAGCAACGTATGTTTCTGACTATAAGATTTTCTTAGAATTTAACGACGGAGCCAGCGGTGAAGTGGACCTTGGAAGCCAACTTCAAGAACCTATTTTTCAGCCGCTGCAGAAGAAAGAATACTTTAAAAGCTTCAAACTCGGTGATTGGACCGTTGAGTGGGAGAACGGAGCCGACTTTGCCCCGGAATTTCTGTACGGATTAGTTGGTAAAACAGAGCCACAGCGCGCATAAACGCTCAATCGCTTTTCCTGCTACCTGTATTGCTGACTCTCTTAAACCATTAACTAACTCAACTATGTCGGACTGTCAACTACACAGCAGGATAGACTCCTTACCAGAGGATTTAAAAAAGCAAGTAGCCGATTTTGTCGCGTTCCTGGAAACAAAATCTCACGCAACTAAGAAAAAGAAAGACCGCAAATTCGGCTACGCAAAGGGTTTCTTCAAAATGGCAGATAACTTTAATGATCCGCTGGAAATTACGTAAAAGAAGCCTGCCTCTGCGTGAATAAATGGGAGTCTTCCGTACTATAACCTGAGGGTACTCATTCCCATTTTAGTCATTATATTCTTTGTAAAGCGACACTAAAAAATTATCCCCTCCTTTGCTGACTTTTTCGCACACCTCATCCGCAATTTCTTTCTGCTCATTTTCATAAAGAAATGTTATCAGATCAACGATAGGCTGCTGGGTCGCGCCAGACAGATAAGTGTCAAACGAAATTGAATTGAGGATTTGACCTATGTGGTTTGCCGTTGTAGCTGGTTCACCTTCAGATTTAAGCCTTGCCAAGTCCTTTAAAAGACGATGAAAGCGAAAGTGGTTATTCGTTGTTCGAGTTGATTTCAGGACTAGTGCTACGTATTGTTCATTTAGCTTTGGAACAAACTCTAGCAACCGTAAAAGTTCTGACATAATTTCCGTTTCCTTTTCACCATCTTCATCTTCGTACCTTATGGCAATAGCACTCCATAGATCGTAGATAATCTTATAAAAGTTATCAGCCTCTTCGCCGCTTAGGTTTTGAGAATAACCTCTTTGCCTTTGAATAAAACCTATTAATCCGAGTATGGCCGAGGGCTGATCAGACTCTATCAATTGAGATAAAAGGCCTTTACTCTCTAGACCCTCAAACCCCCAGAAGTAAAAGGCAATAATATGCCTAATAATACTACGGTCATAGATATTGGTAGAAAGCTCAACATGTTCACGAATTGCTCTCTCGTAGTGCGGATAAAACAGACGGTATATCTCCTTACTGGATATTGGATTACTGAAAGAGTACCCACCTATGAATGCATTCCATTGTTTACTTTCTAGTTCATAGTATTCTTCTACTTTTTTAGTTGACCAAGATTTGCTCAGAAAATAGAAGTGCGAAAAATACATCCCAGTAAGGATGTATCCGTCTATGATATCTCGAGCAAGAGAATTTTCAAAAGCATTAGCTACTTCTGGCTCCCACTTTTCTTCTTCGCTGTCGGTCGGTAAGTTTCTGGCCCGTCTTAGTGAATAATCGAACAACGCTCTTAGAACTTTACCAGCGGTAGAGTTGAGCGAGTAGGTCGGGTAACCCATATTAGCTTGCTCAAAATCAGTAACTGGTCTTAACTTGCTAGTAAGCATCAAAATAATTCTTTTTGCCTTTGGTAGAAGCTTTAGATCAAAAGCGTTTCGGTCAGAATGCATTCCCGTAGATAATAGGTTGCTGATGGCCCCAACCACCCAATCGTAAGTGGCTCCCCAACTGTCGTTGTCTAAACTTAACTGACCTGAATAGAAGTTGCTGCTAGACACATAGGTCAAACAGAAGTCTAAAACCTTCGCCCAGTCAAAAGACGTTCCGTTTCGCCAAGCTTTCTCTAAACCATAGAGCATGCGGTATGCATAGATATAGTATACATCTTCGTAGAGGTGTATTTCATCAACAAACTTTTGCGGATTCTGCTCTACTGCATTGCCTATCGCTTCGGATAGCCCCTCTATGTTGGGTTCTGACCAACGATCTTCTGGTTTAAAGTTGTGGATATACTCAACAATTTCTTCGTTGCTTCTTTGCAGAATCTCTTCTGAAGAAAGGGGGGGAATAGTTCCAGACCTGATAGTGATCTTTCCGGTATTCTCGTAGTGTTCATGAGTTATATTTAGTGAATGTGACAACTGCTCATATTTCTCTTTGAAAGGTTCAGTGTCTCTCAAAGCTGAGTACCAATGAAGCTGCCAGCGATCTGTATTCTTACTTTCTTCTTCATCTTGTGGCCCATTATCAATGATATTTTCTAGCGTTTCAACTTCGTGACTCGTTAGATGCGATTGATTCTTGAACAGTACCTCATAAATTTCTTTATCATAAATATAGTTTGACATAAAGTGCTGACTGTTGTTGTCTGATATAAGGCCCCAAAACAATGTCTTAGCAGTCTGCCAATTCTCCTCAATCGTGTAAAATACGATCCTACGAAAGAAGGGCAGCCGATAGTAGCTATCCGTAGAGAACAATCTAAGTAACTCAAGTGAATCTCCCTGCTTCTGCTTGACCCATGCGTCTATCAACTCCCTAAATACCAGAGCAAAGACATCGGCTTCTTGTCCGTAATGATGGTCTTTGCCTAAGTCACTGATTGATTCATGTGAAGAAGCTCGGTGATGCGAAGAACCATTAAACAAGGGGATTATAATTGACCTTAGGTTAAACTCGTTGCCTTCTGTCGCAGTATAGCTAATACCAATTTGTTTTAGGGCACTCAATAACTCGTTTCTAGTCTGCTCTTCGTTGAGTTCTTCAAAGTTTAAGATGCGTATTGTACTCGTTGCTGAATCAGAACCGTTTCGATTTACAATAGAAAACAGGAGATCGCTTGAATCTATCACGATTCTCATTTGATACTCTTGGTCGTTATCGTGGATAGTGACATTTATACCTGAAGGGAAATCGTATCCCAACATTTTTATGTTGTTAGCCAGATTGATAGCTACATCTTTGGAGCAGTGCTGAGCAACCTTTGTAACCATCTGATCCTGAACGAATGCTTTCTCTAGAAAATGTAAATCTAGTCGCGAGTAGTAGCTTTCCCCCCCCAAATCTGAGTTCGTTAAACCCCTCTGCCTCCTCTTTCTTTTCAAGCGTAAACAAATGATTTAAAATACGTTCAGCTTTTAGAATATCATCTCGGTTGGGTGTTTCTGATAGAAATTTCGGAAGAAGTTTTTCGCAAAGGTCTGTAGTGTATAGGGCATCGAGGTTTTTGTTTAGCCACACCGGAATAAAGTCTAGCACCTCTAAAGGTATTGTCTCACCTGGAAGATTAACTAATATTTTTACGAAGGCATACCATGTCCGAGGATTATCTCTTGGGTTAAGTGATACCTGTTGAATGACATCAATAATTTCACTCGCTAAGTCAAAATCTTCTTCATCCTGAATTTGAGTGGAAAGCTCTTCTAGGTAGGACAATGGTTGCCAGAAAGGCGTAACCACTCCTTTATCTTCTCGGATAGGGGATGGGTTATTTTTGTGGTTAAAAGCTCCTTTCTCCAGGAGTATTTCAAACCAACTCTGCTTTTTAAGCCTCTTATAAAATTCTCTCTCGTAGTTAGGATCAGAATCGATTAAAGCAAGGCAGAAAATAACCTGTTCCTTGGTCGGCTTCTCTTTTTTGAGAATAAGCTCAATCATTTCAATATTTTGAATGAAAGAACTTTTACTATCTGCCGTAATTTTCTCGTATTCAGGGTTGTATGCTCTTTCTTTGAGCTTTTCTTTTATCTGATCTTTCCGTTTTTGTCCAAGATTCTCATCAACTTCCAAACCATGAAACTCTCTTAGGTCATAAGTTAATCGGTTTAGTTCTCTATAAGACGTAATATTTAGCGATTCAAAATCAGGCTTTAGATCGCTATGAATTTCCCACTCTTTATTCTTCTTCTCATAAAAGTCCTTTGTATTATTTGATACAAAGAAAAACTGGTTTCCTTGGCGTTCATCTGCAAATTGTATTAATGAAAAGGCTATAATAGCATCTGCGATACTGCTATTGTTATGTAACGGTGCCTTTTTACGTATTCCCCAATCAATAACCTTCTGTTGAATATCCAAGTTTGAAGGTATGATTTCCGCCTTACTAAGAAGATTTTCTATAAGACCAAGCTGACTATTAATTATTTGATCCTGAATTTCTGGCGTCTTATAGTCAGAAAAGAATGCTGACGGTAATATCTCTTCGGCCATACTGAAGAACTCTTTTAGTTTTTTCTTTCTTTCTGATACATGTTCGCTTTTCCGCCTTTTCCACTCTGTAAGTATGACCTCTGGTAATAACAGTTTGATCTTGTCTTGCTCAATCCAGGACTCTATATAATCAAGCTCATTTTCAATAGTCCAAGCATTATCAAGAGAATACACCCAAATGTTAGTATCAAACGTTAAGTATATCATATGGTAGCCTATGGCGTCTAGAGATGGTTACATTCGTAAATTTAGAAAAGAAAACCGAAAAACATATTGAAGTTATACCCACTACCTACGGCATAGAAACCGATTACCTGTGCAACAAAGCCAAAGATAATACTCGTCGGACGATCATCTCAAATATGCTTCGCGATCTTGCTGTGATCATTAAGAAGATAGTCAAGTTTACGGGTATATTCGTAGATTTTGTCCAGGAAATAGAGCATGGTGCGAAGCAAAGGTGAATTTTTGCCCGGTTGACTTAGTCATAGCTATTCAGATAACTGATGCTTCGCACGATCCTGAGCAAACGTACCTACTAAAAGTAATTTCACCAACAAACAGACTACTTGATGTTGGTCATCACTAATAAAGGCGAAAAGTTAGTAGTCTTCAGCACCCAGTCGCTGAAGGGGATACGTATTCGCTGCTCCTCTGCGCCAATGCTAATACATACCACAAGCCCGCAGTTGGACGTAGTCTGCAAAAGCGAGCAGTTTGGAGTTTTACCAAAAATTGGTAATTTTAAGAAAACTTAAAGAAATGAAAAATACATCTATATCACTCGGAGATTATTTTGACCAGTTTGTGCAAACTCAAGTCTCTGCCGGACGATACAAAAACGTCAGCGAAGTGATCAGAGCCGGACTTCGACTTTTGGAAAATGAAGAAAGTAAAGCGATTGTTTTAAGAAATGCTATTCAAGAAGGGATTGATAGCGGAATTGCTCACGATTTTGACCCTAAGAAAAACCTCGAGGAATTAAAAGCAAGACGCAAAAAGAATGGCTAAATACAAACTGACTAACAAAGCTGTCGCGGACTTGAACGGAATTTGGGAATACACCCTCGAGAATTGGTCGGAAAGTCAAGCTGACAGATATTATGATATGCTTCTTGATATTTGTCAGGACATAGCCAACAATCCAGAATTAGGAAAAAACTATGACGGAATAACTCCTGACCTTTTCGGACTTAAAGCAAACCGACACGTTATATTTTATCGAAAATCAATAACGGATTCTATTGAGATAATAAGAATCTTAAACGAAAAAATGGACTTGAAGAACAGGATTACTGAATAAAAAAAACTACACCCATCGTCTCCGGCTTCTCATCTTCCAAACCTCTTCCGCACCCGCACAATCCTTTCTTCTAAATCACGGATCGGTTCGTCCCACCCGGATTGCTTTCGCCGTTCGTTGGCCCGGCGGGCTTCGGCAACGATGGTATCCAGACTCAAATGCAGCGACCGCAGCACATCGGTCCAGAAGCGTTTTCGTTCTTCGTCGGTGTGACACGGGCCGTCCGGGCGGCGATCCGCTTGACCGTTCTGAAAGCGAAAAGGGTCAATAATCATCAGATAGTCGGCTTCCACTCCCATTGCAGCAGCTTGGCTCTGACGCGCTTCTCGCAGTTCCCAGTTATCAAAAATATGTTCGCCGTAGTCATTGTCTAGCGTTAGATAGCGGCCTATCCACACAGCCTCATGCCATTCGGTAAGCCCCAGTTCGTCGGCGATTGCTTTGAAGTCGTCAGCAATCAGAAAGGCATCCAGCTCCGAAAGGTAGTCAAATACGCGAATCATCGGTTTACGTTTACTGCCCTAACGTACCAAAGTTACCACTGCCAACCAAGTCTGGCCCCCGGTCTTCAGCTTTTTGTTCTTCCTTCGCCGTTAAGTCGCCACTGCCAGTTGATCAACCGTAGCAAATTGCGTTGGTACCTCAGGTCGGTACGGGCGAGCAGACGTTGCGATTTGGTAAGTAATTCGTCCATATGCTGGTTCGGAACAGCAAAAATATAGATATTTTGCTGTTTTGAAACAGCACTTTGAGCGTTTAGTATCCAACCGAACCAAACTGCCTTTCGGACAGTATTTCGCAAATGGCAGAAAATTATTACTTTCGGTGGCACTGTTTACAACCTACATCCTATGCTACGCACCGTTGCTCTCTTAATCTTACTCACCGTTACCCTCCCCACCTTCTGCCAATTCCTGAAAGTCTCGGCCGACCAGCGCCACCTGGTGCACGACGACGGCACGCCCTTCTTCTGGCTGGGCGACACCGCCTGGGAGCTGTTTCACCGCCTCAACCGGGAAGAGGCCACGCAGTATCTGCAAGACCGGGCCGACAAGGGCTTCACCGTGATTCAGGCCGTGGTGCTGGCGGAGTTAGACGGGCTCAATACTCCCAACCCCTACGGCGACACACCGCTCATCGACAACGACCCCACCCAGCCCAACGAAGCCTACTTCGAGCACGTCGATTTCATTGTGAACAAGGCCGAAGAACTAGGGCTCTACATCGGGATGCTGCCCACCTGGGGCGATAAGTTCAATAAAAAGTGGGGCGTGGGTCCTGAGGTGTTCACCCCGGCCAACGCCCGCGCCTTCGGTGAGTTTCTGGGCGAACGCTACCGCGACAAACCCGTCATCTGGATTCTGGGCGGCGACCGCAATCCCGAAGAGGAAGACGACTTTGCTATCGTTCGAGCCATGGCCGAAGGCTTGGCCACGGGCGACGAAAGCACCCACCTGATGACCTACCACCCGCAGGGCGACTATAATTCGGCGCAGTTTTTCCACGATGACGACTGGCTGGACTTCAATATGTTTCAGTCGGGCCACGGCAGCCGCAACAAGAAGAACTACCGTTGGAACCAGGCGAACTACGAGCGCGTGCCCACCAAGCCTACCCTCGACGGTGAACCCAATTACGAGGATCATCCCATCGATTGGAAACCTGAGAACGGCTGGTTCGACGCCTACGACGTGCGCAAACTGGCCTACTGGTCGATGCTGTCGGGAGCGTTCGGCCATACCTACGGCGACCACAACATCTGGCAGATGTGGCAACCGGGCCGCGAACCCATCTCTTCGGCCCGCACCCCCTGGAAGGAGGCGCTAAAGCACCCCGGTTCCGAACAGATGGGCTTTATGCGACAGTTGTTCGAGTCGCGCCCCTTCACCACGCTGGTACCCGACACCACCTTGGTGGTAAACGCCGAAGGCGACCTACCGGTGCGCGCCGCCCGCGGCGACGGCTTCCTGATGATGTACCTGCCGCAGCACGCCAGCGTGAACGTAGACCTGAAAAAGCTGTCGGGCCGACGGGCGCACGTGTGGTGGTTCGACCCGCGCACGGGAGACAGCGTTAACCTGGGAGAGGTGAAGAGCAACGGCAGCCGCACCTTCAACACTCCCAACGCCGAGAAAGACTGGGTGCTGGTGGTGGATGATGCCGCGCGTGACTTTGCCTCGCCCGGCGAAGCGGTGTTTGTGCAGGGCAAGTAGTAAAGGTTATTCTGATTTTTTGTTATAATTAACACTGGCGCAGGACTTTCAGCCGGGGGCGCCTAGCCTGTGACTGATTTAGGCGGGTTTCTAACCCAACGGGGCGGACAGAGTCCGCGTATGCAGCCCACGCAGCCGCGGTGGCGGACCACTTCGGAGAATCTGCGCGAGGATACTTATAAAATTTATCAGAATAACCTTCAGTGCCGGAGCAGATTTACTGTTCAGTACAAAAACCCGAATAGCCAAAGCGGAATCTTATTCCGGTGACCCACTTCCAAGTCATCGGCCACCACGTAGCTATCCGCTACCTCAGCAACTTGGCGCCGGTTCTTGCCCTTCCCCCCCACCTCAAAGGTAAACTGATCGTCCACGTAAAAATCGCCGTGCGCAGGTAGGCTCACTGGGTGGTTTGCCTTGATTTGACTAAGGAAAAACGTTTCTCGCTGCGCGCCAACATCAATCTGTTCGGGCGCTAGTGCGGGCGCTAAGTTGGTGTTGTTCAGGTAAATTTTGTCAGGCTTTTGCAGCGTACTGATGCTTTTGCCCACGCTTACCAAACTGTTGATCAACCGGGTTTTTTCCAGAAAGTGCAGGTATTGCACTAACGTTGCACGCGAAATGCCGATCTTCTCGCTAAGTCTGGTCACGTTGGGCTTGAAGGGGGTATTTGTCGCCAGGATATACAGCAACTGATAGATTTTCTGGGCATTTTTGGGATCGTAGCCTTCGATAAAGTTAAGGTCAGTATCAATTACCAACCGAATGGTTCTCTCTAGTCGTTCGTGGTAGTATTTCTCATTTTCCAGAAAAAATGGGTAGTACCCCATTCTAAGATAATCTTTGAAGTACTTAAGCGGGCGAAAGGAGCTGGTCACGTCCAGCGCCAGGCTAGTGTGATCCTGCACAATATCCTGTAGCGTAAGCGGCTCCCAAACCAGGTCGTGCCGCATCAGCAAGTATTCTCGGAACGAAAGGCCCGGCAATTCGTAGACCACCGCCCTCCGACTCAAGTCCACGTCCTGCCTCAAAATCTCAATCGCTGATGAGCCGGTGAAGAAAATAAATAGTTCGGGATAGTAGTCATACGCGTTCTTGAGCTCGCGGGCCCAGGTGGGGTATTTGTGCACCTCATCTACGAAAAAGTATTTTCCTCCAATGTTTCGAAACGCTTCTATAAAATCGATGAGACGATTATCGGTGAAGTAAATGTCATCTAAGGTGACATACACCGCTTCTTCAGGATTGAAACGCGTGGCCAGTTGTTGGAGAAATAAGGTGGTTTTGCCGGTTCCGCGAGCGCCCAGAATACCCGTCAATCGCCAGTCCCAGGCAATTTTGTTTCCCGGATTACGAATAAAAGATGTGGCTACTTGAGCGACTAATTTCTGCGAGCGAGTTAATAGCTTTTCCATGACCTTAAAATGTCAAATCAATTTAACAATTTTATTGATTTTTGCTAGGCCAACTTATCATTTTTTGCGTTTGTGGGTTGCAATCATAAGCGTTATATGGGCTAAGTAAATTATTGCACTTGCCTATGCGATGCGCTAAACCACAGAAATCAAGCAGTTATCTTTATAATCCGCCTCTCCGCCGTATATTTGACGGTGTTTTTCATCTTTTACTACTGTTATGCACAATCTGATAAAAGTTATTAGCTCCGCTGCGCTGGGTAGCCTGTTGGCCTGCGGTACCGGTTCCGAATCTGCCAGCTCGTCGGAAGGTCCCGCTCCCCCGGTGGCGCTCAAGCAAGATTCGGTGCTCACCCAGCACGGACACACCCGCGTGGACCCCTATTTCTGGATGCGATTAACTGACCAGCAGAAGCTCGCCGCCGAACCCGACGCGCAGACGCAACGGGTGGTTCAGTACTTGGAGGATGAAAACCAGTATACCGCCGCCGCGCTGCAAGACACCAAAGGGTTGCAGGAGCAACTCTACGAAGAAATGGTCGAGCGCATTGATCCCACCGACGAATCGGCTCCCTACTTCAAGAATGGCTACTGGTACTACACCCGCTTCGCCGAAGGACAAGAGTATCCGATCTACGCGCGCAAAAAAGAAACCTTAGATGCTCCCGAGGAGGTACTGCTCGACGCCAACCAACGGGCCGAAGGGCACGACTATTACGATGCCGAGGGCTTGGCGGTGAGTCCGGACAACAAACTGTTGGCCTTTGCCGAAGACACCCTGAGCCGACGGCAGTACACCATTCGGTTCAAGAACCTGGAAACCGGCGAACTGCTGTCTGATCAGATTCCCAATGCGGAGGGCGGTGGGGCCTGGGCCAACGATAACCAATCGTACTTCTACACCACCAAAGACACTGTCACGCTGCTATCCAACCGCATCTGGCGGCACCGCCTGGGCGAAGCAACCACCAACGACGCGCTGAAGTACGAAGAAGAAGACCCTTCGTTCTACATGGGCGTGGGCAAGTCGAAGTCTGGCCAATATATCATGATTTACGAACAGAGTACCCTAGCCAACGATTACCACCTGCTGAAGGCCGACCAGCCCGATGGGGAGTTTCGGCGGTTCACTCCCCGCGAGGAAAAGCTTCGCTACCAGATTGAACACGTGGGCGACCAGTTCTACGTGCTCACCGACTGGGACGCTCCCAACTACCGCCTGATGGTCACCCCGGAAGCTACCACCAACAAAAAGCAATGGAAAGAGGTGATTGCGCACCGCGAGGAGGTGTTTATCGACGACATGGAAGTGTTTGACCGGTACCTGGTGCTCACCGAAAAAGCCAATGCCCTGCCCAAGTTGCGGGTCATAGACCGAGAAGCCAACGAAGAGCACTACATTCAGTTCGACGAACCTGCTTACTTATTAGCTTCGGCCGAAAACCCCGAGCTAGATACCAAAACGCTTCGCTACGGCTACACTTCACTGACCACGCCTTTATCTTTCTACGACTACGATATGGAGACCCGGGAGCAAACCCTAGTAAAGCGGCAGGAGGTGGTGGGTGGGCATAATCCGGAAGAGTACGTGACCGAACGCTTAACGGCCCCGGCCCGCGACGGCAAGCAGATTCCTATTTCGTTGGTCTACAAGAAAGGTGCTCGGCAGGAGGCCAACACGCCCCTGCTGCTTTACGCCTACGGGTCATACGGAAATTCTACCGATCCTTACTTCAGCAGCGCTCGCCTGAGCTTGCTCGACCGGGGTTTTATCTGGGCCATTGCCCACGTGCGGGGCGGACAAGATCTGGGGCGCGCCTGGTACGAAGACGGCAAGATGTTTAAGAAGAAAAACACCTTCACCGACTTCATCGACTGCGCCAAGTACCTGACCGAGCAAGGATACACTTCGCCGGAGCATCTGTACGCGATGGGCGGCAGCGCCGGGGGCTTGCTCATGGGAGCAGTGACCAACATGGCCCCCGAGCAGTTTAATGGCATCGTGGCGGGGGTGCCGTTCGTAGACGTGGTTTCCACCATGCTGGACGAGTCAATTCCCCTCACCACCGGCGAGTTTGATGAGTGGGGAAATCCGAAGAACAAAGATTCGTACGAGTACATGCTGTCGTATTCGCCCTACGACAACGTGCAGGAGCAGGAGTATCCGAACATGCTGGTGACCACCGGGCTGTTCGACTCGCAGGTGCAGTACTGGGAACCGGCCAAGTGGGTAGCCAAGCTGCGCGACAAGAAAACGGACGACAACTTGTTATTGCTAGAGACTAATATGGAAGCCGGTCACGGCGGAGCCTCGGGTCGCTTTCAGCGCTACAAAGAAACCGCACTGGAGTACGCTTTTCTGCTGAAGTTGGAAGGGATGGTGGATTAGATAGCGCTGAAGCCAACCACCACTTTGGCACGACCGAAAATATTTCTATATTTGTAAAATTAACCTATAGCTTAATTTATTGTAAAGAAGTTACCCGAGACGATAAGGTTTTTGTAATAATTATGATTGAGTTGAGGCTCAAGAAAAAGAGCCAAAAGCTCAGACAAAAGGAAATTAACTTAATAGAAAAAGTAGCTGGCTATGAATAAAGGTTATTCTGTAAATTTCTATAAACATCCTCGCGCAGATTCTCTGAATCTGTGCGGGCTACATATGCGGACTCTGTCCGCCCCGTTGGGTTAGAAACCCACTTATAATTAGGCACAGGACTGGAAGTCCTGCGCCAGTATTAGTAGCTAGCTATGAATACGAATTTGAATAATAAAGATGAAATACGAAAGGCCTTTAATGATCTACTCACATTCGCTGACGAACACGAAGAAATTGAGCACGAAGCGGCGATGATTATGTTTCAGTTTCTTAGCGAAATTGCGAAGGTCATGGAGAACAAGAAAATCAACAAGAAGGATCTTGCTAAGATCATTGGAACGTCGCCCAGTTATATTACCCAACTGTTCAGAGGTGATAAGCTTGTTAATTTCAAAACTTTGGCAAAAATACAAAAGGGGCTTGATGTGAAGTTTGAAGTAAAAATTAAGAAGAAGCAAGAAGCCCTCACTGACACTAATAACATCACATACCGGGATGGGCGCGACCAGAAACCGAAAGGCAAAGCTTCTAATCTAATTGCATCTGCATGAAAATTAGGCTTTATTGAAAGAAGGGAAAAGGAAAACTATATACAAAGCAGAATATGGACAAGAAGTAGCAAAACTGCTTTCTGTAGATAGCAAAAAAGAGGCCTAAGTGACCGGCTAACGCCGTTGCCTGTGCTAATTGATTAATCTTACAGAGTACGCGCCTCATTGGCAAAAAACGTCACCTGAAATAAGATAATCAGGGTGAATCATACGCTTACGCCAGGTTATGGATTGCCTCTTCCGCACTAGTAAACTGAAACTCAAATCCTGAGGCCAGCAAGCGCTCCGGGTGCACGTTTCGGCTTTTGAGTAGCAGTTCGGTCTCGGTGCCCAGCAGCCACGCGCCCAGCTCGAGCAGGGCCACCGGCTGCGATATTCCCACCGGCACTCCCCGCGCCGCCCGCAGGTGACGCATAAAGATCCGATTGCGCATCGGGCAAGGAGCCGTCACGTTGATCGGTCCCTTGATGTCTTCGTGGTGGATAATATGCGCTATCGCTCGACAGAAGTCGGTGATATGAATCCAACTCATCCACTGTTCGCCGCTTCCCTGTCGGCCGCCCAAGCCCAGGCGCGTGATCGTCTTCATCTTCGGAAAAGCTCCTCCGCCGTTGCCTAAGGCAATTGAGGTGCGTAGGGCTACCTGCCGGGTTTCCGGTAAATCAAATCCAAAAAAAGCTTCTTCCCAGGCTTGGCACACTGACATTGAGAAATCATCACCGATGATCCCCGATGCTTCGGTCATGCGCTGGTGGTCGGCGTGTACGTAGATGGTGGCGCTGCTGGCGTTGAGCCACACCGCCGGGGGCCGGTCGGCGGCCGCGATGGCTTGGCCCAACACTTGGGTGCTCGCCACCCGCGAGCGAAGGATTTCGGCCCGGTTCGCTTCGGTGTACCGGCAGTCGACCGACTTACCCGTTAGGTTAATCACCACGTCTGCTTCCTCTATTTCGGCAGTCCATGCTCCTAAGCTTTCACCGTTCCAACGGCGGTGATTGTCGGCCCGCGGATTTCGCGTGAGGATGGTCACCTGATCGCCGCGTTGCTGAAAATACGCTTCCAGCGACTGACCTAAAAAACCGGTTCCTCCGGCAATAAGTAGCCTTTTCATAAAATTGAAATTATAATCAGTCCCAAAACCACCGTACGAAACACCACCCACGAAGCAGTCATCGCCAACGGCAGACCCAGCAAACGACACCGTCGCAGGTGCTCCAACAACATACAGCTTACCACCAGCGCAAAATATCCGAGCAGCACCAGGGGCGATACGCTGGTCCAAGCGGTGAGCAACAGCGTAGGCAACAACACGATGGCTCCGCCCAGTGAAACCGTCGACATATTTCCCAGGTAGGCTAGCGACTTTTTCGGATCAACCACTAAAACGACCGCGCCTTGCCACAGCACTTGCCCGAAGCAGACGGCGTATTCGCGCCAGGGATTGGGCACGAAACCCCATTCCGCGGCAATGAGCGCAGCGTAACGGTTAAGTACCAGTCCGGTGAACAGGGCCACCAGCGAGATATACAGCCAGCGATAGGTTCGGTGGGGGGGCGGGGTGCAGTCGCGTAGGCCCGGTTGCGGTGCGGCGGGATAAATCACCTTTCGATTGTAAGAGATGAAACGGTACAGGGTGCGAAGCGGAAGGTAGAGCCAGGGCTGGTGGAGCAGTCGTTTGAGCCAGGGCGCGCCGTGCGTCACAATGGCGATCATCGCGTCGATGCCGTAGACGGTTTGGGCGGTGGTTGTATCGAACAGGGCAATTTCGCTGCGGGCCCGGTCCATGTCCACTTGGTGCGCCAGCGCTTCGTCGGCCTGCTGGTAGGGACGCACCGTTTGGGCATCAACCATTCCAAACTTGGTGAAGCCCGCTCCGTAGGCAGCGCACATGGGACAATCTTGATCAATCAACAGTTTATTATTTTTTAACATGATTAAAGTTTTAGAAATTAATGAAAGTTAGAGTCAAATTTTTTTAGCGCATCATTTTGATCATTTTTTTGAAGAAGGTGTTGTCGTTGAGTTTGAGCAGCAACTCAGAAAGCTGGTCCATCTGGCTAACAAAGTCGTGCAGGTCGTTGATAACCTTTTTAAAGTGAGCCACCTCCTCCTCGGTGCCTTCCAGCGAAGCCTGTTTTAACTCAAGAATAAGGGCTTGCACCGGCTGAAGTTCTCGTTCTTTACGTTCGCGCGCGATGTTCTGCGCCACGCTCCAGATGTCGTAGTTGGCCGAGAAGAACTCTTTGCGTTCGCCTAGTTTGTTCTGCTTGCTCACCAGTCGCCAGTTGACCAGCTCCCGCAGGTTGATGTTCACGTTGCCCCGCGACAGTTGGGTAGCTTCCATCACCTCTTCGGTGCTCAGGGCGGTGGCACTCGTCAACAACAGCGCGTGAATCTGCGCCATCGAGCGAGAAATTCCCCAGGCACTTCCCAGTGATCCCCAGGTCTGAATGAATTCGGTTTTGGCATCCTCTAATTGCATATAACAAAGCTAAACAAGTTTTTCAAACTTTCAATAATTATTGAAAACTAAATTCAGCGGTGTCGGAGGTATCTAGCCACACCGCGTGACTGGGTAAGTATAGTTGAACGTCATGCGTACATTAACTTCCCTTTTGGTTCAGGAATGGGCCAGCCCTTTTCTTGAGCGGTTTCTATCCATGCTTGCATTACTAACTTTACGTTGGATAGCGTATCTTCGTAGGTAGCCCCGTTCGCCATACAACCAGACAACTCAGGTACTTCGGCGATAAAATGTTGGTACGTAGCACTCCAATAGATGATAATTTCATATTTAATGATCTCGGGTACGTTCATACATAGGGTGATATTGTTTTGTGATATAAAATTTAAAGGTAGCAAATTATCTCTTATTCACCCCTGCACGCGCACCTCGGTATCTCCGGCTTTCAGGGCTCGCATATAATTCAGAATGAGGTCACGGGTGCGGTAGCGGCCAAACTCCTTTTCATCGTGGCGCTGCACGATGGGGAAGGTGGAGAGCACGTAGGCGGCATCGTCTTCATGCAGGCCGTAGAGGTTGAAGAACAGCGCATCCAGTTTGGCGCGGCGGTGGCGGCGGTCTTCTTCGTCCCAGACGAAAGGCTCGCCCTCGTAACCCATATCCCGCGCGAAGCAAGCCAGGTCGTGGGCGGTGTAAGTCAGGTGCAACACCTGCTCCCGGATAAAGTCAGCTACGGTAGTTTTGCCCAGCGGCTGTTGGTAAGCTTCAGGGGGAATAAGCGGGGCTTGTTCTACAATGTACCAACTAAGATGCTGACCTTGAATCTTTTGTCGGGCTACGTAGTCCAGAAGAAAAGAGTTAAGGTTTGCAAGAATGAAATGAATATAGCTACCGCTCTCAGATTCCTCAAGTATTAACGGAAACGTATTACCAACGCCACTTTTTGGTATGATGCTCGCGATCATTGAACGCATATTAGTCGGTGCTGTTACGTCTTTAAAGCCGAGAAAATATGCGCTGGGCACGTTTATTTCTTTTTTAGCGATAAAATATTGCGGAGCAACATGATAGTTTATATTCTGATGTTGATCTATACTTGTTGTTAATGTTTGAGCAGGCCGGTTCACATTATCAGGATTGATAGTGATACTTGCCGCTCGGTGGTCGTAAGCCTGCACCATCTTCCCTTCGTACAACGGCACGTACACTTCCTCGCCCTTCTTCCACGTGTTGCCGCCCACCGGATAGCAGCCTTCCTGCTCCAATTCAACCTTGGTCTTAAACAAATGCGAATCGTTGGTCATGTGAAACATCGTGTGGTACTTCACCGGCCAGACTTTGCCCCGCTGGTGGTCGTGCAGCACGGGGAAGTTTTCGTAGATGCGGCGGGTGATGTCGGCGTCGCGCTGGGTGCGGAAGATGGGAGCCGTACCGGTGTTGGGGTTCACGCGGGTGAAGTCGGCGGGAGCCAGCGCAAAAGTACGCTCATCCAGTGCTTCGGTGCTGTGCAGAAAGAAGGCCATCTTCGTCGCCGGAAAGGTGCGCTGATTGCCCCCAGCCACGTAAACACAGAATTTGAAACGAGAATCTACATCCGGAAAGAAAACTTTTTTGTTCTCAAAATCGAGCAGGGTGGATAACTGACCGGAAGTGGAGATGCTCCGGAAGAACTCGGAAGCAGACTTGTCGGCAGCAATGCCCGAGGGGATAACCAAGCCTACGATGCCCGTGGGTTTTACCAGGCGGTGGGCGCGCTCCACAAACAGCGAGTAGAGGTTGATGTCGCCGCGCGCCAGCAAAGGATACTGCTCATCTTTCCGGGCCCGTTCGGAGGCCATCTGCGCTTGCCAACTGGCCACTTCGTAGGCAGTCCACAGCGGGTCTTCGTTTTTCTCCAACTGCTTAATCAGCTTTTTGCGGTCGCTGGCGCGGGCTGAGCGGGCAATGGCGGGTTGGCGGGCGGCAAACCACTCTACCTCCTGCATCTTCATGCGGTCCCAGGGCGGGTTGCCAATCACCGCGTCAAAGCCTCCGGTCGGTGCAGCACTTTCCCACTTGTCCCAGATACCGGGGAAGGCCACCTCCCAGTGCAAAGACTGGTTGTCATCTATCAAAGCGCGGGCTTTCTTCAGCAACTGCACAAAATCCGCGGCGCGTTTGTCGTTGGCGTCCAGGGTGAGTTCCCCGGTGGCAATTTTTACCGGGTCGCCCAGTGTGCCATCCAGATAAGCGTTTACCGCGATGCGGTCTTCTTTGCTGCTGTTGCCCACCCAGCGCAGCGCGTGGCGCAGGTTCAGGAAGTGATGCAGGGGGTCGGTGGCTTGTGCCACGTTCTCAAAGGTCACCACTGAGTTTTTTACTTCGGCAATATCCACGTCGTTAATCTCTTCTATGCGCAACATGCCCGCCGACGCGGCTTTGGCGCTCTGGATCACGTGGTTGGCAAACATACCGTGTTCTTCCAGCTCCCGCTGCACCATGCCCACCCACTCGCCAAACAGTGAGTCGCCACTGCGCAGGTGGTGATCCAGAAACGACAACGGCGCTCCTACCGTGAAGGTGTGCAGCCACAACGACACCTTGGCTAGCTCCACTGCCATCGGGTTTTTGTCTACCCCGTACACACAGCGTTTCAGAATCATCCGCCGGATGATGTGCTTGTCGTCGAGTTGGGCTGACTGCACCAGCCACCGGTGCTCTTGCGCCTGCCTCAAAATACGCTCGCGGATAGACTGAATACGGGCTACCACCGGCGACACGTAGGGGTGCTCTTCGTTGGCCCAGGGTACCAACGTTTCGGTTTCGTCGATGGCCTCCAGCATTCGGTCGGCCAGATAATCTACCAGCGACACCAGAAAGTGACCGCTGCCCATTGCCGGGTCGCAGATTTTGAGCGTGAGCATGGCCTCCGCCGGGTCAAGATATTGCAGCGCCTTATGCTTGTCGGCCCGGCTCCGGCGGTCGCTGGCGAGTTGGTCTACCACCGCTTTAAATTGTTGCAGATGTTCTTCCAGCAGCGGCCCTACGGTGCGCTCCAGAATCACTTTCACCAAATCTTCGGGAGTGTAGTAGCTGCCGCTGGTCTTGCGGGCGAAGATGTTGGGTTGCACCACAATGGCTCCTACTGCATCCACCACGGGCCTAAACTCCAGCAGGCGTTCGTAAATAGAACCCAGCTGCTGCACCGACAGGTCGCGGTAGTTGATCCACCGCTTCAAGCCATTTTCTTCGCGCCGCGAAAGCTGGTCGAGCAGTGGGGCAAAAGTGGCATCGGGCAGGCGTACCCGGTTCAGTAACGGGGCGTTGCGGGTGCGAAACAGTCCGCCGTTGTAGGGCGGCAGGCCAATGCTTTCGTCGCCCTGGTCGATAGAACGAAAGAGTTCTTGGGCATGGTGCCAGTAGTTGTCGCGGCTGGTGCTGAGTGCGTCTTGATTATCCAGCCTCAGGGCAATATCTTCGCGCAAGCGTTTGTGCAGCCCATAGTCGTCGTACTTCTCGTCGAAAGTGGGCAGCAGGCGGCGGTCTTCAGCGTAAAGCACGAACAACAGCCGGTAGAGCAGCTTGAGACTATCGTCGCGCAGGGTTTGCAGATAGGCGTCGTCCACTGCTTCGGGAGCGTCCGGATCGTGGGCTCGCAGGGCCTTTAATAAGCCTGGATATACCTGCTCAAACACTATCTGGCTCAGGTCGTCGGCCACTTTTGCTTCCCAGAACCGCCCGCCCGCCAGCGCCCGTTCGTGCAGCGTCTGTCCGTCGTCTTGCCGAACAAAGGCAGCGCAACGAAACAAAAGATAAAACAAACGCAAAGCGTGTCCGGCCTCGACAGGAGCCCCGAACGACAGGGAAGCCTGTCCGGGTAGCCCCAGTCCTAGTGCGAGCGGCAAGTCTATCTCCAGGTATTCTTCGGACTTAGACTTAGCGCGGTTGTAGTAGATGCGCCACAGCCGCCCGTTGGTGAGCAGCCCCCACTGCACTCGCCCGTCCGACTGCACATCGACGCTGGTGAGGTAGCGGATGATTTGGTTGGACGGTACGCGTTCGGTGGTATTTTTTCCCTTGCGGTCGAGCAGCACGTTCCAGGCTTTCGCTTCTAGCACGGCCAGTCCGTGGCGATAGCGTTGGTGCTGATTGCTTTCCTGATTGGCGCGTTGTTTCGCGTCTTCGTGCTCAAACAGTAGGTAGTCGGGAATATCGGCTCGTCCCTTCTTGGAGGTGGTTTGCTGGGTCAGGAAGTGGTTCCAGCCCAGCGCTTGCAGCACCGGTTCGATCAGGTCTTTTTCGGTGGTGGCTTCAATGGGATTGCCCTGCGTCGGAAATTTATCAAATATCGTAAGCAGTTGTTGGCGAAAGTCTGTGAGCGCCTCGTCATGGAGGGCTTTCCATTCATCGTATTCGGTAATGCCTTCTTGCAGGAAAGTTTGGGTAAAGAGCGCGCCGTTGAGCATAGATCAGGTAATAGTGGTTCGATAACGGCGGGTAATTTAGGGGATAACCCTCAGATCGCCAATTTAGCACGGTTGTCAGATACGGTTAAATTGTTGGGTGCATTTACCCATGTCAATAGCAACTGTCTAGTGCCGGACTGAAAGCAATCACGCCCCTCCCGCCAACAACCCCTCCATCATCGCTTCAAACTCCTGCACAAATTCATCGTAGTGCGCGCCAGTGCCGGGTCCGCTAAAGCCGGTGTGAATGCGGTGCACGCGGTGGTTGCGGTCGAGCACGATGAGGGTGGGGAACGACATGATGCGGTTGAGCATGGGCAGGGTGCGCGAGGCGGCGGCCTTGTCGGCGGTGCCCGCGATCAGAAAATCGTAGTTCACATCGAGTTTATCCACCAGCTTCCGCACCCGGGCGGCGGCGTAGTCAAAGTCATCCTTTTGCTCGTAGGCCAGCGCAATCACGGCTACGTCTTGCGCTTGGTGCGCGTCGTACCACCGGGTCAGGAAGCGCGTTTCGTCCAGGCAGTTTGGGCACCAGGTGCCAAAGATTTGCACCAGCACCACCTTGTCCTGGTACTGCGGATCGTCGAGCGATACCGGCTTTCCATTCAAGTTGGGAAAGGTGAAAGCCAGGCGGTCGTAGCCCTCCTTTAGGTAGGTCAGTTGGTCGGCATCCGCCAGGGTAGCGTCCTCGTCACGCTCGGCCGTCCAGGTGGTGTGGTAGCTGCGTCCCGACCAGAAGTTGCCCCGCAGGGTGCCGTCGTCCTGCGGCGTGGCGCGGAACAGAAAAGCGTGCTCTCCGTCGAAGGCACTCAGCATCATTTGGTCGCCTTTCGCGTTGCCCGCCAGGTACCGATAGTCGCCCGTGCTGGTCAGGAAAGAGCCCGTCAGGCGGGTGCCATCTTGGGCGAATTCTCCCACCGCCCGCAGAGTATCGTCGGCAAACTGAACCGCCCACCGTCCGCTAAAATCAGCCGTTGGCTCAGTGGCATTTTTCACGAAGCGGTAGTTGTCACCGTGGGTTGCCGCGAAGGGTAGGGCGTAGTTGTCCGCGTAATTTTTCCGCCACACCCCTTCCCAGCGGCCGTCGCTGACGCGTCCCACCAGCTCCGTATCGAACACCGGCATCGGCAGGCGCAGAGAGTCGCCCGACCAAACTACGCTGTCGATGAGAATGGCTTCTTCGCCGTTGCGCAGGTAGGCCTCGTAGCCGGTCACGGCGTTGCCTTCCAGCTCCAGCAAAAAGGGAAGCTCCTGCTCCTGCATGGCCAGGGCGACGCGCCACACTCCCACCGGCAACGGTGCTTGGTCGGGAGGAGATTGCGATGAGGTTGAGCAGGAGAACAGCGCCCCCAGCGCAAGAGCCAGACCGAGAGAACGAATAGGGAGAGGAAGCATAGGTGGGTGGTGAAGTGAGAACCAAAGGTACGCAACCGAGCGCACAATAGCGAAGGGGGAAGTAGGGGCATCGGCTACGTGTTGCCTACGGAGGAGCCTCTACCACCCGACATACGCAACCGCCGGATGCGACGTTAGGAAGGGAGAAGAATCCTGACAAAAGGACAGTCGGCAAACAAACCGGTAACCACAGTTAGCCAAAAATCAAGATGCAATAACATCGCTAACAAACAATAATATCTAAGTGACAGAGCAAAAGCACTGATTTGTACTTTTTATAAGAATACCCCCTTGAAATTGCTTGTAAGCCCCTTTTTATAGCAAAAAATTGTAAAAAAAAGTGGTAAAGAGTGGGAGGAAGTGGTAAATATCTCTAAGTTTGTTTTAGTGTATGGAAATAGCGATGTCAAATAGATGGCTACCTTCAACGGAGAGTGCTTGTGCAACATGGATGCCAAGGGGCGCGTTTTGCTCCCCGCTCGCATCAAAGCGCGCATGCCCGAATCGTCGCAGCAGGAGATTGTGCTGGGGCGAGGGATGGACCCCTGTTTGATTATCTATACCCAAGAAAGCTATCACGAAGAGTTACAACGAATCAACGCGCTCGACCGCTTCAACCAAGAGCACCGCAAGTTGCAGCGGAATTTTTTTAGGGGAAGCGAAGACGTAGAACTAGATAACCAGGGGAGGTTTAGAATTCCTCAGCGCATGGCCCAGTACGCCCACCTACGAAAAGAAATGCTGATCGTGGGGGCGGGCAAGGTACTGGAAATATGGAATCCGGAATTATACGATCAGTATATCCTGGACGATCCGGACGACTACTCAGACATGGCACAAAAGCATTTGTATGGAAGCGCTAGCGACAATGACCTATCACCAACCGGTACTGCGGGATGAGAGCGTAACCGCCCTGGTGCACAATCCGGCCGGTACCTACCTTGACCTCACCTTCGGGGGCGGCGGGCACAGCCGTGCCATCCTGGACCGACTCTCCGGCGGCCAACTCATCGCCTTCGATCAAGACCCCGATGCCGCCGCCAACGCCTACTCGCTCGACCTCACTTTCATTGCCGCCAACTTCCGCCACGTGGGTAAGTACCTGCGGCTGCACGGCATCAAATCCGTCGACGGCATCCTGGCCGATCTGGGCGTTTCGTCGCATCAGTTCGACGTGCCCGACCGGGGGTTTTCTACCCGCTTCGAGGCGGAGCTCGACATGCGCATGGACCCTTCGGCACCGCGCACCGCGCAGCAAATCCTTAACACCTACAGCGAGGCCGAACTGCACCGCATCCTGGGCATGTACGGCGAGGTGCGCAACGCCCGCACCCTGGCGCAAGCGCTGGTGGCCGCCCGCGTGGCCCAACCCCTGCGCACGGTAGAAGAACTCAAAAAGGTGCTCAGTCGCCTGGCCCCCCGGGGGCGTGAATCAAAGTATTACGCCCAGGTGTTTCAGGCGCTGCGCATCGAGGTGAACGAAGAGTTGGACGCGCTGCGGGAGATGCTGCGGGCGGTGCCTGCGTTGCTGAAACCGGGCGGACGGCTGGCGGTGATCTCGTACCACTCGCTGGAAGACCGACTGGTGAAGAACCTGATCCAGACCGGCAACCTAGAAGGAAAAGTACAGCAAGATTTTTACGGCAACGTGATCAAACCGCTGGTGGCCGTCAATAGAAAACCAATCACCCCGTCGCCCGAAGAACTGGAGCAAAACCCGCGGGCCCGAAGCGCTAAATTAAGAATCGCCGAAAAGAGTCCACAGTTAAAAAGTCCACAGTCCATAGTCGACAGTCCACAGTGACCGTCGACTATGGACTATCGACTAACTAACTATGAAAACACTAACCAAGAAACCCAACCGGATCAAGCGCCGCCGCCCGGCTCCTTCCGACCAGCCTTCGGTTACCGGAAGTTTGTTCGGACGGGTGGAGCGCGTCTTTCGCATCGACACCTCTTTCGAGCGGGGGTTGCCCACGCGCTTCGTTCCTTACATTCTGTACTTCACTATTATCGGCATGTTCTACATCGGCAACAGCCACTACGCCGAGCGGATGATTCGCCGGATGGACCAACTGGAGCGCGAGGTGGAAGACCTGCGCGCCAATTACACCACCCTCAAGGCAAGCTACATGTACGAAAGCAAGCAGTCGCAGGTGGCCAAACGGGCGCGAAAATTGGGCTTGGAAGAAAGTGCTACTCCTCCCTATAAGATCATCATGCCGACCGACGAATGAACATCAAAAACTCCATACTGCTCCGGGTGCGTGTTGCCTTCCTGCTAGCTCTGATTTTCACAGGGCTATTGGTGTTTCGGATGGTGCAGTTGCAGCTGATCGACGGGCCGAAGTGGCTGGCGCTGGCCAAAGACGTGAGCGTGCAGTACCGGAGCGTGCCCGCCGTACGAGGCAACATCTACTCGGACGACGGTAGCCTGCTGGCCACCTCGCTGCCCCACTACCGGGTGGCCTTTGATCCACTGGTGGCCTCGAGAGATCTTTACAGCCAGCATATTGACTCCCTGTGCACACTGCTGGCGCAGCACTTCAAGAACCAGGGAGCGGTCGCCTACCGGCGCAAGATCGATCAGGCCCGGCAGAAAGGGAAGCGTTACCTGCTGCTCAACTCCAACAAGATTGATCACCTGCAAAAGAAGGAAATGGAAACCTGGCCGCTCTTCCGGGCCGGACGCTACCGGGGCGGGGTGGTGTTTGAGCGCGTGAACGTGCGTTACCAACCCTTCGCCTATTTGGGCACGCGCACCATTGGGTTTGTGAACGAAAACGGGCGGGGCGCCGGACTGGAGTATAGCTTTGATCGCTACCTGGCGGGCACCGACGGGCAGGGGCTGTTTCAGAAGATGTCGGGCAACCACTGGAAGCCGGTGTACGACGGCACCGAGGTGCGCCCCGAGGAGGGACTGGATATTGAGACTACCTTGGATGTGAACATGCAGGACGTGGCGCAGTCGTCGCTGCTGGCCGCGCTAGAGGAGCACAAGGCGGCCTACGGTTGCGCGGTGGTGATGGAGGTGCGCACCGGTGAGATCAAGGCGATGGCCAACCTCAGCAAACGGAAAAACGGACGCTACGCCGAGGTGTATAACCACGCCGTGGGCGGACTCACCGAACCCGGTTCCACCTTCAAGCTGGCCTCGGTGATTGCCGTGCTGGAAGAAACTTCGTTGAACCTGAGCGACAGCATCGCCACCGGTTCGGGCACGTATAAGTTCTATGACCAAACAATGCGCGACTACAAAACCGGCGGCTTTGGCACCATCACCCTGGCCGATGCCTTTGCCCGCTCGTCGAACATCGGCGTTTCCCAACTGGTGAACCGCCACTTCGGGCTGAAACCCGAGCAGTACATCGAGCACCTTAAAAATATGGGCATCACCCAGCCGTTGCAGCTTCAACTGGCGGGCGAGGGTTTGCCCGACGTGCCCACCCCCACCGACCCCCGCTGGAGCGGCGTGACCCTGCCGTGGATGTCGATCGGCTACGGACTGAAGCTTACTCCCCTGCAGACCCTCACCTTCTACAATGCGGTGGCCAACAACGGCGTGATGGTGCAGCCGCTGCTGGTGAAACGCGTCAAGCGGGTGAACCAAACGGTGGAAACGTTCCGCGCCAAGGTGCTGCGCGATCCGATCTGCTCACCGGCTACCCTGGAGAAAGTGAAGACCCTGCTGGAGCGCGTGGTGGAAGAAGGAACCGCCAGCAGCATCCGCGAAGGACACTACGCCATCGCGGGCAAAACGGGCACGGCCCAGAAGATTGTGAACGGAGCGTACACCAAACAGTATTATACTTCTTTTGCGGGCTACTTTCCGGCTGATGCTCCTAAGTACAGTTGCATTGTGGTGATTGACCATCCGAAGGGCGTTCCGCAGTACGGCAGCGACGTGGCGGCGCCGGTGTTCAAAGAAATTGCCGATAAAATTTACGCCACCGACCTGGAACTGCACGAACCTTTGCCCCGGCAGTTTGCCCGGCAAGAAGGAGTGTTGCCGGTGATTCAGGCCGGGCTGCGCAGCGACCTGCAACTGATCTGCAACACGCTGGACATTCCGCAGCGCACCCGCGACGAAACCGAGTGGACCCGCACCGAACACGGCGGCGACCGCGTGATTTGGACCGACAATCATCAAGAAAAAGGAACAGTGCCGAATGTGGAGGGGATGACCTTGCGCGACGCGCTGTACTTGCTGGAGAACCAGGGCTTGCGGGTAGAACACTCGGGCACCGGGCGGGTAGCGAAGCAATCGAAAGAAGCGGGAAGCAAAGCAGTGAAGGGGGAGCGGGTGAGGTTGGAACTGAGTTAGCATTAGAGTCCACAGTCGATAGTCGACAGTTGAAATGCACTATGGACTATCGACTGTTGACTATCGACTATGGACTGTAGACTATTAACCATTAACTAACAACTGAAGAATTATGGCTTTCAAATTTGAACAACTTAATGTCTGGCAAAAAGCACTAGTGTTGACCAAAGACACCCATGACTTAACGACCACCTTTCCGAAGGAAGAGATTTACATATTGACAAGCCAAATGAAACGGGCAGCAGATTCGGTAGCCCTGAACATAGCCGAGGGTTCTACGGGGCAAAGCAATCCGGAGTTTAGAAGGTTTCTAGGATATGCTATTCGCTCTGCTATTGAGGTGGTTGCCTGTTTACACATAGGTAAGATGAGAAATATTGTCTCTCAAGAAGATTTTAACACGCATTATGAGCAATTGGAAGAAATCGTAAAAATGCTACAAGCACTGCGAAATTCCATAAAATAGTCAACAGTCGACAGTCCATAGTCATCTGCTGTTCGGCTGTTAACCGTCGACTGTGGACTATCGACTGTTAACTGTGGACTATCGACTAACAACCATGAAAGTACTAAAAGACATACTCTACAAAGCATCCTTACTCGCTACCGAGGGCGATACCGGGATCGAGATAAGCTCCGTGGTGTTCGACTCGCGGCGGGTGGAGAAGAACTGTGTCTTCGTAGCGGTGTCCGGTACCCAGGTTGATGGGCACCAGTTTATTGCGCAGGCAACGGAGCAGGGCGCTACCGCCGTGGTGGCCGAACGGCTTCCGGAGGCGCGCACCGCCGGGGTTACCTACGTGCAGGTGGGCAACAGCGCCGAAGCCCTGGGCATTATGGCCGCTAACTTTCACGATAATCCGTCGGCCAAACTGAAACTGGTGGCGGTGACGGGCACCAACGGCAAAACCACCGTGGTCACGCTGCTGCACCAATTGTTTATTCGGCTTGGCTACCCCACCGGCCTGCTGTCGACGGTAAACAACAAGATCAACGACGAGGTGATCCCTGCCACGCATACCACTCCCGACGCGGTGCAACTCAACGCCCTGCTGGCCCAGATGGCGCGCCGCGGCTGTACCCACGCCTTCATGGAAGCCAGTTCGCACGCCATCGCCCAGCACCGCACCAGCGGATTGCAACTGGCCGGAGCGGTGTTCACCAACATCACCCACGACCACCTGGACTACCACGAGACATTTGAGAACTACATCGCCGCCAAAAAAATGTTGTTCGACGGCTTGTCCCGCGAGGCCTTCGCGCTGGTGAACGTAGACGACAAGCGGGGCCGCGTGATGCTGCAAAACACCAAAGCCCAGCGGGCTACCTACTCGCTCAAGAGCGCCACCGACTTCAAAGGCAAGGTGATCTCCAATACGCTCGAGGGGTTGGAATTGGAGATAGGCAGTCGTGACACCGTTGCCCAGCCAGTATGGTTCAACCTGATCGGCGACTTCAACGCCTACAACCTGGTGGCGGTCTACGGAGTGGCGGTACTGCTCGACGAAGACGCCGCCGAAGTGCTTATCCAACTGTCGGCCGTGCGTCCGGCGCGGGGTCGCTTCGAGCAGATCATCTCCCCGGAGGGAGTCACGGCCATCGTGGACTACGCCCACACCCCCGATGCCCTGAAGAACGTGCTGAAAACCATTCAGAACGTGCGCACCAAAAACGAAACGGTGATCTGCGTGGTGGGCTGCGGCGGCGACCGCGACAAGACCAAGCGCCCCGAGATGGCCGCCATTGCCGCCCAACTCAGCGACCGGGTGATTCTGACTTCTGACAATCCGCGTAGCGAAGACCCCGAGCAAATTATCCGCGACATGCAGCAGGGAGTACCGGCCTCGGCCTACAAGAAGGTGTTGTCGATTACCAACCGCGCCGAAGCCATCAAAACCGCCTGCGCGATGGCGCAAGCGGGAGACATTGTGCTGGTGGCGGGCAAAGGACACGAAACCTACCAGGAAATTAACGGAGTGAAACATGATTTTGACGACAAAAAAGTGATTGAAGAACTATTTAAAAAAGATGCTGGATGACTTGTGGGAGGGGCCAGATGCTGGTGACTGGATGCTAGATACTAGCGGCTAGACTCCAGCATCCAGTATCTTAACCATCAAGAAAGTCATCCAGTGACCAGTATCTAGCTATGCTATATTACCTCTTTGCTTACTTAGAACGTACTTTTCAACTACCGGGGGCGAGCCTGTTTCAGTTCATCTCGTTTCGGGCGGGGATGGCTACGCTCCTGTCGCTGCTGATCACCATCACTTTTGGCAAGCGGCTGATCAACATCCTGCGGCGCAAGCAAGTGGGCGAAGAGGTGCGCGACCTGGGCCTGGAAGGGCAACTGCAGAAAAAAGGAACCCCCACCATGGGCGGAATCATCATCATCGCCGCCACGGTGATTCCGACGCTGCTGTTTGCCCGGCTCGAAAATATTTACGTGATTCTGGTGCTCATTGCCACCCTGTGGATGGGCACGGTGGGCTTTCTGGACGACTACATCAAAACCTTTCGGAAAAACAAAGAAGGCTTGGCCGGGTGGTTTAAGGTGGCCGGGCAAATTGGGCTGGGCATCATCGTGGGAGCCATGCTCTACTTCCACGAAGACGTGGTGGTGCGGGAGTTCGATCAGGACTTTGTGGGCACCATCACCGATGTGGGCGACGTGGTGAACGACCTGCCCCCCGGGGCCTACGAAGACGTGCACGATACCAAGACGACCATTCCCTTCGTCAAAAACAACGAAGCCGACTACAAGAATTTTGTCTCATTTATCACCTTCGGTCTGGTTGATCTGCCGGAAGAACTTACTTGGATTGTATACATCGCCATCGTGATCTTCATTATTACTGCCGTCTCCAACGGAGCCAACATCACGGATGGCTTAGACGGCCTGGCGGCGGGCACCTCGGCCATTATTGGCCTCACGCTGGCAATTTTTGCCTACGTGTCAGGCAATACCCTTTTCTCGCAGTACCTCAACATTATGTACATCCCCGATCTGGGCGAACTGGTAGTCTACACCACCGCCTTTGTGGGGGCCTGCATTGGCTTTTTGTGGTACAATGCCTACCCGGCGCAGGTATTTATGGGCGACACCGGTAGCCTGGCCATTGGTAGCGTCATTGCGGTGCTGGCCTTCGCGGTGCGCAAAGAAATTTTGATTCCGATTATGTGCGGCATTTTTCTGGTGGAGAACTTGTCGGTGGTGTTGCAGGTATCCTACTTCAAATACACGAGAAAAAAATACGGAGCGGGGCGACGTTTGCTAAAGATGGCACCGCTGCACCACCACTACCAGAAACTAAATATGCCCGAAGCGAAGATCGTTACACGCTTCTGGTTGGTGGGCATTATGCTGGCAATTTTCACCCTGGTCACCCTAAAAATTCGGTAGCAATGGTACGCGCGTGGTCTAGTAAATACTTAAAGGGCGATCCGGTGATCTGGTTCGTGGTGCTGGCCTTGTCAGCGTTGGGAATTCTGGTGGTCTACAGTGCGGCCAGTTCGCTGGCCTACCGGGTGCGGGGCGGCAACACCGAGTACTATCTCTTTAAGCACGTCTCGCTGTTGCTGCTGAGTCTGCTGGCCATGTGGTTCACCCACCGGGTCGACTACCGCTACTTTGCGCGCATTTCTACCCTGGCGCTGATCTTGTCGGTGCCCCTGTTGCTCTACACCTGGAAGTTCGGCGAAACCATCAACGAGGCCTCGCGCTGGCTGGTGCTGCCCGTGCTCGATCAGGCCTTTCAGCCGTCGGACCTGGCCAAGCTGGCCCTGATCACCCACCTGGCAGGGATGCTGTCGCGGCGGCAGCAGGTGATCCACAATTTCAAAAGTACCATGCTGCCCCTGCTGTTATGGTGCGGAGCCATTTGCGGACTTATTGCGCTGACCGACCTTTCGTCGGCGGCGATGCTGTTCGCCACCTGCCTGCTGCTGATGTTTATCGGTCGGGTGCCCGCGCGCTATCTGTTGGCGCTGTTGCTGGCGGGGGCGCTGGTCGGTATGGCCGCCGCCTCGCTGGGGCAGCGGGGCAAAACCGCCCTGAGTCGGCTCACTACCTACGTCAACGACGAACAGGTGTCTTTTCAGACGCAACAATCGTACGTGGCCATCGCCACCGGGGGCATCGCCGGGAAGGGCTGGGGCCAGAGTGAGCAACGCAACATTCTGCCCCTATCGTATTCCGACTTCATCTACGCCATCATCGTGGAAGAATACGGACTGCTGGGCGGCGTGGCGGTGATCCTGCTCTACCTGGTGCTGCTCTACCGGGGCATGCGGGCCGTGTCGTTGAGCCAGCAGGCGTTCGGGGGCTTGCTGTCGGCGGGATTGAGCTTTGCCATCGTGATTCAGGCGATGGCCAACATGTCGGTAGCGGTGGGCCTGGTCCCGGTCACCGGACTGCCCCTGCCGCTGGTGAGTATGGGAGGAACGTCGCTGCTGTTCACCGGCGTGGCGTTAGGAATTATTTTGAGTACCACGAAAAACGAAACGGTATGATTTTCAGGAAGGCTAGATACTGGATGATTTTCTTGGTGACCAGATACTGGATACTAGCAGACTTTCTATACGACAAAGATGCTGGTTATCAAGAATTGCCTGCACAAATTCCAGCATCCAGCCCGCCGTGGAACGGATCCAGCATTCAATTTATACAGTAGATGATCTTAAAGATAGAAAGCAATAATTTGTAACGAACAGTGTCAACCAACAACCCTCCATATCGAATCATCATCAGCGGCGGCGGCACTGGCGGGCACATCTACCCGGCCATTGCCATTGCCAACGCCCTGCGGTCGATGCGTCCGGATACGAAAATCCTGTTCGTAGGCGCTCGGGGGCGGATGGAGATGCAGAAGGTACCCGAAGCGGGCTACCGCATCGAGGGGCTGTGGATCAGCGGGTTGCAACGTAAGTTAACCACCGACAACCTGGCTTTTCCGCTCAAAGTAGCCTCCAGCGTGGTTAAGTCGTTCCGCATTCTGGACAAATTCCGGCCCGACGTAGCCGTAGGCGTAGGAGGCTTCGCTAGCGGTCCGCTGCTGTACGCGGCCAGCCTGAAGAAGATTCCGGCGCTGCTGCAGGAACAAAATTCTTACGCCGGGCTTACTAATAAAATGCTGGCTAACCAAGTGCAAAGGATTTGCGTAGCGCACCACGGTATGGAACGCTTCTTTCCGAAAGACAAGCTGGTGTTCACGGGCAATCCCATCCGGCACGATATCGTGACGCTGGCCGCCGAAGGGGTAGACCACCGGCGGGTAGAAGGACTGGAGTATTTCGGGCTTTCGGCCGACCAGCCCACGCTGCTGGTGGTGGGCGGTAGCCTGGGGGCCCGCACCCTTAACGAAAGCGTGCTGGCCGGGATAGAAAAGCTCACCGCCCAGGGAGTGCAGGTGATCTGGCAGAGCGGCAAAACCGCCTATCAGGCAATGAGCGCCCAACTGGCCGTCATCGAGCATCGCTCCGGCATTGAGTTGCGTGAGTTTCTTACCCGCATGGATCTGGCCTACGCCGTGGCCGACGTGGTGGTTTCGCGGGCCGGAGCCCTGGCGATTTCCGAACTGGCGCTGGTAAGAAAGCCGGTCATTTTTGTACCTTCGCCCAACGTGGCCGAAGACCACCAGCGCAAAAATGCCGAGGCGTTGGTGAAAGAAGACGCCGCCCTGATGGTGCTGGATGCCGACGCGCCCCGGCACCTTATCGACCAAGCCATTGCACTTCTGAACGATCCATCGCGACAGCAGGTGCTTCAGCAGAACATCGGGCAACTGGCCCGCCCCGAAGCGGCGCAGCAAATCGCCGAAGCGGTGCTGTCGCTCGTCAAAACCAAAAAACTGAAAACCGCCGAATGACACAATTCAAAAAAATAGCGAGAAACCTGCTCACCGTGCTGCTGCTGCTGGGGGCCGTAGCCTTTGCGGAGTTGCGGCGACCGCAGCGGGTCTGCCAGCGCTTGGTGGTGGAGGTGCAAACCGATGGGGCGCGCTTCATCACCCCCGAAGACGTCCGCCTGCTGGTGACGCAGCAGCAAACTACTCTCCTGGAAGGAGTGCGTCTGAAAGACATTGATCTGAAAATGCTCGAGAGAAACGTGGCCAGCAACAGCTACGTGCAGCGGGTGAACGCCTACCACGACCTGGCGGGCACCGTGGTGGTGCAAGCGCAACAGAACCGCCCCATCGCCCGAATTCTGGCACCGGGCGGCGGAGTGCCGGACGCTTACCTGGGCGCCGACGGTCGCCTGCTGCCCCTGTCAGATCGCTTGACCGCCCGCGTAGCGCTGCTCAGCGGCAATTACGTGACTACGTTGCTGGACGCCAATGAGCAAGAAGATTCGGCACGGGCGCAGGTGTTGGAACTGGTGCGCTACGTGGAGCAAGATGAGTTTTGGCGCGCCCAAATTGCGCAAATTGATGTAGATAAACGGGGAGAAGTGACCCTGTACCCCCAGGTGGGCAAGCAGCGCATCGCCTTCGGACCAGCCGACCGGGTGCCAGAAAAATTTAATAAATTAGCGGTTTTTTACGAACAAATTTTGCCCCGCAAAGGGTGGAACCACTACGAACAAGTTAGCCTAAAATATCAAAATCAAATCGTCTGTCAATAATGATAAAGACTACGCAAGAAGATCAACCAGTCGTCGGACTAGACATTGGGACCACCAAAATTTGCGCTATTGTGGGGCAAAAGAACGCCTACGGCACGCTGGAGGTGCTCGGCATGGGAAAAGCCGTCTCTGACGGAGTGATCCGGGGCATCGTGAGCAACATCGACAAGACGGTGTTTGCCATTCAGAAAGCCGTGCGCGAAGCGGAAGAGCAATCCGGCGTGGAGATCAACGTGGTGAACGTGGGCATTGCCGGACAGCACATCCGCAGCTCCATCCACCACGGCGGCATCACCCGCAACTCGAAGGACGATGAAATCACGATGGCCGACGTGGAGCGCCTCACCAACGATATGTATCGTATTGTGACGCCCCCCGGATGCGAAATCATCCACGTGATGCCTCAGCACTACATCGTCGATTACGAAGAGGGCATTATGGACCCCATTGGCATGTCGGGCGTGAAACTGGAAGCCGATTTCCACATCATCACCGCCCAGACCAACGCCATCAACAACCTGAACAAGTGCGTGCAGAAGGCCGGACTGTCGGTGGATAACCTGATTCTGGAACCCTTGGCCTCCAGCCTGTCGGTGCTGAGCGAGGAAGAGAAGAAAGCCGGGGTGTGCCTCATCGACATCGGGGGCGGTACCACCGACATGGCCGTCTTCCACGACGGCATCATCCGCCACACGGCGGTGATCCCTTTCGGGGGCGATATCATTTCGGCCGACATCAAACAGGGATGCTCGGTGCTGGACGAACAGGCTGAACTGCTCAAGGTGAAATTCGGGCGGGCCATTGCCGAGGAGGCCAGTTTCAACGAGATCGTTTCCATTCGTGGGCTGCGCGACCGTCCGCCCCGCGAAATATCCGTGAAGAACCTGGCCTACATCATCGAGGCCCGGATGCAGGAAATTTTCGAACTGGTGCACGCCGAAATCATTGCCTCGGGCTACGAAGACCGGCTGGCCGGAGGGATTGTGGTGACCGGAGGTGGTTCGCAACTCAAGCAGGTGAAAGAACTGTGCGAACTGATGTGCGCTTCGGATGCCCGCGTGGGGTACCCGAACGAATACCTGGGTCGGGGTAAGCCCGAAGCGATCAAGTCGCCCACTTACGCCACGGGAGTGGGGTTGGTATTGGCCGGGTTCAAGGCCCTCGATGAGCGCAACCTCGACTACGTGAAGCGCAAAGCGCCCAGCGGGAAAGTGAACCGAACCGAGCGCCCGGGAGGGTTCTCGTTCCGGTCAATCTTAGAAAAAACCAAGAGAATCTTAATTGACGATTTTAACGAAAAAGAATATTAACCTAAGTTTGTCTCCCAGAGCACTATTTTTTACCCTGGTGTAACGCAGGAGCCTAACGTACCAAAACGTTGATCACTATGTCAGATAAAACGTATTCCTTCGAATTACCGCCCCAGAGCAAGTCCATCATCAAGGTGATTGGCGTGGGCGGCGGCGGCAGCAATGCCGTGAACCACATGTACAACCAGGGCATCAAGGACGTCGAATTTTTTGTGTGCAACACCGACTTGCAAGCCCTGCACAGCAGCCCGGTTCCCAACAAAATTCAGATTGGCAGCAACCTCACCCAGGGCCTGGGGGCGGGGGCCAACCCCGAAAAGGGCAAGAACGCCGCCATCGAGAGCAAAGAAGACATCCGCGACGTGCTGAGCGAAGACACCCGCATGCTGTTCATCACCGCCGGGATGGGCGGGGGCACCGGCACCGGCGCCGCTCCGGAGATTGCCAAGGTGGCCAAAGAACTCGGCATCCTCACGGTGGGGATCGTCACTCAACCCTTCGGCTTCGAGGGGCGCAAGAAGATCAAGCTGGCCGAGCAGGGGCTGGCCGACCTGCGGCAGAACTGCGACACGGTGCTGGTGATCCTCAATGACAAACTGCGCGAGGTGTACAGCAACCTGACGCTGTCGAACGCCTTTGCCCAGGCCGACAACGTGCTCACCACGGCGGCCAAGAGCATCGCCGAGATTATCACGTTGCCGGGCTACATCAACGTGGACTTTGAGGACGTGAAAACCGTGATGGCCAACTCCGGCGCGGCCGTGATGGGGTCGGCCCGCGCCGAAGGCGACCAGCGCTCGCGCCGGGCGGCCGAGATGGCGCTGTCTTCGCCTCTGCTCGACAACGTGAACATCCGGGGCGCGCAGAAAATCCTGCTGTCGATCAAGTCGGGCACCAAGAAGGAAATCCAGATGGAAGAGCTCGACGAGATCACCTCGTTCATTCACGACGAGTGCGGACAGGACGCCGAGATGATCTTCGGCCACGGCATCGACGAAGACTTGCAGGAAAGCGTGATGGTCACCGTGATCGCCACCGGTTTCAAAGGAGCCAACGAAGGCAATTTTTCTGATGAGAATGAAGTAGAGGCGAAGCGTATCGTTGACCTAGAGTCTAACCGCCGGGTCCATCCGGACCGGGTCACGCCGGACCGGGTCACGCCAGACCGGGTCACGCCAGACCGGGTCACGCCAGACCGGGGGGGGGTATCAGGTGAGTCTTCGCCCGATCAGATACGCCAGGAGGACCCTTACTTGGGCCAGGAACCATCGAGACGCGCCCCGGGTCCGGCCGAACGGATAACCAACGCTCACGAAAACGGTGTGCCGAAGCCGGACGGCGATCCAACCCCACCGCCCCGTCAAGAAACTACCCGCTCCGATGAGTTTCCGCCGCGTTCGTTTTCCGACGATCAACCTCCGGCTGATCAAGACCAGTCGAGAACGACCAATGCTGGTTACCGCTGGGGCAATCCGGAACCGCGAGACCAAGCTCCTTCCGAAGAACCACTAGACGATGACCAGGCGTGCGACGTGCCGTCGTTCCCCGATGACTCCCGCTACAATCGTACGTGGAATATGGATGCGACCCAAGATAGCGATCAACTCGCCGACTCCGACCGCAGCTCACCGAACGACCGCAGTTCAGACGATCAGACGCCTCCGGAGTTTGGCCGCCATCGGCTCAGTGCTGAGCCTTCCGACGCGTCAGAATCAGAGGAAGAATATCTCTTTCAGCGGGAGCTAAGTCCCCGAAAGAAGGTGCTGATGGAAGAGGCCTACCAGCGAAAGCTGAAGCTGCGCGGCCGCAAGAGTATCAGTTCGCCCGACAGCAACCAAGAGCAGTTTCAGAAAGATAACTTCAGCCAACCAGCCTACCTGCGCAAAAACGTGCATTTGTACAGCACCCCGCCATCGAACGACCAGAACGTGTCGCGCTACAGTCTGGACGACGAGAACAACATCGTGGGTAACAACCGCTTTTTGCACGACAACGTGGACTAAAAAACCATTACTGAAGTAGCTTGAACAAACGATTCGGTTGGAGTGACCGGTTTGAGCCGTAGCCCAGTTTTTTGTTATCATCAAGTCTACTTTAACGTTATGTTATGTCACTCACCGCCCTTTTTATCCGACTCGTATTATACGCTGCCCTGTTCGTCGGCATCTACGCAATAATGGTCTACGATGCCCTATCTGCTAGTTTTGGCGAGTCTTCATTGACCGAATATGCGCAGGAAGCATTGTTAGCACTGATTGCACTCATCAGTTTTTATAGTGCCCGACGGTATGCTGCGTACCGGGCCTTGGCCATTTCGCTGGGAGTGATGGCGTTGGTATCGCTGATTCGGGAATTGAACAATTACGCCTACGAGTATCTGTTTCCCTACGCCTGGCAAGTGGGGGTACTGCTGGTATTGCTGCCTTTTTTTGCATTTATGTACCGGAATTATCGCAACTTGATGCACGAGATTACTTTAACCGCTGATCGTTATTTCTTTCCTATTTTATTGATTGGTACGCTCGTACTACACCTATTCTCCCGGCTGTACGGACTACGCTTTATCTGGCAGAACTTGATGGGCGACAGCTATATGCATGCCGTAGTGCGGGTTTCGGAGGAAAGCATCGAGTTGCTAGGCTACAGTATCTTGTTCATCGGAGCGGTGGAGTTCTACCTTTTCGCCAGGCAGAATAGCTTGTCTACTGACTCGTATTATCGCTCCGCACCAGCCCAATCGGGTGCCCCCTAATGGTTTCTTTCTCAAGGCAAGAGGTTGGTAAAAAACTGTTTCTTTGATGCTTATGTCTTCGGCTTGACTATCAGCCAATTGCTTCGTACCCTACAAAACTGCTATGCACCGACGTGACTTCTTACGCAATCAACTGGCGGCCCTTGGGTTGCTCACCTGGGATCCTTTTCACTGGCTCGAGCAGGTAAGATTGTCCGAGCAGGCGGTGCGAGACGTTAAAATTACGGACGTTGTCATTCATCGTCTCCAGGCTTCTCGCACGGGCAAGGAAAGCGCTTGGCAAGGATCGGTTAATCCCATTCACATCTACCCCAGCCAGCAACCGCCACCCTACCAGCGGCCGGTTCAGCCCCGAGAGACTACCTATACGCAAACCGCCCACTACCTGACCATCAAGACCAACGATGCGGTAGAAGGACGATACGGTCCGATTGATGCGGAAGTGGTACCCGTGATCAACCGGCAACTCAGAAAATTTTTGCTGGGCAAGAACCCACTGGTGGGCGAGCAGGTGTGGGACCAACTGTATCGGCTGAACCGCCACGCCCGCACTGGTCACTTTATGATGGCCATCAGCGCGGTGGATAACGCGCTGTGGGACATACGCGGCAAGTACTTTGAGGCACCGGTGTACCAGCTGTTGGGCGGCCCCACCCGCGCTGAAGTGCCCGTGTACGCCAGTACGCTCGGTCGCTCGGTGCAGCCGGAAGATATTCAGGCTACTGCTCAGAACTTCAGAGAAAAGGGGTTTGCCGCGCAAAAGTGGTTTATTCCCTACGGTCCGGGCAATGGCAACGAGGGGATGCAGTTTAACATAGAGATGGTGAAGCTTCTCCGGGATGCGGTTGGCCATGAAGTAGATTTGATGTTCGACGCCTTTAGCGGGTGGGATTTGCCCTACGCCCTACGCTGGGCCAAGGCGGTGGAAACGTATCACCCGCGCTGGATCGAGGAGCCGTTTCTGATGGATCAGCTAACGAGCTTTGTTCAACTGCGGCAGCAGACTACCGTGCCCGTGGCTACCGGCGAACACATCTATAACCGGTGGGAAGCGCATCGCTTTCTGGATGCTCAGGCGATCACGGTGGTGCAAGCCGACCCCGAATGGTGCGGAGGAGTATCAGAGTTGGTAAAGATTTGCACCATTGCCTCCGCCTACGGGGCGCAGGTGATTCCGCACGGGCACAACCTGCACGCCGCCCTGCACGTGGTGGCTAGTCAGTCGCCCGCCGTGTGCCCGATGGGAGAGTTTTTGTACGACAAAATGCAGAACTACTACTACTTCGAGCAAGACGAATTGCAGCCGAAGGACGGGCGCATTGCGCTGTCGGACAAACCGGGGTTTGGATTGGCCTGGGATGAAAGTAAGATAGAAGAGAAGGCAGTCGTAGAAGCCAACTAAACTTCGAGTTTTCTACCAATTAAACGAATGCTGAAGCACGATGCACGACTACCTTGGTGGTGCGCTCTAAATACGCTTCCGAAGCATCTTCCCAATCAGCCAGCAGGGTGGTTACTTTTTCGGGCTGAAACTTCCGGGTCGTGATCAAATCCAGCACCTCGGGCAGGTCGGCGCGGGGATGCGAAATTCCCGTGTGAAAGGTGGTATCGTTGGCGTACATCTGCATGAGCGGGAGATGCGTTTTCTTTTGGAAGTAGAAACCAACACTAGTACACGTTCCGCCCGGGGCCACCGAACGAATGGCGTAGCGCAGCCCATCCGGACGAGCACTTGCGTCGACCGTGATAGGATACGTTCCGCTTTGGCAGGGTGCTTCCTGCCGATACCATTTGCGGCGACGCCTTTCTTTCTGCGGTATTTGCACAGAATCTGCTCCCAACGCTTCAGCAATCTCCAGACGACGGGGATCATAATCTACGTACGTCACTTGGGCAGAACCTAACGCTAGGGCAATGCCCGCTGCGTACAATCCGATGCTCGGAGCGGCTCCACCCACCACCAACACCGGAGCCCCGGGATTTTGCTTCAGCAGCGGAGCCACCGTGCGCCACGCATCCGGGATGTTGTCGCTGGCACTGGCCACCGACACCGGGTCGATGCCGTTGGGCAGACGGACCATCATATAATCGGCGTAGGGCACCCGGAAGCGGTCGCTCACCATACCGCCCCACGAACCGAGCGATTCACCGAAGCCAAAGCCGGAGATAAACGTTCCGCCCGCTTCCTGGCACTTTGAGGTGAGGCTCGACAAGCAGTGCGAACAACTGCCGCACGAAATTGCCCAGGGAACAATCACCTTATCGCCGGGCTGAAAAGAGTTAACGGACTCGCCACACTTTACCACCTCGGCGACGCACTCGTGGCCTACTGGGATAGGGCCTCTGAAAGGCCGTTTACCGAACATGTCGATGGTTATGGGATCGAGGTAATGAAAAGCCAGCCCCACCTGCATCAGACGGGTAATATCGTTAAACAGAAAAATCTTGTCTGCATCGCAACGGGCGGCGGCCAGGGGCCTGACGATTACGTCGGTCGGCAGTTGCAACTCGGGTTCGGGCACGTCCCACCACTGCAGGGTGTTCTTTTTGAGGTAGGTTAGTTGTTTCATGCGGTGGGTTATTGATTGAAGTGATCAGGTTCGTTGCCCGCCGTACCCAGCACCGTGTTGCCCATTAGGCAACCGCGGGGGTTAGAATCATACAGACGCACCGTATTCTGCATCATCTTCTCCAAGCGTTGCTTGGGTGCGTATCGTTTATCGTAGGCCTTGTCGAAGATGTGCTGCTTGGTGTCGCGATACGTGAAATCCAACACCGCTAACGTCAGGTCTTCTTTGTTTTTAAAGTAGTAGACTTGTTAGAAGCTGTTTTGAAACCTATTGAAGTTTAAGCTCAAACTGAAAACGTACCCATGACAGGGCAGTTACGTGAATGAGAACCAACCTAACGTAACTGCCATGAGCGCCCGGCGCCCGGTACGAAACAAAAGAAAAACAAAAGGAAAAGTTATCCTAGCGATATCAGCAAAAACGGATGGAAGAAGCTGCGCAAACTGCTGCCAGCAAGAGAAACTGATCCAAGGCGGAGCGGAAGATCACCGGCTGATTTGAAAGAGGTAGTCAGAAAAATTTGTTCCCGCTACTGCTCAGTAGTAGCCACTTCCCAAAAAACCGTCATTCCGGAAGCTTTCGTAGCGTTAGCGAAGAAGGCTATCCGGAATCCCCTTCACTCAGCGACGAAAACGCCCGGCACAACGGGTCGGCGGCGGCTTCGTAGGGAGGAGGCTATCGCTCGCGAAAAAGAGCTAAAGAAGCTTACTTTTCTTCGATCACCACCCGGCGGCCGGTATTGCGCCCAAAGAAGGTGGGGAAATACATGAGTTCGGCCCGGGCCGGATTCAGGTGATACGAACCACTGAACGATGGGAGCAAACCAATGGTGAACGTATGCTCGCCTGGCCTGAGCGCACGACAGAAAATACTGACCTTTTCCCGGAAATACTCCCGGTGCACTTCCAGAGGGCGGTAGTGGTCCTTCTTCAGGTAAGAGCACCCCCCCGGCACGGGCACTTCAATCATCACGTATTCGGCGTACTTCTTCACTCGGACAGTCACTCGAAGATGAACCTCCTCGCCTACCCTCCATCGACCACCGGGCGAATCGATAGCCGTGCTTACCGCGAAATCATGGGCAACCGCGGCGGGGGCCGGGTCGTGGTGCCGTTGGTAAGCAGTGAAATAGATCGGACTAGCGCCCGTCTTGCGAAGCTCCAGCGGTTGATCCGCCGGCCACTGCGCCGTGAAGGGAAACTCCTTGATGGTCTGCTCAGAATCTCCGCTTCCTATTCGTAGCGTGGGGGGCGTTAAGGAGTCGTATTGATCCAATAGATCGGGAAGCAGCGTACTCAATACGCGGGCCGATTCGTAGGTATTGCGGTAGTGGCCGGAGCCTCGTTGGTCCATGAGGTAGCGACGAATGTTAGGCAACGCATCGCGATAAGCCGCCTCCTCACGCAACACCTGGTAAGCGAGCAGCGTGGTGAGCAGCGTGTTCTCGTCGACGCGCTGGGTGGTATCTTCCCAGTACATTCCCCCAAATAACGTCTCCTGTTTCTGCTGCACCAATTCTTCTAGTGCGTGCGCTGCGCTACCCGCCCGTTGTTGCAGCCGAACCATTTCCCAACGCTGCGCTAGGGTAAGCGTAGAATCCTTCTGAAGCAAATCGACGTATCGTGCTACCTCAATGGGCTCCTCCAAAAGCTGAAGCAATCGCAGGGCCCGCAGTAGCTTGTCCGGCTGAGAAGAACTTTCCAACGTAAACCCCAGTCGGTCCCGTACCGAGGACTGGTCAAGTGCCACCGCAAAGCCCGCCTGTTTTGCCACCAACAGCGCTTCCAATACGTGTTCGCTGATCCAGTAAGACTCCGCACTTTGAGGCCACCAACCCCACAATCCGGTGTCTTGCCGCGCATTTTCTAATTGCTTGATCAGTTTTTCTACCTGCTTTTCGTGCTCGAACGTTTCATCGAGTATGCTGCAAATTTTCTTCTCCCCCACCAAGGCCATGAGTTTGGAGGCGGCTTGTTCGTTGCACAGATACGCGTAGTTGCGCACGTGCTCAATCTCATCGAGCATCACCGACCAAACATCGGCCTCCGCATGCAGCGTTACCTCCGTCCGAAGCGAGTCAAAAGACACGTGGAAACTAGTATCCCTCTCCAAAACGTGAAAGCTTCCCACCGTCGCCAGGGTGCCCGGAGAAAAGATCGGGATTGCCCGCTGTTCGCCGTCGGTGAAGCCGGCCTCCGACTCGATCCGATACGTGGCGGTCAACGAATCAGTCGGCGGGGCAACCAGTTGTGTGGCAGCTACCGCAGCATGCCGGACCGTGACCGTGTCGCTGCGGACCACCCGGTCGGATATTTCCCAGGTTGAGGTAACCCTCAGTGAATCCGGGGTATAATTCAGCGTCTTTCCGATTAAGTGGGTGGTATCTCCGGCCACCAAAAATCGGGGCACGGCGAGCGTCCCCATCACCGGTTTGTAGGCTTTGACAAATCCTTCGGCCTGGCCGCTCTGCTGGTCGGGACTCATGGCCAGAAAAAAGGTGCGCCACCCGGTGACGTCGTCCGGAAAACGAGGTGAAAGTGTGGCAATTCCCTGTTGGTTGGTGCGAACGGTAGGTTCCCAGAAAGCATAGTCCGAAAAGTTGCTGCGCAGCGGGCTGGCCTGGGCTACCAGTCCGAGCGGATCGCTCATAACTGATTGATTTATTCCCTGCTGGTTCGCGCGGGTGGTGATGAGAACCGCTCCTCCGGCTCCTCGAGCACCGTAAAGCGCCGTGGCGGTAGCCGCATCCAACCTCTCCGTACGGGCTACGTTGGCCGGATCCAGGTCGTACCCCGGCCCCTCGTACGGGACTCCGTCGATGACGTAGAGTAGATTACTCCTAGAGGCGATTTGGATTTTCTGTCCTTTTGGGAATTCATCGTCAACCCGAACTCCGGCAACCACCCCGCTGAGCGTAGTAGGAAGGCCGTCCGCTGACACGATGCTCATAGTCGCGGTTAGAGAGTGTTTTTCTTGGGTACCGTAGCCAACCACAATTACTTCCTCTAGGTGTTGGATATCCGGTGCTAACCGCACATTGACCACCGTACTCGCGCCCAGCACAACTTCTTGCGTTACCGTTCCGATCCAGCTAAACACCAGGGTGTGAGCATTCCGAGGCACTTTTATATAGTAGCGGCCCGCTAGGTCGGTGGTAGTACCAAACGTGGTTCCTTTCACCACGACATTCACCCCCGGCAGGGGTTCGCCCGTCTCTTCATCGACCACGGTTCCGTACACGTCCTCACCGCTGGCCGCAAATCGCCGTTGACTGCGGTGATACGTACTGCTGACCTCCTGTAAATCTTCCCGCCGTTGTTTCGCCGTAAAGGCTGCTTGTCGGAAACTTGATTGAATGATTCGGTTGATGCGCTGACTAACGCTATCGGCCAACCGAAGGGTGTCGTACGCGAGCCGTAGGTACGTTGTGCCGTGCGGCCGCACCTGAATGCCGGGCATCTCCCAGTAGCGGTTATCGGTCATCAACACCAGCAAGCGGTATTCGCCCGGTAATAGGTCATGAAGAATTTGCTGATTGGCCGGATCGTTTCTTCCCGGACGGATTCTCCCCGGATACACCTGACTGAACGTAGGCTGTTGGTCGTTCAGCAACACCATGTTTTTTGGGATTTTTCCCTCAAATTGATTTTCTACCGGAGAAAGAAGCCCAATCTTTCCCCGTCCGGGCGAAGTGTGATCCGCATTGAGGTAAAATTCTTGGTGAATGCGACGGTTCATTCGTTCTGCGGCAAGCATCTCCTCTAGTGTCCGTTCGGTGAGCGCTAAGTCGCCGAAGGGCTGAGGACGTTCGTACTGGGCTAACGCCCGGCCGAGGGGAAGGAGGGGCGGCGTAGAGCGCAGTTTGAGAAGTTGGGGTTGAAATTCGTGCTGGTATCCCGGTTCGGGAGTGAAGCGCGTCGCAAAGCGGCGGTCTTTAACAAAGCGGGCCGGTCGGTTTGCCGACAGGGGGCCAGTGATAAATACCTCCGGAGGCGACTGCCAGTAGGGGGCATTTTTTTCCAGCAAAAACGTTCGTTGGTCTTGCGTCAGGTAGGTCGTCCGATCCTGAAAAGTGTTTTTGATACCGTACAGATAACGATTTACCAGGCGCGTCTCCGCATCGGTGAGTTCGCTTGGTTTTTGCTCGATGGTCCAGCTTGACAAGGATTGTTCCAGGCGGAAACTGATTAGGCTCTTCACGCCCGGCCTCAGATACACTGAATCCACCGTCAACTCGTGGTGGGCCGTACGGACTCGAAGTTGGTGGTACCCGCTATCCACCGGAAAGGCGTACGCTAGTTGGTGGTTCACCATACTGAAGTAGACCGGACGATTATCAATGTAGATGATATGCACCGGCAAAAGCTTTCCCTGCTGCACCACGTAGGGCGCTAGCTGAGTGCTGCTGTCGGAAGTGGCAAAGCAGCTAATGAAGGTACCGGACGCCGGATACAGAAACCGGTAGTAAGCAATGCTATCCAGGTGCATCTGGGCGTTCCATCGTTGCCAATCGAGATAGAGGGCCGCCGTTTCCTGATTTAGCACCTCCGCTCGTTTTGTAAAGGTGTTGATCAGCGTACGACTGGGATATTCTTTGCCTAAATAAGGCACCGCCGGTGGTTGGTACCGTTCAAACTTTTTGGTTAGTCCGTAGGCCGTGATGTCTACGTCCGGCACAGGACGCGCTTCTGCATCGGTGACGCGTACCCGCAATTCGGGAGCTTGCCCCGGGTACACCACCGCTGGCTGATACAACTGAACGTTGAGCTTCTCCTCTTGAAAGGGGATCTCGTAATGTTCTTCCACTACCCGGTCGCCCCACACGTATTGCAAAGCGACAAAGTAGTGGGCCGAGGTGGTCGTCTCAATCGCGTAGTCCAACGTGGTGCCTTGCCCACGGTAGATCTCCCGGTTTTTTCGGTAAACGTGGTAGTACACCGGCAATCGCCGGGGATTCTCTAGACGCACTTTGAGCGAATCTTGGGTTCGTTGGGTGAGCAGTCGCACTTCGGAAGACTCATCGTGCAGCAGCAATTGCACTGAGAGCGAATCAGTCCTCAACGCATACCGGTGAGCACGGGGGGCAATCGGCACGCCGGTGGGCAGTTGGAGCGACCGGGCAAACAGAAGATGATCATCCTCATCATAGGCGGTGAGCGTTGCTGATACACTCTGGACATTTTCACCGCGCCGTTGCTCCAAGCGAAGCGTATCGCTCATCAGGGTCATGCCCAGCTTCTCTGACTGCTGCCAATGCATCAAATCTACTCGCCGGACCGCCTGGTCCCGTTCGGCGGTGTAAAAAGTAGCCGCTACCTGGTAGGCAAGATCAGCCCTCGGAAATATGGAATCAGGAAGATGCACGCTCGTCGCACCGGCGGGCTCTAGGGAAAGATTTTTGGCCCACAGGGTGTCGGGCACCAAGCACGTGGGTTGCTCAATAGCAGATACTTGGGTAGGCAGCACCGCCACGTCGGCGCGTGCATCCAGTAGATTAAGTCCGTTGGTATCGGTGCCTTTCAACCGGAGGACGACCGGCTCTCCCCGGTGAGATTCCGGGGATTCAGCTTCCAGGTCATACACCGAATTGCTCAGTTCATAATCTTCGTAACTGAACCAACTGCCGATAAGCCCTGGGTAGTACTCAAACCCACACTGTACTCGATGCTGGCGGTCTAGCGTAAGCTGCAAACTATCGTGCAGCACAAACGCAAAGGTATACGCTCCCGGTCGGTATGGTTGCACCTTCGTTTTTATCTTTTGCCCGTTTCCCAACCGGAAGATCAATGGCTTGTTCACTGGCTTCTTGCGGTGATTGACCACATACGCTTTGCAGCGCACCGTGTCGCCCGGCCGGTAGATGGGCTGATTAAACGCCATGTACCCCTGGTACTGATTGTAGCGAAATGAACAGTGTTCACGGTCGAACAGGCAAGCGACCTTACCCACCCAGCCCTGAGGTTCTCCGTACCGGATGGAAGTGTAGAGCGTACGAAAGGGACGGTACAGATAATAGAAAATTCCCTGCGGATACTTCCGGCGAACCGAATAATAGACATCCAGTGGTGAGCGAATAATCAGACCAAGGGGAATGGTTACGTACTTCAGTGGTACACTGAACAGCACCTTTTTGGATACCCGACGCCATCGACCGTTATTTAGCTGCCGCTCCAAATAAAAAAACGAGGTGTGTTGATCATACTGTATCTCTACCAATCCCTGCCGATTGTTCTTTCGGAGTCGATACACCCCTTGTTGGGCGTCCCACGGCACGCGCTTGTTTCGCAGTTGCACCTGCGCGTTGGGTACCACGGCCCCGGCAGAATCGTAAAGCTGTAGGCGGAGGTCAGTTCCGTTGTTGAGCACTCTTAAGTCGACGTTAGAAACACTTAGGGGTTCCACCATCAGGCTATCCTGATTCGTCCAGGTACGCAAATAGTTTCCAAAGGGAAGGGCAGGACGGTAGGTGCTATCGGTAGGATACTGATCCACCAAGTGGACAAAGTACGTGCTGTCAACAACGGACAATCCCTTCCGGTAAATCTGACGAGCTTGCTGGTGGTCGAGTTGGTAAATATACGTATGGTAGCTGCTCTGTCGACTGTGCTGCAAATCTTGTCCCCAGCTGGGCAAAGCGCTAGCCCCGAATAAAAGCAACAGGCAGTATAGTTTACTCATGGCTCCAGGATTGATAGGTAAAATATAAAAAATTACGCCTTAATTCTAGGGCGCGTTGATATTCAGATTGATGAGGGTTTTCGAGGGCGTTTTTTGGCTAATCAAGGCCACCATGGAATGGCGCTTGAGGCGAGCGATGCGGGGCATCCCATGCAGCGCATCGGTCAACGAAAGCAACGCAGAGCAGTGGTTCCCCACCGGGACGTAAAACGCACCGAAAGCACCGCCTAAGCTTATATGTCAACACGCCCTAGGTCCCGTTCAAAAAAGAAGGGGGTACTGCACAGAGCTTGCTTCGGTTGAACTGCCCGATGGGGTGGGTTGAAAAACTTACTATTGTTTGACACCATCACTTCACCACCACCAACTTATCCTGCGGGGCCACGGTTTCGCCGAACGCGGTCAGTTCCAGTCCCAAGGTCTGCGCGTAGGTCACAAACTCTTGGGCCGAGGCCGCTTCTACCGCCACCAGCAGGCCGCCGCTGGTCTGCGGGTCGCACAACAACGCTTTCTGCGCCTCGGTGAGCTCGCTGACCTGGTGTCCGTAGCTGTCCCAGTTGCGGTGCGTGCCGCCCGGAATGCTGTTCTGCGCGATATAATCGTCTACCACCGGTAGGCGGGGCACCTGGTCGGCCCGAATGATCGCGCTTACCCCGCTGCCCGCGCATACCTCACTCAGGTGACCCAGCAGTCCGAAACCGGTCACGTCGGTCATGGCGGTAACGTACGAAAGCGCCCCGAACTTGGCTCCCGCGTCGTTGAGTTGCAGCATGCTCTGCCGGGCCAGCTCCAGGTCTTCTTCGCGCACCAGCCCCTTCTTCTGGGCGGTGGTCAGGATGCCTACCCCCAGCGGTTTGGTCAAAAACAGCTGGCAACCCGCCGTGGCCCGATCGTTGCGCTTCAGGTGCTTGATGGGCACCCGGCCCGTCACGGCCAGTCCGAAGATGGGTTCGGGCGCATCGATGCTGTGCCCGCCGCCCAGCATGATGTTGGCGCGGGCGCAGGCGGTCCGACTCCCCTGCAGCACCCGCTGGGCCACCGCTGCCGACAGCTGGTTGATGGGCCACCCCAGAATGGCAATGGCCATCAGCGGCTCACCGCCCATTGCGTACACGTCGCTGATGGCGTTCACCGAGGCAATCTGCCCGAAGTCATACGGATCGTCCACGATGGGCATGAAGAAATCGGTGGTGCTGATCACCGCCTCACCGTTGCCCAAATCGTAGACCGCCGCGTCGTCTTTGGTGTGGTTGCCCACCAGCAGCCGTGCATCCCGGAAGGAGGTGGTGTCGTTAGTCAGAATTTCTTCCAGCACTTTCGGGGAAATCTTACAGCCGCAACCGGCCCCGTGGCTGTACTGGGTGAGACGAACGTTATTCATAGATGGGAGAAGTATCCTTGGTTTCGGTGGTTGAAAAATGGTTGACGGTTTCTAAAATCAGATTCGCATTTCGGTCGGCGTCGCCTACTGAGGTGGATACGCGAACCAGCGGACCGTGGTGCGATTTCTTCAGGCATCGGTCGTAGCTTTTGTCGTAATAGGCCAAGAGATGACCCGCGGCCTCGGCCCATTGCCCGCTGGCGAGGGCTTCCAGCGTCTGTTGGGTGCGTAGCCCGCCCAGCCGCTTCTGGATGGTCACCACCGCCCGCTCCAGCTCCAGCGGATCAAGCGAACCGTACTCCTGCACCAGCCGCTGAATGCGCGCGGCACGCGGCACCTCCAGCACCACCAGCGGACGCGCCTTCATCCCGTTCCAGAGCTCCAGCGGCAGTTTCACCTGCCCAATACTGAACGACTCGTCCTCGATCCACACCCGGGCGGTGGGGTCAAGCTGATGCCAGACGTGGTGCAGGTCGTTCTGAAACTGCTCGGTAGTGGGTTGGGGCGTTTGCCCGATCCCTCCGAAGGCCGACCCCCGGTGACGGGCCAGTGCTTCCAGGTTGATCACCTGTTCGCCCCGTGCTTGCAGGGCGCGCAGGACGGCGGTTTTTCCGCTACCGGTGGCTCCCCCCAGCACCATCAGCTGCGGAATATTCCGGAAGCTCTCCAGCGCGTGGTTGCGGTAGGCCTTATAACCACCCTCCAGGGTGTGGGCAGTGAATCCGGCGGTGGTGAGCAACCAGGCTACGCTTTCGCTGCGCAGGCCGCCCCGCCAGCAGTGCACCAGCACTTCCTTGGCGGGAGCCAGGTGCCGCGCCTGCTCCACCAGGCGGCGCATCTTGGGTCCAACCAATTCTAGCCCCACCAGCAGCGCTTCGTGCGAGCCGATCTGCTTGTAGGTAGTACCCACCTGCACGCGCTCGCGATCATCGAAGAGGGGAAAGCAGTGCGCTCCGGGCAGGTGACCGGCGGTATACTCGCCGGGCGAACGCACGTCGAGCACCGGCCAGTGGACGGCGCGCTCCAGAAACACGGCGGTGCTAAGTTTCATTTCTTCACCCTTCGGTTGGTAAAAAAATCATCCCCCCAGCGGTCGCGCAGCAGTTGACTCAGCTCCTGGCACGTCGCCTGATATTTCGGCTTTTCGGCTAAGTTTTGCAGCTCCAGCGGGTCGGTGGCGTGGTCGAACAGCATCCGCGCCTGCGCCACTCCTTGTTTGTCGATGTATTCCGTATAAAACAAATCACCCTGCACTATTGTGACCCCGTCGTGGTACTTCGCAATGGCAAAATCGTCGGGGGCGGATTGCCCCGCAATAAGGGGCACAAAGCTTTCTCCGTCCAGATGCGTCGGCAAAGACAGGCCCGCCAGTTCGCTCAGACTGGGATAAATATCAATGTATTCGGTGATGGCGTCGATGCGCTTTGCTGGTTTACCCGGCGCTTTCACCATGAGCGGCACCTTTAGCGAAGAAGCAAAATTACAGTGCTTGCACCATAGTTGATGGTCGCCTAAATTCCAGCCGTGGTCGCCCCACAGCACCACGATGGTGTTTTCGTCGAGTTCTAGTTCCTCGAGCGCAGTAAGCAGTTTGCCGATCTGCGCGTCGGTGTAGCTCACGCAGGCGTAGTAGCCCCGAATCAGGGTGTGGGCCATCTCGTCGCTCACCGGTCCCTCGGGGGGGATACCCGCGTAGGCACGTAATTCTCCGAAGTTATGAAAGGCCTCCGGGGGCGTGCTGGCCGGTTGCCGGTAGTTTTTCGGCAGCGAAATAGCGGCGGGATCGTACAGGTCCCAGTACTTGCTCGGGGCATTAAAGGGCAGGTGGGGCTTCAGAAAGCCGACCGCCAAGAAGAACGGTTTTCCGGCCTGCTTTAGCTTTTTGAGGTCTTCAATAGATTTTTGGGCGATCTGCCCGTCAAAATAGGCCGTATCGGGCACGTCGACGTTTTCGTAGGGATAGCCGCGATTTTTTCCTTGGTTCAGCGTGATGTTTTCTTTGGTTAGGTAATTCCGCCAGGTAGAGCCCGATGCTTGGGCGGGACGCCACACCTCGTGCCAGGCCTCCCGATCATCGTCGGCGTGGTGGTAGATTTTGCCGTTCGAGATGGTGGTGTAGTTGTTATTCTTAAAGTGCTTCGGCAACGAGGTCACCCCGGGGTAGTCTCGCTCCAGGTAGGTATCGTAGCCCACGAAGCGGTGCATACCGGGCCGCACTCCCGACAGCAGACTGGCCCGCGATGCTCCGCACACCGGCACGTTGCAGAAGGCCCGCGTGAACACCAGGCTTTCGGAGGCTAATTTGTCAATGGCCGGAGAATGAATGTGCTGGGCACCGTAGACGTTGAGCTCCGGACGAAGATCGTCAACGGCGATAAACAGAACATTGGGCGCGGCGGGCGGGGCAACGGGTGCCTCGGTCAGAAACCAAGCACGAAGCAAGGACAAAGCGATGAGCGGAAGGATTGATATCACGGTTGGGTAGTGGGTGAGGTGATACGCTGCTAGGTCCTGGTAATATCGCGAACTTCTTTTCCTTTTCCAACTACCAGGCCGCCCCGCTCAAAGGCATTCTGGCAGGACGCAAACTCGCATTAGTTATTTGTCTTTGGTATCACTAAATTTGCGCCTCCATGAACACCGTCCTAGAAACTAACTTTACGCTTCCCAACCAAACCGGCTTCTACCGAGGCAAGGTGCGGGACGTGTATTTCCTGGACCGACAGGTGGTGATGGTGACCACCGATCGGGTGTCCGCGTTCGATGTTATCTTGCCGCGAGCGATTCCCCTCAAGGGGCAGGTGCTCAACCAGATTGCCAGCCACTTTCTCATCTCCACCTCCGACATTGTGCCCAACTGGGTCACCACCGTGCCCGACCCCAACGTGATGATCGGGCTGGTCTGCGATCCCTTCCCCATCGAGATGGTGATTCGTGGTTACCTGGCCGGGCACAGCTGGCGGGTGTATCAGGCCGGAGGACGCTCCCTCTGCGGAGTAGCGCTGCCCGAAGGATTGCGGGAAAACGACCCGCTGCCTGAGCCCATCATCACGCCCACCATCAAGGCCCGCGAGGGGCACGACGAAGACATCTCGGGCGAGCAAATTCTAGCGCAGGGCCTGGCTTCAGAGGAGGATTACCAGCGGCTGGAACAACTCACGCGCCAGCTCTACGAGCGCGGCACCCACCTGGCGCGGGAGCGCGGGCTGATCCTGGTAGATACCAAGTACGAATTCGGCAAGCTAGAGGATAAAATTCACCTCATCGACGAAATTCACACCCCCGACTCCTCGCGTTATTTCTACGCCGAAGGCTTTGCCGAACGGCAGGAGCGGGGCGAACCGCAGAAGCAGTTATCCAAAGAGTTTTTGCGGCAGTGGCTCATTGGCGCGGGTTTCCAGGGGTTGGACGGGCAAAACGTGCCCGAAATGACCGACGAGGTGGTTAATAGCATCTCTGACCGCTACGTGGAGCTCTACGAAAAGCTGCTGGCCATGCCTTTCGCCCGAGAAGAAACCCCTAACCTATCGCAACGCATCGAGCGAAACATATTAAACGCCTTATAGTTTTTAAGTATCAATCATTCTTAATCGCACTTCGCGCATGAAGTATTCCATAGACAAAAAAGAACAGTATACCCTGGTGGGCCTCGAAGAAGACAAGCTCGACGCTTCCGTAGCTCCCGAGCTTAAGTCAGAGTTGATCACCATGCACGCCGAGGGCACCCGCAACCTGATCTTGAACATGGGGCAGGTGAAGTACACCGACTCTTCCGGCCTAAGTGCCTTGCTGGTAGGCAACCGGATTTTCCGCGAAGACGGCGGCACCTTTGTGATGGCCGCTTTGAACGACCACGTGATGAAATTGCTCAAAATTTCTCAGCTAGACAGCGTACTTTCTATCGTGCCCACCACCGAAGAGGCGGTCGACACGGTGTTCTTGAATCAGATTGAGCAAGACCTGGGCAAAGACGACGATCAGGAAAAGAGTGCGGATTGATCGTTGGCTTTTCAACTAAAAATACTAGGCGCAAACTCGGCCACTCCGGCCTTCGGGCGGCACCCCACCAGCCAACTGCTCACCGTAGAAAATTTTCACTGCCTGATCGACTGCGGCGAAGGTTGCCAAATGCAGTTGATTCGCTACCGAACCAAGCCGAGCAAAATCACGCACATCTTCATCAGCCACCTGCACGGCGACCACTTCTACGGGCTTATCGGTCTGCTCAACACCTTCAGCCTGAGCGGGCGCACCGAAGACTTATTTATTTTCGGTCCGCCTGGCCTGGCCGACGTCATCCGGGTGCAACTGCGGCAGTCGCACACGGTGCTCAAGTATCCCACGCATTTCACTGCTCTGGAGGCAGACGTATCAGAATGTATCTACGATGGTCCTTCGCTTCGGGTGAGCACCCTGCCCATGGACCACCGAATCCCTTGTTCGGGCTTCCTGTTTCGGGAGCCGCCCAAACCCCGTCGCATCAACAAAGAAAAGCTTTCGGACGACCTTTCGGTGGCTGATTTCTTGGCTTTAAAAGAAGGAAAAGACTTGCACCACTCCGACGGCACGCTGCGTCACCGCAACAAGGACCTAACGCTGCCACCGCGCCGGAGTCGGTCATACGCCTACTGCGCCGATACGCGGTACCAGGCTTCGCTGGCCGATGCGGTTCGGGAAGTGGACCTGCTGTATCACGAGGCCACCTTCATGCAGGCGGAGGCCAAACTGGCCGAGTCGCGCTACCACAGCACCACCGTGCAAGCCGCTACGCTGGCGCGGGAGGCCCAGGTGGGGCAACTGCTCATCGGTCACTACTCGAGCCGCTACCGCTACCTAAATCCCCTGCTGGCCGAAGCGCAGGCGGTGTTTCCCCGCACCCAACTCGCCCGGGAGGGGCACGATTATCCCGTCGCCGACTAACATTCCGATCCTCAATGGCTTCTCCGCTAGCGCACCGCAAAAACACGCTGTTCATTATCCTGAGCGGCATCTTTCTGACCAATGCGATTGTTGCCGAACTCATTGGGGTCAAGATATTTTCCCTCGAGGGCACCCTGGGGCTGCCGCCCGCCCAGATTCCGCTATTAGGCGACTTTGTGCTGGACTTCAACCTGGCGGCGGGGGTGGTGATCTGGCCGGTGGTGTTCATCACCACCGACATCATCAACGAGTACTACGGCAAACGCGGGGTACGGCTGATCAGCTTCTTCACGGTGGCCTGCATCAGCTACGTGTTCGTGGTGATTTACGTGGTGACTGAGCTATCGCCCGCTGACTTTTGGCTGCAGGTAAACCGCCAGGATGCCGCCGGTCAGCCTTTTGATATCGACTTTGCGTTCAACAAAGTGTATCTGCAGGGCTTGGGGATCATCATCGGCTCGCTGGTGGCCTTCGTGGTGGGGCAATTGTTAGACGTGGCGATGTTTCACCGGCTGCGGCGCCTCACCGGGAAAGGTAAGATTTGGCTACGCGCCACCGGTTCCACCGTGGTTTCGCAATTGATTGATAGCTACGTGGTGCTTTTTATCGCCTTCTACGTGTTTGGCAATCCTCGTTGGCCTATAGAACAAATAATCGCGGTAGGCCTTGTCAACTATACTTACAAATTTGTGGTGGCGCTGGCGGCCACGCCCCTGCTCTACGTAGCCCACTACGTCATTGACCGCTATCTGGGCGAAGAAACCGCCGAAGCGATGATGGAGGAGGCTAGCCAGGATGCTGCCGCCTGAGGTTGTCGCAAATAATTGCCGTGGCCACGCCCACGTTCAGCGATTCGGCCCCTCCGTAGCGCGGAATGTGCAGAAACTGGCTGATACTAGGTTCAAGGGCCGCCCGAATGCCCACCGACTCGTTGCCCAGCACGATGATGCCCCCCGGGCGGGGCGGGGCGAAATCGTGCACGCTGGCCCCCCGGTCGAGCGCGGCCCCGTAGACCGGCCCCGTCGCTCGGTGCAGGTAATCCTCCAGATCGGTATAAGCCACCGCTACCCGCAAAAAAGAACCCATGCTGGCGCTAATCACCTTGGGAGCGTAGGCGTCGGTGGTGGCGGGCGAGCTCACAATCTGCCGAATACCGTACCAATCGGCGATGCGCAGGATGGTGCCCAGGTTACCCGGGTCGCTCACGTCATCCAACGCCAGGGCGTACGATCCCTCCGGGGGCCAACGGACCGTCACCGCCGGGATGGCCACCACCGCCAGGGCACTTTGGTTGTGCTTGAAGGAACTCAGCGACGACAAAACGGGTTCGCTCAGTTCTACCACCGAAAAATCTTGCGTCCGCGGCCTGATCAATTCGTGGTGCGTTTGCAAAAACAGTTCGGTGGCCACCAGCGTTTTTATTTTAAAAGACGACGCAAGCAATTCCAGTACGCTTTTTGCCCCTTCTACCAAAAACAACCCGTGCCGGTGGCGGTACTTCTTCTGATGAAGCGATTTGATGAGCTTAGTGGTCTTTCGACTAATCATAAACAACCTAATTAATACCCTACAGCGTGAGTACTAGAGCGATTATACGCCAATTTTCGGTTTTCTTCATCATCGTTAGCACCATAGGGTGCGCGGGTACGCGTTATTTAGATGAAGGAGAGTACTTGTTGCATGAACAAGAAATTAAGGGAGCGAACAAGATCGATGAGGGCGCGCTCGATGATTTCTACCGGCAAGAACCCAACAGCAGTTTGCCGCTACTGCCGGTGTACCCATTTGTGCAACTCTACCAAATGGGTCTAAAGCGCTACGATAAACAAGCCCTTCAGCAGGAGAAAAAAGAAATTACGCAAAAGTACGATCAAAGAATTGAAGCCGCCCGGGCCGAAGAAAAGGAAAACAAGGTGAAGCGGCTGGCGCGAAAGAAAGAAAACAAGGTTTCTAAGGTTGAGCGTAGCCTCAAGGAGGGGAACCTACTCATGCGCTGGGGCGAGCCGCTGGCCATCTACGACAGTAGCCTGGCCGAAACCACCCGGGCGCAAATGGAGAGCTACTTACACACCAAGGGCTACTTCGACGGCGACGTGGAGCACGAGGCGGTGGTAGACGGGAAAAAAGTGACCTCGGTCTACACCGTGCAGGAGAAAATGCCCTACCGCATCGATACGGTGGTTTACCGAAGCGACGATAAAGAGCTTCTTTCGCTCATTGAAGAAAATTTAGACGAGCGCGTGATTCAAGAGGGGCAGGTATACGATCAGGACAAATTTGGCCAGGAGCGCGAACGCATCGAAAACCTACTCAAAAACCAAGGGTACTACGATTTCAGTCGGCAGTACGTGGACTTTAATGTAGACTCCACCGTGGGCAGCCGTGAGGTGAAGGTATACACCAACATCAAGGAGCCCGCTAAACGGGGCTACCACCAAGCGTTTCGGATAGATTCGGTTATCTTCACCACCGATGCGGATATGCCCGGGGTGGGCGAACGGCAAACCGGCGTTTACAACAATATCACCTATCGCTACTACGACTACCAGTACTACAAGAAAATTCTTGACCGGCGCATCTTTCTGTATCCCGACAGTCTGTACTCGCGCGATGCCACCCTGGAAACGCAGCGGCAACTGTCTAACCTGAACACCTTCAAGTTTATCAACATCAACTACGACACCTCCGGCGGGCAATTTATCGCCAACATCTACGCCAGTCCGCTCAAGAAATTCCAGACGGCCAATGAGATCGGACTCAACGTGAGCCAGGGAATACCCGGTCCGTTCGTTAATGCTTCACTGCAGGTGAAAAACGTTTTTGGCGGATTAGAAATACTAGAAATCAGCGGGCGGGCGGGCATTGAGGGCGTGCCTCCCGTTACCGAAGTCGGAGGGGTGGGAGCGTACCGAAGTGTAGAAATGGGCGGCAACCTGGCCCTCACCTTTCCGCAGTTTGTCTTTCCACTGCCTACCCGCCTCAAGTCTCGACTGGGACGGCTAAACCCCAAGACCCGGGTGCAAACCGGGTACAGTTTCACCAACCGTCCGGAGTTTATTCGCGAAAACTTCAAAACGACGCTTTCTTACAACTGGCAAAAGGGGCAGCGCGTCCTCTACAGCTTTTCCCCCATCGACATCAACTTTATCGACTCTAAGATACAATCCGATTCTTTTCAGATTAAGCTAGACAATGATATAGAAAATTACGGATTCGCGCTAAGTCGTGCCTTTGAGCCATCGTTTGTATCCAGCATGAGCTTCACCACCATTTTTAACTTCAATGATTACGGCAGCAGCCAGTTGGTTGAAGGCACGGTAGGGACGCCCACCTACCTGAAGCTATATGCCGAAGCGGGGGGCACCATTCTCAACTTCTTCGGAACCGATCTACTAGAACGGGCCAACCTGGAGTATTTCAAATACGTCAAGCTCAATACTGATTTTCGACAGTACATCAGCCTGGCCCGCGACAATACGCTGGCTTATCGTTTCAACGCGGCGGTGGCGGTTCCTTACGGAACCAACGAACTTGCGTTGCCCTACGAAAAGTACTTTTTCGCAGGAGGAAGCAACAGCATCCGGGGCTGGTTTCCCCGCCGGTTGGGGCCGGGGGGTGCCCGTCCCCGCGAAACCGACAGCGACGGTTACTTTGAGTATGATCTTGAGCAGCCCGGCGAAGTGCTGCTCGAAACCAGCGTCGAGCTGCGCAGCAAACTATTCGGCTTTGTGAACGGGGCTTTCTTTGTCGACGCCGGTAACGTGTGGCGCTTGCAGGACTTTCCGGACGACGCTGCAACCGGAGAACCACGGCCGGGAGCCGCTTTTGGGTTCAGCACCTTTTGGGATCAGATTGCGATCGGATCGGGAGTCGGACTGCGTTTCGACTTCTCCTTCCTGATTTTCCGCCTCGACTACGGGGTGAAGATGTATGACCCGGCTAGAGAAGAAGGTAACCGGTGGATTGGGCAAAAATTTACGCCCTGGCAAGAGATTCTCAACGGTCGACCTTACATTGGCATCGGGTACCCTTTTTAGCGCTAAATCCGTTTTTATTCGCTTTTCTTGATTAAAATAGTTATATTTTTTTGATAAAGGAGGCAAAAGTTACATCTTTAACGGTGCAACTGGGCGCGGGCGGCTAGTCTACAAAAAATGCATGCTTTGCTGCCGTTTTTTGCTTTCTATTTTTTGATCGTATTACCCCTACTCAACCGACCGTATGCAACTATTTTTTACTGCTATAGTGCTCTGCCTTCTGGCGATAAGCGAACCAGCCCTGGGTCAACCTACCGTTATTTTTCATGATGACTTTGAAACGGGCACTTTTCGGCCGGAGTGGATGTTGCTTCCGGCCCGGCAGAACGGGGTGATAGAGATATTCTCTAGCACTACACTCCAGGGCCAGCACGCCGTGCGCGTGGGCAAAAGCACCGACGGAGAGTATGTTCTCAACAAACTGGACCTGTCTTTAGACCTTTCTGCCTACGACGATGCTGAACTGCGGGTGTCGCTGGCGCATCAGCACGACGATCCCCACGCGCAAGACGGCATTTTCCTCAGCGACAATGGACGTGACTTTGTCAAGGTCTTTGGCTTCGCGTTCGATGCGTGGGACGCAGCCGGAGGCCAACTGCCTCCCCTCAACCTAAAAACCCTGGCTGCCCGGCACGGCATGAAGCTGTCCGACCAGTTTGTGATTCGGTTTCAGCAGTACGATGATCACGATTTCACCGGCGGAGCCGATTTCAGCGACGGGCTCTACCTGGACGATGTCATCGTGCAAACCGTGCCCGCCGATTACGCACAGTTGCCCTTCTCGGACGATTTTGAGAAGGGGGTGTTCTCGCCGTACTGGTCGGTAGGCAATCCCACCGGCAGCAGTTCTACGGATTCTGTAGCCATCAGCCCCAACGGGTTGGTAGACGTGTTTTTATCCGATGACTCGGTGCAACAACACCTAGTGCGGCTGGGCAACAAGGTGGATAAGCAGTGGAACACCAACGCGCTGGACCTTCGCCTGAATCTCTTGGGGCAGCAAAACGTTACCCTAGGCTTCCGGATACTGAACAACCACGACGAAACTCACACGATCGACGGACTTTTTTTTAGCAATGACGGGGGGCAGCGGTTCGTGAAAGTGCTTGATTTTGATTTCGATAACTGGCACGCCGGTCAGTTCGGTCAACTGCCTCCGTTGTCGGTCGACGAGCTCGCTCGTCAGGGTGGTTTGTCACTCACCGACCGCTTCGTGATTCGCTTTCAGCAGCACGATGACGACGATTTTTCGGGAAGTCGCTTCACCAGTGATGGCTTTTATCTGGATGACGTCCGCGTTTTCTCTCAGAACGCCACGTACGCATCGCTCCCCTTTACCGAGGATTTTGAAGCTTCTCTGCTGCGTTCCTGCTGGCATTGGGCCACTCCCCGATATGCCGACGTTGCCACCGCCGTGAAGCCCAACGGAGTGGTAGAGGTCGCTTTCGTCGATAGTGTTCGGGGCCAGGCCGTTCGCCTGGGAAGTCGGGCTGACAAATGCTACGTGACCAACGCCCTAGACTTGTACCTGAACCTGCAACACGCGCAGAATCCGGAGCTAACGTTCTGGCTACGCGATCATTACGACGAGACGCACCCGCAGGACGGCATTTACTTTAGCGACGACGGCGGCGCTAGCTTCACGAAGGTAAACTCCTTTGATGGTGACCGCTGGGGCGACCACGTTTTCGGGCGGTACGCCCTTGATATTCGGCAGTTGGCTACCGCCCACCAACGCCAACTCACCGACCGCTTCGTGATTCGGTTTCAGCAGCACGACGACGATGACTTTGAGGGCCATCGAACCAACAGCGACGGTTTCTACCTCGACGACATTCAGGTGAGTGAGCCCGAGGTGGTTTACTACGACGCTTTGCCTTTCGTCGAAAGCTTTGAGGAAGATTCGTTGGGAGCCTACTGGCAGCACGGTGATTTGAGCAAGACAGCCCCCGCCACCACGGTACTGCCCGACGCCACGGCCGGTTTGATAGATTCGCTAAGCCACACTGGCCAGCATGCGTTGCTATTGGGCAAACTCACCAACGGGCATCCCACGGTGAGCGCCCTGGACGTGTGCTTGAACCTGGCGCGTCAAGCCGCCCTGGAGCTTGGTTTTTGGCTATACAGCAACCACGACCAAACCGACCCCGAAGACGGTATCTGGCTCAGTGACAACGGGGGGCGGTCGTTCAAGAAAGCGTATAGTTTTGATCAACACCATCCCGGCGAATACGTAGCGGTTAAACTGAACCTCGACTCATTGTTAGCAGAAACCAAACAGCGGTACTCTGAACGCTTCGTGATCCGCTTTCAGCAGTTGGGCGACCGAAGCGTAGGGAATCCCGAAGCTCGCTCTCACGGAGTTGTGCTGGATGACATAACCGTCGGCAGCCCACTGGTCACGGAACCCGTGTCTCAGGCCAACGACTCAACCGCCCGCACCAACTAATTTATGTTCAAGGAAACCGTCGCTACCTGGTTCAGCGGATTGCAAGATCGCATTTGTGCTTCTCTGGAAGAAGCCGACGAAGGCGGTATCTTCCGGGAGGACGCCTGGGAACGCCCCGGCGGGGGGGGTGGCCGGGCCCGGGTGGTCACCGACGGACAGGTAATTGAGAAAGGAGGGGTCAACTTCTCGGCGGTTCATGGCGCTACGCCTGCTTCCATCCTGACGGCGCTTCAACTGGAGGAAGCAGAGTTTTACGCCACCGGGGTTTCCATTGTGATGCATCCGCGCAGTCCTCGGGTGCCGATTATTCACCTAAACGTACGCTACTTTGAGATGAGCAACGGGGTGGCCTGGTTCGGTGGCGGGATTGACCTCACTCCCCACTACGTGAATGAAGAAGACGCTCGTTTCTTTCATCAGTCCCTAAAGCGCGTATGTGATCGTCATTCTGCGGAATATTATCCCCGCTTCAAAGCCTGGGCTGATGACTACTTCTACATCAAACATCGCCAGGAAACGCGCGGCGTAGGCGGCATTTTCTTTGACCGTTTGTCCGCCACCGAAGCCACCCCTCCGGAAAACTTGTTTGCTTTTGTGCAAGACGTGGGTGAAGCGTTCGTGCCTATCTACACCCACCTGATGCAAAAAAACCGTGATCTACCGTACGGAGAGGCCGAAAAATCGTGGCAGCTTATTCGGCGGGGCAGATACGTAGAATTCAACCTAGTCCACGATAAGGGTACCAAGTTTGGCTTGGATACCAACGGACGCATCGAGTCCATCTTGATGAGTCTTCCTCCCTTTGCTGCCTGGGAATATGCGCACGTTCCTTCCCCAGGTAGTGCTGAAGCCCAAACGCTCGCCTTGCTCAGAAAGGGGATCAACTGGGCCAATCAGACGTAGGATAAACTACCCACGCGCGCATTTTCTTGCATTGGTTGTCACTTTGCTTCATTTGGTACACTCGCCTGCGGTCGGCACGTTAGCAAGATCGCCGATTGTTGTTGTTATTTGTATTTATCAGCTATTTTATATAATAAACACAGATACAGTTATGATACGTTTTGCTATGCCTATGCTCCTAATCATCCTATCGCTCAGCGCGCTGGAAACAGTCGCCCAATCGGCGAATAAAACGGGAAGAGAACTTTTTGAGGAAGGAATGTATAAGGAGGCCATCATGAAATTCAACAGGGCCATTGAGGAAGACTCGCTCAATTTACAGGCGCACTACTTTCGTGGCAAAACCAAAATGATTTTTGAGGATATGCACGGGGCCATGAAAGACTACAATACGGTGCTGGAGATCAATCCCGAATACGCCGATGCCTACTACGAACGGGGCAACGTGAAGTCAGGCTTGCAGGATTACTACGGAGCCATTGAGGACTACGGGGCCGCTATTTCGTTTAATCCTAACCTGGTAGAAGCTTACTACCACCGGGGGCAGGCCCGTCGGGAGTTAGAGGCTTACAAGGACGCCATCAATGATTTCACCAAGATCATTGAGCTCAATCCGAAGGGAAAGGACGCTTTTTACCTGCGCGGCGTGATCAAAATAGAGCGAGGTTTGATCCAAGAAGGGTGCTTGGACCTGAGCAAAGCGGGCGAACTTGGTGACCTGAAGGCTTATGAGGTGATTCGCGAGGTGTGCAACCGCAAAACCGCCATGAAATAGCGACCACCTGCCGTGAAGAGCTATTTATTCTGACTTACCTTCTTCGGCGTTGCTGCAGTATCTGTTTAGCAAACTTTCGGCTTCGCCGTAGTTCATTCGCTGGGCTTTCGTCCACCAGTCACAGGCTTCGTCCGACCGCCCCAGTTGGTTCAAAATCTTTCCTTTCAGCAGATACGCTCCTCCGGCCGAAGGGCCGGTTTCCAGAAATTTGTTGACCTCTGCCAGTGCCTCCGAGTACGCCTTCAGCTTGTAGTGACAGTAGGCTTGTCCGTAAAACCCCGGCCGAAAGTTTTGGTTAACGGCCAGCAAACGATCAAACTGCTGTAGCCCCCGATCATATTCATCCAAACGAAACGCGTAAATTTCTCCGATCGCGTAGTGCAAGCTGTCGTACGCGGGCCACTGCTCCAGCGCCTGCTCAAAGGCCGCAATGGCCGGGTAGTAGTCGGCACTTTTCTCTAAGCACTTTCCCTTCAAGTGCAGCAGTTGCACCCGCTCGCCGCGGGAAGAAGCCCGCTCCAGCCCTTTGTCAGCGTATTCAATAGCGTAGCCGTACTGTCCGTATTCGTTCATCAGAATGCTGCCAGCCAGCAGACAAGCTTCCACGTCCTTGGTGCCAAAGTCAATCACCGAGCGGTCCAGGCTATTCAGGGCGGCGTAGTACTGCCCGTCCTGAAAATACGCCAGGCCTTTGTCGTAGTGATATTCGGAAGAGTAACGGGTGAGCGACAGCGGCACAAACAGCACCGCCGAGGCGATGAGCAACAGCAACGCGGCCATTGCCCACTGCGTTTGCCGGGAGTATACTACCGGATGGTAGTAACGGGGATAATAGTACTTGCGACGTTGCGCGTGGCGGCGAATATCCCAAGCGGTATTCTGCTGGGCAGCGGTTTGCCCGTTTAGGTGCAGCAGCAACGACAGATCGTAGGTAGCTTTTTTGTCGCCATCAGAAAGCACTTCGTAGGCTTCACCCACCAACTTGAACATATCCTCCTTGGCCCGATCGCCCCCGTTCACGTCGGGATGATACGCTTTGGCTAAGTTGCGATACGCCACTTTGATATCCGCCGCGGTAGCGCTGTAGTCGAGAGACAGAATATGGTAGTAGTTCTTCATCGCAAACACTGTTATCAAAAACCAGAAAGCTACCTCAGCCGGTACTTGCGCCCCGGAAGTGCCCGCACAATCTGCTTAAACTCCAGGCCCAGGAGTACCGATGCCAATTGATTTACCGTGATGCGTGACTGGCGGCTGATGTCGTCAGCGATCATTCCGCTCGGCTGTTCGGCCAACATGCCCACGATCACCTTCTCTTCGTCGTTCAGATCCATCAACGTTTCCTCCCTCGGATGGCGGAGCGTTTTGACCCCTTCACGGGTCGGCAAATCCCAGTTAAGGATTTTGACGATGTCTTCGCTATCCGTGAGCAGCCGCGCCTGGTGTTCTTTGATCAAACGGTGGCACCCGCGCGCGTATTTTTGGTGCAAACTGCCCGGCACGGCAAACACCTCGCGATCATAGTCGTTGGCCAGGCGGGCGGTAATCAGGGCGCCCCCTTTTTCGGCGGCTTCCACCACCACTACGGCATCGGAAAGGCCCGCGATGATGCGGTTGCGGGCCGGGAAGCGGGGGCCGTCGGGTTTGGTACCTAACGGACTTTCAGTGAGTAACCCGCCTTGCTCCGTCATTTGCTGGGCGTCGGGGCGGTGCACCGCCGGGTAAACGATGTCTAATCCGCTCGCCATCACGCCCACGGTGGGTAGCCCCGCGCGCAGGGCCGCCCGGTGCGCCGTGATGTCGATGCCGTAGGCCAGTCCGCTCACGATGAGCACTTCGTGCGAAGCCAATGAAGCGACCAGCTCTTCGGTGACCCGCCGCCCGTAGTCGGTGGCCTGCCGGGTGCCCACTACTCCGATAATTTTAGCGTGATCCAGCGAGGCGCGGCCCCGGTAGAAGAGCACGATGGGCGCATCGTAGATGTGCCGCAGGCGCTCAGGATACTGAGAATTGGCCAGGGTGATCACCTGAATGCCCTGGTGAGCACAGCGTTCCACCTCGCGTTGCGCTTCGTCGAGCAAGCGGTGGCGCTGACTCAAATGATACCTGATTTTAGGACCGATGCCCGGAATACGTTCCAGATGCCGAAAGGAATCCGAGAAAACTGCTTCGGCCGAGCCACAGTGGTTGATAAGTTGCCGGGCGATCACTCCGCCCACCAAGGGGATCATGCTGAGCGCTACGTAGTAAGCAGAAGCGTCAACGGGGATGGTTTCTTGGGGCTTAGCGATTCCCGACATAGGGTGCGTTATTTGTCTAGTTCTTGGCGCATGCCGACCAGAAAAGCACGGACTTCCTGGAGCGACTCAATCACTTCCATTTTGTCTTTAGCTCCCTTAGCGCCGTTTTTGAGCATATTTTTGGCTCCTTGCAGGGTGTATCCCTGGTTTTTGACCAAGTGATGAACCACTTTTACCTTATCGATGTCGTCTTTGGTAAACTGCCGCTTCCCGTTGCGATTTTTCTGGGGTTTGATAATGGAAAACTCGCCCTCCCAGAAGCGAATCTGCGAAGCAGCGATCCCTAGTTGGTCGGCCACTTCGCCGATGGAAAAGTATTTTTTTTCAATTTCTTTTTCTTGGTACGTCATAAGCATCGGTTGAGCAGCGCTATCCTGCTAAAGTACACAAAATATTACATTAATTATACAAAAACTTTAAAAACGTAAAGTACTGAACCTAAGAAGTTCGTTGCGGAAGATGGTTAGTTCACCAGAAAGCAGCTTGCCTACAGAAAAGGCTACCCACTGCTTAGCAAGTAGCCTTGGCGGGCCAGAACTTCCTACAAACCCATGTCTTGCACAATAGCGTCTACCTTTTGGTCGAGTTTTTCCCACTCGATGATAAAATCCTCGATACTGTCCATGGCGGCGTTCACGCTGACGTAGAACTTAATCTTGGGTTCGGTGCCCGAGGGACGCGCCGACACTTTGGTGCCCTGCTCGGTAACAAATTGCAGCACGTTCGATTCCGGAAACTCAATGGGCTTCTGCTTGCCGGTGGCGGTATCGGTTTCCATACCCTCCAGGTAGTCAATCACCCGCGTAACCGGCTCTCCCAGGATAGTTTTCGGGGGGCTTTTCCGTAGCTCGCGCATCATCTGCTTTATTTCTTCTACTCCGCTTTTTCCTTTTTTGGTGATGGATACCAGCTTCTCGCGATACAGTCCGAACTTATCGTACATATCCAGCAGAAAGTCGACCAGCTGCAGATCTTGGTTCTTCACAAAAGCCGCCATCTCGGCAATCATGGCGCAGGCCGATACCGCGTCTTTGTCGCGCACAAAGTCACCGACTAGGTAACCGTAGCTTTCTTCGCCCCCCCCGATAAAGGTTTGTTCATCCTCTTTTTCTTTAATCAGGGCCGCGATGTACTTGAATCCGGTGAGGGTGTCGTAGCAGTCTACCTGGAAGTGCTCGGCAATTTTTCGAATGAGTTCGGTGGTGACGATGGTTTTAGCCACGAACTGCTTACCGTCTAGTTTGCCCGCTTCCTGCCACTTCAGCAGCAGGTAGTAGACCAGCATGCTACCGGTTTGGTTGCCGTTGAGAATCTCAAATTCCCCCTGCAAGTTCTTCACCGCAATGCCCACGCGGTCGGCGTCGGGGTCGGTGCCCATTACCAGGTCGGCGTCGATCTCCTTGGCTTCTTGCAGGGCAATGCTCAGCGCGTCGCTCTCTTCGGGATTGGGATACACCACCGTAGGGAAGTTGCCGTCGGGTTCGGCCTGGGAGGCCACCACGTGCACGTTGGTGAAGCCGAGTTTCTCCAGCGCCTTCGGCACCAGGGTGATGGAGGAGCCGTGGATGGGGGTGAACACGATTTTCAGGTCGTGCTGCGCTTTAATATCATCGGGCGACAAGCTAAGCCCTTTGAGTGCCTCCAGATACTGCTCGTCAATGTCGGCCCCAATTTCCTGAATTTTGGAATCGTCCTTTTCAAACTTGATATCGTCGAGGCTCTCGATGGCCATCACTTCGTCAATCACGTTCTTGTCGTGCGGAGGCACCAGTTGGGCACCATCGGCCCAGTAGGCTTTGTAACCGTTGTATTCTTTGGGGTTGTGCGAGGCGGTGAGCACCACGCCGCTCTGGCAGTCCAGCGTGCGGATGGCAAAAGAAAGCTCGGGTGTGGGCCGCAGATCGTCAAAAAAGTATACCTGAATGCCGTTGGCCGAGAACACCGCCGCCGTCACCTCGGCGAAGTAGCGGCTGTTGTTACGGCTGTCGTGGGCGATGGCTACCTTAATCTCTTGGTCAGGATAAGTATCCAGCAGGTAGTTGCTTAGCCCCTGGGTGGCCATGCCAATGGTGTACTTGTTGACCCGGTTAGAGCCGACGCCCATAATGCCCCGTAGTCCACCGGTGCCAAACTCCAGGCTTTTGTAGAAGGCATCGGTGAGGTCGCTTTCTCGCTCGGGGGTGAGTAGTTGCCGAATTTCGGCCTTACTTTCGTCGTCGACGACGCGGCTATTCAGCCACTGATTCGCCCGTTCTTTACTCGTTGTATCCATAGTGGGTTAGGTTAATATAAAAAATGCGAGGTTGGTAAAAGTACGGGATAATTTACAAAATACAACGCCGTTTATAGTTGCAACTCCGGCGAATTGTTAAGAATTTAGGGCCCGAATAAACCTTCTATTTTATATGAACGTCGACGCACTGGACAAACACTTGTCCCAACTGGTAGAAAAGAAAATAGCGCTAAGCCACCTCACTTATAACGACGAGCAGTACGACTTGATCGAGGAAGAGCTGCATACGATGGAAGATAACTTGGTGGAAACCTACGGTGATCACTTGGAAGACATGCTGGCCGACGTGCACGATGAGTTGTGCCCGGACAATGACGTGTTGCTGCCGATTGCCTACATCGCCAACGGCTACGAGAAGGTGGAGCAGAACGGCACCACCACCTACCGCGCCACCAGCGGCGGAGTGATCGTGGACGTAGACGAGTATCCCAAGCAACTCACCCGGCTGGTGCTGGTGCCTGCCCCCACGCGCCTGGTGCTGCAGGTGGGGCAGAAGAACGAAGAAGTGGTGTGGAAAGCCGAATAACCAATCTTTTCAGAGGTTGGTGTCGACTTCTTAGAGGTTCGTGTCGACACGAACCTAATAAAATATTAATCGCCACCTATGACTGAGTTGTATCCACTGACGTTTACCCCCATCTTCAAAGAGAAGCTCTGGGGCGGGCAAAAAATTAAAACCGTGCTCGGCAAAGCGGTAGGCGACCTACCCAACTGCGGAGAAACCTGGGAAATTTCCGGTGTGGAGGGCAACCTTTCCGAAGTGGCCACCGGTCCGCTGGCCGGACAAGATTTGCGGTCGCTCATTCGGCAGTACCGGGGGCAGCTGGTCGGCGAGCGCGTTTACGAACAGCACGGCGACGCGTTTCCGCTGCTGGTAAAGTTTATCGACGCGCACCAGGATTTGTCCATCCAGGTGCATCCCGACGATACGCTGGCTCAGAAGCGGCACAATTCATCGGGAAAAACTGAGATGTGGTACATCCTGCAGGCCGACCCCGGCGCCTCGCTCATTGCGGGCTTCAACCAACCGCTGGACCGCGAGAAATACCTGCAGGCCTTCGAGAATGGCAAACTGCTGGACGTCCTCAATCGGGAACCGGTGCAGGACGACGACGTGTTTTTCTTGCCCGCCGGGCGGGTACACACTATCGGCAAGGGGCTGCTGCTGGCCGAGATCCAGCAAACCTCCGACATCACCTACCGCATCTACGACTTCGACCGCCGCGATGCTGACGGCAACCCGCGCGAACTGCACGTGGAGCAAGCCCTCGATGCCATTGACTACCGGCACTACGACCACTACAAAACGCAGTACGAGCCGCGCACCAACCAACCGGTGCCACTGGTAAGCTGTCCTTATTTTGAAACCTCCCGGCTGGATTACCGGCAGGACTTCGAGCGAGACTATGCGGAACGCGATTCGTTCACCGTTTACGTGTGCACCGCGGGGCAGGCCGAACTGCGTTGCGACGGTCAGCGTTATGATTTGAAGAAAGGCGATACGTACCTGATCCCCGCCAGCGTGCCAAAGGTGATGATTACTACCACCGGCGTTAATTTGCTGGAATCGTACGTGCCTCGGTAGGCCCATGATGGTAGCCGCGCAATATATGTGATTAGCGTGATATCAAACTTCTAAATTCATTATTCCTTGTTCGGTGTTCGATATTCAAAAATATCGAACACCGAACAAGGAATTTCGAATGATGAAGTGATAAAAAAATTGCACCGCTAATCACATACCGCGCGATTAATCGCTACCGTACCAATTATTTAATATGTACGCCCAGCCCGACCGAACCGTTCATTATCGCCACCTCGGGATAGTTGATTACCAGCGCGCGTGGGACTATCAGCAGACGCTGTTTGCTCAAACGGTGCAGCAGAAGGTCGACAACCGAAAGCACGACCACCAACAGCCCACCACGAACTACCTATTGTTTTGCCAGCATCCGCCCGTGTATACGCTGGGCAAGAGTGGACAAGCAGCCCACTTGTTGCTTAGCGAACTCGAGTTGCGCGCGTTGGGAGCGCAGTTCTACCGGATCAACCGCGGCGGTGACATCACCTACCACGGGCCGGGGCAGTTGGTGGGGTATCCGATTCTTGACCTGGATCACTTTTTCACCGATATTCACCGTTACCTGCGCTTGCTGGAAGAGGCCGTGATTTGCACCTTGGCCGATCATGGCATACGAGCGGGGCGCATTGATGGACTCACCGGGGTGTGGCTGGACCACGAGCGGCAAGCGCATCCGCGAAAAATTTGCGCCCTGGGGGTGAAAGCCAGTCGCTGGGTAACCATGCACGGCTTCGCCCTGAACGTGAACACCGATCTGCGCTACTTCAACCACATTGTGCCCTGCGGCATCGCCGACAAAGCGGTGACATCGATGGCGCAGGAACTGGGGCAAACGCCGGATATGAAGGAGGTGGAAGCCAGCCTTCGCCGCCACCTGACGGCGCTGTTTGACATGAAGCTGGTTTCGCAGACGGTTGTACTTGGTTAGAATATTAACAGCAGACGTATGAAAAAAGACATTAAATTTCCAAAGGTTGAGGGGGTGTCGCTGGCCATCGGGCGGCAGCCCATCGAAGCGGCCGACGCTTACGAATACCGGGTGTACATCATCAACGAAAATGACTTTCCGCTATCTAACGTGATCATTAACTCCACGGGCTACAACGACACCCAGAAAACCTCTACCCTCCGTCACTTTCTGGAAACGCTGGAGCCGCACAGCGTTGCCCCCCTAGAGTTGATTGAGACGGATCTGTTCGCGCTGGTCAACCAGTTTTGGGTGAGCTACTACCGGGAGAAAAAAGTGTTTGATAAGAAATTTGTGTTCATGCCCGAAAGCATCAGAGACGAGAATTTCCAGTACGTTGAAGCGCTGGACCAGGAGGCCGTGCTACACGCTTGAGGTATCGTCAGAAATCAGGCTGAGCAGCTCCTGCACTTCGTAGGCTTTTTCGTACTCGTCTAACTTCTCAAACGAGTTGATCAGGTTGCGCAGCACCCGCCGCACAATGTCTACGTGACCGCACGGCTGGTAAAACATATCGTCGGGCGACAGCTTGAGTTGCTTGAGGTAGTTGTCGATATCTTGCTCGGTGAAAATCAGTCCGCGGTTGAACGCGTTGATGTAAAACTGCAACTGCTCGGTTTTGTAGGTCAGGATGAACAACTGCGGCAGGTTCACTCCGTACACGGGCAACTTCAGACGTTCGGCCACCAGCATATACACCACGCACAGCGAAATGGGGTTGCCCTTGTGGGTTTCCAGCACCCGGTTGATCATGGAGTTGGCCGGGGCGTGAAAGTTCTTGGTGTTGGCGCTAAACTTTAGTTTACTAAAAATAACGCTGTTCAGGATTTTTATCTGATCAAAGGGGTGACCATCGGCCTTGTGTTCCAGCCAGGCTTCGTAATAGATTTGCTCCAGCTGCTCCCGAATGGTGGCCAGGTTGATATCAGGATACTGATAGGTGGCCACCAGCCACATACCTTCCAGCAGATCAGGATTTTCTTGCTGGTACCAAGCGCGTAGGCGGTTCTTGAGCGCGTCGGTTTGTAGGGTATGGATAAGCTCTTCGATGCGGCGCTGCACTCCGGGATTGAAGCTATTCTCCCACTCGTGCTCTAGGTACGGGATGATGGTGTTGCCGTACGAAATAATCTTTTCCTCTACGTGGGTGAGCACCTCAGTGTCTTCATCGTCGAGCAGTGCCACCAACGCCTTCAGTTCTCGTTCGTTCATACCGGTTAGGTTTAGCCCAGCGTCAGTTTTCAGGATTGTTCTCAATAATCACCTCTTCGTCGTCCTCGTTGTCGGTGATGTCTTTTTCTTTGTCCCTACGGCCGAACACCGAAAAGCGTACGTAGCGTCCCGGCCGATCGCGCAAGTCTACCAGCAGCTTGTCCAGGTTTTGGGCCGAGCGGTTAAGGTTGGTATACAGTTCGTCGTCGTTTACAAACTTGCCCATTGTGCCTTCTCCCTGGTTAATCTTGGCGGTCACCTCGTCCAGGTTCTGCGCAATGCGGTCGAGCTTGGCCAGCGTTTGGCTGAGTTGCAGATTGTTGAGGCTGTCAACGGTTTGGTTCAGCTTAGCCAGCAACGGGGGCAGGCCTTGTTCCTGGTCGCTCAGCGAGTTGGTGAGCAAGGTGAGGTTGGCGATGGTGGTATTGAGCCGCTGTTCGTTGTAGCGCAGCATGGCGCTGGCTCGCTGGGTGGCAATCGCGATCTCGTCCACGGTGCGCGACACGGTGGCGGTGTCGCCCACCAGCATCCCGATGATGTTGGCCATGGTATCTTTGCCGTTCACGCCGATGAGTTGGTTGAGGCGCGCCAGGGTAGAGTCGAACTTTTCGGCAATGGGCAGGGCTTTGGCCTGCACCAGTTCGCCAATGGTCTGCTCTTTTGCCCCCTGAAGCGTGTCGCCCGCCGAGAGGGGCTGTGATACGTCGCCAGGATCCAGGATAATGGTTTCGCCTCCCAGGATGCTGCTGGAGGCCAGGATAGCTCGAGCCGACCTGCCCACGCGCACCGACTCGTCGACCCGAATGGTGACCAGCAAATGATTTTCTTGCTCCTGCATCAACCGGATCTTCTCTACCTGCCCCACTTTAAGTCCGCTGATGATCACCGGATTAGAGGTGGTGAGTCCATCGAGATTGTCATAAACGACGTAGTATACGTTGGAGCTAGAGAGCAGTTCGGAGCCTCTCAGAAAACGGACACCGAAAAATAAAATAACCAGCGCTGCGATGGCGAGCAGCGCTACTTTGATTTCTTTGGATAGTCTCACACAAAAACGGGTTAATACGCGATGAGAAGTTGTTGGGCAATTGCCTTTAGGTATACTGCCTTCTTTGCTAATTGGTTTGCCATTCGCCGCTAAATAGAGAAAATAAAACCGAGTCCGCTAGTTGATGTTGTCTTCAATCTCGTTTTTATAGTCACGAATGGCCCGGAAAATGCCGGAAGCAAGGTAGGTCTGACCCAGCTTGTCGTTGAGGAAGCGCTCTTCCTTTTCGTTGGTCAAAAAACCGGTTTCCACCAGCACGCTGGGCATTGAGGTGCGCCACAGCACCAAGAACCCCTGCTGCTTCACTCCCAGGCTGTGGCGACCCACACGCGTCTTAAACTGGGTTTCTATCTTTTCGGCCAAGTACAGGCTATTGGCCAGATACGCGTTTTGGTACAACGAAAAGATGATGTGCGACTCGGGCGAGTTGGGATCGTAGCCCGCGTAGTTTTCGTGATAATCTTCTTCCATCAAGATCACCGAATTTTCGCGCTTGGCCACTCCCAGGTTGCTGGCTATTTTATGCGTACCCATCACGTAGGTTTCGGTGCCGCTCACGCGCTGGTTAGCTAAGGCATTGGCGTGGATAGAAATGAAAAGGTCGGCCCCGCTCTTGTTGGCAATGTCGGCCCGCTTGTCGAGCGGAATAAAGGTGTCGTCGGAACGGGTATAGATCACCTCCACGTCGCTGAGGTATTCTTCCAGGATGCTGCCCAGCTCCAGGGCGATGCTGAGCGCCACGTCTTTCTCGCGCGAAATTTTGCCGTGGGTGCCCGGGTCGTGCCCGCCGTGCCCGGCATCAATCACCACGCGCTTCACCTGGTACTGCTTCACGCCGGTGGGGTTGACCGCGGCGCCCAGCAAAAGAAAGGAAAAACCAATGATCGCAATAATATTCTTCATGCTGCTTCGGTTGTTAGAGTAACAAACGATAACTTCGCCCAAAATTGACATTTTTTCCGCAAAACAGAAAAAAGCCTTGCACTATTTACCATACGCGCGTACTCTTTTTATAGTATGTATGCTTGCGTCGAATGTGCAGGCCCAGGACATTGAGGGTACTCTGCCGTCGGCCGACTCGCTGGGTATCTTAAACCGGAACGATACGATTCCTCCGGAAGTAGCGCTCGATTCGCTGTCGAGCGACTCGTTGGCGGTGGCTGCCGACACGCTTCGTCCCCCGCCGCCGGGCGACATCCAAACCACCATTGCGTATACCGCCGACGACTCCACCCTGATGGACGCCCGCGGCAAGCGGGTGTTGCTCTACGGCAATGCCCAGGTGGACTACGGAGAGATTTCGCTCAAGGCCGACTATATCGAGCTCGACTGGACCAGCAACATGCTCACCGCCCGCGGGCGCGAAGACTCGACCGGCACGGTGGTGGGCCTGCCTATATTTAAGGAAGGCGCGACTGAGTACCAAACCCAGGAGATTCGCTATAACTTCAAAACCCGCAAGGCCTTTATCACCGGGGTGCTCACCAAGCCCGAGGCCACCGAAGGCTTCGTGTACGGCGAGGTGGTGAAGAAGAACGAAAAAAACGAAGTGTTTATCAACCGCGGCTGGTACACGCCCTGCGACTGCGAACCGGGTGAGGTGCCTGATTTATACATCCGGTCGCGGCAGATGAAGGTGGTGCCCAACAACCTGGTGGCCACCGGCCCCTTTAACCTGGTAATTGCCGACGTGCCCACCCCCCTGGGGTTGCCCTTCGGTATTTTCCCCATGCCCAGCAAGCAGAACTCGGGCATCATCCCGCCGCAGTACGGTGAAGAACGCCGCCGGGGCTTCTTTTTGCAAAATTTTGGCTACTACTTTGACATTAGCGACCGCGTGAACCTGACGTTGACGGCCAGCATCTTCTCGAAGGGCAGCTGGGGCTTTCAGGTAGCCTCGGATTACTACAAGCGCTACGCCTACCGGGGCGGGCTCAACTTCCAGTTCAACCGGCAGGTGGAAGACCCGGACAGCGAGAACGTGCGGACGGCGCGGGATTTTAAGCTCAACTTCCGGCACGCGCCGCAGACGAAGGGAGTGAGTCGGTTCAGCGCCAACGTGAACGCGGCCACCAGCACCTTCATCCAGAACAACCCCTCGCCCGACGTGATGCGGAATTTGCAGACGAGTTTCACTTCAAACGTCTCTTACTCTACTTCTTTTCGCAACACGCCCTTCAACCTCACCGCCAGCGCGCGGCATAGCCAGAACCTGATCACCGGTCTGACCACTGTGCTACTGCCCGACGTATCCATCAATATGAACCGGATTTACCCATTTAAAAATTTGGTAAAGTCGCGCAGCAGTTGGATTGCCAAGATCAACGTGGGCTACCAAGGGCGGGGCAGCAACGAGTTCACCAATGATCGCATTGTACGTTCGGTAATTCCCTTTGATCAGTTAGCTGATCCTAACTCACTGGCTGACAGCATATTAGCAATCAATGCCAGCAACTTTGACGATATTTTAAGTCGGACCAGAACCGGGGTGCAGCACTCCATTCCTATTTCTACCTCGTTCAACGTGCTGAAGTTTATCACGGCTTCGCCCTCGTTTCAGTACCGGGAAGTGTGGTCGTTTCGGCGGTTTACCTACGCCTATGACCCAGCTACTGAGTTAATAGATATTGACACCATTGCGGGCTTCAACCGAGCCTCATCGTGGAACGCCAGCATGGGTTTTAGCACCCGGGTGTACGGCACCTACTATTTTGGAGAGGGCAAGAGCAAGATCCAGGCGATGCGCCACACCTTGGTGCCTTCGTTTAGCTTTAGCTATAGTCCTGACTTCGCTGAACGCTATACCGAAGGGGTGCGGTTGGCTAACGAAGAGTATATTGTTAATGGTATTGACCGGAACGTAGTCCGGGCTCCGCGCTTCGACGAATCGGTATTTCGCGCTCCTACTTCAGCCCAGAGTGGTTCCATTGGATTCTCGCTGAATAATAACCTTGAGTTAAAGGTACGCAACGATAAGGATACCACCGAGAATGCCGAAGCCACCAAGAAAGTGCCGATTTTCGAGAACCTGTCGCTCAGCACCGGCTACAACATCATTGCCGATTCGTTTAGACTTTCTAACATCAGCATTGCCGCCCGCACCCGGCTGTTTAAGAATAAGGTCAGCATCAACGCTTCGGCTACGGTAGATCCTTATATCTACGTACCTAATACCAGTCGTCCGCAGGAAACGGACGCGAACGAAGCGATATACAACAACTTCGTTCGCTATGACCAATTAGTCTTTGACCGTAGGCCGGTAATATTAGAAACAAGAGCGAATGGCGTATCAACATTTGATACGGTAGCGGTAGAAACCAGCCGGTTCGGCACCCTTACTCGGGCAAACATTGCCTTAAGCACCAATTTGAATCCCGAAGCCCGAAAGAAGAAGGAAGAACGGGCGGAGGAGGCCAGCATCACGGAAGATGATTTGGACTACATCAACGCCAACCGGCGCGATTACGTTGACTTTGACATTCCATGGAGCTTAAATGTGCGCTACAGTATCACCTACTCCTACAACCCTAGGCGACGTTTAGATACTCCCGGAAAGCCTCGACCGGAAGACCGATACAATCATCGTGATCCGAATGATCCAATCACCCAATCGTTGTCTTTCAACGGCGATCTGAATCTCACTCCGAAGTGGAAAATTGGCTTCACCTCGGGTTACGATTTTCAGCAAGAGGAGATCACCCAATCCAGCATTAACGTGTTTCGGGATTTGGATTGCTTTGATTTTCGCTTTGATTGGATTCCGTTTGGAGCCTTCACCTCGTTCTACGTGCAGATCAACGTGAAATCGTCTATTCTGCGCGACCTGAAGCTGCAACGCCGTCGGGTGTGGCGGGATTCTTTTTGACGCTACTCGAGAAGCCTACCAAGTATGATGTTTTTAATCACCCATCAGGTCTTTGTTAGCAACCTAGCTGCCGTAGCTCAGGATTTTCCATCGTAATACTAACATCACTGCCTGCAAGGGCACTTTGAATTCCTAGTAGCTCTCCATACCAGTATAGTCTAGCGATAGAATTCGAGCTAAGACAAGACCCACTATTACACTCAGCGTAATAAACGACGTCTATATCATATCTGATGACTTCCCCGTCATTTATCTCTGTAGGCACTGTTACAATTAGAGCACCACTAGGGGTTAAATCATCGCTATCTGTATACACCGTCTGTACAAAATCACTACAACCACCGCCAGGGCCTGCAGTAGCTGTATATCCTGTTACTTCTACACCAAGAAAGTGCTCGTCTGATTGAAGAGTACTTATCCTTGATCCATAAGAGACGTCAGGATACGGTATTTGGAGTGGTGTAAGCGCGTTACATGAGGAATTAGAGGTAGAAGGAAAAGCTAAGTTCAAAGTGAAAGTAGCAGAGTCAGTTATACCAGAACAGTTTGAGGTACCTGTCCCTACTCCATCATCATCACTACAGGTGAACATAATGCCACTAATTACAACGAAAATGGCGATCTGAAAGTGCTTTCTGAGTTTCATGGTTGTGTGGTTTAAGTGAAAAAAAGATATATTCTGTAGAGTAGAAGAGTTCTACAGTTTGTTTGGAATCGTCGCTCTATTCAGTCATTTCATTAAAAGGTGTAAAGCCGAACAATAGTAAACCATTATAAAACTTTAAAAATGAAATAACAATTTAAACAACAACTTCTAACAATCTTCAACGGATAACGTGACTATTCCACGTAATTTCATGATTTTTATTCTTATGGATTCTTACTTCACCTCTATTTCTTGTGAGGAGATAGCAGAGGCTCTGAATATTCCTAGTCCATTATTAGTTATGTTGCCGGTAGGAAAGATAGGAGGTGGACTAAAAATATCCGAATCATAATCTACGAACCTCTCTAGTTCTGTATAAAATATAAAAGACCCCTCATCAAGTGGATGTACATCTACTCTTACTGTATCGCCTATTTTAAAAGGGTAACTAATTCTTTTACCAAAAAATCTATTTTCCACTGGAGGACGCGCTGGAGTGGCCCAGATAGACTCCCTACCATTCAGCAATGAGTCATTTCTGTAGACGTAGTGTCGATAGTAAGCAACAGTATCATCAGGATCTTCATGAATGTAATAAATGTAGTAGCCCTCCTCTAATGAGCCAAACTCTCTGTGAAATTTAACCTCTAGACGAAAGTCATCATTGACAGGCAAAAGAGTGCTCTGTGCACTATATTCCTTACCCTGATAGCATATAAAAAGATAATAAGTTTGACCTACTATTCCCTGTAGAGCACCAGTCAAGTATACTCCGGGCTGGTTAGGCAACTCCTCAAGTACTTCGGTAATTCCTAGACTGTCAGTAATAACAACGTACGCCCCTCGAGCGGGCACAAAGGTATCGTCTAAGGAAAAATCAGTGGTGGTTAGATTTAACCTTACGTAATGAGAGCTTAACTGATCAGTGATAAGGCCGTCTACCATTAATTGGGGGGAATTATCGAGGTCAAGCACTATTTCCTCTTGACAGGCAGTGAGTATTAACGATAAGAATAATGCAAAATAGCGCATTAGAATTTGAAATTATAAGTAGCTGAAGGAATAATACTGAACAGATAAATCATGATTGGTCGGTATTCGTTTATAGCTAACTGATAGTTAGTATCTATCTCGGTGACCGTAAGGCCATCGCCCCTAGGATGCGCAAAGGTAATTAAATATGGATTCTTACGAGCATATACATTGTACAAGCTGAAATTCCAACTGCTCCGCCACCTTCTTTTTTCGTTTTTTCTTCCATCTAAGGTAACAGATAAATCCATGCGATGGTAATCAGGCAATCGATGTTGATTTCTCTTTCTCTCATCGTAGTAGAGTAATTTAATTCCTTCTATTTCAGTAATACCCTCTGGAAAAGTAGTAGCCTGTCCAGAAGCGAAGACCCAGTTAACTGAAATAGAGACACGGTTATTAATAGCATAAGAGGTAAAAGCGGTAAGGTTATGTCGGCGATCGAACGTAGGATAATAAGGTTGACTACTGTTGATGCCGTCTATCTGTCGTAATACTTTTGCCCAAGTATAGCCAACCCAGCCGTTCCAAGGTTCTCCATGCTTTTCTACTAGTAGTTCGGCCCCGTAAGCCATTGCGCTACCTGCCAGTAGTTCAGTCTCCAAGTTGTTTTTAGACAATATAAGCGCGTCATTTTTTAAGTCTATCTGGTTATACATCCAACGGTAGTATGTTTCTAAAGATATTGAGACCATTTGGTTATCAACTGTTTTAAAATAACTTAAACCAATCTGGTCGCCTACTTGGGGTTGAATGTAACGGTCAGCCGCTATCCAGCGCTCGTAAGGGACGCCAGCGGCGAAATTAGACACCGTCTGTAAGTACTGTGATGTTCGATTGTAGAAAAACTTGATCCGGTTTCTTCGATCTATTTCGTACTGTAAAGCGATCCGGGGTTCAATGTTTTGGTACCTTTGAATAACCTCTCCACGGTTAAATAGTAATGTATCAACTATGTTTTCGTCAAGTTCAGGGGTGTTTTTTTCATAAGTAAACACGCGGCTAGGTCCGGTATGGGTATATCCCGAGTACCGAATGCCTGCTTCTATAGAAAGTGCTTTGGTAAGGTTGCCTTGGCCACTTACGTATACTGCTGGAAGAACTGCACGTTTTGTATCCAGTTTATCGGATTCATTTTCTGCGTCGTCGTTTCTAAAATAATCAATCTCACCGGGGGGTACTTTATAAGAAGAAAGTTCAGCACCAAGTGCGAGCGATGTGGAGCCAAAGGTATAATTAGCAGCTATAGCGGCATTACGGTCGTGTATAGCGGTCTCCCATAGATAACTGGCTGTAGAATTATTATCGAAGTCTAACTCAGATATGAAGCTACTAGAGTGTGCAGAGAAGTCTACTGACAGTCTTTCATTCACAGTAGCGTTCCATTGAAAGGTATAAGCGTCGTTACCCCAACGCTGAGCAAACTTAAGATTAGTATCTATATCAATATTGTCTCTGCCTCGATAAGCCGAAACAGAAATTTTGTTATTGTCGTTAGGAGTGTACATCAGTTTCGCATTCGTATCGTAGAAGAACAGGGATGTGTTTTCGTACCTTCTTAAGAATGACTTAACCACCAAATCAGCGTACGATCTGCGACCTGTTAACGTAAAAGAAAGCTTATCCTTAATGATAGGAGTTTCCAGTTTTAGTCTACTGCTAATCAAACCAATCCCGCCAGACATTGCAAAGCTATCCACACTACCGTCTGATGTGTTAACCTCTAGTACCGATGAAAGACGTCCGCCATATCTTGCCGGTATGTGACCTTTGTAGAGAACTGCATCTTTTACTACTTCGGGATTAAATACAGACAAAAACCCATAGACATGAGAAGGATTATAGATAGTAGCTCCATCAAATTGTATCAGCGTTTGGTCAGCGTTTCCACCTCTTACGTATAAGCCGGTATTGCCCTCCGACACTGTTTGAACCCCAGGCAACATTTGAAAAACCCTAATTACATCTACTTCTCCGGCTAAAGCTGGTATAGATTTTATTTTTTCAATGGACATTGTTTTTCTTCCTGTCAAATCTTGTGACAGCTCTATGTCAACATCATCAAGCACAATTGCGCTAACGGTAAGATTTACATGTATAGTAGTGTCACCCCTTATTATGACTTCATGCTTCGCATCTTTATATCCAACGTTTGAGTATACAATTTTGTAATGTCCTTCTGAAAGATTTAATGAATAGTATCCTCTCTTGTCTGTGATAGCGTTAGCTAATGAATCACTCAATAGTTCGCCTACTGAAACTGTTACTCTAGGCAATGCTTTTCCCGTTTTAGAATTTGTGACAATACCGTCAACAACAAAAGCTCCCTGAGCCATGCAAAAACTGCTTAATGCTAGTGTTACTAGTAATAATAAACAATTGTAGCTAAACCTTTTCAACTATATTACCTCACTTGGAATTAGTATACAACCTCATTTTATAGATTGCATATGCGAAAGACACCCTCTCACGTGACTCAAATTACGTATTCTGTGATGGCAATGGTAAGAATGTTAACAATATAAATTCATTCTAGTGAATATCCATGTCAAAATCATACAGCACCTTCAAATCCAACAGTTAAAATAAGCTGATTCCTTTCAGTCGTATATACTATTGATTAAATTAATTTAGTATCAAGTATTTTTTTGTGAGCGACCTGAAGTTGCAGCGCCGCCGGGTGTGGCGGGATTCTTTTTAGGAGAGATTAGCCCACCTTGCGCTTCACTGCTTCCATATCATCTTCTAGGGCAATGATTCGCTTGAACCAGTTACCCGCCAGAATAGTCATCAACTGATCGAAGCGATCCGTAATACTGTCAACCCGTTCATTGACCCGCTCAAACCCTACTCTCATCGTATTCTCAAGGTGGTCGATGCGCTGATTGGTCTGTAATTGAGATTCTATTAATTTGATCTGACCTTCCACTAACTTAGACTGACCTTCTACCAGTTGGGTTTGTCCTTCTACCAGCTTACCCTGGCCCTTTACCAAGGCGCTCAGTAATTCCTCTTGCCGGTCTTGCTTGCGTAGCATGTCGGCTAACAGTTCTTCGATAGATCGTTCGTTCTTCATAATTCTCTTCTCTTAATTCTCAAATACAACCAAAATGAAACACTAATTTTTAAACGTCACTTACCCCACCTTGCGCTTGATTTCCTCCACTTCGTCTTCCAGGGCAATGATACGCTGAAACCAATTGTTGGAGAGCACCTCGATGAGCCGCTCGAAGCGATTGTTGAGGCTGTCTAGTCGCTCGTTGGTTTGCACGATTGACTCCGCCATTTTGACCTGTGTGTCCATCATCTTCTCCTGCATATCCATCATTCGCTCTTGCGTATCAAGCATCTTAGATTGCACGTCTACTATTCTGGACTGGCCCTCTACTAAAGCTTCCAACAAGGCTTCCTGTCGATCTTGCTTGCGCAGCATGTCGGCCAGCAATTCCTCGATAGATCGTTCGTTCTTCATAGTTTCCGTTGTTTGGTCTTCAATATAACGAAAAATGCCGAATTTGGGTACGCCCACAAACCACTTGTTATACCGTGGTAGACGGAGCAGTCTCTGCCTCTTCGGTCTGCAACTGCTTGTCGTACAGCTCTTTGTACACTCCGCCCTGCGCCAGCAGCGATTCGTTGGTGCCCTGCTCCACGATCACCCCATCGTCGAGTACCAGAATCTTGTCAGCGAGCTTGGCCGACGACACGCGGTGCGAAATGATCACCGTGGTGCGATCCTGCATGATCTCCTCCAGGCTGTTCAGAATGGTGTTTTCGGTCTTGGTGTCTACCGCCGACAGCGAATCATCTAGGATCAGAATCCGGGGGTCGCGCGCGATGGCCCGGGCAATCGATACCCGCTGCTTCTGTCCGCCCGACAAGGTGACGCCCCGCTCGCCCACCCGGGTGGCAAAGCCGTCGGGAAAGTCTTTGATCGTTGCGGTGAGGTCGGCAATGTCGGCGGCCCGCTCCACCTGCTGTGGGTCGGGCTCCTCGGCGAAGCCAAACGCCACGTTGTTGAAGATGGTGTCGGAAAACAAAAAGACATCCTGCGGCACGTAGCCAATCTGGCTGCGCAAACTGGCTAAGTCATACTGCCGGATGTCGATGCCGTCGATAAGCACCTCGCCTTCGGCCACGTCGTACGTGCGCGGAATGATGTTGGCGATGGTGCTTTTGCCTGAACCGGTGGTGCCCACGATGGCAATCGACTGTCCCGCCCGCACGCTGAACGACACGTCCCGCAGCGCCCGGATGCCCGAATCAGGATACAAGAACGTGACGTGCTTGAGTTCAATATCGCCCTGAATCTCTTTCTCCAGCCCGGCTTCGGATACAATGTCGGTTTTGGTCTCCAGAAACTCGTTGATGCGTTTCTGGGAAGCGGCCGCCCGCTGCACGATGCTGGTGATCCAGCCCAGCGAAGCCACCGGCCAAGTGAGCATGTTCACGTAAATGATAAACTCAGCAATCACGCCCGCCGAAATGGCCCCGCTAATCACCTCGCCTCCGCCAATAAACACCGTGATCACCGAACTGAGCCCCACCAGCGCCATGATGAGCGGGATAAACAACGCATTGACGCGCGCCAGGCTGATCGACTTGTCCTTGTAGTCGTCGCTTTCTCGCTTAAAGGTGCGGGCCGAATCCGATTCGCGCACGAAGGCCTTGAGCACCCGAATACCCGAAAACGCTTCCTGCACGAAGGTAGAAAGCGCCGACAGGCTGCGCTGAATCTCTTCGGACTTGCGGTTGATGATGTTGTTGACGTAGTAGATGCTGAACGACAGCAGCGGTAGCGGAATGAGCGTGTACAACGTGAGGCGGGCGTTCACCGACAGCATGTACGGAATCAGGATCAGAAACAGGGTGAACAGGTTGAGCCCGTACATGATGGCCGGACCCAGGTACATGCGTACCTTCGAGACATCCTCCGAGATGCGTGCCATCAGGTCGCCCGTGTTCTGGCGACGGTAAAAGCTCATCGGCAGCGATTGGTAGTGGGCGTACACCTCGTTTTTCAGATCATACTCAATGAGGCGCGACACCACGATGATGGTTTGGCGCGTCAAAAAGGTGAAAAATCCCCGCAGCAGGGCCAACGCCAGGATGGCCACTCCGTAGATCAGAATGCTGCCGCCGAAAACGGCGTAGATGGTTTCTTGCAGGGTGAACCCTTCGAAGATGCGGTATAAGGCGATGTTTTCTTCGACCAGGTTGATGGCGCGCCGCACAATCTGGGCGGGGATGATTGCCAGCACGTTGGATATGATGATGAACAGGAGGCCGAGGGATAAGCGGCGCTTGTACTTGAAGAGGTACTTGTTGAGATAGCTGAGTTCCTTCACGTTTTGTTAAAACGGCTTCTTCTCTAAATGGTTCTTTGCCGATGATGTACGGCAGAAAAAAATTACCTTAGCGTTTCAAAATCTTTTTGGGGCTAGCTTTGTTAAAAGCCACGCACCCGCACCTATGCTAAACCGCCGACTTCTTAGGATCAGGGCCATGCAGCACCTGTATGCTTACCAGCGTTGCCAACAGGCAAACTACGAACTGGCTTTCGATTTCATTCAAGACGCATTTGCCCCGGACCTCAACAGCATGGAAGTGCAAGACCGCGAAGCTTTGGCCCAGCAGCGAGAACTAGCGAGCGCGTTGCTCACCGCCCGCCTGGAAGGGCGAGCCCCGGCCGCGGACGCGGGTCGCCGCGTTGAGCAAACCGTGGACCAAGCGCTGCGAAACTACCGGGAGCAGTGTCGCCAGGACCAGCGGTTTTTGCGCAATCAGATGGTGGCCCGCACCGAAAAGATTGGCGACTACTACCGGCGTTTCCTGGTGTTGCCCGAAGCGCTGCTGCAGGAAGCGGGGCGGGATGCCCAAAAGAGATCGACTAATCCAATTACCGCTGATCCATCCAGCAGCCCCCAGTCGCTTACCAACCTGATTAGCAATCGCCTGCTGGCGGCAGTGCGCAACAGCGACGCGCTGCAGGAGACGGTTCGCCAGCATGAACTGTCCTGGGAGGGGCACCGAAGCGAGGTGCGGCAGTTGCTCAAGGTGGTTCGAAGCGATCCCGACTATCAAACCTACCAGGGGCTAGCTGAACCAAGCACGGACGAAGACGTAGCCATTGTGCGACACATCGTGAATAGCCTGGCGCTGAACCACGAGGCGATTGTTAATATCTTTGAAGAAGACGGCGTGAATTGGGAGGAGGATAAAAAAATTATTAAGAACCTGACGAATCGCACTTTCAAGTCGTTGAAGAAGGGAGACGACGGCATAGAAGTAGCTTCGCTCACGCCCAATTGGGAGGATGATCGCGCCTTTTTTGAGGGGCTGTATGACCAGACGTTACGCCACGATGAAGAATATGAGCTGTTGATTAGCGAAAAGTCCAAGAACTGGGCGGCCGACCGGATCGCCAGCGTCGACAACGTGATCATGAAAATGGCCATCACTGAGATGATTCACTTCAGCAGCATCCCGGTGAAGGTAACCATCAACGAGTACGTAGACATATCAAAGGTATACAGCACCCAAAAGAGTCGGCAGTTTATCAACGGTATTCTGGACGTGTTGTCGCAAGAACTACTAAAGCAAGGGCTTATTCGTAAGAGCGGGCGGGGACTCATGGATAATTAACTGGAGTATGTAGGATAATTTTATCTTTTCACTAGCAAGGACTCATTCCCCTTCGTAAATTTACCCGAACTCATACCTCGTAGATATATGAACAAACTAGGTGGATTTTTGCTTTTCTTCACCGGAACGCTCGCGGGCATGACGGTCGGTTTTCTCTACGCTCCCGACGCGGGCATCAACACCCGTGATCGGGTCACTTTTCGTTTGGAAAAGTACCGGTTCAAGTTAGAAGACCTGATTAATGATCTGGTTCGCACCAAAAACACCTTGCCCGAAAGCGTGGCAAAGTCTGATGGCGAAAAGGTGATCAACGATGCCAAGGAGAAAGCCAAGCAACTGTTAGATGACGTAGAAAATTTATTGGATCAGATAAAGAAGTAACTTACCGGTGGCGTCGGCCACTCTAAATTGAACACAATGATGAACTTTAGATTAATTCCCACTGGACTGATGGTCACCGGTTGCCTGTGGCTTAGCGGATGCGACAACAACGCTGCCCTGGAAGCGCGCGTGGCCGATCTGGAAGCCCGCACGGCGCAGCTAGAAAACAGCGCCGCCCTGCAAACCCAGGCGGTATCGCTGGCCGAGCCCACCGAAGCGACTGAAACCGAAATGGCAGCTCCGGTCGGAGCGGCCACAACGATGGTTTTTGCCGAAACCACCCACGAGTTCGGCACCATTGCCGAGGGCGACGTGGTGGAGCACACCTTTACGTTCACCAACACGGGCAACACTCCTTTAATCATCCAGGATGCGAAGACTACCTGCGGATGCACCGTGCCCAAGAAGCCCGAAGCGCCCGTGCCCCCCGGTGAAACCGGCGAAATTCAGGTGCGCTTCAACAGCCAGGGCAAGGCCGGAGTGCAGAACAAGGCGGTCACCCTCACGGCTAACACCGAACCCGCTACCACCCGTTTAGTCATCAAAGCCAACGTTACTCCCAAGAGCGAACCGATTGCCGGTCCGGTAAGGAAATAAGAAACATTCTATGTCAGCGTCCATTCTATTACAGGCCGATGCCGGTCAAAGCGGTATGATCGGCAATTTCATCCTCATCGGTGGAATTGCCCTCATTTTTTACTTCTTCATGATTCGCCCGCAGCAGCAGAAGCAGAAAGCGCAGCGCAGCTTTATCGATACCATTAAAAAGGGCGATATGGTGGTTACCATTGGCGGAATGCACGGCAAGGTGGTCGCCATCGAAGACAACAGCGTGGTGCTGGACGTGGACCGTGGTGCCAAGATCAAGTTCGATAAGTCATCAATTTCTCAGGAAGCCAGCAAACAGTACGCTATTAAGTCCTAAAAACCCTTTGAACAAGCGCAGGAAAAAAGATCTCCCCCTCTGGCAACGACTCGGTCAGCGTTTTTCGGCCAAGGAGGGTAACTGGACCATCATCCTGCTCTGCATTCTAGCCGCCACTACCTTTTGGTTCTTTAGCGCCCTCAACAAAACGGACTACACCACCCGGCTCGAGTACCCCGTCGTTTTCTCGTACCCCACCGACAGCACCTATCTGCTCAGTCAGCTGCCCGAGAATATCAGCGTGCAGGTGAGTGGCGGCGGATGGAATCTGCTCCGCAAAACCCTGCTGGTCGACACGCACCCTGTGCAAATCACACTGAACGAGCCTACCCGGGTGAAGGCGATCCCCGGTCAGGCACTCACCGAAGAGGTGGAAGCCGTGTTAGGCGACGTCCGCCTCAATTACATTGTCACCGACACCTTGCGCATCAACATCGACGGGGTGCTAGAGAAGCAGGTGCGCGTGGTGGTGGACAGCAGCAACGTTGACCTGGAAGAAAATCACTGGATCACTTCGCCCATCGCTTTGAGCCCCACCTTCGTCACGCTGCACGGCCCCGCTTCGGTGGTGAGTCAGGCGAGCGATACCCTAACGATCAACCTTCCTGACCGAGAAATTGACGAGCGCTACGTAGCCACCGTCCCGCTCCGTTATGTCAACACTATGGTGCAGGTGGTTCCTCCCGAGGCGCAAATATCGTTTGACGTGTTGCCGTTTGTTAACTTCAAGAAAAGGGTGCCTCTCACCACCGCCAACTTCCCCGGCGATTCGTCGGCCTATCTGGGACTAGACCAAGTGACGGTTAATTTTTGGGTGAAGGAGTCACTGGCGAATGAGAACCTGCTCGATAGCGCGTCTTTCACGGTAACGGCTAACCTCTCGGAGGTTAATTCCCAAGACAGCACGCTGGTTCCTGTGGTGCAAGAGCACCCGGACTACGCCCGCCGGATCAGCATCCGACCTGCCAAACTGAAGGTCCGGTATGGTTCCTGAACCACGGCGGATGGGCATCACCGGGGGCATTGGCTCCGGGAAGACTTTTGTATGCAAAATTTTTGAAGTTTTAGGAATCCCCGTATATTACGCAGACGCGCGAGCCAAATGGTTACAAGAAAACGATTCGGTACTCGTGCGGCAAATCCAACAGGTGTTTGGCCCCCAAGCCTATGATGCTGCGGGGCGCTTAAATCGTACTTTTTTAGCGAACGAAATTTTTTCTTCCAACGCGAAGCGGAAAATTATTAATGACGTGGTACACCCGCGGGTAGCCGAAGACTATCGGCACTGGGTTCAACAACATAGGCATCTTCCCTATACCCTAAAGGAAGCCGCCCTACTTTTTGAGACGAAGGCTCACCAACAACTCAATATTATTATCAATGTAAACGCGCCCGAAGCCACCAGAATTGGCCGGGTACTAAAACGCGATCCGCAGCGGTCGCCCCAACAGGTTAAACAAATCATCGCCCAGCAACTAAGCGACGCTGAACGCAGCAAACGCGCCGACCACTCGATTGACAACGGTGGTAAGCGACTGGTGCTGCCGCAGGTGCTCGCTATCCATCATCATTTAGTTCACTATCAAGTCGCTCAATAAACCACCAATGAATTTAAACAAGTACCGAAACGAAGTCTGGAAACAGATCGACTTCGAGACTGACCTTTCGCACGCTAAGTACGAGGTTTCTAGCGTAGGGAGAGTGAAAAGCTACGCCGTTGACAAAGTGAATGGCAAAGTTATGAAGGGTTCCAACGTAAATGGCTACCTGTCGGTGATGATTCGATTCGACAAAAAGGTGTCGCAGACTTACTACATTCATCGCTTAGTGGCGCAAACCTTTTTGCCTAAGCCCACGGCCGACCAGAAATTTGTGGTGCATCTTGACTACGACAAGCAAAACAACCATCGGTTCAATTTGAAGTGGATGAGCGACGAAGAGTCGCGGTGCCACAACAACCAGAACCCGGCAATTTTGCGCAGCCGCAGCACGGGCTACAAGCTGACCGAATCAGACGTGCGGGTCATTAAGCGCCTGTTGAAGAGCAACAAAACCCGGTTGAGCATCATTGCCAAGCGCTTCAACATCACCCATACCCAGCTCAACCGCATCCGTTCGGGAGAAAACTGGGGCAAGGTTTCGATTTAACGGGCGCTCGTTTTGGGCAACGCTACTGCAACAGATCGAGCGGAAGAGAAATCTGATCGATATAGAACTTGACGCGGCTGTGGTTGGTCTGGAGCAACTCCGTTTTCTCGATCTTATCTAGTTTGTGGTTGTAGAACACCTCTACGTAATAGTTTTGCAGCAGGTACAGATTTATTTTGTAGCCGTAGTAGCGAATCGCCACCACGAACGTGCCCTCTCGATACAGGGTATGAATCTGGTCGGGCAACGGCAACAAAAGAAACTCAGCAGCAGGCATACAACAAACGGGTAAACGCTTCAAACACAATCCCTTTAGGCAGCAAGCACCAAGGGGATTTCGGATAAGACGAAGGTACAAAAAAAGCCACTTCTTTTAGTTAAGAAGCGGCTAACTTATCAAAAGTGGGTGAAAGACGGGACTTGAACCCGCGACCCCTGGTACCACAAACCAGTGCTCTAACCAACTGAGCTACATTCACCGTGTGAAAAGGAAGACAAAATTAGGTATCCGGCAGCATTTCGCCAAAGAGTTGTTGCTTTTTTTACGTTTATTACGGGGAACAACCCTTCCGACGGTTGCTCACAACGCTAACGAAACGAATACTCAGCCTTCACCGGAAAATGGTCGGAAAAGTTCACTTCCCGGTAAGTAGTGAAACGATGGGCTTGCAGGGCTTCGCTAAAAAATTGGTTGTCAATTCGCAAGAAGAACAGCTTCCCGTTGTAGCTGAACCCGAAGCCGCGCCCGGCCTCCTCAAAGGTGCTCAGCAGTTGGTCGCGAAGCGAAAAATACGTGTAGCTATACGGCAGGTCGTTGAGGTCACCACACACCACCACGGGGTGGGGGCTCGTCTGAAGGTGGTTCAGCAAAGCATCTACCTGGTGCGCCCGAGTGGTAAAACCATTCTTGAGCTTGCGCGCAATACCAGGATACGCCTGCTGATCGCCTAGCGCGTCTTCGTTAATGCTCATGGAACGCAGGTGCACGTTGTAGACCCTTACCGGACCAGCCGGAGTGCGCAGGTCGGCAAAAATAGCGTACTGCAACGAATCTTCCGGAGAGCCCACTTCTCCTTGATCCAAAATAGGGAAGCGGCTAAAAATGGCCAGCCCAAACTGAGCTCCGATGCGGTTGATGAGCGAGGGGTTCACGTAGCTGTGGTAGGTGCCCTGCTCCTGCAACTGCTGGGTAGCGTTGAGCACCGCCGACGCGTCGTCGTTATAGAACTCCTGCAGGCACTTCACGTCCGCGTCTTCTTGGGTGAGCCAGGCCACCGTGGGCCGGGGAGTGTCGCGTTTTTGTTGTGCGTAGATGTTGAACACCCGCACGTTGTAGCTGAGCACCGAAAAGGTGGTCGAAGTGCTCTCGGGCGGGGTGCGCCAAACAATACTGGCCGCAATGTAGGGGTAACCCACCAGCAGCGCGGCCACGGGGAACACCGCCTGCCAGTGCCGCTTCACCGCGAAAAAAAGAAGCAGTAACAAATTGGCAATCAGCAAAAAAGGGATAGCCAGCGAGAAGAAGCCCGCTAGCCAGAAGGTGGCGGGCGACACGTGAACGCTCAGGTAGGCTACGAGCGTAACGGCCAGCAGAATAAGAGGAAGCGCTTTCGTCAAAAGTAGACCGATTATACGACCGGGGTTCAAGAAGCCACCGGCACGTCGCTATTGTCACTACGCGAACAACGCAAATTTTGCCAGAAAGAAAAACTCACTTGTCAATATTTGCGCACCTGCTCACCGCCACGCAAGACAATTACCGCAAAAACCGAAGTCGATGGCCCATTTGGGGTTCGTGCAACGCGCCGTTTTCGTAGACCAGCTGCCCCGACACCCAGGTGTGCGTGACCCGCGATTGAAACGTTTGCCCCTCAAAGGGCGACCAGCCGCACTGGGCCCTCACGTTCTCGCGGCTGACCGTCCAGGGGGCAGCAGGGTTCACCAGCACCAGATCGGCGTAGTGGCCCTCGTGCACAAAACCCCGTCGGTCGATCTGAAACAACACCGCCGGGTTGTGACACGCCTTTTGCACGATGGTTTCCAGCGAAAACACTCCCTGATGAAACAACTCAAACAGGGCCACCAACTGGTGCTGCACCAGTGGCCCCCCGGAGGGTGCTTTAAAGTAGGTGCTTTCTTTTTCTTCCAGCGTGTGGGGCGCGTGGTCGGTGGCCAGCACGTCGATGGGTCCGGCGATCACCGCCTGCCGCAACGCCTCACGGTCTGAGGTAGTTTTCACCGCAGGGTTCCACTTGATCAGCGTGCCTTTTTCTTCATAATCCTGGTCGGTGAACCACAGGTGGTGCAGGCAGGCTTCGGCGGTGATGCGCTTGTCGGCCAGGGGCGTATGCGCATCGAAGAGGGCCAGTTCGCGGGCGGTGGAGATGTGCAGCACGTGCAAGCGGGTGCCGTATTCCTTGGCCAACGAAACCGCCAGTGATGAAGAGCGGTAGCAAGCTTCCGCGCTGCGGATCACCGGATGCAGCTCGATAGGAACGTCCTCACCGTACTGCTCCCGGTACTGCTGCATGTTGTTGCGGATGGTCTCTTCGTCTTCGCAGTGGGTGGCCACCAGCAGTTCGGCCCGCGAGAACACGTTGCGTAGCGTTTGCTCGTTGTCTACCAGCATGTTTCCGGTCGAGGAACCCATGAATACTTTCAGGCCGCACACAGTGCGCGGGTCGGTATGCAGCACCTCGTCGAGGTTGTCGTTAGAGACGCCCATATAAAACGAGTAGTTGGCCAGCGAATCACGGGCGGCAATCGCGTATTTATCGGCCAGCAGTTGCTGGGTTAGCACGTTGGGCACCGTGTTGGGCATTTCCATAAACGAGGTGATGCCCCCGGCCACGGCCGCGCGCGACTCGCTGCGGATGGTCGCCTTGTGAGTGAGCCCGGGTTCGCGGAAGTGCACCTGGTCGTCGATAAGGCCCGGCAGCAAGTAACTGCCCTGGGCATCAACGGTGCGGTCGGTGGCTACTCCCGATAGGTCGCCGTCCAGTCGGGTGATCAGCGCGTCTTCGATGAGCAGGTCGGTGGGTTGCACCACGTGCTCGTTGACCAGGCGGGCGTTGAGTATTTTGGTGGTAGGCATGGGTTGGTTGCTGGTTACTGGTGGTCATTGGTCATTGGTCATTGGTCATTGGTCATTGGTCATTGGTCAAATTTACGAAAGTCAAAGGACAAGGGACAAATGACTAGTAACTGGTGACCAGCCTTAGCAAGTCATCCAGTGACGAGGTGCTGATTGATAAAGTTGACGGCTACGCTGTTGAATATCTGGGGTTCTTCCACATTGACCACGTGACCGCAGTTGGCCACCACTTGCAGCGAAGCGTGCTGATGCAAGTCTACTGTCTGCCGCACCGGGGGTAAGAACATGTAGTCGTGTTCGCCCATCACGTAGAGTGCGGGCACCGGGATTTCTTTTTCCTTGAAGTATTTCAGCAGGGGATTCACTTCGTAGGTGAGGTGATACCACCGCAGAAACTCTTTTTTGTAGAGTCGGCGGGCTTCACGCACGAACAGATTACGAGAAAAGGCATCGCGCTTGCTGGGCATAATCACCCAGGCAAAAAAGCGGTACAACCACATGTAGGGTACAAACCGCTTCATGCAGTGGCCGAAGAATACCAAAAAACGCGAACGCACGTTCAAGCGGGTGATCGCGCCGCACAGCACCATCGATTTCAGGCGTTCGGGAGCCAGCTCGCCGATGCTACGGATGATGATCGATCCCATCGACACTCCCACAAAGTGGGCCTGGGGTATCTTGAGATGATCCAGCACCTCCAGAATGTCGGCCGCCACGTCGCGGAATGAGAAGTCGCTCTCCACGTATTCCTTTAATAGCTCGCGCGAGCGTCCGTGTCCGCGCAGGTCCACCAGCAACACGTTGAAGTGCTGCTTGAAATCCTTGATCTGTCGGTACCAAACCGAGGAACTGCCGCCCGCGCCGTGAACGAATACGACCCAATCTTTACCTTCTTCTAGTACGTATTCTTTGTAGTAAAGCATTCATCCATAAGCTAGTGGTCTAATAACCGCATTAGGCACCAGGTGTTTTGTCAATTGGCCAAGGTACGAAATTATTAGACGCCCGACTACAGCAAGTCGACCAAGCGGTAGTAGTCGAACATGGTTTTGCGAAACGCTTCGCGATCGTCGTAGCGGTCGAGCAACTTTTCTGACTGCCCCTGCCGGTTGGTTACGTAGAGTTGGTGCCCCTGCTGAATGCTTCGGTACAACTGGCTGGCGAACGTAAACTGCGCTTCCTTATTCCCCCGCGCCCAGCGGTAGGTGCCCTCCTGCTGGTTCGCCGGGTCTTTCCACGTGACTCGAATAGAATCTAATTCTTCCAGGTAGGCATTGGGCTCCACCAGCAGGTAGGCTTCGTCGTAGCGCCAGTTGCTGGCGATGGCCAGGTTGATCACGGGGTAGTCCTCGGCCTGGCTGCGGTCACCCAGCCGAAAAATGTTGAGTTTGGCCGCCGCCATTTTCTCCTGGTCGTAGTAGATCTGCCTAACGTTTTTGAAGAACAGCTCCGAAGGATCGGAGGTGGTAAACTTGGCCTTCTTATCGTCTACTTGCGTATCTTTATCGAGATTGCAGGCGGCCAAGCTACCTGATATGATGAGAAAAAGCAGTATTTTCATGGCACCATTCCAACCACCAAACCAAAGCAATGGTTTCTTTATCCTTGAGCAAATGACCAACCTATCTTTTTTCGCCCGCGGGGCCTGGCTGGTTCTGTTATTAGGATCAGGGGCGTGCAGTGATTCGCCCGACAGGTCGCTGGATGCCTTCGGCGGGTATTCGGCTATTCAGCGGGAGGCCACCGGTTGGTTCCGGACCGAAGAGGTCAACGGCCGTTGGCTGTTTATCACTCCGGCCGGACACGGTTATCTGGCGCTGGGAGCCAACCACACCGGCCGCTACCTCCGGGAAGCGGAGCAGTCAAACTCCCTGTACGAACGCGTGGCGGGCGATTCGCTGCAAGCGCAAGAAGCGATGTACCAGGCGTATCGCGCGGCGGGACTCAACGCGGGCGAAGCTTACTCACCGCTGAATCCGTACCTCAAAGAGCGCCTGCCCTACATCGCTCACTTCGACTATCCCGGCAGCAAACACGCCTTCGACGTCTTCGACGACTCGGTGCAAACCGCCTTTCGGCAGTTACTGATCCCCGCCTGCCGCCAGATTGCCACCGATTCGCTGGTGCTGGGAGTGGCCTTCGTGGATCTGCCCATTTGGGACTTCCGCCGGGTCGACTTCTTTCGTTCGCTGCCCACCGCCGCTTCCGGAAAAACCGAGTACGTCCGCTTTTTGGAAGATCGCTACACGGGTGACGTGCAGCGGTTCAATGAGGCCTACGGCACCCAGTTCGCTTCCTTCGATGACCTTTCGGCGGCGACCGAGTGGACGCTGGATACGACGCAACCAACGGTGCAGGAAGACGATGAGCTATTTATGGGGCGTATCGCTGCGGTGCTGTATCCGCTGTTGAAAGGTATCGTGCGGGAGGGAGCGCCGCACCATCTGTTTATGGGCGAACGCTACGTGCTGCGCATGGTGCCCGAACCGGTGCTGCGCGTGGCCGGGCAACACGTCGACATCTTTTGCACCCAGGCCCTGATTCTGAGTCCGCAACGGCCGCCCGAGTGGCAGGTGTTTCAGCAGGCTGGCTTTGATAGCACCTTTGCTATCGTGCAAAAGCCCATGGTTGTCATCGACTGGGCCACGCCCTTTAGCCTGGATTCTACCTACGTAAACGATCGGGGCACCATCAAAGAGGAAGCCGCCGCGGCCGAAGACGTAGCGCAGTGGGTGACGTCGGCGCTGGAGCAACCCTACATCATTGGGGTGTTCAAATGCCAGTTTATTGGCACCCACGGCAACGACCGTTGGTTTCCGGAGGGGCGCATGAAGCGCACGCTGTGGCAAGACGACGGCACGGCCTTTCCGGTGATGACCGAACGGGTGGCCCAAGCGCACCGCGAAGCCTTGCAGCGGGCGTACGCATCGGTGGTGGCTGATGAGACCGCGCCCTAGTTTTTTTGGAGTACGAGGGTGGTTTGTGCTCGCTCCCCGGCAATCATTTCGGTCCGCATCGGCTCGAGCCAGGTGAGCGGATAACGTACGGTGAGTTGATCGACCAGATCAGGCGTGAGCAAGAAGCGGGTTTCCGCGTCCGGCGCCACCGGTTCGCTACCGATGGCTTTCGGAACCAATGGGTTCTGTCCTACGCGCACATTCATGCGAATGAACAGGCTTCCCGATGGCTTTAGCACGCGCAGCAGTTCGTCGGTCATTCGGAAGAAGTGCGCTTCGTCGCGCGCGAAGTGCAGCACGGCCACGCAGAGCATGGCGTCGAAGCTCGTTGGTGGAAAGGGGAGTTCGGCCACGTCGCTCTCGATAAACTTTTCGGGATCGAAGGCGGGGTTCCACGATTTTCCTTGCAGGCACAGCAGCCGCAGGGCGGTGGCGTTGGTGTCCACGCCCCACACATCGAAGTTGTTGCGGACGAAGTAGGGGAGGTTGCGTCCTTCGCCGCACCCGGCATCGAGCACGCGCATGGGGGGTTCGTAGCGACCTTTTAGGATTTGATCCAGCAGGTGAAGGTCGGGGTTGCCCAGGAGTTGATTAAGTTCGGAATAGAGCAATGGCTAGATTTTCAGTCGCTTTTCGAGCCGCGTCAGGCGCTTATCCAGTTCCTCGTACTGCTGTTGGCGGTAAAGCTCCAACCGCGCGAAACGCCGCTGGGCCCGCGCTGCTCTACTACTTGATTTTTCGTTTTCGTTAATCATTTTCTTGCTATCTTAGCTCCACAGTTGACACAATATAGCAAACCACGGCGTATGGATCGTCGTTCACCAATTATTATATTATGCCCGCCCCCTTCCACCTTGCTTTTCCCGTATCGAGCCTGATTGATACGCGTGAGTTTTACGAAGGCCTGCTCGGCTGCTCCGTCGGCCGCACTTCCGAACGTTGGATCGACTTCAACTTCTATGGTCACCAGATCACTGCCCACCTGAAACCCGAAGAAGTGCACCGGGCGCAACAGAACGAGGTCGACGGCGACCAGGTGCCGGTGCGCCACTTCGGAGCCATTCTGGAGTGGAGCGACTGGGAAGTCCTGGCCGAACGCCTCAAAGCGGAAGATATCAAGTTCATTATTGAGCCCCACGTGCGTTTCAAAGGAGAGGTGGGCGAACAGGCTACCATGTTCTTCCTCGATCCGAGCGGCAACGCGCTGGAGTTTAAGTCTTTCCAGGACCAGGAGCAGATTTTTGCCAAGTGACGATGGCTTATCAGAAGCTCGGTATAATCGTTGCTATTCTTTGTGTTTGCGCATCGTTCGCCCACAGTCAAGGTACCTTCCCTGCACTAACGACCAAAGACAGTATCCGCGTGTTCACCGATTCGGTGCTAACGTTAGTGGAAAAGCGCTCTTTGTATACCGAACAGCTTGACTGGAAGTCCTACCGCAGTGCATTTGCTGAGAAGGTACTGAACGAAACTCGTTTTTCAGATATTCTGCCTCATTTCGTTAGCCTTTGGGATACGCTAGGTGATCATCATTCCGGTATTGGATACGCCGACGAATGGTACGGCGCCCCGGGCGGATTGGACACGACAAGTATGAGTAAGAACTTAGTTCGTGCTTTGAAGAAAAGTGATACGTGGGCGGTTCAAACGGCAATCTTATCTGATAAATACGGATATGTTGTTGTCCCTACGATCAACACCCAAGACGATTCGCTTGCTACTCAGCGAGCCGCCGACGCGCTTCAGGATTCTGTTTGCCGCCTGACACGGTTGGGAGTGGATGGGTGGATCATTGATCTGCGGCGCAATCTGGGAGGCAACATGTACGCTATGCTCGGGGGAATTCATCAACTAGTGGGCGAAGGCACTTTCTCTTACTTGTTGAACAAAAGCGATAGCGTTTATTCGTATTGGGGAATAGACTCAACGAGCGTTTACGAAGGTGAAAACGGGCAAGTAGCTTTGCCACCACCTTGTACTCTGCCTGATTCTTCTTTCAAAGTAGCTGTACTGGTCGGCCCGCTGACTGCCAGTTCGGGTGAGATAACTGCTTTAGCGTTTCTTGGCAAGAAAAACGTTACGGTTATTGGTGAGCCCAGTGCCGGTTACATGACGGGCAACGAGTTCTACCGCCTTCCCTTCGACGCTTATATGACCCTAGCCGAGGCGTACGAAACTGATCGCCATAAGATAAAAATGACCCGTATTGAGCCTGATATATTGGTAGAGAAGGGCGATAACTTCGATGATCCGTACCTTGATGCCAAAATTCAAGCAGCGCTCAAGTGGCTGAAAGCGGCCAAACCATAGGCATTACTCCACCCCCAACACCACCTCCCGCTTCGGCAGCGTGATGCTCCACATGCCCACCAACTGACCCACCGTGTCGGGCGAAGCAGGAAACCGACGGGCCAGTGAGTCGGCCAGCACCACCGGCTGGGTGTAGAGCAGGGAATCGCCCGCTAGTCGTTGCACGTTGTCGGCCAGCGGGTCGCCCTGCGTAGCACTGTAGCGGTAGGCATCCCAGAGTTGCTGCTCGTAGACGCTGAACCGGGCGGTGTCGCTACGGTGATCGATCCACGCTACCCGTGCCGAAGTGGTATCGTAAGACTGCTGCGCCAGCCAAACCGCCAACGAAAGCGAATCGTCAGCCGAATGGCGCCCTAAAGACGCGGCGAGCAAACGGTTTGTAAGCGTTCTTCCTTGCCGATAAGCCTCCTCCATCAGTTGGTTGGGCATCACCCGTCTGGGTTCGCGCTGCTCCATCTCGTTGAGCACCTGCTGATCGATCACCGAGGTGTTGCGGTCGCCGCAGGCGGTGAGAACCAGACACACAAAAAGGATTACTCGCTTCATGCTTTAGTTTACTCGATTGGGCAGGGGGGCGCCGTTGAAGAAAGCAACCAAATTGCGTTCGGCTTCCGCGGCCATCGCGATGCGGGCCTCGATGGTTTCGGTGCCAATGTGCGGGGTGAGCACCACCTTATCCAGCGCAAGCAACTCGTCCGGCACCTGGGGTTCGTTGGCAAACACATCGAGGCCGGCCCCGGCCAGCTTGCCCTCCTGCAAATGATGAATCAGCGCTTTCTGGTCTACTACCCCACCCCGGGCGGTGTTGATCAGGTAGGCCGACGGTTTCATCCGGTTTAGCTCCGCTTCGCCCAGCAGGTGGTGGGTGCTCTCGGTGAGGGGCACGTGCAACGAAACCACGTCGGCTTCCGATAGTAAGTCCTTCAACGGTCGGTATTCAGCCCCTATCTCCCATTCCAGTGCCGGAAAAAGGGCGTGGCGCTGGTGGTAGATCACCCGCATACCCGAAACCACTGCCCGCCGGGCCACAGCTTTTCCGATGCGCCCCAATCCCACCAGGCCGAGCGTCTTGCCGTAGAGCGAACGGCCAGTGTGGGCCTTGAGCATACCCCACACAAAGTCCTGATTATGGCGCAGTTGCCGGTCGCAGAAGGTGATGTTGCGCAGCAGCGACAGCATCAACCCGAACGCAATTTCGGCGGTGGCTTCCGTCACGGCAGTAGGGGTGTTGGTGACCGGAATGTTTTTAGAGGCCGCGTAGTCGGTGTCGATGTCGTCGTATCCGGCCCCATAGTTGGCGATGATCTTCAGACGCTTGGCCCGGTCGATAACCGATTGATCTACCGCCGTATTCACCGCCAAGTAGGCGTCGGCCTTGACGATGTGTTGCAAGATTTCTTCTTCGCTGAAAGCATCCGCGTCGGTTGGATGGATGAGATCGAAATATTTGGACAGCGAGCGAAGACTTGGCTCGGGCAGAGTATACGAAATGAGTAAGGTCGGCATAGTAGGGAGTTGTTTCTCAATAACCGCAGAATCCACCCCTGGTTTAGACAGCGTCCTAAAATTTCGGTTGGTTACAAAAACCACAGGGGAGTTCACTAATTTGGTGTAGATTTTGTCATCTTCTCAGTATTAGAGGATAGACCTCAACCGTAGGTCACTTTCTTACGTTTAAACCTTACACCTAAACCTTTTTGTTATGACTACCCCTCCACTCCGCCCCAGGCCGTTTTTTTTCGCAATCGCCCAGTCTTTCTTTCTTATTGCTATTTTCTGTTTGTTGTCAGCTTGCGATGACGAGCCTACCTACGAAGCGGCTCAGAACAGCTACCAGCACGATATCTCGCTCAACCAAGCCTTCATCAGCACTGCCAACGTGCACCGCAGCATCACCCTGGTGGGCGACCGCCACTACGGTGACGGCGAAGGCAAGGCTAGTTTGCGCTTTGATATCGTGAGCGATCCCGCCAAGGCCAACGTGCTGTTCACGTGCTTGATGCTAAGCTTCTACGAGGACCTAGCTCGCGAGATTGACGCCGCCCAGCGTGCTGCCGGAACCGGTGGGTCTACCTTTCGCCTGCCGGTAGCCGACAACGGAGGCTATTTGCGCATCGAGTCGCTGCCCAACGGACCCAACCTCAACGAACTGATGAACGTGCGGGGAACCGAAGACCGCCCGTTTCGCCGCGTGCATATGGGATTTTGGGGTCAGTATGATGCTCCTGAAGATTTGCTGCGCGCGCGCCATTCGGAGGTGATTTTCGAGGCCGCGAATAGCGGAGAAACCGTACAGGATGCGCTGAACAGTGCTTACAATTTGCTGGATATGTTTGCCGCTAGTTCTGATACGTTGTACGTCTACCTTTATCCTCAGGAGAGTAGCATAGAGACTAATCCTAAAACTACGGTTGTTATTTACGATTGAATTCCGTAGGGCGCAAGCGCTTCTACTCTCTCCGAGTTTAAATAGGGTTTCGGAACAGGCCGGAAGAGAGAAGCAGTAGGCTGCTTCACTCATCCCGCAAACATTCAGCCGGATTCACCCGCGCGGCTTTCACGGTTTGCAACCCCACGGTGAACCAAGCCACCAGCAGCGCCACCCCCCCGGCCCCGGCGAAGTACCACCACCGCAACGCGATGCTGAACGCAAAATCCTCCAGCCACCACCGCGCCACTAGGTAGCTAATCGGCAACGCCAGGGCAATGGCCACCAGCACCATCTTGGTGAAGTCGCCCGACAGCAACCGCACGATGCCAAAGTCGCTGGCTCCGAGGATTTTTCGGATACCGATCTCCTTCAGCCGCCGCTCGGCGGTAAAGGCCGCCAGTCCAAACAGGCCCAGGCAGGAAATGAGAATTGCCAATCCGGCGAAGTACTTCGACAGCGTAGAAACGCGCTGCTCGGCGGCGTAGAGGGCTTGATAATCGGCATCCACGAATTGATAGTCAAAGGAGTAGCCGGGGTTGAAAGTTTGGTAGAAATCCTGCAACTGCGCCAGCGTCTCCCGTTCTTTACCAGCCTCCAGCCGAGCGATAGTCGTCATCATGCCGCTACTGTTTAGTTTGAAGAACACGGGCTTCACGGGTTCGTGCAGCGACTCGTAGTGAAAGTCCTTGACCACCCCGATAACTCGGCGGTCTTCACCCCACAGGTTCACCGTGGCTCCGATGGGTTGCTCCATTCCCATCAGACGAATAGCAGTTTCGTTGAGAATAATTGCCGAAGTGTCCGTACTAAAGTCCCTCGAGAAGCTTCGTCCGTCGGCCATTTCCAACCCAATGGTCTCGATCAGGTCATGGCTTACGCTAAAGTTCTGAAACTGCACTATTTTGTCCGGGTCCTTGCCTTCCCAGTCTAAGCCCACGGTAGAGGATAGGTTACCAATGAGACTTTGTTGCACACTGGCCGCGCTCACCACTCCCGGCACCCGCTCCAATTCTTCTAAAAAGGTAGTAACGTTCACTGCGGCTCTCCCTTCCAGGGGAACAGAAATAAGATGTTCCTTCTCAAACCCCAAGCTCCGGTTCTGCACAAACTCGATCTGCTGGTACACTACCCACACCGAAACGATCAGAATAACCGACAGCGCAAACTGAAACACCACCAGCCCCTTCCGCGCCCACAGTTCGCCGACCGAACTGTCCAGTTTCCCTTTAAGCACGGTCACCGGGTTGAAGCCCGACAGGTACAGGGCCGGATAGCTTCCGGCCAACAGTCCGGTGAGCAGGGTGATGCCCAGAAAAGACAAGGTCAGCGGCACCGTGAACGCTAGCGACAGTTGCTTGCCGGTGATGCTGTTAAACTGCGGCAGCAGCAACCCGACCAGCACGATGGCGGTGAGCAACGACAAGAAGGCCATCAGAAACGACTCGCTCAGGTACTGCGTGACCAGCGTGCTGCGGCTGGCTCCGACGGCCTTTTTGATGCCCACCTCCTTGACCCGGCGCGAGGCTTTGGCGGTGGATAAGTTCATGAAGTTGATGCAGGCGATCACCAGAATAAAGAGCGCAATGATAGAAAACAGGCGGACATACTCGATGCGCCCTCCGACCGGCACCCCGTTCTCGTAGGTGCCGTACAGGTAGCCGTCCGAGTAGGGCCGAGCAAACAAGGTGCGGTAGTCGTCTTCTTGGTATTTACCGTTGAGGTAGTGCTCAATCTTCTCGTCAAACGCAGCAATGTCCGTATCTTCCCGAAGCACCACGAACGTATGAGGACCATTGTTTCCCCAACTGAGCACGTCGGGAAAGATTTCTTTAAACGCCTCAAACGAAAGCACAAAGTCAAATTGAACCGTCGAGTTGGAGGGGATGTCGGCAAAGACCCCGGAGACGATCACGGGCCGAGTGAATTGCAGGAGGTGCCAATCCAACGTTTTGCCCACCACGTTTTCGGTGGTGCCGAACAGGCGTTGGGCTAAGCCTTCGGAGATTACGACCGCGTTCTTCGCGGCTAGCACCTGACTTTCTTCGCCTTGCACTAGATTATAGGAGAACATGGTGAAGAAATCTTTTGCCGCAAATTGTCCCGGTGCCTTCACGTTTCTCTCGCCTACCGACAGGGTGATATCGCCAAACCACTCGGCCGGGGCCACAGCGGCAGCATGCATCACCTCCGGCATATCTCCGGCTAGCGATTCGGCCAGTAGGCCCGGAGTGTTCGTCTGCGTAGCGACCTCATCGCCCTGCTGCTGTTTTTCCAGCACCTGGTACAGTTGCGCGTCTCGCTCGTGAAACTTGTCTACGCTTAGCTCGTCGTTGACCCACAAAAAGATAAGCAACGCGCAGGCCAGGCCCGACGACAGCCCAACTAGGTTGATGTAGAAAGTGCTGCGAAAGCGCCGGAAGTTGCGGTAGATGAGCAGAAAGGTGTGGCGGAGCATAGGGATAGAGGTTGGTGGAACACTTGTTTAGTTATACTAGAGTAGTGGGTAAGTGGGTACGCGCCACGGCGCGTACCCACTTACCCACACAAGAGGATAGCCTTCACCAGCTACCTTTCTCAATCGCTGTGCCACGAACAAAACCGGCCAGCAATGGCACTATTCGCCGGTTGCCCTTCGGTCAGGTGTTCACCAGCGGACACCCCGTGTACGAAATCGGTCAGTGAAGGTGCGGGGTAATGACCGCGGGGGAAGTGCTGCCCCTACAGTGGGCCAGCGACGGGGTACTACTAGGGGCAAACATCCTCTGGTAGGTGGAGAAAGGAGGGTGTACTACTAGGAGGAGACCCTGCCTAGTGGGTGGCGGAGGGAGGGTGGCCTAGATCGCAGGATTGTTGCGTGGTGAGCGAATGAGAAGTACGCAGGCTGCGTAACTCCGTGACGTGAGGTGCGGGCTTCGGGTTCGTAGGGTGCGGAACGGTGGTGGTACTTTAGGATCGGTTGCGGTTTTCGCTGTTGGGTATTGTAGGGTCGAGACGCGAAACATCGTGTCTGTACGGGTAGATAGGAACATAATTAATCCACCGCCCGGTCCACCGTGGACGCGGGGCCCGGCGTGGACGCGGCATGTTCCTACCGAGTTTTATTTATCAAATACGTGGCCAATAATTCGGCACCCAGCGGGCACTCGTCGGCCCGCAGTTCCTGATTGTTGGGGATAATCAGGTCGGCGTCGTACTGGTAGGGGGCAATGTACTTCTCATAGGCGGGCACCACGTGGTGGGTGTACTTGTACAAAATGTCCTCCAGGGGGTAGCCGCGCTCGTCCAGGTCGCGTAGGATGCGGCGGTGCAGTTTGAGGTGCTCCTTGGCGTCGACGAACACTTTGAGGTCTAGCAGACGGCTAATTTCCGGAAAGTGGAACACGAAAATGCCCTCCACCAGGATAATGGGCGCGGGCTCGAAGGTGAGCATCCGCGGAGTGAGTGCCGGGTTATTGAACGTATACTCGCGACGCGTCACGGCTTGGCCGTTTTTTAGCTGGTGCAGGTCACGGGCGAACGCTTCCTGCTCAATGATCGCCGGGTCGTCGAAGTTGGTGGCGCGGTTCACCTCCGGGTCGTGCCGCTCACGGTCTTGATAGTAGTTATCCTGCGAGAACAGGCACACCTGATCGGCCGGTAGCAGCTTTTGTAACCAGCGCAGCAGCTGCGTTTTGCCCGAGGCGCTGCCGCCCGTCACTCCCACCACGTAGGGACTATCCATGCTGGCGGTGGTCGGTTAAGAACTGCACCAACTGCCGCACGGCCCGGCCCCGGTGGCTCAGTTCGTTTTTCTCTTCGGTCGTCATGCGGGCGAAGCTGCGGGTATGGCCCTCGGGAATAAAGATCGGGTCGTAACCGAAGCCCTGCTTACCCGAGCGTTCGGTAGCAATGCGGCCCCGCACGGTTCCCTCAAATTGATGCATCTTGCCGTTGAGCCACAGGGTGATCACCGTGCGGAACTGTGCCGACCGGTCGCTCTTATCCGCCAGTTCGCGCAGTAGCAGTTGCATGTTGTCGGCACTGTCACGCTGCGGACCGGCGTAGTGGGCCGAGTGCACTCCAGGCCTCCCTTCCAGCGCATTCACCTCTAGGCCGGTATCGTCGGCGAAGCAGTTGACGCGGTAGCGCTGGTGCACGTAGGTGGCTTTCTGCTGAGCATTGCCCGCCAGCGTATCCTGGGTTTCGGGCAGTTCTTCAGTGCAGCCAATGTCAGCCAGGCTGAGCACGCGGAACGGAGGACCCAGTAGTTGGTTAATTTCCTGCACCTTATGGGCGTTGTTGGTGGCGAAGCAAATGTCCATACGCTACTTGACGGTGACCACCTCCACGTCGAAGCGCAGAATTGCGAAAGGGGGGATGGCATTCGCGACAATACTTTGAGGAAGGGCCACTACTCCCGGTCCATAGGCCGCGTGTGAGGGAATAATAATAGTTCCTTTTTCACCCAGACTCATTTGCTGAATGCCAGTCAGGAAGCCTTCAATTGGTCTCCGCTCGCTCACATCGTTCATGACAACTTCATAAATCTTGTCGTTAGCACCGGTGTTGCTATCAAATGTCGTTCCGTCAAGAAATGATCCAGTGTAGCGCACCCCTACGATGCTGGAAGGCGTTATCTGAACGCTTGTGTCACCCGCCTGGGTGGTAGCGTAATACACTCCGGATGCCAGGCTGTCGAATCCCATCAGAGACTCAGCCGCTAGATAATCTTTGATTTCTTGGTCCTCCACGCTCCTTTGCTCAACGGCAGTGAGTACTTCGTCCAGATAAATTCTGGCGCGCACAATGGAGTTAGCCGGAATTAAGTCAGGTAATTCAAAGTCGAGGTATGCTAAGCCTGAGGGAAGGAAGAACTCATACTCCTCCCCCTCGCGCATCAGGCTTACCATCCCGTCGAGTTCTCTAGGTAAAATAACATGCGTTCGGTTTGGACCGCTGTAAGCAAAGATGTAGGTGACAGGATCGCTGCTCGAGGAATCCAATTCGGCGACCAGTGAGCCGTCTAGTTGCTCTATGTGGTAGTACAGATTCACTATGTTGCCCGGGGCGGGGGCGGTGCCGTCCGCATTTTCGGTGAGCACCCGGTAGTGAATGCCCGTTGCGGTTTGCTGGGTAGCAATGTTCTGCTCCTGTAAAAACTGTGTGATCGTTTGCTGCTGTTCTTCAAAAAGCGCTTGGTTGGGATCAGCAACGTCGGCGTCGTCACTCTGGCACCCCCCCAGCGTGGTGCCCAGCAGAACAATCCAGACCAGATTTTGTATACAGTGTCTCATAATGGGTAAAGAATAGTTTAGGATAAGACAAAGCAAAACGCCTAAAGGTTGGAAAACCCTTAGGCGATCTTTCTTTATCCTACTAAACGGTGGGCGGACTAGCCGATGGGAGGGGCAGACTAGTTGCTCTTCACGTCCACCAACTCCACGTCAAAGACGAGAATAGCGTTTTCGCCAATCACCGCGCTGCGAGCCTGGGGGCCATAAGCCAGCGGCGAAGGAACGTAGAGCATGGCTTTGCCACCCTCGTTGAGCAGCCCAATGCCCTCGTCCCAGCCGGGAATCACCTGTTGCTGCCCCAGTATAAAGCCATAGGTTCCTGCGTCAAACTCGGTGCCGTCAAGTAAGGTGCCCTGGTAGTTCACCACTACTGAGTCGCCCGCCGCCGGTTGCACTCCCCTTCCCTTCTGAGTGATTTGGTAGCGTAGCCCCGACTCGGTCGCTTCGGCGTCGATGTTGTTTTCTTCCAAAAACTCGGCGATCGTGGCACTGTCGAGCCGGTTTTGCTCGGCCATGGCGGCGATCATGTCCTCCTGTTGCTTGCGCATCATTTCCATGCGGTAGGCCTGAAACTCTTCTTCCGACATCACCTCCGACACTCCCACCTCGAAGGTGATCATGTCAGTAGAGTCGATAAAGGGAGGAATGGGGCCCCCGAAGGTGTTGGTGAACAACTCCTGGGGAGTGACCTGGAAGTGCGCGCTATCGCCCTCCTTCATCATACCGAAGGCTTCGTACACCAGGCTGGTGGGCGGAGCGCCCATGAGCGGAACCGGCACCGGTCCTTCTTGTCCGGGAGCCGGAAACAACACCGTATCTTCGGTGCGATACACCATGTGCATAAGCAGGGTGTTGGCACTGTCGGGCTTGGGGTTGTCCGTTTCGTTGATGTACCTGAATTTCAGGCCCGAGTCGGTGGTGGTGTAGCCGTCTTCGCTGCTTCCTTGACAAGCCGCCAGCCCTAGTAGGGCCAGGGCCATAAAATAAACTGAATGATGCACTTGTTTCATGTTAGATGTAACTCTTTTTGTTTCTTTTGATTTTCGTGTAGTTGCTTTTTGTAAACGGGTAGGAGTCGCAAGAACTTATCCACCGTGTCGGATAAGGGCAGGTGGGAGATGCCACCCGCCGCGTTCTTGTGCCCGCCGCCCTCGAAGTGCTCGGCCGCCAGGCCATTCACCTCAAAATCACCGATAGAGCGAAACGATAGCTTCACCACGTCGCTGCGGTCGATGATGATGGCCGCCATGGTGATGCCGCTAATCGACAGGGCGTAATTAACCAGCCCTTCGGTGTCGCCGGTGCGCGACTTGAACTTCTTTAGGTCTTCGGCGGTGATGGCAAAGTAGGCGGTATTATACTCCTTGAGCACCACCAGCCGTTCGCTCAGCGCAAAGCCAATGAAGCGCAGTCGGTCCAAAGAATTGTTGTCGTAGATGAGTTTGCTCACCTTGGATACGTCGGCTCCCAGACCGATTAGGTCGGCCACCACTTCGTGCACGTGCTGGGTGGTGTTGGGGTGCTTGAAGGAGCCGGTGTCGGTCATCACCCCGGCGTACAAGCACTCGGCAATGTCGGCGTCGATCAGGTCGCGCTCGCCCAGGTCCACAATCAGTTGGTACAACAGTTCGCAGGTGGCGGCGGCAGTGGTGTCCCAGAGTTCAAAGTCGGCGAAATCTTCTTTGCCGTGGTGGTGGTCAATGAGCACCTTCACCGCATCCGACTCGCGCACCAACTCTCCCATCGCATCGATGCGGTTGAGGCACGAGAAATCCAGGCAGAAGATCACGTCGGCGTCGTGAATAAGTTGGGTCGACTGTTTCTCCTGTCCGTTGTTGAACACCATGACGTTCTGGTGCCCCTCCATCCAGTGAAGAAACTGCGGGTAATCGGTGGGGGAAATCACCTGCACCGTATGGTCTTTCTTGGTCAAATAAGCCGCCAGACCCAGCGCTGACCCTAAGGCATCGGCGTCAGGGTTCTGGTGCATGGTGATGATGACCCGGCGCGGAATGGCCAGCAAACTATGAAAAGCGTCTATTTTCTGCATTACAACTATTCAGCGTTCCACTGCACCTCCGCCTCAGGGCGTTGCCCCTTAATTGAACCACAAAGGTGAAAATAAATCCGGGAAAAACAAATCAAGCCCGGCGGCTGCTCGCGCGCTCCGTGTCCCTGAAATAAGTAGCCCCAACGGGACGATTGCTGGTTCTCAGGGCGTGGTTTGCGGGCACGCTAACTCATACAATCGGCGCGTGCGATTAGTTCGCTAAGTGCCAGAAGTGTTCGAAACCAGGCCACTCAACCCGAACGCAGTGCGTCGCAATCAACGCTGGGTCGGAACTTGCCGCCGTTTGTTGCGTTAAATTAGTAGCTTAACGCATTTTCTCACCGGCTTGCCCGTAGGCAGCCCTAATTTTCTTATCTATGAGCCAGGTAGCTGCCAGTCAACGGCGCGTTCATCTTTACTTAGAGGCCAATCCCAACCCCAATTCGCTGAAGTTCGTTACCAATCTGATCCTCGTTCCGGAGGGCGAGAGCTACGACTTTCCGGATGTTGAAAGCGCGCAGCACGCCCCGCTGGCGCAGGAGCTGTTTCAGTTTCCGCACGTGGAACGGGTGTTTTACATGAGCAACTTCATCACCGTAACCAAGAGCGAAGCGGTGGACTGGATGGAGATCCAGGGCGACCTCAAGCAGTTTATCCAGGACTACCTGGAAGCCGAGAAGCCGTTGATCACTCCTGAACACTGGGAGCAGGGCAACGCTATCGACGAGGACGACAGTGAGACCGTGAAAAAGATCAAGGGCATTTTGGACGAGTACATCCGCCCGGCCGTGGAGCAAGACGGCGGAGCCATTAGCTTTCACTCGTTTGACAACGGAATCGTGAAAGTGCTGTTGCAGGGTTCGTGCAGCGGCTGTCCCTCGTCCACGGTTACCCTAAAAGCCGGTATTGAGAACCTATTGACAACCATGCTGCCCGAGGTGAAAGAGGTTGAGGCAGAGGGAGTTTAGAGGTTATGTTTTTATGCTGTTATCACAACTTATACGATGAGTTTACCTGCCGAGAAGTTAGAGTTAGTTTGTCTGCTACTAGATATTAACGACCAAGAAACACTTGACCAAGTGAGGTTGGTGCTTGGGCGTGAAAGCAACCAGGAAACAGAGTATCTGTTGTCAGAAGAAGCAAACGCTGAGCGCTTGCGACAAGGAATGAAGCAAGCCAATCAGGGCAAATATGAATCGGTTGATATAGATAAACTTAGGAAAACCGGAGCCACTAAAGCACGATCTTTCCGGATACTGGAGTAGGCCTATCAACAAGGAGCACCGAATCGAGTAGAAGATGAAAAAATTGTTGTTATCTCCCTTCGTTTCCACTACAAAAAATAAGGTTAACTCTATGGAACGCTTTTTTGACACCGACATCGCTATCATTGTGTTGCTGTTGGCCTACATCGGGTTGGCCGACGTTAATCTAGTGGTCGCTCTGTTGGTAGGGCTAATCGCGTTGTTGGCGGGCGTCATGAAGTGCATCACGCTATGGCAGCAAATGCACAACAATCGGTTAGACCGAGAAATCAAGCAAAAAGAACTCGATAAGCTTAAAGATCGATAACAGGCGACCTCATGGGGTTGATGCGGTTTGTTTCGCCCAGACGACCGTAGGCTCCACCCATTCAGATAGTGGCTGATACAGTACTCCGTGCGCTTTACCGGTGGTTAGCTCTATCTCCCGGACAACGGGTTCGCACGTTGAAGCACTGAAAATCGACTGGCAACTGCGGCCTATTTCGTCTGACTCCTCGAAGGTAGAAAGTATTCTTCCGCAGAGATTGATTGCCAGGTTTTTCTCCACCCAGTCGTTGCACCCGGCGATGAGCACGAAGTTAATTTCGGGGTTCTGTAATTGGGTGGAGGTGAGCATCGCAATCACCGCTCCTTTCGACGCTCCCACCACCGTGATGCGCTACGGTGCTACCCCGGCATCCAGCAGTTCTTTGATCTGCCCGACCAAAACGCTCGTCGGCTGATGGCCGTGAAGCAAAGGGGAATTTGTTCTGATGCGCCGCAGAAACGACGGCGTAGCTCACCAGCAGCCCCAGCGTGATTAGTCCGTAGCGCTGCAACACCATCTTCCGGTTGCTCACCGGCAACCACCACAGGGCCAGCCACGGACGGTACAATCCGAACAGCGTAAGCCCAACAAAGAGCCAAACGAGGACGTTAAGAATTCGCGATAATGCTTCCATTTCCTTTGGCGCTTTGCTTATGAACGCTGTTGCCAGTCATTAACTACAATCTCTACTATGCAACTTCTGCTCTACGACCAACTGAACTACGCTTCGGTGAAGAAGCAATTTAAGAAAACGATTGCGTATCTGGAACAAGGCGATTTCAAATCGGCCGACGTGCGCAAGATGGCCCCTTCGCCCTACTACCGCGCTCGCCTGGACGGCACCAACCGGCTGCTCTTCCGCTTCGGCACCTATAATGACCAAACGTATCTGTTTGTGCTGGAGGTTATTCTCAACCACGACTATGACAAAAGCCGGTTTCTGAACGGCGCCGAGGTGGACGAGACCAAACTGCGCCCCCTGCATTCGCCCACCGAGGTGCCCGAACCCGACGTGCTACCCGTCACCTACGTTAACGATCAGAAACCCCACTTTCGGGTGCTTGACAAAATCTTGTCGTTCGACGAAGCGCAGGAAGAGATTTTCAGCACCCCCGCGCCGCTCATCATCATCGGCTCGGCGGGTAGCGGCAAAACGGCCCTCACGCTGGAAAAGATGAAAACCCTGCCCGGCTCGGTGCTTTACTGCACGCTGTCCGACTTCTTGGTAGAGAACTCACGCGATCTGTACTACAGCTTCCGCTACGAAAACAGCCAGCAGGACGTTAGTTTCCTTTCGTTTCAGGAGTATCTGTCTACCTTGGCGGTGCCCAAGGGCAAAGAAATCAACTTTCGAGCGTTTCATCAGTGGGTTTCGCGCTACCAGCGGTCGCATAAGATCAAGGACACCTACCAGCTTTACGAAGAGTTCAAGGGCGTGCTCACCGGGGCGGTGACAGACAAGCCCTACCTGAGCGAGCAAGACTACCTGTCGCTGGGCATCAAGCAGTCGGTCTACTTCACCGAAGAGCGAAAGTCGGTCTACGAGCTCTTTGAGAAGTACCTTCGCTTTTTGCCGGAGAGCGGCTACTACGATAGCAACCTGGTGGCCTACGACTACCAGGAAAAGGTGCAGTCCACCTACGATTTTGTGGTGGTCGACGAGGTGCAGGACATCACCAACGTACAGTTGCTGCTTATCCTGAAGTCGTTGCACGAGCCGAGCCACTTTCTGCTGTGCGGCGACGCCAACCAGATTGTGCACCCCAACTCGTTTTCGTGGGCCAACGTGAAGACGATGTTCTACCACCAGGACCTGAAGAAAGATCTGACCCGGGTGCTGGCCACCAACTACCGCAACACTCCGGAAGTGACGCACCTAGCCAACCAACTGCTGCGCGTGAAGAACGCCCGCTTTGGTTCTATCGACAAAGAAAGCACCTACCTGATCAACTCGGTGGCCACCCGGCAGGGTTCGGTAGACTTTTATCAGGACACCGATAAGAACAAAAAAGAACTGAACCAAAAAACGTCTCAGTCGGCCAAGTTTGCGGTGCTGGTGATGCGGGAAGAAGACAAGCCGGAAGCCCGGAAGCACTTCCAAACGCCCCTGCTCTTTTCGGTGCAGGAGGCCAAGGGGTTGGAGTATGAGAACATCATTCTGTACAACTTTATCTCGAACAACGAGCGAGAGTTTCTCAGTATTTGCGAGGGCGTTACTCCCCAGGATTTGCAGGGAGAACTGACCTACGGGCGGGCGAAAGACAAGGGCGACAAGTCGCTGGAGATTTACAAGTTCTACATCAACTCGCTGTACGTGGTCATCACCCGGGCGGTGAAAAACCTCTACGTGATCGAGCAGCGCACCAAGCACCGGCTGCTGGCTCTGCTGGAGCTGACGGATTTTCAGCAGGAGGTGAAAATGAAACAGCAGCAGTCGTCGCAGGAAGAGTGGCAAAAGGAGGCACGCCGCCTGGAGCTGCAGGGCAAAGAGGAGCAGGCCGAAGCTATCCGAAAGTCTATCCTGCACGTGGAGACGCCACCCTGGGAGGTGACCACGCCTGAGCAGCTACCGGCGCTCAAGGCCGAGGCGCTGAACCCGGAGCGGTTCAACAAAAAAGCCAAAGACCGTCTGTTCGAATACGCTTTGCTCTACAACGCGTGGAGCGTGTTTCGCCCATTGTCTGATTTGAAGTACCGCCCGGCCGACAGCATGTTTTTTGAGCAGTACGGCCGCACCTACGTACGCAAACCCTTCACCCCCACCGCTAACGGTAAGCCCGGCAAGGAAGAACAGAAACTGATGCGTCGATTGCTGAATGAATACGCGCAGGACAAGCCGCAGCAGCTTGCGCCCAAGCTTCGGAAGTACGGGCCCAACTTTCGCAACGAGTACAATCAAACTCCCCTCATGTTAGCCGCCCAGGCCGGAGCGCCGCAAATCATCGAGTTGCTCTCGGAAGTGGGAGCCGACAACACGGCACTGGACAACCAGGGGCGCAACGCGCTTCAACTGACCATTTTGCAATCCTACTTGCATCCGGCCTATGCCGAGCAGACCCTGGCGCGGGTGTATCCATTGCTCAAAACCGGTAGCATCAAGGTGAAGGTGTTCGACCGGCTGGTGAAGGTGGATGAGCATTTGATGGAGTACTTTATGCTCAATTATATGCTGGCCCTGCTTTCGGAAATTATTTCGTACAAAGCGCTCGGCGATTTTCCGGGCTTCGAAACCGCCGACTTCTTGCGGGCCGTGGAGCGCTATCCGGACGCCGTGCTGTCGCGCTACCGTAAACAGCGCCCCTACTTAAGCAGCATCTTATCTAAAAACGAGATCGAGCGAGACGACCGCTACAACAAGCACTTGTTCATTCGGGTGCGCCACGGATACTATCTGCCCAACCCCCGGATGGAAATTCAGGTGGGCAGTGCGTGGGTCAACATATACGATGCGGCGGGTGTCTTTCAGGAAAGCAACTTACAGAATCCGCGGGTGGCCTACTTGGCTGAGCGGATTGAGGAGTGGCGCAAAACACTCCAAGATCCGATGCTATAAAAAAAGCGCGGCAGTTACGCTCGCGCCTGTTTTGTTTGGCCTATAGTTGAAATCGTGGGTTATAGCGAACGCTTCACTTCTTTCTGCTCGAAGCCTTCAATCACGTCGCCTACTTTGATGTCGTTGAAGTTCTTGATGCTGATACCGCACTCGTAGCCTGCTTTCACCTCGCTCACGTCGTCTTTCTCGCGCTTCAGTTGGTTGATCTCACCGGTGTAGGCCACAATGCCATCGCGCACCAGGCGAATCTGGTTGTTGCGCTTCACCACGCCGTCGGTCACGTAGCAACCGGCCACCGTGCCGATGCGGGAGATCTTAAAGATCTGACGCACTTCGATGTTGCCGGTGATCACTTCTTCTACCGAAGGAGCCAACATGCCTTCCATGGCATCCTTGATCTCGTTGATTGCATCGTAGATAATGGAATAAAGTCGAATCTCTATCTCTTCTTTCTCGGCAACACCTCGGGCGCTGTTTGAGGGGCGCACCTGGAAACCGACGATGATGGCGTCGGAAGCCGAGGCCAGCAGCACGTCGGACTCAGAAATCTGCCCCACACCCTTGTGAATAATGCTTACCTGCACCTCGTCGGTGGAGAGTTTGAGCAGCGAGTCGGACAGGGCTTCCACCGATCCGTCCACGTCGCCCTTCACGATAATATTCAACTCGCGGAACGAACCGATGGCCAAGCGTCGGCCGATCTCGTCGAGGGTGATGTGCTTTTTGGTACGTAGCGACTGCTCGCGCTGAATCTGCTCGCGCTTGTTGGCAATATCGCGCGCCTCACGGTCCGACTCCATCACGTTGAAGCGGTCGCCCGACTGCGGCGCTCCGGCCAAACCGAGCACCTGCACCGGCGTGGCGGGCAGAATGTTGTCGGTGCGCTTGCCGCGGTGGTCGGTCATAGCCTTTACCTTGCCGTACTGCGAGCCCGCCAGAATGATGTCACCCACCTTCAACGTGCCGTTTTGCACCAGCAGGGTGGTCACGTAGCCACGTCCTTTGTCGAGCGTGGCCTCAATCACCGTGCCCGAAGCGGGACGATCAGGATTGGCCTTGAGGTCAAGCAGTTCGGCCTCCAAAAGTACTTTCTCCAGCAGTTCATCAATGCCCTGCCCGGTTTTGGCAGATATCTCCTGACTCTGGTACTTGCCACCCCAGTCTTCTACCAACACGTTGTTGTTGGCCAAGTCTTCTTTGATTTTGTCGGGATTAGCGCCGGGCTTATCAATTTTGTTGATGGCGATCACGATGGGCACTCCAGCCACCTGGGCGTGGTTGAGCGCCTCTTTAGTCTGGGGCATCACGCTATCGTCGGCAGCCACCACGATGATGACCACGTCGGTTACTTTGGCACCGCGGGCCCGCATGGCGGTAAAGGCTTCGTGTCCCGGCGTATCCAGGAAGGCAATGTGCTTGCCGCTGTCGGTCATCACGTCGTAGGCCCCAATGTGCTGAGTGATTCCTCCGGCCTCGCCCTCGGTCACCTTGGCACTTCGGATGTAATCGAGCAGTGAGGTTTTGCCGTGATCTACGTGGCCCATGATCGTCACAATCGGGGCGCGCGGTTGCAGGTCTTCCTGTTCGTCTACTCCTTCGTCGATGACAATTTCTTCCTTAGCGTCGACAAACTCCACGTCATAGTTAAATTCGTCGGCGATCACCGTGATAGACTCCGCGTCGAGGCGCTGGTTGATGGAGACAAACATGCCCAGCGACATGCAGGTAGAGATCACCTCGTTCACGCTCACGTCCATCAGTGAAGCTAGGTCGTGGGCCGAGACAAACTCCGTCACCTTAAGAACGGTAGACTCCTGCTGTTCTTGCAGGGCCTGATCTTCCCGCTCTTTGCGGTCGGCACGGCGGCGCTCCTGGCGGGCACGCGCTCCGCGTGAGCCGCGCTTGTTGCCGCCGCTCAGTTTAGCGAGCGTTTCTTTGATTTGCTCCTGGACTTCCTTATCCGAAATTTCCTCTTTGCGGCCTTTCTTCTTGCCAGCTCCGGTGGCTGGTTTGCCGTTGGCACCCGTGCGGGTTCGAGCATCAGTGGTGGCACCTCCTTCGGTGCGAATACGTCGTCGCCGTTTGCGCTTCTTCTTCTGCGCATCGGAAGAGGCCACCGGTTTGGGTTCTCGCTTCTTATCAGCGGGCAGTTCAATTTTTCCCAGCACGGTTAGACCCTTCAGTTGATCGGCCTTCGCATTGATTACTTTTTCTTCTTTCTTTTCCTTGGGGACGGCGGGGGCAGTTTCTTCTTTCTTATCCGCTACCGCTTCGCTTGCTGCCGGTGCTTCTTGCTTAGCCGCCGCCGGTGCGGCCTCTGCCTCTTTCTCTTGTGCTGTGGTCTCTGCTGGTTTGGTTGCTTCTTCTTTGGCGGCGGCGGGCGCTGCTTCTTTCTTCTTGGCGGGCTTCTTCCGATCATTGATCGCGTCCAGGTCGATCTTCCCCTTCACAGTGAGACCTAGCTTAGGGGTACTGTCTTCTTCTGGAGCGTCGGGTTGGGCCTTTTCCTCTGCGACCGGCGTTCCGGCGGGCGGCACTTCGGTGGCCGACGATCCGGTGGTCGGCGTCTCGGCGGCTGGGGTTGGCTCCGGACTGGTTTCGACGGGCTTCTCCGGTTCAACCGCAGGTTCTTTTTTTTCCTTCTCCGGGGCCGGAGTCGGCTCACGGCGCTTCTCCTGGGTTAATCCCCGGATGAACAGCTCATCGTCATCGGCTGGGTCAGCCGCCCGGCTAATTTGCGCCCCGGCGTTGTCGATGACCAGGTTTTCTTGCTTGACGCCAATGGTGAGGCCCGAGGCTTCTTCCTTATCCTGGGCCGACGAAGCAAACTCGCGCGCCACCAGTTCATACTGATCCGATGGGATTTTAGCGTTCGGACTTCGATCAGTTTCGAAGCCTTTCTCGGCTAAAAAATCCACAATGGTGTTTCGACCAATGTTAAACTTTCGCGCGATCTGACTAAGCCTCATCGTTTTTTCCTCTACCATACTCAAATATCCGTTATTTTTATTGATTATAAAATTACTCGAACTCCTGGCTTAGTACTTTCACCAGATCATCCACCGTTTCTTCTTCCAAATCAGTTCGTCTCACGATGTCAGCTTTCGACAGGGTGAGCACGCTTTTGGCGGTGTCCAGTCCGATCTTTTTGAGTTCGTCTATTACCCAACTATCAAGTTCGTCTGAAAATTCATCCAAGTCCACATCTTCGTCATCTTCGTTGCCCACCGTATCGCGAAATACGTCGATTTCGTAGTTCACCAGTCGGCTGGCCAGCTTGATATTCTGACCGCCGCGGCCGATGGCCAGCGACACCTGGTCGGGTTTCAGAAACACCGAAATGCGGTCGGGCTCGGTCTTGATGGTGGTGATCTTGGCCGGACTCAGGGCGCGGGTCACGTACAGGTCGAGGTTGTCGGTATAGTTGATCACGTCGATGTTCTCGTTCTGTAGTTCGCGCACGATGCTGTGGATGCGCGACCCCTTCATGCCCACGCAGGCACCCACCGGGTCGATGCGATCGTCGTACGATTCTACGGCCACCTTGGCGCGCTCGCCGGGCTCACGCACGGTTTTGCGAATGGTGATCACGCCGTCGTATACCTCGGGCACTTCCATCTCAAACAGGCGCTCCAGAAACTTAGGCGAGGTGCGCGACAAGATAATGCGGGGCGTGCCGTTCACCATCTCCACGCGGTGCACGATGGCGCGCACCGACTCACCCTTGCGAAAGCGGTCTTTAGGAATCTGCTCCGATTTAGGCAAGATAATCTCGTTACCTTCGCCGTCGATAAGCAAGGTTTCGCGGCTTAACGTCTGGTACACCTCACCCGCGATGATCTCACCGACCAAATCCTTGTACTTGTCGAAAAGAATATCTTTCTCCAGGTCTTTCACCTTCTGAATGAGCGTCTGCCGGGCGGTCATCACGGCGCGGCGGCCGAAGTCTTCCAGTTTGATCTCTTCGGCCACTTCCTCGCCGATCTCAAAATCGGGCTCAATCTTCTGCGCTTCGCTGAGGCTGATCTTGTCCGGCTCCCAGATGTCTTCGGAGTTATCATCCACAATTTCGCGGAAGCGCCAGATTTCCAAGTCCCCCTTGTCGGCGTTGATGATCACGTCGAAGTTGTCGTCGACGTCGTACTTTTTGCGGATCATGGTGCGAAACACATCTTCCAGGATGCGGATCATGGTGGGGCGGTCGATGTTTTTGCCTCGGGCAAATTCCGCAAACGATTCAATCAGGGTTGCCGTGTCCATCATAGCTAGTTGAATAAGGCTAATACGTTGGTTTTCTTGATGTTACTAAAAGCAATGGTTGTCTCGGTGGTTTCCACCGACTTTTTCTTCGAGCGCCCCGCCGGTTCAGCCGCCACGGTGATTTGCTCGTCGGCCACCGCCAGCAGCTTGCCCTGCATGGTTTTGTCATCTTTTAGGGTGACCTTCACGTGGCGTCCCACGTTTTTGATGTACTGCCGCCGCAGCAGCAACGGCTGACTCAACCCGGCCGACGACACTTCCAGCGTATACGGGTCGGCGATCAGTTCTTCTTCCTCCATGCGGTGCGCCAGCGCGCGACTTACCTCCGCGCAGGTATCAATAGACACCCCCCGGTCGCCATCCAGATACACGCGCACCTTGCGGGTGCCACGCGACGCCTCGCCCGGGCCGGGAGACACTTCGACAGAGACCAGAAACAGGGCCGGGTCCTGTTGGGCCAACAGCTCGTTGGTCCAGTCGGTGATGGTACGTTCTAAGGTCATATAGTGCGAACAAAAAAGAGGGGACAATGCCCCCTCTGAATGCTGCTAAACACTTGCTGTCGCAAAGGTAATGAATATCTTGGCTAAATCAAATCTTCAATTTGTAATCACTCCTATGGTTTCACAGCGTATTAGATGCGCTAAGCTATTTGACTCAACATTTCAGAAACAAAAAACCGCTTGTCAAAATTCGATTACTGAACAATAATTTGTTCCTGTAGCACGGTTTCTTCGCGATAAATTTGCAGAAAATAAGTGCCCGGAGGAAGACTGGTTGTCTCCAGTGTTATTTTCTTGTTTTGTGAAGTTCCTTTGGCTACCACAACCTGTTGATTGTTCAGCAATTCCACTTTAAACGTTTGGGTCTGTGATGCTGAAGATGAACTTAATCCGAACAGTTGGTTGGAAGACATATTTGCTTCTGTGCTATTGAGAGCATCCCCACCTTGTTCAATGGTTAGTTGCTCGTCGGCAGGATTAGGGTAGATGACAAACTCCCCACTTGTTAGATAGCCACCACAGTAAGAATTGGGGTATGCGGTAATTCCATTGGTAGCCGTGCCGCAACTGGTACTAGCGGTTACGCGAACGGCTCCGTATTGCGCATTGTAGGTGGGGACGTATAGCCGAATGGTGTTAGTGCCCTGAGACACGCGCGTCCAGCCACTGGGAAAGGTCCAGGTATAGGTGCTTGATACTCCACTAGCTACGTTGGCGGTATAGGTATATTCGTTTCCCGGACAAACGGCAGCCGGTCCTGAAATACCTACTTGCGCTCCTCCCACCTGCACGTTCTTGCGGGGAGTTGTTATTTGCCCGCACGCATTGGTGCCTACCAGAGCATCTACCCACCCGGCTCCGGTACTGCTGGTGGTGGCAGTTCTTACTGTGAGAGTGGTGGTTCCTTGTCCCGAGACAATGGCCAGCAACGGGCTGACGCGCCACTGAATGGGCAAGCCGGTTGGCACCCCGCTCATCGTATACGTAGTGTTGCCACAAGCCGAACTACTCCCGGCAATGCTGGGATTTAGTGCGCAGTAGGTGTTACAGTTAAATCGCGGATTACGATTGCGCACCTCGTCGGCCAGCCATCGGCCGTTGGCCCCGGTGAATTGAACGTGCCTTTCGTTGATTTGCACGTTGGTGAAGAAGTTAGCAAAGGGCACATTTTTCGGGGCGGCAGGAGGAGCCGAAGGAGAATACGTTCGCGCTAAGTCGGTAGACAAGATGGGTTGGGTGCCCCTACCAATGTCCAACGAACTGAAAGTAGGTATAAAACTGAACTGTTCCTGATTGAAGTTAAGGTTGACCCCAAATACCGTTTCCGGGAGTCCCCCAAAGTTCGCAATGTCATAAATACCCCCCGGAGAACTATCCAGAGCAAGCATAGTAGACAACGAGTTGAGCGATTTATCGGTAATGGTCAGGTTCACGTTGACGAAGAACAGAATCTTCTTGGCAATGTATATCTTCCCTTTGTACACCCGTTGCGCCTGGCGGTCGGGCAGGGCGTTGAGCACAAAGTTGGCCTTAATGTCAGTCCGGGTCGTAAGTGGGGCGCCCAAGAAAAGCTGTGGGGCAATACTGGTGAATGGTGCCGCAATCGAACTGACCAACCCCAACCAATAATTGAGCTTAAACCCATCGTCGATGTTGAGCAGCGTAGCGTAGGGTCCGAACGCCTGCGCCCGACCGCACTCTGATCCATTCGAGATAGCCACGTTGCGGGTCTGCTGCGGATAACCCAGGTTGCGGTATTCCGTCATAAAAGCGGTGTGCGTACTATTGTTGAATCCTAGATTGTAGCCGCTCAAATTTGCTTGATACTGGAGCATCTGCCGGGCAGCAGGAGTCTCCAGCAAGGCAGCCGCCCCCTTCAGTTGCTCATTGAGACTAGCTAGAGAGATAGAATAGTAGAGACCGGGCACTCCCACGCCAATGCTGGTGGTTGCCAGATGCAGTACGGCAGCCTGGGCGGCAACCGGCACGTTGGCTCCCTGGTGCGGGGAATCGTGGCTGATATATAAGCGGGTGTTATGCGCCACACCGCGGTTCTCCATATCCCGCAGGGCGTAGCGGGCCACCAAGCCGCCCATGCTCATGCCCAGCACCACGTTGGGTTGCCGGGTAGCGTGTCGTGCCTTCTCCTGATTTACCCACTCGATGACGTTTTCTACCATAAAAGCATTACGCTGGATAAAGTCAGTGCCCTCGTTATAGTCAATAAACACCAGGTCATAACCGTTTTCATCTAGGAAATCGTTGAGGGTTTGTCCGTTGTAGTCAATGTTTACTGGTACAAATATACCTCCTGGGCCATCCCCAAATATAAAGTCTCTAAAATCGAAGTTTCGTCTGGGATCGCCAGGGCTGACGACTCGCCAGGCATCGATGCCTTCAACCACAATGAAGGGGCGATCGAGCACCTGATCGGTACCGGCGTACTCAATGGTGACGGTGGCTCCGGCAGCACTGCCGTTGTAGGCCCGGGGAGCGGGGAAGCCGGCTACCGGAAAGTTCAGGGTGCGGGTGTTAGTATTAGTATAGCGGGCGGCCACTGCCTGAACCTTGTCTACGTAGAAGGGACTCTGGCTCTCGGCGGTGGTGCCGTCGGTGTAGGCAATTTTCAGCTTAAAGGTCTTTTTACCCTCCGAGGTGTAGCTGGCCGTTACGTTGCTGTTCTGAGCGATGGTGCGCAGGCCTCGTCCATCGCCAAAGTCGGCCTGGATACTACTCACCGTTTTGCCCGACTTGTTATAGAATAGGGCGGAGCGGAAGATAAACGTATGGTTGTTGCCTTCCAGCACCGTATGATTAAGGGTGGCCCCGAAGGCGTAGCGGGTATCGTAAGGACTGATGGTGTTGCCGCAGGTGAGGCGGTTGTTGGCGATGGTGACGCCCCGGCTGGTGGCATCGCTGCGAAACTTTTGGTAGCGCATGTGCAGCGCTACGATGTTGTGCGCGGTGGATTGTTTCCCGTAACTTTCGATCGAAGCGCGAACGCTTTCCGGGGTCGACAGGCTGATGTTGCTGTTGTAGCGCATGGTGAACAGCGAGGAGTAGAGCAGTTGCCACTCGGCCAGCGTGAGCGTGTTGCTGATCGTGGGTACTCCGTTGAATTTGACCACGTCGGTCATCTCCAGGCCGTAGTCCCACAGTAGGCCGCTGCTGATGGGAGTAGGGTTCACGTTTTGAAAGATGGCATTGATTTCGGTGCGAAAGGCATCCGAGGTTTGGGCCAGCGCCGGTACCCATAGGTACAGCACGGCCAGGGCTAAACAGCAAAGGTGCTTCTTCATAGAAGTGTTACATGAAAAGGAATTATTTGGGGGATAGGAAAAGAAAAGTGCTAAGGAATATAGTGCATATCAAAGCGGCCGTCGGTCACGCGGAGAGTATCACAGTCCCCTTTGATCATTGTAAAAGCAAAAGTGCCTGAAACAATAAACTCCTCTCGGTCAAAATGGCTAATGGTTAGAGTACCTTCCCGCGTGTCCTCCATGTCATAGAGACAAATGACAGAGTCAGTTGTGTACCAGTTTGAGCGAGCAAAACTACTAGGCGCATTAGTAAGGTCAAATGTCTCATTTGCTATTGCTTCTGATTCAGTTGTTGTAAAGGATATGTTTTGTTCTCCAATCTCAGGATATGCTTTTCCACCGATGTGCAAAATTTCAGCCTGATACATAGCCACCATATCGTTGGAGGTCTCCGGCACCCACGCTTGCCCGTTTACCAAACACCCAAAGGTATTTTTACCTGTTTGGGTAGCGGGAGGCAACAGGTCCAACTGGTTCACCACTTCCGGTTCGTCTTCCTTGCATTGCAGGGCCAGCACACTAAGGGCTAGCACCAGGATTATGTTTGTTTTCATGTTGAAGGGCTGTTTATTATATAGACGCCGATTTTGTGAAAAGTAACAGGTTGAGGGGAGAAATATTTATCCTAATCCATCAACTACCCAAACTACCATGTCTATCTCTAAAGAAATCGGTACACTAAGCGACGAAGAATTGGCGCGTCGCTTTCAACAAACCACCGACCCACTCCTGATTTAGGTAATTTTTAATTTAAAAGTTTTTTTACCTTCCGAGGTGTAGCTGGCTGATACGCTATTGTTTAGCACAATTCCACGAAAGCCCCGCCCGTCACCAAAGTCAGCCTGGATGCTACTCACTGGTTTACCCGATTTATTGTAGAACAAGGCCGAGCGGAAGATAAACGTGTGATTGTTGCCCTCCAGCACCGTGCGATTGAGCGTGGCGGCGAAGGCGTAGCGGGTTTCATAGGGGCTGCTGGTGTTGCCGCAGGTGAGCCGGTTGTTGGCAACGGTGACGCCCCGGCTAGTAGCGTCGCTGCGGAACTTCTGGTAGCGCATGTGCAGCGCCACAATGTCGTGACCATTTGACTGCCTTCCATAGTTCGAGATGGAACTTCGTACGCTTTCAGGGGTCGATAGGCTAATATTGCTGTTGTAGCGCATGGTGAAAAGCGAGGAGTAGAGCAGTTGCCACTCGGCCAGCGTGAGGGTGTTGCTAGTCGTAGGCACTCCGTTGAATTTGACCACGTCGGTCAGTTCCAGCCCGTAGTCCCAGAGCAAGCCGCTGCTAATGGGAGCGGGGTTCACGTTTTGAAAAACCGCATTCATTTCGGTGCGAAAGGCATCCGAAGTTTGGGCCAGCGCCGGTACCCACAGGCACAGCAGGGCCACAACGAAACAGCTAATGTGCTTCATAAAGGTGTTACATGAAAAGGGATTATTTGGGGAATAAGAAAAGAAAAGCGGTTAAGGAATATAGTGCGTATCAAAGCGTCCATCGGTCACCCGGATGGTATCACAGCCTTCGTGAACGGTGGTAAATTCAAAGGTTCCTGAGATAACAAAGTTCTCGGTATCAAAATGAGTGATTGTCAGAGTTCCATCTAGGAGATCTTCATATTCATACCAACAAATACCACCATCATCTCCTTCTACTGAACCTGTTTTGGTGTTAAACGAATCAGTAAATGTTGCCCCTCTGATAGGCTCAGGAATTAAATCATACGTACGCTCCTCAATAGCCCCAGGCTCTTCAGGGCGTATGTATATGCCTAGACCTTGATCTGTATTTCGATTTTCTACTTCGGCCCCTAACTGTAAAAGGTTAAACTGATACATTGCTACTATATAGTAAGAATTTTCAGGCACCCAAGCCTGCCCGTTCACTAAGCACCCAAAGGTGTATTCGCCGGTTTGAGTAGCAGGCGGGAGGAGGTCCAACTGATTGACCACTTCGGGTTCGTCTTCTTTGCATTGCAGCGCCAGCACACTTAAGGCAAGCACCATGATCATATGTTTCTTCATGTTTCTTGCTTGTTTATTATAAAGACGGCGATTTGACGAAAAGTAACAGGTTTAAGAAAGAAATATTTATCTTAGGAATGCGATTAAAATAAAGTAACGAAGTTTTGCTTACCTTTGCGGCTGCATCAACGAAGACAAGCGCATGATAGGATACAATCAAGCCACCGAGCAAATGATGTTACGTTTTTATACTAGTCTGCAAGAAAAAGAGCGTCGTCACTATGCAGCCCAGGAAGTAGAAAAGCTGGGCTACGGGGGCAAGGCTTACATTAGTCGTTTGTTAAAGATTAGTGCCAAGACCATCCGCAAGGGACAAACTGAGCTGGGGCAAGTGAGCTTGTACGCCCAGGTTCCAGTTGGCAAGCAGCGGCGTAGTGGGGGTGGCAGAAAAAAAATTTGTCCAGCATCCTGAGACTCAACGTCTGCTCAGGGCCTTGATAGAGCAGCATAAAGCCGGTAGCCCTGTGGATGCCAGTGTCTATTGGATACATTTGAAACCCAGAGAGATTGCCCAACGCTTCTTGGAGCAGCATGGTATTGTCATTAGTAACGGAGTGGTCAAGCGAGCCTTACAACAGATGGGCTACAAGTATCGCAAGCAGTACAAGAACCTGCCTACCGGCAAGTGGGCAGAACGTCAGAGGCAGTTCCAACTCATCTTTACCTTAGTAGCCATCATGAGTACAGGCAGCCCTATCATCAGTATAGATTGCAAAAAGAAAGAGCGATTGGGCAAGCTGCACCGAGCTGGTCGCTGCTACACGCAAGCTCCTCTTGAAGTCTATGACCACGACTACCACTACTTGAGTGAAGGCAGCGTGGTGCCACATGGCATCTATGACTTGCAACGCAATGAGGCCTACTTATCCATTGGCACCAACCACGAAACGGCTAGCTTTATCGCTGACAACCTGCTTTGGTGGTGGGGGCCACCCCGTGGGAGAACTTTGGTATGCATCAGTATCCAGATGCCAAGACTATCTTAGTCTTATGCGATGCGGGTGGGGCAAATAGTTATCGCCATCATGCTTTCAAGAAGCAGATGCTAGCTTTAGCTCAGCAAATAGGCATAGATTTTATCATTTGTCACTATCCCCCCTATGCCTCTAAACACAACCCTATTGAGCACCGAGTCTTCCCTCACTTACATCGGGCAATGGAAGGGGCAGTCTTTACTGACTATCAACTAGTGTTAACGCTAGCCCAGAAAACTACTACAACAACCGGGTTGAAGGTCATAGTCAGAATGAACGATCAGTATTACCCCACAGGCATCAAAACTACCCCACAGGAACTAGACTTCCAGCGCATTCAACCTCACCCAGTAGTCCCTCATCTTACCTACAGAATATGCGCTTAGTTCAGTACTTTATTTTGTTCGCGTTCCTTAGCCATCAACTATCCAGACTACTATGACTACTCCTAAAGAATTTGTTATGCTGAGCGACGAGGAGATTGTTCGTCGCTTTCAGCAAACCACTGACCCACGGTTGTTCACCGAATTGGTGCAACGGCACCACACTTTTATCCAAAAGGCTTGTTATCAGCACCTAAAAGATCGGGAAGCTGTCAAAGATGTATCGCAAGAGGTGCTGCTGCGCGTCTACACGAAGATTGATACTTATCGTCACGAAGCTCTTTTCTCCGTCTGGCTACAAACTATCATTCGCAACCGCTGTGTAGATCATTTGCGGGAAAACAAAAAGCTGATGCATCAAGAAATATCTCAGCAGATTGCCGAAACCCTACAGGAAGAACTAGACACCGACTCGTTAGAAAAACCGCTGGAAGAATACCTGACAACGTGGCTAGAAAAGGTCAGTGGTCAAGAGAAAATACTGCTTCAATTAAAATACGGTGAGGGTTTGTCATACCAAGAAATTCAACAGGTACTGGGGTTAACAGCAGGAGCTGCTAAAATGAAGGTGAGTCGTGCTAAGTCAAAACTGCAAAGGTTTCTAGAACTACAGACAGCGTAATCGGCTTAGAAAAAAACCATCATGCTGAGCAGTAACGCCAAATGACACGTTTGCCAGTTGTTTGAACTGCAGAAACTTAGCCGGTCACCGAAATTGCTCAGGAATTGCGTCAATCGTACGGATTTCGATATTGCGATAATACACTTCTGCTCCTTCGGATTGCAACAGAATCTTTCCGCTTACCAAGGGGGCAGTGCCGGTTTTGGTCACTCGTTCCGAACCATACAATTGAAGCACCGCCTTTCCGTTCACTGCGTGAATGCTATTGCCCTCATAAAAGATAAGATCCACCGTATTCCATCGTCCGGGGGGACGCTCTTCGTCGGACGCTCTAAGGCACCGACGGTTTTTTTGCTTTTGGCTGCTGTTCGTCACAAAAGTGCCAAACGTTCGGCGCTCGCCGCTCGGGTCGTACTGAAACCAGGCGCTGCCCAGCGGATCGTCGTCGATTTGTACGGGGATGGATGGGATCCGGATTTCTACCGCTCCGACCGCCCAGTAATCTCCCGTATCATGCTCCTGTATCTGGCATTCGTGGCTCTGCATCCATCTGCCGCTCACCGCTCCCGGTTCGCCAATCCCAGCGTAAAGCAGGCCGCTGTCTCGGCGAAGGTTTTCTCGCGGGGGCCACTTTTTTTCTCCCCATTTATACTGAAGCCGAAGGTGATAGTTGCCGTAGTCTTGTTCGGTATGCAGGGTGCCAAAGACTTGTCCTGATATTCGGATGACGGGTTCGCCGTCATGCTCCACTACCGAAAACACGTTTAGCGGATCATTATCCCGGCCCAGCGGTTGAACGTACCGGCCGGAAGTATCGCGAACCTGCCCGGGCACGTCGAAGTCAGCATGGGGCACTCCCAAAAACTTCACCCAACCGGTGAAGTCTCGTCCGTTCCAGAGAGGTTGCCAGTCTGCCTGGGCGGTGCACGAAAAGCTGAACAATAGCCCACCGACGAGCCATAAGCAGGCAGATTGTATGCGTACGAGCGTGATCATTATTTTGTTTTTAGGGGAAAGTATGCCCTAATATCAGCGTTTGTATCGTTGGGTACCAAAAATAGCGTTGGGCGCGTGGAAACAAAACTGCAAAAATTATTGAGCCCGCCACGCGATTGAAGCAATTTTTTCAACCGGGCGTTGTTGGTGGAGTGTACCCTATTGCCCTTATATGCCCAGGCCGCTCATACTATTACGCTTCGTTATCTTTGGCGGGATTCTTCTCTTGGAAGGGTGCGGACTCACGACGACCTCAGACGAATCTTCGGCGACGGAACAACGGCCCGCGCCCCTGCCCGCCCCCAACTTTAATCCCGACTCAGCCTACGCCTTCGTAGCCCGGCAGGTGGACTTCGGTCCGCGGGTGCCCAACACCAGTCCGCACGACAGCACCAAAGACTGGTTGGTGAACAAACTCACCGCCTACGGAGCCACCGTGCAGGTGCAGGAGTTTGAAGCGGAAGCTTATAATGGTACCCTATTGCGCCTGAGCAATATTATCGGTAGCCTGTATCCCGAGCGGCGCAAGCGCATTTTGCTGGCCGCCCACTGGGACACCCGCCCCTTTGCCGACAAAGACAGCACCCGCACCAACCAGCCCATCGACGGAGCCAACGACGGGGCCAGCGGCGTGGGCGTGCTGCTGGAGGTGGCCCGCGCCCTGCAACAGGCCGACACCGTGCCGCGCGTCGGTATCGACATCATCTTGTTCGACGGGGAAGACTACGGCGAGCCGGAGGGCGAGAAGAGCGATGCTGAAAGTGCCAACCGGGTGTGGTGGTGCCTGGGCTCTCAGTATTGGTCGGACAACAAGCACCAGCCCAACTACTCGGCCTACTACGGCATCTTGCTGGATATGGTGGGCGCTGAAGAAGCCACATTTTATCAGGAAGGAGTTTCGGAGCGGGTAGCACCCAGCATCGTGAAAAAGGTGTGGAACACCGCCCAGCAGCTGGGCTACGGCAGCTACTTCGTAGATAAAGAGAGTCCGGAGATCATCGACGACCACGTGTACGTGAACTACGACGCCAAAATTCCGATGATCGATATTGTAGAGTATGAGCCCACCAACAAGTCATACTTCGCCGACTACCACCACACCCACGCCGACGATATGGACATCATCAGCCGTGAAACCCTGGAGGCAGTGGGCGAAACCGTGCTGCACGTGCTGTATGGGGAGTAGGAGTGGACAGGCGCACAATTGCGCTTGCCTATAAAATTAGCGACTAGAAAATTTCTAGTAGCCCGTACTCTTGGCTTCTGTACAAGCGTTCAATGTCTTCTTTCTTTATCTTTATCGTGGCAGCAACACCGGACGTAGATTGATTTCCGATGCGTAGCAGAACAACATTTGGAGGAAACCCTTTTTGTAGCGTGAAGCGCATAAAATCTTCGTCATTCGTTACGATCACTGCATCATGATCTTTAGCCCAATTCCAGATACTGATATCCGTCGCCGGAATGGGTAAGCCGCAAGAATCCACGTGGAATACCTCAGCAAAGTCTTCGGTTAGCTTTTTCTCCAAACGCCACGAAAGGTTGGCATCAAGTAGCAGCTTCATAACTGAACCATGATGGTTCTAATCACCTGCTCGCGATGCGCCGCAAACGCTAGAGCAGCCTGAATGTGCTCTGGCTTAAGCGTAGGAAAATCAGCCAAGATTTCTTCGTGACTCATTCCTGAAGCAAGCCACTGCAGTATGTCAATCACCGCGATACGCGTTCCGGCAATGCAAGGCTTGCCAAAGCGAATGTCGGGATTGATGCTAACGTAGCTTTCTTTTGTCTTCATAAAAGTTTTGTTTCGCAGTTCGTGACGAGTAAGTTGTTTCTGGATCAAACGCTTAACCGGATGGTGTGGTTGCGCCAAGACTTTAACCCACGGTCAGTGCTCTCACCGACCGCTAGTGGCTGGGGGGGCACAAGCCGCGGATACAGTTCTAATTGCAATCATCTGGTCTGTATCCTATTCGGATAATTGCCTCTTTTACGTCGTCTGCGGATATTTCTAACGCTCCCTGCATTTTCCAAGCCTGACAAAGCCAATAAAATGATTCTTCTTTTTGTTTTGGCCCAAGGTGAGATAACGTGAGTCCCAGTATAGCCCAATACAGCGGATTGTTAGGAGCCAGCCTTTGTGCATTTCTACTGGTCTCCAAAACCTCTTTATAGCGTTCCAAATTATAGTAAGTAAAGCTTAGATTGTTCCATACCTCATGAGCATTTCCGTCAATCGTAAGAGCCTTTTGGTAAGCATCAATAGCTGCTTCGCTATTCTTATCGCTCCGACCTAGTTGCTTAGCAGTATTTCCTAAGCCACTCCAGGCCTCATATATATTATCGTTTATGGCGGTAGCCCTTCTATAAGCTTGCTGAGCTTTATGTGGTTCTCCTAACAAATAATGAATATTTCCTAAGTTGACCCACGCAGGATAGTAATTGTTATCAATCTCAAGCGCTTGCTTATAGGCACTCGCCGCTTCTTTACGTCGTTTTATGTGAGCATACACATTTCCCAAGTTATACCAAGCAGTTTGATAGCTCTTGGTGATAGAAATAGCCTTTTGATAAGCACGGATAGCACCGCTGTATTGTCGTAATTCAAATAATGTGATACCTAAAGTATTCCAAGCTTCGGCGAAGTCAGCGTTAAGTTTTATCGCTTTTTCGCAGTATTTATGGGCTTCAGAGTAGTTGCGTAGCCATTCAAAGTAGCACAGAGAAAGTGAATGTAATCCTTCACTGTCTCTACTCCTTTCTAATGTTTGGCCTAAGAGCACTAAGTCATTAAGTAGCTTTTTCTGGGGATACTCGACTATCATCATCAAGTAAGCCGATTCAGGTTGTATGGGGTCTTGCTTAGCTGGTCGCTTGATAAAAGCATTATCGGCAAGATTGGTAAGTTCATCCGATAGATGGAATCCCTCACGTTGAAAAACATCTCTCATTACATTTGTAACTCTTTGGTGAGTCCGCGATATCCCAGCCAATGCCAGTAATTTAATCGAGTATAATGTGTCTATCGCAACTGGCGAGAGTTGATTCCGAAAACGGTTTTCCATGATCTTAATGGCATCGTTCATTACGATCCAGCCTGGAGTAGGAAATACAGAAATTTCTTCGGATACTAAAGAGAGGCCTCTCTCCTCAGCAAGTTCCTGCTTTTCGTGATCAGTAATTGAAACTAGAGATAGCTCGTAGATGAATGATTCGTAAAGACGCTGCAAAGTTCCAACAGATGAATGCGTTACTTGAGCATACGCCGCACCATCGCGACAGGTAGCAATGATGACGCAACGCTGAGCTACTTCTTTTATGTCTCTAAAAAGACGAGTTATATCTACTGGATACCCTATGTAATCACTCAGGTCATCAATGAATAGCACTACGGATTTTCCCTTAAATATATTGAAAGCATCACTGCTAGGTAACCTTCCGTCATGCTTAATACTTACTACCGTGTAGTCAGATAAACCTTTGAGAAGCTCATAAGCAGTTCGAGTTTTACCCTCAGTAGGTTGTCCTATTAGCAATATGTTATAGCCCTCCTTAGTTTTCTTTAGTACTTCAATATCGGTAGAAGGAAACCCTTTGCTTCGGTCGCTTTCTCTATGTGACCTAAACTGGCGAGAGATATATTTTGAATGATAAGGACGTTCGCCGGGTTGTGCACTTTGTCCGTCAGGAAAGACGGTAAACCCTAGGTCTTCGGGGGTTAGTTTGTCAGTCGTTTTGCAAAGTTCAAACTGAGAGTGTCGTTTGCTTTTACGACGATTGTAACCAACGACCAGTGTAGCGATGGATAGAAGCGCAAAACATAAAAGACCAGGGAAAATATATTGGTCTATTATATCCTGCCGAAACAGAGGAGTAATATAATTGACGAGAAGTCCTAGCACTACAGTACCTACTGCGCCCAAAACCCATTTAAGAATACTATACAATAAATCCATACACTAGCGATAATGTATCCTTGTAAGCATACTGAAATAAATAGCTTCTTACAAAAGAAAACTAGTTCTTCCGTACCTCCCTTAGCCCACCTCTCTAAAAAACACATTTCTATTCCGCCATCCTTCACCTCCTCCCCAAAATCATCTTTTTGCCCCACTCTTCGCAGCTTTTGGTCGGAAAATGTCATTTTTAGTACGCTAACCCCAGAATTTTGGCCTCAAAATCATCTTTTGCGGTCGGTACCCAGCGAGTTCTTCACCAAAATTACGTTTTGACGAAGGGATCCGGTTTTTGGTACACCAGATTTCGGCTCTTTCCTCGCATCAAAGTGCCCTAAACGCATTCTGCACCTCCTGACCGGTGCCCTCACCCCATTATCCTTACCCGGTGCGGTTTTAGGGAAGAATGGTTCTATTGACAGAAGGCTACTGCCTATCTTCATAGCTTGAAACCAAAAACCATCGCACTATGGCAAATCAAACGCAGAATGCCCTACTAAACGAAGCTTTTATCACCATCAGCAATGCGCTGAACAACCCGCAGTTGCAGGAAGCCCTGGGCCACTACGGCTACACCGCCCCCCGCCTGCGCACCGGACTCGAGCACCACGCCACCGCCAAGCAACTCACGCAGCAGCGCCAGCGGGCTATCCAAACGGCCAAGGAGACAGCAGAACTGTACCAACGCTCCCGAGAGCAACTTATCGAGCGGTTTCAAATGCACCGCGAGGTGGCCCGCGTTGCCTACAAGCGCGAAGCGGCGCACACCGATCATCTGAAGCTCACCGGAGCGCGCGAAACAGCGCTCGTTGACCTGCTTGCGCAGGCTGAAGCCTTCTACGTCAACGTGCCGGTGCCCATGATGGAGAAGTACCACGTGCCCCGCAAAGAACTCAACGAAGTGGCTAAGTTGGTCACCAAGGTGCAGGAGCTGCAGGCCATGCAGCGCGACACCCAGAGTCAGGTGCAAAGCCTCACCCAACTGCGCCTGCGCGCCATCAAAGCCCTGCAAACCTGGATGCGCCGCTTTATGACCATCGCCAAAGTGGCCCTGAAAGAACAGCCGCAGCAGCTGGAAGCCCTGGGCCAAACGGTGGCTTCGTGAAGCGCACCCTAGTTGTTTAATGCGGCAAACAATTTGCCAAGCGTCGCGTTGATTACGGCATGCCTGAACTCCTAAAGATTGCCGTATTTGATATCAACGGCACGCTCTATACCAAGAAGTCCAAGGAAGAGTTTTTCCGGTTTATCTGCTTTCGTAACAGCTACAAACTGGTAGACATCTACCACCTGTTGCTCTTCAAACTGCTGGGTGCCCTGCGCCTGGTGAACCAAACTCAGTTCAAGGAGAATTTTTTCAACTACCTGGATCGCCTGCCGCCCGAGCAGGTGCGACAGTATGCCACCGAGTACTGGTCGATTGAGTACCCGCACTACTTCAACCAGGAATTGCTGAAGCGGGTGGAGGAGTTGCGGGAGGAAGGCGTGAAGATTTTTTGCATCAGTGGCGGACTCGACGTGTATATGGAGCCGCTGTACGAGCTGTTTCCGGTGGATGCGCACCTCAGCACCCGCGTCCAGTACAAGAAGGACACGTACAAAATTGTGGGCGAAGCCTGCAAAGACGAAGTGAAAATCCGACGACTAGAGGAGCATCTGGACGGGCAACCCTACGAAATTGTGGAGGCCTACTCAGATGATGAGGAAGCCATTTTGGACAAAGCGAAGCAAGCGTACGTGGTGAAGAAAGACGGTGAGATCACTTCTCTTAACTAGTAGTCGCTTAAGTGCGTATTCCAACCATTTGGCGCAACAACGGGTCATTGATCCAGGCCGTCCTCGCTATCGCGAAGAAAACAACCCCTTGATCCGGCTAAACATCCGCTTCTCAAAGTTCCAGAAGAACCGAAACTGCCCGAACACAAAACCGTAGGCCAGCAACAGCACCTGGTAGGCCGGAAGAATGGTGATGAGATAAAACGGAATACGAATCCAGGGCGAAGTCTGCGCCGTAATGCCCGCCAGGTCATACAACGGTTGCTTGATAAACAGTACCGAAAACCCGGTGCAGGCAAACACGATCAGAATCAAAATTACTTGTCCGATGCTCGTTACCCCCCAGCGCTGTTTCAGTTTCTCCAGCATGGGCCGTTAGGTGAGCGATGCGAACGCCTGCCACCCGGCTTCGTCGGGCAGCGGGGCCGACAGCCGCAGGGGCGTCTTCTTCACCGGATGGATAAACGACAAGGTGCGGGCGTGCAAACTGATGCTGGCGTCGGGATTGGGCTTGGCGAAACCGTACTTCAGATCGCCCCGAATGGGGCACCCGATGGCGGCCAGTTGTACCCGAATTTGGTGCGGTCGGCCGGTGCTTGGTTTCACTTCCAACAAAAACGAGTCTTTCGATTGTAACAGTAACCGGTACGACAGTTCGGCCCGTTTGCTATCGGCCCCCGCCTGCGTCCGTGCCTTGGCCTTGTTCTTCTGCGGATTTTTGGTGAGCCAGTGCGTGAGCGTGTCGGCATCGGTGGGCGGTGCCTGCCCCACCAACGCCCAGTAGGTTTTCTCTACGTCGCGCGCCTGAAACAGGGCGTTCATCCGGGCCAGCGCCTTTGAGGTGCGCGCCAGCACCACCACCCCACTCACCGGCCGGTCGAGCCGGTGCACCACTCCCAGAAACACCTCGCCCGGTTTGTCATACTTCTCTTTGATGTACGCCTTCCCCAGGTCTATCAACGGCACATCACCCGTCTGGTCGCCCTGTACCAGCAGACCCGCCAGTTTGTTCACCACCAGCAGGTGGTTGTCTTCGTAAAGGATTTGCGCGGGGGTTAAGGACACGGGAAAACAAGTTAAGCAGGTAGCAAGATAATCATTTCTGAGCAATCAAGGGTTCAACGGGTCGGTGAGAGCACCGTCCCCGGAAGGTTGAAGCGGTTTATCTTATCCACCAAGCAAGTCATCCTGTTCATCCCTTTCCCGTCGCACAAATCCCGCCCATCCTGATCAAAATTCGGAAGTGAAGTGAAACTCAATATCCGGAAAATTATCCTGTACCATCTGCAGCCACGCCTTGGTTTCGGCCATAAACACGTACTTGCCGTCTTTGTCCCGGGCGATGTAGCGCTCTTTGGAAGCAATAAACTCCTTGAGCTTCTTGGGGTTGTCGCTGTGGATCCAGCAGGCTTTGTAGAGGTTCACGCCGTGAAACGAGCAGCTGGCGTTGTATTCGTTCTTCAGGCGGTGCTGGATCACCTCAAACTGCAGCGCCCCCACCGTGCCCACCACCTTGCGCGAACCCAGTTCGTAGGTGAACAACTGCGCCACGCCCTCGTCCATAAGCTGTCGCAACCCCTTGTCGAGCTGCTTGGTTTTCATGGCATCCTGGTTCACCACTTCCTTGAACAACTCCGGGGAGAAGCTGGGGATACCCACGAAGTGGCCGGTTTCGCCTTCGGTGAGCGTGTCACCAATTTTGAGGTTGCCGGTGTCGTACAGCCCCACAATGTCGCCCGGAAAGGCTTCGTCGATAATTTCCTTGTCCTGGGCCATGAAGGCGGTGGCGCTTGAAAACTTGAAGTTCTTGTTGAGGCGCACGTGGTGGTAGTTTTTGTTGCGCTCAAATTTGCCCGAGCACACCCGCACGAAGGCAATGCGGTTACGGTGGCGCGGGTCGATGTTTGCGTGAATCTTGAACACAAAACCCGAAAACGCTTCTTCGTCGGGTTTCACCTCCCGCTCGTCGGTGCGGCGGCTCTTGGGTGCCGGAGCAATCTTCACAAAAGTGTCGAGCATTTCCTGCACGCCGAAGTTATTCACCGCGCTGCCGAAGAATACGGGAGCAATCTCTCCCCTCAGGTAGGCTTGCATGTCGAAGGTCGGATACACGCCGGTGATCAGCTCCTCGTCTTCGCGCAGCTGCCGGGCGTAGCTTTCGCCCACCAGCCGATCCAGTTCCTCACTGTGGATGTCATCGATGCGGATGCTCTCGTCGTGCAGCTTCTGCTTGCTGGGCTGAAACAACAGCAAACTTTGGTTGTAGAGGCTGTACACTCCCTTGAAGTTTTTGCCCATACCGATGGGCCAGCTCAGCGGCCGCACCTTGATATCGAGCTTCGCCTCGATATCTTCCAGCAGGTCGTAGGGATCTCTTCCCTCCCGGTCGAGCTTGTTGATAAAGGCGATCACCGGAGTGTTGCGCATGCGGCACACTTCCATGAGTTTTTCGGTCTGGATCTCCACGCCCTTCACACAGTCGATCACCATCACCACACTGTCGACGGCGGTGAGGGTACGGTAAGTATCTTCGGCAAAATCTTGGTGGCCGGGCGTGTCGAGCAGGTTGATCTTCACGGGGTCGCCGCCGTTTTTGTACATAAACCCCATCACGGAGGTGGCCACCGAGATGCCGCGCTGCTTCTCAATCTCCATGAAGTCGGAAGTGGCGTGCTGGCTGATTTTGTTCGATTTCACGGCACCGGCCGTCTGGATGGCTCCGCCGAACAGCAGCAGCTTTTCGGTGAGGGTGGTCTTGCCCGCATCGGGGTGGCTGATGATGCCAAAGGTACGTCGTTTGGCGATTTCTTCGGTGATGTTGCTCATGGTTGGATGGTAGAACGATATCGGGTGAAGTACGCAAGTTAGGGAAGATTAGTTTCTGAAAACGAAGGATTGAATGAGCGAAGGATTGAATATAATACATTCAATCCTTCGCTCATTCAATCACTCAACTTCGCCAGTTTGATCGGGTACACTTCGGTGCGCAGCCACACGTTACCGGTGGTGTAGGGGTCGTTGCCTAGGTAGCGATGCAGTTCTTCAGTGGTATCGAAGCGTACGTAGAGCGTGGAGCCAATCATCTTTCCTTCGGGGTTCAGCAGGGCTCCGCCCTCAATAAGGTGCCCGTCTTTCTTGAGGCGGCGGGCCTGGGCCAGGTGCGCTTCCCGCACCTTCATGCGGCGTTCCAAAGCTCCTTCATCGGTGCCATCATAAGCGATCACTAAAAACTCCATAATGTTTTTCTGTTCTCAGCAGCAAAATTACGGATTATTTCCGAAGACGCGTAGTGGTGGCAGTACGAGCGAGATTTGAGCCGTTGCCACTCCCGTTCGTTTCTGGGGCTCGAAGGCAGCTGAATTCACTCATTAGGAATGTTTTCTACCACTTATTCAAGCTCTTCTTCAATCCGCGTTGGGCCGGTACTAAGTCCATCCACCCGGCGCTGACGCCCAGCGAAGCAGTAGAGAAACGCGACAAAGTAGCCTCCCCCGACAGCGCCAAGAAGCCCAGCTTGAAACGAAATCCCCCCACCAGGCTGGCTTGCCCGTGCGCGGTTTTGATCGCAACAGGATCGGTGAGATTGATCAACGTGAGCCTTCGGTTATTCGAGTCGGTGGCGTTTTCGGGATTATAGTAGGGCACGGTAGCCACTCCGTAAGTGCCCGTCAGATTCAAAGTGGTGATAGACCGCCCGTAGCGCAGCCCGCCGTACACGCTGACCAACGGGAATTCTCGCGAAACGAGCACGTTCACGTTCCAGGCCTGCACTCGAAAGTCGGCACCTTGCCCACTGTAGTCGGCGTCGGTCACCAGGGGACCCTGGTAATTGGTGTTGCCCTGGGTAGAGTCGGCAAAGGTGGTACCTGACGGGGCCTCGGGCAGGATGGTGGGTAGTTCAAGAGCAGCCCGGGTGCTGCTGTAGGCCGCCGCCACCGAAAAACTAATCGGCAACTGCCGCAGGTAGGGCACCCACTGCTTGATATCGTGCTTGAGCCCTACTCCCAGCAGACCGCCGTAATTAACGATTACCTCGTCGCGCAAAATTTCGGTGGTGGGCAAGAAGCGAATCATCACCTCGGTAGCCAGGGGCACGCCTACGTTCAGCTGCATGGCCGGAGTGAGGGGGTTGAGGGCCAAGCCGAGGCCATCGGGTAGCACCAACTCGGCCACCGTCGCCTTTTCCTCAAAGCCCGAAACCGGGTTTTCGTAGGTCACCACCTTGCGGATGGTTTCTTGCTTTTGATCTTCGGTGGCACCAAACACGGTGGGTGCCTGACTGAATTTATACTGCCACACTTCGGTGACCGTCCGTCCGTCTACCTCCCGGGTGGCAGGCACGTTGAATCCGAGGGCATCTAAGCTGAAAGTCCGTTCGGCCTTCGGGACGTACGCGGCGTTGCCCACCAGTTTAAGTTCGAAACGTTTGGGCTTCAGCGGGGCAGCCGCGTTTACCCAACCCGCGTTGAGATTAGCGCCGGTCGACTTGCCTAGGGGGGCGGCGTAGGCACCGAGCAGGGTGGTGGCGTCGTCGGCTCCGGCGCGTATGAAAGCGTTGACATCCGATTGGGCAAACGAAGTGGCTGAGGCAATGCCTACAACCGCCGCGGCCAGCAGGTTTTTATAAAAAATTCGTTTCACGATTGAGTGCGTTTGGTGGTGATTCTTCGACCGTCAAACATACCGCCATAAGCGCATTGAAAAGGTGAAAAATGCGCCGGATGCGCGGGGATGTACTGATTGTTAGCAAATAAACGACTCAGGGTACCTCTTTGAAAAACGGATAAACAAGTTGCGCAGATCCGGCTCAACCGGTTCAAAACTTTAGGTTGCTCCCCGCGTTCTAAAAGTTGCAGTACCACTACAACTTTGACGGCTCAACAGCTATTACCGCGCCTTTTTATGAACGTAGAAAAAATAGACTTCTCGCAAACCAACGCCTTCACCCCGCTTTTCTTAGATTATCTCGCTCAAAAAGACACGCTTCGCGATTTCTACCATCGTCCACCTCAACAGACTAGCTTCGCTGAGCAACTCACCGAAAAGCAACTCACCTCTGAGGTACGAAACGACTTGGTTAGGATGCTCAAAGAGCAATACCGGGGGCTGGAAACCACCCAAGTCGTACGAGAAAACATTGACGCTCTGGAGCACGATCAAACCTACACCATCACCACCGGTCACCAACTCAGTATCTTCTCGGGTCCGTTGTTCTTCATCTATAAGCTGGTGACGACGATCAACGCGTGTCGGCAGCTTAGCGAAGCACATCCTGATCACCGCTTTGTGCCCGTCTACTGGATGGCTTCCGAAGACCATGACTTTGCCGAGATCAATCATTTTCACTTGTTCGGACAGCGTTACGAGTGGAACACCGAGCAGCAGGGAGCCGTGGGGCGATTTAACCTAGATGGAATGGATGAAGTACTGTCGGCGTTGCCCGAAGCGGTGCCGCTGTTCGAGAAAGCTTATCGTGAGCACGATAACCTGGCGGCCGCCACCCGCTACTACGTGAACGAACTGTTTGGCGAGCAGGGATTGGTGGTGCTCGACGCCGACGATGCCACTTTGAAGCGGCACTTTGTGCCCGTGATGCAGGACGATGCGCTGAATCAATCGGCGCAGAAACTAGTGGAAGAAACCTCACAACACCTGGACGAACTGGGCTACCGCACGCAGGTGCATCCCCGGCCTATCAACCTGTTCTATCTCACCAACCAACAGCGTGAGCGACTGGTGCGCAATGAAGATGGTTTTGCGGTGAACGATACCGACCAGCGCTTTTCGGAAGAAGAACTAAGGCAAGCAATGGAAACGCATCCCGAACGGTTTAGTCCCAACGTGGTTTTGCGCCCCCTGTACCAAGAAATGATTCTGCCCAATCTGGGCTACGTGGGCGGGCCGGGCGAGTTGGCCTACTGGTTGCAACTCAAGCCCGTGTTTGATCACTATCAGGTGCCGTTTCCTATTCTACTGCCCCGCAATTTTGCGTTGGTGGTGAGCAAATCCAACGCGAAGAAGTTGCAAAAAGTAGGATTAGAAACGGCTGAATTGTTTCAGGATACCGATACGCTCGTCAAAAGTTTTGTGGAGAACCATGCCGACGCTTCATTGTCGCTCGGAGAGCAAAAGGCGACGTTGGCCAAAGTGTACGAGCAAGTAGAAGAAAAAGTGCTGGCCGTAGACGGTAGCCTGAAGGGATTTATCGGGGCCGAATCGAGCAAGGCGTTTAAAAGCTTAGAAAATATAGAAAAACGACTCAAAAAAGCTGAGGAACAGAAACAAGAAACGGCCGTCGGACAACTGGAGTCGCTCAAGGAAAAGCTTTTTCCCGAAGGAGGCTTACAGGAGCGACACGAAAACTTGCTCACCTACCACATCAACAATCCGCAGTTTATTGATGAACTACTGGAAAAGTTTGACCCGTTTGATTTGCGGTTTAACGTGTTGATCGAGGAGTAAACAGAGCGGCCGAAAAACAATTTGCTTCAAAAAACCTTTCATTCGTTTGAATAAATCACAGTTGCGTCAAGCTTACCAGGCCCGCCGGACTTCTCTTTCGGATGAGGAGTTTCAGCAGACGAACCAATGGTTGGTTGATCGACTTTTTAATGCGTATTCTTTGGTTGGCACGGTGCATTGCTTTCTCTCGGCAGCGCGGCAACGGGAGGTAGACACCTGGCCCATTATTCAGCGTTTGTGGGCAATGCCCAACGTGCGCGTATTGGCTCCCCGCTGTAATGCTTTTGGCAATTTATCGCACCACAAACTGGACGCAAGCACGTCTTTACGAAACAACCGATGGGAGATTCCCGAACCGGTCGACAGCCAGGAGTACCCGGTGTCGAGCATTGACTGGGTGCTGGTTCCGTTGCTGGCCTTTGACCGGCGGGGCCACCGGGTGGGTTACGGAAAAGGTTTTTACGACCGCTTTCTGGCCGGGTGCCGTTCGGATGCTCGGAAGATTGGCCTATCGCTGTTTGCCCCGGTAGTCGCTATTGATGATATTGGCAGCCAAGACGTCGCCCTGGATGCCGTGGTGACGCCCGACCGGGTATGGACATTTGGTAAAACCCCGAGCATAACCAACGTTAACTAATCTTTTGACATGAACCTACGCATTGGCTACGGTTACGACGTGCACCAATTGGAAGAAGGTCGGGAATTCTGGCTGGGTGGGGTGCTTCTGGAACATACGCACGGTGCTAAGGGGCACTCTGATGCTGACGTGCTTATTCACGCCATCTGCGACGCTTTGCTGGGCGCGACCAACCTGCGCGACATTGGACACCACTTTCCGGACACCGATCCGCAATACAAGGGCATCGACAGCAAAGTGCTGCTGCGCGAAGTGATGCAACTGCTGCGGCAGCATGGCTACGAGTTAGGAAACGTGGATGCTACCGTGTGCCTGGAAGTGCCGAAGGTGAATCCCCACATTCCGGCCATGCAAGCCTGCCTGGCCGAGGTGATGGGTGTGCCCGAAGCGGACATTTCGCTGAAGGCGACGACTTCCGAGAAGATGGGGTTTGTGGGTCGGAAGGAAGGGGTCGCGGCGCACGCGGTGGCGTTGGTGTATCGAAAGGAACAAACGTAGCATGCACATCCGAAACGCAAGAATTAGCGATGTGCCATCCATCATAGAGCTGTTTCAACAGACTGTATTTAAGACAACGGTTCGACATTATAATGAGCGTCAGCGCGAAGTCTGGGCAGCCCGTGGCAACGACCTGACCCGCTGGGAGCGGCGGATTGTCACCCAGCACTTTCTGGTGGCCGAGCAGCCGAACGGTTTGGTAGGTTTTGGTTCGATAACCGCCGAGGGCTATCTAGACGTGCTCTACGTGCACCATGCCCACCAAGGTCAGGGTATCGCCACCCGCTTGCTCACCGTTCTTGAACGATGGGCCACCAAGCAAAAGCTTGCGCAGCTCACCACCGATTCCAGCATCACGGCGCGTCCATTCTTCGCCCGCCGTGGTTATCAGGTTTTAACGGAACAACCGAACAAGATCGAGGAAGAAGTGCTGATCAACTACCGGATGCGAAAATCATTGTAACAATATGAATCCAGTGCAACTTATTGAAACCGGCGATGGCTCGCACAGTCTGCTCAACGTAGCGATGAACGAGACCTATCACTCTCGACACGGCGCGCTGCGGGAGTCGGAACACGTGTTTATCCGGCAGGGGTTGCACCACTGGATTGCGCAGCACTCCACGGCGCCGATGCTGCGTATTCTGGAAGTCGGTTTTGGCACCGGACTTAATGCCATTCTTACCGTGCGCGAAGCCCGGCAGCACCCGAACCTGTCCTTCCACTACACCACCCTCGAGCCGCATCCGCTGAATGAGGAGACCATTAATAGCCTCAATTACCTGGCGCTGCTCGGCGATACTACGTTAGCTCCCCATTTCGCCGCTCTGCATCAAGCCTCATGGGAAGCAGACCAGCCTTTGTTGAATAACTTTGTGCTGCGCAAGACCCAAAGCACGCTTCAGAACTTTCCGGTAGGGCCGCAGACCTACGATTTGATCTACTTTGATGCGTTTGCTCCCAATAAGCAAGCCGAGTTGTGGACTCTCTCCGTGTTGCAAAGGGTAGTTGCCCTGATGGCCTCCAAGGCGATCTTTGTCACCTACTCGGCCAAGGGGCAACTCAAACGAGATATGAAAGGGCTCAGCCTGTTGGTAGAAACCCTGGAAGGTCCGCCCGGCAAGGCCGAAATGGTGCGCGCCCGGAAGTCTTGATAGTTTCCGGAAGTAGTAGCCGTCCACTATATTGCGGCTCCACTGACCAGCGTTGCGTTTGAAAAAAATTATTGGCTATCTAAGGCAGCACCTGCGGGAGGATTTCCAACCGGGCTACTACGCGGTCGTAGGCGTGTTTCTGACCGTAACCATTGCGCTCAACTACCACTACGACTTTGAGGATAGCGTCATTGATGCCTACTACGGGCGAAGTATCCGGGCGTTCTACTACTTTTTGCTTTACGCCTTTGCCTACTACTCCACCGTGTTGATTTACAACTGCTTCCGAGGCAGCTGGCACTGGTGGATCACACCAAGCTTCTGGCTGCGCAGTTTGTTCGGCTTGGCGGTGCTGGGGTTCGACAAATCGTTTCACTATCACAACTACCTGATCCAAACCTATCTACCGCCCGAAACATGGCGTTACAGCGTCAGCTTTGCCAAGCAACTGATGGGCATTTTTACGGCCTTGCTGCCCTTGTACCTGTTCTATCGTTGGATCGACACCCGGGTAGGAAGCTTTTATGGACTCACCCTTCGGGGTTTCGATGCCAAGCCCTACGCGCTGATGCTGCTCTTGATGGTGCCACTTATCGTGATCGCTTCGTTCGACGCAGGTTTCTTGCGCACCTACCCCCGCTACGTGGAGAGCAACGTGGCCGACCTGCTCAATGTGCCCGGCTGGATTCCGGCATTGGCCTACGAGCTGGCCTACGGCTGGGACTTTGTGTCGATCGAGTTGCTGTTTCGGGGCTATCTGGTGCTGGGCATGGCGGTGGTACTGGGGCGGGCCGCGGTGGTGCCGATGGTGGTGACCTACGCTTTTTTGCACTTTGGCAAACCGGCGGGCGAAACGGTGAGTTCTATCTTCGGCGGTTATATTCTGGGCGTGATTGCCTACCAGAGCCGCTCGGTGTTCGGCGGGGTGCTTATTCACGTGGGGGTGGCGTGGCTGATGGAACTGGCACGGCCTTTTCATAAAACGTCAGCGTGCTTAAAAAGAGTCACTGCGACAAATGGATTGCAAGCTATATCCTCTTGCATTGCTTTCAGATAGCCCTTTTTCTGTTGCCGTAGCAGGTTTCCGGCTGCTGAAATGATACTCGCTAAGGTCATGCTGCGGGTTGGTTCTTTACAGCGAATGCAATCTTGGAACGTGCAGTCACGTACCCAATTATCCGCCTCAATACTCCAGTGCTGGCGAATGGTCTCAAAGAGTTCGCCAGGGGCTGTTTGCTCTAGGGTGGTATTGGACAGGTAATAGCTAGTTTCTTGGCTTACTTTGCCAGTTTTGCATTGCGTGCTTTCCCGTTCTACTACCACCAGGGTAGCAAATTTTGAGCTGTCCCACTTTTGCTCAAAGCAGACGGCATCGGTGGGATAAAAAGAAGCTTTTCGCTCTTCTATTCGGCCGTGGCCCTTTTCTGAGGTCTGATGTTCAGCGACCGGGGCAGTGAGCTTGGCATGATCTTGTAAATCTTCCAGCAGCATGGGCTGGTTGGCTTTCACTTGAGCGATATAAGTCCCTTGAGCATTCTGAACCATTTCTAAGGTTTGGCTTTGGGTGTGTAGTGCATCAAAAGTCAGGCATTGACTAGCTAAAGCGTCTTCTTGCAAAAGCTCTCGTACACAGCTTATCTCGCTGTCTTTAGCCCCGTGATAGAATAATCCCGGTAGACTGATGCTACCCTGATGTAGCAAAGGACGCACGATACATAATCCCCTTTTCTGTCCAACTACCCCATCAATGGTGCCTTTCAGGTCTTTTCCGTCGAAACTAATCCAGCTATTGGCAGGTAGCAAACAGGCTTGCCAACCAAAATACCGGGCATGAAAGCGTTGATAGGCAGCCGCATCCACCAAGGCCAGCAGTCTGCGTAATTGCACATCGGAGACCGTATACCCGACCGATAAGCCCAGCAAAGAGCATAGGCAATCATGATGACGTGCCAAAAATCGGTGAATCTCGGCGATGAGCACCTTGCCTGCCATAGCCGCTAACAGTGCCCCAAACAGTATAAAGTGTAGATCATGGCGTTTGCCCCGGTTGTCACGCGGATCAATCACATTGGCTTGCAGATAGTAGTAGTAAGTCCTACATTCGTTTTTTTAAGATAGGATAGCATAGTTTGTTAGTTTGATGGTGGAATATCAAAATTAACAGCTTTTTGCTATCCTCTCTTTTTTATGAAAAGGCCGTGATGGAACTGGCCGCGTATGTACAAAAGGAATTTAATTCATAATATTGCCCCCGGATTACCGTAGTATCAAAGTATCGCTTCTCACCGGCTTTTCAGACCACTGAGCAAGCTGCTCAACCTCGTTTTTGCCAACGCACCATTGAATAATCTTTACTTTATGAAATCATTCGTTATCGTTTTGACGGCACTCGCCGTCTCCACCCTGGGATACTCCCAGGATATCTCTTCCGGCACGGCTATCCCTCCCGCTTCGTCCACCGTTCGTTCTGCGGCTCCCGGAGCGGAGCCCAATTTGCCCGGCACCCTGGTCATGGATTTCGGCTTTAACTTTCTGTCAGGGGCGCCTGATAATATGGGTCTGCGCTTCTTTAAATCAAAGGGTGTAGCATTTTCTTACCTGTATGACATGCCCATCGGAGAGTCTAAGTTTTCGTTCCATCCGGGGGTGGGAGTGGGTTTTGAGAGCTACGCGTTTGCGGAGAACGTGACGGTGAGCTATCCCCTGGGAGCCGATTCGGCTTCAATTATTCCCCTGGATGCCAACGAGTACCAGAATGTGATCAAGTCAAAGCTGATGACGCACTACGTGGACGTGCCGTTAGAGTTCAGGTTTTATACCAAAGAAAACCAGCGCGGCCTGATGGTGGCCCTGGGTGGTAAAATAGGCTATTTGTTTAGTTCCTACACCAAGATCAAGTACGAAGTGCAGGGAGAGCGACGCACCGAGCAATTGCGACAGGATTTTAACCTGAATCCCTTACGCTACGGAGCCAGCGCCCGCCTGGGTTTCCGAGGCATTCACTTGCACGGTCAGTACATGTTTTCTGACTTGTTCCAGTCGGAAGGCCCGCAGGGCAATAACTGGAAAGTGGGATTGTCTATCGCTTTGTTTTAGCTAAAGAGGCCGAACGATTTCGTTTCGTTCGGCCCCTTGGAAGAAAAAAGACAACCTTCGGTAGTTTTAGCGCACAATCAGGGTTTTCTGGTGCACCTCGCTGCCCTGCTGAACGCTCACTACATACACTCCGGTAGCCAGTCGCGTTCGGGGTTGGATCATGAACCCTTGCTGGCTTAGCATATCCGTTTCCAGCACCTGTTGCATGTAAGGCTTTCCGAACATATCCAGCAGTTTGAAGGTCACCGTGCTGTGCGGCCGTAAACCGGTCACCTTTAGCTTGGCCTGGCCCTGGGGAGCGGGGTTAGGATACAAGTTCACTTCTACGAACCCGGCTACGAACCCAGCATTGATCCACTCCACGCTGATTTTGTCCGAATGCTCGAACGCCCCGTCGAAGTCTACCTGCTTGAGCTGGTAGTAAGAAATTCCGGATACCGGCATTTGGTCAACGAACTCGTAACGAATCACATCAACGGTGTTTCCATTGCCTGCCACCTCGCCGATCTTATTGAAGTTGATGCCATCCACCGAGCGCCGCACCTCAAAGTAATCGTTATTGATCTCCGAAGCCGTTTCCCATACCAGTTGCACGGTTTGCTCCTGGGCGTTTGCCGTGAAGCTGATTAGTTCAACGGGCAACTGGTTTGCTTCGCTGGCCGATCCTATGGTGACGTATTTCTCCAAAAAGTCAATATTCGAAGTTGCTGTAAAGGAACCCTTGCTCTGGGTTGGACTTGGATTACTTTCGTGTCCGGTGCCTCCGTGAGAATCCCAGGCGCTTCCGTTCCATTCCATTACTTTTAAAGTGTACCAGTCGTTAGGATCGGGCGATACACTGCTCTTCGTGTCCCAGCGTAGCCCCACTTTAGCAGAAAGTCCGGGGGCGGTGGGGATGTCGCTAGTAATTCGCCAGTATTCATTATTGCTGATGGTTTTAATGTCGTGCGGGGGAAGCGTAGCAGCAATAGAAGGATCTAGGTTACTGATACTGGCGTGGTTGGTAGCTTTGTCGTCATAGTATTGCGCGCACCACTCGTGAGCGGCAGTAGTGGTCGGTTTCACCGAAGTGTGCCCCCAGCGGGTTCCGTCGCCGATGGGAAAGACAAACTCGTTGCCGTCGACGATGATTTTACACAATGTTCCGTTCACATAGGAGGTGGCACTACCTTCTTTATTAGATCCCACAACCGCATCGGCATCCAATAGTAATTTGTTGCCTCCGGGAGTCAGTATCCCGTTGGTGAGCGTGAGTTTGTTATCAATGGTGATGCTACTGCCCGATCCCATCGTCACCCCGGTTCCGTTTTTGATCTCCAGGTGGTTTATGTCGGCGGTTCCGGTGAAGGTGCCGGTGATCGTCTGCGGACTAATTCCCTGCATCACAATGCACGACGACGACGAGCCGCTATTGAACGTTCCGCTACTGTAATCAAAATCGCCACCAATTCGTATGGTGCCACCGTTGCCGACACTAAAACTGCCACCACTAATTCTGACGTCTCCGCCAACGGTATTCTGGTGGTTGTTCTGTCCGCTGTAAGTTCCTTCCACCAGCAAATCGTTGCCTACGGATATTATACTACTACCCGTTTGGAACACGCCGGTCTGGACGTAGAGGTCGTCACCTACCGCGATGTTGCTGATGCCCCCGCCACTGGGATTAATCACACTGGGGCCATCCACGATCACGTCTTGGCAGATGTTGATACTTGCTTGGTTGGGGAAGGTACGTTGTCCGCTACCCGCGAAGGTGACGCGGCGGAGCGAGGAGATCCCGCCCTTGAATACGCTGTAGTTGCCGGTTCCTTCGTAGGCAAGTTCCCCTCCGGTGCAAGTAAAAAAGTCTTTATACAAACCAGCGGGCAACGTTCCGGTTTGGGTGCTAATGGTGCCCTGCCCACTTACGATTCCTAAATCGTGCTGGGTGGTGGTACCCAGCGTAACGGTTCCTCCCAGTTCGATCTCGGTTTTATAAACGTTGATGCGGTTTCTATTGAAGTTGATCGTATGCGCATTCTGAATAACGATGATGCTGCTGCCGCGGGGGCCTCCGGCGGGGAAGGGGGTAGACGGCGGATCAATCGTCCAGGCCGCGGGATCATTGTAGGCGGTGCTGTTACCAGTAGAAGTGAAGACCGGTATGTCGTCCGGAATAGCTAGGTCAATACCTGCGAAATAGTCACCGTATATGCCATTATTACCCTGACCCGAAAATTCAAACGTAATCAGATTGTTAGTTTCATCCACTAAGGTGGGGGTGAATTTGTCAACGCTCGTATTGCCTCCCAGCGTCAAGATTCGGGCAGAGAGATACTCGTCTTCAGTATAAGGGTCACCGCCGGTGTCAGTTCCCAGCGCTACGTCGCTTTGGTCGTAGTTGAACACAATGTTGCCGGTGAAGTTGCTTAGATTTTCGGTGCGTATGGCCCAGTAGTATTGGAGTACGTTGTCCAGATCATTGGGAAGGGTTGCTTCTGAACCGTCGTCAACCACCGGATGAAATCTACGGTTGGGAACAATTGCAATACTTCCGCCGCTAGCGCCTACGCTGCCGCCCACACTGGTGAAGTCGACCGTGGCAGGTGAATACACATCTTCGCCCACCGGGAAGGTGAAATTAGTAGAAGTATTGGGCAAGAACACTTTTTTAAGTCCCGAATCGGCAAACGAGCTATTGGTGCGCACCATATTGTTGATGCCAAAAGCGTTTACGGCTTCAATGTGGGCGTTCTCTAGCAGGGTAAGAGAACTACTACCAATGTTAAAAACTCCCTGTTCCAGTCGCAGTTGATCGTTTACTTGAAAGTCGAACCCGTTGCTCTCAGGAATGATCACTCCGTTTGCGTTTCGCACACTTATGATTCCAAAGGTACTAGCGCCTGCCAGACTACGGGTTAGCTGCTGCTGAGCGGTGCCCGCAAACACAATCCCTTCGCCCCCGGCACTGGTATGGATCGCATCGTGGGTCACGTTGCCGCGCACCTCGACGGTGTTTCCGTTATCGGCCATTGTGCCGTCCAGCATGCGCAGGTGGCGGGTTACCAAAATAGGCTGTTGTAGGGTGGTAGTGCCGCTACCGGTTTTATCCAAATCGTAGAACTCGGTGGCGGTAGAGCCGGTAATTTGCTGAGCACCGCTGCTTCCCAGTACGGTAAGATTTCCGTTAGGAACGTAGAGGCCGTCGTTCACCAAGTCGTCGTTGAGCGTCAGCGTTAGGCTACCGACGCCGGCATCTAGCGTAGCTCCGCTGGTGATCGTCAGCCGATCGTTAACGGTTAGGGGGCGCACGAAGAGTTCGGCGCGGGGGTTCTTGCTGCTCGCATTGTTGATCGTAAGTTGGTGCAAAGGAATACTGGAGTTGATGCGGTACAGATCGTTGGCGGGAGAGTTGCCATCCCCCAAAATTATCTCAGAACCGGTCACATCGAAGGTGCCCGGGTCTAGGAATAGCGTAGCAACCGATGGGCTGTTGTTGCTTCGGACAATCTTTAGTTCGCCGCTGGTATGGACGAACTGCCCCCCGTTGATTACCTCGAGCATCCCTCGGTCATTTTCGGAAGCAGGTCGGGGAGTGGCAATAGCTTGCCGCCCAATGGTAACGCTTCCTCCGGTTTGCACGTAGTTTAGCGCGCCCGTACCATCGTTAAGCACCCTCCGAATTTGCGCACCTACGGTAAGGGTACCTGCCGATATCTCAAGGGTAGGATTCCCTACCGAATACTCGATATAGTTGTTGCCATTACCAACGTTATCGTTCATATCGACTTTTGCGTTGGCACCACTGATGCGCAGGGTTCCGGCTAGCAAGATTCCGGTATTATCGCCACCAACGTTTACCGTTCCGTTTCGAACCTCAAGTGCCGCTGAACTAGGAATCAGGAAGTTGTCTCCTCCGGTTGTCAGGTCGATATCAATATCAGCGTCGTCTAGTATCAACGTGCCGTTTTTTAACTCCAGGGCTTTGGTAGGGCCGTTGGTGGCTCCTCCCAGCGTGAAATCATCCGCAAAAGTGAAGGTAGAGTCCTGACCGGTCCCTTTGTTGAGCACTACCCGGTACAAATCAGCCGGTGAGCCGGTTGTTCTGGTGTAAGATCCGGCGCCTGTTCCGGTTAACTCTAACACCGCTCGGTTGTCGCTTGCCGCGTTTCCGTTGTACAGGTCAATAATATTGTTGCCGCCCTGTTGTATGTTTCCACCTACCTGCAGGCAATGCTCTAATCCTGAGGGAGTATCGTTGCGTACCCTGATCCGGTCGGTACCGTCATCCATCACAATATTGCCTCCTACTCGGAGCACCCGGTTCGCACCAGTGGTAGGAAACTCTATGACGTCGTCGCCATTGTTGATAGTAAAGTTAATATTTCTTTCTACCGTGATGTCGCCATTCGTTCCGTCATTGAGGCGCAGCACCGCATCCTCTCGCACAATCAGGTCTCTTTTAACTTGTATGTCCTCCTGAATGATAAGTACCCGGTTGTTATTACTGTTTTGACCTTTGATGTGCATATTGGGATATACTTCCGGAAAGCTAAGGGGCAGTCGGAACGCGGCATTGTTTTCCAGATCATAATCAAATCTGCTTAATCTTTCGTTTGCGAAGTCCCCAAAGTCTGCGGTGATGGTGGCAGCCCTTGGGATAGTAACGTTGGGATCAGCACTGCACGTTGCGCACCCTATCTCCACATTGAAGGTACCCTCGCCTGATATCTTCCCCAAGTTGATAGCACCTCGCTCATCTCGTACAATGAGTTGCGGAAGCCACTGCTGGTCTCTTGGTATCTCGGTGCCGCCGCTGTTTTTTACCGACTTAGCGAAAACGATCTCGGCTACGTCTACGTCTACGTTAAGCTGAATCCAGTGGCTGGCTCCCCCCGTGTTGCTGTTCGGATCAAACCCGATAAAAGCAATGTCGCCATCCTGCGGATAAGTGCCGTTGTTGGTACTTGAGTAATGCCCCACCGTTGACCAAGTATTGGTGCTGTTCCAGTTGCCATCCCGACGGGTGTAGTATACTCTGACAGCTCCTAGGAAACGGGTTTCCTGGCCAGCCGTATAATTGGCTTCTTGCAACGTAAATCCACTGTCGGCAGACCCATCGAATGTGATAAGGTTGCTTGTCTCATTCACCGACGAGACTTCAGCAGTGCCTTCGCCACTCCCTAGCGCACCATCACCGTCACTATCTTCGAAGTCTTCGCCACTTCTGGTGTAAGGAAGCGTACTCAAAACTGATCCGGCTACGAAGCTCGCCTCGTTAACAGAAGCATCCAGGTCTTCCTCATTGTAGGCAAACTGATGCACAACCGTAGGCAGACTGGCAAAGTCGCTGTGACGTATGCGCCAGTAGTAAGACAGCAGATCGTCTCCGTTAATGTTGGTAGTACCTAGAATTTCGTCTACCGGATTAATTGTGATGTAGCCATCATCAGAGAAGTTGGAAACCGTTACGGTAGCGGGAGTGTACTTGGCACCGTTGGCTAGTAGCTCAGTGGCTCCGGTGCCAATCCCAAAAGGAAAGCGATAAGTACCGTCACCATTGATAAGCATGGAAACTCCACCGTCAGAAGCATTGCCCGCGGTTACGAACATATCTGCCGGACTGAACACGCTTCTCTCGCCACCATCGTTCGTATCGCCATCGCCGTTGAAGTCGAACTGAGCATTGTTTTCCAGACCAATATCTAATTGATCAATACGAAGGTTGTAAGTTCTTATGTTGAAGCGTCCGTGCTTGTACTCGAAACGTTTGATATAGAGATCGCTGGTGATAGAAACAGTAGCTTGGTCACTATTGAACCGAAGATTGCCAAACTCGGCCCCCTTAGCGGTGGTTATTGTTCGGTTGGTGGGCGTACTCTCTCTTCTCAATTTCACTTGGGCGTTCAATGGGTCGAAGTCCACTCCGAACACCCCGCGGTTAGTCACATCTCCGTACAAGCGAACGCTGAACAAATCCAGATCAATCGTTCCCTTCTCTAATATGAAGTTGTTAGCCACTTTCATTAGATTATTTCTCCATCCTCTGATGTTTTTGCGTCCGCTACCATCATGAAATACTGCATCGGTGGTAGTGTAGGTGGAGCTAGTAGCCAGGGTTAACGTAGCACCCGGTTTATTGACCGTGAAGTTGTAGAAGGGCTGTTCCCAACGAGCGTACGCGTCTTCTCCTTCGGGATCGATATAATTGCCGTTGGTTACCCCGGTGATGTCACCAATGAACAACGTAGCATTTTTGTTAGAGTTGAAGATGGTGGTATTGGTTCCAAAATCATACAGGGCATCGTTGCTGATCGTAAAATTTCGGCCGATGGTTACGTTTTGATTGTTGGTGGTGAGGCGGGCGTTTTCTTCTAGCGTAAGATTATTCAGTACGACCAGGGGTTGAGCGGCCAAGCTCTCGTCCGTTGAAGAGACGTCGGTGCCCCCGTTCAGAACAACGGCTTTGTTATAACCATTCGGATTACGCACGTTAACGTTGTAGAAGGGCGCGCGTGAGGTGACAATCATATCGTTGTTGCTGCCTAGCTCTAGATTCACAATGCCCTCGGTGACGTTGATGTTTTCGGGGGCAGAATTAATAAATACTCCCCCTTTGCCGTTTGCCTGTTTAATATTGAGTTCTCCACCGGACATGGTGAATACGTTGCCAGGGTAGGTTAGATTAAATACATAATAATCGCCGTTGATCGAAGTACCCAACACATTGGTGATGCCCCCGCTTTGTACGTACCCCCCCAAACTGCTTACGCCGACCACCGAGGTTCTGATCTGGTTCGCATTTAACTCTCCGCCGTCTACAGTAACCGTCCCGTTGTCGCGCAGCGTGAAGCCGCTTCGCACCAAAGCGTTAAGCGTACCGGCACTTACGCGGGCTTTTCCGTAGAGTACTATGGCTTCCCCATCCGTTTTAGAAACAGTACCTCCATCTACCCACAGTTGGGCGGCCTCTGAGACGTTGTAATTGTTCCGATCATTCAGAACCGGAATATTAATGTTATTCCCTATCCGCACGGTTCCGCGCACAAGTCCCAGGGCGTTTCGGTTGTCGCTGAGCTGGGCTGATTGGGGGTGATTATCGCGGGCGGCTCCTAATAGTTTAAAGTTATTAGAATTGTTAGCCTCTAGCGAAAGCACGTAGGTTTCATCGATCCCTTTGTCAATTTTGATGCGGTAAAACCGAGAAGGCCCATTACACTCAACATTTTGATTTTCAGTGCTACTCAGAAAGTTGACGTCCACAATTCCATTGCCAGATTCTGATCCGTAGTTGGGCACGGTGCGGTTGGTAAAAGCGATATCACCGTTGTTAATTAGATCACCGTAAAGATTCAGTTGGTGGCGGGCATTGCTGCTGCTCACCTGAATCAGTCCGGCGTTGTCGATGGTGGTGTTACCCCGTACGGTAGCCGTGAGATTGGTAGTTTGAGTGCCATCGTTGATTCTGAAGGTACCTCTTTCTATCGTGAAATTGCCATTGAGGATATAGTTCTTAAGAAGGACCACTTCGTTAGCACTGCCGCTCAGTGCTATTTGCAAATTATTGAAAGTTCGTGTCTGGTTCAGGGCAAGGCCGTTGCCGTATATCTTCACCGTTCCCCCGTTGGTTGCATCGGCAAAACCGCTGGCATCGCCATCCGGGAAGTTATCTACTCCGGCTGAACTACCCTGCATCAAGAGGAACCCATTGCCAGTGATGGTGCCCAACTGATGGTTGACCGAAGTGGTTACGTCCAGGTCACCCGTAATTTCAATGTTTCGTATCACTTTCCCGTCGGTTGTGACGCTAACGGTGTTGCCGGAGGTGATGATCACGTTATCTTCCGAGGCGGGCACTTGGCTAGTTGGATTCTCAAAGCTAGGAAGCGCCGCTCCGTCTAAGGTCCACGTGTTAAAATCGTCCCAATTTCCGTCTTGGTAGCTGTACCAAGTTTTGGCTGGTGCACCAATAATAGGACTATTTGCGTTGTCGGAGGTGCCAATCGTGTAGTAACCGTTGGTCAACTGCCCCTCGGTAAGCTCGAACCGGATGCGGTCGCCACCTACCTTCGATACGTTGGTTGTAGCAGCTACCGAGTAATTTCCTGAGCTGCCACTTCGATACAGTAATTTATAACCGCTGATGTCTTGCGGCAGCCCACCGTTAACGACCCCTTCGGGGAAGTCAAACTCAAGGTAGATATTGCTTCCTACGGTGGTGAGCGATGTTTTTTCTACGTACCAGTCACGTTCCCAGCGATCGGTAACAGTAGGTGAAGTGCCGCTTAAGTCTGACGCAGAAACTTCCCGCGCCCCATTGCCATGCCCCATCATCACAAAATCGCCGTTGTTGAGTGACGGAGTTGAAGCAGCTTGCAAGTAAAGACCAGTGGAGCCTACGGTAGCGTGAACATTAGCTCCTAGTTTGCCTATCCCGCTCACGTCGTAGATATAAGTAGCGTTCGTATAGGCATCAAGGCTACTGATAGCAATGCCGTACTTGGCGCTTAGGTAGTTTTCTATGATCACGGCTTGAGCATCATTGATGTAGCCGTTGAATAAAATAATCTCAGCAATATCACCCTCCAAATCTTGATTTGTTGCGTAGTCACCGTCGACGGCATCTTGCTCACCACCCAGCGCTAAGGTTCCTCCGGCAGTCATTGATGAGTTACTGCTGTTAGTCACGGAGCTCTCAATGTTGCCATTGAGTCGATGAACTAACTGCCTATTGCTTTTCCTCCACCGTGAGCTGAAAATTTTGAATCCGCCCGTTAAATCACCCGAACCTTCTTCGTCTCCGTTGACAAATGTTTTCAGAACCCCATTGCTTCGGTTTAATATCAAATACTCGTTGCTGCTTCCCGCTACCGCGTAGGAGACAATCGCGGAACCCGCGCCCTCTATTCCCGTCTCACGTGTTACGATGATTACCGTTATCTCGTCCGTAGGCATGGCCGCAAAGGCGTTCAGCACCAAACGCTCAGAGTTGCCACCATCAAAGCGTACCACCGGTAAATTATTTAGCGTAGGCTCCGCTAAAACGAATGAGGGAAGTTTGGGGTTTGTGTTGTCTGAGTTTGATCCGAGACTCGAGGCAGAGAAGGTAAAGGCATTCCCTGATCGGTCGGTCCAGCTCGGTACGTCATTGCCGTCGGCGACTTCGGGAATCAGCGTAGTCGCATCTAACCACAGCACATTTTCAGGTTGTCCTCCGTTTCCAGCTGGGTTCCCTACTCCGCCCGGGCCGGTTTGCGCTTGCGCTGCCGTGCTGGCAACCAGCAACAGAAAAATCCAGGATAAGATACCGTCCGTCATTTTGTTAACGCTTCGAAACATGTTCGTATAATTGTTTACCATATCATTACTTGCTGTGCTCTCTTCTGGAGAAGTGGTTGGTGGACTTGACCGCGGAAAAACCGTACCCCCCAAAAACGTAGATTGCGCTTACGTTATAATTATTTTGCAGATACGTATAATTATTGTCATTAATTATGAGCATTTACCCGTTTTAGCCCCCATGCTAGGGTAGCTGATTAAAAGTAGACTTAGTCTTTTGGGAAAAAATAGCAGAGAGGGCAAAAAGCCTAGCTAGGTAATGAACGGAAGGAATTCGACGATTTTAACTCAGTCGGCTACCAGAAGACAGTCCTCATAGGGATAGCGGTCCCATATTGGGAAAACAAAAGGAGGGAGAAAACAATAGCTGGTGAGGGCACCAGCTACGGATTATCAGAAGAAAGAAGTAAAGGGGGAGCGTATAATGGGCAAGGCCACTGTAGCCAGAAGCTCTGCTCGAGTAACTACCGCTGCGCTAATCTCGCTACGCTACCCCGTTGCCAAGCAATAACTAACGTCCTTGAGCTGGTCTAACGCATCAAACAGTTGGTTGTCGGGGTTGATTTTATACCGACGCGAGAGCAGTTCTACGGCGATATTGTCCTGCTCGTCTTGCAAACACACCTTCAGGGTGCAGGTGCCGGGGAAGGCGTGAGTCAGTTCCTCTAGCCGATGAATCAGCGTTGCATCCAGGCACGCGGCCGGAAGGGTAACCCGGATGCCCCGGGTCATCTTCTCGCGCAGCTCGCTGAGCAACTGCACGGTATTAGGGCGCAGCTCCCACACGCCGGGGCGGTTGTAGCGTTCTTCCACCCGCCCCTTCACAAACACAAACTGCCCCACCGACAACCGGTGGCGGTTGCTCAGGTATTCCTCACCAAACAAAGCCATGTCGAGCGAGGTTTGGTAATCTTCAATGGTGACTAATCCAAAAGGTTTGCCGTCGTGCCGCTGCCGCTCGATGCTTTTGGAAACGATGCCCGCCACAGCGATCTCCTGGTTCTGGTAGTTGCTCACCTTGTCTACCGTGCAGGTGCAGAAATTCTCGATCTCCAGCCGAAACTGGTCCAGCGGATGGCCCGAGATGTAGAAACCGGTCACTTCTTTCTCAATCCTGAGCTTCTCAATTTCGCTATAGGGTTCGCAGTCTTCTACGCGGGGCAGGGGTATTTCTAAGCCTTGCGGTCCGCCGAAGAGCGACACCTGAGCGGCCTGCTCTTCATGTTGCAGGGTGGCGGCGTAGCGAGCAGCTTTCTCGAGCAGGTTCATGTCGCCAGGCGGAGTGTAAAGGTACTGTCGCCGATGCAGATCGCTAAAGCAGTCAAAGGATCCCGCCATGGCCATGCTCTCCAGCGTTTTTTTGTTCACCGCCCGCAAATTAGAGCGCTTCACGAAGTCGAAGATGTTAAGATATGCTCCGCCGCTTTCACGTTCTTCGATAATGGAAGTGACGGCACTTTCGCCCGCGCCCTTGATGGCACCCAATCCGAAGCGGATTTGTCCCTGGGCGTTCACTCCGAAGAAGAAGCTACTTTCGTTCACGTCGGGCCCCAGCACCCGGATGCGCTGCTGTTTACATTCGTCCATAAACAGGGTCACCTTATCGGAGTTGCTCATGTTGTGCGTGAGCACAGCGGCCATGTACTCGGCCGGGTAGTTGGCCTTCAGGTAACCGGTTTGGTAGGCCACCACCGAGTAGGCCGCCGAGTGCGAGCGGTTGAAGCCGTACTGAGCAAACTTCTCCATGATTGAGAACACCTCTTCGGCCTTGGCCTTCTCAATGCCGTGCTTTTCTTTAGCGCCCTGCACAAACACCACGCGCTGCTTGTTCATCTCCTCGATCTTCTTCTTGCCCATGGCGCGCCGCAACAGATCGGCACCGCCGAGGGAGTAGCCGCCGAGAATTTGAGCGGTTTGCATGATTTGCTCCTGATACACCATAATTCCGTGGGTGTTTTTCAGAATCGGTTTGAGCAATTCGTGCGGGTATTCTACCCGTTCGGTGCCGTGCTTACGATCAATAAAATTCGGAATAAACTGCATGGGACCTGGGCGGTACAAGGCGTTCATGGCGATTAAGTCTTCAATGTCGGTGGGTTTGAGCTTCTGCAACCACTGCCGCATGCCTTCCGACTCGAACTGAAAGGTGCCGACCGTGTCGCCCCGCTGGTAGAGGCGAAACGTTTTCTCGTCGTTGAGCGGAATTTTGTCGATATCAATGTCAATGCCGTGGTTGCGCTTGATATTGTCCAGGGCGGTTTTGATGATGGTAAGCGTCTTCAACCCCAGAAAGTCCATCTTCAGCATTCCGGCCGATTCTACTACCGAACCATCGAACTGGGTGATGAACAGGTCCGAGTCTTTGTCTGTTTTCACCGGAATGTACTCCAGCAGGTCGTCGGGAGCGATGATGACGCCCGCGGCGTGGATGCCCGCTCCGCGCACTGAACCTACCAGTTTGTGCGCCAGGGTGACCACCTCGGCCTGCTTGTCGTTGCCGTGCTTGATCTGCTTGAGTTCGGGCACCTCGGCCAGGGCCTGCTCGAAGGTGGTACCGGGCTTTTCGGGCACCAGTTTGGCCAATCGGTTGGCATCGGCTAGGGGCAGTTCGCTCACCCGCGCCACGTCGCGGAGGGCCATGCGGGGGGCCATGGTGCCGAAGGTAACAATTTGCGCCACCTGGTTCTGACCGTACTTCTGCACCACGTAGTCGATCACCGCTTGTCGCCCTTCGTCGTCGAAGTCAATGTCGATATCGGGCATGCTGATGCGCTCCGGGTTGAGGAAGCGCTCGAAGAGCAGGTCGTACAGGATGGGATCGATGTTGGTGATCCCGGTGCAGTAGGCCACCACCGAACCCGCGGCCGAGCCTCGTCCCGGCCCCACCGATACGCCCATGCGGCGCGCGGCGTTGATAAAGTCTTGCACAATGAGGAAGTAACCTGGGAAGCCCATGTCTTTGATCACTTTGAGCTCCAAGTCGAGGCGATCCTGCAGTTCGGGAGTGATTTCGGGATACCGCTGTTTGGCCCCTTCGAACGACAGGTGCCGCAGGTAATCGTCCTGGTCGGCAAAGCCCTCGGGAATCTCGAAGCGGGGTAGTAGAATGTTGCGCTCCAACGTGAGTTCTTCGGTCTTCTCTACGATCTCATAGGTATTGGTAATCGCTTCGGGCAGGTCGTGAAACAAAGTTTTCATCTCGGCCTCCGACTTGAAGTAGTACTCATCGTTGGCGAAGCCAAAGCGGTAGCCTCGCCCCCGGCCTTTCGGCACCGACAAACAGTCGCCGTTCTTCACGCACAATAGGGTGTCGTGAGCGCTGGCGTCTTCTTGGTTTAAGTAGTAAGCATTATTGGTGGCAACCACCTTTACGTTGTACTTCTGGGCGAAGCCCAGCATAATTTCATTCACCCGGTTTTCTTCGGGCAGCCCGTGGCGTTGCAGTTCTACGTAGAAGTCATCGCCAAACGTATCCACCCACCACTGAAAGGCTTCTTCGGCCTGGTGTTCGCCCACGTTGAGGATCAAGTCGGGAATTTCGCCGGACAAACTGCCGGTGGTGGCGATCAGGTCAGAGGCGTACCGCTTGATGAGTTCTTTATCAACCCGGGGGTAGCCGCCGTAGTAGCCCTCAATGTAACCCAGCGAGCAAAGCTTGGATAAATTTTGGTAGCCTGCCTGGTTCTTAGCCAGTAACAACTGGATGGTACGGTGGTCGCGGAAGTCTTTGGTGAATTTTTTCTGATGGCGGTCGGCCACCATGTATACATCGCACCCAATGATAACCTTCAAGCCCTGTCGCCGCCCCTCGGCCACCGCTTTAAAGGCTCCGAACAGACTACCGAAGTCAGTCACCGCCACGGCGGGCATATCTTGTGCTTTGGCGGTGGCGATTAGTTCTTTCAAGCCAATGGTGCTTTGCAGAATAGAAAACTGCGAGTGCACGTGCAGGTGACTAAAGGGAGCGGTTTTGATATCCTGGACGGGTATATCGGAGGCGGGTACGGTGGGCACCGATATGTCGGCCACCGATGTGTCGGCCACCTGCTCAATCGCCGACGGGTTAGCGATGGCGGTGGCGTCTTTCAGATTGGGCCGCTCGTAGTGGATTTCTTCAATAGCTATTTCAGGAGCGAACGGGGGAATAACGCGGTGCTCAATGAGGCCAAAGAAGCAACGGGCGGTGGCATCCACGTCGTAGGCCGAGTTGTGTGCCCCGTCGAAGCGAACATCGAACAGTTTCTCGTGTAATTCGGACAGGGTGGGCCATTTGTACTTGCCGCCCCGTCCGCCGGGAATTTTGCAAAAATCGGTAGACGCATCTTTAGTATCAATCTTGGGAGACTGCAGCACCGGATTGTCATCGCCAGCCTGCGACAACCCGGCCCGGATAAACTCGGCGGCGGTGATATTGATGTCAAAATCAACGTTGTGTCCTACCACTACCTGGGTGCGCTCGAGGTCCGCGTTGAATTTGGTAAGCACGTCGACCAGGGGCAGACCTTCTGCCTGGGCGCGTTGAGTAGAAATGCCGTGCACCTTTTCGGCATTGAAGGGAATAGTGAATCCGTCAGGCTGGATGATATAATCGTGCTGACTGAGCAGCTTTCCGTTGGCGGCGTGCAGCTGCCAGGAGAGTTGCACCACCCGGGGCCAGTTGTCCAGGTCGGTGACAGGAGCGTTGTAGTCGCGGGGAAGGCCGGTAGTCTCGGTGTCGAAGATTAGGTACATGCAGGAATGTTGGCTTAAATGCTTACGGTTGAGTGGCTTGCAAGGCAAGTCCTGAATAATCTGTTTATGGTTACCGCTTTTTTCAGAATAAAATTCCTTTAAACATACGGCAAATGGCCCTAAAATGAAATAAAAAAAGCACCGACTACGCGTAGCCGGTGCTTAATGCTGAAGAACTTACCTCAGGTTTAGTTAGGGGTAATCGTGACCCGGATTCTTTCTCCTACGGGGCGATAGATAAATCCATCACCCGAAGGATTGATATCGTCAGCCACCACGCGACGCACGGTATTGTCCGGATCAATGGGTCCGGTGTTGGGACCCGCTTGGCGAAGGGGTTGGTTCAGCCCCGCGCCCGGATACTCGTTAGCCTCGGTGCCCACGTCGTAGGCAACCATTAGCCGACTGGCGTTTCCGTTGAACGGCCGTCCGTTGGTGCGGTAGAGCGGGATACCATTTTCGGGAGTAGAGTAGACAATGTCATTACTCTGCACGTTCATGGTCACAATCGTTAGATAGTCACCGGGTTCGGCGTCTACGGTGAACGAGTAGGTTTCTCCCGGGCCAATGGGGGCGGTGCCGAACGTGCCGCTCGTGTCTAACTCCGCATTCTGCGCTAGAGCGGCGGCCAGTGCCTCGGGGTTTCCATCCTCAGCCAGTGCTTCTAAGCCTACGCCGCGGTCCACGGCGCCGGTCACGAGCACTGGGCGTATCTGGCTGCCGTGTACGGCAAACACACCGGGCGATAAAGGAACAGCAAAGCCTTCATTGTTGTCGAAGGTAGTGCTCAGTTCAGAAGGATCACCGTCTTCGGCCAGAAGTTTCAGACCGTCGGTACCGGCGCCACGATCGGTGCCGAAGATGGGCGAAGTAACGGTGTGCACGCCCCATACTCCGGGAGAGAGATTACTATCTGGCACTGCCGGGTCGCCGGTTTTGTTGGCAATGCGTACTGTGAACAGCGTGCCCACGTTGCTAATGGTTACATCTACTATACTAGAAGCGGTTGTTGGATAGACCGTTCCGTTATACAAGGCAACCGGAGCGGTATCGTCCTCATCGGTGTCGTTTGTCTTTGTCCCTGCGTCCCACAAGAAGACTTGTTCTGAAATGTTGCCCGTGATCGGAACGCCGTTTGCGTTGTAGAGCTCGATGCCATCCTGCCCCGGGGCGATAAACAAATCATTTGATGCGGCCAGCATGGTGACGAACGAAAGCCGGGTGCGTTGCCCGGCGGTAAGCACAGGCCCCGCGTTGAAGCTAAATTCGTAGACTCCGCCGTTGGTAGCATCCGTGCCGGGGGTAGCTGGTCCGGCAGCCGTAGCTCCAACCGGAGTATTAAACACCCCGTGTTGGTAGAAACGCCGAGCATCCGACACATTCTCAATGGTAACGGTGAAACCACCCGATCCGTCGCTGGAAGCACTCAGGTTCACCACCGAGTCGATCACATGGACCACCCCGTTTTCGGCGATAAGGCCCGTCTCCAGCACATCGGCCCCGTTGATGCGCGCCGCGCCGGTGTTCACGTCTACCGTGGCCGTAAGGGTAGCTCCACTGATAGTGTTATACACATCCTTATCTGTAATGTCAGCGGCCGTTATGGTCTGCGGCACCACGTGGGCCTGCAAGATTGACGCTACGGCATCGGCTCCCAGCTTGGTGACCAGTCCGTTGAGATCGCTTACCTCCTGCGCGGCAATTAACGCATCGAAAGCGGCATTGTTAGGGGCAAATACGGTGAATGGGCCCTCAGTACGCAAGGTTTCAATGATGTTTACTGCCTGAAGAGCTGCCTCCAGGCTATTAAGTTCGTCGCGCGACGCAATTGTGTCTACTATCGTAAATACTCCTTCAGCTACCGGCGGGGGCGGACGATTGATCACCGAGTCTATAATATGAATTACGCCGTTGGAAGTGAGAATGTTGGGCGTGACCACTGCGGCCCCATTCACCGTCACGTTATCGCCCGTTTTGACGACGTTAACCGTTGCGTTAGCATTGAGTGTGGGATACTCTTTAGACTCCAACAAATCAGAGGGCAACGAATCAGCGATGACGTGCGCTTGCAGCAAATTGGATACACCTGCTTTGCTGAGTTGCGCGACCAAAGTGGGCAGGTCGGCGGCTCCCTGGTCGGCGACTAAATCGGCAAAAGCCGTGTTATTAGGAGCGAAGATGGTGAACTTTGCGTCTGTATTGTTCAGCACATCCACCAGTTCAGCAGCGGTGAGCGCCTGTAGAAACTGATCCAGTTCGCTAAGCTTGGCAATGGTGTCGCCCGGAGATAAGTAGGTGACCGGCTCAGTGGGAGGGGTGGTTCCTTCGGGGGTCACGGTTACTTTTACCGTTGCCTCAGCGGGTTGGTTGAGCTGATCTACCAGGGAAAGCGTTACGGTGGCCTCGCCTTCTGCCCCGCCGACGAAGTTGACCACCACGTCGCCACTGGTAGCACCATCAGTCAATTCGGTCACGGTGACCATGCCACCCGCGGCAGGTTCCACGCTAGCGGTAGCCGAAGCGTAGCCTCCGGGCACGGTGACGGCAAAAGTTAAATTAAGTGACGCACCGGTCGCTACCGAAGCATCAGCGGGAGCGGTGATCGTCGGACCCGCCGGGGTGCCGTTGTCATCGTCGTTGTTGCAGGCATAAAAAATGGGAACCAGCATTCCTAACGCTAGCACCAGTCTCATCGATAATCTGTTCATAGTAAAGATTTGGGTTATTTATTTATTAGAAGTTTGTTACAAAGGCACAAGATGGACTTGTATGACATTTCTACGCAGCAATAAAGGTACCAAGCGCTACTAGATTGGTAACATTATCGTTCGGGGTTTCTCCAAACGCCGCTAAGGGCGGTACATCTGTAAAAATGAGGCCCTACTCAAAAACCTGCCAAACGTAAGAGAATTTATCGAAACAAAAAAGCCCATCAATTAGCTGATGGGCTTCTTACAATAAGTGTTACGCCTTTCTAGGGTTCCGGCGTCACGGTTACCTTGATGATTGACTTGGTAGCCGGATACACAAATCCATCCGCCGCCGGGGTTTTGCCATCCGCCGTAACTTGCCCCACCCGGTTGTCATCATCGTCAGCTCCCGTATCAGGGGCGCTCTGCCGAATCACCTGGTCGAGTCCCGCTCCGGGAAACTGATCCACTTCGGTGGCTACGTCGTACAGCAGCACATAATCGGTAACATCCCCGCTCACCGGGTTTCCATCCTTAAACAGCGGAAGGCCGTTGTCTTCAAAGGTATAGATCAGGTCGTTGCTTTGCACAAACATGGTGGCCAGCGACAGGTGGTAGCCGGGTTTGGCCGTCACCATGAACTCGTATTTTCCACCAGGGCCAATCGGGCCAGGCATGTCGGCGCCTACCGGAGTGTTGAACACCGCACTGGCTCCTACCCCTTCCACGCTGGGCAGATTGCCGCCTAACTCGGCGGCGCTGCCATCTTCGGCAATACCTTCTAATCCTAATCCGCGATCCGGCTCACCTGACGTGAACAAGGGCATGGCGTCTTCTTTGTGTACTGCCCACACTCCGGGCGACAGGGGAACGATCAAACCGGTGCGAGCGGCTAGCGACTCACCAAGTGGACCCGCGTTGCCATCCTCGGCAATGGCCTCTAGTCCGTCGCCAAAGTCAGGTTCGTTAACCTCAAACAACGGATTGTCGGCGGTATGCACCACGTAGACACCGGGCGATAGGGGGCCGGGTACGTCGGTGGCACCCGATAGGTTATAGATGCGCACGGTGAACTTGGTGCCTTCATTGCTGATATAGACTTTAATCGCTTCGTGCACCAGCGGGTAGCAGGTTTTGATGTTGGGCACGATCAGTCCGTTCTTTTCTTTGTTCACGCTGTCCAGCAGCAGCACTACGCTGTTCTCATCTTCCCCGGTGTCGGGTCCGGCTTGGCTAGGCGGTTGGTTGGGGCCACCGGGCTCCTCATTCACCTCGGTGCCCGCATCCCACAGAAACACCTGGTCGGTGATGTCGCCGTGAATGGGGTCACCCTGATCGTCGTAGAGGGTGATTCCGCTGCCCAAAGGCGCGAAGAACAGGTCGTTAGAAGCTACGAACATGGTGGCAAACGACAGTTTGGTGGTGGTGCCGGGCACGGTGCTGGGGCCCGCGTAGAACGAGAACTCGTAGGCGCTGTCGTCACCAGGAAGGGCTGGACCCGGGGCCGAGGCTCCTACCGGAGTATTGAAGACGCCGCTTTGAAAGAACGGCTGCGGCATGTTCACGTTCTCGATGGTGACGCGGAAGGTGGTAGCTTCCGGTTCTTTAGCATCATCTTCGGTGACGGTGAACGGAAACGGATCGGATGCGCTGCCGTTGGTGGTGACCACAATTTCGGCTTTGCCGACCTCGAGTCCGGCGGGTACCTTCACGGCAATAGCCGTGCGGCCTACGGTGACCACATCAGCGTGCTCGCCGTTGATGCTCACGGTGGAGGCGGCGGTGAAATTGAGTCCGGAAATGGTTACGTGCGAACCCGCCGCTCCCGCCGCGGGAGACACGGTGAGGATGGTTGGTTCCAGCACATCGATGGTGCCGTCTTGGTCTTCGTCGCAACCGGCGAAGAGCAGCGCGAATAGGGCGAAAAATAGCGGTAGTCTTTTCATTGTTAGTTGTTTAGGGGTTAGAAACTTTGGTTTACACCGCAATCATAACTGATGCCTAACCGATGAAATGTAAGCTGGCTTACATTTCGGCTACTGACCCGTTGATGTTATAAAAACGTGACTTTTTAGAGACCGTAGCGTGACTCTTTTGCAAAAGGCGAAGTAAAAATCCGGCGCTTGGCCCCTTACAGCGACTAAATTATTTGCGCGAAAAATTTAGCCGGAACGCTAAATTTTTCTTGGCTAGCTGGTGTTCTCCTGGTGAGCAGCTTGCGGTTATTTTTGTTTCTTTATCGATTTTGGTTTTGTACCTTCACCCTATCGCCAACCCGACCTCCTTATGACTGATCAAATCAAACACGAGTGCGGCATCGCCATGATTCGCCTGCGCAAACCCCTCCAGTATTACATCGACAAGTACGGCACACCCCTTTATGCGGTGCGCAAGCTATATTTGCTCATGGAAAAGCAACACAACCGAGGGCAAGACGGAGTAGGAGTGGCCAACATCAAGATCGATGTGGAGCCCGGCTCGCGCTACATCAGCCGCTACCGCTCGGTGTCGGACCGGCCGATTTCCGACGTGTTCAAGAAGATCAACCGCAAGTTTAAGAAGGCCCGCAAGGAGTGGGGCAGCGATGCGCTGCAGGATGGACTGTTCTTGCAGAAGAACGTGGCCTTCACCGGGGAGGTGTGGCTCGGCCACCTGCGCTACGGCACCCACGGCAAAAACTCCATTGAGTATTGCCACCCCATGCTGCGCCAGAACAACTGGCGAAGCCGCAGCCTGGTGATGGCGGGCAACTTCAATATGACCAACGTCGATGACCTGTTCGATATCCTGGTGAGCCTGGGGCAGCATCCCAAGGAGAAGGCCGACACGGTGACGGTGATGGAAAAAATCGGCCACTTTCTGGACCAAGAAAACCAGGAGCTGTTCGATCAGTATAAATTCACCCACACCAACCAGCAGATCACCGAGATTATTGAAGAAAACCTCAACCTGCAACGGGTGCTGCAACGCTCGTGCAAAGACTTTGACGGCGGCTATACCATGGCCGGGCTGATTGGCAGCGGTGCTTCGTTCGTAGCGCGCGACCCCGCCGGCATTCGGCCCGCTTACTACTACGCCGACGACGAGGTGGTGGTGGTCGCTTCCGAAAAGCCGCCCATCAAAACGGCCTTCAACGTGCCCTACGACGAAATCAAGGAGATCGAACCCGGTCATGCACTAATCATTGACAAGCAGGGCGATTTTTCGCAGCAGCAGTTTATCGAAAAACTTGAGAAACGCTCCTGTAGCTTCGAGCGCATCTACTTCTCGCGGGCCTCCGACCCCGACATCTACAACGAGCGCAAGAAACTGGGCAAACTGCTGATTCCGCAAATCTTGAAGTCGATCGACTATGACTTGCAGAACACCATCTTCTCGTACATTCCCAACAGCGCCGAAACTTCTTTCTTGGGCATTCTGGCCGGTTTGGAGGATCACCTAAGCAACGAGCGCATTGCGGCCATTCACGAAAAAGCCAAGGGTGGCGAGGTGGACCAGGCCTACCTCACCAAGTTGCTGTCGTTTCGTCCGCGCGTAGAAAAACTGGTGGTGAAAGACGCTAAGCTGCGCACCTTCATTACCGACGACATCCACCGTGACGACCTGGTGGCGCACGTGTACGATACCACCTACGAGGTGGTGCGCAAGGGCGTTGACAACATTGTGGTGATTGACGATTCTATTGTGCGCGGCACCACCCTGGAAAAGAGCATTTTGCACCTGCTTGATCGGCTGTCGCCTAAAAAGATTGTGATTGTTTCTTCGGCTCCGCAAATTCGCTTCCCCGACTGCTACGGCATAGATATGTCGAAGATGAATGACTTTGTGGCCTTTCGGGCGGTGCTTCGGCTACTGAAAGAAAGCGGCTTAGATAACTTGATAGACGACGTGTACGATTTGTGCGCCAACGAAGGTTCGCTGAAGGGCGCCCCCAACTTTGTGAAGCGGCTCTACGAACCGTTTAGTTACGAACAGGTTTCGGAAATGATTTCGCTGATCACCCGTCCGGCAAACCTGGTGTCAGACTACGAGGTGGTGTACCAAACGGTAGAAAATCTGCACCAGGCCTGCCCCGACCACCGCGGTGATTGGTACTTCACCGGCGATTACCCCACCGAGGGCGGCAACCGGGTGGTGAACAAAGCGTTCGCCAATTTTATGGAAGGGCGCGCGGTGCGGGCCTACTGATTGTCGGTGGCACCTCTGATACGGTAGCTCGTGCTTGGCGATGAACAAATGTCCCTTTTTTTCGCTTTTATAGTCACCTAAACCAACTTCTTAGCGATGAAACGTTCAGTTACCAAGCGCCGCAAACCCACCACCGGGACCCCCGAACTCAAGTGGGTAGATAAGATTACGCACCTTATGGACTCCAAGTTCAGGGTGCCGGGCACGCAATTCCGATTCGGACTGGACCCGATTTTGGGCTTGGTACCCGGTTTGGGGGATGCCACCTCTCTGGCCATATCAGGGTCACTGATTTATTATATGGCCAAGTTTGGTGCCAGCCGCAAACTGGTGCTGTTGATGATCGGCAACGTGGTTCTGGACGCCACCGTGGGTAGCATTCCTATCCTCGGCAATATCTTTGACTTCACCTACAAGGCCAACCAGCGCAACGTGCGCATGCTCAAGCGCTATCACGAAGAGGGCAAGTACCGCGGCAGTGGCAAGGGGGTGCTGGTAAGCGTCGTGGTTATCTTCGTTGGGCTTATCGGACTGGTGCTCTACGGCACCTGGGAGCTGGCCGAATACGTACTTCGAGCCGCCGGAGACTTAGTATAGCCTACCGGAAGCCGTCAAATCGGTAAACAGCGGCCGTTGACCAAACAACAACGCGGGTTCATAGTTCATGCTTTATACCTTACACAAACTAATTGAGCATGAGCACTGACCAATCGTCTGAAATATCCAAAGCCCTTAAAAAGATAACCTACGGCTTCTACATTGTCACCACCCGTAAGTCGAGCGAAGAGATGTCGACGCGCGATAAAGATTTCGTGGCGGCCGGCACCGTAAGCTGGGTGAGTCAGGCTTCGTTTGAGCCCAGTTTGGTTACCATTGCGGTAAAGAAGCAGTCCGATCTGCACGAAACCATCGAGAAAAGCCGCATCTTCGCCGTGAACATCGTTGGGAAGTACAACAAAGACATGCCCGCTCCTTTTGCCGGAGACACCACTCTGAAAGATGATACTATCAACGGCTTTCCTTTTGAAGACGGACAAACCGGAGCTCCTATCCTAAAAGACGTGCCCGCTTACTTTGAGTGCAAGGTGCGCGAAGATATCACCATCGGTGACCACAGCATTTTTGTGAGCGAGGTGGTGGCCGGGGGAGTACGCGACGCCGAAGCCCTGCCCCTCACCGAATGGGAGACCGACATGCACTACGGTGGTTAAGATGCTGTTTTAAGGCCTTAATATTATACAACTGATGCTCTGTGAGAGCGCGTCGTGTCGCGTTCCCACTACAATATGAACTAACCTTAACCTCTTTCCCTTTATGAAAAATCCTATCATTTACGCAGTGCCCGCTCTTCTGGCTTTGATCACCGCCTGCGGAAGCAACACCGAAACCGTCCAGACTACGGTTGATGCGACTACCCCCGAGCAGATGCCTACCATGAATGTTTCTATTACGGAAGCGTGGGCCACTGACACCGTGATGCAAACCCCTGAATCGGTGCTTTATGATGCTGACAATGACGCGATCTACGTCGCCAATATCGGCGGGATCAACAAGGAGGGGCAAGACGGTGATGGCTTCATTTCAAAACTGTCGCCCGACGGTTCGGTGACTACGCTCAAGTGGGCCACCGGGCTAAACGATCCGAAGGGAATGGGACAGCACGAAAACACTTTGTACGTGACCGATATCACCCAAATTGCGGCTATCGATCTAGCCACCGGAGAGGTGAAGGAGAAGTACCCCGTAGAGGGAGCCAGCTTTCTGAACGATATCACCGTAAGCAGCAACGGTACCGTATTTGCTACCGACTCCGATACCGATAAGATCCATCAGTTGCAGAACGGAGAGGTAACCACCTGGATGAGCGACTCGTCCCTACAGCGACCCAACGGACTGCTGGCCGAAGATGACCGCATGTTGTTGGCTTCTGCCGGAGGAGGATTTCTGGCCCCCATCAGTATGAGTGACAAAACCGTGGAAGACCACTGGATCGATGAAATACCTTCGGCCGACGGCATCATCAAAACCGAAAGTGGTGATTATATCGTCTCTACTTGGCAAGGCGAGGTGCACTACGTAGACCCTGAGAACAACCAAAGCCAGAAACTGCTGGACACCAAGGCGCAAGAAATCAACGCAGCGGATATCGGCTATATAGAATCAGAAAATCTGCTGCTGGTGCCTACCTTCAACGACAACCGCGTGGTGGCGTACAAAGTGACGAAAAACTAGCGGATAGCGGATTATCCAAACACCCGTTTGTAGATGGGCTTGCGGTACAAAAACTGCAACCACATCACCGGATACAGCAAAAAGTCAGTCAGAAAGAATGGCGATTCAAACGTGATGTCGTCGATGATGGTGGCGTGGGTACCGGTTTGCACCACCCGGTGCCGGTGCTCCCAGTAGGTAAGAAAGAACGGCAACATCTCACCCTCGTCCACAAAGTACCACTCCTTTTTGGTCTCACCGCTGTCCACAATGTGACTTTCCCAAATTTGCTTAAAGGCGATAAAGTTAAGCTCTAAAGAAACAATGTCCCCTTTTCCTGACCCATCGAAGCGAAGCAGCCTCACGGGGGGAAACGGAGGGCTTAATTTTTTGAACAAGCTTTGGTCGAACCCCCGAGCCACCGCCCGGCGGCCCTGCTTGACTGAGGTAGAAATGATGATGCGCACTAGTTATCGAGTAAGTGTATGCTGATAAACCCGGTTGTCCTCAATAAGTTTGGAAGGTCCTTTGCCCGCAAGTAACCCAAATGGCCTTCTCACTTGCTGGGCAATTTTACCGAAGCCGGTTCCGTATCCAGCTTGCCTACCTCAACCACCGAGCCGCCGTGCACCCGCATTGTGGCTACCTGAAAGTCTTCGGCCTCGGCCTTGAAAATGTTGTCTACGTACTTCTGCGGGTTGCGATCAATATACGGAAACCAGGTGCTGTGAATCTGGATCATAATCTTGTGCCCCTTCCTAAACGTGTGCAGCACATCTTGCAGCGGGAAGCTCACGTCGGTGATGCGGTCTGGTTCGAAAGGTTCGGGCCGCTCGAAGCTGTTGCGGAAGCGCCCCCGAAACACCTCGCTGCGCACCAGCATCTGGTAGTTGCTCATGCGCAGGTGGTCTTGCATGGTGGGACTGTCTTCGGCGTTGGGAGGCATCACGTCGATGAGTTTCACCACCCAATCGGCGTCGGTGCCCGAGGTAGACACTTTTAGTTTGGCCATGATTTCGCCCATCAGCGTGAGGTCTTCTTCTAGCGGTGGCGTCACGAAGGTGAGCACGTCGGGACGGTGCGCGGCGAAGCGCTGGTCGTCGGTCATGAACTTGCGAGGCGTGAAGGTAACTTTCACATCCTCAGTGAAGGGCACCGGGTGGGCCGGGTCGCTCACGTACTCGAAGGTGAGTCGGTCGTCGGGTTCTTCGTTGATGAGCAGCACGTTAGGTTGCAAGGCTTCACCGGTACGAAACGCAAAGGTATAGCGCGGGGCATCGACCGGAGGCCAAGTGTCGAACTTCTTCCATTCCTTAATTCCCGTATCGTACAAGTAGGCATCCGGCAGCGACAGAGCGGCCTCATCCGACGGAGAGTCACTCTTCAAAAAGTGCGTGAAAAACGGATACTCAATTTCTTTCTGATAAAACGTGGAGATGCTGTCGCCGAAGTAGATGTTGCCCACTGCCTGCTGGCCCTTCTCGCGCGCCCAGTCGCCGTGGCTCCAGGGGCCCATCACCAGCATATTGAAAGTACTGGGGTTGTTGCGCTCTACGGTTTTGTAGATGTTGAGCGGGCCGTACAAATCTTCGGCATCGAACCAGCCGCCTACGGTCATCACGGCGTGCTTAATATTGTTGAGATGTGGCAAAATGCTGCGCTCTTGCCAGAAAGCATCGTAGTTGGGATGCTCCGCCACCTGCTGCCAGAAGAAGTTGTCGGCGTAGTACTTTTCGGAATTCTTGAGCGGCCCCAGGTCCTGGTAGAACTGGTAGGCATCGGGCGTGCCCGAATCCACCATCGTGTACCAGGCCGTGTCGGTAGGAGCCTCGTGCTGCACCCCGAACACCGGGAAGGTCATCCAGTAGCTTTGCAAGAACGCGCCCTGGTGGTGGAAGTCATCAAAGAAAAAGTCGGAGATGGGAGCTTGCGGTGAAGAAGCCTTCAGGGCCGGGTGGGCGTCCACGGCTCCGGCAATGGTATAAAAGCCCGGATAGCTGATGCCCCACTGCCCCACCCGTCCGTTGGTGCGGTTGCCCAGCCGCTTGAGCAGTTCTTCAATCGTATCGTAGGTATCGGAGCTTTCGTCGATCTCATCCTCGCTGCTGCGATTGGGCCGCATGTTGTCATACTGCCCCTCGGAGCGGTAGCGTCCGCGCACGTCTTCGTACACAAAGATGTAGCCGTCGCGCATCAGGTAGGGCGAAGGCCCCAGGCTATTCGGAAGTTCATCTTTGCCGTAGGGCGCCACGCTGTAGGGAGTGCGTTTGAGCAAGACCGGGTACTGCCGGGTGGTGTCTCGGGGCAGATACACGTTGGCAAACAACTTGACCCCGTCGCGCATGGTGAAGGTCATCTCCTGCTTCTCGTAGTGCGCGCGCACGTAAAGCGAATCGGCGTTTTGGGCGAAGAGCGCGAGGCTAAACAGTAAGAATAGGCTAGTGAGGATGGTTTTCATGGGCGTCGGGCGGTTGAGAAGAAGCAAGATACGGGGTTGGACGGAAAAAACGAATTCATCACAATTGATCGAATGGATTATTCACTTTTAGCGTATCCTTGGATGCTCAACCGCTCAATCTGCGGGGGCAAGCCCTGCGGAAACCGGGCGAACATGGCTAAATCTTTATAGGGAATGGTTTTTTCGGTATACTGAAAGTGCTTTTTTCCGTTGGTGGTTGCCACGCTGGTCACGATCAGGTTGGCGGGAAGCATCAGGAGCAGGTACCAGCCGTGGCTGATAGTAGAGAGCGCGTAGAGTGGGACGGTCCAGCCGTAGTTGGCGTACGCATACTGTAGCTTGAAGCTTTCGATCGAGGCCACCGAGACATCAGCCACCCACTGCGCTTTCCCCTTACTGGCAAGCACCACCAGTTGGTTGGTGTCGGCAGCGATGAGTTCACCCCGAATTGTTCCGCCACTGATGCCTTTGATGGTGATATATGACCCGTAGTGATTGGTATCAATGGCCTGCGGCTTGGGCACGTACCGCGGAGTCATGCAGCCGTTCAGCGCCGCCACGGACAGCAAGCCCAGGGCAAATGATTTAGTTTTCATGGTAGGAGAAGGCTTCGGTGTCGATCTTTGAGTTCCAGAATTCGTGCTCCATGGTGGTTTCGTACTGCTTGTAAGCTGCCGCTTCGGTCCTGAGGTAGCTGGCCGGGTGCTCCACCATTTGCCAGAGCGCTAATAGGTCTTTGTCCTTGAGCCAGTGCGCGCGCATCCACTCCAGATAATAGCCTTTCGAGTAGAGAAACAAGTCATACTCCTGGTCTTGCTCAGGAAGCACAAAGTAGAAGCGATAAGCACTGCCGGGCATGGATATCAGGTGCTGCTCGGGATCATTAAGTTGTGCTAAGGCCCGTTCATCGGGCTGGCCGTGGTTGAGTACCGTTCGGGGCGACAGCACCACCGGATCAACTTTCTGCTGAATGCTGGTGAGCGCCAGGTAGTCTACCCGCCACAGTCCCCGGTTCATCACAATTTTTAGCCGAACGGTATCCGCCGAAGGGATAGTGAGCGGCAAGATTTGCTCATTGATGGCAATGGGACCGGTTTCGTAGAGTCCGCCCTGTAGCGCCCACTCCTGCGTTTGGTCGTCGAGCGCGTACACCTCAATATCGCCCAACTCTTTCTTGATGCCGTCCTCCAGCTTTCCGTTGAGCGAGGGGTCCGTTTCTATCTTAGCAAAGATATCCCCCACCTCGTCGCCCATGTAGCCGATGGCACTGTAGATAAAATAAGTCGTCATCAGCGTCTGCCGAAAGTTAATAATTAGGCCCAGGTCGCCGGGAGTATTTATGGGGTCAAAATCCACGTAGAGCACCTCTTTGCTGCTCAGGTTGTTTTCGTCGGCCGTACTAAAGCGCTCTTGCCGGTCGGCGCGGTGCACCAAGTCGGTGATGTCTCCTTCCGGTCCGCGGGCGCGGCGCACCGGGTGAGGCGCTGTTCCTACAAAAAACTCGTCGTGGGCTGACTGATACACCGGCTGACCCTCCGTTTTGGGAAAGGCCAGCAACTTCACCTCGTTCACGCAGTGCGTCTCCAAGGCTTCGTTCTTCATGGCCATTGAGAAAGTATCGCCTACCACGGTGACACTGCCCAGGGCGTCGATGTCGCCATACTCCATCGAGGGCGCAATGGCGTTGGAGAACCCTTCGGCGTTGGCGTAGTGGAAATTATCCTGTTCATCGAGGTAGAAGGTGGGACAAGAACCGAAGCACGCCTTGGGATTGGTGATGCATAAAATGCCCAACACCACGTCTAAGCCCGCCATGATGCTGAGCGGAATGATACGGTCGGCTTCGGTGCCTTCCAATTTCCGGTTGGTCTCGAAAATCGCTACGCTATCGATGGCCACGGCCAGCACTCCTTCGGAAGCAACGTTTCGGTTGAAATCGTAGCGAGTGCCGCTGCCGGATACGATCTTCTCGACGGTATCAATGGACCAGGTGTCTTGCAAAATGCAAATGTCTCCATTTTTGAGGTGCGCCTTGAGAAAGGGTTTGGTTTGGATATTATCAGTCTCGTGCAGCAGTTGATTGGCCTCCTGGTAATTGGCACGAAAGGAGTAGGACGTGGTGCCACAGGTTTGCAGTACGACCATCATTAGCCCCAGGACTAGGAGACCCAACAGTGACCATTTGTCTTTTGGTAGCATACAAGGATAGGTAGTGGTTAGTGCGGAGCAAAGTACGAAGTGAGTCAGAATAAAAGAAGAAAAAGTTGTAACATTGGCTTATGAGACAGAAAATCAGCGTACTTGGGTATCTCTACCGCGAGCATACCGTCTACAATCTACTGTTCACCGCCGTGAGTGCCGACCTGCTGCTGCGCTACGGAGCCATCAGTCACGTGTTTATTTTCTGGATAAAGGTGGTTGGTTTTGCGGGAATTATCCTCGCTTGTTACTGGAGCCGAAAGAAACATCTGTATTTCTTCCACAACCTCGGGTTCACGACGCGAAGCTTGCTCATTTCGTCGTTTGTAATAGATACGACCTTGTCGTTAATCATCTTAGGAACCATCAACCTTATTGCCTATTGAACACCCTAGAAGTTGATAGCGTAAGCCTTGCCTTTGGTGGGCGGAAAATTCTGACGGACGTGTACCTGAAGTGCGAAACCGGCGACGTGGTGGGGCTGTTGGGACGCAACGGTTCGGGGAAGTCGAGCCTGATGAAGATCATCTTCGGCACCCTGCACGGCGAAAACCAGTCGGTGCGCCTGAATGGCCGGTACGTGAAACAACTTTTTAAGTCCTCCAACACCCTCCACTACCTGCCGCAAGATGGGTTCGCGATGAACTACCTGACCTTCAACGATCTGATCAAGATCTTTCGTCTGGAAGAAACGCTTGATCGCATCCGAGATCTGGAGGAGATCAACACAAACGCCAACCGGAAAATAGGCCAGCTTTCCGGCGGGGTGAAGAAGCTGGTGGAGATCATCACTGTGTTGTATACGCCGGGCGCATTTGTGCTGCTCGACGAGCCGTTTTCGTACTTGTCGCCGGTGCTGGTGGAGAAGATCATCCCGCACATTCGGTACCAATCCCAAATGAAGGGCATTATCCTCACCGACCACCAGTACCGAAACGTGATGGCCGTCAGCGACCGACGTTACGTGATCGCCGACGGTGCGCTGAAGTTGGTAGAAAACAGTGCTGATCTTGAAAAGTATGGGTATCTTACTGCTTGACAAGCCTCGGCATCGTTATATCGCTGACTTTCCGTACCTTAAGGGCAATGAGTGACAAAATTGATGACACAGAGAAACTTGTGCGGCATTGGTTGGATTAGACCAATAGGAATTATACAACCATGCAGCATCTGATCACCTCTGGAAAGATTACAAATTGAAACAATGGTTAAGCAAGCAGTTGTAAATACGGCTATCAAGTTCATCCGGCAGATTCCGGCAGACGTAAAAGTCAAAAAGGCTTATCTGTTTGGCTCATGTGCCAAAGGGCTGGAGAAGGAAGACAGTGATATAGATATTGCGTTGATTGTTGAGAGTATGACCGATTTCTTTTCAACCCAAATGCAGTTAATGAGAACCCGACGAAACGTAGACCTAAGAATCGAACCACATTCTATAGACGAATCTGACTTCATCGACACGAATCCTTTTGCTTACGAGATTTTAAGTTCGGGGATTGAGGTTATGGACGTTCAATCGCGCAAAACTTGATATGTTATACGGTTTAATCGGAATAGGTTTACTGCTTGTAGCAATGGGTTTTGTGCTGACTGAAGGCAATGCAAAGTACTTACAAAAGCGAACGGAGAAAAGATATACCATTCTTCAAGCCAAGAAGAGGCTAAGAAGTTGTACCTCAAAATGAAGAATGCCATGCCTGACGTAACCTACCAACCCTAACGGATCCGGTTCGGTGGCATCGCGGTAATTTCACGAATGAATGACCCCTTTTTCCTGCGCAAGATGATCACTGCTTGATCGCCAACTGCCCGCAAGCCGCATCAATATCCTTTCCCCGACTGCGCCGCACGTTCACCGTCACTCCCTTGCCTTCCAGAAACGCCGCAAACTGATCCAGCCGGTCGGCTTCGGTATTGGTAAAGTCCGCTTCGCGGATGGGGTTATACTCGATGATGTTTACTTTGCTGGGCACGCGCTTGGTAAACTCCCACAGCTCGCGGGCATCCTCCAGCGTGTCGTTCACGTTGTGGAACACAATGTACTCCAGCGTGATGGTGGTGCCGGTTTTGTCGTAAAAGTAGCTCAGCGCCTCGCGCAGGGCTTCCAGCGTATTGCTCTCGTTGATCGGCATGATCTGACTGCGCTTGGCGTCGTTGGCCGCGTGCAGCGACAGCGCCAAATTAAACTTCACGGCATCATCTCCCAGCCGCTTGATCATCTTGGCGATGCCCGCCGTGGACACCGTGATGCGCCACGAGGCCATGTCCAGCCCCTGTGGCGAGGTGATATGTTCCACTGACTGCAGCACGTTGGCGTAGTTAAGCAGCGGCTCGCCCATGCCCATGTACACCACGTTGGTCAGCGGACGGTCGTAGCGTTGCTCGGCCTGCTGCCGGATGAGCACCACTTGGTCATAAATCTCGGCCGCGTCGAGGTTGCGCTTTCGCTCCATATAGCCCGTGGCGCAGAACTTGCAACTCAGCGAGCAGCCCACCTGCGAAGAGATGCAGGCCGTTATGCGCTTCTTGGTCGGAATCAGCACTCCCTCTACCAAGTGCCCATCGTGCAGGCGAAACATAAACTTCACGGTGCCGTCGCTGCTCAGTTGCTGCTCCTGCACGGTCACCGGACGAATCACAAAGTGGGCTTCCAGGCGCTCGCGCAGCGGCTTCGACAGGTTAGTCATCTCCGCAAAGCTGGTCGCCGACTTCTGCCACAGCCACTCCTGGATTTGCTTGGCCCGGAAAGGCTTCTCGCCAATCTCCAGAAGAAATTCTTTCAGTTGGGTCGGGGTGGTCTGGCGGATATCGGATTGGGAAACGCTAATAATTTCAGACACAGGCTAAGTAAATAAAGAAGGTGAAAGATCATCAAGCCGTAAGCGGTTGACCTTAGGAAATGTAATGGTATCCAGAACTTTGAAATGTCCGTTGTTAGTAATGAGGTAAGTTGCTGATGCGGCGATTGCAGCGTCGACAAACTTATCATCGTCGGGGTCTTCCTGTATAATCTGCCATCGGTAAGTAGGTACCGTCATCTGAACAAAAGGACTATCAATGAGCGCTTGTATCACGTTGTCTGCTACTTCATGATTGATTTGCTGCTCCAGAATTTCAGCGTATTCCATTAGTATTTCAGTTGATACGATCAATCGAACTCGTCCCTCGCGAATGAAATCAAATAACCACCGATAAGGGGACCGACGAGGCAAAATTTGCAACAAGCAGTTGGTGTCTAGAATAATAGAAGTCAAATTGCTTAACTTTTGTCGGAGGACACTCTATAATGCCCTTTCCCCCATTCGGCTACCTTCTCGTTTACATCCCACCCTTTCTCTTCAAAGGCTTTATCTACGGCATCGTCAGCCTTCTCAAAAAAGTACTCCGAGATCATCTTCTTAATATCGACCAACTCCTGCTTGCTGAACTGTCGAGCACGAAACATTTCCAGCAACTCTAACTGCATGGGATCAACCGGTTGGGTATCATGAGAACGTTCCTTTTCTTGATTAACCATAGCGTTTATCTTGATTTGGCATAACAATCAGTTGCCCTAACGAAGTTCATTGGCTAGGATCAAAGTGTTAGGCTTGAACTGCTTCCATCAGAATTGTGTCTTGCTTCGCAATAGATACAACGGATAGGGGAAATTAAGTTCGTCGTACACCTCAAATCCGAACCGTTGGTACCAGGGGCGCTGGCGGTCTTGCTTCACCACGTAGTTAACGCTCTGGTTGTCTGCAAAAGCCTCAGTCAAAATTTCTGCCACGCGCTGGTCGCTGATTGATTCGTTTCTTTTCACCGGAATTACAATATATTTGTTGGAATGATACGCACAAACGCACGGATTAAGTATTCGTTCAAAACAAGTTATAAATCGTCATTCCGGCCAAAGCGGTAGCGGCGGGCCGCGCGACGGTCGCCGGAATCTCCCTGTTGCGAAGACGAACGTTACGATATACAAGGGTCGCTTTTGCTTTTGACTTGAGGGGATTCCAAACATTTTCCTTCGCTAGCGCTGCGTGAAATTCTGGAATGACGTTGTGTTTTTGTAATTATTTTTGTCATATACTTAACTAACCTTACCAGCATGAACTACCACGGCAAGCAGTTCAGCGCGGTGAGCAACAGCCCGAACGGAGAGACCTCGGGAGATACGGTCTTCGCGTACCAGCAGCAGGGCAATATCGTGACCGCCCACTACGCCGGTGGGGCCATCGTGCGGGGCCACTTGATGGGCCTGGTGGATGAAGCAGGAAACATCGAGATGCGCTACCACCACGTCAATGCCCAGGGAGAGCTGATGACCGGAGTGTGCCACTCCCGGCCCGAACGGATGAGTAACGACAAAATCCGGCTCCGTGAAACCTGGCAGTGGACGTGCGGAGACCAGTCTATCGGAGAATCAGTGATCGAAGAGATATAGCTACTACCTTGAGAAGAATACTACAACGACTCGTCCGCCTCATTGATCAACTCAACGAAACCGTGGGGCGCGGAGTGGCCTGGCTCACTACCGCCCTGGTGCTGGTGATTGGCTTCGACGTGGCGGCCCGTTACCTGTTCAACACCTCGTCGGCGGGTGTGGTGGAGCTGGAGTGGCACCTGTTCTCATTCATCTTCCTGCTGGGAGCGGCCTACGCCCTGAAGCACGACCGCCACGTGCGCGTCGATGTGTTCTACCAGAACTTCACCGCAAAGCAGCAAGCCTGGGTCAATTTGGTGGGCACCGTGCTGTTTCTGCTGCCCTTCTGCTACGTGATTGTAGTAGAATCCTGGCAGTTCACCTATAATGCCTGGAGCATGCACGAAGGCTCGCCCGACCCCGGGGGGCTGCCCGCCCGCTACATTGTGAAAGCGGCCATTCCGGTGGGCTTCTTACTACTACTTCTTCAGGCCCTGTCGCTGTTGTTTCAATCGCTGCTCACCCTCACCGATGATGATTGACGCGCTCCCGTTCATCCTGTTTCTATCTATTTTCATCCTGATCCTGTTTGGCTTTCCGGTGGCCTTCACGCTAGGCGGCGTGTCGGTGCTGTTCGGTCTGGCGGTATTCGGCCCCGATTTTTTCTACCTGCTGGCGCTACGCATCTACGGCACCATGAACAACTACGTGCTGCTGGCCGTGCCGCTGTTCATCTACATGGGCATCATGCTCGAGAAATCGGGCCTGGCCGAAAGCCTGCTGGAGACGATGGCGTTGCTATTCGGTAAGCTGCGGGGCGGCTTGGCCATCTCGGTGGTGGTGGTGGGGGCCATGCTGGCCGCGTCGACCGGCATCGTAGGAGCCACGGTGATCACCATGGGGTTGATCAGCTTGCCCACCATGCTCAAGCGGGGCTACAGCGCCGAGCTGGCCACCGGCACCATCGCGTCGGCGGGCACGCTGGGGCAGATCATTCCGCCCTCGGTGGTGCTGGTGCTGCTGGGCAGCGTGCTCAACGTGTCGGTGGGCGACCTGTTCACCGCCGCCCTCATTCCGGGCCTGGCCCTGGTGGGCGCCTACCTGCTCTACATTGTGGGCGTGGCGGTGGTGACTCCCCACCTAGCTCCGGCCATGCCCGCCGAAGAGGTGGCGGCCTTCCGGCGGGGCGGCGTCATGAAGCAGGTGATCGGAGCGTTCGTGCTGCCGTTTCTGCTCATCGTGGCCGTGCTGGGCTCGATCTTCGCGGGCATTGCTTCGCCGACCGAAGCGGCCGCGGTGGGCGCGCTGGGGGCCGGACTGCTCACCATCTTCCAGGGTAAGTTCACGCTGGCGGTGCTCAAAGACGTGATGCGCGAGACGACCCACCTCACCTGCATGGTGTTTATCATCCTGGTGGGAGCCACTGCCTTCGCGCTGGTGTTTCGGGGTTTGGAGGGTGATCGTTACCTGGTCAGTTTGATCGAGGCGGCCGATCTGTCGCCCATGGCGTTTCTGGCCATCGTGATGGTGGTGGTGTTCGTGGCCGGGTTCTTCATCGACTTTATCGAGATCATCTTCATCATTGTGCCCGTGGTGGCCCCAATCTTTAGTGCGATGGGCATTGATCTTATTTGGGTGGGCATTCTGCTGGCGCTAAACCTACAAACCTCGTTTCTGTCGCCCCCGTTTGGCTTTGCGCTGTTCTACCTCAAGGGCGTAGCCCCGCCCGAAGTGACGACGCGCCACCTGTACCGGGGCATCGTGCCCTACATCATCATCCAGGTGATCTTCCTGGGTTTGGTGATTGCCTTTCCTGAGATGGTGACGTGGTTGTTGGAGGATTAAAGGTATCTCACACAAACTCTACAGACAGCCGCATTAGATGCCTAAAAGAATATCTTTCTGCTACTCCTCAAAGTTAAGTTTTTGGTGTTAGATTTGCGCTTTAGTAAGACAAAGTTTGAGGTTTATCCACTATTAACATGCGCTAAGCAAAAGATATGTACATCAGTAAGTTCGGTGGTTACCTAGCCACGTCGGCTCTATTCATCGGACTCGCCGCGTGCGATGAAGAATCGGTTCCCCCGGCCGCCGAACCTCTATCCCAGTGGGAAGAGGATCAACGCTTCTTGTATGATCTTCGTGGGCAATACAATGCGGCATCCGATGGCAATAATCTTTATTTGCTCGGTGCCAAGCATCTTTCCCACCTTGAGCTTGAAGATTCTACCGAAAGCGTTACCCACTCCATTCTGTGGATGGATTACAATCAGAATCACAAGATGCCGGTCACCCCTCAGATCAGTCTGACGGCTAATCATGAAGCTGTTCGTATCATCCCCAACAGCAATCCGGTACTCGGCAGCTCTGATTTCTACCTGCATCTTCCTAGCATAGACCCTGCTTTTGTTGGCTTTGGTTTTCCTAATTTCCACATGAGCAACTGCATGGCCGTTAATTCGCGAAACGAATTTCTAGTCCTCTACTACACACGTACTACGCCCGAGGAGAACATCATCAAAGGACTAGTGGTAGCCACTACTACCGAGAGTTATGGTCCGGAGAGCAACTATTTGAATACTGTTAAAACTTGGACCCTTGACCTGCCCGGCAACCTATACGCATTATACGCTTTCGACGAGGATTTCTACGTAGCGGTAGACGCCGGGACGTATAAAATTGATGCTACTCGAACCCCTCTTCGGGTATCAGGTAGGGCACTGTATAAGATGTTTGCGATTGACGGCCGATTGTACGGACTTCATAACCAAGAGCTATATGCTTCTGATCAGGGTGACCATTGGGAACTGGTAGGAAACCTTGACTTCAACTTTAGTTTGCTCAACTACCAACTGGTAGAAGGCAAGACAATTGCTTACTACAACAGCCAGTTATTTCTCCTCGAACATAAGGAAGGGGTTGTTCACTTCACTGAGTTAGACAACACCGGTATGGAGAGTCATAAGATTACCTCAGTGGCCAGATTAGGTCCCCGCGTGTACGTAACTACTTTATCAGGAGTGTTCTTTAAGGAGTATGATAGCTTTCTGAATCCAAAGGAGGAAGATGCTCTTGAAGAGTAGCTCATCTTCAGAGACCCACACTTAGCTAACTGGTGCTCCAAAATACTTAACCAATTGCCTGAAGAGCATCGCCAAGAAACAACCGCACTGCTTCAACGTTGGCTCGGTTTCTTCCGTCGTCGACTTCGGTGGTAGGAATTTTGGGAGTACTTCGTATAGCAATCGTATCGGCACATTGTTCTGAGAAATCTGCCACAACACCAATGGTTTCTCCGAACGAATGAAGAGATACCGGAGTCTCCAGCGTGAACTTATGCGTGTTGCCCTTGATGATTCGTTCGTTTACTCGCCATCGTTGTTGTCGGGATAGTCGACCTAGCTCGCTTTGCAACTCAGACGCAGACAGGCTCACCTCGCGTAGGATAGCACTTTCGTTGATGAGCGGCGCGCCCTTGCGCCACTGATTAATCAGCCTTCCTGTATACCAAGTTGGAGCGATAAAACACAGTAGGTAGGTAACCGTGAATGCTACACTACTTCCTCGGTCAAGCAAGAAATAGCCAACCGGATAGGCGATCAAAAGCACCAGAGCGATAACGCTGTGAATCTTCTGAAGCTTCTGGAAGTTGCTGGTAAGAAACATAGGGGTGAGTGGTAGCGATGCAGTTTAACTTCTGTGTAATTGTTCTGGCGAACAAAATACTAAAACTTCTTGTATCCTGGGCGGCAGCAAGGCCTTTTCTCTGGTTTGCAGACTATGCGTTTCTGTGCTTTATCCCAGGCCTATGCCTCTACCATTCACCCACGGTCCGTAAAGCTACCAACGGCCGAGGTGTTCAGCGAACGTATTGTTTGAGGTCTCACGGGTAGCGATCAAAGAGATCAACATCGTCGAAGGTTACCCCCTCAAGGGCTTGCCACATGAGCTGGTCCAGTTCCGAGAAGAACTTCGAGTCTAGGCTTCTTTTGTTTAGCAGAACGCACCACCCCCGGCCGTCGTTGATACGGGCTATAACGGAAGAGGCTCCGGGTAGCGAGCCCAAGTGCCACCAATTGCCCGCCTCGTTCACGGCCCACCCCAGCGCGTAGTTGCGATTAACCGGTGATGGTTCGGGCATCGTCCGTAGGGTCGAGGGGCGTAAGATATCTTTCCGGTCGGCCATGCCATTCACCCGAACCAGAAACTTCATCAGATCAACCGAAGAAGCGATCCACCCCCCGTGCGAATCCATGCCCTCTAAATAAAAGCCTCCGTAGGGCGTCTTCACCCGTTTTTGGGTGAACACCGACGGACTGAAGCGCTCCGAGGCTTCCGTATAGTATGATACCTCTTGCGGCAGTGTCGCGTTACTTAGCCCGATCTCCATCGTTTTGATTCCGCATTTGCTCAATACTTGGTCTTTCACGTACTGTTCGTAGGCAACGCCCGTCACGGCCTCGATGATTTTTCCCAGAAGGCAGTACCCGAAATTGGAGTAAACGTACTTTGTTCCCGGCGAGAAGTCCAACCGTTGGCGCAGCATGTAGTCAATCGTAGCTGACTGGTCCGGGGGCAGCGGAACGTCCTGCTGCTCAGCGATAAGCAGTGAATTGAACATCGGGTCACCGCTTCTATCTCGATCCCAACCGCCACTGTGATTGAGTAAGTTTTGCACCGTGATATCCAAAACTCTGCGGTCAACGACGCGTTGCCTATCATATTTGCTCAATAGCCCCAACGCCCCAAACACTTTGTCATCTAGGCGTAGCTTTCCTGCTTCCACCAGTTGCAGAATGGCTACGGAGGTAATGGGCTTCGACAAGCTGGCGATTCTGAACAGGTGGGTCGGCGTTACGCGCTTCCGCGTTCTTTTGTTGGCGTATCCGTACCCCTTGGCGTACACCAGGCGATCGTTATCAACAATGGCTACGGAGGCTCCCGGAATACTCCACCGCTTTAGGAATGCTTCTACCGTGCGATCCACCTGCTGGATAGAAGTCTGGGCAAAGGAGGGGAGGGTAAAAGCAAGCGTAAAGAAAGTTAACAACAGTTTCATAATAAGAATGTATTCAATAACCGGGCTGACCCTGCCAAGGTGAGCAGTTGTACTACCTCATAGCACAAAAAATCATTTTAAAGAAGGAAGCATACGTAAGAAGCCTCTACATTGAAAACAGAAAGCGTGCCCGACCGCTAGGGCCAAGCACGCTTCTGATGCTATTAGTAATCCTACGCTGCTATTCCAATTGCAAACGCATGGTCTCCGAGCGGCCCTCTACGGTCATCAGGCGCAGGTAGAAGATGCCCGCGCTTCTGATCTGGCTCAGGTGCGGAGTCATGTCCACGCGCAGGGCGTTTTGGTTGTCCACCGCCTTGGAGACCAGGATGCGGCCCAGGTTATCAACCAGCGTGTAGTGCGCGATGGGGTCCGAGGCATCCGGACTCTGCACCGAGAAGGTGCGCGCCACCGGGTTAGGGTAAGCTTGGTAGCTCAGCCCGTCCGGGTTGATGGTCGCGCCGTCCAGCCCCTGACCAGTGCGGGCCAGCGTGCTATTCTGATCGCCGTCAATCACCCGGATGCTCACCGACAAGGTATCACCCAGCTCTTCTCCGTCGGCGGTGGCCACCACCGTGATGTCGTAGGTGCCGGGCTGGAAGTCGTAGGCCGCGAAGTTGCCCAGCGGAACGTCGCCCGCCAGGGCATAAGGGGCGTAGCGCTGGCGCTCCTCAAACTGGCCGTTAACATAGAATTCTATGGCTCCCCGGAAATTGCCGCGAATCGGAATGGCCTCTACGGTGATCTCCGGCAGCACGCTCAGGTCCAGCACGTCACCGTCGTTCAGGGGCGCAATGGTCTGGTCCGTTTCGGCGTTCACCAGCAGCAGCTCACGCAGGTAGACCGGTGCCGCGGGCGGACGGCGATCACCCCGCACGGTCATCTTCACCGGTATTACGGCCGAAGGATTGAACGGGTCGTTGGTGAGCACGGTGATCTCAGCCTGGTATACACCTGGCTCCAGTCCCTCCGAATCAAAGATGATGTCGGCCCGTAAGCGGCTACGCGCCTCCACGGTGTCGGCCGCTGGTTCTACAAATACCCACTCAGGAGCGGCCGCGTCGCCATCAATAAGCTCAATGTCGTCGATGTCGAGACTGGCTTCGCTGCTTCCTCCGTAGTAGCGCACTTCCACAATGTCAACATCGGTACTGAAAGAAGTGATACCTTCGGCAATGAGTTGATCGTTGATGTACAGATCATAGATATCATCTAACCGACTAGATACGTACTTGAGTTCTACGTAGCCTTCGGGCAACACGTAGCCAGTGAAGGCGTATCCGGTGCCCGCTACAAAGACAAACACTCCGCGGTTGGGGGCAATCAATATGGCTCCCCCAATGGATAGCTGACCGTCGCCTACTTCTTGCGAGGGAAAGATACGATACTGGGCCGCGCCATTCAGCGCCAACTTCATTGTGAAGCTGGAGTAGGGCTCCGCCCCGCCCTTGATCAGCGGAGAATATACGCTATATCTGAAGTCGGCCGGTTTGGTACTGTCCGAGAGCATCCGCAGGTGCTTGTCACCACTAAAAGGATTCTCACTCGAAATTTGCGCCAGGCTGTCGGTGCCCAACCAGCCGTTCTGGGTGCCCAGCGGCCCCACGTCGAACTCCTCGAAGTCGGTAGCAAACTCTACCACCCGCAGAGCTTCACCCTGGTAAGCGGTAAGGTCGCCTCCGTAGGCTTCGGCCAGGGGCGATTCGGCTACCGACGAAGCTCCTACCGTAACGCTGGGCGTAGTGCTTAGTTGACCTACGGCCGCCTGGCTCTCGGTCACGCGTTCTTCCAGCGTGCGGTCGGTCTCGCGAATCACGGTGCGGTAGGTGAGCGGTGAGCCGCCCCGGTTGGCAATGCTCAGGTTGCGCGTCTTGCGCGCGTCGGGCTCCAGGCGCACCGACACCTCGCGGGTGGGGCGGATGCTGGCCACGGGGGCGTAGAACAGCTTGGCTACGGCGGTAGCCGATACCTGTCCGGTGACGCCCGGCTGCGAGGCCGTCCAGGTGGCAATGTTGGTCAGCGGCAGGTCGCGCTCCCGCACCTTGATCTGCCGGGTCACGGTGAGCGATTCGCCGGGGGCCAGCTCCTGCCGCACGTTGAACAAGATCACGCCCGACTCGGTGTCGCGCAGGTTGTGCAGGGTGAGCGGGATGTCGCCCACGTTGGTCACCGTGTAGTACAGGCAGGCGGTGCCGCCGGGCAGTACGCCCACCTCGTCGGTGGTGGGAGTGCCTCCCAGGCAAGCGCCGTTCACTCCGGCCCGCACGGTATGGCGCAGACTAATCAGGGTAACCGGCTCCTCGTTGATCGTCCAGCCCATGTCCTCGAACAGACCCTTGGTAATGTCGCCCACCCGATGAATGGATTCGGCGAAGCCAAACTGGGGACTCATCAACGAGTTGGGGTCTCCGGCCGGAAAGCTATCCTCATCCCAGTGTGAGTAGCTGGAGCCACTGCGCCAAACCTGCGGTGCGTATATCTTGGGCTCTTGCCCGTCGTAGGCCGCTACCGTGTTTTCACCGGTCATAAATAGGTCGTTGCTGGTGAGGAACTCTCCCAAAATCTTGGATGAATCAGGCAAAGACAGGATAGCCGTGTCGCCGCTGTTCTCCACAAAATCGCTGTAGATCAGAGGAAGATCAGCGATGCGCACTTCTCCGATTTCGGTAGAATCATTGTACGATGCTCCCCCAATGAAGCCTAGTCCGTGGCCCAGTTCGTGTAGTACCACCGAAACAAAATCGTACTGATCGGAGGGTGTATTCAGGTCGGTGCCGTAGTACCAGTTAAAGGTGCTGCTAAAGCGCGCCCGCAGGTCGGGAGCATCCGCTACGCTGTCGATGGTTTCGGCCAGGTCTTCTCCCGCAATGGCGTCGGCCAGGGCCGAGATGTACCAAGTGTCGGGCTCCACACTTTCATCAAAGTCCGAGAAGATAAAGGTAGGCCCGGCCGATCCCAGCACGTTCGGAGGCAGGGCCTGAAAGCTGGCGTCGACCCGAATGGGTACGTCGGATACCAGGATGGTCGACCAGATGTCTACGGCGTACTGAAAGGCCGCTTCGGCTTCGGGGGTGAAGCCGGTGTAGTTCACAATAAACTCGGCGGTTTTGACGGGCGGCACGTCGGCGTCGGCGGCCGTGCGGGCCTGCTGCAACTGGGGCGACTCGGACAGCATGTGCTCGGCATACACCCGGGTGTTCATAATCTCGGGCGAGGCGTAACAGGTGTCCATCACACCGGGGCGCACCTGCATTTGCGCCTGGCTGGGGGTGAAACCCACCGTGAGCAGCAGGGCTACCGTGAGTAGAGGAGCCCACCAACCGCATTGGCAGTAGACTTGGTTAGTAGAGTGTTTCATAAGAAAACTAAGGTTAGGTAAAAGTATGTTTGCGCTAAAACTACACTATTTTGGTAAGTTTACCACAGCGCGGGAACTTTTTTGAGAATTTAATAAATAGCGCTACGTTCTTTCTCTAAACCCGTTTATATTGTCTGACTTTATCCAAAGACATTTCAGCAACCTATGAACTTATTTTTCGCCTTTATTATGACGCTACTTTCTGCTGCCGGAGGGTGCCGGGAAGATGCTTCGCAGGACAACGCCTTGCTGGGTAAATTTGCTATGGTGCAAACCTGCGACGGGGCCACCAACCCGGACTACACCCTAGAAATAAGGTCGGTTGCTGACGAGCCAGACCAACGAACACTGGTTAATTTAGGGGGCTACGGCCAGCGGGTGGCGGCCACGGTGCAGGGCGATAGCCTGACGATCATCCCCACCGCGGTGAACGTGGGACTCATGGGGCAGGTGCAACTGTCGGGCACCGGCGTGCGGAGCGGTGAAGAACTATTCATCCAATTAACCGTGCAGGGCCCCGGTCCGCAGGGAACCACCACCACGAGCCGGTGTGAGTTGCGAGGAACGCCCATTGATGCGTAAGGAATTCTGAGGGTAGTGGTTTCTTTGCGGAATGTTATTGCTGGTAAGTTTGATGGATTGAGAATTGAAAACGCGCGTTCTGGCAAACTTAGCTAGTAGGTGTTGGGTATTTTTGAAATAAATATCAGTGTTCATTTGACTTATTCAACCGGGTTTGTACATTGTGGTATCTAATGTATTGCCAGACAGTATTTCTATCCTCCTGAAATATTGTCTCTCGTCACTGCTTTCTTGGCTTTCCCTGACACCCCTTTTCCGTTTGGTGAGCCGGTTAGTACGCTTATATTACGCTACGCCACCATCATTTTCATCCATTGATCACTACTACTTCACCGCACAGCTATCTAGCCAGAAGACTAGTCTTCGGAGTAGCATCAACCTTCTTTGGTTTTTTGTCGCACGCGCAGGAGCCGGATTATTCGGTATTCAAACCCAACTATCGTTCGGACCAGACGTGGATGGCCCACACCAACCTGCCTCACTCCTTATATGGTCACATTGACCATTTGGCCAGGCAGTGTATCGATGATCGCTCAGTACGAGTAGACAAACTTTCATCGATTGAGGACTGGAAAAGGTATTTACAGCAACAGCAGGTCCAACTGAAAGCCCCGCTAGCGAAGTTTGAAAAACACGATCTGAACCCCCAAGCCTGCGGTACCGTCACCAAAGACAACTATACGGTAGAGAAGCTGGTCTTCGAGTCGCACCCGGGTTTTTACGTGACCGCCAGTTTGTTCATACCGTCCGGGAAAGCGTTTCCCTTGCCTGCCGTGTTCTACGCCACCGGCCACTCCCCAACGGCTTTTCGGCGCGACGTGTACCAAATCAGCATCCTGAACCTGGTGGAAAAGGGGTTTGTCGTCTTCACCATCGACCCCATCGGCCAGGGCGAACGAACGCAGTACCTGGATAGCACAACCCACCAATCTAAGATAGGAGGAACGACGCACGAACACTCGTATGCGGGCGGACAGTGTCTTCTGGCGGGCTACTCCATCAACGACTACTTTGTGTGGGATGGCGTCCGCGCCCTTGATTACCTGGCCGAACGTCCGGAAGTGGACCCGGCCCGGATTGGCATGACAGGCCGGTCGGGCGGGGGGCAACAAACCGCAGTGCTGGCCGCCGTTGACGACCGCATCTACGCGGCGGCCCCGGAGTGCTACGTCACCAACCACCGGCGCCTGTTCGAGTCTATCGGTCCACAAGATGCCGAACAAAACATCTACGAAGTGCTCAAGCTGGGGCTGGATCATCCTGACTTCCTGAGCGTGCGGGTGCCCAAACCCACCCTGATGGTGACCACCACCGAAGACTTTTTCAGCATTCAGGGCGCCCGGGAAACTTTTCGTGAAGTGAAGGACGTGTACCAACTCTTTGGCCAACCGGATCACTTGACAATGGTTGAGTCGACCGGTTTCCACGCCTCGACCCGCCCCAACCGAGAAGCCATGTACCGCTTCTTTCAGCAACACCTGAATTTACCCGGTGATCCTTCGGACGTTGAGCGGGAGTTGCTATCCTGTGAGGAGCTTCGGATCACTCCCACGGGCCAGGTAGCCACTTCTTATAACAGCAAGTCGGTCTTTGATCTGAACCGACACGTGGCGGAAAACCTGATTGCCCAGCGAGCCATCAAAACCGCCCAGGACTTGACAAAGCGACAGCCCTATCTACTGGATAAGGCCTATACGCTATCGGGGATGGACACCACGCGCACGTTTGGGGCCGCGGTGTTTACCGGGAAAGTTGAGGAGAAAACGTATCAGATAGAAAAATACTTTCTGGAAAGCAAGGAGGTGGACTATCCGTTGCCCTTCGTGGTCATCAGGCCCACCGCCACCCGCCCCCGGGCCACGCTGCTGTACGTGAGTCCGCAGGGCAAGCAGGATCTGCTGGAAGACAGCGTGCAGATTCAGCGCTATCTGCAACAGGGCTACGCCATTGTGGCGCCCGATCTGATCGGCACCGGAGAGCTGAAAAGCCCGCCCCGGGGCGACGCCTTTATCCAGGGATACTCGTATAACCTGTGGGTCGGAGCCAACCTGGTGGGTAAGTCCATTGCCGGTTTTCAGGCCAGCGACCTGCACCTTCTGCTACGGTATCTGCAAACCGCCTCCGACCTGCCGACCGATTCCATAACGGCGGTGGTGAAGGATGAGGCAGTCTCTTCTTATCTACACTTTGCGCCTTTTCACGCGGAAAGTATCCGGAAGACCATTTTGATCAACCCGCTGGTGTCTTACCAGAGCGTTATCAACACCCGGTACTATGATCCTCGGTACCTGTGGACGGCCGTGCCGGGGGCGGTGCAGCACTACGACGTAGGGCATTTGATGGCCAGTCTGGCACCTTCGGAACTCTACCTCATCAACCCGGTGGATGCTGCCGGGGAGCCGTTGGACGAAGCGGCGCTGGCTACCGAATGGAAGCTTCTGAAAGAGGTGTTCGAAGCCCAACGGACTCAACTTCATATCGAACGGCAAGCATCGGCCAGCAACTTCATCGAGATACGGTAGCTATGACCAGACCTAGCCCTTTGGTTGAAGCCGCCCCTCAATCCGGACGATTGTTCGGCTACCAAAAGTTATACGGGCCTCCGTAAGGAGCTTGCCCAACGCGCCGGTTGGTGCCGCCGGAGTCCGGTGCTCATTGACCGGCAGATACGTTTTTCCGAATCTACCACTTTACCTATAACCACATGAAAACTAGTGACCTAAAGTTGCTCCGTCTAATGGAGCCTTCTCTTCGCAGGCGGTTCGTCCTGTTCCTACTTCCGATCCTCTTCGCTGCCGCCCCGGCCACGATGGCAAGCGGCGCCCGAGAAAAAGCAAAAGTGCCCGACCAGCCGGTTATCCAAGTGACCGGGCAGGTAGTCTCCTCAGAAGACCAGGAGGGCATGCCGGGAGTGAATGTAGTGCTCAAGGGAACATCGACGGGCACGGTGACCGACATCGACGGTCGCTACAGCATTGACGTTCCGAGTCCGGAAGCCGTGCTGGTGTTTAGCTCGGTAGGCTTCGTCCTGCAAGAAGTTACCGTAGGCAACCGAACCACTCTCAACGTCAGCCTGGACCCTGACATCCAGGCGCTGGAAGAACTGGTAGTGGTGGGCTATGGTACCAAACAGAAAAGAGACCTCACCGGGTCCATCAGTTCGGTTTCGGGAGAAGAACTAAACGAAACCATCTCCGGAAACTTTGTCCAGGCGCTGCAGGGGCGGACAGCCGGGGTATTTGTCAATGCCAATTCGGGACAACCCGGCGGAGGGGTTTCGGTGCGCATCCGGGGCATCGGAGGCATCAACAACAGCGAACCGCTCTACGTGGTGGACGGCGTGCAGATGAGCGGCAGTGGTTCTGACTACTACAATCCGCTGGCCAGGATCAACCCGAACGACATTGCCTCGGTAGAAGTGCTCAAAGATGCTTCGTCGGCCGCCATTTACGGGGCGCGCGGCGCCAACGGGGTGGTGCTCATCACGACCAAGCGGGGGCAATCGGGCCAGCCCAAGCTCAGCTATTCCGGCTCCTTTGGGGTGCAGAACCTGGTGAACGCCGGTGATTTTGAGGTGCTCAACGCCCGGCAGTACGCTACTGTGGTGAACCAAACCGTGGTGGGCGACGGGGGTGAGCCGATTTTTGGGGCTGTCTCGGATCAGTATCCCGTCGACTTGTTTCCGGCACCAGGTGCGTTGGGAGAGGGCACCGATTGGTTGGATGAGGTTTTCGTGCAGAACGCTCCCATGCAAGACCATCAGCTTTCGCTGTCGGGAGGCAACGAGGCGCACAAATACTTTTTGTCGCTCAACTACTTCGACCAGGACGGCACATTGCTGGGCACCTCGTTCAAGCGTTACTCCGCCCGCATTAACACGGACAACCAACTGACGGATCACGTCACCGTAGGCAACAGTCTGCTGATCAGCCACACCAACAGCAACACGATCCTGGCGGTTCGCAGTGGGGTGGGAGGGCTCTTGTCTAACACGCTGCTGGCTCCTCCCACCGTTCCGGTATACAACCCCGACGGTAGTTTTGCCGGTCCGCCCACCTCCTTTTACCAGCCCCGCCGGACCCCGGTGGCCAATATATTGGACCCTACCCGGCTAGACGCGCGCACCAGCATGGTGGGGAACATCTACGGGCAGATCAATTTCCTGAAAGACTTTTCTTTCAGAACCAGCTTGTCGCTGAACCTGGGAAGCGAAAAGAACGAGGAGTACACCCCTACCTACGACGAAGGCATTGTTTCCAGTGCGATCACCAGCTTGCGAACCGGCACTTCTACGAGCAGCACCTGGATTCTGAGCAACGTGTTGTCCTATAACAAATCCATCGGAGATCATCACATTTCGGCCCTTGTCGGCACTGAGGCTTTGGAAAACCAGTACGATCTGCTGCGAGGCACAGCCCGCTACACCGACGATGCGATAAAAGTTGTTTCTTCCGAAGGTTCGGAAATCGCCTCTATTGATCAGACCAAAAGTTCGTCTTCTTTGCTTTCTTACTTCGGAAGGGTGTCTTACGACTACGCTTCCAAGTATTACGTGGAGGGAACCATCCGCCGGGATGGCTCTTCTAAGTTCGGGCAAAATTCTCGCTGGGGGGTGTTTCCTTCGGTATCAGGGGCGTATAATATCTCCAACGAGCGGTTCTTTCCCGAAGGCGTTGTCAACAACTTAAAGTTGCGGGTGAGCTACGGCCGGGTAGGCAACGACAACATCGGAGACTTCCGCTTTCTGGCCGGACTACAGAACGTGTTCTACGCTTTCGGAGGCAACGACGGTTCGTTTGCCAACGGGTTGGCCATCGATGAACTGGGCAACCCCAACCTGAAGTGGGAAACCTCGGAGCAGATCAACTACGGGATCGACCTGGAGATGTTCGACTCCCGGTTCCTGCTCACGGCCGAGTACTTCGAAACCAACGTATCGGATATGTTGCTGGGCCTGCCGATCCCCGCCGTGACCGGCATCAGCGCCAGCGTGGGCAACATCACCCTGGGCGAGATCATTTCCAACGCCGGGTCACTGACCAATAAGGGATTCGAACTGGAGCTGGAGTATCGCGACGTTTTGGGCGACTTTAGTTATTCTGTCGGTGGTAACCTGACGACGTTTAACAACCGGGTGACCGACATTGGCCAGAACGAACAGATCTGGGGCATGACCATCGACGGCAACAACGTGTCGCGAACGGTGGTGGGCAGCAGCCTGGGCGAGTTTTATGGCTACGTGGCCGACGGTATCTTTCAGACGCAGGCCGAGGTGGATGCGGCGAACGTCCTGGGGCAGGATGACATGCCCTACCAGAGCGAAAAAACCGCTCCCGGAGATTTTCGCTACCGCGATCTGGACGGAGACAACATGATCACCGCCGAAGACCGCGCCGTGATCGGAAGTCCCATTCCGGACTTTGTGTACGGGGTGAACCTGAACCTGGGATACAAAAACCTGGAGTTGTCCCTGTTGTTTACCGGAAGCGAAGGAAACGAGATATACAACGCCAACCGGCGCAACCTGGAAGCATCGGGCCAAACCAACTTCAACAAGTCGGCCGCGGTGCTTGATGCCTGGTCGGGACCCAACACGAGCAACACCATCCCCCGGCGCATCGCCAGTGACCCCAATCTGAACAAGCGCATTTCCAGTGCCTTCGTAGAAGACGGCTCCTACCTGACGCTTCGCAACGTGCAAGTGAATTACCGCTTGCCCCTGGCGTTCGTTTCCAAGGCCAAAATCTCGGATGCGATGGTCTACGTGTCTGCCCAGCGGCTCTTTACGCTCACCAATTACAGCGGTTTTGATCCCATCATCGGGAACTACCGCGGTAGCAACCTCAACGCGGGCATCGACAACGATTTATATCCTCAGGCGAAGTCATTCCACCTGGGAGTGCGCGTCAACTTTTAATCACCAAAACCTATTGATCATGAAAAATATAGCAGGAATCATCTTTCTTACCTCTCTACTTGTTCTCTCCAACGCTTGCCAGGAAGAATTTCTGGAGCAGGAGTACAAAAACGGACTGGTAGACGCCAACTTCTTCCAGAAGCCGGAACACGCCGAAAAGGCACTGACGGCCGTGTATGACGTGCTGGGCTTCGAGGGGCAGTACATTCTTACCCGTATTGCGCTGGGCTCGTCGGCGGCCGACGACATTGCCGAGTTGCACGGCGACTTCAGCCGGGTGGGCACCGGCTTTGTTGAACTCGATGGCTACAACTGGCATTCGGCTAGCCGCTATATCATGGACCACTGGTATTCGGGCTACAAAGGAATCAAGCGGGCCAACGACGTTATTCATAATGTGGCCGATATTCCGGGGATGGATGCCGAACGGGCGCAGCGGTACGTGGCCGAGGCCAAGGCCCTGCGGGCGCTGTTCTATTATAACTTGGTGACGGTTTTTGGCGATATCCCGCTGGTGACCACGACGCTTACGCTAGAAGAGTCCCGAACGCTGGAGCGTGCGCCCGCCAGCGACATCTGGAACCAGATTGTTCTCGACCTGAACGAAGCACTGCCCGTGTTGCCCAACAGCTACGACGAAGGAAACTTAGGCCGGGTCACCAGTGGATTGGTGAACGCATTGCTCTCGCGAGTGTATCTCTGGACTCAGGATTATGAGAAAGCGGTGCAAGCGGCCAACCAGGTGACGGGCTACGCCCTGGAGCCGGTCTACGCGCATCTCTTCAACGGAGTGGCCGAAAGCGGGCAGGAGTCTATCTTGGAGGTGATGAATGCTTCGGGGAGTCCGGTAGAAAACATCTGGCGCACCGAAGGAAGCGAAGTGAACCGTAGCATCTTTCATGGGCCGGTATTTTCGTGGTCGCACTTTATGCAGCCCGATCGGGAGTTTATCGATAATGCGTTTGAGGAAGGAGACCTTCGCCGCGGCGACGACGTGCTCCTGGATCAGCGCGAGGGAGATACCTACGACATCAACGGTGACGGAACGATTGACGAAAACGATGAGATTCCGGCCAATCCCCCGGTGGATGCGCACATTTTGAAGTACGTTAAACAGGACGCTGACCTCACTTCAGGAGGCGTTTGGGTAGGCGAATTGCAGACCGTTAACGTCATCATCATGCGCTACGCCGAAGTGCTTCTCAACAAAGCGGAAGCACTGAACGAACTGGGGCAGACCGGCGAAGCCTTGGTGCCTCTCAACCAAGTGCGAGAACGAGCCGGACTACCCCCGGTGACCATCAGCGACCAGGACCAACTGCGGGACGTTATTTTGCGCGAAAGAGCCGTGGAATTCAGCTTTGAAGGTCATCGCTTCTTCGACCTCAAGCGGGCCGGAAAGCTGGCTGAGGTGCTGGAGTCACGGGGCTTCGTTGCCGGAAAACACGAGGTGTTTCCTATTCCTCAGACGGAGATAGACCTTACTAACATCACTCAAAACCCCGGATATAATTAAAGGTTATTCTGATTTTTTAGTAATACTGGCGCAGGACTTCCAGTCCTGTGCCTAATTATAAGTGGGTTTCTAACCCAACGGGGCGGACAGAGTCCGCATATGTAGCCCGCACAGATTCAGAGAATCTGCGCGAGGATGTTTATAGAAATTCATCAGAATAACCTTTATTAGACAATAAAGAGTTCGCATCTAACTTCCCTACAAAACCTTAACTTGCGGATAGCCCTGATGGTAGAAATTCAGGGCTATCCGATTTTTCAATCATCATGCAAAAAACACTACGCATCGCTATCCTCGGCTGGTTACTCCCAGTCTGGCTCTTCGCCCAAACCTCCGCCTCAGTGGCTCCCACTCCTCCGATGGGCTGGAACAGTTGGAACTGCTTTCGCGAAAACGTTTCCGAAGATAAGATCAAAGCCATTGCCGACGCCATGGTGGCTTCCGGCATGAAAGACGCAGGCTACGAGTACATCGTCATCGACGATGGCTGGATGACCGACCGGCGTGACAGTCTGGGACACATCATCGTCAACTCCACCAAATTTCCGAGCGGTATGAAGGCTTTGGGAGATTACATTCATGGTCTAGGCCTGAAGTTCGGCATCTATTCCGCCCCCGGTCGCCTCACCTGCCAGAAGCTCATGGGAAGCTACGGACACGAGCAAACCGATGCCAACGACTACGCCGCCTGGGGGGTGGACTACCTGAAGTACGACTGGTGCAATTATCCGGGCACGCGCGAGCAGGCCATGAACACTCCCGCCGAAGACTGCCAGCGGGCCTACGAACTGATGCGCGACTGCCTGCAAAACACCGGCCGCCCCATCGTTTACAGTGTGCACAGCACCTGCTCGGGCGAGCGGAGCAAATCGTTCCCCTGGGTGACGGACGTGGCCCACCTGCACCGCTCGGGCGACGACATCAAAGACAACTGGGACCGGATGCTCTACTGCCTGGAAAGCACGGCCGACCTGTGGCCCTACGCACGGCCGGGCTTCTGGAACGACCCGGATATGCTGGAAGTGGGTAACACCACGCAAGAACGGCTGTGGGGCGGCATTGACAGCACCAAGATGACGACCCTGGAGTACCGCACTCACTTTAGCATGTGGTGCATGGTGGCCGCCCCGCTCATTGCGGGCAACGACCTGCGCACCATGAAGGATGAGATCACTCAAATCCTTACCAACCCGGAAATCATAGCGATCAACCAAGACTCGCTAGCGAAACAAGGGCGAAGAGTTCGCGATGATGGTGAACTGGAGGTTTGGGTGAAAGAACTGTCGGGAAACCGAAGAGCGGTGGCCTTGCTCAACCGAAGCGACCAGGCGGCCGACATTTCTTTTACCGGAGAGGAGATTGGCTTAACCGGGAAGCGCCGGGTGCGGGACGTGGGGGGCCACCGGGACCTGGGGCGTTACGAAGATACGTATACCGGAAAAGCAGTTGCCGCCCATGATGCGCTGGTGTTGCTAGTAGAATAAATAACCTCATGACTTTCTCTCAAAAACGTTTCTTTGGCGTCGGCATCCTTTTGCTGCTGTATCTTTGTTCAACTACTGTCCGCGGTCAGTCGGAGGCGAAGCCCCGCGTGATCGTGACCACCGACGGTGAGTTCGACGACCGCTGTTCTATGGTTCGGTTTCTGCTCTATGCCAATGAGTTCGACGTGCAGGGGATTATCCACTCCAGTTCCAAGTTCCACTGGAAGGGGAACGACACCGTCGCCGCTCATCAGTGGCACGAGACATCCTGGATAGCGGAGCACCTGCGGGCCTACGCGGCGGTGCACTCCAACTTGCTTGAGCACGATGCTGCATTTCCTGATCCGGCCTACCTCGAGCAACGGGTGTACGAAGGCAACACGGAGTCGGCCGGTGACATGGCCAAGGAAACTCCGGGTTCGAATCGTATCGTCGAGGTGTTGCTTGATCCGGACCCTTCTCCGGTGTGGTTGCAGGCGTGGGGCGGCGCCAACACCATCGCGCGTGCCCTGAAAACCATCGAAGACAAACATCCCGACCGCAAGCAGGAGGTGATGGACAAAGCGCGCTTGTTCTTAATTTTGTTGCAAGACCCAACCTATGAAACGTACATTGCCCCGCATTGGCCCCAGCTAACCACCCTGCTCAGCACTTCGTTCGAGAGCATCGGCTACCCCTGGAAGAAGCGGGTGCCTGAAGTGTACCGCGACTATTATTTAGGAGCGTGGATGAATGAGCATCTGCTGTTCGACCATGGACCGCTGTTGGCCATCTACCAAGATCATTTGTACGGGGGCGGCAGAACCAGCGGCGATTTCATTTCTGAGGGCGACTCTCCGGCGTTTATGCACCTTATTCCGAACGGGTTGAGGAGTGCGCAGAACCCTGCCTGGGGCGGCTGGGGCGGTCGTTTTTTCTGGGATGACAGTTTATGGCGAAGTGCTCAGGATGATGCCGACATTTTTAAGACGATCTACCGCTGGATTCCGGACTACCAGCGCGACTTTGCCGCTCGGGCCGACTGGTGCGTTAAACCCTACACCCACGCCAATCATCCCCCTCGAGTGGTACTGAACGTCGACGAGGACCAGGAGGTACGTCCGGGCGAGCAACTTCAGCTGAGTGCGGAAGCATCCACCGATCCGGATGGCGACGCGCTCCGCTACGCCTGGTGGCAGTATGCCGACGCCGATTCTTACGCCCAAAGCGTCCCGTTGCCGAACGCTAACCAACCAACAATTGCGTTTGAGGTGCCCACCACGGCCCGGACGGGGGACACGATTCATCTGATCTGCCAGGTGACCGACCAGGGGAAGCCGTCCCTAACCCGGTACCGGCGTTTGGTGCTGCGCGTAAAATAATCCTCTCTTTTTCAGTAGCGTTTGCGAAATATTAAATTAAACGCTAGCTTATCCCCCTTTACCAAACCTTTCGGGGCACGCTGCCCGACGCTCTTTGAACACGTTGCAAACCAGGCCGTTCAGGTCCTAGCCAACGACGACAGCCAGGCATTTAAGCGGTTCTTCGACCGGTTTTACCCCCGCCTGTATCGGCTAGCCTTTCATTACATCCACTCGGATGTCTTGAGTGAAAAACTGGTCTCTGATTCAAGATCAAAGACAAACAAGTAACCATTGAATAACCTAAAATAAAACCACATCATGAAAGCAACCTTACCCATCTGTTTCGTCAAGAGGCTCGGATGCGCCCTAGCCGGATTCGTTCTGTCCCTGGTGTTTGTCCCCCCGCTCATCGCCGACGACCTGCCTGGTCAGCAGAAGAGAAAAAGTATTGAGGACAATTACTCGTCTTTGGCGGCAGAGGAACAACGTCTCACCGAAGTGTTCCGCACCATTGGCCAAGGAACCGGGTTTTCGTTCGCCTACGAGGAAAAAATCGTCAGTGCCCTCATCGATGTGAGTGGCAAAGTGACCTCTGAAGAAGACGGCGAAGAACTGCCCGGCGTGAACGTGCTGGTAAAAGGCACCGCGATCGGCACCGTGACCGACGTGAACGGAAATTACCGGATCGAGGTGCCCGACGCCGAAAGCGTGTTGGTATTTAGCTCCATCGGATTTCTTAGCCGGGAAGTGACGGTGGGCAACCAGACTGAGATCAACGTGATTCTTCCGCCCGACGTCAAGTCGCTGGAAGAAGTGGTCGTGGTGGGCTACGGCACCCAAAAGAAGAGCAACCTAACCGGAGCCGTATCGTCGGTCGAACCGAGCGACATTCAGGAAACACCCATCACCTCCATTGATCAGGGCTTGGTGGGTCGGGCGTCGGGAGTCATGGTGACTCAAACTTCAGGAATGCCGGGAGCGGTGGCGTCTATCCGCATCCGGGGATCGAGTTCTTTGCAGGGTGGCAACGAACCCCTGTACGTGATCGATGGCTTTCCGGTGTATAACGGCGGGGGCTATGGCAACACGGGCGGGGCAGCCCGCATGAGCGGATTGTCGGCCATCAACCCGGCTGACATAGAATCTATTGAAATTTTGAAAGATGCTTCGGCCACCGCGATCTACGGAGCCCGCGCGGCCAACGGCGTGGTGCTGATTACCACCAAGAGCGGCAAAGAAGGGCGGGACCAGATCACGCTCGACGCCTACTACGGCACCCAGAGCGTGGTGCAGCAGATTGATGTGATGAACGCCCTGCAGTATGCCGAACTGGTCAACGAAGCCTACACCAATGATGGACTGGCTGCGATATACGACAATGCCACCCTGGCCGAGTTGCGGGCCAATCCGCAGGGCACCGACTGGCAGGATGAAGTGTTCCGGACGGCCCCGATTCAGAACTATCAGCTGACCTTTTCGGGCGGGGACAACAAAACCAACTACGCTATTTCGGGCAACTACTTCAACCAGCAGGGAATCATTCGCAATTCCGGATTTAGCCGCTACTCGGGCCGCATCAATATTGCCCGCAATATTCTGGATAACTTTAGAATTGGCACCAATCTGAACGTGAGCCGTACCAACTCCAACGCCGTCCGGACTGATGCCGGGGGCACGGGTGGGGTCGTCACCACCGCCTTGAAATTCAATCCTATTTTACCGGTTTATCAAAACGAAGCACTGGGAGAATACACGCAGGTGAATACACCCGGTATCAATCTGGCCAATCCGGTAGCAACAGCCGACGAGCAGGTTCGGCAGAGCACCATGCTGCGGCTGCTGGGCAACCTCTACGCCGAATGGGAGTTTGTACCTAGCCTCACTGCCAAGGTTTCGTTCGGCACCGACTTGGTGAACACCAAATTCGACACCTTCGTCCCTTCCAATATTTTTGAGTCGAACGGAATTGCCGAGGCAACGGTCACCGGGGGCTATACCACCAACTGGCTGAATGAAAACACGTTGCGGTGGGACAAAGAAGTTCTTCCCGGACATTCTGTTTCGGTACTGGGCGGAATCACCTTTCAGCAGAACACCTTTGAGCAACTGCAAGCCTCTTCCCAGCAGTTTGTCAACAATGTGCTGGGAGAAAACGCACTGGAAGCGGGCGCGGTTTACAATCAGCCGTCCTCTACCCAAGAAAACTGGAGCCTGCTCTCTTACCTGGGCCGCATCAACTACAACATCAATGAAAAGTATCTGATCTCGTTCAACGCCCGGGTCGACGGTTCCTCTCGCTTCGGAGCCAACAACAAGTACGCGTTCTTTCCGTCCGGTGCGATAGCCTGGCGACTTATCGAAGAGGACTTTGTGAAAAACCTGAATCTTTTTTCTAACCTCAAAGCGCGCGTCAGCTACGGATTGACCGGCAACCAGGAGATTGGTTTGTACAGCTCGCTGCCCACTCTCGACAATACCACCTACACGCTGGGCCGCTCTCTGGTGACGGGCTTTTATCCGGACGAGATTCCGAACCCGGACCTGCGGTGGGAGAAAACGGCTCAGTTTAATGTGGGGTTAGACTTCGGCTTCTGGGACGAGCGGCTGCGGTTCACCACCGACTACTACCGCAAGACCACCACCGACCTGATCTACGACGTGGCGGTGCCTTACGTGTCGGGCTTCGCTTCCTCACTGCAAAACATCGGAAGCGTAGAAAACCAGGGTGTGGAACTATTGATAGAAAGCGACATCGTTGCCACCCGGAACTTTCGCTGGACGTCGGCCTTCAATATCTCCTTCAACCGCAACAAAGTGCTGGAGTTGGGTGGAGAAGATTACAAAGACGTAGGCGACGGCGACGGTCACCTCAAAACAGGTTCGGTGCACCGCCTGATTGTTGGCGAGCCGGTCGGTTTGTTCTACGGCTATGTGTTTGACGGCATCTTTCAGAACCAGGCCGAACTGGACGCTGGTCCTGCCGGGCCTACCCAGTGGGTCGGAGCGCGGCGCTACCGCGACCTGAGTGGTCCGGAAGGCGTGCCCGATGGCATCGTGAACGCCACCGACGACCGGACCGTGATCGGTGACCCTAATCCCGACTTCTTTGGCGGTTTCAATAATACGCTGTCGTACCGTGGGTTTGAGCTGAACCTGTTTATGCAGTATTCCTACGGCAATGATATCTTCAACTACAACGCCATTGAACTGGAACTGCCCTCGGGCGGGCAAAACGTGTATACTGACCTGGTGAACCGCTGGACGCCCAGCAACCCCAGCGAGGTGTACCCGGTGGCGACGACCAACCGCTCGGCAGTGTTTAGTGACGCTTATATTGAGGACGGTTCGTACCTGAAGCTCAAGACGCTGACCTTCGCCTACACCTTTCCTAACCTGGATGTGGCCCGAATCGGCGGGTTAAAGGTTTACCTGACGGCCCAGAATCTGCTCACCTTCACCAACTACTCGGGCTACGACCCGGAAGTGAGCTACCGCGGGGCCAGCAACCTGCAGATGGGCGAAGACTTTGGCGGCTACCCGCAGTCTCGCACGTTTATGGCCGGAGTGAAACTAGACATTCAATAACGAAAACAACCTACGTCATGAAGAAAATATATTTCGCAATCTCCCTGTTTGTTGCCAGCGGTTGGCTAGGCTCCTGTACCGACTTTCTAAAAGAAGAGCCGACGGACCGCTACGTAATCGATAACTTTTACAGCAGTCGCACCGATGCCGAAGCGGCCGTAGCGGCGGTTTATGAGCGGTTGTATAGCATCTACGAACGCCATATGTTCTTGCTGAACGAATTGCCTGCCGACGACGAAAAAAACGGCCTCGGTATGCCCAACCAGTTCTTGCAAGATCTGGAATATCTCCGCTACACCTCCGAAAATCAGTTTACCCGGGAAATGTGGCAGCGAAATTACTCGGGCATCGCGCGGGCCAACACGGCCATCATCAATATCCCGACCATCAACATGGACGAGACGATCCGGAATCGTTTGGTGGCCGAAGCGAAGTTTTTGCGTGCTCTGTACTACTTCAACCTGGTGCGGTTCTACGGCGACGTGCCCATTATCTTGCAGTTGGAAAGCGTAGAAGATGCTCTGGGACCGCGAGCACCCAAAGCGCAGGTGTACGAGCAAATCACGCAGGATCTGCTGGATGCGGAAACCGATTTACCCATTTCCTACGGCGATCAGGACGTGGGCCGGGTCACCCAGGGAGCGGCCAAGATTTTGCTAGGCAAAGTGTATCTGACCATGCACGAGTACCAAAAGTCGGCGGATAAACTGGCCGAAGTCGTCGAGAATGAGGGTGAGTACGGCTACGGACTGCACGATAACTTCGGCGACAACTGGGAACCTGCTACGGAAAACGGCCTGGAAATGGTCTTCTCCATTGAGTTTATGGATCCGCCCGGCGAAGGCAACTCGGCCATGATTCTGCAAGGGCCCAAATACTCGCTGCCGGGCGGCTTCGGGGTGCTGGGACTGACCAACGCCAACGAAGCGGACATTCCGACCCGCGATTTGTACGACCGCTACTCGGACGAAGACGAACGGAAAGCAGCCACTTTCACCACCGACTTTGTGAGCCTGATCGACGGATCAATTCATACGTCCACCATTCCGATCTTCACCAAGTACTGGGAAGAAGGCGAGCGCAACCCGGCCAACAGCGATGCCAACATGCACATCATCCGCTATGCCGATGCGCTGCTCATGTATGCCGAAGCTCTGAACGAAATTGGCCAAACCGGCCCCGCCCTCACGTATTTGAACCGGGTGCGGGAACGGGCTTTCAACACCCCTGACCAAAACTACGTGGGTTTGTCGGCTGAGGAATTCCGGACGGCCGTCTGGCTGGAGCGCCGCTTAGAGCTGGCGATGGAAGGCCACCGCTGGTTTGACCTGGCGCGCACCGACCGTTTCGTTGAGCGGATGAAAGAGCACGCTGCCTACGAAGCGTCGGTGGCCGAGAGCAACAAAGTGGAAATCGCGCAGAACATTCAGCCCCACATGGTGCTGATGCCCATTCCGCAGCGGGAAGTTGACTTGAACACCGTCTTGGAGCAGAATCCAGGGTATTGATATATCTTTTGGTCTGCACCATTGGGAAGGTTCGACACTGGTTGGGCCTTCTTTCCCGTTTTACTGACTATTGCATGCATTCTGTTCGTCTTTTTGCGCTGATCTTTTTGAGCCTGCTGAGTTTCTGTTTTCAGCAGCGTGGTTGTGCCCAAACCCGGGAAGCCAATCGCCCTAACATCATCCTGATCTACGCCGATGATCTGGGCTACGGCGACCTGGGCACCTACGGGGCCACGCAGTTTCAGACGCCGAACCTGGATCAATTGGCCGCCGATGGGATGCGGTTTACTAACTTTGAGGTAGCCCAGGCCGTGTGCAGTGCCTCCCGGGCGGCTATGCTTACCGGGTGCTACTCCAACCGGGTGAGCATCGGCGGTGCCCTCAACCCGCACGCGACCGTGGGGCTCAACCCCGATGAGGAAACCATTGCCGAACTGGCCAAGCGGGCCGGTGACTACCAAACCGCGATGTACGGCAAGTGGCACCTGGGGCACCGGGCTCCTTTCTTGCCCACCCAACAGGGTTTTGATGAGTACGTAGGCCTGCCTTACTCGAACGATATGTGGAAGTGGACCTACGACATGCAACTTGCCACGCCGGAGACCCACGCTCGCAAGGCCAGCTACCCCGAGCTGCCGCTCATGGCGCAAGACACCGTATTTAAAACCATTGAGACCCTGGAGGATCAGGCGCAACTGACGACGATCTACACCGAACGGGCGGTCGCTTTCATTAATAAAAATAAAGACCGTCCCTTTTTGCTGTGCGTACCCCATTCGATGCCGCACGTGCCCCTGGCCGTGTCGGATAAGTTTAAGGGAAAGAGCGAGCAGGGTTTGTACGGCGACGTGATTATGGAGATCGATTGGTCGGTGGGAGAAATTGTGCGGACTTTAGAGGAAAACGGTCTGACCGACAACACCTTGGTGATTTTCACTTCTGATAACGGGCCGTGGCTTAACTTTGGTGATCATGCGGGTTCGGCCGGAGGGCTGCGCGAGGGCAAGGGCACTAGCTTTGAAGGAGGACAGCGCGTGCCCTGCGTGATGAAGTGGCCCGCCCAGATTCCGGCCGGTACGATCTGCAACCAGTTGGCCGCCACCATCGATTTTTTGCCTACTTTTGCCGATATGCTCAACGTGGCGCTGCCAGAGAAGAAAATTGATGGCGTGAGTCTGCTTCCGCTGATGCAGGGCCAGGCCGGGGCCAAACCCCGCGAAACATTCTATTATTACTATCAGGGCAGTGCGCTGGAGGCTGTCAGACGAGACCATTGGAAGCTGGTGTTTCCGCATGAGCACCGCACCTACGAAGGAGTGCTGCCGGGCAGTGGCGGAGTCAGCGGCGACACGCGCCAGGTGAAAACCGAGTTGGCGCTGTACGACCTGCGTCGCGATCCCGGTGAGCGCTACGACGTGCAATCGGGCTATCCCGAGGTGATGCAGATGCTGCAGGAGCTGGCCGAAGAAGCCCGGAAAGATTTGGGCGATGATCTTCTCAATGTTAAAGGAAAAAATGTCCGGGAAGCCGGAAGGATAGACCAATAATTCTTACTTAACAACCACTGACTATGAACCTGAAAAATGCGCTGACTATTAGTATTGCTTATTTGCTTATTGCTGCTGCCGGGTGCAGTCCGAAGTCCGAATCCGCTCAAGCCGCCGACCGCCCGTCCCGGCCCAACATCGTCTTTATCATGAGCGACGACCACGCCTACCAAGCCATCAGCGCCTACGGTCACGGCCTAAACGAAACTCCTAACATCGACCGCATCGCCCAGGAAGGAGCGATCTTCACCCGCTCAACAGTCACCAACTCCATTTGCGCCCCGAGTCGGGCGGTGCTGCTCACCGGCAAACACAGCTTTATCAACGGCAAGGTAGACAACGTGCAGCCCTTCGATTGGGACCAGGACAACTTCCCAAAGTTGCTCCAAGCCAATGGCTACCAAACCGCCCTGATCGGTAAAATTCACCTCGACGGGCTGCCGCAGGGCTTCGACTACTCGATGGTGCTGCCCGGACAAGGCCACTACTATAACCCCGACTTCCTGGTGAATGGAGAGAAAAAACGCTTTGAGGGCTACGTGACCGATATCACCACCGACGAGGCCATGAAGTGGCTCACCGAAACGCGTGACCCGGACAAACCCTTCTGCCTGATGTATCACCAGAAAGCTCCCCACCGCAACTGGCAACCGGCCCCCGAGTACCTCACACTCTACGACGATAAGACCTTCACTCCCCCGGCCAACTACTTCGACGATGCCACCAACTACACCGGACGGGGCACCGCGGCCAAAGAGCAAGAAATGGAAATCGACGGTCATGCGCAGTGGGGCCACGACTTCAAGATGGTGGTAGACCCCAACGGCGACAGCACGGGCTTTGACCAGGAACTGGACCGGTTCACCCCGGAGCAGCGCGCACAGTGGAAGGCGGCCTACGATCCGAAGAACGAAGCCTTCAAGAAGGCCTACGCTCAGAACGGGGAACTGGACTTCGCCGGTGACAATGCCCGGGAAGTGGCGCTGTGGAAATACAACCGCTACATCAAAGATTACCTGCGCACGATCAAATCGGTCGACGACGGCGTAGGCGAAGTGCTGGACTATCTGGAAGAAAACGGGTTGGCCGACAACACCATCGTGGTCTACACTTCCGATCAGGGCTTTTACCTGGGCGAGCACGGCTGGTTTGATAAGCGCTTTATGTACGAGCAGTCGTTCCGTACTCCCCTACTGGTGCGCTACCCGCCGGAGATTGCCGCGAACACGGAAATCAGCAAGCTGGTTCAAAACCTCGATCTGGCTCCTACCCTGCTGGATTACGCGGGCGTCGAGGTGCCCTCAGCCATGCAGGGCGAATCGTTCCGGCAACTGGTGAGCGGCGAAACCGACCAGTGGCGCGATGCGGTGTATTACACTTACTACGAGTACCCTTCGGTGCACATGGTGAAGCGACACTACGGAGTGGCCACCGACCGCTACAAGCTCATCCACTTCTACTACGACATCGACGAGTGGGAGCTATATGACCTCGAGAAAGACCCCAACGAAATGAACAGCGTCTATGACGACCCTGCGTATGCCGAAGTGCAGGAGCAAATGCACCAGCGCCTCACGGAGCTACGGGCGGAGTATGGCGACAGTGATGAGAACGATGAGCGGTTTCTGGCGGAGTATCTGGAGGTGGTGAATAATCGGGGGAAATAGCTTTAAAAAAGCACAAGACCAGGATGGTCGTCCTAACTCAGCCAGCACCGTGCGGCCGCCCTTGGTTTTGTCGCCTACGCTCACCTTCACCTCGGCTCCGAGCGGAAGAAACACGTCGACGCGCATTCTTTGAAAGATGAAAATTGTATATATTATGGTCGTAAAACCGATTTTATAATGAAGCCCACTAAGTCAGAAGAAACCTTGTTGAAACAAGTGCAGGATTTACCTGAAGAAGCGGTACGCCAGATTATTGACTTTGCCCAGTTTCTACGGCAAAAGCAAACTTACAATAACGAGGACGCAGCAGACACCACCTCGATGAGTGTATCTCAGACTGCTCATCTGGAGGCAGAATTTGAGGATTACCAACAGCTTTATCCTCGTACCAACGACCCCGCAATGGAACAATCGTCGCAGGTGGCGACATTGTGGCAGTAAACAGCTTCGCTTTTCGTCATCGGAATAGCCTGCCTTTTCTATCCTAACTCAGCCAGCACCGTGCGGCCGCCCTTGGTTTTGTCACCCACGCTCACCTTTACGTCGGCTCCGAGCGGAAGAAATACGTCGACGCGCGAGCCGAATTTGATGAACCCAAACTCCGCGCCTTGCTGCACCCGGTCGCCCTCGTTGATATACCACTTGATGCGGCGGGCCATTGCTCCGGCAATCTGCCGAAACAGCACCTCGGGACCGTCCGGAATCTCCACCACCACCGTGGTTCGCTCGTTGTCGGAGCTCGACTTGGGGTGCCAGGCCACCAGGTATTTACCCGCGTGGTACTTGAAGTACTTCACCACTCCGGCCACCGGACTGCGGTTCACGTGCACGTTGATGGGCGACATAAAAATAGAAATCTGCAAGCGCCGCTCGTGAAAGTATTCTTTTTCTTCGGCCTCCTCAATCACCACCACCTTACCATCGGCGGGGGCCAGCACCTGCTGCTCGTTGTGGTCGATGACTACCTTGGGGTTGCGGAAGAACTGCAGAATAATGAAGTAGAAGATGATGCTTCCGACGAGCACCCCGTTCTGAAGCAGGTTGTTCTCCGGAAAGAAGTAAACGATGGCTAGGTAAATGGCGGCCAGCACCAGCAAGAGCACCAGCAGTAGGATGCGGCCTTCTTTGTGAATATTCATATAAGCGGGTTAGGGTTGTGTTTATACTACATAAAGTCAGGTATTTTTGTTGCATCGAAAGCTTAATTCAGTCCAGCAGATTGGACAAGAGTTGGCCGAGATCCAACTCGTTTTGTAAGAGAAACTCAGCGGCTAGCGTTACCCTACACCCCGCTATAGCAATTAAACCCGCCGTCCACCGGCACCGAGATGCCCGTGACAAAGCGCGAGGCGTCGGAGCACAACCAGATCAGCGTGCCTGCCAGCTCGTCGGGTTCGCCAAACCGCCCGAAGGGAGTGTTGCTAATAATTTGCTGTCCGCGCTCAGTCAGGCTGCCGTCCTCGTTGGTGAGCAGACGACGGTTTTGATCGGCCAGAAAGAAGCCGGGCGCGATGGCATTCACGCGGATGCCTTCGCCAAACTTCTGGGCCATCTCTACCGCTAGCCATCGGGTGTAGCCCTCCACGGCCGTCTTGGCTACCGAATAGCCCATCACCCGGGTGATTGCCTGATACGCCGCCATCGATGAGATGTTGACTACCACGCCACGCTTCTGATTGGCCATCACTTGACTAAATACCTGCGTAGGGTAGATGGTACCCATCAGGTTAAGGTCGACCACTTTTCGCAGATCGGGAATTTGCAGGTCGAAGATAGTTTGCTCCGGCCCAATCGTAGCTCCGGGCTGGTTGCCCCCGGCGGCGTTCACCAGTATATCAATGGTGCCGAAGGCTTCTAAAATTGTTTCCTTGGCTTTTTCCAGCGACTCAACCTGAAGTACATCGGCGGGCAGCGCCACGGCTTGTCCGCCCTGATCCATCACCTGCTGCACTACCGTTTCGGCCTGTTCCAGTCGACGGCCAAGTACTCCCACCTGGGCTCCGGCCGCGGCCAAGGCCAACACCATTTCGGTGCCTAGCACTCCAGTGCCGCCGGTAACCACCGCCGTCTTGCCTTCCAAAGAAAAAAGGGTATTGATCATATCGCCTAAAAAAACTCTTTCATTCGCTCAAAGAAACTTTTATCACCCTTGCCCGGCTGTGGCCTGAAGTTGGGCGACTGCCGCAACGCTTCCAGCAACTGCTTTTCGTCATCGCTGACTTTCTGGGGCGTCCACACGTTCACGTGGATGAGCTGATCGCCCTTGCCGTAGCCGTTGATATCCTTAATTCCTTTGCCGCGCAGCCGCAGAATCTTGCCGCTCTGCGTGCCAGGCTCGAGTTTGATCTTTACCTTGCCATCTACGGTAGGTACTTCCACGTCGGTGCCCAGCACAGCATCCATAAAGCTGAGGTGCAGGTCATACACGATGTTGCTACCATCGCGCTTTAGCTCTTCGTCTTCAACTTCCTCGATCACAATGAGCAGATCGCCTGGCACTCCGCCCCGCTTGGGCACGTTGCCCTTGCCCGACATGGAAAGCTGAATGCCTTCGCCCACGCCTTCGGGAATCTGTACCGGAATCACCTCTTCTTCCATCAGGCGACCTTCGCCGTGGCAGTTGTCGCAGCGCTGACTCACGATTTTGCCTTCACCATTACAGGTGGGGCAAGTGTTGGTCGACACCATCTGTCCGAGCATCGTATTCACCACCTTACGCGTTTGCCCCGAACCGTTGCAGGTGGAGCAGGATTGCAGGGCGGTGCCGTTTTTGGCTCCGTTGCCGCCGCATACGTCGCACGATACGTAGCGCTTCACCTTAATTTTCTTTTCCACCCCGTGGCTCACCTCATCCAGGGTTAGCTTGAGCTTGATGCGTAGGTTGGAACCCCGGCGTTGCCGCGTGCCCCGGCCGCCCCCACCGCCGAAGAAACTTTCGAAGGCACTACCGCCCCCGAAAATATCGCCGAACTGCGAGAAGATATCGTCCATGTTCATGCTGCCGCCGCCGAAGCCACCGCCGCCCACGCCCTGGTGACCAAAGCGGTCGTAGCGCTCGCGCTTTTGCGGGTCGCTCAGTACTTCGTAGGCCTCCGCTGCTTCCTTGAAGAGGTCTTCCGCCTCCGGGTTGTCGGGGTTTTTGTCCGGGTGATACTTGATGGCTGTCTTGCGGTACGCCTTTTTAAGTTCCTCAGGAGTCGCGTTGCGCGATAGTCCTAAAATCTCGTAATAGTCTCTCTTTGCCATGCGCCTATGATCCAATAACTACTTTTGCGTATCGTAACACTTTGTCACCCAAAAAATATCCCTTATCGATCACGTCTACCACTTTTCCCTTCAGTTCTTCACTAGGAGCGGGAGTTTGCACGACCGCTTCGTGGTACTCAGGGTCAAAGTCACTACCTACTTCCACTTCCATTGGTTTTAGTCCCTTCTGGGCGAGCACTTTGGTGAGCTTGCCGTGGACGAGCTGGATGCCCTCGTACATGGGAGCCACCGCCTCGTTGTCTTTGAAAATCTGTAGCGAACGCTCGAAGTCATCCACCACCGGAATCAGTTCAGAGATTACGCCTTCTCCGGCGGTCTTGATCAAGTCGAGGCGTTCCTTGGCGGTGCGCCGTCGGAAGTTCTCAAACTCAGCAAACAAACGGAGGTACTTGTCCTTGGCGGCTCCTACCTCATTCCTTAACTGGGTAACCTCATCCATTTCTTCTTCGGCAACAACGTCCTCAGGCATATCTTCAGAGAACTCGGGCTCAGAAGTGCTTTCCGATTCTTGCTGCTCGGTTGTTATCGGTTCTTCTTCGTGGGCTTCGGCCGACGAATCAGTATAATTTTGCGGTTCTTTATTCACGGTTGTTCAACGTTGGTTCTTAAACAAATCACTATTGCAGGGCGCAACTACTTTGCCAAGCAAAAATACGTGACATTATGACAGTTTAGGGCGTGTTGACATATAAGCTAAGACGGTACTTTCTGACGGTTTTCGTCCTGCTCTTCGTTGCTTTCGTTAGCCGATGCTTTTGCATCGCCTGCCTCAAGCGTCGTTCCACGATGGTCTCAATCAGGACAGAAACAGCCTCGAAAGCCCTCGTCAATCTATGTGTCAACACGCCCTAGCGATGAAGGGTTTGCCACAGCAGGTCCTTCAGCTCTGAAATATGGTGCTGCGTCACCGATGAGATGAACAGGTGGGGAATGTCAACAGTGATTTCTTGCTCGAGGGCCTCCGTCAGTTCTTCGTCCAACAAATCTGCTTTGGAGATGGCCAGCAAGCGTTCTTTATCCAGCATTTCGGGGTTGTAGGCTTCCAGTTCGTGCAGTAGGGTTTCGTAGGTATCATTGATACTCGGGGTGTCGGCCGCGATCACGAACAGCAGAATGGCGTTTCGTTCGGCGTGGCGCAGAAAGCGGGTGCCCAAGCCTTTGCCCTCGGCGGCCCCCTCGATGATGCCCGGAATGTCGGCCACCACAAACGACTGATAGTCGCGGTAGGCCACCACGCCCAGGTTGGGAGTGAGGGTGGTGAAGGGATAGTCGGCAATTTCAGGACGGGCGGCCGACAGTACCGACAGCAGGGTAGACTTGCCCGCGTTGGGGAAGCCGATCAACCCCACGTCGGCCAGCACCTTGAGTTCCAGAATAAACCATTGTTCCTTGCCGTCTTCGCCCGGCTGCGCGAAGCGCGGCGTCTGCTGAGTAGGCGATTTGAAGTGATCGTTGCCTAATCCGCCACGCCCGCCTTCCAATATGATCACCTCCTGGCCGTCTTCGGTGATCTCGGCCATCACCTCGCCGGTGTCGGCGTTCTTGGCCAGCGTGCCCAGCGGCACTTCCAGGGTCACATCGGCACCCTGCGATCCGCTCTTGCGTTGCTTGGCGCCGTTCTCGCCGCGTTCGGCAATTACGTGCTTTTGGTACTTGAGATGCAACAGCGTCCAGAGTTGGGCGTTGCCCCGCAGGATGATGTGTCCGCCCCGGCCGCCGTCGCCACCGTCGGGCCCGCCCTTGGGCACAAACTTCTCGCGCCGCAGGTGCGCCGAGCCCGCTCCTCCCCGTCCCGAACGGGCCTCAAATTTCACGTAATCAATAAAGTTGACGGCCATACGGGTGCTTAGTTCAGAATTTGAAAGGGCGCTTGCTGCCTACCGGCTAGGTGCGCCAACCGTCTACCGCCGCCACAATTTTTTGGAAGATCGTATCAATCTCGCCCACGCCATCAATTTCGACGTACTTGTCTTGGTCTTCGTAGTAGCGGGCAACGGGCAGCGTCTCTTTTCGGTACACTTCCAGGCGGGTGGCGATCTTTTCTTCGTTCTGATCGTCGGCTCGTCCCGAGGTCTTCCCCCGGTGCAGTAGACGACTCACCAGCTCTTCGGTGGGCACCGACAGGGCGATCATCCCGGCGATCCGGCTGTTGTAAGTGCTCAGAAACTGATCCAGGGCCTCGGCCTGAGGAATGGTGCGGGGAAAGCCGTCGAAGATGATTCCTTGTGTGTCCTTCCCCTCTCTCAACTTATCGTCCACCATATCAATCACCAGGTCATCGGGCACCAGTTTCCCCACGTCCATAAAGGTGCGGGCGCGGATGCCCAGCGGAGTGCCTTCCCCCAGGTGCTTTCGAAACAAATCACCGGTAGAAATGTGGGTGAGCTGGTAGTGGTCGATCAGTTTTTGACTCTGGGTACCTTTTCCCGCACCGGGCGGACCGAACAAAACGAGGTTAAGCATAGTAGATTGATTTTGCAGTACCACAAGTTTACGTCGCTTCGCACGGATTATGAAATTACAAAGGATAAATTTTACTCATACTTCTTAACTTAACCCATGAAAAAAGTAATCCTGATCACCGGAGCCTCTTCCGGCATTGGAAAAGCCACCGCTCGTCTGCTGTTGCAGGACGGGCACATTGTCTACGGTGCTTCCCGGAACACAGAAAAAATGAACGACATTCAACAACTGGGCGTCAGGACAATGGCGATGGATGTTTCAGAGGACGGTTCTATGCAAGCGGGAGTCGCCCGGATTATGGACACGGAGGGTCGTATTGACGTGCTGATCAACAACGCGGGCTACGGCTCCTACGGCGCGCTGGAAGACACCCCCCTGGACGAGGCCCGCTACCAGTTTGAAGTCAACGTTTTCGGACTGGCGCGGCTTTGCCAGTTGGTGCTCCCAGCAATGCGCACCCGGCGGTCGGGCACAATTATTAATATCTCCTCGATTGGCGGTAAGATTGCCGAGCCGCACGGAAGCTGGTACCACGCCACCAAGTTTGCCGTAGAGGGGCTAAGCGATTGCTTACGACTAGAATTGTATCAATTTGGCGTCGACGTGGTGGTGATTGAGCCGGGCGCAATCAAAACTGAGTGGAACACCATTGCCCGGCAGAACCTGCGCGACGTATCGGGCGACACGGCGTATCAGGACCTGGTAAAGAAGCACGCTAATTTCTTGGAGAAGGGCGACGAACAAGCTTCCGATCCGATAGTAGTGGCCAAAACGATTCGAAAGGCAGTGAATGCGCGTCGGCCTAAGACCCGCTACGCCACCGGCAAAGGCGCTAAGATTATTCTCTTTCTGCAGAAGGTGCTGCCCGACCGCTGGATGGACAAAATGTTCCTGACGATTATCAAGCGAATGGGGTGACGGGAGCAGCTACGGGTTGGCTGACAACTTGTGAATAGCCCGCAGATTCCGGCCCAGCCCGTCGTAGTCGAGGCCGTAGCCCACCACAAAATCGTTGGGAATTTCAAAGCCTACATAGTTAAGCTTAAGATCGTGCATTAGAGCTTGGGGTTTAAATAATAGGCTGGCCACCGCGATGCTGCGCGGCGCTTGTTCACTAAACTGCTGCGTCAGGTAACGAATGGTGTTGCCCGAATCCACAATGTCTTCCACAATGATCACGGGGCGGTCGCGCAACGGCACCTCCAATCCAATAAATTCTTTGTGCTGTCCGGTAGACTGCATTTCCTGATACGATTTCACCTTAATGAACGTGACTTCCGACGGAATACTGATGCACCGAATGAGGTCAGCGGTGAACATGAAAGCCCCGTTGAGCACGGCCACCAACACCGGCGGTTCGTCGGCGTAGTCGCGGTCAATCTGCTGCGCCAGCGCCTGCACCCGCTCAGCGATGGCCTCTTCCGAAATAAACTCGTCGAACTCACGGTCTTTGATGCGCATCTTATAGCTCCCGGAGAAGGTGTCGATACAGAGCCAGCATACTGTCCACGTCGGCGCGGTGCACCTTCTCGTTGGGCGAGTGGGCGTAAGCCACCGGCGTTCCCACAAAGCACCAGTTGATCGGATAAGGGGCCTGGAGCAGTTCGCGTGCGTCGCTTGCCCCGGTGGCTTCTATTTCCAGCTGAAAAGGAACCTCTGACGCTTCGGCCAAACCGATCACCTTGTTAAGAAACGAGCGGCGCGGAATGATGCGGTCGCGCATCGACACCACGGCTCCCTGCCCGGCCACGATTCCGTCGGTGGTCCAGGTCACGTCGGAGATTAGGTACTGCGCCACTTTGAACTCCTCGTAGATGAAGCGCGCTAAGTAGGGTACCGACCCGCCGCCGTGTTCTTCGCCGCAGGTGAACACCAGCAGGCCGTCTTCCAGGGTTTCGGCCAACCGTAGCGCATTGTACACTCCCAGGCGATTGTCCAGGTAGCAGGTCTGCACGAAGTCCGAAGTTTCGCGAAAGTTACACTCGAAAGTCAACTCAGTGCCGCGGGCCAGCGCCCGACCGAACTGGTAGCGCAGTTGCTGCACTTTCTTCGATTCGTAAACGGCCAGCTCGCACACGACCGGTCCCAGGTGATCAGCCCCTACCAAACGATAACCGTCTTCGGTTTTGGGGCTGCCGATGGGAATCAGCTGGTCGTGGTAGCGCACCATGAAGCCGACCGTATCCATATGCGCCAGCACGGCAGTGCGCGGCTTGCCAAACACCAGGATGAGTGAATCGCGCAAATCTTCGCCTTCGATCAAGGTAGGTATCGAACGCCACCGGGCCTGATGCTCCCGCACGTAGGCCACGATGAAGTTCTTGAGCGCTACCTCATTGCCCGACGGGGCCGACACTTCGCACAGTTGTTTTAGAAGTTCCATAAGGGGAGCCGTCGTGGGGCAAGTGCCTTAACAGCGGTTGCCTAAAAAGGAAGGTCGTCTTCCTCGCCCTCATTGGCCGAGATGACAGGGTTCGAATTACCCGAAGGGGCCGAAGACGATGTCGGAGCCGAAGGGGTGCCGGAACCGGCTGCAGCGTCGTCGTTGGAAGCCGCGGAGGCTCCGCCCGCGGGCTGCATGCGCCACGCTTGCAATGAATTGAAGTACTTGGTTTCCCCCTGGGGATCGACCCACTTGCGTCCCTTCAGGTTGAAACTTACCGTCACGTCTTGTCCAACCGAGTAGTTGTCCAGCATGTCGCACTTGTCCTGGATGCACTCGAACTTCACGTATTCGGGATACTGAGGATTGTCGGCGTACTCCACGACAAAATCTCTTTTTCTAAAGGTTTCCTTTATTTGAACGGTATCGGATATTTCCAGCAGTTTTCCTTGAATTTCCATGACGATGATTTATAGGTTGGAATTGAGTGGTTACAAAAATGCCCTTTCCTTTTAATTAAACCAAGCATCCCCCCGGGATTTCCTGACAGTACCCAGCCAGTACTGAGACAAAAAAAGTCAGAACAAGAAGTAAGTTTTAGGGAGATTGTCAACATAAAACCTAAAAAGGGCACGTTTAGGAGAAACTAGTCCGCTTAGAAAATTTTCTGGCATCCGGTGAGAACCGGCGGCTGAAAAAGTTAGGTTCAGTTTTTGATTCAAGCTAAACCAGGATGCGGACTGCATTCTTGGGTGCCACGGGGCGGTTTTTTTCTACGACTAAGCAATTGTGTTATGACTATCGACTACATCATTTTGTTCTTCCTCTTTCTACTGGCGCTCACGCTGGTGCTGCTAAAGATTATTAAAGACGAACGATCCAGCAACTCGAACAACGACGGCGGACTGCCCTTCGAGCTAGAACTGCCCGACCTGGATTTGCCACCCGGCGTCACCCTGCCCATCGACGGCCCTACGCGTAAAAAAGACGAGCCGGTGCTGGTGTGATTGCCGCACGGCTATTTGTAGTGCGGTGCCCGACCAACTTTGTCAGGACTACTTCCAACAAAAAAACCGTCTTAGTGATAGCCAAGACGGTTTTTGTTAAAGGCTGAAACGTTCGCTAGTGGAATACTTCGTCTCGGGCCTTTTGTGCCGTTTCGGGGTAAGCGCGCATTTTGTGCTCTCCCAAATCGAGTCCTTCAATTTCCTCTTCTTCGGACACCCGGAGGCCAATGGTTGCCTTGAGCACGTAGAAGATCAGCAGGGAGGCCGCGAAACAGAAGATGCCGACGGCGATCACGCCAATGAGTTGGGTTAGAAACTGCGACACACCCGCGTTGGCTCCGAAGATGCCCACGGCCAGGGTGCCCCAGATGCCGCACACCAGGTGCACCGAAGTGGCGCCCACCGGGTCATCTAACTTAGCTCGGTCAAAAGCTACCACGGCCAACACCACCAGGGCTCCGGCAATCAGGCCAATAATAATGGCATCGGTGACGCCCATCACGTCGGCTCCGGCGGTGATGCCAACGAGTCCGCCCAAAATACCGTTGAGCACCATGGTTAAATCGTTAGAGCGCACCACGATGAGCGCGGTGATCAGCGCCCCGATGGCTCCGGCGGCCGCGGCCATCGAGGTGGTAACAAAAACCAGGGATACCAGTCCCGGATCAGCGCTCAGCACCGAGCCGCCGTTGAAGCCGTACCAGCCGAACCACAGCAAAAATACTCCGATCGTAGCCAGCGGCATATTGTGACCCGGAATCGGGCGAATTTTTCCGTCGACGTACTTGCCGTAACGAGCGCCCAGCAGGATGATGCCCGACAGCGCCGCCCAGCCCCCGACGGAGTGCACCAGGGTGGAACCAGCGAAGTCGTAGAAGGCAACGTTGGCCCCGTCGGCCCCCGCGATGAAGCCTGCTTCCAGGAAGCCGCCGCCCCAGTCCCACATACCGGTGATGGGGTAGACAATTCCGACGTACAGGACGGTGAAGACCAAAAAGGCATTTAATTTAACGCGCTCGGCCACGGCACCGGAAACGATGGTGGCGGCGGTGGCGGCGAACATGGCCTGGAAGATGAAATCGGTCCAGTAGGTGTAGCCTTCGTTGTAGGCTCCGGTATCGGCACCCTCCGGAGAGCTAAGACCAAAACCGGCAAAGCCAAACAGTCCTCCAGCAAAATCCTCGCCCGGATACATCAGGTTGAACCCCCACAGGCAGTAGGTGAGCAGCCCGATAGGCAGGATGGTCGCATTTTTAAAGAGGATATTAACGGTGTTCTTAGACTGGGTGAGGCCGGTCTCCAGGGTAGCAAACCCCAGGTGCATGATGAATACCAGAATGGTGGCGACCATCATCCACAAGTTGTTAGTTGTAAACAGTTGTTCCATGAATCAGACGTTTAAAATGGTTACGGTTAAATTAGTTAAGATGAGAAGGACGAGGGTGGCAGGCCTCTTTTAGTTGATCGCCTCGCTACCCCGTTCGCCGTTCCGAATTCGGAACACCTCATCGATGGTAGTAACGAAGATTTTGCCGTCGCCCACCTTGCCGGTTTTACCCGTACGAAGAATGGTGTCGACGGTTTTTTCCAAAAAGTCATCGGAGATCACGATTTCCAGTTTGGTACGGGGAATGTAACCGGTGTCGTAGGTGGTGCCGCGGTAGGTTTGGTACTCTTTTTCCAGACCGTGCCCCTTCACGTCATAAAACGACAGAAAGGTGATACCGGCTTCCGACAAGGCTTCCATCACTTCCTCAAACTTGGAGGTGCGAATAATGGCTTCTACTTTTTTCATAAGGTATATGGGGTTTGGTTAATCTATGACAAAATCACTAAGTGAACGTAGAAATTAGCCTAACTTAATTTGGTGATTCCCCGCCGGAAACAAATATAAACATCCAATTAAAGCAAAAAATAAATCGGCACCAAAGAATTTTGAAAAAATATTGGCTTTTACCTGCTCAAGCACAATCAAAAGACCCTTGCGTCAAAATATTTTGAATAAATTTAGAGTTACATTGAACAAATGACATTGACCACTAAAAAGCTTGGATGCCGAAGCGGGAGCTCTACTTCTGGGCCAACACCTGGGCGACATTAGTGCGATAAGCCGCCAACGCCGGAAGCAGGGCGGCTCCCACTCCCACCAGCACGCTACCGAGCAGCAACCATCCTTCTTCAGGAATAATGCGAAGCGCCCTAAGTCCTAGCCCGGATTGCGGCACCCACTGCGTTAGCAGACCAACAAACCCATGCCCCAGTAGCAGTCCCAGCACCCCTCCCGCCACGGATACTATCACCCCTTCCAGCACCATGAGCAGAAATAGCATTCGGCGAGAAGCCCCCAGCGAGCGCATCACCGCCAGGTCGTACTGCCGCTCCCGCAACGCGTTGTACAACGCAATAAAGGTGCTCAGTGCCGCAATTAAAATAATCACGTAGGCGAAGGCCTGTAACCCGTCCACTCCCACTCCCACCAACGAAAACAGGCGGGCCACCTCGAAGGGAGGAGAAGCGGCCTGCAGGTTGGTGCGCTGGTTGATGAAGCGCGGCAGCTGCACCGCCGCCATGGGCGAGCGATACTGCAACAGCAACGCCGTAATTTCCTGTCCTTCTCCTCCCCGCGGCTGTCCAGCCCGGAACTGTCCAGCCTGGGGCCGTCCAGCCTGGGGCCGTCCAGCCGGGGGCAACCCTCGCTGGGTAATGCTGTCTTGCGCCATCCGGCTTTCGTGGGCTACCGAGTCTGCATCTGCGTGGGTGTCGTGCACCGCCCAGACGCTTTCTACCGCCGTTAAGATGAGGTTATCCAACACGCTGGCGGTGGGTTCGAGCAGCCCGATCACGCGAAATGCCTGCTCGTCGTGCACGTTGATTCGGTCATCGGCCAGGCCATGACTGCTGTGAAACGCATCACCCGGAGCGAGTTGCAGTTGCTGCGCCACATTGGCTCCCAAGACTACCTCCAGCGGTGCTTTCCACCAACTCCCCCTCTGTAACTCCGCCTCGTACAACTCGGGATAGTCGTAGTTGGTGCCCACAATGCGGAAGCCCCGGTAACTATCGCCCAGCGCCAGCGGAATCATGTTTTTAATCAAGCGGTTGCGCTGCAACGGCCGCACGTCGGCCAGCGAAATGTTACCCGTCGGAAAGTCAGCGTGAAACACGCTGGACAAGATGATCTGTAGCGGACTCCCCTTGGCGCCCACCACCAGATCAACACCGCGGCTGTTGCGGGTAAGGGTGTCCTCCACCTGTCGGCTCAGCAGCAGTAACACCGTGATGGTGGCAATGCCCAAGGCGAGCAGCAACACGTTGAGGGCGGTGTTGAGCGGCCGGTGACGGGCGTAGTTGCTGCTGAGGGTCCACAAGTTCATGATGCAAACAAGGTTTGTTGTTCGGGCATGAGCTGCTTCAGGCGCTGGTCGTGGGTGGCGATGATGAGCGTGGCCTCGTAGCGTTCGGCCTGCTGTCGCAGCAACGCCAGCACCCGGGCGCAGTTGTCGTCGTCCAGACTGGAGGTGGGTTCGTCGGCCAGGATCACACGGGGGCGGTTGAGCAGGGCACGGGCCAGGGCGGCGCGTTGGGCCTCACCTTGACTCAGGGTGGCGGGCCGGGCGTGGCTCCGATGGGTGAGTTGCAGCGTGGCCAGCGTTTCGGCAATCAGGTCAGGTTGGGCAGAAAGCCCGGCCAGGTACTGCGCCAGTTGCAAATTCTGCGTCACCGACAGCGAGGCGATCAGGTGAGGTCGCTGAAACACCAGTCCGATCAATCGGCCCCGGTAGCGGTCGAGCTGGGCTTCGGACAAGGTGCCCAGGTCTTGGTCGCCCACCACAACGCGTCCGGTGGTGGGTTTTAAAAAACCGGCCAGCAGGTGCAGCAGGGTGGTTTTGCCGCTTCCCGAATTGCCCAGCAGCAGGCAGTGGGCTCCCGAGGCCACCTGCCAGTCGGGAAACGCCAACGCGGGGGCGGCGGCCGCGTAGCAAAAGGTGACACCGGATACGTTAATCATCGGAATTGGAGCTAGACGAAAGAGTGGCAGGCTACTGTTCTCTTAGGATGCGTCCCAGCATCATAGACGCGATATCGGCTCCGGTGGGAGTGGCGAAGAAGAGCGGTTTTCCTTTGGTGGGGTGCAGAAAGATGCCGTTTCGGTAGTGGTCGAAATCGGCAATACTGTCGAGGTACACCACCATTTCAACTTCGGGATTGCGGAAGATCAGGCGCTGGTTGGTCAGGTAGAGTTTGCCTGGTTCGCTGCTCCTCCAGGCATCGTTCGCCAGATGAACGGTGCCTATGCTGGCATTGCGCCAGTAGGCTCGGTTGGCCAGCTTGCGACGCAGCGCATCCGCTGAGGGACGAGTGGTATTTTCGGTGCCTAGTACTTCTTGATGAACCGCTTCTTGGCGAACGGCGTCGCACAAGAAATGGCAGATTTCCTGGGGGCGCAGCGTGAGGGGCACAAAGATGTGCGGCAGCGCCTCATTCTCGATCTGCCAGTGCAGGCGATACTTCACCAGTTCGGCGCGGGTGCGCTCTTGCCACTGCGGAACAGCATTTAGGTGTTCGGTAAGTACCGTGAGTTCTTCCTCTTCGTCGGCGCTGAGGGGTTGTTCGGTTACCTCCCCCTTGATGAAACGAATGATGATGTCGGCCGCTTTGCTCTGCTGCACCTGGTTTTCGAGGGTGGGGGGCAACTGCAAGCAGTGCCGCAGCTGATGCAGAAAGCTCAGTTCCTTGGGGTGCAGCCGCTGATCTTCCAGCGCCTCGTCGAGACCACGGGCGTATACCTCCTGACAGATTTGGTGGTTGGCCAGGGCGACCGCCTTGTCACTCAGCCCCAGGAGGCGCTTTAGGTGCCGCAAGCGCTTCGTTTCTTCGGCGTCCAGGTGGTTATCGTCGAAGCAGTAGTGCAGGTACTTTTTGTATAAATCGCGCAGCGAGCCGTCAGTAAAATCGCGAAACAGGTTAAGGTCGTAGCGATCCAGAATGGCCTGCACGTCGGCTCCCTGGATGTCGAGCAGCGGCCGCTCGGCCAGCAGGTTGTTGATTTCAATGAGGGCGTTTTGCCGGTGCTTCTGCCCGGTGACTTTGTCCCAGACCGACACCGGTTCCAGTTGGGTTGGATAGAATGCTTGCGTGATAACCATAGATTAAAGGCATTAAATGGACGTAGGGCGCGTTATCGCACCCTAAATGTAGCAAAGAATTGAATAAGCGGAGCGCGTTGTTCGCTAAATTCGTGAAATTCTGCGTTCGTTTCCCTTTTACTCTTCTTGCGGCGATACGCGGGGCAACCAACCGGCTACCACTCCGATCAACGGCAAAAAAGCGCACAGCTCGAACACGTAGGTGATGCTGGTGACATCCGCCAGTTTGCCCAGCAGCGCGGAGCCTAATCCGCCCATGCCGAAGGCGAAGCCGAAGAACAGTCCGGAGATCATACCCACTTTGCCGGGCATCAACTCTTGGGCGTAGACTAAAATTGCCGGAAAAGCCGAAGCCAGCGCCATGCCAATGAACACCGACAAGGTGGTGGTCCAGAATAAGTTGGCGTAGGGCAGCAGCAGGGTGAACGGGGCGATGCCCAGGATAGAGAACCAGATCACGTACTTGCGGCCGAAGCGGTCGCCGAGCGGTCCGCCGATGAGGGTGCCCACGGCCACTGCCGCCAAAAAGATAAACAAGTATACCTGCGACTGCTGCACCGACACGGCAAACTTATCGATCAGGAAAAAGGTGAGGTAGCTGGTGAGGCTGGCCAAGTAGAAGTACTTCGAGAAAATCAGCACCAGCAACAACCCGATGGTGACGTTCACCGTGCGGCGCGGCAGTCGCGACGGAGTTGCTTCGGCCGACGGGGGGCGGCTCTTTCTTTGCTGTAGGTTGTCCTGGTACCAACCGGCCACCCGGGTGAGCACGATCATGGCCAGCACCGCGGCCAGCCCGAACCAGGCCACGTGGTTCTGTCCGTAGGGAATGATAATGATCGCCGCCAGCAGCGGACCAATTGCCCCGCCCGCGTTGCCGCCGATCTGAAAGATCGACTGGGCCAGTCCCCGCTTGCCGCCCGAGGCCAGGTAGGCCACCCGCGACGATTCGGGATGAAACACCGCCGAGCCCACGCCCACCAGGCCCACCGCCAGCAGGATGAAGGCGTAGTGCGCCGCCTGCGCGAGCAGCAGCAGCCCCGCCAGCGAAAACACCATCCCCACCACCAGTGAGTAGGGGCGGGGCGTTTTGTCGGTGACGTAGCCCACCACCGGTTGCAGCAGCGAAGCGGTGAGTTGAAAGGCCAAGGTGATCAATCCGATCTGGGTAAAGCTTAGTTGGTAGTTCTCCTTGAGGAGCGGATAGATCGCCGGAATCACCGACTGCATGGTGTCGTTGAGCAGGTGCGCCAAACTAATGGCGAACAAGATGGGCAGCACGGTTTTATTGACGGCTTTTTTCTCAGTGACCAGGGTGGCAGAACCGGACGCGTTTTCCATACTTCGATGAGCGTGAAGCGCAAAAATATCGAATATCGATCAGGGAATAATGAATGAGAAAGGAAATACTTTCTACCTTCGTCCTCATGATCCCCCGCGAAACCATCGACGAAATCAAGGCCCGCGCCGACCTGCTGGAGGTGGTAGTAAGGTTAAAGTTACTTATTGCTCATATTTGTTGATTAATATCTGCATTTCTTCTTTTATGACTACTGCTGTCTCTGAAGGAATTTTAGCGTCTCGCGAAAGCAAATCTTTTGCTGTGCTAACCGCTTTGCTAATTTCATCCCTCTCTTCATATAATTTAGCTATTAGATATAACGGATAGAGAAGGTGAGGATTAAGATGAGAAGCGAATTTAAAGTTCCGCTCTGCCTCATCATACTCTTTAAGATTTACATGACATTTTCCCAATGATATAAACAAGTCGACGTCCGTAGTTCGCTTTGTTGCTTCCTTCAAAACATTAATAGACTTCTGACATTGTCCATAAAACTGAAGAGTATGACCATAATGCAGTAGGAATTCTCCATCGTATTTTAGTACACTATACGCTTGCTCATAGTTACTTATAGCCTCTCTATAAGCAAAAAACAGTTTATTATCAGATGCTTGCTTCCACACTTTGTATGCGCGATACCTTTCTAAATCATAATAGCTAACCAAGCTGGAAAAAACTATAATTATTGTGCAGAGTGCTAAGGATACTTTAGGATTAGTCCTCAAGTTTGGAACTTCTGATTCATGCTGCTGAACAGAACAATAAGCTATAAAGAAGAAAAAGTTAATCTGAATAGGTAGTACTGAAAACGGATACGAAAAAAGACCAAAAACCAATATAGAGATTATGGAAAATCCAATAGATCGTGAAGTTTTATTTGAAGAGCGAAACGCTGTTTTCAGTGCAAAAATGATTATCCCAATAAATAAAGACAATCCAACGAAGCCCTGCTTAACTGCTGTATCTAAAAATACGTTGAAGATATATTCGCCCTCACCCGCGAAAAGTGATAACATATCATCAGGATGGTCTTTGAAATAATTTGCTTGGTATTGTCCGAAAACTGCTCGGTATTGTTCAGTACCAACTCCCCATAGCAGATGTTCACGGATTACTAACCAAGTCACTTTCCAGTTTAACCATCTGCCATAAACAGATGCACTACGAATAGAGAATAACCAGAATGAGACTGCTGTCACTGTTGCTAACGCCGCAGCTATGAACAGAACTTTTCTTAATTGGTTGTTTAAAATACTCTTTACCTGATAAGTTAAATTAAAGTGATCTTCTGAAACAATTAAAATTCCTACTATAGCAGCTACCCAAGCCGCACGGCTTTGCGTTAGCGGGAGTACTAGAAGAATACCTATTGCAGTAATTTGTGCTATATATTGTACCAACAAGCTATTGCCGGATGCTCCGTGTCTATTCTTGTAGAACGATCGACTAAGAGCTACTGGTAGTACAGATATCAAGAAACCGGCATAGGGTGCAGGATTGAAGAATGATCCTGTCACAGGATAGAGACTATGGAACGACGGTAAACAGCCATACAATTGCAACAGACCATAAAACACTTGCGCTAAGCCGATTAATTGTAGAGAGGCTATTAGAACAGTGGTGAGAGTTTTGTTTCTAAGGCAACTCTTAAAGTGAAAATAGGCTACGCAAAGTAATATTGAAGTGATTATGTGCTCTGAATGCCAAGGCGATAGGGGACTTATTACTGCCTTTACGGATACATATGTTGTATACAGGATGACAACCCAATCTAGGTTGCTTTGCAATTTTACAGACCAAAAATATTTGGAAGATATAAATGATATGAAAATTCTAAAAAAAATAACCAACACAAGGGCCCCATGAAAATAAAACGTTTTAGCTGATGTTACTCCTTTTTCTAAGGAAGGGGATGAGATGAAGCAACAAGCAAGGATTAATAAACAAGAGGTTGCTAATAGGAGTCCGCAGTTGCCTCTACTTCTTTTAAAATTATATATGCTCAGATACAAGAGGAGAAAAATGAACCTTATTCAGTTAAGCCTATTTTCCATGGAGAGACAGAGAAATATTCATTAGGAAAAATTAGCTGATACGGAAGCTCATACTTTTCAAACAGTAGTTTTGTCACTTCGTCTTGTCTTGTTATATCGCCATTTTGATAATGAACAGAACCTATTTTCTCCTTACTTAGAGTGTAGAAGTTGATAGACCCGCTAAAACTAGGTGATGTAAAACTCCCGTACTGTCTATAGTATTCTGTAGTAGGCGATGTCTCTATTAATATTCCCTCTACGTTCGTCAAAGAGTGAAGAAACACAACTCTATAAGACATTATAGTTTCATCATCTAGACTTAGCACAGAAGCCTTGACAATATATTCACCTAATACGTTAGAACGAATGCTACTTGGATCTGCCCAAAAGACTAACCCTAATCTGCTTTGAGTGAAAGACTTATCAAATTCTTCAAAAGAAAAATTTGCCTCAAAAGAAATCTTATAGCGGCTATCAAACCATTTTTTTACATCATTTAAGACTTGCGTTTTTTCCTTGATAGGTACATACGAAGCATTCTCTGTTTCATCATTACAACTGTATGCTAGTAGGATGACACAAAGTGCCAGAAGTGTTTTGTAGCCATTCATAACTATTTGCTATTAAAAGTTTATACGATGGATATTATCTACTGGTTCATAATGCAATCCTGTACACTGGCCGTTTTCTAAAGCTATCTTAAGCCGATCAGATACGTATTCGTTCTCTTGAAAGAAATCAGTGAATTTAAACCAGTCTAAATTGAATTCAGATTCTAGGAAGATTTTTTGAACCTGTACATGTGCATCTACTAATCGGTGAAACTCATTCGGTATAAAAAAATCACTATTCAAATCAATTTTGAAATTATTTCTTTCTTCTTCAGTCATTGTGACCAATGTCTTATTAAAATTTTCTGATACCTTGGCATAGTATTCTTCCCATTGCCGCTTATTGTAACTTTCATAGTCATGTTTAGAGTCAATAGAAACGATTTGAGTTTCGCCATTTTCTTCAGTCGTAAATAGTGATTGTCGATAGTTTATAAAAGAGTTAGCTAAACTGTTCCGTGTAAATGCATAGTAGTGCAGTTCAACAGAGTTTACATAAAGCAGAGCATCATAGAAGCGAAGACCTGGTATGGTCAAATTGGACAAAATACTTTTTACCTTGTCACTCACAAGGTAAAAGTAGGTTCCGTTGCCAGTATTTAAGCTTACAAAATCTGGTAACACCCCCAATAGTGCTACTACCTTATACTTAGCATTTTCTAACAGTGGTATCCGGGGTAGGAGTGCAATAGGTTCAGGTGCTGTGGGAGATACATTGTTCTTTTTTGAGATCTCAAGACCGCTGAATTCAACGATTGAGGAACCATACTTCTGAAAAAAAGCGTCCTTTACACTCCAAAAAACGCTTCCATTAGGCATGATTTCTAAACCCAGGATATAAATCTAGTTAGAGTTAGTAATACAAGCCACTCTAATTTTGCTTCTCATATGAGGCGGAACATTTTGTGTAACTCTAGCCCTGCCATCTTTCAGAGCTAACATGTATGATAACCAAAATATCTGCTTTGCCTGTCCAATAACTTCTGCTGCAGAAAGACCTTCAAGCTGCATTTTGGCTAGCTTTTGATAGGCCTCTTCAGCAGCCGTAGCAGCCTTATTTTGAGCCTGTGCGTCAGATATGTATTTTCCGTTTGAGTCGTATAAGGGCAAGGCAATCCATAGAGTAACATCACCGCTGAAATCAGGCCCGCTGCCAAAGTTGTTAAGTAGAGCTCTCAATTGGCTTCTGTAAAATGAGAAAGGGAATTTTACCGCAGTTTCTCTCTCCTCTTTGCCAGGAGCCCTACTCCATTTGAAGCAGCCAGGTTCAACACCCTTAGCACCTTTTCCACCTGAGCTATTATTCAGACTGTTAACCGGTACACCACCGTTGCCACCACCTAACAACCTACGCTCTTCATCATTCAAATTTACGCTACCAACACCACTACCACCGGATGTACCACTTTCGCGGCAATCACTGATTTCTACATAATCTATGCGAGTATCACTTTTCCCACTACCCTTAACAGTGCTCGTGACGTAATGAGTAGTAACTAGACAGTTCTTTTGAGTTCTACCGTTTGTTAATGACTCGTCTTGGTGCGCGTTCCCGTCAACTAAGTGGTGTCTGGTTAACTCATTTCCCTCTAGATCAAAAATTACGAAATCCCCAGTGAAGAATTTCATTCTTGAAAAAGCTTTGTCGTTGTCAGGAATATATGAGTATATGTTCGCATATGCTTCTCTGTTGGCGTTGATAGACACTACCAAGTTATGGAGTGTGTTGCTCTCTGGCTTAAGTGTATCGTATATGGCTAGTGAAAAATGGACAAGATTTCTTTCAAAATCTCTTCCCACAACAATACTGTCGTTAGAGGGGTAGAAGTTAGGAAGTGAATTTCTAGCAGCAATATCATCATCAGCACCAAAGACTTGGCGAGCAGCTTCAATAAAGTTCGCATCCTCACTCGCCCTTATTTGGTAAAACAGCGGTGTAGATGAAACAGGCGCTATTTCCTCACTAAGGTCATGGCTACATTGATGAAATAATCCTACTACTAAAATTAATGTAAGGAAGGGGGTAACTCTTTTAGACATCATAGCTGTTACAATTTAGGTTAGGATACAGATTAGTTTTAAATTGCCGGACTAAATGTAAAAATTTGTAACAACGATCCAAACAGAGTTGTGTTAAAAAATTGTTAACACGAAAAGATCTGTATGATCCCCCGCGAAACCATCGACGAAATCAAGGCCCGGGCCGACCTGCTGGAGGTGGTGGGCGACTACGTGAACCTGAAAAAATCGGGCAGCAACTACCGCGGACTAAGTCCCTTCAACCAGGAGCGCACCCCCTCGTTCTACGTGGTGCCCTCCAAGGGATTCTTCAAGGACTTTAGCTCGGGCAAAGCGGGCGATGCCATCACCTTCTTGATGGAGGTGGAGGGGATGAACTACCTGGAAGCCATCAAGCACCTGGCCAAAAAGTACGGCATCGAGATCGCCGAAGAAGCCCCCACCGACGAGCAACTGCTGGCGCAAAACGAGCGCGAAAGTCTGTTCATTGTTATGAAGTTTGCCAACCAGTACTTCCAGCAAATGCTGTGGGAAAATGAAGAAGGGCAAGCCATTGGGTTAAGTTACTTTAAAGAACGGGGGTTTGGCGAAGAAACCATTCGGGAGTTCGGCTTGGGCTACAGTCTCGACCAGTGGGACGGGCTACTTAGGGAAGCCACCGCCAAGGGGCACAACCCGACGCTGCTGGAGAAAGCGGGCTTGGTGGTGAAGAAGGAGGCCGAGGAAGAAAAACCGGAGCGTACCCGGGCGGCGATCCGCTACGACCGCTTCCGGGGGCGGGTGATGTTTCCGGTGCACAACATTTCGGGGCGGGTGCTGGCCTTCGGCGCTCGGATTTTGGGCAATAAAACAGAAAAGACTGCGAAATATATCAACTCGCCCGAGACGCCGATCTACCACAAGAGCGACGTGCTCTACGGGCTCTATCAGGCCAAGCAGTTTATCCGGCAGGAAGACACCTGCTACCTGGTGGAGGGCTACACCGACGTGATCTCGCTGCACCAGGCGGGCATCAAGAACGTGGTGGCCTCGTCGGGCACCTCGCTCACCCACGAGCAGATTCGCCTCGTGGCGCGCTACACCAAAAACGTGACGGTGCTCTTCGACGGCGACGCGGCCGGACTCAAGGCATCGTTCCGCGGCATCGACATGCTGCTGGAAGGTGGGCTCAACGTGCGGGCCGTGGTGCTGCCCGAGGGCGAAGACCCCGACACCCTGGCCCGTCAGCTGCGCACCGGCGAACTGCGCGACTACCTCACCGAGCATCAGGAAGACTTCATCGCCTTCAAAACGACCATTTTCCAGCTGGCCGGCAATCCGGGGGAGGCGCAAACGGGGGGGCGCCCCACCGATCCCATCCGGCAGGCCGAACTGATCCGCGAGGTGGTGGGCAGCATCGCCAAGGTGCCCGACCCCATCCAGCGGCAGGTGTACGTGAAAACCACTGGGCAGCGCCTGGATATGGACGAGGCGGTGCTGTTTGCCGAACTCAACAAGATTCACCTTCAGCAGCAGCGCAGCGAAGCGCGACGGGCCTCCCAAAATTCGCCGTCCGAAGTGTTTCCCGGAATAAGCCCCGCCGAATCAGTCAACAACGGTACCCCGCCCAACTTGCCCGAACCCGCCGCCGAGGTGGGCCGTCCGCCGGTTTACTACAAAGAGAAGGGCGTGACCCGCCTGCTGGTGCTCTACGGCGACTATCCGGTGGACGAAGAGACGAAGGTGTGTCACTATATATTCTCGGAACTGGAAGACATCACCCTGCAGACGGAGATATACGCGCAAATTTTCGCCCGCTACCGCGCCCTGACCGAACAAGGAGTAGTAGTGACCGAAGAGCGCCTCATTGGGGAAGGAGATAAAGTCATTGCCCAGGAAGTGATTGACATGGTGGTGGAGCACTACGTGCTGAGCGAAAACTGGGAGCTGCGCTACAACATCTACGTGCCCCAGGAAAAAGACGTGCTTCACCAGGTGATCGAGCGAGGCATCCTGGAGCTCAAGTACGTGTATCTAAACCAGTTGCTGCAGGAAACCCGGCAGGGACTGCTCAACGAACCGGACGAAGCTGCCCAGCTAAAAATCTTGCAGAACCACCAGTTGCTCAAAAAAACCCAGATGGAGATTGCCGAGCAGTTGGGCATCGTGGTGTCGTAGCGTTGTTGGGGGCATTTCTAGATCATCACAAAAACTTATACCTGTTTTGTTTGATACGTTCCGAAATAAGAAAGTTCTCCCACAGTGCCCCCAAGTCCGGACGCATCGCAACTTCATTCATAGAACCTATGATCATGTTCCTGATTCCATTATCGTAAAACTGATCAACGATGATCTTCATGGTTAGTCCTATACTATTGATTCGCTGGGCCTCATCGATAGTCATCCCCCCCATCCTGATCAAAAATCGAGGGGATCGTATTTTCGGAAGTGCCCGTTCATGCGGATGCGTTCTTTGGTTTCTTCCATTTCGCGCAACACTGGGATGGTGCTGCGCAGGTGCTGAATGGTCACCATCTGTCGCTCACTCTCCCGCTCCAGTTGCAGCAAGGCGTACTTTTGATCCAGCGACAGCCCAATCTTGTGCGCCACATCGAACGACATGATATCGTCGGCCACCTCCACGCGATCTACCATGCTGATCACCGAAAAAAGTTCTTGGATGAGCTCGATCATTTCAGGACGCGAGTGGCTATCGGCGTCGTACTCGTTCTCTAAGAACACCACTTCGCCCCCGGCGTAGAGCTTGCCCGTCGTCGGGTTGTCGAACGAAACCACTCGGAACGCCCGCGTCGCTTGGGTGCTGATGTCCAGACGCCCGTCGTCGTAGCGCTCCACCACTTTCGTCACGATCACTTCGGTGCCGTACTCAATTTGGTTCTCTACGTAGGCCGGTAAGCCGAAGGGTGCGTTTTGCTCTAAGCAATCGCCGATGAGTTCTTTGTAGCGATCTTCAAAGATGTGCAAGTTTAGGGTTTCGCCCGGAAAGGCAACCAGATTGAGCGGAAAAAGGGGCAGATAGGTTTCCATGATGATGCGATGAGCTCTTGCGGATAAAAAAATGGGGCGGTGGGCCAAAGGTACGACAAGAAGAAGGGTAAATCAGCCGCTGTATCCTGCGAAAGACGTAACAAAGCTTTAATGACGTAATCATTTAAAGAAAAAATAACATTCTTAGGCACAGTTGTTGTAAATGTTTACCTGCGCGCAGATTAGTCTGAGCGTTTGTTTAAGGTTGATAGTTGGCCCCGGTTGCTTAGTCGCTTCCGGGGTTATTTTTTGCTCATAAGCAAGACAAAACATTGCTCATTCTAACGAATGCTCCGATAAACGGAGATCAAAGTTGAAAAGTTAATTTGGAAAATAAGATTTTCGCCCAACCGTCTCCAAAGGATAATGAGCTCAGAACACGTTCGACGGTTCACTCCCGAAATTGCAATTGATAGTTGATGCCTAGCTGGGCACCAAAGCCGTAGGGTTTCAGCGTGAGGTGGTCACTTTGAACACGCGACCCGCTAAAGTTCCACAAAAAACTCGGCCCACCGTACACCGACCAGCGGCTGCCTAATTTTCGCTCCGCCACGTAGCTTACGTGCGCGTACCAAGCCGGGTTGTCGGCCAGCGACTGCGCCTGTAATTCGGCTGTCAGGATGTTACCTAGCCAGCGGCTGCTCAATCGGTACTGAACTCCTGCCAGCGCCCCGATATCATGCCTGACTTCGCGCACGGTTCCGAGCTGTTCTTCGTATACCGGCGCGGCTTCTACGGTGTTCTCGTCTATCCGAACTACCCGAAACGTATCAGTGACATTCTCGTGATAATTGTACGTCCACTCGTCTTGGGTATAGCGATAGTACACGCCGAACTTCAGGGCTAGTCGCGGCGTGAGCCGATACAGCCCCCCCCCGCTAGCCTGAAGTCCCAGCCGGTCTTGAGAAAAAGTGGTTCGGTTGAGCGAGGTAACCTGAATCTCATCGGATGGGTCGGGAGCCACGCGCTGGTACCACAAGAGCGGATTGGCGTTCGCCCACAACTCCCAACGGCTGGCAATAGGCGCTGATTCTGGGAAGGCCACCGGCTCTGAGACGGAATGATTCGGAGAAAAAACAAGGGCTACTTCCGGCAACTCGATTACCACCGTTGGTTGGTTGGGGACAACAATCGCTGCTGAAATCCGCCTGGCCGCATTGCTATCCGAGCGGCGCGTGGTCTCTTCTGAAACGGTAGCCGGAGCGGACGACGAACGAGTGGAGATAGTCTCTTTGCCACCCGGCAAGGAGCCGTGTTCCTTGCGAAGGCTGGTATCTCCGGAAGCACGGGTGGTAGAAGTTGAACGGCCGGTGGTTTGATCGCGCTTGGTCGCACTTCTACGCTTTGCCGGTTGAGACGATGTAGCAGAACGGGTTGCGGATTCCGGTGGGTTTGTCGGACGGTACGGTTTGGCCGATCTGACGGAAGACGTTGGGTCGGAAATGATAGGCAAGCTAGGTTTTGCGTCGTCGAAGGCAGTTTTTGCACTAATTTTCTCTGAAATAGATCGTGAATCGGTCGTGGCCCACCAAACAACGCCTCCAATCACCACTCCGAGCAGAACAATCAAAGCGGCCCAGCGGCGGTACCCCCCGGAGGAAGCTACCGGCAGGTCGGCCGACAGGCGGTGCCAGGCCCCGGCGGGCGGGTTGGCTTCCAGCGACTGCAACCGCTCGCGGATGCGTTGCTCAAACTTATCTTCCGGCTGATCTTTCATAGCGTATGATCCCTAAGGGTTTCAGATTCTCACGTAGCATTTTCTTGGCGGCGTGCAATTGCGATTTGGACGTGCCCACGCTGATGTTCAGCAGTTCGGCAATTTGCGGATGGGTGTAGCCATCGATCACGTACAGGTTGAAAACGAGGCGGTAGCCTTCGGGCAGTTGGTTGATTTGCGCCAGCAGTTCGTCGTTGCTCAGCTTGTCCAGGATGGGCACGTAATCCTCGCTGCTTTCTTCCAGGGCGGTGCAGTCGTCGTGGTGCTGTAGTTTGAGGTTAGCGCGGTGGTGGTTGAGCGCGGTGCGGATGACCACCTGCCGCACCCAGGCCGGTAGGGTTTGCGGGTCGTTCAGTGAGCCTATACGCTTAAATACCTTCACCATAGATTCATGAAAAATATCTTCAGCCTCGGCAGTCTCGCGGGCGTAGCGTACGCAAATGCCCATCGAGCGGCCCTTGAACAGTTCGTATAACTGCCGCTGGGCCGTTCGTTCGCCTCGCTGACACTGCCTTACCAAGGGGCGGTAGTTCATAAAATGCTATTCAGCCCAAAAACCAACCGCCTTTTGACGGTTGGTTTTGATGCGTTAGTGAGCAATGCTGGTTAGTCGTCAACCTTGATATACAAAGTAGCTTGGCGGCCATCGGTGTCTTCCGAGGCGGGCGGCGGCGTTCCATAACCGTAGATTAGTGACGTGCTAAATGCTTCCGGGGCAGCGGGGTACCGATAAATGATGTAGTTGTTCTCGACCCATGCTTCACCGGTAGTGGGTTGCTGGTAGATTTGAACCGAATCGTCGCCACACACCTGATCGTTCCATCGCACGTTGATACGAACCGTATCAGAGATCATACCATTGCGCTTCACCGTTACGGAATCGGGTAGTAAGTAGGAAGTACACGCCTGAAAAGTTACGCTAACATCAGCATCAAAACACTGGTTGAGCGAATCGGAACACACTTGATAGCGGAAATTGATCGCTTGATGATCCGGCGAGTAGTAGGCAATTCTACGACCGTCAACCGACAGATTTGCCTCCGCGTCCGGCAACGTCAGTTGGTATGATGAGCCACACAGTTGGTCGTTCGTCAGTACATCTAAGTAGAGCGTATCCGAGTTTAACACCGTGAGCGTATCCGGCGAAAAATTCAGGCTATCGGGATTGATGTAAAACGTACAGACACTATCGTACTTCACCGTATCAACGATCACTGTGTCTACCACGACCGTGTCTGAGGGTTCCGAGATTGGATTCATTACCACCTCAATGGTGTCTTTTCGCAACGACGTTCCGCTGCTCAGCGCTACCACCAGCCAGTCTTTTCCGGTGGTGAACTCAGGGAACGGCACGTAGCGCAACGTTCCGGCGTCCAACAGTTCGGCGGTGCCCTTGGTGGGAGCTTTCTCTAAAGCAATCTGTACGCTCTGGCTCGCTTTTACCCCCCGCAGCAAGTCGATCAGCACCGTATCGCCGGTCGAACTGTAGGTGTTGCCAATCGCATTCACGTAATCGTCGATTGCCGACAGCTCGTTGACCGGAACCACATCGTCTTCCAGCGTATCGCAGGCGAAAGGCAGGAAAGCGAGCCCCATCATTCCCCAAAACAATTTCATCCTTTTCATCATCGGTATAAGTTTATTGGTTAACTGTTACAATGAGAGGACAGGACGAAGCGAAAAAGGGTTGGCTGGGAGATAAAAAATTTATGTGCTAAAAAATTAACGCCCCCGGGCCACTCCCACCCGGTAGGTCACTCAAAATCTCATAGGATTGGAATCGACCGCCAAACTTTTTTCCGTACTTTTAGCCTCCCCTAAAATTAACGACACTTTTTTTTGCTCATCCGGGTTGTCATTGCCGTATGCCTATCACGAAAGAACCAACCGCCGCCCCGCGCCCCGCGCCCGCTCACCCTTCCTCTGCCGCCTACGACCAGGAGGTGATCGAAATCTTCGGTGCGCGCGAGCATAACCTCAAAAACATCGACCTTACCCTGCCGCGCAACCAACTGATCGTAATCACCGGCATTAGCGGCAGCGGCAAGTCGTCGCTGGCTTTCGACACCCTCTACGCCGAGGGGCAGCGCCGCTATATGGAAAGCTTCTCGGCCTACGCCCGCTCCTTTATCGGCAACCTGCAACGCCCCGAGGTCGACAAAATCAACGGCCTCAGCCCGGTCATTTCTATCGAGCAAAAAACCACCTCGCGAAATCCCCGCTCCACGGTGGGCACCGTCACCGAAATCTATGACTTCATGCGGCTGCTCTTCGCCCGAGCGGGCGAGGCGTACTCCTACCTCACCGGTAAAAAAATGGAGCGGCAGTCGGAAGACCAGATCATCGACCACATCCTGGAAAACTTCGCTGATCAAAAGCTGGTGCTGCTGGCCCCGGTGGTGAAGGGCCGCAAGGGGCACTACCGCGAACTGTTCCAGCAAATTCGCAAGATGGGCTTCGCCAAGGTGCGCGTCGACGGCGAGATACTGGATTTGGCTCCTAAAATGCAGGTGGATCGCTACAAGGTGCACGACATCGAGATTGTGGTCGACCGCATCATCGTGCGGGCCGAGGATCAGTACCGCATCACCGAATCGATCAAAACCGCCCTGCAGCACGGCAAGGGCATCATGATGCTGAGCGACCAGGAGGGCAACGTGCAGCACTTCTCGAAGTACCTGATGGACCCCGAGACCGGGCTGGCCTACGACGAACCGGCGCCCAACACGTTCTCGTTCAATTCGCCCTACGGCATGTGCCCCGACTGCCACGGGCTGGGCGTGATCGAGGAGTTCTCGCGCGAAGCGATCATTCCCGACCCGAAGCTGAGCATCAGCCGCGGTGGCATCCAGCCGCTGGGCGAATACCGCGACATCTGGGTGTTTAAAAAGCTGGAGGCCGTGCTCAAGAAGCACAAGGTGAAGCTGAGCACTCCTATAAAAGACATTCCGGACGACAAACTCGAGATTATTCTGCACGGCGAACCGGGTAAGGTGGCGGTGAAATCTACCAAGTACCCCGGCACCGACTACCACACTGAGTTCGAGGGCATTGTCGGATACCTGCAAAAGCAACTGGATACCGGCAGCGACAAGACGCAGAAGTTCGTGAAGCAGTTTCTGTCGAGCAAAACCTGCCCCACCTGCCAGGGCTTGCGCCTCAAGCAAGAGTCGTTGCACTTCAAGATCGCCGACCGCAACATTGCCGAGCTGGCCATGCTGAACATCGACGAACTGCAAGTTTGGTTTGCCGACGTAGAGGAACGGCTTACCGACCGGCAGAAGCTGATCGGCACCGAGGTGCTCAAGGAGATCCGCAAGCGCATTGGCTTCCTGGTGGACGTGGGCCTGACCTACCTCACCCTAAACCGGCCGCTGCGGACTTTGTCGGGCGGCGAGGCCCAGCGCATCCGGCTGGCCACGCAAATCGGCACCCAACTGGTGGGCGTACTCTATATACTAGACGAACCCAGCATCGGGCTGCACCAGCGCGACAACGTGAAGCTCATTCAGGCGTTGCAGGACCTGCGCGACCTGGGCAACACCGTGATCGTGGTGGAGCACGACAAAGACATGATGGTGAACGCCGACTACATCGTAGACATCGGGCCGGGCGCGGGCCGACACGGTGGTCGGGTGATCGCGGCCGACCCGCCCAAGCAGTTCCTCAAGAACGGCGGCACCACCGCCCGCTACCTGAACGGGGCGCTAAAAATTGCCGTACCCACCGAGCGCCGCAAGGGCAACGGCAAGAAAATCACGCTGCGGGGGGCCACCGGCAACAACCTCAAAAAGGTAACACTCAAACTGCCCCTGGGCAAGATGACCTGCGTCACCGGTGTGTCGGGTAGTGGCAAATCCACGCTCATCCACCGCACCCTGTACCCGTTGTTGAGCCAGCACCTGTACCGCTCACAGACCCAACCCGATTCCTACACCTCGATCAGGGGCACGGAGCACCTCGACAAGGTGATCGAGGTGGATCAGTCGCCCATTGGACGTACGCCGCGTTCGAACCCGGCCACCTACACCGGGGCGTTCACCGACATCCGGGCACTGTTCACGCAACTGCCCGAAGCCAAAATTCGGGGTTATAAACCAGGCCGCTTTTCTTTCAACGTGCGGGGCGGGCGCTGCGAGACCTGCGAGGGCGCCGGACTGCAGCTTATCGAGATGGACTTCTTGCCCGACGTGTACGTGCCCTGCCCCACCTGCAAGGGAAAACGCTACAACCGCGAGACGCTCGAGATTCGTTTCAAGGGCAAGTCGATTTCCGACGTGCTCGATATGACCGTGGAGCAGGCGGTAGAATTCTTTGAGAACCAGCCCCGCATTCTGCGCCGCATCCAGACGCTAAGCGAGGTGGGGCTGGGCTACATCACGCTGGGGCAACACGCCACCACGCTGTCGGGCGGCGAAGCGCAGCGGGTGAAGCTGGCAACCGAACTGTCGAAGCGCGACACCGGCCAAACGTTGTACATTTTAGACGAGCCCACCACCGGGCTGCACTTCCAGGACATCCAGCACCTGCTCGACGTGCTCAACAAGCTCACCGACCGCGGCAACACCGTGCTGATCATCGAGCACAACATGGACGTGATCAAGGTGGCCGACCACGTGATCGACCTGGGCCCCGAGGGCGGGCAGGGTGGTGGCACCATCGTGACCGAGGGCACCCCCGAAGCCGTGGCCGCCAGTGATCAGGGGTACACTGCGAAGTTTCTGCGCGAGGAGTTGACGGTGGGGTAATTCCAAAGACGTCATCCCGGAAATTTGCGTAGAGAAACGAAGCAAATTATCCGGGATCTCCCTAATCCAGCGACAAAAGCCATTTTTCCAAGTTCGGTGTCCTCACCGAACTCCAAAGGCGTCGTACGGATCGGAACAATAACTACGAACCGTTCGGGACGCGCAGTTCGGGACGCGCAGTCCGGGACGCGCAGTCCGGGACGCGCAGTCCGGGACGCGCAGTCCGGGACGCGCAGTCCGGGACGCGCAGTCCGGGACGCGCAGTCCAATAGCGATAAAAACCAATTGTTTTTCCTAACGATTTGCCTTCGTATTCAGGGATTCCGGCTCGCCGCCGACCCACGATGGCTATCGCTCTAATCGGAACGACAGTAACGGGAGTGACATTTTTTGCTAAAAAGTGGTTTTCTGGCCTCAGAAAGCACCTCTTGAAGCAACGCTCCTCATTGACTTACGCCTTTTTTCTTACATCCCATCATTTTTTTGGCCGCCCCTTTTCACTAGGAAACACCTAGTAGATTCTATCCAAAGTACTATTATTCTGAAAATTTGTTTCCCAATCTGCCAATGCCGAGGCACGCGGTTAGCTTTATCTTTCTCCCAGTTCTTTGTCGCTTTTTCGCGGACCCTACGCGCGTAGGGCAATCCCCCCATCCCCCAAAAAAAAATTTAAACAACCCCCTTAGCTTGCAACCGCAATGAAGCACCAACCTCAATGCTCGTTGCGCAAACGCTCAAGTTTATGTTTTCTCAAACCATTAACGTAATGCCTATGAAAAATTCCCCGCGCAGCGCGACGGGCGCCTTTGGTGGCCTTTTGTCGCTGCTCATGTTTCTGATGTTTAACCCCCCAGCGCAGGCGCAGGACCAAAGCGACGCCAGTGGTACGGTAAGTACCGACGGCGGCAGCAGCGGCGGTGGCTTGCTGTCGGAGATCACCTACGGCGGCAAAGTGGGACTGACCTCGAGCGGCTTCTACAAAGGCTTCTTTGAGGGACGGCCGCACTCGGGCAGCTTGTCCGGTCTGGTAGTCGGCGGCTTCGCCAGCTACTCCGTGCTGGACTTCCTCGACGTATCGGCCGAGTTGCTTTACATGCAACAGGGCGGCACCCGGGTAGAGCTCAAGGAGTCGATTGTGAACCGCACGCCGGTGGCCATCACGGGCAACGTGCGGCTGCACAACGTGGAGTTTCCGGTGCTGTTGCGCGCCACGCTGCCCAACTTGGACCTGGGTTTCAAGCCGCAGTTAGTGGTGGGCCCTTCGGTTGGCTACAACGTGGCGGCCATCCAGTCGCAGGACGTGACCTACTTCCTGGCTCCGTATGATGACGAGCAAAACGGGATCGAGGTCGGAGCGTTTACTACCACCAACAGTGGTTCGGAAAACGTGCGCTCGGAGTACCAGTCGATACAGTACGGATTGAACATCGGGCTAGGCATTGAACTGCCCCTGGAGGCATTCACCCTGGTCTTTGACACCCGCTATCGGTACGGGATCAACCCCGTGAACAACGGCTTCGACGCCAACGATTTGTTGCGCGACGCCACAGACTTGCGGTCTAACTCCTTCGTCTTTTCGTTGGGAGTCGGCTTCTAGTAGTCAAACAATTAATTACTCTTATTAAATCAAACAAATCCCAATTAAACAAACAGTAACAATGCAAAACACACGAGTTAGAAACTTATTCTCAACGATTCTGGGTGCTGGCGTAGTGGCCGGAGGCCTGGTACTGTCTTCGTGCGAAGACGAATTCACCGAGCAAGACGCCATCAAAGCGCAGCAGGAAACCCTAGCCGCCCTGGAAGACCAGGAAGCCAAGAACGCCGCTGCGCAAGAAGCTATGTATGATTCGCTGAATCGCATCGGTGCGAAGATTAACTACACCGTGACGGTGGCTGCGGCCGGACAAGGAAGCACTACCAACGGACGTACCAGCGCTACTGCCTCGGCTGAGGGAGCTACCGTGACCTTGGTGCAAGGTGGTAAAACCTACACCGAAACCGCTGGTAAGGGTGGAGTAGCAACTTTTGTTGGCCTGTCGCAGGGACAAGCTACCGTAACCGTAGAGGCTACGGATCATACCCCGGTGACGTATACAACTACGCTGGGTTCTAAGAGCGATGAAGAAAACAACGTAGGCACGTTGATCCCGGTATTCCCGCTCACGGTAGAGGCTGGTGCCACAATAGTAAGTGGTAAAGCATGGGCGGAATTAGATGCTACTAATGATGCTCCGGAAGCAGCTAAGGGTGCTATGGTACGGGCTACGGTTTTTGCCTCAGAAGCAATTAAGCCCTATAAGACGACCAACACCTACGGTAAAATTGAAACCGTTACTTACGACGGTCTTGTGCAGGAAGCTACCGTAGGCGAGGATGGAACCTACTCACTGATCATTCCCAACGCAAATGGCGATACCGGAGAAGGGATCAAGTCAACCGTGAAGTTTATGCCGTTCGTAGCCAAGCAAAAGTACGTAGCTATGGAAGATGGCAAAGTGATGTCGATGGAAAAGGATGTACTGTTTGGTGACGGTAGCTCTACCCACATCAAGGCAGGTTTGCCTAGCATCTACGCTGAAGTGGAAGCACCGGCTGGTAAAGCTGAAGGTTTTGCAGTGAGAACTGAATTGACGAAGCAGAGCATCAACATTACCGATAACGATATCGATAATGCGGGAAGCGGCTACGAAGTAGGCGATATGTTTGAGTTTACCGCAGGAGTAGATGAAAACAAGAGTGTAGCCACTATCGAGGTACTCTCGTTAGGTACCGACGGTGCTATTGACGATATTAGGTTCGAAGGCAACTCGGCGCTGTTTACTGAGGCACCTAGTTACACTTACAAAGCCAAGTCAGGTGGTGCAGCAAAAGGTGCCGGAGCTAAGTTTGATCTTAGTTTCACCACTAAGTATAATGTATTGGTTGACAACGTTGGTTCTGGCTACTGGACTAGCCCCACCGTCAACATCGTGCGCTTTGATGCGCAAGAAATGCCTGTAAAGGATTTTACCGATCCAGCTTTAGAGGGCAACGTAGTGGGTGAAAAAGACCGGATTATCGCAACGGTTGCCTCAACTGCTGCACCTTTAATCACTATTGTGAACCCAAAGGCGAAGAAGGCAGTAATTGATCCCCGCCTTATCACAATAGATGATGAAGGAAAGGTAGAGCGTATAGTAGACAGCAAGCAGGTCTACGTTGACGGCAATTGGGAAATGATTGAGATTGAAGAAGGTGCGGGTTACTTAACTTCACCAAAAGTGACGTTCAAAGACGCCAGTGGTGCGGAAGTGAGCGCAGCTGGTATTGCAACCCTTAGCGGGGCGGGAGTAAACGCTATCCAGATCACCAACCCTGGTTCAGGATTTAGCAAAGAGGTGAACGATACAGAGCACGAAATCTTTAAAAATGTGCCCTTGCAATCAAGTACAGAGACTAATGATACCTTCACGCCGGGTACCACCAACGTGGGAGTGAACTTCAACTACGGCACCGGAAAGGTTCAGTAAACCATTCCTTGCTTTAGCAGAAGTTAGTTAATTGAAAAGGCTTCCCCTTAGGCGTTTTGCGCGGGGGAAGCCTTTTTTGGCTTATAAAGGCTTAGACGGCTATCTCTTGGTAATCCCCTGGCCTCATATCATCCACCTTTCTTGCGACGTGATCGATTTTTGCCCTTATGCGGGGCCATGAAGTTGACATAAGCACCAGAACAGCTAAATTTCTGTCAGTAAGATTTTGCTGATGTGGATACTTCTTGGTCCAGCACCATCTCCACCTACGTGCGACTGACTCCCGGAAACCACACCAGAAACTCATCAACGGAGGCGCCGTCCCGTAGATTTTCAAAGAGCGCAGCTACGGGCACCCGGGTCCCCCGAAACACCCACACTCCGCTCACTTTGTTCGGGTCACGCTCAATAGCCGCAAGGTCTTCCCACTTTTCCATAAAACTAAAATCTTAGCTGTCTAAAAAACCAAAGATACTAAATCCTTATCTTCGCTGGCATGAAACCCTTCCTAATCTCCGTTCTATTCCTGTTGGGATTGCTCGTCACGGGTAGTCTGCTACCCGGCTGCAACCCCCGGCCCGACGAGCAGTCGGCCCTGATGATTCCTACCGACTCGGCCACCGTAGCGCACGGCAAGGAGCTGTTCGTGAACAACTGCTCGGCCTGCCACAACTTTCAGCAGCAGGCCATCGGTCCGGCGCTGGCCGGGGTCACCACCGAAGTAGAGGCCCCCTGGCTGTACCACTTCATCCGCAATGCTCCGGCCATGATCGACAGCGGCGACGCGCGGGCGGTGAAACTGTACGAAGCGTATCAGCAGTACATGCCGCCCTTCACCCGCCTCGACAGCGGCGCGGTGCTGGCCATCATGGGCTACCTGCACACCCAGCAGGATACCGCTCCGGCGATTACCGCGGCCACCCTGGAGAACGTGCTCACCGACCCCATCCCCACCAAGATCAAACGCTCGGGATTGGCCCTGGTGCTGGAACCGGTGGCGCAGGCCCCCGCCACGCGCCCCGAGCCGCCGGTGGCCCGCATCAACAAAATGCTGATGCTGCCCGGCGAAGCGTCGTCCCGGTCGGGCATGACCGGCGAAGCGTCGCCCGGCGAAGCCAACCAACCCGAGCGAATGTTTATGCACGATCTGCAGGGCATCCTCTACGAGGTGCGGGACGACCAGTTCCGACCCTACCTCGACCTGCGCGAGCAGCAGCCAAACTTCATTGACAAGCCCGGACTGGCCACCGGCTTCGGTAGCTTTGCCTTTCACCCGGAGTTTTACGACAACGGCCTGCTCTACACCACCCACACTGAACCCGCCGGGGCTGCCCCCGCGGACTACGCCTTCGACGACAGCATCGACGTAACCCTGCAGTGGGTGGTCACTGCTTGGAAAACCGACGATCCCACGGCAGCGACTTTTAATGGTGCGCCGCGCGAGCTGCTGCGCATCAATATGGTGACGGGCATCCACGGCATGCAGGAGCTCACCTTCAACCCCACCGGTTCGCCGCGCGATGCCGCGCCGGGCGACGCTTCGCCGCGCGACGACTACGGCTTACTGTACCTGGGCATTGGCGACGGTGGAGCCACGCTGCACGGGCACCCTGAGTTGTGCCAGGACCTGAGCCGCCCCTGGGGCACCATCCTGCGCATCGATCCGCGGGGTAGCAATAGCTCAAATGGACAGTACGGTATTCCGGCGAGCAACCCCTTCGCCCGCGACGGCGATGAGCAGACGCTGGGCGAAATCTTTGCCTACGGCTTTCGCAATCCGCACCGCATTAGCTGGGACACCGGCGGGGAGCACGCCATGCTGATTTCGGGCATCGGCGAGAAAAACGCGGAGGAGCTGAACCTCGGAGTGGCCGGGGCCAACTACGGCTGGCCGCAGCGCGAGGGCACCTTCTTGATCGATGAGCGCGGCGATATCTCGCTGCCCTACCCGCTGCCGCCCAACGACGACGAACTGGGCTTCACCTACCCGGTGGCGCAGTACGACCACGACGAGGGCAACGCCATCTCGGGAGGTTTTGTGTATCGCGGTTCGGCCGTGCCCGAGTTGCAGGGCACCTACGTGTTCGGCGACATCGTGACCGGACGCCTGTTCGGTGTTGAAGCTGATCAACTCAAACTGGGACAGCAGGCCGAAATTCGGGAGCTGGGCTTGCGGGTGGATGGGCAAACCACCACCCTGCGCGAGGTGACCGGCATCAACCGGGTGGATTTGCGCTTCGGACTAGGCTTTGACGACGAACTGTACCTGTTCACCAAGTCCGACGGACGGGTGTGGCGGGTGACGGGCGTGGTGGAAGATGACCGGGCGCAGGCGGGCATTTGAACCGGCGGTGGTTTTCGCCGCGCGATCAGTCACGTTCCTGCGTTACTCTTCCGAGCACCCCGGCGGTCACCTAAAGGGACCTCCGGGCGGGCAGCGTCGAGAATGGCTTCGCTCGCCACCGGGTCCTCTTCGAGTGACACGGTGGGTGCCCGATAGAGACACTAGTGGTTTTCGTAGGAACGTGATTGTGGGAACGTGACGGTCGCCGCGCGATTAATCGCGCGGCGATCGCGCCACGATGGCCGTCACGTTCCTTCGGGGGTATCCTCCCCTTCGTCCGATTCCTCCTTTCGTTTCCTTCCGGCCTTGCGCAGGGCCTGGTCGATGATCCACTCCAGTTGTCCGTTGGTGCTGCGAAACTCATCGGCCGCCCATTTTTCAACGGCCTTCATCATCTCCGGACTCACCCGCAGCACAAAGGGTTTCTTTTTAGCCATAGTTTGGATGCTGGATGCTGGATGATTTTCTGAGATGAAGAGATACTGGATGATTTTCTGAAGGGCAAGATGCTGAATGCTGGTCACTAGTTACTAGCGGCTAGTATCTAGTATCCAGCCGCTAGTGACCAGCATCCAGCTACCAGTATCCAGTTACTGGTGTAGGGTGCCGGTGTTGACGACGGGGGTGGCGTCTTTGTCGGAGCACAGCACCACCATCAGGTTGCTCACCATAGCGGCTCTTCGGTCTTCGTCCATCTCAATAATTCGCTTGCGCGAGAGTTCAGCCAGGGCCATCTCGACCATGCTCACCGCTCCTTCTACGATCTTTTCGCGGGCCGCCACGATGGCGGTGGCCTGCTGTCGGCGCAGCATGGCGCTGGCAATCTCCGAAGAATAAGCCAGGTACCCGATGCGGGCTTCGATGACCTTGATGCCCGCCATCCGCAGGCGATCACTCAGGCGGCCTTCCAGGGCGTCGTTCACTTCGTCTACCCCCGACACCAGGGTGATTTCGGGGGTATCGTTGAAGTTGTCGTAGGGATACGAGTTGGCCAGTTTGCGCACCGCCGCATCCGATTGCACCCGAACGAAGTTCTGGTAGTCGTCTACCTCGAAGGCGGCTTGATAGGTATTCTCTACCCGCCACACCAGAATCACGCTGATCATGATGGGGTTGCCCAGCTGGTCGTTCACCTTTACGCGTTCGCTGTCGAAGTTGCGGGCGCGGAGCGAGATTTTCTGCCGGGTATAGAAGGGGTTCGTCCAGAAGAAGCCGTTGCGCTTCACGGTGCCGCGGTACTCGCCAAACAGCGTCATCACGCACGAGCCGTTGGGGTCCACCATGAAAAAGCCGCGGAGCAAAAAGAGGAGCCCCAGCACCGAGAGGATAAGCAGAAACGGCATGTGGAGCACGGCTACGGATAGCAGGCCGACTACGATAGTGAGCGCGACGGCACCGACCATCACGTAGCCCGACGTAGCGGTGATTTGTTCTTCGTGTTTCATAGCAAACGAATTTGATATTAATTTGATATCATAAAGATATTAAAAATAGCTGAACTTCCTATTTTGGTGTACTTTATGAGCTATTTAATAACAAATAGATAAAATTCTATTTCATTATAATGTAACTATTTTAATTTTTATTATAATTAAAATCGCTTTGTGATAAATAAAGACAGATGTATGTTTGCGTTTTATCAGAAAAATGTATTTTTGTGATACTTATGTACCATGTATCATTTAACCTAAATTGTAATGAAAACTTTTACTTACCCTGCCCTAACTGGGTACGCATCCACCTATTGCTGCCCTAAAGCGGCAGTTTTCCTTCTTTTATTTTCAATCTTCTCCTTATCTGCGTTCGCGCAAACCACGCCGCCCATCGAAGTGCGCTTGCAACCGGGCAAAACGGCTGTTCGGCAGATTACCGTCACCAATCCTGACCCTACCTCAGTAGCCTACCAAACGGTGGTGAAGGAAACTACCGCTTCTCTGGCACGGCGCACGGTGGCTCCTACATCATTCGATGGTCTGGACGTTGTTTACTCTACCGGCTTTGAAGACTTTAGCGTGGGTGACTTAAACCTCCAAAACGGGTGGCTAGACCCTATGCTAGCCGACTCGACTCTTTATAACAGTTTCATGCTAGTAGACGCATCTATAAGCACTGTCAATCCGCTGAACGGAAATAAACACGTAGCCTACGCATCCAGAGATACTAACCAAATCTACGATAGTTTCAGCCCCCAAATAGAATCCGAACAAACAAGCTTAGTTAGAAGTATCGTGTCTCACATAAAATTAACAGAGGCGGGATCCCGGTTCGACATTGGCATCTACCGGAGAACTACTCCTACGCATAATGATAGGGGGCCAATCACTGATTTCCACGTTATTATTGACGGTAGCGCTGGCTCTATCAACTATATTGACGGAGAACTTGGGAGGATAAATACTCATTTTACTGTTGATCTGGATCAGGGAGAATACGTTGAAGTGAGGATTGTAGTTAACAGGGTTACTAAGAAACTAGATCTGTACGTCGACGGTCGGCGCGCTGTAGAGGGAATTAATACACGTTACGGAATAGTCGACGGAATAGCAATAAGAGCATGGAACAACCATTTTTTTGTCCCGCAGTCTTTTGGTCCTGTTGGCCCTTCGCTTTACCTAGATGATATCACTATTGCCGACGGCGACGCCTCTGCTCCTGAATGGATCAGCACCTCCACCGCCACCGGGACGTTACCGGCTCAGGGGGAAAGCATCCTAGACGTAGCCATCAACGCCCAGGATCTGGCTCCCGGTACCTACGAAGCCGAAGTGCAGGTGCTAGACGAAGCTTTTGGCTCGATCACTACCGTGCCAGTCACTTTGGTGGTTGAAGAACCCCCGGTCGTGGTAGTAGTTGAAGACCTCAATTTGACATCCATGTGCTCCGACGATCCCGACGAGGAACTGCGCTGGCGCATTCGCAACCCCAACGATTTCGACGTGAAAGTGACGTGGCAGGTATACGGTAGCACCCAAGTCGACACTGTGGTGGCCACGCCCGGCGATTCATTTTTCTTCACCCAAACCGAGCCGGGTGCTAACACCACTACCATCCGGTGGGAGAACGAAAACGGGCAGACAAGGCAAAGGACCAAAGCGTCCGGAAAGGCTCCCTGTCAGCCGGTGGTCGCCGAGCCCAAATTGCTGGCGTATCCTACGATCATTGAAAACGAGTTGAATCTGAAGATTGACGGAGCGGGTGAGGGCCGACTGTTCATATTCAGCGAGCGATACGCTTTGATCTACCGCGCCAAGGTAGCTCCGGGCACCAACTTAGTGCTTAGTGCCGACGAACTGAGACTAGAGTCGGGCGTGACTTACTACATTCTTTTGGCGATACCCGGGCCCAACGGATGGGCCATCCGCAAGCAGACCGTAGTTAAGCAGTAATTCGCAGCTATCCTCTTTCAGCAAGCCCGTTAGGATTAGCCTAGCGGGCTTTTTTGCTTCACTTATTCCTAATCAATCCCGAAGGAAATACCACCACGCTCTCGTTGCCATCCTGGCCCACCGCGGCCACCCCGAAGTAGTAGTTGTCAATTACCACCCCTTCCAACGTATGCTCGGTCACGTCGCCCACGAAGCGCGAATACGTCCACTGCGGCGCGGTGGTTTCGCGCCAGTACACTTTGTACCCGGCCAGGTTGGGAGCGTTCACCTTTTTCCAGGCCAGGGTGGTCGACGGCTCCACCACCCCACCGATCCGCACGCTGTCGGGAGCCGGAGGGGCGTCGGCGAGTCCGGCCAGGGTGATGGCGTTCACCGCCGTAAGTTGCCGGGCGTAGTCGAAGTTCACGCCTTCCACCACGTCGCCGTAGGCAATACCGTTTTCGGTGCGAATGTCTTGGTGCTGCCGGTTGTAGTTCTCGTGGGCTTCCATGATGCGCACCCCGGCGAAGCCCAGGTCGTTGAACGGACGGTGGTGCCCGCCCCGCCCGAAGCGGTCCAGCCGGTAGATCATCATCGGGTTCATCTGCGGCATATACTGCTCGGTCATTTTGTGCACGTAGCGGGCCAGTTGCCGCGAGATGCCGTCGACCTCGCCCCCCGTGAAGCGACGGAAGCGACGCTCCTGCTCCGTCTCGGTGGGAGGCACCGGTTCTGAAAAAATACGAAAGCTTCGATTATCGATCACCCCGTCCACCCCTTCAATATTGCCAATCATATCATTGTTGAGCACGCCGATCAGTTGCCAACCGTTTTCCTGTGCATAGTCAGCCAAACCTTGTCCGCCGTAGAGCCCTTGTTCTTCGCCCGACAGCCCTACGTAGGCAATGCTACTGGGAAACTCGTACTGCGTGAGCACCCGCGCCGCTTCTATGGCTCCGGCCATGCCCGAGGCGTTGTCGTTGGCTCCGGGTGCGTCGGTCTGGTAATCGGTGGCATCCGAGGCCCGCGAATCAATGTCGCCCGACATCATCACCAGGCGATCCGGAAACTGCGTGCCCCGCTGGATGGCCACCACGTTCACGATGTCCACGTCTTTGATAATGCGCTCGCCGGTGCCCTTCGGCACAAAGTTTCGCTGGTAAAACACCTCCAGGCAACCGCCGCAGTCTTCGGATATTTTATCGAACTCGGCTTTGATCCACCGCCGCGCCGCGCCGATGCCCCGGGTATCCGACACGGTGTCGGACAGGGTGTTGCGCGTGCCGAAACCCGCCAGCGTACGGATGTCCTGCTCGATGCGGCCGGCCGACACGCTGTCGATGATGCGGTACATGCGAAGGTCAGCCTGGGGCGGGGATTGGGTCGGCGGCTCAGCGGATTCTTGGCCGTATGCCATGAATGTGAGTAGTATAAAGGATAGGAGGAAGTAGATACGTATCATGGGAGAGTTTTGCTGCTTTTAACCACCAAGGAGACAGAAAGTTGCCATCCTATGGGTGTATATCAAAATGCCGTTAAGCGGCTCTAAGTATTTGTTGTAGCTGGCACCATCTTCCACTCATACGCAAAACTCTGAGATTTAGCACGTTCTGCGCGCCACTGCGCGACCATCGTTGTCCGGATAGTTTGAGTCTACTTTGTACAACTGTGCGATGGGCCGCCTCAATAGCTCCCGAACCAATCTGCAAGCCCCGCTGGCGATACGCCGGGTAGTGCATACGATAAGCATTAGTCTGGTAGTAGTTGAACAGTTTTTCTTGAATCTGTTGTTGGGTTTTACCAGCCTGGGTTTCCTCCATTTTAGTGGTTCTTCCGCAGTTTGCGTGCTGAGGGGTGAAAACGGATAATTTGCGGCTGATTGTTGTTTGGTTTCTCAACAAAGAGAATACCGACAATGACAAAGATACCTCTTTATCACCCCGAACTACAGCTTCATGAAATAAATTCAACTTCTGATAGCCCCGAAGTTACTCTAATAACTCATACTCAAGCAGCACCCTTTCCCTGCCCTCAGTGCGGAACGCTTTCTAAACGAATTCATAGTGACCGCCACCCGGCTACTACTGGCGAAAAGGGCAAGATTTGCCTACTAGTGACCGGCCCGCCTGTTTGCTGATATAAGCACGCCGCTTTCGCTGCCTCAATGCAGATTGTCCCAGACAGACTTTCGCCGAGCCGGTAGCTCTATTGCCTGCCTATGCTAGGCGAACTGTCCGGTTCACTGATTCTTTGAGATCAGTAGCTTTCGCTTTAGGGGGTGAAGGGGGTTGTCATTTAGCAGCTCAGTTGCGTATGCCTACCAGTCTTGATACACTACTGCGGATCATTCGGCAGACTCATTTCCCTTCTGCTAGTGAAGCTCGAGTGGTAGGGGTGGACGATTGGCCGACACCCCGGTGGGCTTTTCGTAAGGGAGTCAGCTACGGTACTATCTTGTTAGACCTAGATCGGATCGCCGAAGCGAAAGCATTGCCCCATTGACTTACTATCGGACCGTTCGGCCTGGTCGGCCACGCCGCATCACTATCGGCTTGGCTTTCTGATCATCCCGGCACAGAGGCCGCCGGGGCCCCCGCCGGGGCCCGGTTATTACAAGAGACCAATCTACGGAATACGCTAAGGGCACTACCGAAGGGGCACCAAATGCTATACAAGTAGCCGACCGCCGGGTCGCCGGGCGCTGGCATCTGTTGAGTAATCTCAGGCAATGTTTAGAACGAATGCTGAGCCGGATACATGCTCGGCTCAATGCACTACCTCTATCGGAAGGAAAAGCTAAAACTACCAGTCGCCGAAAATCTTTCCCTAGAACTCCCATCGGACAAGAGGGTCGTAGAGCGAAGCGTCAACAGCGTTATCAACCCTATCAGCAGGTAGTCAGTATGTATCAACAGGGAGAGTCTATTTTACAGATTGCTGAGCAGCTAGCAATGAGTCGGGTAACCGTACGGAAGTATGTCTATAGCCAAGTATTTCCCGAACGGGCCAGCCGAAGAAAAGTCAAAAACATTCTTGATCCTTATCTATTATATCTTGAGCAACGTCATATGGAAGGATACGAAAATGCGCTCCAGCTATGAAGAGAACTCGTTCAACAAGGCTTTACGGGCACTCATAAGCAAGTGTCCCGATGGGTGCAGCAGCGTAGAACCCAATCAGCCATAGGTAGACCCGCTAGTATTGCATTTTCCGAAGGAGAAATTACTACTGAGTGTGCTTCCCTGTTATCGGCACGCCAGCTCTCCTGGTTACTCGTATGTGACCCGGCTAAAGTATCCGAAGAAGATCAACCAATCTCGAACTTCATTCGCCAGGATAGTGAGGTAGAAACTGCTTACCAACTAGCCCAACAGCGGCTGCCGCAGCAGTTTATTGCTATGATACAAGAGCGTACTGTCAATTTGTTAGATACATGGCTAGAGGATAGTACTAACTCGGGAATTGTTGACCTACAAAATTTTGCCGTTGGTATTCAGCAAGATTACCACGCCGTACGAGCAGCTTTAAACACAGAATGGAGCGGGGCTCCCCGAGCAACGGCCAAACCGAAGGACAAGTCAATCGCGGTTCCCCGCCGGGACTCAAGTGCTTGAAGAGACAGATGTATGGCAGAGCTAAATTTGATTTGCTACGCCAGCGAGTCCTCTTCCGTGCATAGCAGCACGCAAACTGCGGAAGAACCACTTTAACGAGGGAACTCCATCCTTAGTGCCTATGGTCTCAATCAACCGAAGCCAAGCCAAAAATTTCGCTGAACTTCTTGTACTCCTTCAAAGAGATCAATTGAGCAAAGTCGTTAACTTCATCTATAGGCAAAAAGCTGAACAAAGCCGACTTCTGTTCTAGTGCAGTGTTGAAAAGCTTCTCCTGATTGCTTTTGGACTGAGGAGCGTTAAAGGCAATAGTAAGTTTTCCAAGAGAAGATTTTTCTTCCACAAAGCTCTTCAATGCCGAGTGATACACCTCCAATTCGTTCAGGTGATTGGATACAGTTTCCTGGCTATGTTTGAAGTCCAAACCATGCAGTGACTCCACTTGCCCATTGACTGTGATAAGCTCAGCCTTGGTAGGCTTCATGATGCCTGGAAGGGTATTGCGAGTAAAATGGTGATCAATGTCGGCTTTCTCTTGTAGTTTGGGGTTATCAATGTAGCTCTTGAGCGTAGCTTTGAAACTTTGCTTCTTGGGTGTAATTGGAGTGAGAGAGGATGGATCACCGGTGAAATCAGCAAACAGTTTGTCAAATACCAATTGATCGACGGCACCGCTGAACGGTTTTAATGCACCAAATTCTAGCAGGCCGTGGGCGTACTGTTGTAGATACTCGTACACTTTTTCGTCCAATAGGGCAGCATCTTTGGTAAGCTTGGCCATTAAGGGGGGCTGTTCTTGCAGATTCTGTACCGCATTTTGGATATACTTCTCGGTGGTCGTAAAGAAGCTTTTTGACACATCGGTTAATTTTCCAACTAATTGGATCTTCTTCTCAGAAAGTTTGAAGAATATAGTTGGATTGCCGTCTGGATCAACGGCAAAGAGAATCAGCCCCAGCGCTAGTTTTTCCTGGCTAAAGGGGTTGGTTTGACAGTATAAGGGGGCTAAGTAGGCTTTCATTATTTTCCAAGTAAAAACACATTGGTAAGATACAGCGAAATTGTTTACCTTTAAGTAAACTTAATAAAAAATTATTTGTTATATTTGTAACCTATTTTGCAGAAGTGAACTATCAACTAGTTGAACTTGAGGATTTTACAGGCAACAGTGCTACCCTATACTCGATACTTGAAGCGGATACAGAAGATACAGTATTTCAAAAGTTTATCGATCAATATGACGATGGCTATACCGACGAGATTGACGACATACTCGAGACTCTATACAACATTGGACAACGATTTGGCGCACGAGAACAATTCTTCAAATTAAAAGAAGGCAAGCCGGGTGACTTTGTTTGTGCCTTGTTCGACAACCCTGACAGACACCTCCGTTTGTATTGCATACGTTTTGGCACTACCGCTATCATTGTCGGTGGCGGCGGTCCTAAAAATACCCGAACATGGGAAGAAGATGCGAATCTGTCCCGCGAAGCGAAACGCATGATTCAGGTTTCGGCCGACATTTTTCAACGCATCAAAGACAAAGAAATTCAGTGGTCGCCTGATGGCCGAGAACTGATGGGCGATTTAACCTTTACCACTTATGAATAGAGCAAAAAAACACCGTAACCAATCGCTCACTGAGCGCCTTCGCCGAATTAGTCCGTCGAAGAAGCAACAGATAGGCACCCGCATGCAGATTGCGGTTAATCTGGACGAAGCACTCAAAGCAAAAGGCTGGAAACGAACCCAACTGGCCGAAGCGTTAGGAGTAGACCGTTCGCTCATCACCAAGTGGCTGAGCGGCACGCATAATTTTACGATTGATACGCTGGTACAGTTGAGTGTAGTCCTGGATGTTACGTTGACTGGTTTAATTTTAGAGATACAACCTAGCACTTCAAAGGTTGCCGAAGTTGACAAAGCAGGCGGAGCTCCGAGTCGTAGTGTATCACCTCATTATCAGGGAAGCATGACCATTAGTGCTTCTCAAGGTCAAATATTGATTCAGGACACAGGACGACACTTTCCTCTTTCGCTTGATACCACAGACAATTTTGAGCTTAATAAAGAAGCCAACGATAGTTCTACTCAATCTCAAGAAGAAGTAATGCTCGCTGCATAGTAACTATGGCAAACAAAGAACAGTCAGTTGATATCAAAGTACGCAGTATCAAAGAGGTTGCTTTCTCTATTGACGAAAGTTACGGAGGAGAAGTAGGTAGCCCGAACATTGATTTCAATATTTCTATCAATGTGAATCCGCTTATTGAAGAGATAGGCCTCAACATAGCACTACGATACTGTCCGGTTGAGAACAAAGAAATTAGTTTGCTCAGCTTTCGGTGTTTCACCAATTTTAGAGTAAGTCCCTTTAAGCAATTTGAGAAAGTAGAAAATGAAACGAGCACTGTTGATCTACCTAATGATCTAATGGCTACGCTTTTAGGTATCGCATTTTCGCACGCCCGAGCTGTCCTGGCCATGAGAACAGCAGGTACTCGTTACCAAGATATCTTACTTCCTATCATTAATCCAACCGAAACAATTAATAACTTATTTGTAAAGAACAATACCACTCAGGAGGCTTGAGTAGCTATTTCTTTCTTATTCCCCTGCATTAACTCGCGCAACACTGATTGCAACAGTTGCTCCGCGTACTGCTGGTTCTGCTCTACCTCTTGTTCCAACTGACTGACTTTGGCTAACAGGCTTTCTACCTTTTCTACGATGGCTTGCTGTTCGGCGAGGGGGGGAATGGCAACCGACATCTTTTGGAAGATACTTTGAATGAGCTAAAAGTCAGCTCTTAAACATTAAACAATTCGTTAACGGTCACTCCTAATACTGCGGCAACCCGGTAAACAGTCACAACACTCGGAACCTGGCCACCGGCTTCTATATTTTGGATTGACCATTACTATGACACCAAAGGATTGCCTCTTACTTTTCACTGTGCGGTTGATCTACTGGAAAAGCACTACGGCGTATTCTTCAAGGTTTATCTGTGCCTGAGGTAGGAACTTCTTAATTGAGTCTCACTTGCAAAGCAAGACTAATGCTGCGTTGGTGAGCTTTTCGTTTGAAGCTAAATCAAGATCATTCAAAGCTTGTTCGGTAGATAGAGTAAGAAACTGTGGGTTCGTCTGCTTACGAGCATAAGCCTCCTTCATCCTTTCCTTCAGACTGTTTAAAATGGATTATGTGATACCAAATAAGGATAGTTTAGAAAAACTTTCTTGATGGGTAAAATCAATCGACTTATTATCTATGAAGATGGAACTAACAATATTGTTTGGGAGGCAAGCCAATAACCTTCGTATCTAATCAATCCTGTTATGTTAGTGACCACCTTACATATAGTAAAAGTATTTGTTAGGAGGCTCTACTTCCTCATCTATATATTGAATTATTTCTCCTACTTTCTGAGCAAAGCGGATAGTGATAGGCAAGCTATCGTAATAGCTACAATTGTTAAAGTTTAGTTTAGTCAAAGCCATAATCTCTTCAGAAACTTTTCTTATTGTGCTATCCCCTGAGTATATACTTACTTCTAAACCTCTTGGAATATGAACACCGGGAAACGATTCGTAATAAGGAATGTAACCTGTAGTATATAATAATCCATATTTATCGCTCATTTTAAGTAGTGTACCTCTCAGAACGGGGTACTTACCCTTGCTACGCAAAAGTTTAATGTTGGAACTTTTAATCGTAACTAAATCAATCTCTACGTCCTCTCCTAATGATTCTTGAATACCGTATCGGAGTCCTTCAGCTTCGGCGTAATCTGTATTAACAGAAGCATCCCAAAAGTCAGTCGTTTTATGAATAACTACTCTTGAAGGTGGCACTCTATTGTATTTCTTGTACTCAGCTAGAACTTTCTGAGTAAGCTCTTTAGCATAATCATGACTCAGGTGAGGCGCAGGGGTGTTCATAGCATTAGAGTCCCACTCAAATTGCTTTCCAATGAAGATAATGCCTTTTCCTTCATAATTGAAAGCTTGTGCAATACTTGAGCGCATTAAATTTTTCTCAGCACCTTGAACTCTGTGAAAACTTATACCAATGAAGCAAGAGTTCTTATCTTTAAGAGTAAGTGTCCAGGGGATTCCGCCGTTCTTATAGTAGTTCGCCGTTACGAAGTTCCATGCTTGCATCGATAGGTCTTGTAGAGATTTTTTAGTCCCTCTAAGTGTATCTTCTAATACGATCTGGATAGGTATGCGATTTGGAAGAGATATAAGTTGAGCCTTTAAATATCTTCTTAGATTAAAGAATTTACCCGACGAGTACTGAACAGAAGACAGCTTCTTGTAAACTTCTGAAGGAACAATAACAATACAAATATTGGGTTTAGAGATACTGTCTTCTAAGATTTGCTGATAAGCTTGCAAGTACAAATCAGCTATACTAATAGCCTTATCAATCTTTGATGCTGTACTGTTTAAAATAGAGTTTATTGCAAGTTCCTTTATTCCTTTATTGTTTGAATTGTCATTATAAAATCGACATTTAAAAGCTGTATCAGACGAGAAGCCCGGAAAATCAGGGTTCATTTTTTTGTTTATTACAAACGATGGATCATCTATTTCTTCCTCCTGTTCTTCTTCAGGAAAGATTGAGTGTAGCTGACTTTCTGATATTTCCTCATCTTCAGCCCTTTCGTAGTCAATGATTTCGCCGTCAACTATTTCGGTTTCAGAAGCATTCTCATCATATGTTACCTTAGCACTTATATGATTTTCAAATTGTTCAATCCAGTCTTTAGTATTCTCTATGTGATTATTAGTGCCAATAATTGCATAATGAATTTCTGAACGATGCGCATTATTAGAAACAGAGAAAAATCCCCCCCTAGTAATACCTGTCTTAGGATCAGAGGATAAGAACTCATCACCAAATTCTAACAAAGGTTCTTCAATTAGTTCTGTAGAAAAGCGAGTCATTAGAATAATGAAGTTTGTTTTGACTTATTATGCGTATTGTTTCTACGCCCTCTTTGCTTAGGAGTGTCAGATGGAATTCCAAAGTTGACGCTCTGATGAATAAAGGAGGTAGTCTGGAACTGAACGTCATCCGTAGAGACAATATTGGTTCCATGTTTGTCATTCTTCATAAAGTTTAAAGCCAGCCATAGTTGATCAAGCACATGGTTGTTTCTATCTCTCGCGGTAAGGTAGTTAGTATATTTAGTTATTTTAGCTGGTTTAATAGTGGAATTGCCATCAGAAGTAAATAAGTACTTTGGCGAAAGAGTCATGTATAACTCGCTCACATTGAAAATGTATTCTACTTCAAAAGCAATGTGTCGATAAAACTCATCCTTTCCGTACTTGTGAAATGTCACTACCTTCTTATCAGTCACCCTATCTGTCTTCATAGATGTCCTTTCGATAGACCTTTCATCCTTATCTTTTAGCTTTGCGAAGTAAAACCTTTTGTAGTCTCTATTATATCGTACTCGCTTGCTCCACAAGTGATCTTTAAGCATAAGGTTCAGAAGTTCCGCTAGGTTTCTTCTATACACTTGGTTATACACGATCTCATTCCAACGAGCAACTACAGGGTTAGGGTCTTCTAACACATCTTCTGAAAACGACTTAAAATTTATACATATATCGTAAGGAGCAATCACTTTCTTTGAGTAGCATATAAAATAAGGGGCACTGTCTGGGTCTCTCAAGTTCTTAAATATTTCCTTTTTAGTACTGTACTTTGAGTCATAGATAAATAGCTCTCTTGGATGTTTCTTAACATATAAAATACTAGAAGTAAGGTCTTCCGCATGATCATGATCTACTCTCGAGCGAAAGTTGCTTGAGTAACAATCAAGAAAATCGTTCTTTCCTTTCTCAAGTATATTCTCATCAGAAAACTCAATAGGGTAATACTTTTTTTTGGCCGCTAAGTAGTCAACGTTGTTAATTTTCTTTGCGTAAAGATTCTCTGTCTGATCATCATAAATTATTAACAACACATCTAGACTGTAGCTTGCCCAGTACTCTAAGTCGGCCTTTTTTGCATTAAAAGCGAAGGTTCCGTTTTTCCTCCTTTTTATATATCCTGAGCCAAATGAAGATTTAATTTGAACCTTCAGTAGCTCGCCCGTCATCTCCTTTTTTCCCTCAGCATTTACTCGAACGAGTTCAACTTCGCCGTCTATACCAAAATCATTTCTTTGTATTTCCCTAAAGCATATATACGGGTAATGGGAATTACAATAATCATGAAACTTGATGACTCCCCTTTCTCCGATGATATGACTATTATTTACGATTTTACCCATAACGTATACATAAAAAACAGCTTTAAAGCTTGCCTATCGTATAGACAAAGTATCATATTGAGGATTATGTACGCAAACTGCTGCTATATTTGCTCTCTAAAACATAACGAGTTCAAATTACGGATTTATGGACAATAAAGCAGAAAAAGTCTAATACGACTTCCATATCTTGAATTCAGCAACTTGTGGTTTAGTCGCACACTGATTGTTATGTATATACAAGGTTCTTCGCCGATAAGAAGTGAAACACATTACCATTACATAACTCTCAAAAACTAAAAAATCCTAACTCATTGAAAACCAATAAGCTAGGATTATAAAAAGTGACCTTGTCAGGATTCAAACCTGAAACCTCCTGATCCGTAGTCAGGTGCTCTATTCAATTGAGCTACAAGGCCATTTTGTGAGGGGCAAATATACGCAATTAATTCCCCACGCGCCAAGCTAGTCCGCTAAAAATTATGCTTCGCCGGGCCGGTCCACCTCCACCTCCACCTCCTGCGTCACTATCCGCACCGAATCATTCTTTGGCTTAATGCTCTCACCTAATTGCGCGGCGAACACCTGCGTGAACATCGCCCCGATCAGCAGCAAAATTGAGGTGTAGAACACCCACACCAACAAACCGGCCAGCGACCCGGCCGCCCCGTAGATGGTGGTGATGCTGGTGTTCATCAGCAGCACCCCGATTAAATACTTGCCCACCGTGAACAATACGCCCGTCACCAGGGCACCCACCGCGGCCTCGCGCCACCGCACCCGCGCGTCGGGTAAGTACTTGAACAGCAGCGCAAAGGTGAGCGAGGCCACCCCCCACGACACCAGGTAGTCGGCCGTTTCGTTGATGTAGTCCGCCATGCCCAGCAGGTTTTCTTTGGTGAACTCGTTGAGGTAGTTGAGCACCACCTGAAACGACAGGGTGACCAGTAGCAATAGGCTCAGCAAAAAGATAAGCAGCAGAGAGCGCAGTCCGTCGGTGATAAACTTCACCCAGTTTTGCTTCGGCTTGGGCTTCACCCCCCAAATGGCGTTCAGCGCCTTTTTCAAGAAGCTGAAAATCACCGTGGCACTCAGCAGCAAAAACACCACGCTGATCAGATCGGTGAGCGGTTCGGAATGGCCCACCGCCCGCTCATCAATGATCTCCTGAATTTGCTCGGTACTGGTGGTGCCCACCAGCGACTCTACCTTGTCCGATAGCTCAATGCGGGTATCGCGCTCTCCCAGAATAGGGCTACCAATCTGAATAATGATGATGAGCACCGAGGGCAACGAAAATAGCGTCAGAAAGGCAATGGCCGCGGCGTACACCACCGGATCGTGCTCCCGATACTTCAAAAAAGTGCCCTTGATCAGTGCTCCTATCTTTTTCAAAACGGTGATTGGTTTACTGCCTTGCTAACGCTTTCCGATTGCGTTTTGTGCGCTTCAGGCAACTATTACAGAAAGTCAACATCTTCTCCTTCGCCCAGTGGCATCTTCATCAGCTTTTCCAGGGCTTTTTCAGCCGTTACGCCCTCAAACAGCAGGCGGTACAACATTCGCGTGATGGGCGCCGCCACGCGGTAGTGATTGGCCAGCCGCTTCACGATGCGGGTGGTGTTCACCCCTTCGGCCACCTCCTCGGTGTCCTGAATCACCTCCTCGAGCGTTTCGCCCTGCGCCAGCCGGTAACCCACGGTGAAGTTGCGGCTGTGCTTACTAAAGCAGGTGGCCACCAAGTCGCCCACCCCGGCCAAGCCCATAAACGACTCTGAGTCGCCGCCCAGGGCTTTGCCCAGGTAGATCATCTCGGCCAGTCCCCGGCTCACCAGCAGGGCGCGGGCGTTTTCGCCTAGCCCTAGTCCGCTCAGCACTCCCGACGCAATGGCGATGATGTTCTTGAGCACCCCGCACAGCTCAATGCCGATCAGGTCGGCGTTGCCGTACACCTGAAACCGGTCGTTGCGCAGCAGTTGCTGCCCGGTGTCGATCACCTCGTCGAAGCGACTGGCCACCACGGTGGCGGCCGGTTGGTGCTCGCCCAGCTCGCGCGCCAGGTTCGGACCCGCCAGACAACCAATGCGCACCACCACGGTTTCTTCGCGGATCACCTCGCTCATGGTGCGCACCTGCTCGCGGGTGAGCGGGTCGGCGGCGGGGTCGCGCACATCCAGCCCCTTGGTGCCGTGGATGAGCAGGTGCGAGGGGCGCAGGTGCGGACTCAGGTCCCGCATGGTCTGGCGGAAACCCGACGAGGCCACAATGGGGAACAGCACCCGGCAAGCCGCCACCTCGGTGAGCTCGTTGGTGGGCGTCACGTTCGGATGCAACGCGTAGCCCGCGCTCTGCCGGTCGTCGCGCATGGCGCTCACCACCTCGGGTCGGCGCGCGTAGAGCAGCACCGGGGCATTCTGGGCCAGCAGGTTGGCCACCACCGTGCCAAAACTTCCGGCACCCACCACCCCTACCGGTTCGTGTTTAGACTTCAAGCGGTTGGTTGGTCGGGGGTTTAACAAAAGCGGCTAGGTCGTAGCCTTCGAGCCGGTTGCGGTAGTAATACAGGGTGTTTAAGTTCGCGGTAGTGATGCTGCCGGACTTGTCTCGGAGTAGGGGACGCTGCGCGTGGTACAAGCCTACGTTGTTTAGGCCGTGCTTGATCACTTCGTCGAGATCACCTTCCAGGTGGGGTGCCACCGCTACCTTGTCTTTCTCTCTCAGTTGAAACACTGCTTCGCGCAGCCGGTGGCAAACCTCCCGAAACTGCGGATAGGGAATACCCAGATCTTCTTCGGGCAGGCGCAGTAAGTTATAAAGATCGAGCGCGCGGTGCTGTTGCCGGATGATTTCAAAGGCGGCAAAGGCCACCAAGTGACTAGAAAATACTTGGTTGATGCGGTAATAAGTCTGCAACACCGCCTGCCCCAGCATGCGCGTGTACTCGCTCTCGCGCTGCTCGTCGCGCCGGATGCGGCCTTCGGTGCAAAAATACTCGCGCATGCTGATCACGTTGCCCTGCCGGTCCAAGCTGTGCCCTTCCTCATCCACCGGATTGCCCAGCAGGTCCATGGCCTTGCCGATGCTCACCGAGATATCGGAACCCTGGGTGAAGAACTTCAGCAGGAAGCGGGTGATCTTATAAGAGGTAGAAGCTTCGTCGGTTTCCACGTAGTAGCGCTCCTGTCCTTCGCGCCGCAGGTGCTCCTGAATGAGGCTGGGCGCCTCCAGCACGAAGTGGTAGTTGAGCACCACCGGCACCACGAAGATTTTCTCAGCCGACTCACCGGTTCGTTCGCTGTGGGCGTAGTTGATGCGCTGCGCTTCCATAGCGGTGCCCAGCAGGCCGAGTTTGAGCCGATCCTCGATACCCCCCGAGCGCGAGCGGGTGCCGCCCGGAAAAAACAAGCTGTGGATGCCCCACTGCAGCGCCAGACTTGAGTAGGCCTTGAGCGTCTCGATGTAGATGTCGTTCTTCTTGCGCCGATCGACCTTGTAGGTGCCCAGGCTGTTCATAAAGTAGGCGAAGATGCCGATGTTGAACAGGTTAAGTCCGGCCCCGTAGATAAAGGGCGGCAGCCCCAGCTCGTGAATCACCCAACCGATCAGGATAGAGTCCAGGTTGCTGAAGTGGGTGGGCACCATCACGATGGTGCCCCGCTGGGCCAGGTTGCGCAGTTGAGCGATCTCTCCCACGATGTTGATTTTGTCGCGCAGCGTGTAGCGGTTGCTGTAGAACGATTTGAGCCCCTTGACGCGCGAGGCATTGAGCAGGCGCGAAAAGCCGAACGTCACAATGGTGCGGGCCAACCGATAGCGCGAAGGACGGAAGTTGCTGGCGATTTCGTGCGCGTAGCGGGCGGTGATATCACGCAAAATATCATTCGACTCTCCCGTTAGCTGCGGCCCGTTGGGTTCTTCTTGCGATAGGTTGACCAGGCGGCGCTTCACCTTTTTCCAAAAGGCCTCTTCGTCGTCGGGATCCACCGCCCAGGGTTCCTGCCGAATACGGAGTTTCTCTTTGTAAAGCGTCGCCTCCAACTCATCAATCAGCGCCTCGGCAGAAGCCGCTTTCTCGGTAATTTTCACCGTGCTGACGCGAATCACTTCTTCCACAAACTCTTTCCGTCGCTTGCTCAGGTGAACCACGGGCCACGCTGTGCGCTTGGCTAAAATAGGCTCGTAACCGTTTTGCGTTGTTTTGGGGGTGCTCATTGGTGCAATCTACGTTAATAACCGCAAAAGCAAGCTATTGGGTTTGAGCGAAATGACGGGCCAAGGATGCTGGAAGGGAAAAGCCGCTAACCTTCCACCGTCCTATCGCGTAGTATCACCTAATCGCGCACTGATTTTTTGCGTGCTCACCCTAACCAAAAACTTCTTATGGCCCAAGTAACCCTAAAAGGCACTCCCTTCGCGATTAAAGGCGATATTCCCAGCAGCGGATCCGCCGCCGACTTCTCATTTGTGAAAGACGACCTGAGCGAAGCCCGGCTTTCGGACTTCGACGCGGTGAAGGTGCTCATTGCGGTGCCTAGCCTCGACACCGGCGTGTGCCAAACCGAAACCCGCAAGTTTAACGAACAACTGGGGAAGCGCTCGGGAGTGACGGGCATTGTGGTGTCGCGCGACCTGCCCTTCGCCATGAAACGCTTCTGCGAAACCGATGGAGTGGACAACATCGTGACCGCTTCCGATTTCCGCGACGGCGATTTTGTGGAGAAGTATAACACCAAGATCACCGAAGGGCCCTTCCAAGGATTATCGGCCCGGGCGGTGTTCGTGGTGGATCAGAACAATGAGATTGTTTACTCGGAGCTAGTGAAGGAAGTGGGCGACGAACCGAATTATGATAAGGCGATGGCGGAGGTGGATAAACTGTTGTAACCCGCATGACAGCAACAATCTACGAAAGTTTCCTTAGGTCTAGCAAGCTGCTAGTCGTTTTGTTTCTAGGATTGCCCTGCCTGGCACCGGGACAAATTCCCTCGGCTACTCCGGCGCTAAAGGCTTACGATCAGGAAGCTATTTATCTGAACACAACCTTCTGGGGAGCGCGCTACATAAAAGACAGTCGTTCGTATCCGGTAGGGTTGGGGTTTCGGAAACTAAAGCGAGAGCTGGAGTTTTCGCCGATGGCGCTGGAAGAGTTTGAGCGCTTTCGGCGATCCCGGCGAACCAGTACGCTGCTTACGGTTGCGGGATTAGCGGGGTGGTTTGTAGCGCCTTCGTTGATTGCGACCAATGAAGACGCGGCCGTGACCGTCTTCTTGGGAGGAACCGTGCTTATGTTCGCCACCATTCCCATTAATATTCAGGGAAACAACCGGCTTGCCAAGTCCGTGTGGTTGCACAACCGTCGGGTCATTTCTCCTGATAGATGAAAAGGGTGAATAAACCTATTGGCGGCTAGCGAAATTATCTCTACTCGCTGATACCGGCCCGTTAGGCCAGATACACCTCCAGCAAACCTTCGGGCAAGGTCACGTGAACTACTTGTTGCGTCTTGTCTACCCGCTGCACAATGTCGTCATTGATGGGGATGAGCACTTCTTTTTCCTGATACTGCATCACGATCATATCCTGTCCGGTGGATTCGTACACGTCTTGCACCGTTCCCAGTTGGCCGTGTTCTCGGTCAGTGACAGTGAACCCGATGATCTCGTGGTAGTAATACTGATCGCCTTCCAGCGGGGGCAGGCTGGCCAAAGGTAGGTAGAGTTGCGCTTTAAGCAACTCCTCGGCTTGCTCAATGGTATCCACTTCCTCGAACTTGATCAGGGCTTTATTCTGACGAATGGCGAGGTGTTCAACAAAAAAAGGAACCAGCGTTTCGGAGCCAGCGGAGGCCACGAATACTGATTCCAGATTTTCGTACGTTTCGGGGAAGTCCACATCCAGCAGGATGCTCACCTCGCCCTGCAGTCCGTGGGTCTTGATAACGTATCCTAACTGATAGCAATCGTCAACCCGCATTGCACTACGCGTCTTCTTTCTTCCCGTCTTTGTCAGAATCAGCCGCTTTCGGAGCATCCTCATCTTTCTTCTCATCGGCCAGTGCTTTATCGTCTTCCTCTTTCTTATCTTTCTCCTTCTTCACGGTAGCGGGGTCGGTGGGTTCGGCCACCACGCCCGCTTCGGCCTGGGTTTCTTCATCGGCAGCCACTGCTTCGGCCACTACGGGTTCGCTAGCTGAGGCTTCTTTGCCGGGTTTCTCGGCGGTGGTTACTTCCTGCGACTTCCCGACGGGGGTTTCTTCGGCCATCACTTCGGGCTCCGATGCTTTTTCGTCGTCTTTATCCTTAGCGGCGGGTTCTTCAGTTGTCTTTTCTTCTTTGGCCTCCGGTTCGGCCGAAGCGTCTTTCTTCTCTGGTTCGGCTGCTTTCTCTTCTTTAGCTTCCGGTTTGGCGGGGGTGGCCTCTTCTTGCGCAGGCGCTTCCGCATCGGGCGTAGTATCAGCGATACCCGCTTCTTCGGCGGCGGCTTCTAGTTTAGTCTCCGGCGCGTCTTCAGCAGTTTCTACCGTTTTGGGAGCAGCCGATTCACCGGGAGGCTTTGCCTCGGCCCGAGCTTCGGCGGGGGTGGGAACTTCAGCCGCGGGCTGCTCTTCAGGAGCCGCCGCGGTTTCCTCAGCCGTTACTTCCTCCTCGGTTTCTTCTTCAGCGTCAGACTCACCGGCGGCTTCTTTGGCCGCAGCTACGGCCTGGGCCTCTAGTTCTTGTTGCTTTTTCAGTCGCTCTTCGGTGCGGGCTTCTTTCACCTTCGATTCAGCCTCCAAACGAGCTTTCTGCGCATCGGCCCGCTTCTGGGCGAGCGAATCTTTCTTACCCTGCACCCGCTCTTCCTTCTGCTCGCTCCACTCCTGAAAGCGACGGTCGGCCTCCTCCTGGGTGATGGCCCCCTTGTTCACGCCTACCTGCAGGTGCTTGCGGAACATCACGCCGCGGTACGACAAAATGGCCCGCACCGTGTCGGTGGGTTGCGCTCCCTTCATCACCCAATCCAACGCTTTGTCTTCGTTGATATCGATGGTGGCGGGGTTGGTGTTCGGATTGTACTGTCCTAGTCTTTCGATTGATCGGCCATCACGTGGCGCTCTGGCATCGGCTACGACCACGTCGTAGATGGCCAGTTTTTTGCGTCCTCGACGCGTTAAACGGATTTTTACTGCCATGTTTCAAGTTATGTTGATGCTAAACGGAACACGTCCGTTGGCAAAAGGTTGCAAAGGTAAGGTATTTTGGGACAATTAGAAATGCCAGAAGCTAATTTGCGAGTGAGGGGCCATCTTGCCTTCATTTTAATTGGCTTTTAGGCGTTAACGATATTTCGGTTATTTCAAAGAAATCTGCGCATATGTCTTCAGTCTCAAAAGACTCATAAATAAACCCACTAACTTGAACGCTCAAGCCGTTTGTATGAAAATTGTCTTCAAGGCTGCACGGTGATAGAAGTCCAAGAACGTTGTTGGGCAGGTCGTCATTAGGTTCAATTATATATTCTCTAGGACAGTCTTGTGCTTCTGGACCTAAAATAGTTGCAGTGATGTTGGTCACGGTATCGATGATTTTCCGACTTTCCTCTTGAAAGCAGCTTGAGGTTGGCTCAACATCATTTGAGCATGAAAGAGTCGCGAATAGACAAATTAGAGCAATAGTAGTATCCAACAAAGTTAGTTGTTTCATAATCATATTTTAAAATTTAAGATGACTAATACGTTTGTTGGGCTAAGTAATAAAGTAGGTTTCACAGATAGGAAGTTTTTACAAAGACCCGTAGTCATTACGAATGGTTGGAATCGGAAAGCAATGGCCCTTCGCGTGAATTCGTTAACCACATGGATCAAACCTAGAGAAGCGAAGGTAAGAATTACTCACCTACTCACCAGGAGTATTCTGCCAGGAATTTAAGTGTCAAGAAGAAGAAATGGCCAGCATGTTCATAGTTACAACCCCAGCTTAGTCCCCGCGTCATGCGTTCGCGCGTCGTCAAAGCGCGTGTAGCGCCGGACCATGGCCAAGGGCCGTCTGTTAAAACCTTTACTTACGGGATAGGTTAATCCAAAGCAACCAATTGTTCATAATAAACAACAGCGACTATGATGGTGAAGCGATTTTTATCCGCAACCGAGAGCATTATTGGCAAAACGGTGCACGACCCCCGGCAGGAGAAGGTAGGTGTAATTAAAGACGTTTTCATTGATCCGGAGACCAACCAACCGGTGTTTGTGGTGTTGGCCGAAGGAGGCTTTCTGGGCATCGGCAGCGACCACGTGGCCCTGCCCTGGCACATGCTGGAATTCAACACCAACTCCGGAAGCGTACTGCTAGCCGAAAACATTAAGAAGATTCAGGATGCTCCGGAACTGGACCTGGAAAAGCTGAAAAATTCTGATCGAGACGAACTGGACAAGCTGGTGGGCTACTACGGCAAACAGGACTTTGCGAATCACGGCGGGGTGGACCAGGAAAATTATAAGGCCGAAGAACCTACGGACTACGAGCACGAAGCCTACGAAGGTTCAGCTAAGGTCACCGACGAGGCACCGAAAAGCACCGACGACAATCCCGCTGATAACGTTGATTACGAGAAGATGAAAGGGGGGCGAGGGTAAATCGGCGATAAGGGAGAAGCGACCTCTATTTGCGAGCGTGCTTCATGCGCTCTTTGATGCGCGCTGCTTTGCCCTGCCGTCCGCGCAGGTAGTAGATGCGCGCCCGGCGCACTTTTCCGCTTCGGATCACCTCGATCTTTTCAATGCTGGGCGACAGCAGGGGAAAAATCCGCTCTACGCCCACTCCGTTGGATACTTTGCGCACGGTGAAGGTTTCGCCGTTGGTGCTGGCGTTCTTGCGCTGGATCACCGTGCCCTGAAACTGCTGGATACGTTCTTTGTTTCCTTCGCTAATCTTCACGTGCACGTTGACGGTATCACCCGCCCGGAAGTTGGGGTGTTTGGTGCGGGTTTCTTGGTATTCTTGCTGGACAATCTTTAGTAATTCACTCATGACTTAGGGGACTAACCGAGTTTTCTGGCGAAAAGAGGGGGCAAAAGTAATGAAAAATGTTTACAAACAGCGCATGGTAGCGGATTTTGTCGAGTTATCTTGCCCTGACCGGTCTTAATGGGCAAAAGAGCCTCGCTATTCAGCCTAGTTAGGTCCGTGGTCAAGCAGTTTGACCAGTCGTTTTTCTTCAGGTGTCCATTCCAGAACGTTTCGTGAGTGCTTAGCTCCGGTTGAGTAATTTATTTGGAGCACCCCGGCCTTTCGTAACGCTAGTTTCAACTGATCTACGACCGCAAGCGGCACCCGCTCATCAATACACAGAATAGCCTCCAGATGATCCCTGTCTAGGCTATCCAAAAATACTTGTTTTTGCGCCACGTAGTCTTGCACCTCATTCAAACCAATTTTATTCCTGGCAAAATCGTAGTCCAAGACGAGATCTGATAATTGAGTAGAATCATTGTTCAAATAAATATTGATAGCAAGCCACGGACTGGTTCGAAACACTTCGTGGCTCTCACTCTGAGGAACGTTTATCTCGTGGGCCCATTCGCCGCCGTACACTCTCATCTCCTGGTTGATTCGCTGGTAATCAATCGAGTTGATGTTGGCATATATAATGCTAAGGAGAGACAGATACACCGTCGTGTACAGAAACCAGCGGTAGGCTTTCCCCCCGAAAGTTTTAACAATCAGAGTCCAAGCGTTGAGGAAAAGCACTACCGGAATCAGAACCAGAAGTAGCGGAAACTCAGCAAGGAAGTTGATATCAAACTGAAGTGGGAGGATTAGGAACCATATTCCCAGTAGCGAGGTGAAGCGCACAAACCCGCACAAGAATGTCCAACCCACGAAAGAAAGGTCATTTAGTATCTGTCGCTGTCGAATCCGGCGGCGGCCGTTTTTTCTCTCCACCGAGACGGAAAGCACGAAGTGAGCAAATACGTAAAAACCTAGCACCCCCGCGATAGAGCCGTAGAACAGGTTGTAGCAAAAGTTTTCCTGGGGGGTAAGCTCTACGAGCAGGGTATGCGTGAAATATCCGGTAAGAATCCTGATTGTCTCCCTGAAATAGTAGAAAAAGTAGTATAGAAAGAACGAGAAAACAGTGCCCAGTGCAACGCCTAGCTGAACCGTAGCGGTGCTAGCAACAATAGTTGGCCGGAGAAATCCTTTCTTCAACGCCATAGGTTCGCCGGTGTCGAAAGAGGGATAGCCTACCTTATCCCACTTTCCTTTTGATCTCTTTCATGTCGGCCTCGATGCTGCGCACCCGATCTTCCAGATCAATAACTTGATCCAGTTTGTCGTTCATCACCCCAAATTGACGGGCAATCAGGCCAAAGTTTTCGTCCGACTGCTTGAAGTTTCTTTCTGAGATATCAACCAGTCGATGCATATTATCACTTAGCACATGAACTGTCTGATTGGTCTGGTCTAGCTTATCACCCAAAGTTTGAACGGTCTGATTGGTCTGATCTAATTTATCGCCTAATGTTTGAACGGTCTGATTGGTCTGATCTAATTTATCACCCAAAGTTTGAACGGTCTGATTGGTCTGGTCTAGCTTGTCGCCTAATGTTTGAACTGCTTGGTTGGTCTGATCTAGCTTGTCGCCTAATGTTTGAACCGTCTGATTGGTTTGATCTAGCTTGTCGCCTAATGTTTGAACTGCCTGGTTGGTTTGATCGATCCTTCCGCCTAGCGTTGAGGCAACCTGATCAATTCTTTCACCGAGTGTTGAGGCGACCTGGTCAATTCTTTCACCGAGTGTTGAGGCGACCTGGTCAATTCTATCTCCCAGTACTTGATTGGTTTGAAGAATTCTTTCGCCCAATACCTCATTGGTCCGCTCGATACGGTCGGCCAATACATTCATGTTGCGGTCGAAACGCAGGAGCACTTCTAGCTGCATGTTTTGTGCTTCCAGCGTATTCTGAGAAATATCGATAAGTTGCTTAAGCAACTCATTGCCCTCGTGCTGACCGTTGGTGCTGTTCATCTACTTTAGACTTAGTACGCTATAAAGATAATAAAAAAAAATTACGGAAACAGAGCATCAATCCATCACCGCCAGCTCCCGGTTGCTGATGCGATCGCCGTACAGTTTTTTGTAGTACACCTTGCGCTCCAGCGCCGCAATCACCGGTTCGTAGAAGTCCACTCCTTCCACCTGGGCGGCTTCGTAGATACCTCCCGGACTAAACACGTTCACCTCCATGAGCTTGTCGCCCACAATGTCCAGCCCCACCATAAACACTCCGTCGTGCAGCAGTTTGGGGCGCACCTGATCCACCAGGCGCAGCATGGTGTCGTTCACCTCCACGCGCACCGCCTCTCCTCCGGCGCTGACGTTGCTGCGAAAGTCATCCTCATTCTGCCGCCGCACCGCCACGTACTTACCCTGGTGCTGCATCGCCCGTCCGTTCATCACCAACAGGCGAACGTCGCCATTCGCCGCTTCGGACAAATACTCCTGGGCAATCACGTAACCGTGCCGGGCCACGGCATCCACAATGGAGTGCAGATTGGTGGCTTTTTCTTTGAGCAAGAACACGTCTTTGCCGCCCGAGCCCTGCAACGGTTTGATCACGATGCGGTGGTCTTGCTCCTCGTAGAATCGCTGCACGTCCTCGGTCCGACGGGTGATCAGCGTACGCGGACGCACCACCTCCGGGAAGTGCTGAAAGTAGAGCTTGTTTTGGCAGTTGAACAGCGTATCGGGGTGGTTGAGCACGATCACGCCCTGCTGCCGGGCCACCTGCCCGAACACCACGCCCGCCAACTGGGCCCAGGGGCGCGCCTCAATATCGACCGAAGGGTCGTTGCGAATCCAGAGCACGTCCAGATCGTGACCAGTGATCACTACGGTTTCGTTTTCTTCGCTTTGCAACGCTGTCAGATAGGCTTCTGCTGAGGATACGTTACCTTCCACCGTGCGGGCAATCGCTCCCATGTGCCCTTCCGGGAAATAAACCAAATCACCTACCCCAGCCAGGTAAACCGTGTGGCCCAGTTGCTGCGCCCGGAAGGCCAGGTGCACGGTGGTGTAGATGGCGGTTTCGGTGGCCACGTCGTTGACGATAAAGGCGAGTTTCATAGAAGATTGTGAGGGATATATTCTTCTATAAATCAATTTGAGGCTATAATGTTCTTTGCTACTGCGGCGATCCGTAGCGAATTGCTTTGGCTTTTAGTACTACCAACTGGGCAGACTCGCCAGTCATGTCTAAATCGTGAAACACGATAGCGTCGGCCCCCACCGCCCGGGCTTTTTCAATGATTGCTCGCTTCACCTTTTCCTGGCTAATTGCTGTACCACGGTTGGCTAGGGTGCCAATCACTTGATAAGGTTGCCCAATCTGGTCTTCGTCGTAGAACACTTCTACGGTCTGAGTCTGATAAGGGGGAAACGTTTCGCCGGAATAGAATATGCGGGGGGTGCAACTGCTAGCAATAGTAAGCAAAAATAATGGTAAAAGCGTTTTCATAGTGAGTAGGGTTAGGTGTCAAATCGGTACGATGAAGCCAATCCAAATTTGGGGCCATAGGTACGCTTCTCATCCTTTCACTAGTGTCAGCACGTCGTACCCATTTTTCAGCGCCTCCAGCTTTTGCTGCGCCTCAGCCCTTTTTAGATACCGGGGCAGCAGCGCGGGCGGACGCAGAATCTCCCGCTCAATCAGCTCCTGAATCACCGGGATGTGCTTCACGGCAATTTTGCCCGACAGCAAGGGGGTGAGCGCGTGGCCCTGCTGCAAATACTCGAGCAGTCGCACAAAGCCCCTCAAGTAGATAATGTCTTTGATGAACCCGCCGCTCTGGTAGATGCGGGTCACAGTCTCAAAGGCCACCGCCGGGGCACAATGATACTCCTCCACCAGCGTGCTATACGCTTGGGCAAACGGAACGCCCTCGAGCCGGTTGGCTCCGGTGATCACCCGCTTGGCCAGCAGCCGCAGTCGCTCGGCGTCCAGTCCGCCCACCAGATACTCGGCCAGCACGGCCAGCCCCTCCTGCAGTTCGTCGTAGTCGGCCAGGCCGTAGCGCATCAGGGTCATGGGCTGTCGGCTGCCGTTGTGGAAGGTGAGCACGTGGGTGCCGATCTCGTGCTGCAGTAGCGCTTCTACCCGGCTGGGGCGCACCACGGTGTAGGAGGGCAGAAACAACCGCCCCCGCGACACCATCACGCCCGGCACGTCGTCTTGGATGAAAATATCCGAGGAAAAAGAAGGGTCAAGCGCTCTGAAGTAGTCGAACTCGGCGCGTACGCAATCCGCGAAGTCCGCAGCCGATACCGTGGCTTCTTCCTGGGCTTTCACCTTCACCTCCGTCAGAATGGTGCGGGCCAGTTTCAGCAGATCGGCATCAACGGGCTGGTACAATCGGATACTGCTGTAGAAGAAGTCGTCGGTGCCGCGTTCCTGCAGCATGTCAAGCTGCTTGCCCAGTTCATTGCGCTTGTCGCGCAGCAAAAACGACAGGGCCGGATCGTGCACCTCGTCGATCTCGATGCTGTAGAGTCGCTTCTTGAGTTGCTCGGGGTCCACGGGCAAAATGCGGTAGTAGAAGGTGGGAGCCTGGCGGTAGCCACCCCGCTGAAATTCTTCCCAGGCTTGCTCACTGTTGATCGCCGACACCAGCAGCAGAAAGTCGAACTCCTGCTCAATGGCAGCCAACTGCCGGTCGGCGCGCCGAAACGCCTCGTCGACCGAACTGCGGCCCAGCATGCCCGGACTGCGCACCGCAAAGGTGGTTTGCACCCGAATGAAGTCGTACACCATTTGCCGCAGCGCTTCGGAAAAAGTGCGGCGAAACTTCCGGAACAGCACCGGCACCTTTTTCTTCTGCGCCGAGTGAAAGTAGACCGAAGGGAGCGTGAGGTGCAGACACAGGCTCCCGGTTCGCTCCAGCCACCTTCGGTCGACCACGGGGTCGGCAATGCTCGAGTAGTGACGGACGGGCGGAGCCTGTTGCAGCGCCGGTAGACTGGTCAGGGCCGTTTCCAGTTGCCGCGCCAGGGGGGCTACCGCCTCCTGGTCGTAGCCCATGCTCAACGCATAATCAGCCGGTTCGCCCACGCGGATATCCACGATCAGAAAAGACCCGTAGTCGCCCGCGCGCTGCTCGATCAACGAGCGAATGAGTTGCCGCGCCTCCGCGGAGAGGGTTTGCTGGTGAGGGAGCACCAGGTAGGCCGCTTCGCCCCGCACCAATTCGCTTAGGTCGGGACCGTCGGCGGGCTGATGAAACACCAGCAGAAAGGGCAATGAGCGGTCGAGCTGCAACCAACTGCCGGGGGCAATGGGATAGCGGGCGGGGAGCTGATCGGCCGATAAATTCAGTAAAGAGCGTCGTTCCAAAGCGTGCATACAGGATAGTAAGAAGGAAGCAGGGCAAGAAGTTCCGACAACGTCGCTGTTCTGAATTAACAAACGATGGTCGTTCTCGGTTATTCTGGCAATACTAAGCACCTCAATCAAGATTAGTGCCTAACCGTCCTCCACTATGAACGCATTTAATCGCATCAACAGCCGCCGCTGGGGCGTGGTGGCGCTGTTTCTGGTCACCGTTTTCGTCAACTACGCATCCACGGCTTTTTTGTTCGGCGATAGCGATACGGGCGACGTGTCGGACAAATACAGTACGCTGTTCACCCCGGCGGGCTACGCTTTTTCGATCTGGGGGCTTATTTACCTAGCTTTGGGAATTTACGCGTTTTACCAAGCTTTTTGGGCACAGCCGGATCAAAATCTTTACGACCGGCTGGCTCCCTGGCTGATGGTGAACCTGCTGTTTAACAGCCTGTGGTTGCCCACCTTTCAGTACGAACTCATCGCGCTCAGCGTGCTGTTTATGCTGGTTATCCTGGGCACTCTGGTTCAACTGCAGATTATCCTGACCCAAGACACCACGTTGGCACCTCGTGAACGGGCATGGGTACGGGTGCCCTTTAGCTTGTACCTGGGCTGGATTTCGGTGGCCACCATCACCAACCTGGCCGTGTTCGTGAAGTACAGCGGCTGGGAAATTCCGGCCGCCAGCGAGTCGACTTGGGTGGTGATTATGGCGGTGGTCGGAGCCCTGCTGGCGTTCTTGGTAGCCCGTGCCACCCGCGACTGGATTTATCCGCTGGTGTTCGTCTGGGCCTACGTCGCCATCGCGGTGAAACAGTCGGACAACGACCTTATTTACCCGGTGGCCCTCGGGCTGGCCGCGGCTCTGGCGGTGCTCAGCGCGGTGACGCTGGTGCGGAATCAAAAGAAACAGCGCGTAGCAGCTTAATTAACCAGCAGACCTATGACAAATTCATCAACGTTTCCCTCGGAAATTACTTATCCTGACGCGTGGCACGACAAACCCTTCTTTGCCCTCACGGTGGAGATGCTCAACTGCGTGCGCGACCATAACTTTGATCGCCTTGAGCAAATCTGCGACGACGACTACGGCATTGTAGACATCGACACTGAAGGCGGCTCACGTATCATCAGAAACCAAACCGAGTGGGCCGAGTGGTTCACGGGTTTGTTTCAGCAACTTGATGCGATGAAGGCCATCACCTGGTCAGAGATCACGGGCTATGAAGCACTGAAAAAGCAGGACATGGGCTACAGCGTGGTTGATTTTGATCAGCTGTTCGTGGTGGGCGAAAAGCGGATGCGGTTCAGTGTCATTGCCACCATCATCTGGAAACGGACGGGTGACGTGTGGCAAGAATCGCGGTACCATGGCTCCCTGATTCGGGTAATCGAAGAAGAATGACTCTGCTCTAATGAGCGCCACTTATTAAATTAGTGTAACTTTTTCCTACTATAGGCGAAAAATCCGGGGGATTTGCTCAAATTCTTGTATCTTTCCGTGTCATCAACTCAGTAGTTTGTCGTGAAGAAAAGGGTATGGATTTCGCTGCTCATCCTGAGCCTGCTCGTTGTCACCTACTTTGCGGGCCCCGTCCCTACCGATGCCCACTACTCCCCCTTATGGCCTTCGCTTCCCACCTCCTTAACTGATTTAGAAACCCACGTTGCGCAAACCGAAGCCCAATTCCCGGTACGGGCAGACAACCAAGCGCGTATCCGGTGGCAGGGTTCCTCTCGGCAGGTGACGGAGTACAGCTTGGTGTACCTGCACGGCTTCGCCGGTAGCTACCGCGACGGCTACCCGCTCAACGTGAACGTAGCTAACGCTTTCGGAGCCAACCTGTTTTTAGCCCGGTGGGCAGGTCACGGACTCCTGCCGTCCGACGCGTTGCGAGGCTTCTACGCCGAGGCGGCCTGGCGGTCGGCCAAGGAAGCCCTGGCCATCGGGCGCCGCATCGGGCGTAAGGTAATCATCCTGAGTACGTCTACCGGCGGCACCCTAGCGATGAAACTGGCCGCCACCTATCCCGATTCGGTGTTTGCGCTCATTAATATTTCACCCAACGTGCGCGACGATCAATTTGGGGCTTCGCTGCTGAACACCCCCTGGGGACACGAGATCGCCCACGCCATATCGTTGGGGAAGCACCGCCGCATCAGCCATCCTGAGCCCCTGGCCACCCAGTACTGGGACACCATCTACCCGGCCGAAGATTTGGTGAACCTGCAGGTGCTGGTGGAGACAACCATGAGCGAAGAGACGTTTGCCAACATCACCTGTCCGGTGCTCACCGTGTACTATCATAAAAGCTTCTGGGAAGAAGACGATCGCGTTGAGATTGATGAGTACCCCTGGATGCACGAGACGTTGGGCACTCCTGATTCGCTACAGGCGCTGGTGGCGCTCAGCGAACCCGGTACCCACTTCATCGGCAGCGCCATCAAATCGAAGGATTATCTAACCGCTCAGCGGGAAATTATTGATTTCTGCCAACAACGACTGGGTATGAAGGCAGTGACGAACCCCGCCTCCCCCCCGAAACCGGCGGACTCCGCGAACCTTTACGGCAACCGCCGGTTAGCACCCTATTCTTTTATCTCTTCTTCTTTTGGTATGGAGTCATTTTTTACCGTACTCGGGTTCGCGCTGATCGGCTTCCTGGGATTTTGGGCCTGGTACTCCCGTCGCCCCGTTTATAAAGTACCGAAGCCGTTTCCGGCTGAGTGGCGAACTTTGCTGGAGCAACACGTGCACTTCTATCAGAATCTGGATGAAGCCGAACGCCGCCGCTTCGAGAAAAAGGTGCGTAACTTCCTGAGGTCGGTTCGCATCACCGGGGTGCGCATTAAGGTAGAAGACCTGGACCGACTACTAGTGGCGAGCAGCGCGGTGATTCCGCTGTTTGCCTTCCCCACCTGGGGCTATAATTACCTGCACGAGGTGTTGCTGTATCCGGCCGCCTTCGACCGCGACTTCTCCACCAAGAATCCAAAGGAGGTGATCACCGGCATGGTGGGCAGCGGCCGCAACATGGAGGGCGTAATGATTCTGAGTAAGCAGAGCCTGCACCGGGGCTTCGACAACGCGAGCAGCAAGCACAACGTAGGCATCCATGAGTTTGTGCACATTCTGGACAAACAAGACGGCAGCATCGACGGAGTGCCCGCGGTGCTGAACAACGAGAAGTACGTGGACCCCTGGCTGCAACTGATGCACCGAGAAATGGGCCGGATTCGTAAGAAGAAAAGTGATATCGATGCCTACGCCGCCACCAACGAACAGGAGTTTCTGGCGGTGGCCAGTGAGTACTTCTTCGAGCGGCCCAAGCTTTTTCAGCAAAAGCATCCGAAGCTATACCGCATGCTGCGCCGGGTATATCATCAGAATATGACGAAGCGTTTGCGCAACCCCTTCAAGAAGCGCCGCCGCGTGGGGCGCAACGCTCCCTGTCCTTGCGGCTCGGGCAACAAGTTCAAGCACTGCTGTATGGTTAACTAGCGTAGTGATTCAGCGACTGAAAGCCATTACTGCGACCACTCGGTTGGCTCCCGGTCCCAGCGATGGTTCTTCAGTTCGCTCAGCAGCGATTCAGAGAGAGGAGGGCTTTCGCTGCAAGCCAGGTTAGCGCGCACGTGCGTTGCTTTGCGCATGCCCGGAATGACCGTGCTCACCGCCGGATGGTGCAGGATAAACTTTAGCGCCGCTTCGGGAAGTGACGTATCGTCGGGTAGCACGGCCTGCACTGCCTCGGCGTGCTCAACACTAGACTTTAGGTTTTCGGGCACGAAATAGGTAGCCCGCCAGTCGTTTTCCGGGAAAGTAGTATCCTTAGTGATGTTGCCGGTGAGGGTGCCTTCGTCGAAGGGCACCCGGGCAATCACTCCGATGCCCAGCTCTTCGCACAGCGGAAAGAGCTGATCCTCCGGGGCCTGATCGAAAATATTATAGATTACCTGCACCCCGTCGATGAGTCCCGTTTTCAGGGTTTCCAAACCGTTATTAGGCTCCCAACGGTTGATGCTAATGCCCAGCGCCTGCACTTTGCCGGAGGTTTTGAGTTCTTCTACGGCTCGCTTCCACTCCTCGCGCTCGACCCAGTGGTCTTCCCACACGTGAAACTGCAGCAGGTCGATGGTTTCTACTCCCAAATTTTTCAGGCTCTTTTCGGCGTACTCAAGGATATAATCGTGCGGAAACACGTCATCCAGCGCAAAGCTTCGTTGCGAGGGCCAGATGCGATTTTTGGGCGGCACTTTGGTGGCCACGTACAACTTTTGCTCAGGGTGCCGCCGAAGGAGTTCGCCCAACAGCGTTTCGCTTTTGCCTTCACCGTAGGCCCAGGCGGTGTCAAAAAAGTTGCAGCCAAGTTCCACCGCCAGGTCGAGCGAGTTTTCGCTCTGCTGATCATCCGAGCCGGTCCAGCCCGCCATGCCCCACATGCCGTAGCCTACTTCGCTCACTGACCAGGGGGTTTTACCAAATTTTCGATACTTCATTGGAAGGAGATTTAATGTTAGTGCGTTTCGGCTAGTTAATCAACTTAAGCTAAAAGTGTTTAACTGGCTGGTCACTGGTCACTGGTCACTGGTCACTGGTCACTGGTCACTGGTCACTGGTCACTGGTCACTGGTCACTGGTCACTGGTCACTGGTCACTGGTCACTGGTCACTGGTCACTGGTCACTGGTCACTGGTCACTGGTCACTGGTCACTGGTCACTGGTCACTGGTCACTGGTCACTGGTCACTGGTCACTGGTCACTGTCCTTTAGTAGCCAACAGCTAGTATCTAGCATCCAGTATCTAGTATCTAGTATCTGGCATCCAATATCTAGCATCCAGTATCTTGCCATGTAGAAAATCATCCAGTATCCAGTAAAAAGCAAACTTCTCACCTCAAGTAAGATTTTTCGGTATTTAGCACGGTCAAGTTTGGTACTATCCCACCGTTCTTTTATATGATACCAATAACCCTCTTGCGTCGTGGCGTAAAATTGGTCAAATTTGAGTTACTTACTAAGCTTTTGATTAAACTAGTGAACTAAAGTACATCGTATTTTGATAGTACACCGAGGCTAAATTTAACACCACGACCCGGCGAACCATGTCCGAACGCATCCACTACACCATCCTTACGCAGCTCAAACGCTTTTTCACTCTCCGCATCCTGGCAACCAGCCTGTTCTTTGTTTTTATTTACGGCGGAGTGCCTGTCTCGGTATCCGACGCAGAAAATTTGGCTTTCGACGATACCAATCTTTCCCGCATCCTGAGCAGTGTCTCGAACATCACCAACGAGGCCTCTGACACCGAAGAGCTAAGCGGCCTAGACCAGGCCCTGCAACAGTTCATTCAGAAGCAGGGCGTGGTTGGTGCCTCGGTGGGCATTGTGAAGGACGGACAACTGGTGTACGCTAAAGGGTTTGGCCACGCCGACCTGGACGCGCAGCAAACGGTGGATCCGCACCACCTGTTTCGCATCGGTAGCCTGTCGAAGCTGATCACCACCGTGGCCATCATGAAGCTGCGGGAAGAAGGAAAGCTCTCGCTCGACGATGCGGTGTTTGGCGAAAAGGGCATTTTGAACGCTCCGCTGTATCAAAACATCAAGGATCCGCGCCGGGCAGAGCGAATCACCGTAGAGCATCTGCTCTCGCACACCGCGGGGTGGAGCAAACGCACCTACGGCGATCCGATGTTCATTCCGCTCAAAATTGCCGAAGAGATGCAGGTTCCGGCCCCGGCCAACCTTGATGATATTATTCGTTTCGTGCTGTCAAAGCGTATTCCCTACGCGCCCGGCACGCGCTACGACTACTCCAACTTCGGGTTCTGTTTGCTGGGCAAAGTGATTGAGGCGGCTTCGGGCGAAACCTACGAGCGCTACGTGCAGAACCACCTGCTGGCTCCGCTGGGGATTTACGAAATGCGCCTAGCCAAGACCCGCCCTGAAGACCGCTTCGAGAACGAAGTGCGTTATTACGATCTTTCGCCCAACAACATCCGGCCGTCTATTTACGGAACCGGTGAGGTGGTGCCCACCACCTACAGCTTCAACGTGGAAGCACTGAGCGCGGCCGGAGGCTGGGTGGCTACTCCCACCGACCTGCTGCGCTTCTTAGTGGCCGTAGACGGTATGAGCAGCGTGCCGGATATTTTGTCCAACGAGTCGCTGCTGGCAATGATTGAACCGGCGACCGGACGACCCTACGGTTGGCGCGGAGCGAGCGTGGGCGGCACCTGGTGGCGCACCGGAACCCTGGCGGGCACCACCGCCCTGATGAAGCGCTTTGATAACGGCGTTTCGTGGGTAGTGCTCACCAATACCAGCAACCGGCGCAGCAATTACTTCAACGGAGGCTTTAGCTACGTGCTTCAGAATGAGTTGGCCCGACTTAACGAGTGGCCCGACCACGATCTTTTCTCCGTAGCGTATTACTAGCAGCAGCTGCTTCTGATGGCTGGCTTCTACCTTGAAACGGATTTCTAGCACAGACAATAGAATTTTGTTGCTGAAATTGCAATTCCGACGCCATTTTATCAGCTTTTATTGGCTATATTGAGCGACACAAACTAACTGCGCGCTCATGGAACCCGTTATTGCTGTCTTCGATATAGGCAAAACCAACAAAAAACTGTTGTTGTTAAACCGAGACTACGAGGTGGTTTGGGAAACCAGCGAGCAATTTGCGGAGACCAAAGACGACGACGGCGACCCGTGCGAAGATCTGAAAGCGGTCAGGCAATGGTTCAAGCAGTCGTTCAAAGAGGTTAAGAGAAATAAGGACTATAGCATCCGCGCGGTAAACGTTTCCGCCTACGGGGCCACCGTAGCCAATCTCAACCAACGCGGTCGCCTAACCACTCCGGTTTATAATTACCTGAAATCCTACCCCGAACCGCTGGCTGAGCAGTTCTACGCTGCCTACGGGGGACGCGAAGCCTTTAGCATCCAAACTTCGTCACCGGCCATGGGCATGCTCAACACCGGGCTGCAACTCTACTGGCTCAAGCACCACCGCCCCCCGGCCCTGGAACAAACCAGCCGCACCCTGCACCTGCCGCAGTACTTTACCTATCTTTTGCACGGCAAAATGTACAGTGAGATGACCAGTTTGGGGTGCCACACGGGCCTGTGGGATTTTGAGCGCGATCGGAGTCATGATTGGGTGTATCAGGAGAAGCTCACGTCGTTGCTTCCGCCGGTGGTGCCTACGGCATCGTATGAAAAAATCACTAATAAAAACCGCACGATGTTGTGCGGAGTGGGGATTCACGACAGCTCAGCGGCGCTGGTTCCCTATCTAATGGGCTACGAAGAATCGTTTATGCTACTATCAACGGGCACCTGGAGCATCACCCTCAATCCCTTCAACGATGATAAGCTCACCGCTGCCGAGTTGCGCCAGGACTGTCTGCAGTACATGAGTTTCCGGGGCACTCCGGTGCGGGCGGCCCGCCTGCTGCTTGGCCGCGAGCACGACCATCAGGAGGCCCGAATAGCGTCTCATTTCAACAAAGAAACCCACTACCATCATGACATCCAACCCGATGCAGACCTTATCAATACGCTCCTCGGTGCTTCAACGTCTTTGCCTCAGTTTTACCCGCAGACCATGCACCAGACGGGGCCGCTGCCTGATTTCACCGGTCCCGAAGCGGACCTTTCGCGCTTTAGCAGCTACGAGGAGGCGTATCATCAGTTGCTGATTCATCTAGTGAAGTGGCAGGTGATGTCATTGCGCCTAGTGCAGGGAGCCACGCCCATCCGTCAGGTATTTATTTCGGGTGGGTTTTGCCGCAATTCGTTGTTTCTGAGGCTGCTGGCGAGCTTTCTTCCGGAAACGCGGGTTTGCACCGCCCAGTTGGAGGAGGCTTCGGCCCTGGGAGCAGCGTTGGTGCTACATCGGCACTGGAACCGTGAGCGTCCCACGGATCATTTGGTCAACGCTGAGCGAGTGCTTCCGCTGCCTCTGGATCAGGTCCCTCAGCTCGCGCCGTTGGACTAACACTGCGTTGCATTCATGCAGCACTTCAAGTATCCTAAAACCGTAGGTAAAAGATTTCATAAACAGACATTCTGCTTAAACCGATAAGCATAATTTGCTTATTTTTGCTAATATGCATAAGCAATATGGATCAACTAGCAGAAAAGTCACAGAGATTGCTAGCCGGAGTACAGGAAACCTACCAGCGTGAACCCCTACGGCCCATTAACTGGCGGTGGCAGCTCAACGGCATTATAGGAGCCCGAGGAACGGGTAAAACAACGTTGCTTCTGCAGCAGCTCCGTAAGTTGAGGGCGCAAGGTCACAGTGTGCTATACGCAACGCTAGATGATCTCTATTTCACCGAAAACCAGCTCTACGCGCTAGCCCTTGATTTCTACAAACAGGGGGGAGATTACCTTTTTCTGGATGAGATTCATAAGTATCCCAATTGGTCGCGGGAACTGAAGAACCTTTACGATACTGTGCCGGAACTGAAAATTACGTTTTCAGGATCATCCATCACTGAAATTGCTCGGCAAGATGTTGACCTAAGCCGTCGCGCGTTATTCTATGAGTTGCCCGGGTTATCTTTTCGTGAGTACCTGATGCTTACTGAGGGGATTGCGCTGCCTCCTATTGCGCTGTCAGAAATGTTGAGCAATCACGTAAGTTTAGCCACTGATCTGGTGCAGCAGTTTCGGCCCATTGAGAAATTTAGAGCGTACCTACAGCATGGCTACTATCCCTACTTCATGGAAAAAGAGCGAGATTATCAACTTACTCTGGAGCAAACCCTGCAGTTGGTCGTGGAGGTCGACATGAAATATCAACCGGGCTTTGACCCAACCAAAAGCCGCAAGCTGCTTCAACTTCTAAGCGTGATTGCGGCCAGTGCTCCGTTTAAGCCCAACATCAGCAAACTTAGCGAACGGATCGGAATTAATCGAAATACGCTGGTGCAGTATCTCTATTATCTAGAGAAGGCCCGGCTGCTGCGACTACTGCACGTGCCAGACAAAGACATTAGCGTGTTGCAAAAGCCAGACAAAATCTTTTTGAATAATACGAATCTACAGTACGTTCTTCAACCCGCGCAGGTTGATGTAGGAAGCATGCGCGAAACTTTTTTTGCTAGCCAGGTGAGTCTCCGGCACGAGTTGCATCTTCACCGTCAGGCTGATTTTATTTTAGATCACCGGTACGTGGTGGAGGTAGGCGGGAAGAACAAGGCAACTCGGCAGATTGCAGGATTAGCTGATGCGTATCTGGCCATTGACAACCTGGAAATAGGCAACAATCGACGCATCCCGCTGTGGCTCTTCGGCATGTTGTACTGACGCACCGTTCCTCACTCCGCCCTGAGGGAATCTACCGGGTTGGCTAAGGCCGCCTTGATTGTCTGAAAACTGACGATTAACAAAGTGACCAGCAAAACGACGGCAATGGGCAGAACCAGCAGCCACCAGTGGATTGCGATGCGAAAGGCATAGTTGGTCAACCACCGCTCCGTGGCCAGGTAAGCAATCGGCAAGGCCAGAAAACTGGCTGCCAGCACTAATTTGACAAGGTCTTGCGAGAGCAGTGCCACCACGTTGCTCACCGAGGCACCCAGCACTTTTCGAATGCCAATTTCTTGGGTGCGTTGCACTACATTATAGGAAGAGAGGCCAAACAATCCCAGGCAGGCGATAAATATGGCGAACCCGGAAAAAAGCCCGAAGAGCACCCCAAACCGCTGGTCCTCTTGGTACTGAGCATCAAAATAGGTGCTTATGAAATAGTACTCAAAAGGATCGTAAGGATACACTTGCTTATAAGCGGTGCTGATGTTCGCAATGCTGGCATCCAGACGGTTAGCACTTACCTTGATACTGTAGTAGGAATCAAGCTTATAGGTTGGGTCGTTCTCGGCGAAGATGAGCGGACGAATTTCATGATGGAGACTGTGGTGGTGATAATCCTTGATCACTCCCCGGATTTTGCGTTCTACATTCCGGCCATCCTCGAATACTTGTCCCACCGCCGCCGCCGGTTCCGGGTATCCCAAAATTTCAGCAGCCCGTTCGTTGATGACAACGCCGTTTTCCGTATCAAAGCGACCGGCCAGCAGTTCCAAATCGTAAACGTCGGCGTAGTCGCTGTCGGTAACCAACACGTCAATCTGGCTATTTTGATAGGCCTCTCCCAATGCTATCGAGTAGATACTGTTTTTCTCGCCGGGAATTGACCAAGAAAGAGACGAAGCTTCAATTCCGGCGTTTTGCGATAGCGCTACTTTGAACGCATCCTCGGTGGCTTGCTTATTCTTCCGTTGGTCGTGTTCAATCCAGGTTTCAGTGCGATTGACCGGTCCTCTCACCACCATCACGCCTTCCCGCTCAAAGCCCGGATCGCTGGACCGCATGTGCTGCAATTGCCGGACAACCGCGAAGGTGAAAATAATAAGGATGATAGACACGCAGAATTGAAATACGACCATTCCCTGGCGCAACCCTTTTCCGTGCGCAGCGTAAGGCAACTTGCCACTAAGGGTTTTTATAGGACGAAAGCCAGATAGCACAAAGGCCGGATAAAAACCGGAGATGAGCGTACTTACCGGAAACAATAGCAGAACCCACCAAAAATCTCCGACACTACTGTCTACTGCCTTTCCGAGCAGTTGGGAGAAAGAAGGCATGGCAGTCTGAACAAGCATGATGACTAAGACAAAGGCAGCGGCATTTAGTAACAGCGATTCGAGCAGAAATTGCTTGATAAGTTGCGGACGTAGTGCTCCCATCACTTTTCGAAGTCCCACTTCCTTGCTTCGGACAATTGCCTGGGCGGTTGTCAGGTTGATGTAATTCAGCAGGGCAATAAGCAGGATCAGCCCGGCAATAAGCGAAAGAAAAGATACGTAGTCGGCGTTGCCATTCACTTTCAGCTCGTCTTGCAAATGAGAATACAGATAAATATCCCGTAGAGGCTGCACGCTAAAACCTGTTTCGACTTGAAGCTTCTCGGGAGCGTGTTCGGCGACGAAACTGCTAATCTTTTGCTGAAAATTGCGGACATCGGTCGCTGGGTTCATTTGCACGTAGGTGTACACCCCGTTGCCGTCCCACGAGCTAACCACTTCCTTACCCCAGCCGGTGGACAGCGTGGCAAAAGATACCAGAAAATCGTACTGAAGATGAGAATTAGCAGGTGCGTCGCCCATGATTCCGGTGACCACCAGTTGGAAGTGGTCAAACTCATTGAGGTATTCTAATGTCTGACCGATAATGCGGTCATTTTCTGCCCAGTCGTTGCCGAAAAGTTTACGGGCGGCACTTTCGGACAATACCACTCGATGCGTCCCCGCTAGCGCCTGCTTTTGATCGCCCCTGATCCAGGGAAAAGAAAACATCTCCAGAAACTCCGGGTCAGTATAAAAACCCCAACGAAAAGTCTGTTTCGTCGGCTTGTCCTGCTGATCCTGCCAACTGAGGGTACTGCTGGCGGCCTGTCCGCTCCACGGCAGCATAAGTCGAGTAGATTTAATCACCTCGGGAAAATCCTTTTGCAGTTCCGGACCTAGCGGTGGGGGCACCAAGAGGCTTTCGTCGCCGGTTTGTCCGTGCGTGGTGCTTATCCGGTAGATAGTATCGGCATTCTGGTGAAAATCATCGTAGCTCAGTTCAAAGCGCACGTACTGTACGATGAGCAGACAAGCGGCCATACCGATGGCGAGTCCGAGGATGTTAATGAGGCTGAACGCCTTGTTCTTTTTCAGGTTGCGGACGGCGATGATGAGGTAGTTGCGGAGCATAGAAGTTGACGTTAATTTTTTATATTTATCGGTATGAAAGAACAAGACGATGCGCCTCAACTGATTCTTGATAACATTGACCGGGTCAAAGCATTGTGCGGAGCCTATAATGTAAAGTCCCTGTTCGTCTTTGGTTCAGTTTGCAACGGTAAATTCAACGAAGAAAGCGATATAGACTTTTTAGTTTCTTTCCATCCTATGGACTTTGGGGATTATGCTGATGCTTACTTTAAACTGGCAGACGAACTTGAGCATCTCTTTAGCAGACCAGTAGATTTGATCACTGATAAATCGCTCGCTAATCCATATTTTATTGCGTCAGTGAATAAGACAAAAACTCAGGTTTATGGATGATGAGATCAAGAAATATTTATTTGATATACAAGAAGCCATCAGTTCTATTGAAGAGTATTTAGGGGCCACCAGAGACTTTACGGTTTACAAATCCAGCAAAATGCTCCGACGAGCAGTGGAGCGAGAACTTGAAATAATAGGTGAGGCGATGAACCGGATTAGCAAACTTGACGCAACCATCAAGATATCGGCCAAGCATCAAATCATCAGTATGCGCAATAGGGTAATTCATGGGTACGATAAAATAGATGATGAGATCGTTTGGGGCACCATTGTTCGTCATTTGCCAAGACTAAAGACAGAGATAGAAGAATTGCTGACTTGAAGAACCCTTTGTACTCATACTTAAGAGATCGTTAGCTCATTCATAGCGCAACGAATCTACCGGATTGGCTAAGGCAGCTTTGATGGTTTGAATACTGATGGTCAGTAAAGTGACCAGCAAAACGGCTACTATCGGCAGAACCAGCAGCCACCAGTGGATTGTGATGCGGAAGGCATAGTTTTCCAGCCACAAGCTTGTTCCCCAGAAAGCAACCGGCAGGGCCAACGCACTGGCAATGAGTACCAGTATGAAAAATTCTTGTGAAAGCAGCCCGACCATACTTTGTGCTGATGCGCCTAACACTTTGCGGATGCCCACCTCTTTGGTTCGACGTATAATTGTGAGCGAGGCAATTGCGTACAGCCCCAAGCAGGCAACAAGAATTGCCAGCAAGGTGAACACCCCAAGCAACTGACTAAACTTTTGCTCGGCTTGGTACTGCCGGTTGAATAAGTCATCTAGGAAAAAGTACTCAAATGGTGTATCAGGAAACACTTTTTCCCAGGCGCTTTCTACCAAAGCAATGCTTTCTGTGGCGTTCTCGTCATCGATATTATTGAACTTAACCGATAGGTATTTCAAGGGCCAATAGTCAGTGGTGTAGACCACCGGATAGTTGATGGACTTGAAAGAAGTAGCCCGAAAATCTACCACTCCCACAACGGTACCCTTGCCCGCTAACTCAGTTCCCCAGTGAATTTCTTCGCCAACTGCCTCTAACGGCTCAACGAAGCCTAGTACGCGCAGGGCCTCTTCGTTGAGCAAAATAGCGTTCTGATCTGTGGGGAGAAAATTTCGTCCGGCTATGACGTTAGCGCGAAAGGTGGGAAGGAAACTGCGATCAATCCGGGAAAAGTAGAGCGATACCCGTTGCTCGGGGTTTTTAGTATGCTGAAAAATGGGGCTATTGATTAGGTGCTCTCTTCCCGGTACATCGGTTGAGGCAGTCACTCCTGCCACCGTACTGTAGCTGGCCAGTTGATTTTTGAGGACGTTCAATTCGCTGACGAACAAAGAATCGGCTCCGGGAGGCCCGAAAGAAGTGTTGGTGTTCACGACCAGCGTGTGGTCCATATTGATGCCTAACTGCTGCGCTTTCATAAACCTCAATTGCTGGTAGACCACCAAAGAACCCATCATAAGGGCAATAGACGTGGCAAATTGAAAGATGACCAATGAGTGTCGGAGATTGAAGAAAGATTCTCGGGAGGGAGTACCCAACTTGCCTTTTAAAGCGCGCACAGGTTCTAAGTTTGCAATGACCCAGGCGGGGTACCAACCGGCAGCGAGACTCCCTCCGAAAAGCAGAAAGATCGCTATTGTCCAGAACACCAATTTTTCCGTAATAGTGAGCAATGTACTTATCCCCGTAAGGTCCGAAAAAGATGCGTATAGCAGTTGAACGATAGCCAAAGCAGCTACCACCGCCAGTAGGTTAACAACCAGCGCTTCCACCAAAAACTGTCGGATAATCTCGGACTTCCCCGAACCGACGGCCTTACGGACACCTATTTCTTTGGCCCGATCAATAGAACGGGCGGTTGATAGGTTGACATAATTGATGAATGCGATCAGTAGAATAAATAGGCCTACCCCTAAAAGCGAGTACACAATACTGGCCTCACCATTAGGTTCGGTTTCTCCCTGAAGGTGTGAATACAGGTGAATATCGGTGAGTGGCTGAAGAGAAAATTGTGAGGCCGTATTAGCACGCCCCACCTTGTGTTTTTCAATAAAGTCGGGCAACTTGGCTTCCAACGTCTGGGCGTTTGCCTCAGGAGCCAGTAAGAGGTAGGTGTAGAAACCGTCCCAACGCCAGTTGTTTTGGTCTTTTTCCTTGCTGTCTATCGGTTGCCAAGCAAACAGAAAATCCGGCTTGAGATGCGTATTTACCGGTGGATCGGCAAACACTCCGATTACTTGGTAATCCTCGGCGTAATTGTGACTTATGGTTTGACCCACCGGAGAAGCATCACCAAAGTACTTTTGGGCGACGGAGGCCGAGATTAGAACGGTATTGGGCGACAGTGCTTGAACGTCATCCGGTCCGTCCACGATAGGCAGTGAAAATAGGTTGAAGAAATTGCCCTTGACATGATAAACGTTTTCCTCGGCAAAACGCATCGTCTCGTCGTTCTTGGCATCATACGTAACAACTATATCCGATTCGGCACTGATTGGAAACAAAGTAGTGTAATTCAGCACCTCCGGATATTCGTCCATCATTGCCTCGCCGGTGGGAATGAACGACTGCGCTTTTTGGTACTGCAACTCACCGTCCATATAACGATCGTGCTGCACCCGATAAACGCGATCCGCCTTTTCATGAAACTGATCATAGCTCAATTCAAAGCGCACGTACTGCACGATGAGCAAACAAGCCGCCATGCCGATGGCGAGTCCCAGGATGTTGATGAAGCTGAATGCCTTGTTCTTTTGTAAATTGCGAACGGCGATGATGAAGTAGTTGCGGAGCATGGCGCTATGATTGGTTGGGTGAGAAAATTTGTTTTGCTTTCTTTTGATGGCGAAGGGTCGCAGAAAGGTAATCACGTTAATAGCGTATAGCCATCGGGCTTTCCTTACCCCATACTCCTCTACCCACCGCTGGTACAATTCGTGCAAATCGCCTTCAATTTCTGGAAGCAGATCAGCGTGACAGAATCGGTGTAAAATACGGTTAGCCCAGCGGGGTGGTAGTCTCTTGCCCATCTTAGTTACTTCGGTGCTATTTGCCAATAAGTTTTAGACTTTAAATTTCTATCTTTATCGTTATGAAAGAGCAACAATTGTTAGAACGCATTACGGTAAACCCCGCGATCTTCGGGGGCAAGCCCATTATTCGAGGAAAACGGCTGGCTGTGGAGCATGTATTAGGCATGTTGGCGGCAGGCAATACTCCCGAGATTATTTTGCAAGGATACGACTGGTTGGAAGCTGACGATGTGCAGGCATGCCTAGTATACGCCCACAAGCTAGTGGCCCACGAGCGGATTGATTTGCCTATTGCGGTATGAAGGTACTGCGCCAAAGTGCGTTGATCACTGCGGACAGAAATCATGTTCGGGTACGTTCGAAGGATCGTTAGTCTATTCATAGCATAAACTGCTTGCTGGATTTTGTTGTGACACATCTATGTGCCACTTCTGATAGCACTTGAGTATCAATCTTAGTTCGGCTAACCTCGATTCCTACGGTTCAAAAGTAGGGTCATATTTCTCCAAAAAGGAACGGATAATTTTCATGTCATAAGAGCAGTTGCTGATGTGATCTCGGAGTATGTCCTGGTTTTCTAATAAATAAGCCAACAGGGTTTCCTGCTGATAGCGCTCGTAACCACCAAAACTAAATCCCGCGTGGTCAACGTTACGAAAGTGGATCCTACTGTACACTTCCGAAGCATCCTGAATCAAGTCAGGACTAAACCGTTCAATCCCACCGGTAAGGGTGGCGGCTTGCCACGCGCCTTCCTGCATCACAAAGGTATTCACGCCCTGGCCGTACCCTCGACCTGCTCCGTAGAGGGTATCCAGGTAGATGTTGCCTGCTCTCACCCGGCTAATTTCCCGATTCAGGCGCGCTAAATTGCGCTGGTCTTTTCTGATCACTTGTTCGTATAAACCCAAGTTGGCCTGGGTTTCGGCGATGATGTTGTCCATTGACTGCGCCGCCACCTGCTCGGCCCGGCGCTGTTGCCACCACGAATTGATGCCGAACGCCAGCAGCACCGCCAATACCACCGGGGGCACCTCGATGGCCATCTTGCGCAAAAACATGGGCCAGCCCCGCTGTTGCCCCCTCACGTCTTGCTGATGCGCTAGCGTGTTGTTCGTCAGTTTCTCACTGTGGCGCAGCAGTTGGGCGAGGTAGTCGTTGGTTTGGTCTAGTTTTTCATCGACCGAAGCCACGACACTCGAGTTGGGCAACGAATCGTCCCGTTTCGGGGACTGATTTTGGTGAGGGGCACTTTGATTTGAATTAGGCATAGGAAACTATTCGTTACGTAAAGAATCGGCCGGATTGGCTAGGGCGGCTTTGATGGTTTGGAGGCTGATGATCAGCAAAGCCATCAGCAGCACTCCGGCTCCGGCCAGGCCAAACACCCACCCGCTGATGTTGATGCGGTACTCAAAATTCTCCAGCCACCGCTGCATCAAGTACCAAGTGATGGGCGTGGCCAGCAGCAGCGAGAGAATAACGAGCTTCACGGTGTTCTTGGAGAGCAGCGCCACAATGCTGCTCACGCTGGCTCCCAGCACCTTGCGCACCCCAATTTCCTTGATGCGTCGCTCGGCCGTGAACATCGCCAACCCGAGCAGCCCCAGGCAGGCCACCCCGATCGTGAGTCCGGCCAGTAGCTGAAACAGGGCCGCCATGCGGCGTTCGGAGGCGTACAGCGCGTCTAGTTTTTCGTCCAGAAACGCGTAGGTGAACGGCAGTTGGGGAGCCACCTGTTGCCACTCCGCCCGCAACGCTTCTATCGCCTGGACCGTGGTGCCCGGTTTGATGCGCACCAGCAGGTTTTCGTACTCGTTAGACACGTGCGACATGATGGCCATCGGCCCGATTTTTTCTCGCAACGAGCGGAAGTGAACATCCTGAATAATTCCGGCCAACTCGTAGCGCCGGGTGTTCACGTCAATCATCTTGCCGATGAGTTCGTCTTCGGGGCGGTCTTGCCAGCCGAAGGCCCGCAGCGCTTCTTCGTTGAGCAAAATCTGCTGGTTTTCCGGCGTGAGGTTGGGCGAGAAGTTGTGTCCCTTGAGCAGCTTGATGCCGACCGTGGCCAGGTAGTCCGCATCGGCGGCGTAGCGCGGAATGCCAACCGCTTCGGTTTGCCCTTGTTCAATAAATTCCACCGGGGTGAAGGCGTCGTGGTTGTGCGGTTCGCCTAGGTTGTTGTAGGCCAGCGAGGCCCGAACCACCGAGGGCGAAGTGCTGACCAGTTGTTTCAAGGTGTGCCGCTTCTCGCCGAGCTTATCCACGTTTTTGATCACCAGCAGCTGTTCTTTGTCGAAGCCCAGGGCTTTGTTTTGCACGTAGGCCAACTGCTGACCGATGAGCAGCACGCTGATGATGAGTCCTGACGAAATGGTGAACTGGGCCACCACCAGGCCACTGCGCAGCCGCGCGCCCTTGGTTCCTCGGCTAAGTTGGCCCTTTAGCACCTGAGTCGGCTTGAACCCACTGAGCATGAGCGCCGGTACCCAACCGGCCAGCAGTCCCAGCACCACCGCCAGCCCCAGAAGTTGCGCCGCGGCGGTCCACGTGAGGCCCGAGGGCACAAACGACTCAATCAGCGGACTCCCGAGTGATAACAGAATCTGCACCAGCGCAAGGGCGAACAACGCTGCCACCAGGCACAGGGCGAGCGACTCGGTCAGAAACAAGCTGTAGAGTTGCGAACGCACTGCGCCCAGCACCTTGCGGATGCCCGTGGATTTGGCGTGCTGCGCCGACTGGGCGGTGGCCAGGTTCACGTAGTTGAAGACCGCGATGAACAACAGCAGCAAACCGATGGTCGCAAACATATAAACGGTGCGAATGTCGCCCTGCGGAATAACGTCGTAGATGTGCGCGGAGTGTAGATGAATATCCCGCAACGGTTGCAGATGATACTCCATAATGTCACCCGCAGCCTTGAAAGCCTGATAACTTTTGCCGAAGCGCTGCTCGTAGACCGGGTTTAACAAGGTATCGGTGAGGGCCACCATCTGTTCTTGCAGATACTGCGGATCGGTTTCTTCTTCCAGCAAAAAGTAGGTCGTCGGCCAATTCGCCAGCCAGCTCCACAGCGGATAATCCTCTTTCGTGTAGTCAATAGAGAGCAGCGCGTTGAAGTGGAAGTGGGCATTGCTCGGAAAATCTTTCGCCACCGCCGTCACCTGGTAGAGCGCTTCTTCTCCGAAGACCGTCACGTACAGCGCTTCGCCCAGGGCGTCGGTAGCCTGACCGAAATACTTTTCTGCCGTCGCTTCCGACAGCACCACCGAGCGGGGCTGGGTTAGGGCCGTGGCCGGATTACCCGCCAGCATTTCGGTGGTGAAGAGCCGGAAAAATCCGGAATCGGTGATGTAGACCCGTTCTTCGTTGAAGGCAGCCTGCTCGGTGCGTAGGATCGGGTATTCGCCAAACTGAGAATAGAGGCGAACGGCTTCTTTGATGCCCGGCAGTTGCTGCTTCATGGTGGGAGCCAGCGGTTCCGGCGTGCTGTTGTCTTCGTAGTCCTGGCCCACCTGAAGCACGCGGTAGATACGGTCGGCCCGTTCGTTAAACTGGTCGTAGCTCAGTTCGTGCTGCACGTACAGAAAAATCATCAGCGCGGCGGCCAGACTCACGGCGAGTCCGACGATGTTAATCAGCGCGAAGGCCTTCTTGCGAACGAGGCGGCGGTAGGTAATTTTGAGATAGCTGCTGAACATAGCGGTTTGGTTGGTTGAGTGATGGTTATTTTTTTCCTTTCTTCTGACAGCAAAGGGCCGCAGAAAGGTGATTACGTTGAGGGCGTACCACACGCTGGCCTTTCTCACGCCGTACTCCTCCATCCATCGCTGGTATAACTCATACAAATCTCCCTCGACCTCCGGCGACGCATCCGGGTTGCCGAACCGGTGCAGAAGGCGGGTGGCCCAGTGGGGTGGTGAGTTACGTTGACGATTACTCATTTCTCAGACTGTCTACGGGGTTAGCCAGTGCGGCTTTCACGGTTTGAAAACTCACGGTGAACAAAGTAATTAGCAGAACCAGCACGACCGGCAGCGCCAACAGCCACCACCGGATTGTGATACGAAAAGCATAGTCGGCCAACCACTGCTCTAAGGCCCAGTAAGCAACCGGCAAAGCCAGAAAACTGGCCACCAGCACCAGTTGAACAAAATCTTTAGAGAGCAACCTGACAATGCTGGATACCGAAGCACCGAGCACTTTGCGGACGCCAATTTCCTTGGTGCGTTGCAGGGCGGTGTACGACGAAAGTCCGAACAAACCCAGACAGGCGATAAAAATGGCGAGTCCGGAAAAAAAGTTAAAGAGTGCATAAAACTGCTGATCAGCCTGGTATTGTTGGTTGAAGTAATCGTCCAGAAAAAAGTAGTTAAAGGGTTCGTCAGGATAAATTTCTTTCCACGCTTTTTCAGCGTACCCCACCACATCCGCTAGTTTTTCGCTCGATGTTGATCCTACATCCAGGGTCATATACTCCCATCCGTCGGGTTGCAGATAAAAGACAATGGGTTCAAAGTTGCTCTTCAGCGATTTGTGGTGGTAGTCTTTCACGACGCCAACAATTTGTTTCAACCCGCCGAATACCTGAATCTGCTGGTCGATGGCATCTTCTAACCGGGTGAAGCCCAAGTGCCGCGCCGCCGTTTCGTTGACCATCACCGCGTGGTCGTTGGTGCCAAAGTCAGGAGCGTCTTCGTTGGCTGCGACAATTTCCTTACTGCTGATGGGTTGCGCTTCTGAGAAAAACTTTCCGGCCAGCAGTTGCAAGCCGAACGTAGCCATGTAGTCGTAGTCTACGCCCATCACGTGGTAGAACTTTGCTTCTTCCGGTCGGTTTCTTCGTCGCACGTAGCTGTTGCCCCTGATCTCGGTAGCCGGTACGTTGCGCGAAAGCGTGGCGTGCTGTATTAGGTTGTGCCTTTTCACCGACGTTTTGTAAGCCTGGATATTAGCCCAGTTCTCCGCTCTACTGCTCGCAAACCGAGGACCTTCAACGACCAGCTTCTGTTGGATGTCTACCCCCAGTTCGTGATTCTTCATGAAGGATAGCTGCTGCCCGACGGTGAACACCACCATGATAAGAATGGCAGCCATCGTGAATTGAAAAACTACTAACCCCTTTTTCAACCATCCGCCCGATCTCGACGAAATAACTTTGCCCTTTAGTGCGCTCACGGGCTGATAAGACGAGAGGATAAAGGCCGGGTAAAGCCCACTCATTACCGTTCCCCCAATGAGTAACGATATGATCAGTACGATGCTTATTGGTTGCATTAGCAACGTGGTATCCACCTCCATTCCTGTGAACTGCATGAAGTAGGGGAGGCTTCCCCGAAAGAGGGTGAATGCCAATAAAATGCCTATTCCGTTCAGTAAAGAGGCTTCCAGCAGATGCTGTGCGATGAGTTGCTTCCGACTAGCCCCTACTACTTTCCGCAAGCCCACTTCTTTGGCCCGCTCGATGGCTTTAACCGTGGATAAATTCACGAAGTTAACCCAGGCAATGATGAGGATGCAGCAAGCGATGATTAATAGTATGTACACCGTTTGGGCATCTCCGGGAGCCTCTAACTCATTCATTAAATGAGACTCCAAATGAATTTTCTCAAGGGGTTGAAAAACCGTACGAAATGCAAAGCCCTGTTCCTTCCGAAATGAAGTATTCTGCGCTACAATCGGTGCAAAGGCCTCCGCTAATCGGTGAGGGTCACCGTCCGGCCTTAAGAGAACGTAGGTATAAAAAACATCCCAGTACCAACTGTCTTCGGACTCCTCACGGTAATTGGTGCTCCCGTCTTCCCAAGCGTATATCGTAGGATGAGACACTAAAAAATCGAAGGTTAGATGGGTGTTTTCCGGTAGATCGGCGAGTACTCCGGTAACTAGCAAATCCGTATTGCCAAGATAAGACCTAGACTGGATGCTCTTGCCTACCGGGTTTGTTTCGCGCCAATCACTGCCAAAATACTTTTCGGCCATCGAAGCGGTGATCACGACGGTATTGGGAGCCGTTAAGGCGTGAGCGGTATCTCCTACCAGCAGTGGAAAAGAGAAAACCCGGAAGAAAGAAGCATCGGTGTAAAACACGTTTTCTTCATTGAAAACCCGCGCGGCACTACCGTCGAGGTAAGAGAAGGTCCCCGCTTGATGATGCAGCCTGACAAAGGCTTCTATCGCATCAGGAAAGTTTTCCTGTAACACCCGTCCTACTACGGGAAAAGTGGATGCCGACGCAATATCCAGCGCGCCGTCCTTATACTGATATAGGGAGGCCCGGTATACCCGATCCGCCTTTTCATGAAACTGATCATAACTCAATTCAAAGCGCACGTACTGCACGATGAGCAAGCACGCGGCCATGCCGATGGCGAGTCCGAAGATGTTGATGAAGCTGAACGCCTTGTTCTTTTTCAGATTGCGAATGGCGATAATGAGGTAGTTGCGAAACATAGCGGTCTGGTTGGTTGCGTAGTAAAATTTATTTTCCTTCTTCCGAGTGGCAAACGGCCGCAGAAAGGTGATCACGTTGAGGGCGTATAGCCACCGGGCTTGCTTCGATCCGTATTCTTCCACCCACCGCTGGTACAACTCGTACAAGTCTCCCTCAACTTCCGGCAGCAAGTCAGGATCACAAAACCGGCGGAGAAACCGAGTAGCCCAATAAGGTGGTTGTTCTTTCTTCATGATGCGTCAATGCGATATACCATGTGTTTCATCACCTAGTGCCCTCGGCACCAGTTGTCTTTTCTATCCCGACCCATTCTGTTTTCTTTGTTTTATCCTGTCTATCCTGATACACCCTTCCACGCCACCCGCGGAATCAAATTCCACAGGCGGTTGCGCATCGTCCGGCTTTCTTCCAGCGCCTGCTTGCCGTAGGCGGTGACCTGGAACAGCCGTTTGGGCCGACCGCCCCGGGCTTCCGTATCTCCTCCCCGGCGCGACGACAGGAAACCCTTGTCTTCCAGTCGGTTGAGCGCAGCGTGCACCGTGCTGAGCGTCACGCTCCGACCGGTTTGCTCTTCAATGGCGTCCTTGATGCTCACCCCGTAGGCATCGTCGTATAAGATACCTACCGCCAGCAGCACCAGCTCCTGGAATTCGCCCAAATTTGTTCCTTTCATGGGTTGTTTCGTAAATGACGATTTGAAGTGTACAAGGAAAATGCCAAACCAAAAAGGGGCATCTAGAGCGCCTACGAAGCCGCCGCCGAATACCTCACCGTTCGGAATCGGACAGATGGTGTCCGATTCCGGTCGATACTAGCCAGCACCAAAGTGGCTGAACAATGGACGAAGTTCAATAAGCTTACCCTAAATTGCTTATACCGATGAGCAAAATCTACTTACTCTTGCTGACTTAAACAAGCAAAATGGTTGTTTGAAATGCTTACTAGCGTTGGCTGGCTATTCTGTTCTTAGTGCGTCCACCGGATTGGCCAGCGCGGCTTTGATCGTCTGAAAGCTTACCGTGAGCAGGGCGATCAGCAGCACCAACAGCACGGGTGCCACCAGAAACCACCAATGCACATCAATCCGAAAGGCGTAGCTTTCTAGCCAGCGGTGCAGCGCCAGATACGCCACCGGCAACGCTAGTCCGCTGGCCACCAACACTAGCTTCACAAAATCTCGGGAGAGCAACGCCACGATGCTGGGCACCGTGGCTCCCAGCACCTTGCGGACACCAATCTCTTGGGTGCGCTGCTGCGCGGTGTAGGTGGCCAGTCCGAACAAACCCAAGCAAGCAATGAAGATGGTCAGCCCCGCAAACAAGGTAAATACCTGTCCGAACCGCTGGTCAGCCTGGTACTGCTGGTCAAAAAAGTCGTCCAGAAAGAAATAAGTCACCGGATTGCCGGGAAAGAAGCGGGCGTACGCTGCCTCTATCCGGTCTACGGTTTCGCCCACCGCGCGGGTGCTCACCTGTAGTGAGAAGTAGTTGTTCGATACGTAACGATCATTAAACAGCAGAATGGGATCATAACCGTTTTCCAGTGAGCGCTGGTGGTGATTGGCCAGCACCCCAATGATCTCGCCCTCAAAATCGCTGCCCCGCCACACGTATACCCGCTCTCCCAGCGCCGCTTCGGGCGAGGGGTAGCCCAGCAGCGCGATGGCCTGTTCGTTGAGCACCACCGTGCCCCGGTCGGCCGGGCGCTCCGGGTCGAAGAAGCGCCCCGCCACCAACCGCATTCCGTAGGTAGACAAAAAGTCTTCGTCTACTCCCACCGTGTAAGTCACCTTGAGATCGTCGCTCGAACCGGCCGCCCGGCGAAAATCAGTGGGCGCTTTGATCTCCTTGCCAGGAATTTCCGACGACGCGGTTACTTCCCCCACCGCGGCGTCCTGCTGCCAGGCCGCTTTCAGGGCTTCGCTTTTGCTGAGAAACGTAGAGTCGCGCAGCGATGGGGCCTTCACAATTAAAAGCTGTTCCTGATCGAAGCCCAACGACTGGCTGCGCATGTAATTGAGTTGTTGGTAAGCTCCCAACGTACCCGCCATCAGCACAATGGAGACCAGAAACTGAAAGACGATCAATCCCTGCCGCAGCGTGACCCGGAATCCGCGGCGCGTTGCACCGGCGTGATACAACTTTCCCTTGAGCACCGACAACGGCCGGAACGAGGAGAGCACCAGGGCGGGGTAGCCTCCCGACAATAGTGTGCCAATCAGCAGAAAACCGAGCAGAATCCAGGAAAAGGGCGCGGCCAACCACCAGCCGAAAGAACTATCTAATTGCTGGCCCGCCAGGTGCTGAAAAGCGGGCCACGCCCCTTGCACCAGCACCACCGATAGCAACACGGCGATTCCGTTGATGAAGAATGATTCTAGCAGGAACTGCCCCAGCAGTTCGCGCCGGTGCGCTCCCACCACCTTGCGAATGCCGACCTCACGGGCCCGTTCGGTGGCCTTGGCCGTGGATAAATTCACGTAGTTGACCCAGGCGATCAGCACGATGAGGCAGCCGATGAGTAGCAGAAACGTGACCGTGGTCTGGCTGTTATTGCTCTTGATTTCTTTCAGATAGTTAGAGTGCAAATGGATGTCGGTCACCGGTTGCAGAAAAAAGCGGGAGGTGAAACCATACTTCTGCTCAATAGCGCCCATGTGCTGGACGATGAACGCCGGAAACTTAGCTTCCACGGTAGCGAGATCAGTGCCGGGTGCCAACTGTACGTAGGTATAATATTCCGGCCATTTCCAGTTATATTCGCCTTCCGAACTACTGTCTAACCATCCCATCGTAGCCCCGGAAATCAGTAGATCAAAGCGTAAGTGGGTGTTTGACGGCACATCGGCCAGCACGCCGGTCACCCGCATGGGCTCATTGTCTCCGCCCAGATACAAACTGCGCCCCAGCGCGTCGGCGGTGCCGAAGTATTTTTGAGCAGTACTCGCGGTGAGCACCACGGTGTTCGGTTCCCGCAGGGCGGAGGCGACGTCACCGGCCAGCAGCGGGAACGAGAACAAGCGCAGGAAGGCCGAATCGGCCACGTAGCTAATCCTCAATGTAGGTTTCCCTTTGCCCCTGCTCGTTGAGCACCTGCACCGCTAGCGTTTCCATCCAGATAGATACCGGAAACAAACGGGTATAGTTAGTAATTTCCGGAAATTCGTCCTCCAGGGTGCGGCCGACTGCCGGGTGGTTGGCCACGCTCACGTCAGCGGCATCGCCAAAAATGGAGCTTTGCAGAGCCACCCGGTAGAGGCGGTCGCCATTTTGGTGAAACCTATCGTAGCTTGACTCAAAGAAGACGTACCGCAAAATTAACAAGCAGGCAGCCATGCCAATCGCCAATCCCAGAACGTTGATCGCCGTAAAAACTTTGTTCTTAAACAGGCTGCGAAAAGCGATTTTGAGGTAGTTAGTGAGCATGCGTGCTTGGGGTTGAGGTTACGTTTCCTAAATCGCTCCGCAGAACTAAGTTACGCTTTTGTTAAGCGCACCGGGTGTTTATCGGATGATCCTCTGCTCTGAAAATTCACTGCCCCACCTCCGTGGCATTCCGAAAGTCCCGCGACGCACGCGCTAGCATTGCGTTAGCCGCGCGATCTCCTTTAAACTTCTCTTTCTTGGGATTCCAGCGCAGCGGGCGGCCCAGTTCGTAGGCGATGTTACCGATGCTGCACACCGTGGCGGTGCGGTGCCCCACCTCGGCCGGGCAAATGGGCTTCGTTCGGTCCTTGATGGCATTGAGCCAATCGCGGTAGTGGTCGCGGCTGTGGTATAAGTGAATCTCGTTCTCGCCGATCTTTTGGTCAGTAAGTCGATCAGGCACATCCAGGAAGGACCGGCTGGCCTCGATAGTACCCTCCGAACCCACGAAGCGAATAGCGTTGCCCCGCCCAAAATCTTCGCGCATCATCGGAATGCCACTGGCGTATTCGTAGGTGAGCACCGGATAGTCTTTTCCGTCGGGCGGCGTGACCCGCACCGGGCCGCTACTGTCCATGCCAAGCGCCCACTGGGCGATATCGAACATGTGTGCTCCCCAGTCGGTCATCCCCCCGCCGCCGTAGTCTCCGCAGTAGCGCCACCGGGCCCAGCCGTCTCACTCAAGCGGCGGCGCAAAGTAAGAACTGTAACCGCGGGCCGGAGCCGGGCCGAGCCAGAAGTTCCAGTCCAGGTTCGTAGGCGTGGGCTCCGTGGGCTGTTCACACGCATCGGGAGGGCCGCCCACGCTCACCACCACCCGCTGGATATCGCCGATGTAACCGTTAATGACCAGTTCGGCCGCCCGGTGGAAGTTCTCCATAGACCGTTGCATGCTGCCAGTCTGGAACACCCGTTGGTGGTTTTCCGCGGCGTCTACCATTGCCCGCCCCTCGGCGATGGTGAGCGAGAGCGGCTTTTCGCAGTACACGTCCTTGCCCGCTTCGCAGGCCTCAATGGACGGGAGGGCGTGCCAGTGGTCAGGAGTAGCTACAATCACGGCATCGATTGCCGGGTCGGCCAGCAGTTCGCGATAATCGGCGTAGGTGGCTAAGCCCTGGTAGGTGCTCTGATTGGTTTGGTTCGCGTAGTAGCTTGCTACGTCTTGCTGAAAAGCTTGCAGTTTCTGGCTATCCACGTCGCAACCGGCCACAATTTGTGTTTCAGGAATAGCTACAAATCGCTGAAAAAGTGTTCCACGGGCCTGTTTGCCGGTGCCAATGTAGCCTAGGGTAATGCGGTCGCTCGGGGCAACGAAACCCGGTCCGCCCAGCACCCGACGGGGCACAATCGTGATACCCGCCAGTGCGGCGAACGAGTTACGAATAAAGGTTCGGCGCGTGCTTGAAGAAATCTTTGGGAGAGAGGCTGGAGTAGTCATAGTGTAAGGTCGTCAGATGGCGGACGCTTACAATATACGCGGAGAATCGAGAAATGCCTAACGAGCACTCGTCTTGCCTGATTGTTCCTGAAGCAAGCTATCCAGCGAGTGGTCAATATCTTCCAAAGAAGAAATGATCTGGCGCAAATCGTTCATCTTGCGGAGCTTGGAGAAACGTTCGCCGTTTTTAAGGTGCTTCGTCTCTTGCGCTAAGTGGTTAAAGTCAGACCGCAATTGATCCACTACGCGCTGCACGTCGCTATGCGTTTCCAACACTGAAGAATTAGTTGATGACATTGATTAACGGCTAAAAGTAACACTTGGCAATTATAATTTACGAACTTTTTTACGCTTTTGTTTGACAAAAACGTAACAAAACTTATCATTTGAAGAATATACCGAAACAAATTACATTTTTCTAAGAAGATTCTTCATTTAGTGCCTTCAAGATTTTAGCGCTTGCCAAGTCAGGAGAAACAATGCCACCGTTCTAATACTCCAAGCGGCCGTTCTTATCCAATTGGTGGTTACCAATCGTTCAATAGTTTCTGGGTCATAGCCCTGGGAAACCAACTTGCCATGCAGCGGTGAAGAAACGAACATGGTGGTTGCCCAGATGATCACCACCATTGCGGTGGCTACGTAAAGTTCAGTGTGCGGTGGCGGATGGCGGACCAATAAGAAAACCGTCGCGGCCAGTTCGCTTAGCATCAGCGGAATGGCCACGTAGGAAATGGTGCGCATGTGCTGCTGCTGATACGCCGGAAAACCCTCGCTTCCCACTCCCAGAAATCCCGGATAGTGCACCACCTGGATGGTCCAGATAAGTCCGGTGAGCAGGGCCGACAGCGTGAGATTGATGAGGATCAATTCATTGGTACTGAGCACAAAAGAGCGATTTAAGGTTCTAAAAGCATCGCTTCCATCGCCTGGTAAGCCTGCTGCTTGAGGACAGGAACGTCTTTGATAGTGAGGTTATCAATCGCGATGGGCTTCCCGAATTTTACCGTGATCACTCCGGGTCGCACGTAGGCGGTGCCCGGACGGAACAGGTTGCCCGCGTTGATTATCACCATCGGCAGCACCGGGGTTTGCGTCTCGAGGGCGATCCTAAAAGCGCCGTCGTAGAAAGGGCGCAGTGGTTGTTGGGTTCGGTTCATGCTTCCTTCGGGAAAAATGAAGACCGACACGCCCCGCTGAATGAGCTGCTTGAGCGCCATGATGCTGCGGTTGCGACTACTGGCGTCCGAACGATCAACGATAACGCAAACCGTGCCTACGATCCAACCGAGCACGGGTATCTTTAGCAGTTCCTTCTTCCCCAGCGGACGAAACTGACCGGGAATAAACAAGGGGAGGGCGGGCACGTCCAGAAAAGACGTGTGGTTGCTTACGTAGATATACGCGGCACGGCGATCAGGTCGGTTTTGTCCTGACACCCGGTAGCGCACCCCGGTGAACGCGCGAAATATCGTAGCCCACACTTTGAGACCGAAAAAGCTCACCGGACGGGTGGTTTCTCCGCCCACCGCCGGAAGTAGTATAAGGGGCAGCAGTAGCAGCATGGAGCCAATGAAGATAAACAGGAGCCAGGCGGAGTACAAAATGCGGATGATTCTTTTCAAGAGATAGGTTGCTTGGAGTTCGCAAGAAACAAAAAGCCGGAAACACAAACGTGTAACCGGCTTCCAATAATCAAAATATTAACAACTCTAAATCAAACAAACTCTTGTCTATCCCAGCTTGAACGTGATGGGGATGATCATGCGAACTCGCACCGCTTTGCCACGTTGCTTGCCGGGTTTCCATTTGGGGGCGCTATTCACTACGCGCACCGCTTCTTCGTCGCAGCCCGCTCCAATTCCCTTCACGGCTTTCACATCAGTGAGACTGCCATCCTTGTCAACCACAAACTGAACAAATACTTTTCCTTCGATGCCCATGCGACGGGCCTGAGAAGGATACTTCATTTTGTCACTCACAAACTTGTAAAAGGCAGCTAAGCCTCCCTCAGGTTCGGGCTGGTCCTCTACTACCATAAAGATCTCGTCAGAAACCTCTTCTTCGGGAGCTTCTTCGAAAACCATCTCTTCGATCTCGGTATCCTCGGTTACTTCAATGTCCAGATCGATCTCAATTTCTTCTTCGATCTCTTCCTCATCAGGAACTTCGATGATTTCGGGAGTCTGAATCTTGGGGGGCGGGGGCGGGGGTTGCTCCGTAGGCGGAATCTCCATTACGTCTTCAAAAGTGTCATCCACCGAACCGAGATCAACCAACGCACTGGCGTCGTACGATTTCCACTCGAAGGCAAGGGTAATCACAGCTAGGCTGATTACCAAACCGATCGCGAGGTGCAATCCGGTTTTGCTCGTAAGATCAGCGTTGGGGGTCTTCTTAGCTTCCATATGAATTAGTTATGAATTATTACAGTGTAACAATATAGTGCAATTAACGATATTTTTAGCAATTCATCAAATTCTTTCGATGAAATATAAAGCATCTATAGTTTGTAAAGCACAAAAAATAATATAAATCCTGCAAAAACACCGCTAAGATTAGCTATCATGTCCAGTATTTCAAACATTCGCTCGGGTGAGAATAGCTGTAGGGCTTCCACCAGGATGGCGTAACTTATCGACAGTATAAACGCATACGGCAGGGCTTTGTTGCGCAGTGCGGAATAGGCCGACTGTTTGATAAACCCTACGATCATCAAAAAGGCGAGTCCCGCAAACAGAAAAGCGTGCACCAATTTGTCAATGCTAAAGAGAGAATCTTCTAGCTTCGGCAGATTTTGTCCGGGCAGCAGCACCAGAACCGCGATTAGCAACGCCCAAACCAGGGTATAGGCATTGTAGCGAACGAACCCGGTACGCTGACCCACTACTGACCGATCACCGACTGGTAGCCTTCGGCATCCAGGAGTTCATCCAGCTCGTTTGTATCTTTAATTGACAGCTTCACCATCCACCCCTTTTCGTACGGGTCTTCGTTCACCAGTTCGGGCGCCGCCTCCAGCTCAGGGTTCAACTCCAGCACCGTACCGCTCAGCGGCATGAACAGATCAGACACCGTCTTCACCGCTTCAATAGTGCCAAATACCTCGCCCTGCGCAACCTCGTCGCCCACGGTTTCAACTTCTACGTACACGATATCGCCCAACTCGTTCTGCGCGAAGTCCGTTACTCCCACGTAGGCTTCGTTGCCCTCAACCCGAACCCACTCGTGGTCGTTGGTGTACTTTAAATTAGCGGGAACATTCATAATGGTACTCGTTAAATTTGCGTGGGCTCAAAAGTACGCCCTTTTTGTGAATTCGGAAACGGAAAACGGTCATTGTTTTGCCAGTTAACCGCCTCATCGCTTGCGTATGAAATTCTACGTTCTACTGAAACCGGTAGCGTTCAAAGAAGACCGAACCGGGTATCTTTGCGTAAAATAATAGCCACCGCCGCACGTTAAATCAGTACCTCATCGTCCTAGAATCATGAAATACGCACTTCCTTTGTTTGGTAAACTCTTTGCTATCGCTTGCTTGCTCAGCGCGTGCGACCGCGCCGACGATGTCAGCGACGCCTTCACCGGAAGGCAGACCGCCTACACCCTGGCTTCGGCTTCCGAATACAACATTCAAGGCACGGCCACGTTTCGCGAAACGAGGGGTGGCGACCTGCAACTCACCGTGCAGCTGGAAAACACGGTGGCAGGCGGACAGCACCCGGGGCACCTGCACTACGGCACCGTCGACGTGCCCGGCAGCGAGATGGCGCTGATGCTCACGCCCGTGGAGGGAGCCACCGGCACCAGCGTCACCACGTTTAACCAACTAGCCGACGGCACCCCGTTCGGCTTTGATGATTTGATGGGCTTCGACGGTAGCCTGAAGGTGCACCTCGACGGGGGGGCAAACAAGGACGTGGTGCTGGCCGGAGCCAACATTGGGCAGAACGCCGCTGCCCTGGCCGATGATATCGCGGTTTGCACTTCGCCTTCGGATCAATAGAGGTGGTAGCACCCAAAAGACGGTATCAATCATTACGACGAGCAACTTTCGGTGGCTGCGTTGGGATATTGACCGCACTGCTTCCGAAAGCCGGTCACGCCCAGACTTTCTTCGAGTTTATAACTGACGTTCCCGTACTGGTGGCGGACGATAGCCTCCGCAACCCCTGGGCGGGCGGGCTCAACGCCGGGCAGTATAGCACCATCGACCTCGACCAAAACGGCGAACCGGACCTGGTGGTGTTCGACCGCACCTCCGGCAAACTGAATACTTTTATTCGCCAGAACGGACAGTACCGTTACGACCCAGCCTACGAGGCGCTCTTCCCGGACGACCTGCGCTACTGGGTGCTGCTGGCCGACTACAACTGCGACGGGAAGCAGGATATTTTTACCCACTCCAGCAGCGGTATCCGCGTGTTTGAAAACACTTCCGACACCCAACTGGCCTTCACCCTGGTGGCTGACCCGGTGCTGACCGAGGGCACCTCCGGCACCTTTAACCTACCGGTGAACAGCACCGACCTGCCGGGCATTGCTGACGTGGACGGCGACGGCGACCTGGACGTGCTGACCTTCGATTTTGCGGCCGGAGGCACCATCGAGTACCATCAAAACCTGAGTCAGGAAACCGTCGGAACCTGTGAGGAACTAGTTTTTCAGCGGGTGACGCGCGCCTGGGGCGATTTTGAAGAATGCTTCTGCGGTGCCTACGCCTTCGGCGAAGCCTGTTCGGCCACCGGGGGGCGCACCGCCCGCACCGAGCACGTGGGCGGCAAGTCGATTTTAACCTGGGACACCGACGGCGACGGCGACCAGGACCTGGCCTTTGGCGATGAGACCTGTACGAGTCTGGCGTTTTTGAAAAACGAAGGAACCCCAAACCAGGCGCTGTTTTTAGCCGCTTCCGATACGTTTCCGGTAGCCGGGGCTGCGCCCAACGAGTTTTTCTTTCCCGCCGCCTACCGCGCCGACGTAATCTCTGATGCGTTGCCTGATCTCATTATTGCCCCTAACGTGTTTTCCAACGTCCAAAACAGCATCGATTTCACCCGGTCCAGTTGGCTGTACCGCAACCGGGGCACCGCCGCCCAACCGCGCTTCGAACTGGTTCAACGAGATTTTTTGCAACAGGAGATGATTGACCTGGGAGCCAACGCTGCCCCCGCCCTGGGCGACTACGACGGCGACGGCGACTACGATCTGCTGCTCGGTGCCGAAAGTCAGGTCGGGCAGGCCCGCTTGCGACTGTACGAAAACGTAGGCACCCGCACCAATCCGGCCTTTCAACTGGTAGATACCGACTACCTAGGTTTATCGGCCGAGGGTTTCACGCTGCTGAAGCCTTCGCTGGCCGATATCAACGGCGACGGGGCGGTCGATTTGCTGGTGCAGGCGGGGGGCAACGGCGTCATCGCCCGACTCTACTACCAACTCAACCAATCGGCCCGGGGCTGGGATTTCGCGCCGGGCTTGCAACCGCTCGACGGGTCGCCCGTCAAGTTTGACACTCCCTTTTTCTACGACCTCAACCAAGACGGGCGGGCCGATCTGCTGATCGGGCGGGTGACGGGTCGGCTGGAGTACCACCGCAACGAAGGGGGAAACCCGATTACATTTAGCCTAGTAACCGACTCACTGGCCGGCATTACCCGAGACCCGTTCAAGCGCACGCTGGCCCCCTGGGTGGGCGACCTGAACGGCGACGGGCGTCCCGAACTGCTCACCACCGACGGGTCGGGTGTGCTACGGCAGTACGAAAACTTTCTGGACGACACCCAGCCCCCGACCGTCACCACCCAACTCATCCGCTTCGGCGAAGGCGAGGCGCAGGAATCCCGGCTGGGCGCGCGCAACTGGCTGGCGGGAGCCGACCTGTACGGTACGGGGCAGCCGGTGATTGCTCTAGGGAACGCGCAGGGAGGAGTGTACTTGCTCAAAAGCTTCGGTGACGGCACCCGCCCCGCCCCCGGGGGAGGCGAACTCACGCTCACGGTCTTCCCTAATCCGAATACCCAGGACAACGCGTTGCGCGTGCGCGTGAACCAACCGGCCCAGCTGTTGATCTACACGGTGCTGGGCCAGTCGATTCATCAAGTTGACCGGCTCAATCCGGGTCTCGTCTACACCCTGGATAAAGCCGACTTGGCCGACGGAGTGTACATCGTTAAAGCTATCGACTTTCAAGGAAATACGGCCGTGCAGCGGGTGATTGTGCGGTAAAATTATTTGTTGTGATCGCAAGAAAATTTTGGGTGAATCTACTATCTTGCTGGGAATCTTAGCACCGCAAGTTTGGCGTTGCCTTAAACCAAAATTCCATGCGAATATCTGCCGTTTTGCTCGTTGCAACCATCATCTTCAGTCATATTATTTACGGACAGTCGGAGCAGGTCAGTCCTGGAAGAATAGGCAAGAATGTCGTTCAAGCATCCGCAGGGTTTGGCGGAGTTGTCGGAGCCTATAACGCGAATTACGAAAGATTGCTTATTCTGTTCGAAGACAACTCGTTAGTAGGACTCTGGGGAAAAGCAGGCTTAGGGCAGAGTGCTATACTTTTTGGTCCTGGTGGCCCTTATCAACACGTTTCTGTTAATGTCATAACTGGCAAAAACAGAGGTCACTTTGAACTAAGTCTTGGTGGTGCCAGAATGTTTGATAAAAGTGGATTCGAGCATTCTAAGAACATGAGTGACTTCCACATGGAACCTACGCCGGAGAAGAGCAACTACGTTCGCCTAAGCCCAGTGGGTTCGCTGGGATATCGATTCCAGAAGCCCGAGGGTGGCATTCTGTTTCGTACTGGACTGGGCTATCCCGAGGGCGTGTTTATTGGAATAGGTGTTGGGTTCTAGAGCGTTTCGCTATCTAGGGCGTATTGACATATGGATTAACGGGAATTTAGAGGCTGTTTTTGTTCTGATTGAGACCATCGTGCGGGGCACCCCGCACGGGGTGCCCCGTGCGGTTTCCCGCCGGGAAACGACGCTTGAGGCAGGCGATGCCGGAGCATCGGCTAACGAAAGCAACCAAGAGCAGCGGTACCCCGTCGGGGGTAGAAACAGCCAGGAGTATAAGCGTAGGTGTTAACACGCCCTAGTATCAAGCGTACCTTCAATTCACTCAAAAGCCTCATGTTCCCGCGCTTCGTCTGCTGCCATGCTCTCACAACCTTGTTTTCGGAAAGTTCAAAGTCCTTGTTCTGCAATCGATTAGATAACCAAGTGTACACTTTTCGTAGAGATTCTTCTCGTTGGGTGTCAATAAGTCTGAATATTTCTACCTTCAAGTCTGCTCCGCTTGTTATAGCTCGTTTTGTTTGTTTTTCCTAAAATAGCCGTTTTTACCGTAGTATGCAATACTGGCATCACCTCACTTTCCCCGCAACGCTTCCGCAATCCCCCGCAGGCTGCCCGAAATGTCCTCCATCGTCTCCACCGCCTGCGCCATGCCGTTAAGCTCTTTCGCGCGTTGCTGCTTGACAAAGATCGCTTTGATGTCCTCCCACCGCTGCCGGTCTTCGTCGGTGAGCAAGCTGCGCATTTCCTTGAGCTTCAGTAGGTTGGCCTCGGCCCCGGTGGTCAGGGTTTGGGCCTCATTTTCGTAGTGAGAGCGGATCAGGGTTTGCAGTTCGGCTTCGTTCATCACCGGCACCACCCGCTCGGCCAGCTTGTTCATGTCGCGGTACGAACCCTGCAGTTTAAAGGGCGGCTCGGTGCGGTACGCGTCCGCTTGTCCGGCGGAGTGAATGTACTCGGTGTTCACCCGCAGCACCACGTCGCGCACGGTGAGTAGCTTTTCCAGCACGGTCACGTACTCCCGCACTTCTTCGGCCGTGTGGTTGGTCTCAAATTCGGCCCCGGCCCGCTCGCCGGTTTCGGCCATCCCCACCAGCGTTTGCACGTCGCGCTGACTCCGGCTGGCCAGTTGGTTGAGCACCGGGTTAGACGTCAGACAGTTCTCGATGTAGCTCAGCTTGAAGGCGTCGGCCGAGTCGCCGATGATGTCGCCCAGGTTGTAGATGTCGGCGCGGTTGGCGAGCATGTCGGGAATCCGGAACTTGTCGCCACTTTCGGTGTAGGGGTTGCCCGCCATCACCACGCACACTTTTTTGCCCCGAAAATCGTAGGTCTTGCTGCGCCCCTTGTACACGCCCTCAATCTTGCGCTGCGCATCGCAGAGGGAAATGAACTTCTGCAGAAACTCCGGATGGCAATGCTGGATGTCGTCCAGGTAAATCATCACGTTGTCGCCCATCTCGAAGGCGAGATTGAGCCTTTCCAGTTCCTCACGCGCCCCGGCGTTGGGAGCCTGGGCCGGGTCTACGGCCGTTACGGCGTGCCCGATGGCCGGACCGTTGATCTTCATAAAGATAATGCCCAGGCGATTTGCAAGATACTCCATCAGGGTAGTTTTGCCGTAGCCGGGCGGCGAAATAAGCAGCAGCATGCCCATCAGGTCGGTGCGCTTGTTGACTCCGGCCGTACCGATTTGCTTGGCCAGATTAGCTCCGATGAGCGGCAGGTACACCTGGTCGATCAACTGATTGCGCACGAAGGACGACATCACCCGGGGCTTAAATTCTTCCAACCGCAGCTCGTGCGTGAAGTCTGCCGTTAGTTGCCGCTTGAGGGCTTGAAACGCTCGGAACGTAGGCACCGTTTCTTCGGCGAAAGCCGATAGCCGATCCATGAACTGATTGTAATCCAGAACATAATTGCCTTCCGGCAGCAACGGATGGTTGCCCTGCAAACCGGTGAGGGTTTGATGCAGGGTGGCCTTGGCAACCTGGTCGGTATCCAGTTGGTCAGAGAACAGCAGCAGGGCGGCTTCATCGGCAAAACGAGCGTCCTGCTCGGTCTGCTTGGCAAACGAACGCACCCACCGGCGGATGAGGCCGTACTGAAGCCACCGATCATCCTCCAGGTTGTCTACCGACTGTCGGTAGGTTTCGGTGGCCTGGCTCTTCTTAAGGTACTTCCTGAACTGGTCGCGCAGCGTCACCGACGCCTGGTCGATGGCAAAATCGTCGTCACTGATTAGTTCGTAGAAGAGATATTCGGCGGCCGGGGCCACGGTTTTCTCATCAAAGAGCCGGGTTTGCCGGACAAACGCGTCCACCGTCTCGGTGATGGCCTGCTGCACCTGATCAAACTCATGGCTCTGGGGGAAGACCTGCAGAATGGCCCCGGCTCCCTTGAGTTGATGGTTGAGCTGGTTGCGCACCGAAGGTTCCAGAAAGTGCAGCCAGCCCAACGCGGCGCAGGCTCGCGCCTCGGCGGGGTAGCGCAGCAGTCCAGCCGAACGGCGCATCGTCACCAACGCTCCCAAAATGCGCGCCGCGTCGTGGTCGTGCACGCCCTTCACGTGGCCTTCGTCGTAGCGCGTCGCCATCCGCTGCTGCACGTAGGCGACCAGCGCTTTCGCGTCTTTATCGGCCAACTCTTCAGACGTGGCACCGGACGTAGCTTCCCGGTAGAGCTGGTAGGCTAAGAACTCGGCCCGGTACACCTCCGAAGTTTCTGACACCAGCGACTGGTTCCAGTACGGCCGGTAGGGGTTCACCTGCTCAGAAGCAATCTGCTCGTAGAAGCTGGTGCCGGTGAGGTGATAAAACAACTGATCGTCTTTGGCCACCGTGGTCAACGCCAGGTCGGCGGTGTTCACCGAAAAGGCGTGCTCCCCGAAGCGAATCACGTCCTGGCCGTCCACGAACAATTCGGTACGATCCTTCAACTGTCGCACCGCGTCTTCCTGCGCCGACTTCAGGCGACTCTGCACTTCGTCGGCCCGTACGCTGTCGCCGAGTTGCTGCAACTCCTCGATGATGCGGCGCGTCTTTTCGATCATCAGGTCGGCAGCGAAGTAACCGTTCAGCTCGGTTACTGATTTAATGCTGCTCACCCGGTTTTGCACCGCCTTCAGAATCCGGTCGGCCGACTGCACCAGGTTGGTCGCGCGCTTGTTGCGGGCCTCCACCAACTGCACCTTGCGCGACTCAAAAGTATTGTAGACCTCCTCGCGCAACTGGGTGATCTGCTCAATGAAGTCGTCGAACTCAACAAATTTGCCTTCCAGTTCTTCCAGTTGCACCATCAGCTTGTTAGCGTACTCGTCGCACTTGTCGGGCGTGTCCGACACGTCGAGGTAGTTCACCATTGCCTGGTTGATGAGCTTGGTCTGGGCGAAGAATTCGGCTTTGCCTTCGGCGCTCATTAGCTCCTTACGCTTGCGCTGTAGCTGTGCCTTGGCCTTGTTGAGCTCCGAGAAGATAGCCGAGATGTTGTCGACAATTTGCGTGGTTTGGGTCGCGTCCTCGATGGCCAGGTTGCTCACGATCTCAATGAGCATTTCCAGTTCACCCGACAGTTGCTTGATTTGCTCGGCCAGTTCCTGGGCCTCCACCACCTTTTCTACGCCTACAATACCGGTTTCCAGCGACTGAACGCGCCGGTGGTAGGGGTGCAACGCATCGTCGCGCAGCAGAAAGCGCACGCACTGCTGGGCCGTTCGCTCGGCCGATTCGGCCAGTTGGGTTTCGTACTCCGCCACGCGCTTCTCATCGACGTAGCGCAGTTCTTTGAGCGAGATCACTTCGCCCCGCCGCTCCCGCAGTTGCGACAGTGCCGCCACAAAATCGTTGATGTGCTCGTACGATTTTTTGGTCAGATCGCGTTGCAGATGATCGGCAGCTTGCAGCACTTCGTCGGTGCGATGCTGGGTAGTCTGCCGAAGGCGGCGCACTTTCTCGAACTCATCGGTGGCGGCGACGGCGGTTTCGCGGATAGCTCGCAGCGGTTCGCTGATGGTGGCCGCTTCCGGACTATCCAGCCAGTAGTAAGCATCCAGCACGGTGGTGGCTTGCTTTTGCAGGTCGACGTACAAGTCCTGGTAGCTTTCGCCCTTTTCTACCAAGCTGATCAGGGCCTGGCACTCGGCCATCGCCCGCACAATGTCCTGGTTGCCAATCTTGAACAAGTACGAATCGCTTTGCTCGGTCAGCGGAAAGTTGGGACCCACGTAGGGGGTTTGCCAGATGCGGATGGCGTGGTGCTTCTTGGGTTCGGCGTCGGCGTTGAAGTAGCACAACTCACCGTTCTCGAAGATGGCGTAGCCGTGGCCGATGATGGGCGTTCGCACCGTTTGTTCGATGATATTATAGGGCAGCAGTTGGTATACTCCCTGTTCCTGGTGATAAAAAACGTACAGATAATCTTCGCCATTGGGCGACATCAGCTTCTGCTCGAAGCGCAATTCGTTTAGTTCGCTATCAAACTGTTTAAAGGCACCGGTTTGTAGGTAGTAGCCGTTCGGGAAGAGAATTCCCTGGTCATCGGGTAGCAAAATACCCGCCTGCGCCACGGCGTCGATCCTACGGGCTTCTTGTAACTTGGCGTTGTAAGCAATGTAGCGATAGTCTTTCTCTTGATACGGACGGATTTTGAGCAGTACGATGTTGCCCAGCAGCGCGTAGTATACTTCGGCATCGTCGAGCGTTTGGTCGGGATTCTCGACTTCTTCGCGGTAGATGCCCTGCCCCTGTTCGGTATTGTCCTCCACCTTGATGGTCAGGTCACCGCCCACGGTTTCGACGAACACCCGGTCGGCCACCGAGATGTGCGGGTACTTTCCTTCGCGTTGGTCGTCGCGGGTGGTGCGCTGCCAGACGAAGTCGTGCTGTTGGGGCAACTCGATCTCGTGTTCGCTGCGGTTGTCGCGGTAGACCAAGGCCTCGCCGTCAATCTCCCACTTAAAAGCTTTGAGATCCGTAGCGCTCTTGCTGATCCGGAAGACCATGTACAGGTACGGTCCGCGGCGCACGAAGCGAATAAATTTGGTGTCTTTGTAGTATTTGTACAGCTTCTGAAAGTCGGCGGCGAAGGTAGCATCATTGAGCAGTTCGTAGCCCAGCGGACGAAAGCTGTGCTCCTGGTAGGCGTACAGACTAAACACATCGGAGAGCTCCACGGAAGTCTTGAGTCCCAGGTGTACGTTGTAGCCGAACAGAAACTTAGTGCCCAGCGGCACCATGTCGTAAGGCACGCAATTGTGCTCGGTATGAATCCGCTCGGTGGCCACCAGCTTGGTCTCGATCGCTCCGAACACCTCCTGCCGGGCCCGGTTGAGTTGTTGCAAACGCTCGCGCAACTGCTGGGTTTGCTGCTGCAGGCGGTTTTGCAGGATTTCGTAGGTAGAGCCGGTGAGGGTCGGGGTGGGTTCGGTAGTTGTCATTCAGTAGGAAACTTTTTGCGTGAATAGTTCTATTCTCTTGTAAACAACAAGGCCTTTACCGGATGACAGAACTTAATTTATTTATTCACAGAGCATTCCGTTCGCAAAGTGTTTCGTCAAAGTGCTCCGGGCGTACAACGGAAATTGTGTGGCTACCGATAGCCCGTGTCATTGCTCACGCACCGCTTCGTAGTTTAGCAATTCCATCGTCTCACCGCCCAAAGCCATCGCGTAAATTTTGTGTTTGGTGAGCAGTTGAACAATGGGTTCGGGCAGGTGTAAACTAGAAAATACCGGCACGATGGTTTTGCCCTCGTGTTCCGGGAGAAAATCAAAAACGCTCTTTAGCTTTTTGGCAAAATCAAGAACGTATTCTCGCTGCGGAGTTGCTTTGGTCTCGTTGATAAACAGATAGTCGTCGCAGGCAACAACCACGTCAAACTCGGTGATTTTCCGTCGATCCTTTCGGCTCCGGCGCTCGGTACGTACGGTATAGGTATCAATAGTGGCACATCCGAACAAGGTAGTTGCCACGGTGCGCACGTTAGGAGCGGCAATATCTTCGGCGATGGTGCCCAGGCGGTTTGCTAGTTCCCCCCACTGCTTATTCATGCGCTTTCGGTCGCGCTCCATATCTTCTCTAAAAGCCTTTGTGTCAGCGTCTCGCTTGAATTGATCCTGGCGTAGTTCCTTCCTAAAACTTGCCATCTCCTCTCTCAGTACCTGATCGCTTTCCTCCAACTTCTTAATCGACTTGGTGGTCTGTACAATAAATTCGCCGAGTACCGCTTCCAGCGTGCTGACGCGCTCACTAACTTCTTGATCCATCGTTTTTATGGTTTTTTCGGGTACAATTTACGATTTTTATAGCAATAACTAAATAACAGTCAGGCGATTAAAACTACCTGACTGCCTCGCTTTCACAACTGTAAATTCTTCATCGGCTCGTCCGCCAGTCCGGCGGTGCGGGCCAGGTCGAGCAGTTTGTTTAGCCCGTCTTTTTCCTTGCCGTCGGTCTGGTTTATCATCTTGAGCAGCAGGGCCGACACCGTCAGATTCTTCAGATCGTCGGAAGAAACGCCGAACTGGTCTACCAGCTTTCGTAGATTTTCCTTGAGTCCGCCGCCGCCGTTGGAGTGCAGCAGGGCAGTCTTCACCTCCTGCAACGAGCCGTTCTTGCTGATCATCCCGTCGATGGCCTTACCCTTGGCGATAGAACCCATGATCTGGTCGAAGAGCATAGTTTCGCCGCCGATGATCTCGATGTTGGCGGCTTTCAGCGCTTCACTAATCACTTTGGCTTGCGACTCAGCGATCTCGCGTTGGATATCGATACGGGCCAGTTCCAGTGCTTTCTCGGTTTCCAGGCGCAGTTTAAATTCTTCGTGCTCACGGCCCGCGCCGTCCAGCACCTGCATGGCGTTGGCTTTTTCGCGAATTCCTTCGGCTTCCGATTTGTACTTCTGCTGCATCACGCGGGCTTCGGCGAGTCCCTGCTTCTCGTCGGCGGCGGCCTTGATCTCAATCACCTGGGCGTCAGATTTTCCTTGCTCCAGACTGATCTGCGCGGCCACCATGCCCAGCTTCTGGTCAGCTTCCGATTGGGCTTCGGCCCGTAGGCTGATGCCCTTGGCGTCGGCTTCGGCCTGAGCCTCGATCACCCCGGCTTCGGCCTCGCCCTCTTTCTCGCGGGCGGCGGCTTTGGCTTCCATCACCTGGGCTTCGGACAGTCCGATGGCGGCTTTCTGGGCGGCCTCGGCATCGGCCATCGTCTTCATGGCCACGGCCCGGTGCGCAGCCGAATCCTCATCAGCCTGGGCGTCGATCATCAGTTGCTTGGCGCGGTGCTCGGCGGCCTGCTGGGCGGCTTCGGCCGCTTTGATCTCCTTCACCAGCGATTCCTGGGCGTCGCGCTCGGCGTTCACAATGGCGACTTGTTTGCTTCGGTCGGCCTCGGCCATCGCCTGCGTGTCTTTAATTTTTTCTTCTTCAATCACCGTGGCTTTTTCCACCATCACCCGCTCGCGAATCACCTCCTGAATGTTCTTGCGCTCTTCTTCCAGCGCTTTTTCTTTCTCGATGCGGGCCAGCTCCACCACCCGCTCCTTGTCGGTGGATTCCAGCAAGCGGGCCTGGTCTACGCGCTCTTGCTCGATGGCGTCGGTGCGCTCTTTGTTGCGCTGCGCAACCAGAATTTGCCGCTCTTTGTTCTGCTCCAGTGTGCCGACCTCTTCTTCGGTGGCGATGCGGGCTTGTTCTGAGCGCTTGTGCTCTTCCTGACGCACCTTCTCGCGCTCGGCCGCTTCCCGCGCCCGGATATTAGACACCTCGCGGGCTTGCTTTTCTTGCTGCTCGGTGAGTTGCTTGTCCAGCTCCAGGATGGTTTCTTCGGCTTCCACATCCTGCTTCTTAAGCATTTTGCGCTTCTCGTTCTCGATTAGGTTGGCCTGCACCTTTTGCTGGGCCGTCAGGTCGATGATCTTCTTGATTCCCTCCGCATCCAGGATGTTGTTTTCGTTCAGACTTTCCAGCGGAGTTTGTTCCAGGTAGTCAATGGCGCAATCGTCGAGAATGTAACCGTTGAGATCCGTACCAATTTCTTCCAAGATTTTATCCTTAAACTGGGCGCGCGAGTTATACAGCTCTACAAACTCAAAGTGCTTACCGACGGTCTTTAGGGCTTCCGAGAACTTGGCATCGAAGAGCATCTGCAATTCTTGAGGATCAGACGCCCGGTTGCAACCGATCGACTGGGCCACGTGCACCACGTCTTCGCGGGTTTTGTTGACCCGAATAAAGAACGACACCTTGATATCGGCCCGCAGATTATCCCGGCAAACGAGTCCGTCTTTGCCCACCCGCGAGATTTCCATTGCCTTTAAGGTGATGTCCATGACCTCCAGTTTGTGGAGGACGGGCACGACCATGATGCCGGAGAAAGAAACCTTCACGTCGCCCGAACCGGTGCGCACCAGGGCTTCGCCTTGTACCGCTTTCTGGTACATTTTGATGAAGAAAACCAGCATGCCCAGCACGACGACCACGGCCAGAACCAGCAGAAATAGTGTTATTGATGTTCCCATGATTTGATTGTTTAGGTGATAGATAGAATGATTGAATGACAAAATGATTACATGTTACTAACTGATGTAGGGTTCTACGAGGTAGACGTTGTGACCGGCGTCGTACTCGATGACCATCGCCGAGTCGCCCGCCAGCAGCGAACTACCCTCGTAAGCCCGTACGTTGAGCACGAGGGGTGCCCCGCCGGTTGGCACCTGGGCTTGTCCCACCTTTGTAGGACTGGCGGCAGAGGTTATCTGGCAGATTTTGCCGACCGGGGTGGTGTTGTCTTCCTGGTCTAGCGCCTGGTACACCCGCACAAAGGGCGTGGTCAGAAATTTGGCGATGAACAAACTGACCAGCAGGGCGGGAAGCAGCACCGCCAGCGAGAGCACCAATGAGTCGTTGCCAAGGTAATGGTTGCCCAGCACCGTGATAGCCCACCAGGGCACCACCAGGAAGGTGAGAAACAGCATAAACGGCACCTGACCCAGGTTGAAGAAGGCTAGCACGTGGTTGAGCCAGGATACCGACAGCTCCCCGTCGACGTCCGCCTCAGCCTCTAAATCCACATCCACGTCGAAGAAGTCCAGATCAATGGCTCCCAGAATCACCACCAGCCAGTAGACCAGTACGAACACCAGCAGGGCGGTGGGAATGATATTCGGGGCCGATACGGCGTCGTCGAGTAGCTCAGTCATCGTTGTCGTTGTTTTGTTGCAATCGTTTTTTCAGTTCCAGTAGTTTCTCCGAAGCTGCCGGATTGTTGCCATCGCCCAGGGCTTCCTCAATTTCCGCGTCCAGGTTTTTTGGCCCATCCGCGATCTCACCGTACGATTCGGCTAGCGCTTCTTCGGCTTCCACCTTAGATTTCATGCGCTCTAACATTGCCGTAGTACTTGAGGTATCGATGCTGGTCATTTGCTTGTTAATCGACTTGGTGGCACTGCTTACCTTCATGCGGGCTTCCAGGTTCTTCAACTCGTTTTCCCAGGTGCTGATGTTGGATTTTAGTACGTCGACGTTGCTTTCCAGCTTGTTTACCGACGCTTCGTAGCGTTGCTGCTCACCGTGCAGGCGACTCACTTCCTGATCGGCTCGTTCCTTTCGATTTAAGGCTTCGGTGGCCAGTCGGTCCGCTTCGCTAGCGGCCAGGTCGCCGGTTTCGGCTTTTTTCAGCAACAACACGGCCTTTTGCTCGTAGTCTTGCGACCGTTGTTCGGCATTTCTTACATCGCGTTGCGTCCGTATTTTCATGGCCTTCACTTCGGCCATTGCCTGCAGGGCTTTGTCTAGTTCGGCCCGCATGTCGCGAATGCCCTGCTGGGTGAGTTTGATAGGATCTTCGAGCTTGTTGATCGCATTGTGCGCTTCGGCTTGTCCTACTTTAAATAATCGATTGAAAATGCTCATGGTTGTATGGGTTTAAGTGGATACTGGATGATTTTCTGGGTGGCAAGATACTGGATGCTGGATACTGGATGATTTTCTACATGGCAAGATACTGGATGCTAGATATTGGATGCCAGATACTAGATACTGGATGCTAGATACTAGCTGTTGGCTACTACCAGTGACCAGTGACCAGTGACCAGTGACCAGTGACCAGTGACCAGTGACCAGTGACCAGTGACCAGTGACCAGTGACCAGTGACCAGTGACCAGTGACCAGTGACCAGTGACCAGTGACCAGTGACCAGTGACCAGTGACCAGTGACCAGTGACCAGTGACCAGTGACCAGTGACCAGTGACCAGTGACCAGTGACCAGTGACCAGTGACCAGTGACCAGTGACCAGTGACCAGTGACCAGTGACCAGTGACCAGTGACCAATAGTTCTGATTCTATTTGCAGTATAATAATTAATACGTAGATTTGCTAACAAGGTTAACATTACTAATAAAATTAGCTAAAAAATAGGATATGTCAGTTATTGGAAAGAACATAAAAAAGATTAGAACTGCGCAAAAAATTAGCCAGAGCGAGTTTTCTGAGCTATTTAGCGTATCCCGGGCGAGCGTTGGATCATATGAAGAAGGACGGGCCGAACCACGAATCGACACTGTTATTAGTATTGCTAACCATTTTAGCCTTTCTATTGATACCCTACTCACCAAAGAGCTGACCTTTAATGAATTGTATCAGCTTAATATCATTGAGCACGATACTTCCGTAGCGGATGCCGAGCGGCTGGCGCTGACCGACAAAGACCATCGGAAGGAAGACACCCCGCTGGTGGTCAAGGAGAACTACCTGGAATACATCGTTAACTACGATCACAAGGATTACATCAACAACCTGCCGTTTATCCGGCTTCCCAACACGCAGTACGAAAAAACCCGGGCCTTTGAGGTGCAGGATAACGCGATGGAATTCAACGGCCACGGGCTGCTGCACGGTGACATCCTGTCGTGCTCGCCGGTAGAAAAGAAAGACCTGCGCGAAGACGAAGTCTACGTACTGGTAACCGACCAGAACATTTACGTTCGTCGGCTCGTGCGCACTACCCCAACTCTGGAATTTCGCCCCGACAACCCAAACTTCGTTCACCTAGACTGGTCGAAGCATAACTGGCAAGAGATCTGGAAGGTAGACGGTTTCTACAGCACTATCCTCGATCCCCCCTCAATGCAGGAGGAGCGCATTGCGTTGCTAGAGAAGAAGGTGGGCGAACTGGAACGCTGGATGCGGCAGCATTAGAAGCGGTTGCGCTACCCACCGGCTTTTTGTACCTTCCCCGCCGAACAAATTAGTCCCCTAATTATGCCCCCTACCAACTCCCTGCTCACGCTGCTCGACCGCATCGAAGACTCCTTCGACCGTACCAAGTTTGCCATCCGAAAAAAACTGGACTGGATCAAACCGGTGATGATCGTGCCCTACCGGGGCTACGGTAACGAGCAAGCGGTGACGCTAATGGGGCGAGTGCTCGAAGACACTGGCATGGTGAAACCCTCGCCCGACGACACGGTGTGGCAAAACCTGGTGGCTTCGGCCAAGCGCATCGGGAGCCGCGAGATCCCGTTCGTGCGGGTGCAGGGCGTGTTTCAGGGGCAAGCTTGCGTGGCCAAAACCGACGAAGAGGGCTACTTTAGCCTTACCTTCGAGGTGGACGAAGCGCAACTGGAAGACACTACCGCCTGGTATCCGGTGCAGCTGCGCCTGCTAGATGCCGTGGTGGAAGATCAGGGTGAGGTAACCGCGGTGGGCGAGGTGCTCATTCCTGACTTAAAGTCTGACTTTGGAATTATCTCCGACATCGACGACACGGTGCTGGTGTCGGACGTGGGGCGGTTGCTACAAATGTTTCGGCGAGCTTTTCTGGAGAACGCCACGGCCCGCTTGCCCTTTCCGGGGGTGGCGGCCTTTTACCGGGCCTTGCAAGTAGGCAGCCTGGAAAAATCGCACAATCCGTTCTTCTTCGTATCCAGCAGTCCCTGGAATTTCTACGATTTGCTCATCGACTTCTTCGAGATGCAGGACATCCCTCGGGCTCCGGTGCTGCTGCGCGACTTGGGTCTGGACGAGACGATGTTCATTCAGCCGCCCCACAACGTGCACAAGCTGGGCAACATCCGCCGAATTCTGGAAACCTACCCGTCGCTGAGCTTTGTGCTGGTGGGCGACAGCAGCCAGCACGACCCCGAAATCTACCGGCAAGTGGTGGAGGAGTTTCCGGGACGCATCCTGGCGATTTACATCCGCGACGTGACGCCCGACCACCGCGACGTAGAGATCATTCGCCTGGGCGACGCGCTGCGGGAGCATCAGGTTGATCTGGTCTACTGCGAGCACACCGAAGATGCCGCCCGCCACGCCATCGAGCAGCGCTTGCTGTCGCCTAATCAACTACCCGAAATCCACCGCAGTAAAGAGCAGGACGAAGAAGTTTGAGCGGTAGGTTTATGAAAGCAACAGGCGCTCTCAGCGATTATAGATGATTGTTATGCGGCCTTTTCCTTCCAACGATCATTTCGTACATTTCGCTTTCACTACTAACCTAGCTAATCATGAAGCAACGTTTCTTCGCTTTTCTTCTGCTTGTTCTATTTGGCAATAACGATCAAGTACAGGCTCAATCCGCCTCGTCGGACGGGTCTTTTGATTACCCGGAGACGCCGGTGCGTCCGGTCACCGATACCTATTTTGGTAAGGAAGTGACCGACAACTACCGCTGGATGGAAGACATGAAAAGCGCTGAAACCCAGGCCTGGTTCCGGGTTCAGGGCGAGTATACCGACAGCATTCTTAATCAACTCCCGGGCCGCGACAGCCTGATTGCCACCTTTGAACGTTACGACCAATTGGAAGCGGTAAGCTACGGCCGGGCGGTAAAGCGGGGCAATCAGTATTTTTACCGAAAGACGTTACCCGGCGAAGCAGTGGGCAAACTCTACACCCGCAAGGGCGAATCGGGCAAGGAAACGTTGTTGTTTGACCCCCGCGCCTATGATCTAGACAAGGAGTACGCCATGAAAGACTTCATCCTTAGTCCTGATGGGCAACGAATAGCCATCGGATTGCAGGAAGGTGGCGGGGAACTCGCGACCGTACGCATCATGCGAGTGGCTGACCGGACGTTTGAACCTGACAGCGTACTAAACATGCACGTGGGTGATGTAGAGTGGATGCCTGACGGTGAAAGCTTTTTGTACACTCCGCAGAATTCCAGTGATCCGAACGACCCCAAAGGTAACCTGAATACCAGGGCCCGGCTGCACCGCTTAGGTACCGATGTCGCCACCGATCGGGAGGTATTCTCCCGCGCTAAGTATCCCGACTTGGGCATCCGCCCCGATCAGTATCCGGTCTTATTTTTTTCCAACGACGACACCCAACTCTACGGGTCGTTGATATCGGTCGACAACCGCATCAGTGCGTGGATAGCCGATCCGGCCGAACTAACCAAAGAAACCATTACTTGGAAACGGCTGGCCGCTCCGGCCGACAGCGTATACGATTTTGTGAAACTAGGCGACTACCTGTACTTTCACAGCGTAAAAGATGCGCCCAATGGTCAGATCTTGATCACCGATGCTGATCATCCGAACCCCGCCACTGCTACCGTATTGCTGCCCGAAGGCAAGCTAAATATCACTGGCATCACTTCTAGCAAAGATTATCTGTTCGTCACCCTCAACGATGGTATCAACGATCAAATCCGGCAGTACGCTCCTGGCCAAGACCAGTGGACTGACGTGCCGTTGCCGATGAGCGGCACCGCCTGGCTGTACCCGCTCGATGCCGCCCACAGTAATGAAGCAATTGTGTATCTCACCTCCTGGAAACAACCTCTCGCCTCATACAACTATCGGCCAGAGAACCAGGAGTTGGTCCGTAGTGCCTTCGACGTACCGGTAGACTACCCCGGCGCTGACGAACTGGTGGTAGAAGAACTGGAGATCTCAGGTTTGGACGGCACGATGGTTCCGCTCTCACTGATTTATCGTAAAGGCTTGAAAAAAGACGGCAGCGCCGTATGCTTTATGTATGGCTACGGAGCCTACGGCTTTTCGGCGGTTCCCTACTTTAGCACGCGCTATTTAGCAATGCTTAACCAGGGAGTGGTCGTGGCCATCACGCACCCGCGCGGCGGTTCGGAAAAAGGCCAGGAATGGTACCGAGCTGGGTTTCAAACCACCAAGCCCAACACCTGGCGCGATTTCATTGCCAGTGGTGAGTACCTGGTTGAGAACCGCTACACCAGCCCCGAACACCTCATCGGTATGGGCACCAGCGCGGGTGGCATCCTCATCGGCCGGGCCATCACCGAGCGGCCCGATCTGTTTGCCGCTGCTATCAGCAACGTAAGCTGTTCTAACGCGTTGCGGATGGAAGAATCGCCCAACGGGCCGGTGAACGTGCCGGAGTTTGGCACAGTCGAAGACTCAGTACAAGCGATGGCGTTATACGAAATGGATGCCCTTCATCACGTAGAAAAGGGTACCGACTACCCGGCGGTGATCTGCGTAGGCGGCATGAACGACCCGCGCGTGATTGCCTGGCAACCCGGTAAATTCGCCGCCGCTTTGCAGCAAGCTTCTACTTCTGACCAACCGGTGCTTATGCAAGTCAACTACGACAACGGTCACTTTACGGAAGATAAGCAGGTCACCTTCCGTAATTTTGCTAATATGTTTGCCTTTGCCCTCTGGCAGGCGGGCCACCCGGCTTTTCAGCCAGACGTGACAACCGCCAAAGGAAACAACTGAAGGAAACAGACTTAGGGCGCAGGGGTAGCCTACGCCCCCTTCATCTAACCTACATCCCCTCGTACTCCAGCGTGACCGAGCCGCCCGAGGTGTGCAGGTTCACCGGCACGCCCCCGCCGTTCACGCTGCCGTTGATGCTGTTTTTGTCCGACTCACCGGTGAAGTTCACCAGCTTGGTGTTCACCCGGTTGCCCGACAAATCCAGATCGAGCCCTTGTCCGCCGGGAATGGTGGCCGTGATGCCGCCACCGCTGGTTTTCAGGGTCAAGAACTTGCCCAGCTCCTCCACGTCGGCGCGGATGCTGCCGCCGCTGGTGTGCGCTTCCAGACTGCCGCGAATGTTTTCCAGGTTAATGCTGCCGCCTGAGGTCTCCAGCATCGCTTCGCCTTCGGAGCCGTCTACCCGAATGGATCCGCCACTGGTGTTGGCGTCGAGGTTGCCCTGGTAGTCGTTCACGTTGATGCTGCCGCCCGAGGTGTGGGCTTTCGTGGTGCCGCTGAGGTGGTCGAAGTTGAGGCTGCCGCCGCTGGTACGGATATCGTGCTCACCCTCCACGTCGGCCACGCTGATGGAGCCGCCGCTGGTAGACAGGTCGCACGACATGCTGGTAGGCACCATCACTTTAAAGGAGATGCTCACCTTGCTGTTGCCCCAGTTGCTGCCTTGGCGTTCGGCGGTGGCGATCACCTTAGCACCCTCCTGACGGACGTCGATGGTGTAGTCTTCCAGAGCTTCTTCGATATCATCATCGTTGCTGCCGAACAAGCTCCAGCCTCCGTTGGGCTTCACGTGCATTTCAACGGTTACTTGGTTGCCCGAACTGCCGATCACGTCGATGCTCCCGCCTGAAGTATTCACTTCTAATTTGCCCGGACCATCGAGCGTGAAAGTTTTGGTAAGATACGGATCATCGTTGGCGTAGGCTAGTGCGGAGAACACGATAGCAAACGAGAAGAAATAAGCGGTTTTCATGACGACTGGGGTTAGATTTATAATAAACATCTAAGGTAGTTCAAGCACAATGCCAATTACACAAGGTGATGAAAATCAGTTATTTGTAAAATAACAAATAAAAAAACCTGTCCGTATTCGCACACTGGTGTTCGGTTTCGTACACTAAGTCAAACAGACTATTAGGAATAAAAACTGTCATCGGTAGTATTCGGCACACATCTAGCTTCTTGGTTGACTACCAAACCACGATCTTGGGTCAATTATTTTCTGTTAAAGAATGCGATCATTACCATCGTTTCTGTCAAAATTGGCAATCAGGTACCGGGCTGCACGCAGGTTACTGACCATGTTCTTGTATGGTGACCAAGTAAAAAGTCGGATTCAACTTGTGTCGCTATTCAGCGCTATCGGCGCCTTGATTGCTGCTTTCTACGCGGTAGTGTATGTACTATTGGGCACCCTTCCTATCATGGCTGTATTGTCGGGCGGTTGTGCGGTGGCGCTGCTAGTTCCTCTGATCCTAAATCGTTTAAAGCGCCACACGGCGGCCAAGTTTGTTTTTCTATTGGTATTCAATCTCCTCACTCTACTTTATGCTTCAGCGCTAGGGAAAGATGGACTGGTAGAAGTGATTGTGGTCACCTTGGTAGGGTATCCCTTCATCATTGCTGATAAGAAACAGAAACTATTGGTACGTGTAGGCGTAGCCCTGCCCTTCTTGATATTTTTTATCATGATCTGGTCAGACTACCAGCTTTTCCCGCGGGTACATTCCGAAGGAAGCCCGATGAGTCAGTACATCCGCTGGGGCATCTTTCTGGCCGGCATAGGATTCAACGGACTGATATACTGGGTGTTCACCAAACAGCACAGTCACCTCTCCTCTAAAATGTTTGATCAGTATTACGAGCTATCGATCAACAAGGAGCAGTTGCTGCAGCACCAGGAAGAACTCATCATGCTCAACGAACAACTGGAGCAGCACCGACTCAATTTGGAGGAAGAAGTAGTTACCCAAACCCAAGACCTGCGGGATAGCAAAAACCGCCTGAAGAAATCGTTGTCCGATGTGGAAGCCGCCCGTGCCCAGGCTGAAGCAGCCAACCAGGCGAAGTCGAACTTTCTGGCCAACATGAGCCACGAGATTCGCACCCCGCTCAATGCTATTGTGGGCTTCAGCGAAATCATGCTCAACGAGATTGAGGTAGCCAACGTACCGCCCAGCTTTCTGCAGTATTTGGAAAACGTGCGCATGAGCGGAAAGAATCTCGCCGAACTTATTAATAACATCCTCGATCTGTCAAAAATCGAGGCGGGCAAGTTTAATTTTTCTACGGGCGCGGTGGCCGTAGAAGCCGTCTGCAAGGGAGTGTATCAGATCAACCGGATCAAAGCGCTGGAAAAAGGAGTGAAGTTCACTTACCGGGGCAGCACCGACCTTCCCGGGTGCATCGAAACTGATCGCACCATGCTCAACCAGATTTTAATGAACCTGGTGTCGAACGCCATCAAGTTTACCGACGAAGGAAAAAGCGTTTCGCTTACCCTGGAGGCCGACCCTACTGCTAAGGTGCTTCAATTGAAGGTGACCGATCAGGGCATAGGCATTCCGCCCGAGCGACAGGCCAGCATCTTTGAGCCCTTCGAGCAGGCCGACAATACCATCACCCGGAAGTACGGCGGCACGGGGCTAGGCTTGTCCATCACCCAGAAGCTGGTGGCTATTCTGGGCGGAACGCTCGCGCTGGAGAGCACGGTGGACCAGGGCAGCACGTTTTCGGTAACCCTCCCTTACGTAGAAACCGCTTGTCCCGACACCGACTTTGAGGTGCGCACGATAACCCCGGGTCGGCATCAATTCGCGGCCAGCAATAGCGTGTTGTTGGTAGAAGACAACAAGGTGAACCAACTGGTCGTGGTTGCCTTGTTCAAACGTTTGGGAATCACGCTCCACTTGGCCAACAACGGTGAGGAAGGCGTTGCGCGGGTAGAAGAATTGAAACCAAATTTGGTGCTCATGGACATCCACATGCCCGTGATGGATGGCCTGGAAGCCACCCGCCTGCTGCGCCAAAACCCCGCCTACCGCGATCTGCCCATTATCGCCATTTCGGCCGACGCGTTTGAAGAGCAGCAGGCCGAAGCCCGGGCGGCGGGCATGAACGACTACACCACTAAGCCCATCGAGTTTGAGCGGCTGATTCAATTGCTGTCTTACTATCTGGAAGTGGAGTTGGAGGAGGTATCTTGATGACACAATGAATACCTGAACGACTAACGTGATTTTTGTTAGTATTTAGCCAAAGTATTATTTAAGTTCGCCTTAAAAAGAAAGACTATGGCTGTTATTTTTGATACAGTTGCATTTCTAAACAATACACTGACTGTTGCAGAAAAGGTATATAAACTGATTTTCAAAAAACAAAAATATAGGGAAAAGGCAGTAATAAAAAGTACTGATGAAATTAGAAATGAAGTGGCGCCGCTAGATGCAGAAGTTGAGGCCTCCTCGCAATTCATCCATGGAAAAATTCAGATAAGGCTTAAGAAACTATTCAACGCTCACGGAATTGATGATGAGGCTATTGTGAGATTTGTTGTTGAAAATATTGATAAAAACATTACCGTACCGCTGTCACAAATAGAGAATGTTTCTTACGTCTTTGACCAACTTCAGTTAGCACATATTGACGCTATATCTGATCTTTTTGGCGTGAACAAAGGTTGGTTGCACGGGCAAGATCGCCTCTATCCTTCTCGAAGATACTATAAAGACGTCAACAAACTTATTAATTTTATATTAGAGCGAGTTAAAGAGGAGCCCCTAGCTGGATATGCTATTGTTTGTGCGCAGTTAGATAAGGACGATAAAAACAGAAATCCGTCGTTGTATCTGGTGTTTAGAACTCCTATAGCAAAGCTATTCGGGCGTGTTATATATAGATACTACCCCATTAGTACAGATTGGCACTGGGACCATTGGGAAACTAGATGTCAAGCCAAAGCGATATTCTTTTTATTTGACAAGTATTCATGTTTGCCTGATCTACAAGGAGTTATTGCTAGTAATGCTAACTTCGACCAGTTATCGTCTTCTGAACCATTTCCTCACTTAATCATAGAAGACTCACGTAATAGATACTGGACTTCATATGACTACGTAACTTCCAGTAGCCATGATTATGCTAAAGAGCAGGACGAACTAAGTATTGTTCTCAATTATATAGAGGAGCAAGGATACAAGGACTATCTTCAAAAGGAATGGAAAAAAATAAGCTCTATACATGCACTTTTCTGACTTGCCGGACATTCTGGGGGGCACGCTGCTGGGCAGGCATGATCTCCCGTACCCCGTGCGGCATCTGCTTACCGATAGTCGGCGGGGTGGGGGAGGAGCGGATACGTTATTTTTTGCCATCGATGGCTTGCACCACGATGGGCACCGGTTCATTCCCGAACTCTATGCCCGCGGGGTGCGGCAGTTTGTGGTAGAAAAACCGGTGGACCATCCCTTACCCGAAGCGAACATCCTGCAAGTGGAGCACGGCATCACGGCGCTCCAGGACCTGGTGGCCGCCCACCGGCAACAGTTCAACGTACCGGTGATCGGACTCACCGGCAGCAACGGGAAAACGATTGTGAAAGAGTGGCTCTACCAGTTGCTCAGCCCGCAGCAGGCGGTGGCAATGAGCCCGAAGAGCTACAACTCACAAATTGGGGTGCCCCTGTCGGTGTGGAGCCTTAACGAGCGGCACCAATTGGGCATTTTTGAGGCGGGTATTTCCCGCCCCGGCGAGATGGCCCGCGTGGCCCGGGTCATCCGCCCCACCGTAGGCATCTTCACCAACATTGGCCCCGCCCACGACGAAGGCTTTGCCAGTCGTACGCAAAAAATTCAGGAAAAGGCTTTGCTTTTCGCGGAGGCAGAAAAGATCATCTACCGCCACGATGCCGATCCGGTGCGCATGGTACTCACGGAAATGTATCCCGACCGACAGCACCTCACCTGGTCGCTTGGCAATGCACCGGCGGCCGCTTACCGGGTCGATGCCGAACCTCGGGGAAAAAGTACGCAGCTACGCATCCACACCCGCGCGAACCGGGATTATTCGTTCGAGCTGCCCTTCCACGAAGAAGCTTCCCTGGAGAACGTGCTGCACGGCATCGTGTTTATGCTGGACGCGGGCTACGAAGTGGATGTCATCCAGGACGGACTGAGGCACCTGCAACGGGTGGCCATGCGACTGGAGCTGAAGCAGGGCATCAACTACTGCCACCTGGTCGACGACAGCTACAGCCACGACATGGCCAGCTTCGGGATGGCCCTCGACTTCCTGAACCAGCAGGTGCAGCACCACCGAAAAACCGTGATCGTATCGGACATGCTGCAAACCGGTCAGTCGGAAGACGAACTGTACCGTGAGGTGGGGGAGCAGTTAGAAGCGCATCGTATCGACCGTCTCGTGGGCATTGGTCCCCGGATGCGTGAGGCCAGCCCTATTTTCGCGGAAGCTCCTTTCACCTACGAAGCGTATTCTTCTACCGAGCAGTTTCTTCGGGAGGTGAACCTGGCTTCGTTCAGCCACGAGAGCGTTCTGGTGAAGGGAGCGCGGGCGTTTGCCTTTGAGAAGATTGTGCAGCGCTTGCAGCAGAAAATTCACGGCACGGTGCTGGAGATCAACCTGGACGCGGTGATGGATAACCTGAACTATTATCGAAGCAAGCTTCTTCCTGGCGTGCGGGTGCTGGGCGTGGTGAAAGCCTTTTCGTACGGCGGATCAGCCTTCGAGGTGGCCAACCTGCTGCAGTACCACCAGATTGATTATTTGATGGTGGCCTACGTGGATGAGGGCATCACCCTGCGCGAGCGGGGCATCCGGTTGCCCATCATCGTGCTCAACCCCTCGCCCGATAGTTTCGGCAAGATGGCCGACTACCGGCTGGAGCCCGAACTGTACAGTTTTCGATTATTGCAAAGCTTTATCGACGAAATGCCCCACCTGCCCCAGGTGCCGCCCGTGCACCTGAAGCTCGACACCGGCATGCACCGCCTGGGCTTCGTGGAGGGTGAGTGGAATCAACTGGTGACGGTTTTACAGCAACACCCAATGCTGCGCGTGGCCAGTATCTTTAGCCACATGGTGGCCTCCGACCACGCCGAGCACGACGCCTTTACCCACCAGCAGGTAGCCTTGTTCGACCGGGGGTGTCGGCAATTGATTGATGCCCTGGGCTACACGCCGATTCGGCACGTGGCCAACACGGTGGGTATGCTGCGGTTTCCGGACTATCAGTACGATATGGTGCGGTTGGGCGGCGGACTGTACGGCGTGGATACCTGGGGGGCCGATCCGCACGCGCTGCGGCCGGTGGCGCGGCTCAGAACGGTGGTCTCGCAGGTGAAGCAGTTGCGGGCGGGCGACACGGTGGGCTACAGTCGGCAGGGCGTGATTGAGCGGCCTACCGAAACCGCCACCATCGCCATTGGCTACGCCGACGGCTTCGACCGGCGCTTCGGCAACGGCCGGGCCCGCGTGAAAATCCGCGGTCACTGGGTGCCCACCGTGGGGCGGGTATGCATGGACATGACGATGGTCGACGTGACCGGACGGGGCGTGGAAGAAGGCGACGAAGTCGTGGTGTTTGAGGACCAGGAAACGCTGTGGCAGTTGGCCAAACCGTTGGAGAGCATTCCCTACGAGCTGCTGACCAAGGTGGGCGAACGCGTGAAGCGCGTCTATTACCGCGAATAGCCCACGATTCATGGTGGCCCCGCGGTTCATGGTGCCCCGCGATGAATCGCGGGGCTACCCCGCCGATACCCGGCCCGAGCCGCTCACGCTCTGGTTCACCGCGGCGGGGTTGCCGCGGTACCTGATGTCGCCGCTGCCACTCACCGTGGCATTGAGCACCTCCGTGGCCGTGACCCGCACCTCACCCGACCCGCTCACGGTTGCCGTGGTCTGCCGACTGCTCAGGCTGTAGTTGCTCACTTCTCCTGATCCGGAAACGACGATGGTCTGCTCGTCTACGCTCCCCGCCAAACTCACGTTACCCGAACCCGATACCGCGATGCTGAGTACGTCCAGAGTCAGGTCACCGTCGCCACTCACGTTGCCCGAACCGCTTACGTTGATCTGATCTATGTCGGGTACGGTGACGAACACCGTGAAGTCTTCGGTGCTGCGGGTGTTCTCAGTGAAGCGAACCTCCCAGATACCATCCTTTACCCGGGTGGAGAGAATATCAATTAGGTTGGCCTGTCCTTCTACGACGATTTCCTGCGGAGATCCTTGGGTAACTACTACGTTCTGGCTACCCGAAACGGCGAATTCCCGAATGTCGTCCAAATTCAGGGTGCGGGACACCACCGGGCCACTGCCGCGTACGGTGGGGCCGCTGTCTTCGCAGGCCAGGGTTAGAACAGAAAGGGCAGTGATGAACAAGCGGGGAAGGGGTTTTCGAAATGAAGTTGTCATGAGAAAAACAATTGAATGAAGGAAGATTTAATTCGAACTGCCTGCTGGCTAATGCTAATACCGCCGAAAGCGCCGCTACCCTACCTTCATCTGCATTGTTGAGAAAAAAAGCGCAGGGAGAAAGAACGAAGGGGTTCGTCGCCCAAATGCCATCTCAGTATAAAAACCCGAACAGCCACAGTGGAATCTTGCGCTGGTAGCCGATTTCCAGGTCGACCGCCGCCACAAATCCGTCTTTTGAGCCTGCCAGCTGCTGTTTCCCCTTTCCATAATGCTTTCTCTATAAAGCAAAAATAGCATAATATTGCTTTATGGAGAAAGCAAAACGCGCGATATGCCCCTTGGAACCTTAGTTAATACCCTCGCTGTCGTCGTTGGCAGTCTGTTAGGATTGCTGCTTCAGCGCAAATTTCCGGACAACATTCGCACCATCTGCTTTCAGGGTTTAGGACTGTGCACCCTGCTGATCGGCGTGGAGATGGCGCTGCAGGTAGAAAATATTCTAATTCTGATCTTTAGCATCCTGATTGGGGGCATTGCCGGAGAAGGCTTGCGCTTGCACGATCGGTTGCTACGGCTGGGAGATTGGGTGCAGCGAAGGGTGCGCATCGGCAGCGAGCGCTTCACCGAAGGATTGGTCACCGCTTTTCTGTTGTTTTGCGTGGGTTCGCTCACGCTGGTGGGCGCGCTGGAAGAAGGGCTCAACAACGACCCCTCGCTGATCTACACCAAATCGGTGCTCGACGGGTTTGCCTCAGTGGTGCTGGCGGCCACCTACGGCTGGGGCGTGCTGTTTTCGGCCGTGCCCCTGCTGCTGTTCCAGTCGGCCATTACCCTATCGGCCGGATTGCTGGAGCCGTACTTATCCGAAACGGTGATCCACCAGCTATCGGCCACCGGCGGGGTGATCGTTATTGGGTTAGGGTTTAATTTACTGGAGATAAAAACGCTGCGCATCACCAACCTCTTGCCCGCCCTGCTGATTGCGGTGCTACTCACCTACTGGTCGATGGATTATTGGCTGCCTTGATCGGCTGGGCTTATCGGACAAGGACTTCTAAAAATACGTTCCAAACAATAAATTGCAAAGCAAAGCAAAATCAGTATAAAATAAGTCGATGTAGGATTTAAGCTAACTAAAAAATTTTACTTGGGGATTTAGTTAAAATATTATCAAGCCAAACGGCAACGTGTTGTCGATTTGGCAAAGGGTTGCTATTTACATAATTCATATTCACGAATCCTCAGTAAAGCATAAAATTTAATTCTTCTAAAAACCTGTCAAGCAAAATAATATTTTGATAATTAGTGATTAATCAGTTAGGTTTGTCGGCATAATAATTATTTACTTACAAAACTGCTGAACTTATGAGCATGACCTTTACCCGCAATCAAGTCCCCACCGGGCGCAGTTGCCGCGTACCTCTCCTCCTCTTTCTGTTCTCCTTCCTGGGCGCTCCGCTGCTGGCCCAGACCATCAGCGGGCAAGTCACCTCCGACGAGGACGGCGGCGCCCTGCCCGGGGTGAACGTGGTAGTGAAAGGCACCACCATCGGTACCATCACCGACATTGAGGGCAACTACCAACTATCGACCGGAGAAGACGCCGAAACCCTGGTTTTCTCCTTCATCGGACTTCGAACCGAGGAAGTGCCCATCAACAACCGCTCGACCATCGACCTTAAGATGAGCGACGACGTGGCCGAACTCTCCGAAGTAGTAGTAACCGCCTTCGGCTTGGAACGCGAAAAGAAAGCGCTAGGCTACACCGTGCAGGAAGTGGGCGGCGAAAAGCTGGCCGAAGCCAAGCAGGCCAACGTGGTCAACAACCTGTCGGGCCGCATCGCGGGCGTGCAGGTGACCAGCAACGGCGGACCGGGCAGCGGCTCGAACGTGGTGATCCGCGGGCAATCATCCATTTCCGGTAATAATCAACCGTTGTATATTATTGACGGGGTGCCCATGGAAAACTATCAGCAGCCCATCAACACGGATTCTAACACCGAAAACGTGTACGGTGGCGGTCCTTCGGAAATTAGCCCCGATAATATCAAGGAAATCAGCGTGCTGAAGGGGCCCAATGCGGCGGCGCTCTACGGGGCCCGCGCGGCCAACGGGGTGATCCTGATCACCACCAAGGATGGTTCCGGCTCACGCGGCATCGGGGTGACCTTTAACTCCACCGCCATGTTTGAGCGCCCCCTGGTAGAGCCCAACCTTCAGAACATCTACGGTGGCGGCACCGGCTACCGCACCTTCTACGTGGACGGCCGCAACGGAGTGGACGGCAACGGCAACAGCGGCACCTACGGAGTGGACGAAAGCTGGGGCGAGCCTATGGACGGTCGCCTGCGCCCGCAGTGGTGGACCGGCGGTGAGATCATCGACGGCCAAATATTTGGCTACACCGCGCCTCTGCTACCCCAACCCGACAACTTCCAGCAGTTCTTCGAGACCGGCACCACGGTGACCAATAACGTGGCCATCGCCGGATCGAACGACAAGGGTAACTTCCGCTTGTCCATCGGGCGGATGGATCAGAACGGGATCATTACCAACAACGATTTTCACCGGAATAACTTCCGCCTAAACGCCGGGTATAACTTCACCGACAAGTTTAAAATCAACGTGTCCAGTGAATATATCAAGTCGTTTTCTGACAACCGCCGCTACCAGAGCGGGGCGGAGTTTATCTGGACGCACCGCAACACCAACTGGGACCAGATTCGTGACTTTGAAAGGTACAATCCCGAAACCGTGATCCAGCCCATCGGGCAAAGCTATCCCTACGCCAACTGGCAGTACGAGTACTTCTGGAACCACTACTATACCCAGGAAAACTGGACCTACTCGAACGACAAAAACCGCTTGCTGGGCAACATCGCGCTTAACTACCAACTCACTGACCACCTGAATTTGATGGTACGTTCGGGCACCGATTTCTGGATGGACAGCCGCGAGAACATCATCGCCGAAAAGAACGCACGCTACTACCCAAACGGATCGTACTCTGAAGAGATCGTGAGTCGTCAGGAAACCAACTCCGATTTCTTGTTGACCTACGATAACCAGTTGACCACCGACTTCTCACTCACGGTGAATGCCGGAGGGAACAGTCGCATCAATAACTTCAAGCGCAACTACACCCGTATTCAGGATTTGGCTATCAATAAGGTGTATAACCTGAGCAACTACGCCTCGCCCCCCATCACCGAGAGCCGCATTGAGGAGTACCAGGTGAACAGCTTGTTCGGCTCGGCTCAGTTTGGCTTCAAAAACTACCTGTTCTTAGACGTGACGGGACGAAACGACTGGTCGTCGACGCTGCCCGCCGAGAACAACTCGTTTTTCTATCCCTCGGCTTCACTCAGCGCGGTGCTGACCGATATGTTTGACATCCAGAGCGGCGTGCTTTCTTTCATGAAACTGCGTGGTAGCTGGGCGCAGGTGGGCAACGACACTGATCCCTACCGCTTGCAGCAGTTGTTTAACAGCCGTGGCCTGTGGGCCGGCAGCACTCCCGTGGTATCGGAAGATACCGAAATTGCTAACGCTGAATTACGGCCCGAAACCACCACCGGTATTGAACTGGGCACCGACATTCGCCTGTTCAACAACCGCGTGGGCCTGGACTTCACCTACTACGACCAGACTACTACTGACCAGATTCTGGCCGTGGAGATTTCACGGGCGACGGGTTACATCTATAAGCTGTTGAACGCGGGTGAGGTGCAAAACCAGGGCGTAGAGTTGATGCTTACCGCTACTCCGCTGCAACTTCCCAGTGGCTTCACCTGGGACGTGATGGCCAACTGGGCCCGCAACCGTAGCCAGGTGATTGAACTGGCCGACGGCCTGGACACCTACGTGCTTAACACGTATCACGTGACTTCCGAGGCGCGCGTCGGTCGGCCCTTCGGCGAGCTGCGCGGCACCTTCTTCGCCCGCGACCCCGAGGGCAACGTGATCTACCGCAACGGGCAACCGGTGGCCGGAGCTAATGAAGACGGCAGCACCGTGAAAACGCTCGGTAACATCCAGCCCGACTGGACGGCCGGTATCTCCAACACCTTCCGTTACAAAGGAATTTCGCTCAGCACGCTCATTGATATCCGGCAGGGCGGCGACATTTTCGACCGCGGCACTTCGGTGGCCCGTCGCACCGGGCAGTTGGCCGAAACCGCCATCGGCCGTGAGGAAGGGGTGATCGGGGTGGGGGTGAAAAACGTCGGCACCGACGAAGCACCGCAGTACGTGACCAACGACGTGGTGGTGAGCGCGCAATCGTTCATGGGCAACCACCACCCGCGTAACATCAATGAGGTGGCTATCTTCGATGCCAGTTTCGTGAAGCTGCGTGAAGTGACGCTGGGCTACAACTTGCCCACCGGACTGCTGGAGCGCACCAACTTCATCGAGTCAGCCAAGATTTCTATCGTCGGACGCAACCTGGCTATTCTGCACCGAAACACCCCGCACATCGATCCGGAAGGCGACCGCTACGGGGGCAACCTGCAGGGCTTCGTGTACGGTCAGCTTCCCTTGACGCGCAGCGTTGGTTTCAACCTAAACATTACATTCTAATCGAATGACTGAGGGATTGAATGATAGAATAACCGATTTGGTATGCTATCATTCAATCATTCTTTCCTTCAATTATCAATTATTAAACGTACTACGATGAAAAAGATAACTTACTTAAGTACCGCACTTACCCTGCTGTTCGTGGCCTCCTGCACCGGAGACTTTGAGGAGATGAACACCAGTCCGAACCAAGCCACCGAAGTGTCGGTGACGCCCGATCTGTTGCTGCCCTACGTCATTGAAAAGCCGGTAGATTTAGTCCGCGGCTCCAACGTCCGGAACGAACGCCTGAACCTGGACGGCGGTATGCTGTGGATTCAGCACTTCGCCCGGCGGGTGTACACCTACGAAGGCGATACCTACAGCCCTTCAGGCGATTTAGCCCAGAATACCTGGGAGAAGTTATACACCGAAGCCCTGCTGAACGCGGAGCGAATTCGTCTGCTTTCAACCAGCGAAGGGCAGAAGAACGCCCACTACGAAGGCGTGGCCCTGGTGATGCGTTCATGGGTGTTTTCGCTGCTGACGGACCTCTTCGGACCGGTGCCCTACTCGCAAGCGCTAAAAACCAAGGGGGAAGAAGAAGTTCTGAAGCCCGCTTATGATGCCATGCCGGTGGTGTATGAAGGAGTGATCAACGACCTGGACCAGGCGGTGGCCCTGCTGGCGCAGGATGCTGCCCCAATCGGAGGAGACATTTTATTTAGGGACGGTAGCACTCCAGTAGCAAACAGTGCTGATCAGGCTGAGCAGATTTCTCGCTGGATCAAGTTTGCCAATTCGTTGCAGCTAAAGTTGCTCAACCGCGCTTCGTCGGCCCCGAGTTTCTCCATCGATATTGCCGCTAAGATGACCGAAGTGGCGCAGCGCCCGATTTTCACCAGCAACGAAGACTTCGCCTACTTGGCGCATTCGGCTACTCGCCCCAGCAACAACGAGTGGAACGAGGTGGTGGTGAACGGCGGCCGGGACGACTGGCGGGCCAGTGCCACGCTGGTGGATGCGCTGAACGAACTCAACGACCCCCGGGTAACCGTGTTCTTTGATCCTACTCCGGAAGGTGTTTACGCCGGAATGCCCAACGGTTTGCCCGACGCGCTAGCGCTGGAGTTCACCGCCAAGGCATCGTTTATCGGAGCCTCCATGCGCGAAGCTACCACCCCGTCGGTGATTATGTCATATGCTGAGTTGCAGTTCGTGCTGGCCGAAGCGGCCCTGCGCGGCGACGTGGCGGGTGACCCGAAGGCCTATCTGGACGAAGCTATTGATGCTTCTTTCGGGCAATTCGGTTTGGAAACTCCCGACGGCTATCTGGCCGGACAAGCCGCGACGCTGGAGAACATCATGTTCCAGAAGTGGATCGCCTTATATGGACAGGGCATCGAGGCCTGGACCGAGTACCGCCGCACCGGCCTGCCCGACATCATGCGCACCGACCCCAATGCGGCCCTGCTCAACGAAGGGGTGCTGCCCACGCGCCTGACCTATCCCCAAACCGAATACTCGCTGAACCGCGAGAAAATTCAGGAGGGCTTAGGTCTGCTGGGAGGAGATGACAACATGCGCACCAAACTGTGGTGGGCTCAATAAACCAACTGTATCAGGCGAGCCGACGGCGACGCATAAATCTGACCGTCGGCCGCTTCACTAAAACCAACGCACGAACATGAAAAATTATATCAAGCATACTTTCGCCCTCGCCTTAGTTGCCTTCGCACTGTCCTCTTGCGAGGACGTGGCCGATAATGCTATTCCGCACATTGCTTCGCCGGTGTTGCTGGAAACTGCCCAAATTGTCGCTGATTCACTGAACAGTGAAGTGAGAGCCACTTTCTTTGAACTGGATAAAACCGGTATCCTGGACAATACGGTAGGAATAGATTCTATCCCGATTGCTAACTTATCGATACAAGTATTCGCCGGTGGTGGTTCTCTCGGAACATTCACTACAGACAACGCCGGGAGCTTTGTGGTGGCTTACAATCCCAGCGTGATTACCGATAAACTGGAATGGGCAGGAACCTACAATAACATAGCCTTCAGAATCATAAAATGATCCGTATAATGCTTGTCAAAAACTCGAATACATAGAACAAAAAGTTGAAATTATACTTATAAGTAAAATATTATTTTAAAAAACATTGCTAATGCGTACTTTAGCGATACATTAACTTACACCCCAGAATATGACAAACGTCACTACATCCCGCAGAAATTGGCTAAAGCAAGGTGCTTTGCTGACCGGAGGCCTCATGAGTGCCCCCGCCCTGTGGGAGCGCGCCACGGCGCGTCCCCACACTCACCAAGGGGCTTTTGGTATGACGCCCTACCAGGGTCGTTACCACCTCACCGAAAATTTTCACATCGCTCCGCCCGACTTCTCGAAAGTGGAAGTGCGGCTGCTGGCCAACGAGAACCCCTACGGCCCGTCGCCTAAGGCCATCAAGGCCATCGCCGAGAGCGCCAGCAAGGGCAACCGCTACGTCTACAGCAGTTCTAAAGTGATGGAAGAGATGATCGCCGAAAAAGAGGGCGTCACTCCTGAACATATTCTGCTGGCCCCCGGCTCGACCGACATCCTGGAGAAAACCGCCATCGTGGCCTGCATGCACGGCGGCAACGTGATCTCGGCCGACCCGGCCTACATGTCGCTGGTGAACACCTCGCGCGGGGTGGGAGCCACCTGGAAGAATATCCCGCTCAAGGCTGACTACGCCCACGACCTCGACGCCATGGCCAACGCCATCGACAGCGATACCAAGCTGGTCTACATCTGCAACCCCAACAACCCCACCGGCACCATCACGCCCACCGACGACATCATGGCCTTCGGCCGCAAGGTGGCCAAAAAAGCCCCGGTGTTCATCGACGAAGCCTACATCGAACTAGCCATGGACCCGAAGGTGACCACCGCTGTTGGTCTGGTGCAAGAGGGGCACGACGTGATCATCGCGCGCACCTTCTCTAAGCTGCATGGCATGGCCGGACTGCGCATCGGCTACATGGTGGCCCAGCCCGAGCGGGTGAAGATGATCAAGGACCTGGTGCGCACCGAAATGGGCATCAGCGTGACCTCCATGGAAGGCGCGATGGCCAGCCTGAAGGACGAAGACTTCCAGGAGAAAACCCAGACGCTGAACCAGGCGGCGCGGGAGTATACGATGGGCGAGATCAAGAAGCAGGGCTTCAAGCCGCTTCCTTCGTACACCAGCTTTATCTTGTTCCCGATTGATATGGCGACCGATCCGTTTATGACGGCCATGCTCGACAAAGGTATCGGCATCCGCACCTACGATCTGGACGAGCAGCCCTACTGCCGCGTAAGTATGGGTACGATGGACGAGATGAAACGCTTTACCAAGAGCCTGGCCGAGGTGATGGACGAAGCCTCGGTGTCGGCGGGCGGCGAATAGTCGGGCGTTCGAAACCTAATAGGATGACTACGTACCTAGTCTCCGGCAAAACTGAATATCGAATATCGATTAAAGAATGATGAATGGCGAAGGAAAGCTGAAGTGCGCTACTAAGAAATAGCCGTTCACTTCGACATTCAAAATTCCTTGTTCTTTATTCGATATTCATTCATCACTTACTACTCGGTAGACTTATTTTTCTGACATTTTTTGACAACCTGATGGTTGTTGCCCAAACTTACTATGCCCATTTATGAACCCTGCAATCATAAAAACAATATCGCTGGTGGTGCTGATCTTGCTCGGTTACACCCTCCAGTCGAAGATCAAAACTAAGGAGCAAAAAACCGGTATCAAGACCGTAATCCTCAGCATTGCGCTGCCCGCCACCATCTTCATTGCCCTGCTCAAGATTGAGTTTAGCTGGGAAATGGCGATGGTTCCGGTGCTGGCGCTCGCCTTTAACTTCATCATGTTCGCGTTGGTCGATAAGATGCCCGCCATCCTGCCCGGTATTTCATCCGGCTCATCGCAGCACCGCACCATCAAAATGCTGCTGCCTTCCCTGGCCCCCGGTCTGTCGTGCTTTCCGTTTCTGCTAGAATACCTGGGCGAACACCCGCTGGCGATGGCGGCCCTGGCTGACGTGGGCAACAAAGTGTTTGTTCTGGTCATTTTGTACTTGGTGGCCATGCGCTGGTACTACCGTCGCAATGAGATTGATAACCAAAATACCAGCGACAAGGTGAAAGGACTACTCATTTCGCTGGTGCGCGAGCCGATCAACATGGTGCTGCTCATTGCGCTGGGCATGCTGGCTCTGGGACTTAACTTTGCGTCGCTGCCCGAGTTTTTGCAGATGAGCACCGACCGTCTCAGTCTGATGATGACGCCCCTGGTGTTGCTCTTTATCGGTATCTCGGTGAAGCTCAACTGGCAGCAGGTCAAAACCATTTTTTCGCTCTTGTTCGTGCGCGCTAGTATCGCTTTTCTGATCAGCGCGGTGCTGTTGCTGCTCTTGCCGACGCAGGACGTGGGCATTGCGTTGCTGATCGTTATTTTCCCGCAGAGCGCCTGTAGTTTCTGGCCCTACGCCCATATTTCGGTGGTGAGTGCGCTGGAAGAGGTGAACACCCAACCGGCCACCAACACCTTTGACATTGAGTTCGCCATGAACGTGCTGGCCTGCTCGCTGCCCTTTTCTACGGTGCTGATCCTGGGCATTTGCACCGCGGGCGATTTCTTCGCCGCCCCCGTCAGCGTGCTGGGAATCGGAGCAGTCTTCGCCGCGGTGGCCTTGGTTCCAGTGGTGGTACAGCTGTTCCGTAAGAAGCCTCAGATGGTGAATCAGTGATTCGCCGACGGTGAGCGCCGAGTTTTCTTACCTGAAAGGCTTCCTTGGCTAAGTGCTAAAATTTTACGGATTGAATACATAATTTTAATTCGGTTAAAAAAATGTAAAAATTAACCTCAGCAGGAAGGGTATGTTTGGTCTTTAGGGATGTCTGTCTAAATAAGTTGTTGCCCCGTCCCGGGGCAGCTTCTTTTTTTACAAACAACCAACGTACCCTTTCTATGAAACATCTCAACCTTCTCCTCACAGCGGTTGCCCTGCTCGGGCTAAGCCTCGCCGGACGCGCTTCCGACATCATCGAAGTCATTCCGCTGACCGACCGCATCATCATGGTGCACTTCGACGACGGCTACGTGCGCCATCACCAAAAAGGCGAAGCCCGTAGCAACGAATGGGTAATCCAGGATCCGCTCAACGTTGCCCTAGCTACCCAACTCGGCTCCTACACCGTCAGCAGCAGCGATGATGTCAACTTCAGCGGCGGCGTGCTTCCGATAGACGTTGGCCGCAAGAGCAAAGGCACCGACTTCACCTGGCTCTGTCAGAGTTATAACGATAGCGTGGGGTGTATCAACACCGACGCCGACCATGCCAAAGAGCACTGGATTTATCTCTACCTGGACAATCCCATGCAGCCAGGCAATAACTACACCATCAGCACCGGCGAACTGGCGGCCAACGGCAACAGCTACGAACTGCGGTACGATCCTAAGTTAGCCAGTTCTCGCTCGGAAGCCGTGCACGTCAACATGATTGGCTACGCGCCCACCGCCCCCAAGAAGTACGGCTATGTGTACCACTGGACCGGCGAGAAAGGCGGACTAGACTTATCGCCCTACGCCGGAGCCACCTTCTGGCTCGTCAGCACCTCCGACAACAGCGTGGCCTACAGCGGCACCATTGCCTTTCGCAAGGCGGCCGACAACGTAGAAACCGGTCAGCCCGACGACACTCCCGACGACAACTTCCTGGGGGCCGAAGTCTACGAAGCGGATTTTTCTTCGTTCGCTACGCCCGGTGAGTACCGACTAGCCGTGGAAGGCATCGGTAGCTCTTTTCCCTTTGCGATTGATGACAACGCCTACTTTGAGCCGTATTACAACATCATCCGGGGCCTGTACCACCAGCGCAGCGGTATTGCGCTAACGCAGCCCTACACCCAGTACGTCCGCCCCGCCCCGCATAACCCGAACGTCACTCCGGGATTTGACGGAAAGCTGCAGTACACCACCTCGCGGTTCATAGATTGGGAAAATCAAGATAATTCGGACAACGACAAACCGGCCATTGAAGCGGGTATACAAGGACCGCTGGATACCTACGGTTGGTACCAGGACGCCGGTGACTGGGACGGTTACTTCTCGCACCTGCGCATCCCGAGTTGGCTGCTTTTCCTGTACGAGTTTGCCCCCGCCAAATTTCCGGATAGCCAGCTTAACATTCCCGAAAGCGGCAACGGGGTGCCCGACCTGGTGGACGAAGCGGCCTGGCTGCCCCGCTTTTTTCACCGCACGCGGCAGGAGCTGATTGCGAAAGGCTACGGCACGGGCGGCGTGGGCTCTCGCGTAGCGGGCGACTGGTTTGGCGGCGACGGCGAAGGAGTGCCCTCCTACGAAGACGTAAACCGCACCTGGATTGTCTCCGGGGAAGACCCCTTCAGCACCTACAAGTACGCCGCCACCGCGGCGCACCTGGCCATCGCGCTGCAAAAAGCCGGAGTGACCGACCCGGAGGGAGTAGACTGGCAACAAGAAGCCGCCGAAGCCTACGCCTGGGCCAAAGCCAACACCCGCGAAGGCGACGAAGAGCCGGTATTCAACCTCAGGCTCAGCGACCAACGCCTCTACGCCGCCGCGGCGCTCTACAAACTTACCGGAGAAGAAACGTACCACGATCAGGTGAAAGCCGATGCGGCGGGCATCAACAGTGGTACCGTGTTGGGTGAAGACCAGCGCTGGGGCGTGTACACCTACCTCACCATGGGCCCCAACCGTCCGGTAGACCCCGCTTTGTACGCTGCCCTGCGCGATGCCACCTTAAATTCTGCCGACAATGTGTTGACTGATGTGGTAGAACGACGCGCCACGCGCTACGGAGGCAACTTCTTCTTCCCTATGCTGGTGGGCCAGCCTACTACTCCCATGATCTTTGATGGCTTAATGGGCTTTATGCTCACCAAAGACAGCAACGCCGGTCGAGCCAATAATTACCTGGCCAACATCTACACCACCTCCGATTACTTCCTGGGCACCAATCCGCTCAACACCGTGTGGGCCACCGGACTGGGGGAGCGCCATCCTGACGAAGTGTTCCACCTGGACTCCTGGTACAACGGGCTGGATACGCAAGCCGACGAAGTGCAGACCGAATTCTATCCCGGTCTGGTGCCCTACGGCCCCTGGATTAACGACGGCAAAGCTTTTGGTCCCTGGGACAACGACTGGGCGGGCAAGACAACTTTTCCTGCCTACGAAACCTGGCCCAGCCACGAGCGGTGGTACGACCAGCGCACCGCCCCGCTCACCGCCGAGTTCACGGTACACCAGAATACTGCTCCCGCTGCCGTCACCTACGGCTTTTTGATCGACGGCCCGTTTGGCGACTTCAGCACCGGCACCGAAACGGTGACCGCCGTGGAGTTGAGCCCGGATTCTTTAACGCTGGGCCTTAGTGAAGCCCGCCAACTTACTTTGACCACCACTCCGGCCAACGCCGGGGGAGGACTCGTCTGGAGCACTCAAGATGCAGCAATTGCTACCATCGACCGGAACGGAGTAGTGACCGGAGTCGGGCTGGGTACCACCCAGGTATCGGTGGCCAGCACCGACGGTAGTATTTCAGACAGTGTGCTAGTAGAGGTGGTTGCCCGACAAGCAGGAATCACCTACGTGGTGGCTGATTTCGACGAGGTAATTCCCACCAACGGGGTGGTGGAGCCGGAGAAAACCCAGATGTTCGCTGCCGGGGGCACCTTAACCTTCGCCGAGAATCCTGGTCCTGATACCAATAACGAAAGCGCCCAGGTTGTCCGATTTGCGCGGGACGCGGGTACTTATAAGCTTATCGGATTTAACCTATCCGAAGCACTGCCCGCTGCCCCCTTCAATACGCTGAGCTTTCAGTTGTACGGAACCAACATCACCCAGGTGTTTGTGGTGATGAGCAACGGCGAAGGAGTGAATTTGGTAGAAACCCAACAATCGGTAACCGTTGCCGATAGCACCTGGGGCACCGTAGAGATCACCATTTCCGACGCCGCGGAAGGTTCAATCAAAGACGTGTTGATCTTTCCCAACCCCACCGACGGAGCCGAAGCGGTCTTCTACGTAGACAACGTGCAACTTCTCGGAGACAACCCCGCTGCCCCGGTATCAGGAGTGGAGTTGCCCGAAGATAGTGTGAACGTAGGCGTAGGAGAAACCTTGGCCCTTCAGGCCACCGTCTTGCCCGCCACCGCGCTGGAACGGGGCCTTACCTGGCGGAGTAGCGACGAGAGCGTGGCCACGGTAGACTCCTCCGGCACAGTGAGTGGCATCAGTGAAGGAGTAGCCGCGATTACCGCTACGACCATCGAAGGACAATTTACCGACAGCGTGTACGTCACCGTAACGCCGGGCGGCCTCACCCGCAGTCTTATTGTGGCGGACTTCGACGAGGTGATTCCGACCAACGGGGTGGTGGAACCGGGCCGCACCCAGATGTTTAGCTCGGGCGGCACCCTGGCAATCGTAAACAACCCGGATGCGACGGCTGACAACGTTAGTGGGCAAGTAGCCCAGTTCGACAAACCGGAGGGCACGTTCAAGCTGGTCGGCTTTAACCTGCCGGAAGCGACGCCGGTAGAAGGCTACGAGACGTTTAGTTTCCAACTCTACGGCACCAACGTGACGCAGGTATACGTGGCCCTGGACGATGCCGACGGCAACCGGGTGGCCGAAAGTTTTCAGGAGGTGAGTATTGACCGAGAATGGGGTACCGTTACGCTGAACCTACCGGCCGAGGTGAGCGCATCGGTCAAAACGATCCTGATCTTTCCGAATCCTAACAACGCTAATAGCGCTACTTTCTACGTAGACAACGTTCGGTTCGACGGCCAGGGTGACCCCGTGGCTCCGGAGGTAACCGTAGCGGTGAGTCCGGAAACGATTACCCTGGAATCAGGAGCTATTGCCACACTCACCGCCGAGATAACCCCGGCGGAAACTAACGCTTCTTTGCGGTGGAGCACCAGCGACGAAGTTGTAGCCAACGTAGATAGCAGCGGACAGGTAACGGCCCTGACCGCCGGAAGTGCCACCATTGTGGCCACCACCGCCGACGGCACGGCGGCCGATAGTGCCACGGTGATTGTCGTACCCAACACGTTGAAGGGCGATTTAATTATCGCTGATTTCGATGAGGTGATTCCAACGGTAGGGATTGTAGAACCGGGTCGTACGCAGTCGTTTGGTGCCGGAGGAGAGATTGCCATCGTGGCCAATCCGAAGAATAGCCCCGACAATCCTAGCGAGCAGGTACTACAGTTTGACAAAGGCGAAGGCACGTACAAGCTGATTGGGTTTAATCTACAGGTGGGAAGATCGCTGAATCGGTACGAAACCTTCTCCTTCCAGGTGTACGGCAGTAGTAGGGTGAGCGAAGTGTTGATCGTGCTGAACGACCCGGCCGGAAAGACCACCCTGAGCGTGATGCCCACCGTGGCCATCGACAGCGGAACGTGGGGCACCGTGACCGTGGATATCCCGGAGGGAACCGTAGGAAGCGTCAAGGACATTCTGATCTTTCCCAACCCAACCGCCGGGGCGACCGGCGTCTACTACTTTGACAACGTACGCTTCAACAGTGAACCGGTGGCGGCTACCTACCAAGTAGGCGACTGTACGCTAGTTCCCGGAGATTTCCCTTCGGACTTAGCCGAGATTGTGGCGGTGAGCGAAGTGTCTTACGCGGACTTTTCCACCAACCGGGGCTCGTACGTGATTGGCGTGGTCACGGGTATCCGGGCTGACGGCCGGGCCGGAGTCTGGGAAGTGCACAACGATTGTAGCATTCATCCCCTGCGCAAGAGTGGGTTAGCTAATCGCACGTCGCTGCTGCCGAACGTGCGGGGCGTGGAGTGCTACCGAGGCTGGGAGTACCGACCAACGGGCATTAGTGAGGACGGGCAAACGATCTACGCCGAGGCGATCAACCCGGACGGGTTCACGCATCCGCGGGGCTGGACTGTGGAGCCGGGCACAGTGGTCGACATCGAGTTTGCGCTAGGCGGCCCGTTTTACGGTCGCATCTTTGGCGCTAAGGGCAGCATCGAGTGCGATGATTTGGTGGTAGAAACCTTCGCGAGCAACTACTTTGTGATTCGCTGCGATGACCGTGAGAATGCGCGGAGCGCTACCGTTAGCGACAAAGTAGCCGCCGATCAGTTGGCCGAACCGGTAGCTACCTACCCGAACCCCACGACGGGCATAGTGAATCTACAGGGAGCCAGGTTGTCGGATCGGCCGGTCACCATTCGGGTGATCAACGCCAGCGGCCGGGTGGTGCTGCATATCAACCCGACCAGTGCGGCAGCAACAACCGAACTCGATCTATCGCCCTTCGCCGACGGATTGTACACCATTCAGGTGCTGGATAATGATTATAGCACCACGCACCGGGTGTTGTTGCGGAGGTGAAACCCGTAGCCCAACCGGCGCTCGGACCAGCACCGGAAGGGGCCGATAGAAACGCTAATGTTATAATAAAGAAGTCCCTACAGGAGGGACTTTTTTTTGCTCTTCCTATCTTAAGAAGTCTGGTTGTTGATGATTTGTAATTATTAAGGGGGGAAAGCAAGCCTGTTTTAAAATATTTTTGTTGTGTCGGAATTTTTTAGAATATTGTGGGATGAAGTAAGCTTAGCGCTATGCAATTAAGAAGAGATGATTTCGACGCCACACTGGTAAAGCGTATACAGCGAGGGGACGAATGTGCGTTTCAGGAGATGTTCTACGCGTACAAGGATCGCCTATTTTCGTACTGCTACCGCTTTACCAAATCAGAAGAGCTGGCTGAGGAAATTATTCACGATGCCCTGCTAAAGGTTTGGGACGACCGCCACCGGCTTGATCCCGCCCAATCCTTAATCGGCTACCTCTACACCATCACCCGTAACTTATCGCTCAACTTCCTGAAAAAGCTGGCCGCTGAAGAGGCGCTGAAGCAACGCGTGCGCTACCGAACCCCGCAGTTTCACAACGATACCGAAGAGGCCATCGATTACGCTAACCTAAAACAGCTTGTCAAATTGGCTATTTGTCGGTTGCCCCTGCAGCAACAGCGGGTGTATCGCATGAGCCGGGATCAGCACATGACGCACGAGGAGATCGGGCAGCGCCTGGGGATATCTCCCAACACGGTGAAGAACCACGTGATCAAAGCCCTTCGGGCCATCAAAACGCAGCTTCGGGTGCATACCGATATTAGCCTTTTCGTGAGCTACCTGATCGCAAGCGCCTTGTTCTGAAAAAAAAGTTGCCCGCCGAGTAGTCCTCTCCCCCGGTCAGGGTTGTAGTACTATAAAAGGCATTACTTTGAAAGAGCACGCGCAACACCTACTTAGAAAATACTTGCAGGGAACCGCCAGTTCGGAAGAGCGGGCCGAGTTGCTCGAGTGCCTCAGGGAGTCGGGTGATGAAGACGCGTACCGCGCGGTAATGGATCAGTTATGGGCCGAACAGCCTCAGGAAAAAACCTTGCCCGACGCAAAAGCGGCTGAACTGCTCCAGCGTGTCTTTCGCTCGTCCGAAAAACGCCGGATTGCCCCCTACTGGTACCGCGTGGCCGCGGTGTTGGGCGGCCTAATGGTGCTCGCCAGCCTTTTCTATTTTATGACGCGCAACGAGCGGGCTACTCTATCTTACACCACCGATTACGGTGAAACCAAAACTGTCTGGCTGCCCGACAGCTCCAGGGTGGTGCTAAATGCCAACTCTTCCCTCACGTTTAGCGCGGGCGAACAACGTGCCCGAGAAGCGTGGCTGGTGGGCGAAGCTTTTTTTGAGGTGAAGAAGATAGGTCAAGTAGAGGAGACAAGCCAGCCGGTAAAGTTTATTGTTCATACCGAAAATCTGGACGTGGAGGTGCTGGGCACCGCCTTCAACGTGAGCGAGCGGCGGGGAGCCACCCAGGTGGTGCTGGAGCACGGCAAAGTGCGGCTGGCCACCAAAAACAACGAGCAACTGGTGATGAAGCCGGGAGAGCTGGTTGCGTTGGCGTCTGCTTCGGCCCCGCTAACCACGCAGGTGGTGGATCCAAAAGATTATACGGTCTGGCAAGAAAAGAAGCTAGTATTCAAGCGAACGCCGATCACCGAAGTGGCCACCCTTATGGAAGACTACTACGGTTGGGAGGTAATCTTATCCGATGACGATTGGGCGGACCAGCGAATCACGGGTTCCATCCCTACCTACGATGAAGATATCTTCTTGGAAATACTAACCGAGTCGATGGGGGTGCGGGCCACCCGCGACGGAAACCGGGTGACGTTGCAGAAAAGCAGTGAGTTCGCTCAGTAGAAGAAAAACAAACCCGGTTGCCTGCATTCTTGGCGGGACGCAGGCCGACCGAATCCGAATAATAATGAATTGTTAAACCCTAAATGTAACCATGATGCAAAACTTTTCCTATTTTGTTCGCCTACGGCACGGGTGGAAGTCCGGTTTGCTCGTCGGCGGACTGGTGCTATGGGGGACTCCTTCGTTGCCGCAGCTACTCGCTAGTGGCGAAACGCCTTCGGTGTCGCTCCCTTCTAGCCCCGAACAAACGCGCCGCTCGCTAGAGTCCGTACTGATCGATCTTGAAGCTACCTACCGGGTAAGTATTGTGTTTGACCACGCGATCGTAGAAAACAAGCAAGTAGAAGCCGATTTGTTGGTCACCGACGACCTGGAGGCCTCACTGAGCCAGCTACTGCGCCCCTTCGGGCTGGAGTCTCGTGAGATTGAGAAAGGCGTATACGTGATCAAAGCCCCGGCGAAGCGCCCCAAGGAGGTTGACAAACTCAAGCAAGTCCCGGCATCGACTTCCTTGGTGCTTCCCGATGGCCAGCGCCCCCTGCCCAGCCGCCTCCCAGTCGCTACGCCAACGGCGGTAGAAAAAATCATCACCGGCAAAGTCACCGACTTGTCTACCGGCGAAGAATTACCGGGGGTCAACATCCTGGTGAAGGGTACCACCATCGGTACTATCACCGACGTAGACGGCAACTACCGCCTCACCGCCCCGGATGATGCCGAGACGCTGGTGTTTTCTTCGGTGGGATACACCAGCGAGGAAGTGGCTATTGACAACCGAACCGTCATTAATCTGGAGATGGCTCCCGATATTCAGTCGCTCTCCGAAGTGGTGGTCGTCGGCTACGGCACCCAGGATAAGGAGGACGTGACGGGTTCAGTTTCTACCCTTGACGTGTCAGATGTAAAAGGCGTCAACATTACCAGTGCCGACCAGTTGCTTCAGGGACGCTTAGCGGGGGTCAACGTAAAGCAAGCCAGTGCCGCGCCGGGGGGACTCACTTCCGTGCGGATCAGGGGATCAAACTCATTTTTGGGGAGTAACGAACCGCTGTACGTCATCGATGGGGTACCGGTGTTTAACGATGCCCAAGAGCTTACTACCTACGGGGGGCCGGGTACCACGGGTGCTCAGCGGATCAATCCGGAAAACCCATTGGCCTTTCTAAATCCGGCGGACATCGAGTCGATCAACGTGCTCAAGGATGCCTCGGCTACCGCAATTTACGGGGCGCGGGGTTCTAACGGAGTAATCATTATCACGACCAAGCGCGGAAAAGAGGGACAATCAAAATTTGACGTTGACTTTTACCGGGGTTGGCAAAGTGCCATCAACCTGCCCGATATGATGTCTACGCTTCAGTTTCAGGATTACTACAACCAGCATCAGAACAATCCTAACAGTCAGGAGTATGATCCCACGCGTACCGAACCCTACGCGTTTGCTGATTCGCTCCCCAGTACCAATTGGCTGGAGGAAATGACCCGCGCCGGGGCGCAGGTCACTAACCTGAGCCTGACGGCCTCGGGCGGTAACGAAAAACTAAGGTACTCCGTCGGCGGTAGCTACTTCGATCAGGACGGGGTGCTAAAAGCCTCGAGCATCCAACGCTTCTCAATGCGGATAAACCTGGACGCCAACGTAAATGATTGGCTCGAGGTAGGCAACTCATTGATCGCTTCCCGCGCCGTAAACAACTTTGCCTGGGTCGATGGTACGGCCAATGGCATCTTCGGGATGGGTTCGGTGACCGCCGGTATGTTAATGTTTCCGTTTCACCCGGTCTACGATGAGAATGGCGATCCGTTCCGCAACAACGCCGCCCCGGCCAACTCGCTCATGAGAAGCCCGTATCCGATCAACCATCCACTGGCTTTGCTCACGGAGCAAACCGACCTGCGAACTATGAACCGGATGCTGGGCAACTTTTACGGAAAAATCAATTTTACCGAAAACTTATCCCTGAAAGTGAGTATCGGCGGCGACATTGAGTCTCGGGACAATACCATCTACTACACCAGTTTTCTTACCCAGGGTCCCCGGCTGATCCGCCAGAGTAACAACAAGGAGAACTTTATCAACGAAAACATCCTGAATTACCAGTTTACCTCCGGGGATCATTCTATCGACGCCCTGGCCGGTTTCACCGTGCAGTCGAACGACGCACTGAATTTCTTCTCGCAGGATACCGGTTTTCCTTTCGACCGACTGGGTGCCGATGCCGACGGACAAGGGGCGGTCATCAATTCCACCGAATCGTTTAGGACCAAGTGGACCATGGCTTCCTACCTGGGGCGGCTCAATTACCAGTATAAGGGGCGATACTTAGTGACCGGAAGTATACGAGCCGATGGCTCCTCTCGTTTTGCAGATGGCAATAAATGGGGCGTGTTTCCCTCCGGTGCCGTTGCGTGGCGCGTTTCCGAAGAACCCTTTATGCAACCCTTGGAAGCAGTCAGTAACCTGAAGATACGAGCTAGTTACGGAATTACCGGCAACTCGGAGATTGGTACTAACCTTTCCAGCCTGACGCTGGGAAACGGCCGCTACAGCTTCGACGGTAGGCAGGTGAATACCTTCTACCCGTCCGGGCCCGCCAACAGCGATCTGCGGTGGGAAAAAACGGCACAAACCGATATTGGCATCGATCTGAGCCTGTTTAACGAGTTGCTAAACGTAAGCTTTGATGTCTACTGGAAAAACACTTCCGATCTTCTGGTATCGGTGCCATTGGACCCGCTGCTCGGCTTCAACTCTACCATTCTTAATATCGGAGGAATAGAAAATAATGGGTTTGAACTTAGCCTCACCGGAAATTGGGTTAGCAGTCCGGCTTTCAGCTGGTCGACCACTGCCAATTATTCGCAGTACCGCAATGAGGTGACGGAAATCAGTCCCCTGGAAGATGAGTTTGTTGGGCCAGGCGCGGTAGAAAGAGGAGAGTACCGGTCGTACGTGCGCGTAGGAGAACCCCTGGGAGTATTCCGAGGTTTCGCGACGGACGGACTGGTTACCTCGGCGGATGCCGCCGAAAACGTAGCGGCCCCGGACGGAGCTCCCCAGGAGGGGGATATCAAGTTTGTAGACCAGAATGGCGACAACGTGATCAACGACGGAGACTATACGGTCATCGGCAACCCGCATCCGGACTTCACTTTCGGCATTACCAACTCGTTTCGCTATAAGATCATTGATGTCTCGGTACTGATATCCGGGTCTATCGGCAATGATGTTCTAAACAGTACTTCCTACAACGCCAAGGACCCCCGCCAGTTGAGAACCAACAAATACGCCGTGCTGGCCACAGATTCCTGGACGCCAGAGAACCCCAACGCTACCTACCCGCGGGCCGGGTCAAATCTTCAGGGCATCTTTGTCGCCAACGACCTGCTGGCCATTGAAGATGGCTCCTACGTGAAGATACAAAATATCAGTCTGGGGGTAAATCTCTCCCAGGATATCATTCGGTTTGCTCAGAACCTGCGGGTGTACCTTTCTGCCCAGAACTTGGCCGTATGGACCAATTACCTGGGTACTTCGCCGGAGGTAAATTCAGGAGGACAGAGCACGGTCAACCTCGGAGTAGATACCGGAGGGTACCCGATGACCCGCGTCGTTATGGCAGGGATTAGCCTAACGCTCTAATTTTAACAACCGCTACTTTAATATTCAACTATGAAACGCAAACTAATAATCCTATTCTCTAGCTGTGTTGCCTTGCTGAGTGGCTGTATGGATGAATTTCTGGAAGAAGAAGCCTTTAGCACGTTCACGGAGGCCAACTTCTATACAACCGACGCCGATTTTGTGAACCTAATCAATGGGCTATACGAGCCGCTGGACGGTATGTTGCTTTCGTTTAACCACGCCAACGCAGCTGCCTCGGCCGTGGCCACTTCCATCTCCTCGAGTTATGAAGCCTTCGATACATTCAACAACGCCATATTGCCGGGGGTGGGTGCGATCAGTGGACTTTGGTCCGATATGTATACCGGGATTACCCGGGCAAACTCGGCGTTGGAAAGGATGGAAAATTTTGATTTTCCCGATACAAACCTGGAAAGCCGGTTGGTAGGCGAGGCTCGTTTTCTTCGGGCTTATTACTACTTCAATCTGGTAAGATGGTACGGTGACGTGCCCTTGCTGGAGGAAGCAGTTACCGACTTCTCATCCATTGATGACGTGGTGAACAGTTCCGCCACCCCCCGATCATCTGCCGAGGACGTCTATGCGCTTGTTGAAGACGATTTGGTGTTTGCCGCCGACAACCTCGCTACGCTGGCGGACCTCCGGGGAACGAGCAACGAAGGGAGGGTTACCCAAGAAGCGGCCAATACGCTACTAGGCTTAGTTTATCTGACCACGGGGCAATATGGCGAAGCCGAAACGACCTTGCTACGCGTGGAAAACAGCAGTGGCTTGGCGCTCACGCCCGACTACTCGTCGGTGAGTGGTTCTAATACGATCGAGTCCATCTTTGAAGTACAGTTTGCCGGAGACAATTCCGCCTCCCGAAACGGTCTGAATAATCAACTTCCCCCGGAGGGATCGGGGCAGGGAAATATTGCCTTCGAACAACCTGTTGGGGCTATTTTTGCCGAGTTGCAGTTTTTTAATAGTTTTTCGGCCAATGACAAACGGTTGCGTGAGTTCTTTATCACCGAGTACACCCAAGGAGGAGAGGTGATCCCCTTCTGGGAGTTTGCTCAGGCGGCGCCGCACTTCGGGAAGTACATCAAAACTGTGGAGTACTCAGACATCAACTACCCGATACTGCGCTACGCCGACGTACTGCTGATGATTGCCGAGGCTAAAATCCAGAACGGAAAGCCGGTAGGAGAAGCGGAGCCGTATATCAACGCCGTCCGCAACCGGGCCGGATTAGCCGACATTACCTCCGGACTAACCACCGAGCAGTTTATGGACTCACTGTTCGTAGAGCGTAAGAAAGAGCTTTGCCTGGAAGGCCACGAGTTCTTTGATTCCAAACGCTTCGGAAAACTGATATCTGACGTGGAAGCCTCTATTGCGTTCAATCGGGAACTGATCGCCAACAACCCGGATACCTCATTAGTAGCGTTACCCCGGGGGGCGAACATAGCAGTGACCGCCGAAGACTTACTGTGGCCGATTCCAATCAACTCATTGGAAAGGAATGACCAGCTTACGCAGAATCCGGGGTATTAAAGCAATCCGTGTTTTAACCATTTGATTTTATTCTCAATGAAAATTTATTCGGCACTGCTAGCGTATTTGTTACTCGGAATCTGATTAATCACTAGTTTGTCCGAACTACGGTGCGTACGGCAAGGGTAGTTCAGCGAAGAAAGACCTTGCCAAATATTTGAACCTACAGCATGATAAAGAAAAGTTTAAAGAATATACGAGCGCGGCGTAAGATTTTAGCCTACGGATTGGGACTAGCCTCAGTGGTGGCCTGTAAAACGCCTTATGATAGTTCGTCTACCATCCAGGTGGTAACCAACTCCCACGATGACGAAGGTCCGGCTGATCGCTACTCCGTACCCTACCAGCCCATCACCTATGGCCAAACCATCAAGGCCCCCTTGCCCGGCCTGGCCTACGACTATAAACTGATCGACTGGGACCGAGACGGATTAATAGACATACTGGCCAATGTGCGGCGGGGGGGAGGGATTGTCTTCTATAAAAATGTGGGTAATCAGCAGGAGCCAATGTTCCGTACGCTAAAGGAAAATGAGATGATCATGGACAGGGGCAAGCTTGGGCGTTATTTTGATGTGATGGATGTGGATGGAGACGGAAAGGTGGAACTGCTGGGCTACGAAGGACAAAACGACATCAGCAAACTGGGAGAAGCTTCCTTAGTTTTGTCGGTATATTTCAACGAAGGCAGTAGAGAAAAACCTGAATGGGTGCAAAAGTATGCCGCGGGTATTGATGGTGAAAGGATTGAAGCACCGGAAGATGTGTGGAATGCCCCCCGCCTCAGCGTAGCCGACTGGGACAATGATGGCAAGCAGGACCTGATCATTGGGGTGGAACACATCAACGAAACTGTGCCTGAAGGTTTACCACAGCAGGGCAGCAACCGCATGTCGGGTTTCCGCGATCCTGAAGTTTACAATACCCAAACCGGTGAAGTATATTTTCTCAAAAATGCCACCCAAAATGAACAGGAAGCAGTGTTTGAGCAGCCTGTCAGGCTCTTTGCGGACGAAAAACCTATACAGACTTATCTCCATCCTTATCCCACTGTTTTTGATATCAACCAGGATGGCCTGCAGGATTTGCTGGTGGGCAGCCACAATACAGAAGTGAAAGTGTTTATCAATGAAGGCAGCAAAGAACAGCCTAAGCTTACTGAAAAAGGCTTGCTTTCAAAGCCCGATGGCTCGCCTATCCGCACTTTTCTGACGATCAGGGTGGATGAAGCCGACCTGGATGGAGATGGACAGGATGAACTCGTAGGTGCTTCCTATTTTGGCAATCAGAACCGTTACCTGATATATAAAAGAAAAGGCTCCGGCTGGGAAAATACCGGCTACCTAAGCATTCAGGCCCATAAAGACACCCCCGTATATGGCATGGGCAATTCTACCGTTGATCCGGTAGACTGGGATGGAGATGGTGACACCGATTTGCTGCTAGGAGCCGAGGGTTCTTTTCCCACCGTGGTTATCAACATCGGTACCGAGCAAAACCGGGTGTTTGACCCCGCCCGGCGATTGCAGTATACGGATGGCAGCCTGCTGGAAACTTTCTCCATCGAACAAGGTGACGGTTCCCACTGGGGGCCAATGGAATGGTACTCCGATCGCATCGCTCCCCGGGCGGCCGACTGGGACGGAGACGGAGTGCTGGATATCCTCACCGGTTCTATGGGCAGGAGATTGTATTTTTTTAAGGGAGAGAAAGTGAACGGTGAACTGCGCTTTCATAAGCCAGCGAACTTCCGGTACGGAGGTGACGAACTAGTGTTGCCCGACCGTCTCTTTCCGGCGGTGCTGGACTGGACCGGCGATGGCGAACCGGACGTTATGGTCTCGAATGATCCCGGTCACGTGCTGGTATACGAAGGTGATGGTTCACTGGACCTTGAAAATCCGGATACATTGATGTTATCGACCGGCCAGCCCATCGTGCTACAGGACTATTGGGAACGTAAAAAAGGCAACCGCTCCGGCTTTGCCGTGGCCGACTGGGATGGGGATGGGAAGCGGGATTTGGTTATCTATATGTTTCACCGGGGGGTGTTTTTGTTTCGCAATACGGGCAACGATACTTTTGAAGAAGCCCAGCCGCTGGTGCCGCTCTACAGCCACCTAGCCGGACCCAGCGTCATGGATTGGAATCAGGATGGGGTGTTAGACTTAATCATTGGCGGCGACGAACGGCGGATGATTGAGCCGGACAGGCCCGCCCATCTGGCGGTATTCTACGGAGAACATACGTTGAGCCCTCCGAAAAGCATCAAGCGAGTAACGAAGCAATGACTAGAAGAAAAAAATACGTAAGAGCAGCAGTAATTCTAATATTGCTAGGTATTTGTTCCGACGCAAATCAAGTTGCTGCCCAGGTTAGCAAAAGCCAATCACCCAATATCATCTTCATCGTCTGCGACGACCTAAACGACATCGCGGTAACGGAAGCCGGTCATGCCCAGGCTAGTATGCCGCACCTGAAAGCCTTGGCGGAACGAGGAGTAAAGTTTGCCAATGCCTATACCAATGCCCCAATTTGCGCTCCCTCCCGGGGCAGTTTTCTTACCGGGATTGCTCCTGAACACAGCCGTTACTTCGGCTTTCGGCACGAAGAGCGGTACTACCGGGCCAGTCCGGTGCTCAGAGAAGCCAAGCCACTGGTGCACCATTTTTATGACAATGGCTACGAGGTGTACGGCACGGGCAAAATCTTTCATAACGGCTCTACCGAGTGGCCCCACGATGACTACGGCTTCGCCCAAAGTTTTAGTCCCTTTCCGTGGGACGGTGCCTACGTAGGCGGGGGAGTAGATTCCCTGGGTTTTCAGCCCCATCCGAACCAACCGGCCGTCTTGCAGGATAGCTGGGAAAGCACCTTTGGCTCGCTGGCGCAAATCCCGGAGTATAAGCCCGATGCTGCCCAAGGAATCCCCGGCCACCGGGGGTGGATGTCCTACAGTCAACCTTTTCGCTACGTATCCGATGAAGACCGGGACCTGATGCCGGATGAAAAAAGCACCAATTATGCGATTGATGTTATCAGCCAAAAGCACGATAAGCCCTTTTTCCTGGCGATTGGGTTTACCGCTACCCATACGCCCTATTATGCGCCGCAAAATTACTTAGATCGTTTTCCTTTGGACCGACTGAAACTAGCTAAGTTTAAGGAGCGCGATCTGGCCGATTGTGCCGACATCCTGGCCAAAGAGGAAGGCACTTCCAATACCGATTACGGCTTCCGACGGTACAATGAGATCATGGAGGCCGGAGGAGAAGAAATGCTCAAAAGATGGACCCAAGCCTACTTGGCCTGTGCGGCGCTGGTAGATGATCAACTGGGTAAGATTGTGGAAACCTTGGAGAAGAGTGCTTGTAAAGATAATACCATCATCGTCTTCACCAGCGACCACGGTTTTCACATGGGCGAAAAACAGTTCTTGTTCAAAAACTCCGTCTGGCACGAAAGCTTGCATATCCCGCTAGTATTTGCTGGGGCGGGCATTGCTAAAGGAACGGTTAACTATCCGGTATCTTTGCTCGATTTATACCCTACTTTTAATGAACTAGCCAATTTACCCCGCCAACCAAACGCCAACACGAATCAAGTCACCCTGGATGGCTACAGCTTGGCCCCCTTTCTCCAAAATCCGGCTACCAAAACCTGGGCAGGACCGGACTTCGTAACCAGTGTGGTGCAAGGCACTGAGATCACCGATATGAACGACCCGGAATCGGTGCGCAAGCAACATTACATCGCCACTACCGCGCAGTACAGCTACGTGCTGGGCAACAATGGAGAGGAAGAATTGTACGACAAAATAAATGACCCCTACGAGTGGAACAACCTGGCCAACCATCCTCGGTATCAATCTACCAAAGAAGAACTAAAGCGTAAGCTACAGCAGCGAATAGCCCAGTGAAAAAGAAGAGCGAAGGAAGACCAGTACGTAACGTATGCCAAGTGCCAAACCTTCATCTAGCAGGTGACGCACCTTGCAATTTTGATCAAAACAGAGAAAGCTCTGGCCAACGAATTTTAAAATTTTCAATCGCGCGTTGCTATTAACTTTTAAAAGTCATATACTTGGCCTAAGGGTGCATACATACGTTTATGAAGGGGATGGTCAAGAATATGGAAAGTTCGTGTTTGGTAAATCGCCTCAAAAAAAGCGATGAGCAAGCCTTTCGTCGTCTGTACGATACGTACCATCAACGCCTTTTCGCCTTTTCGCTAAAGTTTACGCACTCTTCGGAAGATGCTAAGGAGATTGTGCAGAACACCCTACTAAAACTTTGGCAAAACCGGCATCGTCTCGATGCCAGCCGTCCGGTAGAACCCTACCTCTATCAGATCGCTAAGAACGAAAACCTTAAGTATCTGAATAAGGTGGCTCACCGCAATTCCCTACAGGTAGTTATGCACCAACGCATGAGTTCCTCAACGGCCTCTCCCGAGGAAGATGCTATTTTTGGTGAGTACCAAGCCATTGCCGAGCGAGCCATTGCTTTGCTGCCTCCCAAGCGAAAACTAGTATACGAGATGATGCATCAGCAGGGCAAAACCGTTAAAGAGATCGCCGCTGCGATGGGGGTGAGTGCTCAAACGGTGCGCACCCAACTCAACCAAGCGCTGCAATCGATCCGTGGCTACCTTAAGCAGCACGCCGATATCAGTTTTGGACTACTTCTCGCCTTACTAGATCGGCTCTTCTAAATCCAGTTGGGATCGTCATCCATCCGCCGCTAGCGCTTCAACCCCTTCTTTCTATCAATCTGTAGTAGGTGAAAGCTAAGGTTCAGGTCGGCTTACTGTTGAGTAATTTTTAATAAAGGTCCCTCTTGATAGGGTTAGATGGTGATAAAAATAGTGATTTTGTAAAAATAATGTAAATAAATAGCGTAGACTCGTTGTTTTCGGCAGCAGTTGGATAGTAGTAGTAGAACATCAAGCTATCCAACCTATGTCACGAAGACAACGTCTACTGCGTAAGTATTTTGCCCGCCAATGCACCCGGGCCGAATTAGAAGAGTTGTTCCAGTATTTGCAGCAAGCGCCGGTAGGTCGAGAGGATGAGCAAATTATTCGGGACATCTGGCAACAGCTTCATACGGCCGACGAGCTTTCTCCGCAAGAATCATCCGCCCTGTACCAACAACTGTCGGGCCGACTCACGAGAACCTTTCCCGTTAGGCGCGTAGCCGCCGGGCTGACGGGGGTGCTGTTCTGTCTGGCACTGGTGTACTATCTGTGGATCGGTGAATCGGTGACCCAAACTGCCGGTTACGGCGAAACCCGCACGGTGGTGCTACCTGACCAATCTACCGTGGTGCTGAACGCTAACTCTAGCATCCGCTACGACCGGCGCTGGGCGCAGGATAAGCCCCGGGTGGTGCAGTTAGAAGGTGAAGCGTACTTCTCGGTGCAGCATCTTCAGAACAATCAGTCCTTTACGGTTCACACCGATAATCTAGCGGTAGAGGTGCTAGGCACCGAATTTAACGTACTGCACCGGCGCGGCAGCACCCAGGTGACCCTAGCCAGCGGAAAAATCAAACTCAACACCCTAAATGAAACACCGGCCGCTGCTGTCGAAGTCATTATGAAGCCCGGCGAGCAGGCCACCCTGACCCCCGACCACACGTTTACCCTAATCCCAGTGGAGAGTGCTCCGGTGCTGGCCTGGACCAATAACGAATTGATTTTCGAAGACACCCCCCTAGAGGAAGTGGCCCAAACCATTGAGGACTTGTACGGCCAACCGGTCATTATTGAGAGCGATAGCATCCGGCAGCTCAAACTCACGGGTGCGTTGCCCAACAACGACATGAGTACCCTGCTCGGACTGCTCCACGAAATTTTTGCCATCCAAGCTATCGAGAAAGACGAACGAATTTACTTGAGAAAATGATAACCGCTACTCACGCTCTGGGGGGCGGCGAAGCGCCCCCCTACCTTCAAAATTTATCTTTATTAAACCTATCCGTATCATGAGAAGACAACGACGAAGCACTAAGTGGTGGGCCGCTGGATGGCTTATTCTGGCACTGTTGGTCACCGCAAACGTTAGCGCCCAGGTGGCCCTGCAGTGGACACCCCCGATCGCCCAGGAAGATCAGAACCAAGACCACGTGCCCCTGAAGCAAATGCTGACGGACGTGGAGCAGCAGTACGGCGTCAAGATTACCTATCAAAGTGATCTGGTTGAGAGAAGGTCGGTTCCCGTACGGCAGGTTCGCCGGGTGATGGAGGCATCAAAGAGTCAACTAGAACGCGCTGTTTTACAACTGGTCGGCCCCATGGGCCTAAAGTTTCGGCAATACAAGCGGAATTACTACATTCTTCAAAGGCAACCGACACTTTCTAAGGTGAAGTCAGGCGCTTTGGAGCCACCCTACCCGCAGCCGGTACCCCAAGCCGATGCCAATGGGGTAGGCAGCTCCATACAGCCGCTGCGCTCGTACGAAAAGACTATCACCGGCACGGTCACTGATTTGTCAACTGGTGAAGAGCTTCCGGGGGTCAACATCGTGGTGAAGGGCACTACGGTGGGTACGGTTACGGATATCGACGGCAACTACCGCCTCACCGCTCCGGATGATGCCGAAACGTTGGTCTTCTCTTCAGTGGGCTATACCAGTGAGGAAGTGGCAATTGGCACCCAAACTACTATTAATCTGGAAATGGCTCCGGATATTCAATCGCTTAGTGAAGTGGTGGTAGTAGGCTACGGTACGCAGGAGAAGCGCGACCTGACGGGGTCGGTGGCTTCGGTAGAATCGGCTGATATAGAAAATGTGCCTACCTCCAGTTTTGACAATATCCTGCAAGGCAAGGCGGCCGGAGTGCAGGTGGTGCAGGGCACCGGTGCACCCGGTGGCGGAGTGAGCGTAAGGATCAGGGGCAACTCTTCGGTGAGCCGCGGCAACAGCCCGCTCTACGTGGTGGACGGGGTGCCGCTCACCAACACAGGCAACTTATCGCAAACCAGTAGTGAAGGCACCACCAACGCCCTGGCCGATATCAATCCCAACGACATCGAATCTATTGAGGTGCTGAAAGACGCTTCGGCCGCTTCTATCTACGGGGTTCGAGGGGGCAACGGAGTGGTGTTGATCACTACCAAACGAGGACAGGCCGGAAAAGCTAAATTCAACCTTAACTTCTACCGGGGCGTGCAGCAACTTAACAATGGCCTCGACTATATCGGAGCGCGGGACAACCGGGAGCTGAGGCTGGAGGCACTACGAAATGCCGGAACGCTAGGACGTACCGAGCGCTACCTGGACTCGCTGAATATTTCCGGAAACAACGACGTGGATCATATTGCGCTGGTGTTTCGGTCCGCCCCCATCACCAACTTCGATGCTTCGGTGCGCGGCGGGTCCGAAAACATCAAGTATGCATTGACCGCGGGTTATTTCGATCAGGAAGGGATCATCCCCAACGCGGGATACCGGCGCTATTCTACCCGGATCAACGTAGACTACAACGCTAGCGACCGGATTACGCTCGGCAGTAATTTGTCTTTTACCCGCTCCCGTACCAAACTGGGAGGACAAGACGATGACGACCAAAACATCGCCTACGCCATCAATAACTTCTCTCCGTTTATTTCTCCTTACATCGACGGGAGGATACCCGAGTTGAGTTCTCATCCGCTAAACTTTCTGCTGTCTTCTACCAACAATGCTTACGGTAACCGCCTGGTGGCCAATGAGTATTTGGAGATTAAAATCCTGGAAGGGCTAAAATTCCGTACGAGCTTGGCCATCGACTACGCGGGAGTGCGGGAAGAAGAGTTTTACCCCTCCAATCTTCGGATACGGGGGATACCGGAGCGCTCGGCCACTGAAGTGTGGAGCACCTCGCTTACCTGGATCAATGAAAACATCGTGACCTATCAGCGAGATTTTCAAAACCACAGTCTGGAGGCCCTGGCCGGATACAGTGTGCAGGAAACCCGATCAGAGTTTATCAACGCCAACGTGAGCGGAGCCGCTACGGATGATATCATCACCCTGGGGGCCGGATCGGTGTTGGAAAGTACCAACTCCAACAAGACCGCCAACGGATTGCGCTCGGTATACGGCCGGGTCAACTACAAATTCAACGACCGCTATCTGCTTACGGTCACGGTTCGCTCCGATGCTTCCTCTCGCTTTGGTAGAGAAAACCGAACTGCTGTATTTCCTTCGGCCGCTGTCGGCTGGCGGATATCCGACGAACCGTTCTTGAGTGGTATTAGTACAATTGACAACCTAAAACTCCGCTTTAGCTACGGGCAGATAGGCAACGAAAGCGGTATAGCCGACTATGCCTGGCAGGGAGCTTACTTCACAGGGCAAAACTACAACGGGGCACCCGGAATTGCTGCCGGAATCATCCCCAATCGTCAGTTGGGCTGGGAGACGCAACTGCAGGCCAACCTGGGGCTTGATTTATCACTCTGGAAAGGGCGCCTTAACTTCACCGCCGACGTGTACAACAAACAGACCAATAATTTGCTATTCAACGTAGAAATCCCTCAGGTCACCGGGTTCAACAGTATCCTGAAAAACGTGGGGAAAGTAGAGAACCGGGGAATAGAACTCGGCATTAATGCCAATGTGCTTCAGCCCCAACAAGCGTTTGGGTGGAATCTTGGTTTCAATATCGCCTTTCTAGATAACCGGGTGTTAGAGCTACCGGGCGGCAACGATATCACTACGTTTTTCAATGTCTTGCGGGAGGGTGAACCTATCGGAGCATTCAACCTCTATAACTATCAAGGGGTCTATGCTACCGACGAAGACGTGCCGGTGATCGATGGCGAAAGGTTAAGCGCTAACGGAACGGCGTTCAGAGCCGGAGATGCTATCTTTGAGGATGTAAACAACGACGGTATCATTGACAATAACGACCTGAAGGTGGTAGGTAGTCCCATACCGGATTTCACCGGGGGCATTAACAACACCTTTACCTTCAAAGGATTTGAACTATCGGCCTACATCAACTTTTCTCAGGGAAGTGAGATTTTAAATCTTACTAGATATGCGGCTGATCGATCGAACGGCAACTGGACTAATATCACCAAGTATGCCCTGGACCGCTGGCAACAGCCGGGCGACCAGACCGAATATCCGAGGCGCGAGAGAAGCTCACCTACTGATAACGACCGCCCTCAATCTACCCTGTGGCTGGAATCGGGTGATTTTTTGCGACTTAAAACCCTCACCTTTGCCTACCGCTTGCCCAATGTGCTGGTGCAGAAAATAAGCCTGAGCAACATCCGATTGTACGTTACGGGGCAGAACCTGCTTACGTTTACCCCGTACCGGGGTTGGGACCCTGAGGTTATAACCACCAACAACCGTCCCGACCGAGGTATCTCCTTCGGAGTGGATAATGCTAACCTCTTCCCCCTTTCCCGGTCGGTCATCTTTGGTATTAACGTAGGCTTTTAACTGATCTTAACCCTTATTAACTGCTATGAAACGTTTAATAAACTATAATTTCATTGGAGCTATTTTGATAGCCCTGGGAGCCTGCGAAGTGCTGGAGCAGGATCCGATCAGCAACCTCTCTTCGGAAAATTTCTTTGAAACCGCCGAGCACGCCGACGCTGCGATCACCAGCACCTATGCCGCTCTTAGAAATACCTTCAACGGGGGGCAGGGCAACGTGCGGTACTCAATGTGGGGAGACCTGCGAGCCGATTTACTGACTACTGATGAAGGCAAAAATGAAGGTTACGATCGACTGGAAGATAACGAGCAAAATCCTACCGATCCGGTAGCCGACTGGTCAGATCTCTACCAAACGATTGCTCGGGCTAACGACATAATTGCTAATGTTCCGGGTATCGAAGACATTGATCTTACCGCAGAAGATGAGCGCGAGATACTAGCGCAGGCTCGGTTTCTTCGAGCCTTCTCTTACTTCTACTTAGTAAAGTTGTGGGGAGACGTTCCGCTCTCCCTGGAGCCTGTTAACTCGGCGAGCGATCCGGTAGACTTGCCCCGGATTAGCCAGGCGGTGGTGCTGGACACGATAGAGGCAGACATCACGTATGCGTTGGCCAGGCTGCCAACGACCTACAGCAGTAACAGTGACACCCGGGGTCGTGCTACCTTGGGAGCTGCTTACGCTTTGCAGGCCCACGTATATGCTTGGCAAGCTAACTGGGAAGCTGCCGCGGTTAGTGCGCAACAGGTTATTGAAAACCCTCAGTACGAATTACTACCTGGCGAGCGGTACGCCGACATCTTCGACGTAGAAAACACCCGAGAAAGTATTTTTGAACTGCAAATTGACCCCCTCAGCGCCGGAGAGGGAACATCTTCGCTGTTTATTGATTTCGGTACCGATGAGCAAAACGGCGGGCTGACGGGTGAACTAGGCATCTTCTTACCTTCTGAAAAGTTTCTCGACGGCCTGGAGGAAGGTGATTTGCGCAGAAGTACGCTAATCTTCGACGGCGATGGCTTATTTCGTCCTCAGATTGTTAAGTACATTCGCCCCTTTAGCCGGGCCGATCTCGGTACCTCCGTGCCGAATAGAGCGGCCGAAGCGGATAACAATATCATCATCTATCGGCTGGCCGGAATCATTCTACTGCGGGCCGAAGCGCTGAATTACCTGGGCCGTACCGAAGAGGCTACCGCCCTGTTAAATCAGATCAGAGAACGAGCGGGCTTGCCCGCTACCACTGCCACAACCCAGGAGGAGCTCAAAGAAGCTATTCTTAAAGAGAGAGGGTACGAACTGGCCTTTGAGGGCCACCGCTGGTACGACCTGGTGCGCAACGGGGAGGCCCTCAACAAAATTGAGACGCTGACCAATCCTGATCGGCTACTACTGCCCATTTCGCAGCGAGAGATCATTCTGAATGAAAATATTGATTCTAACAACCCTAGCTACTAATCTTTTACAATATGAAAAAGATACCTATTTATAACGCGATGAGCTTACTTATAGGCTCACTTCTGTTTGTCTCACTACTTGGCTGCGACGAAAGTGACATTACTGGCTACCAAGCCACCGGTATTGCCAACGGCGTACTAGATGTCACCATCAATCAGTTCGTACAAAACGATCCCCAGTTTTCTACCTTTGCCGACGCCCTGCGCCGCACCGGAATAGACCAGCAGTTGGAGAGCGGAGAGTTCACCTTGTTTCTACCTACCGATACGGCGTTTAGCTCGTTTCTGGCGGATCAAGACCTAAGCTCGCTGGACGACATCCCCAGCGACTCTTTGGAGATGCTGGTGTTGCACCACGTGTTTGCGGGCAAACTGATGAGCCCCCGCGACTTCACCGATGAGCCCCAAGACTTTCAACCGCTGATGGGAGAGCCCGTAAGCATCGATCTGATTGATTTTCGTCCCGATGGCTTATTCTTCCTGGTGCGCGCCAATGGCACCGTGGTGCAGACTTCTAATCTGGAGCCAACCAATGGGGCTATCCATGTGTTGAAAGATAATACACTGGGTTTTTAACCAGTAGCTATCACTTTGCCGCGTAGCGCCCCCACCGTCTGGGCGACCCCGTCATTCCGGACATTTGCCATAGCGTAGCGCATCGGCGCCCGGCGGCGCAAATGAGCCGCGTCCCGGCGGGGAACCGCACGGTGGCCGGGGCGGCCCTGCCGGAATCCCCTGCTACAAAGACATATATGTACCTCTTAGTGAGTTCATCTACGTCATTAAAGAAGGGGATTCCGGGCATCTTCTTTCGCTTTGCTACAGAAAATCCCGTTCCACGGCGGCCGGGGCGGCCCCGCCGGAATGACGGTAAAATAAAATTGCTCACTATTCACCCACAACCAATGACAATATCTTACCGAATCCTGCTTGTCTTATCTCTATCCTCCAACCTCGCCTGCGGTCAAGAGGGCGCAACGCGTCAAGATGATACGACTCAACCAGAGGATGCAATTCGCCAAGACCTGTTTGTTTCCGGCACCAATGGCTACCATACCTACCGCATTCCGGCCCTTGAAATCACCACCAAAGGAACGGTACTGGCTTTTTGTGAGGGACGAAAAAACAGTAAAGAAGACACCGGTGATATTGATCTGCTACTTAAGCGCAGTGAAGACAACGGGCGTAGCTGGTCGGAAGCCACCATCGTATACGAAGTAGGAGGAGATGCCGAAGTAACCATTGGCAACCCTTGTCCTATCGTCGATCGCCAGACCGGACGGATTCACTTGCTCTTTGTGCAGGATTACCATGAGCTTTTTTCTACCTATAGCGATGACGATGGCTTGAGCTGGTCTACTCCCCGGGAGCACACGGCCATATTGGATGCGTGGGATTATCCATTAGTGCTCATTGCCACTGGTCCCGGACACGGCATCCAGTTGAGCAGCGGGCGCTTGGTTGCCCCGGTTTGGATATGTGACCGGGAAAGGAAAGACCGGTACGAAAACACCACAAAAGATCGCATCCGTTCGGGAATGATCTACTCGGATGATCATGGGCAAACCTGGCAAACGGGAGGGCTGGTGCCCGCTGAAATCGCCATGCTGCACGAGGCTACCATTGTAGAGAGAAAAGATGGCTCACTGCTCACCAATATGCGAACTCGCGCATCAGGGTATCGCGCCGTGGCCACCAGCACCGATCAGGGGTTGAGCTGGACCGCCCCGAAACTGGATCAACAACTGCCTGATCCTACCTGCCAGGGTAGCTTGGTAAGATTAAACGAAGAGGAGATATTATTTAGTAACCCAGCTGTTAGCAGTACCAAGGTCAGTGATCTTGGAGCTAGTCGCCGGAAGTTGACCCTCCGCCTGAGTGCCGATGGAGGGCAGACCTGGCCGCACGAACGGGTTATTACCGAGGGGCCATCCGCCTATTCGGATTTAGCAGTGACCAGTGATAGAGAGATTTTGTGTTTATTCGAGAACGGGGAGGAAAATTATCGAGCCAAGATATCCCTTATCATTGCTGACCGGGATTGGCTGCTTTCGGGTACGGAAAACGAATAATGTGTCATCAGTAGCTACCAACAAAGACCTCGTGCTAAGACTATTGATAGATGGATAAGCGTATAAGTTGTCAGGACTGCCGAACGTTTGTAAGTCGAGTGTTTGTCCACTGCGGATTGTCTGAAGAACTGTCTGCGCAGTGGGCTGATTCTCTGATAGAAACTTCTCTGCTGGGCATCGACTCCCACGGCATTCGGATGCTGAACCGCTACGTTCGGCACGTGCAGGGCGGGGGAATTACCAAACAGTTTGAGCCTTTAGTCGTAAAAGACCACTTGGCCGTGGCGGTGATCGATGCGCAGGGCAGCTCCGGCCACCTGGCGGCTTCCTACGCGATGGACGAGGCCATCCGCAAAGCCCGGAAAGCCGGAATTGGCCTGGTTTCCGTCATTCATGCCAACCATGTAGGAGCTTGTGCGCTCTACATTGCTCGGGCGGCGCAAGCTTCCTGCGTGGGCATTTGCACGGCGGTGAGCCGTCCGGGTATTGCCCCCTGGGGAGGCACCCAGCCCCTGCTGGGTCTCAACCCCCTGGCTATAGGATTTCCTATCGTCGGTAAGCCCCCTTTTTTGCTCGATATGTCCACCACCGTCACCGCCATGGGCAAGATCACCCGCGCCGCCGACGAGGGCCAGCCGATTCCCGAAGGCTGGGCGCTGGATGACCAGGGGCAGCCCACTACCGACCCGGAGCGAGCCAGAACCGGGTCGCTACTACCCATCGGAGAACACAAGGGCTACGGCCTGGCGATGGCCATTGAGGCAATTACCGCCCTGCTGCCCGGCGGAAATCTGTCAGTAGAAGTACTCAGCTGGATCGCCCAAACCGCGCAGCCGATGAACGCCAGCTTCACGGCTATTGCCCTGGACATCAGTGCCTTTACGGAACCCGATGCCTTTGCGCAAAAAGCGGCGGAATGGGCAGACACCCTTACTCAGTCGCCTCGCCAAACCGGGGTAGATCAACTCTACTATCCCGGTCAGCGGGCGGGCCTGACCAAAAAGGAACGCCTTCGATCAGGCATTCCGCTGGACGAGTACACCCGAACAATGCTACTGGGCCTGGCCGAAGAATTTAAGATAGAACCACCAACCATACAATAGATGAATATTACTGAACTTTACGAACTAGCTACCCCCACCTGCATGATATCGCAGTACTGGCCCACCTCCCGCGAAAAGGAGGGCGATACGCTGGCGGCCCTGCAATGGGTACTGGAAGATCAATTTTTTCAAGCATTTCAAACGGTAGAAGTACCCTACGCCGCCGAACGGAAAGCCATTGCCGAGTTGCTAGCCCCCAATAATCTTTACCTGGATTACTGTGTAGCCCGCGTGCTGAACGAGCAACAGGGCAACCTTTCTTCCCTGGACGAAGAGCAGCGCAGTCGATCAGTACAGATCGTCATCCAACAACTCGCTGATGCCCGCGAGATTGGGGCTTCGGCCTTATCGCTGGTGCCTGGCAAACGGCCCGCCGACCGGTCACTGAGAACCAAGGCGCTGGCGGCGCTTCAGCACTCGATGGAAGAAGTTGTTGCCCACGCCAAAGAGCACTACCCCGACATCAGCATTTTGCTGGAGCCCCTGGACGTAGATGCCGACAAGAAGCACACCTTTGGCTACCTACCAGAGGCCCAACAGCTAACCCATATACTCAAAGAACAGGGGTTGACTCTTTATATCAACGTAGACACGGCCCACTGCTGGCTCAACGAAGAGAACCCCCTCGAGATGCTGCAAGCCCTGCGGCCCCAGGTAAAAGAGTTTCATTTTTGCAACTGCGTGACCGATCCGGACAGCGAAGAGTACGGCGACAAACACATGCCCCTGGGCGAACCGGGACGAATGACGCACGCTACGATGGCGCAGATGATTGCTCAAATGAAAGAAACCGGCTTTCTTAACCCCCAGGACAAGCCCTATCTGCTGTTTGAAGTCATCAAGCCTCCCCAAACAGACAGCCGAACGCATCTGCAACATTGTCGAGAATTTTTCACCGAATCGCTGGCCCAAGTATGACTTCCGAAGCAACTACCCAAACATTTTCTCCTGATGCCCTTCGCTCGTTCGTTGCCGAGGTGTTTGTTTCCTTGCGGGTGCCGGAAGAAGACGCAGTAAAGGCCGCCGAGGTGCTACTGTACGCCGACCTGCACGGCATCGATTCCCACGGCGTAGGGCGCTTGCTCACCTACGTAGAATTGCTGCGTGCCGGTAAAGTCAACACCCGCCCCCAGGTGAGGGTAGTCCGAGAGCGAAAAAGTGCCGCCACCGTGGATGGCGACAACGGACTGGGCCTGGTGGTAGGACCTAAAGCCAACCGAATGGCCTTTGAAATGGCGCAGGACTTTGGTACCGGCTGGGTAAGTGTATGCAATAGCAACCACTTCGGGGCGGCCGGATTTTACGTAGCCGAAACGGTGCAACAACACGACATGATCGGCTGGGCCATGACCAATTCTTCCAAGCTGGTAGCCCCGCTCTGGGGAGCCGAACCTATGTTTGGCACCAATCCTATCGCCTTTGGCGTACCCGCCGACCAGCAACCCCCGGTCATCGTAGACATGGCCACCAGCGCCGTACCCTTTGGCAAGGTAGAACTGGCCATGCGGCAGGGGCAGATGCTACCCCACGGCTGGGGCATCGACCCGCACGGAGAACCAACCCAGGACCCGCAAGCACTCATCGACGGAGGAAGTTTGCTGCCCCTGGGTTCGGAAAAAGTTACCGGGGGACACAAAGGTCAGTGCCTGTTGTCGATGGTGGATATCCTGTGCTGCGTACTGAGTGGTGCTAATTGGGGGCCCTTTGGTCCGCCCAGCCTGTTATGGCAAAAGCCGCTGGACAAGCAGGTAGGCAAGGGCATCGGTCATTTTTTTGGGGTGATGGACATTGAGGCCTTCCGCGACAAAGCAGAATTTAAACAGCAGATGGACGAGTGGATAGCAACCATTCGAGGAGCGAAGCCCCAACCCGGAACCTCCGGCCCGCTGGTTCCCGGCGACCCGGAAAGGATCGCCTACGAAGAACGTTCGCAACACGGTATTCCGGTGCTGGAGGCTGTGGTACGCGATCTGGAAAAAATTGCCCAACTCACCGGAGTCAAGATAAATCAAGCCCTATGAAAGTAGCCGTATTATCCAAATCATTCGCCAAAGCCTCCAACAAACCGGTAGAAATGCTCACCAACGCCGGGATCGAGGTGCTGAGACGCCCCAACGACGACCCGGCCAACGAAGCGCGGGTAGCCGAGTTGATCGGCGACTGCGACGGAGCCATCGTGGCCGCTCAAGACCGGGTGGGCTCGCTGGTATTTGATCGCTGCCCCAACCTGCGTGTGGTGGCCGACCACGCCGTGGGCTTCGACCGCATCGACATGGAAGAGGCTCAGCGCCGGGGCATTGTGGTCAAAACCTGTCCGGGCAACTACGAATCGGTGGCTGACCTGGCTTGGTTGTTTATCCTGGCTACGGCCCGCCAGCTGCTTCCGGCGGTGCAAAGTGTCCAAGACGGACAGTGGTCACCGACCCGCTTTGTGGGCACCGAAGCGCTGCGCAAAACCTTGGGCATCGTGGGCTACGGGCAGATTGGTAAGGCCGTGATACGAAGAGCCCAGGGCTTTGAAAACGACATCCTGGTGTATGATCCTTTTGTGTCGACCCTAGAGCCGGTCGGCGAACTCAGTATCACCCGGGTAGCGCTACCGGAGCTACTAGCCCAGTCAGACGTGGTCTCGCTACACGTGCCGCTCAACGAGCATACCAGAAACCTGATAGATGCCGCCGCACTGGCTATGATGAAGCCCACGGCCACCCTGATCAACACTAGCCGGGGCGGACTCATAGATGAAGCGGCGCTGTACGAAGCGCTTAGCAACGGCGCTTTGGCGGCGGCCGCCACCGACGTGTTTGAGACCGAGCCTCCGGGTGAGAGTCCGCTGCTGGATTTGCCCAACTTCTTGGCTACTCCTCACGTAGGGGCGCAAACCTCGGATGCCAACCTACGGATGGGCATGATGGCGGCCCAGGTAATTATCGATGCTTTAATAAAAAAAGAGACTATATGAACTGTGGAAGAATAAGAAAACCAATTGCCGAGGGTTGGAACCAACTCACCAATCGGGAGCTGCACAACCAGGAACTGGCCTTGCTTACCCTAAAAAAGGGAGCCGCCTACTCCCTCAGCACCCAGGACTGCGAGTATTCGCTGGTGATTCTGGAGGGTGCCATATCCTTTGCGGTGCAATCCGGACTCCGGGGCGAACTGGGCCCCCGAAAAAATGTATTCGAAGACCTGCCCGAAGGACTGCTGCTGACGCGGGAGGAAGAAGTAACGCTAACCGCCACCACCGATTGCCAGCTAGGCATTCACTACGCGCCCGCCCCCCGAAAGTACCAAAACTACCTGATGAAAAAGGAGGATATTCGGGTGAACGAGCGGGGCGCAGACAACTGGCGACGCACGGTGCGCAAGATTTTCTGGAACGACAACTCCGAAGGCAATGTGCTGCTCACCGGTGAGACGGTTACCTATCCGGGCAACTGGAGCACCATGCCTCCCCACCGTCACCAGTTCTTCGAAGAAGGCAAAGAAATGCCCTACGAAGAAGGTTATCTGTTCAAATTCTCCCACCCGAAAGGTTTCGGCTTAATCTACCAGTTTGACGATCAGATGGACCAAGCTTTTAGCCTCAAAACCAACGACGTGGCCTACGTGGGCGGCGGGTATCATCCGGTGGTGGCCGCTCCCGGCTCCTACCTGTACCACCTCACCTGCATGGCCGGTCCTAAGCGATTATCGCAGGCTAGGGTGCATCAGGACTACGAGTATCTGCTGGAGGAACAAGGACTAGAAAATCAATTTACGCCGCACCGTTGAAAGGACTCGCTACCCTCGATATCGTCGTCGCCGTCGTGTACGTACTGGGTATCCTTAGCATCGGGGTGTACTTCTCGCGGCAGCAGAAATCGGCCAAAGACTTCCTGCTCGGCGGTAGGAGCATGGGCTGGTTTCCGATTGGCTTGTCTCTGCTGGCTACCCTGACCAGTGCCGTCGGCTACATGTCGTTTCCGGCTGCAGCCCTGAAGTTCGGGCTTATTATGCTCTGGATGTGGGTCGCCATTCCGATCAGTTACCCGGTGGTTACGCGACTGTTCATGCCCTTTTACCACAAACTAAACGTGTACACCGCGTACGAATACCTGGAAAAGCGCTTTAGCCTAAAGGTCAGGCTGCTGGCCAGTGCCATCTTCATCTTATGGCGCGTCACCTGGATGGGAGCGGTGATTTACGTGCCTTCGCTGATGCTCAACACCGTGACGGGCGGGCAGTTGCCCCTGGTGCCCTCGGTGATTGCGCTGGGCATCCTGTCTACCATCAACACCACCCTGGGAGGAGTAAAGGCCGTGATGTGGGCCGACGTGGTGCATTCGCTGGTTATGTTTGCTGGTATGATCATCGCCCTGACGGTGATTGGGTACGCGGTGCCGGGCGGCCTGCCGGAAATATGGCAGAGCCTGGTGGAAGGGGGTAAAACGCAAATGTCCGACCAAATTGCCGGTTGGTCGGAAGCCAATGTATGGGAAAAAGGACGCCTTTACGTGCTGGAGGAAATTACCGTTATCTCGCTGGTGGTTTCCTACTCTTTGCAAAAGATGGGTAATTACTGCGTAGACCAGGCGCTGGTGCAGCGTTACCTCACGGCCAGTTCTTTGAAGGTGAGCAAGCAAGGTTTTCTGCTTAACTGTTTTTCGTATACTTTTTACATTGTGGCCATCACGTTGGTAGGTGTGGGCCTGTTTGTGGTCGCACAATACCAGTCCTTTCCCGATACGCTGGCCAGCGATCAGGTATTTCCCTTCTTCATTGCCAACCTGATTCCGGTAGGCTTATCCGGACTCCTGGTAGCCGCTATCTACGCGGCCTCCATGTCCAGCATGGACTCCGGCACCAATGCTTGCGTCAGTGCGGTGATGAACGACTTTTACGGCAGACTTTACTTGAGAAGCTACAACCTAGACGCCGGAGAGCAGTCGGAAGCGACCGACCGAAGGAAGTTACTTATCTCTCGGATCAGCAGTGTGGTGCTGGGCATCAGCGTGACGATCATGGCCTGCTACATCGGTCGATTGGGAGATATCTTCACCATCACCGCCAAGCTCATCAATATGTTTGCCGGTCCGCTCTTCGGCGTGTTTGTGTTGGGCATGTTTACCCGAAGGGCCAACGCCGCCTCCGTACTCATTGCCGGACTAGCCGGAGCGCTGGTGGGTATACTAACGGTGTTTGCCAAGCCCTTTGGGCTGGAAATATTTATGGTGGGCAAGCTATGGCCCCTGATCCTCTCGTTTTTGGTGACTTACGGACTGGGGTACGGATTAGGCTTTCTGGTGGGATACAACCAGAAAGAGCGTCTGGATTGGACCTGGGGGGAAATCATGGCGCGGTGAGTAAATGTCCTGATAGAAATAATAGCTACGCAGCGAAGAGAATTCATTCAACAAAGTGCGATAGCCGGGGTAGGCTTGCCAATCGTTTTCCACCACTCTTCTCTTTTGCCCACCTCCCTGTCCATGCGTCAAGGACTAATAAAATTTCAACAAGAATTTGGCTTTAGCGATCCTTTTTAACACATTGTGAATCAATTGGGATTTAAACTGTATTTTCTGTATCGTTTTGGTTTATGGTCACCAATACATTTACGTGGGTACTTCCTGACTAATGCTTTTAGAAAAGATGGACAGTGGGTTGAAAGAAAATACGCAGTTGCTACACCAGTTTGCCAAAGGCGACGAGCAAGCGTTCAAAGTGCTTTACTTCCGGTTTTACAACCGGCTGCTGCTGTACGGTAGCACCATCACGGACCAGCGACATACGGTAGAAGATCAAGTTCAGGAACTGTTTACCTGGGTATATACGCACCCCCAAGCGTGCCAATCGATCCGGAATATAGAGTCTTACCTGTACCTGGCTTTGAAGAAAAACATTCGTTCTGCTTTACAAAAGGAGACGCGCCAACAAACCCAACAGGATCAATACAGCGACTGTTTGGAGCAAAGTATCTCCGGTATAGAAGACCAATTAATCCAGACCCACACCGAGGAGCAGCACCAACGCTGGCTCACCGAGCAGATGGATCAGCTTCCTGCTCGTATGCAGGAGGTCATCTACCTGCGGTATTATCGGTGTCTGGGTTACGAAGAAATTGCCAGCATCATGTCGGTTACCCCGCAAGTGGCCCGCAACTTTGCGGCGCGTGCCCTGAAGAAAATGCGCCAATCCTTGCCGCAACTACAGCGGTTGCTCTCTCTTATCGTGACGCTATTAGTAGCCGGATGACCTGTTTTCGGCTGTTCTCTTGCCGCCCAGTGAAAATAAATTAAAAAAACTTACTTTCGGAAGGTTACACGCGCTACGTTACTGCTTCTTTAATAAACTGGGATAGGTTGCCCGGTGTTTTAACCAGTAGCGTATGCCTAGCCAATATGTCCACTTCACTGCCGACGAGTTTGCTGCTGATCCCCGGTTCCGGAGATGGTGTCTTTCCGACGAGCCCGACACTGAAGCATTCTGGCAGTTTTTTCTGCATCAGCATCCGCACCAAGCCGAAGCCGTAGCGCAAGCTCGTCAGATAGTGATAGAAACGAATCGGCATTTTGACAAGTGGAAGGCCAGCCCGGCGCAGATAGAGGATGCCTACCAAAAGACGATGCAAGCCGCTCGCCGCCGACAGCCCGTCATTCCATTACATCACCGCCGACCATGGCAAGTAGCCGCCACCGTAGCGTTGCTCGTTGCTGCCACTGCCGTGCTCGGATACCGTACCTTTGTGCAGAACCATACGCTAGCGCTGACCGAATACCGCACCGATTATGGGCAGCAACAGACCATTCTGCTGCCCGATGGCTCTACCGTACAACTCAACGCTGACTCCAAGCTCATCCTGGACGAGGACTGGGACGCTGATACCCGGCGTGAGGTGTGGCTGGAAGGCGAAGCATATTTCTCCGTAAAAAAGAAGCCCGCCACGCAAGCCAAGTTTGTGGTGCACGCCGAGCAGTTGACCGTAGAAGTGCTGGGCACGCAATTTAACGTCAATACCAAAGAAGAAGCAACGCAGGTTACCCTGGATGAAGGAAAGATCAAACTATCGGCTACTGATGATAACGAGGCTACCGGAGCGGTGACGATGGTGCCCGGTGAGATAGCGCTTTTTTCTAATGTTACCCAGGAGATCAACATACAGCGTACGGATACCCGCCAGTATAGTAGCTGGAAGGATGGCTACCTGACCTACGAGGAGGCCCGTCTGGCCGAGGTGCTGGACGACGTGCACCACACCTTTGGCTATACCATTGTCGTGCAAGACTCGCTACTGCTCAACGAGACCATTACCGGGGCCGTGTCGGCGCGCGATTTGGATGCGCTGCTGCTGGTGCTGGAAGATATTATGCCGAATATTTCATTCTCTCAAAAGGATAAGCAACTGATCGTTACTGCCCGAGAATAAATATGAAGCAACATTTTAACAAGTGACACTCGAAGAAGCCATCCTCGAAACAGAAGAACTATGTACTACTTTTAATCCTCTAATTTCTACACGTATGAGCAAACTGAAATTTTACCTACTCTTTACTCTGCTCTTCTACTCCTGCTGGAGCGTATCGGAGTCGAATGCGCAAACGTGGGCAATGAATAAGACCTCATCAACGCAGGCGGAGAATGAGCAAGACAGCCAGGTTTCTATCATTGAGGCGCTCAATGAGTTGAGCCAAACCTACGAAGTGTTTTTTACTTACAACACGGCTCGCTTGAAGACTTATCAAGTGAGCACCGAGTATCGGCAGGCCAAAGACGTGAATAGCAGTCTGAAAAAGCTACTGGAGAAAAGCAATCTTCGCTTCAAAAAGCGGGGCAAAAACAACTTTGTGATTGTGGAAAAGGCTACCCAGCCCATAGGAAGATTGCTCAACGACTTTCCCTCACCCCCGCCGGTCACTCCTCAGATTCCTCAACTATCGGATGCCCTGGACAAAACCATCACCGGCACAGTGACCGACCTCTCTACGGGCGAAACCCTACCGGGCGTGAATATCCTGGTGAAAGGCACGAGCATCGGTACCATCACCGACGTAGACGGCAACTACCGCCTTACGGCTCCGGATGATGCTGAAACGTTGGTCTTTTCTTCGGTGGGCTATACTACTGAGGAAGTGGCAATCAATGGCAGAACGACGATTAATCTGGAGATGGCTCCCGATATTCAGTCGCTATCAGAAATAGTGGTGGTGGGGTACGGCACCCAGGAGAAGAAGGATTTGACGGGGGCGGTGGCTGTTGTAGAGAGTGCAGTGATAGAAAATCGCCAATCGGTTCAGTTGTCGGATGCCCTACAAGGCTCATTGCCCGGAGTGACGGTGACTCGGGGAAACGGAGCTCCCGGGGCTACTTCGTCCGTGCGGGTGCGCGGAATAACCTCCCTTAACACCAATGACCCACTTGTCATCGTAGATGGGGTTCCAGGCATAGGCCTCAACGATATCAACCCCAATGATGTTGAAAATATTTCTGTGCTGAAAGATGCCGCCTCTCAGGCAATCTACGGTTCAAGAGCGGCCGCCGGGGTGATCTTAGTGACGACCAAAAGGGCTAAGAGCAACACCTTGGATGTAAGCTACGATTATGAATTCGGAGTGAGCAGCCCGACCACGTTGCCAGACTTCGCCGATGCCCAAACCTATCGCACGATCGCCAACGAACGCTCGCGAAACGACGGCGGTGGCATCGTCTGGGACTCGTTGCAGAACGTTAACTACGCGCAGTTAAACGCTGATAGCAGCGACTACTATCCTAATACCAATTGGCAGGATGAAATGCTTAACAATAGGAACACCACCCGGCAACGCCACAACCTCGCCGTAGGCTACGGCACCGACCGGGTAAAGACCCGGGGTTCGTTGAGCTACGTAACCGAAGATGGTTTGTATACCCATCGTAGATACGACCGGTTTACCTTTAGACTCAACAACAATATCAAGATCAGCGACATAGTTTCTACCACCATTGATCTGGGTTACAAGAGAAGCAATATCCGGGATGCTGCTTTGGATGATGTCATTAGCCTGTCCAGAAGGTATCCGGGAGTGTTTCAAGCTGTCCGTTCGGATGGGGAATGGGCTGAGGGAAAAGACGGAGAAAACCCCCTGGCGCAGTTGGTAGACGGAGGAACGCAGCTGCAAAAATTTAACCAGTTGACGGGAATTTTCGGGCTTAGTGTTACGCCCCTTGAGGGATTAGAACTTAGCGCCCGCTTTTCGCCGGTCTTCGATTTTAACGAGTACGATGAATTCAACACCCCACCACTGGTCCCCAGGTTAGGATCTACGGATCAGTTTTGGCCCCAGGGGCAAACCAACCTGGCGGTTAACCGCACGAACATTCTCACGATTACCACCCAGGCGCTGGCTACTTACACCAAAGAAGTGGGAGATCATCACTGGGGGTTGCTGGCAGGATACGAAGCTTTTAATACTGAGTATGAGCAGATTGCCACCGAAAGCAGAAACCTGAGCGTCGGCTTACGCTCTCTTGAGTTTGGGGACCCGGCACTGACTACCAACCGGCAGTTTGCCTCAGAAAATGGGTTGCGCTCCTTCTTCGGAAGAATAACGTATGATTATCAAGGCAAATACTTAGTGCAAACCAACTTCAGGGCAGACGGCTCGACACGCTTCACTCCGGACGAGCGATGGGGCTATTTTCCGTCCGTTTCTTTGGGATGGGTCGTGTCGGAAGAAAATTTTATGGCTGGCATCCCGCTGTTGTCTTTTCTCAAAATAAGGGCCTCCTACGGTGAGGTAGGTAACGAACGGATCGGGGCGGACCGAACCGGAGCAAGACGCTTCTTCGATTTTTACCCCTACCAGGGCCTTTTTGAGCCTTTCAATACCGTGCTCTACCGGGGGGGTAACTTCGTTGCCGGACCCGCCGTCAACCAGCGCTTTCTGCAAGACCGCTCGTTGGTCTGGGAAAATACCCGGACCATTGATGTCGGAGTAGATATCGGGTTGTTTGAAGACCGCGTGTCGCTGGCGGTGGATTATTACCAAAAACAAACCGACAACATTTTGCTGGAGCTCGATATTCCCAACTACCTGGGTTATCCGCTCAACACCATCACCAACGTAGGGGCAATGGAAGTTAACGGGGTGGATATGGGAATCAGTTACCGAAACAACGTAGGCGATCTTCGGTATACCGTCAACCTGAACGCTTCGGTGGTCGGCAGTGAGGTGACCAGTGTAGGAGGGCGAGAAGATTTTACCATTGACGGCGGCACCAAAATCAACATCGAGGGTTCTGAATACGCTGAATGGTTTGGCTACGAAACCAACGGACTGTGGCAGAGCCAAGAGGCCATCGACGAATACGGAATTATCGCTTCGCCCGGCGATATTCGCTTGGTGGATCAGCTCACGCTAGACACGAACAACGATGGTATTCCTGACGCCAGGGATAGCGTCATCAACGAGGAAGACAGAGTGCCCTTGGGAGCTTCCTTACCCAAATTTACCTACGGAGGAAGTGTTTCCCTAGGGTACAAAGGCTTTGACTTTTCCTTGGCCTTCAATGGAGTAGGAAAGCATACCTTACGAAAAGCCGGTCTCTTTGTACAACCCTTCGATCAAGGGTTCGGCAATATTCCATCGGCTACGCTAGAGAGCTACTGGAGCCCTTCCAATACTCCTGCTCAGAATGCAAGTGCCCAGTACCCCAGGTTCTCAGGAGTCTCGGAAATAAACAACTATGCCGTATCAGACTATTGGTTATTCAACGGGAGCTACCTGCGGATACAAAACATCACCTTGGGGTACTCTTTACCGCAAAGTATCGTCGAACGCGTTCAATTACAGCAACTGCGCGTCTACGTAGGGCTACGGGATTTCTTTACCATAGAACGAAATTTCCTGGACGGCTGGGATGCGGAGGTGCAAGATGCCGGTGCCTATCCGATCATGAAGACCGTCTTGTTTGGCATCAATGTGAAGTTGTAATCATAGACCTTTAAAATACTGATGAACATGAAAATTAACGTAACCTATATATTGATTTGTTTGCTATTGGTCAACGTCAGTTGCCAAGACCTGGACGTAGTGCCTAAGACCGGGATTTCTTCCGAAAACTTCTTCCGAAACGAAGCGGAATTGCAAATAGGGCTTAATGCGCTCTATGAGAAAAACTTATGGAAGGTAGACGAGGATTTCTGGACAGATGATATGCACCACCGGGGTGGAAACGGGGTTAATAACGACATTTCCCGCGCGAGGCTCAACTCTGAGTCTGGCCTTTCCGGGGCTTATTGGACCGACCTGTACGATGGTGTCAAGAGAGCCAATACGCTGCTAAGTGAGATGCTAAAAATTAAAGAAACGGTAGAACCCTCGGCCTATAGTCGGATTGAAGGAGAAGCCCGGGCGGTACGCGCCTATTTCTATAGTATTTTGTTAACCAAATTCGGGGATGTGCCGTTGATCACGGGCAACCCCACTGTGGATGAATCGCTGGATTTTATGCGTACCCCCCAAAACGAAGTACGGCAATTTGTCTACGACGAACTGGATGCGGCTGTTGGTCTGCTGGAGCCTTCCAACGAGAACCGGGCTACCGAAGGCTTTGCGCTGGGCATCAAAGCCCGCGTAGCCCTTTACACCGGCGACTACGCTACCGCCCGTGATGCTGCCCAAGCCGTGATCGAATCGGGCACGTATAGCCTTGATCCTGATTTTAGAAAATTATTTCTCAAGGAAGGAGCCAGTAGCCCTGAACTGATTTATTTTGTGCCCCAGTCCATTGAGTTGAATGTAACGCTCAGCAACTTGGTCACGCGCGACCTGATCCCGCGCAATGCGGGGGGCTTTGGCGCCCGAATGGCCACCTGGGAAGCCGTCGATATTTTTGAGGCCATCGACGGCCTTCCGATTGATGAGTCGCCCTTGTACGATCCGCATGATCCGTTTGCCAACCGCGACCCCCGAATGGCGCAGACCATAGTGCCGCTTGGGACCCCCTGGCTAGGCTACGTGTATCAGTCGCATCCGGACTCCGTGCAAACGCTGGCAGTTAATACCGGAGAAATTATTAACAACAACGATTCGCGGGGCCAGTCTAATTTTGCGGCTTTCACCGGCTTTCTGTGGAAAAAAGGCATTGAGCAGCGCTGGGCAGACGACCCGCGAACCGCCGATCCGAATATTATTATCCTGAGGTATGCTGATATTCTGCTGATGTATGCTGAGTCGCTGATAGAACTGGGTGAGAATTTAGCAGAAGCTCAAGATGCTATCAACCAGGTGAGAGCGCGGGCGTACGGAACTGTGGTAGGCGATGTTGCCAATTATCCGGCCGTCACCGAAACGGACCAAGCCGGACTGAGAATCCGGCTCAGACGGGAGCGACGGGTAGAACTGATGCTGGAAGGCTTGCGCTATCAAGACCTTATCCGTTGGCGGATTGCTAAGAAAGCACTGGACCGGCTATTAGTCGGCTTGCCCGAACCAGCGCAGCAAATTCGAAGCCAGTGGCCATTCAACGACGAGATACTGCCCACCATCGACGATGACGGAGTGGTAGTCTTGGATGCACCGGCGCTGATTGCCAACAACTACGCCCGCCTGTTACAGGACTACGATTTTGATGAGAGTCGGATGTATCTGTGGCCTATTCCGGCAGCGGACAGGTTGCTGAACAACCAGCTTGAGCAGAACCCCGGTTACTAGCTTCCTGACATTTATTCTTGACAAATAAAAGCATATTCATGTTACAAAGAACACGAACAACAGATAGGACGAACAACGTATTCTCAAGACAAGTAGTAGGGCTTATCTTGCTCTTGCTCTTCTCAAATAATCATTTTTCGTTTGCCCAGACACCTGAGTTGCCCCGCCAGATCAGTGGCATCTACCCGCATTTGGCGTATTACAACGATGAAGCTGAGTGCGGTACGGGTGCGGTAGTGCCCTGGGCGGATCGGCTCTGGGTGATCACCTACGGTCCACATTTGCCCAATGGCTCGTCGGATAAGCTATACGAGATTACCCCTGATCTTCGGATGACGGTGCGACCGGAAAGTGTGGGCGGCACCCCGGCCAATCGTTTGGTGCATACTGAGAGCCAGCAACTCTTCATTGGCCCCTACGTGATCGATACCACTCGGCAGGTGCGCGTGATTCCCTACTCCAAAGCCCCCGGACGCTATACTGGCACCGCCCGCCACCTGACCCAACCGGCTGAGAAAGTCTATACCGCTACGATGGAAGAGGGGTTTTACGAGGTGGACGCTACCTCTCTACAGACCACCACGCTCTATCAAGATGCTAACGCAACGAGAGCGCGGCACGAGAACACCTCGATAAATCCGCAGGGAAACCTGCTGCCCGGTGCCCACGGCAAGGGACTCTACTCCGGACAAGGCGTGCTGGTATACTCTAACAACGGAGAAGCCTCCCCAGAGGCACTTGAGCAGTTTGACATTGAGTCCGGAGTACTGGCTGAATGGGACGGTGAGGACTGGAAAGTGATACGCCGCAACCAATTTGTGGAAGTCACCGGTCCGGGCGGCATCTACGGGAATGCTAACCCGGAGACTGATCCTATCTGGGCCACCGGCTGGGATCATAAATCGGTGCTGGTGGGGGTACGAGAGGCCGGAGCCTGGAGCTTTTACCGCCTGCCCAAAGCCAGCCATAGCTACGACGGCGCCCACGGCTGGAACACTGAATGGCCGCGCATCCGCGACGTGGGCACCCCCGAAGCACCGGATTACCTGATGACCATGCACGGCATGTTCTGGAAATTCCCCGCTTCCTTCACTGCCCAAACGGCGGCGGGTATCCGCCCCCGCTCAGCTTACCTCAACGTGATCGGGGACTTCGCGCGCTGGAACGACCAGATCGTGTTTGGCTGTGACAACTCGGCCCAGAAAGAATTTTTGAACAAACGCGCGGTAAAAGGCGAAATGGAAGGTCCGGGTCAGTCTAACTCTAATCTATGGTTTACTGATCCTGCCCTGCCTGATCAATTAGGCCCCACCACGGCTGAGGGAGCGGTTTGGCTGCAAGAGCCCGTAGCGGCCAACACTGCTTCCGAGCCTTTTCTCTTCGCCGGATGGCCCAAACGTTCCTGCTGGATTCAAAATGCGGGGACGCAACTCGTTACTTTCACCTTGGAAGTGGATCAAGAGGGCAATGGTTCCTGGACGCCACAACAAAGTGTCGCGGTAGCTCCCGGCACGGCGGTCCAACTGTCATTTGCAGCAGATGAAGTCGGAGAGTGGATTCGCGTGAAGAGCGATGCGCCCACTACGGCAACCGTCCACTTTTACTACGCCGATCAGGAAGACCGGCCCGCGCGGGCGGATGCTATCTTTGATGGCCTAGCCCAGGTGAGCGATCAAAAAGCCACCGCCGGATTGCTCTACGGGCTGGGAGATAATCGTAGGGCGCTGGGCATGGCGGCCTGGACGTACGAAGACACCAAAAAGAAAGCTTCGGGTTACTACGAACTCAACGCTGAGATGCAGCTAGTCCCCAAAGATGACGCGCCGACTGAGGCTTTAATTAACAAGCAAATGGCCATTCCCGCATCAGTGGTCACCGTAGAGGAATCTTCGGTGCTAGTGGTTGATGACCAGGGAAGAAGGTGGCGCTTGCCGCTCGGCGAGGATGCTTTTACCCCCTTAACCGATGCCGGGGCACTTCGCATCGCCCGGGAGGTGGCCACCGAGCGCGACTTGCTCAACTGCCACGGCACCTTCTACGAGCTACCCGCCGAAAACGCCGATGGTTTCGCCAAGATTCGTCCTATCAGCTCGCACGCCTTTCGCATCCACGACTACGCCAGTTACCGGGGAATGCTCATCATGAGCGGCATCGACCCCAACCAGAGCAAAAACAATCCTCACGTCGTCGTTTCCCAAGACGGTCGGGCGGCCGTGTGGGCGGGGGTGATTGACGACTTATGGAGGCTGGGCAAACCGAGCGGGCGGGGTGGCCCTTGGAAGGACAGCAGGGTGAAGGCGGGGCAACCCTCGGATGCTTACTTGATTGGCGGTTACGATCAACGCAGCGTGTCCTTATCGCATCAAGCCAAAGAAGCCGTGACCTTCACCATCGAGGTTGAACCCGTGGGGCATGGCCCCTGGATGAGGTATCAGCAGGTGAGCGTAGGGGCCGGAGAGACATATGAGTACGAATTTCCCGAGAGCTTTCAGGCGCGTTGGATCAGGTTCAAGGCCAACACAGACACCAAAACGACGGCTTGGTTGATTTATGATTAGAAGGTTTTATCAACAAAAAGGGCGCAGAACGCGTCCCTATCACCCTGGAAACCGAAGGGGCTTTTCTGGTCAATGACCCCCAAAGCCCCTAATAGCTATAGAAGCCCTAATGATGCATGAGCCAAAGAAACAATAGCGTAGGGTTTAAACCCTACGCTGAATAAAACTACGTACAAATCCTATATTCATTCCTGCTTACGCACTAGCCGTTTTCTCACCCGTCATCATCATGCTGTGTTAAGGCTGATAGGCAATGCGATAAATAACTCCATTGGTATCATCCGACATCAGCAGAGAACCATCGTTGCGCAAGGCCAAACCTACCGGACGCGCAAAATGAGCCGTATTGTTTTTCACCAAAAAACCGGTTAGAAAATCCTCAAACTGCGTAGGCTCGCCGTCTTCAAAGCGGATGCGCACGATCTTGTATCCTACGGGTTCGCTGCGGTTCCAGGAGCCGCGCATGGTCGCAAAAGCATTGTTCTGATACTCAGCAGGAAACTGATTGCCGGTATAGAAAAGCAATGCCATAGGGGCCGAATGCGCCTGATACCCGAGTACCGGTAAGGTGGTCTTCGCCAAATATTGCTGATAGGTGGTATCTCCGGGCGGACGGTCTGCCGGGTTGTATTTGCCGTTGCCATAAATGTAAGGCCAGCCGTAGTCTGCTCCGTCTACCAGCCTGTTCAACTCTTCTATTTGCTCGTTATCACCCAGCCAATCGATGCCGTGATCCAACCCCCACAGTTCCTGGGTCTGAGGGTGCCGATCGAAGCCGATGGTGTTGCGCAGTCCACTGGCAAAAATGCGACGGCCGCTACCGTCCGGATTGGCCACGACCACCGTGGCGTTCTCTGCCCGGGTTTCGGCGCAGGCATTGCAGGTACTTCCTACGGTGATGTACATCTTGCCATCAGGACCAAAATCAATGGTGCGATTAGGATGCTGTCCGCCGTCTGGTAGGTTCTCCAGGATCATTTGCGGCTCACCCAGCGTGCCATCCTCATTGATGTCGGCCCGGTAGGCTTCGTTGACAGCTACAATAAACAGCTGATCATCATAGATAGCCAAGCCGTGTGCTCCCTCGATGGTGGCTACCGTTTGGGTTTGGTCGGCCACGCCGTCGTCATTAGTATCTTGAATCAGCATGACCACCCCTGCGTCTCGATCAGAGGCATACAAGTTTCCAGCATCGCTCACCACGAGTATACGGGGCTTTCCTAGGTTTTCAGCAAACTTGGTGACGGCAAATCCTTCGGGCACCTGTAGTTGCTGCACGTTAGCATCCGTAGCGGGCACCAGTGCGGGCTTGAAGACGTACCCTGCTACCTGAGCGGCAGTGGTTTCTTCATTGGTTTCAGGAATCATAGACTCCCAAAAGTTGTCGTCTTCGTTACAGCTCCAAACCAAGCCCACCACGACGACGGCTGCAAAAATAGTTGTTATCCAACGTTTCATAGATAATTAGATAATTATAGTATGTGAAAAAATGTGACTAACCTGCGCGTGCAATGGTGCAAAAAGGCCGTGCATTCGTAGATTTTAACCATTAATTCGCTTACAACAGCAGCAGTAACCAAAGGTTTGTGTTTCTAAAAAAAATTATGGTTGATGGCTAGAAGGAGAGATGTTTTCGCTGGAAACCGCGCTTACTATTACCGGGGATACGTATCGCCAAAAAGTCAATCGGTCGATGTGAGCCGCTTGCCACCGGGAATATAAACTCTACATTTGCAGCAAGGAGCACGGGTACAAACCCGGAAACTGGTCATTGAACAATAATTTCTTTCACAGAAATGTGTAGTATTGCTTTGCAATCGAATCTTATTCCTACAATGTATTACCCATGAAGCTTACCTTTACTTGTTTAGTACTATTGTTTTTGACTTGCTGCCAAACTCCGCAACAAGACACCACCACAGTTACCACTGATACTACCCAGCAAACTGCTGACCAGCAGTGGAGCGAAGAGAAGGCTCAGGCCTGGTACTCGGAGCTACCCTGGCTGGTGGGGGCCAACTTTGTGCCTTCCAACGCTATCAACCAACTGGAAATGTGGCAGGCCGAGACCTGGTCGCCTGAGCTGATTGACAAAGAGCTCGCCTAGGCAGCTAATTTGGGCATGAACACCATGCGCGTCTATCTGCACGACATCCCCTACCAACAGGATGCCGAAGGCTTCAAGCAGCGCATCGACGAGTTCCTAATGATCTGCCAAAAGCACAACATCCGTCCCATGCTGGTGATCTTTGACTCGGTCTGGGACCCTTACCCGAAAGCGGGCAAGCAAGCTGAACCCGTTGAAGGCCTGCACAACTCTGGTTGGGTGCAGAGCCCAGGGGCTGACTACCTCACCGATAGCACCCGCTGGGGAGAACTGAAAGCCTACGTAGTAGATTTGCTTAACCACTTCCGTGATGATGAGCGTATCCTGGCCTGGGACTTAGTCAACGAACCCGACAACGACAATGCCAACAGCTATGGCAAGAACAACAAGCAACAGGAACCGGACAACAAAAAGGAATTAGGCGTGGAGCTAGTTAAGCAGGCTTTCGATTGGGCCAGGGAAGCCAATCCTACCCAGCCCATCACCTCGGCCCCCTGGAACGGGGACTGGTCAAGCCTGGAGAACATGAATGAGATGAACCGCTTCTTGTTCACCCATTCCGACATCATCACCTTCCACAACTACAGCACCCCGGAAGACTTCGCCCAGCGGGTGGAGCAACTCAAGCAGTTTAACCGTCCGATGATCTGCACCGAGTACATGGCCCGGCCCGAGGGCAGCACTTTTCAGGATATTTTGCCCATTGCCAAAGAAAATAAGATCGGCATGATTAACTGGGGCTTCGTGGCGGGCAAGAGCAACATCATCTACCCCTGGGACTCTTGGCAGCAAGCGTATGAGGCCGAGCCACGGGTCTGGTTCCACGACATCTTCCGAGCCAGTGGCGAGCCTTATCGTTCGGAAGAAACGGCTTTTATCCGAGAGGTGACTAAGTGAGGTGGTTCAATTAATCCGGACAAATAATTACGATAAGGGAGCTGCTGGGATACAATTTCAGGACCTACCACAGACCAGTTGGAGCGGCCCGAAATGGGAAACCATCAATATTAGCAGCAATGCCCGGCAACAAAGTGTGACCAAACCGAGCCTTATTGCCTCCTGAGCGGAAGCTGGTGTATGCCATGACGCACTCGAGGAGCAAAACTTCGCAAAAGATAGCCGTTTGATGGTGAAATTTTAACTACAGTTTGATTATAGGAATTCTTTTTAACACATTGTGAATCAAAGTAGATGAAACAAGGTGCACCTTTATGCGGGCAGAGAAGAAATACGATGAGCAGTGGGAGCTGTTTAGAGCGGGTCACGCACCAGCGTTGGGCGCGATCTACGATCAATATATCCTGCTACTCTATCGCTACGGGCACAAGCTAACTTCAGACCGCTCGGTAGTTGAGGATAGTATTCAGGAAGTGTTTGCCGAACTCTGGAAACGTCGTGAACGAATTAGTCCTACCACTTCGGTGAAGTTCTACCTCTTCCGCGCTCTCCGACAGAAAATACTCCGAGAACTCAAGTATCATCGTCCTACGCTCTCTCTGGAAGATGTCATCCACGTGTCTCACGCTATTGATACCTCTTTACCCGAAGAACAAGCCCAGCAAATTCGGCAAGCACTCACCCGCCTAGGGCCCCGTCAAAAAGAAGCGATTTATCTCAAGTTCTACAATCGTTTGTCCAATGATGAGATTGCCGCGGTCATGGAAATAGACAAACGTACGGTCTATAACCTGGTATCTCAGGCGCTAGGCCAACTAAAGCGGGAGCTAAAACCGACACTAAGTGCCCTTCAATTGATCGGATGGCTACTGTTGCTATTGCAATCCATTTGATGGTTTTTCTTTAATCGCTACTTTTATTGCAAAATTGATAATAACTAGGGTGTAAAATCTTTTTTGTTATAATTTTTAATTTTCTAAAAAATTACCCGTGAGGTTTCAGGGAGTCTTGCTTTTACTGGATAGCAAATGCCCCTTACATGGACTACCCACACTACACCGCCCGCCAGTTTGCGCAAGACGAACGCTTTCAGGCTTGGGTGCTTCACCCCACCCCTGCCGACCAACGCTTCTGGGAACAGTGGCTGAAAGAACATCCTTACCAGCGCGCTGAAGTAGAACAGGCCCGCACGCTTCTGTTGGGCTGGCACTTTGAAGAGCCCACTGTTTCCACTGAAGAAATTGCCCGGCTACGACTCAAGGTCATGCAGCAGGTGAATAGTGAACCTGTCAATCCATCCCACACACCGATGCGGTGGTCGTACGGAAGGGTAGCCGCCTCGGTGACGGTGATTCTCACCATGTTAGCCTTACTTTACTGGTTCACCCGCCCCGCGCAAGAATGGGTCACCTACCGGACCCACTACGGAGAAGTCAAAACCTTGTTCCTACCCGACAGCTCAGAAGTCACCCTCAACGCCAACTCCCGCTTGCGTTTTAATCGAGACTGGGAAGCCTCCGAAAGCCGAAACGTTTGGCTGGAAGGGGAAGCCTACTTTCGGGTCACTAAACGAGTAGTACCTACTGCCGCTACCGCTTCTTCTGACCAAGTATCCTTACGGAAGTTCCTGGTGAACGCCAACGAGCTGGAGATTGCCGTGGTGGGAACACAGTTTAACGTGTACGCCCGGTCGGCTAAGACCGAGGTGGTGCTGGACGAAGGGATCGTGCTGGTGAATGTAGACAGCACCCGTCATCGAGCTTCACCGCCCCTCCGAATGCAACCCGGGGAGAAGGTCACTTACAAGCAACAGCAACTTTCTCAACAAACGGTGGATACCGATCAGTATACCGCCTGGCGTAAGCGACAACTGGTATTTGACGCAGTGCCTCTACATCAGGTAGCGCAGACGATTGAAGAAACCTACGGAGTAGAAGTAGTCTTCGCTAATCCGAGCCTCGCCCAGCAAATATTCACCGGCACGGTGCCTTCGTCCAACCTGGCTATCCTGCTGGAAGCCCTGACGGGTATCTATCAGCTACAGATTATCCGGCAAGATGACCAACTCATCATAAAAAAAATAACTAGGTAGCCCCCGCGCTAAAAGCGCGCTTCCTGCTCCCGCATATATACGTTTAACCTAACCCCGTACAGCAATGAACCACCTTTTACGTACTATTTATCCGAAAGCATGGCTGGTCGGATTCTGTCTGCTAAGCTTTTCAGTGTCTGCTCAACGTTTAGCGGCACTGCCGGATAGTCCGGCACCAGTTCCCGTTGGGCAGACGCAAACTGCCACCCAGGACCAAACGCAATCCCTGAAAAGTGTTTTGCAAGACCTGGAAAAGCAGCATCAGGTATACTTCAATTACGACGCGAAGGCGATAGAAAACATTCTCGTACCGTCAGATCGGAAAACCAGCCAGCCTGCTCGATTGGAAGAAGTGCTGTCTACGTACCTCAAACAGCATCATTTGGGCTATAAGAAGCTGGAAGAAAAATACTATATGATTTATCAGTTGCCGACTCCGACCGGTTTATCCCCCGTAAAGCGGCAATCGATTCACAACACTTCTTCCTCGCCTCAGTCTCAGGTGTTTCTCTGGCGGGTGACAAATCGTCCATTGATCCAAAGGCAAGCCCTGGAAAAAACCATCACCGGCACCATCACCGACCTCTCCACCGGCGAAACTTTACCCGGTGTCAACATCCTGGTAAAGGGTACCACCATCGGCACCATCACCGACGTGGAGGGAAACTATCGCCTCACCGCCCCCGATGATGCTGAGACGCTGGTGTTTTCTTCGGTGGGCTACACCAGCGAAGAAGTAGCCATCGGTGATCAGACTGTCATTGACCTAGAGATGGCTCCCGACGTTCAGTCACTGAGTGAAATCGTGGTGGTAGGCTACGGTACTGTAGAAAAAAAGGATTTAACCGGCTCAGTAGCTTCAGTGAAAGCCGAGGAGATTACCAGAGTACCTACGCCAAGGTTGGACGATGCGCTGAGAGGAAAAGTGGCTGGGGTGCAAATTACTCCTACCTCCGGAGCGCCCGGTGCTGACGTAACCATCCGGATCAGAGGGAGCAACTCGTTGAATGCCAGTAACGAGCCTTTGGTGGTGATTGATGGCTTTATCGGGGCCGGAAACCTTAATAACATCAACACCAATGATATTGAATCTATCGAGGTGCTTAAGGATGCATCCGCTACGGCTATCTATGGATCCCGAGGGTCCAACGGAGTTATTCTGGTCACCACCAAGCGAGGAAAAAAGGGCGAGTCAAAATTTTCTCTTGATACGTATACTGGGCTGCAGGATATCACCCGTACGCTCGATCTGATGTCATCCCGCCAATACGCGGAATTCCAAAATGATATTGCCGCCTCCACCGGAGCTTCACCGGTGTTTCCCGACCTGTCGGCAGTAGGCGACGGAACCGATTGGCAGGACGAAGTTTTCCGAAGAGCCCCGATGACGAGCAGCACCTTGTCAATATCAGGAGGAAACGAAAAAACTAATTTTTACTTATCCGGCAACTACCTAAACCAGGAAGGTATTTATATCAACACTGATTTCAAACGCTATCTGGCTCGCTTCAATCTCGACCATACCGTCAATGACTTTATCAAAACGGGGGTGTCGTTGTCTTTGAGCCGGTCTTACCGGAACGGTGGAACCAGTAGTTTAAGAAATGTTCTGGGCTACGATCCTACGCTGGAGGTGAAAGATCAAAATGGAGACTACGTGGTGCAAACCCGAACCAGTGAGTTTTCTAATGATAACCCGGTCAGTTTGGCACTGCAAACCGTGAACGAAACAAGAAACACGGCCATCATCGGCAATGTATACGGAGAGCTGAAGATCGCAGAACCTTTGACCTACCGCCTGACCGCGGGTATCAATACTGATTTCCTGGATAGAGATATTTACAGTCCTTCCACCTTGTTTGCGCAACGTGACCTGGGGGGAACTGCCATTGTTGAAAACCGGGAAAGCTTCAATGTATTGCTGGAACAAACCCTGAACTACAACAAAGAATTCGGTGATCATTCGGTGGGGGCACTGGTAGGATACACCCGGCAAACTGACGAATTCAAACAGAGAAGATCACGGGTAAGCGGCTTCGCCTCGGATGAATTTGCGGCCAACAACCTGGATGCCGGTACAGAACGCCTGGAGTCTTCCTCCACTCTTAGAGAAACCGGTTTAGAATCTGTTCTGTTCAGGGCAAACTATGGTTTCCAAAGCAAGTATTTGCTTACCCTAACCGGCCGGGCCGATGGCTCTTCGGTGTTTGCCAAGAACAACAAGTGGGCCTTTTTTCCTTCTGCGGCGGTAGCCTGGCGGGTGATAGAAGAAGATTTTATGAGTAATTCATCCGTGGTTTCCGATCTCAAGGTTCGGGCGAGTTACGGAAGGATTGGCAACCAGGCCATAGGCCCGTATCAATCTTTGTCACGGATCAGCAACAATAACAACAATTATATTCTGGGTACCGGACAGAATCTGGTCACGGGCTTTGCGCCCACCGGGCTGGCCAACGACGATTTACGCTGGGAGACCACCACTTCGTTGGATATTGGCGTTGATATATCGTTTCTCAACAATAGGCTAAACGCCACGCTAGATTACTACCGGAGCACCACCGATGATCTTCTGATTTCGGTAACGATTCCGCAACTCACCGGCTTCAACTCGGCCCTGAGAAACTTTGGAAAAGTAGACAACAACGGGCTGGAATTGTCTTTGAATAGCATCAACGTGGACAACGAAAACTTTCGCTGGGAAACCAACTTCAACATTTCCGGAAACAGGAACACGGTGGTAGATATCTTCAATCCTGAAGGATTTTTCCTGACCAACTCCGGGGTGCGGGGAACGGGGGGCGCTGCTTCCGGTATCGTTCAGGAAGGTGAACCGCTGGGTGCTTTCTACGGCCTGGTGAGGGAGGGTATCTGGAATGACCAGGCAGAGATTGATGCCTCGGGTCTGACGGGCTACGCTGTTTTTCCGGGCGGACGACGTTACGCCGACCTGGATGGTGACGGAATAGTAGAGGCCGCCGACGATCGCCAAATTATCGGTGATGCCAACCCAAAGTTCTTTGGTGGCCTGGGAAACAACTTCTCTTATAAAGGACTGGAGCTGTCTTTCTTTCTGCAATTTATCTACGGCAACGATATCTTCAACGAAGCGGATTATTACCTGGGGCAAGCGTTTGACTACAACGCCTACGCTTCGTTGGTAGACCGCTGGACCCCGGAGAACACCAATACTGATATTCCATCTATTGAAGGCTCTATCCGAAGTATCGCTTCGGTTTCAGAAACGAATGCTCTAAAAGACGGCTCTTTCGTCAGGCTCAGAAATATCAATTTGGCGTATAACCTTCCGGTCGGCAATATAGATTGGCTCAGGGCCGTAAAAGTGTATGTCACCGGCACCAACTTACTGTTGTTTGATAGATACGATGGTTATGATCCTGAAATCAATCGTGATAGCGATGATACAGGGCAGGACAATTTGAGAAGAGGGTACGACGATTCAGGGTATCCTATCAGTAAAAATGTGATTATGGGTGTTATCGTAGACTTCTAAAATTTACTTATCATGAAAAACATACAAAACTATCTATTACTGAGCACTGCTATTTTCTTCTCTTGCGAAGATATACTAACCGAAGAACCCGTAATCTTTCTGAGTGAAACTAATTTCTACAAAACTGAGAAAGACGCAGTGGCGGCTACTAATGCCACTTATTCTGAACTATTCAGCAGTTATGTGCAGTATTATTATCCTACCGTAGCCACGGATATTGCTTTCCAGGGACTCCACAATCAAAGGCCCCTAGCTTACTTTCTCAATTTTACATCCAACGACGGTGATGCTGGTGCCGTATGGGAGGTAAATTACCGAGGGATTTCCAAAGCCAACGCGGCTATTGCTCGTATTCCTCTCATAGAGATTGACGAAAACCTGAAGAACCGGCTCGTTGCCGAGAGTAAATTCAACAGGGCGGTTTACTATTTTGATTTGGTTAGGACCTACGGAGGCGTTCCGTTGCTGGTGGATGAATTGGAGAGCACCGACGAACTGGAAGGCATCACCCGAAATACTCCCGAGGAAGTCTACGCCCAAATCATCAAGGATTTGGAAGAAGCAATTGCTGTATTACCCGAATCGTATGATAACGATAATTTGGGCAGAGCCACCAAGTGGGCCGCTCACGCATTATTGGCCAGGGTTCATCTAACAATAAAAGATTGGTCGTCGTCGCTGAGCAACCTAAATGCCGTTATTAGTTCCGAGCAATTTGGCTTGGTTGCTGAGTACGAGCAGCTGTTCGACGAAACCGCTGAATTTGCGCTTTTCCCTGACCAAAGTGGCCAACTGGTCAACGAAAATGTGTTTGATATTCAGTTTAAGCAGAACGAACGAGGCCAGTTGATCCAAAGCTGGGTAGGTTCCCGAGACCTGGAAGTAGGCGGCGTTACAAATATTGGGGGCGGCTGGGAGAACTTCATGCCTACCCAAGATTTTTTGGCCATGTTCACCCCGGAAGACAATAGACTTCCTGTTAGCTACGTGACTGCATTGGGCGATAATGTGTTGGAATCGCCCCGGACCCCCGGCGCCGGACCGATCACCGGAAAATGGCTAAACCGAGGCGGAAACCCTCCCCTAAACAACAATTCCGGACAAAATCTCTACTTTATTCGCTACGCGGATGTGCTCCTGATGAAGGCCGAAGCCGAGAACGAGCTAAACAATGGACCTAACGATGCCGCCTACCAGGCGATCAACCAGGTGCGCAGCCGAGCCGGTGTTCCTTCCCTGTCGGGGCTGAACTACGACTCTTTTACCGAAGCCATCCGCAAAGAACGAGCATTGGAGTTGAGCTTTGAGGGGCATCGTAAGTATGATTTGCTTCGCTGGGGGATATACGTAGAGACGATAAGAAACACAACGGATCCCGCGCTGGCAATACCTAGAAATAATATACAGGATCATCACGTACTAATGCCTATTCCGCAACGGGAGATTGATGTTACCAATGGCTCCCTTACACAAAATCCCGGTTATGAATAACGTCCAACATCCGGCAGTTGAATAAATTAATTACCTTAAGAGGCCATTGGTGACATTGGCCTTTTTTCCATTGTCTTAAATTCGCGCTACGCTATGAATTGCTCCTTCTTGAAAGAAAGCACTTTATATTTTTTCCTGATACTCACGGTGTCATCGTGTCAGAACCAGGAGGGGATGAAGCCAGAAAATATGTTTACCGTGCTGAATGCCCACGATACCGGTATTGAGTTTAGCAACAACCTGCGAGAGACGCTGTACATGAACGGTCTCTTCTACGAATATTATTACAACGGCGGTGGGGTTGCCGTGGGCGATTTCAACAATGACGAACTACCCGATATCTACTTCATATCCAATCTGGAATCTAACAAGCTGTACCTGAACAAAGGCAACCAAAGGGCTGCCCCCATCCATTTTCAAGACATTACCGAAATAGCCGGGGTGAAGGGAAAGGCCGTTTTTCCGACCGGGGTTACCACGGTGGATATCAACTCAGATGGACTCCTGGATATTTATGTAAGCGCTTCCGGAAGGTTTGAAGATCCGGAAAAAAGAAGAAACGAACTCTACGTCAACCAGGGGACGGATGAAAACGGTATCCCTCACTTCGATGAGCAGGCCAAAAAATATAATTTGGATATTGCGGCATTCTCTACCCAAGCCACCTTCTTCGACTACGACCGAGACGGTGATCTGGATATGTTCTTGATCAACCACGATATCGCTACCTACGGCGACGATAAACTGGAAGAGTACCTTCGTACTAGCAGTGATCTGAGTGGGGAACAACTCTATCGAAACGAAAATAACTCCTTCGTTGATGTTTCAGCAAACGCCGGTATTATCAACAACCGCCTGAGCTACGGTTTAGGAATAGCAGTAGGAGATCTAAACAACGACCGTTGGCCCGATATCTATGTGAGCCACGATTTCTCCGGGAAAGATCATCTGTATATCAACCAGAGGGATGGCACCTTTCAGGAAAGCATTTTACGGGCTACCGGGCATATCTCCTTTTTTTCGATGGGTAATGATATGGCCGATTATAACAACGATGGTTGGCTGGATATTATGACCGTCGACATGGTGTCCGAAGACAATTACGGTATCAAAACAAGCATGAGCGGAATGAATCCGGATCAATTCAACCAACACGTAGATTTGGGATTACACCATCAGTACATGTTCAACACCTTGCAGACCAATAACGGTAAAGTGGGCCACGATCAAACCCCCTATTTTTCGGAAACCGCTCACCTAGCTGGGGTATCTAACACGGATTGGAGTTGGGCACCGCTGTTTTTTGATATGGACAACGATGGTTACCAGGATGTTTTCGTATCCAATGGCATCAAGCGTGGGTTCAGAAACAACGACTTCCGAAGCTATCATGCCAAAGTAAGAGAAGAACTTTCCAAAAATAAGTCGATTGACGAAGAGGCGTACATCAACCATATGATGTCGAAGATGCCTACCCGAAAGAAGAACAACTACTTTTTCCGTAACAATGGAAACCTCACTTTTTCTAAAATGAACCAAGCCTGGGCTTTGGATAGCCTCCTGACCAGTTCAAACGGAGCTGCCTACGCTGACTTTGACAATGACGGTGATATGGACCTGGTCGTAAATAATATGGATGATGCCGCTTTCATTTACCAAAATAACGCATCAGAATATACGGACAATCACCACCTGAAACTGGAATTTAAGGGGCCGCCCGGCAATTCGTTGGGCATAGGAACCAAGGTAACGATAACAACGGCGATGGGTATTCAAGTAAAAGAGCACTACCTCAGCCGAGGCTTTCAGTCGGGGGTGGCACCTGGGCTTATTTTTGGCCTGGGGAAGCAAGAAACCATAGAAAACGTAACGGTAGTGTGGCCCGATGGTAAGCAAGAAGTACTTACAGATGTGGCGGCGAATCAAAAAATCATTCTGTCGCACGTGAATGCTGCTTCCGTGCATGACCCATCGGTAGAAAATGATGATGTTCATCATTTGTTTGCGGACATCACCCATGAATTGAATGATTTTCCTCATCAGGAAAATGAGTTTGACGACTTCAAACGCGAAAGCCTCTTGCCGCACAAAATGTCTCAATCAGGCCCGGCTCTGGCGGTGGCCGATATAAACAATGATGGTTTGGATGACTTCTTCGTAGGCGGGGCTATGGGCTATTCAGCGAAGCTCTATTTGCAATCCAGCGACGGCAATTTCCGGTCGTCTCAGGATGAATTTTTCTCCCAAGAACGCGAGTATGAAGACGTGGCGGCCACATTTTTTGATGCCGATCAAGACGGCGATCTTGATCTGTACGTGGCCAGTGGTGGAAACGAACGGGATAAAGGATCGGAACATTATCAAGATCGGTTGTATGTTAACCACCAGGGTTTGTTTTCTGCTTCTCCCGACGCATTGCCATCCCTAGTCACCAGTAGCTCCTGTGTGAAACCCTATGACTACGATGCGGACGGCGACTTGGATTTGTTCGTGGGCGGGCGCCAAACACCCGGAGAATACCCAGTTCCGGCGGATAGCTACTTATTAGAAAACCGGAGCACTGCCGAAAAAGTATCTTTTGCTGATGCCACCTCTCAGGCCGCGCCGATGCTACAAAAGCTAGGCATGGTTACCGACGCTCTCTGGACCGATATGGACAACGATGGTCGGAAAGACCTGGTGGTGGTGGGAGAATGGATGCCGATCACCCTACTAAAAAACAATGGCGGCATGCTTGTGGACAGAACTAAGGAACTGGGCCTGGCCGAAGAAACCGGATGGTGGTTTAGCATTGCGGCCGCTGACTTTGACGGCGACGGTGATGAAGATCTAGTCGCTGGCAATTTGGGACTCAACTATAAATACCAAGCTACGAAAGAAGCCCCGTTTGAAGTATACACCACCGATTTTGATGACAGTGGGGATCTGGATATTGTACTGGGTTATCATACCGAAGGTAACTTGTATCCCCTCCGGGGAAGAGAGTGCTCTTCCGCAGAAATGCCTTATATCAAAGCGAAGTTTCCCACGTATGATGCTTACGGAAAAGCAAAACTGACCGAGGTGTATGATCAGCGTAAATTGGATAGTTCTTTCCATTATCAGGCAAATACTTTCGCGACTAGCTACCTGGAAAATAAGCGGGGCAAAGGGTTCGTTCGTACTCCCCTGCCCGGGCAAGCACAAGTATCCTCAATCAACAACATTCTCATCGGTGATTTTGATGGGGATAAGAACCTGGATATGGTCCTGGCAGGAAATCTCTACGGTGCTGAGGTAGAGACACCAAGAAATGACGCAAGCTACGGACACTTTTTAAAAGGTGATGGTACAGGCCATTTTCATCCGGTTTCCCTGAGTGCAAGCGGACTGAAAGTTAGGGGAGAAGTAAGGCAAGCCCAGGTTTTGAAACTTTCGGGGCACAGAGATGTGATCCTGTTTGCCGTTAATAGTGGTAACTTAGCATTTATAAACTATGAAAAATTTCCGGATAAATATGAAAACTAAACTATTGATGAGTGTTGTCATTGGCTTTTCTTTCGTTAGTTCTAATGAAAAAAATACGGTAGCCGAAATTGAAAAACCCAATATCATTTTCATCCTGGCGGATGATCTGGGCGTAACAGATTTAAGTGCTTTGGGAAGTAAATACTATGATACTCCTTACATCGATCAAATCGCGGAAGAAGGTTTCGTCTTTACGCAGGGATATTCCGCAAGCAGGGTCTGTAGCCCTGCACGAGCCAGCATCATGACTGGTAAGTTTACCGCGTCGCACGGTATTACGGATTGGATTGGGGCAAAATCAGGAACCGAATGGCGAAGCCTTCAACGGTACGACAAATTATTACCTGCCGCTTATAACCATAGCTTACCTGCCAAAGATACGGTTTTAGCAGAAGCACTGAAAGCCGCTGGATACAGAACTTTTTTTGCAGGAAAGTGGCATTTAGGGGGCGAGGGTTCCCTTCCCGAAGATCATGGATTTGATATTAACGTAGGAGGGTGGGACAAGGGAGCTCCCATCGGTGGCTATTTTTCGCCCTGGAACAACCCCAAGCTTCCCAACCACGAGGATGGTGAAAACTTATCTATGAGGCTTGCCAAGGAAACCATAAATTTTATAAACGAAAACCCGGATGGTGCTTTCTTTGCCTTTCTTTCGTTTTATGCGGTTCATGGCCCCATTGAGACAACACGAGAAAAGTGGGAAAAATACCGGGATAAAGCGGAGAAGATGGGGATCGCGGAAACAGGTTTTCAGATGGAACGCAACTTGCCCATCAGGGTGGCGCAGGACAATCCTGTTTACGCGGGTTTGGTTGAAAGTATGGATGATGCAGTGGGTGCGGTATTGAACTATCTGAAAAGCAAAGATTTGGATAAAAATACCATCATCGTATTTACCTCGGACAATGGAGGTGTTGCATCCGGGGATGCGTTTTCAACCGCTAACCTACCCTACCGGGGAGGTAAAGGTTATCAGTGGGAGGGAGGGCTACGGGTACCGGTTTTTATCAAAGCTCCGGGATTTGTCCCTACTGAAAAAGATATTGATTATCCCGTCATAGGAACTGACTATTATCCCACCCTGCTGGATTTAGCAGGAATACCCCCTAAGCCACACCAACACGAAGATGGCATTAGCCTGAAGCCTTTGATGGAAAGAAAAGCCCTGGCGCAAAGACCGCTTTTTTGGCATTATCCCCATTACGGAAATCAGGGAGGAGAACCCGCCTCAATTATTCGTGAGGGTGATTGGAAACTTATTCACTATTGGGAAGACGGGCGCAACGAACTTTATAATGTGAAGGTTGACATAGACGAGCAGATAGACATGGGAGTGAATTATCCAGAAAAAGAAAAGGACCTTAGCAAAAAGTTAGACATATGGCTTAAGAAAACCAAAGCCAATAAACCAAAGCCTGATCCGGATTATAATAAGTCACTGGCTGTAGCGCGATACCACACCATCGTAAACGAATATTTGCCAAAATTAGAGCAGGAACGTTTCAAGATGTTAGCTAAAGATTTTGTTCCAAACCAAGACTGGTGGGGAAGTATTACCACTAAAGATTAATATGAATCTTGCGTTAAAAAGCATATCATTCCTGTTTTGATCGTCTTGGCCTCATGCAACGCATCTTCGGAAGGCCGGAAAAATACTGACGGGCAGGCTACTCCCAACGTTATCATGCCGCTTGCTCGCCTTCCCGGACCTCGCTGCTGACCGGTTGGAGACCCTTTGGTCCGCCTAGCCTGCTGTGGCAGACGCCGCTGGACATCGAAGCTTTCCGAGATAAAAGCGAGTTCAAACAGCCGATGGACGAGTGGGTAGTAACCATCCGGGGAGCCAAGCCCCAACCCGGAACCTCCGGCCCGCTTATTCCGGGCGACCCCGAAAGGATTGCTTGTGAAGTTGGGCATGTTTACCAAAAGAGCCAACGCCGCCTCCGTACTGATTGCCGGACTAGCCGGAGCGCTGGTAAGTATACTAACGGTGTTTGCCAAGCCGAGAACTGGTTCCGAGCAGAAAACTACATGCCTGATAAAGTGCTTGATAGATTCCTTTGCTTCAGTTGAAGTTGGTATGACTGTTATGACTGATGGACGATGTTTACCTATCCTTGCTTTTCATTGAATATCCTTTAGCCGCTCAATGTGAGGCTTCATGTGTTCGTACATCGCCTCCCGGAAGGCTACCGGGTTGCCTTCTTTGAGAAGGTTGAGCAACTCGCGATGCTTGATGATCCTTTTCCAGTCTTTCTGCTTATAAGCGTAAAGGTTCTCTAGTACGTCTTTAAATACGGGTCGTAATATTTTCTGAAATCCGATAAAGGTGGCATTGTTGGTCATCCTGAACAGCTGGCTGTGGAAGTCTATATCACACTGAATGCGCTCCTCATCGGTTTGGGCCCCCGCTTCTCGTTCCACCACTGCCTCTAGGATGGCTATCTGGGCAGAGTCTTGTTGCTTGAAGACAAAATCGGCGATGCCGATCTCCAAAGCAATACGGATTTCAAACAGTTCTCTTTTGGAGCTTTCGTTGAGCACCACCAGGTCTACTACTTTCTCAATTGCCTTCACCACACTGGGCCTGGCCAACACCATCCCGGTTTTCGTCTTGGTCTCTACGATTCCCAGCATCCTAAAGCGGCTTAGGGCTTCCCGAATAGAATTCCGGGAGACTCCTAGCTCCTCGGCCAGTTCCAACTCACTGGGAATAGCATCTCCCGGAGAAAGCGAATGCTGACCAAAATATTCTTTCAGATGTATCTCAACGATATCGGCCTTGGACTTAGTTACTACCTTCTTTAGTCGCTTGTCAGAATTATCTTGCATTAAGAAGAGTATTTTTGCACTATTTTTACAATTGTAAATAAATAACGTCAGTTTTTAAATTATTTATAAGAAATTGGTTGTCAGCTACCAGATTTATACATAGATTGCTTTTGTCCTACAATAAAACAAATGTCCAATGTTCAATATTACTACGCACTGATGAAACTACCGCAACGAATACCATTCTCGCTGACTTTTTTGGCGCTCGTGTTCAGCCTGCCATTTTACAGCCACGCGCAACAAACCAGTATCTCCGGAACCGTCACCGATCTCAGTACCGGTGAAGGACTGCCCGGGGTAAACATCCTCGTAAAGGGGACTACCAACGGTACCATCACCGACATAGAAGGGGAATATACGCTATCTGTTTCAGATCAGGCGGATATTCTGGTATTTTCTTCCGTGGGCTACACCACCGAGGAAGTTTCTATCGACGGAAGGAGTACCATCAGCGTGGAACTTGCTCCCGACATCCAATCGCTTTCGGAAATTGTGGTCGTGGGCTACGGCGAGCAAAAGCGGGCCGAACTCACCGGCGCCATTGCCTCGGTAGAGGGCGAAGAGATTGAAAACCTGCCGACGGCCAGCACCGACGGACTGCTTCAGGGCCGGGCGGCCGGAGTGCAGGTGGTGCAGAGCTCGGGTACCCCCGGCGGGGCTATGAGCGTACGCGTGCGGGGGATCAGCTCGGTCAACGCGGGCAACGACCCGCTCTACGTAGTAGACGGAGTGCCGATCAAGAGCGGTAACTTTTCCGGCCTAAGCGACGGCACCGACGGGCTGAACGCCCTGGCGGATATCAATCCCAACGACATTGCCTCCATCGACGTGCTCAAGGATGCTTCGGCGGCTTCTATCTACGGCTCGCGGGCCTCGGGCGGAGTGGTCATCATCACCACCAAGCAGGGCAAGTCCGGCAAACCGACCATCAGCTTCAACTACTACCGGGGCGTGCAGCGCCTGAGCAACAAGCTGGAAAGCGTCAACGCGCGGCAGTTTCGGGAGATATTTACCGAAGGATGGTTTGAGCGTGCGGACCGGCGACTGCGCGAGGTGATTACCGACACGCTGAACTACACCCTGGGCGGCGATACCGACTGGCAGGACAGAATCTTTCGCGATGCTCCTATCTCCAACTACGACCTGTCGTTACGCGGAGGCAGCGAGCAACTAAAGTACTCCCTGAGCGCCGGGTACTTCGACCAGGAAGGGATTCTGCTCAACTCCGGGTACAAGCGCTTCACCGGCCGCACCAACGTAGACTACCAGGCCAACGAGCGGCTCACCGTAGGCAGCAATATCTCCTTTGCTCACGCCAATTACGATCTTATCTCCCAGGGAATACAGGGACGCCGGGGCGCGATTCGCTTATGGATGAACACTCCTCCCATCCAGGTTCCGGTAGACGATCAGGGGCGCGTCTGGGAGCGGGAGCCCAGCAACACCCTGACCGAGCCTACCCAAGATGCGGTGAGCGACCGCTTCATCGCCAACATCTACGGGCAATACGAAATCTTAGAAGGACTTAGCTTTCGCAGCAATATAGCCCTGGACTTGCTTTTCCTCAAAGAAGACCAGTTTTTTCCTTCTACCGCCCCTCCGATTGACCTGCTACGCCAGTCTTCCGCGCGGTTTTTCAAAGACTTAGGGTGGATCAACGAGAACACGCTCACCTATCAGAAGACGTTCAATGAGTTGCATAACGTGACGGCCCTGCTCGGCTTTAGCCAGCAACGCAATCAGAGCGAGAGCATTCTGGCGGTGTCCAGCGAGGCTCCGTTTGATAAAATTACCACGGTAAACGCCGGAGCTACGCTGGTCAATGCGCAATCGTTTACTACTAGTTGGGCCTTGGTATCCTACTTCGCTCGCCTGAACTACAACTTTGATGATCGCTATCTGGTAACGGCTACCGTGCGAAGAGACGGCTCCTCACGCTTTGGGCAGCAAAACCAGTACGGCATCTTCCCTTCGGCCTCGGTGGGGTGGCGGGTTTCCGAAGAGTCCTTTATGGAGAACATGAACTTTTTCGACAACCTCAAACTGCGCGCTAGCTGGGGACTCACCGGTAACCAGGAAGGGATTGGCAACTTCGTTTCCCAGGGTGCTTTCGGTACCGGAGAAAACTACCTGGGGCTGGCGGGCATCGCTCCTACCCAAATTCCTAACCGGATACTATCCTGGGAAACTACTGAGCAAATTGATATCGGATTGGACTTTTCTATTCTCAACCAGCGGGTCAACGTGATCACTGACTTTTACCGCAAAGTGACCGATGACCTGTTGTTTGAGCAGAGGCTGCCGGGCAGTTCGGGGTTCAGCAACCTGCTCACCAACCTAGGCTCCATTGAGAACCGGGGGATTGAACTGGGCATCAGCACCCGCAATCTGGTAGGCGCGTTTACCTGGAGCACCAACTTCAACATTGCCTTCAACCGCAACAAAGTGTTGTCCTTGCCCAACGGGGAAGACGTCTTCACCAGCGCGGCCCGGGGTATTCAGCAGGTGCTGCGGGAAGGCGAGCCACTGGGCAGCTTTTACGGCTGGCATTTTGATGGCGTCTATCCTACCACCGAAGACGTTCCGGCCGGTCCCGAACCGGATACCCGGTTGCGCAACAATGCTAACGGTCCGGAGTTTGAGGGCGGCGATGCCATTTTCCGAGACCTCAACAACGACGGAATCATTGATGAAGACGACCGCGATATTATTGGCAATGCGCAGCCCGATTTTACCGGCGGCATCACCAACACGCTGGCGTACCGAGGCTTTGAGCTAAGCTTTTTCTTCAACTACTCCTACGGAAACGAAGTGTATAACCTGGCCAGTGAGGACCGAAACGCCTGGGAAGGACTATACGTACAGCCGTCGCTCTACTATTACAACAACCGCTGGCAGAATCCCGGTGACATCACCGACGTGCCGGTCAACTACTGGAGAAACCCCCGGGACAACGGGCGGCCCAACCAAACCCAGTGGATAGAGGATGCCTCGTTCTTGCGGCTCAAGAACATCACCTTCGCCTATAATCTTCCGGCCACGCTGCTCGACCGAGTAGGACTGGGCAGCATTCGCCTGTATGCTACGGGGCAAAACCTGCTCACCTTTACCGAATACAGCGGCTATGACCCAGAGGCGGTCACCTACGGCAGCGCCGACAACTTTGGGATAGACTTCTTCCGCTTCCCCATCGCCAAGTCGGTCATTCTCGGAGTCAACGTTAGTTTCTAATCCACCAAAAACACCCATCATGTTATACCATCGTTTATTATACATTTTCGTACTGGTCGGGCTGCTGGCGCTGGGCGCCTGTGAAGACCTGCTAGACCAAGAACCGGTGAGTGAGATCACCCAGTCCAACGCGTTTGAATCGGCGGAAGATGCCGAAGCGGCCATCATCGGGGCTTACAATCGTTTGCAAGGTGCTTTGGGAGGCGGTAGCGGCTTTGTGGTGTGGGGCGACCTGCGGGCCGACGCCCTGATCGGTAGTCCTTCGGCTCCCGTCGGGGTGGAAGAAGCCACCATGAATGCGCTGACTTCTATCAATCCGTACGCCGATTGGTCGCCGTTTTACGGGGTAATCAACGCGGCCAACACCGTACTGGAAAATGTCCTTGCTTTGGAAGATATCTCCCCGGATGCTCAAAATAGAATCTTGGGCGAGGCTTATTTTCTGCGGGCGTATAGCTACTTCTACCTAGTGCGCATCTGGGGCGATGTGCCTTTGGTAGAGACCGCTTACAGTTCGGCCGACCAGGAGTTTGCCCTACCACGCACCGGCAAGGGAGACATCTTTGCCCTGATCGAGTCGGACCTTGCTGAAGCCGCCCGAGTACTTCCGTCCCAATACACTGACAATGCGCAGACGCGGGGGCGCGCTACCTTGGGAGCCACGCAGGCCCTGCAAGCGCACGTATTTACCTGGATTGCCCGGCGAGAAGGAGGCGGAGATGCCTATCTGCAACAGGCCGAGGCGGCAGCGACGGCGGTGATCAACAGTCCGGTGTATGCGTTGGCCGCTAACTATGCCGATATTTTTGGCGCTGAGAATACGTCGGAAAGCATTTTTGAATTGCAGTATAATCTGGGTAACCAGGAGACCAACGACCTCTCTATTCTCTTTCTTAAGGAACCGTATAATGTGCAACTACGCTCGCAGATAGAGTTTGACCCGAAGTTTATTGCCCTAGCCGAGACGCGTCCCGAAGATACCCGCATCCCGGTGATCAAGCAGGAACCCGCCGAGGGCGACCTGATCCAGGACCCCTTTGTGGTCAAGTACGCGGGCAAAGGTCAGGATGCGCTAGGGTTCAGCACTTCCGACGACAACGTTCCTTTGCTACGGCTGGGGGGCATTCTGTTGTTGCAGGCGGAAATAAAAAACCAATTGGGTGATACCGAAACGGCGGTGGCCCTGGTCAATCAAATCCGGGAGCGGGCCGGGCTACCAGCTACCACCGCGGCCTCGCCGCAGGAAGCAACCGACTTAATTCTGGAAGAGCGCTACGTAGAGCTTTTTGCCGAAGGGCACCGCTGGTTTGACCTGATCCGCAACGGAGTGGCCGTGAGCCAACTCGAAGACGTGACCAGCGAAGACCAACTGCTCTGGCCGCTTAACATCGACGAGCTTACGCAGAATCCCAACCTAACACAAAACAGCTTTTACTAATTAACAATCCACCATGAAAACTTTGATCAACTGTACATTACTCTTCTTCGGCTTACTGCTCGTCCTAGGCAGTTGTGATACCTACGAGTACGAACCTTCGGCTCCCTACCAGGGCGAATTTGACACGGATATCGTCTCGTGGATTGCCACGGTAGACGACCTGAGCCTGCTGTCCGAAGCCTTGCAGCGCACCGGCTTGGACCAAGCCCTCAGTGGAGGTGAATACACCTTGTTTGCTCCGGGCAATATCTCGTTTGAGCTATTCTTGCAGGATACCACCAACACCTACACTACCTTGGAAGATGTTCCGGTAGAGGAACTTACGAATCTCTTGCAGTACCACGTGCTGGAGGGCCGCTACCTCCGGGAGGACTTTTCTCCGGAAGTAGAAGAGTACCCCACGCTAGCCGACGGATCATTGAGAGTGAATTACTCGGACATTGATCCTAGCGGGCGGTACTACGTGATGAGCGTGAACGGCAAGCCGGTGGCCACGCAAAATATTAAGTTCACCAACGGGGTAGTCCACACTTTTGGCATGACGGGCATGGAAAAAGAAGGCCGCGACCGCGACGTGGGTTTGTTGACTCCTTAATAAAGGTTATTCTGATTTTTTATTACAAGTAATACTGGCGCAGGACTTTCAGCCGGGGGCGCCTAGCCTGTGCCTAATTATAAGTGGGTTTCTAACCCAACGGGGCGGACAGAGCGGCCCACGTTGGGTCCGCATGTGTAGCCCGCACAGCCGCGGTGGCGCCGCGTCCACGGTGGAACCACTTCAGAGAATCTGCGCGAGGATGTTTATAGAAATTTATCAGAATAATCTTTAATCCTTGTTCAGATATCATTATCACCATCACTAATGTGTGCCAGCCATACACTCACAGGGGCAATATGCCCCTTTCCAACAAACGAATAAATGAAAGAAATAACACCTATAACAACCGAAGTGCTAGTCGTTGGCTCCGGCGCGGCCGGTATCTCAGCGGCGATTGCCTCGGCCCGCAACGGGGCACAAACGACCCTGATTGAGTACAATGGCTTTCTGGGGGGCATCTCGGCCACCCTGCCCTGGCTCGGCTATCACGATCGGGAGTACCGGCAACTAGTGAAAGGACTCTCGCACGAAGTGGTGCAAACCCTGCACCAACGGGGCGAAGCGTCCGACTACGTGCTCGACCCCAAGTGCGGCTCCCTGGTGAGCATCAACAGCCACGCCTGGAAAATCCTGGCCATACAACTGGCCGAGGCCGCGGGAGTCAACATCATGCTGCACACCCACATGGTGGATACCCTGCGCGAAGGCGACACCATCCGGGGCGTGGTGGTAGAACATAAGTCGGGGCGACAGCACATTCTCGCCCAGCAAACCATCGACTGCTCGGGGGATGGCGACGTGGCCGCGCGGGGTGGAGTGCCCTGGGAAAAAGGACGTACGGCCGACGGCCTGGTGCAGGCTCCTACCCTGGTGTTTCGCCTGGGCGGGGTAGACCGGAATCGCTTCGTGGCGGCTTGCAAAGACGAAAAACTCAACTACCGCGAGTGGCTTCACCCGTATCCCGAACTGTGGCAAAAGATGATGCGCAACATTGACAACCTGGACGTTTTTGTGCTGGGAGGCTTTGCTAAGCTGATGGAAGAAGCACGCCAAAACGGTGACCTGGAAGTTCCCCAGACCCGCGTGGTGGGCGTGAAGCTGCACCGCGCCGACCAGATTCAGGTGGTGATGACGCGCGTACTGGGCCTGGACCCCACCGACGTGCACAGCATGAGCAGCGCTTACGCCAAGGTGTACGATCAGATTCCCCCACTGGTCGACTTCTTCCGAAAGTACGTGCCGGGCTGCGAGCAGGTGTATCTTCAGGAAATTGCGCCCATGCTGGGAGTGCGCGAGAGCCGCCGCATCATGGGTGACTACCTGCTCACCGCCGAAGACCTGCTGGAGGGTAGGGTGTTCGACGACGCGGTGGCGATGGGAGGCTACCACATTGATATTCATCGTCCGTCGGGAAGCTGGGTAGACTCGCGCAACGTGCAGGCCTACACCATTCCGCTGCGCAGCCTGATTGCCAGCACGGTAGAAGGCCTGTCTATGGCCGGAAAATGCTTGTCGGCTACGCACGAGGCGGTGGCTTCCACCCGGGTGATTCCGATCTGCATGGCCCAGGGCGAAGCCATTGGCACGGCGGCCGCCCTGGCCGTGAAAACCAACAAATCGCTGCGCGAAGTAGACGTGGACTCGCTACAGGAGCAGCTTCGGGTGCAGGGAGCCGAGTTTGGAGAAACCGTCGGCGAACCCGATTGGGCGGCCATCGAGAAGTACGGACAACTGCCCCTGGAAGAAGAAGAGACTACCGGTGAAGGGGACATGGCGACTAATTCGGCTAAGCACTGGGTGAGTTGATAAAACCCCTATGAGCATGTTTAAAAATTTTCACTCGCAGCTAACCGCGAGCATGAAATATTATTCTGATATGTGACTTTCTACCTTGTTCATTTTTGTCTTGACACAAAAACGAACCAAAAAAGTCAAGAAATTCCAATGCTTCTCCGCGCAAAACCTCCGCACGCCCGCCTGGAATTTCGGGCCAACGCACTCAAATACAATAATTTACAAAAACTTAAACATGCTCTAACAACATTCAAAGCACTAAACAAATCCTACATGAACTACCGAACTGATAGTATCTTTGTTATCTACTGGTTTGTGCCAATAAGTTTCGCTGGGCTGATAGCCTGTCAGGGCCTATCTAATCCTGCTGATCAACCTAACCTTGCCCCGCCTGCCGAACTGCAAGTAGTGGCCGGTTCTTCTTCACACTTCGATCTTCGCTGGAAAGATAATTCGGAGGGTGAACTAGGGTTCTCTATCGAGAGAAAGTCCTCGGAAGACAGCAACTGGACCCGGATTGGAGAGATACCCGCCAATACCGTTACCTACCAGAGCGTAGGTGCACTGGCCAGTAGTACCCACGTACATAGAGTCCGAGCGTATGATGAGAACGGGCCAAGTGCCCCTAGCGAGGAGGTAGAAGCGTCTACCCTCCCCCGGGAAGATGCTTTTGCCGGAACGATTATCGTTGATGAATCGGAAAGACAAGGCGAGGGAAGTTTCGCGAAGTTATCCGGCGGAGACTTGTTACTGTATTACAATTACTATCCCGGAGCATCCGGCGACGAAAAACGCTCGACTATTTATCAGAAAGTAAAAAAAGCAAATCAGCCGGAATGGAGCGAAGCGCAACTAGTTTTTGAAGATAAAGAGAATAACCATTCTCTACTTCATCCCAGTTTGATGCGGCTGGCCAACGGCGAATTGCTGGTGAGTTATATCCGAATGGGTAACCTGGTGCAAGCCGACGGCACGCATCCGCAACCGGGCGGGGCCTGGGCGCAGAGAGTAGTAAGGAAATCAACGGATGAAGGGCGAAGTTGGTCGGAAGAAATCGTTATGACCGATACGGCCATTTCATTCCAGGGCCGCAACATACGTTACATCTCGGGCTCGCACGACCGGATGGTACAGTTGAGCAGTGGACGACTTGTGTACCCCGTGCTCAGCAAAGACTCCGAAGAAACTCCCCGTACGTTTTATACTTTGGTATATACTTCAGATGACAACGGCCAAACGTGGCAAAGAAGAAATGAGCCGTTCGTAGTGCGAGAAGGCATAGAAATCAGGGATAACAAAGGATTGAGCGAGCCCTCGGTAGCAGAATACGAATCGGGGAAGCTGCTGATGTATATGCGGGCCTATAGCGGTTATTTCTACGAGAGCCGCTCTCTGGACAGAGGCAATACTTGGTCTGCGCCCGTCAAATCCAGCGTAAGAGCCTCCGCTTCTCCTCCCAAGCTCTTTTCTATTCCTGGTGCTACTACCATAGGACTTATCTTCAACCCCTACGTCAATCTTACCGAGATGAACGTAGGATACCGAAGAATCTTAGCGTCTATGGTCAGCCAGGATGGCGGCATCACCTGGGAAAATTACCGTGAGATAGCGTACGGCGATCCTGAACAGGAAGAAACCTACGATTACCCGTCTCTGCTCTTCGACGGCGATGCTGTGCATATGACCTACATGCAGGGTCACCCTTACGTGCCCAGGTATATCGTCTACCGCAAGCTTCCCCAAAACTGGTTCACGCAATAGACAGATGTTATGAACGTCACAATCTTAGATTGGATTATTATCGCTGTATATGTAGTGGGTCTGCTGTCTATTGGATTTTTTTTATCAGGAAAACAACATGACCTAGAAGGCTTCTTCGCGGGCAACCGTTCGGTTCCATCCTGGGCCGTGACGCTTTCTGTAGTGGCCACTTCGCTCAGCGCCGGGACTTTCTTGGGAGTACCTCAACTGAGCTTTGCCAAAGACCTTACCTTTTTATGGCTTTCTCTCGGAAGCGTTTTAGGGGGTATCATCGCGGCACTGGCATTGGTACCGCCGCTCTATAAAGCGAATACCATCACGATTTATGGCTATCTTGAGCAACGGTTTGGCCCCCGGGCGGTGGTTGTGTCCAGTCTCTTCTTTCTGCTGGGCCAACTGCTATCCGCCGGAGCCCGGTTTTTTGTGGCCGCCATTGCTATATCGCTCTTGCTGTTCGGGGATACTGATCCTTCCTCTCTCCAGCTAACCATTATTGTGCTAGGCGTTATTGGAACGGTCTACACGGTGTTCGGAGGTATTCAGGCAGTCATTTGGACCGACGTAGTGCAGCTCATCATCATGGCGGGTGCCGGTATTTTTTGTATTTTCTTACTGCTGGAGGTTATTCCTGCTTCGCCTTTTGAATGGATTGCTACGCTGCAAGCAAATGACAAGTTGCGGGTTATCAACTTAGAATTTGACTTTACGGATCCCTTTACCCTTTGGGCTGCTTTTTTTGCCTACGCTGTCTTCAATGTGGCGCAGTATGGCTGCGACCAGGATATGATGCAACGCCTGCTTACCTGCAAGTCTCCTCGCGCGGCTATTCGTTCTTTGATTTATTCGCGACTAGTAAGCCTACCCATCATCTTGATCTTTGCAACGATTGGACTACTACTGTACTTGTTCTATACCCATCCCGAGACGCTAGGCATAACGACTTTAGTGGAGCCCCTGGAAGACACCAAGCAAGTGCTGCCGCAGTATATCATTAACCACTTACCTACTGGCTTTATTGGAATCATCATGGCGGGTTTGTTAGCCGCAGCCATGAGCAGTTTTGATTCATCGGCCAACGCGATGGCCAGCACGCTCGTATCTGATCTACTAGTACGTATCCGATCCTTTCGCCACGTGTCTCTACTCAAATCTTCCCGCTGGGCAGTGTTGGCGATGGGCATCTTACTGACCTTGTTTGCCATGCTGGCCACCGTGATGCAAGAAGCGGGGGGGCAACGCCTTATCGATTTCGCCCTAGGTATCATGGTCTTCTCGTACGCTGGCTTGCTAGGCGTTTTCTTAACTGCTTTATACACCACCCGAGGAAACGAAACCAGTGTCATTGCGGCACTAATAGCAGGTGCGGTGATCGTCTTGGCCCTACAGCCTTACGTTTTACCTCACTGGTCTGCGCCACTGCTTGGCGAGCCCCTGGTGCTGGCCTGGCCCTGGTGGATGCTGGTGGCCGGTAGCACGAGCTTGATTGTCTGTATGCTAGGGAAGTCTAAAGTGGTGGCCCGATGAAAATAAAAACCGACGCAGTTGTTTTTGGTGAGTCAGCCGAAGGTATTATGGCCGCTGTCCGTGTTGCCAGACAGGGAAAAAAAGTGGTGTTGATTAGGCAGTATCAGGCCTGGGGAGGCTTTTTTCCTTCGTTGGGAGCAATTGAAACGCACTATCCCGGCCAAAGGGCTCCGTTGTTGGATGAGTTTACGCATCGTATCAAAGAGCACTATCGCCGGATGTACGGTCAACATTCTACGCAATACGCTGATTGCACCCGTAAGGAAGAGGATAATCCTATGATCACTTTCGAGCCACACGTAGCAGAAAGTATTTTGCAAGCGCTGGTCAATGAAGAAGCTTATATTCAGTTAATAGAAGGGTGTGTTTTAACAGCGGTAGAACGCAACGGAACCCAGATTCACACCCTTCACCTCAGGAGCCAAGAAGACAACATCACGGTCACGGCAAAAATATTCTTGGATACCACGTATACTGGCGACCTTATTGCGCAGGCTGGAGTGCCCTACCGAATAGGCAGAGAATCCCGAGAAGCGTTCCGGGAAACCCATGCCGGGAAAATCTTTACTAATTGGGTTGATGGACAGTTTCCGCTACCCGCCACCCAAGGAGCGTTGAATATCATACCGAAGCGGACGACCCGGGGGCTTTGGGAAGGCAGTGATGGTACCGGTGATGACAACATCCAATCCTATAGTTATCGCCTCTGCTTGAGTAGTGATCCGGACAACCGGGTGCTACCGGGCAAGCCGGAACGGTACGACCGGGAGAGATACGTGGCCATTGTGCTTCGGCCGGAAGAAATTCGGCAAGCTTATCCGTTGCAACACCGGTTTCTGACGCATTCGCTGGAAGAAATGATAGAAAAAGATCATTTGTTTCACGGGCACGCATTACCCAATAACAAAAGAAGTTGGAACGCTACCAACTTTCCGGGAGCCGGAAAAAACTATCCGGAAGGTGATGTAGAAACAAGGCAGCAGATAGAGCAAGTGCATAAGGATCACGCTTTGGGAATACTTTATTTTTTGCAAAATGACGATGCCGTTCCGCTACCCATTCGGCACGAGGCGCGGCGGTGGGGGGTGGCTACCGATGAATTTCTCGACTCGCACCATCTTCCCCCGGTAATGTACATCCGGGAAGCTCGACGCATAGTGGGCAAAACTACTTTGACCGAGCGCGACTGTCTTCCCGAAGCAGGCACCGACCGACCGCCTATTCATGCCGATGCTATTGCTATCACCGAGTTTCCCATCGACTCGCTCGAGTGCACCACCGAGCGCCAGAAAGACAGTCTGTGCGATGGCCAATTTTTTCTGATGGAAGACTCCCGGCCCGGACAGATCCCGTTGGGGGTATTGTTTAACGAAAACACCTCTAACCTATTGGCCCCCACCAGTGCTTCTACCAGCCACGTAGCCTGGGGAACGCTTCGGCAGAATGCGACGCTGATGCATCTGAGCGAAGCTGCCGGATTTGTCGCCGCGATGGCGCTGGATACGCTTGTTGATCCCTGCCAATCGACAGATGGTATACAGAAAACCCTGGTTGAAAACGGCGTGATGATCTCTTTTTTCAACGACTTCGATATGAACGTAAAGCAGCCTTGGGTTCCAGCCATTCAGTACCTCGGGACAAAAGGCTTCTTTCGTAGCTTCGATGCCCTACCGGATGCTGCTCTGGATCACCAAACGGCAAAAGTTTGGATAGAAAATGCGGCTCATCATTGGTGCGGCACCCTATGCCCCTCGCAGCGGGCGGCTCTTTTGCCGGATAAACCAGTAGCTTTTGACTCCCTATCAGTAGCTGAATTTTTGAAACAAGTAAAGCGTACGTTAGAGGATTTCAGATTGGCTGCTATGGTTTCTGAGCAGTTCGTTCAAATTCCACAACATTTTGAGTGCATAACCCGAGGGCAGGCGGCAATTATTCTTTATAACATAATGACGTGTCCGACAGTCGATAGAATAGCTTTACGTCTTTGAATGCTTACTTAAGTCAACAATCATGATCCGAATTAAAATCTATACTTTTTTAGCTAGTCTATTTCTGAGCCTAATAGTAGCTGCCCAACCGCCCGTTCCCACAGACGCTGCTGGTGCTCGATGGACTGAGCAGAAAGCCCAGGACTGGTACGCGGAGCAACCCTGGCTGGTAGGGGCCAACTTCGTGCCCTCCAACGCCATCAACCAACTGGAGATGTGGCAAGTGGCCACCTGGTCGCCCGACTTGATTGACAAAGAGCTGGGCTGGGCGGCTGACCTGGGCATGAACACCCTGCGCGTCTACCTGCACGACATCCCCTACCGAGAGGATGCCGAAGGCTTCAAGCAGCGCATCAATGAGTTTTTGACTATCTGCCAGCAGCACGACATCCGCCCCATGCTGGTCATCTTTGACTCGGTGTGGGACCCCTACCCCAAATCCGGTAAGCAACCCGAACCGGTGCCGGGCCTGCACAACTCTGGCTGGGTGCAAAGTCCCGGGGCCGACTACCTGACGGATAGCACCTGCTGGGATGAACTGCAAGCCTACGTAGTAGACCTGCTCAACCACTTTGGTGATGACGAGCGCATCTTAGCCTGGGACTTGGTCAACGAGCCGGACAACGACAACGCCAATAGCTACGGCAAAAACAATAAGCAAGAAGAGCCAGAGAACAAAAAGGAACTAGGCGTAGCCTTGGTGAAAGCTGCTTTCAGTTGGGCAAGAGAAGCTAGTCCTAGTCAGCCTATCACCTCGGCCCCCTGGTACGGGGACTGGTCTAGTCTGGAGAAGATGAACGAGATGAACCGCTTTCTGTTCACCCACTCGGACATCATCACCTTTCATAACTACAGCACTCCGGAAGACTTCGCCCAGCGCGTAGAGCAACTCAAGCAATTCAACCGTCCGATGATCTGTACCGAGTACATGGCCCGCCCGGAGGGAAGTACCTTCCAGGACATCTTGCCTGTTGCCCAGGAAAATAAGGTAGGCATGATCAACTGGGGCTTCGTGGCGGGCAAGAGCAACACGATCTACCCCTGGGACTCCTGGCAGCAAGCCTACCAAGAAGAACCGCCCGAGTGGTTCCACGACATCTTCCGAGCGGATGGCAGCCCTTACCGCCCGAAAGAAGTGGCTTTTATTCGCAAAATCACCCAACCCTAAATCACCCTTTCTATGCCTAACTCTACGCACCTTACCTGGACGGCATTACTGCTGTTGTTCTCTTACCATAGCCAGGGGCAACCTATCTACACCGGCAATCCGATCATTGACCATTTTGAGTCAGCCGATCCTCATATTGCCTACGTCAACAACCAGTACTATCTCTATCCTACCGACAACACCCGCGAAGACCCGGGTTTTAACGTTTGGTCATCGGACAATCTAAAGGACTGGACCAACGAAGGCAACATCTTGAGTCTGAGCACCGTGCCTTTTGCCCAGGGGCGACCTTGGGCCCCGGGCTTTGCCGAACGCAACGGCCAGTACTACTTCTACTTTTCGGCCGACGACCGCATCGGGGTGGCGGTCAACGAGGCCCCGACCGGCCCCTTTCAGGAAGCCTTGGGCCATCCGCTGGTGGAATACGAAAAAGACTTGTCCACCATCGACCCAATGACTTTCATCGATGAGGACGGGCAGGCCTACTTATACTGGGGCGCCGTGCCCGGACTATTTCGCCGCGATAGTGCCGACGTGATCATCAACAGCCTGATGGTGCGCAAACTTAACCGCGACATGATCACCCCGGAAGGCCCCACGGTCTACACCGTGCGCTCTACCGATGAGCACATCGAGGGAAGCTACGTTTTCAAGCGAAACGGAGTGTATTACCTGATGTACTCGGCGGGTAACTACAACGCTCCGGCCGACAGCTCCTACGCCTACCGGGTAGAGTACGCCACGGCTGACTCACCGCTGGGACCTTTCGTCCGGGCTGAAAACAACCCGATCCTGGTCTCTGACGGCAGCATCAACCTGGCCAGTCCGGGGCACAATTCGGTGTTGCACTTGCCCGGCACCGATGATTGGTACATCGTTTACCACGCCCACCGCGGAGAGGTGGAACGCAAAGTATTCATCAACCGAATGGCGTTTGATGCCCAAGGGCAGATCAGGAAAATAACACCCGACCGGCAGGGCGTCCCGTCCCGTCCGATCCATGGTAAGCTAGCATTATCCGAACCAGGCCCGCTTCGCGCCGGGGATATCCTGACGATGGAGGCGACCTCCGACTGGCCGAAGGACGAGATCAAATCAGTTACTTTTTATGCAGGCAAACAGGAGCTGGCCGTCCTGCGTCGGGCACCGTATCGCTTTGTTTGGAAAGCAGTGCCAGCCGGATTTTACTCCATGTACGCCCACGTCACGCATCAGTCGGGTGAGTTGGCGGTGTCTTCCGCCTGGAACGTGGACGTTGTTGAACCAGACGAATGATGCTTAACCATCTTACCCTTAGCAAAAAAGTGAAGCTTTACCACTACTATCGTAGGGGATACGATTACCTTGCCGATCATTAGCCGCTAAATTTCATTGCCTGCCTCACATGATACAAAACCTCATCGGAATAGACCACCCCGCCCTGGCGGCCGACGATCTGGATCACCTTTCACGGTGGTACCGCGATACGTTGGGATACACACTGTTTTTCAAGCACCCCGAAAAGCCGGTGCACATCCTGCAAGCTCCCGACGGCACGCTCTTCGAGATGATGCAAAAAGATGCCTCTGCCCGTCCCGAGCGGCAGGTGCTCACGCCCGGCTGGTCGCACCTGGCCCTGCGGGTAGACAATCTTGCGGAAGCTATTCGGCACTTGGACCAGCAAGGAGTTCACTGGCTAAGCGAAATCGTTCCCGCCATTGGCGGAGGGCAACTGCGCAGCTTTGCCGATCCCGAAGGAAATATGCTGCAAGTAGTGGAGCGTTAGCGTTATTCATCATTCGGTGTTCCTTGTTCGGTGTTCGATATTCGAAAATATCGAACCGGGCCCCGGCGGCACTGAACCGGGCGCCGGGCGCAAGGAATTATGAATGTCGAAATAAAAGAACTCATGAAACGTGCTTGCGCTAATCATATACGGGGATTAATCCCCTCACTAAGTAAAGAACCTGCAGTTTGTCGTACACCTCATGGCACGCCGAGCAGCGTAGTTTGCCCGCAAATTCGTATACTTGTCGGAAGAACGGAGTTCGTTCCCCTGTGCCAACACACCCTAACGCAGCATCACGCATCACCCTTTCGCAACCGCCATGAGTCAGTCGCCCGCCACCTACTTTAACCCGCAGTATCCCTCCATTGCCGACCTGAAGGCCAAGGCCAAGCAGCGCATGCCTCGCTTTGCCTTCGAATACCTGTCGGGCGGGGCCAATGAGGAGGTAAACCTGGCCCGCAACAAGTCCGACATCCAGGAGGTGCAGCTGATGCCCGAGTACTTGAAAGACTACAACGCTCCCTCGCTGGAGACCGAACTGTTTGGCCATCGCTACGGCGCTCCCTTCGGGGTGGCCCCGCTGGGCTTGCAAGGACTCATCTGGCCCAACGCTCCCGAGGTGCTGGCCCGCGCGGCTCACCGGCACAACGTGCCCTTCGTGCTCAGCACCGTGTCCACCAGCACCATCGAGCGCATCGGCGAGCTCACCGAGGGGCAGTTCTGGTTTCAGCTCTACTATCCGGCCGAAGCCTCGCTGCGCGACGACCTCCTGAAACGCGCCTCGGCCGCCGGGTGCCAGGTGCTCATTGCCCTAGCTGACACGCCCAGCTTTGGCATTCGCTACAAGGACATCCGCAACGGGCTGGCCATGCCGCCCAAGATGTCGCTGCGCAACTTCGCGCAGATCACCGGCAAGCCGCGCTGGGCGCTCAACACGCTGCGCCACGGGCAACCGGAGTTTGCCACGCTGAAGCCCTACATGCCCGAGGGGCTCGACCTGCAACAACTAGGGCAGTTTATGAACCAGACCTTCGATGGGCGACTCAACGAAGAGAAGCTGGCAGCGTTGCGGGAGCAGTGGCCCGGCAAGCTGGTGGTGAAGGGCATTGTGAACGAGCGCGACGCCGAACGGGCCATCCGGCTGGGGGCCGACGGCATCATCGCCTCCAATCACGGGGGGCGGCAGCTCGACGCGGGCGAGTCGAGCATTGCTCCCATGCGCAAGCTGGCCAAAAAGTACGGCGACCAAATCACGGTGATGATGGACGGCGGCGTGCGCTCAGGGCCCGACATTGCGCGCTGCGTGGCCAGCGGGGCGAAGTTTACTTTTTTGGGGCGGGCGTTTATGTACGGCGTGGGGGCTCTGGGCGAGCGGGGCGGCAACCACACCATAAACCTGCTGCTGATGCAGCTCACCCAGGTGATGGACCAACTGGGCTGCGCCCGGATCGAAGACCTGCCCCAGCACCTGATTGCCTCTCCTACGCTGCTCTCCGGTTCGGCCCACGAAGCCTAGGGCGCCGTGGTTACGCGCACGGGTCCGCTGAAAAGGTTCTCGCTGGTGGTTGCCGGGCGGGTGTTGCTGCTGCTGGCCACTACGGTGGGCTGGGGCCTCATCCTGGGGCGCACCGACCTATTCTTCAACCAGCTTATTCTGGGCATCCTGATCCTGCTACAGACGGTGGGCCTGATCCGCTACGTGCGCCGCACCAACTACGACCTGGCGAAGTTTCTGCTGGCCATCCGGCACGCCGACTACACCGTGCACTTCGGGCAGGAGAAAGACGATTCGTTCGGGGCACTGCACCACGCCTTCCGTGAGATTCAGACCACCTACCGACGCATGAACGCCGAGCGGGAGGCGCAGTACCAGTACCTCAACCTGCTGGTGAGCCACCTGAACGTGGGGATCATCTCGCTGCGGGGCGACGACGACATTGTGCTGATCAATCCCCCGGCCCTGGAGCTGCTGCAAATTGACACCTACCACCACTGGCACAACCTGGCCCGGCAGCACCCCCGGCTGGTGCAGGCCATCGACGCATTGCGCGACGGCGAGCGGCAGTTGCTGGAGCTGCGGGTGGGCGAGGTAACCAGGCGACTGTCGGTGCGGGTGCGCTCGGCGGTGCTGCTGAAAGAACCCTACCGCATCATCACGCTGCAGGACATTGAGCAGGAGATCAACCAGAGCGAGGTGGAAGCGTACCACAAGCTGATCCGAATTCTCACCCACGAGATCATGAATTCTATTACGCCAATTGCTTCGTTGTCGGAGACGCTGCTGGGCATGCTGCACGACGAGAACGGGCAACTGCGGCCCTGGCAGAGCTTGGGCGAAGATTATCGGAAAGAACTGGCCCCCGCGCTGCGCACCATTGGGCGGCGTAGCGACGGACTGCTCCACTTCGTGGAGGACTACCGCCGGTTGACGAAGTTGCCGCCGCTGCGCCCCGCGTGGGTGCCGGTGGCGGAGATGCTCACGGCCGTGGGCCACCTGATGCGCGCTGAGTTGCAAGTTCAGGGCATTGTTTGGCAGCAGCGGGTAGATCCCGACGACCTGACGCTGTGGGGCGATGCGCGCCTTATTGAGCAGGTGCTCATCAACCTGGTGACCAACAGTGTGCAGGCCCTGGAAGGTGCGGCCAACCCGCAGATCACCCTGCGGGCCCGAGCGCACGACGACCGCACGGTGGTGGAGGTGGCCGACAATGGCGCGGGCGTGCCCCCCGACAAGCTGGATCAGATCTTCGTGCCCTTCTTCTCGACCAAGGCGCAGGGGTCGGGCATCGGGCTGAGCTTGTCGCGCCACATCATGACGCTGCACCGGGGCAGCATCCGCCTGCACTCAGAGCCGGGCGGGCCGACAGTGGTATCGCTGTCGTTTCCGGCTCCGCTTCCGGCCGACCCGGAGTCTGCGCCGCCGTCGGTGGTTCAAGATTAACAAAATGATAACTCGGAAGGCTTGCAGGAATCTTTACGACAACATTATCCGCTGAGATAAATCTATTGAATAGAAAAAACGTTAGCTTTAGCAAACAATGAATGATATGGAAGGTATCCGATACTTAGTGAACGAAGAGCAACAACCGGTGGCCGTTCAAATAGATTTGGAAAAGTATGGTGAACTTTGGGAAGACTTTTACGATGTACTGGTAGCGCAAGCCCGCCGACAAGAGGAAAGTATTCCGTTAGAAGAGGTCGTCGAAGAGCTTAAAGCTTCTGGAAAGCTTAGCCAGGATGTATAAAGTAACCGTCAAGAAGTCCGCTGCCAAAGCTTTAGGCAAGCTACCCGAGCAAACGGTCAATCGCTTGATTCCTGCTATCAGAAAGTTAGCCGAAGAACCTCGTCCGACGGGGTGCAAAAAGCTACAAGGGGAAGAAGACTTATGGCGCATTCGCGTAGGTGACTACCGGGTAGTGTACAGCATAGAAGATACCGTAATGATCGTAGATGTCTTGCAAGTAGCCCATCGCAAGGATATCTACCGTAAGTAATAGCCAACACCCTCGGCGACGCTGGTCTACCTAACTTGGAAGACTTGCAGGAATCTTTACGGCAACATTATCCTACGCAAGTTTTAGGTTTACGAGAAGACAACTTTTCTTTGGTTCTGTTCCCTGCTTCCGGGCAAAAACACCGTAGTGTCCCCGGTGTTCTACCGCAGAAAACCGTATCTTTGGGTATGAAAAAGCTCCCCATAGGCCTGCAAGACTTCGGCGAACTACGCCGCAATGGTTTTCTTTACGTTGACAAAACCGAACTGCTGTATCAACTGGCTACCGAAGGCAAGTACTACTTTTTGTCGCGTCCGCGCCGCTTCGGCAAAAGCCTGCTGGTCTCTACGCTGGCCGAACTGTTTCAGGGCAACCAGGCTTTGTTTGAAGGCCTGTGGATTCACGACCGCTGGGATTGGCAGCAGACCCATCCGGTGCTGGACTTTCGCTTTAATAAGTCGGGCTACAAAGTATCGGGTCTGGAGGCGTTCTTATACGAAGAATTAGCCGACAGAGCCCAAGCCTACGGCATCAGTCTGAAAAAGAGTTCCTACCCGGCGCAACTGGAAGAACTGGTGATCGCCTTGTCTCGACAGCATGGCCAAGTGGTGGTACTGATTGATGAGTATGATAAGCCCATCTTAGACTACCTGGACGACGTGAAACAGGCCAAAGCTAACCGGGAGGTACTGAAGAATTTCTACTCGGTGCTCAAACCGCTGGATCCGCACCTGCGCCTGGTACTGCTCACCGGAGTGAGCAAGTTTAGCCGCGTGTCGATCTTTTCAGAACTCAACAACCTGCTGGACCTGACTATCTACTCGGACTACGCCACCCTGTTGGGCTACACGCAAGAAGAACTGGAACACTACTTTGCCGCCCGAATTGAACGATTGGCTCCTGACTTCGGCGGACGGGAGGCACTACTGGCCCAGATCAAACAGTGGTACAACGGCTACAGTTGGGATGCGAAGCACTACGTTTACAATCCGTTCTCCATCCTGAACTTTTTTGCCAAGAAGAGCTTTGAAAACTTCTGGTTTGAAACCGGCACTCCCACCTTTCTGGTCAAACTGCTGCAACGCGAAGGGCAGTATCAGTTTGATGAAGTGACCACCAGCCCCCTTACCTTTAACAGCTTCGAACTAGAGCGCATCCATCCGCATGCCTTGCTCTTTCAAGCGGGTTATCTAACGTTTAAGGCCCGCCAGGGGCAAATGGCTACCCTCACCTATCCTAACTATGAGGTGAAAAGCTCGCTCTTACAGTATCTGCTGGGTGAGTATACCTACCAACACCCTAACGATACGGCGCCGCAAGCCTTGCGCATGAGTCAGGCGCTGCAAGAAGGTGACACAGAACAGTTTGCCCAAGCCCTGAACAGCTTGTTTGCTAGTATCCCTTATCAAATCTTCATTGCTGATCGGGAAGCTTTTTATCACGCCGTAACGTTCCTGGCCCTGAGCCTGATGGGGGTCTTTGTGCAAGTAGAGGTGAGCCAGGCCAAGGGGCGACCGGATGCCGTAGTACATACCCCCGAAACGATCTACGTGCTGGAGTTTAAGCTGAATGCCAGTGCGGAAGCGGCGTTGGAACAGATCAGACAACAGGGCTACGCCACCCCCTACCTCAACCAGGGCAAAGTAGTCAAGGCGGTTGGTCTGAACTTCAACGCCGAGCAGAAAGCCCTGGACCAGTGGCAGGAAGAAGCGATCACGAAATGACCCTGCTTGGAAGACCTGCCGGAAGCTTTACGGCAACATTATCCGCTGAAATAAATCGCAAAGATATCTACCGTAAATAATAGCCAACGTGACTACTTCACCGTCAGGGCCAATGAGGAAGAGCCCGTGCGCAGGTCGGTGGCGCTATACACGGTGGTGCGCACCTCCACTTCGTAGACGCCCTTTTTGAGCGTGTTGGGCAGCTCCACCTGCAACGACTTGGGGTTGTTGCGGAAGATGGGAGTACCCAAACGCAACTTAAGGTCTACCTGGTGCCGTTCCCGGTTGAAGCGATCTTTGCGGTTAGCAAAAACTGTGTCAAGTGGGGGTGTCGGGCGTTGCGGTGTAAGGTATTTGCCCTTTTAGGCGAAGAATGGTTAGGTGGCAACGCAGGCAAGCTCGCTTTCTCCGGCGGTCGAGACGTAACCTAGCCCGCGGTCGAGCCTCGACCGGAATCATCGGCTCAGCAAAAAGCCGGTGCGCAGGTTCCAGCGACTCAGCCGTAGTGACTGGTCAATAGAACCGGGACGGTAGAGCAGCAAGGTGGTGCCGCGTATGTTTCGGGTGATGCGATAGCTTTTGCCAATACCCACCAGCAGATGTTGGTCAATAACTACCCCCCGGTCTTCCGGTGAGACCATCGGAGCAAACAACCCACTGCGTTCGTAGGCTGCGTGCGCGGCAAAGCCTCGGTACACTTCGCCTTCTATAAACACGCGCCCCTGGTAAACTGGAGCCACCCTGGATAGGGCCGAACCGGGTAATCTACGGAACGTTGCCCGATAGCTGCCCCCCACCCCGACCGACCAGCGCGTGTTGAACCGGTAGCCCACAAAGGGTGACAGGTCTACCTGAAAGCTTGGTTCCCGATAAAACTGAAAGTAACTGCCCAGCAGCAGACGGGCCGTCCAGGGTTCGCCCTGCAGCGAGGTGGCTCGTTCGAATTTGTCTTGTTCGGTCTGCACCGACTTGTACTTCTGCTTGAGCTTGCTGAGTTGCTGCTGTCCTTCCTGAAGGGCGTCGCTATGTCGGGCAAAGTGTTGCTTTGCCTCTTGCGCCAGGCGTTGCTTCATCTGCTGCTGTATCTGATCCGGTGCGGCGTTGGTGGCAGTGGCGGCGGAAAGTTGACCCGGACCGTCAGAAAGTGATCCTCCTAATGCGCTATGGTTGGCGATTGGGGGCTGCTCAAGCATGTCCAGCCCGGATGCCTGAACGGCCTGCTGCTCCAGGGCGGCGGGGGCACTTTGGATAGCCTGTGTCCCCTGTTGAATTTGCCCCCGCAGCTGCTGGGTATACTGGCTGGCTTTGGTTTTGAATAATTGTACCCGTTCCAGGGCTTGGCTGGCCGGAAAGCGATCGGGCAAGGTGGTGGGCAGTTGAGGAAGGGTAGGCGAAGAGGGCAACGAAGGCAATTCAGTCTCTACGGGGCGCAATCCGGACTCCAGTTTTTGTTGCGCCGCACCGTAGCGATGGTGCAGCGTGTCGAGGGTACGCGTGACGGTTGAACTATCAATGCGCTCCCGCAAGTGCTGCTGCACACTGTCGGCCGAAGCGCGGGTTTGCTCAGCCAGGGAGTGTACGGACTGCCATACGCTATCCGCGCGTTGCTTAACCTGGTTACCCGAGCGGTCAATCTTCTGTTCCAAGCTGTCGAGCGACTGCGCTTGTAGGGTTGATTTAAACAGAAGAAGCGCTAGAGCACAGAAAAGGAGGCGGTAGGTAGTAGTCATAAAACAAGGTAAGTAGCGGTAATAAACGGAAGGGTGTTCGCTAAGTTGTTAGTAGCAAGCACACAAAATTTGACTGAGATTGACAAGAAAACAAAAATTTGTGTTCATAAATAGAAAAAACTAACAATTTCTTAACAAGTGCGCTTGCTTTTGTGCTGATAAATTGCTTTTCTTGTTGACAGCATTATTTACTACACACTTACCTACCATGAATTGTATCCTACCCGCGCTCTTTACTGGAATGTTGCTTCTTCCTTGGTGTACCGCCTTGGCACAAAACGTTAATCCTGCGCTTCCTCAGATTATTCCGCCTTCACCTACGGCTGCTGCGTTAGGGAAGTACGGCGATGTTCCGGTAGGGTTGTATACTGGCATTCCGTCTATCAACATTCCCTTATATGAAATCAACGACGGCTCACTCAACTTACCCATTTCGCTAAACTACCACGCAGGAGGTATCAAAGTTGAAGAGGTGGCTTCCTGGGTAGGTCTAGGGTGGAGCTTAAATGCCGGTGGAGTTATCACTCGACAAGTCAGAGGGCTGGTAGACGAATATGCTGGTTGGACCCGGCAAAAAGATGCCAACAATACTATTGATCGTATTTTGGCAACTGAAGGACCTGATAACTTGATACTAGATGCTTTACGGGGCATCCGAGATACTGAGGCAGATATCTATTACTTTAATTTCGGACAACACTCTGGTAAATTCTTTCAAGACGAATTAGGTAACTTCTACGTAGCGCCCCGACAGGACATTCTTATAGAATCGGTGACGAACGGCTGGCAAATCACTACCGAAGATGGGACCATTTATACCTTCGACAAGGGGGAGACTAATAGCACGGAATCGGGAGGCTCTGATCAAACTGTTTTCAGCGCATGGTATCTTAGTAAGATGCAGAGTCAAAACAGAGACCAAGTAATCAACTTTTCCTACAATTATAATCGATACGATTACGTCACGCTAGGAAGAGATGTGAAGTATGCACTTCGCAACTTTCAGCAATTAGGAGGTGGCGTTACGAGTTGTAACCCTCGTAACGATGGCTTTTTGGTGTCTAACTCATTCTATACGCCCAGACTCGAGCAAATAAGCTTTGAGAACGGATACATTGATTTCATCGCTACTACCACCCGCTGCGACTTGATCGGGGACAAACGGCTGGACCGAATTGAAATTTATTCTAGCGATGGATTATTAAATTCCTATGAGTTAAATTACAAGTACTTTAATGACGATGGGGGTTGTAGCCCTACTACCGCCGATGATAAAAGGCTTGTACTTACCAAACTGCTCGAGAAGAACGGTATCACAGAAAAAGAGCCTCACGTTTTTCAATACAATGAATCGGAATTGCTACCCAGCCGGTTATCTCGAGGACAAGACTACTGGGGGTATTATAATGGTCAGATTAACAACAATACGCTGGTTCCTACTTTCGCCTTCATCCGAAATGGTGCTACAGTAATTGAACCGGGTGCAGACCGTAGCGTGGACGAAGCCAAAACGAAAGCCGGTATTCTTATGCAGATAAAGTACCCGACCGGAGGCGCCACAACATTTACCTACGAAGGAAATACGGCTATCAATACCGGCAACATTACCTTGCCGCCTAACTACGAAACTCGGGACGTTTTCTTGGGAGCTAGTCCTGGATCAAATCCGTTGCCTCAACCTTACGAAAGAGCGTTTGAGATTAACGAATCGTCAGGCAGTGCTCGCGTGGATATTTTTGCAAGCGGAACAACTTGTGTGGTTGGTGGTGCTCCTCCGCAAGGGTGCGATAACAATTGCTTGATTCTCCTATACCGCACCGGTGAAAACCCCGAAGTTGTTCAGGGTATCTTGGCTAATCAAACTGGCTCGAGCATTCAGTTGACCAACGGAACATACAAGCTAGCCGCTGAGGCAGATTGCCAGCTTGATCAACAAGATTTTGCAGTAACTCTTAGAATCTATGAAATAAGTGAACCGGAACCAGGTACTAGTATCGATAATAAGAGTACCGGTGGACTACGAATAGCTCAGACGGTGGATAGTCCGGTAATTGGGGGAGATATTGTAAAAACATACAGCTATCATCAAGAAGATAATTCGGATATAACCAGCGGCAGTGTACTTACCGATCTGACGTACGAATATGACTACTTTTTGAAGGTCGAAGTAGATGTCGGTGATGGAGCCTGCGCGAATGGAGCAAATTGCGACTATTTAGCATATGCTTCTACTACCAACTATCCACTGGCTACAACCAGTGGAGGGTATACTGGCTATGCCTTTGTAACAGTGGATCACGAATCTAACGGCTATAGCACCCATAAGTTTGTGAGTCCCGAACAAGCGCCGGACTCTCCGCCTACGTCTTTCCCCTTTGCTCCGGTCATTAGCTACGAGTGGCGTAGAGGGGTGCTGCTAGAGCAGACTGATTACAACGCTAATCGTGATACAACGAAGTACTTAAAAAACGAGTATACCAGCACCGAAATCAAATCAGTCTTAGGTATGAAGGTAGGGCAAAATCGCTTCCTACAAAGTGAGTGTCGCTTAGGGTTGGCCGATTCCGATCTGCTGTCAAGCTCTGAATACGAGACCTACCGGATTGAAACAGAATTTCAGTACCTGAAATCTCAGACTGAGCGTATTTACAGCACTGATAATCCTAATCAGTTTGTAGAAAGGGTAACTTCTTATCAACATGATCCTGAGCATTTCCAGATCACTCAAGCCACCACTACCGACAGCAAGAACCAAACCCGCACCACCAACTATAAATACGCTACTGACTTCGAGGGCAGTACCACCTACGGCAATCATCTTCTGCGCGCCAACCACATGCACAGCCAGGTGCTGGAGCAAACCACCACGGTAGGCAGCACCCCCACCCAAAAGGTTACCACCACCTACAGCAATCCCGAGGGTAACATCGTGCCCACGCTGGTGAAGAACTATCCCACCGGTACGAATGAAGCCGTGAGTACCGACTACGAATACGACAACCGAGGCAACGTGCGGCAGGTGCTGGGGCAAGACGGGGTGCCCACCGCTTTCATCTGGGGCTATGACCAAACCCTGCCGGTGGCCAAGGTGGTGGGCGCGGAATTCAGTGAGATAGAACAAATACAAGGCTTTGGCACCAACTTCCAGGCCGGGGCCGGTTCACTTACTGACACGCAGGTGCGGACGTTGCGCAGCGCGCTTGAACCCGCCCAGGTTACCGTCTACACCCACGACCCGCTGGTGGGCATCACCTCCGAGACTGACCCCAACGGCCGCAAGATGATCTACCATTACGATGACCTAAACCGACTGGAGTGGATTGAAAGCGACGAAGGCCACGTGGTGCAGAAGATAGAATACCAATACGATCCGTCTATTTCTGCGGCGCAATAACTATTCTATTACTCTACTACAGAATCTAAACTGTATACCCCCATGAAAACACTACCTTTACTCTTTATATGCTTGAGTACAAGCTTAATAAGTTTGGCGCAGAACTCGGTTAATTTCCTCGATCGTAAGGCCGAACGCCATTTCCAAGACAGCCTTATAGAGAGTGACCCTAAGTTATCGCGGGAGGGTATGCGTCTAGTAATGAAAGAGTACTATCGTCAGCAAGCTAAGGTTTATCAGGAACTAATAGATCGTCAAAAGGCATCACAGATTCATTCCGCATCAGGACAAGACTCAAAAGTGTTGACAAAAGCAATAATGTCTCAACCGATAGCGAGTGTGGCACCGCCCTTATCAAGTAGTGCTGGATCAGAAGGTCAAGTGCCTGATGTAGTAGAACATGCAGCACTAGAAGCATTTTACACCGCAACTGGTGGAGCAAATTGGACAAGAAACGACTACTGGTTGCAGGGTACAACCAGTGACGATTTTAAAAGATGGTACGGCATAACCGTTGAGGCAGGCGATGTAGTGGCTATAGACATATTTTTCAAAAACGTGGCAGGGCCTATTCCAGATGCGATAGGTGACTTACTTGGTCTGAGAAGGTTAAGCTTAGGGTACAACGAAATTAGCAGTATTCCACCAGCTATTAGCAAATTATCCAACTTAGAATATCTGAACCTCTCTGGCAATGAATTGACTGTCGCAATTGAAGCAATTGGTGATTTAAACAAGCTTCAGGACTTAGTCATGTCATCAAATGAGATTCGCCGAATTGATTTTCTGTTTGATAATTTGGGCAACCTTAAAACCTTAGATTTAACTAGTAATCGCCTAAGTAGCTTGCCCTCTGACATTGACGGGGCATCAACGTTAGAATACTTAAGTCTTCAATACAACCAATTAACTGATCTGCCGGTAAGTATAGTCAATTTATCAAAATTGGAATCACTTTGGCTTAACGGTAACTATCTCAATGAGCTTCCTTCATCAATAAGTAACCTGAGCAGTCTGCGTAGTCTGGGAGTGCAGTATAACGATATTTCCGAGATACCTTCTACTATCAATAGCCTACCTTACCTGGAATTTTTAGACTTTCGGGTTAATCGTATTGGTAATCTGCCTGACTTCTCACAACACCCAAATATCTCCACTTTAGAATTACTTGTTGGATATAACCGAATCAGCCTGAATGACATCGCTTACAACCTTATTGGGCTTGATACCTATAACTTTGAGTTCTTTGACTATCTTCCTCAAGATAATCTTGTGCTCGCCGCAAAGACTGAGAGTATCGCCGAAGGTGAGACAGCATCCATAGCGGGGTTTGCTGATAACCATCCGCAAACAAACTATCAATGGCAGCAACAAGTCTCCGGTGAATGGGGCGATATAGAGGGTGCGAACGATAGTTCGTTGACATTAGTCGGCGTCACTGCGGCTGATACCGGATTATATCGCTTTCTTATAACTAATGATTGGATAGAGGGGGAGGTACAACAAGGCCTTACTTATCATCTGGTTTTAGATGAATACTCTCCGGTATGGTTAGAGGCCGAATGCGCTGCGGTAGGTAGCAACTGGAAAACGGTTGAAGACCCTGCCGCAGCGGGAGGCAAGTATCTGACCTACCCATCAGGCACGAGCATGAATAATGCCCCCACCAACCCGGCCGACCACGCCGTCTTTTCGGTAGACGTTACCGAGTCCGGAAGCTACTACCTGCAAGCGCGTATTCGTGCTCCTAACCTTTCTAGCAACTCACTTTGGTTCAAGGTAGACAATGGCAACTGGATTAAATGGTGGGAAGGTATCGCCACCGGACCAGTATTTAATTGGAGTCTTGCTCCCGGCGCGCCCTTTACGCTCAATCCCGGAACTCACACTATCACGGTGGCGTACCGCGAAAGTGGCACTCAACTGGACAAAATTAGCCTGAGTACCAATCCGGCACTACCCAGCGGATTGGGTGATGCCGATAGCAACTGCACCCCTGCGTCGGCCACCTACTGGCTGGAAGCTGAGTGCGCCAGTGTAGGGGCTGACTGGCAAGTAAGCAACAGTGCTTCTGCCGCGGCCGGTAAGTTCCTGTCGGCTCCGGGCAAGAACAGTCGAGACAATCCACCTACTAATGCCGCCGCCCATTTAGTTTTGAATCTGGATGTAACCGAAGCGGGAAGTTATTACTTATTGGCCCGCGTTCAGGCACCTTCGGATGGCGGGAACTCATTCTGGTTTCGGGTAGACGGCGGAGACTGGATCGAATGGTGGGAGGGGATAGTTGTTGGCAATACGTTTGCCTGGAACCTGGCTCCGGGCAGTGCGCTGCCGCTATTAGCCGGAAGCCACACTATCACTGTAGCCTACCGCGAAGGGGATACCCGACTGGATAAAATCGCGCTGAGCACTTCTGACAACCTGCCGGATGGGTTAGGGGAAGTTGCTGCCTGCGGTACTGGCTCTTCCGATCCCCCCGCCCTGGTGTGGGCTGAGGCCGAATGCGCCACGGTTGGTTCCAACTGGGTGACGCGGGAAAGTAGCTCCGCTTCCGGGGGGCAGTATTTAGTATACCCTTCCGGGGGGCGCGCGAGTAGCCCGCCAACTGCTGCTGCCGACCAGCTAAAATTGATAGTAGAAGTCACCGAAGCGCGTGCTTATTACCTACTCGGACGTATCAACGCACCTGCACTGGCTAGTAACTCGTTCTGGATTCGCATCGACGACCAACCCTGGATTGAGTGGTGGGAAGGTATTGCCACCGGCAGCGGTTTTGGGTGGAACGTGGCCCCCGGCGGTCCTGTAGAACTAAGCGCCGGCATCCATACCATCACCATAGCTTACCGCGAGGTAGGCACACAACTGGATAAGTTGCTGCTCAGCACTACCGATCAGGCTCCCGAAGGTGTCGGCGAATCGGTCACCTGCGAAGACCCTGACGATTACACTCCCCCCACCCCGCCCAGCATTGTCAACAATCCGCCGGACGGTAGTACGGCTCCGAGCGTGGGGGGTAGCCGTCCGGGTAGTCAGAGCAACTCCAACGTGAACTACGTGCGCAGCTTTACCCCACGCGAGCAGTATAACCAACCCAGCCAGGTAAACCTAAGCCAGTCGGTGAGCAACGTGAGCGTGAGCACGGAGTACTTAGACGGTCTGGGCCGCCCCATTCAAACTGTGGTGCGGGGCGGCAGCGGCAGCGCTAGTCAGGACTTGGTGCAGCCGGTGGAGTACGATGCCTTCGGACGGCAGACTAAGCAGTACCTGCCCTACGCGGCCAGCGGCGCGAGCGGGGCCTACCGCCCCAACGGGGTGCAAAACCAGTACGATTTCTACGCCGACCCCCCGAGCGATGTGGCCCGCAGTGGCTACGCCTACGCGGAGACTAAGTTCGAGCCTTCGCCCCTGAACCGCCCGGTGGAGCAGACCGCCCCCGGTGAGAACTGGCGCCTGGGTTCGGGCCACGAGGTAGAAACTAAATACCTGGTTAACGCCGCCGGTGAGGTACGGCAGTGGACGGCCGGTAACCTGACAGGTACCTCACTGTCGACTTCTAAAAACTACGATGCCGGAACGCTCTACAAAACCGTGATCACCGACGAGAACGGGCACACCACCACCGAGTTCCGCGACAAACTAGACCAAGTGGTGCTCAAACGGGTGCAAGGGCCGGACAGTGATCTAAATACCTACTACGTCTACGACGACTACAACCTGCTACGCTTCGTGATTCCGCCCGAAGCCAGTAAGCAGCTGGTAGACAACACCTCGCTGGCCAACAATGCCGACTTCCGACAAAAGTACCTGTTCGTCTACCAGTACGACAACCGCCGCCGCATGGGCAGCAAGCAGGTGCCGGGCGGGGGCACCACCACCATGAAGTACGACCAGTGGGACCGGCTGGTACTCAGTCAGAGCGCCCTGCAAGCCAGCCGGGGCGAATGGAGCTTCACCAAGTACGACGAACTCAACCGCCCCATCATCACCGGGGTGACCACTTCATCCACCGTGAGCGGTAGTCGCTTTGAGACCCGGAACAGCAGCACCGTGGGCTATACGCTCAGTGGCAGTCCGCACAGCGTGAGCGAGGGCAACGTACGCACGGTGACCTACTACGACGACTACGGCTTCCCCCACGCCGGGGGCAGCTATGCCTTTAGCGACAACCTGGCCGCCCGCAGCTTCCGCCCCGATGCCCGCGGGCAGGTGACCGGTAACAAGACGCGCAACCTGTCAGATAACGCTTGGCTCAATAGTGTGACCTACTACGACGAGCAGTACCGCCCCATCCAGGCGGTGAGCGACAACCACCTGGGTGGCACCGATCGTATCACCACCACCTACCGCAACGCGGTGAACAACGAGATGACGGCCAGCAAGCGGGTGCACAGCAGCAACAGTGGCCCCACGCGCACCATCACCCAGAACTACTCCTACGACCACACCGGCCGCCTCACGCAGGTGACCCACCAGTGGGACGGCCAGGCGGCCGTAACGCTCAGCGCCCAGCAGTACAATGCCATTGGTGAGCTGGTCAACAAGCAGTTGGGAAACAGTCAGCAGGCAGTTGATTACCGCTACAACATCCGGGGGTGGCTGACCAAGATCAACGACCTGGGCAGTAGTGACCGCTACTTCAACCAAGAGCTATACTACGACTTTGGTTTTGACAAGAAGCAGCACAACGGCAACATCAGCGGCATCCGCTGGAACCGGGCCGGGGGCAAGGCCCACGCCTATGGCTATTTGTACGACCAAGTGAACCGCATTACCGGGGCCGACTACCGGGCCAAGCCCCTGTCCGGTAGTTGGGCTACGAGTCCGGGCAACTTCAGCGTGGACAAGGTAGGCTATGACCAGAACGGCAACATCACTACTCTGAAACGCTACGGTGAGCAGGAGGAGCGGCTCTACCTGTGGGACAACCTGGAGTATAAGTACGATGGCAACCGCCTGCGGGCCGTGGGTGAGTTGCCCGAAGGACAAGCCCAGGTGGGCTTCGTAGACGGCGTAGCAGGCAGTGCTACAGCAGAGTACAACTACGATGCCTCAGGCAACATGACCTTAGATGCCAACAAGGGCATCAGTGAGATCAAGTATGACCCAGTGCTCAACCTGCCTACTGAGGTAGTGATCACGGGCATGGGCGCCATCAAGTATAGCTATGATGCCAGTGGCACCAAGCTACGGCAGGAAGTGCTTCCTACGGATGGCAGTCCCACCAAGACCACCGACTACGTAAGCGGCTTTCACTACACGGATGGTACGCTGGACTTTATCCAGCACGAAGAGGGGCGGCTGATGATCCAAGACGGCCTTGCGTATCATTATGATCTCAAGGACCACTTGGGCAACGTGCGGGTAATGTTCTCTTCGGTGCCCGTGACGATGACCGTGATGGCCACGATGGAAGCCGATGCTGCCCCGGTGGAAGAAGCCGTCTTTGAAGGGGTAGCCGAAAGCAGACAAACGCTGGCCTTTCATAATACTACCGATGCCAGCAGCAGCGAACCGCAACCTAATAAGGTAGCTACGCTACAACCCGGAGAGCAAGGCCCCGCCAAAAGTGTGGCGGTGCACGCCGGGGATACGGTTCGGCTGAAAGTGAACGCACGCTACGAGACCGTACCCAGCCAAGTGCAGGGCATGGAAGGCGTAGCCACTGAGATAGCGGGGGCGGTAAGCCGCAGTGCTGCAGGACTAGAGAATGCCGGGGCTGCTATCGGCAGCAACGGTTTAGCGGCCGGAGGTGCCCTGATCAATGGCAAAGAGCAAGAAGTGCCCCAGGCGTACTTGAACTATCTGCTTTACGACGAGGACTTTAAACTCATTGACCAGGGCTTTCAGCAGGTGAGCCAAGCGGCCGCCGTGGGCAAAGCCAACCCAAGTGCTACTCCGGAAGAGTTATCGCTGGAAGTACCCATCCAGGAAGAAGGCTTTCTGTACACCTACCTGAGCAACGAACCGGGGGCTGCGGCGAGCAGTAGCTTGGTCTACTTTGATGACTTCACCGTGGAGCAACAAAGTTATATCGTGCAGGTGGATGATTTCTATCCTTTTGGGGGTAGCTTTGATCAGAGTGCGGGCAGAGTGCTGGAGAATAAGTACCTATTCAATGGAAAGGAGTTGCAGCCCGAGTGGGGCATGTACGACTTCGGAGCCAGAATGTATGATCCGATTTTAGGACGCTGGATGAGCCCCGACCCTTTGAGTGATGAGTTTCCCAGTCACTCTGTCTACAATTACGCGGTCAACAATCCTATTCGTTTTGTTGACCCCGATGGACAGGCACCGTTTGACCCTAATTGCCCAGGATGTCCGCCCCCTTCAGGCAGCCAATTAGTGCATGAAGGAAGACAAAAGTTTGTGGATGAAAGTATCAACTACTTTACCGGTATGATAGAAGGTATCAAAACGGTATTAGGCTTTACCGAGGCAAACGATGTTAGCGTTCTAGCTACAGGGAGAAATATTGATGGAAGTCAAGCTAGTGGTACTGATTATATGTTTGCTGGTGCGGGAGTGTTTCTGCCAGTAAGTGGAGCGGCGGCCAAGCAAGGTTTTCGAAATTTTTTTGAAGGTATTTCTACAATAGCGGCTAAATCCGACGCTGTACAAAATGCAGGGAAAGCTCTTAATTTTACTGTAGATAAAGGATCTATCATCTTCAAGAATGGCGACAATAAAGCAGGTTTCTACGATTTTGTTATCACAGAGGGTGGTGAGCTTAGAATTGGAAACGGTCATTTTGCTCTATCGGATCAAGGCCAAACTGGTGTCAAAGGTGCAGGCGAAATCTACGTTAATGAAAGTGGAAAGATAGGGTTGATTAATAATAACAGTGGCCATTATCAACCTAATCAAGAGCAGCTCAAAAAGCAAGCAGTGATATTAAGGGAATCAGGCTTGACGACGGATGATTTTGATGTTGTTGACGTGAGTGGACAATAAGATATAAAAACAGAAACTATGAAAGCTCAACAGATATTAAAAGTATTAACGGCTAAAAATCGCAATCTCCGTCAAATTGATTTTAATGAGATCGAGGAACATATAGAAAAGGTAAATATATCCAACTTGGTTGCTATTGCTTGCAGCTCAACCTCTAGCTTAGGAACAGAGGAGATAATGCTGGGACTGTTCAAATATTGGAAAGGCTTTTCCTATGAAGATTGGAAAAATGTTATCTATAAAATCAAAAGCAGTGAGATAGGATTAATTAACCTAATTATTTTTATTGGGAAATACCTTCACATTGATCTTAGACCAGAACTAGGCACTATAGAAGCTGAAAAAAAGAAATACGTGCTAGATTACCTCCATGAAGAAACACCTCTTTTTTATTACGATAAAGAACGGAACTCTAAGATGCTTGAGCGATTTCACCTATCCTTTGACGCCTCTTTTTCTAACATGAGGAGAAGACTTGCAATGCAGGGTGGTACAAAAGCTAGAATTGTTGCCCCTAAAAAGATTGACATCACCGATCTTCCTGCTCTCTCTTGATAAGTTCAGTAGACTACTCCCCCCCCCGGTCGTAGCGTGTGCTAGACCTAAAATTAACGTAGAGGAACCGCCTGCGGGCTGTGGGGGAGTTGCCCGAAGGACAAGCCGAAGTAGGCTTTGTGGATGGGGTAGCCGGAAGTGCGACGCAAGAGTACGACTACGATGCCTCGGGCAATATGACCTCGGATGCCAACAAGGGCATTAGCAGCATCACCTATGACCCGGTGCTGAACCTACTCACCGAGGTAGTGATCACGGGCAAAGGCACCATCAAGTATACGTACGATGCCAGTGGTACCAAGCTGCGGCAAGAGGTGCTTCCCAGCGACGGCAGCCCCACCAAGACCACCGACTACGTAGCGGGCTTCCACTACACGGATGGTACGCTGGACTTCATCCAGCACGAAGAAGGGCGGCTGATGATCAAAGACGGCCTGGCCTACCACTACGATCTCAAAGACCACCTGGGCAATGCGAGAGTAACCTTCTCCAACATACCGGTGACCACCACCGCCCAAGCAACGATGGAAGCTTCTGCCGCCCCGGTGGAAGAAGCCGTGTTTGAAGGGGTAGCCGAAAGCCGCCAGACGCTAGCCTTCCACAACACCACTGATGCGAGCAGCAGTGAGCCGCAACCCAACAAAGTGGCTACGCTGCAACCCGGACAACAAGGGCCGACCAAGAGTGTACAAGTTCATGCGGGCGATACGGTCAGGTTAAAAGTGAATGCCCGCTACGAAACCGTACCCAGCCAGGTGCAGGGCATGGAAGGCGTAGCCACTGAGATAGCCGGGGCGGTAAGCCGCAGTGCGGCGGGACTAGAGAATGCCGGGGCCATCACCGGCACCAACGGCTTAGCGGCCGGAAGTGCCCTAACTACTGGCAAAGAGCAAGAGGTACCCCAGGCGTATCTCAACTACCTGCTCTATGATGAGAACTACCAGTTGGTAGACCAGGGCTTCCAGCAGGTAAGCCAAGCCGCGGCGGTGGGCAAAGCCAATCCTGGTGCGGCACCGGAGGAACTGGCCTTGGAAGTGCCCATTCAGGAAGAGGGCTTTCTGTACACCTACCTGAGCAACGGGCCATCGGCCTCGTCCAGCCTGGTCTACTTTGATGACTTTACCGTAGAGCAGCGAAGCTACATTGTGGCCGTGCACGATTACTATCCATTCGGGGCCGACTTTGACCAGCAAAGTATGGTGGGGGTCGCCAATAAGTACCGCTACCAGGGCAAAGAGCTACAAGCTGAGCTAGGCCTTGATCTATACGACTTCCACGCCCGGCAGTATGATCCGCTGTTGGGCAGGATGACTTCCATTGATCCGATGGCGGCTTCCTGGGACGGGATGAGTCCGTATGTAGGGATGGCCAACAACCCCGTCAGCTACGTTGATCCCGATGGGCGCAACCCCATCATCATCGGCATGATGATTGGCGGCACGGCTGGTTTTGGCATCGGCTACGCTTCCGGACTGCGGGGCAACGAGTTGCTGGCCTCTACGCTGGGCGGTATGGCCCTAGGGGCGGGCATTGGGTTTGGCGTTAACGGGGGCTTTGGAGGCTTTGGTCAAGGCTTGGGCGGGGTGTTGGCTAATGCTCCGGGGGCGGCGGCCAACCTGGCCCAGCGGGTCTTTTCGGGCGTGGGGCCTACGCTAGGGGCGGATGTCGGGCTTAGAGCAACGCAGTCGTCCTTTGATGTAGGGCCGTTGTACATGGTTGGGGTGGAAGACCAGTTCGGGCGCATTCTAGAGGACTACGGGGATGCTTATCAGCCATCGCGCTACGCGGGCATGAACATCATGCAGTACCATCAGGCTAAGGTCGGCGATGCTTTTTGGGATCATCCGGTCAATCAGGGGGTAAGAGAGGCGGCAAGTTGGATGGCACCTACCGGGAAGGTACTCGGCGTGGCGGGGAAGTTGATCGGAAAGATGGGTAGCAAAGTAGCACCTAAGCTCTTAATACAGGGTGCCAGGGCTTTGCACAAACATCATATCTTACCCCAAAAGTATAGATATTGGTTCAAAAACAGAGGCATCTCTAATATAGATGACTATACTATTAGGATAAGTCAGCCAACACACTCTAGGGGTGTTCATGGACGCGGTTTGGGAAAAATGCCTGGTAGGTGGAACCAGCATTGGGCGAATTTTATAAAAAACAATCCAAATGCAACTCCCTCTGAGATATTTCATTACGCAGAAGGACTAATGCAAAGATATGGTTTAGAACATTTGCGCTATGTACCTTACTAAAATAGCTTCACTATGAAACATATTTCTTTACAAGGCGAAGATATAGCATTAGACATCAACAAAACATACGTTGTTATTGACGCTTTGTATCTGGATGATATAAAGCATGAAATAGATAGCTTAAACATCACGAATCTACTCGATGAAATCAGAGAAAAAGTTTTTCCTTTCACAGATATACCATTCGCTATGATAATGATGAAAGAAGCTAATCTATTCCCTATTCAGAATATTTATCAAATTGATTACGATAGCATAAGCGATTCCGATAGAAGAGCATGTCTTGCAAGTGATACTGGACTGTTGGTTTTCATAGATGAAAATTTAATCTATGAGTTCACCAAGAATTTTAGCTATGATGATTTAGTTGATTCAACAGTACATCCTGTTGATATTGATTACTGGAATGATATTACATCTAGTTTTGATCAAAGTAAGTTGGGCTTAGTTTTGGCACCGGGTATTGACTCCGGTTATGAGTTTGAAGGAAGTGGTACTTATAAGATTGTACCGCCCATTCCGGTCGTAGACTGATCACCGCGCTACCACAATCCAATCAGCGGCGGGCACCTTCCACAACACGACGACTGCCAGCAGCAGCGAGCCGCAGCCCAACAAGGTAGCTACGCTACAACCCGGAGAGCAAGGCCCCGCCAAAAGTGTCCAGATACATGCCGGGGATACGGTTCGGCTGAAGGTGAACGCCCGCTACGAAACGGTGCCTAGCCAAGTGCAGAGCCTAGAGGGAGCAGCTACCCAAGTAGCCGGGGCGGTGCAGCGCAGTGCCGCCGAACTAGAGAACAGTGGGGCGATCACCGGCACCAACGGCTTAGCGGCAAGCAATAAGAAGTAGCACAGCTCTACTTAGGCCATCTGCCCACTGGTTCAAAAGCCAAAATGTGCCGGTCGTGCAGTATATGGCCAACCCCCAGTAGGCGCCCCCCGGCGAACCAGTTCTACCGGATGCTGCCAGTCAGGCAACCTGCACTAGCTACGAAAAAAGTTGCAAAACATCATTTGCAATGGTATCCGTTATGCGTAGAAAAGCGTTATCTTGGTAGATCAACTGGTAGAAAACATGAAACAAGGAATCCTAGACCAACAAGTACTCCGCTACTTCCACGAACTGGCCAAAGCCGAACAGCTCGATGCACTCAATTTTCTAAAAACATTAGTAGCCAAACGAAATGACAAAAACAAAGCCCTACTTCAGTTAGCGGGTAGCATTCCGATAGACGACCTGCAACGGATGGAACAAGCCATCAAGGATTGTGAGCGTATAGATAAAGACGAATGGTAGTGCTGGATACCAACATCATAATCGCTTTGTTTCGGCAGGAAGAAAGCGTGCTGGAACCCATTCGGCAGGGAGCCATCATTCACGTACCGATCATCGTCATCGGGGAGTTATACTTTGGGGCGGCCAAGTCCCAGCGAAAAAAAGAGAACCGGCAACGTATTGAGCAACTTACCGAGCAAGTCACCCTGCTGTACTGTTTGGATGAGACGCCGAAGTACTACGCTCAGATCAAACAGGAACTTCAGCAGAAGGGCCGTCCCATTCCGGAGAATGACATCTGGATTTCCGCCCTGGCCCAGGAGTACGGACTGCCGCTGGTGAGCCGGGATGGGCATTTTAGCTATATTGATGATCTGTCGCTCATCCAATGGTAGTTTCCAACCACCAGCCCCGCACAAATCCCCTGCGCGCCAATTCATCTCCTGGACGCACGGGGTGCCCCGCACACTGTCCTGACGCGCAGGCTTAGCGGAGTGGCACATCTACGCCGAGCAACAGTCAGCAGGCAGTTGACTACCGCTATAACACCCGGGGGTGGCTCACGCGGATCAACGATTTGGGCAGCAGTGCGCGTTATTTCAACCAGGAGCTGTACTACGACTTCGGTTTTGATCGGATGCCAATAAAGGCATCAGTGCCATCACCTACGACCCCGTACTGAACCTACCCACCGAGGTGGTGATCACCGGCAAGGACACCATCAAGTAGCAAACAAACTATCGACCAAACGTAGTTACATCTCCCGGATTGAGAATGCTTCGGGTGACATCCGCTTTTCCACGCTACGCAAGATCGTAATCGTAAAGATTGGGTGGAAGGCTCCGTATCAGTATAGATTTATAGATCGAACCCACCAAGCTCCCGCTACGACGAACTGTCGGAAGCCAGTCGGCAGACGCTCATGCGGCAGGGCGGGCCAATGGACGCCACCGAGGCCCAGGCCTTCGAGCAGGACGAACTGTTCGCCCTGAGTCTGCGAATGCGGCACTGGGACGAGGCGGCCAAAGAAGCGGGTCGACCCATCACCGACCTGTCGGAATACTGGGCGCGGTGCCGCCGCTACCTGCTGGCTCGGTAGACAATGGCCCTTCAGCAGCCGGTAGCTGCCGGAGCATTCGGTTGGTGAGATCGACCAGGTAGCTTCCGGTGTGGGGGCCGTACCAGTTGGTCTCGCGCGCCTCGCGGTGCGGTAGGTGGTAACACGCGTCCGGAATCACGTAGCCGATGTAGTCGCCGTTGAAGCTGGTAATCATCACCTCGTGCCCGTTGGCGCGTATAGCCGGGTATAACATACCCGAGAAGTCGGCCGGAATGCCTACCAGCACCACCGGCCCCAACTGCAGCAGCGTGAGGGTGGGGGACACGTCGCCGAAGAACCAGCGGAACAGCCAGGGGCGCACCTGCCACCCGGCAAACAAACGCAGCTGCGGCTCGGGCAGGTCAATAGGCACCTCCGTGAAGCGCATAGGCTGGGTGGTCGCTCCTTCTTCCCGGGTGGTATCTTCTATCATCGGACGTAGCAACCGCTGGGCGTAGGCTTCCATCGTCTCACCTATCTCGCGGTGCGGGCGGTGACTGCCCACGGCCCCGGCCGCCCACTGGGCAAAGTCAACGTCAGGACGCGCTTCCAACGCCCGCACCACCGTGCCGGGATAGTCAGCTGACAGGTCTTTGGTGCGGGAGGAAAGAAAGGTGGCGTGGGCCGCAAAGCTCGCCAACATTGCGATGGCGGTGTCCTGCTTGAGGTACAGCACCCGTAGGTAGGAATCTGTCGGACCGTTCTTGACCAGTCGGTTACTCACCAGTTCGGAACGATTATACCGGACGTAGCGCAGGCGGGTAGGCTGCAACTGCTTCTGGGCGCGCCGCACGCTGGCCACGGTTTGGTTCACCAGCGTATCGACCAGCGCCTGGTGGTAGCCCCCGGTGATGAAGGCGCCCGCCGGACCGGGTTGCCACTCACCAAACCCGTGGTGGGTGTGCACGGCGGTGAAGTAGCAATTGGGTATTCCTAGGGCGGCCAGCCGTTTCCGCACCGCCCGGGCCACCGCGGGGGGCGTGAGCATCAGGTCGTAACTAATAAGGGCTACCGTGAGCGATCCCCGTCGAAACACTATGCTACGTACCCAGAGCGAGTCGCGTACCCGCTCGAAGTTGCCCTTCCAGCCGTAGCCCATCAGTTTAGCAGGTTGCCGGGGGGTGATGTTCTGCCGGGCCCATCCGGCGTAAAGGGTGTCGAGGGTTGGGGTTGGCGTAGCAGAGAAGGTGCTATCCAGACGGTGTATTGTTGATTGGTAATAGACTGACTGGGCGTAAGGAACAGGAGCAGGAGTGGGTTTGAAGAGCAGCAGGAACAGTCCGCCCAGGGCAAGCAGGGCGTAAAGTAGAAGGCGGAGGAGCTTCACCGGTGTGGGGTTGGTGGATGAGGTAAAAGTAGTGAATTAACCATCGAAAAGGGTGGAATAACACTTTGGTGAAACCTCTCGCTAGAATATCCTCGTGATCAATAGTTTATACTACGGTTAGGAATCTATTATAATTAATACTACATTTAGGATTCAATTAGCTTTAGCGCATTTGCATTCTCGTTGTTAACCAGTAAGAAACGTGAAGAAATTTCAACTCGGCGAATTTGAAGAAGTGGTGATGCTCACCGTGGGGGTTTTGCACGGAGAAGCCTACGGGGTGGCGATCAAAAAGGAAATTGAGGAGCGACTGGATCGCTCGGTCAGCGTTGGTGCTCTACAGTCGGCCCTAAAACGATTAGAGAATAAAGGGTATCTACGCTCCTATTCCGGAGAGACTACCCAGGAACGAGCCGGAAGGCCCAAGCGGTATTTTGAGATCACCGCCTACGGCAAACAGGCCCTGGAGTACGTGAGAGGCACCCGCAACACGTTGTGGGACGCAATCCCGAAGATAGCCTGGGACATGAACAACCTAAGCTAAGCCGGTATGAACCCTTCTCCCCCGAAACTGTTGCTTCGCTTCTTCCGCTGGTTCTGCCACCCGGAGTTGCATCGGTACATCGAGGGAGACTTACTGGAGTTGTACGAAGAGCGCGTGAAGGAGAAAGGTAGTAGAAAAGCCAGTATCCGGTTGACCTTAGATGTAATGCTGCTCTTCCGGCCGGGGATTATTCGCTCATTTAAAATATACCATTTTTTAAATCATCACGCGATGCTACGACACAACTTGATTCTTACCTTCCGCAGCTTTAAACGCTATAAAAGTTCATTTTTCATCAACTTAGTTGGTCTATCGTCCGGATTGGCTTGCGCTTTATTGATTTACCTGTGGGTGAATGATGAACTGAGCGTGGATAAGTTTCACGAGAAGGATAGTCAGCTGTATCAAGCAATGCTGCTGCGCCAGAATACGGAAGGCATATCGACGGAGCGGGCAACCCCTATTTTTTTAGCAGAAACCTTGGCCGACGAACTACCGGAAGTTGAGTACGCAGTAGCGACGACTACCGGTATGGAAGTTCCCGCCTTCACCCTCTCAATAGAAGACAAGAACGTCAAGGCAACGGGATTGTACGCCGCACAAGACTTCTTTAAGATATTTTCGTACGGTCTTATCTACGGAGAGGCGAGCCAAGTATTGTCCGATAAGAAGTCGATAGCAATATCAAAAGGGTTGGCCATGAAGCTCTTTAATACCACCGAGAACATTGTTGGCAGATCGGTAATTTTTCAACACGAACAACAATACCTGATTTCTGGTGTCTTCGAGGACGTTCCACCCAACTCTTCCGATCAGTTTGACTTTGTATTATCCTTTGAGGTATTTAAAGATTTAGCAGGCGCGGAACCCGACGACTGGGGTAGGACAGCGCCCAGTACGTTTGTGCTAATAAGAGAGAACACTGACCTAAATGATTTTAAGGCTAAAGTTGCCCGGTTTATACAATCCAAAGACGAAGAATCTAATGTTAATATATTGCTTCGACCTTATTCTGACAGATACCTGTACAACAACTACGAAAATGGTGTGCAGGCCGGAGGAAGAATAGAATACGTCCGGCTATTTTCCATCATTGCTCTTTTTATCCTGGTCATTGCCTGCATCAATTTTATGAATCTTTCCACCGCCAAGGCATCCCGAAGACTAAAGGAAATAGGGATCAAGAAAGCCGTAGGAGCCAATCGTAGCACGTTAGTTTACCAGTATTTGGGAGAGTCTTGGTTGATGGCTTCGTTATCGCTGGTTACGGCTATACTATTGGTAGCCCTTTTCCTTCCCCAGTTCAACCAGATTACCGGAAAGCAATTAGCCTTGACTTTTGATGTCAACCTTATTTTATCGGTGCTGGGCATTACGCTCGTTACCGGGGTGATGGCCGGTAGCTATCCGGCCCTATATCTCTCTGGTTTCAACCCGGTGGCCGTATTGAAAGGCGGAGGTGCCTCCGGAAAACTCAGTAGCGCAGTAGGAGAGCTCTTCGCTCGGCAGGGGTTGGTCGTTTTTCAGTTTGTACTATCGGTAATTTTGATTGTATCGGTACTGGTGGTCTACCGACAGATAGAGTTTGTGCAAAGCAAAAACCTGGGATACAGCAAGGACAATGTTATCTACTTTGGAATAGAAGGAGAGGTAAAAAATAATCTGGAGACTTTCCTGGCGGAGATTCAAAACGTACCCGGCATCGTCAATGCCTCAAGTACTACCCACCGATTGATGGGAGGTCAAAGTAGTACGACCGGTCTTGCGTGGGAGGGAAAAAACCCGGACGACATTATTCCCTTTGAGATTGTGGGGGTGAATTATGGTCTACTCGAAACCCTCGGTATTGAGATGGCTGCCGGACGAACGTATTCCAGTGACTTTAGCACCGATAGTGCCAAAATTATATTCAACGAGGCCGCTATTGCCGCGATGGGACTCGAGGACCCCGTGGGCAAAGTAATTAATCGGTGGGGTACCGAGGTAGAAATTATAGGAGTCGCTAAAGACTTTCACTTCCAATCACTTCACGAAAGTGTTAAGCCTCTGTTTTTCCTATTAGAACCCGGAACAACGGACAAAATTATGGCCAAAGTTGAAGCCGGTCGGGAGCAAGAAGCCATTGAGCAGCTCCAGGCGTTTTATCAGATACACAATCCGGGGTTTACCCTTGACTACCAATTTCTGAATCAAGATTACCAAGCCCTCTACGCGGCCGAACAGCGGGTCTCTACCCTATCCAAATATTTCGCGGGTATTGCCATCCTCATTTCCTGCTTGGGGTTGTTTGGCCTGGCCGCCTTCACCGCTGAGCGAAGGCTGAAAGAGATTGGCATTCGCAAAATACTTGGGGCAAGTGACCTTGGCATTGTACGTCTACTATCCGGTGACTTCACCAAAATGGTGCTGGTGGCGATACTCATTGCCTTGCCCATCAGCTACTTCGTCGCGCAACATTGGCTGCAAAACTTCGCCTTTAGCATCGACTTAGAATGGTGGTACTTCGCCGGAGCCGGAGGGATGGCTTTGCTCATTGCCTGGCTAAGTGTGGGTTTTCAAACCATCAAAGCGGCGCGAGTGAACCCGGTAGAATGCCTCAAAGATGAATAAGCATAGTGGATGCCGTGCAGGATTACGTACGGTGCTTTATCCTAGTAAAACTTATAGCGTTCGTCCTCAATATCGGCGGCTTCGCGCACGGCCTGGGCAATGTTGGTGCTGGTGCGTGGCCCCTGTTGTTGCTGTAACTGCTCCTTATAGGTAGCGTAGTCGGCAATCTCGGGGGCGGGGATCACGGACTGCAACTCGATCATCACCACTCCGTTCTCGGTGATGATGGGTTCCGACATCTCTCCCTCGTTCAGGGCGAAGGCCCGGCCCACCGCTTGGGCGGCAAAGCCCACGTTGGGCAGGGTGTTGCTACTCAACTTAAGTTCTTCGGCGGTATACACGTTGGCGTTGCCCCCGTAGGCTTCCTTGCGCTCTTCCAGGCTGCCCGACAAGTCGCGCAGTTGTTCGGCGATCTGTTCAGCTTTCTTCTGGCCGCGCACCTTGGCCAGCACCTGCTCGCGCACGTCCTTGAGTTGAGCCGTACCTTTCTCGCGCTGGCCGGTGAGGGCCGCGATCACGTAGGCATCCTCCAGTTCGTATACTTCGGACACGTCGCCCACCTCCGCGTCTTTGAAGGCCCAGCGCACCACCTGCCGGGCTTCGCCCAGTCCGGGCACGTTCTCGGCGTTGGGCAGCAGGTCTTCGGCGGTTTGCACCTCCAGCGAATCTTGCTGCGCCTGCTGCGTAAAGCTCTCAAGGTCGTCTACCTGGCTATCAAACAGGTCAGCCAGCCGGTAGGCCTGGTCACGCGTGGCATCACTGGGATACAACTCCCGCTCAATGGTGGCGATCTTATACATCTGCCGGGTGGGCAGGTCAGCGACGTCGATGATGTGGTAGCCGTATTCGGTCTCGATCAGTCGATTGACCAGACCGGTTTCCCGGGCCGAGAACACCGCTTCTTCGAAGGGCTCTACCATGCGGCCCTCGGGAAACCAGCCCAGGTCGCCGCCGCGGGAGGCCGAGCCGTCGTCGCTATACTCCTGCGCCAGCGCGGCGAAGTCAGCGCCGTCGCGCAGTTGCCGGAGCACCTCCTGCGCCTCCTGGCGCTTCTCCGCTTTGTTTTCTTCGTCCGTCTGGAACAGGATGTGCCGGGCGCGGGCGGTGGCTACGGTGTCTTCCAGCACATCGGACACCTTGTACAAGCGATACACCTCACCTTCCTGGATGGGGCCCACCACTGCGCCTGCCGTTAGGTCGCCCTGCTGGGCCACGTAACTGGGCAGTTCGTCGGGACGATAGCGGCGGAACGACTGGGCCGGGTCGCCGTCGGTGTTAATAGAGGCAAAGACCGAGTCGTTCCTGGCCTCAGCCAGTTCCTGCTTGAGCTGGTCCAATTCTTCTTCGAAGGCGGCCACGTCGTCCTCTGAGGGGATCACCGGAAAGCTAACGTACTGAATAGAGCGCCCCGCTTCCTGATCAAACTCTTTCGGGTGTTTCTGCATGTAAGCTTCGAGCTCCTGGTCGCTCACCTGCACGGCCGAGTCGGGAATGGCCAGGGTGGGCACGTAGAGGTACTTTACCGAGGCCGTGGTGTTCTCTTCTTCGTACAACTGCTTGGCTTCCTGGGTGGTTACGAAGTCGGCGTTGAGGAGCAGCCCTTCGTACTTCAGGCGCTCGCGGCTTTCACCTAGATTCTTCTCGTACATCCGCCACGAAATCTGCTGCTCCTGGGGCAACTGGGGCATGTTCTGCAGGTAGCCAATTAACTGGTTGCGATCGAACTCACCGGTTTCGGGATTGGTGAACGACTGAAGGATACCCGGAGCGATGTTGTTGCCCTGCACCATGTCGACCATTTCCTGTTCGGTTACCTGGATGCCCAGTTCGTCGAACTGCTTGCCAAAGGCCACGTCGGCGATCAGCTTGTCCCAGGCCTGCTGGCGCAGGCTATTCTTCTCGCCCTCCGAGGGGTTGCGTCGGGTCTGTAGATAAAAGTTAGCTTCCATTTCGTTGACGGCCTGCTGGTATTCGTCGATGGTGATCTCTTCTCCGGCGATCTCGCCAATTTCTTTGTCCGGCCCACCCAGCAACTGGGAGCTGGGACCCAGCAGGTCGCCGCCCACCAGGAACAATATCAAACCAATGGCTACGGCACCGACAATCAGGCCGGTTCGCTCACGAATCTTACTAATTAATGACATACAAACTTCAGTATTAGATGATATAAAAGACAGGAATCTGCTTCGGCTCCCAAAAGTGCGGAATGCCGCCCAGCGGACCGCGTCCACGGTGGATGCCGCCCAAAGGCAAAGATACGCGGAATCCTGGCTAAATCAAACGGATCGTTTTTAGCGAAACGCGCCCGGCGGCGGGATATTATGCGGGTGCTTTGGGGGCGGGCAGGGTGAGCTTCACGGTGTCGATGCGGTTGTCGCTCATGCTCATCACGGTGAAGGTGAGGCTGTCGGCGGGAATGATGTCGCCCTTGGCGGGAATTTCACCGGTGAGCGACAAAATGTAGCCTCCCAGGGTATCGTAGTCGCCCTCGGGCAAATTCCACTGGTATTTTTCGTTGAGGTAATCGATCTCGTGCCGGGCACTCACCAGAAAGTTGTGGGCATCAATCTGGTGCTCTACCCAGTCTTCGTCGTCGTGCTCATCCTGAATCTCACCGAATATTTCCTCGATGATATCCTCAATACTCACGATGCCCGCCGTGCCGCCAAACTCGTCTACCACCAGCGCCAGGCTCCGGTGTTCGGTGATAAACTGAATCATCAGTTCGTTGGCCGGAGTGGTTTCGGGCACGATGATGATGGGCGCCAGAATCTGGTCGATAGACTGGGGTTTCTTAAACAGCTCCAGGGAGTGACAGTAGCCGATCACGTCGTCGATGGTTTCTTTGTAGACCACGATCTTGGAGTGACCGCTCTCCACGAACGCCTCCGCCAGTTCGGCAATGCTGTCGGACAAGTCAACGGCGACCACTTCGGTGCGGGGGATCATACACTCCCGCACCTTCACCGTTTTGAACTCCAGGGCGTTGTTAAAGATTTTGGTATCCACCCGGTGGGTATCCAGTCGGGGAGCGGGTTGAGTCGTCGAGGCATTGTCGGGCACTGGAACATCAACCAGGGTGTTTTTAATGTAATCATTCAGGTCGGTGAGCCCGAACACCAGGGTGTTTTCCTGGTACTTGAAGCGAAACACCCGCACGATGGTAAACTTAGATACCTTATCGATGAGGTAGACCACCGGGTAGAGCAGCACGTAGATAATCCGGAAGGGCAGCGCAAAAAAGGCGAGCAAGCTGTTGGGGTCAATCATGAAGACGCTCTTGGGCGTGAACTCGGCGGTGACCAGTACCAGGAAAGTGGCTACCAGGGTCTGCACCGTCAGTCGACCAATGTCGTTGTTGATAAGTTCGGGCAGGTGCGCAACTAACCAGGGCTCCAGCAGGTTGGCCATAAAGATGCCGTAGAGCACCAGGGCAATGTTGTTGCCCACCAGCGTGGTGCCGATAAAGCGAGTCGGGTGCTTTAAATGGTCGGCCAGCAAACGACCGGACAGCAAGCCGCTCTTGTTTGCTAGCTCAATGCGCAGTTTATCCGCCGAGATAAAGGCGATCTCTATTCCCGAAAAGAAGGCCGAGAACAGCAGGCAAGTGATTACTATAAGAACTTCCGAATAGTCCATGCGCTATCGGGAGGCTTTTTTTCGTCGAGACGACTTTCCCTTTTTCTTTGAGGAAGGCGAAGCCGAAGGGTTAGCCGGGCGGCGGCGGCTTTTGTACCACAGCAGCAAGACGGACGAAAGCATGATGAGCCAGTAGCTGTGCACAAAGCCTACGGTGATCATTTGGTGCACCCCGATCACAAACAAGGTGGCGCACAAAGAAAGAATTACAGCATCGGGAACCTGCATACTTTAGTTAACTGAAAAGGAACCAGTAGGTTTTAGGATGCGGTAGGACGACATATCTTCTTCGGCGGTGAGTCCTTCGCCCATGATCACTTCTTCCTGAGAAATAATTTCTACGTAACGGTCAGTGAACACCTGTTTGTCGTTGCGGTTCCAGTGCAATACTTCGGTCTTGAGGGTTTCGCCGCTTTCCAGGTTCTTAACGATCACGTTGCCCTCGGCCGTGAACTCGTTCTTGTCTTGTTCGTATCGCCCGCGGTCGGCCACGATGGTGGAGGTCACCGTTTCGTTTTCACCGTAGGTTTCAATGTAAATGCCTTCGGGAAAATCCAGGTTACCGTTGGCGTACTGGAGTTGCCGCTTGGCGGTAATTTTGTTCTTCACCACGGCCGAGTCGCTGAACAAAAATTGGGCGTCCGTCACCTCGAGAGTGGGTCCTTCGTACTCCTGAAAGTCTTCGGCACTAGCTTGCTCATCGCGGCAACCGGCGGCGAGTAGCATTATGCTTAATCCAATAAGCCAGTAACAGCGCATGTAAGCAATTGATAAGCAACAAAAAAGCCATTTTCGGTGACTGCACCGAAAATGGCTCAGAAAGCAGGGGCGAGTAGGTTAGTCGCGCGTCTGGATGGTGACGGTTTCACCTACCCAGCAGTCTACTTTCACCTGATCACCTACTTTTTTGTTATAAGTGAATACTTCTTCTTTGGAAGGAAACTGCTCTTTGGCGTTATTCATTCCTTCGCGGTTGCCGGCCTTAGAGTACATGTCGTAAGCAGCAATGAACACCGCGCGATCTTCTACCACGTTTTTTCCGCCTTTGCACTGCGATGCGCTGTTCATGTACATGTTGCCCACCATGGTATAGGCCTTAGAGGCCTGAGCACCGCTCAGCGAAGCAGATTTTAGGGCGTAGTCTCGAGCCTGCGCGCGATCACCGTTTTTCAGGTTGATGGAAGCCATATCCATGTAGATTTCGCTCTTCTGCTCGTCGTCGCTCGACAGTTCAATGGCCTTCTTGAACCACTTGTCTGCTTCTGCTTCCTCACCGTTGGCCAGCTTGCGCGAACCGATAGTCTTCGCCAGACCAGGATTAGGTTCGGCGTTGAAGGTTGCCTCGGCCGCCTCGGTGAAAAACGGACGGTCGGTACAGGAAGAGGCCAGCGAAAGGGCGATGATCTTCTTAGCTAAATCGGAGTCCTCAGGGTTAGCCTTGAGCTTGGGCACCATTTTTTCCTGGATGTAGTCACAGCTCACGGTGATGGTGCTCGCAAAAATCCGGTCTACGTTTTCGCCCACGTCTTTGTATTTGGAGGCAGTTTTTCCTCCGGCGGCGGCCTTTTTATCGGCAATGCCCGCAATCTCATCGTAGATTTCAATGACCCGGGCTTCGTCGATCTTGCCGCGCTCGAACTGCGTCTTGGCAATGGTCATGTAGGGAACCAGGTTGTAGTAAGCCAGGTTGCCGTTGGTTTTCTCGACGGTTCCCTGAAAGATTTCCTGAAGCTGATCGTATTTGTCTTTATCCTTATACATCATCTTCATGGCCGAACTGGCTTTGCGGTTCATGATGTCGGACTCTTTGCCGTCGCCGAAGTACTCAATACGCTTGTCGTACATGGCAAGTGACTTATTAATATACTCCTCCTTCTGCGCCGGATCGGTGGCTTTCATTGCCAGTTCTTCGTAGATATCGGCCCCGTTCACGTAGATAGACGAGTTGAGGTCGGGGGCGTTTTCGTGCAGCCACTGCAGGGGAGGCACTGCCGCTTCGTAGTTCTTTTGCTTTTTAGCATCGGTGTAGAGCACCACTTTTTCCTGAGCCGTGGCTTTATCTTCCGGCCAATTCCAGCCACCCTGCGCGTGCGCCGCGTAGGAGAAAATCAGAAACAGGGAGAGAAGCGAACCAAAGGGCTTATAATGAACGGGATATTTCATCTTGTTTTAACGTTTATTTAGTTGTTATACATGAGATTAATGTTTCGCGGCAACGGAGCGCCAAAAGCAGGTAACGTATCACCCAAACCAACCGCGAATATAACGCAACTTGACCAAATTTTGTTAAACCTTACATGACATTCGGTACCTTGATTAACGAAAAAAGGGGGCTTTGCAGTTCAAAAACAACCTGGATTTGCTATTTTTTGTCGGGATGCCCCTGGCAAGCGAATTCAAAAATAGAGCAAAGTCCAGTAGAAGTAGCACTTTGTCAGTCGAATTTACGGCGAACAAACCAGCGATCATTGAATGTTACCCCTAGGGTAGCCCGGATGTAGTTTTCACGGATGAGGCCTTGGTCGGTGGTTCCTCGGTTGCCAATTTCAAAAGCCAGGTTAATACTCGATAAATTGCTCACGGGTAAGGATAAACCAAAATCTATACCAAATTCGGTAATCTGCTGTCCGCTCACGGCAAACGGCAGGTTGCGGTAGTGGCCCCCCAGCCGGTAGGCCACCCGGGCCAGGTAGCTGTTTACCGAGGTAGCATCAGGAATGTACTGCCCTCCGGCGGCCAGGCCAAAACTATTCTGCATCCCTTCGTTCTGCCCCGTTTCGTACGACTCAAATGCTTCCCACGCCTGATAGGTAACGTCTATCCCCACGGTATACTTCAGGTACTGATCTATCGACAGGCCCGCGCTCAGTTTTTCCGGCAAGCGCACCTCGCCCGATTGGGCGTCGACAATGTCCTGCCCGGGCACCGGGGAGCGCGTTCCCGGCACCTGGCTGGCAAAAGTCACGTCTTGGGTGGCTCGCACCTGGGTGGCCGGTTGGTATACCACGCCCAGGTTCAGCGAGGTGCGCTTGCCGATCTTCTGCCCAAAGTAGATACTAGGCTCAATGAGCACGTCAGAATAATAGAGTTGGTCTTCATACACCGACGTAAGTCCTGAGGTGCCCGTCAGAAAGATACTGCGCGTCTCGGTAATCCCGCCGAACAGGTAGCCCAGGCGCACGCCCACGGCCAGGTTCTTGTAAATCCGCACGCCGTGCGAAAACGAAACCAGGTTGAGCCCACCGCTTCCCTCCCGCACCCGCCGGGCGGGGAGGCCATTGCTGTCGGATACGTCTTCTTCCTGCCGGTAGCCTACCGTGCTGTAGGGCATCATCCCCAGGGCGGCCGACCAGCGGTTGGCAATGATCGGAAAGGCAAACACTCCGTAGTTGATGCCGCCCTGGTTGATAACCGCGCTCTCGTCGTTGCGTCGCTGGGTGGTGCGCTCGAACGAGAAGGCCACGTCGAACGAGGATAGGGTATTTTTGTAGAGCATGGCCGGGTTCACGTAGTTGATGTTGAGCCCGCTGCCGGTGCCCACCCCGATGCCGCCCATGCTGTGGTTGTGCACCAGACCGGGGCGCGTCAGGTTGCCGATGCCCTGGGTGGAGTAGGGGGTGATGCCCACCTGGGCGTAGGCGCCGGTAAGGCTGGCGCAACCCAAGGCCAGGGCCGTGCTAATGAGTCTGCTGAACATAGTGCTGAAGTATACGATTGAGGCCGATCAGGATCAGGTGAGGCACCACCGTCACCGGGTGCTCGGGGCGGGTGGTGCTGATGAGGTTCGGAGCGTCGCCGCCGCTGATCACCACCTGCAAATCTGAGAATTTGTCGCCATACATCCGAATCATTTGGCTGATTTCTGCCGCCGCGCCGCCCACCGCGCCGCTGCGCAAAGCCGCGGCCGTGCTACGTTCGGTGAGGTTGACGGGGGTGCCGTCGGCCTCCACCAGGGGCAGCCGGGCGGTGAAGGTATGCATGGCCTGGAGGCGCATGGGCACTCCCGGCGAGATGAGCCCGCCCCGGTAGTGGCCCTTTCGATCAATCAGGTCGTAGGTGATGCAGGTGCCCGCGTCGATGGCCAGGGCGTTCTGCTCAGGATGCTGCTGCTGCGCACCCGCTACCGCGGCCAGGCGGTCGGTGCCCAACGTGGTGGGCGTTTCGTAGGTGTTAACAAAGGGCAGGGGCGTGGTGCCGTCAAGCACCAGCAGCGGAATAGGCAGTCGGCGCCCCAGGGCCTGCACGGGGCGGGCGGGGCCCACCGAAGAAACAATCGCCCGGGTCACGGTGTGCTCGTCGACCACCGGGAGCAGGGCCGACCAATCGGAAAACCGGTAGGTCTGCCGCAGGGCGGCCCCCTCGAACAAGGCGGCCTTGATTTGGGTATTGCCCATGTCGATGGCGAGGTACATGCGAAACTGAGGGATAAGCCGGGCGTTTGTTGGTGTTTATCGCTTTCCTTGATATTTTGCTGCCGCCAACCCAAGGATTATGCTATCTTTGGCCGCCCGGCGATTAGGTGAACAAAACGCGGGAAAGGCATCATTATTATAGATGCGGTCGACCAGCACGGCTGCTTCGCTACGACTAACCGACCACGCTTGATGAACGTAAGGATACTCTTTCTATTTTCTTTTTTGGCGTTTATAGGCGTTGAACCGGTGGCGGCTCAATCTCACGAAGCGCCCACTGACCACGTTTGGTTGGCACAAGCGGACCATGACACCCCGCCGCAAGACGCCCACGATGAGCACGCCGAAGACGCTGGGGAAGAACTGCACGAAGCGGCCGAGGAGCACACGGTGGCTCCGCCCTGGACGGTGATTCCCTTCGCCCTACTGCTGCTGATGATTGCCACCGGGCCGCTGTTCTACGAACATTTCTGGCACAAGCATTATCCCAGCGTGGCCGTCTCGCTGGCGGTGCTGGTGGTCGTGTATTACCTGTTTGTGATCCACAACCAACACGCCCCGGTGCACGCCCTGGCCGAGTACATGCAGTTTATCGCCCTGCTGGCTTCTTTGTTCATTGCCTCGGGCGGCATCCTCATCAAAGTAGATAGAAAAGCCACTCCCCTGGTCAACGCGGGCATCCTGGTGATCGGCGCGATCATCTCCAACCTGATTGGCACCACCGGGGCTTCCATGCTGCTGATCCGTCCCTTTATTCGGCTCAACAAAGACCGCATTCGGGCCTACCATATCGTCTTTTTCATCTTTCTGGTGAGCAACATCGGCGGATCGTTGACCCCCATCGGTGATCCGCCCCTGTTCCTGGGCTTTCTGCGGGGCGTCCCCTTCTTCTGGACGTTTACGCACGCCATTGAGGAGTGGCTGGTGGCCACCGCCGTGCTCACCGTTGTTTTCTACATCATCGACCGGCGCAATCAGGCCAAAGCGGACGAAGAAGAAGAACCCGACGAGGAGTATACCAACAAGATATCCCTGGTGGGCAAGCGTAACTTCATCTGGTTAGCAGTGGTGATCGCGGCGGTGTTTATCGATCCCAACAAGTTCGACTGGGTGCCTGGCATCACCTACGATGGGCAACAGTTCTCGTTCGTGCGGGAGTTGATCATGTTCACGGTGGCGTTTTTGTCGTTTCGGCTGGCCAGCAAAGACGCGCTGGCGGGCAACGAGTTCAGTTTTGAGCCTATCCGGGAGGTGGCCTTTATCTTTATCGGGATTTTCGGCACCATGATGCCTGCCCTGGAGCTGGTGGGCACCTTCGCCAAATCGGAGGCGGGGGCCGAGTTGATCACCCACAACACCCTGTACTGGGGCACCGGGCTGCTGTCGGGCTTCCTGGACAATGCGCCCACCTACCTCAACTTTTTGGCGGCGGCCATGGCCTCGCTGGGAGCCGACGTGGGCAGCCAGGCCGACGTGCTGGCTTTCTCGGACGGGGAGTATCGCGACAGCATCCTGGACCTAACGGCTATCTCGGTGGCGGCGGTGTTCTTTGGGGCAATGACCTACATCGGCAACGGCCCTAACTTTATGGTGAAGTCGATTGCCGAGCAGATCGGCATCAAGATGCCGTCGTTCTTTGGCTATATTTTGCGCTATTCCATTCCCTTCTTGCTGCCCGTGCTGGTGATGATCTGGCTGGTGTTCTTTGCGTTTGCGCATTAATGGAGCTTACTCGTGATTCTGCAAACAATTATATCACCATCCTGTGTATCTAACAACACCAGAGCAGACACGGCCTTTTCATAAAACCTGTTAAGGGGAATACCGTACCTTTTGATTAACTTTATCGGACAGCAGGCGCGGAGGAAGCAGCGACAAGCCCCCCCGCGATCCTTTGGTTAAACGTTTGTAGTCGTTTACAAATGTTTAACTAATTGCCTAACGTTCCGTCTGCCTCTACAAACGATTTATTTGAAAAGTTTTACGGAAAATGTGAATAGGACAACACTATGGGCAGTTTTAGTGCAACCACAAAAATGCTATATTGCAAATAAACGCACCAGGTGTGCTTATACGGTTGTTGGGCACAATATGAATGAAAATTATGACTGATGAGGTCGAGAAAGAGTTAAAAAAACTAGAAGCTCAAGAGAAGAGAATTTTGGGACTAGGAAAGGAAATGCTTTCAAGTTCACATTATCCGTTAGATTTCCTTGCCAGTGCCGTATTAGATAGGTCATTGCATCTAATTTTTGGTTTTACAAGCTTAATAAGAGACGAAAATTATATTACTGCTTGTCATTTGGTAAGATGCCATCTTGATAATGTTCTACGATTTTCCGCTGCTTGGTTAGTAGAAGAACCCCATGAATTCGCAATGAAGGTTATGAGTGGTGTTCAAATTGATAAAATGAAAGATAGAGAGGGAAAATTCCTCAAAGATTGGTACTTAAGAGATAAATTGAACGAAGAGTATTCTTGGATAACCGATATATATAAGGAAACTTCTGGATTTATTCATCTAAGTAAAAAACATATTTTTACTTCTTCAAGACTTAAAGATCTTGAGGAGAGAACTATTGAATTGAGGATAAGTAAAAAGGATAATTATGTATTAGATAATGCGCGGATTGAAGCAACCCAAGTGATGAATGAAATAACAAATGTCTTGTGTCACTATATTGAGGGTTGGATTTGGACTAAAAATAACCCAGGAAAAAAGCCCGAGGAAGAAAGATGATTCAATATGTAGAATGATGCATAATGTAAACTGTGCCCAACAAAATGCACCAGCCATGCCTCTTCGAAACGCATTCGGAAGTTTGTTGCTCCAAGCACTAAAGTTGTTACTCGAGCGAAAACCGCAAACAACCCGGCTCGGCTGGTGCATCGGCCGTTAGGGGCAACTAAAGCTATTAAGACGATTAAAAGGAGCTAACTTAAAATGTGCAACGATATGGATAGATTTGCTAAATTTATCATATGAAGTATCCAAAGTACGAATATAATGCCGATGAAGACCTACATTTCTATGAATTTACGAGCGTTGGAAAGAACGGAGAGGTGAAAAAAGTTGTCGAGTACTCGAGGATGAACCTAAAGAACTTCTACAATCTCGGCTTCGGGGACTATGACGAGGAGAGACAAGAGATAAACGATAGGATCGTGACTAACAACGGGGACAGCCTGAAGGTCTTGGCAACGGTAGCATCGACAGTATATGCCTTTTTGGGTAAATATCCGGATGCCCATATCTTTGCCACGGGCAGCACAGAGGTTAGAACCAGACTTTATCGGATGGGCATCACCAATAATTTGGTGGAGATACGGGAAGATTTCCACGTTTTTGGCCTGAGACATGATGAAATATTTGAGGAATTTATAGTTGGGGAAGATTACATCGGATTTTTAATAACAAAAAGATAAGAGCTATGAAGATAGACGAGTTCAATAAGTCAAAGATACCTTTAGTAAAGATTGACAAAAGGTTAAACCACTTTAAGGGGAAAGTGCTTTTTAAGGAAAAGCTTGATAGGGCAAACGAGCTATTAGAAAATGCCGAATTGCCTAAAATCGTAAGAGAAAAGATTGAAAAAGCACTTAACAAGGGCTAAAAAATCATACCCGCCCTTCGGGACGGCAACGCTTTTTAGCCGAGACCGTTAGTTTTTGCTTCTGTTTTTTTTAAAAAGCCGTGCCAGAGCAGGCCTCTTCTTAGACTGCTGTCCGTCGGTAAAAGGAAACTCCAGAAGAACGATATCTCCGAATTCTGCCTTATTTACATAACTAGTCATCGTAAACTGAATCAGACTCAGCGTATCCTTTTAAAAACTGGTCTTTTGCCGATTGCCGAAAAACACGGTCGCCATGAAAATCTTCTGACTCTTCAATCAGCAAAATAACCCGGACAAACTTATCTTTTGAATGAGCCAGCTCAAACTGCATATCACTAGGAATATGAATCTGATTGTCTTTTAGCTCTGCCTCAAATTCTAGTGCTTTCATAGATTTCTTTTGTTTACTTCTAATTTAATTCCTCTTGTATCTTTAAAACCAATTTCATATCAATTATACGAAGGCCCATCTTTCCGTCCTCGTCTGCAATATAGTCATCCTGGTGATTCAATACTCATGTTGAGCCGTACCAAACCTTGTTCTAAGTCTGTTCCGCTTAGATACTATAGCAATTGCATTCAGCCCTTCAATCCTTCAGTCATTCAACCACTTCCCCCCCCCGAATCACAAAAAACTTTTTCTCTACTTCAATCGCCGCAAACATCTGCCGGGTGCGCTCGGGGCGGGCGTCGGTGACGAACAGCTGCCCGAAGGTTTGGTCCACCACCAAGCGGGTGAGCTGCGCGATGCGGTGGTCGTCGAGCTTGTCGAAGATATCGTCGAGCAGCAGCAGCGGCTTCACGCCGGTTTCCTGGTGGATGATCTCGAACTGGGCCAGCTTCAGGGCAATCACGAACGATTTCTGCTGCCCCTGCGAGCCGTACTTTTTCACCGGGTACCCACCGATCTCAAAAACGAAGTCGTCGCGGTGGGTGCCCTGGGTAGTGCGTTGCAGCGCCAGGTCGCGCCGGTACGCGTTGTAAAAATTACTCCGAAAGTTTTCCTGCGCCAAATGGCTTTCGTACCGAATGGTGACCGCTTCCTTGTCGTCGGACAAGTAGCGGTAGTGTTTCTCAAACAGCGGCCCAAACTGGGTGACAAACGCTCGCCGCCACGCGTAGATCGTCTGCCCCAGTGCCAGCAGTTGGTCACTGTACGAGTCCAGCAGGTCGCCTTCGTAGGTGTGGCGCTCGGCGAATTGCTTAAGCAAACTATTGCGCTGCCGCAGCACGTGGTTGTAGCGAATCAGGTCGTCGAGGTAGGGGTGGTTAATCTGCGAGATGATGCTGTCGAAGAAGCGGCGGCGAATTTCGCTGCGCTCGCGGATCAGGTCGGTGTCGTCGGGCGAGATCAGCACGGCCGGGAAGAGTCCGATGTGCTCGCTCAGTTTTTCATAAGGCACCCGACTGTTGCGGGCGTCCTTTTTCTGCCCGGTTTGCAGGCTAAACTGCACCTGGTACGCTTGCTCGTGCTTGCAGAAGGTGCCCTTTACCAGAAACAGCGACGCCCCGTGGCGCATGTTCTGCTGTTCGGTGGTGCTGAACGCGCTCTTGGTGAACGACAGGTAGTAGATCGCATCGAGCAGATTGGTTTTGCCGCTGCCGTTCTCGCCCACAAAACAGTTAATATGCTCCGAGAATCGGATCGCTGTCTCCGCGTAATTCTTGTAATTGAGCAGTGCTATCTTTTCGAGCCACATTCGTTTCTAGTTGAAGGTTTTTGTGCTACTTTGCGAACCTTGCCGACCGAGAGATGTTTAATAGTCGACAGACAGTAGTTAACAGTCGACAGTCCATAGTCCACAGACGACGGTCCATGGTTGACAGTCGATAGCCAACCGTGGACCGTCGACTATGGACTAACCCCTCCGTTAATTCTTTAAACCTGAACGCATACCCTTACTTACCCAATTATGGCGACCAACACAAAGGAAAAAAAGCAGTCGAAATCGAAAAAGGCCGAGTTTTCTAAAGAGACCTATCTGTGGTGGTATGAAACCATGTACCTGATGCGCCGCTTCGAGGAGAAAGCCGGTCAGCAGTACGGTCGCCAGAAAATCCGGGGCTTCTGCCACCTCTACATTGGGCAGGAAGCCTGCGCGGCGGGCGCGGTCACCGCCCTCAAGGAAGGCGACAAGTACATCACCGCCTACCGCGATCACGCCCACCCCATCGCGCTGGGCACCGACCCCAAGGCCGTGATGGCCGAGTTGTTTGCCAAAGAAACGGGTATCTCGAAGGGCAAGGGTGGTTCCATGCACATGTTTGACAAAGAAAATCACTTTTTCGGCGGGCACGGCATCGTGGGCGGACAAATTCCGCTGGGCGCGGGCATTGCCTTTGCCGAGCAGTACCAGGGCACCGACCACGTGTGCGTCACCTACATGGGCGACGGTGCGGTGCGGCAGGGCGCTTTTCACGAAACCCTGAACATGGCCATGACGATGAAACTACCGGTGCTTTTTATGATCGAGAACAACGGCTACGCCATGGGCACCTCGGTGAAGCGCACCAGCAACGTGCAGGATTTGTACACCCTGGGCGAAGCCTACGACATGCCCTCCTTCCCGGTGGACGCCATGAAGGTGGAGAACGTGCACCACGCCGTGGCCGAAGCCGCCGAGCGCGCCCGCGCCGGAGAGGGCCCCACGCTACTGGAACTGCGCACCTACCGCTACAAAGGTCATTCTATCTCGGACCCCGGAAAGTACCGCACCAAAGAAGAAGTGGAGGACTATAAACAGCAAGACCCCATCGTGCAGTGCATGAAGTCGATCCTGGAGAACAAGATGGCCAGCGAAGACGATCTCAAGGAGATTGAGAAGAAGGTGAAGGAGCAGGTGGAAGAAGCCATTAAGTTCGCCGACGAGTCAGACTTCCCCGACCCTTCGGAAGCGCTCAAGGACGTGTACGTGCAAAAGGACTATCCGTACATTTTGGATTGATGACAAAGTACCTCTGAGAAGCTGGATACTGGCGGCTAGATGCTGGCCGTCAGTATTCCATCCCCCGAAAGCCATCTAATTTTGCCAGACCACGCGAAACGTTCGCTACTGTTTTTCTGTTTGAAAAAACAATCGTAAATTCGCCCCCTCAAAAACCCAAGAAGATGGCAAATAGAGTAACCGGTCCTAAAACAAGAAAACCTAAGTCTCAACAAGAAGAACACCACGACGCAAACGAACTGCTGGAAAATCCCGACGCGTTGCGAGAACGGCTCACGGGCACCGAAGATTTTGTAAAGAAAAACGCCGGACTGCTCACCGGGCTGGCCCTGGGGGTTGCCTTGCTAATTGGTGGCTTCTTTGGCTACCGTTACTACCTTGACAACCAGAACGATACGGCGCAGGAAGAGATGTTTCAGGCGGTGTTCTACTTCGAGGCCGATAGCCTGAACCTGGCCCTGAACGGCGACGGCAACAACTACGGTTTTCTGGAGATCACCGATGAATTTGGGGGCACCGACGCGGCCAATCTGGCGCACTATTATTCCGGGGTAATCTACCTCAAGCAAGGAGACTACGAAGAAGCCATTGACCACTTGAACGACTTTAGCGCGTCGGACCTGCTGGTGCAGGCCAAGGCCTACGCGCTGGTGGGTGATGCCTACCTGGAACTGGAGCAATACGGCGAGGCCGCCGCGCAGTACGAAAAAGCGGCAGATTATGAGCCCAACGAGTTCTTCACTCCCCAGTATCTCAAGAAATCCGCTTTGGCGCATCAGGCTAACAACAATCTGGCCGCCGCGGCGGCGGCCTACGAGCGCATTGTTGACGAATTTCCGCAGTCGAACGAGTTTCAAGAAGCCCAAAAGCAAGCCGTCCGCCTACAGGCCATGAGCAATGGCAACGGGTAGATAGCTCCCCCCGTGGTTCGTGTCGACACCCGGTGGTTCGTGTCGACGCCCAGTGGTTCGTGTCGACACGAGCCACGGGGCACAAGAACATCGCAGATCATCACTTCTCCTTCAGTCCATGGCCACCACCTACAAAAACCTCAGCCACTTCGCCACCGACCATCTGCCCGACGTGTCAGGAAAAACCTTTGCCCTGCTGGTGTCGGAGTGGAACGAGGAGATCACCCACGCCCTGGCCGACGGTGCCCGCAGCACGTTGCGAGAAAACGGGGTGCCCGATGATCACATGCTGGTGCGCTCGGTGCCGGGTAGCTTCGAGCTTCCGCTGGCGGCTCAGAAAATGGCTAGTCAGGAGGATGTACACGCCGTGATTTGTTTGGGCTGCGTGATTCAGGGAGAAACCCCCCACTTCGACTACGTGTGTCAGGCGGTAGCGCTGGGGCTCAAAGACGTTGGCTTGAAGTACGACAAACCCGTAATTTTTGGGGTGCTCACCACCAGCACGCTCGAGCAGGCCCAAGACCGCGCCGGAGGCAAACACGGCAATAAGGGCGATGAAGCCGCGATTACCGCCATCAAAATGTTAGCGTTTTAGCGAAACACTTACTCACCTTTTTCAGGTTATAGTATCAGTATTCCTTTTACGCTTCAATTTGTTCCATGAAAATTCTTAAATTTGGCGGCACTTCTTTAGGTAGCCCCGAACGAATGCACGCCGTGCGGCAGCTTATTCTCCGCGACAACGACCCCAAGATTGTGGTTCTTTCGGCGGTGTCAGGCACCACCAACACCCTGGTTCAGATCGGAACAGCCCTGAAGGAGGAGCAACCCCAAGAAGCGGAACACCGCATCAATACCCTACGCGATCATTACCAATCGTATGCTGATGCCTTACTGACTCAGCAAGCCACCCGTCAGGAAGCGGAAGCAATCCTTGACGAGCACTTCGGCTCACTACGTCGGGCCACGAAGCAACCGTTCACCGTAGACATCGAGAAAGAAATTCTTGCTCAAGGAGAACTATTGTCTACCAAGCTTTTCACCGTTTACTTAGAAGAGCAGGGCACCGAAGCCACCCTGCTACCCGCGCTGGAGTTTATGCGCATTGACGATGAGAATGAGCCGGATGAAGCGTTTATCAAAGAAAAACTCAGTGCAATGCTTAGCGGATCGCCCGATCAAACTGTTTTTGTTACCCAGGGATACATTTGCTTGAATAGCCAAAACCGCATCGACAACCTGCAACGGGGCGGCAGCGATTACACGGCCTCGATCATCGGCGCGGCAGTACGGGCCAGCGAAATCCAAATCTGGACCGATATTGACGGGATGCACAACAACGACCCCCGGGTGGTGAAAAAGACGTATCCTATTGCGGAGCTATCATTCAACGAAGCGGCGGAACTGGCTTACTTTGGGGCCAAAATCCTGCACCCCTTCACCATCCGTCCGGCGCAGCGCGCTAATATTCCGGTGCGTCTGCTCAATACCCTGGCCCCGCAAGCGGCGGGTACGCTGATCTCCGACAAAGAAGGGGAGCGCACCATCACCGCGGTGGCCGCCAAGGATGGCATCACGGCCATCAAGATTCGTTCGTCGCGCATGCTGTTGGCCCACGGCTTTCTGCGCAAGGTGTTCGAGGTGTTTGAAGACTACAAAACGCCCATCGACCTGATCACCACTTCTGAGGTAGCCGTGTCGCTCACCGTAGACAACCAGAACCACCTGGAAAACATCATCCGTGATCTTGAAGAATACGGTGAGGTGGAAGTGGAAACCAACAACACCATTGTGTGCGTGGTGGGCAACATGCCTTTCTACAAGGTGGGCATCCTTAAGCGCGTGGTCGATGCCATCGACGATATTCCGATTCGGATGCTATCCTACGGTGGTAGCAAATTTAATATCTCGTTACTGATCGATAGCCAGTACAAAGAAGAAACGTTGAACCGCCTCAACGAGCGCGTTTTCCACCAGGGGTGATTTCCGTCAATGCAGTAAACCATCGCGTTGCCGGTCTGTACTTTCTGAGGGCAATTCTCATCGTTTAAACGGATCAAATAACGTAGTTTGCGGCCGCTATGACGGATAAGCCACGCACCTTACAGCAACTGCGGAACAAACTCGAGTCTGTTTCTCAACAACAGGAGGCGTTCGCGCTAGAAATCAGCGCGCTTCGAAGGGAAATTAATCAGCTGACGGCCGCCGAGCGGCCCCCCGCTGAAGAGCCGACGGTAACCCCACCGACCAAGCCAGTAGCTGACGCTGCGTCGCTCGTCCTCAGTTCGCTCGCAACGCATCAGGAGGTGACGGAGACTCGCCAACCCGCTTCCCCTGCTTATTCCAAGCCCTCGGCAGTCGCGTCAAACCTGGAAAAGTTTATTGGCGAAAACCTCATCAACAAAGTTGGTATCGCCATCACCATTATTGGCGTAGCCATTGGGGCCAAATACTCTATCGAGCACGAGCTGATCAGCCCGCTGGCCCGCATCATCCTGGGCTATTTGTTTGGCGCCGGTTTGCTGGCAGTGGGCATGCGACTCAAAGCGCAGTACATCAACTACAGCGCCGTGCTGGTCAGTGGTGCAATCGCTATTCTGTACTTTATCACCTACATCGGCTACAGCTTCTACGGCTTGATGCCCCAGCCGGTAGCCTTTTTGCTGATGCTGGTGTTCACCGCCTTCACCGTGGTGGCCGCCCTCCACTTCGAGCGGCAAGTTATCGCGCTCATCGGCTTGGTGGGAGCCTACGCGGTTCCGTTTTTGGTGGGCGACAACTCCGGCAACGTGGTGGTGTTCTTTGGCTACATCGCCATCATCAACGTGGGGATGCTGGTTATTGCGTTCCGGCAGTACTGGAAAAGCCTGTACTACGCGGCCTTTCTGCTCACCTGGCTTATTTACGCGCTCTGGTACTTCGTCAACTACAGCACCAACGAGCACTTCGGGGAAGGATTTCTCTTCCTAACCGTCTTTTTCGCGATATTTTACCTCACTTTTTTGGTCTACAAGCTCGTTCGGCACGAGCAGTACGTCCGGAGCGATATCGCGTTTCTGCTGGCCAACGCTTTTATCTTTTTCGGTTTTGGCTACGCAATGCTCGATAACCATTCCGTTGGCGGGCAGCTGTTGGGCTTGTTTACGCTGGGCAACGCACTGGTGCACTTCGGCGTAAGCGTTGTCATTTACCGGCAACGGCTGGCCGACCGCAACCTGTTCTACCTGGTTTCGGGGCTGGTGCTGGTGTTTATCACCATCGCAATTCCCGTCCAGTTGGAGGGCGACTGGGTCACGCTGCTGTGGGCCGGGGAGGCCGCCCTGTTGTTTTGGATCGGCCGGACGAAAGGAGCCACTTTCTACGAGAAACTGGCGTATCCGCTTATGGCCCTGGCCTTTGTTAGTCTTTTACAAGACTGGACTTTCTACGATTCGTACGCATCGGACCCGGAGGAGGCGCCCATGATTCCACTCTTAAACGTTCGTTTTCTTAGCGCCATGCTATTTGCAGCGGCCTTTGCGTTTATCTACCGGGTGAACACCCACCCGGCCCATCCGCCCACCTGGACGACCCGACCGGATTGGGTTAAGCTTGTTTCCTACGCTATTCCGGCGGTTCTGCTGTTCACGCTCTATGGCGCATTTCGCCTGGAAATTGCCCACTACTGGGGGCAGCGGCTGGTGGATTCTACCATTGTGCCCACCGAAGGAGCGTATTCCAATCCGTATCGCGATTATACGCTGCTGGCCCTCAAGGGCGTTTGGATTCTTAACTACTCACTGTTTTTCTTAACCGTGCTGTCGGCGATCAACATCCGGCGACTCAGAAACCAGTCGCTGGGCTACGTCAACCTGGGTTTGAACGCGCTGGCGATCGTGGTGTTTTTGGTGCAGGGGTTGTTTCTGCTCAGCGAACTAAGAGAAGCGTATCTGCAACAAACCTACGCGGAATATTACCCGCGGGGGTCGTTTATGCTGGGCATCCGCTACGTTGCGCTGGCGTTGGTGGCGGCTTTGCTGGTAGCGTGCTACTGGTACATTCGCCAGAAATTTATCAAGGCCCACTTAGCCATTGCCTTCGATTGGCTGCTCTACCCGTCGGTTGTTTGGATAGCCAGTAGTGAGCTGCTGCACTGGATGGACGTGGCCGAGGCGACGCAATCGTATAAACTGGGCTTGAGTATCCTGTGGGGTGTGAGTGCACTGCTGCTCATTGCGTGGGGTATTTATCAGAAAAAAAAGCATCTGCGCATTGGGGCCATCGCCTTGTTTGCCGTTACGCTGCTGAAACTCTTCTTCTACGACATGGCCGAACTAGACACCATCGCCAAAACCATTGCCTTTGTCTCGCTCGGGATACTGCTCTTGGTTATCTCCTTTCTGTACAACAAATACAAGCACCTCATTGCCGATGAAACGAATTAGTTTTGCGATAGCGTACTTGCTCTTGCCTGGGGTTGCTTGGGCGCAAACCGGTTTGTTTTCGTATCAACGGCCCCTGGGCAAGGTGACAGATGCCTGGCACCGGGTGGAGCTGCCCAACGATATCTTCGGGAACCTTTCGCCCGACCTATCCGATATTCGCATTCTGGGCGTCACCGATGAGCAAGACACGGTTGAGGCACCCTACATTTTGCAGCAGGCCAGTGACGAAACCACCCGCCAGGAAGTGCCCTTCACCATTATCAACACCACGCACAACGCCCGGGGATACTATTATACGCTGGCGCTGTCTACCGACCAGCCGATCAACCGCCTTCACCTGGACGTTGCCCAAGCGAACTTCGACGGGAAAGTGACCCTAGAAGGCAGCCAGGACCAGCAGGAATGGTTCACGATGGTGGAAAACTACCGCATTGTATCGATCAAAAATGCGCTCACCAATTATCAATTCACCACCGTCACGTTTCCCTCGGCGCAATACCGCTATTTCCGGTTGCGCATCAACAGCGAAAAAGAGCCGCAACTCAATGCAGTGAAAGCATTGAGGCAGCAGACCACTGCCGGAAACTACCGCGATTATGTTATTCAGGCCCATCAGGCGCAGGAAAATAAGCAAACGCAGCAGACGGTAGTAGACATCAGCCTGGCCCGGCCGGTGCCGGTGAGTGCTATCCGGGTTGGGGTGGCGGATACGCTGGACTACTACCGCCCCCTGACCATCCAGTACCTGGCCGACAGCTTCGACACGCCGCAGGGCTGGAAGCACCGTTACCAGACGCTGACCACCGGAACGCTCAGTTCTCTGGAAGACAACACCTTTACGTTTGGCAGCACCATTTTGCAGAAGATGCGGCTGCTGATCGACAACAACGACAATCAGCCGCTCAGACTGGGTCGGTTGGAGGTGAAAGGCTACGTCCACATGCTCACCGCCCGATTTGCCCAACCGGCTACCTACTTTCTGGTGTACGGCAACCGGGCGGCAAGCAGGCCCACCTACGATCTGGCCCGCTTCGCTGACCGAATTCCTAGCCAAGCCACCCGCCTGGAAGTAGGCGACGAACAACGACTGGAGGCAACTCCCTTAGCGGCCGCCCCGCTGGTGAATCAGGCTTGGCTGTGGGCCACGCTGGTGGTAGTGATTGGACTACTGGGCTGGTTTTCCCTGAAAATGATGCGCAAGGCCGGTTAATTGTGCGATGGGTTAAAGGGCATTGGAAAGCAGATTGTAAAGAATTTGGCGAAAGCATCGAGCGAAGCTTCGGTTTTCGGCCTGTCTGCTCGCAACCGGTCGGCGCGCAACATGACCACCACTTCGACGAACAGCGCCGGGTGAGCATCCCGAAGGAAGCGTTGAGCAACGGAGTGCTGCTTCTGACGGTGCGCACGGTGCGGGGAACAATGCTTACCAAGCTGCCTATTTTTTTATACTATATCATGTACAACCCTGGTTGGTACGCTACCGGAATCGCTGGTGGAGTGACCATTGATATCATTGGCAACGAGTATAAACAAGGACCTACGGATATGGCCGGGGGGCGCAACGAGGTGGCTTGGCGCTCTGACTACAATGGCCCTAACAGTGGTCCTAGTGGTCCGCCTTCTATCTATATTGCCAAGAACAAAGGCTGGTCAGTAAGCAATCCTGCTAGTGACAACTAGCCAATGATTGGGAAGTGTGCCGTATGGGACCCTTCCAACGAGCTTCTTAACCAAAGTTTTCGCCGAAACAGTCCGCAAGAAGGTAGCGGTCCGTCGGTCAGCATACAAAACGTCAATACGCTAGCCAGTCAACTAGTGAATCACGTAGGAGCTTCCCAGCGCATCGATGCTTCTGGCAAATGGATACTTATCAGGGACGTGGTTGACCAGCGGATTATCAAAGACTATCAATAAGGTACCGGTTTTATCCCCAATCACGAAGACGTGGTTTGCAGGGCACCGAGCGGATGGCCTTGCTGATCGGTGGGCAGACGATACAAAGCTGGACGGTGAGCAAGAAGATGCAAAACTATAGCTACACCGGTAGCCAAACCGGTGCGGTGCGCGTCGCCATCACCAATGATCAGGGGGTGAACCATGATCTGGTGGTAGACAAGCTCACCGTAGACGGCACGGTGTACCAGGCCGAAGCGCAAGCTATCAATACCGGGGTGTGGCAGAAGGGTAGTTGCGGGGGTAGTTATTCGCAGTGGTTGCACTGCTCGGGTTACATCGAGTTTGCAGTAAACAACCCTGCCACTCGCACCCAAAATGTTCTAACCAAACCAGAGGTTTCAGTTTCAGCGCACTATTCCGAAATTCTACTTTACCCTAACCCGGCACAAAACACAATTTACGTTCGGGGAAATCTGTCCGGAATCCACCTGAGTGTGCGAGACCAACGGGGGCGTTTGGTGCAACAGCAGTGGGTGAGTGATGAAAATGCGCTTGATATAAGTCGACTAACCCCGAGCCTGTACGTAGTTTCGCTGGAATCGTCTGAGGGAAGGATTTTTCGGAAGTTGGTTAAACAATAAGCGGTGAAGCAAAACTATTCGGCTTGGTACACCCGCACGTAGTCGATGAGGTACTGCTGCGGAAGCACGCTTTTGTCCACGCCCTGCACTCCGCCCCAGGCCCCGCCGTAGGCGAAGTTCATCAGCAAGAAGAAGGGCTGGTCGAACGGCCACTCTTCCGCCCCGTCGCCCGCTTGCTTGGTCACCGTGAACACCCGAGCATCGTCAATAAGAAAGTCGATCTGCTGGGCGTTCCACTCGATACCGTAAGTATGAAACTCGGTATTGCCGGTGGGCAGGTAGGTGCCATCGATTTTTTGAGTGCCCCGGGTGTGGTTGTAGGCTTCGGTGTGAATGGTGGTGAACACCGTGTCCGCATTGTAGCCTACGTTTTCCATGATATCGATCTCGCCGCACAAAGGCCAGTTTACTCGATCAATGTTTTCGCCTAGCATCCACAGGGCGGGCCAGGTGCCCAGACCATTGGGCAGTTTCGCACTGATTTCTACCTTACCGTACTGCCACGCCTGCTGGCCCCGCGTGGTCACACTGGCCGAGGTGATCTCCCGGGTTTCACCGTCAATCACGGCACTGTCCCGGCGGGCCTCGATGATGAGATGCGCACCGTCCACCCGCACGTTTTCCGGGCGGTCGGTGTAGTACTGCAGTTCGTCGTTGCGGATAAATCCCCGTTCGTAGCCCCACTTGCTCGGGTCGAGCCGGCCTTCGTAGTCAAATTCGTCGCTCCACGCCAGTTCCCACTCGGTGTCGGCAAGTGCTGGAGTCACTTCTTGGGTTGGTTGGTCGTTGGACTGACAGCCCACTGCACCAAACAGTACGGCAGTTATGAGAAAATTTGGTAAGCGCATAGCAGATGAGATAAAGTTGATATGAACTTCTAATCTGCAAAACTTCGCGCGTAATTATTCACTTTATTCGCATTTTCTAGCGGGTAACTCAAAAGGAGCTGCCTTTTTTATCCGCCTCTATATCGGCTACCGCTCGTCACGAGGCTTTAGCCAGAAGCGGCTCCAGCATCCCGTCCCAGGCAATGTCGTGCGAAATGGCATCCGAGAGCGGCAGATCATACTTTAGGCTGAACCAGAAAAACTCCAGCAGCGTGAGGTTCTGCGTCAGCATCGGCCAGGGATCGTCCCACCGGAAGATAACGTCCTGCGCTTTCAGCAAATCTTGCCCCCAGCGCAACAACTGCTTCTCTCGGTACGCTTTCCACCCGTTATAAGTCAAGAAGGTGAGCAGGTTCACGCGGGGAAGCGGGTTGCTGGGGCAAATCGGTTGCTCACGCTCGCCCAACACGGCCGACAGCAATTGGTCAGCAGATGAAAACAGGTGTAACCCGCTTACCGTACGTGGATTGCACTCGATCACGTACCACTTGCCGTCCTGCTCGTCACAAAGAAAATCGAACCCTATCTGGCCATGGTACTGGTATTTTTCGCAAAACTCTCGCACAAACTGCTCAATGAGGGGTTGCTTCACCGCTCGATAATAGATGCCCGAACCTTGCCCCAGATTGTAGGGATGCTCATACGTTACGTGTGCTTTCACCTGGCCGTGGTGAACGATGGAGTAGCTACAGTATTCCTGGCCTGACACAAACCACTGGGCCACCCAGGGATAACGCGCCTGCCGCATAAAATTTAATCGCTGTCGATCGGGACGCAACAACACTTGGGTGGCGAAGCGGGAGTACACGGGCTTGAATACGTAGTAGCGTGCGTCGTCTTGCAGAAGGCTAACGTCTTCCGGGCTTTGCAGCAGAAACGTAGGCGGAGCCTTAATGCAGCAATCAGTGGCTAGGTGAACGAAGTCCCACTTGTTGTGGAGTAGTTTAAGTTTGGCAAAGTTGTCGCAAAACACCGTGCACCGGTCTTCCAGTTGGTGGCGGTAGCGGGCGATGTAAAACGTTTCTTCGTAGGTGGGCACGAGCAGATCGATGCGGTGCCGCTGCACGGCAGCTCGCAAGCACTGCATATACTCCTGCGGGTGGTGCGCCACGCGGGGGGTGCGTACGTAGTGATGCACGTAGCGAGAGTGCCGCCCAATCGGAAAGTACAAACTGTCGGCTAAGTAGATTTGAACCGCCGGACCGTGCAATAGGCGGGCCAGTTCCAGGGCAGTAGGATTCCTGCCGCCCGTAATCAGAATGCGAAGCATAGATTAAGATAAAAAAGTGGCGTCTTGCAAAAAATTAGCAAATCTATAAGCATTCGTCCGAGAAAATGTTTACTATTAGTACCAACTACTTTTTTATGAGCACTCCCTCCAAATCTCCTCTGTCTCGCCGCCATTTTCTTTCGCTGGCCTCCGCCTCTTCGGTAGGACTGGCCGCTTCGCCCCTGGCGTCCCGTCCTCCGCGTGTTGCCAAAACCCCGGCGGAGCCCGAGTGGCGCAACCGCCAGCCCGACATGGCCTACCGTCGGCTGGGGCACACTGGGATGATGGTCTCCGAAGTGGTGTGCGGCGGCGACCCAGTACGGCTGGGCAACACCCGCCCCGTGGAGCTGGCGATGGAAAAGGGCCTCAACTACCTGGACATGGCCCCCGCCTACGGCAACGGCGAGTGCGAAACGGCCTACAGTCAGGTGATCGATAGTTCTTCCAAGCGCGAAAAGGTGTTTATCACCACCAAGGTGAGCGGCTTCGCCGAAGTGCGCGACCAACTCTATAAAGATATATTCAACGGACTGCCCTCGGGCAAGCAGGACGCCATCAGGCAGCGCGCCCAGGCCCTGCGCACCGAACGGGCGGTCGACAAGCCGGGTTACTTCGTGAAGTACTGGACGGGGCAAGACACGGCCATGGACGGCACCTACCTGTCTAACGCCATGATGAAAGACTATGGCCACCGGGTGGAGGGCAGCGCCGCCTTCCGCGAGAAGATCGTCTCCTCGCTGGAAGGCAGCCTGAAGCGCACCAACTTCGGCTACTTCGATATCCTGATGTGCCCCCACGGAGCCGACAGCCCCGAAGAGGTGCAGATTCCCGCCATCTACGATACTTTCGAGCAACTCAAGCGCGACGGCAAGGTGCGCTTCTTGGGCGTGTCGACCCACAACGACCCGGCCGGAGTGCTGCGCGCAGCGACTGCCAGCGGACAATACGACGTGGCCATGTGCGCCTACAACATCGTGAACGGCGGCTACCTGGAAGACGCCATTCGGCAAGCCTACACGCAAGGCATGGGCATCATCGGCATGAAGGTGGCGATGGCGGTGGCCACCCACCACGACGCCATCAAGCCTATCCCCCAGTGGCGCATCGACAAGGTAGACCGCATTGTGCCCGGCGACCTGAAACCACCCCTGAAGGCCTACCTGTGGGCCCTGCAAAATCCGCACATCTCGGCGGTGATCTCTAACCTGTGGGATGAGCAATACGTGAACGAAAACCTGTCGGTGGTGGGCAAAAAGGTGGAGCTGCAACCGAGTTGACGTTAGGTAACCAATAAAAAAGACAACCCCTTGAGGTTGCCTTTTTGGTGTTGCTAAAAACTAATGCCCGTTTTAACACACGCGGCGGCTTAGTCAATATCAATTTTCTGCGAAGCCGCTTGCGCCTCGGGCAGCTTGGGCAGCGTGATCTTGAGTACTTCGCCTTCTTGCTTAGCCTCGATCCGGGTGACGTCTACCTGCCCGTGCAGGCTCACCACGCGCTCGAAGTGCTTCACCGGAAACTCCTGCCGCCGAAAGCGGGGCGGGTTGTCCGGGTCAATCTCGCGCTTGCCGCGAATCATCAGCACGTCGTCTTCCACGGTGACGCTGATGTGCGCTTTGTCGAAGCCCACGGCGTAGACGTGCACCTCGTAGTGGGTGCCGGTTTCGGAGATATTGAGCGGCACGTTGTACTTGGGGCGGCGGAAGAATCCGCCCCGCATGCCTTCTTTAAATTCGGCGTCGATAAACGGACGGCGGTGTTGGTCGGCGGTGTGTCTACCGCGGGTTTTGTATTGATACATGGTGATTGGGTTTAAGATGAATGAATTACTGAATTTGAACGGTGGTTCGGGCCACGCCGGGCTGCTCGGGCCGCAGGGTTTGCCGGAACGACTGGTACTCATCGTCGGACATGGCCCGGATGGTGTCGGTCCAGACGGGGTGCCAACTCACGCCCCAGGGCGCGCGCCGTGACCCGAAGCTTCGGGCTCCGAACAGGCGGCGGCCCAGGCGAAATATTACTCCGAAGACCAGCAGCAGTAGGGCTACTTTCAGCAGGAAAAAGGGCAGCACGAACAGCAGCAGGGCGATGCCCATCCCGAACAACACGGGTTTGAAAGATGGATTGTACATAACGTTTTGCGTTTAGGTGAATACTATTTTCAAAGCGGTAGACGGGGGGGCGAAAGAATTACTTTAAATGATCAAAAGTTTTTTTCACTTTGGTGCGAGCAGAGCAGGAACTGGTTGTAGGATGAGCGAAGCGCCCGGCGGTTCTACGACCTTGGGTGATCTCCGCGAGGGGTAAAGCGAAAATTTTTCTGCATTGAGCGTAAAAAGTAATTATTGCTTCAACCCTCATTTCTGGCAACAGCGTCAAATGAAAAACGTTAATAGCGAATACAATTCAACGTAGTATTCTATTTAGTAAAATTTAAACTTTTAACTACCTATCTTTAGGTACTGATTATGCACCGAATAGTGGTATGCTTGTGTGTGATTCCTCTTTTTTTCAGTTGTCAAGAGGAAAATGATGTAGATTTTGATGGGATGCTAGAAGGCGATTTAACGCTGTCAAGTCAACTACAAGTAGACAGTCTGACCGACCGGGGGATAGTAGAAGTCACCGGTGACCTAAGAATCGAATCTGAATCAGGCTCTTCTCCAATCACCTCTCTTAAGGGGCTCAGCAGCCTTATTCGGATTGGGGGTAGTTTAGCTGTTCTAGATAATGATGCACTCACTAGTTTAGCTGGTTTGGATCAACTGTCTTCCGTGGGCGGTGATCTGACTATTTCTTATAACGAAACACTGATTGACATTCAGGGGCTAAACAACCTTTCTTCCGTTGAAGGAGGAATTATGATAGAAATAAATAATGCTCTAGAAGACCTCGATGCTTTTGAAAGTATTACGCACGTCGGGCAATCTATCACCATCAACGGCAACCCTCAACTCTACCGTATCGGTGGATTTGGTAAACTATCATCCATTTCCGAGACTTTAATAATCTGGAGCAACGCCACGCTATCCGATATCAATGGTTTTAGTAACCTTTCTTCTATAGGTAGAGATTTAGATATTAACGATAATACTGCGCTTCCCAACCTCGATGCATTCGGTAATCTCTCGTCCGTTGGTGGTTCATTGATACTAGCCAATAACGACGCACTATCTAATACGAATGGGCTAAGTAAATTGTCTTCAATAGGCAAACAGTTAGATATTACAAGAAATTCTGCACTAATCAAACTCGACGGACTCGATCAGATCACAGCAGTTCCAGAATTTCTTATTATCATCTCAAATCCTGCTTTAAAAGATTTAGATGGATTAGGGGGGCTTACCAGTGTAGGAAACTTGTTTGTTTTTAGTAATGATGGATTAACTGATACTAATTTGCCAAGTCTTTCCACGATCACTTATGAATTGGCTATGTCTAATAATGGCGCCTTGACAAACCTTGATGGGCTTAGCAACGTTCGTTCGGTGGGTTCAAGTGTAGAAATTAAAGATCACGCCAGTCTGACTAATTTTTGTGGTATTCAACCACTTGTGGAAAGCAATTTTACCGGTAGTTATACCATCTCCGACAACGCCAACAACCCAACCCAGCAGGATATTTTAGAGGGCAATTGCAATTAGTAAGTTGATTGTCTCTTACAGCCTCACATAAAGTGTGATTAGGGGGGGAGATTGTGTTGGAAGGATCACGAACGCTTGCATCGCTGTCGCCACGCTTCTTTCAGGCGAGCGCGTTCTTCATCGCTCAGGTTAGCCCAGCGTCCCCGCCGTTTGCCTCTCCAGGACGGGCCTCCGCCGCCAAAGCGGAAGCCTCCGAACAGGATGCGCGACAGCAGCAGCAGTCCCAGGGCTTGCCAGTAGGACAGGGGCTTGGCGTTTAGCACCTCGGGCAAAATGGCGTTCCACAGCACCATCACCGCCCCCCCCAGGGCCGCGATCAGCAGGGGGATAAACAGGAAGAAAAGTCCGCGGTAGCGTCTTCGGGGGTTCATCATGTCAGTAAGATAAAAATTCGTCGTACAATGCCGCCAGGCGGCGGCGCAAATGTTTCACGGCGTAGCCCTTGCGCGAAATCACCGTCTTGAGGTTGGCCCCCGTCTCGTCGGCAATCTGCTGCAAAGTCTTGTCTTCCAACTCGTTTTCAACGAATACGTGCCGCTGCTTATCGGGCAACTCGTCCAGGGCGGCAAACAGTTCGCTCCAGAACAGTTCTTTCAGCTCTTCGGCCTCCGGAGTGGGAGCGTCGGCCAGCAAAATGTCCTTAAGGCCGAAGCCGTCGTCGTAGTCATAGTCTTCGAGCGAGTCCGGTTTTTTCTTGCGGTAGGTATCGGTGATTTTGTTACGGGCCACGCGGTAGAGCCACCCGCTGAGTTGGCTGATCTCCTCGATGTTGACCGAGTGGCTCAGCTGGTACCACACCTCCTGCAGGATGTCCTCGGCGTCTTGGTCGGAGCCCACCCGGCCGCGGATGAAGCGGAACAGGCGGGTGCCGTACTCTTTCACAACTTGCCGAACGGTGGGCGGAGGGGGTTTGGGCATCAAAGTTTGGCTACGTTCCATGCGTACTGGGGGAGACGAAGCAGGGCAGAAAATACTTTATTTGTTTCGAAGTTATTATATTGACGGAGCAACGGAAACCCTAATGATAGCATCATGACTAAGAAGAAAAAACCCATCATGTTTTTCGATTCGTTTGCGGAGCAGGAACTCTACGGCTTGCTAGGTTCGCTCGAAATGAGTGGGCCGGAGCGCTTGCAAGCGATGTACGAACTGAACGAACGACTCTACGAATCTTACGGCAAACTGCGGGGCAAAACTCTCGAACTCTACGTGGGGCAACCCGGGGAGAGCATTAATGACTTTTATCGAAGAGTGAACGAAGAGACTGAGGCAAAGAAGCTTAGCAAGAGAACGAATGTGTAGGAGACCCACTCGCTATGGCCTATCAGTTTAGACCCGAACACCGTGCGTTTTTTCAATCTCTTAAGAAGCATGAAGTAGAATATGTGCTGATTGGAGGAGTGGCGGTAAACTTACACGGATACATTCGTGGTACCGGAGACGTAGACGTCCTGTTTGGCCCTTCGCTTAAGAATAAGCAAAAACTCATAGATGCCATTGAAGAATACGGCTTTGATACGGAAGACCTAAGGGCAGCAAAGCCTGATAAGATAACCATGTTCGCGCTTGGGGAGCGAACTTATCAGGGACACATCGAGCTAACTAATCGGATTGCGGGCATCACCTTTGACAAAGCTTCTCAGCAGATGCAGCAGATAAGGGTAGATGGAGTAGCCGTTAACTTTCTTCATTACGAGGATCTTGTCAAAAGTAAGTTAGCGACCGGTAGAAGAAAAGACCTGATTGACGTTGAGAAATTAAAGCAAATCAAACGAGCAGAAACCATCAAAGATGATACGATCACTTCGAGTGACTCGCCGCTATCGCTATGGGAGAAGATCAAAGCCATTATGTTTGCTAAGAATGACGGATAAACCAGAACGCGTCCTCCCGTGGAACCCGGGAGTAGACCCCGAAACCGAAGACCGAGCGGCCTTTCTGAAGCTGGATTCGCTAGGGCGTGTTGACATATAGATTGGTGAGGGCTTTCTAGGGTGCTTTTGTCTTGATTGAGACGCTTGAGGCGGGCGATGCGAGAGCATCGGCCAACGAAAGCAACGAAAAGCGGGGCAAAAACGCTCGGAAAGCACCGCCTAAGCTTATATGTCAACACGCCCTAGAGCGCTGGAACTACATCATGGAAATAGTGCTGGTTACTTACCCCGGCGGCCCGGAAGCGGTTACCTTCGAGAAACGCCGGATCGAGTGGGAAGAATAGTTCTCTCTGTCGGATCTTTTGTAGTTATCATCACGCAACAATAAGCTAGCCAAAACCACTTCGCCACCAAAACCTCCCTAACCCATGCTAAAGAATTATTTCAAAGTTGCCTTTCGCAATCTGGTCAACAACAAAGTGTATTCCCTGATCAACATCGGGGGACTCACGCTGGGCATTGCCACGGCCCTGCTCATTCTGCTGTGGGTGGGCGATGAGTTAAGCTACGACCGCTACAACGCCAACGCCGACCGCCTGTACCGAACCATCGTGATAGGAAACGTGGCTGGCCAGGAGGTGGCCTACACCACCACGCCCGCGCCGTTCGCCGAGCTGGTCGCCCGCGAAATTCCTGAGATCCAGAGCACCACCCGCGTCAACCTAGTCGCGCAGGCGCTGTTCACCCACGGGCAGCAACCCTTTCAGGAACCCGACGGCGCGTACGTCGATCCGGCCCTGCTGACCATGTTCAGTTTCGACTTCGTAGAAGGCAACCCCGCTACGGCCCTCGCCGACCTGCAGTCGGTGGTGCTGTCGCAGACCCTGGCGCAAAAGTACTTCGGCGACGAGTCGGCAGTGGGGCAAACGTTGCGCTTCAATAACCGGCAGGATCTGGCCGTGCGGGCCGTGTACGCCGATATGCCGGAAAATTCGCACCTGCGGTTTGCCTACCTGCTGCCCTTCGAGCTGTTTGCGCAAAACAATGGTATTGGCGACAATAACTGGGACGATTACAACTACTATACGTATTTGCAGTTGGCGGACGGTGCCTCGCCCGAGGCAGTGGGCGACAAGATTACCAGCGTGCTCAACAAGAAGTTTGAGGATGAGGAGAGCGATGGCTACGTTGTTTTGCAACCCATGACCGATATTCATCTGTACTCTAACTACAGTATGGACATCAGCGGCAACGGCGACATTCAGTACGTGTACATCTTTTCGGCCATCGCGCTGTTCATCCTGATTATTGCCTGCATCAACTTTATGAACCTGGCCACCGCCCGCTCCATCAAGCGCTCCAAAGAAATCGGACTGCGCAAAACCGTGGGGGCCGTGAAGGGGCAACTGATCGGACAATTTCTGGGCGAGGCCCTACTGTACGCCCTCATCGCCGTGGCCCTGGCCGCCCTGCTGGTGAAACTGGTGCTACCGGTGTTCAACCAACTGGCGCAAAAACAGGTGTACCTGCACCTGCTCGACGGGCGGGTGCTCGGGCTGTTGGCCGCCATCACCCTACTCACCGGACTTCTTGCCGGATTGTATCCCGCGCTGTTCCTATCGTCGTTCAAGCCCGCCCGGGTGCTCAAGGGCACGTTTCGGGTGGGCAGCGGCAGCGCGCTGTTCCGTAAAGGCTTGGTGGTGCTGCAGTTTGCCCTGTCCATTATCCTGATCGTGGGCACGCTGGTGATCAACGACCAACTCAGCTTTATCCGTAACAAGAAGCTGGGCTACTCGAAAGATAACACGCTGGTGCTACCCCTGTCGGGCGACATCGGGCGCAACTACGCGTCGTTTAAGAGCCGCCTGCTCGAGCAGCCGGGCATCCGGTACGTCACCTCGGCCAGCCAGAACCTCACCGACGTGTCGAGCACGACCACCGGAGCCGACTGGCCGGGCGCGCCCGAAGACGGCATGCTACTCAACCAGTTGTCGGTCGACCGGGACTTTGTCGACGCCTTCGGCATTCAAATGGCCGAGGGGCGCGCGTTTTCGTCCGAGCGCACCGCTGACAGCACCGCCTTTATCCTGAACCGGGCGGCGGTGAAGCAGATGGGAGTGGACAATCCGGTGGGGATGTCGTTTTCGGTGCACGGGGTGGAGGGCACGGTGGTGGGCGTCGCCGAGGACTTCAACTTCCAGTCGGTGCGGCAGGCCATTGCGCCGATGGTGCTGTTTGTGTCGCCCAACTGGCGCGACAAGGCCTACATCAAGGTGGATTCCGACCAACTTCCTGAGGCGATTGCCGCCGTGGAAGACACCTGGAAGCAGATGAATCCGGCCTATCCCTTCGAGTACCGCTTCCTGGACGAGAGCTTCGACGAGCTCTACCGGGCCGAGCAGCGCACCGGTGAGCTGTTCAACTACTTCGCCCTGATTGCTATCTTCATCTCTTGTCTGGGCTTGTTCGGCTTGTCGGCCTACACCGCCGAGCTGCGCACCAAAGAGATCGGGGTGCGCAAGGTGCTGGGGGCGTCGGTGCCCAGCATTCTGGCCCTGTTCACCAAAGACTTTCTGATCTTGGTGCTGCTGGCCTTCGCACTGGCGGTGCCCATTTCGTACTACCTGATGCACACCTGGTTGCAAGGTTTTGTGTACCGTACCGATATCGGGGTGGCGGTGTTTGCTTTGGCCATTACGTTCGCCGTGCTGATTACGTTGCTCACGGTGGGTTATCAGTCGGTGAAAGCCGCCCTGGCTAACCCGGTGGATAGTTTGCGGAGTGAGTAACGGAGATTGTAAACACTTAATTCAGTCCCAGTAACTTAAGGGGGTAGATATCGTAAGGAGAAAAAACAGATACTCATGAAGACTGTACAGGAAGACAAGATTCCATCGATGAAGCCCCATCAGTGGAACAGCTACCGTCCCGAAGATATAAAGCGCTGGGGGATAGAAGCGTTCTTAGATGCGGTGGCCCCTCAACAACCCGTTGTCATTCCGGATTTTGGGTTTACTACTGAGGAAAATCAACGAATGGACGAGCTTTTAAAGGAAGAGCAACAGCGAGCGGATGATCTTTGATACCAATCTGATCATCCGCCAGGTGAGGAACAAGGAAATGCTTCCCCCCCGAGCAATCTTGCCGGTGGTGGTAGTTGGTGAAGTACGTGCCTTTGCGCTAAAAGCAAACTGGGGATACCAGAAAGTGAACCATATGGAATCCCTTTTACAACAGTATCCGGTAGTGGAAATAACGGCTACTTTGACAGAGTTGTACGCCGCAGTGGATGCCTTTAGCCAGGGTAAGTTGAAGAGTCAGCCACTGCCCCCGAGCATGTCTTCGCGAAATATGGGCAAAAACGACCTCTGGATTGCTACTACCGCACTGTACTTCGACCAAGAGTTGCATACTACCGATCAAGATTTTGATCATTTGACGGACTACGGGTTACGTCTGGTAAAGTATTCCTGACTATCGGCGAAGGCCGCCCTGGCCAACCCGGTGGACAGTTTGCGGAGTGAGTGATAAAGATTATAAACCTTCGATCAGACCCAACAACTCAAGGGGGTTAGGTATCGTAGGAAGAAAAAACAGACACTTATGAAGACAAGATTTCATTTGACAAATCCGTTATCTTTACCAAAAAGACTATGAACCAGGTAGTTGACATTAAAGCCGAACTGCAAGAACTCATTGCTCAGGAAAGCGATGTAGATATCTTACAGGCCATTCGAACCTTGTTGCAGAAGACCCGTCTCGATACCGTTTGGCAAGAGAAACTCAGCCGCCGAGCGCAACGGGCTGAAGACGATATTCAGGCCGGACGTTTGTATAGCCGTGAGCAAGTGGTGGCCCAGACCAACCGCAGAACACAGTAATGGAGGTCATCTACACCGAAGCCGCCACTAGCTCTTCCTGTGAGGTGACAAATCCTGCCGCTATTTGCTGGACAGGCGCGACGACTTGCTAAAGTCCAGCTTGGCGAGCCGCTGCACTCTTTTTCGCTGCCCGAAAATGATCAGCTCGTGGTCGGATAGCTGCTCGCAGACCTTAGGCCGGATGATGGTTTCGGCGTCGGCGGCCATAAACAGGGGTTGTTTTTTCTGTTTGCCCTTCGCGTCAAGGGTAACCATCACCACAATCGACTCCCTTTTGTTGAGCTTGAAATTGTGCACTTTTCCCGGCTTGGCAACTAGGTTCTTGGGGTTGTCGTTGAAGATGAAGTGCATCTTGTCGTCCACGATGGCCAGCGCGTAGGACGAGAAAAAGCCGCCGTCTTCGCGGGTGGTTTGCCGCTTGGGAATTTTCTGCGCCCAGTCGATCACCCCTTCCGGATTCAGATTCACGGCAATGATGTCGTGGTAGTTGTAGTAGCTGGTGGTGCGATAGCGCGTGGTTCCGTTCATCATTGAGGTGTTGGTCACGGTGCTGATGAAAAACTTTTCTCCCACCAACACCGCTCCGCCGTCGTCGCGCAGCACAATTTGGTCCAGATCGTAGTTGTACATCTCCACGTCTTTTCCTTTTTCCATCTTCTTGCGCGTTTTTTTGGCCTTTCGCTTCTTCATGTTCTGGGTCACAAAGTCGGCATCAAAGGCTTTGCTACTTTTCCGGATGATTTTCTTGGTATCTTTATCGATAGTCAGGAAATAGCTGCCCTGGATGCTGTTAGTGCCTTCTTCGGAGTAGAAGCCCGCGCACACGATGTTCTGGTCTTCGGTGATGGCAATCTGCATATCGCTGAGGTAGAGGTCGGGTAGTTCTACCGGATACTCAGTCAGGTGGTTGCCCTGGTTGCGGTAGCTCAAAATTTGGTACTTGAAATTGACTTCGCCTCGGCGCCTTACTTTGCGTTTTTCGGCAAAAATCTGCCCCAGCAGGTGAATATTCCCCTGGTTATCCACCCGGTAGCGTTCCACGTCGAAGAGCTCTTCCTGGTAGTCGAGCGTGATTTGCTTCTCCCAAAGCTGGTTCATATCTCGGTTTAGCACGTGAAATCCGAACCGCTCACTTTCCTTTTTCTCGTACGGTAGGTTATAAAACACTAGTAGTTTGGAAGAATCGCGAGAGATGGTGTGGTCAAACGTTCCGCTGTTGTAGCGGGTGTGCCCTTCGTAGTCGATGCTGGCAATGGGCCGAAGGTCCGGCTCGGGGAACAGCGTTTTTTTATCGATTTGCTGAACGTACAAGCAGTTTTTCTTCTGTTCTTTGTCCGGAAAAGAAGAGAACAAGTACAACTGGTTGTTATAATGGATAATCTTTTCAAACCGCCGCTTTCGGAATTTGACGTGACGCAGGTCGATCTCTACCGAGCGCGTCAGGTTCATGTTGTGGTCGTAGTGTTCCAGGGCCAGAAAGGATGAGAGGCCGTACAAACCTTTTGAAACGCTACGAATGGCGTAGATACCGCTGTTGTCGTAACCCACCACGTCTTGCAGGGTGGTGCCCCGGGAAGCGCGCAGCTTTTTTCCCCATTGGATGTCTACGTCCTGATTGCGGGGCTGACCCAGGGCGGCAAATTGCTGGCCGATCAGCCATACGGTAAGTGCTAAAGCGTATTTCATGGTTTTTTTGAGTAAAAGTAGGGCACTTCTCTTTGCCTAACCGCTCAGATTTTTGCTGGATATTGCCAGCGTAAGGGTTAGTGAAAGTTTGACTTCTTCCGCTAATTCTTTAACATGCGTCGCTGAACCACTTACTTGCCCCCATGGAACATTTCAATACGCTGCTCGAGAAGGCATACTACGAAAACACCGTACGCAACTACCTAATCGCTCTCGGCATCGTGGTGGTCGGATTTGTGGCGGTGCGGATTTTTAAAAGCGTGGTCAACAACCGGCTTCGCAGGCTCTCGGAGCGCACCACCACCAACATCGACGACTACGTTATTGAGAGCATCAACCGCTTTGGCATTCCCATCTTGTACGCGATGGTGGTGTACTTTGGGTTGCAATATTTAGCCCTGCCCGGGCGGGTTGACAATATTTTGCGCATCGCCATCACGGTGGTGGTCACTTTCTTCACCGTTCGCTTCATTGCCAACACCCTGCTGCTGCTGCTAAAGGCCTACGTCCGCCGCAAAGAGGGGGGTGAAGAAAAGGTGAAACAGTTGCGGGGCATCATGATCATCGTCAACGTGATCATCTGGTCGATCGGACTGCTGTTTCTGTTTGATAACTTAGGCTACGACGTCACCACGGTGATCGCTGGCTTAGGAGTGGGCGGGATTGCCGTAGCGCTGGCCGCACAGAACATTCTAGGCGACTTATTCAACTACTTGGTGATTTTCTTCGACCGCCCCTTCGAGATTGGTGATTTCGTCATTGTGGACGATAAGATGGGCAACGTGGAGTTTATTGGTATCAAGACCACCCGCCTCAAGAGCCTGTCGGGCGAGCAACTGGTGTTTGCCAACAGCGACCTGACCAGCTCGCGCATCCACAACTACAAGCGCATGCAACGGCGGCGCATCGTGTTCAAGCTGGGAGTCATCTATCAAACCTCGCTGGAACAGGTAAAGCAGATTCCGGCAGTGCTGCGCGCAGCGGTGGAGGCTCAGAACGAGCACGAAGAGACCGTACTTTTCGACCGAGCGCACTTTGCGTCATACGGTGAGTCAAGCCTCAACTTCGAGGTAGTCTACAACGTGTTGACCGGAGATTATGGCAAGTACATGGACGTGCAGCAGGCCATCAACTTCCGGGTGTACGAAGAATTTGAGCGGATGGGAGTGGAGTTTGCTTACCCGACCCGTACCCTGCATATTGCCGGGCGCACCAGCGAGAACGGGGTGGAGCTGAGCAACGGGGTGGGAGATCACGACGAGCGAGGCAAATAGGTAACGTTTCGCCTACCATACGTTTGAAATAGGTACTGCGTATAGCTCCTCTCCGAACCGGAGCACTTGCTCGCCGCTGTAGAGCACAATGCCCCTCCGGAACTTACCTGGGGCAAGCTCGGCCAAGCGTTTGAGACCTCTGAAATCAACTTCTCGTAAAGACGCAGCCGATTTGACCTCAACAGCAAACAGTTCTTTTTTTCGGTTTTCCAGCAATAGATCAACCTCGGCTCCCTTATGCGTGCTAAAATGGTAGGGCTTTAGGTACTGATCAAACCAGCTAAGCTGTTTGATGATTTCCATAGTGACAAAGTTCTCCAAAAAGGGCCCAGCACTGCTTCTATTGTCCAGCAGGCTATCGGCGTCTTCCCCTCTCAAGTGGCCAAATAACCCGGTGTCGTTCAGGTAAATTTTTGGTGATTTCACGTATTGTCCTTGCACGTTAGGGGTCCAGGCAGGCACCTTGACAATTAGAAAAACGTGTTCCAGGAGCGCCATGTATCGCTGGAGTGTGGTATTCTTGACGCCCGATAATCTTGAAATATCCGACATGTTCAACGTGCTGCCAACCCGGGCGGCGATCAACTGCAAAATGGTCGGAAGCTGGACCAATCCTTCAATATTGGCTAACTCCCTGATGTCTTTTTGTAAGACCGAGAGTAGATACGACCCGAACCACTTTGATCGCCGGGAGGCGGTTCGCTGCACCGCCTCGGGGTAGCCACCCACCTGAACGGCTTGCATCAGTTCTTCCCACTGAATTTTATCGCTGCGAAAGCCAGGGTCTGGTGCAGTAAGCATCGTCAAGAAAGTAGACCAGCGGCCCAGTATCTCCCCTTGCGAAAGCGGCCAAAGGTTATGAGTTTCAATGCGGCCCGCCAACGAGTCGGCAACTTTAGGCAGCGTCATCACGTCGGCCGACCCGGTTAGTATAAAACGACGGCCCTGGCGATCCTGGTCGACCAGCTTTTTTATGCTGAGGAATAACTGGGGGGCTCGTTGCACTTCATCCAGAATGACGTGCGGTTCAAGACCCTGAAGAAAAGCCAGTGGATCTGCCTGCGCAGCCGACAGCGTAGTAAGGTCGTCTAGCGTTACCAATTGAGCGTCAAAGATGCCATCCTCAATCAACTGCTGGCATAATGTACTTTTCCCGGTCTGCCTTGCTCCGTTGAGCACAATTACCGGGGTATCTTCCAATGCCTCGACAATCGTCTCCGTAACGTAACGCTTATACATATTACAAGGTACCCATTGTTATACAAAATTCACCACTTGGTGGGTAATTTTGTGCCATCCAGTAGGTAAATATGTACCAATGTCCGAAATCTTGCTTTAACTACCTGAAAACTATTGACCATGTGGTTATTTCAGGAGCAACGCCCTGGGTTGGAGGTGCCCCTGTGTGGGGCCGCCTCGCACAAGCACCTTTGATCAGGCAATATTGGTATACACCGCCTGCACGTCGTCGTCGTCTTCCAGCTTGTCGAGCATCTTCTCAATGTCTTCCAGGTGCTCCTCGCTGAACTCCACCGGGGTGGTGGGCACCCGGCGCAGCGTTGCGTTCTCTACGGCAATGCCCTGATCTTCAAAGGCTTGTGATAATGCCCCGAACTGGGTGTAATCCGCGTAGGCGTAGGTCGTATCGTCTTCTTGCTCGAGTTCTTCCAATCCGGCATCGATGAGTTCCAGCTCCAGGTCTTCCAGGTTTTTGCCTTCGGGCAGCTCGAACTCGAACACCGCCTTGCGGTTGAACATAAACTCCAACGAGCCGGTGGGCACCAGTCCGCCGCCCGCCTTGCTGAAGTAGGCCTTCACGTTGGCCACCGTGCGGGTGCTGTTGTCGGTGGCGCACTCCACGAACACCAGCACGCCGTGCGGGCCTTTACCCTCGTAGTTCACCTCTACGAAGTCGGCGGCGTCTTTGCCCTCGGCCCGCTTGATGGCCGACTCGATATTGTCCTTGGGCATGTTCTGCGCCTTAGCGTTCTGGATCGCCGTGCGCAGCTTGGCGTTCATGTCGGGATCGGTGCCGCCTTCTTTGGCCGCCACCGTGATGGCGCGCGCCAGTTTAGGAAAGATGCGGGACATCATGCCCCAGCGTTTCTCCTTGGCGGCGCGTCGGTATTCAAATGCTCTTCCCATGGGTTGTGTTGTTGACTAAATTGGCCGGTGAAATTACGAAGGAACCTAAATTTTTGGTAAGGGAGTAGGAAAAAAATAAAAAGGGAGAGTTATTGTTGAACGTAATATGACCGAACCCTATAACGCGATGAGCCAACCCTGTTTTGTAATCCTTTTGGGAGTAGTGCTTATCCCGCTGGCGCTGACGGGCCAGCCCGTGAAGATCATCTACGATACCGATATGGAGTCGGACGTGGACGACGTGGCGGCGACGGCCATCCTCCACGTACTGGCCGACCGGGGCGAAGCCGAAATTCTGGCGACCCTGGTTTCTTCGGTCAACCCCTGGAGCGCTCCCTGCCTGGATGCGATCAACACTTTCTACGGCCGTCCGGACCTGCCCATCGGAGGGCCCAAAGGCAAAGCGGTGAACCGAAAAAGCGTCTATGCCCAGTCGGTGACGGAGACCTACCCGCATTCGATCACTACGGCTGATTCGCTGCCCAATGCCGCGCTGCTTTACCGACAGATACTGGCAGATCAGCCCGACAACAGTGTGGTAATTGTGACGGTGGGTTACGTGACCAACCTATCGCGTTTGCTGCATACCCCGCCCGATACCATCAGTCCACTGAGCGGGAGCGAACTGGTGCGGCGAAAAGTGAAGCACTACGTATGCATGGGCGGACGGTTTCCCAAAGACACCGACCCCGGAGTGTTTGGCAACTGGAAACCCGACCCTGCGGCCACCATAGACGTGGTTGAGCACTGGCCCACGCCCATACTTTTTAGCGGAGGAGGCCCCCAACTGGCTAATTTGTATCAAACCGGCGGCACCCTGCCTACTCAGACTGACGAAAACAATATTGTTCGGCAAGCCTACGCCTGGTTCTTTGCGCGAGCCGGTTGGGCCAAGGGTCCCACCCACCACAGCGCCGATCTGCTAGCCGTACTCATTGCGGTGCGGGGATTGGGCGATCATTTTACCCAGGAATGCCAAGGACATAATCAAACTTTTGCCGATGGTACCCACGAGTGGCGTACTTCGCCAGATCGACAGGCAGACCGAGAACAGTGTTATGTGCTGCCCAAAGAAGACAATATTAAAGTGGTGACTAGCCAACTGAATCAGTTGATGACTACGCCTCCCCAATCCACCAAGTGAGCAACGCGAATGAATACGAACAGTAACATAGTGCTCCCTGCCGAATGGCATCCGCAGTCGGCGGTGCAACTCACCTGGCCCCACTCCGCCACCGATTGGCAGGCAGATTTGGAGGAAGTGGTGCGGTGCTTTCAACGAATTGCCTACGAGATAGGCTCACGGCAGCCGCTAATTATTGCCTGCCACAACGTGGATGAGGTGTGGGAACAGTTAGAGCATGAATCTATAGATCAGGTAAATCTTTTCCAGATTTCTACCAACGACACCTGGGCGCGCGACCACGGCGGCATCACGGTGCTGGAAGACGGCCAGCCGGTGCTGCTTGATTTCCAGTTTAACGGCTGGGGACTGAAGTTTCCGGCTAACCTGGACAATCAGATCACCCGTCAACTATTCGCGCAGGGAGCGTTTCCCGACATGGATTACCGCAACGTGAAACAGTTTGTGCTGGAAGGGGGCAGTATTGAGTCGGATGGGCAGGGAACCTTGCTCACCACCGAAGCCTGCCTGCTATCAGCCAACCGCAACGATTCGCTGACCAAAGACGAGATAGAGCTGTTTTTGAAAGAAACGTTCGGATTGCGGCGGGTGCTGTGGCTGCGGTACGGTTATCTGGCGGGCGACGATACGGACAGCCACATTGATACGCTAGCGCGCTTCTGCGATGCGCACACCATCGCCTACGTGCGCTGCACCGATCCGGCCGATGAGCACTACGAAGCGCTGCGCCGGATGGAAGAAGAACTACAGGCATTTAGAACGACCGAAGGGCAGCCGTATCGTCTGATTCCTTTACCAATGGCGGAAGCCGCATGGGGCGACGCCGGGAAGCGCCTACCAGCCACCTACGCCAACTTTCTGATTATCAACGAGGCGGTGTTGTTACCCTTCTACGGCACCGCGCAGGATGCGGCAGCGAAGGAGCAATTGCAGACAGCTTTTCCAAATCGAGAAGTGATCGATGTCGATTGCCAAGCGTTAATTCGGCAGCACGGCTCGCTGCACTGCGTGACGATGCAGTATCCGGCAGGGGTGGTTGTTTAGGCAACCATTACCTAAATAGAAGATGAAACCGGCTCGGGTATCAGTTCGCCGTCTTCCTTCATAACCTCAATATGCATAGCAATTGCTTTATTAATCAATTGCTCCACCTCCTCGGGGGTTTTCCCCAACTGCTATACAATCCGGCAAATCGGGCACGTACGCACCCTAACTGGTTTCTCTTTTCTCAATGAATACCAAATATTCCTTCATGATAGGGAATCAATTTAATAAACTCCTTGATTTTCATTTGGACGAGGGTAGCCAATTCATCAATCAAATTGAGATACTCGACGCGTGAAAAGAGAAGACGGCATCCCTACCTTCCACGCCCAAGACGGCGTGGCCTGGCGGCAGTGGCTGGAAGAAAACCACGCCCAAGTAGCTAGCGTGTGGCTCATCATCTACCGTAAGGGCAGCGACACCCCCAGCGTGTACTACGACGAAGCGGTAGACGAGGCGCTGTGCTTCGGGTGGATCGACAGCAAGCCTAACAAACGAGACGATGAGAGCTACTACCAGTTCTTCTCGCGACGCAACCCGAAGAGCAACTGGAGCCGGGTGAATAAGAACAAGGTAACAAAACTAATAGCAGAAAACCGAATGGCTCCCGCTGGTCTAAAAATGGTGGAAACGGCACAGCAAAGCGGTACCTGGACAGCCCTGGACGAAGTGGAAAATTTGATGGTTCCCACTGACCTGCAAGCGGCATTTGACCAAGACGAAGCTGCTTTAAATTATTGGAATGATTTTCCTCCCTCCTCGCAACGGGGCATTCTGGAGTGGATTTTCAGTGCCAAGAAGCCTGAAACCCGGCAGAAGCGGATTGATGAAACCGTTTCGATGGCGGCGCAAGGCTTACGGGCGAACCACTATCGGCAACCGAAAAAAAGCGTTAAATGACTACTTTCCCGGCAATTGCCTCTACACTTTCGGCAGAACATCTTAGTGAGTGGGTGAAAGAAAAGTACGGTCTGGCTGAAAGCACTACTTGTCGGCTCTTCCGAACCGGTATCAATCACACCTACTTCGTCTCAGAAAAAGGGAATCGGTGTATCCTTCGGGTTTATAGTTTTGATTGGCGAACTGAGTCAGAGATAGGAGAGGAGATAAAGGTTCTGAATATGCTGAAGGCAGCCGGAATCAGCGTTTCCTATCCCGGATAAAAAGGGGGAGTATGTTCAAAGAATTAGCGCACCGGAGGGAATGCGTTACGCGGTACTGTTCTCCTTCGCGGAAGGCGAAAAGGTCCGGCACATGACTAAAAGCACGTGTGCTGCGGTAGGGTCACTTATGGGAGAAATGCACAAAGTAACCCTGAACCAAAGGGTAAACAGAATTGAGTATACCCCGGAAACGCTAGTACAATCGCCCTATCAATGTGCCAGCCGGTATTTTTCGGAGTCTTTGCCAGAAATGATCTTCGTGAAAAGTGCCGGTGAACACCTGACTACTTTGTTTTCTCAAAAAAATCATAGAAGTGTAAGAACCGGAATTGTGCATCTGGATGTTTGGTACGACAACATGAACGTTCTTGATAGCGACAAAATAATCCTATTTGATTTCGACTTTTGTGGTAATGGATGTCTTATTCTGGACGTGGCTTACTTCAGTATGCAGTTGTTTCACATTGAGGCTGACAAAGCGCAGTACGAACTTAAAGCAAAGAGTTTTCTGGAGAGTTACCGAGATGTGACGCCCATTTCTGAGGAAGAGCAAAGATTACTTCCTTACGCAGGACTAGCCATTTGGCTCTTTTATCTGGGCGTACAATCGCGTCGGTTCGATTGGTCCAACGTGTTCTTAACTGAAAACTATCTGAAGATGTACATCGGAAAAGTCAAACAGTGGCTAAACTACCACGAAGTTGCTATTAACGAAACTGATGCTACTTAACCAATTGTTTAAAATCAGAAGCAGAAACCAGCAAATCCTATCACCATGAACAACCTCTCCGTCGGACTCGTCCAGCAAGCCAACACCGCTAGCGTTGAGCAAAATATCGAGAAACTGCTCCGCAACATCCGCCGCTGTGCCGCCCAGGGTGCGCAGCTGGTGGTGCTGCCCGAACTGCACAACGCGCTCTACTTTTGCCAAACCGAAGACACCGACTGCTTCGATCTGGCCGAACCCATTCCGGGGCCATCCACCGAGCGGTTCGGGTCGCTAGCGAAGGAGCTGGGGGTGGTGATTGTGGCTTCGTTGTTCGAGAAGCGCGCTCCCGGCATCTATCATAACACCGCCGTGGTGCTGGAGCGCGACGGCAGCGTAGCGGGCAAGTACCGCAAGATGCACATCCCCGACGATCCGGCCTACTACGAGAAGTTCTACTTCACGCCGGGCGACCTGGGCTTTCGCCCCATCGACACTTCGGTGGGTCGGCTGGGCGTGCTGGTGTGCTGGGACCAGTGGTACCCGGAAGCGGCCCGCCTGATGGCGCTGGCCGGAGCCGACCTGCTCATCTATCCCACCGCCATCGGCTGGGAATCAACCGACCCGACCGATGAGAAGCAGCGGCAGCAAGACGCCTGGGTGATTTCACAGCGGGGCCATGCGGTGGCCAATGGTCTGCCCGTGGTGGCGGTGAACCGCGTGGGGCACGAAGCCGACCCGTCGGGGCATACCAACGGCATCCGGTTCTGGGGGCACAGCTTCGTGGCGGGGCCGCAGGGAGAAATTTTGTACCGGGCCTCTGCTGAAGAGGAAACCAGCGTGGTGAGCGTTGACCTAAAACGCTCGGAAGACGTGCGCCGCATCTGGCCCTTCTTCCGCGACCGCCGCATCGATGCGTTTGCGGACCTTACTGAACGTTTTTTGGATTAGTTAGCGGGACGGAGTCCCTAAGTACTTTAAGCACTGATTCAGAGAATCTGCGCTAGGGGTTTGGTTAGATAGTTGTGTCGTTTAGTTCGCGCTTTGCCTCGCGCTGGTGCTCTGCACCAGTGTGACTAATAAACACGGTTTCTAATCGGAATTTAAAAAACATGAGCACTAAGTATCGCATTCTGGACAATCAACAACCTCATTTCTTAACGCTCACAATCATTCAGTGGGCGGATATTTTCAGCCGACCAGTGTATAAAGACATCTTCATGGATAGTCTCGCGTTTTGCGTGAAAAACAAGGGGCTTGTTCTCCATGCCTACGTGATCATAAGCAATCATGTGCATCTGATTGCTTCTGCCAAAGAGGGCATCAAGTTGAGTGCTATCATCCGTGACCTCAAGCGATTTACGGCTCGGCGGTTGTACGAAACGCTGCTCGTGGAGCCGACTGAAAGCCGTCGCTACTGGATGCGCTGGATTTTTGAGAGCGAAGGACAGCGCAGCAGTTGCAATGAGAATATCCGGGTGTGGACGCACGACAATCATCCAATTATATTAGAAACCAATGGCATACTGGAACAGAAACTGAACTACCTTCACCAGAACCCAGTCAAGGCCGGTATCTGCTTCGCCGCTGAAGACTACGTCTATTCAAGTGCGGCTAACTACGCTGGCCAAGTGGGGATTGCGGAGGTTAATCTTTTAGATTAACTAAAGCGATAGGCAAAAGTGCAATGGCGCAGACTTGATTAAATCTGCGCCAGTGATTCTACTGTTTGCTGCGTCTTCCTTGGCGTCGGTGGTGCCGCTTTTCCTGCCGCTCATCGCGACGCGCTTCGTACTTTTGTATTTGCTCTTCGGTGAGCACTTCCTTGAGCGCGGCTTCTTGATTTTGCCGGATTTCTTTCATGGTGGCTCGGGCCGCTTCGCGCTGCTCTCGCGTTTCTTCCCGAAAGTCAGCGACTTCTTCGGCGTACTTTAGATTGATTTCGGCCACCGTGGCCCGCTGTTCCTCCGTTAGGGCGAGGTTTTTCGTCATCGCCGCGGTAAGTTGGTCGGCCCGTTCGCTGGGCGTGCCCCCCCGTTCCGAATTCGACTGCGCCTGCGCGGTAGCCATTGTACCTGTCAGGCAGGCCATTAACCATAATCGTTTCATTTTTGTATTATTTTCGTTAAACATAAACACCCCTTAGAGACCAGTTAAGCAGAATAGTTTAATGAGAACCTTTAAATCTTTTATCAGATAGCTGGTTAAACCTTTGGGCAGCCCGGTGATCTAACGGATAGAAGCGCAACAAATCAGCCTCAGTGATCGCCGCACCCAGTTTGGAAGATGAGCAGCTATTGGAAAAATTCAGGCAGCCCGCCAGTCGGAACTACGCCTTCAACCTGCTGGTGCGCAAGTACCAAGAGCGGGTCTACTTTCTGATTCGGAAGATGGTGATCGATCATGACGATACCGACGACCTGATGCAGGAAACGTTTATTAAGGTGTGGAACAACCTGGATACGTTTCAGGGCGAAGCGCAGTTGTTCACCTGGATTTACCGCATCGCCACCAACGAATGCTTGCGGTTTCTGAAGAAAAAGCGTCGTCGATTGTTTGTTCCAGCCGCGGAGGTGACCCGTGAACTATCGAAAAAGATTGACGAATCGGTTCACCTAGACGGCGATGAGGTGCAACGGAAGCTGCAAAAGGCGTTGCTGACGCTGCCCGACAAACAACGACTGGTGTTTAACCTAAAGTACTTTGAAGAGATGACCTACGAAACAATGGCCGAAATCACCGGCACCAGTGTGGGAGCGCTAAAGGCAAGCTATCATCTGGCGGTGAAAAAAATCGAAGCTTATGTTCATAAACAAACCCAGTAGTCGATGAACCCATTTCAACCAGACGAGTCAAATCGGCAACATCCCTTTGTGGCTCCCGAGGGCTACTTCGATGAACTGCCCGCCCGCGTTCAAAAACGGGTGTCTACTACGGCTCAGCCCTCGGTTCCAAGAGTATCTCTTCGCTGGGCCTATTTCGCCGCAGCGGGTTTTGTGGCAATGTTTGCCGTTGCTGTTTGGCTGGTGACGCGCCCGACGATTCCGGCGACCAATTCAGCCGTCACACCGTCAGCTGAGCAACTGCTGGCCGAGGTGCCCACCGAAACCCTGATAGATTATCTGCTGCTGGCCGAGGTGGACGTGATGACTACGGCTGCGCTGGGTGAAGCAGAACAAGCAGAACTGCTGGAACAAGTTAACGTGGGCGATTTGGCAAACGAACTTCTTTTTAATGATACAAATGATGAAGACGATTAGTACCGGAGGGCAGTGGCTTCTGTTATTCATGGTTTTGTTGATAAGCACAACGGCACGGTCTCAGCATCCGCCGGGCGAAAAACTACAGAGCGCCCGCATCGCCTTGTTTACCGAGCGCCTGTCGCTTACGCCCGAAGAGGCCGAGCGGTTTTGGCCAGTATACAACCAGATAAGCGAACAGCGCATGGCCCTCAGGCGGGAGGGCCTCCGGTTGCAACGGGCGGCAGCCAGCGATTCGCTCACCGACGCGCAAGCGCAAGACCGTATTGAAGAATATCTTAACCTAAAACAGCGGGAGCTTGCTTTGGAACAATCTTCTACCAAAAAGTTACTGACCATGTTATCGCCCCAGCAGGTGCTGCAACTGATCAGGGCCGAGCGAGATTTTCAGCGGATGATGCTGCGGCAACTGGGCCGACGGCGGGGGGGAAGACACTAAATGTTCGCATACAGGGGCTAAAACATCGGCTTACAACAACCCGAGCGAACAAGAAACTAACTTCAGCAAAGAATTTTTGTGCCGAAAAAACGTTTATTTCGCGAGTAAGCACCCCCGCTCCGTATGAATTATCTCTTTTTCTGTCTGGCTTTTTCCCTTTCAATTACCTTTGGTCACGCGCAATCCGATAGTACCCGCTTGCCCGAAGCCTTTCGGTTTGCTACGGTGGGCGATCAGCTTCCACCGGAACTGCTGCACGCCAAGTCGGTGGTCTTCGTAGACGTGATCGACGCGGCGGGCCGCCGTCAGGGCGATTGGCGAGCATTGGCCCGCGAGGTGCACGGCACCTTCAAAGACCTGGGCATCGACGCGGTGGCCTACTACTACTGGCCTGACGCCAACGCCGGTCCCGATGCTACCCGCCAACTAGCCAAGCAACTCAACCAGCGTTACATTGAGAACATCATCTACCTGGCCCACGACCAGTCTGCCAAAGAATACGTGCTGCTGATCGCGCGCTTCGATACGGAGAACCCCTACGTGAATCGGGAAAAAAGAGCCTTTCAACTGGTGGCGGGCACTCCGGCCACGCTGGCGCGCCAGCTGGACAATGTGGTACGCCGCAGCGGCCTGGAGAAGCAAAACTTTCTGGTAATCGACGTGCCGGAGTTTTTTGTGGGATCGGGCAACGTGATTCAGGGTAACCGGGCCGAGGGGTTTGCCCAAGACCTGAAGCTGGACAAGCTGGCGATTCCTCGCTTCGGCAACGAGCAAGATTCGGCCTTGATGCGCATCATGAAGCCTTATCCCTACGAATACGAACTGGTAGACGCCAACCGCAGTGAGGATGAGTTGCGGCAGGAGGGTTACCAGTTCATTCTGCGCCGCCTACACACGCGGGAAGACAACCTCAAGAAAATGCTGGGTTATGCCGTAGAATCCGGGAGGACGAATCAAAAACCGGTCTACAAGTACTACGTGAAGCACATCTACACCGGCGACGTGTATCTGGGCAACGCCTGGGACGCTGACGCCTCGTGGCAAGCCGCGCTGATCAACCACCTGCGCAACATGCGCGACGATATGACGATGGGGCGGTAACCCGTTGCTCCCTTCGTGCTTTCTGGCTACTTTTGTCCGCTATGAGCGTCGCCATTATCAAATACAACGCGGGCAACATCCAGTCGGTAGTTTATGCCCTGCAACGGCTGGGCCTGGAACCACTACTCACCGACGACCCCACCGAAATCCGCCGGGCTGACAAGGTAATCTTTCCGGGACAGGGTGAGGCCAGTTCGGCCATGCGCTACCTGCGCGCGCGCGGCCTGGACGAAGTTATCAAGGGGCTGACCCAGCCGGTACTGGGCATCTGCGTGGGGTTGCAACTGATGTGCCGACACTCTACCGAGGGTAATGCCGACTGCCTAGGCATCTTCGACGTGGCGGTGCGGCGGTTTCCGCCCGAGCGCAAGGTGCCCCACATGGGTTGGAACGATATTACGGTGACCGGCGGCGTCCTTGGCCAGAACTTGCCCGCCAATGCCTATCTCTACTACGTGCATAGCTACTACGCCGAACTGAGCGAGCATACCACGGCCACCAACGACTACATTTTGCCCTTTAGCGTGGCGCTGGAGAAGGATAATTTTTATGCGATCCAGCCGCACCTAGAGAAAAGTGGTCGGGACGGTGAGATGATTTTGAAAAATTTTTTGGCGTTGTAAGGACGCGATGCATCGCGTTATTCCTTCGGTACGTACCGCTTCAGCACGCTCTGCCAACCGGCGCCGTTCACGGTTTTCAGCAGGGCCCGGTTAAGGGGCTCACGCAACGGACTGTCGGAGGGCAGCATCAGGGCGTAGCGCTGCGGACGCACGTCGGTGGCCTCTACCTGCACCGATAAACTGTTGTCTTCGTTGACCCAGTAGCGCAGCACGGGCGTGCTGTGCGCAAAGGCCTCTAGGTCTCCCTGCTGCACGGCCTGCAATCCGCCCTGCACCGAGTCGTAAGGCTGAAATTTAATGCGTTCTTCGTCCAGATACTCGGCGGCGTCGGTGCCGTCGATGCTGCCCACGTTCATCGAGCGCAGTTCGTCGGGTAACCCAATGCTACCGCCCGAACCCAGTCCGACGGCCGACACCAGCGAGGCGGTAAGGCTAGCCGTGACGGCCATCGCCACCAGCATCCACAACAGGGCCACGGCCCGCCCCCAGAAGGTGATGGGCGCCTTGTCGCCGTAGCCGATGGTGGTCATGGTAACTCCCGCCCACCAGAAGCCGGCCCCAATGCCCTGCCAAAACTTACGTTCTCCGCCAAAATTGTCTTCGTTACTGCGCCGCTCCAGCAGCCATACCGCCGTGCCCACGATGAGCAACAAGATAGACAAGCCTAGCACAATGCGGAAGAACCTTTCAGTGAAGATGCCCTTCAGAATGCTGCTCATGCTCTGGGTAGTGGAACCAGCTACGCCCAGCGTGGTTTGGAAATAGTCGTGCGAGAAGTCGACCCGTTGTTCGTCTTCGGCGGTCACGGTGCCCAGCAGGGCCAGGCCCAGTTCACCGCGGGCCACCAGCGCCACCAATGAATCTTGCGGTACCTCCCGAAATTCATAGTCGATGTTCAACTGGTCACCTATCTCGCGCCACAGTTGCACACTGATGCCGTCCCACAGCTTGTCTTGATCCTTGATCACGAAGGGGGGCATCACGGCAATGCCGACGGTGAGGGTAGTGTCAATGGAAAGCGTATCGGATTGAGCTACGGCCTGACCAGACACAGAAACAAGTAAGAAAAGGAGTACAAGACGAGCGAGGCGGTTCATTGACGGGACTGGCAAGGAAGTGATTAAGAATGGGCTACTTGTTTTCTGGTACTGGTCTTGAAAACACGTCGCTGACGTTCATACTAAATCCCGGAATAGCCGGGTCGGCCGAACAAACGTCTCCTTCGTGACAGATGGTTACTTCTTTTGGGCCAGTGTATACCCAAACCTGCTTATGCTCGGGGTAAATGTACCAGACGACCTGGGTGCCCGCCTTAAAATACTCTAGCATCTTGGCAATGTTCTGACCCCCCGAGTTAGAAGGCGACGATACCTCGATGACCAGCGCCGGGGCTTCCTCCGCCGTTTCGTGATAGTTGATCTGGGCCAGAGACAAATAGGCGGCGTCCGGACGGCGGTAGGTCCCCAGAGCGCTTAGGTAACAGTCGACTTCACCCATGATTCGGTAGCCCTCCTGATAATTTGGGAGCGTGTTGAGCCTGGTCACTATGTTGTTGATAATGTAGCGTTCGGTAGCTTTCATGTACTCCTCTTTTTCTACCTGCCCGTTGTTCCATTCGTACTTGAACGTGGTTTTATCCAGGTATTTATGCTGGAAAGCTTCGAGCGAAATGGCTTTCTTTTCTGCTTTTTCAGTGGACCGGCGAGGTTTCTCTGAAACTGTTATCATACTGCCGTTGATTTAATTAATCTGTTATACATTTTCCCACGGTGCCTGTGCAGCCAAAACATTACCTGTCAAAAATTTCGTCGACGGTGATGCTAAACCCTGGCACAACTGGGTTTGCCTGACATACGTCGTTCTCATGACGTACCACCACCTCGGTGGGACTCGTATGAATCCATACCTGTTTGATGTGCGGATAGATGTACCAAACCATCTTCACCCCAGCCTTCAGGTATTCCAGCATTTTTCTTTTGTTCTGTTCGTCGGCATTAGATGGAGAGGATATTTCGATGACCAGCGCCGGAGCTTCCGCCGCTTCCTCCGGATTTTTGATCTGATCTTTGGTCAAGTGAGCAGCATCCGGACGGCGGTAGGAAGCAATGGCACTAAAGTAGCAGTCAGCCTCTCCCATGATGGTATTGCCCTGATCGAAGTTTTCTGTCCGCATATGCTTTCTTACGATATTGTCAATGATATAGCGCTCGCTCGCTTTCATGTATTCTTCCTTTTCTATTTGGCCATTGTTCCATTCATACTTATAGGTCGGTTTATCCAGGTACTTTTTTTTGAAAGCCTCGAGCGATACTGCTTTTCTCTCCGCTTTTTTATTCTTTCTATCAGGTTTTTCGGCAACTGTCGTCATATTGCTGATCGTTTTATACACAAATCGAAAAGTACAAAATAAAGCGTAGCTATGGAAATTATCCCCGCCATCGACCTCATCGACGGCAAGTGCGTCCGGCTCACCCAGGGCGATTACGCGCAGAAGAAAGAGTACAGCAGCAACCCCCTGGAAGTGGCGCAGCGCTTTGCCGACCACGGCATCCGCCGCCTGCACCTGGTGGACCTCGACGGGGCCAAACAGCGAACGGTGGTGAACCTACATGTGCTCGAGCAGATTGCCACCCACACCGCGCTGGCGGTCGACTTCGGGGGCGGGGTGCAGTCGGATGACGATTTGCGGCGGGTGTTCGAGGCCGGGGCGCGGCAGGTGACGGGCGGCAGCATCGCCGTGCGGCAACGGGAGGTTTTCTTGCGCTGGCTAGACCAGTACGGAGCCGACAAAATCATTCTGGGGGCCGACGCCCGCGACCGGCTTGTTGCCATCAGCGGGTGGCAAGAAAAAAGCGCGCTCGATGTGGTAGATTTCATCCGCAATTATGCACAAGAGGGAGTGAAGCACGTGATCTGCACCGACGTGGCCAAAGACGGCCTGCTGCAGGGCCCTTCGTTTGCCCTTTACGACGACATCCGCGCTCGGGTACCGCCAGTACACCTCATCGCCAGCGGCGGCATCACCACCGTCGACGACCTGCAACAACTCAAGGCTAACGGACTACACGGTGCCATCATCGGCAAAGCACTCTACGAAGGCACCTTGACCCTCCAAGACTTAGCAGAATTTTTATAACTTGCGGGCTGGATACTGGATGCTGGTCGCTAGATGCTGGCGGCCGCCGCGCGGATGATTTGTGGGAATGGCAAAGATGCTGGTCACTGGTTGCTAGTGACCAGTATCCAGCATCTGGCCACATAGAAAGACATCCGCGCGGCGACCGCTACTATCCAGTATCCTCTTCGCGCAGAAAGTCTTCCAGCATCTAGCATCCAGTATCTGACCACTCTGAAAGTCATCCAGCATCTAGCCACCCAGAAAGTCACCCATGCTCACCAAACGAATTATTCCTTGCCTGGATGTGAAAGACGGGCGCACCGTGAAGGGCATCAACTTCGTGCAGCTGCGCGACGCGGGCGACCCGGTGGAGTTGGCTAAAATTTATGCCGACGAAGGGGCCGACGAGCTGGTGTTTCTCGATATCACCGCCACGGTGGAGAAGCGCAAGACGCTGGCCGAACTGGTGAAGAAGGTAGCTGAACAGATCAACATTCCCTTCACAGTGGGCGGGGGCATCAGCACCCACGAAGACGTAGAAACCATGCTCTACACCGGGGCCGATAAGGTATCGATTAATTCAGCGGCGGTGCGTCGTCCGGAACTGATCGACGAACTGTCGGCCAACTACGGCAGCCAGTGCATCGTGGTGGCCATCGACACGCGCCGGGTAGACGACCGGCACGTGGTGCATACCCACGGCGGGCGCACCCCCACCGAGCGCGAAACTTTCGCCTGGGCCCACGAGGTGCAGGAGCGGGGCGCGGGCGAAATTTTGCTCACCTCGATGGACCACGACGGCACCAAGCGCGGCTTTGCCAACGATATTATGGCCCGTCTGTCCAGCGAGCTCAGCATTCCGGTGATCGCTTCGGGTGGGGCGGGCGCCAAAGAACACTTCTACGAGGCGTTCACTGCCGGACAAGCCGATGCGGCCCTGGCCGCTAGCATCTTTCACTTTCGGGAGATTCCCGTGCCCGAACTGAAACAGTACCTGGTTGAAAAAAATGTTCCTATCCGAATGCTATGAGCAACTCTTCTGATTCTTCCGTCGCTGACCTTCGCTTTTTAACCCAATTGGTTAACATCATCCACGAGCGCAAACAGCAAATGCACGCGCCCGAAGCGGAATCGTCCTACACCGTGAGCCTGTTTCGCGATGGTCTCAACAAAATTGCACAGAAAGTGGGCGAAGAAGCCGTCGAGCTGATCATCGAGGCCAAAGACTCGGACGACGAACGCTTCAAAAACGAAGCGGCCGATCTGATTTATCACCTGCTCGTGCTGCTGGAAGAGAAGCAGATTCCGTTGGCGGAGGTGGTTAAGGTGCTAGAAGCGCGACACCGGCGGTAAGATGCGGCCCGCCCCGGTTACCGAGCCGCGACTGCTTTGCGCTGTCCGTGCTGGTCGGTGACGTAAAACGTGCCCTGTTCAACCCACAGTGCCCGCGTTACTCCCGGCGAAGCGTGGGTAGGCTGGGGTACGTCAATTGCGTACAACTGTTCTTCAAACAAACTCACAATGTCCGGCACCACCGTGTGACCAACCACTAGCTGCTTTGCCTGGTAGGTTTGCAATACCCGCTCGATGTGCCGCTGCGTGATGTTGCCCCCGAAGTAGCCCCGGTACCAGAGCGGACCATTGTCACCCATCACCAGTTGGCCTTCTGTATCAAAGTCGGTTACTCCAAGATGCCTTCGCACGGTGCGATTGATCTGCCGGAGGGTGAGTCCCGAATCTTCTACCAGATAGCTGATGCCGCCGTGCACGAACAGGGTATTGCCAATCTTTTCCACAGAGTTCTTGGTCCGAATCCACTGCCCTAGTTCGGAGTAGTTGCTAAACAGTTCGTAATATTGCACGCCAAGTTCACGCGCCAACCACTGATACTTCTTCTTTAGGTGCCGCTCATCCCCGCGAAGGTTCATTTCTTCGTGGTTTCCTAAGATAAAATGCACCCGTCCGCCCTGGGCTACCGCTTCCTGCTCCAGTTTGTAGATCAACCACAGGCAGGGCAGCACGTTGATGTCCCGATCAAACAGATCGCCCAGTAGCATCAGATGTCCGCTACCGAACGTCCAGTTGAAATTCTCATCTACCACATCGTTACCGACCAGTAGTTGCTGAAAGGCGTAAAAGTTGCCCTCAATATCTGATACGGCCAGTAGGCGTTCCGGTAGATCGTATTCGGTAGGGGGAATGTTCAAATTTTTCTGAAGCGTAAACTCGAACGAAGTGGGAACCGCACTATCGGTATAGCACGAAAAAGCCAGCGCCTGCCGTTCGGAGAAGGGCAGCTCGTCTCGCAAGACAACGGGTTTTCCCTCGTAGGTTTCTCCCCGATGAATTAGCATCTGTTCGCCCAAATAAGTGATATAGGGCCCGTCGTGATAGATGGTGGAAGGAGAGGAGTGAAGCCCCAGCAAACCTCTGATATCTTTGTCTTTTCCTAGTAAAAGAACCCCCACGACTACCAAAGCAACCACGGTAATTACTGAAGCAAGGGTAAGTAGCATACGTGCGCTAGCGGTGGGCAATAATGATGATCGAGGTCCACTAAGTAGCGGGTTAACATTTTTGGCAAAAAGCCGGGTGAGGCGAATCAATTAACCGAATGGCCCGACGCACCCGGCCTGTGATTAGATCACTTTGGTTTTTCCGGGCACCGGCACGGGATACTTTCCTTCTACCGGCATCACGGGCGGATTGGCGTCGAAAGCGTAGCGTTGCGGAGCCAGACTGATCTCCGAGTTGAGGGCTTCATCCCAGGTGATTTCTTTCCCGGAGTAAGTCACCATGCGGCCCAGGAGCGAGGTCATGGTACTCATTGCGCCGTTTTCGGCGTCGGCCAGCGGTTCGCCACCCTCCACGATGTTGGCAAACAGGCGATCGTGCTCTACTTGGTAGGGATTAGGATCGTTCTTGCCCCGGTGGCGCCACAGCGACTTGCCTTTCAGGTCGGTGATTTCGGTGTTGCCGTCGGTGCTGGCCCGCCCTTTGGTGCCCACAAACGTCTCGGCCACCTTGTTCATGCAGCCTTCCATGTGGCGGCATTGGCTGTTGATGATGGTGCCGTCGTCATAATGAAACTCCACGTAGTGATGGTCAAAAATTTCACCGTGTTCTTTTCCGGTGCGTACTTCGCGGCCGCCCATGCCCTGGGCTTTCACCGGGTAGGCCTGCTTGGCCCAGTTGGCCACGTCGATGTTGTGGATGTGCTGCTCCATGATGTGGTCGCCGCACAGCCAGGTGAAGTAGTACCAGTTGCGCATCTGGTACTCCATTTCGGTTTGCTGCGGTTCGCGAGGGCGTACCCACACACCGCTGCTGTTCCAGTAGACTTGTCCACCCGTGATGTCACCGATCTCTCCGGCGTGCAGGCGCTTCATCAGCTCCAGATAACTGGGCTGGTAGTGGCGTTGCAGTCCCACCACCACGTTGAGTTTTTTCTCCTTGGCTTTCTTCGCCGTTTCCAGCACCTTGCGCACGCCGGGGGCGTCGACGGCCAGGGGCTTTTCGGCGAACACGTGCTTTCCGGCGTTCACGGCCTCTTCGAAGTGGATCGGGCGGAAGCCGGGGGGAGTGCAAAGCAACACCACGTCGGCCAGCGCAATCGCTTCCTTGTAGCCGTCGAAACCAACGAACTTGTTCTCATCGGGCACAGCTAGGCGTCCTGATTCGCCGTGTTTTTTCTTCAGATTTTCGTAGCTCTCGTCAAGCCGGTCCTGAAAGGCATCGACCATGGCCACTAGTTTCACGTCCTGCGAAACGGACAAGGCCTGATCGGCTGCCCCGGTACCGCGTCCGCCGCAACCGATCACGGCTACTTTGATGGTTTCGTTGCCCCGCACGTAGGCGCTGGCTTCTACGGGCAGTTGGCTAAGCAGTAGCCCGCCGGCCGTAGCAGCGGCTGAGTTGCGGACGAATTTACGTCGGTTCATTCCTAGTGTGTCATTCATAGTATTTTTGATTTTTGATTGAGACGCCGTTGAGACGCGGTTGAGACGCCATGCATGGCGTCTGTACGAGATAAATATTAAAATTATAAATCCTCAATTGGTTCTAGCCAGTATTTTTGTTGTTCTTCGGGGGCGGGCGGGTTGGCGGGGCGCACTAGGCGGATGCCTACCCAGCGGGCGTCGGTGTGCCACCAGCGGCTCTTCGGAATCTGTGGGTCCTGCTGCTTCCATTTCGGGTCAGAAGGCATACGGGCCGCCGAGCGCAGCACCTCCGGGTCATCATCGTAGGAGCCTCCCCGGGCGGTGCGCGGATACAGTTCAGTAGGCCGGTTCCAGGGGTTGCGGGCCGTCTCACCGGTAAGGGTAGCGTAGATGGCCGGGTTATACTGGTCCATTGTCCACTCAGCCACGTTACCGTGCATGTCGTATAGTCCCCAGGGATTGGGTTTCTTAGTACCCACTTTTTCGTAGCCGCCGTTGGTGTTGCCGTAGTGCCAAGCGTAGTCATCGAGTTGGGCAACGTCGTCGCCGAACGAATAGGCGGTGGTGGTGCCCGCTCGAGCAGCATACTCCCACTCGGCCTCGGTGGGTAGGCGATAGAAGACGCCGGTTTTGGCGGTGAGCCACTGGCAGAACGAGGTGGCTGAGTAGTGCGTCATGCAGATGGCGGGGTAGCCGTACTTGCCCATCCCAAAACTCATGTCGAGGTAGGGCGGAGTGGGCCGCGACACGGCATCAACGCTCGGGATGTTGGCCGCTTCCAGCCCGCCGGATTCTGTGGCCAACCGCTTCTCTAGATCCTGAAAAGCAAACACCTCGAATATGTCCCAGGTCACCTCGTACTGCCCCATCCAGAATGAATCGACGGCAATTTCTACCGGCGGCCCTTCGTCGTTCTGGTGGTTTGCCTCGCCCTCGGGACTGCCCATCAAAAAGGTGCCGCCCGGAATGGGCACCATGTCGAAGGCGATGGTGGTGCCCGGAATGGTCTGCGAGTAGGTCGCAAAAGCTCGGGAAGAAGCCGGGGGGAAGAAGTGACGCTCAATATGACTCTGAAAAATCAGGATTGTTGCCACCGCCAGAGTCAACACACGGTTGAACACCGTAAGGCGAAGGGGGGTCAGCGTAAGCACCCAAGAAAGGCGATGCGAAGGTAATCTCATAAAGCAGTGTAGTGTTGTGCGGTAAGGAGGAGTACTTCCTAAAAAACCATTTCTCCCTGCGTCCGAACAAAATTAAGTCTTACAATGTATCGCTTTTTTAGGATTTTTGCAGCTAAAAGGTCTTTATTTTATCCGTTAGACCTACCGCACTTCAATTTGTAAGCGCACCGGTTGGTCCTCTACCTGCAACTTGGTATCGTCAAACTTAGGAGCGCTGAGCCGGGTGCCCCGGGTGTCGTTCGAGAAACCGTAGTCCTCCACCGGAATGCCCAGCAGATTCTTGTCCAGCTTGCCGTTGCTGTTCTTGTCGTGGTACACCGCCACCGCATAATCGCCCGGCGGCAGGTCGTTGAACACCACTTGCAATTCGTTGTCGGCCGTGATGTTGAGCACTTCGCCCCGGTAGGGTTCGGTTTCGGGAAAGTTTTTGGCGGAGTTATACAGCGCTACCTGTAGCTTCCCTTTGCGCTCTTTCACGCCGGAAACATCGATGGTCAAACTTGCGGCTACGTAGGTGGACATGGGCGAACTAGTAACGGCCGACGGGCTTACCGGAGGTAGCCAGGCCAGGATGATACAAAAAAGTAAGTGCGTCATGGGTGCGATAGTAATGAATATGCGTTGAGCAAACAGAATGCAGTAACTAAGCCGATAGTTCTACTGTTTTGCCGGTCTTGAAAGATTCGTCGGCCGCCAGCACCACCCGCAAGCTGTTGATGGCGTCGGCGTGGTGCTGCGACAAATCCTGGTCTTCGCTGATAGCCCGGTAGAAGAACTGCTGCTCTAGATCGCACAACTGCTGGTGGTCGGGTTCGTCGGCGGTGCTAATGGTTTCGTCGGGATGCGCAAAGGCCCCTTGCGCGTCCCGATCGGCCCGGTGCAGCAGCAGCGCGTTGGTCTTGGAGTGCGAATCAATATCGTCCGAATCACTTTGCACTCCTCCCTTAATGCTCACCGAACCCTTCGGGCCGATCACGTCCTTCACGAAAAAGGCGGTTTCGCTCATCATGGGCCCCCAACCCGCTTCGTACCAGCCCACCGAGCCATCCTCGAACGTCACTTGCAGTTGGCCATAGTTATACATATCGTCGGCAATTTCGTCGCTCAGCCGAGCCCCGATGCCGCTCACCCGCACCGGGCGCGATTCGGTCATCAGGCACATCACGTCCACGTAGTGCACGCCGCAGTCCACGATGGGCGACATCGACTCCATTAGGTTGCGGTGGGTGCGCCACTGCTCGCCGCTGCTCTGCTGGTTCAGGTTCATGCGCATCGCCAGCGGCTTGCCCAGGGTTTGGGCCAGCTCAATGAACTTGCTCCAGGCTGGGTGCACCCGCAGGATGTAGCCCACCACCAGTTTTTTACCGAGCCGTTGCGCCGCGGCCACGATATCTTCGCACTGCTCCACCGTGGTGGCCAGCGGTTTTTCGGTGAACACGTGCGCCCCGGCGTTCAGGCTCTTCATCACGTACTCGGCGTGGGTGTCAGGGTAGGTGTTGATCGACACGGCGTCGGGCCGGGTTTGCGCCAAAGCGTCGTCAAAGTTATCGAACTGGGCAAGTCCGCCGAGTTCTTCCGACAGTTTGCCCCGGCTTTCGGGGCCGCGGCTCACCACGCCCACGATATTGAACTGCGGCATCTTGTGGTAAGCGCGGGCGTGCGAGGCCCCCATGTGCCCGCAGCCGACCACCAGCACGTTGATAGGTTTTTGTTGCATAAAATCAAAAGTTGTCGATGAAGAAGAGGTAATGATAATGATTTTTTACGAAACGTAGGGAAAGTGCTCAGTATTCAGTAAAAGCCAACATCATTTAGTGTATCTTCGGTTAACTTTTGTTAAAAATGAATGATGAACCACCCCGCCGCTGTTACAAAAATGTGATATCCATCAGGCAATCTTTTGGCAACTCAGATGGTTATCATCTCAACAAAGTAACAACTCACTAAGACAAACAAATGACAATATTCTCGAAATACCCCAGCTACTTATTGGTTGCGCTACTGCTGATTGGAGCGTGGAGCTGCCAGGAGGACGAAGAAGTGGTAGTTCCTCAGGAACCTACGCTGATTGCCAACCCGGCTACCAACCTTCGCGACACCACCTTCCGCATTATGCAGGAGTGGTATCTGTGGAACGACCAAATGCCCGAGGTGGACCCGGCAGACTACGGCAGCGCTGACGAACTGTTGGATGCCCTGCGCTTCGAGCGCGATAAGTGGTCGTACATTACCGAAGAAAAGGAGTATGACGACTACTTCAAGCGGGGCGAATACCGCGGCTACGGCTACGGTCCGGCCTTCGACGAGGCGGGCAATTTACGGGTAAGCCTCGTGTACAATGACTCTCCCTTTGGCCGGGCGGGCGTTGAGCGGGGCTGGATTATCAGCAAGATCAACGGGCTGCCCATCACCCGCAACAATTACTCAAACGATTTGCTTGAGGCCCCCACTAACACCTTTGAGTTTGTTACCCCCGCGGGAAACACGGTGACTGAGACGCTGGAAAAAACCACGGTGGGCATCAATACCGTGCTCGACTACCGGGTGCTGGAAGTAAATGGCCGTCCGGTGGGCTACCTGGCCTTCAATGGGTTTATCGAGAAGTCGTTGGACGAGTTAAAGCCTGCGTTTGAGGCGTTTCAGCAGGCGCAAATTACTGATCTGGTGCTCGACCTGCGCTACAACGGCGGCGGGCGCATCGACGTGGCCGAATACATTGCCACTAACCTGATTGGCACCCGCGGCACCGATCAGGTGTTCGCGCAAGATTCGTACAATCCCACCATCCAACAGGCCATCAATGCCGACCCTGAGGCGCTAGCCTTCACTACCCGCAAATTTGCCGCGCCCGATTTTCCGCTCGACCTCAACCGGCTGGTGGTGATCGCTTCGGGCCGCACCGCGTCGGCCAGTGAACTGCTCATCAACGGACTGCGTCCCTTTATGGATGTGCTGATTGTGGGCGAAAATACCTACGGAAAACCGGTGGGCAGTCGGCCGTTTCGCTACGGAGGTTACGCCATCAGCCCAATCGTTCTCAAGATCGTGAACGACAACGGCGAAGGGGAGTACTACGAGGGCTTTGCCCCGGACGTGCTGGTAACCGACGACCTGAGCCGCAACTTCGGTGATCCCAAAGAAGCGCGCCTGAAAGAAGCCCTACAATTTATCGGAACCGGCACCTTTAGTGACGAAAGCTCGCGCCGCTTGCCGTTAACTGCTGACAAACCGATTGAGTTCCGCGGGTTTCAGCAGGAAATTGGCACATTATAGCGTATAGTTGTTTCAAAGTGGGCTGTGAGGCACAGCCCACGGTTTTTGGCTTTTGCTTACCCATATCTTGCGCAGTGTCTCTGTGCCCGTCATGGAATGAGCTGTGACCAGTTTACGAGGGTTCTCCGAACCCTATACTGATTCTCGTATTTAGCGCTGATGTTGTCCGGTTAACGGTTATCCACCGCCACACTATTGTCCTGACTCTTCGGGCGGGGTAAGGCCCAACGCCTTGATCACCAACGCGGTCACGTCGGCTTCTTCGGGACGCTGGGTGTGGATTAAGAAAAGCTTTCCCTCTACCTCGGGCGAGAACACGTAGGTGTAGCCGTTGGCGCGGGCGACCGAGTCGATGGCTTGGTCTACCTTCTGCCGCAGCGGCGATAGTACCTGCATCTCCTTGAACTGCAACTGATACTGCGCGGTTTTTTGCTCCTGGTTGATATCCTGCTGTAGCGTGCGTAGTTCTTGCTCTCGTTGCGTCCGCACCGTGTCACTCAGGTTAGGTGCCTCTTGTTGGAACTGTGCCGCTTGCAACTCCAGACCCTGCCGCATAGCAATGAGGCGGTTGCTTACTTTTCTCTCGAATTCGGCGATATCGCGCTGCGCCGCCTGCGCTTCCGGAAGCAGCCCTAGAATGTAATCGGACTGCGCAAACCCAATTTTAGCCTCCTGCGCCCGGGCGTCGAACGCTAATCCGGTTAGCAGAATTAGGCTACTAATAACCAATTTTTTCATAACAAAACTTTTTAACTCCGAAAGTAAGGAAAGCCTACCCATTCCCCTAACGCGCACCAATTATTTAACGTAATTTAACCTGATTTGGCGCGACGGGCACTGGCCCAAGCGTCGACGGCTTCTGGCAATTCGCTCGGGCGATGCACAATGGCGTAGGGCTGGGCTTGTTGCAACTTGGCGGCGTCGTTCGCTCCCCAACCCACCGCCACGGTGTCGAGGCCGCAGGCTCGGGCGGCTTCGATGTCGCGCACTTCGTCGCCAATGTATAGGGTATCGGCAGCTACCAGAAGCTGTTTTCTCAGTATTTGCTTCAGTGTATGGCGCTTGCCCAACAGCCGGGTCGACGAGCCCACGAAGGCAAAGTGGGGCATCCGGTGGGCGGTGAGAAAGACCCGTACGTTGGCGACTGAATTGGTGGTGACAATGCCCATCCCAAAATCCGGGGCAAGTTGGGCAACGGCGGCGGGCACGGACTCAATAGGCACTACGAATGGCATCTCGCGGTGCAGTTCGACCCGAAAGCGACGGGCAAGGCGGGGTAGCTGGTACCAGGGTACCCCTAACCAGCGGATCACCTCGCGAGCGTGTAGGCCGCGCAGGGCCTCAATATCTCCTTCGATCACCTGTCGGTACCCGTACTCCGGAGCCAGCCGGTTGCTTAGCGCCAGCAGGTGGGGCAGCGTGTCAGCCAGGGTGCCGTCGAAGTCGAAGATCAGGGTGGGTCTAGGGGACACGACGACCGGTTCCGGCGGGGGAGGGGCCCGGCGTGTTGCCGGGTGGCACGTAATTTCCAGAGGTCATTCCGCCGGCTTTGCCAATGAACCGGTTAGAATTGAGCAGCAGCAACGCTCCCGAGAAGCCAATCACTCCTCCGGCCACCACCAGGGGTTGCCCCCAGTCGCTGTACTGCTGACTGCCCAGCAAAACGCCCCCCAAAATAGTAATAGAATAGCCGATGCCCGACACCAGAATGCCGCCTCGAAACTTGCGGTGCGAGATGCGCAGGTTGTCGCGGGTAGCATCCAGGTCGGTGCGCAAGCGCAAAATTTCGGCCCGGAGCGAGTCGGCCCCCGGTTGGGTCGGAGTGTTCTGCGCCTGCGCGGATAGGTGACTGCCGAGCACGATAGCGCTTACTAACAAGCAGCGGATTGGTAGAAGAAATTGGGTCATAGTTAAGGTCGTGAGATGAAAAACAAATTCTAAAGTACATAACTATTTATTAGCAAACCAACCGGCCGACTCACTGATCGAGCCACGCCTTGAACGCCGAAACCCGCTCCCGGCTCACGATCATGTCAGCTTCGCAGGGCACTTGGGTAAGCACTTTCAGCCGTCCGTTCAGGTAGGAGTGCACCTCGCGGAGGCCATCAATGGGCACCATAAATTTGCGATTAATTCGAAAAAACTGCTGAGGATTTAATTGGGTGCTTTCTAAGGTTTCTAAAGTGTGATCCAGCAAATAGCGACGGTTATTAATTTTAGACACTAAGTACGTGACTTTGCCCTCGGCGTAGAGATACCCAATATCCTCCACCGGAATGGTCTGGTACTGCTCGCCCGTCTTCACCAAAAAACGAGCCTTGTAGGTAGGTAACGGCTGGCGGTATTGCTGCTGCAATAACTGATGCTCGGGCCGGGGCCGAAACCGGTCGACCTGCGCAAAGGCCCGTTGCAGGTCCGACAGGTCGATGGGCTTGAGTAGATAGTCAATGCCCTGCACCCGGAAGGCCTGCAGCGCATACTGATCGTAGGCGGTGGTGAAGATCACCGGACAGGGAACGGGAGTGCGCTCAAAAACCTCAAAACTCACCCCGTCCGACAACTGAATGTCCAGAAACAACAGATCGGTTGCGCGTCCCGACTGAAAAAACTGAACGGTGTCCTCCACTGAATCGAGTTCGTCAACGACGGTGATGCGGGCGTCGTGCTGCGCAATCAGGGTGCGCAAGCGTTCGCTGGCGTAGGGCTCGTCTTCCACGATAAGTACCTTCATGGCGTAGGCGATACGGTTACCCGCTTAATAAGCGGAAGTTTCACCCTAAATGACTCTCCGTCATCAATCACTTCTACCTCGCGGTCGACCAAGTGCTGGTAGCGCATCTTAATGTTGTTGAGGCCCATGCCGCCCGGCAGCGTTGGCTTGGGTACGCGTTGCAGCGTGTTTTGTACTACCAGATAATCATCTTCCACGAAGATCGCGACGCGCAGCGGATTTTTGCGGGAGGTAACGTTGTGCTTGATGGCGTTTTCGACGAGCAACTGCACTGAGGCCGGAGGGAGTTGAAACGCATCTTGGTCGGCTTCGGGCACCGCCTGGTCGACGATCACCTGGTCGGCGAAGCGCAGCTTGAGCAAAAAAACGAAGGCATCAATAAACTCCATTTCGGTGCGCAGCGACACCGTTTTGTTCTCCTGGTTGTAGAGCAGGTAGCGGTAGACGTTGGCCAGTTGCTTGATGAAATCTGAGGCTAGGTCGGCATCCTGGTGCACAATGCCCGACAGCACGTTGAGGGAGTTGAACAGAAAGTGCGGATTGATCTGGTTGCGCAACGCTTCAAACTGCGACTCTATGCTCAGAGTTTTTAGCCGTTCGGCTTCCAGTACGGTATTTTTTAGTTTGTTGTTAAAGTAGATGATGGCGTTGATGGTGTGCAAGAACAGGTTGATGCGAAACGCAAAAGCCAGCGCCATCTTGAACTGACTCCAACCTTCACCGGGGGGAATGTCCGATAGGGCTACTGCCGCGTAGGTGGTTGCCGCCGCAATCAAAACTACGGCCAGTAAACTAGCCAGAAAGAAGGGGACTAGCGGCGTGAGTTTGCGCGCCAGCATTCCGTCGCGGTGCTCGATAAAGCCAAACAGCCACCGGTTGGTTTCCCACACCAGCGTGACCATGATAGCCACGGCCGCAAAGAGGTGCCAGGAGGTGAAGTTCGGTCCGAACAAGCGATCTCCCCCGGTAAACAAAATGTTGAGGTACGAATAGCCAGCCAGCAATGCAATGAACAGATATCGGTAGCGACTTTTAAACATGTATTTTTGGTGACTTGGACCTCCGTGAGCGAAAACACCGGAGCCGGACACCAAATTGAGTTGGCATCCGGCACGCAGCGTTCAACAATAGTAGTTCAATATAGTAACAGAAAACTTATTCTGGCAACAAAACCTGATCAATGGCATGAATCACGCCGTTGGTGGCCAGCACATTGGCGATCACGATAGCCGCATCCTGGCTGGCCGCATTGCCATCGGTGATAGTCAGCGCTTCCAGGTTGACGGTAATCGTTTCGCCGTTAACCGTCTCGGCCTGGCCGTTTTCCAGCAAATCCAAATCCGTCGAGAACACCGGCTCGCCGCTGATCACGTGGTAGGTCAGCACTGCTTGTAGCGTTTCAACCGGAATGTTGTTCACTCCATCCACGCCTAGCACTCGGTACAGCGCTTCAAAGGCCGTGTTGGTCGGGGCAAATACCGTAAACGGAGCCAAGTCTTGATCGCCCCGCTCGCCGTTCAGGATAGTCACCAGTGGTAACAGATCAGCGTTGGTTTTACTCGCTTCTTCCACGCGGGTGAGGGCCGCCACCAGTTCGCTGAAGGCTGGGTTGCCCACGGCTACGTCTACCACCGATCCGGACGGGGGAAGCAGCACCGCATCAATGGCGTGCGCAATAAACTCCTCGTTGGGCGTGGCAATGTCAGCCTGGATTACCTCGGCGTAGCCGATCAGAATCAGACTACCGTCGGGCTCGTTGCTGTAGTAAATCTCTAGCGGACTGCCGTTCTTCGGGTTCTGCAAACGAGCGTGCGTGGCTCCGGAAGCAGCACTTAGGTCTTCGCTCGTCTTGCGGTCGGCTCCGATATGATAGAGCAAAATCTCCTTCAGGTTATCGGCCGCTAGCACATCTTCCAGGCTGCCAAAAGCGTCGTTTCCGGCAATCAACGCTTTAAAGGCCACGTTGGTCGGGGCAAACAAGGTGCCGTCCACGTCCTCACGAATCAAGAAGTTCAGCACGTTGGGAGTTGCCTCTACGGCGGTGAGCAACGTAGTGAATCGTCCGTCAGCATCAAACAGCAGAGGCTGCACGGCGGTGCCTAAGGCGGCGGCAATAAAGGGCGGGATCAGCACTTCGTCAATCACGTGCACCACCCCATTGGCGGCCTCAATGTTGGCCAAGTCCAGAATCACGTCAGAAGACCCGTTGATGGTCACTCCATCGGTTTTGTCGATGCTGATGTCGGCTCCTTCTAGGGTTGCTTCCGCCGCGCCCAAGTCAGCCGCTAGTTTTCCGGCTCCCAAGATGTGATACTCCAGCACCCGGCGCAGCACGTAGTCCGGAATACCCTCCAGTCCGTCCACTCCTAGGGCCATTAGCAAGGCCGCGAAAGCGTCGTTGGTAGGAGCAAACACCGTCAGGTCGGCGTCGCGGTTACTTGCGGCTTCCAGCAAATCAGGAGTGCGTTGCAGCGCAGCTACCAAAATGCTCAATGCTTCGGTATCGGCGGCAATTGCTGCGATGGTCGGCTCGAGTTGCAAAGAGGGCGGTAGCAATACCTGGTCGATTAAGTGCACCACGCCGTTGCTGGCTTCGATATTGGAGGTGGTCACTTCCACGTTGTCATTGATGAATACGCCGTCGTCGGTTTTGCTGATGCTGATGGTTTCTTCGTTGAGCGTGGTTTCGGTTTCGCCCAGGTCGGCGGCCAGTTTGGCTCCGGCCAGAATGTGATACTGCAACACCGAAGTGAGCACTTCGTCAGGAATGCTGGCCAGATCGGTGAAGCGGTCGTCTTCTTCCAAAAAGGCGGCAAACGCCTCGTTGGTGGGAGCAAACACGGTTAGGTCGGCTTCCGCATCGCTGGCGGCATCCAGCAGGGCGGGCACGCGCGTTAGGGCGGCTACCAGGGTGCTCAGGTCGTCGTTGCCGGAAGCAATTTGGGCGATGGTGCCGGGTTCTTCGTCCGCGGTGCGCAGCACGGCGTCCACGATATGAATCACCCCGTTCGAGGCGCGAATATCGGCGCGCACCACGCGGGTGGTTCCGTTCAGCACCACACCGTTGTCGGTGGTCACCGCAATGGTTTGCCCGTCGAGCAGCGTGGTCAGCGAACCGGCGGTCAGATCAGACGCCAGTTGGGTGCCGGGCACCACGTGGTACCTCAGCACGTCGGCTAGGACGTCATCAGGAATGTCAGCGAGTGAGCCAAAAGTCGGATTAGCCGCTAAGTAGTTGGCAAAGGCTGAGTTGTTGGGCGCAAAAATGGTGATGGGCGTGCTATCGTCCGACAGTGCGTCCTCCAGATTGGCTTGTTTTATAGCATCTGCTAGCGTGCTCAGTTGGGTTTCGCTTTCGGCGAGTTCTACCGCGTTCAGTACGGGATCGGTGTTGTTCTCGGTGTCATCGCCGCAGCCCGCCAGCCATACGATGGCGAATAGCGCTAGGGCCAGGGTTTTTAATCGGTTCAGGTTAACGGGTTGGTGCTTCATGATTGTTTACTGTTAGTGGAAAAATGTTAAACAAGATATGCTTCACTAACGCGTTGCTGCCCAAAAGGAATGGCAAATATGACTGAACTGGGAAATTTAGGGAGTGAACTGTGGTTAGGGGAGAGTGAACCGAATGCCGATGATTTGCTGGGGGGCTAGATATTGGATGGGGGAGGGATGTACGGGTTTTTTACGTACGGAAAGACAGCGCTTGCTCCCCAATCAGTGCACCCAAATGCAGTCCCTCGTGTTGTCCTGCTTCGTTTCCCTTTTCACATCTCACATCTCATATTTCGCCCGGCAGTAGCTGTTCTCGCAGCAGCAGGGGTTTAAGCTTGCGGCGGAAGTTGAGTTGCTGACCCGAATTAGGATACTCAATCAACTGATCGTGGATAACATTGAAACCGCTGGCCCGCAGGTCGGCGGCAATGGCCCGAAACACTACGGCCGACACCAGCACGATGGGCGTGCGGGGCGAGCCCAGTTTGAGTAAGGTGGCCATCAGTTGCGGCAGATTGTCGCGGTAGGTTTGGGCGCGGGAAGCCGCGGTGGTGCCCGGCAGGGGCTCATCGTGGGCGTGCAGCAGCAGGTAGCCCTCTTCCTGCAAGCGCTCCAGAAAGTACGCTTTCTCGGCCCGCACCTGCTTGATCGTTTCGAAGGCCGCTACCTCTTCGGGAAACAGCACCTTGATCAGTTCCAGAAAGAAACTATCTCCCCGGCGCACCTGCTCGAAGTAGAAGTAGCGATTGCGATCAAAGGGCGGCGGAGCCTCGGTGATAAGTATCAGTTTAATTCGGTCGGGAGTATACTTGGCGCGGGCTTGTTGGTAGATGTTCGAACTCATTGGTCAGGAAAAAGACAACGGTGGTCAAGTAAATTTTGTGTTAGCAATGCGATGACATTTCTTGGAAAGAAAAAAATTATGCGACAGACTTTCTTAATCACTTTACTGCTGCTCTTGTTTGCTACGGCCTGCCAATCGCAGTTACCTGAACCGGCTTCGGATGGGGACCCCATCCTGGCTTTTCTGATCGCCCATCCTGATAAGTCATCAATGCAACTCGTTAGAAACGACACGGTGCTGGCTAACTTCCACGCCGACCGCGTGATGCCGCTGGCCAGTACCGTGAAAATCATCATCGCCATTGAGTACGCCAAACAAGCCGCCGCCGGTACAATCAATCCCGATGAACTAATTCCGTTGGACGAATTAGACCGGTTTTACGTAGCCAACACCGACGGTGGAGCACATCCTGCCTGGCTCAGCGCGGTCAGCGATCAGGTGAAAGAAGACCGCGTAACAATTCGGGAAATTGCCCGGGGAATGATCAACTTCAGTTCTAATGCAAACACCGAGTGGCTCAGTCAGCGGCTGGGGTTAGAGAAGATCAACGCCCAACTTGGGCGTCTGGAAGCCAGAGACCACACGCCCGTTTACTACCTGGTATCGTCGCTGTTTGTGGGAAAAGAACGGTTTCCGGGGATCACCGGCACCGCCCTGGAAGAGCAGCTTCGGAACTTAACGACGGCAGCGTATATTCGAACGACGAACGAGGTTCACCAAAAGTTACTGAATGATCAAGAGTACAAAGACGACTTGGGAGACTTGAGTATGAACATCCAATGGGTATGGTCCGACCGCTTGCCCGCCGCTACCACCGCTGATTACGTTGCTGTTTTGAAAAAAATTAATTCCCGCACCTTCTTCAACGAATCTGCGCAGCGGTATCTGGACGAGGTGCTGGAGGGCATCCTGGCGAATCCGGCCAACCGGCAGTGGCTGGCGCACGCCGGGATGAAGGGCGGCTCCACCGCCTTCGTGCTCACCAAAGCCTTGTATGCCACCGACAAAAACGGTAATCAGACGGAGTTAGCCTACTTTTTTAATAATTTGGAGCCAGAAGAAAACGTATCGCTTCAAACCAGTATGAACGAATTTGAACTGAAGATTCTTACCAATCCGGCTTTTCGGGATAGCATACAACAAGCCTTGTCCAATTAGGATGCTTTACTTTCTTACTCGCGAGAAGCTCATAGACGCTTTGCCTCACCTGCTTGGGTGGGGTCTGGTTTTGTTGTTGCTCAACGTAGGCAAGGTTGCTCTCTTTCGCCTACGTGCAGTACCGTCAGCTACGGCGGTTTCGGCAGCAACAAGTTGAGTTGTCGCAGCAAAAACTCACCACCGAACTTCGCTACCTCCGGGCTCAGATCAACCCCCACGTGCTGTTCAACGGCATCAACAGTGTGTATCACCTCATTGATAAGCAGCCCGACCGGGCCAAACAAACGCTGCTCACGTTCTCTAACCTGTTGCGCTACCAGCTGTACGAATGCCAGGCCGACCGGGTGCCGCTGGACAAAGAACTGGCGCACCTAACCGACTATATCACGCTGGAAGAAACCCGCAAGGGCGAGGATGCCATTATTGCGTGGGACGTGCAAGACCACGATCCGGCGGGTCAGATTGCCCTCATGCTACTGCAGCCCTTTGTCGAGAATGCTTTCAAGCACCTCAGCCATCACGAAAACCCCGAGCGAAACCGCCTGGACCTTTCATTAGCCATAGACCAGGGCGTGCTATCGCTGAACGTAGAGAATACCGTACCAATAGCCGATAAGCCCAAACCAGCGACGGCGGAAGGTGGAGTTGGCTTGGCCAATGTGCGGCGGCGGTTGCAGTTGATCTATCCTGACCAGCACCAGTTGTTCGTCAGCCAACCGCCGGGTAAGTTCCACGTACACCTCATCATCGCGCTATGAAACCGTTACGCTGCCTGATTCTCCTTTCGTGGTGTTCACCACTGCCTACGCGCAGTACGCCCTGGAAGGCTACCAATTCAACGCAGTAGACTACCTGCTCAAGCCTATCTCCTTCGAGCGGTTTCTCGCAGCCGTAAATAAAGTGTGGCGACTGCACCAGCGTACGGAATCCAACGAGCTGGATTGTGTCTTCGTCAAAACCGACCGGCGGCTGGTCAAACTACGTATTGCTGACATATTGTACATCGAGGGCCAGCAGAACTACGTGTTCATCTATACACCCCAAGAAAAGTTGATGGTGCTATCTACGATGAAAAATCTGCTGGAGACGCTGCCCATAAACACCCTGTTGCGGGTTCACAAATCGTACGCCGTATCCGTGAGCCAGGTAGATGCTATTGCGGGCAGTGAAATCATTATTGGCGAAAACCGCGTCCCCATCAGCGTACGCCTGCGAACCGCGGTGGTGGATCAACTGACCCGAGATCAGGTGCTAAAACAGCAAGCTCTCAATCCACCCCTTCCACCAAAGCCCCGTACACCAGCACCCGGTAGGTGCGAACCAGCTCGCTGTAGTGGGCGAAGGGGTACACGTTGGTATAAATCTGCATCACCAGCTCGTTGGCCGGGTCGATGGTATACTCCGAGCAGTACAATCCGCCCCAGGTCAACGCCCCGGGCGGAGCCAGGTCGCCGTAGCGGCTGTCGGGAGTAACGATCTGAAGACCAAACCCAAACTTGTCGTGCCGATCCCACACTTCGTGGTCACCAATCTGGTTACGGGTCATCAGGCGCACCGTGAAGGGGCTCAGCAGGCGGGTACCCTGGTACACTCCTTCGTTTAGAATCAACTGTCCAATCTTGGCATAGTCAGCTGCGGTGCTCACCAGTCCGGCCCCCCCGCTGTAGAAAGTCCGTTCGCCCTGCCGGGCAAAGTTTTGGAAAAGCGGATCTTGCTGCACCGCCAGGGGGGCATCGGCCTGATCTTTTTGAAATAGCGTAACCAAACGTTTCTCCTGGCCTTTTGGTAGGTAAAAGTAGGTGTCGTTCATGCGCAGCGGGGCAAAGATGCGCTGCTGAAAAAACGCGGCGAGCGATTGCCCGGATACCACTTCCACCAACCGGCCGAGCACGTCGGTGCTGAGTCCGTAGGTGAACTGTGCTCCGGGGTCGTGGAGCAGCGGACGCGCCGCAATGCGGTCTACCACCTCTTCCAGCAGATCGTCGTCCAGCGAGGCGAAGAAGGGCATCTGAAACTCCAGATGGTCTTGCAGCGGGTGTTCGTAGGCAATGCCCGACGTGTGGGTGAGCAAATCCCGAATGGTGATCGCGCGAGCGGTAGGGCGGGTTTCGTAGGCCAGGGTCGCCGAGTCGTGCGAAACGAGTACCTGCGCACTGTCAAACGCGGGGATGTACCGGCTGATGGGGTCTTCTAGGAGAAAGTGCCCTTCTTCGTAAAGCATCATCACGGCAAGGGTGGTCACCAGCTTGGTTTGCGAAGCAATGCGCCAGATGGCGTCTTTGGTGAGCGAACGCTTGCGCGCCGCATCGGAGGTGCCATACACTTGGTTATGAACCACCTTGCCCCGGTGCACAATCAGGGACTGCGCGTGGGGTATTTTGCCGGTTTCTACCCACGATTGCAGGAACGTATTGATGCGCTGAAGACGTTCGGCCGAAAAAGACTGCTGAGAAGAATCGCGGGGGAGGGGTTGAGACTGGGCCATAAGCGTCAACGACAACAGCACCCACCCCCCGAATAGTAAGGGTCGTAGCATGGTGATAGCACGGATTTATCACCCGTCAAGATATCACTATTTTTCTAAATCCGAGGGAAGCACGTCCAGCAATACCGAATAGGTGAGCAGAGCCGTGGGAACCGTGTTGGGCGTGAACACCGGAAGTTGCGCCAGCAGGCCGAGCAAGCCCTGGCGGAGATCCTTCTTGCCTTGGGTACGCAGTTGGTTGCGCTGCCCGGCGCGCCATAGCTCGAGCAAGGGCTGGTCTTTGGCCAGCGCGTTTTGCAGCGTCTTTTTGTAGGATTCTCCCACCCGAGCGATGCGGTTGAGCAGGTGTTGCCGAAGCGCGTCGGGCTTGTCGCGGTGGCGGGCGTAGCCAATATTTTGCCAGTGGGCGTACATAAAGCTTTCTACCGTGAGGATGCTAGAATCGGCTTCTGCCTTAAGCAGTCCCAGTTGCTTGCGAAACTCTTTGATGAAGGCTTCTTCTTCTTCGGTGATGATGTTGTCAGCACTCACCACCAGCACCGCCAGTTCGAGCAGATACTTCTTGAGCACCGGCGAGGTGACATTTTCCAGGTTCAACTGGCTGATGGTGAGTTTTTCCTCGAGCAGCGCAGCGCTGGTGACCTGTAGTTCTTCTGATAGTAGGGCCGCTTCCCGGTAATAGGCCAGCAGCCGTTTTTCTTCCTTCTCAATGGTTTGGTTGGCGTAGGCCGCCACAATCATGGTCTTTAGCAACAGCAGGCGCGTCTGTTCGTGCTCTTGCGCAACCCGCTGTCGAACCTCCTCGCTGGAGCCGGTCATCCACTGGTTAAAAAACAGAATATCGATAAAGAGCAAGCTACTGTTGATAAACACCGTCCAGAACTTGCCCTCTTTCTGCGGATAGCTGGTGCGGCTGTCTAAAATATACTCCGTGAGCGCCAATCCGCGCCGTTCGCGGTAAAAAAGTAGTCCCTTATATTTTGTGTCCAGGTTGTGGTACACCGATTTGTAGAAAGTCCCCACCCGAAAGGCGGCTTCCAGAAAAGCATCGGCCACGTCTACCTCGCTTTCCAGTTGCTGATACCGCTCGGAGGTGAGCGCGCTGTAGAGCAGGCTTTCCAGCAAAATGATCTTATTTTTATCTTGTACCGGCAGTTGATCGGTTTTCACGGCCCGCAGCAGCGATTTGTAGGCGTAGGGAAGCTGGGTGGGATAGCCATACAGCAGGCCCGTCGGCTGAATAAGCTCGTAGAGCAGTTGTTCAGGTAGCTCCGGCGACGTCTTCAGGGCTGTGACCCGATCATACTCCCGATGCAGGGCGTAGTGGTTGCGGGTTTGAATGTAGGTTCTTAGCCAGCCTTTCTTCTGAAAATCCATAGCGCAGTTGGGTATTAATGGTGGGAGCACGAAGGTACGCGACCACTATCGTTTAAAGTAACTGATTTCGAGCGTTCCACTTAATGTGTACATAATTCTGGTAAATTGCCGAGGCCTACACCCTAAGAAACGCTAAAAACTCACCGGTTGGGGAATACTTTCACTACCACAAACGTTTACTTTTACGTAATGTCCAAACCAGAAAAGTCAAAATTTGCTAAGCAAGTCCAGGTGAAGAACCGAAAGGCGCGGTTCGAGTATCATTTTCTGGATACCTACGTGGCCGGTATAGAACTCACCGGCACCGAGGTAAAATCTATCCGAGAAAGCAAGGTCTCGCTGCAGGAGGCTTATTGCTACTTCAACCGCGACGAACTGTTCGTGAAGCAGATGCACATTTCCCCTTACACTGAGGGCACGCACTTCAACCACGACCCGGTGCGCGAACGCCGTTTGCTGCTCAAGCGCAAGGAGTTGAACAAACTACAGGACACGCTAAAGGAACAAGGGCTAACGGTTATTCCTTCGCGTCTGTTCATTAACGACCGGGGATGGGCTAAACTAGAGATCGCGGTGGCCAAGGGCAAGAAGCTGTACGACAAGCGAGAAGATATCAAGCAAAAGGATACCAAACGGGAGCTTGATCGGCTTAAGTTATAAGCACCGTTGGCATAAACGAGTAAATATTTTTATATTTCTACCTTTTTGGGAAGTATTTCGCTGAAGTTTACGATCTGATATGAAAGGAAGTGTACTGTTGCTCAACCAGGATTACAGTCCAATTACCACCTGCTCGATGGAGCGCGCATTCATCTTGGTTTTTCTCGACAAAGCTGAATTGCTAACCCATGCTGAGGACGAAGCCATTCGCACCGTGGATCAAACTTATCCCATGCCGGCCGTCATTCGTTTGTTTCGTTACATCAATTTGCCGTACCGGGGGGTGGTGCTCACCCGCCAAAATGTGTTCAAGCGCGACAAGTTTGCCTGTCAGTACTGTGGCTCGCCCAAAAGCCTCACGCTGGATCACATCATCCCTCGCTCGAAGGGCGGGAAAACTTCGTGGTCTAATCTGGTGACGGCCTGTCAGCCTTGCAACACCCGCAAGGGCGACCGAACCCCCGACCAGGCCAACCTAAAATTGCGGTCTAAGCCCCAAAAGCCCACCTATATGATGTTCTTACGCGATCACGCGGGCGGTATGCGCAAAGAATGGCAACCGTTCTTGGTTAGTTACCGCAAGTGATTGCCGTAGCGACAGGTTGCAACCTGTCGCTACGATAAAACCTCCTCCACCCGTTCGGCGGCATCCTTCAACAAAATGGCCGAATACACCTTGAGGCCGGAATCTTGAATAATTTGGGCGCCTTCTTCGGCATTGGTGCCCTGCAGACGCACAATGATCGGGACATCAATATTGCCAATGTTTTTGTAAGCTTCCACCACCCCGGTGGCCACCCGGTCGCAGCGCACGATGCCTCCGAAAATATTAATCAGAATGGCCTTCACGTTGGGGTCTTTCAGAATGATCCGAAAGCCAGTTTCTACTGTTTCGGCATTGGCCCCGCCGCCCACGTCCAGGAAGTTGGCGGGTTCGCCGCCCGATAGTTTGATGATGTCCATCGTGGCCATGGCCAGTCCGGCACCGTTCACCATGCAGCCCACGTTGCCATCGAGCTTCACGTAGCTGAGGCCCGATTTGCTGGCCTCCACTTCTGATTCTTCCTCCTCGGAGATATCGCGCAGTTCGGCCAGTTCGGGGTGACGGTACAGCGCATTGTCGTCCAGGTTCACCTTGGCGTCTACCGCCAGAATTTTGTTGTCGGAAGTTTTGAGCACCGGGTTGATCTCAAACAGCGAGGCGTCGGCCCCGACGTAGGCTTGGTAGAGGGAGCGGACGAACTTCACCATTTCTTTGAAGGCTTTCCCCTCTAAACCCAGGGCGAAGGCCACGTTGCGTGCCTGGTAGGGTTGCAAACCAATGCCCGGATCAATCCATTCTTTGATGATTTTCTCGGGAGATTCTTTGGCCACCTCTTCAATCTCAACGCCCCCCTCAGTGGAAGCCATGATCACGTTGCACCCCTTGGCCCGGTCGAGCAGCACGCTCAGGTAGTATTCCTGCGGTTCGTGCTGGCCGGGGTAGTACACGTCTTCGGCAATAAGCACCTTGTGCACCCGCTTGCCCTCCGGACCGGTTTGGGGGGTCACCAGTTGCATGCCCAGAATCTGCTTGGAGATTTCTTTGACCTCCTCGCGGCTCTTGGCCAGTTTCACTCCGCCGCCCTTGCCCCGGCCTCCGGCGTGAATCTGGGCTTTCACCACGAACCATTCGGTGCCGGTTTCGGAGTTTAGTTCGCGGGCGGCTTCTACGGCCGCCTCCGGGGTGTCGGCCACAATGCCCTGTTGCACTTTTACTCCGTAGCTCTTTAGTAGGTTTTTTGCCTGATACTCGTGAATGTTCATCCTGTGCGTTTTTTTCACGAATGTATCAAAAAATCGTTTTAGTTGTCACCTTCTTTCAAAAAAAGGGAACACTAGGCGGGTCGGCGCTTCGTTGCTAGAGAAAAGAAATGAGCCACTATCGCCGAAATTATGTTATCTAGCGGCCCAGAACCAGACCAAAGTACGTACTCATGCTAAAGGCAGTCAGCATTGTAAAGAGCTATCGTCAGTTAACGGTACTCAAGTCCATTGATCTGTTTATTGAGCAAGGAAAGATTATCTCTATTGTAGGCGCTTCGGGAGCCGGAAAAAGCACCCTGCTGCATATTTTGGGCACGCTCGACCAACCCGATCAGGGCAGCGTGTATCTGAATGATGTTGACCTTACGCAGCTCAAAGGCAACGACCTGGCCGAATACCGCAACCGTAACATTGGGTTCATCTTCCAGTTTCACAATCTGCTGCCCGAGTTCACGGCCTTAGAAAACGTGTGCATTCCGGCTTACTTGGCTAACAACAAAAGCGAACGCGAAGTAAGCAACCGGGCCGAGCATCTGCTCAAACTGCTGGGCATTGGCGGACGGATGCACCACAAGCCTTCGGAGATGTCGGGCGGCGAGCAGCAACGAACGGCGGTGGCGCGCGCCCTGATGAATAACCCCCTGGTAGTGTTTGCCGACGAACCTAGCGGCAACCTCGACTCAAAAAACGCCGAGGAGTTGCACAGCCTTTTCTTTAGGCTGCGCGATGAGTACGGACAAACCTTCGTGATTGTGACGCACAACGATGAACTAGCCGACATGGCCGACCGCAAGCTGGAGATCAAGGACGGGGTGATCACTACCTGGGAGCGGGGGGTGGCTAGTGAAGGGCAATAGTGCATTGATTTCCTTTAGGCAAATTTTGCCTAGCACCTTGCACTGTTACGACTGCTTCCCCAAAGCCGCCACCATTTCCCGAATGTGTTTCTCACCACCCAACATATTTTCATACGCTGCCGCTACCCGATGCTCGGCGTCTAGCAGGTAGGTGATCCGCTTGGTCATTCCCAGAAAGGGAATCCGAGCGCCGTACAATTTGCTTACCTTTCCGGCTTGGTCGGCCAGCAGCTCAAAGGGCAGTTGATAGGTTTTCTTAAATTTATGGTGCGATTGCAGCGTATCCTGACTAATCCCTACTACCGTAATGTTTAGGTCACGAAAGAACGAAAACTCATCCCGAAAACCGCAGGCTTCTTTGGTGCACTGCCGCGTGAAGTTTTTCGGATAAAAGTACAAAATACCCAGCCGATCCGCCCACGTTTGACGCAGATGGAATTTTTCACCGCTCGTGGAGGGCAGGGTGAAGTCGGGAGCGACTTGATTGACCGATAGCGCCATTATTTTTAAAATTTAATTTTCTTGGGGTAGAGTGCAATGCATTGTACAGAAATTTAGCTAAGAAAACGAAATAATTAGTGATAATCGGTACATTAGCGAGCAAATACCACGAATAGCACGTTTACCGTGCTTGTTACTTTCGGTGCACCTCCAAAAGTTGTACTTTTGCCGCTAAACCAATTTTCATAAACGGATGAGTCAACAGGGCAATGCTATCTTGATTGTTGAGGACGAAGAGAACCTGCGGGGACTATTATCTAAAATACTAAGCTTAGAAGGACATCACGTATACGAAGCGGGCGACGTGGCCTCGGGGAAGGAGATTTTGCGCCAAGAACGAATTATGCTGGTGCTCACCGATGTGATGCTTCCCGATTCCAACGGCATTGAGTTCACCAAATACGTAAGAAACGAGTACCCGCTGGCTGAGGTGATCGTGCTCACGGCCTTTGGCAACGTGAAAGACGGCGTGCGCGCCATGAAGCTGGGCGCTTTCGATTATCTGACCAAGGGCGACGGCGACGACCGCCTGCCCATTGTGGTGCGCAAGGCCATGGAAAAGGCGTTGCTCAACCACCAGGTGCACGAAATGGAGTTTCGCCTCGATGCCAAGTCGAGCTTCGGCAAAATTATTGGCAAATCGCGGGCGGTGCACCAGACCATTGAACTGGCCAAAAAAGTGGCCGTCACCGATACCACCGTGCTGCTGCTGGGCGAAACCGGTACCGGCAAGGAGCTGCTCTCCGAAGCCATCCATCTGGCTAGCCGCCGCCGCAAGGGGCCGTTTATTCCCATCAACTGCGCCGCTATTCCCAAAGATTTGCAGGAGTCCGAACTGTTCGGCCACAAAAAGGGGGCGTTTACCGGGGCTGTCTCCGACAAGAAGGGATACTTCGAGGTGGCCGATCGGGGAACCATTCTCCTGGACGAACTGGGCGAGATGAGTCCCGAGCTTCAGGCTAAACTCCTGCGGGTGCTAGAAACCAAGACCTTTAACCGCGTGGGTGATACCCAACCCATTCCGGTCGACATTCGGGTGATCGCCGCCACCAACCGCAATCTAGTCACCGAAGATAACGAGTCGTTTCGCCGTGACCTGTACTACCGCCTGAGCGCCTTCACTATCGACCTTCCTCCCCTGCGCGACCGCAAAGACGATATCGACCTGCTGGTGATGCACCTGATCAAAGAAAACGTGGAGCGCACGCACAAGGAGATAGAGCGTATCGATCCGGACTTTATGGCGCAACTGAAAAAGTACGACTGGCCGGGCAACGTGAGAGAACTGAAGAATGTGGTGGAGCGTGCGGTGATTCTGGCCGACCGCAACGAGTTGACCGTAGACACGCTACCCCGAGAAATTTTAAATGGCCAAGCCGTGCCCGCCCCCCGAAGGGCAGTGATGGCCGAAGCAGCGCTGGCTACTGCTGATCCGGTGAATGTGCCTCTGGCCACCGGTTCATCCTCGGCCGATAAAGGTACGGTAGATCTGAAATCGGTAGAGCAAGATCACATTTTACGGGTGTTGGGCATGGTGAACGGCAACAAGTCCGAAGCCGCCAAGCGACTAGACATTGGTTTGGCCACCCTATATCGAAAGCTGAAGGAGTACAAAATTAGCACCTGATTGCCATTAGAATTCTCAACTGTGCTGTCAGTGTGATAAGCACTTATCATATTGACAGGCAAAACGAGTAATTTCCGTTAGTTTCGACCAATGTTCCTTGTTTGATCAATAATTGCGACGCGTACCGTGAAGAAGAAAAAGCTACTTCGTTCCTTCAGTTTCTACCGGTATTACAAGTCCATGAGGATTAAGGCGCAGATCGTGTCGGGTTTTTTGTTCATCTTGCTGCTCACTTGCGTGCTGGCCGGGGTAACGATCTACTATCTAAGCAATTTGGGCACAGCCTCCAACCGCATCCTGGAAGACAACTACCGATCCATCAAAGCCACCGAAGCAATGGTGGTTTCGTTGTCGAAGACCGACCAGATTCTATCGAAAATTTGCTTAGGCGTCAATTATAATGATTCTACCCTGCTCACCATTCTGAACAATGAACAGGAGGTGCTGGCGAATCAACTAGCCACCGGTCGCAACAATCTGGAAGGAGAAAAGGAAGATAGCCTGTTTGCCCAGATAGAAGCTACCTACGCCGATTACCAGAAAAATATCCAACTTTTCGAAGGCACCGAAGATCGGGTAGGACTTTACTTCTCGGTGCTCCAGCGCCTCAACGAGGTGATGCGCGAGAAGTGTGTGCAGCTGGCTTCTATCAACCACCTGCAACTTAGTCAGGAAGACGCTATTGCGCAAAATCTGTACTTCCGCTCGAAGATATACGTATTTTGTATCGTGATGCTGGTGCTGGTGATTGTGATCTGGGCCTTGTTTCAGGTGCCCCACGAGATTGTGAAGCCAATCACCGACATCACCGAAAAAATCAAGCGAATTGCTCAGGGTGAATACCAGCAAGCCATTGACGTGGATTCTCGCAGCGAACTGGGAGACATGGCCCGCGCGTTCAACTCCATGTCGATCAAACTGCAGGAGTTCGAGAAACTAAATATCGAGGAAGTGCAGACCCAAAAAAGCCGAATGGAGTCCATTATCCGCAGCATGGGCGACGGTCTCATCATCCTCGACGAGCAAGAGCGGATCATTCTGGTGAATGACTCAAGCACGCAAATTCTTAACTTCGACGAAGAACAACTGGTGGGCAAAAAACTCACGGCGCTGGAGGAAAATAGCCAGGTGATTCGCGAACTATCCAACTCGTTGCGGCACGACACGGCGCACCTCGACGACCGTTCTAAGATAATGAAAGAGGAGCGGCACAACTTCTTAAAGGTGAAGCGCGAAGGAAAGGTATCGTTCTATACCAAAGAAATAGTGAAGGTCTACAGCGACGAGGTGCAAAAGCGATTTATCGGTTATATCATCATTCTGAAAGATATCACTTCGTTTAAAGAGTCAAACGATGCTAAATCGAAATTCATCGCGGTGGTTTCGCACGAGCTAAAAACGCCGCTGTCGGCACTTAACATGAGTCTGATGCTGCTGCGCGACACGCGCTTCGGCACCCTGAGCACCGAGCAGGATAAGATTGCCGCTTCCATGAAGCAGGAGGTGCACCGCCTGGTGAACATGGTTACCGAACTGCTGGACCTTTCCAAAGTGGAAAGCGGGAAAATCAACCTGGAGAAAAAGCAGGTATCACCCGCCATCTTGGTAGAGTACGCCGTTGCCCCGGTACTGGCCAAGTTCGAAGAAAAAAACATCCGGATTGTGAAGCACATCGACGAGCATATGGCCGACATCCAGGTAGATCCGGAGAAGGTGTCGTGGGTGTTGATCAATTTTATGACCAACGCCATTCGTTACTCACCCGAGAACAGCAAAGTGATTCTTGAAACGCACCAGTATGATGACCGAATCGAGTTCTCGGTCTATGACTTTGGTCCCGGCATCTCCAAAGAAAATGCCCAACGCGTCTTCGACAAGTTTGTGCAACTGCCCACCAACGGAAGCAAAAATAAGCACGGCCTCGGTCTGGGGTTAGCCATTTCCAAAGAAGTGGTGGAGGCCCACGGCGGCACCATCGCCGTAGAGAGCGAAGTGGGCCGGGGTAGCAGATTTTACTTCAGCATTCCCGTGGAATCAGATAGCCCCCGCGTAGAAACGCCGCTCTCCTTAGAAAAAGCGATCATCTAGTAACCTCCGGGTTTCTTTCGCGTAAACGCTACCTTCACCTTCTGGTCAACACCCAACTATGCACTTATCCAAGGGGGTACAGTACATGCTCTTGGCTACTTTCCTGTTTTCGTGCATGAACGTGCTCGTCAAGTTCGTTTCTCACATTCCGGCGGTAGAAATCGTGTTCTTTCGGTGCGCGATCTCTCTGGCCATGAGCTATGCCGTGCTCAAGTCACAGGGAGTGTACCTGTGGGGCAGCAACCATCGGTTGCTTATCGCTCGCGGACTTTCGGGAGCGGTGGCGCTGGTGCTTTACTTTGTGCTGTTGCAACAAATTCCGCTGGCTACCGCCGTTACGCTGCAATTTTTGTCACCTATCGTCACTGCTTTTTTGGGAGTGGTGCTGCTGGGCGAACGCATGCGGCGCTGGCAGTGGCTGTTCTTTCTGCTTTCGTTCGGGGGGATGCTGGTCATCAACGGCTTCGATGCGCGTATTTCTGCCGTTCACCTGCTCATGGGGCTGGTGGCCGCGGTGGGTTCGGGCCTGGCCTACACCATCATCCGCAAGCTTAACCAGCGCGAGCATCCGCTGGTGATTGTGCTCTACTTTCCGCTAGTGACCATGCCTATTGTGGGGCTCTACTCGGCTTTCCACTGGGTGACGCCCCAGGGGTGGGACTGGGCTTTTCTGCTCGGCATTGGCACTTTTACGCAGTTTGCGCAGTACTTTATGACCAAGGCCTACCAGGCCGAAGAGGTATCCAAGGTAGCCAACCTGAAGTATCTGAGTATTATCTACGCGCTTAGCTTCGGATTCATTTTCTTTGACGAAACGTTTAATTGGATGACCTATGCGGGCATGGCACTGGTCATCGCCGGAGTGGTGCTCAACGTGTGGTACAAACAGTGGGCAACGTCTCGTCAGAACGCTCGTCGCGCCCAACAACCGGTGAGCAGCTAGCTCTGTAATTGTCCAAGCCTTTACATCCGTGAACTTTACCCTTACTGCCAAAGATGCAAAAAGCAACGCCCGTGCCGGTGAAATCACTACCGATCATGGGACAATACGCACGCCTATTTTTATGCCGGTGGGCACTGCCGGAACGGTGAAGGGAGTGCATCAACGGGAGCTGGAAGAGGATATCAAGTCGGAAATAATCTTAGGAAACACCTACCATCTGTACCTGCGTCCGGGGTTGGAACTGCTGGAAGCGGCGGGCGGACTGCACGGCTTCAACGGTTGGTCGCGCCCTTTGCTCACTGACAGCGGAGGCTATCAGGTGTATTCCTTGGCTGATAAACGGAAGATTACCGAACACGGCGTTAGGTTTCGTTCGCACATCGACGGCAGTGAGCACACCTTTTCGCCCGAGCGGGCCATCGACATTCAGCGCGTTATTGGGGCCGACATCATTATGGCCTTCGACGAGTGCACCCCTTTTCCGTGCGCCTACGATTATGCCAAGGAGTCGACGCAGCGTACGCACCGCTGGCTGCACCGCTGCTGTGAGCGCTTCGACGCCACCGCCGGAAAGTACGGCTATCAGCAGACGCTGTTTCCTATTGTGCAGGGCAGCACCTACGCTGATCTGCGTACCCAATCGGCCGAGGCGGTGGCTACATTGGGGCGGGAGGGCAACGCCATTGGCGGACTGGCGGTAGGCGAACCGGCCGAAGAGATGTATGCCATGACCGATCTGGTGTGTCGGATTCTCCCGACTGACCGACCGCGCTACCTCATGGGCGTGGGCACCCCGGCCAATATCCTGGAAGCCATTGCGTTGGGAGTAGATATGTTCGATTGCGTGATGCCCACGCGCAACGCCCGTAATGGTATGCTGTTCACCACCCAAGGCATCATCAATATTCGCAACGTAAAATGGAAAGACGAACTCTCGCCCATTGATGCAACGTTAGGGGGATACGTGAGCACCTTTTATTCTAAAGCGTATCTACGGCATTTGATTCACTCGAAAGAAATGCTAGGCGCCCAAATTGCAAGTATTCACAACTTAAGCTTCTATCTTTGGCTGGTTCGGCAGGCCCGTGAGCACATTGAGGGGGGGGATTTCGGGACATGGAAAAACCGAACGATTGCGCAGGTGATGCAGCGGCTCTAATCATGTGTCATGGATGAATTAGGAAAGTACATTGACCCGTTCACCGATTTTGGTTTCAAACGGCTATTTGGCTCTGAGCCACATAAAGAGTTGCTGGTGGATTTTTTAAATGAATTACTGAAAGGCAAGAAGCAAATCAAGCAACTCACCTACGCTAAAAATGAGCACTTAGGACAAACTGACGAAGACCGAAAGGCCATTTTTGACCTATATTGCGTAAGCGAAGACGGAGAGCGGTTCATTGTGGAGCTACAAAAAGCTAAACAGCGGTATTTTAAAGACCGAAGTTTATTCTATGCTACATTTCCTATCCAGGAGCAGGGACAAAAGGGAGAAAACTGGAATTTTAAGTTGAACGAAGTTTATACCATTGGTATTATGGACTTCGCATTTGACGATAGCCATCCCAACCAGTTTCTTCACGAAGTAAAGTTGATGGAGACCCAACGAAAGGAAATTTTTTACGATAAACTAACCTTTGTTTATCTGGAAATGACGAAGTTCAACAAAACCGAGGAAGAGCTGGTAACCCACTTTGATAAATGGTTGTTTCTTTTGAAAAACCTACATCGTTTTCAGGAGATACCCGCTGTATTGCAGGAAAAGATTTTTAGAAAAGCATTTAAAATTGCTGAAGTAGCGAAACTAAATAAACAAGATATGGAACAGTATCAAGCAAGTTTGAAGTACAAACGCGATTGGAAGAACACCCTGGATTATGCGATAGAAGAAGCAGTCGAGAAAGGAATGGAAAAGGGGATGGAAAAAGGAATGGAGAAAGGAATGGAGAAAGGAATGGAGAAAGGGATGGAGAAGGGGATGGAAAAAGTAGCAAAGGACATGAAGCAGAGGGGTTACAACCTGAACGAAATATCAGAGTTAACCGGCTTGTCAGTGAAGAAGATCAAGATCCTTTAGTGCCTGAGGAGCAGTAAATGAAAATTATTGACCAGTACGTACTAAAGAAGTTTTTAGGCACGTTTTTGTTCGTTGTCCTGCTACTGGTGTCAATTATATCGGTCATCGATTTCACCGAGAAGAACGACGATTTTCTGGAGCACAAACTAGGTGCGCTTGAAATTCTGAGATACTACCTGGACTTCATTCCGTACGTAGCCAGCCTGATCACTCCCATCACGGTGTTTATTGCAGTGGTGTTTGTTACTTCTAAACTGGCAGGAAACACTGAGATTATTGCCATTCTAAGCGGTGGAGTAAGCTTTCGCCGCCTGCTGTTTCCCTACTTTCTGGGGGCCTGCCTGATTGCCGGGGTTAGCTTCTGGCTTAACGGATGGATTATCCCCAATGCCAATAAAAGCCGCATCGAATTCGAGCTCAAGTACGTGAAATCGCCCTTTTATTTTGACGAGAGCGATATCCATATCAAAGTGGCGCCCGAAGCTTACGCCTACATGGAGAACTACAACAACAACTCTGAAGTGGGCTACCGCTTTACTCTGGAGAAGATCCGCGGCAACGAAATGCTAGAGAAGTTATCGGCCCGACGCATCGAGTGGGACTCTACCAACACCAAGTGGAAACTAAAGGATTGGACCCTCCACACCTTCTCCGGAGAGGAAGAAACGATCCAGAACGGCACGGAGATGGATACCACCATCAACATCCATCCCGACGATTTTGGCAGTACCTACCAAATGTTTGAGACGATGACGATGCCCGAACTAGATGCCTACATTGCTAAGCAGCAAGAGCGGGGCGGCAACAGCATTCCCATCTACCGGGTAGAGAAATACATTCGGTATATGTCGCCCTTCACGGCCGTTATCCTCACCTTCATCGGGGTGATTATGTCGGCCCGAAAGGCCCGCGGCGGCTCCGGTTTTCAGATTGCGCTGGGGTTCCTGATCGCTTTCGTCTACATCATCTTCTTCATTTTTGCCCGAAGCTTGGCCGAAGTAAACTCTATTAATCCGCTACTAGCGGTGTGGCTACCCAACATTGTTTTCTCGGCCGTGGGCATCGTGCTCTACAACACCGTTCCGCGCTGATGGCTCAGTTCAAGCATTATTTGCTTCTGCACTTTGTGGTGTTGATTTGGGGCTTCACGGCCGTCTTGGGTCTGCTGATTAGCATTCCGCCGGTAGAAGTAGTGTTTTACCGCACCCTCATTGCCTCAGTAGCCCTGGCGGTCGTCTTGCTAACTGGAAAAAAACCGTGGGTTTTACCACGAACTAGGGTGCTTGCCATCCTGGGAACGGGCACGCTCATCGCCACCCACTGGATTTTGTTCTTTGCCGCCGCCCGGGTGGCCAATGCATCGGTGTGCCTGGCTGGTATGGCCACCTGCTCGCTGTGGACCAGTTTGTTCGAACCCTGGATGACAGGCCGAAAGATCCGCGCCTATGAAGTGGGATTAGGACTTTTAGTGATTGTGGGACTGTACGTGATTTTCCGGTTCGAGTTCGACCATGCCGTGGGTTTGGCGATGGCGGTTGCCTCAGCGATGCTAGGGGCCGTGTTCACCGTCCTAAACGCTCGGTTTGCGCAAGCACACGATGCCTACGTGATCACGTTCTATGAAATGCTGGGTGCGTGTGTGAGTGTGGCATTACTTCTCCCCTATTACGCGGTCTACTTAAGCGAAGCCAGTACACTGCTGCTCGTTCCCACCGCCTCTGACTGGGGGTATCTGCTCATTTTGTCGCTGGTATGCACCCTCTACGCCTTTTCGGTATCCGTGAACCTGATGCGCTACGTAACTGCCTTTGCCATGAACCTGACCAACAACCTGGAACCGGTTTACGGAATCCTGCTGGCAGTGCTGATTTTTGGAGAAAAGGAAACCATGTCGTTGCCCTTTTACGTGGGCACAGCAATCATCCTGCTATCGGTACTGGCCTACCCGGTGATCCGTCGCGTGCAGCGCCGTCGAGCCCTGAGCCCTGAGTTGATCTCCTGAGCGAGTGGCCGTAGCCACCTGCTGCAACGCGCGGACGGTTACTTCTTCTTCCGTCCACCACCCCGACCTTTCTTTTCGGGGGCAGCTTCGGCCAGGGTCACGCACTCTTCCAGCGTGAGTTCTTCGGGCTTTCGATCCTTAGGAATCTTCACGTTCTTTTTACCCGCTTTGATATACGGACCGTAGCGCCCCTTGAGCACCTGAATATCAGGGTTTTCGTCAAATACCTTAATGTACTTCTCAGCATCCAGCTTTCGCTTGGCCTCGATCAACTCAATGGCCCGTTCAGCTTCAATGGTCAGGGGGTCGTCTTCTCGGGTCAGCGAAGCAAACTTGCCCTTGTGCCGCACGTAGGGTCCGAATCGCCCGATGGCCGCTACAATCTCTTCCCCCTCGTATTCGCCCACCTCGCGGGGTAATTTAAACAGTTCCAGGGCTTCATCCAGCGTAAGCGTTTCAATAAACTGCCCCTTGCGCAAGCTTGAGTACTTCGGTTTTTCTTCACCGTCGGTTTCACCAATCTGTACCATCGGCCCGAACTTGCCCAGGCGAGCAATCACTGGCAGGCCGGATTTAGGGTCATCGCCCAAACGCCGGTCGTTCTGGATGGTGGTGCGATCCACCTCGCCGGTGCTCTCGATCTTCGGATGAAATTGACTGTAGAAGTCGTGCAGCATCTTCTCCCACTGCTTTTCTCCTTGGGCAATCTCGTCAAACTCCTTTTCCACCTCGGCGGTAAACGAGTAATCCAGCACGTTCGAGAAGTATTCGGTCAAGAAGTCGTTCACCACCATCGCAATGTCGGTAGGGAACAGCTTTTTCTTTTCGGTGCCGGTGATCTCGGTCAGGGTTTTGGTTTCCACCTTCGTGGTGGGCATCTGTAGGGTGAGTTGCTGGTAGTCCCGCTCCTTTCCCTCTCGGTCTTCTTTCTCCACGTATCCCCGCTTCTGAATGGTCGAGATGGTAGGCGCGTAGGTCGAAGGACGACCGATGCCCATTTCTTCCAGCTTCTTCACCAGGCTGGCCTCCGTATACCGAGCGGGCGGACGCGTAAACGTCTGGCGCGCTTGCATGATGTCCAAATCAAGCTCTTGGCCTTCTTTGAGGGGCGGCAACATGCCTTTTTGGTCCTCGTCCTCCTCCTCATCCGATGACTCTAGGTATACTTTTAGAAAACCATCAAACTTAATCACTTCGCCCGAGGCGGTCAGGGTGAGGGGGCTGTTGGAGATAGCGATGGTGGCGGTGGTTCGCTCAATCTGAGCATCGGCCATTTGCGAAGCGATGGCGCGCTTCCAGATCAGTTCATACAGGCGTTGCTGCTGCCGGTCGCTACTCACTTCCTTAGCCGAAAAATCGGTAGGACGAATAGCCTCGTGGGCTTCCTGCGCCGAGGAATCCTTTTTGGCTTTGTACTTACGGGTTTGCAGATACTGGCTACCGTAACTACCGGTGATCTCGCCACTGGCACTTTCTACGGCTTCATCCGACAGATTCAACGAGTCGGTTCGCATATAGCTGATTTTGCCCGCTTCGTAGAGGCGCTGGGCCAGGGTCATGGTTTGTGACACCGAGAAGCTGAGCTTGCGCGACGCTTCCTGCTGCAGGGTGGAGGTGGTAAAGGGCGGAGCGGGTGACTTTTTAACCGGTTTCATCTCCAGCTTTTGGATAGAGAAGTCAGCGGATTTGCAAGTATCTAAAAAAGCGTAGGCCTCCTCTTCAGTATCAAACTTCTTGGGCAATTCAGCCTTCAGCACGCTGTTATTGTCCAACTTGAACTCGGCGGTGACCCGAAACGACGACTTGGTACTGAAGTCAGCAATCTCGCGCTCGCGCTCCACCACCAGGCGCACGGCCACCGATTGCACCCGACCGGCCGACAGCCCACGTTTGATTTTCTTCCACAGCAACGGAGAGAGTTCGTAGCCCACGATCCGGTCCAAAATGCGGCGCGCCTGCTGGGCGTTCACCAGGTCGATGTCGATGCCCCGCGGCGACTCGATGGCGTTGAGGATAGCCTTCTTGGTAATTTCACGAAAAACAATGCGCTTGGTGCGGCTGTCGTCCAGGTTTAATACCTCTTTCAAATGCCACGAGATAGCTTCGCCCTCACGGTCATCATCACTGGCCAGATAAATTGTATCAGAGGTTTTTACCAGCTTTTTAAGTTGAGCGATGATCTCTTTTTTGTCAGGAGATACCTGATAGGTGGGTTTGAAGCCATTCTCAATGTCAACGCCCGTATCATCTTTGGGTAGATCACGCACGTGACCGTAGCTAGACATGACTTTGAAATCTCCTCCCAAATATCCTTCAATGGTTTTGGCTTTAGCCGGTGACTCAACAATTACAAGGTTCTTAGACATAATGAATGGGTTTGCTCAGCTATTTTGTGGTAAATTGCCGGGGTTAGATCGGCTAAACTAATCGCTTTCTGCTATACATCCTTCGCGGGTCGGCCTACCGAGGGCACCCCACGTGGGGCGCGAAGTACTGTACTAATACCTTGTTTCCCAAGACAAAGTTCTATTAAATGGTACAGACCCTGTTAAATAGAGACCGTACGCACCGTTAAACACACGCTTCCGCATGACAAGAGAATTATTTTTGGTACGCCACGCCACGGCCAACGAAGCTGAACAAGGCAGAAAAGACAGTGAACGAGCGCTAAGTGCAAAGGGGTATCAGGACGCCACTCGCCTGGGATATCACCTGAACGAACAACAGCAAACTATTGATTTAATTCTGGTGAGCACCGCGCAACGGGCCCGAAGCACCGCGGAGATACTCGTCGAACAAATGCGTCATAGCGGGCGCATCGACTATTCTGATGAGTTGTATCAGGCTTCGGTGCGTTCGGTACTCTCGCTTATCAATCAGCAAGCAGAGGCAATCAATCGCCTGATGATTGTTGGGCACAATCCTACGCTTACGTATTTGGCGGAGTACCTAACGGGTGAGCCGGTGAGTAGCATGGCTCCCGGTGGGCTATTCTTGTTAAAAATTCCGGTGCCCTGGGCCGAAGTCACGCAGCAAACCGCTACGTTGGATGCCTACCTTGATCCCGAGCAACTCCGGAAGTAGCATCAAAGAACGCTAAAACATCAACACGTAGTCTTGGCGGACGCTTAGGGGCGTAAAGAAAACCAATCCCGCATCAAACAGATCCAGCGTTAAAGTGACCGCCGGATGCTGCCGGATGTGCCGCCACGCGCGTTGCATCTCACCTGACCAGTAAATATCGTCGATCACCACAATGCTGCGCTCATCGGTCTTGGCCACCACCTGCTCAAAATACGCTACGGTTGGCCCGTAGCGGTGGTTGGCGTCTAGGTAGGCGAAGTCCACCCGAGGCAGCCGTCGGAGCAAATCCGGAAGGGTACGGTCTATGTCTCCCCGCACCAGGTGAATGTTGTGATGCGCTAGTTCGCTGAAAACTCGTTCGGCACGGTCAGCGATGGCCTCCCCGCCCTCCAACGTATACACTACCCCCGATGGGCGGGCGGCTGCCAGGTAGAGCGTGGTGATTCCCAGCGAAGTGCCTAATTCCACCAAGTAGTTCGACGAATTATAAGTCGCCAACCGGTATAAAAGTCGCCCGAACTTGGCCGAACTCAAACCGTGCCGGGCCACGCTGCTCACCCTTCGAGTCGGTTGCGCCGACACCCGCGAGGGGGCTCCCAGGTGGCTGACGGCTACTAGGTCGGAGCAATGGAGCAGGCGGTGGCGGACGGCCTCAATCGGCTGAAATGCCGGGAGCAACCGATCATTCTTGATCACGTCGCAGTACAAGTCATAAACGAAAGGGGCCTGCAACGAGTGCTCGTTGAGGGCGTGTAGCCAGTGGTGCAGATAGCCACGAACCAACGAAAGCTTGTCTAAAAAAGTAGGCACCGGGGGTTAGTTGGCCCGGTAGGGGGCCATCATCGTAAATTCAGGAATGACCACCTCCAGCTGATGGTCGTCCATGATCCGTTGCATCAGATAAGCACCCTTCATCTTGCCAATGCTCGACTTCAGGTTGCAGCCCGACACGTAGCGATGGACGTTCCCCGGTTCTAGCACCGGCTGCTTCCCAATCACGCCGTCGCCTTCCACCTCGCGCTTAGGAAAGCCAACGTCGTGGATATGCCAATGGCGGCGGAGTAACTTTACGGTGTGATTGCTGTTATTTTCAATAGTGACCTGGTAAGTAAACACGTAGTGGCTCTGGCTAGGACTAGAATAATCGGGTTGATATTCTGTTACTACCGTTACCTTGACCCCTTCCGTGATTTCTGTTACCATTGTGTGACTGCTTGCTTTTTCACGGCTAAAGTTAATTATATGTTTAAGATAACCTATTTAACCGGAAAAAAATGAACGTTAAAATTGCACCTTCGTGGAAAGATCGGCTATCAGGTGAGTTTAGCAAACCTCAGTTTTTAAGTTTGGTCGAGTTCCTCAAGTCCGAGTACAAAAACCATACGGTTTATCCGCCCGGGCCGGAGATCTTCCGAGCCTTTGATCTTACTGACTTTGATGAAGTTCGAGTAGTTATTTTGGGGCAAGACCCCTACCACGGGCCGGGGCAGGCCAATGGCCTGGCGTTTTCGGTGCGCGAGGGCATAATTAAACCACCGTCGCTGATCAACATATTTAAAGAGATTAAAACGGAATACGACCAGGAAGTTCCCAGCAGCGGCAACCTGGAGCGTTGGGCCAAGCAGGGCGTACTACTCCTCAACTCCACCCTCACGGTGCGCGCCCGGCAAGCAGGCTCTCATCAAAAGAAAGGGTGGGAAGAGTTTACCGATGCCGTGATTCGTAAGGTTTCCGAAGAAAAAGAGCACGTAGTATTTATGCTGTGGGGCGCCTACGCCCAGAAGAAAGGAGCCGTGATTGACGAAAGCAAGCATTTGGTGCTTAAATCAGCCCACCCGTCTCCTTTCGCCGCCGATCGCGGCTTTTTTGGCAACGACCATTTCAAACAGGCCAATGCCTACCTTCGAGAACACGGTAAACCGGAGATTGAGTGGTAGTGAAGTAGTCGATAGTCCACAGTCGATAGTCGACAGTTTTCTGCGCCCCTGACTGTGGACTGTCGACTATTGACTCGCATCTGTCACGAATTAGGTGTAGTGCGCCTTGAAACGCTCAATGTTTTGGTCGGTGCCGATAATGATCATCGTGTCCCCCGCCCCAAACTCTAAGTCACCGTGTGGGTTAAACGTGAAACCGGCAGATTGATGCCGAAAGCCGATCACCGTGGCCCCGGTATGCTGGCGGATGTTGAGTTGCCGCAGGGTCTGATGCTGATATTCTGCTTTGATCTCCTCAAAGGTGAAATCCTCCAGCTTAAGGTGCTCGCTGCTCACTCCCGTGAGAATATTGAGGAACTCAATCACATCGGGTTTGGTAACGAGGCGGGCCATGTGAATGCCCCCGATGGCGTCGGGCATCACCACCTGGTTGGCCCCGGCCCGCAGCAGTTTTTTCTCCGAACTCTCTTCCGATGCGCGCGATATGATGGTTACCTCAGGATTGAGTTCTCGAGCGGTTAGGGCAATAAATACATTGTCGGTATCCTTCGGCAAAGTGGTGATAATGGCCTCGGCCCGATCGATGCCGGCCGCTAGCAGGGTGTCGTCGGCAGTGGCATCACCGATAATGTACTGGAAGTTGGCGCTATCAGGGAAACTCTTAATTAACTGCGGATTTTGCTCCACCACCACAAACGAGCGGTTGCTTTGCAGCAATTCTTCACAAGTGCGCACCCCGTTTCGGCCAAAGCCACACACGATGATATGATTGGATAGTCGCTGCACGCGTCGGCTGGTAATATATTTTCGAAAGGTTTCTCGGAATTCCCCTTCCACGATAAAGGCCGTGAGCAGACTGATGGCATAGGCGAAAATTCCGAGGTTAAAGATAATATAAAAACTGGTAAACAAGCGCCCGGCGTCCGACAGGGGCTTCACTTCCGAAAACCCCACGGTTGATAAGGTAATCACGGTCATGTAAAAGGCTTCAACGGGTGAGTACGCTTCTACCAGCATGAATCCTGCCTCTCCGATAATTAGACTCGTGACCAACAGACCCAAGCCGATTACTAACCGGTTTAGGGTAATCTTCCGTAGGCGCGTGAAGATTCTAAGATTCCTCATTGATTTCTAAAATTCGTATAAATACACAAACTTTAACATCAGTTTTTGCTATGTTGCGCCACTTTGCTGATTGATCCTAATGTGTGTGTGATGCGTAAACCGTTGGCACAGTTTTGGTAAACAACTCAGTAAAGTTGGTAAACGTATATGAGTTTTCAATACAGAAGATGGTTTTGGTTGATCGCATGCTGCCTTTTTTCGCTGGGGGCTTCGCCCGCTAGTGCGCAAAACGAAGTGATTAACAACGTGCGTGATGCGTTGAAGACGGGTAGCTCGCGAGAACTGGGCAATCACTTTAACAACACCGTCGAAATTAGCATCAATGGCGAAAAGGCCAGTTACAGTCGCAACCAAGCGGAGTTTATCCTGAAAGATTTCTTCAATAAGTATCCTCCGCAGGGGTTTCGCTACGTGCACCAGGGTTCCTCGAAAGAGGGGCTGAAGTACACCGTAGGCACCTACACCCACGACCGGGGTGAGTTCCGAGTGTTCATGCTGATCAAACAGTTCGGCAGCAGCTATATGGTTGATAAAATTGATTTCAATCAGGAGTAGTCGCGTGATTCATCACGCCTTTTCACAACGAGTGACCGAAGGCCTGCTCTAGCAACGATTTGGCCGCCGTCACCACCTGTGGCAGCCCGTCCATTTTCTTTCCTCCCGCAGTAGCAAAAAATGGTTGTCCGCCGCCGCCGCCCTGAATGTGTTTAGCTAGTTCTTTCACCAGCTTTCCGGCGTGCAGGTCGTGGGTTTCCACCAGCGTTTCGTCAATAGCAATGGCAATTTGGGGCTTGCCTGCCACGTCGGCCGCCAGCACCAGCACTAGATTTTCTTGCTGATTTTTCAGATCAAACGCCAATTTTTTTAAGGCATCGGCACTGGGCAGGCTAACCTGCTCGATGATCACCCGGACATCCTTTACCGAATACGCTTTCTTAAGAAGATCATCCTTGAGTCCGGCCGCTTCCTTTTGTTGCAGGGCATCCACGCGCTTTTGTAGCTGGTTTCTGTCGTGTAGCAGCGTCTCAACCGCTTTTTTTAGGTCGTGAGGCTGCTTTAGTAGCTCCTGAACCTCCCGAACGAGTTGTTCTTGCTGATCTACCAGCGCCTCGGCAGCATCCGCAGTCACCGCTTCAATGCGGCGCACGCCCGCCGACGTGGAACCCTCGGAGGTGATCTTGAACAAACCAAGGTGTCCGGTTGCCGCCACGTGCGTACCCCCGCAGAGCTCCACCGAGTAGGCGGGATCGAAGATGATTACGCGCACCCGGTCGCCGTATTTTTCTCCGAACAAGGCCATTGCTCCCAGTGCTTTGGCCTCATCGATGGGTACGCTGCGCCGTTCTTCCAAAACCAGGTTCTGTCGGATTTTTTGGTTTACCTGTCGCTCTACCATCTTGATCTCCTCATCGCTGAGCTTGGCAAAGTGCGAGAAGTCGAAGCGCAAGAGCCGGTCGTTAACCAGCGAGCCGCGTTGCTGCACGTGGTCGCCGAGCACGGCGCGGAGGGCGGCGTGCAGCAGGTGCGTGGCGGTGTGGTTATTCTGCGTACGCTGCCGCTTGTTGGCGTCTACCATGCAGCGAAGGGTGCTCGCCGTGTCGTCGGGCAACTGCTCGGTGATGTGAACAATCAGGTCATTATCTTTTTTGGTATCAGTCACGCGAATTTTTTCGCCGCTGGCTTCCAGGTAGCCCGTGTCGCCCACCTGCCCGCCGCCCTCGGGGTAGAAGGGAGTGGTGTCAAGCACCACCTGATAATACGCACGATCTTTTTCGATCACTTTCCGGTATTTGACGATCCGAGCTTCGGAAGTAAGGTGGTCGTAGCCTACGAAAGTGACGGGCGTGTCGTTCACCACTGTCCAGTCGCCGGTGTCGGACACCGCCGCGGCGCGCGAACGTTTCTTCTGCTTCGCCATCTCCTGCTCAAACCCGGCTTCATCGATCGACAGTCCCTCTTCGCGCGCGAGAAGGGCCGTTAGGTCGAGGGGAAAACCGAAAGTGTCATACAGCTCGAAGGCCACCGAGCCCGGAATGACTCTCGACGCCCGGTATTCCTGGTTGATTTGTTCCATCTTGCGCAGTCCCACTTCTAAAGTCCGCAAAAACGACTGCTCTTCTTCCTGGATCACTTTGGCAATAAAATCTTGCTGCTCCTTTACCGCCGGAAAGATCGGTGCGAATTGTTCAGCAAGGACGGGCACCAGTTCGTGCAGAAAGGGCGCTTTGAAGTTCAAAAAGGTGTATCCGTAGCGCACCGCCCGCCGTAAGATCCGGCGAATTACGTATCCCGCCTTGTTGTTGGAGGGTAACTGTCCGTCGCCGATGGTGAAGGTGATGGCCCGGATATGGTCCACAATCACCCGGATGGCAACGTCGGTTTCCGGTTTGGCACCGTAGCTCACTCCGGCCCGTTGGCTCACCTGCGCAATAAGCGAAGCAAACACGTCGGTATCGTAGTTAGACGTTTTGTTCTGGATCGCCATTGCCAACCGCTCGAAGCCCATGCCGGTGTCGATGTGCCGGGCGGCCAGCGGCTGCAGTGCACCGGACTGCTGGCGGTTGAACTGCATAAACACCAGGTTCCATATTTCTACCACCCGCGGGTGGTCCTGGTTCACCAGTTCCCGGCCGGACACTTGGGCAATTTCTTCCGGCGTGCGCAGGTCAATATGAATTTCCGAACAGGGGCCGCAGGGGCCGGTGTCGCCCATTTCCCAGAAATTGTCTTTCTTCGATCCCAGTAAGATTCGGTCTTCGTCGATCCATTCCTTCCAGTAGCCGTGGGCTTCCTTATCAATGGACAGACCATCGCCCTCGTCTCCGCCGAACACGGTAGCGTAGAGCCGCTCCTTGGGCAATTGATAAACTTTGGTCAAGAGCTCCCAGGCCCAGGCAATGGCCTCTTGCTTAAAGTAATCGCCAAACGACCAGTTGCCCAGCATTTCAAACATGGTGTGGTGGTAGGTGTCCAAGCCCACCTCTTCCAGGTCGTTGTGCTTGCCCGATACGCGTAAGCATTTTTGGCTGTTGACCGCCCGGGGGTAGGGGGGCGGTTCGTTGCCCAGAAAGTAGTCCTTAAACTGATTCATACCCGCATTAGCAAACATCAATGTGGGGTCGCCTTTGCTTACAATCGGGGCTGAGGGCACGAACTGGTGCTGTTTTTGTTCAAAAAAGCGAATAAAGGCCGACCTGATTTCCTGAGAATTCATGGGATGTAATTTTTGCTGCTGCTTCACCGGTTTTGCCAATACGAAAACCACTAACTTGCTAGTTAAGAAATAACTTGACTGTTTTTAGGCATTCGTTGCCTTTGAAGCGTTAAAAATAAAGAGGTCCGACAAAAGTAGGACAAATCGCCAAAGATAAGCGTCAGCGATGCCAAAAATCAAGTATTATTACGATACGGAAACCTGCAAGTACGAACGGGTGCGCACCAGTCGTTGGGATGTGTTCCTGAACGTGTTGGGCTTTGTGGTGTTGGTGCTGGTAGCTGGCGTCTGTTTGGTGATTGTCTTCGATACGTACTTTGAGTCACCCAAAGCGGCTAAACTAAAAAAGGAAAACGAAGAATTGCACTTTTACTACGACATGCTGGGCAAGGAAATGGATCGCGCCAACCAGATGCTGAATTCTTTGCAAGAACGAGACAACAACGTGTATCGAACCATTTTTGAAGCGGAACCTATTCCTTCCTCAGTGCGCAGCGCGGGGGTGGGCGGCGTGGACCGTTATAAAGAACTGCTAGAGAACGGACTGGATAGTGAAGAGTTGATTGCTAACACTTTTCAACGCATCGATAAACTGGACCGGCAACTATACATTCAAACGAAATCATACGACGACCTGCTGGCCCTAGCCACCGATAAGTCGGATATGCTGGCCTCGCTTCCGGCCATTCAGCCGGTTTCGAACAAAGAGTTGCGTCGGCTGGCTTCTGGGTTTGGTATGCGGGTGCACCCGATTTATAAAGTAAAGATGATGCACCCGGGCATCGATTTCTCGGCTCCCCAGGGCACGCCCGTCTACGCCACCGGCGCCGGAACGGTGGCCGTGGTGAAAACTTCGCTATCGGGCTACGGCAAGCAGGTAATTATCGACCACGGCTTCGGTTACCGCACCCGCTACGCCCACCTGCAAGATTTTAGCGTGAAGCAAGGACAGAAGGTGGAACGTGGTCAAAGCATCGGCCTGGTGGGCAACACGGGCACCTCCACGGCGCCTCATCTGCACTACGAAGTGTTCCACGACGACGAGCGCGTGAACCCCATCTACTACTTCTACCAGGACATCACCGCCGAAGAATACGAGGTGCTGGTGCAGTTGGCTTCCATTGAGAACCAGTCTTTGTGAAGCAATCGCTGTAGGCGAAGGCGAATGTTTTTGGAATGGACTTCTGAAGAACCTAGTAAATCGCTTCTCCCTCGTTTATCCGCACGCAATTACTGCTTCTATCAAAGCTCCTACTCGGGTAATTTTTTGCTGAAAACACCATTCTTGCTCCGAATGGCCGGGCTGTTTTTTGTGCGCCTAAACAGAAAATAACCACAAAACCATTTCTGATGAAAAAGTATTTAATCGGCTGCTACGCAGCAGCCAGTGTGCTTTCTTTGGCTTCCTGCCAAGAAGATGTTAAGAATGAAACTGCTTCCACCATCACTATCACTTCGCCCCAGGCGGGTGAAAAAATATGGCTTGACGCTTCCTTAAAGGCTGAAATAGCTACTCCCGCCGCGGGCAGCAAAGTTCAGTTTTACCTGAATGATGAACTGGTCGGCGAAGACACCGAAGCTCCGTACGAAGTGATGTTGGATACCAAGCAATACAAAGACGGGGCCTACACCCTGCGCACCGTGGTCCAGAGTGGGGATGGCGAACCCACCGAAGCCATTCAGCAGATCAACATTTTCAACAAGTTGTTTAGCTTGAAGGTAGATGATAATTATCTGGGGGAGCAGACTTATTTACCCAAAGAGGCTTGGCTTATCGTTTGTGACACCGAAGGTAATATCATCCAGACCGAAGAGCTGCGAAACGGTGAAACAGTTGATATTGATCGCAAAGATCGGATGGATAAAGGACTTATTATTTCAATAGCAATGACTTACCGATTTAATGACAACAACCGTCATCTAATTATAGAATCATATCAGGATATCGCCCCAAATTTGTGGTTCTTAAGGGGAAGCTCCACAACGAATAGACCAGTGATTGGTACAGCACAGGTAGACTATGGAGTCCCAGAAGGAATGCAGACGTTAGCTTCCGCATCTAATGCCTATGCCTCACTTAGTACATTTGGTACAGGTTATCGGGCTTCTTTAGATATTTTAGAAGAACCAGTGGGTTTATTTGTTGCCAATAATGCCAAAGATGGCAGCGCTGCGAGTTATGCTTGGCTAGATAATATTCGAGTAGATCAACAATATAAATTAGAATCCGAAGACTTCCAGCCCATGAAACTGATGCAACAGGTATCCATTCCGCCAGTCGATGGACTATATATTAGCATAAAAGGATCTGTGAGCCAAATGGAGACAGACTATGAATTTTTTGAGTACAATGAGAGGGATGACGTAGCTAGCGAATTATTTGTCTACCACCCAGACGGGTCATTTGATAGTTACCACCATTCTATATTTCTTGACGGAGGCGAAGTTACTTACTATCATGCAGGAAGCGATCCTTTAGAAAGCGCTTATAAAATTCCTGAAGCATCGGCGAATGTGATAAAGGAAGGATTACGGGAACGCCGAATTCAAATCCAAGGAAATTACGAAGCTGATTTTGCCAAAGGACATTGGGAATACGTGGCATTTAAAGATAGCATATGGGAGAGTGTTGCGTGGTACGTTCGTTCATCCATAAACGAAGGAGAATACCGCGCTCGGCTACATCAGTTGCCAACTGAAATCACTAACAGTCATCCACTTGTTGGCGATTCGCAGCAAGATATGCAATACAAAGCCACTTATTTGCCGAACTACGATAGCATTCAATCACTGTCCGACTACCTGAATATTCGGTATCAAGCGGATGGCAAAGTTCCTTATGGAGCATTGGAGGAAATCTCAATCCGGGCTACTGACTCCCAAGGCGGCAGATCAACAGGTCGCCTTCCCGAAAGCGTTGCTAAGGAAATAGAGGCGCTTCGGCAGCGTAGGTAAAAAGATGCTTTACCCGTATCAAAAGCCGGTGTTGGAAGCAACGTCGGCTCTTTTGCTACCAGCATTCTTCGATGCTAAAAAACCTTCGAAGGACTAGCAAGTTACCTTCCGAAAGGAAAACGTTGCTTCTACCCTCCATTATCAACGCCGCTCAAATCTGCGCTCATCTCGGAGTACAACACGTTGTGCTCTCTCCGGGCTCGCGCAGCGCACCCCTCACCCTGGCGTTGGTGCGCCACCCCGGCATCACCACCAAAATTATTAGCGACGAACGGTCGGCCGCCTTTGTTGGTTTGGGAATGGCTCAGCAACTGCGGCAAGCCGTAGCACTGGTGTGCACCTCAGGCTCAGCGGCCTACAACTACGCCCCGGCGGTGGCCGAAGCCTTTTTCCAACAAGTGCCGCTGATCATCTTCACCGCCGACCGTCCGCCCGAGTGGATCGACCAGCTCGACGGGCAAACCATTCGGCAGCGGGGCATCTACGGGGTGCACGTGAAGGCCAGCTACGAGTTTCCCGTAGGGCAAACCGAAGCCGACGTTCGCTACGCAGCCCGACAAGTGGCTGAGGCAATCAACCTAAGCCGGGCGTACCCGGCAGGGCCGGTGCACCTCAACGTGCCCATTCGCGAACCTTTTTATCCGAATGATAACGAAGAAACACGGTTTGATGAAGACGTCAGGGTAATTGTGCCCGTGTTATCGCGTTTAATCCTTCCTGAAGCATCCATGCAAGCGCTAGCCGATGACTGGCAGCATTACAGCAGAAGACTGATCGTAGGCGGACAAGATGAGCTGGATACGGACTTGATTTCGGTTTTACCTGAATTTGGTACCGCGCAACAAATACCTGTGGTGGCCGATGTGATTTCCAACCTGCACCCGGTTACTTCGGCCGTGCAACACGCGGATGTGATCCTAGCCAGACCCGATAACACGCTGGCGCCCGATCTACTGATCACCTTCGGTCGTTCGGTTATTTCTAAAAACCTCAAACTTTTTTTGCGAAGTCACCGCCCTGCCGCCCACTGGCACATTCAACCGGCGGGCACCGCCGCTGATACCTTCGGCGCGCTCAACAGAGTGATCCATACCGAACCCGTCTGGCTCTTCTCCCAACTGCAACCGCTACTCACCGGGCCTTCCGCTTCGCAAGCGGACTACTACCAGAACTGGCAGGATCGTGAGACGGAAGCACAGCAGCAAGTCGATACCTTGTTCTCCACCAACGCTGCTCAACCGGTGGGAGAATTTCAGGCACTCCAAACCGTGCTGCACCACCTGCCCGACGCGGTGAACCTACACTTGGCCAATAGCATGACAGTGCGCTACGCCAACTTGGTTGGGTTGTCAGATCAACAGTATCAGGTGGAAGTATTTGCCAACCGGGGCACCAGTGGCATCGATGGCAGCAACAGCACGGCGGTGGGGGCAGTGCTGGCCTCTGACCAACTGACGGTGTTGCTCACCGGTGACATGGCGTTCTTTTACGATCGCAACGCGTTTTGGCATAATTATCTGTTGCCTAACCTGCGTGTGGTGCTCTTTAACAACCACGGCGGTGGCATCTTTCGTCTCATCAACGGGCCGCGGCAGCAACCGGAGTTGGAAGAATACTTCGAGACCCACCAGGCGCTGACCGCCGAATGCACCGCCCGCGACTTCGGTATGGAATATCATCAAATTGACCTGACCGAAGCGGGCACATATGCGCTGCTGCCCCCCTACCTCACCGACTTTTTTTATCGAACAAGTGGCCACGCCAAGTTACTGGAAATCGTGACCAACCCGCACGTCAACCAAACGGTGTTTAACAACTACCGAGAAGCAGTAAGCTAGTATCTTTTTTACGGATCAACCATCGCTTCCCAGTGAGGAATGACCAATCCAGGTGTTTTTTTAAAACATTTTCCGGAAAGAGGCCTTATTCTGAATGTACTCAACTTTTTGATCTGCTATGTTATCCGCTAAAACTATTGTGATCACCGGAGCCTCCAGTGGCATCGGGCGCGCCACCGCGCTGGCTTTGGCCACCAACTACCAATGTTCTCTCGTGCTGGCCGCCCGCCGCCAAGAAGCGCTCGACGAAGTAGCCGAACTGTGCCGTCAGCGGGGCAGCGCTGTGCTGGTGCGGCCCACCGACGTGACCAAAGAAGAAGAAGTTGATGCGCTGGCCCAGGAAACCGTTGAGCGCTTCGGTAAGACAGACGTGTGGCTCAATAATGCCGCCGTATCGCTCTTCGGACGCTTCGACGAAATTCCGACCCAAGACCTGCGGCAGTTGCTGGAAGTAAATCTTTTCGGCTACATCTACGGAGCCCGCGCCGCGGTGGCCCAGTTCCGCCAGCAAGGACACGGTCACCTGATCAACGTGTCGTCGGTGGTGGGCCTGGTGGGGCAACCCTATACCGGTGGGTACTCGCTAAGCAAGTTCGCCATTCGCGGGTTGAGTCTGAGCCTGGCGCAGGAGTTAGCCGACGAACCCGACATCCACGTGGGCACGGTGTATCCGGCGGTGATCGATACGCCCATCTTCAACCAAGCGGGCAACTACTACGGCAAAGAAGTGCAGGCTCCTAAGCCGCGCATCAAGGCCGATCAGGTAGCGAAAACGATCATCTCCATGATCAAGCACCCGAGAGAGGAAGCCATTGTGGGCGGTATGGGCAAGATTATGCGGCTTGCCCGCTCCGTGGCCCCGGCTACCTTCGACAAGCGCTACCGCAAAATGATCGCCGACGGGCATTTCCGAGACGAACCAGCCGACCCGACCACGGGCAACCTCTTCGAGCCGATGCCGCAGTGGGGCACGGTGAGTGGCGGTTGGAAAGACAGCAACCAGCCCGACTTCGTGTTGCCCAATCGCTGGCTTGCCGTCACCGGTACCGCCCTGCTCGGGGCAGCCGTTACTCTGCTTGTCGTCAAAAATCGCGATTGATGAAGAAGCCCACCTCGCTCACCATGTCGTTCGATAACCTGCGGGTTGGGAAGCACTACCGGCTAACCAACTACGGCGAGGTGTCGGAATTTGAGGTGCTCGAGGTGTTTGAGGATGATTTTCTGGTGAAAGATTTGTTGTCACTGGATACATATTGCCTAAGCAAACTGGTGGAGTACGGCACTTCGGACAATTTTGATATTGAGAAGCTTGACTAGCGCATTAGAGTAACAAATCGCGCAGATAAACTTACTTGTCTGCCCTGACCAGCCTCACGGTAGAAGAATTTGATGCACTGTTGGCGGTTTTCAGGCGGCACTAGATGAGTTACTACCGCTATCACTCCCTGGAAGGTAAAAAGCGCAACCTACCTAACTTGAATCCCGGCAAGCCGACCCGAACGCTACCGAGCCTGGGGGAGAAACTTTTCTTTTTGCTGAGCTATCTAAAGAACTATCCTTTGCAACAGTTCCAGGCGGCCACTTTGCCGCTGACTTTCGCGATCAGATCACGCTCATTTGCACGGGGTGCCCCGCACAACTACCGCGTTCGCATCCCGCAGCGGGGCTACGGCTAGTAGTCCTCACGCGTGCGGGCGATACTAATAAACTTTTTCTAATCAGGTCTAAAGTAACTTTTTATAATTCATTGCCTTACTAACTATTGCTATGACAAACAAATCCGCTTACTTTGCGTATGCTTAGTGAAGATCGGAAATCAGCTAATTTTATTTTACGGCGGGAGAAACCGAAAAAACCCACCTTGGAGAATTTAATAAGTAGTAGTTAATAAGAATAATTAGCGCCATGCTAAATATCACCGAAGAAAAAACCATTCACACCGACCTGTGCATTATCGGAGCGGGTCCAGTAGGCTTGTTCGCTGTATTTGAAGCCGGGCTGCTGAAGATGCGTTGCCACCTGGTAGATACGTTGCCGCAGATCGGCGGGCAACTGTCCGAGATTTATCCCAAGAAGCCCATCTACGACATTCCCGGCTACCCCACGGTGCTGGCGCAGGAGCTGGTCGACCAACTGGCCGAGCAAATTGATCCCTTTGACCCGTCGTTCACGCTGGGAGAGCGCGTAGAAGAACTAGAGCGGCTGGAAGACGACTCGTTCCGCTTGCAAACCAACGACGGCACTGAAGTTTTCTGCAAGGTGGTGGTGATTGCCGGGGGACTAGGCTGCTTTGAGCCTCGCAAACCGGCGGTAGAGAACCTGGAAGCCTACGAGGGCAAGGGCATCAACTACATCATTAAGAATCCCGAGCAGTTCCGCGGCAAACGCTTGGTGCTGGCGGGCGGCGGTGACTCGGCGCTAGACTGGACCATGCACCTGGCCGAAATTGCCGAAGAGGTCACGCTGGTGCACCGGGGCAGCACCTTCCGGGGCGCGCCCGACTCGGCCGCCAAGGTGATGGCCCTGGCCGATCAGAACAAGATTAAACTGCAACTCAACGCTAACGTAACGGCCATTCAGGGTAACGGCCGCCTCAACGCCTGCGTGATTACCGATAAGGAAAAGAACGCCATCACGGTAGACGCCGACTACTTCATTCCGCTGTTCGGCTTGAGTCCGAAATTGGGCCCCATTGCCAACTGGAAACTGAACTTGGACAAAAGTGCCATTGCCGTGAACACCGAGGATTACTCCACCAACGTGCCGGGCATCTACGCCATCGGCGACATCAACACCTATCCGGGCAAACTGAAGCTGATCTTGTGCGGCTTTCACGAGGCGGCACTCATGTCGCACAGTGCTTACCAGATTTTGAGTGGGGGCAAGAAGGCAAGTCTGAAGTACACGACGGTGAACGGAGTAACTGGTTTTTGATCAGGATTTTTGGGACAAAAAGGGATAGGCAGGATGCAAAATTTAACATCTTGCGCTCAGCGTTGTTAGGAGATGCTAACGTGCCCGTTACTGTAAGTCATCTACTATCCATTAGCCAATATTCAACGCATGATTACCATTCAAGTAGAAGAGTCCGACGGTGAGCGCCGGGCGATAGAAATTCCTACCGACATTCAGTTGACGCTGATGGAAGTGCTGAAAGCGGCCGAGTACCCGGTGCAAGCTACTTGCGGGGGGATGGCCCTGTGTGCTACCTGCCACGTGGAGGTAGTAGAAGGCGATGAGGCGTACAAAGAAGCTACCGACCCTGAGTTAGAGATGCTGGACACGCTTCCTGAGGTTACCGACGCCAGTCGGCTGGCTTGCCAGATGCCCATCCAGGAGGAGATGGACGGCCTGGTGGTGCGCATTTTAGCGGATGCGGAGGGGGGATATACTTAGATTGATTTTTACGAGGCTATTTGCCTAATTTCTAGAGGCGGCTTTGGATCAGATTGTTAACTTGCCGTTGTATCCAATCTTTATTGATAGAAGTTACGGTGTTGTTTTCCCGTTGATGAATGGTAGAGACCAACATATCTACGTTTTCCTGATAGTGAGTAATCACTGCTTGACGGGCTTTGGTTTGCTGGAGCTGCACATCGGCATCGTAGAGGTTTTTGTGTGCGGTGGGCACTTTGTAGTAAGGATAATCTTTGGGATTAGGTTCTTGCATGATCTTGACGTGCTTGCTCATTCCTTCGCCAATGGCTCTTTCGTCCGACCCAACGATGAGAGCCCGGTTTGAAAAAATGTTTTTGGCAATAGCATCAGCAATGGCTGCTTCCAGTTCTTCGGATAGGTGCTGTACTTGTTTTCTTTGTTGGCGAATAGTTCGCTTGTTTTGTTTCCGCTGCTCTTTCAGGTAGTGTATGGCGATTTTCTTGATCTGTTTGGAGCTGAGGGTATCCGGGTTATCTAGAATAATTTGGACAGCTTCTGTTGTATTTTTGGCAGAGATAGTATTAGCAGCTGAAGTAAAGCAAACGCTGATAGTTAATGAAAAGATGAAGGTAAGATAACTTAGTACTTTCATAAAATAATGAGTTATATGATATATTGGTATCAGTTAAACTATTGTATCATAGTTTTTGCTTCTAGCAGGTAATAAACTAAATAATTATATAACTTCTTAATAAAACTATTTAGTAATTTTAAAAGCATATATAATACCTTCTGCGATTGCAAAAGTCATATCACCAACATTGTTAGCTATAAACTTGAGCTTTTTATAATCAATACTAGATAAATTAAGCGGGTCTTCTGCGTTATCAGGTGGAAAGACGCTCGAAGTTAGACCTTGATAAATTTTTTTTCCGCTATGCTTCTCTATTGCACTAATAAACTCAACATCACCTGCGCTGCATCCTTCATAGTATATTAATAAGTCTGACACAGAAGCTATGTAACCACTACCAATAGCACAGTCTTCATCTGATTTCCATATTATGTCACCAGTCACTTTATTTATTGCATATAAATGCTCGTTGACGAAGAATATTGTATCTCCCGAGATCGGTAATGTGTAATTACCATACTGGTCAGCAAAATTGCTATATTCCCAAATAACACTCTTCTCTATAGAATTAAAAGCGATTAAACCTCGTGGCAACACCCACATATAAAACACGCTACCACTAACTGTGATGTTTGAAGTTACTCTTTCACCAAGTGATTTTTTCCACAAGACATGACCACTATCTCTATCTAACGCATAAATTGTAGTCTTGTCGCAAAAAACAACTTCTTCTCTAAAAGCTATTGGCTGGGTGTAAACTGAATTTTCAGGCCTAAAGTCCCACTTTTTCTCTCCTGAAATTATATCGTAAGCTTCCAGATTGTTTTTATCTGTCTTGATACAGATAAAATTGTCAACAAAAGTTGGAAGCAAGTAACCATTGTATGCACCATACTTTTTTTCTACTTCTAATACTACGTTCCCAGAGAATACATTAAGAACAGTTGCTCTTTCTTTAGTATCAAATAACAAAAGACTATCTTTAAACAAGTTTAATAAATATTGTCTGGAATCTTTATAAAATAATTTCGACCCACTTTTTATATCTATCGCATACTCAACATTATTATAGGGAAATAATATTCCTTTTTTTATCAAAGGTCGTTGATCATCATAAAAATTACCATTAGTAGCAGAATCAACCCAAGCGAGGCTCAGTGATTCTGTTAATGGAGGATATACTTGCGCTTTTATTGACTGCGTAGTAGTCAAAACAACTACGCACCAACTAATTATTCTAATGTTCATTTTTAAAATTCGTTAGGCTCCAATTCAAAGTGCATACAATCTATCGCGGTGTTATAATGGCCACCCCATCTAACCTTTCCATTGTTTAAAAAATAATTTACGAAGCTGGGTTCTAATCTGAAAAATCTTTTTTCTGACAATTTGATTAGGCTATTAGTATTGTTATGAATCCATTCTCTTAGTAGATTGAACTTATGATCTTCAAACATACCTTTGTTTGCATAAGTGTCAAAAGCTATTTTGTTATGCTCATACATTAACTTTACAATGTTGTTTATAGACGTAATTCTAGAGAGATCATACTTCAAGTCTTCTTCATCAACGTGTCCCTTAAAGCAACTTGGAAGCTGAGAACCAGTAGGTACGTAAATAAATATATCATTCAAAATATCCTCTAAGCAAACAACATTTGACTCTACTTCATTAAGGTAACTATCTATGTATTCGTGTTCGTACGGATAACGCTCTTTCGTTTTAAAAGCACTTTCGTACCCTTCCTCTAAAATGTTATTCAGACTTGCTACATTATCTTTCATTGTTAAAGTTTTTTCCTTTAGTTTATCTAATTCATTAGGAATCTGTATATTTAAAGCATGATTTATTCTGTTTTTTTCATTATCATCTTCACTTTCTGTTAAAACAAGAAGTCGTAGATTGTGCTGTTGAATTTTGTTATACAGTCTCTTACATTCTAAGAACAAGTCATTCACAGCCGGACCTATATCTTGTATATTTGTTATATCATACATATAGCTATCATTGTGTTTGTCTATTTCATCTAGTCCAGCTTTAACTTTGTCAATTTGATCCTGATTTATATTTGCCGATTTATATAGATTACTTATCTTCAGCATCTTTGTTGGATTAAGTTTAGCAGAAAGCATTTTATAATTCGTAATTATGTACACAAACGTCCAGGTAGGGGCAAATTTTTGCGGATTATACTCAGCATCAACATCAATTGCCATACCAAAAGAGTGATTACTCATTTCATTCCTGTAATTTAAGTACCGAATGTTGAAACCACCCATAGAGTATTTCTCATCTTCGCTGTATTTTTTATAGTCGCCAATTGGTTTGCCCATCTCATTCTCGATATCTCTTAACACATTTAAATAATTCTTATGCACTTTTATCTTTCTATTCTAAGTACAGGACAAAAGTGGGATAAGGGGTTTAAAGTCAAGGTAGTTGAGCATATGGACTTTGAGTTGATCTAGGCCAATTCGGAAAAGGCTGAACAGTTTTTCTTGCCGTTTTTCCAGGTTTTTAACCGGGATGTTATACCCCCGTTCCAGTAACCATTCGCCGGTTTTCACCGCCCAACAGAGGGCTAAAGCCAGCATAAAAATCATGGTGTTGATGCGTTGATCTATTCGCTGATGAGTATCCTCAAAGCAAAAGCCACGGCTTTTCAGGCAGCCAAAAAGTAACTCAATCTTCCAGCGTTGTTGATAGAGGCCAACCGTCTGTTTGCCCTTTAGCGTACTGATGAGAATCAGATACTCATCCCCCGAGAGTTGCTGGCCGCTCATGTAGAGGGACAGGCCGAATACCTTTCGTGGCTTGCGCAATACACGCAAATCTTGGGTAGTAAAGACGCGGTGTGCATGGGTAGTACGTTCGGCTTTGTGCACCAAAGCATCTTTTCTGATTCGGATCACAAAGTCTACCTCTTGGTCGATGAGGTAGCTTAGCCAATCATGCCCGACAAATTCTCTGTCGGCGGTAATTGCCTGAATGTCAGACCTTTGCTCCTCAGTGAGAAACCAAAATAGCCCACGCATTAATCCAATGCGCTCTCTTTGAGAAGAATTGCCAGCTTTGCCTAACAGCTTCCACACTAGCGGAATGGCGGTACCCTGGTAAGCAATGCCGATCATCAGTACATTGATATGATGGCTACCAAATTTCCAGTCCGTGCGATCAATAGCCAGTACGGTTTCTTGGCTGGCAAACTGCTTCCAAGCAAACTGCACGTAGGCGCGGTGAGAAAAACTGAACTCTTTGAAAAACCGCTGCAAGCGTTTCACATTGGAACTTATCTTTACCTTGGCATTCAGAGCCAGAGCCAGTTGAGCATAGCTCACTGTACAGACTTGCAGTAGCGCCACTAGTAAACGGGATAATAGATCTACCCGGCGGGCATCTACAGCAAAATGAGTACGCATTTCTTGCTTTAGCATTTCTTTACTATCTTTCATCTCAGAGCATTTAGGGTTAGCGTTAACTTCGTTCTTTCGCCATTACAAAGTTAACCAATATCCCTACCTGCTCTGTTTTGTCCTGTACTCAGCTTTCTATTTAAAAATTCTGCATTTTTTACATTCTCTGACAAGTATTTTATTGGGCTTTCATCATATTCTTCCATAAAAAGTGCATCTTTTCTAAAAGATATCTTACCATACATACGGGGTCGCATTTTTAGATAGTATTGGTATTTCGTAAGTTTCTTTCCCGTCAGCTTGTCGTTTCGGTTCACTTTTACAGATTCTGCAATTTCAGGATAACTTCGCCATTCATCAGCAAACTTCTCTACAAAAGATGCTTCCTCAACCACCCCCACCTTCTCGAAATCCTCATCTTCACTTACCGTAATCTTAACTGTGAAAGGTGAATCTTTGTAAGTTATGTAATCGCCTTCCTCCTCCGAAAGCTTACCGTCCCATAGGTACGTGTTTGCTTCTTTGATGTCCAGTGATGCAACAAAACACGGCTCTTTTGCTAAGTCCTTGTATACTTCCAACTTTGCCGCCTTTAATGTGCCCACGTAATCCTCTTTGATGGCATACTCAATCTTCAGTTTGTCATCATCAATACCAGCGGCAAATTCTTTGTCCACGTGCGTGATTGCCACTACGTCGTCCGGTAGCTTTTCCTGCTCGTTGGCTTTCCTCTCCAAAATCCGCTTCTTCATCGCCTCAATCCCGGCCAGCAATCCCTGCGTGTAGGCATCGGTTGGGATGGGGCTGCTGCGGAAGTAGAACTCCATCAGACCGGTTCGTATCTGCTGCCGGTCTTCGGCGGGCAACAGGGCTTTTACCGCATCGCTCACTTGCATTTCACACTTCTGAAAGGCCTTGGTATCTTTGGCCAGGGTGATAAACACGGTGATCCCGTGGGTTTGCTTCTGCAACCAGACAGCCGCTTCATTCCGGGCATCCGTAGCGTAAACGCCTTGCTCAAATTCAGCACTGACCAACAGGGCCACCTGCGTGTTCTTTTGGAACTGCTGCAGGGCCAGGACCACCTCCTGCCGGTTGGCCGGACTCTCTAACGCGTAGGCCAAATCATTGAGCACCCAACCGGCTTCCTGCGCCTGAGCGCCGAGTGATACCAGCCAAAATATACCGTACATAACAATTCGTTTCATCGCTACTGTCAGGGTTTGGTGATTGTAAAATGCTGCAATGACTTCGGAGTAGTCTGTCCCGGTAACTGATAGCCCATCGACGCCGGATACTCGTCCGGGTAAATGGGTATGAATGGAGTACTCAGCAGATAGCGAATACTTTCACTGTCCAACTCACTATTAGCGGCCTTTTGCTGCAAATCATGGTAGTCTTTGTACATATAGAAAGGAAGCTGATACACGTAGGATACCTTGCCGCTGCCGCCCGTGGCCGTCTGGCTGCTGATCATCCCGTCGGTGAGGCGGATACCTTCGTCGGTCTGATCCAATCATCATTGCTTCAATCGGGGGCAACCCTAAGTGGGTCGGACGGCCCGGCCAGTCGATGCGCAAAGCACGATTGCGCGGAGCAGCGTTGGCATAGACCAAGGAATCAATTGCCTTGTACCACCTTGTATCCTGCCCGGCAAAAAACTGCACCAGTGGCTCCATCTCTCCCTTCCCCTCCATCTCAAACGCATCGAACCGCTCGGGGCCGGTCACGTTTCGGCCGATGTCCTGCACCCCGGTTTGGGTAGCCCACTGCCAGTTGTTCACGAAACTGAACGAGGCGTACTTTTCGGCAAAGGTGCGGTGCTGGCTGGTGCGGAAGTGATTAGTATACAGCACCTGTTCTTCCAGGCGCTCAATGCTTCCTTCCGCCTCGTTGGTAGTCACCGACATTTCCTGCCCACCCTGGGTCTCCGTGCGGGTAGCCTGACTCACGTTCTCATCCACCTGCTCGGCCGCCCCGGCGGGGAGTTTCACGATTTCCAGTTGATAGATTTGTTCGGGACGCAGATCGCGGGGCACCGCCATCGTCAGGCGTCTTTCGCCAGGGTGGTAGGCAAAGTCAAACTCCGTGGCTGCGCCGCCGCCCACGGGAGCGAGTCGCCCGGTGGTGCGCCACTTGGGGTCGGGCGTAAACAGGTAGTCCTGACCGGCATCCAATTGCACGTAGCCACCGTCGGCGTACTCCTGCGGCAGGAAGTGCATCTGCCTATTCACCGGGTAGCTGTAGGCCACGTTTTTCTCCGGAATGTTGGTCGGAGCCGCGGCCGTGGTGAACACGTGCTGCATTTCTTCAACGGCGGCTTGTCCGTTCACCGTCACCGTTTCCCAGCGTCCGCGGCGCAGCTCCTCGAACCGGACGCGCACCAGCGCGGTGAGTTCTTGCTGACCGGGCAAGATTTCGTGGGCGTCGAAGGCCACCACGTCGTGGCGGTCGTTCCACTCGTAGGCTCCGGCCACCGGTTTGCCGTGGTGGAGCACCTCAAATTTCTCCAGCGCCACCCGGAACTGCGGCTGCTGATCGTTCAGGGTATCCACTAAGCTGAAGGGTTCGTTGATGGGCAGGTTGAACACCGCCTGGGGGGCCGCAAACACGTCTACTTCAGATTTGCCCGCTTCCGGGGTAAGCGTAGCGATCACCGACAGCCCGTCTACCGGACTGCTTTCTTCGGGACTGTCCACCGCCTGCCACTGGCATTGCTCACCCAGCTCGAAGTCGAAGTTACACTGCCCCTGCACCCGGCCGCCCAGCAGGCTGTAATGGCCCTGCACGCCGCCGCTCATCCAGAAGGGGTTGGGCAGCTTGGCTTGCAGCACGGCCCCCGCCCCTACGCGCAGAATCTCTTCTTCCAGGTTGATCTTAAACACCTTGACCCGGATGCCGATGGCCCCTTCCAGGTAGGCGTAGGCCTGCCCTTCGGCGTACCAGCCGTTGATGCCGGGTTTGCCACGCCCAGCACAAATCATATTGTCGCGATTCGTCAGCATCACGTCGAAGCCTGCCCCGGCGCTGAGTTCGCCGTAAAAGATGGCGGCCTGCAGTTTGCCGGTGTTGATGCTAAAATCCGCGCCGAAGGCAAAGCCTTTGCCCTCCAGAATGGCCCCCGGTTCGCGTTCGTCGTCGTAGCTCACGGTGCTGCTCACTTTTTCGGGAAGTGAGGGCATTTCTTCCAGTTGGGTGCCCACCATAAAGTAGGCTCCCAAGTCTACTTTAATGGGCAGCGCCTTGATAGGCGTCGTCATCACCAGCCCCACCCGGCTCGAAGGACGGCCGATATGGATGTACCAGTTGTCAGGATCAAAGTGCAACACCGCCTGCCCGGCCAGGTTGCCCGGATTGCGCCCCCGAATCAACCCTCCGGCCACGCTGGCGTACACGTCGCAGGTGCCGTGCAGCTCCCGGTTCTGGAAGTCGTAGAACAAATCTACCCCGGCGTACAGGGAGGTGGCGTCCCGAGGCTTGCCTACTTCCAGGTCGCTCATGAAGTAGCCATTGCCGACGAAGCCGAAGGTACGCACGCCACCGCCCCGGTTGAAAGCCATCTCAAAGCCCACGTCCCCGTTGAAGGCCTTGGAGGTGCCGGAAGTCCCGAAGACCACCGCGGCTTTAACTCCGAGTCCGGCCGTAGCGTCGGGTACGTAACGCACGCCTGAGGGAGAGGAAAATCCGTCGTCTTTAGTGCTGGTTGCTTCGTTGGATAACTGCACCGCTTCCACACGTTCGCGCCGCATGTGCTGATAAGCTCCGCCCCCGAAGCCGTAGATGGATAAGCCGGTGCCCGCAATAGGTATTTCTCCGGCGCGTACCAAAGCATCGGCGTACCAGTAGCGCGTGCCATTGACCCGCCCGAAGAGCGCTTTGGCATCCACGGTGATTAGGTCGCCGAATTTGGCTTCAACGGATCCTCGAAACCCTTCGCCATACACCGGATGGCCATCAAACAATTGCAGTTTTCCCACTAGACCAATAGGCCCGCCTTGGGCGTTGAGGCCGATTTCGCTCAGGGTAGTCTTTTGGTGCTGCCATCGCTGCCGCCCGGTTTCCAGGTCGGTTTTTTGTTCGCCGATGATCTGGAGACCGGTGGTGCCAGTGATCGTTTTTGCCAGATCAATGCGGGCCCCCATTTGCAAGGCCACTTTGTTTTCGCCGACCGTCTCCATGCCCACGTTGGTGAGGGTGAGCTCGAACCCGGAAGCGGCGTTTCCTACTCCGGCTTCGCCCAGCGACCACACCCCGGGCTTGAAGTGAGGTGCCTCAGTGTTGAGAACCATTCCCTCAAAGCCCAGACCCGATAGACGAACCACGCTGCTCGATAGCAAGGGCGAATTGATATCAACTTTGCCGCTCAGCAAGGCCCGAGCCGCCAGTTTGTCGTCTTGTTCTTCTACGATGATGGTAGAGCCCTTTGACAAGTGAACATCAGCAACCAACAAGGGAACTTTGGTAGAATCGGGTAGGCTAACCCCGAACAACCAGCGACCGTTGGTTTGAATTTGTGCTTGGTAGCCGATGGTGTCTTCCATGATGGGCAATTGCACCCCTCCCTGTAGTTCGGCTCCCTTCAACTGGTTTTTGATCAGGTGCACCGAAAGCTGGTCGACCGAGTAGCCCCAGCCGCCCAGCGAGCCGTCGGGAATGATGCCCGTCGCCGAGAAAATTCCTGACACGCCCTGGTCGTCGATGATCAGGTTCTCAACGTACAGATCTTTCGGCTTTTCCTTACCCGTATCGGCTATCTTGGGCGGAAGCGTGACCTTTGCCTGTCGCAAGTAAAATCCCTGCCAGAGCGTGGCGGCACCCGCCGCAGCGTAGGGCGACTGGTAGTCTTCCGGAAAGATCATCCCCGCCGGATTTTGCACGTCGCTGAAGTCGAGGTAGGCCTGGTTCACCTCAAATACGAAACCGTTGAGTCCCCGCACCTCAAAAGGGTCCAGGCTGATGGCCACAATAAACTCGTCCCAGTCGGTGAAGGTAGTCTCGAAGCGGGCCTTGACCGTTTCGGTTTCGTCAGCATCGGGCGATGCTGACTTGTCGGCAGTTGATGGTTCCGGCTTTTTGGCCGGACGAATTACTCCCGGACAGAATTCCACCTCTCCCTGCACGCCCAGTTGCCGGAACCCCTGGCAGTCCCACTCCACGAAGGTGCGTTGCTCACTGCCTTTCAGGGTTAACCGGGCGCTGTTGCTGAGCCGTACGGGCACGTCGTTGGCCAGCAACAAGCGATTGCTTTCGCCGCCGAAGCCTTCGGGAAACAGCTCAACCGCCTGCGCCTGGAAGCTCAGCCAGTTGCCGCTGCGGGGCATTTCGGTGCCCATATACACGTCCATGTGGGCCGCCACCGGGGTGAAGGTGATGGCCCCGATGGCAATCACGAACTCGGTGTTGCCCACCACCCGGCTGATGCCCACCGGCAGGTCTTGCGCCTCGTCGGTGGCGTACTGCCCCCGCTTGCGGTTTCATCCTGAATGATCTGACTGAGCTGAAAAGCGCGGTTCACGTCGGGATCGAGCTGCGGACGGAAGACGGGGGTTAGCGCAGCGTATCCGTTTGGGGCGGTTCTATGGGTATTAAGATCGTCATGGTTGAGGGGGATTCCGGGCCTCGCTGCCGCTCGCTCCGGAATGACGTTATAAAAAAATGCTTCGCCCTTGGGGGCGGACGCTGCCTCCTCAATGAGGGCATCCACCTGCTGTTGCACCCAGATTTCGCGGGTGGCGTCATCTTCTTTAAGCGGAGCGGCTTCTTCTTCGCTAAGCGCATCCATTCGCTGGCGTACTTTGCTGGCTACCGCCGTAATATCATCTTGACACTGCTCGATAACGGTTTGTTTCGCCAGGCTCGCTTGCAAAAGCACGTCGGCATCGTAGAGATTCTTGTGCGCCCGGGGCACGTTGTAGTAAGGATAGTCGGGTGCGGGTTCTTGGGTAATCGTAATGTGTTTGCTCATGCCTTCGCCGATGGCCCGCTCATCCGCTCCGACGATCAGGCTTCGATTCGAGAATATATTTTTGTTGATCGCGTCGGTGATGGCTTCTTCCAGGATTTGGGACAGTGACTGCACCGCATCGCGCTGCGTTCTGGTTGCTGCCCGGTTGATTCTTTTCTGCTCTTTCAGGTGCTTTTCGATGGTCTTCTCCAGGTCACGGTCGCTCACCGCGCCAGATAGGCCGTTGTTGACCGAGGAAGCGGCCGCTGAACCACTATCATCCACGGCACCAGCGCGATCAGCATCCACCAAATTACTATCGCGGTCGCGGCCCGCTCGGTCAACACCATTTTCATCAAACCCATCTTTTCCGTACCCTTCGCGGTCGAGTCCGTTCTCGTCTAGTCCCTGCTGGTCGTAGCCGTCGCGGTCGCGGCCCTCCCGGTTGTACCCCGCTTCGTTGTAGCCTTCCCGATCATAGCCCTCCCGATCAAATCCGTTTTCGTCAAAACCCTCCTGATCGTAGCCATCGTCGTCATACTCCACACAAATCTCGGCAAAGGCAGTCTCATAACCATTGATGCGGTTGATGGTGCTCACCGACAGGCTTCGCTCGCTTACAAAGTCGGCCGTCACGTTGCCCGACACCACCTGCCCCTCCCCGTTCACCGCGATGCTTTGGAAGGATACCTTCAGAGTGGTAGCCAAAAAGGGCACGAAGATTTCGCCCCGGCCCGAAAACACTCCGGCACCGCCGCTCACCTCGGTGACTTTCATATTGAAGTGACCTACCTTGAAAAAACTTCCCGGTTGTGCCAGTGGCAGGATCGTGCTCGCATCCAGTACCGGGGGCGGCAGTGCCGTAGGACTGCAGGCAACGGTCAGATTGGCTTCGTCAGCCCCCACCGTGGTGAAGGTGTCCGAAGAAGTGTAGTCGCTGCTAAAGGAGCCACACTGGCTTTTCACCTGGTATTCGTAGGTGTTGCCCGGACGCAAACCGGAGAGGCGGCGGGAGGTGGTGAAGGTTCGGTCTTCGAACCATTGGGCATCGGGATCTTCGGCCTGTCGGTAGCGCAGCACGTACTGGGTGGTGGTGGGAGCCGGTTGCCACGCCAGCGTTACCCACTGCGTGCTCCGGTCGGAGACGGTGACCTCGGTGGGCGGTAGGCAAGCGTCGCCGTATGTGAACGTGCGCACCTCGCTGTAGCCACTGTTTTTGTACAGCGATCGGCCCTCGATGTCGCGGGCCTGCACCCGGAAGGCGTAGCGCATGCCCGGAATGAGGGTGAGCTGCGAGGCGTCGTAGGTGAGCGAGGTGCCCACCGTGGTGAGCGTAGCTACTGGGGCGGTGCCGCGAACGATTTCGTTGGGGTCGCGGCCCTCGGCGCGCATTTCGTAAAGTTCTAGCTGATACTCGGTGGTGAAGCCGCCGTTGAGCAGTGCTCCGCCCGGCTGCCAACTGAAGCGGACATTCTGCGGGTCGCGCGGCGTGAGTTTTTCGGCCGCCAGTGGCGTGTTGATGAGGGGCGGGTTGTTGAGCACCACCCAGGCGGTGGTGGTGGCTAGGCCCGAGAGCGACACCTCGGTGCGGCGGGCATCGTAGACCTGCCAACTGATCTCGTAGAGCCCTTCGGGCAGCGCCCCGGTTTGCTCGAACTGCTGCCGGGTGATGCCCCGGAAAGCTAGGTTCTTCGGATCAAGGTACGCCGCAAAATCTTCGTTTTGCAGGGTGAGCGGCAGTCCGGTTTGCAGCGTGATGGGCGTGACGGGGAAGTCGGGCCTGCTTTCGATCTGAATACCCGCGCCCTTGATGGATACGCGCAGGCGCACGTCGTAGAAGGGTTCGTTGGCGTCGCGCAGCAGCAGGGTGGCCGCCAGGCGCTCGGTGCCCGATCCGGATTGGGTGTAGTCAGACAAATAAATAGAGTAGGGTTTACCCACCCGGGCGCTGAGGGATACGGGGTAGGTTTGCCCGAAGGCGAAGGAGATACCCCCTAGAAATAATAAAATTGCGGTGATGCCTCTGTTCATGCTTCCTCGGAGTTGTTCAAGGAAGCCAAAATAGGAGGTTAGGGATTGAGATGCTCCGCCTTAATTGGATGAGCTTACGCGGGTGATTTTAGGGGGAGATACGCAGTGAGACGCGATGAATGGCGGAGGTGAGACGCGATGAATCGCGTCTGTACTGCTATATAAAGCAAATCAATTGCTAATTATTTGGTAGTTAGCGTTTTTGCTGAGCCACTGTTGGGCTTGTTGCAGGGCTTGGGGGTAGTCGTTTACCGCAAGATCACCGCTTTCGTCTACGGTCAGGGGGAAGTTTTGAATAACGGGAGCGAGCAGCTCCAGCACCCGGTAGCCACAGTAGATGTTTTCTCTGGCTTCGTGGTCGGCCGACGAGCAGTTTTTCTCCTTGCTTTGCACGATGGTGATCAGGTAATCCAGCGCGGCCTTTTGGCGGGTATAAACCAGATCGGGCAGCGCTTCGTAGACCAAGTCGTCGTTGACAGGGTAGCGCTTCACGCGGGTTAACACGGTAGCTAAGGCTTCCGGGTTGCCCAAGCGGGCCAGGGCCAGTTGCGCCTCCCAACGGTCGCGGGCTGATAAGCTAGGAAGCAAACTGTGCAAATTGGAGATTTGGTCGGTCATCTCCAGCGCCCCGACGAGTTTGAGTAGTTGGGTGAGGTGTGCCGGACGTTGACCCAGCAGTTCGCTCACTACCTGCCGCGCGGCCGGGGGGAAGTCGGCCGAGCCGAAGTTGGTCAGATAAGTATGCACGCGTCCGATGATGCCGCGGTCTTCGTCCCGTAGGCCGTTGACTAGCTGGCGCACCGCCTGCTGCCGGAGGGCTTCGTCCTGACTGCGGGTGCCAACCTGTTTGGTGAGGAAGTAGGCTTGGGCCCGAACGGTGGCGAGGGTGTCGGAGTAGTAGGGCGACAGGGCCATGAGCACTTCGGAGTGCGGTTCAGGATTTTGCCACAGGCTAGCAGGGGCGGCGGGGCGCTGGTGCTGGCGGATAGCGGAGAGGTAGGCGGATAGGGTGGTGGTGGAGGATTGGGCGTGACTGTAGAAGAACATAAAACAGAGTATGCTAAGGATAAATAATATTTTCATATCTAGTTTTGTGAGAAGAAAGCCCAATGGATGTCTGGTATAACATCGCCTTTGATAAGTAATGTGGGTTTACCTAGTTTTGTACTATCAGTTATATATGCTTGGTACAGCTCGTCATACACCCGATAGATAACCGTATTTTCCTGGATCAGGATCACCTCACTATCGGCCTGATGGGTTTCTAATTCAAAATAGGCTTTGGTGTAGACGTTATAGAAATACAAAATGCCAGGGACGTAGGCATAATTATCTTCACCGAACTCCGGATAGTAATCCCAGCGCTCTTTTGGTGATAATCCACTTTCCCGATAAGTCCACTTTTCCGAACCAAGTAGCCTTCTACTCTCAATATGATTGTTGATAACATAACCTGCCAACCATTCATTGAAACCCCGCAAATGCACTATATCACCAGGAACAAATATGTCTGACCATTCCTGCTCAATTTTTGTATAAATGATTAATTGCGAAGACCCAAGTTCATTTTTTACTGAATTTTTCTTTCCAGACACCACAAAAACTTCTTCATTATTTACAGGGACTAAATGCCTTTCATAAACGTTAAATTGATATCGTTTGGGTAAAGAATAAGAGAATATGGGTCGTTTTTCTCGATCTCCTAAAAGAGGTATTTCTAAATTACCGTTCATCTCATTAGTATAAACTAATAGATAATCTCTTCCATGAATTGCTCCTCCCGGTATACCAATTAACTTGGCTTGAATAAAATCTCTAACATTACCTTCTTTAACGTTCAACTTCTCCAGGTTTACTTTGTTAAAGTAATTACCATTTTCGTTGGTAAACATATCCAGCAAAAGGCTTCCTTCGGTTAGTGATAGGTAATACTCAAACTTTCCTTCTATATCAACTGAAATTTCAGAGGATTGAACAGTATCCCTATAATCAATAAAAAGCAAGCGATGGTTGTCTCCCAAGTGCTGCCTTCTTATAGAATTGGTTTTATGTACTACAGCTAAGTTTTGTTTCGGGTATACCTTCACGTTTTCCAGAAAATCATCTTTGCCTGATAGCATTGATACGGTGTCTAATGAGCTTTCCGAATAACGCCATAAGTAGCTGGCGAACTTTTCATCGGTACTTTTATAAGGATGCCCCGATATGAGATACAAGTTTTTAACGTCTTGAGCTTTACCAATAAAGCTCATTAACACTATTACGTATAGTAATGTCTTTTTCATTGCCTTTCTATTCTACCCGTCCACTGACGGCCCCTACATAATTATGTTCGTGAATATTGGTTCTACGCAATATCCAATAAGGTTTTTGCAGTGGATCAGTTGGCACAATTATTTCGCAATAATAGCCATTAGAATTCCCGTTATAGCTTTTGATCCATACCCCATCCAAAAAGGACTCTAAATTTGCATCTAAATTACCCCAGTTAAGATTAAAGCTATTGCTGGAAGCATGAGTGTAGGTAACTGAAAGGGTATTGTTCCCTTCTTCCTGATCAGCATGGCCTTCCACGAGGTCATTTGGATTGTCTCTATTCCAATCATTTACACTCACCATTTCACCTTCAATCAATATGGTTTTCTGCAATATTAAACTTCTCTCCGGTAAGAAAGCCATATCCCCGGTCAACATTCGCCTTCCAACTCCAAAGCTCTTGGGTGGTGGGCCTTTGTCCACCGGTAAGCAAATCTAACTGGCACAACCCCCAGCCGTGAGGCGGGCCCCAGTTCGGACAGCCCCGACCATCATCCCAATCCGGCCCGTAGCCTTCTTCTCCTTCGGTTTGGCTAGCCGGGGGATTAAACTGCCGATAGTTAGACTCTTGCCGGATCAACCGGGTAAAGAACCACGTATTGTATCCTTGCTGGGCGATGTAGTTTTTTATCGCTTGCTCGGTAGGGTTCTTAGCTCGGATATGAAAGACAAACGCTCCCTCTTCTTCGCCCCTTTTCCAATCCAGTCGGGCTTTTCCCCCTCTTATCTTGTCCCCAAAGTCTATTTGCCATACTTCATTCGGGGCTACTACTTGCCAGTCATCTTTGCTAGGGAAGTAATCTTCATCTTGTCGTATATCTCGTTTGTACTCAATCAAAAGGCGCATTTCTACATCTATCCCTTCGTTTTCGTCAGCGTAAACAAACTTAAGGGTAGGCATGTCGGGGACAGCCGTAACATGCACATAAGTGTTTTCTTCTATTGCTTCTTCAGCATCAAAAACATGCAGGCCTTCCTCTAGGTTTGCTACTGTAAGCGCTTCCAGAGTTTGTGTTCCAAACAGGTAGGCTTCCAAAGCTTCTTTCTGCTCATGAGGCACCTGTATTCTGAGTACTTCCTGCTCAGCATTATCCTTTGCACGGAAGATCAGTAACGCGTAACCTTGCTCTACCTTTTCTTCTGTTCGGTAGTCCTCCAAACCTATCGCTTCGGGGGCTCGCAAAAAGTAGACGATCAATTTTTCGTACGATTCCTCGCCTAGTGGTAAGTCCTGCCCGGTGATAATCTCTTCGGCCGCGTAGCCACTCAACGATTCAACGTCATCTTTCTGAATAGCAGTCAGTATCTCATAGATTTTCTCTTCATCAGAGGTAAGTTCTACGTCCGAAAAGTCAAATAGCGACAAAATACTTCGTTTACTACTTTCTACCCACTTATTGAACTGATAGATTGTGTAGCTAATCTCGCTGGTCAACGCATCAATTTCTCTCCATAGGTAGGCATATGGGTCACCGTAGCTGGCATTCTCCGCATCATCCTGAAATCACCCTAACATCGCTTTGGGATTATGGACGAAGTCCCACTGGTACTTATGCAGTTTCGTGCCCGTGCCGTAGTCCATCAAATTGTCGGTGCTGCCTTTACGCAAAGTCGGATACGTCTCAAAGGTGTGCTTCAGGTGGAACAAGCCGTGGCCTAATTCGTGGGCGATGGTGGCGGCCAGTTCCTGGTCGTTGTGATGGATTGAATCAAAGACGAAACCGTACTGACGCTTCTTGGGCATGTAGCCTCGTTTGTTGCCGGACTTGGACTGGTAGCACAAAAACACGTAGGCCGTTTCTTTTTCGGTATCCTGCTCTTGCCGGAACGCTCGGATCACCTGCCGCATCTCCCTGGTGTAGTTGGCCAGCAGCCCGGTGGTGCCATCTTCCAGGGCGTGGTTCCAGCTCCAGTCGGCCATCATCAGGGGCTCGCTCACGTCTACTTCCAGGCTGACGGCGGCTTGCTGATAGATGGTAGCTACTTCGTCCACGAGGGGCAAGAGGCAGGGCCAGCAGCATGCCTTCGCGCAGGACCTCTTCGGGCAAAGGGTTGGTGGCGTAAACTGCCAAGGCTTGGGCGATAATCTGCTCGGCCGTGGCCAGGGGCAAACGCTCGACCATCGTCGAGTTCACTTGCACTTCGGTGCGTTGCAAGGCTTTGGGGTCAAGCTCGTGCCAGGTGGTGATCACCAGGGCGGGGGTGGCTTGCTGGAGCAGGTGAGCAGCTTGTTGCTGAACCTCCTCCGAATAGAATGGGTTTGATTCATCCAGCGTAGTAGGCCACACCCGCAGGGTGTGACGGGTAGCCAAGGCGTTCAGACTGTCTTCCATTAGGGTTCGGCTGTTGGGTCGTTGCAGCACGAAGGCCAGATCGTTGAGTTGCCCCAACGAGGACTGCCCCCAGCCCAAGTTGCTACCCGTGATCAGGATCAATAGTAGCCAGCCCCCAAGGTAATGTGTGGTGCGCACCGCTTGCTTGGTGTTTCTTTGGTTTACAAAGCCACAAAGCTAACCGCGGGGGTCGCCGCCCAAAAGCACAAATTCACCCAACCTTACCCACGTAAGGGTTTGGCTGGGTATAAATAGAGAAGTGTAGAACTAGCAGATAGTCAGATCAATCAGGCCAGCTTAAACGTCCACACCGGGCGCTTGGCGTGGTTCACCACGTCTTCGGCAATGCTGCCGCTAAGCAACCGCCGAATACCGCTCCGCCCGTGGGTGCCCAGCGCGATCATATCGGCATCAATTTGCTCAGCGAAGTAAATAATCCCGTCTTCTTCGTCGCTGTCGTTGTACACGTTGAGGGTATAATTGGTAAGCTGGTGCTGCTGAGCAAACTTCTCCATCTCGGTCTTGTAGTATCGGTCGTTCTCGAAGCTGCCGGGCGTGTTGATGCGCACAATGTGAATGGTAGCGTCAAAAAGCTGCTGAAACTTGGTTAGTTCGGTGAACAGCCCTTGGTGGTCGTCGCGCAGGTTGGTAGCCAGCACAATGTTTTTGATAGAGTCGGCGCGAACGGGTTCTTTCACCGTTAGCACCGGGCAGTCAGCGCGCCGCACCACCTTTTCGGCATTGGAGCCTACAAACACTTCTTCCAGGCCACTGCTGCCCTGCGTACCCATCACCACTAAGTCTACGGCGTGGTCCACAATGGTGCGGGAGATGCTTTCGTAGGGGCTGCCCACTTCCACAAATCCCTCGAGCGATACGTCGGCGTATTTGGGATCTTCGTCGATCTCGATGAGCCGCCGCTTGGCGCCTTCCACCATTTGCACAAAAAACATCGCGTTTTCCCCCTCGTTCGCCGTCACGTCGCCCATGGTGTTGAACGATTCGCCGCGAGGAGATTCCACCACGTTGAGCAGTTTAACGGCAGCGTCACTTTTTCTTGCGATATTATAGGCTAAATCAAGGGCGTAGGTGGCCTGATCAGAGAAATCGGTGGGAACAAGAATGCTTTTCATAGTTGGTTTAAGTTTTGGTTATATTAGGGTATACGAAAATTAGGGCACGAAGTCCAGCGAATGTAAGATTATAGCAGCAATCCCACTCCAAAGGTCACCACGTAGAGCAAAGTGGTGAGGGCCATTTGCTTGAGGTACGGGTCGAGTTCGGCGGCGGTACGGCGGTGCTGCACGGCCCGTCCGTTCCGGATAAGCAGCGGCAGGCAAAGCAGAAACAGCCACTGGTAGTAGATGTCGTAGTTTAGCCAACCGTAGACCACTGAACACAACGTGCCCGCGCCCAGCAATGCCCAGTGGTAGGCCACCGCCCGCGGTCTGCCGAGACGCACCGGAATGGATCGCTTACCGGCCAGTTCGTCGGTTTTCAGGTCGCGGATGTTGTTCAGGTTGAGCACCGCAGTAGAAAAGAAGCCGCAGCTGAGCGCGGGCAGCAGGTGCACCCCGCGCAAACTGAGCGTATGTAAGTAGTATGATCCCATCACTCCTACCAGTCCGAAAAACAGTAGCACCGACACGTCGCCGAAGCCCGCGTAGCCGTAGGGCCGCTTCCCCGAGGTGTAGGTGATGGCCGCCAGGATAGACAGTACTCCCAACCCCAGAAACACCGCAAAGGTGGTTCCGTCGCGGGGCAGCGCCCACCACAATAGGGTAATACCACTGACTAACGACAGCACTGAAAATCCGGTGATAGCCCACCGCATAGCCCGCGGGGTGATGGCTCCCGACTGCACCGCCCGCGCCGGACCCTCGCGCCCCGCGTGGTCGGCCCCGTGCACCGAATCGCCGTAGTCGTTGGCGAGGTTGGATAGAATCTGGAGAAAGACGGTGGTCAGTGCGCTCAGCAGAAACACCTCCCAGCGAAACTGCTGCACCGAAGCGGCCAGAAAGGCCCCCATCCCGATGCTGGCCAGGGCCAGGGGTAGGGTACGCGGACGGGCGGCGGATATCCAGGAGTGAAGCGGCATAGGCTACTTTACGAAGGTGTTAGCGACTAAGACGGCTCGCCATGTAAACAAACGGTAGAGATCTGCGAACCTGATTTACATCCGCTCGGGAACCCCGATGCCTAACAACCCCATCGTATGGCGAATGGTTTGCGCCACCGTCGCCGACAGCACCACGCGAAACGCTATTAACTCCGGATCGTCTACTCCGAAAATCGGCACTTCGGTGTAGAAACGGTTGTAGGACTTCGCCAGATCGTAGGCGTACTGGGCCACCACCGAAGGGGCGTACCCCCCGGCCGCTAAAGCTATCTTGGCAGATCGTTCGTTCAGCAGTCCGATTAGTTCTTGCTCCGGTGGCTTTAACTTTGCTATTTCCGGAACCTGATCGGTGGCGATGCCATCAGCCTGGGCCTTGCGCACAATGGCGGCGATGCGGGCGTGCGTATACTGAATGAAGGGCGCGGTGTCGCCCTGCAACTGCACCGACTCTGCGGGGTCGAACAGCATCCGCTTTTTAGGGTCGACCTTCAACAGAAAATACTTTAGGGCGCCCACGCCCAGCATCTGGTACAGTTCTTCTGCCTGCGCTTCGGTGAAGTCTTCGATCTTACCCAGTTGTTCGGTCTGTTGCCGCGCTGCGTCCACCACCTCATCAATTAGTTCGTCGGCGTCCACCACGGTGCCCTCGCGCGACTTCATTTTGCCCGAGGGCAAGTCCACCATGCCGTACGACAGGTGGTACAAGCCGTCGGCGTAGCGGCGCCCGAGCTTTTTCAGGATGGCAAACAACACTTTGAAGTGGTAGTCCTGCTCGTTGCCTACCACGTAGATCATTTTATCGAACGGGTGATCGCGAAAGCGCAGCTCCACGGTGCCCAAATCCTGGGTGATGTAAACCGAGGTGCCATCAGCCCGCAGCAGCAGCTTTTGGTCCAGCCCTTCATCGGCCAGATCAATCCACACCGAACCGTCGTCTTTCTGAAAGAAAATGCCTTGCTGCAGGCCCTCTTCCACCACGCTTTTCCCCAATAGGTAGGTATCGGACTCGTAGTACACCTTATCGAAAGAGATTCCGATTTTTTGGTAGGTGGCGTCGAAGCCTTCGTAGACCCAGCCATTCATCTGCTTCCACAGTTGCACCACCTCCGGGTCGCCCTGCTCCCACCGCTGCAGCATGGTTTGCACTTCCTGCATTAGGGGAGCGGTTTTCTTAGCTTCCGCTTCGGGCGTGCCCTGCTCCACCAGGTTTTTCACTTGCCGCTTATACTCCTGATCGAAGCGCACGTAGTATTCGCCCACCAGGTGGTCGCCCTTTTTGCCGGATGAAGCCGGGGTTTCGCCTTGTCCGAATTTTTGGTAGGCCAGCATCGACTTGCAAATGTGCACGCCCCGGTCGTTGATGATGTTGGTCTTGACCACCGCGTAGCCCTGCGCTTCCAGAATTTGCGCGGTGGCGTGGCCCAAGAAGTTGTTGCGCAAATGACCCAGGTGCAGCGGTTTGTTGGTGTTGGGCGAAGAAAACTCAATCGTGACCTGCTGTCCGTTTGAAGAAGATTGGGCGGGTTGCTCTACCATTTCGCGCAGCGTTTCAATCCAGGCAACATCTGTTATTTCCAGGTTCAGGAATCCTTTGGCCACGTTGAAATCCTGCACCACGGTGGTGTTTTCTTTCAGGTAGTTCCCTACGGCCTCGGCGGTGTCGGCCGGACTTTTCCGCGTGACGCGCGCGTAGGGAAAAGCAACGAACGTGTGCGATCCGGGGAAATCTTTGCGCGTGGGTTGCAAATTCACCTCGGCGGGGGGCAGGGAATGGTCAAATAATGCGCTAAATGCTTCGCTGATGCCGAACTGTATTGCTTCTTCGATGTTCATAGTGCTGGTTGCTGGTTGCTTGCTACTGAATACTAGCCGCTAGTGACCGCTTGTAGTCACAAAGAAAATCATCCGCGCGGCAGCCGCCAGTGACCAGTTGACCAGTAGCTGACCATCCGGCAAGTCATCCAGTTTTGCAAATATGTTAAAATTGTGAGAATATTGCACCTGCCTCCCAGCCACTAAATTTTTTAATCGCTCGCATGAAGAAGTACCAAAACCTTATTGAGCAAACGTTTGATTTCCCCACGGACGATTTTGACTTAGCCGACGGCGGATTGCAGTTCCACGGAGTGCCACTGATGGAGGTGGTTGAGCGATTCGGCACTCCTACTAAACTGACTTACCTTCCCAAAATCAGCAACAACATCCAGTACGTGCGCCAGCTTTTTCGGCAGGCGATGGACAAATATAATTACGAGGGCCAGTACCAATACTGCTACTGCACCAAGTCGTCGCACTTTTCGTTCGTGCTCGATGAAGCCCTGAGCAAGGGCGTGCAACTGGAAACTTCGTCGTCGTACGATATTCCCATTATTCGTAAGCTCTATGAGCAGGGCAAAATTAGCCAGGATTTGCTCATCGTCTGCAATGGCTTCAAGCGGGAATTGTACCTGCGCTACGTAAGTGAACTCATCAACCAGGGCTTCAAAAACTGCGTGCCGGTGCTGGATAGTTTAGGCGAAATCGATTACTACGATCAGCACGTAGAAGGCCCGTATCAGGTGGGCATTCGGGTGGCTTCGGACGAGACACCCCGGTTTGAACTCTACACTTCGCGCCTAGGAGTGCGCTACAGCGATATCACGGAGCTTTACCAAACCCGCATCCGCGAGAATCCCCGCGCCCGCCTCAAAATGCTGCACATGTTCGTGAATCAGGGCATCGACGATTCATCGTACTACTGGAGTGAACTCGACCGGTTCGTGGACAAATACTGCGAACTGAGGAAAATCTGTCCGGAACTGGATAGCATCGACATTGGCGGTGGTTTTCCGGTGAAAGACTCGTTGTGGTTCAAATACGACTACTCTTACATCGTGGATGAGATCGTGCGCAACGTGCAGGCTACGTGCCAGGATAACAACGTGCCGACGCCTAATATTCTCACCGAATTCGGCATTTATACCGTTGGTGAGAGTGGAGCGGTACTCTATTCGGTGCTGGACCAGAAGCAGCAGAACGACAAGGAGTTGTGGTATATGATTGACGGGTCGTTTATCACGCAGTTACCCGATATTTGGGGACTCAACCGCAAGTACGTGACGCTGCCGCTCAACCAGTGGGATCAACCGTACCAGAAAGTGAACTTGGGCGGACTCACCTGTGATAGCCAGGATTACTATAATACCGAAGCGCACCGCAACGAGTTGTTTCTGCCAAAAACCGATCAACCCTTGTACGTTGGTTTCTTCTACACGGGTGCTTATCAGGAGGCGTTGGGAGGCTACGGAGGGATTCAGCACTGCCTAATTCCGGCTCCGCAACACGTAGTGATTGATCGTGCTTCCGACGGGACGTTAGACTACCGGCTATTTGCGGCCGAACAAGACAGCGAGTCGATGCTCAAGGTGCTAGGATACTAGCTCTTTTTCGGTGGGTTCTTGATGTCGCGCACCTCTTTGACATTTTTGCTGTCCTTAAGATCGGCCGACGGATTGGTTGCCGAAGTCTTTTTGGTATTGTCTACTACTCTAACGTCTGACGCAGCTTTATTGCCGGTGACCTTGGTATCTGGGGCAACCTTGCTATCCGTAACTTTGGTGGTGGAAGTTTTAGCAGTGGGAGCTGTGGTGGTTGAGTGCCCTTCAGACAGCTCCTCATCAGTTTCCAAGTCGGTTGCATGATGCGGCTCTTCTACGCCGGTACCCCGGTTGGCCAGCCAGATGACTACTGCTGCCAGAACGATAATGATCGCCAAAGCGATCAGCATAATAGTGTTGGTATCCATAGGTTGGTCTAGTTAAAATAGGACTGCATATTATGCATTTTATTAGAATAAAAAAAGAGCGACACGGCCTCTGCCGTATCGCCCGCTTATCGAACAACGATAATTATTTGCTCATCGAGTGCAAAAAAATAAGCATCTGTATGAAAGTCGAAAAAATAAAAGCTGAAAAAACTCGCTTCAGGTTGGTCTTCAGTCAACTGAGTTGCAAACCATCAACCAGTTTCTGTCTGCACTGCTTTTTATCAAATAACCTGCTCTTATTCAGCCACTTACGGAATAATAATCTTTCGTTAGCCCCCAGCGTTCGTAAGGATATAGGGATAAAAATCCCCATTTTTGAGGAGCGGCGCCCCCTCATTGATCGAGCCACTGCCGGAAACCACTCACGCGTTCGCGGCTTACCAACACCTGGGTATCCTCACAGTGCTTTAGGACCAGTTTTAAGCGACTGCTCGAGTAAGTGATGATGTCCTCAATGGCTTCCAGACTCACAATATATTGCCGACTGATGCGAAAGAAGCGGTTAGGATCGACTGCCCCTTCGACCTGATCGAGCGAATAATCGATGATAAAGCGCCGTCCGGCGGTCTTTAGTTCCGTGCGCGTTTGCATGAATGTAACTTTATCCTGACTCATAAAATACAGTACCTCCGTTACTGGAATCGGACGAATGTGCTCGCCCACTTTCACCACAAAGCGGTGTTTGTAGGGCTGGCTCATCGTGCTAATCGCCTGCTGGATGTTGGCCATCATGGTTAGGTCTACCGCGGGCGTGGCGGGGACACGCCGGTGGTACTGCCAAAATTTGTCCAGTGCCTGCCTCAGTTCGTCTGGCCCGATGGGTTTGAGCAAGTAATCGATGCTATTTACCCGGAAGGCTTGCACGGCATACTGATCATAGGCGGTGGTGAAAATAATGGGTGAAACCACAGTGACCTGCTCGAAGATACTGAAGCTAAGTCCGTCGGCCAGTTGAATATCCAGAAAGACCAGGTCGGGAGCCGAATGTTCGGCAAACCAGGCTACGGCTTTTTTTACGGTATCTAGCTGGGACAGCACCGCAATGGAAGGATCTTGCTTCTGCAATAGGGTGGTGAGATGGCGGGCGGCGGGTTTTTCGTCTTCAATAATCAGGACTTGCATGAAACGAATGATTGGATGGTAGAATGATTGAATGATCTGTTGAGATGGATTACGCGCGCGCCGGAGTGGCGGTCAATGTTTTCTGAGTAGGTGACGATTCGGGCCGCAACAGCGGCAGTTTCACCGTGAAGTGCGGTTGCTCATCCATCACCACCACTTCCGCTTCGGACAAGTAGGCGAACCGCGACTGGATGTTGGCCAATCCGATGCCGGAAGAGGCTTCCCGGATTTCCTTTAGCTGTCGATTGTTCTTCAACACCAAGTAGGCATTGTCCTCTAGGTAAATGGCGATGCGCAACGGCCGCTCTTCCGACAACTCGTTGTGCTTGATGGCGTTTTCCAGCAGCATTTGCAGGGCCAGGGGCGGCACCAGGAAGCTGGATTCGTTGGGAATGGCAATATCTACCTGAAGGGCATTCTCGAAGCGAATTTTCTGTAAGAAAACGTAGGATTGGACGAAAGACAGCTCTTCGCTAAGGGGCACCACTTCCTGATCGCGGGTGTCGAGCACGTAGCGATATACGTCGGAAAGTTTCTTGATGAACTGCGCTGCCTGATCCTGGTTTTCGTACACCAGATACGTGAGGGTATTCAGACTGTTGAACAGAAAATGAGGATTCATCTGGTTCTTGAGTGACTGATACTGCGAGGCGAGGTTCTCGCTCCGCAAGCGCTCGGTTTCGATGGCTGACTGCCGCCACTTGAGCAAGAACTTGCGGCTATTAAGAATGGTAGTGGCCACCACCGTGATACCCAGGGGAAGGTATAAGTTCTTCAAATAGTATCCTTGCCAAGTGGCCATGCAGTCACAGCGCGGTTCCCAAATTAGCTTTGCAAAAACAAATTGCACCGCGAGAATTATCAACGTGGAGCCAACAAACATCGCTAGCACGCTGACTATCAAGCGTTTCACGGGTTGATCCACCCAGCGTACGAGCCGGTCCAAGAAATGATCCAGGTACCCGTTGCCTTCGCTCAACGCAAAGGTATACACCACCGACATCAACCAACTAGGCCAGATTTCTTGCAACCCCGCCCGGGAAGTGAATGCCCCGGGTTCAAGGAGCACCGCGATCAGGGTACCAATCAGTACGGAAAATCCTAGAATCGCAGACACGCGTCGATGAAAGGGAGTGAGCATAGCGTTCGTTTGAGGAAAGGTACTAAATCTTCTGGTCTCTTCCTTAACCATTCCGAGGCCAACGGTAGCGGAAACGAGCGGCTATTGTTTGCACTGCTCGCTCATCCGCTGCGCGTTTTCTCGCCCCCAGTTGGGGAGCAATGCATCGTCGACCGTAGTACTCTCGTACTTAGCCACCGCTTGCTGAATGAGTTGACAGGCCTCCGAGGTATCAACCCCGAAAAACTGGGCGGTGCCGTACTGCATCTGCCCAAGGAGAAACAGGGCACGAGGATTATCGGGATTCATTTTCACCGCTTTTCCCAGGGTTTGGGTAGCCAACGGAGCCAATTGCGGCCCCCGGTTGGCCGGGTCCACCGTCACACGAATGGTGTGCACGTAGCCCTGTAAGGCTACCAGTTCCGATTCTTCGGCTTCCAATGCAATGGCCTGGTCTAAATGCCGCTGCGCTTCGTCGAGCAACTGGTCTTTCCGGCTGGGTTCATCGGCCCGAATAGCTCGGTTGAGGGTGGCGTAGGCGGCGTAGTACCAGGGTAACCACTGGTTTTTCTCAGCGCGGGCAATGCGCTCGAAGCGGTTGGCAACGGCCGAGAGTTGTTCGGAATCTGATGCCTGGTTCAGACTGACGATACTTTCTTCCATCGCCTGCCGGTAAGCGGGCCCGTGGGCCAAGGCCAGGTTGAAAACGAAAACAAGTGCGGTGATCAGAGATAAGGATTTCATAGGAATAATTAGTTGAAGGGTGAATGATAATTCAAATTATAAGTTGTCTAACTGATTCGTTTTTCCGCCTTGGCTCAACGTGACGAACAGTCCAACGAAGAAGAAACGGGGTGCGGGAGGCTCAACCGCCCGTCGGGCGTAGGTGCCCTGCTCATTGGGCTGGGATGCGTATTCGTACCCAAACACGTTGCACGCGCCCAGCACGTTGGTGGCCGAAGCGTACAGAATGATGTGCTGGCGAATCAGGTAGGCGGCGTTCAGACTCAGGTTGTTGAACGAGCGCGTGCGATCACCGTGAAAACCATTGTGGTTCGGGTTGAAGTAGGGTCGGCCGCTGGCCAAGGAGTAGCGAGCGCCCAGTTGGGTCTTGATGGCGGGCAAAAAATGCTTGTAGACCACCGAGAAGGTATGACGCGCCGCAAAGGTGGGCGGAGCCAGCGTCGGGAAGTCGCGGTAGTCGCGTTGGGTATCCAGCAGCGAATAGGATACCCAGTAGTCGGCGTTCTTGATAGAGCTACGGTCGCGCCAGAACAGCTCCGCGCCGCGGGCGTAGCCGTAGCCCCGGTTGGTAGCTTGCTGGTCAACGGTCTTCACCAAATCACCGTACGACTTCTGGAATGCTTCGGCCCGAAAGGTACGTCCGTTCTTGGTGCGCTGGTAGTTGGCGATGTAGTGCGTGGCGCGTTCGGGCAACAGGCGAAGACCATTCGTGAGCAAACTGGATTCGGGACGCTGGGAGAACGTTCCGTAGGCTAACGATACCTGGCTAGCCGATCCGGTTTGGTAAGCCAATGATAGCCGAGGAGCCACGTGGGTAGACCGTGAAAAGGATGACCGTTCACCACGAACTCCCGCCCGGGCCACCCACCGGCTGCTGGCGTACACGTCGGCTTCTACAAATCCGGCAGTCAACTGATCATCCCAGCGCCGGATCGACTCTCCTTCGATCAGTTGATACTGTCGAGTCCCCTGATCTATCTGGTGTTCGGCCCCACCACGGATCGCCACGTATTCCGAAGCGTCGTAGGTGAAAGTGGCTTTGGCGTGCACTCCCGCGCTGCTTTCTCTAAAAAGCTGGCTATTGACCGTGGTAGCGGTTTGGTCCTGGGTGTAGGACACGCCGGTGCGCAGCGACCACCGATCCGTGAAGGCTTCCTGGTAGGTTCCGTTCAGGTACAGATTGTCGTTCTGCACCCGAATATTGTCCGAATTGTCGCCGCTGATCGTCGGCTGACGCAGGGCCAGTTGTCCGCGGTTGGCGTAGCCGTAGAGTTTCAGCATGCCCTGGGCCGAGGTTTTGTGACGCAGCGCCATCGACCCGCCTCCTGATACCGGCGCGCGCTCCCAGTCAGTGTCTTGCTTCACCAAACCCTGGTAGGGAGCCAGGTTGGTATACTCGCCCCGCACCAGCAGCGAGGTGTTTTCCCAGCGGTGCTGGTGGGTAGCATCCACGCCTACGGTCATCAGCGATACATCGGTCTGGGTTTGCGGAGTCAAATCTATCGAGTTCAAAATCAGGGCCGACGATAGGGCTTGTCCGTACTCGGCCGAGTAGCCCCCGGTGCTGAAGGTGGTTCCCTTAAACAAGAAGGGAGAAAAGCGTCCTCGGGTGGGCAGTTCGGGGGCCGAGGCGCCGTAGGGAGCGTGAATGAGCATCCCGTCCATGTAGGTTTGGGTTTCGTGACCGTCTCCGCCCCGCACAAACAGGCGTCCGTCTTCGGCCACCGTTTGGGTGCCCGGCAGGGTGTTAAGTGCCCCGCTGATGTCGCCTAGCGCTCCGGCGGTGGTCACAATCTCCAGTGGCTTGAGCATCAGCCCCTGCTTTTCGTCGCTGGCCGCAAAGGCTCCGGCGGTGATGGTGACCCCGTCCATTTTGTTAATCGCTTCGCGCAAAATAATTGCCACTGAAACCGTGTCCTGATCAACTGCAACCGGCTGCTCGTACGAACGAAACCCTACCGCGCTCACCAGCAACCACTGCGCTCCGGTGGCTGGGGTGGTAAAAGAAAAGGAGCCATCGATAGTGCTGGAGGTGCCATCGTAGGTGTCTTTCAGGTACACGTTGGCCCCGATGACGGCCTCTCCCCGGACGTCTTGCACGGTTCCGATAAGGGTGGTTTGGGCACTGGTGCCAAAGGTGATCAGAAGTAGCGAGGAAAGAAGCAAAGATTTCATCGGAAGCGGTTTAGCGGGTGAATTATGCTTCCAAGGTGCGGTCTTTCGCCAACAAGTAACAATTAAGGTAGACGAGTCGTTGGATAAGCACGATCAACCGCAACTACGGAAGGACGAATCGATACTACATTGTAAGGTCCTGCGACATTCTGGTTGTTTGGTTGTGCGGATAATGCGCTTTTTTGTCTATGGATTGTCAGAAATTTATTGCCCTTTCGACCGAGCAGCAGCTCGATTATATCTATCACCACTGCCGTTTGGTCGACTTCACCATTGTGTCGGAGCGTGCCACCCGTTACGGGATGTGCCTTTACCACGACGGAACGTTCTTTATTGAGGTCCGCTTTGATAGCTTGCAGGGAGAGCGGGTGAACGAAGTGAATGCCTATCACTGTGCGAAAGAACTCATCCACTGGTACGAATCCGTCGACCTCAGCCCCCTTCTCTCGCTCACTTCCGAACGATAGCTCGCTTAATTGGACGTTGGTTCATTGTGCGGATCAATCGTGCGACGCATCAGATAGTAAGTGTCGGAGCTATCGTTGCGTACGTCCACCAGCTTCCATCCGTAGCCATTGAGATAGTTAAGCGCATCCACGGCCGAGTTGAACAGAATAGGTCTATCAACCTGTTTGCAATTTCTGTGCAACTCACGTAAGTTTAGGGGTACTGATCGCCAAAATTCTGCGAACCCGATGCTACCTCGCCTTGCTTGCCTTTGCCCTTTTTTCAACTACGCAACTACTCTCACGTAAGTTTACTGGCCCAAATCGAACCCGATACGCTGCTGCTGTGGCCCGAGGGCGCACCCGATGCACTGGGGAGTGCTCCGCACGATCAGCCCACGCTCATTCGCTATCCGGCTCCCCAGGAAATTGCTACGGGCGCGGCGGTGGTGGTGTGTCCGGGCGGCGGTTATCAGATGCTGGCGATGGATCACGAGGGGCACCAGATTGCTCGCTGGCTCAACTCATTCGGAGTGTCGGCCTACCTTGTGACCTACCGCTTGGGGAAAGATGGCTATCGCCACCCCGTGCCGATGCACGACGGACAGCGGGCGCTGCGTACCGTACGGGCCAACGCCGCCGAGTGGCAGATAGACCCCGGCCGCGTCGGGGTGCTGGGCTTTTCGGCGGGCGGCCACTTAGCCTCTACCCTAGGGACGCACTTTGACGCGGGCAACACCGAGGCCAGCGACCCCATTGATCGGGTGAGCAGTCGGCCCGACTTTATGGTGTTGCTCTATCCGGTGATTAGCTTCACGGAAGACTACCAACACGCGGGTTCACGGAAGATGCTGCTGGGTGAAGCTGCCGACTCGGCGTTGGTGGCGTCACTATCCAACGAAACCCAGGTGAAAGACAATACACCCCCCACTTTTCTGGTACATACCTACGAAGACACGAGCGTTCCTCCACAGAACAGCATCTACTTCTACTTGGCGCTGTTAGAAAAAGGCATCCCGGCCGAACTGCACATCTACGAGAAGGGACGGCACGGCCTAGGCTTAGGCAGCCGGGGCTCGGCCTTCTCTTCCTGGCCCGAGCGCTGCGAAGAGTGGATGGAGGAGCGAGGGTTGTTGGCGGGGAATTCTGATCGGTAGGATATACTAGTGAGTTCAAGTGTTCGTATCGTATTTTCTCTAACGGATGCGAATGCGAATACTAAACTAAATACGTCCATTTTCTTGCAAAAACTGGACATATAGCGTTTTTGTGTCCAAAAAATGGTGCTATATTGGTGACTTGTTCATTTTATAAGAAAAAGTGGACATATAATTTTGCTCTATTTGATACACTGCGGATTATTATCCCAGCCAACCCTTTACCTGTCCAAGTACATTATCGCGCATAAGGAAGATTATTACTACTATCTCGGAGCAGTGACGCAGCGAGGAAGTTGGAAAGAGTGGATTTTGTTTATGTTGGATGCAGTGGAACAAACGGCTGGTTTAACGAATCGGCTCATTAATGAGATTCTGAGCCAGATGGAAGCAACCCTAGCGCACGGAAAAGCAACAATCAAGTGGTATAACAAAGAAGTTAACGAAGCTATTTTTAGCCAGCCTTACACGAAGCCTCAGGTGATCGGAGAGCGGTTGGAAAAGTCGTCTCGCACTACGCTCACGCGCTACATGGAGGCATTGGCCCAGCAGCGTATTTTGGTACCTAAAAAAGATGGTAGAGAGATCTACTACCTCAACGAGGATTTGATTAGAATTTTGGAAGGATAACCAACAACGCGAAGTACGTTCAACGTTCTATAACCCTTCGTTCCCCTACCCTAATCCAAAAATAGCGTCCATTTTTTCTGATATCTGACGCAGTCGCTTTCGGTCACCACCCGGCACTTCGGCCGAGGCCCAACCTGCGTAGCCGATGCTCGTCAGCGCTTGGTTCACGGCGGGCCAGTGGCAGTCGCCTTCCATTAACTCCACGTCGAAGCCCTTCCAGGTGCCTTCTTCCTGCTCCTTCTTCCGACTGTATTCTTTCACGTCGAGCTTGAGGATGCGGTCGCCCAAAGCCGTGATCCAGTGTTCGGGCCAGCCGTAGCGCACCACGTTGCCCACGTCGAAGTACCAGCCCACCATATCACTATCCAGTTCGTCTACGAAACGGGCGGCTTCCAGCGGACTGAGCAGAAAGTTGTTCCACACGTTTTCGAACGCGATCTTCACCCCGGTTTCTTCGGCAATGGGTAGCAGCTTACGAATTTCTTGCTGCGCGCGGTGGTAGGCATCGGCGTAGCTCACAGTTTCGTTCACCACACCAGGCACCAGCAGCACGGTGGTGCCGCCGTAGGCTTGGCAATCGCGCAGTGCCGTTTCGGTGGCCGCCACGCAGCGGGCCCGCACCGCCGGATCAGGGTCCGACAGCGGCGACTTCCAGTGCGCCGAGTTGATCACTCCCGGAATCTCCAAACCGGTTTTCTCTTTGGCCGCCAGCACTTCGTCTATATTCACGTCGCTGGGCGAATCCATTTCCACCCCGTCGAAGCCAATGTCCACCAGCATCCGAAACTGATCGACAATCGGCATTTTCTCCTCTACCATCGAGTACTTCAGACTCTTCTTGATCGGCATCTTCGGACCGGCGGAAGCGGCCTTTGTCGCTCCGGGAAGTTGCGAAGTCAGCAGCGCCGCTCCTCCTAGTTTCATAAAATCACGTCGTTGCATAGTTAGATACTGGTTGCTAGTTGATTTTCTGCATGGCATTCCATGCGGGGCAAGATGCTGGATGCTAGCGTCTAGTGTCTAGCAACCAGTTACCAGCGTCCCGTTTACCCCAGCGCCGTTATTCCGGGCATGGGCACCGGGGGCGTTTCGTACACTAGATCCCAGTTGTATTTTTCGGGACCCAGCGTTTCTTGCGAATTCATCACGTCTTCCCAGCTGATGACCTGCCCGGTGTAGGCGGCCATCCGGCCCATCACGGCCAGAATAGTACTCCGTGTCATAATGTCCCCGTCATTCACGGGCTCATCGGCGCGGATGGCGGCAAACAGCTCGTTGTGCTCGGTCTGATACATATCGTTTTTCTCACCGCGGTAGCGCCACTTCTCATCTGCTATAATCTCGTGCTGGTCGCGGATGCAGTCGGCCAAGGCGCGCCCCTGGGTGCCCTGCATTTCCACCTTATAACTATTGGCACAGTTAAACTGCTGCCGACTGAAGTGGTGGGAGTTGACGCCATCGCCGTAGTCGTAGGTGATTGCGAAGTGATCGAAAACGTTGCCGTACTTGTCATCGGTGCGCACCTGCCGCCCGCCGGTGCCCATTGCGCTCACCGGGTTGCGGTCGCCCAACGCCCACGACGCCATGTCCAGACTATGAATGGCCTGCTCGTTGATGTGGTCGCCCGACAGCCAGGGGTAGTACAGCCAGTTACGCAGTTGGTACTCCATCTCCGTCCACTCGGGCTGCCGGTCCTTGTGCCACAGCGTGCCGGTGTTGTAGGTGTTGTACACCGAGGTGACCTCGCCAATGGCTCCGTCGCGCACCCGGCCGAAGACCGCCCGCTTGGGTTCGTGGTAGCGCCAGCAGAGTCCCGACATCAGCGAGGTGCGATTCGCCTTGGCCTTTTTAGCCGCTTCCATTACTTTCTTTACCCCTGGAATATCAACCGCCACCGGCTTTTCGGCAAACACGTGCTTCTTGGCATCCACCGCCGCCTGGATATGGTCGGGCCGAAACCCGGGCGGAGAAGTCAGTATCACCACGTCCACGTCGGAGTCGATGAGCTTTCGGTAGGCATCGAAGCCCAGAAACTTATGTTCTTCGTCCACCTGCACCTTATCGCCGTGGCTTTGGGTTAGGCTTTCCAGACTGGTCTGCATGCGGTCGGAAAACACGTCGGCCATAGCTACCAAGACTGCGTTATCGTCGGCCTTCAGGGCTTGGTTGGCGGCCCCGGTGCCGCGTCCGCCGCAGCCTACCAAGCCCACGCGCAGGGTGTCACTGTTGGAAGTAAATGCCGTCGCACGGGCGGGAGCGAAGCCGAAGGCTAAAGCGCTTCCGACCACCGCCGAACCGGTGGTTTTCAGAAAAGTGCGGCGGGCTGGATCGGAAGAGGAATGATTTTTCATAAGCAAGTAAGAGAGAAAAGTAAATGAAGGGATGAACCAAGGTATTGAAAAAGGTTGAGACGACCAACGTAGGTTCTACAGATTAGCGCAATTGGATACTTCTCTTACAGCGTAGGCTTCGCGAAGCTTCCCCCAAGTTTAAGAATCAGACAGTAGATATCTTTAGGATTGGGTAAGATATTTTCCCCATCTATCAGTCAGGGCAGTATGATGAGCAATAACTATCTCGCTGTAATTAATGAAACAGCCCCTCCAACGTCGGACTTCCGCACGGAAATTATAGAGAAGATTCGCCAGATCGCCGAACGTGAGGATCAGACGCAGCAAGAAGATGCTGCCGGAGACCTACGCGCGTCGGTCAGGAAGGTGCTGGAGGCGTTTCAAAGCCTCATTATCCAACGCAACATCTGGATCAGAATCTACGATGACAACGAGCGGCCACTGCCCACTTTCGAACCAACCGCCGCCCGAGCCGTTGGAGAACTGGTGAAGAGTGCGCTACGCCGCCACCGAACCGGAAGAATGCTGGCCTACGTTGAGATCAGCTTTCTGATCAGCGAAACCGGCACGGTGGTAACGGTAGAAGACAACGCTCCCAGCGTTACGGTCGAAGAATTGAGGTCCCTCTCCTTCTTACAACAGGTAACTTCTACCAACCTGCCTGGCGGCTTCACGCTTCAGGGAGTGATCCAACGCGATGCAACAGAGCAACATCCGTTGGGGCAACGTCCGTTGGGGCAACTCTCCGTGCGCTGCGTAACCGGCTGCTTCACCCGGTTTAGTCTTTGTTTGCTTCACTAACGCGTGTAATAAGCCTCTTTTTCGTGGTCGTGCAGGCGAATCATGCCCCGCAAAGTTAGTTCGTGCAGCGTGCGCATCGCCCGTCGCTTGGATATGTTCACCACGTGCATAAACTGCTTTAGCGTGATGCGCTGGTGGGTTTCCAAAAAAGCAAACAGCTTCTTCTCGTTGTGCCCCAGGTGCTTCACCGTCTGCTCGCCCAAGCCAACGGGCAACTTGCCCTGCCGCATCATATCAATCATCAGCTTGCTGGCCGGTAGGCTCTTGTCGTGCTGCCGGATATACACGCAGCGTTCGTCGTGTTGATTGACGGTGTAGTGCGGCTTGTGCTTACTTTCGGCAATGGTCACCTCCAGCACAATGGCTTCGGTTTCTTCGTCTTCTACCTCCCGGTAGGTAAGAGAAATAGCCGGATCGCAGTGAAAACTGGCGGCGGTTTCCAGCACGTATTTTTCCTCTTCCGGATCCACTCCCCGAATAGTTCGGTTGTCGCGCACGCCCACCAGCAGGGTGCCCCCGCGGGTGTTGGCAAAGGAGGCAATCGTCTTGGCGATCTTAACGGGATCAGAAATGGTCTGCTTGAAGTCGAGTTGTTCACCTTCGCCGCGGCGAATAAGTTTAGTAAGCCGTTTCATACGCGGATGGTCTAACCGGGGCGGCGGACCGGAACTACCAGTGTCCACCGACCACCACCTTTTCCTTTAACACGTTTACCTGCCCTTGCGTATCAAAAGTCTCAAAAAAAATCAGGTAATGGCCAATCCTTACCCGTTGCTGATCGTCGGCGGTACCGTCCCACACCAGAAATCCTTCTTCGGCCAGCGTCAGGTTGCGGGCCAGGTCACGCACCTTTCTTCCCTGGGCGTCGTACACCGACACGTTGGCCACCGTTCCGGACGAGCCGAAGCGATAGTGAATGCGCGTGAAGTCGGCGTGGCCCACGTGGCCGGGCGCAAACACTGGTGGGTCTACCAGCAGCGAAGTCACTGATGTAGGACTTTCGGTGTGCTGCGAGTTGCGGTAGCCGGGAGTCGCGTAGTTGGCGGTTCGGGCTGCCGATTGCCACGAAGCGGCGGCGTTCACCGGACCGTTCCAGGTAATACGTTCCAGAGAGACTCTCTGCGTATTGACCAGCAACGGATGATGAAGGTCGGCTGAATAATCAAAGCGTTGCATCAGCATTTGCGCCGGATCGAGCAGCACCAGGGTTCCTTGATCGGCCAGAAGGCTCGGAAGTGCCGCTACTTTCTGCAAATGCGCTTCGGAAGCGGACGGATAATCAGCCCGGAGCGTTACCGGGTCTTCGGTGAGGGCCACGTAGGTGCCTGGGGCTAGCACATAGTGGTCGTCGGCAATGCGCTTAATATTGACCAGTGAATCACCGCTGAGGTTGGCCAGTGACCAGTCTTTCAGGTCGATAGATTTACTCGAGTGGTTGTAGAGTTCGACGAACTTCTCCCCGCCGCTGCGCGGATGAAACAGCAGTTCGCTCAGCAAAACGTCCCCCGGCACCGCCGCTTCGGGTAGTACGAAAGTAGTCGTTGTGTGCGCTTGGCTAATTACATTTCCGCTACAGTCGGTGACTCCTTGCACCGCTACCGAGTAGGTTATTCCCGACCGAAGCGGTTGATCCACTACAATTACCGCGGTTTTCTGCCCCGCTCGCCACTGCACCGATTCCACAACCAGCCCGTCGCTCAGCGCGAATGCCGCTGATAAAGTAGATGCTTTATCCAATCGCTCGCTGAACAGCACCTGCACCACCGTGTCGCTCACCGCGAACGCCCGAACCACTTCCGGACCGAACCGGTCGGGATTGGCCTGCTGCACCGAATTTGACCGACCGGGCGTGCCTCCCTTTGGGTCTACGGAAGCTGTCCAGTTGTCCCGTTCGCCGCAGGGCCGTTGCGCGTCCACCATCTCGAGCGACCAGCCCCCGCTCCGCTTCTCGGCGTCGTTGTACCAATTGTCTGAGTAGGCCAGTGCGAAAATTTCCTGCCCTTGTTCATTCGTCAACCGAAGGCTATCGCCACTGCTGTTGAGCGAAGGCAACGACTTCACCGCGATGGTTCGCCCGTAGGCCGAAAGCGCGTTCCGGTCTGATTCATCCGTCAGCAGCACGTATTCCTGGGGAGCCAAGAACGTGGTTGGAAGCACCACCGTGGTGCTGGCATCGGAGAACCGCAACCCCCGCGTGCTGAGCAGTTGGTCGGAGGCATTGAACAATTCTACGTACTCCACCTCGGGCAGCCCAACCGCGGGTGAGGGATCAGCCATCACTTCGGTGATCAGCAGTTGGTTGTAGGCCGGTGCCCTCCCTTGACCGAACGGATGCTGCGAGGCGGGGATGATCTCCCTATCTTGGTCGAGCAACCCCCGGATCGTGAGCTTGTGCACCGTTTGCGGCGCGAAGGGCGAAGCAAATATCAAACGCACGGTGCGAAAGTCGGTGAGGAGGGCAACTACCGGATGGCCCATCTCGGGCACTTCGTAGTGCAACGGATTGGTAGCCATCGCAGAATCCACCGGCACCGTGAACTCCACGATCAGCGCCGATCCATCAGGGGTGACGCTAGCTACCTGGGGGTCGTAAATAACGCTGGTTTCTACACGCTCAACCACGGCTCCGCCTACGTCGACCAGACGATTGATGGTTAGTGGGTAAGTTTGGTTGGCCATAAGCGGGGTATTCCACGTCAAAATCACCGACGATTGATTGTTGCCCACTACTGCTGCCTGGGCAGGTGCCTCACCGTTGAACTGGTAGTTGGCCAGACTTTCCATTGCCAAAACATCTATCGCTCGCGTGAAATCCAATCGAAGCTCGGTTGCAGATAATGGCACAACTGCGCCCAGTGCGGGAGTCTGATTGCTAATGGCCACTTCAAGGGGCGCTACCAGCGCGTTTTTGTGCACGTCGGCTACCCCGGTGATCCGCAACGTAGCTTCATCGGGCAGGGCCTGCGCAAAAAACAGCGTCACCCGCCCCGGATGAAGACGCGAAACCGCTACGCTGTCGGGATGCTCATCCGCGTCAAGCGCGTAGTGCAGGAGCGGATGGGCCGAAGCAGTCCGCAACTCCTCGTGAAAGTGCAAACGCAGCTGGTTGGGGGCGAGCACTTGCCAGCGCAGCAGGCGGGGCGGTTGCTGGTCATAAAGAAAGGCTTTCTTCTTAGTGCTGCCGATCACATTGTCCGCCCGGTCGGACAAACCCACCACCGACAGTTCGTAGGTGGTCTCCGGCTGCAACTCCTGCGTTAGCGATAAGCGGAACGAGCGGCTGCCGGGCAGCAGGTCAACTCGCTCGGGCGAGCCAATGCGCTGGTCTACCGTGAAGGCCGTAGGCGAAAACGTTTTCTCTTCGCGCATCTCCTCGCTGAAGTAGGCAATCAGGGTGCGCGAATCCACCGCCACCACCGAATCGATCGCGGGGGCTTTCTGATCGTAATCAAACCGGTAGCTAGGAGTAGACAGCCATGCCCCGGCCGGAGTTTGCAGATTGTCTATTTGTAGTTCGTAGGTTTTGTCCGCCTCCAGCGGTCGGTCGTAAATCAGCTGCACTTCGTGATCAGACAAGCGCACCGCCACATTGGGAGCACCTAGTTTTCGGTCCAGACGGTAGTTTTGATTTTGTTTAACCGAAGCCGCGGCGGGAGCTACGGTAAATGCTACGTTCACTTGGTACGCACTCACTACCCACACCGAGTCAATGTCATCCTGAAATTTAAAGTGCTGCACCAGCGTATCGGCCACGTTGCCCGAGCGGTCGGTGGCCCCGACGATCCGCAGTTGGTTGACCAAGTCGTTGTCAAGCGAGCCTGAGAATTCCAGAAGCACCGAGGCGCTATCGCTTAGCCATTCCACGGCGCGCGCCTCGCCGACGCCATTGTCAACTACGTAATGTTCTTCTTCACCGCCCGAGGCCAGCTCTTCATCAAAAATAAGCACCAGCGAGGCGGTATCCCGCACCGCAACCCGCATCAGCACGGGGGGGCGGTCGTCGTACGCAAAGGAAGCCGTCAGCGTTCCGGCTTGGTTTCCGTAGCAATCGCGGGCGCCGTCAACCGTCACTCCGTAGGGGGTGCCGGCCAGCAAATCTTCCGCCAGTGGCAACAAAACGATTCGCTCGTCGGCTGGGTCAGTTACCACTTTGCTGACTCCCAAGACCGGAGATAGAGTGACCGTCAGGCTCGCCGGATCGACTGCTTCATTGAAGTGCAGTTGCACCTCGCGGGGGGCGGTGGCAATCGCCCGTTGCAGCGCCGGGGGCTGGGTGTCGGGCTGGTCGGTGAACGAGGCATTCTGAGCACCGGGGGTGCCGCCCTCCGCACTTGGGGTAACTCGGTGGTTCGGTCGCCCGTCGCAGGGAGGGTCTAAACGTATTCGCTCAACTGAATAGCCGCCGGTTACGTTTGCTTCAGCGTAGCTTAATGAGTCGACCACCAAGCCGTCGGCATCCTCCAGCACCATTTCGCCCCCGCTGTTAGGCAAGGTAGGCCAACTGCTCAGTCCGCGGGTTTTGCCATAGTTCGCAAAAGCCGAAGCATCAGCGGTAGCGGAAAGAAGTAGGTACCGGCCAGGTAGCAGTAGATAATCGGGCAGGACCCTGCCGTTCAGGGTCCAGTCATGAAGCTGAAACGGGTGGAAACTGCGGTTATACAGCTCGATAAACTCCGCGTCGGGCAGAGTGGCGACCACCGGGTTGGGATCGGGCATAAACTCATTAATGACCACGTCTTGCCACTGGGCGGCCACTTCGACAAAGTAGTGAAACGATAGGATCGTGTCTTTCATTACGTTGCCAGCCTCATCCGCCACGCTCCGAACGGTGAGCGCACTGGTGGCACCGTTAGCCAACGGATCGCTCCAGGTCAGCACCACCGTGCGGGCATCGGGCGTTTGCACGGCAGTGATCACCCGATTTGATAGGGTATAGTTTTCGGAACGCTGCGCCGAAGCAGCGGTGATGTCTTCCGACCAGGTGAGTTGCACTTGCGTGGCCGATAGCACGGTAAGATCTTCAACGGTAGGCGGAGTGACATCCGGCTGCGGCGTGCCGGTCACGGTGAAGTCATCAAAGTAGAACGCTTCTTTTCGGGTGGAGGTATACTGACAATACACTCCGCAGTGGGTAGAAACTGTGTGCTTTTCATCACTTTCTGCTCCTTCGAGGACAAAATCAGGTGCTCCGTCCGGTTTAGCGAACAACTGCCAGTTGCCCGAACCGTCGCGGGTGACGCGCACCGTAATTTGCACCGGGTTAGCATCGACCCGCTCGTCGGCACCATCAATAATTTTGGTGACGCTGGTTCCGTCCTGTCGGTACAGGCTTATCTCGTCTTCACTGCCGCCCACCCGCACAAAGTAGCCGTTGAGGGCGTCGGACAGGTCGGCTTGGTCGACCATCAGGTAAAACCGTGCGTAGTTGGAGGCCAAAGGGTTGGCGGTGATCCTGATGGCAACCTCCCAAGTGGCATCGGCGACGGCCTCGCTGGGGGTGCTCAGGAAGGCCGTGCCGCTAGCGGCGGCATCGTTGAGATGTAATACTTGACTGACTATTTCAAATTTTGCGGCTTCTCCGCTCCAGACCGGGTGGGCGGTGAAGTCACCGTCGGTAAAGGTTTCGGTGAACTGGGCGTGGGCAACGGTACTGCTGAGGGTCAGCAGCGTGATCAATCCTCTTCTTAGCATGTTTATTGGCGTTTTTTTCTGGCGACTACACCTGCAAGAAACAGTGGCAATCTACGCGCTAGCGGTTTTCCAGGGGAGACAGATCGGGATATCTTTACCCCTCTGTACTATTTGGCAAAAAATGAGATATTCTTTTCTGGTAGTCCTGTGGTTGGTAGCGACCGAAGGCTGGGCACAAGCCCACACCGTGGGAGCCCGGGCGGCCGGACTAGGCCACGCGGCGGTGACTATGCGCGGTGCCGGAGCGCTGTTCGCCAACGTTAGCGGCGTAACCAGTGTGAAGCAACCAACCCTGTTCGCGGGCTACGAAAACCGCTTTGGCTTGAGCGAAGGATTGCACGCGGTGGCGGCCGGATTGGTGCAGCCCACCCGCTACGGCACCGGGAGCCTGAGTGTGTACCGCTTCGGCGATGCGCTGCACAGCCATCACCGGCTGTCACTGGGCTACAGCCACCGGATTGAGCAGTTTAGCCTCGGACTGCGCCTCAGTGAGCATCAGTACTTTACGGAGGGCTTCGGTTCGCGCTTCCGCACCGTGATCGACGTGGGCGGACAAGCCCAGCTTTCTGAGCAATTGGTTTTCGGATTGCAACTCCTCAACGTGACGCAGGCCACGCTGTCGGCGGTGACCCAAGAGAACATTCCTACGCTGGTGCAGGTGGGGCTGTCGTATCGTCCGGTGGACGCTTGGCTTTTTAGCGCCGAGGTGGAACACGAGGTGACGCAGCGGCCCAACGCGAAGTTGGGAATAGCTTACACCGCGCTGAAAGCGTTCAGTCTGCGCACGGGGTTCAACAGCCGGGAGCTGCGGCAGTTCTTTGGCCTGGGGTGGAAGCACCGGGTGCTGGAGGCCGACTACGCCCTGAGTACCCACGCCCAATTAGGATTGTCGCACCAGGTTTCCATTGCCTATCGTTTGTTTAAAAATGAGCAGTAGCGCTCCTTGCCAACGTACTCGATTTGGTCGGGGGGGCCGTCCGTGGTTTCACTGGGCGCGGTGGGTTCTCGTCCTGGTTTTTCCGTTGAGTAATGCTTTCGCTCAGGAGAAAACCTACGACGAAGCGCTGGAAACCCTGCTGGAAGATTTGTTCAACCCGCAAGACGACGACACCGATTACGAAGCCCAGTACGAGTTGCTCACGCAGTGGTACGCGCAACCCATCAACCTGAACGAAGCCACCGCCGACGATCTGCGGCAGTTCTACGTGCTGTCGGAACGGCAAATCAGCAACCTGCTACGGCAGCGTGAGCTGTACGGTGATTTTCTGACGGTCAATGAGTTGTCGTACATTCCGGGCTGGGATCAGGCAGCCATTCTTCGAATCTTGCCCTTCGTGACCGTGGCCCCTCGACCGGTGCAACCGCCCAATTGGCCAGCGCGATTGGCCAGCGCGGACTACCTGCTTATTGCCCGCCACGAAACCACCCTGGAGCGCAAGTCTGGGTACCTCCGCGCCGACACCTTGGCCGAGGGTAGCGATTTGGACTACTACCGCGGATCTCCGCACAAGCTGTACGCTCGCTGGCGAATGAGCCGCCGCAATGATTTCAGCGCGGGAATCACCGTTGAGAAGGACGCGGGAGAAGCGTTGGGGTGGAACCCGGCGGCGGGGCGCTACGGACCCGACTACCACGCCGCCCACGTGCAGGTTGAGAACCAGGGGCAACTGCGGCAACTTATCATAGGCGACTACCGGGTGCAAATGGGGCAGGGATTGCTGTTCGGTAGCGGCTTCGCCGTAGGCAAAGGGGCCGAGCCGGTGCGCACGGTGGTGCAAACGCAAAACACGGTTCGTCCGCACACCGCCGCCACCGAGAACGGTTTTTTCCGAGGCGTAGCAGCCACCGTGATTCTACCCGCCGCCCAGCATTCGTTAGAACTCACTACGCTCGTATCGCATCAGCGACAAGACGGGCGGGTGGATAGCACCTCGGGCCGGTTTGAGGCGCTGCAAACCACCGGACTGCATCGCACCGGCAGCGAACGCACTGCCCAGAACCAAATCAGTGAGCGAATTTTAGGAACGTCTTTGCTCTTTCGGGACGCGGCGCGGCGGTGGCAGGTCGGACTCAATTACGTCCACACCCGTTTCGGCCACCGCTGGCAGCGAAGCGACCAACTGCGCAACCGGCACGAGTTTGCTGAACAGCAAAATAACGGACTCGGAGCGTTTTTCAACTACCGCACCCATCCGGTTCACCTGTTCGGCGAAGTGGCTCGCTCAGCGAGTGGTGGTCTGGGAGCCGTGGGCGGCACCACCGTGTACCTTTCTTCGGTGGCCGAGTTGTCGGTGTTGCTGCGGCACTACAGTCCGGACTTTCATACGTTCTACGGCAACGCCTTTAGCGAGGGCACGCGCAGCATCAACGAGCGGGGCATGTACTGGGGCCTCAAGCTACAACCCTGGCGGCAACTCACGGTGGCCACCTACTACGACCGCTTCCGGTTTCCCTGGTTGCGCTACCGCGTGGATGCCCCTTCCGATGGTTACGAGTTCTTCACGCGCCTGAGCTACCCCTTCAACTCCCGTACTGAAGTCTGGGTGCAATACCGACAGGAAAGCAAAGCAATCAACGTGGACGAGGACAGCTTGGCGATGCGCCTGGTGCTGCCCGGCGTGAAACGCAGCCTGACCGCTCACCTCACGCATCATATCAGCGACCGCTTTCGCTTGCGCACCCGGTTGCAGCGCAGCACCTACATTTTGAACAGCAACACTACAGACGGCTTCGCGGTGGCTCAGGACGCAAGCGTTACGCTGGGCCGGTGGAAAGCCGACGTACGTTTCGCCCTGTTTGATACCGACTTTGTAAACCGGCAGTACATCTACGAAAACGACGTACTCTACGCCTTCGCCATTCCGGCCTACTCCGGTAGCGGGGTGCGCAACTATTTGCTAGTTCGCTATCGGGCCAGTCGGCACGTGAGCTTGTGGACGAAGCTGGCGCGAACCACTTTTTACGACCGGGACGAGGTGGGTACTGGCTTGGAAACCATTGCGGGAAACCACCGAACTGACGTAAAGTTTCAGGTGGTGGTGAAGTGGTAGTCGGCTGATAAAACTTATACCGCGCTCTTGGTACACAAAAGCAGCCCACCGTGAACATTCCGCAACCCCTTTCGCGTTGACTATTTATGGATTTTGAACTCACTTCGGACTACGAACCCACCGGCGATCAGCCTACCGCCATCGAGCAACTGGTGCAAGGCCTTCGCGATGGCGAGCGTGCCCAAACGCTGCTGGGGGTAACCGGTTCGGGCAAAACTTTTACGATGGCCAACGTGGTGGCCCAGGTAAATCGCCCTACCCTGGTGCTGAGCCATAACAAAACCCTGGCCGCTCAACTCTACGGCGAATTCAAGCAGTTTTTTCCAAACAACGCGGTAGAATACTTCATTTCGTACTACGACTATTACCAACCGGAAGCCTTTATTCCGACTTCCAACGTTTATATTGAAAAGGATTTGGCCATCAATGAGGAGATCGAGAAGTTACGGCTTAGCGCTACCTCTTCGCTGCTGTCGGGACGGCGCGACGTGCTGATTGTGGCTTCGGTGTCGTGCATCTACGGGCTGGGCAATCCCGACGAATTCGGCAAGAATGCCATTCGTTTGCAGGAAGGCGATCATTTGTCGCGACAGAAGCTGCTCTACGCACTGGTGGACATTCTGTACAGCCGCACCGAAGGGGAATTCAAGCGAGGCAACTTCCGGGTGAAGGGCGATACAGTGGATATCTTCATCGCCTACGCCGACTTTGCGTACCGACTCTATTTCTGGGGCGATGAGATCGAAGCCATTCAGCGCATTGATCCCTACACCGGCAAAAAATTGGCCGACGAACGCATCGTCACCATCTATCCGGCTAATCTGTTCGTGACCGCCAAGGACAATGCGCAGAAGGCAATATACGAGATTCAGGACGACTTGGTGGAGCAAATTCAACTGTTCGAAGACGAAAAGCGCTTCCTGGAAGCAAAACGCATTCAGGAACGGACGGAGTTTGACCTGGAGATGATCCGCGAGTTGGGCTACTGCTCGGGCATTGAAAATTACTCCCGCTACTTCGACCGCCGTCAACCGGGGCAACGCCCTTTCTGCCTGCTTGACTATTTTCCGGAAGACTTCCTGATGATGATCGACGAGAGCCACGTCACCATCCCCCAGGTGCGCGCCATGTGGGGTGGCGACCGCGCCCGGAAGGTCAACCTGGTGGACTACGGCTTCCGCCTCCCCTCGGCGATGGACAACCGGCCGCTTACCTTCAATGAGTTTGAGTCGATGGTCAACCAGATCATTTTCGTGAGCGCCACCCCCGCCGAGTACGAGTTGCGCGAATCCGATGGTGTGGTGGTGGAGCAGGTGATTCGCCCGACCGGTTTGCTGGATCCCATCATTGAGGTGCGTCCCAGCATTAACCAGATCGACGACCTGTTGGAAGAGATCAACGACCGCGCTGATAAAAACGAGCGGGTGCTGGTGACTACGCTGACCAAGCGGATGTCGGAAGAGTTGCAAAAATACCTGGAGCGCGCCGGGGTGCGTAGTCGCTACATGCACTCGGAGGTGAAGCCGCTCGACCGGGTGGAAATTCTGCGCGGCCTGCGCCTGGGTGAGTTCGACGTGCTGGTGGGGGTGAATCTGCTGCGCGAAGGCCTGGACTTGCCCGAAGTGTCATTAGTAGCCATTTTGGATGCCGACAAAGAGGGCTTCTTGCGCAACGAGCGATCGCTGGTGCAGACCATCGGCCGGGCTGCCCGCAACGAAAATGGGGTTTGTATCATGTACGCTGACAAGATCACCGGTTCTATGCAAGTAGCCATCGACGAAACCAACCGCCGCCGCAGCAAGCAGATGGAGTATAACCTCGAGCACGGCATCACGCCTAAAACCATCCTCAAATCACGCGAGTCGATTATGGGACAAACTAAGGTGGCCGACTCGCGCAAATCATCACCCAAGGCCTATGCCGGTCCTTCCGAAACCAGTGTCGCCGCCGACCCAGTAGTAGCCTACATGGCCAAACCCGAATTGGAAAAACTAATTCAGACTACGCAGAAAAGCATGGAAAAAGCCGCCAAAGAGCTAGACTTCATCGAGGCGGCTCGCCTGCGCGACGAGTTGAGCCAGTTGAAGACCTTGCTTGAGAATAAAGAGTTGGTGAAGGAGTAAGACTTGAAGGAAGCTACGCGTCTACTGACAAAAGTTGTGAAGGATGAGCACTACTGTAGTACCAATGGTGGGCTTCGGATACGTACCCGGCTTTTACTGGGTTTTGATGTATGTAGTTCAGCCGAACGGCCTACACGCCGCTGCGTAATATCCATCAACATCACGGTCTCAATACAAGCAGGCAGACTGCCGCGCGCTTACCCAAACGTTTGTGAAAAATGCTTTTTCTAAACTTGACCCCAACAATTTGTTTCGGCAGTGGGCAGAATATCTTCTAAATCCTTACCTTCCGGCTATGTCGACCTATCGCTACCCCCTGGCAATCCGCTTTTTTTTTCTCGGCTATCTTTTGTCCTTTTCCCTAGCCGCCCAGCCCCTGGCGGAGTTTGTTGTGGACGCTGGCGACTACTCCCGCCTCAACACTCCCGTTACGATGGGTTGGGATGCGTTGCAACTCCCGGTGGTTTCGGCCGATAGTCTGCAACTGCTCGAGCACCGGAATGAAGATATGGTGCCGGTGGCGGTGCAGTGGGACGCCGCCTCCGGGGCGCTCACCTGGGTGCTAAGCGGTGAAACCCCGGCCCGCACCACCCGCCGCTACACCCTGCAACGCATCAAATCAACCGCTGATTTGCCCGCTACCGTAGTGGCCCACGATCAGGACGAAGCGGTGGTGCTTAGTCTGAAGGGGAAAGAGATACTCACTTACCAGTATGGCTTGGTCCCCGTGCCCGCCGGGGTGGACGAGATCTACCGCCGCGGCGGCTTCATCCATCCGTTGCGCTCTCCGGCTGGGGGCGTGCTCACCCGCATTCAGCCGCCCGACCACTACCACCACTACGGCATCTGGAACCCCTGGACGCACACCGAGTTTGCCGGGCGCGAGATTGACTTCTGGAATTTAGCCAAGGGGCAGGGCACGGTAGAATCGCGCGGCGTCACCGCTACCGCTAGCGGCCCGGTGTTCGGAGCGCTCACCGCCTGGCACGAACACATTGCCTACGCCGACACGACGGATCAGTCTACCGGACAGAAGCTGCTCAACGAAACCTGGGACGTGCGGGTGTGGAACAGCGATGCCGAGGAGAAGTCTTATCTGGTGGATTTTACCTCGACCCAACGAAACGTCACTGAGCAGCTCTTCACCGTGAAGGAGTACCGTTACCAGGGCTTCGGCTTTCGAGCCAACGCGGCTTGGGACGACCGCACGGCGCACTTGCTCACTTCGGAGGGAAAGAACAAGGCCGACGGCAACGGCACCCGCGCCCGCTGGATCGACGTGCGCGGGCCGACTGATCAGGGCGAAGCGGGCGTGCTGTTTATGACGCACCCGACTAACTTCAACTTCCCGGAGTTGCTGCGCATCTGGCCCAAAGGAGCCAACGAGGGCGCAGAAAACGTGTTCGTGAACTTCAACCCCACCCAAGACCGCGACTGGGTGCTGCCACCGGGCCGCAACCACGCCCTGCGCTACCGGATGCTGGTCTACGACGGGCAGATTGATTCGGTGGCCGCCCAGCGCTACTGGCAAGACTACGCCTACCCGCCCCGGGTGCAGGTGCACCGCTTGGCGAATTTGAGCGGAAAAAAGCTGCTGCTCTACACCAAGAACGGCGAGGGCTACGTGCACGATAACATTCCGGCCAGCATCCGGGCAATAGAAAAGCTGGCCCGCGAAAACGGCTTTACGGTGGTGCCCTCAGAAGACCCCAGGATGTTTGCTGATGACAGTCTGAAACAGTTCGACGCTATTATATTCTCTAACACCAATAACGACATCTTTGATACTCCGGCTCAGCACGATGCCTTTCAAAACTACATACGGTCGGGCGGGCGGATGGTAGGAATTCACTCAGCCTGCGGCTCCGAGCGCGATTGGCCCTGGTTTGCACGGGTGTTGGGTGGCCGCTTCGTGCGCCATCCCCCGCGGCAAGACTTCGAGGTGAAGGTCCTTAATCCTGACCACCCATCCACTAGCTTTTTACCGACCACCTGGCACATCAAGGATGATGAGTGTTACTACATGGACCGACTCAACCCGAACATGCACGTGCTGCTGGCCGCTGACCTGAGCACGGTAGAAGACGAGAAGAAAGCCGAGTATCCCGGGGATACCTTTGGGGATCGTTTCCCTACCAGCTGGTGCCACGCCACTGACGGCGGCCGACAGTGGTACACCTCGCTGGGCCACCGCTCGGAACACTACTCCGACCCGATGTTCATGCGACATATTCTGGGCGGGATTCAGTGGGTGTTGGGGGAGTAGGGAGTTATGTGTCTAAGTAGAGGTTACCTGCAAGCTGAAAGATGATCAATACGAACTCAAATATTGAAAGCTCATTTAACGAAAGCTTCTGTACTCATCTAGAATATCATTTGGGTGAAACCTTTGAGAATTCTGATGAAAAAGAATTAGCAGGATTTTGGTGTGATGGAATTTCTTGGAATCCAACATCAAACCATCAATTGTCAAAAAAGAACCTAAACGATACAAGGAAAATCGTAACAATTGCCTGGATTGGCAAAGATGGACAAGACAAATATGAAATGATAATCCGATTCGGAAGGTATTCACTTAAACGATACGCTAAAGGAGCAGGATTAATTGACTGCATTCCAAGCAAAGAAACTATGGATTGGATTGCTATCGACACTGTGAACCGTACCATTGAGATAAGATTGAAATGATGAAAAGCCAGCAGCTAAATCCTAATCTGGCGCAGGGCCTCTGGCCCGGTGACCCCCCAATCTGGCGCAGGGCCTCTGGCCCGGTGACTCAACTAAGCGGGTTCTCTGAACCCCATGAGAGTCTACTCGTAAGTTTGCGCTGATAGACGAGGGCGTCCCTCAAGTAAATTGTTGAAATAACGTTATTGATATGAAACACCAAGACTTACCAGATCGATGGAAAGATAAGCTTGCCGAATACCTACGCTCGAACGGTAGAGACAAAACAACGTTAGACTTATACGACTTTCAACAAAGTCAAACTGTCAAAATCAGGTTTGAAGATGAATCCTACGCTGAATTCAGGTATGCTTTGATTATTAATGCACCTGAATTCAACGAAACTGGACTGTTTACCGAACACTGTGGTTATCATATTTTCGGTTCAGCAGGAATTGAAGTTGAGACGACTGATGAAATGGAAAATTGAAGACTATCTCGGTGCGCGTTTGGAACGCTTACCAACGTACAGTTCTGATAAGGTATTAGAATAAAATTTTTAAACATCAAAGTCATGCTAACCGCTAGAGACATTGAAAAGAGACTAAGTGAAATCAAACCCTATCTATCCGATAGATTTCACGTGAGTAAAATTGGCTACTTTGGTTCATTTGCCGAAGACCGGCAAACCGAAGAAAGCGACATAGATATATTGGTCGACTTCGCGATTACCCCCGGCTGGGATTTTTTCGCTTTAGAAGAGTATTTAGAAAACGTGTTTGACCGAAAGGTAGATTTAGTGACGGTGCGAGCACTGAAAAAGCAACTTAGCGAACAGATTCTAAGACAAGTAAAATACATTGGCTAAAAAATAAACGAATCGAAGTAAGAGATGCTCTTTCCCCCAGCCGATACGTCCTTCCCAACAGCAACAAGATCCTTCCCTCGCGTGGAACGCTGAATGACAGTAAAGACGCTATCAATCACTGAGATAATGAAACAAATAAAGTACATTGGCTGAACCCAGCCCATTCAATCACTCACTCCATCAATCATTCGTTCATGAACCGACGCAATTACCTCAAAAAATCTCTTCTCACCACGGCCGGAGCCTTCGCTATTCCAACCATCGTGCCCTCCACCGTCTTTGGCAAAGATGCGCCCAGCAACAAAATTCACGTAGGGCAGATCGGGTGCGGACGCATTGCCCGCGAGCACGACCTGCCCGAAACCATGAAGCACGACCTGTCGCGCGTGATGGCGGTGTGCGACGTGGATAGCAAACGCAAAGAAGATGGCAAACGCTTCGTCGAGCAGTGGTACGCCGAGAACAAGCAGAAAGACAAGTTTATCGACGTGCAAATGTACGATGACTACCGCGAGCTGCTGGCCAACCCCGACATCGACGCGGTGATTATCAGCACTCCCGACCACTGGCACGCCCAACCGGCCATCGAAGCGGCACTGGCAGGCAAGGCAATTTATTTGCAGAAGCCCACCTCACTCACCATCGAAGAAGGCCGGGCCATGAGCGACATCATTCACCGTACCGGCGCGGTGTTTCAACTGGGTAGTCAGCAGCGCTCCATGAACCCCTGGCCGCAGTTTAAGCGGGCCTGCGAACTGGTGCGCAACGGCCGCATCGGCGACTTGCAAACCGTGAAAATCGGCCTGCCGAGCGACCCGGCGGGCGGCACCCCTACCCCGATGGAGATCCCCCCCAACCTCAACTACGACATGTGGCTGGGCTCCACGCCCTACGTGCCCTACACCGAAGAGCGGGTGCATCCGCAAGATGATTATTCGCGGCCGGGGTGGTTGCGCTGCGAACAGTTTGGCGCGGGCATGATCACCGGCTGGGGCGTGCACCACATCGACATTGCCCACTGGGGCATGGGCACCGAACACACCGGTCCGGTGGAGGTGGAAGCCACCGCCCGGTTCCCGGAAGACGGCCTGTGGACGGTACACGGCCCGTACCACGTCACCAGCCGGTACGCCAACGGCGTAGAGATGATCGTCGACGGAGAATTCCCGAACGGCGTGCGCTTCGAGGGCACCGATGGCTGGATCTTCGTCTCGCGGGGCAACGTGGGCGTCACTGCCAACGACCCAAGCTTTGCCGGTTCGGAAGCGTTCTCGGCCAGCGACCCTAAAATACTGCAATCGGAGATTGGTGAAGATGAGGTGCACCTGTACGCCAGCCCCGAGCAGCACGGCAACTGGCTGGACTGCATCAAGTCGCGCGAGTTGACTATTTCTCCGGCTGAGGTGGCGCACCGTTCGTGCAGTGCCTGTCTGGTGTCGCACATTGCCATGAAGTTACCGCGCAAACTGTACTGGGACCCGGTGAACGAGCGCTTCCGGAACGATGATGAGGCCAACCGAATGTTGTCACGCTCGCAGCGCTACCCGTGGGGCTATGAGAACATCCCGGCGCTGGCACGAGGGTAGCCGGTACTTCACGTTCCGGGCACTTCTGTCACCCTCAACGTCTGCACGTTCACCCAGTACCCGCTCACCGAAGCGTAACCCAGTTGACGCAGGATAGCCGCGCTATTTTCCACAATGCGCGCGTGCTCGGCTTGCTCGTCGGCCAATCCAAAGTGCACGATGACCGCCGATGCGTCGGGCGCCGATGCGTCGGCTGCTGATGTTTCGGAGGCAATTATCACCCGGTCGGGGCACACGTAGCGCTGGTCGCCCGACAGCAAGGTGCGCTGGATCATCACCGGTCCGGCGGACTCGTACCAAGGCCGCAGGGCAGCCTGGTTCATGGCTTGCCCCACGCGTTGCTCCAGCTGCTGACGCTCCGCCTGGGTGATGCCGCGTTCGTAGTATACGTCCTGCAGGTGCCGCTCGGCCTCGCTGCGGTGGCGGGTGCGCACCAGCACCTCCCGAAGCAGGCCCGCCAAGTTAACGCTCAGCGCATTGGGCTCCGATGACTCGGCAAAGTAGCCGTGCGAGGTGGGGCGCACCATCAGGCGGTCGCGCCACCGCACCGAGGGGTACGCCGTCAGGGTGAAGGGCACTTTTTTCGTTCGGGGCCGCTCCTCCCGCGCGTCGGTTCCGATCTCCAGCACCTTGGTGTCTTTGTCGTAGTGGTCGGCCAGGCTGATCCGGCCGGACGGAGGCGGCACTTCCGTAAAGCTTTGGTGCAGCGCGTTGGCCACCGAGTTAATTTTACCCTTGCTTTTCGTGGGAGGTGCAAAAGCGTACAGGCATTCTTCGGCCCGGGTGAAGGCCACGTAGAGCAAATTGAGATTGTCCATGTGCGCCCGGATCAACTCTTCGTAGTACTCTTGATCGAACACCGTCTTCGCTAGGGCACTTCCGTAGCGCAGGGGCATCAGCCCCAGGGCGTCGAGGGGAGGCGTGGTGGTGCGGCTCCACAGAATGTTGGTTTGGCTAGGGTGATGGTTGGTGTCCCAGGTGCAGAAGGGCAGGATCACCACCTTGAATTGCAAGCCCTTCGCCTTGTGGATTGTCATGATGCGCATGGCGTCTACCGCTTCGGGCACCTGCACCGAGGTTTCGTGTCCTCGCTCCTCCCACCACCGCAAAAACGCGTGCAGATCGCCCTGCTCCGTGCGGGTGTAGTTGAGCACCGCATCCTGAAAGGCCTGTAAGTAAATCGTCTCCGTGGCTTGCTGCCCACCGGTGCTGTCTAGTCCGAAAAGTTGAACCAGGTTCTCCACCAACTCGTAGAGCGGTAGCTTATTGAGGTAGTCCTGAAAGCGTTGGAAGTCGGGCGGAAGCTCCTGATAGAATAGGCGCAGGTCTTCCTTGTCTCCGGCGGCAGCGAACAGACGGTGCCAATCCACGGATTCCTGAGGCAGATTTTGCAATCGACGATACTTATGGATGATACTGCCCTGCGCGATGCGGTCGTCGGGGTTGTCGAGGAAGCGCAGCACGTCTACCAGCAGCCCCACCGTGAGCGAAGCGTTCAAAAACAGCGACTCCGGCGAGATCACCTCGTAGCGGTAGCCCTCCCGCGCCCGACCCTGGTTTTTATACTCCATAAAGGTCGCGGCGATCTCCTGCCCCTCGCGCTTGTTGCGCACCAAGAAGGCAATGTCTTGCAGGGCGTAGTCCTGGTCCTGCAACCGCTCAACCATCGCCGGAAGTTGCTCCTTCACGTAGTCTTTCCAGTGGATGTCGTCGTCCGCACCGGCTAACTGCTCCTGCTCCAGCAGTTGGATGCGCACGTGCCCGTGCCAGTTGCCCCGGTAGGTAGCGGGCAGGTCCTGTCCCACGTGGGCGTAGGCCGCGCGGATCACCTCGGCCCGCCGGATCAGCTCCTGGCGCAGTGCTTCGTTGGTTACCTCCCCCAAGCGCTCTTCCATCGTTTGGTAGAGCAACTGCGACAACTGGGCGAAGAGCGCATTGTTGAAGTTCACAATGTGCCGACGGCTACGGTAGTTGCGGTCCAGGTCGCGCACTTCGGTTTGGTAGTCGGCCACGTCGTGCTGAATTTTCTCGAGCAGCAGTTGCCAGTCGCCCCCGCGCCAGCGGTAGATCGACTGCTTCACGTCGCCCACCACCAGGTTGCGCTGCCCGGCGCTGAGGCTGTTGGCTACCAGCGGACGAAAGTTGGCCCACTGCAGGCCCGAGGTGTCCTGAAACTCGTCGATGAGGAAGTTCTGAAAGGTGGTGCCGATCTTTTCGTAGATAAAGGGAGTGTCGTCGCGGCCGATGATGTCTTTCAGAAACAGGGGGGCGTCGGAAATCAGCATCAGGTCGTGCGTGCGCTTGTAGGTCTGTAGTTGGGCTTCCAGGTGGTGCAGAATGCCGTGGGTATACACAAAGCGGCTCAGCTCGATGGTAGCGTAGTAGACCGGGCCGTGCTGCTGATGGTGAGCGATGGCCGCCCCAAGAGTTTGGAGGAGCCCCCCCTCCACCGCTGCCAGAATTTGTTCTTTCTTTTTAGACGTTTTGGTAGTCCACCGCTGGATATCTTCCGCTGCCTCCGTCACCCGCTGGCCGGGTTCATAGTTGGTGGTATCGATAAGCTTAGGAAAGTAGGCGGCTACGCCTTTATCCCCGTAGGCAAAATCTTTTACCACCAGCGCGTGGCGTTCCATAAGGCTGAGCGCCTCTTGCCCGTAGCGTTGCATCTGCTGCTCAAACCGGAGTCGCTCAGCGCGCAGTTTCTCCAGGGTAGCGGCCATGTCCTCCGCCACCTCCTCCGACCCGCGCTGCTGTTTATAGTCTTCCTTGAACAGTTCTCGCGCCAGGGTTTTGATATCACGGCGGAAGTCCCAGCTCACCCCGGTTTCCACCTTTTCTTCGGCAAAGCGGGTGAGCCATTGGCGCAGGCTTTTTTGCCGATCATCCCCCAGGGTGAGCAACAGTTCGTCGATAACTTCTTCGAGCACCTTACCCTCGTCGATCTCAATGCTGAAACCGGCTTGCAGGTTCATCTCGCGGGCGAAGGCCCGCACCACCCGCTGAAAGAACGCGTCGATGGTCATCACCGCGAAGTAAGAATACCCATGCAGCAGCTGGCGAAGCACCTGCTGCGCCCGTTCGGTCAGTTTTTCGCCGGTGAGCGTGGTGCGCCGTTCCAATTCTTCCCGCAGGGGTTGGTTGCCGCCGTTGGCGAGCTGGTAGAGAAACTCTACAATGCGGGTTTTCATCTCCTGCGTGGCCTTGTTGGTGAAGGTCACGGCCAGGATGCTGCGGTAGGCGGTGGGTTGCTGCAGGGCCAGGGTAAGATACTCGAGCGCCAGGGTGTAGGTCTTTCCCGACCCCGCCGACGAGCGGTAGATGATAAAGGGCTTTTCGGAAGCAGAAGGAGGGGCAATCATGCCGGGGCAAGGTACGAAAAGGAGCGCGTTTGCACCGTGAATCGTCGGCGAAACATCGAACAAAAAACACCGAAGCAAGAAGAAATGGTTTCCCGGCTCGGTGTTTTAGGAACGTCAAATAAATAACGTACTCAACTTAATTCCGAAGTTTGTGTCTCCACAAACCCCTTCCGAGCGTCCTGTGGTGACACAGGCTGTGGAGTTGGTTACTTTGTGAGTTTCCCGGTTCGGTGTTTTGGTTTGGATACTTAGCTAATTCTAAAACCCGATCTGGCTTCCTAAGGTGATGGCAAAGGTGCGGTTCTTAGACGTTTGGTCTTTGTCATAATCAATCAGCCCCAGGTTGTAGCGCAGGTCGAGGAACAAGGGGGCGGCTCCCACCATGAAGTTAATACCTCCCCCCAGGTTAATCCCCACGTCGACGCGGTTGGCGTCTAGCTGGTGTATCACTAATGGGTTGGGATCATCGGTGAACTCCAGCGCTTCGTCAAAGTCCTCGCCCACGTTGAAGATATCCCACTCTCCCTTTATGCGACCACCCAGCAGGTAGCCGAAGCTCAGTCCGCCGTTTCCGTATACGCCCAGTTCTTTGGTGCCGAAGCTTGCTTTCACCAGCATAGGCACTTCCAGGTAGTTCAAACTCACCTGCCCGTCGTAGTCGACCACTCCGTTCTGCTCGGCCGCGAAGCCCTTGGAGACGTAAAGCAGTTCGGTCTGAAAAGACATAACCGAGTTCTGGGGGATGTTCAACCCCACCCCCAAGACAATTCCCGGACGGAGCTTTTGTCCGTCTAGCGTCTCGTCGGAGTCGAACCCAACGTTAGAAAGACTCACGCCCGCCTTGGGGAGCAACGTAAATTGAGCCGAGGATTGGGTTGCCAATCCTAGGCTGACGCACACTACTAAAATTAGTTTTTTCATCATCATAGTTTTTAGGGAAGCTTTAATCTAATACTGGCGCAGGACTTCCAGTCCTGTGCCTAATTATAAGTGGGTTTCTAACCCAACGGGGCGGACAGAGCGGCCCACGTTGGGTCCGCATATGTAGCCCGCACAGATTCAGAGCCGCTGTGGATGCAGCCGCTGTGGATGCAGAATCTGCGCGAGGATGTTTACAGAAATTTATCAGAATAACCTTTATCAGTTGAATTATATTTTTGCCGACACCTGAATACCAAAAGCCTCGAGGGTTTGGGGCTGCTCGCGGAAGGCCATGCGGGCCGTGGTGCGGAAGTCACTCACCCACTGCCGAAGCTCCTTTTGCACCTGCATTTTGTCCTGGGTGCACTGCTCCGCAAGGCTCTTTTTGTCGGCCCGCATCTGCTTCAGTTGTCGCAGTTGGGTCGCGTTGGCATAGGCCTGCTGCAATTCTTTGTCGCTCACCCCGTAGTTGGCCAGCGAAACCTTTTGCTCCTTAAGCTGCCGGTAAAAGCGGATCGTCTGCCGCACCCCTTCCCAACGACGGGTGGCGAAGCGCTCTATATTGAGGGAGTGTAGCAGTTCGGCGTCGTGGCGAAAGGCCGCCTGCACCACCAGCACGTGTTCGCGGAACTGTTCGTTCACGGCCAGCAAACTGGCGTTGAGTTGCTTAGACAGCGACCACTGTTCGTTCTGACAGCGGGCCTGTTCGGTTTGCTTGTCGGTGAAGGTTTTCAGCAGTGCCTTGCCGGTGTTGAACCGGGCGGGTCCGAAGCCGAAGGTGGCCAGTTGCTGCTGCCGCGCCGCGTTGTTCTCGGTGTTGGTGATAGCCAGCAGGGCGGCCTCTTCCAGATTGTCTTGTTTGTAAAAGTTCATTGGTTCTGTGGTTTGTGGTTGACGAGTGGCAAAGAACCGGTGGGGAAAATACATTTTCAAGTTGAGCGAATAGCAAACAATACCTCCGTACCTTTTATCTAAAAACTTACCAAAATGCCGGTTTTGAGGAGAGACTTGGCCGACCGCAAGTCAAAACCAATGCTACTCCGCCCAGGAAGGCACCCGTTCGTTACATCCACGTGCTACTCCGCCTAGAAAAGCACGTGGTCAGGTCCTTGGGACAATACTCCGGGCAGAACGAAGGCCTCTGCAGCCGGGAGGGAGTTGCTCCAGGCAGAAAAAGCACTCCGACCTTACACATAAGCAATCTTTTGCCAAGAAAAACGCTTTGGCAAGGCAAATGAGTGGCGATATGCCTAACCGGAGACGTAGGGCGGATGAATTTCTGGGGTGATGGGTTGCGAGAGTGATGGGGTGGGAGAATTGATGTAAATGTACATACAATGCCCTTCGTTGGTTAGAAGTAAAAGGCTCTATTTCACTACAATTGAAAAATATTGAAACTCTTACTATATTTGACTAGAAGTTTTAAAGAGTCTAGATATGAGCAAAAAATCCAATCACGTTGTCTCTGTCTCTTCCAAGTTAGGAGGGTGGGCGGTTAAAAAATCCGGTTCTTCTAGAGCATCTAAAGTTTTTGGAACAAAGGAGGAGGCTAAAAAATATGCAATAAAGCTAAGCAAGCAAGAAAAAACTGAACTATACATTCATAAGAAAGACGGTACTATTCAAAATCGCAATTCTTACGGATCTGATCCATTTCCTCCGAGAGATAAGAAAAATTAGTGCCTAAGCATCCAGACTATAACAACAATGTTTTCATCAATTGCCCTTTTGATGATGAATACTTCTTATTACTAAAACCACTAGTTTTCACCATAGTTTATTTCGGATTCAGACCGAGAATTTCTCTAGAATCTTCCGATTCAGGCTTAGCTCGGCTTGATAAAATAATAGGGTTAATAAAAGATTCCAGATACAGTATTCATGACCTTTCAAGACTACAAGCTCAAAAAGTTGATGAATACTATCGTTTAAATATGCCCTTCGAACTTGGATTAGATTATGGATTGAGAAGGTTTGATCCGGAGTTTTCAGATAAGCGTTCGCTTATTCTTGAAACTAAAGAGTATGAATACATGAAAGCTATCTCTGACATTAATGGTTTTGATATAAAGAATCATGATGATAACCCGGAAAAACTGATAGTATGTCTTAAAGCTTGGTTTACTGAAACTGTCAGACTTAGAAATTTAAAAAGTTCTTCAAAAATTTACGTAGACTTTATAGATTTCAATACAAGTTTATTCAATGAAAAAGTGAAGAAATACTATCCTAGACATAACGCAACTGACGCCGAGAAATTTGCCAGATCAGAAATTGATGAAATGCCACTTCCTGAATTTATTGACGAAATAGCAGAGTACATCAAATAACTGTCAGCAACAATATGCAGTAGCCATGCCTTTTTAAAACGTAACCCTCTATTTCACCTGTCCGCGTTCTATCCCTGAAAAGTCAATGACCGAGGTTTCTGACTTTTTCTTTTTATTGTCAACCACTTCTACCACCACCGCGCCGTGCCCGTTGTTCCAGTAGTTCGTTAGGTCCAGCCAGTATTGGGGGTCTTCTTTCTGGTAGACAAAGGTTTTAGTTTCCAGAATTTTGTCCTGGGAAACATTCCAGACGATAACGGTCAGGGGGGTATGCTGGCGATAGTTCAATGAAAGAGGCACTATCTTTCTGGCTTCCCGCCAGCGAAATGAGTATTCGGCAAACAGGTATTGCTGCGTACCATAGTCTTGCGCGGTCACGCGGTAAAAATAAGTACGGTGGTCTTCCAGGGTATCCGTATACCCGTAGTCGTGCATCAATTGGCCAAAAGCATTCCGGTTAACTGCTACCGTATCCTGGGCTAAAAAACGGTAGGATGATTTGTCTCTTTTATGGACAATAAAATTACTCAATCCCTCCGCCAACGTATCGGGTAGCGTCCAGGTTAGGCGAATGACTTTTCCTGTTATTTTCCCTTCATTAGGAAGTGCCAGATTGGGTTCTGCCGGAACTCCGCGCGAAACGCTGTCTAGGGTAATGTCGAACGAACAGAAATCTTCCAAATAGCCGTCAACGTTCAGCAAATAAGTGGTGTAGGGGTGCACGTTGGCTTCTACGTAGAAGTCGTCGTTGGTGCCCGATGAGACACAGGATAGGATGGTGTAGGTACTAGGATCGCACGGCTCGCCGGTGAGCAAAACCAACTGCACTCCGTTCAGGTCTTTGCAGTGCTGGTTGGATACGTTAACAAACAGCTTCTTCGTATCGCCGGATCGGAACGTGAACCACTGATCGTTGTGATATTTAATGCACTTGCCGGTCAACGACTCGTCTACGCAGTTTCGTTCTACCGTGCTATGGGCCGTGTAGGAAGGGTGCGGCACGCGTAACTCAAGCTCAATTCGTCGGTGGATACTATCGTTGGCTACCTGCGAATGAGCGGGAAAGATAGTTGTGATCGACAGAGGCAAGAGCATTAAAAGTTTCATCGCTCATTATTCAGTGCCCCACCCGGCCGTGACTACAAACCTTCTTCCGCTTCGGCCCGTAGCTTTTTGCGCAACACTACCTTGGAAATAGCAATGCTGACCTGGTACAACATCAGCAGCGGGAAGGTAACTAATAACTGCGTGACGGGGTCAGGCGGGGTGACCAGCGCGGAGATGATCAGAATGACCACAATGGCGTGGCGGCGGTAGTTGATCAGCAGCGCGGGAGTGATAATCCCGGCCTTGCTCAGGAAATACACCACAATGGGCAACTGAAACAGCAGGCCGCAGGCCAGCACCAGGGTGATCAGGATAGAGACGTAGGAGGTGATATCAAACTCGTTGAGGATGCTGGGATCCACCTGGTAGTGTCCGAGAAAGTTGACCGAAATGGGCGTGACCACAAAGTAGCCAAACAGCACCCCAATGATAAACAGCAAGCTCACAAAAAACACCGCTCCCCGACTTAGCTGGCGCTCGTTGTCGTACAGTCCGGGCGCGATAAACCGCCAGATTTCCCAGAATACGTAGGGAAAGGCAAAAATTAGCCCAATCACCGCCGACGAGTAGATGTGCATGGTGAACTGCCCGGTCATCTTGCGGCTCTGGATGATAAAGGGCATCGACTCCATACAAAAGGCATCGGAACCTACCAGGTTACCGATCCGGCAGAACTGTCGGAACGTCCAGAAGTCAACCTGCGTTGGGGCCAGAATGAGGGTGCCCCACACGAACTCCTTGGCGGCAAATGCGCCTATCATAAACACCGTGATGGCCACCAGCGCCCGGACGATGTGCCAGCGCAGCTCCTCCAGATGCTCCAAGAAGGACATCTGCCCGGGTTCGGTTTCCAGTCCGTCGTAGGGCTGCACCGGCTTGGTGCCGTTGGAATGCGGCTCCACGCCGTAGCCCGACGAGGTTACCCGATCGGCTCCATTTTCGTTTTTATCTGGCTCTTCCTGATCCACTCCTTAGGCATTTTCTAAACTACTGTATAAAGGAAATTCGGACATCCATTGGTTCACTTCGTGTCGCACTTGGCTGATATGCGCCTCGTCTTCGGCATTCATCAGCACGCTATCAATGTGCTTCACAATGGTTTCCATGTCGGCTTCGCCCATGCCGCGGGTGGTCACCGCTGCCGTGCCCAGCCGAATGCCGGAGGTCACGAAGGGCGACTTGTCGTCAAAGGGCACCATATTTTTGTTCACGGTGATGTCGGCTTCGCCCAGCACCCGTTCGGCCACCTTGCCGGTCAGGTTTTTTGAGCGTAAATCAATCAGCATCTCGTGGTTGTCGGTGCCTCCCGAAATCACGTGGTAGCCGCGGTCCACCATCGCCTGGGCCATGGCCTGGGCGTTGCGGATTACCTGCCGGGCGTAATCACCAAACTCGTCGGTGAGCGCCTCCCCGAAAGCGATGGCCTTTCCAGCAATCACGTGCTCCAGCGGGCCGCCCTGCGTGCCGGGGAACACTCCCATATCTACGAGCGCCGACATCGGACGGATGTTTCCTTTGGCAGTTTTTATTCCGAAGGGGTTTTCGAAGTCCTGGCCCATCATGATGAGGCCGCCGCGGGGTCCACGCAGTGTCTTGTGGGTGGTGGTGGTCACGAAGTGGCAGTGGGGCAGCGGATCGTTGAGCAGTTTCTTGGCGATGAGCGCCGAGGGGTGCGAGATATCGGCCAGCAGCAGCGCGTCCACTTGGTCGGCAATGGCCCGCAGGCGCACGTAGTCCCAGTCGCGGCTGTAGGCCGACGCCCCGCAGATAAGTAGTTTCGGGTGTTCGCGTTGGGCAATGGCGTCCACCTTGTCGTAGTCGATGTACCCGGCCGGAACGGCGCCGTCTTCTTTTTCAACGCCGTAGAATGAGGGTTGGTAGAGCTTGCCCGAGAAGTTGACCGGCGAGCCGTGGGTGAGGTGCCCGCCGTGCGAAAGGTCGAAGCCCAGAATCTTGTCGCCGGGTTGCAGCACCGCCAGCATCACGGCCGCGTTGGCCTGTGCCCCGGAGTGGGGCTGCACGTTGGCCCAGGCGGCACCGAACAGCTCCTTGGCCCGGTCGATGGCCAGTTGCTCGATCTCGTCCACCACCTCACAGCCACCGTAGTAGCGCTTGCCGGGCAGTCCTTCGGCATACTTGTTGGTGAGCACGCTGCCCACGGCTTCCATCACCTGGGGCGACACGAAATTTTCGGAGGCAATGAGCTCAATGCCGCGCTCCTGCCGTTCTTGTTCTTGCTGAATAAGGGAAAATACTTGTTGATCACGCATGATGGATGTTGGTTACTGGATGACTTTCTTGGTGGCTAGATGCTGGCTTCTGGATGCTGGTTACTGGATACTGGATGACTTTCTACACAGCATCCTATGCGCGGCAAGATACTGGTTGCCGGATACTAGCTGCTAGTAACTAGTGACCAGTGACCAGTATCTAGTATCTGGCCACAAACACAAATCTGCTAGCTTTCAAAAGTACGCCGACGGGCTGACCTTTCCAAAGACTTTGGAGTTTGCTATTTTATGTGCCGAAGATTCTGATAACTTTGGCGTAAAAACCGGAGCCGATGACCCTTGACGAACTGCGCGCCAAAATCAATGCGCTAGATGATCACCTGCTTACCCTGCTGAACGAGCGCATGGGGGTGGTGAAGCAGGTGGGCGAGCTGAAGCGTACCACCCAAGCCACGATCTACCGTCCTGAGCGTGAGAAGCAAATCCTGGATCGGCTTAAGGAGCGCAGCCAAGGGTTGCTTACGGACGTAGCCATTGAAGCGATTTTTCTGGAAATCTTTGCGGTGAGCCGCAACATTGAGCTTCCCGAACGCGTCGCCTACTTGGGGCCGAGCGGAAGTTTCACCCACCAGGCGGCCGAAAGCCGGTTCGGAGCCATGAGCGAGTACATGCCGGTGAGTAGTATCCAGGCGGTGTTCAATGCGGTGAACGCCGAGGTGGTGCGCTTCGGCGTGGTGCCCGTGGAGAACAACCAGCAGGGACTGGTGCCCGAAACCGCCGACTGTCTGGCGAGTTACGACGTGCAAGTTGCTGCCGAACTGCCCATGGACGTGCACTTCACCTTCGTGAGCCGCACCGATCAGTTGTCGCAGATTCGTAAGATTTACTCGAAGGACATTGCGTTTCGGCAGTGCAGCAAGTTCATCAACGAGGTGGTGAACGACCCGTCGGTGGAGTTGATTCCAGTGGAGTCTACTTCTAAGGCGGCCCGGCTGGCGGCGCAGGATCCGGAGAGCGCGGCTATCTGCTCGCGCATTGCCGCGCAGGATTACCAGGTGCCTATCTTGTTCGAGAACGTAGAAACCTCGGGCGACAACCAGACGCGCTTTTTTATCATTAGCAAGTCGTTTAGCAATCAGCCCAGCGGACAAGACAAAACATCGATCCTGGTGAAGTTGCCGCACTCCAACGAGCCGGGTAGTTTGGTTGGTTTTCTGCAAGCCTTTAATGAACGGGGCATCAACCTCACGAAGATTGAGAGTCGACCGGCCAAGGAGGGCAAAAACTTCCGCTACTGGTTCTTCATCGATTTTGAGGGCCACATTGAAGACGAAAACGTGCGAGCTGTTATGGACCAGTACCGCAAAAAAGTGAAGTGGCTAGGGAGTTATGTGCGTTTGTGTTGATGCCAGCGAGCGAATAACTTCAGACAAACTAGCGGTATTCGCGCGAATTGCGCCAGTACGTTAGCGGTATTCGCGTAAATTGCGCTATTACAGTGGTCTTAGCATACTTAAACCGGTTATCCTTATGATTACCAAACTCGAAATCAACGGCTTTAAAACTTTTGAAAACTTTGAGATTGTCTTCAAGCCGTTCGTTGTCATTGCCGGGAGCAATGGCTCGGGTAAAAGCAATCTCTTTGATGCCATACGGCTTCTCTCGTCGTTAGCGGAGAAAGATTTGAGAACGGCTTTTGGTGAGCAGCGAGGCACTTTTGCTGAGTTATTTACGCAGTATTCTCAGGATCAGCGAGCGGATAAAATGCAGTTTGCCGTCGAGTTGTTTATAGATTCTACCGTTAAGGATGACTTTAACAAAGAAGCAACATTAGGACACCAAAGACTGCGGTACGAAATTCATATTTCAAAAAGGAAAGAAGAACGCTCGAATCTGGAACGACTTTACGTAGATCACGAAGCGTTAAGATTTATAAACCGAGGAGATGATGATTGGTGGAAAGCATTTTGTCTGGGCGACGAATGGAAGAGCAAGAAGATGAGCCGTAGTTATAAACCTTATATCAATACAGAAAATAAGAACGGCATAAAAGTTATTAGTATTCGGCAGGATGGCGTCCGAGGAGGGAAGCCTACTCCTATTCAGGATTTAGAACGATCAGTACTAAGCGGAATTAATGATGCTTCTTATCCCCATGCTTTTGCGGTTCGAGAAGAAATGCGTCACTGGAAACAATTCCAGTTTAGTCCTATGGAACTGCGCAAGCCGTCTCCAATGTTAGGAGCCGATTTTATTGATATTGAAGGAAGAAATCTGGCCGCCATGCTCAAGCGGACCGAAGCCCACGAACCCGGCACCCTCCGTTCGATAAGTCGTACCATTCAGAACATTCTTCCGGAAATCAGAGAAGTATACATTGACGAAGATTTAGCCCGAAATCAATATATTTTGATGGTCAGGTCGGTGGATGATCGAGTTTTTAGCTCTAATGTGCTATCCGAAGGGACACTTAGGATCATTGCGTTAGTAGCTTTGATGTTTGATGTCCGTCATAGAGGGCTTATTTGCTTTGAAGAGCCGGAAAACGGTATTCATCCGTATCGTATGGAGAAAATCCTACGGTTGCTAAAAAACCTATCTACGCAATTTGAAGAAAAGGGAGAAGCAGAACTACCGCTGAGGCAGGTCATAGTTAACACTCATTCGCCCCTATTGGTACGTAAGTACTACGACGAAAAATTTCAGGCCGAAGGCTTATTGTATTTTGCCCGTCTGGACAGAAAGATAGATGCAGAAAAAAGACTTTCGTACAAGCTTACGCGCATGTCGGTTGTGAAAGAGAAAGGCGATCCCCAACTTGGGTTATTTAGTGAGATATTGCCAGCTGAAGAGGAACTCACCCAGCACGAAGTAATGGAATACCTGCATTCATCGGACGAGGAAAGCATAATGAATTGAGTCGATGAACAAACTGTATATCGCATTCTGTGGCGAAGGTCCAACCGATGGAAGATTATTCAGAAATTTAACCGAAGAATTGGTTCAGCGTATTTTGTTGGAAAACAATCTAACGACAGAGTTATCCTGGTCAAGAATCAAAAAGCCGTCGGGAAGTTCTGAAGAATCTCTTTTGCAAGCCGCATCGCAGGCCAAAGAACAGGACATTCTAATTTTTCATCGGGATGCTGATTGCAGTAGCCGCGATGAGTGCTTGAAAAATCATTTTAACAGTGGACTTCAGAAGATTCAGGCAGAGGATGTCAGCAACAGAGTAAAACGCATTATCCCAGCTATTCCTATCCAGGAAAGCGAAGCCTGGATGTTATGCGACAAAGCGCTGCTCAAAAAACTGTTAGAAACCAATCTTACCGACCAACAGCTTGAATTGACCTATCAAGTGAAGCGTGTCGAAGGTATTAGGGACCCAAAGCAGATTATTCAGCGTGCCATCACTATCCACCGGGAGCAATTGCCTGCCCGGAAGCGCAAGTTAGCCGTAAATCTACCAGATATGTACGAGAGATTCAGTACTGAAGTGTCTATTGACAAACTAATGCAACTACCATCTTTTGGTACGTATGAGTACGATCTTCGCACAGCAGTGAAAGCTATCTTTGGGATAAAAAATCCGCTTCCGAACATTTAAAAACCCGCCGCTGTTCTAAAGCCACACAATCTACTTTATGCCTTTATCCAACAGCAAAACCGGTGTGCTGCTCGTCAACCTGGGCACGCCCGATAGCCCCCAAACCAGCGATGTGCGCCGCTACCTGCGCGAATTTCTGATGGACAAACGCGTGGTCGATTACCCGCTCATTCCGCGCTGGATGCTGGTCAACCTGATCATCGCTCCCTTCCGGGCACCCAAATCGGCCAAAGAATACCGCAAGCTGTGGCAAGAGCGCGGCTCGCCCCTCAAATTCTACGGCGAAGACGTGCGCGACCGGCTGCAAGCGAAGCTGGGTGATTTTTATTCGGTAAAACTAGCCATGCGCTATCAAAATCCCAGCATTCCGGATACGCTGGCCGAGTTTCAGCGCGAGATGGTGAGCGAGGTCGTGTGCATTCCGCTGTTTCCGCAGTACGCCTCGGCCTCCACCGGCTCGGTGATTGATCGGGTGATGGAAATTACCCGCACCTGGCAGGTGATTCCTAACATTCGGTTCGTGAGCAACTTTCCCGACCATCCGCTCTTTATTGAGGCCCACGTCGAGCGGGCACGGCAATGGTGGGGCCAGAAGGAATATGACCACGTGCTGTTCAGCTACCACGGCGTGCCGGTGAGCCAGATCAAAAGCGCTTCCTACGGCAAGCAGTGTCAGGTAGGAACCTGTTGCAATAAGTACCACAAGAAGAACGAGTTCTGCTACCGCGCCCAGTGTTTCCAGACCACCCGGGTGCTGGCCGAAAAACTGGGCATCCCCGAAGAAAAATATACGGTTACGTTCCAGTCGCGCTTGGGGCCGGTGCCGTGGATTCGTCCCTTCACCGATGAAGTGCTGAAAGAACTGGCCGGGCAAGGAAAAAAACGAGTGCTAGCTTTCTCCCCCGCCTTCGTGGCCGATTGTCTGGAGACTACTGTCGAGGTAGGTCAGGAATACAAAGAAGACTTCCAGGAGGCTGGAGGTGAGGTGTGGGATTTGGTAGAAAGCCTGAACGATCACCCGTTGTGGATTGACTGTCTGGCGGATATGGTGGAAGGAAAACAAAGCGCAGCAGATACGTCGGTAGACAACAGAGCCGCCGTGTCGTTGTCGAGTGCGAAGTAGAAAAACCCTAATCTTGAGTAACGTCCATCAGTCCTCCTCGCCCCACCAATACACCCGGCTCACAATAAAGTCCCCGAAGAACGTTTTCTCTCGCACCAAGTGAAGTCCCAGGGACTTGAAGTGCTGGTCATAGACCGGGAGTTGCTGCCGGTTAATCCCCGCCGTGAGGTGAAAGAAGACGTACATAGCCTGGGCCATCAACCGTTGCCACCACTGGTGCCGCTTCTTGCCCGAAAGCTGAAAGTCGGTGAACAACCAGTAACCCGCGGAATGCAAATGGCTGAGCAGGCGACGCATGAGCTGGTTCAGCGCCGCCCCCGCGTACATATCCAGCACAAAGTTAGTGATCACCACGTCGTAGCGGTCGTCCGAAGCCAACTTTTGCTCGTCGCCGTGCACCCACCGGACATGAGTGGAAGTAGACGAGCGAGCGTCTTGGACTTTCCGTTGCGCCAGCGCCAGCATCACCGCGGACGCTTCCAGATAAGTGACGTGGGCAACTTCCGGTTTTTCTAGCAAGTAAGGAAGTAGCCACCCGGTGCCACCACCCACCAGCAGCACCCGCGCCGCGGGCGGAACTTGGCTCAGAAAATGCCGCTGCGCCCGCCGGATACTACCACCGAACACCAAGCGGGCCAGGCGGTCGTAGTAAGGTGCCACCCGGTTGAAGCTCATAGTAGCAACAGCGGAATAATGGGAAGCACAAAGATGCCATCGCCCAGCAGACGGTAGCGTTCGTGCTGCCGGAAGTAAGCGGGCCAAAGCGTGAGCGCCAGCAGGATCAGCGTCATGACCAGGACGGTTCCTTGTGCCGCCACGGTGGCTTCTAGGGTAGCCACCACACTCAAGAACACCACCGAAGAAATTCCTACGGCGGCCAGGCAACCATAAATGAGCAAACGCACCAGCGGCTGGCCTACGCTTAAGGCAAACGAGGGGTGCCCGTCCTGACGGTCAATATCGGTCTCAAACCACGAGAAGAGCAACAGATTGGCCAGGGCCAGGAAGAAGTACTGCAAAAATAGTACGCTGGCGCTCCACGGCAAAGGAGCCCCGTGGGTGGCCATCGCGGGCAGAAACACGCCGGTGGTATAAAATAAGGCAGTGGCAAATTCTTTGGGAAACCACGTCCGCAGGGCAGTGTATTTGAGCAGCACCGCGTAGAGCAGCACCAGTGCCGCTAGCATTGATCCGTACAGAATAAACTTGCCGGGCAAGTAAAGAAGGACGCCTACTCCAAGCAGTGCCACAGTTCCCCAGGCCAACGCGATGGTTTTGAAGCGCGTTTGGTGGTAGCGGTGGCGGGCGGTGTGAGCCACGCTGCGTCCCAGGGCGTAGGCATCGATCAGATGGTCAGCGGTGTAGATGAGCCACACGCACACGCACAGTGCTAGCAAAGAAGCATACGGAATGGGGGCCACCAGAAACTTTGCGACGAACACGGTGCTCACTCCCGCGCCCAGCACCACGTCCAGGCTAAGAATTTGGATAAGTCCAACGAGCGTAGGCGGACGGGAAGGGCGCAAGGCAAAGGGGGTGGAAAGGTAAATGACAATAATACCGCTCCTTCCGCGAAGTACCATGCGTAGACTGAATTTTTGCGTCTTGCTGCGGTGTTGCTCGTCTCCCCATTTGCAGCAGTGATGCTAGCAGCAACCCTCGGTTTTTTCGGCATACACGGTGATGCTAAAGATTCCTAAATCGCTGGTTTTGAATAGGGCGATTTCCTCTTCCGACAGATGCTCGCGGAGCAGTTCGTCAGACAGCGTAATGGCGCGCTCTTTCTGAATTCGGACGTTCTGAAAACCAGCCTGTTTAACGTTCTGTAGATATTCTTCTTGAAGCAATGCGCCCGAGACGCACCCGGCGTACAGTTCGGCGCTTTCTTGTAATCCCTCCGGCAGGTTGCCCCGTACCACCACGTCCGAGATGCTGAAGTGACCGCCGGGTTTCAGGATGCGGAAGGTTTCGGCAAAGGCGCGGGCTTTGTCGGGCACCAGGTTGAGCACGCAGTTGCTCACCACCACGTCGGCCAGATTGTCTTCTAGCGGTAAATCCTCAATCTCGCCGTAGCGAAAGGTTACGTTGCCGTAGCCTAGCTTTCGGGCGTTTTGCCGGGCCTTGTCGATCATGGCGGGCGTCATGTCTACCCCGATCACTTGTCCGCTTTCGCCCGCCAGTGCGCGAGCCACGAAGCAGTCGTTTCCGGCTCCGGAACCCAGGTCCACCACGGTGTCACCGGCTTTGATATGCGCGTGTTCGGTGGGCAAGCCGCATCCCAAGCCCAGGTCGGCCTCCGATTTGTACCCGCTGACCTGCGCGTAGTCTTCGGCGAATGAGCCATCGCCTTCGCCGCAGCATAAGATGTTTGCGGGGCTACTACCGTCGGGCATGGTGCCGCGCTGGGCAATGGCCGCGTACTTGTCTTGCACAACTTGCTTGATCTCTTCTGGATTTTTCATGATTGGGGTATTATTTGGTTAAACATAGAAAACAAAATCGTAATATTGCGATTATTAGGCGCAAATTTTTTTAGCAGCAGTTTTTTGGATCAAAGGAGGCGAACAGTTCGCTTATCGTAATTTTTATTCGTTGCCAAGCCATCGGATCAATGCAGTAGCACACGCTAGGCCCCTCAATGACACCCTGCACCACGCCGATGCGCTTAAGTTCTTTGAGGTGTTGCGACACAGTAGACTGCGACAAGGGTAGTTCGTCGACGATATCGCCGCACACGCAGGCGTTGCGCCGGATCAGAAACTGCACGATGGCCACCCGGGCCGGGTGAGCAAACGCCTTCGCGTAGTCGGCCAATTGGTTCTGTTGATTGGTGAAAACGGAGGTTTTGGTGGCTCCCATAGTTTTACGCACTCTATATCGTTATATTACGATGAAATGAATCAATGGTTACGCTTTTTTCGTACACTTAGATAAAAATACAGTATGGAGCAGATACAAGAAGACCACAAACGCTATACCCCGGAAGAATACTTTGCGCTACTAGAGCAGTCGGAAGAGAAGCTTGAGTATCACGACGGTGAAGTGTTTATGATGGCCGGGGCTACTTCTAACCATAATATCATCTCTTCAAATATGATCCGACGTATCCTAGAAGGCTTAGATAACAAGGATTGCATACTCGTATCACAAGAAGAGCCGCTGGTAGAAGTATTCTTTAAACAGGACGATAAGTCATGGCACTATCAAGCATCATCGGGTATTGAGTCTGAAGTTACGCTGGCATTTATTAAGCACACTATCATGCTGAAAAATATCTATCAGAAGGTGAGTTTTAAAAAAGATAATGCATAAAATGACATGCTACTCTTCTAAGCTATAACGACTACAGCAACCGTTCGATCAGATCACTCACTGACAAGCCCTCGGCTTCGGCCTTGAAGTTGCGCACCACCCGGTGGCGCAGGATGGGCTGGGCCACCGCCCGCACGTCCTCAATGTCGGGCGAATACTTACCCGTGAGCAGCGCGTGGCACTTGGCGGCCAGCACCAAGTACTGTGACGCCCGAGGACCCGCTCCCCATTCTAAAAACTCATCCGCTACCTTATCAGCCTTGGCCGTGCCGGGACGAGTTTTGTTGGCCAGACCTACGGCGTATTCCACCACATTATCGGCGATGGGCACCCGCCGCACCAAGTGCTGGTACTCGATGATCTGATCGCCGGTGAGCACCTTTTGCACTTCGTAATTCACGTCGGTGGTGGTGGCCTTCACAATGTCTACCTCCGATTCGTACGAGGGATAGGTCAGTTGAATATCGAACATAAACCGGTCTAATTGCGCTTCGGGCAGTGGGTAGGTGCCTTCTTGCTCAATGGGGTTTTGGGTGGCTAACACAAAGAAGGGTTGCGCCAGTTGGTAGTCTTCCCCGGCCACCGTCACCTTGTACTCCTGCATCGCTTCCAGTAAGGCAGCCTGCGTTTTGGGAGGCGTTCTATTAATCTCATCGGCCAGCACGATGTTGGCAAAGATCGGCCCCTTGATAAACTTGAAGTTTCGGTCGCGGTCGATGGTTTCGGCCCCCAGAATGTCCGAAGGCATCAGGTCGGGCGTGAACTGAATGCGGTTAAAGTCAAGATTCACCGCCGACGCTAAGGTGTGGATCAGCAGGGTCTTGGCCAAGCCGGGCACCCCGATGAGCAAACTGTGGCCGCGGCAAAAGATTGAGATCAGCAGCAAACGCACCACCTCATCCTGACCGATCACTACTTTTCCTATCTCGTCGCGAAGTTTCACGTAGTCTTCGTACAAACTATCGGCGATCGCCACTTCCGAATTCGGCTGGTCCATGGGGTATGATTAAGTGGTAAGAAAGGGAATTAAATGCTGTTGGCCACGTCGCAGGCGCTGTGCTCGGGGTCGATCTCAATGTACACTTGCTTGCGGGCGTCGCCGAACCATTCTTCCAGGATGCGCGTGCGCTTTTCCTGCAGGGCGGCATTGTAAATTTTCTGATAGTCGTCGCGCAAATTGGCCTGATGGGGTCGCGACTTGGACTTTAGATACAGGATACGCACCGCCGGTTCACCATTGTCCATACGGTAGGTGAGCGGCGGGGTGATGGCTCCCACCTGCATGGTGTCGATGGTGAAAAAGATCGCCGGGTCGATGTTTTCGGTAGACACCCGGTTGGAACCGTCGGGACTCAGGAAAAACCCACCGCTGCCCGCGGTTTCTTTATCGTCTGATTCTTCTTTGGCGGCTTTGGCAAAGGGAATGCTGTCGGCCAGGATTTGGGTGCGCAAACTATCCAGGTACTCGCGCGCGTATTCAATATCGAGTGCCGACGAGTTGGGCTTAATCAGAATGTGGCGGCTGTTGTAGCGGTTTCCGCGACGCTCGATGAGCTGAATGAGGTGGTAGCCGAAGGGCGATTCTACGGGTTGCGACAGCTCGCCGGGCTGCATCTTAAGCGCTGCGGCCTCAAACTCAGGCACAAACTGACCCCGTTCCACGAACCCCAGTTCGCCACCCTGAGCACCGGAACCCGGATCGTTAGAAAACTCTCGGGCTAGCTTGCCGAAGTCCTCGCCCGCCACCACGCGCTCGCGGATGCCGAGCAGTTTCTTGCGGGCAGCTTCCTTTTGCCCCTTGCTCACGGTGGGCAGCTTCACAATCTGACCTACCGTCACCTCTGACGAATAAAATGGCAAGCTGTCCTGAGGAATGTTGTTGAAGAAGCGGCGCACTTCGGCCGGAGTCACCTGAATATCCTGGGTGATGGTGCTCTGCATCTGCTGCACCACCAGTTGGTCACGAATGTCGACGCGCAGGTCTTCGCCAATCTCCTCAATAGATTTGCCAAACTGCTCTTCAATGTTTTCCTGACCGTAGGCATTGGTCATGTACTGCAGGCGGCGGGCCAGTTCGGACTCCACCCGCGGCTCTTCCACCACCACCGAGTCGATTTCGGCTTTGGCCAGCAGTAGTTTTTCAATAACGAGTTGCTGAAGAATTTGGCAACGGGTGTAGTTAACCCCGGCGGGGCTGTTGCGCTGCGCTTCCTGAAGGGCACCCTCTAAATCTGATTTGAGCACAATATAGTTATCAACCTTCGCCACAATTTTGTCGACGGTTTGGCCCGCCGTGGGTTGAGCATTAGTAAACGAGGGAAGTAAAATTATCAGTCCCAGTAGCGTGCTTAGCGCAACAACTGGATGTCGGATAGTAGACAGTAGATGTTTAGAATGACTTATTGTCCAACATCCAACATCCAACATCCAATTAGCGATTAGCCGACTGGTCCGACAGATTGGTAGGAATGGGCGCACTGCGGGAGGTAGAGGGGAATATTTCAAACTCGTTGTTCTTTTTGGCATCGCGATAGATGTCTTCTTCTAATTGCTGAGTGAGGGCTACTTTGCGCTGATTGGTGACAATCTTAACGATGTCGTCCTTCACAAACTCTAACGGCGATGTCTGGTCAGAAATTTTGTAGTCTCGCACTTTGACAAAGTACACATAAATATCATCGGAGGTTTCAACATACTCGTTTTTTTGCAAAAACTGCACTTTGTTAGGAATACTCACCAGCGGGGTGTTGGCGATCACCTCCTCAAAGTTGTACCAGGTGGAGTCGTCGAGCGAGTAGGCGCTGGCGAAACTCAGGCAGTACGAGCGAATTTCCTCGCGGGCTTCTTCGTCTAGCTCACCCTGAAACAAATTGCGCAGTCGGCCCACCCGGGGAGCTTCCTGGGGCACTTTGGCGAAAATCCCTTTGATGATATTTTGCTTCAGCTCAAAGTTTTCCTGGTGCTCCTGGTAGTACTGTTCAATCTCTTGCTCGCTCACTTCGGTGTCTACTTCCTGGTTCACGTAGTTTTTCTCAAACTCGTAAACGATGAGGGCGTAGCGGTAATCCAGAATCTTACGCTCCATTTCGGCCTCGTCGATGTTCATCTGCGAAGCGGCTTCAGCGAGCAACAGTTGCTTCTTCACCCAGGTGTCGACGTAACGACTCACGAGGTTGGTACTGTCTTGGGCACTGCTGTTCTCATCCACAATTCCTTCCAGGTCTTGCTCGTAGAGGTAGTTGTCATACACCCGGGCTACGGGCTGCCGAATGACTCCTTTGGTGGTTTCTTGGTTCTTAAACTGCAGAAAATTGGGCAGACTGCGTTCGCGACACGCGCCCAGAAGCATGACCACGGAGAAAAACGCCGCCTTAGCGGTTGCTGAGCGCACTAGTGACTTTTTGTAGGACATTGTCGTTGATTTCTACCAAGTATTGCTGGCGCAGCGCGGAGACCCACTGCCGGTCCAGGTAATTTTGATAATCAGCAATTACAATGCCCTTTATCTCGTCTAATTCTTTCAATTGGGGGGGCAGCACCTCCTGCACCTGAATATAGTAAAATCGCCCGTTGTTCTCCACGGTGTAGGCACCCAGCGACCAATCTACCTGATCGATCACCGCTTCGGCGGCGGTGCGCGGCTGGCCCCGCTCGTAGGTTTCTTGCCGGATTTGCAGCGCTAGCGGTGAATCTTTGGTATATTTTTTCTCCAGAGAGGCGCGTTCTTCTTCCGGCAGCGGCAATTTCTTTCCTTCCAAGTTTTGCTTCACTTCGTTGAGCACCTTTTCGCTTTCGGCGTCTACCAGCGTCACCCGCACGCGTTCGTCCCAGCGGTAGTCGTCGCGATGCGCCGCAAAGTAGTCGCGCAGCCCCACACTATCGTCCATGGCCTTCGACCATACTTTTTTCTCCATGATATCAAACAGCAGAATGCCGTCGCGGTATTCCTGTAAGATCCGGCGGTAGTCTTCGTACTTGTCAAGCAGATGCCGCTCTTCATAAGTGAGAATGCTCTGCGTCTCAAAATCTTGGTAGGCTTGTCGAGCTGAGGCACTATCAATTTTGCTATCTTCCAATTTTTGCTTCACGAAGGCGTAGAAATCCCCCGTGGTGAGCGTAGTGTCTTGCATGGTGAACAAAACTTCTTCGGAAGAACCGACGGTTGACGCTTGCTGCACCTGCGCCACCGCCGCCCAAATCGCCGCGGAATTGCCTTGATAACCATTTTCTTGCTTTAACAAATCCACCATCTCGCTCTGCATCACCTCGGAGCGCACGCTGCGGTCGATGCGCCGCTCGAGCGACGGGCGCAGTTCGTTCAGCGGTTCCAGGCCCTGCCGCTCCAGGAGTTTGATCACGTGCCAGCCGAAACGAGTTTTCACCGGTGGGGAAATGTCGCCTGGATTGTTCAGGGCGAAGGCCGCGTCCTCGAAGCTTTCGATCATATTACCGGTGCCAAAGGCGGGCAGCTCGCCGCCCGATGAGCGGGTGGTCACATCGTCCGAAAAGCGCTCGGTCAGTTCGTTCCAGTTGCCGCCCTGCTGCAGTTGCTCATAAATTTGCTGCGCCTTCTGGTAGGCGCTAGAATCCTGGGCGTTTTCGCCCTCCCGAATCATGATGTGAGCCACTTTAACTTTGCCTTTAGACGGGCGCTTGTCGTGCACCTTGATGATATGGTAACCGAAGCGGGTGCGAATGGGAGGCGAAATGCTGCCCACCTCGGTGCGGTAGGCCGCGTTCTCGAAGGGATACACCATCTGCAGGGCGGTGAAGTAGCCCAAATCGCCGCCGTTACTGGCCGCCGAGGGGTCGTTGGAATACTGCTCGGCTAGCATGGCGAAAGAAGCGCCGTTCAGGGCCAGTTGCCGCAGGCTGTCGGCCTTCTGGTAGGCCCGCAGGGTGTCGGCGGGCGGAGCGTTTTCATCAACCGTGATGAGAATGTGCGATGCCTTTACTTCTTGTTTGGAGCGTTCGTAGGCTTCTTCGATCAGTTGCTCGGTGACGCGGTTTTCTACCAGGTAGGGTTTGGCCAGCTGTTGTTGGTACTGCGCCAGCTCCTTTTTAAAACTCTCCTTCTGGTCCAGCTGCGCCGCTTCGGCGGCCTTCACCTTGAGTTTGAAGTTCACGTAGAGTTTCAGGTAGTCGCGCACGGCTTCGGCCTGGGCCTCCTCGCTCATGCGGGCCACCGAATCGGCTTGGTTCTTTTGGTAAACGTACATAAACTCATCGGCGCGCACCGAGTCGTTGGCCACGGTGAACAGCACCGCTTCCTGCGGTTGGAAGGTATTGGTTTGGTCGGCCGACTTTTTGGTGGTGGAGCAAGCAGCGGTGAGCAGAGCCAAGGCACAAACTGCGGTTCGCTTGATTGAAACTGAAGAAAAAAGCGGCAATGTTGGCCCAAATAAATAGCGCATACAAATGATTTTAGGGTGCAATGTTAGCGAAAATTCGCGGCTTCTGGTAAGCAAGCCGCCAACAATCCTTATTATTGCGGAAGAATGACGCGGGGGAACAACGCCGGGCGGGGCGTAAAATTCCTTAGATTAGTGCCATAAAATTAATTTTTGAGAGAAAGTCATGAGGCGAGCATCTATCATACCTATGTTTCTCTTGTTTGCTAATCCAGTTTTGCCACAAAGTATAGTGGATAGCATTAGTTCCAAAATCCAAGCGATTGACTCTAGCGACTCCGTGAGGATGACTAGGTTTGATGCTTCCAAAATTTACGAGCAAGACTTTGATGGAGGCGCTGTAATTGAGATTTATAAAATTAGTCACGATCTCGTTAAGGCGAAGGAAACGATTGGCCTTTCAAGAGGAAGATTAACCACAGTAGTTTTTTTTGATAAAAAAGAACCCATAGTGATCAAGGAAGTTGAAGCACTCTTTCCGTGGGATGACAGTAAATCCAGCTTTAACTATGCGCACTTAGACAGCACTTTTGAGTCGACGATTTATCTAAAGAACATGCAGGTAATAGAAATAGAGCATACGGGCCAAAGAAACATTAGCGAGAGAACGGGCAAAATCTCTGATTACGAATTAACTATTGAAAGGATAAAGCAGTTAGCGAACCAGAAAAAGAAATAACCTACTGCATCCAACCAACTTCCTAACACTTAAATTATTGCGCGTTTGTATGTAACGTTATAAGCGAGCGATAGTCATGAATATCTAGAAAAAAGACCTAATGCTAAGCGAACAAGAACTACGAAGAAGAGAAGAGCGGCAAGCCTTGATAGATGCCGGGGTCAATCCCTATCCGCCTGAATCTTTTGAGGTCACCACCACCGCCGCGGCGATTGTGCAATCGTATAAGGCGAACCCCGACGACTCTCAGGACGTGCGCCTGGCGGGACGGATGATGCGCCGCCGCATTATGGGCAAGGCTTCTTTTGCCGAGTTGCAAGACAGCAGTGGGCGCATTCAGCTCTACATTGCCCGCGACGAAATTTGCCCCGGCGACGATAAGGCACTCTACAACGAGGTGTTCAAAAAACTGCTCGACATGGGCGATATCATCGGCGTGCACGGCCACGTGTTCACCACCCAAACCGGCGAGCTGACTGTCCGCGTGAAAGAACTCACCATCCTTGCCAAGTCGCTACGCCCGCTGCCGCTGCCCCGTGAGGTGAAAGACGAAGCTACCGGTGAGACAAAAATTTACGACGCTTTCACCGACCCCGAGCAGCGCTACCGGCAACGCTACGTAGACATGATTGTGAACCCGCGGGTGCGGCAGACCTTCCGCCAACGCTCCAAGCTCATGCAGTCGATGCGCGATTTCTTGAACGACCGGGGCTACCTGGAAGTGGAAACCCCCATTCTGCAGCCGCTCTACGGCGGCGCGGCGGCGCGGCCGTTCAAGACGCACCATAACACGCTGGACATGACCCTGTACCTGCGTATCGCCAACGAACTGTACCTGAAGCGGTTGATCGTGGGCGGCTTCGATGGGGTATACGAGTTTGCCAAGGATTTCCGCAACGAGGGCATGTCGCGCTTCCACAATCCGGAGTTTACCCAGATTGAGGTGTACGTGGCTTACAAAGACTACTTTTGGATGATGGACCTGATGGAGGCAATGGTGGAGAAAGTGGCGCTGGACCTGCACGGCACTACCCAGGTGACGGTGGGCGATCATACCATTGATTTTAAGCGCCCCTGGAAGCGCTTCACCATGTTTGAGGCCATCCAACACCATACGGATATCGACATCAGCGCGATGGATGAAAAGGAGTTGCGCGACACCGCCCGCAAACTGAACGTACCCATTGACGACACGATGGGTAAGGGCAAACTGATCGACGAAATCTTCGGCGAAACCTGCGAGCCACACCTCATCCAGCCCACCTTCATCACCGACTACCCGGTAGAGATGTCGCCTCTCACCAAGCGCCACCGCGACAACCCGGAGCTGGTGGAGCGCTTCGAGGCCATCTGCAACGGCAAGGAAATTATGAACGCCTACTCGGAGCTCAACGACCCGGTAGACCAGCGGCAGCGCTTCGAGGAACAACTGAAGCTGGCCAAGCGGGGCGACGAAGAGGCCATGATGCTGGACGAAGATTTCTTGCGCGCCCTGGAGTACGGCATGCCGCCCGCCGCCGGAGTGGGGCTGGGCATTGACCGCCTGACCATGATCATGACCAACAGTCCATCCATTCAGGACGTGCTGTTCTTCCCCCAGATGAAGCCCGAAGCCCGTCGGGAAGAATCCACTGAGCAGGAGTTTGTCGAGCGGGGCGTACGGCCGGAGTTGATCCCCATCTTGCACAAACTGGGCATTCTGATGGTGGCACAATTGGATGAAGCCTCGCCCAACAAACTGCACAACGATTTGAGCGGGATGCGTAAGAAGATGAAGCTCAAGGAGGTGAAGAACCCTACGTTGGAAGAAGTGCAGGGGTGGACGAAAACCTGATGATGCGATGGACGAGCCTTATCCCAAAACCCTGTCGCAAGGAGCGAATAACACCGTAATTGCATTGTCGTCTACTGAGGTAGCCAAGCTGTTTACCGAAGATACACGCTCTGACATAGGTTCGGAGGCCGAAAAGATGAAATACGCCAATCAGATTAACTCACTGGTGGTGAAGTTTGTGCGGTTGGACTTGGACGAAGCTAAAAAGTGGGAGATGCTGGTGATGGAGCGGCTCTATCCCCTTGATTTTCGCACCTACGAGTACGAATCTAAGGTGCTACAAATGGATGTGTTTGAGGAAGAACTAAAACAACTGCACGAGGTCGGTTTTGTGCACCGCGACGCGCGGCGTCCGTCCGGCGAATCGGGCGAAGTTTTTGACAATGTTTTCCTGACTACGCAGGGTATTCGGTTGATCGACGTGGGTATCTCTGCCGTGCGGAGTACGGTTGGGGAAAAGATCTTTTCACTTTACGTCGAGCAGGAGAAAGAAGAGATATCCGCTTTCCGAAGTTATTACCTATCGCGATAAGGGTAATTAGAAAAGCGAACAGACTGATCATTCGTAAACAGTTTTACTACCAATCCACGCAGTTATTGGCTGATTGAACGCAAAGCCGTATCTTTATACCAAATCTGTTGTATCATGAAAAATGAAGACCGCATTGTAGAACTACTCGCTGATTCGCTAAAGAGACAGGATCAGCAAAACGAGTTGCTAAATGTACTGGTGCAAGGGCAAGCTCAACTGCTACTTGCTGCCCAGGAGACTAATAATCGGTTGGGGGCTATTGAGAAGGGATTAGAAGAAATGTCCGAACTACGTCGCGAGATAGATCGTATCAAGCGTCATATTGGTTTGGATTAAGAGTGTAGTAGTGGACAACGAACACTACATGCAACTGGCTCTACAGCAGGCCGAACAAGCCTATGACGAAGGCGAAATACCGGTCGGAGCCGTTGTTGTCGCCAACGACCGCATCATCGCCCGCGCCCACAACCAAACCGAGCGCCTTAACGACCCCACCGCCCACGCCGAGATGCTGGCCCTGACCGCTGCTTTCGATCACCTAGGAGCCAAATACTTGCCCGACTGCACACTCTACGTCACCCTGGAGCCCTGCGTGATGTGCGCCGGAGCCATCCACTGGGCGCACCTAGGGCAACTGGTGTGGGCCGCCGACGATCCGGAGCGGGGCTTCCGCCGCTACAATGACCGCATCTTGCATCCCAAAACCGACTTGACCACCGGGGTGATGGCCGTTGAGGCCCGGCAATTGTTGCAACGCTTCTTCAGAAAGATTCGCGAGTAAACAACTAGTGGTTATCTAAAACATCTTTCCCGGACTGAAACCACCATTTGTATTCGGCCGGGGCTTTATTTACCTTTCTCGCTGGTCGCCCTAACTGCTTCCGACTTGGCACAATTCTTTTTCATTGCTATTTTCTGCGGATTGTTATTGGCCGCTGGTGCCGACGCGCAGACCACCGAACCTCCTCAGGAAACAGAAGTGGCCGCCCTTGATTCGGTCAGTGAACGGAGCAATAGTCTATACGGACTTCCCGTAGTTTTCTATACTCCTGAAACCAGCTTGGGCTTCGGAGTGGCCGGAGTGTACGCGTTCAATTTCCAAACCGATTCGCTTACCGCCCGCCCCTCCTCGGTGCAAGTGATAGCGGCCTACACCTTGCAGAAGCAACTGCTGCTCTACTTTCCCTTCACGCTGTTTGTCAATAATGGCGACTACTATACCTATGGCGAAGTGGGCTACTTTCGCTACGTGTACCAGTTTTTCGGCATTGGTAACCAAGCCCGGGCCGACCAGGAAGAGGCCTACAGCGTGAACTTCCCGCGCATCCGGCTCACCGCGCTTAAGCGGGTGCATCCGAAATGGTACGTGGGAATGCGTTACTGGTTCGAGAACTTCGTGATCACCGAAACTGAAGAAGAAGGTCAACTGGCGGCCGGAACCATTGTGGGAAGCCGGGGCGGCAACACCTCCGGACCGGGCGTGGTAGCCTTATTCGACACGCGCGACAACGTGTTTTTCTCTTCTGATGGCTGGTACGTGGAAACCCTGTTGCAACGCAATGCCGGGTGGACCGGTAGCGACTTCAATTACACCACCCTTTCGGTGGATGCCAGCACTTTTGTGCGCACAAAGTGGAACCACGTGGTGGCCCTGAATGCCTACGGCGTGGCGCAGTCGGGAGCACCGCCTTTCAACCAGCTGGCCCTATTGGGAGGCAGCAAGCGGATGCGGGGCTACTTCGAGGGACGGTTTCGTGAACGAAGCATGCTGACGGTGCAAGCCGCCTACCGGGCCATGCTGTTTTGGCGCGTGGGGGCGGTAGCCTTTGTCAGCTACGGCGGAGTAGCTCCGCAACTGTCTGAGATACAATTACAAGATTTTCGCTACACCGTGGGCGGCGGACTACGGTTTGAGCTTGATCGGCAGAAAAAAATCAACATCCGTCTCGATGCCGGGTTTGGCCAAAACACCAGCGGCTATTATCTGACCATTGGGGAGGCGTTTTGAACTGGTCACTGGTCACTGGTCACTGGTCACTGGTCACTGGTCACTGGTCACTGGTCACTGGTCACTGGTCACTGGTCACTGGTCACTGGTCACTGGTCAAATTTACGAAAGTCAAGGGACAAATGACAAGTGACTAAGGACAAATAACCAACATCCAGTATCCAGCATCTTGCCACTTAGTAAGTCATCCAGTATTCAATCACCTAGTCGCCTTGGGTCCGGTTTCCAGATCAACGTAGTTTCCCAATTCCAATGTCCAGTCGTACTTGTCAAATTCCAGGTCGGGATCAGCCTCTTCGGGAATGACATCGTATTTCTTCAGGAAGTCTTTTTTGATACCGCTTTTTCCGCCGAAGTCGCCCCGGAACCAGCTGAACAGCGAGGTGACGTATACCTTTTCTTCGTTGGGTTGGTAGGTGCTGGTGCGGTTCAGAAACTGCCGGGCAATTTCATCCAACTGCTCGTCCATGAAGCGGGCGTCGTAGGTGGCCACGTAGGGGCAACTTTTCGCTCCGCAGTTCAGCGCAAAATGGATGCGCCCGTCGGTCTTGTCCACCCGAAAGGTGCGTTCGTACTTTCCGGCAAACGGGTCTTTGATCAGGCCCAGCAACCACTTTACGCGCGAGCCACGGATGATGCCGTGCTCAATGTCATCAAAGCTCAGCTCCTTACCCGCAATGGTGACGCGCGGCTCACCAAAAAACGCGCCTCGGTCTTCAAACAGCTCCGGGTTATCCATCAAAATATGTTGCACAAATCCGTTGTACACGTTGATCCAGAAGGCTTTTTTAGCCTGGTCGCTGTCCAGTTCCTGCTCCAGCACTTCGGGCGAAACCTGGGCCAGTTGTTTTTTGATGTCCGCATAATCGGCCTGGTTGCGGGCGGTGCTGATCAAATCCTGGGAGAGCTCGACGTAGGGGTAATCCTTGTTGGTGGCCGGAGTAGAATCAGCCGCGCTTTCCGGAACCGTGGTGCACATCATCAGGCCGTAACTTAAACTGATCAAAAGAGTAGAAAACGTCATAAATTTCATTATTTCGTAGAGTAAAGACTGTAGAACCGAGTTTTTTCGTAAAAAACCCTTTATTTCATCAATTACGTAATCTTAGGGCCTACAGATTATCTTTTTGTGGCTACCGATCAAAAACTACCGCTTTTTTGAAGACCAATTCTCGTACCGATCTCTCCCAACCCGCTGCGCACTCTTCCTTATTTCCTCCAACGGTAACGCCAGCAGAAGTTGACTCAATACGCGTAAGTGTCATCATCCCGACCTATAACGAAGAACAAGTGATCGCTTCGTTGGTGGCGCACCTGCTGGCCAACTCGGGCGGCGCGGTAGAAGAGGTTCTGGTGATCGACGGGGGCAGTACGGACCAGACTATTGACCGGGCCCAGGAAGCCGGAGCTCAGGTGCACGTTTCGCCCTGGAAGGGCCGGGCCGACCAGATGAACTTCGGTGCCCGCATGGCGCGCGGCGACGTGTTTTACTTCGTGCACGCCGACACCCTTCCTCCGAACGGATACTTGGCCGATATTCAGAAGAGCTTTCGGATGGGTTACTCGATCGGGGGCTATCGATCGCGCTTTGAGGCGGTGCATCCGCTTCTGGCGCTCAACAGCTACTTTTCGCGCTTCGGCCGCCTCACCTGCCGGGGCGGAGACCAGACCTTGTTTGTGCGTCGTGCGCTATTCAACGAGCTAAAGGGCTACGACAACTACTACGTGGTGATGGAGGATTTTGATTTCATCCGCCGGGCACGCCACCAAACCAACTTCCGAATCGTGCCTCGGGAGGCGCAGGTATCAGCCCGCAAGTACCGGAACAATAGCTACGGACGGGTGACCGTGGCCAACTTCGTTGTGTTCACGATGTTTCGGCTGGGATTCTCCCCCCGGCAACTGCTGCGTACGTACCAATGGATGGTTGACTATCCAAGATATTAGTGAGCTGCTTTGTTGCCACCTCGATCAGGAGATGGTCGTCCCGCGAGAAGCGATCCAAAATCACCGTTCAAGTTTATGGGTCAACGTGCCATAGAATCATTTCTTAGAATTCAACGTTATCGTTACGCAGTCACGTTGCATTTTTCATAATACTTGCTAACTTTTCAGACTATATTTTTCTGCAAATGACTATGCGCATCTATTGTCTTCTTGCTAGCCTACTGCTGCTCATTTCCTGCAATAATCGGGTAGAATTTCCGGCGGAAATAGAAGCGCAACTGCCGGAAAATGTTGACTTTAACCTGCATGTGAAGCCCATCTTGTCTGATCGGTGCTTCGCTTGCCACGGCCCGGATGCGGCTAACCAAGAATCTAACTTCCGGCTGGATACCGAAGAATCGGCTTTGGCCGCGCTGGAAGACGAGCCGGGCAAATTTGCCATTGTGCCGGGCAACCCCCACGACAGCGAACTCTACCACCGCATCACTTCCGACAACCCCGAAGTAATGATGCCCCCGCCAACGTCTAACCTCAAGCTGTCCGAACAAGAAGTGGCGGTGCTCACCCGCTGGATTGAGCAGGGAGCGGAGTACAAACCTCACTGGTCGCTCATCGAACCCAAAAGACCGGAGGTGCCGGACGTACAAAACCCCGACTGGGTTCGCAATCCCATCGATAACTTTGTGCTGGCTCAGTTGGAACGCGAAGGCTTGTCTCCTTCGCCCGCCGCCGAAAAAATGCAGTTATTGCGCCGCGTCACCTTCGATCTGACCGGTCTGCCCCCCACGCCAAAGGAGATGGCGACCTTCACCAACGACACTTCGCCCAGTGCTTACGAGCGCGCAGTAGACCGGCTGCTGGCTTCTCCGCACTACGGCGAACGTATGGCGATGGACTGGCTCGACGTGGCCCGTTATGCCGATTCGCACGGCTACCACGCCGACGGCTACCGCCGGATGTGGCCCTGGCGCGATTGGGTAATCAAAGCGTTTAATGAAAACCTACCGTTTGATCAGTTCACCACCTGGCAGATGGCGGGCGACCTGTTGCCGGACCCTACCCAAGAGCAGGTGCTGGCTACTGCTTTTCACCGCAACCATCCGGTGAGTTCGGAAGCGGGCATTGTGCCGGAGGAATACCGCCTGGAAAACGTGTTTGACCGGACTAACACTACCGCCAAAGCTTTTTTAGGTCTTACTATGGAATGCGCCCGCTGTCATGATCATAAATACGATCCGATCTCCCAGAAAGAGTATTACCAGTTCTTTGCCTTCTTTAACAACGTTGATGAGCTGGGCATGATTTCTAACGACGGCCACGCCGCTCCCACGATGGTGCTGATGGAAGACGAAGAAGTGGCCGACCAGGTTAATTATCTTCGTCATCTGATCAATGAGCAGGAGCAGAAACTGTCAGAATATGCCCTATCTTCATCTGCGGCGGACAACGCCCCGGCGGCGGTTAATTTGCAGCAGGGACTGATAGGTCACTATCCGCTCGACGACTTTACGAAGGAGCAAACCCCCAACCGAGCTCCCGCCGGTCGCACGGCCGAAGTGAAGGGCGAACGAGAGGTTGTCCCGGGTTCGTCGGGTACTGCGCTGCGTTTCAACAACGAGTACGAATTTTTATCCCTCGAACCGGGCGGTGATTTTGAGCGCACCGATGCGTTCTCGGCCGGGGCGTGGGTGAATCCCGAAGTCCGGGAAGACTATTCGGTCATTCTGGGCAACGCCGGACAAAAGAACTCCCACTGGCGGGGCTACGAACTCTTCCTGGATAGCCTCAATCGGGCCAGCGTTCGCCTCACGCACGATTTACCTGACCACTGCTTGCAGGTGACCACCCGGGACAGTATTTCGACCCGAGACTGGAGTCACGTGATGTTTACCTACGACGGCTCGAGCCGGGCCGACGGTATTCATATCTACCTCAACGGTCGCTTGGCTCCCGTGCGGGTGCAGTATGACCGGCTGGAAAAAAGCATTCGCACCATCGGTCCTCAGCTTGAACTCGAGCCTCAACCGGTGCGGGTGGGCCGCAGTTACCGCTTTGCTCTGGACATCGGACTGTTCCGGGGGGCCATCGACGAAGTACGGCTCTACGAGCGACAACTAACCGGTTTGGAAGTGGCGGGCGTAGTGGGCCACCGCTTCTGGGAAGACACGCCCTACGAAGCGCTTAGCGACGAAGAACAGCAATTGGTGTTAGCCCACCGCCGTCACCACCGCGACCCTGAGTACCGAAAGATGCGGAACCACCTCCGTGCCCTGCGAGAAAAGGAGCGCGCCATTCTGGATACGCTGCCGGAAATGATGGTGATGCGCGAGATGGACACGCCCCGCCCTACCTTCGTGCTCGACCGCGGGGTGTACGACGCGCCGACCGAAGAAGTGCAACCCGGCACTCCTGCCGACGTGCTCACCTTCGACGATGATCTCCCCTCGAACCGCCTGGGTTTATCCCGGTGGTTGCTGAGCGACGATAATCCGCTCACCGCCCGGGTGATTGTTAATCGCTACTGGCACCTGTTCTTCGGACGGGGCATCGTGGGTTCGCTGGAAGACTTCGGCAACCAGGGTGACTTGCCTACGCATCCCGAACTGCTCGACTGGTTGGCGACGGAGTTTCGGTCGGACTGGGACGTGAAGGCCCTGCTGCGGCGGATTGTCACTTCGGCCACCTACCGGCAGTCGTCGGTGGCGAGTCCTGAACTGCGGGAGCGAGATTCCGACAACCAGCTACTAGCCCGGGGGCCAAGCCACCGCCTGCCCGCCGAGATGATCCGCGACAACGCGCTGGCCGCCAGCGGTTTGCTGGTGAACCGGATCGGCGGACCGAGCGTAAAGACCTATCAACCGGAGGATTTATGGAGCAAAACGCACTTTTCTCAGTTGCTGGTAGACTATGAGCCCGACCAGGGGGATAAGCTCTACCGCCGCAGCCTGTACACCTTCGTTCGCCGCACGGCTCCGCCTCCCACCATGACGGTGCTGGACGCCTCGGACCGCAGCACGTGCATCGTGCGCCGCCAGCGCACCAACACGCCGCTACAGGCATTATTGCTGCTGAACGAACCGCAGATGGTGGAAGCGGCTCGACTTATTGCCGAACGAGCAGTAAAAGAAAGCGGAGAAGATGTTTCCGACCGGATTGATCATGCCTTTCGTTTGCTAACCAGTCGTTCGCTGAACGAACAAGAATTGTCTTTGATGAAGGAACTCTACGAAGAGGAGCACGAAAAGTACCACCGTGACCCCACCGGAGCCGCTGAGCTGCTTCAAGTGGGTGATTATCCGCGGGACGATGCCCTGCCGCTTACCGAAGTAGCAGCCCTAACGGTGGTGACCAACATTATGATGAGCTACGACGAAACCTACACCAAACGATAGCATGAGCGATTGCCAACAATACACGCCGAACTACAGTCGTCGCGACTTCCTGACCAAAACTACGCTGGGGCTGGGAGCCGCTACCCTGGGTTCGTTGCTGCAACCTACGAATTTGTTTGGTTCCTCTTCGCCGTTGGGTTCGCCCGGCAAACCGCACTTTGCGCCCCGGGCCAAGCGAGTGATCTACCTCTTCCAAAGCGGCGGCCCGTCGCAGATGGAGCTCTTCGACTACAAACCTCGCTTGGACCAGATGTTCGGCGAAGAACTACCTGCTTCGGTGCGGGGTGAGCAGCGACTCACCGGGATGACTTCCGGGCAAACCACGTTTCCGCTGGTGGGTTCGCCCTTCGAGTTTGCGCGCCACGGCGAGAGCGGAGCCTGGGTAAGCGAACTAATGCCGCACACGGCTAAAATCGTGGACGAGTTATGCATCATCAACTCTATGTATACCGAAGCGATCAATCACGACCCGGCAATCACCTTTTTCCAGACCGGCTCTCAGCAACCGGGTCGACCGTGCATGGGTTCGTGGGTCAGCTACGGGCTGGGCAGTGACAACGAAAACCTGCCAACGTTCTGCGTGCTGCTTTCGGAAGGCCGGGCCCGCCCGCAACCGCTTTATTCTCGCCTGTGGGGCAACGGCTTTTTAGCTTCCGAGCACCAGGGAGTGCAGTTTCGTTCGGGTAAAGACCCGGTGCTGTTCCTGAACAACCCGCCCAGTATAGATAAAGAAGACCGGGGGCGGCAACTGGCCTTTCTGAAGCGAATGCACGAGATGCAGTACGAACGCCTGGAGGACCCCGAAATCAACTCAAAAATCGCCCAGTACGAGATGGCTTACCGGATGCAAACCTCGGTGCCGGAAACGATGAACGTGGCGGACGAATCGGAGCATACGTACGAACTGTACGGCGAAGATTCCCGTACGCCGGGTACCTTTGCAGCCAACTGCTTGCTGGCTCGCCGCTTGGCCGAACGGGATGTAAAATTCATCCAGTTGTACCACCAGGGCTGGGACCAGCACGGTAACTTGCCCAAAGATATCAGCGCGATGGCCCGGAGTGTCGACCAAGCCTCGGCCGGACTGGTACTGGATTTGAAGCAGCGGGGGCTGCTGGACGATACGCTGGTAGTGTGGGGCGGCGAGTTTGGTCGAACCAACTACTCGCAAGGCAAGCTAGAAAAAGACAATTTCGGACGGGACCACCATCCCCGTTGTTTTAGCGTGTGGATGGCCGGAGGTGGGGTGAAGAAGGGTCTGGTGTACGGCCAAACCGACGAGTTTAGTTACAATATTGTGCAGAATCCGGTGCACGTGCATGACTTCCAAGCCACCTTGTTACATTTGCTGGGGGTAGACCACGAGCGGCTCACGTTCAAGCACCAGGGCCGCCGGTACCGCCTGACCGACGTGCACGGCAAGGTGGTACGGGATATTTTGGCTTAGGCGGCTACGCAACTTTTACCTCGGATTTTTTGTTCTTTAATAGGTGGAAGAAAAGTTTTGGTCAGCTCTTTGACCACCTCATATTTACTTACTTTGCTACACTAACCATGCGTTTCCTACTTTTTTCTATTAGTATATTTATCTTCCTTTTCGTTGCTTGTAATTCTCGAGTAGAATTTCCGGCAGAAGTGGAAGCGCAACTACCGGAAAATGTTGACTTCAACCTGCATGTGAAGCCCATCCTGTCTGATCGGTGCTTTGCTTGCCACGGCCCGGATGCGGCTAACCAAGAATCTAACTTCCGGCTGGATACCGAAGAATCGGCTTTGGCCGCGCTGGAAGACGAGTCGGGCAAATTTGCCATTGTGCCGGGCGACCCCCACGACAGCGAACTCTACCACCGCATCATCTCTGACAATCCCGAAGAAATGATGCCCCCGCCCGAATCCAATCTTAAGCTGTCCGAACAGGAAGTGGCGGTACTCACCCGCTGGATTGAGCAAGGAGCGGAGTACAAACCCCACTGGTCGTTTATTGAGCCGGAAAAGCCGGAAGTGCCGACCGTAGCCAGTGAATGGCCCAAGAATGAAGTGGACCGCTTCGTTTTTGCCGCCCTCGAACAACAGCAGCTCACCCCCAACGAACCGGCTACTAAAGAACGCCTCATTCGCCGCGCTACCTTCGATCTGACCGGCCTGCCGCCGACCGTAGAAGAAGTGAACCGCTTTCTAGCGGATACTTCGCCCGACGCCTACGAAAAACTGGTGGATCGTCTGCTGGATTCGCCCCATTACGGCGAACGGATGGCCAGTGAGTGGCTCGATGTGGCCCGCTACGCCGACAGTCACGGTTACCAGGACGACGGCATGCGCAATATGTGGCCCTGGCGCGACTGGGTGATTGAATCGTTCAATAAGAACATGCCCTACGATGACTTTATCACCTGGCAACTGGCCGGAGATATGCTACCCGAAGCGACGCAGGAGCAAAAGCTGGCCAGCGGCTTCAACCGCAACCACCTGCAGAGCCAGGAAGGCGGCATTGTTTCGGAGGAGTACCGGGTGGAGTACGTAGCCGACCGAGCTAATACGCTCGGTAAGGCATTTTTGGGGCTTACCATCGAGTGTGCGCGCTGTCACGACCATAAATACGATCCTATCTCGCAAGCAGAATACTATTCGCTCTACGCCTTCTTCAACAGCATCAACGAAACCGGGCAAATCCCCTACTTGGGCGAAGCCAGTCCTACGGTGATCCTAACTGACGAGGAAGTGGAGCAGCAGTTGACCTTTGTGCAGGACAAAGTGCGAGAACAAGAAGAGCGTCTGGTGCCCACGGCCCGCCACTATCAACAAGAGTTTGCCCGCTGGCTCGAGCGAGTCGAAGTCGATCCACAAGCCCGGAAAGTCTCGCTGAAGGGTGAAGTGGGTCACTATCCACTGGATGCTCCGGTCGATGAGAAATTTCGCAATTTGGCCAACCGCAGTCTTCCGGCTGATATGGTCGTCAACCAGCAAGACAAGGAGCCGCGTATGATCGAAGGAAAGCAGGGAAAAGCTATCGAACTGGTGGGCGATAGCTACGTAGACCTGGGAAAACAAATGGGCTATTTCGAACGAAACGAACCTTTTACCATTGGTCTGTGGCTCAAAACGCTGAAAGACAGTACGGAAGGGCCGCTCTTCTCTCGTGCCGAAGGGCTATACAGTGGCAACCGGGGCTACATCGTGAATTTGCAGCAAGACCGCACACTGGCTGTCACTGTGAGCCATACCTGGCCCGCCAACAGCATCGAGGTGCATAGCACCCAAAAGCTTCCGGTAGACGAGTGGGTGCACTTGGCCCTCGCCTACGATGGCTCTAGCCGGGCTGAGGGGGTGTCGCTCTTCCTCAATGGGCAACGCATGCGTTCGGCGGTGATCAATGACCATCTGAAGCGCAGCATCAAGAATTACGGACCGGAACAGCAAGTTCGCGACGAATCGGCTACGTTTCAAATCGGACGCCATTTTCAGGAGTCGCTAGAAAATGTAGCGATAGATGAATTTCGGGTGTTCGACCAGGAGCTAAGTGCGGTAGAAATTGCCAAACTGTACGGCACCGAAGATCCTATTCTAGCCTTCTTGGAATCGAAAAATCAAGATGACTTGCTAGCGCATTACCTAAAACGGCACAACGCTACCTACCAAAAATCTTTTACCCAACTCACTGAGCTACGAGGGCAAGAAAATCGGATCTACAGCGACCAGCCCGAGGTGATGGTGATGGAAGAGCTCAAAGAACCGCGCCCCACCTTTATCCTGGACCGCGGTGCCTACGACGCTCCCACCAAGCAGGTATACCCCACCACCCCCGTCAGCGTGATGGAGTTCCCTGAAGACTTGCCCCGCAACCGACTGGGCCTGGCGCAGTGGCTCATTGATGAGGACAACCCGCTCACTGCCCGCGTGGCGGTGAACCGCTACTGGCAGCTGCTGTTTGGCCGCGGGCTGGTAGAAAGTTCCGACGACTTTGGCAACCAGGGCAGCATGCCCTCGCACCCCGAACTGCTCGACTGGCTGGCCATTCGTTTCCGGGAGTCCGGCTGGGACGTGAAGGCTCTGTTGCGCCTGCTGGTCACCTCGGCGACCTACCAGCAGTCATCGGTGGCCTCGCCCGAACTGCGGGAAAAAGACCCGAGCAACGTTTGGCTGGCCCGCGGCCCCAGCTACCGCATGCCCGCCGAGATGATCCGCGACAACGCGCTAGCCGCTGCCGGTTTGCTGGTCGACACCATTGGCGGACCCAGTGTGAAACCCTACCAACCCGAGGGGCTGTGGGAACAACTGGCCACCCGCAACGTGACCAACTACGTGCAGGACCACGGAGACGATCTCTACCGCCGAGGCCTCTACACCATCTGGAAGCGAAGCTCGCCCCCGCCTTCCATGACCAGCTTTGATGCTTCGGATAAGTACCTGTGCACCGTGAAGCGGCAAAAGACCAACACGCCACTGCAAGCGTTGGTGCTGCTCAACGATCCGCAATACGTGGAAGCCGCCCGTCTGCTGGCCGAGCGCATGATACGCGAGGGCGGTGAGCAACCGGAAGAGCAGATTAGCTTTGGCTTTAAGGTGCTAACCAGCCGCGCGCCCGACGAGCAAGAGCTAGATTTGCTCAAGCAACTGTACCAGGAAGAACGAATGGTGTTTAGTGAGACCCCCGCCCGCGCCGATAGCTTGTTAGCAGTGGGAGAACATCCTCGTGATGCCGATTTGCCCAAAGAAGAACTGGCCGCGCTGACCATGGTCGCCAATACGCTGGTGAACTATGATGAGGCGGTGTATAAAAGGTAGACTCGATTGCTCGAGGGTTCGATTGTTTCATTGTTTATTCATTAAGAAGTAGAGATATGGTTGATAAAAGGTATTTGAAGGAAACTTATAAGTCCGACCACTTACGAAGATTTTTTCACTCAGCTAGAGTCTCTACCCAAACTCGTTAATCAACTCATCAAATACACTAATCAAACACTCAAAATATAACCGTCCAGTCACTCAACGGTCAAACAATAAAGTAGCCACGCAGCCAGATAACAATTGAGCAATTGAACAGTCAAGTAATAGACTAACCCCGCCGCCAATCAACAATCGAATCCTCGAGCAATCGAACCATTGAGACTATGAACCTCCTCCACAACCAACACATCGACCGCCGCGACTTCCTGACCAAAACCAGTTTGGGGTTGGGCAGCATTGCGCTCTCGTCCCTGCTCAGTCCTACCAAACTCTTTGGACAGTCGGCCAGCAATGGCGCTGGCGGGGTGATTGATCAGTTGCACTTTGCCCCCCGCGCCAAGCGGGTGATCTACCTGTTTCAGAGTGGCGGGCCGTCGCAACTGGAACTTTTCGACTACAAGCCAACGCTACGTGAGCGAGTCGGCCAAGAACTGCCCGCCTCGGTGCGCGGCGAGCAGCGGCTTACGGGGATGACCTCCGGGCAGAAATCATTTCCCCTGGCCGGTTCGGTCTACGACTTTGCGCAGTACGGCAAGAGTGGGGCCTGGGTGAGCGAACTGATGCCCCACACGGCCAAGATCGTGGATGATTTGTGCTTCATCAAGTCTATGCACACCGAAGCGATCAACCACGACCCCGCCATCACCTTCTTCCAAACCGGGTCGCAGCAGAACGGTCGGCCCAGCATCGGCTCGTGGATTAGCTACGGCCTGGGCAGCGATAATGAAAACTTGCCCGCCTTCAGCGTGTTGCTATCGCGCGGGCGCGAAGGGGGGCAACCGCTTTACGCCAAATTGTGGGGCAACGGGTTTCTGCCTTCGCTGCACCAAGGGGTGCAGTTTCGCTCGGGCAAAGACCCGGTGCTATATCTCAACGACCCGCCCGGCATGGAAAAAAGCAGCCGACGGCGCATGCTTGATAAGCTCAAAGACCTGCACGACATCCAGTACGACAAGGTGATGGACCCCGAGATCAACTCGCGCATCGCGCAGTATGAGATGGCCTACCGCATGCAGGCCTCGGTGCCCGACACCATGGACATCAGCCAAGAGCCGGATTACATTTACGAGATGTACGGCGAAGAAGCGCGTCGGCCCGGTACCTTTGCCGCCAACTGCTTGCTGGCCCGTCGGTTGATCGAAAAAGACGTGAAGTTTGTGCAATTGTATCACCAGGGTTGGGACCAGCACGGCAATTTGCCGAAGGACATTCAACTGATGGCCAAGAGTGTGGACCAGCCCTCGGCCGCTTTGGTGCAAGACCTAAAGCAGCGGGGCTTGCTCGACGATACACTGGTGATCTGGGGTGGCGAATTCGGACGTACCAACTATTCGCAGGGCAAGCTCACCAAAGAAAACTACGGGCGCGACCACCATCCGCGCTGCTTTAGCCTGTGGATGGCCGGGGGTGGGGTGAAGCCCGGCATCACCTACGGACAAACCGACGAGTTTGGCTACAACATCGTGAGCAATCCCGTGCACGTGCACGACTTCCAGGCCACGCTGATGTATTTGCTGGGAGTGGACCACGAAAAACTGACCTTCAAGCACCAGGGGCGGCGCTTCCGCCTCACCGACGTGCACGGCGAAGTGGTAAAAGATATTCTGGCATAAGTTGAGTTTTTGCTATTGAGAGACCTTGTTTCGGTAGCGAGTGGGATTACCCAGGTAAATAAGCCAGGAGCAAGCAGTATCTTGCGTGATAGTTGTCAAATAGCCATCCTATCGCTGTGTTACGTGTAGACACGGGACGCCTCACATAGTTGTAGCTAAGCGAATCTTGTGCAATACAGTGCGAACCTCATGAGATTTTTACTGGTAACGATATTTGGCTTAACTTTTTATTCTTGCAACTCTCCCAAGCAAGATCAAGATGGCTGGAAACTCGCGACTGAATTTCATGCGAATTGCGCAACCGAATTCATTCAGAACGATGAACTTCAGAAATATAGCTATAACCCACGTTCTCAATTCTACTATCTGTCAGATGATGAATCACGAACTTTCAGATGTTTAAACAGAGACTCTGTTGAGCTTTTAATTATTAATTTCGGTAGTTTTGACGTTTTTCAGCGAGAATTTAAAATAAAACTTGATACTATAATCGATTTTGAAAGAGCAAAATTGGTTAAGGAGCTAACTGACTTCAGATTGGTGATGAACGATACAGTTTCAGTCAAAATAAAATCTATTGGAAAAGACCCAGTTCTATATTTTAGTCAATTAAGGAAAACGATTCGTGAATATGGAATAATTACATATGGTCAAATTCGTTTAGGTGGAATAATCAAAGTGTATTTAACCGCTTATGACTATTTAATTTACTTTCCAACAGGCTATAAAATTGAAGAACAGCATTTCGAAGAGTATTGGCAAAATAAGAAAAAAAGTGGCAAGAAATTAGACAATAACTGGTATTACTATAAGTCTAAAAAACCGCTGAACTTTGGATAATACGCTGCGCAACAACTATGAATAAATAAGGTCTTTCAGACACGAAAGTTTTGTGGCAACTCGAAAGTCCACTAAGAAGTATAGATAGACTACTTAGTGAAGCTAAAACTAGCAAGAAACGGTGCTGAACATAACGAAAAAAACAAATGATGGGTAACATTGTATGTTATAGAACCTTTTGAGGACGTCAGCAACCCGCCTCGCCAACCGCAATCAGCACATGACCGAAAGAGACATAGCCGTGGGCATCATGAAAGTTGATGTGACCGGTGCCGATGCCCGCTCGCTGAGCACCCTGACCCAGCAGGCCACCCGGCAGTTTGCGCAAGTTGTCCGGCGCGAAGCACGGCTCACCATCGAGTCGCTATCCTTTGACGAACCGAACCTCACCCCCGATGAACACGGCTACAGTGCCCTGGACTTCGTGCAGATCGGCATCAACGAGAAGACCGAGCGCCGACTCGCCTTCCTGCTGATCATCACCGAGGTAGAAATTGCCGCCGCTTCGCTCTCCTACTTGCTTGCCCTACCCTCTCAGCTCACCAACGTAGCCATCATTTCCACCCGGCGACTCGCCGACTACGGATCGGCCGACATCCAGGACCAGTCGCTCATGACCAACCGGCTCAGCACCTTGATGCTGCACTGCTTCGGCCGACTGCTGAACCTCAGCTATCATCCGGAGAAGACGAACTACATGGCTAAGATTGAGGTGCCAGACGACCTGGATGCAATGGACCGATTTACCGAGCAGCAGTTTGATCATATGGCTAGAAACTTGCCCCGGGAGGCCAACGACCGCTTCTCGCGGGGCAACAAATTCTCGTTCGTGCTCCGGCAAACCGCTAGCAACCTGCCGCGGATTTTCCGGGGGGCAATTCGGGCTAATCCGCTCAGGATCGCGACCAAACTGCCCACCATGATTGCCACGGCCCTGTCGGTGATCATTATCCTGATCTTTGGGGGAGAGACGTGGGATTTTGCCGCATCGGTATCGTACGGACAACTCGCGGTTTTTGTGGGGGCTAGTTTCGTGGCAGCTACCTTCGTGTTGTACCGAGCGTTTTCCTTTCGGCTGGTCTCTACCCGCCACGGCAACACCTCCGAGAGTTCGGTAGTTACGGCGGGCGCTACCTACCTGGCCCTGGTGCTCACGCTGGGGTGTCTGTTTATCCTGTTCGGCCTGCTGATGTACGGGGTGGTGGTGTTCGTTTTTCCGGACCCGCTCATGAGTACCTGGACTTCCGACCAGGACGGTTCATCGTTCGGAGCTCATATGCGGCTGATCACCTTTTTGGCCGCGGTAGGGGTGCTATCGGGTTCGCTCGGAGGATCGGCCGACTCGCGCTCAGTAGTGCGTAACGTGCTTTTTGCCGTAGACGAAACCTAAGTAAAAACACTCAGGCGATCCTGGAGTTGAACGACTATACCAAAACAACTAACCTCGTATGAATCAGCTTACCTTTAGTAACGGCGACACCATGCCCGCCATCGGATTAGGCACCTGGAAATCGGCACCCGGCGATGTGCACCGCGCCGTGGTGGAAGCCCTTCACGCCGGTTACCGTCACATCGACTGCGCGGCGATCTACGGAAACGAACCGGAAATTGGGCAGGCGCTGCGCGAAGTACTGGATCAGGGCACCGTGAAGCGAGAAGAACTGTGGATCACGTCTAAGCTGTGGAATACGGCGCACCGAAAAGAAGACGTGCTACCGGCACTTAAGAAAACGCTGCACGATCTGCAACTCGACTACCTCGATTTATACCTCATGCACTGGCCCATTGCCCTACAGCCCGACCTGACTGCTTTCCCCGAGCAGGCCGAAGACTTTGTGAGCCTGAAAGAGGTGCCGCTGATTGAAACCTGGCAAGCGATGGAAGCGGTCGCCGACCAAGGACTCACCAAGCACCTAGGCGTATCAAACTTCAGCATCAAGAAGCTGCGCGCGCTAAAGGAACAGGCCACGCACGCTCCGGAGATGAACCAAGTAGAAATGCACCCGCTCTTGCAACAAAAGGAGTTGCTGACTTTCTGTCAACGGGAGAACATTCACCTCACGGCTTACTCCCCGCTGGGTTCGGGCGACCGTCCGGATCGGCTCAAAAAAGAAGATGACGTTAACTTGCTCGAAGAGCCCACCATTCGGCAGATTGCCGACCGGCACGGTTGCACCACCGCGCAGGTGCTCATCCGCTGGGCGGTGGCGCGGGGCACCGCCGTGATTCCAAAATCGGTGAACCCTGAGCGCATTCGGCAGAACCTAGCAGCGGCTAAAGTGAAACTGACCGAGCAGGATATGCAGCAGATTGCCGAATTAGACCGCCACCGACGCTACGTGGACGGTTCTACCTGGGTGATGGAAGGCAATTCGTACACCTTGGCTAACCTGTGGGACGAGTAACCAAGGGTAAAATCGTTCTTCAAGGGCAGAATTTAGCTCCTTCATCGAGATTTAAGCCGCCCAATAGATAATCTATTTTGCACTTTTTATAGTAATATTTTGAATAATTTATAGTAAACACTTTTCTAGATCAGCTTATCGCTTAAAAGTCGGATTGAATCCGACTTTTTTTATGCGCTAATTCTAAGAAAAAATCACGACAAGTCCATCTGCACCACTTTTACAATAATTTCAAATTATAGGGCTGTTTTTTAAAAATCGTCAAACGAAGAGTAGTCCCATTCTTGGTGTTTAGGGTAATATAATATTCAATTACAAAAAAGTTAATATAACGAGTAGTTTTTTAAGCATATAGAAATTTACAGCCCTTTATTTTATTTATTCCATAACAAAATACCCGAACTCTTCGTAAGTTTGCAATGAACACGATATCAAGTTCATGCATTTATTTAAGTTCAATCACAAAAAGGAAAACAGAAATGAAAAAGTTAACAAATCAAATTCTAGTAGCGATCACCCTACTGCTCGTTAGCGGTAGCGTCATCGCGGGTGATGCCGACCCTGCAATCAGCATTCGGAAGTCGCCGGGCGAAAAGCAAACCCTGGTTCGCGTAGCTAACCTAACGACCGGTTCGGCTGTGTTGCGACTTAAGGACGCCCGCGGGCGGGTGCTGCACCGCGAAGCGATCAAGGGCAGTGCTTACATGAAGAAGTACAACCTGGCTAACCTGCCGGAAGGCGAGTACACCGTCGAGGTGCGTTCGGCCGAGGGAGTTTCTCAGGAAACCTTTACGTTGAGCGAAGGCACCGCGCAGGCGGTCTACTTCAAGCCCGCTGTGCAAATCGACGAAGCAATGGTGAAGGTGATGTTCAAGAATAGCATTGCTTCTCCGGTATCGTTGAAACTGTACGACCGCTTTGGTGAGGTGCTGTATCAAGAAACCGTGGCTTGCCAGGAGCAGTACGCCAAGGGGTTGAACCTTTCTAAGTTGAGCGCGGGCCGTTATTCCCTATCGCTCACCGGTGACAACTACGTTTACTCCAAGAGCATCGCGCTGAAGTAGCACAACATCCTCTTACAATCAACGCCATCCCGATTCTGCTTCGCTTCTGACGAACGGAATTAGGGTGGTGTTTCTTTGATACTAGCTACTGGACACCGGATGCTAGCGACTAGTGGCCAGTATCTAGCATCTGAACCACTTCGCAAGTCCGTTAGTCCGGTCGGGGAATATCCCGCAGGTGCTTGTCGACGCCCATTTCTTTCCAGGCCAGGGCGCTGGCTCCCAGCACGGCGGCGTTTTTATCTTCCAGCGCCGAGGGCAAAATTTTCACCTTGTCGCGGAACACCTGAAACATATACTCTTCCATGTACTTTTTAGTAGGCTGAAATAACAGTTCATCTCCGGCCTTGGCCAGTCCGCCCAGCAGGAAGATCGCTTCCGGACTAAAGATTGCCACCATGTCGGACAACTTCTGCCCCAGCAGGCGGCTGGTGTAGTCGAAGGCTGCACAGGCTACCGGGTCGCCCTGCTGCGCCAGTTCGGTGATCTGCTTGGCCGCCAGTTGGTTGTAGGTCACGTCGCGCAGCGGCGTGTCGTCGGTCATGTCGGCCAACAGTTTGAACACGGTGCGCTTGATGCCGGTGGCCGACACGTAGCTTTCCAGGCAGCCCTCCCGTCCCAAACCGCAGACGCGCCCGCGGGGTTTTTGCAGGATGTGGCCCATCTCCCCGGCGAAGCCGTCGTTGCCGTACACCAGTTCACCGTTGGTCACAAAACCGCTGCCCAGCCCGGTGCCCAGCGTGATCATGATGAAGTTGCGCATGCCCTTGGCCCCGCCGTAGATCATCTCGCCAATGGCCGCCGCGTTAGCGTCGTTGGTCATCACCATCGGCAGGTTGTAGTACTTCTTAAACAGCTCCACAAAGGGCACAATACCTCGAAACGACAAATTGGGTGCGTACTCGATGGTGCCGGTGAAGTAGTTGCCGTTGGGCGCGCCGATGCCCACGCCCACCACGGTGAGGTCGTCGTTGGTCGCTTTTCGGAGCTGTTCTATCTCATCGTAGAGATACTTCAGGTAAGCGTCAATGTCGTCGGGCGGAGTTTTGGTGGTGGGAATGGAGGTTTCGGCGTAGAGGTGGCCGTTTCGGTCGACAAAGCCGAACTTGGTGTTGGTACCTCCAATGTCGATGCCTAGTGCAACGTCTTTCATAGTGGGTTTAGGTTTGAGGAATAATAGCGTTGAAATACAAGAACCTGAGGTTAACCGTTCTGAATGACTAAACGATGGGCCGGTTGTTCAGCGCATCACGGATTTCGGTGAGCAGTTTTACCTCCTCAGGCGGAGCCACCGGGGCGGCTTCTTCGGGCGTCTGGGTGCTTTCATAAGCCCTTACCACCAAAAACACGCTAAAGGCAATGATCAGGAAGTCGACGATATTCTGAATGAAGTTGCCAATCCGGATGACCACCGTCTCATCTTCGGTGGCTCCTTCCTTGAGCGGGATGACCAAATCGGTGAAGTCGACGCCGCCCAGTAGCATGCCGATGGGGGGCATGAGCACGTCATCGACGAACGAGGAAACAATTTTGCCGAAGGCCGCACCGATAATCACGGCCACGGCCAAATCGATGATGTTGCCCTTCATGGCAAACTTCTTGAAGTCTTGAAATAAACTCATAATGTAGTTAGTTACTGGTTTAAGGTCAGTTTCTGAGTAACAAGGCAGGTCGGCTGATCGGTGTTTAGGGGTTTAAGGTAGTAATTTTCCAGAATGGATTCAAAACGTAGGCGGTTATGGACTGCTCAAAAGGCGTATCAGATTATCAAGTAAGCGACGGTAACGTTCGGGATCAATAGCTCCTATCATTCCTTGGATGGCGGGGGGAGGTATCGTTGCCAGGAAGCCCAGTCTGATAAGTGAAGCGGTATATAACCCGCTGCTGGCAAAATCTGGATCAGATGGATATACAGTCTCATCAACAGCGGGGACAGACTGCCTGAGCTGAGTGCTGATTCCGCAAACTAGCCAATCGCCAAAGGGTGGTAGCTGTTTAAGCAGTAGCACGGGCCGGGTCTTGTATAGACCGTCGGCTTGTTGTAGCTGAGCAAGTGCAACGTCACCTACCTTCATAAAGGGGGTTAGACTCTTTTATCAAAGCATCCGAATAGTCCGGTTCATCTTCCCCATAAGCGCGATTCAAGTTTCTTGCAGAAAAGCTATACCAATCCGCATCTTCGTCATCACTCAACAGAATAACAATCAATTTGCTGTCTTTGGGTATATTGGTTTCTTGCTCAAACAATACCTTCTGACCATCGTATATCGCTTTAAGCGCTTTCATTACTACTGCTTCTTTTTCTACGAATATACATAAATTATTCATACCGCAAGCTATCCACCGGATTGCGCCGGGCGGCGCGGAGCGTTTGGGCACTGACCGAAAGCAGGGCGACCACCAGCACCAGCAAACCGGGCACCACGTAGACCCACCAGGGCACATCTACCCGGTAGGCGTAGTTCCCCAGCCAATCGCTGATGAAGTAGTGCGCCACGGGAACCGCGATGGCGAAGGCGATCAGGATGAGCCGCACGTACTCGTGCGACAGCAGCACCAGGATGCTGGACACCGACGCCCCCAGCACTTTGCGAATACTAACCTCCTTGGTGCGTTTCTCGATCATGTGGTTGATAAGGCCGATCAAGCCCAGGCAGGCGATGAACAGGGTGAAGAAGGTAAAGTAGTCGAAGATATCGGACATGCGTTTCTCCGACTGGTACAACTGCTCGTATTCTTCGTCCAGAAAGTGGTACTCGAAGGGATAGTTGGGATTGTGCTTCTCCCAGGCTTGCTCAATCGAGGCCAGTGAATTGGCGGTGCTTCCGGGAGCTACTTTCACCAGGACGTAGTCAAGATTATAGAGCATATGTAACACCAGGGGTTCTACTTTCTGGTGCAATGACTTGAAGTTGAAGTCTTTAACAATACCCACAATCGTACCCTCATTGCCTCCCATATTAAACCGCTTTCTAATAGGATCGGTAAGGCCGGTGAGCTTTAGCGCTTCTTCATTCAGGATGTAGTTAGAGGAATCGGCTGGGAAATCCGGCGAGAAACTTCGCCCTTCCACCAAGTCTAACCCTAGCGTTTTAATGTAGTCAATGTCGACTGTGAAGTTATGGAACAGCGTTTTGTCGTCTTCACGCTTACCGTCCCAGTTCACAAAGTACGTAGCGTGGGTAGTATGGGTAGGAATGTCAGAGGAAACCGTAACGCCGGTAATGAGTGGCTGTTGCAAGAGTTCATTTTTAAATCCATCATAGTTGCTCATAATATCTCCCAGCACCGGCATATACACCAATAGCTCTTTATCATAACCCAAGTCTTTTTCCATAAAGTACTGAAACTGCCGGTATACGACGCTCGTCCCCAGGATGAGGATGATAGTCACCGCAAACTGGGTCACCACCAACACTCGGCGAAACATCGTTCCTCCCCGCCGAGCGGTAAAGCCTCCCTTAAGCACCTCCACCGGTTTGAATCCCGACAGGAACAGGGCCGGATAGCTACCCGCCAGCAGACCGATCCCGACCGCCCCCGCCACAAAGGACAACCCAATCGGCCACTTTCCCGAATCCAGTACGATAGGTTTGTCTACAATACCGTTGAACGCAGGAAGCGCCAGCACCACCGCTACTCCGGCAATCAACAGCGCCAGTAGCGAGAGCAGCACCGACTCGCTTAGCAGTTGCCCTACGATCTGCCCCCGACGTGACCCGACGGTTTTGCGCAACCCAATCTCCTTGGCGCGTCGCTCCGACTGGGCGGTGGATAGGTTCATAAAGTTGATGCAGGCGATCAGGATAATGGCCAGGGCCACGATGATGAAGATCCGCACGTACGGGTAGCGCGGTTCGGTGCTGCCGTACACGTCAATATCAAAGTCAGAGTGGAGATGAATATTGCGAAGGGCTTGCAGGTAGAAATTATCTTCAATATCGTCTCGGGTGGCTGCGTACTGCGCGATTTGGGCAGAAAGAGCTTCTGCATCTACCTCGTTACCCAATAAGAAATACGCGTAATAGTAGTTGTTGCCCCAACTCATACTCCAGCCATACTCGTATAGCTTCCGGAAGGGCAGCAAAACGTCAAACTTGAAGTGCGTATTGGACGGCAAGTTCTCAATGACTCCACTGATGGCGGGGTTCTCTTTTTTGTTGAGCGATAGGGTTTTGCCCAATACATCTTCTTGTTGCCAGTTTTCACCGAAGTATTTTTCCGCCATCCGGGCGGTGATCACCATAGAATTGGGATCGAAGAGCGCATTCGTAGGATTCCCGACCAGGAATGGAAGTTGAAACACTTTGAAAAAGGTAGAGTCAACGTAGGTGACGACTTCGTAGAATTGAGCATCGTTGTAGCGGATCAGTACTTTATCCGTTTGCGGACGAAAACGAGTGTACTCTACGATCCCGGGATTCTGTTCTTTGATCACTTCGGGCATCGGAGCCGGATTGGAGGCGACCCGAAATATGGTGCCATCGTTGAACTCCGGGGCCTGTACCAGGCGATAAATCCGCTCGGAGTTGGACCAGAACGACTCGTAGCTCAGTTCATCGTTGATCCACAGGATGACGAGCATGGCGCAAAACATGCTCAGGGCCAGGCCGAGCACGTTGATGAGCGAGTAGGCTTTGTTACGGACAAAGTTGCGGTAGGCGATCTTGAGGTAGTTGCGGAGCATGACGCGGTGGGTTAGGAGAGAACGAGCCGCTACGATACCTAACTCAACCCACAAAACCCAGCCTTTTGCAGTAACCCGTCCCTATGGTGCAGTGAATGACCACCACCCTCCCTAAAACGCGCGTTTTCTTCTGTAACCTTACATCCTGGGCCGGTTTGAGGCACCGCATGCTGCCTTGTTTTTGCGGGCGAATAAGCACTTTTATCATCCGACAAGCCGATCATATGCAGCGTGACTACCGATCCAAACCCAAATGAAGCCACTGCCGTCCTCAACAGCGAGCGCTCTGTAATAAAGCCCAACCCGGACAGACCAGTAATCGCCAACCTTTTTGAAGTGAAGAGAGGGGTGCTTGGGATCGTTTTTGAGCAGTACGAAATTCTTGCGAGCTGGCTTTTAAATGTTCTCACTTAGGTTTTCAAAGCGTTTCCAAAACTGAGGAGTGGTGCGGTGCATTTACAATTCTCCTAACTGCCCTTTTTCTTTAGCGGCTAGTGCTTCTTCACGCAAAAAATCGAGCTTGCCCAAGGAGGCGTCTTTTTCTATTTTCTCATCCCAGTTTTGCCAAGCTTTTTCCGCCATCCACGCGCGAAGCTGCGCAAAATCCTCGCTCGATAAGGCCTCAATGTCTGTCTTGATATGATCTATTTGTGCCATGCTGAAAATTACGCAATCTTTCGGAAAAAGTTATTCAACTGCCCTAAGGCACTACTCATCCCGCAAGCTATCCACCGGGTTGCGGGTGGCGGCGCGGAGGGTTTGTTGGCTAACGGTTAGCATGGCAATCAGGAGGGTTAACAAGCCCGGACTAAGCAGGACCCAGGCAGTCACGTCAATACGGTAGGCGAAGCTTTGCAGCCATTCGTTCATAAAGTAGTTGGCTACGGGAATGGCTACCGCCAGGGCAATCAGTAGCCAACGGATGTAATCTTTGCTAAGCAACAGGAGCACGCTGCCCACACTCGCTCCCAGCACTTTACGAATACCAATCTCTTGGGTGCGTTGCTGGCTGGTAAATGAAGCAATACCGTACAACCCAAAGCAGCTGATCAGGATGCTGGCAATAGTAAAACTGATGATGATACGGTAAAAGAAGGTGTCATCGTGGTGTTGAGCCAGCAACTGATCGTCGATCAGCCGGTACGCAAACGGTTCGTTGGGATATATCTTTTCCCAAGCGGCCTGCACGGGAGGCAACAGATCACCAAGCGGAGCAGTAGCAATATCCATCAGCAGACGGGGTAGCGTATCTTGATAAGAAATGATAAAGAGCGGAATATCTTTCTTTAGCGATACCGCGTTGAAATCATTGACGACCCCAACAATATGATCGTCCGTGCCCGGTATCTTTTCTCCAATCGGGTCTTTCATACTGAAGTGCCGCACGAAGGTTTCGTTCACCACTTTTCCTGACGGATCACCCGGCTGAAAAGATTTGCCTTGCGTAACGGTCAAGCCTAGCGTTTCAATCAGGTCCTCATCCCCTGACATCTGGTACGGAGCATAAAACTTATCATCTTCCAGCTCGTATCGGACCAGCCAGTTACCCGAGACGGGGTTGCTTGTGGATAGTGCTACCCGAGAAATCTTGGGGTACTGAAGCAATAGGTTCTTGAGGGCGGTCAACCGGCTTTGCCCCTTCTTGTCGGGAGCACGCAATTCCAGTAAGTTTCGGTTAAACCCCAGCGGCTTAGTCCTGATGTAGTCCATCTGCCGAATAATCACCGAAGAACACACCATGAGCGTGGTGGCAACTAAAAACTGAATGGTGAACAACCAGCGCTTCATGCGAAGGCGAGGGTGAATTTGCTCACCCAGCAGTTTGATTGTGTTGAGGTTCCAAAGGTAATAGCCCAGGCCAACGGTGGTTAGCAGTCCGATCAACAGGATGATCCCACCAGCAACCGCCAGCACCTTGCCCTGCGTGAAGTACGAGAAAGTAAGGGTTGTCTCGAAGGCAGTGTTGAAGTAGGGAAGTAGCTGCGCTGTCAACAGCACGGAAAGGATGAAGGAGACAGTGATAAACATTCCCACCTCTGCTCCCACGGTCGTACCCAATCCGAGGCGGGAAGCTCCCAACGTCTTCCGAAGGCCGATTTCTTTCTTTCGGTGCAGCAACCCAACCACCAGCAAGGTGATAAAGTTGAAGCCCGCCGAAAGAAGCAGCAACCCAATCACCACCCCGCACACCTGCACCAGCAAGCTGCTCCGGTTGATCTCGAAGGGCTGGCTTCGGTCGTCGCTACTAAAGTACGAACGGGCGAAGAGTTCCACGAAATAGGTCATCCGCCCGGGACCAACCAGGCTGGGCATATCACCGTTGCTGTTAACTTTATCCGTAAGGTCAGCGATATTCGCTTCGGGCTGCACGAGCAAAAACGATGCTCCGCCGCGGTGTTTATCCGATCGATGCCGCATAACCACTCCGTCGAACTGAAACTGCGTGTTTTCTTCGGGCCGAGCGATCACGGCGATCACGGGCAATTGATAGACACTCGTGTCTTCGTGAACTTCAATCGTTCGGCTGGTGTAGGGCGATTCGCCCAGCAACTGGCGGGCAGTAGCTTCGATCAACACTACTCCCGCTCCCTGGTGAGAGGCTACTAAACTACCCTCGATGATCGGATAGTCGAACAGGCGGAAAAAAGTAGTATCGGCCTCAATTAACTGTACCTCATCAAATACCTGCGCTGATTCTGAGGTAGTAATCCCGCTGTTGTTCAACTTGCTAATTGTGCAAACGGCTTCTACTTCCGGGTAGCGGTCTGCGATGAACTGGGCTGCTTCGCGCAGCGTATACCGCAGCCGACTTTCGTCTCCCCAGGGGTCGCTGCTCAACAACCGATAAATTCGGGCATTCTTCGTATGAAACGAATCGGTGCCTAGTTCATGCAGCAAGAACGCCAGCAACAGGTTGGAAAAAGCAAACGCAATGGTCAGACTCAGGATAATGATGAGTGCGTTTTGCCGATGGCGAAGCAGGTTTCGTAGGACCGATCTCAGGGACTGAAGGAGCATAGCAGGGGATTGGGTAGTGCGTATAAAAGTACACCACCGCCCGCCGACTGCCAACCTTTTTGCAGTAACCCGTCCCTATTGTGCAGTGAACGACCATCACCCTTCAGTTACAAGTTGGGTGGCAACTGTTGAGCAACGAAAGTAAATCCTTTCCTAAGAAAAACCAAGCCTCACAAGCATCCAGCTAGGGCATCTGTACTACTTACTCATCCCGCAAACTGTCCATCGGGTTGGCCCGGACAGCTTTGAGGCGAGTCTACCAAAAACAATGGGTCAGGCTACTCTGCTGTTCTGCTGTACGGTCGACAGCATGGCTTGCTTGAGAAATCCTCTAAGACTTAGGTCTTCATCCAGTTCGGGCCAATGCACTCCCGTTCGGCTGATTTCATAGTGCTGAAGTTGCTCCAAAGAAGCACCGCGCAGCAGTTTGAACTTACTGATAGATTCTTTAATGACCGTCTTGTTGTTCAACACGATCAGCATCAAATCAATATCCCGATCAAAGAAAAGGCGCTGAATACGCAGACCCTCCTCAAATATCATCGTATCAATCGGGTCGAACTTAGTCGGTGTCTTCAAAGTATTCATACCATCGTCGGATAAAGTAGTCTCGTTGCTCTTGTACGATTTGCCTAATTTGTTTCTTCTCCTGACTTTTGAAGTCTACGAGATATTCTTCCCTCAGTTCCGGTTCCAGCCAAATCTTTCCGTCACCTTCTCCTTTCTTGACGTGAACATGACAAGGTTCGTTGCCTTCGGCTGAGTAAAAAAAGAACCGGTAGCCATTTTGTTCGTAAATCTTTGGCATAAAGAATTCGGTTGCTCTAAATGTACACAACCTTTACTCATCCCGCAAACTATCCACCGGGTTGCGCCGGGCGGCCCGCAGGGTTTGGGCGCTGACCGAGAGTAGGGCAACCAGTAGTATCAACACTCCCGGTAGAGCAAACAGCCACCAGCTGATGGTTACCCGATAGGCAAAGTTCTGTAGCCACTCGGTGACGCAGTAGTTGGCCACGGGGATGGCGATGATGAAGGCAATAAGGATCAGTTTCACGTAGTCTTTAGACAGCAGCAGCAACAGGCTACGCACGGAAGCGCCTAGCACCTTGCGGATGCCAATTTCTTTGGTGCGCCGGGCCATAGTCAGGCCCATCACGCCTACCAATCCCAGACAGGCAATAAAAACCGACAGAGCGGATACCCACTGCAAAATACGAGTCCACCGGGCATCTTCTTCGTATAACGCTTGCATATCCTCATCCAGGAAGCTGTACTGAAAGGGCAAGTCCGGGGCTACCCGGTTCCAGAGCGTTGAGAGTGAATTAACACTCTGAGAAAGATTATTGCTTTGCAGTTTCACCAACAAATAATCAAGCTTCGTACGCTCGTTGGGCAGATAAAAAGCTATCGGGGCAATTTCGCTGTCTAGCGACTGAAAGTTAAAGTCTTCTACCACGCCGATGATCCGGGAACCGTCTATCTCTTCACCAATGGGGTCAGCAAATCCAAAAAGCTGCGTAAAAGCTTCGTTGACGATCATTGCGTCGGTAGAGTCAGAAGCCATATCGTCACTAAAAACTCTGCCCTCAACCAAGGCAATATCCAGCAGATCAAAGAAGTTAGGCTTCACGTGATACGCCCAGATAAACTGCATCTCATCCTCTTCCTTCCGGCGCATCCCGAACATGGCACTCGAGCGGGTAAAGGCTGCGTCAGTAGCCGTTACCGCCAGTACTTCGCTTTGCTGCTGAGCTAGTTGCCGGAACTGCTCAAAGGTCGGAGTTTTCTCCGCCGTATTGTTCTCGATCACCACGATCTGTTCGGTCTGAAAGCCCAGGTCTTTTTCGCGCATAAACTTAAGCTGGGCAATCATCACCGCCATGATGGTTAAGAACACCAGGGGAAGCACAAACTGAACAGACAGCAACAGTTGAGGAAGAGCACTTGACCGGCCGGTGCTCAGTTTGCCCTTAAGCACCGATAAGGTATTCAGCCCTGCCAATAGCAGGGAGGGATAAGCTCCGGCTACCACGCCGGTGAGCAGCGGCAAAGCACCTAGCACCAGCAGGGAAACCGGTTGCAGCAACGTGCCAAAGGAGAGCGACCGGTGCGCCATGTTGTTGAACGCGGGCAGGGCCAGTCGGCTGATCACCAGGGCCAGCACGAGCGCCAGTGCGCTGGTGAGCATGGCTTCGCCCCAAAACTGTAGGATCAATTGACTCCTTCTTGCCCCTACCACTTTCCGAACGCCCACTTCTTTGGCCCGGCGGTTAGCGCGACTCACCGAAAGCAGGGTAAAATTGATAGACGCCAGCAGCAAAATGCAGGCGGCAATGCCCGCCAGAATATACGAGTAGACCGGCTTGCTACCACTGCTTTGCCCGGGGATAGCCATATTCAAATGCATGTCGGTGAGCGGTTGCAGTAGATACGTTCGAGCCAAGTCTTCCCCGGCTTCTGTCTTCCTTTTGCGCAAGAACTCCGCTTCGGTGGGGAAGTACTGATTTCGCACCCGGGCCAGTTTGTCGGTCATTCCGGCCGGAGAGGTGTTCTCTTGTAGTAGCACGTAGGTTTGAAAGGAGGAGACGTACCACAGATTCGTTTCGGGGTTGTTGATATGGGCCTGGCTTTTGCCCAGCGTTTCTTTCATCATGGGCAGAAAGAAATCCGAGCGGATGCTGGAGTTGGAAGGAATCTCTCGGAACACAGCACTCACTTGGTAATCTTCAAAGGTATCGCCTACCCGAATGCTAAGCGTCTGCCCCACGGGGTTGTCATCCCCGAAGTACTTTCGGGCAGCGTGCTCACTGATGGCCACATCGTGCGGATGGGTCAGCGCATGGTCTGGGTTGCCGTATAGCAAGGGGAAGCTAAAAACCCGGAAGAGCGTAGAATCGGCAAAAACAAACTCCTCTTCGTACATCGCACTTCCTTGCTTGACGAACTTTGGAACGCTAAAGGAGGTGCGCACAAAGCTTGCTACTTCCGGCAGATCATCCTGCATGGCCGGGCCCAGCGGATAGGGCTGCGTGATGGTGTAATCCTCAGTGCTATTGCCCCGGTCTTTCTCTACGGCTATTACCCGATAGATATGGTCGGCATTGGCGTGGAAGGCATCAAAGCTAAACTCGTGCTCGATAAAGAGATAGATCAAAATAGCGCAGGCCAGCCCAACGGAAAGTCCTGCTACGTTGATCAGCGTGAAGGCCGGGTACTTCCTGAAGTTCCGTAGGGTAATCTTGAGATAGTTTCGGAGCATGGCGACATGGGTTAGGAAAGAACGAGCCGCTACGATACCTAACTCAACCCGTAAAAGCCAGCTTTTTGCAGTGAAGCGTCCCTATTGTGCAGGGAACGACAATTGCACTGCCTAACTTCCTTCACCAACGGTTGGTGAGGGCCATCCAGGCCGGACACCGATTTCGGGGACTTTATCGTGAGTCGGGCTTAGCGTTTCGTAGCGTTTGAATCCCGTCGAGGTAAATATAATCACTCCGATCAGGCTCTGCATAATATAATTGGTGAGCGCCATTTGCCCTACTATTCTTTGACCAGTAGTGGTGGGCAACCTGTTTCTCTGACTGGTCATTCAATTTGCATTAGTACCACTAATTTTAGGTTCCACTACGCTATTGAAAGTTGATACTTCTGTAGACTCGCGCGAGTGATATCTCACCTGCAACAGACTGCAACCGAACGGTACTTTCCAGACCGGTCACATCGGTGTCTTCCCAATGGTTGGCAGCGTTGCGAAAGAAGGTGGTCACGCGGGGCTGGTCTTGTTCCACCAGCACGTACTCCCTGAGCGAAGAAAGGGTTCGATACATCATGAACTTGTTGTTTCCCGCCGTGGATACGGGGTCGTGTTTCTGCGTTGAAGGGGACAGCACTTCTACTATTAGCAACGGATTCGTTTAGATATACTTCAAGGTAAGCAAGCAACGAGCAAAAACCAAAAGACCAATCGACTCGACAGCGATGTCCGCATATTACTGCTGCTCCCCGGCTTCCGCCCGGGCCATCTTATCATTCCAGATGCTCTTCACCGGGTAGATATCCAACGAGCGCAGCGTGACGGGACCGCCGATGGCGTATACCTCTACCCCATCCTTAGACTGATCGGGGAAGATGCGGTTGGTCATCGACAGGTAGCCATCGTTGCCAAACACCTCGACCGACGAGTGATCAACGAAGATGCGCAGACGCACGATGCCGTCGTCGCTGGGCATCAGGCCGATGGTGCGGGCCGCGAAGTTGTCGCTAAAGGTGGTGTCGCCCGACTGGGTGCGGTCCACGAAGAGCGACTGCGAGGCCACGTCGTAGCCAATGACGGTTTCCTGGGCTTCGCCCTCGAACACCTTGATGCCAAACTCGGAGGCCAGTTGCTCCGCTTCGGCCGGGGTCTCGATGGCGCGGTACACGAACTCGGCCACGATCTCGAGCTGGTTGCCCCGCACGTTTTCGACCGACAAAAAGTCATCCCCTTCGTTGATTTGCTCGTTCTCGTGGTGCCAGGCCGCTTCACGCAGGGTGTTCTGCTCGTCCACCGGTTGCTGCACCAGCCGCACGCCCTCGGGGAACTGCCGCAGGTGCAGCGTGCGCACCAACGACTGGGCGCTGCGCCAGCCCGAGGTAGGAATCTTCTGACCGTAGGCCCAGTTGTTGAGCCAGCCGATCATCAGGCGACGGTCGTCGGGCACGTTGTTGTAGGTGACGGCCGCGTAGTAATCCAGTCCTTCGTCCACGCGCAGAATCAGGTCGTCGGTGTTGGTGTTGGTGAAGGTGGTGCCGTCGAAGTTGCCCACGAAGTACTGCATGGTGGGTCCCAGGTCGCTCCGGTTGTGGGACACCACCAGTACCCACTGGCTGCCTTCGCCGTTCTCTACGGGCAACTCGAACAGGTCGGGGCACTCCCAGATGCCGTCTACGAAGCCTTCGGGACCGAACTCGCTCAGGCGCGTCCAGTCTTTCAGGTTGGGCGATTGGTAGAAGCGGATTTTTTGCTCCTGCGGAATGGCCAGCGCCATGAGCCACGCCTGCTTCGGTTCGTACCAGAACACCTTGGGGTCGCGGAAGTCCTTCATGCCCTCGTCGAGCACGGGGTTGCCATCGTACTGCGTCCAGGTTTCGCCCTTGTCGTTGCTGTAGGCCAGCGCCTGGGTTTGCAGATCGGGCAGGTGGGCGGTGTAAATGGCCACCAGGCAGCCGTCGTCCGAGTTGCACAGGCCGCTGGTGTTGTCTTTATCTACGACGGCGCTGCCCGAAAAGATCATCCTCTCGCCGTCCATCGGGATGGCCAGCGGACGGCGGTTCCAGTGCACCAGGTCTTCGGTGGTGGCGTGGCCCCAGCTCATGTTGCCCCAGGTGGTGCCCGCGGGATTGTACTGATAGAATAGGTGGTAGGTGCCGTCGTGATAAACCAGCCCGTTGGGATCGTTCATCCAGTTTTTTTCGGGCGAGAAGTGGTAGGCCAGCCGGTAGGGTTCGGCAGTGGTGGCCACCGTATTGCCCGGCACTTGGGTCGTTTCGGTTTCGGTGAGGGTAGAGCAGGAGGAAGCCAGAAGAGCGGCGGCGGCTAGTAGACAGAATTTCATACGGAAGCGTTGTTTACGCGCGAAGTTATTGATTAATTGACGCAGTCACCACTACTTTCGGTATTCGTTTGACGTTCCCGTTCTTTTTCAATCTTTACTTCCCGAACCGCGGGTGCGTTTGCATTATTTTTATAAATCCGTAAATTTAACAGATCACTTAGATTGAGTGCGTAACATTAGTTATTAATAAGACGACGAACGGTGCTGGAATGGGAATTTCCGATAGGGTTCGGTGGGGAACCGCTCATCTTGATTACGAAGTGTCAAAGACCCTATCTACTGTCGTTAGGGCTAAACGAGAAGGAGGGCAGATTTTCATCATCGCGGATAATTTGCTATCTTCCGAAGGCGTTTTATTGACGCATCACTTTATCCGTCACCTAACCCTCACCCGCATGAAACTACCCCTCGCTATCCTCGGGCTGCTGCTCGGCTGCCTCACCCTGGCTACTACCGGGGCCATCGCCCAAGACTCGACACTCTTTTCGGTCGATGACATTGACATCTCTTATAAAGAATACACCCTTGACAACGGCCTGCGCCTGATCGTGCACGAAGACCACAAGGCGCCCATTGTGGCGGTCAATGTGTGGTATCACGTGGGCTCCAAGAACGAGAAGCCCGGCAAGAGCGGGTTCGCTCACCTCTTCGAGCACCTGATGTTCAACGGCAGCGAGAACTTCAACGACGACTACTTTCAGGCCCTGGAGCGCATTGGCGGCACCGACCTGAACGGCACCACCAACACCGACCGCACCAACTACTTCCAGAACGTGCCCACCGCCGGGCTCGACCAGGTGCTGTGGCTGGAGTCGGACCGAATGGGTCACTTGCTCGGGGCCATTGACACGGCCAAGCTCGACGAGCAGCGGGGCGTGGTGCAGAACGAAAAGCGACAAGGTGAGAACCAACCCTACGGACGGGAGCGGCAACTGATCAACGATGCCCTGTGGCCCGAAGGGCATCCTTACTCCTGGACGGTGATTGGCTCGATGGAAGACCTTAACGCCGCTTCGCTGGAAGACGTGCAGGAGTGGTTTAAGAATTACTACGGTGCGGCCAACGTGGTGCTGTCTATCGCGGGCGACGTGGACCCCGACGCGGTGCACGAGAAAGTGAAAAAGTACTTCGGCAGCATTGCGCCCGGCCCCACCCTGGCGCGTCCGCAGGTGAACGTGGCCAAGCGCACCGAAGACACCCGGCAGACCTACGAGGACCGCGTGCCCGAGGCGCGCATCACTCAGGTGTGGAACGTGCCGCAGTGGGGCACCGATGAGATGGTGTACCTGGATTTGGCCTCCGATATCCTGTCGGCCGGAAAAACTTCTCGGTTGTACAAAAAGCTCCAGTACGAAGACCAGCAGGTAAGCTCAGTGTACGCCTACGTGTACCCTATGGAAATTGCGGGTACCTTCACCGTTCGGGCCAACGTGAAGCCGGGCGAGTCGGTAGAGGAAGTGGAGCAGAAACTGGAGCAGATTCTTCAGGAATTTATTGACAACGGACCTACCGAAGAAGAACTCAACAAGGTGAAATCGGCTTACTTTGCTAACTTCATCAAACGCACCGAGCGCATCGGCGGCTTCGGCGGCAAGTCGGACCTGCTGGCCGTCAACGCGGTCTACGGAGGTCGTCCCGACTACTATAAGCAGACGCTGAAAACGGCCCAGGAAGCCACAGTAGCCAACATTCAGAACGCGGCCAAGAAATGGCTCAGCAGTGGCAAACATACCTTGATCGCCTATCCTTTTCCCGAACTCCAGGCCAGCGGCACCGATGTCGACCGTAGTCAACTGCCCGAAATGGGCGAGGTGGCGGCGGCTACTTTCCCGGCGCTGGAGCGCGCCACCCTTTCTAACGGCCTGGACGTGGTGCTGGCCCGCCGTGAGGGAGTGCCCACTGTGGTGATGAATTTGGTGGTGAACGCAGGCTACGCCGCCGATCAGGGGGGCAATCCGGGCACCGCTTCGCTGGCGCTGAGCATGATGGACGAGGGCACCGAAGACATGGACGCCCTGCAGATCAGTGAAGAGTTGCAAACCTTAGGGGCTTCAGTAAGCGCGTATTCTGATCTGGACGCCTCGTACGTGAGCCTGACCACCCTCAAGCCCGTGCTCGATCAGAGTCTGGATCTGTATACCGACGTGATTCTGAATCCGGCCTTCCCCGCCAAGGAACTCGACCGGCTCAAGAAGGAGCAAATCTCGGGTATCCAGCGCGAGAAGGTGCAACCGTTCACGATGGCCCTACGCGTAGCGCCTAAGCTGATGTACGGCGAGCAGCATCCCTACGGCAACCCGCTGACCGGTTCGGGCTACGAGGAGACCGTGCAGCGCATCACCCGCGACGACCTGACCACGTTCTACGACACTTGGTTCAAACCCAACAACGCCACCCTCACCGTGGTGGGCGACCTGAGCCTGGACGAGCTGACCGAAATGCTGGAAAGCCGCTTCGCTGCCTGGAAGCAAGGCGAGGTACCGGAGAAAAACATCGCCCAGGCCCCCAATGCTCCCGGCAACGTGCTCTACCTGATGGACCGTCCCGAATCGCAGCAGTCGATCGTGATTGCGGGCTATCTGACCGACCCCTACGGGCAGGTGGACGAGCTGGCCAAAAACGTGATGAACGACGTGCTGGGCGGCGACTTCACCTCGCGCATCAACATGAACCTGCGCGAAGACAAGCACTGGGCCTACGGGGCGAGCAGCTTCGTGTGGGATGCCAAGGGACAACGTCCGTACCTGGCCTACGCCCCGGTGCAAACCGACAAGACCAAGGAGTCCATTCAGGAAATCCAGAAAGAGTTCGACGGCTTTGTGGGCGACAGTCCGGTGAAGCAGGAAGAATTCGACAAGGTGCAGAAGAACAGCACCCTGCAACTGTCGGGCCGCTGGGAAACCAACCGGGCGGTAGGTAGCTCACTGAACGAGATTGTGAAGTACGGCCTGGCCGACGACTACTTCCAAACCTACGGCGAACGCATGAAAAACCTCGCGCTAGGTGACGTGCAGACGCTGAGCAAGCAGATGGTGCAGCCTCAGAAGTTGCAGTGGTTTGTGGTGGGCGATAAGGAGAAAATTCTGCCCGGCCTCAAAGAACTCGGTATGGACCGCATCGTGATGATCGACGCCGACGGCAACGTTCAGGAGCCCGCCGCCACCATCGAGGAAGAAGGTGATTCGGGGGGGAAGTAGGCTTACGACTAGCAGCCGATAGTCGACCGTCCACCTTCCCGTAGTGAAGAGCTTGAGTCTCTCCTTCCGGCAGCTGCTGCTGGGGTGGCGGGGGGGGTGGCCTACGGCACCTTAATCACCTTTCCGGTGATGGTTTGCTCGGCGGTGGTGAGCCGGTACAAATAGGTGCCCGTGCGCCACGACGATACATTAAGGTGATGCTGCATCAAACCGTTGCCGGGGGTTGGTTCGAAGGTGTAGCGATACACTTCCCTTCCCTGCAAATCCACAATACGCAGGTGCGCCGGACCGGCGGTCAGCCGGAAATCCAGTTCGTCCGCGGTGGGATTTGGGTAAACCGCTACGAAAGCGGGGGTGTTAGTCAATTCTTCTGCTCGAGGCTTAGGAGGAGTTGCCGTACGGGCGGCCAGTGCCGACGCCGATACCGGCTGATCAGAGGGAGTGATCTGCAGGTAGTCCACGTTGGGGCCGCTGTTGCCCAGGGCGGTGAGGCGGATGCGGTGTTCGCCCGCCGTAATCGACACCGGATCAAGGTCTTCGCTACGCCAGGCGGTCCAGCTAGAAGTTGATGTGCCCAGCACCGTGCCAATCTCTTCGCCATCGAGCGTCACCCTCATATTGCGGGCCGCGCTGCTGCCGTTGGCATACTGAAACAGTATGCGATACGGAGCGGTGGCGGCAAAGTCGATGGTCCACTCTACGTAGTCGTTGTTCTTATTGATGTAGTCGGCGAAGCCGGTGCCGCTGAAGCCGCTTTGGTTCGAGGCCACCTTGGGCCCGCTGAGGGTGGCGTCTTCGGCTTCGTAGCGCGCGAAAGTGGGCACCGCCACGAAGGCCACCAGGTAGTTCATGTTAGAACCCACCGCCGGGGCGGCCAAATTGGCCCCAATGCGTAGCTGGTTGCGGTAGGTGGCGAAGATAGCGGAGGGCACCCGTTTGCTGTACACCTCGTAGAAGGGCGAGCCGGGGTCGGTGGTGCCGATGGTGAGGTCGGTCTTGGTCCAGTCGCTCAGCCAGGCGGGCAGTTGGGTGCTGCGCGGGTCGTAGGCCACGTAGGCGATGGCCGGTTCTTTGAGGTACACCGTCATAAAGTTGCCGCTGGTAGTCAGCGACTTATCATCGTTAGGCGGTTTGATGAACGAGGCGCCCTGCAAGAACTCGGGCACGCTGGTGACGGTGTAAGGACGGTCGGTGAAGAACGTCTCCCCTTCGTTGAGCTTGCTGATTTCGTAAGAGTTGTTGCTTTGCACGGCCACCTGCTTGACGAGGTCGTCTTCGGCGGGTTTCTCGGGTTCGGTTTTCTGCTCGGCGGGCACTTCGGCGCGGATGTACTCCACGAAGAAGTCTTCGCCCGCGGTTTGGGTAGCCGCGCTCCAGCTCACCCGCCCCAGCGTAGCGTAGGTGGTGTCGATGGCCTCCAGCACCGGCACGTCCGAGAAGCCGTCTTCGTCGCCTAAGTATACCTGAATCAGCCCATTATCGTACTTTTCGATGCGGAAGGAATGGGGCTTGGTGGGGTCCAGCGTAATCACCTGATCGTCGAGTACCGTGGGATAGAAATAATTGCCATCGATGGTGCCCAGCGAGAGTAAATTGCCGAAATCAGCTTGGTAGGTGAGCACGTAGCCGGTGTTGGCGTCGGGGTCTTGCTGGCCAAAGGTCAGGAAGTAGTAGCGGTAGTAGCCCGTCACAAAGTTCGATGCTTCGGTTTCTAAAACATAGGAGGTAGCATCGAAGGAGGGCACGGTGGTGAGCCGGGTGTAGTTGTTATCGGGGGCGTTGTAGGCCTGTCCGTCCTGAATCACCCAGCCCCCGTCGCCATCCCAGAAGGGCCCCAGTTCGGTGCGCTCAAAATTATCGTCGAACAACACCGGTGAGGTAGGCAGCACGCTGGCCGAGATGCTTTCTACGAAGAAGTCCTGGGCGGCGGTTTGGGTGCTGATGAGCCAGCCCAGCTTACCCAGGTTGGAGTAGGTGGTGTCGACGGCTTGCAGCAGGGCGGTGTCGGCGTAGGCGGTGCCCACCTCGGCGATGAAGAGCCTGATGGTGCCGTCGTCGGTATGCTCTACCCGAATTTTGAGAGGGTCCACGTCGTTGAGGGCAATCTTTAGGATGGCCAGCACCTCGGGGAAGTAGATGTTGTCGGTGCTTTTCACGATGGACAGGTAGCCTCCCCAGGCGCGGTCGTAGCGAATGGCGTAGGTGGAGTCGGGGGTGGACTGCTCGCCGAAGGTCAGGTAATATTCGCGCCAGTAGCCGTACTCAAAGGGGTAGGCCACGGTTTCGAGCACGTAGTTGGTTTCGCCGAAGCTTTGGGTAGTGGCTAGTTTGCCTCCGGGGCCGTCGATGGTGTTGTAGGCTTTGCCGTTCTGGATGCTCCACTGGGCGTAAGGATCGGTGGTCCATTCCGATCCGAAGGAAGTGCGCTCAAAGTCGTCGGAGAAAATCACTTGCGCCGGGCTGGTGGGAGCCGTGAGCAACAGCAGGAGACAAACGGCAACGTAGGCCAGCGGGCGGATGCGCGCTCCGGCAGGTAAGGGTAGGTTCATCGTATAAAAGTTAGTGGTTACGGCCAGTAAGGTAGCAACAATTACTATTGGTTTTGAGCAATATTGCCTTTTTCGCCAATAAAAATCGGCATTTTGTCAAAATAATATTGCGTTGCTAGGCTAAAATAGCAATAACAAAATACGTGAACAGTCAGCCGATTAGTTGGTTAAAGAACCAGCTGAGGGCAGCAGTGCCCAGCAGGCTGAAGACGATCCAAAGCAGGCGTTCGCGGCGGCGTTCTTGTTGCTGTTGTGTCTTAAGCTTCGCTTGGTAGGCGGCTAACACTTCGGGAGAGGGAGCGGGGAGGTGGGGCAGTGCCGCCCGTTCGGCATAGTTTTCTTGCTGTTGGGCAAATCCAGCGCCCCGACTGGTTTGTGAGAGGTTGTCTCGGTTAGACGTGTAGCCTTGTCCGGCAAATCCAATACCTGTCATACTATTGTATTCGTAAAACTGGGGCGGTGGGTTGCCGGGGTGGATTGTTTGAGAAGGACCTTGGGTTTGATAGGTTAAGAAGCGTTGCCAACGCTAGTTCATCAGGTGCCAGTCTTCCAGCGTCACAAACTGCGTTTGGTTGTTTTCGTCTTTGTAGCGCTCGAAAGCCGCTCCAATTACCTTGCCCGGGTGGGCCTTGATCTCTTTCATGATGGTGGTCATGTTCGGGTAAGGAATTACTTTCAAGGCTTCCTCGTAAGAGAACCACCGCACGTCGGTGCAGTCGGGCGGCACCTGTAGTTCGCCGCTCACGTAGTCGGCCCGGTAGTAGTGCATCAGGGTGAGGTAGAGGTTGCCCCGCCAGCGCTGGGTGTAGAGTCCGCACAGGCGGGGGTTCTTAATTTTGATGCCCATGTGGCTAGCCATCTCGTCCAAGAATTTGCTGACAGACAATGGTTGGTTGTAGCGGTCGCCCGATAGTTCCCATGCACCGTTCCACTTCACCAGCAGCACCTCGCCTTGGTCGTTAGTGACGTATAATTTCATGAAGGAATAATTGTCGGGCTGGTCTTGGGCCAGCAGGGGCACGGTGGTGAGGGCGAGCAAAAGAACAAACAAGGGTTTCATAGGATGCTGTTAGGTCAGTATCGATCCGAATTCACTGATGGTGATTGGTATCTAGTACCACATTAAGCTTCTTCATCGAGCCACCGGTCTAAATCCTGTTCGGTTAGTTTCTTTTTTCTAGCTTGCTCACCTACTTTTGAAGCAAGTCTTTCTCCGAAGTATTGACCTAGCATTCGTTTGATATCTTCCATTTCTTGAGGAGTGGGTTCGAGAGCATATACCTTTAGTAGTTCAAGTTGCAAACTGCTTAGTTTATTTGTTGGGTAGCTAACTGATTCCATTTTTCTTTCTTTTGTTTTCATAAACGCGGTTTCCTATTGTTACGTTGCCCTTACGATCGTTCTCTCAACAATAGCAGTAGCCAAAGGCGCGGTGGCAAGCGCGAGCAGAAGGACGAGAAAGGTCTTCATGGGGTTGTTTTACCGGAGAACAAATTCTATCATTGACAAGATGACTAATTCACCGTAATTTCACAACCTATGCCCTCTACCCGTCGTCACTTTATCAAGGCTGCTACCGCCCTGGGAGGCGCCTTACCCTTTGTGGTCGGCGAAGCCCACGCCTCAACCGTTTCACCGCCGCCCGGCGGGTCGCCGCCCGGCAATCCACTGGATGCGGTGCTGGCGCAACCCGTACTGAAGCGCGATCTGTTTCCTGATCCCGTTATCATCGACCGGCTGGAGTTGCTGCGCCACGGCGATAACTTCCTGTGCCGCGTCACCTCGAAGGATGGGGCCGAGGGGCTGTCGGTAAGCAACAACTTCCAGATGATTTATCTGTATCCCATCTTCACGGGGCGTTTGCAGGACTTCTTTGTGGGCCGTGATGCCCGCGACTGGGAGCAGTTGCTGGAAGAAGTGTACGTGCACAAAAGTAACTACAAGCTACAGAACCTGGCGCTGTGGGTGCCGCTAGCCACCATTGAGTTTGCGGTGCTGGATATGCTGGGCAAGATTGTGCAAAAGCCGATTGGCCAGTTGATCGGCAAGATTCATCAGCCCAAGATTGCCGTCTATCAGGCCAACAACTTCCGGGGGAAGTCGGCTGAAGAATCAATTGCGCTGATCCAAGCGCAGGTGGAAGAAACGCAGGCCAAGGCGCTCAAGTTTAAGGTGGGGGGCCGCATGAGCAAAAACGACGACGACCCGCCGGGCCGCACGGAAGAACTCATTCCACTGGTGCGCCAGACCTTCGGCGACGATATGGTGATCTACGCCGACTCCAATGGCTCGTACGATGCTCAGGAAGCCATTCGTATCGGCAAGCTGATGGAAGAACATAACTATGATTTTTACGAAGAACCGGTGCCCTTCGATTGGTACGAAGAAACCAAGCAGGTGACCCGCGCCCTAACCATTCCGGTGGCGGGGGGCGAGCAAGAGCCTAGTATGCACACCTTCCGCTGGCTGATCAAAGAAGACGCGCTGGACGTGGTGCAGCCCGATATCTTTTATTTCGGGGGCATGGTTCGATCAATGCGGGTGGCGCGGATGGCGGCGACCAAGGGCAAAACCTGCACGCCCCACATTTCAGGATCAGGTTTGGGCTACTTGTACATGATGCACTTCGTGTCGGCCTTGCCCAACGCGGGGGCGTACCACGAGTTTAAGGGGTTTAATAATGAAATTCCTTTGGAATGCCCTACTTCGGATCTAACCAGCCATGATGGGGTGGTGAAGGTGCCCACGGGGCCCGGACTGGGAGTAATTATTGACCCGGACTACGTGGCGAAGCACACGGTGGTGTAGATTTGGTTTCGGCTACCCAAACAACCGCCCGATTTTGCTCTTCTTGGGCTTTTGTAGCTTCTCAAGCACACTCTTCATCCCCTGCTGCATCAACGCAATGCCGACCATATCTTCGGTGGCGATGGTTTGGGCGTGATCTTCGTCGATGACGTACATCATACTGCAGTAAGAAGCCGCTCGGTCGAGGTCTTCTTGCAGCAGAAAGTAGCGGGCCATAAAACTGTTGAACGATAATACCTCGCTGGCATGAAAAGTGGTGCGGTCGGGATACAGGAAGGGCAGCGAGTATTTGTCGTCGAGAATGGCAATTGCCTCCTCGAACTTCTTTTCAGTAAGCAGCTCCTCCGCGTAGCCGAGCTTGGCATAAAGATACTCCGGAAAATTCTCGTACATCTGTTCGGCCAGTTGCCGCGCCTCTTCTTGCTGCCCGGTTTTCTTCAGGGCCAGGAAGAGGTAGTTCTGAAAAACCGGGTGCCGGGGGTACTTTGCCACGGCCTGGCGCACCTTGGGCAGAGCCGCCTCGGGATCGTCCTGTGCCAGGTGGAATAGTTCTTCCATCTTATCCTGAAGCGCCGGGAGATCGTCGGCGTAGAACCGGTCATATTCCATTTCCATAGCGTCGTACACCACCTCCATAGCACTCATGGCGATCTCTGATGTGCCGTGTTCCTGCGCATAGTTCTCCCTTACTTCCTGAGCACGAGCGGATATTAAACTGCGGAACGGCCGTTCCGTGTCAATACCAAGATCGTCTTCTTCATCCCATGCACCGCCGTAGACCACCTGATAATTTCCCTCTCCTACGCTTTGGTTGAGCTGTTTGACGTAGCGGGCCGGGTTCATCTCGGGGTTCACCATCAGCACCGGCTCGCCCTGGTGACCGAAGTCCAGATCCATGAACTCAACCTGGTCGTCGTCCTCTTCCAAAACATACTGAGTAACTTTAAGGAAGTCTTTGTGGGGAGAGAAGCCCAGGTCTTCGGCAAACGCAACGGCTCCGTAGATCACGTTGTGGGCCAGTGCGTACTTGCATACCTTGAACTTATTTTCCAAGTCACTCGCCTCACCCAGAAAATCCTGATAATCCAGCAAAGTGGCATTATAGCGGTAGAGCGTATCTTTCACTCCCAGACAAAGCGTGTCGACCAGGTAGATGCCCATAATCAGATGCCCGCTGGGCATGCGGCGCGTTATCAGCACCATCGCGGTTCCCGAATCTTGCCAGCTATCCGAAATGTGGCACTTGTAAATGGGTAAGTTCCGGCTCTTGGTCTTGATGTATTTTTCCGGCGAGATGCGTACCACCGGAGTTTTGCTCTTGCGTTTTTTCGTTTTCTTAGCCATCAGTGATAAGGTTGTATTAATAAACATTCTTACAACGAAGCTACGCACAAACCGTTAAAAACTGTTCCTTTTCGCGCCTCAATTTTATATCCAGCAAACTTCTTCGCATGCTCACCCTCACCGACATCCAGCAAGCCGCCCAACGCATTGCCCCACTGATTCACCGCACGCCGGTGCTCACCAGCCAAACCATCGACCGCATGGCGGGTTGCCAAATCTTTTTCAAGTGTGAAAACTTCCAGAAGGCCGGAGCTTTCAAGATGCGGGGCGCGGCCAACGCGGTGTTGCTCCTTTCCGAAACCGAACGGCAACACGGAGTGGCAACTCACTCGTCGGGCAACCACGGGCAGGCGCTGGCGCGGGCCGCGCAGCAAGTAGGCTGCCCGGCCTACATTGTAATGCCCCGCACCGCCCCGGAGGTGAAGCAACGCGCGGTGGAAGGGTACGGCGCGGAAATCATTCGCTGTGAACCTACGCTGGCTGCCCGAGAATTTACCCTAGAAGAAGTGGTGCGCCGCACGAGAGCGCACTTTGTGCATCCCTACAACAACGAACCCGTGATCGCCGGGCAGGGCACCGCCGCCCTCGAACTCATCGATGAAGTGGGAGCGCTGGACACGGTGATGGCCCCGGTGGGCGGGGGCGGACTGCTGAGTGGCACGGCAATAGCTACGCACGGATTGCTGCCCGGGGCGGCGGTGGTGGCCGGTGAACCCCGCGGCGCCGACGATGCCTATCGTTCGCTGCTGGCCGGACGCATCATCCCCTCTGAAGCGCCGAACACTCTGGCCGACGGGCTGCTCACCTCGTTGGGAGAACTTACCTTCCCAATCATTCAGCAGCACGTGGAGCGCATCATCACCGTATCGGACGACGAGATCATGCGCGCCCTGCGTCTGGTGTGGGAGCGGATGAAAATTATCATTGAGCCCTCGTGTGCCGTACCCTTGGCCGCCCTGCTCAAAGAGAAAGAAGCGTTTCACAACCAGCGGGTAGGCATCATTCTGACCGGGGGCAACGTGGACTTGGCAAAGCTTGCTTTTTAGCGCCTCGGCCTCCCTTGTCTTTTTATGCGCGGTCACCCTAACGCTAATCGGTTTTTCTTTCAATCTGTGCTATTTTTTCAATAGATTTACCGCTACTTTTGAGCCGTGGTAATAAAAGCATCGTTTTGTTAGTGAGAACTTTCTCTTCAGTCAAACCTTCGGGCTGGGTTTTTTGTATTTATAGTGAGTCGCTGATCGTTACTGACTACCCCTATGCAAGTGAGAAAAATTCACATTATCCCCTCTATCTCTATTCTTGATAAAAAGATCACGCGGCTCAAGCAGGGAAATTTTTCGCAGGAACAAGTGTATGACGAGAGTCCGGTGGACTTGGCCAAGAAATTTGAAGATCATGGAGTCATGAAGCTTCAATTGGTCGATCTGGACGGCACCCAACGGGGCCAGCCGGTGAATTACGCTATTCTGGAGGCCATTGCCGGACACACTGACTTGGAGATTGATTTCGCAGGCGGCATCAACACCGACGGAGACGTGCAGCAGGCCTTTGACTACGGAGCGCACAAAGTGACGGCGGCCACCGTAGCCGCCCGTAATCCCCAGGAATTTGCCTCGTGGATCGTTTCGTACGGTCGGAATAAGATTGCCCTGGGTGCCGATGCCATCAGCGATACTCCTGAGGGAAGAAACGTAGCCATTCAGGGCTGGCAGAAAGACTCAAACATTGATCTCTTTGAGCACGTAGAGTACTTCTACTCGCGTAGCCTGAAGTACCTCAAAACCAGCGACGTTTCTAAAGAGGGCGCGGGCGAGGGTCCTTCGTTCAACTTATACCGTGACTTGATCGAACAGTTTCCGGGCATCAAACTAATCGCCAGCGGGGGAGTGCACCGGGCCGAAGACATTGAGCGGTTACAAGAGATCGGGGTCTACGGTGTTGCTTTCGGGCGCGCCTACTACGAAGGCTTGATCAGCATGAAGGAGCTAGAACAGTTTTGCGCCAATTGATATGATCCGATACGGCCTGATTGGCTATCCACTGAGCCATTCGTTTTCCAAACAATATTTTGCCCATAAGTTTTCACAGGAGGGCATCGCTAATACAACCTACGCGCTTTTTCCGTTAGCGCGTATCGAAGATCTTCCTGAATTGCTTGAGCAGCGCCCGCACCTGGTGGGGTTGAACGTGACGATCCCCTACAAGCAGCAAATTATTCCGTTCCTTGACCGGCTTGACCCGGTGGCGGAGCGCATCGGGGCGGTGAACACCATCAAAATTGATCCTGTCTCGGGAGAACGCGTAGGATACAACTCGGACTACTACGGGTTTAAACAATCGCTGGAACCCTGGCTTAAAGAGAAAGAGGTGAAACAAGCCCTGGTGCTGGGCACCGGTGGGGCTTCTAAGGCGGTTATTTGCGCGCTTCAAGACTTGGGAGTTTCTTGTCAGTACGTCTCTCGTCATGCCTCGCCGGAGGCAATCACCTACGAGGCACTTCGGTCTGACTTCTTATTGGCTGATTTTTCTATCATTGTCAACACCACTCCCTTGGGTATGTCGCCGCACGTAGATACCGCGCCCGACCTAAACTACGATCAGCTCACGGCCGCGCAGCTCTGCTACGATCTGGTGTATAATCCGGAAGAGACTTTATTTATGAAACGAGCGGCTACACAGGGCGCATCAGTGAAGAACGGACTGGAGATGCTGCACCTACAGGCGGAAAAGAGTTGGGAGATCTGGAATGCGTGACTACGGATTGATCATGATGTGCGCCCGGTGGGTGCCGGGGTCCATAATCCAGGGCATGCCCGGAGCTTCGGGACTCAGTGGCAGACCGGTGCTTTCGGCGGTGGCGTAGGGAATGTACACCACGTAGCGGAAACTGCCGTCCGTTACTTCTCCTGCTTCGGCATCATAATTTTCGGCGGGCGCCGAGTAGACGAATAGGGTAGAAGGCTGCTCAGGCATTTTAAGCTTTCCGGCTTTCACTTCCTCCTCGCGTAGGTCGAAAATTTCTTGGGAAGACTTGCCCTCGGCCTTTAGGTCGCGTCCCCGTTGCATAAACGGCTCCAGGTCGCGGTGGTAGCACGACGCGCTAAACCCTTCTTTGGTGGGGTCGTCGGCTAGGCAAATCAAGGAGTTGCTCCCTTCGCGCAGTGTCACTAGCTTTCCGTGCTGATCGTAGCCGTGCACGGTGGCCGCGGTACGTTGATCAGCCGGAGCGGCCAGCAGGGCGGTTGCAATCTGTTGGTCAGCATTCGGGGGTGTCGACTGAGCGCAGGCTACGCAAGTGAACCAACAAGCAACCAGCGTGGGGAGAAGAGCATTCATACCAATACGTTTTGGCAAAATGTAAGGCTTTTGGCTTGAATCAGCAACTGAAAACCGAAAGGAGTCAAATTATTGTCGTTGAAATCTACGGGATAGACGGCTGACCCTCTACTGAATTTCGAACACCGCGCGCATGCGGAAGCTGAGCTTGATCTTCTGAAAGTCAATCTCGGGCGACGATTCAGCTTGGTCGGCCGAGGCCATCGCCATGCTCCGCGCTTGCCGGTAGTAGACCGGAGGAGCGTCGCTACCCGTATCGATTTCCTGCACTTCCAAGATACCGCCCAGCCGCTCATCAAGGCCTTGCAATAAGTAACCAGCCTTCGCCTTGGCGTTCTGTAAAGCTTTGATTTTCAGATCTTTACGATACTGCTCAAACTTAGAATGGTCGTATCGATCTACGTTGGTACTTTGTATGCCTTTGGCATCCAGACTCGCCAGCAGTTCGTTTACCTGATTGAGATCGCCGAATTTGATAGAGTATTTCTTACTAGCCAGAAACTCTTCCCGCTGCGGCTTCTTTTTGCGGTACCAGTCGTAGTTGTAGCCGTATACGTTTTCTATCCGGAAGTCCTCTTCTTCAACGCCCAGCTCTTTCACGGTTTGGTACAGAGCCCGCTCTAACTGTTCGATGTTTACTTTTTCTTGGTTGTTGTTTTGGTATTCTTTCAGCGTGATGCTGAAGTAGATTTCGTCGGGCGTGATCTCTTCTTCGGCCTGCCCGTAGACTTCTATTTTCTTGGTCATAGGTTGGTCGGTTTGGGCAAGGCCATCATTAATTGAGCTAGCCAGTAGCAGGATTAATACCAGGGGAAAATAGCGCATTGTTGTTTTATCAGGATAACGGTTGGGCGGATAGATTAAGTACACTGTTTGGAAGAAATAACGAAAAGCGCCACAAGCAGTATTTCTGGCCGCGACTGCTTTTTTCGCACTTTTGCGTATATTAGACGTCAACGCTAACCCTATCAGAATGAAGCATAAATACGGATTACACGGAAAACTGACAGCTACCGAAGGTAACGGAAACCAGTTAGCTTCGATCTTACTTGAGGCCTCTCGTTTGGTCGCTTCAGCCCAGGGATGTCACCTATATTTCGTTAGTAGAGACCAAGAAGATCAGGATGCCGTGTGGGTCACAGAAGTCTGGGACAGCGAAGAGGATCACGACAATTCACTTAAGGTTGAAGGGGTGAGAGAACTGATTGCACAAGCTGTGCCTCTGCTCGCCGGACAACCGGAAAAAGGACAGCAACTAAGTGTTATAGGAGGAAAAGGAGTAGATTAATCTTACAAAAGTATGTTCTACACGCGCTATCTAATCAGCTTTTCGCCCTACGCTATCGTACTCTTCGGTAACCTGACGGGAGGCTACTGGGCTGTCAGCAACATCGTTTTTACCTTGGGATTTTTGGTAATCATCGACTGGATTGTCCCGGAAGACAAGCAAAAGTTAGCCGATACCGACGGCACCTTCCCGGATGCGGTGCTTAGTGGCTCAGCGGTGCTGCACACCCTGGGGGTAGCCAGTCTGCTCTACGGCGTATACAGCGGTATTCTGTTCGGAAAGTTCATCTGGCTAGCGGCCGTCTCCACGGGCTTCGCGGGCGGGCAACTCGGCATCACCGCCGCGCACGAGCTAATCCACCGGGAAAAGAGCCGATGGATGCAACACCTAGGTATCTGGAACCTGTTTCTGGTCAACTATTCTCACTTTTTCACCGAACACCGCTTGGTACACCACGCTAAGGTGGGCACCGCGGAAGACCACGCCACGGCCCGCTACGGCGAGAGTTTTTACGCTTTCTTGGTTCGTTCGGTGCCGTCACAATGGTTTAGTGCGCTCCAGACCGACGCCCAGCGGCAGCGCAACAACGGACGAGCCGCCTACGGATGGAGCAACTTCACACTTCGAGCCACGGTGGCTCAACTGTTCTTCATGGGAGGTATATTCGCCGGATTGGGTAGCATAGCATTGGCCGCTTACGTGGTGCAAAGCATTTCAGCGTTTTTTCTACTGGAGTACGTGAACTACATTGAGCACTATGGCCTAGAACGCCACCCCGGCGAACGGGTCGGCAAACAACACGCCTGGCAATCAGACACCCTAACCAGTCGGTTTACTCTGTTTGAACTGTCGCGGCACGCCGACCATCATATGCGGGCTAATAAACCATACTACACGCTTGACTCGCACGAAACAAGTCCCACCATGCCCGCCGGATACTTCGGAATGTTCTACATCGCGTTGGTTCCGCCACTCTTCTTTCGCATGGTGCACCGGCGCCTACCGAACGTGGTGCCACCGGTGCATTCTGCTAATTAGTTGTTCTGCAAGCCTTTTTCCGCTTGTTCGGCTTCGCTCTTGGCTTGGGCGGCCAGCTCCTGCGCCTTCTGACGCGCTTCCTCAATAATAGCGTCTTCGTCATACCCGTTGCCCGAGCCAACCATACCGCTCACACGGTGACGCAACTCTTCGCCCGACTCCGGAGCCAGCAGCAGCGCAGTGATCGCTCCGGCCACTACTCCACCAACAAATCCGGCGATAATACTTCCGGTTTCGTTGCGCTCTTGTTTTTTCTTATCGGCCACATAATACCGTTGCTCGGGAAGTTTCTCCTTAATTTCCTGAATTGCCTTGTTCAGCGCTATGGCTGTACCGGTAATCACGCTCATGGTCTTTAAAGACGGTAGAGAACTGCTCTTTTTCTTCTTTTTTCCTAGAATACTCATAATAAAGTTGGTTGAAAAATAAAAACTTCGTGGTTCGTTTGCCTCAAAGTTATAAAATCAATAAGTCTGTTCAACGAAGAATTCCAGAGACAGTTTCATCCTGTTCCAAATATCCTAAAAAGAGCTTCGAAATGGGTGATTGGATAATTTTGTCAGACAGGCACCCGGGTGGTGTATCGGAACAACCAATACGAAACGCCGTATACCGTACGGTGAGTCTTTGCCCGCACGCACTGAACTAAATTGATTGGTTTTTTATTCTTCAATGTATGCACCTCCTCAAACGCCAAGCTGAAACCACCCTTCCTACCCGGTTTGGCAACTTCACGATGATTGGCTACGGGCAACAGCCCGACCAACGCATGCCTCATCTAGCTTTAGTAAGCGAGCGTACCGATTTCTCTAGAGCAGTACCCGTTCGGGTGCACTCAGAATGCATGACCGGCGATGTGTTCGGTTCGCTCCGCTGCGACTGTGGCGAGCAGTTGGAAGAATCGTTGCGCTTCATGGGGCAACACGGTGGGGTGGTGGTGTATCTGCGACAAGAAGGACGAGGAATTGGCTTGTTGAATAAGATGAAGGCCTACAATCTGCAGGACCAGGGAATGAATACGGCCGAGGCAAACCTGCACCTTGGATACGATATTGACGAGCGCGACTATGGCTTGGCCGTAACGATTTTGAAGGACCTCAATATCCGTACGATCCTGCTGATGACCAATAATCCGGAAAAGATCAAAAGCTTATCGGAAGCTGGAGTGGTGGTAGAAAAAAGGCTTCCGTTGGCGATCAAACCCCATCGTGAGAACTACGCGTATCTGCACACCAAACAAGAGCTAATGGGGCATTTGCTGGATATTAACGGTACCAGTGAGTAGCGTGCTCAAACGGGTCTACGCCTGTTTTGTAGCGATCACGTGCAGACGTTCTTGCTCGTGGTCGCTCAGACTGTGGTAGCCATTTTGAGTAATCCTGTCCAGCAGGGAGTTCATTTCGTCTTCCAATGTTACGAAGTCACGCTCATCCGGCGAAATACCCGCTTCGCTTACCCACTTTTGGGCGACAACCGAATGATCAACCGACGCGGATGCGCTAACCGGGCTAATTTCCGGAGCTTTCACCAGAATATAAAACAGCGCAACGGTAGGCAACAAAAATACCAGTGCCAGCCACAGCGTATTTTGAAGCGGATCAGGAGCCACCACCGGACTGAGCAGCAGTCCGACAATGGCTCCGCCCAGGTGCGCATCGTGGTTGGTGGTGCCGTGGTCGGGTTTTACGGCGAACAATGATACGGCCAGAAAAGCTACTGCCAGTGGCCATAAGGGCAGAAGAATAGCCAGCGAGGGTACGCTCAGGGTGAGTGAAGGAGAAAGCGTCAGACTTGCCATAAGCACTCCGCTGATTCCTCCCGCGGCACCAATGGCGTGAGACTGTCCGCTCTGGTCGTCCCGCGAAACATACAGGGCGAGCACGTTTCCTCCCACCGCACTTGCTAAAAAAACAAACAAAAAGTTAGGTGTATCAAGCGGTCTATTCACTGCATGCCCCAAGCCCAGCAGCATCAGCATATTAAGGAGTAAATGGACCCAGTGGTGGTGAATCCCCAGGGCACTCCACAACCGATAATATTGATTTTTCTCTAAAATTCCATCAACCGCTAAGCCGTAGCGGGCCAGAAAGGATGGAAGCGCACTTTTGCACAATGTTAAAACTGTACAAACGAATATTATACTATTTATGGTGTAGACATTATATTCCATATGCTATAAGTTGGTAAAGTACAATATATACCAATCTTGATAGCAATAGCGTATCTAATGCCGCGATACCTTTCATCGGTAAGAGTTCCTACCAATGGCTGGATTAAATGGGGGAGTCAGCTACACCTGTGAATAATCGGTGGGTACCAAAAAAGTGCGATCAATGCGCGATACGGTATCGGCATACTCGGGAAGTTGAGACACGCGTTTCCATTCGGGATGGTCAATGAAGGCTCTCCAGTTTCGGTCGCGCTCGTCCATGTCGGTGAACGCCAGCAGATAAGTGAGCTGGGGCAGTTGATCGCCGATCAACGTCTCTCCAAAAAACACGCTCCTTAGTCCGGTATCTTCAAAAATAGGCAGTTCTTCCTGGTTAAACATGGCGATTTTGCGCCGGGCGGCATCTTCATCAAAGCTCTCGTAAGTGCGCAACTCAAAGAGGCTTTCGCCCTGGTTGGGGACTTTCATCTGGGGTATCCCTTCAAAGGAGAGCATCAACGAACTTTTGTAGCGTAGGTAGTTAGGACTATCGGGAGTGCCTTGCTCAAAGTAGGCCGTGCTGTTGCGCTGGTAAGCGGGTTGTTGGTCTAGTTGCTGCCGGGCCTGCGTCCATTGGTCTAACGACGCGTAAGGAAGCAGTACGTATAGTTTGGGAGGTTCGGGCTGACCCATTTCGGTGAACACGCCTACGTTGCGAATTCCCAGGGCATTGAGTGCCGGAATCATGGCATCTTTCCAGTAGGCATCCATCACCGACCGCTTGCCGCCGTTGCGAAGCTCATATACGCGCAATTCGTAATACTCACGTACGGCTTGCTGAGGGCCTACTGACGAATGAGGCAGCGCACTGCTGCCCGCAGCAACCAGGGCTGATTGCTGGATAAAGTTTCTTCGGTTCATGGAGAGTGGACTTGTATTTCTCGGGTAATACTAGCCATAATGTTGTCAAAATGAAACCTAATTCGTTCAATTAATTCTTCCCGCGGATCGTGCGCGGTGGTCTTCTCTAAGTACCGTTTGGCGTCGCTCAGCGATTTCTCGAACGCATGAAGCTTTAGCATGCGCACGTAGGACATGATTTTATGCTTCGCAAAGCGAAAAGACTCCAGGTTCTGATGCATGATGGCCTTTAGAATAACAGGCTTACTCTCGTCCGAGAGCAGCCGAATTTGTTCCAAGATGAGGCGGTAGCCTTCTTCATCGTCGCTGTATAGTTCATAGAGTTCCGAAAAGTCAGGCGTGTCAGCAGCTTCGGAGCGAATTTCCCAACTATTAGTTGGCTCATAAGCCGTCGGCTGCGTAGGAAGCAGCGCCTGAAGTTTGGTATGCAGCTGCTGGGGGTTGAGGGGTTTGGGCAGGTAATCATCCATACCCACCTGCCGAATTCGGTGCTTAGTTTCTTCTGAAACCGAGGCCGACAAAGCGATAATCGGAATATCGCGGTAGTGGGGATCCGAAAGATCGCGAATCTGCTGGGTAGCCTCGAAGCCATCCATGTGGGGCATCTGGATGTCCATCAGAATCACATCGTAGTGCTGCTGCTTGATTTTCTCGAGCGCAATGAGGCCGTCCAAGGCGGTGTCTAAAGAAACATCCCAACGGTTCGCAAACCCCTCCATCAGTAGTTGGTTGGGGATAGTGTCTTCTACGTAGAGGACCCGTAGCCCTCCTAGGGAAGCGTAATCAGACAGGCTGGCCGGGGCGTCCGGCTCGCCGGAAGTGGGCAATTGAAAGGGAAGCCATATCCGAAAGGTGGTTCCGATACCCTCCTGACTGTCCACCGTCACCCGTCCCTGCTGTCGCTCTACCAAGGTTTTAACGATCGACAGGCCCAACCCGGTGCCGCCGTACCGACGCTCGGTGTCGGCACCGGCTTGCTGGTAGGGCTCAAAGACCCGGCTGAGTTGGTCGGCGGCAATACCCACTCCCGAATCGGCCACTTCAAACAGCAAGGTGCACTGGTCTTCGGACAGGTCTTCTACGTATCCGCCCAGCACAATCTGGCCTTCGCTGGTGAACTTGAGGGCATTGTTGAGCAGGTTGTTCAAGATTTGCCCCAGGCGGTTGGCGTCGCCCACCACCGTTTCCGGAAAGTTGTCCTCGAGCAGTAGGCGAAACTTTACCCCCTTGCTGTTGGCCAAGTTCTGGTAGGTCAGCTTGATCCCCTGAACAAAAGACGTCAGGTTAAACGGTTTAGCATCAAACGATATCGTTCCGGACTCCAACTTAGAATAGCTAAGAATATCGTTAACTAGGGCTGATAGGTTATCGCTCGAGAACTTCAGTGTCTCCAGAAGTTTTCGCTGGTCGGCCGGGGGAGCGCTTGCTAACAGTAGATCGGCGATGCCGACGATGGCGTTAAGCGGGGTTCGTATCTCGTGGCTCATGGTTGAGATAAACTCTTCGCGCAATTTCATGGCCTGTTCAGCCGCTTCTTTGGCCTGCATCAAGTCGGCCACCGGGGCCGAAGGGGCATCAACTTGGTGCAGCGTAGTCTCAGCTTCCGGTTTGACAATGTCGGTGAGGCGAATAACGGTGTAAGTCAACTGGTTCTTGCTATCAAAAAATGGGTTAATCTGCGCTTTGGCGACTAGCGGTTTTTCGCTACGGTGCTTCAGAGGCAAGGCCATCGTCAGGCTGATGGTGCCATTGTCCTCGGCCAGCGTAAGCATCTTTGCCCAGTCTCTAGAAGGGAGCAGATCGCGTAGCGTGTACTGCTGCGTCACCTCTTGCGGAGTGTATCCCAGGTGCACGAAGCAATTGTTGCTAATATAATCAATGGTGAGATCAGGGTTGGTAAGGATAAACAATTCGTCCGTAGCAGCGGCGGTTTGCTTCTCTTCCCGGGCGACCAGGTACGCTATCGAACCAGCTTGGTAAACGAACTGCACCCGGTTGGTGATGAGCACGCGCGGCCCGCCGGTTGGTTCGGCGTGGTACGTAAGGGTAGTTTGCGGTTGCCTCTTTGTGATAGCGCTGTTTAGTGACTGACGAATAGCGGATCGCTCCTCTTCCAAAGCACTGCCGATAAATCCTCCGGATGCTTGATACGCACGGTCCGAAGCAGCCCCCAATTTAACCACCGCAGGGTTGGCAAACACGCACCGGAGCTGGTCATCGTAGACCGACAGCGCGTCGGTGGAGCGGCGGGCGATTTCCTGAAAGTCGGTGAGATTGTGGTTGGGCAGTAAATCTTCTACCACCAGCATAAACAACCGGGGTTCTTGCTTACTCACGCGACTCAGTAGCAAGGTCACCGGACGCTGGGTACCATCCCGAAGCAGGGCCAGTGTACTTTTTGTTAAGGGATGGGGTGGTGAAGAGATGGTTTTGTCGGAAAAGGATTGCTCGAGGGAAGGGCGTAGCTGAGGTTCAAACAGGGCATACACTGACCGCGTGGCAGTCTCTAAACCGAGTCCGTAGAAGCGTTGCGTCGCTTCGTTGAAAAAGATGAGTTCTCCCTGCTCATTAGTGACGATCACCACCTCGCTGGCCTCATCCAATAACGAACTTATATTTTCCTTATCCATGTACTTTTCCGCTATATATATGAACAAAGATACTAAAAATTGTAATTTGTTTACAAGAATTTGTCTTTTTGTATGAATATAGCGGCAATTTATGAGGATTTTACGCTAAATAATGGGCTAGATTGCTCAAAAATAGGATTTAATCGCAATAAGATAAGAAATCGGTTTAAAATCTTACAATGAGGCTTTTTTAGAAATTAATAACGAATGCCAGCAAAACGCTTATCTTTGTACCATGAGTATTTCGGATGGAAAAGACCGCTCGGTAGCGGAACAAGTGGCCCGTATGTTTCTGGAAATTGGGGTCGTGAAGCTCAACACGCAGGAGCCCTACACCTGGGCCTCCGGCTGGAAGTCGCCCATCTACTGCGACGGTAGAATTTCTTTATCCTATCCGCCGGTGCGGTCTTACATCAAAGAAGCCCTCGCCACGGTGATCGGGCAGCGGTTTGCGGAGGCCGACACCGTAGCGGGGGTGGCCACCGCGGGCATTCCCCAGGGAGTGCTGGTAGCCGATCAGTTGAATCTTCCCTTTATGTACGTCCGTTCTTCGCCCAAGGCCCACGGCATGACCAATTTGGTGGAGGGCGAAGTGGTGAAGGAACAAAAGGTGGTGGTGGTAGAAGATTTGGTTTCTACGGGAGGGAGCTCGTTAAAGGCCATTGCGGCCCTGGAACTCATGGGCCTCAACGTGATCGGACTGGTATCGGTTTTCACCTACGGCTTTGAGGAGGCTCGGCAGGCGTTTGCCAAAGCCTCGATCCCTTTTGTTTCGCTAAGCAACTACGACGTTTTGATTCGCGAAGCGATGGATCAGGATTTGATCTCTATGACCGAACTATCTTCTCTGCGCGACTGGCGAGAATCTCCTAGCACCTGGCAGGGATAGTGCCCCCGGCCCGGCACTAGACAATCCTCGGTTCAATCACTTTCTCTGATATGTTGCGTAAGCAGCCGGTACACCTTAGCGTAGGCCGGGTCGAAGCTCCGCAGTTGCTTCAGATGCCGCTTAATGGTGGTGTTGTCGCCCCGGGCCGCCGGTCCGGTTTGCATCGCCGCTGGGTTTCCTTCCAGTGCCTTTTGCACCGTCTCTTCGACAAGCGGATGCAGCAGCGAAAAGTCGACGTGATGCGCTTCGACCAGGGTGTGCGCCATGCGCAGCAGGTGGTTGGTGAAGTTGTTGGCAAACACCGCCGCCACGTGCAGCACCTGCCGCTCTTCGGAGCTCACCAGCGCCACGTGCTGACTGAGCTTGCGGGCCAGCTTGGTGAGCCGCAACAGCACCTCCGGGTCGTCGGACTCTAAACAGAAGGGCACGTTGCGAAAATCAATGGGGCGGGACTGGCTGAACGTCTGCACCGGATAAAACACCCCGGTGCGGTTCGTTGCCGCCCGGCGCAGGGCCAGCAGCGGTTGGCTACCCGACGTGTGCACCAGCGTGGCTCCGGGCGGCAGTTGTAATTCCTGGGCCACCGCCACAATGGCGTCATCCGCTACGGCAATGATAAAGAGTTGCGCCTGACTGGTTGAGAAGTCGAGGTGGTTCTGGGCGGGGGCGCCGTAGAGCCGGTCGGCCAGGCGCTGGGCGTGCCGCAGGTGGCGACTGTAGACGCCGGTGATGACGAGTCCGGCATCTTCCAGAGCAGGAGCCAGGTGCCACGCTAGGTTACCGGCTCCGATGAGGGCGATTTTGGTGTATTTTTTCAATGGTTACTGAACGGTTGTGGATACGTTAGATTTGACCAACGAGTGTAGGTTTTTGTTCGTTCGCTCTTTCATTCTCGCCAAAGATTATAGCTTTGTAGTTTACAAAGTTACCGAAACCGCTATGCTACGTTGGTTCAAAAAAGACACTTATCCTGAATTGGATACCATCCGCGAAAGTCCCATCAGAGACAAGTATTTCTACCGGGTTGCCCACTACCACTGGATGGATGATCAACAGGAGCAGATTGTGGTGCAGCATCCTGCCGAGGCCAAGATGATTACAATGGACGACTGGCCCCAGGTGGTGTTTTTGGACGCTATCGGCAACCTGACCGTGGAGCAGTATATCTTTAGATTAGCCAAGCGCTTTCCGCGGCGAGAGATTAACAGCGATTTCGATAAAAGCATTTTGCATCAACTTGAACAGCTAACGGAACTTGGCATAGTAGTATTATCCAATGATCCAGTAACCTTGCCGCCAGAGTTTGCCCAATCAACCACAGGATGACTACATCTTGTTTAGAAACGACCAAATCCAAGCCCTACACAAAGAAATTAACGGCAGCACCGCGGCCAACGAAGCCAAATTACCGCCTGCGCAACTGTTATCATTCTAAAGATTTATGTAACCGATCAGATGTGAGCGATGGAATTGACTTTCGACATACATGGTAACCTAAAGCCGTATCGAGTCATTGATTGATGTTGTTACTTTTGTTCATTATCAAGATTACGAAAAGCACTCGCGTAAAATTGATTTAGAACTTGCCGGGAGCAACGCTAGATCGCATTATCAAGTAGATGCGTATATTGTACCTGAATATCCGGAAGAACACCGAAAATTTGCGTTCACTCGTTCTGATAAACTATATTGGCAAAGTCTGTTTGATAAAACTCGGGTGAACCGAGCTAAGAAAAAATACGATAAAGGGTTTGTTTACCTTAACTTTGAAGGAAATGAACGAAGTTCTTATTGACCAGGAGCAAGCGCGGGTGCTTGACATTTTGGAGCAAGTTAAAAAACTCAATCAAATGATTGCCCTGCACGAAAGTGAGTCGAAAGACACGTTGATGGCCAGTCAGTACCACGATATGAGGAACCGCTTCTTATTGGAACTGAAGCAGATTTTATCTACCTACGAAGTAGAAGTGCTCCTGAACGAGCAAGCCGCCTAGAAAACCAACCATGAACGACCAGATACAAGCCCTACTTGAAGAAATCAACGGCAGCACCGCAGCCAACGAGGCCGAATTGGAAGCCTACCGCCTGCGCTTCATTAGCCGCAAAAGTGTGGTAGGCGAACTGTTCGGTCAACTCAAGCAGGTGGCCCCGGAAGACCGCCGGGCGGCGGGCGCTCAGCTCAACCAACTCAAGAACGCCGCCCAGGACAAGTTCAAGGAGTTGATCGCTTCGCTAGCGCAAAGTCAGGCGGGTTCTAAGAAGTCGAACGTACCTGACCTCACCCTGCCCCCACCCCCGGACGCGGTGGGTGCTATCCACCCGCTCACCCAGGTGCAGCAGCGGGTGGTCGAGATCTTCGCCCGCATGGGTTTCGTGGTGGCCGAAGGACCCGAGATTGAAGACGACTGGCACAACTTCACGGCGCTCAACTTCCCGCCCAACCACCCGGCCCGCGAGATGCAGGATACCTTTTTTGTGGAGCGCAATCCCGACGCGCAGGATGTGGTGCTGCGCACGCATACTTCATCGGTGCAGGTGCGGCTGATGCAGAGCCAGTCTCCGCCCATCCGGGCCATCATGCCGGGGCGGGTCTACCGCAACGAGGCCATCTCGGCACGGGCCCACTGCGTGTTCCACCAGGTGGAAGGGTTGTACATCAACGAAAACGTGAGCTTTGCCGATATGAAGCAGACGCTGCTACACTTCGTGCGAGAGTTGTTCGGCGAAGAAAGCAAGATTCGGTTGCGGCCGTCGTACTTCCCCTTCACCGAGCCCAGCGCCGAACTCGACGTGTGGTGGGGCACCGACACCGAGGCCGACCGCCGCGTGACCAAGGGCACCGGCTGGCTGGAGATCGGCGGCTGCGGCATGGTGGACCCCAACGTGCTGCAAAACTGTGGCATCGACCCCGAGAAGTACACCGGCTTCGCCTTCGGCATGGGCATCGAGCGCTTCGCGATGATCAAGTACCAGATCAAAGACCTGCGCCTGTTCACCGAAAACGACGTGCGCTTTTTGAAGCAGTTTGTCCCATTCAACTAAGCGCACATGAGCGACGACACAAACGATCAGGAACCGGAATCCGATAAGCCACGCACCGGTTGGTTTGAGCAATTGGGCATTCCTGTCCGGCAGAAATTCTGGAGCTCCGACAAGTTCTTGAGTTTGCTTGCCTTTCTGATCAGCATCGGCACGTTTTCTACCTTTGCGTATCAGACTTACTTGATTCAAAAGCAGCAGTACGCCAACGTATTGCCCTATCTACAACTTAATTACGGTTACGGCCACGACTATTTTCGTATTGATGTTTCAAACAACGGCGTAGGACCCGCCTTTATTGAAAACCTTGTCATTCATTATCAAGATTCAAGCTACCATACGAATCTTAGTCCGTTTGCACGTCAGATGATACAGCCAGACAGCACTAATACCTACTCTACTTCCTCAAGTAGTCTTGCTAGAGGATACGCTATTCCTAGTAAAGAATCCGTTCAACTTTTGGCGTCGAATAATAAGGAAACTGCCCGTTTGCTGAGAAAGCTCTTCTATGATGAGGATGATGTAGAGATAGAAATCGTCTACTCATCTGTGTTCGATGAGCGGTGGAAGTTGACTTCCCGATCTTTCATTCCCGAGAAGATAGATTAGTTATATTTCTCACAACGCTTCAGGTTTGCCGGTGCCTTCAAAGGGGGTACGCCGCACTTCTTTGATCAGTTGATCTAACTTCTTGAATAGCTTCTTGTCAAGCATGAACATAGATAAAAAATCATCGTAGCTTCCGCCACGGAACGTTAGGTCTTTCATGCAAACTTTGCTACGTGGTGCGCACGTAATGTTGTTTCTTAGCAGCTTCTACCTCTAGCGTACCTTCCTCCAATTGCTCAACCATACGGTCGTATTCTTCAGCCGTAAAGCGGTAACCGGGGGTTAGACGTCCTAGGTGACGTAGCACTTTGGCTTTCTCTTCTTTAGGGAGGTCCTCAAACAGGGCAATAATATTATCGGCAGTGGCTTTCATGTTTGAAATCATTTTCGTCTTGATGCTTTTACGAATTACAATATGCTCTGTTTCATATTGCTAGAATCACCTCAGCTTCTCCAATATTCCATGATCGCAACCTATTTCCAACCTCACCCCAACACCTTTAACAGCGCCGTCAGTCGATCCTTTAATTCCCGGCGGTCTACGATGAAGTCTAGGAAGCCGTGCTCCAGCACAAACTCGGCGCTCTGGAAGCCCTTGGGCAACTCCTGGCCGATGGTGTCGCGAATCACCCGCTGACCGGCGAAACCGATCATTGCGCCCGGCTCGGCAATGTTGAAGTCGCCCAGCATAGCAAACGAGGCGGTGACGCCCCCCGTGGTGGGGTCGGTGAGCAACGAAATGTAGGGAATGCCCGCTTCGTCGAGTTGGGCCAGTTTGGCCGAGGTCTTGGCCATCTGCATTAACGACAGCCCCGCTTCCATCATGCGTGCTCCGCCCGACTTCGAGATCATCAGAAAGGGCACCTTTTGCTTTAGAGAGTAATCAATGGCCCGGGCAATCTTCTCGCCCACCACCGAACCCATCGACCCGCCAATAAAGGCGAAGTCCATGCACCCCACCACCAGCGAGAGTCCGTTCATCTTGCCGTGGGCTACCCGAACGGCGTCCTTCAGGTTGGTCTTCTGCTGCGTGGCTTTCACCCGCGCCGGGTAGGGCTTGGTGTCCACAAACCCCAGCGGGTCCGTCGACTGCATGCCCTTGTCGAGTTCGGTAAATTTGTTGTTGTCAAAGAGCAACGCAAAGTATTCGGCCGAGCCGATGCGCACGTGGTAGTTGTCTTCGGGCACCACGTAGCAGTTGTTTTTTAGTTCGCGGGTGTGGATGAGTTTGCCGTTGGGAGTCTTAAACCACAGGCCGTCGGGCGACTCCTTTTTCTCCTCAGTGGGGGTTTGAATGCCTTTATCTTTTCGTTTAAACCAGGCCATGGACGCGGATACAATTGGTTAGGTGCTCAAAATTACACTAATACGCGAACAGACGAACGGTTGAGGGCAATATTTCTCAGAAGGGTGGCTCTAGAATCTTCTAAAGTGCCAAAAGAATAGCATAGAGAGAGACCCGGGAATATCCGCCACTCTTTGCATCTCACCGCGTCCATTTCGTGCATTAGTATCAAAGCTACGCTCAAGTAAAAGAGGGAGTCATTCATTCCGTTAATCGGAAAAGATATCCGTCACATCAATCTTGAGCCCTTTGATAATCCTGGATTTGACCATGCCTTCGCCCTCCACGTCGTGGAACAGCGTGTAGCCGGATGCCGTGTGCTGATAGACTTCCACCAGCGCGTACTTCGGATCGACAATCCAGTATTCGGGGATACCTGCTTTTTCGTAGATCTCTTTTTTCTGAACTCTGTCTCGTACCACTGAGCCAGGAGAAATGATTTCTACCACCAGGTCGGGAGCGCCCATCACGCATTTCTTCTCAATGATCTTTAGGTTCTTGGTAGCCACAAACAGCAAGTCCGGTTGCGGAGCGCTGTGTTCTCCCAACATCACGCTGATGGGTGCGTACAGCACGCGGCCTAGCTTTTTTTGTTTCACGTAGCCTCCCATCATAAGATGCAGATTGGCCGAAGCTATTTGATGCTGAGATTCAGGGGCAGAGTATTTCACGATTTCGCCGTCGAGTAGTTCGTAGATATGGTGGTCATCATCAGGAATTTCTAAGTCAAGAAACTCTTGGTAGGTGGTGCGGGCAACGGTTTCGGTGAGTGCCATAGGGTCGTCAATTTTTACCAAGTTAAAACTTTTCCTTCAAATACCGGGTGGTGTAATTATCCTCTAGCTGAATCATCGCTTCGGGCCGACCCGCGAAGGTGATGTATCCGCCCTGCTCGCCTCCTTCGGGCCCCAGGTCAATAATCCAGTCGGCGGTTTTGATCACTTCCATGTTGTGCTCGATGATTACCACGCTGTTACCTTGCTCGATCAGGGCGTTGATGGCGTCCAAGAGCTTGCGGATGTCGTGAAAGTGCAGCCCGGTGGTGGGCTCGTCGAAGATAAACAGAATGTGGTCGCTCTCGCTGCGGCTTCCGTTGCCCTTGCCCAAAAACGAAGCGAGCTTCACGCGCTGGGCTTCTCCACCACTGAGCGAATTAGACGATTGTCCCAGCCGCACGTAGCCCAGACCCACATCCTGCAACGGCTTCAACTTACCCGCCAGCGCCCGCTGACTCTTAAAGAAATCCACGCTGTCATCCACAGTCATGTCGAGCACCTCGGCGATGTCGCGGTCTTGGAACTTCACTTCCAGAATTTCTTTCTTAAACCGTTTGCCCTTGCACACCTCGCAGGTAAGCTTGATGTCGGCCATAAACTGCATCTCGATAGTCACTTCCCCTTCGCCCTGGCAGTTTTCGCAACGTCCACCGTCCACGTTGAACGAGAAGTAAGCCGGTTTGTAGCCCCGCTGTTTGGCCAAAGACTGCTCGGAGAACAACTGCCGGATGTGATCATAGGCCTTCACGTAGGTCACGGGATTGGAGCGCGACGATTTGCCAATGGGATTTTGGTCCACAAACTCCACCTGGGTGAGCTTGCGGGTGTCGCCTTCCAGGCGGTCAAATTTGCCGGTGGCTTCGTTCACGGTGCCAAAAATCTTGCCGAGCGCCGGGTAGAGAATGCTCTTCACCAGGGTGGATTTGCCCGAACCGCTCACCCCGGTCACCACCGTGAGCACGCCTAGCGGAATAGCCGCATCAACGTGCTTGAGGTTGTTCTCGCGGGCGCCCTTGATGATAATTTCGTGCTTGAACTCCCGCCGCCGCTTCGGAATGGGAATCGTATCAACTCCGCTCAGGTAACGGGCCGTGTGGGTGTTGGCGTGCCCGTTTTTCTTCTTCAGCTCCTGAATGTTGCCCTGAAACATCAACTCTCCGCCGTGCGAACCGGCGTCAGGGCCGATGTCGATGATCTGGTCGGCGGCGCGCATCACGTCTTCTTCGTGCTCCACCACCACCACGGTGTTGCCCAGGTTGCGTAAGGTCTCCAGCACCTCAATGAGGCGGGCGGTATCTCGGGGGTGTAGGCCGATGCTGGGTTCGTCCAGAATGTACATCGAACCCACCAGGGCGCTGCCCAGCGAGGTGGCCAGCTTGATGCGCTGGTATTCGCCACCCGACAGGGTGTTGGTGAGGCGGTTGAGCGTCAGGTAGCCCAGCCCAACCTTCAGCAGGTAGTTTAGGCGGCTATCAATTTCCTGCACAATGCGGTCAGCCACCCGCTGTTCGTGGGGCTCCAGTTGCAGTTCGTCGAAAAAGGTGAGCACCTGCTGCACGGGCCGCAGCACCAGGTCGGTGATGGCCGTACCGTTAATCTTCACGTAGCTGGCATCCTTGCGCAGGCGGGTGCCCCGACAGTCGAGACAGGTGGTGCGCCCGCGGTAGCGCGACAGCATCACCCGGTACTGAATCTTGTGGGTCCGGGCCGACAGGTAGTTAAAAAAGGCGTTGAGCCCTTTAAAGTAGCTGTTGCCCGTCCAGAGCAGTTGCTGCTCGGCTTCGGTGAGCTCCACGTAGGGCCGGTGAATGGGAAAGTCAAACCTGATGCCGTGGCGCAGCAGCGGCTCCACCCACTTCTTCATGGAGTGGCTGCGCCAGGGAGCCACGGCGCCTTCGTAGACCGACAGGCTTTTGTCGGGAATCACCAGGTCGGGGTCGATGCCCAGCACGCGGCCGAAGCCCTCGCAGGTGCGGCAGGCCCCGAAGGGATTGTTGAAGCTAAACAGGTTCACGCTCGGCTCTTCGAACTCGATGCCGTCTTTCTCGAACTTATCGGAGAAGGGATGGATATGAGAACCCTTTGGAGTGATTACTTCCACATAGCACGTGCCGTCGCCCTCAAAGAAAGCGGTCTGCACCGAATCGGCCATCCGAAACTGCAGGTCTTCGTCGCCCGAGCGCACCGCCGCCCGATCCACCATAATATGCACGGCCTGTTCCTCTACCGCGGGAGCGTCTTCCTTCAGCAGTTCTTCAATAAACAACACCTCGTTGCCCACCTTGATGCGCGTGAAGCCCTTCTGGAGCAGCACGTTGAGTTCGTCGGGCAGGGAGCGCCCCTCGGTGCGTTTGAGCGGACACAAAATCATCAGCTTGGTGCCTTCGGGCTGGCTGAAGATAAAGTCCACCACCCCGGTCACGGTGTCGCGCGTCACGGGCTCTCCGCTTACCGGAGAGTAGGTGACGCCCACCCGAGCGAAGAGTAGTTTCAAATAATCATAAATCTCGGTGGAGGTGCCCACCGTGGAGCGGGGGTTGCGGGTGTTCACCTTCTGCTCGATGGCAATGGCCGGAGAAACCCCCTTGATGTACTCTACTTCGGGCTTCTCCATGCGCCCCAGAAACTGCCGGGCGTAGGAGCTCAAACTTTCTACGTACATGCGTTGCCCTTCGGCAAACAGCGTGTCGAAGGCCAGCGACGATTTTCCCGAACCCGACAAACCGGTCACCACCACCAACCGGTTTCGAGGAATGGCCACGTCGAGGTTTTTTAGGTTATTTACTTTAGCACCCTTGATGATAATGAATTGCTTAGGATCGAGGGTGTCAATGCTAGGTTGCACAGTAGAATTCATAGGCGGCAAAGGTACGAAAATCCGGGAGGACCGCCTTGGTTTTTTGCAAAGCATTAGGGTGATGATGAGTCTACAAGGAGCACTACGTAGTTTGCTCGTATTCTTTCAATTTCTCAGAGATGGCTAATTCCACAAACGCATTCAAGGAAACGTGGCTAATCGCAGCAGAAATAAATGCTTTGCGATGTAGCTCAGGAGAGAGGCGAACATTAAAAGATCCCTTAAACGATTTTAGAGGCGGTTTTCCCACCTCCCGACACAGGATAGTATAATCTTCCACTGCCTCGATAAAACTGTTCTTCAAAGAAGAAACGGAGTCTCCCTCAAACGTGATAAGATCGTTGATGCCGATGATCTTTCCGTGAAAAACTTCGTCCTCACTGCTGTACTCGACTGAGCCATGAAAACCTTGATGCTCTAATGTGTTTTCCATCATTACTCGATTAGCTTTTGATCAATCAGATGATCTAGTAAATATTTTACCACGTATAGTTTTACAACACTCCCAGGGTGTGGCTTGTGAAGTCTTACAATCAACGACGACTCGTCACTCCCCGCTGTTCGCACATATCCAACAGCACGCACTCGGAGCAGCGCGGCGTGGTGCCGCGGCACACGTGCTTGCCGTAGGGCACGAGCAGTCGGTTAATTTCCACCCAGTACTCTTTCGGAAGCTTTTGCTGTAACTTTTCCATCGTCTTTTCCGGTGTTTTGGCCGTCACGTAGCCCCAGCGGTTGGTCACGCGGTGCACGTGAATGTCCACTCCGATGTAAGGTTGCCCCAGCGCAATACCCAGCGCCAGACTTGCGCACTTGGGTCCCACGCCCTTGAACGAAGTGAGCACCTCGAAGTCGCCCGGCAGTTCACCTCCGTAGGTATCGGCCACCGTGGTGGCGATGGCGTGAATCTGGTACGACTTGGCCTCATGGTAGGTGCTGTCAAAGATGGCCGCGTCGATCTGCACCGGAGTGAGTTTCTTCAGCGCTTCGGGAGTGCGGGCGATATCAAATAGCCGCAAAGAAGTGGGCACCGTCACTTCGTCGTAGGTGCGGATGGAAATAATGCAGGCAATCAGCTGCTCGAACAAGCTGGTGTAGCCCTGATCGTACAGCTCGAACAGGGCCGCTTTGGGCAGCGCGGTCACCACCGGACGAAGACGACGCACCGCCTCATGAATGTCGAAGGGAATTGAAGAAGCCATTTTCGAAAAAGCTTTTTCAAGGCGAAATGTTTGGTCTCGCTTATCAGGATTCTTTCGCTGTTGGTATCGGTTGCAGCGCAAGGCGAAGATGCCTACTTTTGAAGCCTAACCCTCCCGCTATGAACGCCTACGTATTGTCTCGCCACGGCTCCGCCGCCGTTCTGCAGCCCCAGCAAATCCCCGAACCCCAACCCGGCCCCGGCGAGGTGCGCGTGCGGGTGCAGCACCTGGGGATCAACTTCGCCGAAATTCTGTCGCGCCGCGGGCAGTACGGCTGGGCCCCCAAGCTGCCCTACACCCTGGGCATGGAGGCCTACGGATACATCGACGCGGTGGGGGCTGGAGTGGATCGATCTATCGGCGAAGCAGTGATCGCCGGAGGGCAATACGGCAGCTACGCCGAGCAGATGATCGTGCCCGCCTACATGGCGCTGCCGCCCCTGTCGCACTTCACCCCCGAAGAAAACGCCGCCTTCCTGGTCAACTACATGACCGCCTGGGTGGGCCTGATGAAGCTGGCGCGCCTGCAACCCACCGACGTGGTGCTGGTGAACGCCGCGGCCGGGGGCGTGGGCACCGCCGCCGTGCAACTGGCTAAAGCAAAAGGGTGCACGGTGTTCGGCACCGCCAGCCATCCCGACAAGCTGGAGCTTCTGGACCGGTTGGGAGTAGACCATCCTATTAATTATCAAACGCAGGACTTTGAACAGGCCGTTCGGGAGACTCAGAACGGTGGGGGAGTGGACGTGGTGCTGGAGCTGGTGGGCGGCGAAACCTTTCGCAAGAGCCAGGCGCTGCTCAACCCCTTCGGGCGGCTGGTGATTGCGGGCATGGCCGGACTCAAGTGGAACAAGCGCAATCCGCTAACCTGGCCAAGGATGCTGCGCAACATTCCGCTGATCAATCCGCTACAGATGGCGCAGCGTTCGTTTGGAATGATGGCCACCCACATCGGCTACCTCATCAAAAACCAGGAGGTGGTGCAAACCGAATGGGCGGCGCTGTCCGATTACACGCGCAAACATAGCATCCGCCCGGTGATCTCGGCCATCTTCCCCTTCGATCAACTACCGCACGCGCACCACTTTGTGGAATCGCGGCAGAGCCACGGCAAGGTAATCGTTTCGTTGCCTTAGTCTCGTACTTACCCTCCCGTTCTTAACCGGGCAGGGTTCCTCTAAAAAGGTGCTGAGGCACAAACGACTTGGACAGCGAACCGAGCAGTTGCCAGAGCGACAGAATGCTGCTTTTCGGAATGTCATAGGGTTGGTACAGGGCGTTGTTGTCGGAGTAGAGGGTTACCTGCTGCGCGTCCCGGTGCTTGAGCACCCGCTTGATCACGCGCCCGTCGGTGGTGACCACCACGTGCGGCTCGCCCCACTTGATCAGTTGGGTATCTTCCACCTCCCGGATAATTACAAAGGCCCCCGGAGCCACCGTGGGGTACATGCTGTCGCCCTCCACGCTGATCATAAACAGGTGCGGCTCGGTGAAGGTGGGGATGGAAAAGGTGATGGTCGCCTCCACCGTTCGCTGGTCGGCGTGCAGATCCAGAAACCCCGCCTGGGCGTGCACCGGAATGTAGGTGATGTTGCCGCCCTTCCGCTGGCTGTCGGAAGGAGTAGCAGCATCCGGGGAAGCGGGACGGTCGTAGGACAGCAACGCTTCGGGCGATACTCCGAACACCCCGGCTAGTTCGCAGAGCCGATCCACGGTGAGTTGGATGATGCCCCGCTCTAGTTTACTGTAGGTGGTGGTTTGGATGCCTAGGGCCCGGGCGACCACCTCCTGGCTTAATGCCCGTTCGCGTCGGATTTTTCGCAAAGAAATCGGTGCTTGCTTCATAATTGTGCTGTTAATTATCGGGGTGAAAATACAAATTATGTCGCAATAAGAAAAACAAAGATGAAGATTAGTCCGTTCTGCGGTTGGTTTGTCCCTTTAGAAATACTATAATTGTCGTAAAATGCTTGAATCCGGCATCTTCACGTAAATTAATTCGCCGAAGATGCAGCCATACGCGCTAAATTGCTACTATAAAATTAATATTTACCATGAGCGCTTCCGAAATCAAACCACAAACTACCAAAGAATTAGCCCAAGCCTACGGGGTGAGCAGTCGCACCATGATCAAGTGGCTAAGTCCCTTTCAAGAACGTATCGGGCAGCGAATGGGCCACACTTACACTCCTAAACAAGTGAGCGTTATCTACGAGGCGCTTGGATTACCCACCAGTGAAACGTCTGGCGAGGAATAATTTACAACAAAAATGTTAATATAAGACATATTATTGCATAATTAGGCATTTTTGAGAAGTTGCGTAATTTTCTGTTCGTACTTTTGGCGTATGGAAAATCCGGAACTGATTTCGCTATTCAATACCTTTCTGCTGAGCGTGGTGAGTATGGCTTCCCTGCTGCTGGGCTTCTTCCTGAAAGACTTGTACCGAGACTACAAGAACCAGGTAGAAAAAGTGAACGCGCTGCACCGCGAACTGGATAGCCATAATAAACTTTTCGATGAGTTGCTACAGATCACGCAGCAGCAGCTAGACCGACTGCACGAACGGATCAACCGGTTGGATGAACGACATTGGCACTGATAAGCAGACCAGGGGGATGGATAATGAAGAGATGAAGGAAGCGTGATACTAAATAATTTCAAGATTGTAAATGCGCCTCCATTTTCTGGCGGATTGACGTGGGAATCGGTTTCGATTTTTTGGTGGCGTAGTCAAAGTGCACCAGCACCGAACTTCCTCGGGCGCACAGTTGGTCTTCCTGGTATATTTTTTGGCCTACCCGAAACGAACTGTTGCCGACTTCTTCCACATACGTTTCTACGCGCACCTCCTGGCCATACAATATCTCGTGGCGAAACTCAACCTCAATTTTCGCGATAATCAGGCACCAGTTTCGAGGGTCCAAATCCGGAACGAACCAGCGGAACACCGGGGCTCGCGCCTGCTCTAACCAAGTGGGCACCACCGTGTTGTTGATGTGACCCAGGGCATCGGTTTCGGAAAAACGGGGAACAATAATTTCGGTAAACATACGATCTAGGGTGAATTGATACGCAACCAATAACGCAAGAAAGTTCGAAGGGTTAAACACTATGGCGAATTTACCTATATTACCTCTTGATGGAGCAACTGAAACATTATTGGGCGGCTTTTAAGAAAACCCTGGTCGCGAAAATTATTAAGGACGTGGCGAACGGCTTTATCGATGATAATGTGATGCTCTACGCCGCTTCCATTGCGTTTTATGCCATATTCTCGTTGCCCGCCGTACTGATTTTGGTGGTGTTTGTGGGCAGCGTTTTCTACGGCGAAAAAGCCATGCAGGGGCAGCTATACGACCAGATCGCCATCCACGTGGGGCCCAACATTGCGTTGCAGATAGAAAATATTCTCAAGAACGTGAAGATTAGCGATGCCGGAACCATTGCGAAGACCATCGGCATTGCCACCCTGCTGTTTAGCGCCACCACCGTGTTTGTGAACATCCAGTTGGCGTTGAACGAGATCTGGGGCGTGCGCGCCAAACCTAAGAAGGGGTGGCTCAAACTTATTGTGGACCGGCTTTTTTCCTTTGCGGTGGTGGGCAGTTTGGGGCTGATTTTGCTGGCCTCCCTCCTGGTGGATACCATCCTTACCGTATCCGAACGCTTCCTGGAGCGGTTCTTTTCTGACTACACGGTGTACCTACTACAAACCGCCAGCTTCGTGCTGCTAATTGGGCTGCTGACCACCGTTTTCACGACGGTGTTTAAGGTGTTGCCCGATGCCAAAGTGCGCTGGCGCGACGTGTGGGTAGGCGCGCTGGTAACCACCATTTTGTTTGTGCTCGGCAAAGAACTCATTGGTTTGTATCTGCGCAGCAGCACCCTTTCGTCGGCCTACGGAGCGGCGGGCTCGTTGGTGGTGTTGCTAATTTGGATTTACTACTCGTCGGTGATCTTTCTGTTAGGAGCGGTGTTCACCAAAATCTATTCGCAGCGGGTGGGCCGCGCCATTCGTCCTAAGAAAAATGCCGTACAGGTGATCAAGAAAGAAATCGAGCGAGAAGAGAATCCCAGCCAACGGATGTCTAAGGCCCCATCGAAACCGTAACTTGTGGGCTTTTTCTTTTTTCACCCCCGCGTTTTAGCTAGGTTTGTGCCTTTATCGATTTAACCCATCCTGATGTATACCGGACTCGTTCATCTGCACTCTGCGCTGCGCTACGTGGTGGTTATTCTGCTAATTGCCAGCATTATACAGGCTTTTTGGCGGGGCTACGGCAACCAATCCTTCACCGAGGGCAATCGAAAGCTTTACCTATTCACCTTGATTTCGGTGCACATCCAATTGATTATCGGACTGGTACTCTACTTCATTAGTCCCTACGTGCAGTTAGACAACATGGCCGCTGCTATGAAAGACCCGCAACTTCGCTTCTGGACGGTGGAACACATCGCTACCAACATCATCGGAATCATTCTGATTACCATTGGCTACTCGTCGGCCAAACGGGCCACCACCGATAAGGCCAAGCACGCCCGCACCGCCATTTTTTACCTGATTGGGTTTATCCTGATCATGACCGCCATTCCCTGGCCCGGAAACCGCATCAGCCGGGGTTGGTTTTAGATAATCAGTTCGTAATTCACGGTCGACAGTCCACAATTGAAAAGAATAAACTGTGGACTGTCGACTATCAACTGTGGACTATTCAGTAAAGCCACTTATTAAATCCTACCAACGGTTCGGGATAGTCTTCACCGATGATCACACCCAGGGCTTCCAGTTCTTCATTGGGTATCTCGGTGGGATAATGCACCCGCTTGCCTTCCACGTGAGCTAGCTCCGGAATCCAGTGACGCACGTACTCCCCTTGGGGATCGTAGCGCTGGGCCTGGCTCATGATGTTGAAGTAACGGTTTTCGCGCGGATCATTGCCCACTCCGGCCACGTAGTTCCAGTTGCACCAGTTGCTGCACACGTCGTAGTCGACGAGTTTGCTCTCAAAGTACGACGCCCCCCAGGTCCAGTTTACTTTTAAATCCTTCACCAAAAAACTAGCCACGTTCTGTCTTCCCCGGTTCGACATGAATCCGGTGGCGTTGATTTCTCGCATGTTGGCGTCGATGAAAGGCACTCCGGTCGTGCCGTTCTTCCATTTTTCAAAAGCGCCAAAATCATCTCGCAGATAAGGATCCTCTTGCTTGATGCCGCCCACCTGAAAAATGCGGCTACCGTACTTCTTGGCAATAAACCGGAAGTAGTCGCGCCAGAGCAGTTCGAAAATCAACCAGTAGGTAGATTTATTTTTCGTCCGTTCTGCTTCGTAGGCCTGCACCAGCTGGTGCACTACCCGTGGCGACAACGAACCGTTGGCCAACCAAGCCGAAAATTTGGTGGAATAGTTGGCACCCAGCAAACCGTTGCGGGTTTCTTTGTAGGTAGCCAGGGCATCCGTGTCCCACAGGTAGGCGTGCAAGCGGCGCGTGCCCTCCGTTTCGCCGCCTCGGTAATCAAGCACTCCCCGCGGGTCGGGCTCTGGAGGATCCAACCCCAGATCATCCAAGGAAGGAAGGTCGCCGACGCAAACGTCCGGCAACGGGTTGAGTTGCTCGGGGGCGGGCACCACCGGCCGCACCTCCACCGAGCGCTCGGCTTCTTTGCGAAACTGCGTAAAGATATCCGGCACGTTTTTAATTGGCCACGGAATGTCGTCGATGTGCAGCAGCGTAGATTGCCACACCAGGTTAAGTTCGATGCCCTGGGCGTTGAGTGATTTTTCTAACGAAATTTCCACGGTGTTTTCTTCGGGCGTAGCTTCCTTGCTGGCAAATACCGCAGTGGCTCCCATCTTTTGCGCCAATTGCGCGATCACGTTCTCTGCGATGCCTTGCCGAACAATGAGATCAGAGCCGCGCTGACGCAGATTCTCCCGCAGGTCGGCTACCGATTCTAGTAGAAACTGCGCCCGGCGCGCCCCGGTTTTGCCTTCGCCGATTTCGGTTTCGGTGAACTGCCGGGGGTCAAAGCAGTAGACTGGGTACACGTGCGTTGATTTCTGGATGGCCTCGTGCAACGCCACGTTATCAAGTAACCTTAGGTCGTTTCTAAACCAAACAATAGAAGATGGATGCATCGTAATTTGTTTAACTTTTAGGACTTCTAATTAGACGTGAAACCGGTGCAAGATCAGAAGGTTTTCGGTGTACCTTTTTGGCACTTTTTCAAGAATAAGCGCCGTCAATTATTTGTACATTGGTAGCCTCACCAACCGAAATGATCATGAACTTTTGGGGCTTTCTTCGCAAGAACACCAGCGAGTCGGAAAAAGATTATCTGAAGCAGCTTTTTTCAATCGCTTCGGCCGATGGTCACCTTGACCCAACCGAACTAGACTACATTGTTTCCATTGGCAAGCAACTCAATTTTTCGGAAGAAGAGATCAATGCGCTGCAGCACAGTACAGATACCACCCGCCGCGAGCTTCGCTTGCCTAATCACGAGGAAGGGCGTTTTTTTATGTTGTTCTCGCTTATTAACCTCATTTTAGCCGACGACGAGGTGCATCCGCAGGAGATGCGGATCACCGAGAGCATCGTGATGCGCCTGGGCTACGCTCCGGATACGGTACACGCAATCATCAACACGATTCAGTATAACCGGTCCAACGGCGTTTCTTCCGAAGACACCTACCGGCACCTAAAACGATACCTGGCCTAATTGAGCCGAAGCGATGGGTTTCTAATTGGTTGCCTCTGCCTTTCTACGGCGTAACTCCTGCCCGATCATCTCCAACTCCCGGCTGCTTTGTCCGGCCACCGAGGTGTTTTCTTCGGCCCGCCGAAACAGGTAGGGCATCACCTTTTTCACCGGACCGTAGGGCACGTACTTGGCTACGTTGTAGCCCGCTGCCGCCAGATTAAACGAAATATGGTCGCTCATACCGTACAACTGCGCGAAGCACACCCGAGGATCGTCGGGTAATAAACCGTGCTTTTCCATCAACAGAGTTAGATACTGGTTGCTATAAGCGTTGTGCGAGCCACACACCAGCGAAATGCGCTGTTTGTTGTTGATGCAGTAAAGTAGCGCCTGGTTGAAATCCGCGTCGGTGGCTTCTTTGCTGGGTTGGATCGGGTCCGGATAGCCCCGTTCTTCGGCCCGCTCGCGCTCCTTTTCCATGTAGGCTCCGCGCACCAGCTTGGCGCCCAGAAAGTAGTTATACGTGGCAGCCCGCTGAAAGGCTTTTTTTAGGTTGGCCAGCATCTCGTGTCGATACAACTGATAGGTGTTATACACCACCGCGCGCTCCTGGTTGTAGCGCTGCATCATCTCGTCAGCCAGCGCATCAATAGCGTCCTGAATCCAGCTTTCTTCTCCATCGATCAAAATTCGGGCATCGGCCTCCGCCGCGGCCCGGCATAGGCGATCCACCCGCTGCCGGGCCCGTTCGTAGGCTGTTTTTTCGGCAGGCGTCAGCATTTTTTTTGCTTGAATCTTGGCTAGTAAGCGCCTATCAGCCACGCCGCTCACCTTGAACACACTGAAGGGAAGGTGGTCAACGTGACCAGCAGCCTCGATGGTGCGCAAGATTTCTTCGGTCGCTTTATCGAAACCAGTCTCGCTTTTCTCGCCCTCCACCGAATAGTCAAGAATGGTCTTCACCCCGTGCTGCGCCAGTCGCTCAATGGTGGGGGCGCAATCGCGGATGGTTTCTCCACCGCAGAACTGCTCAAAAATCGTAATCTTCAGTACACCTTGGATGGGTAATTTTATTTTCAGCGCAAATTTCACCAACTTTGTGCCCAAGTCGGTGAGCCAGGGCGCACCAATAGCACTAAATAACCAGTACGACTTGCGCAAGTCCTGATCGGACTTATAGGAAAAGGCCACTTCCGTATTGTCGAACGACACGCGGGCGGGCAGGGTAGGATTCGGATTCATAAACAACATTCGATTCGGAAAATTGCAAACAACGGCTTACCTCATAAACCACATTTATCAATAAACCATTCAACTACTAACTACTGTTTAAACGTATGAAACTTACGCTAACGAGCACCCAGGATTGGAACATTGGACAGCAGCACCCCATCGTGATCGCGGGCCCCTGCAGTGCCGAAACCGAAGAGCAACTCTACGAGACCGTGAAGGCCATTCAGGCGCAAGGCGTCTCGTTGATGCGCGCCGGAGTGTGGAAACCCCGCACCCGTCCCAACACCTTTGAGGGCATGGGACAAGAAGCACTCGGTTGGATTCAACGCATCAAGAAAGAACTCAACGTGCAGTTTGCCGTGGAGGTGGCCAACGCCATGCACGTGCAAGAGGCTTTGCACTACGGGGTAGACGTGCTGTGGATCGGGGCGCGCAGTACGGTGAGCCCCTTCATCGTGCAAGAAATCGCCGATGCCCTGCGGGGTTGCGACGTGCCGGTGCTGGTCAAAAATCCGATCAACCCTGACTTGGCGTTGTGGATGGGAGCGTTAGAACGCCTGAACCAGGCCGGAGTCACCAAGCTTGGCGCGATTCACCGCGGGTTTTCTACCTACCAGCAAACCCGCTACCGCAACGTGCCCACCTGGCAGTTGCCCATCGAACTGAAGCGCCAGCTACCCGAGTTGCCCATTATCTGCGACCCCAGCCACATTGCCGGAAAACGAGAGATGATCGCCGAAATCTCGCAGGTGGCCATGGATTTGAACTTCGATGGTCTGATCATCGAGACGCATCGCGACCCAGAGAACGCCTGGAGCGACGCCCGGCAGCAGGTGACCCCGGCGGTGCTGGGCGAGTTGCTGAAAAACCTCAAGGTCAGAAAAGCCTCCTCGGAAGATATTGAGTACATCTCGCACCTGGAAGACCTGCGCACCCAGATCGACCACGCCGACCGCGAACTGGTGGAACTGCTCTCGCAGCGCATGGACCTGGTAGGGCAGATTGGCGTGTGGAAGAAAAAGAACAACGTGGCGGCCTTTCAACTCGACCGCTGGAACAACGTGTTCGAAACCCGCAAAGTGTGGGGTAAAGACGCCCGTCTGCGCGAAAAATTCGTGGTGGATCTGTTTAATTTGATGCACGTGGAGTCCATCAAGAAGCAGACCGAGGTGATGGACAACCTGCAGGACGAAGCCGAAACCGATTCAGGACTGCGTATTTTGTCGTAACCACCGCTCTCTCGACCTATCTGGCGCAGGGCCTCCGGCCCGGTGCCAGACGTAAGCGGGTTCTCCGAACCCTTCAAATAGCAAACGCGCTACTGCCGCTTATGCCTGATAACGTCGCCGTTACCAACAACTTACCCGAAGCGCTTGCCGCCTTATTTCAAGACCACGCATTCAGTCAACTGGGAGTGATGGTGGATGAAAACACCGAGCGGGCTTGCTATCCGTTGGTTCAGTCGTTGCTGCCCGAGCACACGGTGGGCCGCATCCGCAGTGGCGAGCGGCACAAAAACCTGACCACCTGCACCCAACTCTGGGAGTGGATGACCGAAGCACGCTTCGATCGGCAGGCGCTGCTGCTCAACCTGGGTGGCGGGGTGATTGGCGATATGGGTGGTTTCTGCGCCGCTACCTACAAGCGGGGCATTCGCTTCGTGAATCTGCCCACTACCTTGCTCTCGCAGGTCGATGCTTCGGTGGGCGGCAAGCTAGGGATCGATTTCCAGGGATACAAAAATCACATCGGACTGTTTCAGGATCCGCTGCGGGTGATCATTCACCCAAAGTTTTTGGAAACCTTGCCATCTGCCGAACTCCGTTCGGGCTTCGCGGAGGTGATTAAGCACTGCCTGATTGCCGACGCCGACTACTGGTTGGTGGTTCGTCAGACCCCATTGAACGGTCAGGACTGGCCCGCGGTGATTGCCCACTCGGTGGCGCTCAAGGCCAGGGTGGTAGCCCGAGACTTTCGGGAGGGAGGCGTGCGCAAGATTCTGAACTTCGGACACACCATCGGTCACGCGGTAGAAAGCTACTACCTGGACACCGACGAGCACCTGCTGCACGGCGAGGCGGTGGCGGTGGGTATGGTGGCCGAGACGTACCTATCCCAAAAGCATTGCGGATTACCGCCTGATCAAGCGCGCGAAATTATAGACTTTCTGATAGCTACCTACGGACACTGCCCGGTGCCCGAAACCGCTATTGATCCCATTATCGCCCTGGCCCAGCAGGATAAAAAAAATAACCAATCGCGTATTCAGTGCACCCTGCTCGAAAAGATTGGCGTCGCTACCTTCGACGTGCCCATCACCGCGGAAGACATTCGGGAGGCGATTGGACACTACAATCAAATGGGTTAGGGTATCACGAATCGAAGTCCTTCACGGTTGCTCCGCTAGCCCTTTGTTATTTTCTTCTGATAGCTGTCCAACTCGTGCCCCACCGTATCGGCAATATCTTTTACTCGTTCCGAGCCATCTTCCCAAGCATTTTCGGCCTCGTAAAGTACGTCATGCACTGCTTCGTTGATGCGATGGCGAATTTGCTTACCGCTGTTCGGGGCCAGTAGCAATCCGGTGAGGGCTCCGGTAGTGGCCCCCATCAGAAAAGCCAGCGCGGTTTTATCAAAGGTGTCCATGATAGAGGTGGTTTGCGGTCTACAAAAGTGAAGAGGGCAATTTACTAGAAAGTGGGAAATGTGGGCCAACCCTCCGTCAAGATTCTATTTTATCCGCATATTTGTTGGGTGATTTTCGTAATTCTACGTAGCCTAAAAACGCTTGGTTTCCGGAAGGTAATCTGCTGGTTAGCTTTTGGTGGCTCGCTGGTAGGATGCCACCGCGCGTCGTTTCTTTATTTGGGTCAAACCCCGCCCATTAACCAGCCAAAGATATTCGCACCGGGCGTCGTTTCGCTTTCGGGTAGAAATGAAGAAGTCATTACTTTTTCCCCGAACGGTCAGGAAATTTATTATTCCGTCGAGTTTTATCCCAAACCAAAACCGTCGTTCACGTTGGTGATGAGATACGAAGACGGCCAGTGGAGTGCGCCTGATACCGCCAGCTTTTCGTTGGGAAGAAGAACCAGTGAGCCGCACATTGCCCTTGAGGGAACCAGAATCTATTACTTTGCCAACGGAGTGGAGAATCAGAAAGGAGTGCTTGACTTGTGCTACTCTGAGAGAAAAGATGGTGGGTGGAGCAAACCCATCAGCCTGCCTTCCCCTCCGAATGCACTATCACCCGGCTACTCGCTGCACCCCTGTGTCGTTGCTGATACTTCTATCTACTTTAGCGCCAGCACCGGAGAAATCTGCCGAAGCCAGTACCATAACGGAGCGTACCAACCGGTAGAAAAGCTGCCTCGCCCGATCAACTACCTCAACCAACCAGAAACCGAATGCTGGGGGGATGCTCACGTGTCGTCCGACGAAGAATTTATGATTTTCCGGTCGAACCGACCCGGTGGTTTTGGCGGGAGCGATCTTTACATTACCTTTAGGATAGAGGAAAACAACTGGTCCGATCCGGTAAATTTGGGAAGCAAAATAAACTCACCTTCCGACGAACTGGGCGGCGACGTCACTCCCGATGGCAACTACCTGACGTTCGGGAGAAACGGCGATATCTACTGGGTTTCCACCGGTTTCATTGATCAGATAAGAAAAAAGTCTTCAACTAAAATCTACTAAACACCGCTACTTTGTCTACGCAGAAAATTCGACTTCACCCGCCCACTGGGGGCATCACGGGCGAGATTCAACTCGCTGCCTCCAAGAGCGAGAGCAACCGTGCCCTGGTCATCCAAGCCTTGTCCGACGAAGAGATTACGTTGCACAACTTGTCCGAAGCGCGCGACACCCAGACCATGCAGCGGCTGCTGCAATCGGCCGAACCCGAGTGGGACGTGCTGGACGCCGGAACCACCATGCGTTTCCTAATTGCCTACTCCGCCGTAGCCCGCATGGGCAAGCTCCTTAAGGGCACCGCCCGCATGCACCAGCGCCCGGTGAAACTGCTGGTCGACGCGCTCCGCGGACTCGGAGCCGACATCGCTTACCTGGAGAACGAAGGCTACCCGCCGGTGCTGGTGCGGGGCTTCACCAACGGACAATCCGCCCGCCGGGTGTCCATCCGCGGCGACGTAAGCAGCCAGTACATTTCGGCCTTGCTGATGGTCGCTCCCACCCTAACCGATGGCCTGGAGCTGTCGCTCACCGGAAAGATCGGCAGTCGCCCGTACATTGAGATGACCCTGGGCCTGATGAGTCATTTTGGGATCGAGCATCACTGGAACGAAGACAACCTGATCCGCATCGATCCGCAGTCCTACCGCGCGGGCGCTTACACCATCGAATCCGACTGGTCGGGGGCCAGCTACTGGTACAGCCTGGTGGCCCTAGCCGATGATGCCCGAGTGAAGTTACTAGGCCTACGCCAATCTTCCTGGCAGGGCGACCGCGCGATTGTGGGCATCATGGACCAACTAGGAGTGGAGACGCAATTTGAAGAAAACGGAGTGGTGCTGAGCAAAAAGGCAGCGGCCAACACCATTACCCAAGATTTCAGCGACTGCCCGGACTTAGCACAAACGGTGGCGGTGGTGTGCGCTGCCAAAGCAATTCCAGCTACGCTGAGCGGATTGGAAAGCTTGCGTATTAAGGAAACAGACCGCGTGGCGGCCCTGCAAAACGAACTGGCAAAAATTGGAGCAACCTTAGAGGAAGAAGGTGGGCGCGGAAAGATTGTACCGTCGGCCAACAACTACGCTGGCCGGGAACTGAAGTTTGCTACCTACGAAGACCACCGCATGGCGATGGCATTTGCTCCCTTAGCCGCAAAAACCACCGTGGTCATTGAAGAGCCCGCAGTGGTAAACAAGTCGTATCCTCGGTTCTGGGACGACCTGGCCAAAGCCGGAATTGCTACCGAGCTTCTTGGGTAACTACCGAAGCTGGAGCCGGAGTGATTTGCTGCGAATAGTAAGGCTTGGTGGGTGCAGAACTAGAGTAGGCCGGACAGGTTTTGTAGGAGCAACTGCCCAGGATAAGCGTCGCCGAAAGGAGAAAAGCACCGGAGTACAAAATCTTTTTCATAACTGATTAGGGTTGTGTAGTGAGCACAAGGTACCAAGTACCTACTAGTATGTCAACGTTATAAGGTAAGTTTGTTGTTTAAAAGTTCTGTTTTTCGACCAGATATTTCCAGTAGCGCCGGGGCACGTGCTGCAAATGTAGCTTCATATTGCGCCGTTCGGGGATATCCACGCTGCTAAAGTAGGTTTGCCACAGTACCTGATAATCCGTTTCAGCCCCGGTAAGCAGCCCCTCCGATAGCTGTTGTGGGGTCGCGTCGAGCGTGATAAAACGAGTGGCGTGATCCTCATGATACAGACCGTAGCGCCGCCGGGTATCGTAGATCAGCCACCGAAAGGCAGGATAACGCGCTTTGAAGTGGGGGCTCAGCAGCGGAAGTACGTTGAAGTCGGGCGTGACGAGGGCCGCGTACAAGCCATCGCGGGTTTCCTGAAAGCGCACGAAAGCGTGCATGCGGTGCACCTCACGGTGGATTTGCCGCTCGATGCGATGCAACCGCAGCACCACCGGCTCCCGAAAATTTTCCAGAATACTCTTGTCGCTCTTCATTGCCAACCGCACAAAGCGATACAGCAACATCTCAATGCCCGGTTGTTCAGACAAAAAACAGTGGTACAGAATACGGGGGGTATCAGAACCGGCGCGCTTCGTCACTCCCCGCAGCACGCGTTGGGCATGCACTGGTTGCGTTGCCACGTGCACTAAACTGCCAAAAAGCTCCGGCTGCGCCACGCTTTCCTCACAGATGTTGTCGGCAGGCTGTCCTAACCGGTAGGTTTCAAAGATTACCGATAACAGCCCTTCGTACGAGCCATCGTAGATATAAATCACGCTCCGAACAGACTGAGTTGTGCTTGGTGCTGCCGGGGTTGCCGCTCGCTCAGGATGCGCTGCTTCAAATTGGCCGGATCAAAATTCAGCCAACGAAAGTCCGCGTCGGCCGCAGTGAGGAAGTAGCGCGCCCGCTTCCATACGACCCCGATCTTCTGCAGGTGCTCGGGCCGCAGCTTGCCAAACCGCCGGGCCGCCACCATCTTCTTGGCCGACTTCACCCCAATGCCCGGAATCCGCAGAATAAGCTCGTAGGGAGCGGTGTTCACGTCGACCGGAAACAGTTCGGGGTGCCGCAGGGCGTAGCTCAGTTTGGGATCCACGTCAGCGTCTAGATCGGGGTTCTGTTCGTCGACGAGTTCATCTACCGAGAAGCCGTAGCTACGCATCAGCCAGTCGGCCTGGTACAAGCGGTTTTCGCGAAGCAGGGGAGGGGCGGTGAGCGCGGGCAACCGACTGTCGTCGCTAATGGGCACGTAGCCGGAGTAATACACGCGACGCAGTTGCTGCTGCCGATACAGGCTGTCGGCCAACGTCAGAATCCGGTGATCGTTTTCGGGCGTGGCCCCCACCACCAGCTGGGTGCTTTGTCCGGCGGGCGCAAAGGTAGGCGCCGAGCGGATTAGCTTCTTTTCTTCCTGGTACCCGCTGATCGATTTCGTCAGGAAGTTCATCGGCTGGTAGGCCGAGGCGTAGTCCTTTTCGGGCGCTACTTTCTTCAAGCTTTCTTCCGACGGGATTTCTAAATTTACGCTCAGGCGGTCGGCGTACAAACCCGCTTCGTGGATCAACTCATCGCTGGCCCCCGGAATGGCTTTCAGGTGAATGTATCCGTTGAATTTGTGCTCGGTGCGCAGCTTTTTGGCGATGCGCACCAGCCGTTCCATGGTGTAGTCGGCGCTTTTGAAGATGCCCGAACTCAGGAACAAGCCTTCGATGTAGTTGCGCTGGTAGAAATTGATGGTGAGGTCCACCACTTCCTGCACGGTGAAGGCCGCCCGTTTCACGTCGTTCGAGCGACGGCTCACGCAGTAGGCGCAGTCGAAGATGCAGTGGTTGGTAAGCAGGATTTTGAGGAGAGAAACGCAGCGGCCGTCCTGAGTGTAGGTGTGGCAGATGCCCATTCCCTTAGAGTTGCCGAGTCCGTCTTTGGTGTTCTTCCGGTTGCTGCCGCTGGAGGAGCAACTCACGTCGTACTTAGCCGCATCGGCCAGCACGGATAGCTTCTCTTGTATTCGTTCTTGCATACCCCTTCAACACCAATCGAAGCCAGATAGTTTGTTAATTAACTAGCTGATTAACAGGGCAGTATCTAATTAATTGTGCTCACGCTTTGCAGACTTTTCACCAACGCAGGGTCTTCAATCTTCGTTAGCGGAACCACTGCTTCGTGCTCACTGATTCGATAGTAGGCACCGTCGAATTCCAGGAAGAGTTTTTTGCTGTTTTCGGTGTTCAGCGCGATGATTTTGTAGGGCGTTTGGTCGAAGTCACCGTGCAAGTAAAGCTTGTTATCGAAGAATTGATAGTGGAAGGTGTAGCGGCTGTCGGGCAAGGCCGCCACCGTCGTGTTTTCTTCCGGACGGGTGTTCTCCTGGAGCGTTGATTTCTCGGGAACCGCAAAATCGCCGTAGTCCACCGCCGATGTGTCTTCGGCAAACTGGCTTGTTATCTGGGGGGGGATTACCGTTGGCTGCGCGCGTTTGGTTTCAGCAGACAATGCGTGGGAAGACTCAGAAGCAGAAGGAAATATTTGGGAAGAAGCGGTTGGCGGAACAACGCGCTTTGGGGTATCCCGTTGCGGAATTCTTGGCAACGAGTAAGCCTCCGGATACGTGAGCGTAACTTCCACTCTTTGGGGGGCAGTGGCAAGCTCCGGCTCTTCGAGAGCAACGTAATAATAAGCTGCTCCGGCCAACAGAAGGGCACCCACCACCGCGGCGGTCATCCACCGTTGCCCGAAGAGATAGGGAGCCGGATGAATAACCACGTTATCCAGCCGACTTTTTAGGGCGGCCCGGCGCACGTCGCCCAGGGCGTGGTAGATGTCCTTTTGCCAAGTCACCTCCTGCGCCAGCAGCGGGTCCTGCTGCATTTTTTCTTCCAGAGCGTGCCGCTCCTCCTCCGAAAGTTGTCCTTTCAGGTAGCGGTCGATGGTGTACGTAAAATCTTTGCTCATACGGTTCAATCTAAAAAATCACTGGCCGAATACGTGGACTTCACCAGGTTATCCAATCGCTTTTTGCACTTATACTTCTTGGTTTTTGCCGTTTCGGTGGTGGCAAACCCCAATTTGTTGGCGATGTCTTGCATCGAGAGATCATCAAAATAATAGTACGTCAGTATCTTCCGGCAGGTATCGCCCAGTTGGTTGATACAAGCGTGAATAATGGCCTTTCGTTCTTCGACCTCGTCGTTCAAATACTCCGGCTGGTCGTGTTCTTCGTACGAAAGCCGACTCTTGCGATCCAGCTCCTTGCGCCACAGGTTCAGACATACACTATATAAGTAGGTGCTGATCTTCGAGGTGAGCGTTAACTGATGGCTCGTGACCTTCTGCCAGAACACAATCAGCGCATCTTGGTAGATATCCTTGGCCTCCTGCTCGGTGCCGTTGTTTTTCATGATCGCGTTGGTCATCATCCGGTAGTGCTTGCGGTACAAGTACTCCAGGGCTTTTTCGTCGCCTCGGCTGATTTTTTCTATAACAACGCTGTCTTTCATGGCACGATGCCTACTCCGTGTATACTGTTTAACGCCAAAAAGTAACCGCCCGCGTAAGATATTTCTAGTAAACCGACAATACGATCCACGTTCGACCCGGTTGATCAAGCAAGGTAGGAAACTTCCCATTTGCAACGCAATCAGGCGGGTTCCCGGCGGATGTAATATAAGCAAAGAAACAGAAACCTGCCCTACGGAGCCGGGCATTGGTCCAGGGCATCGGCCACGCGGGTGGTAGAAATAAAGCCCTCGGCGTGCCCCCATTCGTTGTAGATATAAGTAGCAATCTGGGCGATCTCAATGTCGCGCAGCCCTTCGTTGGCGGGCATGATCTGGTTGTACAACGTATCGTTCACCACAATGGGCCCCCGCAAGCCGTTCTTGATCAGGCACAGGGTGCGATCTACGTCGGCCAGCAGGTAGTCCGACTGCGCCAGGGGCGGAATGAGGCGGCGCAGTCCGGTGCCGTCTTCCTGGTGGCAGTTGCTACAGTGAGCGCGGTAGAGCAACTGCCCCTGCACCATATACTGCCGGTAGCGCACCCGTTCGGCTTGGCTGAGGTTTTGGGTGGCTTCGTTTTCGTAGGCGCTCTGGCAGTAGGTCAGCACCGCAAAAGTGCCTACGACCAGAACGTTAAAAATTCGCTTTTGCGGCATGGCGGTGATCGTAAGCATCTTTGAATTTATCAATAGCGGGCCAGGCCAGATCAGGATAAAACTGATGGCCTCCGGCACCTTCCAAGAGGGTTACGTTCTCGGAAGCCTGATGCTGCGCGTAGAACGTTTGGGCGGTGGCAAACCCCGCGCGTACTCCTTCAATATCGGCCAGATAATCTTCTTTTCCGGCAACAATGATCAGTCGGCGCGGAGCGATGAGTTCGGCCAGGTCGGGCATATCAGCCACCTCTAGCAGGCCCGGCAGGTAGCCGCAGGCGCAGTGCGGATGCTTGAGCCACGAGCGTTCGTAAGTAGAAAAAGAGCACGACACCACCGCCAGTTTGATGCGTTCGTCAACCGCGGCGGCGAAGTACGTGGCCGTGCCGCCGCCCGAATTCCCCAGGCTGCCAATCAGTTGCGCGTCGAGGTCGGGCTGCGTTTCGATAAAATCAATGCCTCGCATAATGTCGAACACGCGCTGACCGAGCATGGGGCGGCCCTTCATCAGTTCGCGCAGCGACACGTCGTTGCAGGTGGCTCCTTCGGTGGCCTTTTCGCCAAAGCCGCGCTGTTCAATAGCCAGTGCCGCCCATCCATGCTCCACGGCCTGCAAAGCAATATCCCGTCCGCCCGCAATCAATTGCTTGTCCCGCTCGCTACGGGCTTCTCCGATGGAAATGTACATACCGGGAGAATGGCCCTGCAAGCAGATCATGACCGGATAGGGCGGGGCCACATTTTTTGGTTTCAGCAGGTAGGCCGCGGCGTATTCGTTTTCTCTAACGTGATACGAGAGTCGGGTGCTGGTGTAGGTGTCGGTTTCTGTTTCGCTGAGCACCTCATACCGGCTGGTGCTAAAGGTAGCTTCGGGCAGGGCCATGATGCGGGTGAGTGCCTGGTGCAGCGAATCGCGGGAGTTTAACGGAGATTTTGTGGCATGTGTCGGATCAGAAGCAGGGCGTGTGCAGGCGGCAGTGAGCGTCAGGGCAAGCAGTAGGGCGCGTAGTTGCATACAAAAGTTTATAATTTTCTGCATTTGAAGCGTGGTCAGGCAACGAAGTGCTCCATAAATGAAGCAGAAAAAGAGCGCAGTAGCTTCTTGTAGTAAGCAGAACCAGATAAAAATCGTTCGATAGCAAGGTGCAAACAGGGCTATCGCCAGAGATACGTAGCAGATAGCCGACAAAACCGAAGGTTATTAGCCAATAACTGGGACTATTGAAAACCAAGCTATCTGAAATCGCGGAAATGTCGTATATTGTTCTTTCGTATCCTTTATCTTACATCTGCGCTTATGTCTATGAAACAGATTTGCTTATTTGCGTTGCTCATTCCCTTTGTGCTGCTTTTTACTGCTTGCGGCGACGATGATGAAGGAGGAGAGGCACCCCGGCCTACCGAAAATATTCTTGAAATTGTTCAGGCAACGGAAGGACTGGACAGTTTGGCCCAGCTTATCACCCTGCTTGGTCCTGAGTTTTCCAACCAAATTACCGCCTCCGAATATACTGTTTTCGCTCCTAACAACGCGGCTTTCGCTAACCTACTGAATAGCATTGGGCTACGACAGATGCTTGACTTGCGCAACGATATATTGATTGATATTATCACCTATCATCTAATCCCCAACACTTCGTTGCAATCGATCCAGTTAGATTCTACCCTAACGGCATTCAGCCAAGGAGTGATCACGCTGACCACGGAAGGGGACAGCGTACGAATTAACCCGGCTACTCAACCCGCCCGCACCGTGATCGTTTCTCCGGATTTGCTGGCGAGCAACGGAGTAGTGCACGTGACCGATGGAGTGTTGTTGTCGCCTGGCATTGCTCAGAACCTGGCCCCGCTGTTTGGAACCCTGGCCGGGCTCACCAGTACGTACACCCTACGTATTGGGCAACCGGGTGATGGTGATCTCTCGACCATCAACAGCGTGTTTAACCAAACGGGCCTGCTCAGCAATCTGGGCAACGACCTAAGCACTTATACGGTTTTAGCTCCGCTGGATGCTGCCTTTGACAACTTCTTCTTCACCTCTCAGCAAAACGTGGTAGACGTTGCCGGTTATCATGTGTTGGCTGGAAACGTGGACTTAACAACAGTGGGCAGAACCGTGACCACTATCAATGAGAAGACGCTGTACGTGACAAACGATAACGGAAGTATTTCTTTGAACGGTATTCCCTTTGCCGATTTGGGCTATACGGCGAGTAATGGAAAGCTACTTCTTTCGCTCGGAGTATTGAAACCCGCTGCACCATTGGCTGAAATTATCACTTACGCTGATAATCTGAGCCAAAACAGTTTCTCTATCTTCAAAACCGCCTTAGAGGAAAGCGGTCTTGAGCTAGGGACGAACAAAACCATCTTTATGCCTACCGATTCGGCTTTTCAGCGTGCCGGGTTGGTTACCTCCATTGATAGCGCTGCTCGAGTAGATCCTGCCGTGCTAATCAACATTTTGCAAACTCACATCATTGATGGCATCACCTTTTCGTCGGACATTGTAGCAGCTGGTTCAGTGACGGCAGCAGCGGCGAATGGTGCATCGTTAAGCACACTAACAGTGGGCGAGGGCCAGGATGCTAGGCTGATATTGAGAGATAGCAATGCCGAAACGCAAGATGCTACGGTACTAATCGCTATTTCCGATCTGCTCAGCGACAATGGGGTAGTGCACGCGATCGACCAGTTACTGCTTCCCGAATAGCGCAACCCGACCGCCCATCACTGAACGCGTATTGTTACGGCTACTCAATTATTGTAGTGAGCCGTGACAATACGCCTTCTACTTTAACGTATTAGGAAAAACTGACAACCACGAACGCGCTGCGCATGGAATCTATTGAGTTTGAAGTGACGGTAGATGATACCGGAAAAATCAGCGTTCCGGCCAATCTTAAAGATACCCTGTCCGGAAAAAAGGTGCGGGTGATTTTATCATACGAGCCTGAGGCGTCTCATTCGTCGGATGAGGTGCACTATAGTAAGGGATACAATCAGAAGGACACGCTGTATGATAAATATTGATATGAATATTTAAAGCTTGATCCAAGGGCACCTAAATGTCTATGAAGCAACCGAGATTCATCAATCCGTTTACGGACTTTGGTCTTAAGAAGCTGTTTGGCGCCGAATTCAATAAGGACCTGCTGATTGATTTTCTGAATCAGGTGCTAGGCGAACAAGAACAGATTAGTGACTTAACGTACCTTAATACTGAGAATCAAGGGCAAACTGAGCAGGAAAGGAAGAGTATCTTTGATTTGTACTGTGAAAATGAGCGGGGCGAGAAGTTCATCATCGAGGTGCAGAACGCGTACCAGAAATACTTTAAAGATCGCAGTTTGTACTACGCTACGGTACCTATCCGGGAACAAGCCGTTAAGGGTGGAAACTGGAACTATCAACTAAAAGCAGTGTATGCCGTGAGCTTGCTGAACTTCAACTTTCCTGATCAAATTGAGCAACAGCGCTACTTGCGGGAAGTGAAACTGATGGATACCACGACGCACGAAGTTTTCTACAATAAACTGACGTTTATCTACCTGGAAATTGAGCGATTCACCAAGACCATAGATGAACTGGAAACCCACGCTGACAAATGGTTATATCTACTCAAGAATTTACCTAAGCTAGAGCAAATTCCTGAAAAGCTAAGAGATAAGATTTTTATCAAGTTGTTTAACCAGGCCGAAGTGGCCAACTTAACTAAACAAGAGATGACTGCTTACGAGGAAAGTCAAAAAGTCTACTGGGACAATCATGCGGTGATGGAAAGCGCCGTAGAAACCGGTAAAGAGATCGGCGAAAAGATTGGTAAAGAAATCGGTAAAGAAATCGGCAAGGAGGAGGAACGATTGACAATTGCTCGCGCTATGAAGAAAAAGAACCTTTCTGCCGACATCATTGCCGAAACCACCGGGTTAACCCAAGAACAGATAGCGGCTCTGTAAACCGGAGCTATCCTTACTTATTATACCACAAGTAACTTGACTAGAACTTTACTCTTATTGCTCTGCCTGCTGGGTTGGAGCACTGCCTTCGCCCAAGACCGTACCATCCGCGGCAAAGTTGCCTCGGCCACCGACAACAGCGAACTGCCCGGTGTGAACGTGACCATCAAAGGAACCAGCCAGGGCACCATCACCGACATCGACGGCAACTACCAGCTTTCGGTGCCCGCCGAGCGCGATACTCTGATCTTCTCCTTCATCGGCTACCAACCGCTGGAAGCTATTGTGGGCAACCAGAGCACGCTCAACGTCGAGCTGCGCGAAGACGTGCAGGAACTGGGTGAGGTGGTGGTGACCGGTTTTCAGGAAGTGGAGCGCAAGCTGTTCACCGGCGCCGCGGCCATGGTAGAAATGGAAAACATCCGGCAGCCCGGCATGGTCGACGCTAGCCGCATGCTGGAGGGACAGGTGGCCGGAGTGAGCGTCGACAACATTTCAGGCACCTTCGGCACCGCCCCCCGCATCCGCATCCGCGGCAACACCTCCATCAATGGCGACAACCAACCCTTGTACGTGGTAGACGGAGTAATTTTGGAAGACCTTACCCAAGTAGACGCCGATGATATCGTGACCGGCGATCCCAACACCGTACTTTCCTCTTCCATTGCCGGACTCAATCCTGACGACATTGCCACCTTTCAGGTGCTGCGCGATGCTTCGGCCACCGCCCTGTACGGCACCCGGGCCAAAAACGGAGTGATCGTGATCACCACCAAGCGGGGCAAGAGCGGCCAGTTGCGGGTGAACTACGCCGGTAACTTCAGCACCAGCCTGCGCCCTACCTACAACCAATTCGACATCCTGGATTCACAAAATGAGCTATCGATCTACCGCGAATTGTACGAGAAAGGGCTAATAGACGTCACCACTGCCGTGCGGGCCGAAAACTACGGGGTGCTGGGCAAAATGTTTAACGAATTGAACGAAAAGCGGATCAGTTGGGGACCCAACGGCACCCTGAACGAAGAGTTTCTGAACCCCTACGAGAATGCCAACACCGATTGGTTCGACGTGCTATATCGCGACTTCTCGCTACAGCAACAGCACTCGGTAAGTCTGACGGCGGGCAACGAGAACTATAACAGTTACTACTCGCTGAGCTACCTGAACGACAACGGACAAACCATTGCCGACGGGGTGAGCCGCTACGCCGGTAATGTGCGCAACACGTTTTTCTTCTCTGATCGGTTTACCCTCGACACCAAAGTGAACGCCAGCTACCGTCGTCAGCGCCTGCCCGGCACCACCGACCGCGATTTTGATCCCATCAGTGGCGAGTACAAGCGCGATTTCGACATCAACCCGTTTAGCTACGCTCTGAACACCAGTCGCTCCGTCCGACCCTATAATCCCGATGGCAGTCTGGAGTTCTTCCGCCGCAACTATGCACCCTTTAACATCTTGGAGGAGCTTGACCTTAACTACATCGACATTCGGGTAGCCGATATCTCGGCCCAGGCCATTATCACCGCCGACCTCACCGATAACCTCACGCTGCGCAGCACGGCGCAGGGGCGCTATGCCGCCACCAACCAGGAGCACGTGATCCACGAACGCTCGAACCAGGCCGAAGCCTACCGGGCCGCCCAAACCCAGTTTATCCGCCAGGACAACCCCCTGCTGTTCGATGATCCCGACGACCCGGGGTCGCTGCCCAAGATTGTGCTGCCCGAAGGAGGATTTAACTATCTGGACGAAAGCACGCTAGAGTATTTTTACATCAGAAACGACCTAAACTGGTCCAAAAAATTTGGAAAGAACCACGACGTGAACGTGCTGCTGGGGCAAGAGATTAAGTTTTCGGACCGTACGCAGCGCGCGGCCAGCGGTATTGGGGTGGTCTATGAAAGTGGCGGTATCGTTAACACCGATCCCAACATCGTTGACTTTTTGAATAGTCAGGGCATTGAACTGTACGAATTGTCGGAAGACCGGGAGCGCTTTGCGGGGTTCTTCCTGAACGCCGGGTACGCTTTTCAGGAGAAATACATTGTGAACGGCACGGTGCGCTACGACGGTTCCAACCGCTTGGGCGAAAGCCGCGCGGCCCGCTACCTGCCCACCTGGAACGTGAGCGGCGCTTGGAACGTGACCAACGAGTCCTTTTTCAACGTACCCCTGATCAACTCCCTAAAACTGCGCGCCACCTACGGGCTATCGGCCAACTTGGGCCCCAACGTGAGCGCCCTGCTCAATCTGCGTCCTGACATTACCCTGCGGCCCACCGATACCGAATCGTTTTTGTTCATCAGCGATCTGGCCAATCGTGATCTTACCTGGGAAAAACTTTTGGAATTCAATATAGGAATGGATTTTAGCATCCTTAAAGATCGTATTTCCGGAACAGTAGACTATTACCAACGCAATTCGTTTGACCTGATTGGGTTTTTGCAAACCAGCGGCGTGGGCGGTTCGGGACGCTCAGAGTCGACCACCGACGAGGGGGGATATAAACTGGGCAACTACGCCGACATGGCCTCCGAGGGCTTCGAGGTGTCGCTGAGCACGCTCAACGTCTACACGCCTAACTTCAGCTGGACCACCAGTGCCAACGTGGGCTACACCTACGCCGAAATCACCCGCCTGGACTTTGACCCGATTCTGGCCGATGCCCTGAAGCCCGAAGGAGCGGCGGTGCTAGGCGGCCCGCGGCGGTCGATCTTCTCGGCTCGATTTGCCGGGCTCAACGAGATTGGTATTCCCACCTTCTTTGATGCCACCGGGGAGCGGACCTTTGCCTACGACCTTCAGGAGCGCGACCAACTGCGTGAAATCTTGAAGTACGAAGGTCCCGGCGAACCCCAGGGAGGCGGAGGTTTTACCAACACCTTCACCTACAAGAACCTTACGCTCAACGTGCTCTTGACCTATAAATTTGGCTACATAATTCGGTTAGACGACGCTTTTCGGGCTTCGTACACCGGTTTCAATTCCTTTTCGCGAGAATTTATCAACCGCTGGGTGGTGCCTGGTGACGAAGAAATTACTGACATTCCGGTGGTGCTCGACGTGCGCTTCACGGGCAACAACCCCGGTACCGATCAGTTTGCGGGAGCTAATCCGTATGATTTGTATAACCGCAGCACCGTGCGCATTGCCGATGGTGACCACGTGCGGCTCAAGAACATTCAGGTGAACTATGCATTGCCTAACCGCTTGGTCGAGCGCATTGGGGCCAGGAGCGCGCGCGTATCGGTGGCCGGGCAAAACCTGTTACTTTTGTACTCTGATGAGCGACTCAACGGGCAGGACCCGGAGTTTTTCTCCTCGGGCGGAGTGGCCCTGCCGCAGCCCCAGCAGATTACCGTTTCTCTCAATGTTGGGTTTTAGAAAATTATGAAATATGAAATGAGAAAGATGAAAGATAATCCACGGTCAATAGTCGATAGTCGACAGTCGACAGTCCATGGTCGGCAGCCTGTCGTTTATTGCCGAAAACAAACTGTCGACTGTCGACTGTGGACTATTTACCTTTTCGTCATTGGATGCGTATTCTCGTTTACCTCCTGCGATCGCTACCTGGAAGAAACGCCCGACAACCGGGTGGACCTTAATAACCTTGATAAAGCTGCCCAATTGCTCACCAATGCTTATTCGGAGGCCTCATACTACTTCACCGAGTGGATGGGCGACCAGATCAGCTACACGCAGGGTACGCGCAAGCGGCAGAACGAACTGCGGATCTACGGCTGGGAAGAAGTGGGGGCCGACCCGACCGACCAGGATACCCCGGAATTTTACTGGAACGCTACTTATAATGCTATTGCCCACGCCAACGAGGTGCTAGCGGTGGTGGACCAGCTTCCGGGCGAAGAAGCCCGGCGGCGGGCGGTGAAGGGCGAAGCGCTGCTGGCCCGGGCCTACGGTCACTTTATGCTGGTGAACCTGTTTGCCAAGCACTATGACGCAACCACCGCCGGTAGCGACCTAGGCGTGCCCTACGTGACCGAACCCGAAACCGAGTTTATCAAAACCTACCGCCGCGCCACCGTGGAACGGGTCTACGAACTGGTAGAACAAGATATGCTGGCCGGACTGGAGATGGTGAATGGTTCGTTCTACGCCAATTCCGGCAAGTATCACTTCACGCGCGAATCGGCGCTGGCCTTTGCCTCGCGATTTTATCTGTGGCGCGGGCGTGATCGAGCCGATATTGAAGCCAGCATCCGCTACAGTGATGAACTGCTGGGTGCCGATCCCAACAACTACATCAAGGACATTCCGGCGCTCTTGCAGCAGCGCATCAATACCGACGACTACATTCGTTTGTATACTTCACCCAACGATCCGAGTAACCTGCTGCTCATTCGACAGGAAACGCTTATCTACAATAATATTGGTTTTTATCCCGATGGCAACCAGTATCGGGAGTTGTTCGATACCAATCCCTTCGGAGCCACCGACCTGCGGGCCGACCCGGCGTTTCGTATCGGAGAAGATGGCATCTTGGTGGCTAAGTTTGAACCGCTCTTTCAGCGGACCAGTCTCACCTCGGACGTGGGCTTCCCCTACACGATTTTTTTGGGCTTCCGGGGAGAAGAGGCGCTACTAAACCGAGCTGAATGTTATGCCCTACTCAACCAGCTCGATCTGGCCGTGGCTGATTTACAAGCGCTGTCTAGCAAGCGTTACGACGAGCCGGTGACCCTCGATTTGGAAACTATCCGAAGATATATTGGGTCGGTAGATGCTCAAAACGACGTGCTGATCTATATTTTGGAACTAGAGCGGCCCAAAGAATTTATTCACGAGGGTTTGCGTTGGTTCGATATTAAGCGGTATAATTTACCGGTAGAACACGCGTTTCCTGATGGCACCACCATCACGCTGGAACGAGAAGACAACCGAAAAGCTTTACAAATCCCCGAAGCGGCCCAGGATATTGGTAAGCTTCGTCCCAATCCCCGATAAATAAAAGTCAAATGAACAAGTTATGCTATCTACTTTTTGTTCCGTTTATGCTTCTGCTGTCCTGCAACAATGACGAAGAACTCAACGCTCCCGTTCGGCAGGTGGAGCCCTCGACCGATCCGATCGACGTGTATATTCGGGAAAACTTTACCGAGCCCTACGGCGTAGCAGTACGCTATCGCTACACCGACCGTTACGTGGACCCGAACAACCGGGTGACCCCGCCCCGCCGCGACCTGGTGGTGCCTACGCTGGATTTTTTAACCAAGTACTGGGTGGAGCCTTACAAAGAAGTGCCCAATGGCGAAGCCTACTTCAAGAGCACTGTGCCCGCCGAGGTGGTGATGATTGGTTCGTTTATCTTCAACACCGACGGCACCGTGGTGCTGGGAACCGCCGATGCGGGAGCGCGTATCACGCTCACGGATATTAACTCAGTGGACGAGACCGACCGGGTATGGGTGTCGCGGCAGTTGCGCACTATCTACCATGAATACGCTCACATTATGCACCAGCGCTTCGATTTGCCTCCCGGCTACCAGGAGATTTCTCCCCAGGGCTACACCTCGCCGGGATCGTGGTTCACCCTGAACGACGACCAGGCGCTGCGCCGGGGTTTCGTGTCGCCCTACGGCACCAGCGACGTTAACGAAGATTTCGTCGAGGTGGTGGCCTCATTTCTTCACGAACCGGACTTCTTCGAAAAGTATATTAACGAGGAAGCCTGCGCCGACGACGACTGCCTGGAGCGCAACGAAGGGCGGGCCATGATTCGCACTAAGTACAACGCCATGTTGGAACACTACGAACGCAACACCGGCATTGATATGCTGCAACTGCGCGCGCGTATTCAAGAACGATTGTAGATGAAAATTTACCGCTTTTTTCTGATTGGTTTGGCTCTGGGCACGTTCTTTAGCTCCTGTAGGAATAACGACGAAGAGCTAATCTTTGACAAGACCGCCGACGAGCGGGTGGCCGAAGCCACGGCTAATCTGCGGCAAAAACTCACCGCCCCGGCCAACGGCTGGCTCATGCGCTACCAACCCGTGCCCGAGTCAGGAACGTATAATGTGTTACTCAATTTTGATGCCGACGGAGGGGTGAGAATTCGTACCGATTTTGGGGTGAACGACAATGAGTTTTACGATCAGATGAACACCTACCGGGTGGATAATTCGCTCGGATTGGAGTTAATTTTTGAGAGCTATTCGTTCTTCAGCTACCTGTTTGAGCAAGACCAAGCCACCTTTGAGGCCGAGTACGAGTTTGTCTACGTGAACGAGACTCCCAACGGTGAGCTGGTCTTCGGCAGCAAGACTGACCTTACCGCCCTCACTATTGCGGTGTTAGAACCTGCGCCGGACAATGCCGAGAGCTTGCTGGGGCGGGAAGTGAATAACAATCTCGAAGCATTATCGGAAACCTTGCGTCTTACCTCACCGGTTTACCGACTAGACTTCTTGAACCGCGATTTATCGTTCTACCTTTCGTTCGATCTGGCTATTCGGACGGTCAGTTTCACATACGCCGCTTCTCTTTCAGGTGAACGTGGGCAAACCATCACTTTTACAACTGGCTACGTCCTTCAGGGGAACACCATGACGCTGGCCGAACCACTAACCGGAAATTTTTCGGGAACCCAGATTGCGCTGCCTGCTATCAACTTCAGTGAACTTACCGAAGCCCCCCCCCTAGAAATATGTAACCAATCCTTACCGACGCAACAATACCGAGGCACTACTACTGAAAGCAACGAGGCAGTGGCCCTGCGGTCTACCCTTTTTGATCCTGCAGCTGCCAACTTTCGCGACGAGTTTGGCTTCTTTAATAGTCCCCTTGGCTTTTTTTACGACAATGGTGAGTCGGTTGGACAACAAATGGCCGATCAAATAGCGGGGGTGAGCAGTTTTCAGTTCTACTACCAAGACGACAGCGAAGAACCGTTTATAGCAATGGGCTACCGGATCGTTGGTGAAAATGACAACACCACTTTTGCCCTGAAAGACTTCACGGCTACAATAGAGAACAATCGCATCCAGTTTGAGTTCGCTCCGGACTATACGCTCTACAATGATACAACGGCCACCGTGAATGCCGAGGCGATGGATTTTTACCTAAACAAACTAACCGAGAACAACGAGGCATACTTGTTTAAGGTGTCAGAGAACGTTTTCGAAATGTACAATCCCTGCAACGGATGGAGTGCCCTGTTTGGGGCATTTTAACCAAAGTGCCTTTCGTTTCTATCGCCCACCGATTACTGATTACTCTATACTTCAACCTACCTGCCGCTCAATTCCCGCTCGCAGCACTGTCACGCTTTGCACCATCTCTTCCTCATTAAGCGAAGCAAAGCCTAACCGCACCGCTTGGTATGACTGCCATTGTGCTAATCCGTCCAACGAAATTCCTTGAGTACGAGCGTACGTATCCAAGGCTAGCAAATCGACGAAAGGCAAAAAGACAACCCACACCGCCATCCCACCGCTTGGAACTCGAAACCGGACCCATTCGCTCAGTTGACTGTGCAACAGCGTACAAAAGAAATCGCACCGGTGCCGATACACTTTTACTGACTTCTTGAGGTGCCGTTGCAGTTCGCCGTCCTCAATCCAACCAGCCAGCGCCCGTTCCAACACCGGGTCTCCCTGTCGGTCGACGGTGCGGCGATAGGCTGCCATTGATTGGATCACGTTCTCCGAAGCCACCACGTAGCCGATGCGTATCGCCGGAGCAATGCACTTAGTAAATGAGCCTACGTAGACCACCGTTCCTTGCGTATCCAGGCTAGTCAGCGGCAGCAGCGGACTGCTGGCGTAGTGGAAATCGTAGTCGTAATCGTCTTCGATAATAGCGAAGCGGTACTGCTGGGCCAGTTGCAACAGCCGAACCCGCCGTTCGGCGCTCAGCGTCACCGTCGTGGGATAATGATGGTGGGAAGTGACGTACAATGCTCGAATAGGGTAACGTTCGCATAAAGTGGCGACCGCCTCAGTATCCAGTCCCTGAACATCCACCGGTACGGTGAGGAGTTGTCCCTGACAATGGGCAATGACCTGATTGATCGCATCATAACTGGTTTCACCTACTACTACCCGTTCCCCCGGTTGAAGTAGCAACCGCAAAAACAGATAGATACCCATCTGGCTACCGCGGGTGATGAGGATTTGATTGGAAGTACAGGTGAGTCCGCGGGTTTCTTGTAAGTACCGCGCTAGGGTACAGCGCAACGCCACGTCGCCCTGCTCATCGCCGTAGCGCAGATGCTCGCGGCGCAGCGATTGGATACTTACCGACTTACAGCGTTGATAGAGTTGCTCAACCGGAGCCAGACGAACATCGGGCGAGCCGTCAGTGATCCGCAGTAACGACGGGGGAATGGGAGGAGTAGCAGCCAGAGCAGGAAAAGAAAAAGCAGATGAATCATCCGACACGGGGTGAGTTGGAAGCGCTGGCACGGATTGCGGTTGCACAATGGGTAAATTATGCGAGACGAACGTGCCCCGGGCCGGGATAATCTCCAGCCAGTCTTGCGCCATCAGCTCATCATAGGCAATCACGACCGTCTTGCGGTTCACTCCCAGCAAATTGGCTAGTTGTCGGGAGCCCGGTATTTTTTGTCCGGGAGCCAGGCGACCGGCCACGATCTCTCGGCTGATGGCATTGACCAGTTGGAGATAAATTGGGGTAGGCGACTGTCTGTCTAGCGCAATACTCGTTTTCCAAGGATACATAACCGGACCATCTAATGAATAAAAACCGGGGTAAACAAAGGGGCCGGTAAAGGTATAGTTTTGTGGAGCGAAACAAAAAGATAGGAATATGCTAGCCCTACGGCCCAATTGCGAACACTGCGGAACAGACTTGCCCTACAACGCAACCGATGCGATGATCTGCACCTTCGAGTGCACGTTTTGCCAACACTGCGTAGAAATGGTTCTGTACAACGTGTGCCCGAACTGTGGGGGAGGATTTAGTCTTCGTCCTATTCGTCCCAAACAACATCTAGCCCAGCATCCACCTTCTACGGAACGAATCTCGAAACCGTTTGATTCGTTAGTGCATCGTGCCCTACGAGAGCAGTATGGCTGTATCTTACCGGAAAATCGCTAATGCGTTCAAGAATGTTAACATCGTTACTTTGGGCTGTTCAATCCTCGGGCGGCTTTTCCCGGGGTGCTGGCTGATGCGATGACCGCCGCATTCAATCCGCAATTAGCCGCCTGGAGTCACGCCCCCTTTGCGGTGGAGGTAGAAAATTATCTCATCCGCGAGATGGGCGACAAGTTCGGCTACGCCAAAGAGAGTACGGACGGAGTGTTTACCACTGGAGGGGCAGAGGCGAACCTCACCGCAGTGCTCATGGCGCTCACCCAGCGGTTTCCTCACTACGCTGAGCAAGGATTGCTGGAAATGCAACAGCGCCCTACGGTGTACGCGTCGGCGGAAAGTCATCATTCGGTGGTGAAAGCGGCCCGCGCGGCCGGACTAGGCTCCCGCTCGGTAAAGATGATTCCGGTAGACAGTAGCTTTCGGATGATCCCCCAGCGGTTGGAAGCGTAGATCATCGAAGACCAAGCGCGGCAAGCCGTTCCGTTTTTAGTGGTCGCCACGGGGGGAACGACCGCCGCCGGAGCCATTGATCCTATTCCCGAGATTGCGGCCATCAGTCGACGTCACAGTCTGTGGCTGCACCTGGACGCTGCCTATGGGGGGGCGGTGGTGGTTGAGAAAAGTACCAAACACCTATTAGCCGGAGCTGAGCGGGCGGATTCCATCACGTTCGATGCGCATAAGTGGCTCTCGATGCCCATGAGTACCAGCCTGTTGCTTACCCGCCATCGCGACGTACTGAGCCAGACCTTCGGCATTGCCACCGACTACATGCCGAAAGAGGCGCGCGAAATTTCGGCCACCGATCCATTTACCCATTCCATCCAATGGTCGCGAAGGTTTTCCGGACTCAAACTGTATTTATCCCTACTGATGATCGGTTGGGAAGGTTTTGCGCAACTGGTGAAGCAACAGATCCGCCTGGGACACTCACTCAGGAAGCTGCTGGCCGACCACGGTTGGACCATAAAAAACGACACCGAACTGCCAATTGTGTGTTTCACCGATCCGACGTTTGAGGTAGACGATGCCTTTGCCCCGTTCGTCGGCGATCAGGTACTTGCCTCCGGGCGGGCGTGGCTATCTACGTACACGCTAGGAACGGTGCGTACCCTCAGGGTGTGCATCACCAATTATGCCACCCAGGAAGAAGACCTTCATCAGCTGCTCGATCTATTGAATCATGCTCGTAATCAATACTCATCTGCTCACTAACTGCTACTTATGAATCAGTACCCCACATCATCCCGCAACACCCTCAAAAGATCTTCGCAGCGCGGCCACTACAACCGGGCGACGATCTACCCCATCCTAGACGCCGGATATCTATGCCATGTTGGCTTCACCATCGGCGAGCAGCCTTATGTGCTACCCAATGCCTACGGTCGGGAAGGCGACACCCTCTATCTGCACGGAGCCATCGGCAACCGCATGCTGAATCAGCTGGAGAAGGGCGTGCCGGTCTGCATCACCGTGACCCATACCGACGGCATCGTGCTGGCCCGCTCGGTGTTTCACCACAGCTTCAACTACCGCTCGGTGGTGGTGTTTGGCACCGCCCGCCTGGTAGCCGACGAAGACAAAGAGCACGCCCTGCACGTGGTGACTGAACAAATTCTGAAAGGACGCTGGGACGAAGCTCGTACGCCCACCCAGCAGGAGTTGAAGGTAACCAAAGTGCTGGCGGTGGAGATAGAAGAAGCCTCGGCGAAGGTACGCACCGGGCCGCCCAAAGATGAGGAAAAAGATTATGCCCTGCCCATTTGGGCGGGAGTGTTGCCGCTGCGCACCGTAGCCGAAGAAGCCATTCCGGATTCGCTTATGAGACGCAAATTTCCCGTCCCGGAAAGCGTACGCCAACGTGTATCCTAATTTATACGCTTATGACACCCTATGATGAAAACTTCAGGATTTCTCCGGCTGATGCCTTACGTCAGTTAAGCAATAGTAATCAGAAGTTTCTTACGCTCTTTGAGCACGGAACCCTTTCGGTAGAGATCTATAAACCCGATCAGGTCGATCATCAGCAACCGCACCCGCGCGATGAAGTATACGTAGTGATTGCCGGGCGGGGTGAGTTCTGTTGCGACGGGCGCACTACGCATTTCACCCCGGGCGACTTTCTGTTTGTGCCCGCCGGAATGGAGCACCGTTTTATCAACTTTAGCGAAGAGTTCTCTACCTGGGTATTTTTTTACGGACCAGATGGGGGCGAAACTCTGTAAAAGAAAGTTTTGGCGGTTTTTGCTCTGCTGTTAATCATCTAACACCTCCATCTCCACCCGGATGTTCTGCTTGGCCAGCGGTGATCGTTCGTCGTGCAGCATCTTGGCTCCGCCCCAACCTTGCGTTTCAATGCGGCTTTCGTCGATGCCCTGCTTGATGAGGTACTGCCGGATCGTCTCGGCCCGCAGCTCCGATAGTTTTTTGGCCCCCACGCCCCGTTTCAGGTAGTCGTCGCTGCGTCGCAGGTTGAAAAAGTTGCCGTGCTCCGGCACGTATAAGTACGTAACTCCGCGGGAGTTGCCGTTGGTGTGCCCGTGCAGCTTCACGCGCACTTCCGGATTGTCTTCCAAGTAACGCTGCATTTCCTCCAACTCGTAGCGCGACTGTTCGCGCATCACCGACGCATTGCCGTAGAAGTAGGTGTTATACATCACCTGAATGTCGCCCTTCTTTAATTTCTCCAGCGGCATGGTGACCCTAATCACGCTATCTTCGTCAATCGACACGTACGAGGCGGTGCTGTCGTTGACCGGTTCGGTCAGTGATAAGTCAAAAGCGGTTTTGCGGTACCCAATGGCGTAGGGGATTAGTTGCACCCGGTCGGATAACAAACGGGCGTGCTCGAGCACCTCAGGGCGATTGGCCTGACAGGTAGTGATCTCCTGGGCACGAACCCCGTCCACTACTTTCACGACCGCGGTTACCGGTTTATCTCGCTTGCCCAGGGTCTCGAAGTACACCGCGTAGCCCGGTCCTTGCTCTATCGTAGGCGCTTCGGGTACTATTTCTTCGGCATCAACTTCGGACGGTGCTTCCGTATCTAAGGACGCATCGTCTCCATCCGCTATGATCGATTCAATTTTATAGGTGCTGAACACCCAAGCATCGGCAAATTCGGTCGTGCTTCGCAACTGCATACACTGGTTCACCACCGGCTCGGCCGAATCGGCGGCGAAGGTATACACGTAATAGTAGCCCCGCGGCGGGTGGTAAGCAAACTGCGCCGATACTCCCCGTGATTGAGCGTACTGCGAAAAATCACCCGCGTTGTTATGATCAGCAAAAACTCCAATCACCAGATAAATCCCCGGCGAAAGATACCCCGGGTCGTCACCGGTTGGGGTAGAACCAAATGATTCAGCAAAAGAATAACTAAGCACCGGATTGATCCACCCAAAAATGAACCACGCAAAACAAAAAAAGTATATTTTCATGAGATGAAGTTTATTGGCGTAACCAACTGCAATTCATGCGCTCATCCCCTTATATTGCCCTGCTGAATGAAGCGTTACCTATCAAGGGTAAGAATCTGCTCGCATTAGCATTTTATTTGTTATACTATTTAATAAAAAGATTAAACTATTTTGATAAACAAACCTTGCAAATAATCCTCTTTTCACGCATGAAGAATTTAGCTCTTGTCCTCAGTATAATGATAACCGTAATTTGCGCCTGCCAAACCACGTCTTCCGACCATAACGAACCGGCGGTGGCCATTGATTCTACCCGGATAGAGAAACACATCGAGCGGCTGGCGTCGGATGAGTTTCGGGGGCGGAAGCCCTTTACCGAAGGCGAAGAAAAAACCGTAGCGTATCTGCAAAACGAGCTTGCCAACATGGGGCTGGCGTCAGGCAATGGCGACAGCTACTTTCAGGAGGTGCCCTTGGTAGAAATCGACGCGGTGCCTGATTCAACCATGACCGTGCAGCACGGCAACGAGCAGCGTACGCTTCATTACCGGAAAGATTACGTGGCTCTCACCCGCCGCATCACCGACCGGATTGATGTTGAGCAATCGGAGCTGGTATTTTGCGGGTTCGGTATAGTGGCTCCCGAATACGGTTGGAACGACTACGAAGGCATAGACATGGCGGGAAAAACGGCAGTGGTGCTGGTCAACGATCCCGGATTTGGCAGCAGCGACAGTAGTTTGTTCAAGGGCAACACCATGACCTACTACGGGCGGTGGACCTACAAGTACGAGGAGGCGGCCCGGCAGGGAGCCGAAGGGGTGCTGATTGTGCACAATACTGCTCCGGCGGGGTACCCCTGGGGAGTGGTGCAAAGCAGTTGGTCGGGCAAAGCCCTCTATTTACAGTCGGAAGACGATAACCGCTCGCGTTGTGCCCTGGAAGGGTGGATTTCACAGGAAGCCGCTCGAGAACTGTTCGCACTGGCTGACATCAAGAACTACCTGGGGCAAGCGCGTCAGGCCGGGTTCGAGCCCATTCCGATGGGCATATCCATCAACTTATCTATGCAGGTGAGCGCTGAGAAGGCTACCTCGCGCAACGTGATCGCTCAGCGTCGGGGTAGTGAGCGTCCCGACGAATACGTGATCTACTCGGCCCACTGGGATCATCTGGGCGTGGGCGAACCCATCGAGGGAGACTCAATCTATAACGGAGCGCTGGATAACGCCACCGGCACCGCGGTGCTGCTCGAGATTGCCCGGGCGTTTAGCCAATTGGAAGATTCACCGGCCCGCTCGGTGGCCTTCCTGTTCGTTACGGCCGAAGAACAAGGGTTACTAGGATCGGAATACTATGCCCAAAACCCGATATACCCACTGAAAAATACGGTCGCCAATATCAACCTCGACGGAATTCAGTTTCGGGGGCCGATGAACGACCTTACCGTGGTGGGCTACGGACAGTCGGAACTAGACGACTACGCGCAGGTGGCCGCTGAAGCTCAGGGGCGCTATGTCAAACCCGACCCCAACGCCGAGAAGGGCTACTTTTTCCGATCCGACCACTTTAGCTTTGCTAAGGTAGGAGTGCCCGCGCTCTACGCCAGTGGGGAGTACGAGCAGGCCGCGCGGGGGGCAGCGTGGACCAAAGAGCAAAGCGATGCATGGATTCGGGAGAATTACCACCAGCCGTCGGACGAGTACGTTCCGGGAGCCTGGCAGTTCGGGGGCATGGTGCAAGATGCGGAACTGCTGTTTTCTATCGGTTACCGCTTGAGCAACGAAACAACTTTCCCGGAGTGGAAGGACGGTTCTGAATTTAAGGCTGCCCGGGAGAAATACCGCCCCTGATGCACCGCTCTCTAAATCATACGTTGTAAGTTTTTGGCGCTTACTAAATAAAAAGCATGATTTATTAAATGTTAACTAGCTGATTGTGAGTGCATAAGAGTATTGAGAACATTTTTGTGTGTAATTATTCTTGTAATAAATGTTGTTATTTAACTTGTATCCTGTATATTTGTATAGTTGTTAAACAATAAAGCACAACACATATGAAAAAGATACTAGGATTACAACGCAGCAAAAATCAGTTTGAAGGCTTGGGAGACATCAACCCCCGAGGGATAAGCCATACGGTTTCATACACGACTTCCTTTGACGAAACCTGGAACCATATTCGGATAGAATTGAAAAAGCTATCGGTCCCGGTGAGCATAGATTAGTGAGTCTAATCAAACCATCACTTTTTGAATTGAAACGGTAAGAACGGATGCCGATTTTTTAGGAGCTAGCGTCCCTGACACTGGTCGGCGGCCGCACGTCGCAGACGATCGTTGATTGCCCTACCTATCCCCCTATCAGGTACGACCTCCGCCAAAATGTGCGTAATCGGCAACTTTTCAAGGTGCCGCAGTGCCGCAAACACCCGCTGGGCTGCTTCCCCCAGATCACCAGTTGGCGAGAGTGCTACTTGATGCTGGGCAATTACCTGAGGATAGGTATCCCGATAGGTGAGCAAGCCAACCCGCTCAGCGGAGTGGTGGTTTAGCAAGTCCGCCAGATCACCAATCACCACGGGCAGGCGGGGCGCGTAGTGGCTAGCCAGCATGCCGGGCGCCGGAGTTGCGGCTCCGGCCGCGTGAAAAACTACGGGTATCTCTGCGCCAATGCACTGCTGAAGCTCCTCCTGGGTCACCCCGCCCCAGCGGTACACCACCACCCGCCCGTTCTCAAAGCCGACAATGGTAGACTCCACACCCACCGCGCAGGGACCCCCGTCGAGAATGTAGGGAATCTGGTTGCCTAACTGTTCGGCTACGTGGGTAGCGGTGGTTGGGCTCACGTAGCCCGACGGGTTCGCACTAGGAGCCGCCAGGGGGAAGTCTAGCCCCGAAAGTAGTTGTTGCGCCAGCGGATGCCGAGGAACGCGCACCGCCACCCAGGCCGAACCGGCCGTTACTAAGTCAGGAACGTTCTCAGATTTTTCTAGCAACAGCGTGAGCGGACCGGGCCAGAACTTCTGAGCCAGGCGATTCGCCACGTTAGGCACATTTTTTACGTAGTCTGGTAGGCGGTCTAGCGCATTGGTATGAATGATCAGCGGGTTAAACGAAGGTCGGTTCTTCACCGTGTAGATCCGGGCCACCGCCCGAGCGCTCAGAGCGTTGCCCGCTAAGCCATAGACCGTTTCGGTCGGAATCGCCACTACCTGCTCCTGCTTCAGCAATTTTGCCGCAATTTCAATATCCAACCCTATTTCTGCCATAGATTACTCGTTTGACGCGCCATGTCATTTTTGGGCGAAGTATACGGGGCAAATGTCAATGACCACCAGCACTATCGTCTGAAAACCAGCGATTTAATTGATAAATAGAAATGACGGCTGATTTTTTAAACCCTAAGAAGCGTACTTTTGTGCCCCATAGTTTCTTTAAATGCAGAAAAACGCCCCGGGCTATCCGCTCTGGTACATTGGCCCAATTAACGAAAATTGATGATTAGCCAAAGGACTGGTATATTATTGTTTTACTTTATCATACAACACCGCGAAGTATATGATGGATCGCCAAATAAAGCTGGAGCACTTTGTCAATTTAGTAGCAATTGCTGCCGCTGATGGCTATCTCGACGCCCGCGAACGCGAATTTTTAGCCGAACGCGCCGAGGAGAACGGAATGAGAGCCGAAGAATTTAATAATATCATTGAGGATGCTGATAAACTTCACTTTGTGGTACCGCTGAACCAAGTGGAGTGCGAAGAACAGTTGAACGATGCTGTGTTTATGTCGATGGTCGACGGCGAGATCAGTGATAAGGAGTATCAGTTGTGCATCAGTCTGGCTAGCCGCTTGGGCATCGCCCAACAAGAAGTAGAAACTGTAGTGGCTAACGTCAAACGAATTTGGGCGAAATAGCTGATTGGGGTTATCAGCGATAGGTGGCCGGACTAGTCCGACCACCTTTTTTGTTTACATATGTTTGATCACGCTATCCCCAAACTCCGAGCACTTCAGCAGCGTAGCTCCGTCCATGAGTCGGTCGAAATCGTAGGTCACTTCTTTGTCGGCAATAGAACCCTCGATGCCATCGCGCACCAGGGTGGCCGCTTCGGTCCAGCCCAGGTAGTCGAGCATCATCGCTCCCGAAAGCATCACCGAGCCCGGATTTACCTTGTCTTGCCCGGCGTACTTAGGGGCGGTGCCGTGGGTGGCTTCAAAGATGGCGTTGCCGGTTATGTAGTTGATGTTGGCTCCGGGAGCGATGCCGATGCCTCCGACCATCGCGGCCAGGGCATCCGACACGTAGTCGCCGTTGAGGTTCAGCGTGGCGATCACCGAATACTCGGCTGGACGCAGCAATATCTGCTGCAAGAAAGCGTCGGCGATCACATCTTTGATGATCACCTGGTGCCCGTCTTTTTCGGCCACTTGCCAGGGTCCGCCTTCGTAGTCCTGCGCGCCGTAGCCCTCCTGAGCCACCTGATAGCCCCAGTCGCGAAACGCTCCTTCGGTGAACTTCATAATGTTACCCTTGTGCACCAGCGTGACGGAGGGCAATTTTTGGACGAAGGCGTAGTCGATGGCCGCCCGTACCAGCCGTTCGGTTCCTTCCTGAGAAACCGGTTTGATGCCGTAGCCGGTGGTGTCGGGGAAACGCACTTTTTGATACCGATCGGCAAATTTATCCTGCAAAAATGCGCTAAACTGCCGGGCGTCCTCGCTGCCCTGCTGAAATTCGATGCCCGCGTAAATGTCTTCGGTGTTCTCGCGGAAAATCACCATGTCCACCTGGCCAGGGTCCTTCACGGGTGAGGGGGTGCCGTTGAACCAGCGGACCGGACGTACGCAGGCGTAGAGGTCTAACTCCTGCCGCAGGGCCACGTTGAGCGAGCGAATGCCGCCGCCCACCGGGGTGGTGAGGGGCCCCTTGATGCCCACCAGGTACTCCCGGAAGGCATCGAGCGTGGCGGCCGGAAGCCACTCACCGTTTTGGTTATGGGCTTTCTCACCGGCGTACACTTCTTTCCACTGAATCTTTTTGCTTCCCTGGTAGGCCTTCTCAACGGCAGCATCGAGCACTTTTTGCGCGGCGGGCCAAATGTCAATTCCAATGCCGTCGCCTTCAATGAACGGAAGGGTCGGTTGATCGGGAACCTGAAGGGTGCCATTTTGGATAGTTACTTTTTGTTCGCTCATGGATTAAGGTTATTAAGTCACGATAGATAGGGTTAATCGGGGCAAAATAAGCAATTTTGCGCATCATTTGCTAAGTTAAAACCGATTGTGGCGGGTGACCTGCGTTAATATTGCACGAAGTAGGCCAAACGCGCCCCAAAGTATTGTTGGGTGTTCTGAAACAAATTTGGGGGTGGTTTGCGTTGGAAAGGCTGTATCTAATCCTATGACAACCTTATGCTATCTAATAAACCAGTAGTTGAATCTGATTTACCTATTGAGTCGCACCGCCTCAAATTACGCACCCTGCAGTTGAGCGATTTCCCCGACGTGGAAGAAATTATGCAAATGGTATACGCGGATGCGGGTGGGGCCTGGAGTCAACGCGAGTTCCAGAACCAGCTAACGGCGTTCCCCGAAGGGCAAATCTGCATCGAGGTCGACGGCAAGGCGGTAGGCGTTGCCCTTAGTCTGATTGTTGATTACGCCCGCTTCGGTGACCGCCACACCTACGATCAAATCACGGGTAATGGCGAGTTTAACACGCACGACTACGACGGCGACGTGCTCTACGGCACCGACTTGTTCGTGCACCCCGACTACCGCGACATGCGCCTGGGCCGCCGCCTTTACGATGCCCGCAAGGAGCTGTGCGAAAATCTGAACCTGCGATCTATCATCGTCGGTGGCCGCATCCCGGGCTACCGCAAGCATAAGGATACCATGCCCCCGCGCAAGTACATCGACGAGGTGCGCAACAAAGAGCTTTACGACCCGGTGCTGAGCTTTCAGTTGGCCAACGACTTTCACGTGCGCCGGTTGCTGCCCCGCTACTCGCCCGAAGACAAGGGATCGATGCACTATGCTACCTTACTAGAGTGGGTGAATGTGAACTACGACGAGTCGCAGAAGCTGATCGGCGTGCGCAAAACGGTGGTGCGCATCGGCACGGTGCAGTGGCAGATGCGGCGGGTGCAGTCGCTAGAGGACATGCTGCAGCAGGTGGAATTTTTCGTGGACACGGTGTCGAGCTACAACGCCGACTTTGTGCTGTTTCCCGAATTCTTCAACGCGCCGTTGATGGCCTTGTTCAACAACACCGACGCGGCAGATGCGGTGCGCTCGTTGGCCGAGTATACCGAGCAGGTGCGCGAGAAAATGCAGGAGATGGCGATCTCATACAACATCAACATTCTGGCAGGCTCGATGCCGGTGTATGAGAACCACAAGCTTTACAACGTAAGCTTCTTGCTGCACCGCGACGGCAATATTGATACCCAGTATAAGTTACACATCACTCCCGATGAGCAAAGCTACTGGGGCCTGCAGGGCGGCAATAAGATTCAGGTGTTTGATACCGACGCGGGGCGGATTGGCATTCTGATTTGCTACGACGTGGAGTTTCCGGAGCTGAGCCGTATCCTGGCCGAGCAGAAAATGGACATTCTGTTCGTGCCCTACTGGACGGATACCAAAAACGCTTATTTGCGGGTGCGGCGCTGCGCCCAGGCGCGGGCCATTGAAAACGAGTGCTACGTGGTGCTGTCGGGCAGCGTGGGCAACCTGCCGCGGGTCGAGAATATGGACATCCAGTACTCGCAAGCGGCGGTGTTCTCGCCTTCCGATTTCTCGTTTCCCCATGATGCGGTGGTGGCCGAGGCTACACCCAATACCGAAACTACGCTTATCAGCGACCTGGATCTTGACTTGCTTAAAAAGCTACGAACGCAGGGGAGCGTACGCAACCTAGCGCAGCGCAGAAAGGATATGTACGATGTAATATTGAAAAAACAGTAGTTGTGAAGTTTTAGGTTCGCGGTTCTGGATTACTTTGTATCAACCCAGAACCGCGAACTCAGAACCCTTTAACCCAAAACCTATAAACCATTCACAAACGCCAGCGTATCCACCCCGTCGGCGTAGTCCCATAGTTCCGGCTGCTGGGCTTGGCCAAACGGGATGCTACCCGTGCACCAGCCGTTTGCTGACACTACGCACTGAATTTTTTCTCTATGGATTGCCAACTGCCGCTCCAAATCGGGTTGGTCAGCGTAGGCTTCATAAAACACCATCGAAATGGGCGAAACCAGCGCCGTGTTTTTCTTGAGCAGGGCGAAGCCAGTGTCCAGAAAAGGGTCGCCGTTCACTAGGTGGATCGATTTGTTGTAGTCGTAGTTGTTGTGGTACTTGTGGTGCAATAGCACGTCCTGATAAGGCTCCCAAGCCTCAATGAGCGGCACAAAGTTGTAGTCCGGCGGCACCCATAACTTCGACACGTTGCGACAACCGAGTCCAAAGTACTGGAAGACGTCCTGTCCCAAAAGGTGCAACTCTTCCGAACTTTCGTTGCCCCGCAGCACGGCCCCTCCCGTGCGGTTCTTGCGAATAACGTGCGGGTATTTGGCGAAATAGTACTCAAAATAACGCGCTGTGTTGTCGCTGCCGGTGGCGATGATGGCATCGGTTTCCTTGAGTTTGTCTACCCACCGGATGTGCTCCTCGAAGTGAGGTTCAATTTCAGTGAGCAACTGGGCCACGTAGCGCAGCAGGTAGCCATCCTGCGAACTGAGTTTCCCCCACAGGATGTGCCCGCTGATGAGCACCGTTAAAAAATCATGAAAGCCTACCAGCGGAATATTCCCCGCCATCACCACCCCAACCGTCCTTACCGAAACCGGAGCATCAGGTAGGTGGCGAGTCCATTCTCTAAGCTTATCAGCGTCGAGGTAGCGCTGCACTCCCGCGAGCGCCTGGTCTACGCTCTGCTCGGTGAACCAGGAGTTCTCGGCCCGGGCGCGGCGGTGCACCTCGGCGCGCTCGCTGTCGCGTAGGTTTTGCAATATCTTACCAACCGCTGCAAACGCGCTAATTCGGTCTTCTCGTCGAATCATTTCTCAGTAGTCGTTGGTTCTGGGTTGCAAATAAAACCAAAGTATACTTATTTCGTAAGAGAAAACCGGAACTGTTACCAACGAAATCGAAGCGAATATCATGGCCATCATCATCACCGACGAATGCATCAACTGCGGAGCCTGCGAACCGGAGTGCCCCAACACCGCCATCTATGAAGGAGGAGTAGAGTGGTCGTGGGCCGACGGCACCGATCTGAAGGAGGTGGCGCTGAAAGACGGCACGGTGGTGGATGCCACCCAGCCCCAGGAACCGGTGTCGGATGAGTTTTATTATATCGTGACGGATAAGTGCACCGAGTGCACCGGCTTTCATGAAGAACCCCAGTGCGCGGCCGTCTGTCCGGTAGACTGCTGCGTAGACGATCCCGACGCCCGCGAAACCGAGGAGGAGCTGATGGCTAAGAAAGAGTTCATGCACGCGTGATATGCAGTAATGTCCGGTCGCGACCGGACATTACTGCATGCCGGATCGTTTGATCAGGTAACTGCGTAGTACCTGGTGAAACCCCTGGTTGATGTCGGCCTCCACCAGATCAATCTTCGCCTGCCCGCACTTTATTTTGAGCTCGTGGTAGTACGCAATCATCTGCTGCCGGTAGGTTTCTCGCACCTGCGCGGGTTGCAATTTTATCCGACTGCCGCTTTCCACGTCCACAAACTCGTAGGGCCGTTCGGCAAAATCAAAATTTAGCTCGGTGGGGTGGTCGGTCACGTGGAAAAGTAGCACCTCGTGCCGGTTGTGCTTCAGGTGTTGCAAGGCTGAGAATATTGCCTCCGTTTCCTCTTGGTTCTCAAACATATCACTAAAGATAACCACCAACGAGCGCTTGTGAATCTTCTCAGCAATTTGGTGCAGCACGCTCGCCACCGAAGTTTTTCTCGGCGCTGTTTGCTCCTGCAGTAGGCTTTCCAGAAGAAGCATCAGCTTGTGCGTGTGCGAGGAGGTAGACTTCACCGGGGTTTGCTGGTCAATGTCCTCCGAAAAAATGCTCAGGCCCACCGCATCGCGCTGTTTTTGTAGCAGAAAAGCAAGGGCTGCCGCGGCCATCACGCTAAACGTAATCTTGCCCCGGTTGGCCACCGGATAATACATGGATGAGGAGTTGTCGATCACCAACTGGCAGCGCAAGTTTGTTTCTTCTTCGTAGCGCTTGGTGTAGAGCCGGTCAGTTTTGGCGTATACCTTCCAGTCGATGTGCCGGGTACTTTCGCCGTTGTTGTAGAGCCGGTGCTCGGCAAACTCCACCGAGAAGCCGTGGTAGGGCGACTTGTGCAAACCGGTGATAAAGCCCTCTACCAACTGCTTGGCGAGCAACTCAATGTTGCCAAACGCTCTGATCTGAGACAACGGGATCATAGGCAAACGATGGGATTGGAAGTAAGAAACAAGGTTAATGAGCGACCCGAACAAAGATAAGGTTTGCGTGCCCAAAAACACTTCTGATTTCGCATTGTTCTGATTAAATTTTTTATTTATACGAAATTTTGCATTTATATTAAATAAAGGACAATTTAGCGATATTATTACGCGATCAGCGTAAAAGTATTTACCATTCAACCTAACCAATAGTGCCGTGGAAGACAACCAAGAAAAAGAAAGAGACGAAATTTATTCCCAACGCGTGAGAGCGGGCAAGCGCACCTACTTCTTTGATGTGAAGGCAACCCGGTCTAACGACTATTACTTAACGATTACGGAGAGCCGAAGAAGGTACAAAGACGATGGGTATTTCTACGAGAAGCACAAAATATTTCTGTACAAAGAGGACTTTAACAAGTTTATGACGGCCCTGGAAGAAACGGTAGGCCACGTGAAGGAAGAACTGATGCCGGATTATGATTTCAACCAGTATGAGCACGATGACGAAACTCCTACTCAGGCACATACCACCGCCGCTGAACCGGTAGCCACCGGGGCCAATGGGGCGGCCGGTGATGAAGAACTTAAGTGGGACTAGCCTCCTTTCAACCTCATCTGAAAGCCTGACGATTTTCGTTCGGGCTTTCTTTTTGCGCTCTGCTCATGTTTAACAAGCGCGTTCTATCCATCCTCTCCTTCGTCTCGCTGACGGTGGTTTTCGTGCTTTTGGCCTGGGTGTTCTCCAACATCTTTAGCTACTTTATCATTGCCCTGGTGCTATCGGCCATCCTGTCACCGCTCACCGATTACATTTATCGCTTTCAACTGTACGGATTGCACACGCCCCGCTTCCTGGCGGTTATTCTCTCGTTCGTGGTCACGGCGGTGGTCATCACCCTGTTCGTGACACTGTTCATCCCACTCGTCAAAAACCAGGTCACCCTCATCACCACCATCGATTATGAAGAACTCTACGACCGGGCAAGCCTTCCGCTGCAGCGGATGGAAGGCTTTCTGATAAACAACCGCATTGTGGACCAGACTGGGTTTTTGGTAGACAACCTGCGAAGAAGTTTGCTTACCCTGTTGGAAAAAGTAGACTTTGAAGACGTAATTAATTTGCTCATCTCGATCACGGGTAACGTGTTTGTGGGAGTGATTGCCGTATCGTTTATCACCTTTGTGCTGCTCTACGAAAAGGGCATCGTGCGTCGGCAGGTGATCAAACTGATTCCTAACCAGTATTTTGAGGTGTTTATTGCGGCCATCTACAAGATTGAAACCCTGCTTTCCAACTACCTGATCGGGCTGCTGTTCCAGATATTTTCTATCTTCTGCGTGGCGGCGCTGGGTTTAAGCCTGATGGGCGTCGAGTATGCGCTCACCATTGCCATATTTGCGGCAGTAGCCAACCTGATTCCCTACGCCGGTCCGCTACTGGGTTCGGCTTTTGGGATCGTGGTCGGATTATCATCGGCTGCGCTCGACGCCAGTGACAATGAAACGGCCCTTCTAATCGTTAAGATTATCTCGGTGTTTGCCGTGGTGCAATTGATCGACAACCTTTTCTTGCAACCGTTGATTTTTTCTAAAAGTGTGAAAGCGCATCCGCTTGAAATATTTGTCGCTATCTTTGCCGGAGCCACCGTGGCCGGAGTGCTCGGCATGATTGCCGCCATTCCGGTGTACACCATCCTTCGGGTGGTAACCACCGAGCTTTATGCCGGTTACAAACAGTATCACGTTTTCAAAGTCAATTAAATGAGTTTACAGTGCGGTATCGTGGGCTTGCCCAACGTTGGCAAATCAACGCTATTCAATTCGCTATCCAGCGCCAAAGCCGAAGCGGCTAACTTCCCCTTCTGCACCATCGAGCCCAATGTGGGCGTGATTTCGGTGCCCGACGAACGGTTGCAGATTCTCGAAGACCTCGTGCATCCGCAGAAGGTCATTCCCACCACCATCGAGTTTGTCGATATCGCTGGCCTGGTGAAGGGGGCCAGCCAGGGCGAAGGGCTGGGTAACAAGTTTTTGGCCAACATCCGAGAGGTGGACGCCATCATCCACGTGGTGCGCTGCTTTGCCGACGATAATGTGGTGCACGTGGCCGGTTCGGTCGACCCGGTGTTCGACAAAGAGGTGATCGACACCGAATTGCAGTTGAAAGACTTGGAGTCGGTCGACAAAAAAATTGCGCGGCTCGAGAAGACGGCCAAGTCAGGCGACGCCATCTCTCGTAAGCAGTTGGCTACCTTGCAGCAGTATAAGCAGCATCTGGAAGCCGGGCAAAACGCCCGTTCGCTTTCGCTACCCGCCGAAGATCGCGAAGCCGTAGCTGACTTATTTTTGCTAACCGCCAAGCCGGTGATCTACGTGGCTAACGTAGACGAAGCCTCCATCCATACGGGCAACGCCTACGTGGAGGCGCTTCAGGAGGCCGTACGGGCCGAATCGGCCAAGGTGGTGGTGATTAGCGCGGCCATCGAGTCGCAAATTGCCGAACTTGACCCGGACGAACGCAGTTTATTCTTAGAAGAATACGGCTTGAAGGAGTCGGGACTCAACCGATTGATTCGGGCATCCTACCGACTGCTTAACCTGATTACCTACTTCACGGCGGGTGAGAAGGAAGTGAGGGCCTGGACCATCGTAGATGGCTGGAAAGCTCCGCAGGCGGCCGGGGTGATCCACAGTGATTTCGAGAAAGGGTTTATCAAGGCGGAGGTGATCAAACTGGCCAACTATCAGCAGTACGGATCGGAAAACGCCTGCAAAGAGGCGGGCAAAATGGGCATTGAGGGGAAAGAATATTTGGTGAAGGACGGCGATATCATGCACTTCCGCTTCAATGTCTGAACCATTTTTATCGTTATACAAATAACTTCTCAGTAATAGATTCATCCGCTAAGCTTAGATTTTTGAGTATTTATACTCAAAAGAATGATTATTTATAAACATTTATCTAAGTTTGTGATTATGAATATTTAATTGCCAAATACTAGTGTTAGCATTTTGCTGATTCATTTTTTTTCTATAATACATTCGCATTGAGGGTTCGTGTCGTTTTTGTTCTAAAAAATAAGGGTTCTTACGTTCCGTTTCACCACCAGTTTCTGCTAGCTCAGCTGATCAAGGGGATCATGGTGAAGGGCGGCGAACAGGAGTTTATCACCTCAGACGTGTATAATTTCTCCGGTTTGAAAGGACAGACTAAGATTAGCCGCACTGGCCTGCACTTTTATTCCAGCCGGGTCACCCTGGTATTCTCCGCCTCTAGTAAAAAGCTTATCGATTATTTTCTGAAGCACTTGTTCTCCTTTCCCCAGGTAGAAATCGGCACCATGACCCTGGTACCCGAAACGGTGGAGGTAGAAGGTATACCCGAGATGCAGGACACGATGAAGTACGTGTGTATCTCTCCGCTGGTGCTGGTGAAACCATCGTTCAACGACGACCGGGGGAAGCGGTTCATTGCTCCTCAAACCGATGGTTTTTCTGATCTGCTGTACGAATCGACCATGCTGCGGATGGAGCAGTCGGGGCAGTACACGGCCGCTGAGGTAGAGCAGTTCTATAAATTTCAACTGGTGCCCGACAAAGACTACCTGTTGCGCATCGCCGAGAAGCAGAAGAAATTTGCCCGGATCTATCCACTCTACGACCAGGACGTGAAGTACGAAATACGGGGCTACACCTTTCCGTTCGTTCTCTACGCCGCCCAAAAGGTGCAGGAGTTCATCTTCACCAACGGTCTGGGTGCCTTCACCTACAAGGGCTTCGGAATGCTAGACGTCGCCGGGGCCGACCCCGGCAAGAGCACCCGCAAGTACGAGTTCGAGCACGAAGAAGCTTAACAAATTCATTAGCAAATTTCAAAAATGAGAAACGCGCCATTTTAGAAACATTGCGTTTTAGCAAAGCCTCCTGGCGCATATTCTCAAAATCAGTACCAGCCGCATACGCGGACTCTGTCCGCCTCGTTGGGTTAGAAACCCGCCTAAATTAGTCACAGGGCTAGAAGCCCTACGCCAGTTTTGGTAAGCCTCCGGCCTGTTAAAAAACAGGATACTTTTTCCTTCTCCTATTACATAAATCGGAGCAAAGTATTCCCAACGGCTTCGCTCTCACCGCCGCTGGGGATTCTGCCGATTCTGCGCATTCGCTACCAACGAGGTGTAGCCAATCAGCAGGTCGGCCCGGGCGCCAATGGGGCGGGTATACACGAATATCTCGTAACGGTTCTCCGTCTGGAAATGGTTGCCGTCGTAGGCGTAGGGATTGTCAGGCCCGTCGACGTAATAAAGATAACTGTAGAATCCCTGCTTGAGCAGCATGGTGGTTCGATAACCCTTCATGGAAGCGTCGTACGTCATCTTTCCCTCTTGGTTGAGCACGTTGCTGTTGAACGCTCCGATTACGTACACGTCGCCCGGCGCGGGGTTGTCGGCTTCCAGAAAGAAGTGCGTCAGCAGGTAGTCGGCGGTCAACTCGCCGCCCTGCTGCTCCAGGTTGCCAATCACGTAGGCTCCGTTCAAATCATCGTACTGGCTGTAGGCCTGTCCCGAACGATCTTGGTCGGGCAGCAGTAGCACTTCGGTAGGCACTTTGTCGCGCAGCACCTTGCCCACGTTTTGTCCTAGCGCGTTCACCGTGCGTAGATCGAAGAAGCGAAACTCGCTGGCGGCGTAGAAGTTGTTCGTCATATCAAAGGGACGGTACTCCAACTGCCTGTCAGTAGCCCGCACAAAGGTAGGTTTCAATCCTTCCAGGGCATTAAACCACTGGTAGTTTTGTCGCACCACCACGTACACGTCCTGTTGCGGATTGGGAATGTCAAGGTTCCCGTGATCCACTATAAACTCGATCTGCTGGCTGGTAGCGCGGCGGGCTACGTCGGCCGAGGGGAGCACCTCCGCGCCCACCCCCACGGTGCGGTCGTACACCATGAAGCGCTTGGTGAACAGCACGTCGTTCTGGTTGGTGCCCTGGTATACCTGCAGCGCGTAGTTACCCGGCTGTGTCACGCGCGGCAGTGCCCACTGGTACTGCCCAAACGGAATTTTAGTATTAAACGAAAGCTGCTCGTTGTTGATCTGAAACTCATTGAATCGCCCCAGAAAGTCCATGTCGTAGAGCCGCGACTTGCGCCAATCAGCGTTGCAGTGAACGATCTTGACCGAATAGTCGCCGTACGTAGCGTCGGGGTCCAGCTCCAGCACGTCGAAGACCAATAGCACCGGTTCGCGCTGGTCAATGGGGAAGGTGGAAGAGAACAGCGGCCCTTCAGACGTGAGCAGGCGGATGGTGCGCACGTTGGGGTTAAAGGTTTCGTCGTGGTAAACCTTATCCTCCGAGGCTTCCGCGGATAGGGCGATACCGCAACCGAGGGCTACCGCCAGACAACCCAACCAGCTAACTTTCATTTTCAATAGGGTCGGTTTCGTTATCATGATTCGTTCGCCAAGGCCGTTTCCAGTTCCTCGGCCCGTTGCGCCAAAGTTTCCCACTGCTGGGTTTTCTGGCCCAGTTTCTTTTCAACGTCGGCAAACCGCTGAGTGGCTTCTTGTTGCCGCTGGCTATCGGAATAAACGTCGGGCTGGGCTAGTGCTTGTTCTACCTCTTTCTTTTCTTTCTCCAGGGCGGTGATTTCGGTTTCTACTTCGTGCACCTCGCGTTGCAGCCGCGTTAACTCCCGCTGTTGGGCTTGGTCGGCTTCACTGGGCTCTGAAACCGTTTTCTTAGGATTTTCTTGTGCCTTTGGCGATGGGGGAGGAGCACTCACCGCGCGCTGCGACTGCCAGTAGGCGTACTCGTCGTAGGTGCCCGGGTATTCTTTCACCTCTTTGTTCTCAATAAACCACACCTTGTTGGCTACCTGTGAGATAAAGTGCCGGTCGTGCGACACGATCACGAACGTGCCCTGGTACTGCTGCAGCGCTTGAATCAAGATGTTGACCGACTGGATGTCCAGGTGGTTGGTGGGCTCATCCAGGATGAGAAAGTTGGCTTCGCCGATCAGGGTTTTGGCCAGCGCCACCCGCGATTTCTCACCGCCCGACAGCACCTTGATCTTCTTGAACACGTCATCGTCCATAAACAGAAAGCAGCCCAGTACGCCGCGCAGCTCCTGCTCGGTTTTTTCGCTACCGGCCTGCTTGAGTTCTTCCAGAATCTCGTTCTCCACGTGCAAGGCCTCCAACTGGTGCTGGGCGTAGAAGCCCATCTCCACGTTGTAGCCCAACTGCCGCTCGCCTTCGAAGGGTTCGGTGCCCGCGATGATGCGCAGCAGGGTGGACTTGCCCTTGCCGTTGGCCCCGATAAAAGCGATCTTGTCGCCCCGCTCGATGCTGCAGTCGGTATGGTCAAAAATTTCTATGTCACCGTAGGCCTTCGACATATCCTTGATCTCGCTCACCCACCGTCCGGATTGGCGCTTAAATTTGAACTTGAAGTTCACCGTTGCGTTCTCATCCACCACGTCGTCGACCCGATCCATGCGCTCCAGCGCCTTCACCCGCGACTGCACCTGCCGGGCCTTGGTGGCTTTGGCGCGAAAGCGCTCTACGAAGCGCTCGGTCTGCTTGATCTTCTGCTGCTGGTTTTCGAAGGCGTTGCGCTGAATCTCGCGCCGCAGTTCGCGCTCTTCCAGGTAGAACGAGTAGTTACCCGCATAGGGAGTGAGTTGTCCGTTGGCCACCTCCACAATCATCTCCACAGTGTTGTCGAGAAACTGCCGATCGTGCGACACCACAATAAACGCCCCTTCGTACGAGCGTAGATAGTTTTCAATCCACTGGATCGAGGGCAGATCGAGGTGGTTGGTGGGCTCATCGAGCATCAGCAGGGCGGGTTTTTCGAGCAGCAGCTTGGCCAGCATCACGCGCATGCGCCATCCGCCCGAGAACTCGCGCAGCGGACGCTTCAGGTCGGCGGTGCTGAAGCCGATGCCCTCCAGAATTTCTTCGGCCCGGGCTTGCAGGGCGTAGCCTTCCAGAATCTCAAACTTTTCCTGCAGGCGGGTGAGCTTGTCGACCAGCTTGTCGTCGTAGTCGGTTTCCATTTGTTTAAGCACGCGCTCAATTTTGTGCTCGATGGCCAGCGCCTCCTCGAAGGCCTGCATGGCCACGTTCAGAATGCTGTCGTCCGACTGAAACGAGAGCAAATCTTGGTTCAAAAAACCAATAGTGCAATCGTTGGACATGCTGATATCGCCGCCGTCGGGCTGGTAGTCGCCCACGATGAGCTTGAGCAGGGTTGACTTGCCGGTGCCGTTGAGGCCCACCAGCCCGATTTTGTCCTTGGGCTTCACGTGCAGGTTGGCCTCTTCGTAAAGGGGGCGGCTACCGATGTAGTAGGATAGGTTATTAATGGCGAGCATAAACTGTTAAATCGTCGGATATTCAGAGAGGACAACGCCGGAAGCGAGCGTTTCGTCCCGGACTATCAAGCAAATTTACTAAATCTAACGGAAACAGTACATCGATGCTTAAACCCGCGTTCTTGCTGCGCGTCGGTAAGGTGAGTCGAGTAGTTTTGGAGCTATCGCTTATGCTCAAACCACACTCGTATGATTCAAACTTACCTTACGTTTCAGCTGGCCCAGATGGCCCTGGAAAACCAGTACGACCGTCCCGCCCTCTGCCGGGACGTGGCTTCGCTAAGTATTGATGAAACCAACTGGAAAGAAGACCTGCAGTTGGTCGAGCAAGTGTCGGCCCTGATGCTGCTGGATGAAACCTACACCGAAGAAGATCCGCTTGATCCGGCGCAACGGGAGTACGAAATTCAAGAAGTTAAGTCGTTATACACTTTTCATCTGCTGATTGCCCGCCTGGTGTTTCGCAACAACGCCGAGATGTACGAGACGCTCAACCTGCTGGGCAAGCGAGAAGAATGTCTGGAAGAATGGCTTGCCCAGGCTATTAGTTTCTACGCTGATCTGGGGCACCTGAGTTTGGCGATGACGCACTACGGCATCACGCTGACCGAACTGCGGCAGGCCAAAGCCATGGTAGAGGCGGTGATCGACCGTTACGTGCGCTAAAGTTAGTAACGAAGTTTTACAGTGAAGGTGAAAGTGTTTCTGTGGTTTAGAAGAAGTGCTTTGTTCGGTTACCATTTCATAGCAATTTCACTAGTGTCCCCACCAACTATTTCGGCAATCTGCGGGTCATAGCTACAAACCGCACTTAAATGATTAGCAGATACTCCCTTGTCTCGTTTCTACTATCAGTGAGTTTCTTGGCGACCGCTCAGATCCGATACAGCGGCAAAGCAGAAGTTGGCTACCTAAAATTTCAGTACATAGCCGTACAGGTTGATCCTGGTCCAGCTTGGCAGGGATATTACCTGGAACAAGAACCGAATGGAGTAGATATCAATATTGTTAACGGTGTGCGATACGGTGATCACTTCAAAGCAGGGGTGGGAACTGGCTATTTGAACTTCGGGGGAATACATGGTCTGGCGGCCTTCGCTGATTTCACGTATCTTCCGTTGAAAACCCGCCTCACGCCATTGCTTAACGTAAGATTCGGCTACAGCCACCTTTGGAACCAGTATGAGAACGGCACCGGAACGGCGAGTGCAGAGGTTGGGATAGGAGTAAACTATCGGCTGACTGATCGTCACGATATTTATCTGCAAGCTGGATACTTAGGCTTACAGCAATCGTTGCTGGTACCCTTCCGGCTGGGCTGGAGCTTTTAGTTAGCAGCTCCCATAATCTCCTGTTTGGGCAAGAAAGCCCTTAACGAAGTCCATCAGATTCCAGCGTAATCTCAAATGATTATAATAATTTGAGATTACGATCTCTAATTGTTAAGTTTGTTAAGTGATTGACAGGACATTGTATAAGGTAGTCGCTCCCAAAATCGGACGTGGCAAAGCAATCATCATTGTGGGGCCTCGACAGGTGGGAAAAACTACCTTTATTGTTAACCAACTGGCCGAGACGAACTACCAGTTTTTCGATGGTGATGATCCAACGGTTCGGGCCCTGCTAGATACTCCCAATACCGAACAACTCAGGAGTCTTATTGGAAAGTCTAACGTTGTTTTCATTGACGAAGCACAGAGAATACCAGGTATTGGATTAACGCTGAAGATCGTAACCGACCAGTTCAAGCACGTTCAGCTTTGGGTGAGCGGTTCCTCATCCTTTACTTTGTTCAATGAGCTGAGCGAACCGCTCACGGGGCGCAAATGGGAGTACGAAATGTTTCCAATTAGCTGGGAAGAGTATCAAAACCATGTGGGCTACCTCAAGGCGGAGCAACAACTAGAAAATCGGCTGATCTACGGGATGTATCCCGACATCATCAACCATCCGGGAGAAGAGCGCGAGCTACTGAGGAATCTAGTCAATAGTTATCTCTACCGTGACGTGCTCGCGTATGCCGAAATCCGGAAACCCGAAGTGCTGGAAAAACTAGTTCAGGCCCTGGCCCTGCAAGTAGGAAGTGAAGTCAACTACAGTGAGTTGAGTCAATTGGTGGGGGTAGACAGAGCAACCATCCAACGCTATGTAGACATCCTGGAAAAGGGGTACGTTATATTTAGGCTAAGAAGCTATAGCCGAAACGTGAGAAACGAGATTAAAAAGAGCAGAAAGATTTACTTCTACGACAATGGCATAAGAAATATGATTATCGGTAATCTGGACGCGCTCAACCTACGGCCGGACGTTGGGGGGCTATGGGAGAATTTTTTGGTGTCTGAACGGATGAAGCAAAATAAGTACAAGCTAACGTTGGCCAAGCCTTATTTTTGGAGAACCGCCCAGCAGCAGGAGGTGGACTATGTAGAAGAGATTGGACAGAAACTCTACGGTTACGAGTTCAAATGGAGCGGCACGAAGGCCAAGCTACCCAAAACGTTTATCGAGCAGTACGGCGCAGAAGGAATGGCAATTACCCGCGATAACTTCCGAGACTTCATAATTCTAAAGTGACTGCATCCCGGTCAAGAAGCAATCAAAAAAAGGTAGCCCGTTTCCCGACCACCTTTTACTCTTAAAGATTAAACTACGCAGAATCAGGCCAGATCAAAGCGATCAGCGTTCATCACCTTGGTCCAGGCAGCTACAAAATCCCGCACGAACTTTTCCTGCGAATCCTCGCAGGCGTACACTTCGGCCAGGGCGCGAAGCTCGGAGTTCGATCCGAAGATCAGGTCCACCCGGGTGCCCGTTCCTTTGCTTTCGCCGGTTCTGCGATCTTTTCCGGCAAACTTGTTTTGAGAATCAGACGTTGCTTCCCACTTAACCCCCAAGTCGAGTAGGTGGACAAAGAAGTTATTATTCAACGTTTCAGGACGGTCGGTGAAGATACCGTGCTGCGACTGGTCGTAGTTGGTGTTGAGCGCCCGCATGCCTCCCACCAGCACGGTCATCTCCGGCGGGGTCAGCGACATGAGTTGCGCCCGGTCGATGAGCATCTCCTCAGCCGAGGCCGATATATGATCCTGGTTGCGGTAGTAATTGCGAAACCCGTCGGCGTTGGGCTCCAGCGGGGCGAAAGCTTCGGCATCGGTTTGCTCCTGCGACGCATCCGTGCGCCCGGGAGTGAAGGGGACGGTGATATCGTGCCCAGCATCCTTCGCTGCCTTTTCAATTCCGGCGCAACCGCCCAGCACGATCAGGTCGGCCAGCGAGACCTGCTTGTCGCCCGATTGGGCGTCGTTAAACTCCTGCCGGATACCTTCTAATTTCTCCAGTACCTTCGTCAGTTGCTCCGGATTGTTCACCTCCCAGTCCTTCTGCGGAGCCAAACGAAGGCGGGCCCCGTTGGCACCCCCACGCTTATCGGAGTTGCGGAAGGTAGAAGCCGACGCCCAGGCCGTAGAGACCAGTTGCGACACCGGCAAGCCGGAGTTGAGCAGCTTCTCTTTTAGGGCGGCAACGTCCTGGTCGTTGATCAGTTCGTGGGTGACGGCGGGCACCGGGTCTTGCCAGAGTAGGTCTTCTTCCGGCACCTCGGGGCCCAGGTAGCGCGCCTTCGGACCCATGTCGCGGTGGGTCAGTTTGAACCAAGCGTGGGCAAAAGCCTTGGAGAACTCATCGGGATTCTCGAGGAAGCGGCGCGAGATTTTCTCGTAGGCCGGGTCCACCTTTAGCGCAATGTCGGTGGTGAGCATAAAGGGCGCGTGCTTCTTGGCCGGATCAAAGGCGTCGGGAATCAGCCCGGCCCCGGCGTCGCCCTTGGGTTTCCACTGGTGGGCCCCGGCGGGACTTTTCGTCACTTCCCAATCGTAGGCGAATAGGTTCTCGAAGTAGTAGTTGCTCCACTCGGTAGGGGATTGCGTCCAGGCCCCCTCGATGCCGCTGGTGATGGTGTCACCGGCGTTGCCGGTTCCGTAGGTGTTCTTCCAACCCAGTCCCATCTCCTCGATACTGGCCCCGGCGGGTTCGGCCCCGACAAACTCCACCGGATCGGCCGCGCCGTGGGTTTTGCCAAAGGTATGTCCACCCGCAATCAGCGCCACGGTTTCTTCGTCGTTCATGGCCATGCGGCCGAAGGTCTCGCGAATGTCACGCGCGGCTCCCTCGGGATCGGGGTTTCCGTGGGGGCCTTCCGGGTTCACGTAAATCAAGCCCATGTGCGAAGCGCCCAGCGGATTCTCTAGTTCACCCCCCTCGTAACGCTCCTTGTTCCCCAACCATTCGCCTTCGGCACCCCAGTAGATGTCTTCCTCAGGTTCCCAGATATCCTCCCGGCCGCCGCCAAAACCAAAGGTCTCGAAGCCCATCGACTCCAGGGCGCAGTTGCCCGTGAGCACCATCAGGTCGGCCCAGGAAATTTTCTTGCCGTATTTCTGCTTGATTGGCCAGAGCAGCAGTCGGGCCTTATCGAGGTTGGCGTTGTCGGGCCAACTGTTGAGCGGCGCAAAGCGCTGTGAGCCGGAGCTCGCTCCGCCCCGCCCGTCGCCGATGCGGTAGGTGCCCGCGCTGTGCCAAGCCATCCGAATAAAGAACGGCCCGTAGTGACCATAGTCGGCCGGCCACCACTCCTGCGAGTCGGTCATCAGGTCGAAGAGGTCTTGTTTCACGGCGGCCAAGTCCAGTTTCCTGAACTCCTCGGCATAGTTGAAGTCCTCACCCATCGGGTCGGATAGTGCGGAATGCTGGCGAAGGATGTGTAAGTTTAGTTGGTTGGGCCACCAATCGCGGTTCGAGGTGCCGCTACCGGCGGTATACTTGGTGTTGCCGCCCATGAACGGGCAGCGGCTCGATTCGTTTACCTCCCAGACTTTGTGGTTGGAGTCTTCGGGAGTGTTGCGATGTTCGTTGTTTTCCATGATAGAATGATTTTGTGGGTTTCAGTCTCCAAAGTTACAACAATCACCGCTGACAAGTACGATAAAGGCTATTGATAAAATCTATTGATTTATAAACGCGAGTTATAAGTCGGCAGGGAAGCATTAATTGAGGGGAGGCTCGGGCTATTGACAGAATTTAGCTATCAGCGAACGCATCAAGTTTCAGAAATACCAGCGGATGGTGGCTTACAACTACTTCTGGCGCACCTACGACCAGCAGAAAATCGACTGGATAGAAGACCGGGGCGGCCAGCTCCACGCCTACGAGTTTAAGTGGAGCCCCAACAAGAAAGTAAAAGAACCCGTCGCCTGGAAGAAAGGTTACGAAGACACCGTATTTGAAGTGATTCACCGTGATAACTACCTCTCCTGGATTCGGGAGGATGGCAGTTTATCCTACTAGGAGTATCGCATAGAAAGCAGCACCTACAAGTTAAGAAGTATAAAGTGATCTCCGCGGTTGGTGCACTAATTACTACGTACAGTGTGATTGGACTATACGGATAGATAGACCTGTTGCGTGTTTTACGGTATTACTAGTTTGGGATGAAGGGTAAAGGAGAGATTGAATTGAGCAAGATGCCCTTTTTAGGCCATTCCTTTGCGTGAACGTTTGCAAATGCTTACAAACATTTACAAATGCATTTAGTGATATAATGATATTTTAAGCTAGTATATGCATAAAAATTCTAAAAAACAACTTGTCTAAACAGCAATCGTATCACTATATTGCATATAAACGCAATTCCGTTTATTTAATTGTTAGGCGGCATTAGAATCAGAAATCTACGTTGCAGAATTATTTGTATATTGGCAAAAAGATTAGTCATGATTACTAAAGACCAAGTAATAAATAGCTTAAAGGAAATGCCAGCGCAGTTCTCCATTGATGAGTTGATGGATAAGTTAATTTTATTGCAAAAGATTGACATTGGATTGGAACAGTCGAAGCAAGGTGAAGTCTATTCGTCTCATGAAGCTAAAGAAATGCTCAAGCAATGGTCAAAGTAAATTGGACGCGCCAGGCCATTGAGGACATATACGAAATCAGAGAATACTACCAGCCTCGGTCGGCTAAGTATGCTGAGCAACTCACCGATAAGATTTTTGAAAAAGAAATTTTTCTAGAGAAGCATCCGCAAATTGGCAGAATGGTTCCTGAGATAGCGCGAGAAGAGATTAGGGAGTTGATTTACAAAAACTACCGAATTGTCTATCATGTAGTATCCGATGAACGCATAGACATACTAACCGTTCACAATGGATTGCGTCCTCTAACGGAAGAGTCCATCTTCGGATGAGAAAACGCCGCCTAACATCATGCAGCCGCTAGCCGGGCAACGATGAACATGAGCACTAGTCGCTCTAAGTCTGTATATTAACACTCGGAAGATCAACGCCCACAAGTCCGGCCTGACGGCTGCACTGATCGTTACGCTACCTGCCTACTTTTCAAAATCTACTCACACCAATAACAACATCAGCGTAAGCACGATGCCCCCTAGCGTGAAGTACAATCCCTTCTTAAACACCGAGGTGGCCGGTCTAAACATCCAGAAGGCCGATACCACGAAGAACAGCAGCGCGCCCCCGAAGAAGATGTTGAGCCAAAACAGCGGATGGTCGGTATTGGCCTTGTGTAGCTTGGTCATCTTGTCCAGCACCAGGGGCAAGCTTTTGGTCACGTACACCGCCTCGCCGCTCGCTTGGTCGTAGCTACCCTCATTAAAGTAAATAACCTCCCCTTCCTGTCGGATAACCTGTAGCTCTTTAATTTTTAACTGTTTGCCTACCTCCGCAGAGGAGAGACCCGGTTCCAGCACTTTTTCTACCTGCTGGTCGCGTTTAAAAAAATCGGTGTTACGGAAGATCAGCACCACCCCACTGATGGCGTACACCGCCATGATACCCACCAGAAAAAAGCCCAGGTAGCGGTGAATGATGCGCATAGTCATGCCGGTGGTTCTTTGGTTACTCATACTTTTGATCAGTTTCGTTTTCCGGGTTGATACGTTTCTTGTGCCCTGGCTTCCACCGCCGCACGGTAGTAGGGCACGTCCTTAAATTGCACCTCCCGATAAGGCTCCACCTGATCATCAAAGTGCGGAGAGGCCGGGTCGCTACTTTGTCCGCCTACCAAAATGCTCTTGGCGCGCACGCTGTCGCCAAACTCTACCACCGCCACGAAGCTGTTGCCACTGGTGCCGTAGATTTTCTTGGTGTCGCCGTTGTTCCGCGCGGCATAGGAGGCCAACGCTCCCCACTGCCCGGAAGCAAAGCCAATGGGCGTGCTGGGTTGGTCATCGTCAAAATCAAGCTCGATGGCTCCACTCAGGCGCTGGTAGCGGTTCACTTCACCCCAGGGCATTTCCCAGGTACCGAAATCGTCTTCCAATTGCTGCACGGCTCCGGCAAAGATCGCCAGCCGCTCGGCCGGGGGCGATTCGGTGCCATAGTACTCGATACGCTCCATGGGGGTAAGTCCCGGCGGCGAAGCACCTTCTCGCTGGTAGCGGGTGCCGTAGTAGTGGGCCAGCGTCATGGATACCGATCCCTCCGAAGTGGTGAAGTCCCAGCCCCGCAAGGTCTCAATGGGGACACTGAGCGCTTCGTCTTTACCCGAAGCGTCGTAGGCGGCCACCAAGCCCGGAATCAGCGCCGCAAAGGCGGGCAAATACGGATCGTAGGCCAGTTGAATGAGGCTATCCAGCGTGTAGCCTGACCGATCACGCAGCAAACCGATGGCGTGTACGCCCCGGAAGTTCTCCCGATCGAGCGACATGTAGCGGGGGTAGTCAGCGCGCCTTGGACTAAACTCCAGCGCGGCGGTATAGGGTGTGGAGTTGCAGTTCTGGATCCAACCGTTCGGCGGATTGTGCACCACAATGCTCTCGTCCACCGAGTGCAGCCCCTGCCAGTCGGTTTGCGGGTTGCGGCCGTCGACCGATTGGGTGTAATCAAAAGTGGTGTCGCGGCGGGGGATGAAGTTACCGTGGAAGTAGGCGATGTTGCCCCCCGCGTCGGCGTAGACAGTGTTATTCGAGGAGTTGGTGCGGATGTCCATCATCCGGCGAAAGTCGTCGTAACCGCTTTGCTTGGTGCGGGTGTAGGATTGCTCCAGGGCCTTCACCGGTTCCCACATCAGGGCGGTGGCCACCCACTGCCCGTCTTCCTGGTGGGTGATGGGGCCGTGGTGGGTGCGGTAGGCCGTAAAGGTGCGCTCTTTTAGCTCGTCTCCTTCTTTGTAGTTCAACGTCACTTCGTAGGTTTCTACCGGTCGCCACTCCTCACCGTAGCGGTACACCAGGCTATTGCCCTGCTGCTCGATGGTTTCCCGAAACTCGTCGATCACATCGGTGTAGGTGGAGGTGTGCATCCAGCCGGTGGTTTCGTTGAAGCCCTGGTACACAAAAAACTGCCCCCAGGTGACGGCCCCGTAGGCGTTCAGCCCTTCTTCGCTCACGGCGTGCACCTCGCCCCGAAAGTAGAACGACGTGTGCGGATTGATCAGCAGCATGGCGTGGCCCGACTGCGTGAGTTCGCCCGCGATGGCGATGCCGTTGGAGCCCTGCGGTTCTTCTACGGCCGGTTCGGGTTCACGTTCGGGCACTGCGGGAGTGTTTTCGTAGAAGGCCTGCAGTTGCCGGGTAGACACGCGCTCGATGTCGCCGCCAATGGAGCCTTCGCTGAAGTACATCGGCATCCACGGCTCGAAGCGGGTGAGCAAGCGGGGCCGCACTTCGGGGTGGGTGTGCAGGAAGTAGTTGATGCCGTCGGCCCAGGCGTTGCAGAGCTTCCGGAGCCAGTCCGGACTGCTTTCGTAGTGAGCGACGGCTTCTTCCTGCGTCATAAACAGCTTGGCCCGCAGGTCGCTGTACAGCGCCGATTCGCCCTCCACCTCGGCTAGTCGACCGGTGGCCCACAGGTAGTTCTGTTCCACGCGGTTGAAGTCGTCCTCGCACTGGGCGTAGAGCAGTCCGAACACCGCGTCGGCGTCGGTTTTCCCGTACACGTGGGGCACCCCAAAATCGTCTCGATAAATAGTGATTTGTTCGGCTTGCGTTTGCCAACGATCAGTCTCGGCCGAAGGCGAAGGATTGGTTCGGCAGGCACCCAGCACAACCGGCAGAAGCCAGAGGAGACAGCGAAAATAATAGGTTATTAAAGTAGGCATAGGTCAACAGGATCGAACAGACGGGCAATTATGGTTGATTTTTTGGCAAATCCCTAATTCTCCCTTTCAATATAGCGGAAGGGAAATCCCGTTTTTTTTCTTAGGTTTGGCTGCCTAAGCTAACCAGACCATTTCCCCTTTCTTCTCTTCCCCCTATGGCGCTCGCAACCATCGACTGGGCAATTATCTTCGGATTCTTCGCTATTTCGCTTTTCATCGGCCTCTACGCCGCCCGCACGGCCGGCAAAAGCGCCGCCAACTTCTTTCTGTCGGGCCGCAACATGCCGTGGTGGTTGCTGGGCGTGTCGATGGTGGCCACCACCTTCTCGAGCGACACGCCCAACCTGGTCACCGACATCGTGCGGCAAAATGGGGTGGCGGGCAACTGGGCGTGGTGGGCCTTCTTGCTCACCGGCATGCTCACTGTGTTTGTGTACGCTAAACTGTGGCGGCGCTCGCGGGTGCTCACCGACATTGAGTTCTACGAGCTGCGCTACAGCGGCCGCTGGGCGGCCTTCTTACGAGGCTTTCGCGCCCTCTACCTGGGCGTGTTCTTCAACGTGATGGTGATGGCTTCGGTGTCGCTGGCGGCCATCAAAATCGGGGCGGTGATGCTGCAGTGGTCGGCCCTGCAAACCCTGGCCGTATCACTGGCCATCACGGCCGTCTACAGCACCGTGGGCGGACTCAAGGGTATTCTGCTCACCGATTTCTTTCAGTTTTTTATATCAATGATTGGCGCAATTGGGGCGGCGATGATTATTGTGAACCTGCCCGAAGTGGGTGGACTCACCGAATTAATCAGCCACGAGCGGGTGGTAGGCAAACTGGCGCTGCTGCCTGATTTTTCCGATAGCGACGCGGTAATCACCCTGCTGGTGCTGCCGTTGGCGGTGCAGTGGTGGAGCGTGTGGTATCCGGGGGCCGAGCCGGGTGGGGGGGGGTATCTGGCGCAGCGCATGCTGGCTGCCAAGGATGAGCGCGGGGCTATTGCCGCTACGCTGTTCTTCAACGCCACCCACTACGCCCTGCGGCCCTGGCCCTGGATCCTGGTCGCCCTGGCCTCGCTGATCGTCTTTCCTACGGTGGAATCCATGCGCACCGCCTTTCCGGATATTGAGACGCAGTACGTACAGAACGATTTTGCCTACCCGGCCATGCTGAGTTTTTTGCCCACCGGTTTTCTAGGGTTGGTGGTCGCTTCCCTGATTGCCGCGTTTATGTCAACCATCTCTACGCAGGTGAACTGGGGCTCGTCCTACATTGTGAACGATTTTTACCAGCGCTTTGTGAATCCGCAGGCCACGGAAAAACAACTGGTACGGGCCGGGCAAATCAGCACGGTGGGCCTGATGGTGGCTACCCTGATCTTCGCGCTGCTGCTGAGCAATGCCTTGCAGGCCTTTAACATTCTGTTGCAGGTGGGGGCGGGCACCGGACTAATTTTTATCCTACGCTGGTTCTGGTGGCGCATCAACGCCTACAGCGAGATCGCCGCGATGGTAATTTCGTTTCTGGTGGCGCTCTACCTGGAGATCGTTCACCCCATGCTGGGATTGGAGCCGCTGGGCACCGGCGCGAAGCTGCTCTGGGGGGTGGGCATCACCACGGTCGGTTGGCTCACGGTCACGTTTCTCACTCTCCCCACCGACCGGGCCACGCTGCGCCGGTTCTACCGGCTGGTGCACCCCGGCGGACCGGGTTGGAAACCGGTGATAGAGGAAGCGCAGCGGGAAGGAGAACCTTTGGAAGCGCCCAACGCCGCCTGGGACGTTCCCTGGGGAATTCTGTGCATGTTTTTAGGAGTGATCGCTGTATACAGTACGCTATTTGCTACCGGACAGTGGATTTACGGTCGCTACCCCTTGGCAGTGGTGCTCACTGTCGTGGCCGCCATAGCCGCTTTTTTGTTATTTAAATCCTGGGCGCGGATCAGTACCCGCGCCGAAAATGAAGTATCTCAATGAATAAACCAACGTTGTTAGTAATGGCGGCCGGACTGGGCAGCCGTTACGGAAGTTTGAAGCAGATGGACCCCTTCGGGCCGTCGGGCGAAACGATTATTGACTACTCGGTCTACGACGCGCGGCGCGCCGGATTTGGCAAGGTGGTTTTCGTGGTGCGCGAGGCGATCCTGGAAGATTTTAAGCAGACTATCCTGTCGCGCTTCGCCAACCGCATCGAGGTCGACTACGTGCTGCAGGAGCTGGACCAGGTGCCCGACGGGGTAAGTGTGCCCGCCGAACGCGTGAAACCCTGGGGCACCGGTCACGCCGTGCTGGTGGCCGCCCCCAAGGTGCACGAACCCTTTGCCGTGATCAACGCCGACGACTATTACGGAGCGCAGTCGTTTCAACTCATGGCCGACTACCTCACGGAGGTTGACAACGACGCCCACGAGTACTGCCTGCTGGGCTACCGCTTAGAGAATACCCTTTCTGAGCACGGCCACGTGTCGCGCGGGGTGTGCCAGATTGATGATGAGGGATATCTGCAGCAGGTGACCGAACGCACCAAAATCTACCGCACCGATAATGGCGGCGTGGTGTACGAAGAGGATGGCGAAACCGTGCCGCTCACCGGACAAGAGACCGTGTCGATGAACCTGATGGGCTTTGCCCCGTCGGCTTTCGCTTACTTTGAAGAGTACTTCCGGGATTTTATCCAAGAGCGGGGTCAGGAGTTGAAATCAGAATTTTATTTGCCCTTCGTGATGAACGAGATGATCCAGCGGCAGATCGCCCGGGTCAAGGTGGTCACCACGCCCGACCGCTGGTTTGGGGTAACTTATCAAGCGGACAAGGCGGTGGCGCAGCAGCGGTTCAAGGAGCTGGTGCAGCAGGGCGTGTATCCGGAGCGCTTGTGGGGCGAAGGGTGAGCGAAGCAGACGGCGGGTTGAGTAGCGATATCCTCAAACGCGTTCTTGCGCACTTTCGAGTCAGTAGCCCTTGCACCGTAGAACCCTTCGGGGCGGGACACGTGCACGACACGTTTCGGGTGCGGGACGCTCAGAAAAATTCTTTTTTGCTGCAGCGAATCAATCACGCGGTGTTTCAGGACGTTGAGGGAATGATGCGCAATATGCAGCGCGTTACGCAGCACCTCCGTCAGAAAATTGCTACCCTTCCTGATACCACTTCACTCACCACCTTCCGGCTGGTGCTTACCACTGACGAACAGCTTTTTCATCAGGACGAAGCAGGATACTGGCGGGTGCTTACGTTCGTTGCGGGCGGCACGGCCTACCAGCGCACTCCCTCGGCCGCCATTGCGCGAGAAGCGGGTCGTGCCTTCGGGCTGTTTTCAGCGTTGCTGCTGGACCTCCCCGGTGAGCCCTTGGTAGAAACCATCCCAAAGTTCCATCATCTGGCCCGCCGTCTTGCGGCCTTTGAGCAGGCGCTGGCCGCCGACGTAGCGCGACGCGCTTCAGAGGTTCAGGCCGAAACAGCCTTTGTCCGCCAACGCGCTCCCGCCCTGCTTCGCCTACACGCGCTGATCGACGCGGGGCAGATTCCTATCCGAATCACGCATAACGACACCAAACTAAACAACGTGCTGCTCGATCCGCTGATTCATCGGGCGCGCGCCGTGGTGGACCTGGACACGGTGATGCCCGGCTCGGTGCTGCACGACTTTGGCGATGCGATCCGCACTGTAGCCAGCACCGCCGCCGAAGACGAGGCGGATTTGAATCAAGTGCGGTTTCACTTGCCTTATTACGAAGCTTTTGCGGAAGGATACCTAACCGAAACAAGCACGTTTTTAACCTCTGAGGAGATTGAATACCTTCCGTTATCAGCCCGCTACATGACCTTCATTATGGGAGTGCGGATGCTCACCGACTATTTGGCGGGAGATACGTACTACAAAACGGTGCATCCGAACCATAATTTAGACCGAGCGCGCAATCAGTTTTGGCTCATTAAACAGATGGAGGAACAGCACGATAAGATGGTGCAGGTGGTGCAAAAGCTTATCAAGCTACCAGAATAACTTTACCGGGTAATTTTTAAAGTGCGGATCGCTTGAGATTAACGTTAGATTTTCTACCATAGCTTGGCTGATGATTAGCCGATCAAACGGATCGCGGTGCTTGCCTTGATAAGCGAGCGTTTCTACTGCTTCCAAATGATCTACAGTGATGGGTAACGTGCTAATGTGCTTTGATGCTATTCCGCTTATGTAACAACTCCTTTCATGCACCCGAAAAGACCTCTTTTTTCGACTGCCCTTGAAGTGCTAAGTGATTCAGGAATAGAAACAACCTTGGCTAGATGCTCTTTCTGGTTTTCGATGATAAATATTTCTTCTCCGTTAGCTAAGGCCTGCTTCACCGCCTCAGCAGTTGTAGGAGATAGTTCCTGTAAGTCAATGGTTGTCATATCTGATGTTGTTAGAGTAATCGGCTTGCCTTTCTACGCTAGAACGTGCTCCATAAGACTGAAGTTGCTTTTTATAAGAAGCTAAGTCTCATAAGTCCTTCCCGTTTATCAGGTTTGGTTACCGTCTATTGACACTTTTTCGGAGAAGAAATTGCAACAGCAGCCACTCCTGTCTGCTAGTGAGATGAAGGTACAGTCAAGGGTCCCGAAACTCCGGCAAACCCGCAATCGTCAGCAGCAGATCGCCTACCGTAGGTTGCTCTTCCCGATAGTAAGTAAGAATAGTCTCCCGAGCGGCATCGTCTTTAATGCGGGCCGCCCACGCTTCTACCAACTCCGGCGAAGCGAGTCGCTCCGGTTGCAGCGCATGAAAGGGGTAGGCCGCGGCGTACTGCGTGCCGCGCAAACTCTTATACGTCTCCGCGCCGCGCATCTCGAGCGAGTCCAGCACGTACACGTCGTGCATAAACCCCCGCAGTCCCAACCACTGCGCTGCTTTGAAGTACTTCGAGTCGGCCGATACGTCCGAAATGTAGGTAGTTTTGGCTCCGTGCTGGTGTAGTAAATTTTGCACGGAACGCACTGCCACATCGAGCACCGACGTGTCGGTTTGTAGCGCAACGTGGGCCGCAATCCCCGCTGCCTGCCCCAGGGCCGTCCAGGTAGGTTCCAGCCGAAGGCCACTGAAGCCTACGTGACTGGCCGACACTGCTACCGGCACCAGCAAATTGTCGAAGCCTCGGGGCACGATTGCGCCGAACGGAATTTGAAAGGGGGCTGGAATGAAGTTGAAGTCACCATCGGCCACCACGGGGTGCAAAGTGGCCGGAGCCACGCCATGGCAGTTGAGGGCGTAATCGCCGATGGCGATAGCATCCTCTTTCGGCCGCACGACGAGGGTGTTGTCGATGGTGCGGATATCGTTTTGGGTGAACACGTAGTGCCCCCGGATGCGGCGGGCCTCGCGAATGTAGAGCCGCGGCGGAAAGTGATCGGTGTCCACGAACTCGTCCTTGGCCAGGCCCCATTGCCGGGCTTCGATACGGAATTTCTCGGGCACCGCTGCATCGTTCTGCACGAAGTACAACATGCCTAGCAGGTGGTTGCGGTGGCGCTCCACAATGGCCCGGCGGGTTTCAGTATCTCCTTCGGGGTAGGTGTAGTTTTCGCCCAGCAAAGCCATGCGCACCGGGGCGTTCTTGATGTCGTTTACGTCGGCCTTGCGGTTGGGTAGCAACTGGGTGCGGAACAAGCCGTCGTTGCCCTTCTCCACAAACACCTGCGATACCTTGCCTTCTTGAAGTACCTGCGCAATACCGACGTAATCTTCGCGGCGGTAACCAGGCGGTTTCGGCACCAGCACCCGGTTGGCCGGATCGTCGGTCATGATGGGCCGAAAGTTATAGGCCTGAATTTTCTGATCGGCCGTGCCGTTGCTGCCCGGCAGAATCACGCCGTAGCGATAGAATATCTTACCCGCTAGAAACTCGCCGTACTCCTCGCGCGACTCCCGCCCCACCCAGTAGTCGGCCCCGGCCCGGGCGGCCAGGTCTCCTTCGTAGGTCGCATCAACAAACACCCTTCCGCGCACCGCAAGCGTATCGCCCGTCTGCGTATCGGTCAGCGATACCGAGCGGATGAGCTTGGTGCTATCCGCTCCGGTCCGGTAAGCCACGTCGGTTAGCCGAAGGTTGGTCCGGGTGGTAATCTGATCGTACTCACCGAGCATCTGACGAAAAATTTCAAGGGTAACGTGCGGTTCGGCGTGGATGCCCCCGTGTGAAGCAAGGTGCTGCTCGGAGCCTGTGCCGTACTTTTCGGCATAGTACGCTTCCACCCGCTGGGTATAGTCCAGAAAGGTGCCGCCTAGCACTTCGTAGGAGATGAAATCGGTAAACGAAAGTCCGGAGGTCATCAGCCCCCCCACCTGGGCGTATTCCTCGGCCAGCAGCACGGTATGATCGTAGCGGGCGGCGTTGAGAGCAGCGGCAATGCCCGCGGGAGTGGCCCCGACCACCACCACGTCGTAGTCACGCGGGCTATCCTCTTGGGCCGCGCCCTCCCGTGAAGACAGGCTGATTAGCCCGAAGATAAGCAGACAAATTCTTACGGTACGGCTCTTCACTGGCAATAAATCAAATGGCAAATTTTAACAGAATCGAGTATTGACCACGGGTAATGCTCTACAGATTTCCCCGCTTCATCTCTTGCTCCGCGTGCTCAACCGCCCGCGCGGTGAGGGCCATGAAGGTGAGCGAGGGGTTTTGGTTGCCCACCGACGTCATGCAGGCCCCGTCGGTGACGAACACGTTCTTGCACGCGTGCAGTTGGTTCCAGCGGTTGAGCAGCGAGGTCTTCGGATCGTGCCCCATGCGCACTCCGCCCATCTCGTGAATATCCAGACCCGGCGACTGCTGACTGTCAATCGTTTTAATGTCGCGGCAGCCTGATTTTTCTAACATCTCGGCCCCCTGCACCAAAAAGTCTTGCAGTACCTTTTCGTCGTTGTCGGTGTAGCCTACCGAGGTCACCATCTGCGGAATCCCCCAGGCGTCCTGCGCCGTGTCGCTGAGCCGCACGTGATTGTCGTACTGGGGCACGGTTTCGCCCTGCATCATCATGAACACCTGCCAGGGGCCGGGCGCACGCAGTTGCTCTTTCCACTCCGCGCCGTGGCCCTCCTCGGTCAAGCCCCGCCGCCAGTCTTGCCGCGCCGCGCTAAACGCGACCATGTAGCCCCGCAGAAAGTCCGTATCTTGCCGGAACACGTTACGAAACGAAGGAATGAAGGCACTGGTGGGGCGGCGACCGTAGTAGTAGCCGTCTTCATAACCCTTGAAGGTAGCCAGCATGCTGCCCCGGTAGTTGTGGAAGGCCACGTAGCGCCCCAGCAGCCCGTGGTCGTTGCCTAGTCCGTGGGGGAAGCGCGACGAGGTGGAGTTGAGCAAAATCAGGTTGGTATTCAGGGCGGCGGCGTTCACGAAGATGATGCGGGCGTAGTATTCGGTCATTTCCTTGGTGTGCGCATCCGCCACCCGCACGCCGCTGGCTTTGCCTAGTTTTTCGTCGTAGATGATGGAGTGCACCACCGAGTCGGGTTGCAGGGTGAGGTGACCAGTTTTGGCCGCTCAGGGCAGGGTGGATGCGTTGGAACTGAAGTAGGCACCGTAGGGGCAGCCCCGGTAACACAGGTGCCGTGCCTGGCACTGGGCCCGCCCTTGTTGTCGGTGAATGTCCTGCGGCTCGGTGAGGTGGGCGCAGCGCCCGATGATCACCGGACGGTCGTCGTAGTGCTCGCGCAGCTTCGTCTGGATGTGTTTCTCCACGCAGTTGAGCTCGAAGGGGGGTAGCACCTCGCTGTCGGGCAGGTTTTTGATGCCGTCGCGGTTACCGCTGATGCCGACAAATTTTTCGACGTGACTGTACCACGGAGCCAAATCGGCATAGCGAATGGGCCAGTCCACCGCGAAGCCGTCGCGCGCGGGCGCTTCGAACTCGTAGTCGCTCCACCGCTGTGTCTGCCGCGCCCAGATCAGCGACTTGCCCCCGGTTTGGTAGCCGCGAATCCAGTCGAAGGGTTTTTCCTGCACGTAGGGGTGCTCTTCATCTTTGACAAAGAAGTGCTCGGTAGCGGGCTCAAAGGCGTAGCATCGGTCGGCAATGGGATTGGCTTGCTTCTCCATCGGCGGAAACTGGCTCCGGTGGGGAAAGTCCCAGGGGTTCTTGGTAGCGGTTGGGTACTCACCGTGCTTCACCGAGCGGCCCCGCTCCAGCACCAGGGTTTCTAGGCCCCGGTCGCAGAGTTCTTTGGCGGCCCACCCGCCGCTGATACCCGAGCCGATGACGATGGCGTCGTAGGTGTTATTCTTCTTGGCCGTGCCGGTGAGGTTCATGCGGTTGTTTTAGTGGTGGGTGACGAGTTGCTGAAGGGCGGGTTCGATAGCCAGGGCGTGTCCGTGGCCGAAGGTCACGATGATGCGGTCGTGCTCCTACAAGGCTTGACCGATCTTGTCCAGCAACACACTGTCTCTTATCACCTTAGAAGTTCGTCCGATCGCGCAAAATTCACAATCACTCCCGTTGATGTAATCAAACTGCTCGATCACCATATTAAGTTCAGGTTTGAAGTTAACGCCGGTGTATTTCCGATACAGCGACGCGAAGTATTCGTAACTCTGTTCAGTACTGTCTAAAGGATACCCGTTGTTGACAAACCAGTCTTGCACAAATTTTTCGTACTTTTCTTCAAAGTTTCCTTCACCGTGAGCTCCGTAGATATAGGGGATAACAATTCTTTCCATCACGTAATACAAGAACAGTTTGTCCTTAGGGTATTTCTTTAGCGTTATGGCAAACTCAACGCTGTCTTCCGTATCGCCGTTTAGCAGTTTAATTCCCGCCTGGTCGCTCAGGTACTTCAAACTAGCGGTTTCGCCCCATTGGGCGGCGGCTTCGTTCAGAGAGCCGTAGTGCGTGGCTTCGCTCTCTTGTCCTCCTTCGTTGAAAGCCACTTGCGGTTGCAACTCGTTAAAGTAACGTTCAAGAACGGCAAACTGCCGGTGGGTAGAATCGCGCACGTGAACGCATCCCACCAGGACCACGCGCTTATTGCCGTTCATTGCATCAACCACGTAGGGCGCTTCAACCGTGTCCATCATTTCTCCCACCTTCACGTAGTCAATCATTTCGTAGCTTTCCGGAGGGGCTTCTTCTACCGACTGCCGGGGCTGGCATCTACCCAAGGTGAAGGCAAAGAGGAGGATCAGCGTAATTTGTCTCATATGACGGAAGGTTGCGGAGGAAACCAATCTACAAAAATAACTGTACTTTGTCGTTAAGCAACGCAACTATGAACGTAGCCATCATTGGCGGCGGGGCCGCCGGATTCTTTGCCGCCCTGTCGTGCAAGCACCACCACCCCGCCGCGCGGGTCACAATCTACGAAAAGACCGGCAAGCTGCTCGCGAAAGTAAAAGTCTCCGGCGGGGGACGCTGCAATGTGATGCACGACTGTTTTACTGTTTCACAATTGGTTAAGCACTATCCTCGGGGCGGAAAACGACTCAAAAAACCGTTTGCTCAGTTCGGACCGACCGAAACGCTAGCTTGGTTCGAGCAGCGCGGCGTGCCGCTGCGTACCGAGGCCGATGGCCGTATGTTTCCGGTCACCAACACCTCACAGACGATCATCGACTGCTTCTTGCGCGAGGCCCAGCGCTTGGAAGTTGAGGTTCAAACCCAATCTCCGGTGCACGCACTGGTGCCGGATGGCAATACCTTCCGGCTGACCGTGGGCTCCGAAAAAGTTACCGCCAACCGGGTGATCGTGGCCACCGGGGGCAGTCCGAAGCTGAGTGGCCTCGACTGGCTGGCCAATCTGGGCCACGCTATTGCCCCGCCGGTGCCCTCGCTGTTTACCTTTAATATGCCCGACACTCCGCTGACGGCGCTGCCGGGCCTAAGCGTGGAGCGGGCATTGGTACGAGTACCGGGCACCAAACTAGTCCACGACGGCCCACTGCTCATCACCCACTGGGGCACCAGCGGACCAGCCGTGCTCAAACTATCGGCCTGGGGCGCTCGGGCGCTGAGTGAGCGGTCGTATCGGTTTCCGGTGCAGATCAACTGGCTGGGCAACCCCAACGAAGAGGAAGTGCGCACCGCTTTGCTTGAGCAACTTCCGACGCTGGGAGGCCGGAAGGTAGCAAACAAAAACCCGTATCACCTGCCGCAACGGCTGTGGAGCCATTTGCTAACTAAGGCCGACATCGATCTGGATACGCCCTGGGCCGAACTTAGCAAAAAGCGCCGCAACGCCTTACTCAGCGCGCTGCTGAACGATTCGTATGCTGTGTCGGGAAAGACGACCTTCAAGGAAGAGTTTGTCACCTGCGGGGGCGTTTGTTTGTCTGATGTGGATATGAACACCATGGAGAGTCGGGTGTGTCCGGGACTGTACTTTGCCGGAGAGGTGCTGGATGTCGACGGGGTAACCGGCGGATTTAACTTTCAGGCGGCCTGGTCGACGGGTTTTGTGGCGGGGAAGTTGGGCAGTAGCGAGGAGAATTTAAATGACGTCCCGCCTGCCGAAGTCGTCTTGCTTGCGGCCAAAAGCTAACACTTCCCAGTTTTCGCCTACTGTGTATACCACCACGCCCAGGCGATGAGCACCCCCTGCAGTGGCAGTCGTAGTAGCAGCATCCACGACGGAAGGCCAAATGTTCCTTGCTGGTACATGTATATGTTCGCCGGAAACACCGCCACCAGCAGGGCAATGATTCCCCAAGCTGCCCAGGGGCGGGTGGCGGGGAACAGCAAGGCGATACTTAGTACCACCTCCGCCACTCCCGCTGCGTAGTTCAGCGTTTTAGGAGCTGATAGGTAAGGCGGGATGATCCGTTCGTACATGCGGGGACGCAAGAAGTGATTCACTCCCGCCGCGACGTAGAGCGCGGCCATGAGGTAGAGTAGGGGTAGTTTTAGCATATACGCAAAGTAACGATAATTAACCACCACGCGTGTTCAATTCTTGGTTCAACTGCTTTGCGTGGCTCTTCTAAACTAAATATTTACATCATAATCTCATTACAGTAAGTTTTACTTCAATTTAAATAAAATAGTAATAAGTATAATTATTTATATTTAAAATGCTACCGTCAATCTGATTGGATTGTCCTTACAGCGTGCCTCCAAACATGGAACAGAAATGAGCAGAATTCTTTTTATAACAAGCATGATATTGTTCATCTCTCTAGAGTCAAGCTTTGGTCAAAAGGTCGAGTACGCGCGAAGAGCAAAAAAAATGAATAAGTTTGCCGATCAATGGTTTGAGGGGGAAGTGACTTACAAAAATGGGGAAACAATTCTTTGCAAACTTTCCTATAATCCGCTAGTTCCCGAAGGACTTGTTAAAATAGCCGACGGCAACAGGATTTTGACCGAAACGGTGTATAGCCTAGAAACTTTTTCCTTTTACGACTCTAAGGCTTCTTCTGATCACACTTACCACTCGATACAGATTGGCAGTCGGCAGCGCATGTTTGTTGAGTTGCTCCACGAGAGCCCTAATTACTCAATTTTAGGAAGGAGAGAAATATCGGCCAAGAAGCAGTATCATACCATCTATTTTCCTACTTCTCCAGCTAGTCCTAGCGAAACTGTAATAAATTTTAAAGGAAAAGTTCCTCAGGTAAAAGGATACAAATCATCTTCCTTTTCTTCTGAAGTCACGACAATTCCTAACCGAAACGGTATATCTGGTGGATTTGCAGTGAAGGGTGCGTACCGCCGAACCAGATTAGAGAAGAATTATCAGCATTACATGTTTGATATGGAAACTGGAGGGTTATACGAGCTTGATCGTAAAAAATTGATTAATATTACCCGTAATAAAAAGAAAGAGATTAAAGAGTTTATCCGCACAAATAAACTCAAATTTCATACCACCGCCGACTACATCGCAGTGCTTGACAGGTACCACCAGTTGACCAAGTAGCGCCGACTCAAAAAGCTTTTTCTTGCGTCCACCCTGCCACTTGCCTCATTAAACCACAATATCCGATTGCCTTAAACAAAACCGGTAGTATATTGGTCACTTCAATAACCTCTTGCTACTCCTATGGCTATCCTCGGCAATATCATCAAAACGGCTATCGAACTCAAGGACAAACTTACGCCCGAAACCGCCGCCATCCCCGCCCAAGAACAAGTGCTCACTAACCTGCTGAGAACCGCCGCTAATACCGCATTCGGACGGCAGTATGGGTTCTCGAAAATCTTATCAGACTTGAAGCCTCGACAAGCGTTTGCCCGCACCGTGCCCATGCACGACTATCAGAAAATCCACGACGAGTGGTGGCATCGTTTGATTGCAGGCGAAAAAAATGTGACTTGGCCCGGTCAACCGCACTACTTCGCCCTGAGTTCGGGCACCACTGGCAGCGCCAGTAAGCGCATTCCGGTCACCGACGAAATGCTGGCCGCCATCCGCAACACCGGCCTGCAGCAGGTTACCAGTCTGGCCAATTTTGACCTTCCGGCCGAGTTTTTCGAAAAGGAAATCATGATGCTGGGTAGCAGCACCGACCTGCAACAGCGGGGCAACTTTCTGGAAGGAGAGATCAGCGGCATCAGTGCCAGCAACATTCCGTTTTGGTTCAAGGGCTTCTACAAGCCGGGCGACGACATTGCCCGCATCGACGATTGGGACGAGCGGGTGCAGAAAATTGCCGAGCGGGCTGAGGAGTGGGATATTGGCGCCCTTTCGGGCATTCCGTCGTGGATCGAGCTGATGCTTAAAAAAGTGATCAAGCATCACAACCTCAGTAACATTCACGATATCTGGCCCAACCTGAGCGTGTACACTCCCGGCGGCGTGGCCTTCGAACCCTATCGAAAAAGTTTTGAGAAGTTGCTGGCCCATCCGCTCATCTACCTGGATACCTACTTGGCCTCCGAAGGATTTCTAGCCTTCCAGAGTCGGCCCGATACCACCGCCATGAAGCTGGTGGTTGATAATGGTATCTATTTTGAGTTTGTGCCCTTCGAAGAAAAAAACATGACCGACGAAGGCAACGTGCGTCCCGACGCTCCGGTGCTCACGCTGGCCGAAGTGGAAAAAGACCGCGATTACGTACTACTGATCTCCACCGTGGCGGGGGCGTGGCGCTACATGATTGGCGATACGGTGAAGTTTACGGACCTAGCGCGTCGCGAAATTATCATCACCGGGCGCACCAAGCACTTCCTGAACGTGGTGGGATCACAGTTATCGGTGCACAAAATGAACGAAGCCATGCGCGTGCTGGAAGACCGGTTTCAGGTGGCCATTCAGGAGTTCACCGTGGCGGCCGTCCGTCGGGAAGAAGACCAGGAGTACATTCACCACTGGTACATAGGTTCTGACGACTTAATGGACGCCCACGAGGTGGCACTGGCGCTGGATGAGCACCTGCAGGAAGTCAACAAAAATTACCGGGTAGCCCGCAGCAAAGCGCTCAAAGAGGTGCGCGTAGAAGTGGTGCCCGCCGACGTGTTTTACCAGTGGAGTGAGGCTAGCAAAAAGAAGGGCGGACAGGTGAAAACCCCGCGAGTGATGGTAGAAGAAAAGTTTCGCGAGTGGGAGACCTTTGCGAAGCAGGCAACCGCTAAGTCTTAGGGCACCGGAACCGGAGTGGGTGCTGCCTCAGACAGCAGCCGCGTGAACTCTTCGGGTGACATATAAAGCCGTCTGATCCGCTTCTTATAAGGCACTGGAATGTGCTCATGATCCAATACAAAAGTCTTGGTGCTCATAATACGGTCTCCTAAGCCGTGCTCCAGGGCAAATAGATCGGCCCGCCGTTCGGCTCCCTTTAAAAACTTGACCGACAACCAGTACTTGGCCCCAAACCCTACCATCGCGATTCCCGAACGGTCTTTGTAGTCCATAATGTGACCCAACTCATGGCCAATCCATCCTACCAGCACTTCAAAGGGCAGCGTAGTAATATCGAGTTGATCGTCATTGAGTTTGAGGTAGCGGCTAATTTTCACTTTATACACCCGCTTTCTCTTGCCTCTGAGTAGGCTCACCACCTTGGGCTGGGCCTGCATCACCGACTTGCGGATATTCTCATGGTAGATAAACTCGATGCGAGTGGTAGCCAATTCCGGATAAAATGACAAAGCCGTTAGAATCACTTCTTCAAGCTCCGGGGGGATTTTCTTATGCTTCCCGTAAGTTGCCAATTCACTGCGCTTCGGTTCCTTTCCGGGCAGGTCGCTTGTTGCACCTAGCAGGGGACTGGCAGCGAAAAAACACAAATAAGATACGAGAAGGATTAGAGAAAAATGAATCATCAAGTAGCTTTACGGTATACAATAAGTAGATAAACCCTATCGGCAGCTATTTTTGCAACGGAACGAACTAGCTAATTAGTTCATCCGGTTGGTAACATACGCTGACAAATCAGTAATCGGATGTTTCTCCAAGTAGCAAAATTTTTAGGAAAGATGCGTAACGGATGGGGGGAGAATATTACATGCGTGATGAAAAAGCGCTGAGAAAGACCAGTTCACTCGCCTGCTTTTAGCACCAGCACAAAGTCCTTTTCTTGGGGTGAGGTAGCCTCTAGCACCCCGTCTTCCAGGGTCAGCGCTGCTTCTTCGTACTTTGCCGTGGCCGGGTCAAACCATTGTCCGCGGTACTTGATCCGCTGCGGATTGTAGAGCTCCACGGTTGACTTCCGGGGGACGTAGGCCAGTACCAGTGAGGCACTATCATTTTGCACCACCGAAACAAACTGCCGATAGTCCTCGTCGCCGGGCTGCTTCGCCAACTTGTCGGGCGCGGGTTTGAGCGTCCACCAGTCGAACTGCTGGATAAATTCGGACAAACAACCAACCTGCAAGCTGCCGGGGAGATCAATGCTTGCGCGCCAAGTCGAAGGTGAGCTATCGCCCAGCGAGCCGTGGTTTAGGATGCGCTCACCCTCCCGAATCCAGGGCCAGATGCCGTTGGCTCCGTAGGTGATCCCGGCCAGCGGCGTGGCAAACAGGCTCCAGTACGAAGCGTTTCGCACGTCGCGCGCCGTGATCTTCCCGTCGCTGCGGTATACGGGGATTTCCTCGTAGTTGGGTTCCATATTGATAAGCGGCCGCGGCGGCAACTGGTCCCAGCGCGTCGCCATCGGCCCCCGGTTGATCCAGTTGACGGTTCCTTCCTGGTTGCTGTGGCTCGACTGGTAGGTGACGATATCCAACCATTCCTGATCGGCGTAGGCGTCACCAATCCACGATCGTCCGCCGGGATGCAGCGTGACCAGTCCCGGATGATAATCGGCGAACACCTGTTGTCCGATGTACTTCCAGCGCTGCTCGTAGGGGTCGAGGTAGTTGCCGTCGCCGCCCAGCAGCCAGATCACGTGGTGGGCACCATAACGGGCCACGACATAACGGGCCAAACGCACGGCCTCGTCCTCGGGCAGCGTGTAGCCCGGATTCAGTTCTTTTCCGCCGCTCTTTTGTAGCGCCCACAGCACCACCGGCGCGGCCACCAGGCCCTGTTCGTTGATCTGGTTCATCTTGCCGTCCAGGTGCTGAAAAAACGAGGGATTTACCCGGATGCGTCCGTTGCCCGCGTAGGCCACTTCGCCCCGGGAGTTCTGGTCGGCTCCCCGCCACTGGGTGAGCACCAGCTGGATGGCCGAGTAGTTATTCTCTTTCCGGTGCCGAAGGTAGGTAGTCCATTCGTCATCGGTCGACATCAGGCCACCGTTCCAGGCGGTGCAGGCCGTGAAGAAGAAGGGGGTGCCGTCGCGATGTATCAGGTGGTAGGCCCCCGCACTGCGCGTGATGGCCCCGTGTTGGTAGATTGATTCTGATCGAGTAGAGGACTGGCATTCGAAGGTGCCAGTTTGCTGATGAAGGCCCGCGTTGGTGGTGTCGGAGCAAAAGGTCGTGTAGCGCCAGGTGCCCACCTCGTCGGGCATGATGCGCACGCGCCAGTTGGTGCTACCGTCCCAGAAGCCGTTGACGCGAAGCTGGCGTCCAGAGGGGGCAACCAGGATGGCACCGAAGCGGTCTACGTCGTAGAGCGGATTATCGTAGGACTGGTTGCTGGTTAGGTCGATCTGGTAGCGTTCCCACCGAGAAGCGACCTGGGCCGAGGCAAACGTTGTCAGCAAGAGAATTAATGAGGTAAAGATGGTAGTGCGAATCATAGCGGAGGAAGGTGAAGTCCGCTCCCAAAATAGCGAATTTTGCTTGATTGCCTAAACGCAAAAAAGTCCCGACGGAAGGCCGGGACTTTGAAGTGCTGAATGAAATTATATAGCGTGTTCGTTAGGCTAGCTTAACGTCAACGGCATTTAATCCTTTTCTTCCTTCTTTGAGTTCGAAGGTAACTTCGTCACCTTCTCTGATTTCGTCGATCAGACCAGATACGTGTACGAAGTACTCTTGACCTGATGCGTCGTCCTTAATAAATCCGAATCCTTTGGAGTCATTAAAGAATTTTACTGTTCCTGTGTTCATGATAATAATTAAAATAAATAAATATGTTTGGCAAAGATACACATTTTTAGGTGTGATTTGCATAATCAACAAAGTTATCGCACGAATGTTCGCCCGCGGTGATGATTTCCGTTTCAGAGCTACCCCCTACTCCGCCGCAGCCATTTCAACTGATTGCTCTTCTTCCTGATACGCTTCTACCGGCGGGCAACTGCACATCAGGTTACGATCCCCGTAGGCATTGTCGATGCGACCTACCGACGGCCAAAATTTGTGAGTGTGCAGGTAGGGTAGGGGATACGCTGCTTGCTGACGGTTATAAGGAAACTCCCAGTTATCGGCCGTGATCACCGCGGCAGTGTGCGGGGCATTCTTTAGCACGTTGTTCTCTCTATTGGCTTTCCCCTGTTCTATCGCGCGTATTTCGTCACGAATGCTAATCAGGGCATCGCAAAAACGATCAAGCTCGTCCTGGGTTTCGCTCTCGGTGGGTTCGATCATCATCGTGCCCGCCACTGGAAACGATACGGTGGGAGCGTGAAAGCCGTAGTCCATCAGCCGCTTGGCGATATCGGTGACCTCGATACCTACTTTTTTGAAGTCGCGGCAGTCGATGATCATCTCGTGCGCACTGCGTCCGTGCTTGCCGGTATACAGTACAACGTAGTGATCTCTGAGTCGCTCTTTGATGTAGTTTGCTTTAAGGATAGCCAATCGGGTGGCCTGAGCCAAGCCCTCGCCCCCCATCAGGGCAATGTAGGCGTAGGAGATGGGCAGGATGCTGGCACTCCCGGAAGGCGCCGCCGAAATGGCAGAAATGGCCTGCTCGCCGCCCACTTGAACCACCGGACTGCCCGGCAGAAAAGGAACCAAGTGCTCGGCCACCCCAATAGGACCCATGCCCGGACCGCCCCCGCCGTGCGGAATGCAGAAAGTCTTGTGCAGGTTGAGGTGGCACACGTCGGCTCCGATGCGGGCCGGACTGGTGAGTCCCACCTGGGCGTTCATGTTGGCGCCGTCCATGTAAACTTGCCCGCCGTGCCGGTGAATCACGGCGCAAATCTCCTGAATGTCTTCCTCGAACACCCCGTGGGTAGAGGGGTAGGTCACCATCAGCGCTGCCAAATGTTCGGCGTGCTGCTCGGCTTTCGCTTGCAAATCTCCCAGATCGATGTTGCCCCGCTCGTCGCAGTTCACCAGCACCACCCGGTCGCCCGCCATCACGGCGCTGGCGAAGTTGGTTCCGTGGGCCGAGGTAGGGATCAGCGCCACGTTTCGGTGCGCCTCGCCTCGGCTTTCGTGGTAGGCCCGAATCACCATCAGGCCGGCAAACTCGCCTTGGGCACCGGAGTTGGGTTGCAACGATACGTCGGCAAAACCGGTGATTTCGCTTAGCCAACGCTTCAGGTCAGCAAACAATTGCTGGTAACCCTGGGTTTGGCTGACCGGCGCAAAGGGATGCATTTTGCCAAACTCGGGCCAGGTAACCGGGATCATCTCGGTGGTGGCGTTGAGTTTCATGGTGCACGAGCCCAGCGGGATCATAGAGTGCACTAACGACAAGTCTTTGTTCTCCAGCCGCTTGATGTAGCGCAGCATCTCGTGCTCGGCGTGGTAAGAGTTAAACACCGGATGGGTCAGGTAGGGCGTGGTGCGTACCAGGGGGGCGGGCCACTCAATAGACAGATCGCTTTCTTCGGCTGCCTTGGGCGCTAATCCGCCGGATGCTTGCGCAAAAACGTTCAAAATCTGTTGTATATCGGCCAGCGTAGTGGTTTCGTCCAGAGATATGCCGACAAGATTTTGCTGAAAGTAGTTGAAGTTAAATCCCTGCTCCTCGGCCACCTCGGGCAACCCTGCTAGCCCCTCACGCTGAACAGTGAGCGTGTCGAAGTAGTCGGCGTGCACGGGTGGGTGACCCATTTCGGCTAATCCATCGGCGAGCAGCCTGGTGAGTCCGTGGATGCGCTCGGCAATGCGGCGCAGTCCGTGCGGACCGTGGTACACGGCGTACATGCCCGCCATCACGGCCAGCAGTACCTGGGCGGTGCAAATGTTGGAGGTGGCCCGGTCGCGTTTGATGTGCTGCTCGCGGGTTTGCAGGGCCATGCGGTAGGCGGGGTTGCCCTGGGCGTCGGTAGACACGCCGATGATGCGGCCCGGCAGTTGTCGTTTGAACGCCTCACGGGTGGCGAAGTAGCCTGCGTGGGGTCCGCCGAAGCCCATCGGCACGCCAAAGCGTTGGGTAGTGCCCACCACGCAGTCCGCGCCCATCTCGCCGGGCGGCGTCAACAGCGTGAGGCTGAGCAAGTCAGCCGCCACGGCTACCATGACTTCCGCCCCGTGAGCCCGTTCGATCAAAGCGCGGTGATCGTGAACCGCTCCCTGAGCGTCCGGATACTGAAGCAGCATTCCGAACACCGCAGTATCGGCCGGATCAAAATTGTCGGGGGCCGCAACCCGCAGGTCAATTCCCAGGGGAGTGGCCCGGTTTTTTAGCACGTCAATGGTTTGGGGAAATGCCTGTTTGTCCACCAGAAAAACCGACGCGTTCTTTTTGCTTCCTTTGCGTAGGGCGTAAAACATCGTCATGGCCTCGGCGGCGGCGGTGCCCTCGTCGAGCAGCGAAGCGTTGGCCAGTTCCATGCCCGTCAGATCGCTCACCATCGTTTGGAAGTTGATCAGCGCCTCCAGGCGACCCTGGGCAATCTCGGCCTGGTAGGGAGTGTAGGCCGTGTACCAGCCAGGGTTTTCCAGGATATTGCGCTGAATCACTCCCGGCACCACGCAGTCGTAGTAGCCCAGTCCGATGCACGAACGAAGCACCCGGTTCTTGGCCGCCAATTGACGAAAATCGTGCAAGAACTGCGGCTCACTGCGGGCAGGGGGCAGGTTCAGGGGTTCGGACAAGCGAATTTTGGGCGGAATAGTTTCGTCAATCAGGGCGTCGAGCGACTCGGCTCCGATGCGCTCCAGCATGGCGGCAGTTGATGCTTCGTTGGTGCTGTTATGCCGATCTTCAAACGTGAAATAGGGAGCTAGGGAAAGGGTTCGGGACATACGGTTGGTAGGCCAAAGTGGAGGACGTAGTAAAGTTGGTGAACAACAAACATACGGCGCATCGTTCGCAAAGTATCCGGCTCTTCTGAAAAAAGTTTGGGGCTAGATGACTTTCTGTAGAGTTAGATGCTGGATGATCTGCGTTGATAGGTGGTTGCTGGGCGACTCGCATTCTTTCTTAACCGCGGCGTAGGGTGAAGAGCGTGATTTCGCCCCGACTAAAAAAGCGAACCGGCAGTCCGGATACTCCGCATCCGGGGCTGGTGTACCCGATCATCTGTTGCGCTTGCCAAGGTCCGTGAGCCAGGTGGCGTCCTTTGCGCAGGTTGCGTAAAATGGGTGTGCCGCCAGGTAGGCACACTTGTCCACCGTGCGTGTGTCCGCACAGATAAAGCTGGTATCCCGCGGCGGCAGCTTCCTCATACAGTTCGGGAGAATGAACCAGTGCCACCTTAAACCCCCCAGGGGATTGTTGAAGCGCCGTAACTGCTTTCGGATGATGATAATAGTGTGGATCGTCGGTGCCGGTAAGGGTAATCTGCTGTGCTCCCCGGTTGAGTAAGATGCTTTCGTTCAGCAACACCCGCACGCTCATATCCTCCAGCAGATGAACTGCCGGATGGGTATCGTGGTTGCCCAACACCGCGTAGATACCGTCGGTGGCCCGAATACTACGGACAATTTGCCGAAGGGAACGCGCTACTTCCGGCGAATAATCACCAAAGGCCAGGAAACGATAGTCGCCGGTGAGTACGCAACCATCGCAGGGCAACCCATCCAGGTGCGTGCTGATCACGTCTTCCAGGCCGGGCAAGCTATCAATGTGAAAGTCGGTAAGGTGCAGCAAGCGGTAGCCGTCGAAGGCGGGGGGAAGGTCTTTGAACGTCAGTTCGTGCTGCATGACTTGCACATCCCGAGCGTTGGCTACCCCTCGCTGGTACAAACCGGCGAAACGCAATCCTCGTTTGATGCTGGGCAGTAGGTAGTCAATCGGACTCATCTTGCCGGTGCGGATGGCTCGAGCACTAAGGCGACCAAAACGAAGGGCCTCCTGGTTGATCCGGTTCTCGAGCCATCGGCGGCGGTGTTCGGTAGGCTGGTCCGTCAGAAGATGATGCATATAAACAAGTAGTAGCTAATCCTAACACAAAGTAACCTCAGAGGCGAGGTGTTACGCGGGGGGCTGCAAAAAATTAGCCAGATGTTGGGGGGAAGAACGCTTTACCGAAAGTGAAGTCAGGGTAAGCTGAAAATAAAAAGTGCTGAAGGCGGGAGTCGAACCCGCACAGCTAAAAGCCACACGCCCCTGAAACGTGCGCGTCTACCAGTTCCGCCACTTCAGCAATAAGGATGCAAATATACGGATGAATTCCGGGGTTTACCTAACGCCAGGACGAAAAACTACTTTAACAAAATAGTTCGTGCTCCCACCAGACGCGACGCGTAGTAGGTATCTTCCAGTTGGTCTACGCGCACGCCCCGACTGCTGGTGGCGTGCACGAAGGGCGTACTTCCCGACACGGTGTCGAGCAAAATACCCACGTGATTGATCCGATCACCGTAGATGCTAAAAAACACCAAATCGCCTCGCTGGGCTTCGTCTAACGAAATGGGGACGCCGCTTGTGAACTGCGCACGGGAAGAGCCTGGCAAAGTGACGCTTACTTGCTGGTACACGTAGCGGGCGTAGCCGGAGCAGTCGAAACCCGCCGGAGTCTTTCCTCCGTACACATAAGGAGTGCCGCGCAGCAGCAGCGCTTGCTCGATGAGTTGGTCTATCGGATCAGCCGTTGCGGCTACGGAAACTTCTGACCTTGAAGAAGGCACCTGGGCCAAACCAGTCAATAGCGTGCCCAGGATAAACAATATTGCCCACACGTTGAATCTTCCCCACCCGGTGAGGGCACGAAGAAAAGAGAAAAGGTGTCGCATGGTGCTGTTCATAGACCTTTATGGTTGAAGAAACAATTGCTGCAAGCACTTCCAGAAGCGAATTTTTTGCGCTGGGTCCTCAGTCAGGGTGGCCAGCGAATTCGCTTGCAGGAACCGTTGCGTTCCGTTGTTTCTAACCTTATACGCCTCAAAAAAGTTGCTTTGGCTCCACGGGGGCACTTCGCCGAACACGATGGTGGTTTGATATTGCTGCGGAGGCAAGTACGGGTCTAGCGCTTTGCCCGCCTGCAAATCGGCCTGCGCAGGATGCCAGTTCACCAGGGCAATGTCGTCGGTCGACAAGCGCACTGCCTGCAGAATCTTTTCCAGCAGGGCTTGGTCGGCGGGGACCAGAAAAGTACGCTCAGGCTCGTACACGAGTACCAGCACGTCTTTTTTGCCAAATCCGGCGACTGGTAATCGAAGCAAAGCGTTTTCTACGGGTACCTTCTTAGGTTCGGTTACCACGTAGACCGGTTCACGCAAGAAAAAGGGTAAGAAGCGGTTGTCCTCGGTCATCTCTACTTGATATCAAAAATGGAGCGTAGTTCCTGGGCTTCTTCGGGTTGCAGCCGCCCGGCCAGCACGAGGCGGAGTTGCCGTCGGCGCAGAGCACCGGCAAACAGCTCCTGCTCTTCGGCAGTTTCGGGCACGGCCTCGGGCACCGACCGCTTGCTGCCGTCGGCATTCACGGCCACCATCGTGAAAAAGGCGCGGTGGCTTTCCACCACAATCTGTTGCGGTACGTCTTCGGCCTCCACTTCGATGTGCACTTCCATCGAGGTGTTGAAGGCGCGCGTCACCTGGGCGCGCAGCGTGACCACGTTGCCGATCTTGATGGGTTGCGAGAACGACACGTTGTCTACCGAGGCGGTGACCACCATGCTGTTGGCGTGTTTCTGGGCGGCGATGGCGGCCACAATGTCCATCCAGAACAAAAGGCGTCCGCCCATCAAGCCATTAAGGCCGTTGGTATCGTTGGGGAACACCATCTCGGTCATGGTGGTCAGGGATGCGCTGGTGGGTTTTTGGTTCATATTATCGTTGAGACGCGATTAATCGCGTCTTTACCATGTTTTGATGCCGCGTTCTAGCCACTTCGACCAGTTGCGGTTGTAGGTGTGGACGCTGTCGGTGGGTTGTCCCCGTTGGTTTACTACCGCATGCCCGGCGTTCTTCCAGGCGAAGATGCCGCCGTAGAGGTTCTGCACGTGCCGGTAGCCTGCCTGTTGCAATGCTTCGCCCACCCGCTCGCTGCGGTAGCCCACCGCGCAGTAGACGACCACTTCGGTGTCTTTGGCAATGTCTGATACTTCTGCGACTTCAAAAGCGTCGTAGTTCACGAAGCGAGCGTTGGGCAGATGACTCACGGCATACTCTTCCGGGGTGCGCGTATCCAGCAACACCACCGGGCGCCGCTGTTGCAAACTGTCTAGCGCGGCGGGTTTGATGAGTGGCACCGTGTTCCGATACATCGCCTCCAGCTTCTGATCGAACGACCGCTGCCCGCAGGCGGATAGGCTGCTGTTTCCAACAATAAAGAAGATCAACCACCATTTCATAGTTCTCAGGACACTCCGCCGAAAAAGGTATAATAAGGGGCCTCATTAGCCAACCGTTGCACCAACAAAGCCGCCTCGCGGGCGTGGTAATCGCCCCACATGCTGGACTCGCCGTTGGGAATCTTGCTGTCTTCGGGCACATAATCCCAGCCGTTGGGGCGATGATAGATCGAGTGCAGAATCAATCCCTGGTGGTCAGAATCGGCACTTAGGTAGGGCTCATCGAATAGCGTGTCGAGCACGGTAAGTCCGGCCTGGAAGTACTTCTTGCCCGCCTCGTCCTTGCCCTGCCCCTGCAAGTAGTGTCCTAAGCGCAGCAGGCCCTGCGCCCCAATGGCGGCGGCTGAGCTATCCACCGGCTCGTGCTCGTTATAAGGATCGGCCGGGCGGTCCAGGTAGTCGCCCAGTCGGTGCAGGTGCGGCGCGCCGATGTCCCAGTAGGGAATGCCATCGGTGGGCGAATGTTCGATGTAAAAGTCGCAGGTGGCGCGGGCGGCCTGCAACAGGAAGCGCGTCACCTCTTCGCGGCTGCCGAAATCTTCCAGTTCTTCGTCGGGTAGGGTGTCGATAAACTCCAGTTCTTCGGCGAAGCCGCACATGGCCCAGGCCAATCCGCGCGTCCAGGTAGAGAAGCCGGTGTAGCCCTGCTGGGAGTTGGGACAGCGGTAGTTGCCGTCTTTGGTGTTGAAGATGGCCTCGTGGGCGGTGCGCCCCCGCACGTCGTACACGTCGCGCCCTTCGCCGTAGAACACCGAATAGTCGGCCGTGGCCCGCAGGTGGTGCAAGGCCCGGTGCAACAGGTTGATGCGGCGGTCATTTTCCGTAGACAGGGCGTGCCCCAGTTGGTGGGCCACCATCAGCGAACGAACCGACCGCACCGTGTCTACGAACAACGAGTGCGGCCCATTGAAGGAGTGAATGAACCCGGCAGCGGCCGAACTGCTCGACTTGATGGGCGTCCAGCGGCTGGCCTGCACCGCGCCGGATACTTTCAGGGCCAGTTCGTAGAAATTCTGTTCGCCCTCATTGTGCGCTATCTTCCCTTCGCGCATCAGGCGGTGCAGGTTGCCGTAGGTGCTTAGGTTGTTGAAGCCGTGGTCGTGCACTCCAACATGGCTCACGTGGGCCGCCATGTCTTTCACCGTGTGTTGGCGACCCACCTCCAGAAAAGTGGAGTCGTTGGTGGCATCATACTGCAAGATGGCCGAGCCGTACTGAAAGCCCTGCGTCCACTCGGTCCAGCCTCGGGTGGTGTACTTACCCTTCACGGTGAACACCGGGGAGCCTTTGGCGGCGTCGTAGTGCTGCTCGATGTGCTGAATCTTTTCGGCCGACAGTTCCCACAGGCGGGTGATCCCACAGGCGGGTGATCTTGCGCAACAGGTTGGCGGGAGTGAGCTTGGGGTTGACTTGAATCATAGGTGATAAACGAATGCTGGAATGAATGAACGATAGAATGAAATAGGTAACTCGACGGCAAGGTAATGTAATTGCGTGAGTTTTGGTAGGGTTGGTGAGGGTAAGGCACGGCTTTTTCGTAGAGTGAAACACGCTGAAGGAGGCTATTCTATGCTGTCACCCCGCCCTCGCCCGAGGGTATGGCCATTGAGTAAGGTTTGTCGATAAAAACCCCCGAGGTAGCGGCCGATCAGTGAGACATCAAGGCAAAAAACCCTGTTGGTAAGTAGGAAATGAGTATGGTTTGGCATTTCCACGCGTGTTTTCATCGATATTCCTAAGAATCTGGCACTACCAAGGCGGGTAAATGTCGACAATTGGCACCGTTTGGCCTATTTCTCTCTAAGTTAGGTCTTAGAAGCGGGGAATTGGGAGTGCTTTTTAGAGAATAACAGTGCGATTTTTGATGAAGGATAGACGAGCATGCTGCAAGCGCGTCCCGCGTGGGACGCCCCGCGTGGGTAAATTCAGCGCGTCAAAATTGCTTGCCTCTCGTTTTATAAAAAGGCCATGAAGGGTGAAGTGCGCTTATCACAATACTATAGTTTGAGAACCAGGACTTCTTCTCCTGCTATGGTAATTTTACCGATTAGGGGTGATTCAAAACTTTCAGACGATGCGAAGAGTACAGTTGCCTTTTCAGGAGGCAGGGTGTACGTAGCCGCTTCCTTTCCGAAATTGATCAGCACCAACACCTCCCGATCTTCGTGCACGCGCTTATACGCCATCAACTCGCCTTCCAGACCCACCGGCACAAAATCCCCGACTTGCAGGGCGGGCTCCTGCTGCCGCACGGCAATCAGGCGTTGGTAGAACGACAACATGGATTCACCCTCCTCTTTTTGTTGCTCCACGTTCTTTTGAGGGTAATCGTCGGCCACCGGCAACCAGGGTTCCACCGAAGAGAAACCGGCGTAGTCCTTTTCGCTCCACTGCATGGGGGTGCGTTGCGGGTCGCGGTTGGTATCGGAAGCCGTGTTTTTCATGTCTTGCCGACGGTGCGGTGGCACTTCCACGTCGTGCATTCCGATCTCGTCGCCGTAGTACATAATAGGAGTGCCCCGCAGGGTGAGCAGCAGCACGGCGGCCAGTCGGGCCTGCGCCGGACTGGTGCGACTCACCAGGCGGGGTTGGTCGTGGTTGCCCAGCACCCAATTGGGCCAGTCTCCGGACGACAGGCTCCCTTCGTAGCGATTGACGTAGGCGTAGATTTTGTCGGCCTGCCAGTCCATCAAAATCAGTTGAAAGTTGAAGGGCAAGTGCACCCCATCGTTATCCTTGCCGTAGTAGGCCAGCAGGCGGTTGAGCGGAAGGTAGATTTCTCCGATCAGCAGGCGATGATCGTAGCGATCCACCAACCGGCGCATGTCGGCGACAAAATCATGCACAATCGGTTGATCTTCGGAATAGACGCGCAGGTACCGCTTTTCGTCCGACTCACCTTCTCGGTAGTCAGGATTAGGAGGATTGTCGCGGAAGTGCTCATCTTTGCCCAGGTGCCAGATCACGTCCACCCGAAAGCCGTCTACGCCCTTGTCTAACCAAAACTCCATCACCGCCAGCATGGCCCGCTGCACGGCTGGGTTGCGCCAGTTCAGGTCGGGCTGTTCTTTCAAAAAAGCGTGGTAGTAGTACTGTTGGGTGGCTTCGTCCCACTCCCAGGCCGACCCGCCAAACACGCTTTGCCAATTGTTAGGCGGTCGGCGATCCGGCGGTCGGCGATTGCCGTCTTCGTTGTATACGGGATCTTTCCAAATGTACCAGTCACGCCGGGGATTGTCGCGCGACGCGCGGGACTCCTGAAACCAGGGGTGCTGGTCCGAACTGTGGTTGGGCACCAGGTCCAGAATCAGTTTCATGCCCCGTTGGTGCGTTTGCTCCAGCAGTTGATCAAAATCAGCCATGCTACCGAACAGCGGATCAATGTCCGTATAATCAGCGATATCGTAGCCGAAATCGGCCATCGGCGAGGAAAAGATCGGCGATAACCAGACGGCCTGCACGCCCAGTTCTTGCAAATAGTCGAGGCGCTGCATAATGCCGGACAGGTCGCCGGTGCCGTCGTGCGTAGTATCCTGAAACGAGCGGGGGTAAATCTGGTAGATGATGCCGGTTTTCCACCAGGGGTAGGTGTTTAGAGGGTATCCCATAGAACTAGAAAAGAAAGTGTAAAAAAATAGCGATTGAGGAAACCTACAGAAAGGGATTTTTGATCGTCAATGTATTCTCAATTTTCTGGTCGTGCTGCATATCCTCTGAATAAAGTATAGTGCAACCATCCCCAATAGCAGCAGACAGGATAAGACTGTCGTACGTTGGGTAAGCTCGCTACCGACCTAGCCCGAGATTGTTTAAGAGGTTCGGTATCAGCATAGCAGTAAATCAAAACATTAGTATCAAGAAAACAGCGCTCACTCATTGGCTTCTTCGCGGTCGAATTTAAATCCCCTGGTATCCAAACTTATTGCTGAGAATGATTTGTGTGGGCGAGACTCTGCTGGATTTTCTATAGGTTCTTCCACTACAAAAGCCAAGACTTCTACCTTCTTCCCCAAAAAATCATCGGGCAAGAAGAGAGTGTAGTCACTCTTATCGGCAGTGATAATTGTTCTAATCATCGTTTATGGGCTTTTTTCAAATATACATATTATTGGTATAACTCTTGTGCCAACCGAGTTAGTGTTCGCTCTCTCTACTACTTCCGCAAAGCCGGACCGGTGGCACCCACCCGAAACCAACGGTATCCGTAGGTGCCGAGCAGGATTTGATGCACTCCTTTTTTGTTGGCCTCGCTTTCTTCCACGTTGAGCAGGTCGATCAGCTGCTGATCGTGCTCTTTTTTCAGGTTGATCTTAATCTCCACGGGTTCTTCCGAAAAGTTATGCAATACGAGCAACTGCTGCCCTTGCCAGTGATAGTAAAGGGCCAGCACGTGCGGATGATCCACCTCCACAATCTCCCAATTGCCGTGGCCCACTTCGGGACACTCTTTACGCAGGCGGATCATGGCGGTCATCCAGTTGAGCAGCGAGTCAGGCTGTCGTCGCTGCGCCTCTACGTTCACGTGCTCATAGCCAAACGGTCCCTCGTTAATCACGGGATGAATCAAGTCTTTGGCATCCGCTCCTGAAAAACCCGCGTTTTCTTCATCCGACCACTGCATGGGGGTACGCACCGCCGCCCGTTCTTCCAGGCTCAGGTTCTCACCCATGCCAATCTCGTCTCCGTAGCGCAGCACGGGGGTGCCGGGCAGGGCAAATACCAGGCTGTAGGCCAGTTCGATATGAGCGCGATTGCCCAGCATGGGAGCCAACCGGCGGCGGATGCCCCGGTCGTAGAGTTGCATGTTCTTTTCCGGACCGAAGCGCTCGAACACCTTCTGCCGCTGTTTCTCGGTGAGTCGGCCCAGGTCCAGTTCATCGTGGTTGCGTAAGAACTGCGCCCACTGCGCGGTGGGGAAAATGTCTTTCGTGGCCAGCAACGCCTCCTTGAGGGGTTCCAGATCGGCGGTGGCCAGGGCGTAGAACAGGTGCTGGTTCACGTAGAAATTGAACATCAGGTGGATGCCTCCGCCCTTCTCCCCGAAGTACTGCTTAGCGTCTTCGGGTTTCACGTTGGCCTCGCCCAGCAGCACAGAGTCCCCCCGGCGCCACTGCAAAAAGCGCCGCATGTCTTCCAGGTACTCGAAGCGGATTTTACGCTTGGTTTTGCCTGGCTTTTGTGTTTCCAGAATAAAGGGCAACGCATCCACCCGGAATCCGGCCACGCCCAGCGAAATCCAGAAGTTCATGATGCGGTGAATCTCTTCGCGCACCTGCGGATTGCTCATGTTCAGGTCGGGCTGGAAGTCGTAGAACCGGTGAAAGTAATACGCCTTGGCCTGTTCGTCTTTGGTCCAGGTGGCCTTTTGCACGCCCGGGAACACCATGCCTTTGTTCCAGTCGGAGGGACGTTTTTTAGACCACACGTACCAGTCGTGGTGCTCGGTGTCCTCACCCTGCCGGGCCTCCTGAAACCAGGGGTGCTCATCGCTGGTGTGGTTCACCACCAGATCGATGATCACCCGCAGGCCCAGGCCATTGGCCAGGTGCATGAACTCGGCAAAATCGCCGCCGGAGCCGTGCCGGGGGTCCACTCCGTAATAATCCTTGATGTCGTAGCCGTTGTCTCGGTTGGGAGTAGGCTGGAAGGGAGCCAACCAGAGCACGTCTACTCCCAGCGAGCGCAGGTACTCCAACCGACGGGTGAGACCCCGAAAGTCGCCGGTGCCGTCGCGGTTGGCGTCCATAAAGGTCTCTAGATCGAGGCTGTAGATGATGGCGTTTTTATACCAGTGGTTTTCAATCATTGGTTTGGGTTTAGTAATGATGACCGATTTGGCGGACGAAATGTTTAATAACCCAGCCCAAACAATCCGCTGCAGAATTGTATTAATTCATCGTAGACCTTACCCAATTTGCTATGCCTACCTTTGGATACCAAATTTCGCACGAGCAGTTTTCGCCCCGCCACCTGTTAGAATTAGCTAAAAAAGCCGAAGCGGCGGGCTTCGAAGAGCTTGCCTCGTCTGACCACCTATTTCCGTGGAGTGCCGCCCAGGGCCACAGTGGTTTTGCCTGGAGCTGGATGGCCTCGGCGCTGGAAGCTACCAGCCTGCCGTGCGGCGTGGTGAACGCCCCGGTGGAGCGTTACCACCCGGTGATCATCGCCCAGGCCTGCGCCACGCTGGCCCAGATGTACCCGGGGCGGTTCTGGCCCTCGTTCGGCAGCGGCGAGTTTCTTAACGAACACATCACTGGTAAGCACTGGCCCGAAAAGCAATCGCGGAACGAGCGGTTGGCTGAGGCGGTGTCTATCATCAGGCGTTTGTGGCAGGGCGAGCGCTTCACCCACCGGGGCGAGCACTTCGTGGCCGAAGAGGTGCAGGTATATTCATTGCCCGACGAGCCCTTGCCCGCCATTGCGGCGGCCGTCACGCCGCGAACCGCCGAAGATGTGGCGGCCTGGGCCGATGGATTGTACACTATCTGGCAACCCCACAACGATTTGCGGGAGGTGATCGCAGCGTTTCGGCGGGGTGGGGGCGAAGGAAAACCAATTTACGTGAAGTGCCATATTGCCTGTGCGCCCACCCAAGAGCAGGCACTGGATGAGGCGCACGCGCAGTGGCGCACCAACGTGGGCACCAGCGCCATTCACGGGGAGTTGCGCACGCCCGAGCAGTTCGTGGCGGCTTCACAGTTTATCGGCCCGCACGAAGTGGCCGAGTCGGTGCGCCTTTCGCCGGACCCTGAGCAGCACGCTGAGTGGATTCGGCAGGATATGGAATTAGGATTTGACAAAATCATTTTCCACAACGTGGGCACCAGCCAGGACTACTTTATTGATTTTTACTCGAAAGAGGTGTTTCCGCGCGTGCGGTAGTCAGTTAAGGGACTCGTATTTTTCGGCGATGTAAGCGATGGATTCCTTCAGTTCATTAATTTCTTCGGTGCATAGGCACTTGTAGGGCTCATCCATTTCGGCTATTTCAAGCAACCCGGCGATACGGTTGATGCTACCCAGAAAGCGTTGGTGGTGGAGATCGTATACCAAGCCGTCGTGCAGTGCTTTATAATCATTGGGTTTGTCGAGGTAGTTCTTTTGGATATACTGAAGGCAAAAATACAAGCACAGAAATATTACTCCAGAAACTAGTAAATCAAGCAGTAGGGGGGTTCCATCGGTGAAGGGAATAGTTTCTAAGGTTATTAGAATAGAATAGGCTAAAGCTGCTAAAGCCATAATTTGTAGTACCCGATCTTTTCTTGGAACGGATAAGTACCAAGCAATAGAGATACAAAGTGGGATAAGATGTACCCCTATAGTCCATACGAAGAGGAGCAATGTCCCGTAATACTCGTAAGTGATATCCTCCGGAACAAGGCGCCATACGTTGTTTAGGAAGGGGAGAAAAACAATGATGGCCGCACTGACAATTTTTCTTCGGTCGTTGAAAAAAAACTGCAGGCTCTTTTTGGTATAGTTAACCTTAGGTTTGTTGATAACTTCCATAATTTGTAGACCTTTTTGCGGTTTAGTTGTTTTCATATCAAAATGCACTAACATGTTTAGACTACCTATAAATTGTAAAAAATTTAACATTATTTATAGATAGTTATAATTTTTTTTATAAAAGCTCAAAATTTTTGATAAAGTAACTTAGTTTTGCTGCATGTCAAACCTATAAATGTTTACACAATGAAAGCTATCCTAAGAAAAAGTGTTCGTTTCTCCCTCGCTCTGTTGATTCCGACCATGATGCTAGCTAGTTGTCAGGAAGATATTAGCGAACCCCATGCAGGAATACCTCCTGGAGGAGTGAAACAGAGCCCGGGTTCAAAGAAGTAATTCCTGAGAGCAGATAAGTAAGCGAGATACGGATAACCAACAGCTATTAGAATAAACTTCCTTCTCGCCCAATATAGTGTTCCTCTAACATTTTTCATAACAAATTGAAATTTCTTGTCTCCGCGGGGTCCATAATCTCGCAGGCCAGGAATTAGCCTTACCTCGTCCGTGCGCAATCTTCTCTAAAAAGAACCCTTGCGTACGGGCAGTTTAGGCGGATAGAGGCGGCTCTGTATTAGTTAAAAGATGCGTACCGTAAAAAGAGTCAGTTACCGGCTCGTCCGTTTAAGCCCCGCAACTGCTCCTCGATAGCGGCGATTTTGGCCTCGGCGTCGGCTAGCTTCTTGCGCTCAAGGGCGACTACCGCTTCGGGGGCGTTTTGCACGAAGCGCTCGTTGCCCAGCTTTTTCTTTACCGTCTTCCGAAAACCCAGGTGATAGTCGCGCTCCTTCTCGAGCCGCGCCCGCTCGGCCACCGGATCGATCGCGTCCTCTAAGGGCACGTAGAACTCGTCGGGGCGACCCTGGATGGCGTTCACCCGAAAGCTGGCGGCCCCCTCAACCGGCTCGTCGGTGAAGGTGAGGTCGGTTACGTTGGCCAGCTTGCGGATGATGCCGTCGAACTGTCGGTACACCTCGGCGGCGTCGGTTTTGATGAACAGCGGCAAGCCCTCTTTGGGAGACAACTGCCGACTGTTGCGCAAGTTACGCAGGTTGGTGACCACGTCGATCACCATGGCCCCGCCGCCCAGCAAGGTGGCGTCGGCCTGCTGCTGACTGATGGTAGTAACGGGCTGGGGCCAGGATGCCACGATCACGCAATCGTCGGCCGCGCGGTCGCGCAGTTGGTGCCACACTTCTTCGGTGATAAAGGGCACGAAGGGGTGCAACACCCGCGTCATCTGCTCGAAAAAGGTTAACGTGGCCTCGTAGGTGACCCGGTCGATGGGCGCTTCGTAGGCGGGTTTTACCATCTCGAGGTACCATGAGCAGAAGTCGTCGCGCATCAGCTTGTATACTGCCGTCAGCGCGTCGGAGATGCGAAACTTCGCGAAATGATCCTCGAGCTCGATAAGCGTCTGGTTGAAGCGCGCCGCAAACCAGGCGATGGCCGCGGTGTTGTCTTCGTTGACCAGCGCATCGTCTACTTGCCAGTTCTTCACCAGGCGCAGCGCGTTCCAAATCTTGTTGGAGAAGTTACGCCCCTGCTCGCACAACTTGATGTCGAACAGCAGATCGTTGCCCGCCGGGGAGCTAAACAGCATGCCGGTGCGGATGCCGTCGGCCCCGTATTGCTTGATGAGCTCCAGCGGGTCGGGGGAGTTGCCCAACGACTTCGACATCTTGCGGCGCTGGCTGTCGCGCACGATGCCGGTGAAGTATACGTTGCGGAAGGGCGGTCGCTCCCGGTATTCATAACCGAAGATAATCATACGGGCCACCCAGAAGAAGATAATCTCGGGGGCGGTCACCAGATCGTTGGTGGGGTAGTAGTAGTCGATCTCCGGGTTGTCGGGGTGACGGATGCCGTCGAACACGCTAATGGGCCACAGCCCCGATGAGAACCAGGTGTCAAGCACGTCCGCATCCTGCCGCAGGTCGGTGGCGGTGAGGTCGGCGTTGCCCGTCTTCTCCTGCGCCAGCCGCAGGGCTTCTTCCGGGGATTTGGCCACCACGAACTCGCCGTTGGGCAGATGGTAGGCCGGAATGCGTTGGCCCCACCACAGCTGGCGCGAGATGTTCCAGTCGCGCACGTTTTCCATCCAGGCGCGGTACATATTTTTGAACTTGGGCGGGTGAAACCGGATGGTGTCGTTGAGCACGTTTTCCAGGGCAGGTTTCACGAGCTCCTCCATGCGCACAAACCACTGCACCGACAGTTTGGGCTCGATCACCGCGTTGGTGCGCTCCGAGAAGCCCACGTTGTTGGTATAGTCTTCGGTTTTTTCCAGTGCCCCGAGTTCGTCCAAATGCTTGGCAATCTTCTTGCGAACCACGAAACGGTCTTCGCCCACGAAAAACTGGGCCGCCTCGCGCAGGGTGCCGTCGTCGGCGATCACGTCGATGGTATCGAGCTGGTGCTTCTGGCCCAGTTCGTAGTCGTTCACGTCGTGGGCGGGAGTGATTTTGAGACAGCCGGTGCCGAAGTCCATCGTCACGTACTCGTCCTCGATCACCGGCACGGCGCGGTTCACCAGGGGCACGATCACGCGCCTGCCGCGCAGGCGGTGGTAGCGCTCGTCGTGCGGGTTCACGCACACGGCGGTGTCGCCTAAGATGGTTTCGGGGCGGGTGGTGGCGATGGTAACAAAATCGTCGCTGCCCTCTACGGCGTAGCGCACGTAATAGAGTTTGGAGGCCACCTCCTGGTAGTTCACCTCATCGTCCGACAGCCCGGTTTGCGCCTGCGGGTCCCAGTTGATCATGCGGTGCCCGCGGTAGATGTAGCCCTTATTATACAGATCGACGAATACCTTGATGACCGATTCGCTCATCGGCTCGTCCATCGTGAAGCGGGTGCGCTCCCAGTCGCAGGAAGCTCCGAGTTTCTTGAGTTGCTCCAGGATGATGCCGCCGTACTTTTCTTTCCACTCCCAGGCGTAGGCCAAAAACTCGTCGCGCGTCAGCGAGCGTTTGTTGATGCCCCGTTCCCGGAGCATGGCCACCACCTTGGCCTCGGTGGCAATGGAGGCGTGGTCGGTGCCGGGCACCCAGCAGGCGGCTTTTCCTTCCATGCGCGCCTTGCGGGTGAGGATGTCCTGGATGGTGTTGTTGAGCATGTGCCCCATGTGCAGCACCCCGGTCACGTTGGGCGGCGGAATCACCACCGTATAGGGTTCTTGATCCAAACTGGGTTCGGAGTGGAAGAAGTTATGGTCGAGCCACTGTTGGTACCACTTGTCTTCAACGGCTTGCGGATCGTACTGGGCAGAGAGGGACATGGATTGGAGGTTGGATAGTGGGTGTTGGATTACTTGCTGAGGGGGCAAGCTATTGGATGATTTGTGGCGGTGACTGGAATACTAGTTGCTGGAAGCTAGTATTCAGCATCCGCCTGTTCAGAAAGCCGTTCAAAGGCTCAAAGATATAAATTTGCCGGTTATTCATGAATTGAAGTATTCCTTTCTTGTGAGTGGCGACGCGAAATTAAGGATAAGATGAATTGCTCATTGTCCACTGCTTTCGGTTTTGTCGGCCACAGAAATATGTCACACAATTTTTTCGCGGATGGGCAGGTTAATGTAGACGTTGGTGCCGCGTCCCTCTTCGCTTTCCAGCCACACGCTTCCCTGGTGCTTCTCGATAATATTGCGTGTGAGGTACAGCCCCAATCCGGTAGACTCTTCGCCCTCGGTGCCACGACGAGTTGCCTTGCTGAACTTTTTGAACAGGTAAGGGCGCAGCTTTTTGGGAATCCCAATGCCCTGATCGGAAATTGACAGGTTAGCCACGTTGGCGTAGCGCACCAGCTTGATCACAATCTGGGTTTCGGCGGGCGAAAACTTCGCTGCGTTGGACAAAATGTGCGACAGCGCTTCGGAGATGGCCTGGGGGTCGATGTGGATGTGAATGCTCTCGTCAATGTCCTCGTAGGACACCTGGATACGCTTGCTCTGAGCAGGTTCCGAGGTGTAGTCGGCTACGTAGGCGGTCAGGAAGCGGTTCAAGTGTACGGTATCCACCTGGAGGGGATGCTGGTGTTCGTCGTACTGGTTGTCTAACGAAATCAGGTTATGGATGATACTGTTCAGATCGAGGCAGTCTTTCTCAATCGACTCAAACCACTGTCGGTGCTCGGTGTCCATGGCCCCGACAAAGGCCTGCTGGAGTTGATTGCTGTGCGAGCGGACGCGGGCAATTTTCTGCTTGAGTTCGCCGCTGATGCGCAGAAGAATTTCTTCGTTGGAAACCGTGCTATCGATCATGGTAATTGTCATTTGGTAAAAAACAATGATATAAATAAAAATAGAAATAATTTTTACTATTAGAGATTCTAAGAGACATTGTAGGAAGTTGTCCATAAACTAAATTGCATCTTAGTTAAAATGGATACATTGATTTCTGGTACCACCCGCCAGAACGCTGGCTGAAACTACGTTTCGTTGCTGCCGATGTGCTTGCCAGGGGGTGCGCAAAAAGTTACTACGGGCTGTTTACCTTTTGCGCCAACGCGTATAAAGAGGGCATAAGCAAACCATCCACTACTACCCATCCGGTTTAACGTAGAGTTCCCTGTCCTTCTGTCATAAGCGGACCGAAACTACCTTGTACTAGTTCAACCAAACCAACCTACAATGAGATCTTTACTCACCAATTTTGGGCTGTTTGTTGCCTTACTGCTTAGTCTTTCTTCTTGTGACAAACTATGCGACTGCGAAGATGAACCTCCCCAACTGACAGAATGTGCCTTTGCGTATCCTGGTGAGAATGGGGTGTTCGTTCCTACTGATCCAAGGTCTAGCTATTTCATTACGCCGGAATTTCAGCAGTCGGTACCTGCTGGAACGTTTTCTGCTGAACCCGAGGGCTTAGACATGGACAGTCGTACCGGAGCAGTTAGTGTGAACACCAGCGAGTCGGGCGCACAGTACTACATTCGTTACGTTTCGGCTGAGGAAGATACCGTCTGTGAAACCTCTATCATCATCAGTGGCATCGACTACTTGGATAGCATTTACGTGCTAGCGGATGAGGAATTTGAGGCGGCCCCTATATTCAATGCCAGTATTGAAGCGCGCCCTCCCGAAGGATTGTACGATGAAGCAGCGATTGGACAGCTAGAGCAGGACAAAGTACCCGCCTCTGCCGCCGGACTCGTGATCGATAACGCAACGGGCATTATTGATTTGCCGGGTACGCTTGAGAGCCTGCGCCGTCTGGAGGGCGAATTGGCGGACGGATTTACCCGTGAGTTCGAAATTTTCTACACAATAGGCGGAACGCGGTTCTTGAATAGTACTAGGGTTCAAGTGTTCTATTACGAAACCCGCGGTGCTATTCCTGCCGAACTGGAGCAATTGTATAGAGATAAACAAAGGTATCCGATCAACGGGCGAGAGGATAGAGAGCGACCGACGTATATTATTATCGTTGGAATGGGCTGATATGGTACTGGCTACGAATCAACTCATTTGTGACAGAGTGCTGGTCTGGTACTTGCTGACGTGTTTTCTGCTTTTCTCGTATTGTGCCCTTGGACAAGCTAAACAAGATACCGTAGGTGAAAATATCAGGAGACTTTATCAAGAAGCAGAATCTCTGTTTAATAGCGACTATCCTACAAAGGAGTCAGATCAGAAGGCAGTAAAACTGTATCTGGCAACCGCGGCCAAATGCCAAGATACCAGTGCTTGGCTACTGAAGGCAAACTGTTATCGTAAAGTAGGCATCATCTATTTTGAGGATGGAAGATCTCAAAATGCGCTTGATTTTCTACGTCGTGCTATCACTACTCGTCAGATAGTTTCAACAGATTCTGCAAATTTTGAAGACTACCTGTACACAGGAGACATTTACTATCTGCGGTCTGCCATTGACTCAGCACTTCACTTTTATCAACGTGCGGAAGGGTTGGCAATGACGTATTCTGGAATAAAGAAGAAGGATAAGCTATACAACTCTATGGGAAGCTATTATTTTTCGTTAGGAAACTACCGACAGGCGAAGAATTATCTCTATAAATCTCTGCAACTTGCTAAGCGCAGAGAAAAGAAGGACATCGCAGAGGAAGGTATAATCAAGAACAACATTGCGATTGCTGACGAGAAGCTAGGTAATTATGATGAAGCAATAGTAGCTTTTAAAGCGCTAATGAAGAACAGCTTACATACTCAAGCTATTCTTCATAACCTAGGATTATCGTACGGAGGAAAACAGCAATATGATAGTGCTGTCTATTATCTTCGGCGTGCTCTGCTTTACCCTGATGATCGGACCAAAAACATCACGCTAAACTACCTAGGACATGCCTACACCCGACTGGGTAAGCTAGATTCTGCTTTACATTATTACGCATCGTCACTCACGCTCAACAGTAGTTTATTCAGTAACAAGAACGTCATTTTGGCTAATGCTTATCGGGGGGTAGGGGATGTAAAGGCAGCACAATTATCTTTCGATAGTGCGCTCCATTACTACCAAAAGTCTTTATCTGCTCAAACCTTTTCTTTTAATAGTCAAGATATTTATTCCAATCCGACCGACTTCGCCGACGCAATTTCTTTACCGTATCTGTTTGAGACGCTAAGGCAAAAAGCATCGACGTTTGGAAAAATGTATGCGCAGCGCAACACGTTGATTGCTCTCAACCACTCCCTGGCCACCTACCAACTCGCCATCCGCGTGGCGCAGCACATTCAGAAAACCTACGACAACGACGAGGCCAAGCTGTTTTTGGTCGACAAGGTGGCACCGGTCTACGAAGAAGCCATCGCCACGGCGGTGCAACTGCACCAGCTGACCGACGACCCGCGGTACGTGGCGCAGGCGTTTCAGTTTTCGGAGGCCAGCAAGGCGGCAGTGCTCACCGAGAGTCTGCGCGACGTGAAGATCAAGTCCTCGGGCCAGGTAAACGACAGCCTGGTGCAGGAAGAGCACCGGATCAAGCAACAGATCACCGCCCTGCGGCTCAAACTGGTTGAAAGTCAGGATTCGGCCCAGAACGAACGCTACCGGCAGCAACTCATCGACCAGGAAATCGCGCTGGCCCGCACCATCAAACACTTGCAAAAAGACGAACACTACTACCAACGCAAGTACCAGCCCGACTCGCTGGATATCGCGGCCCTGCAACGGTCGTTGCTCGGCGGGGGCGAGACGCTGCTGGAGTACTTCGTCGGACAACAAAAGATATACGTATTTGCCCTGCGTCGTGATGATTTGCAGATAGCATCGGTGGCCCGCACCGCCGAACTGGACTCGGCCCTGCAACGCACCCAGCGGCAGTTGTACGACTACCGTCCCGGACAGGGCGATGACGAAGCCAGCTTGGCCACGCTGTATCGCTACCTAATTACCCCAGTGGCCGATGCAATAGCTGACGCGCGCAAGCTGATCATCGTGCCCGACGGTCCGCTGCACTATCTGCCCTTCGATCTGTTATCGGCCGACGGACAGCGGGCCAATTACCTGATTCACACGCACACCCTGCACTACGGCTACTCAGCGTCCCTCTTGCAACAAGCCATCGACGAGCGGCGGGGTTATCCTACCGAAGCCGTGCTGGCGATGGCCCCTTTTGCCGGGGGAGAGGCGGGCGGCGTACGCAGTCAGGGTTTCAGTCGGCTGCGCGACTCGCAGACCGAGGTAGAAAGCGTGGGGGGTAGCATCTACACGGAAGGCCGGGCTACCAAACGCCGGTTTCTGCGGGTGGCCGGGTCCTACAACGTGCTGCACCTGGCTACGCACGCCACCGTGGATGCGGAAAACCCTTCGCAATCGTTCATTGCGTTTTATCCCCAGCAGCGCGACTCGGTGGCGAACTACCGCTTGTATACGCACGAACTGTACAACATGCGGCTCGACAGCGTGAAACTGGTGATCCTGAGTGCTTGTGAGGCGGGCAACGGCCAACTGGTGCGGGGCGAGGGCGTTATGAGTCTGGCCCGGGCGTTTGCCTACGCGGGCTGCCCCAACATTATCACCACCCTGTGGAAAGCCGACGACCGTTCGTCGGCCCGCTTGACCACTCGTTTGCACCACTACCTCAAACGGGGATGGGAAAAAGACGAAGCCCTGCGACAGGCGAAGCTCGATTACTTAAACGATCCCGAAGTACATCCCGCGCAGAAGACACCCTACTACTGGGCCAATTTTGTCTTCATCGGTGATCCGGCACCCATCTACGACAATTATCGATGGTGGTGGTTGGCGGTTGGATTGTTGCTGATAGTGTTGGTGGGTGGACTGTTGCGGTGGCGGCAAGAACAGAGACGGGCAAAACAAACGGCGTAGCGACGGATTGCGTAACGACAGATGGCGCGGCCACCGTTGCAATCTGTCGCTACGGCAATCTGTTCACGGCGATCATTGAATCCGATTCAGGAATTTCACTTTCCACAGGTAATAGTCGCTGACCAGGGCGTGGTAACTGTGCTGGGGATTGTCGTTGATTTGCTCTAGCAGGGGCAAGGCCTCAGCCGGACGGTCGGCTTTCAGGTAGCTAAGCGCCAAATAGTACTGCGCGTCTTCCTCGAACCGATTGATGCCCTGGCTGCCGTTGATCCGCACAATCTCGCGGAAGGCTGCCATGGCTTGGTCGGCTTCATCCTGCTGCAAGTAGGCGTTGCCCGCCAAAAACATGGCCATCAACGAAGGGTCGTTTAGTTGCTCGTAGACAGCAGTGACTTCAGCGAAGCGCTGGGTGCGGTACAACTGTTCCAGTTGTTCTTCGGGCGAAGCATTAGATTCTTCGGACGAGCGGCTCGCGGCTACCTGGTACACCGTGGCCCGCTCCGCATACAGACTATCGCCCGACAGCGTGGCGTACTGGAAGCCCAGAAAGCCGACCAGCAGCAGGGCCAATCCGGCGGCAATCCGGCCCGCGTAGCCGAACACTGGGGAAAGAGGGCGCACTTTAGTATCTGACTTGGGCGCTTCGGACGGGCGCACTACCGTTTCAGTGGGGGGAGTCATCGGGGTGCCGGTCATGGGTTCCAAGGTGACCTCCGGGGTGTTTTCGCGCAACATAGCCGTGCGGATCGACCGAATCTCGTCCCGTAGGCCGTACGCCTGGGCCAGCGAACGCGTCAATTTGGCGTCTTCGTAGGCTTGCTGCCACGCGGGGTCTTGGGCCAAAGCAGTTTCTAATTGGCGGATTTCTTCGGTGGTGAGGCGGCCCGCCAGATAGCGGTCAATCTGCTGCGCCCGTTCAGTATCTGAAAAATTATTCATCAATGATTACTAAGTAGATTTCTAAATGCTTTTTTCATTCCCGGACTGCTGTCTAACAGGTCGGTCAGCTTTTTTGCGCACTTATACTTGGTGTTCCGAGCCACTTGCTCGTTGTCATAGTTCATGGCTAACGCAATTTCTTTCATCGATTTGTCCTCGTAATAAAACATCACCAGAATCCTCTTACAGTTTTCACCCAATCGATCAAAGAGAGCCAGTACCTGGCGCGTGGTTTCACCTTCGTGGACCGTGTGCTGCATGTTGCTCGCCTCTTTTTCACTTTGCTCATAATAAACAGTTTCTCGGGTCAAGGCTTTGTTCCGACGCTTGAGCTCGTTCAGCCACAGGTTCCGCATGATCGAGTGAAGAAACGTTTTAATGCTGCTGTCTCCTCGAAACTTGTCGCGGTGCACAATGTTGATAAACACCGCCAGGGTTTCCTGAAAGTAGTCTTCCGCGTCTTCCTGTCGCCCGCTGTTGGTACGAATAAAGTTTGCCAAGCTATCAAAATGGGCCTGATACAAGTAGCGAACCGTCTCGTTCAAATTTTTATTCTTCTTTATCGCCGCGATGATTTCTTCGTCCGAAGGACTATCGTGTCTCATGGATGTATTGTCGGTTAGTCAGAAGAGAAATTACTTTTGTAACCAAAAGTGATAAAAATTCCGGAAGAATTGGGTTTGCTCTGCTTTTATTTACGTTTTGGGCACTTCACCAGCCTTATCATCGGGGTGCATCCGGGCGCGGTACGGTGCGCTGACCACTGTTGCCGACCAAAAGAAGGGGAAGTAGACTCAATCAGGCAATCCAGCCGAAGGCAAGTTTGCGTTCTTAAACTAAAGGAGGCCATAAGTTACGTTTTGCGCGCCCTTAGCTACTAACCGGCAGTTAACGCTTACTCACAACCACACCCATGAATCATTCACCGCTACTTGCCGTTCTGTTTGTTTTCCTAGGTTTGGGACTTAGCCAATGCAACTACCAGCCGCCGCCCGCCGTTGCTCCCCAAGCGGTAGCGCAGTATTTTGCTACTCTATCGGCGATGGACCAACCGGTGAAGGTGGTGGCCGATGAGGCAAGCCGCCGCATCTACTGGCTGAGCTTCGCGGGCGAAATCTACCGGGTGCATCCCGACGGAAGCAATCCCGAGCGCATCATCGGCGGAGTGGGAGCGAACCAGCCCGCCTTGTTCATTCAGGATTTCTGCGTGGATAGTCCGAACAACCGCATTGTGTTCACGGATTTGCGCGATTGGCGAACCGGCCGCAGTGCTATAAAACAAGCCAGTCTGTCGGGAACCCAGGTGCGCACTTTGGTCTGTTTGTCCGATGAAACGCCCTATCAGGTAGGAATAGATCCGCCTACCGGCCAGCTTTACTACCTCACGGCAGGATCAAAAAAGTTGCCTCGAATGTATCGTCTCCGAACGCTGGATCAGGAAGGCGCATTACTAGTTTCTCCTACGAAGATTGAGTCTTTCCCGGTAGGGTCGGAAGGGGAGAACAACCCGTTGGGTGATTTGTCTGCCAAAAAAGTGCTGGCGAAACGTTAGGTTCTGCGTGAAACGCACGAAAGAGTTTATTCAGCCGCGTCTAACACCCGCTCGGCGAGCACGGTCACGTTGTTATTGAGCACTTCCACCACTCCCCCCTCCACGATCACCGAAGCGTTGTTGCTCCGCCCGCGGTAGCGAATTTCTCCTTTTCCCAGCGCACTCACCAGCGGGGCGTGGTTGTTGAGCACCTGAAACGAACCGTCTTCGCCGGGGAAGGTGGCCGAATCCACTTCGCCGTCAAAAATCTGCTGGTCGGGGGTGATAATGGTTAGATGCATGATTGGAGGTTAGATATTGGATATTGGATATTGGACAAACTAACATCCAATATCCATGATCTAATGACTATTTCGCTTCGGCCATGATTTTTTCGCCTTTGGCAATGGCATCCTCGATGCTTCCTACTAGGTTAAAGGCCGTTTCGGGCAGGTGATCCAGTTCCCCGTCCATGATCATATTGAAGCCTTTGATGGTGTCTTTGATGTCGACCAGCACGCCGGGAATGCCGGTGAACTGCTGAGCCACAAAGAAGGGCTGCGACAAGAAACGCTGCACCCGGCGGGCACGGTGCACGGCCTGCTTGTCCTCGTCCGACAATTCGTCCATGCCCAAGATGGCAATGATGTCCTGCAGTTCCTGGTAACGTTGCAAAATTTCTTTCACGCGCTGGGCCGTGTTGTAGTGCTCGGCTCCCACAATGGCTTCCGACAGGATGCGCGAGGTAGAATCCAGTGGATCCACGGCGGGGTAGATGCCGATTTCGGTAAGTTTCCGGTTCAGTACGGTGGTGGCGTCCAGGTGGGCAAAGGTGGTGGCCGGGGCCGGGTCGGTCAAGTCATCGGCGGGTACGTAGACGGCCTGCACCGAGGTGATGGAGCCGTTGCGGGTGGAGGTGATGCGCTCCTGCATGGCACCCATCTCGGTGGCCAGTGTGGGCTGGTAACCCACCGCCGAGGGCATCCGGCCCAGCAGGGCCGACACTTCGGAACCCGCCTGGGTGAAGCGGAAGATGTTGTCGATGAAGAACAGAATGTCGCTGCCCTTGCCCTCGCCCGAGCCGTCGCGGAAGTACTCCGCCACGCTGAGGCCGGACAAGGCCACGCGGGCGCGCGCTCCGGGAGGTTCGTTCATCTGCCCGAAAATCAGGGTGGCCTGCGACTCGCGCATGGCGTCCATATCAACCTTGCTCAGGTCCCAGCCGCCGTGCTCCATCGATTCTTTAAAGTCTTCGCCGTACTTGATGATGTCGGCCTCGATAAATTCGCGCAGCAGGTCGTTGCCCTCGCGGGTGCGTTCGCCCACTCCGGCAAACACCGAGAAGCCCGAGTAGGCCTTGGCGATGTTGTTGATGAGCTCCTGGATCAGTACGGTTTTTCCCACTCCGGCACCGCCGAACAGGCCCACCTTACCGCCCTTGGCGTAGGGCTCGAGCAGGTCGATCACCTTGATACCGGTGTACAGGATCTCTTCGGAGGTAGACAGGTCTTCGAACTTGGGAGGGGCATTGTGGATAGAACGGCCTTTGCCCCGGTCGGGCTGGGCGAGCCCGTCGATGGCTTCGCCCACCACGTTGAACAAGCGCCCGCGAATTTCGGGACTCGTGGGCATGGTGATGGGTTGGCCGGTGTCGATCACTTCCATGCCGCGCACCAGGCCTTCGGTGGCTTCCATGGCGATGGTGCGCACGCGGTCTTCGCCCAGGTGCTGTTGCACCTCCAGCACCAGTTTGGTGTTGTCAGAGCGGTTAATTTCTAAAGCGTCGAGAATGTTAGGTAGCTTCGTGTCTTCGGCATCAAAACTAACGTCGACCACGGGGCCGATGACCTGCACTACTTTTCCGATATTTGGCATGTATGCTAGAGGGTTAGGAGCTTTCGGTTGATTTCAGGGGGCAAAATTACGTCATCTGTGGTTGGATTGCAACGGGTGGGGGGAATTTGTCTTACCGACTAGTCTTCTCAAGAGGACTTCGTCGTAAGTGAAGAGAAAAGCGTATCCGGAACATTACATCTCATAAATTCTTGACGGTCCATGATGCTACCGAAATTGTTGTCAATTAGAAAATGAAAACTACTAGGTAGGGAAGCGGTAAACTTTTTCAGTAGGTCAAAACTACTAGTGTCCAGCAGGAAGAAAATCGGTTTTTTAATTTTCAGCTTAATTTCAGCCAACTCTTCATCGTCGTACTCGTCAATCCCATTGCTCATGTATATAACAGAAAGAAACTGCTGGGTCGTGCTATAATGCAGTACATCTTTCCCGTCCTGATGCAAGTCAAGGCTACTAGCTGCTTTGATCGTAGCGAGTGAATTAGCGGTTTCTGTGATTAAGATAACGTTTTCCATTCTTCTTCTTATTGATGAATCTAATCAGCGCTTCCTCCATTTTAAGAAACCGCGCACATACAGGAGTCGCTCACCACACCTTCGCCACGCTATACACTCCCACCCCCACGATTACCACCGCACTGACCCAGAAGGCCAAGTCGTAACCCGTGCTAGGGTGCAGACTCGCCGGAAGCCGCCGGTAGCGGAAGTGCCAGGCCACGTAAACCACCATCAGTAACAGAATAGACGTCACAAATCCGCCGATCAGGATCATGAGCACCGGCAGTTGAATAAACAAAAAAAGTAGCGTCCATACCAGCGGAAACACCCAGGCCAGCACGGCAATACTGCGGCGACGCACCGTAGGATTGTAAAAGTTGATCCACCCGATCTGCCCGAAACAGTCGGAAAAGATGCGGGTCCAGCTGGCCAAGGCCGCAAACACGGTGGAAAAGAGCACCACCACCGCGCCCAGCAGAAACACCGATTTGGCCTCCGGACCCAGGGTTTCGGTGTAGATGCGGGACAGCGACTCGATCATGGCGTAGCCCTCGGGCACCTCGCCGCGCTGGTGCAGTACCGCCGCCCCCAGCAGGTAAAACGTTGCCGTCATGATGGTATATACAATCATTGACAAGATCGCATCCCAGTACATCACGGCAATCCACCCCCGGGCCCGGCGCAGCCAAGCGACTTCGTGGTCCGGGTCTTGCTTTCTCTCGCCAGTTATCACGCGCGGACCGGTGTTGCGGGCGTAACCTTTTTCCAGGCACCAGTAGTTGTAGTACATAATCTCGTCGCCGCCCACCCCGGTGATCCCGAAGGCGGCAATGGCCACCCCGATCATGCCCATCGGCAGGTTGAAGCGCAATCCTTCCAGCACGTTGTTCCAACTGAGGGCGTAGGGCGTGTACTGCAAGAAGAACAGCGAAGCGAAGGTGAGCAGCGTGAACAACCCGATGAGCACCAGCGACACGCGCTCAATAAATTGGTAGTAGCCCCGGTAAATCAACAGAGAAGCGGCAATAGCCGTCACAAAAGCCCACCCCGCCATCGGCACCACCGGCATCGCCATGTTAAGCGTGATGGCCACGCCCCCGATGATGCCGCCCACCTGTAAGAGTTTAAACAGTTGAATAAACAACCATGTCCAGATCGTCCAGTGCGTGCCGCGCCAGCGCAAACCGGGCAGTTGGTTAAACGCGGCCATTACCGTTTCACCGGAGTAGATGGCGTGCTTGCCAAACTCCAGTTGCAAGGTCACCTTGGCCAGGCAACTCACGATGATCACCCAGAAGGTGACGAACCCGGCGCGGGCCCCCAGCGTGGTGGTGGCAATCAGTTCGCCCGAGCCCACGATGGCGGCCGACAGGATAAAGCCGGGCCCCAGCTTCCGCAGCTTGCCCCCGAACGTTTTGGGCGGCTCCTGCACGGCATCGGCCCACAGCAGGTAGGGGTTGGAAGGTTGGATGACTTTCTTGATGGCTAGATATTGGATGCTGGTTGCTTGATGATTTTCAGAATGGCAAGATACTGGATACTGGATGATCTTCTACATGGCAAGATACTAGATGCTAGATATTGGATGCCAGATACTAGATACTGGATGCTAGATACTAGCTGTTGGCTACTAAAGGACAGTGACCAGTGACCAGTGACCAGTGACCAGTGACCAGTGACCAGTGACCAGTGACCAGTGACCAGTGACCAGTGACCAGTGACCAGTGACCAGTGACCAGTGACCAGTGACCAGTGACCAGTGACCAGTGACCAGTGACCAGTGACCAGTGACCAGTGACCAGTGACCAGTGACCAGTGACCAGTGACCAGTGACCAGTGACCAGTGACCAGTGACCAGTGACCAGTGACCAGTGACCAGTGACCAGTGACCAGTGACCAGTGACCAGTATCCAGCATCCAATCTACGCATTCTTGGTGCTGCTCGCGGAGCAGGTCATTCACCGTTTTCACGGGGTTGAAGGTGCCGATGGGCACTTCCACGAGAATAGTGTTCCAGTCGGCCATGGCGCCGTTCCACAGGCCGGGCAATTCCAGCGCCTTTAGCTCTTTTCCGTCCTTCGACTTCCGGGCGATGAAGCCCGCCTGTTCGTTCACGTAGTGGGTGAGGTCGAACTTCTTGCCCTCGTGGTCGCGTAGCGAACAAACGATATCTACCGGGTTGAAGTGGGTGGCGTTTTCCCAGGCCGACCGCTGCTCGGGGTCGTCCAGGCTGACCTGAGCGCTTTCTACGATTTGCAGCGCGGTACTGCCGTCGGGGTTGGCTACCCAGAACGGTCCACCGCCGGGCTCGCCTTCGTTCTTCACCATGCCGCACACCCGGATGGGTCGGTCGAGCTTCTCGATAAGAAAAGCCGCTTTCTCGGCTCCGCTCATTGAGGCAAATACCTGCGCCGGAACGGCTCCCAGTTGTTCCTCCACGAAGGCGCGCACTTCTTCCAGCGATTCGGCGTGCGCCTCTTCCAGGGTATCGAGCTGCCGCCGGTAGAAAAATATTTTCTCTTGCAGCGCCAGCAGAATACCTCCCAGCAACTTTTTATTGCGGTAGGTTTCTTCCTTGAGGCGGTCGGGCACCACGTTGTCGATGTTCTTGATGAACACCAGGTCCGCGTCCAGGTCGTTGAGATTCTCAATGAGCGCCCCGTGTCCGCCGGGCCGAAACAGCGGCGTGCCGTCTTCGTTGCGAAAGGGCTCATTGTCCAGGTCCACCGCGATGGTGTCGGTAGCGGGTTTCTGCTCGGAGAACGACACGTGGTAGGTGACACCGAACTGCTGTTCGTAGTGCTTCTTTGCATCGGCCACGTGCTGCTCGAACAGGGCATGGTGCTCGGGCGACACGGTGAAGTGCAGGTAGACGTTGTTTTGGGCATCGCGGCAGTAGTGGGCTCCTTCCACCAAATGTTCTTCCACCGGGGTGCGGGCCGTGTCGCCGTAGCGGTGAAACTTCAGCAGGCCCTTGGGCAGGTTGCCGTAGTTGAGTCCGTCTTCCTGCAGTAGGGCGTTGAGCGGAGTGGCGTAGTCGCGCTGCAGGATGGATTCGTTAAGCCCCACTCCGCGCTGCGATTGTGCGCGGTTGAGGTCGTCATAAAACGCAAAATCCTGGATACGCTTGAAGAAGTCGAAGATGGGCCGCTGCTCGGGGTCATTCGTCAGGTGCTGGTAGTCTTGCTCGCTGCCGTGGTAGGACTGGGCAAAGGCGAATAATGCTTTGAACATGCGGCTGGCGGCCCCCGAAGCGGGCACAAACTTCACCACCCGGAGGGCGGGCGACTCCGCGTCGTACTTTTTGATGAATTCGTCGGCTAGGTCGTCCTCAATGCGCAGGATACCGTCGTCGACGGTAGCGGCCTTCACGAGTTGGAGGGGGGGAAAGCCCTCGCGGAAGTACTGTAGTTGCTGTTCGGCGGTGTCGGGGTTGGTGCCGCGCTGTCGCAAGAAGGTTAGGTCAGGATCAGAAAACATAGAAAAATGGTGGTTGGTGTGAGCAGTCAAGGTAGCAAAATAAGGCAAAAGTGCAAGGTGGCGCGGTGGGGTTTTCTATGGGTAGTCAGGCAGTCTAACCGCGGTGCAACAAGTCCACCACGTTGGTGCGCATCACTTCCGAAATTTGCCAGGTAGTGATGATCAGCGTAACGACCAAGAGCACTGCACCGGGCAGCAGCAGGTGTAAAAGGTTAAGATCGATCCGGATGGCATAATCCGCTAACCACACTTGGGCCCCGATGTAGCCCAGCGGAAGCGCAACCAAAGATGCGATTAAGACTAGCCTGACCACCTCTTGGTTGAAAAGCACAAGAACATTCCACCCTCCGGCTCCCACTACCTTCCGTATCCCCACTTCTTTGGCCCGGCGGTGGGTTAGGTAGGTGGTGAAACCCAGTAGCCCCAGTGCTGCAATGAGCAGGGCCAGTCCCGAAAAAATGGTGATCACGCGACTAAACTGCCGGTCTGAGGCGAACTGCCGGGCAAAATATTCGTCCAGGAAAAAGTACTCGAAGGCGTTGGCTGGAAACAGGCTTCGATAGACTTCTTCCACATACGTTAGCGTCTCGGGCAAATTCTGTGGTTGCACGGTAAGCGTGATGTATCCTTTCTCCTTGGAAAAGGGGCTGATAGCGAGCGGTTTCACCTTGAACTTGGGAGATCGCTGGTAGTAATCGCTAACCACTCCAATAATTTTTCGGGGGTAAGCACCGGTTAATTCTTGGTCTAGCGCTTCTTCCGGACTCGAGAAGCCCAGTGCCTTCACGGCTGTTTGGTTGATGAGGACCACCGGACCCTCAAACGTTTCGGAGAAGTTTCTTCCGGCAATAACGTCTACATCGTAGACCGGAATAAAGTCATGGTCAAAACTGGTCCACTGCAGAACGACGTTTTGTCTGCCTCCGGCAACGCCCACTTCTTGTCCCCACCGCAAATCATGACCGGGCACCTCAAACGAAACTGTTGCATCTTTAATGCTGGCGCGCTTCGTCACTTCGTTCTTAAACCCTTCTAACTCATTCCAGAACCCTTTTTGAGCAGTTTCCGGAGCTTTCACAATAAGCTTTTGCGTGATATCCATGCCTAAGTCCTGTTGCTGTAACAAGACTACCTGCTGGTAGATGACCACCGTACCAATCATCAGCAACAGCGACGCAGCGAACTGAATAATCACCAGGGCTTGCCTCAGGTGGTTTTTGCCCAGGTAAGATATTTTCCCCTGCAACGCCTGGATCGGTTTCAGCGAAGAAAGGTAGACGGCCGGATAAAGTCCGCTTAGCAGCGTTCCTCCCAAGAAGATGGTCGCAAACAATAACCAGTACGAGAATTGCTCACTCCAGTTAAAGGATAGCGGTTCGCTTAGCAGCTGGTTGGAAAAAGGCGTAGCAACAAACAGGATGAGAGCCGCCAACCCAATGGCAATGACGTTGACCAGCAATGACTCGAGCAAGAACTGCTGAATAAGCGTCCATTGGTCAGAGCCCATCACTTTTCTTAGCCCCACCTCCCGGGAGCGTCGGATGGCCCGGGCGGTGGTCAGGTTAATGTAGTTGAGCCAGGCCAAACCAATCACGAAGAACGCCGCGGCGATGAGTATTCTGAGCTTTTTCCACTGGTCGGTTTCCTTCACTTCCCCGGCCAACGCCGAATGCAGATTGATATCGGCAATTGCCTGGAGGTGAAACTCCATGCGCATCTGGTGGCGGTTTAGCAGGGTGCTCAGGTGCTTTTCGGGGAGGGCAGATAGCTTGTCCTGAAGAGCAGAAATATCCGTCCCGGGCCGCACGAGCAGGTAGTTATAAAAATTGGTCCAGCCCCAGCCTTGTCCTTCGAACTGAAAGTTATTGAGCAAATCCTGAATCGGAAAGATAAAGTCAAAAGTCAGGTGGCTATTGGCGGGAAGGTCCCGAAATACCCCGCTCACGACATAGTCTCCGGCCTGCCACTCGGTGGCCAGGTGGAGCACCTTCCCGATGGGGTCGGAATCACCGAAGTATTTTTTAGCAGTAGACTCCGAAATGGCTACCGAGGTAGAATTTTGCAACACAATTCTAGAGTCCCCCTTGACCAGGGGAAAGGAGAAAATGCGGAAGAAAGAAGTATCGGCGTAGTACGCTTGGTATTCAAAGAAGCTTCTAACTCCGCCCGTTTCGTCGTAGTAGGTGAGCATGCCGTCGGCGGGGTGCATCCGGGTGTAGTTCACCACTTCGGGAAAACGAGCGAACGCTTCGGGGCCGATGGCGTAGAATGCTTGGGCACTGGCTTCCGGCCGGTCGCTGTATTCGTGCCGACTCACCCGGTAGATGTGCTCACCGTTTTCGTGAAAGCTGTCGTAGCTCATTTCGAAGGAAGCGTATCGGATGACGAATACAAACGATACTATCCCTAGTGCCAACCCTAGCAGGTTAATAATAGAAAAGGAGCGATCGCGATAGAAACCTCGCAGGGCAATTCGCAGGAAGTTGCTGAGCATCATCGTAGAGAAGGTGGATCAAAAATAAGACGCTGGGTAATGTAAAACTATTTTCTTAGTTTTTAAACTAATTTATTAGTTTTAATGCGTCGATACTGGTCTGGTTTGTTCAAGGCCACCGCAACGCAGCCATCGGCTAAAACGATAAACAGCAAATTTGGGCGTTACGTAAACGAGCCGCTCAGCTTTTATAATTCCAATTTGACTTTAGCCTGCCCCACCAATATGCTCAACTTCTACGCTCTGATCGAGCAATCGGCGCGGACGATTCCCACTGCGTTGGCTATCCGTTGGCCCCAAACCGATGATCTTACCTTCGGTCAGCTCACCAAGCGGGTGAACGCGGTCCGGCAACAACTCGCTTCGCAAGGCGTTCGCCCCGGCGACGTTTGTCTGCTGGCCGTTCCGCCTTCTCCCGCAGCCGTCGTAGCGCTGTTAGCCCTGCTGGCCGAAGGGGCGGTGGTGCTCCTTCCCCCCGCGGGCCTACGGCTGGGGCAGTGGAACTGCATCCGAAAAGATGGCCAGGTGCGTGCTATTATTGCTGGGCAGCATCCCTCCCTGAAAATACGCGCACTTGGATTGCTTACAGGGATCAAGCTCGTTCGTATCGCTCCGCACACCACCACCACGATCCCGGACGCGCCCTACCCGGTGCCGGAGACGCAGCCTGCCCTGATCACCTTTTCGTCCGGCAGCACCGGGCGGCCCCGACCCATCCGCCGAAACCACGCCGTGCTCACCCATCAGCACGAAGCACTGTTGCATCACTTTCCTGCCCTCGCCGGGTCGCTCGACTTCCCGTTGTTTCCTAACGTGTTGCTGCACAACCTGGCAGCAGGCATCGGCACGTTGCTGCCCGATATTCCTGGTTTCCGATTAGATCAATTGCAGCCGGAGAAAATCATTGCGCAGCTCCAATCGGAAGCCGTGCGCACGCTCACGGGCAACGTGTTCTACTTCACCCGGCTGGCCAACTATGCCGAAGCCCGCCAGATCACGTTGCCCGCGGTGAAAGCGGTGGGCGTGGGTGGTTCGCCCGTCCCCGAGTTTCTGCTGGCCCGACTGCAAATGATGTTCCCGGCAGCAAAAGTATACGTGATCTACGGCTCATCGGAGGCCGAACCCATCGCGGTGCGCAAATTCGTCGAGCCCCTCGATCCGCTACTGGGCTACGCCGTCGGGCCGATCCACCCCGGACTGCGCTGGAAACTTGGAGCCACTGATTGTCTCGCCCCGGGAAACATCGGCGAACTGCTGGTGCGTGGTCCGCACGTGGTAATTGCTCCCGGACAGCAGTGGTTCGCTACCGGCGACATTGGCTACGTGAAGGACGAGAAATTAGTGCTCACCGCCCGCCGAGGCAACGAAACGGTGATTGGCGGAAAACAGCATTATCAGCTGGAACATTACCTACAGCACCAACCGGGCGTGAAAAAAGTGGCCGTGCTGGCCCGGGGCAAAGTTTTTGACATCGTTTTTGAAGGACCTGGTTCTGCGGTCGCGGTGCGAGCGGCTACAGAGAGGGTGATTGGCGCTAAGTACATAAACGCCGTTCGTCACACCCCGCATCTACCGATGGACGCGCGGCACCAGTCCAAGATTCTCTATCGCAAAATCAAGCCATGAAAACTACTTTCTACGAAGTGGCCCTCGACCAGATTCGCTACTCGCTGGTGTGGGAAGGTCACCAAGCCCTGCGCACCGCGCTGAATCTCACCGCCGACGACCATGCGCTGGTGATCACCTCGGCCGGGTGCAACGTGCTCAACACTTTGCTCACTCCCGCCCGGCAGGTTACCGCCATCGATGTGAATCCGTTTCAGAACCGCCTACTGCAGTTCAAGGCCCGCGTCATTCGTCAGCATCCCTACGCGGTATACCGAGGAGTGCTGGGGCTCGACGGCCCCGCCGCCGTCGCCGAGGCAGTAACTAAGGTGCTCCCCACGCTTCCGCCGCCCGACCGGGCGTTCTGGGAGGCTTTTTTTGAGGCGCACCCCGAAGGACTGCTGCTGGCGGGGCGTTTGGAGCAGTACCTGCACGGTTTCTACAACGTTCTGCCCCCCAAGTTTCAGCAGGCCTTGACCAAACTCGCCCGCTGCGAAAGCGTGGAAGCGCAAACGTCGTTTTTTGATGAAATCCTTGATGTGCCTGCCTTCTCGGATCGGTTCGTGCGCTACTTCAACAACCGCAACCTTAGCCAGGGCCGTGACCCAAAGTTGTACGCCTACGCGCCGGAGCAGGGCGGAGAAGTGTTCTACCAGCGTTTAAAGGCGTTCGTGCGGCAACATCCGGTACGAGACAATTTCCACTTTCGGTTTTTCTTCTTCGGACTACGCCACCTTGAAGATGCTGGGCTGCCTCCCTGCTACCGCGCGGAAAACTATGGTGCCCTGCGCGCCGCCTTGCCCAAACTAGAGGTGGTCACCGCGGAGGCCGTGAGCTACCTGCTGTCCGAAGCGGGCGCTTCGGTGACCAAAGCGGGCTTGTCGAACATCTTTGAGTATACCAGTCCGTCTGACTTCAGAGAATCAATGGAGGAGCTGGCTTCGCGAGCCGGAAAACCTCTGCGCCTGGTGTTCTGGAACTTGCTCAACGACCAAGGCTACGAACGTTACTTCGATCAGTGGCGAGATGCGGAACAGGCAACCCTGCTGATGGAGCAGGAAACCTGTTTCTACTTTGGTTCGATTCGAGTTTTTACGATGCCTCACCCCCAATAGCAAAGAGTATGGAATTGCCACTGACCCCTTATTTCACTCCCACATTTATCGAGTCAATGATGCGGCAACGGCATCCTGACCAGGACATCGTCGTCACGGCCGTGACTCCGTTTGCCGTCGACAACCGCGCCAGCATCCTGGTAACGCTCACCTCCGGCACCAGCACCAAACCCATGGGCCACTTCGGGCTGCGGGTAGCCTGGCAGGAGAACGGACAGCTCCAAACCCGAAAGATGGTGATGAAAATGAAACCCCACGGTCGGGAAATCTCTGCCATGCTCAACAGCCTGGCGCAGGCGGGCGGCGAGCCCCTGGCCAGTGTGTATCCCGAATCTTCGGAGCGCACCGGCTTTCAGCATACCCACGGACGGGAACTGGAGGTATACCGAAGGCTGTCCGATCCCATACTTCCGGTGATCTACGGCTGCTACGAAGACTCCGAAAGCGAGGTGTACATCATCTTGATGGAGTACCTGGAAGACGTAAGTCTGCTCAACAGCGTGATGGAGGTGCACCGCTGGGCCGATACGCACATCCGAGCGGTCTTGGCGCAGGTGGCGCAGTGGCACGCCAAGTACCTGCTTGAGCCGCCTGCGCTAAACTTGCAGTACTGGTCTGATACGCAGCCGCCCGATTACTTTCAGCGCCTGACGCCCCTGTGGGAAGCTCTGCTGGCCAACGCCCGGCGGCATCTTCCGGAACGCTACTCTACCCAGAGGGTGGATCTCTTAACACGCGCCATCGCCGCCATTCCCCGCTACCAGGCCGAACTGAAGGCGATGCCCACCACGCTGGTACACAACGATCTGAATCCCCGCAACGTTTGCTTCAAGGGAACTCGTTTTTGCGTATACGATTGGGAGCTGGCCACCTTTCACGTGCCGCAGTACGACGTGGTAGAACTGCTGTGCTTCGTGCTGGATCGCGACCGCTACACCCTACGCTCCGGATACGTGGAGTACTACCGGCAGGAGTTGAACCAGCTTACGGCGCTCTTTTCGGACAAGCAAACGTTTGATCGGGGGTTTCAACTCGCCGCGCTTGACTTTGGCCTGCATCGCCTGGGACTATACGCCATGGCCCACAGCGTGAGCCCGTACCCCTTTTTACCCCGGGTGATCGATAGCTACTTCGATACCATTAAGCAAGTGGATCTGCCATGAATTTTTTCATCAATAAACTTTATTTCGATAAATTCTTAAGGCTCGTGTCGACACGAGCCTCCAAGAAAATTATTAGAATAACCTCTAATTAAGGTCTTTCTCAAACAAAGCGTACGAACACTTTTCATACGGCAGGTCGTCGGTGAAGCGTAGCGAGGGGTTGTCGGCCCGCATCAGGCAGAAAATAGCGTCCTCGTAGTGCGCGGTGAACGTTTGCATGCAGTAGGCTCCCAGGTAGGTCATCAGTCCGCGCCGACGGAAGTCAGGGTGGATGCCCACCGACTTGATCAACAGCGTTTTGTGAGATAAACGGGGATAGTCGCGCGCAAACGTTGGCTTCGAGCGCAGGAGCAACGGACGGTAGTTGGGCAGACAAAAGCTCAGGCCGATCAGTTGGTTGCTGACCACGTCTTCTAACAGAACCGAACTGTAGGGGCACAATTTCTGCGCAAAGTCGGGACCGTAGAGCTGACCGAATTGGGCGTACGAAATGGACCGGTAACCCGGATTTTGCGAAAAGATGGCGTCGACTAGCGTGAATATCTCCGGCGTCCGGGCGGTCCAGGTGGCGGGAGTGAGGGGCAGGTAGCGAAACGGCAAATCGGTCAGCGTATCCAGATACTGCTCCTTCGATTCGTAGAGTTGGGGCATGTGTGCCGACCGCATCATCCGGCTCTCAAAGTGCAAGACAGGTACGTATTCTTGCTCTTCGAGCCAATCTACGTACTTCGGTGGATTCACGGGTTCCCGGTCGAACATCGTCCACGAGGGGATTCGGAGCCGCAGCCGGTAACGGTGGAAGGTACTAAAGGTAAGCGGCCCTCTAGTACGTTGCATCTTTCGTTCCGTAGCCTCGTGCTCGAATGCTTCAAAAGCGAGGCGGCTGGCCTCCGGATCAGTGGTTTCCCAGTAGGCAAAGTACGCAGTGTCGCCCGCTTTCGGAAAAATACCCAGCAGCCGAACCGTCCGGTGGTCGGTGTAGAGCACGGTATCGTAGTTCGCCCACTCTTCGGCCAGCAAGCGGTGCACCTCGTGCGGGTTTTCTTCGACGGCGAACGGATAAGCTTGATACACGCGCGATGGCAAGGAAAAAAAGCTGTCCGGCAAGCGGCCGTTCACGACTACACACTCCATGGGTAGTCAGTTTTTAGGATTGCGAAGAGTAATCATCCCCGTACTGCCGTCCAGTTCAATTTCCGTACCGCTTGCCACCGACTGGGTGAGGTCCGGGATGTTGATGATGGTGGGAATGCCCAGTTCGCGCAGCAGGATCACCGAATGCGACAGGGAGGAGCCCTTTTCGATAAGCACCGCCCGGCACACCGGAAACAGCGCCGCCCATCCGGGGTCGGTGCGCAGGGCACAGATGATTTTGTCTCGCACCGCCAGATTATCATCCGGACGGCTGATGACGATGGCTTCTCCGACGACCTGCCCCGACACGCAGGGTTCTCCCCGCAGGCTGTCTTGGTCGGGGGGAGGTGCCGGATGGATCAGCGGCCGACTGGGCACCACTACCCGGGAAGGCACCACCTCAGCTTCCCACCGCTCAGCCTGCCGCTGACGGGACGCAACCAAGGTGGCATCAAAACCGGAACGAGACTTTACCAGATCCGCAATCTCGCCTTCCTCCAGATAAAATATGTCGCGCGGATGGAACAAGCAATCCGTCTTCGCTAGGCGTTCGCCCAGTTGGATAAACAGGGTGCGATACATACCGAATAAGCGGGTGCGCTCCAGGCGCATGGCTTCCCGCCGCTGAATGCCCCGCTTCAGTTGGGCTAGTTGCTTACGAAACTTGGGGTGAGCAACCGAATTGGTGGCCGCCCCGGCAGACGACTTGGACGGAAAGGTGACGTCGGTAGATAGGTAATTGCGCAAGTACTGGTAGAATACTCCTGGGTCCACCCGCATAGTGACGGTTTCTAGCTTCAACTCCCCAACGGTGCGGTCGCCGTAGCGATGGATGTACTGCTGCACTTCGGCCAGGAAACGGGGAAACTGCTCGGTAACCCGCGCGTGACAGTCGGCAGCGGGAGTGGCACTGAGCATCGCGCAAAGCGTAGTATCTTGCTTCGCCAGTTTAGCCAAACGCATCAGTTTCAGGGTGGGCTTTAGCGAGTCAATTTCCAGATCACCGGACAGGTGCCGCTGCAGCGCCTCTTCGGGAGATGGCTCTCCGGTTCTTTTCAGCGTACGGAGAGCCGCCCCGTTCTTCATCATTACGTAGAAGTCGTTGATAATCGGAGTGGTCCAATGGCCCAACAGTTTATCATCCAACCGTTTTTTCTGCTGCCCCAATTCTTCCGGGGTCATGGTAGACAGTGGTAGCGCGTAAAACGCATCGAACCGCTGCGCGAAGTGGGTTTGAAACATGCTGAAGTCCTGCTCGAGTCGAGAAAAGCGGTAGCGCAAGCGCGCCAGGGTGGCAAGCAGACGGGGCAGCATCTTAGCTTTTTGCGTAAGGGATTTTGACTGGTCTTCCACAAAATCGACGGGCTCCGATAGCCCCATCATCCGCTCCATGTCGGCCTTGTTCTGGCGGAACGAAGGCAGGAGTTGCAGGCCTCGGTACCAGTTGTTGATGTTGTAGTAGATGCGCCCTTTCACCAGCCCCAGTAGGTTATTGATCATTTCGCGGTGGGCGGCAATGACTGCTTCGGGCAAGCCCAGCACCCGCATGGTTTGGCGGTACACCGTGGCGTAGGCCCGTTGGGCAAAGCTAAAGGTGAGGGGGGTGGTCACTCCGCAGTAGCTTTCTTGGATGTTGGAGTTGTCGTACACTACCTGGAGGGGAATCGGGGCAGTGATGGGCCGCGCCTGCAGTAGGTAAAGCTGTTCGTCGGCCACGCAAAACTCAATATCCTGAGGAGAGCCCATTGTCTGTTCTACGCGCCGCCCGGTTCGGTAAAGTTCGGCCAGTAGCGTGGGGGAAAGCTGGCCGTCGCCGCCGCTTTCAACCCGTTCAATCCCACTTTCAGGAGCAAAAGCGAAGCATTCGGTTGTGGTCCGAACCTGCTGGTGCACTGCCTCTCCGCTGGTTCGGTCCAGGTAGATTTCAGTGGGTTCCAGCTCCCCACCGACGAGCCCTACGCCCAGTCCGGCTACGGTATGGATAGCCATCTCGTTGGGGTACGCGGGATTCACGGTGAACGCCACCCCGCTGATCCGGGCGTCTACCTGCCGTTGGATAATCACCGCCGGAAGCACCAAGCTCTCAATCTGTTTTTCCCGCCGGTAGGCCTGCGCCCGCTCCGACCAGGCACTGCTGACCACGTCGGCCACGGCCTGCCAAAGGGCGGGTTCGCTTTTCACGTTGAGGAAGCTGTCCATCATCCCCGGAAAAGCGTGGGTCGGTCCGTCTTCGTCGGCCACCGAGGAGCGCACTGCCACCCCAACCCGGGGCCAGTTCCACGTTTCCAAGCGGCGTAGCACCTCCGACCGTTGCGCTTCGGAAAGGATGTTTTCCGCCGCATGCCGGGGCGGATACGTTGAAAAGACAGAGGCGGGCAGCACCAAAAAGTCGGGCACGCGGTGGCCCTGCGCTTGCAGGTTAAGCAATCCCCAAGCTTTGCCGCCCACTGTTTCGGTCCGGACGTTGTTCAGTGCATCGATGATCATAAACTATGGCGAAGTCAAAGGTTAGCAGTGGCCTCAATAATAATCGTCACGTAGCTGATGAGCATAAACAGAGAGACTCCCAGTTCCGCTTTTCGAAGGGTTGGTTCGCGCGGATTGTTCAGGACGATGCCGTAGGCGACCAGCGTTGCTAGGAACGACCCGCCAAGCACTGCGAAGGCCCAGAAACGAGCCGCGACGGCGAGCAGCAGTTGTCTCTGCACCACTGCTCCCGCCAGCAGCAGCAGCAACACCAAGGCGATGGAGGTGCGGTAGCCAATCGCTTTGGAGTAGGAATCTACCGTGGCCCGCTCGGCGGCGGGAGCATGAATCTTCCGAGCGATTTCGAACGCAAAGCCCGCCAGCAAGCTCAGCGCGGCCAGTAGTATCCCGTGGATGCTCAGCGTGGGGTTGAAGGCCAACCAGACCCAGGCGATCACCAGCGGCATGATGAGCATGTGCGAGGTTGCGTAGAATAGCAGGCGCTTTTGGAGCCACTCTCCCACGAAGAACTCGTAGCGCATCAGTAAACTGTAGCCCACCGCCGCTGCCCAGGCTACCGCCGCCGCCGTCCCCATCGTGACCGACCAAATGAGTTCTATCGCGGTGCCGACCAGCACCACGCGCATCAGCTGCGGCAGGGTGACGCGGCCCGACTGCAATACCCGCTGCGGATGGTTGAGCGCATCGAGCTGGTAATCCTTGATCTCGTCGAACACGCGCAAGCGGAAGAAGAAGGAAACAACCGCCACCACTCCGCCCCACGCTACGCCCCGCAGCGGCGCTGCCGCGGGCGAAAGACGGCTGACGGAACAGACCGTGAAGAACAGGATGACAAACAGCAGCATGTTCACCGGGGGAAACCGCTCCTGCAGGTAGGCAGCAAAATTTTTCAGGGGCATAAGGGGGTAACTTACTGATTTCCGTGGGGCGTATCAATGCTTAAACAACGAAAAATTTCTAAACACACGATAAAGTGGGTCATAACAAAAATACGAAAGCACCGGTTAATCCGGTGAATTGATCCTTCACCAAACCAGAAATTTTGTCGTTTAAGCAACACCTCCGCGCCGTGGCCTGGCTCGATAAGCTGGTCGACCTGTTGGTGGTGATCCTGGGCATCAGCATTGCTTTTGGAATTAATAACTGGGCGGATAGCCGGAAGAATGATCGGAAGAAGGAGCAGTATTTGGTCAACTTGTCTCACGATTTGCGGGTTGACTCGCTGGCATTGGTCAAGCATGAGCAGGGATTGGAGAACCTGCGCAACGTGATAGATACCCTACAGATGCTTACGTATCGTCGCGAACTCTCGAAAGCAGACACCATTGCTAAAGTGTTTATGAGGTTGGGTTCGGTCGGATTCTTCACACCAGAAGACTATACTTATCGAGCCCTGCAACAAACGGGTGATTTCAGTTTGTTGTCAGCTGACAGCATGCAACTGGCAGTGGCTAAGCTGTACGACACCTACGAGAAATTACAGATACAGGAAGACCTCTATAAGACGATTCAACTTGATTATGTGGTGCCCTACAATTTCAATTACAACTACTACACTGGTAAAATGCTCGACCCGGAAGTCTATTTTCAGCCCAAGCTCAGCGAGGTTTTAGGCGCACTCAATAGTAACACACAAGGCAGGTTGAAAAATACAATCCAGGCACGGGAGCAATTGATTACCATTCGCCGGCTTATTGATGAGGAGTTGAACCGGTGAGGTGAGTAGATACGGTGGGTTTTGGTCTTCGTATCGCGGGATTCCTTCGCTCGGGGGCACCTCGTTTTGGTTAATTTCCCTTACTCCCTCGCTCGGAATGGCGTTTGAAGTGTCCGATTCCGAACAGGCACTGTCACGAAAACGATACAATGGGGTGGGGGTGGTCGGAAACACAAAAATGGTAAGCGACTGATTTTCAATGCAATAAGTATAGTTCCCGCAATTTGGAAAGACCTTTGTGCTTTTAGCCGGAGAAACTTATTGCTACGACTAACTTACCCTACCCATGCTCACCAATTACCTTAAAATCGCACTGCGCACCCTGCGCAAGAAACCTTTCTACACCGGCATCAACATCCTGGGCCTGGCCATCGGCATGTCCGCCTGCCTGCTCATCTCCCTCTACGTGCTCGACGAACTCAGCTACGACCGCTTCCACGAAAAAGCCGATCGTATTTATCGGGTGACCACGCAGACCGACTTCAACGGACGAGAAAGCAGAAACGCCTCTACCAACTACCACATCGCCGAAGTAATCGATGACGAGATTCCGGAGATCGAGCACACCACCCGCGTGCAACAGCTATGGAAACAAACCATTAAGGTGAACGATCAATTCTTCGGTGAAGAAGATGCTATCGCTGCCGATCCTAACTTCTTTTCCTTTTTCACTTTTCCTCTGGTGGAAGGTGATCCGGCTACGGCCCTGCGTGAACCTTCGTCGGTGGTGCTGACAGAAAAGCTGGCGCAGTCGTTGTTCGGCCAATCGGTGGGAGCAGTGGGCGAAACCCTGAACATCGGTGACCAAGTGTACCGGGTGTCGGGGGTAGCCAAAAATCCGCCCACCAACGCCCACTTCCACTTCGATCTTATCAAGCAGTTTGAACCTCGTACTCAAGAGCAAGTCAACTGGGGAAACGTGAACGGACTGGTTTCTACCTATTTTCTGCTAGCCGAAAATGCTGCGGTGGATGATGTTTCTCAAAAAATTAAGGAGATAGGAATTAAGTATAATCCAGACATCGCCGAGGGAATCAAGTTGGGAAGGTTCGACGTTAACTTTCCGCTTCAGTCGCTCACCAGCATCCATCTGCACTCGCATCTTGATATGGAACTGGAAGGAAACAGCGACATTCGCTACGTCTACATTTTCGCCGCGATTGCCCTGTTTATTCTCATCATTGCCATCATCAATTTCGTGAACCTAGCTACCGCCCGCTCGGCTGATCGGGCCAAAGAAGTGGGCGTACGCAAAACCCTGGGGTCGGTGCGCAGCGCGCTGGTGGGGCAATTTATGGCCGAGTCGCTGCTGGTGAGTTTCATCGCCATGCTGCTGGCACTAGGACTGGCTGAAATCTTCCGTCGTCCGTTCAACGAGCTGGCCGCCAAGTCGCTCACCCTGAGCGTCACCGAGAACGGCACAATGTGGCTAACAATTTTAGTGATTGCGCTGCTAGTGGGAGTGATTGCTGGACTGTACCCCGCGCTGTACCTGACTAAGTTCCGGCCGGTCGACGTGCTGCGTGGTCGGTTATCGTCAAGCCGCCGAGGACGCAAGCTCCGTAATCTATTGGTCGTCTTTCAGTTTGCCACCACCATCGGCCTGATTGTGTGCACCGGGCTGGTGTATCAGCAGTTGCAGTATCTCCAGAACAAAAGCCTGGGCTACACCAAGGACAACGTTGTCTTGTTACCCAACCAACTGGGCGAAAGCCACGATGCCTTTGTCAACGAAATCAGCACGTATCCGCAGGTAGTAACTACGGCGTTTTCTCAGCAAAGTCCCCACCAAATCACCAACGGTCAGGGTGGGCTGCAGGTGCGGGGCCAGAACGAAAACCAGGCGTATCAGCTCAATCGCCTGTTGGCCGACGAGAACTTTTTGGCCGCTTTCGATATCGCGTTAAGGGCGGGTCGCAACTTTTCTACTGAACTGGCTTCCGATACTGCCGCGATGATCCTCAACGAGGCAGCGGTGCGAAAAATGAGCATCAAAGACCCTTTGCAGGCCCAGATTCGGCGCAGTGATCAATGGTATCGGGTGATCGGCGTGGTGGAAGATTTTCACTTCCAGTCGTTGCACAATCCCATCACTCCGCTATTCATCGTGCTCGATCGGAGTCGCTCCAACTACCACGTTCTTGAAGTGCGCATCAGCGGGCAGGACGTGCCGGGCACGCTGGCGTTCTTGCAATCCACTTGGGAAAAGTACGCCACCGACGCTCCCTTCACCTACTCTTTTCTGGATCAGGATTACGAAGCGCTGTACCGGGCCGAGTCGCGCCTGAGCCAAGTGTTCGGCATCTTCACCGGGCTGGCGATCTTCGTGGCCTGCCTGGGGCTATTGGCCCTAGCCGCGTTTCTGGCCGAACAGCGCACCAAGGAGATCGGTATTCGCAAGGTGATGGGGGCGTCGGTGCGTAGCATCGTGTTGCTGCTGTCCAAGGGCTTCACGCGCCTGGTGCTCATCGCCTTCGTGATTGCCATTCCGCTGGCCTACTGGGCCATGCACACCTGGCTGTCGGACTTTGCCTATCGCATCAACATCAGCGCGTGGCCCTTCTTGCTGGCCGGAGGTGTAGCCCTGCTGATCGCCTGGCTCACGGTCAGCTACCAATCCATCAAAGCCGCCCTAAGCAACCCGGTAGATGCCCTGCGGGACGAGTAGAGTTGGATGACTTTCTACACGGCAAGATACTGGATGACTTTCTTTGTGACAAGATACTGGATGTTGGATATTAGAGCTGGTTATGCAAATTCCAGCATCCAGCATCCAGCATCCAGCATCCAGCTACCAGTATCCAGTCACCCATACACCTCCAGCAGTTCTTGTAATTCGGCTAGGGTATTGGCTTCTTCCATCTTCTTGTCCTGACGCCACCGTAGGATGCGCGGAAACCGCAGGGCCACGCCCGACTTGTGGCGCTTCGACCGCTGGATGCCCTCGAAACCAATCTCAAACACCAGTTTCGGAGTTACCGCCCGCACCGGACCGAACTTCTCCTGCGTGTTGCGCTTCACGAAGTTGTCCACCTGCCGAATCTCCGCGTCGGTGAGGCCCGAGTAGGCCTTGGTGAAGGGCACCAGTTGTCGCTGTCCGTCGCGCTCGTCCCACACCGCAAAGGTGTAGTCGGTGAACAAGCCCGCCCGCCGACCCGAGCCACGCATGGCGTTGATCAGCACCCCGTCAATGGTGAGCGGGTCCACCTTCCACTTCCACCAGTCGCCCCGCTTGCGCCCTACCTGATACGCGGAAGCGCGTCGTTTCAGCATAAAGCCCTCGGCATAGTACTCCCGCGAGCGCTCGCGCAATTCTCTCAAGGCTTCCCAGTTGTCGGCTTCCACAATGACGGATAACTGAAACACGGGCAGCTCTCCGTGCTGCGCTTGCAAAGCTTCCAGCAACTTCCGGCGTTCGCTCAGGGGTTTTTCCCGAATGTCGGTGCCCTGCCACTCCAACAAGTCGTAGGCCATCAGCACCACCGGGGCGCTCTTCAGAATGCTTTTGGTCACGTTCTTGCGCCCGATGCGGGTTTGCAAGGCCGCGAAGGGGAGCGGTTGGTTGAGCGTGTAGGGTAAAATTTCGCCGTCAATCACCGTACCGTCGGGCAGGGCCGTCTCGAAGGGAGCAAACTCGGGAAACTTATCGGTGATCAACTCTTCGCCCCGCGACCAAACGTAAAGTTTTCCTCCGCGCACGATCACCTGCGAACGGATGCCGTCCCACTTCCACTCGGCCTGCCAATCTTCTACCGGACCAAAGGACGCGATCTGTTCGGCGTCGGTGGGGTGCGCCAGAAAGAACGGGTAGGGACGCGACAACTGATCACCCGCGTTGTGCTGCAAAATGAGATTTTCGAACGTAGTGGTACTGGGTTTCCAGTCGCCCATCAGGCGGTGGGCCACGATGGTTTTGTCCAACTCGTAGACCTCGGCCACGGCGCGGGTCACTAGGTTTTGCGACACCCCGATGCGAAAGCTGCTGGTCATCAGCTTGGTGAACACGAACGTCTCGGGCTGGGTCATCTGCCGCCAGGCCGCCACGGTGCGCGCTTTTTTCTCGTCATCGTCCAGCGGGCCCAGCGCTTGCAAATAATCAATCCAGTAGGCCAGCGACTGGTCTTGCGTGGTGGTGGGCGGCGGTAAAATGAGCGAAATGGTTTCGGCCAGGTCGCCCACCGAGTGGTACGATTCTTCGAGCAGCCAGTCGGGAATTTCGGCCAACTCGGCGGCCCACTGCCGCAGCAACGACGACTTCACGGGGCGGCGCGGACGCTTGTGGGTGAAGAACGCCAGCGTCCATAGTTGATCCTGATCGGGCGCTCCCGAAAAATAAGATTTGATAAGCGCTACCTTATCGTTAGTTTTATTGGTCTGATCGAGCTGGACAAAAAGTTCGGCGAATTGTTTCACAAAGGTGGCGGTTTGATGTACCAACCTTCGGGCGGGTTCCAATGTTTCTGTCGCCTCTTTCCAAAGTTTATGAAAGCTTCGTTATTCCTCATTCTGTGCCTAGTCGTCACCAATGTACTTTCTCCGGGTGATGCAGTTGCCCAACCGGCTCCTCCCAATGTAATCGTATTTATCGCCGACGATGCGGGGTGGCGCGACTTCGGCTGCTACGGCAACCGGGCTATCCGTACGCCTACCATCGACCGGCTGGCTCGGGAGGGTATGCGCTTCGACCAGGTGTTTCTCACCAGTCCGCAGTGCAGCCCCACGCGCACCAGCCTGCTGGCCGGACAATACGCCCACACCTTGCGCACCGAAGACTTGCACACGCCCCTGGTCGAAGGACAAACCATTCTGCCCACGCCGCTGAAAGAAGCGGGGTACTACACCGGATTGATCGGCAAATCCCATATCGGCCCCGCCGCCGAGGCGCAGTTCGACCTGGTGGAACCCCTCAAACAAAACGAACCCCAGCCCGACGATTTTAAGCAACTGCTAAGTAACGCACAGGATCGGCCCTTCTTTGTGTGGTACGCCTTCTCCGATCCGCACCGCGTCTACCAGTCCGGAACCATCGACGAGCCGCACGACCCGGCCGCCGTGGTGGTGCCTCCCTACCTGATAGACAACCAAGAAACGCGGCAAGATTTGGCGCTGTACTACGATGAAATCGGACGACTGGATCACAACGTAGCGCGGGTGCTGCAACTGCTGGAGGAAGCGGGCCAGGCGTCCAATACCGTTATTTTCTTCTTGTCGGACAACGGCAAACCCTTCACCCGGGCCAAGGGCACTTTGTACGATGCGGGCATTCGCACCCCCTTGATTGTGCGCTGGCCCGAGCGAATCAAAGCACGGTCTACCTACGGCGGATTGCTCAGCGCGGTGCATCTGGCGCCCACCATCATGGACCTGGCCGGGGCAAAAGCCGATACGGCAATGGTTGGACGGAGTATACTGCCTATTCTGACGCAACAGGCCACGGAGGCCGACCCGTTTGTGTTTAGCGAGCGCAACTGGCACGACTGTGACGAGCATATGCGCAGCGTCCGCAGCGATAGCTTTAAATTGATTAAGAATTCCTATATCGAGTGGCCCCACGGCACGGCGGCCGACCTGGCGGGCAGCCCGTCGCACCAGGCGCTGTTGCGGGGAAAGATGCAAGGAACGCTTACCGACGCCCAGAAATTAATTTTTCAGGTGCCCCGCCCCGAGATAGAGTTTTACAACGTGAAAGAAGATCCTTACGAACTCAACAACTTGGCCTACGACGTGCGCTACCGTCCGCAGATTCAGGCGCACTACGCGGCGCTCTGGCAGTGGCAACAGCGAACCGACGATTTCCCGCCCCACGTGCGCCGTCGCTACGATAACACCGACCGCGTTACCGGAACGATGTATCACCGCGGATGGCCTGAATCGTATGCCAACGAAGAGTAACTAAGAATAGTGCTAATCTTATAAAAATTATTATACAAAAAAGTGCGGCATATTTAACAATTTTTACCTGCTGTACTATTATTAGTAGTTTGGTGTTTTTAGGAACGTAGAAAAACGGAATATTTGCAGCTAGGCTCAAACACTCCTCTGGTGTAAGGTAGAGGTAAATCTTTTTGATGAAGCTAGCGAATACCGTACTTATTGGAATGTTACTGATCGGAGCGCTTTCGGCTTGTCATCGCGGCATGATCTGTCCGGCCTTCCAGAGCAGCTTTATCCAGGATGATAGCGTGCGGATGGTGGTGTTTTCACCCTTTCAGACCGATTCGCTGCCTAAGCTTGTGCCAGTGAATAAGAACAGCTTTGGCATCATCGAGCCGTTGACCTACGCACAAAAGATCAACTCGTTCAAGACCATCGAGATGCTGCTGGTGTTTCCTCCCGCCCCACCAATGACTGATTCTACTGCCCTGTTGACTCCACCCGTGCCCGGCGATTCGCTGGAATACCAGATGACGAATCAGAAATAGTTTGTGGGGACACGCCACGGCGTGTCCCCACGGATTATACCACCACGTTCACAATCTTTTGCGGCACCACAATCACGCGTTTCGGCGATTTTCCGGCTAGCCACTTCTGTACGGTCTCGTCGGCTAAGACTTCCCGTTCAATATTTTCCTTGGGCATGTCCACGGCAAAACTCATTTTGGCGCGCATTTTTCCGTTGATTGAGACGGGGTACTCGAAGACGCTTTCTACCAACAAACTTTCGTCGTAGGCTGGGAAATTCGTTTGGGTAACACTAGTTTCGTTCCCCAGTTGGTGCCACAGTTCTTCGGCCAGGTGCGGCGCGTAGGGCGACAGGATGACCACCAAGTCGGTGAGCACCGCCCGGTGGTGGCAGTCAAGTGCGGTGAGTTCGTTCACGCCAATCATAAAGCTGCTCACCGCCGTGTTGAACGAGTAGCTCTCAATGTCTTCCTGGGTTTTCTTGATGGTGCGGTGCAGCACCTTGCGCATCTCGGGGGTAGGTGTTTCATCGGTGACGCTGAAGTTGCCCGCCTCGTCGTGAAACAGCCGCCAGAGCTTGCGCAAAAACTTCGATACCCCATCGATGCCGTTGGTGTTCCAGGGTTTGGACTGCTCCAATGGGCCTAAAAACATTTCGTACAGCCGCAGGGTGTCGGCTCCGTACTGGGCAATTACGTCGTCGGGATTGACCACGTTGTACAAGCGCTTCGACATTTTCTCTACTTCTATCCCGCAACGAAAGCGAGCCTCACCATTCAGGATGAACGTAGCATCAGCCAGATCGGGGCGCCATTGTTTAAAGGCCTCGGTATCCAGCACGTCATCGTCTACCAAACTCACGTCTACATGCAGGGGGGCCGTATCAAACTGGTCTTTCTGTTCGTAGGTTATAAACTGACTGGTGCCGTTGACGCGATACGCCAGTGCTGACCGTCCCTGAATCATGCCTTGGTTAATGAGTTTCTTAAACGGCTCGTCGACAGTGATAAAACCCCGATCGTACAAAAACTTGGTCCAGAAGCGGGAGTAAAGCAGGTGGCCGGTGGCGTGCTCGGTGCCGCCAATGTACAGGTCCACGTTCTCCCAGTACGCCTGCGCTTCTTTGCCCACCAGTTCTTCTTCATTGTGTGGGTCCATGTAGCGAAACTGGTACCAGCTCGACCCGGCCCAGCCGGGCATGGTGGTGAGTTCGTAGGGGTATTTGCCTTGGTACTGCCAATCGGTGGCCCGGCCCAGCGGAGGTTCGCCGTCTTCGGTAGGCAAGTACTCGTCCACCTCCGGAAGCTCCAGCGGCAGGTCGCTTTCGTCGATCAGGTAGGGAATGTCGTCTTTGAAGTAGACCGGCACCGGCTCGCCCCAGTAGCGCTGCCGACTAAACACCGCGTCGCGCATGCGGTAGTTGACCTTCGCCTGACCTACTCCATCGGCTACCGCCCGTTCGATGGCTACCGCGATGGCGTCGTGCGAATCTAGTCCGTTCAGAAACCCGGAGTTAATGAGCGTGCCGTGCTTTTTGTCGGTCGGATTGTCCAATTGATCGGCTCCCTCAATGACCTGCACAATGGGCAGGTTGAAATGCTGCGCGAAGCGATAGTCGCGGTCGTCGGACGAGGGCACGCCCATCACCACGCCGGTGCCGTAGCCCGCCAGCACGTAGTCGGCCACCCAGATGGGCACTTCGTTTCCGGAAAGCGGACAGATCGTGTAAGAGCCGGTAAATACTCCCGACACGGTTTTCACGTCGGCCTGCCGGTCGCGCTCCGAGCGGTTCTTGGCGGTGGCTACGTAGCCTTCCACTTCCGCACGCTGCTCGTCGGTGGTGAGTTGATCAACCAACTCGTGTTCGGGGGCCAGGGTGAGGTAAGTGACTCCGAAGATGGTATCGGGGCGGGTGGTGAAGGCCGTCAGGGTGATGTCATGGTCTTTCACGGGAAAGGCCAACTCGCAGCCGGTCGACTTGCCGATCCAGTTGCGCTGCATTTCTTTTAAAGAATCGGTCCAGTCGATGCGTTCCAGCCCCTCGAGCAGGCGGTCGGCGTAGGCGGTGATGCGCATCATCCACTGCTTCATACGCTTGCGCTCCACTGGAAAGCCACCCCGCTCCGAGAAGCCGTCTTTCACCTCGTCGTTGGCCAGCACCGACCCCAGGCCGGGGCACCAGTTCACCTCGGCGTAGGCCAGGTAGGTAAGCCGGTAGTGAAGCAGCGTGCGTTGCCGTTCGGCCTCGCTCATGGCCTTCCAGGCTTCGGCCGTGAAGGTAGGCGTATCTTCGCGGGATGCCGCCCAATCGCAGTGGGCTTGTACTGCTTCGTTACCGTGCTGTTCGAACTCGCGCACCAAATCCGCAATGGGTTCGGCCCGGTCGGTGGTGGTGTTGTACCAACTGTCGAGCAACTGCATGAAAATCCACTGCGTCCAGCGATAGAAATCGGGCTGGGCGGTTTGCACCTCGCGGCTCCAGTCGAAGGAAAAACCGATCTTGCCCAGTTGCTCCTTGTACCGCTCGATGTTGGTGGCGGTGGTCAGGGCGGGGTGCTGTCCGGTCTGGATGGCGTACTGCTCAGCGGGCAGGCCGAAGGCGTCGAAGCCCATGGGGTGCAGCACGTTAAATCCCTTCAGGCGTTTGAAACGCGCCACAATGTCGGAAGCGATGTAACCCAGCGGGTGGCCCACATGAAGGCCCGCTCCCGAAGGGTAGGGGAACATATCCAGCACGTAGTACTTCGGACGAGCGGGGTCAATCTGTACCTGGTACGTACGCTGTTCGCGCCAGCGTTGCTGCCAGCGTTGTTCTATCTCCCGAAAGTTGTAGTCGGCCATAATAAATCAAGAATTGGTCGAGGCTAAAATTATAACAAATACGGCGTATTTCGTACTACAACGACCGCCAGGAGACGGCTTTGAGCCAAAAAGTGCTAATTTAGCTTCCAAAAAGTTAACCGAACCTATGATAGCCACCCAGTATCCGCATACCGACCGAATTGCCGTAGCGCTCGACTGCATCATTTTTGGCTTTGAGCAAGGCGACCTGCAACTGCTGCTCATCCGACGAGACGTGGAGCCCGAGAAAGGAAACTGGTCGTTAATGGGTGACTTTCTTAAAAAGGATGAGAGCTTAGATGCTGCTGCGCATCGCATCCTGCACCAGTTCACCGGTTTGCGCAACGTGTACCTGGAGCAATTGCGAACCTTTGGCGAAGTGGATCGGGACCCGGTGGAGCGCACCATCTCGGTGGCTTATTCCTCATTAATAAACATCCGGCAACACAGCGAAGACCTCATTGAGAAGTTTGATGCCCGTTGGTTTCCGGTTAGTAAAATTCCTTCCCTGATCTTTGACCACAACCGCATGGTGCAAGCGGCGCGCGACCAGCTACGGTTTCGGGCGTCGCACCGGCCCATTGGTTTCGAGCTGCTGCCCGACAAGTTCACCATGCCCGAGTTGCAGCGCCTCTACGAAGCCATTTACGACACCACGCTCGACAAGCGCAACTTTCAGCGGCGCATCCTCACGATGGACATTCTGGAGCGCCTCGACGAGAAGCAACGGGGAACCTCCAAGAAGGGAGCGTACTACTACCGCTTCAACCAAGAAAAGTACCAGGAAACCGTGAAGGAAGGGCTGCGACTGGTGTTTAAACCGAAGGCTTTTTAGTATATTGCTTCCTAATATTTCAAGTAGCAACGCTTAAAAAACTAGCTATGATAGATGTACAGGCTGAAAAAAAAGCAATAATTCAGTGCGTTGAGCAGATAGATGATGCTGACCTGATTCAAGCAGTGAAAAGCATATTGGATTATGGAATGCGTCATAACAAGCCCCCGGTGGTTGGTTACCAAGCCAACGGAGAGCTAATCACTTCGTTAGATTTGGAATCTAATATCGTTGAGGCTGAGCGTGACGTTGAGGCCGGTGATTATCAGACCATCGAGGATTTGAAGAAGGAGTCTGAAAACTGGTGATGGAAGATAGGTATCAATTAGTGATCACAAGAACCGCCCGTGCTTCTCTACGGAACATTGTAGAGTATACGAAACAAGACTCACCGCTCGCGGCTAAAAAAGTGCGCGAAGCGCTAATCGCTCTCGCCGAGAGTTTAGCGACCTAACTTGATTCAGGCAACAAAAATCATCTTCTGCAAACTAACCCTGCTCGCCCGGATCGTTGTAGTGTAATAATTTTGAAATGTGTACACAAATAAATATATTTGTGTCTGAAAAAAATATCGTTATGAGAACCAACATCGAAATCGATGATACGCTGATGAAAGATGCCATGCAAGCACTAGGCGTGAAGACAAAAAAAGAGGCGGTGGAAATCGGCCTGAAACTTGCCAAGGAGCGAGCGGCGCGACAGGACCTGCAAAAGATGCGAGGCAAGGTCGAGTTCTGGCCAGGCTATAAGAAGGAACTTTATGGTTGTTGACACCTCGGTTTGGTTAGATTATCTCTACTACCAACAACACGTGGATATAGGGGATTATTTGAATAACTACCTTACTGGGAACGGCCCGGTTGAAATGCTGCCGGTTATTTATCAAGAAGTGCTTCAAGGTATGCGTACTGACAAAGAGTACCGCAGATTTCAGCGAAACGTCCAACAGTTTGACTTCTATTATTTTTCCAATCAATTCGAAGCGGCTCACCAAGCGGCTTCCATCTACCGGAAATGTCGTCAAAAGGGCTTACGATTCGCAAGCCTAACGATTGCCTGATTGCCCACTACTGCCTGAGTTACAATCTGTCTTTGCTGACTATTGACGGAGATTTCGACCACCTTGCTAAGGTGTTTCCACTACGAATTGTGAAGATATAATCGACGGTGCTCGCTCACAAATCAGACCCGTTCGTTGTTCTGCGCTTATGTTAAACCATACAACAGTTCACAGCTGAATAGTCGATGGTCCATAGTCGACAGCCTACTGTGGACTATCGACTGATCAACTATCGACTATTTCACCTTCGCCCAAGAGTCGCGCAGCGTCACGGTTTGGTTAAACACCAGCTTTTCGTCCGTGCGGTCAGGGTCCACACAGTAGTAGCCCTTGCGCATAAACTGAAACCGATCGCCAGGTTGGGCTTCTTTTAGACTGGGCTCCACGTAGGCGGTCTCAATTACCTGAAGCGAATCAGGATTCAGAAAATCTTTAAAATCCTGCCCTTCGTGTCCGGTGGGGTCGGGTTCCGAAAACAAACGGTCGTAGAGGCGCACTTCGGCGGGCACCGCGTGCTCGGCCGACACCCAGTGAATGGTGCCCTTCACCTTTTTGCCGCTGATATCCTCGCCACTTTTGGTGTCGGGATCGTAAGTAGCGTGAATCTCCGTGATTTCTCCCCGTTCGTTCTTCACAAAGTCGGTGCACTCGATAATGTAGGCGCCTTTCAAACGCACCTCGCGTCCGGGACCCAGCCGGAAGAACTTTTTGGGTGCATCTTCCATAAAGTCATCGCGCTCGATGTATAGTTCGCGGGAGAAGGGCACCTGTCGCTCGCCGCCTTCCGGGTCTTCGGGATTGTTCTCAATGGCTAAATTCTCGCTGGTGTTGGCGGGGTAATTGGTGATGATGAGCTTCACCGGGTCCAGCACGCCCATCACCCGGGGAGCGGTTTTGTTCAGGTCTTCGCGGATGCAAAACTCCAGCAAACTTATATCAATCACGTTGTCGCGCTTGGCCACGCCTACCCGCTCGGCGAAGTTGCGCAGACTCGCGGGCGTGTAGCCCCGGTGGCGCAGTCCGCTGATGGTGGGCAGGCGCGGGTCGTCCCAACCACTCACGTGACCCGCTTCCACCAGCTCCAGCAGTTTGCGCTTGCTGGTTACCGTATAGTTCAAGTTAAGCCGGGCAAACTCAATCTGCCGGGGTTCGGGATCAAAGCCGCCGATCTGCTCCACAAACCAGTTGTAGAGCGGACGATGCACCTCAAACTCCAGCGTGCAGATCGAGTGGGTGATGCCCTCGATGGCGTCGCTCTGCCCGTGGGCCCAGTCATAGGTGGGATAAATGGACCAGCGGTCGCCGGTGCGGTGGTGAGGCTTGTGCAAGATGCGGTACATGATGGGATCACGCAGGTGCATGTTGGGCGAAGCCATGTCAATCTTGGCACGCAGCACCCGCGCGCCTTCGGGAAATCCACCCTGCTTCATGCGAGCGAACAGGTCCAGATTTTCGTCGACCGGGCGGTTGCGATAGGCACTTTCTTCGCCAGGCTGGGTGGGCACGCCCCGCATACGGCGGATTTCCTCTACCGGGGTGTCGTCTACGTAGGCCTTGCCGTCTTTGATTAGTTGCACCGCAAAGTCGTAGAGCTGGTCGAAGTAGTCGGAGGCGTAGTACTCGCGGTCTTCCCAGTCGAAGCCCAGCCAGTGCACGTCGGCCCGGATGGCGTCGACGTAGGAGGCATCTTCGGCCACCGGGTTGGTGTCGTCGAAGCGCAGGTTGGTTTTGCCGCCGTACTCCTGGGCCAGTCCGAAGTTAAGGCAAATGGACTTGGCGTGGCCAATGTGCAGGTAGCCGTTGGGTTCGGGCGGGAAGCGGGTGTGCACCACGCCCTGGTTTTTGCCCTGGGCCAGGTCTTCTTCTACAATCTGCTCAATAAAATTCTTTGCTTCGGTGGTCTCCATGCGGGGGTTGCGTTGTGATGAAGCCTCAAAATTAGGCAATGCCGGGGTAAGTTGCTACGAGCGCCTCAATTTTTGGGTTGCAGCACCGAGGTGTAGCTAGACCCACGTCCCTCAATGACCTTACGCTCCGCCTCGGACAATTCTTCCGGAGGCTACCGGCATAGCTGCCGGGCCCTCTGTTCGTGACGGCCTCGGTAAACTTGCTTAGCTGAATTGTAAACGCTTTCAGGTATGTTGTATAAATAATAACTAAGTTTCCAATGATGAATAGATTAAAAGTTAACATCACATAGTGCTAAAGTCATACTTTAATTCAAAAATACGAGCAAAAGAAGGGAACAAATAGTAAAGTTCTTAAACAAACATTTGCTATAGTATAGTTTTGAAACAATATTTACTTTCCATACTAATAAATATGGTACTATTTTTTACGAAGCATTTCTATTGAAAGTCTTCGTCATGCGCTTACATAGGAGAAAAATTCTCACCAACCCTAATCTAACATTATGTTTAAACGTACCTTTTTATCCTTATCCGCCGCTGTGGTGTTACTATTGTCTGGCTGCGAAGAGTATTTTCCCTGGCTGAACGGAGGCGACCCCGTCGGAGGCGACCCCGTCGAAGAAGAAACTGACCAATCCGCTCCTGCAAACACCGTTGAGTTAATCATTTCCGACATGCAAGGGCCACACGAAGCCCGTCCGCGCGGCGTGCCTGACAACCAGGAGTGGGCCTTTAATCCTAGAATCGCGATGGGCAACGAACCTGGCGACTGGCAGGCCATGATTACCTGGGGACAGTTTTACGAACCGATAGAAGGCAATCCGGCTACTAATACTCGAGTGCAAATTCGCGATATCAAAGCCTATTATCTAAGTAAGGCAGATAACGAATGGCATTTATGGCAAGAATCCGAAGTAGTAGAAGGTGCTGCTTACGTAGAAGACTTCGCCGGTGATGAGAACATTCCAGCCGATATTCGTGCTGAAGAGGAGGGAGTTTCCGTAGCTCCCGCCGGTGAAGGCTATAATTTTCACTTCTGGACTCCTTTCCGAACACCGATTGATCCGGATGATGTTGCGGGAGTCTTTACGACGGTGCAGGCGCGTTTGATAGTAGACGATCCCAGCCAACCTGATGACCGAGATCAGGCACGATTAATCCTGGACATAGGGGGAGATTACTGGGCTACCATGACGGCTGAATGGGATAACTGGACAACTAACGCTGATATCGGGATAGGTAAGTTTAAGTTTGTGACCAGCCAGTGGCAGCATTTCAACATGCACACCGTCACCCCCGAACTGCTGCGCGAAAATCCTCCTCCTCTAAATTAAGTTACGTTTAACGGGTAGAAAGAGGAAGCCTTCGTCTATAGCCTACCACGCTTGTTTTACCAGCATAGGGGCGGTCCGCCGCGCGGTTAATCCCTATGCTGATAAAACAGCCGCTATTCGCATTATTAACGCTACCCTATTCCATCCAGTCATTTTCAGCACTACACAACTTAACCTTATGACACGATTATTACCCTTACTCTTATTGTTCGTCTCGACCTTTGCTGTTGGGCAAAGTACCTACGAGACGGTAGGCATCATCGGCAACGCCACTTCCAGCGGTTGGGACGCCTCCACTCCCATGATGCAAGATTCCACGGACGTCCACCAGTGGACCCTAAGCCAAATAACGCTGACCGACGGCGAGGCCAAGTTCCGCGCCAATGATACATGGGATGTCAACTGGGGCAACGATACTTTTCCTACCGGTACCGGTGTCATGGATGGACCGAATATTCCTGTCACGGCGGGAGTTTACGATATCAGCTTTAACGATGCAACCGGTGCCTACGTCTTCACCCAAGTAGGGGAGGCCCCGGTCTACGAAACCGTAGGACTCATCGGGGGAGCGAGTCCCGGTGGGTGGGACGCTTCCGTGCCGATGAATCAAGACCCCAACAATCCCCACCGCTGGACCCTGGATGAGGTAACTTTAACTGCGGGAGAAGCGAAGTTCCGCGTTAATGATTCTTGGGATATCAACTGGGGTGATCTAAGCTTTCCGGTAGGTATCGGTCTGCGAGATGGGCCCAACATTCAAGCCGAAGCAGGAGTCTACGATATTTCTTTCAATGATATCACTGGCTCCTACACTTTCACCGCAGCCGGTGAAGCACAACTCTACGAGACGGTAGGTATCATCGGCAACGCTACCGCCAATGGCTGGGATGCTTCTACTCCTATGAACCGCGACACGGTGGACTTGCACTTGTGGACACTCAACCAAGTAAACCTCACCAATGGCGAAGCTAAATTCCGCGCCAATGATACCTGGGACATCAACTGGGGTAGTACTAGCTTTCCGAACGGAATCGGCGTGCAGGATGGCCCTAACATCCCGGTTCCGGCAGGCATCTACAATATTACCTTTAATGATATCACCGGCGTCTATTCTTTCGTAGGAACCGGCGAAGGAGGACCGGAAAGCATGGCGGTCATCCTGGAGCCGGAGTTTCCCGGTCTGGACGAAGAGGTAACCATTATCTATGATGCTACCCAAGGAGTATCCGGACTAATGGATGCTGAGAAAGTATACTTCCATTCCGGAGTGATTGTGACGGATACCAGCGGCACCGGGTGGACCAACGTAGTAGGCAACTGGGGACGAGACGATGGCGTAGGCGAAATGACGCGCGTACCGGGCGAAGAGTACCAATGGCAAATTACTTTACCCAGCATCCGGGAGTACTACGATGTGCCCAACGGCCAACCGGTGTTCCGCTTAGGCATGGTGTTCCGCAACGCCGACGGCACGCAGACCGGTAAGTCCGGCACCAACCAGGATATTTACGTAGCCGTCAATCCCGGCAACTACGTGCGATGGACCAATCCCACCACTGACCTGCTCTTCACCCAAGCCGGAGAAACCATTCAATTACAAGCCGAAGCCTCTTCGGAAGCCAGCACACTGGAAATCCTGATCGACCAGGGCGAAGGTTTTGTCTCAGTGGCTACTGAAACCAACGCTACTGTTATTGCCTACGACTACGCAGTTACGCAAACCCAGACCATTCGCGTAAAAGTAGTGGCTGCCCTGGAGGGTGAAACCGTAGAAAACGTACGTGAGCTTCAGGTGGCCGTTCGGCCCGACACTCCCGTAGCGGCGCTTCCGGCAGGCGTACATCAAGGAGTCAACTACGACTCCACCGATCTCACGCAAGTGACGCTCGTACTATTGACTCCGCAAAAAGAGTTTACGTACGTAGTAGGTGATTTTAACAACTGGGAGATTGATTCGGCTTACTTGATGAACCAAACCCCCGACGGCGAATACTTCTGGCTAACGATCAGCGGACTTACTCCGCAGCAGCCCTACGTCTTCCAGTACTGGGTAGACGGTACCATCAAAATAGGCGACCCCTACGCCCACCAGGTAGCCGACCCCTACAATGACCCGGCTATTCCTGAATCCATTTATCCCAACCTACCCGACTACAACCGCACCGACGATGGCATCGCCACCGTGCTACAGACCGGACAAACTGCCTACGAATGGCAGTATCCCGAGGTGGTAGGCGGTCGCCCGGACAAGGAAGACCTGGTGATCTACGAACTGTTGCTACGCGACTTCCTGGCCTCGCACAGCTACGACGACCTGGCCGATACGCTAAGCTACCTCAAACGCTTGGGTGTCAATGCCATTGAATTGCTGCCCATCATGGAGTTTGAGGGCAACGAAAGTTGGGGCTACAATCCTTCCTACGCCCTGGCGGCCGACAAGTACTACGGTACGCCCGACGACCTGAGAGCCTTCATCGACCGGGCCCATGCCGAAGGCTTCGTGGTGCTGCTCGACATGGTGCTTAACCACCACTTTGGGCAAAGTCCGATGGTGCGGATGTACTGGGATGAGGAGAACCAGCGTCCGGCAGAAAACAGCCCGTGGTTTAACCCGGTCGCCACGCATCCTTTCAACGTGGGCTACGACTTTAACCACGAAAGTCCGTACACCCAGCGTTACGTAGACGACGTGAACCGCTACTGGCTGGAGGAGTTTGAGTTCGACGGCTTCCGCTTTGACTTGTCCAAAGGCTTTACCCAGAACGAAGGCAAAGACCCCAACGACGTAGGAGCCTGGAGCAGCTACGACCAGTCGCGCATCGATCTTCTCCAGCGTATGGCCGATCAGATTTGGGACGTCGATTCCAGCACCTACGTGATTCTGGAACACCTGGCCGTCAACGAGGAAGAGCAAGTGCTGGCCGAGTACGGCATGATGCTGTGGGGCAACATGAACGAAGCCTACGGGCAGTCGGTGGCCGGTAACACCGAGAGCGACCTGAGCGGAGCACTGGCCAGTGAGCGAGGCTTGCCCGACGAAAGCCTGATTGCCTACATGGAAAGCCACGACGAAGAGCGCCTGATGGTGTACGCGCTGGAAGAAGGCGAATCGTCCGGAGAGTACGACATTCAAGACCTGGAGACGGCTCTGGACCGGGTCAAACTGGCTTCCGCCTTCTACTACACCTTGCCCGGCCCCAAAATGCTCTGGCAGTTTGGCGAACTGGGCTACGATATTTCCATCAACTTCAACGGACGCGTCGGCAACAAGCCCATTCCCTGGGGAGACGCGTACGAACTCAACTACTACCAAGACTCGGCCCGGCAGGAGCTCTACCGCACCACCGCCGCCATTATCAACCTGGTGGATGACTATTCGGAAGTCTTTGAAGACGGGGAGTTCTCGGCGCGGCTCTACGGTCAGATGCGGGAGATCAACATCAGCCACGACGAAGTAAACGTGACCATTGTGGGTAACTTTGGCGTCACCGAACGCTCGTTTGCTCCGCACTTCCAGCACACCGGCACCTGGTACGACGCTCTGTCGGGCGAACCCTACGAAGTGAATAGTCCCTGGCAGGCAGTACTATTGGCCCCCGGCGAATTTCATATCTACCTGGACCAACCGGTGGATGGCACGTCCACGGCCCTGGCGGCCCCGGTTGACTTAGAAGCCGCCTCGCCTAACGGGGGAAAAGTAACGCTGACCTGGGAAGATGAAGCCAGCAACGAAACCGGCTACGTAGTAGAGCGGTCGTGGCTCAACCCCTGGTGGCCCCAACAGTACTACGCTGTGGCCGAACTACCGGCTGATACCGAAGAATATATTGATACCAAAGTAATTCCTGGTCTGGCCTATTCCTATCGCGTAAAAGCTACCAGCGAGTCCGAAGCGTCGCCCTATAGCAACGTGGTAATGATTCGGGTAAGGCTAGGAAAAGAAGTAGAAGATTTTATTGAAGACCTGTTGGCCACGCTTAAACTACATCCTAACCCTACCACGAATGGCCGTCTGACGATCTCCTGGGAGGCGCAGGAAGCCACGAGAATACAGCTCAGGGTGATCGACATCACCGGACAAGAACACGACCGATGGACCGTAAGCAACGGATCACTGTCTAGTTCGCTGGAAATAGATGTGTCCCGATTGTCGGTAGGAGTTTATATGTTAGAGGTGGTAGTAGGCAACGAGCGCATTATACGTAGATTTGCGGTAACACAGCAATAGCGTGAGGCTGCTGTGGTTGCCACACCGCAATCAGTGCCGATGAACATTGCTTCGCTACGAAAAAACTATCCGGCGCTGGCCGGACAAACCTACCTTAACACCGCCAGTTGTGGTCTGGTCTCAAGCGCAACCGCCGCCGCGGCGCAGCAGTTCTACCAACAACTGCTCGAGCAGGGGGGAGCCCCCCGCAACGATTGGTACGCCCAAATCTCTCTGCTGCGGCAGGAGGTGGCCGATTGGCTGGAGACCGAAGCCGATGAGATTGCCCTGCTGCCTAACTTTTCGGTGGCCTGCAACTACGTGGCCCGTGCCCTGACGGGTTGCTCCCGCGTGCTGCTGCTCGATAGCGACTACTCATCGCTGACCCTGCCCTGGCTGCTGCCCGACTATCAGGTGCACTACTTCTCGGCCGCCCCCAACGGCGCCATTGACCTGAACGTGCTGGAGGAACAGGTGAAAAAACACCGCATAGAGCTGTTAGCCATCAGCCACGTGCAGTACGCCAGCGGATACTGTATCGACCTGGAAACGCTGGGCCGGTGCTGTCGCGACTGGGGTGTGCGGCTGGTGGTCGATGCCACTCAGTCGCTGGGGGTGGTGCCTATCGACCTGCGCCGCACGCCGGTGGACGTGCTCATTGGCAGCGGCTACAAGTGGATGACCGCTGGGTTTGGCAATGCCCTGCTGTTCGTGCGTCGCTCACTGCACGACTGTCTGGCCGTGCCCGCGGTGGGTAACAATAGTTTTGACGATTCGCCAACGGTGCACTCGCGGGCGGACCTGCACTTCTCGGCCCGCTCGCTGGAGGTGGGGCACTATGACTTTGCCAGCCTGGGGGCACTGCGGCAGGCGGTGAGCGAGTTGCAAGGCATGGGGGCGGTGACGATCTATGAGCGGATGCGAGCGCTGACGTCCTATTTATATCAGCACCTTCCGGCCTCGGTCGAGGTGATCTCAGACTACGCGGTCGGCCGTCGCTCCGGCATTGCGGTGCTGCGGGGGGGGGCGGAACTGGAACGGGCGTTGCTGAAGCAGAAAATCATCACCTCGGCCCGGCCGATGGGCTTGCGCATTAGTTTACATTTTTACAACAACGAAGCGGATATTGATCACCTTTGCCAAGCATTAACCACCGCTTTATAACGACCAGCTATGCCTAGAAAAACCGTTTTGCTGTTGTTAGCCATTGCGGTGGCGGCGGGCAGTGCCTACCTGCTGTTTCGCACGGTGCTGGAGCAAAGTGAGCATCCTATCACCTTTGAGTTGTTTGCGGCCCTTATTGGAGTAAGCATCACCATCGTGCTCACCAGCATCCTGCTAAACCGCCAAACGGCTGCTGAACTGCGAAAGGAAGAAAATATTCTGTTCCTCAACCAGAAGATGAAGGTGTACAACGAACTGATTGATCAGCTTTATGATATTATTTCTAAAAAGAATATTTTGGAGGAAGACATGATTGAGATCCGATTGCTCAACCAAAAGCTGGCCTTTATTGCCAGTCAGCCAGTGTTGTTATCGTTCAGCAAGTTCTCGCATAGCTTTGCCGCGCTGGCCAAAAAAGATGCGATCGACAACGATGACGTGGACCTGCTTTTGCTGGAACTGAGCCACATGAGTGTGGACATTCGCGAAGATTTGCTCCAAAACTCGCCCCGCGATATGGACGACCCCGAAACCATTCGGGCCACTGTGCTCAAGAGCAATCAGAATTTGGATATCGAGTAGAGGTTATTCCGATAGGAATTTTGGAAGCAAGGAAGTTTCACTCCCTGCTATGGATCAACCGCCCCACACAAGATTTGGAAAAATCAAGAAAAAGCAGGCACAGCAGCAACCATCTCGGCCACCTGCCGTCCGGCTCGCAGCGCAGCGTTGATGGAGCCATTGAGTTGGTAGTCGCCCGCGGCAAACAGGCCATCGCGTAGCTTGCCCTGCTGCGGAGACAGGTTATGCAATACCCGCTCTTGCGAAGGCAGTGCGTAACTGATCCGATACGTCTTCAAATGCTGCCAGGTGCGGGAGTTTTCCCCAAACCAAGGGACCATCTCCTGCCGGATGCGCTCGGTCAACGCAGCATCGGTGCCCTCCACCTCTCCCACAATGGCGGCCGACAGCAGGTACTTGCCGGGGGGAGCATAATCGGGAGCTACCTGATTGATAACACAAATGTTATTGACCAGTCGCTGTCGCTGGGCATTCAGAGCGATCAGCGGCTTGGTGAAGGGCGGCTCTTCAGCAGTGAGATACACTTGCGTGGTCGACTGGTAACGCAGTTCTTTCTTACCGCCCGGAAAGTAGCGACTCACAAAACTGGTGGGCTCGGTGGCTACCACAATCTGGGGAGCCGAGAAGGTCTCGCCGCTATCGGTGGTGATGGTTTGTTCACTCACCGAGCGCACCGACTTATTGAACAGCACGGCGTCGGCCGGAAGCTGCGCGGCCAACTGCCGGGGAATTTCTTCCATTCCCTGCGCCGGAACGGCCGTGTCGCCTTCCGAAAACATCTTAAACACAAAGTCAAACTCCCGCCGGGAGGTGATGAGCCCTTTTTCCAGAAAGATGCCCGCCAGAAAGGGCTGAAAAAAGTTGCGCAGCATCCGCTCACTAAATCCGTACTCTTGGATAGCGGCCAGGGTGCTAATTTCCGACTGTTCAAAAATGGCATCAACACTCATGGCTTGGAGCCGCTTCTTCAACCACAGCATCCGCAGCTTATCGGTGAGCGATCCCACCGGGGCCGCCAGGGTCTTGAGTGCGGCAGTGGGCACGCGTCCGGGATCCACAATTTCGTGCTTTCCTTGATGGTTGAGCACTAACGCTCCGGGAGTAAAAGCCTTCAGGTCCAGGGCATCGTAGTCGAGCAGCGCCTTAGTTTCGGGATACTGGGTGAGCAGCACCTGAAATCCCCGATCGAGCAAGTAACCCTCTACCCGGTCGGTCTTCACCCGCCCGCCCACGCGCCCGGTGGCTTCCAGAATACGTACCGACAACCCGCGCTCCCGAAGGTGCAGTGCGGCGGCTAGGCCCGTCAGGCCCGCTCCGATGATCAGCACATCGGCATCATATTCCGGTTGTTGAAGCATAAGGGAACAGTAAAAAGCACTACAAAAATACTAACTGCGAAGTGGGGCGGAAGGTTCGGGCTAGCTTATTTACAACCCCACCGGCTGAAGCTGCAACGTCTTGAGATGATCGTTGCGGCGCACCACCACCTGAATGGAAGACAAGGTCTGGGTGAGCAAGGTGCTAACTTCCTCGTGTGGGCGGCCCGCCGTGCGCACGTCGTCCACCATCACAATCTCGTCGTTTTTGGTGAAGCCCGCCCGCGCCGCCGGAGAATCGGTAAACACGTGGCGGATGATCACCCGTTCTTCTGCGCGGTCAGTTTTGAGCACCAGTCCTGAGTAGGCCGAGGCAAACTCTTCCACGAACGAGTAGTTGGGTTTCCAGTAGGACACGTTGTTCTGATAATCAAAAACGATGTTAAATCGTTTGAGTAGCTCGTTGCCAATGTGACCGATTCCATCGTGGAAGGCCTTCTTAAAGTAGGCCGAACGGTTAAGCCGAATGGGCACGTTGGTGAGTTGACACCAGCCCAGATCAAAGTTCTTGAGTCTTCCCGCATCGTTGCGGTCGATGATACCGGTGAACCCCATCGTATACACCGTGCGCGTTCGTCCGATCTTGTCGGCCAACTGGTGCTTTTCCACGGTAGGAGAATAGAGCGTGATGGAAGAACCGGAGCCGTTGTCTACTTGAAAACGGCCCGTGAGGGTATGTCCGTCGTCGAGCGTGAGCGCGCCCTCGATGTAGGGACGACCCGAAATAATCTCGAACGGGTGGGTATGATACCCAACGGGAGGAGTGAACTCCTGCGGATCGTAGAGCGCAATGGTTTGGGTATCGTAGTTGATCTGCACCACGTAGTGCTTGAGCAAGTCCTGCCCGATGATGCCGTCTACGCGCTTGCCCAGGGCGCGCTGAATGTGGTCGAGGGGCAAGTGCACCACCCGCACCTTTTCCACCCGCAATTCGCCCATGTGCAGTTGACTGTTCCGCGAGTAGTAGGCCAGACTAGGACCTTTGCGGCTCCGGATCGGGGTGAAGCCATCGCTGCTCAGCTTGAGTTTTTTGGCCTGCCGCTGGTTGATCACCGTGGAGGCGGCACCCGTATCGAAAATAAACTGCATGGGCTCGGAACCGTTGACGCGTACCTCAATGAAAATATGACTGCCCGTCAGGCGGAAGGGCAGGGTGGTGAGCGAGGCAGACGCCCAGGTTGGTGGGATTGAAGCGAGTGAGGCAAGCAGAATGATCCCGAGAAACCGCCGGAACGATCGTACGTAGTGGGTACGGGTAAAAGGACTCTTCACGGAGGGATAATCTGCTTAAGGATGTACCAAAATTTTTACAAGAACGGTACCAAATTACCTAGGCCGAAGGCATTTAGTTCCATCTTCCGCTTCGCGTTGCCAGTAATGTAAGAACTAGCCGAAAATTTATCCATAAACTCGCGCTAAAATTTACCGTATCTTTGGGGAATGATATCTATCCGCTCGTCAATTGCTACTTTCAAATTTATGAAGCTACTTCCCTTATTCTTTGTCTTGTTGCTCACCCTATCCGGGGAGGCTAGCGCCCAGTCGCCGGACCAGCCTGCGGAGATTGACCAAATCTTTCGAAAGTTCTACGAGTATAGCGCCTTTCAGGGGGTGGTGTTGGTGGCTGACCAAGGCGAGGTGGTGTACCAACAGGCTTTCGGACAAGCCAACCGCGAGTGGAGTGTGCCCAACACCCTGGACACCCGCTTCAACATTGCTTCCGTAAGCAAGCAGTTCACGGCTGTGCTGATCTTGCGGTTGGTCGATGCGGGGCTGCTGGATCTTGACCGACCGATCTCTGACTACCTACCCGAATACCGGTCGGACGTGGGGCGGCGCGTCACGCTACATCACCTGCTCACGCACCAGTCGGGCATTCCCAACTACACCAGCCTGCCCTACGTATGGTCCGATTCGCTGACGCAGCGCTACACCGGTGACCAACTCATTCGCCGGTTCGGTAGCGGTGACCTGGAGTTTGAACCCGGCACGCACTACCGTTATAGCAACACGGGCTACCTGCTGCTGAGCGCCATTGCCGAGCGCGTGACGGGCGAATCTTTCGATACCCTCCTTTCACAGCGGGTGCTAGTGCCCCTGGGGCTGCGCAACACGGCCGTAGACGACCGCAGCGCGTTGGTAGAGAAGCGGGCTTTCGGTTACGAAAAAACGACCCAGGGTTACCGACCGGTGGGGGGCATGTACATGAAAAACTTGCAGGGCGCCGGTAACCTGTACTCGACGGTGGAGGACCTGTTCCGCTGGGATCAGGCATGGTATGCGCACGACTTGTTATCTAAAAAAGAAGTGAAGACCCTGGAAAAAGCGTATACCGAGGCGAACGCAACCTGGATCCCACCCTACCCGAGCACCTACGGCTACGGCGTGGGGTTAACCGAAATCCCGCTGACCAAAAAAAAATCGGTGCCGATGGTCTTTCACAGCGGCCACATCAAGGGATTTAGCAGCTTTTACGCGCGCTTTCCCGAAGACCAGCAGGCGGTGATTATGCTCAGCAACACGGGGGGGGTGAGCACCGAACGAATGAATGCCGTGACGGTGGAGGTGCTGAAGGTGCTGCACGGACTGCCCCATACCCTGCCCGAGCGCAATCTGGCGGATGATCTGTACCAAGTGATTGAGCAAGAAGGGATTGCCCCCGCCGTGACCTATTACCATCAGCTGCGCGATGCCTTTCCGTATGAGTTCAAAAACTCACAAGAGCAGTTGGCTATGCTGGGTCAGCGCCTGCAGCAAGAAGGAGACCTGGCCAGTGCGGTGGTTGTGTTTCAGCTCAACAGCGACGTGCATCCGCATTGGTTGACCTACTACCAACTGGCCGAGGCCTGCCTACTGGTTGGCGAACCCGAGAATGCAGAACGCTACTATCAGGAGTCATTGTCGCTAAACCCCCGGGAAGACGCACTTCAGAAAGAAGCGTACCGAGAAACCAAAACCAACCTGAAACGCCTCCGTCAGCAAACCCGAAAGTCGATGAGCGAGCGCTAATCGTAGCGGGTAGTAAACCTTTGTGGACACAGAAAGTTAGGATAGTGTACGAACTCTACCTACGTACTGCACTGATTAGCTAGCCCATGAGAACTCCGCCGGAAGCGTATTTGATCTTTAGAGAGGAACTGAAAAAGGCTGAGCTTGAAAAACTGCGTCTCCAAACTGAGTATCAGGCAAAGATCGAGAATTTGAACCAGGAATTGGCGTACCTGAAAGAGCAGATCAGCTCCCAGCAGTCGATGATGAAAACCACCATTAACTATGCCACCCGCCTGGAAGAAGAGATGGGAGAACTTCAGCAGCAAATCCACCACGACAAGAAGAAAGCCAACAACAGCCATCACTAAATATGAAAGAAAGTGACCTTGTCCCGCCGTCTGATTATCCGTTCGTAAATGCCTTTGAGAACCGCTTCGTTCGGATATATTACCTAGAAGAACCGAAAATTGTTATTGGCGAAACGCTAGCCGAATACGTGCCTATTGAGCACTTCCAAGCTACCTTTCATCAAATTGGCGAGTTGGTTCGGGCGGGCTATAATGCTAAGTTTATTTTTGACAAGCGGGCTCTACGGGCTTTCCATCAACCGTCGATGGAGTGGTATTACGCGGTGTGGAAGCGCGACATGCTGGCCCACGGCTTACGGGTGCACCGCAAGATACTTCCTAATGAACCCTGGTTTCAGAAATCGGTGATGATCGCCAGAGAACAGATCCACCGGCAGTATCCCGATAGCGTGATCGACCAACTGGACATTCAGTACTGCGACACCCTGGAATCCGCCATCACTACCTGATCTATGGCAACATTCACCCGCGTCGATATCGACGACTTAGAACGCTTTTTTCGCACCAACCTGATCAACTCCCTGACCGGCTTCAAGAGCGTAGCCCTCATCGGTACCAGGAACGAAGAGGGAAAAGAGAATCTGGCCATCTTTTCGCAAATTATTCACGTGGGAGCCAATCCGCCGCTGGTGGGAGTGCTCTTTCGTCCCGACACCGTGGCGCGCCACACCCTGGAAAACATACGATCCACGAACGCATTCACCATCAACCACATCCGTCCCGAGTTTGTAAAGCAGGCGCACCACACCGCGGCCCGCTGGGAAGCATCGGAGTTTGCTGCCTGTGATCTTACCCCTGAGTATGATAACGCCTTCTCCGCTCCCTTCGTCGCCGAAGCGCAAGTAAAAATGGGTTTGCGAGTTGTGGAAGAACAGCAACTGATCAATGAGACGGTGCTGGTGGTGGGTGAGATTCAGCAACTGCACGTGCCCGACGACTGCCTGGGCGACGACGGCTTTGTGGATCTGGAACGGGCGGAGTCGGTGACCTGTTCGGGACTGGATACCTACCACACTACCCAAAAGCTGGTGCGCCTGAGCTACGCCAAGCCCGACCAACCGCTCAAGGAAATCTAACTGGGAGTTAGGTGTTGGGGATTGGTTTTAGGTGCTTCCAAAACCTAATGCCCAATCCCCTAAACCAACTCCGCAAGTCATCTATGAAAAACCTGATTGAATTTACTGACCGGGGCTTGTACTGCCCGCCCGCCGACGTGTTTATTGATCCCTGGCAACCGGTGGACCGGGCCGTTATCACCCACGCTCACTCCGACCACGCGCGCTGGGGCATGAAGTACTACCTGGCCCACCGGCAGTCGGAACAGATTATGCGCCTGCGGCTAGGCCAGGACATTCATCTGGAAACGCTGGAGTATGATGAAACTATTGACATCAACGGGGTGGAGGTGAGCCTGCACCCGGCGGGGCACATCTTCGGTTCGGCCCAGGTGAAACTCACCTACCGGGGCGAAACCTGGGTGGCGTCGGGCGACTACAAACTCGAGGACGACGGCTTCACGGTGCCCTTTGAACCGGTGCGCTGCCACGCCTTCATCACCGAATCCACCTTCGGACTGCCGATCTATCGTTGGCAACCGCAGGCCGAGATTATGCAGGACATCAACGACTGGTGGCGGGGCAATCAGGAAAACGGCATGGCCTCGCTCATCGGAGCCTACGCCTTAGGCAAGGCGCAGCGCATCATCGACGGGGTAGACCGCAGCATCGGACCTGTTCTGGTGCACGGAGCGGTGGCCAACGTGAACGAGGCTCTGATTGCCGGAGGAGCCAAACTGCCCGTGCTGGAACGCGTATCGTCCGATACCACCAAAGAAACCATTGCGCGTAGCTTGGTTATTGCACCCTCATCGGCCTTTAACAGTCCGTGGGTGAACAAGCTAAAGCCCTACCGTTTGGGGATTGCTTCGGGCTGGATGAACATCCGGGGAGCCAAGCGCCGCCGCGCCGCCGACCGGGGCTTTGTGCTGTCGGACCACGCCGACTGGCCGGGGCTGAACCAAGCCATCGCCGACACCGGGGCCGAGCGGGTGTACGTGACCCACGGGTTCACGGCCGCGTTTAGCCGATGGTTGCGCGAGCAGGGTTACGAATCGGCCGAGGTGAAAACCAGCTACGAAGGTGAGCTATCGGAGATCAACGAATCGGCCGATGATTTGAAGTAGCAACAATCCGCATCCATTGACTTGGATTCCTATCCTAAGCCGTTTCTTCCATTACTTTCTTTTCGGGGGCCAGCATCTTGTCATGATCATCCAGCACGTCTTCTACGTACAGCGTTTTGATGAGCATCATCACAATGGCAAAGATGGGGGTGGCCAGCACCAGCCCCAGCACTCCGGTGTAGACTCCCAGCACCAACTGAGCCACCAAAATGAGCGCCATCGGCAGCGACACCTGGCGCCGCTGAATCACTGGAGTAAGTAAGTTACTTTCTATGATCTGCACCAGCACGTAGATCCCGGCTGTCCAGAGCATTTTCTGAGGGCCTTGGGTGGCTGCCACCAGCACTCCCAGCACCAGCGCGGCCAATGGCCCAAAGTTAGGCACAAAGGCCAGCAGTCCGGCCGTGATGCCTAAAATCAGCGCCAATGGAATCCCCAGAATCCACAAACCAAGCCAGGTGAAGATCGCCACGATGAGCATCGACAGCAACTTGCCCAGCAACCAACTGCGCAGCGTCTGCCCCAAAATGTTGAGCACTTCATTGGCGCGCTTGCGCCGGTCTTTTGGCACCAGATGGACGATGCCCTCTACGTACACCTGCGGACTGGCCAGAATCAACAAGCCCATAAATATGATCACGTACAGGGTGCCCAGGGCCCCGACAAACCCAAACACCACTGAGAAGAACCGCTGCGCGTTGCTGCGCAAGCTCTCTAAGAAATTTTCTTGCTTCACGTAGTCAACGAGCTTCTGTCCGCCAGGCAATTGCTTGGCCTGCTGCTCTACCTCTTGCACCGAAAAGGGCAACTGTTCGCTGAGTTGGGTCGCCTGACTGGTCACGTAGGGTGACAGCGCCCAGCCGATGCCTCCGGCAACGATCAGGAAGGCAACCACCGCCACCAGACGGCACCATCCCATAGAAAGCGGCAGGTGATTGTTTAGCCAACGGGCGATGCCGTCGAAGAAGACCACCACCAGCACCGCCGCGATGATGATGAGCACCACGCTGATGCTGGTTCCCAGAAACAAAAGGACAAGTATCGTGGCGGCCACGATGCCCACCACAATAAGTACGCGGCGGGTGAAGGTAGAAGAATCCATGAAGGGTAGGTTGGTTAGTAAAAAAATGGCGACAGAACAAATCGATCAACCAACGGGTGGGGGAGAGTGTTTTAGCGAGCGGTGGAAGAACCCGGCCACCGCGTCAGTACAGAAACCCAAAAACCCAAAGGGGCAGCGACTGGCCTACTGGGTATTCCAGATCATCTTTGACGACCCGAGCGTCTGCCAGGCCCTTGATCTGCTTTTGTCCTTTATTGCGGCCGCCGATCTCAAAATGATACTGCCGGTCCACGGTGAAATCGGTCTGCGCCGAATATTCAACCTGATGTAGGGCACTCACCTGATTGTTGAAAAACACCTCTCGCACGGTTCCAATCTCCGGAGGTGCTTCGGATAGGGCATAGAGCAGATTAGTATTATGGAGATACACCTTTTCGGGTTTCTGTAGCGTGGATACGCCGAATCCGGAGACGAAAAGCAGATGGAGCAGCCGCGCATCGTGCAGGAAGTGCAGGTAGTTGCTAATGGTGGTGCGGTGCAGCTGAGTTTTGTCGGCCAGGCGGTTGATATTGGGCTTGAAGGGCACTTCCTGAGCAACAACGTACAGCAACTGGAGCATTCTCTTCGCATGACGAATATCAAAGCCTTTCAACTCGGCCATATCGTACTCCACGATGGTCCGCACCAGTTGTCGGAGCCGATCCTGATAGCTCTGCTGATATTCCTGGTAAAACGGATAGTAGCCCCGAACCAGGTAGTCTTTGAAATACATTAGCGGTTTAAAATCTTTCGGGAAACGCGAGCGCAGGCTTTCCGTCGTCAGTATTTCCGGCAAAGTAATTACGGGTAGCGGCTGCTGATGGTACAAGTCCAGGTATTCTCGGTAAGACAAACCCAGCAGTTCGTACATAAGGGCCCGGCGGCTCAGGTCGGCCTCCTGCCGAGAGATGTCGATGATAGAAGAACCGGTGAAGACCACCCGCAATTCAGCGTAGCGGTCGTAGATGTTCTTGATTTCCCGGGCCCAGCCGGGGTACTTGTGCACCTCGTCCAGCATCAGTATTTTGCCGCCCCGCTGGAAGAAGTCGCGAGCGGTGTCCACTAGCCGGTGGGTGGTAAAGTACAGTTCGTCCAGCGAAAAGTAAGCCGCCTCCCGGGTAGGCCGCTTCTGTTCGTGTAGCCACTGGAGCAGCAGGGTGGTTTTACCCACTCCCCGCGCACCCTTGATACCGATAAGCCGTTCGTTCCAATGAATAGCATCATACAAGCTGCGCTTGAACGAGCCGGTAGCCCCGCTGACGAGTCGTTCGGATACTTCCAGTAATTCCTCCATGCCGAAAATGTACAAGTACTTGTGCAAAAGTAAGCATTTTGTGGATAAGTACTTGTTTGTTGTCTTAATCGGGATAGACAGAATATTTCAGGATGAACAGGATGAATACAGCATGATGCCGGGATGATCCTGGCTATCCTCTTCTATCCTACTCATCCTGATTCTGACTACTTTCATCCTGACCATCCTGATCCTACTCGCTCCGCAACGTATCCACCGGGTTGCGCTGCGCTGCCCGGAGCGTTTGCGATCCGATGGTCAACAGTCCGAGAACCAGCAGGGCCAACGAACCCCAGAAGATTGTAGTGACACCAAAATCAACGCGATTGGGAAAGTTCTGTAGCCACAGGTTATTGATGAAATAGCTAAGGGGCGCACCGATAGCAATGGAAACGATCAGCGTCGTGAGAAACCCGCGGGACAACAGCAGGGCCAGCGTGAACTCCCCGGCTCCGAGCACCTTGCGGATGCCCACCTCCTTTGTCCGGCGCTCGGCGGTGTAGGTGGCCATGCCCAACAAGCCCAGGCAGGCAATCACAATGGCCAGCGAGGCGATGAAGCCAATAACCGCTACCAGATCGCCTAGCCACAGGTTGACTTTCACCAATTGGTCATCGAAGAACTGGTACTGAAACGGGTGCACCGGATCAACGCTTTTCCAAGCCGCAGTTAGTTTCGCCAGCGTACCGGACACGTCACCGGCGGCAACTTTCACGTTGAGATAGCTGAACTGCTCCGGCTGGTAGCGAAACAGCAGGGGGCCAATCCCGTCTTCCATCACCGGGGTCTGGAATTTAAAATCCTCCAGCACACCTACCACTTCCACCGGCTCCTCGTACGCGGCTACCTCCAGCGACGCGCCGACGATGTCGGATACCGGTGCGTAACCCAGGGCCCGCGCGGCTGCCTCGTTGACCACCACCCCGCGGCCGGATTCTCCTTCGGCACGCAGGTTTCTTCCGGCGACCAGACGAAGCCCGAAGTTGCGGATGAAACTCGTATCCGCGCTCATGCGCTCAAAGCGGGGATCGGCCTCGCTGGGTTCGCTTCCTACCTTCCGCACCGACGTGCTACCCAGCGACATGGCGGTGGCCGGAATGTAGGCACTGGCCGAAATCGCCGTGACTTCGGGTACCGAACCCAATTCGTTGCGCAAGCGCTGGTAGTCGTTGCCCTGGAGCGGTACGTTGATCAGGTTCTCCGCATCAAAGCCGTACTCAAAATCCAGGTAGTGCCGAAACTGCTGATACACCAACAGCGAGGTGATGATAAAAAACAGCGAAACCACGAACTGACTCGCACTCAGCACTTTTCGTAAACCTAGTTTCCCCGGCTTCTCGCCGCTGGTGTTCTTGAGCACCTTGGTGGGCGAGTAGCGCGATAGATACAGGGCCGGATACGCTCCGGCCAGCAGACCGATCAGCAGGGCCAACCCCAGAAAGACGAAGTAGACCACCGTGTTTCCTTGCAAGCTAAAGTCCAGGTACTGGTTGGCCCACAGCCCCATAAACGCGGACTTGACCACCGTCAGCAACAGGTAGGCCAACGCCAGGGCAAACAGCACGGTCAGCACCGACTCGCTCAGGAACTGGTAGACCAAATCGCTGCGCTTGGCCCCCGTCACCTTGCGCACCCCGATTTCTTTGGCGCGGGTCAGGGCCCGAGCGATAGACAGGTTGGTGTAGTTCAGGCTGGCCAATACCAGAATAATCAGCGCCAGAAAGCCCAGAAAATAGTACGCCTCAACCGGCAAGCGAAGGCTGAGTGGGTTTCCGACAAAGCGCCCCACCGCAATGGCATCCAGCGATTGAGGGGTCAACGTTAGTCCCGCTAGTTCCTCAACATTCGCGTACTGATGCGCGACCAGATCGTTCAACGAAGCTGTCAAATCCGACTCGCTGCTTCCCGGTTTCAGCAGCGCGTAGGTGTAGCACTGCGCGTATTGGCGCCAGTCGCCGGTATGGTCCGTTACTTTTTCTTGCTGGTACAAAGTAGGCAGAGAGGCCGCCGAAACCAGCATATCGAACTTGATGTGCGATTTGTACTGAGTGGGATCGATCACCCCCGTTATGGTGAAGCTACCCCAGTTGACCGAACTGCTGCCCGGATCGCTCACAAAGTCAAACTTCAGCAAGCGCAAGCCCCGGTCCGTAAACTCCACCCGTTGGCCCACGGCCGCTTCGTTTCCGAACAACGACTCGGCTAGTTTGCGGGTGATCACCATCGCGTTGGGCTGGTTCAAAGCCCGGCGTTTGTCTCCGGCTACCAGATCAAAGCTAAACACCCGGAAGAAAGAAGAATCCGCAAAAAAGCCCCGCATCTCCACCGACTTCTCGCCGTAGGTAGCGTCGCCACCCACTCCCGGCACCAGGTGCGTCGCTTCCTCTACCGCCGCGTATTCCGGCAGGGCCGCTGCCAGCGGAAAGGCACTCTTCGCGCTAGGCACCGCCGACCCTTTCTCCTGAGACAACACCCGATAAATCCGGTCTTTTTTCGCGTGAAACTGATCGTAGCTTTTCTGGTCTACCACCATCAGGATAATCAACATACCGACCGACATGGCCACGGCTAAACCGAATACGTTGATGAAAGAGAATACCTTGTACTTGAAGATATTCCGAAGGCCGACTTTGAGGTAATTTCTGAACATGATGGTGGGATTTTAGTGATCATATCTTAATTGACTGGTTCCATTTTATAGATTGAAAACTGATGGTTATCTTACGAAGACAATCTCTGTTGTATGTATCTGCCTCATCGAGAAAAAGCTAATGTATCAAGAGAAAAAGTTGTAAATTATCTGCTATCTTTTTCTCATCCGATAGGTAAGCATAAGGCAACGTTCTTTACCAACGTTGGCTTTGAAGTTGCCAAACCTGATGTACTCATGGAGGCCTTGAAAGAACTGGTTAAGGAAACCGCTGTCACCAAAACTGTGCGTACCAATTTTGGCACAAAATACGTCTTGGATGGCTATGTTCAGGCACCCAACAAGCGCGGGTATCTGTTACGTACCGTCTGGATAATAGAAAACAAGGCAGAGGTTGCCTACTTAGTGACAGCATATCCGATATAATTTATTAAAACTCATAGCTAATGAAAGAGTTAGACCTAATCGCTTTGATAGAATCCATTCCTGAGGAATCGCTCATGAAAGGAGACGTTGGCACTATTGTCGCCGTTTATGCCTTGGGCCAAGGCTATGAAGTAGAATTTGCTACTTATACCGGAGAAACGATAGCCGTCGTTACTGTTAGCCCTCACCAAATCCGCAAAATCAGAGAAAAGGAGCTGATGGCTGTCCGTAGTTTAGAAACATAGCTGCAAGCACTACTCGTTCTTCAAGCTGTCCACCGGATCGGCCACCGCCGCTTTCACCGACTGCCAACTCACCGTCAGCCAGGCTACCAGCAGGGTAAGTCCTCCGGCCAACACGAAGATACCGGCTCCGATCTGAATCCGCGACGCGTAAGAACTCAGCCAGGCATCCATCACGAAGTAGGCCAGCGGCACCGCCAGTGCAATGGCAACCACGATCAGCTTGGTGAAGTCGCGCGACAGCAGCACGACGACGCTGCCCACCGAAGCTCCCAACACCTTGCGGATGCCGATCTCCTTGGTGCGCTGCTGCACCGTGAAGGCCGACAGCCCCAGCAAACCCAGCCCGCCGATAAACAGCGCCAGCCCGGCAAACACCCGAATCAGCTGACTGAACCGCTGGTCGGTTTGGTACTGCCGGTTGAAGTAGTCGTCCAGAAAGAAATATGAGAATGGGTTGCCCGGAAAGACCGCGTCCCAGGTGGCCTGCACGTGCGCAATGGTTTGCGGCAGATTCTGCGGACTCACCTTCATCGCGTAATACTCGGTCTGGGTGCCTTCTAAAATAATTACCATCGGCTCAATAGCCTCTTTTAAAGAGGCCTGATGGAAGTCATTGACCACGCCCACCACCACCATTTGGCCCTCTTCGGCCCCAAAGCTGATGGTCAACGGCGAGCCCACGGCATCCTCTACGTTGTCGAAGCCCAGCACTTGCGTGGCTAATTTGGTGATTACTACAGCTGTATCTTCGTCGGCGTGGTCTCTTGAGAAGCCACGACCGGCCAATATATCCATTTCAAACATATCGAAGTAGTCATAATCTACGCCGTTGACCCGGATGGCCTGAGCCTTTTCGAGGGGGGTGCCGTACTTTCGGAAGTTGAACTTGAACTTCCGGGAGTGCCCGGGCACATAACTGGCCCCCGATACCTGTTGGATCGATGGATTCCTGAGCAGTTCGTTTTTGAATTGCTGATACTGGTTTTTCTGCGCCTCCCAATCCTCAGGACGGATGCTAGGGCGATTGACTACCAACGTTTGCTTCATGTTGAAACCCAAATCCTCGCTGAGCATGTACTGCATCTGCTGGTAGACGATGGCTGTGCCCACCACCAGCACAATGGCGGCGGCAAACTGAAACACCACCAGCGCCTGCCGCAACCGGATGCCGTGTTTGCCCGTGCGCAGCGTTCCCTTCAGCACCCGCGCGGGCCGGAACGAGGCCAGCACCAGCGCGGGGTAAAAACCCGATAGCAAGGTGCCCACCACGAACAACCCGGCCAGTAACCCCCACAGCCAACCCTGGCTCCAGAAAGCTACTTCAGTAAATTGCAATCCGGTTAGGCTGTTGAACACCGGCAGCAACAGACTCACCAAAACTCCGGCAATGGCAATGGCCAGTCCATTAATGAGCAGCGACTCGATCATGAACTGTTTGATAAGCTGATGGCGAAAGGCACCCAACGCCTTACGCACGCCCACTTCGCGACCCCGCTCCATGGCCCGAGCAGTAGACAAATTGATGTAGTTAATCCAGGCGATCACGAGGATGAAGCCCGCAATGATGAGCAGAAAGTACACCACCTGCGCGCTGCCGTTGGCCTCGGCCTCCTCGGCCAGGTCGGAGTATAGGTGAATGTCGCCCAGCGGTTGCAACGACAGCACGTCGCGCCGCTGCTGCTCGGCCAGTCCCGGACTGTATTTGTCCACCACCGCCGGAAACTTGGCGGCCAGGGCATCGGGGTCGGTACCTTCGCGCACGCGGAGGTAGGTGTAAAAATCTTTGCGTTCCCAGGTCAGGTCGTAGCGTTCCCGCGCCCCTTCGTAGCGGTTGTAAAGCGTTGGAAACGAAAACAGCACATCGAACTTCAGGTGCGAGTTTTGTGGTACGTCCCGGAACACACCCGTCACCCGGCAGCGCTCGTCGTTGAAGTCATCGTCTTGTAGGCGCAGCACCTTACCGACCGGGTCTTCGTCGCCAAAGAAGCGCTTCGCGTAGGTTTCCGATACCACCGCCGTGAACGGTTCGTCCAGCACTGTCTGCGGATTGCCCTGCACCAGCGGAAAGGAGAACAGTGAGAAGAACGAGGAGTCGGCGTACATGAACCGCTCCAGCTTGAAGGCCACCGGGCCGTCGGCCGCCTCTTCGTAGGTGATCACCACGTTGTTCTTGAAGCCCATGTTGTACAGGCGGGTGTAGTCCCGCACCTCGGGCAACTCAGCCGCCAGGGCCGGACCCGCCCCCGGATAGTTCTCGGCGCTGGCCAGCATCAGCTCGTCGTTCTGGTACTGATCCAGTTGCACCCGGTAGATTCGGTCGCCCCCGGCGTGAAAGCGGTCGTAGCTGCGCTCGAAGATGACGTACTGCGCGATCAGCAGAAACCCGGCAACTCCCACCGCCAGGCCCAGCACGTTGATGAGCGAATAGAACCGGTTTTTGCGCAGGTTGCGCAGGGCTGAGTAAAAATAGTTTTTGAGCATGTTGATGGGGTTTGGTGGTGTCTTAATCGGGATAGGCAGGATATTTCAGGATGGACAGGATGAATGCAATGATCTATACTGAGGCAACCAAGTTGATCCTGTATTATCCTGCCCATCTCACCTCATCCTGTTCATCCTGATCGCAAACAGCACGCCAACTCACCGAAACCCGCTTTCCAGCTCCTCAGCCCCAATTGCTCTCTCTACTACTGTCCGGCATCGAACACTTAGTGTCCGGCTGCGAACACTCACGCGTCCTTGATGGTAGCCAATTAAAGAGTAATCGTCTGCGCTGCCATCCCAAACAAACAATCAGATTTTGGTTGACTGATACCGAACGAAATCTCACCAACCTACTAATTCAGAGCCTAGCAAGGGGTAAAGTGACGAAGCGATTTCGCAGAAAAGTACAATTTAGCGCCAGCAACGCTCCGCCGAAGGAGTGCCGAACTTAGAATGAAGAAACACCGAAGCCAGAGATAAGGTCAATTCTAAGAATATTGCAAACCAGCAACCTTAGCCACTTCGAAAAAGGAAGGGAGCAAAAGCTCCCAAAAAGTCTACCCACAAACACCAACCACCAGCATGCCAAATACTCCTCACAAATCATCCGCACATCGGCCATCAGCATTCAGCATCTAGTCAACTAGAAGATCATCCAGTATCCTAACCACATAGAAAGTCATCCAGCATCTGACCATCCAGCAAGTCCCCTATCGATCATACCGCTCGTTCATCTCCTTTACGCGGCGGGCCAGCGCCGCGGTCGTCACGCCCTTCTTCATGCGCCACGCCCAGTTGCCCGAAGCCGTCGACGGACGGTTCATAATCGCCTTGTGGTCAAGGTTGAGCAGGTCCTGCATGGGCACCACCGCCAACTGACACACCGAAGCAAAGGCCAAGCGCATGAGTTCATTGGCTACGTTGTTGGGCGTGAGCTTGCGCTGCACGTAGGCCGACAGGCGCTTGCGGTCGGCGGCGCTCAGGTCTTTCTCAAACCAGCCACGGGTGGTGTTGTTGTCGTGGGTGCCGGTGTAGACCACCGCGTTGGGCACGTGGTGGTGGGGCACGTAGCCGCTCTTCGGCATATCGTCGCCGAAGGCAAAGTGCAGCACCTTCATGCCGGGCAGTTCGTAGTCGTGCATCAGGTCGCGCACCGGCTGGTCGATCTCGCCCAGGTCTTCGGCGATGATGGGCAGGTTATCGTACTTCTTCTGAAACTGCTTGAACAGCTTGTTGCCCGGTCCTTTCTTCCAGCGGCCGTTCATGGCCGTTTCGTGCCCGGCGGGCACCTCCCAGTAGGCCGAAAACGCTCGGAAGTGATCCAGGCGCACCAGGTCAAACATCTGTAGGTTCTGATCCATGCGCTGCATCCACCAGTCGTACTTCTGCTTCTTGAGCGCCTTCCAGTCAAACACGGGCATGCCCCACAGTTGGCCGTGCTCGCTGAAGTAGTCGGGCGGCACCCCGGCCACAAAACCGGCTTCGTTGCCGTTGCCCAGCTTGAAAATACCGGGATTGGCCCACACGTCGGCGCTGTCGTAACCCACGTAGAAGGGGATGTCGCCAAAAAGTCGTACGCCCCGACTCTCGCAGTGGCTCTTCAGCGCATCCCACTGCTCAAAGAACACAAACTGCAAGAACTTCTCCTTGGCAATAGATTCGTGCAACTCTTCCCGCAAAGACTTTAGCGCTTTCTTATTGCGGGTGCGAATGGGCTCGGGCCACATCACCCACGATTCGTTCTGGTAGTGCTGCCGGAAGGCCATGTAGTCAGCGAAGTCATCGAGCCAGGCGGCGTTGTCGGCGCAGAACTGCTCGTAGCGCGCGCGCCGCTTCCCCGCCCGTCCGTTCTGAAAAGTCTGAAACGCCTTATCCAGCAGGGGCAACAAAAAGCGAATCACCTTATCAAAGTCTACCTGCTCCTCGCTAAACTTAAAGCGGGTGCTGAGGTCACTTTGTTCCAGCAGCCGGGACTTCACCAACAGTTCGGGGCTGATGAGCAACGGATTGCCCGCAAAGGCTGATAGCCCACTGTAGGGCGAATAGCCACTGGCTCCCTCCACCGGGTTCAGGGGCAGCAACTGCCAGTAAGTGAGGCCCGACTTCTTCATGAAGTTGGCAAATTGGTAGGCGGCCGGTCCCAGGTTGCCAATGCCGTGCGGGGCGGGTAGCGAGGTGATGTGCAGTAGTACCCCACTGCGTCGTTCGTTAATCATGCTGGTTTTTGGTTAGTAAAGCTACGGAAAATTGGTTTAGGGCTTCCGCCACCGAATAGTGATCGGTGAGCGAAACGGTCTGGCCGGTAAACGCGTTGGTCCAGGAAGAATGTTCAGTGGGAAGAACCACTTGCGTATCGTTCCAGCAGGTTTTGCCCAAAGGCAGGTCGTTGGTCAGAGAAAGCGAAGCCACGCCCAGCGGCACCAGCACCACGGCCTCCTGCTCTTCCCAGACGCGCCGAAAGGTTAGTAGGTGCTGCTTTTGCGAACCCTGGACCGTAAGAGGTTCGTAGGTGCCGTGCGAAAACAAGTCGGCCAATTGCCGACGCACCCGCAGGCTTTGCGACAACACAAATAGTTTGATTCTTGGGTCCAGTATGTCGTCGGTCAACTGCTGAAGCAGCGTCGCACGGCCCTCGGCATCGTCGGCCGACCCGAACCGGGATAGCGTTTCCCGACGTTGTGCGTAGTCTACCGGACGGCGGTTGTCAGGGTCCACCATGCTCAGATCCCAGAACTCAGTGCCCTGATACACGTCGGGCACGCCCGTAGCAGTAATTTTCAGCAAGGTTTGTCCCAACGAATAGTTCACGGCCGTGCGCGCCAGCGGTTCGGCAAAGCGCTTAAACTCATCCACAAAATCCTCGTCCTGCAGCAACTGCACCACGAAGTGATCGATGGCCCGTTCGTAGTCTTCGTTGGGGTCCGACCAGTTGGTATGTCCTTTCGCTTCTCGCGCGGCTTTCACTAAGTAGTCGCGCAAGCGCGTAAGGTAGTCCACTGTCTCCGGGTCGGTATGGAAAGGATACGTACCCAGCAGCGTCTGGTAGATAAAGTACTCGAAATTGGCCTCAGGCCAGCCGCCGTTTTGGTCGAGCGAGGTTTTGTAAGGTTCGTTGCTGTAGCGCCAGCGGGCGGTCACCTTCATCCATTCGCTGGGCACTTCACTCAGCACGCTGATGCGCAAGCGGGCATCCTCGCCCCGTTTGGTGTCGTGGGTAGCGGTGGCGTTCATGGCTAGGGGCCAGCGTTGCTGCATGCGCCGGTGGAAGGCTCGGGCTTCCATCCCCAACTGCTCAGGAGAGTCGCCCACCTCGTTATGCGAGATAAGGGCGTGGTACCCGTAGAAAGTGGTATCTTCCACTCCTTTGGCCGCCAGCGGTCCGGAGAACTGCTGGCAGCGCATCACAAAGTCCAGCCGCCGCGCATCATAAGCATCGTCGCCGCTGGCCTGTCCGTGAAACACCGGGCGCAACGCCTCCAGGGGGCCAGCCAACGCGGGCACCTCGGCCAAGGCGCGTTCGAAGGTTTTGTCCAGCACCGCCTGATCTTCTGCTGTAAAGGGAAAGCTCGTGCTATAGATCCGGTATACTGGAAAGGCCACTAGCAGCTGCGCCAGGGCGGCCTGATGTTCCTTGAAAGACTTACCCTCGGCCAGATGAAGCGATTCTAGCAGACGCGTGAGGTTATCCAGTTCGCCCTGCATGCGCTCGCGCAGAATAAAGTGTTTGTTTTGGTAGACCAGTTCTTGGTAGTCGGTGTCTTCGGGGTTCCAGGTGGCGTAGTAGCTGAGCAACGACCGTGCCCCCGGCACGCTGGTGAAGAGCTGGTTCACGTCGGCCAAAAATGCGTAGCCGCTGCTGCCCTGCACGGGCCACGCTTCGGGAAGCTGCTCGTCGTGTTCCAAAATTTTCTCCACCACCAAGTAGGCTTCTTCGCCTACTAACGACCGCAGTCGCCCCAGATAACCGGTGGGGTCGAGCAGGCCGTCTACGTGGTCTACCCGTAGGCCCTGCATCAGTTTTTGGTCTACCCACTGCCTAATTTTCTGGTGGTAGTGGTCAAAGACCTCGGGGCGGTGGGCATTCAGGCAGATCAGATCGTTTACGGTGAAGAAGCGGCGGTAGTTGATCACCTGCTCCGTAGTTTTCCAGTGCACCAACCGGTAGTGCTGTTCTTCCAGCAGTGCCTCCAAATGAGCAGTATCCTGCGCAAACGATTCTGCAAACTGCGCTATCGCATCGGCCAGCATGGGGTGCTTCTGCACTTCGGCGTGTAGGTCAGTCACCAAGGTGCTCCAAGAATCATCCGTTGATTCTTCGCCTTGTGGTAGCGCGCGCGCGTAGGCATCGGTACGCTCGGCCCAGGTGTTCAGTTGGTTTTGCTGCTCCGCCTCCAACTCGGTTGATTGCCCAACCGCGCGCAGCAGCCCGGCGTACGAGCCAACGCTGACCGGTAAGTGGTGGTCGTAGTACCGAAGTTGAAATCCCGTTTCGCCCCAGTGCAAACTGAGCTGTTTTTCTTCAAGCACCGACTCCAGCGATGATCCGAGAAACGGGGCCATAATTTTGCCCCGGAAGCGCGGGTCAGGGTGGTTCCAGTTCACGTCGAAGTAGGTGGCGTACTTGGCGTGGGGGCCTTTCTCCAGCAGGTTGTGCACCCAGGGGTTCACGGGGTCGTAGGCCATGTGGTTGGGCACAATGTCTTGCAGCCAGCCCATGTCAAGCGCTTTGAGCCGCTGAGCGATGTCCGCCAACTGCGCTTCGGTACCGATCTCTGGGTTGATGCGCAACGGGTCGGCCACGTCGTAGCCGTGGGTGCTTCCGGCCCGCGCCTGAAAGATAGGCGAGGCATAGACCGTGGAGATGCCCAAATCCCGTAGATAATCAATGATTTCGGAGAGTTGCTCCAGAGTAAACGACTCCGAAAGCTGAAGTCGGTAGGTGGCAGAGGGAGTATACATGCGAGGTGGTTGGTAAAAAAATAGCTATAATGTTCAAGAACGACACTGTCGAGCGCCTAACCAAGTAAAAGTATCAGCTTAAGTAGCGTAGCGCGCTTACACCTGCGGCACCGAGGCGTTGTCGTTCACCCGGATATTGAGCACCTCAAACAACTGGGCGAAAGTTTTTAACCATTGTGTAGCGTGTTCATCGTTCCGATCTTGCTTTCGGCTCATGCGCGCAAAGTTCTCCCGGTGGATGATAAACGCGATATTCTGGGCCTTCCATAAATCGGGTTGCAGGTGCACCTGAAAGCAGGCCTGAATAAATCGCACCGACCGCTTCATGTGGGTCAGGTCGTCGGGGTGTTGTTCCACGTGCTCCATGAGTTGGTTGATGCGTTCGCCCGCCAGGTAGCTCAGACCCACCGAATCAATTTCCACGTCCAGGTTGTCGATACTTTCCACCATCGCGTTAAGCTCAGCCCGTTCAATATGATCGTGCTTCAGCATTCGCCGCAACTTCGAGTTGATGGTGAACTCACCGGCATCCTTGAGCGGCCGCGGGGCTTGGATGCTCAGTTGCTTCATAGCCTGCAGCACCGAATAGTTGTTCTCATAAATCTGCCGGAAGGTGCCCTCCACGTTGTTCATCGTTTCTTCCAGCACCTTATTGAGCAACTCCTTTTGGTCTTCTTTAAACAGGTGCCAGAACGAGTAGTTGTGCATACCGAAGTGCTTGTCCATCAGCACCACCGCCTCGTGCACCCGGCTTTTCTGGAAAGCCTCCTTAATTTCATCGCGCATCTGCTCATACTCGTGCTCCTCCAACGAGGCGCGCACTCCGCCGAACAGATGGTGCTCACCCAGATGAATCACCGCAAAGGTCACGTCTTCTTTCTCCCAGGTCACCTCCGAAGTGAGGCTGGCTTTGCCCAGCGCCAGGCGGTACTTGCCCGCGTAGTGCTTATCGAAGTGCTGCAACTCTACCCCAAAGCTATACACGCGGTCGTGTTCGGTATATTCCGAGAAAAGCGAGGAGACCGCGAAGTGCGCTCCCACGCGGTTCATATCTACAATTGAGGGGCGCACCAGTTGCTCGTAGGCCACCGCGGCGTTTCCGTACGCTTCTAAGTTGCTGGGCGCTTCCTCCAGTAGGCTGATAAATTCACCCTCCAGGTCGTCGCCGCACACGTCGTGGTGCAGTTGAATGGCCCGGGCGGCATACAAAATGTCTTGAATGGTTTCGATGCCCGTTACCTCATCGAAGAACCAGCCGCAGCTGGTGTACATCAGCATGGCGTGGTGCTGAATCTCCAGCAGCTTCAAAAACTTCACCTCATTGGGGTGCGACAGGTTCTTGCCGGTTTGCTGGTAGATAAAGTCAGCTACGTTCTCGTGCGAGCGGTCGAAGATCACGCGCACGTAGTCGTTGCGGGTGGCCCAGGGATCATCCACAAAAACCAACATTTCTTGTTCGTACACCGCCGCCAGCTTGTCGCGCAGCCAGTCGAAGGCCGCCCGCAACGGTTTGCGCCACTGCTGGTTCCAGTCGGGTCGTCCGCCGGTGTTGCCGCCGCCGTCGTCCGACCAGCGCTCCAGGTGGGGCGTGCTGCTCCAGGCGGTGTTTTCAATGACCTCAGCTTCGTACTGAGGAGGATACCTTTCCAGGTACTCCCCGTAGATGGTAATATCCACTCCCGACTGCTCCTCAATATGATGCAGGCAGTAGGCCAGTCCCATTTCGCCGTAGCGGTGGTGGTGCCCGTAACTCTCGCCGTCGGTGGCGATGTGCATCAACTGCGGTTCGGGATTGTCCTCGGGGCCGTCGAGCTGGTCGATGAGGCGGTTGGCGAAGGCTTCACCGTCGTTGAGCAGCCCCTCAAAGGCAATGCCCTGCGACACCGGACCATCGTAGAAGAACAGCGTGATCTTTTTGCCCGAGGGCAGGTTGCACTCGTACGGACGGCGCGGGTCCACCTGGGCGCCCATGGCGTTGGTCCACTCCTTGGTGCCCTTCTTGCGCACCCGCTTGGCCTGGTAGGGCGACAGGATGGTGAACTTGATGCCGTGGGTGGCCAGCACTTCCAGGGTTTCGGTGTTCACCGCCGTTTCGGGCAACCACATGCCCTCCGGTTTGCGATCGAAGCGGTACTCAAAGTCGCGGATGCCCCACAGCACCTGGGTTTCCTGATCGCGTGCGTTCGACAGGGGCACAATGGTGTGGTTGTAGGCCTGGGCGATGGCCGAACCGTGGCCGGAGAACAGCTCCTGGCTCTTGCGGTCGGCATCCAAGATAGAATAATATACCTCCGGCGCTTTGTTTTTCATCCACTGCAGCAGCGTGGGGCCGAAGTTGAAACTGATCCTTGAGTAGTTATTGACAATGTCTTCAATGCGTCCTTCCTCTCCCAGGATACGGGCGGCCGCGTTGCGGGAGTAGCACTCGTAAGTGATGCGGTCGTTCCAGTCGTGAAAGGGATAAGCCGAATCCTGCACCTCGATGGTGTTGAGCCAGGGGTTTTCGCGAGGCGGTTGGTAAAAGTGACCGTGAATGCAAACGTACTTATCGTGAGTCATAGAAAGTGATATACTGAATAGTTGGTTCTAAAGTAAAAAGGAAGTGTTTCTCAGTTACTACGAAATAAAGTAGTCGGTAGATAATACTTGGTGACTACGTGCCAGTTTAAATTTAGTTGTCGAAGCAAAGTTCCGAAAAATTCGGTTCCCCAATAGTTAACTTCTTTAGTTAGTTTGTCACTTGAAGCACCTGAAAGGAACGGGCGCGCAGCGGCGAAGTGGATGCACCGGTGGCCGGTGCCCGGTTTTCTTCTTTCTCTTCGGATGCGTCTTCTCCCTGCCACTCCTGGTCGGCCGAGTCCAGTAGTTTTTCTGTCTGGTCATCGGTAAACGGAGACAAAGTGACGTCGGTTTCTCCAAAGTTGAACGCCACGTACACCTGAGGCGAAGCGTCGGGTTCCAGGGCGCGGCCCATCAGCAGCACGTGGTCCTGAGGCGAATCAATGGTCACCGTCCGGCGGTGCGTGGTTTGCAGGGCGGGCAGAGTTTTGCGCAAGTCGATCAACGTTTTATAGAACCGGAACAAGGTGGCGGCGTCTCCTTCCTGGTAGTTCCACGACAGCTTAGAACGCTGAAAGGTTTCTTCCGACTGCGGGTCGGGCACGGTGAGGCCCTCGCGCTGGAAGTAGGCAAACTCCCGGCTGCGCCCCTCGCGCACGGCCTTCACCAGCGCCGGGTCGGTGTGGCTCACGAAGTACTGGAACGGGTTCTTCTCACCGTACTCCTCGCCCATAAACAGCATCGGCACCGACGGCGACAGGATAGCCGCCCCGGCCAGCAACTTGAGCGTATCAAACGACTCGCTGCCGGTGAGCCGGTCGCCCACCATGCGGTTGCCCACCTGGTCGTGGTTCTGGGTGAACACCACAAACTGGTCGTAGGGATGATCGGTGGCGCTATTGCCAAACACCCGCTGCCGGTGCTTCGAGTACTGCCCGTCGTAGACGTAGCTATCCCGAAACGCCTTTAGGATATGCTCGAACGTGCCGAAGTCTTCGTAGTAACCGTCCTGTTCGCCCGTGATGAAGGCGTGCAGGCTGTGGTGAAACTCATCGATCCACTGGCCGGTGAGTCCGAAGCCATTCCGCTCGCGCGGTGAGATGTAGCGCACGTCGTTCAGGTCGCACTCGCCGATGAGCACGTAGGTGCGGCCGGTCTGCTGCGACAGTTCGTCGGTCTGCGCCGACAGGTCGGCCAGAAAATGGCGGGCACTGGTGTCTTTGATGGCGTGCACCGCATCCAGACGCAAGCCGTCGATGTGGAAGTCGGCCAGCCACTGCGCGGCGTTCTGCAAGAAGTAGTGGCGCACCCCGTCGCAGTGGGCGTCGTCCATGTTGATGGCCTTTCCCCAGGGGGTGTGGTGTTTGTCGGTGAGGTAGGGGCCGTAGACGGGCAGATAGTTGCCCTCGGGGCCCAGGTGGTTGTAGACCACGTCGAGCACCACGGCGATGCCTTTCTGGTGACAGGCGTTTACCAGTTGCATCAGGCCCAGCGCGCCGCCGTAGGAGTGCTGGGCGGCGTAGGGGTATACCCCGTCGTAGCCCCAGTTGCGCTCGCCCGGAAACTGGGCCACCGGCATAATCTCCAGGGCGTTGACGCCCAGTTCGTTGAAGTAGTCGAGCCGGTCGATGATGGCCGTGAAGGTGCCCTCGGGGGTGAAGGTGCCCACGTGCAGTTCGTAGATAAGCATCTCAGACAGGGGCAGTCCGCTCCAGCCGTCGTCTTGCCAGCGGAAGCCGTGGAGGTCGATCACCTCGGAGGGGCCGTGCACCCCGCTGGGCTGGGCCAATGAGGCCGGGTCGGGATGCGGGTCTTGGTCGTCGATCCGGAAGTAGTACAGGTCGCCCGGCTTGGCGTCGGGCACGTGGGTCGACCAGTAGCCGAAGGGCTGCGCTTCCAGCTCGACCGTGGTTTCCTCATTGATAAGCACCTTGGCCGATTCGGCCAGCGGGGCCCACAGCGTGAAGGTGACGCCCTGATGCGCACCGGCGTCGGCCCGATAAACGGCTCCCACCGGCTGGTGGGTATAAGTAGGAGCAATAGATTCCAATAGAATAACATTTGTGGTTTGAGGTAATTCGGAAGGATAACCGGGAAGCGTAGGATAAGTTTGAACTAAAGCCCCCACTGGTCCGAGCAGGATGCTCGGACCCACGCACCCGCGCTAGTCGTAGGGTTTCCTACGACGCATACAGCGTCGCTGATTGGGTCGTAGGACCGCTTCGCTTAACCTACAACCAGAATGGGGTGTGGGGCACCCCATGCGACGCATTTCGCTACCCCAAAGATCAGGGGGGATGGCATTATCTATTAGTCTTCGGGATGGGTCGGAGGACGCTAGCGCTACCCTACGACCGGATAGATGTTTTATGGCTTTCTACCTTCCGAGCCATTTCTGAGTCCGCCCGAACGCACGTTCGATCCAACCGGGCTTACGCGCGGTTGGGGAGCGCCCTTGTTGCTTCAAAGCGCACTACGACGTTTTGCAAAGTGGAAAAGGAGCTCAGTGGCGGGCTTACGACGCGTCGTAAAGGGGAAAAGAAGCAACAATACCACCTTACGACGAATTGTAAAGCGGAAAAGTAGTTACCCGGCGGGTCTGCGACAAAGTGTAGCGGGGGATCATAGCGATAATTCCCCACTACGACGAATTGTTGGGCGGGAAAGTAGCTGCAGAACCCTATTACGACGAATTGTTAGGGGGAAAAGAAGCGATCATCCCACCTTACGACGGGTGGTAGCGGACGTAGGAGGCGAAAAGTGCTTTTACGCCACGGGTAGGGGCTTTCTCGAAGCGACTTTACTCGCTTACCTGGGTCGGTAGGGTAGGGTGCCCGGAGAGCTCCACGTGCTGCGCTGATTCTACAGATGGTAGGAATGGAACCTACTGTTTTCCAAAAACGATTGGAAGAATCATTCTTACCGCACTATGCTCTCCCAAAGCCGTGCAGTAGCCCGGTGTCCATTCGGGACTTTCCTTCACTAGACGCACGGCCTCCTGGTCTAACGTAGGATGAAGTTTTTGGACGACACGTACACTGTCTTGCATAATCATTCCGACAGTATCTATGACAAATTCTACCAGTACCTTACCCTTTATTTTTTGCTTCTTTAGCTCTTTGGGGTAGACCATGTTTTTTGAAACATACCGGTAAAACCCACTCATACCACCAGGAAACTCCGGATGTTGATCGACGACATAAAACACCTCGCCATCTTGGGGAGTAACACCTGATGGGGGATTAACTGCGGGAGCTTGACTGTATCCGGTTGAACTGATTACTGTAAAGAGTATTGGGAGAAGAATAGTAGCTTTCATTGTCAGCACTTTTCTACTAAGATAATAAAAATATCATAAGAAGCAGCTGTTGTCTTTTCTCACTTCACTGGTCCTAGCGTCTCGCTATGACCTTGATACACGGACATCTACTTGTGACAAGTAACGGAGCTGTACGACCAGAACAGGGTGGGAAACTAATCCCCCCGTTGTTTCTTAAGCCATTTTTGGTAGACTTCTTTCCCTTTTGAAAATTCAGTGCTCGTAGCGTAGAAATGATGTGACCCATCGTTCTTTTCTACATCAAGCACGTAATAAAGATATTCGGTCCGCGCAGGATTTAAGGCGGCTTCAATAGCAGATTTACTTGCTGAACTTATCGGCCCAGGAGGTAGCCCACTTATTTTTCTGGTATTGTAAGGATGGTCTACGTCGACGTCACTCTTATGAATAATGCCATCCCATCGATCTTGTAGTTTAGCTATGTAAACATTCGTTGCATCTATACCCAGTGGAATTTGGCGTTCAAGTCTGTTATAGATCACTGATGCTATCAACGGGCGTTCCTCATCTATTTTTGACTCGTTTTCAATGAGGCTAGCGATAATCATAATCTCTTTTTTGGTTCTCCCTCTTTGTAGCGCTAATTCGTTCCATTCCGGTTGCCAAACGTTTCTAAATTGTTGAACCATTCTAATGATCATATCTTTAGCGGGGGCGCCTGCCTCAAATTGATAGGTAGTAGGATAAAGATACCCTTCAAGGTTTACGGCACTAGAATCTATATCCTGAATCAAACTAGTATCATCCATCATTGCCAAAACTTCCTTATAGCTTGCGGGAGGCGCTGAAGGAAATTGCTCGGTTATTCGTCTAGCTATCTCAAAACGAGTCCATCCTTCGGGGATAGTAAGATTTTCGGTACGCTTTTTTCCTTTCTTCAACAGATTTATTACCTGCATCGGACTAATTGGCGACGGGAATAAATAATCGCCCGCTTGCAGCTTAGCGTCCCTATTAATTAAGCGGAGATATAATCTGGTTGCTAAGGGTGCCTGTACGATATTTCCACTTTTCAGTACTTCAATAATTTGGTTAGGAGTTGATCCATGTTTTATGGCAATATAATTTTCAGTGTTATTATGCTCAACCCGCGCGTTTAAAGAAGAATACAACCAAACGCAAAACGCCCCGGTTGTTATACTTATAATCAGAAAAGCTACTACTAATATCCGGACTAAATTCATGGCATGGTGTTCTTAAAACGGATGGTACCGTTTGTAATATGTGCAACTTTCTAATGAATCCTCACAAACGAGCCCTGGCAATCGGTTGGGTGGGTACTAATAACGACGGGAAGTTTGTTTCTGACACCCCTCACCAACCGCGTACCCTTCAAAACCTTAATCGGTACCACTAATCACTTTCGATCAGAGGCAAAAACGTCGGTTGGCGGCACTGATCGCTCGGCCAGACGTGAAAACGTTGGTTAGCGTAAGGTATCGATGTGATTTTTGCGGGCCATTCTGCTCGCTACAGGTTAGACGGAGGACCGTGTGGTCGCTCTAGGTGATAGTTGATTCGTAAGATGCTAAGTGTCGCGCACTTCGCTGCCCGGCAACCAAATGGGGTGTTTGGTAAATGTGGTTTCCACCGGGACGCGCATGTAACGCCTCGTCTGCTTTTCTTCTTACCCCAACGCCTCAGCCCCCGCTACAATCTCCAAAATCTCCTTGGTAATGGCGGCTTGTCGGGTGCGGTTGTAGGTGAGCTTGAGCTCCTTGAGCAGCTCCCCGGCGTTGTCGGTGGCCTGGTCCATGGCGGTCATGCGGGCACCCTGTTCGGCAGCGTTCGATTCCAGGTAGGCGCGGTAGAACTGTATCTTGAGCGACTGCGGAATGAGCTCCTGCACCACAAACTCTTCCGAGGGTTCGTAGAGGTAGTTGATGGGCGCGGCGGTGGCCAGATCGTCGGCATCGTCGAGGGAGGGGGGCTGGATGGGCAGCAACTGTTCGGCGGTGAGCGTCTGCGTGGCCACGTTCTTGAAGCGGTTGTAGATCATGATCACCTTGTCGAAGCGCCCCTCAGCAAAGGCGTCCATCACGTAGCTACCCGCCTGCCGCACGTTGTCAAACGACTGGTCGGAGAACAGGCCGCGGTAATCGTCAATGACCTGGTAGCCGCGCTTGTGGTAGTAGTCGTAGGCTTTTTCGCCCACCGGCATCACGTAGAGGCGCTGATTGCGCTCGTAGGTTTCGTACTCGTCGGTGATGAACTGCCGCGTGTAGCGAAACACGTTGCTGTTGAAGGCTCCGCACAGTCCGCGGTCGGAGGTGAACGGCACCAGCAGCACGTTGCGCACGTCGCGTTCGGTGGCGTACAGGCTGGTGTTCTCTTCACTGAGGTTGGCCGACACGTTGGCCAGAATCTGGGTAAGCTTTTCGGCGTAGGGGCGCATCTGCATCAGGCGATCCTGGGCGCGCCGCAGCTTCGAGGCGGCCACCATCTTCATGGCCCGCGTGATCTGCTGGGTCGACTTCACCGAAGAGATTCGGTTTTTAACTTCTTTTAGGCTAGGCATGTTTTTCGTCGAGAAGGGGCACGATTCATCGTGCCCCTACGAATTAATTGTAATTCTTGGCCAGATCGGTGGCGACGCGTTTGATCACGTCGCGGGCGTCGTCGTCCCACTTGCCGCTGCGGATGTTATCCAGGATTGATCGGTTCTGGGTGTCCATCATCGTGAGGAAATCCTTCTGGAAGGCGCGTACCTTGTCCTGGGGCACCTGGTCCAGGAAGCCGTTGGTCGACACGTAAATGATCGCCACCTGCTCCTCGACCGACATGGGCGAGTACTGCGGCTGCTTGAGAATCTCCTGGTTCTTCTGCCCCCGGCTGATGGTCAACTGCGTAGACGCATCCAGGTCGGAACCAAACTTGGCGAAGGCTTCCAGTTCGCGGTACTGCGCCTGGTCGAGCTTCAGCGTGCCGGCCACTTTCTTCATGGGCTTGATCTGCGCCGAACCACCCACCCGCGATACCGAAATACCCACGTTGATGGCCGGACGAATACCCGCGTTGAACAAGTTGGTTTCTAAGAAGATCTGCCCGTCAGTAATGGAGATCACGTTGGTAGGGATGTAGGCCGACACGTCGCCCGCCTGTGTTTCGATGATGGGCAGGGCCGTGAGCGAACCTCCTCCCTTCACCATCGGCTTGATGGCGTCGGGCAGGTCGTTCATCTGCTGCACGATGGCGTCGTTGTCGTTGAGTTTTGCCGCCCGCTCGAGCAAACGCGAGTGCAGGTAGAACACGTCGCCGGGATAGGCTTCGCGCCCGGGAGGACGGCGCAGCAGCAGCGACACCTCGCGGTAGGCCACGGCTTGCTTGGATAGGTCGTCGTACACCACCAGAGCGGGGCGTCCGGTGTCGCGGAAGTACTCGCCGATCACCGCGCCGGTGAAGGGGGCAAAGAACTGCATCGGTGCCGGGTCAGAAGCCGAGGCCGATACAATGGTGGTGTACTTCATGGCTCCGGCTTTTTCCAGGGCCGATACCACCCCGGCCACGGTAGAAGCTTTCTGCCCGCAGGCCACGTAGATGCAGTAGACCGGTTCGCCTTTTTCGTAGAACTCCCGCTGGTTGATGATAGTATCCAGCGCCACGGCCGTCTTGCCCGTTTGCCGATCGCCGATAATCAGCTCGCGCTGTCCGCGTCCGATGGGGATCATGGAGTCGATGGCCTTGATACCGGTCTGCAGGGGTTCGCTCACCGGCTGCCGGTAGATCACGCCGGGGGCGCGCCGCTCGAGGGGCAGGTCGATCAGTTCCCCCTCGACGGGGCCCTTGCCGTCGATGGGGACGCCGAGGGTGTTCACAACCCGGCCCACCAAGCCTTCGCCCATTTTAATGGAGGCAATGCGGCCGGTGCGCTTTACGGTGTCGCCTTCTTTGATATCTCCCTGGTCGCCGAACAGCACGGCTCCCACGTTGTCTTCTTCCAGGTTGAGCACCAGGGCGTTGAGTCCGTTTTCGAACTCCAGCAACTCGCCCGACTGGGCCTTGGTGAGTCCGTAGATACGGGCCACGCCATCGCCCACCTGCAGGATGGTGCCTACCTCTTCCAGTTCGGCTTCGGTTTTGAAGCTGGAGAGTTGTTCACGTAATATTGCCGAAACTTCATCGGGTCTTACTTCTGCCATGATTGTGTGTTTGTCTTAAAGTGATTGAATGATTGAAGGAATGAGTGATTGAAGGTTTTTCATTCAATCATTCTATCCTCCAATCATTCGTTTAATATGCTTTTACGTAACTATCGTCATGAAACTCGTATGACAATGTCTGCAATTTGTGCTTTACTGAATTATCCATGAGTCGGTCGCCAATTTTGAGCACGAAGCCGCCGATCAACTCGGGGTCCACCTGCTCGACCAGTTCTACGGTTTTGCCGTCCATTTGCTCGGCGATCAGCGACTTGAACTTGGTGCGCAGTGCTTCGGTGAGGGGAAAAGGCGTGGTGACGGTGGCCTTCTCGATGCCCTTGTAAGTGCGGTACTGCGCCACAAATTCTTCGGCAATGGCCGGAAGGTGAACCTCCCGGTTCTTGCGGGTGATGATGTCGAAGATGGCCAGCGTAGAAGGGTCTACTTTTCCGTCGAAGATCCGGTGCAGAATCCTCCGCTTTTTGCTGTGGCTGATGATCGGGTTCTTAAGCATCAGTAAGAAATCGCGGTTGGTTTGGCAGAGTTCCGAGAAGCTCAGCATGTCGCGGTGCACTTGTTCCACGACCCCCTTCTCGATGGCCAGTTCTATCAGTGATTTTGCGTAGCGGTTGGCTACCCGGTGGTCAATCATGGGTTAGGGGATTGGGTAGATCGTGGATGCATTTAGTTTTCGTTGAGATCGTTAACCAGCCGGGCCACGTAGTCTTTTTGCTTCTCGCTGTCGTCGAGTTTTTCGCGCAGAATCTTCTCAGCAATCACCAGGGATAAATCACCCACCTGGTGCTTTATTTCAGCGAGCGCGGCCTGCTTCTGGACTTCAATAGAAGCCTGAGCATCGGCCACGATGCGGGCACTTTCTTCCGAAGCTTGCTCGCGGGCTTCTTCGCGCAGTTTGTTCGCCGCGGCAGTGGCATCGCGCAGCATGGCTTCCCGCTCCTTACGGGCGTCGGCCAGCAGTTGCTCGTTTTCGCTCTTTAGTTGGGCCATCTCCGCCTTGGCCTTTTCGGCGGCGGACAGGGCTTGCTCAATAGAAGTTTCTCGTTCGTTCAGCGCCCCCAAAATCGGTCGCCACGCGTACTTGCCGAGCAAGAACAATAGTAGCAAGAAGCCGATCAGTTGCCAAAAGATGAGTCCTAAGTCGGGAGATAATAATTCCATGAGTGGGTTATTGGTTGCTTACTTAATTCAGTTCAAAATGCAGTTAACCGGTAGTTATCTTGATGTAGCTTGATACTGGATACTTGCTACTAGATGATTATCGTACTATCCAGTATCCAGTATCCAGTATCCAGCTTACCATTGTGAAAGTCCGCAAAACCCCTAACGAGCTCCGCGGCTTTCTTTTTACAACTTAAAGATTCGGATAATCACCGACGGCAATCAGCAGACAAACTACCACGCCGAACAGGGCAATTACTTCAATAAGGGCGGCAATAATCAGCATCGCGGTTTGGATCCGTCCGGCAGCTTCGGGTTGGCGCGCCATCCCTTCCATTGCTGAACCACCAATCCGACCGATTCCCAGTCCTGCGCCTATTGCGGCAATACCGGCACCGATTCCTGCACCCATCAGGGCAACCCCTGCGTCTAACAAAAGCATTGATAACATACTACTAGTGGTTAAATTATGAAGAAAACTAAATTAAGTGCTTGTCAACTTCCTCTTCACCGTGGTGCTCTTGGTGTTCGGCCACCGCCGCGCCAATGTACATGGCAGAGAAGAGGGTAAAAATGTAGGCCTGAATGGTGGCCACCAACAACTCGATCAGATTAATAAAGACAATGATCAGCGAACTGCCCACGCCAATGGCGAACGAATCGAACAGAAAGGGCAGGGCAATCAGACTCAGAATAACGATGTGCCCGGCCGTGATGCTCACGAACAGACGAATCATCAGCGAAAACGGCTTGGTGAATAGCCCCAGAATCTCCACCGGGATCATAATGATCAGAATGGGCCACGGCACGCCGGGAGGGGCCAGGTGCTTCCAGTACTCTTTGTTGCCGTTCACGTTGGTGATGATGAAGGTGAGCACCGCCAGCACCAGGGTCACGGCAATGTTGCCCGTGAGGTTGGCCGCGCCCGGTAGCAACCCGAGCAGGTTGTTGAACCAGATAAAGAAGAACAGCGTGAGCAGATAGGGCATGAAGCGGCGGTACTTGTGCTCGCCGATACTCGGAATGGCAATTTCGTCGCGCACAAACACAATGATGGGCTCGAAGAACGACTGGATGCCCCGGGGCGGGGTTTTAGGGTTGGTTTGATAACGGCGGGCGATGCCGATGAAAACGAGCAGCAACACAATGAGGCTAAAGAACAACGCCGCTACGTTCTTAGTAATGGAGAAGTCGTAGACGGTGCGGCCCGCTTCCAGCGGCACGATGTCGTTGTGCTCGTCGATGGTGTAGCCTTGGTAGGGCACCGGCTCGTGGGCTTCGTCGAAGAAGTTGCGGGAAGAAAACACCTCCAGGCCCCGGTCGGGTGAGTACAGAATCACCGGTAGGGGGAGGGTAATGTCGGTGTGGCCTACGGTGGCAAAGTGCCACTGGTGCGAATCCTGCACGTGGTGCAGAATAAACTCGGTTTCACTTTCTTCGCCCCCCTCGTTCGCAAAAGCCGATGCGGAAAAAATGACGAGTAAAAAAAGAAAAACGGGACGCAAAAATGGACGTAAACAGGACTCCTCAGGCATGCTAGGTTGGTTTCTCTGAATTCGGCCGCAAGGTAGTCAATAACCCATAGATTTCAAATGCCAGACACAAAATACGCTGCCATAAAGTTGAGCACCAATGCGAGGCACTCACGCTGGTGAGTGGATCCACAACGAACTTCATAAATACACGTTATCAACATTGAAATAAAGCCACACAATGGAAGATACAATCTACCGCACCCAACTACAAGAAGAACTGAACATGATTCCGGCAGAATATATGCCTTCTTTAGTGAAAATAATAAAAGCATTCAGAGAAGGAGTAACCCTTACTTCGGCCGAAGACACTTTCAGGAAAGGTTGGCAAGAGGCTCAGTCGGGACAAACTTATCCGGTGAGCAACCTTTGGGATGAAGAAGATGCCTGAAGCGGTCACCGTATCATTTACTACTGAATTTAAGCGAAATATTAGTCGCTTGGCAAAAAGATATCGAAACATCCGACAGGATGTACAACCGGTAATCGCTCAATTGGAGCAAGGCGAAACCCCCGGTGACCAGATCCAGCGAGCCGGGTACCCGGTCTATAAGGTACGCATAAGGAACACGGATGCTCAAAGAGGAAAGAGTGGCGGGTATCGAATGATTTACTACCTGCAAACTCCCAGCAAGGTGATTTTGATCACAATAAAGGTTATTCTGATTTTTTATTACAAGTAATACTGGCGCAGGACTTCCAGTCCTGTGCCTAATTATAAGTGGGTTTCTAACCCAACGGGGCGGACAGAGCGGCCCACGTTGGGTCCGCATATGTAGCCCGCACAGATTCAGAGCCGCTGTGGATGCAGAATCTGCGCGAGGATGTTTATAGAAATTTATCAGAATAACCTTTAATATACTCTAAGACCAATCAGGGAGATGTGTCGGCAGAGCAAATTCGGCGCATTATTTCCGAAAGCAACGATTAATGTTGAGTTTTGCCGGATAGATTCTAACTACCTTATTTTGTAGCAGCTAACAAGATGTAAACTTCGAGTGCTAAAAACACAAGGTACACCCCCATGAAGTTGAGTATGAACCACAGGCGACCAGTTAGGCCAATCCGTAGTGCGATGTAAATCGCGACAACACTCAGAATCAAACGCAGCACCGTGCCACCCAACGCATACTTCACCAGCGATTCTGACGATTGACTGCCGCCCCGGTGCCCGAGCCACAGCGACAGCGCGGTGAGGGCGAAAACGAAAGCGACGATATACCAGATGGCATCGTGAATAAACGCAGCGCGAAAGCCGTATTTGAGTAAGGCCAGCAGCAGAACGACCGCTGCGGTGAAAAAGAGAAGGGGGCGGGTAGGATTCTTCAGAAACGAGCGTGAGATAACCGCTGGTTTTTGCCGGATAACGGTTTAGGCTACTCCTTCGGCAACTGCCGGATCAGCAAAAACATAGAGCCGACCAACGCCAGCACCACCAGCAGCAGGGTGATAAACGGAAAACGATTGCCGAAGTATGTGTCTAATTTAATGCCTCCCCAAGCGGCCAAACCTACGGCGGCAAGCAGCTGAAAGGCCAATCCCGAATACTTGAGATAGGTTTGGACGGCACTCCGGTTAGAGGGATCGGGATTCGTTTTCTTCTTCGATGGTGGGGTCGGTTTCATCCAGCGGGGTTTCTTCCAGATCGGTTTCTTCTAGGTCGGTTTCGTCGTCATACGTGCGGTTATCCACCACGTAGGGAGCTTCTACCGTTTGGGGCTCGTCTTCAAAATCAATGGTATCCACCGAAACGCCCATGCGGCACGAGCCGTTGAAGGTAGCCCCCGATTCCACCACCAGCTTGTTGGTCATGATATCGCCGTGAATCACCGCCGTAGGCTTGAGCGTGAGCAACTCTCCGATTTCTACCGAACCCTGAATTTCGCCCGCAATGATGGCGTTGTCGGCCAGCACCTTGCCCTCTACGTAGGAAGAAGGACCCAGCGCCACCTTCGATTTGCTCACCACGTTGCCCTTTACTTCGCCTTCCACGCTGATGTTGCCGTTGGTCTCGATGTTGCCCTCTACGGACGTGCCTTTGCCAATAATACTACTAGAGGTGCTGCTTTCGTCAAATTTCACTTTTTTTTCGGTTTTGGAGCCAAACATAGATTGAATAGATTAGAATGAGACAAATTCTTCAGGGTTCATGGGGTTGCCGTTATACCACAGCTCGAAGTGCAGATGCGGGCCGGTGGTGAGCTCGCCCGTGTTGCCAATGATCGCAATCACGTCGCCCGCACTCACAAAATCGCCCGACTTTTTGAGCAGGCTGGAGTTATGCTTGTAGACCGAGATCACGTTGCTGCGGTGCTGGATGGCGATCACGTAGCCCGCGTCCTGCGTCCAGGAAGACAACAGCACCGTGCCGTCGGCCACGCTTTTGATGGGTTCGTTTTTCTTGGAGACGATATCCACTCCGTAGTGCCCGCCCTTGGTGCTGTAGGGAGCCGAGATGATACCCGACAGCGGCGAGAAAAAGAACAGTTCGTCCAACTGGCTGCTGGCCGCGCTTCCCACCGAAAGTAGTTCCAAACCACTCTCCTCAAACTCCTCTCGAAACTGGGCGTCGATATCCGAAACCTCGGTTTGCACGGTGTTAACGGCCTCTACCTGCCGGTCGTCGGCGCTGGCCAGATAGCCCGATTCGGTGCCGCGCACGGAATCGCCGCGCACGATGTGCTGAAACGCTTGAATAAACTGACCCTTTCGGCCCACTTCCACCTCTAAAGAATCGACGGTGAGCGAAAGCTCCACCAACCGGCGGTTGGCCTCGGCCTGGGCGTAGCGCGGATCGAACCACTGCTCCAGCAGGGTGCTCACCAGAAATAAGCTGCCTACCAGCAGAATTGCGCTGCTTAGCACAATGAAAAGAATCAACTTGGCGTATGTAAAGGTGTAAGTCGTTTTCTCCGCAAAATCCTCTTCGTTGCGAACGATCAGCAGGTAGCGATTGGTTAAGCGGCTGGAAAACGTCTTTCTCGACTTCAAAGCGTAAGGATTTTTCGTTCTATTTGCAACAAAAGTAACCATTAATCTATATTCCCCTAACTTTGCTTCCCGTTCGCCCGGCAACAAGGCGCGGGCTTTGCGTTAAATTTAACTATTATTTGGTTGAAGGTACACGTTTTGGTTAAATATTACATCCTACTGGGTGGCCTTCTGGCCCTGGCCCTATCGGGCTGTGCCCCGGAGAAGAACGGATTGGTGGCCGGAGCGTATCATAATACCACCGCCCACTATAACGCTTTCTTCTACGCCCGCCTGCGCATGGACGAAATCCAGCAAGCCATTGCCGAACAGCAACAGGACAACTACAACAAGGTCTTGCGCGTGCTGCCCGAGCCGGATACCGCCTTCATCAGCAGCCTGAACGAGCCGATTGAAGACTGCATCAAGAAGGCCTCCGTGGCTATTGAACGGCATCCTAACAGCCACTGGGCCGACGATAGCTACATCCTGATCGGAATGTGCCGCGACTTTCGGCAAAACTACGGCGACGCGATCAAAACCTACAAGTTTGTCAATACCGAGAGCAAGGACGACGCGGCGCGGCACGAAGCGCTGGTGAAGCTCATGCACACGTTCACCAAAGCCCAGGAACAGAATAACGCGGTGGCGGTGGCCGACTACCTGCGCAAGGAGAAACTGAATCGCGAGAACAAGGTGCAGATGCACTTGGCGAAGGCCTACCTCGCCCAGCGCAACGAAGACTACAACGCGATGGTGGGCAACCTGCTCATTGCTGCTCCCGAGATGAAAAACTCCGAAGGAAGGGGTAGAATCTACTTTATTCTGGGGCAACTCTACCAGCAGCTGGGCTTTGCCGCCCAGGCCTACGACAACTACCAGGAAGTGCTCAAGAGCAACCCGGAGTACGAACTCTACTTCTATACCCGTCTCAACATGGCGCAGGTCACCGACTTGTCGGACGGGAGCGACGTTAAGAAGATCAGGAAATTCTTCCGGAAGCTGCTGCGCGACGACAAGAATGAAGAATATCGCGACAAGATTTACTACGAACTGGCCGCCTTTGAGCAGCGGCAGGGCAACCTGGAGGAAGCCATTGAGTATTACGACCAGTCGGTGCGGGCCAGCGTGAGTAACAACCGGCAGAAGGGACACTCTTATCTGGCTTTGGGAAAAATCTACTACGACAGTCTTGATGATTATCGCACCGCCAAACTCTACTACGATAGCACGGTGAGCGTGCTGCCGACCGACGAAGACAACTACGCCGCGGTGACCAAACGGCAAGAGATTCTCACCAACTTTGTGGAGCAGATCACCATCATTGAGGTGCAGGATAGTTTGCTGAAACTGGCGCAGATGGATTCGTCTCGCTTGATGGCAATTATTGATGACATCATTGCCGAACAGCAGCGCGAGCAGCGGAAGCAAGACCGACTGGCGCGGCGCGATGAGCGCGGGGGGCCAGCCAACAGCAGTTTCAACCAGATGAATTCTCCGTTTGGTGCGCCCGGCGGCGAACCAACGGCGGCCGCCCAGGCCCAGGGCAGCGATTGGTACTTTTACAATCCGGCGGCCATCAGCCAGGGGCAATCGGCTTTCGCGCGGCAGTGGGGCCAGCGACCGCTGGTCGACAACTGGCGCCGCGCCCAACGACAAGCGGTGCCCAGCAGCGGTGACCCGACCGACCAACTCGAGAACCCAGTCGCCGCGCTGCCCGCTGACTCTACCCAAGCTCCTTCGGCCGAAACCGCGCTGACCGCCGGAACGGCCGAGCGCGCGGCGCTGTACGCCAACATTCCCTTCACTGACGAGCAAAAGCAAGCTTCGCTCGCGATGGTTGAAGAAGCTCACTACGCGTTGGGAAGCATTTATAATTTTGATCTGGAAGAGAAGCGCAAGGCCATTGAAACTTTCGAGACGCTGTTGGAGCGCTTCCCCGCCTCGGAGCATACTCCGGAAGTGTTGTACCTGCTGTATCTTATCTATCAGGAATTAGACGATGCCGCCTACCAAAAGTACCGCGACCGGGTGCTTAAGGAATTTCCGGATTCTATTTACGCCAAGCTGATTAAGAACCCGAACTACGAAGAAGAAAGCAACCTGGCCAGCGAGCAGTTGAAGAAGCTCTACCAAAATGCGTACGCGCTCTACCAGCAAGGCAACTACGATTCGGCCCAGCAGCAGGTGCGTTCGGGACTGGCCCGCTACGGCGACAACGACTTCACCGACAACGCCACGCTGCTGGCCGTTCTGATCAAAGGGAAAACCGAAGGAGAATACGAGTACCAACTGGCCCTGCAACGGTTTCTGGAAGACTTCCCCGAAAGCGACGTACACGATTACGCCAGTCAGTTGCTAGCGGGCATCGACGCCTACAAGCAGAAAATCGAAGCAAGACGAGGCACCGAGTACATTGCCGAATTCGACGAGAATCACTCCTTTATTGTGGTATACAACAACGTGAAAAAACTATCCACCGAACTTCCCAAGGCGGTTGATGCATTCAATCGCCAGTATTTCAAGGAGGCCAACCTCACCTCGGCTAACCTGATGCTAGAAGACGGCAAGGTGATGATTTTAGTGGAACAATTCCCCGACAAGGAAGCTGCGGAAGCGTATTACGCCCAGTTCAACGGAGAAAATTCGCCCCTAAAAAAACTACCGCCGGAATATTCCACGCAGAACATCGAGACCAATTTTGCCATCTCGGAGGATAATTTGACCATCTTGTACCGCACCAAAGATGTGGATAGATACGCGCAATTTTTCAAGAACCATTACATGAAGTAGCAGCCTAGCGGAATTCTCAGAAATTTGTCTGATTTTTGCCTTCGAGGTTCTGGGTTAAAGGTTCTAAGTTCTAGGTTTGTATACGTTAGTTGCAAACCAAGAACCAAGAACCAAGAACCCCAAACTCCGAACCCCGAACATCACGAACCACAAAGTATATGTCTGAATCCAAGAAAAAAGCGAAGGCCAAGAAGCCGCGCGGACGCCTGTACACCGGTTTGGTCATCGGGTTATGGACTCTTTTCCTCTCTTTCGCTATCCTGTTTCCATTGTACGTCTACACCGTAAGCATCGATTTCATGGGACTCTACGGCGGATTGCCCAGTCTGAAGGCATTAGAAAACCCGGAAAACGATCTCTCCTCGGAGCTTTACTCATCCGACAACGTGCTGATGGGCAAGTACTACCGCGAAAACCGCAGCCCGGTCACCTACGAAGAAATCTCGCCCAACTTGGTCAATGCGCTGGTGGCCACCGAAGACATCCGGTTCACCGAGCACAGCGGCATCGACCTGCGCAGCATGGGGCGGGTGGCCTGGGGGGTGTTCAAGTACGCCGTCACCTTCGGAGCCAGCGATATTGAGGGGGGCGGAAGCACGCTGACCCAGCAAACGGCCAAGAACTTGTATAAAACCCGGGGGCAAAACGAAGGTCCGCTGATGAAAATTCCGGGCTTGCGTATGCTGATCGTCAAAACCAAGGAGTGGATTGTGGCGGTGAAACTGGAGCGCTACTATACCAAGAAGGAGATTCTGGCCATGTACCTTAACACGGCTTCGTTCAGCAGCAACTCCTACGGCATTAAAGTAGCCGCCAAAACCTTCTTCAACAAACCCACCTACGACATTGCCGTCGAGGAAGCCGCCACGCTGGTGGGCATGCTGAAGGCCGCCACTTACTACAACCCGGCGCGGAACCCCGAGAACTCCCAGCGACGGCGCAACGTGGTGATGAATCAGATGCGCCGCAACGGCTTAATCTCCGATAACCTCTACGATTCACTCTCGAGGCAACCCATTGTGCTCGACTTCAAGGTGGACGACCACAACGACGGTCCGGCTACTTACTTCCGCTCGGTGGTGGCCCGCTGGCTGCTCGACTGGACCAAAGAGCACGGTTACGACCTGTACGAAGACGGACTAAAAATTTATACCACGCTGGACAGCCGCATGCAGGAACACGCCGAAGCGGCGGTGAAAGAGCACATGGCTGATCAACAAGACAAGTTCGAAAAACACTGGGGCAATGAGAATCCCTGGCGCGACGAGGAAGGTAAGGAAATTGAGGATTACATCCCTCGCCTGGCCCGTCGTACTCTGCGCTACCGCTCGTTAGAGAAAAAATACGGAAAGGATCACGACTCGGTGAAGATTCACATGAACGCGCCCGTGCCTATGCAACTCTTCACTTGGAAGAACGAGAAAAACACGATTGACACGGTGCTAAGCCCGATCGACTCTATCAAGTATATGCAGCGGTTCTTGCACGCCGGATTCGTGTCGATGGACCCGCACAATGGGCACATTAAGGCCTGGGTGGGGGGCATCAACCATCAGTTTTTTAAGTACGACCACGTGAAGCAGGGAAAACGACAACCCGGTTCCACCTTCAAGCCGTTTGTTTACGCGGCCGCCATCGACAACGGCTACTCGCCCTGCTACGAGGTGGTGGATGCCCCGGTCACTTTCACGGTGATGAGCGGGGGGGAAGAAACCACCTACACTCCGAAGAATGCTACGGGGGGCTACTCAGGCGAACGCATGACGATCCGCAAGGCGCTGGCGCAATCGAAGAACTCGGTAACTGCCTTCGTGATGAAGCGCTTGGGCCCGCAGACTGTGGTCGACTACGCCCACCGCATGGGCATCACCAGCGATATTCAGCCGGTGCCAGCCCTGGCGCTGGGCGGCGGCGGCGACGTATCGATCTACGACATGGTGGGAGCCTACAGCACCTTTGCCAACCAGGGCACCTGGACCGAACCGGTATTCATCACCCGCATCGAGGACAAGGACGGCAACATGATTTACGACCATCCGGTTAACACGCGGGAGGCGCTGAGTGAAGAAACCGCCTACCTGATGCTGTACATGCTACGGGGAGCCACCGAAGAAGACGGCGGTTCGGGCAAGGGGATCCCCTCAGCCCTGCGCGACGGCAACGAAATTGGCGCCAAAACCGGCACCACCCAAAACTACTCCGACGGTTGGTTTATGGGAGTGACCAAAGACTTGGTCTCCGGCGCGTGGGTGGGCGGCGACAACCGCAGCATTCACTTCAAGACCCTGGCCCTGGGACAAGGAGCCCGCATGGCTATGCCGATCTGGATTAAGTATATGCAAGCCGTGTACGACGACGAACGGCTAGACTACGAAAAGGGCGCCTTTCGCCGTCCGGCCCAGGGCATCTCCATCGAGATGGATTGCGGCCGATACCAACCCAAACCTGGCGAAGAGATCGACTCGCTACGTTTGGAAGAAGAAACCCTGGAGGTGGACGAAAGTGAAATTTTCTAACGTTTCTTAATCAAAATAATCCAAACTACTTCCGCGAGTGCGTTTTTTTTCACTCATTGAGAAATAATTTGCTAAGTCCTCGTCCTCACGATCCCAGCATCTCTTTCATTTATTCGGCTGGGTGGTTTGAGGTTGTACCAAGCCGGTATGGTTACCAGTAGCATTCATGGAAGAAACGTATACGGAAGATCAGCAACTGATTGCAAAGATCAAGGAGGGCAACGAGGCGAGTTTGGTGGAAGTCTACCAACGCTACCGTCCCCCGTTTATTCAGTGGGCGCAGAATAGCTACAAGGTGGATGAGTCTACCGCCGCTGATGTCTTCCAGGATGCGGTCATCTGTTTGTACCGCAATATTGTGAAAGGAAAGTTAGAGAACCTCACCAGTTCGCTCAAGACCTACTTGTTTGCTATTGGCAAAAATGTGCTGCGCAAGAAACTGCAGACGCAAGTGACCCTCGACCACGACGACCTCTGGGTAGTGGAGAACCTCCAGGCCGAACCGGTAGACCACTTTGCCGAAAATGATCGTCAGCGGCTAGTCGCTCGTTTGATGGACACCATTGGGGAACCTTGCCGCAGCATTCTACAGTACTATTACTTTAAGGGGTTTTCTATGGAAGCGATTGCCCAAGCAATGAATTACAAAAATGAGAACGTGGTGAAGACCCAGAAACTGCGTTGCCTCACCAATCTGAAAAAGATGGTGCGAGAACGATACAGTAGCGATGATTTTATGTAGTTTTTCATGAGCAGTCAACCGCAAGCCGAAAACCGATGGAACCAGATCGACCGCTACGTGAACGGGGAGATGGTGGAGAAGGAGCGCGACCTGTTTGAGCAGCGGATGCGAGAGCACGCCGAACTAGCGCAACAAGTGCACCTGCACCGGGATATGTTGCTAGGCATGGAATACTATTTCATGCAGCAACTCAAGGAGCAACTGGCGCTTAGCGATCAGAAGAAAAAATCGTTTAACTGGCCGCTGTTTCTGAAAATCGCGGCGGCGGTTCTGCTGGCAGCAGGCCTGGCCGGAGTAGCCTATTATTATACGCAGCGTCCGGCCGACCCGGAACAACTTTTTCTGACGTATTTTGAGGCGTACCCCAACACCCTCACCCAAACCAACCGCAGCGAGGCGTCGCCCGGTGAACCACCGCCTGGCGAAGCGTTGCCCGGCGACACCTCAGACGAGATAGCCGCTGCCCTGCGTGATTACGAAAGTGGTGATTTTACGCAAGCTGCTGCCGCCCTCAACGAAGTGCTGTCGTCGGCAGACATCACCGACGACCAACGCACCGCGCTGGTGTTCTATCGGGGAGTCGCCAACCTGCAATTAGGGAACGGTCGGCAAGCCCGATCTGACCTAGCCGAAGTGATCCAGTCTGACACCCTGCTCACCGAACCGGCCACTTGGTACACCGGACTGAGCTACTTACAGGACAAAAATGTGGCGGAGGCGAAGCGAATTTTTGCGCAACTCCGAGAAGCACGAGGAGACTATGCAGAGCAAGCCGCCAAGTTGCTGAATGACTTGTCCTGATCAGCTGAAGTGGTCGCCATGCAGCCGCTAATTTTTTTAGAAACTAACCATGAAAAACCAACCCGTTATCATTGTCGGCGCCGGTGGCTTAGGAAAAGCTACGCTGGACGTTTTTCAGTCAAACCAGGTGGTGGTCTACTGCTTCTTGGACGACAACGAAGCGCTGCACGGCACCGAGATCAACGACGTGAGCGTGCTGGGCGCCACCGAAGACCCCACCTACCTGGCCATGTTTGGCCAAAAATGCAACGCCTTCGTTGCCATCAACGACCGGGCGGTGCGGCAGGGCTACTTCAAACTGCTAAAGGAACAGCACAAAACCATGCCTGCCAACGCGCTGCATCAGCAGGCGCGGGTTTCCGAAACCGCCCATTTGTCGTACGGCATTTTTGCCAACGCCGGAGTGGTGGTCGGCAGCTACGCCCGGGTGGAACAAGGGTGCCTCCTGCACGCCAACGCGGTGGTCGACTACGAAGCAAAGCTCGGGAAGTTTGTGCACCTGGGGGCCGGAAGCGTGGTGCACGCCGGAGCTGAGATAGAAGACAACGTGTTTATCGGAGCCGGAGTGATCATTGCCGGGCCGCTGAAGATTGGAAAGGGTGCTCGGGTGGGGGCCGGTTCGGTGGTGATTGAACCCGTAAAAGCCGGAACCACCGTGTTTGGTAATCCGGCCCAACCGGTCGGATAAAACCCGCTACGCACTGAGTTCCTACCGAAGCGGTAGTTTATAAGATTCTATGAAAGCACAAGAAGACGAGTGGACGCTGGAGATAACGCCTCACTTATCCTTGTTTGCCCTTAACCTCAGGAACATTTGGCGCTGTCGAGATTTGCTAATCTTGTCGTCGTTATTAATATGAATAAGCTAATTAAGTTCGACGTAATTCATCCGGGAGAGTACTTGGTGCAAAAGAAAAAAAGCTGGCCCGACTTGCTCACGATTTCTCGACAAGAGTACCTGGCCCGGTTGATTCGCTTGCGGAGCAATTATTCAGACTTTTACACCCATCATCTCAACCAGGAAGGAGACTGGGAGGCGGAGGAGTTCTTTTTGCTAGACGACGATTTTATCGACAAAACTGCTCAGGAACTCTTTGGGCCCGCCTATATCGCCCGGAAGTACTGGAACGGCACGAAGAAGAAACGGCTGCGGTTTGAGCCCAGCCGATGGTGGAATTACGTGGTTGACCAGTACCTGAAAGAAACCAAACCGGACGTTATCTTTGCCCGATCCCAGCCCATCGCAAGCAGTTTCTGGCAACAATACCGGGCCGATACGTTGCTGGTGGCGCGCTTGTCGGCGCGGCTACCTTACAACTGGCACCCCAACCACTGGGATATCATTTACACCGACCAACCCGACTTCAAAACCTTTTTCGATCTTCACGGCGTGAAGACGATCATCAACAACCAGGGCTTCGACGCCCGCCTGGTGGATGAACTACTGGTCCGGGACAAAAAGTACAAAGTGACGTTTGTGGGCGGCTTGGGTACCGAAAATTTTTTGCAACGGACTAACTTCATCAATCAGGTTGCCCCCCAACTCGACTTTCGCTGGTGGGGCTACTGGTGGGAGTACGGGGGGGACGGACGAAGCATAGCCGATTTTCCGGCCCTTCATCAAACGTTCCAGGGCTTCACGTCGGGCCTGGAGATGTTTCAGATCTTTAAAGACAGTTGTATTGTGCTCAACGACTACGTGGATACCGCCAACGGCATAGGGTTTAACCAGCGCATGTTTGAGGTGATGGGCTCCGGGGGCTTTATGCTCACCCGGCAAGCTCCCAACTTCGACGGTCTGTTTCCCCCGGACGTGTTTGCTACTTACCGAAACGAAAAAGAGCTTCTCGATAAAACCGCTTACTATCTGAAACACGAAAAAGAGCGCGAAGAAATTGCCAAAAACGCCCAGAAATTTGTGATCGAACACTACGACTACCGGGAGATTGTGCAAAATTTTAGTCAGGATTTAAAGCAGGCCCTGGCTGAGAAGCGGGGGTGAACTTGGAGAATGCCGGTCGGGCGGGGCGGGCGTTAACCGCGCAGCAATCGCAATCTTCGTTGCACCCTGTTCTTGATCCACCGGATGTCTTGGGCACTTTTTAGCAAGTACCTCGATGCGTCGCCGTATTTTTTGCGCTGCCAAGACAAGCGGGCCGAGTAAAAGTAGTGTTTGGTGAGCAAGTGGTTGCCCTTGATGGCCTGGCGCAGGGCGGGGAAGTGCTCCGAGAAAAGCAGTAGATCGTCGATCATCAGCTTATTCTGCACCAGTATGTCTTTCCAGTACGTGGTGCTGAAGCTTTGCCCGTGCACCCACCGCACCGCTTCCAGCGCGTCTAGCAGTTTGGTCTTGCCGTGCTGGCTGACGAGCAACTGAATGGCGTAGTCAGCACTGCAAATCTGCCAGAACCAGTCAGGAAACTCTCCGATCAGGTGGTTGCGAAAGAGCATGGTTGAAGTCTGGATAAACCACCCTTCCGCCACTTCTTGGTGCGTAAAAGAGGTTCCCGGGTGGGGTCTTGGCCGCCGCTCGCTGTCGTAGTGGGTATCCGACGCATCGTCTTCCGATACCACCTTGATGTCATGAAACGTCAGTACGTAGTCGGGATGTTGCTCCAGGAAGTCTACCTGCCGCTGCAGTTTATCGTCGCTCACCCAGTAATCGTCCCCGTCTAGCATCGCAATGTACTGCCCCCGGCAAGCGTACAGGTTGGTGACGTTGTTCAGCCTTCCGGGGATACCACCGTAGCGGGTAGGGTGAAAAATAGTCTGTATCCGATCCGGATAACGCCGCCGGTAATCTTTCACTATTTCCTGGGTTCCGTCGGTAGAGCAATCGTCTCCGATAATGATCTCATAAGCAAAATCAACCTGCTGCTTGAGCACACTTTCAATGGCGCGCCCAATATAGTGGCGGTGATTATAGGTGATGATGGATACGCTTACCTTCGGAACTTGCTCTACCATGTCCCAGTAGTTTGATAACAAACGACCAGCGACACTAATCGCATAGCACGAAGTTGTGGGCGTTCTTGAACAACGGATTGTCCTTGTCTTCCTCCTTCCAGGCCGAGGTATCGGTAAAAGAAGCGGGGGCTTTGCTGGAAGGAATGACCCGAAAGTCAAACGAAACCCGACTTTTTCCGGTCGTATTCACTTTTGCTCCGTGTTTGAGCGAGGCCCCGTTGAAGCGTACAAACTCACCAACCTGCATATTAACCGGTTTAAAATCTTCTTTTCCTTCCTCGCTTTCCAGCCAGAAGGTGTTGGTGTCGTAGGCCGGGGTTTGAGGAACCAGGTAGTTGATCTCGGCCGTGCTGTGCCCGTAGTCCCGGTCGCGGTGAAAGCGCGATTCGCCCGGATTGTTTAGAAACAAGATACGATGGGTGGGTTTCTTCTGGTAATAAATCGGCTCACTGAACTGCGCCCGAACCACTTCTTGGATAAAGCGTTCGTAGGTTTGGTAAAACTGCTGGCCGGTTGCGCCGTTCAGCCCATCGTACAGTCGTTTGTACAGCGTAGCCTGCTCCATATTTTTATACAGCGAATGCTGTGCCCCCGTTTCCGAAGAAACATCGGTTTCCAGGCGGGTCAGATCGTCAACCCTTAAGTAGTCGGCAATAATCCGGGGGAAGTTGTATTGCTCGATAGCGTATTCGTATATTTTCATGGCGCTAGGGTTCACAAACGGCGTAGCCAATGCCGGTGCGGCCAAAGCCGTTTCCGTTGTAAAACAAGTACTTGGTGCCCCGGTGCTTGACAACGCAAGGGTACGTTTGCATGGTGGAGTCCCATCCCGACGAAGAATACCGAATCCCCGCCGCTTCGTCTCTTCGCTCCCAGTCTGTGGCGTTGGCTGACTCGGCGTAGCCGATGCGGTAGCTGTTGGCGCCGTCCCGGTAGTCTACGCTGCCCCGGTAGGCGTACCACATCTTATAAAGGTTGTCTTCTTTGACCACCGAAGCCCGCGCGTTGGCCTCGTTGGGTTCCTTCGGATAGATGCAGGTCAGATTATCGCGGTGCCAGTCAATGCCGTTGTCGGCGTGGGCGTACTTGATGATGTACAGCGGCTCCGGCTTACCGTCAATCATGGCGAAGCCGGTGCTGGAAGCGTACCACATGTGCCAGCGGGCGCCCTCCCGCATGATCCACGGCGAAGCGGTGAAGAACGGCTCATCGCGGCTGCGATCCACAATGGCGCCCGCAAACATGCGCTCAAACGTAATTCCGTCGTCGTGGCTCACCGCCAGGCCAATGGCGTTGCGGTAGGGCACCGATCCGCTGGGATTCCAGCCCACGTAGTACAAAAAGAGGCCCTGATCGGTGGGCACCACGCAGCAAGGCATGATGCCGCCGTCGTCGAAGGTGCCCCGTACGCCGAGCGGCATCACCGGCTGGTCGTGCACGTACAGGACCCGCTTAGGATCGTCAGCAGCCACGTCGATAAAGGTGGGAATGCTTTGTCCGCGTTCGTTTCGGGGAGCAAAGAAAATTCTGAAAACCTCGTCATTGAGCACGTGCACCGTGGGCACGCAGGCGTGGGTCACCATCCAGGGCTGCTGGCGGTTGGTGCGAAAGATCACTCCTTGTTTGTTCCAGGGCATGTTCGGTAGTGCTAGATGTTTCCTTCGTATAAATCCCAAATAGGAAAGCACATTTCGTAATCTTTCCAGACAAGATCACCGTATAGTAACTCAAATCTCTGGAATTGCTGTAGGTCTAAATACTTTGTTGTCATAGGATTCAGCGACTTACGCAAGAAGGATTCAAAGTCGACTGTCCGCTGCCTACCATCCGAAAAGAGTAGACGTATCTTATATTCTCCCTGGTAATTTGCTTGCTCTATGTCGATGACCATATCTAATCTATTTTGATGCTTATCTTTTCCGTTTCTACCTTTTTGTTGTAGATAAAGAAGTCTACCCATTTCCGAACAATATCATCTCGGTACGTCTCTACTAACTTCTTTAGTTTCTTTTGGTCTCTAGCATTCAGTGGCTTTTTCCCTTTCACATCAATGATTCTCACCTCTTCGAAGTTGCCGTCTACAAATATTATTTCTGCCTTGCTTTCTTGTCCTTGATACTTTCCGTGTACGTGGATAGGCTCGTGTTCGTTAGAGTAGAACAGGATGATCAACCCAAAGTACTCGTATAATTTAGGCATTTCGGTTATTAATTTTCAGTATCTTCTTGAGCCAACGCCCCTAAAGCAGCTAAAACTACTTTAAACATTTTCTTGTGGTAAATAAGCATTGCGGCTATGATTCTTGCGTTTTTTACATCTGAATCTATAACCTTTCCATTCTCCGCGAAGCCATAGGGCTTCACCTTGTATTGGAAGATATCTTCATGCCCAGAAACTTTCCATTCTCCACCCGATTCTAACAAATGCTTCTCTAACGACTCATACCCCCTGTCACTTCTTACGGGGATATTGATACTATAACTTTTTGGAAGTGGATAGCCAAATTCTCTGTAGAACACGCCCTTGAAATCTTTGGAAAAGTATTTCTTAAATTCTGTGTATTTGAAAGAAACCGCCTCAACTCTTTTGCCGGTAAAAAGTACGCGGTTTGCCCAATCATTCCTACGCATTATCGACCTTATCGACTTTTCAGTAAGCTCGCTCTGCTGCTCATTATTCTCATTGGCTATTCCAATAGCATCACGAACTTCCTGATCAATTTTAGAATACCCCTCATTGCAAGAGCGACACGCTGGGACAGTAATTCTTTTTTTTTGTATTCGTCTGAATAGCCTACGAACATATTTTTGGCTGGGATATGCTCCCGATCTTGGGTATCAACGTTTAGTTCCGTTCCACAATTATAGCACTTGTCCATATCTCTGCGACTAACCGCCGCTTTTGTGAGAAATACTGTCCATATCTACACTCTTCTTGGGCATCACCACCGACTTTTGGCCTAAATGAATCTCGTAGGGTTGGGTATCTTTGGTGATGTTGGCTCCCATACCCACCAGCGTAGCCTCCGCCAGAACCGTCTCGTCGCGGATCGTGGCGTTCACTCCCAAGAAAACGTGATCTTCAACCACGCAGGCTCCGGAGATCACCACCTGGGAGGTGACAAACACGTGGTTCTTGATCACCGTATGGTGGCCGATGTGGTTGCCGCTCCACAGAATGCAGTTGTCGCCAATGGTGACGAACGGTTGAATGGTGTTGTCCTCGAAGATAAAACAGTTCTCACCAACCGTCAGGTCCGGCCAAGTGGTTGCTTTCGAACTCACGTAACTGATCAACCGGTAGCCCATTTGCTTGGCCGCTTCGTATTTGGCCCGGCGCAGATGGTTCATCTTCTTGAAGCTGATGGGAAGAAACATGCGATACGCATCCGGCGGAAAGTGTTGCGTCACTTCCTCGAAAGCGACCAGGGGCAGACCTTCGTACTGCTCTTCTTTACGATAGGCGGCGTCCACCGTGAAGCCCATCACGGTGTGCGGACTGTCGTGCTTCAGGTAGAAGTGAGCCAGGCTAGCCAACTGACTATCGCCGAAGATCACTACCTTTTGGGGAGATTGGAGGTCAATCATGCGTATCTGCTTGGGTGATGAGCGTATAGTGTTCTAAAAGCTGACTGATCTGAGCGATATCGTTGAACATCAGCACGTCGATAATCGAAAGGTTAGGTACGAAACCACTGCCCGGCTGCGAGTACGATACGTCAGCAGATTTTATAAAGTACAGCGCTACGTTGTGCGTAGCAAAAGTAGCGCCATCATACAGTTCAGTGCCGCCGATAGGGTTGACGTAAGTGGTAGCTTTTTGTTGTTGGCAGATAGCCATGATCTTGTCCTGGCCTTTCCGGCTTCTATCGTAGAGCAGCGAAGATGATCGTCGGAAGTCAGTTTTCAGCGCTACGTAACTGGCTACGCTCTCGATGCTGTCGATGGCCAGGTCGGCAATGGTTTCGTGAGTCCGCTCGAGCACCTGGCGCAGCAGGGCGTAGGTGGCAGGAAAGAACGGGGCCTGCCGGTAATTCTGGTCCACAGTTTTCAGAAACGTATCTCGCCACTGCCCGTAGCTCGACGGGTGCAGGTAGGTATCCTTGATCAGCTTATTCTGACTGGCCCGCTGAAGCGGAACGCTGAACAAGTGTTTTTGCCCCGATACAAGCAATTGGTTGCGATGAATCCAGCCCTTTTTAATGAAATTCACGTCGTCGAAGAACACAAAACGATCCACGGCACTTAGCAACTGAAAATAACCAAGGTAGGGGAAAACATAGGGTTGCATCACGGCGAGTCGCATCGGCTACAGCGTTGACTTGATGATGGTGATAATCCGGGTGATGTGCTCCTGCTCCAGGCTATGATAAAACGGCAAGCAAAGCACCCGCTGGGTGATGTCTTCGGCCACGGGACACGGTTCGCCCGGGTGGTAGGGCAACTGGTTGAGCGAAGGATAGAAGTAGCGGCGGGGAAATATATTTTGCGATTCCAGGGCTTCTTTGATGCGAGACATCGCCGCGAAGTCCTCAAAGATCACCGGAAAATAGGCGTAGTTATACGTAACCCGATCCGACGGCCGGATAGTGCGCACCGGAAGGTCGCGCAGCGCCGCTTGATATTGATCATAAATGAGCTTGCGCTGGTTGATCAACCATTGTACCATCGGCAGGTTGCACAAACCCATGGCGGCATGAAACTCTGAATTTTTCCCGTTGATTCCCACCCGCGCGTAGTCGTCGGCCCGATGACCAAAGGCCTTGCTGAGAAATACTTTTTCGTTGATTTCCGGATCGTGACTGATCACGGCGCCCCCTTCCACCGTATGAAACACCTTGGTGGCGTGAAAGCTGAGCGTCGCCGCGTCGCCGTACTGCAGTAGCGGTACGCCATCCAGATTCACTCCGAAAGCGTGGGCTCCGTCGTAAATGACCTTGAGATCATATTTTTTAGCCAGCGCCGCGATCTTTTCTACGTCGCAGGGGTGACCGTACACGTGCGTAGCAAGGATCGCGGTGGTCTCTTTATCAATGGCCGATTCTATAAGGTCGGCATCGATACAGAACGTACGTGGCTCTACGTCGACAAAAACCGGCTGGCAGTTTTCCCACAAGATCACGTTGGTGGTGGCTACGTACGAATAGGGAGTGGTGATGATTTTCCCTCGTAAGTCCAAGGCTTTCAGGGCCAACTGCAGGGCCACCGTCCCGTTGGTTACGTACTGCACGTAGGGCACGGCCAGGGCGGCTTGTAGGGCAGCTTCTAACTGTTGCACAAGGGCGCCATTATTGGTTAACTGACCACTCGCCCATACTTGTTGTAGATAGTGCAAGTATTCCTCTAGCGGGGGGAGGTAAGGCTTCGAGACAAAAACCGAATCTTCGTCTGATGGTAAGGAAGTAGGGTTGGTAGGTTGAAAAGCGAACTTCACAAGCGGGTCGTTATGGACAAGAAAAATCAGATGCCACCGAGAAAAAACATTCTGCCAACGCCAATACAGAATACGTTATGCAAAATCAAGATGCTAATTTATATAACTAAGGAGCAGAAAACAACGTACATAGAAAAGGAAATTCAGTTACCACTCTATTAATAAAACAAGATTATGAGTAAACCCGTAGAAATAACCGACGCTAATTTTGAAGAAGTAATTCAATCAGAGCAGCCCGTGCTCGTAGATTTTTGGGCTGAGTGGTGTGGACCCTGTAAGATGATTGCCCCGGTGATCGACGAACTGGCCAACGACTACGAAGGCAAAGCGGTAGTGGGGAAAGTGGACGTTGACAGTAATCCGGAAGTAGCCGGTAAGTTTGGCATCCGTAGTATTCCTACCCTATTAGTTTTCAAGGGAGGCGAGATTGTCGACAAGCAAGTGGGAGCCGTCAACAAGGGCACCCTGGCGCAGAAACTAGACGCCCAGTTGGCCTAGCTTTTGCTAGCTACCGAACGTTGCGTACTGAACAAGGGAGCAATCTGGATAAATAATAGACCGTACCTTTTGATAAGTTCATCCGCTCGCTTACCTTTGTTATAGAAATAGTATAAGAATCTTTATGACTAGTTGCCTTTCTAAAACGAACGAAAAACTCTCTGCTGCCCAGCGCTGCGCGTGCTGGTTCTGGTGTTGTGGTATGCCGTTCTTAAGGAAGGGTAACGTAGGTCTAATGCAACCTGGTTACGTCACGTAATCAGTCTGTTCAAATAGACGAAATGCACGTGAAGCCTTCCTAATCCTAGGAAGGCTTTTTTTATTGACCACTGACAAACATCCTATGCAAAGTTTTCGCACCGAATTAGAAAATCCCGTCGTTGAGCAGGACATTATCGACTTAGAACAGAAAATCCACCTCTTTCAGGAGGGCAGAATGGACGAAGATCGCTTTCGCAGCCTGCGCCTGGCGCGCGGCGTGTACGGACAGCGGCAGCCCGGCGTCCAGATGGTTCGCATCAAGATTCCTTTCGGAAAGCTCACGGCCCGGCAACTGCTGTGCATCGCTGATGTGTCGGACGAGTACGCTACGGGTAATCTGCACCTGACCACCCGGCAGGACATCCAGCTGCATTACGTGAGCCTGGATCGCACCCCGGAGCTGTGGGCCGAACTGGAGCGCGACGAACTCACGCTGCGCGAAGCCTGTGGCAACACCGTGCGCAATATCACCGCCTCGGCCCGGGCCGGAGTGGATCCGAACGAACCCTTCGACGTGTCGCCCTACGCCTACGAGATGTTTCGCTACTTCTTGCGCAACCCGGTGTGTCAGGAGATGGGGCGAAAGTTTAAAATTGCTTTTTCGGCTAGTGAGCAAGATTCGGCCTTCACCTTCATTCACGATATTGGGGCTATTCCTAAAGCGTTTGTGGTGAATGGAAAAGAGCAGCGTGGTTTCAAGATAATGATTGGAGGTGGGCTGGGAGCGCAGCCTCATTTGGCCCAGGTTGCCCACGAATTTTTGACCGAAGATCAACTCATTCCGTTCACCGAAGCGGTGCTGCGGGTGTTCGACCGCCACGGCGAGCGCAACAAACGCGGCAAAGCCCGCATGAAGTTTCTGCTGCAATCGGTGGGGCTTGAGGAGCTTATGGAGCTGGTGCAGCAAGAGTGGCAAGCGCTTCCGAGTAAAAGCTACTGGGTGGATCGGAATTTAGTGCACGAACCGGCCCCCGGCCCCGACGGATTTGCCGACAGAGAGGTGCCGAATGCTGAAAAATTCCAACAATGGCAAGAGACCAACGTGTTCGAGCAAAAGCAGGCGAGATTTCACGGGGTGTTTATTAAACTACCACTGGGCGACCTCCACTCATCCACCGCCCGAAAGCTGGCTGCGGTGGTGCAGCAGCACGCCGCTGATGACATCCGAATCACCGTGAACCAGGGCCTGTTGCTCAAGTACGTACGACCGGAGGCTTTGCCGCACCTGTTCATCGCCCTGGATGAACTGCAACTGGCCGAACCGGGCTTCGACAGCGTAGCCGATATCACCGCCTGCCCCGGCACCGACACCTGCAACCTGGGCATCTCCAACAGCACCGGTATCGCCCAGGCACTGGAAGAAGTGATCGTTCGGGAGTACCCCGATCTGATCAAAAACAACGACCTAAAGATCAAGATCAGCGGCTGCCCCAACTCCTGCGGGCAACACGGATTAGCCAGCATCGGGTTCCACGGCAGCTCGATGAAAGACCCCCAGAAACGGGTGATTCCGGCGTTGCAAGTGCTGCTGGGCGGCGGGGTAGACGGAAACGGAGCCGGGCGCATCGCTAACAAAGTACTGAAAATTCCGAGCAAGCGCGGTCCGCAGGCATTGCGGGTCTTGCTGGACGACTACGACGACAACCGCCTCGACGGAGAATACTACGCCGATTACGTAGAGCGGCAGGATGAGCAAGATAAACACTACTTCTATCACCTGCTCAAACCCCTTACCGACCTGGAAACGGTGGCGGCGCACGAATACTTCGACTGGGGGCACACGCAGGAAGACTTCAAGGTGGAAGCCGGAGTGGGCGAGTGCGCCGGAGTGATCATTGATCTGATTGCCACCTTGCTGCACGAAACCGAAGAAAAGCTAGCGTGGGCAAGAGAGAACCTGACTAAGGGAGCCTTTGCCGATGCTATCTATCACGCCTACAACGTGCACGTGGGAGCGGCTAAGGCCCTGCTGCTTTCCGAAGACAAAAAATCAAATACGCAGATGGACATCATCCGCGCCTTCGACGAGCACTTTGTCGATACCGGTATTCTTGCTATTGAGGGCGGGTTTGCTCAGCAGGTGCTGCAAATCAACCGGAACGAACCTACCGAAGACTTTGCCCAACACTATCTGCGATTGGCTACTGAGTTTCTGACCCAGGTGCACCAGGTGCGCGACCAACAACTAACCACACTCTCATGAGGCGACTGACTGATTCCCTTCTTCACCCCCGACTCACGCTGGTTGGAGCGGGCCCGGGCGATCCCGATCTGCTCACCCTCAAAGGAATGAAGGCGTTGCAGCAGGCCGACGTGGTGCTCTATGATGCACTAGCCAACGACGAACTGCTGCGCTACGTGCCGGATACCGCTCCGAAGATCTACGTCGGGAAGCGGGCCGGGCAACACAAGGTGCCGCAGGAGCAAATCAACCGAATGATTGTGCACTGTGCCTACCGCTACGGACATGCCGTGCGCCTAAAGGGCGGCGATCCCTACGTGTTTGGGCGTGGTCACGAAGAGCAGGCCTATGCCGAAGCGGCCGGAGTGCCCACCGAGGTTGTTCCGGGCATCAGCAGTGCCTACGCCGTGCCTGCCGGGCAATACATTCCGCTCACCAAGCGCGGAGTGAGCGAAAGCTTCTGGGTGATCACCGGCACCACCCGCACCGGTCAGCTGTCGAACGACGTAGCCCTGGCCGCTCAATCGACCGCCACGGTGGTGATTTTGATGGGTATGAACAAACTCGCCGAAATTCAGTCAGTGTTTGGGCAACACGGAAAGGCAACCACCCCGGTGGCCATCATCCAGCACGGTTCGTTGCCGCAGGAGCGAGTGGCCCTTTGTGCAGTAGAGAGTTTAGTGACCACCGCCGCCGAACATCAGTTGGGCTCTCCCGCCATTATTGTTATTGGCGAGGTAGTACACGAACGGATTAGCTCAGAATTACCTACGGAATGCTTACCGCGCGTGCAGTACGCCCACGCTTAACCAACCACTATGGAATCAAACTGTATACCGAATAAACTAGCCATTGCCGACTGGCGGAACGAGCGCTTCAACGTGAGCAGCCCAGAGGACATTTCTCGGCTGAATACGATCTTCAAGGAGATGTCGCCGCCCGAACGCTTGCGCGCCTTTTATTGCAATCAGTCGTTGCGCGGTACCAAGGTGTTGCTCACCTCATCGTTCGGTACCACGGCGGTGTTTCTGCTGCATCTATTCTACCGCAACAACATCCGGCAACCGGTTCATTTTCTGGATACTACGTATCACTTTGAAGAAACCCTGGCCTATAAAAACCAGCTTGCCCGCTTGTTTGGACTCACCATTGTTAATCTGCATCCGGAAGAATGGAAAAACAAGTTTACCCGGGAGAACAAACTGTGGGAAACCGATCCCGACCTGTGCTGTTCGGTGAATAAGGTGGAACCGATGTTGACAGTAAAAAACCAGGCCGACGTATGGGTATCGGGGCTGATGGCCTGGCAGAACGAAACGCGTAAAAACCTAGATGTTTTCCAGTGGCGCGACGGAGTGCTGAAGTTTTACCCGATCATTGACGTGACTGAGGAAGAGGCCCAGACCTATCTACAGCGCTACGACCTGCCCGAGCATCCGCTTAAGCCACTGGGTTACGAATCGATCGGGTGCAAGCACTGCACCTTCAAGGGCCGGGGGCGGGCGGGACGCTGGGCAGGGCAGGCCAAGACCGAGTGCGGTTTGCACAAATAAAAAAGGCGACCCTATGAGCCGCCTTAGTTGTAAGAATGAAAGATTGCTATTGCCGGGCAATCTTCCTTACAAATACTCCTTGAGAAGTATACACTCGCAGCGTATAGACGCCCACTGGCAGATGTTGCAAGTCTAGCTCAACCGTAGCCGACGAACCTTGCTCGGCCTGCTGCACTTCATCCACCAAGCGTCCTTGGCTGTTGAAGATAGCCACGTAGGCAAACCGCTCGCTTCCTACGTTTATCTCTGCAATACCCTCGCTCGGATTAGGATATACCCTCACTTCGTACGGGTTAATCACCTCATCGGTTCCGGTGATCACTTCCTCTTCTTCAGGGGTTGGTTCTTCTTTCGGGTCAGGCTCTTCTTCCCCGGGCGTTTCCTCGCCGGGTTCTTCTGTTTCAACCGGTGCGTCCGCAATGGTGATCGTATTGCTGGCTACCGCGTTAGAATTTGCGCTGGCACCGAGCGCCTGCACGATGTATCGATAATCTCCGGCGCTCAGCGAAGCAGTGTCCAGAAAGCTACTGATGTCGGCGGCTAACGTATCCAACACCACCAATTCTGACCCACTGGCCAACGAGCGCTGCACTACGTAGTGCGTTTCACGTTGCGATACATCATTCCAGCTGATGGTCACCGTGCTGTCTTGTACCGTAGCCAGCACTGCGGTGGGGTCAAGAAGTTGAGTCATGGCTGATACCGCATCCGTATAGGGCGAAATGCGCGGTAGGTCTTCGGCCTTCACCCGATATTCGTAGGAAGCTGCTTCGCCAACGGTTTTATCCTGATACTGCGGCGAGGCGGTGGCCGTTACGTTGGCTACTACCGCAAATTCGCTGCCGCCGGTAGTGCGCCGCTCTATGACAAAGCGGGCCGCGTTGTTTCCGGAATACGACCAGTTTAGTTGAACAAATGACCTACCGGTGGCATCAGCCGCTAGGTCGGTGGGGTTGATCAATGAACCGGCGGTAACCGTATTGCTTGCTGCCGAAACACTCACGGTTGCTTGAGTAAGAACGCGGTAGGTATAATCAAAACCCGGCTGAGCGGTAGCGTCCGTATAAGTCGTTACATCGGCCGAGACGGTGGTTAGTTCGCTGAAGGACCCGTTCGTGGCACGCTGGATAATAAAGCCCTGTTCGCCTATGCTATTATCTTGCCATTGTAGCGTGATTTCAGTGGCGCTGGCTACGGTGGCGGTCAAGGTACTAGGAGGATTATAAGTGTTGATCAGTACGGTATCGCTGTAGATGGAGTTGCCAGAATTACCCGTGGCGCGCACACGGTAAAATAATTCCTTATCAACCGGCAGATCTGTTTGTTGGAATTCAGTAACGTCGATACCCGTGGTGCCGCCGTTAGCTACGTTGAAGTTATCCGTGTCGTTTTCTGACCGCTCAATTTCGTAGCCGGTTTCGTTGTTGGCGTGGCTAGTCCAGCGTAGCGTGACGCTGGTTTGGGTGGGGGTGGTGGCGGTGAGGTTCTCGGGAGCATCAGGGATGGGTGATTGGAAACTCCAGATGTCCCTTTTTTGAGCGGTTCCAACGGTTACGTAACCACCTAATCCAACGAAGGCTTTTCCCCGTATCACAAAGGCAATCGCTCCGGTTCGATTGTCCTCAGTGGAAACACCAAAAGCATCTTCAGTTTGATCAAGCTGCCCTGAAGGGGCGACTACTGTCCTAAACTTTGGCTCGAAGATAAAAAAATCAGTAGCTTGATCTTTTATTTTAGATCCTAAACCTATATAGGCCTGATCATTTAGAACAAACGCCACTCCGTCTTCTCGAGCGTACATAAACTCGTTTTTTCCACCCTCTATATAAGTGTCAGTAACAGGATCATATTCGTAAATGTCTTTAGGAATTTTTCCTCCCGCAACGTATCCCTTATCACCAATAGAAAAAGCCATAGCGTCGCCCCTGGCGCCAGGGATACTATTCTTTTGAGTCCACTGGTTAGTTGCCGGATCATACTGCCAAAGATCGTCTGTTCTATTAGCTGGACTAGGACTGTTAGTGGTATTGTAACCCGTACCTACGTAAGCCTTTCCATTCACAACGAAAGCAACCGCGTTTCTGCGATCACCTCCGCCAAAGTTGGCTACCGTGTCCCAAGAATTGGTTACTGGGTCGTAACGATAGAAATCATCAAAAAGGGTCGTGCCGCTACGACCAGTGCCTACGTATCCTTTGCCATCCAGCATAAAAGCAACAGCCTGCTGCCTTCGGTGTCCTGGAAAATTAGCGATCTGCGTCCAGGTTTTGGTGGCCGGAACGTATTTCCAGAAGTCGGTGAGGGTGGCGCTTCCCCCGTCGCCCGTTCCGATGTAGGCGGTGTCGCCAATGACAAAGCTCACGGCGTGGTTGCGGGCGGCAAATCCGGCGGGGGGATTTAAACCGGTGATATCGGCATCTGAGAACCACTGCTCTTGAGCGGGGGCAATGAGCCAGATGAATTGAAGGGTCAGAAAAATCGTAAGTTTACGCATATCAGTATTCTTATGGTAAATTGATACTGAATGTACTGCGTAAAATCGCGGAGGTAAAACGCATTGCTCAGGGCAAAGCACACTTGTAATAATTATAGCGAAATAAAAATAATTACAGTTTTATCCGGAATGTGCAATAGCCTGTTGAATGTCCGCCCGTATATCGGCCATATGCTCCAAACCAACTGAAATCCGGATAAGTCCGAGAGTAATGCCCACGGCGGCCTGTTCTTCGGCACTGAGCTTAGAGTGCGTGGTGGAGGCGGGGTGGGTGGCAATGGTACGCGTATCGCCCAAATTGGCCGTCAGCGACAGCATTTGCAGGGCGTCCAAAAACTTTTTAGCCCGTACTAATCCGCCCCGCAATTCAAAAGTGAGTAGTCCTCCGCCGGTTCGCATTTGCTTTTTTGCTAGTTCGTATTGGGGGTGAGAGGAAAGAAACGGATACTTCACCCAGTTCACTTCGGGTTGCTGTTCTAAAAACTCGGCTAACGCCAGGGCATTTTGGCAGTGCCGTTCCATGCGCACCGCCAGAGTTTCCAGGCTTTTCGACAATATCCAACCGTTGAAGGGTGACAGGGCCGGTCCGGTGTGTCGCGCCAAAAAGCGCACTTCTTTGATCAGCTCCTGGTGCCCCAGCACCGCGCCGCCGATGGTGCGGCCCTGCCCGTCGATGAACTTAGTAGCCGAGTGGGTGATCAGTTGCGCTCCGAACGCAACGGGGTTTTGCACGTAGGGCGTGGCAAAGCAATTGTCCACGTTATAGATCAGGCTGTGTTGCGCGGCTAACTTCCCGATCATTTCCAAGTCGATCAGGTCAAGTCCCGGATTAGAGGGGGTTTCAACAAAAATCATCCGGGTATTTTCCTGAATATGATCTTCCCACACCGCAGCGGGGGCAGTGATGTCTACGTACGAGTGGGTGATTCCCCAGCGGGGCAGCAGTTTGGTCAGAATCTGATGGGTGGACCCAAAGAGCGAACGGGATGCCAGCACGTGGTCGCCGCTCTGCACGAACGAGGCAATGCTCAAAAACATGGCCGCCATTCCCGAAGCGGTAGCTACCCCGTCTTCGGTACCCTCGAGCAGGCAGAGCTTTTCAATGAACTCGTTGTTGTTGGGATTGGAAAAACGGGTGTAGATGTTGCCAGGAATCTCGTCGGCGAATAAAGCGCGGGCCTGTTCTGCGTCGTCGAACAAAAAGCTGGAGGTGGCAAAGATAGGCGTGCTGTGCTCGCGGTGCTGACTGCGTTCGGTTTGAGTGCGAACGGCGTTGGTCTCAAAGTGGGGCTGATTTTCCAAAGAAAGCGCTGATTAGATAACGCGAAAGGTAGCGAGAAATCCTCTTATGCCCAAGAGGGGGCGCGAGTTAGAATATGAGATAAGGTCGCCGACGGAGAGCAGGAGGTTTGTGAAAGCATAAACCTGAAAGTTATTCAGGGTGGTTTAGCGAACAACGGCGTAGCTATAGGTAATCTCAGCCACCTTTTCTACCATCTTTGCCACTGAGCAGTACTGCTCGACGGACAACTCCACCGCCCGTTTCGCCTTCGCTTCGTCTAGGTCGCCAAACAAGTCGTAGTGCAGGTGGATTTTGGTGAATAATGAAGGCACTTTATTGGCTTCGCGCTCGCCGTCTACCGTGATTTTAATGTCATCCAGGGGCTGCCGCTGCTTGCGCAAAATGCTGATGATGTCGATGGCCGAGCAACTGCCGATGCCCGCCAGCAGCAACTGCATGGGACGCATTCCGGCGTCGTGCCCGCCCACTGCCGAAGCGGCGTCGAGTACCACCGAATGGCCGTCTTCGTTGGCCGCTTCCAGGCGGAAGTCCTGATCAATTCGCTGAACTTTGATTTGCATCCGAGTAAGAATGATTAATTTTGGGTGATAACGCAAAAAGCCTACGCAAGTTACTTAACCATCACCGCACAACCATGAAAGAAATTACCGTAGAAGAACTAAAGACAATGCAGGAACGGGACGAGCCGTTTCAGCTCATCGACGTACGAGAGCCGCACGAATACGATGAAGCAAACTTGGGGGCTACGCTGATTCCCCTCGGACAAGTGAAGGACCAGGTGGACCGGATTGAGCGAGACAAGCCCGTGGTGGTGCATTGCCGCAGCGGAAAGCGCAGTGCGCAAGCCATTCAGTACCTGGAGCAAAACCACGGGTTTGATAACCTGCACAACCTGAAGGGCGGGATCTTGGCGTATCAGGAAGCGGAGAAATGATTTAATTATTGGGGGCTAAGTCAGTTGGCGGCTGAATTGTCGGAGGCGGCCCCGCTGGGGGCAATCCAGTCGGGGACTCTCCAGTCGGGGACTGATAGTTGTCCGCTTGCTTTGCCGGAAGGTCTGCCTCAGACGAGCTGATAGCGGGCTTATCGGCTGGTACTTCCGTCGGCTTTTTGCGCCAGAGGATGGCCTTGTCGCGGGTTTCATTAAGCAGTTCGCTCACTTTGTCAAAGCTTTCTACATACTGCAAACTGATTCCTTGGCTGGTAACGTTGTTGTTAAGCTGCCCAATGGCTTGGGTAAGGGTATTGGCGTTGCTTCGGTTATACATTTTCACCCGGTATTTGCCATCGGGGGTGAGCAGATACTCTACCGTTACGTCGCCAATCACACTGGCAGTGCTGGTTTGGTTGTTCACGTCGGTGAAGCCTCCGTCGCGGGTAACGCGCAACCGCCCGTCGAAGAGCGAGTAGGACAAGCGAAGCTGAAAAGTGTTGAAGCGGTCGTCGTCGAAGTTGCCCAAATTGACGTCGATTTCCAGGTTTTCATCCACCTGGCTCAGCCAGTAGCTGAACTGGTTCGAGAGCAACTCGCTCACGCTCCCACTCACGGCGTTGCTGCCGTCGAAGGAACCCCGTTCGGAAAAGCGCCGTAGCACGATGAGGCTGAACACTTGCCGCTTTAGTTCTTCGGGATCTAGGGTGGCGCTGTTCTCTAGCGTCTCGACGGCGCTCAGCAAGTTGGTGTTGTTTCTGGGGTACTCGTCGATGGCGATGCCGAAGTCTATTTTCGGAGCCATCAAATCTCCGGTGATGTCGAGCAACACCTGTGCTTTGTAGTTTCGACGAACCTCGTCGTTTTCTTTGGCTTGTTGGTCGAGCACCAGCGGGGCCAATGAGGCCATCTGATCATAGGTGGCCTGGATGTTGAGCGTGCCGCCGTACGGATCGCCCTGCCAGGAGATGCTGCTGCCCGGTTGAATGGTGAATTCTTTGTTGATTACGTTGTATAGGGTAAAGTTGTATCCCCCTTCCTGGAGGGTGAGGTCGCCGAACATGCTGAAGTCGCCTGCCGAACTGATCAGCATCTGTAGTTGCCCCGCTCCCCGCCCCCGAATGATATCCCCCGTTTTGGCGTCGAAGATAATTTCTCCGTAGGCATCCGGAGTCACCTCCACCTCCAGATCCAGCGTAAGCCCGGTCAGGTCGGCCTTTCCTACTTTGGCATCAATGGCTAAGGTAGTATCCGTGTAGTCCACGAACTGAATGAACTCCGACTGTTCCACTCCGCCCACTCCGCCAATGGGAATATAGAACCGCGTGCCCTTCTCCGTTTTGGCCCGGGCGGCAATGGTGAGGTTGTTCAGCGCGCCCTGCAGCGAAACGGTTCCGGTGGCGTAGGCATTTCCGTAGAACAGATCGTTGTCCTTGAGTGAGGTATTCAGCACCGTCACGTTGTTCAGGGTGCCATTGAGGTTGAGGGCAAACTGAGAAAACTCCTGATGCCCTATTCCCCCATTAAACACGGCCCGCTGGTTGCGGTCGTCCAACAACACCAACTCCTTGACCCCGATGGTGTTTTCGTCGAAGAAAAACCCTCCGTTCACCTGGTACTGGGTATTCAGGTAGTTTATCTTTAGATGACCGTCAGCAATGACGCCTTCTCCCCGCAGCACGGGGGCGTTCAGGGTGCCCGTCACGCTAAATTCGCCGCTGGCCAGTCCCCTGATCTCCGAAAAAAAATCTTTTACGAAAGGTTCAGCGATATCGATATTAGCTTCCTGAAAAGTGGCGAGCAGTTGCAGTTGCCCGGAATCAATGGGGTTGTAGGTGCCACCGAGCGCAATGATGCGTTGCCGATCCCGGTCCACCATCAGGTCGATATCCATCAACCCTTGCCCGCTGTCCCAGTTTACCAAGCTAACAATGTCGCCCACCTCAAATCCATCAATGGCAAACTGCGTTACCGATAATTCGCTTTCCAACGCCAGGTGGCTCGTGCTGTCCTTTGTACTGCCGAAAGCGTTGCGGATATCGGCGTAGCCGTTGACTTCTCCCTGATAATCTTTTTTCAGAACTAGATTTAGATTATTCACCTGAAAGTGATTGATACGCAGCGTGAATTGCTGCTGAACATCAGAAGATAGGGCTCCCACCAAAGCCACCGACTGCCTCTTTTCGCCCGGCGACTCTTGGTAGAGCTGAAAGTCAGAAAACTGTACCTCACCGTTCGACAGCAGCACCTGGTTTTGGTCGGAGAAAACCCAACGATCATTCAGCACGGACAATTCGGACGGATTTAGGTGAATGAAAGTGCTGTCTTCCACGAAAGTGAGCTCCCCGCTCAGGTTGGCGTAGTTGCCGGTGCCCTGCTGCTTGATGCGTTGCTGAAAATCGATGTGATCGTTGGCCCATACGGCATCGACGGTCAGATCGCGCATCTGGGCGTTTAGTCTCTCACTGGCGAAATCCTGGCGTTCGGAGTGGAAGTAGGCCGCAGCCAGAACGTCGGTGCTGTCAACAATTTTGGACGTGGTGATGTCAACGTCGTTGTCGTAAAAAAAGTGATCCTGATAACGCAGCGTGTCAATGTGCGAACGCAGACTAAAGATGTTCGTATACCCACCGGTGAGCCGACCGCTGGCCTGCACGTTGGGCGACAGGGTGACCTGCGGCACAAACAGGTTGAGGAGCGGGTTGATATCTTTAAACTTCAGGTTGTAGTTAATCTCGTAGCGTTGATCCTCATAATGAGCTACTTGGTGGGTTTCTTGATCAGCGTAGTAGGCAGCCAACTGTTCCTTGTCGTTTTTGAAAATAAGCTGGTACTCATGGATCAGTTCGGGAATCTCGCTGATCAGGGTGGTAAACTGAAAATTACCCGCTAAGCTAGCTTTTATTCGCTCGGTGCCCAGGGCAAAAATGCGCTGCTGATCCTCAGCCAGACGCGATTGAAACCAGAGGGAGTCGATGGCCAACTGCCGCTCGTTATACGATACGAACAGGTTTTCAAACTCGGCATCACCCACCAGATCGTCTACCTTGAGTCCGTGTGTATCGGCGCCTAAATTCGTGCTGATAAATATATCATCTTGGGTCAGGTTGAGCGGACGCAAAAAGGCGGTATCCAGCCGGGCCTGAATCTTGATGGCTTCTCTTCCGTTGCGCAAGTCTACCGTTCCGTTGCCACTGAACCGCAGATTGGGGTCGGCGATGCTCAGCTGCCCTTCAAAGAAAGATTTGGCCAGGGTAGCGTCGGTAGCGATGTTTTTGTACCGGTAGTTTTTTACGTCCAGGTAATCAAACCCCGCTTTCAGGTTGAAGTTAGCTTCTTCCAGGGTAACACCGCTTCCTTCCACAAATCCGTTGAAACTGGTTTTGTGCAGCAAGTCGGGCCGCTGCGTTAGGGTGCCCAGGTCAAAATCGGTTAAAGCCAAGTTTCCGGAATAGATTGGGATATCTTCTAATTTTAGGTTGATATCAGACTTAATACTACCTAGTTGCGTCTGAAAGGAGCCGTCCGCCACAAAGTCGTTCGGAAAGCCCAAAAACTGGGTATTGAAGGTGACCCGACCAAACTTCAGGGCATTCTGATACGCGGTCTCATCGTTTATGTACTGCCGCACGTCTTGCGGTTGCACCACGGAATTCTTCAACTCCAGATCGATAAAGGTTTCTTTGATCTCGGGCAAACCGCTAAAGTTAACCACTCCCGTTAGGCGACTGCTTCGGCCGAAGTAGAGCTCCAGGTTGCGCATCGTGAAATCCGTTACCTCACCCGAGAAATCTCCGTCAACGGCAAACACGTCGCGGTAAGGATGCAGCGTGGGGGCGAACAGAGCCAAGTCTTGGGTATTGAGCTTGGTATCCCGGAGGCGGGCCTCGATGGTCACGCTGTCGTTGAAGTAACCCAAACTGTTCTTGCTATCGTAGTGCAACACCACCGAATCGCGCAGCACTGATTCGCCCACGCGCATCTCGAAGTTCTCGAAGGCCATGGTATGGTCACTGAACCAGTATCTTCCCCGGAAGTTGTGCACCTTGAGGTCGTGCACCGCTTGGTAGCCACTCATCTGCTGCACGTCAATCTCCAGGGTGTCAGCCACCGAGCGCAAATTTTTCACGTCAGCGTAGATGCTGTCCAGACTAAAGTGGTGGTAGTCGAAGCGGTCGGTGATGATTTCGCTGCCCTGATCGTAGTAACTAAACCGGACGTTGTTCAGGAGCACTTGCTCAACATTGAACTCGGGGTAACGCTCGCTGGGAGCCTTGTTCTTGTTGCGGGTGAGTTCGCGTACCCGGTTAATAAAAGTAGTGATGTTGAGGGTGTTGGTGAGTGTATCTTTGATCAGGTAAACCGCCCCCTCGTCTATCTTCGCTTCGTCGAGGTAGATGTTGCCATTATCCCAACCGGTGCGTATGTCAAAATCTACCGTGAGCCGATCTACCAAAATCATGGGACACTGCTCTTCGTCATAGATGGCAATTTTATCGAACACCGCAATATCGAACCACTTGATATTGACCCGCTCAATGCTGGTAGGAAACCCGGTTTTTTTGGAGATTACGTGACTCAAACGTTGCAGAACCCGGGTTTGCACGGAGGGTATCTGCACCACCGTTACCAACAGCAACAGTAGCACAAAAAGCGTCACCGTCAGCCACAAAACTGTCTTGACGATCTTCTTGTTGATACTTGACCCTTTACTACGTTCTTTCTTCAAGTTTTCTGCCAATGAATATCCCCGCAATGCCTACGAACCCGATCACTATTTTGGCCATCGAGTCGTCGTGCGACGAAACCTCGGCGGCGATTATTAAAAACGGTCGAATACTGAGCAACATTGTTGCTACCCAGTCGGTTCATGAGCACTACGGAGGGGTAGTGCCCGAGTTGGCCTCGCGGGCGCATCAGCAACATATTGTCCCGGTGGTCGACCAGGCGCTGCGCGCCGCAAATATAACAAAAACTATGCTCAGTGCGGTGGCCTACACCCAGGGGCCGGGTTTATTAGGCGCACTGCTGGTGGGCGCTTCTTTCGCCAAGTCGCTCGCCTGGGGACTATCCGTACCGCTCATCAGCGTGAACCACATGCGGGCGCACGTGCTGGCTCATTTCATCGATCCTCCCCATCCGACGTTTCCCTTTCTGTGCCTTACCGTGAGCGGAGGACATACCCAACTGCTGCGGGTGAATGACCACCTGGATATGCAGGTGATTGGGCAAACGCAAGACGATGCGGTGGGCGAAGCCTTCGACAAGGCAGCCAAACTGCTGGGCTTGCCCTATCCGGGCGGACCGTACGTTGATCGCTGGGCGCAGCAGGGCAATCCGCGGGCGTTCACCTTTCCCGAAACCCAGATGCCTGCCCTCGACTTTTCGTTTAGCGGCATCAAAACCGGGTTTCTCAACTTTCTGAATCAGCACAAGCAACGCGACCCCAACTTTGTGACCAATAACCTGGCGGACATTTGCGCCAGCCTTCAGCAAGCGCTTATTGATATGTTGCTTCACAAGCTTACGCTAGCGGTTGAACAGACGGGCATCCGACAGGTGGCGATTGCCGGAGGTGTATCAGCCAATACCGGCTTGCGGAAGGCACTGGAGGAAATGTCAGAACAAAAAGGCTGGACAATTCACGTTCCCCGGTTCGAATACTGCACCGACAACGCGGCGATGATCGCCATGGCGGCCCACTACCAGTATCTGGCGCAAGATTTCAGCGACCTGCGCGTCAGTCCGAATCCGCGGTTGCGGATAACGTAGGAGAAAGAACCGGTGGTTGATCGCTATTCAGCTTTTTCATCAATTATTCCTGACAAACGCTGAATTTGTTATCTTACCCGCCACGAACAACCAACCTCCAATCCATGAACTACTTATTTGCCGGGCTTGCGGCCCTATTCTTTCTCAACGCCTGTTCGGTTAGCAATTCCTCTCAAAACGCAGCGGTTACCGAGCGTCCTCCTAACATTCTCTTTATCCTGGCCGATGACCTGGGCTACGGTGATGCGGCCTGTTATAATCCGGAAGCGCAAACCGCCACCCCCCACATTGATCGTCTGGCGGCGCAGGGCGTGCGCTTCACCGATGCCCACGCCTCCGGCCCCTGGTGCGTACCTTCTCGCTACGGGTTGATCACCGGGCAGTACCCAATCCGTACAACGCTCGATTGGCAAAAGCGGGCGCTGATCGATTCGTCGCAGCTCACGCTGGCCTCGCTGCTGCAGCGCAACGGCTACCGCACCGCCTGCGTAGGCAAATGGCACCTGGGCTTCGACGGAGTAGCCGATTGGAGTACTTTTGTCAGTGATCAACGACTGTCGGGCGGGCCGGTAGACCGGGGTTTCGATTCATTTTTTGGTATGTACGCTTCGCTGGACATTCCGCCCTACTTTTACATTGAGGGAGACCGCCCGGTGGCACCACCCACCGACACGGTGGCGGCGCACCAGAGTGAAAACGCCACCACTCCCATCTCGGGCGCATTCTGGCGGGCGGGCAACATTGCTCCCGGCTTCGAGTTCACCGAAGTGCTACCCACCTTTGCGCAGCGGGCCGTGCAGTTTGTGGAAAGCCAGGCCCAAGCCAACAATGACCAACCGTTTTTTCTCTACGTAGCGCTCACCGCACCCCACACTCCCTGGGTGCCCACCGACGCCTTTGCGGGCGAGAGTTCGGTGGGCGAGTACGGCGATTTTGTGATGCAAACCGACGCCGTAGTTGGTCAACTATTGGAAGCACTGGAAACCACGGGACAGCAAGACAATACCTTAGTTGTTTTTGCCAGCGACAATGGGCCGGTGTGGTTTCAAGAAGACGTGGAACAGTACAATCATCGCTCAACGGCGCACCTGCGGGGTATGAAGATAGACGAGTGGGAGGGAGGGCACCGGGTGCCGTTTATTGCCCGCTGGCCGGGCCAGATTCCGGCGGGTACGGTGCGCGCCGACCTGCTGGGCTTCACCGACGTGCTGGCCACCGTGGCGGCCGTGGTGGGCGACTCGCTGCCCGAGGCCGATGCGTTGGATAGCCATAATCTGCTCCCAGCCTTCCGGGGTGACTCGCTGAACGAGCCGATTCGGCAGGAGCTAATTATCGGAGAAGACGTGGTTCGGCAGAACCAGTGGAAGCTCATTGTGGGCGGCGGAGAAGGAGTGCTGAGCCGCGATTACGGAAGGAAAGCAAACGGTGCTTCTTCCGAATCGGCGAACGAACTGTATAACCTGGAAGAAGACCCGGACGAAACCAATAATTTATACGAAACGATGACCGACAAGGGGGAAGAGTTAGCGGCTTTGCTCAACAAAATAGAGAAACGGCCCAAAGAACAGAAGGTACTCCCGTAGGTCCGTAGACTTGCGCTTCACGACACGGGTAGGGCATACTTCTTTTCTAACTGCTCCAGCACCTTGTCGAGCGGATATTTATCGTTGGATAGGTAGTGCGTGGCCAGCCCATCAACGGTGGCATAGAGCAGCAGGGCTTCTGAAACCGAGTTTTGGTAGCCCATCTGCCGCAGTTGTAGCGACAGCTCCGAGATCAGGTAGTTATTGAAGGCCTCGAACTGTTCGGCCAATAGCGTGGCAAGGTGCCGCTGGGTGCGCACGATGTGCAAGAGCCGCCAGTGGTTTTGTTTGCGGGCAATCACCGAGAAAATAGTTCGCAACAGTGCCAGCAAGTCATCGTGCGACTGTCGGGTGAGGTCGAGGGAGTGCTTCAGATCGTCGATACCCTCCTGAACGATAGCTTCCAGAAGCTGCTCCTTGCTGGCAAAATAGTTGTAAAGTAACCCGAGCGACATGGAGGACTGTTTGGCAATGTCGCGGATCGAGGTTTTGTCGTAGCCGTTTTCGCTAAAGAGCCGCAGGGCGGTGTCGACGATGCGGCGTTTTCGGTCGTGGGTGTTCATAGCGGTAGTAAGGTAAGAAAAATAACATGAAACTAGGTATCAATTGCCAACGGTGTAAACAACTGGTGCCGTTTAGCGCTAACGTAAGTGACCGGTTTGAACTGGCCAATGTATACACTCTGGCAGGTTTTGCGGGAATTATTATCGCTCCTTACTGGATGTATGAGGCGATTGTAACCTCTCACCGCGAAAAGGTCCGCTACTTCAACCGGAAGAACTACGGATAGGCAACTAATTGGCTCAAAAAGCCTCCGAAATATTGATGTAAAAGTTATTGGTTGCCTTTCCAAAAGCGGCGTCTATTCGGATATTCAAATTTTCTTCCGGAATCAGCGTGTAGCGCAGACCAACTCCGCCCGAGGGCTTTAAATCCGGAATGTTGAAATTTCGAAACTCCTCGCCCACGTCGCCCACCGCCACAAAGCCCACCGCCCCCAGGTTTTTCCAAATGTGCACTCGGTACTCGGTCTGCACGGCCATCAGCAGATTGTCTAAATACCGCCCTTCGTAGTAGCCGCGCATAATCATGTCTCCGCCCAACGGAGCCAGTTCGGTGAAGGGAATATCGCCAAAGGCGAAGTAGCCGTACACCTGCGAGGCAATAATGTCGCGGCGATTTTTAAAGGGCTTGAAGTAGTTCCGTACGTCAAGCACGCCTACCTGGTAGTTGAAATCGCTGCCCAAAAACTTCTGGTGAAAGCGCTGGCGAAACTCAGCCAAAAAGCCCGAGGTGGTGCTCAGCACGTTATCGCGGTTGTCGAACATCAATCCCAAGTCCCAGCCCACCGCCTGGTTATCGCGGATGCCCACCGGGTTGTCGGTTTGCAGCAACCCGTCCGCAAGCGTTTCAAGGTTGTAGGTTAGCGCATAGCGAAAACCCAGACCGGCGTATAGTTTGTCCCACACGTTGCGGTAAGCCAAGTGCTCTATACTAAAGAGAGTAGATGAGAAAAGTTCTTCGTTTTCGGCCGGAGAATCGTTGCCAATGCCGTAGTAGAGCCGCGGAAACTGAATGTAGGCAATTTCACCGCGTTGGATGTAGCGTTCGTCGTACGAGAAAATAGTGTACTCCGGCGAAGCGAGCAGTTGGTTATTCAGGGTGTAGCGAACGGCAAACGACACGAACGAGGTGCGGGACGACTCCAGGGCGCGCTTCGAGCGGAACAGCACCTTGCCGCCTACGCCGAACTGCCAACTGGTTTCGGGGGCGTAGGCCACCACCGGGGCCACCACCCACTGAATAGGGTGTTCGTTTCGCCGCAGGGGAATTTCGCCGGAAAAAAAATCAATCACCCGATCCGCCAAGCTGAGCACTCCCCCTTCCTGTTGCTCCTGAGCGCAAGCAGTGCCGCTTAGAAAAATCATCAAACCAGCCAACCAAAAAAATCGCTTCATAAAGGCATCGAAAAGATAAGAAACAAAAGCTTCAACGGCTGCGAAGAGGAAAGGATATGCGAACCAACGCTTTGGGACCTCGATGAGCAAACACGCTACTGATCAAATTCAAGGTACTCTTCCTCCAGTTCCACCTGGTAGGCAGCTTTGCGGCCCTTGTTCTCAAAGATCGTCCGGCGCTCTTGTCTTTCATCCTTCAGGTTTTGCTTCAGGGCAATTTTAGCTTTTTCAAAGTCGTAGGCAATCTTGTAATCATCTATAGGGCCCCGGGCGGTGAGGAAAAGTTTCATCGGCTTGGCGTCGTCGGGAGCGATCTCACCAAAGTGCTTCTTCCGCTGCTGCGCGCGCTCCCGAGCCTGCCGACTGCGCAGATGCACATCCTGCAGGGGCATCTCAAAGCGGTAGTCCAGCACGTTGCTAAAGGTGTGCACGCCCTCCACCGTGATCGACGACACGTTGTTGTGCACTTCCATCGCGGGGATGTATACTTTCTCGTTCGCGATGCGAATGCGGTTGCTAAGTGCCCCAAACCGCAACCGCGCCAGGTGTTCGTCGTCCACAAAGCGGGCCATCTCCTGAATGGGCGCAAAGTCATTCAACTCGCCGTCCACAATGCGGGTGTCGGCCGTGACCAGCAACGACGGATAATCCAGACGCAACGCGCGATCAAAGTTCATCACCCAGTCCACCTGAGCGAACAGACGGCCTTTGAGATGCCGGGCGGTTAGGAAATCCTGCTGAAAATCCTCAAAAATGTAAAAAAGACTGTCAGCATGGATACCCTCAAAATGACTATTAGCTCGCAACGCTACCGATTGCGGTCGTTGGGCGTTCACCGTGCCACTCGCCGAAGCGCGGCCTCCCGCGGCCTCCACCGACAAACTGCGCACGCGGGCCACCTGTTGCTTCATTGCTAACCGACTGCGCAAGTTGGTGCCCTTGAACCGACGAAACTTGATCCGGTTTACCTGGCAATTGAAATCTACCGATAAACGGGGCTCAAGGTAAAACCGGTAGGGCTGCTTCGCGGTGGTGGCTTGCCAATCGCTTCGGTTCACCAAATTGGTGGTTCCTCCCCCCGCTGACTCGTCTAACGCGCCTGACAGCAGTTCATCCAGATCGATCATCGAAGAATGTAGATCCGCTTCCACATTCAGCGGTTGGGTAGGGCTTAGCAGATAGGCGATGGCATTGCGGAAGAAACCATTGAGGTTGAAATGGCTGTGACCCACGTAGCCCGAAAAGTCGCTGATGGCCACGTCGTTGTTCTGAAAGGTAAAGTGGCCGTTCAACCGACGAAAGGGGAGGGGGTAGTTGACCAGTTGCAGGTGAAAGTCGCGCAGGCTGAGCGATCCGGAGCTCCGGGTGCGCTGTCGTTGCGCGAGCCGGGCGCTACGCATGTCGCGCAAGTTGCCAGCCAGGCTAATGTCAGCCGTAAGGTGTCCGCTGGCCGAGCGCACCTCCGCCAGTGGATAGAAACTCAGCACCGACTGCACGTTGATATCCGTCTGCACCTGCGCTTCCAGATAGTGATCTCGAAAGTTACGCACCAGCAGGTTGCCACGCACGCGTTTGCCATCGAGCGTTCCTTCCACATCCTGCAGCGACAGTTCGGAAGTGGTTAGGTTCTGTTGCGCGCCGTTGGTAAAGTGCCCGGTAAGGTGCAGGCTCTCCAACTGCTTTTGGTAGTCGGGATGATACAGCGACGCGTTTTGGCAGCCGAAGCGCACGTCGACGCGGGGGCGGGGCAGGCGACCGTTCACCGTTCCCTCGAAGTACACCTCACCCGCGCTGCGGTAGGCGAGCAGCGGCTTAGCCATCGCCGTCGGCAGCAGCGACAACAGCGTTTGCACGTCCGTTTGGTCGCCACCCACCGCTAAGTTGAGCGAGGTGCCATCGGCATGGTCCAGATGACCGCTCACCGTGAAGCCCCCTTTTTCCAGTTGAAGAGACGAGGGCATGATTTGCCAGTGCTGTTGCTGATGATCGTAATTGAGCCGGGCATCTACCAGTAAATCTTTTTGGACAAAATAACTGTCATTTTCTATCCGGATGCCCTGGCTGAGTAAATTGCCCTTCAGTCGGATGTCGTACTGCGCCCCGTGCACGTCTAGGGCGGCCTCCATGCGTTGCGCCACCATCTCGGTGTGGTGTTGCAGTGGGTCGTCTGCGTAGTCTACCGCCATCTGATCAAGAATAATTGTTCTTAATCGGAACGCCAGCGGCGATCGGGGAGCAGCCGCACCAGGCGCGGGGGCGGACGAACGGAAAATAGTAAAGTTGCGCTGCCCCGCAGCGTCCACGTGCAAGTACAAACGGCCCTGCTGTAGTGCTACCCGGTCAATGAGATATTCGCCTTGCAGCAGTGCCCAGGCATCGAACGAAAAGTTGACGTGCGCCACTTCTGCCAGTGGGGGGGCGTCGGCGTGACCCGCAATTCGTACGTCGTCCAGCGCAACCGAAACCCGGGGAAAAGTGGACAAAAAATTTAGCGAAATCCGGCGGACTTCCACCGGGACGGTCAGGTAGCGGTTCGCCTCGTGCACGAAGCGTTGCAGAATTTGGTCCTGGTAGTAGTAGCCCAAGCTGAGGGCACCACTCACCGCAACGACGAGCAGCCACGCGGTGTACGTTAGTAGTTTCTTAATCAAGAGTGCCGTTTAGTAAGCAACGTACCGAACCCGTCAAATATGATACCCGCCCCCCCGAAAGTATGGTGTAGCGTAGAAGTCGAAGGTACGTCGTACCTAAAGCAACAAAACTAAAAAATTATGGTTTCGATAGTTGGCAAATAAGTGAAGAGTATTACATTTGCAGCACGTTTTTGCGTTATGGGTTCTTAGCTCAGTTGGTTCAGAGCACTTGGTTTACACCCAAGGGGTCATAGGTTCGAGTCCTATAGGACCCACCCCCCCTAAAGCACGCCTCAGTTTATTCTTGGGCGTGCTTTCTTGTGCTCACCCTCGTCAAAGAGCTATCCTTCTCCTTTTCTTACACATCTGCCTTTCAAAAGAAAAGGATGTTTCATAATACGCCCCTTCTTGGCTTTTTTGTCGCGCCCGGTACGCCCTGTCTATGGTGGCAGCCGCCGTGCAAGCTCAAGCTTGTGATTTATGATTGGTGTTGCTTCGATTTGTCGGAAAACGTACGTCTTTTCTTGTCTCTTGCTACTGCTAAGCTTTGGTTGGTGGTGCCAAGCCACTCCGTTAGATCCAGGATACGGCGATCAAACTTTGTACGGGACGACCCGCGCGGAGCACACGCAAAGCAAGCAAACCATCTGGCTCGAAGATTTTGATTTATCGGACGAAACCACCTCCGACGGAGGAACAACCGCCTGGGCGCTTACTACCGCCAGAAGCCGAACCAGTGTGCAGGCGGGTAAGATAATCGCTGATAATGATGAGGGGACCTGGACATCGGCAGAGATTGATATTTCTGCCTATTCTGAGGTAAAAATAGCCGTAGACATTCGGGGGGCTGGCCCTATGGAAAACGGCGATGTTTTGCAGGTATACTATACGGTTGACGGTGGGCCCAATGTTCCCTTCACCAACGGACTGTGGGCAGATACCTTCGCTGAAACAACTGCTATGATCGGAGAAGTGAATGGCGAAAAACTTCAGGTGATTATTGCGTTCAAGAGCAGTCAAAACGACGAGAAGCATTTCATCGACAATGTTCATATCTACGCTGAATCCAGCAGCCGTCATGCTATTCAAAACGGTGATTGGAATGATGCAAACACCTGGTCGTACACTTCCGGTGGCCCCCCCTGCCTGTGTGTGCCCGATCTGCTGAGTGATACCCACATCGCCGGATACACCGTGGATGTACCCACCAGAACCGATACCCGCAACCTGACAATCCACAACGGGGGCACGCTCCGTTGGAGTGCCAGCAGCCATGACCTGTCGCTGTGGGGTAATGCCTCGCTGGACGTACAAAACGGAGGAAAAATTCTTCACCAAGCTTCAAACTCTATCAAATTCAACCAATGGAACAGCATTAGCCTTGACAGTCAGCCCGACCGGCTCGGCGAAAGTTATCCTGGCGTCGACGTTGTGATCAATGTCGACGATCCAATAGGGTTTCAAGCCTACGAGTTGGCCTTCAACGCGCAGGGGAACTACACTATCCAGGGGAGTGGAAACATGCAACTGTTCGAGGACTTCGACATCAACCACCGAACACAACTGACCAATAATCTATCGGGTGAAATTAGGGTTGCTCAGCGCTTCAAGTTTCATTATCAAGACATCACCTTTACCAACAACGGCACCATAATAGTAGATCAACACCTGTGGTATCTTAATAACAACGGGCATTTGATTAACAACGGCTCATTTGAAGCCGCGGGCATGGAGATAGACGCCAGTGCCGGTAGCAAGATCACCAATACTGACAACGGGAACCTGATCATCAAAGGCCTCGCTGACATCAACAACAACGAATTAACCATAGAGAATGAAGGCAGCGTTGAACTGGCCGGAAACGTACAGAGCGTCGAAGAGGAAAAAGGCGAAGTGTTGTTTTACAATCGGACTGGCGCGGTGTGGAAGTTAGGAGGTGAGGTTATCAGTGACGACATTTTCTTGTTCGCCGATGAGGCCAATAATGAGGTGCATTACAATGGAGAAGTCGATCAACCGATAATAACCCCTCGTGACGTGAATAACGCCACTCAACCCGGATCCTACTGGCACCTGACGGTCTCTAATAAAAACACAGATGCGAGTAATCCTACTTTTAGTCAAAAAACGTTCGCTTTGCCCAGCCTAGATATCAATGGCAATGTAACTATTATTGGCACACCAATAGGCCGGGTATCCTTCCAAACCAACCCTAGTAGAAACGTATTCATTGGTGGTGATTGGGAGCAACAGGAAGATGTCAACGCTGTAAATGATGCCCAGTTCGGAGAAGGAAATGGAACCGAAACAGTCACTTTTGATGGTGACAACGATCAGTATATCCGCAGCAACGAGAGTTTCAACAACATTACAATCAATAAAAATACGGGTTCAATTACCATCTTGAGTAGAGCGAGAGCAAGACGAGAAGTCCGCTTTATCAAGAGTATTGTCGAGGTCAACGGTAGTGCCTCGCTCATTTTTAATAATACCGCCAGCGTGGTTGCCGTATCCGACGCTAGCCACGTGCACGGAGCGGTTACCCGCGAGGGTGACGCTGGTTCTGATTTCACCTTCCCGGTCGGAGATGGCATCCATTATCGGCCCGTCAGCATCAGCAACCTAAGTGCCGCCTCCGACATAACTGCCGAACACTTTCGTGCTGCGCCGCCTGACGCTACGCTGAAGCCCAGTGAGATGGTTAATCTTGGTTCCTGCGGCTACTGGCAACTAGAGAGTTCGGTATCAACTGCTCAAGCGTTTGTTACCCTGCACTGGGACGCCGACTGTCCAGTAGACTTCAGTGAAGTAGCCATTGCGCGGTGGGATGGCACTCAGTGGTTGGAAGTGCCCGGCGATGCCCCAGTCGGAAATAACACCGCGGGCAGCATCACTACATTGGCGGCTTTGAGTGATTTTGGCCTATTCGCCCTGGCCGAAGTCACCGATCTTCCGGTCGCCAACAACGATGCCGAAACCACTCAGGAAGATACTCCGCTGGCAATAAACGTGCGGGCCAACGATACTGACGACAACGGCACCGACCCCGCTTCGGTGGTGATTGTGCAACCACCTCTCCACGGCACAGCCACCGTTGATCCGTTGACGGGCACGATCACCTACGTCCCTGAAGCTAATTATTTTGATGAAACTGCTCCCGACGAGTTATTCTACACCGTACAAGATACCAAAGGGGCCCGGTCCAACGCCGCTTCACTCGCCATCACCGTCACGCCGGTCAACGATGCTCCGGCGGTTGCCGACGACGAAGATAGTACCCATATTGCTACGGTGCTGGCGGGCAGCAGCGTGCTAGCCAACGATACGGATATCGAAGGTGACAACATCAGTGCGTCGCTTATCAGCGGTCCGAACAACGGCACGCTGACTTTTCGTGAAGATGGCACCTATACCTACACTGCCAACGCCACCTTCGTGGGCACTGAGGCGTTCACCTATCAGGCCTGCGACGATGGCAATCCGTCGGCTTGCGCCACCGCTACCGTCACCATCACGGTACTTCCGTTCAACTACGCTCCGCAGGCCCAGAACGATAGCTTCATCATCGAAGAAGATCAGGTACTGGAGGGCAATCTCGCCACTAATGATATGGATACCAACCCGGATGATGTGCTTACGGTAGATGTCAACCTGCTACAAGCTACCCAACACGGCACCGTTACGCTGCAAACTGATGGCAGCTTTGTCTACACCCCGGAAGCTAACTTTTTCGGTGCTGATTCATCGGCTTACCGTATCTGCGACAATGGCGAGCCGGTCTTGTGTGACACCGCCTGGGTGATAATTCGTATCACCCCGGTTAACGACGCGCCCGTGGCGGTCGACGATGAGTTCAGCACCACCGAAGGGGAAGAGATCGTTGGTGAAGTACTTGCCAACGACTACGATGTAGAAAGTAGCCAACTGGATGAGGCAACACTAGTGAGCCTTCCCTCCTTTGGTAAGCTAGCGCTGCAAGCCGATGGCAATTTCACCTACCAACCTCAAATTGCCTTTGTGGGCGAAGACCAGTTCACTTACCGGGTATGCGACGATCAGGATGTTACCCTATGCAGCCAGGCAACCGTTACGCTGCGCGTGCAGGCCGGACCACTGGAAATTCCCAAAGGATTTTCACCCAACGGCGACGGACAAGGAGATCGATGGATACTGCAAGGAATTTCAGGGTATCCCGGCAGCTTGGTTACAATCTTCAATCGCTGGGGCAATATGGTATTCCAGGTAATGGGATACGACAACCAAAACATTGTGTGGACCGGTGAGTCGGAGCGGGGTCTTCGGTTGGGAAGTAATCAGCTTCCCGAAGGAACCTACTTCTACGTCATTGATCTGGGCAGCGGCCGAAAGCCGCTGAGTGGATACGTATTACTCAAACGATAGCTATGAAAATGATTCGTTTACTAGGTATTATTTCAGGGATGCTGACCCTAAGCTCATTCTGCTACGCGCAACAAGGGGTCATGTTCACCCAGTACATGTTCAACGGACTGGCCCTGAACCCCGCCTACGCGGGTAGCCACGACGTGATCAGCGCTACCATGATCGGCCGACAGCAGTGGTTGGGCATCGACGGCGCTCCCAACACCCAAACCCTTTCGGTGCATTCACCCATCAGAAACGAACGAATCGGGCTGGGCATGTTGCTGCTACGTGATCAGATTGGCATTACCGACCAACTCAATGCCACGGTGGCCTACTCGTATCGCATTGAAATGGAGCACGGAAAGCTAGCCATGGGCCTGCAGGGAGGCATCAGTAACTACCGAGCCGACTACAACAAGCTGGAAATTGGCGGCGACCCGGCGCTCAGTCGCGGGGTGGTGAGCGCCTGGCAGCCTAACTTTGGCGCCGGGGTATACTACTATAGCGATCGCTTTTACGCGGGCTTATCGGTGCCCCAACTGCTAGAACGGGTCTACGACGCGTACGAATCTGCTTCCACCGAGGGACGGGGGTTGGTGCGCCACTATTTCTTAAATACCGGCTACGTCTTTGATCTGAACGATGATCTAAAGCTCAAACCTAATATGCTCGTCAAGATGGTGGAGGGTGCTCCCGTGCAAGTAGACCTGAACGCTAACTTACTAATTATGGAGGTGCTCTGGGTGGGTTTGTCGTGGCGGTCGTTCGACTCAGTTGACGGTCTATTGCAGTTGCAATTGACCGACCGGCTGCAACTGGGCTATTCATACGATTTTGCTACTACCAAAGAGATTCAGAGCGTGGACGGAGGGTCGCACGAGCTTTCGCTGAACTACCGTTTCACCATCGGCCACAAAAAATCTGTTTCCCCACGCTACTTCTAGGACCACCAGCATGAAAAAAGGTATCTCTATTCTTTTGCTAGTCATTGTTGCCTGCTCCGCCCGAGCGCAGGTAAAAACCGTTACCACCTTCTTGGGGAGCCCCACCAAACGGGCTGATCACCTCTACCAGAGTGAGTACTACCAGGAAGCCATCAAGTTATACCAGCGGGCGCTAACCAAACATCCGAAAGACGTACGGCTAAAGCTTCAAATTGCGGAATGTTACCGAAAACTCAACAATCCTGAGCAAGCCGCTCAGTGGTACAGCCAGGTAATCTACAACGAACTGGTGGTTACCCCCGAGCACCAGTTTCACTACGCCCAGGCCCTGATGAGTACCGGCCGGGTGCGGCAGGCCGAAATGTGGTACGCTAGGTATTATCAGAACGACACCACCAACGAACAGGCTCTCCACAAACTGCGCAGCATCAGCCAACGGGCCTCCTTTTATCGCGATAGCTTATTGTACGAAGTGCAACCCTTGCGAATCAATTCTCCGGTTACAGACTTTGCTCCCGCTTGGTATCAAGAAGGACTGGTATTTATCTCCGCCCGAGATACGAAGCTTCCCATCAAACAGGTATTTCGATGGAACGAGACTCCGTATCTGGAAATGTTTTTCACGAAAATTGACTCAAGCGGCAACGCCAACCGCCCAAAGTTGTTTGGCAATGGTATGAATTCGGCGTATCACGAGGGTCCGGCGGTGTTTTACGATAGCAGCACCCGGGCAATTTTCACCCGCAACATCAACCAAAAGAAGAAAAAGAAGGCTACCCGAACCCTGGGTCTGTTCACGGCCCAGCAGAACGGAATAAACTGGTCGCAGCTCACACCCCTGACGCTCAACAACCCCGCCTACTCAGTAGGCCACCCGGCCGTATCGGAAGACGGAAAAACACTCTACTTCGTGTCGGATATGCCCGGTGGACTAGGCGGCACCGACCTGTACGTGAGTCGCCAGGAGAACGGGGCATGGACCGAACCCGAGAACCTGGGACGTCCCATCAACACCGAAGGCAACGAAATGTTCCCCTTTCTTCACCAAGGCCAGACGCTGTACTTTTCGTCTGACGGGCACCGAGGTCTGGGCGGGCTCGATCTGTATAAGTGCGAAGTGGGCGGTAGTGTCGTAGACAACGTGGGCTATCCCATCAACAGTCCCTATGATGATTTTAGCTTGGTGCTCAACGATGAAGGAAAACAAGGTTTTTTTGCTTCTAATCGCGGTGGTCAGGCGGGGAATGACGATTTGTACCGGGTAGACATCAACCTGCAAACTCTTGAGTTGTTGGTGGTAGACAAGAAAACGCAAGAACCTCTTTCGGATGCCGAAGTGATTCTCATTGGCAACGGAATGCTGGAAGCAGTAGCCCTCACCGATAGTGCCGGACTAGTGCGCGTGGATGTGAACCCTTACTTCTCGTATTTGATTGACGTTGAGAAAGAGGAGTATCAAGGCAACGCCATTATTCTGGATTCGGCCGCGCTGCTCACCCAAGCCGACGGATACCAACTAGTGGTTCCGTTGCGGCGTGAAACCGGTACCATCGACCTCACGGCCCGGCTGTACAACAAACTTACCGACGAAACGCTCGCCAATACGCTGGTGCATTTAGTGAATGTTGCTACCGGAGACACGATCAGCCAGGTAACCAACGAATCGGGTGAAATTCAGGCAAAAGTAGACAATATTTCTTCCTATCAGTTTAGCGGAGAGATTGATGGCAGCCCCTGGCAGTATCCCATCATTGAAGCGAGTGCATTAAATGCCCGGGGTAAAAACCAGATAAGCATTCCGATCAATCTGCACGCGACTACTTCTCCCCTGCGGGTGGTGGCCCTGGACGCTGATACCGATCAGCCCATTGAGTGGGCCACGGTTCGGTTGATTGAAGACGGCCTACAACGTGCCCTCCTACGCACCAACCACCAAGGAACGGCGCTCTTTGACGCTGACCCCAGTCGAAGTTATCTGGTCAGTGTCGAGCCCCTCCTGCACTACGATGACGTGGTTATTGTGATGGCCGATGAGTTTGAACCGGGCGTTGAGCACCGGGTCGAGCTACGTCTTCAGCAGGCTGAAGGGGTGGTCACCATTGAAGCCCAACTCTACGATAGCCTCACCAAAGCCCCGTTGGCCAACACCCTGGTCAGCGTTAAGAACGAAGCAACCGGCAAGGCAACCACCGTATTTTCAAATGAGCAAGGAACCATTCGGATGAAGGTAGAACGCGGGGCAACGTACCGGGTGGTGGGCCAAGCCGAAGCCAAAAAAGAATCAGGCGGCACCCTGGTAAGTATCCCGAAGGAAGCTGCTGCTGAGATTCTCGACCGAAAAATTCCGGTGTACCAACCGCAAACCTACGATGGCCTGCTGGCCGAAGCTGACCAGGGAAGCGCCAAAACCCGGGTAGAAGCAATCGCTGAAGGAGAGGCAGTTGGTGAAGCGGATCTAAAAAATGCGACTTTTGTGATGATTAATAGCCATCCGAACCACAGTGAAAATAACCAGCGCTGGATTGAACTCGGCGATGGTATCTACCAATTGCTAAACGAAGGCGAAGATTGGTACTTGAAAGACGATGATAACAAGAAACTGCTGGTGGACGGCGCTCTGCTGACGCAGGATGGTTGGTTGGCTCCCGGTAGCAAGCGAGTCCTTATAGAAAACGTTTATTTCGCTTTTGATAAGTACATCATCAGCGCAACCGCGGCGGCTGAATTAGACAAAATTGTAGCGCTGATGCAACGGCAATCTAGTCTCAAATTAGAAGCCAGCACGCACACCGACGTCCGGGGCTCTAAAATGTACAATCGCATTCTGTCGCAGAAGCGTGCCCAGGCAGTGTTGGCCTACTTGGTGAAACAGGGAGTGGAAGAAGAAAGAATCTATCTGAACTTCTACGGAGAAGATCGCCCGCTGCAAAGTTGTGAAAAAAATGGCTGCACTGAGGAGGTTCACCGCATGAACCGACGAGCAGAATTCTTACTCAACTTCATTTAACTATTATAATTAATTTTTGAACAATTAGATAATAATTACGTTATTTGTACCGTTGGATGTTCCACATTAAATACGTTGTCATTATGCTTGGATTCTTTTTGTTCGTGTTTTTCGTTTGGTTGGATATGGTTCCTACAAAAAAGTGAACTAGCGCTTCGGTGTTAACTTAATATTACCAAAAACCCGGCCATTGTTAACTTTTTGTTATCAATGACTTTCTCGCAGCCCCAATGTAGTAAGCCCTACTATATTGGGGCTTTTTGTATGTTTACCTATCTCAACCACCTCATGAAAAATCACGGTATGTTCTCTCTATTTGTTGTATTTTCTTTGTTCGCCAGCAGCGGCTGTCAGGAGTTGCTGGAAGAAATTACTAAACACCGGGGGGGCGGCACCCCTCCCGAAAATCCGGCCAACTTTCAGGAGGTGGGGCAGATTGCCCTAGGCACCGAAGGGGCAGCCGAAATCACGGCCTACGATCCGTCTACCAAGAAGCTCTTTGTGGTGAGCAATGATAGCGATTCGCGCGTTGATGTGGTCGACTTGAAAGACCCGGCCAATCCTGCGCTGCTCGGGGCCATTGATATCACGCTCTACGGCGGTGGTGCCAACAGTGTGGCGGTGAGTAATGGCCTGTTGGCCGTAGCCGTAGAGGCCGACCCTGCCCAACTTCCCGGCCTCATCGTGTTTTTCGAAACGGACGATCTGCACGAAGTGCGGCAGGTAACCGTAGGCGCTTTGCCCGACATGGTCACCTTCAGCCCCGACGGAAAATATGTTCTATCCGCCAACGAGGGCGAACCTTCGGATGAGTACGACGTGGACCCTTTGGGCACGGTTTCCATCATTGACCTGGATCACGACTTTGCGGTGACCACCCTGGATTTTAGCGGCTTCGCAGACCAGCAAGCAACCTTGGAAACGCAGGGACTGCGCGTGTTTGGGTCGGAGGCCAGTTTAGCGCAGGACCTGGAGCCGGAGTACATTGCCGTCTCCGAAGACTCAAAATACGCCTGGGTGTCGTTACAAGAAAACAACGGGCTGGCCCGCATTGATCTGGCGAGCAAAACCATCACCGATATTTTTCCGCTGGGTTTCAAGGAGTATAACTTGTCTGAGAATGCCATCGACGTGAGTGATCGCGACGATCAAATCCAACTCAATACCTGGCCGGTGTTCGGCATGTATCAGCCTGACGCTATTGCCGCGTATGAAGTAGACGGTTTGTCGTACGTGATGACGGCCAACGAGGGCGATGCCCGCGATTACGACGGCTTTTCGGAAGAAGAACGGGTGGATGGCCTAACGCTCGATGCCGAAGCGTTTCCCGATGCCGAAACCTTGCAACAAGAGGATCAACTGGGGCGGCTGGAGATCACCACCACGTTGGGCGATACCGACAATGACGGAGCGTATGAAGAACTCTACTCCTACGGCGCCCGCTCGTTTAGCATTTGGAACGGCACCACCGGTGAGCAGGTCTACGACAGTGGTAACGAGTTGGAGCAAGAGGTGATTGCGGCCCGCCGCTACGACGATGGGCGTAGTGATGCTAAAGGGGTGGAACCCGAGGGAGTTGTTCTGGGCAACATTGGGGATCGAACAATCGCTTTTATCGGGATGGAGCGGGTAGACGCCGTGGCGGTCTATGACGTGACCAACCCCTACGCTCCCCAATTCTTGCAGTTGTTGCTGAGCGGTGATGCGCCCGAAGGTCTGGTGTTTGTGTCGGCGGACGACAGTCCCAACGGAAAAAGCTTGTTCATCGTGAGTTCGGAAGGCGACGGATTGGTGAAGTTGTTTCAGCCCTGATTCCAACCTTTTCCCACGATCAGGGGTCGTAAGTAGACACCGACGAGCGTGACTTATGAAACAGCCCCTGATCGTATTTCTGTGCTTTATGGCTACCTTGTGCTGGGGGCAGGAGCGGAAAAAGTTTGTTTATGGCGCCACGGTAGGAGGCGGAGTGGCAGGGTGGTATGAAGGTCCGAACGACGATCTCCAACCCTTTCTGCTACCGGGACGGGAGCTAGGAAATCGTTTTGTGCCGGGCTATGCGGTTGGGGCATTCGGAAAATACTACGTAACTTCTCGCCTAGGTTTTACCGTTAGCGCCTTGTATATGAGCGGTGGAAGCAAACTGGTAAATAATTACCGAACTAAGCTACCAACCACTGGCGAAGCTGCTGGCTTCACGAACGAATCCACTTTGCGGTTTCACTTTCTGCGAACTCCGATCGCCCTCTCATGGGACGTCACCAAGACTGACGTGCGCCCTTTCTTAAAAATGGGAGCCGCCCCTAGTTGGGCGTTAGGCGGATACCGGAACACCTACGATCACACAATTCTCACCAACGAAACACGAGAGGAGACCAAACCACTACGGTTAAATTCTCCTACTAACCGTTCACTACGCTACGACTGGCTGTTCTACGCGGGTATTGGGGTAGAAATCAAGCAGCAATTCTTTATTGAAGCAAATCTCTTTACCGGCTACCCTACCAGTTATGCTTTCGCTGAGCCTTCTGGATGTCCACCAGACGCTGACTGCAATTACTTCGATAGGTCGTACCACCGTCGCACGATCCTCATGACCCTCAGCTACGGATTTTGACCCGAACAAAGGCTGATTTATCGATCGGAAATACCTGCCAAGTATAATTTAAATAAATACTTTGTAGAGTACGATTAAACATTAAATTTGCCCTAGTCTACCAAGCATTCATTTTTAGGTAGCATAAGCGCGCTTGATGAAAAGGCTTTTAAAGCAGTTCGTAGAGAAACAACTACGGTACAGTCCGCTATTTTACAAAAGGCTGAAAGCCGTTCAGGAGCTAGAACAGGCTAGCAACAGCAGCATAGACGCACGACGAGAAGAGAGGTTGCTTCTGCTGATCCGAAAAGCCTACCAGCAATCATCCTTCTACCAATCACTCTACGACCGGCACGGAGTTGACATCAATCGAATTAAGTCTATCCAGGACTTATCTTTCTGCCCGATTGTCACCCGAAAGGACGTGGTTGAGCACTACCAAAGTATTTTTTGCGGCTGTCGGCTAAGCAGCAGAATGACGGCATCCAGCGGCACCTCCGGGCAATCGGTGAAGGTGTACCGGGATTACGCATCTACCGTAGAAGAAGGAGCCTATCAGTGGGCGCATCGGATGCGTTTTGGTCACTATCCGGGCATGAAGACGGTGGTACTTCGCGGAAACCTGAGCGCGCAGGAAAGGGAGCGGTATAATCCGTTCACCAAAACGCTGTATCTCTCGAGTTTTCAGTTGAACCGAAGAAACGCCAGCTGGTATTACCAGAGGATTCGCAATTTTGCGCCCAACGCAATTTTTGCCTACCCCAGTTCGGTAGAATCACTGGCCAATCTTTTTGCCGAGGAAGGTCAACACCTACGCATACCGCTCATCTTCACCTCATCGGAGACACTCTACAGCTACCAGCGAGAAAAGCTCGAACGGGCATTTTCGTCGCGCATCGTGGACTGGTACGGCAATGCAGAAAGAACCATTGCCCTCCAGGAAAATGCAGACAATACTTATGATCAACTTCCGCTCTACTCAATCAACGAGTTTCAGAAGGATCGCGTAATCACTACCAGTCTGATCAATTCTAGCTTCCCGCTCATTCGCTACGAAGTGGACGACGTGATTCTGCTTGGAGACGAAAACCGTCCGAACTGGAAAAGGAAGGTTCAGGCAATTCAAGGCAGAAGCGACGACGTGTTGGTGCTTCCCGACGGCACCCGCGTTGGTCTCATCTGCAACGCCTTCGACGGCATTGATCACATCCGAATGAGCCAGGTGGTGCAGAAGGACAGAAAAACCATTGACGTAAATCTGGTCATTGCCGATGCCTACTCGCGCCACCAGGAGGCGCAGCTAACCAGGCAACTAAGAGAGTCGATGGGGGAACATACTCCGTTCGCCCTCAACTACGTGGTTGAAGACCAAATTATCAAATCGGACAGCGGCAAGTTCAAACTCATCGTCAACCACATGAACCCCAACCGGCGGTCGATTCGGGCGTGAGTTTGCCCCGACGTATAGTCCATTCACCCCACCTTTTTGCCCGTTCACCTCGAAATTCCTGCCGGACGTAGGCCACGATGCTATGTTTGTAGCATCCGAAACCTAAATATGAACCGACTATGAAAACTCTGTTTTCACTTTTACTCATCGCCTTCTGCCTGGCAACAGCCCAGGCCCAGCAGCGCACCCAGACCATCCGCGGTCGCATGGTGGATACCCAATCGGAATTCCCACTCACGGGGGTTAATGTGATTGTCCTTGAAACTGACCCACTCATTGGCACCGCCAGTGATCTTGAAGGCTACTTCAAACTAACTGACGTACCCATCGGACGCCAAACCCTGCAAGTGACGTTCTTAGGCTACGGCGAGCGCACCATTCCCAACGTGATGGTGACCACCGGTAGGGAAGTGGTGCTCAACCTGGCGCTAGAAGAAAAAGTGTTTACTACCGATGAAGTGGTTATCACCGCCGATGCCGAGAAAACTGCCACCAACAACGAACTCACCACCGTTAGTGCCCGCTCGTTCAACTTAGAAGAAACCGGCCGTTACGCGGGCAGCCGCAACGACCCGGCCCGCATGGCGGCGAACTTCGCGGGGGTGGCTGCCAACAACGACGATCGCAACGATATCGTGATCCGCGGCAACTCGCCCAGTGGCTTGCTGTGGCGGCTCGAGGGCATTAATATTCCCAATCCGAGTCACTACGGTTCGCTGAGCGCTACCGGTGGCCCGGTAAGCATGCTCAACTATAATGTGCTCGATAAGTCGGACTTCCTAACCGCCGCGTTTCCAGCAGAGTACGGCAACGCTATTGCCGGAGTGTTTGATTTGCAACTGCGCAACGGCAACAGCGAGAAGCGCGAGTACCTGGGGCAGATCGGCTTCAACGGGGTAGAGTTGGGAGTGGAAGGCCCGTTCACGAAGAAATCACGCGCCTCGTACATTGCCAACTACCGCTACTCAACGCTGGGGGTATTCGATGCCCTGGGGCTAAGTTTTGGCACCGGGTCGGCGGTTCCCCAGTACCAAGACCTGACTTTCAAGATCAACGTGCCCACCAAAAACGCGGGGAGATTTACGGTATTCGGCATTGGCGGCAACAGCAACATCAACTTGCTGGGCAGCGAAGAAGATTTAGAGGCGGGCAGTGATAACCTGTACGGCAGCGAGAACCAGGACAGCTACGTAAATTATCAGACCGGCATTGCCGGGCTGTCGCACCTGTACTACTTCAACAGCACTACCTACTATAAGCTATCGCTGGCAGCCTCCCGTCAGGAAGAGCATTTCCGCAGCGATTCATTGAGTATTGAAGACCGCTCAGCCATTCCGCAGGAACGCGCCGACTTTGTTAACAGCAAGTATTCGGCTCACCTCATGGTCAACAAGAAGTTCAGCGCCCGCAACACGGTGAGCGCGGGAACTATTCTTGACCTCTACGATTTTGACCTGGCCAACTTCCGCCTAGTGCCGGGCGATGAGCGCCCCATCCGCAACAACGACGGACAGAGTCTGCTCACCCAGGCTTACGTGCAGTGGCAGCATCGGTTTAACGATCAACTGACGCTGAACACCGGGCTCAACTTTCAGCACTTCGCCATCAGTAACAGCCGGGCGCTGGGGCCCCGCGCCGGATTATCCTACCAACTCAACGACCGGCAGACAATCGGTTTGGGCTACGGCTACCACAGCCAGATTCAGCCGCTGGAGGTCTACTTCACCCGTACGGTGTTGCCCGATGGCACGGCGGTAGAATCTAACAAGCACCTGGATTTTGTGAACAGTCAACACTTCGTGTTATCGTACGATCAATCACTAACACCGAATCTGCGCCTGAAAGTAGAAACCTACTACCAAGAGATCAGCAACGCGGCAGTAGAAAGCGAACCTAGTTCATTCTCTATGCTCAACGCTGGGGCCGACTTTGCTCCGGTAGACGAAGATTTTTTGGTGAACGAAGGCACTGGGCGCAATTACGGAATAGAACTAACCCTGGAACGCTTCTACAGCGACGGCTATTACTTTCTGCTAACCACCTCTTTCTATGATGCCAAGTACAAAGGTAGCGACGGGGTGCTGCGAAGCACGGCTTTCGACGGCGGCTACATCGTCAATTTATTAGGAGGTAAAGAATTTAAGGTCGGTAAGCGAGACAATACGCTGAACCTGGACGTGAAACTGACTACTTCGGGTGGCAACCGCTACACGCCCGTTGACTTTGAGCAGTCAGCAACTCAGGGTTACGAAGTGCGACAGGATGATCGTGCTTTCTCAGAGTCTTTGAACAGCCACCTCCGAGCCGACCTGAAAGTGTCCTATCGTATCAACGCCAGGAAGCTGACGCACGAGTTTGGGGTGAATTTGCAGAACGTCACCAACCGCCAGAATGAATTCATTCGCGTGTACAATCCACGCACCAACACCGTGCAGACAGAGTATCAGATGGGCTTTCTGCCCGTGCCGCAGTACCGGATTTTGTTCTAAGCACAAATAACATACTTATTATCAATTACTTAACTTTAGACATCATGTCACAGATTACCAGACTTATGTGCGGCATCATTTTGCTTACAGTTCCTACGATCCAATACGGAGGGTACTTTCTGCTACAAATATTGTCGGGCCGTATACAAAACCTAGAGCTTACGTCTTTTCAGAAAGCCATGTTCAGAGCAGGTCATGCGCATGCAGGTGTCATTGTCATCCTTTCATTGGTGGCCGAACTGCTGGTAGACTACGCTGTGCTTCCGGCAGCACTAGCCTGGGTAGTACGCATCGGGTTTCCCCTGTCGGCCATCCTGATCAGTGGCGGCTTTTTTGGCGGTGCTGCGGGCAAAGATGTTACAGCACCCACCAAGCTTATCATGCTGCTTTATGCTGGTGCTGCTTTGCTCGCTGTGTCGCTGGTAGTGCTGGGCGTAGGGCTGATCAGAAGCAACACAAACCAATAATCAAAAGTAGCGGTCGCTACGGTCTATTATAAACTTTTACTATTAAAAATCATGAAAACAATTAACAAAACCAAGTACGCATGGATTGGCCTGCTGGCCGTTGTGTTAATCGTCATCGGGCTGGTAGGCCAGTTTTTTTACGGAGACCTGTTCTCTGCCGACGATCGCTCTTTCAACTTCTTCGCTTCGGGCGATTTCGCTGCCGGAGTGTTTGCTGCGGGCACCTTTTCAGTAGGGATTTTCTCGGCTGGGATTTTCTCGCTGGGAGTCTTTTCTATTGGTATTTTCAACGTGGGACTGTTCGCGGTGGGTATTTTTGTGTATGGTTACCGGAAGAAACAATATCAGAAAACAACCGAAGCTTAACCGGCAAATTATTGCTATCTTACCTTTATGAAACGAGCCATGAGAATCTCTCACGCGGGGAGATGACTAACTTGGCGAGTTCCATCTGACCGTTAAAAATCAATTATAGACAGATGAAAGCGCCCTTCACCCACGAACGCCGTCTGCGACTGGTTGGGATACCCTTGGTAAGCCTGGTCATGATGTTCATTTATCATGACAGCGATTCTTATGAACCGTTATTCATGCTTGAAGAGTTTGCGGTTTCACTTGCGTTCACGCTTACGCTGTGGGAGGGTAATCGGGCCATTGTGATGAGATTGCGCCAACACTACCCCCATAGTGCCCAAACGGGCCGACGGCTCCTGGTACAGATGACCTTGTGCATCACTTTTACACTGGGAGCCACATTCGCTATCGAGGCTGCTTTTGCTCTTATTAACATTCCTGTTTGCCAACCCGACGAACGACTTGTCATGGCGCTGTTCAATCTCATTCCGATGATGTTAGTCGTATCCATTTACGAAGGAGCGTATTTTTTTAATGAATGGGTCAAAAACCTGCAACGCTCCGAAGCCCTGGCCAAAGAGAATATCCGCTCACAACTGGAAGCGCTCAAGAACCAACTGGACCCGCACTTTTTGTTCAACAGCATGAATACGCTCGCTGCGCTGATCGATGAGCACAACGAACCGGCGCAAAAGTACCTGGAACAACTCTCGGACGTGTACCGCTACGTGCTGGTGAGTAAGCAGAAGGAGACCGTGCCCCTGCACGAAGAACTGGCGTTTGTCGACGCTTACGTTTACCTGAACAAGACGCGCTTTCGCGACAACCTCATCGTGAAGAACGAACTTTCGCCGGAGGCCCTGTCTCGGCCGGTGCCGCCGCTGAGCATTCAGATTTTGGTGGAGAACGCCATCAAGCACAACGTGGTTTCGCGCGACAAACCCCTGACGCTGCGTTTGTCTACGGACGCCCACGGCTATATCACGGTAGAGAACAACGTGCAGAAGAAGAACGTGCTGGAAAAATCTACTAAGATAGGGCTACAGAATATGATCAACCGCTACGCTTTGCTCACCGACGAAAAAGTAGAAGTGCGGCACACCGCCGACTTTTTTTCGGTCCGGATTCCCCCTCTGATGTCATGAACGTAGTTATCATTGAGGACGAATATCCCGCTGCCGAGCGGCTCGAGAAGATGCTTGATCGGGCAAATACTGACATCCGGGTGAGCGCCGTGCTGGAGAGCGTAGAAGCGGCCGTCCAATGGTTGCGTACCAGTGTTGCCCCTGACCTTATACTGTCGGATATTCAGCTATCAGACGGGCTGAGCTTTGAAATTTACGAACAGGTGCTAGTACAAAGTCCGATCATCTTCACCACCTCCTACGACGAGTACGCCATCCGAGCGTTCAAGCACAAGAGCATCGATTACTTGCTTAAGCCAATCAAGTTTGAAGAGCTGCAACGGGCCATCGAGAAGTACCGCAACTTTCGGCAGGATTTCTCGGACCCAGTTCCGGCGGTTCGGCTCGAGCAACTACTTGACGTTTTGTCGCACACCGGCCGCTCGTCCAAAAAGCGTTTCCTGGTGAAAAAGGGCGAGCAACTCATTCCGGTGGCGGACGACGATGCGGCTTATTTCTATACCGAGAACGAGTTGGTGTACCTTATCACCCACACGGGCAAGAAATACGTCCTGGATTACACCCTGGAACAACTCTCAACCCTGCTGGATCCCATCCGTTTCTTCCGCATCAACCGGCAGTTTATTGTGAGCCTAGCCGCCGTGCAACAAATCCACACTTACTTTAGCAGTCGCCTCAAACTGCAACTGCAACCCGCGGCCGACGCGGAAGTGCTGGTGAGCAAGGGGCAGGTGAAGGGCTTTAAGGCGTGGTTGGAAGGGATAAGATAATAGCTAACGGTGAGTCACCGCTCTTTTACCCGCTGTTAGGTGCCATTATCAAGCAACGCGCTGAAGACACGGAAGGTAGCAAGCAGCATGAAGGTAATTCGCTGTTAAACGTTTGTAATTGTTTACAAACGTTTAATCAGGTATAGCAATTTGTCTTTAGGGCTACGGAAAACATTTATTCGTAAGATTATGTATGATAGAAAAATAATGCAAAAACAAGTGATGATGAGGAAGAACGAGACCATTGTCCAATAGCCTCCCAGTAGCTATATTGCGGATATACGCAATGCATATGTACAGATGTTACCCCTCATTAAAAAACCTTGTAGGCGTTTGGTATTGTTAAATTGATAAATTCGTATCTTCGCTGAAAAAGGAACCTATGGAAGAGCGAAGAGAAAAATACATCAATCCCTTCACCGATTACGGCTTTAAACGACTTTTTGGCGAAGAACCGAACAAAGATCTGTTACTGGACTTTCTTAACGAACTTCTAAAGCACGAACAGGGAAAGATTACGGAACTAACCTACCTAAAATCTGATAAGCTAGGTAGCAGTGAGGAAGACCGTAAGGCGGTTTTTGATTTGTATTGCCAAAACCAACGGGGCGAGAAATTCATTGTAGAATTACAGAAAACCAAACAAAAGTTTTTCAAGGACAGAACCGTATATTATTCAACATTCCCTATCCGCGAGCAAGCGCAACGAGGTTCGGATTGGACATTTGAATTGAAAGCTGTGTATACTGTTGCCATCCTAGACTTTGTTTTTGATGAAGACCAAAACGAACCCAACAAGTTCAGGTACGATGTAAAGCTGACTGATATAGAGACCTGTCAGGTATTCTATGACAAGTTGACCTTCGTGTACTTAGAGATGCCCAAGTTCCAAAAGGATATTAAGGAACTATCAACCAAGTTTGAGAAATGGATGTTTGTGATCCGTAATTTGAATAAACTGGATAGGATACCGGACGAGTTACGGGAAGGAATCTTTGAAAGATTGTTTGAAGTGGCCGAGATCGCTCGGTTCAGTCTGGAAGAGGTGCAGGCTTACGAAGATAGCTTGAAGTCGTATCGGGACTTGAAGAACTCCTTAGATACTGCTTTTGAAGAAGGGGTAGAACAGGGAATAGAGCTTCGGAACGTAGAAATAGTCAAGAACTCATTGCAACAAGGACTTTCCATCGACGTAGTTTCAGCTATTTCGGGTTTAAGCCATGAGGAGATAGAAAAAATAAAAAACGAGGGGTAACACTATGCATACGCAATGCTTCGCCAGCGCATGCACTCATCGTTATGTTCTCCTCTACTTAACCAAACACAATCAAACTAAATACTATGAAACCTCTTTTTCTCGCCCTATTCACCCTACTTTTACTAGGATGCGCTTCGTCCGAACCGACGGTACAAGCCCCTCCGCAGTATTCTATCGAGCAGTTCTACGAGAACGTAAGCCTGGGCGGCGGAAGCTTCTCTCCCAACGAAGACAAACTGCTCATCAGCAGTAATGAGTCGGGCATCTACAACCTGTACGAAATTGATATTGCCAGCGGCGAAAAGAAAGCACTCACTAACTCCACCCAAGAATCGTACTTTGCCGAGTCGTACTTCCCCAACGATGACCGCTTTGTGTTCTCTTTCGACGAAGGCGGAGACGAGAACTACACCATCCAGATGATGACGGCGGGCGGCGAAGCCAAGGAGCTGACCCCAGGCGATAGCGTGAGTAACCAGTTCTGGGGCTGGAGCCGCGACGAGCAGAGCATGTTCTACGCCTCCAACCGCCGCGACGCGCGCTTCTTTGATCTGTACGAACTGCCTATCGACGCGGTAGACGAAGAAAGTCCTACCGCTGAACTGCTCTACCAAAACGGGACGGGGCATAATGCCGAAGCCCTTTCACCCAACAAACGCTACGTGGCCCTCACCGAAGCGCTCACCAGCGCCGATGGCAAGATGTACCTGCTGGATCGGGAAACCGGCCAGAAAACCGACATCAGCGAACACGAGGGCGACGCTACCTACAGTCCCCAGTTTTTTAGCAACGACAACCAAGCGTTGTACTACCTCACCGATGAGGACGCCGACTTTGTTTACCTGGCCAAGCGAAACCTAGAAACCGGCGACGTGGAAAAGGTGTACGAGACCGACTGGGACGTGTGGTATGCCTACGATTCGTGGAACGAGAAGTACCGCGTGATTGGCATCAACCAGGACGCCAAAACGGTAGTGAAAGTCTTTGACCAAACATCGGGCGAAGAAGTGGCAATGCCCAACATTCCGGGAGGTAGCATCGCTTCGGTGAATATTGCCAAGAACGAAGAATTGGCCCGACTGACGGTGAGCACCTCGGCCTCGCCAAGCAACCTTTATATTTATAACTTCGCCACGGGCGAACACCGCAAACTGACCAACACCCTGAACCCGGACATCAATCCCGAAGACTTGGTCGAGGGGCAGGTGGTGCGCTTTAAATCGTTCGACGGGCTGGAAATTCCGGCCATTTATTACGAGCCGTTGTCGGCTAGCGCAGAGAATCCGGCTCCGGCCCTGGTGTGGGTGCACGGCGGCCCGGGCGGGCAATCGCGTCTGAACTACTTCGCGCTCATTCAGTACCTGGTGAACCACGGCTACGCTATTCTAGCAGTGAACAACCGGGGAAGCAGCGGCTACGGAAAGGAATTCAACCACCTGGACGACAAAAACCACGGCGACAAAGACCTGAAAGACTGCATCGCCGGAAAAGATTACCTGGTTTCTACCGGGGTGATTGACCCGGAAAAGATTGGCATCATCGGGGGCTCCTACGGCGGCTACATGGTGATGGCCGCCCTGGCCTTCGAGCCCGAAGCCTTCGACGTGGGAGTGAACATCTTCGGGGTAACCAACTGGCTGCGGACGCTAAAGTCCATTCCGCCCTACTGGGAGAGCTACCGAACGGCCTTGTACGACGAGATGGGCGACCCCACCACCGACGATTCGGTGCGGCTTTACAATATTTCGCCCCTCTTCCACGCCGAGAACGTGACCAAACCACTGATGGTGCTTCAGGGGGCCAACGACGTACGCGTACTCCAGGTTGAGTCCGACGAAATGGTGGAAGGGGTGCAGGCCAACGATGTGCCCGTAGAATACGTGGTCTTTGACGACGAAGGCCACGGATTCCGCAAAAAAGAGAATGAGATTGAAGGCTACGGTCAGGTTAAGAACTTCCTGGACGAACACCTGATGGGCGCGGCGGAGTAGATTCTCTTCTCTCTACCAGCTTGGCCCGAATGGCCATCAGCAGCAACCCGGCGGCCAGCACCTGAAACGCTCCCGACAGCGTGATCCACTGGGCCAGGAACCCAATGATGGGTGGCCCCACCAGAAAGCCAAAGTACCCGGCGGTAGACACGGCCGCAATGCCCTGTCCGGGCGAGTTAGGCGACAAGTAACCGGCCGCACTGAAGATGATCGGCACCACGTTGGATAGTCCCAAGCCCACCAGCGCAAAGCCGCCGATGGCCCAGAAGGGGTTCGGACTGAAAGCCGCCAGCAGCATCCCGGCCATCGCCAGCGCACTGCCCCAGCGCACCACCGACACCCGCCCCAGGGCCCGCACCATCAGGTCGCCGGTGAGTCGGCCCACAGCCATGGTGAGCGAAAACACGGCGAAGCCCACCGCCGCCAGCGCCGCGTCGGTGCCCGGCAGATCGAGCAGGTATACGGCCGTCCAATCAGCCATCGCTCCCTCGGCCATGAACACGGCGAAGGCCAGGGCTGCCAGAATCATGGTGGCCCGTTCGCGGGGTAGAGCAAACAGGGGCGCGTCAGACGTTTCGCTGTCCGCCGTTTTGGGTTCGGGAGGCAGCAGGTAGCGCAGCGCCACCACCGTGAGCAGCAGTAGCAGCCCCGACATCACCACCATGTGGCGCGCGGGGGTCCACCCCAGGGCCAATAAACCGGCGGCAATGCCTGCGCCCACCAGTCCGCCCAGGCTAAACAGCCCGTGAAACGACGACATGATGGGCCGGGCGTACTCATCTTCTACGTAGACTCCGTGGGCGTTCATGGCCACGTCCATCGCGCCGCCACAGGCTCCCAACAGCAACAAGTTGACCACAAACAACAGGTACGAAGGAACGACCAGCAGCGGCGGCAACACCAGGCAAAAAGCTAGTCCGGCGATGGCGCACAGGCGCCGACTGCCCCAGCGGGCGATGAGTCCACCGGCTAGGGGCATGGTGGTGATTGCTCCGGCCGCAATGGCCAGCAGCGTGAGTCCCAGGGTGGCTTCGTCGAGCTCAAACTTGCGCTGGGCGAAGGGGATGTGCGGAATCCAGGTGGCGAAGCCTGTGCCGTTGATGAAAAACAGGGCGGCAACGGCCAAGCGGGCGCGTTGTAGGGAGGGGCGGGGGGAGGAAGACGGCATTAGGTTTTCATGATCGGAGTTCGGCAACAAAGGTATCAAGGTTTGGCAAACCTATCACTAAATCCTATTGGTAGATGTTGACCGCTACTGTTCTCTCCCGGCCACGGGGCGTTCGTGGAGACCGTCGCGAGGTAGTTTCGGTTGGTTATGGGCCGAGAAAGGCTTCTCAGGAGCTTCCCCCGGGGGACAAGGATCGGGAAGGCTTCGTACGATGCTTCCCCCGGGGGGAGGGGGCTTCGGCAGACGTCATAAGGCCCATCCCCCCGGGGGATACGCGCTCGGCAGACTTCCCAGCGTCCTTCCCCCGGGGGGCGCGTGCTGAGGAAGCCTTCGCCGGTCGTTTGCCCGCTCAAATCATCACTTTTCCGCTTTTCCTTACCCGCTTGCTTCACCCGCAAGACGTTCTCGCCAGAGTCTATTCTAGTATTTCGTTCTGCTAGGGCGTGTTGACATATAGATTGGTGAGGGCTTTCCAGGGTGTTTTTGTTTTGATTGAGGCCACCATGGAATGGCGCTTGAGGCGGGCGATGCATAAGCATCGGCCAACGAAAGCAACGAAAAGCGGCGGACCCCGCCGGGGGCAAAAACGCTCGGAAAGCACCGCCTAGCTTATATGTCAACACGCCCTAAACCGTAAAAACAAAGTTTATTACCACAAAGTAGGGCCAAGTGCATTTTGTGCCTTTCATTGGTCGATTGCTGATCGATATTTGTACCAACGCTTAGTAATCAAACCAAAGCACCACCATGAGAACATCAAAAACCGATTTTCTTCACCAAACGACCATCGCGCTCACCAACGCGCGACGCTCGGCCGAAATTCGGCGGGCGCTCACCAAGCACGGGGCCGGTGAGTTCATGATTAAGCAGCTGGAGACGCAGTTGCGCACGGTGCAGAACCTGGAGAATCAGTATGACGACATCACCGCGGAGGCCAAGGGGTCTACGCAGTCACTGTACGCGGTGCGTGACCAGGGGAACAAGCTCTATAGTGAGCACCTGGTGCTGGCCCGGGTGGCGTTCAAGGATGCGCCTATGTGGTTAGAAAAGATGGAGCTGGTTGGCCCGCGTCAGAAGTCATTGCCCGCCTGGATCAGGCAGGTGAGCAGTTTCTACCGCCACGCCCCCGCCGTAAAGGATACCCTGACGACGTATCAGGTGCCCGCCAAAGAAGTGGCCGAGATGCAGAAGTTGCTGGCCCGGATGGTGGAGCTGCGCACCCTCCAGGTAGACCTGAAAGGGCGCGCCCAGGTAGTTTCTCAGCAGAAAAAGCGCGCCCAGTCCACCCTACGGCGGGGCATGGCCCGGTTCTACCAGATCGCCCGAATCGCACTGTACGAAGAGCCCCAGCACCTCGAAATACTAGGCCTGTCGGTAAAGGCGTCAGTTTAGCACGCAGCCAGAAATTTTCTGCCGGAAAGTATATGGCTCGGCTGCCGTTTGTTATGCGCTCACCGCAGAATCACCTGCGCGTTGATGAAACGGGCCGACAGGCTGTTGGGCACCGCGTACTGCTGTCGGTTTACCGCCTGCACCCAGGTGAACGAAATTGGATTGTCGGTGCCCAGCACGTTGAGCACCTCCACGCCTAGCCACAGCGAGCGAAACAGTCGCTTTGCCTTGGCCCGTCCCAGAAAAATCTCCTTAGAAAACCCAATGTCCACCCGCCGGTATTCCGAGCCGTTGAGGAAGTTGCGGTACTCGGGCCGGTTCGGCGGACCGAAGGGCAGGCCCGATCCGTAGAGCACACTCAGGTGCACCCGCATGGTGGGGTCGTTGGGCAAATGGTCCTGAAAGAAGATGCCCAGGTTGACCAACTGATCGGAAGGGCGGCGGATGTAGCCGCGCTCGTCGTCGGCCACGTCCTCGCGGGTGCGCAGGATGCCGATGCTAAACCACGATTCGGCACCGGGAATAAATTCTCCGCTCACCCGGGTGTCGATGCCCGTGGCGTAGGCGGTGGCGTCGTTGCGGGCGAAGTAGCGAATCCGCACGTTGTCCACGTCGTAGGGAATCACGTTGTATAAATACTTATAGTACACCTCACTCAGCACGCTGAAGTCTCGTCCGAACATCTGAAACTGCCGGTCCACTCCGGCAATCAGGTGCACCGACGACTGCGCCCGAATGTCGGGATTCAGTTGCCCGTTGCGGTTGCGCAACTCGCGGTAGAAGGGCGGTTGCTGGTATAAACCACCGCCCAGCCGAAACACCAAGTCCGGGCGTCCGCGGGGCCGGTAGGCGTACTGCACCCGCGGACTCACCAGCCACTGCCCGTTGTAGCTCCAGTAGTTTAACCGCACTCCGTAGTTCAGGGTGTGCTGCTCATTGGGTTCGATGGTGTTCTGCACGTAGGCCGTCACGCGCTCCGATTGCAAGTCCAGCGCGCTGGTCACCCGCTCGTTGATGGTCACAAAGTCAGCCGAGTCGCTAAAGCTGTATTCGTTGAGTTGGTCGTCGATGTGCTCGCTACTGAACCCCACTCCAAATTCCAGCGTATTTTTCGGACTTAGGCTATAGGTGGAGCGGTGCTCGGCGTTGAAGATTTCGGCGGCCAGTTTGTTACGGGCGTAGGCGTAGTTGATTCCAAAGCCCAGGGTCGTAGCACATTCGTCTTGGTTGTTACTACCCGGAGTATTGTTCACGTCGCACAGTCGGTAGGCCGACAGCTGATCAAAATACTCCCGCTCGCGCGTGCGCACGCCCGACGCAATCCACTGGGTGCGCCAGCGATCACTGAAGCGGTGCTCGAGTAGTAGTCCTACCTGCCCCGTTCGATAGGTGAGTTCTTCCTGCCCGGCGTAGCCCACAGACAAGCGAAACGACTGCTGTAGCGTGCCGAAGGTAGTTTCGCGGCTCTCGGGGCGCACCAGGTAGCGGTTGTTGGCGTAGGACAATAGTACACTCAACTCGGTTTTTTTCTGCTCGGTGCCGTCCAAATCTATCGTTAGGAACGATTGCAGGTCAGTGAAGCGCGGCAGGTACTGTCCTTGCACCTCCAGGGTATTGAGCAGGTATTGGGCGCTCTTGTGCCGCACCCCGGCGATGAAGGTCATATTTTTCCGGGCTTCTTCCACGTGCGCCGCGCCGCCCAGCAGTCCTAAGCGCACCGATGCCCGGCGTTGGGTAGGCTGCTTGTAAGTCACATTGAGGGCCGACGACAGCTTGTCGCCGTACTTGGCCTGCCACCCGCCCGACGAAAAGGCCACGTCCGACACCAGATCGGGGTTGATAAAGCTCAGCCCCTCCTGCTGCCCCGCCCGAATCAGAAAGGGACGATAAATCGGAATATTGTTGACATACACCAGGTTTTCGTCGTAGTTGCCGCCCCGCACCGAGTAGGTGGACGACAGTTCGTTGTTGCTCACCACGCCGGGCAGGGTGGTGAGCACCCGGTTGAAGTCGTTGAAGGGCGAGGGAATGTCCTGGGCGATCTGCGGGTCGAGCTTCACCAGACCGGGCACGCGGCGGGAGGCATCGCGGGGGTCGCCCAGAATTTCCACCTGCTGCAACAGGCGCACGTCGGGTTGCAGGGTGACCACGATGCGCAGGGTATCGCTGGGCCGCAAACTGACTTGCCGCAGGATGTTGGTGTATTCCAGGTGAGAAAAAACCAGGTCATAGGTGCCGGGAGCCACCGTTAGAAGAAACGTGCCATCCGCCCCGGTGATGGCGCCCCGTTCGGTTCCCCGGATCTGAACGACCACGTCTTCGAGCAGCGTCTGCGCGCTGTCTTGCACCGTTCCTTGCACCGTAGCGGTCTGCGCTTGCGCTCCAGTAGCGAGCCAGGCAAGCCAAAGGGTGCTTAGTACCCGAAAGCAGCCCCGACGGCTCATTGGCCCGCGGATTCGATCTGCTGCTTCAGCTGCTGAATGGTCTGCGCGGGCTGATCCGATTTGAACACAAAGCTACCCGCCACCAGTACGTCGGCCCCGGCGTCGATCAGGGTACGCGCATTTTGATCGCTCACGCCCCCGTCGATCTCAATGTGCGCCGAGGTCTCTGCCCGCTCCATCAGGCTCCGCAGTCGCCGGATTTTGGAATAGGTTTGCTCAATGAACGTCTGTCCGCCGAATCCCGGATTCACCGACATAATCAGCACGATGTCTACGTCGCCGATAATGTCTTCCAGCAGTTCAACCGGGGTGTGGGGATTGAGAGCAACCCCAGCCTGGCAACCCAGTTGTTTGATCTGCTGCACCACGCGGTGCAGGTGCGGACAGGCCTCGTAGTGCACCGTGAGGTGAGCGGCACCCGCGTTGTGAAAGGCTTCCAGGTAGCGCTCGGGTTGCTCAATCATCAGGTGCACGTCCAGCGGTTTGGTGGCGTGTCGCCGGATGGCCTCGCACACCGGCAGGCCAAACGAAATGTTGGGCACAAACCGGCCGTCCATGATATCGACGTGAATCCAGTCGGCTTCGCTGCGGTTGAGCATTTCTACCTCGCGCTGCAGATTGGCGAAGTCGGAGGCCAGGACCGAGGGGGCAACAAAAGGCATAGCAAAAAATTGAATGAAGATTGAGGCGGCAAGGTAGGAATTTCGGCTTGCTAATGCCAAGTCCTAGAATTTAATCACCTTCATCGTATCGGAAGCCGTGGGCGAAAGAATGTGCAGAATGTACACTCCCCGACCGAGTCCGGAAGTGTCTAACGAAAGTGTGGGGCTAAAGGTCTCGGAGGTGAAGCGGGTGTGCGTCACCAGTTGTCCGGTGCTGTTGTAGATGCGCACTTCCACCGGAAACGATAGATCGCGGGTTTTGGCTTCTACGAACAATTTACCGCTTTCGATGGGATTAGGATACACGCGGTAGTTGGCCTCGCGAATATCTTCTTCATCGGGAACCGGCACCAGCAGGGCCGCCGAAAAGGTGGGAATACCGTAGCCCAATTCGTTGTTGGGAGCCAGCGAACTATTGCCCGCCAAACGGATTCGCTCGATAATTTCTAGGTTGGTTTCTCCGGGAAAGGCTTCCCATACTCCGGCGGTGAGACCGGTGATGAGCGGAGCCGAAAACGAGGTGCCGTTCGAGCGAACCACTTCGCCCCGGGAGTTCACCACCACGGTTTGCAGTCCCAGGGCCGACACGTCGGGCTTCACGCGTCCGTCGGCGGTAGGGCCAAACGAGCTAAACGACACCCGGTCGCCGCTACTGCTCACCGCTCCCACGGACAACACGTCGATGGCATCGGCCGGGGGAGAGACGTAGCGCCAGCGTCCCGACCCCTCGTTGCCAGCGCTAATCACGCACAGGATCCCCTTCTGGGCGGCCAGGTTCACCGCCCGGGTGATCACCGCCGTGTTGCCGTCCAGATCTTCGTACTCGTAGTTCATCTCCGGGTCGTCGAAGGTGGTATAGCCCAGCGAGGTGCTGATGATGTCGATGCCCGCACTGTCGGCCATTTCGGCGGCAAACAACCAGTTGTATTCCTCCACTCGGTATTCGGACCCCGACTCTTCGGTGATGCACAGCATGATGTTGGCTTCATAGGCCCCGGCTTCTAACACTCCGGGTTGGTAAGCCGCAATGCACGACAACGCTTCGGTGCCGTGCTGTCCGTAGCGGTACACGTTGGTGCTGTTGCCCACAAAATCGTAACCGGGAATCATCTGCCCGTTTTCGTACAGGTGTCTGAAATAAGAAACCGTGTCCACTCCCTTGAACCCGCCGTCGAACACGGCAACCGAAACTCCCTGGCCGGTGTAGCCCGCCTGGTGCATGGCGTCGATGCCCAGCATTTCGTTCTGAAGCACGTTGAGCAGTTGCGCTTCGGCGTTTTCAGTAGCCGCGGAGGGCAACTTTCCCGCGTATGAAGATCCCTGCTTGTTTCGTCCCCCTTCCGATCGGGTTGGCTTGATGAGTTCCACTCGATCCACGAAATTTAGGGCACGGTAAGCATCCGCGTCCTGGTCACCGTCCACCATCACGGCGTTAAGCCAGCGAGAGGTGTAGTATACCTCGGCTCCGGCTTCGCTCAGTTGAGCCACGTAGTCGGCGTTGACGGGCAGATCGGAACTGTCGAGCGCAATGCCCTGCAATTCTCTTCGCTCCAGGGCCGCGGGCGACAAGTACTCCCGCGGGCGGTCCAGCGAATAAGCGGTTCCCTCTTTATCGGATAAAAATATGACGTAGCGATTTTGCGGCAGTGCTTGAGCGTGGGCTGCCTCAATCCAAAAAACACTTAGCAGAGATAAGAAAAAAATACGATAAAAGAGAGAAAATAGGTTGTCAGTCTTCACCATAGGTAAGCAAGGTTTGCCGGTACGATCTTCCGGACACAATCTGTTTTTGTCCAATGCAATCATCGTCGGCGCAGTAGTGTAATATACGCGTTTTTTTGTACAAAAGTCCTAGCTCCGGAGCGTAGGTTTCGATCAACACGCTATCGTTGACCAAGGTTTCCAGTTGGCGTTGCACCACGGTACGGCTTTCTTCAATATAATCATTCCACGACGGATCGTTCCAAGTTGCGCTAATCTCCTGCCGTAGGCTGCTGTCGGTTGTAGTGAGTCGGTAGCGCAGCTCCGGGCGACTGTTCAGGGCGTTGCCGTTCCACTCCAGCGCGTCGCGAAAAGGAAATACCAGCTTGGTGTAAGCCACGTTGTTTTCGACCACCACCACGGCGTGCTCATTTTTGCGGGCCGTCCACACCGAATCCAGTTGCCAATCGCTTTCCGGCGAATCTCTCGTATAACGCTCCAACGAATAGATTATTTCTCCCCCCGCCCCGCTCCAGGAATCGGCCACCCGTTCGCGAAGTTGGTATCGGTTGGTGTCGATGCCATCGTGCACGGTATAGCGAATGTCTTCCACGTCATAGACGGCGTAGCGGCCCACCGCCAGGGGGTAATACTCGGTGCCCAGCGTCTCATCGAAGACGGGATTGAACGAAGAGTTCTCATCGGAGGCGCACCCGAACAGAAGACCCAGACTGCTGAGGCAGCCAATGAAATAGTAAAAAATTTTTAGGGAGATACGCATGGCTACTGAATGCTAAAAGGAAACTTCTCGGATAATGTTACCACAACTTTTGCACCAGTTTATATAAGGTACGGCCCCACCGCCAGACGACCACCACACTGTTGAAAAGTTGCCGCTTATATGACGTGGCTAAGTTCGCGTTCAGTTTCGTTAGCATTTGCCCCGCCCCTTTTGTTACTTTGGACTTTTCTTTTTAAACCCCCTTGATCATCATGGCCTTAAGCACGTTTGTTAAAGTAGGTAGCGTGACAAATTTGAGTGATGCGCGCTACTGCGCCGGAATGGGAGTGCACCTACTGGGCTTTGGCCTGGAAAAAGAGCAGCCCAACTACGTGGATCCCGCGAAATTTGTGGCCATCACCGAATGGTTGGCCGGAGTAAAGTTCGCGGCGGAATTTGACCGCTATTCTTCAGCGGAGATTGAACAAACGCTTTCGGACTACGCGCGCATTGATTACGTGCAGACTAGCCAACCCAAACTGGCCGAAGCATTGCAAACCCTCAATAAGCCGCTCATTGTTCGCCTGGATGCTCAAGGCTACGACGAAGACGTGGTTGCCCTGGCGGATATTATGCGCGGCTGTCGCAACCAAGCGGCCTACTTTCTGATCGAGCATTCCTCGTCCGATCCGCGACCGGAGTTGGTAGGTGATCTGTTGGATTTGTCCCGGCAGTACCCGATTTTGTTAGGCTTCGGGCTTCAGGCCGATTGGTTACCGGCCCTGGTTCAGGAACATCCGCTGGCCGGTATTGCCCTGCGGGGAAGTCAGGAGATCAAGCCGGGCTACCAGAACTTTGATCAATTGGCCGACATTCTAGAGGTGCTCGAAATTGACGATGCATCCTAACTGCTGAGAGCTTATTCGTTGGGCTCGGATGAAGGACCCGGAGAGGTAAGTTTAAGCATCACTACGGTGCAAAGCGGGTCGGGTAGGGCATAGGTGCGCGCCACCGGCCGACCGAAATTCATAAACAGGTCATTGGGGGCGTCGTACTGCGACTCATCGTTCCAGAAACCGCTCAGCAGCACCTCTGACCCGTCGCGCAGCAAACGGGCCTTCGCCACTTTTCCCTTCATTCCTTTCAGACTGATGTGCCCCATGTTGGGTTCGGTCAGACAGGCAAACAAGGTGTCGCCGCGCTGGGTGAACCTTCCCCACTCCGGTTTCTCGAACTCCGCTGCCTGGCATCCGTAGATCGCTGAGCCGCTGTGATTCATCCACTGCCCCACCTCCCGCAGGATGTTGGCCGACTCGGGCGGAATTTCTCCGTAGGCGTTGGGGCCCACGTTTACCAGCAGATTCCCGTTCTTGCTCACGGCATTTACCAGGGTGCGAACCACGTCCTGCGCCGACTTGTAGTTATGGTCGGTGGCTGCGTAGCCCCAGTGATCGTTGAGCGTCATGCAGGCCTCCCAGGGCAGAGGCAGCCCGTCTTCATTCACCAGTGGCTCGCGCGGAATAATCTGCTCGGGCCCGTCGAAGTCGCCCGCAAACACTTCGGGAGCGCGTTGCGTCAAGTCTCCTCCCAACCGGTTGTCGATCAAAATAGCCGGCTGATGCTGGCGCACCATGTTCACCAGTTCGGTGGCGCGCCACTTCTCTCCGCGGTAGTCGCGGTACGAAAAGTCGAACCACATGATGTCGAGCTTGCCATAGTTGGTGACCAGCTCGCGCACCTGCTCGTGCATGTAGTCGAGGTAGTTGTCGAAGTTGTGCGATTTGTTCTTAAAATCAGCGTTGTCGCGCATTGGATGCTGCCGGTCGTCGTAGGCCGGGTAGTCGGGATGATACCAATCGACGAGCGAATAATACAAGCCTACCCGCAGGCCTTCGGCCCGAAAGGCTTCCAAAAACTCCCGCACTAAGTCTCGCCCGGCGGGGGTTTGGGTAGCATTGTAGTCAGTGGTTTCGGTATCGAACAAACAAAAGCCGTCGTGGTGCTTGGCAGTGAGCACGGCGTACTTCATCCCGGCAGCCTTTGCCAGCTTCGCCCAAGCGCGGGGGTCGTAGCGGTCCGGATCAAACTCGTCGAAGTAAGTTTGGTAGTCTTCGATGGTCATTTGCTCCTGGCTACGCACCCACTCGCCCCGGGCCGGAATAGCGTAGAGCCCCCAGTGGATAAACATACCCAGGCGGGCGTCGCGGAACCACGCGGTGCGGTCGATGCGAGCTTGGTATTCGGGCGAGGGTTGCGCGTGCGCCAGTCCTACGATCATTAGCGCGAGTGCCGTAATTTGGTATTTCATGGGTGAGCGTTAGGTAGCCAGCTATGATTCTCCCGCCACCAGGTACATCATTTGCCCTCCGGCCGAGATAAATTTTTGTTCTTTCAACAGTTGCAGCATCGATACTTTGTAGCGCGATACCCGCTGCCAGTAGGTATCAAACGTAGGCTTTCTCCCGCCCCCGGCCCGGTAGTAGCGCAGATTTTCATCGTATCCCAATCCCCCTTCATCATTCTCTAACCAATCGACCAGTTGGGCGGCCCGTACCCGTTTCTCGCGGGTATCGTAGGGGGGGATCAATGACAAAGCTTTGTCGGATTGCCACACCTGCACGTTGGTGAGTCCGGCCTGCACAAAGAGGTCGGGCAGCACGTCGCCCAGCGAATTAAATCCCTGCCCCAGCTTTTTCTTGCCCTGTTCGCAGCGCAGCCGCACCTCCACCATCTCCAGCACGTTGTCCACCTCGTAGTCGGTTTCGACGTACTTATCGAACATCAGATGAGAAACCAGGTTGTTCGGCTCCAGGGCCACCACGTAACCGGAGGAAGCAGTTACCCGCTTCATCTCCCGAATCGCCCGCAGGGGGTCTTCGGTATGAATGAGCAAGGTCTGGCAAAAAGTGACATCGAATTGATCATCGGCAAAGGGAAGGGCATTGGCATCCCCCTGAACGAACGTGAACGTAGCATCTTGGGCATCTTTGCGGTGGCGGGCCCGCTGCCGGGCCGTTTTCAGGTGCGTTTCTTCCTGATCCAGTCCGGTGACCGAGGCGCTAGGATGCAGGTAGCGGGCCAGACGGAAGGTCATTTCGCCGGTGCCGCACCCGATATCGGCGGCAGATCGACACGTGTTCAGGGACAGGCGTTCGGCCATGAGCTCCAGGAAATCTTCGTTCCACCAGTAGGCGCGGGCTTCTCCGAAATGGTCGGCCGAGTGGGCGGACGTTGGTTTTTTTTTGTATTGCATATTGGGAAAACGGAACGGAGGCAGGGGGCCACCGTCGGCGGGGCAAAGTACGACAAAAAAGTGGCGCTCCCAAAGGGGGCAGGCGCACGTAGCGACGGTGACTACACGTGCGCGTCGATGAGCACCAGCAGCAGAAACAGTAGGAAGCCCGCCCCGTAGAAGGCAGCCAGGGTGGCGTTGCTGTGGCGGCGGAATTCACCGGTGCAGGTGCAGATAAATTCGTTGAGCAGGTGGCGCATGGCGGTGGGGTTCAGCCATGCTGCCTCAAACACTTTGCCAGTTTAACTACGGGCCGGGGCACCGGGGGCCCGCGCGGCGCGTTCCCACACCACCGACTGCGATCCCTTCAGGTAGCGAACGATCCCGGCAAACACCGCGTAGTTCATCACGCAAAAGTAGTAGGGCACAAAAAACACCTTCATCTTTATTTTTTGCGAGGCTAGAAATAATCCCACAATAGCCAGGGTATAAAACAGGGTTTGCCCTAGAAAAAAGAACCGGAAGAACACCAGTGGCTCCCAAGCCAGAACCGCATTGCTGATCAACAGGCCCAGCAGGGCAAACGGGGTGATGGTCCAGCGCAGCACCCGGTGCGATACGTACTGAAAGGTGAGCACCCCGTGCCGAAAGGGATTCAGTAGCCCGCGCAGGCGCACGATGGCCTGAATGCCTCCGGCGGCAATGCGCACCTTGCGCTTGAGTTCTTCTTTCACCGAGGCCGATGGGCCCTCTACGGCGTAGGCGTCGGGTTCGTAGGCCACCCGGTAGCCCGCCCGGGCAATCGATAGGGTGAGGTAGAAATCTTCGATAATGGTATCGGCGGGCACCTCGTGAAACAGGTCACGGCGCACGGCAAACAGTTCCCCGGCCGCGCCCACCACCGAATAAAGGGCCGCGTCCCATTGTTTTAGCGCTGATTCGTACTGCCAGTAGAACCCTTCGCCCGCGCCGCTGGCCGCGTCTTGCTCGGGACTGCTTACCCGTTTCTCGCCCGCCACTGCGCCCACCGTTTCGTCGGCAAAGTGGCGCACCAGTCGCACTACCGCTTCCTCGTTCAGCAGGGTGTTGGCGTCGGTGAACACCACGACCGGGGTGGTTACCAGGGGCATCACCCGATTAATCGCGGCAATCTTACCCCGACGTTCGGGCTGAAAAAAGTGCTCGATGCCCTCAATGTGCTCCACAATTTGCGGAGTGGCATCGTCCGAGCCATCGGTCACAATCCAAATGTTAAGTCGCCCGATAGGATAGTGCAAGTGAAGGGAATTCTGAATTTTTTCGGCGATAAATTCGGCTTCGTTATAGGCCGCGATAATGAGGGTTACCTCCGGCAGACTGGCTTCGGAATGATAATGAACCGAGCGATGCTTTTTAATACGGGTTAATACGTATAGCAACAGACCATAGCCAAGGTAGGTGTAGAGAACCAGCAGTAGGCATATCCAGAAAAAAGGTATCATCCTTAGTGGTTTGTTAGAGAATTTATGGAAAACAAACAATCATGCACTTAAATGCGAAGAAGGCCGAAACAAAGAACTGAAGTTAGCTCATTCAGTTTGGAAGCCTAACGGGGCACACCAATAGGAAAAAGAGCGATAACTACAAATGTATAACAAATTTATGAAAAAATATCCTTATTATTACACACGTGAATTAGTGCAGGCTTTGATCAAATGTCTTATATTTGCGGTTCTTGACAAATTTTCGGATAAATAGTAAGACAAAGTCGCTTGCTCTAACGTACGTATGATTTGTTACGCATTAAACTTTTTGTCTGTGAAATCTTCTTTGGTTACGTATTGTTGGCACGGGTGTTTTCTGCTGTTATCGCTGGTTTTATCCCGGTCAGCACATGGGCAGGGGCTTCAACAGGCTACCCTTTCCGACAATACCGTGACTGAAAACCAAGCGGTTGGCACTTTAGTAGGCACGTTTTCTCCTGCCACGGCCGCGTTTAGCTTGGTCGCTAGCGTGCCGGAGAATGCTCCGTTCGGTATCACCAATCAGCAGCTGGTTACCACCGATTCCCTTAATTTTGAAGCAGTAGCTTCTTATGCCCTGCAAGTGAACGTGGTTTTTCAGAGTTCGCTCGGCGAAGACAGTGCCGCCACCGAAGAATTTGTGATCACGGTAGAAGATATAAACGACTCTCCGGTGATCACGGGTCAATCTCCCCGCATCACGGTTGAAAACCAGTCGTTTACGCTGGCGCTGGGCAACCTAAGTGTTACTGACGAAGACGCTGACGATACCTACCCCGGGGGATTTACGCTGCGGGCCGGGGCCGGAGATAATTACACCGTGGCGGGCCTCACCGTTACGCCTGCTCCTAGTTTTAGCGGCATCCTTACCGTGCCAGTGGTCGTGAACGACGGCGAGGCGGATAGTGAACCGTATCCACTTACGGTGACCGTGCAAGCCCTGCCCCGCTTCACGCTGGCCCAAGAAGTATACGAAGTAAACGAAGATTTTGCTGATCCGGAACCGGTAAGCGTAACCCCGGAAAACCCTGAACAATCGGTGACCTACGCAATCTCTCCCGGACCCGAAGAGGTTGACTTTGCCACCCTTACCGCCGACAACAGCAACGGAATTTACCTTTTTTCGGCTTTGCCAGACCAAAACGGGGAAGAAGAATTTACGATTACGGCGACCAGCGACGCCCAAAACACCTTCGCGCAAGAGTTTACCTTTCGGGTGAACCCGGTGAACGATGCTCCGCGGTTTGCCGGAGTGGCGGGCAACGACCAGACGGTAGAAGCCCAGGCTGCTCTTGTGACGGTGCCTAATTTTGCTACTGGCGTGGCCCCTGGCCCCGCCACCGCCACCGACGAAGTTGGCCAAGCCGTCAGTTTTGCGGTTACCACCAGCGACAACAGTTTGTTTGCGCAAGCTCCCACCATCACACCTCAGGGCACCTTGTCTTATCAGCCCGCGGACGATAAAATTGGCACCGCTCAGGTAAGTGTCGTCTTGCGCGATAACGGTACCGGCCAAGGCGAAAACGTCAATGCCAGTGCGCCTCAGGTGTTCGACGTGGAGGTGGTCGCCCCGCTAAGTCCGCAGAACTTTGATCTGAACGGCTCGAGTGTTGCCGAAAATCAACCTAGGGGCACCATTGTGGGTCAGTTTAGCGAATCGGGGCGCTACTTGATGGACGGAGGAGCCGATGCCAATCTCTTTGCAATCAACAATGCGACGCTGTTTACCCAGCGGCCGTTCAACTTCGAGAGTATTGGCGAGGACACTCTGGAAATCATTGTAGAACGGCGGTTTGGGTTTCTTAACACGCAGCGAGAATCCAAGAATTTTGTAATTACCGTAACCAACGTAGAAGAACCTCCCACCGGCATCACCCTTTCAGCCAATACTATTCCTGAAGGAGCAGCTGCGGGCACCCGGGTGGGATTTTTGGCCGCGCAGGGCGGCGCTCCCGAGGTGCCGGTCACGTTTGCCCTGGTGGGCGGACCGGGTAGCGAGAACAACGGGCAGTTCACCATTGTGGGCAACGAGTTGAGAATAGCCCAGGTGCCGGACTTCGAAACCGCGCCGCAGTACGCTGTTCGGGTGCAAGCCACGGGTGATGGAGTTTCTCCGGCGCAGAATTTTATTATTCAGGTGGTGAACGCACCGGAGCCGCCGACGGATATATTACTATCGAGCGCCGCCGTAGACGAGAACCTGCCCCCGGGCACGGCGGTTGGTACGCTCTCGGTGGAGGGGGGCAGTGCGGTGCCGATTACCTACACTCTGGGCGGCCCCGGAGCAGCCGCCTTTACCATCAGCGGCGACCAACTGCTTACCCAGGCTACTTTTAACTTTGAGATCCAGTCTAGCTACCCAATCACCATCACGGCCACCGGCGATGGCTCGTTTGCTGAGGACTTCACCATTGCGGTAAACAACGTGGTAGAACCGCCGACCGACATTGCACTAAGTTTGGCTACTGTTGCCGAAAACCAACCCGTGGGCACCGTGGTAGGAACCCTCACGGCAACGGGGGGGGAAGCGGTTGCTACCTTTGAATTAGTGGGCGGTGATGGGTCCGACAACAACAGTAGCTTCACCATCAATGGCGATCAACTGTTAACCAACGCCGGGTTTGACTTCGAGACCCAAGCTACCTATTCGGTGCGGGTGCGGGCCACTGGCGACGGCTCGTTGGAGGAAGCTCTGGAGATAACCGTAACCAACGAGCTCGAACCTCCTACCGACATTGCCTTGTCTGCGGAGTCGGTGAACGAAAACCAACCCGCAGGCACGGTGGTGGGCACCATCAGCGCCACGGGTGGCATCGAAGATTACACGTTTGCCCTGCCGGAGGGGCGCGGTAACAACGGTGACTTTGTCCTGGAAGGCAACGAACTGCAAACCAGTCGGGAGTTTGATTTTGAGCAAACCCCCACCCGCACCGTAGTGATCGTGGCCAGCAACGCCGATGGATCCTACGAAGAAATCATTGAGATAACCGTAGGCAATCTTCTTGAGCCTCCTACCGAGATCACGCTGTCGTCGGAAGATATTCAGGAGAACCAACCCGTTGGCACGACGGTCGGCACGCTTAGCGCGGCGGGCGGGAGCGGCGGAGACGTTTCTTTCTCCCTGGTGAGCGGACCGGGCAGCAGCAATAACGACTTGTTTTTTATTGAAGGCACTGAATTCAAAGCCAACGCCTCGTTCAACTTTGAGGAGCGGGCGAGCTATCAAGTGCGTATTCAGGCTACTCAGGACGGCTCCTACGCTCGAGCGTTTACTATCATCGTGACCAACGTGGCAGAACCCCCCACCGCTATCCTGCTTTCTTCGGCCAGCGTCTTAGAGAACCAGGATGCCGGTACGGAGGTGGGGCTAATCTCTACCGAGGGGGGCGAGGGTAGCTTTACTTTTGCCTTGGTGGGCGACGGCAACGACAACGAGAACTTTCGCGTCGAAAACCGCCGACTGCTCACCAACGTTCGCTTCGATCGAGAGGAACGGGCCAGCTACCGCGTCCGGATCCGCGCTACCGGCGACGGCACCGTTGCTTCGGATCTCACAATCACCATTGAGGACGTGAACGAAGCCCCGGTGCTCAGCAACGTAGAGCGCACCTTCCTGGATTATGCCGAGGGAGAAGCCGCTAAGATAATTACCGAAGGCATCAGGGTGCGGGAGCCCGAAGAGGAAGACCTGGTGCAGGCACAGGTGTTTTTCTCTAACAATAGCTACGTGAGCGGTGAAGACGTACTCACGGTAAGCAGCGGAGGAATTCAGGCTGATTTTGATCCTGAGACCGGGCAACTAACCATCACCGGTCCGCTCAGCCCCGACCGGATGCAGCAAGTGCTGCGCACGGTTCGATACAGTAACTTAAGCGAGGTCAACCCCACCGCCAGCACCCGTCGGGTCACGTTTGTGGTGAACGATGGCACCAATCTGAGCAATACGCAAGAACGCTTCATTCGCATATCCAACTCCAACATTCCCCCCGTGCTGGCCGACGTTCCTCTAAGCACCCGTGAGGATGTTCCGGCCACGCTGACCCAAGAAAACTTCGCGACGGCCTACGGGGGCGATGAAGACGGCACGGGTTTTTCAGGCACTATATTCGTGCTGACGCTTCCCGAACGGGGGACGCTGTCGGCCGGGGAACGCATCCTCACCGACGATGATTTGGGGCGTCAGGGATTTGAAGTGAACCTTGCCGCCACTTCGCTCACGTATACCCCACCCGCCAACTACGCGGGAGCCGACCGTTTCAAGTGGACCGCCCGAGACAATGAGGGCGAACCGGGTATTGCGGCGGAGGTGGTGATCAACGTGCTGCCCGAGAACGATCTTCCCCGCATCACGGCTCCCACCACGCTGAACGTAGAAGAGGATAGCACCGCCCCCCTGTCGGGACTGAGCGTAGCCGAACCCGACGGCGACCGACTGCTGGTTGCTTTGGCAGTGGATCAGGGAACCCTTACCATCGACGAGGCGGCTCGGGCGGAAGTAACCTTCGAGCAGGGTACCGGTGAGCAAGACAGTGAACTGACGTTTCAAGGAACCCTAAGCACGGTAAATGACGCCCTCGCTAGCTTGATTTATAACCCCGTCGAAACCGTGACCACGGCCACGCTCACCCTGTCCGTTTCTGACGCTCCTAGCAACGCCGATAACCCCCTGAGTGACCAAGCAAGCGTCGTTCTCACGATCACCCCGCAAAACGATAACCCGGTGCTGTCGGCCATTGAGCCGGAAGCGTTATTGTTCACCGAAAACGGTGCGCCGATTTCCGTTAGTGACAGTCTGCAGGTAAGCGACGAAGAAGGCGATCCGGTGGTGGCCGCGGTGGTAGCTATCGACAGTGGCTACACCCCGGAAGACGTGCTGGCCTTTGAGAACACCCCGGCTATTTCGGCAAACTTTGACCAGGGCGTGCTCACGCTTACGGGAACCGCCTCGGTAGCCGACTACCAAGCCGCGCTGCGCCGGGTTACCTACCAAAACACCAGCGACCAACCGAGTACCGACGTGCGTACCATTCGCTTTGAGGTCACCGACGGCACGGGCGGGCAGAGCAACGCCCTAACGCGCGAGGTGGTGGTAGAAGCCGTAGAGGATACGCTTCAGGTGGTGGATTTGGAAACAACTCCGTTGTACTTCTCGATCGGAAGAGCGCCCGTGGTGGTGAGTCGTAGCGTTCGGCTGGAAGACCCGGACAGCGAAACCCTCGACCGCCTGGTCATCGCCCTAGATCCAGAGACCTACGTAGCCGACGACGATTCGCTGGGCCTTCGGGCCGGGGGAGACCTGACGGCTGACTGGAACGATGCAACCGGAGTGCTTACCCTTAGCGGAATCGCCCCGCTGGCGACCTATCAAGAAGCGCTGCGAACGCTGGTTTACTTCAATCGCAATGCCGAAACCGAAGAAAGCAGCCGCACGCTGCAGATTCAGGGATTTAGCGGCGAAACGGCCAGTAACGTAGCGGTTCGGCAGATTCTCTTGATCAATAACGAGCCACCGGTGGTGGGCGACGTAGCCGTAGTGGTTCTTAGCGGCACGCCCTATTCTTTTGCTTCCCCGCTTTTCCAGTCGCAGTATAACGATCCCGACCAGCGTCCCACGGCCAATGGCTTCTCCGACCTACAGCTCACTACCCTACCTACCAACGGATCGTTGCTACTGGACGGAGTTCCCCTGACCATCGCTGACCTGGACGGCGGACTTGTGCTCAGTGCTGATCTTGTTTCTTCGCTTTCGTACGTAAGCAACCAGGGATTTCTAGGGGCGGATCAGTTTGGCTGGAATGCTTCGGACGGAGCGGATTTCGCGGAGGAAGCCGCCCGGGTGCTGATCACCGTGTCTAACCTGCGCGTGGAGCTGGGCGAAGCAGTAGAAACCTGCCGGTCTAGCGATCTGCTGGAGCTAACGGCAGACGTGCAGGGTGGTACCCCGCCGTATCGTTACCGCTGGTCGGCGGACGGCGAGGCGCTGAATATCGACACCGATCAAGCCGCCGTGTTGCCCACCGAGACCACCACCTACCGCGTGGAAGTTACGGATGCGGAGGAGCTCACCGTTACCGACTCGGTGCGGGTGGTAATCATCGACTGTCCTGACCAGGTGCTGGATATTCCTACTACGTTCACTCCCAATGGTGACGGAAAAAACGACTTGTGGGAAGTAGGAAATCTGTTTACCTACGAGCGCAGCGTGATTGAAATCTACGACCGCTACGGCCACCGCTTGTTCCGCGCGGAAGAAGACGGACTGGCCTGGGACGGTACTTACCAAGGCAAGGAGCTGCCGGTTGGCACCTACTACTACGTCATTGTCCTCAACGATGGCTCCACCAGCTACAAAGGCTCAGTAACCATTTTGCGATAATGAATCAGGCGGCCCAAATCGTGCTACTCTTGCTGAGCGCTGCCGGAACGGTTTGGGCGCAATCGCCCCCGGTGATCAGTGCCCTGGAAACCACGCCCCTAACCTTTGAGGAAGGCAATCCGCCGCGGTTCCTTAGCAGCAGTATTCGCCTGGGTAGTGATAACCCCCTCACCCGGGTAGAGGTGCAACTGGTGGGCTACGTGGCCGGTGAGGACCAACTGACATTTTCCGATACTGAAAACATCCGCGGAGTGGTGGATGAGACAACGGGCACCCTATTGCTGCTAAGCTACCCGGCGGGTAGCAGCCAGTCGGCCGTTAGTTTTCAGAACGCGTTGCGTACCGTTTCCTACCAGAATACGAACGAAGTAGTCCCCGAAACTGATGCACGTACTGTCTCGTTTCGGGCGTTTGATGACCAAAACCAGGAAAGCGCTCCGATCAGTCGGACGCTGACGATTGTGGCCGAAAATGACGCCCCCAACGTGACCTTACCTAGTGATGATCCGGTTGCGTATCCGGCCGGAACGGGAGTAGAAATCCCGATTTTCGGAACCGTAGAAGTCGCCGACGGCGATAACGAATTGATCAGTAGCGCGGAGGTTGCCATCAGTACCGGATTCCAGAACGCGGAAGATCAGCTCTCGCTCACCAATGTTCCGGCTGAGCTTAGCGTGACCGGCCAGGGCAGCCGAACGCTTACCCTCAGTGGTCCTGCTGCCCCGGCCACTTTCCAGCGTGCCCTGCGCAGCGTACAGTTCAGCAACCAGACCCCGCTCAATGTGTTGCCCACGGAAGGGATCCGTCGGGTGACGATCAGCGTTTTTGATGGCATCACGGAGGGCGTACCGGTTTCTCGCTTCGTAGTGGTAGGCTCGCCTGTTAACACTCCCCCGCGCATTCAGGCCTTCAGCAAAGAAGTCACCGCCGGAAATACGCTTTCGTTCACCAGTGCCGAATTTGCGGAGCAGTACGATGATCCGGAAGATAACCCCTTCACCGGAATCTACATTCGTTCTAAGCCCGAACGAGGCACGCTACTGCTACGGGGCGAGGAAGTGACGAACAACCGAATTAACGATGCCGGTCCGAATGGGCTACGGGTAGCTTCCACGGAGTTTGCCGCGCTGACGTATCAAGCTCCTCCTGACTACATAGGGGAAGACCAGTTTCTCTGGAACGCGATCGACGGCACCACCTTCGCCGCCAATAGCAAACCGGTGCGCATCATAATCAATCCTCCGGAACTAACGCTATCTTTGGGAACGGTTGACCCATTGAGCACATCGGCGAATCAACCCCTCTCGGTGCCGCCCCTGGCTTTTTCGGCTACGCGACAAGTTCCCGTCACCGTGACGCTATCGGTGAGCAACGGAGCCGTATCGCTTCCTGCCGAAATCATTTCGTTGCTCACCTTCGCGGCGGGCGATGGTACCGATGATCCTTCACTGGTGTTCACGGGCGGGGCCGACGCCGTGGCGTATGCCCTGAGCGGAATCCGCTACACTTCCGATGAAAGCTACCAGGGTACCGAGACTTTGGCAGTCAACGTTTCGTCGAGCAATAATAGTAGTGCTCAGACGAGCGTGGCAATCACGGTTACGTCAAACGAAGCTCCTACGGTAAGCGATTTGACAATCAGTACCGGTGAGGACCAACCATACGTTTTTCGGTTGGCTGATTTCACCGAAGGATATCAAGACGCTGACAACGCTCCTTCGTTGGGCCCCGCCCGGATTCACCTCACGGCGCTGCCTGAGAACGGAACGTTGGTGCACCGGGGCGACAATCTTCAGCCAACTGATATTTCTTCTTCGGAAGGGTACGCCGTTCCGGTGGCCGACGTGGTCGACGGACAATTGACCTACGTGCCTAACCCGGGATTTTCGGGTAGTGATTCGGCGCGCTGGAATGCCTTCGATGGGGAAGCGCTGGCGGAGTCGGACGCAACGATCCAAATAAGCGTGCGATCGGCACTGGCCATCACCCTGCCGCGAGACACGCTTACGGTGTGCTCCGGCGACACCGATACGCTGCGGGTCACCGTGGTCGCCACCCCGAACGAAGAAGTTACCTATCGTTGGAGTTGCCCGAGCGATTGTGGTTTCGAGCAGCCTAATGATCAGGTTTCCGTCCTGATCAGTCCTACCCAAAACACCACCTACGTCGTCACCGTTACCAATCCGACCACCGGTGAGTCCGTCGCGGATAGCGTGGCTGTTGTCGTGGAGGACTGTCCGGACTCAACGCTAAATTTATCCATTCCCAATACTTTTACTCCCAACGGGGATGATGCCAACAACGAATGGGCCATCGGTAGCCAAGCGGCTTCTCTGCCGGTAGCCGTGGAGGTGTTTGACCGCTACGGACACTCGGTGTATCGCAACGCAGCGTATCAAGACGACTGGGAGGGTACTTATCAGGGGCAGGCGTTGCCCGAGGGAACCTATTATTATTTAGTGACCGGCGCTGAGGGAGAAGTGTACAAGGGGCCTTTAACAATTTTGCGGTGATTGAAGCCGCTCATTACCAGTGATTATGAAAAAACTATATTTGCTATACGTACTGCTTACCGTGACCTCGTTGTGCTACGGACAGCAACCCTTTCGGTTTAGTCAGTACTTTCAGAACTTGGTCACCGTTAACCCGGCGGTGGCGGGCGTTGAAGATTTCACCGACCTGAAAGTCGGTTATCGCCAGCAATGGACCGGACTAGCCGGTTCGCCGCAGACGTTCTACCTGAGTGCGCACGGCCCCCTGGCCTCGAAGCCGCGCGACTTCACTTACCAAAACAACGCCTTGCGCATTAGCGATCCGGCCGCTTTTGACCAGCCGGAAACTCAGTCGGTGGTCAGCACCGGCAACCGGGTGCGGCACGGTATCGGCGGTTACGTGATCAACGACCGGCAGAGTATTTTTCAGCAGACTCAGGCCTTTGCCACCTACGCCACCCACCTGCCCGTGGGGACGCGCACCCGTCTGTCCTTGGGGGTGTCGGCCGGAATCAACAACCGCCGCATTGATGCCGATGGGATCACGCTGCCCGGCCAAAATAATACGGCGGATGACGACGTGATCAACCGCGTCTTGAGCCAGTCGGGGGGCGTTACCAGTTTCGACCTGAACCTGGGGCTGTTTCTGTACGCTGAAAATTATTACTTGGGCTACTCGGCCGATCGGCTTTTGCGCAATCCGATTACGGTGGGCACCGATTCGGTCGACGTTCGGCAGAACGTGTATCACTACGGCCTGGTGGGCGGACGGTTTCGGCTGGGCGAGTCGTTTATGCTGCTGCCGGGGGCTTTCGTGGGAGTGAGCAGCGTGTTGCCGCTGACCTATGACCTCAATCTGCGCTTACGCTACCAGGAGGTGGTGTGGGTGGGTGCTTCGTACCGCAATTCGGGCACCGTGGCCGCCATGTTGGGACTCAATATCGACAATCGGTTCAACATCAACTACGCGTACGACTACGGAGTGGGGGCCGTGAGCGATTTTCGTTCCGGAACGCATGAAATTGTTCTGGGCTTCACGTTGTTTAAACAACAAGACAGCAATCCTTATTTATGGTGATATCATGAAAAATACTCGAACAAAAGTTATACTGATACTTGGCGGATATTTTGGTCTGCTGGCCGGGCCGGGGCAGGCCCAAGATTTTTACTTTCAGCCTCCCGCGGTGCTATCAGACACGATCAACTCGCGGGCCGAAGAGAGCTACCCGATTTACTCAGCGCGCGATAGCACCTTGTATTTCGTGCGCACCCTGTACAGCGCCAACGTGGGGGGCACGCAAGCGGGACAAGACATCTGGTACGCCAAGCGCCTGCCGAACGGGGGGTGGAGCTTGCCCGCCAACAACCTTGATCAGCTCAACAATCGCAACAATAACGCGGTGGTGGGGGTCAGCAAAACCGGCAACACCCTGTATCTTCTCAATGCGTACCAGGGTGGAGAGGCCAACCAACCGGGCCTGGCCTTTTCGTTTAACCAGACCAGCGGTTGGCTCGACCCTAACGATGTGAAAATTCCTAAGCTGGCCGACAAAATCGGAAACTTCTACGGTATTTTCGTCTCGTCGTCCGAAGACGTTGCCATTATATCTATGCAGCAAGCGGACGCCGTGGGGCAAGAAGATCTATACGTTACCTTTAAAGATTCGTTTTCGGGCGACTGGAGCGATCCGATGCATCTGGGAGACACCGTGAACACTGAAGGTTACGAAATGTCGCCCTTCCTAAGCGAAGATCAGCGCTACCTGTTCTTCGCCAGCAACGGGCATCCTGGCTACGGCAATGCCGATATTTTTGTATCGACCCGTCTGGACAGTACCTGGACCCGTTGGTCGGAGCCGCGCAACCTGGGAGACAATATCAACTCGGCGGGCTTCGACGCCTACCTCACCATTGCCGCCAACGACGAGGTGTTCTTCATCAGCAATCGCTACGGCCGATCAGCCGATATCTATACCTCGAAGTTGGTGAGCAAAGAGGAGCGAGACCGGCAGTTGGCCAGCCGCATCGAGGGGGGGGGGCGTCGCGGTTCGTTAGACAGCCTAGGCAGCACGCCTTCTTCGGCCCTAGACGCCGAAACCCAGGCCCTGCTGGCCGAAACCCAGGCGCTGTTGGATGAGTTCAAGGGAGTGAAGCAACCAACCACCAACCCTGCTCCGTCTAATGAGCCCGCCCCCACCAGTGCCGAAGACACCCGTTTTTTGTTCTTTGAACTCAACTCGGATGCGCTGCAGACCTCCTCCATTCCGTACCTTCGGGAGGTGGCTGGTTTGCTTACCCAAGATCCCGCCCGCAACGTGGTGCTGGTGGGCCACGCCGACGACACCGGAGGCAAAGACTACAACCTGAAGCTATCGATTGAGCGGGCGCAGGCGGCCAAGCGTTTTCTAGTGGCTCAAGGGGTGGAAGAGGAGCAAATTGTTTCCTACGGGCGGGGAGCTACCCAACCCCTGAGTGAAGAAGAAGGCCCCGAAGCCCGTCGGAAAAATCGCCGCGTAGAGATCAGGATGGACTAGCCACCGGCACCGCTTCCTGTTCGCGAAGCAACCTCCGCAAGATTTTGCCTACGTTCGATTTGGGCAACTCGGTGGTGAATTCTACCACCTTGGGCACTTTGTAGGCCGTCATATTTTCCTTGCAGTAGGCAATCAGTTCTTCCTGGGTGAGGCTTTCGTCTTTCTTCACCACAAAAACCTTTACCACTTCGGTTGATCGTTCGTTGGGCACGCCGATGGCTCCCACTTCCAGCACTTTAGGATGCGCCGATACCACTTCTTCAATTTCGTTGGGATACACGTTGAAGCCCGACACGTTGATCATTTCCTTTTTGCGGTCCACAATCTTGATAAACCCATCCTCACTCATCACGCCTACGTCGCCGGTTTTGAACCAGCCGTCGTCGGTGAACACCTGCTTGGTTTCGTCGGGGCGGTTCCAGTATTCGCGCATCACCTGCGGCCCCTTGGCGTAAATCTCGCCCGGCTCGCCGAAGGGCACTTCGTTTCCATCGTCGTCGGCGATAATAATCTGGGTATTGGGCACCGGCAGGCCGATACTGCCGATGCGTTCGGAGCCGTCCACTTGGTTGGTGGTGAGCACCGGCGAGGTTTCGGTGAGCCCGTAGCCCTCGGTCACGGATACCCCGGTGGCTGCCTGCCACTTCTCGGCCACCACCTTCTGCACCGCCATTCCTCCGGCGCTCGTCACTTTGAGGTGACTAAAGTCGATGGTGCCAAAGTCAGGATGATTAAGCAGGGCGTTGTAGAGGGTGTTCACTCCGGTGATCACCGTGAACGGCTGCTTCTTGAGCTCCTTGATAAAGGCCTTCATGTCGCGCGGGTTGGTAATGAGCACGTTCTTCGCGCCCAGCTCCAGCATCGACAGGCAGTTGACGGTAAGGGCGTAGATGTGGTAGAGCGGCAGGGCGGTAATCATCACCTCTTCCCGGTATTTTAGCTTCAGGCCGGTGCAAGCGGTGATTTGTTGCATGTTGGTGACCAGGTTACGGTGGGTGAGCACCGCCCCCTTGGCCACGCCCGTGGTGCCGCCGGTGTACTGCAAAAAAGCAATGTCTTCGGGTTGGAGAGTCGGGGCCTTAAAGGAGTGTTGGCTTCCCTGCTTAATGACACTTTTGAACGTGGTTGCTTGGGGAAGTTGATACGCAGGGATCATTTTTTTGACGTGCTTCACCACCAGGTTGACGATGCCCCCTTTTAGGGTGCCGAGCATATCACCAATTTCAGTGATGACGATGTGCTTTAGGGGCAGATCATTGGCAATCTTCTCCAGATTGTGCGCAAAGTTAGCCAGGATGACGATGACTTCGGCCCCGGAGTCCTGCAGTTGGTGCTTCATTTCGCGAGCGGTGTAGAGCGGGTTCACGTTGACCACGACCATCCCAGCCCGCAGGGCCCCCAGCATGGCTACCGGGTACTGCAACAGGTTGGGCATTTGCAGGGCCACCCGGCTTCCGGGCTTGAGGCGACAAACCTCGAGGAGATAGGCAGCGAAGTGCTGCGACTGCTCGTCCACTTGCCGATAGGTGAGGGTGGCTCCCATGCACTCAAAAGCAACGGAGGTGCCGTACTTTTTGATGCACGTGTCTAACAAGTTTACAATGGAGGAGTATTTACCGGTTTCGATGGTGTGGGGCACCCCGTCGGGATAACTTTGGAACCAAGGATAAGTAGGATCGCTCATGTAAGTCGTATGTTTTATGGATTAGGCAAAAAGTATCACTCTTTTCGTTAGCAAACTACTAAATCTTTAACAAAAATTGCCATATTGCCGAACATTCTTGCGCCTTTGAGCAAAGAGTTTGATCAAGAGGCTGATGAGAGAGGCAAAAAGGGAGATTTGGCGGGGGCATCGAACAAAAAAGGCCATGAAATTCACAGCCTTTTTTGATAAACAACATTAACCCAAAAATTAAGATCCGGCGTACCGGGCAGCTGTAGGGGAAGGAGTCGAACCTCCAAAGAGTGGTTAGCTCCGCAAGCTTTGACACTGCAGAATTTATTCCATTGTCTCCACCCTCGAGACGGGAGGGCATGGCTGCCAGTTTCATCACCCTACAATGTGAACCGATGGACAACTTCCACCAGTTGAATCATTACAAAACTAATATTTTCCCAAATAACTTAAAAAATATTTAATAGATTTGGTAAAAATTTATATCCATTGTAATTTTCGGCCGTATTGATTAAATCAAACCCAATTTCCTGAACCAGAATGAGCAAAAATTTAGAAATTGACAACATCGATCTGAAGATCCTGGCACTTTTGTCGGAAGATGCCAAAATTCCCTACACCGAAATCGCCAAAAAGGTATACGTTTCGGGAGGCACCGTGCACGTGCGGATGCGCAAAATGGAGGAAATGGGAATCGTGCGGGGGACTACCCTGAACATGGACTACTCCAAATTAGGCTACGACATAACCGCTTTTCTGGGGATTTATCTCGAGAAGAGCTCGCTCTACGACCAAGTGGTGGACGAGCTAAAGAAGGTGCCTGAGGTGGTAAAGATTCATTATACCACGGGGAACTACAGTATCTTCATCAAGATCCACTGCAAGGATACCAAAAACCTGCGGGAGGTGCTGCACGACAAAATCCAGAAAATCGACGGCATCGTCCGCACCGAAACCATTATATCGCTCGAAGAGAGTCTGAACCGCCATATTCAACTCAACGAATAGACCAACGACTTGAAACTCCCGGTTATTTAAATGCGTTCTAAATAAACAGCCGCAATGGTTTTTCGCGTCCGAGAAATGTCCCGAATTTCCGAACGAATTGCGCTCCGCTGCGTTGCTACACAAAAGAACGAGTACCATGAGCAAAGACAACCAAATTCTTGAGGAGTTTACCCAGTCTGACTATAAATACGGCTTCGAGTCTAATATTGAGTCTGAATCAGCTCCCAAAGGGCTGAATGAGGACACTATCCGTTTCATTTCGGCGAAGAAAGATGAGCCCGCCTGGTTGCTAGAATGGCGATTGAAGGCGTATCATCACTGGCTCACGCTGGAGGAGCCCAATTGGCACAACGTCAAGTTTCCGCCCATTGATTATCAAGACATTATCTACTACGCGGCGCCCAAGCAAAAGGCCCAGCCCAGCAGCCTGGATGAAGTGGATCCCGAATTGCTCGATACCTTTAAGCGACTGGGCATCTCGCTGCAGGAGCAGAAGCGCCTGACCGGCGTGGCCGTTGATGCAGTGTTCGATAGTGTCTCAGTGGCTACCACTTTCAGGGATAAGCTGGGCGACATGGGCATTATCTTCTGCTCGTTCAGTGAGGCGGTGCGCGAGCATCCGGAGCTGATCCGGAAGTACCTCGGTTCGGTGGTGCCTCCGGGCGACAACTACTTTGCGGCCCTCAACTCGGCGGTGTTTAGCGACGGTTCGTTCTGCTATATCCCCAAGGGCGTGCGTTGTCCCATGGAGCTATCGACGTATTTTCGCATCAATGCGGCCAATACTGGGCAGTTCGAGCGCACGCTCATTGTGGCCGAAGAGGGTTCGTACGTGAGCTACCTGGAAGGATGTACGGCCCCCATGCGGGATGAGAACCAACTGCACGCGGCCGTGGTGGAACTCTATGCCGCCAAAGACGCTGAGATTAAGTATTCTACCGTGCAAAACTGGTACCCGGGCGATAAAAACGGCAAGGGAGGTATCTATAACTTCGTTACCAAGCGCGGCATCTGCGCGGGCGACCGCTCCAAAATTTCCTGGACGCAGGTAGAAACCGGTTCGGCCATCACCTGGAAATACCCCAGCTGCATCCTGAAGGGCGACCACTCCATCGGGGAGTTCTACTCCGTGGCGGTGACTAACAACCTGCAGCAGGCCGACACTGGCACCAAGATGATTCACCTGGGCAAGCACACCCGCAGCCGCATCGTCTCGAAGGGCGTGTCGGCCGGTCGGAGCCAGAACAGCTACCGCGGACTGGTGCGCGTGGCCAAGCGGGCGGAGGGAGCGCGCAACTTCTCGCAGTGCGATTCGCTGCTCATGGGCAACCAGTGCGGAGCCCATACGTTCCCTTACATCGAGTCAGACAATGCGTCGGCCCAGATTGAGCACGAGGCGACCACCTCCAAAATTGGCGAAGACCAGATTTTCTACTGCCTGCAACGCGGCATTGGAGAAGAAGACGCCGTGGCGCTGATCGTGAACGGCTACTGCAAGGAGGTGCTCAACCAACTGCCGATGGAGTTTGCGGTGGAAGCGCAGAAGCTGCTGGCCCTCACGCTCGAAGGTAGCGTAGGCTAGTCTACCGTTTCACTTCTTGTCATTCCTTAGCCTTCGGAAACCCACTTCCGGTTGGCTACCTACTTATTAATACACTATGCTTTCAGTTAAGAACTTACACGCACAGATAGAAGATAAACCCATCCTCAACGGCATCAACCTGGAGGTGAACGCCGGGGAGGTGCACGCTATCATGGGCCCCAACGGCTCGGGCAAAAGTACGCTTGCCTCGGTGTTGGCCGGTCGCGAGGAATTTGAAGTCACCGAAGGGTCGGTGCAGTATCAGGGCATGGACTTGCTGGCCTTGGAGCCCGAAGAGCGGGCTCGGGAAGGGATTTTCCTGGCGTTTCAGTATCCGGTGGAAATTCCGGGAGTGAGCACGACCAACTTCCTGAAAACCGCGGTAAACCAAATCCGGTTGCACAAGGGCATGGACCCCCTCGACGCCGTTTCGTTTCTCAAGCTTATGAAGGAGAAGATGAAGTTGGTCGATATCGACCAGTCGCTGTTGAGCCGGTCGCTGAACGAAGGGTTTTCGGGCGGTGAGAAGAAGCGCAACGAGGTGTTTCAGATGGCCATGCTTGATCCCCGTTTGGCTATTTTGGACGAAACCGATTCCGGCCTGGACATTGATGCCCTGCGCATTGTGGCCAACGGCGTGAACGAGTTGCGGCGCGGCGACAACGCCACCATTGTGGTGACCCACTACCAGCGTTTGCTGGAGTATATTGTGCCCGACGTGGTGCACGTGCTCTACAACGGACGCATTGTGAAGTCGGGCGATAAAGATCTGGCCCTGGCCCTGGAAGAGAAAGGATACGATTGGATCAAGGAAGAAGCCGCCCTGGCAGAAACGAAGTAGCGATTATGCCATTACAAGAACTATTTACCCAGCAGTTTGCCGATTACGAAAAGCGACTAAACGGTGAGCGCGACGAAGAGGCGCATCAGCAGCGCCGGGCCGCGATGGAAGTGCTGGAGCGCACCGGCTTGCCCGGCAAGCGCGACGAAGAATACAAGTACACACCCATCACCCGGGCGCTGGAAAAGCAGTTTGCGGAAGCCGCGGTTGACCCGGCTACCTCGACCGATCTGTCTGATAAATTCGCGGAGTGGCGCGTAAATGAGCAGGCCAATGTGTTGGTCTTTATCAACGGGCAGTTTTCGGACGAACTTTCTACCGTGATTAGTCCCCCGGAAGAACTTACCATTCAACCCCTGTTCGAGGCTTTTCGGCAGCGTCCGGCCCTGATGAATCGTTACTTTGCCCGCCAGACCGCCGCCTCGTCCGACGCCTTCGTGGCGCTGAATACCGCGTTGGCGCAGCAGGGCTCGCTTATTCACGTACCCGCCGGGCAGGTGGTGACGCATCCTACTTACTTCTATTACTTGAGCGATACTTCTTCTGCCCCGGCCTTTAGCCAGACGCGCAACCTGTGCGTGCTGGAAGCGCGTAGCCAAGCCACGTTCACGGAGATGTACTTTCACACGGGCGAACATCCGGCGTATTACAACAGCGCCACTGAACTCTGGCTACACGAAGGAGCCGTGGCCTACTACCATAAAGTGCAAAATGAAAGTCCGCGGGCTTACCACACCGGCCACACGCACGTGTATCAGTCGGCCAACAGTTTGTTTCAGGCAGTGACGGTGACCCTTGACGGAGCCATTGTCCGCAACAACCTGGACGTATCGTTAGACGCCGAGGGATGCGAAACGCACATGTACGGACTATACATGATCAAGGGCAAGACCCACGTGGATAACCATACTGCGGTAGACCATCGGCAACCCAACTCGTTTAGCAACGAGCTCTACAAGGGCATCATGGATGAAGCCTCGCACGGGGTGTTTAACGGAAAGATTTACGTGCAGCAAGTTGCGCAGAAGACCAACGCTTTTCAATCGAACCGCAACATCTTGCTCACCAACGACGCCTCGGTAGACACCAAACCCCAGCTAGAAATCTGGGCCGACGACGTGAAGTGTTCGCACGGCGCCACCACCGGGCAGATGGACGCTGAGCAACTGTTTTATCTCCGCGCCCGCGGACTGGATAAGGTACAAGCCCGCGCGTTGCTATTGCAAGCTTTTGCGGGCGAGGTGATCCAGAACGTGAAGTCGGACGCGCTGAAGGATTATCTGCAAACTGAGATTGACCAACGACTGCTGAAAGAAACCACGCAATGAGCCTAACCACCGCCGAAGCACCATCACTATCCGTAGAACGCGTTCGGAAGGATTTTCCGATCCTTCACCAATCGGTAAACGGACGGCCGTTGGTGTACTTAGACAATGCCGCCACCACCCAGAAGCCGGTGTCGGTGATCGACGCTCTGCGTTCGTACTACGAGCAGGACAATGCGAACATCCACCGGGGCATTCATACGCTGGCCGAGCGAGCGACCACCGCCTACGAAACCACCCGGCAATCGGCTCGGCAATTTATCAACGCGGCCGAACCGGAGGAGATTATCTTCACGCGGGGTACCACCGAAGGCCTCAACCTGATCGCTGCCTCCTACGGCCGTACCTTTATCCAGAAGGGCGACGAAATCATCATCTCTACCCTAGAGCACCATTCTAATATCGTTCCCTGGCAGTTGTTGTGCGAACAACGAGGCGCGACGCTGAAAGTGATTCCGATCAACGACCGGGGCGAGCTTTTGCTGGATGCGTACGAAAAACTGCTTTCGCCCCGCACCAAGTTGGTCAGCTTGGTGCACGTATCAAATGCCCTGGGAACCATCAACCCCGTGAAGGAGGTGATTGACTTGGCCCACCGGCAGGGAGCGGTGGTGGTGATCGACGGGGCCCAGTCGGCGCCCTACCTGGACATTGACGTGCAGATGCTGGACTGTGACTTCTTCGTTTTTTCGGGACACAAAATGTTCGGGCCCACCGGGGTGGGCATTTTGTACGGCAAGCGCGATTTGCTGGAGGCAATGCCCCCCTACCAGGGCGGGGGAGAAATGATTCGGAGCGTGTCGTTTGAGAAGACTACCTTCAATGATTTGCCCTATAAGTTTGAGGCGGGCACGCCCAACATTGCCGACGTGGTGGCGCTGAACGAGGCGTTTGTCTACATCAATCAGCTAGGCAAACCCGCCATGCGCGCCCACGAACAAGAACTGCTGAAACACGCCCAGTCCGCCCTGGCCACCGTGCCGGGACTACAGTTCGTAGGAACCGCCCGCGAAAAAATGAACGTCGTATCGTTTGTGGTGGATGGCCTTTTTCACTTTGATTTGGGTCAGCTACTGGACGCCGGAGGCATTGCGGTGCGCACCGGACACCACTGCACGGAGCCGTTGATGCACCGCCTGGGACTGGAAGGAACCGTTCGGGCTTCGTTTGCGATATATAATACCATTGAAGAAATCGATACGCTGGTCAGCAGTCTGGAGCGGATTGTTCACCGGCTTAAACATTAGGTATGGCTCAGTCGATCAACGAAATTCAGAACGAGATTATTGATGAGTTCGCGCTCCTGGAGGGCGACCCTGAGATGACTAACTTTTACATCATGGAGCTGGGTGAGAAGTTGCCCCCGCTGGAAGAATCACTCAAAACCGATGCGTATGCCGTGAAAGGTTGCCAGTCGAAAGTATGGCTGGTGCCCGAAAAGAAGGGTGATCGGTTGGCGTTTGCGGCCGACAGCAATTCGGCCATCACCAAAGGATTGGTAAGCTTACTCGTGCGAATTTTTGGTGAGCAGAAGACGGAAGACATTTTGAACGCGGATTTGTACTTCATTGATAAGATCGGGATGAATCGCTTTATCGGTACGCAGCGCTCTAACGGGTTTGCCGCTATGATTAAGCAAATGAAACAGTTTGCCTGGCTGAGCAGCCAGCAGTAACGCGAGGGGGCGAGAATACGTTGTAAGTATAAATTGAAAAAGCGAATCATGAAAAATGAACCGGGCCGCCGGGCGGATAGGATCGTCGAACTACTGGCAGAGAGCTTGAAGCGGCAGGATCAATTGGTGAGTGAAACGCAGCAGATGCGCAGTGACATTCAAGAGATGCGCGGTGATATTCAGGAGATGAAAGGTACTATGACCCGTGTGGTGAAAGCGGTAGATTCTTTGGTTGATGTAGTAAAGGTAGCGATGGACCGCACCAAAGAGATTGATAGCGTGAAGGAACGTCTCACCCGTTTGGAACGTCACACCGGCCTAGATAACTAAATCATGGAAGAAGCAACCACAACCACCGACCTGCGCGAGCGCGTACTGAACGCCATCAAGTCAGTATATGATCCGGAGATTCCGGTAGACATTTACGAACTGGGACTGATCTATGAGATCAACATCTACCCGGTGAACAACGTCTACATCCTCATGACGCTGACGTCGCCCGCCTGCCCGTCGGCCGAAGCGATTCCGAGTGAGGTAGAAGAAAAAATCAAGGCCATCGATGGCATCAACGACGTGAAAGTAGAGGTCACCTTTGATCCTCCCTACACCCAGGACATGATGTCGGAAGCGGCCAAGTTAGAGTTAGGATTTATGTGAAAATGGATACTGGATGCTAGTCGCTAGTTACTAGCATCCAGTATCTAGCATCTTTTATATACAAAACAGATGATATTATGTACCCAGAAGAATTAGTAGTGCCCATGCGTTCCGACTTGACGGAAGCAGGATTTGAAGAACTGAAAACCGCCGAAGCGGTGGATCAACACCTGAAAGACCACCGGGGCACCACCCTGATGGTGATCAACTCGGTGTGTGGCTGTGCGGCCGGTGGCGCGCGCCCCGGCGTAAAGATGGCGCTGGCCGAGAGTGATAAGAAACCCGACTATTTAACCACGGTGTTTGCCGGGGTGGACACCGAAGCGGTGGCGCGGGCTCGAGAGTATACGCTGCCGTATCCTCCTTCTTCTCCGGCCATTGCGCTGTTCAAAGACGGTGAGTTGGTACATTTTGTGGAGCGCCATCACATTGAAGGCCGTCCTGCTGAGATGATCGCTGACCATCTGGAAAACGTGTTTGAAGAGTTGTGCTAGGGTGATCTAGTTACAAAATTCACGTTTAGACTGGGGAAGTAGCCGCAGATTTAATAGATTTGCGAATTACTTTTTGCTGGGGCCTATAGCTCAGCTGGTTAGAGCACCTGACTCATAATCAACGATCTGCGAGTTTTTAAGTTATTGATAATCAACTAATTAAACACAAATATTATTTAGAATAGTTTGTTTTTGCCCGTTTTTTGCCCGCTTTGGGTAACAGCTGGCAAAGTACTGGGCCTATAGCTCAGCTGGTTAGAGCACCTGACTCATTTTAAATGGTGACATTTCGAAGTAATTCGGATTGCAAACCGGGTGAATTCAGGGAACCCTACGTCCCAATTTATTTTGGGATACGGCAACCCTGAGCCAAGCCTTGTGAATGGATGTAGCAGTAGCAAGGAAGGTGCAGAGACTAGAGAGTGAGGAATCCGACCAATAACCTCTCCATGAGCGCCCGGCACCCCACTCCCGATGAGGGAAGGGTGATGAGATAGTCCACCCCCGTTGCGGAAACTTTCGGAAGGGGAATCAGGTGGTCCCTGGTTCGAGTCCAGGTGGGCCCACAAACTATTTGGCCCCAGTCAAAAATTGACCGGGGCCTTTTTTTATTCATAAATCGTTGTTAAAGTTACTACCAAAAATCTATTATATAATCTATTTCTAGCTGTAAAGCTCATTTCTATAAGAATAAATAATTAAATTTCGTTATTATTTTCCACTTATTTTTTCCTTTTCTATATTTTCTATGTACTTTACTAGCTTGTCAAAGGCACATCTATCTCGGTGTAAATTCACCTAATTCAACGCCGAAAAAATCTATCTCTTGAGTCGGTTCAGCCGTTCTTCTGGGTGTTAAATACTGATATCTCTCTTCCAATAACTGCTGTGCTGGGCATCAGCATTATTCTGTTGCTTTTCTGCTTAGAGTCGCTGCCCTGTCTTTTAATAGCTAATCAATTCGCTATTACCCGTCTGACTATGAAGGGTACACGGCCTTTTCATAAAAAAGAGAGGATAGCAAAAAGCTGTTAATTTTGATATTCCACCATCAAACTAACAAACTATGCTATCCTATCTTAAAAAAACGAATGTAGGACTTACTACTACTATCTGCAAGCCAATGTGATTGATCCGCGTGACAACCGGGGCAAACGCCATGATCTACACTTTATACTGTTTGGGGCACTGTTAGCGGCTATGGCAGGCAAGGTGCTCATCGCCGAGATTCACCGATTTTTGGCACGTCATCATGATTGCCTATGCTCTTTGCTGGGCTTATCGGTCGGGTATACGGTCTCCGATGTGCAATTACGCAGACTGCTGGCCTTGGTGGATGCGGCTGCCTATCAACGCTTTCATGCCCGGTATTTTGGTTGGCAAGCCTGTTTGCTACCTGCCAATAGCTGGATTAGTTTCGACGGAAAAGACCTGAAAGGCACCATTGATGGGGTAGTTGGACAGAAAAGGGGATTATGTATCGTGCGTCCTTTGCTACATCAGGGTAGCATCAGTCTACCGGGATTATTCTATCACGGGGCTAAAGACAGCGAGATAAGCTGTGTACGAGAGCTTTTGCAAGAAGACGCTTTAGCTAGTCAATGCCTGACTTTTGATGCACTACACACCCAAAGCCAAACCTTAGAAATGGTTCAGAATGCTCAAGGGACTTATATCGCTCAAGTGAAAGCCAACCAGCCCATGCTGCTGGAAGATTTACAAGATCATGCCAAGCTCACTGCCCCGGTCGCTGAACATCAGACCTCAGAAAAGGGCCACGGCCGAATAGAAGAGCGAAAAGCTTCTTTTTATCCCACCGATGCCGTCTGCTTTGAGCAAAAGTGGGACAGCTCAAAATTTGCTACCCTGGTGGTAGTAGAACGGGAAAGCACGCAATGCAAAACTGGCAAAGTAAGCCAAGAAACTAGCTATTACCTGTCCAATACCACCCTAGAGCAAACAGCCCCTGGCGAACTCTTTGAGACCATTCGCCAGCACTGGAGTATTGAGGCGGATAATTGGGTACGTGACTGCACGTTCCGTGAAGATTGCATTCGCTGTAAAGAACCAACCCGCAGCATGACCTTAGCGAGTATCATTTCAGCAGCCGGAAACCTGCTACGGCAACAGAAAAAGGGCTATCTGAAAGCAATGCAAGAGGATATAGCTTGCAATCCATTTGTCGCAGTAACTCTTTTTAAGCACGCTGACGTTTTATGAAAAGGCCGTGATGAAGGGTATTCAATCTAAAACAGGGTGCAGAAGATAAACTGACCTGCAATGACACATAAAAAGCTGACCGAAAGGTGAGCCTACATAAGCTATATATTTATATAAGTTATAATACCAAATATGTTAATTTTCATAAAATATATTCTATATACCCCTTTATAATCATTTTTGCCAAGGTTAGCAATATGTTGTTACTGGTAAAATACTTCCCTTTTCAGTTTTTCTATATACGTATTTAGCTGCGCAAAGGCCTTTTCATCCCGATGTTGAATCACTTGGTTTACGGCTGATAGTATCTGTCCTTTGAGTCGGTTCAAGCGTTCTTCTCGTGTATTGAATACCGGGTCGCTTTCTTTTAATACCTGCTGCGCGATTTCAATCTTTTGTTTTTTTTCCTCCTGTGTCTGCCGCTCTTCCTGTTGTTTTTGCTGTATCTTTTCTTCTTCTTTCTGCCTTCTTAAAGCTTGCGCCTTATTATATAAATCGGCTTCGTTCTTAATCTTAATAGAACTGTCCCCCTCCGCCTTGGCTAATTCCTGAATGTCGCTCTTTTTTACTTTGGCCTCGCCTGATAAAATGGATTGCTTTAACTCAGGGTTGCTCTGTCCGACCAGTTCTATCCCCCGGCTATACGCAGCGTCTCGTTTGATTGTCTTCTCACTCACTCTAAACTCCTGCGCCAACCGGTCGGCCGTCGAAAGGTCATTTTGACCTTTGGACAATATCTGATCGTAGCCTCGGTTCTGCTTTTTCATCCGCTCATATTTCAATCCGCGAAAGTAGCTAAGCTGATCAGGATGCAGATTGCGCCTCCCGAGCTGGTTATTGATCATATAGTCTTTGGCTTCCTCTTCATCCTTAAATTGTCTCTTTTCTACTTGAAAGGGAATACGATGCTGGGTGCAGATTTTATAACGGTTGAAGCCGTCTACTAAAACCAACTCGCTTCCTGCTTCCCATACTACTAAGGGATCGCGACATCCTTCTTCTAATAGGTTCTTTTCTAACTGTTGGTACTCTTCTTTGCTAAGAGCAGGAATAAAATTCTTGAGATTTTTTCTGACACTGATCTCTCCGGCTACAGCATCTGCTGATGATTGTGACATAGATTACAAAAAGCGTTAGTGAACTGTTAATGTATATAAACTGCCCCTACTAACGGTAATCTATTCGGAATGTTTATGATTGATATATTGCATGATTCGTGTAGAGAAATCCATAGTAGCATTTCCATAGAAATTAGTCTTTAAAGCTATAGGCCTCGGAAGCTACTGCCGCATCTTGGGCGGCCACCACCCGATAGACTTTGCCGTTGCTTTTGGTGAAGACATACAACTCACCGCTGCGGTCGGTGCCCAGGCGCAGGTCTACCCGTTTGTTTTGCGTGAGCGTTTCCAGACTGGTCTTCTGCCCCCGCACCGCTACGCTCAACTCATAGACGGGGGCTTGCTTTCCTAGCTGCAGATCAGCCACTTCGGCGTAAAATAAACGACCGCGCGGTATGTCTCCGAATATGTATTTCCCTTGCAGGGAAACCTCCTTTCCGGCATACACAAACCCACCCGATACCGCGTTGCCCTCGGTGTGGTCGTACTGCACCACCGGGTAGACGTAGCCCGAGTCACTGTCGGGTAGGGGATAGACCAGTTCGGGATTGGCCATTGCATCAAACAGAAAGGTGCCCTCACGCTCAGGCCAGCCGTAGTTGCCCCCGGCCACGCCCAGGTTCACCTCTTCCACGCTGTGTTGGCCAATGTTGGTGATAAACATCTTGCCTGAACCGGTCTGTCCAGCCCGGGTAGCGTCCCAACTGATGCGGTGGGGATTGCGAAAGCCGTAGGCCCACACTTCTGCCTGGGCGTTCGTCTCATTAACAAAAGGGTTATCATCCGGAATACCGTACCGGCCGTTGGCACTACTCTTGCCGACCGGGTCAATGCGCAGCACCGCGCCCCATACCCGTTCGGGACTGTCGCACAGCAATGGGTAGCCACGCAGGGCCGCTCCCCCGTCGCCGACGCTCAGGTACAACTTAGCGTAATCGGCTTGCCCAGGCTTGGCCAATGGATTGAAGGTCAGCTCCTGAAAGCCGTGGACGCCAGTGACCATATTGGCCCGCAACAGTTCGCGCTGGGAGCCGGAAAAAGCCGGAGCCAACGGATCATCGGCTTTCCACTCAGTGAGCACCCATTGCAGGGTCACAGGGATGCTGTCGGGATAAGCAAAGTCAGCGGGGGCAGTATTGGGAGGTTCGGTGTGGGTGGTGTAGAGCAAACCGTTCTGCTCAAAGTCAGGATGAAAAGCAAAGCTGCCGAAGCCCGAACCCAGGCCGGGGCGATCAATGAAGTGGGGTTGCTCGGCGGGCAGATTCAGGTACGTTCGCGTACGGTCATTCTCTATTTCGTAGAGGGTGCCACGCAGGTCGTGCACGAAGAGCCGTTCGCCCTGGCTGGTTTCTATGGCCAATAGCTTGTTGATTCGCGCTAACGGGGGAGTATCGGCACTAGCAGGCATGGTGAGCATCTCTTCTAACTCCAGGGTGATCGCAGACAGGGCAATTTTTTCAGGGACTGGGTTGATGAGTCCTCCCGGGCGGTTGTTGCGGTTCTTCTTCTCTCCTTCTGCGTACTTGTGAATAAAGCCCAGCAGGTGCTCGATATCCTCTTCGGAGAGCTGGGGGAAGGCAGGCATGTACTGGTTATACTGCTCGTACAACTGCATGGCCCGCTCGTCGCCGCTATCGATCATCTGCGGAGCATTGCGGATAAACGACATGAGCCAGTCTTTGTTGGCGCGGGCGGTGGCCCCGCTCAGGTTGGGACCGATCCCGGTTTCCTCAAAGTGGTGGCAGGCGGCGCAGTGCTCCACGAACAGGGCTTGCCCGTGCTGCACCGACAACTCGTCCCGTGCGAAAGCAACTTCCTGGGCGGAAGTTTCTTCGGCCTCCTCAAGAGGTGCAGGTGAGATGCAGGCGGCCAGGCTACCAAAGCATAAAGTTGAAAAATACAGGAAGTCACGCATAGGGTAATGGATCAAAACGTTAATGTCAAACACAGACGAAGTACTGAACTTTGTGCAACCACAGCAGTGGGTTTCTGAGGGGCACGTTTCGGATTGCCTCGTGATGTTGGAAATCAATTATTTGACAGTAAAAAACCTCAACTATCATCATGGCTCAATCGTCACAATAATACGACGGTAGCTAAACAAGCTAGGAGTTCTATCATCTTTCACAGTCAGGATAATATGAACGATTTCCGGCTCACTGACTTCCGGTGCGATAAAATGCGCTTGCTGCTTATTACTCCCCAGAAGATCGATCTTACCAGGATAGCTTCCGGGTTCTGCATAGTGAACCCATTCGTAAGAGAGTTTATCGCCGTCCGGGTCGCTTGAGCCTTCACCACTGAGTGGCACTTCCTCACCGGAATGAACGGTTAAGTGTACTATATCTTTACTGGTATCTCCTTTGAAAGCAGCTATTGGATTGTGATTGGCTTTTGCATAATCTGAGGTAATACTCCAGTCCATGCGGGCGGCAAAGTCGTGTTGAAAGGCGGTACGCCAGCGAAAGAGCGGAGCAAAAACGTTGTGTTCGTAGGTGATAGAATCGTATATCCAGGTATCGGTTGCGCCGGTATACATCCGGTAAGGTTCATACTGATGCTGCCCCTTCACCGGGTCCACGGCAGGCGGGTTTACTCGTTTTTCAGCACTAAAACGTCCGCCCCAATTGCCATAGGTAATCTGCTCCGGGTGGGCAAGGCCAGTGGGGAGCAGATGCAGGAAAGTCGGCGTATCTCCTTCGTGTTTGTAATGAGGATCCGGGCAAAGGGTTCCCAGGGGACCGTGGCTCTGGATGTGTTCATCAATCCAATCTGACTCAAACACCGATTCATCTCCGCCCCGCGCCTTCTCCCAATTTTTGTTGTTATCAATACGGCGAGAAATCCCTTGAAACTGCTCGGCACTCCTAATCCAGAAAATGTCCGGGAAGGTATGGGCATCCATGCGCCCGTGTTATTCTGACCGCCAATTTCGTATACCCGAAGCTTGGCAACAAAAGCAGCTACCGCTTCCTCACTTCGGCTGTGCTTCACCTCCCAAAGTGCCTGGGCAAGGTCGATGGCACCACCCCAGAGCAACACCCAAACCGGACGTTCATCGTCCTGATCCACCACCGCAATAATATGCCGAGAAGCTTCTGTGCTCTTGCCATCGCCTACTACATCCACACCTTCACCGAACTGTCCCTTTTTGATGAGGCGCAGTAGGGAAGCCTCGGTAGGATAACCGGCGGCATGCTGTAAGAGATTTTCCCGTACTTCTCCGTAGGCTTTTACACAATTCCGTATTATGGCCGGACGAACCTTGTCCTTGCCCCGCCACCGCCAGATGGAAGTAGTAGCGACTAATCCTTCTACCTCAAACTCGTTGGCATAAAGCAGGAAACGGACTAACGACTGCGCATCGTCCGGTTCCTTATAGCTGATGTCGGTTAGCACCACAACACGAGGTTTCTGGGCAAGGCTCACGGTAGACAGCCATAATGATGCAACAAGTGCTAGAAAGAATAAAGCATTGCGTCTTTGTAGTTGCCTTTTCATCATACATTTATTGATTTGATGTTCAACTTCTAGGGCGTGCTGACATTCGTTTCCTTGAAACAGGAAAGGAGCTAATCCAATAACGCAAAACCAGCTCTTTTACCCAACTACTATTCTTTAATAATTCTGGCATGGTCAAGCAACCAATAGTAAATCTGTTGCATAAATTTCATGAAAAAAAAGGGGAATAAGCCAGAAGTTAAAATTACCTGACTATTCCCTTTGACTTTATGGCATAGCTTATTTAGTGTTACAGCTTTAAAGGTTAAGTCTGTCGCATGGCAGAGATGCTAGATGCTGGTTTTTAGTATCTAGCGGCTAGAAACCGCGCAGCGGACCGTCAGCATCTTATATGCGACAGGATCGATCTTAAATACTATAGGATGTGATGTGTCTTTTTTGCCGTCATTCCGGCGTGGCGCCGCGTCCATGGTGGATCATGCCCGACCGGGAGCCACCCTGGCCGACCAGGCCGTAGCGAAGCGCCCAGCGTAGTGCCGGAATCCCCTCCTTCGTAACAGGGGATTCCGGGGTGCCGACCACCGGAATGACGGTCTTGAGCGACGTTTTAAAACGCTAATCACATACGAGTACTAGCGCTCAATAAGCAAACGCTCCCGGTACACCCTGTTCGCATCCAACTGGACCTTCAGGATATATAAACCACCACCGAAGCTCTTCGTATCTACTTCTTCCTGGTTGCCCCCGGTTAATTCCTGTGTATGCAATAATCTTCCATCCGGGTGATACACCTGCAACGTGCCTGTTCCATAAGACGGTAAATCCAGGTATGCCTTATCTGTTGATGGATTCGGGTATAGTTTGAGTAGCCGGTTGGCTGGAAGTTCCTCGGGTGAAGAAGCTTGTTTAATAGAAGAGGCTGCTACACGGGTGCCGGGGGTGCTTCCTGCTTCGTTGGTGATCCAAAGCTGATCCAGTTTGGTGCCGTCTTCCCGCTGTTTGATTCTCACGGTATGTGTACCCGCATTTAACGTATAGGTGTTGATTTCATCCCAGGTCCAAGTGGTAGGATCACCCGAAATACTCCAGTAGTAGTCCGTTCCTCCGTCAACCGCCACATAAAATGAGTTGTCCGCACCGGAAGGGGCAATCACTTTACCCCATAGGCTATAATCACCCGTAGTGGGTACCGTAAAGCTAAGCTCCACGTAACCCGGACCGTCATTACCACTGCCATTGGGCACCCATACGTACTGGCCCGCCGAAGCACTGGCATCGTTAGCCATCTGCATAGGTGCGTTCAAGATGCCGCTTTCCGCCTCCAGATACGTTGAAACTACTCCTGAGTCTTGCCCCTCTACTTCTACCACCACTTCGTCAATATTGCCCAAGTCTTGCCCGTTGGATACTAACCGAATGGTATTATTGGTGCCGGTATTCAGGGTGGTTACCACAACAACCGTTTGGTAGGTAGTCCAGGCCCCGGTGCCAGTCGTGGTAAAGCTTTGAGATACACCATTGATGACTAACTCACCGGTGCGGTCACTGTTGCCCAAAGCATAGCGGAAAGTTAACTCAGCACTACCTCCGGCACCTCCATCTACGTTACTCCATTCTACAAAACCTCCACTGCTGTTGAAGTTTACATAGCCCGTGCCGTTAAAGCCAAGATTATCACTCTCTATTACCGATCCTCCCCCTACCGAAGCATTCTCAGCCTGTAGAGTTTGAGTCGTGGTGGTCCCACCGCCCGAGGGGGTAGCGGAGGCTTGGCTAGAATAGTCCGATTCGTTACCCGCCGTATCCTCGGCCGTGACTACATAGTAATAAGCTGTTCCGTTACTGGCCGTGTTATCAGTATACGCGGAACTGCTCAGTAGGGAAGGACTTATTCTTGAATAGCTACCTGTCTGGCTCGTGGAACGATATACATGATAGCCCAATAGATCAGCCTCGCTGTTATCTGACCAATCCAGGGATACGGTTCCATCCCCTGCGGTAGCTACCAAGCTGGTCGGAGGCAAAGGGGGGGTAGTATCGTCCGGAGCCGAAGCAGCCTCTACCCGCAGTTCGTCAATATTACCCAAGTCTTGCCCGGTAGAAGCCAGACGAATGGTGTTGGTTGCCCCCGCACTAAGAGAAGCGGTCACTGTCACCGTTTGGTAGGTAGTCCAACTGCCGGTGCCGGGAGTAGTGAAACTTTGAGATTCGCCATTGATGACTAGCTCACCGGTACGATCACTATTGCCCAAGGCGTAGCGAAAAGTAAGTTGGGCGTTTCCTCCGGCACCTCCGTCTACGTTACTCCACTCCACAAAGCCGCCGCTATTGTTGAAGTTGACGTAGTCCGTGCCGTTAAAGCCAGAGTTGATATTCTCTACCACGGACCCTCCACTGACGGTGGCATTTTCTGCTTGCAGCACATCACTGCTGCCCCCCCCGGTTCCGCCCCCGCCATTAACCATCCAATTGCCAAAGTCGTATGTACGGGTGGCTCCGTTATGATTGACCGTGAGAATATCTCCCATGTAATCCTGATGGATTCGGGGATCATCCAGCAAAGGCCAGCTACTGAGGCTGTAATTGACGGTGCTTCCGTTAATCTTATCGTACTCGCGATACTTGGTTTCTAAAGTAACCCCCGCTACTGAGGTATAGGTGAGCCGGGGATTGCCGCTCGTGGAAAAAGAAATATTGTTGAACTTAGGGTCGACAGCATTTTTAAAATTAGCAAGTTGCTGAGAAGCAGAAGACCCTGAATAGTCGTTTGGATCAGCTACTTCCACCACCATCCCAATCTTTCCGGCACCTTTTGTAAATTTCTCTGTTCCATCATCCCACGTAAAACCTTCAGTCAGATGAAGTGCTATCATCACATTGCCGTAGTGGAGGTAAATCCGGCCCGAACCTGAGTTGTCTATAAATGCCGTATAGTTAGTAGGCACATACCCTTTCAGGTGGGGGTTGGGATCGTTGGAAGGGATATTATAGACCCCAACCAACGTGCCTTCGTGCTGCAATACCTGGCCATACTTGGTGGCTCCTAAGTCCTGTACCTTGGTACTCATCGGATGCAAGACAAAGAAAGAATTTCTAGTCGTGTTATTTTTCCATACTACGGCCCAGCGTTGCATTTGATTTAACCAAACGGGCCATGAATCCAGCTTTTCTTCATGTTGACTGTACAAGCTATATTCCGGCGTGATATAGGAAGTAGAGAAAGATTCTACCGGCCAGCCGTGTGCCTCTTTGTGAATAAAAGTGTTGCTGCGGGCATTAGCTACATCAGCGATAATGGATGGCAATCGGTAGCTGGAAAGGATAGCTGGCATGAGATGGGCGAAGCTGCCGTTGTAGGCTTTTGGAGTCGGCCCACCAAAGTAGAGCCATAATAATGCTTTCCCGTTTTTGTTCTGATACTCATTTTGCCCAGCATAAAAAATCTGTAAGTACACCCGCTGAGAAGAGACCGGCCAATGCCCTTGCATCCACTCACCGGCAGCCGCCACTAACATCCATTCGGCAGCTAACGAAGTTTTGTTTTTCATTTCTGCGTTTGTAACAAAATCCGCTACACTGCGGAAAGGCCCGTAATGAAAGTTATAGTAGGTGGGCGAATTGTGCTCACGCTCGCCTTGGTGCACATAGTAATCCGCCTTTTCCAGCAGCGTAAGCTTGCCCGTGGGGTCGCTGGAACTATAACCACTGGCAAAGTTTGCATTCGGCCAGGTTTGAGAAGCCAGATACCTCGCCGAAGCCATCATCATATGCTTGTTCTGGGTGTTATGATTCCCGTAGTGGGGTGAGTTGACCATCTTATCTCTCATTTTGTTGGCCAATATATTCCCAAAGTCATCTTTCCAGCGCAAATAGCAATCCATGGCACCCCAAAGTTGAAAGGCCGGATCATCGTTACTTAAATTGTTCAGTGCCGCATCGACCTGGCTTCGGGCCGCCGTAATCTGACCTTTGGCAAATTTGGCAGAGGCGAACATAAATGCACTTTTGGGATTGGTACTGGACTGATTCGCTATATTATCTACAATCGCTTGTCCTCGGTCTTCAAAGTTTTGACTAGATACATTGGTAGCCAAACCAACACTGAAAAGAAGGGTCAGCACCCACAGCTTGCTTTTGATAGTTGATTTCATGACGATCACGTTAAGGTTTATAGAAATTTGGGTGAATGGTTTTACTTTGACAGGTGTTAATCCGGCCCTTTCGGTAGGGTCTACTATCACTTAGTTGTACCCGGTATTCTGCGCTACCGTGTTGGAAGACCTATCAATATTATCTTGGGGAATAGGCCTGACCAAATGGTGCTCCTGAATGTTGGGCGCCGCTTTTTCGTTATACATCTTCACGCGTTCCAACAGGGTTCCGGTTCTTTTAAGGTCAAACCAGCGATGCATCTCCGCGAATAGCTCCCGCCCTCGCTCATCTAAGATAAAGTCTAAATCCAGTTCGGCTTCGCTGATTTCTATCGCTGATTCGCTTCCTTCAACGGCCCGTTTGGTTCTTAATTGATTAATGAATGCTACCGCCTCAGTTGGGTTGCCTTGCCGCCATAAAGCTTCGGCAGCGGCCAGATACATTTCAGCAATGCGGATGACAAAGAAATCCCGGGAGCCTTCTCTGGTTTGTATACCCGCTCTTTTTCCATCCAGAAATTTAACGGGAGTAAGGAATTCGGTATCGCTTTGGGTAATATCTTCATAATCGTAAATCTGGTAAATCTTTTCTGCTTCCACTGCCTCATCCACACTTTCGGCCGTAACATAAATAGCAGTATCACCGATCTCCATACCTTCCGGAGCATTGCGTAAGGTGTTGCAATAAAACACGTGTTTGAATCCATCCCGGTAGCGTTGATCCATATCTGTGTCAAATAGCTTGTTGCCGTAAGGAGTCAGTTTATACCTTCGCCACGGCCTGCCGTTTTCCAAATCCCGCACCATGCCCGGTTTGTTGTCGTATACCATCAGAAAAAAGAGGTGCCCCCCGGTACCATCATCATTGAGTAGCGGATCAAGGGTGAATTGTACCGCCCACACCACCTCGCTGTTCTGCTGGTTTTCAATATCCCAGATGTCTCCGTAGCGATCTGCCAATTTGAAATCGTAATCATCAATCACGCTCTTGGCCAGCGTAGCCGCCTCTTCCCAGTTCTCCAGCACCAGGTATACGCGCGCCAGGATGGCCTTGGCGGCGGGTTGGGTTACCCGGCCGTAGTCATCCTGGCTGGTGGGCAAGTTTTTTATGGCCTCCATGAGGTCCGGTACAATCACCTCGTTGTAGATGGTGGCGGCGGCAGTACGGTTGATCTCCGTCTTAACGCCTTGAGTTTCCTCTAGAGTTAGATGGACATCCCCAAAGGTTTGTACCAGCAGAAAGTAATACAGTGCTCTAAGAAAATGAACTTCCCCGAGCCGTTGTGTTCTCAAAGCCGGTTCCATTCCTTCAACCGCATCTTCTCGGGCTACCGCAGCATTGGCCGCATTAATACCCCGGTAGAATTCTCTCCACAGGTCGGAGACGTAATCATCCCGAGGATCCAGCGTAGGACTATACTGGTTGTAATACTGGTGCGCTCCGTCAGCCCCTTCGGTATACGTATCCACCCCGTACTCAGTCATCGTGAAACCTAGTTCCTGCCCGTACCACGCTCTGAGCGGTTCGTAGCAGGACTTTACCAAATCTTCGTACCCAGCCTCTGTTTTATAGTGATCAGCCGTGATGTCGCTGATCACTTCTTCCTCCAGGATACTTTGACAAGCGGGAATAAATAGTGATAAGAGTAGAATGAAAGAAAGTATAGGTATCGTTTTCATTAGGGTATATTTAGTGAGCTGATTGTTTTTTAGAATTTGACGTTGAGTCCTACCAAGAAAATACGGCTCAGGGGCACTTCACCTACTCTAAGCGTTTCGGCGGCTTCAGGATCAATACTTACCGATTGCATTTGCTTGCTGAACACCAAAGGGTTCTGGGCACTTACGTAGATTCTTAGTCCGGAAAATAGCGTCTGGCTCAATAGCGAGCGTGAGATATCATATCCTAGCGTGACATTCCGCACCTTGACAAAGGAGCCGTCGTAATAATACAACGTAGATAAATACCGTTCTGCTTGGCTGGTGATCGGTTGGGGATAGCGGTTGGTTGGGTTATCCGGGGTCCAATAATCAATATTCAGATTGTTGTGTCTGACCTGAAGTCGGTTCAGTGCCTGGTGTACATTGCTAAAAATGGTCTGGCCCTGCCGGGTAAAGAGAAGAATAGAAAGGTCAAATCCCTTATAGGAGAAGCGATTGGTTAACCCTCCGCTCCATTTTGGGCGGGGATTTCCCAGGATCACCCGGTCATCTCCGTTGATTACTCCATTCTCATCCTGATCTTTTACTTTGATCTCTCCGGGGTTGGCCTGGTAGCTCTGTGCTTCCGTTTCTTCACTGGTTTGCCAGACTCCCTCCCTTTGAAAATCGTACCATACATCGGTAGGATTCCCGATAAACCACTCGTTTCCAATATCGTCGGTAGGTCCGGTATATAGTTCTACGATTTCTTCCCGGTTGGCGAAGAAGTTCATGTCCAGGGTCCACTGAAATCCATCCTCTATTTTGATAGGAGTAGTAGAGAGCGTAAGTTCTACCCCGGTATTGCGGGTCTTGCCCACATTCTGAAGAATTTGTGTAAAACCAGTACCGGAAGGGAGCTGTCGGTTCAGCAGCAGGTCACTGGTATTCTGCTGATAAACTTCTGCGCTGCCTGATACCCGATTCTTAAGCAGGGCAAAATCAACCCCCGCGTTAAAGGAGGCCGTGCTTTCCCATCTCAGATCAGGATTAATGATATCTCCCGGTCGGTAGCCAAAGGCGGGTTCTTCTCCGAAAGCATAGATGGTACGATCCAACGTGCCCTGGGTTTGATACGGACCAATACCGGTATTGCCGATCACTCCGTAACTCACCCGCAACTTCAGGTCATTGAACAATTCCTGGTTCTGCATAAATCCTTCTTCTATCACGCGCCAAGCCAGCGCCGCCGAGGGGAAATATCCCCACTTATGTCCTTCTGCCAGACGCGATGAACCGTCGGCCCGCAGGGTAAAGGTGGCCAGGTAGCGGTCTCTCAAACCGTACTGTAGCCGTCCCATCACGGACATAAGTCCCCATTCGGACAAATCGCTGCCCCGACCAGTTACTTCGTTGGCCGACCCCAGATTGTAGAATCGCTGCGTTTCGTAGGGCAAGCCTTGCACCGAAAGCTCAATCTCTTCTCTTTCGTGCTTTTGGATACTATACAATCCGGTGGCTGTCAGCGTATGAGGCCCGAATTCCTTTGAGTAATTCAGGATGTTTTCAACCGTATACTCAAATTCATTATTGGCATCCCATGCTGCCTCGGAGGTTCCTCCACTTTTGCTGAAGCTGCTCTCAAAAACGCCTTTCCGAAAGCTGCTGTAGTCGGTACCCACATTCAGCCGATAGGATAATCCATCCAGGATTTTCACCTCTCCGTAGGCACTACTGAAAATGCGTGTGACCTTGCGCTGATCTTCGGTGTCTCCTACAATATCCGCCAGCGGATTGGTATGTCGGCCATCTCCGTCAGGAGAGAAGTTTACCGTACCGTCTTCATTGTAAGGACTGCTCAAAGGATTTAGCGATAGTGCTGCCCAGAGGGGGTGCACTCCCCAATCCTGAATAGACCGGGAGATCAGCGAGGAAGTGCCAAACTTGATCCGATCGTTGAGTTGGTGGTCTACATTCACCCTGAAAGAGTAGCGGTCGTAGCCGGACTTATGTATGATTCCTTTTTCGTTGTAATAATTACCCGATAGGTAGAACTTCGTTTTCTCGTTGCCCCCCGACACACTGAGTTGGTGGTTCTGGCGATGACCGGTACGATAAATCAGGTCTTGATAATCAGTGCTGAATTCCCGGCTCAGCGCGTCTTCTTCCCACGGCTCCAAACTTGCCCCGGCCGCCTGTTTAAAAGCGGCGTATTCGGCCCCATTCATCATGTCTATTCTGCCATACCGTTCTGCTTGCCCGTAATAAGTGTCATACGTTACGATAGCTTTACCGACTTCTCCCCGTTGCGTAGTGATCAGCACTACCCCATTGGCCCCCCTGGAACCATAAATGGCGGTAGCAGAGGCATCTTTCAACACTTCAATGGAAGCGATGTCGTTAGGATTGATCTCATTGATCCCTCCGCCCATCGGGATACCATCTACCACATATAAAGGATTGTTACCTGCTCTGAAAGAACGCTCGCCCCTGATTCTGACGGTGACCCCTTCCCCGGGCCGCCCCCCGTTAGAAACCACGTCCAGTCCGGCTACCCTGCCTTGCAGTGCTTCGGAAGCACTCACCACCGGCAATTCTCTTATTTCCTTGCTCGAAACCGAAGAGATGGCTCCCGTAACATCGCTCTTCTTTTGCGTGCCGTACCCGACCACCACGATTTCTTGCAGCGATTGAATGTCCGGAGATAGCAAAATATTAATCACTGAGCGATTGTCTATGGCTACTTCTTCCGTTTCGTACCCCACCGAAGAGAATACCAAAATCTGGGCATCGTCAGGTAGAGAAAGCTTGTAGTTGCCTTCAACGTCCATTACCCCTCCAAGGGTCGTGTTCTTCACCACCACATTCACCCCCGGCAAGGGCGAATTATCGGTAAGATCAAGCACTTTGCCCGAAATTGTTTTATCCTGTGGAGCAGTTAGATTTCCAGGCAATTTGTTTTTTAACAAACTTACCGCATACGTATCTGGTGTCTTTCCCGGGTGACCCAGGTTGCTATCGTAGTTCAGCTTCTCTACCTTCTTGATGTCCTCTTGCTCATCACGAATAATCAGGTAGCGACTGTCTTCTTTCACAAACTTTAGCTTGAAGGGCTGAAGTAAGCTCGCCAAAAAGTCGTCCAGTTGATCTTTGGAAATAGCAGGTCGTTGTGCCGTTACTTGCAGGTCTTTGATAAGATCATCGTCATAATTAAAGCTTACCTGAAAATCAGTCTCTATATCAAATAGCAGGTTTTGCAGCGATTTTCTCTTTTCCTGCTTTACGTTTTCTGCCGTATTCTTCTCATTCAAGAAGGCAACACGTTGGGAAAAAGCATTCGTCCGGGGCAGACCCATGAGTGCAATCAGGAAAAGCAGCCTCAGTGTCGGTAAAGATTTTCTCATTGTTGTATAGGTTTTAGGGTTTATATATAGTTTAGTATTGGCTCTGCTTGGTATAGTCAATTCCACTGCAATGTCAGTGGTCGGCTATTATAATTTGCTTGCCTGACTTCGTAATCTGTAAGCCAAAGAGCTGCTCCCAGGTATGAAATAGCAGGTGAACGCTGTCGGCCGGAGAGGAGCCTGTAAATCTCTTTTGCTTGATGTCAGGGGTTTGAAAAACAAGCTGCAAGCCGTAGTTATCCTCTAACATCTGAGCAATATCGCTCAGCGGAGTTCGCACAAAGATCAACTCGTTTTCTCTCCAGGAAGTATATAGCTCCGGGTCCACCTGCTTTTTGACAAACTTTGCCTTGCTGTCCGCGTATTCAACCATCTCTCCGGGAAGCATGATTACTTCCGGTGATGGCTGATCTACTTTTAACCGGACGCTGCCGGTATTTAATACGACCTGGGTTCGGTTTCTACGCTGATTCACATTAAATTTTGTGCCCAGCACTTCCACATCCAACTGCTGGGTGTGTACCACAAATTTGGCATTGCCCTTCGTAGGTTTCTCACGTACTTCAAAGAAAGCTTCCCCCTCCAGAAACACTTCTCTGGGCTTTTGGTCGGTCCATTCCGTAGCATACCTTAGGGTTGAATTAGCGTTGAGTATGACTCGGGAACTATCCGGCAAGAACAGCGACTTAGTTTCCCCGAATTGAGTGGTATAGGAAGTAGTGCTATGAAAATCATAGAGAAGAAAAACGGCGGTAACCAGTAGGATACCGGCCCAGAGCGCGGCGATCTTCTGCCAAGCCCGAAAGTGAGGGGCTACCGATAAAGTCCAACTGCGCTGCCTGGATGGATGAGCGACATGCTGAGCCGCTTCTACCTGTTGCCAGATTTCCCGGGCATCTTTTTCTGATAAATGATCTTCCCGAAAACGGAGGAACGACACCAATTGCCTGGCTTGAGCCACTTCCTTTCTTTTTTCAGGGTGCTGCTCCAGCCAATGATACCAGAAAGCCGTACTTTCTTCATCCGGATCATTGACCCATTTTCTGAAATAGGCGTCGGTGATAAAATCTTCGAGGGTATAATCCTGATAGTTCATCAATAGCTAACATTAACCTTTGTAGTAAGTATTATACCGGGAGGTCGAAAATGCCATCAGTGATTTAGAACTATTTTTTCATATTTATACTATTACCAATTAAAGCTAACAATTTTTGTGGATATGGCAATATATAAAGCTTTTTGTTAGCAACATCAAATATTAACTGTATGTAAGAAAAACAGGTTGGCTATCAGTTAGCCATCCAAAGCCCGGCGAGCAGTAATAAAGAGTTCACGTCAAGCAGGTGTTTCCGTAATGCTTCCAGCGAGCGATACACCAAATTACGGGTTGCTTTTATGCTATTAATCGACATAATACCGGCGATCTCCTCGTAACTTAGGTTATCATAGAACCGCAGGAAAACCGCTTCTTTTTGCCGTGGAGTGAGCTGGGTAAACGCATGAATTAGCTTTTCTTTTTGCTCTTGGGTGATTTGTTGAGTAACAAGTTGATGTTCATGAGAAAAGGCAACCGTAAAGTCATACGTCTCGGGAAGGCTATCCAAAGCAATGCTTTTACTTTTTTGGGAAAGGGCTCGAAAGATGATGTTGCGTAATGCTTTGTACAGATAGTTTTTTACAGAAGGGGGATTGGCTAGCTTTTCTTTTTTCTGCTGGAGATTTACGAACAAGTCCTGAATGCAATCTTTGATGAAATCAGGGTCCTGAGAGAATCTACGGCCATAGGTGTAGAGTTTCTGGGAATATTTGTTGTAGAGCAGGGCAAGGGCTTGTGTATCACCTTTTTTGAAATTTTTCCAATGTTCAAGATCAATGGAGGTGTCAAGTTTCTCTTTCACCTGTTGTTCTATGGGAGTTAAAATACAGTTGTTTCGTGCATGATAGTTATTTTATTCTCAATACTCAAACTGTTTAATAACCATTGATTAAAAATATACTATAGAAATACCTCTATTTCATTAAAATTTTATTTTTTATGGCAGAGGAGAGTGGTCGCTTTCTTTGGCATAAGGCCAACGCCTTGCTGGTAAAGGTAGGCAGCACTTCGACATGTCGGAAGCTTGGTGCAATCTTGCCCTTTCGCCAAAAAGCCCCTGAGATGGTACTGGTCGCCTCTTTGCTCTGGTGATCTCCGATGGAGCCGGTGGGTGGAGTCAAGCAGCGGTCGTTTTCAATATAGAAATAGGGCGGGATATCCAGAGAAGCATACATGCCAAAGAAAGCATCAAAGCCACGGTCTACCGGCCCGCCCCGCAGCGGCTGGTCGCAGTTGATGTTTTGCCAGTCATCTTGGATTGTCATTGGCAAACTAGTCCGATGGGATGGGTATGAGATCATTGCTGGGTTCGTTTAGCGGTTAACGGTTGTCGGGCTTTTCCCTGCCGATGAGCTTCTTTAAGTTTTTGTTTAAACACTCTATCCAAACTGTCTGCCACGGTCTGATAGGCAGGATCATCGATCATATTCACCGTTTCCTCCGCATCCGACTGATGGTCGTACAGTTCCCAGGCGACTGGCTCTTTGGTACTCCATTCTATCCATTGGTTATAGCGGTATCGGTCGGTACGCATACTGTAGCCCATATACACTTTGTCTTCCCAACTTCCTTCGTATGTTTCCTGGGCTCCCCTCGGAAACTGGCTGAATACCGCTTGCTTCCAGGGTTGCGCGGGATTGGATAGCAACGGAGCAAAACTATCGCCCTGTACATGATCCGGTAGCGGTAAGCCAGCCAGTTCGCTCAACATGGGATAAATGTCTACCAACTCTACCAATGCAGAGGAAGTAGTGCCTCTTTCTTCCATATTCGGTGTTCGAACGATTAAAGGCACGCGCGTATCAATTTCAAAATTGGTCAGCAGTCTACGGCATGATACCCTTGTTGGATAAAATGCTGCGGCAGGGTCACCACTTCCGGCATCGTCCGGCGATGGTGGGTGCTGTTGTCATACACGTAGGTAGAATCCGGTCGCAACCCGGTCATCAAACTAATACGAGAAGGTGAGCAGACGGATTGTTGGCAATAAGCCCGCTCAAACAACAAGCCTTCGGAAGCTAACCGATCTATATTGGGAGAGTGAATATGCGTTTTGCCGTAGCAGTTGAGTTCCGGACGCAGATCGTCCACAGCAATGAATAGGATGTTGTAGTTGGAAGGAGGAGCCTTCGGTTCGGCAACCTGTTGCCTTGTGCCGAAACATGTCAGGGAAATAAAGAGCGAGATAATGAAAAGTGTTCGTGTCATATAGGTTGAGGAACTGAATGAGTGAATGTTGGTGAAATAGGTGGCATTTGATTTTTAGGACAGTTATTAAGTAGCTAGTCAAAAGTAATGCGGTATTCTGTACCAATCAAGGCGAGGACTTCATCTAGGGCAGTACGTAGTTCACTGAGGGATTGAAAATAGCTGGGATGATCTAGCCACCGATATTTGAGTTCTAGCCAAAGGCGTTCAATAAGCCGGGTGGCCGGTGCCATTAAGCTCTGGGCTATAGGGGGGAATGAAATACAGCGTAAGACCTTGTTGTTTCCACTCTTCATGTTTAGCCTGTACGATTTTAGCGGTGTGAATGGATGCGTTGTCGAGGACAACGATGGTAGGTTTGGTAATGATTTCTATAAACTCTTCCATACAACGGATGATTACCTTGGCGGTGGCCGCCCCTTCAAAACGAAAGGCGTGGAATTGACAGGCTTTGCTCATCAAGCCAATCACGGTCAGATTCTGGCTGGGCTGACAGGCCAGCGGCACCTGCTCACCAATGGGTTGCCAAGCGTAGGGAACCACGGGAGTTAGAGAAATACCGCTTTGATCCATGTAGAAGACATCTATCTCACCCTGAGCTTCCCGCTGGTGAAAGGCCGCAAGCTGCTGTTGGGCTAGGGCGAAGCGTGGTGCATCTCGCCGATGCTTGGTGCTACGGCGCATACGCTTATAGCGGTAGCGATTCGCCCTTAGCCATCGGGCCAGCGTGCTATGGCTCAAAGACATTTGCCACTCTCGCTCTACATGACTCACCAGATAGGAAAGGCTACGCACTGCATTGCCAAAACGCTCTTCTACTACTTGCTCTAAGCTTTTTTTTGGACATCACTTAACTTACTGGGCCGTCCGCTGCGGTGGCCATCCTTTAAACTACTCATTGGGGCGCCCCCCCGCTTGCTCTGCTGCCAGCGATCCAGCCACCGAGCTACCGTATCGCGATCCACAAAAAAGATATCTGACAACTGTTCAATATAGTAGCCCTTGGCACTCAGTAACAAGGCATGAGCCCGTGTTCGCTCCCGACGGTCCGTGCTAGTGTCGGCAATCGCTTTGAGGTCTTTTTGCTCAGTAGTGCTTAGTTCAATATAGCGCATAGGTGAAAAGGGAATGGAAACTTTAAAGATACAAAAATACCCCACTACTTATGAGCCGCTACTTATTAGGCATTTATGGCATTAGGTAGCTTAATAATCTGTCCATGAAATGGGAGCTTGGGGTTTGTAATCGGGATTTTTGTGGCTCTTCGCTATAATGTCCTGGTGTACCCTAATCATCCTTGCCCGCTTTGTGCTGTCGAGCAGGGGATCACGGGTTTGCTGTTGCCATTGGGTTAACGCTTTTTGTAAGCGACTTACTACCGCCTTGTAAGACGAATCTTCGGCCAGGTTAACAAATTCTTCCGGGTCGTTGTCCAGATCGTACAATTCTAGTGGCGGGCGGTGCTCATACCGGTTGAATACTTCCCGTATCTGCGTACCGGCAAACTTTTTCTGTTGCGCTTCCTTCCAAGCAGGGTCGCCATCCACGGTCAGAGAAGGAAAGGGTTTTTCGGACAAATAATTGACAATGAGTTTGTACCGCTGATCACGCACCGAGCGCATTGGGTAGAATAACTGAGGGGCATGCGCGGTGAATTCTCCGAAGAGGTACGGCCGGTCCTCAAAGGGCAGCTTGTCAGCGATAGGCTGCAAACTGCTGCCGGGAAGATAGCCAGGGATGGCTGCCTGGGTAGCGTCCAGCACAGTAGGTACGATATCGTTGGCGTTTACAAAGCCCGAAAATTTGCCCGCCAGTTGATTAGGCCAGCGCACCAGAAAAGGCACCTTCAGGCCAGCTTCGTAGCAATTGGTTTTGGCCCGCACAAAGGGAGGGCCATGATCTCCCAGAAAGATGACTAAGGTGTTGCCTGCTTTGCCACTTTTTTCCAATACCTCCATAAGCATCCCCATTCCCGCATCCAGGCGTTCTACGCAACTATAATAGTTAGCAATGCGCTCCAGCTCGGTAGGGGTATCCACCTGCTGAAAGGGAAAAGCCTGCACCTCCTCTGCTTTGTAAGGCGTTTCAGGAATACCTTTCACCTGCGGGATCAGTTCTACATGCGGATCAAAGTAGTTGACCATCAGGAAGAACGGATGGCTGACCGTATCCATGAAGCTTTCTACCTGTGCGGCTACCTCGGCCACATCCCGGGTTTTTCGGGCATCGGTATTGGTATAGTCAAAAGGCAAGCGAGCGGCGGGCTCTACATGCAACTTACCAATAATAGCATTCACGTAGCCCTGCGCCTGGAGCATCTGCGGCAATGTGAGGATGCTATCATACATTTGGTAGCCTCGGTGCGAAAGTCCGATCTGTCCGTTCTGGTGCGGATACAGCCCGGTGAGCATGCTGCTGCGCGATGGACTACAAGAAGCCTGGGTCACATAGGCGTTTTCGAACAATATTCCTTGCCGAGCTAAGGCATCCAAGTGAGGAGTGCGGGCGATGCTATCGCCGTAGCAACCCAACTGGAGTCCCAGATCATCGGCGGTGATCAGTAGAATATTGAGCGGAGGTTTATCTTGCGAAGGATCGCTGTAGGCAGCAGAAATATGAAAAAGGAACGCAATTAATAGAAGTAATGCATAGCATTGGGTCTTACTGATCATGCGAAATCGTATATTTTTGTTTCTTGTCACCAATGTAGAAACAAAATCGCTTACATAGTTTGATGAATAAAGTCTATTGATCAAAATACTCAATAAGATGATAGACCTGTTTGTTTAATTCTTTCATTTTGTTCATCATAGGCTCGTATACCTGGTAGTAGTTATCCACGATTCCCTTATTGGCATCTTCATTGGAAGGTTCCGCTCTTTTCAGGGTGGGATCGTTATCCTGGTACTTAAAGTAATGCCAACCTACACAGTTGCCCGACGCTAACAGGGCCAGGCAAAAATTCTGATAGAAAAGCCCACGGTCCTGCTGGGTTTTTACAATCCAACCCGCTCCCGACTGGTTAGACAACCCGGAATCTTCGCCTTTCGTATAGTACTCGGTCACGATGAAAGGTTTGTTGGTCCATCGAGTCCATTCTGCCATATGCAGAGAATCCGGCGTCCAGTGATTGTAATAGTTGCAGGAAACAACGTCCAGGTACTTACCTGCCGATTGCATAAAGGTTTTATTGTGTTTCTCACCACTGTAAAACCGAGGACCCAGATACATATGATTGGGGTCATATTTTTTGATGGCACTACGCACCACGGAGAAGTACTGCTCACCCACGTAGGCTCTGAAAGCGTCCTTCACTTCCTCAGTGATGGCCTTTTCTTCTACTCCTCTTTCCTTAAGCCACGCCCGGGCTGCCAGGTAGCCCGCGTCTTCTTTGTTTTCAAGGGTTAAATAACCGATCAGCACTTCTTTTTTGAACGGCATTTCATTATCGGAAAAATAACCAAACAGGTTGGGATCATCTCTGTATTGGATTACTTGTCTGGCATGTTTGTCGCAAAAGGTTTTGAAGGCCGGATCAAAGACAAAAATGGCATCATTGGGATAGGCTTTGTGTCCGGGAACCTGCCAGGTGCCGCCCCGTTCATCCGCATAAGCACTCATAAAGTTCAGATTAACGGTATAGGCCAGCGGTTGGGACGTTTGTGCATTAGTTTCCCGAATAGCCTTGGCATCTGACCAGGAACCCGCTCCATTGAAGCCGTACGCCCGCAGCATCCTGACGGTTTTTTGCATCCAAGTTTGTTCATTCCCAAATTTTTCCTCCAGTGCTTTTTGGTTGCGTTCCGAGTCGCCCGTGTTGATGCTGTTCACGGCCATGTGGATGAAAGGATGACCGGATGGATCTACCGCCCACCACCGGCCTTCTACTTTTTGCACATGGTAATAACCGGTAGCCTCCAGCGTCACCGTTGACAATCCACCAAATCCTGACAGTGCGGTAGGCTGTGCAGGGTTCGCATCGAAACCAGGCAAAAGGGCTACCGTTCTGGTTGCATAAGGTTTGTATTCCGTATAGGAACGCGTGCCGTCATCATGGTAGATTTTGCTTTTGGCATAGACGGTCATCAAATCGTCGGCTCTTTCCGATTGATCCTGCGCCGCTGAAATGGAGGGTTGTGCCAGCCAACCATAAGTAAAGCAGAACAGAGAGAGGCTTAAAAAGCGATTTCGCATAATGGTTTATTTTTTTTTTGACTTAAGACCTTCAGTATTCAGGGTCTGTGAATACTGATGTACGCCTATATCCATTCGTGTATTCGGTAAAATTTCATGGCCGTAGTAGTCTTTATCGGGTCTACCGGGGACGGCTATCCCCTTCCCTATCGCAGGTGAGCGCGCGTCAATGTGATATCCCTCCTCTCCTCCTCCCGGATGGCGAAGCCTGGGGTTGCCGGTAATTTTATGGGGATCAGGAGGTTCGTTAGTGACCGGCTTACCAAAATAAAGATTGTTGGAATACGTATTGTTCGTGCTTGATCCGAGATGGTAGGTAGTATGACTGCCTTTATTGTAGATAATATTGTTGTAATAAGCTGTATGGGCAGGCCATGCTCCCCAGTTCTTGTGGTAACTGACCATCACACTATCCTGCGAAGAACCGATGTAGAAAATATTGTTATGGATGATGGCATGGGTTGCCTGCCCTGAAAGTTTAATAACGTAATTTCCATCGTTTTCAAAGATATTATACCGGATAATCGTGCTGTCATTAAAACCACCCCAGCGGGCAGCACCACCGGTGAGCAACAGGCCAAAGTCATTATCATGGCTGTAATTATACTGCATGATCGTATTTTTGGTTCGGAAGTCACTGTCAAATCCACCGGCATCCTCATCTCCTTCGTTGTATTGGGTAAAGCGGGCTTCGTTGTATTGCCACAAAGCACGGTCAGTATTAAAATTAAAACCTGCATTTCCTGTTTGCTTGATACCACAATGGTCAAACAGATTGTGCTCAATCAGTGGTTGATCGGCCACTCTCACAATCAACGCGTTCGCTCCGGTTCTCTCAAAGGTATTATTTCTGATGATGACGTCCCGGCTGGGTGTCCAATTAGTATTGGCCGTCAGCGTGCGGGTCTCCCAGCTTGATTTATTGGAAATCCCGGTACGATCCACATCGTGAATGTGGCAACCTTCTATGAGCAGGTCTTTAAAGTAGGTAGGCGTAACAGACCCTGAGATTTCAACGAATATTCCGCCGTTGTCTTTATCCATCACATTACCATTGACGCCGTGTACTTCAAGATGTTTGAGATGAATATGATTTACTTCACCCATATCCACGGCCTTGATCAATATGCCTGATTTGTTGGATCTGGCTATCGTATACTGCGGTGGGTTGTCTACCGCTGCCCAATCGGAAATGTTGTTAGCTTCCCAGGTAGCCAGGTCTGTTCCTTCTTCGGAGGCATCATAATTGGTTATCTCCAAGTTGGATATCTCCCAATATTGCTGGTTATCCAATAACAGGGTATACGCTTTCCCGGTGCCATGAATGACCGGCTTATGGCCCGCCCCGTACTGGTCGATGACAATAGGATTGCCGGGTCCTCCTGAACCTTGGGGGGTAAGTTCTCCTGTCCACCTGCCTCCGGATTTAAATAAAATAGCGGCTCCGGGGCCAAAAGTCCGGGCGTTCACGTTATCAAGGGTTTTCCAGGCGGCAGCGGCACTTACTCCATCGTGGGCATCATCTCCGGTCTCCGAATCCACATAATAGGTAGCCGTCAGGATGGTCGTGTCTTTCTTTCCGACACCGTTTTCTCGACTGCTTTGTGCTTCCACATCAGGTAGCGCAAACATTACGGTTGTGATAAGCAAGTAGGCAGATAGTGTAACGGGCTTCAATTATAACCGGGATTTTGTTCCATAGGCGTATCAATATTAGCGTCTATTACCGCTTGTGGAATCGGAAAAAGCTGATTAAAATCTGCGATTTCAGTACCCGCTATCGTGTTATAGGCCCGGGTTCTTTCCAGCCACTTTCCTGTTCTCAGTAAAGCGTATCTTCGGTGCTCTTCAGAAAAGAGCTCCCGGGATCGCTCATCCAGGATAAAATCCATCGTTACCTCTCCGGTAGTAATTTCAGCAGCATTCGCCCTTCTTCTTAGTATGTTAATCGTTTCTGCGGCGGCCGCATTGTCTCCCAGTTTCATCTGCGCCTCAGCTAAAAGCAAGTAGGTTTCCGCCAGCCTGAGGTACATCTGATCATTATACCCTTTGGAATCAGTGGGGTCCAGGGGGGTGGCCCAGTCCCATTTCCGTGGATTCGGCCAATTGGGATTGTCTAGCTTTTCCGGCCCGGATGTATCCAGGAATACTGTATCACCTATATTGAACCCGGCGGGCAGGTTTTTTGGATCATTCATGGTCCAGAACTTCCTCCAGGCAAACTCCGAATACCGGTCGTCACCCGGTTCATACAAGGAAAGCGCGAACTTAGTAGGTCCAAACCGGCCTAGTCCTCTTCCGCCATTTTCTACGGTGATAGCAATGGGTGTCTTATCTTCCACTTTAATATTGTAATAGCGGTTGACCCACCATCGGCGCATAATATTGTTTCCCTCTCCGCCATTCACCAGGTATTCATTTTGAATGGTCCAGAGCACCTCGGTATTGCCTTCTTCGCGATTTGAATTTCCGTCGATAAACATATCGGTGAAAGGGGTTCCCGGCTGGTCAGCTTCCACTCCATACCGCTGGGTCACCAGGCGGTAGGGGCCCTGCTGAATTAACTCCTGGGCTTTGCTTCGGGCTTGCTCGTTATCTCCTATCGTGAGATAAAGTTCTGCCAGGTAATGGGTGGCAACCCCCTTCGCGGCTCTTCCCGGTGTAACAGGTGCTTCGGCTAAATGAGCTTCGGCAAACCGAAGGTCTTCTTCCATTGCCTGGCGCACCTCGGCCACCGGGGTACGTTGCCAGTCCGTTTTTATCGTAGTGCCGGTAGACTCGGTTAAATTCAGGGGCACATCTCCCCAAAGAAATGTCAAGTGGCGATAGGCCCAGGCCCTGATCAAGCGGGCTTCTCCGATAACCTGGTTTTTTTCTTCTTCCGTCCACGCAATGTCAGCCACTTCCGCCCGACCGATGATCGTATTGGCAGCATTGATCGTTTCGTAGAGCCATTCCCACACATTATTAAAATAATCCTGGCTGGGCACTACCCGGTCTTTCCACTGGTTAAACGTTTGCTCAATAGCAGCATCATGGTTCCCATAGGCGTTGTCCGTACCGATCATGATGCCGGAGTTCATCAGATCATTGGAAGTGTTGTTGAGCGTTCTACCGGCTCTTTCTCTTCTCACTTCGTCATACAGTCCGTACAAGCCTGCTTCAAAGCCTTCGGCATTCACAAACAAATTATCAGGGGAAATGATGTGAGGAGGTTTTTCTACCAGCACGTCTTCACTACACCCGATAAATGTTAAAAAAATCAGTATCAAAAAACCAGTATGTGTTCTATTGAAATTTTTCATGATCTTTGTTTTTTATTTCGTGCTGTTTTTAAAGACCTATTGTTACACCCACCAGAAATTCTCGTTGCAGCGGAATGTCTCTCTGGTTGCTGATCTCCGGGTCTAAGCCGCCGTAAGGGGTGATCGTTGCCAGGTTGCGGCCGCTCACGTACACCTTGGCAGTAGCCAATCCGATCTTTTGCAGCAAGGTACTCGATAGGTTATAGGCCAAGGACACATCTTTTATTCTCATAAAACTCGCATTCTCATAGAAATTAACGCCTCTTACATTGGCATCAACGTCATTGGCATAGTATTCATTGGTAGGGTTTTCAGGGGTCCACCAGTTCTTTTTAATGGTATTTCTTCTCACTTCAGCATACACATCATCGGTAAGGATGGGGTTTTCCCGGGTCACTCCCTGTACGCCATGAATGAATACGGTCAGGGTAAATCCCCTGTATTGAAGGTTGTTGGTCATCCCCCATATAACCTTAGGGTCTCTTTGTCCGATAATCACCCGGTCCTGATCATTGATGGTCGTATCACTATTGACATCCTTTATTTTTGCGTATCCCGGTTGCGCATCGGGCTGAGCGGAGTTTTCTATATCATCTTCCAACTGATACACGCCGTCATACAACAGTCCGTAATTGACCCTGATGGGCTCTCCTATAAACCACCCGTTGGCCAGGTCATCGGAGCCGTCTCCGTACAGTTCCAGGATTTTATTTTGATTGAAGGACAGGTTGGCTTGGGTGGACCAACTAAAGTTATCACTGCGGATGTTGTAGGAAGTGATACCTACCTCCAGTCCGCGGTTAGAGGTTTTTCCGATATTCTGCGTGATTTCAGAAAAGCCTTGCACCGATGAAATACTGCGTTCAAGCAACAAATCTTCTGTTTTGCTATCATATATATCCAACGACCCCTGAATTCTGTCGCTTAACAAACCAAAGTCTAATCCGATGTTTAACGAACGGGTACTCTCCCATCCGAGAATCGGATTGGCAAGCCGTGAAGGTATATACCCCGGGGCCGTTTGGTTACCATTGACATAAGAACGTTCTCTCAGCGTAGCCAGTGTTCGGTAGGGATCTACCGCCTGGTTGCCGTTCAATCCATAGGAGGCCCTCAATTTCAGTAAACTCAGCAACCCGGCGTCATTCATAAACGGTTCATTTGTGATGTTCCATCCGAGGGCTACCGAGGGGAAAAACCCATACTTCTCGTTCTGGCCAAAGCCCGAGTAACCATCTCTTCTCCCGGTGATGGTAAGCAGATAACGGTCATCATAACTGTAATTTAACCGCAGCATTTGTGAGATCAGGTTACTTTCACGATACGTAGCAGAAGGCGATAGTAAAGCTGCCACATCCATTTGGTAATAAGTCAGTACATCATTAGGAAAGCCGGTGCCTTCCAGAGTGTTTCTATCAAAAATCTCACTTTGAAAGCTATACAGGGCAGTGGCACCCACCGTATGCTTACTAAATTCCCGGTCATAGGAGGCAATATTTTCTACTGTAAAATTCTTTTCTACGGCATTATACGTTTCAGCGTCTCCCCTGTTGGTAAACCCCCGAAGGGTGTTTCTGCCGTAGTAGGTTCCTCTTTTGATATTTTCATATTCAACGCCGGTATTTAATCTATAAGACAAACCTGGCAAAAAGGGTAGCTCTACGGCCAGGTAATTATTCGTAAAGACCTTATACGATTTGTCATCATTGGTGGCAAGGGTAGGACTGAGGGGATTGGCCATTTCTACTTCTTCCGGCCAGGGCCTGAGGGTGAGCGAACCATCTTCATTATAGGGCGTAGTGAGCGGGTTGAAATAGAACGCGCCGACAAATTCTCCGGCAAAGTCGGCATCCAGGCCACTGTTATCGGAGGTGGATAGCTGGGTGTTGGTGCCAAAACTGAGCCAAGGCGTGATATCCGTAGTTACATTAATCCTGGCTGAATATCGTCGGTAGTCATCGCCTATTGCCAGTCCCTTCACATCCAGATACGTTCCGGCGATATAAAAGTTGGTTTTTTCGCTACCGCCGGATACCGACAGCGTATGTTGAGTGCGGGAACCCTGCCGGGTGGCCAGATCATACCAGTCCACCCATTCGCCGGACTGAAACACTTCCTCTTCTGAACTGGTGATGGTACCGGGCTCTCTGGTGTTTTTTAATGCATAAAACTCCGGACCCGTTAAAAGGTCGGGCTTATTGGCTATTGTCTGAATGCCGTAAAACCCATCATAAGCAATGGATACCTTCCCCTCCTTGCCTTTTTTGGTCGTGATCAGGATGACTCCGTTAGCCCCTCTTGACCCATAAATAGCCGATGAAGACGCATCTTTCAGCACTTCTATGGAAGCTACGTCCACGGGGTTAATATCAGAGATGCTGCCGGTATAAGGAATACCATCCAGGATAAGTAAGGGCCCATTGCTGGCGGTAATGGAGTTTCTGCCGCGAATGACAATGGCATTATCGTTTTGTTCGGCCCCGGCGTTATTAGTAGTAACAGAAACTCCGGGAATGGCACCCTGTATCGCCTGGGCAATGTTTGTATTGGGCAACTGCGTTAGCCTTGATTCAGGTACGGAAGCCACCGAGCCGGTGATATCACTTTTCTTCTGGGTTCCATAGCCTACTACTATTATTTCCTGCAATCTGCTGATATCAGGAGACAAGCTCATATCAATAACACGTCGGGTACCTGCCTCTACTTCTTCCCCAAGGTAACCGATAGAGCTAAATACCAGGGTGGCATTTTCACTGACACGGACGTCATAGTTACCCTCCACATCGGTAATCCCACCGTTGGTCGTTCCTTTTTCGAGCACATTGACACCGGGTAAAGGTTCTCCGTCTTCCAGCGAGGTTACTTTCCCCGAAATGCGTGTTTGGGCGAACGCGCTGGCACAAAAGAGACACAATAGCACCATCATGGCTATTGTGGAATTAGCTGTAGTTTTACGCATCATTTAGACATTATTTAGGTTGTTGTTTAGATTGTCAGGTCCATAAGAAATAGCAACAGCATAATCAGCATGATCCCCACCACCAGTAACTGCATTTTCATTTTTCTCAAATGCTTTCCGGAACTCATTCGCTGTTTTTATGCAGCTAAGGTAGGGGGCCTTCGGCAAAGATGAACAGGAGATATGTTCCAATTGTACCGGACAAATGGTTCATGCCTGAAAAAAAACAGCGCACAAAAGTCTATACAATGAGCTTCGAGGCGTAAAAGACCAGGTCGTATTGACATTCAAGTTTTGACGGCGCTTTTGAGCCTCTTTCCGCTATAGATGGACGGGTTAGAAGTTCGTAGTTCTGAGTGAATCATACACTTAGCACTACGAACTTAAAACTTCTACACTGAACATGATGAACGCTGAGTAAGGACTGACCTATCCGTCAACAAGTCCTTGAAGAAACACTAATGATGAACATAGTTTTTCTGGTAGTAGGAGGGCGTTACACCAAATTGATTTTTAAAGCATTTTCTAAAATAGTCTACATCCTGAAAACCTACCTGATAGGCTACTTCATTGATGTTGATTTTATGCTGTTCTATCAGTTGGGCGGCTCTTTTCAAACGGACATTCCTGATCAACTCTGCCATACCCATATTGGTCAATGCTTTCACTTTCCTGTATAAATGCGTCCTGCTCATGCCCACCGCACGGCCAATATCTTCCACACGGAGGTCAACATCAGCGATATTTTCTTCAAGATAGGCCAACACCTTATGTAAAAACTGTTCATCAGGAGAAGTGATGGCTACATGGGTGGGCTGTAGCGAAATTTCCGTTTTGAACCTTTCTCTCAATCTGGCTCTGGAAACAACCAGATTTTTCACCCGAGTTTCCAGCATTTGCAGTGAGAAAGGTTTTGTGATATAATCGTCGGCTCCGGTTTCAAACCCTTCAATTTTAAATATCAGCGGGGTACGGGCTGTCAGTAGAATGATGGGTATATGACTCGTATGAACATCACTTTTCAGTTCCTTACAAAGAGCTATTCCGTCTTTGTGGGGCATCATGACATCACTGATAATGATATCCGGAATGTGCTTACCTGCCATATACCTTCCCTCCTCCCCATCGGCCGCTACCAGTACCTTGTAATGCTGCTGAAAGTGATGGCTCAGGTAATTCCTGAGGTCATCCTGGTCTTCGATAACGAGCAGCAGGGGTCTTTTTCCGGCTTGCTTAGCGACCGGTTCTTCTTTTCTTTCGAGAGCGGGCTGGTCGAAATACTGCCTGATATCATCACTGTTTCTGAAGTCTGTGATGATCTGATCTTGCCGCAAATGAGACTTGCCCATCGGTAAGGCCACAGTGAAGCAGGTAGTGCCCGGTTGGTTGGAAGTTGCCACGCTACTTTCTACGGTAATACTTCCCCCGTGTAATGCTACCAGCCCTTTGGTATAGGAAAGTCCAATCCCTGTACCCTCCCCGTGGCTGTTATGTTGAAACCGCTCAAATATCACTTTCCTCTTTTCTTCAGGAATGCCTTTTCCATTGTCGGTTATTTGAATAAGGAACCACGATTTTTTATACTGAGGCTCCTCTTTCACTTTTATGGCCAACTGTATATGCCCATACTCTGGCGTAAACTTAAAAGCATTGGAAAGGAGATTAAACACTATTTTTTCCAGTTTATCTCTGTCAAACCAAAGGGTTATCGTGTCTTCCGGGGTCACAAATTCAAAAGTAATCTTTTTGTGTACTGCATAGTGTTCAAAGGATAAGCCGATTTCACGCATAAACCTGACCACATTCCCTGCTGCTGCCTGCAACTGTACATGGCCTGTTTCAAACTTTCTAAAGTCGAGCAACTGATTCATCAGCCTCAGCAGCCTTTCACCGTTCCTCTGCATCATCATCAGTTGATTGTGAATCCGATTGTTGCCTTCATCTAAGGTAATCAGCTTCTCAATAGGTGCCAGGATCAGCGTCAGCGGGGTTTTAATCTCATGGGAAATGTTTGTAAAAAATTGCAATTTTCTCTGATAAAGTTCTTGCTCTTTTTCCCGGATCAGTGCCTCATACGAAAGCTTGTGTTTCAGCTTCGCTATTTTCAGGGAGTAGGCATAAAAAAGATAAAGCAGGGCGGTCAGGAGCAAAGCATACGAACCATACGCCCAGGTAGTTTTCCACCAAGGAGGAAGCACATGAATGGTAAGTGCCCGGCCCTGAGGGTTCCAAACTCCGTCGTTATTGGTGGCTTTCACTTTTAGTACATAGGTTCCCGGTGCTAGTTTATTATAAGTAATAGTCCGTTTATTCCCCAGATCATGCCAGGTATTTTCGTGTGGAAGCCCTTCCAGTTTATAAGCATACGTGTTTTTGCCCGGACTTATATAGTTCAGGGCGGCAAAAGTGAGCGAAAAGAAGGCTTGATCATAGGTCAACGTAATTTCGTCTGTCTCATTGATAGGCACTGGCAAGGGGGAGTCTTTCCCTGGAAGTACCGGGTGGTTCATGATCTCGAGTCCGGTAAAGGCAATGGGAGGGGGTATTGTATTTTTAAAAATTTCCTGTGGCTTAAAATACGTCACACCGTTGATCCCACCAAAATAATACGTTCCCGAAGCACCTTTACAGAAGGCACCTATACTAAACTGTTCGGTCCTTATTCCATCCTGCCAATCATAATTAACAATGGCCAACCCGGATAAGTCAACGCCCTTTTTCCGGCCCGGCAAGGTAACTTTACTTAACCCATGATTGGTGCTTGCCCAGATATTTCCTTGCTCATCCTCTACTATTCCGTAGATATTGTTGCCGGACAACCCTTGTTCCTTTTCTATGTAATGAAACCGGTGGTGGCGGGTGTCCAACAGATTGATACCTCCTCCCGAAGTGCCAATCCATACAATACCAAAACGGTCCTTATAAAGCGCGTTTACTGAGCTGTTGTTAAGGGAGGTGCTCCCCGTTCGGGAGAATACATATTTTGAAATTTTTCTCTTTTTGATATCAAGATAATTTAGCCCGAACCCTGTGCCAATCCACAGATCACCATTTTCCTCGGGCAGAAGGGCCCGGATATTATTATTGCTCAGGCTGCTGTCGGTAGCTCCTGCCTGGTAATGAACGATGGTACCGGTAGCAGGGGAAAGATGGTTAAGCCCTGCTATATTGGTCCCTATCCAGATGCTTCCCTCTTGCGCATTGGCAAGGCAATACACTTCATCGGAACTTAAACTGTTGGGATTATTCGGATCATGAGTGTAGTGGTGGAATATGCGTTGCTTTCTATCAAAATAATGCAGGCCCTGCACTGTACCTACCCAAAGATTATCTTGGGCATCCAGCAGTAGGGTTTTAACATTGTCATGGGGCAAGCTATCCTGCCGACCGGAAGAAGTAATGTACCGATAGTGGCCTGTTACCGTATTCAAGCAATTAATTCCTCCGCCTTCCGTACCCATCCAGAGATGGCCCGATGCGTCTTCCACCACGGAACTTACCACCGGATGGTTAAGCCCAGGCAAATCACCCATTGACTCACCGTAGTGATTAAAATTATGATTGGGATGCACTACATTAACCCCTCCCGAATACGTGCCCAACCAAATACTGCCTGCCCGATCCTGATAAATATTTCTGACAGAATTGTGGCTCAGGCTGTAGGGATCATATTTATTGTATTGCAGCACACGATATTCCTGATTGATCACATTATAGATACAGAGTCCGTCTCTGGTTCCAATCCATATATCGCCGGAGTCTGTAGGAAAGATAGTCCTTACCCTGTTGCTCGGCAAAGCATTCTCACCCGCCTGTTTCAAACGATGGATTTCTGTCCTGGATTGGTTAATGTAAAAAGCCCCTTGCCCTTCTGTGCCAATCCAGAGGTTCCCCAGCTTATCTTCTGAAATCGTTCTGACTACACTATTCTCAAGTAATTTCAAACAAGGATACGGTGCTATATATTTCTTTTGCTTCACATCAAACAAAGATACACCGGCATGGCTACCTACCCACAGGATATGATGCTGGTCTTCAAAAAGTGCATAAATTCTTTGATCCTCTTTGCTATCAGCACTTCTTACTTCGGGATAGTGAATATAATGATCTTGCGAATCATGATAGCGATAGAGTCCTTGATCAGAACCTGCCCAAAAATGCCCAAAACTATCCAGAAGCAGATAATTGACGATGGTTTGCGCTAAGTCTGGATGTTGAATAAAAGCATTTAATTTTTCGTCATATCGATGTATACCGGAAAAAGTAGCGACCCAAAGCGTACCCTCTTTGTCTTCTGCTATATCATAGATACGCATGCTATTTATACTGAGCGAATCACTAGGGTCATTTCGGAACAGCTCTATTTCGTATCCATCATATTTATTCAATCCACCTAATGTGCCAAACCACAGGAAGCCGTGTCTATCCTGGTAAATGCTAAAAACGGAATTTTGGGATAATCCTTCTCTAAAGGAAATTCTACTGAACCTGATAGGTTTATCGGAAGCAGCCATGCCATTGAAATGCACGCAGAAAACACAGAATAGTAACGTATAGAGTCCAGAGTAAAATAGCGTGCGTTCTTTCAACAGGGTGAAGAATTTATGAATAGTTCTTTGGGTTTATCGTTAAACAAAATACTATTACTTTATAAGTCCAAATGCACAATATGAAGTTGCCGGGTCCAGTCTTTGGGATTCAGTGCATCAATGCAGATTTTGTTGCCCGAACGGTTCCAGCGGGGGTGCAGGTCGCAGCGCACATCGCTGTTGACGTACTTTTTCTCCTTCATCGGAAAATCACCCAGTTTCTGTCCTTCCTCCGCTTCCAGGTGGTAAAGCCACAACGACTTAGAGATCGTATCACCATGATTTCGGTCGGTGGCCAGCCAGTTGCCATCCGGGGCGAAGGTGCAGTGCCCGTCGAAGTGTAGCAGTTCGCCGCCAATGGAGTGATAATCCGACTTGCCGTCCGTAAAAAGGACATGCTCCGCTCCTTGGCCGCGCAGGTTAAACGTAGCCAGTATCTGCTCATCGTTGCGCCAGTCGAAGTGCGACACCGTTTTGCCGTAGGGAATGGCTTCTTTTAGGTCAGAGCCATCAATATTGACCGTGTACATGCCGGTTTGCAGGCGGTTTTTTTCGTTCCAGGTGCGGGCCAAAAAGAACAGTCGGTCGCCGCTGTCATTAAACTCGGTATGATTAAACCACATCGGTTTATCCGCCAGTTCGGGATGCCGGTCTTTGATCAGTTCGTACACTTGATTGATAGATACGATCAACTTAGATTCACCCGTAGACAAATCCATGAGAAATACCCCATCATTGGCCGGGTGCGGATCATCGGGGTTGGGGTCTTCCAGTCCCTGGTAGCCTACCACTTTTCTCAGCCTTCCGGTGCGGCCATAGCTGATAAACAGCGCATGGTTGCCCTGATGATCCAGCGCACTGACCGGATGGGGCAGGTACTGCTTTTTGCCGGTGGCAATATCATAAATTACTGAGGAGAGCTGGTCGTCGTGGAAGTCGTTGTAGAGGATTTTCTCATTGGGATGCTTCGGGTGCCAGTGCATCATGGCTCCTTGTTGCAGGTTCCAGGCGGTGGTTTGGGTGAGCTTATCAAACTTGCCAGTCTTCATGTCCACCAGCCCGACAGCCGCGGGTTCGTTGGCAGTGGGCAGATGATCATGAAAGCTGCTTTCCAGGCTCAGCACGTGAGTTTCATCCTTATTCCAGGGGCAGATACCAAAGTAACCGAAGAAATGATGTTTTGGGCCAGAAGTCAGCACTTGTACTCTACACTTAATCTTCCGATAGGTCTGAAAGGAACCTACCAGGGAAGCAGGCATCAAGCTCAGCATACTTAGCTGGCTGATCTTTTTAGTAAATGCTCTACGGCTGCTTTGTCCGATGAACGAATTTTTCATATTATTTAACGTTATCGTTTTGCTAAGATACAAATGATATAAGTATTTTCATTAAAAAGCCAATCTCTTCTGGGAGATTGGCTTTTCATGCACACTTACTTATTGCTTGCTACTTATTCCTTGATGATCCTGGCGCGGAAGGGTTGTCCTTGGCCCTGCACCTCTATCATGTATACCCCTGTCGGTAAGGCCGATACATCTATTTCCTGCTGTTGATTAAGCTGACTGCGTAGCATCAGCTTACCTTGCAGGCTGTATACCCGCACCGGTTCCGTTACCTCCCCTCTTAACTGCACAACTCCTGTCGTGGGATTAGGATAGAGTTGTAACAGCCCTGCTTCTACGTGCTGCATTGATTTTGCTTTCACATCCGCGGTTCTGGCATTGCTACCTACTGCTACCAATTGCCACTGCTGGTTGTCACCTCCTCCATAGTTCCACTGCTGTACATTAGCCCCATCCGCCGTGGACACTTTGGCTACATCCAACGCTTTACCACTGTACCTATTAATCAGTTTATAGTAACCTGTACTTGCTATAGTATTTAAGGTTGAGTCTGTCGCATGGATGCTAGGCAAGTTGTTTAAGCGGCGGACTCCATTCTTTTGTACATACCACAGAGGGCCAAGATTCTGTCTTTTTTGTCCGCGAACGCCAAAAGGGTTTCTTTCACAGTGTTTTGCAAGCTTTCAAAATCAGGAAAATACTTCATATGGGTTCCTTCTTTCTTGACCTCCTTCCAAACCTTTTCAATAGGATTGTAGTCGGGGGAAAAAGAGGGTAGTTGCTCCACGGTGAGCCGATGAGCATGCTGCTCATAAAAGGCTTGCATAACTTTGGAAGTATGGTAACGTGCCCCATCGTGGATGAGGATGATATGGCGTTTGAGGCGGGCAAACACACTGAGCAAAAATTGCTGGTAACTCTCTGAGTTAAAGCGGCCTTCGTGTACTTGGGTATAGAAGGCCCCGGTGGTATAGCTGATCGCCCCGAAGACTTTGCACCCTCTTCGTCTACCGGAGGTTTTTAACACCGGTTGCGCCCCCTTAGCTGCCCAAGTGTAAGACAGGCTGCCCCACTGCGGAAAAGAGGCCTCGTCTTCAAAGAGAATCTGGGCGTTGCGTTGTTGGGCTCGCTCTCTGATAGCTGCCCAACGTTCCGTAATCCAGTTTTGTCGTTTCGTCTCATCTTTGCCCGCCGCATCAAAGGTGGCCTTTTGCCAGGAAAGTCCTATGCTACGTAGCAGTTCGGCAATGTAGTAAGGGTGGTAGTTCACCCCAAAGCGTCGGACAATCAACTCAGCAATCATGGGGCTGCGCCAGCAGGCTAAAGAATAACCACTGGCCTGAGGCCCGGCTAGGATCAGTTCATAGAGTTCCTGCCTCTGTTCTTTAGTGAGCTTACTCACAGCCCCACTTGCCTGAGCTGGTGGTAAACCAGAGGTACCCTTGCTGAGAAAAAGTGCCCTCCAGCGTTCTACGGCCCTAACCGAAACCCGCAATAGAGCCGCTACCTGAGCACAACTATCCCCTTCGGCTAAACGCAAGATACCGGCGATACGAAGGGTGAGTAATCCCTTACTACGAAGTGATGAAATGTACATCGTATTCAGTATTTTTACTGTGGGGTTAGTGAGTTTGATTTGCATGACAATTTGTTTTGTTTTCCAATTGCAAATCTACTTACTACCCCCTTTCATTGGCTACTGCGACAGACTCAATCTTTAAAACTATACCTTTGAGAGGACACTAAGTTAAGCCTTACAATCCTTAACTTAGCCGATATGAAACAAGAAAAAAGACACTTCGACCGAGCCTTCAAAGTGATGGCCGTAGAACTCTGCCTGTCGGGTAAACCCACGGGTGAGGCAGCAAAAGAATTGGGTATCCGAGCTGACCTGCTGAGCCGCTGGAAGCGAGAGTACAAACAAAAGAGAGAAGGAAGTTTTTCAGGGCATGGCAGGCCTTCACTGTCCCCGGAACAGGCTGAAGTAACCAGACTAAAAAAGCAGTTACGAGAAGCTGAAATAGAACGTGACATCCTAAAAAAGGCAGTAAGCATCTTCTCCAAGAGCGACAGCAAATATTCAGGTTTATGAAAAAGCACCGATCTATATTGCCGTTGAGAAGCGGACGCCGCGCGGATGTGTAGAGCGTTTAAAGTAAGCCGAAGCGGTTACTACCAATGGCTCAATAGAAAACCATCGGCCCGACAGGTAGATAAGCAGAGTATCCTTCAACTGATCCGAGAGATCCACCAACAAAGCAAAGGTCGATATGGTAGTCCCAAAATTACCCGTGAGCTTCACAAAAGGGACATTCAGATATCCAGACCAAGAGTAGCCAAACTGATGAAGGTAGCCGGTATCAGAAGTGTTGTTCACCGAAAGTTCAGAGTAAAGACTACCGATTCTAACCATAACTATCCAATCGCTAAAAACCTATTAGACAGGAAGTTTGCTCCCGAGGTTGTAGCAAAAGCATGGGTATCTGATATCACATATATCAAGACTACTCAAGGGTGGTTATACCTAACCGTTATTGTGGACTTGGCCGACCGAAAAGTAGTGGGATGGTCGTTGAGCAAAACGATGAAGACCTGCGATACTGTGATACCAGCTTGGAAAATGGCTATTAAAAACAGGCCGATAATAACCGAAATGATCTTCCATTCGGACCAAGGCGTACAGTATGCCTGTCATGAGTTTAGAAACTTGCTTAAAGCCCATCCTTTGGTCACACAAAGTATGAGTCGGAAGGGTAACTACTGGGACAATGCCGTAGCCGAAAGTTTCTTTAAAACTCTTAAAGCCGAACTCATATACATTGCCGAACCAACCACCATAGCGGAAACAAAAGTTGATGTATTTGAATTTATTGAGATTTGGTATAACCGGAAGAGAATGCACGCATCCCTAGGGTACTTAACCCCCGCCAGTGGGTGTGGTTAGCTTTAGAGCGAGAAACACGTCAAATCGTAGGGTATTGGCCGGCACCCCGGTGGGTAGGGTCAAGAGACGAAGAGGGAGCTTGGGGTTTGTGGTTTAGCATTCCTGAACATATCCGAGAGAAAGCTCACTTTTATACCGACGATTGGGATGCTTACCGATGTGTGATAGACCAAAAGCAGCTTACGCAAACTAAAAAAGAGGGTCAGACAAATCACCAAGAACGCTTCAATAATACGCTCAGACAGCGTTGTAGTCGACTAGTGAGAAAGGCATTATCTTTCTCCAAAAATCTGGATAATCACATCAATGCCATCTATTACTTTCTGGTTGATTACAATTTGACAAAAATCGCATCCTTACATTTATAACACTACCCAGGCTAACCTTTGGGTTAGCTTTTTTGGTTTCAGTGTAGGGCTGTTTATCCTCTGAATAGGGTCTTAGTTGATGATGATTCAAGCAGTCTATCTTTCAAAAGTACAATTCTAAATATTTTTGAAGAAAAGCCAGCCCAAGCTATCCTTCTCAGCTATTCCCTAGCCAGACTTCTCCCCTAGAAGTGGGCATGTTAGCTGGTGCATTTAGGCTGCCTGATAGGTAGAATGGAGGGTTTGTGCTTGCCGCTTTTGCCTTTGGTTGGCCAGTTGCACAGCGTTGGCGGTGAATACGCCAAAGTGTATCCAAACTCGCTCGTTAGCTTCATTGCGCGCTTTGACCTTATTCAGACCATAGTGGTTTTTGTGATTGCCAAAACTTCCTTCTAACCGGGTGGCTCGGTCTTTATTGAGACTGGCTTTAAGGCGTTGTTGTTCTTTAGCCCATTGCTGATCTTTGGGTTTTAGGCCTTTGGGATCAAAATTGTGAAAGATGCCGTGCTTGCGGCAGAAACGCCGGTTCTCATTGGTAGCGTAGATGCGGTCGGCTGAGGCCTGACGACATTCCCCAGACATAGCCCTGTGCTTGATGACACTGATTTTGAAGCGTTTACACTCATTGAAAGCCCGGAAGCTTAGGTGCTCTATCCAACACAAGCCATCAGTCTGCATCATATGTAGTTTAGCCCCAAATTCTGTCGGCTTATTCTCTTTACCACGTTTGATGGGACGTATATATGGCTTGTGCAGTGATACAATGCGATTAGGCACTTTGTTAGTGGCCTGCTGATAGAGATAGCGTTGTTGCTGTAGCACTTGCTTGATGATACGCAGGTAGTGATAAAAACGTTTATCCAACTGCTCTGCCAGCCGTCCAGTATCTAGCAAAGCCTGTAGGGCAGTAAGCCCCCGACTTAGTAGGTTGAGCAATGACTTGATACGTCTACGCTTCTTCCGGTGAGCCTTGCGTTTGAGCTTGGCATATCCCAGATACTTTCTGTGCTGTACACCGAAGCGTTCTTTTTCTTTGCCCAAAGGCACCTTTAGCTGCTTACGTAGTAGGAAGAGTTGCTTTTGATAGACCCACTGACAACATTCCCAGAGCAATTTGACGTCCGTGGGATAGCGAATGTAGCTCTCGTAGCAGACGGCGTCTACTTTTAAGACCTGCTTGAAATCCATCTCTTTTTGCCAGTGCCCTGCCAGAATGGCTTGCACTTGTTCCAAATCAGCATGTTGGGCAAGGTAACCTCTTACTCGGCTGACAATACCAGTATCACCGATACGCTGAAAAGGTGCTAATTGAATGTGACAAAATAACTGTAGGCACTCATTGGTGTTGATGTGTTCAATGAGTGCCTCATCGGATACCCCCAATTCGTGCTTGAGCAACATGAGAGCAAACTTACCTTGGCGATCAAAGTAAGGGGAGGGGCCACGAGTAATGACTGGTAAGCAGCACTCCAGTTCATCCCAGGGGATAGTATCGTACAAACGTCCCCAACGGCTATTCTTGAATTTGTACCATAAAGCAGTTCTTGCTTCTTCTTCGGAAAATAGCTTCTTTTGCATTGGCTCTTTATGTTCTAGTCAAATGCAAAGAAGTCAAAAAACCCTCAAAAATCAGGTATGTCCTGCCTTTTTGAGGGTTCCTTTTATTGATTATGCAGCTTAATATGCTGAAAATCAATAGATTGCTTACCTAAAGGTAAGCCTACCCACAAAAATGCGGCTTAACTTTTTGTCCACTTTTTCCTTGCAAGTTCAATTTAATACATTTTCGAAAAATAAGCATCTAGAAAAACCTAATCCGGCGATAAAGTAGTCTCTTCTGGCTCAATTTCAAGCCTGGAATCCCGGCGTATTTGCTCTTGGGTGGCTTGCATTTCTTCCATGTTCTGGCGGAGCTCTTCCTCTTGTTCACGAAGTTTCATGGTTTGTGCTTGTGTTTCTTCCAACAATGTCCTTGTCTGTTCGCTCATGCGCATACTTGCCATATGGGACGCTGTTACTTCGGCTATCTTTTCTATCAGCTCAATTTCATGTTCGGCAAGCTCATTGAAGGAAGCTATTTCTATGACTCCTTCTATTTTCTCATCGGTTTTGAGCGGTACAATGAGCAGACATTTCGGATTGGCCCCGCCAAGTCCCGAACGAATGGAGAGGTAATTGTCAGGAATCTCGGTAAGGCAGGTAATTTCACCTTCCAGAAACGTTTGTCCTACCAATCCCTCACCCACCATGATCTCCTTTTTCAGATACTTCCTTCGGTCGTAGGCGTAGCAGCCGATAAGCTCCAGGTGAAGATGGTCTTCATCCTGGTCATTATAAAAAAACAGCCCGCCTTGGTTTGCTTTCAGGTATTTTACCAGATTTGAGATAATGCAAACAGCCATGTCGTATTTATTCTCGTACTCTTTTCGTAGTAGCTCAGCGAACTTGGTGAGTCCATCGCTCTGCCAATTACGCCGCCGATCTTCTTCTTTGATGACCTGCAACTGGTCGCGCATTTGTATCAAGGCGTTTCCTAATACATCGTTCTTACTGGAAGGCGCAAAGTGGTGCTGTAGATTACCCTCGCCTATCTCGCGGGCGAACTCGCTGGCTTGGTTCAAATGATTTCTAAGCTGGTTACTTGCCTGGACGACCACGTTCAATTCGTCTTGGGTAGCATCAAGTTTCAAGTTGGTTTCTCCCACTGACAAACGCTGGATTTGTTGCGCCGGGCGGGCAATAGACTTGTTCAGTGATTTCAGGACAATATAAGTAGCCATAGCCGCCAGAATGGCGACAATGCCGAAGGTAACAAAGTTGAATATATTCGTTTTTTGTAATTGTTGCTGCAACCGGGCTATATCGTCGCCAAGGAGCCGGTTGTTTTGCTCTATGATTGAAGTAATGCTACGGTTAATTTCATTATTGGAGGCTCTCATGATATCCTCTACCCCATTCATTATGTCTGTCTCATCTGCCCCGTCAACTATTTTTTCCGTTAAAGTAGCCACGGCCGCTTCATCAACAATGCCCTTCTTTTGGGTCGGCAAGTACATTATAGAGGCATCAGCGTAGGGTGCCGAAGCAATTATTTTTAGGTAATCTATATTGCCCCCGCTCTTTCCAATAGCGGTAGCGCGCAGGGTATGAACCCCCGCGCCGAGATGAACTTCCAATCCCTCGGTATCTGCCCAGGCAGTCCAGTTGTTTTGCCCCAAGGGCGGAAAAGACCACAAAGAGTCCACTATAGTTCCATCAACACTGAGGGACAGAGGACGGTCAGAGGTACTCCCGTTGGCATAGTGAAAAACGATGATATGCTTGCCACTCCGGGGAGTCGAGAACTTCCACTCTATAAAGTCTTTTTCGCGATTAGTATAGTCAGCATATCCTTTACCCTGAAATCCGGTATGGCTGTAATTTGAAAATGCTCCTACGTAAAAAGCTTCTTCGGCTTCAATCAGTATCTCTGCCAGGGTATCTGATGATAGTTGATAACCTTTTTCGGCCTGGGTCACTAGTCTGAAAGTGGTGGTACTTGGGTCTACCGCAAACAAACGGATTTTTGTCGCTTGCTCTTCTGCTAAATAGCGATTCCAAATGCTATCGGCCCTGGCGTAGTCTTGCGTGAAATTGACCAGATTTTTGGAAAGTGTTTGCAACATAACCGCGCCGGTATCGCCGAGATAGATACCCAAACTGTCCAGTACCTTAGCTTCTTGTTGTACAACTTTCACTTGATTTTCACTAGAAAGGGCTATCTTCTTCAAGACACTTCGTCTCGAGTTTGATAGTGCAATGTCCAGTGATGATTGAGTGTTTTCAGTGGCATCCCTAATGCGCATGCGGACTTCCAGCAAATGCTGGACATCATCTTTTATTTGGTTATTCCGCTGGAGCATAATCAGCGAAAAGCCCAACAACACGAACATAAAGAAGGTGACCAGGGCAATCAGACGCCCTTTGATTGATGAGAGAAGATGCCGAGTGCGCATATTTGTGGTTGAGACGAGATCAATCCTACAAACAAAGGGAAAAGCGAATAACGCTAAAATGCAAACTCGTTGTTTGTCTGGTACGCGTAAGTTTATTTTGTTAATTAAAGAAACTTTTAATTCATAGCTACAGACAACATATCTTACATTCTTGGGCAAAGGAACCCATAAGAGAACATCGCAACAGATGACCACCTTTTTAGAGCTAAAAAAATTAGACTATTATAGCAAAGAAGAAACCACTAGCCTCTTTGGAGCCAATGGCTTCTCCTTACTACTTATTAGCAACAATATCCTCCTGCTACTCTCTAATAAATCGTTGTGTTACCTGACGCTGACCTTGGCTGAGTCGTAGTAGATACGTGCCCGAGGGCAGCTTGGATACATCTATGGTAACCCCTGAGCGTTTGCTCACCTTTCTATCCAGCAACACCTTGCCCTGCATGTCCAACACCTGTATTATGCCCCCTTGCCAAACTGGTCCTACTTCTATGTTCATCCTTCCTCCACTTGGATTGGGATATACCCTAATACCCAATGCTTCGGCCTGGGCAACTTTTACTTCCTCTCCCAGCTTCTTGCCGCTCGTTGCTATCCGGGCATTAGCCCCCGGTACATAGCTGGCATTGCTTGTGATGATCAATCGGTCTAGTTTGCTACCATCCTCCCGCTGCTTGATCAGTAACTGATGACTTCCGGCACTCAGGCTGTAGCTCTGTCCTACCTGCGCCCATACCCAACTGCTAGTAGGATCAATGCTCCAGGTCACATCCGCTGCCCCATCCATTGACACATAAAACGAGTTGTCCGAATGCGTAGCCGGTAATACCCGGCCCCAAACATAGTAATCCCCTGCACTGGAGAGATTGAAGGCATACTGAGCAGCACCTGTCCCGTTGTTGCCATTCCCATTGGGCACTTCTATGTATTGCCCTTCTGAAGCATCGGTATCACTACCCACCTGCATGGGCGAAGTGAGCGTGCCCGATTCGGCTTCTAACTCTAGAGCATTGGCTTCATTACAACCGTTCACCTTGAACTCTCTGAGGCTGATCCAGTCCAGCGAGCTACAGTTACTACCGCTACAGCCCATCACGGTGAGCTTCACATACCGGGCTTCTGCTTTCGCTACGCTCTGAACATCCGAAGCATAGTTACCCCCACTGTAAGTGGTCTGGTCTACCAGCGTGCTGTAACTACCACTGGCTGTGGTCTTGCCTTCCACTTTGTACTGGTAGCCTCTACTGTTGTAGGGTACCAGTTCGGTGCTACTGATCAGCGACACACTACCCAAATCCACTTCCAGGCTTTGGGGGTAATTCTGCACTGACCAGCGATTCGCATCACTGTCGGCTATCCCATCCACCGCATTGCTGCCCGGGTTGCTGCTCTGTTGCCCACTCACTACCACCGGCCGGTTCAAGGCCAGGTTCACCGGACCAGTACAGGTAACCGCGCCCTCCACGGTGATCGTATCACTGCTATTGGCCGTAGCCCCGTCATCATCAGTGAGCGTCAGAGTAATGATATAACTTCCGGCATCCGGGTAGGTATGGCTGCTCGTGACCCCACTGCCACTGCTGCCGTCTCCATAGTCCCAGGCATAGCTACTGATCGCCCCATCGTTATCGGTAGAAGCCGAGGCATCCATGTTCACCGACAGCGGAGCGGGTCCGCTTGTTGGACTCACCGTGAACGAAGCTTGCGGCGGCTGGTTGGCCAGTACCGTGATGGTCAGGGTATCCGTAGCACCGGCCCCTTCGTTATCGGTCACAGTCAGCGTAGCCAAATAGCTGCCCGCACTGTCATAGGTGTGGTTCACACTCACCCCACTGCCGCTAGCACCATCCGCGAAGGCCCAGCCATAGCTGGCAACTGTGCCATCGGCATCCGTGGAGGAAGAAGCATCAAAGTTCACCGCTAAGGGGGCTTTGCCAGAGGTAGGCGTAGCCGATAGTGCGGCCACCGGGGGTTGATTGCTGCCCGACGAAGTATCGGGTTCACCGTACAATTCCACTTCGGTGATGCTGTTCCAGTTGTTCATGCTGTTACCCTGCCCCACAATGCGTACATAGCTACCTACTTGATCAGTGACATCGTAGGACTCTAACTGCAAGCTCGTGCCACTGCTCTGTCCACTGAACACCTGCGTCCAACTCACACTGTCTGGGGAAACCTCTATATCAAAAGAGGCAGTGCGTTCATCTCCCCGGGCCCAGGCAATCTTGACTGAGTCAACCAAAGAAGGCTCGGCGAGTTGGTAGACAATCGTCTGCCCCTCTCCTTGTGCCGACCAGCGCGTAGACAAATCACCATCCAACGTATTACTGGCTACATTGCCATCGTCCGTACTGGCTTGTACCGCGGTGATGACCAGGGGCTCAGGACCACTACTATCGTCGGCAACCAGGCGATGCACCCGAAAGTTGTCGTACTGAACATGGCTACTAAAGGTGCGGAAAGCAAAGTTACCTTCGGTGTAGGGATCACTATCGTCCAGCTCAAAATACTTTTCCCCGTCGACAAAGAACTGGGTCAGCCCTTCGTAGACAACGATCTTGATCCGGTAGGTCTGATTGGCTACGGGAATATGCGCTGCATCCGTATATTCTTGCAGGATCGGTTTAGTACCATCTCCGAAGTACTTGCGAAAGCGGGAGGTACTGTTGTCGTTGCCCCCCAGTCCGGCGTAGTAGAGTTCTAGGTTATCATACGCAGCAAAGGCCCCACTGCGGGTGAATAAGTTGGGATTATCCGGATCGCTGGCCATCCAGAACTGATTAATATTAGGGCCATTGCTGGAATGGCTAATCGATACCGCATCGTAGCTGATCTGCACGTTACCCGATAGCTTCGGCTTGAACCATACGGTAGCCCCGCCCGTAGCATCCGCTGACAATTTGCTGTTCTGTAGGGATACGGTAGTGCTACTGGTGTTTTGTATCTCAGCTTCCCAGTTGCTCAAATCACCATCAAAATCATCGCTGTATAATAACTCGCCGACGTTATAGCCCGGTGTGGTAGTGGGAGGCGAGGTAAAAGCAGGCGGAGCTACCTCATCAAAGCCTACTCCGTTGCTGGCTTTGCCACTACGATATTCATCCGTGTATAAAACGACAGGATCGCCTGGCACGTTTCCCGGATCACCACGATAAAGTCCCATTCTGAAGACGGGACCACCGTTGTTACTGCCATTATTCTTTTCGAAGTAGGTAGAACCTTGATAATTTATCGTTGGTGTGGTAGGTCGGCTAGTTCCTGCTTCATACACCCATACTTTAATAAAGCCTTGGTTAGCATTATTGGTAAATCGAGCATTTACTACAATATCCGTCCACTTACCAATCATTTCAGCATGGCTTCCTATTTCCAAAGACTTAGAATCCATGCATCCTTTACTTTGATCTTCGTATCTCACTTTCAAATAAAGCTTACCATCCGACCTTAAAATGATACCCGTAGGTCCCCCACTTTCTCCCGCACAACGAGGTGGTTTCTCGTTTGCAGCAGGGCTACCGTACCGATCATGAAACTGCGCGATGATCGTAGAAGTATTGTCTATTCTAAAGGTAGGAGTGGGCGGAACGTATACACTCCATCCAGTCCATAACTCCTGATTATACCCCATACTGCACAAATCTTCAAATTCTGCCCGCTCATGGCAATTTGCCAATCGGTAATAAGAAGAATAGTTACCGGATCGTACCGGATGTCCATCATTTTTATTAACAATTTTCATCGACACGCCCAAACCACAATCGCAACCATCAAATTTATCATTACACGGATCAGTTTTAGGATTACATCCTTGGTTGTACTCTCCGGTTTCAAAGTCAACCTCACTTTGCAGGGTTTGCCCATACGATAAGTGCGACAGTAGGCTTATTGCAACCAGGCATATCAGGTTTCTAACTATGTGCTTTCTCATGTTGAATAAGTTTTTTTTAAGTGATTCCCTATTGATTAATAATTCGCCCTGTCCACTGCTGGTCACCTTTGCTAACGGTGATCAGGTAGATACCCGCTTGCTGAGACGATAAGTCTATTCCCTTTCTTTCGTCGCTCAGTCGCTGACGCACTACTTCCCGACCTAACACATCCGTTACCCGGACCTCACCCCCTTCCCATGCTGTCGCATCATAATGCAGTTTGAACCGCTTAGTACCCGGATTGGGATACACCAGAATGTCAGGCACTTCGGCCTCGGCAACTTTTACTTCCCTTGTTAGCTTCTTCTCACTTACTGCCGTGCGCGCACTAGCACTGCCTCCTAAACCGCTGGGTACAAAGCTCAGATCATCGGTGATTAACAGCCGATCTAACTTCACCTGCTGCTCCCGCTCACTGATCTCTAGCGTATGCGTGCCCGCAGAAAGGCTGAATACCAAGGGCGTCTGCGTACTACTCGTCCCATCCCATTCGTGTACCTCGTCCCAGGTCCAAGTACTCGCCGAAGCCTCCGCTATGTAATTCCAGTTGATCCAACTACCCCCGTCTATGCGCACCCAGTACGAATCTGCTCCCGTGCTACCAGTGATCGCCCGACCCCAAAGGTGATACTCTCCCCCGTTGTTCACCGTGAAGCTGTAGCTGGCCCGAGCCGTAGGGGTATCGTTCCGGTTCCCCGATGGATACCAGATATAGCCGTTGCCCGAAGCATTAGCATCATTGCCTACCACTAAAGGGGAAGATAGCGTCGTGTTCTCGGCTTCCAGATAGATATACTCCTCATCCACACTGCCTGCACAGCCATTCACTTTAAATTCTCTAAGGCTCACCCAGTTCTGTGCCGAGCAGTTGCTGCCACTACATCCAGTGATTGTCACCTTCACATACCGCGCTTCGGCTTCACCGAAGCTCTGCACGTCCGAAGCGTAGTTGCCACCACTGTAACTGGTTTGATCTACCAAGGTGCTGTAGCTGCCACTGGCTGTCGTCTTGCCTTCTATTCTATACTGATAGCCCCGGCTGTTGTAGGGCACTAGTTCAGTGCTGCTAATCAGTGACACACTGCCCAAATCTACTTCCAGGCTCTGCGGATAGTTCTGCACCGACCAGCGATTGGCATCCGTATCATCTATGCCATCCACGGCATTACTGCCGGGGTTGCCGCTCTCTTCTCCACTCGCCACTACCGGCTGGTTTAACGCCAGGTTTACCGGGCTGGTGCAATCACTGCCTGCCGGGCTAATTAATTCTATAACGACGTCATCAAAGTAGGCGGCATCGTTGTAGGAGCCAACGCCGATACCACCGGCGGTGGCTAAGGCGGCATCCGTGACCGTTAGCAGTTGTGTTCCGTCGTAGAATACCGTGACGGTGCTGCCTTCCCGTACCACTTCCACCGCATGGTAGTCGGTGTCGGTGATCGTAGCACTGGCGGTGCTGCTGAGCGTACTGCGCACCCCATCCACTACTATCCCCAGGTCGCTACCGGCACTGTTGCTACTGAATCGGAAGTAACTGTAGTTATCGGCATCTACGTAGCCAAACAGGACCGTGTAGTCTGCCCAGGCGTTGGCCGATAAGTTTTCGGCACTCTTAGCTTGCAAAGTCAAGCGGAAGTCCGAGTAGCTACTATCGTTAACAACACTGTACTCGCCCAGCCGATCCCCGCTGAGCGCATTGTAGTCACTGGTGTTCAGAAAGTAACTGCTGTCTCCCTGATCAGCCACTACCGACCAACGGGAAGGGGTTAGGGGGGTGTAGTTATCCGCATCCCCGTAGTAAGCGACAGGGCTGAATTGGGTATTGTCACTTGTGGTACTGTCTTCTGGCACTAAGCGGTACACTCGGAAGTTGTCGTACTGCAAATGACTGTTGAAGGTACGGAACCCAAAGTTGCCTTCCGTATACGGATTGGCATCGTCCAGAGAAAAGTAAAGCTCGTCATCGACGAAGAACTGCGTGATCCCTTCGTAAACGATGATTTTGATGCGGTAGGTCTGATTGGCTACCGGGATATGGGCCGCATCGGTGTACTCTTGCAGTACGGGCTTAGTTCCGTCGCCCAGGTACTTGCGGAAACGGGAGGTGCTGTTGTTATTGCCTCCTAACCCGGCGTAGTAAAGTTGAAGGTCATCGTATTCGGAAAAGGTGCCGCTGCGGGTGAACAGATCCGGGTTGTCTGGGTCCGTAGCCATCCAGAACTGGTTGATGTTGGGGCCATTGCCGGAATGACTCAGCGAAACCGCATCGTATTCTATCTGCACATTGCCCGACAGTTTAGGGACAAACCAGGCCGTGCCCCCGCCGGTGACATCCATATCCAGCTTACTGTTCTGAGTAGCCAGACTGGAAGCCGTATTGTCAAACTCACTGACCCAGTTGCCCGTGCCACTATCAAAATCATCACTATACAATAGCTCGCCTACTTCGAAAGTAGGAGTAGGGACAACAGCATCTCCTCCGGGAGCTACGTCTTCATAGGTGGCATTAGCATTGCCCATTCGATATTCATCGCCGTATACGATAAGCGGTTCCTGTCCTGACCAATTAGGATCTCCTCTGTAAATACCCATTTTAAAGTAAGGCCCTTTTGGCAAAGGCACATAGGTGGGACCGTCATAATTCCACACCAATGAGTCATTTTTCCAGATTTTGAAGAATCCATTCTGTTGATCGGTCCACTTCGCTTGAACTACCCAATCGGTCCATTTTCCGACATCATCTATAGCGGAATCTAAGACTTTGTTGATAGGCAATAGTTCATCAACACCAGGTTTTTTAATCGTCAATCTAAAAGACCACTTATTATTCGAGATACGTAATACGGGGGGCTTTCCTTTCATCCAAGCTGGTTTTCTGTTATAGCGGTGAAACTGGGAAACCATGCCAAAATAATTGGCAATATCAGACCCCGGGGGGATATACAGACTCCACCCGTACCAGACAACTTCGTTTAGAGGAGCAGACTTTGCTCTTACCTCTGAACGTTCATGGGATTTGTCCAGATCAAACTTGGCGGCATAATTACCCGCCCGGACGGGGTTGGTCACAATGGTGATAGAGTTTTCGCAGTCTGAACCAGGGTTTTTATCGCCACAGGGTTCCAAGCCATCCCATTGGGAAAGGTCACCGGTTTCATAGTCTCCTACCTCAACGAGGTTCTGACGCTGCGCGGACACGGTGCTCACACAACACAAAAGACATAAGGCAATCATCGTTAATCTTCCAAGGTTAAAAGTAAGGTTGGTACGCATAGGTCTTCTACATTTTGAAAGTGGAATAATAAAATTCTAAAAAACAGGTCTATTTATAGATTTACCATTGCTAATAGTATAATCTCGTGGCATCAAAAATGAATAATCTACAGATTAGGACGATGGAAGCTTGTACCAAAAACATGGAAGATCGTACAGATTAGCTTCCGGGGGTGGTGGGGGCAGACGCTTGGCTTGATTCGTGAAAACCTTTTCTTTGGATAATACCAGCCGATCGCTGATTCTTTAGCGTCTACGGATGGGGTTTTCGTTCCGCTTGGCGGGCAGCATACTGCGTGGGGGGAACGCCGTACTGCTTGCGAAAGCATTTACTGAAGTACAAAGGATCGGAGAAGCCCACCCGGTAGGCTACTTCCGCTACCGGCACATCCCCTTTCGCTAACCATTGGGTGGCTCGTTGCAACTGTAACGTTCGAATAAAATCGAGCACCGACTTACCGGTCAGGGCTTTGATTTTTCGGTAAAACTGGGTGCGTCCCATGTGCATCGCTTCGCCAAATTTAGCGGCATTAAAGTCGGGATTGGCCAGGTTATCGTCTATGACCTGCATGGCCTTTTCTAGAAACAATTCGTCGGCAGGGGTGGTAGCAATATCTTTGAGACGTAGGGCACCGTCACGGCCAAAACGCTCTTGCAACCGCTTTCTGGACTCCAGCAGGTTCTTAATTTTTGCTTTTAGAATCTTAACGTTAAACGGTTTGGTGATATAATCATCCGCTCCGGTTTCCAATCCCTGAATTTGATGGATTTCCGAAGCGCGGGCGGTTAGCAAAACAACTGGAATATGGCTGGTGCGCTCATCGGTTTTTAGCTGTTGACACAGGGCGATGCCATCCATCCGGGGCATCATCACATCACTGATAATGAGGTCGGGAATGGTTTGCAAGGCTTTTTCCACTCCTTCCTCGCCATCCGGTGCCTCTACGATCCGGTACGTCGAGGTGAGTTCTTCCCGAATGAAGTCCCGGACGTCGCCGTTGTCTTCCACTACCAGCACCAGGGGCTGTTCCGCTGCGTTTTTAGTTGTATCCGCAAAGGGCAGTCCGACCGAAGAATCTTCTTTTCCAAAACCCCGTGGTTTCCCTGCGTTCTCATATGATTCAACGTCATCGTATTTTTCAGCGTTCACCGGAAGATACACCGTAAACAGGCTTCCCTTTTTCACTTCACTTTCCACGTGCACATTTCCGCCGTGCAGTTCGACCAGTTCTTTGACCAACGCCAGCCCTATGCCTGTGCCGGGTGTTGCTTCGTTCTTCCGGCCCGCCTGATAAAAGCGATGGAAGATGTGAGGAAGGTCTTCCTGAGAAATCCCCACCCCGGTATCGCTTACCCGAATAACCAGCGCATGAGCATCCGGCGGTTCGTGGGATAAGCCTACTGGACTTATACCTTCCACCGCCCGGTCGGACATAACATCTTCGTCCTTCTTTACCAGGTGTGCCCAAACCCGTATGCTTCCCCCGCGGGGAGTAAACTTAAAGGCATTTGCCAGCAGGTTGTAAAGCACTTTTTCCAGCTTGTCGGGGTCGAACCCCGTCTGCCAATCTGCGGGTTGTGTATGACACGCATAGTTGATTTCCTGTTTTTCGGCCAGCGCAACAAAGTCATCGGCTATTCCCCGGATAAACTCCATGATATTGCCCTGCGCTATTTCCAACGGCAGTTTTCCTGCTTCCAACTTGCGAAAATCCAGCAGTTGGTTGACCAGACGAAGCAGACTGCGGGCACTCCGTTGCATGCGTTTTAGCTGCCGTTTGGTGTGAGGTGGTTGCCCGGTTGACGCCAGCAGTGTTTCCAAAGAACCTAAAATCAACGTAAGTGGGGTGCGAAACTCATGAGAGACATTGGTAAATAACCGGAGCTTCACCTGGTGGATCTCCTGGTCTTTTTCGTGGCGAAGCCGTTCGGTTTCCAGCGCGTTTTTCCACCTTTCCCGGGTAAGACCGTATTGATGTATTCCGTATACTACCCCCAGCAGCAGCATACCGTACAGGCTATAAGCCCACCACGTTCTCCACCACGGAGGTAGTACGGTTACCCAAATAGATGCTCCCTGTTCATTCCAGGTATGATCGTTGTTGGAACCTTTTACCCGGAATGTATAGCTTCCTGCGTCCAGATTGGTGTAGGTAGCCGTTCGCTGGGTACCTACCTCGTTCCATGCCCGGTCAAAGCCCTCCAGTTTGTAGGCGTACTGATTTTTTTTGGGAGCAATGTAGTTTAGTGCGACATACTCAAACGTGATCACATCCTGCCAGTACTTTAAGATAATTTCTTTGGCTTCATTGATCGGCTGGTCGAGCGGAGCGTTCTTACTGTCCATAGCGACCGACCGGTTGAACAGTTTGAAGTCGGTGAAGGCCACCGGGGGTGGATAGCGGTTATCCCGGATGCTATCCGGGTAAAATGCCGCCAGACCATTGAGACTGCCAAAGTACAGTTTCCCGTCCTTTCCCTGCAGGCAAGCGCCACTGTTGAACTCGTTGCCGGGCAGACCGTCGTGTATATCATAATTCCGGAATATGCCGGACTGAACATCAAAGCGACAAATCCCTTTATTGGTACTCAACCACAGATATCCTTGCTCGTCTTCTAGTATACCGTGCACCGTATTGTTGGGCAGCCCCTGTTTCTCTGTATAGGCAGCAAACGTATCAGTACGCTTGTCAAACAACTGAATGCCTCCTCCCAGGGTACCAATCCATAGATTACCACGAGAATCTTCGAGTATGGATAGGATGCCGATAGTTATTCCCTCCGTTTCAAATGCTTCTGCTGTCCCGGAAGCTTTGTCCCATAAGTAAAGGTGCTCTCCGCCCAACCACAGGTTACCTTTGCTGTCTTCCAGCATCACCCGAATCAGGCTACCCAACTCGTAGTTTAAAAAACTTCCCTCAGGTTGAAGCAGAGAAATACCTTTGCTAGTGGCAATCCACAAGTCACCCTCGCTATCTTGCAAAATATCCCAAACATCATCGTTGGCTAAACTTTGCCGTTGTTCCTGATCATGCGCATAGTGGACGAAAGTTGCTTGTTGAGTCGACAGTTTATTCAATCCCCCGGCGTAGGTCCCAACCCAGACTGTACCATCGTCGTCTTCGAGCACCGATGTCACCAGGGGAGCACTTAAGCTTGTGGGATTGTCGGGGTCGTGCCGGTAGTGGGTAATCGTACCGGACAACCGGTTCAAATAATCCAGCCCTTCGCGGGTACCGATCCACAGATTTCCCCGACGGTCTTGGGCTAGGCACCGCACGTTATTATGGCTCAGTGAGTTCGAGCGGTTTGTTTCATGTTGATAATTGACAAAAGGCTTACTGTTTCGGTGAACATAGTTGATGCCTCCGGCGGCATTCCCGAACCACATCGTACCCTGCTGATCTTCAAGGATAGAAAAAACGCCGTTGCTGCTCAGGCTCGCTGGGTCATCAGGATCATGCTGGTAGACGAAGAAATCATTGCTTTCTTTATCGTAGCGGTTGAGACCACCCCCGGCGGTGCCAATCCAGAGCGTTCCCTGGCTATCGAGCTCGATGACTTGGATGCGGTTGCTGCTCAGATGACTGTTGGATGTATGATAATGCGTTATTTCCGGATACTCTTTTTCAGGATGCATGAGCGCGAGTCCGGAATCACCGGTGCCTATCCAAAGATAGCCCGCTCGATTCTGGGCCAGGGCCGTGATTCTCTGTCCGGCAACACCGGAGAATTCCTTCGTCTTATCGGAAAACCGCGTAAACGTGCCCTTTTCCGCATTCACCAGTTTGTTGAGTCCCTGGGTGGTGCCCACCCAAATAGTACCGTTACTATCCTCAAAAATTACTCTTATGTTATTGTCGCTTAAGCTGTGCGGATTGGTAGCATCGAACTGATACCGGGTGAAACTATCTGTTTCGGGCTGATACAGATCAAGTCCGCCATGGCTACCTACCCAAAGTCGGTGCTGACTATCCGAAAGAATGGTGACCACGGCGTTACCACTCAAACTGGCCGGGTTATCCGGTTGATGAACGTAGTGGGCAAATCGCCCCCGATCTCTATCCCAGCGATTCAAGCCTCCCTTGGTGCCAATCCACAGGTCGCCCTGATGGTCTTCCTCGATGGTAAAAATGCGGTTGTTGTTCAGGCTATGAGCATCCTGTGGATCGTGTCGATACACTGTAAACTCGTAACCATTGTACTTATTCAACCCATCTTTGGTACCAAACCACAAAAATCCGTCGTGGTCTTGGAGGATCGACTCCACTGAATTCTGAGAGAGGCCATCTTGTACAGTCAGGTGCTTAAAACGGATCGTCTCGGGTTGGGCTACGGAAGAGCTCATGAAAAAGAGGCATTGCCCAAGGATGAGAAGATAACGTTTCATGCACTTACGAATAGATGAAGTAAGCGGTGACCCGACCGTTTGAGCCGGTTCTCAGTCTCACCCAATGGGCACTGAATCCATCGGGAAACTCGTGATGTACATATCCTTCTGCCGACACGCTTAGCGTGTCGTAAGTATGCCAACGGCCATCCCCTACCACATCTACTTCCACCGTAAAGGTTACTTCCTGATCTGATTCATTGAAAAGGTGCAATACTTTCTTATCGAAGCCAAGCATCAGGTAAGGATCGGAAGCTTCGTTGGCCTTCACCTCAGTGTTGTACCAGACGCCTCCCATCCCGGCAGGTTTTCCGAACGACCAAAGGTCGTCGGTTTTGCCAAACCATAAGCCTGCCTGCGGCTGCCCGGCCCGGGGATTGCGATCCAAGGTTTCAAATTTCATTGGTGTTGCCTGATTACCTCCAAGCACCAGCATTCCCCGCCATGAGCAAAAGTCCGGCACAACGCGCAGGTGGCTGGCAATCGGACGTATGCCCCAGAGATGCCCGCCGTAAGTATGGTAAGAAATTTCATAAAACAAGCCGTGGCAATCCATCAGCGCCCGCTCGGTTTCCACTTCCCGAATGCGCATCCACTCGGTGCAACTGGTTTGGTCAAAGGCATAGCTGGATTTGGGCAGGCGGTAGGTTTGCCATTCCCCGTTGATAAAAGCTTTGAGAATAGCCGAGCGATTGTCCCAGCCGGTGGCCAGCATCGGCTGCCCGAAAGCACGCGCACTCCATACTTCCGTAAAAGCCGTCTTCTCGATGATCGTCCACTGCTTTCCGTCCCATTCGGCCAACCGGCCCGCCTGCCATTCTCCATCAAAATCTTTTTCGTTGTAGCTGTTATTGGTCACCACCACCCGTCCGTGATGGGTGAAACCACTTTTGAAATGAGGTTTTGATCCTTCGGGTTCATCAAGTTCCTTTTTCAAGTCAAAGAGGTGTTTTGCCTCCAGGGTATGCACGTCCACCTCAAAAAAGTCGCCTTCCATGGTCAGAAAATAGACCTTATTCTCTGGATCCGTCAGATGATCTATTGTAGCTGCCAGACGATGTTCTTTAATCGAATGAATGGTCCGGACATTCCCTAAAGTGTCTATCGTGTGAGGACCGATGAACAGTTGCTGGCTGGGGCCGTGTACCAGTCGGTTAGCATACGTACCCGCTACGCTCTCCGGCCGCTTCTGAAGATTAAGGTTTTCATCGATTTCATATAAGCCCATCCCCGAACCGGTTTTGCTGGTATGAGCCGTATAAGTAATGACCCATAAACGGTTGGCCCAGGGCATCAACGCGCCGGTACCGGCTTCTGTGCGGGGGTTGTGATCGGCGACCATCGCCAGATGAGGAAATACGCCGCTCACCAAAGGCTTATTGTTCTGAGCTTGGCTTGTAAAACATGCGTGTAACCATAAGATAATAAAGGCAAATCGTAGTTTCATGTGTATTATGTAAATTTATAATATGTTACTTATCTCAAAGGAATTCATATAGAAGCATTAGCAATTCTGATACTGCCTGCCTTTAGGGATGTATTCAAGTCTATCGCCCTGTTAATTCAAATTTTATTGCATCTGCCACGACAACACCATTGGTGTTTTCACTACTGATTGTAATTGCTTGTTTATTGCCTTTGTCAAACAACCATTCTCCAAGGAACACCCATTTTCCTCCATCCTTACGTTGATTAAGGAAAATGGTACTTTCACCCTGTGAATGGGTTATATGGACAGGGACTCGGGTAGCATTTTTTATATGGGAAGGCCACCAGGCATATACTTTGTATTTTCCACTCAGGGTTATTTCCGGTATATATTGTATGTAGCCCTTCCCCGAATTGTTAGCAAGGTATGATATACCATAACGCTCCTCAGAATGCCCCCCGGTTTGCCAATCCCCTTCAGATTTTATAAACCTATCAAAATCTTCATCCAAAATGATTTCTTTATCTGTTTGAAAAGCACCGACTGGCCTGTTTTCCAACGATAGAATTTGTCCTTGGGCAAGTAACTCCTGCTGAAGGCTCACTATGGCTATTTTTTGTACAGCGATATTTTTTTTAGCGGCCATTCCACCGGCTACTCCGGCAGCATGCCCCAATATCATATACTGGGGTTCCATTCGTAAGGAAGCATTGGCTATATGCGAAGACGACATGCAAACGGGTACCAGCAGATTATCACATTCCTGGTACTTCGGGATAAGTATTCTATACGGGATTTGATACACCGGAACAGGCACGGACAAATAGCCTTCATTAAAAGTATTCCCCACTAGTTTAGGGAATTTTGAAACCCATGCCCATGAACGCTGCACATTGCGAATATCAATATTGTACGAACCCAAGCCAATGGCATCATAGGCTATAGTATATTTTTCAAGGTCGGCTTGGGTCATAATATACTCCCCCAGCATCCGCCTTCCGGTCCTGATGTATAATTGATGGGGCCAGTGGCCGGTATCGGTAAACTCATCTTTACAAAGCCCCCATTGGCTTATTTCATCATGAATATATTTCGGCACTGAGGGGTCCGTGGCAAGAAAATACATCAGGCTTTGTGTATATAATAGGTGCTCATTCCATATTTTTTTTCGGACTTTATAATCTCCGTCGGGATAAGGCCAGTTACTTCCATCCAGCACGTTCAGGGATATAGGACCTATCGAATTAACCGCTGCTTTTTGGTTAGGCGTATTGATGCGAAGCGGGATGATATAAGGGGCAGCCATTCTATCATCTGCCAGTGCCAGATAGCGTTTTAAAAGTTCAAACCTGGAAGCGTCATACCCCTTCGGACGTGAAAAAGGCACTAGGTTATCTTTGCGTTTTGTCAATACGATACGGAACTGGTACGATTGAACAGCCTCGTCTCCTTGTCCCACTTCCATCATAGGCACGGGGTTGATCATTGGAAGTAACTTTCCTTCTTCACCATTTACAAACGGAGAAACGGCAACGTGAAACTGGTGCCCGTTGTTGGGCAGTAGCGGTTGCCTTCCTGCCCAGGACTCATTATAGTCATCCACCCCCTCCCTACCCACGGTGTAAGAAACTTTCGCCTTGGCCATCAAGTCCCCTTCATAACCGGCGTCTATAAAAACCTTTCCTGTGATTGAACTCCCGTTGTCAAATGAAATCCGGGTGATGGTTCTTCCTGTTTTTATGACCGAGTCTAATCTGTATTGATACCGCACTTCAACCTCTTCTTCCTCAAGCCAATCAATAAATATTTTTTCAGCTACATGGGGTTCTGCCCCCCGCCAGAAATATAAGGGCTTCCCATAATAATCGGCATATCGCTGATTATATTCTAAAGCCAAGCCCCCAATAACCGTCCGATCTCCCAGGTCGGTATGGGAAAGCCCCCCACTTACCATTCCGCCAATGTGAGACCCCGGTTCAAGTAATATGACTTTACTTCCTGCCCTTGCAGCAGCTATGGCAGCCATCACTCCAGCCGCTGTACCCGTATAAACCACCACGTCATAAGATCGCGGGCTTACCTGCGCTGATACTTGTGGGATTGTGTTCAGTGAGATTAAGATAAAATAAGCGATCTGTAAGTACCTTTTGTTCATTGTCTGCTTGAAATTATTCTGTAGGTGATTTCAAAATTAGTTATCTTCAGTCCACTGTAAAGCTACCTTTGTATTAGCCTTTGAAGTAGTAATGTGGAGCCGATAGAATCCCGGCAAATGATCTTTATTGTAATCATATTCAACCGGCGCGGAAGACGTAATCCGGGGTTTGCCCATTTTTTCAGGCCACTGTACGGTATGCGTGCCGGTGCTTCCGGCTGTAAAAGACAGCTTCCTTTTCCCTTCTACAGTTGCCTTTTTGAGCCAACCGGTGGACGCTATGATACGAATATCCGTATCCTGGTTGGGAAACAAAAAGGCTTCCCGCGAGGTGTCGGGCATTGGGAACCGGAAGGTAACGTACAGGGTATCGTTTTGAACGTGGTAGGCACTATGAGCTACAACCAATAAATTTTCTTCGCGAACCGGTACGGCATGAACGTAGCTTAGCGCCGATCCACTGAAGGCGACTACATGGCCAGCGGCTTGCTCTTGATTGACGGTAGTATATACCTCCGGCGAGGCACCTACACTTCCCGTTGCTGCTGTTCTCTGCCCGGCAACAAGAGAATCTAGTTGCTGATAATGATGCACTAAGGCAGCTACATTTTGCCGCTGGGCCTGGCTCATCCGGTTCAGGTTGCCCCAAAATCCCTTGCCTCCAATCATCGAGGAATTGACGTGATAATGCTGCGCCATGTAGGGCGGCTGGTTATGGGGGTACGCTGCATAGGTTTGCAGCGCCGGGGGCATAAATGTATGGAACAGGTTGGGAATCATGCGAATGGATTTAGACCGGTAGGTGCTGTAGTCGCCGTAGGCGGAAGCCCCGTTGTTCATCCAGAAATATTTTCCTTCGCTCAAAAAGCTGAGACCGACACTACGTCCGGGTTCAGTCACATCTACTTCTACGACGACCTCTGGTTCGTAGGCTTTAAGTTCTTCCAACGCGCGAGTGATATACAGCGGAAAGGCAAATCCGTACCGTTTTCTCCTCTCTTCCGGACTTTGCTGGGCACCACCGTGATGGTGAAGCGGCGAGCTGCACAAATATTTATCTAGTCCATCCCACTTAAAGTAGCGAACCCCCTGGTCAATCAGATATTGGCACATCCGAATGAAATGCTGCTGGTATTCACTGACCATACAGAAAGCTTGTTTATCCCATCTCCCTGTGACCGGTTGTCCCTGGGTATCGGTGATGGCCAGTTCGGAATGCTCTTGATACAATGCCGTAGACGGATCCACGTAGATGGGGGCCATCCAGATACCAAAGGTGATGTCCTTCTTATCCAATGCCTCAGCAATGGGTTTCAGCCCGTTTTTAAAGCGTTGATCATGCGGTGTCCATTGACCAAACTCGTTCTGCCAGCCATCGTCCAACACGAAGAGCTTGATGCCCAATTCGGAAGCCAATGCGATATCTTCCAGCACTTTCTCCGTCGTCAGTATCTCACGTGGTTCTTTTTCGCCTGGCTTCTGGCTGTCGCGCTGCATTCCCCAGGTATTGTAGTAGTAGGAAGGCTTCCGGGAAGCAGGCTCTTCACAAATCCACCGAAACAGATAGTCGTAGAGCAAGGCTTCTCCGGTTCCCCAGGTGCTGTCGCTCCATATGCCCAGCGCCGACCATACCGTGCTGTAGGGTTGTTTTGCTGTGATGCGTTCTCCGTCATAGTACGCCCCTTCGCGTACGCTCACCCGCAAAGCACTCCCCCGTTTGTCCTTTTGATGTTCTATGGTCAGGTAGTCTTGTTCCGGATCGTTGTCCGGTGAGCCATGTTCATACACCATGACCCATCCCTGGTTTTCCTGAGGACTGGCACCTAGCAGTATCGGGCCTTTGTGGATAGTCGTGGTATCTCCAGACATCTTGAAAAACCTTTTTTTGGGATGATACATGTAATTCTGGGATAAATTTCTTTCGCCCCGGTTGTCGGCTTCCCCCCGCTCGTCGTAATTGACGTGGATGGCCGTATCCAGTAATTCTTCACTCCAAGAAGCCATTCTTATTTCCGATACCTTTGATACTTGCTGTCGGTCGGCGATGTGGTAGCCAGGAAATACCAGGTGAAGTTGTCCTTGCTGCTTGTTTAAGGTAAATGAAGCTTCACCCGTCGCCTGCAACTCCACCTTTTCGCGAATCATCGTGCTGCCGGGAAACACTTGCTGGATGATACTGACTTCCAACCCTTGCACCGTCCCGGTTCTTCCCAGGATGCGGAGGGTGACTTCTTCCCCTCCGTGGGCCATCTTTCTAACTTCGTGATTATCCAACTGCCAGTAGGGTTCGTCGGATGATACTAATTGCTTATTAATGACAAATTCAAACCAAGGCACTCCACTGCTATCAGAAAGTATTTCTTCACCCGTGCTTTTATCTACTAAAGAGACCGGTCTGATCGATGAGGGGCGATCAGAGGAAAAGCGGATCACCTTTTTTATAAGATCATTTTCCAACACCAGCTCATTTTCATTGAGCTTTACTTGGGAAAATCCCAGATGACAGGATGAACATACCAGTAAAAAGGTCAGCATCGACGAACGCATAGGTATAGGTATTAAGATAAAGCCGCCAGCAACTGCGCCAACAGGCCGGAAGCGTACTGAGAAATCACCCGATAGCTGCCTTGCTGGAGAGCCTTGCCGCCTTTGTTGGCCTGCGCAGCCCCGGTCAGAAATCCGTCCGGCGTCAGGTGCTGCAACAGCCCCTCCCGCGTGGCAGACAACTGCTTGGCCGAAACGCCGGGCAACCATCCTCGATCAATACCTATGGCAATAGCCGCTCCGATACCGGCGGAGCCGGAAGTGTCTACCTCGGTGGCCGGATCATCCAGAAAGCAACGCCACAACCCATTGGGCTGTTGGTGTCGCAAAGCATGCGCGGCCCCTTGCACAAACCCATCTTTCAGGGTGGCAAAGTCCGGGGACTGCGCTATTTCCGGGTTGTTCCTAAGAATGTCCAGGGTCCGCACTGTACCTAGCAGGTACCAGGCTACTCCCCGCGCCCAGTTGCGGTACAACCGTTCACCTTCCGGGTTTTTCTTCTGGTAGATATCTCCGTGGTGAACAAGCATTTCCTGACGAATGAGCAGTTGCTGCAAGGCAATCTGGGCCAGTTCGGGCTGCTGCAAAGCTTCAGACAGAGCCGCCAACGGATAGGCTACCACATAGCATCCTTCAGTGGTCACGTCTTTATTGGTGATAAGTCCCTCTTCGTTCCTTTTCTGCAAACAGTACGTAGCGGTCTCTTGCAACACCGGGTGGTCAGGGTACAGTTGGGCGATAGTAGCGACAGGCAACAGGGCTTCAATGTTGTAAAACCGGCCATCGTAGGGTTTGCTAAAAGGGCCTTCATAAATGAGTTTTTTATCCTTATCAAAGAATAGCCGGAGGTGCTTTTTTAATGCCTTTTTACTCTTCAAGCGGGGAAAACGCCGATGCAGGTCCAGCATACCATCCAGTACACAGCCCTCCATCCATCCAAAAGACTGAACAGTGTTTAGAGACAGGAAATTGGTATAAAATGCTTCCAATGGTTTTTCTCCATCAGTATCCATCAGCAGGTGGGGCAGCAATCCCTCATGATCATATGTTTCCGTCTGGTCAGGTTGGAAGAACCAAACCGGGCTATCGCCTTTTGTTTGCTGCAAAGAGATGCCTTCTTCAAATACTGCGTCTACGGCTGCGGGGGATAATTCTAACTGAAAAGGTTGAAAAACGGGAGAATAGCGAACATCCAGTGTTCCCAACACTTTTTTGGATTGCGGCAGAAAGACCTCTATCAGTTTTTCTTCCCGTACATCAATGGCTACACTGACCCGGAACAAGGCACTGTGGTTTTCTATCTTTTTAGGCTTCCGAAAATGCAGCATTACAGGTTCGTGCTGCAAGCCAAAAGCTCTCCAACCAAAAGGCCGCCGCATGTTTTCGGGAATTTGTATGTTGGAGGCTTCTACCCGCGTAGGGAGCAGGTAATTCTGAGGCGCGCCCTGATAAGCTAGGGGAAAAGTAACACTACTAAAGAAAGGATCATATGCTGCTGAGATCGTAGCGCTTGTCAGCACAATTCCTTTGGTGATAAAATTTCTTCGCTTCATATATTTTTTAACATTTCTAAAAACTACCATTACTCATATGACCACTTATGAAACCACGGGTCCTGGGTCTCCTCCTGAAAATGTTTCAGTTTTGTCAATAATGCTGTAAAAACCGCCTGATGAGCAGGGTCTTCAGCTAAATTTTGTGTTTCATTGGGGTCGTTTTCCAGATCATATAGCTCAAATTCCGGCCGGTGAAGAAAAGAAGTTATTTTCCGCTTTCCGTAGACACCAGCTTTTGCCTCAGCCACACTTTTCCAGGTATAAGACTCTACCAGGTCGAGAGCCATAGGAAAGGTCAGTTCGTGGGCAATGTTGTAGATCAGTTTATACTTTCTGCTCCTGATGGCTCTCATAGGATAATACATGGTTATCTCATGAAGAGAATGGGAGGCATAAATTTCATCCCAATCCTTAGCTTCATTTCCGGAAAGGACATTTCTGAAGGAGCGCCCCTGAAATTGATCTTTCTCAAAGGAAACTCCTGCAAGTTCCATCATCGTAGGGGCTATATCTACCCAACTGATCATAGCATCGCTTACGATGCCTTTCCTGGTTTGTGAAGGGTCACGGACGATACATGGGAGGCGTATACCCGGATCATACAGGGTTGTTTTGGCACCGGGGAAAGCCACGCCGTTATCAGAAATATAAACAATGATCGTATTCTCATACTTTCCCGTTTCTTTCAAAATTTGTATCAATCTGCCTACTCCCTGGTCCAGGCGGGAAACAGATTGGTAATACTGGGCTAATTCTTCCCGGCATGCTTTGGTATCGGGCAGGAAGGGCGGCACGAGCACCTGGTCAGGATCGTATTTTACTTCACTGACGCCCTGATAGCCCTCTGTTCGGTTTCCAAATACATTAGGTCCAGAAGCGCTGAAATCAGGCTTGCCGTCAGGCGACACTGTATTGGAGCGATGGGGATCATCAGTAGCAAAATAAAGAAAAAATGGTTTGTCACTTTTCGCAGACAAAAACTTACGGCTTCTTTCGGCCATTGCTACTGCATTACGACCTAACGCATCCGGGTTGTTTGCAGCACCTTCCGACAATACCTGCTGAAAGTGATATACTTCTTCCGGAGCCACATGGTATTTACCAATACGCGCGGTTCGGTATCCATTTTCCGCTAACAAAACCGGCAGCGTTTTTATATCAAAGGAGGAGAAATGGTGGTATTGGTGTTCGAGCCCATACATACCATTGGCATGATTGTGCCTGCTGGAAAGAATAGCTGACCGGCTGGGACTGCAACTGGCAGTCGTACAAAAGGCATGGGTAAAACGTACTCCTTCGGCGGCAAGCCTGTCCAGGTGGGGTGTCTTGATCACCGGATTGCCATAACAGCCTAACGCATCGGTGCCGTGGTCATCGGCAACCATCAAAACAATATTAGGAGATGCTTTCGTTATGTCTTTTTTCAATGGTTGAAAAGACATCAACGCGAACCCAAGTGGCAGACAAACTATACGAATCTTCATTTTCTGAAATGTTTAAGGTCCGGGCGTAAGAACGGCTTCGTAAGTTCCTCTATACCTTTATCCGCGTAAGGGTCTTTACCTGCTACCATGGTGATGTCCCGCATATCTTCTTTTAAAGGAATCATACCGTCGCAGTCCCAGGGAAGCATGGATTCGGCACTCATGTAGTGATTGACCAAAGCGGTTCTGAAATTGTCAGCAGTACGATTTTTCAAAGAACTGTGTAACAAATAGCCATTGAAAAATATGACACCTCCCGCTTTGATTTCTACCGGCACCGCATCTTCCTGTGTATAAGGACTGATGTCGCATATATCTGTTTCACCGTATTCGTCCCCCTGGTAATCAATGCGTTTTCTGATAAAACTAGGCTGATGGGAACCGGGAACTATCCATAAGCATCCGTTGTCAACCGTAGCATCCTCAATGGCTATCCATACTCCGGTAAGTGATTTATCCCGCGTAGGAATAAAATACTCGTCCTGGTGCCATCCCTGCCCGGGCTTACCGGGTCCTTTTACAAACAACATAGTTTGCATACATTTCACGTTGTCGCTAACAATTTGCTGTAATACTTCAACGATCTTCTCATGACAGACAAATTCTTCTATCACCTTGGATATTTTATTCGGAAAATGAATACATAAGTACCTGCTTAGTGTATCAAAGGTGCTTTCTCCTCTTTTGCACTCGACGATACCCTCTACCTTACCCCGGCTGCCCCGGAGTATTTTCAATGCTTCACTGCTTAGCTTCTCTATCTCCACTTCAAATAACAGGTTAGGAATGACCAGATAACCTTGCTTCTGATAAAGTTTTATGTCTTCTTTCGTGATCAAATTGCTGCCAGAAGATGATTTAAGTTCTTGCGTTGAGCTTTTCATTGCCATACGTAGTTTTGTTAAATATCTATCAATCCCCTACATACAAGGGAATTACGCTTTGATTTTCGTACCGCCGGGGCAATGCTTGCCAATCCAGCGTTTTGGTAACGCCGTTCTGGGTTTCCCGCACGATGGTACGCCAGAAATGGCCGATTTCGGAACGCCCGTTGGTAGCTGCCGTAAAGCTGACCGCTGATTCATTATTGATCAAGATGGGCCGCTCGTCCGGAATAACCGGGCTGTAGTTGTTGATACACCCGCCCAGAATTTCGAATGACCCGCCGTTACTTACTTTAAAAGACACGCCGTTGCTTTCGGTTTTAAACCCCATCAGCCAAATGACAGAGCCATCATTACGAACCTGCGGAGTGGTTCTCTCCGGGTTCAACTGACGCGCCCACACCTGTTGACCGATAAATGAAAAACAGGGCTGTGCCCGGTCAATTTCATTGGTGCTACACACATTCTCGATATAAACCTTGCCACCGGCGACGGAATTTTTGTACACACAACCAACCTGAACGTGCAAGTCTTTCAACACCAGGCTTCTTGTTGAGGCATGATCTACCAGATACTGATGGCCATAGTATTCTTCCCAGGCAAACAAACGCTCTATGATGAGTGGGTCCCCGGGTTCATCCACAATTTTGAAAGTTCCTTGCTCTTTCATTTGCTTTAATCGTTCCCCGGCTTTTAGGTCGGCATACATCAAGTCAATCCTTTTCACATGACCCGGAACGATGATGGTGCTATCGACCACATACTGACCGGGATTGAAATACACCACGGGTTTACCCGCGTTCATCGCCCGTTGGATGGCCTGCGTATCGTCGGTCTGCCCGTCTCCCTTTGCTCCGAAGGCATTGATGCTTACCCACTGCGCGGTGTCGTATTGCCCGACGTTAGGTGTCTCCTCTACGGGAAGCTGTAAAGAGGTAAGGGAGCCATTTTCAAACAGACTGAGCATTCCGGCTGACGAATATTCTTCTACCAAGCCCCCCGGGATAGTTTCTTGTTTGGTCGCTAGCGCCGTTAGGTAGCCGGAGGTATTTATATTGCGGGCAAACAGAAAACCGTTCTGTACATTGATGGCCGTGCCCGAAGCATTTTCTCCTTTCAGTTCACTGTCAAGCAGGACAATATGCGCCCGGGAACCTGTTACTTGCAAGGCAGGCACCTGGTTGTGGCTTTGCAGACCGCGGATAGATACAATATTATCCACTATCTGAAACCCGGCCTTTTTTTGATCTGACAAGCGGATATGCTCAAAGACGGTAGCAATCCGCACGGGTACTACCTGAATGCCGTAGTCGAACCCATCTACGGTGACGTTCTTAAAATAACAGCCTGACACACCTTCTTTATCAATGCTGAGACCAATATGACCTGCCTTTTCAGGATCGCTGGATTGAATAGTAAGATGACGCACCGCCCCGGTATTGTTGGCGAAGTATCGCAACCCTACGGCCCCTGGGTTTCCTGTTCCGACATCAATGGTCAGGTTTTCTACAGTATTGGACATCGCCACGTTAGACCGTTCGCCCTTCATCAGGCTTATCACCGGCCGGTTCGCCCCTTGCTCAAAGCCCGGCGCGCGGTCTTGTAATTGGATGATTGTCCCGGACTGGCTTTGTCCCTGAAAATGAATTTGCCGGTTCATCTCGTTTCCCTGCGTGTTCTTTAGGTTATCAAAAGAATAGACAATGGTATTACTGACCTGATAAATACCATTCGGAAAGTACAGGATGCGGGAAGGAGGAGTACGGTCAGGAAAAAGTACGCCGCGGGCTGCACTCGACTCAAATCCCAGGGTCGTATCGGGGTTCTCTTCAACTGCCCGAAGTGACTCCTGGAAACCGCTCAGCACCGGCCGGAGCACATCATCATAGGCCCGAATTAGGGCTTTGGTACAATCCGTTTTTCCGCTGTTGTCTGCGTTGTAGGGGGGCTGGGTGACGTCTATGATGGCCGTGGCCGCAGTGGGATAGACGATTTTTTCCTGAGAAGAAGCTAGTTCTACGGAGCGGGTCATTTCCTGGCCTTCCGCTTTCTCCTCGGTCAGAGTGGTACAATTGATCCCCACCAGACAGAGCGGGAGCGCAAGAAGGCTGGTCTTGGTGCTACTGCCGGACAACCCTATTATTAGTTTCATCTTTGAACATATGTTGCTTCATTCAATAGTAATTTTCCACGTATCCTCAATCAAAGGCTGTTCGGCTTTAAGCAAAATCCGGTATAGAGTATCTCCCCAATACCTTTGTAATTTTGCGTCTTCCAATGGCAGGGGTTCAACAATCGCCTTGAGCTTTTGGGCATCAAAATGTATTTGTAAGATATCCTCTGCGCTTTCTTCTCTCTTTGAAGGCTGTTTCAAGCGTAATGTTCCCGTTTCAGACAGGTTTACCTTGCAGGGTGTCATGAAAGTCTGGGTTATTTCGGAACGTTGTTCTTTCAGGGCATAATCTTCCGTGATCACTAGTTGCTTGCCTCTTTCCAGTTGTAAGGTGCGCTTCCAGTAGTCAACGCCTGCTTCGGCGGGGTAGGCCGGGGCAATATTCATGGTCAGGGAAGCGCTTGAGGTATCCGCTGCATAGATGACATCTTGGGCAGCAAAGGCTCTGCCGTCCTGCTGCATCACTCCGTTGATAGTGGGCACGTTGTGATAGGCGGACTGCATCGTCCAGATTTCATAACGCCGGTCACTGAACGTCTTGGCCGTATATTCTCCTACTCCCACGTCTACAATTACCGGTTGCCCATCCTTATACACCATGAAATTGCCTACGTCATTGTGGTTATGGCTTTCGTCATTATGCCCCCCCTTCGCGGCCAGGTATAACCCTTCGGCAGCACCTTCCTGAGCGCGGGCTGCCATTACCTGAATATCGGGCAGCCAGACATCGCGCAACAGCGGCACGGCACCCCGGGCCGAGAGAATCTCTTCCATTGCAAAGAAAATACTTAGTTGATGGTCTATCTTTTCAGAAACAACTCCTTGTCCTACTTTCTGCCGTTCAGCCGCCCAGGCCCCGAAGCCACTCAGCAGGGGGTCATTGATCCTTTTGCCGTACTGGTAAACCGTATAGTAAGGAACCCGTTGCTGGGGCGAGGCATCCGCGAAGTTGATAAAGTATTGGTCGCTGATGTGTGCTTTGTAAATGAACTGCCCGATGTTTCGGATTAAATCGTGATCATAAAAATTGATCTTACCCTGGCTGGCACTGTAGAGTAGTTCCAAACAATCAAACAAAGAGCCTGCGGCCCGATCCCAGTAGCCTGGCCCTTCGTCACACCCCCCATCGGCGGGATATTCGTTCAGGAAAGCATCCAGCGTTTTCATAATCTTGTGGATGGTCGCAGTGCGGCGGTCCTCGTCGTCTTCGGTGAGTAAGGCAATCGCCAGCCAGTTGGAACAGATCCAGGTGTTCCAGTTCATGGCCGCCTCCATCCACCAGAAATCGTTACGCCTGAGGTTCGGAGACAATATCCGCTTATCCAGCTCGAGCCTTACCCTCTCCCCAACCAGCGGAGAAATACTGTCCAAGGCTGCTCCGTGAAGATAAATGGTCCAGGCCAGCAAAACCCCGGTTTCCGCGCTGAATATATCCACGGTAGGCTCTGCTACATCCGGAAGCCCTACTCCGGCTTGCTGTAGCTTATCCACATGGGCAGGAAGTACCCAGGACGACTCCTCACAAATTGCCCACAGGCCGTTTACGATGTCTTCCGTAAACCTGCCCTGCCCTTCCATACACTCAGCCATTACCAGCCTCCCCAAGGTATGCCGTCGGTCGAAGTATTTTTTCTCAAACTCAGAACGGTTTCCGTTTCGGGCGTACTCCAGAAACAGGCTGGCCGGTAGCGCACTCCATTGATACCCCAATGCCGCTTTACCTTTTTCTATGTGGGCCTGCCGAACTGCCTCGGGAATATCCCGCCAGGCTTCACGTTCATCCGCTTTGGGATAAGGATGCCATCTCTCCGGGGGAACCACGATAGTTTTTAACACCTCTGACGGATAGGAACTGCTCAGTAAGTCCTTGTCCTGTGCGAAACCGGAAAGTGCCATAAACAACAGTAGCCCCCCGCTTACTATTTGAAACTTGCCTGAATTGATCATATTCCTGATTTCTTTTACTTTATTTCCTATGTGCTTCTAATTTCAGTTCTTCCAAAATAGCCAGTCCGAGAAAGCCTGAAGTGTAAGCGCAGGATACAGGATAGTATGGCCGGTACCCTACTGCCGAAGCGGGCGTTCGCCCTACCAGGCTTCCGATGGCTTCCGGGTCAGGGCCAGTGTACTGATTTTCCAGACACCAGATCAGTGCCTTGCGGGCAGCCTGCAAATATTTTTTATCCTGGGTAGCTTCATACAGTTGATAAAACATCAGGCTCCAGAAAGCCGTCCCTTTTTCGGTGATGCCATACTCCTCCGGGGAAGCTGTAAACTCGAATGACCAGGCACCAGTGGGCAACTGGGATTCAAGCAGATGGGCGGCCATCTTTTTGGCATAATCCAGGTAGATGGTATCAGGATACATGCGGTTCGTGGCCAGCAGCCCTTCCATGGCCCATCCCAGCCCCCGGGTCATATTAGCATTGGGGACCACTTTCTTGGTAAGCCTGTTGTAATTCCTTTCCCAAAGTCCGTCTTCTCGTTGGAATACTCTCATGCGGCGGTCCATGTACGTCTTGCCAATCTGCCGGTAGCGGTCTTCACCGGTTACCTCGTACAAAGCCGCATGGCCTTCGGGGTCCCAGCCGGTCTCATCCAGTATCGCCTGGTGAAACTTATCTTCATCGTACACATGCCAGTGGGGCAGTTGGTCGTATTCTTTGAGCAAGCGTTCTTCTTCCAGGCACCAGCGTTTTGCGGAGGTCAGATACACACTGTCGCCGGTGGCTTCAAACAGGGGAAGGATGGCCCAACGCATCATCATACCGGTATCCGAAGTACCGATCAGTTTGGTATAGCCGGTTTCCGTGCTGAGCCCCCGCGTCCATATCACCAGCATAGAGCCCCGCGAAGGATGGGTATCTTCCTGAATCTGGTATTTCAGATAAAGCTGTCCGATCTTTTCAACGGAATGCATCAGGGCTGCACTGTCAAATTCGGATACAATCTCCGGGTATTTTACTGCATCAATTGCCAGCTTGACGAAAGGTGCTCCGCCCCAAATCCAATAGGAAGTACGGTGGACTTTGGCATCCAGGTCATAAAAGTTATGCAAAGCTCCATAGGTAGGACTGTAGGGGTTGTTATTTTGCCGGCGCAGGTTGTTCTTGATCAGCGCTTTCAAGGAAGCCATCAGCCGTTGCCGGGATAAGCCGCTACCCTTGAAGCTTTCCAGCGCTTCATCCTGCCAGGTTTGCTTTTCTGACTGTACCCTTTGCCTGGCAATTTCTATTTTACCTTGATCGGTGTAGACATTCAGGGCCACCGTCCCGCTCCAATCTTCCGACAACAGTTTGAACGAATAGCTAAACTCCCTTAAAACCACAGGAAACGTCTTTCTAAGAAAGAACTGTGACACTTGCTTACCTTCTTTAGGTTCTACCAGCAAAGAGTTTTCCCAGTATTCCAGCTTATGGGCAGGAATGATGATCTCCCGGGATAGCGGCAGGCGTTCCGTATAGAAAGGTCCACCGAAAATATAGGTGCCCTGGGGCTGAGCTTCAAAAACACAAACTCCTTCCATTCCCGGCTCAATAGCCACATCTACCACCGGGTACCAAAAATCCCGCTCGGCGGTCTCATATTTGGCTTTCCGTTCTGCGGCTTGTTTGTCGTGCGAGGAAATATCGGTGAACCGGGAGATATTCTGGTTCCGGTCACTTTCAATGGTTACCTCAAACTGGGAAATGCCTTCCGGAAGATACGCGTTTACTGACAGTTGTAATCCTTTGACCTCAAGTTGTAAACCAGGCTCTTTTTGGATTGGCTTGGATGTTAAATCATTGGCAATCAATGTCCAAAACAAAACAGTATAACCAATGAATACTATCAATTTTCTCAATGGCTTCACCATACATACATTAAATGGTTAGGGAGCGTAGAAATCTAAATGTACCCAAACGTCTCTCCATGCTCATAGCCTAGGGAAGGTCGCTGCACGATTAATTCCTGAGTTATGAGCATGGTGACGAAGATTTAGTGGGCAGGTTATTATTTTACTGCTGCCTTGCGTTTTTATCAATCACTTATTCATTAACAATTCGTCCCATCCACTGCCGCTCACCTTTGCTAACGGTGATCAAGTAGATACCCGCTTGCTGAGACGATAAGTCTAGGGTCTTTTGATCGCTGGTAAGTATCCGGCGCACTACCTCCCGGCCCAACATGTCCGTGACCCGTACTTCTCCCCCGACCCATATTCTCCTATCGTAATGCAGGTTGAACCGTTGGGAACCCGGATTGGGATACACCATAATACCTGATGCTTCGGCCTCAGCAATTTTTACTTCCTCTCCCAGCTTCTTGCCGCTCGTTGCGATTCGGGCATTGGCTCCGGGTACATAGCTGGCGTCGTCGGTGATGATGAGCCGGTCTAACTTGCTGCCATCCTCCCGCTGCTTGATCAGTAGCTGATGACTTCCGGCACTCAGGATGTAGCTCTGTCCTACCTGCGACCATACCCAATTGCTGCCCGGGTCTGTGCTCCAAGTCACATCCGCTGCCCCATCCATTGACACATAAAACGAGTTGTCCGAATGCGTAGCCGGTAATACCCGGCCCCAAACATAGTACTCCCCCCCACTGGAGAGATTGAAGGCATACTGAGCAGCACCCGCCCCGTTGTTGCCATTGCCATTAGGCACTTCTATATACTGCCCCCCCGAAGCATTCCCATCACTGCCTACCTGCATGGGTGGGTTGAGATTACCTTCTTCGGCTTCTAACTCCAGAGCATTGGCTTCATTACAACCATTTACCCTAAACTCTCTGAGGCTGATCCAATCCAGTGAACTACAGTTACTACCGCTACAGCCCGTCACGGTGAGCTTCACATACCGGGCTTCCGTTTCCGCTACGCTCTGTACGTCTTCGGCATAGTTACCCCCACTGTAAGTGGTCTGGTCTACCAGCGTGCTGTAACTACCACTGGCTGTGGTCTTGCCTTCCACTTTGTACTGGTAGCCTCTACTGTTGTAGGGTACCAGTTCCGTACTGCTAATCAGCGACACACTACCCAAATCCACTTCCAGGCTCTGCGGATAGTAGCGCACCGACCAACGGTTGGCATCCGTATCATCAATGCCATCTACCGCTTGACTGCCAGGGTTATTGCTCTCTTCCCCGCTGACCACCACCGGACGCTTCAAGGCCAGGTTCATCGGACTGCTGCAAACGGATGACCCACTCACCGTGATCGTATCGCTAGCACTGGCCATGGCCCCATCATCGTCGGCCAGGGTCAGGGTGACTATATAACTTCCGGCATCTTGGTAGGTATGGCTGGTCGTTACTCCGCTGCCGCTATTGCCGTCTCCATAGTCCCAGCCGTAGCTACTGATCGTCCCATCGCTGTCCGTAGAAGCCGAGGCATCCAAGCTTACCGCTAAGGGAGCCTCCCCCGAGATGGGACTTACTGTGAACGAAGCTTGCGGCGGCTGGTTGGCCAGTACCGTGATGGTGACCGTATCCGTAGCAGGGGCCCCTTCGTTATCCGTAACAGTCAGCGTAGCCAAATAGCTGCCCGCACTATCGTAGGTATGGTTCACACTCACCCCACTGCCGCTAGCACCATCCCCGAAGTCCCAGCCATAGCTGGCAACTGTGCCATCGGCATCCGTGGAGGAAGAAGCATCAAAGTTCACCGCTAAGGGGGCTTTGCCAGAGGTAGGCGTAGCTGATAGTGCGGCCACCGGGGGTTGATTGCTGCCCGACGAAGTATCGGGTTCACCGTACAATTCCACTTCGGTGATGCTGTTCCAGTTGTTCATGCTGTTACCATAGCCCACAATGCGTACATAGCTACCTACTTGATCAGTGACATCGTAGGACTCTAACTGCAAGCTCGTGCCACTGCTCTGTCCACTGTATACTTGCGTCCAGCTCACACTGTCTGGGGAAACCTCTATATTAAAAGATGCGGTGCGTTCATTGCCCCGCGACCAGGCAATCTTAGCTGATGTTAGCAGCGAAGGCTCGGCGAGTTGGTAGATGATCGTCTGCCCCTCTCCTTGTGCCGACCAGCGCGTAGACAGGCTGCAATCCATCGTATTGCAGGGAATGTTGCCGTCATCACCGCTGGCCGCTACCTTCTCCGGTAAGAGACCCGCACACGGCGACAGGGTGCAGGTGGGAAGCGTGATGCCTCCTTTGGGTGAAACATCATTGAGGGAAGCATTTTCGTTTCCAATACGTATTTCATCCACGTATAGCCAGTGGTCAAAATTGTAAATTTCCTGAGCAGAAGAATAATACATTCCCCAGGAAGGGTAAGCTCCTCTATCATCATTATACCCTAACCGGATTCCTTGTTCATTGATAACTTTATTACCGTCAATCCAAACTTCCAACACACCGTTTCTATTACTGGTCCAATCAAACTTCGCGTGTACGACGATATCTACCCACCGGTCCCTAAAGTTACCGGAAACTGATGTTCCTCGCTTATTAGCATCAATATTTTGATTCTTTGGTGAAACCCGCTCAGCATCCCAAGTCCAGCTGAACGACATTCTGCCCTCTTTTACTGTCATAAACATCATCGGTTTTCTCCAGGGTTCGCCGAGGTCTTGATCTGGACTACCATGTAGTTGAAAGTGCAGTCCGGAAGACTCTTCTTTCATCCCCTCAGAGGGCAAGTAATAGCTCCATCCGTACCACCGTTCGCTACCCGGCTGAAGGTTGCGGAAGGTTCCCCCGTGTAACATCGCTTTTTTGTCACAGTTGTCGACTCTGTCCGGATCACCATTCCATCGGCTTGGATCGGTATGCAACCAAGTGAGTTTTAACGCTTTATTTCCGACTCGAACGGGTGATTCAACAAACTCCGCAGAGTGGGGGCCTTGCAACTGGGACTGCTTAAATATCGCGCGATTGCCTTCCGTACACCTACCCGGTGTATAATCACAATTATAACGGGCATCCCAACATCCGGATTCAAAACTGGTACCAAATAACACATTTGGTTCATTAAGGTCGCCGGTATTATCGTCATCATAAAACTGGGCGTTGCTGGTGGCCATACTGCCAACCAGTAAGAAAGAAATAAGATAATATATTTTCATGATTGTTAGTGGTTATCAGACTTCATTAGAAAAAACCCAGGCTGCGTACGCACACACGACACGCGGCACAAAGGATTTCTTAATGGCGTCTATTGTGAAAAATCAGAATCGACTGTTACTCGCTAACGGTGAAGCTACTGCTAAACTGCGTCTGCTGAACGTTGGGGCCTACCTGGCCGTGGTTGGTAGCAATGATCACCAGGTTGTAAACTCCGGCTTCCCGGTACTTGTAGGTAATGGAAAATTTTTCTTCATCTTCGCTCTTATCCATCGTTTCGCCAACCGCTACCATATCGCTATAATCCGTAATACCGTAGTTGCTAAAGTCATGGCTTTCTACATAACCTTTCTTAGGCACCTGGTCGCCGGTCCATAGTGCACACCTAGAGTATATACACATCTCAAGTAGTGTTGTGTTTGGCGAGTTGGTAGCCCTGAAATCTTTCGTTGAATCTTTGCAGACCGGTGAGCAAGTCAATGGGACCAGGGGGTCTTTGGCTTTGGTAGCCACTCCAGCCCGCTAATCGGGCGATGACCCAAGCGGCAAAAGCCAGGCTACTTGGCCCGTAGGGATTCTGCAGTTTTTGGCTTTTGCCAGCTAGTTGCTCGTTGAGCAGCATCAAGCACTCTTGCTCTTGTTCATTGAAGGCACAGGCCATTGGCTGTTGGGTTTGACCGTCCCGGGCTCTCAAGAGTTGCAGCACCCGCACGGCAGCCATCAGGGCCAACACGCTGAGCTTCTGTAGCTTTTCATAGCTTTCCACCTGGCTGCTCTCTATGTGAAGGCCGTTGCTTTTCAAGATTCTGAATACCTGCTCTACGTTCCAGCGTTGCTTGTACCATTCTATAACTTGTAGGGCTAGGGCAATTGTGTCCACCACGTGTGAGCTCAACAATACCCAGTGAATAGGTTCTTGCCCATTTACTACACTCTCAGGGAGTTCTTTGACTTCCACCACGTAGGTGGGGTGATAGTCGGGCTGGGCATGGATGCTTCTACTGGCTGACTTTTTCAAAGCAAGCTTGCCGTACTTGATGGCTAGCTTGGCCCGATGAGCACTACGACCATCACTGGCCGGAACGGCTAGCTCGTAACAATGCTGCTGCGTCCAATTTTCTACCTCCGCTGAGATGGTCTGCCCCCCTTGCGTGAAACGATCAAAGCGGGCACGAATCACATAATCTACCCCCAAGGCAGTAAGCCCGGTGAGCAGGGGGTAGATATCAGCTTCCCGGTCAGCCACTACTGTTTTAGTTGGCACCTGTTGGCACTGGGTAAGGGCTTTGCGAATGCTGCTCAGCCAGCGATACCCTTCTTTTTGTTCATAAACAGTTTTGTCTCTGGCCATACTTATCTGCTGATGACTCAGCACCTGAGTGGGCCAAGGGCGCTTGACAAACTCCAAAGCCGCAATGCCATGACAGCCATAGTGCTGGGCATCTATACAAAGCACCGGGTGAAGGTAAAACCCTTGTATCTGGCCTTTGTCCACTTTGCCCAGCCCTTGAATGGCTCTCTCTAGGCTAAAGCCAATCTTTGATGTGTCTTCAATAAGCAAACAATGGGAAGATGAACAGTGATTCCTCATCTGGGTATAGAGTTGTTCTTCCAACATGGGCACACTTACTTTATGGTTGCCAATAAAGCGGCCAAACTGAACCTCCTCTTTGCGCGCATTGGACAAGGCCCGCAGGCAAAGCGTCTGCTTCTCGCTGATACGTCCGGTTAGCTTCTCTAGCACACGATCCAATCGCTTGTCGGGCAACTTTAGAACATCCTGTTTTTCCATACAACAAAGCTACCATATTTGTGTATATACTCTAGATAGTGCACACAGGTCGGCTCCCGTTTCACACTCGAAGGTAATGGTCTGACCTACCTGGCCAGAGGTCACCTCCTGCAAGTTACCATCCTCGTCGGTAACGTACATATTGACACCATTTATCTGCGGAGCTTCGGTCTCAAAAACGTCCTCCTGCTGGCAGGAGAAACAGAAACATACTAAAAAGAAGATGCTGCTTATATAATAGTTTGTTCTCATGATGTTTAGTGTTTTAGTGATTAATAACCGGGGTTTTGACTGATCTTATTAGGGTTCTTATCTACCTCGCTTTGCGGAATAGGAAACACCAATTGAAAGGGTTCTACCGTAGAATTGATTTCTGATTCCGAAAGGTATTCACTTATCGCTTCAATGGCCTTTCCGGTACGTACTAGGTCAAACCAGCGATGCCCCTCGTTGGCCAGTTCTACCCGTCGTTCGTTTAAAATCGTGTCCCGGAGGGCGGCTGGATCCTGATTGGTAATGGCGGGCATACCGGCTCGGTTTCTAACTATGTTAAGAAAGGGAAGAGCCGCCGCCGGTCCTTCTGTTTCGTTCAGGGCCTCGGCATACATCAACAGCACGTCCGCATATCGCAGGACGATGTAATTGTTGTCGGTACCTTGGTTGGGGGCCGAGTTGAGCGTTACGTATTTTTTGAAGTAATCAACATCCTTGTACCGGTCTCCTTCGTAGGCTCCGGAATCCATCGCGACCTGAAAGCGCAAGCTATCGTCGTTGTTGAGATAGGCGTCTTGCAGGCTCTGGGTGGGAGCCAGCAACCCATTGGCAAACTGAATGCCCAAGGCTTTTCCCAGTTCGTTGCTCGTCCATCGGGACATTTGGTTGCCATTGTCCAAAAACTGGTTGAATTGTATTTCGAAAATGGACTCGGCATGGTTCGGGTTGGTCACGTCAAAAACGCCGGCATAGTCTGTTAGTAAACTATACTCCTCCGAGTCGATGACTTTTTTCAGGCTTGCGGCCGCCAGATCAAACCGGCCCAACGTGAGGTACACTTTTCCTAACAGAGCATTCGCCGCTCCCCGGGTAGCCCGGCCCACATCATCACCCTGGTAGTCAGACTTCCGGGGAAGTACGTCACTAACTTCCATCAGATCGTTGATGATCAGCTTTTCGTATACCTCGGAAGCCGGTGCCCTGCCGAAAGCAAAGGATTCTTCGGGAGTCAGAACGGTGGTTACCAAGGGCACGTCGCCGTAAAACCGCACCAGGTTGAAGTACGTAAGGGCGCGAAGAAACTTCACCTCAGCGATCATGGGGAGAAGTTTTTCTTTTCCTTCACCGTCGTAGTTTTCCATCACGTCCAACAGGCGGTTGCTGCGGAAGATCAGTTCGTAGCCATTATCCCAGATAGCACCGGGGCCATCGCTGCCCCGCAATCGGAACTCATCAACGTTGCTGGATTTACCCGCCGTGTTCAGCGTACCGTCGTCGCTTCTCAACTCAATCCACAACGGAAACCCGTTGTAGGCATAGAAAGACTGCAATTGATCATATACTCCGATTACCCCGGTTTCTATTTCCTGCGGACTGTTATAATAATTGCCCGAGGAGAGTTGATCCAGGGGTTCCACCGCCAGGAAGTCTTCTCCGCAGGATAGGGTTAAGAAGCCGAGTATCGCTATTAAATAATTATATGTTTTCATTGGTATACATTTTTAATGGTCAAGGGCTTTGCCCCGTAGGGACGTAGCCTGATGAATGATCATTTCCCAGGTCAATTAGAAGGACAAATTAAGACCGGCGCTAATGGTTCGGCTGAGCGGATAGGCTCCGTTGTCTATTCCTTGTGAGAGGCTGCTGCCCCCCCGATCATTTATTTCAGGGTTGTATCCCGAATAATCGGTGAGCATCAAGGCATTTTGAACATTCAGGTAAATTCTTAGCTTCTCAACGCCTATTCTATTGATAAGGGGCTGAGGCAGGGAATAGCCCAGCGTGATTGCCCGCACACTCAGGTACGATCCGTCTTCTATGAGCGAACTATTGGGGAAGTCGGCTCCCCGGCTGAGTCTTTTTCTGTTGGGTGCCGGAAAATACCCGGTGTACACTCCATCGCCAGTCTCCTTGGCATAGTTCAGGTACCTTCGGGCGATATTCCGTCGGCCGGTAGACTCACTCAATTGCTCGCCCAACACGTTGTACACTTCATTTCCCTGAACTCCCTGAATCTGAATGCTAAGATCAAAGTTGCGGTAGCTGAAGGTATTGATCATACCGTAGATAAAATCAGGAAAAGGAGAACCGATCACCGTGCGGTCTTCGCTGGTAATCGCGCCATCTCTGTTTATGTCGACTGCTTTTCCGTCGCCGGGGTTAGAAGATTTCTCTTCACTGCCTCGGTCTATGATCGGGGAGGTTCGGACATCCTCCTCATCCGTGTATATGCCGTCGTACACGTAGCCCCAGAAGGAGGCCAAGGGCCGTCCTATATCTGTCAGGCTACTGGTCCCCCCGTTGGAAGCATCGGCTCCCAACGGCACCCCTTCCGGTCCCAGCGAGAGCACTTCGTTGCGATTGATAGAAAAGTTGACACTCGTAGTCCAAAGAAATGATTTTACGGAATTTCGGGTAGTCAGGGCAAACTCCCAGCCCTTGTTCCGGATAGACCCCAGGTTACGGACGGTGCTACCGAAGCCGGTGATCGTAGGAATGCGGGCATTCAATAGTAAATCCTCTGTTTTCCGGTTATAGTAATCGGCCACCAGGTCTAATCTGCCATTGAAAAGGCTGGCATCTAAGCCAATATCGTATTCTTCGGTTTTCTCCCATTTCAGCTCGGGATTAGCCAATTTGGAATCTGCATAACCGGCCCGGAACTCCTGGTTCACTCCCAACACGTAGTTTCTGCCCGCCAGGGTGGAGATATGGCGATAGTCGCCGATGCTACTGTTACCGGTGAGTCCGTAGCTAGCCCTGACTTTCAGGTTAGTCAGAAATCCAATGCCTTGCATAAAGTTCTCTTCGGACAGGCGCCAGGCTACCGCGGCGGAAGGAAAAACCGCCCATTTGTTTTCAGAGCCAAAGCGTGAAGACCCATCCCTGCGAATGCTGCCGGTCACATAATATTTACTATCATAATTGTACATCAACCGCCCGAAGGTGCCCACGTAACTCCATTCGCTCTGGTTTTCTCTGATATCACCCACGTCGTCGATGGTAGTTCCTGCGTTTACGGTAGGAATAGCGTCCGTAGGGAAATCATATTTTCTGATGAAGTTGCTGATCGTATGGTTCTTCTGGGCCGAATATCCTACCAGTGCCGTCACCGAATGCCGGTCGTCGAACACTTTGGTGTAGTTCAGCGTGTTTTGAGAAAGCCAGTTGATGGACCTGGCACTTGCTGAACTTCCCTCATTTCGATGCTCTCCCGGAGGATTGTTGGCATCTCCCATAGAGGAAGGTTCAAAATTCAGGTCCCGGCTATTGGACAGGCTGAGGTTGATATCACTTCTGAATTTCAACCCCTCGATAATTTCGTATTCGGCATAGGCGGTGGACAGTACCCTGAAGTTAGTGCGGTTATCCGTCTTGCGAAGGGTACCCAGGGGGTTAGCCAGGCCTTCCAGTCCCCAGTTATCCGGCCGTTCTTCATCATCACCGCCCCTGAATCCTAGATACGCTACATTACCACTATCGTCGTAAGGACTCAAAAAAGGAGGGGCATTGAGGGCGTGTAAGAAAACGGGGCCGTTAAAATGTTTATCCGATATAAAGGTCTGGTCGGTGTTGGTATAAGAAGGGGCTAAGTTTAAGCCTATATTAAGTTTTTCATTGGCCTTGATATTCACGTTAACCCTTCCGCTATAGCGCTGAAATCCGGAATTCAGTACGATTCCTTCCTGATCGAAATAGCCACCGGAAACGAAGTATTGTATCCCTTCGGTGCCGCCTGAAACCGATAGCTGGTAATTTTGCATGAGACCGGTTCGGGTAATAGCATCCTGCCAGTCGGTATCGGGAAACGATTCGGGGTTGTCGAGCAACGCCTGGGGTACGGTATACCACCATTCTTTGAAGGGGCTGGCCGCCACATCAGGACCTAAGTGGTCATCGTCCAGGCGGACTGAGGCGGGATCATCGCGGGACCAGGTAATAGGAATATCGGGGTCGAACCGCCCGGGATCGTTAACGATATAGGCATTGTCCCGGGAGTCTTTCATAAACTGTATAAATTCATCCCGGTTGGCCATGTCGATTTTGTTGATCATCTGCTGCATGCCCTGGTACGTATCAAACGCTATCTGGGGTTTTCCTATACTCCCTTTTTTAGTGGTAATCAACACCACCCCGTTGGCCGCCCGCGCCCCGTAAATAGCGGTTGCCGAAGCATCCTTCAGCACTTCAATGGAGGCAATGTCATTGGGGTTGATACTATTGAGCGGGTTATTATCCTGGCTAAAACCATCCGGCAGAATGAGTCCGTCAATGACGTATAAGGGATCATTGCCCGCTCCGATGGAGCCCACTCCCCGGACCCTGATCGTCAGGCCGCCACCGGGGGCTGCATTGACCTGGGAAACCTGCACCCCGGGCAGTTTGCCCATAATGGCCTGATCTAATCCGGCTACGGACAAGTCTTTGATCTGCTCGGCAGGCACCGAAGCCACCGCCCCGGTCAGGTCTCTTTTTTCAATCTCGCCGTACCCAATCACCACGATTTCGGACAGCGATTGGATGTCTTCGGCCAAGGATACATCAACCACCGACCTGCCATTGACCGGCACTTCTTCGGTAGTGTAACCGATGGATGAGAACACCAGGATATCATCTTCGCCGGGCACGTTGATGTTATACTTACCATCAATGTCGGTGACGGTGCCAATACCTTTGTCTTTCACCAAGACGTTTACTCCCGGCAAGGGTTCTGCATCGGCAAGGGAAGTAACGGTTCCTGAAACGCTAACGGCCGTTACGATCTCTACCTCGGGAGCGGTGGCGCTTTTTTTCCTACTTAGTTTGCTGGCCCCAATCAGATGATTCACCTGCTTGAAGCCAATACTGGTCTGCCGGGAAATATCAATGAGTATGTTGTATAAAGACTGCCGCTCATAATTTCCGTTGACAGGCTTTACACCCTCCAAGTCTGATTTGTTGTAGGAGAAGGTGAAGTCCGTGACCGACTCGATCTTTCTAAACGTCTCGATGACATTTTCATGATCAAAGTGGATAGAAAGCGTTACTTCTTTTACACTCTTTACCTTTTGAGCAGTACCATTGGAAGCCCATAAGATACTCATGGTAAACACTTGTAAAAGAAAAGCATAACAGCTGTACTTTGAGTACATGAATAGTTGTTGTGTTAAGGTATTCTTCATACTTTAGTAGAGATTAAGTTCAACAATAAGCTTTACTCCCCTGGTATTGGCGTACCAGGAAAGCTTAGGTGGCGGCGTCCTTTCACAGGATGCCGCCATTTTTACGAAGTGTCAGGAGGGGAAGGATAGGGAGCGATCCGCCCTGCCCGGAAGAAGGGGAGTGATTCACCGGAAGAAAAAAACCATTTTCTAAACTTGAGGTCTGGTAAAGAATTGTTGGCTGAGTAGTGTTGGTGCTTCATAGGATGTCACGTTCATTGAATAGTGGAACGGGACACTAAAAGTTATACATCAAAAAGAGAAATTTTTTTAAGATTTATAAGTTATGCATTATTTTAGACAAAAAAGTGTGAATAACTCAACCAAGAGGATCTGTAATTACAAATCAGCAAGGTAAAAAACCAAAGTTTAATGTCTCTTATCGAAGTATTCCCGGTCTGGGATAGCCTTCTGCTATATCGTCCAGCACCAGTATCCAATCGTTTTCCTGTCCAGCTTCGCCCGGTGGATCAAACACTTGTTCTTCTCGCGTAGAGAAAGTATCAAAAGGTTTGGTGCTACGCTGTTGATTACCATCATACAATTTGCCATCCCGGGGATTGTACCACCAGGCTGCACATTTTTCTCCTGAGATTTTGGAAAGGTCTACGGTAATGTCTCTGCCATTGGTAATATAGAGCATCCAATAACTGTTATCCGCCGCCCGAGCACACTGCACTCGGTCATCTACCTTGCCTGCCTCAGAAATTAAGACACTTTGATCCGGTACCCGTTCCGGATTGATAAACGGTCGCGACTCCATCAAGGTACGCACATGGGTCATGTCCTGCGCCCCTTCATAGTCCAGGGCATCGTACCAATAATCTTTGTAATGGCTTTCTTTCTGAATATGGCCGGGCTTGTCCATCTGCCAGACACCATTGGCTCCGTAGGTAAACCCGCACGCCCCAGCCAGTAGCGACCAGTAGGCTCTTCTTCGCAAGTGCCAGGCCGTAAACATACCGTTTTCGTACTTGTGCTTCACCGGATGAGCCTCGTAGCAAGGTTCAGAATCTAGCGTGGGTTTTACGGGTTGTCGCTGGTAATCTTCCTGTATCCGTTCATAGTTTTTGTTGCCTACACTATGCCCGGATTGGATCATATTAAAGTCCAGCCATTTTTGATCGTGGTAGAATTCCCCGGTGGAAGTAGCGGGCGGACGATAGGTCCCTCCCTGAGGATGGAAGCTCATCAGGTGGTTATCCTGCTTGCCCCCGGCAGCCCCATCCGCTAGGCCCTGTGCCATCTTGTTGTAAATCGTATCCCGCGTTCCCCAGGTATCCCCACCCAGTATCCAGATGATGTGTGACTTGTCCCGGTAGCGGTTTCCCAGAAATTTGCCGTAGTGATAGGCCGCCAGGGTATCGCTGTATAACACTTTTCCTTCTGCCCCACCAGACTTCGGTTCAATATGACTCCTGGCCCAAATGGGCAAAAGAGCCATGTATAACCCCAACTTCTCAGCTTGATCAATGATGTGATCGGCGTGTTGCCAATAGACTTCGTTGGGAGTGTTGATATTACCTTTTGTAAACGGCACATCGCCGTAAGCGTTGGCGTAATTGAACTTCCAATCCAGCAGATGGGCCTGGATGACGGTGAACTTTTTCTGCTTCCGGTCTTTCAGGTACCGTTTTGCTTCCTGCTTATCCAGACCGGCAAACAGCTTCCAGGCGGTGTCACCCAGCCAGAAAAAAGGCTCCCCGGTTTCTTTGACCAGGTAATGACCGCTTTCGCTTACCCGGATCACGGGTATATTATTTCTTGAGGTGCTTTTTTGGGTTATAGAAAGAAACGAGGCCAGGGTTATGATCAGTAGTACGGATGAAATGTATCTCATTGGTATAGGTATTTCTATAGGTTACTGTAAACTTCTCACTTTGCCAAAACACTGCGGCACAATCACTTTGGATAAAAAAGCCAATCCCTATTTCAGAGACTGACTTTTCGTGCACACTTACTTATCGCTTGATGATTCTGGCACGGAAGGGTTGTCCTTGGCCCTGCACTTCCAGCACATACACCCCCACTGGCAAGTCCGATACATCCACTTCCTGCTGCTGACTGAGCTGACTGCGCAACAGCAGTTTGCCTTCCAAGCTGTATACCTGTACCGGACCGACCACCTCCCCGCTCAACTGCACCACGCCTGTAGTGGGATTAGGATATATTTGCAACAGCCCTGCTTCTGACTCAGTGGTAGCCGCTTGTTTATTGACTACCGGACCGCTGCTGCGCGCTCCCGTCAAAGAACTTACGCCCAGATGATCCATGTTCGGACCCCCATCACCCCCAGTAGCCGTCGCCCGCACCGTGTTCTGCCCGGCGTTTAGGCTCACCATTACCGACGAACTGCTCTGGTGGCTCGTCCAGGCACCGGTCGGACTAAATAGCAACCCGGTGTTGATCACCGTGCCGTTTATTACGATAGCACAGGGGCGGTTCACTGTGGAGCCATTCGCATAGCGGAAGCTTAACTGATATTGCCCGGTGGTAGGCACATTTACTTGCCATTCCACGTAACTGCCCACTACGTTGTCGTAGTTAGCAAACCCATTGCCTGTGTAACCGGCATGATTGCTCTCCACAATGGCTCGTGAAAGCGTAGCTTCCTCGGCTTCCAGGGTAAGGTCTTCAAAGGGAGGCAGGCAGTTAGCAGCCTCCCCGCCCAGCCCATTGGGAGCCTGGCCGGTGTTGGTCACCACCAGTTTATCCAGCTGCGCTCCGTCTTCGCGGTAGCCTACCTTTAGGGTATGGGAACCCGCCGACAGGTTGTAGACCACCGGCTGGTCGCCGTTTCTGGTTTCGTGCACATCGTTCCACGTCCAGACACCCCCATTGTTCAGGTTATTCCACTGCGTCCAGGTGCCGCCATCGACCTGCACCCAAAAGGAGTCGTCGTCATCGGTAGCGCATTTGACCCGTCCCCAGATTTTATAACTACCCGCCGCTGGCACGGTGAAGGTGAATTGCAACTGATCTTCTGCGTTTTTGGGAGAATAGTTATAGGCGTTGTTGCCCGGTTTAGCTTCCAGGTATTTGCCACCAGCCGCCTGGCTGCTTGTTTTGATATCCCAACGGTCGCCTACGGCACTGCATTCAGCTTCCAGCCAGGTCTCTCCGGGTGCTGAGGCGGCTCCCCACACCGAATTGACTTCCTGGCTGGTGGATTGTCCGGTTTGCGCAGCAGAAAGACGCTCTTTCCAATCAGCCAGGTCAGTGGACGTGCTTCCGTTTAGCCAGAATACCTGCTCATTGTCGGGGTTGTAGTAGGTGTTGCGATCACCTTCCCACCCATCCAGCACGTTGGTGTTCCAGCTGGCATCCCCGCCGTACTGAAAGTTGGGCTGAATCATGTAAGATTCCGCTCCCTGGTTGGTCGTAATTACGTTGTCGTAAAAATCCACATCTTCGGCGTTGAAAGCCGCCTTGCCATCGGCGTTCACCACCAGGTTGGGGCCTTTGAACTCAGAGGGAAATGATTCTAAACGATCCTTGTTCTTGGCCACGACCATCATCCCGGCCTGCTGATTGTTGATGAAGCGGTTGTTGGTCACGCGCGTGTGGCGGGTTAGCGAGAGGTGCAGCCCGAACTCCCGGTTTTCTGATAATTCACAACTATCTACCAGGCTGGGGCCTTCTGAGATTTCGATGAACAAGCCGGTTTTGTTTCCTTTAAAAACACACTGCTTCCAGACGTTATTGAAGCTGTTGCCATCATCCCAGAACCCGGCCCCCCGGTTGTTGAAGGCTTTGACACGGGTAAAGTTTACGTATTTGGAACACCAGCCAAACTTAAAACCGGCCACAAACCAAGTATCTCTGCCCCCGTAATCGGACACCCGCCAGTTGTTGTCAGAGAACTCCAGGTCGGACCAGTCAGAGTAGCCAATGTAGGCACTGGAACCACCATTGCCGCCGTTGTGGTGTGCGGTGGAGTTTCTAAAAGTGTTATTGCGGTGACCTAGCGGGCTTATCCCATCTCCGTTATTCCACCGGATTTCGCAATCTTCTACCAGCGAATTTTGCAAAGCGTTCTCATCAGTCCATTGAAAATAATCCTGCTTATACCAGCCCAGTGCGTAGGTGCCGTCCACGCGGGGTATCTTGCTGGCATAGTGTTCAATAACCAGGTTTCTTACTACCGTATTGCTTTTTCTGATCAGCAGCCCATTGGTTCGGGTGGCTACCTCTATCTTAGCCGTACTGATGCTTTTACCCGCTGGTAGTTTGATGAACAGCTTGCCTTGCTGGGCTCCATAACTCAGGTCAGACACCCCGTAGCTTCCTGCTGTCAATGCCGAAGGCCCGGTGTAACTGTTGTACGTCCAGCTACCGATTCCCTTGCCAATAATATTTTGATAAGTATAAGTCCAGTCTTCTACCATCACCTGACTGAGCAGCACGCCATCTACGAAGACCATCTCTCGCCGGTGGCCCAGCACATTGCGTGGTCCATATCTTCCCCAGTTGCCGTCCCAGAAGTACCAGTCTTTATCCCAGGGAATGGAGTATACCCCATTGCCTTCATTGGTCCAGGCCGAGGCGGAGTACGTATCCGAACCCGTCAGGATGACCTTGCCTTTTTCCGTGCCTTCGATGACCAAGAGCTTGGCATCCGTGCTGGCTTTGGCCTGGGTTTGCAAATCGCCTTCCCGATACGTGCCGGGGTAGATCAGAATCTTGCTGTGTTGATCGTCAGCATTGGCCATGCTTAAAGCTCTGCCTAGGGTTCTGAACGGGCTGGTGGCTGAGGTTCCGCTGTTGGTGTCGTTGCCACTTACTTTTACGTGATAAGTGACTTCTACCAAACTTTCGTCGGGCAGGGCCGCCCAAGCGGGCAGGGCTACGCTAATACTCAGCCACAGGAGGGCAAGCAACCGGATGTACGGTAATGACCGTAGGATTGATGAATTGGTGATAGGTTTCATAAGCGTTGTTTAAGGGTGTATGATAGTTATTAAATTGGTTGAATAGTTGAACATTTCTCATTACAACGTTTGACAGTGATGGCGATTACCGCCCAAGGAGGTAGCTATGAGCGTGTTTTCAAACTGGTCTTGATGGTAGGACGAATTGCTAATTTACAATTCATCGCTTTGGAGTATTTCCTTTCGAAGCTGCCCTAGCTCCCCACATGTCATCAGCCATGTCGGTGAGGTTGTCCTGATGAATCACAAACCCCGGATCAACAATAACATTTTCTACCGACTCACCGTCCAGCTTTTTGAGGATGGCCTGTACGGCTACCGAGCATTCATAGTAAACATCCTGTACCCCGTCCGCGTCCAGATATCCATCCACCAACATTTGGTAGGCCATAGCGTCTCCATCAAATCCTCCCAGCAGCACATGTTTTTCGTGGTCAACAGGAAAGTACTTATCTGCGTTTTTAAGGGCGGATACCAGGGAAGGAAAAAGGAAGTCTGAGGATGTAAAAATGAAGTTGATATCAGGGTTGGCCTGCAAAGCATTGGTAACACCGGCCAGGGCCTTCTCCTGATTCCATTCCGTAGGAACTTCGGCTACCAGTTCGATCACGTCCGGGTATTCGGCGATAGCGTCGTTAAATCCCCTCCTTCTATTGACCGCGTTGATATCTCCCAGATCACCGATGAGGATCATAGCCCGGTACTTCCGACCGGTAGCGCGCGCTAGGTCGCCCATGTGCCGAACCGTCTTTTTAGTTATCTCGTAGTTGTCGGCTACCACCGTAGTGAAGTTGCCCTTATTTTTAGCCGGTAATCGATTGTAGATCGCGATTGGTATATTAGCTCGGTTAGCGGCCTTAATGATAGGAATAATCGTATGACCATCCTTAGGAGCGATAATAATTCCGTCTACCCCCCGGGAAATAAAATTGTTAACCTGTTCAAACTGACGATTAGCATCTCCGTTGGCGACCGCTTCCAGGTAGTGAAGCTGATTTTCTTCACACTCAGCTTTGATCGCCTCAATGCTAGCCACCCAATATTCGGTTTGGAGCGTTTCAAAGGAAATTCCGATGGTTACCCCTTCTTTCGGAGGAGTACATTCCGCCAATAACCCGGCCGTGACCAGTGCGAATACTAATTTCCTGATGCCTTTATTGTTGCGGTTGAGTCGTTTCATGCTACTTCTTTTATCCGTCGACGTCTAATCTGTTCTTTGTATCGAAAACTATCAATCAAAACGATCAGGAAAATAACACTCCCGGTAATCAAGGGATACAGATACGGATCGGCATTGACGATCACTAAGCCACTTTGCAGGGATTGTATCGTAACGGCCCCGATCAACGTTCCCGGTACAACCTGCCCCTTTCCACCAAATAAGCTCGTACCTCCCAGCACTGCCGCCGCTATTGCCATAAACTCGCTTTGGGAGCCAAAGGAAGGGGAGACTGCCCCCAGTTGAGCAATGGCCACTAACCCCCCGGTGGCCGCACAAAAACCACTAATAAGGTATACGCTCAACAATAGGCTATTCACCGGCAGACCAGCTTTTCTCGCTTTCTCCACACTATGCCCCACCGCATAGATCTGCCTTCCAAACGATGTTCGGGTCAGCACGATATGCGCCACTGTGATAATCACTACCAGCACAATGATGGGAAATGGGATCGCCAATATTCGGGCGGAGCCTATTCTGAGGAAAGACTCAGGAAGGTTGATCGCTCTGGTATCCGACAGAAACAAGCCCAAGCCTCTTCCCATGTACAGGGTAGCCAGGGTAACGATAAAGGGGATAACCTTGAACCGATAAATGAAAACCGCATTGACAAACCCGTACCCAATACCGACAATCAGCACTACGAGACATACCAGCCAAGGCGAGGTACCCGAAACCGCCAATTTACCGGAGATTACCCCGGCTAAAAACATAATAGAACCTACCGATAGGTCAATACCGGCCGTAAGCAGCACAAAGGTCATTCCGGTAGCTATGATGGCCAATGAAGAGGCCTGAATGAGCACATTGACCAGGTTTCGCAGGGTAAAAAATTGCGGAGAAAGCAGGCTGAAGGTAATGATAATAATCCCAAATAAGAGGAGGGTAGAATAATCCAGCGTCTTTCTCAGGAGTTGACTGTTATCCGTTTTCATAGGGTCAGGGCGGCTTCCAGTAGGGCTGACCGATCAAACTGCGCTTGGGGAAACTCAGCGGAGATACGCCCCTGTTTCATCACAAGAATGCGGTCGCACAGTCCCAACAGTTCTTCAATCTCTGATGATATCAGGAGGACGCCGGAGCCTTGGCCTACCAATTGATGGATCAACTTATAAATCTCGTGTTTTGCACTGATGTCTATCCCCTTGGTAGGCTCGTCCATGATAAGTAGCTCTGGGTTGGTCATCAGCCATTTGGACAGCACCACCTTCTGTTGATTGCCCCCACTTAGGGTAGAAACCCTTTGTTCGGTCAGGGAACGATACGTTAGTTTAGTTGCTGCTGCTTTTTCCGAAACGGCGGAATGTACATCCTTCCTGGCTATCCAGCGAATCGGATATTGGGTGAACCGGGGCAACGAGGCCAGCGAAATGTTCTTTTCAATGGTTTGCTCCAACAAAAGGCCTTCTTCTCGTCGGTCTTCGGTCAGAAACCCTACTCCTTCCCTAATCCAGGTTGCCGGACTCGGGGTGATGATCCGTTTGTTTTTCCAATAGAATTCCCCCGTCCGGAAAGGATCAAGTCCGTAAACGATCCGGGCCATTTCGGAGCGGCCGGCGCCGACCAGTCCGTAGATCCCGAGGATTTCTTTTTTCTTGATAGCAAAGGAGACTTCTTTCACGACTCCTTCGGCACGCAACTGCTTCACCTCCAGCAAGGTTTCTTTATCCGGAGTTACCCCCTTCTCTGGAAAATACTGCTTCATATCCCGGCCTACCATGTCATTGATGATGCTGCCCAAATGATAACCCGAAGTTCTATCGTATTGCCGGATCAGTTTCCCGTCCCGAAGCACCAGGATCTGGTCGCATAAATGTACCACCTCCTGAAGGTTGTGCGAGATATAGATCATGGCAATACGGTCGGCTTTTAGCTGGGCGATCAGGTCAAACAGTTTCTGAGCTTCATGCCGGGTGAGTGACGTAGTGGGTTCGTCAAAGATGATGATCCGGGGAGACGCACTAAGCGCTTTTGCTATTTCCAACAATTGCTTCTGGGCCGGAGCAAGTTCTTCCACCAGCGTAGCGGGGTCCGAGCTTAATCCTACTTGCCGGAGAAGCTTTCGGGCCTGTCGGTCGGCCGCTTTTCGATCAATGACGGGGACCCCGACTACCTTTTTCCGGGGAAAACGAGCGAGGAAAAGATTTTCCATGATGCTCAGGTTAGGAAATAAGTTCAACTCCTGGTGGATAAACGCGATACCCGCCGTCAGAGAATCACCGGGCGACTGAGGCGAAAAAGCCGAACCGTTTAAGCGGAGCGATCCCCCGGTTGGTGCGTGAATGCCCCCCAAGATGTTCATCATCGTAGATTTGCCCGCTCCGTTTTCTCCGACCAGTCCCAGGGTTTCCCCGGCTTGCAACTGTAAGTTAATACCCTTCAGTACCTCGGCCTCTCCGAATTTCTTGGTGATATTTTCAAGTTCAAGCAGCATGTCAGGTGGTCTGTAATGGTTTTCTTTTCTGTACATTCAGTAGAGCGGCCAGCAGGATGACCGCTCCTTTCACTATCATGATCACAAAGTAAGAAAGGCCAATCAGATTAAGACTGTTGTCGAGCAATACGATAAACAGCACCCCATAAATTGTCCATTGTACCTTTCCTTTCCCGCCGAACAGGCTGGTACCGCCAATCACTACCGCACCGATAATATCCAATAAGCTGTTTTGACCCATTACCGGCGAGCCGGTTTCCAGCCGGGCGGTGTAAAGCACCGAGGCCACGGAAGCACAAATTCCACTGATAATGTATACCAGTATGATGGTCCGGGAAACTCCCACCCCCGAAATTTTTGCCGCTTTAGGATTAAGCCCTACCGCATAGATCCATTCCCCCCAAAGCGTATGAGCCAGCAATAGGTACGCGGTGAACACCACCGCCATACCAATCAAGGCGGGTATCGGTATACCCAGTACTGAATTGTAAGGTATATCTACAAAGGCTTCCGGCAGATTGTAAATACTTTGGGACTCCGTTAGCCAGATAGCAAAACCACTAAAGAAAATCATCGTCGTCAGGGTCACCATAAACGCGGGCATCCCTAGCTTGGCAATGGTCCATCCGTTCAGCCATCCGATGAGTCCCCCGACGATCATCATGCTTAGGATACTGCTCAAAATAGCGACTGTCGGACTAAGTCCGAAACCGACGTCGGTACTCATCATATAGCCTCCCACCACGCTGGTTACCGCGATAACGGACGTGACGGATAAGTCTATGCCCGCGGTGATCATGACCAAGGTCTGACCGGTAGCGGCAATCAACAAGGGCAACAGGTTGAACAGAAGATTCCAGGTATTATTGACAGAAAGGAATCCCGGAGCCACTAAACACATGAGCAGGTAGTAGCCTATACATACGTACAAAATGATATTTCCGGGCCGGTGGTATGGTAGTAGTCGTCTTAAATTCATCGTCGGTAACCCTGGCACTATGTTGCTGCCCTTATAACATTTAAAAGATAATAGGTTGACCTTTCTCGGCCGATGCATAGCTACTCCATACCAGCTCAACGGTACGCAGGTTGTCATCCCCGGTAGTTTCACTCTCTCCTCCCCGCAAACCGTTCAGTATATCCCGGTTGCAGTCGACAATGCTGGAATGTACCACAGCGTAGTCCGGATCTAACCAGTCGTACATCGGCGCATGAATGGTTTGGCTCGTAGTCCCTTCCCGGGTCGTGGTTTTAAGCGTGAAATCATGGTCTAGTGCTAACGAACCTTTCTTCCCCTCAACCAACACCAAGGTCTGGGGAAAAGCTTCTTTTTCCAGGATAGAGGCATAAGACATCTCGGCAAAGCACTGTAAGCCGCTTTCCATCCGCATCAACACATTGGCCACATCTTCTCCTTTAATAGAGGGGTTTACCCGTTGCGTCAGGCAGTAGAGTGTTTTTGCCTCTCCGAATAAAAACCGGCATATATCCAACACGTGCGAACCAATATCGGTCAGGATGAAATGGACCTGTTCGGCCAGGAAAGGTTGATTCTCGAAGACCGGAAAGGCTGAGCAAAAGCTGACCCGCGCTTTAAAGGGCCGACCAATGACGCCGGAATCCATACGTTCTTTCAGTGCCCGAATCGGTGCCTGCCAGCGAAAGTTCTCGTGGATGAAAAGCTTTACTCCTTGCTGACGACACTCTGCTACCATCTGCCTGGCCAAGGCTAATGAGGAAGCCATCGGCTTTTGACATATCACATGGATCCCTCGTTCGGCAGCCATTTGGGTGAACGTAGGGTGGGTATCTACATCGGTGATAATGTCCACGAAATCCAGCTCTTCCTGGTCTAGCATCTGCTCAGGATCGTCATATACCCGGGGTACATCAAACTCTTCAGCGATCGCCTCGGCACGGGATCGGGTACGGTTGTAGGCGGCAACCAGGGTAGCCCCTTCTACCTCTCGCCAAGCAGGTACTTGATAGTTGGCCCAAAAGCCCGTACCGATCACAGCAAAACGTAATTCCATCTTCATTTACGGGTAATGTCCTGTACTTGCTCACGGATATCGTCTATCTCGAAGATCTTCTGCCAGTTATCTTTGAACAGAATAGGCTTTGCCCGTTTACTAATCTTGTAGGCCGCATCCGAGAAACTACCGTTTACCTCATTAAACAGAACGGCAATTTGAATACGAAGATGACCTAATACAAAGTCGCGGGCGGCCGCGTCCGGCACCCCCAGTGTTACAATACGGTCATAGCCTTCCTTGATGACTTCCATACAGGTTTGGGCCAGCGTCTCGACCATTGCCGGTTCCAGGATAGCCATCTGTTCCAGCGTAATACGGTGCGTATCTTTAATGGGACCGTACATATCCTGCGCTACCTTTTCGCCCAATGCATAGTGTGATTCGCTACCATGCATCAAGGCGACTACGATGGATTGCTTAGCGGTCACCCCACCGTAGAAGTCACGAAATGCCTCTTCGGTCGGTTCCCAGTTGAAGATAGTGGGATGGCAGGGATGGGCAATCACATAACCCAGGTCGTCGCGATGGGCGATCACCCCATCCAGCGGCGCGGCCGGATCCAGGGTCATGACCAGGGCTCCGGATTTCATCTTTGGAATAAGCTCTTCGGAGATTTCTTTGATGGCCGTGTCGGGCACTCCCAGGATAACCACATCGGAAATAGGTATGACCTCCTCCTGATCGCTAGTGCTTAGGCCGCGTTGACGAAGGTTTTCACATCCTTGCTCACTCACCTCCAGGTAGCGTACCTCATATGAGTTAAGTTTCAGAAAATTGTCGGTCAGGCGGCAACCCATTTTGCCTCCCGCTCCTACCAGGGTAATTGTTTTCATTGGTGTCGTTGGTTAGGATAAATATGTTTGTAAATAGTAAATACTTTTTTCTACCCAAGCTTCCTCTTGCGCTAAGGTGGCTTCAAGGTTCGCTTGAGGTTCTCCAATCGGATTCGACCATACCTCCAGGGTGGCCGTCGCACAGCGACGGTACTTTTCTAGCTCTTTAATCAACCAGGGTATATCTAACATCCCCTGTCCTGCCGGGCACCCCGCCACGGCAAAGCCCATTTTATGGGGCACCCGCTCGATGGTAATGTCTTTGATGTGTAAGTTGACGGCGTAAGGTCCTAGTACTGAAACTATCTCCCGAATCCCTTCTCCGGCACCCAGAGAGTTAGCGGTATCCAAACAAATGCCTACCCAATGAGGATCAGTACTTTGAATGATCCTTTTCATGGAAATAGCAGAAAAGCGATCATGATTTTCCAGGGCCAGTACAACACCTGCTCGTTGAAAGTCCGGTAGTACCTTTCGAATGATCCCAATTACTTCAGTTTCATCGGGCTGATAGTCAGCATCATCGATGACCATGCGTAAAAAAGGAGAGCCGAATTGCCGGGCCAGGTCCAGGTACAGTGTCGTGTTTTCCAGCGTAAGCCCTCGGGTTCCTACCTCGATGGTTAACGCATTAGACGCCGCAAATTTGAGCAACTGTTGCCGCTCATCATCCGATAAGGTATGCAATGGCCGGTTATCTCCAAACTGTACCGAACCAATCTTATGGTTGATGGCATAGCAGAGCAGGGCTAGGGCCGACATCGGTTCGCCAGGCTTGGTGCCGGGCAATCCTATCGCCCACGGAAAGCTATATGTGCTCAACCCTAGTTGCATAGTAGGTTCAGTTGTTAGGTTTACAAAGATGCGTTGTGGGCGGTTAAAAGTTTTTCATTCTTTTGCCCAAAATATGACCTATCTTTTCTTAAATTTAATTAGATAGTGATACTATAGAAAAAATACGACATATGACTACCCCATCTTACCGGCTCATTCAGCCACCAACCCATTGTTCTTTTGTGCTTAAATACGAACCTTTTGATCTGACCACCCGCTGGCATTATCATCCTGAAATAGAGTTCATTTATTTTATCGAGGGGCGTACCAGTTGCGTGATCGGAGATACTTTTAAGGAGTTTGTTGCCGGTGATCTGGTAATTCTGGGAGCTAATTTTCCGCACGTGTTGCAGGAGAGCAGGATGGCTTCTCCCTCAGATTCGGAACAAACACCTTTTGGCCTGATCATCCAGTTTACTGAAAACTTTCTGGGGGAAGAACTTATGCAACGTCCGGAGCTACAGCCTGTACACCAAATGCTGCAACGGGCCCATCGCGGATTGCAATTCGATCCCCACGATAGTATGACCTGTTCGGCTATTTCTGTGCTTCGCCATATGCCTCAGCAACCAAATACGCAGCGGTTGTTAAGTCTTCTGAACGTGCTTACTGTGCTCGCCGAAAGTCAGGCGTATCATTATCTGACCCATCAAGACTACCAAAACGACAGAAGTGCCGATGAAGCGCGTATGCAACAGGTGTACGAATTGGTTTACAATCACTTCTCTGAAAAGATATCGGTTGATGATGCTGCTTCCATCGCTAACATGACCCCAACTTCTTTCTGCCGCTACTTTAAAAGCCGTACACTGAAAACTTTTACTCATTTTTTAAACGAAGTGCGCGTGGCCTATGCCTGTAAGCTACTCAGAGATAAGAATGGTACAGTCACCAATGCGTGTTTTTCTTCGGGCTTCGGTAGCATGTCTTATTTCAACCGACGCTTTAAGGCAATTATGCAGATGACCCCGCAACAGTATAAGCAGCAAATTGAAGCCCGTACCTGATAATCAGCTTATGCAGCATCTTCATTTCTGACATTCATTCTATTCCAGATTGGTTTTCTGTGGAAAGCCGACCAGGCTGATGGTCTCGGTCGGTAGTTAATGCTTCTTCATAGTTGATGTATGTAGAAATAGCAACCCTTACCGTGAGGATTGCTCCCGTGACTTATTCGTTAACAATTCGCCCTATCCATTGCTGGTCACCTTTGCTAACGGTAATCAGGTAGATACCCGCTTGCTGAGCAGATAAGTCTACCTCCGCTGCCCTGCTGCTCAGTAGCTGGCGCACCACTTCCCTGCCTAGCAGATCGGTGACCCGTACCTCTCCCCCTTCCCATACTGTTGCATCATAGGCTAGTTTGAACCGCTTAGCACCCGGATTAGGATACACCAGAATGTCAGCCTGGATACCCTCTCCTATCATATTAGGATCAGTCATCCTCCCGCCTGTGCTGCTTACTGCTGTACGGGCATTGGCACTGCCCCCTAAACCACTCGGTACAAATGCCAGATCATCCGTAATCAACAGCCTGTCCAACTTCACCTGCTGTTCCCGCTCGCTGATCTCTAAGGTATGCATGCCGGGGGATAGACTAAACACCAACGGTGCCTGAACTCCCGACGTGCCGTCCCAGGCATGTACCTCATCCCAGGTCCACGTGCTCGCCGAAGCCTCCGCTATGTAATTCCAGTTAATCCAACTGCCCCCATCTACCCTTACCCAGTACGAATCTGCCCCCGTGCTACCGGTGATTGCCCGGCCCCAGAGATAATAATCACCCCCGTTGTTGACCGTGAAGCTATAACTGGCATGAGCCACTGGGGTATCGTTCCGGTTCCCGGATGGATACCAAACATACCCATTGCCCGAAGCATTGGCATCATTGCCTACTACCAAAGGACTACTCAGCGTCGTATTCTCAGCTTCCAGGTAGATGTACTCTTCATCCACACTCCCGGCACAACCATTAACCTTGAACTCCCGAAGGCTCACCCAGTTCTGGGCTGAGCAGTTGCTACCACTACATCCTGTGATCGTCACCTTCACATACCGGGCTTCTGCTTCACTAAAGCTTTGGACGTCTGAGCTATAGTTGCCCCCACTATAAGCAGTTTGGTCTACCAGGGTAGTGTAGCTGCCCGTGGCTGTGGTCTTACCTTCTATTCTGTACCGGAAGCCCCGACTGTTGTAGGGCACCAGTTCGGTGCTACTGATCAATGAGACGCTGCCCAAATCTACTTCCAGGCTCTGAGGGTAGTTCTGTACCGACCAACGGTTGGCATCCGTATCATCTATGCCATCCACGGCATTGCTACCCGGATTACTACTCTCTTCTCCGCTCACACTCACCGGCTGGTTTAACGCCAGGTTCACTGGACTAGTGCAGGCAGGAGTCGGACTCACCGTGATCGCCGTGCTGTCTTGAGCGGTGGCCCCATCATCATCGGTGACCGTAAGCGTGGCTACATACGTTCCGGCGTTGGCATAAGTATGATTCACTGACGCCCCACTACCACTGCTACCATCCCCAAAGTCCCAGGCATAGCTGCTGATCGTCCCATCCGCATCATCAGAGCTACTGCCATCAAAACTCATCGCTAAGGGCGCTGCCCCGGAAGTAGGGGTGGCGGTAAAATTAGCTACAGGGGATTGGTTGCTGCTTGAAGTGGTATCAGGCGTCAATAAAATATAGTCAAGAACGAACGCGTATCCACAACTTGCCGCCGACGTTGTAAAGCGAACCTTCTTACTACCGCTGGTACTATAAGTAATTGTACCAAGGACGGGGGTTTCTACCCAATTGGTTGTGGAAGCGCAGAAATCAACCAGGCCTCCTATATCCTGTCCTCCTGTCCATAACTGAACCTGTCCACGATCACTACTGTACTGTTTATACCCATAGGCCACTTGATACGTACCAGCGTTTACATACACATCAAACTCGATCATATCACCCACGCCATCTGCATCTAATTTGACAGCACTACCTCCACTGGCATTACTGTCAGTAAATGTATTAGCTGTGGCACCGGTCGGTGTATAAGAAAGGTCTTCTACTTCATACTGAGGGCCACTTCCTCCGTTGCCACCTCCTCCGCTACTATCAGCAGGAAGGTTGGCATGGGTCAAGGTTGTCCAACCTATAAAATTATACCTTTGTCCCTCCGGCCGATTCTCTTGTACCAAGTCTCCGGTTTTTGGCACAGCTACATTGGTACGGTTATTAAAGTGATTATAAGCGATTTCCCATCCGGGGATCACACTTCTGCCATCACATTGTACCGTGCCACAAGATACCGTAGGCTGGGCGATGCCTAGCATTAGTTTGGCAACATACTCCATCCCAACCGCTAAGCGCGGAGTACTTTGTCCACCAACCTTAGTGCTATACAAATCTATTCCCTGATGCCAGGCTATTTCAGCACCCTCTATTAACCCCAATAGACTCATCTCTGGATGAGTGCAATCGGGGGGGGAACTGCCTCTACACACTTCACCTATCTCTCCGGAAGGCCAAATGTTCCGAGGCATCACCCATTCCCATAAATCCCTACCAACATCAAATTTTGCCCGGTCATCGGTAAACACCCCAATGCTTATCATAGCAAGAGCAAAAGAAGTTTCCCAGTTGCCCGCCCGGTTGGTTACTTCATCAAACTCGGGACTATTGTCGTATATACACGCTGGTTGAGTCTTGTTCGGGTCACAACTTGCGCTGAAACCGTCGTATAAGGGAAAGAAAATTGTGGTCAACATATTCTCGAAATCGTTGACTTTTGCTTGGGGCCATCCGGCGGCCCCATTATTATAATGTCGAATAATCTCAGCCGCATTGGTCCACATAGGTACGACAAATGAGGATTCCAAGTGATGGCTTTTTGGGTGCCCACCACCATTTTCAACCGCTTGTAATGTTCCTGACCAGGCATCCATGAACTGCATGCTTTTGTTGGCATATTGCTGATCTCCGGTAACTACCCACCGCAATGCATAATAGTAAGCCGCATGACCATCTTTTCGCAGATCGGTCATGGTTGAGTTTTTGGAATAGACGATCGTACGAGGAGTAGGGTTGTTTCGTACTGTCCAACTCAGCATTTCATCGTACCCTGCCTTCCAGGGCTGGGCATTCGCATTTACCTTTTGTTTGACGAAGTCCAGTTCTGCTTGCGTATTTAGCAGACCCGGGTGTTGAAACGTCTGGGCCAAAGTCTCAGCCGTTGAAAATAAGCTGCCTGCCAGTATAAGGCACAGCAAGACTACGTAGTGGGTGGGTCGATGTCTCATAATATAATAGGGTGTTGAAGTACGTTGAAAAGCAAAATTCATAATTGAAAAGGGTATAACTATCCTTGTGCCTTGCTGATAAGCAAGTACTAAGCTCATTGATTAGTGAGCAAGCCAGAAATTTACGCAACAGTTTATCCTACTCTCCCACTGTTACCGATAGGTTTTTGGTGGCTTGTTCAAAATCCAGCCCTTCAAAACCGTGGTTGGTGGCCACGACGGTGAGTTCGTGGGTTCCGGCAATTTCAAAGGTGTGCAGGGTGGCAAAGACCGGACGGCTGTCCTGTTCGTTCATCTGCAAGCCGCCTCCCTTACTTTCCTGGGCTTCCGGCGAACCGTAGTCGGCAAAAGCCCGGCTCCAATCCAGGGTGCCATCCTCGGCCTGCTTGCGCTCCCCGGTCCATACCGTACAGAGGTCAGCCTGCGTTTCAACCACAATAAATATTTCTTCTCCTACGGTCAGGGTACTGATTTCGTCGCCAATATCTCCCCGGGGGGTTACGGCATGAAACGTGACGTTGCCAATGTTGGGAGCCGATGCTTCTTGTTCGGAACAACTCCCCAGCAGCAGGCAGCAAAGGATAAACAAATTATATAAAGGTAGATTTTTCATGTTATTTACAGGTTTAGTAGCCAGGGTTTTGGGTGATGTCCGGATTCTTATCAATTTCGTTCTGCGGAACCGGGAATAACAGGTCGTTTTCGGTGATCTGAAACTGGTTGCCGGTCGCCGGATCGCTACCGTGGGCGTTCATCACTTCCAACACCCGCCCGGTGCGGATAAGATCAAACCAGCGGTGGCCTTCAAACGAAAGCTCCAGACGTCGCTCTTCTTCTACCGCCCGGCGAAAGGCTTGCTGGTCGGGCACCGCAGCCGAAGTAAGGGGCAGTAGCATCGCTCGCTTGCGCACCTGGTTTAGCAGATTGAAAGCTTCACCGTCGGCTACGTAGCTCTGCTCATTCAAAGCTTCAGCTTGCATCAGCAACACATCGGCGTAGCGGATCACCGGCACATTCACGTCCGTATTACCAAAGCCGGTCGCTCCTTGCTGAATGTATTTCTTAATGTAAGGGAAGGGCAAGAATACGGTGTCTGCCTCCAGTTCGTAGGCTCCCGAATCCATGGCCACAATGTAGCGTACCGAATCGTTCTCGGCAAAGTAGGCCTCGGCAATATCCGTAGTAGGCCGTACCCAACCGTTGGCCCCGAAAGTGAAGGCATCAGTCAGCTCCTGCGGTGTCCAGCGGTGCATATCATTGCCGTCGTCGCCCCCCGAAAAGTTGAAAGGAACCACAAATACCGACTCTATATTCTCTTCGCTATTCAGCGCAAAATTACTGGCGTATTCGGTTTCCAGGGCGTATTCGCCCGAACTGATCACTTCGGCCAGTTGGGCACTGGCACCGGCGAAATCCTGCCGGGTCAGATAGACTTTGGCGAGCAGCGACTGGGCGGCTCCCCGGGTAGCACGCCCCAATTGATCGGCATTGTAGTCCGAACGCAGCGGTAGCTGCTGAATAGCCTCCTGAAGATCAGTAATAATCTGCCCGTACACTTGGTCAGCACTTGTGCGTAGCAGATTATACGATTCCTCTACATTCGGAATGGTTTCAGTGATGAGCGGCACATCACCGAAGATACGCACCAGGTTAAAGTAGTTGTACGCCCGCAGAAACTTCAATTCCCCTTCATACTGACGAATCAGTGCTTGTTCTTCTTCCCGCAAGTTATTCATTGCTTTAATCTGATCCAGCACCAGGTTAGCCCGTGAGATCGCATTATAGGCACCATCCCAGAAATCATCTATCTCACCATCGTTGTTTTGCTGATAGAACCCATCAAACTGATCACCGTTGAAAGCGGTATTTTCCCCGTTATCGGCCCGCAGTACCACCATTTTGTACAAGGTTCTTACATTGCCCCCCGCTTCATTGTTATCGTTTTCTCCCCCTTGCAGTCCATCGTAGACGGAAATCACTCCCAGGTTAACCTCTTCGGCATTTTCAAAGAAGCCTTCCAGCACCACATCGGTTTCGGGCTTCAGGTCCAGAAAATCTTCCCCACAGGCTCCCAGCAGCAGCACGGTAGCCAATAGTATTGTATAGTTATATCGTTTCATGAAAATTCTTTTTTAGGATTAAAAACCAATGTTTGCGCCTATTGAAATGGTGCGGGCCAACGGGTAGCCGCCGTGGTCGAAGCCAATAACGGTTGACTCAGCCCCCCGGAAGTTGGCTTCCGGATTGTAGCCCCGGTAGTCGGAGACGAACAGGGCATTCTCTACCGTTACGTACAGACGGGCGGTACGCATCTTGACCCTTTCTAACCATCCGGTTGGTAATGAATAGCCCAGGGTCACATTGCGTACGGCAATGTAAGAGCCATCCTCAATATGCCAAGTGGTACGGCCATAACCGGTAGTCCGGTTCCCTTCCCGGGTATTGACTCGAGGCGTGATCCCGTCCCCAGGATTTGCCGGATTACGGTAACGATCCAGCAGGACGCGGTGCCCGTTGTAGTCGGCCCGCATGGAAGCCAAATAGCGCTGCGTCTCGTTGTACACCTTATTCCCCTGTACGCCTTGCACATCAATATTCAGGTCGAAGTTTTTATACGAAAAGGTATTAGTGAGTCCGTAGTAGAAGTTCGGCAGGGGCGAACCCAGGAAGGTTTGATCGTTTCCGTTCACCTTACCATCCCCATTCACGTCTACCCACTGCCAATCGCCGGGAGCGGGTGGGCGGCGGCCTACGTAGAGTGGCGTACCGGCAATTTCTTCTTCGGACAGATAAACCCCGTCTATAGGTTCCGACCAGAAGCTGGCAATCGGACGACCTGCCTCCGTACGGAAGATGCCCCGGTCGCCGGTAATGGAGTTACCCTCAAATCCCAGGTTTAGCACCTTGTTGCGTTCAAAAGTGATGTTGGCATTGGTCGTCCACTGGAAAGTTCCCACCATATTGCGCGAGAATATTCCTACTTCCAGGCCCCGGTTGCGCACCTTTCCGATGTTAAGCCGGGAGTCGCCGAAGCCGATGATGCTGGGAACGGGTACATTGAGCAGCATATCGTTGGTGTTGCGCTGATAGGCATCCACAGTAGCGGTTACCCGGTTTTTCAGCAGCCCCAGATCCAATCCCAGGTTTACCTCTTCGGTGGTTTCCCAGCCCAGGTCAGGGTTTTGCAAGCTGTTCTGGCGGAAGCCGTTCACAAAGCTACCTCCTAGCGTGTAACCCGCCCCATCGCTGGTCAGGCGGCCCAGGTAGTCGTAGTTGCCGATGCTACTATTTCCCAACTGACCGTAGCTAGCCCGGAACTTAAGATTGCTAATGAACTCCACATTCTGCATAAACGGCTCATCGGAAACGCGCCAGGCTGCTGCCACCGAGGGAAATACCCCCCATCTATTTTCAGAACCAAAACGGGAAGAACCGTCGCGCCGCACGGAAGCGGTGAGATAGTATTTTCCATTGTAGTCGTAGGTAGCTCGGGCAAACTGCCCGATGAACGACCATTCGGAAATGTCCTGTTCTACATCATCGGGTAAAATCTCCGTAGCGCTTGCTACCGTGGGAACAAATTCGTTGTCAAACGAACGAGCTCCAATGGCGGTGCGAATACGATTATTCTTCTGTACGGTGTATCCTACCGTTGCTCCCAGGTTATGCACTTCATTGAAGCTTTTCTGATAGTTCAGGTAGTTCTGGCTTTCCCAGTTGATATTGCGGGTTTCGTTGAATTGAGCATTGGGATTTTCTCTTCCCGGCGCTACGTTGAAGTCGCTGGATGAGGAGGGGGTAAATTCCCGATATTGATTATTGTCGATGCTGGCGCTAATCTGACTGCGAAAGCTGAGTCCTTCTAAAATCTTGTATTCGCCATACGCAGCACTAATGAGGCGCAGACCGGTATTTTCCCGGGTTGGTTCTCTAATCTCGGCTACAATATTCGCTTGTTGGCGCAGACCGTAGAAGTCATCGGGCCAGGCGTAATTCCCGTTCTCATCGTATACTTCCCGGAAGGGATGCATGGAGGCTGCCGCCAGGAAAACTCCTCCTCCTTGGAGAGTGTTGGAAAACTGGGCATTCTGATTGACAATATATGAGGGAGCCAGGTTCATGCCTACCGTGAGCCGGTCGGTGACGTTTACGTCCAGTTTGAGGCGACCGGCAAAGCGTTCTAATGCTGATTTATACACGATTCCCTGCTGATTAAAGTAGTTGCCCGACAAGAGATAAGTAACTTTGTCGCTTCCGCCAGAGACCGACAGGTTGTAGTTTTGTTTGGGGGCCACGCGGGTAATAGCATCCTGCCAATCCACATCCGGCACCGTATCCAGGCGGGGGTTAATGATCGGGGCGGCATTCCAGTCATCACCCACCAGGAAGGGATGCGGAATGTAGCGCCACTTCTGGTCCCCCGCCCCGGCAAATGCTTCCCGCACGCTATAAGGGTCGGTGATGGCAGCACCTTCCGGGCCTTCGGTAAGCCAGCCGTTATTCGTGGCGTCAAAGAGGTATTCAGCGTACTCAGCGGTATTCATTACATCCATCTTGCGGATCATGCGTTGCCAGCCGTAACTGGCTGATACTTCAATCTTGGGGGCCCCGGACTTGCCGCTCTTGGTGGTGATAATCACCACTCCGTTCGAAGCGCGGGAGCCGTAAATAGCCGCGGCCGAAGCATCTTTCAGCACTTCAATAGATTCAATGTCGTTCGGATTGATTACATTCAAAGGGTTATTTTGACGGCTAAAATCATCAGGGAGCGGAAAGCCATCGACTACGTAGAGCGGGTTCACGCCAGCGTTAACCGAGTTGATCCCCCGCACCCGGACGGTGAGTCCGCCACCCGGGTCGGCACTTACCTGGGAAACCCGCACTCCGGCCGCTTTACCCATCAAGGCTTGGTCGAAGCCGGGGATGGGTACATCTTTGATCTGCTGGGCAGAAACAGAAGCCACCGAGCCGGTGAGATCCCGTTTCTCCTGAGTACCGTATCCGACCACCACAATTTCAGACAACGATTGGATATCTTCGGCTAAAGACATATTAATCGCCGACCTACCGTTAACCGGCACTTCTTCGGTAGTGTAACCGATGGATGAAAATACCAGAATGTCATCCTCATTGGGCACATTGATACTATAATTACCATCAATATCGGTGACGGTACCAATGCCCTTACCTTTTACTACAATATTTACCCCTGGTAAAGGTTCCTCGTCGGAAAGAGCGATCACCGTTCCGGAGACGGCAATGGCGGAGATGATCTCTACTTCGGGAACAACTGCATTTTTCTTAATAATTTTGCGTGCCCCAATCAGGTGATTCACCTGCTTGAATCCGATACTGGTTTGCCGGGAAATATCAATGAGTATGTTGTATAAAGACTGGGCCTGGTAATCTCCGTTGACAGCCTTCACATCCTTCAAATCGGACTTATTAAAGGAAAACGTATAGTCGGTGACGGCTTCCAATTTTCTGAATGCTTCTACGACGTTTTCATCTTCAAAATGGATAGAAAGGGTTACTTCTTTTACACTCTTTACCTTTTGGGCAGTGCCATTGGAAGCGCAGAGGACACTCAGGGTCAATGCTTGTAAAAGAAAGGCATAACAGGTGTACTTTGAGTACATAAATAGTTGTTGTGTTAAGGCATTCTTCATACTTTAGTAAGGATTAAGTTCAACAATAAGCTTTACTCCCCTGGTATTGGCGTACCAGGAAAGCTTAGGTGGCGGCATTCTTTTACAGGATGCCGCCATTTTTACGAAGAGTCGATGCGTAGCGTGCTAGTCATCATATGTTATGGTTATTTGTTTGCCGTCCATATCGTAATGAAAGTTCATGGTGTAACTTAGCGATTGTAGAAACTGCTCCAGGCTCATGTTTTTTGCCTCCCCGGTATAGTCCCATGCGCTGGGCGAGGTGTTTAGAGTCCTGATTTTTACACCGTACCATCGCTCTAAAGCAGTAAATACCGTCTTTTCATCCGCCTCCTGAAAGTAAATCACCCCCTCTTTCCAAGAAAGCACCTGTTGCGCATCAAACAGTTCTTTTTTGAGTCCTTCGGAATCTTCCAAACCAGAAATCGCGCTCTCTCCCGGTAAAAGTATCAGGCCTTTGTGTTCTGCTTTTTTCTCATCATGCTCCAATACCTGTACTTTTCCGGTCACCAGCGATACCTGAACAGGTTCTTCCAGAAAGGCTTTGATATTGAAGGAGGTTCCCAGTGCTCTTGTGACTACATGATGAGCCACTACCTCAAACGGCCTGAGTGTATCTTTTGTAACCTGAAAAAAAGCTTCACCCGTCAACTCGACTCTTCTTTGATGGGCTGAGAACTTTTCGCAGTATCTGAGGCTGCTACCGGCATTCAGTATGACTTCCGTTCCATCGCTTAAGTATAGGGTAGACCGTTGTCCGTAGGGATTTTCTTTGACTATCCACACGGGCGATGCCGGTTCGGAGAGACTTTCTGATTTTATCCAGAAGTAGGCAAGGGCGAAGCTTAGCACGATTAGCAACGAGGCCGCAACGCCGCCCCTGGTAAAATAATGCCACGATCCTGCGCTATTTGGTGTGGTTTTATTGTTCGGCGGGATTATCTTCCCCTTGGGATACGGAGCATTATTAATCTGGTGCCTTATATTTTCCCAAAGTTTGTCTTCTTGTTCCTGCTTATAGATGTGGCGTATTTCCGGCAGTGAAAGCAGCGTTTCACGGGCTTGCACTATATCCTCCGTTTTGTGAGGGTTTTGGGCAATCCAGGCGGTCCAGAATGAGTGAGCTGGTTCGTCAGGATCAAGAACCCACTTTCTGAACGTAGGGTCCAGCACAAAATCGGTGACTGAATATTTCTTGTATTTCATCGGATATAACTTTCATTAACTAATGGAATGACTTAGCGAAAGTTATACACTGAGGAAGAAGATTTTTTAAACTTTATATTATATACAATAGTGTGGGCTAAAAAATGAAAATAATGTAATAAAACAGATAAATTTTTGGAAACTAAGCAGGCTACGCAGCAATAGAAATTAACCATTGGTGTAGCTTGATAAAGGCATACAGAAAAATTGACCAGTGCACAAAAAATTGGGTGCTGCGCTGCTTCATTTCTTTTCTTAAGGAAGACAACGTCCGGCAGGCTAGCATATACACCGACTTTACCCGGATGTTCATAATCTCTGCTACTTCTTCGTAGGATAGATTCTCAAAGAATAACAGTTGCAACACTTCTTTTTGCCGTTGAGGCAGTTGGTTGACACAATGTAGCAAGTGTGCTTTTTTTTCGTTAAGGGTCTGTTCATCAATTAGTCTGCTTTCGAAGGGCAAAGTTACTTGTACGGCTGAGACTTCTTCCGCGCTTTTTTCGGCGTACAATTTACACTCTCTATTGAGCTGATAGTATATCTTCCGCTTCAAGGCCTTCAGAAGATAAAATCTGATTTTCTGAGTATTGGCCAGATTTCTTCGGGAACTCCACAACTCCACAAATAATTCCTGAATGGCATCTTCTACCAAACTGCTATTCGCTTTAATCTTCATGCCAAAGTTAAACAAGTCTTTAGCATACGTTCGGTAAATATACTCCAAGGCTTCAGAGCTTCCTGACTTAAAACTGTCCCAAATCTCAGCATCGGGCACTGCCTCCCAGGACTTGCATTCGGATTTCGTTTGGACAACCCTATTGAGCATTACAATATCTTTAATGTGAGTAGCTAAAATAGTATATATTTTTAAGTATCAATATTTTTATCTATCAAAAAAAATTTCCAGTACTTTAGTGAGACACCAATTGGATTAAACGCCTGATAACATGTGTGAATTACCCTAATCCCGGACACGTCTTATCATTCTCTTTAATCTGCAACCCACGTTAAACTTTTATGAACCAACAACCCTCACACCATTCGCTGATAGCCACCGTGTTTTTACTCATGTTTGCTCTTGCGGTAAATGCCCAACACATTCCCTCGCAGGCAACCGTGCTTGAAGTAGCCATGGACGAAGGGCCGCTGATCTGGCAGAAAGTCAAACCTAAAGGTGAGCCTGACCCTTCCCTCACGGCGCGCGATATATTTACCTATGCGCTGGTGCTGTGCGAAACCAATACACACCTGGATCGCCTGCCCCGACTCTTTGGCCTGTTAAAGCAGATGCAAGACCGCAACCCACAAAGCCCGGGCTACGGAAACTTCCTGTGGAACTGGTTTGATGCCAAGGTCATTGACTTTAATTCTGTAGACTTCTGTATGCGCAGCGGCACCCTGCTGTTGATCAAACACCGCAGCGCTCTTCCCGATGCCATGCGCCAGCAACTCCACGAACTACTAACCTATGCTGTGGAAGGCTGTATGCGCCATCAGGTAGGGCCTGCCTATACCAACATCGCTTTGATGAATGCAGGCAGCCTGATCCTTTTGGGCGAAGTACTGGAAAAGCCCGAAGTGGCTAAAGAAGGATACGCCCGCCTGAATACGGCTTTTCAGTATATCCATGATATTGGTATCCACGAGTACGTCAGTCCTACCTATTACGGTACCGACTTAGACGCCCTGGTGGTGATGGAAGCTTTCTGCCGTCAGCAGCACGGACGCAAGCAGGTACGGGCCTTATTAGAACTGTTCTGGACCGGTATTGCCTACAACTGGCATCCATCGCTTAATCGGTTGACCGGTGCCCATAGTCGCTCTTATGATTACCTTCATGGCTTGGGCTATCTCAATACCCAACTTTGGCGCAATGGCTGGTATGAACAGGCGCCCGAGCAGGATATTGATGCCGTATATGCTGCCCAGGCCCAATGGTTTCCCGACTCCTCTATAAAGCAATACGCCAGTCAGTTTCCCCGCCTCGTCCGGGAGCGGTGGGGCAAAGACGGGCAACATAGCCGCACCCATTTTCTGCAACAGGATGTGACGCTCAGCACCGCAGCATCCACCTACGGACGCATTGATGTTCCTATGACTGTAGACGGGCTGGACCTTTCGCCGACAGGTGTGCGCTGCTACTTCTTGGCCGACGGACGCGGTGACCCCTACGGCAAAAATAAGACCGCCGCCGACGCTGCCCACCAGAAGTCTATCCACCTGACGCCTTTCTTCACTGCCGTGCAGGATGAGTCCGACGCCCTGGCCTTGGTGGTCTACCGCGACAAGGACATACCTGAGGAGGCGCCCCTGCTGGAATCGCACTGGGTCATGCCTTTGCATACGGACAGTTTCCAGATTAATGAGCAGCGTATTCATCTGGAAGAGGGCAAGCCCGCTACCTTTCCGTTGATGCCGGATGCCTCGTTAGTAGTGCGCAGCGGCACAGCCGCGATGGGAGTACGGGTACCCTGGTCGCGTAACCAACAGGGTGCGCTGGCACCGGTGGCACTCGTATACGACGGCAATCCCTATGGGGCAGTGCGCTTGACCGTACAGCACAAAGACAGCTTGGCAAAAGACAGTAAAGCACTGCCCGGTGCTGCATTCTGGATCCGGGTAGGCAGCGGTTTAGAAACAAAGGAAGCCTTTGAGCGATGGGCAAGAGAATTTACCGCAGGTGTTCCGCAGGTACAGGCTTCTTCGGAGAAGATCCGGCTTCAGGTGCCCAGCAGCACAGAACCATTGTTGGTGGAAGCTCAGACGCCTTTCGATGCCCCTGCCAACCTCATACCCACGCCCACCAAGGCAGTATTGGAAGTGGACGGGAAAGAGGTAGGCAAGCCTATCCTGGAGAAAAAGGGTCTGTCCCAGTCGCAACGATGAAAGCTTACGTTTAGAATGCCTTTGTTTCTCGAGCAATTTCTACCGATAAATATTCGGATAACTACTCACCACCCCAGCCACTCGTCTACGCACTTTCTCGAAATTTGCCGTTAGTAGCTGGCGTTGTTCTTTTTCGTTCACAAATCTCGCAAAAGAAGTTAGTTCGTGGTGTTGCCGGGCGGTGGTTTCCTTAGTCTGCGTCCAGAAGTAAGGGATAGAGGACTCTACGGTTTGTCCCACAAACTCCCCCGGCCGCAAGCGCATGATGTCTTCAGGACGGGCAACGTAGCGTTCTTGGAGGCTGGTATTGGTATTGTACGAAATATTCCGATTTCCCCGGCTTCCCCGACTGTTACCCTGCGAATAACCAGTGATCGGACGCTCTTCTTTACCGATCATCTCGCTCACCGCTTTAGCCGTCTGTACCGAACTAACCTTGCCGTAGAACTGGTTGGAAAGGTTGGCAATAATCACTTCGGCTTTCTCTCGGCCGAACATATCATGCATCTGAGCAAAGTCTTGGGCCATATAAACCGAGGCAACCTTATTGCTTCGGGCGGTAGCGGGAATTACCTCAAACTTGGGAATATACAGCGTCGGGGCTTCATCCAGCAGCACAAAGCTTTTCCGTTTTCCGTGCCGGTTCATCTGTTTGAGTGCTACTGTGATAACGAGCGAAATCACTGGGCTAAAGGTATCGGCTAAACTAGGATCGGAGCCCAAGCACAGTAGCTTTGGATTATCCGGATTGTTGACATCCATATCAAAGTCATCTCCGGTAAGTGTCCAAACGATCTCCGGGCTATTGATCTTGGTGACCATGATCTGCAAGGAAGCAATCACTCCGGCAATTTGCTTATCGGCTTTGTTGACAATCGCCGTAGCGATACTGCGGATCATATCGGCACTCTGCGGATTGGCCTCCAGCATACTGATCACGTGGGTATAGTCCTGGTACAAAGCCGTATTGATGACGTGCGGTAAAGTACAGTGTTCGGGATGTTCGCAGCGGAAGAACCAAATCAGGGCTGCCAGCCAAGCGGTGGCCGAGTTGGAAAAGAATTCCTTATGACGAATGGTATTGGTGTCCAGATTATTGACAATCGCTTTAGCGTACTCTTCGGCGTGAGCGACGGTGGCGATGTTTGCCGGGGCCAGGGGATTGAAGCGGTGCGAAAGGGTTGGGTCCTGAAAGTTGACGATGTAGTAAGTACAGGGATTGATAACACCACGCTGATGCAACGCTGTATTTACCTGGTTGGCTAGCATTGGAAACTTAAAGTCGTAGAACACGCCGCAGTAGCCTTTCCGGACAAATTGGTGCAGGTAAGCGTTGCCGATGCTGGCCGACTTTCCTGAACCCGAAGAGCCAACAATCAGTGTACCTCGGAAGGGGTTCGGCACGTTGATCCAGCCTCTTTTCGTTTGAATATGAAGGCTGTACTCGTTCTCTGTCTTTCTTCGTTCGCATCGCTCTTTTCGAGGTATTCTTGAAAAGGCAAAAGACGAAAGCCAAGCGGGAATGATGGCTAGGTTGATCCCCAGCAGTATTGGGTAAGCGTAGCCAATGACCGTTGGAGGATGGTTCTGTAGCGTCAAGACCCCGAGTACACTTACCAATAGCAGTACTGATAAAGCAAGTTTGAGGACCCAGGTTGTTGGCTTCGCGTTTCTATCCGACTGATTGCTTCGCATCCACGACCATACCATCAAAGCGTATAGCAGAACGAAAGAACTTCTAAATCCAGTACCAAATCGGACCAGTAATCTTTCCCCTACCTCATTGACAACTTCTAAATTGTTTACCAACGGCAGCACACCGAAGCTTAACCAACTGTATTCCATGACCAGAATAGCCACTAAAAGTAGCAATCCGTACCCGAGCCATTCCATTAGACTTGTGCTTTGCATTGTGTTAATTTCTTGGCTTACCGCTCTAGGGTTGTAGTTCGTCTCACTTTACCGGGCTTCCGTTTTTTGTACTCATCGTAGTCTCCGTCTATATCTTCGCCGATTCCGTAGCTAAAGGATTGTAGCTGTTTGTAAACCGATGACCGGTTTCTCCCTTGCTGAGAATCCAGTCGCTGGTAAGGGTCACTAATCACTTTGCCTTGCTGATACTCCTGGGTGAGGTGGTGAAGATTGTAAAAGAACGCTTTGCCGTAGTGCTGTTTCTCACCAATGGCGAGTACCTCTTGCGTATCCAGCTTATGGTTTCCCAGGAAGTGCTCGTTGAGATACGCGACCTTTTCTTCAATCCGGATGCGCTGCCGCTGAACCTGTTCGGGACTGACGGCGGTTTTGGTGAATCTATCCGACTGGGTAGGGTGCTCATACTGGAACATCCGCTGAAAGGATTCTCCGTTCTTGGTTTGCCAGCCCCTTATGGAGAAGCTGCTTTTTCTACCTCTCGGATTAAGTCGCACAGCCTTACTTCGGTCCTTGGCACTAACGATCACGTGAACGTGGGTATGTAGTCCCGCTTTCGGCGTTCCTTTCTTATATTGACCGTCTGCCTGCTTCAGCTTCCGCTCGTCGTGTACCGTAGCAAACCAAAGCATGTCATCCGAAGTAAGCTGCCGTCCATCGCTGAGCTGAAAGTTTGCGGCGTAGTTTTGCATCACGGCGACGGTGTACTCCCGAAGTTTCAACGGGTCGCGACTGATATGCCGGAGTTCTTTTTCTGAGGGCGACAGCACCAGCGAGTAGAATTTCTCCTGCTGCTGGCGCAATCCCTTCGTATTGCTGTCCATCGCAGCTTCAACTGCCTCCGCCGAAATATCTTCTTCGCTTTGATTGAAAAAGGTGTTCGCTCGCCCCTGCTCCTGAGCTTCGTGTCCTAGGTAAGTCAGAGTCTTCGTGACCGAACCTTTGTTATCAAAGACGTGCCTACCATCCCGAAGGGGATTGATGATTTTACTGTGCATTTTTCACTTTTTGGTTTGATGCGCCTGCAATGCCGCCGCTACTTTCTCCGCGAAGTATCGGTCGTTTTGCTTTTGCAATTGCGTAAACTCTTCGTCACTCACTTCGGATAACAATAAGGCATTATTGACCGCGATCTCATTGAGCACCCGCGCTTTCACTACTTTATCATCCGCGATACGCCGGGTAATGTCCTGCTAATGACTTTTTTCACTTCCACTATCTACAAGGACGATATACTGGCGCAAGCTTCGGTCTCCCGCCAGATTGAAGAAAAAAGAAAGAGTGATCCCTACTACCTCACTTCCCGTACACTGGCGATGGGTTCGATGCTGACCGAAGGCGATCACTTGTATCTCAATCGAGATCACTCTGACTGGCAGCATGCCTTGAAACTGTTGCTGGAAGAACTCGGTGAATTACAGGAACAACTATCAGCCAATACGGTGCTGCTTCGGGATTTCGACACAGCGGATACTGAACTAAAAAGCTTTCTACTCAACGAAGGATTCGTTCGCGTGGATATGCCTAATACTAATATCGTAACGGATCCACGTTGGAGCCATCCGGAAGAATTTCTGGCTCGGCTTTCTAAAAATAGTCGTCGCCACGCTCGCAAAGAAATTTTTCGATTGGAAGACTGCTTTGAGGTGGAAGTAAAAGAACAGGTCTCCCCCGAGGAAGCCGATGAGTTTTATCAACTGTACCTCAACGTGAAGCGTAAAAACTTTGGTTTTAATTTCTTCGACTATCCCGAAACGATTGTGCAATCGTTGTCCGATCATCCCGGCTGGGAATTTCTAGTGCTTTGGCTCAAGCCGGAGTACGATACGCGCCCACATCGGCAGCCGGTTTCGGTGTGCTGGTGCTATCGGACCAAGCACAGTTATTGCCCGATGATTTTGGGTATGGACTACAGCTTTAATGCAGATTATAAAGTCTACAAACAAACGCTGTATCGGGTAGTACAACGAGCCCGGCAGTTGAAAGTAGATCAGGTGTATTTGGGGCTATCGGCCGATACCGACAAACGAAAGGTAAGCGCCATTCAGGTTCCGAAGGTCGCTTACCTTCAAGCCAAAGACAATTATCACGGAGAGGTTATTGCGGCAATGGCTGCTCACAAAAATTAATCACACCATAATTTATTCTACCTACTATCGCTCATCATGAAATATGAATTAGAAACCTTCCACCAAATTATCAGCGGAAATTTGAATCCGGCCGATCAGCCATCCGATGCGACTACCCAACAACTGGCTTACATCCGTCAGTGTTGCAACGTGCTTGTTGTACGTTACTTGGCGCGGTTTGAAAATGCTAAGAATGGCATGTATACACTTATCAGTTATCGTCAGTTCGGGGCACTCAGTTCGGGGATAGATAGCATAACTTATCCGCTCCGGGTCGAGAGTGATTCCCGGCGGTTGTCTGAACTATCAGAGCAGTTTGTCCATGAATCGGAAATCGACCCTCATACCATCACCGAAGCCACGTTGCTTGTAGCGGGTTGTCAGTATCTTTTATCTTTAGCCACTGCTCGGAATCTGGATAGTTTATCAGCCAGTGAAATCAGGTACTGGTATTACAATCAGCTACTCTTTCAGGAGACCGAACGATTCAAACGAAGCTTTCACGACCACGTATTCAGTCTGAAATCCGAGGAAAAGATTCGCTTGTTTGTCCAGAACCACCAAAATCAGTTGGAAACCTTCACCGATATGATTCTGGAAAGGATTCCGATCGAGGAACGGAGACACATTCACCAAATTTCTTTTGCCTATACGCTCACGGACGTTTACAAACTGATTTATCAGTACCTGGAAGTGGGCCTAGCGCATATTGAACGCCACTTTATGAAGTATTTGGACCTCACAACGCGGGTGCCTTACCGCAGCAAAGTACTTTTTTCGGAAGCTTTGAGTGACAAAGTAGGTTTCATTCTCACCCGGCTGGAAGAGAGTTCAATCAATTCGCCGTTGGCAGAAATTCTGTCGGAACCCTTAGCCAAGCTAGCTGCCATTCGAGAAGAAGAGGATATCACGTACCATGATCTGCACTATTATAAAAGGTTTTTACTGGAGTTTTACCGGATACTGTCCCAGGAGAAAGTTCCAATAACTGAAACAACACTCACCGAAACACTCTACCAAGTCAACTATAATTCAGTAAGTTTTGTCAACTTTCTGGCTAATCAGATTCGTGAAGAGGTAGAAAAGCGCAAGGACATCATTGACCAAACGGAAGTGCTCTACGGTTATCTCAAGGAATACAACCAGCGTCATTGTAAAACCAATGTGCCCTGTTACGGAGAGACTTCCGTTCAGGAACAAATGGTGCGTTGGTTGGACGAAGAGATTAGCTACCGGACTCGGGTGATGGAAGCCAACATCCAGCGGAACGCGGCCCGTTCCTACGTAAAGCTGGAGACTTCTCTGTCGGTCAACGGAGTAATCTATTTACTTCAACTGCAAAAAGAGGTAGGTCTGATTACCAACGAGTTTCATACCGACGTTATGAGCAGCATTGCGGACAACGTGTCGACCCGGCGGACTAAGAATATCAGTCTCAACAGCATCTCGAAGAAATACTACGACGTTGAGGACAGTACCAAACGGAAAGTACGGGAGTATCTGCAAGCGATGGTCGACCTTATCAACCAATCCGTTCCCCCGGACCGTTAGCCTTGTTTCATCAGATGTGTACAGTCGTGATCTTGCAGCAGTTGATACAGACTTAGCAGACACCGGTAGCCAAAACCTTCCATGGCCAGCAGTTCGCCGGTGGTATGCTTTAGCAGGGCTTCTACATTCTGATGATTATTTTGCCACATGAAGGTAACCAGTTCGGGAATAACGGGTAATTCTTTGGGAGGCTGATTTAAGATATCAGTTTTGGTATCCATCATGATTACAAAGGTTTATTAAGTCTCTAATAACGCATATATGCTCTAATTTTCCTCCGTCTTCCTGGAGTTCTTGTCCGGGTGATTAATATCAAAGACCAAGAACTTATTCGGAGATTCGGTCAGCGTGTCCGGCTGATTCGTCAAGAAAGGAAACTTTCCCAGGAAGAACTAGCCTACCGGGCCGGTATAGAACTCAGCCAGGTAGGACGTATCGAACGAGGTGAAATCAACACGACAATCAGTACCGCCAATGCTTTGGCTACCGCCTTGAGCGTTTCTATCAAATCGCTATTCGCTTTTCCTACCGAATAGCCGGAGTAGAAATACAAAGATATTTCGAAAATACACTTATTAGTGGGATGCTTTTAGCGGTTACTTTGGTGTAGGCTACTTTTTTCTTTTGTGCTATGGCGCAAAAGAAAACTAAGGGTTCAGAAATTGCCCAAGAGCAGAAGACCAAGTTAGCTCAATTGGGGAAACGTATCAAGAAATTACGCATTGAGAAAGGCTACACCAACGCCGAGTATTTTGCCTACGACCATGAAATTGCTCGTACGCAATACGCTCGTTATGAACAAGGGGAAGATTTACGACTCAGCACACTCATCAAAATCGTAAAGGCGTTTGATATGAGTTTGACCGAGTTTTTCAGTGAGGGATTTGAGGGTTGAGATTGATAGCGAACTATACGCAGCATACTTGTAGCCAACGTTCCTACTCAACACTCTATTAATCCTTTTCCACGTAAATCTCTCGGATACCGAGCAATGCGGCTGCGGCCTGGAAGCATTCTTTATTGCTACGGAGGTTCATATCAACGTATATTCCACTGAATGGCTGTTGGTAGTATCGCTTCTGGAATGCCTAATGCGTAGCTACTGAGCGGATTCAGGCTTTTTCGGAGAATGTCTGCTTCCTGATCTTTATTCAGTGCAACTAATAATGCGCCGAGAAAGGCTCTGACCCGTGGTGGATACTTTTGCGCGTATGTTATCAATCGCGACCGGTCGCTTTCGCTTAGTTTTTTAACTTGGTTCTTGAGTTGCGTAATTGCCGACTTTTTATCCAGATCAGCGATTGTCTTGAAGTCTTTCAGGGCATCCAGTAGTTCCAGCAGATAATAGTTTTCGTTAGTCACGTCCACGTAACTTTTTACAGGCATAACTCGCGTGTTACCAATTTTAGTAGTTATGCGCTTGGCAAGGCTCGCCACTTTGATAGTTTTGGGAACCTGCGTCGTCAGCCCCATCCGATTGTAGAGCGAACCGCCCGTAATATAGGCGATACGCTTCTGCCTCTCAAACAGGTAGGGCTTTAGAAGCTCTTCTTCTCGCGGTGGCAACTCTCCGAAGGCAGTTTGTTTGGGTTTGTAAAATACGCCGGTGGATGCTCTCTTGATAACCCCTTTGCGAATTAAGCGCTCAATAGCCTTCGCTGCCGCACTATACTCCGAGGGGGCAATTTCCAGCTGCTGATACTTGAAGGTGGTACTTTCATCCAACCGGACTATTTTCTTCTCTATTTTCTCGGCTACGCTCATGGGTGGCATCTGCTTTCATTCTGTAATTCAAAGATACGAAGCAGAGATAACCTGTCAAGTATTTTGCGCAAAATACTTGACAGGTTGATTTGATCAATTGGTGCTCTTTGAGCAAAAGATTTTAGAGTGAACACCATCTTGCTGAGTGTCGGCAGAGGCAAATTGGCCTACTATCGCTTACACTTTGCTATTAGGTTTCTGTTCAGAGATGCCAATCGCATCGGCAACCGACAGCACCCAAGACTCAATCACTGCCAAAGCATAAAAGAAAATGCTTAGCTTTTCATTGCCAGGCCGTCATGATGACGCTAAATCTATTTTAGCAATTTTTCCCGTACCGCGCTCATACATTGTTGTAGGCTAGCTTTTTCTCATATTTATTAAACTAGATTATTTTTTTATTGCTAATCAATAAATAATTGCTGATTTTTGCTAAATAAAGCGAATGATAAACTATGGAAACAAAGCAAATTTTAGGCTTGATGAAGGTGATATCTTGGATAATTTTTATTGGCTTATGTATTAAAACTGGGGCGATGATTATCTCATTCTTGATCAGTTTATTCATTGACCCAGATGCAGTGCAAATCTCTTATTTAGGACTAGATTTTTCAGAACTGTATCAATCAAATATTTGGTATTTTGTTAATACTATGTCATTTGTTATCATCCTATCTGGTTTAAAGGCATACATTTTTTATTTGGTAATAAGGATTTTTCTAAAAGTCGATTTTGACCATCCTTTCAGTGCCCTAGCGGTCTCATTAATCAGTAAAATTAGCCATGTAGCTTTGGAGATTGGAATAGTGGCTTTGGTTGCTCAAAATTATAGTAAGTGGTTGCTTCATAGAGGGGTTTTAGTTGAGCAAAACTGGGGTAGTTGGGATTATTTGTTTCTAGCGGGAATAATTTTCATCATAGCCCTTGTATTTAAGAGAGGAATAGAAATTCAATCCGAAAACGAATTAACCATTTAAGTCATGGCGATCGTTGTAAATTTAGATGTCATGATGGCAAAGAGAAAAATGTCTTTGAATGAGCTTTCAGAAGGTGTGGGATTAACCTTGTCCAACCTTTCCATCTTGAAAACTGGCAAGGCTAAAGCAATTCGGTTTCGGACACTTGAGGCAATTTGCAAAACATTGGCTTGTCAACCTGGAGATATCCTAGAATTTAGAGAAGAGAACTAAATCTTTAAGAAGGATTTGTTTCTTCTTGGTGGTTGCTTCGTTGCTTCCTTTTCTGAGTACATTGGGTACAATCGCGTCGGTAACGAGAGAGTTGCTGATAGGTATCGGCTTTGAAACCACAGCTCACGCACATCCGGTTCTCGGCAACCAGTTGTAAGTTTTCCTGGTAAGAGCGTTGCTGCTTAGTAATGGTTTGCTGGAGTTTGGTTAGGGCCTGCTTGCCCTCAGTAAGCTCCTCGTTGCGCTTGGTAAGTTGCACTTGCAGGTTGGTCAGTGATTGGTTTGCCGTGGTCACTTCCTCGTTGAGTTTGGTCACCGCTTGCTCGGCGGTTTGTAGGGCCTTGTTGTTAGCTTGTTGACCTTTCATCTCCTGCCATTTGCCGACGAAAAGATAGACGAACAAGTAATTGATGACTGCAATTAGTAAGCTGAATAACTGACTCACAAAAATGTCCTGCCTCGTTTTTTCAAAATTCCAGGCATCAAAAAATAACGTAGTGATAAAGTATCCGGCAATGGCGAACAGTATCGGAAATGCTTGATGCACCAGCTTACTGTTGGCGGCAGTGGTGAGAATCGTCAGATGAATGGCCACACTTAGAAACCAAGCGGCCGCTTCCCGCTGCCAACCAAGCAGGGTTTCCGGCAACTGGGTAATGAGCAGGGCCTGGCTCTCGTACACTAAGTAAGCGTACATCGCAAACATACCGATCATAATCGGGGGCAGGGTGAACAGGCTTGCGGCGATCTTTTCAAAGAAGTTGTGGATGCGCTTTTCCATTGATTTGGGTTTTGGGAAAACTGGGGATTAGGTTTTAGAGGTTGGGTAGACCAGATACTATGCAACGGTGTTGCTCAACCGGTAGCTGATCGCCGGTTCCTGCACCAAGTTATTGCTGGGTTGACTGTTGCTGCCTCGGGTGTGATAGATGGCTTCGTACAAGTCTAGTTCTTGGATGCGCTGCAACAGGAAGCGGTACTTGCGCCGTCCCCCAGCGATGAAAGCGCTGCTGGCGTATTTCTGCACAAAGAACAGGCGCTTGGCTTTCTTACTCACTCCGATCAGACAGACCTGCCGGGCCCCGATGCTATCAGCGTAGAAAGCCATTTGGCGGTCGTAGTTGTACTGCTGGCAGCAATTGATAAATGCTCTCAGACTGCGGGCAGAAGTGGTTTTGAAATCTACGACCAACGGATGATTCGACTCGCTGACGGTGGTAAGATCGAGTTTGCATTTGCATCGAACGCTGGTGGAGGGTTCTTCCCACAAAATGGTCTTCTCTTTCTCGCTGTTGTCCAGCAAGCTTTTGCAGTACTGGTTGCTCACCACCGTGCGGTGCATGCGGTACAAAAGGGCAATATCTATTCCCTCGCAGCTTTCGGTTCTGAACTTCTCAGGTTCCAGCAGCAGTTCATGAAACGCTCCACCGAGACGAAAAGCGGCTTCCGGTTTCTGGTAGGGAATGCCCTGTAGGATGTGCGCCGCAATGGTCAGGTCGCTATTGCTGATGCGGGGCAGTTGGTAGTACGACATGAGGAAAGGAGGTGAGTGCCGGAAGCTCCGAGGATGTCAAAGCTTCCGGCGATAGGTCGAACAAAGCAACTAGCGATACACAGTTTGCTGCTGCTGGAAGATCATCAGTCCCGGAATGCTGCGCTCTCCGGAGCGGATGGCTTGGCGTACCTTCTTGTCGTCGAGCATCAAGTATTCACGGGGGACGTTGGCTAAGTTCTGCACTTCAAACGTCCAGATCTGGCGTACTCCTTCGGTGCTGTGCTGCGCAACGGCTAGTTGTCGCTGGAATTCGCTTTGCTGGCGTATCACTTGGCCGTCGCCTTCCTCAGCTTGCAGTCGGGTATGTTCTTCCTCGGCAATTCTATGCAGTACCGCTTGCTGTTGGGCGGCAACCTGGGCATTGAATTGCTGAATCAGGGCGTCGGCGCGTTGGATGGCGTCCTCTATTGGGGCAACCAATTCTTTTTCTTTGGCAATCCAGTGTTTGACTTCTTCCTGCAAGGGGGTGGTGATGGCTTTACGGGCGGCACTGACCTGTTTGAGCAACTGCTTGCCTTCGCGGATAGCGGAAGCAACAATCGCTTTATCGCCTTCGTCGTTGACGATCTCTACCGTTGCCATCACGCGCAACAAGTGTTTTATTTTGCGGGGTCCGGCCATCCGGTTGATTTCGTGTTCAAAGCGAGCTACCGGGGTGGGTTGTACGTTCTTGGTTTTAGCTAACATAAGTGGGTTTGGTTAGTTTAGGGTGAAAGAAAAAGGTAAAGAGGAAGAAGGACAGTATACCTCCTTCCTCAGTTGTTGTGCTATCCAAGCGGGTACTCCCCGTCAAAGATTTTCTGCAAATCGCACGATGTGCTGCCGACTGATTCTACAATCTCATCCGACAACGGCTTGGGCGGACTCACTACGACGGTGTATTCAGTGTTCAGACCATCGCCCTTCTTTTCAATAGTCAAATCGTAGCCGGACGGGTGGCCGTACTCTTCGCTTTCCACGTAGCTTTTCAATGCTTTCAGGATAGACTTCTGCGTAATTTCCAGTACCTGCAACTTCTCTTTCTGGTAGTTGTAGACCAGTCCCATCACGAAGTACTTTTGTCCCTCAATTTCGCCGTCCGGTTTCATCCGTACGTCGCGGTTAATCATCTCCTCTAAGCTAAACTCTCCCTCACTTTCGCGTCGGCGGTAGGGTTTGACCGTTTCGGTGCCATCGTCTCGTTTGGTCTTGCCGAAGAAGATGAAGCCGGAAACCGGGTTACCGATGAAGCGGATTCGGTTCTTCCCTTGTACAAATTTCATGAATTGGTTACGCTTGTCGGGTATCTCGTGTCCCTGCTCAAAGAAGTTAACGAACGACTCACTGTCAATTAAAGCAGTAGCTTCTAAAACATCGGTTGCTCGTCCATTTTTGGAAGCATTCTCTTGCGGGTTTACTTTCTTTACTTTTGCCATGATTGGTTAGGGTTTAAAAGGTTCAAAAAACGTTGTTCAGTGGGTGCACCTAACTGATTAACTATACCATAAATATAATATATTTATACCTACTAAACTAAATATGGCAAAGAAATAAATATAGCAAAAAGAAGTAATTTAGCCCAAAATAGCCACTTTTATTGTATTTTACGTAGGCAAACTAAAGTGATGGTAGCAGAGAACAAGAAACAAATACGTATCACATGAAGCTTTGGCATCACCTTTGCCCACACCGCAGTCAATCTTTTCCCCCACGGAAAAGAAAATTAGGGAGAGAACCCGCCGCCGGGATGTCGACCACCGCTGCCAGCCTTCCCCCACAAGGGTACTGCAACCCGCCGGTTTCATCGGTCAAGGGCGGACGAAGCAAGGGTTGCCCCGCATGAGTCCGATTCATCTTCCCTTGACGGATGAAAAAGAGGCGGGTTAACTTTTAAGGATGGAAGGTGGTCGGCATCCCCTGGGGCACTGTGCGAGTGGGTTCGGAGCGCGGGCTTGCGCGGGCTAGCGGCAGGGCTGACTAGGAGATTATAGGCAGCCCTGCCGCTAGGCTACTTGCCGAACAGTTTGGTAGTGAGTTCCTGGTTTTGGGCTTCCAACATCGCTACTTTTTGTTCGAGGTGTTTGATACGTAGAGCTGCTAGATCTTCGGTAGATGTTGGGGCAGGTGTTCGGGAGTAACTTTGCTGAGGTTCTTCAAACATGGGAGCATCGTCTTTGAAGTAGTAGTTAACGTTCACCTGCGGATAGATACTAATAATTTGTGCCAGGGTATCAAAGCTCGGCTTGACCTGTCCTTTCTCTATCTTGTAGTACTTATCCGGACTATTGAGTCCCAAGCGTTTGCTTACTTGGTAAGCATTAGTACCGAGTGCTTCCAATACTTCGGCAAACTTTTGATGCACACTTTTCTTCTCTTCGGCCATAGCTACGTATAGTTTTCTGCTAAGTACTACTTTTGTATAGCTATTTCATAGTTTTTGGTGCTTTTGTTTGGGATCAATGATCCTAGCCGAAACTCTTTCACTGCGCAGTGGGCCTTACACCGAGTGCCGTCTACGCAAACCGCTGAGGGATGTGAGGGGCTATGGAACCGCCCGGAACTGCCGGTTGCGTCTGGCCCTGCGGGTAGGCCATAAACTGGCGGTCCGGGCGGTGGAATGAGTTGATGCGCGTTCGGCCCGGTTTGAGGGGGCGGCTATCGGTAGGGCGGCCGCGAAAGTGGGTGACTATTTTTTGGGATAGTGCGGGTGATTACGTGCGTAAATAGGCACTTGCTTTCGCGGCAGGGGAATACGTTTATATCTTTCGGCTCTCCGCTGAAGGGTGGGTGGGTCTTCTCTTGTACTTTAGGAAAGTAGGATATATTGCTCGTTCACTTGGCAAAAAAAGGGAGCCGAAGCTCCCCGTAGGCTACAGTAGCCCTTCGTTGTAGTCGCGAACGATTCTCTCAGCCTGGTACGTAGCGGTATTACTGCGGTGCCGTTGCCAGCAACCCTGTTGCCGCGACCAACGGAAGCCCTGTTGTTTGAGTGCACTTCTCACTTCAGCGGATGGTTTGTCCGGGAAGAAGATTTGCAGCCGATTGTGTTCTACACTGTCTACTAGCTTCACTTCACCGATCACTTGCTGCGTGGTCTCTGCGTTCTCAGCTTTTTCCAGTCGGGCAATGCGCTCTTTAATGCGGCGGATGTTGGCGTTGTTGTTAGACAGTCGCCAGGTTTGAAACCCGCGTTTCTCATAGCGGGATGCCGCCCAGCTGTACTGTGGATTTAGCAGCCGGTGAACTACCGAAGCACTACACCCATATTCGTCTTCCAGCCGCTCGGCGATCTCTTCGTCGGTGAGCTTTTTGGATCGGCAAAGTTTGTTGATCGTCTTCATCCACGTCTGGTACTCTTCCAGGTCGGCCAGCCGTTGCTTTAGCTTCTGAATGGCTTGCGGATCGTCGCTGTAGATGGTACGATCATTCTCAATTGTTTGCGCTCGATCTTCGTAGTACCGGGCTTTGGTACTGTGCTCTACGGACTTACGCATGTTGTTGTCAATGCGCTTCAGGTCGGCACGGTGACTCCATTCCGAATGATGCCCTACCAGGATGGGTTGTCCCATCGGAATGTGACTACCAATACTTCGGGCTGCATCGTAGCGTTCTTCGGACTGTTGTCGGTTTTTGTCCGCTAGCTCTTCGTAGCGTTCTTTTCGGGCCTGACGGCGTTCTTCAAAATTGGATTTCATAAGTGTATAAATTTAAGTGACTACCTAGCCACCGTGACCAGGTTTTGCCTACCCACACAAAGCAGCTAGCCTAAGTCAGGGGCGGGGAACACTTTACGGTGCCAGGGATTAGCGGGGGGCTAAATTGTTTCCCGGCATAGCTTTACCCTTGACTTTCGCGCGGTCTGGCTTTGTACTTTTGCGAATACCTGGCTAAGGGCTTTTCTCTTATTTCTACAGCTAACTTAGTCACCCAACCAATCGCTGGTGAGCATACATCAGGAAGTACTTTAAGCATGTGAAATCTTGTTGCTCTTATCAAAGAGCTAGAACAAAAAAAGGGTGCTTAAAGCACCCCGCGGTCAGCAAATGAGTAGTACTCGGATTGCGTTAGAATGATGTGGTCGAGTAGTGGTAAGTCCAGCATCTGACCGGCTTCTTTCAGTTTCTGAGTGATCTTGTGATCGGCCGAACTAGGAAAATTCTGCCCTGATGGGTGGTTGTGAAAAGCCAGAATTGCCGCTGCGTTTGCCTTTAGTGCCGCTCCGAAAATGATCTTCGGGTCTACCACGCATCCGGCTTGTCCGCCCTGCGATACGTTGTGAATGCCCAGTACGCGATTGCCTCTATCCAGCAATAGCACTTTGAATTCTTCTATGTACTGGATGCGGTTCTTTTTCCATCGCGCGCGTAGCACTTCTACGGCGTCATCTGAGGAGGTAATTTTGATCCGGTCGGCGTCTTTCACCCGGCGGGAATACGACACTTTGAGTTCGGCGATCCGACTGGGGAAGATGAGTTGGCGTTGACGGGTAGATTTACCATAGGTGTTTTCAACAGGTTTCATGTGCGTTTGAGGTTAGGTGATACATGATTTTCAGGCATGTACCAGCGGCTGAACCCGCCCGTTCCGGAAGGAAACGAAATACCGAAACGTAGCCCAGCGGGGTGCCGTCCCGGTCGGGCATGACCAGCGAAGTGAGGATATGTCGTAGCCACCCAGGCCGGGTCTTTCGGATAAGGCCGGGGGCAAGCCGCTACCTTTGCCGCCAAAAGTCAGTAGCACTGCGCACTAGCTAAGCTTTAGGACGGTTGATGATGTATAAGCACATTCAGACTACCCGAAACCATCTCTTTATTAGACAGACTTCTTAGCCGACTTCATTCTCATCTTCAATCAGCATTGCTTTCTTACATTTTATCTATCAATTGTCTGGTTCTTTGAGATAAATCCGTAGATTACCGCGATACCACCAAGCGTAATTCATGTCGTCCGAAGAACAAGCGCGCCAAATCATTGACCAGAAACTAATTACCGCCGGATGGACCGTGCAGGATATGAAAACCCTAAATCCCTCGGCCAGCCTGGGAGTAGCCGTCCGGGAATATCCTACCGATACCGGTCCGGCTGACTACGTATTGTTCATTGACCGCACCCCGGTGGGAGTCATCGAGGCCAAGAAGGCCAGCGAGGGGGAACGCCTCACCGCCGCCGAGGAGCAATCCAAACGCTACGCGCAGAGTCAACTCAAGTGGGTGGCCGAACACCAGGTGCTCCGCTTCGTCTACGAAAGTACCGACGTGCTCATCCGCTTCACCGATTACCAGGACCCGCAGCCTCGTTCGCGCGAGGTGTTCCACTTCCACCAACCCGAAACGCTTCAGGCCCACCTCCGGCAGGATATGACCCTGCGTGGTCGCCTGCTTACTCTGCCCGAACTGCCAACGACTGGATTGCGCGATTGCCAGATTGCCGCCATCCGAAATTTAGAAGAGTCGCTAACGCAGGCCCGGCCCCGCGCTTTGATACAGATGGCCACCGGTTCGGGCAAGACTTTTACTGCTATTACCTCGGCGTACCGCTTGCTTAAGTATGCGAACGCGAAGCGTATCCTGTTTTTGGTTGACACCCGCAACCTGGGCGAACAGGCCGAGCAGGAGTTCCAGGCGTTCAAGCCCTCCGACGACGGCCGTACCTTTGCCGAACTCTACGGGGTGCAGCGACTCCGCTCAGCGTTCATCGATCCGGCCAGTCAGGTGTGCATCAGCACCATCCAGCGGATGTATTCCATGCTGAAGGGCGAACCACTGGACGAAAGCGCGGAGGAAACTTCATTCAACGAGTTTAATCCCGGCAAAGACCCCCGCGAGGTAGCGTACAACCCGGTCGTACCCATCGAGACCTTCGACTTTATCATCATTGATGAGTGTCACCGTTCCATCTACAACCTCTGGAAGCAGGTGCTGGACTACTTTGATGCCTTTCTGATCGGCCTGACCGCTACGCCCGACAGCCGAACGTTCGGTTTTTTTCACGAAAACGTGGTGAGTGAGTACAGCCACGAAGACGCGGTGGCCGACGGGGTCAACGTCAACTACGATACCTATGTCATTGAAACAGAAATCACCCAGCAGGGCAGCCAGATTGACGCCCGAGAATACGTAGATCGCCGCCACCGATTGACCCGCCAGAAACGGTGGATGCAATTGGATGAAGCCGTGACCTATCAGGGTAAGGAATTGGACCGCAGTGTGGTGAACGAAAGCACCATCCGGCAGGTGATCCGCACCTTTCGTGAGAAGCTGCGCACCGACTTGTTTCCCCAGCGTGAGGAGGTGCCCAAAACGCTAATCTTTGCTAAGTCAGATAGCCACGCCGATGATATCATTCGCATTGCGCGGCAGGAGTTTGGCCAGGGCAACGCCTTCTGCAAAAAGGTGACCTACCGCAACGAAGAAGAAAGTCCCTCGGAGGTATTGCAGCAGTTTCGCACCGCTTTCTACCCGCGCATTGCCGTCACGGTGGATATGATTGCCACCGGCACCGACGTAAAATCCATTGAGTGCCTGCTCTTCATGCGCGACGTGAAGTCCCGCAGCTACTTTGAGCAGATGAAGGGCCGGGGCACGCGCACGCTGGGCCGCGACGACCTGCGCAAGGTCACCCCCTCGGCGGCGACCAACAAGACGCACTTTGTGATTGTGGATGCCATCGGGGTGTCCAAGACGACCAAGACGGATAGCCGTCCGCTGGAGCGCAAGCGCAACGTGGCCTTCGGCGACCTGCTCAAGCAGGTGATGCTGGGCGGACGCGATGAAGATACCCTCACCTCGCTGGCCAGTCGGCTCACCCGGCTGAACCAGCAGGTAGACCCTAGCGAGCGACAGCACTTTGCTGAACTGTCGGGCCGCACCATCAGCGAGGTCACCAAGTCGCTGCTCAATGCCTACAACCCGGACAAGGTACGGGAAGCGGCCCAACAAGCCGAACCGGACGGCGTTGAACCTTCTTCCGAAGCGCTGCACACGGTACAACAACAGATGATCGCCGAGGCCACCCGCGTGTTTGATGATCCCGAGGTGCGCGACTACCTGGAAAACGTGCGTCGCAGTTATGAGCAGATCATCGATGCGGTGAATCTGGACCAGGTAACCTTCGCGGGTTTTGGTGAGCAGGCCCAGGAGCAAGCCGAGAAGACGATTCAGTACTTTCAAGATTTTCTGGAAGCCAACCGCGACACCATCACGGCACTGACTATCTTCTACGACCAGCCCTACCGCCGCCGGGCACTCACCTACCGGATGATTCAGGAACTGCACCAGGCGATGCAGCACCCCCCGCACGCGCTGACCACCGAACGGCTGTGGTACGCTTACCGGCAGGTGTCGCCCGAGCAGGTGAGCGGAGCTACGGCTCAGAAAAAGCTCACCGACTTGATAGCTCTGCTGCGCTTTGCCCTCGGCCAGACCGAGACGCTACGCCCCTTTGACGAAACGGTGAATCGCAACTTCCGCGACTGGGTGTTTGGCAAGCAGGCTGGAAAGCTCAAGTTTACCGCTGAGCAAATGGAGTGGCTACACCTGATCAAAGACCACATCGTCACCTCCTGGCACGTGGAGCGCGACGACTTCGACTACGCTCCCTTTGACGCCCGCGGCGGACTGGGCAAGCTGTGGGACTTGTTTGGTGAAGAGACAGAAGGGATGTTGGAGGAGATGAATGAGGCACTTGTCGCATAACTGTCAGTATCGCGGATTGGCACGGATTTGGGGATTCCGCGGATGATTTGCTGGACGGATAGTAAGAGCGTATAATAGACTGAACTGAGTAAGTATGAGTAGTTTGAAGTACGGGGATATTACGGAGAAGATTATTGGGTGTGCGTTTGATGTGCATTCGTTTTTGGGAAATGGTTTCCAAGAGGTGATTTATCAGCGGGCGTTGGCGTTGGAATTCGGGCAGGCGAATTTGAGCTTTGCCCGAGAGCTGGAGATGGATATTTACTACCGCGATTTTCCTGACCCGGTGGGACGACGGCGGGTAGACTTTCTGGTAGAAGACGTGGTGTTGGTTGAGCTTAAAGCCACTACGGAGATCACCAACACGCACTACGCCCAGATTATTAACTACCTGACGGCCTATAAGTTGGAAGTAGGCTTGCTGATCAACTTCGGTGAAAAGAGTATGCGGTTCAAACGCTTCATTAAGTCGCAGATCGCGGATTGACACGGATTGATCGCAGATTAATACGGATTAAAGGATTCCACGGATGACTTGGCGTACAAAAATCTGTGTCAATCCAAATCCGCGTCATCCCTAAATCCGCGAAAATCCGTGATTCGGACACGGGGAGAGGAAATGAATACTAGCTAAATTACAAACTACCTATGAACAAACAGCAGAGTCAAACCATTCTAGACCTTATTGACCAACTGAAAAAACTACCAACAGCTGACTTGTTAGCAGAACAGTACGCCGATGAAGATTTAGAAAATGTCATTATCGAAGAAATGGGGGCTGATACTTTTCTGAACTATATCAAAAGAGCATCCAAACAGTTAGAGAACGAACTTAAAGACGGTGATGTCACTCTACTGCCAGTCCAATACAGTATTAGTAACGATTTAGCAACCGGAAACCATAATCTACAGAATGTATTGCAAAATCTGATTAGTAATATAGAAACCAAAAATTTTGGTAGCGCTGCTATCTTTCTAAAAAGACTTATTGCTTACCAAATAGCAAATAGCTTTTGGAATAAATCCAGGCTGAAAGTTCATAATATCAATGCTGTAAGAGTTCAGGAATTAAGGGATAAGCTTGAATTAGTTACCAAGAATCTAAACGAAAAGACAGATTCTTTCGGGATACTAAAACATGATTTGGATGAGGAGAGAAAGCAGCTTCAAGAATTCATTGCCTCAAAGCAAGCTGAGCTTCAAACAATCACTCAACAGGTTCAGAGCGCACAGAAAAACAGTGAAGAAATAAGAAATCTTTTGAACGAGAGTACCAGAGTAGACGGTGAAATTAACACAATTAACCAAACTCAAAACCGGAAGCTACAAGAAATTGAGAAAAGGCAGGAAGAGGAGCGTCATACGTTTAGCGAATTTGAAAAAGAGATTAACCAGCTCATAAATAGCTTCAAAGAAGAGAGCCAACATGCAAATGACAAGAATGAAGACTTTAGTATTCTACTTGAGAGAGTGAAAAACGAGTCGAAAACTTTTGAGAACCGAATAGAAGTGCTTAACGAACTTATCGGAAAGGAGGGGGCTGTACAACTTTTCAGAACGTTCAAAGATCGTAAGGAAGAACTTAAAAATCCCGTGATGTTTTGGACTTGGGTAGTGATTGGTGCAAGCTTAGTCGGATTCTTTTTGATTCTTTGCATTTTTACTAATTTTTTCGGTCAGATTGGGGGTGGTTATCCTAATGAAATAGACTGGCAGTTCTTACTGCTTAATTCCTTGAAGTCAATTCCCATAATTATCTTGATATATTTTACCATTAGACAGTACGTAAGGGAAAGAACATTTCAGGAGGAATATGCATTCAGATCAACTATAGCTCTGACAATTCAGGCCTATTCAGAGCTAGTTGGCGATAGAAAGGATGACCTAATAATGGAAGCAGTAAGTAACATATACAGCTTACCCGCCTCGATGAGAGAAAGGAAAATCATTAACTTCGGAGCACCACATAAGCCTCTGTCAGAAGTTCTGAAAGAGCTCAATGAAACACTGAAAAACATAAAAAGCTAAAGGGTATTTTACTATTTGGTCTCAAAAGAGTAGCTTTCCCGAATGAAAGGAGCAGAAGAAATACAGTTTCCGGAAGGTTGGGCTGAAACAAGATTAGGGGATATAGCAGAATACGTAAATGGACGAGCCTTCAAGCCTTCTGAATGGGAATCTGAAGGACTACCAATTATTAGAATTCAGAACCTGAACAATCCTCAGGCCGCTTACAACTACACGAAAAAAGAATTTGAGGAGAAATACAAAGTAGAAAACGGTGATCTTCTATTTGCTTGGTCTGCTTCATTAGGGGCGTTCATCTGGAGAGGTGAGACTGCTTGGCTGAACCAACATATTTTTAAGGTAAAACCAAGAACTTTCGTTAGTAAGACGTTTTTGTATTATAATCTTTCTCATGTTGTAGGTCAGTTGTATGCGAAGACACATGGATCTGGCATGGTTCATATCACAAAAAAGAAGTTTGAAGATACTAAAGTGATTCTCCCCCCCCTTGCTGAGCAACACCGCATTGTTGCCAAAATCGAAGAACTATTCAGCGAGCTGGACAACGGCGTAGTGCAGCTTCGGCAGGTGCAAGCGCAACTTAAATCCTACCGCCAAAGCGTGCTCAAACATGCCTTTGAGGGCAAGCTCACCGAAGTCTGGCGGCAGCAGCATGACCAGCTACCCAATGCTCAAGAGCTACTCACTACCATCCAGCAGGAACGCCACACCCGTCACCAACAAGCCCTGAAAGGCTGGCAACAGTCCGTCATTCAGTGGGCCGAAGCCGGAAAGCCCGGAGGTACGCCTCTCGGTAAGAAACCCACCAAACCCAAAGCTTCCAAAGAACTCCTGCCCCTGATGGAGGAAGAAAAAGCGAAGCTACCGGACTTGCCGCAGGGGTGGGAATGGACCGAGATGAAGGCAACTGTTCTGGAAGCTTGCTTAGGAAAGATGCTCGACAAGAAGAAGAACAAAGGCGAGCTTATGCCATATCTAAGAAACATCAATGTCCGTTGGTTTTCCTTTGAAACAGACGATCTTTTAGAGATGAGGTTCGAGCAGTCAGAACATGATAGATACAGCGTAAAGAAAGGAGATTTAGTAATATGCGAGGGCGGTGAGCCTGGAAGGGCCGCTATATGGGATGGCAGAATTGCTAATATGAAAATTCAAAAGGCACTTCATCGCGTTAGATTCTTTAACCATCTTATTCACAACAAATTTATCTTATACTATCTATCATATTCTGCTTCTACTGGCCATTTAGCAAATTTTTTTACCGGAACTACTATTAAACATTTGACCGGTAAGGGTTTATCAGACTTAACAATTCCCCTCTGCTCTACCGAAGAACAACACCAAATCGTTCAGGAAATAGAAAGTCGGTTGTCGGTGGCCGACCATCTGGAAAAGACGGTGGAAGACAGTCTGCATCAAGCCGAAGTACTGCGGCAAAGTATTCTGCAACGGGCCTTCAGCGGCCAACTCGTATCCCAAGACGCGAATGACGAACCCGCTACTGAGCTACTCAAACGCATTCAGCAGGAAAAGTCAGAGAGTTCAAAAAAATCAGTCCGAACGAAAGCTTCCAACCAGACTGACGAACAATTATCTATCACCTTCTAAATTTGCACAACTATGAGTACACCGAACACATTTAATCGCTTTCACCATTGGCTACGTGGTGCTAATGCCAAATTACTACTTAGCACTAACCATCTGCCACAGTGGTGGACGGGCACCGTAAATTTGCATGGCGAGCTATACTATCACCATTCAGTAGCACCGGAAGACTCGCTTACCATAAAATCTTCACCGTTTTTCATTCCTTTCCCCCGAAGAAACGATAACCATTTTCTTCGGCATTTGTGTCTGCTTCCCCTCAGTGAGATACAAGCGTTCCTTTCGTTTCAACTGCAAAAGTTTATAGAAAGAGGCGGTGATCGAGATGACTGGTTGCACCATACTATTAATATCATTATTGATTTCTTAGAATACGGTGATACGCTTTCTTCCGACCCGTCAAACTTCTGGGGCAGTAGCGAAATCGCCAAAAGCTATCAACAAAATACGTACGCAGCGTTGAGTCTGATAGGAGCAAAATATACCCGCCTATAGTACTCAATGACTCCCCAACAGCTACAACCTATCCTACAGCGAGGCGAAGGCATTACGGTCGAGTTTAAAACCGCCCGTAGCGAACTCAGTCGCAACGTCTTTGAAAGCATCTGTGCCTTTCTCAACCGTTTGGGCGGTAGCCTCGTGCTGGGAGTGCAAGACGACGGTACGCCGGTGGGCGTAGATGCTAGTCAGGTAGACAAACTTAAATCCGACTTGATTACCCAGAGTGCCAATCCGCAGAAGCTGAGTCCGCCCTTTACGCTGTTTCCCGAAGTGGTCGTTTACGAAGGCCACACGCTGATCTACCTGTACGCGCCCCAGAGTTCGCAGGTGCACGCTACGCGCGGAGTGGTCTACGATCGTAGCGAAGATGGTGACCTAAAGATCACGGATCAGGAACGCTTGTCGCAATTGTATCTACGCAAGAAAGGCTTCTACACCGAGAGTAAAGTGTATCCCTACCTGCGCTTTGAGGATTTCCGGGCCGAACTGTTTCCGAAGATTCGCAATCTGGCTCGTAGCAACCGTCCCGACCACCCCTGGCTCAACCTGGGCGACGAAGACTTGCTGCGCAGTGCCGGGCTGTGGCGGCGCGACCGGCAGGAAGGCACCGAAGGCTATACGCTGGCCGCCGCCCTGCTACTGGGTGACGAAACTACGATTCGTGACGTGCTACCGCACTACAAAACGGACGCGCTGCTCCGGCGCGAAAACCTCGACCGCTACGACGATCGCGACGATATTCGCGTCAATTTGATAGAAGCCTACGAGCGGTTGAGTCAGTTCGTACAAAAGCACCTGCCCGACCCCTTCTACCTGGAAGGCGACCAACGGATTAGCTTGCGCGACAAAATCTTCCGCGAGGTGATTGCCAACCTGCTGGTTCACCGCGAGTACACCAGCGCCTATCCCGCCCAACTGATTATTGAACCGGAGCAAGTAGTGACAAAAAACGCCAATCGAGCCGTGAGCCACGGCCCGATCGACCCCCAACACTTTTCGCCGCACCCCAAAAACCCGGTCATGCTGAACTTCTTTAAGCAACTGGGTCGCGCCGATGAGTTGGGTTCCGGCATTCGCAACGTCACCAAGTACCTGCCTCACTACGTCCCCGGAAAGACCGCGCAGTTTACGGAAGGCGATACGTTTGAAACAATCATTCCTTACCCTAATCAGCATTCCAGTGCTACAATACCTACCTTAGGCAGTCAACAAGCCTTCCATGATGTTATATATGAGGCTGTAAACGATGCTGTAATACGACACGATGTTATAGATGAGGCCGTAAGTGATGCTGTAAGTGATGCTGTAAAGTTGCGATTAGAACGGGAGATAGCATACATTGCTGATCGGGGGGGGCTGTCAATAAGTGATTTGAAAAAAAACTTTGCGATAGAACGAGCCACCGCTCAGCGAGATATGAAGATACTGCGTGATGCCGGATGGATTACCTTTGTCGGAGCACCTAAAACCGGAAAGTACCAACTCACCGAACAAGGAAAACAGCTATTACAATAATTGCGAACACAGCGTATTCGCAATTCAACGAATGAAATCCACAACAACCAATGAGTAACACCGCCAGCATCGTCGCTAAAATATGGTCCTACTGCAACACCCTGCGCGACGACGGCGTGGGCTACGGCGACTATCTGGAGCAGCTTACCTACCTGCTGTTTCTGAAGATGGCCCATGAGTACTCTTTGCCGCCGCATAACCGCGACACCCACATTCCCGAGCAGTACAACTGGGAAAGCCTACGTACGCTCAACGGAGCTCCGCTGGAAGCGCACTACATCACCATTCTGAACGAACTGGGCAAGCAAAACAGTGACGGACAGCGGGGCATGCTGAGTCAAATCTTCTTCAAGGCCCAGAACAAAATTCAGGACCCGGCCAAACTCAACCGACTGGTCAAACTTATTGACGAAGAAAGCTGGGTGAAACTCGGAGCCGACGTGAAGGGCGATATCTACGAAGGCCTACTGGAAAAGAACGCCGAAGATACCAAGAGCGGGGCCGGACAGTACTTCACCCCCCGTGCCCTGATTCAGGCCATGGTTGCTTGTGTGCGTCCTCAACCGATGCGCACCATCGCCGATCCTTCCTGCGGCACCGGCGGCTTCTTCCTGGCCGCTTACGACTACCTGGCGAATCCGGAAAACCACCGGATGGACCGGCAGGAGAAAGACTTTCTGAAGTTTAAGACGTTTCGTGGCTGGGAAATCGTACCCAACACTGCCCGGCTTTGTTTGATGAACCTATTTCTGCACAACATCGGCGATCTCAACTCCGAACCACCGATCTACCGCAACGATAGTCTGATCTCGGACGGGGGCGAACGCTTCGACTATGTGCTGGCCAATCCGCCCTTCGGCAAGAAGAGCAGCATGACGATTGGCAATGATGACGGTATCCAAAGCAAGGGCGACCTTACTTACAACCGGCAGGACTTTTGGGCTACGACCAGCAACAAGCAACTCAACTTCGTGCAGCACATTCGCAGCATGCTCAAGATTGACGGACAGGCCGCCGTGGTGGTACCCGACAACGTGCTGTTTGAGGGCGGGGCCGGAGAAACGGTGCGCAAACGATTGCTAGAAAGCTGCGACGTGCATACGCTGCTGCGGCTGCCGACCGGTATCTTCTATGCTCAAGGCGTGAAAGCCAATGTGCTGTTTTTTGACAACCGAGCCGCCAGCAAAGAACCTTGGACGAAGGAGCTGTGGATCTATGATCTGCGCACCAATCAGCACTTCACGCTCAAGACTAAACCGATGCGCTACGCCGACCTGGAAGATTTTATCCGGTGCTATCATCCCGAAAATCGCTATCAGCGTAGCGAGACTGAGTGTTTTCGGAAATTCAGCTATGGTGAACTCATCGCCCGCGACAAAACCAGCTTGGATATCTTCTGGCTCAAAGACGACAGTCTGGAAGACCTGGACAACCTGCCCGACCCCGATACGCTCGCGTTGGAGATTGTGGAGAACCTGGAAGCAGGATTAGAGAGTTTTAGAGTAGTGGCCGAAGGGTTGTCGGAAGAGGAAAAGTAAAATCAAGACCCTACCCGGCGGAAGTACACGTCGTTGCTGACCGACTCCAGATGCACCTCCACTCCGCCCCCGGCAACCGTTCCCTCAATTTCCCAGCCGACGGGGCTCCTGCGGCGCCGTTCTGCCTCAGCTGCCTCGTCAAGTTCCAGATCCAGATTCGTATAAACCTCACCAGTGACCGATTTCATTGTTGCCGTCGCGCCCTGTTGCGCAGACCAGTCCGCGTCTACCCATCCACTCAACGACTTGGCGAAGACAGGAGTTTGTATTCCCCGCAGGGTGATGTCACCGCCGAGCGTTTCTACCCGCAACGAAGCGGCACGGGGCAGATAAATCTCGTACACGATCAGGCTACAGTAGCGACCTTTATCCAGATGGTAGCTACCCCCCGGGCAATCGCCGGGATAATCTTCCTGAGGTGGTTCGAGGTCGGTCGCTACCCGGATTTGATTGGCGCTGGTATCGGTGGTCATGGACCAAGCCTCGTTCTGCGTATTGTTATTGATAGACACGCTGACCCGCACCGACACTTCGTCTCGCTCCCAGGTATTGATCTGAATATCGCGGGCGTACTTCAGCTCCAGCACTACGGCCTGACCGGGCTGCCAGGCGATGCTTTTTTCTACGATGCGCTGCGCCCCGGCAACGCTGGCACTAAGTAGGCATGCAATGATCAAGTAGGTTCTCATAGCAAGTAATTGGTAATGATTGATTATTCCGCTTTCCGCAAAAAGATATTGCCGCTCACCGCTTTTACCTGGAAGGCCACTCCTCCTTTGTTGATCGTGCCCTCAATGGGTCGGCCCATGCCCAGGCGTTTTAGTCCTTGGCTTTCCTGATCATCATTCTTGAGACTGATGTCAAAGTTGGTATACACTTCACCGCTCACCGAAGCCAATTCCAGGTTAGCCGGGGTTTGGGCGGGCAGGGTGATGTCGGCGTCGCCACTCACCACGGTAATCGAGCACGGCTTTTGCTGGTTGACCTCACTAAACAGTATGTCAATATTGCCACTCACGCTGTTGGCCACCACCGGGCCCGTCACTCCTTCCATCACTACGTCCGAACTGGTGGTGCGGATTTCAATGTCTCCCGATAGGTTCCGGAAGACCATATCATCCCCGGCGTAGTTAACCTCCTCTACAATGAGAGCAATATTCTTAGGCACCTTGAATTCGTAGTTAGCGTCGCTGCGACCTACTTTCATGATCGTCAGTTCGTCGCCTTCTTCGCTGACTGACAGGCCCAGCCCCGAGTTGTCGGTGCCCCTGCTGTAGAGCGGACGTAGGCCCTCAGCGCGCTGCGGCGGGGCTTCGTAGTCGAGGGCGTTTACGACCAGTTCGTTGCCATCGTAGCCCTCAATACTGATCTGGCAGTTGTGCATCACCAGGTGAATCTTCTGGGCTGATACCGGGGTGCGATATTCCTGGGCGAAGGCCAGCGAACCCGCCAACAGCATACTTGTTATTGCAATGGTCTTTTTCATAACGTTCGTATTTTTATCGTGTGTGAGGGTTACTTATAGCAGCAGTTGACTGATTCCGTATTCGGCCTGCTGCCGTACCACGGGGTCCACCTGCTCGCTTTGCATCAGGCGTTGCAGTTCGGGCACCGCTTTCTTTTCGTGCCAGTTGACCAGCAGGTTGATGATGGCAAGCTGAACGAGAGGATGGTCTTGTCGGCTCAGTGTGGCAGCCAGGGCTTCCCGCACCGCCGCCTGATCCGAGAAGCGGCCCAGAGCTTCAATGGCCGCCAACCGCACGTTCACGTTCGGGTCGGTAGCCAGCGTGGCCACCAGGGCGCCGCCGACGGCCTGATCTTCCGACGGCAAACTGGCCTGAATGGCCTGGATGCGGCCGCTGGCCGAAGCCTGCTGCAGTTGGGTAGACAACAGCGTTTGGTGCATCGTGCGGAAATCTTGCCGCAGGGCGGCCACTTCGGTGACGGTGCTGGCTTGCCCGTACCAAATGCCGCCCATAAAGCCGGTGAGAGCCAGGGCAACACCGGCGGCTACTCGCCCGACCCACTGTTTCCAGTGGTGTCGCTGCTGCTCGACGAGCTGTTCTTCGCCGACTATCTTGCCCAACAGGCGATCTTGGTCTCCGGCATCAATGGGGTCTTCGGTGCGCAAATTGACCAGTGCCCGAAACTGGTTCCGCTCGGCCTGTAGGTCGGCAGATACGTCGTCTTGGCCAAAGTAGGTTTGCAACTGCTGTTCTTCGGATAGCGAGGTGCTCCCCTCGTAGTAGTGGGCCAGTAGGTCTCTGATCTCTTTAGCTTCCATAGGCGTTGATTTTAGTGTACATCTCCCGCACGCTGCGCCGCGCCCGGGACAGGGCCACACGAATGTTGTTGACGCACAAGCCGGTGATCTGCTCTATTTCTTCGTAGGAATACTCCTCTACGTCGCGCAGGTGAATGATGAGGCGCTGCTGCTCGGGAAGCCGGGCAATGAGTTGTCGTAGCAACCGGGCGCTGTCCGACTGCTCGGCTTTTTGATACGGGGTGGTGCGGTCCACCGCGTCGGTAGCCGGTGACATGGGCACCATGCGCTGCCGGTGGCTTGCTTTAAGCTTATCAAGACACAGGTTCTTGGTGATGACCATTGCCAAGGCCTCGATGCTGCGGTAGTTGGTGAGGTTGTGCCGGTTCTGCCAAAGTTTCAGTAAGGCTTCCTGCACCGTATCCTCGGCGTCCTCTTCGTCAGGCAACATGGTTTTGGCCAGCCGAAAGAGCTTGGCCTGCACCGGAAACACGTTGCTTTTGAAGGTGTGGATCGTCATGGTGACAGCGTCATATACCGGGTAGACGAACAAGTCGGGATATCATTACAGGGGTGAGCGAAAGTTTTTGGTTGTTTCTATCGGTATGGTTTGCTAAGACCTGATATATTTTCAGTTGCCTGTAAACATTTTCTCTCTTTGGGTATGGCGCATAAGTGAAAAGTGACGCTTGTATTGTTCGGTATTATCCGGCAATTTAGCAGCCAGCATGATGAATACCGATTGTATAGAAAAGCTATTGCAACAAGGCGAGGGCTATAACCTGGAATATAAAGAGGGTTATACCAAAGATATCGCTTCGGAAATATGCGCTTTTGCTAACGCGGCTGGTGGCACGCTGTTGATTGGTGTTCGAGACGACGGCACGGTGAAAGGTGTGCACTACGACAATGCCAAAGCCTCCCAGCTTCAGAACACACTTTCGCATATCAATCCCAAGATTGATGCGACCATTGAAACGGTCGAGTACCAGGGGGCCATAATCATTGCGGTAAGTTGTCCCACCGGTAAAGCCAAACCTTACATTGCTTCGGGTTCTATCTTTGTTCGGGTCGGACCCAATACTCAGAAGCTGACCACAGCGGAAGAAATGCGGGATTTCTTTCAGCAATCAGATCGTATCTTCTTTGATGAAGTAGGTAACAAGTCGTTCAACTATCCAGAAGATTTTGATGGCGACCGGTTCCAATCCTTCTTAGAGCAAGCCGGAATTAACAACGTCCTGGATAACCAGTCGCTTCTGGAAAACTTACAACTTTTCACCGAAGAGGGCTTATTTAAGAATGCCGGGGTACTGATGTTTGCTAAACATGTCTCACGCTTTGCAAGTACCGCGGCGATCCGCTGTCTGCTCTTTAAGGGCAATACCAAGCGGTATATCATGGATGATAAGCTGATGGAAGGCTCACTCATTGACCAGTATCATACCGCCATCGCCTACCTGCAAAGCAAGCTAGAATTACGCTATGACATTGAGGGGCAAGGAGCCGGACCTCGGCGAGAATATTACGAAATCCCGGAAGTGGCCCTTCGGGAATCAGTCGTTAATGCGATTGTTCACCGTGATTATTACGAGAAGGGAGCTCAGATTATGATTGAGATCTATGACAACCGGGTTGAGATTACTAATCCGGGCGGACTGGCCGCAGCGGTTCCAGTGAGTGCCTTTGGCACCCGGAGCTTTTCCCGGAACCCGTTAATCTTTGGATTATTCCACCGGACACGGCTCATTGAAAAAGTTGGATCGGGGATTCGTCGGATGCGTAATGCGATGGAAGAATATGATTTGCCACCCCCACAATTTCATCTGGAAGGGATTTTTGTCGCTCGCTTCTATCGTCCAATCAAGTTTGAGCGCTGGCTAAATTCTTGGAAGTCTGATCTATCGAACAATCAGATAGCAATACTCACGGCAATCCACGCTGATTCCGAAATTACCATACCGCAACTAAGCGAGAAAGTAGGAATTAGTGCCACGGCAGTTGCCAACAATCGCCAGAAACTCCGCGCCCTGGGTCTCTTAGAGCATGTTGGTTCCAACAAAGCAGGACGTTGGCATATCCAGAACAAGGCCGTCAATCAGGATTAAGGTGGTAGATAAGGTGGTAGATAAAAACGCCATTTCTTCAACGTAATGTCCATTTTCTGTTGAAAAGTGGTAGATAAAATATATATAGCATGGAGATGGTGTGCCATAGCCCTGAAAAAGTAGAACAAAAAATTATTATTCAAAGTACAACCATGGGAACTTTGCAAAATATTTTTGATTCCGCGTTGTCCAAAGCCATAAATCCCAAAAACATTTGTACTAAAATCCTTTTTAGGAAGCTAAAGGAACAGGGAGTTATACTTTCCAAAAAAGAAACTTCGCAGTTAAAGGTTAAGCTCAAGAAAGAATTCGCAAAACTAGATTTCTCTTCAGATGAAAATCAGCTTTCGCAACCCGAAGATGTGTACGAAGACCTAAAATCAGAAAATCCGATTGTCTGGTCGACTATTGTTGATAAACACGGAAAAGAAGTCCAAGTTAACGTAAGCCAAAAGGAGTATATTGAAGAGGCTAATCGGATCTTAGAAAAGATTTCTGATCAAGGCCTAGTATCAGATTTAGTGGACGATTGGGTGAAGACAGTACTCCCAAAGTTAAGATCGTCTAACCCTTCTATACTTCAAGAATTATTTGAACAACAAGAGATGTTTCAAAAGGACTTAAAGGGCACATGGGGCAAGGCACTTGACTTGTTCAGAACGATCATTGGTATCTGCTTTGAAGCTGGAAATGACTTTAATGATTTATATATAGGACAAGCAGTCAGTAAGCAAGATTATGTCTTTGAGGCTTTGACACGACTTCACGCTCGTGCCTGTCAGATTGCATTAGAAATACATACGCTACTAAGTTCAGGTTACGCTGATGGAGCACACGCAAGATGGCGGTCTCTGCATGAAGTGACAGTAATTGCATGGTTTATTAGCGAAAGGGGCCAAGATACTGCCGAAAAATACCTGCTACACAAAGGTGTGGAATCCCGTAGAGTGGCAAACAGTTATCAAAAGTATTGCGAAAGGCTTGGCTATGATCCTATACCTGAAGATGAAATCGAAGGCGTAGAGCAAAACTTTCAACAGCTCAAGAATAGGTTCGGAAAGAATTACCTGGAAGCTTACGGGTGGGCCGCTGACGAACTGAATAATAAAAAGCCTAATTTCAGCGATATAGAGAGAGCCGTAGGTCTAGATCATTGGCGACCATACTACAAACTTTCAAGTAATAACGTCCACGCGAATCCTCATGGAATATATACAAGACTCGGCTTGGGGCCGGAGGACAATACAAAACTTGCTGGGCCAAGCATTTTCGGTTTAGCAGATCCGGGTCACGGCGCGGCGATCTCGCTTGTTCAGATAACCGATATAGTTCTTACACATCACTCTGATGTAGATACACTTGCTACTCTTAAAATTTTGGAGCTGCTAGAAAAAGAAGCTGGGAACGCCTTTATTGAAATTCACGAAATTCTAGAGAAGAATGCTAGAGAAAGTTAGGTGCTGGTTTGTTAAAAAACTGCTTTATTGAAATGCCATCCGCACATAATCCTGGAAATCTTCCTCGCTCATATCGCTCCACGAACCCGCTAATGCTAATATCTTTTCTCGATTTCCAGCTTTTGTCTTCCGAATATCGGCAGTACGGTTGATCTCCGATAAAAAACGGTCTATGTCTGGAAGATACTCGGCCGGGGTGTCTCCTAGCTTTTTAAGGACTGACTGATACAAGGCAGTCTGGTTCATAGCGCGCCTGGTTTTCTCCCACAAGCAGAATAACCGAAAACCTGTGTAAGAAGTCTGATCTGCTAAAAAGTTTTCACACGTAGATATTCGTATTGAGCTTTAGCACAACTGACAAAGCTCCCTAGTGCTCTACGGGTAGTTTACCGACGAAGAATAAATTGAAAGGGTGACTGTACGAAGAGTCCTTTACCCAGACAAACAGAAATAACAAATAAAATCTAGCTCCAAAGCCAAGCTATTATTCAACGGATCAGCTTCTTCCACCTTGCGCATCGGCTGCCAGGGCTGAATAAGCCATCTTAACTATGCTTCTGCACTACATTTGGGCATTCAGCATTGGCACCAGCTGCGCTTTGTTTCCTTTATCAAAAACGTTAAGGTTTCGAGTTGTCAATCAGTGGCCAAGCCCGAACGTCATTTTGTTTCATCCACCGCTGATACTGTTTCTGCATTCGTTGGGCGGTCTGGGTCCTGATACCGCTCAAATCATTCAACTCGGTGGGGTCGGTGGCCAGATCGTATAGTTCCCAGGCTTGGTTATGCTGTCGCACCAGCTTCATATCTTTTTCCCGTACGGCTTGGTTGCCTTCGTGCTCCCAGAAAAGCTGCTCGTGCGAGAAGTTCCCTCCGTTGAGAGTAGACAAGAAGCTCTTACCGTCTAAAGATAAAATCTCACGTCCCTTATACTGCTTTGGATAGTCGGCCCCGGCCAGCTCCAGGCAGGTGGGCATAATATCGTTGATGTGCACCGGCTGATGCACCAGTTGATTTGGTTTGGCAATTCCCGCTGGCCAGTGCACAACCAGGGGAGTAATGGTGCCTCCTTCATGGGTCATGCTTTTGTACAGCCGATACGGAGCGTTACTCACATTGGCCCAGTGCTTTCCGTAGGATACAAATGAATCTTTGGTGCCCACCGCTTTCGGATCGCTGCTTCCATGGTTAACTTCTTCGGACGAAGCTCCGTTGTCCGATAAAAACATGATGATTGTGTTGTCGAGTGCATTCATGCTTCTTAGCGCCTCCCGCAACCGACCGATGTTCTGGTCCAAACGATCAACCTGGGCGGCGTAAATTTCCATCTTTCGCGCTTCAGCGGCCGGGTCGGCCAGCGATGACCAATTCGGGAAATCGGCTGGCGAGAGCTTGGTTGCTTCGGAAACCACGCCTAGGTTCTGTTGACGCCGGAAGCGTTGGGTGCGAATGGCTTCGTAACCGGCATCGTACTTCCCTTCGTACTTGGCAATATCTTCGGGCCAGGCCTGCAACGGAAAGTGCGGGGCAATGTAGGCCAGATACAAGAAGAAGGGTTTCTTTTCCGCATCAGCTTCCCGGATGAACTGAATCGCTTCGTCGGTAAAGTTGTCGGTGCTATAAAACGTTTCCGGATTGGGCGTTACCAGTTCGCCATTGCGATAGATGGACCGGTCGATGAATTCGGAGGGATAGAAATATAATCCGCCCCCCGCCGGGATACCGAAAAAGCGGTCGAAGCCTCGCCGGTCGGGCCAGTACGCTCGCTGATCACCGACGTGCCATTTGCCCGTCATAATCGTTCGGTAGCCTTTCTCCCGGAGCACCTCAGCAATAGTTACACACTGCTGGTTCAGGTGGCCCTGATAGGCAGGGAAGCCCCGATCCTGACTCATATGCCCCACTCCCGCCCGGTGCTGGTAAAGCCCAGTGAGCAAGCTGGCGCGGGACGGGCAGCAGCGCGATGCGTTGTAGCAGTGGGTAAACAGCACCCCCTCCTTGGCTAGTTGATCAATATGGGGAGTTTGTATCTCGCTGCCGGTGCAGCTTAGATCCGAGTAGCCCATGTCATCGGCCAGGATGACGATGATATTAGGGCTTTTTTGACCAAACGAGTAGGTCGCACCCATCCATAATAAGCTTACTAAAAGTATCAAGGCTTTACTTTTCATAGCTGCTGACGGTTGCATTAGTTTGCGTTTCACTCGGGTATACAGGAATTTCATTGGATGGTAACCTCGTACGGAACCGACCATGGTCCCGAACCGGTGTTGGTTGCCCGCCGGATGCTAATGGTGTACGTACCGGGGGTTAAGTCATAAACTTTTGCGGCACCGCGTAAGTTTTTGGTGCGCAGCTGCTTTTCCTGGCCCCGACTGTTCGTATATTTTATTTCATAGTCGTGCGCTTCGTCGCTGACTGAGAAACCCACCATGCAGCTTTTCTCTAAAGGCACTACCGTCCAAATGGTGGGTGCCGCATCGCTGATTTGCTCGGGCAGTTGGCCCATCGTAGGCAAAGCGACGCTACTTTTTTCCGAAACATATAAACTCTGTATCTGTTCGGCTGCTTTTTTGGGTTGTCGCCATACATTGTATACCCCCCAGGCCCGGTTCTGGCTGGGCGGTGTGCCCTCGTATCTACTCCGGTAATCGTTGTAGGTCCACAGCGAGGAGCCTACTACGTAATCGAACTTCTTCAGGTCTTTGATGGCGGTCTTGAGTGACTCAGCGAGCACAGCCTCATCAGGGATAAGTCCGATCTGACTCGCTCCAATTTCGGAGATGAACAGGGGTTTGTCCGGCCATAGCTTGTGACACTTTTTGGCCACACTGGCCGCGTCGCCATAACTGTTAAAACAAACGATGTCACAAAGATCGGCCGGGTCATCATCCGGTTTTTCGGCGTTGCCTACCGTGAAGCTCACGTAGGTTTTGAGGCGAGATGAGTCAAGGGAGTGGACGTACGCCAGCATGGTCTTCACGTAATCATACACTTTCGGGCTCATTTTACGGCCCTCCAGATCACCATCAGCGATTTCATTGGCCACCGACCAGCCTACGACACTGGGATGATTATAATCCCGCTCGATCATCTCCCGAAGCCACTGCTTGGTGAGCGGATTGTCGGGCGTTAGCTCCGGATTACCTTTTCCCCAAACAGGGATTTCTTCAATGAGCAGCATCCCAACTTCGTCACAATAATCCAATAAATTGGTGGCTTGGGGATAATGCATGATGCGGGTGAAGTTGCAGCCCATCGCCTTCATGGCATCAATGTCAAATTTGACAAGATGATCCGGCTCGGTTTGTCCATAAGCCCGGTGATCGGCCACGCGGTTGAACCCATTCAGATGGATGGCCTTACCGTTGAGTAGTAACTGATCGCCTTTTGCTTCAATCTTTCGGATGCCGAACTGATCAATGACGCTATGAATGGGGGTGGTATTTACCGAGGCTTTCAAGACCGACTGAAGCTGGTACAGATTTGGATTATCAAAATCCCATAACTTCACTTCATCCGGGGGAAGGTCGAAAGACAAGTGCGTCGTGGTCTCGTCGTTGGCAGGAACAAGCACTTCCACTTCAATCGGTTCGCACGTTCGGCACTTCGGAATGGTGGCAGTGAGCGTGCCCGAAAATGTGCTGCCGGAGTGGTTCGCTACTTTGATTGAGGCATTAACCGAAGCTTGCCCATTGGCAAGGTCAGGTTCAGCTACGATATGTTGCCAGACGATACGCTGATCGTTGTTGCGGACCAATTTGACTTCCCGGCTGATGCCTCCCCAGTGCCACCAGGCCCCGTGACCATATTCGTTGTTGGCTGAAAGGGCTATGATATTATCTCTGCCGGGTTGAATGATGTTGGTGACATCAAATTCAAAGGGAGTATATCCCCCCACATGCTTTCCAAGGTACTTCCCATTTACCCAGACCTCAGCGGTTTGGTACACCGCTCCGAAACACAATCTCAGCCTACTACCCTTCCAGTTGGGGGGAACCGTAAATTGCCGACGGTAGTAGCCGGTGCCGATGAAGTTAGTGTAGGCGTTTTCAGTGTCCCAGTTGCCCGGCACCGGAAGCTGATCCCACCGCTCACTGTTGTAGTTGGACTTGGTCCACTCCTGAGACTTAGACAACAGAGAATCGACCGTGAACTGCCAGGTGCCGTTCAGGGATAGTTCTTCGGAACCGGTCTGCGCAAAGATTTCTGCGTCCTGGGCAGAGAGGCGTAACGCTCCGATGAGCAGCATGAGGAATAGAAGATTGAATTTTTTGATGAATACAAATGTGTTCATAGGCATATCACTGTAACAGCTACTAATTCATTTTCATAAAGGCCAAGCTAACGTTCCATGAGGCATTCCAGTTGACCCATCCTTCCGGATGCCGGTATCTACCGTCCGGATTGAAGGGATACATTTCGGTGCCCGGAGAAGCATCGATGCCGCCCCGGCATAGTTCTAGACGTGCGCACACGTCTTTTTTGTAGCCCAGCGGCCATCCTTGCTCCACCAAAGGGTAGTCCTGCGCTGGCCGGTGCGTGGCGGCGGCAAACTGTGGATTGCGGCCAAACAGGTTGTCTGCGTGCGCATAAGCCAACTCCACTAGCCTTATCCGCTTCGTTGAGTCGGTTACTGAGGCTGCTGCGGACAGAGCGGAAGCTGGAAAGCCCGCCAAGTTGCCGGTTTCGTTCAGGTCTGGTATAGTCCAGTTTTTTGTGAGATCATAGCGTCGAAAATCCCACAAATTATCAGACCGGGCGATAGCGACATCGGCCCAAGATTCTATCTTCGCTTGCAATCCGGGCGGAGCTTGCTCGGGTCGGTGCTGTAGAAACCACGACAGGTTGACCAGGGTCTGAAACTCTGAACCACGATGTCCCTTAGTGGTGGCTGGCACGTTCCAATCGAGGGTATCGATGATCCATTGCGTCTGCTTTTGTGCGGCCATCAAGTAGAGTTTAGCCAGCGCTGGCTGTTGTTGGCTTACTACTTCGTACATGTATAAGTTGGGCAAAATAGAATGGCCCGGTACATGACGGCCCTTATAGGGATTCAGGCTGGCGTAATCCAAGGTTGCGGCACCTTCTACCACCACCGGTTCGTCGTAGCGTGCTGGGTTCCATAGCGGATCAACTTCTAAACTACCAGAAGCTTTCCAGTGGGTCTGGGCAAAAGTGTAACATCGATCATAAAACGATTGAGGCAACCAGCGATATAGCTCCAGGCGATCCCAGTGATACAGCAGATGCGCAAACTGCTCCACCACCTGGCTGTGAATTTGTTTAGGAAGAGGATCGCGAGAGGGGTCCTGGGTATAGGGCTTCATCAGGTAGAAACCCAGCCCCCAGTGCAGCAGTTGAATGATGTCGGGAGTGCCTTTAGCTGGAGCCTCCAGCTCCGTATAGTAGCGAGTCACTGCTTCCATGACGCCCTCACTTTGGGGATTGTTAGCGTCGAAAACAAAGTCGGGAGAGAGTACCCGTTGTTTATCTTTCACCCAGTTGATTTGCTGCGGCAACCGTTGAAAAAACATGGGATCAGCAGCGTAAAGCCACAGCAGCGAAGGCACTTCGTAAGAATAATACGTGCCATCGCGCCAAGGACTGCCTCCGTAAGCGCTGGGGTGGGTGCCTACCACGCTACGCACGTCGATCATGAAATTCAACGTTGCTTGCCAAAACTGTTCTTGGTACAAGTTTTCTCGGATGCTGAAAGGAAAGGAGGAGTCGGATTCGCCTTCCAAACTGATCACGTACTCCTGTTGCGTATCAGGTGGCCGGAAGTCACTGAAGTCGCCTACTTGGTGCTGAATCTTTCCGGTGTACAACGCAGCAGAGGCACCCTGATGTCGCACAGTAAACTTTGTGCCATTTTCGGCTCTCGGAGCCGTGAAGCGCTTGGGAGCTAGCCGCTCGTAGCCGATTTGGTTGAGCGCTACCGAGGAAATGGTTTTTTCTGCTTTCTTAGACGAAGAACGATCCGTTTGGCCCCAGACGAATCCGGAAACCAAACAGAACAGGACGATCAACTTTACCATAGTTATCCTTTTCAAACAAAGTGTTACTCAATCTGATCGTTGGCATCTACCTCACTGAGCGGTATCAACCAGAAGTAATCGGTAGCGGGGTTGAAACTTCTGGTGCCCGCGCCCATTACCTGCTCAAAGCCCGACTCATCGGCGTAGACCACGTGCCCGGTGGCGTCGTCGATCATAGGAACTTGGAAGTTTTTGTTCCACGCCTCAATGGACAACGCCCGTCCGTAAATCTTTCCGGGCAGTACGTCTTCCGCAATCTCCCAGCGTCGGATGTCGATCAGCCGAAATCCTTCTCCGGCTAACTCTACCTTCCGCTCTCTTCTTAAAATTCGGCGCAGTTCTTCCCGATCATTGCTGGTCACCGCCGGATACGCCGACGTTTCTGAGGCGGGCACTCCGTAGGCCCGAGCGCGTACTTCGTTCAACGCATTTCGGGCAGTTGCCAAATCTCCCGAAGGGTTCTCGATATTGGCTTCGGCCACAATCAGGTACATCTCAGCCAGCCGAATCTGGATGATGTCCAAGCCGACATTTCGATTATCGGCTAGGCCAACAGCATCCACGTACTTCTTCCACACAAAACCCGAGTAAGAGGCGGCTGCGCTGGTTACATCGGCGTAGCTAGTAGAGTCGGGATTCACGTAAAAGGTAAAGCCCGGATCAAATACCGGATCTGTGTTGCCGTTGGTGAAAATGCTGGCGTTGAGCCGAGGGTCTCGGTTCACGTAGGGATTCATCGGATCGAAAGTAGGGTCTTCGTCAATGGGTAATCCATTAACCGTTTCATATGAATCAGCCAGATCGCGGGTAGGGATCACGATAGACCACCCATCGCCCCCAGATTTGCGAGGTCCCCACAGTTGCACCAGCCCCAAATCCCTTACGTTAGTTAGGTAACCGGCTGAAAAGATTACTTCCTCGTTGTTTTCGCCCGCGTGGGTAAACAAGGTACGGTAGTCAGAATACAGCGCATAACCGCCTCCGGTAATCACTTCCTGCGCCTGGGTAGCGGCCGTGGCGTAGTCCTGTTGGTACAAGGCTACCCGGGCTTTCAGCGCCCTGGCGGTATACTGATTGGCTTCGTTTTTGGTCGTCTCTTCAGCCGATAACAGCGTGATTGCATCATCCAAATCCTGGTTCACCTGTGCCAATACGGTTTCCTGACTACTCAACGCAAAGCCGCTTTCGTTAGCCGCCGGAGAAGAGGTCTGGAGCACCACGTCACCGTACAGCGCCGTGAGCATGTAGTAATAGAACGCCCGCAAGAACTTGGCTTCGCCTTCAAATTGCCGCAGCGTGGCCTCATCGGTTGTAGCCGCCGCCCGGTCCAGGTTGTCCAGAATAAAATTTACCTTGGCAATGCCTTGGTAATAATTGTCCCAGTAGCGTTCCAGCACCGTGATTTCGTTCGACATATTTCCTTCGGCGATGTTTTGGATGCCCCCGTCGCTCCGGTTCCAGGCAATATCGGTGAAGGCATCCAGGTTGAGGGTTCCTGAGTACTCGGCCCCGCAGCAAAACTCCCAGGAGTTGTCCACGTGGTCATAGGCCGAGTAAAGGGCCAACTGCACTTCTCGAGCCGTAGAAAGAACGTTCTCCGAAGAGGGAGCCGTGAGCGGCTCTTTGTCAAGAATATCGTCGCAGGCCGACAGGGTCAGTACGGCGACGAGGCTGATATAAAATAGCGTTTTCATGAGTTATTTCGTTACGTAGTGACTAAAATGAAGCGTTTACTCCCAGGGCGAAGATTCGGGACTGAGGATAGATGCGCGTGGTACCGAAGGGTACTTCCGCATCATAACCCGCTATTTTGTCGAGGTTCAACACGTTCTGCCCGCTGACGTACACCCGCAGGCCAGACATTCCGATGGATTCCAGGGTGGTGGCGGACAGATCGTAGGCTAGCACAATATTTCTTAGTTTGAAGTACGAAGCATCCCTTACCCAAAAGTCGGAGTTGAGTTGGTTGCGGTTACCCGTATTCTGCCATAATCTCGGATAGGCCGCGCCGGGGTTGGGATTGGCCGGGTTCCATCGGTTTTGGGCGATTTCTTCGGTGATCTTACCCGAGGTATTTCGGAAGGCGTAGGCCGCTTCGCCGTCAAAATAGGTGTCTACTTTCCCTACTCCCTGCGCAAACACGGTTAGGGAAAATTGCCGGTACGACAGGTTCACGTTCAGACTGTAGGTGAGCCGGGGGATGGTGCTGCCAATGATGACCCGGTCGTCGTCGTTGAGTTGATTATCATCGTTCTGATCGACATACTTAATGTCCCCTGGCTTGGAATCAAAACCCAAGGACTGGCCGTCGGTCAGATCAGCGTCTGCCAGAAGTCCGGCAGTTTCAAAGCCAAAAATGGAGTTGATTTCTTCTCCTTCGCGCTGCACGAGCAACCCTTGAATAATTTCGCCACCGTCCAAAGAAACAATTTCGTTCCTTACGTCGGAGAGCACCCCGGTGACTCCGTAGCCAAAATCACCTGTCTTCTGGCGGTACCCTAGGCTTAGTTCCCAGCCGGTATTTTTCACCTCGCCTGCATTGACCGGGGCCGGGTTGAGGCCGAAGGTGCCCGAGATCGGCTTGTTGAGCAGAATGTCGGTGGTTCGTCTCACGTAATAATCCGCCGTAGCACTCAGCGCTCCGCTAAAGAGCGTTAGGTCAAGTCCGTAGTTCTGCATGGTCGTGGTTTCCCAGGTCAGGTTGCTGTTAGCCACGTCGGTGATGGCTCCCGAAGGCTGAGCGGTGTTGCCGATCACCGAGGTGCCCAACGTGAAGCTAGAAACGTAGGGGTAGAAAGCAGCGTTGCTCAAGTTGTTAGTTTCCAAGTAGTTTCTGAATTGACCTACCGAACCGGCTCCTGCCACAAACTGGTTGCCCAACTGCCCTACGGATGCTCGAAGCTTAAATTCGTCTACGTTGTTGATCGCAAAAAAAACTTCTTCCGAAATTCTCCAGCCCGCGGATACCGAGGGGAAAAAGCCCCAGCGTTGGTCGGGGGCGAAGCGCGAACTACCGTCGTAGCGGGCGTTGAGTTCAAGAAGATAACGTGAATCGTATTCGTAGCCGATGCGTCCGAAATAAGAAAGTAACGACGACTCGAAAGCATTGCCTTCGTTCAGTGCGGAAGCAGGGTCACCGGCACCTAAGACCTCAAAGTCGGGCAGGATGAATCCTCGACGAGAGGCTCCCTGCCGCGTGTAGTCTTCATCAACCAGCTCAGTGCCCAGCAAACCGTTGAGCACGTGTTTGCCAATGTCCTTTTGGTAGCGAAGCAGTGCCCGGGAGGTGATTACGGTTTGGGTAGCCTGTACACTGTTGAGCGATGATGCTCCCAGGAAAGTGCCGGAGCCAATCAGGGTGTTGGTGGCGTCATACTGCTTCCACTCTACATCCCGGTCGAAACGCTGGTACTCTCCGTTTCTCACCTGCGGGGCAAACGACAAATCCACGCTCAACGCTTCGGTAAGGTCCACCGTAGCACCTACGTTGACTGAGAATAAATCAATTCGGGTTTCCCGAGAACCCATTCCTTCGGACATGGCCAACGGATTTTGTACCCCGTTCCACCCTTCCCCGTATGAACCATCAAAGTTGCGGGCGGCGTAAATGGGGGGAATGCGCAGGGCTTGCTCAAACACAATTCCTTCTCCTACGGCGGGGGCCTGGTCGATATCACGCTTGGCGTTGATGTCAAAGACAAAACGTAACCGGTCGGAGGCCACCACGTCGTTGTTGGCGCGCAGCGAATAGCGTTTGAACTGGCTGTTGGCGATCAGTCCGTCCTGATTTTGATGCGTGAGCGTTACGTTGGACTTGATCGTTTCGTTGCCTCCGCTCACCGTCAGAGCGTGTTGTTGCTGCAAAGGGTTGGGCACCAGGATCTCCTCGAGCCAGTCGGTGTTGTTGTTAGGATTGGGTGCCATAAAGTTCTGCGGCGAACCGGTTTCATTCTCCAGGGCCTCGTTGTAAAATTGCAGGTAACCCTCCGCGCCCAGAAATTCGGGCAAGTCTACGGGTTGCTGAATGCCCACGTATCCCGAATAGTTCACCTTGATACCTCCGGCAGCCCCTCGTTTGGTGGTGACAATAATCACTCCTCCGGCAGCGCGGGAACCGTAAATCGCGGCTGAAGCGGCGTCTTTGAGTACGGAGATAGACTCAATATTATTAGGATCAACCATGTCGAATGAGCCGGGCACTCCGTCGATGATGACCAATGGATCATTGTTGCCCAGTGTGCCCAGGCCTCTGATGCGGATGGTGGCCCCGCTGCCGGGTTCCGCATTGGGAGTCACCGTCACTCCGGGCGCAATTCCTTGCAACGCTTGGTCGGCACTGAGCACCGGACGTTTGTTGATCTCCTGGGCATCAATGGTCGAGACAGCACCAGTGAGGTTCTCCTTCTTTTGCTCGCCGTAGCCCACTACCACAATCTCTTGCAACGACTGTATGTCGGGAGATAGCTCCAGGTTGATGGTGCTTTGACCGTTAATAGCCACTTCTTCGCTGGTATAGCCAACGGAAGAGAATACCAGTGTTTCCGCGTCTTCGGGAGCGGTGAGCCGGTAATTGCCCTCCACGTCGGTAACGGTTCCAAGAGTAGTTCCCTTGACCAGAATATTAACGCCCGGCAGGGTTTCGTCGTTTATAAGGTCTGTCACCTGACCGGTGATAACCTGCTCTTGTGCATAAAGCGTAGCGGTGAGAATGACCAAGCCAATAAGTGATACAATTTTTTTCATGATAGATAAGAGTTAGATAAAATAGAGCAGGAGTTTTCTGCGAAGGTTTTTAATTTTCGTCAATACGCCTTCGGCCCGTCTCGCCCCCTGATACTAAGAGGGTATGTTAGGTGCACGAGGTTCAAAAGTGGAAACTTGGCTTTCATCGGCGTACCGCTTGGTTTATGTCATTCAATTGTTATGTTTTCTACAAACTCATTTGTAGAAATGTCTTTTGGTTCGGCAACTGGTTGGCCATCATTGTAACAGCCCACAAAATGCACTTCCCGGATGAGATGCTCCGGACTAAATCCTTCCAAGATAATTTCGCCCCCTGAAGCAACCATATGGTCGAAGTAGAGTCCCTCGATGTGTCCCCGCTCGTCCCGAAAACCAGTACTATTGCTGTAGCGGGTTTTTTCTATTCTAATTTCTACGGGACGACCGGGCTGCTCAAGGTAGAGGTTTTCGAACCGTAGGTTACGCACCGTAGCCCAGTCCGAATGGTCACTACGAATACCTACGTTGGCGTGGGCCAACACAGTAATGTTGCGGAAGGTGATGTTCTCAAAGAGCTCGGTTTCCATGGAAGCCCCCACCCGTAATCCGTTGCCCGCATGGGCGTTGTAGATCACGCAATCTTCGGCTAGACAATTCCGGGTGGGCGGCTGGCCATTGGCTTCAGCGTCCACGGCGTGCCAACCGAAACCATCGTCTCCACAGCCGATAAAGTTGTGACTCGCCCTGAAGTCAGTAACCCCGTCGATATCAATGCCGTCGTTGTTGAGTCCGAAGCTCATCAAGTTCATGTGCGTTACTTCCACGTCTTGGCAAAGAATATACAGCGACTGCCACCACTCGCCCGTCCGCAGACCGATGCCTTCGACGCGTATGTGCCTCGAGTTCTTGATCTCAAGCCCACAAACTTTGTCTGCTTTGCTGGTAAATCCGCGGGCATCAATCACTCCCCGCCCGCGGATGGTCGCGTTTTCTACGTCCTCAGCGTACACCCGCGCTTTCACCCAGGCTCCCTGCTCCAGGTAGATCGTCTGGCCACTTTTAGGGCTTAGTAAGCCTACTTCGTGCGTTCCCGTCGGAAAGTAAACGACTGCGGAGTCATCTCGGTCGGGAACATCCGTTTCGGGGGGAGTTTGGAACAGGCACAGCGGCTTATAGTCGTTGATAGTAATCATGAGCATTTCGGGTTCTGACACGCGAAAGGTCAGTTGGTTCCCCGCTACGGTTCCGGTGATTTTTTTGTGATAGGGTCGGATAGCGTAAGTGATAATCGGAGAAGCGCTTGTGACGCTAATCTCGGTGGGGCCGTTCACGAAAAACTGGGCAGTATGAAAAACGCTGTCGCCGAAACATTCCTCTCTGGCTACAAACACCTCTTCTCCGGCTACAGCTACCTGAAAAACATCACTTTTCTCCAAAGCATCATAAGCAACATAGCGGTTGAGCGATTCGGGCTGAGAACAAGTCCCTAAAAGCGCAGTGGATACGACAACTAAGCCAATGCTTACAGCTATTATCTTATGTCTCTGTATTCTAAGGTTCATCTGTTTCAAATAATCGTTGTTGAGTCGTTCATGCATTTACTGGTACACGCGCACACCGAACAGGGCCGCGGGTACGTGCGGGCCAGGATGGTGTAGCGTGATGACTAACTGCCGAGTTACTACCGGGGTATCCCAGGTGATTTCATTCTGACTTTGGTGGTTGTGGTGCTGCTCGTAGACGACTTGCCCCTGATCGTCTTGCAACTGGTAGTGCTGCACGCAGAACGGCATCACACTTTCGGGGTGCCCCATCAGGGCCGACTCCATAGGGTGGTCAAAGTCGGTGTCCCAGTGCAGCACCACGCGGCGCAGTGACCGCGGCTCGTCCCAGCGAAGCGTGAGTTGGGGATTTGAATCCTCCGGGTCGGCTACCCAGGCGTTGGGCAGGTGCGTGGGGCGCATCACCCCGCTGCGCAGATTTTCTGCTCCGAAAACAGATAAACCCGGATGAAGACGCATGGCCAGATTGTGACCTCCGGGACGCCGTGCCGGGCACCAGAACTCGAAAGCTTCCATGCCTATATCTTGCTCCGGGTCTTGCTTACCGTGGTTGGAAACCGCTTTGTTAAATTTGTTGAATACGCTTAGTATTCCCGTTATGCGCCGTTCGCTGCCCCGAATTTGCACTTGCTCGTGGCGCATAAAGCATACGAATACGTACTGCGCTTGCTCTACCGTGCTTGAAAAAGCGATTGTCACCTCCTGTTCCCCAGGTTTTAGCGACAAGGTTTGCTGCTCTAGGGTAACATCAGGCGTATGATTACCCAGTTTACTGCTTCGGCGCAATTCAACGGTCAACGTAGTCGCTTCTTGTGCCTGCAACCAGACGCATATCTCTGGCATCGGACCGCTCGCCACGGGTAGCATCTGAGCCGCTGGGTAGTCGAGCGAGACCCAGGGGCCGTCGGGAGGAAGTTCGGTCAGCACGAGTTCACTGGACGGAGTGAGTTGGGCCGACCATACCAAGTCATCCTGATCTTCCAGGTGCAGGTGCGGAATGTGCTGGCCGCGCGCGAGCAAGCGTTGCTGAAGCGTTCGCAAAGGAGCGCCCTTCTGTAAGTCGGCGGGCTGATGACCTTGTTGAGTACACACAGCAGCCGCAACGCCCACAGCCTGGGCCGCGTGACCGCAGGTGGCCATCACCCGCGACGAACCGAAAGCTACGTGCGAGGCACTGATGATGCGCCCCGCCAGAAATAGGTTCTTGATGTTTTTGCTATACAGACAGCGGTAGGGAATTTGATAGATGCCCTTGGTGTGCCACTGATTGCAACCGGGCTTCTCACTGAACACGCCGTCAGCGGGGTGCAAATCAATCGCCCAGCCTCCGAACGCAACCGCATCATCATGCAGTCGCTGCTCCACCACGTCGTGCTGGGTGAGTATATAGTCTCCCTCAAAGCGTCGGCTCTCGCGTTTGCCCGGAATGGTGCCCACCCACTCCAGGGTGAGATTCTCGGCGTCAGGAAACTCACCCGAGTTCTTGATGTGGTCCCAAATGCCGTACACTACCTTCCAGAGTTCCCACTTGATGGTTTCGGTTTCGTGCACTGTGTCCAGCCTTCCGCCCCACTCAATCCACCACAGTCGGCAACCGTAGTCGTCCAGTCCGATACTTTTGTAGCGAGGCACTTTCTCTTGGATGTCTATTGCGTAAGAAGGCGCGACGTAGCGCACCGGCTGGCCGGTATCCTTGCTATAGAAGTAAAGCGTATGGCCCAGCAGCTCGCCGTAGGCTTCGGTGGGGGCAAACTTTTCGCCGAACTCTTCCCGCGCCTCGGCCCCCATTCGGAAGGCCGCCCCAGCCAGAAAACCGACGATGCCATCGCCTGAGGCATCACAGAACAGCGGCGCACTCAGTTGGTAACGCGTGGAGTTCTGAGAGCAAAAGGCAGTTATTTGGCGGATCGTCTCATCGCCCTTCTTTTCTACTTTGTACACGGCAGTGTTGAGCAGCAGGGTGATGTTGCTTTCTTCTACCACCTTTTCCAGTAAGATCGTATCCAGAATAAGGGGATTGCCCTCGGGATTGCGGTAGGTGTTTTCTACCAGGATTTCGTCGATCACCCCGCCCTCACGGGCCCAGCGGTTGTTGTTACCCATGTGCGAGGTGGCTCCCAGTATCCACAGGCGTACTTCGCTTGAGGAGTTGCCGCCCAGCACCGGACGATCCTGTACCAGCACTACCCGAATACCCTCCCGGGCCGCGGTGATCGCGCAGCAGGTACCCGCGATCCCTCCGCCCACGATGACCAGTTCGGCGGAGAGTGACTCAGTGTGCAAATCGCGCTGTGGTTCAAATGATGCTTTAATCATGATGCATTCGTTGATATGGTCATTTTCCTTTTGATATGCCAAAGCCATCCGGCTACTGCCCAGATTCCCCCACCTACCGCCAACGTGATCAGTTGTCCGGTTTCTTCTCTTACGCCCAGCGCAATGACCAGAAGCCCTACCCCCAATAGTGACAGGGCCATCACCTTGAGCGCGTAGCGATTTTGCAACGAGGCCGAGGCGTCGGCTGCTTCGGCCGACCGGGTAGTTTGTTGTTGCACATACCGCTGGTACTGCTCGCTTATGCGGTGCCGGAAGAAGGCCCAAAGCTCATAGGTTGCCAGCAATACGATGGGACCGGTCACTCCTAAAACCATTTCTTCAGCACGATCCAGCGAAATATCAAGCAGCCCTGGACTGACAAACTTGAAAAAAGCATTGATGCCCAAACTCACCAGTGTAACCGTAAGCACCGATGCGCCCGTCTGCCGTTGGGAGAACAGCGCCCAGATGGGGGGGCCGTAGAGTGGTACTCCGGTAAGCGCCCCGATGGTGAGCACCACTTCAACGATCCCTCCGGCTAGCGGTACAAGCATAGCTACTCCAATCGTCACGATGCCAAAGCCCACTGTGGAGAGTCGAGCGATTCGCATTAAGCTTTGTTCGGTTGCCCGGGGGCGTAATTCCTTGAAAACATCGTTGGTAAACACCGCCGCCGACAGATTGAGCGTGGTGTTCACGGAGCTGGCGGTGGCAAATATCATCCCCCCCAGCATCAGGCCCAGCATTCCCGCCGGTAAAACCGTCTGGCACATCAGTAAATATGCCCCTTCGCTTTCCAGTCCGCTCAGGTTGCCGTTCAGCACACGGTAGATCATGGGCGGCAGCATCCAAAGCACGGGGCTGATCAGGTAAAGTCCGGCAAACAGATAACCTACCTTACGTGCCGAGGAAGCGTCTTTCACGCTGGTGTAGCGCTGCACGTAGGCCCAGTTTCCTCCGATAAAGCAGGTGTTGTAGAGCGCAAACGCGATAAGAAAACCTAGGGTATACTCCCCGTTAATCAGTTGCAGAAAGTCGGACGGAACTTGCTCCACCAAACCAGAGAGCCCCCTTACCCGGCCTAAAGCAAGCGGCACCACGATCAGCACAGCGGCGGTCAGGATCACAAACTGGAGCACGTCGGTCACCACCACTGCCCACAGCCCACCGACCGCGGTATAGAGCATGATGGTGATGCCCAGTAGTAAAATAGACCATTCAATAGAAAAGCCGGTGGATACGTTTACCAACTTGGCTACCGGGTAGAGAAAAGCGCCGGTATAGAAGAAAGACAGCAGCAGAAAAATATAGGTATAAAACTGCTGTACCTGGGTGCCTAGTCGCTGCCGAATAAATTCGGCAGCGGTGAGGGCACGGGTTTTTCGCCAGGCAGGGGCAATAAAGTAGCCAATGACAAAACCACCCAGTCCCATCATCCACTGAATGGTGACGGCTACCCAGCCGTACTGGTAGGCAATGGCTCCCCATACGACGAAGGTACCAGCCGAGAAAAAACTCATGAACAATGACAACCCACTGATCTGCCAGGGCATCTCTCCTCCGGCAGCAAAGAACGACTTCATATCGCTTCCGCCCCGCCGACTAAATGACAATCCTGCCAATAGAATGAGTAGAGAAAAGAGCAGAATTACGACATAGTCAAGGGTGGTCATGCAGTGATTTAGTCAATACCTATGGTTTATTTTTAATAATTACTATCTTCATGCATACAAATTTATGTTATTTGTAATAAAAAGTTGTATAAGCATCACTTTTGATAAAATAATTACAGCGTAACCGATCCCGCAACCGGTTGCGGTTGAACAATTAGTATACTAGGGCGTCTTTTTTTGTAAAATTGATAGGGCACCTACCAAGAGTAATATCTCCATGTTAAGTAAACTGTAGTTTTATGCGTGCCAAGCCTATTACTTTGGAAGACATTGCCATAGCTACGGGCGTCTCCCGGGCCACCGTATCCCGAGCGTTGAACGATCATCCGGACATTAGCGAGGCGACCAAGCAAAAAATTTCCGAAGCAGCGCAAAGCATGGGATATCACGCCAACCTGTTAGCGCGCGGACTGAGCCAGCGGGAGAGTCACATGATTGGCGTAGTAGTCCCTACGATTCATCGTCCTTTCTGGGCAAACGCCATTTCGGGTATTGAGGCGGTGGCTTACCAAGCGGGTTACCGGGTGATGATCTGCCAGTCAAACGAACAATATAAGCGAGAAGTAGAAACCGTTGGGGCACTGGTCAACAGCATGGTAGATGGTTTGATAGTAGCCCCGGCCAAAGAAACCAGGGACTTCCAGCATATAGAAAACATTCTAAGCCAGAGAGTGCCTATGCTCATTCTAGAACGGGCCAATAACCATTTACCCATTACCCAGGTGGTAACCGATGATTTTGGAGGGGCTTTTATGCTAGTCAACCATTTAGTGGAAGCGGGTTACCAGCGCATTGCGCATATCACGGGTCCTTCCCAACTACAGATATGCCGGGAGCGCCAGCGTGGGTATCATACTGCTCTTGGCCAGCATCAGCTCACTAGTCATCCCCAATGGGTAATAGAAAGCGAATTCACCCGCGAGAGCGCGGGCGAGGCCTTCCGACGGTTGATGGCCTTGCCTAATCCACCGGATGCGGTCTTTTGCTTTGCCGACATCATGGCCACCGGGGCCCTGCTTGCCGCCCAAGAGATGCACCTCAGGGTACCGAATGCGGTGGCCATTGCCGGTTTCGGCGACGATGACTTGAGTCAGTTTATCGGACTAACTACCGTATCCCAATCTTCCTTCGTCATGGGCCAACGCGTTGCCCAACTGCTGCTCGAGGAGATCATGCAGACAGAAGGAACCGCCACAATACACACCGAAGTGTTTGGGGGAAATTTAGTCGTCCGAACCACTACCTGATCTAAATACAGACCCTCTCTTGGCTTTTGTTACAACCGTTCTTCAGTTTGTTCTTCAAAGTCATTATACCGCTCTAACCGGCAGCGGTTACAATATTCCTTATCATCTTTTTTGCACTTATCCAGTATAGCCTCCTTTGGAGAGATAAAGATGGAAAAATTTTTCGTGCTTATTCCCACTGTTAATTTATAAAATAATTTACTATAATTGATTCATAATCAGTCACTTAATAATTTACTAATCCTACATTTTACTTTAATTTACGGCTATTTATTTCGTTCACAGCAATTGCACTTTCAAGACCTTAACCAAAATGACACAAAGTCTACCAAATTTTATGAACGACCCGGTTGCCCTAATAATGCTCATTCTCTGGTTGGTGTTGCTGTTTCTGACCTTCCGCACCCTAAAGAAGTGGAAAAAGGATCAGCAACAGATAAAAACTTTTCAGAAAAACCATCCCAGCATTCCGGTCAAAGTATATAAACTTTCGGAGTTCTTGGATGAACCGGAAGCTATTGAAAAACCTACGCCGGATACCCAAGTCAATGCCAAAGCCCGGCAACGAATTCAGCGAATGGAAGCTTTACGCAATACTTGGGATCAAAATTAGTACGAACCCTCTCAATCTCTTTTCACCCTAAACCCCCTATCCCTATGAAACCCTTATTCTTTTTCCGCAAAAATCCGCGGGCGAGCACGGCTTTGGTCAGGATGCCACAGAAGTACAATTATCGTCCCTTTGTTCTGCTGGCCGGAATGCTCCTGCTGTTGATTAACCCTACCTTCGGACAGGCCCTGGTGGAAAACGCCATGGCCAGCATCAGAACCTGGATCATCGTCATTCTGAACGTAGCCTTTCTGATCGGCATTGCTATTGGTATCTTCAAAGCGGCGATGAAATTCTTCACCGGGGCTCCCGACAAGATTGAGTTTATGATCGGCATGGTGATCGCCATCGCCCTGTTCGGAGGTTTTCAGTTTATCGTCGACGACCTGGCCACGTTCTTGGGCGGAGACATCGTGTTAGACCCCTGATGAATGAAGACGTTCAAAACCATTGAAAGAAAAGCCCAACTGCTGGGGCTCCCCATGCAAGATTTGTTTGCCTTGCTCTTTGGCCTTTCGCTGGCCATTGTGGCGGGCATCATCCTGAACTTTGTCGTAGCGGTTTCTAAGTACTACTTCTTGACCGTGTTGGCCTTAGTGGTCGGGGCTTTCTTTCTGCTGAAACGCATCAATCGGCGCAAGCACCCAAGCTTCTTGTTCTCGTACCTTTCCTACCATCTCTGGCAACCTCGTAAACTGGAGGTCTGGGAAGGCCCGCGAATTTGTAGAACGCAAAAAGCCCACTAGCAGTAAAGAATCAATCTACTTGATACGTTAAAAACTGATAGACCAATCATGTTGATTACCAAAGCAATCAAAAAGCCCCCGAAGTCAGCTTATCTCCGCCGAAAGCTACCGGTGTTTACCCTGGAAGAAGACAAGGTCGTTTTTCGCGACGGCCGGGTGGCGGTCGGCTTCCGTATTCACGGGGCTCCGCTAGAGTCGTGGACGGAAGGAGATTTTCAGCAGGCCAACGAACTACTGACCCAACAGCTTAAAATGCTACCGGTCGGCACCGTACTGCAGAAGACAGATATTTACCATGATCATGAGTACCGCCCTATTAATACCCCTTCGGGCTACTACGAAGGCAAACTCTACGAACACTTTTTTGCCCGGCTGGCTCTGTTACACGAAGGCTACCTATTTTTGTCTTTTCCTTCCAAGTCAAGCGTGACCCGATCCCGACATGGTTTAAAACGTACCAATCCGATCACCAGCTTATTCTCGCACGGGTCGGTGATCAAAAACCCGTTTGAACGCGTGGACGATTTGCTGCAGGAAGCTGAGGCCACCGCCACGGAATTTATCAGCGGTCTGTACGGACTGAAGCAGGTGGCTTTTCAACGTTTGGAAGAAGAAGCTTTGAACCGCTTATTCGTCCGCTTTATCAATCTCTCCTTCAGTGAGCCGGGCGAGCGCCTCAACCGGGTGGTGTACAATGATCAATCGGCCCTGGTGGTGGGAGAGAAGAAAGCCAACATTGTAACGATGACCGGCCAGGGCAGCGAAGCATTTGCCAGCGTAAAAAACCACTACGGCGTCACCAGCCCCTTTAGCTATCCGCTCGCCCAGTACATGCAGTTTCCCCACGTGGTTACGCAGTGTCTACTGATCGAGGATACCGAACGAGAACTCAAAGCACTGGATTTTGAACGGAAGCTGAACGACTCCATGGAATGGCTTACTACACAAGATCATCAACTCAAAGCCGAAGAACTGGATGAGTTCACGGCCTACGTTCGCTCAGGTAGCGCGGGGCTGGTTAGCCTGCACCTTTCGGTACTAGTCACGGAAAGCGACGAGCGGCTGCGGAAATCCTACACCGAACGAAGCGTGGCCGCCCTGCGGCAGATGTACGGGGCGGAAGCCTTAATCGAGTCCTACGACACGGCCAATATGTTCTTTGCTTCCTTGCCCGGCAACGGCTTTCAGCACTACCGCTGGCTGACGACCTCGTCCGAGATAGCCTCGTGCTACCTCCACTTTGTTACTTCGTTCATTGGGGATAAAAAGGGCGATTACCTTTGTGATCGCTTTCGCAACCTACTGCGGGTAAACCTGTTCAATACCGCCCTGGCCAACCAGAACTGCGTAGTGATTGGCCCCTCAGGTTCGGGCAAGTCCTACACGATGGGCAATTTCATCGCCCAGCGGCTGGAGCGGGGAGCACGGCAGATCATCATCGACAAAGGGGGCACCTACCGTAACGTCATGTACGCCCTCACCGGAAGGCAATTTGAACACACTTACTTTGAGTACAGTAGCGAAAAACCTTTGGCATTTAATCCCTTTCTGCTTGACAAGTATAAGGATGGAAAGTATCGTCTTACTTCGGCCAAGTCTAACTTTCTGATTGCGGTGCTCAGTACTATTTGGAAAGGGGGACAAGGCGAAGACCTAACCCCCGCCGAGCGGGCAATCTTTAAAATGATTTTGCCCCGCTACTACCAGCATCTGGATAAGCAGGCTGACGCGTTTCCGGGCATTCACTCCTTCTACCACTTTTTGCGCCGTTACCAGTTGGAACATCATGACGAAACGGACTACCGTTCTGAAATGAAGTACTTCGATATGGAGCAGTTCTTAATTGTCTTGAAGCCCTTCGTCTCTGGTGAATACCGAGAAGTATTGAACGCCGCCTATGAGCTGGACATCAGCGAACACCCGTTGGTTTGTTTTGACCTGGATAAGATCAACAGTGACCCGGTCTTGTATCCGGTGGTGACGCTGCTGATCACCGAGCTAGCCCTGGATCAAATCCGTAAATATCCGGACGAGATCAAGTACCTTTACCTGGATGAGGCCTGGGCCATGCTGTCGGGGAAACTTAAGGAGTTCATCGAAGATTTGTTCCGCACGATCCGGAAGAACAATGGCTCGGTGGGCATCATCACGCAGGGGCTGGATGAAATCAAAAAGTCCAGCGTCGGGGAAGCAGTGCTGGTAAACGCCGATACCAAAATTATTCTGAAGCATCAGGACAAGCGGCTGGTGAAAGAACTGGCGGCCCATATGGGCTTTACCGAGCATGAGGTAGATTTGATTCACTCCGTGCGGGTAGAAGAAGACTACCGGGAGTTTTTTGTCAAGCAAAGCGAAGAGGCGCGGGTCTACGTGTTGGAAACCTCTCCGCACCTGAATGCGGTGCTCTCGTCCAAACCTGCGGAGCGAAACTACTTGCGTAAGTTGGTCGAACGCTATCAAGGCAATTTGCCCTATGCGGTGAATCAGTTTGTGGAGAAAAAGAAGTCAACGGGCGATAGACGACAGACGACGGTCGATAGTCCGCAGTAGTTAGACCACCGTCGATAGTCGATAGTCTACGGACAGTAGTCGATAGTTAATGGAAAGCGGACTGTTGCCTGACAACTGTAGTCTGTGGACTCTCTACCCAATGAAAGAAACATGAACAACGTGCCCGTTAGTGCCGAGTTTCTGGCCGCCGTCAATAGTTTGCTGGAAAAGACCCACGCAATTGGTCTGGCAATGGTGCCGATCTTTTTGATGATCGTACTGTTCAATCAGGTCTTTGCTGCCTTGGTGTTTAGCCAACGGTTCCGGCTGGACGTGCAACCGATCGTACGCGGGCTGGTCATCATCTTTGCGTTGACCTTTTACGCGGATTTCTTGGGGGTGATCAGCGGTACTATTCAAGCATTATCAGAATACATCGGACCGGATAAAACGTTCATGCAAAAACTCGCCGATATGTGGAATCTACTCTTACCCGGCAATCAGGGCGGCGGACTGCCCAGCAATATGGAAGAACTTTATCAATCGTTTACCCGACTAATGCAGTTTGACCTGGTCAACTGGCTGTTGGCCCTGCTGGAAGGCTCGTTTGTGCATATCGTCCGCAAGGGAATTGAGATCATTCGTCTGGTGCTGTTGGGCTTTCTCTACGTGGTCGGCCCGCTGGCCATCGGTCTTTCGGTCATACCGGGTTTCAACAGCTTGGCTATGAAGTGGCTACAAAGCTATCTTACCGTGCAGTTCTGGAGTGTGACACTGATCATTTTGGACACGCTGGTCAGCCAGTTTAATAGCCTGTACTTCAACGGGCTGTTGTTCACTAACGAACTGGGAGCGGCGAATTTTGTGCTGGTAAGTTTGGTGATCGTGATTCTCTACTTTATGGTACCTCACCTGACCAGTTACTACCTGGGGCACTCGCACGCGGCGATCTTCCAGAGCCGGGTGTTTAGTACGGCCTTACTGGGTACCGGTATGGCTTTCCAGGGCGGGCGCGCAGTGATGATGGGAGGCAAAGCGGCAATGAGTGCGGGAGGATCAGCCCTGGGCCGGGGGCAACAAGCCATACGATACGCGTATCGCCGACATCGTTACCAGCAAGGGGGGCACCGCAACGAAGGCCTGGATAGATAAATCATTCAACTATTAATAAGAAGCAATACTATGTCTACCGTACGAGACTTTAACAAAACTTTCAAGACCATGCGCTTGCTGGCGATTATCTGTCTGCTTGGCTTCATGGCCACCACCGTGGCGTTTGCCTTTCTTTACCAGCGCGTGCAGGAGTACTATCAACACCAGACCTACGTGATCACCAGTTGGGGCACCTTTCCCGCTAGCTATTACGACGGCCGCAAGGTATCCCGCATCGAGGTGCAAAACCACATTGAGACGTTCGTCAAGAATATGTTCGCGCATTCGGCAGAGACCTACTACGAACATATCAACTTTGCGCTGAACCTCATTGATGAAGAATCCGGCAAGCGTATCTACCACGACTTCGAAGAAGGCGACGTGCATAAGAACTACGTCCGGTACGGCTCGCACACCGAGATTAAACTGGACTCGGTGGTCATTGATATGAAGCAGCTACCGGTCACAGCGAAGTTCTACGCCCTACAAGAAGTACATATTGGGGAGAACGTCCGAACGCTTCCTATTGCCGCGAGTTTCCAGGTCCTCCAGGACTACCGACACGACAAGAACCCCTACGGCTTGCTGCTGACCAATTTTGATTTTATTGCTTACCCTCGAGAATCCGAAACGCCATGAAACGTATTATTGTGAGTATCAAATTCACCCTCGCACTATTGTCTCACCACGGACAAGCTCAAGACACGGTTTACGTGTCCCATCAGGCCAAATCGTATCTACTGTTCGATCACCCGGTGAGTCTGGTAGACGTAGGCAATCCCGTCTGGTACAAAGCGCAGATTGAGGGAAACGCCGTGCTCGTCGTAGCCCAACAGGATAGTGTTCCGGCCACTCCCATCTACGCGGTGATAAACAATCAACCGTTTACTGGAATGCTCTTTTTTCGGTCTCAGCCCAATCCTTTCTACGATTTTCGGAAGGAAACACCTACAACTGAGCAGACGGTATCCGGCGTTAACCCAACGGTACTGCAAGAACGGCTACGCAAAATGCGAACGCACCGGGATCTACACTACGGCCAACGACAGGAAGGCGGAGTAACGTTTCAACTGGTTGGCTTAGTGCACGATCTATCCGCCACCTACCTGAAGTTCAAAGTAGAGAATCAATCGTCCGTCGTATACCAAACTGATTTCATTGGTTTTCAGCGGCGGCAACGCTATCGGAAAGGATTTTTCGCAAAAGAAAAGGAGACAACGTTTCCCATTGAGCCGTTGGCCTTCCAGAACGTCCGCCCCGTGCTACCCTACTCGGAAGACTACTACTACTATGCCTTGCCGCTCTGGGCATTAGGTCCGAAGGAAACGCTACTGGCTACTCTGCGAGAATCAACCGGTAGTCGTACCCTAACCCTGAAAATATCATCTCGCTTAATCCGACGCGCTGATTTGTTTTAGGGGTTAGGGCAGGGGGATTGGGTTTTGGAAAATACCTAACGGAAATACTCTCTTTATTCACCCTCGCAGTTAACCCAAAACCTAATCCCTATAGCACTCCCGCAAATCATCTAAAACCTAAAAAATGAAAGACTTTAACGAAAATTTAGATGAAGAAAGCATTGACCGGGGAGGGCAAGACCCTAACCGTTTTAGCGAGCCGAACCCTTCGCATTCATTTGTCCAGAAAGCATGGAATAAAATTGCCCGCTACAGTTTGCTCATCATTGTGGGCACCGCGGCCTTATCCATCACCTTACTGCGCTTTAAAGGACACCACCTTTGGGAAGTACTTTCGGGTACCCCGCTGCCCTACTTTTGGTTGGAAGAAGAAGTGGTTGAGAAGGAAGTGCCGGACAAAACACAGGTCTACGACGAAACGCTTGCCCAAGAAGAAAAGGAAGCGCAGAAAAAGAGGCAGGACCTCACTGACAAAATCGCAAAACCGCACTGGCAAGGATACGCCAAGCCGGACACCGCTACTGTGAATGTAATACCTCAGCAGGAGGATACCCTGGTTGTCGCTTTGGATACTCCTTTGGTAAAACCTCTTCGTCGCCTTCGAAGGTCACCAGTCCAAGAGACTGCATCCAACAGAGTTGTGGACTCGGTAGCTGCTAGCCTGCCAGACACTGTCTCACTACCGACGTCGCCTAACTTTTTTCAACCGGTGCGGGCTAATAGTATTTCGTCCGGTAACTTCATTCGCTGTGTCGTTCATGGCGATCAGGAAGTGCGCAGTAATGATCGGATTCGCTTGCGGCTAGAAGAGCCGATGACGCTTAACGACCGGGTTGTCCCGGCGCATACGCTTATCTACGGTGACGTTCGGCTTTCGCAGAATCGTCTGCAAATTAGCGTACGGCGCATTGGGCGACAACTTGCTTCACTATCCGTCCACGATCACACCTATCACGCGGGTATTTTATTGGACGAACGAAACAACGCCGTGCAGGAAGCCACCCAAACGACGGCCTACCGACAGGGGAACCAGTCCGCGCGTATGCTACCCACGCAGGTGGCTACCGAATTAGGTCGCAACCTGTTGCAGCAGAGCCGACGCCGCCAACAAGCCATCTTTTTACCGGATGGATTTCCACTCTTTATTCACCACCAAAACCAAGAATAAGCCATGAAAAAAATGTTCTTTTTTGTATCTTACTTACTCTTCGGTAGCACTACTTCGCTTCTCGCTCAGGGCATTCCGGTGATGGACATTAGTCACATCGTGATGACGGTGGCTAACGGCCTGACCCTAAACGACCAACTGGATAAACTTGAAGATCAGGTTGGGATTTCGTACCGGATTGAACGCAAGGTCTCGGATATCTATGACTTGCAGGATGAGTACCGTGAGTTCTTGAAACAAACCGAAACTGTGCAAAATTTGCAGTGGGCGGACTTGGTGGAGAGCCAAACGCACGCGATGTCACTGGAAACACAGATGGATGCCTACGTACCGGCCTACGAAAATATTGGCACCCTAAAGCAGGCCTACGCTACACTGGAAGGCATTAATGGGGCGCTAGCTCTGTATCAGGAACTGGATGGCTTCGGAGCAGACACGCCCCTCCCGCCTAGCTACGGGGCCCTGCAGAGCATGTTGCAAGATTTGTCGGTCAATAAAGCGGCCTTTGACGAGATGGCCTACAAAAAGAAACTGCAGGTAGCTTTGTCGTACAACGAAGTTGCAAAAGACTTACTGGAAAAGGCGCAGGAACTGAGTCAGGTGCTGCTGGTGAACGAACGCTTCTCAATGACCGAAGGGGAGCGACTGGCCAGCATCAAACAGGCCCACGATTATATTTTGCAAAGTATGGACTTAAAACTGCAATCCGATCAACTGGTGCTGGACGTAATGAATGAGGCGGAACAAGGTCAGGCTGGTCCCCTGAAGCAGTACGAGCAGCAGTTGGAACGACAGGTGGCCGCAACCACTCCTTTGTACCAATACTAACAGAAGCAATGATGAAAACTATTGTAACGATGCTGGGACTAACCATTAGTCTGACAAATCTTTACGCCCAGGAACCGATCCCGGTTGTGGATAAGATGCTTAAGGACAGTATTGACGAAAACCTGGATCGCAATACCGATCAGTTTGGCTTGCTGGATATCATTCGCCGACAAACCAGAAATACGCGCAACGAAGTGGCAGACACGCGTAAGCTCCAGTACAACTACCGGGCGTTCTTACGACAAACCTCCAGCACGGCATCCCTTGCTGTCTCGGATGCTACAACCGATCAGGAAGCGGCGGGGCAGGTTGTTCGTTCAGCGCAGCATCTGGGTGACTATTCCTTTGCTACTGATCTGAGCGAAGTGTTTCAGGCGCAAGCTGAGCCGGTGCAGAAAAGCCAGGCTTTGTACGAACGGCTGATTCCCTACGATGAAAATTTAGTATTTACTGAGCTTGCGCCTTGGGAAATCTACCAAAAGGCCCGGCAGCGAAACGTCACCGCCCTGGAAGAAATGAGTGCGCGGCGCCAATTGCAACTGGCGAAGGCCTATCAACATTTGGCGAATAGCAAAATTGAAAAGGCTGCCGAATTACGCGTACTGCTCACCACAGATCGTCAATTCTCTATGACCGAACGTGAGCGCTTAGAGGCTCTTGCTCAAATGCAAAAAGCGTTGCGGGAAAGCCAGCAACTGAAAATCCGGGCGGATCAACTGGTGCAGCAGGTTACCCGACCATCGCTTGCTAAAACCCGTGCGTTGCACGCGTATGAAAAGCAACAGGAGCGAAACACGATAGCCTCAACCCCGGTACATCAAAATTGAACCAATGGCACACACGAAACGAATTGCACTGAGTATTCTATTGCTAAGCACATTGTCTACCGGAGGACTAGCGCAGCTCATCCTGGTCGTCGACGAAAAAGCCACCGCCAAAAGCGGGGAGAACTTCGCTATGAATATTGCGAAAGGACAACAGTACAAGCGAATTCGTGACTTTACCGAAGATATTCAGGGTCACTACTTGGCCATCGATGCGCTGCAGCAAAAAGTGCGGAACGATCTTCGGCAAGCTGGAACGGTAAAAGATTTGCACTGGGCTGATTTGTCCCGCTCACTGTATCTGGCCACCGAACTGGTGAAGGGGGCCGTGCAGCCTGGAATAGAGGTAGATCCGGTCTGGACTGACTTTGTGATTGAACATCCGCTATTTCAGCGTAGTCCGAATGATACGTACCGTGATCTGTTTATCGCCGGTTCGTCCGATGCGCTACCGGCAGACTTGACTTCGTTTCAGGATGCGAAGCGAGCGGCGCAGTCGTTCACCCGCCGCTTCCATCAACTTGCAGCTGAGCGGAAAGCCTACGGGGCGGTCGCTTTTCAGTATCTGGCCGAAGATCTCATCGCAAAAGCAAACGAGATGAACGAAGTGCTCAAGCAATCCGAGCGTTTTGCGATGACCGAAGCCGAACGAATCCGGCTACAGGCCTTTTCGGAAGACTACCTGTTGCTGGCTGATCAGCTGTTAGAGCGCTCCGATCAGTTATTGTTAGAGGTAGCCTATGTCAAACCGTTGCGAGTGCAAGCGGCCCAAACCCATCATCATCTGGAACGAGCGACGGTCGCTGCTACCCCTTTGTTCAACTACTAACCCCTACAATTATGAAAAATCGTCTCATTCTCTTGAGCCTACTTGCGCTGGTATTTGCTTTAGATGCTTGTCAGCCGGAGGAAGAAATTACCCAGGAAGAAAATCGTTTGAAAGCTTTGCTTCACCAACAACGCTGGCAGGTAGTTGCTATGACCGCTCTCCCCTCCGACAGCAACTCCGTTGAGGACTGGTACGCCAGCTTACCGGATTGCGTGCGGGATAACGTATTCGTCACCGAAGCCCCCGGCACCGGGGCGGTGGGTGAGCTTCATGCCGAGGAAGGGGGGCTACGCTGTACGTCAAGCGACTTATCCTACCGTCCTCACATTGCCGGATGGCAGCTAAACGATACCCAGGATATTTTCTCAGTAGATCTGTTTGATACGGGGCATCGGATGCTCTACGGCTACGAGCTGGAACCCTCTTACCACACCGAAAACTGGCGGGTAGAAAAGTTGAACGAGCAGGTCTGGCAAGTGCGAGTCCGTAAGGTTCGGGATAGTACTGAGTATGATGTGACCGTCCGTTTCCAAGCTATTCCCTAACGCCAATCCTATGCAAGCTTCTGTTCTCTGGCAAGATCGCCCGTCGCAGCTTCAGCACCTGCTGCTCTACCTCTCCTGCATACTGTTGGTGCCGCTTCCGTTTGCGCTGTGGCGGTACCTACTAACCCAGACCACGCGCTATACGCTGACCGCGGAACGGCTGATTGTGACCACTGGCGTATTTCACCAACAGCAGGAGGAAGTAGAGTTGTATCGGGTGAAAGATTATTCGGTGTCGGCTCCGTTGCTCTACCGTTGGTTGGGCTTGGCCAACGTTCGTCTACTCACCTCCGATCAAACCCACCCTGAACTGGTGCTGCGCGGTATTCGGAACACTGACCGGGTGAAGGAACTAATCCGGGAACGCGTAGAAGCTTTGCGCCTAGAAAAAGGCGTTCGGGAGATCGATTGATCTACTTTTTTGAACCACAAAATTTTCAATGATGGAAAAGGAGAAAAACTTAGCCCGCGATTCTGAACAAGAATTACAAGCAGTCGGCAAGCAAGCCGCCGATGCCCTGCGGGGCTACGGCTACCCCGACTTGGCGCAGGAGTACGAACGCAGTCTGCGCCGAGCCTCCCTGGAGCCAAAAGAAGTGCTCACCCACAGCCGCATTGCCAACGCTACGCTGAAAGAACTCAATACCCTATCCAAAGAAAGGCTGGCCGCTACGCCCGGTGCCAAGCAACCGGGCTTGGAACGCAATATTGCCTTACAGGAAAAATTAGAGGCTACTCTGCAAGAACAGAAGCAGCGCACGGTCAAACCGTCTCAATCTTTGCAAGATTTATCTTTCCCTGCAAAAATGTATTTGGAAGAGAACAGCAAGCCGCTGGAGCATGCTGCGCAGGAAGTAGTGAATTATCTGGATGAGAAGCGCGCCTACAGTCATTCCGCTGAGGGCAAAACGAGACTACAGAGTCACCTGGATATTCAGTTGCAGTCCTACCGTTCGCTGCCTACCTCTTACAACATGGAACGGCTGGAAAAGTATACGCAGGAAGGTATCGGTGTGATGAAGACCGATTTTGAGCGAACCAAAGAAGCTCTGCAAAAAGAGAACGAAGACTACGTTCGCGAGCGGATGTACCTTTCGCCTGAAGGAAAAACCTCCATCCTGCGCGAAGCCGAAAAGGGCGAGTTTATGATGCCCAATCAGCAGCGAGGCCACATCGTAGAATCTCGAGCCGATTACGCCCAACAGCAACTGGATCAGTACACCAAAACCAAAGAGCAAATTTTCAGTATCGACCAGGAACGAAAAGAAGAACTATCTTGGAAACAGGCTTTATCTAGTCCAACGATTGAGCGGGCGGCGTCAGAAGTGGTTGAACCAAACGTCGGAAAAGATACAACAAAGAAAGACTTTTCTCATCTATCAGCCGAACAGCAGGAACGCTATGCTCAGTTGACGATGGGTATGACGAACACGCAATCCACGAAGGACAACGAAATGGAATTATGAGCCTATCTGATCCAGTAGCTCTTGGTTCTGACGGTTTTCTTTACCTGATTTGGACCTACCACGTTGGTAGAACTACCACTTAGCCCAATATCTGGTCGGTCGCTTCATCAAGAACCGCTTTATCAAACTCATCAAAGTACGCTTCAGTGGTGTAGTAGTTGGTATGCCCCAGCATATCACCAATCTGGGCTTTGGAAACGCCTTTATGGAGTCCAGCCGTCGCGAAGGTATGCCGTGCTACGTAGCTGGTCAGTCTGGTATCCAATCCAATAGCCTTTCCAATAGAATTCAGCCGCCTATTGTGATTCCTTAGCCTGTTTTGATAAAGAGCATAAATGCGCTGATCATCTTTTGAGTCAACAATATCTTCCATGATTGGAAATACCAGTTCTCCTGCTCTTTCATTAGATAAGTAGCAATCCAGAATTGTGCGGGCTTCTTTGGTGATCTTGATATCAAATTCTTTTACACTGGGTCCACGCTTGGTTTTTCTGCGCTGGTACTTGAGGCGCCCATCTTGAATAGCCTCCCTCGTTAAAAAGGCCAAATCTATAAAGTTCATTCCTCTCAGGTTAAGCATGAACAAGAAATAGTTTCTATGGTGCCATAGCGAGCTGTTGTTCTCAAGTTTTAGTGCCCGGATAGCCTCAATAACGTCAAGCTTGACCGCTCTCTTTTTGGTTTTTTCTTTCTTTATAGAATACCCACTTCGGCCAAAAGGGTAGTCGTTAGTAGATATTTCAGTGCCTTTATCTTTGATTGCCAAGTTGTAAATTCTGCGGATGGCTCGTAGTCTCACGCTCAGACCATTAATTTTGTTTCCCCTGCTGACGTAGTCAGCTTCAAGGTTCTCGAGCCAAACCTCGTCAATATCGGCGAGCAATAGATTTTCGTTTCCGTGATACCTCAACAGAACATCTATCGCATCTTTTATAGAGTTAGCCATCCCAAAACGTTTGGCTTTCTCGTACCTTATAATGACTTTCTCTCCGTAAGTCTTTAGCAAGGTCTTACCAGAAAAAGCATTCACAGATTTTGTAGTCGGAAGTTTCTGCTTTTCCAATGCTTCGATTCGGTCCTTGATGACCGAGGCTAACTGAATAGCAGTCATATCTTTCAACACTGATTCGCATTCGGAAATCACTTCCGTAGCTACTGCAATTTTCGTCTTGAGGCGCGCGTTAGCTCTTGAGGAATTGGGGTAAGCTCCTTTAATAATCTTTTTACCGTCGTTCCATTCGTTTGACGCTATCTTATAGCCCGAAGGCAAATCCTTACGACTACTCTTATGAGCTACCCGAAGTACCAGAGGATGCCTTTCTGAACTAGCGTTGCGTGTATCAAGGAAAAGGGAAATCGTTGCCATACCTCAGAGTTAATACGGTGGTCAACCAAAGATACGCAATACAGTGGAATGATAGTAAAAATTTTGCCCGTTTTTTGCCCGCTTTTTCTGAACTTAGGTGGTTTCAAATGAATGCTATTAAGCTAACAAAAGTTAAAACTAATTGATTTACAGGTATTTATATCTTTTCATAGACTATCAAAAACCACAAGTCTGGTTACTCATAATCAGGTGGTCCCTGGTTCGAGTCCAGGTGGGCCCACGTTGATAATCAGGCAGTTACGAGTTAATTCTTGTGACTGCCTTTTTTCATTTGCACGCAGTTTGGTTCAGTTATTCCTAATCTCCGTAAAACTAGCGTATGCTTCGTCCGGATTGCCCTTCTATGATAAAAGCAGTAACTATCCTGCTGACACTGGCGCTGTCTGGTCCCACCACCCAAGCGCAACCGAGACCACTAATTGTCACCACCGACATTGGTCAGGACCCGGACGACCAGCAGTCGATGGTGCGGCTGCTGCACTACGCCAACGAGTTCAACCTGCTGGGGCTAATTGCCAACGCCGATGTCAACTACGACTACGAACTGCCCATCGTCAAGGACAGTATCATCCACGCGTTGATTGCCGCCTACGCCACCATCGAGGACAACCTCCGGTTGCACTCCCCAGGCTATCCAACGGCTGACTACCTGCACGGTATCGTGAAGAAAGGCGTCGCGGGCAACGGCGCATCCGTGCCGGTTGAAGCCTACGTGGGTGAAGGAAAAAACACCGAAGGGTCCGACTGGATTTTGAAGACGGTTGTCGAAAGCACCGAACCCGTGTCCGTATCGGTGTGGGGCGGCGGGGCCGATGTGGCCCAAGCCTTGTGGCAAGCCCGAGCCACCCTGCCGGAGGCAGACTTTGAGCGCTTCGTGAAGAAGCTGCGCATCTACTTCATCGGAAAACAGGACTCGTCGGTGGATTGGATTATCGACGAGTTTCCGGAGGTGTGGAAGATCGTGGCCCTGGCTCCCGATGGCAACAAGTGGGCTTCTGCCTACCGGGGGATGTTTCTCGGAGGAGACATGACCGTCACCTCGCGAGACTGGCTGCACGAGCACATCATCGGGCAAAACCACTTGGCCGATTATTATCCCGATGAGGCCTATACCGGGGGCAACGACCGCAATCCCTACGGCGCCATGAAAGAAGGAGATTCTCCGTCTTGGCTCTATTTTTTAGACAACGGACTGAACGATCCGGCGCATCCGGAGTGGGGTAGTTGGGGAGGTCGTTATCAAGCGCAAGCTTCCGGGCTGTACGGGGATGCGGTGGATACTTACCGGGACGAATCCACGGGGAAGGTAGATTCTTCGGCTATGGCTACGGTGTATCGCTGGCGACCGGCTTTCCAAAACGACTTCGCGGCGCGCGTGCAGTGGGGAGTCAAAAGCTACGAACAGGCCAACCACCCTCCCGCCCCGGCGTTAAGTGGTTTTCCGGAGGGTGACCTTATTCAAACCACGGCGAAGCCCGGCGCGGTGGTCACCTTTGATGCTTCGGCCTCGCACGACCCGGATGCGGATACCCTACAGTACCACTGGTTTGTCTACCCGGAAGCGGGCACCTACCCCAACGCGGAACAGCTAATACCCGCCCCCCAAAACAACCCCACCCTGTCGCTTCAAATCCCTGAATCAGCCCAAGCCGGGCAAACCGTTCATTTGATCCTGGAATTGACCGACCAACGTACTCTTCCGCTAACCGCTTACCAAAGAATTGTGATCCGCATTGAATAACAACCGGCTTCGCTACTTCATTCCCAGATAGGTATCCTGCCCGAAGGCAAACACCGGCGAGGGCGTGCGCGCGGACCGCAGGATGGCTCTCATCTCGGCCACCACCTCCGGGTTGTGTTCCGCCACGTTGTTTTGTTCGCCAACGTCAGTGGCCAGGTCGTAGAGTTCCAGCGGACCATCGGGCTGGGCCAGCACCTCGTACTGCACCGCCTTCCAGTCGCCCTTGCGCACCGCTAGACGGCCGCCTTTTTCGTGAAACTCCCAGTAAAGATAATCGTGCTGCGCTTGCTCACCCTCGCCGGTCAGGGTTGGCAAAAACGAAATACCGTCTCGGTCGTTGGTGGCCGGTTGCTCGGTGAGTTGCAGCAGCGTCGGAAACACGTCCCAGAAGGCCGACACGTGCTCGGTTTCGCTACCGGCCGCAACGTGCCCGGGCCAGCGGGCAATCATTGGCACCCGAATGCCTCCCTCGTACAAGTCGCGCTTATAGCCGCGCAGCGGGCCGTTGCTGTTGAAGTAGTCCGGGTCGGCCCCGGCCTCCTGGTGCGGTCCGTTGTCGGAGGTGAAGATGATCAGCGTATTGTCTTCCAGACCCAACTCCTTCACCTTGTCTACAATTTCGCCCACCTGCTCGTCGAGCACGCTAACCATCGCTGCGAAGGCCGCGTGCGTTTCAGGCTGCGAGGCGTAGGCTCCGGTGCGGTAGCCCTCCCCGGCGTCGGTGCCCTCGAACGACGCTTCAGGAAGCAGCTTGCCCCGGAAGCGGTCCATGTAGGCTTCGGGAGCCACCAGTTCGGCGTGCGGGATGATGCTGGGCACGTACAAAAAGAACGGCTCATCCTGGTGCGCTTCGATAAACTCTAGCGTACGCTCGTGGATCAGCGTAGGCGCGTAGGTGCCCTTGGCAGTTCCGGCGTTGGCTTCCAGTACCAGCGAATCCTGGTTGCTCCACAGGTGACGGGGGTAGTAAGTGTGGCCGTAGCGCTGGCAGTTGTAGCCAAAAAAGGTATCGAAGCCCTGGAAATTGGGATCGCCCTCCGAGCCGGGATAGCCCAGCCCCCACTTGCCGAACGCTCCGGTGGCGTAGCCCGCCTGCTGCAACGCTTCGGCCAGGGTGCGCACGCTGTCGGCCAGCGGGTGCTGTCCCTCGGGGTACACCTCTTTATTGCCCCGCACCGGGGTGTGGCCAGTGTGCAGCCCCGTCATCAGCGCCGAGCGCGAGGGAGCACACACCGTGCTGCCCGAATAGTGCTGGGTGAAGCGCATCCCCCCGGCGGCCAGCCGGTCAATGTTGGGTGTGCTGAATTTGGTCTGCCCATAGCAACTCAGGTCACCGTAGCCCAGGTCGTCGGCCAGGATGTAGATGATGTTGGGCGGAGAAGCAGATTCTTCGGGTGGGGATGTCGGGGCGCAGGCCACTAGCCAACCCCAGGTAGTCACGAAAAAAGCGGTCTTTTTAAGCATACGGTGGTTCATTGTCGTTTAGTAGGTGTAAACCAAATTTTGCAAGGCTACTTTGTTGCCAAGTTATGAATGATTGCCATATTCTGAAGAACATCCGGAAACATATCCAGCTGAGCGATTCTGAGAGTGAGTATCTGCTTTCCGTGCTAATAGTGAAGGAAACGCAGAAGAAAGAATTCGTGCTGAAGCAAGGTCAGACGTGCAAAAAATTGTTCTTCGTTGAGTCAGGAAGTTTAAGAGCCTTCAACTTAAGAATGATAGGACTCTTTAAACAACCCCTTCCCCGTCCCAGTTTGAGTCGTCCCGATTCGCAAAGGCTTCCTGCGCCCGCTGTCGACCCCGCGCGTAGCGGCGGCGGAGCACCGCAGGGGTGGCGTCGAACACCTCGCCGAGTTCTTCCTCCGGCTGAATGATCTTGTACGAAAACTGCCGCAGCGGTCGGCCCCGCGCATCGCGCAGCACCACGCCCTGCTCCCGGGCCTGTCGCACCAGCGCGTTGACCCGCACAAACTCCCGGATGTCGTTCTCGAAGATTTCGGCCAGTGTGATCTCGGTCAGCGAGCGCAGCGCAATCTCCACAATGTTGAATTCTTTGCGCTCCACCGCCAGCTGGCCCGAACTGCTGTTGATGATCAAGATGCGGTACGCCACGTCTTCCTGCTCGTCGTCCATAAACTTGATCACGTCGCCCAGTGGAGAACTGTTCTTGAGTCCGCCATCGATGAGTTGCCGGATGGGTGGTTGCGGATCGCGTAGATTCACGCCGTCGATCGGGGGCCACACCACGGGCACGGTGGTGGAGGCCAGCACGCCCTGGATAAAGTCTTCGTTGCTGGCGTAGTCAGTTTGCTTCGGATTATAATACTGCCCATCCACCAAGGATACAAACCCGGAGGTAAACACCGTTTCAGCCGAAATCTGGTTCACGTTCAGATGCTGCCGCAGTAGCTCAGCCAGCGGCTGGTTGCTGGCAATGGCCTGAAAGTCACGCAGACGAGCCGCTACTTCCTGCCCCACCTGCGCCACTTGCTGCTCGATAAAGCGATTTCGCTGCTTAGGGAATAGCAGCAAGCGCAGTCCCTGCCAGAGGCTGACCTTAAGTTGATAATCGGGGAAGAAACGGGCTTTCAGCGTTTCGTAGCTCAGCTGGGGCTCTCCAGCTTCGTTCAGAAACTCCGAGTTATAGATCACCGCACTGCCTTCTTCCTCGATGCGTTGCCAAACGGTTTTCAGTAGGTCGTACTGCCGCGAGGCGATAAAGGCTCCATTGAGCGCCCCCGCTGAGATACCGGCCACCACGTCGAAGTGCAGCGCCGGATCAACCAACCCGGCTTCGCGCAGGTAGTCCAAAGCGCCAATCTGAAAAGCGCCCTTAAATCCGCCGCCGCTGAGCACCAGTGCTGTCTTCACCCGTTTGGTCATAACTTTTGACTACCTGCGTCAGCAAACCCAACTAGCTGGTGACTTCGTCCTTCAGGTAGTCAGGAAAGTTTTTGATCAGTTTCTTCACCTTGGGCTTGGCCACCGACATGATGTAGGGGTTGTTTGGGTTGTTCTCGTAGTAGTTCTGGTGGTAGCCTTCGGCGTCGTAGAAGACCTCGAACGGCTCAATCTGCGTCACAATGGGTTGGTCGTATTTGCCAGCATTACCTAGCTCTTGTACGTAGGCCTCCACCACCTCTTTTTGCTGCGGGTTGTGGTAGTACACGGCCGAGCGGTACTGCTCGCCCACGTCGGGACCCTGCCGGTTGAGTTGGGTGGGGTCGTGGGTGCCGAAGAAAATTTTCACTAGTTCTTGGTAGGTGATCTCGTTGGGATCGTAGTAGACCTGCACTCCCTCGGCGTGGCTGGTTTTTCCAGCACTCACCGCCTCGTAGGTGGGGTTCGCTTGCTCGCCGCCGACGTAGCCCGACACCACGCTGCGCACGCCCCGCACGCGCTCAAACACGGCCTCGGTGCACCAGAAGCAACCGCCCGCAAAAGTAGCGGTGTCTAATGCGAGCTTATCGGTATCGGTTAGCGCGGTCGGTTCAACCGTTAGTGAGGCCTGCGCCACGTTGGTTTTGCTGGGCGATTGGCAAGAGAGTAGGAAGATGAATGATAAAAACGAAAGTAAGTAATGCATAAGATGTAGTGCGTTTGTGTACTGCTCCCAACGCGCTACCTCGCCGAAAAGTTTGTTGTCAATGATTACAAAACTGTCACAGCCAACGGGGTTTTGTTCGCCTGAAATAAGCGTTCGGCGTTGGGATAGCTGTTCTTTCGAAGAATTTAAGTATTTTTCTACCCGTGGATGATTGCATCCGCGTTTATCGGTACTCATTACGCCCAACCTTCATGCACCGACGCACTTTCATACAAACCGGGGCGGCGGCTTCCGCCCTGCTGGCCACCGGGCTTCCCGCGTGCACCGCCACCCAAGTGGTGCCCGAAGTCACCGCCGCCAATATTCCGATGTGGAAGGGCTTTAACCTGCTGGAGAAGTTCAATGGGAACGAAAACGACCCCTTTCAGGAGGATGACTTTGCCATGATGGCCGACTGGGGCTTCAACTTCGCCCGTCTGCCCATGTCATACTGGACGTGGGGCAACGTGAACGACTGGAGCAAGATCGACGAAGCCACGCTCCAAGACATTGATAAAGCCATCGGCTACGGAGAGAAGCACGGCATCCACGTGAACCTAAACTTTCACCGGGCGCCGGGCTACTGCATCAACCGGGGCGAACTGGAGCCGTACCAACTCTTTGAGGACGAAAAAGCGCAGGAAGCCACCCGCTTTCACTGGCGCACCTTTGCCGAGCGCTACCGCGGCATCCCCAACCACCAACTCAGCTTCGACTTGCTCAACGAGCCGCCCAGCATTCCCGAATCGCAGCACAACCCGGTGATGCTGTCGGTGATCGAGGCCATTCGTGCGGCCGACCCCGACCGCTTGATTGTGGTCGATGGGCTGTCGGTGGGACGCGAGCCGATTACGGGTTTTGTGGATCAGAACGTGGTGCAGAGCACGCGGGGCTACGATCCGATGCGGGTGAGTCACCACGAAGCCAGCTGGATTCCGGGCAGCGACACCTGGCCCGTGCCCACCTGGCCGCTGGTTACCGACGAAGGGGCCACGCTGGATCAGGCAGCGCTACGGCAGCGCCTGATTGAACCCTGGCAAGCGGTGGTGGCACAAGGTGTGAACGTGCACGTGGGCGAGTGGGGAGCCTATAACCAAACGCCGCACGCCGTGGCGCTGTCTTGGATGGAAGACCTGCTGCAACTGTGGCAGGAAGCCGGATGGGGCTGGGCGCTGTGGAACCTGCGCGGATCTTTCGGAGTGCTGGACAGTGGCCGGTCCGACGTAGCTTACGAAGCCTACCGCGGGCATCAGCTGGACCGAAAGATGTTAAACCTATTGCAAAAATACGCAGTTACCTAGTTCACTATGAAAAAGAAAATCATTATTCCTGCCCTGGCTGTAGTAGCCGGACTGCTGGCGGGTTGCACCGCCGCATCAAGCAACCAAAACGAGGTGAACGTGCTGGTATTCACCAAGACCGGTGGGTTTCGGCACGACTCGATCGAGCCGGGCATCGCGGCGGTGAAGAAACTGAGTCAACAACTTGGTTTTCAGGTGGAAGCCACCGAAGACGCCACCGTGTTCAACGAAGAAAAGCTAAAGGACGTTGAGGTGGTGATGTTCCTGAACACCACCGGCGACATTCTGGATGCTGAGCAGCAGGGACAACTGGAGCGCTTTGTGCAGGCCGGGGGCGGTTTTGTGGGAGTGCACGCGGCCGCCGATACCGAGTATAATTGGCCCTGGTACGGCAAACTGGTGGGCGGCTACTTCAACGGGCACCCCAGCGACCCCAACGTGCGCGAAGCCACCCTGCACATTGTTAACCCCGACCACGCGGCCACCGATTCGCTTTTTGAATCCTGGACCCGCGCTGACGAGTGGTATAACTACAAAAGCCTGAACGAGGCCAATCAGGTGTTGATAAAGATTGATGAGTCGACCTACGAAGGAGGCACCAACGGCGACAATCACCCGATGTCGTGGTACAAAGATTATGATGGCGGACGGGCGTTCTACACCGGCTTGGGCCACACGGTGGAGTCGTATGCGGATCCGCTGTTTTTGAAGCACTTGGCCGGGGGCATTCAGTACGCCATTGGGGAAGAGACGCCAGTGGATTATAATCAGGCTCGCTCAGAGGAATGATACCAAAATAAAGTATCAAACTCTAAAAGTTTGTTCATCCGCTAATTTACCATTCCTGTTGCCCCGTAGCGACCCTATTGGCTATAGAGATTTATCCTGCAACAGCATCCGCAACTTGTTCTTGGCTCGGTAGATTCGGTTCTTGATAATGCTTTCGGGCAGGCCGGTTATTATCATAATTGCTTTGATGGATTGGTTATTCTTATACTTAAGGGTTAGCAACACCTTTTCTTCCCCGCTGATTTTTTCCATCAACTCTTCCATATCCTCTAACGTAGGCTTTATCGGATCTTCCGCATCCCATTCCGCTACCAGCGAATCGATGATGTGCTTCGAGATTTGGAAATTCAGAGGCTTCTTATTTTTGCGGAGGTGGTCCATGCAACGACGGTAGGCAATGCAATTGAGCCAAGTAGCTATTGAAGCTTCCCCTTTGAACCCTGGTAGCCTGAGCAAAACGCGTAAGAACACTTCCTGGGCTACGTCTTGGGCGTCTTCTCGGTTTCTGATATAGCGCTGGCACTGCCGAAGCACGCTGGCTTGGTGCCGTTGCATCAACTCATTGAGCAAAGCCGGATCGGTATCGGTTTTCAGGCGGTAGACAATTTCCTCGTCGCTGAGCGTAGACCGAGCCATAGAAAATATTTATCGCTAAAACATCAGACTTTTTCTCAAAGCAGCGTCTAACTAATATAGTGAAAATTTAATCACTATAACTCATCCCACAACCAAAGACCAACAAGATAAAGCAGACTGAAATTGGAAACAAGAAGTCTGACCTCCAGGAGGCCAGACTTCCAAGTCCCCACCGACTTAACGGGTGGAACCTAAGCTAAATAATTCACAACTATTAGCACGTAAAACAAATGAGAAAGTTTCAAAAATTCTTACTAACCTTGTTAGTAGGGGGTTCTTTTCTGGTAGGTTGCCAGGATGAACTCAATGAACCGGACCAAGATGCTGCTTTGTCTGACAAATCAGACGGCGCAACCTTGCTGCCTATGTCTCGGCTTACGCTGCAAGACTTGCAGTTGATTGCCTTTACTAAGAGTTTAGCCAAGTCATTGGACGACGTTTCGATGCGACAATACGTTAAGAAAGAGTCTTTGGTAGACATAGACGGTGAAAACAATATGTTGTACGAACTGATAAAATTCCAGCCGGTGGGAGAACGTTCGTTCGCAGAGCACCTAGTAGCTAACTTGCCCACTCAGGACACCCCTAAAAATGCTCGGCAGAATGCGGAAGCATTCTTTGGTCAGCAGTTTGAGGAAATGCCGCTACTCTCTATCGGTGTACCGGTTCACCTGAACGAATGGGACGCGGCGACTTTTGTGCCACTGGTAGCCGTTGAGCTTTCGGACTACAATGACCAAACATCACAGTTCGTTCGCGCCTACGATGCTGCTGGAGAATTGCATCTACTTACCCTAGAGGAGGCACCTGATGTACCTACGGTGGTGGTGCGGATGAATGAGCGAATAGAATCACGGGGTAAGTTAGCGGGTAAGCTGATGTATGAGGCTTCTGACTATGTGCCCCAAAGCAGGGAGTTCTCTCTGGCAGTGCGCGCCTTCGACGACCACATTTTAGGCCGGATAAGCTATGCCAAGGTGACTGAGTCAATAAGCGCTAAGATTTGTGGTCCAGGTGAAAGTCCTCCCGGCTGCGATCCAGATCCTGGTCCTGGCAATCCGCCTCCGCCCCCCCCGCCTCCTTGCAACTCCCGCGATTGTAAGACTGGCTTTGATAAAATACATTCTATCAAATTCAACAGTACAACTGACTTTAAACGGCTAGAGCCGTGGACTGATCGCTATCTTGAATTATACGTTCACGTGTTTGTTCAGGGTATTCCGATCAATCCTATGAAGGTGAAATTTGGGGACAATGGTAGTCTTCACTACAATTACCTTCAGAATTGTCCAAATAACTGTAGTTCTAAAGTATACGTAGCCAATAAGAGCTTACAGTTTCAGTGGAATCCAGCTACCAACGTAAACGGAGAGATTATCGGTTTCCGGTGGATGGAAGAAGATGCCGCAAGTCCAGTATCAGTCTCCTTTAGCTTTAGCCCGTGCCCTATTTGTCCAAGTTTATCAGTTAGTTATTCACGATCCGGTGAAGATGACGAGCTTGGTGAAAAACTGGTTTATTACAACTCTGGGTTTAGTACGCTGCACAAATTAGATAAAATGTATTTTACTTTGAGCAGGTAAATCAATGCAATAAGGCGGTGAAGTGCTGTCTTCGCCGCCTTATAGATATAAATTGTAAATTTTAAATCACGGAATCATGAAAAAGATACTAATTGCTATTGCTCTTTTGCCAGTCCTGTTTGCATCCTGTGAAAAAAAGGAATGGGAAGATACCAGGAATTTGGCCAAACAACTGGCCGGAGAGTGGAACATCCTTCGGATGACTTTCCCGGCTAACGATTCCACCGTAGACGCTAGCGGGCAGGCTAGGTTTGGAGCTTGTATCAGCGATTGCGAAGGCTACTTCGACATTGATGGAGAAAGAGTGAAATTTATCTACAACGTGACCCACTTACCTGGTATTCCCAGTCAAATATCCATGGGCCCTAGCGAGGAAAATCCAGATAACGTATTAGGATTGCAGCCTGGCACCTACAATATTCTAACCCTTGACGACCATAATCTTACAATAGACCTAGGCTACTGTGAATTCACGGACGACGGTTGCACTACCATTCACCGTCATATTGTGATGACCCGCTAGGGCGGTTTAGTCCGGTGCTAATGAAATGGACCCTGCTGGTAGTCGGATGTTTGACAGGCTATTTCGGCCTAGCACAATCGTATACGCTCAGCGGTTACGTGTCCGACGCTGCTTCGGGCGAGCGGCTGCTGGGTGCTACGGTTTTGGACACCGCACATCGGCAGGGCACGGCCACCAACGCCTATGGGTTCTATAGCCTGACCCTGCCTGCCGGTCCGGTAGCCATCCGCGTTTCGTATCTGGGCTATCAACCCACGTACCATGCGTTCAATGTGACGAGCGATACAACCATATCCTGGACGCTGGAAACGCAGGATAGGGTGCTCTCGGAGGTAGCCGTCACCGACCGGCGCGAGCGGCTGGCCGACCCCCACATGAGCACCATTACCCTGCGCCCGGCCGACATTGCCCAAATCCCGATGCTGCTGGGCGAACCCGACCTCATGAAGGCCGTGCAACTGCTACCCGGAGTGCAGGGCGGCACCGAAGGCACCACCGGCCTGCACGTGCGGGGAGGCAGCCCGGACCAGAATCTGATTCTGCTCGACGGGGTGCCGGTCTACAACGTGTCGCACCTGTTGGGCTTCGTGTCCACCTTTAATACCCAGGCAATCCAAAAAGTCGACCTGATCAAAGGAGGATTTCCGGCGCGCTACGGGGGGCGACTCTCTTCGGTGCTAGACATTCAGTTGAAAGAAGGCAACACGCAGCAACTCAGTGGGGTGGTCAACATGGGGCTGATCGCTTCTCAGTTGCAGTTGGAAGGTCCGCTGGGCAAGAAGACCAGCTTTTTAGTGTCGGGACGCCGCACCTGGCTGGATTTGATCAGGACCATTCCCAAGTGGTTTGCTGGCTCCGGCACAACCTATCAGTTTTATGACCTAACCGGAAAAATCAACCACCGGTTCTCACCAAAAGATCGTCTGCTGTTGAGTGCCTACAGCAGTGGAGATGGCTTCGGCAGCAGTTTGAATCGGGACAACAGCTACACCATGCGCTGGGGCAACCTGACGACCGCGCTGCGCTGGAACCACGTGATTAGCGCCAAATGGTTTACCAACGTCACCGCCACCTACAGTCAGTATCGCTTTAGGGTGAACACTACTTTAAAGTCACTTCAGGAAGACAGCACCACCATTGAAACCGAATCGCAGTATTTGTCGCAAATCCGGGATGTGGGGCTTAACGTGGATGTGGATTGGTTTCCGAATCCGCAGCATGCGGTGCGGATGGGGGTGCATACGATCTATCACGCTTTCCAGCCCAACGTAGCCCGTTTCAAGGCAATCGGAGATAGCATTGTTAACCAAAACGTGGCTATCAATGATGAAGTGTTGCCCGCGCTGGAGAGCTACGTCTACCTGGAAGATGACATCAAACTGACAAACCGCTGGCGGGCCAACGTGGGGCTGCACGCTTCGGGCTTTCGCACCGCAGACACTGCCTACTACTCGTTGCAACCCCGAATGTCGACGAGCTACTTACTCAGCAACCGTACTTCACTGAAGGCTTCCTTCGTCACCATGACGCAGTATTTGCACCTGCTGAGCAACACGTCGGTAGGCATTCCTACCGATATCTGGGTGCCTTCCACCAACCGAGTTGGCCCGCAGCGCTCCTGGCAGGCTGCCCTGGGTGCAGAGCACCAACTGGCCCAAAACCAACTGGAAATTTCCGTAGAAGCCTACTACAAGCGAATCAACGATGTGGTACAGTTTGGCGAATTCAGTAACTTTCTGTCCGAGAGTTTGGACACGGATTTTCTGCACGATGCCCAGCGTAGCTGGCAGGAAACGGTGGTGGTGGGGCAAGGATGGTCTTACGGAGCGGAGGTGCTGCTGCGCAAACCGTTGGGCAGAACCACCGGGTGGCTGGGCTACACCCTGTCGTGGTCAGATCGGCAGTTTGAAGCTCTGAACCGGGGCGAACGGTTCCCCTACAAGTATGATCGTCGCCATAATCTAAGCCTCACCCTGCACCATCAATTCAACTCCCGCATCAGTGTAGGAACCAACTGGGTCTACATGAGTGGTTACAACATCACCTTGCCGGTGGCTAGCTACCGAAGCCACCCGCTTTATGATTATAATTCGCTCGATCTTATAGAAGAAAGTTTTACCCCGGTGGATCATTATACCCAGACCAATAATTACCGCACTCCGGCATACCATCGCCTGGATGCCAGTGTGAGTTTCAGAAAAGAAAAAAAACGAGGCACGCGCACCTGGAATATTTCGGTGTATAATGCCTACAACCGCCGCAACCCTTTCTTTCTGTACGTAGATACCGATGGGGCAGAACGGCAATCGCGGTCGGGCAACCGGCGGCTAGTGCAACAGAGTTTGTTTTCTATCATTCCTTCTATAAGCTATCTTTATGAATTCTGATACGTTGCGTCGGTGGGTTCGAAAATTTATGGCGGTTGTCTGGACAGGGATCGCCCTGGCTTGCACCGAAACCTTTGAAATTGATTTCCCCGAAGAGCCTCAACAGCTGGTGGTTTACAGCTTGTTTCATCCCGACAGTGTCTGGCAGATATCAGTGAGTGCCACTAAAGATCTAAATTCACCCGGTGAACCTTACCCAGTGGTGAACGAAGCCATCGTGGAAATTTATCGGGGAGATCAGCACGTGGATGCGCTAGTGTTTCAAGGGTACTTAGCACCGGGAAAGGTAATTGACAATATACGGGGCGTCACTTATGATACGGTATTCTGGCGAAAAGAAAATCTGTATCGATCGCAGCGAGGAATGAAGCCCGAACCCGGAGTAGCATACACGGTTCGCGTTTCGGCACCGGGTTATCCGTCGGTGGAAGCAAGCAGCAGCATTCCGGAAGGCACATCGGCCACGTTGGGAAAGTTCAGTATAAACCGAAGTGCTAATTCTTCTGGCTTTAATGGTCAGTCGTTAGAAATAACCAGCGTGATTCGTGATGTGCCAAACGAGAATAATTTTTATTTGGTGGGGGCCGCCTACCCAATTGCGGAGTTGCATGCCGGGCAAGACGGAATATACGACGACACGGTGTATTACCGGCAGTTTGCTGCTCTTGAAACCGTAGACATCCAATCTATTCGATTGCAAGATTTTAAACTTTTCTCAGACCAAAGCTTTTTCGGAATTACCTATCCCGCAACATTTAGCTTAGCATTGGATGAGTCGTTCATTATGACAAATCCAGACTCTCTAACGTTGTATTTGGGAGAGGTTAGCGAGTCATTTTACCGATATTATGAAGCCTTGGAAGCACAGGGGGAGTACGGAGTAGGCTTTGTTAATCTGACCGACCCACCCAAGGCGTATAGCAACGTCGAAGGCGGTCTGGGAGTTTTTGCCGGATACAATACCGTTGATTTTCCTATATACCGGAAAGATTTTGAGTAGCGCTTAAGCTAATCTCAGTCACTTCTCAACCTCTTCGTACCCCTGCAAACTCTGCGACAACTTGTCTAGTTCAGCCTCGATCTGGGCTACCGCCGCCTTGACCGCTTCGCTCGATTGTGTCCAGTCGCGCTCTTGTAAACTTTGCACTTGGTTGATGTTGCGGTTGATGTCTTTCTTTTCTTTCTCCAGCTCCTCGATGGCCGACTGCATGTCGTTGACGGCCGCTGAGTTTTCCGACTTTTTGACTGTCTTTTTCAGATCGTTGATGCGCTTGTCGATTTGCTTGATGCGGTCTTCGAACGTCCGCACACGGGTGAGTTTGTAGTCGGCGTAGAACTGCTGCCGGTCTTCAATGGCCTCCTGCAATTTCTCCTGCGCTTCGCGCGTTGCTTCGCGGGCGTCTTCCAGATCATCTTGGATATCAGCTTTGGTTAGGGCCCGGCTGCAGCTAGTGGCACTCAACGCAAACAAGGCAGCAACGGAGAGAATAAATAGATTTTTCAGGGAAGTAGTTTTCATCACAAAATTATTTTAGTGTTTCTTACGCTAACGGAAGGGCTATCCGAATGGTTTTAAGAAATGGTCGGCTATTTTATTTATTTATTATACTTTGAAGTGGCAAAGTATCTTATTTTAAAGTAAAAAAGTTATATTTGACCCGTACTGGCAGAACGATCCTAAGTAATCGATCTCAGGGCAAGCCGACCGAAGAACTGGTTTTCCAAACCATCCCCAGCAACTATGAAGGTACTCACTCGCTTTTCGCTACTTTGGTTCACTGTTGCCCTCGCTAACTGGGCACTGCTGACCGGCTGTGTTTCTTACGGACCGGCCCTGCTGGGCAACGAGCAACCCGTAGTGCCCCTGGCCACGCTAGACTCGGTACCTACCGTTACCACCGGAGCCTACGGCACGCTGGGCTGGCCCATCACCTACGGACCAGACGACGACAACACGCTAATGGGCGCCGGAGTGTACCAATCGCGCAACCTGTCCTATCACAGCCAAAACCGAAAACGGGGATGGTCGTTTGTGTACGGTGCCATGGGTTACACCGGCCGCTACCGCGTAGAAAGTGACTCAGCCACCTACCGCTACGGCGGGGGCGCACTGCACGGGTCGGCCCGTTGGCACCTGCCCATCTCTGAGCGCATCACTTTCGTGCTGGAACCCGGCCTCAGCCTGTTCTACGAAGACGGCCGTTACCTGGATTTCCGACAGGAAGTCCTCCGGCAGGACTCACTGAGTTTCAGCACCGACTCGGCCCAACCGCTATCGGCCACCCTGCTGTTTTCGCAGATGATCAACTACCGTATCAACAACCACTGGAACATCATGGGAGGGTTCACTACTGGCTTGCCATTTAATCAGTTTCTGTTTCGCTACCAATTTAGCGGCGTAGTGGCCGTCACGCGTGAGCAATTCACGCTGTGGACCCGCCCTGGGCTGCACCTGAGCGTCTACGGGCCGCTGCCAACGGGTGGCTATACCCTGGCCACCGGAATGAGCTACCGGCTGAGCAAAAGGTAGGCAGTTGCTCCTATTGGATTGCGAAGTGGATTTGTTTCAAAAACTACGAAGTTTCTCCTGATTTTCTTACGCTAAACGCTTGCTCCTGGTGCTGCTTACCCCTCCGCTACCCCCAACCAAGCCTCAAACGCCGCCTGCTCTTCCGTAGTCGCACCCTCGCGCTGCTCGACAACGTACCCCGAAAAATAGTTTTCCCCGTCGGCCTCCAGCACCAGGGCTTTCACCCGCTGTTGCCGCAGCACGGTGAGTTCCACCCGGGTTCGGTTCACCAACAAGCCCTCGCCCGAATCGTCGGCGGGAGCAAGTCCGTCGATGGCCAGGATTTTGTCGCCTAAACTCAGCCCCCGCGCGGCGGGCGAGTCGGGCGCGATCTTTTGCACCAGCAGAGCGCTTTCGCCGGTGCCGGTACGAAACCCGAAAATCCGTTCGCTGGGCCGGGCCGACTCCTGCCGCACCAACTGGCACCCTACCGTCCGAAGCACTTCGTTGAGTTGGTCTTCCAGCGGTTCGGTGCCGAAGATGAAGCGATCAAAGTAGTCGTTGAGCTCGTTGCCCGACAGATCGGAAACCAGTTTTTGCAAATTCGTTAGCGAGTAGCCGCGCTCCTTCTTGCCAAAATAACCCCACAGGTACTGCATCAGCGTATCCAGCGATTGTTCTCCCTCGGTGCACCGCCGCAACTCTAGGTCTAAAATCAGGCTCACCAGCGCACCCTTCACGTAGATGCTCACCTTGCGGTCGGGCACGCCCGGCGCGTAACCGTCGAGCCACAGGTCCCAGGAAGAATCCACCAGCGAGTGGTTAAACCGCCCGAAGTTGTCGAAGTGCCGCTGCAGCAGTTTATTCAGTTCCAGGAAGTACTCGTCGCGGGTGAGCACCCCACTACGCATCAGGAACAGGTCACCGTAGTACGTAGTAATTCCTTCGGCCACGAAGCCGGTGGGGAAGTAGTTCTCCCGCGTGTAGTCGTAGGGCATCATCTCGCGCGGACGGATGCGGATGATGTTCCAGGTGTGAAACAGTTCGTGTGAACTCACGCCCAGAAAATCGTAGTACAGGGCGCTCCCGGCGCGCAGTTGGTCGGTGGGTCCCAGCGCGATCACCGTGGAGTTGAAGTGTTCTACGCCGTGGTAGGCGCGGTAGGGCAGCAGGTGGTATAAAAAGTGGTAGTCGTCGGTGGGGAAGCCGCCCATCATCTGCATCTGCACCTGGGTGAACGCCCTGAATTTCTCCAGGGTGGTCGCTTCGTCCAGATAGCACTTTCCCTGAAACCACAGGTGAAAACCGTGCCCGTCTACCTCATACTGCCAGTGCGTGAGCCGGGCGCTGGCGATGATGGGGCTTTCGGCTAATCGGTAAAAGCTGGGTGCTTCCAGTACGTGATGCTCAACTTCTTCCAGACCTCCGGCAATCTGATAGTCATTCGGCAAGTCAAGTTTCACGCGATAAGATTCCTCCGATCGGTCTTCTACGTAGAGCGCGCAGTTCACGAAGTTGATGTACACCTGTTCTTCGTCTAGCCAGGTGCTTCCGGCATTCAGTTCACCCGCGTAGTACTCGTACGTTACCGTGAGCGTTTTGGTATCAGTGGCCGACACTTCCCAACGGTCCTTGGTCACTTTGCGGAAGGGCAGGAGCTCGCCTTCCGCATCTTGCACGGCAAAGTTGCGAATGTTCTTGGCGAAGTTGCCCAACTCGTAGCGTCCGGGACGCCAGGCGGGTAGCTGTAGATAAGTGGCATCTTCCCCAAGCTGATCAACGGTTAGCTCCAGGGTGAGCCAGTGAAGGTTGGGGTATTGATACGAAATACGGTAGTGAAGCATAGCACTGAGCGGGATTAGCAAGAGCCAAAGTGCACATATTTTGCAAATATTCCGCAGGGAAAGGACTAAGTATTGGCTCGTTCGCGTAATTTTAGCCACGGTTCGCTATCGCCCTGCGCATGTCCTATTATTCGCTTTTGTTGGTTGGCTTGGGAGGAGGCTTGGGAAGTATCGCTCGTTTCTTAGTCGGGGTGGGGTGTGCCCGCCTGTTGCCCGGTTTTTTTCCTTACGGCACCTTTTTCGTAAATTTGGTGGGCTGCTTTCTGATCGGAGTGTTCTACGGAATGTTCAGCCGGGAGTGGTTGCACGATCCCGGCAGCAAACTGTGGATCGTAGGGTTCTGCGGGGGCTTTACCACGTTCTCGTCGTTTTCTTACGACGGCCTTCGGCTACTGCAGGAAGAGCAGTGGCTCACCTACGGATGGTACACCGGCGGTAGCGTGCTGCTGGGATTGCTGGCGACCTACGTTGGCTGGACCCTAATGCGGTAGGCTTGAAAAAGGCTAAAACAAATCAGCCCCGTGAAAGATTCACCGGGCTGATTCAAATCATTTAGTTAAGGGTGTATAAAACAAGTTGCTCTTATCAAGAAGAACAACCTGTAACTTGTCGCTCAATGTAAATATCGCTCAATACAATAGGTTAGATTGTATAGCGGTTACACGTATGAGAATACTGTGCCGTTAACCGCTTCTTAGGATAATTGTCTATAAGTCAACCACTTGAAGTGATGAGGCTAATTAGAAATAGTTGCGAAATTATGGGTGAATAGACCCATTGTTACGCAAATTGGGGAAATGTTCCCCAGCTGTGCGGTTCCGCTTATGCGCTGGGGTAGTTGCCCCGACCTAATAGATTGGTACAGATTTTTCTGTCAACCGGTAGAAACCCGTTTAAGGTATGCTAGTCTCTAAAAACAACGCGCTCAAATCGAAGGTAGTGATTGGGTTCGTGCTGGTGCTGTCGGCTTTGCTGGTGGCTTGCTGGATTTCGTACCGTAGCTTTGGCGAACTCACCCAAGCGGTGAACACCCTATCCTCACCCGACATTACCCTGACGCAGATCGACCAGCTGCTGGTCACCATCACGCAAACCGAGAATGCCCTGCAGGAGTATACCGTATCCAAATCACCCGAAAAGCTGGCCAACTACTCGCAGCTCGTGGCGCAAATTGGCGATAACGTGGGCTTGCTCAAGGCACGCTCCGATAGCACCGAAAAGAACATAGACTCCATTTTTAACCTCATCGACGTCAAACTAGTAAGCCTGGAATCATTCATGAAAATCAGTCGGCAGCGCGACGAGTTCGATTTTTACGATAAGGCGCTTAAGGAGCTGGAGCAGGGTCAAAAGGAGCTTTCCAATCGCGATTCCGTTCACTTTTTGGAGGACTCGCGGCGCAAGAAGTCGCTCATGAGTCTGGAACGACTTAACGATCTTATCAACGCGGATGAGATAGACGCCGCCGTTCGGGAAGTGACCGAACTGCCCGCCGAATCGGTGAAAAAGATACTTCGCCAAGTGCGCAACCAACAGTCCGTTCGGCAGCGGAAGATCAACGAACAAGAGCTGGCTTACCTCGAAAACAATGCGCAGGTGATGGGCAGCATCCACGCGCTGCTTACTCAACTCAAAAACCGGCAACAGGCGCGCTACCACGTTCGGTCCGAGCGGGCCAAAGCCTCGATCCGTGACGCACTCGTGCGCATTGGCATCATCTTGCTGATCGCCCTGCTTAGTGCCGCCATTATCGTGTATCTGATTCTGGCCGATATCACCCGCAGTGAGTTCTACAAGCGGCGCTTGCTCATTGCTAAGTCCAATGCCGAGCGGCTAGCGCGGGTCAAAGAAGATTTCTTGGCCAACATGAGCCACGAGATTCGCACGCCCCTCACGGCCATTCTGGGCTTCGCCGAACAACTGAGCTACACGCCGCTCAGCCAGCAACAAGACGATTACTTGCGCGCGCTGGATGCCTCCTCGCAGCACCTGCTGGCCCTGGTCAACGACGTGCTCGACTTTTCTAAGATCGAGGCCGGAGGACTGGTGCTGGAGCAAGCTCCGTTCTACGTGCTGGAGGCGGTAGAAGAGGTGCAGTATGCCCTGCAACCCCAGGCCGAAAAAAAAGGACTGTACTTGCGCATCGAGGCCGACGAAGAGCAGCCCAACTACGTGCTGGGCGACGCGTTCCGACTCAAGCAAATTCTCTATAACCTGCTCTCCAATGCGATCAAATTCACCGACAGGGGGGGGGTGACCGTTTCTTTGCAAATGGCTCCGCACGCCGTCGACGAGTGCAAGGCTATTATCGAAGTGCGTGACACCGGAATCGGCATCGCCTCAGATAAACTACAGTCGGTATTCCAGGATTTCCATCAGTCTGATGCTTCCACCTCCCGCCGGTACGGGGGCACCGGGCTGGGGCTCTCCATCAGCAAAAAGTTGGCTGAGATGCAGGGCGGAACCATCGGCGTGACTAGCACTTTGGGTCAGGGAAGCGTGTTTCGGGTGGCCCTTCCCTACCTGACGGCGGTAGAACCCGACTACGAAGCAAGCGAAGCCGTTATCCAGTCAGAGGTGCGACAGTACCGAGGCCAGGTGCTGGTGATCGACGACCAGCCGCTCAACAGCCAACTGCTGGCCCTGGCGCTCCGGAGCAAAGGAGTGGTCATGGTGTCGGCTATTTCCGGACAGGAAAGCCTCTCAATACTTCAAAATCAATCCTTCGACCTCATCTTTTGCGACCTGCAAATGCCCGAAATGGACGGGAAACAAGTGATTCGAGCCATCCGAGAAAAACAATTAGCCGCAGGCGAGTCGGTGCCAATCATTGCCTTCACCGCCAATGTGTTGCCCCAGGAGAAATCGCAGTACGAAGCGCTGGGCGTAAGCGGTTTTCTGTTTAAGCCCTTCAACCACCAAACCTTAGACCAATTGCTGGCGCAGCACCTGGATTTTGTTAACCCTACTGAAGCCGAAGTACTTGGCCCACCACCGTTAGAAACGAGCGTGCCGTATACCCTAGCGGGAGTCAAGCAGTTTACTGGTGCCGATGTCGGCCTGCTGGTAGAATATCTCGAGAACCTGACGCGGTCGTACGCCGTCTCAATCGGTTGCTTGCAAAAGGCCTTGCACGAGCAGTCGACCCAAGAACTCTCGTTCTACGCCCATAAAATGGTGTCGCAGGCCGAACTGCTGCAGCATCGCACGCTAACCACCCAGTTGAAACGACTGGAGCAACTGTCGGACACCGATGCGGTTACCTTTGAGGTGAGCCAGCGCGTACGCTGTATCGTTGATATCACCGAACAATTGATCGGTGACGTGCAAACGGAAATGGATCGGTTGCTTCAGCACGTAGCTTAGCGGAATAGTAGTATTTTTGAAACCACGGTACTCTGTATTTCTGAACCTGATCATACTTCTGCCCGCATGATACACTATTCAAGACCCAGCATGATCCTCGCTATCGTTTTAGCCATAGGATACCGTTCGTTGATAGCTCAATCGTACGCTTCGGAGACTTTGCTGGTTGAGAAAATTTCTGATCGGGTCTATCAGCACACCTCTTTCTTGGATACCGAAAGCTTCGGCACCGTACCCTGCAACGGTATGATCGTGATGAATGATGGGGAAGCAGTCATTTTCGACACGCCCACCACCGAGGCGGCCTCCTCCGAACTGATCGACTGGATCGAGAACCAACGGCAAAGTTCGGTCCGAGCGGTGGTCCCTACTCACTTTCATCAGGATTGTCTGGCGGGACTCGACGAATTTCATCGCCGCCAGATTCCGTCCTATGGCTACCGCCGAACCATCGACTTGGCCCGGCAAAACGGGGCGACTCCCCCGCAAAATAGCTTCGACGACTCGCTGGAACTGCCGGTGGGCAAGCAAACCGTGCGCGTTGCCTTTGTGGGGGAAGGCCATACGAAGGACAACGTGGTGGCTTATTTTTCGGCAGATAAGGTGTTGTTTGGCGGGTGTTTGGTCAAAGAAGTGGGCGCCGGAAAAGGAAACCTGGAAGATGCTAATCCAACCGCCTGGCCCGCCACCATTGCTCGGCTAAAGGAATGCTACCCGAAGGTGGCGGTTGTTGTTCCCGGCCACGGCGAGCGGGGGGGCGTAGAGCTGCTCGACTACACCCGCGAACTATTTTCAGCGCCGCAGGAAGGGCAGTAATCCGGTGCTTTACTCTAAATTGTATCGTTTGAGCTTGTTGTAGAGCGTTTTGCGATCGATGTTGAGCACCTTGGCGGCCTGCGTTTTGTTAAACTTCACCTTGATCAGGGTTTCTTCAATAAGGGCTTTCTCAGTTTTCTCCTGCACCGCCTTTAGGTCGGGATTGCCCGTCGGGGCGGAAAACGTGCTGCTCACCTCGCGGGTGGTGGGGTAGATAATTTCGGCGGGTAGGGTATCGAGGGCGATCAACTGGCCGGTAGACAAAAGCGCTGCGCGTCGGACCACGTTCTTGAGTTCCCGAATGTTGCCCGGCCAGTGGTAGGTCTTCAGTTTGTCCAACACCTCGGGCTCAAACCCGTCGATAGACCGGTTTAGTTCGCCGTTGGCTTGCTCCAAAAAGTAACGGGCGAACAGGGGGATGTCGCCTACGCGTTCGCGCAGCGCGGGCACATCGATCTGAAACTCGTTGAGCCGGTGGAACAGGTCTTCTCGAAAGTCGCCGGCGCGCACCGCTTGCTCCAGGTTTTCGTTGGTGGCCACAATGATCCGCACGTCCACTGAAATGTCTTTGGTGCTGCCCAGCTGCCGCACGGTTCGCTCCTGGATGGCACGCAGCAGTTTAATCTGGTTTTCGTAGGACAAGTTGCCGATCTCGTCGAGGAAGAGCGTGCCCCCGTCGGCCGCCTGAAACTGCCCGACTTTGTCCTGCAACGCCCCGGTGAAGGCGCCCTTCAGGTGCCCGAACAACTCGCTGGCGGCCAGTTCTTCCGAAAGGGCCCCGCAGTCGAGCGCCACAAAGGGCTTGCTGGCCCGTTGGCTTTGTTGGTGAATCATGCGCGATACGTACTCTTTGCCCGTGCCGCTTTCGCCCTGTACAATCACCGAAATGTTGGTGGGTGCCACCAAGTCGATGTGTTTTTTCACTTCCAACGCCCGGGGACTGGCGCCCTCCACGAAAGAAAAAGACGGAACAGACGAGCGCGTCACGCGCGGCTGCGTTTCGGGGGTAGGTTTCTTCTCGGTGAGCGCTTGTTTGATCGACAAGCGTATTTCATCGGGATTGATCGGCTTGGTAACGTACTCAAAGGCTCCCAACTGCATGGCCTTGACGGCCGTTTTGATGTTCGCGTAGTTGGTCATGATAATGACCGGAAGGTGAAAATACCGCTTCTTGATGTTCTTGAGCAGCTCCAGACCATCCATATCGGGCAAGCGATAGTCGATGAGGACCAAGTCGTACGATTCTTCGTAAACGGCTCGAATGCCCTCCCGGGCGGCGTAGGCTTCGCCCGTTTCAAACCCCTGCTGGTTTAGAAAATTTCTTAGCAAAGTGCAGAAAGCGGGGTCATCGTCAATTATTAGTACGCGAGGCATTCTCTACCGGTTGGTTCCAATCAATCTACAAAGATACGCATAGACTAAAACCAATCTATGGTAATTTAAAAATAACAAAAAAAGGCTTCGCACCACTGGGGTCCGAAGCCTTAGTTACGCAAAAAGCGTCAGGATGTTCTACTGTTGCTCACCGTCTTCGTTGTAAGTAACGGTTTCTTCGCTGTTTCCGTCGGTCACCGCGATCTCGTACATTTTAGACTCAGTGCCTTCGGCAGCAGCCATCTCGGTCACTGACTGCACTTGCCACATGGCGTAGTCCGAACCCTCAAACGCTGACTTTACCGCGTTGGGAAGTTGCTCAAACTGCACTTCTTGGCCCTGGGCCGAAGCAGTGACGTCGTCCGCCGGTTGCTCTATTTCCGACATGGTTTCATCTTCAACTTGAGTATCGTCTTCAAGCAGAGGCTGATCCTGAGGAGTGACTTCTTCGGTAGGCTCAGTCACGTCTTGGGCAAACGATGCACCGGCGAATAGAAACGTCATGGCAAACAGGGCGAAAAATAACTTTTTCATAAGATGTAAATTTAAAATTAGGTTTTGAATGGATATACTAATCTGCTACGCAATAGTGTGCCACAAACCCAAGTAGTGTTTAAATTTTTGATAGTCAGCACTTTATGATAAGGTGTGTGCGCGAGATTTTCGGAACAAAGTGGGGAAGGTTGCCTACTCGGTGGGCGTTGTGTGGAAATTGTCTACGCTAATAGCTCTCTTCCGAGTTAGGGAATTGCTGTTGCTTCACATCGGCAACGTACTGACGCACGGCGGTGTCCATCACCGTTTTGAGGTCAGCGTAACGACGCAGAAAACGTGGATTAAAGTCCTGGGTGATGCCCAGCATGTCGTGGAGCACCAGCACCTGCCCGTCGGTGCCCGGTCCCGCGCCAATGCCAATGGTGGGGATGCTCACCGCCTTTGATACCCGTTCGGCCAGGGTGGCGGGCACCTTTTCGAGCACGATGCCAAAGCAGCCGCACTCCTCAAGCAGTTGGGCGTCTTCCAGTAGCTTTTGTGCTTCCGGTTCGTCCTTCGCGCGAACGTGATAGGTCCCGAACTGGTAGATAGACTGGGGCGTGAGTCCGAGATGTCCCATCACGGGCACCCCGGCACTGATGATCCGCGTGATAGACTCCCGAATCTCTCGACCGCCTTCCACCTTTACCCCGTGGGCGCCCGATTCTTTCATAATGCGAATGGCCGACCGCAGCGCTTCTGAGGAGTTGCCCTGGTACGAACCAAACGGAATATCCACCAGCACGAACGCCCGTTGCACCGCCCGCACCACCGACGAGGCGTGGTAGATCATCTGGTCCAGGGTGATCGGCAGGGTAGTTTCGTGACCGGCCATCACGTTGGAGGCCGAATCGCCCACCAGGATGATATCCGTGCCCGCCGCATCCACAATGCCCGCCATCGAGTAGTCGTAGGCCGTGAGCATGGTAATCTTCTCGCCCCGCTGCTTCATTCCCTGAATTTGGTGCGTGGTGATTCTCTTAGGGGACTTTAACCTTTCTGATGGATGTATGGACATATTGGTGGGTTTGCTGCTTAAACACAACGGTTAGCGGTGATGACTTTGAGTAGGCCGGACTCCTAAAAAAATTCAGGAATCGCTTTCTGGTAGAGAAAGGTCAACTTACGTACTCAAAATCACTAATAAAAACTTTTTGGTTACCTCGTAGCTGATCTTGTTTCTTTTGCCCAACCAGACGTGCTCTAAAAGGTAAATTTGCAACATAATTCCCCCTTTTTGAGTTACTATTTGACGTAGGAAAGGCTATTTCTTAAGAAGTAATTTTTAGGCCTCGACCACTTCTTCGCTGCCTTTTTGAGTGGATATGAAGGATGCCCTATCTTGTAGCATTCGCCGCTACTACCCAATTAATATTAATATTTTAAGTATTACATTGCACTATACAAATACAATGGACGATTATGCAACAATATCCGGAATTAACCAAGACCTCGGTATCAGCCGAAAGGTTTTACAACGAATTCAAGGCGGTACTGCCGCAGGACAAATTCTTTACTGATCATGAGTTTGTAACCTACTGTGACGACTTTCAGAACGCCTATTATAAGTTTTTACGCCAGGATCGGAATAGTTCTTATCGGGTAAACACCCTGATCCGCTCATACTTCTACAACAACCGGGGCCATTTGAAGCGCTTGGCGCTCTACGCGATTTTTATAAAGGAGTCACTGGAAGAGATTGAGGAAATGCTGTTAGACTGCGAGTACTACGAGTTAATGAACCGCTTTAACGCCTCTAAGGAGAAAATCTCGCGCTTGGTAAGTGCCATGATGAGCGACGCGATCTGATATCAAACTGAATAAGGATGCAAAAAGAGCGGCCTCTCCGAGATCGCTTTTTTTGTGCCTAGATTTTATTGCTCAGCCGCTTGACCACGCTGGTGTAATCAATGAAATACAGAATGCGAACGGAGATACTATTCGTTGTGGGGGCATCCAGCATGGTGTCGACATTAGCAAAGTAGCCGTCGAGCAACTCGTTGCCATCGTTGATGATGCTGTTCTTCCACACCACACTGATCTCGCTGGCCGGGGCAAACACGTACTGATACACCATATCGATGTTAAAAGCGTTGTAGTTACGGTCTTCTTCGCCCTGGTAGCCACTCGCCAAGTACCTGCCTGTATCGCTTAACTCGTAAAACTCCTGGTAGCGCGCCTCCGACCAGTAGTGCCGCAGGCGGAAGGTGAGTCCCATTTTGTGATTAAAGGTATACTTGGTGTTGAAGATATTGCTAACGATGGTGCGGTCGCGTCGCCCGAAAATGATGCGGTACTTATTATCCTCCAGGGATTCTTTCTCCGCAAACCCAACGTCGCTGTTTAGTCCGGTATGGCTGATGCTGCCCGAAAAGGCGAGCCTGTTGTTCACCCGAAATCGAGGTCGTACACTGACTCGAAACCGCCGCTGGTCCCTAAAGTCAAAGTCGGTGTAACCGGTATAGACTCCTAGCGCAAAACGATTTCGCCAATCAGTACTAAAAGACAGATCGAGTGCTTTATAGGACGGGAAAACCACGTAGCGGCCGTCTACCCGAGGCTCGAAGTAATCATATTCTTTGGTGGGTAACGTCCGAAACGATAGCTCCAGTTCGTTGAAACTGCGGAAGGTGCCCTCTACCGAAGCGCTCAAAATAGTTTGGGTATAGACTGAAGGGTTATAACGACGAAAATAATCCACGTCCAAGTCAGTGCGCAGGCTAAGCAGCCGCCAGAAGGGTTTGTATACGTTGTAGCCCAGGTTGGCCGAGGTTCTAATCTCGTTATTCGCTCGTAAGAAGCCCAAATCGTTGGGATCGTAGGTATCGCTTTCAATGTAGTTGCTAATTGATCCTCGCCAGTTGCCGCTGGTTTTAGCCAGACTCAGCAGCGAGGTATAGCCGAATTCGTTTCCGTCCGCTAAGCCATACTTCTGGCTCACCGCTCCGCGTCCCGACAGGGTATAGCGATTGCCCCGGTTGCTCAGGCGAAACACCGCGCCGGTAAGATTAGCATCGTAGTAATGCCCCTGCCGAAGCACATTGGTATTAATGAAACTCACGTAAGAATTGTTTTTGAGGCTTTGGTCCAGGGCTAGCACGCTGTAGTTGGTGATCGGACTGGTGACCAACGTGCGCGATTCTCCGGTCTCTTCGTTCCGGATCTGAGCCTCCATCGTGCCGGTGATTGCGTTAAACACTCCTACTCCGAACCCACTGGCGGTGCGTCCCGACACCTTGGTGGCATTGATCAGGTTGCTTTCTTGCGGATTAGAAACCAGCACTTCGTTCGGGGCTAGGTTGTCGTCGGCCTGTCCGTAGCGCAGCGGTCGGCCGCCTACGCGCCGCGAGTAGAAGAAATCCCCTTTCTCAAACAGATCGGTGCCTTCCTTAAAAAACTGACGGTTCTCGGCAAACTGCACCTCGAAGGGCGACAGGTTCAGCACGCGGTTATCGGACACCACCTGTCCGAAGTCAGGCACCAGGATCATGTCTAGCGTGAAGGCGTCGTTGATGCCGTAGCGCAGATCCATGCCGCCATTGAAGCGGGTATTCGCGCTGGCGGGGTTGTCGGCGTCGCCCGAGTAATGATCGTAGTAGGCCGAAACGTAAGGAGAAACGGACAGGCGAACCGGAGATTTTAGATTGGTAATCCCATCCAGGCGGCCAAACTGGTTCACGAATCCGTTCTCCTGCGGATCTATCTCGCTCCAGTAGTTGGTTTCGTTGTTGCGCCGAATGCTGCGGCGGAAGTTGACGCCCCACTGCTGGATCGGGGTCTTGGGGAATCGCAGGGCCGCCATCGGGATTTCGATCTCCACGAACCAGTCGGTGCCGATGCGTTGCACCTCGCTGCGCCAGGCGGCGTTCCAACTGCGGTCGTTGCCACTGGCCGTCCAGCGGCGATCTACCTGCACCCCGGCAGCCGACACCAGAAACTCAAAGGCATTGATACCGTCCTGGTACGTGTCAAAGTAAACTCCGAACACATCGGCGAAACCAAAGTCGTCGCGCTGCGAGAATTCGCGCATGATACTGTCGGCCGAGATATCGTATAAGAACGCCCCGATGTAAATGGCGTTGTCGTCGTAGAGAACTTTCACCTCCGTGGGTACCGAGGGTGCCCCGCCGGGGTTAGGACTCCGCTGCACGAAGTTATCGGCCCCGCACCGCGTTTTTTGCCAGACGTCTTCGTTCAGGATGCCGTCAATCTGAGGGGCACTGGTGATCCGGGTAGCGTACAAAAACTTGGCGGCAGCAGGCGGATCATCGGAAGCAAATGCCGGGATAACAAACAGGAAAAAACTTAGTAAAATAGACGGTAGCTTGAGCAACATGAAGAATTATAATGATCAGAAAAACGCAGCTAAGAAAGACGGAAAAACAGGGTCTGAGATCACTACAAAAAAAGCAATAAATTGTTTGAATGACAACATGAAAACGCGGTAAATAGTACAATTATTATATTGCGATTTAAATGACACAATGCTAAATATTTTGCTATTCAGGCAAAAAACAAGCGATATAAAAAAGAAATTGGCAAACAAAAGGGATGGCGGTGAACAGAAGCAACTCAGAATCCTAGCTTCATGCCCGCATAATAGTTGCGGGGGGCGGAGGGCTGAAAATAACGGGCGCCAAAAGCGTTGAGATCGTTGCCCAGGCTATACGTTTGGTTGAGCGCATTGTCTATCCCAACAAACAACTGAAACTGCACCGGGCTGGCAGCCGGGGTCTGATAGCCGAACTTCGCCTGAACCAGGTGATACCGGTCGGCATAAACGCTGTTGGCATCGTTGAGCGGAATCTCGCTGGTACGGTTATACGTAGCGTTCATAAACAGTCCGTAGCGCGTGGAAGCCTGCGCCGAAAGCACCAGCACGTGCGGGGCTACGCCCGTGAGCCGGTTGCCCGAAAAATCTTCGCCTTCCTTGGCGTAATCAACGAACGTGAAGTAGTGATACGTATACGCCCCCTGCACACTTAGGTCCCGCAACCAACCGCGGCCGTTCTCTACGGCATACCAGGTGCTGCTCACTTCCAGGCCGCGCTGGTTGGTGCTGCCCGCATTCTCAAACAAAGTGGTGCCCCGTTCCGATTGCTGCTGCACAATGGTTTCGTTCAGGCGAAACAAGAAAGCCGTCACGTCGAAAGTGAGGGTAGGAGTCGCGTTGCCCCGCACGCCCAGTTCGTAGTTAACGCCGCGTTCGGGTTCCAGACCCAGACTGATGCTTCCTTCGTTGGTGCGAACCTCTTCTAGCGCCGGAGGAGAAAAACCGTAGCTCACGCTCGCGTGGGCCGCTATTTGCGAAGAAAGGGCTTTGGTAAGCCCCACTCGAGGTATCCACACCGGGTCAAATGATTTATCAACGCGGTAGGAGCTATCGAGAGCCGCATCAGCCAAGCGGTAGATGTCGTAGGTGAGGCGGTTGTGACTCAGACCGAGGGTGAGCGAAACGTCGGCGGGGAGTTCAAAGGTAGCATTCGCGAAAAAGAGCGCCTGCCGGGCGCGCAATTCATCATCGAAGTTGAGGGTATCGGGTTGCCCGCCCCGGTTGCCGAAGTTGCGGGCCACGTTGGTGGCGGTCTGAAACTCGGCGCCAGCCGTGAGGCGGGTAGCCACGGTGCCCAGGGTGGCATCGTAATGAAAACGGGTGCGCGCGCCGCCGCCCTGCCGACTGTCGCGTTTGTAGTCAAACAGAAACGGGTTCTCGAAGAAGCTGAAGTCCCCGTAGAGCGTGGTCAGGTTGCTTAGGCGGTTGTTCCAGACGTATTCTTGGGACAGGCCCAGCAGGGCGTACTGCTGACGAACTCCCGCCTGCGACTTCTCACTGCCCATCACAAAAGCATTGCCGGGGCGGGCCTGCCGGGGGTTTTCATCATACTGCTCCTGGGTGAGTCCCCCCGGAATTTCGTAGTCTAAGTTAGAATAGAGAAAGTTGGTGCGAATTTGCCGAGCATCACTCACCTGAAACCGGCCGCTGATTTCCAGCACGTCGCGGGCAAACTCGGTGTGCTGCCGGTAGCCGTCCGCCTGCTGGTGCGCATACTTGACCGATAGCGTAGTGGTTGCCGACTGATGGTTTACCTGCGCGGTGTAGCGTTGCAACCCATACGAACCCAGTGTTGCCCCAATTTGGGCGGTAGGTAACGGCGCAGGCTCATCCTCCGGCGTGAGACTATGAATGTTCACTACCCCGCCCGTGCCCGCGCCGTAGACGCTTCCGGCGGGGCCTTTCACCACTTCAATGCGGTTCATGTTGATCACGTCCAGCAGGTTGAAGGCCGTGCTGCCGGTCGGGTCGGTGAACGGAATATCATTCCAGTACACTTTAATGTTTCGTACGCCGAAGGGAGCGCGCAGCGAACTGCCTCGAATGGCAATGCGGTAGCTGCCCGGCGAGCGTTCTTCCATCCGCACCCCGGGCAGGGTGTTCATCACCGGCACCACCGAAGTTTCGTCGTAGGCCTGTACTTGTTCGGCGCTGATTACCCCAATGGCGCCGGGAGTACGTAGTAGTTCCCGTTGGTTGTCGTAGCCAATCACCGTCACCTCACTGAGTTGCTGGGTGCGGGCCACGGTGGTATCGGAAGTTTCCTGAGCAAAGCTGAGCGAGGAACAAAAAAATGGTGTTAAAAGTAGCAAGGCCACTAAGAACTGGTATCGCATAGAAATAGTCAAAAAGTATAAAAGAAAAAAGAGCCATCTCTACGAAATGACTCTCTCAATAAGTGATGAATGTGGATAAGCTCTAGAATTTGCTGACGGCTTTTTCCAGATCATCAACAAGCTTTTGCGAAATTTTTCGAGGTTTCTCTTCCCGCGCTTGCTTCAGATGATCCAGCGCCTGTTTGCCGTAATCAGCCAATCCTGCCGGATTTTTATCGTAATTGTAGCTGCCAACACACCACTCCAGTTTCTCCTTAATTTCGTGGTACTTGCCATCCTCCATGCTCTCAAGCTTGCTGGCCGCTTGCTGGCACTGCTTGGCTAGTTCGGCCGCCGGATCAGCGGTCGACTTCTTGGCTGTTGCCTTTTTGGGAGCGCTACTCGCCTTAGTAGGTGCTTTTTTAGCAGATGCTTTCTTAGCATCCTCTGGCTTAGCGGCGGTGGTTTTTGTTTCCTTTTTCTTAGCGGTGCCTGATTTAGCGGGTGTTTTGGCCATGACCGAATGCGTTAGTTTGAGGTTTAATTTAATTGCGCGAATTTATATAAAAAAAGCTGAGTTCTGCGACACGTAGCGCCAACTAATTAACTCCTCACAAAGAGAGCGAAGCACCAACTGCGTCGCACGAACTGAAATGATTAAAAAAAGGTAAAAAAACTGGAGACGATTAAAGACTAAAAAGCTACAATGTTTTTCAGCGTTAGGTTAGACAATCTCTTTGCCAATCGGCTTCAGAGAGTCTAGGAGATAAAAAGCGAATAAAAAGTGGGAAAAAAACGCCTCAGAATAGCCGATGAGTGGGGTGCCGATACCTCACTTATTTTGGCAAGTCACGCTTGTTCCTACTTAAAGCGGCGCACCTCTCGGATAAACTGCTATTTCGTGTGCTTGTAAAAAGTATGTCGAATTCTTATTTAAAGAATAAAATGCTATATTGCGCGAGTAAAACATTTATCTAGTCATGGAAAAGAAGAACAAATTTCTCTTGCTGCCCGAGCATCGTACGCGAAAAACCGAAAGCATAGGCAATTTAGCTATGCAGTGTCTTGAGAGAATGAGAGCGCCGAAAGCCAACAAGTAGTAAGCTTCACCGAAGAAATCTAAAGGTGTCATCCGGGAAAAGCTCTACGGTTCTTACCTGCTGATAGGGATATTTCTTGCTGGAACAGTCAACTTTTTTCCAAAGTGGCGAATCTGCCGCGTTGGTTGCCAGTGGATAAACTGCCCACAGTGGCCCTTCTTTCTGCACCAATCGAAGCAGTTGTGGCTGTCTCACCCACCGCACACAGATAGACGATGGTTGGTCAGCGCGAATCAATTTAGGTTTTCTTTCCGGACACACAATCTCCAGGGGTTCCGAGGCGTACTCCAGCAATTCCCAGGCGAGGGGCGGAATATGCTGCACGAAATTGTGTAATTGATCTACGTAAGCGATGAGCACCCGGTACGTAGGAATCACCTTCGACTTTTTACTCAACGGGGCCAGCACCTCCGGCACACTTGGTTCCCAAGCCGAACCCGCGAGCAACTCCTCCGGAGTGTTGGTCAACCAAAATAATGTTGGTTTCAATACGGATCGAAGGTAAACTTATCAATTGAAGGAAGCAGCAGCCGCACGTCGGTGCCTTCTTGTAATTTGCTTTTAATGGCTACTTCGCCCCCTAACTTTTCCACGTTCGACTTCACAATAGTGAGACCCAACCCGCTGCCCTGCGAAGCCGGATTGCCCCGGTAGAACATATCGAAGGCGCGCTGTTGCACGTGGCGGCTCATGCCTTGCCCATTGTCTTTGATGGAAAGACTAATTCCTCGGCGGTGAGAGCGGATGCGAATGTGGACGTAGGAGTTATCTATGTTGGTGCGACGGTACTTGATTGCGTTCTCGAGCAGGTGTTGCACCATCAGGCGGAACAATCGCTCCTCTGACCGCAGTTGCAGTGGCTTACTGGCTTTTACTTCAATAGTAACCTTTTCCCGGTCGGGAAAATCGCTCAATAAATCAATTACTTCTTCTACCGAACGTTTCACGTCAAAGGTAGTAAATTGCTGATGCGCATCGTCCATGCCCAGTTCGACCAATCCTCGAATCGATTTCTCGAGCTTGTTGGCGCTTCGTTTGATCAACGATAGATAGTGCGACAGGGTGTCGGGTTCGTGCGCGGTTTGCTCAATCACCTGAAACAGCCCCAGAATGCTGGCCAGCGGCCCCTGTAAATCGTGCGACACTTTGTAAAGCAACGTTTTCAGCTCTTCGTTGCGCTGCTCGAGTGCTTTGGAAGTTAGTAAAATCTGCTTCAAGTCCTTGGCAATCAATAGGTAGCCGGTTACCGCGTCTCGTTGTTTCAGCACCGATAGCGATAGCGTCACGGGCAACGCGGTGGTACGCTGAATCTTGAAAGAAGTTTCTATGTTGTAGAGCGGTTCTTGTTGCTGCGCCAGTTGTTTAAGCCGCTGACTAAATGCGGCGTTCTTTTTGGCAAAAAGGCTCTCCAGGGGTTCTCCTAGCAATGCTTCCTTGGTTTTGTTGAGTAATTCGCAGGTCTTGTCATTTACGCGGGTGATGGTAAAATCTTCGTCAAAAATAATGAGCATATCCGCCACCCCATGTAGCACACTATCCAAATAGTCTTGGGCGATCACTGAGCTTCGTAGCTCTTCACCCAGCATATTAATTCCCGCCGCAATAGCATCAATACCGTCAAGCTGGTGAGAAAGGGAAGCCCGAGCCGAGAAATTGCCTTCCGCCAGGCTCATCAGCACTTGATTGATTTCTTCTATCCGGTGATCCTGGTCTTTTCGTTTGGTCATGCGGGGGTTAAAAGTTCGCTCGTGGGGGTAATATCAGCAGTGTGGTGTATGATTTGGGGCAGAAGTGGCATGCAGAAGGGCAATAAACGCAACTACGCATTGGGTTGGTACTTTTTGAGCCATTCTTGGGCACTTTCCAGATCGGTGAACAACCGGAACGGATACCTAGGCTGCTGAAACTTAAGAAAGAAGTTAGCGATGGTACGGGTAACCGGGTTGCGCACAATCACCGCCAGGGCTACGGTGTTTTGATTCGCCTTTTCGGATGAAAGGGTTTCCCGGGCTGCCTTGGTTAATTCTTTCACGGCTGAACCGTCCACAATGATCGGATAGGTTTGCCCATCAACGAACGAAAGCCGTTGCTCAATGATCTTCTGGGCCAAAGCAGCGTCGATCTCTTTCTTCTTGAACTTGACGTACAAAATCCCGTTTTTCAACTCCATATACACGAAGTCGTTGTTCATAAATTTATATTTCATAGGGTAGAAGTGCCGGGAGTGTTTCTTGCCTAATCAGCCTGCGTCAATACCATACACGCGTAATTTTAGCAGCAACATGCTCGAGTGATGACAGGGAAATATAGTCAATTTTGATCAAAAAAAAGATCGACATGGCCAAATCAAAGCACAATCATCTGCTAGACACGATTAGTGATCTCATTCTAAACGCCCAGCAGCAGGGGCTCGTTCACCTCTACACCGAGGGAACGCACACCAACGGAAGGTTTCTCACCATCAAGGGGCAGCAACTTCGCCACTTCGGCACCACCAGTTACCTCGGGCTAGAACAAGACCAACGGCTCAAAGATGCGGCCATTCAGGCCATTCAGCAGTACGGAACGCAGTTTCCAATGTCAAAAACTTATGTTTCGTTCGGACTGTGCAAGGAGCTGGAAGATTGCTTACGCACTATGTACCAGCATCCGGTCGCCATTGCCAAGAATAGCACCCTGGCCCACGTGGGGCTAATCCCCAGCCTGGTGCGCGACGAGGACGCGATGATCCTCGATCAGCAGGTGCACGCCAGCGTGCAGAGCGCCACCCAACTGCTCAAACCCCGGGGCGTCACCGTGCAAATGGTGAAACACAGCAACATGGAGATGCTCGAGAAAATGATCCTGCGCTTGCGCGATACGCACCGCCGTATTTGGTACGCCGCCGACGGCATTTACTCTATGTTCGGCGACACGGTGCCCCTACCTGAACTGATGCAGCTGGCCAAAAAGTACCCTCAGCTGCACCTCTATTTAGACGACGTGCACGGCATGAGCTGGGCCGGACAGCACGGCACGGGCTACGTGATGCAGCAATTGGGCGCGGTGCCCGAACGGTCGGTGCTCATCGGCACGCTGGGCAAATCGTTCGGAGCCAGCGGGGCCGTAGCCGTGTTTAGCAACCACGAACTCTACGAAGCCTACCGGGTGTTCGGGGGTCCCCAAACCTTTTCGGTGCAAGCCGACCCCGCCAGCGTAGCGGCGTCGTTGGCCTCCGCCAAAATTCACTTGTCGGATGAAATCTATGAGTTGCAGCAGGATTTAGCCGACAAGATCGCCTACTGCAACCAGTTAATCGCGCAGACCAACCTGCCGCTGATCAAGCAGAACGCCTGTCCGGTGCACTTTGTCGGAACGGCGGTGCCGGGCGTTGCCTACAACCTGGGGCGTCGTTTGCTGGCCAATGGCTTCTACATGAACGTGGCTACCTTCCCGGTGGTGCCCGCCCGCAATGCCGGAATCCGCTTTTCTATCTCCCGCCACAACACCCACGAAGACATCCGGGCGTTGATCGAGACGATGGATCATCACTATGCGCAGGTATTGCAAGAAGAAGGATACACCATGAACCAAGTGCGCTCCGCTTTTAAACTGCCCCCGGTTGAAGAAGAAGTGGTGGTGGAGACGAAAAATACATCAGAACCGCTGGCCGTGCAACAAGAGACCAGCATCGAACGGGTGAACCCTGCCGACTGGAACGCCTGTTTCGGCGAACGCGGCGCGATGGATTGGGACGCTATGCGCCTTTATGAGCAAGCTTTCGCAAACAACCCATTGCCCGAGCACAACTGGAAGTTTGTGTACCTGATCCTGCGTGATCAGCAGCAGAAAATTGTGCTGGCTACCTGCTTCACGGTGGCGCTCTGGAAAGATGACATGCTGGCTCCCGCCTCGGTTTCAATGCAGGTGGAAGAACGGCGCCGCACCGATCCCTACTACCTGATGTCGCGCACGCTGGGCATGGGCACCCTGGTGACCGATGGTGAATACCTGTTTGCTGATGCCCAGCACCCCTACTACCACGAGGCGCTGAAATTGCTCAGTGTCGAGATAGAATCCCTCAAGGAAGACTACCAATGCACCGCGGTTAGCCTACGGGATATCGATGCGGATTCGCCCGGTATCAACGATATGTTTTATACCCAGGGATACTTCAAAGTGGACCTGCCCGAAACCTGCGTGATCGAGGAGTTGCCCTGGTCTGATGTAGACACCTACCTACAGCACCTGCCGTACAAATCACGCTACCACGTGCGCAAAGACGCCGTGAAGATGATGCACCACTTCGAGGTGACGGTGCAGTCGTCGCTGAGCGAAGCGGATATTGATCGCACGTACCAGCTGTACCAAAACGTGAGCAACAAAAACTACGCGCTCAACAACATTGAGTTTCCGCGGCCGCTCTTTGAAGCCATGAGCCAGTCGCCCCGCTGGGAGTTTATCCAGATCCGGCTCAAGCCCGAGCACTTGGCTACTGGTGACCATCTGCTGGTGGCCACGGTGTGCAACTATCAAACCGATGAGAGCTACTGCGCCGTGGTGCTCGGCATGGACTACGCCTACGTTGAAGAACATAAAGTCTACAAACAAGCCCTATTTCAAATTGCCCAGCGGGGACAAGCGTTGGGTAAGCAGCGCGTATTTCTAGGAATGACGGCCGCCCAGGAAAAAAAGAAGTTTGGCGGAGTGAAGAAGGCGCGGGTAGCCTACGTGCAAGCGCAGGACAATTACAAGCTGGAACTGATCGAGTCGATGGCCGGGGTGATGGCCTAAAACTGAGCTAGATTACGAGATAACCACCGCAATGGCTCTCCGCCGACTGTCAGGGCTGTCGAATCACCTTTCGGGTAATCGTTTGGGGACCCACCGCAAACTGAAACACGTAGAGACCGGCGGGGTAGGGGGACAGATCAACCACCCCGTCGGGACGGGGAGCCACGGGAACGGCCCGCCCCCGCAGATCAACCACGCGCAGTCGGTCGTAGGCTCCCTGCACCCGTACCAAGCCATTCGTCGGGTTCGGAAACACGGTCAACTCAAAGGCCGGAACAACCTTTTCGTCCGGCAGGTCGGTGACCAACTGTGCCCGCTCGCGATCAAAGCGTGGCCGGATCATCAGGCTGCCCTGCAGCTCGGTGTTCTGCTCCCAGTCGCTGGATACGCTAAAGAAAATGCGCTCGTTGGTGTCCGTGTTTTTATCAAAGCCAACGATCAGAAAACGATCCGTGCTCTCCTGCTGATACCCCACGTAAAACGTATCCTGCACGGCAACGGGCGATTCTAGCTGATAGGTGGTGAATCCGTTGGACTGAAGAGAAGATCGAGCTGCCAAAGTACCCGACTCGCGCAACACAGCCTCCCCGCGGGCGGTATCGGTCAACGTTTTCCAGACAAATAGCTTGAACAGCGTCCCCTGATTTTGCGCTAAGTTGGGGAAATGAATGTCAATATCGGTGAGCAAGTCTTCTTCCGGAACCACAAATTGGTAGGCCACCCGTCCGCCCGTCTGGTTCAGCTCCAGGCCGAACTCGGCGGTGCCGTCGTCATAAGCCAGGGCTTCGTTCAGCACGAAGGTGGTACGCACCGTATCGTTGTCCCGGTAGTCGACCGATAGATTAAATAACGTATCGCCTTCGGCACTAATAGACTCGATGCGCGGCAGGTCGCCCGTCTCGATATAAAATTCACTTTGCACGTACAGCGAGTCTTGGGCGAGATCAAAGGCCCCTGCTGCCGGAGGGCCCACCGCGATGGTGCGGCGGTCGAAGGCGGTGGGTAGGGGACTCAGGGCGTTGGTAGAATCGCTGAGCCGATAAAGCGTTTCCCCCGTCAGCGCGTTGTTGATAAATGCCTCGAAGGTGGTGCCTACCGGTTGGTTGCGTAGGTTGTAATACTGCACTGACGAGCCCGACAGATACTGCTCGGGGGCCGCCCGGAACTGCTTCATCGGCACCTGGGTGTAGTCGCCAAAGGGTGAGGTGGGTAGCGAGGTGATGGCGGCATCGGGATACGCCAGATCAGCGGCGCTGCGCCCCCGGTTTAGGTACACGTAGTCGATGTTCCAGGTATCGAAGGCCCCTGATTGCCGGTTAAACGACTGAAAGCGAAACTGAAAGCGGTCGTGGAAGTAGGCCGGATTGCTCACCGGAAGAATTTCCTGCACAAATGCGTTGGTGACCAGCGAATCGTTGCCGGTTTGCTTCCAAACCGTGACCCACTGCTGCGCGGTGTCGAGGGTGCTAAATTGCAAGCGGATCGAGTCGCCAACCGCTTCGGGAAGCTCGCCCCGCCCCTGGGGTTGCCAGAAGAAACTGAGGTAAACACTGCCGCGCTCCGCCTCCGGCACCAGGGTCAGATTGATGGGCTGCGACCACAATTCGTCGGACAGTCCGTTGCGACTGGTTGCCGCCGTATCGTAGGCCGCTCCCTGGGCATTGACCCCATCAAAGGAGGCCACGCCCACCGACGGGGGGGCAATGCCCAGCCCGGTGTTAATCAGCACTCCCCGGCTCTGGGTAGGCTGCCAGTGCAGCGTATCGGGAGTGGTGAAACCCAGGGCGTTGGTGACAGGCTGCGAGAAATCGTCCCAGAAAGGCAACGTCAGCACCGTGTCGAGGGCCTGCTGCCGGGCGTGGGCGGGTTGCCCGGACGAAGTAGGCGAAAGAGGAACGAGCCGAACCGACTGGGCGGATAGGCGGAAGCCCATCAGCCCCAGGAGAGCAGTCAGGAGAAAAATAGCCCGAAGTGAGGCGTTTGAAGAGTGAGGTGACTTCAAAAAGATAAATGGTTGGTGCTTTTCGCCCCTACAACGACGAGGTTCGCCAGAAAGTGCAGGGTAACTAGTTTGGCATACCAGATCAGAAGATGTCGTCTTCGTCCAAGTCAACCCCTGAGGGAGCATTCTCTTCGATGTCCAGCGCACTCTCTGGCGGTTGCTCATCGCTGAATCGGTCCAGCCATACGTCCACTTCTTCACCGATGCGAATGTTGCTGCCCGCCGCGGGGCTTTGCTTCATAATCACCAGCCGGTCTTGCTGCTGCTGCGCCTGGTCCTTGGGGTCGCGGTCCGACAGCGAAGCATTCCGGAACAGGATGCCGCCGACTTTCAAGCCTGAACCGATAATCACCACTTCGGCTTCTTCCATCTCCAGGCCGTCCAGATCGGGCACCTCCAATAAGGTGTTGCCCAAGCCATCGCCCACTAGCAGGTCAATGCGGGCGCCCTTCGAAATTATTTCACCCGCGGCAATCGGTTGCCCATTGTAGCGTTGCTCGAGCACCGCGTTCTGCGCCAGGTCGGGTACGTACTCAATAGCGCCAAGTTCCAGTCCGTAGCTTTCCAGCACCAGCTGGGCGTTCTTCACCGAGCCGTCGACCAGGGCGGGCATCTTCACCTTGGGCGGGTTGGTGGCGTTGAGGGTGAGAAAAATCTTGCGGTTCTCTTTCACCTTTGATCCCGCCAGCGGGTACTGCACCAGCACCGTTTGCGGATCGTAGGCATCGGTGAAGCCCGAATCGGTGAGCACCTCGTAGTTGAGATTGCGCTGGATGAGGAACTCGTCTATGTTATCCAGGTGGATACCTTCCAGGTCGGGCACGGTCACCGTTTCGTTGTGGTGCGTGGCCGAGGGCAGGTACGAGTAGAAAAACCACAGCCCGCCCACGGTGGCGAGTAGCAGGATGATGCCCAGGTGGATAAGCACCCCGACGGGCGAGTTAACTTTGAATAATTGAGTCACGCTACGGTTCACTTTTGGGTTATTGCTTGATGCAGATATATCACTCAACTGACGCGGTAGAGGTAAGCGTCTTCGATGTAAATGCCGTCTACGACACTTTGGGTTAGTCTTTTGCCTTTCATACCGTTGCCTACTGGTGCAGTTTGATTTAAACCTTTGTAAAGCTCACTATCCAAGCTTACTACGGAAACCGCATCCCATCGTAAATCAATACTACGTTGGCTGTTTCGGATCACCTCTTCAATCTTCTCGTAGGTTTTATGAGGTCCGTATTTGTCGTAATAGGCAGTGGCTATCACAAGGCGGTAGGTTTCCGGTCCGTCCATATAATACCAGAATGCCGCAGCAACCTGTAGGTCAGAACCATCCAACGCGTCTATTAACTTTCTTCCTTCTTCAATAGCTGACTGGTCCAACGTTACCAATGTCTTTCTATCCATAACAGCACACCATTTTTACGAGTAGTTATCGCTTTGTATAAGTTATGCGCTTCTACCTTTGAGTTTCTTAAATAACGACTATTCTCGGACCAGTCCTTAACCACCCGCCAGTTAGCGATAAACCCCGGATTCGTTTTCATCTCATTATCTAGTTCACTGTCTAGTCCGGCCGTTCTTATTAGTTTGACTAGATCATGCGTATAGCTGTCGTTCACCACCTTTCTATCCGGAAAGTCGTGCCGCTTCACATTCTTCGCGATACACGCTTTCAGGGCACACTCTACTGCGTACCCGCAAAGGTAGTACGCTCCATCGTGTAAACCCTTATCTAACAACGCCTTCGCTTCCGTGATTCGTATTTGAGACAGCTCTTGTAGTTCTTTTCTATTCACTCAGTAAGTTCTACTTTGCTTTGATAATCGCGTGCACCTGCTCGTTGACCAACGCATTCAAGTCCAACCCCGCCGCCCGCACCTGCTGCGGGAAGATGCTCTCTTTGGAAAAACCCGGTGTGGTGTTGGCCTCGATGAAGTACAGTGTTCCTTCTTTCAGGATATAATCAATGCGCACGAAGCCGCGACAGTGGAACAGCGTATAGATTTTCTCGGTCAGCCGTTGGCATTGGTCCCGCACCGTGTCGTCTACCCGGGCCGGAGTGATTTCTTCCGACGCCCCTTCGTACTTGGCCTGGAAGTCGAAGAAGACGTTCTTGCTTACTATCTCGGTGATAGGCAAAGCCTGTGCCACACCATCCTTGGCAAACACGCCGCACGTAAGTTCTTGTCCCTGAATGTATTCTTCCACCAGCGCTTCGCGGTCGTGTTCCAGGGCGTTGCGAACCGCCCCCTCGAGCTGCTCGGACTGGTCCACCTTGCTGGCTCCGAAGCTCGATCCGCCGTTGTTGGGCTTCACGAAGCACGGAAAGCTAAATTCGATAGCCACCTGGGCCATTTGAGAAAGGTCTTGCTCGGTGAGCGTCACCGACCGGGGCGTGGTGATGCCGTGCGCCCGCACCAGTTCTTTGCCCACGCTTTTGCTAAAGGTGATCGCACTGCAGAGCACGTCGCAGCCAGTGTGGGGGATGCCCAGCAGCTCGAAGTAGCCCTGAATCTTGCCGTCTTCGCCCGGCGTACCGTGAATGATGTTGTACACCGCCGCAAAGGTGATGGTCTGCCCGTTCAGACTAAACGAGAAATTATTCTTATTGATCGGAAGTTCCTGCCCGTCGACCTTGGCGTACCAACGGTCAAGCTCTACTACCACTAGGTAGGGAGTGAAGGCGGATCGGTCTAGGCAGTTAAGCACCGTTTCGGCGCTGCGCATTGAGATCACGTACTCGTGCGAGGTGCCCCCGGCCACCACGGCAATACTCTGTTTCATGGGTTTTAGCGTTTGACCCGGCAAATGTACAATTATTGGGGGATTATTTCCTGCGCCACCCACTCGGCCTGTCGAAATGCCTCCTGATCCAGTCCGATGGTCACCTCCTGCGCATCGAAATAGGTCAGCAAGTCGCGCGTCTGAATATTGCCTACCAAGTCAGGACCAGCCATGGGGCAGCCGCCCAGCGAAATGTCGCCCAAACCGCTCATCACCCCGTCGTAGTGGCGGCAGCCGTGTTGGTAGGCCGCATCGATCTTCGCGCGACCTTCCGGCGCGGTGGTGTGTAGGTGCAAGCCGAAGGTGACTTCCGCGTAGGCCGGTATCGCAATTTCCAGCGCGCTGCCAATGACCGGCGCGGTGCCTAAGCCCGTGGTGTCGGCCAGCGTGATGTGGCGCACGCCCGCGTGGTGCAGTCGGTCAATCCAGTGCAGCAGTTCTTCCACGCTCCAGGGGTCGCTATACGGATTGCCGAAGGCCATCGACACGTACACCAACAACTGCTTGCTGGGCGACTGACACAGCTCCAAGAGCTCCTGCACCAGCGTAAACGATTGTTCTACCGTGGAGTTGATGTTGCGCTGCAAAAAGGTAGGTGAGATAGAAAACGGAAACCCCAGGTAGGTAATCTCCTCGTGCTGCACCGCTGCTTCGGCCCCCCGCCGGTTGCCCACAATAGCTAGCAGTTTAGACAAGGTATTTGAAAGGTCTAATTGCGCCAGCACCTCGGCCGTATCGCGCAGCTGAGGAATGGCCTTGGGCGACACGAAACTACCGAAGTCGACCGTATCGAACCCCACCCGCAAGATCGAGTTAATGTAGCGCGCCTTATCCGCCGTGGGAATAAACGATTTTATCCCCTGCATCGCGTCGCGCGGACATTCGGTGAGATGAACCATAGGAGATAACCGTAGGAACACGATTAATGGTAGGAACACGATTAATCGTGTTCCTACTACGAATTTAAAATATGCCTAGAAATCACCAGCCGCTGAATCTCCGAAGTGCCCTCGCCGATTTGCAGGATGCGCTGGTCGCGGTAGAAGCGTTCCACGTCGTATTCGCCCATCAAGCCGTAGCCCCCGTGCACCTGCACCGACTCGTCGGCCACCTCTTTGGCAATCTCCGAGCAGTACAGCTTGGCCATTGCCGCTTCTTTGGCGAAGGGCTTGTCGTTGTCCTTGAGCCAGCAGGCTTTGTAGAGCAGGTTGCGGCCCAACTCCAGCTTGGTAGCCATGTCGGCCAGCTTGAATGAGATCGCCTGAAATTGGGTAAGCGGCTTGCCGAACTGCTGCCGTTCCTTGGCGTAGCGAATGGCCATCTCGTAGGCGCCTTGCGCACAGCCGAGTCCCATCGCGGCAATCGACAGGCGGCCGCCGTCCAGGGTCTCGAGCATAATCTTGGAACCCTGTCCACGCTTGCCCAGCAGGTTTTCTTCGGGCACGCGGCAACCGTCGAAGAACAGTTGTGAGGTGTTGGAGGCGCGCCAGCAGAGCTTGTCGTGCATGGAGATGGCTTCAAAGCCGGGCGTATCCTGATCCACAATAATGGTTGAGTACTCTTTCTTGCCATTGTTCTCTCCCGAAACCGCCTGCACCGTGGCTCCAAGCGTGATGTCGGTGGCTCCGTTGGTGATAAAGATCTTCGAGCCGTTGATCGTCCACTCGCCGTTTTCCAGGCGGGCGGTGGTTTTGGTGCCCCGCGAGTCGGAACCGGCCTCGGCCTCGGTAAGTCCGAACGACCACAGGGCTTCGCCGGTGCAGAGGGCGGGCAGGTACTTCTTCTTCTGCGCTTCGGTGCCGAACTGGTACAACGGGCCGATACCCAGCGAGTTATGGGCGGCCACCGTGGCGGCCTGGGAGCCATCCACGCGGGCCACTTCCTCCACGGCAATGATGTACGACAGGTAGTCCATGCCGTGGCCGCCGTAGTCGGGAGAGGCTACCATGCCGAACAGGCCCATTTCGCCCATGCGCTTGGTGAGGGGCACCGAAAACTGCTCGTTCTTGTCCAGCTCCCGGGCCACGGGCTTTATTTCTTTCTCGGCAAAGTCTCGCACCGACTGGCGGATGAGTTCGTGTTCTTGGGTGGTGATCATATCTTTCTCCTTGGTGGAGACGCGATGAATCGCGTCTGTACTAGCTAAGCAATATCAGGGGCACGTTGCGCTCGATGCGATCATCGAGGGCTACACGTACCTCTTGCACCGTGCCGTCGCGGGGAGCCATCAGGGCGTTCTCCATCTTCATGGCTTCCACCACCAGCAGCGTATCGCCCCGCTTCACCGCATCGCCCGCTTGCACGTGCAAAGCAATCACCTTGCCGGGCATAGGCGAAACCACGGTGTCGTCCGACCCCGTTTCAGCCTCGGTGCTACCCACTAAACGCTTTTTAGGGGGTAGATTGTTTCTTCGTAGTCGGAAATTGAAGCCCGCCTGGGTAATAATAAACGCTCCCTCCTCAGTTTCCGACACGTAAGCGATGTGCAATGCATCGTTTAGCCGGAAATCAACGCGCCCCGCTTGCTGAGCCACTATTTGCACAGAGTATTCCTGATCGTCGTGCGTGGCCTGGTATGTTCCGGGACCGGTTTCTCGCAGTTCAATGGTCACCGATGCGTCGTCCAGAGTGATCTCCAGGGCTGGAACCAACCGCCAGAACCCTATCTCCTGCCATACGGAAGTCGCGGTAGTGATAGACTCGCCGAAACTATACAGCAGTCCGGCCAGTACCACGGGCAGCCGATTAATGGCGGCTTTTTGCTCCTTCATGTGCGCAATGATCTGGGGCGTGTGCTCGTCGCAGTAGTGGGTAGAGATGCGGTTGTCGCGAAAGTCGTCGGTGCTGAGCAGCGCAATGAGGTACGCCAGGTTGGTGTCGATGCCGTGGATGGCGTAGTTTTTCAGCGCGGTGATGGCGTGCTGTCGCGCCCGTTCGCGATCGGTGCCGTAGGCAATCAGCTTGCCGATCATGGGGTCGTAGCGCGGGTCGATGATCGAGCCGGTGACCACGGCGGTGTCGAGTCGCACGGCCCCGGAAGAGGGCGGGTGGTGGTAGGTGATCGTGCCGGGCGAGGGGCGGAAATTCTCCTCGGGCGCTTCGGCGTACACCCGGCACTCGATGGCGTGTCCCCATTGCGGCACGTCGTCCTGCTGAAACGACAGCGGCTCACCGGCGGCAATCCGAATCTGCTCGGCCACGATATCGATGCGCGTGGTCAGCTCCGTAACGGGGTGCTCCACCTGCACCCGCGTGTTCATCTCCAGAAAGTAGAACTGCTGGTTTTGGTCTAACAGAAACTCGATGGTGCCCGCATTGGTATAGTCGATGGCTTTGCCAAGTTTCACGGCAGCCTCGCCCATGGTGCGGCGCAGTTCGGGAGTGAGGGTGGGGGAGGGGGCCTCTTCGATGATCTTCTGGTAGCGGCGTTGCAGCGAGCACTCCCGCTCGTAGAGGTGCACCAGGTTGCCGTAGTGGTCGCCCAGCAGTTGCACCTCGATGTGGCGGGGTGACTCCAGGTACTTCTCAATGTAAACGGTAGCATCGCCGAAGTAGGCCTTTGCCTCGCGGCTGGTGGAGGTGAGCGCACTAGGCAGTTCGCCAGCGCTACGCACGATGCGCATGCCCTTCCCACCTCCCCCGGCGGCGGCCTTCACCAGCACCGGGTAGGGCAGGGTATCAGCTTGTTGGCGGAGTTCGTCGGGAGCACCGGTCACCCCTTCGGTGATGGGCACCCCGGCCCGCTGGGCGAAGGCCCGAGCTTCCACCTTATCGCCCATGGTGCGGATGGCCTCGCTGTTGGGCCCGATAAAGGTGATGCCCACCCGCTCACAGGCCTCTACGAAGGCGGTGTTTTCCGACAGGAAGCCGTAGCCCGGATGGACGGCCTCGCAGCCGGAGTGCAGGGCAATCTCGATGATCTTCTCAATGTTGAGGTAAGTATCGTTCAGGTCGCCTTCCCCCAGTGGGTAGGCTTCGTCGGCCAATTGCACCGGCAGCCCTTCCCGGTCGGAGTCGGCGTAGATGGCCGCGGTGGCTACCTTTAGCGACTGGGTGGCGCGGATGATGCGGACGGCAATTTCGCCCCGGTTGGCAATGAGTAGCTTGTTGAACATAGGTGGATTTGCTTTATGGTCAGATACTAGATGACTTTCTAGATGGCAAGATACTGGATACTAGTTAGCTTTATAGGTAGCGTTCCACGCGGGGACGTTCCACGCGGGGCTAAGATACTGGAACTTTTACAGGACTAAGGTGCTGACCGCTATCATCCAGTATCCAGTACCTAGCGGCCAGCATCCAGCATCTGGCCCGTCCAGCAGATCATCCAGCGTCCACTATCCACTCCGGTTTTCGTTTCTCTAAGAAGGCGCGCATACCTTCCTGACCTTCGGGCGAGGCGCGGGCGTCGGCAATCATGCGGGCGGTGTAGTCCATGGTTTCTTCTACGCTGCTTACCTGCGCCACGGTGGCGATCAGCTGCTTGCAGCGGCGCACGGCCCCGGGAGCGGCGGTTTTCAGTTCGGCCACCACGTTGCGCACGTGCGCTTCGGTATCTTCTTTGGTGCGGAAGCACTGGTTCACCAATCCTACCCGGGCGGCTTCTGCTCCTTCAAAACGGCGTCCGGTGAGCATCAGTTCGCGGGCCGCCGCCGCGCCCACCCGCCGCAGCACGTAAGGAGCAATGGTGGCCGGAATGATGCCAATCTTCACCTCGCTAAAGGCAAAGGTGGTATCCTCTACCGCGTAGGCCATGTCGCAGGCGGCCAGCAGCCCGTTGGCTCCTCCGAAGGCCGCGCCCTGCACCACGGCGACGGTCGGCTGGGGTAGGGTATACACCGCGTGGAAGCACTTGGCCAACTGCTGGTTGCCTTGATAATCTTCCTCGTAGGTGCGCTGCGAAAAGCTGCTCATCCACGCAATGTCGGCCCCGCCGCAGAACACCTTGCCGCGGCCCCGCAGCAGCAATGCAGTAATATTTTCATCCTGGGCAACCTGCCCCAGGCAATCGATCAGTTCGGCAATCATCTCTCCGTTAAAGGCGTTGCGCACATCTGGGCGGTCGAGCCACAGGGTGGCGATGCGGTCGGTGATCGTGAGTTCGAGGGTGGTGTAGGTGGTCATTGGATGATTTTCTTGACGGTCAGATACTGGATACTAGCTGCTGGTCACTGGATGACTTTCTGAATGGCTAAGATACTGGAACTTTCTGCATGGTTAGGATGCTAGCAACCAGCAACCAGCAACCAGCATCCAATCATCACATCCGATAAATACCGTTCTTTGGCTCAGGATACGGATTGTTGAGCGAGGCGGCAATGCCCAAGGCGATTACCTTGCGCGTATCCACTGGATCGATGATGCCGTCGTCCCACAGGCGGGCGGTGCTGTAGTAGGGCGAGCCCTCGCGTTCGTACTGTTCCATAATCTCGGCTTTGGTTTGTTCGGCTTCCTTGGCATCCAGGGACTTTCCCCGCGTCTTGAGTTGGTCTTCTTTCACGGTGAGTAGCACGTTGGCCGCCTGCTCGCCGCCCATCACCGAGATGCGGGCGTTGGGCCACATAAATAAGAACCGCGGATCGTAGGCGCGGCCCGCCATGGCGTAGTTGCCTGCCCCGAACGAGCCGCCAAACACCACCGTAAACTTGGGCACGTTGGCCGTGGCCACCGCGTGCACCATCTTGGCCCCGTCGCGGGCGATGCCGCCCCGCTCGTAGGCTTTGCCCACCATAAAGCCGGTCACGTTCTGCAAGAACAAGATCGGTATCCGCCGGTAGCAGCACAGTTCGATGAAATGGGTGCCCTTGAGCGAACTGTCGGAGAACAGGATGCCGTTGTTGGCCACGATACCCACCGGGTAGCCGTGCAGCCGGGCGAAGCCGGTGACCAGCGTGGTGCCGTAGCGGGCCTTGAACTCGTGAAACCGACTGCCGTCTACCAACCGGGCGATAATCTCGCGGGCGTCGACCGGTTTCTTCAGACTCACCGGGGCGATGCCGTAGAGCTCCTGCGGGTCGTACCTGGGTTCTTCGGTGGGTGCCCGGTCCAGCGCTTGCCGGGGGCCGGTGGGCAAGGTCTCAAAGATGTTGCGGCAGATCTGTAGCGCGTGCGCATCGTTCTCGGCCAGGTGGTCGGCCACACCCGACACGGCGGTGTGCACGTCGGCCCCGCCCAGTTCTTCGGGACTTACCTCCTCGCCCGTCGCTGCTTTCACCAGGGGCGGTCCGCCCAGGAAGATGGTGCCCTGGTTGCGCACAATGATCACCTCGTCGCTCATGGCGGGCACGTAGGCTCCTCCGGCCGTACTGGAGCCCATCACCACCGCCACCTGCGCGATGCCCTGGGCCGACAATCGGGCTTGGTTGTAGAAAAAGCGCCCGAAGTCGAAGCGATCCGGGAACACGTTCGACTGCTCAGGCAGAAACACGCCACCCGAGTCGACCAGGTAGACGCAGGGCAGACGGTTTTCCAGGGCGATCTCCTGGGCGCGGATATTCTTCTTGATCGACTCACTCACGTAGGTGCCGCCCTTCACGGTGGCGTCGTTGGCCGAGATCACCGTTTCTTGTCCGTGGATCACGCCAATGCCCGCCACGATGCCCGCCGACGGGAAGGCATCGTCGTACATGCCGTAGGCTGCCAGGGGCGAAAGTTCCAGGAAGGGAGTGTTGGGATCAATGAGTTGGCTGATGCGCTCGCGGGCCAGCAGCTTGCCGCGCTCGCGGTGCTTGCTGACCGACCGTTCGCTGCGCTCCTGCGTCACCTGCCGAAGCACGCGGCGGTAGTCGGTGAGCAATTCGCGGTAGTCGTGCTCGTTGCTGCGGAAGGCCTCGGACTGCGGATCAATGGTGCTCTTGAGAGGGTACAAAAGGCGGTGTTGTTTAGTGGTTTGTGTTGTTGGGGCAATAACGTGCAAAAGGGGGGGAATGTTGGTACTGAATGACCTTGTGGATGGCGTTCAACGCGGGGTTAGATGCTGGATGCTGACCGCTAGGTACTGCTGGCGGCGGCCGCGCGGTTCTTTTTCGGAACGGTCAGATACTGAAATGACATCGGTAAAACGTCCTTCGCTTGCAGGGGACTCCGGACATTTTACTGCGCTACGCTGCGTAAAATTCTGAAATGACGTTGTATTTTGTCTTGGATGACAATAACGGCAGGTGAGGCTATCAAAACAGGTAGGGAAGAAGAACGCCGCTTACCGCTTCTGCGAGGCTACCAGCTTAAGCTCTTCCACCCGGTTGCGCTCGGTCTGCAATTCGCGACGTAGCTTGCGCTCTTTCTCCAAAGACTTCTTACGGAAGTCTTCCAGCTCCCGCTGGATGGCCCGCAGGTTGTACTGCGTTTTGGACGTAACCATCTTGCTGTGGCGGTACTGGTACAGCGCCCCCAGCAACAGCAGCGTCAGCACCGAAGCCGTAATCCAGAAGAAACTCAGGAAGTTGTTTTTCAGAATATCAATGCCCATCACGCTGATGTGGGTGCTGGCGTGCTCACTTTCTTCCACCATTTCCCGCTGCGATTCCAGCTTAGCGTTAAGCGTGTCAATCTCTGCTTTTCGCGCGTTGATGTTGCTCTTGGTGAGGGCCAGTTGCTGATGCACCTGCGATAGCGAATCCCGTACGTTCGTCCAGAAACGGTTCAACTCGGTTTCACGGATGATCTTCTTGTCTTTATACGTGTTTGATTCCTCCTTCAGGAAAACAAACTGCTCGCGAAGCGTGGAAGGATTCTTGACGGCGGAGGCCTGCGCAGCGGCATCACGAAGGGAAAGTCCCGAAAGACCTATACCCAATAGGCTAATCACTAATAAACGTAGAATAATGGTTTTCATGCGGTAGCGGCGTAAGATCGCGTGATACAAAGTGAATCGATCCCGATAAAATACCAATCGAAACCGACTACAAAGGTAACAATCTTCTCCTTTATCCGAAACATCCAAATAGAATCCTTACTTCGAACTATACCTGGCCAGGACAGCTCCCGCCCCGGCAGCCACCGCCACCACCCCGGCCAGCGTGAGCCACTTGTGGGTTACTCCCCAGAACTGTGGACTAAAGTCCCACGACTGCGCCTCAAAGGTGCCGTGCGCTCCGTGGTCGCCCGGCACCGGTTCCCATAAATTATTGGTGCGATCCGGATCTTCCGGCTGGTCGGTCTGCTGGCCCTTGTAGCCGATCCTGGCTAAGTAGTGATCCAGGAAACCGGGAATCACCTTGTTGCCCACGATGGTCTGCCAGGTGGGGTAGCCCACGTACACCTCGCGTTTGCGATGCAGCGCGGCATAGGTCACCGCCCGCGCCGCTATTTCGGGCTGATAGATGGTGCCCATCGGACGCGGCTTGTGGGGCAACCGGCTCTTCACCCAGCTAAATTGCGGGGTGTTCATTGCCGGAAGCTGCACCATGCCCAGGTGCACGTTGCTCTGGTCGTGCAGCAACTCGGTGCGGGCCGACTCAAAAAAGCCCTGAATGCCGTGCTTCGCTCCGCAATAAGCAGACTGCAACGGAATGCCCCGATAGGCTAGGGCCGAACCAACCAGGATAATGGTGCCGTGGTCGCGGGGCAGCATTCGCTTCATCGCTGCCATCGTGCCGTACACTTGCCCCAAGTAGGTAACCTCGGTCACGCGCTTAAATTCTTCGGGCGTCACTTCTTTGAGGGGCGAGAACACGCTGTTCATGGCATTGTTCACCCAAATATCAATCGGTCCCCAAGCGTCTTCCACCTGCTGCGCCGCTCGCTCCATCTGCTCGGCCTGCCCCACGTCGGTGGGAATCGCCAGGGCGTCTCCGCCCAGCGCTTCCACCTCCTGCCGGGCCGCCTCCAGTCCGTCTTCGCCCCGAGCCAGCAGCGCCACCTTAGCTCCGTAGCGCCCAAACTCCCGGGCAATAGCGCGACCCAAACCGGCCGACGCCCCCGTTACGACCACCACCCGGCCCAAAAACTGTTTATCTTTCATAGTTGATTCCTAGTTATAAGCCTTTGAATATCGAACACCGAACAAGGAATAACGAATGTTGAAGTGAAAATACTAAATAGTCCACTTCGACATTCATCATTCCTTGTTCATCATTCGATATTCCTAAACGTCTCGGTTGATGCGCTGATCAAGCACAAACGGCAAGCCTCAAGGAAAAGGAGTTAGAAGTGAAGCAAAACTTTCCCTCCAGAGCTTTGAAGCAGAAAAGGACCCAGCCCACCAATCAATACAAAGGAAACGCGCTGTCCGGCGTGGCCCTGAACCCGTGTTTCTCCACCGCGGCCAGCACCTCCTCGGTCGGCACCGTTCCGTTGGTGTGCACGATAATCTCGTGGGGCGTCACCCCATCGTCAAACAATACGTCTTTGATCCCATCAATCTCCATCACGCTCTCTTGCACGTCGGAGAAGGCGAACTCGTCTTCGATGTTCACCGTGAACACTTTGCCGTGGTTGGCCGGGATCGTCTTTTCGTCGATAGCATCCATAGTACACGTTTTTTTAACCTAACGCCATCAGTGCAAAGGTGTTTTGATTTTTGCGGATTTGTGCAGTCCAAGGTCCTCACCCCACCGTCATTCCGGAGCGAGCGTAGCGAGACCCGGAATCCCCCCGATGCGAAGACGGGCGACGCACACGGTTGAAGCGGGGGCCCTGTACCGCCATGCGGAGAAGATCGTACCTCTGTGAAGGGGATTCCGGATATTTTCTTCCGTTGCACTACAGAAAATTCCGGAATGACGATTAGGATGGAAGTAACTACCCACCACTAGCGCCGGGCTTTCGGCCCGGTGGCTTAGCTAAGCCGGGTTTCCAACCCAACCCGCGAAGGCGTTGATAGGAGTAATTACCCCTTCATGCCCAGCGCTTTCGTGTCGGGAGCCCAGCCCGAGGCGTACTCGCGTCCCCACAGTTTCTCCGCTTCCTTGTCGTCTTTGATATGACCGTTGGTGGGGTCGGTGGTGAGGGCGCGCTTGGTTTTCTGGGCAATGTTGCCCAGGTGACAGAGCAGCACGCTCTTGTGGCCCTCGTCGATGGGCGAGTGCAGCGTAGCATTGTCCACAATACCCGCCCGGAAGTTGTCGATGTGGGCGCGCGTCATGCTGTCGCCGCCCCGGGTGTCCATGGTGGCGGCCTCTTCGTCGGCCCGCTTTTCTTTAATAAGTTTGTTCTGCCGGTCGTAGACTTCGTAGCCGTTTCTGTCCAGAATCACGGTGCCTTCCGTGCCGTAGATGGCCGAACCGCGCCCTCGACCCTCCACCGGTCGGCCATTGCAGCTGCGGCCCTCCCAGGTGATGGTCTTGGCATCGTCAAAGTCGAAGCTGGTCACCTGCGTGTCGTAAAACTCCCAGTCGTCGTCATAATGGTAGCGGCCGCCCTGAGAACTCACCAGGGTCGGGTAGTCCACGCCCAGCGCCCAACGGCACACGTCGATCTCGTGCGTGCCATTATTACAAATTTCGCCCGTTCCCCAGTGCTCAAACCAGTGCCAGTTGTAGTGAATCAGATTGTCCTGGTAGGGCTGGCGGGGCGCGGGACCCTGCCAGAGTTCGTAGTCCAGTCCGGCGGGCACGGCGGTCTGTTTCCCGGTGCCGATGCTGTCGCGGGTGTTGGCGTACCAAGCTTTGCCGAAGTACGGAGTGCCGATGAGTCCGTCGCGTATCTCTTGAACGATCTGGATCGATTCGGGTGCCGAGCGTTGCTGATTGCCCATCTGGATCACCCGGTCGTATTTCTTCTGGGCTTCCAACAGCATCTCTCCTTCTTTGGCGTTGTGGCCGCAGGGCTTTTCTACGTACACGTGCTTGCCCGCGTCCAGGGCCATCAGGGTGGCCGGGGTGTGCCAGTGGTCGGGCGCCGCGATCACCAGGGCGTCCACGTCCTTATCTTCCAGGGCGGTGCGGAAGTCCTTCACCCCCTTCGCCTTGCGCTGCTGGGTGCCCGCCGCCGTAACCTTCTCCAGACCCTTGCTGATGGCCGCATCGTCCACGTCGCAGATGTAGGCGATCTCCATGCCGTCGATCTTGAGGATTTCGTCGGTGAGGTTGCCGCCCCGCCCGTTGAGGCCCATCACGGCCACCACAATTTTGTTGTTGGGAGCGCCCTGTCCGAACAGGGGCGTCGCGCTGCTCCACAGGCCGAGGCCAAGGCCCGCGGCACCGGAGGATTTGATAAATTTACGTCGATTGAAGGATTTTGCGTTATAATTCATGAGTAGGGTAGGGGGATAAAAAGTGAATACGTGGCCAAAATGTACGAAAAAGTCCGCAAAATACCGCGTCGGGAAGGGATTGATTGCCGGATTTCCTCAAGGTTTAGCCATGCACTACCCCAATGGGTACCTACGTACCTTCGGCAGCGTTTTGGTCGGCGTTGGCAACACCGGTGGGCAGCATTTTTGCTTGGGGTTGGTAAATCATCGGCAGACGGTCCGCCCCAACGATAAGCACGATGCGCCGCAAATTATCCCGTACTCCCCTTCGTCCTCCCGGTTTGCCCCCATCGCCCGCTTGCTTCAAGCCCGCCGATTGGCTACCCGCCGCGCCCCGTTCCCGTTAGTCCTGCCCACCTTCCTGTCCCTTGCCCCGCAGTTCGCCTAAGCTCGACCGGTTTTCCCGTCGGGTTTTTTGCTGGATTTCGCTCAAAATTCTCCGCAGAAGTCCGAAAAACGCAGCGGAGAACTTATTTTTTTCTCCGCAGAAGTTGTCCAAGTGCCCCGCAGCACTTCGAAAACGCTCCGTAGGAGTTCTAAAAGTTGCCCTAAGTGCTTTTCTTGACGATGCAGTCGGCTAATTGGCTTCTTTTCATATACTTATACCGTTAGGGTCAGCGAAGGGGGGTAGGAAGGGTCTTCGAGAGGCGCTGGGTCGTTTTCGAGTGACCCAGCGGGTGCCGTGGGTGGGGAGAGGCGTAGTGGGACGGGCGAGATGAATTCCTAAGTGTCACCGGAGTTTCTAGGGAACTCCGGAAGGGCCTTTTTGCGCCGAATAGCAATGCGCAATGTTGAACATCGAGCAAGGAACCCCGAATGATGAAGTATTAGGAGGGAAGAACACCAAGATCATTGTCGTTCAGGAAGAACCTTGTTACTGGGGAGAAGTAAGAATTCAAGCCGATGAAGCACCTCAAGAGGCCACCGGCCCGCCCCCGCCACGCCTTCAAACCCTACCATAGCAAGGCACCTCTCGGACAACAAGACGGAACTTCTACCTGGTCCCGGTGGGTCACCGGAGCAGGACCCTCGGGCAGGGCAGCGACGTGAACGGCATCAAACCCACCAAGCCCTCTGGTTGACTTCCTTGGTCTCGGCGGGTCACCGGAACGGGACCCGCCGACATACAGCGACGAAAACCCCAGGGCCCGCCCCGCCCTTGCTGCCCAGTACACCCTCATTCTGCCAACCTTTGCGCAACCCGCTAGTTTGCTTACTTTTGCCCACCAAAAAGCAAGTCACCAAATGATCGTATACACCCTGCCCCTCATTGCCGCCCTCACTGGGTGGATCACCAATTACGTGGCCGTCAAGATGCTGTTCCATCCCCGCAACCCGACCAGAATTCTGTTCTTCACCGTGCAGGGCATCTTCCCCAAGCGCCAGAAAAGTCTGGCCGAGAAGCTGGGCAAGATCGTGGCCGACGAGCTCTTTTCGTTCGACGACCTGAAAGGAGCGCTCATCAACCCCCAGAACTTAGAAGAAGTGCACCAGATTATTGACGAAAAGCTGGACGACTTCCTGGAGAACCGCATCATGGAAAGCATGCCGATGCTCTACGTGTTTATGAGCGACGAGATGCGCGTGAAGATCAAAGCCACGCTGCAGGACGAGCTCCAGCGCATGCTGCCCGCCCTGATCGAGCGCTTCGCCGCCCGCATCGAAGCGCAGGTCGACGTGGAGAAGACGGTTTACGAGAAGGTGGTTAACTTCTCTACGGATAAACTTGAAGGCATCCTGTATTCCATTATGAGCAAGGAGTTTCGCTTCATCGAGCTGTTGGGCGGCGTGCTTGGCTTCCTGATCGGTCTCATCCAGGTAGCGCTGTTGCAGTTGCAGTAGGGGACTGCTGGGTTGGGTTAGCCGTTGGATCGTAGATGGGAAATGTTTTGCTTTGCCAAACGAGTTGTGTTTGGGTACAGAGAGGCTGCCAGATTGTTAGTATAAGTGTACTCTACCCGACGGTTTTGCTAAAGGTTGATGGTGACCGCCTGTTGTCAAGGGGTGAGCTTGCCGCTCTACTTTGAACTGCTGGACAACGAAGGGGGCCACCGTGAAGCGGCAATAAACGGCTAACCGGGAAGCCCGGCTCAACCACTGCTTGTGGCTCTTGGAAGGGCGCATTGCCTGTTTACCGGGTGACCGGGAATTTATTGGCGATATCTAGATTGAGTATCTACTTACAAACAAGATTCCCTTTGTGTTGCGTATCCGGGAAAAACAGTATATCGGTCAGCGGGGGCATCGGCTTACGGCTCGTGAGCGGTTAGGTAACCGTAAAAAAGCACTGCTGGATAGGGCGCAGGTCATGGGCCAAGATGGGCACCAAGATGAGCGTGCCCGCCGCCCGGCAGGTGTACGAAGACCTCAAGAAGCGCTTCGAGGCGCAGGGGCAGCGCCGGGAAGAGACCCCGGAGGCGGTTTAAGCACCACCACGTATCATCAGTCACCAGGCCGGGCACTCCCCGGCTTTTTTGTGCCCTACGCTGTTTAGCTGCTAGGGTAAGCAAATAGCGCACCGCGGTAGCATAAGAGAGGGCTGCGGCATCAATGCTCGCGGTGGTGGAGGTCTGCGGCAACGGGTTTGAAACGAACTGATAAACGGCATGGTGCCGCCCAGACGAGAAGCGGAAGCGAGCGCTACCATTGGCGGGAGATATGATTACAAACGCTAGCGTTTTGCAAACGTTTACTGATATAACTTAGTAAAAAATCTTGTTTGTATTTGGAGAAAGCTCGCAGATGAACGATTTTTAGTCGTTAACCAACCCATTGCTCTATTACAGGTAGACACGATTGCGTCTATATAATCGTTAGCTACCATTAAAAACAAGTGAAGCAAATCATTGTAGCATTTAATAATGATATAGACACTATGTCTTCGCCTCATTATGTTTTCAAATATGATACCCTTATCAGTTACCCCCTGCCAGTAGAATTTGACAGTTTAAGCATCGACTACTTTAATGATCTTGTGTTATCCTTTAGAATAGATTCTGGAAAGGCAATCTCAATAGTTCAATTTGATAACAAATTCAGAATAGATAGAGATTATTCTGGATATATTAGAGACAGCATTTATATTACTAACTACTATCGTGTGATAGGACGAAGTCTGCAACTTGACCCTATTTTTAATCAGAAATCATGGCAAAAGTTTTCTTCTAATACTAATGTGCTTACTCGTTTGAGACAGTATAAGGAGTTACGTAGAGAGAGAGTTAAAAAGGGGTATAATGAAACAGATGTGTATTCTGTTTCTTCAGAAGAGCGATGGATGAACAAGAATAAAAAATTGAAAACGGGCAGCTAACAAAAGGCAACTACTACGCCTCTGAAGTTGAGACAGAAAGTCAGCTGCCCCAAGCAGTAAAATTGATAATTTAAAAGATAAATGCCAACAAACCAGTCCAGCAGCTCGCTCTGGTCGTTGTGTGCCACCTAAATGAAAATACTATATCTTTGAGAGATATGGAATTAGCTTTTGATCTACGAGGCAACTTACAGCCCTACGAAAAGGTAAGCCTATCGTTGGAAGAATTTGAAGACTTCTTTGTAAACCGACTTCCTGATAATAGCCGAAGAAGATACATTTTTGACCGCTATTTAAATTTTACGCATGATTTCTCTGAGCTAGTTTCCCAGCACTTTATTCAATGGATTGATGGCAGCTTTGTCACAGCGAAGGAGCATCCTAACGATATAGATTTTGTTACCTTCATTGATTATCAGCTATTTGAGACCAAAGAAAAACTGATTCATGAGCATTTTAGGTTAGCGGGGGCAAAAAAGAAGTACGAAGTAGACGCTTATACCGTAAGGCAGTACCCTGAAGAGCACGTAAAGTATATGCTTTACCGTTCTGATTGGGTATATTGGTATCATCGGTTCAGCCAGACTAAAAAGAATCGGATCAAGAAAAAGTACCCAAAAGGATTTATAGAGATCGAGTTTAACGAATTAACTTATGGGAGCAATAGATAAAGAAGAAAAGGTCGCTAGAATCAGCGACATCATTGAGCAGATTGAAGAGTTGAACAAAATGATAGACTTACACCGAGGTCATCAGGGTGACTTGTCAACCATCATGCAGTACGAATATATGCGAAACACGTTTGTCAAAGAATTAAATGAATTGATGGGGGATTTTAAACTGGACGTCAGATTGACCGAATATGCTGTTTGACAAGAGGGCGGGGCCGCCTCGCGGCACACAATCCTTATTGATTTTAAATGGCTGAAATTCGCTGTTTGCCCTAAAGCATGTCTAAGTTTTTTTATTAAAATCCCCCATGACCAAATACGTACTCTTGATGTTCTTATCAACCTGGGCAATCGTAGCCCCGGGGCAGACCGCCGACCCGCTTGAGCAGGTGGTGATCACGTCCGACCAGCAGAAAACCCAGGTGCGCACCCGCGAAAACGGGGAGTTGCACGTCAATGTGTCCCCGGAAGACGTAGCTAAACTTAAGTCCGCCGGACGGGTTCACTACCGGGATTTTGGAGCCCAGGGCAACGGCAAAACCGATGACATGGACGCGATCGCGGCGACCCACGCCTTTGCCAACCAGCACGGCTTACCGGTGAAAGCCGACGCCGGAGCCACCTACTACATCGGCGGCAAGGAGCGCACGGCGGTCATCCAAACCGACACCGACTTCGGCACGGCGGCCTTTATCATTGACGATACCAACGTGCAGAACCGCGAGACCTCGGTTTTTATGGTTAGCTCCGGTCAGCAACCGTTCCCCCTGGAGGGGATAACCTCCCTGCGGAGAAACCAGAAGAAAATTGATGTCTCCTTGCCCGGAACCTGCCTGATCACGGTCACCAATGACCACGTGAAGCACTATATTCGGTTCGGGCTGAACCCAGACAATGGCGCTGCGCAAACCGATATCTTTGTCGTTGACAAAAACGGCCGGGTGGATGCGGACGCCCCGATCATCTGGGACTTTGACCAAATCACGGAAATGACGGCCCTGCCCATCGACGAGGAAGTGCTGAACATCAGCGGAGGACGTTTCACCACCATCGCTAATCAGGCTGAATCAGAGTACAACTACCACAGCCGAAACATCGATATCCGTCGCTCCAACGTGCTGGTGGATGGGTTAGAACACCGCATCACCGGTGAAAAAGATCAGGGCGCGCCCTACCGCGGCTTCATCAGTATCCGGGACTGCGCCTACGTGACGGTGAAGAACACCCTGCTGACCGGGCACAAAACCTACACCACCATCGGCCGGGCCGATAAGCCGGTCTCGATGGGCTCTTACGACCTTTCGGCCAGCCGGGCGCTCAACGTGTCCTTCGTGAACTGCCGCCAGACCAACGACATCGACGACCGCACCTACTGGGGAATTCTGGGTTCTAACTATTGCAAGAACCTGCTTTACGACAGCTGCACACTGTCCCGCTTCGACGCCCACAAAGGAGTGGCCAACGCCACCATCCGCAACTCCACGCTCGGGCACATGGGGATCAACGCCATCGGCAGCGGCACCCTAACCGTGGAGAATTCTACCGTTCGCGGAAGGAGCCTCGTCAACCTGCGCGCCGACTACGGCAGCACGTGGCGGGGGGATTTGGTCATCCGCAACTGCATTTTCGTGCCCAACGGGGGCCGACCAAGCAGCGCCGCGCTGATCAGCGGATCGTACTCCGGTCAGCACGATTTCGGTTACACCTCCTATATGCCGGAACGGATCACCATCGAGAATCTTCATATCGACGACTCCAACCATCCGGAGGATTATCAGGGACCCGCTATTTTCACCGATTTCAATCCGGAAATGACCGACGGTTCCTACCAGGAGGAGTTTCCCTACGTGAAAACCAAGGAAGTCGTTCTCAGGAACGTGACCACGGCCAGCGGCAAAGACCTGCGGCTCAGCGATAATCCGTTCATGTTCAAAGACGTAAAGGTAGACAGAGACTGAAGGACTGGATGCGAGCGGCTGGTCTCTGGTCACTGGTCACTGGTCACTGGTCACTGGTCAAATTTACGAAGGACAAGGGACAAATGACCAGTGACAAAGGACTGCGCGGCGGCCGCCAGCATCCAGACCTAAACGCACCTTCTCGTCACAATATCCAAAACATTGCTAAATTGCGGTAAAATAAACCGTATCATGTCTGTTAAAATCAAGCTTACCAAATCCCCCAAAGAATCGCTCAACACCGTCGTGCTGCTCTCGTCTACCGACACTCCCGAGCAGCATGTCCGCTCGGAGGCCGAACAAAAGTACGTTGCGCAGCGGCTGAAGCAGTCCTCTTCCGAATTGCTGGTGGTTAATCAGTACGACCGCCTGCTGGTGCTGGTTCCGCCCGTTGCTGATAAAGAAGGGGCCGCCCTGGCCGAAACCTACCGCAAACAGGGAGTAGAACTGTTCAACCTGGCCAAGAAAGAACGGTGCACCACCTGGCAACTGCAAAGCGACGGCGAAGAACCCACCGCCCTGCTTCACCTGGGCGAAGGGCTGCTGCTGGCGTCCTACGCATTCGACAAGTACAAGGCCACTCCCAAGAAGTCCGACCAGCAACCCTTTGCCCTTAAGTCGGTAGCGGTGATTCATCCGCAACTGAAGAAGAGCCAGCTCAGTGAGCTGCAAAACGTGGTGGAAGCCACCTTTCTGGCCCGCGACCTGGTGAACGAACCCGTGATCACCCTCAACGCCGAGAAGCTGAGCCGGGAGTTTAAAAAGGTGGGCAAAGCCAGCAAGTTCAAGGTGGAGGTGCTGGACAAGGCCAAGATCAAATCGCTGAAGATGGGCGGACTGCTCAGCGTAAACGCGGGCAGCACCGATCCGCCCACCTTTTCGGTGCTGGAGTACAAACCCTCGAAGCCGATCAACAAACGGCCCTACGTGCTGGTGGGCAAGGGCGTGACCTACGATACCGGCGGACTGAGCCTGAAGCCCTCTACCTCAATGGATACCATGAAGTCGGACATGGGCGGGGCGGCCGCCGTGATTGGCACCCTGTCGGCCGTGGCCAACAACCAACTGCCCGTGCACCTGATTGGCTTGGTGCCCGCCACCGACAACCGGCCCAGCGGCAACGCCATCGTGCCGGGCGACGTGATCACCATCTCGGACGGCACCACCGTGGAGGTGCTCAACACCGACGCCGAAGGGCGCCTCATTCTGGCCGATGCCCTGGTGTTCGCCCGGAAGTATGATCCGGAGCTGGTCATTGACCTGGCCACCCTCACCGGAGCTGCCGTCATGGCGGTAGGTAAAGAAGGCATTGTGATGATGGGCACCGCCGACGAAGCCCAAAAAACTGCCCTCAAGTCAGCCGGAGAAGAAACCTACGAGCGCCTGGTAGAATTTCCGTTGTGGGACGAGTACCGAAGCTACTTGAAGTCCGACATCGCCGATTTGAAAAACATCGGGGGGCGCACGGCCGGGGCCATCACCGCTGGGATGTTCCTGAAGCACTTCACCGACTACCCCTGGATTCACCTGGACATTGCCGGAGTGGCCTTTCTGGATGGTGCCGACGGCTACCGCAGCAAGAACGGGACGGGAGCCGGGGTGCGACTGCTGTATCAGTTCTTCCGCAACCTAGCATCCTCATGAGCGGACTCACAGCAGAACCAAGCGCCCCGCTCGTCAAAAAGGATAAAAACCGCGATGCCCAGCCGCCCCTGGTCGGCATCAGCATTGGCGACGTGAACGGCATCGGCCCCGAGGTGACCATCAAGGCGCTGGATGACAAGCGCATGATGAGCATGATGACGCCGGTGGTGTTCGCCTCGGCCAAAGTGATCTCGTTCTACCGCAAGCAGTGCGAGCGAGAGCACTTCAACTTTATGACGGTGAAGGGCACCGATGATATTGCCTACGGCAAGGTGAATGTGATCAACTGCTGGGATGAGCCAATGCCCCTGGCTCCGGGTAAGGTGACTTCCGAAGGGGGAAACGCCGCCTGGTTGTCGTTGAAGGCCGCCACCGAGCAGCTAAAGACCGGGGCACTCGACGCGCTGGTGACCGCCCCCATCAACAAGCACAACATTCAGAATTCAGAATTCACCTACGCGGGCCATACCGAATTCCTGGCCAAAACCTTTGAGGTGGGCGATAACCTGATGTTTCTGGTGCACCATGATCTACGGGTGGGAGTGGTGACCGGACACGTTCCCCTGCAGCAGGTAAGCATCCAACTGACCCGGGACAAACTGCGTAAAAAAATTCGTCTCATGGAGCAGTCGCTGCAACAAGACTTCAGCATCGTGAAGCCAAAGATCGCCGTGCTGGGCCTCAACCCCCACGCCGGAGAAGACGGGCTGCTGGGCTCGGAAGAAGAAGATATTATTCGGCCGGTGATCAACGAACTAAAGAAAAAGGGGACATTGGTGTTCGGGCCGTACCCGTCCGATGGCTTCTTCGGCACGTTTTCGCACCGAAAATTTGACGGGGTGCTGGCTATGTACCACGACCAGGGGCTGATTCCCTTCAAGACGCTCGCTTTTGAGGAGGGAGTGAACTTCACGGCCGGTTTGCCGGTGGTGCGCACCTCGCCCGACCACGGCACCGCCTACGACATCGCTGGCACCAACCGGGCGAGTGCCACCTCGATGCGCGAAGCGCTCTACCTGGCTTGCGACGTGATCAAGAACCGGCGGCTGAATACCCCCGAAGCGCGGTAGCCTTTTTTTAAGAAACGCGCTGTTGTTCCAGAGCGTTTTGCTACTTTATACCGCTATGCGAAAGATAATTATCGGTAGCATTTTTCTTCTGCTGTGCCTGGCCGGACTGCCAGCCGAGGCCCAGGAGAACCCGTGGTTTGGGGGAGCAAAGGGCCACCTGGGTTTCATTATTCCGCACACTCCGACGCTTCGTGAAGTGTCGGCCAGCAATCCGTGGGGCGTGAACTTGGAAGCGGGTCGAGTGCTAAAGAGTGCGCGGGCGTGGGCCACCTGCAATTGCTTTTCTAAGGTGGGCCTGAGTGTCTACTACTTCAACTACCGGAACCCCCGGGAGCTGGGCAGCTCCACCAGCCTGGTGCTGTTCGGTGAGCCGTACCTAGGGTTTAACACCCGGGCCTTTTTGACGCTGCGGGGAGGCATTGGCGTCAGTTACCTGAACCGGGTGTTTGATCGCACCACCAATCCGCGTAATGAGTTCTTTAGCGCTCCCCTCAGCTTTATCGGCGTGGTCAACGTGGCGTTCAACTACTTGGTGGAAGAAACCTTGGTGATCCAACTGGCGGCCTCCTATAACCACATCAGCAACGGGGGCTCGCGGCAGCCTAATAAGGGCATGAACTTCCCCACGGTATCGTTGGGGATAGAAAAGCACCTCGATGCGCTGGCGTTTCCCACGTACGCCCGACAACCCGGCCTGCGGCAGCACCCTTGGCGCCGCTACCTGTACCTGGCCGGTTCGCGTCAGGTGGTGAAGGCCACTGCCCGGCACCCGGCCACCGGCCATCCGTATCTGGGGTTGGAAGGCGGAGTGATGCGGGCGGTGAGTGGGATCAACGCCGTATCGGGGGGAGGAGAGGTTTACTTTGATGGTGCCCAGCCCGAACGAGCGCGGCGGGGAGGGGCCGACAAGAATCCGATGCTGGCCTCACTGACCGTGGGGCATGCCCTGGTTTTCGGGCGGTTCTCGTTCACCCAGCAATTCGCTTACGAGGTGTATCGTCCGGTAGGCTACCGCCGAAAGCCGTTCTTCCAGCGCTACGCCGTCTACTATCAAGTGGGGCGCTGGCTGAGCGTGGGCACTTCCATGAAGGTGCACGGGCACGTGGCGGACGTTATGGACGTGCGAATCGGAGCGCAATGGTAGTAATTTAGGTGCCGGTCAAGATCAGTCAGTAGCACGTTTGTTCCTGCGGCAGCGTCCACTGCGGCAGCGTCCACTGCGGCAGCGTCCACTGCGGCAGCGCTCGCTACAATAGACCACCTCATCCCAATCGGCGGCCCACTTCTTGCGCCAAGTGAAGGGCCGCTGGCACACCGGACATACTTTGGTGGGCAGATCGCTTTTCTTACGGTGTTTCACGGGGCTGGATGCTGGTAGACTTTCTGAGGGGCTAGATACTGGATACTGGATGCTGGTAGCTAGTAACTAGCATCTAGTGGCTAGCGACTATTCACTCCGGCAATCATCCAGCCGCCAGTCTCCAGTGACCAGTGACCAGCCTCTATTCAAATAGCAAATACAACGTTACCGTGTTCGTCACCACCCGATTGAGCGGGTCGCTGTAGCGGTTTTGCTTGTCGCCGAGCACGTTGGTGAGGCCCCGCGAGAAGCGCACTTCGGGAGCAAATTTAAACAACGGAAAGTAGCAGTCCAGTCCGAAGCCCAATTGCAGCGAGAGATTGGAACCGGTAATCGGTAGGCGCACTTCTTCGTCATCGCGATTTTTCTTGCCGGTGGCCTCGATGCCGTATTCTACCCCACCAATCAAATACATGCGGTTATTGCCCCGCCGCACCGACTTGTACTTAAAAAGCAGCGGAAACTCTACGTAGGTCGATTCCAGCACCTGCTGATCCACGGTGGCCCGTCCCCGGTTGGCGTAGTTATAATCCAGCCGGTGCTCGTAAAACACCACCTCGGGCATCACCCGCACATCAAGATAGTCGGCCAGTCGGAAGTTGGCAATCAGGCCCAGCGAAAAGCCGAACGAGTTGCCCGGCATCACCGAGTGAAGCGAGTCAAAACCATCGACGCCAAAAGAATCCGCGTAGCGCACCCGGTAGCTGGACGAGTGCACCCCAATAGAGAAACCGTAGTGCAACCAGCGGTTGTCGTAGTTGGGCAGGTTGTCCGACTGGTGGGCCGTCCGGCGGTCTTTGCGTGGAGCTTGAGCCAATGCCGTAGCCACCACTCCCACCAGAAGGGCGGCAATGATCAGGCTTTTTTGCCCCAGTAGATAGAGCTGATACCGAAGGTGAGTGTTTTGCATTGCGTTTGAGTGTACCCTACCTGCCGCATCACGCGCAAGAACGCTTCCCCGTCGGGAAACGCCTGCACCGATTCGGGCAAGTAGGTATAGGCAGATTGATCTTTGGAAATAAGCTTGCCGATAAGGGGCAGAATGTGGGTGAAGTAGAAATTGTACAACTGCTTGAACGGAAACCCCTGGGGTTTGGAAAACTCCAGCACCACGGTGGTGCCGCCGGGCTTCAGCACCCGATGCATATCGGCTAGTCCCTGTTCCAAGTGCTCGAAGTTCCTCACTCCAAAAGCAACGATGATGGCATCAAAGATATTATCCTCGAAGGGCAATCTCTCCGAATCGCCCAGCTTCATTTCAATCTTGTCGGTTAGTCCCCGGCGCTTCATTTTCTCACGGCCCACCGCCAGCATGCCCTCCGAAATGTCCACTCCGATCACCTTTTTGGGTTTCAGGGCCAGGGCTTCCAGGGCAAAGTCGCCCGTGCCGGTGGCAATGTCGAGAATGAGTTCGGGCTTTTCGGGTTTCAGCAGTTTTATAGCCTGCTTGCGCCAGTAGATATCGATGCCCAGGCTGAGCAGATGGTTGAGTAGGTCGTAGCGCCTGCTAATGTTGTTGAACATCTGCGCTACTTGTTCGGTTTTGGTGCCTTGCTGGTCTTTGTAGGGAACGACGGCCATGGTGCAATAGTAGGTAGGAAAGTATCCCTACCCAACGCCCGGCACTAAAAATAGTTCGCCAGCAAAATCTACCCCACCCAAACCGTTTTCTGATTCGTAAATTCCCGGATGCCCAGATAGGACAGTTCGCGTCCGTAGCCCGACTGCTTCACGCCACCGAAGGGCACCGCCGGGTGCGAAGCCATCATCTGGTTCACGTACACCGCCCCCGATTCTATCTGTTCGGCCAAAGCTTTGCCTTTTTCTACGTCTTGCGTCCACACCGAACCGCCCAGGCCGTAGGGCGAGTCGTTGGCCAGTTGCACCGCCTCGTCTTCGGTAGCCACCACGAAAACCGACGCCACCGGTCCGAACAGCTCCTGCGTGTAGGCCGGTGAGCCCTTCGGCACATCGGTGAGCACCGTGGCGTTGAAAAACGCTCCCTCCCGGTCGGGACGGTCGCCACCCAGCAGAACTTTGCCCCCCTGGGCCACCGTGTCGCGCACCTGCCGGAGTAGTTCGTCGGCCAAGTCTTCGCGGGCCATCGGGCCGTAGTCGGTGGCGGGATCGTTCGGGTCGCCCTGCTGCAACTGCTTCATGTGGTCTACCAAGGTATCAGTGAATTCGTCAGCCACCTCGCGCAGCACGATGAAGCGCTTGGCCGCAATGCAGCTCTGGCCGCAGTTCAACATGCGCGACTGTACCGCGGCGGCCACCGCTTGGTCAAGGTCGGCATCGGGCAGCACGATGAACGGATCGCTGCCCCCGAGCTCGAGCACCGTTTTTTTGAGTTGTTCGCCCGCCTTCTTGGCCACAGCGCTGCCCGCCCGTTCGCTGCCGGTGAGCGTCGCGGCCCGCACCCGTGGGTCTTCCAGGACTTGGGCTACCTGCTCGTTGCTGATAAACAGGTTTTGAAAGACTCCTTCCGGGAAACCGGCTTCGCGGAACACCTCTTCCAGCGCCAGGGCGCACTGTGGCACGTTGGGAGCGTGCTTGAGCAACCCCACGTTGCCCGCCATCAGGTTGGGAGCCGCGAAGCGAATGGCCTGCCAGAAGGGAAAGTTCCAGGGCATCACGGCCAGCACCGCACCGATGGGAGCGTAGCTCAGGTAGGCTTCGCCCTGATCGACAGCCAGCGGTTCGTCGGCTAAAAAGCCTTCCGCGTGCTCAGCGTAGTAGTCGCAGGTTAGGGCGCACTTTTCTATTTCGGCCACCGCTTCGCGCTTCAGCTTGCCTACCTCGTCGGTCATCAGTTGGGCGTAGCGGTCTTTGTGCTGCCGCAGCTGGCGGGCGGCGGCCTGCAGGCGGGTGGCTCGCTCTACAAAGGTCAGTTCTTTCCAGCACTCGTAGGTGTCTTCGGCGCGGGCGAGCGCTTTTTGCACCGCTTGATCATCGTGTTCTTCAAACTCTTGAATGAGTTGACCAGTGAGGGGATTGCGGCTTTGATAAGGCATAGGAAGTTGCGTTAGTGAAAACAGTGCGGTTATTTTACGTATATTTATCCGTTGATACTCTAAATGGCTATGGAAGTTTCGGAAATCACGTTGTTTAATACGCTAAAGGCCAGTTTAGGCGAGGAGCAAGCGCAGATTGTGGTAGAGGGGATGAAGATGCAGGTGAAAGAAGCCCTGGAGAATAGCAAAAGCGTGCTGGCTACCAAAGAAGATTTGTTTGGCTTACGAAGCGAACTGAAGGGAGACATTAGTTCGCTGCGGGTAGAGTTGAAAGAAGATATGCATGCGCTGCGTGACGAACTAAAGGGAGACATTAGTTCGCTGCGGGTAGAGTTGAAACAGGACTTGCACGTGTTGCGCGACGAACTGAAGGGCGATATCAGCGCGCTCCGGGTAGAGCTAAAGGGAGACATAGCCTCGCTGGACGTAAAAATTGAGAAGACGCGAGCGGACATGATCAAATGGATGTTTATCTTTTGGATCAGCCAACTGGCAGCAATCTTCGCCATGCTTCGCTTTCTCATTGACTAGCTAAACCTCTTTAGTCCCCTCTGCGTTGTGCGGGTATGCCTTTACCAAATGATTTGCTGTTGCGCACCGTCCGCAACGAACCCACCGAGCGTCCGCCCGTATGGCTGATGCGGCAGGCCGGACGCATCCTGCCCGAATACCGCGCCGTGCGCGCCCAACTCAGCGGCTTCGTCGAGCTAGTGAAAACTCCCGAACGCGCCGCCGAAGTCACCATCCAACCGGTAGATCTTCTCGGCGTCGACGCCGCCATCATCTTCTCCGACATTCTGGTGATTCCCGAAGCAATGGGTTTGCCCTACGAAATGGTAGAAAAACGGGGTCCCTACTTCCCCCGCACGGTGCGCTCCGTGGCCGACGTGGACCGGTTGCGTGTCGCCGACATTTCGGACGATTTGGCTTACACCCCGGAAGCCATCAAACTGGTGAAAAAGGAACTGAACGGACGCGTGCCGGTGATTGGTTTTGCCGGAGCGCCCTGGACGATCTTCGCCTACATGGTGGAAGGGCAGGGGAGCAAGACCTTCTCCCGCGCCCGCGCCATGCTCTACACCGAACCCGAACTGTCGCACCGCCTGTTGCAGATGATTACCGACAGCACGCTGGCGTACCTGAAAGCGCAGATCGATGCCGGAGCCGATTTAGTGCAAATCTTTGACTCCTGGGCGGGCATCCTTCCGGCCGCGCACTTTGAGGCGTTCTCGCTGCCCTACATCCGGCAACTGTGCGATGGGATCAAGCAGGTGCCGGTCACCGTGTTTGCCAAAGGGGCGTACGCCAGTCTGCCCGAAATGGCTTCACTGCCCTGCCAGACCATCGGCCTCGATTGGAACATGAACATTGCCGAAGCCCGCCGCACTTTTCCCAATCAGGCGTTACAAGGTAATCTGGATCCGGCGGTGCTCTACGCCGACTTCGCCACCATTCGCCGCCACACTCGGCAGATGCTGGAGGCCTTCCGAGGGCACCGTCACATCGCCAACCTGGGGCACGGGGTGTATCCCGACATCAACCCCGACCACGTGCGCTGCTTCGTGGACACAGTAAAGGAGTATGGTGAACGGACAATGAGTGAGAATAGTTAAAACAAGTAAGGATGCCCGAGATTAGCCGATTTTACGGTATCATAATTTATATGTACGCCAAAGATCATTCACCCCCGCATTTCCACGCAAAGTATGCGGAACATTGGGCGGTAGTAGAGGTAAAAACCGGTGATGTCATGGAAGGGGGATTGCCAAGAAGAGCTCTGCGTTTAGTGCAAGATTGGGCGGAATTGCATAAGGAAGAATTAATAGAAAACTGGAATAAGGGACAGAGCGAGAATCCAAGTTTCATAAAAATAGAACCTCTAAATTAGCTTTAGACGTGATCCACTTAATAAAACGAATTGTTGCGGTAAATCCCTACGAGGTGACTTTGCTGTTTAATACTGAAGAAGAATTAGTTATTGATTTAAAGGCGAAGCTACAGGAATGGGCATTGCCTAAAGGAAGTGCTTACCGTCAGCTTTTAGATCGTGATTATTTTCAGACAGTGGCCTTAGATGAAGAGGCACAGACTATTTGTTGGAACAACGGCATTGATTTATGTCCGGATGTGCTCTACGAGATGGGGCACGCAAAGATTGCTCAGGAAGAATATTCTGCTTCTAAGTGAAAAACGTTTCCTTCGGTCTTCTTCTGCTGTTTACCCTCTCCTGCACCAGCCAGGGCCAGCAGACGCCGCTTGGCGACCGCATCAACGGCGTGTGCCTGGTGGCCCCCCCGCAACCGCTAGCATCCGACGATCTGCAACCGGTGAAGGAACTGGGGGCCGGTTGGGTGGCGGTGGTGCCCTACGCTTTTAGCTACGGCGGCAACGACCCCCGCATCAACTACGACACCTCGCGGCAGTGGTGGGGCGAACGCAAAGCCGGGGTAATCACCACCATCGAGTACGCCCAGGCGGCCGGACTCAAAGTCATGCTCAAGCCCCACGTGTGGGTGCGCGGACAAGGCTGGCCGGGCGACTTCACGCTGGAGAGCGAAACGCAGTGGCAGCAGTGGGAGCAAAACTACGCCGCCTACCTGCGCACCATCACCCACATTGCCGACTCCATGCACGTGGAAATGCTCTGCATCGGCACCGAATACCGCCACGCCGTGACCGAGCGCCCCAACTTCTGGCGCAACCTGATTCAAGAGACTCGCGCCAATTACTCGGGTCAACTCACCTACGCCGCCAATTGGGATAACTTCGAGAACGTGACCTTTTGGGACGCCCTCGACTACATCGGCATCGACGCCTACTGGCCCTTGTGCGAGCGACAGACTCCCACGCTCAAGACCCTGGCGGCCGGGTGGCGCGAACCGCTGCGCAGCATCCGGCGGGTGCAGCACCAGTACCAAAAGCCCGTTTTGTTCACCGAATACGGCTACGAAAGTCGCGATTACACCGCGCAAGGGCACTGGCAAACCTCCGAGGAGACTAAGGTCGTCAACCTGGAAGCCCAGCAGCGCGCCTACCAGGCGCTGTACGACGCTTTTTGGGATCAGCCCTGGTTTGCGGGAGGCTTCTTGTGGAAGTGGTTTCCTAACCATGCGGAGGCGGGCGGGGAAGCCCACACCGGATACAGTCCGCAGAACAAGCCCGTGGTGTCTGTCATTCAAGAAAACTACCGTCGTCCGTGACCTGGCAGCGGCGCATGAACGAACTGGGGCAAGCCCAAACACCCTTTCTGTTTATCCTCGACTTCGAGCAGCGGCAACCGCTGGTGCTGCCCTGGTCAGAGGTGAACCCGGCCGAACTGCGCTACGATTTCCGGGGGGTGAGCAACGGTTTGCCGGAGCGGTGGTCGGAGCAAAAGCTGGTCTTAGAAAGAAGCCGGTTGGATGCTCAGGTCTATCGCCGGTCGTTTGACTACGTGCAGCAGCAACTGCAACGGGGCAATTCCTTTTTGGTGAACCTGACGTTTCCCACCGAGATACAAATTAATTTGTCGCTTTTGGATTTATACTGCCGGAGTCAGGCAGCCTACAAACTGTGGTGGAACGACGCGTTCGTTGTGTTTTCGCCCGAGTGCTTCGTGCGCATCGCTGACGGGCAGATCAGCACCTATCCCATGAAGGGCACCATCGATGCCACCCTGCCGGATGCCGAGCATCAGATTCGGCACGATCCCAAGGAGATCGCCGAGCACGCGACCATTGTTGACTTGCTGCGCAACGATCTGAGTCGGCACGCCACGCAGGTGCGGGTGGCCCGTTTTCGCTACGTAGAAGAAGTGGCCACCGCCCGCGCTCCCCTGCTGCAGGTCAGCTCTGAGATCGCTGGCACGCTATCCTCTAATTATTACCGCCACTTGGGTGACTTGCTGGGCGATCTGCTGCCCGCCGGGTCGGTGAGCGGAGCGCCGAAGCCCAGCACGCTGCAAATCATTCGCGAAGCCGAACTGGGACCGCGTGGCTACTACACCGGGGTGATGGGGCACTTCGACGGCGAGCGGTTGGATAGTGCCGTGATGATCCGGTTCGTTGAGCGAGCGGGCAATCGCTACTTCTACCGCAGCGGGGGCGGTATCACGGCGCGCAGCGTGCTGGAGGCGGAGTATCAGGAGCTGCACGATAAGGTGTACGTGCCGGTGGGGCAACAAAAAGGTTCAGAGACTAGGTTTTGAAGGTAAACGGATAGTGATTACATTGGTAATGAAAAAACTAATTGTCCCTATGCAAACAAGTCCCAAAAACACACCGCCCTCTTCTACTAAACTGAACGCGGTGCAGCAGCAACTACTGCAACTGTTTTCTCAGAAGATGGATGATCAAGAGTTGGCGGAGATACAAGATATACTAACTGCCTACTATGACAGCAAGCTTCAGAACTCTTTCGACAAAGTATGGGAGGAGAAGGGCTGGGACACATCAATATTTGACGATTTCCTTGCTGAACATATGCGCACTCCCTACAACAAAGGGCAATGAAGGTTGTGGTAGACACCAACTGCTTATTGGCTTCTTTTTCGAAAAAATCTCCTTACCGATGGTTTTTTGATAGCATTCTGCGTGGTGAACTCACCCTAGCCTTTACCACTGACATATTATTAGAGTACGAGGAGATCGTAAGCAAGAGAACTAGCGGGGAGGTTGCCCAAAACCTAATAAAGCTATTGGTTGACTTACGTGCTCGAGAACAGATTGAGGTTTACTACTTCTGGAACCTAATAACACAAGATCCTGACGATAACAAATTCGTTGATTGTGCCATTGCTGCCAACGCCGACTATTTGATCACTCACGACAGACACTACACTACGCTTCACTCTGTAGAATTCCCGAAGGTGAGAATTGCTACCCTGCCTGAATTTTTGTCCATTTTTGAAAGTTGGAAAAAAAAGCGGCCGTAAACAGGCAGTTGCTATTTTGTATGCCACAACTTCTGGAATCTATCAAAGTGCACAACGGACGGTGGCACAACCTGTCGTACCATGAAGAGCGTATCCACCGGGCGCAGCAGGACTTGTTCGGTAAAGTCACTATTGCTCGCCTGGCTGATCAGCTTATCCTTCCCGAATATACCCAACGAGGTTTGTACAAATGCCGCGTGCTGTACGGCCGAGAAATAGAACACATCGAGTTCCTTCCCTACCACCCCCGCCCCGTGCGCACCCTGCGGCGGGTGCACTGTAACCCCATAGACTACGCCCACAAGTACGCCGACCGCAGCGTTCTGAACGAACTGTTTGCCCGTCGCGAAGGCTGTGATGATGTATTGATCATCAAAAATGGAAGGGTGACCGACACTTCGTACGCCAATATAATTTTTTATGATGGGCAGCGGTGGGTCACCCCAGCCGCTCCCTTACTGCATGGCACACAGCGGCAGTATCTGTTGGATCAGGGAATAATTTCAGAGAAAACTATTCGGGAAGCAGACCTTGCTACGTTTCAGCAGTTTCGCCTGATTAACGCGCTGCTGGGCACCGGCCATCCGGCCCAAGTCATCGCTACTATTTTATGACCAAAGAGTTATGGCAAACCATTGACTTTAACAAATATTAACTTTACGTTTACATCAGTTTACCACCTATTTGACTAGCCAAATAAATTTTTGCAGTACCAGAAAGTAAAGAGCCTCATCAGCACCCTGCCTTTCGTTTTTTCAGACTGCGGTATCTACGTTTTATTCACCGTTCGTATTGTTTTTTATTCATCTTTAGTAGGTGCTAATACGCTTCGTAGTGGGCATTTTTTAGTATAGCCCCCGACCAACACCAATTGAATGTATCCGGGTGATTGCCGACGCTGCGCAATAGCGCTTAATCAAATTTTTACACCACTCATCTGAATCCTAACCTTTATGAAAACAAAGTCTACCAATGGGCCGCGCTCCGTCGAGCGATCCGCTTGCGGCAGGTCAGCCCTACGAATGCGCGTTGGCTTGAGCAGTTGGCTCGCTGCGATGTTTTGTGCGGTCAGCGTGCTGGCGCAAGACCGCACCATTTCCGGCACCGTCACCGACGGAGGCTCCGGTGAGGCATTGCCCGGAGTCAACGTCATTGTGAAGGGCACCAACCAAGGAACGGTTACCGACATTGAGGGCAACTACAACCTGAGCGTTGCCGACGGAGCCGAAACGCTCTCTTTCTCCTTTATCGGGTATCAGACCCAGGAAGTGCCCATCAACGGTCAGTCGCAGATTGATATACAGTTGGGTTCCGACACCAAACAGCTCTCCGAAGTGGTGGTCACGGCTCTGGGCATCGAGCGCGACGAGCGGTCGCTGGGCTACGCCGTACAGGAAATCGACGGCGAAACGCTCAACAAGGTGAACGAGACCAATGTGGTTAACTCCTTACAGGGGAGGGTAGCCGGGGTGCAGATCAACGGCAACACGGGTGGCTTGGGTGGCTCGTCGCGTATCCTGATCCGGGGAGCCAACTCGGTAGCGGGTCAGAACCAGCCGCTGTTCGTCGTGGACGGAATTCCGCTAGATAACAGTAACTTTAACACTGCTGCTCAAACGACCGGAAGAGATGGCTACGATTACGGCAATGCCGCGCAAGACATTGATCCTAATAACATTGAATCGGTTTCGGTCCTCAAGGGAGCCAGTGCCGCCGCGCTGTACGGCAACCGGGCTGCTAACGGGGTAATCATCATTACCACCAAGAAGGGGAGTGCCCGTAAAGGCATCGGGGTTACCTTCAATTCGCAAGTCTTGTTTCAGGATATCCTGGTGCTGCCCGAGTACCAAAACCTATACGGGGGCGGAGCGGGCCCGTTTCGCCAGAACGCCGACGGGCAAGACGTGGTGTTGTTTAACGTCGACGAAAGCTGGGGTCCCCGCCTCGACGGCCGCCCCGTGCGCCAGTGGTACAGCTATTATCCGGAGACAATTCCGGAGTTTGCCAATCAGGCCACTCCCTGGATGGCCCATCCCGATAACATCCGCAATTTCTTCGAAACGGGCTTGCAGAACACCAACTCGGTAGCGCTGGAAGGCGGCAACGACGCCGGTACTTTCCGGCTGGGCTACACCAACCTGAACACCAAGGGGATTATGCCCAACAGCAACCTGAACCGCAATACCCTCAACTTCAACGGTTCGCTCAACCTAACTGATAAGTTCACCGCTTCGGCCGGAATCAACTACGTGCGCACCGACGCCAAAGGCCGACCCGAGCAGGGTTACGGCAACGTGATTGTGCAGTTTAACCACTTCGGCCAGCGTCAACTGGATATGGGGCTACTGGATCAGTACTGGATCACCCCGACGGGCGAGCAGCGCACCTGGAACCGGCGCAGTGCCGCCAATCCCTTTCCCCAGTACGCCAACAACCCGTACTGGATTCGCCGCAAGAATTTCCAGAACGACGACCGACAGCGCGTCTACGGCAACGTGAACCTTTCGTACGAGTTCACCGACTGGCTAACCCTAACGGGGCGCCTGTTGCACGACTACTACACTGACCGACGCGAAGAGCGCATCGCCAACGGCTCGATTGATCAGTCGTCCTATTCGGAAGACGTGCGGGAAGTCCGCGAAACCAACGCCGACCTGATCCTAACGGCCGACAAAAACCTCGACGAAGATTTCTCGATCACCGGTTTGGTGGGGGTGAACACGCGCTTCAATAGCCTGTATCGCAACTACGGCGAAACCGTGGGGGGGCTGAGTGTGCCCGATTTCTTTAACCTGGAGAACTCTACCAACCGGCCCACCATCGACGACATAAAAGAAGAACGAAGAATTAATAGTATCTTCGGAAGTGCTACGCTGGGTTGGCGCGACATGATCTACCTGGAAGGTACGTTGCGCAACGACTGGTCATCGACCCTGCCCGACGGAAACAACTCATTCCTGTATCCTTCGGTGGGCGGTAGTTTCGTGTTCAGTGCGCTGGATGGTATCAGCGACTCTCCGATCCTCTCTTATGGAAAGGTACGCGCCAGCTGGGCGCAGGTGGGTAACGATACCGACCCCTACCGCACGGCACTGACCTACCAACCCCGTGACAACTTCGGCCCCGATCCGGTATACCGCGTGCCGTTGCAGCGCAACAACGTGAACCTACGACCCGAAGAAACCCGCTCGTATGAGTTCGGGGTCGAGACGCAGTTCTTCCAAAATCGCATTGGGTTAGACGTTACCTACTACAACTCATCGTCTACCGACCAAATCTTCGAGGTGCCGGTAACGGGTGCGGCGGGTTATACTTCACAAATTGTGAACGCCGGTGAGGTCACCAACCAAGGGGTAGAACTGCTGCTGCGGGCCACCCCGGTAGAAACCGAAAACTTCCGATGGGACATTGTAGTCAACTGGGCGCGCAACCGCAACCGCCTGGAAAGCCTGACCGAAGACCAGTCGGTGTACCAGATTTCGGCGGGCTTGTTCGGCGTTACCACCGTAGCCATCGAGGGGCAACCCCTGGGAAGCCTGTATGGCTCTGACTTTGAGTATGCCCCCGATGGCAGCAAGATTGTGGATGGCAACGGGCTATACGTTCAGTCCGATAGTCTGCGAGCGATTGGGACCACACTGGCCGACTGGACCGGGGGTATCACCAACACGTTCACCTACAAAGGGCTAAGCCTGAACGTGCTGGTGGACGCCCGCCAAGGCAGCGACATCTATTCGATCACGAACCTGTTTGGCAAGTACAGCGGCATGATGGAAGAAACCGCCGCTGGTAACATCCGCGAAGAGTGGCTGATTGCCGAGGGCGTGCAAAACGTAGCCGAGGAAAACGAAGCACCCCGCTACGAAAGGAACAACACGGCGGTTGATCCGCAGACGTTCTTTTCTTCTATGTTTGGCAACGGCCGGGCCTCTACCTACGACGGCAGTTTTGTGAAACTACGGGAAGTGTCGTTGAGCTATACCCTGCCCAACGGCTTATTTGAGAATCGCATCAAGAACGTGTCCCTGTCGCTGATCGGCCGCAACCTGGCGATTATCTACAAAAAGATTCCGCACATCGATCCGGAATCGGTAGCCAGTTCTACCAACGCCCAGGGCGTAGAGGGCGGAGTGTTGCCCAGCCTGCGTTCCTACGGATTTAGTATCAGATTTGGAATATAAAACCTTAATAATCATGAAAAGCAACTTATTATATATAGTAGGAACAGGGCTGGTGCTGGCGTTGCTGGCGGGGGCCTGTACTGAGGGTTTTGAAGACCTTAACGAAAACCCCAACGAACCCAGCGTAGTTCCCACCAACTACTTGCTCACCTACGCCGAAGAGCGGATTGCCGACCGGGTATACAATGGTTTCGACAACTCGCGGATAGGGATGACGCTGGCGCAGTACTGGTCGCAAAACCAGTATTCCGACGAAAGCCGGTATCAGTACCGTCCCCAGACCAACAACACCACCTGGGACGATCTGTATACGGGCATCAACAATTTGCAGGAAATTATTCGCATCAACGAAGCAGATTCGGCCACCGCCCTGGGAACCAGAAACAACCAGATTGCGATCGCCCGCATTTTGAAAGCCTGGACGTTCCAGTTTCTCACCGATACCTACGGGGCCGTCCCTTACGAAGAAGCCCTCAATATCTCGGAAGACCCTACGCCCGCCTACACGCCGCAATCGGAAATCTATCCGGATCTGATCAATGAACTGACCGAAGCCAGCAGTCAGATTGACCTGGAGGCCCCCGGATTTTTGAGTGGCGACCTGATTTACGGCAGTGACATGAGCAAATGGAAAAAGTTTGCCAATTCGCTCAAAGCTCGGGTCGCCATGCGTATGGTAGACGTATTACCCGACCAGGCGGCGCAGGCCATCACCGAGGCCGTGGCGGCGGGAGTGTTCGAGAGCAACGACGACATTGCGGCGGTGCGCTACCTCACTTCTCAGCCCAGCACGTTTCCCCTTTACGATGATTACGTGGTAAACGGCCGTCAGGATTTTAGTTCTAGTGACGTGCTGGTGGGGCAACTTCAGCAGCGCAATGATCCCCGTTTAGGGCAGTACTTCGAACCGGCGGCGGCTACCGGCACCTTCATCGGTCGGCCCTACGGACAATCGCCCGCCAATGCCAACGCTATTCCGCCCACGGCCGTATCGCAACTGAACGAGCGCGTCTACTCAGCGGATTTTCCGGGTTTGTTGCTCACCTACGCCGATGTGTCGTTTATCCTGGCCGAAGCAGCGGCGCGGGGCATCACCGTGCCCCAGAGTGCCGAGGCGTACTACGCTCAGGGTATCCGGGCTTCCATGAACTTCTGGAACATCAACGCGTCCGCCATTAGTGCCTACCTTGCCGCAAACCCCTACGATGGCAGCAATTATAAGCAGTCGATTGGAGTGCAACGATGGATCGCCCTTTATATGCAAGGCATTGAGGGGTGGAGTGTGTGGCGACGACTAGACTTCACCGGGGTGCTAAAAATGCCGGTAGACGGCCCGCTGATCGATATTGATCAAATACCGGTGCGACGTCCCTATCCGCCCGCTGAGCAAAGCCTCAACTTAGAGAATTACCGAAGTGCCATCAATGAGCAGGGGGAAGATTCATTCACCGAAAGGCTGTGGTGGGACGTCAAATAAACTCATAAATAGAAAAGACAATGAAGTATCATAAAATTTCTAGCGTTGGCGGTGCCCTTTTGTTAGGCATCGGCCTGCTGGCCTGCGAAGGCGAAGAAGAATCCTACGACTGGGTGCCCGCCGGTAATTTACACATCATAGGAAGCGAAAGCGTCCCGGTGCTGAGCGGAGCCTCTTACCGAGTAGATGGCTTCACCGTTGATAATGATTATACCTGGACGCTCAATGGCGACCCCGTGACCCCGGACCGAAAGGGTGAGTTTGTCAACATCAACCTAACTGAGCCGGGCGAGTTTCGGTTGGCCGTGAGCAACGGCACCCTTGACGATACGATCACCATCACCGCGCTGCCGGTAACCTTAGGCTTGGCGGGCACCGGTGCCGCTGCCGTAGAAACCAGCGATACCGTCGATATTCCCCTAACGTTCTCTTACGAAGACGGAGGAACCTCGCTCAGTGGAGCCGTGACCGTGAACTACACCCTGGGAGGAACCGCCGTGGCCGGAGAAGACTATACCTTGGTTTCGCCCGATCCGCTGACGGTTGCGGCTGGCACCGAGGAAGCAGCGATCCGTATTGTTCTGCTGGATGATATGCTGGTTAGAGGGGGCCGCACGCTTACCGCTACGCTCAATTCGGTGAGTGCCGCCGGTACGACCGCCGGAGTCAGTTTACCCGCCGACTCGCTTCGCACGTACACGCTGACCATCAACGACGACCAAAAGCTGCTCTCGCTGACCGGACCGGCGGCGGACACGTTGTCCAACGTCACTGCCGCCGGTACGTATACTTTCGTTGCCATGCTGTCGGCAGCCACCGGCGAGGATGTTACCGTACCGTACACCGTTACGGGCCAGGGAATAGAAGACCTGACGGGCGGAGAAGTGACATTCATTGGCGGGCAAACAGAATCTAATATCATTATCAGGATCACTCCCGAAGCGTTTGCTGCTACGCAAACCGTCTCGGTAACCCTGGGTAGTGACGTCAGCAGTGCCGACGAAGAGATAGCCTACGAAACCGATGAGATGGGTGCGTCGGTGGGCACCGTTGAATCGCTGGTTATTGTGGCGCCGCAGTAAACTTTTTTGGTAATGCTCTAAAAAAATTCCCTCAGCGGTCATTATTCCCTTCGTCATGGATGACGTTGAGAGGTTGTTTGTAAGGGCCACAGAACAGAAAAGCTACTCAGCAATGGGTAGCTTTTTTGCTTTTTATTCTTTTTTCGTCAGAAGACGTAACCACCACTGCCCGTAAAACTCACTGAAAAGATTCTTGATTAGCAAAATAAAGTTTGCTTCTGCACTCATAAAAAGATATATAATGCGGATTTTTGTTTAAAATTGTAGTCGTAATATCATATGAATAAAGGTAAGTAGCAGAAAGTTGTTTTTGGATATTTATTCCTTTAATTTGCAATTAATTTAAATAGTACATCTGTAGTCCACCCGTGTTTCTGTCTTTTAATTGTCATCTAATTTAATACGCCCGACAGCTTCTGCTATTTGCTAGATGTCTTCTTCTCTTCGCAACCATTTTGTCCCGGTTTTTATCCGGCTTAGCTCCTGGCACCCTTCATCAGGATAGCTAGTCAATTCGCTTTGCTTACTTATCACCAATTTAAACCTTACCCCTTTTATGAGAACAAATTTTACGAACTACGTACAAGTCTGCACCTGGCGCGATCTGAGGATCGTCGTAGCGAGCGGACTGCTGATGCTTTTCGGTTCACTGAGCGCCTTAGCTCAGGATAACACCATTTCCGGCACGGTCACCAGTGCCGAGGACGGCACTGCCCTGCCGGGTGTGAACGTAATCCTGAAGGGAACCACCCAAGGAACCGTTACCGACATCGAGGGTAACTACCGCCTAAGCACCGATCAGGAAGACGGCACCCTATCCTTTTCCTTCATCGGGTTGCAATCCAAAGAAATAGACATCAACGGCCAATCTGAGATCAACGTCACCCTGGCCGAAGACGTAGGGCAGTTGTCCGAAGTGGTGGTCACCGCCCTTAACATCCCGCGCGACAAGCGCTCGCTGGGCTACGCCGTGCAGCAGATCGACGGCGAAGAGCTATCCAACATCAAGAACAACAACGTGGTCAACTCACTGTCCGGTAAAATTGCCGGGGTGAGCGTGAACGGCGCCCCCGGCGGCGGACTAGGCACCAGCTCCCAGATTCTGATCCGGGGCATCAGCTCCATCACCGGGGATAACCGACCCCTGTACGTAATCGACGGAACGCCGATCGACAACTCCAACTTCAACAACGCCGACACCCAAAACGCGGGCGGCGGAGTAGACTACGGTGACGCGGTGGCGGATATCAACGCCAACGACATTGAGTCGATGACCGTACTGAAAGGAGCCAACGCGGCTGCGCTCTACGGCTCCCGGGCCGCCAACGGCGTGATCTTGATCACGACCAAAAGTGGCAAGAACAAAAAAGGGATCGGCATTGACATTAGCTCCGGCGTAGAATTCAACACCGTGGCGGTGCTTCCCAACTACCAAAACGAGTACGGCGGCGGCTATAAGCAGTCATTTGACTTGTACGAAGGCCAACCCGTGGTAAACTATGCCGCCGACGAAAGCTGGGGCCCCCGCATGGAAGGGCAACTGGTGCGTGAGTGGTTCTCTTGGTATCCTGATGATCCCCAGTTTGGACAGCTCACCCCTTTCACCCCTAATCCTGACAACGTAAAGAATTTTTACGAAACAGGGATAGTCTACAACAACAGCGTAGCCATGTACGGCGGCAACGAAAAAACCAACTTCCGCTTGTCGTACACCAACTACCAGGGAACGGGCACCGTGCCTAACAACGAACTGAAGAAGAACACCGTGGCCCTGAACGCCAGTAGCAACCTGACCGACAAGCTAACGGTGTCTAGTCGCATCAACTACACGGATTTTGCCCAGACGGGTATTCCCATCACGGGCTATAGTGCTGACCTAGGCAACACCAACAACAGCACCAGCTTCAACGAATGGTTCCAGCGTCAGTTGAATATGGACCAGCTGAGAAATTACCAAACCGCCACCGGTGACCAGCGCACCTGGAACATCAAGAGTCCGACGAACCTTGACCCGCTCTACTGGGATAATCCGTTCTTCGGCATCTACGAAAGCCCGGTGAACAACTTCCGGGAACGCGTTTTCGGTGACGTTTCGTTGCGCTACGACATCCTGGACAACCTGCACATTCAAGGATGGGCCCGAACCGACTTCTACACCGACCGCAGGGAGCAGCGCTTGTCAGCCAACTCGCTTCAGACGCCCTACTACCTGGAAGACGTGCGGCAGGTGAGAGACAACAACTACGAATTGCACCTGACCTACGAGCCCAAGCTCGGAGATGATTTAACGCTGAACTTGCTGGCGGGGGCCAACCTGCGTAGTCGCCGGTCTTACCGCAACTACGAGCAAACCCAGGGCGGACTGAGCGTCCCCGGATTGTATAGCGTCAACGCTTCTATTGATCGTCCGGTTATCAATGATGAGCTGTACCAGAAGCAGGTGCAGTCCATCTTCGGAAGCGCCAGCTTTGGTTACAAGGGCATCGCTTACCTGGATGCAACCTTGCGCAACGACTGGTCTTCGGTGTTCCCCGACGAAAACAACAGCTACCTTTACCCGGCGGTGACGGGCACGTTCGTATTCTCCGAACTGCTGGCCAACCAGAACTTGTTTTCTTTGGGTAAACTGAGAGCCAGCTGGGCCAGCATTCGTCGGGATACCGATCCTTATCAACTGCAAAACGTGTACACCGCGACCGATTCCTACGGAGGAAGCCCGGCCTACGCGGCTCCTAATTTGCTGAGAAATCCTAATCTGCAACCCGAACTCAGCATCACCAAAGAGGTTGGACTGGAGATGAACTTTCTACAGAACCGCATCGGCTTCGACGTTACCTACTACGATATCTCTACCACCGACCAGATTATCAACCTGGACGTATCATCCACCAGTGGAGCTACCGCCGCCGTGGTAAACGCCGGAGAGCTGACCAACAAAGGCTGGGAAGTGATGGTGTTCGGTACGCCGGTGCGCCTCGATAATGGATTTAGCTGGGATATCAACGTGAACTGGGCCAGAAACGTCAACCAGGTGGTGACCCTTTATGACAGCCTGGAGACTATCCAGATTGCTAGCTGGGGTCCTTCTATCAATGCCAAAGTAGGCCAACCCTACGGCACCTGGATCACCGACGGCTTCACCTACGCCAACAACGGACGACGTTTGGTGGATGAAGACGGCAACTACGTGCGGGCCACCAACCAAACCTTCGGCACCTACTTGCCGGATTGGACCGGGGGAGTCACCAACACCTTCCGCTACAAGGGAATCTCTCTGGCCGCAACCATCGACGTGCGACAGGGCGGACAGTTCTACTCGGTGAGCAACCGCTACGGAAATTACTCGGGCTTGATGGAAGAAACCGTGGGACTCAACTCCCTGGGCAACCCCAAGCGTGACCCTGTGGCCGAAGGAGGAGGAGTGATCGCGAACGGAGTGGTGAACACCGGTACCGATGAAGCTCCGGTATACGTAGAAAACGCTACCCCCCTTGAAGCTCAGAACTACTACGGCAACCTGAGAAACTACCGTGAGTACTATTTGTACGATGCTAGCTTCGTGAAACTGCGCGAAGTGCGCCTGGCCTACGCGCTGCCTCAGTCGCTGATCGGCAACACTCCGTTCACGGGAATTACGGTAGCTGCTTACGGACGCAACCTGGCGATCTTGAACAAGAACGTTCCTAACGTAGACCCCGAAACTGCCGGTGGCTCGGGCAACGTGCAAGGGTTCGAGAACGGACAGTATCCCAGCACCCGCATCGTTGGCTTCAACGTGAACATTAAGCTGTAAATGTATCTCTCATTCAAGCAAGTTACGATGAACAAACCATCCCGTGGCTCCTCACCCGGGGAACCACGGATGGCCCGTTCTATCTGACCTTTAAATTATAACCTGATGAAAACACATAAAATTAGTTTGTTCCTGTTTCTTCTCGTCGCCGGAACGCTGGTCAATTGCACCGACGGCTTTGAAGACCTAAATACCAATCCCTTTGATCCGGTAGATGTACCTACCTCTTATCTGCTAACCCAGGCCGAGCGCGCCAGCATGCCCCAGCAGGGGGGCACGCCCACGACCTTGTTCTACGCCTCCAACCTGTACGCTCAGTTGATGGCTGAAACGCAGTATACCGAGGTGTCTCGCTACGATACGGAAGAGTTGAGCTTCGCTGGGTTCTACACCGGACCGCTGGCTGATTTACAGCAGATCATCAACCTGAATACCAATCCGAAGACCGCGGAGTCCTCAGAAGTGGTGTCCTCCGGAGCCAACGTTAACCAACTAGCCGTTGCCCGAATTTTGAAGGTATACAACTTTCAGATCGTGACCGATACCTGGGGTGACATCCCATATTCTGAAGCGCTTAAGTTTGAAGAAGGATTCATTCCGAAGTACGACAAGCAGGAAGACATTTACGCTGACTTTGTAAAAGAACTCACCGAAGCTTCCGCGCAAATTGACGTGAACGCCGCCGGAGTGGTTGGTGACCAAATTTATGAGGGCGACATGGCCATGTGGAAAAAGTTTGCCAACTCACTGTTGTTGCGCGTAGGCATCCGCATGTCGGAAGCCAATCCGGGCTTGGCCCAACAGGCCATTACCACGGCGGTGGCCAACGGAGTGTTTGCCAGCCCAGACGACGGTGCTTTGTATCCCTACCTAGCCGACGCGGCCAACGCCAACCCGATCTACTTTCACTTCAACATTGATAACCGGACGGACTACGCAATCAGCAACGTGCTGGAGGAATATCTGCACTCGATCAACGATCCCCGGGTGAATGTTTACGGTGAGCCCACCGGCAACTCAATGGAAGCCGGTGACCCCGTGGTGAAAGGGATGCCCTACGGACTAAGCAACGCTCTGGCCGGAGGAATCACCAACGGCTCTATCTCGTTCCCCGGTCAATACTGGAAAGACAACCCCGCCATTATGGGGATTATCATGTCCTACAGTGAGGTGCAGTTCATCCTGGCGGAAGCCGCGGCCCGTGGATGGATTTCCGGCGATGCCGCTACTTACTATAACCAGGCAATCACTGCTTCTATGAACTACTACGGCATCACCGACCAGTCGGCGATCAATGCTTACCTGGCGCAGCCCAAGGTAGCCTACGATGCGGCAAACTTCAAAAAGTCGATCGGTACCCAAAAGTGGATATCGCTCTACACCGTGCTGGGTGAGCCCTGGTCAGAGTGGCGACGGTTGGGCTTTCCCGAACTGGCCCCCGCTCCGAACGCCACGGTGAACCGGCCTATTCCCTTCCGCCGCGCCTACCCCCAGAGCGAATTTGAGCTTAACCAAGCCAACTTCCAGGCCGGGGTGTCGCAGCAGCTCGGAAAAACCGCCGACAACACCACCGTGAGTGATCCGGTATGGTGGGACAAATAATCTTCTCTCTTACTCAATAACCTTTACCGAAAGAGTTGCTCTTGTTAGCAACTCTTTCAATTTTTGACCCCTAAACTGTAACAACCCCCTATGAAAAAGTACGTGCCATTTAAATTATTCGCAAGCTTTCTGTGCTTGTCAATCGGATTTATCAACATTGCCTGTCAGGAAGAAGCAAGCACCGACCCGCTACCGATTGATCGCCTGGTGATTGGCGGTGAAGAAGAACCGGCAGCCGGTGATACGCTCACCTACAGCACCAGCCTCTACGAGGGAGAGTCCTACACCTGGGCAGTCCCCACCGGTGCTACCATCGTTGGTGGCGCGGGCACCTTTGCCATCGACGTAGCCTTTAGCTCCGCCGGTAGTGGTGACATCACCGTAGCCGCTCGTGGAGCAACGGGCAAGCTCACCGTAGCCGTAGAAGATCCTGCTCTTCCCGAAGCGGCCGTTGCCTTACCGAACGACGCGGTGTTGATGGCCGGAGCGACTGGTCCGGTACGCATCAGCTTCGAGCAGCCGATTGAAACGGCCCCGGTGGTGGGCGTGGTTCCGGCGGCGGGCACGGTCGGTGGGGCGGTGAGTGCCGTCACCCGCGTAAACGATCGTACCTTTGAGGTGATCTACACCGCCGGAACGGGCAACGGCACCGATAAAATTAGCGTAGACAGAGCGGTGACCACGGCCTACTACGGTGCCTCGGCGATGGATACCGTGATGACCTTCAACGCATACCCAACGGACAACACCGCCGCGACCGGGGAGCTTTTCGCCTCGCGCACCCCGGTGGACAGCACCACCACCAGCACCCTGTCGGTGACGTTTGATGAACCCCTTCTCACCAGCGACACCGTTAAGGTATCGGTGGTGGGAGCGGCCCAGGCCTACGTGACCGAGGCGAACATGATGAGCATGGACGGACAAACCTGGACCTACAGCTTCCAACCCGAAGGAGGAACCACCGAGCTGGCCACCGTGTCGGTGAGCAACCTGCCTACTGACCTGGCCGGTAATCCTACGGTAGCCATAGACCCAATTTCTATTCAGATTAAGAATTGATGGAAGTGAATCAACCGCACACCCAATAGTAACTCGCCTAGGCAGCCCCGTGGGACGCCAGCCACGGGTTACGATCATTCTGAAGAAGCTACCACCCCCTTGGTAGCTTTTTTGTTTTGTTATGCCAGCGTAGGAGGAAGTCGGTGAACCGAAAGGATAACTCCTTGATCCAAAATAGTTTTTCCTGAAATATTTAAAAAAATTGATCGACTAAAAAAATCGGAGAGCTTCGTTATATTTGTGAACTACTAAATAAAAAAGAAGAAACTATGAAAACCTATCCGTCATTCAAGCTATTAATCAGTATTCTTACCGTGGGGATTTTGCTATCAACAGTAGCGTGCAATGAGGAGGAGGTAGCGGACTTTGTGCTTACGGAGTTCACCATAAGCGGCCCGGAGGAGGTGGCTCCTGGTGATACCGCTACTTTTTCTACTAGTAAGTATGAAGGTGAAACCTATACCTGGACAGTACCCGCCCTCGGAGCTACTATCGTATCGGGGGCGGGCACTTCGACAATCGCGGTGGCTTTCACGGCGGCGGGCAGCGGCAACATCACCGTGGCCGCCCGGGGGATTAGTGGCACCACCGCTGTAACCGTAGTGAGTGCCGCTCCGGTGGCCACCGTCACTTTGCCGACCGATGCCATCTTGATGGCCAGTGCGACTTCCAATATTCTAATTAGTTTTGACCAACCCATTGAAACGGCCCCGGTAGTGAACGTGGTTCCGGCCGCGGGTACTGCCGGTGGTTCAGTAGGTGCTGTCACTAAGGTGGACGACCGTACCTTTGAGGTGACCTACACGGCCGGAACCGGCGATGGTACTGACCAAGTGAGTGTCAGCAGCGCAGCAACAACGGCCGACTACGGAGCCTTAGCAATGGATACCGTGATGACCTTTGATGCGTACCGCACCGATAACACTTCGGCTACTGGAAAGCTCACTGCTTCGCTCACCCCAGTAGACAGCGCCACTACCAGCACCCTGTCGGTGGTGTTCAGCGAACCGCTGCTCACCAGCGACACCGTTAAGGTATCAGTTGTCGGACCCTCACAGACCTACGTGGCAGAAGCGGACATGACCACCACCGACGGACAAACCTGGACCTATGGCTTTCAGCCTGAAGGAGGAACCACTGAGCTAGCCACCGTGACGGTGAGCAACCTGCCCACTGACTTGGCCGGTAATCCTACGGAGGCCGTAGAGTCGATTGCTATTCAAATCAAGAACTGATAACATGAAGGCGGTGCGTGATCTCACCAAAGTGTACCGGCAGGTAGACCAACTGTGCCGCAGCCTGAACGACACCGTGATGCAGTCGGGCAGCGAAGCGTTTGCCGAGGCGCTGGCCTACTACCAGGCGGTGAAGCAAGCCGCCAAAATGGGCCGCCCCAACGCTAAAGCCGTGTACGAAGACCTGAAAAAGCGCTTCGAGCGGTAAGCATTCTTTGTCATTTGCCATTGCTAGCCCGTCGGACTCCGACGGGCTTTTTTTGTTGGTGACTCCCGTCGCTTTCTGTATCTTAAATACAGCTAAAGACCTGCTTAATGAGCTTTGAAGTGATTGCTACCGAACCTTTTGAGAAAAAGGTCAAAAAGCTCGCTAAAAAGCATAAGTCTTTGTCCTCAGATCTCGCTTCTATCTTTGATCAGCTTGCTAGTGATCCTACATTGGGCACTTAGTCTCACTACGTCATTCCCGCGAAGGCGGGAATCTCCCCCCGCATCGGCGATAATGCGTTTACTAAGCCTCACCTGATGCTGCAAATGGTCAAGCTATTCCTGGGTTAGGTCCCAGAAACATTCAAACGACTCTCCGCCTTGGCCCCGCGAGGCCCGAAAAGGTTCAAGCGACCCCCAGTTTGCATCTCGCGAGGGCCAAAGAGAATCAAACGATCCCCAACCTGGGCCACGCGACCCCCTCGGTGGGCCGCGCGAACCCTAAAAAGGTTCAAACGACCCCCAACTTGGGCCTCGCGAGGGCAAAAGAGGGCCTCGCGAGGCCCAACTTACCCCCCCCTTTTTTTCAGATGATTTAGAGGACATTTCTTACACCGCCAGGGCAGCCGTGCGCTGCTTGATCTCCTCCAGAATGCTGTACACCCGAAAGATATCTTCTTGGGTGGCGACCAGTGCATCGCTCACCGCGTATTGATCGTTGTCTAGCACCACAAAAAACCAGTTGCGGCCTAGTACGTAGCAACCGTACAGGGGGAAGACCCCTTCGTTCAGTTGCCGTGCCCCCATCATTGCAATAAGCAACTGCCCCAATGGGTCGCCCGAGGCATCAATTTCCTTTTTGTATTCGTGAATAAAAAAATAGGGCTGACGCGGGTCCTGGATTCCTTCGGCCAGCATCCAGTCTACTTTGCCATTGGTTTCCAGGTTATCGCCGTAGGAAAACGACATGGCTCGGTCTAAAAAGGGGCGGCGGTCCCCAGCACGAAAGCGGACCAACCGGAGCAAAGGGCCGATAAAGTACACTTTTAGTTCCTCTTCGTTGAGTGTGTCAATGGTATACATGAGTTCCTGGCGCAGTTCTTCCAGAATAGCCTTGGTTTGTGGGATAGGTTCGTGGTAAGCACCAAGTAGCTCATCCAGCGGAGGATAGTCGAACAAGCGACAAATTCCGAACGTCCGTTGCACTTCTTCAAACTTCCAATCCCGAAAGGCTTTCGTTAACATAGCGGTAGTTGATTTTGGAGGAAGATAGTCAAAAAAACGCTTGGGTGGCAAACTAATGATCACTTCATCATTCAATATTTTTCCAGTCTGACCCGCTAACCCCGTACTTCTGTCAACCCCAACCTCAAGTATCGGCGATCATGGCCGCCTCCAGCCGCTCGTAAGGCACAATCTCCTGCAACGTGTCGCGTCCCGAAACGACGGGCCAGGGGCTTTCTGTCGGAGAATACGTCGCTTCCCGACCCGGAATTTGCTGCACCACCCGCGTACGCAACTGCCGGTAGAAATAGGCGCTGCGCTCGGTTTGGTCGGCCAGATGGCGGTGGGCGTAGGCGTCTAGCTGCGCCAAAAAGTGGGAGGCCTCCGCAAACGGCCGCTCCAGCCAGAGCAGGATCTTCAGCAAAAACCACTGCCACCCGTAGCCTGCATCGTTGAGCAAGGGCTGCAAGCCAATCTCCAGGGCCGACAGCGACCGGGAAGCATCTTCGGCCAACGGCTGGTTCGGCGCGGTTGCGGGGTTGCGCTGCAAGTAGGAAGCGTAGGTGCGGTATAGCTCCCAGCGGGCCCGGTCGTAGGGCGAGGCGAGCAGGGGGTCCTCTTCCCCGGCCAGTTGCTGGCACACCTGCCCGGCCCGCCGGTAATCGCCCATCCGCAGCCAGTGCACACACTCCACCTCGCGCAGCACCAGCCAGGCCACCACCGGCAGCGACTCGTCGCGGGAGCCGGTGATGGTCTGCTGCACCACTTCCGACTGACTGCCCAGGTGGGGGGTGCTCCAGTACTGCATGGCCAGGCGGTCGGCGTTGGCCACCGGGTCGAGGCCCGGTAGGGCGGCGTGGCGGTGCAGGTGCTGCTGCTGGAAAAACACCGTGCGCCGGAAGCGCGTCCAGTCGCCCCGGTGAAAGTGCGCCAGCAGTTTAAGGTGTCGGCCGTAGAAGCCCACCGCCGGGTGCGGAGCCTGCCGTTGCCACTGCCGAACCTCCCGGGCGAATGCCTGGGCCTGTTGCGCCACCGCGGCCGACGGGGCCAGCCGCCGCCGGTGTTCCAGACGCACCGTGTGGTAGTAGCTCCGCGCCTGTCGCAGTGCCTCGGCCTGCCGACTTATCTTCTGCAGTTGGGCGTAGTAGGTTTCGCAGGCGGCGGGCTTCCCCCGGTAGCTCGCCAGTTCAAGCTGCAACTGCAGTCCCTCCTGAATGGCCAGCAGATCAAACTGGGCCTCGGCCGCCCGTTGGTGGTGGTTGAGCAGTTGTTGGGCCAGGGCGTAGCGCCCCCGGCGAATCAGGGTGTGCACAATGGTGAGGTTCTTTAGGTAGTCCAGGCGGTGCTTGAGCACGGGCATCAATTCGTCGCTATCGGTGCGCGAGAGCAGTTCGTAGTAGTGATCGATGACCTGGATTTTCAGTCGCTGCTTGAGCATGGTATACTTCTTGGTGGCCGAGCGGTCGCCGTAGATCAACTGCCGGGCCTCCTCATCGGTGGTGACCTCGCCGTCGCGGATGGCGCGGTAGAGGCGTTCGTTCTTAGCGCCGGGCGGAGAGAATTGCTCCACTTCGGGATAAAAATGAAAGTAGGATAGTCCGATAATTTCCTGAAGAAACTGCATTATCGATATTTTTTTCGATAGGTCAAATGTTACCTTTCTAAACGAAGTAGGCAATATTTCGGGTAAAAAGGGCTGATTTGAGAGGCGAAGTCAAGAGTTTACCTGAATAAGTATAACATAAATTTTTATAGTTATAAAAACGCCATGTTACCTGAGGGGGCACATCGTAAGGAGTATTGGTAGGAGGCACCGGGTGGGGGGGCTATATTTACTGTTAGTAAACGAATTGCAGTGCTCGCTACCATAGCTACTACCTTTTACCATATTTACTACTAAGCTAGAGGCTGCATTCTTTACCCAACCCACTAGATGTCACCTGCTCCGCCAACTGGCGGAGCATCATCTGGTGCGACTACCTCAGTGATCGAAGGGCTACGGACGATCTTTCCCCACTAATAGCACTTCTGCTTAGTAAAAACCACCAGGAAATCCAGACAATCATACTACTCGATAAACCGCCGGTGCCCCATCAAAACCGGGGTTGTCAGCGAGCAGACAATCATCTTACTTGTGTTATTAGGAGAAGTGCCCACGACAAAGTACATTGCCTAAATAGTGGGCATGCCTACCATCTGCCTGATCATTTGCTAAAATAACAGCTAAATGGCCGTTAATTTATCGATTAGGCCAGTAGTGTTGCTCCGGGGGCGGGTAGAATAAAAAACTGGAAACGTAGCATGATTGACAAAAGCAGCACCGAAAGTTGATTCTTAAGCGAAATGGATTTACTTTCGCCCTTCATCACCCTGCCGACCACCAGTAGCACTTAGGCCACTTTTTATTTCCGGTCAGGACGAAACACTTTTAGTAGGCTTATTCAAATGCACGGCTCAAGTGATATACTCATCTTGTTAGCCAGACAAAGTTTCAACTAAACAAAATAACCTCTGATCAAATTAGAGGGCATTTCCGAGTTTCATTCAATTACAAACTACACACGTATGAAAATTACCTTTACACCACGCCTGGCGCGGGGCCTCATGAGCCTGTTGTTCGTCGCCGGTTTTGCGTTCGCCGCCCAGGCCCAAGAGCGCACCGTTTCCGGAAACGTTACTTCCGATGAAAGCAACGAGGGCCTGCCCGGGGTCAACGTAATCGTGAAGGGCACCACCGTGGGTACGGTGACCGACATTGAGGGCAATTACCGAATCCAGGTGCCTCAATCTGCCGACTCGTTGAGTTTTTCGTTTATTGGCTTTGCTGACCAAAACGTGGCCCTGGGTAATCGCTCTACGGTAGACGTGGTGATGGGTGCCGATGTGGCCGAGCTTTCTGAGGTGGTGGTTACCGCCATCGGTATCGAGCAGAGCCGTCGCCAACTGGGCTACGCGGTGCAGGAGGTAGATGGCGAAGCAGTGGCGAAGGCCAACGAAACCAACTTGGTCAACGCACTTAACAGCAAAGTGGCTGGGGTGAATGTCTACGGCTCATCCGGAGCACCGGGAGCGTCGGCCAACATTCGTATCCGAGGTAATACCTCGATCACGGGCAACAACTCACCTCTGTTCGTGGTAGACGGAATACCGATCAACAACGATACTTATTCCAGCAGTGCGGTAGGGGGAGTGGATCAATCTAATCGAGCGATTGATATCAATCCCGCTGACATCAAAAGCCTGACGGTGCTTAAAGGAGCGGCGGCCACTGTACTCTACGGAATTCGCGCGGCCAACGGGGCGGTGATCATCACCACCAAGAAAGGAGCACTTAATACCAAACCCGAGGTGACTTTCTCTACTTCATGGGAAGTGAATGAGATTAACAAAACGATGGACTTGCAGTCGGAGTACAGCCAAGGAAGAAACGGTGCTTACAACGGACCGCTTACCCGTGACCTGTGGTCGTGGGGTGCACCGATCTCTGAACTGGAGTTTGACGGAGCCACGGACTATCCCTATGATCGTAACGGAAACCTAGTTCCCGCGGGAGAAGGCAACGGAACCCCCGCCCGGGCCTACGATCCGTACGATTTCTTCGTACGTGGTTTGGTTACCGACAACAACGTGTCGGTGCGCGGCGGTACGGCGGGAACCACCTATTACTTGTCGGCGGGTTACCTGAGCAACCGGGGCATCGTACCCAACTCGGAGTTTGACCGGATTAGCCTCAAGACTACCCTAAGCACCAAAATTACCGAAAAGTTGACCGCCGGGGTATCTGCTACCTACGTGAACTCCGGTGGAGTGCGGCAGGAGCGGGGTTCTAACCTTCGAGGTATTATGCTGGGCTTGATCCGTAACGCCCCGACCTTCGATTTGGGCAACGGACAGTCTGGTCAGGCCGCCGCCGATGACCCGAGCACTTATTTGCTGCCCGATGGTACGCAGCGAAGCTACCGACAGGGTATTTATGACAACCCCTACTGGGTAGTGAACAAAAACTTCTCAACCGACGAAGTGAACCGGGTATTTGGTTTTGCTAATCTGCAATACGAAATTCTTCCCTCCCTCAATGTGTCGTATAAGCTGGGACTAGACCAGTTCAGCGACAATCGCAAAGCGCGGATTGGTATTGTTCCTTTCCCCGCGGCCTTCGGTGGCCCCACTGCCGGTTCGTTCAACCCCGGTGAGGTGGATTACGATGACGTGTTTCAGCGAGATTTAAACTCTGACCTGATATTAACCTTCAATAAAGAACTCAGTTCTGACCTGTATATTGACGCAATTATTGGCCATAATTTCTTCTGGCAGTACTACCGCCGCTTCGGCTTAGACGGAAACGCCCTGAGCGTGCCCGACTTCTTCCATATTTCCAACACCACCCCGGCCAATGCGCAGGAAGTGGTGAGCGAGAAGAAGGTATCGGGTGTATACGGACAGGTGAACCTAGGCTTCCGCGACTTTTTGTTTCTGAACTTGTCGGCCCGCAACGACTGGTCGTCTACCCTGCCCGAAGGCAGCAATTCGTTCTTCTATCCGGCCGCTAGCGTAGGGTTTGAGTTTACCGAAGCGTTTGGCATCAGCGATAATAATATACTTCCCTACGGTAAAATCCGCGGCAGCTACGGACAGGTAGGAAATGACGCTCCGGTCTACGCAACGGCAAGTTACTACGCGCGAACCTCAGTGACCGGTGATGGCTTTACCGACGGACTGGAGTTTCCCATTTTAGGAGTGAACGCCTTTGAGCAGGATGGAACCCTGGGAAACAACACCCTAAGACCAGAAACCACTACCACCTTTGAGATCGGGGCTGAGTTGCGCTTCCTGCGTAATCGGTTGGGTATTGATTTCACCTACTACAACTCAGAGACCACCGACCAAATCATCCCGGCAGACATTTCGGCAGCTTCTGGGTTCCTTAGCCGGGTACAAAACGCCGGTCTGGTAACCAATGAAGGAATAGAAGTAGTATTGACCGGTTCGCCAGTACGTACTAATAACTTTCAGTGGGATATTATCGCTAACTTCACCAAATACGAGAACATTGTGGAAGTGATTACCGCTGACTCATCGGTGACAAACATTCTCATGAGCGGCTTCACGAGCACGTCTTCACGAGCAATCCAGGGCGAACCCTTCGGAGTGTTATTTGGCGACCGACTGCAACGGGTAGAAGACGCAACGAGTCCTTTCAATGGCCAGCTAATCATCGGGCCGGAAGGGTTTCCGCTACCCGCCGTAGAGTCGGGTATTATCGGTGACCCTAACCCTGATTGGATTATGGGAATCACCAACACCTTTACTTACAAAGGGCTATCTTTGTCAGCACTGATTGATATTCGCAAAGGGGGAGATGTTTGGAATGGTACCTACGGCATCGCGCAGTACTTCGGGCGCACGCAGCACTCGGCTGATTTCCGGGGCGAAGCCGGTGACGGAGTGATTATTGACGGGGTGGTGGCTGATGGCGACGGCGGCTACACGCCGAATGTCCAGCAGGTAGACCTGAATAACGATGCCATTGGAACTGCGGCTAACCGCTGGGTGCGCTACGGTTTTGGTACATTGGGCGAGGAGAACATAGAAGATGCTTCTTGGGTACGACTGCGGCAAGTGCGGCTTACCTACTCTTTGCCCCAGTCGCTGATGGACAATGTCCGCGGTTTTAGCGGAGTAGATATTGCCCTGACTGGCCGAAACCTCCTGTTGTTCACCGGCTACAGAGGCATCGATCCTGAAACCAACTTGGTGGGAACTACCCAGGGGGAAAACGGATTTGGCCTGGAGTACTTCAACAACCCCAACGTTCGGGGATACGGTATCAACCTCACCCTCACGTTTTAATCTGAAAACGATACACTTATGAAGACTATACAATCTATATACACAAAAATGGCGGTAGGGCTACTGCTGTTGAGCGGATTCACCGCTTGCGAGTTCGGGGATACCAATATTGATCCGGCCAGTGTTACCGAAGCTCAAGCCGATCTCAACCTGTTACTGCCCTCCGCCATTGTGCAACTGGGTTTCTCTGAAGGAGCACTAGGAGGTAGAAATCCCGGTATGTTTATGCAGTACTTTCAGGGACAAGATGCCCAGCAGTTGGCCATCACGCAGTATAATCTGCAAGACAACGTGATGAACAACTTCTGGCGCACCGGCATGTACGCGGGGGGAATGAAGGATCTGAATCTAATTATTGAGAAAACCACGGCCCAGGAAGGCGAAGGAGCCGAAAGTGTGATTAATGCCCCTTATTACCGCGGGATTGCTAAGGTACTGATGGCGGAGCATCTTAATATTCTGACTACCTTCTTTGGCGACGTTCCTTATTCTGATGCATTTCAGGGAGAAGAAGGTAATATCACTCCGGTCTACGATTCTCAAGCCGAGATTTTTGCTACCATTGAGCGACTGATGGATGAAGGCATTGCGGATCTATCGGGAGATGAGGGCAATATTACCCCGGGTAACGATGATGTGATCTTTGGCGGCGATGCCGACAGTTGGGTAGCGGCCGCCCACGGACTCAAAGCACGCTATTTGATGGAGCAAGGAAAGTTTGCGGAAGCTAGCACCGAGCTTGCTTCGGCCATCAAAAGCAACGCGGGCAATGCGCTGTTTCCCTTTGAAGAAACGGTGAATGGTGCCAATCCTTTCTGGCTCTTTGAAAACGATCGTACGGCTACCTTAGCTACCCATCCCTATTTCCGGGGGGTGATGACCGGCGATCCTCGTTACGACCAATACATCAACGGCAGCAACGGGTTTGCCAACGTGTTCTGGACCAGCCAAGGATCACCTACCAAACTGATTACCTACTCGGAGGTGAAGTTTATGGAAGCCGAGATCGCTGCTCAGGGCGGCAACGCTGCCACTGCCGAGGCAGCAATGGAAGCGGGTATCCGAGCCAATATGAGCGTTATGGGGATTGGCGCCGGAGCTATTAATGCGTACCTATTAGAACTATCGGGCGGTGACGTGGCTACGGTGATGAACGAGAAGTACAAGACGATCTATCCGCTGACCTACGTGGCCTGGGCTGACCAGCGACGTACGGGCTTCCCTGCGTTAACTCCCAACCGAACAATCAAGACTGATGCTCCATCCATTCCCCAACGGTTTCCGTACGCAAGCAGTGAAGATCAGTTCAACCAAGTCAACAAAGATGCGGCACGCGACCGTTTGGGTATCGTAACGCAAGACGACAATATCTATAAGCCCCTTCCGGTCTTTCAATAAAATAGCGCTATCGGCCGGAAAGCATCTACTTGTTCAGCCGGTAATGCATCACTTATTAAATGAAGTAAATTCATGAAAAATACGTATATAATTATAATAGTTCTAGTAGTCGTGGCGGGTTGGATAAGCACCGCCTGTGAGGAGAACCCTGACTTCTTTGACGTGGAAAAAGCTCCCTCTATCATCACGTTTGAAGGATACCCAGCCTTTAGCGGAACCTTCGCCACTACTGACGACATCACCATTCCGGTGACGGCTACCAATGCCGGAGAAATTGTGGTGGAGCGTGTGGTCAATTATACTTCGGGAGGCCCCAAAACAATCGAAGAAACCTTAACTACCCTAACTGGGCCTACGGCCACGTTGAACACTACCTGGGATGCCATTTTGGCTACCCCGGAGGGTGTGGGACTGGGAGCCATCGATAATGTTCAGCTAGACTTCAACGTGACGGTAGACGGGCAGCCAACCTACAAAACGTTCGATCTGGATTTCTCAAATCCGATCTCGCTAGGATTCACCGAGGAAGTGGACGGTGAAGACGTTGACTTTGCGGCTCCCGCCACCTCGTTTCGTGATTCTACGTTTTCGGTGTACTTCAACGTGAACACCGAGCAAACGCCGATTGAAAAGGTAGACATCTTCACCAAAATCAACGAATCGGCTTCGTTCGGCACCACCCCGGTGCAAACCATCACCGGGGGCAGCACCGATCTGGATAAGCAGACCGTCAACTTTACCTTTCCGGGGGAAGCGGCTATTGCACCTGATTCTTCGTTTTTCGTGCAAATTGTGGCCACCACCACCAATGGGAAAACCGCTACCCGCGTGGTAGAAGTGGAAGCTTCGGAGGTCCCCCTTTCCGAAGAAGGTGAGTTTGTGCTGCGTCCGGCTACCTACGAAATAGCTGCCGGAGTAACCGATACGCTGAACCAAGCCGTAGACTTTTCGGAGCTGGAAGTGATCTCGACGGCAACTATCAACAGAAATCCGGCTTTGGCGGACATGGTGCTGGTTGCCGACACCAACGCCCAGGAGCTGTCGCTGGAGGCGCGGGGTGCTACTGACTTCGTGGTGGCCAGCAGTACCTTTAGCTTTGCCGACGCCACCTACGAAGCCACTCGGGATGCTTTTGCCGCTGGCACACCGGTTACCGGGCTAAGCGATATCACTTCGTTGCCCGACGGACAGGTGGTGATCGTTCGGATTGGCGATGTGGCGGATACATTTTCGGAACGCTACGCCGTGATGCAGATTGCCGACATTGAGCGAGGGTTCGATGTTAGCCAGAGCGAGGTAACCATCGAGTACCGAGCGCGCTAGAGGAATAAATCTTAAAAATTAGAGAGGCGGTTTGGTAAACATCAAACCGCTTTTTATTTGCGCCACTGTTCGTTATAATGCTCTACCATAGCGATCAGATCGTCTTCTCGCTTAGGATTTAGTCCCTCTTTTTTTGCGAATCTTTTCACCGTAGGCCGGTATTGTCTGAAGTGATCAAAAATCTTCTTGTTATTTTTTAACTCCTGAAGAGATTTTCCGGTGGCGACAAAGTACTTCACCGTTTTGATCAAGCGGTTTTCCGTAGCGCCTACGTCAAGCTCCGGGCGGTAGTTGGCTTTTTGAACCGTAAGGTGATGCTTCTTAAACAGATTGAGAGTGCCCTCGGCAAGCACTTGGTAACAGTCCCCCACCGGGGCGCCCCCAGCAGTATACCCACTTCCGTTGATAAACGTAAGAAGCTCACCGTTGGCTAGCCAGTAAAATTGTTGCACATCGTCGATGGGCACCACCTTCACCGTCGGTTCAGTTTGCACCTCTACGTTTCGGGTTAGCAGGTTATACTTAAGCGGATAATTTTTAATAGTATCACCGGTGAGAAGCACAATGCTGCCCTGGTTCCAGCGATCACTAACATAGTCCTCCCCTTGGTCTTCGCTTTTAGGCGAGTAGTTATTGATTGGCACCACCAGTCCGCCCGATTGTACATTCATGTTGATATAACCCGGGGGATAAATGATCTGCGCTGACACTGAGGCAGAGATGGTCATAATGATCGGTGCAAAGAAGAAGCTTTTGGGAAATTTCATAGCGCTTGGGTTGTAGTAGATAACTAAAAGTAGCCAAAAACTCAATTAAGGGCAAGAATGCGGCGTTGATCTTTTAGCCACCGTTTTTTAGTAGTTGATAACGTTATCTTCAAGCAGTGCTTCGCTAAAGAATCAAGCCATCAAATCCGCCATGCGTCGTTGCACCATTACCACGACGCTATGAATTCGGGAGATATCATCCTGAATAGTATCAAGTGAGAACAATAGCGGGTAACTGAGCAAGTGTTTTTATCGTACTATGCTGTAAGTCAAACCCAAAACGTAAGTAGCTATGAGCGTACCGAAAATTAATGTTACAGTTTGTTTAGTAGGCATCTTCCTATCAGTCTCGTGCGCAGCATTTAAACCCGTAACTTCCGAGTATAACTTTGTCAAAGCCGATACCGAAGAGATTGATCTGGATGAGTTGGGAAACGGGCGAGTGTTAATCCACAATGGGTCCGGTTTTTTTCGTGAATTTTTTAGTGGCGAACATCAACTTACGATTTGGATTAATGGCAAAGCGTTGGGTCGGCTGAATGCCAAAGAATACGCGATTATTGATCTAGCGCAAGAGACCCATCAATTCAAGGTGATGCACCCCGATTTCTTCGGAAAAAGCTTCCATGATGTAAAGATTGACGAGACAACAAAGGTAATTGAAATCGTTCCAGGATTTGCTAACCGGCTGACGGTTACCAATAGATTGCCAGATAGGTTCGAGAAGTTTGCTTACATGCCGAAGGGGCGTTCAAGCCTGTGGTAGTACAAACTGTTGCTATCCGGTTAAGGACACCCAACGCTCACCCCGATGATGGAAACGCTAGAGAAAGAGAAGGTCTATACCGTTGATGAATACTTCGAGATAGATCAACAGTCAGAAGAAAAACTGGAATATCATCACGGAAAAATTATTCCTATGTCCGGAGGCACCACTACGCATAGTAAGATAGCGGCTAAAATAATTACTGCTTTGTCTAATTTGTTAGATGACCAACCCTACGAAGTATATAGCAGTGACATTAAGATTTACCTACTGAGGCACGGAAAATTTGTCTACGCCGATGCCTCGGCGGTGAGTGGTAAGTCGGAACACTACCAAGGACGGCGCGATACGATTGTTAATCCGTTGTTGGTGGTGAAGGTGCTCTCACCGTCTACCGAAAAGCACGATCCCGTATCCACGGCGGGCAACAGCAAGTTTATGATGTACCGAACGCTTCCTTCGCTACGCGAGTACGTACTGGTGGAGCAAGGTCGCCCCTACGTCACTACCTTCTTTCGCAACCAAGCCGGACACTGGGAAGATGCCGACGTGAGCGATCTGAACCAGTTGGTTCGCCTCCGCTCGGTCGGCGAGGAAATACCGCTCGCCCGGATTTATAAAGACATTGACTTTACTTCGTAATTGTTCGTGTGCAAAGCACGGTGCACATCGGTGAACACTTTGAGCCCGAGCCGGACAGTACCGTATTGCCGTCTCGTGATGACCATAAGGGACTCATTGGCTCGCTCACGCCGTAAAAATCAAGCCACCAACTCCGCTACGCGTTGCTGCACGGCGACCATTGCGCTGTAAATCTGGAAGATATCGTCCTGGGTAGCCACCAGCGCATCGCTCACGGCGTACTGCTGCTCGTCCAACACCACCAAGAACCAGTTGCGGCCTAGCACGTAGCATCCGTAAAGAGGGAACGGTTCGGTGTTCTGCCGTTGGGCGTTTCCACGCTGGGCGTTTCCACGTTGAGCACCTACCATCGCAATCAGTAGTTGGCCGAGCGGATCTCCGGTAGCTTCTGTTTCCCGTTTGTATTCATGTAAGAACACCCGGGGCTCTCGGGGTTCTTGCCGCCCCTTAGCCAATAACCAGTCAATCCTGCCAGCTGCGATTAATGGATTGCCCGCTTCGTCCTGTCCATACTCAAAAGAGAACGGACGATCCATAAAAGGACGCATCCCAAAATCCTTAAAAGGGATGAGCGCCAGAAGCGGTCCAATGAAGAAGACCTTCAGTTCTTCTTCGTTGTAGGTATCTACCGAACGGAACAACTCATCGCGCAATCTTTCTAGGATTCGCCTATCCTGCTCGTCGGGCGGGTGAGCAACCGATAACCAATCTAATAGCAACGGATGGTTGGTGAAAACCCGCTCGATGCCAAAGGTGAGTTCTACTTCCTCAAACTTCCAGTCGCGGAAGTCTTTGACCGTCATAATTTTGACACGTAAGGGTTAAAAACAGAAAGATAGCCAATCGCTCACTAGCGAACAAGACGATGGAGCTACGTTTCAAAACCTCTATTTCAAAATAAACAATCACGATTTGGGCCGGTTAAGCAAACTTAACCGAAACCAATAACGATACAACCATGCCCTTCATCACCAACCAACAAGCCGCCGAAACGGTCGACATTCACTACCAGGATTACGGCACCGGTCAACCGGTGATTCTTATCCACGGCTGGCCGCTGAGTCACCGCGCCTGGGAGCCGCAGGTGCCCGCCATCGTCGAGGCGGGCTTCCGCTGCATCACCTACGACCGGCGTGGCTTTGGCATCTCCTCAGCCCCCTGGGAGTCTTATGACTACTCAGCCCTGGCCAGCGACCTCGATGAACTCATCACCCAACTCGACCTCACCGACTGCATCATCGTGGGCTTCTCGATGGGGGGCGGCGAAGTGGTGCGCTACCTGACCGACTACGGCACCGAACGTATCGCCAAAGCCGCTTTGATCAGCTCCATCATTCCGCTGGTGAAGCAGAAAGATGACAATCCGGATGGGGTGCCCGAAGACGCGCTGCAAGAAATCATGCAGGCCCTGCAAACTGATCGGGTGGGCTTCTTGGAAGGCTTCCACAAGAACTTTTACAACTACGACAAGAACCAGGACAAGATCAGCGAAGCGCAGCTGCACTACGACTGGTCCATTGCTTCTTACGCTTCGCCCCGCGCCACCATCCAGGCGGCCAAAGCCTGGGCCGAAACTGACTTCCGCCCCGAACTTGCCAATGTGACCGTGCCCACCCTCATCGTGCACGGCGACGATGACCAGGTGGTACCCATCGAAACCGCCGGAAAGCAGGCTGCCGAAGGCATCGCTGGCAGTCAGTTTGAAGTGATCTCCGGCGGCCCCCACGGACTCAACGTAACCCATGCACAGAAGCTCAACAAACTGCTGCTGGCGTTTTTGAAGAAATAGTTTAGTCAGCCGCGCGAAACACCAGCGTGGTTGAGTCATTGTACAACCGAAGTTGTCGTTCCTTTGTCCGGAACGACAATTTTTGCTTAGCGAGCGCCCGCAAAAAGGCGGCTTCGTCATCAAGGGTAGGGCAGGCCATATTAGTAGAAGCCAACGCTCCGAACTTGAGGCTATCGCCAATTAATTCAACGCTTCCGCTAAAACGGTTGCAGCCTCCGAACCCTACCACGCGGTTTTCTGACAATTGAAATTCCACGTAGGGAACCTCGGCTTGGTCAACAGACTGGTTGTTCAGGCGGCTTAGCAGCCATTTGCCGTTTAACTGGTAATCACCCTGATAACGACCGCACCCTGCGTAGGTGGTAAGGTCCGCCGTGGCTACCGCTACCCGTACTTCCACCCGGTAATCGGAGGTCTCGCCCGACATGGTGTCCTGGCACTTCTCGCGGGTGGCCGTCACCAACAGTTCGCCTTGCTCGGTGGTGGCGTTCCACGCGGTGACGTTCTCCTGCGGATGAGTGGCCGCCGGAACGGGCGTGATCAGTTCCAGACCGTTTATATCTTTGAAACGCATCTGCTGGTCAAAGTTTATTTCCAGACTCCAGGAGGGTTCGTTGCCCGTCGCTTTGAAATCAATCTTTTGCTGCGTTTCAGCAACGAGCTTGTCGGGTTTCTCGGGAGAAAGCACGTACTGCTGGGCGAAACCGCTCTCGATTGCTGCGCCCGACTCGTCAAGCATCCGGAGTTTTCCGTCGGCCACGGCCCAGCGGTTCATGCCTGCGCCCGACGGTTTGAGCAACTGCACCACCGTATCGGGCTGCACTTCGTAGGTGCCCGAATCAACCCGCACGGCTACCGACTTCTCCAAATACTCTATCTGTTCAACGTAGGTGCCGTTGCCGTTGAGCGTGAGTTCGTAACGAATGCCCGGACAGTCGGCGCAGGGCAGCGTGCCGTAGAAGGTGCCGGTGGGAACTTCAACCGGAGGGCGACTGCAACCCATCAGCAGCAGTATCTCTAGGGCTAGACCAAGCATAGCTCTGCTCATAATATATTTTGGCTTTTGTTCGTTGGGAATTATCGCGTAAATTTAACGCATTAAAAGCGCTTGACATATCTTTTTTCTGGTAAAGACTTTCGGTCTTCCGCCCCGCTCGCTTCACCTTTTCGGTGAACACGAACCCATCTCTTTTTGTCTAATCTTATCAAGCGTATCATGCAGTCAATAACCAACGTGGCCATTATCGGGGGAACCGGTAAGGCCGGAACCTATCTCGTCCAACAACTTATTAGCCAGGGCTTTCGCCTCAACCTGCTGCACCGACCCGGTACCCGAGTCGTCGAGCATCCATCCGTAACCTCCATCGTGGGCGACGCCCGCGATTATTCCGCCATCCGCTCGTTGGCCGATGGTTGTCAGGCCGTCATTAGCACCCTGGGACAGCCCCGAGGAGAAGCTCCCATTTTCAGTGAGGCCACCCGCCACGTGCTGCGGGCCATGCAGGAATTTCAGATTCATCGTTACATAGGCATCACCGGACTGAACGTCGACGCTCCGACCGATCGGAAGCGTTCATTTGCCCAATCTGCGACCGACTGGATGAAAACCAACTATCCCGACACCACCACCGACAAGCAGAAAGAATACGCGTTGCTGGCGGGCAGCCAGGCCCGCTGGACATTGCTGCGGCTTCCCCTGATCGTACTAACCAATGAGCGAAGTAAGCTATCCGTCAGCCTGGAGGATTGTCCGAGCGACAAGGTGAGCGCTACCAGCCTGGCGCACTTCCTGGTGGAACAGCTAACCGACGACCGGTACGTAGGCCAAGCACCCTTTGTGGCGAACGCTTAGCTCCAACCGGTTTATGCATCAGGAACGGTGATCTCGCCCCGTAAGTACAGCACCGCTTCTCCGGCAATGTCCACTCGATCCCCACGGTGGGTGCAGTACAGCGTGCCCCCGCGGGTCGAGCGTTGTCGGGCGGTTAGCTGCTCTTTTCCTAGCCGCTCTGCCCAGTAGGGCACCAGCGTGGTGTGGGCCGAGCCCGTCACCGGGTCCTCATCGATGCCCGACTGCGGCGCAAAGCAGCGCGATACGAAGTCTACGTCGGAATTAGGGCCGGGAGCCGTCACGATCACGGCCCGCACCGAGCGGTCTTCGGCCATCCGGCGGAAGTCGGGTTGCAGGGCCAGCAGTTCGGCTTCGCTCTCCAGCACCACCAAGTAATCTGAACTACCCCGAAAGGTTTCAACCGGTTGCTCACCGCCTAATCCATCGCGCACGGCGGCCGACAAGTCAGCCGACTCTAGCGTATCGGCGGGGAAGTCCATGACCAGGCGCGAACCCTGCCGAACTACCGTGAGGCGTCCGCTGCGGGTTTCAAAGGCCAGTTCGTCGGCAGCGTACCTCTCCACCTCGAAGAGCACAAAAGCTGCCGCTAGCGTGGCGTGGCCACACAAATCTACCTCCACGGTGGGCGTGAACCAGCGGAGCGCGTAGTGGTCGTCTTCTTTCACGTAAAAGGCGGTTTCGGCCAGGTTATTTTCCGCCGCAATCTGCTGCATACGTTCGTCCGGCAGCCAAGCTTCCAGCGGACACACCGCCGCCGGGTTGCCCCCGAACAGTTGATCAGTAAAGGCATCTACCTGATAAAGAGAAAGTTTCATAGAACCAAAGGGGGTTAAAAGAACGGCGCCAATCCACAAATGAGTGCGTTGCGCTACCAAGTTTTCAAGAAAACGATTATACTTGAGCAAACAAAGTAAGCCCCGTGCGCAACCCCCGCTGGCTCCGATACGGCCTCGCCTTCCTGATCTACCTGCTCATTGTGGGGGTGGTCTACTTTGCTGAGCATAATCAGGAAGGAGCCAACATCACCACCCTGCCCGAAGCGTTCTGGTTCTCGGTGGTCACGCTCACCACCGTGGGCTACGGCGACTACTATCCCGTGACGATTGCCGGAAGAATCGCAAATTTGCTATTTTTGCTGGGCAGCGTGGGCGTGATCGGCTACCTGATCAGTCAACTCACCGGGCAGGTGAACCAGTATCTCGAACGAAAACGATTAGGACTCTTGGGAACATCCTTTAGCAACCATATCCTGGTGATCGGCTGGGACAAGTTCGGCAAGCAGGTGGTCGACGAGGTGATCCACTCCGGCAAGCCGGTGGCCATCATTACCAATAACAAGAACGAGATCGACCTCATTCACGAGGCGTATAGCCAGCAGAAGGTGTTTGCCCTGTTTGCCGACTACAACAACATCGACACCTTCGAGAAGGCCAACATCAGCCAGGCCGCCACCGTGTTCATCAACTTTGTCGACGACACCGAGGTGCTCATCTACCTGCTCAACCTCAAGAAAGTGTATCCCGACCTCAACTACGTGGTCTCCCTGACCAACCCCAGCCTGCGTGAGACGTTCCAAAGCGCGGGCGTGCGCTACGTAGTGTCGCAAACCGAGATTGCCTCGCGCCTGGTGGCTAGCTACACCTTCGAGCCCGACGTAGCCGTGATCGCCGAATCGCTGATGACCACCGCCCTGGGTGGCGAAGACTACGACCTGCTCGAGTACCGCGTCACGGCGCAGAATCCCTATCGGGGACACGACTATTTCGATGCGTTTGTGGAACTGAAGCGGGAGCACGACTGCGTGCTGGTGGGCATCAACCAGCGGCAGCCCAACGGCACCCGCGTGCTGCACAAGAACCCCTCGACGGGCCTCACCATTGGCGAGCACGACTACCTGGTGCTCATCTGCGACGGCGCTGCCAAGCAAAAACTCACCCAGGTGTTCGGTGTGGAGGAAGGACGTATGCTAGACAACCAGGCTAAGTAGTGCATAGGAAAACTTGAGACTAAAAGCGTGCGTCGTGTTTTATATTCGGCATTAAAGGCTTATCATATAGCTTGGTTCTTAGTATTAGTTTCCGTATTCTTGTTGAAAACTACTTTCAAATTCTGCACTCTTTAGAGGATCATCTAATATCGTTTTTAACTGGATAGCAGTAGCTTCTAAGCTATCTAAATTATGAAGAAATGGTTTAATAGAATTGACCCTAGCAATAGCTTTATACTCAATTTCATCAGTCGTTTCTTTTGTAATTATATTAGATGGCGACAAAAATACGTTTTCGTGAATTGATACATACAAGCTTAGGTTCTTCATTTTATTAATACTTTCAATGCTGTCTGCATCTTCAAATATTGCTTTTTCTAAATCAGTACGCTTATTGATGCTCCGCTCGAATACTTTTACAGCAAAATATTCGACGATCAAAGATTGTTTCGTTTTTTGTTTATGGTCAAAAAATCCTTGTTTTTTTAGATATTCTTCTCCAATATTTACTCCCCAATAAAACTCGATCAATGCTTTATATATTATTAAAGCCTTTCCAACTTCTTCAATAGCTAGCTGGAACAAAGCATAAGAGCGAGGATATGAAGCGTTTCGTTTTAATATGCTAGCATCTTTAATTAGTTGTTCTGCGTTTTCAACAATTAAACCAAATCCTTTTTTAAGCTCAATATCATTCATAATCGTTTTATAGTAGCCTATAGGAAAATATGGTTTTTATTTATTGTCATTGCCGGTTTGTTTCTACTCAACATTTCACATAAATGATCACGACTATCTAGTTGATAGGTCTGAGAAGGGAAACGGCATAACCACTATCTCGCCTTTTATAAATCCTGCCATGCCTGATCTTCTTCGGGGCGGTTCCAATCTTTCCCTAGTACAGCTTCACTGGCATAGGCCGTCTGCATTGCTTCACTTTGTTGTTGGGCCTTGAACTGTAAGTAATTCATGTATTCATGCAGTTCGCCTAACAGATTGTCAGGGATACGCGCTAACTCAGTTTGTAGCTTCGCTCGGCTTGCAGTAGTCATCGTCAAAAGTGTTAGTGATAGACACTATTCAAAAATAACGCTTTTTCATTTCATCGGGTAGTACTTATGCTAACTGTTTTCGTAAGCCTTCTAGTTTCCTTACCATTCACTCCTTCCACTGCGTTTCAACCCCCTGCGTACTAATCCACTGCTGAAAGTCTGCTAGCAGTTCCGCGTTTTCTCGCACCGCGTGGGGCATGGTCTTCCGGTCCTGCGCAAAGACGGTCAGCAGGCCCACCGCCTCGCCGATGCTCCACTCCACCGGGTGCAGGCGGTAGCAGCCGTTGGTGATGTGGGTGGTGCCGATGTTCTTGTTGGCCGGTAGCAGGTTTTGCATCCGTTGCGGCAGCAGCGCCCCCAGCGGAATTTGGAAGGGCAGCGAAGCGAAGTCAATGTAGTTGTCGCCCCCACTGCTGGGGTGCAGGTCGATGTGATAATAGCCTACCCCCACACTGTCGTCAAAACGCGCAGCGGTGGCTCCGTCCCCGGCCACCAGGGCGCGCTGTTCTTTCCCCACGTGCTCTTCCAGGATAGTAAACTTCGCTTTGATGCGGCGCGACTCCCGCACGTAGGGGTACTTGGCCAACCCGTCGTCGGTGCCCAGCACGTCGCCGCGCAGGCGCAGACCGGGCCAGCCCTGTCCGCCGTCGGGGCGCGGCGCCTCGGTTTGCAACCAGTAGAACAGCGACAGGCTCAGTTGCTTGCTCTGCTCCACGTGGCGCTGCGCCTCTTCGGGCGACACGTCCACTAAATTGCCCAGGAAGTAGTCGTTCTGCGGCCAGTTCACTCCCGTCACGTCACCTGCGTAGGCTTCGGGTCGGAAGTTTTCCTGAGAGATCATGCGGCGGTAGTTCCACAGGTTGAGCACCTCGCCGGTGGCTCCGCCGCGGGGATTGAAGCCCAGCGTCTTGGGTTGCAGCGTGGAGGGGTGCGTATAGGTAAGCGACAGCAGCCGACCGGGCCAGTCGGGCGTGAGGTCGGGCACCAGCGCGCGCCAGAAGTCGTAGTCTCGGGGTTTGTCAATCAGGTTTTCGGTGGCCGATGTCCCGGTATCCGGCACGTAGTCCATCGCCAGGCACATGGTGAAGGCCTGCTGGTTGGTGGGGTCGGCCCGCTCGGGGGCGTGCAGTTCGCCCGTCTGCTGTCGCGACTCGGTGCCGGTCACGTATTCGGTGCCGGTGAGGGGCAGCAGGTCGCCCAGTTCAGTGGCGTCCACAAAGTAGGGCGCGCTGAGTTCAACCGAGTCAGTCGTGCGCCCATCGGTGGCGGTGAGAGCCCGCACCCGGTCGCCGTCGGTGTCGGCCGCCGTGATGCGGTGGTGGAGCAGCAGCGTGAGTTGCCGGTTGCTCAGGTAGGGAGCCAGCAGATTGTGCAGCACGGCCACCGCCACTCGGGGTTCGTGGCACAGGCGCGACACCGCCCCGTCGCCCGGATTGAAGTATTGCTGCTGCCGCGCGGCGGCGGTCACCGGGTAGTGGTCAAAGTAGTACTGCCGGATGGCGGTGCGCAGGTCGCGGTAGGACTGGGTAGCCCCGTGCGTCTCGATCCACTGGTGCTCGTCGGGCGGCACCCCCTGCTGGGTGAGCTGCCCGCCGATCCAGTCGGTTTCTTCGGTCAGGATCACCCTCCGCCCGTGGCGCAGGGCCGCCAGCGCCGCGGCGCATCCACCCATCCCTCCGCCCGCAATCACCACGTCGGCAGCGTAGCCGTTGCTCTTCGGCGAAGAACCCCAAGGAGAGGCCAAGGTTGGGAAACCAAGTGGCGATAGGGCAGCGGGGACGGACAATAGCTCGATGAAGGTGCGTCGGTGCATAAGTAGAGAATTGAGAGGCTTTTCAAATATAACAGCCTGCGCCCTGAAACCAATACCTAACATTTTCCAACCTTTTGAGCGGTGGTACTCATTGCTGGGGAAAACACAAAGCCAAAGGGTTGGAAGTGCTCGATGTTCGGGAATTGTGATGTTGAGGCAATTTGCCGAAGCGCGCTAATAAACCGGGTGGTTTATTGTCCGGATGGAACAAACAGTACTACTTGACAACAAGTAACTGGTTTCCATTCTTTTCCTTCTGCGTGTAGAAAGCACAAACCCGCAATAGATTGATAACCCCAAGGGCGTGACTCAAAATGTGTTTCAAGCCACTCATCTGCTCGAAATAATAGCCTACGACCAGTCATGAGCCATTGTTTCGCTCGAAAAAATGACTAAAACCCGGTAATAACCTACTTACTCGACCAAAACAACGATGCATACCCAATCTCGAGCAATAATTTTGACTAAAAGTGTGCGTCGAACCCAGTCCGGAGTCATTCTTTTGAGCCAATCTTTCCATCATGACCGGTCTGGAATGATTCTTTGGCGATGATGCGTGACCCATTTCCCCGCAATTGCCGCTCGTTGGCAAACGAACTTTGGCAACACTTTGCTTCAATTCTTACTCAGCTAAGAAATGGGGCGTACTGCGTTTTTCATTACGACGCGTACCGGCCAAGTTTGCGGGGCGCAGGAGGGCTGAACCACGAGCAGCTTTCTGCGCTACGAACCCAGTAAACTAATTTAACTTATGAAAAAGAACACCATCACCGCTGAGATTGTCGGGGCCCAAATGGCCATTGAAAACGCTATGAAGCATAAGCTGATCCAGAAGCGATTAGCCACTTGCTCGTACGATCGCAAGAAGATGCTCGAGGGCAAAGCTCTGAGCGAAGAGGCGTACATGCTGCAGTCGCTGCAAGAAGACTTATACGTTCAGCAGTACCAACAAACTGATGCCTTTCGGGCGCAGATGGCCGAGATTGATGAGCTTCACCGCAAACACCGTTTGTTCGCCCGCCTAGCGCTCGGCGACCGACGAAGCGCTATGAAGCAACTGAAAATGAGTGGCAAGCAGAAGACTGATATGATGAGTCGGCTGGATAACCTGAAGACTTTCTACCTGTTGATTGAGATTTATACCGATCAGATGGAGAATTTTAGAATTGCCCCCGAGGAGCTAGCCCAGACTAAGGCGATGGTAGACGCGGCCCACAGCCTGTACCAGGATCGGATCCACGGCAAGGGCGACGCCCAGCACGCCACCCAGCAGCGCAATAAGAAGCGTCGGGAGCTGCGGCAGTGGATGGCGCAGTTCAAAAAGGCCGCGCGACTGGCCCTGCACAACGAACCCCAACTCATGGAGGTGCTCGGCGTGCCGGTGCGCAGCCAGCGGGTGTAGCCGAAAGGTTAACGTGCTTCGCAATGGTCGGGGGTTCTCTAGCGAGTAATCCCCTCAGACCGGTGGGGGGCAACCGGTAGGAAGCTATAGATCACCGCGCAGGAATTGATCGCGCGGCAAACCGTCCCTGCGCGGTGGGCACTACTTCTCTTTTCTGACGAGCACCCGTTTTCTGACGAGCACCAGTAGAATCGCTCTAAGAGAGCCCTACGTTCCTTAAAACTTATATCATAACGGGCACCCGTAGGGTCACTCGACAGAGGACCCTACGTCCCTTGGGACACGCAACCCCCGCACTCAGCGAAGACAAATCTTCTAACCTGTATGGCCGTCGGCATCACGCATTCTAACGAATATCCCACGTACTTTATCACCTTCACCTGCTACCGTTGGATTTCCTTGTTTGAGATCACGCAAGGCTATGATCTGGTATACCGCTGGTTTCGCTATCTGCGAGATAAGCAGTCAACCCAGGTGGTAGCGTATGTAATCATGCCCAATCACTTCCACGGCATCCTGCACATGACGACCGAGAATTTCAATCTCAATACAATGATCAGTGAGGCGAAGCGGTTTATGGCCTATGACCTGCTCAAGCGTCTGCGGCAGCTACACGACCGCCGACTGTTAGGCTTATTGGAGGCGGGGGTGTCACCGCTTGAGCGGGGGAAGGGGCAGATTCACAAAGTCTTCGAGCGGTCGTTTGATGCCAAGCCTCTCTATACCCAACCGTTTTTTGAGCAGAAACTTAACTACATTCACCACAATCCGGTGCAGGAACATTGGCAACTGGTTGAGGACTATACCGACTACGAACACAGCAGCGCGTCGTACTACGAGCGGCAGGAGGTGAAGCACTTTGAGCCGACGCACTATCTGGACTTGTAGTTCGACGGGAAGAAGCGTTTTCATATGGTCGGGGGTCCTCTTCGAGTGACCCCCTCAGACCGGTCGGTGGAGGGGTATAGACCGGGTCTTTCTGAATCTAACGAGCACGAGTAAGGTCACTCGAAAGAGGGCCCGGTCAGGCGTGACCCGGTCTGGAAGACCCTACGCGATGCGAAGACGCATACACCCTACTGATACTTCCGCTGCAGAATCTCACTCAAAATAATTGCTTTCTTAGCGTTCTCTGGGTGACGCAACGAGCGGGCCAACGAAGCCCCCATCGAGCGTTTGCCCCGTTTCTTCTTGACCGCCTCGACGGGCTTGATGCGCTTGCCATCGTCTTCCAGCGATACCTTGTCGGCCAGCTTCTTCGGCACCGGGTCTACTAACTGGGGGGGGGGAGGAGCGCCAATCTCTTCCTTCTTCTCCTGCAAGTAGGGAGGCAACTCGTAATCGTCTTCCTCTTCAAGCGGCGGTTGTCCCGATAGCTCGCGCAGGATATCACGCAAGCTGGGTTCATCAGCAGACTTGCGTCGCGAACGCTTGGGGCGGGCCGTCACGGGCGGATCATCATCCTGCGGCTGCCGAAAGTCGCGCTGTGTGGCTTCTTCCGGGGCGCGCGTTACGGCTTTCTTCTTGCGGTTCAGAAACTGCGACAGCAGCGAAAAGGCGGCAAACGCCAGAAAGATCAGTACCTCAATATACTTTTCCATAAACAAAACTTCACGTGAAGAAAACGTAGCGAGCAAAACCGTTTAGTCGACGAATCGTCGATTGGCAGTCTCTTTGTAAAGATAAGGATTAATTAGCGTGCTTGGTTCAATGGCCGCCAAAATGTTCATTCCGGCAAAGTATCCTTCCTTTCTTCTATAATTCGGCTATATTCGCCCCTGAAACGCGAGTGCAGAGAAAAACCATTAGTCCATTCATTAAATCTACCGCCTCTCTGCCGGAACCGGAACAGCCGTATGCAATTAACCACCCTAGAACTAAAAGGATTCAAGAGTTTTGGCGATAAAGTTACCATCCATTTCGACCGCGGCATCACCGGCATCGTCGGACCCAACGGCTGCGGCAAGTCCAACGTTATTGATGCCATCCGCTGGGTGCTGGGCGAGCAGAAAACCCGCGCCCTGCGCTCCGATAAGATGGAGAACATCATCTTCAACGGCACCAAGAAGCGCAAGCCCACCCAACTGGCCGAGGTTTCGCTCACCTTCGACAACACGCGCAACCTGCTGCCCACCGAATACACCCAGGTAACCATCACCCGCCGCTACTACCGCTCGGGCGACAGCGAGTACCAACTCAACGGGGTCACCTGTCGGCTCAAGGACATCACCAACTTGTTTATGGACACCGGCATTGCCTCGAACAGCTACGCCATCATCGAGCTCAAGATGGTCGACGACCTGCTCAACGACAAGGACAACTCGCGTCGCCACCTGTTCGAAGAGGCGGCGGGCATCAGCAAGTTTCGGGTGCGCAAAAAAGAGACGCTGCGCAAGCTGGAGGGCACCGACGCCGACCTCGACCGGGTAGACGACCTGCTCTTCGAGATCAACAAGAACCTGAAGTCGCTCGAGAAGCAGGCTCGGCAGGCCGAGAAATACTACCGCACCAAAGAGGTGTACAAAGACTTAAGCGTGCGCCTGGCCAAAACCCGGGTGCAGGCTCAACGCGAAGCACTCGACCGCATTCAGGCGCAGTTGAATAAGGAAAACGACCGCAAAACGAGTCTGACGCGGCAGCTGGCCGAAGGGGAAGCACAACTGGAGCAAAGCAAAACGGAAAGCGTACAGCGCGAGAAGCGGCTGGCATCGCGGCAGCGCACCCTCAACGAGCACGTGGAACGGGTGCGCACCTACGAAAGCCAAAAGCAGGTGAAGAACGAGCGGCTGCGCCTGCTGCAGGAGCAAAACCAGCGCCTCACCGAGCAGCGACAGGACGACCGGCGGGCGGTGGATCAGCTCTTGCACCGGCTGGACGATCTGCAACGACAGAAAGCGGTGGTGCAGGAGCAACTGGAAACGAGTAGGCAGCAGGTAACGGAGCTGGATGAGGAGTATCAGACGTATCAGGCGCGGGCGCAAAGCTTAAAGGGAGACGCGGCCGAGTCTAACCAAACGTTCCGGCAGCAGCAGGACGTGGTGTACCGACTGCGGCAGGAGCACGAGGTGAAGCAGGTGCAACTGAACACCGCCCGGCAGGCTTCGGAGAAGAGCGCCGCCGATGCCGACGCCCAGCACGCCGATCTGAGCAAGTTCGACGCCCAAGCCACCGCGCTGGCCGAGCAGCTGGAACAACGACAGGAGGACCTGCGCGCCGCCGAAGAAGAGAAGGAAGCCTGGCAGCAGCAGGTAGACCATTTGGCAGAAGCCACTGAGATTACCAAAGAGGCGCTGGTGCAGCTCAACCGCGCCCAGGACGCCACCCAGAACGAATATACCCTTACCCGGTCGCTGGTCGACAACCTGGAGGGCTTTCCCGAGGCGATCAAGTTTTTGAAGAAAAACAATCAGTGGTCCAAAAAAGCGCCGTTGCTGTCGGACGTGGTCACCTGCCCGGCGGCCTACCGGGTGAGCGTGGAGAACTTCCTGAGTCCGTACATGAACTACTACGTGGTGGACACTGCTGTCGAGGCCTGGGAAGCCATCCGGCTGCTGGATGAAGCAAAGCGGGGGAAAGCGCACTTCTTCGTGCTGGATCAGTTGGCCGACTTCACGCCCGCCCCCGTGGAAACGCTTGACCACGCCGTGGCCGCGGTGACCGTGGCGGAGTGCGACCCCCGCTACGCCCGGCTAATCGCCTACCTGCTCGACAACGCTTACCTCACCGACGCGGAGTTTGTGCTGCCCGCGCCGGATTCCGGGATGCCGACCACCGGAATGCCGGTCACCCGCACCTATATTACGCAGGACGGGCGGGTGATTCAGCGACCGCGCAGCGTGTCGGGCGGATCGGTGGGTGCGTTCGAGGGCAAGCGCATCGGCCGGGCCAAGAATCTGGAGCAACTTCAGCAAACCCTTCGGGAACGAAAGATCGACATTGAGGCGCACGAAACGCGCCTGGCGGAGCAGCAGCAGCAACTGCGCACGCTGCGGCAGAACGCGCTGTCGGACACGATTACCGAACTGCAGCGGGAGATCAACCGGCTGAACCAGGAATACGTGACCTACCGCTCGCGCAAGGAGCAGTTGGCCGAAGTGCTCACGGGCAACCACCGCAAGCGCGAAGATGCGCTGGAACTGATGCAGGAGCTGGAGGAAGCGTGTGCGAACCTGGCCCCCCGCGTGGCCGAAGAAGAACGGTTGCTGCGGGAGGTTGAGCAGCGTACCCACCGGCTTAATGCGAACTTAGCGTCAGAAAGTGAGCGGTTCAGTGAGAAGTCGGCGGCCTACAACCAGGCGAAAATCAGTTATTTCCAGCTGGAAAACCAGCGGGCGAGCATCGATCAGGAGATCGATTATAAGGAAGAAGCACACCAGACGACTGTAGAGCGCCTCGACACCAGCGAACGGGAATTACAGGAAGCCGACGAGGCTATCCGTACGCTGCTGGAGAGCAACGAGGTGAGCGAAGACGAACTGCTGACGCTGTACGAAGAAAAAGAATCGCTCGAGGCCGGGGTCAACGAGGCGGAGCGGGACTATTATCAGGCGCGGGGAGATATCGACACCCAGGAGAAGTCGCTGCGGGATTTGCAGCGGCAGCGCGAGCAGGGCGATACTTTGATTATGGCCGCCCAAACCGAACTGAGCAACACCAAACTAGCACTGAGCAGCGTGCGGGAGCGGCTGTCGGTAGAGTTCGATGTGAACCTCGACGATCTGCTCAAGGAGACGGCGGAAGCAGACGAAGCAACGCCGAATGCCGAGGAGCTGCAAGCGCAGCTGGACAAGGTGCGCGAGCAGTTGCAGCGCATGGGGCCGATCAACCCGATGGCGATGGAAGCCTACGACGAGATCAAGGAGCGGCACGACTTCATTGCCCGTGAGAAAGATGATCTGCTGGGCGCCAAAGAATCGCTGCTGCTCACCATCGATGAGATTGATACGGTGGCCCGAGAAACCTTTCTGGACGCCTTCGGGCAGATCAAAGAGAACTTCATTCGGGTGTTCCGCTCGTTGTTCACCGCAGAAGATAAGTGCGAACTGCGTCTGGTGGAACCCGATAACCCCCTGGAGTCGGCCATTGACATTATTGCGCAGCCCAAGGGGAAGCGACCGCTCACCATCAACCAATTGTCGGGCGGCGAAAAAACGCTCACCGCCACCTCGCTACTGTTTGCCATCTACCTGCTCAAGCCCGCGCCCTTCTGCATCTTTGATGAGGTAGACGCCCCGCTCGATGATGCCAACATCGACAAGTTCAACAATATCATCCGCGAGTTCTCGGGCGAGTCGCAGTTTATCATCGTCACGCACAACAAGCGCACCATGGTCAGCACCGACATCATCTACGGGGTGACGATGGTGGAGCAGGGCGTGTCGCGCGTGGTGCCGGTGGATTTGCGGGAGTTGGAGGTGTGAGGGTTGGGTACTGGATGCTGGCTACTAGCTACTGGATGACTTGCGGGAGTGGCGTTCCATGCGTGGCCAGACAGTGGATGGTAAAGAAACCTTTGTCGCCAAAACGGACATTAAGGGAAGTTAGTACCAGTCTGCTCGTAGGTTAAACGTAGCACTTCTGCGATACAATCGTTGGCGCTGTATGAGTTCCAATATGTAACGTTGTACGAGTCGTAGCGTTTCTTACGACTTGTGATAACTGATACTTTCGCACGCTTTTTAGAAGTTCGTACTTTACTTCGCTAACGTTATCTCGTGTATCTCTGTTTGTCTCACGATATCGTTTTCCGTCAGCCGTTTTGAATAAGCTCTTGTCAGCCAACCTGTGATCAACTCCACTTTAAATTCGTTATTGTCTGTGATTTCAAATGCAGGTAAGTCTTGGTCGATTGGCATCGAATTTCCCATTGCATTTGTCATCCTTTTAAGGAAATCATAAATAAGAGCAGAACCTTTTTTCTTATCAATCTGCTGGCTTATTGTCAGTTTACAATAATCTTCTTTTGGTTTTAAGTCAGTTAGTTCAATTGTCATGTTTGCCGGAAAAGGTTCACCACCAAGTACATTGGGCAATTGTGTTTCAAATGTTAGCTTCTCGTTCAGAATAAATTCGCCACCATAAGGAGAATGGAACAGTTGAATATCTTTTATTGCCGTCTGCTCAATGGACTCTTTTGTCTGATAGATAGACCTTATTTGATTAGAAACTGTTGCAACCTGCGGGTCATTATTAGATTCTTTTAGCCTTTTGTCTAGGATATCGTTCAAGTAATCTCGAATTTCTTCCCAGTTTACTAGCCCTATGAACACACCCAACTCGTCAGTTTTGTATGTCATCTTCAGTCCTTCTGTTATTTTGACAATATTCTTGGTAATGGGATTTTCGTCTTCACTGGTTTGAATGTTTTTGTTAGTCCATTCGATAGTATAACTTTTATCTGTTTCATTGATAACTTTTACATGGGCTTCGTAGGTCGTCCTTTTTTCTTTTTTCAGCTCATTGTTCACGTAGTACTCATAAGCCTGCTCAACTTCTAATATTCTGTTGTCCCCCTCGTCCCAATAAGCCACGATAGTTGTTGATGTATCAGTTATCTGATTTTGGCCAAATGTTATTAGGTTAAATGAAACAAGCATTAACACTGTTAAAAATTCATTTTTCATAGTTGATATATAAACTATTTTCAAGATTACTCATCACAATCTACCTATATTAATACTGGGGTGGAGGTAATCACCTAATTACGTTGCGGTCGTCTCAGTTCCCCCGGTAATATGACGGACCAAAAACCCCGTTTTCGGCCACCACCAGTGGGGCAACGGGGAAACCGTTTCCGAAGAAGCTGTTGAGCCAAACGATTTCGCCCGTATTGGCATCGATGCTCATGAGCCCAACATCTTGGTCCAAATCGCCCGTGCGCAAGATGGCATGCCCGTGAAAGAATAGGCGACCGTTGGCATATACCGGGTCGTGGTCAATCTGCACGTCGTCGCGAAACCATAGCTGCTCACCATCGGCCAGACGCGCCGCAAACGGGCGACCGGCAGGACCGGCAAACGAAGAGACGTTATCGTACACCCCGAAAACCACGTCCTCCACAATCAGCGCCGACCAAAGGGTGGCGGAACCCGTCGCGATGGCCCACAGCTCCCGCCCGGTGGTAGCATCCAGGCAGTACAGCACCGAAGAAATGATATCGTCCGACGGGATGACGTGCACCACCACCTGGCCGTTCTGCACCGAGGGCGGACCCACCCCATCGGCCTCAAAGACCCACTTCGGCTCAAGGGTTTCGGCATTGTAGGCGTAGAGGTTTTTTGCCGGAATGTATAAGGTGTTGCCATCAAACAACGGGGTTCCGGTTAACTCAAAGGGCAGCTCCAGTTTTTGCAGCAACCGGCCGGTCTGCTTATCCAGGATATGAACGTAGGGCGGCAGGTCACTGATAAAACCCTCTTCCGAGAAGACGTACACCTTATTATTGTGCACAATGGGGGTCTCGTTTTCGTTCAGCACGTTGTCTAACTCGCCATCCGGATCGGTTGAGTAATACCACTTGATCTCTCCGGAGTTTTCATCGAGCGCCACCACCACTCCGAAGGCCCCAGACGCGTAGCAGGTGCCGTCCAAACAAACCGGTTCGGTGAGACCCAGACTGCTAAACTTGTACTCGAGCATCGGGGTGTCCCACAGCAAAGCCTGGCTAACCGGATCGAGGGCGTTCACCGCGTTGTCGTCGGTGGTCACGAAGATTTTACCGTTATCGTATTCTGCTAAAATTTCAATGTCAGTGAGGTCGGCAAAGGTGTATATTTCTCGTTCTTGCCCCGTCTGGGCATCTACCGTGAACACGCCTTCGTTGCGGCTCGTAATCAAAAAGGTATTCAAGGTGGGGTCACCCGCTACGATTCCGCTGGCGGCTTCGTCAAGCATGGCTTCGTCAAGCATGGTTTCGTCGGCTCGGTTGCAAGAGAAGGCAGTGAGCAGAACAAAAAAGTAGAGAAAGGGTCTCATTGTAATGATTTTAGGTGGCCCTTTGAAGCCTTCGCTTCGCATCAGCGCAAACGTGCTGGCGTTTCGGGCAAAGATCAGCTTTTTTACTGATCTGCCATAGCACAAAGTTACGTATTGTAGTCGCTAACCAGCCTTTCTCCGGACGAGGGATCTCTTCTGGCTCAACAACCGCCGTCGACGGTCCGCCCACGCTGTGATTGGGCCGTCGATGACAAACAATAGGTTGTCCACGTCGCGATTGAGGTGTCGACGACGGTTGAGCCGTTGCCCACGCGGCGGAGAGGCCGCCCGCGGCGTGGGCCAGCCGTCGACGAGAATTGTATTCCCTTCATTTCTTTCTGATGGTAATAAGGTACTGCCTAAGAATTTAAACGCTCTCCGGTGTAACAATTCACTGAGCGATGCATCTAAGGGGTAAAAACGAACGACTATGAGAAAGCTGTTTTCTATCTTTATATTCTTAGGCTGCATCACCGCCCTGCGGGCGCAACCGTCTGCGATCCACGTTGAGCAGCACGGCAGTGGCAACCCAATGATGTTCTTGCCCGGTTTTGCCACCCCCGCTTCGGTGTGGAACGAAACGATCCAAAACATTCGGGACGAGCACACCTACTATCAGGTGTCGTACGCTGGTTTTAACGGACTCGCCCCGGTAGACACCCCGTGGTACGAGAACGTCCGGGCGGCCTTGTTTGCCTACGTAGAGAAGCACGATTTGCGTAACCTAACCTTAATCGGGCACAGCATGGGCGGCAATCTGGCTACCGAAGTGGCAGCGGCAATGCCCGAACGGATGCGGCAGCTCATTGTCGTTGATGCCATCCCCTGTATGCGGGAGCTGATGATGCCGGGCGTTGACGCTAAATACATCCGCTACGACAGTCCGCAGGTGGTGCGGATGCTGCGGATGAGCGAGGACTCACTACGGCAAACGGTGATAATGACCGCCCGGAATATGACCCAGCGGCCCGAGAAAGTTGACACGCTGGTGCGCTGGATGATGCGGGCCGACCGGGAAACCTACGTATACGGTTATACCGACCTACTCAAGATGGACCTGCGGCCCCAGTTGAACCGGATCACCACTGAAACGCTCATCCTGGGGGCCTCTTTTCCTGACGAGCAGGTGGTCCGGGAGAACTACACGAAGCAGTACGCCAATTTGGAAAACAAAAGCATCCGAATTGCTCCCGATAGCCGCCATTTTATTATGTTCGACCGGCCGGAATGGCTGTACGAGCAGATTAATACCGCCCTGGCTGATGAGAAGTAACGACCGGGAAACAGCGTTTGCCGAACTCTACCGAACCTACCGGGACCTGGTGTTTCACCTGTGTCTGGGATTTGTGAAAGGTGATACGGAGGCGGCGCGCGACTTGTCGCAGGAGGTGTTTATCAACTGCTGGCAGGCGATGGACAAGTTCCGGAATCAGGCGTCTTACAAAACCTGGGTCTACCGGATCACGGTCAACACCTGCTTGCAGCACCTGCGCCGTCACCGCAAGCAACTGCGGGTGCCGTTGTCCGATCAGCTTCCGGTTGCCGCGCCGCCCCCCGCCTTAGCGAACCCGTACCAGCCCTTGTACCAAGCCATCGGACAACTGGGCGAAGTGGACCGGCTGGTAATTATGCTGGTGCTGGACGAACTGAGTTACGAAGAGATTGCCCGAATCACCGGGCTGGCCGCCGGTACGCTGCGGGTGAGAATTCACCGCATTAAAAAATCCCTCAAAAAACTACTCGACGATGAACGAACCCGATGATGAACTGCACCACTTATGGCAAGAGGCTAAGAAAAGTACTCGCCCGGCGACCTCCGACGCTGAGACGCTTATCGTCCGAGCGAAGACGCACCAGAAGCACACGCGCAATTTCCACTGGGGCAACATGGCCGTGTTGCTGGGGACAGTCTTTGGTTTGCTTGCCTTCTTCCGTTACGTTGCCCCGTTGCAGACGCTGCTTAGCCACGTCGGTATCGGACTGATGATCGGCGGATTGTTGCTTCGTATTGTGATCGAGTTGTACAGCGTCGTTCGTTCCACCCGTATTGACCTGAGCGCCAACGCTCGGCAGGCAACCGACGATGCCTTGGCTTTTCTTCGGTTTCGGAAGACGGTTCACGGATGGGTCACCATTGCTATCGTGTTCCTGTACAGCCTTGGCTTTTACTTATTGACCCCCGAGTTCAGCCAGTACTTTTCGTTGCCCTGGCTGATCCTGATCGACGGGTCTTACTTGGTAGGAGCAGCGATTCTTATCGGACTGATTCGCCGGGGTATTCGACGGGAGATAACTGCTTTAGCGGAATTGACGGCCGTAAGGCAGGAGATAGCAGAAATTACGGAGACGCAAGACTAGCTATACCGCCTCCTTTTCGTCGTGCAGAAAGCCCACCGCCAGCGAGTCTTCGCCCAGGAAGTGCTCGGCGTGGTGCGCCCGGTCTTCGGTGGCGACCAGCAAACCTTCCAGCAGCGATTTGGTGGCGTAATCGCCCAGTTTCATGGTACGCTCGATTGTCTTTCGCAACTCAATGGCAATGGTTTTTTCGGCTTCCATGTCGTGCGCCAGACTCTCGCGGATGCGATACACCCCTTCTTCCTCGTGCTCGATGTAAGCCAGTTTGGCAACATTGGCGGGATGACAGGTGGGAGCCACGCCCATCACGGTGAGCCGCTCGGCAATGGCATCGTAGGCTTCGTGAATTTCGTTGTAGTTCTCCTCAAAAAAGAGGTGTAGATCGCGAAACTGCGGTCCTTCCACCATCCAGTGATGCTTGTGATACTGATGATACAGGGTAATGAACGAGGCCAGGTGCTTATCTAGATGCTTAGCCACTTCCAGGGCGGTTTCTTTTTTCAGGCCCACCGGGTTGCCTTCGTATTCCCGCTGCTTTCTTAACTTATCCATGATTAAAGTTTATTTTAGTGGTTATGGCAATGATCAGTAAACCACTACCCGAAGAGAAGGTTTAGACCAGAAAGTCCTTATGTATCATCAACTCGCCATCATCCTCGGCAACCAACTCTTTCCGAATCACGCCGCCCTGCAGCTTGGTGAACCGACGCTGTTTTTTATGGCCGAAGACGTGGGGCTATGCACCCACTTCAAGTACCACAAGCACAAGCTGATGCTGTTTCTGTCAGCCATGCGCTCGCACGCTGCGGAGGTAGAAAAGCAGCACGCACTCAAATACTGGCACCTCACTGCTGAAAACCAGTCGCTGTCGTACGAAGACAAACTGGCGCAGACGCTGGACGAGCATCCGGATATCCAAGAGATTATTACCTACGTGATCGAGGACAAATTTTTTGCCGAGCGCATCCGGGCCTTTTGCCAGCAACGAGGGCTAACGCTCACCATCGTTGACTCGCCCCTGTTTCTTAACTCCGTGTCGGACTTCCAAGAGTATCTGGATAGAACCAAGCGGCCGTTTATGCAGTACTTCTACATCGAGCAGCGCAAGCAGCGCGGCATTTTAATTGACCAGCAGCAGGAACCGGTGGGGGGGAAGTGGTCGCTCGACGCTGAGAACCGCAAGAAGCTGCCGAAGAACATCAGCATCCCTGACTTGGCCCAGAGCGAAGCGTCCGAACATACCCAAGCGGTGGCAGCGCTGGTGGACGAACTCTTTGCCGATCATCCCGGCGACACGGCCGACTTCTGGCTGGCCACCACCCGGCGGCAGGCACTCTACCGGGTGCAGGATTTTCTGAAGAACCGCTTCGAGGACTTCGGGCCCTACGAAGATGCCATCGACCGTAACCGCAACTTTCTGTTCCACTCGGTGCTGTCGCCCTACATCAACCTGGGGCTGATCACGCCCGATGAGGTGGTGACTAAGGCGTTGGACTACGCCGCCGAGCACGGTACCCACTTCCCGAGCGTGGAGGGCTACGTGCGGCAGGTGATCGGCTGGCGCGAGTTTATGCGCGGTATGTATCATACGCACGAGCTGCGGGGCAATTTCTTCGGGCACCAGCGCCAACTCAATGATCACTGGTACACGGGCACCACCGGGGCGCCTCCGCTCGATGACAGCATCCGGCGGGTGGTGCGGCACGGTTACACCCACCACATTGAGCGGCTGATGGTGCTGGGCAACATTATGTTGTTATCCGAAATTCATCCCGACGCGGTGTACGGCTGGTTTATGGAGATGTTTGTCGATTCGTCGGACTGGGTAATGGTGCCCAACGTGTACGGCATGAGCCAGTTTGCTGACGGCGGCACCTTCGCCACCAAGCCCTACATTGGCGGGGCCAACTACATTGCCAAGATGAGCAACTACGCTAAGTCGGGCGATTGGGCGGATGAGGTGGACGGGCTGTACTGGCGCTTTATTGATCAGCACCAAAAGGTGTTTGCCGCCAACCAGCGCATGAGCATGATGCTGGGCACCCTGGAGCGCATGGATGCCGACCGGAAGGAGCGCCTGTTCCGGGCCGCCGAAGGGTTTCTGGCGCGGAATACGAGGTAGCCAAATCTTCCTTGCTGCGTTTCAGTACCTTTTTCAGGTCTTTACGAAACTGAGTAGTTTGAACCAACTCATACATCGGAGATAAGTGATTTTTTGAAGGCGGTTAGATCGTCTATTTTAGTGAGGCCAATGTTATTTTCTGCCTCGTAAATCGCCTGCTGGGTAGCTTGATTAGGGGAAGGTTCTATTAATTGAAATGCGGCTTGTATCTTCATGGCACTAAAGGTAAAAAGTTATATCCTATCGCACAAGCATGAGGTTCATCTAAGCACTGGCCCGAGTCTTTTATCAACCAAACTGTTTGGTGGCTACCTTATCCCCGCGGGTTGCCCCGCAAAAAGCGACCGTCGATGCGGAAAATTTCGGTGAAAATCCGTAGCTTGGTCGCACTATTCGATCTGCTGTTCCGGGTCGTTTGCCCAACACTGCCTTTGTATGACCAATCACCTTCCGTCCGACTCGGGGCGCTACTCACCAAATGGAAATGCCCCGGAGGACCCAACGAAGAAAGATGAATGCTTTTCCCAGATCGACGGGCTTGGTGCGGCCAACGTGCTGCAAGCGCTTTACGATACGGCTCCGATGGGGCTGGCGGTGCTGGATGCCCAACTGCGCTATGTGCAAATCAACAACCGGCTGGCCGAGATCAACGGCCTTTCGGTAGCTGAGCATCTGGGCAAAACCGTACGGGAGGTGGTTCCTGACCTGGCCGATGACGTGGAACCGGTGATGCGCCGTATTCTGCAGACCGGTGAGCCGGTGGTTGACCTTGAGATCAGGGGGGAGACCGCGGCCCAACCCGGCGTGGAGCGGGTCTGGAAAGCGAACTGGAACCCGATTTTTGATGCCCAAGCAGAAATGGTTGGTATCAACGTGATGGCCGAGGAGGTCACTGAGCAGAAGCGAGCCGAAGCGGCTTTGCAGGAGAGCCAAACGCAGTACCATCAGCTCTTCGAGGCCCTGAACGATGGGTTCTGCGTGTGCGAACTGCTGTTGGACGAAGACGGCACGCCCTACGACTATCGCTTTTTGGAGGTGAACCCTGCTTTTGAGGAACATACCGGACTCAAGGAGGCTGCGGGCAAGACCATTTACGAACTGGTCCCAAACCTGGAACCTCACTGGGTGGAAACGTATAGTCGGGTGGCGCTGCTGGGTGAGCCAATTCGTTTTGAGCAAGGCTCAGCCGTGATGGGGCGGTGGTTTAGTGTGTACGCTTTTCCTTTTGGGCCGCCTGATAGCCGCCAGTTTGCCATTCAATTCAGAGATACCAGCGCCCAGAAGCAGGCCGAAGAAGCTTTACGCGAGAGTGAGGCGAATTTTCGCAGCTTCGCTGACCACGCCCCAGCCCTGCTCCGGGTCACCGACCCGGCCGGGCAGTGCACCTACCTGAGCCAGGCCTGGTATGACTATACGGGCCAAACCGAACAAAACGGTCTTGGATTAGGATGGCTGGGGGCGGTGCATCCGGACGATAGAGCGGCTTCGGGCGACATCTTTATGAAGGCCAACGAGCGGCAGGTCGCTTTCCGATTCGAGTACCGCCTGCGCCAACGGAGCGGGGACTACCGCTGGGCCATCGACGCCGGGACGCCCCGCTTGGATGAAAACGGTGTGTACCTGGGGTACGTGGGCTCAGTCACCGACATCCACGACCGAAAAGAAGCCGAAGAAGCTTTAGCACAATCCATCCAAGAAGTTGAGCGGCAAGGGCACCAACTTCAAAGCTTGTTTGAGCAGGCCCCGGTAGCCATTGCCATTTATCGGGGGCCACAGCAAACCATTGAGTTGGCCAATGCGGCAATGTGTAAGCTTTGGGGGCGGTCGGCGGATGAGGTGCTCCACAAGCCGTTTGCAGAGGCATTGCCTGAGTTGGCCGCGCAAGGATACCAAGATTTGCAAGACACTGTGCTTCAAACCGGCGAATCTTACGCAGGGCACGAAGCCTTGGTCACTGTCAATCGTGACAGCCAGCCGCATGAGGGGTACTATAACTTTATCGCCCAGGCGTTGCACGATGAACGGGGCAGCATCACTGAATTGATGGTGGTAGCCACTGAGGTGAGTGAGCAGGTAGCCGCCCGTCAGGCAATAGAGCAGCAACAGAAGAAACTACTTAATCTGTTCAAACAAGCTCCGGTAGCGATTGTAGCCTATAAAGGCCCAGAGCACACTATTGAACTGGTGAATCCCGTAGCCAGCGAACTGTGGGGCGTTGCGGCAGCCGAGTTGATTAACCGACCGATGGCGGAGACGCTTCCCGAAGTGCAGAAGCAGGGAATGCAGGATCTGCTGGACGGGATACTGCGCAGTGGCGAACCTTTCGTGGGGAACGAGTTTCCGGTTGTCTTTGAGCGGGAAGGGAAGTCGGAGACCAAGTACTTTGACTTCGTGTACCAACCCTGGCGGGACGAACGCGGTGCCATCATCGGGGTGATTGCCATCAGCATCGACGTGAGTGAGCGGGTGGCGGCGCGGCAGGAAGAGTATAAACTCACCACCATGCTGGATAACAGTTCGGACTTTATTGGGATGGCTACTCCGGAAGGGCAGGCAATGTACGTCAACTCGGCGGGGCTGGAGATGGTGGGGTTAGTGGCCTCGCATCCGGTATCTGAACTCAAAATCGCTGATTTCTTCTTTGAAGAAGACTTGGCTTTTGTGCAGGAAACTATTCTTCCGACAGTCATGGAAAAGGGAGTGTGGGTGGGAGAATACCAGTTTCGCCACTTTCGAACCGGTAGGGCTATTCCGGTGCTCTACAACTTATTCGCTGTCAACGACCCTGTTACCGATGAACTGTTGGGCTTGGCCACCATCACCATCGACATCAGCGAACGCAAGCAGCGCGAAGCCGAGCTACAACGCTACCAAGAGAAGTTGGCCCTCACCAACCAGGAACTGGCGGTGATCAACGAGGAAATGGTTGCTATCAATGAGGAGCTAAGCGCTACCAACACCGACTTGGTGCACACCAACGAGCAACTGGAGCGGGTGAACGCCGACCTGGACAACTTTGTCTACGCGGCTTCGCACGACCTCAAGGCTCCGATTTCCAACATCAAGGGATTGCTGGCCCTACTGGAACAGCATCTGTCGCCCGACAGTTTGGCCTCGACGCGTACCCAGAAAGTGTTGCGGATGATGGAGGCCTCGGTGGCGCGCTTCATGCGCACCATTGCCGACCTGAGCGATGTGGCCCGGCTGCAACGAAAAGACCAGGAGCCTGAGGCAATGATAGATTTGGAAGCCGTGATCAGTGACGTACTTCTGGACATTGCCCCCGCCATCAAGGAAGCCAACGCGCAGATCAACACGAATGTGACGGGTTGCGGGCCAATCCGGTTCACTCCGAAGAACCTGCGCAGTGTGGTGTATAACCTGCTCTCGAACGCGGTGAAGTACCGCGACCCCCAGCGGCGGCCGGTTGTTCGGGTTCGTTGCGAGGCAACAACGGAGTACCAGGTACTTACGGTGGCCGATAACGGCTTGGGTATAGATCTGACTGAGAACCGGCAGCTGTTTGGGCTATTTCGGCGCTTTCATTCCCACGTAGAGGGCACGGGCATTGGGCTGTATATGGTGAAGAAAATTGTGGAAAACGCCGGGGGCTCAATCCATGTAGAGAGTGCGGTGGGGGTGGGAACCACCTTTACCGTACGGTTCAAACGTTAGTATGCTCAGCGTTTTATTTCTAAAAACAACTATACTGCTCAATGCAACAACTAGACTGTATTATCCTGGTGGATGACGACGAGGTGACCAACTACGTGCACGAATCGGTGATTGAAGACGCTGATGCGGCCAAAGACGTGCGGGTAGCCGAAGATGGACAGCAAGCGCTGAACCTGCTTCAGGAGCTGGAGGCGAAAGAATCTCCTCGCCCAAACCTGATCTTTCTGGACATTAACATGCCGGTGATGAACGGCTTTGAGTTTCTGAATGCGTATCAGCAGATGAAGGGGCAATTTAAGCAACCGGTCATCATCGTGATGCTTACCTCGTCGCTGAATACGCAGGATGTGGCTCGAGCACGGGCGGCCGGGGCCGCTGATTTTCTAGACAAGCCGCTCACGGCCGACAAGCTCAACAAGGTGCTGGGCAAGTACTTTGGCGGTGATTGATGTCTGACGGGGCCCGTTAAAATACGTCTATAACCGCAATACTACCAATAGGATATTGCGGTTTTTTTGCTATTTTGCGCATCAATCGATCACTACATGAAACAGTACCCCCTCGGCGAATTTGAAGAGATCGTATTGCTCACGGTGGGAGCCTTATTCGACGAAGCCTACGGAGTGGCGATCAAGGATGCCATTGAGGAGCGGGCCAACCGCAACGTGAGCGTTGGTGCTTTGCAGTCGGCCCTGAAGCGCATGGAGAAGAAGGGCTATCTGGACGCCCGCGTCGGAGAGGCCAACGCGCAGCGGGGCGGTAAGCCCAAACGATATTATACCATTACCGCCTTTGGCAAGCTGGCCCTGCAGCAGAGTCGCGCCGTGCGTACCGCCCTGTGGGAGGCCATTCCGAAGGTAGCGTTGGATTTGGGTAGATAGCTTTATGCTCAATCCAATACCACTTCATCATTCGAGATTCCTTACTCGACATTCGATATTATTGGAATATCGAACCGGGCCCCGGCGGTATCGAATAAGGAACAAGGAATTTCGAAGTAAAAAATAGCTGCAACCTATGATCAAACGCTTCGCTGATCGCCTTTTTCGTTGGTTCTGCTACCCCGACTACTACAATGAGATCAAGGGTGATTTGGAAGAACTGTATCAGCGTGATGCTAAGCGAAATGAACGTTCGGCACAGTGGAAATACCTAGGGCGGGTGCTAACGCTGCTACGTCCAAGTTTGATTCGTTCTTTTCCACAACTGTACCTAACTAATCCGGCTATGCTCCGACACTACTTTCGCATCAGTACCCGCGTCTTGCTCCGGCATAAATTTTATTCCACCATCAATATTCTTGGCTTAGCGGTCGGAATGGGGATTGCGCTGCTGATCTATCAGTACATCCATTTTGAACTCAGTTATGACAACTTTCATACTGATGCGGAAGATATATACCGGGTTACCCACACGGTGATTAGGAACGGGGAAGAACAGAGAAACAGTGCTTATACTACCTACGCCTTCGGGCCGACCGGAAAAGAAAGTATTCCAGAAGTTGAAGAGGTAGTTCGGATTCACCCAGATGAAGTCGGGTTGATCGTCATCAACGACGAAAATGATCAACGGCACCAAGAGAGCAGCGTATGGTATGTGGATAGTACCTTTCTGCAAATGTTCAACTATCCGTTAAAATACGGAGACCCGGCATCAGCGCTAAGCGATCAACACAGTATAATTATCACCGAGCCGGTAGCTATAAAGTATTTTGGTGATTCAGATCCAGTAGGAAAATCGCTGCGCGTGAGTGGGGGAGTGCTTAGCGGCGACTTCCTGGTAACGGGAGTTCTAGATCCGCTACCAGCGAACAGTCACCTTCAATTTGACTTTCTGCTGCCAATAGCGTTTTTACTTAGCAATTGGGGGCCGTACAAGAATCATGATGATGGTTGGAGCTGGGAATATTTCGCAACCTACGTTAAGCTTCACGAATCGGCTGACCCAAACGAGGTTAGTGAAAAATACGACCGGTTAGTTGTAGAGCATACCGGAGAGGAACTCGCTAAATCAAATACGCGCTGGGAAATAGGACTGCAACCGCTTACCGATGTTCATCTGCAATCCGATTTTCCTAAAGACCTGGCAAACAATCCCGGAAGCGTTCAGAACATCCGATTTTTCGCGCTGATCGCCGTTTTTATCCTGCTTATCGCTTGGGTCAATTACATCAATCTTTCCACCGCTCGTGCGATGCATCGGGCCAAAGAGGTGGGAGTTCGTAAATCAGTGGGGGCCCTTAAAACCCAACTAGTTGGTCAGTTTTTGGCCGAATCATTTCTAATGAATACGCTGGCGGCTTTGCTGGCAATAGGCACTGCTTGGTTGGCCCTACCAGTCCTGAATAATATTGTTGGACAACAGCTCTCATTGTCCGTTTTACTGACTACCGAATTTTGGATGGGATTTTTGCTAATTGCCTTGTTGGGGAGTTTGCTATCGGGACTTTATCCCGCGTTTGTTTTGTCATCCTTTCGTCCTACGCAAGTGCTCAAGTCCATTCGTATTACTCCTCAACGGGGGTTTAGCTTGCGCCGAGGACTCATTACCTTTCAGTTTCTGACCTCGGTACTGCTTATTTCCGGTACGTACCTGGTTTACCAGCAGATTAGCTTTATGAAGAACCAGCATCTAGGCTATGATATTGAGAAGGTGCTGGTAGTAAATGGTCCCCGGGTGGTTATCGATGAAGGACGGGAAGTACTATTTTCTAAATACGAAACTTTCAGAAATGAAGTAGCAACCCACGCTACGGTTTCTAGTGTATCACTCACCAGTCATATTCCAGCGCACGGCTACCTCGGTGAATGGAACGTCCGAAAGCTGGGCGAACCGGAAAGCAAGAATACAGCGGGTTACGTAATTTTTGCGGATACCAGCTTCACCGATACCTACGACATTGAGTTTCTGGCGAAGAAGGAATTTCCGGCGGTGATCAATGACTACGAACGGTTGATTATTAATGAAGCAACGGTGAAGATGCTGGGACTAGGTTCGCCCGAAGAGGCGGTAGGTGAACAGCTACTGATTTTTGGCGATACGTCAGAAGTACTAGGGGTTGTTCCGAATATCCATTGGGGTTCACTAAGAGAAGCGCCGCGTCCCATGCTGTTGTCGTTGGACAACCACTACGGAGCCTATCTTTCTATTAAAATGAATCTGTCCAACATTCCTGAGACTATTGCGCACATTGAAGACACCTATCGCTCGATATACCCTGAGGATCCATTCACCTATTTTTTCCTAGACGATAGCTTCAATCGCCAGTATCAGGCCGACGTGCAATTCGGACATTTGTTTTTTGCCTTCTCAGTGTTAGCCATTTTTATTGCCTGTATCGGTCTGTTTGCTTTGGTTTCCTATTCTGCTACCCTACGCACGAAAGAAATTGGTATCCGAAAGGTCCTGGGAGCTAGGGTAAGCCACCTGATGCTATTGCTATCCCGAGAATACCTGGTGCTGTTGCTGACTGCCATCGCGCTGGCGGTTCCCGTCATCCTCATTGGGGGAAAGGCCTGGCTGAACAACTACGCTTTTAAAACCGACATTGGGCTGGACCTTCTTGTGGTTCCTGCCTTGGTGTTAGTGCTTATTTCGGTACTGACCGTTAGCTATCGAACCTACGCGACTGCGAATAGGAATCCGGTAGATTCGTTGAGAACGGAATAATTCGCTACGCTACAACCCATTTTGTTGTTGTACGTATCAATTATGTAAAACTATACGTACATAATCATCGAACGCTATGAACACCAAATTGACGCTTAAACTGAATACGGAAGTCATTCGACAGGCAAAAAATTACGCAAATTCTCAAGACCGAAGCTTATCAAGCATCGTCGAAGAGTATCTGAAAGCATTGACCAGCCCGGTTGATTCGGACCGGGATACCGACGAAATAGCAATCTCACCCTTTGTGAAAAGCATGGCGACTGGCGTTAAGGTACCGGCTGACATAGACGCTAAAACTGCTTATGCTGGCCACCTGACGGAGAAATATCGATGAAGCCGAGGTTGTTTTTAGACACGAATGTGATGCTGGACCTACTCGGTGAACGAGAACCGTTTTACGAGCCAATCGCAAAACTAGCAACCCTGGTCGATGCGGGAACGCTGGAATTTTCTGTTTCCGCCCTTTCCTACGCCACCGTCAACTACTTCTTAGCAAAATTCGAGAACCGCCAAGCAGCGGTAGAGAAGCTGAGAAAGTTCAATGTATTATCATCCATAGTAGGGGTAGATGAAGTGATTATTGAGAAGGGACTAAACTCCACTTTTGCTGATTTTGAAGACGCATTACAATATTTCTGTGCTCTGAAAGGCAACTGCCACGTGTTACTCACCAGAAACGCCAAGGACTTTAAAGCGTCTACGTTGCCCGTCATGACTGCCACTGAATATCTCAAAAGTATTGGCAGAAAATAGATGCTTTCGCGTCCGTGAGGGGAAATTGCGAAAAGTATTCCTATTGGCCCTGTATACCCATGATCAAACGCTCCGCCGACCGCTTCTTCCGCTGGTTCTGCCATCCCAATTATTTTGATGAAATTCAGGGTGATTTGGAGGAGATGTACCGACGTGATACTGAGCAAAGCATACGACGGACGCAGTGGAAATACCTGTTTCGGGTGCTCGGTCTGTTTCGGCCTAGTCTGATTCGAAATTTTCCTACTCACCTTTTAATCAACCCCGCTATGTTCAGAAACTACTTTATCATCGGCACGCGCACCCTGCTCCGGCAGAAGCTTTTCACTACCATCAACATCCTGGGACTCGCCATTGGGTTAGCGTCCTTCTTGCTGATCAGCGAGTACGTTCGCTTTGAAGAAAGCTACGATCGCTTCTTTACGGATGCGGACCGGATTTATCGGATGTCTACCGTGCAGGTAGTCAACGGCAAAGTAAAAGTAGAGGATAAGGATGCCATGATCTACCATCCCGGACCGCAAACCTTAAAAGATGAACTACCCGAGGTAGAGGAGGCTACCGTTACCTATAAATTTGATGAGCTTATTTTCCGCCAGGGCGAATCGGTCGTTCAGGAAAAAGGAATTGTTTCCGCGGATTCAAACTTTTTCAAAGTGTTTGACTACCGGATTATCCAGGGTGCGCCGGAGACAATGCTGACCGAACCCTATTCACTGGTGCTAACCCAAAGCAAAGCCGCCTTTTACTTCGGCGGTCAAGACCCGCTGGGACAGACGCTTGAAATTCTGGGTGAATTTAACCGTCCCTTCAAAGTCACCGGAGTGATGCAGGACGTGCCGGAGAATACGCAGTACAAATTTGACCTACTCATTTCCGACGGTAGCATCAGGGACAAAGCGGAACGGGAAGGTTGGCAAATGAATAACTACTACGGCTTCGTCAAGTTGCGCGAGCAGGCTGCTCCCGCTTCGGTGAGCAACAAACTAGAGGCCTTTGCTAAGAAATACAAGGGAGAGGAGACGAACGAGCGTTTTGCGCTCTATCCCGTACCAGACATCCACCTACAATCAGATTATTCTTTTGAGGCAGAAATATCCGGGAGCGAAAAGGCAGTTTCTTTTTTGCGTCTGGTTGCCCTGTTCATCCTGCTGATCGCCTGGGTGAACTATATCAACTTATCGACCGCCCGCGCGGTGAACCGAGCCAAGGAGGTGGGGTTGCGGAAGGTGGTCGGGGCGGATAAACTACAACTCATCAGCCAGTTCTTGCTGGAAGCCCTGCTGGTAAACCTGGTAGCGGCCTTGCTGGCCCTTCTGGTTTCTGAACTGTTACTGCCTTACTTCAATCAACTGGTGGGCAAACCGGTCGCTCCGCACGTCTGGAACCACCGCCCCTTTCTGCTAAGCCTTCTGCTGTTTTTTCTGATCGGTACATTCGTATCGGGATTTTATCCGGCCCTGGTGCTGTCCGGTTTCCGACCGGTAGCGGTGCTCAAAGGGAAGTTTCGTAGCTCCCGGAGTGGTGCTAGGCTGAGAAAAGGTTTGGTGGTGGTGCAATTTGCTGCTTCGGTGGTGCTGATTGCGGCTACCTTCATTGTCTTTCGGCAGGTGCAATTTATGCAGGGGAGAGACTTGGGTATTGACACTGATTATGTGGTAGGGTTCCGTCTGCCCAACGTACCCGATGACCAACAAGAAGCGCATCGCACGACGGTTCAGTCGTTTAACGAAGCATTGCGGACCCATACCGCCATTGAAACCGTGGGGGGCACTACTAACCTTCCCGGTGGAGACGGGGCGGATATCAATTCTACTACCGGCAAAGTAGGACTTGTAGGGCTTACTGACTTATTAGACCGCACTACGTATGTTCAGTACAACGATGAGTACTTTTTGGATGCCGTTGGTATGCAACTGCTGGCCGGAAGAAACTTTGACCGCAACCGCATAGCCGACTCGATGGTGGTGATGGTCAATCAAGCGTTTCTCAGGCAATTTGATATTCATGACCCCGAAAGCGTGCTCTTCCAGCGAGTTCAGCTGGGAGAAGATAGAAATAGCGATAAGTACGAGATCATCGGTGTGGTTAAAGACTTCAACCGAACCTCTTTGAAAACGACGGTGGAGCCTACGGTTTATTTTCCTTGGTATGCGCCCCACGTAGCCGTTGTGAAACTTCGCCCCGAACAGCACCAGCAAGGCCTCGCCTACTTGCAAGAAACCTGGGCTGAGTTCTTTCCCAATGCTCCGCTGGACTATTCATTTCTGGATGATCGCTTTGCCGCCCTCTACGAGCAAGACCGGCGGTTCGGTGCACTCTTTGGCACCTTCTCCGGCTTGGCTATCTTCATTGCCATGCTGGGCTTGTTCGGCTTGTCTTCGTTTATGGCGGTGCAGCGTACTGCCGAAGTGGGCGTGCGCAAGGTGCTGGGAGCGACCGTGCCTAACATCATCGGTATTTTCTACAAAGACTTCCTGGTGCTGCTGGGCATTGCCGGACTCATCAGTCTGCCGGTGGTTTACTACGGCATGAACGGCTGGTTGCAAAGCTACGCCTACCGAATTGATTTCCCGTGGTTGCTTGCGGGGGCCGCTCTGTTGATTGTGGTGATGTTTGCGCTGTTAACGGTAGGCTATCAGGTGTACCAAGTGGCGATCCTTGATCCGGCTAAGACGCTGCGGCACGAATAAATAAATGTGGAGGTGGTAGGCTCGTTCACCCCGAAGGTGGTGCGGATGTGCGGACCGGATGAGGGGTTTGGTTAAGCAGAAAGCCGAGGTGAAATCCCTTGGCTCTTTGTTTAGGGTGGGTGAAGGCTAGGCTATGCGTAGAGCGAGCAATGATGAGCATCATTAAATAACGCCTGTTACTCCTCGGTTTCTATTTTCTTCTTGAGGTACTCAACCTGTTCTGGACTCAACCCAGTTAGCTCCATAATCAGTTTACTGTTTTTCCCCTGCTTGATGCCGTTGATAGCTACCTGTTCAATCCCCTTTTCTATTCCTTGCTCTATTCCTTGTTCTACTCCTTCCTCGTAAGCGGTATCTAATGAATTCTTCAAATCTCGGTATGATTTTAAACTATCTTCGTAGGCCTGTACTTCTTCAGGACTAAATCGGGCAATCTCGGCCACTTCAAATAATCGCTCAAAAATCCCCTCCCGTAATTCGTCCGGTATTCTGTCCAGTTTGTTCAAATTGCGGATTACAAACATCCACTTATCAAATCTCGTTATTAGTTCGCTAACATCCTTCTGGAACTTCGGCATCTCCAGGTACACGAAAGTCAGTTTGTCGTAAAACACCTGACAAGTCTCTGTATCAGTCAGCTTCACATCGTATCGAAACTTATCAGGCTCGTTTTGATCTTCATCAAAAACAAAGTCCAGGATCGCAATCGTATACACCGCCTTTAACTCAAAAGTCCAATCTGATCCTCTCTGAGCTTGCTCTCGGATAGGGAAGGTAGAATAGTAGACCGTTCGGTCTTTGAAGAACTTTTGTCCATCGTGGATGCGATTGGTCTTTTGGAGCTCCACGATGAACTTCTCGCCTCGCTCGTTCTGACAATACAGATCGAAGACTGCTTTCCGATCTTCTTCGCTACTACCTAGTTTATCAGACTTTAGGTAAGTTAGCTCAGTTATTTTGCCCTGCTCGTGCTTGAGAAGTTCATTTAGAAAGTCCAGTAGCAAGTCTTTGTTCGGCTCCTCGCCAAACAGTCGCTTGAACCCGTAGTCCGTGAAAGGGTTGATGTACTTTTCTCTTCGCTCTTCCATAGTTCCTTTTTCAGCGAAGATACGAATTTATCAATTTAACAAAACCAAACGCCTACAAGGTTTCTTAATGAGGGGTAACGCCATGGCTAAGAAACGTGCGGGTTTTGGAACGCACATCTGTCAGCCGAGTACCAGGTTTTATTTACTGTTCTAAGTTTTATTTCCATCCTTTTATCCCATATGTTTTCTTAATCTATATTGAAGTTGTCTAAAGTTAATTTGCCCAAACTCCCTTTCGCCTCAGTAATATGAAAGAGAAAGCTAGTTGGTGCAACCCCATCCAATGTTTGGAATTAGTTTCATAGCGAACTAATAGTGCTTTAAAGCCATCAATCCAAGCGTTAGTTCGTTCTACGGCAAAGCGTTCCTTATATAACTCACTATCAAATAGATAGCCCTTTGCATCAGCGTTCATACGATTCTTTTTGTTACGAGCAATATTGGGAACAATGTCATGACGGGCGCAAATGTCACGCATTTTTTGTGCATCAAATCCCGCGTCACCATTCAGAAACAAGCCCTCCGTAGCGATACCAGCCTGCTTGACGGCAGCAATCATTTTGGAGACGTTTTCTTCTATCTCAAAGACATCATGATGCTCGCCGCTCATTGGATCACTACAGGCCAGCGGCAGACCCTGACGGTCAGTCAAGAACAACATATTGGTCGTCTTGGCCTTCTTTCGGCCTTGATAGCCCACCTGTTGTCCACCACGTTTAGCCGGGGTGTGCGAACCATCAAATTCTACGCTGGACATATCTAGTAAGTCACGACATAGGCTCAACACAACTGTCCAGAGCCGATACCAGCTACCATCTTTACACCGCGCCACGGTGGCCACTTGGCAAAGTAATGATAGACTGATTTCCAGCTAGTTAGGTGTGGGCCAAAGAGAGACTTCATCGGCAGATGACGCCACTGCGTACCCGTTCTCATTCGGTAGAGGATCGCTCGCACTATCCGCCATTCGCCCACCTTACAGGCCGGTCCTCGGCTTCCTTTACTCAATAGTGGCACGATGTTTTGATTGATTTGTCGTTTTGTTAACTTTAGCATGTTGCGGTTAAGATATCTTTCTGAATTTCTTCAACTAGAATATAACTTTTCCGCAACACTTTTCAAGCCCTAAAAAACCTTAGACAACTTCATTATGGACAGTTATTCGTCATCGAAAAATACTGCTTCATTTTCTGACTTATTGTCCGGATAATAAAGTTTTGAAAAAGTCAATTCAATATTCAAAACTGTATCTCTTCCATTGTTTTTTGCTTTTAGGTTAAATGAAAAGATGTCAGTCATTGTATAAAACATTTGGCTATGTGAATAATTAAGCTGATTGGGATATACGGTCATATTTTTAGAAGAAAAGTCTGGATGGCCTTTATACCATTTAGCTAAACTTTCTTGAATTAATAACAAATCTGACTCCGTAATTGAATATGGTTTATTGTTGATTAAAGACCAAACGTGTCCCTCGTTGTCTCCTTCACGTATTTTATATTGTCCACTTGTGATATAATTTGTTATATCTCTTTCGGTCCCAAGTGGGTCAATAGTCACATAATTTTTAACATTTTTCTTTAAAAATTCTGATAAGTCGTAAGTGACTGATGTCTTCGTAAACTTAACCCAAAATAGTTTCTGCAATTTTTCCTCGTCAAGTGCTCTAAATTCCTCCAACGAAGTGCAAGAAGCGGATTTCTGGTTTTGGATATCAACTATCTTAATATCTCCATAGCCGTCTTCTCCCCTTCTAAATGTCATTGTGTGCGCAAAATAATACTGACTGTTAAGTTTTCCGTAGGCACCATTTTCTAATAGCATTACCGTGACAGTAGGATTCTTAAACCAAGTCTAAGGTTTAATTAAAGTCCAATCTGTTTGTTTGCTTACAACTGTCCACTTGTCATTATGATTTGCTATAAATTTGTCCGCCCAGGTATATTCAAGCCAAGCATAAACAGTCAGACCTGTCAATACCGCTAGGGTTATTAATATTTTCTTTATCATATTTTTGTGTTGTTATAATTACCCATAACGGTCTTGGCTATGCATAGTGCGGGATTGAAAAGCATTTTGCTGTCCGCCAACTGATATGTTTTTTAATATTCATTTATTTTCAATTTTGCATCAAAACCCGCATTACGTATAGCTTTTGTTGGCATTTCGTTGTTTTTTATTTCTTGTCAAGAGAGTGGGAAGGGGGATCGAACCCCCATCGCTGCCGTCTTGATAAGCTGTTTCTCCGAATAATATTCTACGAGTCATAATGTTGTGGTCCCACACTACAGCTCCCACTCCGACAATTATGTTTTTAAGAATATTCATAGGCTTGAATTTTAATAGTTCAGTAATTAATTGCTTAATCATGAGACTCATCCAAAACTCTATACTCGTAACCATATTATACATCAATTCAACTTCTGAACACAAGTTCTTAAATGCGTTTATATTTCATTTATCAGTCCTTCGCCACTTGGACTATCTTCAAAAAGTGTGAATTCAATTTGTCCATATTCTTCTCGGTAGTCGTCTATGCACTTTTTTAATTTATCGTAGGCATCGGGAAGATTTTTTCTTAAGTCAGACAGTCCTTCTACTCTAATTCTTGAGTTTGAGTCCATGTCTAATAAACAGTCCCAAAATGCGTCAAAATTTTGTCCGTAATATGCAGGGAAATCGAGTTTCTTAGAAACATATTCATGAAACGTTTCTAAGTCGATTATGCCCGATAGGTCAATTAAGTATTTCATGTTTTTTCAATGAATGCTAACAACTGAATAAATACACCGGTGCGTTTATTTGCTGTATGTCAATTCGTCTACTATCTGTTTCTCAGATTATACATCCCTTTCATAAGATGAAGGAAGCTAATTTAACTATTGCCAAACATTCATAATCATTGAACCTCACTAAAATGATTATAGAAAAGCACTTCCCCCGGACACCAACAATCAAACTGTGCATGTAGTACGGTCGAAGCAGTAGCAAAGCACCCGCCGGGACGAATAGCGAAATCTAGCAATAATTAGTTATTGTTTTATACCATTTCGATATTTATTTGGCCTTCTTTTCCCAGTCTATGATCAGCAAGCCCACCACCTACGATATATTTGTTTACGGTACCCTACGGAGCGGCGGAGAGTATCATCATCTGTACCTGCGGTACTGTCTATGCTTGCTGCGTAATTACCGTTTATCCAACTACGCGCTCTACGACTACGCAGGTTTGTACCCCTTTATGGTGCCGGAAACCGACCAGTCGGTGGTGGGAGAGGTGTATCGCGTGCCGCCAGCGACCAAAGAGGCGCTCGATGATTTTGAAGACGTGGAGGAACGCTTGTATCGCTTGGTGTATCTGCCCCTGCACGGGTTTCACACCTACGTGGGGGATAACATTAATACCACAACGATGCCGCGCGTGCCCGGCGGCGACTGGCTCACTTACTGTTCAGCTGAATAAGATCCGCTTCGTCGTTCTGCACGTTGTTCACCCGCTTCGACACTTCGTAGGCTTTGATCTTGTCATCTTCCAGCGGGCGCAGCACATCGACCAGTCCGGCGTAGTCGCTGGTGTCGCCCAGCCAGAAGTCCCAGACTTCTTTAGGAAGAATCACCGGCATGCGGTCGTGGATGGCCGCGATGGACGGGCTGGCCGCGGTGGTGATGACGCAGAAGTCGCGCAGCACTTCACCGGTTTCTTGGTCGGCCCGTTCGTCCCAGATACCGGCGAACACGAAGGGTTGTTCGTCGGTGCGCACCAGGCGGTGGGGCACCTTGCCCGGCGGGGTTTTCTTCCATTCGTAGTAGCCGTCGGCCAGCACCAGGCAGCGCCGCTGCTGAAACGATTTTTTGAACGTACTCTTTTCGGCCACTGTCTCGGCCCGGGCATTAATCAGCCGTTGCCCCTTCTCTTTGGCCCAGAACGGAATCACGCCCCACGTGTAGAGCACTACCTGCTGTCGCTGGGCGTTGCTCACCACCGGCAAGGCCTGCGAGGGGGCCGCGTTGTAGCGAGGAGTAAAGTCCGGAGGCGGAGCCACGTCCAGTTCCAGACTCAGTTGCTGAATGCCTTCGCCAATGCTATATCTGCCGCACATAATGAATGATTGAAGGGTGGAATGATTGAATGATATAACTTGAGGAGAAAGCGGAGGTTTAAAATACCAAGCACTATCTGTTCTACATTGTGGTGTATTGATTTGTAATTTTGTACACAAACATATATATTTGCACGTAAAGGATAGACCTATGAGAACCAATATTGAGATTGACGACCAGCTGATGCAAAAAGCAATGAAGCTTAGTAACACCAAAACGAAAAAAGAAACTGTTGAGGAAGCATTGAAAGCGTTGATTCAGGTAGAGCAGCAAAAAAAAATGCTTGGATTAATCGGTACGGTGGTATGGGAAGGCAATCTTGCTGAAATGCGTTACGACCTCCCGGCGGCTCAGTAATGCTCATTGACACATCTGCCTGGACGGTCGCCGCGCGATTGAGGTATTTAGTCCGGAGAACAACGCTTATAAAACCACATTCCGAGCGCACGTTCTCTCCAAAGATTTGGTATACACCTGCCCGACCATCATTCAGGAGGTATTGCAAGGAGTACAAAAAAAGGACTATAATCGCACAAAGGCAGCTTTAGAAAGTGCAGTGTTGCTAGGCTTTCCGGATACGTTTCGTATGGCTGTAGGAGCTGCAGAAATATATCGGCAGTGCCGAAGCAAAGGAATAACAATTCGCAAGGCCCCGGATTGCCTGATTGCCTATTATGCCTTACAGTACAAACTGCCGTTGCTACACCGGGATCGAGACTTTGATAGTATCGCCACGGTGTACCCCCTGCAAATAATACCGGTATGATTAAGACGCGGAGGCGTTTTCATTACGAATAATTTTGCTTACTTTTGCGCCCTCAGTAAGCAAAATAGGCTCACTGATCAGTCAAATTCACTTATTTCTAACCTAGAATGGTTGCTTCATTCAATCATTCTTTCATTCATTCAACCATTCATTTTCTCCATGAACAATTACGAGACCGTATTCATTTTAACTCCCGTTTTGTCTGATGATCAGATGAAGGATACGGCCGCTAAGTTCTTCACTTTCTTGAAAGAAAACGGCGCCGACGTCGTGAACGAAGAAAGCTGGGGGCTCAAAAAGTTGGCCTATCCCATCGGAAACAAGACCACCGGCTTCTACTTTCTGGTAGAGTTTGCCGCTGACCCGGACTTGATCGACCGCTTCGAAACCGAGTTTCGCCGCGATGAGCGCGTGATGCGCTTCCTAACCGTATCGCTCGACAAGTTCGCCCTCGAGTATGCCGAGAAACGGCGCCGGGGAGCATTTAATAAAGACAAAAAATCTAAAGAGGCCACCGCATGAGCTTACAAAACGAACCTATCAACAGCGATCGCAAAGATCTGCGCAAAAAGTACTGCCGCTTCAAGAGGTCGGGCATCAAGTACATCGACTACAAAGACCCCGATTTCTTGCTGAAGTTCGTGAACGAGCAGGGCAAACTGCTGCCCCGCCGCCTCACCGGCACCAGCCTGAAGTTTCAGAAGAAGGTGGCCCAGGCCGTGAAACGCGCCCGTCACCTGGCCCTGCTGCCCTACGTAACCGACTCACTGAAGTAAATAGGGTATTAGGTTTTAGGGATTGGGGGTTAGAAGACACCCTAATCCCTAAAACCTAATCCCTAAACCCTAACAAACATGGAAATCATACTAAAAGAAGATATTAAGAACCTGGGGTATAAAGACGATATCGTCAACGTGAAGGGCGGCTACGGACGCAACTTCCTGATTCCCCAGGGTATGGCCATCATCGCCAACTCCTCGAACAAAAAGATGATTCAGGAGAATATCCGGCAGGCGGCCCACAAGGCCGATAAGGTGAAGAAAGACGCCGAAGACGTTGCCGCCAAACTGGAAGGCATGACGTTGCAGATTCCGGCCAAGGCAGGCGAGACTGGCAAGATATTCGGCTCGGTCACCACCCTGCAAATCTCGGATGCCCTCAAGGAAAAAGGACTCGATATTGAGCGAAAGCGCATCAACATCAACGCCGATATCAAAACCCTGGGCGACTACACTGCCGAGATCGTGCTGCACAAGGAGGTGCGTCCCGAAATCAACATCCAGGTGGTAGAGGCATAAGCCGGACGACCGTCAGCAAACAAAATTACGAGCGCCTCGGGATAATCCTAAGGCGCTTTTTGTTATATTGAGAGCGCTACGTCGGGATGAAGTAATCAATCCTTGCCTCATGTTCACCACTCCCGTCTCTATCCCGCCTTCGCCCCAAAAAATATCCCTGGCCCACCGCCTGTTCTGCATCGGCTCCTGCTTCGCGCAGACGATAGGAGAACGTTGGCTTACCAACAAGTTCACCGCCCGGGTCAACCCCTTCGGCACCCTCTACAATCCCGTATCGGTTTTCCGCCTGATGCAGCACGCCATCAATGGCCAGCGTCCCGAAGCCACCACCTACCTGGAGCGCGATGGCTACTGCTTCAACTACGACTTCCACTCTGATATCCACGCCCCCACCCGCGAAGCGCTGCAAATTCGGATAGACGACATTCTGGAACAAACCCGACAGTTCTTATCTACTGCCGACTGGATCGTGATCACCCTGGGGTCGGCCTTTGTCTACGAGCTTCAGGAAACCGGCCAGGTGGTGGCCAACTGTCATAAGATGCCCGCCGTCACGTTCAACCGCCGGTTGCTTTCTGTAGAAGAAATCGACGCGGGCTTCGTCCAACTTCAAGCGCAGCTCGCGGCGATCAACCCAAACGCGCGCTACCTCTTCACGGTGAGTCCGGTGCGGCACGCACGCGACACGCTCGAACAAAACACCGTGAGCAAGGCCACCCTGCGGCTCGCCATTGAGCCGTGGCGGCAGCGTGACCCCGAGCGGGTGCATTACTTCCCGGCCTACGAAATCATGCTCGACGAACTGCGCGACTACCGCTACTACGCCGCCGACATGCTGCACCCCAGCGGGGTGGCCCAAGACTACATCTGGCAACGCCTCACCGATGCTTACCTCGACGAAGAGGCGCAAGCATTCCTGATCCGCTGGACCAAGATTCGGCAGGCGCTGGAGCATCGTCCGTTCCGTCCCGACAGCCCGGCGCACCGGAAGTTTCTGGCCAATACGCTGGCGCAGTTGAAACAATTGGACGAACTGGTAGATGTACATACGGAAATCAACCGAATAGAACAACAACTGTTATGACCACTCCTGCCCAACCCAACCGTCTCGCCCAAGAATCAAGTCCCTACCTCAAGCAGCACGCCCACAACCCGGTCGACTGGTACCCCTGGTCGGATGAGGCACTCGAAAAAGCCCGCCGGGAAGACAAGCCGATCATCGTGAGCGTGGGCTATTCGGCCTGCCACTGGTGCCACGTAATGGAGCGCGAATGCTTTGAGAACGAGGCCGTGGCCCAGCGCATGAACGAGCACTTTGTAAGCATCAAGGTGGATCGGGAAGAGCGGCCCGACGTGGATCAAATCTACATGGAAGCCGTGCAGATGATGGGCTTGCAGGGCGGCTGGCCCCTCAATGTCTTCCTCACTTCCGACCAGAAGCCCTTCTACGGCGGCACCTACTTCCCCCGGGAGCAGTGGATGCAGTTGCTCAGTAATATTGCCCAGGCGTATCAGAGCAACCGCAAGGAGCTCATCAGTTCGGCCGAGCAGTTTGCCGAGGGACTGGCTCGTCCCGACACCGAACGCTACGATTTAGGAACCGCCGATGCCGCCTTCAACCCGGAACCGGCCCTTCGGGAGTTGCCCGCCATCTACGCGCGCTTTGCCGAAAACTTCGATACCGAGCGGGGCGGCATGGCCAAGGGCCCCAAGTTTCCGATGCCCAGCCAGTGGTTGTTCCTGATGCGCTACTGCTCTATCGCCGAACTGGAACGCACCGAGGAGGTGGTGCCCGACGAAGGGGCACTGCAGCAACTCAAGCTCACGGTGGATCGCATGGCCAACGGCGGCATCTACGACCAGGTGGGCGGGGGCTTCGCCCGCTACTCGGTGGACGCCGACTGGTTTGCCCCGCATTTCGAGAAGATGTTGTACGACAACGGCCAACTGATGAGCGTCTACGCCGAAGCCCACGCCCTGACCCAGGGGGTGCTCTACCGGCGGGTGGTCTACGAAATGTTTCACTTCGTGAAGCGCGAGCTGACCAGCGACGAAGGCGGGTTCTACAGTGCTCTGGACGCCGACAGCGAGGGAGAAGAAGGCAAGTTCTATACCTGGACCTACGACGAACTAAAAGAAGTGCTGGGCGACGAGGCCGACCTGGTAATCGACTATTTCGAAGCCACCGAAGCGGGCAACTGGGAGAACGGACGCAACATCCTGCACAAGTCAGAGTCGAACAATACCTTTGCGCAGCGCTACGACCTGAACATGGTGGCGCTCGATAGCCTGATTGCCGACGTGAAGGTGAAGCTACGCGAGGTGAGAGACCAGCGCGTGCGCCCGGGACTGGACGACAAGATCATTGCCTCGTGGAACGGGCTGATGCTCAAGGGGCTGGCCGACGCCTACGCCATCACCCGGATTGAGGACATCCTGACGCTGGCCCTGAACAACGCCCGATTCATTGTCGACAAACTGACGTACGCCGACGGGGAAACCACGGCGCTGTACCGCACCTATCAGAACGGCGAAGCCCGCCTCAACGGCTACCTCGACGACTACGCCTTCGTGATTGATGGCCTGCTGGGTCTGTACCAAGTCACCTTCGACGAGCAGTGGCTCGAGCCGGTGCGCCAGCTAACCGACCACGTGATGCAGCACTTTTGGGACGAAGACGAAGGCTTCTTCTTCTACACCGATGATGCCAGCCAGCTCATTGCGCGCAAAAAAGAAATCTTTGACAACGTGATCCCGGCGTCTAACTCGGCCATGGCCCGCAACCTGCACCGCCTGGGCCTGCTCTTTGACCAGGCCGACTATGCAGAACGCGCTGAAGGCATGCTGATGAAAATCATCCCGCTGATCAAGGCCGACCCTTCGTACCTGGCCAATTGGGCGTGCTTGTACACCGAGATGGCCGCGCCGACCGCCGAGATCGCCATCGTAGGACCTGATGCGCACGACACCATGCTGGAACTCAACCAGCAGTATTATCCGAACAAGTTGCTGGTCGGCACCCAAACCCGTAGCGACCTGCCCCTGCTGCAAAATCGCGACGACGAAAGCGAGAACGTGACCATCTACGTGTGCTACGATAAAACCTGCCAACTGCCGGTGCACACCACCCACGAAGCCTGGGAGCAGCTGATGATTGGGTGACTTTCTGTATGGCTCGATGGCTCAATTGTTGCTTGCCGGGACGGCCCACAATTGAACAATAAACTTTATTCTGATAATTTTCTTGGAGCTCGTGTCGACACGAACCTCAAGAATTTGAGGCGAACGTTGGGTATAGCTTATTCATCTTGTGGGGTGTTTATGTTAGAAATAAATAGATAGTAATAAGTCCAACCGGGGAAGGGGGGGCTGTTTTCCTCTGAATACTGTTTATAAGTCCCAGTAAAAATTACTGATTTGCCTATCTCCTGTAACTCAGCAGGAAGCTTGTCGCAAACTATACCTGCATCTCGGGAATCGTAAGTTCCGTCAATGCTCACAAGAACAATCCATTGGTTTATTGTACTATCGAAGGTTACGATTCCCACTTCATCTACTACTGCCTTCACTGTTTTAGCCCTGGAGTTGCAGGGTACATCATTACATTCATCGCAATCGGATTGACTGCACCCTACGCTCGCAAAAGCAGTAGGCACAAACAGCAAGGCACTCAGTAGCCATGACCTAGATTGATGATATCGTTTTCTTTTTGAAGTGTTCATGATCTCATAAGTTAAAAGGGGTAGACAACTACTACAAAGACCCCAACTATCGGCCGATAGATGGAATCTTTCTTGTTTTTATTTGATGTCTTTACTCATATCAGCAGCATAAGGTAACTCGCCTACTCTGTTACCGGATTTTGGTATCGTATACATTAGTAGAACCTACTACTATAAATACGCGGCTTTGCCAAAAAGTCGCAGCCCAACCCTAAAAATAGTTGCGATGGAGCTTACCAACCTCAGCGGCGAAGCCCTGGTGACCCACTACCGGCAGAAGGGACACGACCCGCGCGATCCTAAAAGGAGTGGTCAAACCCACCGTAGAGATTCTCCGGGAGCTGATGGAACTGATCAGCGGGGAAGAAAAGCGGCTGCTGTCGCTCAGGTACGAGCAGGACTACTCCACGAAAGATATTCAGCACGTCATGGGGCTGAGCGAGAGTTGCGTGAAGACGCGCGTGGCCCGCGCCCGCCACAAACTGCAACAACTGCTGGAAAAATACCGTGAAGTGCCCCCGCCTGAGGACCCCAGCCCTTGATTGTCGGGCGAGAAGAAACCCCTTTCTATCATCTTTCCCTTTTCCTTCCGTGTGTAGGGTTTTGCTCCAATCCCCCTCGATCCCCGCGTGGTTCGCTACGGTTTTCGCAAGCCCACTATTAACCGCGTTTCCCGCTTTCGGGACGCGGCTTGACCCCTGGGTATGCGCACGGTTGGACTACTCTTTCTCTTTCTGCTTTTACTGTTAGGCTACGGCCTGCGGGCCCAATCACCCCGTCCGGCTTTTCAACTGCCCGCCGGGATCACCGCCGCCGACTACGCGCCGGGCACCGTGGTGGTGCGCCTTCGGCCGTCCGCCGCTTCGCCCAACGCCCGCACCGCTACCAGTAGCAACGCGCTCACCGACATCCGGAAAATCTGCGGGGCGGCCCGCATTGCCCCGGTGATCGCATCAACTCCGAACGCCCGCACCGCCGCTACCCATCCGCTGGCCGACATTTACCGCATAGAAACCAACGAAACCGACCTTCCCGCGCTCATCAACCGCTTGCAGCAGCTTGACGGCGTGCTTTACGCCGAACCCTACTACCTACTGCGGCCCCTAATCACCGTCCCGCCCAACGACCCGGCGGCGCATCCGCAGCAGGGGCAGCAGGACTACCTCACCACCGTGCACGCCTACGAAGCCTGGACCATCGAGCCGGGCAGCGCCGACATCATTATCGGCCTGCTCGACACCGGCGTGGAGATCGATCATCCTGACTTGGTCGGCAACCGGCACGTGAATGCCGCCGACCCCGTCAACGGCCTCGACGACGATGGCGACGGCTACGTGGACAACCACCACGGCTGGGACTTTGCCGACCACGATGCCGATCCCTCGGCCGACTTCGACGGGCACGGCACCGGCGTGACTGGCGTGGCGGCGGCCACTCCTAACAACGGCACCGGCATCGCGGGACTGGGCTACCGCTCGTCGTATATGCCCATCAAGGTGTTTCGCTCGGGCGACGGGCGGTTCGCTTTTGGCTACGAAGCCATCGCCTACGCCGCCGATCGGGGCTGCCAGGTTATCAACCTATCGTGGGGCGGGGCTAATGCCTACTCGCAGTTCGGGCAAGACATGATCAACTACGCCGTGCAGGAGCGCGACGTAGTGGTGGTGGCCGCGGCGGGCAACAGCGGCCGCGACGAGCGCTACTACCCGGCCTCGTTCGAGGGGGTGCTCTCGGTGGCGGTGACCGATGCCCGGGACCGGGCCGGGGGGCAGACGACCCACAGCCACTGGGTGGATTTGGTAGCTCCCGGGCAGTACAGCTACAGCACCCAAAACGGTGGGGGCTACCACTACGGCTCGGGCTCCTCGTTGGCCGCTCCGCTGGTGGCCGGGGCCGCGGCGCTGCTGCGGGCGCACTTCCCCCGGTGGAGCGCCCAGCAGGTGATGCAGCAGTTGCGCCTGAGTGCCGATGATATTTACAAAGTTGAAGGCAACGCTGCCTACCACGAGAAGCTGGGTCGTGGTCGGCTCAACGCAGCGCGGGCGTTGCAACCGTTGCGTTCCCCGGCCCTGCGGGCATCATCACTCACCTACGCCACCCACGCCGGGCCACACGCCTACTACGGCGATACCCTTTCCCTGACCCTGACCTACCAAAATTGGCTGTCGCCCACTCCCGCCGGGGTCACCATCACGCTTTCGTCGCCCTCGCCCTACGTCACCCTAATTGATTCGGTGGTGCACCTTGGCGTGGTGGATTCGCTGGCATCGGTCACGCACCGGGACCATCCGTTTCGGGTACTGCTGCACGACGACCTGCCGCCCAACCAGGAACTGGTGTTTCGGATAGGCTTCTCGTCAGGGAACTACCAAGACTATCAGTACGTGCGCATCACATCCTCGCCCGACTACGCCACCATAGACAACGGCAATCTATCGCTGCGCGTGAATGGCGACGGTACCCTGGGAGAAGGATCGCCGACTGGATTACAATACCAGGGACAGCCGGTAGCTTCTCAACTAGGACTGCTCATTGCCGCTGCCCCGGAGCGGGTGTCGGATAGTGGTGGGGCGTACGCGGTTGCCGGAGAGAACGGTCAGAATTTCACAACCATCGAGGTCGTAAAGTTTCACCGGTCTCCAGCGGAGGGCAGGCTGCTGCGCTCGTCCTTTGCCGACACCGCAGCGGCGCAACCGGTGGGCGTGGCGGTGCAGCAAACCTGGCTGGCGGACACCAGCGCCGGAAGTCCGTCGTTTTTGGTCGGCGAATACCGCATCAGCAACTCCACCGACACGGCCTTGACCAGCTTACGCACCGGCCTGTTCACCGATTGGAGTAGTGACGAAACCGACCGCCAATCCGCCTGGGACGAAAGCCTCCGACTGGGCTACGTCTACGACCCGGCGCAGCAGCGCTACGGCGGAGTGGCCCTGCTTACCGAACAAGTGCCCAGCTACTATGCTCCGGATGAGCCGCAATTGCAGGTGCTTCCGGAATCTGAGGCCTACGCCTGGCTAGCGTCGGGAGTGCACCCGGCCACTACCGGAGGAAACGGTGCGCTGGTGGTCGGAGCAACGCTCGACACCTTATGGGCAAAGCAGTCGGCCGAGGTGGCGCTGGCGCTGGTGGTAGGCAACAGCTGGGAGGAGTTGCAGCGAGTGGTGGAAGCAGCGCGGGCCTACTATCAGCACTACCGCCGCCATCCCCTACGATTGCCGACCGTGTTGGTGTGCGCGGGGCAACCCGCCACGGTGCGCGTGCCGGGGGAAACCAGCGTACGCTTCTACGCCGATGCTCTGGGCACCACCTTGTTGGCCAAGGGCGATGCTTACGAAACCGGCGTTATCAATGAAGACACGGTTGTATACGTAGCTTCGCTGCGCGATGGTTACGAGGCATCCGTTCGCCAGATACCCATTGTCATTACCGAACCGGTGGCCCAGTTTGCGGTGGATGCCATCAGCAACCCCGGCTTCCGTAACGATACGCTGTTTCTGGATGAGACCGATAATTATGCGCTGCGGTTTCTGGACAGCAGTTCACGGGCGGTGGCTTGGCAGTGGGATTTCGGCAACGGTACGGGCAGTGCCGAACCGCAGCCCGTGACCCACTTCGCCGAACCGGGTCGCTACGCCGTGACGCTGACCGTCCGGAGCGAACCCGGCTGCGAGAGTCAGACCACGCGTACCATCACGGTGGTGCGCCGCGCGGCGCATCCTCTGGTCGGCGACTACGACGTGCTGCCGAGCGACACCGTAGCGGTGCGGACTAGCAACCCCAACCAGGAGGCGGAGGCGCTCCGACTGTATCCGAATCCGACCGCCGGGGAGGTGCGGCTAGAGAACCCTCGCTGGGATCGGCCGACGGTTCAGTTGCGGTTGCTTACACTGCGGGGGCAGGAGCTGGGCAACCGGAGTAGGTTCTACGAAGGTTTCTCAATATCGGTGAATCTGCACCAACTGGCGGGGGAACCGCTGCCCGCGGGGGTGTATCTGCTGCACGTTCGGCGGGGCGACCGGGTGTTTGTTCGCCGGGTGATGGTGCGGTAATATCCATCATACCGATTGATCGGCGTTTTCGTTTTGCAGGGGGCGCCAATTGTCGGGGGCTTCCTGCATAGCGTCTTCTTCACGGTCGGCGGGAAATACTTCCACAATGGGACTCTCTACCACGTCGGGCACCTGAAACTCCACCAGCATGTTGTTGAGGCTTTCGTAGACGCGCTCGTAGGCTTGTTTGGCATTGGCCGCCGTGAGCAGCACGTAGTTAATCACCTTCTTTTCTTTACCGCTCCCCTCTACCTCCAGGGCGTAGGTCATCTTGCACTTGTACCACACGTCGGCGTCTTCGTAGTAGAACACGTCGGTGAGATTGCTCTTGGAGATGTTGTTGATGAAGAACTCGCCCGAGATCACGCTGCCCAGTTTCTCGTAGATGCGGGCTTCGGCTTCGGTGAACGACAGGGCATCGACCAGATACTGCTCCGATACGTTGGTTGCTCTTCCTTTTTCGTCTTGCTTTTGGTACTTTACTTTACAGATAAACCAGGTGGCCATAGGGAATGAATGAATGAGTGAATGATAGAATGGGTGAATGGGTGAATGGGTGAATGACTGATGGAGGGCAAAAGTGTGATAATATTAGGGATGATAAAACGGTTGGAGGCAAAATATATCGACGACGTAGCAGTGACTCATCGGGCTGCCTGGCAAAAAGCTTTTCGGGGGATTTTGAGTGATCCGCTGCTGAACGCGCTTAAGGACAGTGAGTTTGTTGATAGCTGGAAACAGATTGTTAAGCGGGCGGACAGAACTAATCTGGTAAAGGTGACTTCAGAGGATAGAGCAGTAGGATTTGTATCCTTTGGGCCTCCGTACGATGAGCGGGAAACTGCCAATACGGAGATTTATGGAATCTACGTGCACCCGGCATACTGGAATCAGGGCATTGGAAAAGAGTTAATGAGCGAAGCAATTGGACTTCTGGGGAAGGAAAGCCGGTATAATGGCGTAACTTTGTGGACTATGACTAAGAACAAGAAGAGTAACCGGTTTTACGAGAAAATAGGGTTCCGGCGAACGGGCGCACAACGTATTTCCCAAAGAAATGGGGAATCCTTTACGGAGATAAAATACCACTACGATGCAGGCTAGAAAACACATCCGGTTCGACTGGGCCATTAAGCGGCTACTCCGACAAAAGGCAAACTTTGGTATTTTGGAAGGCTTCCTGAGCGAACTGCTGAAGGAAGATATCCACATCCTTGAGATTCTGGACAGTGAGAGCAATAAGGAAAACGAGGCGGACAAGTTCAATAGGGTTGATATCTTGGTGAAGGACGATAAAGGAGAGTTGATCATTATCGAGATACAAAACTCCTACGCGCTTGACTATTTTCTGCGAATTCTCTACGGTATCTCCAAAGCCATCACCGAACATATGAGGGAGGGAGATAAGTACTCCGATGTGAAAAAGGTGATCTCGGTCAATATTGTATACTTCGATCTTGGCCAGGGAAGCGATTATGTCTACCGGGGAACCACCTGCTTCCGCGGCATTCATGATAATGAGCTACTGCAGTTGACGCTCGGCCAAAAGAAACTGTTCAAGAAAGAGAAGATAGAGGACGTATACCCCGAAATCTACCTGATCAAGGTCAATCAATTTGACGACAACGCCCGCGACACGCTAGATGAATGGATTTACTTTCTAAAGAATAGTGAAATCAGACAAGACTTCACGGCCAAAGGCATTCGGGAAGCCGACGAAGTACTTAGACGAGCCAACATGTCGGACGAAGAACGGCGTGAATTTCAACGATTTGTGGAAGCACTATCGGACCAAGCCAGTGCGGCGTTCACTATTGAGTTTGAAGCTACCCGAAAGGCCGAAGAGAAAGTAAGGGAGGTAATAGAGAAAGTAGAGAGGGAGACTGAAGAGCGAGTGAGAAGAGAAACCGAGAAGCGAGTGAAAAGAGAAACCGAAGAGCGAGTGAGAAGAGAAACCGAGGAGCAGGTGAAGAAGGATATTGTTATCAACTTGCTGCAAGCCGGAATGTCGGATGAGCAAATAGCGGCGGTAGCGCAAGTGTCAGTAGATTTTGTGCGCAAGACACGGGAAGAAATGTAGCCTATGAACAGCACCATCATCGTTACCTGTGCTCCGCACACCAGCACCTTTTTAGCCGAAGAACTGCGCGAATTGGGCTTTCCGGTGCGGGCCGAACACGCGCTCGACGTAGAAACCGAAGGTACGCTCGACGACTGTATGCGCCTTAACTTGCACCTGCGCACCGCCCACCGGGTGCACTACCTGCTGAGCACCTTCCGGGCCTACCAAACCGACCAACTCTACCGCAAGGTGAAGCAGGTGGCCTGGGAAGACTACATTCCGGCCGATAGCTACCTAAGTGTCACCTCGTTCGTGCGCACCCCCAGCGTGCGCGATCACCGCTTCGCCAACGTGCGCGTGAAGGATGCCGTGGTAGATCGCCTGCAAGACCACTACGGTCGGCGGCCCGATAGCGGCCCCCGCACCGACCGCATCGTACTGTTTCTGTACTGGAAAGAAACTCACGCTCAACTCTACCTCGACACCTCGGGCGAGTCGCTGACCCGACACGGCTACCGGCAGGTGAGTGTGGAGGCCCCCATGCAAGAGTCGTTGGCGGCGGTGCTCATCCAAGCCTCGGCCTGGCAACCGGCCCAGCCGTTCGTCAACCCGATGTGCGGCAGCGGCACGCTGGCCATCGAAGCGGCCCTGCTACGGATCAACCGTCCGCCCGGCTTGCTGCGCCCCAACTACGCCTTTATGCACCTAAAAACCTTCGAGCCCGCCCGCTGGGAAGCGTTGCAGGAAGAGGCCCGGCAAGCCGAGGTAGGTAACGTCTCCGACTTTCCCGCCATTGTCGCCACCGACAATGATCCCGAGGCCATTGCCGCGGCGCGTCAGAATGCCGAAGCGGCCGGAGTGGAGCACTTAATACGGTTTGAGACTATCGACTTTCAGCAAACTCCGGTGCCGCCCGCCGGGGAGAGCGCTTCAGTCGCCGGGAAACCGGTCGCCGGGAAACCGGTCGCCGGGAAACCGGTGATCATGGTGAACCCGCCCTACGGGAGTCGGTTGGGCGAGGAAGAGGAACTGAAAAAACTCTACGCGGCGCTGGGCGATTTTTTTAAGCAGCACGGAGCCGGATACTACGGCTATATTTTCACCGGAAACCTGGTATTGGCCAAACATGTAGGGTTACGCACCAAATCGCGCACCGAATTATACAACGGGAAGCTGGAGTCTCGGCTTTTGGAGTACATATTGTATACAGGTACTAGATGATCCCGCGTTATCTAGCCAATGAACCGTCTGAAAAACGTACTTGATCCGCTGGTATACTCCCTGCCGGTACAACTGCTAGTTTTGCACTTCCGCAAAAATCAATTGCTGCTGCTCGCCTGGGTGCTGCTGCTGGCGATGGTGACGGGCAACTTTGGCAAGAACCTGGGCATTCCCTACCTGTTTTTAGACCCCGAGTACCTGGGGCGGGTAGATGCGCTTAGCTTTTTGATGGTGGGCATCAGCCTGGGCGGGTTCACGATGGCCTACCACATCACCTGCTACATTCTGGACGGCCCCAGCTTCGGGTTTCTGGGCACCCTGTCGCGACCCTTCGCCAAGTTTGCGCTCAATAACGCACTAGTTCCGCTGCTGTTCGTGCTGGTATACACCGTGGCCATCGTCAACTTTCAGATCGACAATGAATATAAGAGTTGGTGGAGTGTCGCGCAAAAACTACTGGGACTGCTGGGCGGCTTTTTGCTGATGACCTCACTGCTATTTAGCTACTTCCGGTTCACCAACAAGGACATCTTTCGGTTTCTGGCTGCCAATGTAGACAAGCAGCTGCGCCGGGTGCAGGTGTCGCGGGTGCGGGTGATGGCGAACCTCAAGGACGCCAAGCGGGGTAAGAAGCGGGTCGATACCTACCTGGACCTTTCGTTACGGGCGCAAAAAGCGTCGGCGGTGGATTTTGATAAGGCGCTGGTGCTGAAGGTGTTCAATCAGCATCACCTGAACTCCATCATTATTGAGTCATTGATCTTGCTGCTGATTCTGGCGCTAGGCATCTTTCAGAGCAGTCCCTACTTTCAGATTCCGGCGGCGGCCAGCGGGGTGCTGTTGCTAACCATCGGGCTGATGCTGGTGGGAGCGCTGTCGTACTGGCTGCGCGGCTGGGCCACCACGGCCATCATTGCGGCCTTCTTCGTGGTCAATCTCCTGGTGGGCTCCGAACTGCTGGACAAACCCTATGAAGCGTTCGGACTTGATTATGACACCGCTCCGGCGGCTTACACCCTGGCATCGCTTCGGCAGGCCAACAGCGCGGCGCACTACCAGCAAGACACAGCGAACACCCTGGCGATTTTGAACACTTGGCAGCAGCGGGAAGTCGCGGCCCACGGCACGCTGCCCAAAATGGTGCTGATTTGCACCAGCGGTGGGGGGTTGCGTTCGGCCCTGTGGACCACCACGGCCCTGCAAGCCGCCGACAGCCTCACTGAGGGAAGGCTGATGGACCAAGCCCGCCTGATCACCGGGGCGTCGGGCGGACTCATCGGGGCGGCGTACTTTCGGGAGCTGGTGCTGCAGAAGAAGAAGCGCGAGGATCAGCGGTCCGTTGAGTCCATCGTGCTGGCCGCCGAGCCGTCCGAACGATCTATCTACAGTCGCTACTACCTGGACCAGATCGCTCAGGATAACCTGAATCCGATGGTGTTCACCCTGCTGGTGAACGACCTCTTCGTTCGGCATCAGTCTTTTGCGTACGCCGGAAACGCTTACGCGAAGGATCGGGGCTACGCCTTTGAGCAGCAGTTTAACCAGAACACCGGGGGCATTCTAGACAAGAAGCTAACGGACTACCGGGCCGATGAGCGGGCCGCCCGCATTCCGATGCTACTGCTCTCTCCGGCAGTGGTGAACGACGGTCGCAAGATGTTTATCTCGGCCCAGCGAATGTCGTATATGAATCCGGCCCCCGATGGGGCGGCCTTGGAAGGCAAAACCTCCTACCCAGCCAAGGTGAAGGGGGTGGACTTTATGCGCTTTTTTGCCGAGCAAGGAAGCGAGCAACTGCCCTTCTTGACCGCCCTGCGCATGAACGCGGCCTTTCCCTACGTGACGCCCAACGTGACCCTGCCCACGCGACCGCGTATCCAAATCATGGACGCGGGCATCACCGATAACTTCGGGGTATCCGACGCGGTGCGTTTCACCTACGTGTTTCAGGATTGGATCAACACGCACACCTCGGGGGTGGTGCTGCTCACCGTGCGCGATTCGGAAAAGGATGAACCGATTAGTGAACCCGATAGCCCGTCGCTCATTCAAAAGATGACCGGTCCGTTTCGGTTTTTGTACGATAACCTGTTTAACATTCAGGATGTGAACAACGATGATCGGTTGGAGTACGCTGAAGCTTGGCTTGACGTGGATTTGCACTGCGTAAGTTTGGAGTATTCCTCGTACGTGACCGAACCGGACGCTTTTGGTAAGTTCACCAGCGAGCGCCCGTCGCTGAGTTGGCGACTCACCAGCCGTGAGAAGAATAACCTGATTCACAACATCCACCATCCGAACAACCAGCGGGCGCTGCGGGAGTTGCAGGGGTTGTTGCGGTAGTCAATGAAAAACAGGGCAGCGGTTTTGCTTGGGGTGTTAGCCGTACCAGAACTCAGCCGAGATAGTTAGCAACCCTACATCCTGTAAATCAGTATTATTGTGTAGTAGCTTTTACTAGCGGTAAGCAAAAGAACAAATAACATGGCAGAACAAGCAACTATTTCTCTGGACGAAGAAGCATACGCTTTTCTTGAGGAAACAGCTGGGCATGACAAGAGTGCTTATATTAATGCTCTCCTGAAAAGAGAGAAGCAACGCAGGCTTGAAGAAGCAGTCATGAAAGCTAACCGAGAGGAAGCCGAAGACGAAGCTTATCAACGGGGGCTTTCTGAGTGGGATGTTACATTATCAGATGGGCTGGAATCATAAATCGTATGCATCAGCAACTAGAGATTCGCTGGGTAGATTTAGAGCCTACTCGAGGTGCAGAAACTCAGCTGCCTTGCGACTCGTCTTCGGGATTGTGTAAAATCGGAGCATTTGGTCTGTTTGTTCTCCGAACGCAGCCCTTATAATGATCTAAGCACCTTAATCACTTGGTCAATATGCGCATCAGTTATCTCCAGATGCGTAACAAAGCGCACCTGTTGCTTTCCGAAGGGAATGGCCAGGACGCCCCGCTGCCTGAGGGTTTCTACCCACTGCGCGGGCGACTGCTCACGCAGGGTGAAGATGACAATATTCGTTTCTACGGGCAGCACTTCCTGCACGTAGTGTTGGGTAGAGAGTGCTTCGACCAGTACGGCGGCCCGCCGGTGGTCTTCACTGAGTCGCTGCACGTGGTGGTCCAGGGCGTAGATGCCTGCGGCCGCCAGGTAGCCCGCCTGCCGCATGCCGCCCCCGAGCGCCTTGCGCACCCGCCGCGCCCGGCGAATCAACTCCTTGCTGCCCAGCAGCACCGAGCCCACCGGCGCGCCCAGTCCTTTGGACAAACAAACCGAAATAGAGCTAAAGTAGCGTCCGTAGGCGGTGGGGTCTTCACCGGTGGCCACCAGCGCATTGAACACCCGAGCGCCGTCGAGGTGCAAGGGCAAGCCGTGCTGCTGGCACACCGCGTGGATAGCGGCAATCTGCGCCACCGAATAGCAGGCCCCGCCGCCCTTGTTCATGGTGTTCTCCAGCGCCACCAAAGCCGTTTCCGGGTAATGATCATCGTCAGGATTGATCGCCTGCGCCACCGCCTCGGGGGATAGCAGCCCCCGTTCGCCGCCCAGCAAGCGGACCGAAGCCAAGGAATTGTAGGCGATGCCGCCGCCCTCGTACAGGTAGATATGCGCCTGCTGGTGACAGATCACCTCCTGCTGCGGTTGCGTCTGCACCCGGATGGCAATCTGGTTGGTCATGGTGCCCGACGGGCAGAACAACCCCGCCTCTAGACCGAACAGCGCGGCGGCTTTACTTTCCAGGGCGCTCACGGTTGGGTCTTCGCCCAGCACATCGTCTCCCACTTCGGCGGCCATCATGGTGGCGTGCATCTCCGGCGTGGGTCTGGTCACCGTATCGCTGCGTAAATCAATTAGACTCATCGTTTTCTACGTTCTTTGCTTCAGGGTGGGTCAGGATAATGGGCTTTATCATTTTGTTTGCCCATCCGTGCTGCAAAAGTACGCCATCCCCCAAAGATCATCCGATCATTGTCCTAAAAATTTACATCTTCACGCAACCCCAACGCCCGGCGGCGCATCTAGTAGGTATAGGCCGTTGCCCATGCAGATACCTATGCACCAAAGTGCCCCCGTGAACCAGCTCATCCAGCAGTGCCTTCGGCAGGATGCCCGGGCGCAACGCGCGCTGTACGAGCAGTTTTCGCCCAAGATGTACGCGCTGTGTCTGCGTTACGTGCGGGAGTCGGATGATGCCCAGGATGTGCTGCTGCGGGCGTTTACCAAGGTGTTTGAGCATCTGCCCCGATTCAAGGGCGAAGGCAGCTTCGAGGGCTGGGTTCGGCAGATTGTGGTGAATGAGGCGCTGATGTTTCTTCGGAAGCACAAACACCGACCCATGACCGTGGAACTGGAAGGCGCAGCGACTGCCCACACCGAACAGTATCCGCAGTTGGAGGCCGACGACCTGCTACGGCTGGTGCAAGCGCTGCCGGAGGGCTACCGCACGGTGTTTAACCTGCACGCCATCGAGGGCTACGCCCACTTTGAAATTGCCGAGCAATTGGGCATCAGCGAGGGCACGTCCAAGTCGCAACTCAGTCGGGCCAAAGAGTTGCTGCGCCAACGAATTACGAATTATGATCGCGGCTACCGCGACCAACTAGGATAAGGCATGAACGACGTAGAAAAGAAGTTTGGAGAATCGCTACGGCACCACCAAGTGACGCCACCCCCCGCCGTCTGGGATCAACTCAGCGCGAATTTAGCGCAGAAGCGTAAGAGAAGAGCGGTAGTGTACTGGCGGGTTGCGGCGGCGGTGACACTGCTGTTGCTGGGAACCCTGACCCTGGTGTTGTTCCGTAGCGAACCTACCGGAGAAAAGTTTGCCCAGCGGGAACAACCCCCGGCTTCTAATCAGGAAGAATTAGCCGAAGAGCTTTCTGATGCTAACCCAGCGGGGGAAGCAAACGCTGCTCAAGAAATAACGCCGTCTGGCGACGCGTCGGAAGCTTCGTCTGCCCTGGCCAAGTCGGTGCCCGTTGCGAAGCAAGACAGAACCGCACCCGAAGAGTCTAGCCCCGGAAGCATTTTGGCGGAACAGTTGCCGGATAGCCCAACGCAGTTGTCGGATGTTCGGTCAGCGCCGCAACCGGAGCGACCGCGGGTGGCGGCCTTGTTACCGACGGTTCCTGAAGCAGTGGATAAGCCGATGCCGACCGTAGCGGTGCATAAAGTCTCGCCGTCTGCTGCGTCTCAACCGGATGGTTTGGCACCCAGCGAAGTTGCCATTTCAGATTCGCCAACTATCGCCACCGGAGCACAACGTCGCACGATCACCGTGATTTATAAGCCGGGCAATCGGGTAGCTCAGCCACCGGTGCCCGACCAAAACGACGGATTGCTTAGCAAAACGCTGTCCTTCTTGGAAGACGTAAAGAAGAACGGACCTACTTACTCCGAATTGCGTTCGGCCAAATCAGCGCTTATCGACAACGTATTCTCGCGCGACGCGGCTAAGCAACAATAAATCCTCACCTTCAACTTCCATGACCATGAAAACGATATTTATAACTAGCATATATGCTCTGATTCACCTGAGCGCCTTTGGAGCACTTCCCGAACCCGATACCATTATCATTCAGTTGGAGAACGGGCAGGAGGTGCAGATTATCGCCGAAGAAGGCAACGAAGCCGAGTTGCTCAGCGAGTACGATCTGAACCAGATTATCCGGGATTTGCGGACCACGATGGACAGCACCGCGCAGGAGGAGGTCAGCTCCGTGGCCATTGAAGACAGCACGGGTACCCGTTACCGTACCGACGCTGCCGAAAAAGACACCGTGATCACGGTGGAGATTGACCTGGGCAACATTCGAAAAACCATCAAGCGCATCGTGGTGACCAGTGATGAACCTGATAGCTCGGCTACCTACACCACGACCTACCGCAAAGGCAAACGCACCGACAACATGCTGTCGTTCGACCTTGGGTTCAATAACTACCTGCGCAACGGAAAATTTCCGGACGAGAGCAACGAACTGTACGCAGTGAAGCCGGTCGTATCGTGGTACGTGGCCCTGGGCTTACTGAATCGCACCCGAATAAGCGGACCCTTGTACCTTGACTGGGGTGCCAACGTGAGCTGGTACAACTTCAAGTTTGAAAACGAACGCACACGTTTAGCGAAAGGAACCGACCGCGTAGAGTTTTTCGAGAGTACCGAGACCATCGATCCTATCAAAAGCAAACTGGTGGTGCCTTACCTGAATGTGTCGCTGGTGCCGTTGTTCTACTTCGGAAAACCTGGTGCCCACGACTGGTTTGTCTTCGACCGGGACAAAGGGGCCGGATTCCGTGTGGGGGCCGGAGTGTATGCCGGATACCGGTTGGGCAGTCGGGCCAAGTACGTATACCGCGAAGAAGGGGATCGCGTACGAGAAAAAGACCGAACGAACTTCTACGTGAACAACTACCGCTACGGAGTGCGCTTTCAGCTAGGTTATCGGGGAGTAGACGTATTTGCTAATTATGACCTGAACGAACTGTTCGTACAAGACCGGGGGCCGGAGTTGAACGCGTTTAGTTTTGGCATTGTGTTTTGAGTTCTAGGTTGAAAAGTTCTAGGTTCTGGGTTAAACGGTTCTAGGTTCTGCATCCCAAACTCGTAAATTAGAACCCAGAACCTTCATCGATGCTTGAAGCCTTTGTTTGAAGATTGGTGAAGATAGCTGATGAGGCCCTGAATGCGTTTCGCTGTTTCGTTGGCTATCTTATATATTTCTTCCAGCTTGATTTCGTCGATATAGCCACGATCGTGCGCGCGATAAAGCTGCGATTTTACCTCGGCACAAGAAGCTTTGGAGATAAACAGAAACTGGATAAACTCTTTGTTACCCCCGCGTTCAAATCCCTCGGCGATGTTGTCCATCGTGGACCCACTGGAGCGATTAATCTGGTCCTTGAGCGAAAAGTCCTTGGCAAAAGCACTTTCATCAGTAATTTCGTACACCAATTGGCAGAGCCTTCGCGCCATCTTCCAGCAGTCCAAATCTTCAAAACGATAAATCGCCGCCATTTCACAATGCTTAATGAACAATTAAAAACACTTAAACCTAGAACCTAGAACCTAGAACCTAGAACCTAGAACCTAGAACCTAGAACCTTCAACCTTTAACCTTTAACCTTTAACCTTTAACCTTTAACCTCGAACCTAAAACCATTAACCATCAAGGTTTGTACAAATAATTCGGCATAAAAGCCGGGCACGGATTATACTTCATCTTGCGGGATACTTTTCCGGGCTTCTTCTTCGTCTCAAACTGCAGCGCCAGCGACACCTCGTGCGACCCACCGGTCGACACCGGGCCGAGCTTAGACACCGTCAGATCGTAGCTATAGCCGAAACTAAATCCGTTGAGGGTTAAACCGAAGGCCATTGCCAGCGCGTCGTGATTGAGCGTGCGGGGCTGGTCTTGCTGAATCGGCAGGCCCTTATACCACACGCCAAGCATCAGCATGCGGTAGAAGTAGCTGGCTCCCACGTCCAGTTGGTTGAATTTTCCCTGCTGCCGGTACTGAAACATTGGATTCAGACTGGATTTGATGCCCCGCTGGGTGGGCCCGAACTTGAAAGGGATCTTGTAGCCGCCGTGCAGTGAGAACCGCACCGGCAACTGACTCTCGTCGCCCAGGACGGACTGATTCGGCCGGTTAAGATGGTGCAGCGCGATGCCCGACCACAGACGTTTGCCGTATACGACCAACCCGGTGCTGTAGTCAAAGTGGTTCACCCCCCGCAGGTTGCGCAGGGCGGGGTCGGTGCTGGGCGCATCCGGATTGCCAAACGCCAACTGATCGTTGAACACCAGTTTGGAATAGTCAATACTCTGGCTCACGTAGCCCACCTGTAGGGCGGGTACCGCCCGGAAGCCGTCGCTCAGGGGAATGGCGTACGAATAAATAGCGCTGATACTCGTTGACCGCAGATTAGCCGTGCCCGCTCGGTCAGTCGTGGCCAGCAGCCCCAGGTTGCTGTTGGAACCCTTCAAGTTGTAGTCGTACGAGAAGGCGTAGGTCACGAAGGCCTTCGGCAGGCTGGCCCAATGGTTCCGGTAGTTCACCGCCGCCCGGTGCTGCTGGGTGGTGCCCGCAAAGGCGGGGTTCAGGTACAGCGGTGCTGAGTAGAACTGCGTAAACTGCGGATCTTGCGCTCGGGAAGAATGCGCGGAAGCAAGGCAGATAAAAACAAGTAGTATCAGTATATTTTTCATCATAGTTTGTCTCAATTGATAGTCCACAGTCAATAGTCCACAGTCAATAGTCCACAGTCCACAGCAAACTGTCGACTGTGGCTATCGACTATTGACTGTGGACTAAAAACGCTACCGTACCAGCGTCACGTCGCCCGCCAGGGTTTTGGCTGCTCCGTCGCTAAACTCTAACTGCAGTTTGTACACGTACACATCTTTGTTGCACAGCCGCCCCTTGTAGTAGCCGTTCCAGCCGTAGTGCTTGTCGAAACTCTCAAACAAGAGTTCGCCCCAGCGATTGTAAATCATCATGTGAAACTTGGTTACGCCTTCCTGCACGGGCAGAAACACGTCGTTGTTGCCGTTGGCTCCCCCGGCCTCCGAGTTGACTTGTCCCGACAGATTGGGCGTGAAGGCGTTGGGAATCATCACTTCGCCGCCTTCTTCCACCGTCACGGCGGCTTCCACCAGCAGCGTGTCCACGCAGCCCTGGTTGCTCAGAGCAACGAGCATCACGTCGTAGGTGCCCGTTTGATCATACACGTGCTCCGGGTTTATTTCTTCCGAGGTGGTGCCGTCCCCAAAATTCCACTGGTAGGTATCCGCGCCCACGCTCAGGTTCACGAAATACACCGGCTCGGACAGAAACACCCGGTCGGGACGCAGATTGAAGTAGGCCCGCGGGGTTTCAAATACTTCGACACTAAACTCCTTGCGCTCTTCCACCGTGACCCCGGCGCTGTTGCTGGCCTGAAGCGTGACGGTGTAGATGCCGGGTTCGTAGTAGGTGTAGGTAGGGTTCTCATCCGCCGATACTCCTTCCCCGGCTCCGAAACTCCAGCGGTAGGAAGTGGGGTCGGCGTAGCGCGACCGGTTGCGAAACTGCACCGTGAGGGGGCGGCACCCCTGCGGCGGATCGAACGAGAAATCCACCTCGGGCACCAGAGGCTGAATCACCACCGGCTGCACCAGGGTATCGGCACAACCCAGTGCATTGGAGGCAATGAGCATCACCTCGTAGGTGCCCGAGTTGTAGTACTGATGCACCGGATCGACTTCAGAGGATACGCTCCCGTCTCCGAAATCCCACTGGTAAAATTCCGCCCGCTCGCTGTCGTTCCGGAAGCTAATATCTTGATCCGGCAAATACTGACGGGCCAAGCGCACTTCAAAGGCAGCTTTGGGCCCTCTCTCCAGATCAACAATCAGTTGCTTTTCCTTCTTTACCGTCACGCCTAACGCGTTGCTGGCCTGCAACGAGATCGTGTACACTCCGGACTCCTCGTACTGATGACTCGGATGAAGCTCGGTAGACAGGGTGCCGTCGCCAAAGTTCCACATAAAGGTGGCGGCGTCGGCGTACTGCGAAGTGTTGGTAAACTCCAGCACCAGAGGCAGGCAAGTGGTGCGCTCCACGTAGGTGAAGTCGATGGCCGGGGGAGCCTGCTTAATGATCACCTTGGCCGAATCTCGTTCGGAGCAGTGCTGCCCGCTGACGGTTAGCTTGATCCAGTACTCGCCCGCCGTAGCGTACTCGTGCGAACCCGGAATAGTTTGGTCCGACGTGCTGCCGTCGCCGAAGTCCCACGCGTAGTCCCAACCACCGGGGTTGGTATTGTTAACAATCGTAACGGTCCGGTTCGGAATTTCCAGCACCGACGGTTGCACCACGAACGATGCGTTGATGTTTTCCTGGGGGTCAACGGTGATTACTTTTTGGGTCACCGCGCTGGCGCAGTTGGCTAGATTGGTAGTTTTTAGGGATAATTGCACCGCACTGGCTCCGCCCAACTGCTTGGGATACACCAGCGTGATGCTCTCCTTGGTGAGGTCGGGGTTGTTGGTGGGCAGCGGATTGGGCGTCCACTGGTAGAATACTCCCGACTGCTCGGCGGTGGCTTGGTAGGTGACCCACTCGCAGTCGGCGGCGGTTCGCTCAACGCTAAAAGCTGAAGCGGGCGTCGGGTTAACGGTGACCACTTTTTCTACGGACTCAAAACACAGCGTAGATTTCTCGGGTTGCAAGCGCACGCGGAACTGCCGGGCGGTGACGCCGTCGTTGGTTAAAGTGTAGCTGAACGTCGGCTGACTTCCCGCCACCGTTTGCTCATCCACTACGCTGCCGTCTGTTGCATCCGTGATCGTCCATCGATAGGTATCCGGAGCGTAGGCCTGCGTGGCCGCGGTGACCTCAAATGCGTAGGGGCGGGGCGAACAGTTCAGATCGCCACCCGATAAGTTGGTCACCATAAAGTCAGCCGGGGGTCGGGCAAATGTCGTTAGGGCAACCGGATCGCTGCTTGCGTCACAGCCGTTGGTCGCTCGGGCCGTCACCCACACTTCGTAGGCGTGGTCGGCAAAGCCCGCTTGGTTGTTCACGAAGGGAGGAGGGCTGAAGGTGTCCTCGGCTGGGCTAATTGTGGTGGTGGTGACCGCGCCGGTCTTTAGATCTTTTACGTGCCAAACGTAGGCCGAAGCACCCACCGGCTGGTCAGCAAGCAGCGTATTCATTTGGAAAGTTACGGCCAAAGGAGCACAGCCAGCGATTTGATCGGCGGTAAACGACGGGTCGGGAGACGGCGCAACGGTAATGGTTTTGGCAACGGTGGCCGAGCACTGCCCCTTGGCGGTGGTCACCCGGTGGCGAACCGTGTGGTCACCGGCGGCGGCAAATTGATGTTTGAAAGGATCGTCGTCTGCCCTTGCTATCTCAAATACGCCGTCGTCATCCAAATCCCATTCGTACTGAACAATTTGGTCGTTGTTTACTATGACCGGCAGCGTGGCCGTACTGCTGAACTGCGCACTGTCAGCCTGGCAAAGCGCGCTAACTACAAAGTCGGCTTCCGGCTGGTCGTAGACATTCACTAAGACGGTATCGCGGGACACGCAAGAAACTCCCACCGCCGAAGCTACTAGTTCGGTGGCGTAGGTACCAGGAGTGGAGTAGGTGATGTCGAACGAAGAAGACGCGCCCGAACCGTTTTCGGTACGAAATACGACACCGGTTTCGTCCATAAAATTCCACTGCCAGCGTGAGGACACCGGGTCGAAGTCCGGCGACACATCGGTGTGGCGCACCATAAAGGAGTTATTGTTGTGGCACAGCGTAGGCAAAGCACTGCCGTCGGTGGCGGTGGTGGCAATGGTTGCCTCAGCGGTAGCGATGATGTCTACGTATCCTTCGTAAACACCCCCGCAGTTGCCAACCGAGTTATTGTCGGTGGCGGTGAGTCGAATTAGCTTGCGCCCCGCGCTGGCAAACGAATAGTCCGGATTTACCGTGTTTATTGTGATCAGGAGGGTGCTGCCGAATTCATCGTCAAAAATTTCCCACTGATACCCAAAGTCAGCGTCATTCGTGCCGTCGGCATCATCGTCAATGATCGGGGTAAGATTTCTGAAGTAGACCGCATCGCCGATGCAAAATTCGGTGGCGGCGGGTCCTGAGGTAGCGGTGCGGTGGGTGCTAAAGTCGGGGGCCGACTTTTCTACGATAATAATCTGGGCGGTGGTGGTGATCGGGTCTTCGTCGCCCTCGGCGGCGTCCGCCGGATTCAGCGGGCCGTTGGCGAGGTCCTCATCGTAGGGATTGCAGGTGTTCCAGTTGCGCAGCGTGAGTTCAAAGCGTTTGCCCACATCGGCCGGGTCGGTGGTGGCGGGCACAAACACGGCCAAGCTCTGATTCTTCGGCGGAGCGGGTTGGGGGTTCAACAAATTGAAATCTACCCCCGGCTCCAGGTACTGTATGTTGCCCCGCCAGGGATAGCCGGGGGAAGCACCATTCACGGCTACGCCAGGAATGCGATTCGCGCCGCCGCCCGTGCCGTAGATCCACTGCGTCCAGCGGTCAAAGTTGTTCACCTTGTCGGTTTCCGTAGGGGGAGTACAGTTCCAGTTGCTCTGGTCGGTGAACTGCACGGTAGCACTCTCGCCCAAACAAACACGGTATACCCGCGGGTCGGCCCGCAGATTTCCCCCGTTTTCGTTATCCAAATCCCATACCCGCACGAATTCCTGGGTTTGCTCGCCGTTGCACAAAAGCCCGTTCACTCGCACCTGAGCTTTCGGCGAATAGACGCACTTGTCGCCGCCGGTGGGGTAGATATGGGTGACCACCGCTTCGTAAACGTTGGTAGTCGAAGTAACGCTCACCGTCTCCGTGATGCCATCATCCCAGTCGATTTCAAACTCCACGGTAGTGGCATCGTTGATCGCCCACTTCACCCACCACTCGAAGGCACGCGGAGCGCAGACCAGTTCTTCGCTGAGCACGTTGTTACCCGGATTGCTTACTTTTTCGCACTGCGCCAGGGTGTCCGTTCCGTTGCCCAACCAGAACAATAGCAGCAGAGAAAAAATGCGACAGAAGAAAGAAGGGTGACTAGCGAAATAGCGGCAAGAAGTTACTTTAGGCGGTATAGATAGCATCATACGATCTCGTTTTGTTCCGGAACAGTTTTTCCCAATCAGGGATATGACATCCAACGTGGGAATTGTGCAAAGAGCAGGCCCAAGCCGTCCACCAACGATGACTCGATTGTAAGGGGGCAAGCGAATACGCACAAAAGAGAAGCCGTTCGAAGAATGGACAAACCGGGCACCGCAGTTCTATGATGGTAAACTGCTCATGTAGCCAAATAACCCGCCGAATCAGCGAATTACGCAAGAAAGTAGGCGCGTACTGTTCACTCGAAAATTATGTTTCCCAGAAACAATCCGCCTCATTTTGAGTGGCTAAAACGCGAATTGTAACTGTGCCCCTTCGGCTACCTTCTCATTGGTGAGCAGGTTTGAAACCCCAATCCCCAGTAGCCGAACGGCGTTCTTATCTGTGGCGACATGATCGAGCAGTTCTTGAGCAAGCATTTGAATAGTTGCTTGGTCACCGATGACTTGTTTCTGGGTAACACTTCGAGTGATTATCGAGAAATCAGCGTACTTCACCTTGAGGGTAAGGGTGAATCCTCGTGCGTTTGCTTTCTCGAGTCGCTCGGTGAGCAAATGGGCCACGTGGTGCACCTGATCCCGCAGTTCAGCGGGGGTTCGCAGATCGTCCTGAAAGGTGCGTTCGGCACTCACTGACTTTCGGATACGAGCGGGGTTGACTACCCGGTCGTCCTGGCCACGCACGATATGGTAGTAGTAGCGTCCTGCCTTGCCAAAGTGGTGCGTGAGGGTTTCCAGCGATGCTTGCTTGAGCGCGGCTCCGTTACCGATGCCCAGGCGGTGCATTTTTCGCGCCGTGACCCGGCCGATCCCGTGAAACTTCTCGATGGCCAGCGTTTCCAGAAAGGCCTCGGCTTCGTGGGGCAAAATAGCTTTCAGCCCGTTGGGTTTGTTGATGTCGGAAGCAATTTTCGCCAAAAACTTGTTATACGACACCCCAGCTGATGCCGTGAGCTGGGTCTCTCGTTGAATTTGTGCTCGGATGTTCATGGCAATCCGAATGGCGGAGCGAATTCCCGCTTTGTTGTCCGTCACGTCGAGGTAGGCTTCGTCTAGCGATAGAGGTTCCACCAAATCGGTGTACTGCCGAAAGATAGCCCTAATCTGCTGCGACACAGCGCGGTACACGTCGAAGCGGGCTTTCACAAAGATAAGCTCTGGGCACCGCTGCCGCGCCTTCACCGAGGCCAGGGCGGAGTGCACCCCGAACCGCCGCGCTTCGTAGCTAGCCGCCGCCACCACGCCGCGTGCGCTACCTCCGCCCACCGCAATGGCTTTGCCCCGGTACACCGGAAAGTCGCGCTGCTCCACCGACGCGTAGAAAGCGTCCATATCGATATGAATAATTTTGCGAATCCGCGCCCCGTCCATAAACCAAGAACTATTTTGCCAATCGTGGGTTTTAAGTTCAACTTTACCTCAACCCAAACCCCGAACTCAGAACCTCTAACCCAGAACCTCCAACCCAGAACCATTCATGAAGAGGTCAAAGAAGCTATTTTTGTTATTAGCCGCGTTGTTCCTACTGCTCATGCTTTACATTAGCTACGACATATCGCAGCGCACCACCTTTCCGGGCTCCAAGCCCAACCTCAAGGAACGCATTGAGGCCCAAGATTCCTAACCAAAAACTACTGGCGCGTGACGCAAAAGAAAAACAAAGTAGATCTTAACCAGATTGATCTGGAGAAAATGAAAGAATCCACCACCGATCAGCCTGGGTTGGTAGCGTTTCCGCACTCGGTGGGCGGGGCGGTTATCAAACCCGAAGACCAGGGCAAAATGAAGGGTCGGTCGGTGACGGCCATGCGGCAGCAAACCGAGCGGCAGATGCAGCAGCTCTACGAGCAGGCCCAGACGCTGGCCCGACAAGCGCGGGCCATCCAGCATCGGGTGGAGGTGTCGGAGCGCATCTACACCGCCCAGATGAACTTTGAACCCATCATAGCGCACACTTATCACCTCTACGAGCGCGCCGATGGCACCGACACGCTCTCGATGGTATCGCCTCGGGAGTGGGGGCGTAAAATTCCCTATGCCGCCTACTTGGCAAAGGTAACGTTATTAGCTGACCATACCTGGGAGGTGGAACCGGCTGAATCGGAATGAAACACAAGTCTTAGATTACCGTCCCCATCGGTCTTTAACCAACTGATCATGATGCCAGATCACCCACCTGAGGAAGCCAGTCGTCATGTACTAGATAAAGCAGAAGAACTGTTTTTGAAGAAAGGCTACGCACAAACCAAACTGCGCGATCTGGCTGCTAGCCTAAACATGAAACCCGCTTCCCTTTACTATCACGCTCCGGGAGGAAAAGAAGAGCTCTGGAACCGGGTGATGGATCGCCTCCTAGCCCGACACCACGACGAACTCACGCGGGCTGCTGAGCAAGCTGGTCCTGATCTTCGTAACCAATTGCGAGCGATGGGAGATTGGCTTATTTCTCAACCTCCCATCAATCCGGTATCTATCGCGTCGGCCGACATAAACGCAAGTAGTACGTACCAGTCGACACACCTATCAGATCGTGTCTATGAAAGTCTCATGGCCCCAGTGTCTCGATTGATCAAGCAAGCAACAGAACGGGGTGAAATTCGTCACGTTGAGCCAGACTTGGTGTCAGGTGTGTTCATTACCTCTATCAACGGAATGCTACCATTATCCGACAATAACCAACTGCCTTCTTCTTTGCAAGACCTTGTCTATCAGCTGATTGACATGCTTTTGGATGGAATACTCAAAAAATAAGTAACGGATACTGAAACTTGCCTAACAATTTTTAGTTAGATAGAGTAGTATTACTCAAATAAAATTTTATCATGACTAAACTAAGTTTCAGATCCAAGAAGAAGTCCTGCTACCATTGGTGGCAAGCCGCTCTGGTCGGCGTCGGGGCCAACGCAATTAGTGCCGCTCCTGCCGGTTACAATGGCGACGAAGCATTTTATAACAACTTCACAAAACCAGATATTTCGCCTCCCGATTGGTCCTTTGCTCCGGTGTGGGCGTTCAATAACATCACGTCGCTCTACGCGGGTTTGCGCATTGCTAACTTACCCAAAGCGACGCGTGGGCGTAAGGCGAGCTTATGGTTAGAAGGAGTAGGTTGGGGACTGTTCGCATCCTTTACCCCGCTGTACTTCGGCTTGAAAAGTCCGGTGTTGGGTGCCGTCAATACCCTCGCTGGGCTAGGCGTGGGGGCAGCAAGTTTGGGAATAATGTCCCAATTAGATCGTAAAGCGGCGTGGGCACTATCGCCCCGGGTGGCGTGGCTGTTGTTGGCTACCTACGTGGCTATTGCAACCGCCGCCGCAAACAAGGACGAATTTCTAGGGTATGATCCTTTGTCCAAACTACCGTCCGACGAAGAGAAAGCTACTAATTCTAAAGAATAATGTATATTTCAACATCCAGAGAGTAGTTTCTTGATGAAGTTCACTACTTGGTTGCTGATTCTAATGATGGTTCTTACCGCCTGCACCATGAACAAAGAAGACAAACAACTTCCTCCGCAACGTCCGCTTCAGGGCCCTCGGGCCAAGAACACCCCCCGGTGGAAACGCCTGGCCGCCCTAGTGGTGACGCGCCGCCGGGTGGCCAAGCAGCAGTGGGGTGGGGCGGCTAAGAACGAACGGCCCGGAGGCAACAAGCCTGAAGCCGGTGGTCAGGAGTTTATCGGGCGAACAAAGCAAACGCTAAAGGGACCGAGGGCGAAAAACCGACGACCATAAACCGTGATCCGTGCCCAGAAACTGGAAACTAGAACGGTGGCTCACCGGGGCCCTCTTCGGGCTAACCGTCCTGTTCGCCGGAGCGGGATCGCTGGGCTTTTACGCCCAACTCAAAGACGCCGTCATTGAGAGAACCGAGAATCAATTGCGCTCAATCAACATTCTCAAGAAAAAACTGGCCGAGCAGTATCTGGCTGAACACTCGGCGGAAACCGATTCGCTTACCACGGTTTATCTTATTCGTAATTTGGAAGAGATTATGCTAGAGCGCACCGGGATGGGCGCAACCGGCGAATCGTATTTAGTGAACAAAAAAGGGCAAATGATCACTCCTTCGCGGTTCTTGCCCGACTCACTTTCCGAACGCATCCGCGTGCGTACGCTGGGTTTTCGCCAAGCCCTGGCCGGAAAACCGGGCGTTGGGGTATACGCTGACTACCGGGGAGTGTCCATCATCGGAGCCTACCGCCAACTGAGCGCGCCCACTGGCTGGGTGATTCTCACCGAAATAGACGTGGCCGAGGCCATGCAACCCGTGCGCAGACTACGAAACCGGTTCTTGGCGTTCGTTCTCGGCCTGCTGGCGGTATCCTGGCTGGTTTCGGTGGCGCTGGCCAAGCAGCTTTCCCGGCCGATTCGGGCCCTACAGCAGGATATTCAAACCCTGGCGCAGGGCGTGCTGCCCCCCCCGCGACCGCGCAACTCCCGCGTTCGGGAAATCAACACGATTTCGACTTCGCTCGACGAGCTGATTCTGGCGCTGCGCCGAACGGCCGACTTTGCGCAGCAGATCGGACAGGGGGCCTTCGACGCCGTTCATCGCCCGCTGAGCGAGCACGATGAGCTTGGACAGACATTGCTGCAAATGCGCGACCAACTGCGGCAACTGAACGCCCGCAAAGAATCGCTGGAGCGTGAAACCAAGCAACTACTGGTGAGCACCCAGGAAGCCGAACGCGAACGCATTGCTCGGGACATTCACGATGGCATCGGCCCGCTGCTCACCACCGCCAAACTGAAGCTAACGGCTTTGCCTCTGCCCTCGGATGCCACCCAAGAAGTGAGGACACTCCTGGACGAAGTGATTGCCGAGGTGCGCCGAATTTCCAGCAACCTGATGCCTGCGGTGTTGAGCGACTTCGGCTCGGGCGAAGCCCTGCAACAATTGGCGAGCGAGGTAGAAAAAAACACCGACCTCATGGTACGCTACGCCAACGACCTGCTTTCCCCGTCGGGCCTGAGTAAAGAAACTGGTATTGCCCTGTACCGAATTGCCCAAGAAGCCATCAACAATACCCTGAAGCACGCGCAAGCCACCGAAATAGTGATGTCGTTGACTGAGTTTGAGAATCAGGTGATTTTTTACTACAAAGACGACGGGGTGGGGGTTGATCCCGCCAATCTGCTCAACAGCAACGGAAAGGGCTTAAAGAACATTCACGAAAGAGTGCGTATCTTGGACGGAACGGTCCGCATCTATCGGGACCAGGGAACCCACATTGAAGCTGAAATCCCCATTGTATGAATAAAATTCGTATCGTGCTGGCCGACGATCACCAATTGTTTCGCGACGGTATGAAGGCCATGCTGCAAGCCACCGGTGAAGTGGAGGTGGTGGGAGAAGCTTCGCACGGCGCGGTGCTGCTTACCGTGTTGGCCGCTCAGACTCCCGACATCGTGCTGCTGGATATTTCTATGCCCCCCGATACCGGCATCGATTTGCTGCCCACCATCAAGGCGCGGTTTCCGGCCGTGAAGTGCATCATGCTCACCATGCACGCCGACGTGCAGTACGTGCTGCGCAGTCTCCGACAGGGTGCCGACGGTTACTTGCTGAAAGATACTGACGAGGAGGAGCTTAAAACCGCTATCCGGGAAGTCTACGCCGGAAACAAATACTTCAAAAATAAAATATCCGATCTAATTGTAGCCAACTTATCCGGCGAACCCTCTCCGGAAACCTTACTAAGTGAACGTGAGATTCAGATTGTGCGCTTGGTGGCTGAGGGCAAGATCACCAAGGAGATTGCCGATCAACTCTTCGTGAGTGTGCGCACCGTAGAAACGCATCGCTCTCGTATCATGAAAAAGCTAGGGGTGGCCAACACCGCCGAGATGATTCGACTTGCCTACGAAAAAAAGCTTATCTAGATGACGTACGTAGTTTCCACATAGGTTCCGGGGGTTTACCCCCAGCTTATTTACCGACTTCTTGGTAGCAACGATCTGATTATGAGCGCGTTGTATAAGTAGGTTCAACCAAAATGACGAACCCACCCAGCGAATACTCATCAAAAAGAAAGAAAGCAGAAAACTGATGGGACCCCGGGCTAAGAACCACAAACCTTGGAATAATTAATAACTTTCAATTCAACGAACATGCAAATGATCAAAGCAACCCTGAAGGAGCGGTACATCAGCAGCGAAAACGGTATTGCCCACGAACAGATCAAAGAAATCATTCACGAAACGCGTATTTTTACCTCCGACGAACGGTTTAACACGTGGATTCAAACCTTTAAAGATCAACTATGGCAGGATGACCCGAACAAAGTCAAGTTGGTTGAAGGAATCTATGTGGATAAGCAATATATTTTGGTAGACGACACCACACCACCGCGGCAACTACGCCGGTACGCTACCTTCCGAAAAGGAGTTTCTTACTATTACGCCGCCGACGAATCATCGGCGCTGGTGTAAGATCTCTTCAAGGAAAGATTTAGCAATTCCGTATTTTATTTCTACCTTACTGTTTAGCACCCAAAAGTGGCTAGGCAGTAAGGTTTTTTCGTTTGTGCTACGTAGGTCTCTAGGTACCTAATCTTTCGTAGATTGGAGATTTTATTTATCCTTCAAATTTCCTGCGCCACCAATAGCTGATGATCTCCGGATTTTATAGCAACCTCCCCCGTTATTCTATTGTTCCTATCCCCTTTTAGCGACAGTTCTGCATTTTTATTCTCTTGTACTGTTTTCTCTTTTTTTTCGCTGTTAATCGCTTTGAGATAGAATAGATTTGCCTAAACTAAAAAATATTCTTATGACCACAACGATTCTAAATGATGTTCAGGTAGCCATTGACACTGCTAAACTCTACGTAGAAGTAGATGCATCCGGTAGCGTACTGCTTTATCAGTGGAAAGGCCACATCTTGGACAATGAAGCAAAGGCCGGATTCAATCAAATCCTTGATCTTATCAAAAAGCACCGCATCACCAACGTGATAGGCGATTTATTTAAATTCAAAGGGGGGACCGTAGAAACCGCTAAGTGGGTGAATGACGTCTTAGCCGAAAAGCTGAAGGCGGCCGGAGTGAAAAAGGTAGCCACTACCGTTCCGGAAAGTGCGTTCGGCGAATTCAGCAACCGCATTGCGTTAGGAGAAAAGACTGTGTCTCTGTTGCAGGTAGAAAAGTTTACCAGTGCCAAAGACGCCTACGCTTGGTTCGAGGCATAAGACAAGACCATTACCAGCAAAAACTATCCAATCATCCACCATATGAACGTTACTACTCCGGGCACAGTGTTGCCCCAGAAGATTACTTTGGAAATTCTTGGCCCCCAGCACGTCGACGGGGCTACTGCTTGCATTGCGAGCACCTTTGCAGCGGGTGAGCCCATGTCACAGCACCTGGGCATCACCCAGGATGAGTTTATTCAGTTTGCCCGTTTGTTTATCGAAAAAACCGCCCGCGAAGGTTTGTCGGTGGTGGCGGTGGATGAAGAGCAGCAGGTGATTGGCGCCACCATTGCCGAAGATTATGTGACGGAACCACCCGCCGGGTTGGAAGCTATTTCCGAAAAATTCACCCCCGTTTTTGCTTTGCTAGAATCGTTGGGCGAACGTTACGTTGCTAGCCAGGGAGTGATCCCCGGAACGCACTACCACATTTTTATGTGCGGAGTGTATCAACAATACGCCAACCGGCGCTTGGCCCAAAAGTTGAACCGGTTTGCTCAGGACGTGGCCCGCGAGCGTAAGTTTAAGACCGCCGTGTGCGAGGCTACCGGCCGCATTTCGCAGTTCGTGTGCACCAACCAGTTAGAATTTAACTATGTAGACGAAATCAACTATCAAGACTTTCTTTTAGCGGGTGAAGCCGTGTTTGCGGATATCACTAGCGTAGACAGCTGCATTCTTTACGAGAAGCACCTGTAGACTATGAACAACGATTTCTTTGGGCTTTCGGAAGAGGAAATGCGGAGGGTGGGCTACCAGGTGATTGACCTACTGGTAGAACACCACGTTACGCTTTCTGAGAAGCCCGCCGGAGGACACCGCACCGTAGCCGAGATGGCTTCGGTGATTGAAGAGCCGGTTCCTGAACAACCCACGCCCTTCAGCGATCTGATGACTACCGCGGCTGAAGATATCTTCCCGAATAATATGCTTCTGAACCACCCCCGCTTTTTCGGTTGGGTGCCGGGTCCGAGTAATTTTATCAGCGTGATGGCCGACGCTTTGGCCAGCGGGTTCAACGTGTTTTCGGGAGCGGAGCGCATTGGAGCCGCTGCTAGTCAGATAGAATCGCTGGTGATTCAGTGGCTTATTGAGTTGCTAAAGATGGGGCCGGGGGCCGACGGCATCCTAACGTCCGGTGGTTCGGTGTCTAACCTGATGGGCTTAGCCACCGCTCGGGAGGTGGTGCTCGGTGGACCCAATGCGGAGGCCATTGTCTACTGCAGCGACCAGACTCACGGTTCTAACCTGAAAGGACTGAAATTGCTCGGTTTTCCTGATGACCAGATACGCGTGTTGCCCTCGGATCAGCAGCAGCGATTAGATATGCATTATCTGTATGACCAAATTCGCGGCGATCGGAAACGGGGCGGGCGGCCATTTTGTGTGATTGCCAACGCGGGCACCACTAACACCGGCAGCATTGATCCGTTACCCGAAATTCGGGCGCTTTGTGATATCGAAGGAATGTGGATGCACGTCGATGCGGCCTACGGGGGGGCGGTTTGGCTTTCCAAAGAGCATCAACACCTGCTGGAGGGAGCTAACCAAGCCGATTCGCTGACCATTGATCCCCACAAGTGGCTCTACCAACCCTACGATATTGGCGGGCTGCTCGTGCGAAACGCCGATCATCTGTTGGACACGTTCAAGACGTCGGGTTCTTATCTGAAAGAAACCGAACAATATCGAAACTTCTCGGATAAAGGAGTGCAATTGTCGCGTCGGTTTCGAGCGTTACCCCTCTGGATGTCGATCAAATACTACGGAATCGATACGTTTCGGAAGGCCATTGCCTATACGATCACCCTGGCTGAACACGCCGAGAAGATTGTGGGTACGCTACCGCATTGGGAGGTAGCTACTGCGGCTCAGATTGGTATTTTCACCTTTCGTTTCGCCCCGGCATCGCTGGCGCTGGTCCAGCACGACCAACTCAACGGACGTATTGCCAGTCACATTATGGACGAACAAGGAATTGTGCTTTCTTCGACCACCGTGGAAGAGCGCGTGGTGTTGCGACTGTGCACTATCAATCCTGCAACGTCGCACCAGGATATCGAAACCACTTTGTATTACCTGGACTTTCTGGCCAACAAATTTTTGCAGGAAGAAAGTATTTCTATCAGTCATGAAACAAAAAACAGGAAATCGGGGTAGATTTCCTGTTTTGAAGGCTATCTTACATTTGATCAAGCAGGCACCGCCGCTTTTTTAACGGTTTTCACGATGCGCGCGGCAATCTTATACGGATCGCCATTAGACGCTGGACGGCGATCTTCCAACCAGCCTTTCCAACCGTTCTCTACCGTAGCAATCGGAATGCGAATGGAGGCACCGCGGTCCGAAACGCCGTAACTAAACTTGTCAATGGCTTGGGTCTCGTGAGCACCGGTCAGGCGCTGATCATTGTCGGCCCCGTATACTTCGATGTGTTCCTGAATCACCGGAGCGAAGGCTTCGCAGATGGCATTATATACTTCTTTGGAACCCGCTTCGCGCAGGGTAGAATTTGAGAAGTTGGCGTGCATGCCCGAACCGTTCCAATCGCCTTTGAGGGGCTTGGGGTGCCAGTTGATGGACAGACCGTACTTTTCGGCATTACGTTCGGCCAAATAACGGGCCACCCATACGTGGTCACCGGCGGCGGCGGCTCCTTTGGCAAACGTCTGAAACTCCCACTGCCCGGTGGCCACCTCAGCGTTGATTCCCTCAACGTTTACTCCCGCCTCTAGGCATAAGTCCAGGTGTTCTTCAATGATGTCTCGTCCGTAGGCGTTTTTAGCTCCTACCGAACAGTAGTACGGTCCCTGCGGACGCGGATACCCGTTGGCGGGGAAGCCCAGCGGCAGGTTGGTTTCGGGGTCCCACAAGAAATATTCCTGCTCAAAACCAAACCAAAAGTCATCGTCATCATCATCGATGGTGGCGCGGCCGTTCGATACGTGGGGACTGCCGTCGGGGTTTAGTACCTCGGTCATCACCAACCAGCCATCGTTGCGGGCCGGATCGGGAAATAGGGCTACCGGCTTCAGCAGACAGTCAGACGAGTTGCCTTCGGCCTGTTCGGTGGAGCTACCGTCGAACGACCACATGGGACATTCTTCAAGCGTGCCGCCAAAGTCTTTCACAATTTTGGTTTTGCTTCGCAGGCTTTGGGTGGGTTTGTAACCATCTAGCCAGATGTACTCTAGTTTTGTCTTAGACATGATTAAACTGCATTAATGGATGAATGATTAGATTGGTTTAAGTAGATTAGAAGACGAAATACTGCACTAATCTGCTAGTATAGATACTGAATTTCAGAATAAAAAGACAGTAGGACGCGAATATATCATTTTTTGGTTAGTCGTAAAAATGCTGCCTATATTTTATCTACTTATCAACGAAATACCTCTAAAATTTTAAATCACCGCCAAATAACATTCGGTTGTTGCTATTCCAAATTCTATCACGACAAAATATTATTTGGCTTTGCGAAGTGAGTAAATTAGCGTCTTCTGGACAACTTTTAGCAAGGCCGGTGAACGAACCGTTTGTATAGTGATGTATTTAGTGAGAACTTTGGGACAATTAAGGACCGTCCGAACCGGCATTCAAGGAGTCCTTCATTAATAAAGAAGCAAGTTTTTATGGCAAATGTATCGCGCACGGTCGCTTTCTACACCCTAGGCTGCAAACTTAACTACTCGGAAACCTCCACGCTGGGCCGCCTGATGGAGCAAAAGGGCTACCGGTCGGTAGATTTCCAGCAGGGGGCTGACATTTATATCATCAACACCTGTTCGGTGACCGACAACGCCGATAAGAAGTGCCGCAAGGTGGTGCGGGAAGCGCTTCGCTACGCTCCGGACGCCTATGTGTGCGTGGTGGGCTGCTACGCCCAACTCAAGCCCCACGAGATCGCCGAAATCCCCGGCGTAGACGCCGTGCTGGGAGCCGCCGAAAAGTTCCGGCTACTCGAACTGCTGGACGGGTTTGTGAAGCAACCGCAACCGCAGGTGATGGCTTCCGAAGTGGAAGAAGCCCGCAGCTTTCACCCCGCCCACTCGCTGCACGACCGCACCCGCACCTTCCTGAAGGTGCAAGATGGCTGCAACTACCACTGCACGTTCTGCACCATCCCCCTGGCTCGGGGCAAAAGCCGCAGCGCCAGCATCAGCAGCGTGTTAGAATCAGCCCGGCAGATTGCCGCCACCGATGTGCGCGAAGTGGTACTCACGGGCGTGAACATCGGCGACTTCGGTATTGAGGACGGACGGCGGAAGAGCCGCTTTCCGGACTTGGTGCGCGAACTGGATACCGTGGAGGGCATCGACCGCTTTCGCATCTCTTCTATCGAGCCGAACCTGCTCAGCAACGACATCATCGAGGCAGTGGCGCACTCGCAACGCTTTGTGCCGCACTTCCACTTGCCCTTGCAGTCGGGCAGCGACAAGATTTTGCGCCTGATGCGTCGCCGCTACGCGCGTGAACTGTACGCGGACCGGGTGCGCAGCATCAAGCAGCAGATGCCGCATGCTTGCATTGGCGTAGACGTGATCGTAGGCTTCCCCGGCGAAACCGACGAAGACTTTTTAGAGACCTACCGTTTTCTAAACGAACTGGCTGTTTCGTATTTACACGTGTTTACCTACTCTGAGCGGGCCAACACCCCGGCGGCCACCATGCCGGATGCGGTGCCGCTGTCGGTGCGCCGCGAACGATCTACCATGCTGCGCACCCTGTCGGAGAAGAAGCGGCGGCAATTCTACGAAGAAAACGTGGGGCGCATCGCCACCGTGCTCTTCGAAGAAGCCGAAGGCGACCGCATGCATGGTTTCACCGAGAACTACGTCCGCGTAAGCGCCCGCTACGACCCGCTGCTGGTGAACGAACTAAAAGAAGTGCGACTGCGGGCGGTGAACGAACACGGCACGATGGAGGTGGAAGAAATTGATCACCTCGTGACCCACGCGTAAGTCAGCAAACCGGATCAATCAACGCTAAACCAAACTTAATGAACACGCCCACCTGGCCTCCGCTGCCCTTTTCCGAATTAAAAGATACTCTGGCCACCCTGCACCTGTGGTTGCAGATGGTCGGCAAGATTCGCCTGCGCCAAACCCCCTGGATCAACCACTCCTGGCACGTTTCCCTGTACGTTTCACCCCGCGGACTCACCACCGGTAGCATTCCCTACGCGCAGGGCGTGTTCAGCCTGGAGTTCAACTTCCTGCAACACCAACTTGTTCTGACGACCAGCCCTGGGCAACACACCGCACTTCCCCTGTCCGGCGGCACCATTGCCGAATTTTACCAACAGTTGCTGACCCTGCTTCAGCAAGCAGATATCACGGTGGATATTCATATCCGGCCCAACGAGATGGACCCGGCCGTGCCCTTTAATCAGGACCACCAAGCCCGCTCGTATAATCCCGACCACGCCCATGCGGTGTGGCAGGCGCTCGTCCGTATTCATAACGTGTTCACGCGCTTTCGAGCTAACTTCACCGGCAAGGTAAGTCCGGTGCATCTGTTCTGGGGAGCGTTCGATCTGGCGGTGACGCGCTTCTCGGGACGCGAGGCGCCGAAGCACCCGGGCGGAGCACCCAACATTCCACTGGAGGTGATGCAGGAAGCCTACTCGCACGAGGTGAGCAGCGCCGGTTTCTGGCCCGGCAACCCCGACTTCCCCGAAGCGGCGTTTTACTCCTACTGTTATCCCACCCCCGACGCGTTTAAGGAGCAACCCCTGAAGCCCGATGCTGCTTACTACCACCCGGAGCTGGGCGAGTTTATCCTGCCCTACGCAGCGGTGCAGCAGGCCGATGATCCGGATGCTATGCTGATGAATTTTCTGCAAACCACCTACGAAGCAGCGGCCAATACCGCAGATTGGGACCGCGCCGCCCTGGAGTGCGACCTGTCGTATCTGAAAAAGTAACCGCATGACAACCTCCTCGATCCATTCGCCAAAGCCTACCTTGGTGGCTTTATTTCTACTTGCATTCTGCTTACAAGTTACCCCACCGCTACTTCAAGCCCAGTCTTTCTCGCTGCCCGACCGCAAGGCCAACTTGGGTGAGGTGCACTACAGCGCCCGCGTCGGCTGCACCGTCGGCACCGAGGGAGAACGGTTTCAGGCCCTGGTGGTTCCGGAAGGCGGTCGCCTCAGTTCGGTGCAAGTGGCAACGGGTGGTTCGGTAGTGCACAGCCTTCGTTTCAACTACACCGATGCCGACGGAAACGAGCAAACGCATTTGGTAGGAGACGAAGATGGCGACTGGCAAGAACCCTTCGTCGTTCCGCCGGGGCGCACCCTGGTGGGCATTAGTGGGGCTGGGGGCTGGTGGATCGACCGCCTCGTGTTTCACCTCGACGATGGCACCACCTCACCCGCCTACGGGGGCACGGGCGGTGGCGATACCGACTTCAGTTTGCTACTAGCCCAGCGCGACGGAAAGTGGAAAGGGCGCCTGATGGGCTTCTGGGGAACGGTCGGCGAACACATCGAGTCGCTCGGACTGGTGTTCTGGCCCATAGAGTGAACGGATGATGCCCGCTCTAAATAAAGAGATCCGCTTATAACTTTAGAATTAACAGTAAATACCTATCTTGGAATTACAGTTGCGTAAACGAATATCAATCAGAATATGACACAGATAACGATAAATCTGGACACAGACGTAGCGAAGCAGTGGAACAAGCTAGTAAATCTTTTCGGCAACCAGAACGCCCTCTTTAGCGACTTCATTGAGTTTTATAAGAGGAACACACAACGCGAAATTGCTCGTATAGAAGTAGATTTGGCTACTTATGAAGATAAATACAATATGGCTTCTGAGGCGTTCTACGAAAAATTTGAGCGCGGAGAACTAGAAGACTCTCAGGATTTCATTGTGTGGTCCGGCATTTATGAGATGCAACTGGAAAGTAAGAAGAAACTGGCCGAACTGTCGTGATTGCTGAGTATTTTATCCAAGTCAAGCGTGACCTTAGCGAACACGCTTACCTGATTACGTCCTACTCCACGCTAGAGAAGACATACAGCAGCAAAAAAGGATTTATTCAGGGAGAAGTTATTTTTGAGGATGAAAGCAAGCTACACTTTGCTGAGGTAAAAGACACCACCGAAGAGAGGAAAATCAAGTACCGTTATCATTACATGGATAAGAACGATACCATGATTTTCAGATATGATAATGCCAGACATTACCCTGAACTAGCCACTTTCCCGCACCACAAACATACCATTCAGAACGTAATAGAAGCGAAAGAGCTAAACTTGAATGAAGTGCTAGCAGAGATAGAAGCTATCGTGATGAGAAACTTGAAGTGATCAATGGCTATACTTTAGGTTTCCGCTTTCCTTTCTTATCCCCCCGCTCCGCTTCCCGCATCAGGGCTTTCCAATCGGTATCGGCATCTAGTGATGCGTCCAGGGTTTCGGCGTAGTCTACGCGGTCCAGCGTTAGCTCCTCAATGGGCTGGCCCAGATACGCTTCAATAGCGGCCAGCGTTTCCTGTTCTTCTTCGCTACAAAACGACACCGCCCGCCCCTTATGGCGGCCCCGTCCGGTGCGGCCTACCCGATGCACGTAGTTCTCGGGCGGCGTGGGCAGGTCGTAGTTCACCACCAGATCCACGTTGGGGATGTCGATGCCGCGGGCACTCACGTCGGTAGCCACCAATAAGTTCACCGTTCCCTGCTTGAATGCCTCCAGCACCCGCAACCGGTCGTCCTGCTCCTTGCCGCCGTGGATGGTCTGGCTGGCAATGTCCACCCGCTGCATGGCGCGTTGCACCCGCTCGGCCCGCACCTGGGTGCGCACAAACACCAGCAGCTTGCCGCCAGAATTCTCGCGCACCAGCCGCTCCAGAAAGAACCGCTTGTCGTCCATCGCCACCCGCACCACCGCGTGCGTCACGTTCTTGGCCACCGGGTTCTTGGGCGAAATCTGAATGCGGATGGGGTTGGTCACCAGCGAGTAGGCCAGCTTCTTTATCTTCTCATCAATCGTAGCTGAAAAGAACAACGTCTGCCGTTGCTTGGGCAAGCGCTTGATCAGGTCGCGGATGTCGTTGATAAAGCCCAGGTCGAGCATGTGGTCGGCCTCGTCCAGGATCAACGTCTCCACCCGGTTCAGGCGGAGGTGCCCCTGACTAGCCAGGTCAAAGAGTCGGCCGGGGGTAGCCACCAACACGTCGACGCCCTTTTCTAACTGCGCAATTTGCGGGTCTTGCTCCACGCCGCCCACCACTCCGTAGGTCTTCACCCGGGTATACTGCGCCAGCTGCTCGAAGGCCTCGGCAATCTGCAGCGCCAGCTCGCGCGTTGGCACCATCACCACGCACTTGATGCCATCGGGACGCTTGCGCTGCTTGCGGATGTGCAACTGGTGAATCACCGGAATGGCGAAAGCCGCCGTCTTGCCCGTGCCCGTCTGCGCAATAGCCAGCACGTCTTCTCCCTTCAGCACCGGCGGAATGGCCTTGTACTGGATGTCGGTAGGCCGCCGGAAGTCGAGCTTTTGTAGCGCCCGCTTGATCTCGTCGGCAATCGGATACTGGTCGAATTTCATAAGGCAAAGGGGTTATAGAAGAATGGCTCGTTTGCTCTATTGTTATGGGCAACTTCAAATAAAAAAAGTAAATTTGACGAAAGGAAAATATTTAAGTTATGCAGATAGAAAAAATAATAAGACTTGATCAACAAGAAGAAGAATTTATCAATCATTATGCTGATTTGGGATTTGCTAATTCTGACGAAATGATAAAAAAAGGATTACAGCTTTTAAAAGAAGAATTAGACCGTCACGCTCAGTTAACTCAGTCGGCCGATTTGTATGCTGAACTCTACGATCAAAACGAAGAACTAAAAGAATGGACAGCATCTGCTACGCAAAATCGGTTGCCGATTGTCTGCAAACCCGCCCTATAGATTACCGTCAGCGATTGGTAGCCACAAAAGGCAGATTGTCAGAAGACCATCTGCAAAAGATAGACACAGCATTAAAGATCATTTTTGATCTGAAATGAGAAAGTATGACCAACGTAACCGTTGAGCCATCAAACCATTGCCGTCAGTTACTCAGATGTGCCAACCGCATGGGTCTGTAGCGCCTCCAACGACACGTATTTCAACGCCGCCTCGTGCGTTGCTTCCAGCACTACCGGTGGGGCCACATCTGCTTCGTAGGCCTCTTGCCAGCGCGAGGCGCACAGGCACCAGCGGTCGCCGGGCTTGAGTCCGGGAAAACCGTAGGCAGGCATCGGGTTGATCAGGTCGTTGCCCCGGCTTTTTGAAAACAACAGAAAGGCCTCCGTCACTCGGGCGCAGACCACGTGCTTGCCGCCGTCCTGCGGACCCGTCACACAGTGTCCGTCGCGGTAGAAGCCGGTCATTGGATCGGTGCAGCATACCTGTAAGGTTGTTCCTAAAATGTTCTTTTCTTCAGCCATAGTATCTAAAGCTAAAACCCGCCGTAATGTTCAATTTAACCGTTTTTAACCGCTGCCTACCAACTAATTGTCTCTGTGCTTCGTTGCTCTTGAGTAAATCAGTATTTTGCGTTTGCTTTTCTCTTCACTATACATCGCTTAAACCTATGTACCTAAAGTATCTTTCCGTTACTATATATTTGCTCTTACTATTTGGCATTTCAACCGCTGGGGCTCAGTCTGTTTCTCAAGACTTGAGTAGCGCCATTCCGATTGATACCACCATCCGCACCGGCACGCTCGACAACGGGCTTACCTACTACATTCGCCGCAACCAGCAGCCCGAAAACCGCGTGGAACTGCGGCTGGCCGTCAACGCCGGGTCTATCCTGGAGAACGACGACCAACGGGGGCTGGCCCACTTCACCGAGCACATGGCCTTCAACGGCACCGAGCACTACGCCAAGAACGAACTGGTGAGCACCCTACAGTCGGCCGGAGTACGCTTCGGGGCGCACCTGAACGCCTACACCAGCTTCGACGAGACCGTCTACATGCTGATGCTGCCCACTGCCGACACCACGCTGGAAGACGGACTACAAATTCTGCAGGACTGGGCGCAGGGTATCACCTTTGAAGACGAGGAGATCGACAAAGAGCGCGGCGTGGTCATTGAGGAGTGGCGCATTGGGCAGGGGGCGCAGCAGCGCATGCGCGACGAGTACCTGCCGGTGGTGCTGGCCGATTCGCGCTACGCCAAGCGTCTGCCCATTGGCACCAAAGAGATTCTGGAAGACTTTGACTACCCCACCCTGCGGCAGTTTTATAAGGACTGGTACCGTCCTGACCTGATGGCTGTGATCGCCGTGGGCAACATCAACGTCGACTCGATGGAAGCGCAGATCAAGCAGTACTTCGGCGAACTCAAAAACCCCGACCAGCAACGGGAGCGCACCGCTTACGACATCCCCAACCACGACGACACCAAGGTGGTGGTGGTCACCGACCCGGAAGCCACCTTCAACCAGTTGAGCCTGTACTACAAGGCCAATGAAGCTCCCGAAAAGGAAGAAACCCTGCGCGACTACCGGCAGTCGGTGCTGGAAAACACCTTCACCGGCATGCTCAACGACCGCCTGGGCGAGCTTACGCAGTCGGCCGACCCGCCCTTCATCAACGCGGGCACCTACTATGGCGACATCGTGCGGGCCAAAGACGCCTTCCAGGCCTTCGCCATCGTGCCCGAGGGCGGTATCGAGCGGGGGCTAAAAACCCTGGTGGAGCAGATGGAAAAGGTGCGGCAGTTCGGCTTCACTCCCACCGAGCTAGACCGTTACAAGCGGCAGTTGCTCACCGCCTACGAACGGGCCTACAACGAGCGCGAAAAAACCGAGTCAAAGAGCTACGCCAACGAGTACGTGCGCAACTTCTTGGAGGGCGAACCGATTCCGGGCATCACCTTCGAGTACCAGTTCATGCAGCAGTATCTGCCCGAGGTGAGCCTGGACGAGATCAACGCGCTGGCCGACCAATGGATGCGCGACGAGAACCGCGTGGTGGTGGTGATGGCTCCCGAGAAAGAGGGTGTTCCGGTGCCTACCTCCGATGAGGTACGGCAGTACTTGCAAGACGCCGCTGACACCGAGGTCACCGCCTACGAAGAGGAAGCCGTGGCCGAATCGCTAATGGACACCCCACCCGCCGCCGGGCAGATCACCGAGGAAAAGACTTTAGATTCGTTGGGCGTAACCGAACTGACGTTTAGCAACGGAGTGCGTGCTGTGCTCAAACCCACCGACTTCAAGGCCGACGAGATTCTGATGCTGGCCAGCAGCCCGGGTGGGCACTCGCGCTACGATCTGAATACCTACTACTCGGCCACCAACGCCGACAACGTGATTCGGCAGAGCGGGGTGAGCGACCTATCGCTGGTAGCGCTGGATAAGTTTCTGGCCGACAAGACCGCCGGGGTGCGGCCCTACATTGGCGAGTTGAAAGAAGGTTTCTCGGGCAACGCCACGCCCCGCGACCTGGAAACGTTGCTGCAACTCACCAATCTGTACTTTACCCAGCCCCGCATCGACACCGCCTCGTTCCAGTCGTACATCACCAAGAACAAGGCGGTGTACCAGAATCTACTTTCCAATCCGCAGTACTACTACCAGGACCGGCGCTCGCGCATCCTGTCGCAAGACAACCCCCGGGGCGGCGGCTACCCCACCGTGGAAGACTGGGACAAGGTGAAACTGGATGAAGTGGACAGCGTGTACCGCGACCGCTTCGCCGACGCCAGCGACTTCACCTTCTTCTTCGTGGGCAACTTCGAGGTTGACAGCCTGAAACCGCTGTTGGCGACTTATCTGGGCAGTCTGCCGAGCACCAACCGTGAAGAAACTTGGAAGGACGTGGGGGTTCGTCCGCCGAGCGGAGCAGTGAAAGAAGACGTGTTCAAGGGCAACGACCCCAAGAGCATGGTGAGCCTGACCTTTACCGGCGACATGGACTACGACCGCGAGGAAGCCTTCGAGCTGAACGCCCTCATTCAGGCCCTCAATATCAAGCTGATTGAGGAAATCCGCGAGAAGCGCAGTGGGGTGTACGGCATCAGCGCCCGGGGCAGTGCCACCAAGTATCCCTACGAGCACTATGACATCTCGATTGGCTTCCCCTGCGCTCCCGAGAACGTGGATACGCTGACCCAGGCGGTGTACGAAGAGATTGAGAAACTACAGGCCGACGGCCCTACCGCCGCCGATTTGCGCAAGGTGAAAGAAACGCTGCGGCGGGAGATAGAAACCAACTTAAGGGAAAACGGCTACTGGCTAAGCTCCTTGGAAGAGGCTTACTTCAACGGCGAAGACCTGAACGAGATTGTGGACTATGAGGAGGCTATTGACGGATTGTCGGTTTCTGAACTAAAGGCACTGGCCAACAAGTACTTCGACGTAGATGAAGCCATTGAGGTGGTGCTGTACCCCGAGGAAGAGCAAGTCGAGACTAGCGAACCCGCCCCGACTAATGAGGGTCAGTAGATTGTTGGTGAGCGCCTCACGCTGGCCGTAGGATATCCTACGGCCAGAATTGTGCTTGGCTAGAGAAAAGGCGATACGCGTTTGCCGGTGGTAGGAAGACGGGCGTGAGTGAACCACGTTCTGAGAAAAATTGTCACCCAGTTACCTCGTCGCTATATTGCGAATGGGCGCGGGGCGTCCCACGCAATTGCGTGTATACAATCGTTGGTGTATCTACAAAAATGACGACTGAAGACATCATAGAATTCTTAAGGAACGGAGAACTATCAAATTTTCCATTCGGAACGGACTTAGATAAGATCACCAATGATTTAGGAGACAATTTAGATTGGACTGTTCAGCTGAGTAGAAAGGACAAAAGACCTGCTCTAATTAAGTACGACATGACAGAGTTCTACTTTGATGACCAAGACACCCAAAAACTTTGTGGAGTTCAAGTCACATACTCACAGTCAGCAGACAAAAAGGGACTTGAAATGAACTACAGTGATTTGAGGAGACAACTTAGTTATGATGAGACTAAGAACTTCCTCTCAGGAAGCAATATCCCGTTTGAAGAAGCTACTTCGGAGTATGATGGTGAGACTAGAGTAAGAGTAATTAGAACACTTGGACAAGTGACTTTTTACTTTTTAGATGATAATAGCCTGGATAAGTTTGGAAGGTTTTTAAGAGAATAAAAAGCAAGATGCACCAACATCATGCAGCCACCAGCCAGGAGAAAGAAGAGCGTGCGCACTTGCGGCTTCAAGTTCATATATTGATCCTCTGAAGATCAGTGCCTACAAGTCCGATCTGATGGCTTTATAAATCGTTGACTGCAAACCCTATTCTTATACCCATATCAGACTACATAAAGCACATGATCTAACCGGCAAATTTACTACTCCCCACCTCTCTTCATCACCCCCACCTCATCCGCCCAGGCATCGTAATCAGCCGTCATTTGCTGCGTCACCTTGGGATACTCAGCCGCTACGTCGCGCAACTCCGTTGGGTCGGTCTTCATATCGAACAACGACCATGCGTATGCAGGCGCGTGCGAGACGATTTTCCAGCGGCCCTGTCGCATGGCTTGGTGGCCGATGTGCTCCCAGAACAAGGGGCGGCTATCGTCGGCCAGGCTGTCGGCGGCCAGCAGGGGCAGCAGACTTCGGCCCCGCAGGGGTTTGAGGGTGCGGCCTTGGTGGTCGGTGGGGTAGGGCACCTGGGCCACCTCGGCGCAGGTGGCCATGATGTCTACCACGTGTGCGTAGGGTTGCACCCATTCGTTTTGGCGCTCAATACCGGCGGGCCAGTGGGCAATCAGGGGCGTGGCAATGCCGCCCTCTTCGGTCCACTGCTTGTAGCGGCGAAACGGAGTGTTCGACGCCACCGCCCAGGGCTTGCGGTAGGCCACGTACGAACCCGGTTCGCCGATGGGCACGCTGGGGTCGTTGAGTTGGCGTCCGCTGATCTCCTCGGCGCAGCCGCCGTTGTCCGACAGAAACAGAATGAGCGTGTTGTCCCAGGCGTCGTTCTTCTGCAAAGTCTCAAACACCCGGCCCAGGCCCTGGTCCATGCGATCAACCATCGCGGCGTACACCTGCATCCGACGCGCCCACTCATCCCGGTTCGTTACGTCAGACCAATTTTCGGCGGTGGTGTCCCAGGGGGACAGGGTGTAGGTGGAGTCAACCGCGCCAATCTGCTGCATTTGGGCGTAGCGTTGCTGCCGCAGGCGGTCCCAACCCGATAGGTAGTAGTCTTCGTAGCGAGCGATATCTTCCGGTAACGCGTGCAGCGGCCAGTGCGGAGCGGTGTAGGCTAGGTACATCAAGAAGGGCTGTTCTTCCTGCCGACCAAAGTGGTCGGTCAGAAACTCGGTAGCCCGGTCCGAGAAAGCATCGGTCATGTAGAAGCCCTGCGCCGGGGGAGTCCACTCTTCGTCGTCCAGCACCATCCGGCGCACCCGGGGCTGCTCCTTGATGATCTCGTAGTAGCTGCTGGCCCCGCTGATGAGTCCGAAGTAGCGGTCGAAGCCGCGTTGCCGGGGCCAGTGCTCGGGCTTTTCGCCCACGTGCCACTTGCCCACCATGTAGGTGGCATACCCGGCAGGACGAAGCAACTCGGCGATGGTAAGGGTGCTGTCGTTCAGGAAGCCCTGGTAGGGGCCGGGCTCGGGCTGGCTCTCAACATCGCTAACCATAGCGCCCATGCCCGCTTCGTGGGGATACACCCCGGTGAGCAACGCCGCCCGGGTGGGGCAGCAGCGCGCCGCGTTGTAGAAGTGCCGAAAGCGCAGTCCGTTGGCGGCCAGTGCGTCTAGGTTCGGGGTGGCAATCTCGCTGCCGTAGCTGCCGATGTCGGAGTAGCCCATGTCATCGGCCATAATCACCAGGATGTTGGGAGGCGGGAGCGGTTCGGGCGGGGGGGGAGAGGAAGGCTTGCAAGCGGCAAGCAGTACCCCGAGCAGCAGTGCGTAGTGCTTCGCCCGAACGATGAGGGGCAACCCCGACAACGATGCGTGAGTGAAAAACATAAGCAGAGTAAGTTAGGTTAAGCAGATTTGTTACGCTGACACCGTGCGGATGACGAAAGGGGTTTTGCCGCTTCCGGTTACCGTGAGCGGTTGGTCCGTTAGGATCGTGAGATGAATGGTGGGAGGAATTTTCGTTCGGGCACTATCCAGCAGCACCTGCTGATCCTGGTCGCTAAACGCGGGCTCCACGTCCAAACGCACCTCTACGCGATCGGCTTGGTGCTGAATGAACTGCGCCCGCCGCAGGTGTTTCACTTCTTTGGGAATGTTGTTAAGCGCTTGAATTCGTTCGCCTTGCGGAGTGACCAAAAACTCGCTTTCCCGTCCGATAATTCGGGTGAACGGTTTCAGACCAAGAGCTACCTGGGCTAAGTCTGCGCTGGTGTAATGCGCCGGGTAGGCAATGTAGTCGCCCGTGTCGTAGCGCACCAGGGGCATTTTATCCTTCCAGTAGCCGGTGGCTACAATTTTAGCTCGTTTAAGACCTTCCTCCGCCGCTTCATCATCGGGGAAGAGTTCCACGAAGCCGTAGGCGGGATGAAACCACGCTTCGTCAGGAGTGCGCTGATAGCTCAAGCACGCCCGTTCCGCTTGTCCGTAGTAATCAATAATCTTACCCCCGAAAGCCTCCCTCATCCGGCTCCACGCGGCAGGCGTGAGCATCTCGGACGAACTTAGGGTTACCGGAATAGACAACTTTCTATTGTTTAGCAGACACAAAGAAGCCAAAAAATCGGCCCCCGTGGGGTACACCCAGAAGATATCCGGCTGGAACTTAGCGAGCTCATCGATGTACCAACCGGCGGTGGCTTTGTTTAGGTGCGGAAAGGAAAGAACCAACTGATTGTGGTGACGATAAGCACCGAAGGGGGGCAACTGCTCAGCCGGGTTTTTTACCGTGTCGCCCCGAAGCACCGCTACTCGGGCATTCCGAAACTGTAACGATTCAGGGGTGAGCAGAGCGTCTAAAAGCGCTTGTTCGGCAGCAATGTTTTTCAGGCTTCGCTTGAGGCGAAGTGGAACCCCACTTGAGCCGCTGGTAGACGCCGGAATGGTGATCCACTGGCGGGTGTGGAAAAGAGTGGGGTCCTTCCAGACTGATTCTTTGTGGAGAATTGGCCACTCAGAAAGAATTCGACTACGGCCTTGGCCATACTTTGTTTTGAGAGCCGCACCAAGCGTTTGGTTAAGCAGAGGTTGTACTGCCGAGTAGCGGTTGATCGCCGATGTCTGTTCAATCGTGCGAACGGTGGCGGCGATAGCCGGGTAGAAGAGAGGGTTGTAACGCAACAGGTTATTTAGTCCGGGTAGAGACTTAACTAATCCTGCTAACGCCAGTAGCTTACTTCTCATAGAAAAATCGTGATGATATCGCTCCGTTGGTTAATGGCACTGAGAGTAAAAGTAGCTAAATTTCAGCGATTTCATCTACAACGTGACAGAGGACTAGTAGTTCCTCCTTACTACCTCGGGCTGTTGATGAGTTTCCTCTACACTTTATGAGTAAAATTTAGGACAATTGTTCTAAAAGATTCTTTTCAGTAGAAAGTCAAATAAGAAACTGATGGGATTAATTGTCTAATTGGCTTGGAATCGCTATCAAATGAAAAAGCAGGACTGCTTTTTGATCTACCATATTTTTTTTCAAAACTATGTTACGTGGCTCAAGAAAATTGCTTACAACAAATTTAGGTGCTGCTTCCGCCAAATTGCTTTTCCATGAAGAAGACGGTACTAGTTATAGACGACGAACAGGAGATATGTTTCCTATTGGCAATGTTGCTCAAGCAGTTAGGCTACGAAACTGACTATGCACACTCAATGCACGACGGTTTGGCCAAACTAAATGTCAAAGATGGCTTCGACATTGTTTTTTTGGATTTAAATCTTCCGGATGGGTTGGGCTACAGCATAATTCCCGCCATCAAACGGCAGAATGAGGCCACCAAAGTGGTAATGATTAGCGCGCACGATGGCATGCTGCGACGCATAAAAGACGAGGTTAGCGATGTGGATGACTACATTAGCAAGCCCTTTAGCCGTGACCACATCGCGCGCACTCTCGAGCATTTGGCGGTTTAGCCAAAACAAACTCCCTTTCTGTGCATTATACCTATGCACGTAATTTTTCCTATATTTAGTCGGACGAAGGCACAAGGCCTCCTGCATAGTCCCACATCAGCTAGCTACTCAATGAATAGAGTTCTTATCGTCGATGACGACCAGGATATTCGATTGCTTTTGGAGCGGTTTCTTTCTAAGAACAACTTTGTCACTAAAACCGCTTCCACCGGAGAAGAGGCCAGTCAATTGCTGCGCGAACAAAGTGTTGACTTGGTGTTGTGTGACTTTAAACTGCCCGATCTCAACGGCCTCGAGCTGATCCAGCGTATCAAAATCCTTCGTCCCCAGGCAGCCATCATTGTCATCACCGGGTACTCCGACGTAAAAGTAGCCGTAAAAGCAATCAAGCTGGGCGCTTATGACTACGTGACCAAGCCCCTGTATCCGGACGAGATTTTGCTCACCATCAAACAGGCAATCAAAAGCGGCGTCAAGCTCAAAGAATCTCCCAAGGAGCCCGTCGAACAAAACGGGTTTATTATCGGCGAAAGCCCGCAGTCGAAGCAGGTGATGAAGCACGTGAAGCTTATTGCCCCCACCGACATGTCGGTGATCATTCAAGGAGAAACCGGCACGGGCAAGGAGTTCGTTGCTAACGAAATTCATCGGCACAGCCACCGAAAAGGTAAGCCTTTTGTGGCCATCGACTGCGGAGCACTACCCAAAGAACTGGCCGGTAGCGAACTGTTCGGGCACGTGAAAGGAGCTTTCACCGGGGCAATCAACGACAAGACCGGTAGCTTCGAATCGGCCGACGGGGGTACCTTGTTTCTCGATGAGATCGGCAACCTGTCGTACGAAAACCAGGTTAAGCTACTGCGCGTTATCCAAGAGCGTAAAATCAAGCAGATCGGCAGCACCAAAGATATTCCTATCGACGTTCGGGTGATTGTGGCCACCAACGAAAACCTGGCGGAAGCGGTGAAGCAAGGCGAGTTTCGCGAAGATCTCTATCACCGTTTCAACGAGTTCAAGATCAACTTAGCCCCCCTCCGCGAACGAAAGACCGACGTTCGAGTGTTTGCTCATCACTTTCTAAAGTCCGCTAACCGAGATTTGAACAAACAGGTGCAAGGCTTCGACGAAGCGGTGATGGAGAAAATGAAGGACTATTATTGGCATGGCAACCTGCGGGAGCTGCACAACGTGGTGAAACGCTCGGTGTTGCTTACCCAAGGAGACACGGTGACGCTTGACGCCCTTCCTGAAGAAATAAAGTCGCCCCGCTATTTCGAGGAACCCGCCGCCGACACCCCGCTGAATGAACCCGCCAACCTAAAGGCCGTCTCTAAAATTGCCGAGCGGGATGCCATTATCAGTGTGCTCGAGAAAACCGGGTACAACAAGTCGAAGGCGGCCAACGTACTTAACATTGATCGCAAGACGCTCTACAACAAAATGAAGTCCTACGATATTGATCTGTAGCCTCCCGCATGGAACCCAACCCGACCGATTCGGCTGACTTGCTCAGTATTTTTTTGAAAAACACCGAAGAGGGGGTGCTTTTATATCAGGCGGTGCGCAACGTTAACCAAAAGATCACCGACTTCAGCTTCAAGCTTTTCAATGAGCAAGCATTGTGCTTTGTTCGGCGAGAAGCAGAAGACCTGCGAGGAAAAACGATGCTCCAGGTGTTTCCGGGCGTGCAAGAAGCGGGTCTGTTCGAGGCCTACTGCAACGTGGTGAACCACCAAGAATCCTTCCGCACCGAGCAGTTTTATGACCACGACGGCCTTCATCACTGGTTCAAGATTGTGGCCAGTGCCACCCACGACCATCTGTTGGTCACCTTTCGCGACATCAGTGAGTATAAAAACGCTATCCTTGAGAACGAGCGGAGCAAGAAGTTATACAGCACGCTGGTGAATGCCCTGCCGGGTATTGACGTGGCGCTGATCACCGACGAGCAGCGCTTTGTTATTGCGAAGGGCGCTCCGCTCAGGGCCTTTGGTTATGCGCAAGAGGTGCCCGCGGGGGCCCGCTTGTTTCAAGACATACCTCACGACGTATCCGAGCGGTTCTCGCAGTGGTGGCGGCAGCACTGGAACGGAAAACCCGCTCGGGTGGAAGTCACCTCCGATCAGCAACAGTATCAGCTGAACCTTATGCCGCTGGCCACCGCGCAAGAAGCGGGCGGGGCGCTGCTGGTAGCCATCGACGTGAGCATCTACGGGGCCACCGATACCGAACTACGCAACCAACTCTACGAACTGGAAAGCACCAAAGAAAGCCTGGAACAGTTTGCCTACGTGGCCTCGCACGATTTGCAGGAGCCGCTGCGCAAGATCAGAGCCTTTGGCGATCGGCTCAGCGCCAAGTACAGTAGTCAATTGGAGGGAAGCGGGCAAGACTACATTGCCCGCATGCAAAACGCCGCCCAACGAATGCAACAACTGATCGACGATTTGCTCCAGTACTCGCGGGTGGGGCACGCCCGGGGAGAGCTACAGGCGGTAGACCTCAACGAACTGGTGGGAGAGGTGGCGGAAACCTTGGAAGAAAGTATTGCTCAAACGCAGGCAGAAATTATCTACGAGGGCCTGCCCACGATTGAGGGAGAAAAATGGCAAATGCGTCAGTTATTTCAGAACCTGCTCAGCAACGCAATCAAGTTCCGTAAGGCCGATCAGCCACCGGTGGTGACCATTCGTGCCGCCGCAGCCTCGCCGGAGCAACTGGGCCGACTGCGTCAAGAAATGCTCCCCACCACCCAACACTTTGCCATTACTGTAACCGACAACGGCATCGGCTTTGACGAAAAATACCTGGACCGTATCTTCGCCATCTTTCAGCGCCTGCACGGGCGCAATGAGTACAAGGGTACTGGTATCGGCTTGGCCATCTGCCAGAAAATTGTAGAAAGTTATCGTGGTGTCATCTACGCGCAGGCCGAACCCGATCAAGGGGCTACCTTCTACATCATACTACCGGAAACACAACCCATAAACTTATGAACAAGCATCCCAAGACCATTACCATTCTGATGGCCGACGACGACCCCGATGATCGGATGCTGGCCGAAGAAGCGCTGTCGGAAAACAAACTGGCTAACGACCTGCACTTTGTGGAAGACGGAGTGGAGCTGATGGATTACTTGCACCAGCGGGGCAAGTTCACCGCCGAAAACGCCCCCGAACCCGGACTCATTCTGCTGGATCTGAACATGCCCAAAAAAGACGGGCGCGAGGCGTTGGCCGAAATCAAAGCCGATCCGGTGCTGCGCCGCATTCCGGTGATTGTGCTCACCACCTCGAAGGCCGACGAAGACATTGTGCGAAGCTACGACCTGGGCGTTAGCTCCTTTATCACCAAGCCGGTGACCTTCGAGGGCTTGGTCGACGTGACGCGGGCCATTGGCGACTATTGGTTTGGCATTGTGGTGCTTCCCAAAGATAAACAAGCGTGATGCGATGAAAGAACGGGTAAACATATTGCTGGTAGACGATGACGAAGACGACTACGTGTTGCTACGCGACCTGCTCACCGATATGGAGCAAACCAGCTTTCGCATCGAGTGGATCAGTGAGTACGACCAGGGACTGGCCAAAGTGCTTGAGAACCAACACGATGTCTATTTGGTCGATTATCGACTGGGCAAAAAGAATGGTCTGGACTTGCTACAAGCCGCCATCGCCCAGGGTATTCGCCGTCCCATCATCGTGCTGACCGGCAAGGGACTTCCCGAGATAGACCTGCAGGCCATGCAAATGGGCGCGGCCGACTACCTGGTGAAGGGGCAGGTGAGCGCTCCAACGATTGAGCGCAGCATTCGCTACGCGATCAAGAACGCGCAGACAATCAGCCAACTGCACAAAGAAGAAGAACGCTACCGCAGCCTGTTTGAGCAGTCGATCAACGCCATCTACATCACCAACGAACATTTGAAGCTCACCGACGCCAACGTTTCTATGCTGCGGCTGTTTGCTTACGATATGGATAGCCTACGGCAACGGCACCTGCCCGAACTGTTTACCATCGAAAACGACCTCAACGAATTTGAGCAAGAGCTATCCAACTACCAGATGGTGCGCGACTTCGAGGCAATTCTGCAGCGCAGTGACGGCAAAATGGTGGAGTGTAGTCTGTCGGCCGCTTCGCTTACCGATGTAAACGGAAGGGTGATTGGCTACCAGGGGGTAATTGTAGACGTTTCAGAGAAGAAGAAGGTGCAGCAGGAGTTAATTCGGTTAGAGAAGCTGATGATGACCGGCAACATTGCCCGCAGTATTGCCCACGAGGTTCGAAATCCCCTGACCAACATTGGGCTGTCGCTTGAGCAGTTGCGCAGCGAACCCGCCGACAGCGACGACGTTGACATTTATTACGATATTATTAAACGCAACGTGGGGCGCATCAACGAGTTGGTCACCGCGATGCTCAACTCTTCCAAACCCTCTCAGTTGGATCTCCAACCGCAGTTGCTCAACCAGGTGATTGATGCGGCCGTGGGCATCGCCGAAGACCGACTACGTCTTCAGGAGGTGAAGCTTGAGAAACGCTACGCCAAAGACTTACCGCCCGTTCTGCTCGATCAAGAGAAAATCAAGATGGCTTTGCTCAACATCATCAACAACGCCATCGAGGCGGTGCCCGTCAAGTCGGGACGAATTGTGATCAAAACCGGGGAAGACGCCCGCAACCAGTACGTGCAGATCACCGACAACGGCCCGGGAATAGAGAAAGACATGCTGACTAACCTCTTCGATGCCTTCCATACCAGCAAGTCCGGTGGTATGGGGCTCGGACTCACCGCCACGCAGAATATTGTCAACAGCCACGATGGGAAAATCTACCCGACGAGCACTCCGGGCAAAGGAACTACCTTTACCATCGCTTTTAAGAAGCGGTTAAACCTTAGGGGCTAGTTGAACAGGTGGGCAATTACAACGTAGTGAAAACTATTTTTCTTTACATCAAACGTATTCTATGGGCATTCGATCCGTGCTGAGCCGTCCGCTGGCGGCCTACGTAGTGCAGCAGCAAAAGCAGTGGAGTTTGAATCCAGAAAAAACCCAAGATCGGGTATTTCAACAACTGATTGCCGGGGCGAAGAACACGCAGTTCGGACAAGACCATGCCTTTGCTCAAATAGATCGATATGAACAGTTTAAGCGACTAGTACCGGTTCGGGACTACGAAGGACTGAAACCCTACGTGGATCAAATTCTAGCGGGCCAATCGGACGTGCTGTGGCCCGGTAAACCGGCCTACTTGGCCAAAACGTCGGGCACAACCTCGGGGGTCAAGTACATTCCGATCACGGCTGATTCGGTGCCCAACCACATCAACTCAGCCCGCGATGCGTTGCTCAACCACGTGCACGAGCGCGGCAACGGCCGGTTTCTGGACGGAAAGCTGATTTTTTTGTCGGGCAGTCCCACCATGACGCAGAAAGCGGATATCCACACCGGGCGGCTGTCGGGCATCGCCAACCATCACGTGCCCGGCTACCTGCGCACCAACCAGTTGCCATCGTACGAAACCAACTGCATTGAAGATTGGGAGACCAAATTAGCGCGCATCGTTGACGAGACGGTGGATCAAGATATGAGCCTGATTTCGGGCATTCCGCCCTGGGTGCAAATGTACTTCGACTGGCTCATTGAGCGGACCGGTCGGCCGGTGGGAGAGTTGTTTCCTAATTTCTCGGTGCTGGTGTACGGCGGAGTGAACTTTGCACCGTACCGGCGCAGACTGTTTGAGTCGATCGGCCGCCCGGTGGCTTCTATCGAAACTTATCCGGCCTCCGAGGGATTCATTGCTTATCAGGATTCGCAATCCGAAGAAGGCTTGCTGCTGCTGCTCAACAGCGGTATCTTCTTTGAGTTCATCCCCGCTGATGAGTATTTTGACGACAACCCGACGCGCCTGAGCATTCACGACGTGCAGTTGGGCGTTAACTACGCGCTCATTCTCAACAGCAACGCCGGACTGTGGAGTTACTCAATTGGAGACACGGTGAAGTTTGTTTCCAAAGACCCCTACCGGGTGGTGGTGACCGGACGCATCAAGCACTTTATTTCGGCCTTCGGCGAACACGTGATCGGCGAAGAAGTAGAAAAGGCCATGCGGTTGACCACCGAGCGGTTTCCCGAAGTAGAGGTAATAGAATACACCGTGGCCCCGCAGGTGGAGCCCGACGAAGGCTTGCCCCGGCACGAGTGGTACGTGGCCTTTGCCCGCCCGCCCCAGAATGCCGCCGCCTTCGAGCGAACCTTAGACGAGCAGTTGGTAAAACTCAATACCTATTACGAAGACCTGATCGCCGGAAATATACTGCGTCCGTTGCAGGTAATTTCCCTGCCCGCCGACGCCTTCCGCAATTACATGAGAAGCCAGGGGAAGCTGGGCGGACAAAACAAAGTGCCCCGCCTGTCGAACGACCGGAAAATTGCAGATGCGCTGGCGGCTAGCGTCTCATAGGCTATTTCTCCTTTTTCTGATACAATGGTTGCACTTCCTGCACCGCGTTTTTCTGCTCGGCGTGCCACAGATCGTACTGCATTTGCTGGTTCATCCACCACGTCGGGTCGGTGTTGAAGGCGCGCGACAGGCGCAGGGCCATTTCGGGGCTGATCCCGGTGTGCCCGTTGAGAATTTCAGACAGGTTTTTTCGGGATACGTTTAAAGACTGGGCCAGTTGGGTAACCGTCAGTTTGTGGGGTTCCAAGTAGTCTTTTCGTAACAGTTGGCCCGGGTGGGGGGGCGGAGAGATAGATGAAGAATAGCTCATGGTGGTTGGAGGGGAAACAGTGATTGTAGAATTCGCTTCGTTTCTACAGGTACCGAATGGCGAGGCTGAATAGACCCACCGCGAGCGTGACTCCCGTAGCCACCGTAGAGACTACCCAGACAATCGTATTGCGATGATACCGGCTCATCTTCTCGGCTAAGTCGCTTTGATGGTGGTTCATCTTCTCAGCTACGCTAGTTTGATGAAGGCTTAACTTCTCGGACATATCGATTTGATGAAGGCTTAACTTCTCGGACATATCACTTTGGTGAAGGCTTAACTTCTCGGTCGTTTCGCGTTGCTGAAGACCCAACTGCTCAGTCATGTCGCGCTGGTAGCTGCCTAACTTCTCAGTCATATCACGCTGGTAGCCACCTAGCTTTTCTGTCATATCACGTTGCTGACTACTCAGCTTCTCAGTCATGTCGCGCTGGAGATTACTCATGCTTTCGGCTATGTCACGCTGAAACTCATTTAGCTTCTCGGAGAGTTTAATGCTTAGCAACTCCAAATCTGCTTTGGTAGCCAAATGGTCGAGTGACTGCTGCTGTAATTCTTTCATAACGCTAACTGCTTCGGACGCGCGATCATTGCTGAGACCCGTCTCCTGCAGTATTTGGTACATCCTGACTTCGGTCGTATTCATAGCATAGTAGTTATTTTAGAATTACTACGCAAATGTAACTAGTTACGTGCCAAGTAACAAAATTTGAGAGTTTATTTTTCTCCTCTAATTTTCAAATGGTCTGCCCTTCCCTTGCGAAAAACGTTGCGGGCCGATGACTTCTTGTTCTTCCGCCGAAGGCGTTGCTCTTCCACGGGCAGTCGCAAAAAGTCCTGGCAATTCGTGGAGCAGCAACCATCAAAACGCTCCGCACAATCGGTGCACTGGATGAACAGCAAATGGCAGGCTTCGTTGGGGCAGTTGGTGTGCGTATCGCAGGGCTTGCCGCACTGGTGGCACTGGCTGATCACCTCATCGGAGACCCGCTCGCCCAAACGCTCATCGAAGACGAAGTTTTTGCCCCGAAATTTATTCTTCAAGCCTTTTTCCTGCACCTCGTGCGCGTACTTGATAATGCCTCCCTCCAGTTGATACACCTTTTCAAAACCCTGATGCTTCAGGTATGCACTGGCCTTTTCGCAGCGAATGCCCCCGGTGCAGTACATCACAATAGGCTGCTCGCGGTGGTCTTTCAGGATATCCACCACCACCGGCAGAGATTCCCGAAAGGTGTCTACATCGGGCAGTATCGCGTTTTCAAAGTGCCCTACTTCACTTTCGTAGTGGTTGCGCATATCCACTACCACCGTTTCGGGCTGGTCGGTCAGGGCGTTAAACGCTTCGGCGTTCAGGTGCACTCCAGACTGGGTTACGTCGAAGCGTTGGTCATTGAGTCCATCGGCCACGATCTTCTCTTTCACCTGAATTTTTAGTTTAAAAAACGACTTGCCGTTGTCTTCCACCGCTATATTAAGTCGCGTTTCCTGCAAAAAGGCAACGTCGCGCAGCCCTTGCTCAAAGGCCGTAAAAGAATCATTGAGTATGCTAACCTGAGCATTAATACCTTCGTGGGCTACGTAGGCCCGGCCTAGCACGCCTAGATCGTCCCACTGCTGGTACAGATAATCTCGAAAAAAAGAAGGGTTAACGATGCGCGCGTACTGATAGAACGACAACGTGGTTCGCGGCTCGGTGCTGGTCTGAAGTTGGCGCTTCAGAATCTTTCCGTCAACGTGATTGTGTAAAGGCATAGTAGAAAACAGAATAATGGCTCAAATTCACGCTTAAACCAGCTTCTTTTGCAAGAATAAGCGTCTTTGTGGTCTACGAGTCAATTTGTTCTTCCATGCTTCGGAAAAAAGCGTCGTTCAGGGAGCGGCCCTCTGCTTCCAGGAGTCCGGTCTCTACCCGAATCCCTGCTTCCTGCAAGCGCCTGATGCCCTGGCCGTCCACCAGCGGGTTGTAGTCGCGGTTGCTAACCACCACCCGACCCACGCGGTGCGCCACCAGCAAGTCAGCGCAGGGTGGGGTTTTTCCGTGGTGCGAGCACGGCTCCAGGGTGACGTACACGGTGCTATCCACTAATCTGCGAGCGTCGTCAATCTGGTTCACCGCGTTTCGTTCGGCGTGGGCTTCTCCGTAGCGCTGGTGCCAGCCTTCGGCAATGATCTGCTCACCCTGCACGATTACGCAGCCCACCATCGGATTGGGCGCAACCGATCCTTGCCCTCGAGCGGCCAAATCCAGCGCTCGACGCATAAACCATTCATCTTGTAAGCTAAACTTCATAGTCAGTAAACACGAAAGTAGGCCCAAAAAGTTGAGTCGCCCTAATGAATCTCCTTTTCCGAAGTGGGTCTTCGGGGCACCGGATCGTAGCCGTGCGTGCCCCAGGGGTGGCAGCGAGCGATGCGCTTCACGCCTAGCCAAATGCCACGAATCGGACCCCATTCCTCGATGGCAAGGAGCGTATACTGCGAACAAGTAGGAGTGTGCCGACAGTGCGGCCCCAGCATCGGAGAGATGCCGTACTGATAAACCTTAATTAGTGATTTGAGGAATACTTTAACCGACGAAGAGAGAAGCTTCATGCGTGATCACGTTAGCTCCTGGTATAGACGGCTCGACTGCACACCGTCCAGGTGGTACTTGGTGCTCTGGTACGAAACATGCTCTCCTCGAATGTCTTGGAAGTAGATTTGGCAGACTTCTACGTCGGGATAAACCCGCACCGGCTGCACGGCGGTGATTTCCAGCGTCCAGCAGCCCGACGAACCAATGTTGCCTAATCCCGCGGTAAGGTGCACTACAATGCCCAAGCGGCCAATCGACGAACGGCCCTCGAGCATCGGCACGTAGTGCTCGGTGCAAATGTTCTCTACGGTGCGGCCTAAGTAAAGTTTTCCGGGTTCCAGCACCAAGCCTTCGGGAGGGATGGTCATTCGTTGGGTGGGATTATCGCGCTTCATATCCAACACCGGGTCTTGGTAAACCAGCAGTTCGGGATGAAGTCGCAGGTTGTAGCTGTTGGGGTTGAGCTGTTCGGGGCGAAAAGGGTCAATAAATATTTCTTTATCAATCAGATTGCTGATCTCTATTCCGGATAGTATCATCTTTTTTGCGAAAAAGTACGCGCCCGCGAACCACCGTGCAAGTGAATATGCGACCGTATCTATTCTACGTAAGAATTTGTAAAATATTACGAAAGCGTATAGGTGGTTTCGCCGGATTTCTCGTCCTTTAGTTGCACGCCCATCGCGGCCAACTGGTCACGAATTTGGTCGGAGGTAGCAAAATCTTTCTTCTCCCGAGCCTGTCGCCGGGTGTCGATGAGCAACCGAACCAGCGAATCGGTTAATTGGGAGTCGTCCTTCTTTTCGGAAGTCAGTCCTAAAACATCGTCCACAAACCGGGAAAACGTCTCCTTAAGATAAGCTAGCGTCTCAGAATTAACGAACAACTGTTTCTGATGCAGGGCGTTAATTTTGGCACTTAACTCGAAGAGGGTAGCGATGGTTTGGGGAGTGCCGAAGTCGTCGCTCATCTGCCGGTAACAGGTTTCACCTAGAGAGCGAATCTGCTGGTCGATTGCTTCGTCTACGGCGCCGGACTGAGGCGTGAGTTCCGAAACCAACTGCCGGGCGTTGAGCAGCCGTTTTAAGCCTTTTTCGGCGGCCTGTAGCGCTTCGTTCGAGAAGTCAAGCGGACTGCGGTAGTGGGCTTGTAGCATAAAGAAGCGCACAGTCATAGGACTATAGGCCTGCTCGAGGCGGGCGTGCTGGCCGCTAAAGGTTTCTTCCAGGGTGATGAAGTTATTTAACGACTTACTCATCTTCTGACCGTCGACGGTCACCATATTGTTGTGTATCCAGTAGCGGGCGGGGTGCGTATGAAAAGCCGCTTGGTTTTGGGCGATTTCGGCTTCGTGGTGCGGAAACTGGAGATCAAGCCCTCCCCCGTGAATATCGAAGGTCTCGCCCAGGTACTTGGTGCTCATGGCGGTGCACTCCAAGTGCCATCCGGGGAATCCTTCGCCCCAGGGAGAGGACCAACGCATGATATGCTGCGGATACGCTTTCTTCCACAACGCAAAATCGTGCGGACTTCTTTTTTCATCCAATCCTTCCGTCTGTCGGCTTCCCGTTCGCAGATCGTCCAGTACCTTTCCGGACAACTGACCATAGGATTCTTTTTGGGCGTATTTTTCCAGATCAAAGTACACCGACCCATTCACTTCGTAGGCGAAGCCGTGATCAATAATTCTGCTGATCGTTTCTATCTGTTCGGGGATGTGGCCGCTGGCAATCGGTTCAATGCTTGGAGGAAGGATATTGAGTTGCCGCAGGGCATCACGGTAGCGGTAGGTGTAGGTTTGCACAACCTCCATTGGTTCCAACTGCTCCGCCTTTGCTTTCTTGCTCACTTTGTCTTCTCCCGATTCGTCCACCTCGTTTTCCAGGTGCCCCACGTCGGTGATATTGCGTACGTAGCGCACCCGGTAGCCCAGGGTCTGCAAGTAACGAAACACCGTGTCGTACACCACGGCCGAGCGGGCGTGCCCCAGGTGCGGGTCGCCATACATGGTGGGTCCGCATACGTACAGTCCTACCAACGGAGGAGCCAGGGGTTGAAATACCTCCTTCTGGCGCGTGAGGCTGTTGAAGATAGTAACCGGAAACGTATCGAAGCGGGATGAAGTAGAATGCATGCGGAGGAAGCGTGAGGGTGGGTAGTGCTAGTGCGGTTTCAGTTGGTGTAGTTGTTCGTCGGCGATGCGCCGGTAGAAACATGAGCTTCGCGATCGACCGGAAGGGTCCTTGGTGTGGCAAACGCCTTCGCCCAGCACTTCTACCCGAAACACTAAGGCATCCTGATCGCAATCTACCCAAACTTCGTGCAGTCGTAGGTAGTCGCCTGAGGTTTCTCCTTTGATCCACAGCGTGTTGCGCGAGGTGCTCCAGAAAGTAGCGATCCGTTCCTGTAAAGATTGCTGAAGCGCCAACTCATTCACGTAGCCAACCATCAATACATCATTAGAGTGCTGGTCTTGCACCACAACGGGCAGCAAACCGCCTCGTTTGTCAAACTGCAAGCGGAGCGCTTCGGTTTCTTCTATAGGGCCGTTGTCTATCATAAAGGTCCGGCAAGTTACGTTTTTTTAGTATATTATTGTAGCGGCTATCAACCGGCAAACGGTTATATTGGGTTGAATAAGCATGATAACAGACACCGGCATTCAGGATCACAATCGTATGAATAACTATTTTAGAGCGCTGATTATACTCATTTTGCTGGGATTGGTAAGGTTCAGCACCGCCTGGGGGCAAGAAACACCGGAAGAAGTTTCGGTGATGAACGGTGAAGATTTGCAGGAGATGGACCGGGGGGTAGAGCTTATGAACCAGGGCGAGTTCGCTCGGGCCAACAGCCACTTCATGCGCGTGTTGGCCAACGTATCGGTGGTGCCTGCCGACTTGTGCTTTTACTTTGGCAAGAATTCGTACCATCTTCAGAAGTACCAGCAGAGCAAAGACTGGTTAACCAAATACATGGAGCTGAAGGGCACCGCCGGGCGATTTTTTGACCAGGCAGCCGAGTATCTGAAACTCGCCCAAGCCGATGAAGCAGCAACTACCGCCGAACCTTCCGTGGTGGCAGAAACCCCCGCTAAGCCCAAAGCAGTGACCATAGACTGTGATAAAGTCCCTTACGTGCGTTGTCCGGTATGCGGCGGGCGGGGGGTAATTGCCAAGCCAGGCAAGTTGGGCACTCTAATGTACCAAACCTGCCCGTATAGCGACGAAAGCGGACGCATGAGCTGCGCGGACTATAAAAAGTACCTGCGCGGTGAACTTAGCGCTGCTGAAGCAAGCAAATAATTCTATTTGGCGTACTTTCCCTGGTACTTCCTGGTCTTAGGAATCGTTTTTTCAATGTCTCGAATCCGGGTTTCAGGAGCGGGGTGCGTAGACAAAAATTCGGGCGGATTGCCCCCCCCCTGAGCGGCCATCCGTTGCCAGAAAGGGACCGCGGCTTCGGTGTTGTAACCGGCCATCGCCATAAAGTAAAGTCCCAGTTCATCGGCTTCCGACTCGTGCGTACGGCTAAACGGAAGCAGGAGTCCGTACTGAGCCCCCAGGCCAAAGGCGGTGTTAGCCAGTTGTTGGGTTTGCTGGGGCTTTTGGCTGAGGGCCACCGACAAAGCGGCTCCGCCCAGTTGCGCAGTGAGCTGTTGCGACATGCGTTCGCTGCCGTGCTCGGCAATCGCGTGGGCAATTTCGTGGGACATGACCACCGCAACGCCCTGTTCGTCCTGGCAAATGGGCATGATGCCTGAGTAAAACGCTACTTTGCCGCCCGGCATGCACCAAGCGTTGACAACGTCTTCGGCCAGCAGGTTAAACTCCCACTGAAAACCGTCGATCTCGTCCTGCATACCCTGCTCACGCATATACTGCTCTACGGCGTAGGCAATATTCTTCCCTACGCTTTTTACCAAGCGTGACTCTTCGGTACCAGTGACCACTTTGCTCTCTTTGAGTACTTGCTGATAGTTCTGAAAGCTCAAGGAATTGATCTGAGCGTCGGGGATGAGGCTCAATTGCTTCCGGCCAGTGAGCGGAACGGTGGAGCAGGCGGCTAATAAGAAAGTAAATATAATTAGAAATAACGATGGCTTCTTCATAAAGATTAAGTGTTGGTAGTGAACGAATGTGGTACCTTCCGCACTATTGGGGACGTACCGCTTTTACGCAATTCTTTCAATATTCTTGCCAGAATCTGCGTATGCTAGCGAGTAGCCGTAGATGTTTTGAGAGGTGAGCGAAGCGGACCGGTAATCAGGAGGCTACGGGAACAGCAACGGTTTGGGAAACCTCCAGCACGCGACTATAGAAATCAATCAGGCGAACGCGTTCGTAGTCCCAGGAGAGTTCGTTGAGCACCCGGTTGTAGCCGAATGCGCTCATCTCTTCCCGTTCCTGCGGATGATCAAGCAGGTGAATAATTTTATTCGCAAAATCGGTGGTGTTGTCGTTCTCGGCGTACAGCGAAGCTGTCAGGGCTGAGGCCCTACCTTCCTTGAGGTCGTACTGTACAATGGGCTTTTTCAGAGCCATATACTCCATGATCTTGTTCATGGTCGATAGATTGTTCATTTCGGTGGGCCGGTCGGGGTTCACGCACACGTCGCAGGTGTTGAGCACGTCGACCAGCTTTTCGTCGCTTACCCGTCCGTAAAAGTCTACGTAGTCTGACAAACTCATTTGCTTGGTCAGGGCTTGGATTTCTTCCAGCGCGGTGCCGCTACCCACAATGGCCACCTGCACGTCGTTGCGCTGTTGCACAATATGCTGCACCGACTCCAGTAGAAGATCCAAGCCTTCTTGCACCCCAATCACTCCCACGTACCCAACTAGAAACTCCCGGCCTTTTTTGTAATCAGCGTTGCCGGAGGTGAGTTTCAGGCGCTTCAGGCTGGGTCCGCTGCGCACCACCTGCACCCGGTCGGCGGGCATACCGCCCCGCTCAATAGCAATTTTCTTGTACGATTCGTTGGTGGCAATGCTGTAGTCGGCCACCCGAAAGGTGAGACGCTCAAAGAACAACATGCAGCGGTAGAAGAAATCTTTTCGCCCAAACTTGGCCAGATACAGTTCAGGATTAATATCGTGGTGATCAAACACGTACTTAACGCCGAAGGGCTTGAAGAACAGCGCCGTGATAAAGATCAGGTCGGGTGGATTGCAACCGTGGATGACCTGAAAGCGCTTCTTGAAGAAGATACGGGCACTGAGCAGCAACTCGTAGAAGATGGCGGTGCCGTATTCCATCAAGTAGCCCAATGCGCCGTGCCCCTCGACCGGAAGGGGATGGCGGTAGATGTCAATGCCATCGATCTGCTCGAACGAGCGGTCGTAGCCCTTCATCTTCGGGCAGATGATAGAAACTTCCGCTCCGCTTTCTTTTAGGGTGGTGGCCTCTTGCCACACCCTGCGGTCGAAGGGAGCAGGGAGGTTTTCGATGATAATGAGAACGTGCTTACCAGCAAATGCCGACATAGTTGTCTTGGGTTACCTTTTCTTTATCAATTCGGACCAAATCAATGATGATCTGATCGGGAGAAGCGCTAGCAGCTGCTTCCCGAAACTCGGGCGACTTGTTGCCAATCACCACCACTTCGGCGTGCTGCATCACCTCGTCGACCGATTTTTTAAGCAGGCGGGTAATATGTGGAATATGGCCGGTGAGATAGTCTTTGTTCTTCCCCATCAACTGCGACAACAGAATGTTGCTGTCGTACAGGGCCAGGTCGTAGCCTTTTCCCATTAGCGTCTCGATGAGTTCCACGACGGGACTTTCGCGCAGGTCGTCGGTGCCCGCCTTGAAGGCAAATCCTAAAAAACCAATTTTCTGCTTTCCGGTGTCGCTGATCAGTTGCAGTCCGCGCTGAATTTGATACTCGTTGCTGGGAAGCAAGCTGTTCAGCAGGGGCGTGTTCACGTCCAGCATCTTGGCGCGGTAGTTGAGCCCGCGCACGTCCTTGGGCAAGCAGGAGCCGCCGAAGGCGAAGCCGGGCTTCAGGTAGTAGGGTGATAAGTTCAGTTTGGTGTCGCTCGATACCACCTCCATTACTTTGTGCCCGTCGACTCCCAGTTCTTTGCAGATATTGCCAATCTCGTTGGCGAAGGTCACCTTCATCGCATGGAAGTTATTGTTGGCGTATTTGATCATCTCCGATTCTTCGGGGCGTAGTTTGAAGATCGGAGCCTCAATAGATTGGTAGAGCGTTTCCAGGTGTTTCTCGCTCTTTTTACTTTCGGTACCGATCACAGTGTAGGGTGGATTCCAGAAGTCGTAGATTGCCGTGCTTTCGCGCAAAAATTCGGGATTAGAGGCCACCCCGAAGTCTTCTAAATGCTTTTTGCCGGATACGTCTTCGATGATCTGGGCGCACTGAGCGATGGTGCCCGGAATCACCGTGCTGCGAATTACGACGGTGTGAAAAGAGTCTTTCTGCTTCAGAGCGGTGGCAATCTCACTGCACACCCGGTAGATGTAGGTGAGGTCGATGTTGCCGTTGATCTGGCTGGGCGTGCCCACGCAAACAATGGATACGTCGGAAGCAAGCACGGCCTTGGTCACGTCGGTGGTGGCGGTGATTGTTCCTCTCTCGATACCTTCGGCTACGTACTCGTCCAGATCCTTCTCCACAATGGGCGACTTTCCGCTCAAGATCAACTGCACCTTCTGTTCGTTCACGTCTACGCCGACCACCTGGTGGCCCAGTTTGGCAAAGCAGGCACATGACACTGCTCCTACGTATCCCAATCCAAATACACTAATATTCATATAAAACGAGTTTGATGATTCTGAATGAAAAAATAAACATTAATTAAGAAAGGACGATTGCTTTCCGTTAGTAGGCATTTTCTTCGCCGCGGACAGCGTTCCACACCGTCATAAAGATGATTCTCAGGTCTAGCGAGAGGCTCCAATTTTCCAGGTACCAAGTGTCGTACTGTACGCGCTTTTCCATCATCGAGTCGTCTTTGGTTTCGCCCCGGTAACCATTCACTTGGGCGTAGCCCGTGATGCCCGAGTGAATAAAGTGGCGCACCTTAAAGTTGTCGATCCTGGCCGAATATTGTTTGGTATGCTCGAGCATGTGCGGACGAGGTCCCACCACCGACATATTGCCAATAAATACGTTGAAAAACTGAGGCATTTCGTCTAAACTGGTTTTGCGCAAGAAAGCGCCTACCTGAGTGATTCGGGCGTCGTTCTTCTGCGCTTGCAAGATGTCTGATTCGTTGTTCACGCTCATGGTTCGGAACTTGTAGCACCAAAACGGCTTACCGTTTCTTCCGGAGCGCAGCTGCTTGAAGAATACCGGTCCGGGAGAGTCTAGCTTAATGAGCAAGGCAATGGGAGGAATGATAAAGGGAAACAGAAAGACGATAACCAAGCTGGAAAAGGCAATGTCAAAGGCACGTTTCACCTGCCGGTTGAAGAAAAAGCGCAGCGGTTCGCGTCGGGGGGTAAGGATAGGAATTTTGCCATTGTCAAACAAGTGCGTGTCTACCTTGCTCTCCAGCAAACCACCGGCGTCCTGCACCAGTCCGAAATAAATATAATTATCATCGGCAAATTTCGCCAGATTCCGAACGTACTCAATATTGTTGGGCAGGGCGTAGAAAATCTCGTCAATGTTTTCCCGAATGCAGTAGGCTTCTACTTCCGATAGGTCACCGCGCATCAGCGCTTGGTGTTCAGGAAGCGGAGTGGGCTGATCGGTGAAGAAGCCCATAAACTTGTAGGCCAGCGCTTGGTTAGTCACGAAAAAATCGTAGAGACTTCGTCCGGAGGAAGTGTAGCCGATGACGATGACTTTCTTTCGATTCTTATCCAGGTTGCGATAGTACTGATACGACTTAAGAAGAACAACTTTCAGCGCAATAACACTGACCACGCATATAGCGTAGGTGATCACTAAAAAGTCAGATGGATAGTAATAGGCCCTGAAGCCAAACAGGTAAAAACAGATGATAAAAAAATGGAAAACAAAGCTCAGTAGGGTACTGGTTAAAATGCTTTTAACCTTACTTAAATTCTCAGTTTGGTAAATTTCACAGAATAGCGCCGATACTACCCAAGCTAACACAAAGATGGTGGCGAACGAGACGTAGTGGTTTTGCCACACCGTGTCTCGGCCGTTGGCTATGAAATATCCTGCCTCAAAAGAAAAAAGCACAAAAAGGACATCCAGCAGCAGTAGCAGAACAATAAGCGACTTGGAGTACCGGTTCTTTTTTAACTTATTAAATGAGATCATGATCGATGTCTGCTAAAAAAGCAAAAACTTATATATTGTAACTATTTATGTAAATATATGTATTTTATGGTTAATAAAAAATTACATCACCCTACTGAGACGCTATATATTACAGAAAGAATACAAAATAAGTGAAATAATATCAGAATGAGTTAATAATAGAGTTCATTTATTACTTGTGGTTTGGCTCAATGAGTGTGCCACATACGCCAGGGAGAATCTACGAAAATAGTAAGTGAGATAGACCGCGAAAAAGTTTGATTTTGTTTGTGCTTCCTTGAAAAACCCATTATTTTTGTATCCCAAAATTGATTGTCCGGTGGTGTAATGGTAACACAGAGGTTTTTGGTGCCTTTATTCAGGGTTCGAGTCCTTGCCGGACAACATTAATAACAATCCCGATTCTGCCCCAGGGTCGGGATTGTTGTTCCCAACCAACCAATGCATGGCCGCAGTGAAGTTTTTTTCTGGTACCGCCACTCGCCATTTGGCCGAAAAAATCGTAAATGGTTACGGAAAGGAATTAGGGGAGGTGGTGATTGAGCGCTTTAGTGATGGTGAGATATCTACCTACTTTGCCGAGTCGGTCCGGGGCTACGACGTGTTCCTTATTCAATCGACCTTCCCTTCGTCGGACAACCTCATGGAACTGCTGCTGCTCATTGATGCGGCCAAGCGGGCCAGTGCCAAGTACGTGACCGCCGTGGTGCCCTACTTCGGCTATGCCCGGCAAGATCGCAAGGATAAACCTCGCGTGGCCATTGGCGCAAAGCTGGTGGCTAATTTATTTTCGGCCGCTGGGGCCGACCGCCTGATGACCTGCGATTTGCACGCCGGACAGATTCAGGGCTTCTTCGACTTTCCGGTCGATCACTTCAGCGGTAGCATCATCTTCGTGCCTTACTTGCGATCTATTCCGCAGGAGAACCTGATCTTTGCCTCGCCCGACGTGGGGGGAGTGAAACGTACTCGCAACTTTGCGCAGTACTTTCACACCGACATGGTGATCTGTGACAAGCAGCGCAAACGGGCCAATGAAGTGGTCACCATGCAGGTGATTGGCGACGTGGCGGGGCGCGACGTGGTGCTGGTCGACGATTTGGTGGACACGGCGGGTACCTTATGTAAAGCCGCCCTGGTGCTTAAAGAAGAAGGCGCCCGTTCGGTGCGGGCTATCAGCACCCACGCGGTGTTGTCGGGCAATGCCTACGAAAACATTGAAAACTCTGAGTTGGAAGAACTGGTGGTCACCGATACCATTCCGTTGCGGCAAGCGTGTTCTAAGATCAAAGTGCTCAGCGTGGCCGAACTGTTCGCCACGGCTATCAAAAAAATTCACAAGCAGGAGTCGATCAGCCCCCTGTTTATTTCAAAATCCAGATTTTAGTATTCATCCGGTCGGTTCGGCAATCTGGTGCCAACTGATTTTAACAGTTCAATTCATTTTATGAAAACAGTAGAGATTATAGGGTATCAAAGAGCAAATCTCGGCAAAAAGGAGGCAAAGCGCTTGCGCACCGAAGGTAACGTTCCGTGCGTGGTGTACGGCGGTGACGAGCAAATTCACTTTTACGCTCCGATGATCATGTTTCGCGAGCTGGTTTATACCGCCGACGCGCACTTTGCCCACCTCAATATTGAGGGCGTAGAAAAGCAGTGCATTTTGCAGGACATCCAGTTTCATCCGGTGAACGAGATGATCATGCACGCCGATTTCCTGGAACTGCACGAAGGAAAAAAGATGAAAATGGATATTCCCATTCGCTTGGTAGGCACCCCGGTGGGAGTCGGGAAGGGCGGAAAGCTGATGTTCAAGCGCCGTTCGCTGCGTATTGAGGCACTGCCTAAAAATATGCCCGAACACCTGGACCTGGATGTGTCGGGACTGGACTTTGGCAAGTCGGCCAAGGTGGCCGACGTGCAAACCGGCGACTTCAAGGTGTCGGAAGACCCGGCCCTGTCCATTGCCGTGATTGAAGTGCCTCGCGCGCTTCGTGGTGCTAGTGCTGACGATGAGGAGCTAGAAGGCGATGAGGAGGCAACGGAAGAGGGAGCAGAAGGTGCCGAAGGTGCTGAAGGGGCAGAGGGCGAAGCTGATGAAGCCAAGGAGTAGCCGCTATCTAAGTGTGCCTTTGTTCCGGGTAGGGACGGGGCCTAACCTCAAGGGGTAACATCACGTTATCAATCCTGTTCGGTAGCATCCGAACAGGATTTTTTTCTATGAAGTATTTAATCGTTGGACTGGGCAATCCGGGTCCGGAGTATGAACTCACCCGGCACAATATCGGCTTCCTGACGCTCGACCGACTGGCCGAACAGCAGAAGTGCACGTTTCGACCTGACCGCTTGGCTGAGGTGGCTAACTTCAAACACAAGGGCCGCAGCCTGCATCTGATCAAGCCCAGCACCTACATGAACCTGAGCGGCAAAGCCGTAAACTACTGGCTACAGTCGCTCAAAGTGGCCAAAGAAAACCTGCTGGTGGTGGTAGACGATATTGCCCTACCCTTCGGTTCGCTGCGCCTACGACCCCAAGGATCGAGCGCGGGCCACAACGGACTGAAAAACATTGAAGACTTAACCGGGGGGCAAGACTACGCCCGCCTGCGCATGGGAGTGGGCAACGACTTCGCCCGCGGTCAGCAAGTCGACTACGTGCTGAGTCCGTTTCCTTCCGAAGAGTTGGCGGCGCTTCCGGAACTCATGGACCGGGCCGGAGAAATGGTGCTATCGTTTGCCACGCAGGGCGTGGCCCGGACCATGAGTCAATTCAACAGTTAACTTACCTTACTGCCATCACCTACCTGCTTATCGGGCTGCACAAAGGCCAGGGAACCATCGCGGTCTTCGGCCATCAGCACCATGCCCTGCGACTCCACGCCCATCATCTTGCGCGGAGCCAGGTTGATAAGCACGCACACCTGCTGGCCAATAATATCTTCGGGGGCGTAGTGCTCGGCGATGCCACTGAGCACGGTGCGCTCGTCTAAACCGGTATCGAGCGTGAGCTTGAGCAGCTTCTTGGATTTTTTCACTGCTTCAGCGGCTTTAATGGTGGCGACTCGAATATCGAGCTTTACAAAATCATCAAAGGTAATCTCTTCTTTCTGTGGAGTCAGAGCCGTGCCTTCGGGAGCAGGGGCAGGTTCGTTGGTCATCAGTTTTTGGGTTTGGGCGTCTACGGTGTCGTCCTCAATCTTCTCGAATAGCAAGTGCGGCTCGGCCAGGGTGTGACCCGCCGCCAGCAGATCGTGGCGCTGGGTATCGTCCCACCGCTCACTGCTGAAATTAAGCATCTGCTGCAACTCCCGACTGGTGAAGGGCAAGAAGGGCTCGCACAGCACCGATAGGTTGGCCGTGAGTTGCAAGCTGAGGTGCAAGATCGTTTTCACCCGCCCTTCGTCTTCTTTGATCACCTGCCAGGGTTGGGTATCGGCCAGGTATTTGTTACCCGCCCGCGCCAGATCCATCATATGCGCCAGCGCATCGCGAAACCGAAACTCCTCGATGGCCTGCGCTACCCGCTCGGGAATCTGTTGCATCTGCTCCATCAGCTCCTCATCTACCTCCTGCCACGCGCCCGGTTCGGGCACCACGCCCTGAAAATACTTCTGGGTGAGCACCAGCGTCCGATTCACAAAGTTACCAAAGATAGCCACCAACTCGTTGTTGTTTCTGGCCTGAAAGTCTTTCCAGGTAAACTCACTGTCCTTGGTTTCGGGCAGAATAGAATTAAGGGTATAGCGCAGCGCATCGGGGCGGCCTCCCGTCTGCTTACCCGGAAACTCATCCAGATACTCGTGCAGCCAGACGGCCCAGTTGCGGCTCGTCGACAGCTTTTTGCCTTCCAGATTCAGAAACTCGTTGGCGGGCACGTGGGTGGGTAGAATATAATCGCCCATCAGGTGCAAAATCACCGGAAAAATAATGCAGTGAAACACGATGTTGTCCTTGCCAATGAAATGGATCAACTGCGCGTCGTCGGCTTCGTTGGCCTGCTTCTTCCAGTACCGCTCCCAATCGTTTCCGGTGTCAGCTGCCCACTGCTTGGTGGACGAGATGTAGCCGATGGGAGCGTCCAGCCACACGTAGAGCTTCTTGCCTTCCGTATCCGGCAGCGGTACGTCCACGCCCCAGTCCAGGTCACGCGTCATGGCGCGGGGGTGCAGCCCGGCGGTGAGCCACGAGCGACACTGCCCGTAGACGTTGGCTTTCCACTTTCCCTTTTTGCCTTCCAGCAGCCACTCTTCGAGCCAGGGTTGGTACTGGTCGAGCGGCAAATACCAGTGTTGGGTGGCCCGCAGCACCGGCGGATTGCCACTCAGGGTAGACTTTGGTTCGATCAGGTCGGTGGGACTGAGCGATGAGCCACAGTTTTCGCACTGGTCGCCGTAGGCACTGGGGTGCCCGCACACCGGGCAGGTGCCGATGATGTAGCGGTCGGCCAGAAATTGCTGGTACTCCTCATCGAAGTACTGCTCCGAGGTCTGCTCAATCAACTCGCCTTGCTCATACAGGTGGGTAAAAAACTCCTGCGACGTCTGGTGGTGGATGGCTTCGGAGGTGCGGTGGTACATGTCGAACGAAATGCCGAAACGCTCGAAGGTTTCTTTATTGAGACGGTGGTACTTGTCGACGATCTTCTGCGGAGAAACGTCCTCTTTCTTCGCCCGGATAGTGATAGCCGCGCCGTGCTCATCGCTGCCGCCCACGAACACCACGTCGCGCTGGCGCAGGCGTAGGTAGCGCACGTAGATATCGGCCGGCAAATAGGCACCGGCAATGTGCCCGATATGCAAGGGACCGTTAGCGTAGGGCAGGGCAGCGGTGACAGTGTAGCGAGTTGGCATCAGAAGAAAAGGGAATAAAGACAATCACGAGCTCATTGTTGCTGCAAAAGTAGCTGTTTTATCGTGGATTGTGATGTTTGCGCGCATGAATTGAGCAAAAGTAACCGGGAAGACCGCCGTAACGCTGCTTACTCAAAACGCGGAGCGTAAGTGAAGGTAGAAGCCGCGCCCGCCGTCGATGCGCCAGGTGTGCTCCACCCGTAGCACGAAATCATAGAAGGTGACAATATCCAGGCCCAGCCCGTAGCCCATCAGGTACCGGTCCGACAGGCGGTCGCTCTGTTCGTAGGGAATGGCGTTGCGCAGGTAGCCGTGGTCCAGGTAGGTGTTCAGGTAGATGCTGATGGGCAGGGTGCTGAATTGCGGCAGGGGCATCACCGGGCTGATGTCGAACTTTCGGGAGAAGACGCGCTTGCGCAGGGTGTTTTGCTGCACCAGGTAGCGTTGCCCCTCGATGGCATCAAGCTCGTAGCCCCGCAACCACACAAAGTTGTAGCCCAGTCCGATGAAGTTGGCGTAGGGCTGGCGACGGGGAGTGCTCAGGTAGCCCCGCACCGACGAGGCCGCGTAGAAGCCCCGGCCCAGATCAAAGTAGTGAGCGTATTGCCCGCTCAAGCGAACGATGTTCACGTCATTGAACAACCCCAGTCCGAGCTTTTCGGCCTCCGCTTCCCAGTAGTGCCCCTTAAGCGGAAACCCTACGTAGTCGCGCCGATCGCTCACCACCCGATAGTTCAGGGAAAAGTAACGTTGCCGGTTCCCTTCGTTGAGAAAGTAGGTCGGATTGAGCCGAAGGATGGTGTCAGCCACCTGCCGGTGCATAAATCGCAGGTCTACCGCGTGCGTGGTGTAGAAGGTCGGGCGGTGCCGCCAGCCCACCTCCGCGCTCACCGTGCGCGCTCCGAAGTCCAGGTTTCTGGTGAACAGCAATTGGTGGTCTTGCGTCAGATAGTTCACGTTGGGGCGGTTAAAGTAGCGAAACGAAAACTCCAGACCGTTCTTCTGCGCCCGGTCTACGTAGGGGATAAAGTAGCGGGCGGCAAACTGCTGACTAAACCCAAACTGCGCCAGCAGTGAGAGTCGCTGGTTAAGTCCGCGGAAGTTGTAGCGGGTGAACTGCAAACCGTAGATCACCCGGCTCCAGTCGCGGTTCTGGTTGGTGAGCCACACGTTGAAGTTGCGGTCGGCTAGCCGGAAAAAGGGCAATGGCACCGTGTACCAACGCTCGGTCACCCGCACCAGCAGGTCGACGTACTGATCCTGGATGGGCAGCACCTCGATGGCCACCGACAGAAACAAGCGAGTGTTGGTGAGCTTGATCTTGTCCCGCACGAGGGCGGCTTGCAGGTCGGCGATGGATAAAGTGGTGTCGCCCCGCACGCTCAGCTCGCGCAGGATGATTTTGTTCTGCGTGACCCGGTTGCCCAGAATCAGCACCTTATCGACGGTCACCAACGAGTCGGCCGACACGGTCGGCGGCACCTGCGCAAAGCCGGTGCTGGCGAACCAGCCGGGAAGTAGAAGGAGGAACAAAAGAATAGCGGGGGGGATGCGCACGCGCGGAAGCCTTCAAAGATTTGATCAGCGGGCAAAGGTAAAAATAATCGGGAACACTCACCTTGCCGGTGCGGTTTACGTAAAATATCCTAACTTTGTGTATCCTTCACTGCTTAACCACTTGTCTGTATGGCCATCGATTTCAACCACCCCATTGATATTATCGAAGACATTGATCTTCGGGAGTTTGAGAAAAACTACCTGCAACCCCAGAAGCCGGTGATCCTGCGCGGACTGCTCAAGGGCACCAAAGCCTACGAGGAGTGGGATTTCGAGTACTTCAAGCGCGTGGCGGGTCACCTGACTATTGGAGTGTTCGAGAACCGGGAAGAAGATCTGGACAAAACCATGAAGGTGCCGCACCGCAAGATGAAGTTTGCCGACTACCTCGACCTGATCGCCACCACGCCCACCGACCTGCGCATCCACCTGTGGAACATCTTTAAAGATTGTCCGGAGCTGATGAACGACTTTGAATTCCCGGACATCAAAACGCAGTTTCTAAAGGGCTTTCCCTACATGTTCTTTGGTGGCCAGGGTTCGGTGGCCCGCATGCACCAGGACATTGACATGTCGAACGTGTTTCTGACCCAGTTTGAGGGCAAGCGCCGGGTGGTGCTGTTCAGTCCGGCCTATTCCAAGCTGCTCTACCGCTACCCCTTCAACGTGCACACCGGCGTGAACGTGGTGCAACCCGACTACGAGAGGCATCCCGGCCTGAAGTACGTGAAGGGCTTCGAGTGCTACCTGGAGCGCGGCGACACCTTGTTTATGCCTGGCGAATACTGGCACTATATCGAGTATGCCGAGGGCGGTTTCGGCATGAGCCTACGCTCGCTCAACCCGCACGTTTCGAAGCGCCTGCGCGGCCTGATGAACATCTCGGTGCGGCAAGCGGCCGACTGGACGATGCGCAAGAGCTTGGGCGACAAGTGGTTTGAGATGAAGCAGCAGATTGCCGACCGCCGGGCCAACGGTATGCTGGAGAAGATAGAAAAGGATGTTGACCAGGAGCTGGTGAACTCGTAAGCGAGTGAACAATGCTAACCAACAGCTCAAGCAACTTCGTAAAACACACCAACCTACGCGCGTTGGCTAAGGCAGTTTACGAAGCCAACTCCGCGCACGCTCATCTCGATGCTATGGACCTCTCTAACCAGGAAGTGCAAGACTTTTTGCGTAGTCTGCACGCGCGTGCCGTGCGCTACTTGCTGGTGGGCGGAGTGGCAACCACTTACTACGGACACGTGCGCATGACGATGGACTTAGACCTGTGGGTGGAAGATACGGCCGAGAACAAAGAGCGGCTCGTCGCTGCGCTGAAGGACGCCGACGTGGCGGGGGCCGAACACTACCGGAACGTGGATATGATTCCCGGTTGGAGTTCGTTGTCTATTGGAACAATCGGGTTCGAGGTGGACTTGATGGGATACACCAAGGCCTTTCGGAAAGAGGACTTCGCCGATTGCTACCAACGGGCCAGCGTCGCGCAGATTGAAGATATCCCAATCACGGTTATTCACATCAGTGACTTGATTCAGGAAAAACAGCAACTCGGGCGCTTTAAAGATTTAGACGACGTTGAAAACCTACAAAAGTCCGAGGCGTATAAAAAGACACGAAAACCTTCATCATAATGCGACCTTCTCATCTACTCTATTTCATTCCCCTGCTGCTCACCGGCTGCCGCAGCAACGACTTTGAGAAAAGCCCGGTCGACGAGTTAATTCGCGATATGACCGACACTCCGGTGTACTCCATTATCCTCTACGACATGGACGAGGAAGGGAGCTTTTTCAAGGATTATAAGCACCAGTACCGCATTATTAAAGAAAGCAAGGAAGGAGCTACGCCCGAAGAAGAAATCACCGACTGGATACCGGTGAGCGAAGACTTCTTCAATCGCAACATCGACAACATGGGTATGGAGATCGCTGCCAAGTCGGCCGACGGCACGGTGTCTAAGACGGCCGCCCCGCCCGGCTACAGCAACTACGTGGGCAACGAAAAGTACGGACAGTGGCAGCAGGGCAGCAATGGACAGTCGTTCTGGGCGTTTTACGGACAGTATGCCCTACTGAGCAGTCTGTTCAACATGGGCACCTTCCCCGCGCGCCGTTCGTACTACGACGGCTACCGGGGTGCTCGGCAGGCGGGCCGCCCCTACTACGGTCCCACCACCGGCAACGGCCGCCGCACCTTCGGCACCAACAGCCAGTATACCACCACCACCAAGCCCAACACCACCTGGCGCAACAACCCCAGCAGCCGCGCCTTCCGCAACAGCAACCAACGCACCTCGCGCTCCGGTTCGCGCTACGGCAGCGGCAGCAGTTCATCCCGCATGCGCTCGCGCGGCGGCGGGTTCGGGAAGTAATAAATAGAATGTCCTTGGTCATTTGTCACTGGTCCTTTGTTGGATTGACCAAGGACAACCAAGTCTATTTCTAACCCCTTCAAACTATGAACGAGAATAAAGCAATCATCGACCTGCTGGCCGAAAGTTTAGTGAAGCAAGATAAATTAACCGAAAAGGTCGATCTATTGGCCAGTGCCATGATGGACTTCAAAGAAATTGTAGCTAGCTAGGGTCGGAGCATGGAAACAATTGCTAGCATGATGCAGGAAACTCGGGCGGATATAAGAGATATAAACTACTGGCTGAACAAAGAAGGGGGCTTCGAACGCGAGATTAACGATTTGAAACGCCGGGTGACGAAACTGGAAGAGGCGGAGGGGGAAGCGTCCTGAACTGGAAGGCTAGATTTGTTAGGAGCTACGAAATAGCAAATGAAGTATTACTGTTTGAGTCTGACGTTAGCGGTGATCATCACCTCCGGTTGCGATGATTGTGGAGACAATGACTGCGGAGGGGACGACGCTATTTCGATCAGGGTTGTTGGCGACAATGAGATAAACTATTCAGACAGCATTGACTTTTACTACTACGATAAAAATCAGCAGAAAATAGAGGCTACTATTCAACCAAACCGACCGGGAGCACAGATTTACCGGGCTGCTTTGAACTATCGAATACCAGAAATCCAAACTACCTACTATCTGGAAATTGCTGATCAAACGAAGACGGTGAACATTCAGACCAGATATGACGAGGACGCCTGTTGTGGCGACTACCTGAGATTTAAAGAGATTACCGTAGACGGAGCAACCACAGCATTACCCATTGAAGTCGTGGTTGATTGAAATAAAAACCCAAGCACCTATTCATGATCTACCTCGACACGGCACTTTCCTCACTGGTCTACCTGGCCGCCTGCTTCATCCTGTTCTACCTCGGCAAACTGCTCTACGGGGTGTTCCACCGGCAGGTAAACGCGAAGCACGAACTGGTTGAGAAAGACAACTTCGCCTTTGCGGTGGCCCACGTGGGCTACTTCATTGGCCTGGTGCTGGCCATCACCGGCGCCCTGATCGGCGAGTCCGAAGGACTCATTCCGGACCTGATCAACATCGGCATCTACGGCGGATTAGCTATTTTGCTGCTCAATTTGTCTATCATCGTCAACGACAAGCTACTGTTTCCCCGCTTTAGCGTGTACCGAGAGATCACCGAAGACCGCAACGTGGGCACTGGGGCCATCGAAGGGGCTAACTCTATCGCCACCGGACTCATCATCCTGGGCGCGGTGTCGGGCGAGGGGGGCGGCGTGCTCACCGCCGTGGTGTTCTGGCTGGTGGGTCAACTACTGCTGCTGCTCACCGCCTTTGTGTACCGCGCGCTGGTGCCCTACGACGTGCACGACCAAATTGAGCGCGACAACGTGGCGGTGGGGCTGGGCTTCGCCGGGGCGCTGATTTCTATTGCTAACCTCATCCGCTACGGGCTGATGACCGACTTCTACTCCTGGACGCAGTCGCTCACCGACGTGGGCGTCGACGTGGCCATCGGGCTGCTGTTTTTGCCCATCGTGCGCTGGCTCACCGACAAGATTCTGCTGCCCGGCCGCAAGCTCACCGACGAACTGGTGAACCAGGAGCACCCCAACGTGGGGGCCGGACTCATCGAGGCCTTCGCCTACGTGGGCGGGTCGGTGCTCATCACCCTATGCCTGTAACGTCTTCCCCCACCCTGCCCAAACCGCTGCAGTCGCGCATTCTCAAGATTTCGTTGTTTGCCACCGGACTAGCCGGGATTGTGGCCGAGTACGTGCTCTCCACGCTGGCGACCTACTTTCTGGGCGACTCGGTGTTTCAGTGGACGATGATTGTGTCGATCATGCTGTTCTCGATGGGCCTGGGCAGTCGGCTGAGTCTGCTGTTTGAAAAGAATCTGTTGCAAACCTTCATCTTCATTGAGTTTGCGTTGTCGATCTTTAGTGCTTTCTCCGCCCTGCTGGCCTACGTGGCTTCAGGCTACACGGTGTACACCGGTCTGATTATTTATTCACTCAGCATCATCATCGGCATACTGATTGGCCTAGAGATTCCGCTGGTGGTGCGGGTGAACGACGAGTTTCAGTCGCTGCGCATCAACGTGGCCTCGGTGATGGAGAAAGACTACTTCGGCAGTCTGCTGGGCGGGTTGTTCTTCGCCTTTGTGGGCTTGCCTTATCTGGGACTCACTTACACTCCCTTTCTATTGGGCTTCATCAACTTCTCGGTGGCCGTGGTGCTGGTGGGCCTGCTGTGGAAGCAGATGCCCCCGCCGCAGCGCCGAAGGGTCGGGGGGCTGGCCGCTACGGTGGCGGTGGTGCTGGGGGCGGGAGTCGTTACGGCGAAGCCAATTATCCGGTTTGGCGAGCAGGTGCGCTACAAAGACAAGGTGATCTACGAGACGCAGAGCCGCTACCAGAAGATCGTGCTCACGCAGTGGAAACACGACTACTGGCTGTTTATCAACGGCAACCAGCAGCTGAGCACCGTCGACGAGGTGATGTACCACGAACCGTTGGTGCACCCCGCAATGCAACTTGCCCCCCAACCGCGGTCGGTGCTGGTGCTGGGCGGGGGCGACGGTTGCGCCGTGCGCGAAATCCTGAAGTACCCCTCGGTGCAGGCCATCACGGTGGTGGACCTAGACCCTGCCATGACCAACCTGGGCCGCACCCACCCGGTGCTCATCGCCCTTAATCAAGGTTCGCTCAACGACAAGCGCGTGCAGATCGTCAACCAAGACGCCTTCACCTTCGCCGAGCAAACCACCGACTACTACGACGTGATCATCGCCGACCTGCCCGACCCCAAGTCGGCCGACCTGAGCCGCTTGTACACCCGTGAGTTCTACCGACTGTGCCGTCGGCAACTGCGTCCGCGGGGCGTGCTCATCACCCAGGCGGGCAGTCCGTACTTCGCTACGCAGGCCTTTGAGTGCATCGACCTTACCCTGCAGGCGGCCGGTTTCCAGACCCAACCCCTGCACAACCAGGCGGCCGGTTTCCAGACCCAACCCCTGCACAACCAGATCGTGACGATGGGCGAGTGGGGCTGGGTGCTCGGCGTGAAATCTGATGAAGCCTTGCCCCTCAAGAAGCGCTTGCAAGGGCTGGACTTTGCCAACGTGACCACGCAGTGGCTCAACCAAGCCATGCTCCTGATGACCTCGTTTGGTAAAGACTACCTCGCCCGCGACGCTGACTCGGTGCGCGTGAACACGCTGGGTGACCCGGTGCTGTATCGCTACTACCTGAAAGGCAACTGGGATTTGTACTGACTATCGTTCAATACGCAAACCCCAAGGTCGGTGTCTTCACCGACCTCGATTGGCTTGTTTAGGCAGCCCCGTGAGGCAAAACCATAGTATTCAGCCCCAAACCAAACCTTGCCGTTTGTAGTTTCGTTTTTATTCATAAACAAACACGTTGCTACTACATGTTTCATACCTACGAAGGCACGCTAAAAGGAAACCAAATAGACTGGAGCGGCGAAGCACCGACACCAGAGCGAGTGCTTCGTGTCCACGTCACCGTTCTGGATGAAGAAGATGCTGATGAAAGTCAGGGCCGCCGCATGGCGGCAGCGCTGGAACGCCTAGCTGAAAGTGGAGCCTTTGCAGGCATCGCTGACCCATCTGAGTGGCAACGCGAAGTAAGAGCAGAACGCTCGCTTCCAGGACGGAGCACGGAATGAGCGCAGATCTGATTGATAGCAACTTGATCATCTACGCCGCGAAGCCAGAACATGAGGAGTTGCGCGAATACATCGCTACCGAAGCCCCGGTGGTATCTGTGGTAAGCAAAGTTGAAACGCTTGGTTATCACAAACTAGGTGTAAAAGAGCAGACGTTTTTAGAAGACTTCTTTGAAGCGGCTACCATTTTGTCCGTCTCGCAAAACGTAGTCGAGGAGGCAATTCGGCTTCGGCAGAAGCGCAGTATGTCATTGGGTGACGCGATGATTGCAGGGACAGCAATCTGTTACGGCTTACGTGTTGTCACGAATAACACTAATGATTTCGACCGGATAGATGGGCTAGAAGTGTTCAACCCGCTGGCTGAGTAAGGGCTAAAGTGTAAGGGACCCTTGAGCGCCCAAGGTGGACACCGACGTCGACCCGGAGCAGCGCTCCGTCCTTAAGTCCCGCCTAGCCTCGGTACCGCGGTTTCGGCCAGCAGCATCGGAGAAGTTCCGGGAGTTCTCCGATGCTGCTGCTGTGCACACTCCGGCTCATCGTCTCGATAGTGCCGGACAGAACCATACTACTCTTCCGGAGGAAGCACGTCGGTAAAGAAAGTACCATAGGATAGGTAATGCGTACGGTATCGGGGGCGGCAGCCCCCTCAGGAAGGGGGTCAGGAAATGCCAGGCTCACTGAGAAGCGGCCTTCCAGCCTTCGCTCCAATGAGTCATAGCGGGTGATAATCAACTCGTTGTTAACGCCAGGTTCTTCTATCACCCGAAGCCCCGGACCAACCACATCCCCCGCATGGAAGTAGAAAGAAGCATAGATAAGATCTAGCGCGCACTCACTCTCGCCGGGGTTTCTTCTTTGTAGTTGGTAAGTACCTATCCGATTCGGGAAATTACCAATGACCAAGGTCATGTGCGCAGGACTAGCCATACCGTAATAGCCGAGGCTTAAGGCCAGATTATTGGCATTACAACCCGAATTGCCCGCTATTGCTGTGAAAGTAAAAGGTTGACCGTTGAGTAGCATATCAGCTTCCCCGTAGCGTCCGGCGGTTTCTGAACTGACTACTTCATCATCACTACAGGCGGCAAATGCTAGCACAAGCAGTGATCCTATCCATAGTAACTTCATGCGCTCGTTGGTTTAGTCTACAATCACCAGCTTCTTGCTGATCATCTTCCAGACAGAGGATTAGGCAGATAAGAATCGGTCATATCTAATCGACAACAAAATGAGCGAAAAGGTTGGAATCAGCGAGTGTTTACTGCCTCTATTCAGTACGTTAGGGAACGCTTATTTCTCTAGAAAATCAAGCTAAAAAGTGCAGCGTTGGTCGAAATATTACTTGCCGGGGGCCCGTGCCTTGGTGCTCTGTAGCGAGGGTAAGAAGCTTTGGCAGTCGTCTTTTCGGCCTAATGGGTTGGCCGATGGGCTTTTGCCTTCCAAACCGGGCTATGCCCTTCGAAGCTTGACATAATGTTTACAGTTAGCGTATTCATAGCGGAGGCTGAGTCCCCTGTTACTCTTAGCCACCGAACCGGAGGTTCGGCGGCAGATTGATTGGGTTAGTTTTAGTGCGTTGTGTTTTCTAGCACCACCACCGATGGGCTGCTCTGTAGCCATTGTTCGTACAAGCCAGTCGTATCGCCGTCCGGTGGAAAGCCCACGAACGAACCGAGGGCCAGGTCGATGTCACCGTCCTGATCCAGGTCGCCGGAGTCCATTACGATCCAGCGGCCTCGGGTGGCTTCGGGGAACGAAGCGGCTCGGAACTGAAGTGCCCCCTGGTTTTCCAGGTACACGAAGCTTTCTTCCGGTGAGCGTTCGTAATCCGGAAAGAACGAGATCGCCGCGATGTCCAGGTCGCCGTCCTGATCGTAGTCTTCGGCCAGGGCCTTGTAAGCGCCGTGCAGGGGGAAGAAGTACTGCTGCGTGAAGTTCATCGCGCCGTCGTTCGTGAACAGGTAAATCCCGTGAAACTCCTTGAGCACCGGGCTCAGGTCAGCATTATCGCCGCAGGTGTATAAGATATCCAGATGCCCATCTTCGTCAAAATCAATCAGGTCAAAGTAGGTTGATCCGTAGACGGGCGGGAACCGCAGTAGCCGTTTTTCGGTGAAGCTTCCATTGTGGTTGGTGAACAGATAAATACCTTCGTCGCCCTGGGCCATCAGCACCAGCAGGTCAGGCTGGTCGTCGTCGTTCATGTCTTGCACTACCACCCGGGTGGCTCCGGGAGCAGCTTTCAGCACGTGAGTCACGTACTTGCCGCCGCTCTGGTTCTCGTACCACGCTAGCTTTCCCGTCAAATTACCAAATTCGCACACCACAATGTCTTCCCGACCGTCCTGGTTCAGGTCGGCGTAGGCGGTGTGCACGGGGCGCTGCAAATCGCGCAGCAGCAACCGGGCCGAGGTAGGCGCTTGATCCGGCTGCTTGCCAAACAACTGCTGCACGGCCCCGTTGGGCTGGTCCGACGGCAGCATCTTGCGCCCGATGGTGGTCAAGTACACCGTGTCGTTCTGTTCCCGCATATGCACCGGGGTGGTGGGAAGCCGGATGTCGTAGGTGCGTTCCAGTTGCTCGTTTAGTAGGTTGTAGCTACTCCCGTCGCGCTTGCCGTCGCCGAACACCACACCGCGGCCCGGCAGGATTTTCACCAAGTTGGTGAGTGGCGGTGACTGGGAGAACTGGGAAGGCCGGTAGCGAAAGAACGACAGGCCATCCGGATCAATCGTTCGGGGAGAAACGGCCAGTGATTCGGGAGCTTCCTGCTGGTAATAGTTCTGCAACCGTTGCCAGGCTTCGGGACTGACGGTGGGTTGGGTAGGATAAACGTTGGCTCGCTTCACCAGGGTAGTCGCTTTCCCGGCTTCAAACAGGCTGTCGGGCGGAGCGCCACCGGCGTACACGCCCATGCGGTGGCCCATGTCGGTGAGCACGTCGGCCCATACCGAACGGGGCAGCATCTCCGGGCCAACGTAAGCGTGGCAGGTAGCGCAGTGCTGCTGCGCGAGTTGCTGGCCAGATAATGTTGGGCGGTTTACCGATGCTTCTTCAGCGGAAGGTTGGCGGTTTTCGGAAGCGGAATTAGTAGTGCAACTACCGCTAAACAGTACCATCAAAACCCACCATCCGGCTGTTGTCTTCTGCATGTTACGCTTTCATTTCGCTTTTCACCACCCGGCAAGCGTCTTGATAAATGCTTCTTGTTCGAGCGTTGGTCTGGGTGACCTTCACCTGCGCCTGGTCGTGGTGCTGATGCACGTGCATGAGGGCGTCGGCAATTTGTCGGCCCGTGGTGTCGTCTATCTCAAACACCCAATCGTCGAGGCCCAGATCGTAGTACATCTGCCCCTTGATGGTGTCGGTGGGCTGGCGCAGGTAGAAGCTGGGCGTTCCGGCGGCAATGGCCATGATGGGCGAGTGGCACTCGAAGCTCACCACCGCCCGGGCTTGGGCATAGACCGAGGCGGCCTCGTCGGGCATCCAGTAGCCGCGCTTCACTACGTGTGGCTTCACGTCGGCGGGCAGCGGATCAATGAGCAGTTCGTCCATAAGCGGAATTTGGTAGGTCATTTCCGGACAAACTAACACTCTATGACCGGTTTCCCGCACCCAGGTAACCATCACCTGCCGCAGCTTGGCGTGGTCTTTTTCTTTGGTGGCTGCGTTCACGCGTTCTACCTTGTTGATGCGCTCCTGCGACCAGTCTACGTCCTTGAATTTGTAGGAAGGGGAGTAGCGCAGTCGAGGAATGACGCAGATGAACGGCTGGGTGGTCAGTTCATTGTCTTTCAAGAATTGCCCGGCCTTTTCCTCATCCGTGATATCCATAAAGAAGGTGGCGTCGGGAGCAAAAGCCACGTGTTCCCCGCTGATGCCTTGCTCTTCCAGTACCTTCAGCGAGCCGGTCTCGCGGGTGTAGACGAAGGCCGCTTTCCTTAGCACTTCCGGCAGGCCGTCCTTCATCTTCTCGATGGTGGTGCCGAAGATGCCGAAGGGTTTGCTAGTGTGCTTGATCCAGGCCTCCAGGTGCTTTTGTCCGACGACGGCCGGGCCCGAGCCGTGCACCATGATGTCGGCTTCGGTCATTGCGGAGCGCACCGCTTCGCTGTCTACGTTTCTGTCGTCGTCCACGTTGCCGTAGATCAGCGGCACGCGCGGAAAGTGTTGCCGCAGCATGGCATCCGCTTCGTCGCCCTTTCGTCGCTTCCACAGGATGACCTTTGCTTCGGGCAGAAAGGTGGCGAACACGTGTAGCAGGCCGGGGGTGTGGGCAATGTCGCCGATGTTCATATCCTGCCAGCCCGAAACGAGCAGAATGGTAGGCGTCGCTTTGGCGGTTGCCATCCGCACCTGGGTCAGTAACAATCCTGCACTGGCCAGGCTGGTATGCTTCAGAAAGTGGCGGCGGTTGGTGCTTTGCGTGGTCACAAGTTATGCTCTTAGAGCGTTCACCAAGGCCGACTCGTCGATGGTTCCCCGTAAAAACTTATCCACCGTCCGAACGCGGTGAACACTAGTCGCTAGCGCCTGAGCGTAGCGGCTTCCCGAGCCACTCATGGCCTTCTCCACCTCCCGGTTCAGTCCTTTCGCTTCCACCCGTTCGCCGTTCTGGGTCTTGCGAGCTAATTGGATAAGCGCGTCGTCAACAGCGTAAAAATTAGCGTCCCGGACGTACTGCTTAACCTTAGCCGGATCGGGTTGGGTATAGATGCGGGCGTACTGCTCCATGAGGTCATTGTTTTCCTTTCTCCATTCTCCCATGCGAACCACCCACGCCTCTCCGTTTTGGCTATCGGGAATCAGGGTATGCACCCGGGTGATGGCGCGGGGCAGCATTACTTTTAGTAATTGGTTGAGGTCGTCGTACTTTACCTGCGAGGCATCGTTACCCGCCAGCGTTTTAAGCAGATGCGTATCCTGATAGATGCTTAGTTCCTGGGCGTCATTTGGGTACTGCTCGTAGACCGGGTGCAATTGATCGCGCAGGGCGTTATTACTCAGGATGCCCAGCAGAAACGAGAGCTTATCGGCCTGAATGGACTTTGCTTCCTGGGCCGGTTCCTTGATTTTCTTGAGCACGTCCGGCAACGCTTCCATCTTCAGGCGTAGGCTGGGCGCAAGCCGCCCTTTGTTGCCCGGAATTTTAAGGTCAATGTCTCCGGCCAGGGCGGTCTTGGTGAGGTCGGATAACTCGGGCATGACGAAGGCCAGGTCGAAGCAGTCTTCGGTCAGCGCAACCGGCAGCAGCCCCCGAACGCGGAACGGCCCGGCGGAAGAGGGGGGCAATGAGGCGGCGCGGAGCAGGGCGGGGGCAACCGTCAGGGCGGTGCCGCTCAGCGACAGTTGGGTTAAGAATCTTCTTCGGTCTTGGGTATGGTTCATGGTAAGGGTTGGGTAGAAGCCCACCGTTTAAACGGTAGGCTATAATGACATTACATCAACAATTGCTTTTGCAGCGAAGCGCGCTCCGTGTTACCCTCGTAATAAGCCGCTAATGCTCGCCAAAAGGCGTAATTTAGTTGAACGGCCCGGGCGTACTGGCACGTTTGATCAGTAGCTTGCAATGCCTGGTTAATGTCGGTTGGGGAAGCGGTATCCCCGTTGCGCAGCTGCTCAAGCAGTCGGATCAGTGGGTCTTGTCGGTTATAGAAGTTCAGGTGGTACACAAACTCCTGCATCTTCATCGGGTCCGGATGTTCGTAGGCCGCCGTGTAGAGGCTGAGGTTTTCCTGAAAGTACTGCGCGTGGTCTACCAAGTCTGTCAGGTAGGCGTCGAGGTCGTCGGGAGCATCTGACGCAGTAACGTGCATCAGGCCCAGAAACTCGCGCAGGTAGTAGTTGGTGAACAGCGTCTCGAACGGCCGGATGTTCACTAGTTGCGCTGCCGGGTTGGTGCGCAGGCGCTCGGCCAGCGTGGCCGGAGACAGCACCTCGTAGGGTGAGGCGGTGGTTCGCTGGCCGCTCTGGTACACTTCCTTCATCACCACCACTTCGTAGTAGAGTTTCAGGTCTTGTCCGTTGAACATTGGGTTCTGTCGCTCGTCCACTTGGTCGGCCAGGGGGTTGAGCGTGCTGTCGGCGGCGCGGTGCGACATCCAGCCCAGGGCTCCGGCCAGTTGCTGAAGTCCTTCCTCCGAATAGTCTTCGGGAGCCAGGCCCCGGTACTTTTCTACGATAGGCACGGCGTAGGTGTGGTTGCCGCGGGTGCCGCAGCACACGATGCCATGGTCGTAGTGGCCTTCCAGGCTGCGCACGAAGGCCTTCGGAAACTGCGACGCGCTAAGTTGCATCAGGCGGTAGCCGTCTTCAAAGATAGCCACATGGGTGATGTGTTCGGACATGCCAGGTTGCGTTAAATGGTGATACTTTTAGGACAATGTTCTCGCAGGGCAACTACGTCCATCTCTAGGCCGAAGCCCGGTTTCGGCTTCATTGCAAACTGGCCGGTCTGATCTCGGTAGGTCGCCTTATCTACCACGCAGGCCAGGTACTCTCGCGACTCTTCGGCTTTCTCCAGCGCTTCGACCCAGACCGCCCCAACCCCAATAGCAATCTGCTGCCACACGCTGCAGGCGGGACCCACCAGGCTGGCGTCGCCAATCATGATCTTGCCCCCGAAGCCCCGCACCTTGTCGGCCAGGGGAGCTAAGTGGTGCAAACTGCCCATCGATTCGGGATGGAAGTTGTACACCCGACCCATGCCCGGCACCGCCCGCTCTAGCCCTCTCCAGGCCGGGCGCATGGCGTAGTCGGGCACCAGGGCCAGGTCGCCGATCTGGTTTTGCAGGGCAATCCACTGGGCGTTGGTGAGCTCGGCCGGGTCTTCTATTGCGTTGAGTCCCTGCGCACGTAAGTTGTTTAAAATGTCGGCTAGTTCATCGATAGTCTGCCAATTTTTATAGCCCCGGTTGGCATCGGACAGGATAAAGGCATCCTTGCCTAAGCCTTTGCGCGCCAGTTTTGCGATGCTAAGGTCCAGTTCCGGTTTGCCGAACATCTTGAACTTGACGTAGTCGTCCAGGTTTTGCTGCTGGCACTGCTTAATCCCTTCGGCGATCTTTTCCAGGTCGTCGTCCAGGATACAGTACAGGCCGGGCACCGAGGCGCGGTTATTCATGCCCAGCAGCTCGATAGCGGGCTTGCCTCTTATCCGCCCCAGCAGGTCGAGCAGTCCCATTTCCACAAACTCGAGCTGCTTTTTGTGGTACTTGCCGTCTTTGCCCGTGCCTACTTGGTTCACCTTCACCAGTGCGTAGGCTTCGTCTAAGGTTCGCTTCTTAAAATCTTGCAGAAAGCTACCCCAGGTGCGGGTGTCCAGCTCCGGGTTGTTCTTGTCGGCGGCCACCTCGGCCCAGCCGGTATGCTCGCCGGAGGTGATGCGCATGAACACGTGCTGCCGGTTGTGCCAGGTGCCCCACGAGAAGTGGCGGGGCGTATTGATGTCGTAGCGAAAGAGCTCAATTTGGTCGATCGAGTGCTTGTCGGCGGTGACATCAAAAGCAAGCAGGGAGGGCAGGGCCGCCCCGGCGGTTGCTTTCAGCAAAAAGTCTCTTCGGTTCAAAGTATCAGGTTTTCGTTGCGTCTACTCCCAACCCGGATTCTGCTCCAGCTTAGGGTTAAGGTCAATCACGTTCTGCGGAATGGGAAACAGCCGAAACTTATCGGCTTTGATGTTGTCGCTGGTAAAAAACCGTGGTGCCGCATCGTTGCCGTCGGGCCATTCTCCGGACTGAATTTTGTTTTCTCGAGTTTGCACGTTGGCCAGTACCCGGTCGGTGAACAAGTCCCAGAAGCGAAGGCCATCGAACCAGCCGTGGTACTCGAAGATGAGTTCTTTTCGTCGTTCCGTGAGCAATGAATCCCGGAACTGCTCGTAACTCAGTCCCGGGGTCAGATCCGGAATGCCCGCCCGTTGGCGCACCTGGTTCACGGAAGCGTAGGCTTCGGCGGTGGGTCCTTGACTGACCTGGTTGGCGGCTTCGGCCTGCATGAGTAGCACGTCGGCGTAGCGAAGCAACACCTTGTTGGGGCGCTCCTGGGCGTTGGCCCCGATGGAAGGGTCGAGTTCGGCCAGTTTGAAAAAGCCCGGCCCGTCCGTTACGTAGTCATCGTCGGCAAAGTTATTGGCATCGTAGGTGACGGTGTCTCCGTCGACTACGTACTCCAAAATGAAACTTTCGGTGCGCTGATCATCGTCGGCGTAGTCGGTGAAGAAGGGCACTTCCGCGTGGAAGTTGCCCCAGCTGCGGCGGCCCAACCCCGAATTGCGAGGCACCACGTGACCGGATAAGTCGCCCCCCAGGTTTTCTACTGAGGCTTGTTGAATGTCGAAGATCACCTCGGCGCTGTTTTCAGAACTGATATCGAAGATACTGCGGTAGTCTTCTACCAGTTGGTAGTCTCCTTCGCTGATGACCTGGTTGGCGTACCTTAAGCTCTCGGCGAAGTCGCCGCTTTCGCTCACGGCGGGGGTGGCTCCCTTCTGAAGATACACCTTGGCCAACAGCGACAGCACGGCTCCCCGCGTGGCCCGACCGGTGTTGGCCCCGGCAAAGGCGCTGTATCCTTCGCGGGTAGGAAGCACCGGCTCAGCCTCCTGCAAATCTTTAATGATGAGTTGATAAACCTCCGGGGCGGTGCTGCGGGCCAGTTGCAGCGGCTCGGACACTCCCTTGATCTGCTGGGTACGGATGGGCACCCCGCCCCACATTCTCACCAGAACAAAATAGTTGAAGGCGCGCAAGAACTTGGCCTCCCCCACAATGCGGGCCTGGAGCACCGGATCCATGCCCTCAATGAGTGGAACGTTTTCGATCACGCCGTTGGCGGAGTTGATCACCGCGTAGGCCTCCGTCCACACCGGGGCCAGAAAGCCGTGCGATTTGTCCCACAACCAGTTGTCCAAGCGACCGCGGTCGTCGGAGGCATCCCGGCGGGTGGTAACGGTTTCGGTAGGTTCCTCACTCACGAACAGGAAATCCCGACCGTAGGAGTCTTGGTTGCGGGACATCATCTTATAGGTAGCATTGACGGCCGCCAAAGCTCCCGGTCCGTCCTGGAACAGCGTTGCCGGGTCGACGGTATTGAAAGGTTCTTCTTCCAGAAAACTTTCGCACCCGCTGAACGTGAGCAGGGTGCTAACGAGGAATATGATACAGTTACTTTTCATTTTGTTATGATTTTGGTAATGGTACGTTAGTCAAGGGCTAACGCAACGTTGGATGATTGATTAGAAGCCCAGGTTGATGCCGACGCGGTAGATGCGCGCCACCGGGTAGCCGCCAATGTCTACGCCAAAGTTAGTGGCATTTTGCCCCTGAGAGCTGGCCTCCGGGTTCACGCCGCTGTAGTTGGTGATCGTGAACAAGTTTTGGGCACTCAGGTAGAGGCGGGCGGTGCGCAGGCCGCTGATCGTCCTGGCGGGCAGCGTGTAGCCGAGGGTGATATCCCGCAAGCGCAGGTACGAGCCGTCCTCCACAATGTAATCACCAAAGCCACCCGAACCGCCGCCGATGGGGTTAAAAGATCCGGCCCGGGGCCACACCGCATTCGAATTTTCCGCTGTCCAGCGACCGTTGAAACGATCCTGGAGGATGTTGTTCCGAGCGTCGTTGGTGCTCAGCGGCTCACGCGATACGTTGAGGATGTCGTTGCCCTGGGTGCCCTGCAAGAAGAAGCTGAAGTCAAAATTACCGTAGTAGAAGTTATTCGACCAGCCGTAGATCAAATCCGCGTAGGGATCGCCGATGTTGGTGCGGTCGTCGTTCGAGATATCACCGTCGCCGTTGGTGTCCACAAACCTCCGATCGCCCGGCCGGGCATCCGGCTGGATCACCACTTCCTGCCCGTCAACGGTGGTGGTATGCTGACTCACCTCAGCCTCGTTGCGGAAGATGCCGTCGGTCTGGTAGCCGTAGAACACTCCGATGGGGCTGCCCACGGCCGTGCGGTTTCCCTGATCTTTCCGGTCCGCCGAAAGCCTTCCGCCGAAGATTTCTTCCTGCGGCCCCAGGTCGAGCACCTCGTTGGTGTTGCGGCTCAGGTTCAGGTTGGAGGTCCACCGTACTGCTCCCAGGTCCAGGTTGGTGCCCGCGCTGAGTTCCCAACCCTCGTTTCTAACCTGACCAATGTTGAAGGCCAGCGAGGAGCTGTAGCCGGTGTTGGCCGAAGGGCGCACAAACAGCAGCAGCCGGTCCGTGTTTTTGACGTAGTAGTCGGCGGTGAGCGACAGGCGATTCTCAAAGAAACCGGCGTCTACTCCCACGTTGACCTGCGAAGTGACTTGCCAGGTCAGGTCGCTGTTGGCTGGTGACACCGGTTGGTAACCAACCACCGGCACGTCGCCGAACGAGTAGTTCTGTGAACCGTAGCGGGCCAGCGATTGGTAGGGAGGAATTTCCTGAAAGCCAGTCTGTCCGTAGCTGCCCCGCAGCTTCAGGTTGCTGATCCAGTTCACATCGTTCATAAAGGCCTCGTTGCTCACTTTCCAGCCGATGGCTCCCGAGGGAAAGAAGCCCCACTTATTGCCGTCGCTGAACTTGGACGAGCCGTCGGCCCGGCTGGTGAAGGTGAACAGGTAGCGATCATCAAAGGTGTAAGATGCTCGTAGAATGAACGACGCCAGGCTTTCATCTTGCTTAAAAGAACTAACGCCCGGTCCGCCCAGTTGGGTACCCGAACCGATATCATTCAGACTCAGGTCGGGATCATCGATGCCAAAGCCGGTGTTGTTGATCTGCCGACCCTGAAGCACTTCATACTGCGTAGAAAAACCGGTGACGGCACTCACCTGGTGCTTGTTGTTGAAAGTGCGGTTGAACGAAAGAATGTTTTCGTTCAAGAAGATAAGGCGCTCGGAGGTGCCAGTGGAAGCAAAGCCGCCCAAACCGGCTCCTTCGAAGGATTGCTGACTGAAGTAGGTGTCGCGGTTTCGGTTTTCTACGTTGGCTCCGGCCGTCACCTTCAAGTTGAGTCCTTCTATGAATTCGTAGTCGGCGTAGAAGTTAGCCAGTATGCGGTTGGTGGTTTCACGGTCGGTGGTTTCGTTGATGCGGCCCACCGGGTTGGGTAACACTTCGTTGAAGTCCAGGTTTTCGTTCAGCGAGAGGCCGTACTGGTCAATCACGGTATAGCTACCGTCGCGGTTGAAGACCGGTACGACAGGGGGAGCCTGCTGCGCCAGCGAAGTGGCACTGTTGGTTCCGTCGGTAATGATACGGTCATTGCCCAATCGGCTGATCATCAGGGTGTTACCCACCTTGAACCGGTCGCTGACCAGGTGATTGAGGTTCAGTCGCAGTGATCCTCGCTCGAAGCCCGAGCGTTTCACCACTCCTTCCTGACGAAAGTAGTTGGCCCCGAGCGAAAAGGTGGTTTTGTCGTTTCCGCTGGTGATGGTCAACTGATGATTCTGCATCGGGGCCGTTCGGTAAATTTCTTTCTGCCAGTCGGTGCTGTTTCGGCCGAGCGAATCGAGTTGCTGCTCGTTAAAGTAGCGGTCTTGTCCCTGGCTCAGGGCGTACTCGTTGGCCCAAATGCCGAACGAACGGGCGTCGAGCACGTCGTAGGTATTGGCTACCTCTTGCAGGCCGTAGTAGTTTTCAAAATCCACCGTGGTGCGCCCGGCCTTGCCCTGCTTGGTGGTGATAATCACCACGCCGTTGGCCCCCCGTGCGCCGTAGATGGCCGCGGCCGAGGCATCCTTGAGCACTTCAATCGACTCGATGTCTCCCGGGTTGATAGAGGCCAAAGCGTTGGAGGCAATGCCGCCGCCACCCTGTCCGGGCACTCCGCCCCCGGTGGGCGACACCGCACCGTCGCTGGCGATGATGGGGATGCCGTCGATGACGTAGAGTGGTTCGTTGGTGCCGTTGATGGAGTTGACGCCCCGGATACGTACTGATACCGCTCCGCCCGGCGCGGCCGACGACTGGGTGACCTGCACTCCGGCCACGCGGCCCTGCAGGCCCTGGTCTAGGGACGTTACCGCCACTTGTTTGAGCTCCTGTTCTTTCACGGAGGCCACCGAGCCGGTGAGGTCGCTGCGTTTGGTGGTTCCGTAGCCCACCACCACCACTTCGGACAGCGATTGTACGTCCGGCGTGAGGGCTAAATCAATGGTACTTCGTCCGTTGATCGGCACCTCTTCGGTGGCAAACCCGATGGAAGAAAATACCAGCGTGGTGATATCGTCGGCCACGGTAAGGCGGTAATTTCCGTTTATGTCCGTTACCGTACCGGTGGAGGAGCCCTTGGCCAGAATGTTAACTCCCGGCAATGATTCACCGCTATTTAGGTCCGTTACCTGCCCGCTAACGGTTTGTTCCCAACGTTGCGTAGGTTTTTCAGCGGTGGGTCTCCGACTGGGAGTGACGTTCGGCGAGGATAGTAAAAACGATTCGCCTTGCGGGATGAGCCGGGTCATTGAGTTCACAATTTTGGTTGGCTGGATAATATAAAATCCTTCTTCTAACTTCCGGTGCCGGAGCGAATAGGGAGTCAACAAGTGGGACAGATCTTCCTCCAGCGAAGTATGTTGCCGCACCGAACGAGTGGTTTTCTGATCTAGCAGCAAAGGATCGTAAGAAATGCTCACCCGGTAGTGATCAGCTAATTGTTTAACCGCCGTCGACAGGGTAACCGACTGCTCGCTTTGCGATTTGGTGCTCAAGCGTTGTTGAGTGTTTTGGACCGGCTGGGGAGTGTGACTGGCCAGGGGGTGTTGCGCCTGGACCAAGGTGGTTCCCAGTAGCCAACTCAGGGCGATCAGAAAGTAATGCTTATTCATGGGTGAGGGGGATTAGGTGAAATACTCGGTAGTTTTATATCGTCTTTTATCGTTCAGCAATAAAGATTTCGTTACCACGCTTACGAACCGTGACCTCCAGGGCGGCCTCAATAGCCGCCAGCAGCAGGTCGGTACGGTCGGTGGGGAACTCGCCGCTAAAGGTTCGGTTGGCGAGCGCTTCGCTCGAGAAGGTTACCTGATAGCCGTAGTAATCTTCTAGCAGGGTTCGTACTTCGGATAGGCGATGTTCATCAAAGCGCAGCCGATGGTCGCGCCAGGCGGTGTAGGTGGCGGGGGGCAGGTGATTTTTTTCCAGCCGCCGCTCCTTCTGAGAAAAAGCTACCCAATCGCCCGGCCGCATAGCAACGTTCGGATTCTCTTCGGCGGTGAGGGCCAGGGTTACCTTGCCGCTGCTGAGGCCAACCTGCGTCTCGCCCCGGCGGGATAGCACATTGAATTGAGTGCCGACTACCTCCACCAGCAGTTCGTCGGTATGAACCAGAAAGGGGATTTTCTTGCCCGTCGTCGTTCGCTGGGGTTGCACTTTGAAGAAAGCTTCGCCTTCGAGCCACACCTCTCGGCTACGGGCCCAGTCAGTGCTGACGCGTAATGTAGAATGGGCGTTAAGCTCTACGGTGCTCTGGTCAGGAAGAATGATGGTTTGTGTGGTTCCGTAGGCAGCAGTATAGACCTGCTCGCGGGGACTTAACCATTGGGTGTATGCCCAAGCAAACGCCAGCACCAACACTCCCATCGAAGCGGCAACGGCTATCGCTCGTCGCATCGTTGTTCGCCGACTGGAGATACGGGCAAGTGTAGTGGTCCGCTCTTGGTTGATTCGTTGCCACAGCTTGTGCTTCTCTTCGGCGGAGGTTGTGTACTCTTTAAATCGAAGAGAAAGCAGCAACTGCTGGGCTTCTTCAACCGCTGCCTGCTTTTCGGGATGCTGCGTTAACCAGTCTTTCCAAAAGCGACGACTGTCGGCATCGGATTGGTATATCCATCGTCGAAAGTATTCGTCAGCGGCAAAATCAGAAGACGAGAAATCTGCATACTTCATAAGCAATACCCTGTTTGCTTAGTAAAGGACGGAAGGGGGGGAATTGCCCGGCTCAGACAGAAGAAATCAGAGATGTTTACTGCATTCGCAACAAAACGGGATAGAATAGCTGATGACAGCTACTAAGCAGGAATAATATTATTAAATCGATAACAGAAGGAGAAGCAGAATAGTCGGAGCTTGAAGGTGATTACGCAGGGCCTGTAGTGCTTTACCTACCAAATTCCGGGCGGTCTTTGGCTGCACCGACAGCAGTTCGGCAATCTGCGTATAGGACAGATCTTCGTAGTACAGCAGAAAGACTGCTTCCCGTTGCCGGTCTGATAGTTGGTTGACCGCGCGTCTGACCCGGTTCTTTTGTTCTTCGTCTTCTTGGGAAGAGATAATGTGCTGCTCGGCCGATAAAACATTCTCGAAAGGAGGGATCTGCGCTCGAAGCTCCACGCGGCGTTGCTCCTTCTTAAGGCACTTGACGATCCGACGCTTTAGTGCTTTAAAAAGATAGTACTTGATGGCATCAGTAGGGCCTAGGTTGCCTCGAGACATCCAAAGCGTAACGAAAACGTCCTGGATGCAGTCTTTGACCAGCGCCGGACTAAGGCAAAACTGTCGCCCGTAATTATACAGCACGTCGAAGTGCGTATCGTATATCCGTTGGTAAGCCTCTTCGCTGCCGCCCCGGAAACTGGCCCACAGGTCGGCATCAGTGGGGGGCGGCCCGGAAGCGTGGCTTTTGCCAGCCGTAGAAGAAAGCAGCGGAAGCCGGGAGGAGGTCATGGTTGAAAGAAGGTAATAACTTCCCCCAAGCTACCGCTTTTTTTATAAATTCTCCAAGACGAACGAACTTCTTCTAAAGGATTTTTATTCGCGCGTCCACCTTCCCGCCGTGATCACGCAACAACTGGCTACTAGCTCACCGCCACGTCGCCGCCGTTCACGTGGATGGTTTGCCCGGTGATGTACGAGGCATCCTGCGAGGCCAGGAACACGTAGGCCGGGCCCACTTCCGACGGTTGACCGGGGCGCTTTAGCGGGGTGTTCTTGCCAAACTTCTTAACCTTCTCTTCCGAAAAGGTTGACGGAATCAGGGGCGTCCAGATGGGGCCGGGGGCCACGGCGTTGACCCGGATGCCGCGCTCGGCCACCATCTGGCACAACGAACGGGTGAAGGTGGTGATCGCTCCTTTGGTGGCTGAGTAGTCGAGCAGCGACTCGCTGCCTCGGTAGGCCACCACGCTGTTGGTGTTGATGATGCAGCCGCCCTCGCCCATCTTCTCCAGCGCCGGTTTGGTGAGGTAAAACATGGAGAATATATTGGTCTTGAACGTGTCTTCCACCAAGTCCAGGTCCAGTTCGTCCATGTCTTCGGCCGGGTGCTGTTCGGCGGCGTTGTTCACCAGAATATCGAGCTGCCCAAACTGGGCGTAGGTTTTGTCGACGCACTCCTGGCAGAACGCGCGGTCGCGCAGGTCGCCGCGCAGCAGCAGGCACGTCTGGCCTTCTTTCTCGACCAGGCGTTGGGTTTCTTCGGCGTCCTGGTCTTCGCTCAGGTACACGATGGCCACGTCGGCTCCTTCGCGGGCGAAGTGCACCGCCACGGAGGCTCCGATGCCCGAGTCGCCGCCGGTGATCAGGGCCACTTTGCCTTTCAGTTTGTCGCTACCGCGGTAGCTGTCGCGGATGGTTTCGGGCTCGGGATCCATCTGCTGCTCGGTGCCCGGAGTGGATTGTTGCTGGGGGGGGAGGGTTGATTCTGCCATGATTAAAAAGTGGTTAGGGTGAGTAAAAAGTGCTTTCTCAACTGCTGGGGTGCGGGAATGTTTGGATACTGGATAATCTTCTGGGTGGCCAGATGCTGGATGTTGGATGTTGGATGCTGGATGTTGGTCCTTTGTCTCTTGCCTTGTCTTTTGACTTTCGTAAATTTAACCAGTAACCAGTAACCAGTAACCAGTAACCAGTAACCAGTAACCAGTAACCAGTAACCAGTAACCAGTAACCAGTAACCAGTAACCAGTAACCAGTAACCAGTAACCAGTAACCAGTAACCAGTAACCAGTGACGACACCAAGCATTAACAAAAACCTGCTCGCCTACGGGATTCCGCTGGGACTATTTGCGCTGCTGGCTGCTATTGTTCACTCTGCCTTCTTCGATCAGAACGCTATCCTGCCCCTTGCCGTTTCGGTAGACTTAGTGATCACCGTACCGGTGGTCTACTTCCTGCTAATCCGCAAGACGACTATTGCCAAAACGACGGTTGTTCCGGTGATGGTGCTGGGGCTACTGCTGGGGACTTACTTGCTGCCGCCAGAAGACCAGACGTATCTGGCGTTGTTCAGAACCTGGGCGTTGCCCGTTGTCGAGCTGGGGGTTTTGTCGTACGTCGTTTATACTTTCCGAACGGTAGTCAAAGAGACCCGAGCGCGTAACGCGCCAACCATTGATTTCTTCACGGCTCTGAAGGAAGCGTGCTTCAAAGTGCTGCCCAAGTCGGCGGCAATGCCCTTTGCCACCGAGGTTGCGGTGTTCTACTACGGGTTTGTCTACTGGAAAAAGCGGAAGTTGCAAGACAATGAATTTACCTACCACCGCAGTAGCGGAACCGTGGCGCTACTGATCGTGATCATCGGCATTGTGGGAGCCGAAACCTTTGTCTTCCATCTATTGCTGGCGCGATGGAGCGAACCGGCGGCCTGGATTCTGACCGGGCTGAGCGTTTACTCGGCCATTCAGCTATTCGGGTTCTTGAGGTCCATGACGAAACGGCCCATCTCCATCGACGGGGATCAACTAAACCTTCGCTACGGTATCATGAACGAAACAACCGTCCGGTTGGATGCTATTGCGTCGATGGAGCTATCCGCAAGAAAGGTCACTGTTGACAAAGAAACCCGCCGGTTGTCATTCTTGGGACAACTGGAGCCCCACAACGTGATCATCCGGCTCAACCGACCGCATACGCTTCACGGGTTGTACGGAACCAAAAAAACCTACCAAACCCTCGCATTGCACGTGGATGATGCCGCCAAGCTTAAGGCGCAAGTAGAAGCCGCCCGGCAGCGCTACTGTTAATTTAGCCTAAACAGAAGGGGTGCGTATGAGGTTTATCTTCTTTGGCAACAGACAAAAAGCTAAATCTCTAACCTCGTTTCCATAGTCCAACGAACGTAAAATCTGTGTTCTACTTCATCATTCGGTGCCGCCGGGGCCCGGTTCATTATTCAACATTCACGCTGATCACAACCGCGTTCAAACGCTGGGCTATTGAATATCACAACCCAACCACCATGAACCTCCGTCCCGGCGACGCCGCCCCCAACTTCACTGCCTACGACCAACGGGGCGAGTCCGTAAGCTTGTCCGATTTTCGAGGCAAGAAAGTGGTCATCTACTTCTACCCCAAAGACGATACCCCCGGCTGCACGGCCCAGGCCTGCAACCTGCGCGATAACTACGCTGACCTACAACAGGCCGGTTACGAGGTGATCGGCGTCAGCGGCGACGGAGTGCAATCGCACGACAAATTTGCCCGCAAGTACGAACTGCCCTTCACGCTGCTGGCCGACGAAGACAAGGTGATCAACGAAGCCTACGGCGTGTGGAAGGAAAAGTCGATGTACGGCCGCACCTACCTGGGCACTGCCCGCACCACTTTCGTCATTGATGAAAAAGGCATCATTACCGAGATCATCGACAAGGTAAACACCAAAGACCACACCGCCCAAATCCTAAATTCCTAGCACCTTCCTATGCGACAACTACTTATTCTCCTCATCCTCAGCACGGCACTTGCCCTACCGACCCTTGCCCAGTCCGAAGTGGCTCCCGCCGCCGATTCTATCCGGCTCGACCACATTGCCGTCTACGTGCATAACCTGGAGGTCAGCACCAATTTCTACGATCAGATTCTGCGCTTCAAAAAGATTCCCGAGCCCTTTCACGACGGTCGGCACACCTGGTACTCGTTGGGCGCGGGCAGCCAACTGCACCTGATCCAGGGGGCGAAGCAAGACGTGGAGCGCGACAAGAACGACCATCTGTGCTTCAGTGTGCCCTCGGTGGAGCGCTTCGTGGCTCGCCTGGAGGAGAACGACGTGCCCTACTTCGATTGGCCCGGCAAAGCCCAGTCAGTTACTACCCGCGTAGACGGCGTGCAGCAACTCTACTTCCAGGATCCCGACGGCCACTGGATTGAGGTGAACGATGCGGGGTTCCAGTAAGAATTTGATTAATCAAATTCCTACGTGATTACTGCGCCACCGCTGTTACCGTATAACCCGCTTCTTCCAGCAAGTTCAGCAAGCCTTCTTCTCCACCTAGGTGCGCGGCTCCCACGGCAAAGAAGGTCGTCTGGTCCATCATCTCCTCCATCTTGGGTACCCATGCTCGGTTGCGATCAATGAGCAGGTGCTGCTCCATCCCTTCTATGCGGTCAACAGACTCCTGTGATATTTCCTGAATTCGACCCAGGTCCTGCGCCTGATAAGCGTCCATCAGCGCGCGGAACTCGTCCGCCGACTGTTCGTAGTCCCGAGTAGATTCGGTCAGCAACGCTACTTGCGCCTCTTTCGGATCAGGTGGATGGTGCCGAACAGGTACGAAGGCTGCTCCAGGTCGTTGCCCGACACTTCGTAGAGCAGACTATTCGCGTCCTGCGCGCGCAGAGGAAGGGATACCACCAGCACGCTGGCGGTGATAATCAGTTTTAGCGTAGACATAGTGATAGTACGTTGTTGGTGAGTGATAAATAAGATTTGAGAGATTTAGACGACCGCCGGGGATACTTTTTGCTTACGTTTTCTAGCTGGATCATGATGTAGGTGGTTAAGGATGCGTTTATCGTTTATCTTTAGTTAGCCGTGCGACTGATCACTGAGCTAGTAGCCCGACCGCCCGGTTTCTTACAGCTCCTTCTGAAAAAATCAGAAAATTAATTTTTCGTCTTTCGCAACGCGTTGCTATTAGTCGATTAAATAGAACAATTTTTATCGATAGAAAATGTACTGCCTTCGCTGTAAGAAAATAAAGCCCTCGGCTACTAACTTATCAAACGACTCAGCCGCGTATGACTAGCTACCAAGCCGAACGCCCTTCTACGGAGTTTCACCGCTTCCTGAACGATCATATCGGGATTATCCGACGCATCTGCAAAGTATACAGCAACGATGCCGACGAGTATCAGGATTACTTTCAGGAGGTGGTACTGCAACTGTGGAAAGCCTACGGCAGCTTCCGGGGCGATGCCCAGGCGTCTACCTGGGTCTACCGGGTGGCCCTTAACGTGTGCCTGTCGCTGCTCAAGCGCGAAAAACGGCGGGTAAGCGCGGTGTCGTTGCAACCTAAGCACTGGAGTAACCTGGCCGTCGAAGCAACGGATACCGCCGAAGAGGAGCAACTGAAACAACTCTACGCCGCCATCCGGCAGTTGAGTGAGATCGACCGGGCGCTAATCCTGCTGTACCTGGAAGGCAAAAAGTACGAAGAGATCGCCGACATTCTGGGCATATCGCTGAGCAACGTAGGCGTAAAGGTAAACCGCATTAAGAAACAATTAAACCGCATCATTCATGGACAATCTACAAACACTCTGGCGTAGTGGCCAACAAGTTGAATCCAACGTTCCTCTATCATCCGCTGAGGTAGAAAATATCATTCGCCGAAAATCAAGCTATGCCTTCGACCGGTTTTGCCGCGTGGTGTACTGGGAACTCATGCTTAACCTACCGGTCACAGTCGGCATCATTGTTTGGTTAATTGTTCGCGGTGGGTCCGAAAGGCTACTGTTAGTACCGGTAATTACCGTTGTAGGAGTGGGCTACTTCGGGTGGCAGTACCGGTTTTATCAAAAGATGAAGCAGCACCAACCCAAAGAAAACGTTTATGACTACCTTCGGGAAGGCTTGGTTATTCTGGAACGCTACGTACTAAACTACAAAATTGTGGTAGGCGCTTCTCTTCTCTTAGGCCTTTTCCTGGGTTACCTCACCGCTGAGCATTTCGCCATCGATCCCGAGCGTTCTCCCTTTGTTTTCGTAAAAGACCCTCACCAAAATCTACTGTTGGCCGTCTGCATTGCTGAGCTGTTTATTATTGGGGTCTTTCTGCATATCAAATACGTGTACCAACCCAAGATAAACCAACTGTGGCAGCTACTGTCTGACCTGCTGCGCGAAGCCTGAGTCTTCGGTAATTGTTACGGTACTTCGCCAATCTGAAAAATAATTACTCATCGGTGTGATTTTTTGCTCACTTCTGCGAATAATACGGTAAACCAAACGAAGTGAAGTCAGTAGCCAAAGAGAAATTTGTTCAGATTCTGAAGGATCACAAAGGGATTATCCTCAAAGTGACGTATGCCTACTGTAGCAATCTTGAAGATAGAAAAGACCTTGAACAGGAAATTGCTATTCAGATATGGAGGTCGCTGAAACGTTACGATGGAAGGGCCAAATTATCCACTTGGATTTACAGAGTAGCGCTAAACGTAGCCATCTCTTACCAGCGAAAAGATTTGAAAGCCAGAGAACTTCACACGCCCCTGGATGATGTTTTTTTCCGCGCAATTCCATCTCAAGTTTCTGAAGAAACAGACGGTAGAATAACATTATTGTATCAGTTTATCAACCAGCTAGACGAGTTTAGCAAAGCCATAATGTTGCTCTACTTGGATGAGAATAGTTACGAATCGATTGCTGAAATTTTAGGAATTACTAGAACCAATGTCGCAACAAAGATAAGTAGAATTAAGAAGAAGCTTAGAACCGATTTTTTCACAGTAAACCACTAACGCCATGGAAGATGAGCTAAAGAAACTTTGGAAGGAAGAAAACAAAAGATTGGAAAGTAAAATTGAGGTCAACGAAAAACTAATCAGGGAAATGAATATGAATAAGCATATCAAAGGTTATGATAAATTACTAAGCCTATCAATAATGGGCAGAAACCTCGCTTTGGTTTACTGCTTTATTTCAGTAGCGTTCGCTATCAGCGTAGTAAACGAGCCTTGGTACGCTATTCCGGCCGTCGTTGGTGGGTTAGCTATGCTGGTATCTTTCGTGTCCCACTTGTCTCTTAAAAAGCCTGACTACGAAGAACTTTCGCTGATTGATCTGCAAAAGGTGATCTCAAAGTTCAGAATACACACCGCCTCGCGCGCAAAATACGACGGACTAGTCGTATCATTTTGGTTTCTGACCGCAATTCCCCCGTACCTGAACGTTTTTTTCGGAGTGCATATCTACTCAGATATCATGGGTTTGTTAACTTTCTGCGTATTATTTCTTGTGGTTATTGTTGCTGGTTCCATGATGACTCGGAATATGTATCAAAAGTATGATCAGCAACTAAAGCAGTCCGAAGCTTATCTGGCTACTATCACTAATTTTGAGAACTCTTAGTAGTCGTACTGGAGCGAATTTTTGCCGAAGGCTCTTTATTAGAGGAGCGCTATCGAATGATGATCTTTGACGAATTTCGCCGCGAAGCTTGGGGAGGAAGGGTCGTACGCTGACCTAAGTTAAAACACCGCCGGAAACAGTAAGAACACGCATTTCCCCTTCGCAGCGTTATTCTAGCATGAATTACTGCAAGTCCACCCGACAACCCGCCATTTCTCTTCTTTCATCATTCATCATTCTTTATTCGATATTCATCATTCCCTTCTCCTCCCTCGCCCAAGTCCAAATCCAGCGACCGCCCGAGCAAACCCGACTGCTGTTTTTGCTCGACGCCTCGGGCAGCATGTTTGCCGAGTGGGAGGGGCGCCTGCGCATGGACGTGGCCAAGCAGATGCTCACCGAACTGGTCGACTCGCTGCGCGTTGATCCTAAGCTCGAACTTGCCCTGCGGGTCTACGGACACCAGTACCACCGCCGCTTCCAAAACTGCCAGGATACCAAACTGGAGGTGGGCTTTGCCGCCCGCAACCACGACCGCATCATCGGTGAGCTGCGCACCCTGCAACCCTCGGGCGTCACGCCCATCGCCTACTCGCTCGAGCAGGCCGCCAACGACTTCCCGGCCGACCCCGCCTACCGCAACGTGGTAATCATCCTCACCGACGGCATCGAGTCGTGCGACGGTGACCCCTGCGGAGTGTCGCAGGCGCTGCAGTCGCGCAATATCTTTCTGAAGCCCTTCGTCATCGGGCTGGGAATGGACCAGAACTTCGCCGAGGAGTTTGCCTGCGTGGGGCAGTACTACGACGCCCAGGACGTGAACGAGTTCCGGCAGGTGCTCAACAAAATCCTGCGGCAGTCGCTCGAAACCACCACCGTGAGCGTGGAGTTGCTCGATGAGCAACGGCAGCCCACCGAAACCGACGTGAACGTCACCTTCGTGAACAACGTGACACAGGCCCCGCTCTACAACTTCGTGCACTACCGCGACCCGCAGGGGCAGCCCGACTCGGTGGTGGTGGACGCGGTACTGTCGTACGACGTGGTGGTGAACACCATTCCGCCCGTAGCGCGGCGCAACGTACGCTTCGAGGGCGGACAGCACAACGTGGTGAGTATCCAAGCACCGCAGGGCAGGCTGCACGTCACGCAGCCCGGTCACTCCGAATACGCCCAGGGTGTGCGGGCGCTGGTGCGCCGGGCGGGGCAGTCGGCCATCATCAACGTGCACGCGTTGCCCGCTCCTGAGAACTACCTAGTGGGCACCTACGACCTGGAAGTGCTTACTTTCCCCAAGACGTTACTCACCGATGTGCGGGTGACCCCCCGCGAAACCACCGAGCTGGCCCTGCCCGGTCCGGGGGTGCTCAACGTAGATTTCGTGAAGAACGGCATCGGTAGCCTGTATCAAATCGACTCGAGCGGGACGCAGCGGTGGGTGCACGACTTCGTGCCCGGCGAAACGCGCGTGACGCGGGCCATCCAGCCGGGCACCTACCAACTGGTGTTTCGGGCGCAGGATGCCTTCGGCAGCAAGTTTACCGAAGTAAAAGATTTTACCGTAACCACCGGGGCCACCGTGAAACTCAAGTTTTCGGGGGCTTAGGGCAGAAGGGGCACGCCGGTTTTATAGTAACTCACTAACTTCCTTCATCCATGAAAGCAGCGCTAAGAACAACGTACGGCTCACCCGAAGTACTCACCATTGGAACCGCCGAGCAACCCACACCCAAAGACGACGAAATTCTGGTGCGGGTGCGCGCCACCACGGTTAACCGAACGGACTGTGGTATCCTTCGGGGCCAGCCGTGGCCCATCCGGCTGTTCACGGGTTTGCTAAAGCCTACTTCTGCTATTCCGGGTACCGACTTCGCCGGAACGGTGGAGGCTACGGGGACGCAGGTAATTAACTTTCGGGTGGGTGATCGGGTGTGGGGATTCCACGACAACGGGTTAGCTTCCCAGGCTGACTACCTCACCATCCCACAGCGTGAAGCAGTGGTTAAGATTCCTGAAGACGTGACGGAAGTAGAAGCAGTTGCCTGCGCCGAGGGAGGGCACTACGCCTACAACTTTATCAACAACGTAGCGGTGCAGCCGGGAGACAAGGTGCTGGTAAACGGGACTACCGGCGCTATTGGTACCGCTGCTGTGCAACTGCTGAAACACGAGGGAGTGCACATCACCGCCGTAGCGAATACCAAGAACATAGACCTAGTAAGATCGCTGGGAGCTGACAAAGTGATCGACTACCAGCAGGAAGATTTTACGCAAATCGACGGGCAATATGATTTTATCTTTGACACGGTAGGCAAGAGCACCTTCGCTCGGTGTAAACACTTGCTTACGCCGAAGGGCGTTTACCTCTCGTCGGAACTAGGACCGCACGCGGAGAACGTTTATCTGCCGCTGGTCACCAGGCTGACGGGCCGCCAGCGGGTTGTATTTCCCGTTCCGAGCAACTGCCGCAGATCGCTGGTTTTTATTAACGAACTGCTGGCGGGGGGAACGTTCAGAGCCGTAATCGACCGCCACTACCCGATGGATGAGATCCGAGAGGCCTACTGTTACGTGGAGCGGGGCGAGAAAACCGGTAGCGTGGTTGTAACCTACTGACGAACGCACCGGGGGCTACCGGGGTCGGAAGGGAAGGTTAGCCAGCGTAAGGAAGCGCCCGCTAATGAGAGCGTGGGTAAGGCGGTTGGTCCGCATGTCCCCATTCTGGTCTTAGGGTAGCGAAGCATCCCGAGCGTCGGCCGCTAAGACCCAATCAGCGTCGCTGTATAAGTTATAAGTCGTAGGAGCGCTTCGCTAATCCTACGACTAGACTAGTTTCTGAAAAAGCAATTTTTTCGGGTTAGGTAAGATCGGGACGGTAAGACCGGTTTTCTTCTCATCCACAAAGTGACCCAGGGGGTTCAAAACGAACGTTTTGTTTTGCTGCCATAGAACGAACCTCAGAGAAGACCTCGGCACGTGCCCCATAATCAGTTTTTCGTGGCCTGTCTCCGAAGTTTTCTTAAGTCGAACTAGTATTTTGTGGCTTGTCTCCGAAGATTGGTGATAAAAACCTGGTTTTTCGTGGCTTGTCTCCAAAGTTTTCCTACCCTGACTTAGCATCTCGTCGCCTGTCTCCGAAGATACTTGCTACAATAGCGGTGGACGAGGGCGGTTGGGAAACAGGGTGGGTACCGTTTGGCTGATGCGCCCTTGAAAAGGTGTGGCTGGGGATACGATCAGTGAAGGAAAAGCTGAAATCGCAGGCGAGCCGGTAGGAAGAAAGCCGAAGGGTGGCTATATTGACTGCGGAAGTGCTTGTGAATAGATCGCATTCTGTTTAGGGTATGGTTATAAGCCGCTATTATGTAGCGCGTTATTTCCACTACGGCGTATAACCCGCTACAAATACGTTGATATAAACAAGTTAGCATCAATTAGGAAAAGTAGAAAAAATAGATGACAGAAATAGAAACATATATAGTTGATTCATTCACAAATGAACCATTTAAAGGGAATCCAGCTGGAGTTTGTTTAATTGACCAAGCGTTAAGTGATGAGAAAATGCTTTCCATTGCCCAAGAACTTGGACTCTCTGAAACGGCGTTTGTAAAGCAACGAAACGGGAAAAAAAGTTTTTCGATTCGCTATTTTTCTCCAAAAATGGAAATTCCTCTTTGTGGACACGCTACTTTGGCTGCATCAAAAGTGCTTTTTCAAAACAATTTGACCTCAAAAATCCACTTTGTGAACATCCAAAATTTAGACTTAATAATTCAGAAAGACCGAGAAAACATTATAATGGAGTTTCCAGTCTATGAAACTGAACCTCAATCTGTACCATCAGAATTACTTGTTGCTCTCGGAATTAATGAAATAAACAACAGTGAGTATAATAAAGAAACGAAAATTTTACTCGTCGAAATCAGTAACTGTAAAGCCTTAAATGATTTAAAACCTGACTTTGAAAAACTAAAAAAATCGCACGATTCAATTAATGGCGTTTTGGTTACTTCATTATCGGATAAGCCAAACTATGATTTTGAATCAAGATATTTTTGGCCTTGGAGTGGAACAAATGAAGACCCAGTAACAGGTGGAACACATACTTTTTTGACTAAATACTGGAGTGAGAGACTGAATAAGAAAAAAATGAATTCTTTTCAATGTTCGAAGCGAACAGGATTTATGGAAGTTGAGCTTTTGAACGAACAGAGAATGACCATAAAAAGTAAAGCTCAAATAATATTGAAAGGAAAATTGAATATATAAAACTGGTGCTAACATGGTATATATGCCATACTCTCCTGGTCGTAGGGTAGCGAAGCGTCCTGCGACCCGTACCAGCGACATCCACTTCACTTTGCCCCTCACTGGTTGTGTCGCTGTTTGAGTCGTAGGAAACCCTACGACTAGGGTTTGTGCGGATAGTATATATCTGTCCTTTTGTAGCGCTTTACTTCCGCTACGGCTTGTAATCCGCTACAAATACGCTGATGTAAATGAATCAGCGCGATCTAAAAAATGAAAAACTAGTATATAAGGATATGAAGGTGCAACTACAATACTTGAACGATCAGAAAGGAAATCTGACAGCAGTTCAGATTCCGATTGAAGATTGGAAAAAGCTTGAAAAAAGGATCAAGAAATATGAGCAAGCTTTCCAAGTGAAAGAAGATTTAACCACAGCATTTGAAGAAGTCAAGCAGATAAGGGCTGGTAAAATTCCTAAACAGACTTTATCAGACTTTTTAAATGAACTATAAAGTAATTCCTACCCCTAGGTTCAAAAGGCAAGCTAAGAAACTGCTGAAAAAATATAGTTCATTATCTGCCGAGTTACAGGCGTTTGAGCAGGATTTGATGGCTAATCCTGAGCAAGGACAAAGCCTGGGACAGAATGCTTACAAAGTGAGAGTTGCTGTAAAAAGCAAAGGAAAAGGTAAGAGTGGCGGATTACGTGTGATCACTTATTTGATAACCGAAGAAGAAGAGATGTACTTACTGACTATCTATGACAAATCAGAGATGGAGAGTATTGACAATAAGACTTTGAAGGAGATGATCAAAGAAATAAACGAGATCAAAAAATAGCTGCACACCACAACGTATAAAACGTATTAAAGCGCCCCTACACTAACCGTAGTAAATTAACTTAGTATGTCAGAACTGAAAAGATATACCAGCTTTGAGGCCTTAAAATTGGACGAGAAGGTAGATGGCGTTAACCCGCCTGAAGATAATGTTTTTTCAGAGTTCGAAGCTCTCTTGAAACGACTGCAAAGCGAATACTCCAACAAAAAGCACCTTTGGCATTCAGACAATCTTTTAAAGAAAGGGAAAGGGTTGCCTTAAGCGGCACCGATATTCCTTTCGTAAACTACGATGACCTAATTTTAGATAAGAAGGCGAACGCCAGATCGAAAGACATTATCGATCTCGAGCAACTCGAAGTCAATAGAAAGAAAAATAAAGAGTGATCCTTCCTCTGGTCGTAGGGTGACGAAGTGTCGTCCTACGACCGACCCAATCAGCGTCGCTGTTCGGGTCGTAGAAAACCCTACGATCAGAGTGAGGGCCAGCACCCGGGGGGAGCAGTGAGCAAGGGAGGCATCAGAAGAAGTAAAACAAATGAGAAAGCTAGTGAAGGGGCAAGTGGGTACTATCATCGAGATGCTGGATGAAGGCGCTTACGAGGTAGAGTTTGCTGACAAGCAAGGCCGAACAATAGCCAGTTTGGCACTAGTGGTGGAAGAATTAATGCTTCTGCATTTTGAAGCCGAAACGACAGCATGAAAGAAACGCCTGCTAACATTATACAGCGGGGCTGCCCCAGCCGCCATACTTCCGCTACGGCGTGCAATCCGCTACAAATACGCTGATATAGACAAGTTATGAGCTATACGAAAGAAAATTCGTACATTGGAAAAAAGGACTAAAAACATGAAGAAGCAAGGATTAATCAACAAGACAGTTAAAACATTAGAAAAACTTCCTGAAGATAGAATTCATGAAGTGGCTGACTTTGCCGATTTTGTGCTCAAAAAATATGAAGAGCAAATCCTTCAAAAAGGAATAGAAACCTTGGTAAGTGAATCTGACAGTTTTGCTTTTTTACACAATGAAGAAGATTTATACGATGAAAATGATTTAAAAGAGCGGTATTGATGCAGAAAGGCCACATAGTCCTAATTCCTTTTCCGTTCACTGATTTGACAGGTAGCAAAAAACGACCTGCTTTGGTTCTGCTATCAGGAAGTTTGGATGTTACGGTAAGTTTCATATCAACTCAACTGCACTGGCAAGAACCAACGGATTTACTTCTACACCCTAACGTAACGAATGGACTCAAGAAACCATCGTTGATAAGAATTGGGAAAATGGCTACTATAGATAAATCACTTGTGATCGGTAGATTAGGAAGTATAAACGCAAAGCAGACAGAAGCGCTAGACAAGAAACTCATCCAATTGTTTGCTATTGAAACTGATTGAAAAACAGCCTACAACACCAATGGAGGTATGGCAAACGATGTAGAGCGAGAACAGAAAGCCTCTGCACTGGTCTTAAGGTAGCGAAGCGTCTCGAGTGTCGGCCGCTAAGACCTAACCAGCGTCGTTGTATGCGTCGTAGCAAATGCTACGACTAGGGTTAGGATTGTGACTGGGGTTACGTTAGAAAATCAATCCCCGGCGCGCTGCTGTAAATCATCCGAGGCGGTGCCGCGGCGGCGGGCCTTTTTCACCTTTTGGTTGCCAAAACGGTACGATAGGTTGAGCTGGAATACTCGCGTTTCCCACTTGTTCACCACGTCGACGCTGATGTCGCCCTGCCGAATGGTGACCGGGTTCTGCCGCCAGTTGAAGATATCGTTGAGGCTGGCCTGCATGCGCAGCGGCCCGAACTCTTTCACCAGCCCCAGGTCGATCTGGTACTGGGGGCCCACTTCAAACATGCCCCAGATCAAGGGCGACTGGTAGAAGCCCGTCACCTCCAGCTTGAATTCTTTGGGCAGCGAGAGCGTATTCTGCGCCCGCAGCACGTAGCTAAACTGGCTGTTGTCGATCACCCCGCCCTCCGGGTAGGGCGACAGCACGTCGTTGTAGAAGGCCGTCAGGTTGAGGTTGGCCATCCACCACTGGGCCACCGGCAGCGAGGTCGACAGGTTGGCGCTGTAGTTCTTAATCTGGTTCAGGTTCACCGTGGTCTGGAAGGTGGTCTGGTCGGCGTTTTCCTGCTCCAGCACGTCGGTGATGGCGTCGGTAGTGTGGTTGTAGTTCAGCGTGAGGAACACCGCGTTCTTCAGTCCGTAGGTGAACGCGAAGGCGTTGGTGTACTGCGGGTTGAGGAACGGATTGCCGCGCTGGAAGGTGAAACGGTCCAGGAAGAACTCGAAGGGGTTCAGGTTGCCGTAGTTCGGGCGATCAATCCGCCGACTGTAGGACAGCGAGAAACTGTGTTGCTCGGGAATGGTGTAGGAAGCGCTGGCGCTGGGAAACAGATTAAAGTAGTCGCGCTGCACCAGGCTGTCGAGCGTGAGTGATTCTCCTTGCGAGAAGGTATGCTCGCCCCGTACGCCTACCTGCGCGTTCCAGCGGTCGTTCCACTTTTTGTTCAGGTTCACGTAGCCCGCCGTGATGTCTTCGTCGTACATAAAGCGGTTGCTGCGCAGCGTGTCGGTGATCCGTTCTCCGTCTAGCAACGTGCTAAAGTCCAACTCGTTGTCGGTGGCCACCCGGCTCAGTTTGCTACCCACCTCCAGTTGCAACCCTTTGCCGAGCGAGCGAGAATAGTCGGCCTGCGCGGCGAAGATGCTGATGTCGGTTTCGGCGTCGGTGCGCACCAGCAGCGGGTTGGGCACGGGGGCGTTCTTATTGCTGAAGTAGAAGTTGTCGTTGCCCTGCAAATTGAGGCTGGACCGTTGCACGTAGTCAAAGTCCAGGCTGAGGTTGCCCGCCTTTTCCCAGTCCTGCTCGAAGTTGAGGTTATAAGTCAGGTTCTGCCACCGGTTGTTGGTGAAATTGCGCGCGTCCAGTCCGTCGAAGGGGTTGTCGTACACCCCGCCCAGCACGGTGCGGTTGTTCTCGGTCTGCTCGAAACGCCCGTCGTTGCCGCTCACCAGCACGCCCAGGGTGGTTTGCTCGGTCAGGAACCAGTCGGCCCCCGCCCGAAAGTTGTGCCCCTGCGGCAGGTTGAGGCGGTTGGTTGCCTGGTCAAAAGTCGTGATACCCCCCTGATCTTCATTAGGAATGCGGCGGAAGAGGGAGGTGGAGCCCACGTTCTTGTTGTAGAAGTAGCTGTAATCGCCGAACAGGTTCACTTTGTTCTGCCGGTAGTTGAGCTGCACGTTGGGCGAGATACGCGAGTAGCGGCCCCGCCCCAGGTTCACGCCCACCGTGCCGTTGAGTCCGACGGCCGCTTCGGCGGTGCGCACGATGTTGATGATGCCCGCGTTGCCCTCGGCGTCGTACTTGGCCGGGGGGTTGTCCATGATTTCGAGCTTCTCGATGTTTTGGGCGGGCATGCTCTCCAGCATCCGCATCAGGTCGGCGTTCGACATGTAGGTCGGCTTGCCGTCGAGGTAGATGAGCACGTTCGACTTGCCCTTCACGCTGATGTTGCCGTTCTGGTCTACCACCACGCCGGGCGACTTCTCGAGCACCTGCTTGGCGGTGCCGTTCTGTAAGATCGGGCTGGATTCTACGTTCATCACCAGGGCGTTGGAGGTGACCTCGATCATGGGTTTGGTGGAGCGCACCACCACCTCGCCCAGTTCGGTGGTGGCTTCGGCCAGTTGCACCGTAGAACGTTGCCGCGGGGCTGATTCGGGACCGAAGGCTTCGGAGAAGTAGGGGGTGTAGCCCACCATCTGGATAGAGAGCAGGTGGCGGTTGTTGGTGGGCACGTCCAGCACGTAGGCCCCGGTGGTGTCGGCCACGGTGCCCCGCACCAGCGCCGAGTCGGTTGCCGATAGCAACAGCACGTTGGCGAAGGGAAGCGGCTTGCTTTGCTCGTCCTGCACCGTGCCGCTGACTTGGTACTGCGCCAGGGCGGTACCCGCGTTGAGCAGCAAGAAGAAGGTGAAAATACGTTTCAGTAGGGTGAAGAAATAGGTTGTCATCGTCGTAGTGGTAAGTTTCCTCCGGGTTGTTCAACAAGGGTGCCAGAGCGGAAAGGGGCTTTCTAGTGGATTCAGACGGGTTGGGCGTTTCGCCAACTGTTCACTAGCGGACGGACATTGTTCGTTATCGGACAGTTTAGTGCCCTTTCTACAAAATTGCTTATCTTAGCTTTCGATCCAACCTAACCCTATTATGAAATATATCTTGTTCACCCTATCGCTGCTCATCCTGCACCTATCCTCCTGCACCGCCGAGCCTGCTCCCTCCGCCGATACCTCGTTCACCATCCAGCGAGGCACCAATATTGCGCACTGGCTGTCGCAGAGCGAGAAACGGGGCGAAGAACGTCGTACTTTCTTCCAGGAGAAAGACGTGGCCTACCTGGCCAACCTGGGCTTTGACCACCTGCGCATTCCGGTAGACGAGGAGCAACTCTTCGATGAGGACGGTCAGATAGAACGGGAAGCAATGGACTTGCTGCACGATGCTATCGGCTGGTGCCTGGATCACGACCTGCGGGTGGTGGTGGATCTGCACATCCTGCGCTCGCACCACTTCAACAACGAAGAAAAGCCGCTGTGGACGGAACCCGCCGCCCAGGAGCGCTTCTTCGAGCTGTGGCGCAGCCTGTCGGATGAGTTGCAGCAGTATCCCACCGGGCAGGTGGCCTACGAACTGATGAACGAACCGGTGGCCGATGACCCCGACGACTGGAACCACCTGGTGGCGCGGGCCGTGTCGGTGATCCGTGAGCAGGAGCCCACCCGCACCATCGTGATCGGCTCCAACCGTTGGCAGTCGGCCGACACCTTTGACGAATTGATCATACCGGAGAACGATGCGCACATTCTGCTGAGCTTCCACTTCTACGAGCCCTTCCTACTCACCCACCACCAGGCTGGTTGGACCGATATTGGCGATTATACCGGACCGGTGCACTACCCCGGCCAGATTGTGAAACCGGAAGAACTAACCGGGTTTCCCGACAGTATTGTGCAGGAGATCAGGCCGCGTATCAAAGAATACACGCAGCCGAAGCTGGAACAGATGATGGAAAAACCCTTGCGGGTGGCTAAAGCGCACAACCTGCCCCTCTACTGCGGGGAGTGGGGAGCAATGGCGACGGTGCCCGAAGCCGACCGCCTGCGGTGGTACCAGGACATGGTGGAGTTGTTCGAAAAGCACGATATCGCCTACGCCAACTGGAACTACCGCAGCGGCAACTTCGGACTGGTGAACGGGGAGGGTGAGGAGCAGACCAAACTCATTGACGTTGTAACCAGCGGGATCAGCGCCCAGGCCAAGCAAGAGTGATACTGGCCACTGGTTGCTGGATGGCTTTCTGCCCCGTTAGATGCTAGCCGCCAGTATCCAGTGTCCAGCAAAACCATTCGTGGGTAGTTTCGTTCTGCCTGAGTAATTTCCCCGTTGGCTTGCTTATGGAAATGGAATATAATCCTTACATCGTGGTCATCGCCATCTCGGTGATCATCGTTGTGTCGTATCTGTTTAACCTGATTTCGCGCAAGACCAACATTCCCAGCGTGTTGTTGCTCATCATCTTGGGCATCGGAATCAAGCAACTGGCCGTTTCCTTTGGTCTCAAAACCGGTGATCTCCTCTTTTCGGTGCTGGAGATTCTGGGGATCGTCGGGCTCACCATGATTGTGCTAGAGGCGGCCTTGGACCTGAAACTCACCAAAGAAAAGTGGCCTCTGATCTGGAAGTCGTTCGTAGTGGCGCTGCTGGCGCTGGTGATCACCTCCCTGGCGTCGGCCTACATCATCCAGTACTACTTTATCGAGAGCTTCTTCACGGCCCTGGTCTACGCCGTGCCCCTGTCGGTGATCAGCAGTGCCATCGTGATCCCGAGCGTGGGCGCACTTGATGAGGCTAAGAAGGAGTTCATGGTGTATGAGGCCACCTTCTCGGACATTCTGGGCATTATGTTCTTCTACTTCCTGCTGGGCAACGCCAACACCGAAACCACCCCGGCCATTGTCTGGAACGTGGTGAGCAACATCGCGCTCACGCTGGTGCTGTCGGTGGTGGTGAGCTACGCCCTAGTGCTGCTGTTCCAGAAGCTCGACACCCACGTGAAACTGTTTCTGCTCATTGCGGTGCTGCTGCTGCTGTACTCGCTGGGCAAACTGTTTCACTTGTCGTCGCTGGTCATCATCCTGGTGTTCGGACTCATCCTGAACAACCACCGCGTGTTCTTCTTCAAGCCACTGAGCAAACTGGTCGACAGCCGGGCGGTGAGCGGCATTTTGAACAACTTTCATTTGGTGACGCTGGAGACGGCCTTCGTGATGCGCACCTTCTTCTTTGTGGTGTTCGGCATGACCATCGCGCTGGCTACGCTCACCGACGTGGATACGGCCATCGTGAGCGGTATCTTGCTGGTGGTGCTCTACGCCGTTCGTTGGTTGATGCTGCTTATTTTCGTGCGAAAGGATATCTTACCCCAGCTGTTCATTGCCCCCCGTGGGCTGATCACGGTGCTGTTGTTTTTCAGCATTCCCGACGAGTTGTTCAGTCCGAATTTCAACTCCGGCGTGCTGTTGTTCATGATCATCATCAGCAGCGTGGTGATGACGCTGTCGCTGGTGCTGGGCGGCACCCAGATCCGGCCCTACGAAGAGTTCGCCAACAACTACTGGGACGAAGTGGATAAGGAAATAGCTAAGATTGATACCAAAGAGAAAGCGGCCATTGCCGAAAAGACCGACAAGCCCAGCGAGGTATTGTGATTGGGTGGCGGCCGCCTTTAGGTTGGCCGGGGAATCCATTACATTTAAGTTTGCAAACTAAACGTATCATGATGAATATCAAAACACTATTCTTGCTAGCAAGCACCCTGGTGCTGTACTGCTGCTCTGGTAATACTAAGAATAACGATGAAACGCTGGCTGCTGAGGATCAGTCGGAAGACTGGGTGCTGCTGTCGGAAGGCAACACCTTGGATCACTGGGAAATGTATAACCAGGGCGAGATGAAGGGCTGGAAACTTAAGGATGGGGAGTTGCGTAGCTCCGGCGCTGGCTGGGATGCGGACGAAGATATCATCACCAAGCAAGCGTACGAAAACTTTGAACTGTCTTTGGAGTGGAAAATTGCCCCTGAGAACAGTTCAGGCATCTTCTTTTACGTGCAAAAGGGGAGCGATCAGCCAATATACGAATCGGCTCCTGAGTACCAGGTGATGGATGATCAGGGATGGCCGCAGGAAATGGAGCCCAACCAGTATACGGCGGCAAACTACGCCATGCATGCCCCCGAAAACGCTGAACTGAAGCCGGTGGGTGAGTGGAACGCAACGAGAATCGTCGTCAATTATCCGCACGTGGAGCACTGGTTGAACGGTACCGAAGTGGTTACGTATGAATTTGGGAATGAAGACTGGAAGGCCCGAAAAGCTTCCGGCAAATGGGCGGAGGTGCCTAACTACGGCGTAGCAAAATCGGGGCACATTGGCTTGCAGAACGCCGGAAAGGTCGTTTATAGGAATATCAAGATCAGAAAGCTGTAGTCAACACCTACTCGTTTGTCACTTTACTACGCCTACCAGCAGCTTACTACCCTATTCACTACTCACTATCTCTGCGGTAGGCCGGAACGGACGTTGCGGTCAGAGGAAGAGAAAGACAAACGCTAAGTAAATAGTTGGTCGCTACACTAGACCTGATTAGGAAATAATTGTTAGTATCGCCCGCGCACGTGAGGCTGACTACCCATAACTTCGGTGAGGACTGCTAACCCGAAGGTTGTGCAACCCGGTGCAAGTGAGCATGACCTGATCGCGAAAGCTGCTGGCAAAGTGGCGGCAGCGTTCTTTGACAATACGGCAACGCTTCACCCCGCTAATGGCATGTTCTACCACCACGCGGTAGCGGCTTACCCACTGGTTGAATTTTTTGTCTTGCTCGGTAAGTTCACCTTTGTAGGGCTTCTTGACGGGCAGCAGCGTGATAACCCCTTCAGGATGGTAGCCCTGGTAGCCTAAGTCTAGCCGCAGGCGGCTATTCTGAGGAAACTGACAGGCTTCTTCATCGGCAATTCGTTTGTCATGTATCCGCCCCTCATAGGTCTCACTTAGGTACATAATCTGCTGATTGTCCCGGCACATTAGATTGTTCTTGACGGTGTGGTCTTTCTGCTTGTCACTATAATGATCTTTCTGAGTATCACTGTCTTGCGAGCGTTCTACGGGGCGCTCAGCGGCATCCATAGTGAAGGCTTCCCCGTCGTACTTAGCCAGTACTGAGGCTAGGGCTTCCCCCTGGCGCTCGGGCAAAGCCTCTAACTCTTTGAGGCTCTCTTGCAACAGGGGGTGCAGCACCTTGACCCACTGGCTCACTTTTGCCTGTGAAATCTCAAAGCTGGCGGCTTGAAACTCTTGTAGAGGGTAGTTCTTCAAATAGCTCAACAGAAAGAAAAGCTTTTCTGACACGGTGGGCAGGGTCTTGGTCGGCTTACCCGGGCGGAGATTAGGCAGCTTGCGCTTCTTGCCTTCCAAAGTATGATACTTGGTGTACTTGATCCAATGACGTTTGAAAACTGACAAAAGCACGTCAAATTCCTCTACCGTTAGGCTAGTCAGCACAACAAACTGTTGGGGACTGTTTCTGATCTTTTCGTAATTCATGCCATCATGATACAAATTCTTCCCACTTCTGCAAATGCCTCGCGCACACGCGCGCGGTCTGAAAAATCTCTTGATAAGGTCTACTATAGATAGATGGAAATAAAACACGGGCTAAAAACCGCATATCTGGCTTTATTAATATTGTTCAGCAGCTTTCAGTGTTCAAGATGGGTGAAATATGCAGAAGATATCAGGCTCACTATTAATCCCGATAAACTTACCTCAGTCAATGACTCTGTAAGCGTTCTTGTGCAAGCTTCAATGCAACAGCAGCTATCCGGAAAGATTGATTCCGTAAAAATTAGTTTTTATTACCTGCTAGAGAACAATTATCTTGATAATCAAGATGGAGAAGTAGGAAATGTCCTTCTTACGCCTAATGACCAATCTCAGAGCAAGAAGTTTAAGTTCAAATTTGCAGAAGGGAGAAGCCTCTATGCACAACAGGTGGTGAAGCACAATAAAAAGAAAATTGAATCGCCACTGTTTTTAGTAGCAGAATAGTAAATATTATCCCTACTAAGCGCGTTTCGTAAAGTACTCTGAGAAATTTCGAAACTGTCAAAGAAATCAAAAAATTCTGTGAATTCAGGATTTTTGCTTAGGGCTGTACGAGAGGTGTTGTGAGAAGGACGACTACATCATCTCATAGGGGTTAGACAACTTTAGTTGGTCAACTTTCTCAAAATCTTTGATGTTGCGGGTAATCAGGGTAAAGTTATTCGCTAGAGCAGTAGCCGCGATGATAGCGTCCGGCGTCTTAACTTTTTTTCCTTTACGAATGATCACACAGTATCGAATCACCTTTTCGGAAATGTTTAAGATGACGCTATCGGCTATGAAGTTCTGCACTCGCTGTTCAGTTTGAGCATCAGTGTTCCAACAAAGTAGTTCTATCCGGGTGATGACTGATAGGTTTGGAATGGCATCCACAACATCATCCATAAAAGTTATGGCGGCTGGGGGCAATGCTTCAGCAAAATAGTCTGAAATGACGTTGGTATCTATCAGGTATCACGGCCTTTTCATAAAAAAGAGAGGATAGCAAAAAGCTGTTAATTTTGATATTCCACCATCAAACTAACAAACTATGCTATCCTATCTTAAAAAAACGAATGTAGGACTTACTACTACTATCTGCAAGCCAATGTGATTGATCCGCGTGACAACCGGGGCAAACGCCATGATCTACACTTTATACTGTTTGGGGCACTGTTAGCGGCTATGGCAGGCAAGGTGCTCATCGCCGAGATTCACCGATTTTTGGCACGTCATCATGATTGCCTATGCTCTTTGCTGGGCTTATCGGTCGGGTATACGGTCTCCGATGTGCAATTACGCAGACTGCTGGCCTTGGTGGATGCGGCTGCCTATCAACGCTTTCATGCCCGGTATTTTGGTTGGCAAGCCTGTTTGCTACCTGCCAATAGCTGGATTAGTTTCGACGGAAAAGACCTGAAAGGCACCATTGATGGGGTAGTTGGACAGAAAAGGGGATTATGTATCGTGCGTCCTTTGCTACATCAGGGTAGCATCAGTCTACCGGGATTATTCTATCACGGGGCTAAAGACAGCGAGATAAGCTGTGTACGAGAGCTTTTGCAAGAAGACGCTTTAGCTAGTCAATGCCTGACTTTTGATGCACTACACACCCAAAGCCAAACCTTAGAAATGGTTCAGAATGCTCAAGGGACTTATATCGCTCAAGTGAAAGCCAACCAGCCCATGCTGCTGGAAGATTTACAAGATCATGCCAAGCTCACTGCCCCGGTCGCTGAACATCAGACCTCAGAAAAGGGCCACGGCCGAATAGAAGAGCGAAAAGCTTCTTTTTATCCCACCGATGCCGTCTGCTTTGAGCAAAAGTGGGACAGCTCAAAATTTGCTACCCTGGTGGTAGTAGAACGGGAAAGCACGCAATGCAAAACTGGCAAAGTAAGCCAAGAAACTAGCTATTACCTGTCCAATACCACCCTAGAGCAAACAGCCCCTGGCGAACTCTTTGAGACCATTCGCCAGCACTGGAGTATTGAGGCGGATAATTGGGTACGTGACTGCACGTTCCGTGAAGATTGCATTCGCTGTAAAGAACCAACCCGCAGCATGACCTTAGCGAGTATCATTTCAGCAGCCGGAAACCTGCTACGGCAACAGAAAAAGGGCTATCTGAAAGCAATGCAAGAGGATATAGCTTGCAATCCATTTGTCGCAGTGACTCTTTTTAAGCACGCTGACGTTTTATGAAAAGGCCGTGTATCAGGTATTGCTCCATTCGCTGCGCATCTGCTCGATGTGTTCGTCCAGTTGTCTTCCTTGCGTTTCATTAAGTATGCCGCGGTACTTAGTAGAAAGCTTAGTGGCAGGTTGATCCGGTTCGGCCGGGATAATATTCTCCTCAATGACCCTGATGAGGTGCAGCGCTTCCAACTCGCGTAAGAGGCTGGCGGCTCTCTGGTTGGTAAGCTCAATGAGCATGGTGTTTTCCGTTGTCATATCTAGTGAGTAGGCTTTGCTTTGGTCTTTCAACACAGATTTCTGAGGCAGAACCTATCAAATTTAATACTTTCTTCAACAAAATTCGCAGTTGAGTATATCTATTTAGGAACACAACTACAACAGGTAATGGATAGCGAGTTGTGTTAATTCTCTGAGTACAGGACAAAACAGAGCAGGTAGGGATATTGGTTAACTTTGTAATGGCGAAAGAACGAAGTTAACGCTAACCCTAAATGCTCTGAGATGAAAGATAGTAAAGAAATGCTAAAGCAAGAAATGCGTACTCATTTTGCTGTAGATGCCCGCCGGGTAGATCTATTATCCCGTTTACTAGTGGCGCTACTGCAAGTCTGTACAGTGAGCTATGCTCAACTGGCTCTGGCTCTGAATGCCAAGGTAAAGATAAGTTCCAATGTGAAACGCTTGCAGCGGTTTTTCAAAGAGTTCAGTTTTTCTCACCGCGCCTACGTGCAGTTTGCTTGGAAGCAGTTTGCCAGCCAAGAAACCGTACTGGCTATTGATCGCACGGACTGGAAATTTGGTAGCCATCATATCAATGTACTGATGATCGGCATTGCTTACCAGGGTACCGCCATTCCGCTAGTGTGGAAGCTGTTAGGCAAAGCTGGCAATTCTTCTCAAAGAGAGCGCATTGGATTAATGCGTGGGCTATTTTGGTTTCTCACTGAGGAGCAAAGGTCTGACATTCAGGCAATTACCGCCGACAGAGAATTTGTCGGGCATGATTGGCTAAGCTACCTCATCGACCAAGAGGTAGACTTTGTGATCCGAATCAGAAAAGATGCTTTGGTGCACAAAGCCGAACGTACTACCCATGCACACCGCGTCTTTACTACCCAAGATTTGCGTGTATTGCGCAAGCCACGAAAGGTATTCGGCCTGTCCCTCTACATGAGCGGCCAGCAACTCTCGGGGGATGAGTATCTGATTCTCATCAGTACGCTAAAGGGCAAACAGACGGTTGGCCTCTATCAACAACGCTGGAAGATTGAGTTACTTTTTGGCTGCCTGAAAAGCCGTGGCTTTTGCTTTGAGGATACTCATCAGCGAATAGATCAACGCATCAACACCATGATTTTTATGCTGGCTTTAGCCCTCTGTTGGGCGGTGAAAACCGGCGAATGGTTACTGGAACGGGGGTATAACATCCCGGTTAAAAACCTGGAAAAACGGCAAGAAAAACTGTTCAGCCTTTTCCGAATTGGCCTAGATCAACTCAAAGTCCATATGCTCAACTACCTTGACTTTAAACCCCTTATCCCACTTTTGTCCTGTACTTAGGTTAATTCTTCAACATTACAATTCTAACCCCTGTCTGGTATTCCTTAGCAGACGAAGCCATTTGTTTTCCAAGGCATCCCAAACACTGCCCCGCTTAGTCGGTTTACTACTTAGTAAGACGGTCTGGATAGCTTCGCTGTTGAGGCCCTAGTATTCACCCAAACTTTTTAAACGCTATGGAACGACACACAAAAAACCAGAAGACCTTCTCTGATCTGTGGGAGAAGCACCAGCACAACGCCGTCACCGACGACGAAGGCACCTACGTGAACCTGGAGAACTTCAACATTGGCGACCACGGTTTGACGATGGAAGATATGCGAACGCCGGGCAATCAAAGTTTATCCGGAACCAACAACCAACGAGAAGAAGGATACTTTATGTCCGGCAGCGGCAGCAAATTCCGATTATTCAGACGATAGACGGTTTGGGGTTAAAAAGGTTCTAGGTTAAAAAGTTCTAGGTTCTAGGTTCTGAGTTTGCTAACATAGAACCCAGAACCCAGAACCCAGAACCCAGAACCCAGAACCCAGAACCCAGAACTCCGAACCCAGAACCCTGAACCCAGAACCCAGAACCTCAATAAAGTACGCGGAAACGGATGGTGTTCTCAATGCCCTTCAGATCGCTAATCACGGTGTCGTCGTAGGCTTTGTCGATGTCGATGATCACGTAGCCAATCACCTCCGATGTTTTCAGGTACTGCCCCACCACGTTGATATGGTGCTTCGCCAGCACGTTGCTAATCTGCGCCAGCACGCCCGGCCGATTGTGGTGGATGTGCATCAGCCGGTGGGCGTTTTTTAACAACGGCAGCTGCACGTTTGGGAAGTTGACGCTGTTGAAAGTGCTGCCGGTGTTCACGTACTCGATGATCTTGCCCGGCACAAAATCCGCGATGTTTTCCTGCGCCTCCTGGGTGCTGCCCCCAATGTGCGGAGTAATAATCACGTTGGGCAAGCCCCGCAGCTCCGACTGAAATTCCTCATCGTTGCTCTTCGGCTCGGTCGGAAACACGTCGACCGACGCACCCCGTACCTTGCCACTCTCAATATTCTTTTTCAGGGCGGCAATGTCTACCACCATGCCCCGGCCCAGGTTCAGCAGGATCACCCCGTTGTTCATCTGTGCAAACTCCGGCTCACCGATCAGGTTTTCGTTCTCCTCGCGCCCGTCCACGTGCAGCGTGATCACTTCCACTTCCCGCAGCAGTTCTTCCATCGACGCGCACTTCACGGCGTTGCCGAGCGCCAGCTTTTCCACCACGTCGTAGTAGTAAACCTTCATGCCCATCGCCTCGGCCAGCACCGACAGTTGGGAGCCAATGTTGCCGTAGCCAATGATGCCCAGCTTTTTGCCCCGCACCTCGTTGCTGTTGGCCGCTGACTTGCTCCACTCGCCCCGGTGCATGGCCGCCGACTTGTCGGTGATGCCGCGCATGAGCATAATGATTTCGCCGATGGCCAGCTCCACCACCGAGCGGGTGTTGCTGTAGGGCGCGTTGAACACCGCCACCCCCTTGCGGGCGCAGGCCTCCAGATCAATCTGGTTGGTGCCAATGCAAAACGCTCCCAGCGCAATGAGGCGGTTCGCATCCTCTAACACCTTGGCCGTGACGTTCGTCTTGGAGCGAATGCCCAGGATAGATACGTCCTTGATGCGCTCCGAGAGCTCGGCCTCGTCCATCGCGGCAGGGTGGGTTTCCACCTGGTAGCCTTCTTCTTTGAGCTTTCGCTCGGCATCGGGGTGGATATTCTCTAGCAACAGGACTTTAATTCGGTTTTTAGGATACGAGATAGCGGTGTTCATTTTGTTTAAGTAAAGAAATTCGTCGAGAGATGGAGTGATGTGGTCAGCCATGGCCAGCACCGAGTCGCGCGCCACGTTTTCGGTATACGCGTAAAACTTATTGGCCAACCCGGCCGCCCTGATTTTATAGTCGTTGTAGCCGTCGCCAATCACGTACACGTCGCCGCGCAGATCGAGCAGCCGCATCACCTGGGCCTTGCCATTGTCGGTAGAGAGCACGTTGTTGTGGTCGAAGCCGGTGATGTTGCCCTGGTCATCAAACGTAAAGGAGTTGGCAAACACGTGATCGGCATTGATCCCGTAATCTTCCACGATGGGTACGATAAACTCCCGGAAACCATTTGAGACCACGTAGATCCGGTCGGCGTAGGTGGTGAAGAACGCCCGGTTGTGCTGAAACGAGCGCGAAACGCGGTTGCGCAGGCGATTGATCAAGACGGGCAAGTGATCGCGATGGGCGGGCAGCAGGGCCAGGCGACTTTGCAGCGACTCGCGGAACGAGATGTTTCCGTCCATGCAGGTGTTGGTGATGCGCTGCACTTCGCCCAGAATCTCGTCGCGGTTGGATTGGTCGGCCAAAGCAATCTCGCAGAGCACGTCCAGCGCCTCCACCTGGGTAAAGGTGCTGTCGAAGTCGAAGATGAAGTACGGCTGGTCTGCTTTCATGCCGGGGACCCGTTGGCTACCGGGGCGAATTGGATAGGTTGGTTGGTGACAAAGGTAACGATTGTTCTAGAAACTAGATTTGTGAGCGAGTATTTTTTGTGGGGCTAACCCGGCAGGATCAGTGTCTGGCGAACAAGACGAATATTTATTTTGAATAAATCTACCGCCCGTGAGTTACGTTTGGGCGGGTAGTCTATACAAACCCCCAGCTAAGCAACCAAACCAACCTTACTAAGAAGCAGTAGATAGAAGGTAGAATCACGTCTCATATTCGGATAACCGGTGTCAGCTTGACGCCGGTTATTTTGTTTTTACGCGTGCTTCTGGTACGATAATCGTTCGGCAGTAGGGAGTTCCTCGGCAAACGGGGGCGCGGCCCCTTATCCTCAGATTATCTACCATGACAAAGTATACTTCTGTCGGAGCACTGTTTTTGCTGTTTGCCTGCGGCGAAGATGATTCGGTGTGCAATAGCGGATTTACGCTCACCCACACCGTTACGGCCGCGCGCTGCGGACAGCCCAACGGGGCGATCACGTCTATGCCCAGCGGAGCCACGGGAGCGATAATGTATCGCCTCAACGCCGGGACCGGACAGCCTGCCGCTACCTTTTCAGGGTTGGCCCCGGGTACCTACGAAGTCGGCGCGCAGGACGAAGCGGGCTGCACCACTTCCGGGTCGGTAACCGTCCCTGATGAACCGGCTACCCTGGAGATCAATCCCGTTGCGGCGGCTTCAACCTGCGGACAAGCTTCCGGAAGCATTACGGTGGAGGTTACCGGGGGGAGTGCTCCCTACCGCTACCGCCTCGACAGTGCGGACTTTTCTACGTCGGCCCAGTTTAACCAACTCGCTCCCGGGGCCTACGCCGTTGCCGTGCAGGATGCCGACGGCTGCACCACTGAAGTCGACGCTCAGGTGACATCCAAAGTGAGTTTTGCGGCGACCATCAAGGAGATAGTCACCACCAACTGCGCGGTCACCGGCTGCCACGCGGGGACGCGCGTTCCGAACTTCACAACGAACGATGACATCTTCTCCTTCGCTGCCAAAATCAAGGAACGCACCGGGGAGCGCAGCATGCCGCCGCCCGGTTCGGGCCGAGAACTCACCGACGCGCAGATCGCGCAAATCGCTTGCTGGGCCGACGACGGTGCACCGGACAATTAAATTTACAAATTGAGATGCTTCTCAATCTTAGCGAGTCTTTCCTCGTAGTCGCCAACTAGTAGCTAAGCTATCCACATCGGCAACAACATCTTTAAACAACCCTTTCAGCTCTCCGAATTGCTCGTGCATGAAAGACAGTTTAGCATCCACCAAGTTGATACTGCGTCTTAACTTTTTGATCTCATCTTGCATTGCCGGTAAATTTTGCCGTTGATAAATGATGAACGCAAATCCCAGCCGGGAGTTGCTTCCAGCGCCAATCCTAAGACAATAGGTAAGCAAAGCGAAGGCATCATGGGAAGATGCCCCGCGCCAGGTAGGCCGCGGCAATTTTCTCAATCGAGACCACAAACGAAGCGGTGCGCAGGTTGGGAGCATTCTTAGTTTTGTAGATCTCCCAGATAGTGTGGTAGGCCGTCACCATCGTCTCTTCCAGTCCCGAATTCACAATGTCGATCTCCCCGGCTCCCCGCGAGAGTTCTCGTCGTTGTTCGGCCGACAGGGGCTTGCCGCTCACGTCTTCCATGGCGCGAATCATGCCCAGGTTCGTCACTTCCTCGTGGCGTTTGTCCATGCGACCGAAGGCCACGTGCGAGAGGTTCTTTAACCACTCGAAGTACGATACGGTGACGCCCCCGGCGTTGAGGTAGAAGTCGGGCAGAATGCGCACTCCCTTGGTTTTCAGAATTTCAGCGGCCTCGCTCGTTACGGGACCGTTGGCCGCTTCGCCCACGATCTTGGCTTTGATGCGGGGCGCATTCTCGGCGGTAATCTGGTTCTCCAGCGCCGCGGGCACCAGGATGTCGCAGTCGTATTCCAGCGTAGCGATGGTATTCTTGATACTTTCGGCTTCGGGGAAGTCAAGCAGCGATTTGTGTTCGCGGTACCACTGAAACGCTTCTTCCACGTCGATGCCCCCCTTCCGGTAGATGCCGCCGTTGTATTCGGCGATGCCCACGATCACCGCTCCGCCCTCTTGCAGGTACTTGGCCGAGTGGTAGCCCACGTTGCCCAGCCCCTGCACGATCACGCGCTTGCCCTCCAGACCGGGGGTGAGGCCGAGCGACTTCATATCTTCACTAACGTTCACCGCTTCGCGGATGCCAAAGAACACGCCCCGCCCGGTGGCCTCGGTGCGGCCCCGGATGCCGTGCAGCGAGATAGGCTTGCCCGTCACGCAGGCGAAGGCGTTGATCTCGCCGGGGTTGAACGAGGCGTAGGTATCGGCGATCCAGGCCATCTCGCGGGCGCCGGTGCCGTAGTCGGGAGCGGGCACGTCGGTCGAGGGACCGATGAAGTTCTTCTTGATCAGCTCCGAGGCGTAGCGGCGGGTGATCTTCTCCAGTTCGGTGACACTATAGTTGCTCACCCCGATGCGGATGCCGCCCTTGGCTCCCCCGAAAGGCACGTCGACCAGCGCGCACTTGTACGACATCAGGGCGGCCAGCGCCTTCACCTCGTCTTCGTTCACCTCCAGGCTGTAGCGGATGCCGCCCTTCACCGGCATGCGGTGATGCGAGTGCTGCACTCGGTAGCTGGTGATAGTTTGGTACTTCCCGTTGTCGAGCTGAATGGGAAAGTTGACCTGGTACACGCTGTTGCACTCCTTGATCTGCTCAAGCAAGCCGTCGGGCAAATCGATAAACTGGGAGGCTTGATCAACGAACTGGTTGACGTTGTCGAAGAAACTGTAATTGTTCATTGGGTTTTGGGTTGTTGTTTAGGTTTAAATAGTATCTTTTAAATAACTTTTTAGGGATGGCAATGTTCCTCTATGGTTTCAAATCAAGCTACTTAACCATAGAATTCATCCTGCTTGGGCCACTATCTGGTCTATGCGAGCTTTATTCACTTGTTGTAATAACGATGGATAAAGATTGAAAAGGATATTCACTATGGTCAACGGAAGCAAAATTGATTGATTGCTCTTGTAAGAAAGTGTCAATTTGATATCGATATCAGTACATCAACTACCATTGAGACAAGCTTTACGGCAAGTAAAAATCAAACACAATATCGCGCATGCATTTGAAGTGGCCCCGCGGACACCTCGCGTAACCAATTTTAGAGCAAGGACGACACCCCAGCCGGTTGTTCTCGAGCACCGTGAAGCGGGTGCGGTAGGGATACATGCCGAAGCGGGGGATGGTGTTGCCCCAGATGCTATACACGCGCTTCTTAAAAGCGGCGGCGATATGCATCAAACCGGTATCGTGCGTGAACACGCAGTCGGCCTGCCGCACCAGCGAGGCCGATTGGTTCAGATTGAACTTGCCGCAGGCGTTGTAGATAATGGTTTTTTTGTTGAGTTCCAACAATGCGGTCTCGCGATGAGCCGACTCCCCTCCACGGGCGAAGAAGCGCGCCACCTGTTCACCGGTTTCGTGATCGTTCTTATCGCCCAGCAAAATGATTGGTTTGTTGATGCGGTCGCAGAGCTCAATCATACGGTCGACGGGCAGCTTTTTGGTATTATGCTGTGCTCCGATGGCGTAGGCCACGTAGCCCGCCCGGTGGGTGTCGGGCAACCAATTTCGCTCCACTTCGTCCTTTTCGGGAATGAAATAGTCTAACCCCAGGCTGTCGGGCTTCACGCCCAGCGGCTCTAGGGTGGCCAGGTACCGGTCCACAACGTGCACGTTAGGCAGTCGGTCAATTTTCAGATTCACCATGAGCCACTTAGCCAGGTTGATCTTATTGAATCGGTAGCTTTTTACGCCTAGCTGCGCGATGATCAGCGTGGTGCGCAAGTTATGGTGCAGGTCAATAAGATAATCGTACCGCTCTTCCCGAAGACGTTTCACGAGGTCCCTGAGACTGCCATCCAGGATATGCACCTGATCAATGTAGGGGTTTTCGGTGAGCAGTGCAGCGTACTGGGGTTTAGTGGCGTAGTGCACCTCGGCATCCAACTGCACCTTGAGGGCGCGGGGCACAGGGGTGGTCAGCACGATGTCACCAATGGAAGAAAACCGAAGAACCAGAATCTTTTTGCGGGGCATGCGGCAAAAATACCAAGAATTATCCGACAACTTTTCCGGTCTTAGCAATCTTTGAAAGCTATTTGATGTTCTTTAATCAAGAATTTGTGTACATTTCTATCACCCGGTTCGTGACCGCCGCGGTTCAGAACACGCTACTAACAACCCCTTCACCCTATGTTCATTCAATCTATTCGCCTGATATTTTTTCTGACCTTGCTGAGCGGCTGGGCTTCCGCCCAGATTGTGCAACCCGAACGCATCGAGATTGAGGTCGACGACAACAGCAACGACTTTGTGGTGGTTTCGGCCGACGAACAGGGTTTGGTGCTGTTCCGCGACACCGACGAACGCGCTGAGCGGGGTAAAAAACTCTGGGAGTTTATCTACTATGATACCTCGCTCAAGGAGCAGTGGAAGCGCACTTACGCACTCGATTACTCGCTAGCACTGCGGGGCTATGACTACGACCGGGGTCAACTGTGTGTGCTGTTTCAGGACGGCCCCTACTTGGATAAGCCGCTTGAAATGATGAACATGGCCGTGAGCACGGGCGACACCTCGTTTCACGCCATCCGCCGCATCGTGCCGGTCAACCTGGAATTCTTCGAGATTGTGGGGCAAACGGTGGTGCTGGGCGGCAACATCAACTACCGTCCCGTGGTGATGCACTACGATATGTTCAACCGCAAGGTGCGGGTGTTGCCGGATATCTACCGCGAAGACGGGGAGATCATTGATATTATCCCCAACCCCGAAGACAACACCTTTGATGTGCTGATCGCCGAAACCACTCCTCAGAAGGTGAAAACCGTCACGATCAAGGCTTTTGATCAGTACAGCAACCTCCTCCAGAGCACACCGCTCAAACCCAAAGACCGCAGCAACCTGCTCGACGCCCAGGTGACGGGTTTCGATGGCGAGAAGCAGTTTTTGGCGGGCACCTACGGACCCAAGCGCTCACGCTACTCGCGGGGGATCTTCGTGGCTTCGCTCCAACCCAACGGCACCCAGCAGATTCGCTACTACCACTACGCCGACTTAGAAAACTTCTTCGGCTACATGCGCGAGCGCCGCGAAGAACGCGTGAAGCGGCGTATCGCCAAGAAAAAGCGGGAAGGCAAAAAGATCCGACTCAACTACCGCATGGTGGTGCACGAACTGATTTCGGACGACGACAAGTACATTATGCTGGGCGAGGCGTATTATCCGAAGTATAATAGCTACTATTACAACGGCTACAGCGGTTACGTGCCCTCATCGCGCTACAACGACCTGTACTTCGACGGCTACCGCTACACCCACGCCGTGGCGGTGTGCTTCGACCGCAAAGGAGAGCTGCTGTGGGATCACGCCTTCAAACTCGACAACGCCAAGAGTATGGAGCTTAAGCAACTGGTGCACGTGAGCACTAAAGACGATCAGGTAGTGCTGATGTACTCCTACGAAGGGGAGATCAAATCGAAGGTGATCAGCGACAACGGAGCGGTGCAGGACGACGTGAGCTCACCCATCAAACTCGCCCACGAAACCGACGAAATCAAGAAGCGCAATCAGGGCATCGTAGCCATCACCAAGTGGTATGACGATTACTTCTACGTGCACGGGGTGCAGGATATCAAAGACATGGCCCACGCAGGTTCGGGGCGAAAGGTGTTCTTTATCAATAAGGTAGCGTATAATTAGTCCATAGTTAGTCGATAGTCCATAGTCGACAGTTACTATGGACTATCGACTGTGGACCATCGACTATCAACTTTTTCCCGTAATTTGCGCCGCCACCGATGGAAGATAATAAACTCATTGTTCCTGCCCCGCTGTTCAGGGTCATCGTCAGTCGGCTCTGCCACCAGTTGATTGAGTACCACCGATCATTTGAGCATACCGTGCTTATCGGCCTGCAGCCCCGCGGGATTTTTCTGGCGAATCGCATTCAAGCAGAACTGGCTCAGATTCTATCAACCGACATCCGCCTGGGCTATCTGGACACCACCTTTCACCGTGATGACTTTCGCCGTCGGGACACCCCGCTGGCGGCCAGCCGCACCGATATTCCCTTCGTGTTGGAAGACCGAAACGTGGTGCTCATCGATGACGTGCTTTATACCGGTCGCACGGTGCGCGCGGCGTTGGACGCCATGACCACCTTCGGCCGCCCCCGCAAGGTAGAACTGCTGGCGCTGGTGAATAGACGTTACTCCCGCCACATTCCCGTCGAAGCCGACTACGTAGGGCGCAGCGTGAACACCCTGGATTCGCAGCGCGTGGTGGTGACGTGGCAAGAAAAGGAAAACGAAGACGGCATTTGGCTAACGACAAAACCTGATTGATGCAAGCGCTCCGCACCCCGCACCTTCTGGGCATCAAAGACCTGAATCGCGAAGAAATAGAGCTTATCTTTTCTACCACCGATAGCTTCAAGGAAGTCATTAACCGGCCGATCAGAAAGGTGCCCTCACTGCGTGACATCACGGTGGCTAACGTGTTTTTTGAAAATTCCACCCGCACCCGGCTGTCGTTCGAGCTGGCCGAGAAGCGCCTGTCGGCCGACGTGGTTAACTTCTCTTCGTCCAACAGCTCGGTGAAGAAGGGTGAGACGCTGCTCGACACGGTGAACAACATCCTGGCCATGAAGGTGGACATGGTGGTGATGCGCCACGCCAGCGTGGGCGCTCCCCATTTTCTGGCGCGCAACATCAAGGCCAACGTGATCAACGCGGGCGACGGCACCCACGAGCACCCCACGCAAGCGCTGCTCGATAGCTACTCGATCCGCGAAAAGCTGGGTGGGGTGGAAGGAAAGCGGGTGGTGATCGTGGGCGATATTCTGCACTCACGGGTGGCGCTATCAAATATCTTTGCGCTGCAGAAGCTGGGAGCTGAGGTGATGGTGTGCGGACCGGCCACGCTGTTGCCCAAGCACATCACCGAACTGGGCGTGCGCGTTACGCTCGACCTGCGCGAAGCGCTGGAGTGGTGCGACGTGGCCAACGTGCTGCGCATCCAACTCGAGCGACAGCAGGTCAAATACTTCCCCTCGCTGCGCGAGTACTCCCTCTACTACGGCATCAACCGAAAACTGCTCGACAGCCTCAGCAAGCCCATCACCATCATGCACCCCGGCCCCATCAACCGTGGCGTGGAACTCAACAGCGACGTGGCCGACTCCGAACACGCCATCATTCTGGAACAGGTAGAAAACGGCGTGGCCGTCCGCATGGCCGTGCTGTATCTGCTGGCGAACCGATAACTCTGGATGATCTTCTTTGTCAAGAGATGTTGGATATTTGATAGTGGATGCTGGAAGACTTTCTGCATGGTCAGATGCTGGATACTAGATGATCTTCTACGGGGTCAGATGCTAGATGATTTTCTAAATGACAAAGATGCTAAATATTGGAAATTGGTTGTGCAAATTCCAGCATCCAGCATCCAGCATCCAGCCCGCCGTGGAACGGATCCAGCATCCAGTCTAAAACTGCTTCTGCCCGCTAAACTCCATCGCCTCTCCCTTGCCGAATCCGAAGCTCACCCCCACCGTGATGAAACGGCCCCGCAACCGGTAGTCGTACAGGGAAAAGTTGGGCTGTATGGTCTCCGTCTCAAAAATTCGGGAAGCAAACACGTCGCGCACGCTCAGGTTCAGAATGGTTCTTCCTTTCATCACCTTCTTACGCACGCCCAGGTCGGCGAAGAAGTAGCCCGATTGCTCGCGCTGAAACGACCGAAAGCTCGACTGGTAGTTACCCGTTACCTCCACATCGAAGGCCGCGGGTAGCTTAAACTTATTGTTCAGCCGCGCCGACCACTGATCCGCGCTGAAGTCGAACGAGGTCTCCTGAAAATCTCCCTCGCGCTGGAAGTACTGGTAGTTGGCGTCGCCACTGAGCGTCCACCACTCGGTAGGGTTGTACTTGGCATTCAGTTCCAGGCCGGTGGCCCGGTTGGTGCCGATGTTCTCGGGGCGCGTCAGGCTTACGTTATCCTCGAAGGTGGTCACGTTTTCGGTCACCTCGGTGGTGTAGCGGTGGTAGACGGCGGTGCTGAGCGACACCGGTCCGGCGTCGAGGATGCCCGTCACTTCGTAGGAGTCGGTATACTCGGGCCGGAGCAGCGGGTTGCCGGTGCGGATGCTGAAGTTGTTGCGGATGTTGAAGAACGGATTCAGGTTCCACAGGCCCGGCCGGGAGATGCGCCGCGAGTAACCGGCTTGCAGCGAGAAGTTGTCCAGCACTTTGTACGAGGTGTGGGCGCTGGGAAACAGGTCGGTAAACCGCCGCCGGTTCGACAAGTCATCATCCACCAGCAGCGTGCTCAGGTCGGTGTTTTCCACCCGTAGACCCACCTTTATTCCAAACTTGTCGCCTTCGTAGGCCCCGGTACTATACACCCCCAGCACCTTTTGGTTAAATTCAAATACATTGGTCAGGTCGGGGTCTTCCACCCAGCGGTTATCCGCCCAATTGCTCACCGCAAAGTCGTTGGCCACGTCAGTGATCACGTACTGTGCCCCGCTTTCCAGCGTCAGCGCCTCGCCGAACGGGTGGGTGTAGTCCAGTTTAAAGGTATACTCTCCTTCCAGGAAATCGGTGCGGGTCTGCTGTCGGTCATCGAACACTGTTTCACCGGAGGTAGGCGTGTTAACGAACTCCGACGACTGGTCTTTGCCGAAGAAACTGCCCAGCGCGCTGAACAACAACGTACGGTCTTCATTATCGGCGAAGTTTTTCTGGTACTGCAACTCATACTGCCATTTGGGATTGGTGGCCTCGGTCACCTCGTCGCGGTTCCACTGCGCCGCGAGCGCGTCGTTGGCGTCGAGCAACCGAAAATCGGTGTCCGAAAACTCGGTCTCCAGTTCGTAGGCAAAGTGCCCGGTGAGCGACAGCACATTGTAGTCGTTGATGTGGTAGTCGGTGCCCAGAATGATGTTGAAAAAGGTTTCGTTCTTATCGCCCGCGCCGCTGCTGTAGATGGTGGTGTCGTTCAGCAGATTCCGGTTGGTCGTTTCGTACTGCTCGGGAAAGGTGCGGTGCCCCACGCCGAGTTGGCTGAACAGGTTGAACTTTTCGGTGCGGTTATTAATGCTTAGCCCCAGGCTGTGGTTGTTGGGCACCCCGGTGTTGAGCGTGACCGAGCCGTTGAAGCCGCGCTTTTCCTCTTTTTTGAGCACGATATTGATAATCCCGGCCGTGCCCTCGGCCTCGTACTTGGCCGACGGGTTGGTGATCACCTCGATGCGCTCGATCATATCGGCGGTGAGCGTGCCCAGGGCGTTGCCGTCGTTGCTGGCCAGCACCGAGGGTTTGCCGTTGATCAGAATTTGCACCCCCGCCACGCCGCGCAAGCGCACCTGCCCCTCGATGGTCACGTTCACCGACGGCACATTATTAAGTACTTCCAGGGCGCTGGCCCCGGCGCTGCTCAGGTCCTGACCCACGTTGAACACCCGCTTGTCGAGCTTGAACTCGGTTTGTGACCGCTCGCCCCGCACCAGCACCTCGTCGAGGGTTTCGGTGTCTTCGGCCAGGGCCACGGTGCCCACGTTTATGGTTCGGTCGGCAACGTCAAATTCGCTGCGCGTGACGGAGATGAAGCCGATGAAGCCTATTTCCAGCAAAAATTCAGGGACTTCGGTTCTGAGCGAAAAGGTGCCGTCGGCGGTGGTGACGGTTCCGGTGACGAGTTGCTGGGTGGTGGGGTCTAGCACCTGCACGGTGGCATACTCCAGCGGTTGCTGACTGCTGCTTTCCACCACTTGGCCAGTAATGGTGATGGGGCGATCCTGAGCGAGAATCGGCGAAGTGCTTGTGGCAAACACTGCGAGCGAAACAAGGGCGACGATAAACTTCATGGGTGAGATGTTAAGAGATAAGAATTTCGAGTTCGTTTATGACAAAGAACGCACAAGCGAGCGGGAGGGAGAAAAAAAATCGGTAAACGACCGGGATTTTCCCCCGAACGACGTAGCAGTTGCCTGATAAAGAGCAATTGCCGTTCGCCGGATCAAATAGGTCGTTGACCAGGTTTCTTTTTTCCAACTGCTGACAAAAGCGTATCTTGACGTATGGTTGCAAGAAGTCTCGGTGCTTTCTCAAAAGAGCTCATTTTTCAAATCGTGCTGCACGCCCTGGTGTTTAGCTTCTACGCGTACGAAAATGACGCAGATGCCCACGTGCAAGTGCGGCACGTTGTCTATTTTCTTCTGTATGCCCTGGCTACCGCGATCATCAGTTACGTGCTTTTGCCGCGGTTTTTCTACCGAAAGAAGTACGTCCGTTTTTTCTTCTTCACCCTGTTGATCGTTGCCGCCGTTATCACTACCGAAGAACTGGTGCTGGAGAAAATTTACTTTGCCACGTCTCGGGGACAAAGCTTTCCGGGAGTAATGTACAGCCTATGGGAAGTGCTGCCCGTGATTGCCATCCTGACGGGAGCTAAGTTTGCCTGGGATGCCCTGGGCAAGCAGCGGGAGGTAGACGCCCTCAAAGTAGCGATGCAGGAGAGCGAGTTGCAGTTTCTGAAGTCGCAGATCAACCCGCACTTTCTGTTCAACAATCTCAACAACCTGTACTCCTACGCCATCGCTCAGTCGCCCAAAACCCCCACGATCATTCTGGAACTGAGCTCGGTGCTGCGCTACATGCTCTACGAGTGTCGGGAAAAGTTTGTGCCGCTCAGCAAAGAAATTCAGCAACTGGAAAATTTCACGCGGCTGAGCGAGTTGCAGATTGAGGAGCGCGGCCGGGTCAGCTTCACCACCAACGACATTCAGTCCAACTACCAAATTGCGCCGCTGATTCTGCTCGTGTTTATCGAAAACGCCTTCAAGCACAGCCAGGCCGGTCAGTCAGATAACATCCGTATCGATATTGACCTGCGGATGACCGACGAAGGTCGGCTGGACTTTGCTTGCAAGAATAATTTTTGTCCCGTAGGCGGGGGGGCCGACGTTCCGCACGGCATTGGTTTGCCCAACGTGCGAAAGCGCCTGCGGTTGCTCTACCCCGATGCGCACCAACTCACCATTCAATCCACCGACCGACAGTACGAAGTTCAGTTGTCCCTCCAGTTAAAACCGCTCGTTGCTCATGAACTGCATCATCATCGAAGACCAGCCCCCGGCCCAGCGCATCCTGCAAAAGTATCTTGAAGACCTGGGTACGTGGCAACTGCGCGGCACCTTCTCAGATGCTTTGCAGGCAATGGAAATTCTGAAGACGGAGACGATTGATCTGATCTTCCTGGATATCCATTTGCCTAAGTTATCGGGCATTGATTTTCTGAAATCCGTTCCTCACCCTCCGGCGGTTATTTTAACCACGGCCTTCCCTGATTACGCGCTGGAAAGCTACGAACTGGACGTGGTAGATTATCTGCTGAAGCCCTTTTCGTTCCAGCGTTTTGTGAAGGCCGTTTCCAAGGTTCCTGCGCTCAATGCTACCGAACCCTGGCCGGAAGCTTCCCTAGCGCAACCCGCGCGCTCGGAGATATTTATCAAGACCGGGTACGAGCACATTCGGATCGCAACCGATGAGATTCTGTACATCAAGTCCGATGCAGACTACACTGAGTTGGTGCTTCCTCACAAAAAGCACCTGTCTTCGGAACCCCTCAGAAGCTGGTTGGAGATCCTAGACCCGCAGCAGTTTGCGCGCGTACACAAATCCTACATTGTCAACACCGCACGGATTGTCAAGGTGCTCGGCAATCAAATCTACCTAAACCACGAGGTGGTGGTGCCGGTGGGGCGAGCCTATAAGGATGCGTTTGCGGCAAGATTTCTTTCGTGAAGAGCGATATTTTGCCCCTCCAATGTTTCTGAGTCATCGGCGGGTGGCTACTTATTGCTATCTTGCCCGCCAACTGTTTCCTCTCGCAATGGCTAGCGTATCTTTCTTCAAATACCAGGGCACCGGCAACGACTTTGTCATTATCGATAATCGTCAGTCGGTTTTCGACTCCGGCGACACCGCGTTGATCACCCGCTTGTGCGACCGCAAGTTTGGTATCGGTTCCGATGGCCTGATTTTGCTCCAAGTCCATCCTGAATACGACTTCGAGATGATCTACTTCAACGCCGATGCCACCCGCGCCGGTTGTGGCAACGGGGCCCGCTGCGCCGTCCACCTGGCTCATCACCTCGGCATCATTAAGCGCGAGGCTTACTTTGTGATGGAAGGACAGGCCTACCAGGCGCAGGTCGAAGAGGATCGCGTCCGAATTCGGATGGGTGATGTAACGGCATTGCAATCCTTTCCCGAAGGCATCCTGCTCCACACCGGAACCCGCCACTTTGTCAGGCTGGTCGAGGGGTTGTCGGATTACGACGTGCTGGGCGAAGGCAAAAGACTGCGTTACGACCCGCGCTTCCAGCCTGCGGGGGCCAACGTGAACTTCGTGGAGGTGAAAAACAACGAAGTGCACATGCGGATCTACGAAAAGGGCGTGGAAAACGAAACCCTGTCGTCGGGAACCGGAGCCACTGCCGTGGCACTTGCTCTGGCCCACGCCCGGCAGCAACCCGGTCCGGTGGCGGTGCACACCCGGGGCGGAGTGTTGGAGATATCTTTTACGGCACTGGATGCTGGTGCGTTTACGCAAGTCTATATGGCAGGACCGGCCCAAATGGTGTTTCAGGGCACTGTTTTTGTCTGAGGCTGGTTATACTGGATGCTGGAGGCTAGTTACTGGTCGCTGGTCACTGGATACTAGTCGCTAGTCACTGGCATCTAGTATCTTCGCCACCCAGAAAGTCGCCGCGCGGCGGCCGCCAGTATCCAGTATCTAGCATCTTGATCACCCAGAAAATTATCCAGTATCCAGCATCTAATTCTCAGAAATCGTAAGTTTACATCCTAAGTCACTCATCAGAAACCACCCATGATTAACCTCATCACCAAAGGATTAGCCAAGGTATTCGGCTCTAAATCTGATAAAGATATTAAACTCGTAATGCCCTACGTGGACCAAATTCACGCTGAGTTTGAACAACTGCAGGGCATCAGCGACGACGAGCTGCGGGCCAAGACCGAAGAGATCAAGGCCACCATCGACGCCGACCTCAAGGACATCGACGATCAGATTGCCGCCCTGCACCAGGAAGTGGACGACGACACCAAGATGGACCTGGAGGAAAAAGAAGCCAAGTTCAACCGCATCGACCAGCTGGAAGAAGACCGTAACGAAGCCCTCGAGAAGGTGCTGATGAAGGTGTTGCCGCTGGGCTTCGCGGTGGTGAAGGAAACCGCCCGCCGCTTCAAGGAGCAGAAGCAGCTTCAGGTAACGGCCACCATGTTCGACAAACAATTGGCCGCCGAGCACCCGCACGTCACCATTGAGGGCGAGCGGGCCACCTGGCACAACCGCTGGATCGCCGGAGGCAGTGAGATTACCTGGGATATGGTGCACTACGACGTGCAGCTGGTCGGTGGTATCGTGCTGCACCAGGGCAAGATCGCCGAGATGGCCACTGGCGAAGGAAAGACGTTGGTTGCCACCCTGCCCGCCTACCTCAACGCCCTGGCCCGCCGCGGGGTGCACATCGTCACCGTGAACGACTACCTGGCCAAGCGCGACTCCGAGTGGATGGCCCCGCTCTTCCAGTTCCACCAACTCACCATCGACTGCATCGATAAGCACGAGCCCAACTCTGAGGCGCGCCGCCAGGCCTACGCCTGCGATATCACCTACGGCACCAACAACGAGTTCGGCTTCGACTATCTGCGCGACAACATGGCGCGCGAACCCCAGGACCTGGTGCAGCGCAAGCACCACTACGCCATGGTGGATGAGGTAGATTCGGTATTGGTGGACGAGGCCCGAACGCCGCTCATTATCTCCGGCCCGGTGCCCAAGGGCGACGAGCACGAGTTCTACGAACTCAAACCCCGCATTGCCCGCCTCTACGAAGCGCAGCGCAAGCTGGTGAGTGAGTACCTGCAGGATGCCAAGCGCAAAATTAAGGAGGGCAATACCAAAGAGGGCGGCCTGTCGCTCTTCCGGGCCTTCCGGGGGCTGCCCAAGTACAAACCGGTGATTCGCTACCTGAGTGAAACCGGCGTGCGGCAGATCATGCAGAAGACGGAGAACTATTATTTGCAGGACAACCAGCGCGCCATGCCCGAGGCCGACGAGCCGCTGCTGTTCACCATCGAGGAGAAAACCAACAACATCAACCTCACCGAGAAAGGCATCGATCTCATTACCAAAGAAGGCGAAGATCCGCAGTTCTTTATCATGCCCGACATCGGCACCGAGATCAACGCGCTGGAAAAGTCGGAAGAACTCACCGACGAAGAAAAGGTAGAGAAGAAAGACACCCTGATCAAAGAGTACTCGGCCAAGTCACAACGGATTCACACCGTGAACCAACTGCTGAAGGCCTACGCCATGTTCGAGATCGACCAGGAGTACATTCTCGCCGATGGCAAGGTGAAGATCGTCGATGAGCAAACGGGCCGGGTGATGGAGGGGCGGCGCTACTCCGACGGGCTGCATCAGGCCATCGAGGCCAAGGAAAACGTGAAGGTGGAGGAGGCCACCCAGACCTATGCCACCATCACGCTGCAGAACTACTTCCGCATGTACCACAAGCTGGCGGGGATGACCGGTACGGCCGAAACCGAAGCCGGTGAGTTCTGGGAAATCTACAAACTCGACGTGGTGGTGATTCCGACCAACCGCCCCATCGTGCGCGACGACCGCCAGGACAAGGTCTACAAGACCGTACGCGAGAAATTCAACGCCGTGGTCGATGAGATCAACGAGATGACCTCGCAGGGCCGACCGGTGCTGGTGGGAACCACCTCGGTAGAAATTTCGGAGCTGCTCAGCCGCATGCTCAAGATGCGGGGCATCAACCACCAGGTGCTCAACGCCAAGCAGCACCAGCGCGAGGCCGACGTGGTGGCCGAAGCCGGTAAGTCGGGCACCGTTACCATCGCCACCAACATGGCCGGTCGTGGTACGGACATTAAACTCTCTCCCGAGTCGAAAGCCGCGGGTGGCCTGGCCATTGTGGGCACCGAACGGCACGACTCGCGGCGCGTCGACCGACAGCTGCGCGGACGTTCCGGACGGCAGGGTGATCCCGGTTCTTCACAGTTTTTCGTTTCCCTGGAGGACAACCTGATGCGCATGTTCGGCTCCGACCGCATCGCGCGCCTCATGGACCGCATGGGACTGGAAGAGGGCGAGGTGATCCAGCACTCGATGGTGACCAGCTCCATTGAACGCGCCCAGAAGAAGGTAGAAGAAAACAACTTCGCCATCCGGAAGCGCTTGCTGGAGTATGACAACGTGATGAACCAGCAGCGTGAGGTGATTTACAAGCGCCGTCGGCACGCCCTGTTCGGCGAACGCTTGCAGCTCGACATCATGAACATGCTCTACGACACCTGCGAAGACATCGTGCTGAGCACCAAGGGCGCCAGTAACTTCGAGAGCTACAAATTAACGGTGCTGGGCGTGCTCGGGGCCGACCATCCCATTGAGCAGGCCGACTTTGAGCGGGCCGATGAGATGGTACTGGCCAATGATCTGTACGAATTTGCCTACCAACACTACCAGGAGAAGAACGAACGGGTGGCCAAGCACGCCTATCCGGCCATCAAGAACCTGTACGATGCCAAGGGGGCCACCATCCAGAACGTGCTGGTGCCCTTCACCGACGGCAAAATGCAAATCGGGGTGGCCGCCAACCTAGAGAAAAGCGTGACCTCCGAAGGGGCCGAGCTGCTGCGCTCGATGGAAAAAGGAATCACGCTGGCCATCATCGACCAGAACTGGAAGGAGCACCTGCGCGAGATGGACGACCTGAAGCAGTCGGTACAGAACGCCGCTTACGAGCAGAAAGACCCGATCCTGATCTATAAGTTCGAGTCGTTCGAGTTGTTTAAACGCTTCTTGGCCAAGGTAAACGAAGAAACCGCCTCGTTTCTGACCAAGGCCGACCTGCCCGTGCAGCAGGAGATGCAGTCGGCGCAGAACGTGCGGCACCGGCAGCGCGAGAAATTACAGGAGACCAAGGAGGATTTAAACGCCTCCCGCGGTCCGGGCAGTGCCGCCACCAACCGCAACCGTCCGCCCGAACCGGTGAAACCCGCCAAGGCCGTAAAAATTGCCGGACGCAACGACCGGGTCAACGTGCAGTATCCCGACGGCCGGGTGAAGAAAAACGTAAAATTCAAAACCGTAGAAGACGACGTGATCAACAACCGGTGCGTCATCGTTGACCCGTAGCGGCGCGATTAATCGCGCCGCCACAATCAATCCACCGTGGACGCGGCGCGTCCCTACCAATCGCCAATAACCAACCACCTATGACCATCCGAACCGGTATCGTTTTATTGTCTATGCTGTTCACCGGATACGCCACCATCGGCCAAACCCCAGAAGCAGAAGACGATATCGTTGACATTCAGGTCGGTAGTATGGAAGAGCTGGCCGCGCGGGGTCAGGCAGAAAAATTGAACAACGACGGCTACGCCCTGCTGGAAGCGGAGCAGTACGCGGCCGCCGAGCCGTACTTTCGTCGGGCCCTGGCCATCGACTCCACCAACCTGGCCTACTACGAGAACCTGGCCCGCGCGCTCGGCGGACAGCAGCGTACGGCGGCGGTGGCCGCCGTCTACGCTCGTGCCCAACGGCAGTTTCCTGAGGATGCGGACTTTCATTACTACCGGGGCGACGCTTTGCAAAAGCTGAAACGCTACGAAGAAGCTCGGCAGGAGTACGATCAGGCTATCGCGGTAAGTCAACGGCATCCGGGTACGCAGCTGCAACATCTGTACTATTTCAACCGGGGCAACACGTACCTGAAGCAGCGCAACTACGCCGCTGCCCGACAAGATTATGACGAAGCCTTACGCATCAACGAGTACCACCACGCCTCGTACGCCAACCGGGGGTTCGCGCGTTACAATCTGAAAGATCAGGCCGGAGCCTGCGCCGACTGGCAACAGGCCAAAGAGGCCGGTTACTCCGCCGCTCAGCAGTATCTGTCGAAGTATTGTCAATAAGTTTAGCCTTTCCGATGCATGAAAAAAGCCCTGTACTGGACCGGAGGAATTGTGGTCGTACTGGCCGGAGTGTTCGCCGTAGGTCCCCGTCCGGTGATCGGTGATTTGTCGGGCGAACTGCCGGTGGTCACCGCTAACCTGATTGAGCTCGAGCAGGAAATTAACCGGCGCGAGGCAGCGAATACGCTCGTCAAACCCGACAACCAAGCCCGTATCGGGTGGGCCGACAGTACGCAAAAGAAGAAAACTCCGGTAAGTCTGGTGTACCTGCACGGCTTCGGAGCCAGCCAGGCCGAGGGTGCTCCGGTGCACACCATGCTGGCCGAACGCTACGGCTGTAACCTCTACCTGGCCCGGCTCAAGGAACAGGGGATCGAGTCGGACAGTGCGTTCAGGAGCCTGACCGCCGCCAACCTGCTGGCCTCGGCCCGGGAAGCGGTGGCCATCGGCTTCGCCCTGGGCGAGCGCGTGGTCATCGTGAGCACCTCCACCGGAAGCACCTTGGGCCTCAAGATCGCCAGCGAACACCCGGAACTGGCGGGTTTGATCATGTACTCTCCCCTGATTGCTCCGCGCGACGAACAACTCTATCTACTCAACCAACCCTGGGGCGTGCAGGCCATGGAAACCTCATTGGGAGCCGATCACCTGATCAACGAGCGCCGCGGGCGCACCAAGCAGTACTGGTCGCGCTACTACCACATCAACGGTTACGTGACGCTGGCCGTGCTGCTGGAGGAAACTATGACCGAAGAAACTTTCCAAAAGGTAACTTGTCCGGTGTTTCTGGGGTATTACTATAAAGATGAAGCGGAGCAGGATCAGGTAGTATCGGTAGCGGCCATGTACCCGATGTTTGAGCAGCTCGGTACTCCGGAAGAACAAAAACGAAAGGTGGCGTTTCCGGAAGCGGGCAACCACGTAATTGGCTCCTACATTCGCTCGAGCGACTGGCGGGGAGTGTACCAAGCCACCGACCGGTTTATGCAAGAGGTGATGGAGTTGAAGCCGATCAAAGAAGTGGAGGCCCCGGCCTACGCCGCGAGCGAACCCGAAACCGATGCCTAGCGCAGCGGCGAAATGGTAGGTATGGGATCGCCGGGAGGCTTTTTTAGCAACAGTTGCTCCACCAACGTGCGCTGGTGCAATAAACCCACAAATTGTCCGTCCGCATTCGCTACCGGCAAAATCGCTTCTCTGCTGTCTACCAAAGTGCGCAACGCATCAAGCACTGGCTCGTCGGAGCGGATGACCGGCTTGTGACGCAAGCAGTCGATCACCAGGCGGTGCGACCGGATCACCACGTCGGCAGGAGTAAGAATACCCAGAAACGTATCGTCTTCGTTCCACACCACAATCGCTCCTTCCTTTACCAGGCGTGCCCGGATTGCCTCCACCCCTGCGTAAGCGTAAACGCTGATATAAGCTTGGTCTAGAAAGGGTACGAGCGGAGAGTCAGCCATTTTTTTCTATTGCATCGTAGCTGACCACTATATCTAGGTCAACCTTAATAATCTCTTTGGCGGATACGTAGGGAAATACTTTTTCACGTAAAATATCCAGAATGTTCTCCTTAGAAATCTTTTTTAAAAGCCTTTTGTTCACAAAAATTGCTTCGATGGTGTTATCAGGCACCTCAATCATCTCAAAAATTTCGGGTACCAAGTGCTCAAACGTCTTGGCAACGCCCATTTTTCCCTGCTCCGATTTGCTGCCCAATACCAAGATTTCATCGAAAGGAGGAAGTTTAATCTCCTGAAAACGCAGTGAGATTTGATAATTCGGGCTGGAACTTTTCATGGCGGTAAGTTTTTTTGCGAAAGGTAGTGATAATACCAAATACCCGAGGCGTTTTTTCGGAAAAGTAGTCCGGACGGGAGTGACCGAAAAAGAGCCGGTTTTTGCCTATGTTAACCGAATGTTAACTGCGCTCTCCGTAACTTAACAATTACACAACACGTTTTATGCCGACCCAACGGTTGTCCTCTTTACTTTTGCGCCTTTATTTGACCTAACTAAAATTGATTACAATTTATGAGACGATGGGTACTGACGCACTCCCTGCTGGGAGTCATTTTTAGCGTAATTTTTTCAGCAAGCGCCTTCGGACAGGGGGCCACCACGGCCGCCATTTCCGGCACCGTTTACGATGAAAACGACCAACCGCTGCCCGGAGCCACGGTGGTCGCCGTGCACGAACCCACCGGAACGCGCTACGGCAACACTACCAACACCGAGGGGCGGTTTCGCCTGGCCAACATGCAGGTGGGCGGCCCCTACACCGTGGTGGTGACCTTCATCGGCTACCAAGCCAACACCAAAGACAACATTGCCCTCACCCTTGGCCAAACGCTCAACTTAACCTTCCGCCTGGCCGAACAAACCACCCAACTGGAAGGAGTAGAGGTGATTGCTTCACAAAACGATGTGTTCGACGGCACCCGCACCGGGCAGCAAACGGCGCTCGACCAACAGAAGATCGAAGAAATTCCGACCATCAGTCGGTCCATCGGCGACTACGCGCGTTTCAATCCCCTAGCCAATATCTCGGAAGAAACCGACGGCTTCGTGGTGTCGATGGCCGGGCAGAACAACCGTTACAACGCCATCTACATCGACGGGGCGGTGAACAACGACGTGTTCGGGCTGGCCGGCAGCGGTACCAACGGCGGGCAAACCGGCGTGCAGCCGGTGAGCATCGACGCCATCGAGCAGTTTCAGATCAACGTGGCCCCCTTCGACGTGCGGCAGTCGGGCTTCGCCGGAGGAGCCATCAACGCCGTGACCCGCAGCGGCACCAACGAGTTCGAGGGCTCGGCCTACTACCTGTGGCGCAACGAGCAACTGGCGGGCACCAACCCGGCCGACGACAACAACCGGCTGCCCGACTTCACGGCCCGCACCTACGGAGCGCGTCTGGGTGGCCCGATCATTCGCAACAAAGTGTTCTTCTTTGCCAACGTGGAGTTGCAGCGCGACGAAACCCCGCAGCCGTTCGATTTTGGCACCTACCGCGGCGACGCCAGCCGGGCTGAGTTGAACCAGCTGATCAATAAGGTGCAGCAGGACTACGGCTACGACGTGGGGTCTTTCGACAACAACACCGCCTTCTTGGATAGCGACAAGATTCTGGCAAAAATCGACTGGAACCTCAATCAGAACCATAAAGTATCGCTACGCCATTCGTACGTGCGGGCCAATAACCTGGAGGCCCGCAACTCTAGCACCCGCAACATCAATTTCATCAACGGCTCGGAGTACTTTGTCTCATCCACCAACTCCACGGCGCTGGAAGTGACGAGCAACTTCGGCAATAGTTTCGCTAACAAATTGGTGCTGGGCTCCACCATCGTGCGCGACGACCGCGATCCCTTCGGTCAGCCTTTCCCTACCGTAGAGATTCGCGACGGCAGCGATGGCAACATTACCCTGGGGGCCGAACGCTTCTCCACCGCCAACCTGCTCAACCAGGACATCATCACCCTGACCAATGATTTTGAGTGGTACAAGGGCAACCACACGGTTACCATCGGCACGCACAACGAATACTACAACGTGGGCAACCTGTTCATCCGCAACAACTACGGCCGCTACCGCGCCGACAGCCTGTCGCAGTTTCTAGTAGAAGGCAACCCGGTATTTCGCCAGTACGAGCGTAGCTTCTCGCAGGTGGACAACCTCACCGGTGACGAATCAAACGCGATAGCGGCCTTCACCTCGTTCCAACTGGGACTCTACGTGCAGGATGAATATCAGGCCACCAGCAACCTGCGCCTCACGGGTGGGCTGCGCCTCGATGTGCCCTTCTTCCCTACCGACCAGCCTACGAACCAGGACTTCATCAACAACGTGGTGCCGCTCATCGAGCAGGCCGGTTACGATCTGCGGGGGGCCACCACCGGCAGTTTCATCGAGCCGCAACTGCTGTTCTCGCCCCGCTTCGGTTTCAACTGGGACCTCAAGGGCGACCAGTCCACGCAACTGCGCGGCGGGGTGGGCGTCTTCACCAGTCGTTTGCCGCTGGTGTGGCCGGGTGGAGCGTATAACAACTACGGCTTCAACATCGGTGAGATTCGCCGCGACAGCGTTGTCTTCAACCCCGACATCAATAGCCAGCCGCCCGGCGAGGTGAACCTGAACGACCCCACCCCCTCGGGGCAGATCGACTTGTTTGCCGAAGACTTCCGCCTGCCGCAGGTGTTCAAGGCCAGCCTGGCGGTGGATCAGCGCTTGCCGGGCGGACTCATCGGCACGCTGGAGGGGCTGTTCACCAGCAACATCAACAACGTGTTCTACCAGGACCTCAACCTGCGTCCGGCGACGGCCACCCTGCAGGGCACGCCCGACGACCGTCCCATCTTCAACCAGCGCAACCCGGTGGATACTTCCGGCACCTACACCGGGGTCTACCTGGCCAGTAATACCAAGAAAGGCTACGCCTACAACTTCGTGGCGCAGTTGTCAAGGCCACTCACCAACGGCTTTTCGGCCGACGTGAGCTACACCTACGGCGATGCCTTTTCGGTGCTGGACGGCACCTCGTCGCAGAACAACTCCCAGTGGCGGGGCTACCAGAGCGTGGAGGGGCGCAACGTGGAGCGCGAGCCGCAACGGTCTAACTTCTCGCTGGGACACCGCGTGCTGGCGCAGGCTTCTTACCGGGTAGACTATGCCAACGGACGGCTCTCGTCGCAGTTGTCGCTGATCTACAACGGGCAGTCGGGCGACCCGTTCTCGTACGTGTACGGAGCCAGCAACCGGGACTTTATCAACGACGGGGGCTTCAATGATTCTGAGCTTATCTACGTGCCCGCCAGCCGCAACGAGATCGTGCTGGTGCCCGTCACCAACCGCGATGGCAACGTGACCGCCACGCCGGAGCAACAGTGGGCGGCACTAAACAACTTTATTGAGGACGATCGTTACCTGAGTAATAACCGGGGTGAGTACGCCGAGCGCAACGTGGCCCGCACCCCCTGGGAGGGGACCATCGACCTGCGCTTCTTGCAGAATGTAAACCTCGGGCGCAACACCCTGCAGTTCTCGCTCGACGTATTCAACTTCAGCAACCTGATTAACAACCAATGGGGACGCAAGTACTTCGTTAGCTTCGGCAACTACAGCCTGCTGGACTTTGAAGGTTTTCAGGAGGGCACCACCGTTCCTACCTACACGGTAGACGGCAACGTGCTGGACAGTGAAGAACCGTGGGACGACAACCTCGACGTAGAGGGCTTCCGCAGTTCTATCTGGCAAATGCAACTTGGCTTGCGCTACATCTTCGGCAACTAGTTGTCGAACCAGTCATTGCAATCTCTAAGATCGGGCGCGTTTTAACGCGCCCGTTCCCGTTATATCGCCCAAATATACCACCGGGGGGCAGCTCCCCGGTGACTCCGATGGTTTTCCGGACGACCGGGAAGCTGCTCCCTAATGACCCGGACGGTGCTTGGAACGACCGCGGAGCAGCTCCCCGGTGGCTCCGGTGACTTTCTGAACGACCGCGGAGCTGCCTCCCATTCTTCCGGACGGCCTCCCGAGCGACTGCGGCGCACTTGATCTCGCCCGCAAGTAGCGTAACAATCTAACTGCATCTCCGGAAAGTATTCAAACTATTGATCTAACTAGCCACATTATCTAGCGTACGAAGTGAGAACGGCGTTAGAAAACTGGGAAGTGAAATAGATTTTGCCTGAAAAATTGAAAGGCGGCAAGGCGGCTTGCATCGTACCAATCTCCCAACAGCTGGTTTTTTATCGACGAACCAACCCCCTATTTTTGAAGAAAAAAGAAAACCGTTATGACCAACGAAGAACAAGTTCGCCGCACCAAAACTGCCGTGGAAGCGGTGTTAACCTACGCCCATCTGCAAAAAGAACTGTCGGCCTATGGGTACGACAAAAAGAAAATGCTGGAGGGCAAAGCTCGCTGGGAGAAGGTGGAAATGCTTAGTCATCTGCAAAAAAAGGAGTACGGAGAAAGCTACGAGGCCACCGATTCGCTGGAATTGGCTAGAAGCGAGGCACGTCAACAATACATGCGCCACCTGGAAGTGGCTCGGGTTGCCTTGAAGGATAACCGGGGAGCGAGCAAAACCTTGCAACTATCCGGCAATCGCAAAAGAGGGATGTTTGGCTGGCTGGCGCAGGCGCGCACTTTTTACGCCAACGTGGAAGGCGTGAAAGAAACCCTGGCGAAGTTTAGCCTCACCGAGGACGAACTCAAGCAAGGACAGGCCATGATCGAGGCGGTGTACCAGGCGCACTCCACCCGCCGCAAAGAGTACAGTGAAGCCAAGCAGGCTACGCAAAACCGAGATCAGGCCCTGGAGGCGCTCAACGACTGGACGCGCGCGTTCATCGGCATCGCCAAAGTAGCCTTCGCCAACGACCCCGAAGCCCTGGAACTGATGGGCTTGTTGAAGACGGCATAGTCAGGATTGAAACTGGGGGAAAGGGCAAACGGGACGCTTCCGTTCACGCTACTTCTGGGCGTAGGATATCCTACGCCCAGGACGTGTAGCATATTCTCCGGCTATACCAAACTGGCCCGCCGCGGAGGACCCTCCGACCAGCGTGGAGTGTCAAGGTTGTAGCAGATGCAATAACCAGTGTAAGGGACTAGCATCCGCGCGGCGGCCGCCAGCATCCAGCATCTTGCCACCTCAGCAAATCATCCAGTATCCAACATCTCGCCACCCCAGAAAGTCATCCAGCCTCATCCCTTGAAAATCAACTTCTTCCTCGACCAGAAGTTCCACACCACGATGGCTCCGATGGCAAAGATCTTGGCAATACGGTAGTCTAGCGCCGCGTACTCCACCAGTGCGCCCATCACCAGCACGTTGATTAGCAGCCCCACGCCCGCGCCCAGGAAGTAGGCAATCATCTCTACGTGGGTGGCGTGCTTGCCCCGGGTGAACACCCAGTAGCGACTTAGCACGTAGTTGAAAAGGTTTGCTAAGACAAAAGCCAGCGCGTTGCCTAACTGATAGTTCAACTGGGTCACCTCCACCAGCGTAAGCAGCAGCGAATACTCCAGCGCAAAGGTGGCCAGACCGGTCACCGCGTAGCGCACGATCTGCGGAAATGGCCAGTACTTCTGCACCCAGTACGCAAGCGAGCGTTTTTCCACGCGCTAAAGTTCGAATTGGAATGAGGCGTTGCAAACCTGCCCCATCATCGGAACGTTGAACTTGACTACACGTAGTTGTTCAGCATCACGGGCATCACCAGCATAAGCACGTCTTCGTGGTCTTCTTTTACACCGGGTTCGATAAGACCCGCCCGGTTGGGTTGCGAGAACTTAAACACCACCTCTTTGGTATCCAGGTTGCTGAGCATCTCGATTAGGAAACGAGCGTTGAAGCCAATCTCGATCTCTTCGCCCGCGTGTTCGCACTCTAGGGTTTCGTTGGCTTCGTTTGAAAAGTCAATATCTTCGGCCGAGACGTGCAACTGGTTGTCGGCCACCTTGAGGCGCACCTGGTGGGTAGTTTTGTTGGCGTAGATGGCAATCCGCTTCAGTGAGCTGAGCAGCGTGGCCCGGTTCACCGTCATGGTGTTGTTGTTGTCGCGCGGAATCACGTTCTCGTAGTCGGGGTAGCGCTCATCGATCAGGCGGCACACCATCTGGATGTTGCCTCCCGACGCGCCCGCAAACTTGAAGAAGGCATTAGAGGCGTTAAACTTCACGCTCACCGACACGTTCTCGGCCGGAAGCACCGAGCGAAGCAGGGTCAGCGCCTTGCGCGGAATGATGATGGGCGATTTGGAGCCGGAGCCAATGTCGTCGCGGCGGTAGCGGATCAGGCGGTGCCCGTCGGTGGCCACAAAGGTGCTATCGGCCCCGTTCAGGTTCACGTAGACCCCCGTCATGGCGGGGCGCAGCTCGTCGGTGCTGGTGGCAAAGATGGTGTTGCTCACCGCGTTGGCCAGCACGTCTGAGGGCATCTCCACCTCGTGCCCATCCTCCACCATCGGCACCTTGGGGAAGTCGGTGGCATTCTCACCCGACAGCCGGTAACGACCGTTCGCCGACTGAATTTCAACGGTATAGGTCGACGCATCCACGGTGAAGGTGACGGGCTGCTCCGGCAGGTTCTTGAGGGTGTCGATCAGGATGCGAGCGGGCACCGCGATGCTTCCTTTCTCCTGCGTATCCACCTCCAGTTCGGTCATCACGGTGGTCTGCAGATCGGAGGCGGTGATTTTGAGGGTTCCGTTCTGAATGTCACAGAGGAAGTTCTCCAGGATGGGCACCACCGGGTTGGAGGTGATCACCCCGTTGATGGCCGATAGCTGCTTGAGAAGGGCGGAAGAAGAGACAACGAATTTCATGCGGTTGCGGATTAGGTTGATAAGAGGCACCTGCCGACGAGGAACCGTAAAAAGACAGCTACCTTACAATTCGGCTGGTGCGGCTATCCCATGGTGGGGGGTAAATATAAAAATTAATCAAGAATCCACCTCGAAAGGGAAAAAAATAGTCCACGGTTAATAGTCGATAGTCGGCAGTCCATAGACCACAGCTACTTGTGCTTGCGGCTATGTACTATCGGCTATGGTCTGTCGACTGTTGACTATGGACTGCGGACCTAACTACCCACTCACCGACACGCGTTTGAACTCGGTCACCTTCATGCCCTTGTTCACGCTGTCCAGGTACTTGCTTACCGTCAGGCTGTTGTCCTTCACGAAGGCTTGGTTCTCCAGGGTGTTATCTTTGAAGAATTTTTTAAGGCGGCCCTGGGCAATTTTATCCAGCATATTCTCGGGCTTACCCTCGGCTTCGGCTTGCTCGCGGCCGATGCGCAGCTCCTGGTCGATGGTGGCCTGGTCGACCTGCTCCTCGTTGAGCGCGGCGGGGTTCATGGCGGCAATCTGCATGGCCACGTCCTTGCCCGCTTCCTCGCCCTGCCCGCCGGTGTTGGCCAGTGCGACCAGCACGCCAAGCTTCTTATTGGCGTGGATGTAGGAAACCACCGTTTCGCCCTTCAGCACTTCGTAGGAGCCAATTTCTATTTTCTCGCCAATCTTGCCCACCAACTCCGACAGTTTTTCGTCTACCGTCAGGTTGCCTACTTTCAGTTGCTTGAGTTCGTCCACCGAAGCGGGGCGCTCCTTAAAAGCTACCGCCAGGATGTCTTCTCCGGCTTGCAAGAAGTCGTCGTTCTTGGCCACGAAGTCGGTTTCGCAGTTGAGCGAAATGAGCACCGCTTCTTTCTGGTTGTCGCCTTTTTTGACGAACACCACGCCCTCACTGGTTTCGCGATCGGAGCGGGAGGCGGACACTTTCTGTCCTTTCTTGCGGAGGATTTCTACCGCTTTGTCAAAGTCGCCGTCGGCTTCGGTGAGGGCCTTTTTGCAGTCCATCATCCCGGCGCCGGTCATCTGGCGGAGTTTGTTAACGTCTTGTGCAGTAATTGCCATAACTGGGTTGTTTTCGGTTTTCTAAGGTTGGTAATAAAAAAGAACACCGGCGAGCGTCTTTGTTAAGACAGAACGGCCGATGTTCCGGATGGTTTCACGAAGAATGGTCGGGGGTTATACTACGACTCCGAGGCCGATTCTTTTTCGGCTTCTGCTTTGGCGGCTAACTTTTCTTTGGCCTCGGAAGCAGCTTTGGCTTCCTGGGCTTCTTTTTCGTCCGCTTGCTTCTTGCTTTCTTCTTCCTCCTTGAGTTTTGCTTCTTCTTTTTGCTCCCGGCGCTCGATGAGTCCTTCTTCGGCGGCCTGGCCGATGTACTTCACGATCAGCGATATGGATTTGAAGGCGTCGTCATTGCCGGGGATCGGAAACTGAATGCTGGTGGGGTCGGAGTTGGTATCGACCATCCCGATCACCGGAATGTTGAGCTTCATAGCCTCTTTAATCGCGATGTGCTCACGCTTGATGTCCACCACAAACAGGGCCGACGGCAAGCGGGTGAGGTCGGCAATACCGCCGAGCACTTTTTCCAGTTTGTCTTTTTCGCGGCTGAGCATGAGTCGTTCGCGCTTAGCCATGTTCTTATACTCCTCTTCCTTCATCATCTTCTCAATGGACGACAATTTGCGCAGCGACTTGCGAATGGTGGCGAAGTTGGTGAGCATGCCACCCAACCAGCGGTCGGTCACGTAGGGCATCCGTAGCCGCTTGGCTTCTTCGGACACCACTTCCTGGGCCTGCTTTTTGGTGGCCACAAACATGATCTTTCGTCCCGAGCGTACAATGTTCTTCACGGCGTCGGCGGCGTTGTCGAGCTCCACCAGCGTTTTGTTCAGATCAATGATATGGATTCCATTGCGCTCCATAAACACGTAGGGAGCAATTTTCGGATTCCATTTTCGGGTAAGGTGCCCGAAGTGGACACCGGCGTTTAGTAAGTCTTTGTACTCTAATTTATCCATAATAGGGGTTACGAAAATGCAAATATCAAAGCTCATTCTCCCAATGGTTCGTGTCGACACGAACCATTGGAGAGACACGAACCATAGAAACTTATCAGAATATCGTTCATTAGCGCTTGCTGAACTGGAAGGCTCGACGGGCTTTGCGGCGACCGTACTTTTTGCGCTCCACCATGCGGGGGTCCCGCGTGAGGAAGCCTTCTTTCTTCAGGGGCGGACGGTACTCCGCGTTGATGCTGACCAGGGCGCGGGACACCGCCAAGCGAATGGCTTCGGCTTGTCCTTTGAAGCCGCCGCCGCCTACGTTCACCTTCAGGTCGTAGTTACCCACTTCTTCCACCATGGTGAGCGGCTGCTTCACGATGGTCTGTAGAATCTCGGAAGGAAAGTAGGTATCAATCGACTTTTTGTTGATAGTGATCGTGCCGTTGCCGGGCTGCATGTAGAGGCGGGCTACGGAGGTCTTACGCCTTCCGATCGTGTTGGTTACGTCCATGTTATCGTAGTTCTAGGGTTTTAGGCTGCTGCGCTTCGTGCGGATGCTCGGCACCGGCGTAGACGTGCAGGTTCTTGAATATCTTTCGGCCGAGTTTGTTCTTGGGCAACATGCCGCGTACGGCTTTCTCAATCACGCGGGCCGAGTCCTTGGCCATTTCCTGCCGGGGAGTAGAAAACCGCTGACCACCCGGATAGCCGGTGTGGCGGATGTATACTTTATCGTCCATCTTTTTGCCGGTGAGCACCAGCTGGTCGGCGTTCACCACAATCACATTGTCACCGCAGTCTACGTGCGGAGTGAAACTAGGCTTGTGCTTGCCGCGCAGCACTGCGGCGACGTCGCTGCACAAACGCCCCAGCGGAGCCTTGCCCGCGTCCACAACGTACCACTTTTTTTCAACGGTGGCGGCGTTGGCCGAGATGGTCTTATAACTAAGTGTATTCACGTTCTTATTGACTGATGAAAACTGCCTTCCGAAAAAGGAACACAAAAGTAGTAGGTATCTATTTGAAATGCAAGGAGATTGAGTAATTGAATGATGGAAGGTCTGAATGATTGAAGGAGAAAGCCAGGGTGAAACACAAATAGCTTGACCCCTTCACTTATCTGATAACCCATTCACTCATTCTATCATTCCATCATTCTTGCATTCACTTACTCTATCATTCTTTCATTCAGTCATTTATTTTTCTCCAGTTGCTTCAATAGCACCGCAAAGTCTTTGGGGTAGGGAGCCGTCACCTCCAGGGCTTTCCCGTCCGTGCCCTCAAAGCCCAGGGCCGAAGCGTGCAGCGCCACCCGTTTGATGAGCGGTTGTTCTTCCGTACCCTTCTTTAAATGGTAGTTGCGTTTGATGCTAGAGAGGTAAAACCAGTGGCCGCCGTACTGCTCGTCGCCGACAATGGGAGCGCCCAAACTGCTGAGGTGCACCCGAATCTGGTGCATGCGCCCCGTGATGGGCTGGCAGCGTATTAACGTATGGCGCTGAAACACCTCCGTGGTTTGCACCAGCGTTTGGGCGGGCTTGCCCTCGCGGCGGCTGATCCGCACCACTCCTTTGCTAGTGGCGTGGATGGGCAAGTCGACGGTAACCTCCTGGAAGTCGTGGATTCCTTCACTCACCGCGTGGTAGGTTTTCTTCACCCGGCGCTGCTCGAACTGCATCGCCAACGCGCGATAGGCTTCCGGGTGTTTGGCAATGGCCAGCGCGCCCGACGTTTCTTTGTCCAGCCGGTGCCCCACCTGCGCGTCGGGCACGTGCTGCCGGGCCAGCGATAGGATGCTGATCGGGTCGTTGCGGTCATCCAGGGTGGAAATAAACGAAGGCTTGTTGATGACGAGGTAGTCGTCGTCTTCGTGGAGAATAAGATCAGTGAAGTTGATGCGGGGCATGAACAGGAGGTTTACCCTAACCAATCGGCAAAGCCCGGATTTTGTTTAAGCCACCAGGGTGCTAACTACTCGGCTCGCTAATCTGCTCGGTTTCTTCTCGCACCATCCGCCGCCGCAGGGCCTTGCCCCGTTTCAATCGGAAGCTAAAGGTTGATCCCACTCCCACCTCGCTTACCACGCTCACCTTAGTCTGGTGGGCTTCCAAGATGTGCTTCACGATGGCCAGCCCCAACCCGGTGCCGCCCTTGTTCTTCGAGCGGCTTTTCTCTACCCGGTAGAACCGCTCAAAAATGCGCTCAATGTCTTTCGGGGGGATGCCGCGGCCGTGATCTTGGATTGATACCGTGAGCGCCTCCGCGTCGCTCTCAAAGCGGACGGTGATGGTGGTTTTCGACTGCTTGGTATACTTGATAGCATTGTTGATCAGGTTAATGAGCACCTGGTAGATGCGGTGCCGGTCGGCGTACACGTGGGTGAAGGTACTCTGGGCAGTATCTAGCATCAGGGTGATGTCTTTCTTCTCGGCGTCGGCCTCCAGTTGGTCGAATACGTCGGTGACCATATCGCTGAGGTTAAAGTGCTCGTAGTGCATCTTGATGCCCCCCGTTTCCATCTGGGACAACGTGAGCAGGTCCTGCACCAGGATGTCGAGTCCGTCGAGGCTCTTGGCGGCTTTCTTCAAAAACTTGTAACGGAACTTCCGGTTCTCAACCGCGCCGTCGAGCAGGGTGTGCACGAAGCCCTGGGCGGCGAAGATGGGGGTTTTCAGTTCGTGCGACACGTTGGCCACAAACTCTTTCCGAAACTCAGCCATCTTTTTCAGGTCGTTGATCTCGCGCTGTTTGTCGGCGGTGTAGTCCTTAATTTCCTGGGTGATCCGGCGGAAGGGATTGGTCAGGGGAGTTTGCTCTTCTTTGTCTTCTACAAACGAAAGATCTTTGCGCTTGAGTTGGTTGAGTATGTGGTAAATCTTGTTCACCTCCCGAAAGACTAAAAACTCCAGGGTAACGCTAATCAGGATGTAGGAAGAAGAGAAAGCCAACAGAAAACCCACCAGCAGGGCCACGTCGGAGATGCCGTTCATCAAGGATTGAAAAGCCGTGGTGATCAGGGCGATGCAGGCTCCCAGCAGCACGGCCACCCCCCGCGAATTAAACAGCATTTGCATATCAGCGAATTAGTGGTTAAAAAAGCAATTGATCTTGCCCCAAGCCGCTTCTGGCCGAGCAAGCGGGCTGATCTTACTCACCGGCCCCAAATTTATAGCCTACGCCCTTCACGGTGACGATGTAATCACTGCCAATCTTTTCACGCACCTTGCGAATGTGCACGTCCACCGTGCGCGCCAGCACGTACACGTCAGACCCCCAAATATTTTGTAGCAGATCGTCCCGGCTGTGCACCTTATCCGGATTTTGCACTAAGTAATAAAGCAGTTCAAACTCTTTTTTGGGCAGGGTAATCGGGTCGCCGTTCACCGTCACCGTGTAGCTGGTGCGATCAATAATTAGGTTGCCCGCGTTGATCTTGGTATTCTTTTGCCCCTTCTTGGCCTCTCGCCGAAACATGGCTCCAATGCGGCTGATCAGCGCCCGGGGTTTGATGGGTTTGGTAATATAATCGTCGGCTCCGGTATCGAAGGCGGCCACCTCCGAGTATTCTTCAGACCGAGCGGTCAGGAAGACGATGAAGGTATTGTAGAGATCAGGGTTCTCGCGAATCTGCCGACAGGTTTCCACGCCGTCCTGGTGAGGCATCATAATATCCAACAGAATGAGGTCGGGAAGAAACTTACCGGCCAAGGCGACCGCCTTCTTGCCGTTGCTGGCGGTTTTCACGCGGTACCCTTCTTTGCTCAGGTTATAGTCCAGTAGATCAAGAATGTCGGGCTCATCGTCGACGATCAGTACCCGGTGTTGCTTGGTAGACATAGATGGCTAGGTTTGGCGAACTACTGCTGAGAACAAAAGTACGAAAAAAACACAATGTTCGAGCGGGGCCATTCGCTATTTATCGTCACGCTTCCTGAGCAGCAGGGGCACCCCGCCGCGGGGACGCAGTGTTATCAGCGGCTCCACGGCAATGACTTCGTTGGCAGACAGTTGAATATCAAACCTCCTAATGATCTGACTCAGTACCAGTTGCATTTCTAATTGGGCAAAATGATTACCGATGCAGTAGCGCGGTCCGCCGCCGAAGGGGAAAAACGCAAATTTAGGTCGATCTGCTTCGGGGTCAGCGAACCGATTGGGCCGGAAGCACTCGGGCTCTTCCCACCAATCCGGATGCCGATGAATGATGTAGGGGCAGATATACACCTGCGATCCGCGGGGGATAAAGTAGCCGTCCAACTCATCGTCTTCGCGCGCCTCACGCCCGATGATCCAGGCCGGAGGGTACAGGCGCATAGTCTCCTGCACCACTCGGTTAGTGTGCGGCAGGTCAGTGATAGGATTACCTGTCGAAGCACCGTTTAATTTAATCTGCTGCGTTTCTTCGTAGACCCGTTCTTTTTCTTCGGGATGACTCGCCAGCAGGTAGAGTGCCCACGACAGGGCCACCGCCGAGGTTTCGGTGCCCGCAATGAACAGAGTCACCACCTCGTCGCGCACCTGCTGGTCGCTCATGCGCTCTTCGGTGTCGGCATCTTCGGTGTCCATGAGCATGGCCAGCAAATCGTGGTGCGTTTGCGCAGCACCCCGTCGCTCGCCGATAATGCCGTATACCAGCTCATCAAGCTCCCGCAGCGCGGCTTGGTAGGTGCGGGTTTGCTCGTTTGGAAACCAGTTCGGCATTCGGAAGGGGTTGGACACCTTGTCGGTGATGTGCTGGTTGATCACGTTGATGCAGCGCACGATGGCGGGCGACGATGCCCCGATATCGGAGCCGAACAGGGCGCGGGCCACCACCTGGGCAGTGAGCCGCATCAGATCGTGACTCACGTTGCGCGGCGTGTCCGGATCATCCTGTTCCCACTCCCGCAGCATTTCCTGGGTAGCGCCGGTGATGGTGGTTGCCAATGTTGCCAATCGCTCGCGGTGGAAAGCCGGTTGGGCGATGCGGCGTTGCTTGAGTACAAAAGCTACCTGCCCGAAACTGTACATAACGCAACGTTGTGTGGGGAAGCGCAGTTCGGTAGCTAACCAAAGGTTTTTTCGTTCGTAAAGTTTCTATCTTTGGGAGTAATACGTAGTCCCTCTAATTCTGCTTATGCCCTCGTTCTTAGAAGAAGTGAGCGGTCAGCTCCTAGACAAGTATCAAGGCCACTTAGCCGACCTCACCGTGGTGTTTCCCAACCGGCGGGCCGGGCTGTTCTTTCGCGAAATCCTGAGTCGCGACATCCACCAACCGGGCTGGTCGCCGCGCTTGCTCACCTTCCCCGAGTTCATCACCGAACTCTCTGACCTGCGCCCTCCCGACCAACTCACGCTCATCTTCATGCTCTACCAGATCTATCAACAGGAGAGCGGCACCAAAGAACCATTCGACCGGTTCTACTTCTGGGGCGAGCTCTTGCTGGAAGACTTCAACGAGATCGACAAGAGCTTAGTGCGGGCTGACGACCTGTTTGCTAACCTGCGCGACCTCAAAGTGCTGGACGCGGGCTACGACTACCTGACCTCCGAGCAACGTTCGTTAGTCGCTCGTTTCTGGCAGGGCTTCAACGGACCGGCCGACCAGCCGCTGTCTGAGCCTAAGCAGAAGTTTCTTACCTTCTGGAACGTGCTCAACCGGGTGTACGAGGGCTTCCGGGCCCATTTGCAGGAGCGAGGATTAGGCTACGAGGGTATGATGACGCGGGCCGTGGCCGAGTCGCTGGGGCAACTGGCCATCAACAATCCATTTTCGCGGGTGGCGTTCGTGGGCTTCAACGCTTTCTACGCCGCCGAAGAGCAGATCGTGCGCTGGTTCGTGCGGCAGACCGGGGCCGATGCGCACTGGGACGTAGACGCGCACTACCTCAACGACCCGGTGCAGGAAGCCGGGCAGTTTTTTCGCCGCTACCGTAAGCGCCTCGACTTGGCCACCACCCTGCCCGACCCGCTGCCGCAGCACTTCTACGCGAACGGTCCGCGCGACATTCAGATTGTGGGCGTGCCGCTGGAGGTGGGGCAGGCCAAGCTGGTGGGCAACGTGTTGCAGGAGCTCATCGACCGGGGCGATTTCGTGCCCGAGCGCACGGCCATCGTGCTGCCCGACCAGAATCTGCTCTTCCCGGTGCTGCACGCCTTGCCCGCTGCCATCCGCCGCGTGAACGTGACGATGGGCTACCCGCTGCGCAACACCTCGCTCTACAGCCTGGTGGAGCAACTGCTGCGCTTGCAAGAAGGAAAGCGACTGCGCTCGAGCGCCCAATCAGCGCAACCGGCTTACGAGTTTCACCACACGGCGGTGCTGGCCATGCTGCGCCACCCCTACGTGAACCCTATTGACCATGCCGCCATGCAGTTGCTTATCCGCCGCATTGAGGACGAAAACCGCATCTACCTGCGTCCCGAAGAACTGCACCGCACGCCCTTCTTACAGCGTCTTTTCCAGCCCGTGAGCGCGGTACCCGAAACTTTCACCTACCTGCTGCGCCTGCTCAAAGACCTCCACGACCACATCACCACCGATGCTACTCCCAGTTCTGCCCAACCTACTCATCCAGAAAATCCGCCAGCATCCAAGCCCGCCGTGGAACGGACCCAGCATCCTATCAACTCAGAAAATCATCCACTATCCAGCATCCAACATCCTGCCACCCACGCAGATCATCCAACCCCCAATCCCCAATCCCTAACCCCCAATCCCCTAACCCACCCAGCAGATCACCCCGACCTCGTCCTACCCGTGCTGGAGAAAGAGCTCATCTACCACCTCTACATCCACGTGAACCGCCTGAAGGCCCTGTCCGAAGAGAATCAGTTTCAATTTGAGCAGGGCACCTTCTTGAAACTCTTCCGGCAGTTGATGCAGTCGCTGCGCCTGCCGTTTACCGGAGAGCCGCTGCGGGGCCTGCAGATCATGGGCGTGCTGGAAACCCGCAACCTAGACTTCGACCACGTGTTCATCCTGTCGGCCAACGAGGGCACGTACCCGCCGCGGGAGGTAGGCCACTCGTTTGTGCCGGGCAACCTGCGGCGGGGCTTCGGCCTGCCCACGCCCGACCAGCAGGACGCCATCTACGCCTATACTTTCTACCGCCTGCTGCACCGGGCCCGGCAGGTGTACCTGATTCACAACACCGAAGATACGCCCGCGCTGAGCGGCGAGATGAGCCGGTTCTTGTACCAACTGCTCTACGAATCGGAGCCGCAGGGCGACGACACCTACCGCTATCCCGACGCGCACGGCGCGTTTCGTATTCAGCGCCGTACGCTCAGCGCACCGGTGCGCACCCTCCCGCCCCAACCCATTGTCATTAAGAAAGAACCGTCGGTGATGGAGCGCCTGGCGGTGTACACCGAAGCGGGTCCGTCGGGACTCACCCCCTCCGCCCTAAATACCTACCTCGACTGTCGGCTCAAGTTCTACTACAAGTACGTGGCCGGGTTACAGGAGAGCGAAGGGGTGCAAGACGACGTGGACCCCGCCGTGTTCGGCAACGTGCTGCACAAGGCCATGGAGCGGGTGTACCAACGCCACGTGGAGCGAACCGGGCAGACGCTAGTTACTGCCGAGGCCATTCAGCAATTTAAGGGCAAGCCGCTGGATCGGGCCGTGCAAGAGGGGTTTCAGGAACACTTTCGGGGGCGAACCGATGAGGCGCTCACCCTGGAGGGGCGCAACCTGATTGCCTACGACATGGTGCGCAAGATGGCTGACCGCATTCTGGATACGGATGCGCACTACGCTCCCTTTGAGATCGTGAGCCTGGAGCGAGAGACCGACGAAGGCTACGCGCGTTTGCTGCCCGTGGGCGACGCTTCGGTGACGGTGCGTTTGAAGGGAATCATCGACCGGGTAGACCACAAGGGCGACACGGTGCGGGTGCTGGACTACAAAACCGGACGCGACGAGAAGCGGATCAACAGCATTGCTTCGCTCTTTGATCGGGACGACAAGCGGCGCAACAAAGCGGCCATGCAGGCGATGTTCTACGCCTTCCTGTACGAACCCCGGGCCATCCCCGACGAAAAGATCACCCCCGGCCTGGTGAACGCCAAAGAACTGTTCGGCGACCAGTTCGATCCGCGCCTGATCCTGGACAAGCATCCCATCGATGACTACCGGCCCTACGCCGCCGAGTTCACGCAAGCGCTCACCGGGCTGCTGTCCGAACTTTACGACCCCGCCGTGCCTTTCACCCAAACCGAGGATTTAAAAAAGTGCGACTACTGTCCGTTTGTGCGGTTGTGTTATTAAAACTTATTGACCTCCTATGTACGTACCTAAAAAGCTAGTGAAAAAACCAGAAGCGGTTATTCTATTCATTCTCGTGATGGGAATTGTTTGCGGTTGTCGTAATAGCGTTGTTACGACGCAGGAACCTGTGACAGATTCTGGAATTGTATTTCAAAACCTGAGTCCGAAAGAAGTCGATCGATTGTATGTATTAGGAAAGGTATGGGGGTTTGTTAAATATCATCATCCCACTATTGCTCAGGGTGAACTCAACTGGGACAATAAACTTCTTCAAATCATGCCTGCTATTCAGGGCAGACATTTTGCTAAACGGGTTGCCGCGTGGGTTCCTCCGGTGCCTCCCGGCAATGAAATGCGACCGGAGCTATCGACTAAGCAAGAAATAAAGTTGCGCCCCGACACTGAATGGATTCGCAGCGTAGATTTGCTCGGCGAAGCGGTGAGCCAATCACTGTCGACCGTTCAGAACACCCTTCCTCCAGACAAACATCACTACGTAGATTTCGTCTCTGGAGTGGGTAATCCTATTTTTCAAAACGAGGAGCCGTATCTTGATATGAAGTGGACCGACGACGGGTTGAAGCTATTGGCGCTTTTCCGTTATTGGAATATGATTGAATATTTTTTCCCCTATCGGCACCTGATAGATGAAGATTGGGATGACATTCTCAAAGATTTTATCCCCAGAATGGTGGAAGCTGATGATGAACTGTCTTACAAGCTAACTCTACTCGAGCTTGTCAGCAAAATTCAGGATACGCACGCCGGGATTCGCGAGGATACTACCTTGTTTCGTTTTGGCGGTCAACGAATGGTGCCTCTGCAGATTAACTTTGTAGAAGACCAAGCCACGGTGGTTAGAAAGTTTGACTATCTGGACAGCAGAGCTCGCATTGACATAGGAGACGTTATCTTAGCAGTTGATGGAAAGCCAATAGATACGCTAGTGCAAAAAAAATCAAGGTACACACCCGCCTCTAATCGTTCTGCTCAGCTTCGCAATATTGCCTTCGGGTTGCTCAGAACTGACCAGAAGCATTTGTCGATTACGTTTCGCAATGAGCTGGACACTTTCCAAGAGGAGATTGCTACCATTAATCTTCGTAAACAACGTATCAATTTTTGGAAACACAAATCTTCTCACCAAGAATTAGGTGACGACATCGGATACATCTACCCCGGCTCACTTAAAAAAGGCGAAATTGACGTAATCATGCCATTGTTTACCGATAAAAAAGGAATCATCGTCGACCTACGCTGCTACCCTTCCGATTTCATTGTGTATAGTCTTGGCAAATACCTCATGCCGACCCCGACGCCCTTTGCTTCGTTTACTGTTGGTAGCTCGGCACACCCTGGGCAATTTTATTTCGCCAATACCTTAAAAGTGGGCGAACACAATCCAGATTACTACAAAGGAAAGGTAGTTATCCTTACCAATGAAACTACCCTAAGCCAAGCAGAATACACCACAATGGCATTGCGTGTTGCTCCTCGGGCTACGGTAGTTGGAAGCACCACGGCCGGAGCTGACGGTAACGTGTCTTCTATTACCCTGCCCGGTAACGTACGCACCTCTATTTCGGGCATCGGAGTGTATTATCCTGATGGTACCGAAACCCAACGAGTGGGTATTGTGCCGGACATTGAACTAAGACCTACAGTCCAAGGAATAAGAGAAGGACGCGATGAGTTGTTAGAGCGAGCAGTTCGTCTGATCAACGAATGAAACAACTACCTCACCACCGTGAACGCCGTGCGGCGGTTGGCCTGGTGCTGGGCTTCGGTGCACTCCACCCCGTCGGTGCAGTCGTTCACCAGGCGGGTTTCTCCGTAGCCACGGGCGGTAATCCGGTCGGCCGCAATGCCGCGCTGCTTGATGTATTCTACCGCCGACTCGGCGCGCCGCTGCGACAACGCTTGGTTGTAGGGGTTGTCGCCCCGCGCGTCGGTGTGCGAGGATAGCTCGATGTTCAGCGTGGGGTTGTTCTTCATAATCTCCACCAGTTGATCGAGCTCCCGCGCCGCGCTAGGGCGGATGGCCGATTCATCAAAATCGTAGTAGATGTTGTCCGGGTCCAGTTTCTCACTGCTGAGCAGGCTTAGGTTCTTGGTGGTGGTGGCCCCGCCCTCGCGCGTTACCTGCACCGAATCCACGCCGCTGAAGTAGTTTTTCTGCCGCGCCCGCACCTCGTAGGCTTGGTCGGGCTCCACGTTGAGTTGATACCGGCCCTGTTCGTCGGCGGTGGCCCGGCCGAGGGTTTGCCCGGTTTCCGGATCAATCAGCGTCACGGTCGCTCCAGATAACCCCTCGCCGGTGTTCTGGTCGGTGACCTGCCCCTGCACAATGTAATCGGGACGCTTGCGCAGGCGGTTTTTTACCGTATAGGTGCCCGCTCTGGCTTGCGCGGCGCTGATGCGCTCCAGCTGCTCCTCGTATTCGTCGCCCTCGGCCTGCACGGTGTAGGGAGTGTCCGGGGCCACCTCAAATTCGTAGCGGCCTTCTTCGTCGGTGACCGTGTCTTTTACCACGTTGCCCTCGTCGTCTCGGATGGTGACGGTCACGTCGGACAACGGCTCGCCGGTTTCTTCGTCGGTGACCTGTCCCTGCACCAGCAGTACGGCCGGTTTGCTGATCACCACGGCGTATAGGTTATCATCAGCTCCGCCGCGCTCACGGTTAGAAGAAAAGAAGCCATGCCTCCCGGCTGAGTCCAGCACCAGGGCAAAGTCATCAAGGCTGGAGTTGACAGGGTAGCCCAGGTTTTCCGGCTGGGCATCGGGAGTAGCTACCCGAAAGATGTCCAGTCCGCCCAGGCCCGCGTGCCCGCGGGAGGCGAAGTAGAGAGATCCGTCGGTGTGCACGAAGGGGAACATCTCGTCACCGGCGGTGTTGATCGGTTCGCCCAGGTTGCGCGGCGTGCCCCACTGCCCCTGTTGGTAGTCGGAGGCGTACAGGTCGGTGCCGCCGAAGCCCCCGGGAGCGTCGGAAGCAAAGTACAGGGTTTGACCATCGGCACTCATGGCGGGTTGGCCGGTGGCGTGCTCATCGTTGTTGAAGGGCAGGGGCTGCACGTTGGTCCAGCCGTTGCCCTCGCGGTCGGCAATAAACAGTTTGAGCTTGTTGATGCCCGCTTCGCTTTCTTGCACCTCACCGTCCACGTAACTGTTGCGGGTGAAGATCATGCGCTGCCCGTTGTTGAAGAAGGTGGCCGAGCCTTCGTGAAATTTGGTGTTGATGCCTCGGTCGAAAGGTCGGGGATCTCCCGCCACGCCGTTGGTGTCCACCGGCACGTAGTACAAATCCAGGAAGGGAGTGTTGTTCCACCGAAACGTTCGCTCGGTGAGGCCCTGCCCCCGTTCACAAGCGGCGTAGACGATGCCGTCCTGATAGTAGGCCGCGCCGTACTCGGTTAACTCGGTGTTGACTGACAGCGGTTTTACTTCGTAGTAGGCTGAGTCTTCGTAGAATTGCCCCAGCGCGTTGAAGCCCTCGATCTTTTCTTCGGCCAGCTCTTCCTGCGTCAAGCTCTCGTACTGCTGCCGGGCGGCGGCGTAGTCTTGGGTGGCTCCCAGCGATTGGGCGTAGGCCAGTTGGTCGTCGGTGGTGAGCAGACTGTCCGGCGCGGTCACCTGACCAAACCAGTAGGCTGATTGTTCCAGGTCATTCATGCGGTAATAGCATCGGGCCAGCTTGATCTTGATTTCGTCTTCGTTCCGCTTGGATCGGCCCAGTGCCTGCTGGTACAGCTCGGCGGCCGGGGCAAAAGCAAATTGCTCGTACAGCCGGTCGGCCCGCGTTTCGTTGCTGCCCAGGCCCGTGAAGATGTTCTGCCCAAAGCTAAGGGTGGTGATGAGTAATAGAAAGCTGAGAAATATATACTTCATGCCGGATTAAAAGTAACGGGGTGAAAGTACTTTAGACTTGCCAAAGGCGAAGCGGTAGTTGAGCATTAGCTCGTGCGAACCGTTGTTAAAATCCTGTAGGTCGCTGATGGTGTAGTCATAGGCGTAGCCCAGCCGCAGTTGGTCAGTGAGCAAGATCTCCAGCAACCCACTCACGGCATCCTGGCTGCGGTACGAGCCCCCAATCCACAGCACTTCGCGGATCAACAGATTCAGGTTAAGGTCGTAGCCCACCGGAGCTCCCGGCACGGCCCGCACCAGCACGTTGGGCTTTAACTTAAGCGACGGCCCCATATCAATCACGTAGCCCGCCGTGACGAAGTAGTGTCGATACTGCCGGGCCACCGAGCCGTCTAGGTTCTCATAATAATCGTTGTTCAGAATCTGCGGCACCGAAGCGCCCAGGTAGAAGCGCTCGGTATGGTAAAACAAGCCCGCCCCGGCATTGAACAAGGCCCCGCTCGTCACGTTGCCCGCTACCCCCGGATCGGCTCCGCGGAAGGTGAGCTGCGCCAGATCGGAACTGTAACTGTCGAAACCGGCCTGCAAGCCCAGCGCTAGCCGTCCTTTGCCCACCGGGATGCGGTAGGCGTATGAAGCGTAGGCCGACCATCGGTTCGATACCCCGATCTCGTCGTTCATCACTAGCAGGCCCAACGCTGCTTTATCGGTCACGGGCGAGTGCGCCGCGAAGGTACGGGTGTCGGGGGCCCCGTCGATGCCCGCCCACTGCCAGCGGGTGAGCACCGTGAGGTCGAGCGCATCCTGACTGCCCGCGTAGGCCGGGTTAAGGGCCAGTCCGTTAAACATGTACTGCGTATACAACGGTTGCTGCTGCGCGTGGGCCAGAAGTGCTCCGCAGCAAATAGCAATGGTGAGTAAGAATTTTTTCATAGGTTGCGGTGGTTTAGCGGACGAGCACCACGTAGCCGGTGCGGGGCGGGGTTCCGTCGCCTAGGTCAATCACGTAAAAGTAGGTGCCGTCGGGCACGGTGCTGTCGCCCAGCGTACTCACGTTGGCTTCGCCTGTCCAGGCTCGGTCGACGTTGTTGTAGCCGGTGACTTCATACACCAGATTGCCCCAGCGGTTGTAGATTTTCACCACGTTGTTGGTGTAGTCGGGATTGCGAATGCCCTCGATCACCCACCCGTCGTCACCGCGGCCGGGTGCGAAGCCGTCGTAGATCAGCAGTTCCTGCTCCTCCGGGTCCAGGTAATCGGGAATACCGTCGCCGTCCGAGTCCTGCGGATTTTCCGGGTCGGGGCCCACCTCGTCCACATCGGGAATACCGTCGCCGTCGGTGTCGGTGTCGTCGCCGTCGGGCACCACCACTACAAAGGTCACCGTCGCCTGGTCACAGACCGGTGGGTCGGGGTCGGTGCACACTTCGTACACGATTGAGTCGGTACCCAGAAAGCTGCCCGTGGAGGTATAGGTGAGCGTGCCGTTGTCAGTCAGCGTAATGGTGCCGTTCTGCGGGGGGGTGACGGGAGTAGCCGTAAAGGTGTAGCCTACGCCCTCAGGAGCCGTGACGCTACCGTTCAAGTCGGCGGTGAGGGCCACGTTGCGGTCTACCGTAAAGAGGGTATCGCTTACGCTAAAATTGTCCTCGTTCACCGCGGGGGGATTCACCTGAATCAACACCACCGCGCTGCTACAGGAGTCGGTGAGCACGTCGTCGCAAATCTGGTAGGTAAATTGATCCTCGCCCGAGAATCCGTCGTCGGGAGTGTAGGTGAACGTGCCGTCGGGATTGAACACCAGCGTACCGTTGCTCACGTTCTGGTCGGCCACCAAGGTGGGGGGACTGCCGGTAGCGGGGTTTCGGTCGTTGTCCAGCACGTTGCCCGTCGCCACTTCGCCCGCGTCAGTGGCGAAGGTATCGGCCACGGCCTCGGCAAAACCATTGTCGACGTTAAAAACTAGTTCTACCCGGCCCGGAATGCCCAGTTCGTTGCTAACGAACACGGTGATGGTGTCGTTGCCTAGGTAGTCGGGGTTGGCCACGTAGACCAAACAAGTGTCGTTGGGCTCTCCGATGGCGCCCTGCCGGTAGGCCCGTCCGGTGTTAGGCGACACCTGGATGCTATCAATCTGGTGGATGTCGCTACAGCTAGCCAGTTGTAGACAATGCGCAATGCTGTCGCCCTGCGCCAGCGTATCCACGAAGTAACGCGGGGTGGGGAAGCCTTCCAGCGGATCAAGCACGTCTACCCGGCGGGCGAAGTTCGACAGAAAGGCGTAGGTGCCGCCCGGATCGCCTACCGAGGTAGCCGTTGGTAGCGGACCGCCCACCACCACCGCCAGGTGGAAATACTCGCTGGATTGCACAATCACGTTGGGCGGCTGGTCACCGGGGTAAGCAAATGAAAAGGTTTCCCAGTCGATCACTTGCACGGTGCGCCGTCCGCCGCCGAATACCCCTCCTTCAAAATCGGTATAGGGCTGCTCGTTGATGGTCAGATCATCAAAAGCCGTTGTGGGAGCGAAAATATGAATGCGGTTGTCGTCGTCGGCGTCGCCAAAGCGGTTAAAGGACAGGTACTGACTGCCCGCACAGTCCAGGGAGGGCACGATGGACATGCCTAGTTCGTGGTTAGACAAGCCGGAAAAGTGATACACGTAGGCTGGGGCGCTGGTCTGAATGAGGTGCGGTTGGTCAATGGCCTCCCGTCCGCCGGGCAGGGTATACTCATAGATTTCTCCTTCGTCAATAGTAGTAGGTACTACCGTGCCGTCGATGGTAATTTCGGTATTGGGAGCCGTTCCGATGATGATGGCGTAGTCAGTGGGGTCGTTTAGATCGGTAGTAGCCCCCTCGTCCCGCTGGGTTCCTCCGCGGGCGACGATGTAGTTGGTGCCCAGCATCGGGAATATCCCGGAGGTGATCGGCACGATCTGGTCGATGCCCGCATCGGCGTCGGGGGTAGTCGGATCAGCGGGAATAGGATCGCCTACCCCGGCCTGCGGGAAGCGAAGGTGCTGTCCACCCGACATCACCGCGATGGGTTGGGTGGCCGTCACGTGGGTACCGGCCAGATTGTTGGTATCGTTATCTCCGTCATATAACTCGAAGCCCGCGGCATCAGCGGCCGGGGTGGGCGGGGTAGCATTATTGTTATTACGCACTAAGTAGGTTTGGTTCCTATTTAGGGTAATGGTAATCGTATTTCTGGTGTCGGTGCTGGTGGTAAAGTTTACGCCGCTAGGGGCCTCGAAGATGACCTCGGTGCCGTCTTCAGTGGCCAGCACCGAGATGAAGTGCACGTCGTCGGCCCCGTACTTCTTATCAGAAACACGGGTTTGGGTTCCCGCCCAGAATTCTTCGCCTAACGCAAAGCTACCCTTTAGTGAGGCTAACGCTTGGTTAAGCTGCGAAAGGTTGCGGTAAACCACCGATACGGGTTCGTCGGCGGTGATGATCAGCCCCTTGTCGCCCTCGGCGGTGAAAGCATCGTAGGTCATGCCCTGCGACTCAGTGAGCGGCACAATTAGCGGAGTACCGGCTACTGCTGTACCGGTGGCTACCACCGTGCCGTTGGTAAGCGCGACGGTTACCTCGGCTTCGGTGTAGGGGGTGCTGATGACCAATTCGGTAGGCCCGGCTTGCCCCCCGAAATTCTGGGGTCCGTCGTCGCGCGGCTCCCACACCGGGGGCATCCAGTGGCGGGTGTCGAGCTGGGCGTGGGCGGGAGATAGGACCAGCCCCAGTAGACCAAAAAATAACAGGCGAATCAGGTAAACTCGTGGCATAGGTTGTAGGTAAATACGGGTAAGGTATAAGAATAAATCTATAAAAGCGGCAATGGTTGATAAATAATTGTAAAAGAAGGTTGCGGAGCGTAGAAATCCAAATGCATATGACTTCTTATTCTTCCCATGCCCTACGGACCGGTGAGCGACACGTGGCTTTTTATCGTCATTCCGGAGCGAGGGCACCGAGGCCCGGAATCCCCCTGATGCGAAGACATGATTTTTGCGGTAAATCGCTAGCTTTTGGCTTCGTAACGAGGGGATTCCGGACATTTTACTACGCTGCGCTGCGTAAAATTCCGGAATGACGGTTTGGGGAGGTGTTTTGGCAACTAGTTGCGTTGTAGACTTTCAGTTAGCGGTTTTCTGACACTGCGTGCTCAATGCTTTGACGGGATATCCGGGTGGCCCACGTTCATTGCGCATCAACCCAGCCCGATAGATTATTGCCGAATATCCTGAGCAAACGACGAGCCGCTGACTGAGTTTCTGGCGCATCGTTCGGAAACGACGCCTTGCTGACCGCGTCGAGAGCGTCTCGTTCGGAAACGGTGCCCGGCTGACGGCATTTTGGGGTCGTCGTTTGGAAACGATAGCCCGCTGACCGCGTCAGCGAACCGTCGTTCGGGAACAATAGCCTGCTGACGCGGTCGACGGCGCATCGTTTGGAAACAACTCGTCGCTGACTGCTTCCACGGGGTGTCTAACAGGTTTGGCAAAGCATTATATCCGTTTGTCGAGCATCAGGCTCGTATCAGCGTAGGCTTTTTTGGCTATTGTCTGACCCGCGTAAGGTATTGAGGATTATGCACCGAAAATTGAGCCGGGGTTACCCTTATTTTGTGGTCACTATTAAAGATTATTCTGATTTTTTATTACAAGTAATACTGGCGCAGGACTTTCAGCCGGGGGCGCCTAGCCTGTGCCTAATTATAAGTGGGTTTCTAACCCAACGGGGCGGACAGAGCGGCCCACGTTGGGTCCGCATATGTAGCCCGCACAGATTCAGAGCCGCTGTGGATGCAGCCGCAATGGAATTGAATCTGCGCGAGGATGTTTATAGAAATTTATCAGAATAACCTTTAATTATTGTCAACCAAAAAACTTTCGTCTCATGATTACTCCCGCCCAACTCACCCGCTATCGCATCAAAGAGTTTATCCAGTTCATCCGCAACAGTCTGCTCATTGTGAGTCAGCATAACCCGGACCAGCTGAAGGTGAAGACCCAGTACCACGCGCTTACGCGAACGCAGCAGCAACTGGAGCTGGCTTATAAGCAAGACCGAGAGGATGAGATTGCGCTGGAGTTGATGCAGCTGGACGCTACCCGCGACCGGGCCATTGTGTGCCTGCGCATGATCTGCGAGGGCTATACTCGCCACTTCGACGCCACGCTCAGCGCTGCCGGTCAAACCGTGCTGGACTGCATCGACAAGTACGGCCCGCGTCTTTATAGTCTGAACTACGGGGCCGAGACGGCCGCCCTCAAGAACGTGGTGCGCGACCTGCAAACCATCCCGGCCTGCGGGCAGGCCATTGAAGCGCTGCACCTGAAGTCACTGGTAGGGGAGATGAAACGAGCGAACCTGGCCTTTGAGAAGCAGTTTATCGAGCACCTGGATGCGGCCAGCCAGTCGGGTACCCAGACCATGCGCGAACTCACCCAAAATACGGCCGATGCGTATCGCACGCTGGTGCGGCACCTGGAGGCCCACGCCACCCTGACCCCGTCGGCGGAGTATACTTTGTTCATCAACCACCTCAACGAAAACACCGAGCACTACAACCAGGTGGTAGACCGAAGGAAAGCCACGGTTGAAGAATCGGCTGCGGAAGCCGCGCCGGATGAAGGGGTGGAAGTTTCGGCGGAGTAGAAAGTTGGTTATCTATGGCTAATAAGCCCTACCGGCCGTAGTATTTTGCTAAGTAAGTGATCAGCGCAAGTACGTTTTATAAATTATTTTATTTCGATATTCATAATTCCTTGTTCGGTGTTCGATATTTGAAAATATCGAACACCGAACAAGGAACACCGAATGATGAAGTATAATACAAATTTCTTGCTCGCTGATCATATACTTTTGTTACGACCTACTACGTGAGCAGAGATGCGTTTCTTCTTAGAAAGACCGAGCGGATGCTCTGTTTGATTGGTAGGTCGTAGGACGCTTTGCTACCCTCCGACCAGGGGTGGTAGGTGTCTTTCGCTTTGGTGATTCGGTAGTTTATCAGTGCCCTCTTTTCGTCTGTCATACCACGACTCCTTCGGCTTGCACATTTTGGTAAAACGGGGTGATATGATGTCGATTCTCCCAATCGCTTCGCGAAAGTACCAAAGGACTGATGATGTAACCGGTTTCAAATTCTAATTCGTACAGCGGATACTTAATACGCGTTTCGTCGTGGGGGCTAATTCGGTCCTGGTCTAGCAGTACTAAAATGTCCACGTCCGAATCGTGGTGCTGGTCCCCCCGAGCGCGTGATCCGTAGAGGATTACCGTAGCCTGCGGCTCGATAGCTTTGACCAGTTGACTAATTTTGGCTATTAGTGCGTGCGCGTCCATGCAGTGAAGCTACGTATTTAACCGACAAGTTGCAACCCGAAGACGCTCTCCCTGCATCGTGAAACGAGCCGTGCTAATTCAGCCGATAGGTGAGGCCAAACCGCACCAGGCGGGCACTGGCTTCAAAACTTCCTCCGATATATCCTCCCATATAATTGGATAGTCCGTGCGAGTAACCCGCGTAGCCTCCGTAGCGGCGATAACTTACCGCTACCCCGCCCCGCAGCCGGAAGTCAACGTTCAGCGACGGGCCCCGGCCTTTATCGGTAGTGACGGTTGCGGTTGCACCGGTTGCTTCGCCCCGTTCGTGGCTGCCCAGGTTGTATCCCAGTTCGGGCCCGGCCGTCACGTCAATCGACGCCCTGCCCACCGGCACGCGCCACCCCAGGTGCGGATGCGCGGTGATAAAACTGTGGCGGTAGATCGTTTTCCCGGTGGCGGCTACGGAATTGCCTTCCAGTCCGTTGATTCGGTCGAGCAGCACCTTGCTGCGCAGCCATTCGGCCCCCAGGTTCAGTCCCAGTAGCAGGTGGTGGGCACTGATGCGTTGCCACTGCGCGGATACCCCGGCCGACAACGCGGGTCGGGCACCGTAGGGACTGTTGGTGTAATTGCCACCGGCAAAGTTGCTCTGGTTAATCTGCGAATAGCGGTTGGCTGATTCGCCCGCGAACCGGAACAGTCCCGAGTTCAGCTGAAGGGAGTATTCGGTGGATTGGGCGGGCGCGGTAAGGGCCAGCAGACCGGCGGGTAGTAGGAAAGCCAATCGGGCAATGGGCAAGCGATAGTTCTTCATAGCGGTCATTGGAAACGGTGGGTGCGGAAAATTTGTAGGATAAGGGGTTCGTTTTTGGGGTCGAACACGTACAGCCGGTTCAGACGCTGCTCATCACCGGCATCCAGGTAGATGGACAGACGTACCGCACCAGTATCATTCGTTCTCGTTTCTTTTTCAACGATAGCAGGAATGCCGTTAACGGTGAGCCGCCGGAAATACAGCGTTTGATCATCCTGCTTGATGTTGTCTAAGCTGCCAAAACTCAGGTAGCCTTGGTCAAAGTAGATCGTGTCGCCTTCGGGTCCGCCAATGCGTCCTACGTAGGTGTCGATGCCCTGATCTTGCCGCAAGGTCCACCCGGCGGGCGTGTTAAGGGTGAACGTGCGCGCCTCAACGAGATTAGGTAAGTCGTATTCCTCATCTGATGAACAGCTTGCCAGCAGAATGATTAGGAAAAGCGGGGCGTGGATTGATTTGGGTAGTCTCATGTTTATTGAGACCCCAATCCGATTGATTTGGTTGTAAGGTTGTTTGGATAGTGGGGCCTGACGTTTCACCATCTCCATAGCCCACAAATTAGTATGTGATAACGTCTTTTTAGTCGCCATTCCGGCCGTAGCAAAGCCCAGAGCCGGAATCTCCGGCTACGATGGAGGAGATTCCGGGTATTTTCTTCCGCTATGCTACAGTAAATCCCGGAATGACGGCTCTGGTTAGCGTTTTTTAGCGCTAATTGCATATGCTTATTAATCGGTGGGGTATGTGGTTAGGTTTTTATAGTTTTGCCGCCTTATCCTACACAAAGCTCTGTTTCGGGCAATGAACGGCCCGTTTTTTCGTACTCTTACCGAACTAACCATCGTCAATGAACCTGATTCAGCGTTTTTTTAAGCAGGAAGGACGGAAGCTCCGTCGAAAGCCCCTGCGTTACCTCTCCATTCGGCTGGGCGGCTTGGTCGTCCTGGGCTTGGTATCAGGGCTGGCCCTGCATCTCGCCGTACGGTCGGAGGTGTTTGGCAAACTACCCACCGATGAGCAGCTTCGCACCATTCAGAACTTCACCGCCTCAGAGGTGTATACTTACGACCGTATTCTGCTGGGGCGCTACTACGTGGAGAACCGTACCAACACCACGCTTGACAACATCAACCCGGCCATCGCGCAGGCCCTGGTGGCTACCGAAGACGCCCGCTTCTACGAGCATAATGGGGTGGACCGGCGCAGCCTGGCGCGGGTGCTGGTGAAGAGCATTCTGCTGCGGCAGGAAAACTCCGGCGGGGGCAGCACGATCAGCCAGCAACTGGCCAAAAACCTGTTCCCGCGGCAGCGCTACAGTGTCCTCACTCTTCCGGTGAACAAGATCAAAGAAATTACGGTGGCCACCCGCCTGGAGGAGATGTATAGCAAGGACGAAATCCTGATGCTGTATCTGAACACTGTACCCTTCGGGGGCAACGTGTTCGGCATAGAGGCCGCCTCGAAGCGGTTCTTCAATAAGTCGGCCAAGGAACTGGGCATCCAAGAAGCCGCTACGCTCATCGGAATGCTCAAGGCCACCACCTACTACAGCCCGCGGCTGTATCCCGACCGCTCGCAGCAGCGACGCAACGTGGTGCTCGGGCAAATGGCTAAGTATGACTATCTCACGGCATCCCAGCGCGATTCTTTACAAGCGCTGCCGCTGGAGATTAATTACAACAACGTGACCCACAACACGGGGCTGGCTCCCTACTTTCGGGAGAAGCTTCGGAAAGAAATACAGCAGTGGCTTAACGAACACCCCAAAGAAGACGGCTCCCCCTACAATCTCTATACCGACGGACTCAAGATATACACCACCCTGGACGCTCGCTTGCAGCGCTACGCCGAACAAGCGGTGGCGGAGCACCTGAAAAAACTACAGAAGGACTTCTTCGCGCACTGGAAGGATAAGAAGCCCTGGGGCAAGGATGACCAATCGCTGCAGCAGGCCAAGCGCCGCTCGGAGCGCTACCGCCTGCTCAAATCGCTGGGCAAGTCCGACGGAGAGATTGACGCGATTTTCAGTACGCCCATTCCCATGACGGTGTTCACCTGGGAGGGCGAGCAGGAGAAGACGATGTCGCCGATGGACTCCATTGCCTACTACCAGATGTTCCTAAACGCCGGGTTCCTGGCCGTGCGTCTCGAAACCGGCGAGGTGAAGGCCTGGGTGGGGGGCATCGACCACAAGTACTTTCAGTACGACCACGTGACGGCCCGGCGACAGGTGGGGTCCACCTTTAAGCCCATCGTGTACGCCGCCGCGCTGGAAGACGGGGCCCAGCCCTGCGACTTTATCAAGAACGAGCAGCGGGTGTACGCCGACTACGACGACTGGTCGCCCGGCAACTCCGACGGTGACTATGAGGGCAGTTACTCGATGGCCGGGGCGCTGGCCAAGTCGGTGAACACGGTGACCGTGGAGCTGATGATGCGCACCGGGGTAGAGAACGTGGTGGACCTGGCCCACCGCATGGGCATTGAAAGTCCGCTGCCCGACCGGCCGGCCATTGCGCTGGGCACCGCCGATTTGTCGCTCTACGAGATGCTGACCGTCTACGGCACCCTGGTGAACCGGGGCGTGCGGGTGAAGCCATCGTATTTATTGGGTATTGAAGACAAAGATGGCAATGTGATTGTCAAATTCAATGACAAACCCGAGGCGGAGCGCGCTCTGTCGCGCGAGACGGCCGACCTGATGGTGAACATGCTCAAGAACGTGACCGATACCGGGGGCACGGCCCGCCGCCTGCGCTATACGTACAAGCTGCGCAACGATCTGATCGGCAAAACCGGCACCACGCAGTCGCACGCCGACGGCTGGTTTATTGGGGCCACGCCCAAACTGGTGTTCGGTTCGTGGGTGGGGGCTGACAATCGTTTGGTACGCTTCCGCACCATTCGGGAGGGGCAGGGGGCCAATACGGCCTTGCCCATTGCGGCGCTCTTTCTGGACAAGTTCAATCGGGACGAGACGTTCAAGAACATCCGCTACGCGAACTTCCCCGCGCCCTCGCGTCGGGTGCAGGCGCTGCTCAACTGCCCGATGTACGAGGAAGACCGCCCCAGCCTGTTTGATCGCATCTTCGCCGACAAGGACGATAGAGAAGAGCGCAACCCTAACGGCGAGCGGGTGGCCGATCAGCAGCGCCCGGAGTACACGGGTCGGGAGCGGCCACAACGCCCTACGCGCCGGGAACCGCGGAAGAAGAAACGGAAGTTGAAAGACGTGCTGCGGGATATCTTCGGGGGGAACTAGGATCAGGATGGGCAGGATGATATACAAAGATGGGCGGGATGGGGAGGTGGTTAAGCAGTACTTTCGTAGTATGAAGAGCTATTCCGGCACTAACCGAAGCAGATCGTTGAGTTCTTTATCGGAGAGAGTCTCTCTATCGGACTTGTCGTAGATGGCCAGCAGATAAACGGTTTTGTCGATCACCACCACGTTGGTAATAATGCGGGCTCCGCTGGACTTGCCCTTGCCTTTGGACTTAATGGCTAACCGGATTTTGTAACAGCTTTTTCCAATGGCAGTACCCTGTTTGGGTTTGGTTTGCAGGCTATCCAGTAGCGCGGAGAAATCAGATTTTAGGGAGGGATATTTTCTGGCTAATTGTTTTAGCTGCTTATCAAAAGGGGGAATAGAAAGGATATCATAACTCATCAAGCAGGTCTTTAGCAGGTCGGGCTTTCAGTTTACCTTCTCGTACCAACTTCAGGTTCTCAACCGCTTCCCGAATCTCGTCCATCAGTTGGGCTTTAGCATCGGTCAGGGGTTTAGTCTTTACGTAGGGTAGCCCGTTGAGCACTTCCAGTAGGGACTGCGCTTTGTCATCCTGGATATCTAAGAGTACTTTCATAGCTTTTAAAGTAGCGGATTCATGTTTCAATAAAGGTAAGCCTACTTGCTACCCATTCCCTTTCTTCCGCTCCTTCACGGCGTAGTCCACCGCGCGGGCAGCCATGGCCATGAAGGTGAGCGAGGGGTTTTGGGTCGATACCGAGGTCATGCAGGCCCCGTCGGTGACGAACACGTTCGGGCAAGCATGCATCTGGTTCCAGCCGTTGAGCATCGAGGTCTTCGGGTCTTTACCCATGCGGCAGCCGCCCATCTCGTGGATGTCCAGTCCGGGATTCTGGCCGGTATCTACCTGGGTAATGTCTTTGAAACCGGCTTTCTCCAGCATTTCGGAGGCTTGTACGTGGAAGTCGGCCAGCATGCGCTCGTCGTTTTCGTCGTAGTTGATGTTGGTCACCAATTGCGGAATGCCCCAGGCATCCGTTTCGGTGGTGCTCAGCGTGACGGTGCTTTCTTCTTTGGGTAGTGTTTCGCCCATGCCGAGCACGAACATCCGCCAGGGTCCCAGTTCGCGAAGCCCGTCTTTCCACTTGGCCCCGAAACCGTTGCGCGCCTGCTCGGGGTCAAACTGGTCGCGTGAGGCGTTGATGTACATGGCGTAGCCGCGCTTGAAGTCGGCATCGGGGTCTTGCTGCCGGAGGTTGCGGAAGCGGGGTAGGTACCCGGCATTGGGGCGGCGGCCGTAGTAGTAGCGGTCGTCGTAGCCTTCGGCCGTGGCGGTAACCCGTCCGCGGTAATTATGAAAGGCCACGTATTTACCCAGCGTACCGCTGTCGTTGCCCAGTCCGTTAGGAAAACGGCTTGAGGTAGAGTTCAACAGTAACAGGTTGGTGTTGAGCGTGGCGGCGTTGACAAACACCAGATCGGCGTAGTACTCGGTTTCTTCTCGGGTGTTGGCATCCACCACGCGCACGCCGGTTACTTTCTCTTTGGTGTCGTCATAAATAATGGATCGCACCACTGAATCGGGTTGTAGGGTCAGGTTGCCGGTTTTAGCGGCCCAGGGTAGGGTAGAGGCGTTGGAGCTGAAGTAGGCTCCGTAGGGACAGCCCCGGTAACACAGGTGTCGGTACTGGCACTGGGCGCGTCCCTGCTGCCGGTGAATTTCCTGCGGCTCGGTGAGGTGCGCACAACGTCCGATGATCATCTGCCGGTCTTGGTAGTGCTGCGCGATGCTCTGCTGAAACGCCTCTTCCACGCAGTTGAGCTTCATAGGAGGCAAGAACTCACCATCGGGCAGATTGTCGAGTCCGTCGCGGTTGCCGCTGATGCCCGCAAATTTCTCTACGTGGCTATACCAGGGAGCTAGGTCTTGGTACCGAATGGGCCAGTCGGTGGCGTAGCCGTCACGGGCCGGACCCGCAAAATCGAAGTCGCTCCAGCGCTGGGTTTGCCGGGCCCACAGCAGCGACTTGCCGCCCACCTGGTAGCCACGGATCCAGTCGAAGGGCTTCTTCTGCTCGTAAGGATGTTCCTTATCTTTGACAAAGAAGTGCTCGGTAAACTCGTCGAAGGCGTAGCACTTGGCCACCACCGGGTTTTCTTCCATCACCGAGGCAGCAATTTTGCCGTGGTGGGGCATCTCCCAGGGGGCTTTGGTGGCGGTGGGATAATCTTTTCCGTGCACCACGGCCCGACCGCGCTCTAGTACAAGCGCCTTGAGGCCTTTGTCGCACAGTTCTTTGGCAGCCCAACCCCCGCTAATGCCGGAGCCAATCACAATGGCGTCGTAGGTATTTTGCTGGGTGGCTTTGATGTTTAAATTGATCATAAAATGTGATATTCAAGAAGAAACCTAATGAACCGGTTTCTTCTGAACTGCTTTTTTACGGCGACGATATTTTTGATACTCAACCGGTCCAACAAAACCGGCCAGAAGGCTAAAGAAGACACCGATCCACGCCCACATTTCAAAGTTGCTCATCGTCGTATCGTTATAATTGCCTCTTGCTACGCCAAGTTCCAACCCGAGCGATAATCACGCTTCAGGTGCTGGTTCACATCACTATTGTTGGTGAACTTCATGTTCTTGCTGTCGTAGCGCAGGGTTTCGCCGGGCGCATGCAGCGCCACCACGCCGAGCAGCATGGTTTCGTTGAGCGGAGCGGCATACTCGAACGGACAGGAAATTTCCTCTTCGCCCTTGATGGCGCGAATCCAGTTCATTTCATGCGCGTCGCGTCCGCCTTCGATGCGCTTAAAAGTTTCGGGAGTGCTTTTGTATTCCTCCATCAAGTTCTGAGGATACATCTGCGGATCGGCTCCGTAGGTTTTGTGGGTCAGGATGCCTTTTTCTCCGACAAAGATCACCCCGCCGGTGCGGTCGAGTTCCACCTCGTCGGGCATCACGTCGGGGCGGGCGGGCATCAGGCCGCCGTCGTACCAGTGCATCATTACCGGAGGTTTTTCGCCTCGGGCAGCAAAGCCGTAGTGCACGGTGGTAGAAAGCGGATAGGTGGCTAGGTCTTCTTCGTTGCCGCCCCACGGAGTGGAGGCTGCCTGCACGGTTTCGGGATACTCGAGTTCCAGGGCCCAGTAGGGATGGTCAATGAGGTGCGCTCCCATGTCGCCTAGGGCACCCACACCCCAGTCGACCCAGCCCCGCCAGTTGAAGGGATGGTAGATCGGGTGGTAATCGCGTTGCGGAGCGGGTCCTAAGAACAAATCCCAATCCAGGTCTTCGGGCGCTGAGAAGCTACCGCTCAGGGCACTCTGTAGTCGGTCGCGCACTCCGCCACCGTTCCACTTCTGTTGCTCTGCCGAGGCGGTCGTATTGTCTTGCGGACGGGGAATGCCCTGCGGCCAGATAGGCCGGTTAGTCCACACGTATACTTCTTTCACCGGTCCGATGGCTCCGGCCCGAATCCACTCGTTGATGCGGCGGGCGTCGTCGCTGGAGTGGCCTTGGTTGCCCATTTGGGTCACCACGCCGGTTTCTTGGGCGGTTTTGCGCAGCACACGGGCTTCGTGCGCGGTGTAGGTCAGGGGCTTCTGCACATAGACGTGCTTGCCCATCCGCATGGCGGCAGTGGCGGCGGCCGCGTGAACGTGATCGGGCGTGGCGATCACTACCGCGTCGATGTCCTTCTGCTCATCGAGCATCTTGCGGAAGTCTTTGTACCACTTGGCTTTTTCGTAGGCCGCGCGCAAATCTGCCCGGTCGTCTCGGCTCACCGACTCTTTAACGCGGTTGTAATCCACGTCGGCCAGGGCCACGATGTTCTGGCTGGTGAGGTGGCTCATGTTGGCAGAGCCCATTCCTCCGGCTCCGATGGCGGCCACGTTCACCGTGTCGCTGGGAGCCTGAAAACCCACGCCGCCCAGCACGTGGCGAGGCACAATCATGAACGAGGCCGCTGACAGACCAGCTCCTTTTAAAAATTTGCGACGGGGAAGCAACGTCCCCTTTTTACCAGTTAGAGAGTTTTTCATTATTAGTTATTCTTTTGGTCGTGTGATGAATGTTTATGAACCACCCAATGTAAGAAAATTATGGCTTATAGTGCAGTGCGCGCCTAAAAAACGCCAGTCTGCGCCCTGATATTGGCCTGCCGATGAATATTTCAGATTACGTTGAGCAGATTCCGGGTTACTAACCGGTGGCGTGGTGGCGAGGCAGTAGAGCCACAGTTAGCGATAATGAGAGGAATTTATTCTACACAAATACTCGATCAGGCGTAGCGGTTTCTCACCGTGAACAAACGTGTAGATAACAAAAGAGCAGTGCATAATTTTTGTTTTGATAGCTATATTAAAATATTGTTCTTACAAAAGTGGTTAAAGCAGTATTTATTACATACTTTTACGCAAAAATCAGAAGTTAATGAAAGGTTAACTTAGGAGTCGGGCAATCCAGGCAATTCTTGGATTAAACCTACAAATGATGGGCTGCTCAGATTATGTCTCAACTACTTACAATTATTATCGTTTATTTAGAAATATCATAAAAACTAGCATTATATTTTCATGCACTTTGTGCAATTGACAAGTGTATACCTAAAAACATTACTAAGCAACAACATAATGGATACTCAAGAAGATGTAATCGAGCTGTTAAATACCTTATTAGAAGAGAGTTGTGATGCCAAACGGGGCTATCAACGGGCCGCCGAACGGGTGGATGACCCTGCTCTGAAGGGACTTTTTATGAGTTTGAGCAGCCAGCGCGATAACTTTAAGAAATCTATTCGGGAAGAAATGCGCTTCCTGGGCGATGAACCAACGCCGTCCACCTCAGCCCAGTCTATTCAGGAAGCATTCTCCAGTCCCGATCTCTTACTGATTCTTAACACGATTGAGCAAACGCTAGTGGGTTGCTTGAGGTTGGAAATAGACCGGTTAGCGCTTTACGAGAAAACGCTCGACGGTAACGATTTTGAGGCTTCTACGCGTAACCTGTTGATTGGACAGCGGGAAAACATCAAGCTAACGCTGGCTGACCTGAAGAAAACCGACGACCGCGCCGAATTGCTGAATGCCTGATTGATTGCTGGCTTCTAAGGGTCGTGTCGACACGACCTTTTGGTAAGAAATTATCAGAATAAAATCTAATAACCTACGCCGTAAACAGTTGCTTCATTTTGGGGGGCGCGTAGACTACCAGTATGTGACCAAACTTTTCTCGGGCTGTGTGGTAATCTTCGGCGTGAAAAACGTAGACCTTCACTGGCAGCGTAGCTTGCTCAATGTGTTGTCCAATAGCCTCAAAGCCATACCTTCCCTCGAAGCAGACAATGATAGTTGCGGTATCACTGCGGTACGTATGATAATTCAAGTGTACCTGTACGGGCACGAAAGCGCTTTCTTTGAAAGCAATCAGATCCGCGCAGGCCTGCCGAATCCGCAAATCCTGGGGCGGGATAAATAAGGCTTGGTGGTAACGCAGCGAATCCGAGCTCCCTGCTATCGTTACCGGCTCTCTTTTCATTCCTTCCAAAGTGATAATATTGTTCCTTAGCGACCGCTGTAGCTCATCGTAATCTTCTTGGCGCTGTTCGGATAGTTCGTCTAGCTGCACCAGAAGTTCCGGGCCACGTGCCAAATCGGCTAACGTAATTTTCTTCTGGTACAAAATCTCTCTCCGGGGGGCGGTGGTGGAGTAGCCTTCCAGTAGTTTTCGAATGCGGGGGTAGAGTACCTTGCGGCAAATGTCGTTTTCGTTATTGTTACACACCACAAAGCTTCGCTGGCCGCCGTCTTCCCGATTCAGCTCCAGAACCGCCTGGCCCAGCGTGCCCGAACCGGCAAAGAAATCCAGAAAGATTCCGTCCTTTTTATCCAGCAGTCCCAGCAGATACTTTACCAAGGCAACCGGCTTGGGGTACTTAATCGGACTTCCCGTCCCGAAAAGTTGCTTTAGTTCTTTGGTGCCCTGGGCAGTGAGGATTCCCTGGATGAGCGACGAAGCGGGCTTGGTATCGCTCTTCAGCTCGGCCCGGTACTTTTTCAGCAGGAACTTCTTACCCAGCTCCTGGGGAAACACTAATTTGCCAGAAGCCGCCCATTCCTTTACGCGTCGCTGCGCGAAAGCCCAGTAGCGTCCCGCCGGAGGATAATACACTTCCCCGGTATGCGGATTTTTGATTGGAAACCGGTCTTTTTCCGTGCCCGAAGCCGCTGACGGATTGTCCGGCATCCAGGGGCCTCGGGGGTCGTCATCGCGGTTCACGTACTTTACTAAGTCTTTGGGCACGCCCTTTAAGCGGAAGTGCTGGCGGTGACGCGCGTACACCAAAACGTATTCGTGATCGGTGGCGAAGCGGTTGGCCGCATCGTTGGGCGTGGTGCGATTCACCCACACGAAATTGCCGATGAAGTTCTTGGCGCTGAAGATTCCGTCGCACAACAACTTGAGGTGGGCCATCTCCCGGTCGTCGATCGAGATAAAGAGCACCCCGTCGTCGGTAAGTAGCTCTTTGGCTAATCGCAAACGATGATACATGAAGCTTAGCCAGCGGCTGTGCTTTTCGGTAGGTGTTTTGCCCCCGGTGCGGTCGGTGTAGCGCAGTCCGGTTTGCTCAGTATTGTAAGGCGGGTCAATATAGATGGCATCGATGCGCCCCGAGTGCGTCATGGTGAGCGTGGTGAGGGCGTGGTAGTTATCGCCCTCGATAATATAGTGTGTGGGGGAGTTCGGTTCTCCCGCTATGTCCAGTTCGCTAAGGGGTTTTAGCGAGGGAAACAGACGTTCGGCCATGGTGATGACCGGCTCGGGCTGGGCATCTTCTTCCCATACCAACCCAAAACGTTCGTTGGGCGGGGCAATCTCGGTGTCGAAAACGATGTTGAGCTGATCCATCGAGAGATCAAAGTACATCATTCCGGGAATAAATCCTTTACTCCAAAAAATTAAGTGCCTCTCTTATCCGGAAGTTTTCGTTTGCTGGATACTGGATACTGGATACTGGATACTGGATACTGGATACTGGATACTGGATACTGGATGTCACCTCTGTTTTGAATATCGAACAAGGAATGATGAATAATGAATCTTGAAGTATGTACGTCCCTGGTCTTCAATGTCCAGTGCCCACTGCGGCGGGGCTATCCGTTGCTGCCCGCCGCATTTAGATTATCAAAGGCTTGCTTCAGGCGCTTGATCATGCTTTTTTCGCCCTCGCGCAACCACACCCGCGGGTCGTACTTCTTTTTGTTGGGCTGATCATCGCCATCGGGGTTGCCGATCTGACTTTGCAGGTAGCCTTCGTTGGCTTGGTAATACTGCCGGATGCCGTCCCAGAAGGCCCACTGCATGTCGGTGTCGATGTTCATCTTCACCACTCCGTAACCAATAGCCTCGCGGATCTCTTCGGGAGTGGAGCCTGACCCACCGTGGAAGACGAAGTTCACCGGGTTATCGTCGGTCTGGTGCTTTTGCTTGATGTGTTCTTGCGAGTCGCGCAGGATGGTGGGAGTGAGCTTCACGTTGCCGGGCTTGTACACCCCATGCACGTTGCCGAAGGCTGCCGCAATCGTGAAGCGGTCGCTCACTTCCTTGAGGGATTCGTAGGCTTGGGCCACCTCTTCGGGTTGGGTATACAGTTTTGATACGTCTACGTCGGAATTATCTACGCCGTCTTCTTCACCGCCGGTCACGCCCAGTTCAATTTCCAGCGCCATATCCAGCTTGGTCATCCGCTCGAAGTAGCGTTTGCTGGTTTCCAGGTTTTCTTCCAGGTGTTCTTCCGACAGGTCGAGCATGTGCGAGCTGAACAGCGGGTAGCCGTGCTGTTCGTAGTACTTCTCTCCGGCATCGAGCAGGCCGTCGATCCAGGGCAGCAGTTTTTTAGCGGCGTGGTCAGTGTGCAGGATGACCGGCACGCCGTAGTGCTTCGCTATTTCGTGCACGTGCAGTGCTCCTGAAATAGCCCCGGCCACGGAAGCTTGCTGATCGTCGTTGCTCATGCCTTTACCGGCATAAAAAGCTGCGCCGGAGTTAGACAACTGAATGATGACGGCCGACTTCACCTCACGGGCGGTTTCGAGCACCGCATTGATGGTGTTGGTGCCGGTGACGTTGACGGCGGGCAGGGCAAACTCTTTTTCTTTGGCGTACTTAAAAAAGTCAATCAGCGTGTCGCCGTAGAGGACGCCGGGTTCGAAGGCTTTCATAGGGTGGGTGTCTAGAGGGTGCATAGTGATAAAGCGCCGAAGATAAGCGTTTCTTGGTAGGTGCACCAAAGTTTAGAAGAATTAAGTCAATGCCGATTGGAAAAACTGATTAAATTTCTTCTTCAAGCTGGATAATTTGTTCGACCGTAGCGACAAAACGATGCACCGGATCAAACAGGGGAACGACATCTTCTTCCTTGAAGTCAAACATATCGCCGTAATCGCCTTTTTGCCGCCAGTTGAATAGTTTCGAGTAGAGATCACCATGCACTATATCGATCTTTTTGGACCTTATAAAGTGAAGACTAAATTGTCTTCGGGTGCCGTCGTGCGTTTTAGGTGTAATCTTATGTTTCAGCAATAGGGCGATGGCTGCATAAAAACAAGTGTAGTACAACCGGTTTATGCAGAAGTTCCACTGCTTGTTTTGTTTTATCAATGCTGCTGCTTGGTAGCTCTCTTTTGCTTTCTGTAAACGGTACTGGATCAAGCTGTTATTCATGGTAGCGTTACCCCTTCTCGGTTAACATTTTCGTAAAGCGGACTATCAATCAGAATTTTATGCCAATAGGTCTTTTCGTAAACCAATACGGAAAATATCTCCTCAGTGATAAGCTCTACCCGGAACAGTGAACTAAACAACGCTTGCTCACGATTCGCTGTTACCTCGCCATCCAATAAAACCAGTACGTCCCAATCAGAGTCGGGCCGGGCACTGCCCCGGGCGCGCGAGCCGAAAAGAATAACCTCCGCCGTAGGCTCTACTTGACGAATAGCCCGGCTAATCTGCGTTGGAATATCAATCGTGTTTTCCATCATTAGCACAGTAGATAATGACCATAGCCGGATGAAGATACACGTTTTAAGTAGGCGCACCAAAAATTGCGGTTTTTTACTTCCACCGCACCCGGATCACCTCGGCCGCCACGCCCTGCCGCTGGAAGAAGTGCAGCCAGTGCAATTGCTGGGCCGATAGCTGATCGTTGGGCGACTTGACCTCGATAAATCGGTACGAATCTTCATTCCACACAAACAGATCGGGGAAGCCCCGGGTGTTTTCCCGTAGGTCTTTGGCCATTTCCAGCAGAATGCTGCTGATCTGTTCGGGCGTGAGGCGGTCGTAGCACTGGGCTACCAGCGGCAAAATGCTATCGTGCCAGCCCACCATCGGGTTGCTAATGCCTACCTTGGTTTCGTAGTGGTGCTGAATAAGGTTGTAAAAGCGGTCGGGGTGCTGCAACACTTTCAAGCGCGCGAGCAGTTGTTTTTTCCGCTTGCGCAAAAAGGCCGGAGTGTAAAAGTCGGTCGGGGTGATCTGCATCGGGTGGTGCAGTGCTTCGCAGTCCTGGTCAAAGATAATGTCCCAGAACAACAGCCCGAAGAAGCTGCGCCACAGGTAGTTTTCGGTGTGCACTCCCTGGTAGCCCAGGTCGTGAAAGTACTCCAGCACCCCGCCTTCCACGTAGTAGCGAACCACCTCATCCAGGGCAATGGTATCGCTGCCTTTTAGGAAATCGGTGGCGCGCTTGGTTCGCTTTTTCTTATTGATACGGTCCTGAAAGTCCTGCGCGAAGTAGCGTTCTTCGGCGTTTTGCGGACTCTCCAGAATGGCATCACACAGGCACAGGGCGTCGTCCTTCAGGCCCAGTTTGTGCATCAGGCGCACGCAGCGCTCGCGGGCCGGAGCCAGGTGGGTTTGCTGGTACACCCGCAGGGCAAACTTCGGGTGCTTTTGTTGCTCCAGCAGTTTCCCCAAACGAAGCGAGAGCTTGTCGAACAAGGGCCAGGCCAATTCGCAAAACTGGGTACGCAGTAGCTTCTGTTCCGCAAACCAAGCGTAAATCGCTTCGGCCGGAGCCAGTTCTTCATCGCGCAGCACCTTGAAGGTGTGGTAGATTTTGGAGATAAGGAGCTTGTCCTCGGCTTCGCGACGCGTTCTGAAGTAGGCTTGCAACTTGTCTTCATCGTAGGTTTCGGTTTTGATCAGTCCCAGGTCGCGCACCACAAACTGCGTCATGTCGCCGTGAATGTCGCCGAAGTACAAAAACCGAAGCATCTCCAGTTCCCGCTCAAAGTTGACCCGCACCACCCGTTCGTGCTCCCGGATGGCCCGAATGAGTTGCTTGCCGCGGAAGTGGCTCACCGCCTGCGCTACCAACTCGGGTTTCTTCAGCGAGCGTACGCTTTTGGTCCAGTCCGGGTCTAGCTGCCGGAACAGGGCTAGCAAATCGGGTTTGGGAAAAATGCACAGAATTTCACCGAGGTCGACGGCGTGCCGCGGGGCCAGGTCGCAAAAGAATTTTTGGGTAACCAGTTCATCCAACGTATCTTCCAAATCCGACACCTCAGCGTACTGAAGCTTAGCGGTTCGGAAGTAGGCGCCCCGGCGGTTGGCGAGACGCACGAACAGGCAGCGAGCCGGTTCAGAGAGTTGCCGAAACTTTCGGTAGAAGTTTTTCTCCCGTCGATTAAGCAGCGCTCCGCACTTTTCCTCCACGAAGCCGAGCAGCGACTCAAAGTAGTCTAAATAGTATTTCTCCGGCAGCTCCACCGGCACCGCACTTCTCATCGTTGTTTTGCCATTGAGTGCGCGGGCTGATCTTCTTCCGATTGATCGCCGCGGTTGGTTGATTTCCACTGATTCTCTTTCTCCAGCGTTTCCAGATCGCTAAGCTGAATGTTCAGGGCGTTCACCGAAATGTGAATCTCACGAACAGACAGGGCCAACGATGCCAACAGAAGCAACAAACTGATGCCAAACACCCACTTGCCCGCCGTAACCTCCCCGGCAAACAACAAGAACATACACAATACGCACAAGAGGAGACTGGAGATTCCTAGTTCCTGCATATTTTTGATCAGCCCGACGCGAGCGCGCAGGTTTTTGATTTGTCCTAGCACCTCGCCGCTCGGCTGATCCCGATAGTCAGCGTGCAGGCGACGAATAAGTCCGGCCAGGGTCAGAAAGCGGTTGGTGTAGGCCAGCAGCAGCAGCGAAATGGCGGGAAACAGCAGCGCCGGGGTAGTTAGGGTGATTTCGGTCATGAGCAGGGAAGGCCGGACGGTTATTTTAGCAGGCTGTCGGGCAACCTTTGATTGCTTCAGCAATGACGCAACTTGCTACCGAAAACACAAGTTCCCCAACCAACGATCATTTGTTATGAAAACGCTGTACCTGGTTCGTCACGCCAAATCAAGCTGGAAATTTCCCGAACTGGCCGACTTTGACCGCCCGCTCAATCCCCGGGGCAAGCGCGACGCGCCGATGATGGGGAAACGCTTGCAACAGCAGGGCGTTCGGCCCGACCTGATCATTAGCAGTCCGGCGAAGCGCGCCCGCAAGATTGCCCGGGCGGTGGCGAAAGCCGTTGGTTACCCGGCTTCCGCGGTGGCGTACGACCCCAAAGTATACGAAGCCTCGGTCGATAGTTTGATCACCCTGCTGCAGGCAGCAGACGATCGAGTGGCGGTGCTGATGCTAGTGGGCCACAACCCGGAGCTCACCGACTTGGCCAACCACCTCACCCCGCACCATATTGACAACGTGGTGACGTCCGGGGTAGTCGCCATTGATTTTCCGACCGAGCGGTGGGCGGAGGTAGGGGAGCTGGGCCGAGGACAGTTTCAATGGTATGATTACCCCAAATCAACCCACGGTAACGATTCTTAGAAAGACGCCCGAAAGCTGAGAAAATACTGCCGATCCACTCCCGCCGGAACCAGCAGCGGGTAGCCGATGCGAAACACGAAGTCGTAGAACGATACCACGTCCAGCCCCACGCCCGCGCTGTAGAGGTAGCGGTTGTTGAGGCGCTGTTCCAGCGGGTACGACACCGAATTGCTCACTCCCCCGTGGTCGTAGAAGGCTTTGAGGTAGAGCGCCATCGGAATTTTGTTGAACTGGTCGAAGGGAATGATGCGGTCCAGATTAAAGACGGTGCTGAAGGCTTGCCAGCGCAGGTCGTTCTGTTGAAGGGCGAAGTGCTGCCCCTGAATGGTGTAGGTTTCGTAGCCCCGCAACCACAAGTTCTGAAAACCCAGTCCCAAGAAATTGGCGTAGGGCTGCCGCCGGGGACCACTGGCGTACGCACTCAGGGTGGCAGCCACCGACCACTTTGGGCGGAGTGGGGTGTAATGGTTGAGCGATGCGGTTAGTCGCCACAGGTTGATATCGTCGAACACGCCCAGCCCCAGCTTCTGGGCGTTCACGCTCACGATAAATCCCCGTTGCGGATACGCAATGAAGTCGCGCTTGTCATGTACAAACCGGTATCCCAACTGTAAATACTGCTGCTCGAGCCGTCCGTCCAGGAAATAGCGCGGGTTGATCTCCGTAATAGTATCCCTGATGCGGTTGCGGAAGTAGTTAACGTCCACCGCGTGGGTGCTGTAGTAGGACCCTCGGTGGCGCCAGCCCGCCCCGGCAGTGAGGGTTTCGAGCGAACGGCGCAGCGAATCGGTGGTGAGCGGACGGTGCTGTTCGGTTTGGTAGATAATGTTGTTGGTTTCGGCGAAAGCAAAATTGAGCACCAGCCCGTTTTTCTGCGCCCGGTCCAGGTAGGGGCGAACGTAGTTGAGCGCCAGCCTCCGCGTGAAGCCGAACTGGGCGTCGACCTGAAGGCGTTCGTTCAGCCCCCGAAAATTCTGCTGGGTCACCTTTATCCCGTACTCCAAACGCCCCAGGTCCAAACCGAAATTAGTGAGCCAATCGTTGATGTTGCGGTCGGCAAACTTCACGTAGGGCGACGGAATGGTGTACCAGCGCTCATCGACGCTCACAATCAGGTCGAGCGTGCGCTCGCTCACGAACACCGGCCGCACGTCGACCCGCAGAAACAGGCGGGTGTTAATAATCCGTCGTTGGTCGTTCTTCAGGATGGTCTGAAGATCTCCCCACGCGTAGGCGGTCTGCGGCTGGGCGCTCATCTCGCGCCGGATGATCCGGCCCTTCGTTTTTCGGTTGCCGATGATAAAAATCCGGTCGATCTGCACAACGGTGGCACTGTCGGTCAGCAACAGCGCAGAGTCGAGCGCTCCCTGTGCTCGTCCGGGAACCGCAGCACTGGCGACCAGGATGAAACCCAGAAGGCCACGTAGAATTTGCCGCATAGAAAGCCGATTATGAGCGTAAAAATGGTAAGTTCGCGGGAGCCATTGCGGACAGTTTTGATGATTGTGCAGGCCACACAAAGTAGTAAAGCTAATAGCGTAGCTTCAACGGAAGCACAGAAACAACGAATCAGGGCATTGTATCATTGCGTACGCTTTTTCTCGCTAGGGTGCAAAGATAGCACCAATAGGGAACTCAGTTCATAAATTAGTACCTTGTTTCCACCTTCACCACACACTAACCCTTTGTTGCTATGACAATCTCTTCTTCCTCCTGGTCACGACGCGCGTTTTTGGGTACCTTGGCCGCTAGCGGAGTGGCGTTTCCTCGGGCTGGTTTTGCCCGTAATCCGTTGCCCACCGCTGAAAAGGCCATGAGCCTGCACGTTTTCTCCAAGCATCTGCAGTTCCTGGACTACGCCGCCACCGCCCGCGCGGCCGCCGAGATCGGTTTCGACGGCGTGGATTTGGCCGTGCGCCCCGGAGGGCACGTGCTGCCCGAAAACGTGACCACCGACCTGCCCCGCGCCGTGGCGGCCATCAAGCAGGCGGGCTTGCAGGCAACCATGATGACCACCGCCATCATGGATACCCAGCCGACGCTGGCGGCACGGGTGCTGGAAACAGCCCAAGCGCAGGGGATCACGCACTACCGCACCGACTGGTTGCGCTACAACCGCACCAACATCAACCTGCCCGATTCGCTGAAGGGCTACCGGCAGCAGCTTTCTGCCCTGGCTAAACTAAACCGACGCCTCGATATTGTGGGAGGCTACCAGAACCACTCGGGCGAACACTACGTGGGCGCGCCGGTCTGGGATATTGCCATGCTACTCAACGAGGTGGACAGCCCGCACCTGGGCAGTCAGTACGACATTCGCCACGCCACCGTGGAGGGCGGACAGGCCTGGCCTCTGGGCCTTGATTTAATTCATCCGCGCATCAACTCGATAGTCATCAAAGACTTTCGCTGGGAGAAGGCAGGTGATCAATGGAAGGTGGTCAACGTGCCGCTGGGTGAGGGGATGGTCGACTTTCCGAAGTTCTTTTCGCTGCTTAAGAAGTACGATATCCGCTGCCCGGTGTCAGTGCACTTTGAATACGAGATGCCCGGAGAAAAGGAAACCATGGGCGAAGCCGAACGCACCGACAAAACCATTGTGGTGATGAAGAAGGATGTGAATCAACTGAAAAGTTACCTGGATGAAGCGGGGTTGGGGTAGGCGGATGCTGGATGCTGGATGCTGGATGCTGGTTTCTGGTAGCTAGCGGCTAGAAGCCAGCATCCGGGCTTGCGGGGTGTCTCGCACGGACTTGATGTTCTTCCCACTCCAAACAAATATCACAAATTACAAAATTTACAATAACGATAACGGTTGTTGAAAAGCTGATACCACCGAGCGACTAAATAAGCTTTTATTGAAACTATCCCAACAATTTTTAAAATTATGATAGGTAAACGTCAGGATATTTATTAATAATACTAGTTATTTTAAATTTTTTTAACAAAATCGCAACAGTCGTGGCCCGCTTCCGTAAAGTATATTACAAGCAATACAAGTTTTAATAAAACAAAAAGGAAATTCAATGAGTACATCAAGAATAATTGCAGAACGCGATGCCAGGCAACAAAACAAGTCAATGGCCAAGCAGCTTAGCGTTACTGATTTAAACAATCCGGCGCACGGCGAAGAGCGAACCAGCCCGATGCGCAACGGATTTTACACCCGAAGATACCGTTCGCAAGTATAACATAAACAACAATCAAAAAATCAGAAAGGCAACCTTATCACAAGGTTGCCTTTTTTTGTAGCGGTTCATCCAATCAGGCGTTTGGGGTATCCAACATCTAACCAACCAAAATTCAATCCACATCCAGCAACCACCGCGCTTCATCACTTAACCGCTCCCGGGTCGTTGCCCGAAAGTAGCGCTGCTGATCGATTTGCTGGGGCTGGTGGCGGCGGCAGAAGTAGCTGTGCACAGCCCGCCGGGGCTGGTCGGTGTGGTTCACGGTGCCCCCGTGCCAGGTGTGCGAGTTGAACACCACCACCGTGCCTGCCGGAGCTTCCAGCAGTACCTCGTTGGGGTGCGGCGCCAACGGGTTGGCAAGTTCGTCCTGCGGCAACTTGCCCGAACGGTGGGTGCCCGGTACCAGGCGGGTGGCCCCGTTCTGCGCCGTGAAATCGTCCAGTAACCAAATGGTGTTGCATACTTGATAGGCATCAGGAGGCACAGCCTCGTGCCAGTCGGCGTGCAGTTTCTGCTGTCCGTGGCCCGGTTTGGCCGCCCGGTAGTTGAGCGACGATAGTTTGATATCGGTGCCCAGCACGTGGGCTACTCCGGCCAGCACGCGGGGGTGGGTGTAAAACACGTCGAACAGCGGGTCTTTGTTGACCAGATCAGCCAGCCGGTCGGCTCCTTCCTCTTTCGGATGACGAATATGCGGTGAGTCGTGTAATTCCGCCCCGGCCCGCTCGCCTTCCTCGTCTAGCAAGGCTTGCAAACGCGACTGAATAGCGTCCACCTGCGCGGGCGAAAGCAAGCGTCCCAGCGATACGTAGCCCCGTTGGTCCAGGGCGGTGGTTTCCGCTTCGGTGAGCAGACTCGGGTTAAAAGAAGGAGCCAACGGCATGCTGAAAGTTAATCGATTGCGCGCTGCTTTGAAAATCCAAATAGATTTGGGCATCACTTTTTTTCTGAATACTTTGGAGGAAGTTGCTACTTTTACCCCAATGCTTCACCCTAACCCCTACTGCTATGCGCTCTCGTCGTGATTTTTTGCAAACTCTCACCGCTTCGGCCGCAGCCTGGCCTCTGTTGCCCACCGAGCAGGTCTTTCGTGGTCAAAACAGATATCAAGCACCCTACGCCGGACCCAAGTTGCGGGTAGCCATTATGGGCCTCGGCAGCTACGGCACCCGCGTGGCAAAAGCCATGGAGGATTGCGAACGGGCCGAACTGGTCGGCGTGATCAGCGGCACGCCCGCCAAGATTAAAGATTGGCAGGCCCAGTACAACATTCCGGAAAAGAACTGCTACAACTACGAGAACTTCGACCGGGTGAAGGACAATCCCGACATCGACGCTATCTACGTGATCACTCCCAACGGTCTGCATCACGACCAGGTGATCCGCGTGGCGAAAGCCGGTAAGCACGCTATCTGCGAAAAACCCATGGCCGTGAACGCCCGGGAAGGGCAGGAGATGGTGGATGCCTGCAAACGAGCCAACGTGAAACTGCTGGTGGGCTACCGCCTGCACTTCGAGCCCAAGACCCTGGCAATCGTTGGGATGCGGGAAGCGGGAGATTTTGGCAAGGTGCTCTTCTTTCAGGGGCTGACCGGCTTCCGCATCGGCGACCCGGATCAGTGGCGGTTAGACAAAAAACTGGCCGGGGGCGGGGCGCTGATGGATATCGGCATCTATTCGGTGAACGGAGCCCGCTACATGGTGGGCGAAGAACCGGTGTGGGTCACGGCGCAGGAAACCAAAAACAACCCCGAGAAATTTCCGAAAGGCGTGGACGAAACCATTCAGTTCCAGTTGGGCTTTCCGGGCGGGGCGGTGGCTTCGTGCTTGTCGACCTACGCCATGAGCCACCTGGATCGCTTCTTTCTGAACGGAGTTGATGGCTTTGCCGAACTGCATCCGGCCACCGGCTACGGACCCATCCAGGGGCGCACCCACCAAGGGGAACTCACCCAGCCGCACAAGACGCACCAAACGGTGCAGATGGACGCGATGGCTGGAATCATCCTGGAAGGCAAGCAGGCCCCCGTGCCGGTCGACGGCGAAGAAGGAGTGAAAGACCTCAAGATTATGGACGCCATCTACCGGGCCGCCGACACGGGTGAGAAGCAGGATTTGTCTTTACAGTAGTCTGTTGCCCCTAAAATTCTGAATTCATGTTGAAGATTACTACGTGTATTTTCCTGCTGTCAACGGCAATCATCGGTGGTTGCAAGAACGACGCACCGTTTCGAGTTGAAGTTTCACCGAACAGCCAGACGGTCATCACCGATCAGATTCAGCGGGCCATTGACTCCTGTGCCGCCCAGGGAGGGGGAACCGTCTTTTTTCCGGCGGGTAAATACCTGTCGGGCGGACTTCATCTGAAAAGTAACGTTACCTTGCACCTTGATAAAGGGGCCACTCTGGAGGGAAGCAGCCGCTTGGAAGACTACGGCGAATGGAAATGGACCAACGCTCTGATTATGGGCGAAAACCTAAAAAACGTAGCCATTGTCGGGGAAGGAACCCTGGACGGCATTGATCTGAAAAATCCGAAGGGGGAGGCCGGTTTTCGGGGCCCGCACGCCATTCGTCTCACCCACTGCGATAGCATCACCATCCAAGGCATCACGATTGTTCGGTCGGCCAACTGGGCCATGAATTTCCGGCACTGTTCACGGGGCTACGTAGCGAACGTGAGGGTGCGGGGCGGGCACGACGCGCTGCACACCCGGTTTTGCAACAACTTCACGGTGCGCGATTGCGATTTTCGCACGGGTGACGACTGCTTTGCGGGCAACGATAACCGTGATTTTGATATCCGGAACTGTAAGTTGAATACTTCCTGCAATGCCTTCCGGTTGGGATGTCTGAATCTGGTCGTGAAGAACTGTTCCATCTGGGGGCCGGGCGAATACAAACACATCAAACAGAACCGCAACAACACCCTATCGGCCTTTGTCCATTTCTCTCCCGAAGATGAAGACCCTAAACTGGTAAGCGGCAACTGGTTGATCCAAGATGTCACCGTTCACCACGTAGACAACGTTTTCAACTACAATTTCAGAGACGGGCTGTGGCAAACCGGGCAACCCGCTACCGATATCACGTTTGAGAACCTGACGGCTACCGATGTGAAAAAGTCATTTAACGTCATCGGAGATTCGGCTCGGAGTCTGCAACTCACGCTCAAAAACTCTTCGCTCTCCGAAAGGCCGGAAACTGACTTCACCACAATGACTTTTGAAGGCAGAACAGTAGAAGTGCCCGCCTTTTTCAATGCCACACGCTTCGACGTGCTAACCCTGGACGACGTGACCATCACCACCAACAATGCTGACCCGGCGGTGATGGCTCAAGACGGAAACCGACTGGTTTTGAATAGCATAAAATATTTGCCGTCAGATAATAAGTTCTCACTGTTGAGCGAAGACATCGGCGAAGTAGTGAAGAAATAGAAGCAGACTAGGGCGTGTTGACACATAGATTGACGAGGGCTTTCGAGGTTGTTTTTGTCCTGATCAAGACGCTTGAGGCGGGCGATGCAAAAGTATCGGCTAACGAAAGCAACGAAGAGCAGGGCGAAAACAGTCAGAAAGCACCGTCTAAGCTTATATGTTAACACGCCCTAAAACTTCCAATCGTTAGCAACCAGCCCGTAGCAACCGCTTTGCCCGGAGGAGCACTTGCTGCCTGCTCCAAGCTTTTCCGGCCGGGTCCACAATCGGCTGGGCCGTCCGTTGCCCCCTTCTTTCAAAGCCATCCCTGCTGCGACATTGCGTTATCTGACGGAGACAGGCGCTCAGATTGCGAATATGTAAAACTTATACTTGCGAATGCGATTAGTTTTTTCCAAATTTAAAAACGAAACGCAACCTAGTAAACCTTGCTTATGCTATCCGAGGATGATAGTAAACTGTTTGTTGATCGCCTGAAAGCAGGAGATTCTTCGGCCTTCGAGCGCGCTTACCATCTCTACCAACGCCCCCTCTTTCACGTGGCCCTGCGCTACCTCAAAGACCAAGCCCTGGCCGAGGACGCCTTGCAAGAGGTGTTCGTGAAACTGTGGAACCACCGCCAGCAGCTAGACGAAACCCGGTCGCTCAACGGCTTTTTGTTCACCAGCATGAAGCACCACGTGTTGAACACGATTCGAGGCGAACAGAACCGGATCAGGATAGCGGCCCTGGCGCAAGCCGGACAGACGCTAGCGGGCAACTTCACCGAGCAAGCGGTTGCCGATCAGGAGTGCAGCCAACGGATGGAAGAGGGCATTCGCCATCTTTCAAGTAGCAAGCGAAAGATATTTTGCCTCAGTGTGCTGGAAGGATATTCTCATCAGGAAATTGCAGCAATGCTGGGATTGTCCGAACCAACGGTTCGGGCGCAGCTTTCGCGATCTAGCCAGCTTATCCGCCAGTATCTGAGCAAAGCCATGTCCCTGTTTATAGCTCTTGTCTGCTGGGTTTAAGTTATGTTCTAATCCTAAGTACAGGACAAAAGTGGGATAAGGGGTTTAAAGTCAAGGTAGTTGAGCATATGGACTTTGAGTTGATCTAGGCCAATTCGGAAAAGGCTGAACAGTTTTTCTTGCCGTTTTTCCAGGTTTTTAACCGGGATGTTATACCCCCGTTCCAGTAACCATTCGCCGGTTTTCACCGCCCAACAGAGGGCTAAAGCCAGCATAAAAATCATGGTGTTGATGCGTTGATCTATTCGCTGATGAGTATCCTCAAAGCAAAAGCCACGGCTTTTCAGGCAGCCAAAAAGTAACTCAATCTTCCAGCGTTGTTGATAGAGGCCAACCGTCTGTTTGCCCTTTGGCGTACTGATGAGAATCAGATACTCATCCCCCGAGAGTTGCTGGCCGCTCATGTAGAGGGACAGGCCGAATACCTTTCGTGGCTTGCGCAATACACGCAAATCTTGGGTAGTAAAGACGCGGTGTGCATGGGTAGTACGTTCGGCTTTGTGCACCAAAGCATCTTTTCTGATTCGGATCACAAAGTCTACCTCTTGGTCGATGAGGTAGCTTAGCCAATCATGCCCGACAAATTCTCTGTCGGCGGTAATTGCCTGAATGTCAGACCTTTGCTCCTCAGTGAGAAACCAAAATAGCCCACGCATTAATCCAATGCGCTCTCTTTGAGAAGAATTGCCAGCTTTGCCTAACAGCTTCCACACTAGCGGAATGGCGGTACCCTGGTAAGCAATGCCGATCATCAGTACATTGATATGATGGCTACCAAATTTCCAGTCCGTGCGATCAATAGCCAGTACGGTTTCTTGGCTGGCAAACTGCTTCCAAGCAAACTGCACGTAGGCGCGGTGAGAAAAACTGAACTCTTTGAAAAACCGCTGCAAGCGTTTCACATTGGAACTTATCTTTACCTTGGCATTCAGAGCCAGAGCCAGTTGAGCATAGCTCACTGTACAGACTTGCAGTAGCGCCACTAGTAAACGGGATAATAGATCTACCCGGCGGGCATCTACAGCAAAATGAGTACGCATTTCTTGCTTTAGCATTTCTTTACTATCTTTCATCTCAGAGCATTTAGGGTTAGCGTTAACTTCGTTCTTTCGCCATTACAAAGTTAACCAATATCCCTACCTGCTCTGTTTTGTCCTGTACTCAGGTTCTAATCTTGACTTTACTAGTGAAAGAACCCGAATAAAACGGTATACTTGTAGCTATGACTGCCATTGAATTAAAAAACCCGAGTGTATCAGCAAATTGCCCATCTGAATGAAAAGCAATTAAAAGCGCTGGACGAACTATTGGATAAAGAATTTTCTTCTGAAGTTAGCGGGGATATTCCCAAGCGGGTAGGGGGAAAGTACAAGGGACAGTTTGTCATCCATGAAGATTTTGATCAGATGCCTGACGATTTCATGGCCACCTTTATTAATGGCTAATCTGTGAACGTTCTTCGATACCCATATCTTCATCTGGTGGAATGATGAGCCTTCCAAGATTACAAAGAAGGCTCGAGAAATCATTGAAGATCAGCATAATGCTATTTACATCTCCGCAGTTGTAATCTGGGAAATGACCGTCAAAAAAATGCTAGGCAAACTAGAATCTCCTGACGATCCGCTTGCGGTTGCTGTTCAGGAAGGCTTCATTCCTTTACCTATTACATTTTATTTGCAGCTTTGATAGTATCTGTAATTGCCTTAGGATATACTAAAGGTTATTCTGATTTTTTGTTATGATTAACACTGGCGCAGGACTTCCAGTCCTGTGACTGATTTAGCGGGTTTCCAACCCAACGGGGCGGACAGAGTCCGCGTATGCAGCCCACGCAGATTCGGAGAATCTGCGCGAGGATACTTATAAAAATTTATTAGAATAACCTTCACTGTTGAAGCGTTTCTTTCTGCCCAAAGTCTTCCCTATCCACATAACAGTGCATAACGGCGCGGTTATAAAGGCACCTTCGTCAACAATGCCCTCAAACTTTGATAGATTTCAAAACAGCTTCTAACTTTTTTATCTTTTCCCGGCATCGAACCTACGCTCAGCGGGGTACTTACTGCAAACAATGCAAAAAAGTATGCATCGGTTGCTGATAAAATACCGGGAAAACAGATGTGATGCCCAAGAACTCGATCAGGTATTGACTTATCTGAAAACCGAAGCCGGGCAACGACATCTGGCCAAACTCCTGAATGATGAGCCAACGGGTCTTTCCCCAAGCAGTGCCCATGATGCTGATTACGACCGAATTTTTGATCGAGTAGGCAAACGGATTGCCCGAGAAAGACGAGGGTCGTCAACAAAAAGAGCGTTTCTCGGCAGAAGACCGTTCTCTGCCGCCGCGGCGGTCATGGCCTTGCTGCTTGTGGCAGCCACCGCTTGGTTTTTTACGCAAAACATCAGCGGCACCATCTACCAAACCGCCTACGGAGAAACGCAGACCGTGACGCTCCCCGACGGTTCGGTGGCTACCCTAAACGCGCACTCTCGCCTAACCTTATCCGATGATTTTGAGACCCGGCGAGAGGTATGGCTGGAGGGCGAAGCCTTTTTTGAGGTAGAAAAAGCGCGGGATGAAGCCCGAAACTCCATTAAATTCGTGGTGCACACCGACCGCCTGCGGGTAGAAGTGCTGGGCACCTCGTTCAACGTGCAAGACTGGGACGAGAAAACCCAGGTGGTGCTCACGACGGGTAAAGTGCAACTCACGTCGGCTACCCACGAAGCGGCCACGATGGAGCCGGGCGAACTGGCCGAAGTCACCGAAACCAGCCAGGCCATCCGAAAAAAGGTAGTGGATCCTGATCGTTACTCAGCCTGGACCAAAAATCGGCTGCGCTGCGATGATACTCCGCTGGCAGAAATCGCCACCGTGATTGAGCGCCGCTTTGGCAAGCGGGTTGTTTTTCAGCGGGCGGAGCTTCGGGAGGTGGCGGTGACCGGCACCATGCCCCTGCATAGTTTATGGCTGCTGACCGAAGTGTTGGAAGCGTCCTTGCCTATCACAATTCTAGTCAATGAAGAAACCCTAATTATTCGTGAAAGAAATCCGGTGGTTCCCTAGCCCCGGCTCAACAAAACGTCCTCACCTAAAACCAATTCTTATGAAGCATCTTTTATTTATCGGAAGCAGCCTCCTCCTCACTTTGGTGTTACTGGCCGGTTTGCCCACCCACGCTCAGCAGCTAGCCAGTGCCCGGGCCGACAGCGTTTTTCCCAACCAGCCGCCCCAAGATGAGCAGTTGCGGCGCACGACCCTAAAATCGTTGCTGTTATCGCTGGAAGAGCAGTATCAGGTTAGTATCATTTTCAACAGTGACGCCATCGGTGGTCAGTGGGTGCCCGCCCCGACTGAGGAGGGCCAACTGGAAAGCACGCTGAAAAAAATTCTAAGTCCATTGGGACTTCAGTACAAGAAGATCGAAGCGCAGGTGTATGTTATTCAGGAAAGAGAACCTAGGAAAAAGGAAGTTGGGAAGGTAGATGTCGGAAACGCGATGGCAAGTAACTACGCGTCAATGGAAATTTTACCGCAAATGCGTCTCGGTGAAACGTCCTTTGGTATCACTTTAGAGCAAACCATCACCGGCACTATCACCGATAATGAAACGCAAGAACCGTTGCCCGGAGTCAACGTGCTGGCCAAAGGAACTACCTCGGGCACGGTTACTGACATCGACGGAAACTACCGCCTCACGGTAGCCGACGACGTTGCCACGCTGGTATTCTCTTCCATTGGCTATGAGACTCGGGAAGTCCCTATCAATGGTCAAACCGTCATCGACCTGGTATTGGCTCCCGATGTTCAGTCTTTGTCCGAGGTGGTCGTAGTCGGCTACGGCACCCAGCAAAAAGCGAATATCACGGGGGCGCAGGGCACGGTCAACATGGACGTAGACTTGCAAAGCCGCCCAATGGTAGAGATGGGGCAGGCCATGTACGGTAAACTGCCCGGCGTACAGGTAGTCAACGGCAACGGTCGGCCGGGGAGTTCTACCTCTATTCAGATCAGGGGAATTAACTCTATCTCGGCCAACAGTTCGCCCCTTATTGTGGTCGACGGAATCCCCTTGCCCACCTACGATCTCAACGTACTCAATCCGGCAGACATTAAGTCGATTGAGGTACTGAAAGATGCTGCCTCGGCGGCAATCTACGGCTCGCGGGGAGCCAATGGCGTGGTATTGGTAACCACCAAAAGCGGTCAATCGGGGAAAGCCCAGCTCAGCCTCAACTATTCTTTTGGTTTGCAGGAAGCCATACGGCGCATTGATGTAATGGATTCGTACCAGTATGCGCAGGCTTCTATTGATGCAGCTCAAAACGGATGGATTGAAACCGGCGGCGACCCTAATGCTCCCAATACCATCGAAGCTCGGGGGCAGTACAAATACACCTGGCCCACCGCACTGGAAAACCCCGAATCACTGCCCAACACCGATTGGCAAGACCTGATCTTTCGGGTAGCCCCAATGCAAAAAATTGACGTCAACGTTTCGGGGGGTACCGAAAACATGAACTATCGGGTTTCGGGGGGCTACGTGAAGCAGCAAGGCATCGTTATCAATTCAGACTACGATAAGTACGCGCTAAATTTCAAGATTTCGTCGAAGGTCACCGACTGGGCCGAACTGGGAGGCATGCTCAACGTGGTGTATGACCACGAAAATGAGCCTTATAATAGAATTGTAGAGTGGGCCGTGCAGTACCCGGCAATCTATCCGGTGTACGGCCGCAACGGTTACCTGGGCGAACCTAATTCGGTCGATGGTTTTGGAAGCTATGATGCCATTCTGTTTCGAGCGTTCAACGGACATCCGCTGTACCGGATCAACGATGATATCCAGCACCGGCGGTTTAATGGGTTGAGCAACATTTTTGGCACAATCAATCTACTGCCGAGCCTCAGCTTCAAATCAACCCTCAACCTTTATTACCGCCGAACCGATGACACCCACTACTCCGCCATCGACCACAACATGGGGCCGAACGTGCTTACTGAAGGGGTGATGAACGTCGAACAAGATGAGCGAATTAACTACAACCTGCAAAACCTGCTGAACTACGACAAAAGTTTCGGAGAACATCAGCTATCGGTGTTGTTGGGGCAAGAATATTTACAGGATAATTTCTATCAGACAGAAACGGAGCGGCGGGGATACACCAACGACTTGGTACCGTACTTGCGCGCTGGCGAAACGGTGACCGAAGCCGAGGACCAAGCCGCCGAGCGGGTACTAATTTCGTATTTCTCGCGGGTCAACTACAATTTCAAAGGGAGGTATATAGTGTCGGCCAGCGTCCGACAAGATGGCTCGTCGCGCTTTGGGCCGGATGAGAAGTGGGGCTTTTTTCCTTCGCTGTCGCTCGGATGGTTTGTGTCGGACGAGGCGTTTATGAAGCCGGTCAACGCCATTAGTAACCTAAAGGTGCGCGCCAGCTACGGCTTCACCGGCAACGACCAGTTTAACAATGGCCCAAATGGTCAGTTCAGAGACTATCGATGGATTTCGCCCCTGAACCAAGGCCGCGTAGCCTTCGACGATTTTCTGACTACTTCGTTCTATCCTTCCGGTTTCACCAATCCCAACCTGGGCTGGGAGCGTTCGCAACAGCTCAACCTGGGGTTGGACGTAGGCTTGTTTGAGAACCGCATTGTTCTGGAAAGCAACTACTACACCACCCGGTCGGATGGCTTGCTGCTCGACGTTCCGGTGCCTTCGGTCACGGGCTTCACCGATATTTTTAAAAATATCGGTGAGTTGCAAAACCGGGGAATAGAACTTAGCCTCATGACCCGCAACCTGATCGGCGACTTTACCTGGTCGACGCAGCTCAACTATTCGCGCAACCGAAATAAAATACTGTCGTTGGGCCCCGACGATGCTCCCCTGATTTCCAATGCGGGCTTTGGCATGCAATCCATCAATCAGGTAGGCGAACCGATCTTTAGTTTCTACGGCTACCAGTACGATGGCGTCTATCGAAACCAGGCCGAAATAGAGGCTGACCCGGCCCACTACGAAACCGCCGTGCCGGGCGATGGTCGCTACGTGGATGTGAACCAAGACGGGGTGTTCAACGCCGACGACCGAACCATTATTGGCAATGCCGCTCCGGATTTCACCTGGGGCATGACCAACACTTTTGGCTACAAGAACTTCGACCTCAGCTTTGTCTTTCAGGGAGTGCACGGCAACGAGGTGTTTGACAATAACATCCACCGCTCGATGCAGTACCACGAAGGGCGCAACTATTACGCGTCGATGGCCAACCGTTGGCGGTCGGAAGAAGAACCAGGCGACGGCTATCATTATAAACTTACCGTGAACCTCGACGGCTACGAAAAACAGCCTTCCAGCTACTGGATTGTCGACGGCTCCTTTGTCCGGCTCAAAAGTCTTACTTTGGGATACACTTTCACCTCAGCATTGCTTGAACGGCTGAGTCTGGGGTCGGTAAGAGCATACCTCAACGGGCAAAACGTGTTCACCATCAACGACAGCCCGTTGTTTGATCCCGAAAACTACAACGGGGCCTCCGACAACACCAGCCGACGCGGGGTCACCCACTCCCCCTATCCTACGGCGAAAGTGTACACGTTGGGCGTAAACGTGAGTTTCTAATTGACCACCCTTACCACGAATGACATGAAGACACTACATAAAGTAACCGTTTACTTACTGTTGCTAAGCACTTTTGCTTGCAACGAAGAGAACCTGGACTTGTACCCGAAAACTGCCATCACCGAAGGCAACTTCTACCAGACTGAAGAGCAGTTTATCCTGGCCGTCAATGACGTCTACCGACAGCTGGAAAGAACCTACCGGGCCGGTGGCATTGCCGATATCTACGGGGAGCTACGCTCTGATAACACCTACATTGAGTTTATTGGTGGATCGAGCAATTCGGCCGAACTAATTTCGAACTTCAATATCCCTACCAACGACGTGGATACCGAAGATGCCTGGCAGGATTCTTACAATGCTATTTTTATTTGTAACGACGTGCTGAATCGGCTCGAGAATACGGGGGTAACCTTTAGCGATTCCGAACTAAAGGAGCGACTTAGGGCCGAGGCTACCTTTGTGCGGGCATTGGTCTACTTCAATATGGTTCGGGTGTGGGGCGATGTGCCTTTGGTACTAACTCCCCTTTCTCCCGAAGAAGGATACGAATATCTTCGCGAAGACAGCGAGGTAGTGTACGATCAAATCGTCAGCGACCTGATCTATGCCAAGGGCCAGCTCCCCGAAAGCTATACCGGAAACGATCTGGGCCGGGTGACGTACTACGGAGCTACGGCGGTGTTGGCCAAAGTATACCTAACGCGGGGGAACACAGCCGCTGCCGCTACTGAGCTAAAAGAGATTATAGACAGCGGATTGTATTCTCTGGATGCCGATGATAATGGCGTCGTAGATGCCGACGACTACCGCTTTCTTTTCCTGCCCGATACTAAAAACTCACGCGCCTCCATTCTTGAAATTCAGTACCTGGAAGGGCAAAATGCCGTTAACAGCAACCACCAGCAGGAGTACACTCCGTATCAATGGTCGTTTCACCTGCCCGACCTCAACGAGACCTTCCGGGGTGGGGGGCGAAATACTCCTACCCAGGATTTAGTAGATGAATTTGAGGAGGCCGACAGCGTCCGAAGGAGCGTGTCGGTGTATCCGGGCTACGTTAATCTTGAGTCGGGTGAGTTTGTCGATTACCCCTTCACCATGAAGTTTTACGATCCTAACTGGCGCTACGCCGGGCAAAACTTCGAGATCATCCGCTACGCCGATATCTTGCTAATGTACGCCGAAGTAACCCAAGACCCTACGTATCTGAATATGGTGAGGACCCGGGTGGGCTTACCCGGATTTGGTGAGATCGGGTATCCGACTGAATACAACACGTTGGCCAGAGCCATCGAACACGAACGCAGGATGGAGCTATGTTTCGAGTTTCATCGCTTCTTTGATCTGGTGCGTACCGGTCGGGCCATTGAGGTGATGCAGCCTAAAGGCTACGCCATCAACCAGGATAAGTTACACTTTCCGATTCCCTTACGGGCCATCGATGTCAACCCTGAAATTACGCAGAACGTCGGCTACTAGTATGACGCAGTCCTTGGCGATTCTTCGGTGGGTGATCCTCTATTTGGTAGTAGCAGGCTTAGCGGCCTGTAGCAGCTCTGAAGAGGTAGCATTACCCCCACCCAATATCCTGTGGATCACCAGCGAAGATACCAGTCCCCTCTTCGGGTGCTACGGCGACCCGCAGGCGACGACCCCTGCCATCGACCGCCTAGCGGCCGAGGGGGTGGTGTACACCAACGCCTACGCCTCGGCTCCTATTTGTGCCCCGGCCCGCTCGTGTCTGATTAGCGGCATGTACGCCACCTCGCTAGGAACGCAACACCTGCGCTCCGACGTGCCGGTGCCCGATTTTGTGCGCGGCTTACCGGCCTACCTGAGCGACTCAGGCTACTTTACCTTTCTCTACGGCAAAACCGACTATAACTTCGATCCGAAAGGCATGTGGGATTACCGAGAGGAAGAACTCGCCCCCTGGCGGCACCGGGAAGAAGGACAACCCTTCTTTGGTATGTATACCATTGGTAACACCCACGAGGGTAGGGTCAACATTGAGGCGAACTACGAAGAGGCCGTAGCCAACCTGCCTGACTCGCTATTTCACGACCCGGTCCAAGCCCAGTTGCCACCCTATTTTCCCGATACGCCTGAATTTCGAGATACTTGGGCCAACTATTACGACCTGATCTCAGACTTTGATCTCAAGGTGGCGGACATTGTGCAGGGGCTGAAAGAGGATGGACTGTATGATAATACTATCATTTTTATTTTCTCGGATCATGGCCTGGGCTTGCCCCGCTACAAACGCTGGCTCTATAGAACCGGACTACAGGTGCCCCTGATCGTCAGAGCACCTCCGCAGTATCAGCATCTCATAGGTAACCCTGCCGGTGCTACGACCGACGAACTGGTGAGCTTCGTCGATTTTGCTCCGACGGTATTGCAGTTGGCCGACCTGCCTACTCCCGACTACATGGAAGGACAAGCCTTTTTGGGTGAGCGACGGGCTCCTCCCCGACGATACGTGTACGGTGCCCGCAGCCGGGCCGACAATATGTACGAGGTTTCGCGGGCTGTGCTCGATAGCCAGTACATCTACATCCGGCATTATCTTCCGCACTATGCCTACATCCAGCCGGGCGAGATCTTTTCTGACCGAAAAAGAAGCCTCCGTGAACTGCGCCGACTGCACCAGCAAGCGGCCCTAGACGGCGAAGCCTTGGATATGTGGCTTCCCAAAGGCGTAGAAGAGTTGTACGATTTGCACCATGACCCACAGGAACTCAACAATCTGGCAGAACAAGCAGAGTATCAGGATGTGAAGATTCGTATGCAAGAGGAGCTGCACGCCTGGATCAAAGAGCACCACGATACTGGGTTTTTGCTAGAGCCGGAGATGATGTTGCGGGCCCAGGGTTCTACTCCCTACATGATGGCGCACACGCTCGAGCAGTATAATGTAGCAGCGGTGCTGGCCGCCGCAGAGATGAGCGGTAAGGCCAATGAGCAACGACTACGGGAAGCACTCAACGATCAGGATGCAGGGGTGCGCTTCTGGGCAGTAATGGCACTACAGGCACAAAAAGAAATTACTCGGCGAGCACGCTCGGGACTAGCTGCCTTGCTGAACGACCCTTCGCCCACCGTGCAAATAGCTGCGGCCGAGACGCTCTGCCACTGGGGCCAGTGTAGCGCGGCATTGCCGGTGCTTGCACGCTGGGTACAGGATGACCGACCCTGGCTGGCACTATACGCCGCCCGCAGCATCGAGCTGCTAAAAAACAAAGCCAAGCCGCTGGTACCCGTACTCTATGAGGTGTTGAAAAAGAACGCGGCCGAGGAAGGATCATCAAAACGCTACAAAGACACTAACTTTGCTGCATTTACCTCTTGGTCATTAGAGTGGGCGTTGCAACAGTGTGGTGAAGAATTTGATCCTGCTGAGGGAGACCTTTTTTAACGTGAGTTCTCGTTTTTGTTTAATTTTAACTGTCTACTAAGTTTTTATAATTATTTATCGCAAAAAGTAATAATGAAAGTGAAAATGCATTGGTATCTAGGGGGATTTTTTGCCTTATTCATAGTTCAATCCGGGTTAGCGCAACAGCCGCAAAAGCCCCCCAACATCATCCTCTTCATTGCCGATGATATAGGCTGGAATGACATAGGCTGCTACGGAAACACCGCCGTTTTTACTCCCAACATAGACCGGATGGCCAGGGAAGGCATCCGGTTTACCAACACCTATCTCACGGCCAGTTCGTGCAGCCCGAGTCGAACCAGTATTATCTCGGGCCGCTATCCTCATAATACCGGGGCTGCCGAATTGCATACCCCTTTACCCGCCGAGGTGCCCATATTTCCTGAATTGCTACAAGATGCCGGGTATTATACGGCGCAGGCCGGCAAATGGCATATGGGTGAAGCTGCCCGAAGAGGTTTTGATACCATTCATGATAACGGAAAGGAAAATGGCGACGGAGGAGAGGAGATGTGGCTTACGACGCTTCGTGAGAGGCCTAAAGATCAACCCTTCTTTATGTGGCTGGCCGCTATTGATGCTCACCGGCGCTGGGGCCCGAACCGCTTTAGCGGAAAAAACGATCCCGGCAAAATCACCCCGCCCCCGTTTCTGGCCAATACCGACAGCACCAGGCAAGACCTGGCCCGCTATTACGATGAGATTACCCGCTTTGATGATTATATCGGAAAAGTGGAAGAAGAACTGGAAAAGCAAGGGGTCTTGGATAATACGTTCATCATCATCATGTCGGATAACGGTCGCCCGTTCCCTCGCAGCAAAACCCGGGTGTATGACAGTGGGATGAAAACCCCCTTTGTGATAAAATGGAACGATGGTTTACCCCGGAAAGGCGCAGTAAGCAATAGCCTGGTCAGTGTCATTGATATTGCACCTGCGCTACTGGAACTGGCTGGGGCTGACGTCTTACCTAGCTTTCAGGGGAAGAGTTTTGCTCCGGTGTTAAAAGACCCTGAACGTGATTTCAGGAAGTATGTATTCTCAGAGCACAACTGGCACGACCACGAGGCCCTGGAACGCATGGTGCGCACGAAAGACTTTCTGTACGTGCTTAACTTACGGCCCAACCTAAGTAATCCCGGCCCGGCCGACTCCAACAGCAGCCCTTCTTTTCAAGACCTGAAAGACATCCGGGAGGCCGGAGAACTCACCGCCGCGCAAGCAGATGTCTTTATCGTGCCGCGCCCCGCCGAAGAGCTGTTTGATTGCCGTAAAGATCCACTACAACTGGTGAATAGAGCTTCCGTACCCGAGTATCAAAACCAACTTAGAGACTTACGGCAAGTGATGCAGCAATGGCGGGAAGAGACCGTAGATACCAACCCTACCAAGCTGACCGGCGATTGGTACAATCGGGAGACGGGCGAGTCATTAGACATTGAAAGAACGAGAGGAGAAATGCCCGGCGGAAAGAACGCGATCCAAACCAATGCCCCAGGGCCTTTTTAAATCAAGCCAACCATTAAAATACCACAACCTATGAAATTATTCTCACGACACTCGTACGGTTTTTTGCTGGCAGGCATCGTCTTGCTTACGCCGTCTGCGAATCAGGCACAAGCCTTAGCCTCAAGCAGCAACTTAAACCAAACTGTGGAACAAACCATTACCGGAAATGTGATGGATGGCGAATCCAATGAACCACTGCCGGGGGTTAACATCCTGGCCAAGGGCACTAGCACCGGTACGGTGACCGATGTGGAAGGAAACTACCGTCTTACGGTGGCCGAAGACGTGGCGACGCTGGTGTTCTCTTCCATTGGCTACACCACCCAGGAAGTAACCATCAACGGGCGCAGCGTGATTGATCTGGCACTGACGGCGGACGTGCAATCGCTTTCGGAAGTAGTGGTGGTGGGCTACGGTACGCAGAAAAAAAGCGACCTGACGGGGGCCATATCTTCTATCTCCAATGAAGCCTTGGCTGAAACGCCGGCGAGCAATGTTTTAGAACAGTCTCAGGGCAGGTTAGCGGGAGTGGATATTGTGAGGGCGAACGGCTCGCCCGGATCAAACGTGCAGATCAGAGTTCGAGGAAACCGCTCCATCAACGCCAGTAATGAGCCGTTGTACGTTATCGACGGCATACCTACTACCGCCAACATTAACAATTTTAACCCCAATGATATCGCCTCGATGGAAGTGCTGAAAGATGCCAGTGCGGTAGCGATCTATGGGTCCAGAGGGGCCAACGGTGTGGTTCTGATTACCACCAAAAAAGGAAAAGCGGGTAAGGCAGTTATCAGTTATGACGGATATTACGGCGTGAAACAACCCATAGAAAATCTCAATTTGATGAATGCTCAGCAGTTTGCCGAGTACTCCCGGATTTCTCGGGGCATAGATCCGAACGATGCCAGCCAGGATGACACTTTCTTCAGCGATGTGGAAATTGAAAACCTGCAAAACGGCGTAGATACCGATTGGCTGGACTTGGTACTTCAGGATGGTACCCAACAAGACCATCAGCTATCGGTGAGCGGCGGAAGTGAAAACGTTACGTATTACCTGTCAGGTTCATATTACGATGAGGAAGGTATCATACAAAACAGCGACTTCAATCGCTACGCTTTTCGGGCAAATCTAGAGGCCAACCTTACCCCAACGCTGAAACTTGGTCTTAGCTCTACGGTGGCCAGAAACCTAAGAAACCAGATGGCCAACACACCCTTCGATGCTGCCTTACGCTTTTCCCCGCTCATCGAACCCTATGGCGAAGGGGGTGAGTTTGACCCTTATCCCAATCCCCGAGAAGGCCTGCTGGCTAACCCCTTGCTCAACTATCAGCTCTTGCAGTACATAGACGAAACTAAAAGCTATCGCGTTTTCGCCAACATTTACGCCGAGTATCAAATCCTGGAAGGCTTGTCGTTCCGTTTGAACTATGGCCCTGATTACAATTCGTCCCGACGAGGAAGATTCAATGGTTCTTTAGACGAAAGTATCAATACAGCCTCCGTGAGAAACCGAACAGATTTCTCTTATACCTTAGAAAATATTCTGAGTTATGACAAGCAGTTCGGTAACCACTCACTCAATGTAGTAGGCCTCTTTGGCGTGCAAGAAAGCGAAGCAGAATATTCGCAAATGAATGCTCAGGATATTCCAATAGAAAGATCAGGATTCAATAGCTTAGGAAGCGCGGCAACCATCACTGGAATATCAGATTCACTAGGCAACTGGGGACTTCTGTCCTACATGGGAAGAATAAATTATAGATTCAACGACAAATACTTGTTCACCTTAACGGGGCGGGCCGACGGTTCCTCCCGGTTGGCAAAAGGCAAGAAGTGGGCGTTTTTTCCGGCAGTCTCCGTTGGTTGGATTATCACCGAAGAGAATTTTATTGATCTTCCGGCACTCTCCTTTCTTAAGCTAAGGGCAAGCTACGGTGAAGTAGGCAATACGGCCATCGATCCCTTCCAGACCCTGGGGGGATTGGAAAGAACAAATTACGCTTTCGGTGATAATGAAGCCTTTGGCTACGGGCAAAACCTGATCTCCAATCCTGATCTGGGTTGGGAAATCTCTAAAACCACCAACGTTGGTCTTGACTTTGGCCTGCTGGAAGATAGAATCACGGGTTCGCTGGAGTATTACGTCACTAATACGGAAAACCTGCTTTTGAGAAGGCTGATTCCTATCACTTCCGGCTTTTCTTCCATCCTGCAAAACATTGGGGCGACCCGCAACAGCGGCTGGGAGTTTAACCTGAACGCTAATGTGATCAACCGCCAGGGAGGTTTCCGGTGGGATGTTAATCTGAATGCCTTTTCTAATAATGAAGAGATTATAGAGCTATTCGACGGACAAAATGATGACGTAGGCAACCGATGGTTCATCGGAGAGCCTATCAACGTTTTCTACAGTTTCAAACAGGTAGGTATTTGGCAATCGGACCAGGCTACCGAAGCAGAAGAACAGGGCCAGTTTCCGGGGGATATTAGGATTGCCGATGTCAACGGTAGGAATGAAAACGGAGAACTCACCGACCAGCCAGACGGTGCAATCAACGCGGATGACCGAGCGATAGTTGGCTCTGATGTGCCTGCGTGGAGCGGGGGTGTGACCCACCGACTCAGCTTTAAAGGACTTGACCTGTCATTCCTGATCTATGCGCGGCAAGGTCAGTGGTTGCGCAGCGACTATCATAACTTGAACGGAAACAACTGGCAGGGAAGGTACAACAGCCTGAACCTGGACTATTGGACCGCAACGAATCCTACCAATGCGTATCCGCTGCCTGATGCGGGCGAAGCCCCCCTGTACGCAGACGCGGTACGATTTTACGACGGGTCTTTTGTGAAGATCAAAAACATTACCCTGGGGTATAATTTCTCCAGTACCCTCATTAGCCGAATAGGGCTTTCCTCCTTACGATTGTATACCACCGTGAACAATGCTATCAACTTCTCAGCCTATGATTGGGTAGATCCGGAAACCTCTAACGGAATAGTGGGAGCGGGCAGTCCCCTAACATCAGCTACCTACATTTTTGGGCTTAACCTGAAGTTTTAATCTAAAATTTTACCAAGATGAAAAATATACCTACGTCATTGTTAGTCATCCTGACACTCACTTTCAATGTTGCCTGTGAAGATGTGTTGGTAGAAGATCCGATCAGTCTGGCAACGGCTGATGGATACTATCCCACCCCGAAAGGAATAGAGGATGGCCTCAAAGCCGCTTACTCACCCATGAGAAGGTTTTACGGTAGACAAGAGGGTTTTTTTCTTACCGTGACGGGCACCGATATCTTTACCAACGGCTTCGGTGGCATCGCTAACGCTCCCGACATCAATAATTATTCGGCCAACCTACTGGGAACCAACAGTATGATCACCACCGTATGGGATCAATTTTACGTCGGGATCAACCAGTGTAACACCATTGTTGAGCGAGTGCCTACCATAGAGGGAATGAGTGATGACCGGAAAGCTAGGGTCGAAGGCGAGGCAAAATTTCTTAGGGCTTTGTATTACTTTCACTTAGTGCAGCAGTTTGGCCCCGTACATTTCACTTTGGAAGAAACGGTAGGGGTAGAAACGGAGGCGAACCGCACGGAGGTGGCTACCATTTATGCCGAAGGCATTGTTCCTGATCTGGAGTATGCCGTAGAAAATCTTCCGGTAGAGGCCTCGGAATACGGCCGGATCAACAAACCCGCAGCCGAAGCCCTGCTGGCAAGAGTTCACCTCACCCTGGGAAACTGGGCCGAAGCCGAGGCGTTAGCCAGCAACGTAATTAATGCGTATAGTTTTGATCTGGTGACTCCCTATGCCGATCTATGGGACATTGAAAACGACGTGAACAGTGAGATTATCTGGTCTATCCAGTATACCGGTGATCCGCTCACGAATGATGGGGGCAATTGGGGGCATCTATTCTTTATCTTTGATTATACGTTCAATCCGGCCATGACCAGAAACGTCATCTACGGCCGACCCTGGCAGCGTTTCTTACCTACCAACTATCTACTGAAGTTATACGACCGCTCTATGGATGCCCGTTGGGACGGCTCGTTCCGAACCGCCTGGCTGGCCGACAAAACCGCCGAGATCAATGGATTTACCGTCAATCCGGGAGACACAGCCATAAAGATAGTGATGTACCCCGTGCCTGATGAAGTACAGCAAACTGCTCCCTATTGGTTATTTGATTTCAATGACAACTGGATCGGTGACGTGTCGGCTCCTTTTGAGATAGGAACCAACCAAAGAAGAAACTACCCTTCTTTGCTTAAATACATGGATCCGCTCAGAACCAGCGTGAATGCCACCGACGGCCGCCGTGATTTTCCGGTCATCAGATTAGCTGAAATGTACCTGATTGCTGCCGAGGCCGCTTGGAGGCAGAATGAAAACGAAGCCGCCGCTGATTACATGAATGTCATTCGAACCAGAGCTGCCATTCCCGGCCAGGAAGCAGCCATGCAGGTAGCTGCCGCCGACATAGACCTGGATTTTATACTGGACGAACGGGCCCGTGAGCTGGTAGGAGAAAAACACCGATGGTATGATCTCAAACGTACCGGAACACTGTTGGAACGAGTACGGAAATACAACCTGGATGCTGCGCCAAACATTCAGGAAATGCACTTAGTACGACCTATTCCTCAAAACCAGATTGACAGGGTCACGAATCCGGCAGATTTTACGCAAAACCCCGGATATTAGTACTTCATTTAGTTTACTGATTGCACCACTATGAAGTTATCAACCGCTTCGCTTATCCTAGGGGTTGGTTCACTACTATCGTCCTGCACCCCGCCACCGGATACTCCCCTCACCCAAGAAACCACAACCCCACCCAACATTGTGCTCATCTACACCGATGACGTTGGTTACGGCAGCGATGCGAGAGAACAGCAAAACGTGGCCGCCAAGCATCCTGAGGTGGTCAAAGAGATGGCTACGCTGCTAGAAGAAATCAGGCAGTGATTTAACTACTTGGTCATTTATTTTGGGTTTACCGCAAATTTGGCTTTATTCAGTGCGAAACCTCTTGAGCGCACTCCATGAACTGCCTGACGCGTCTTGATACTCCCCACTCAGATGATGGACATGGTGCACCGATCGCCATCAACGCATCCGTCTGTTCCGATGCCCAGCTGTGGGAGCAGTTTACGCTAGGAGATAAGGCGGCTTTCGATACTATCTATGACCGGCATTTCCAGTCGCTCTGCTGCTACGGCGACCGAATCTGTGAAGATAAAGGCTTGGTAGAAGATGTGGTGCAGGACCTCTTCATCTATCTGTGGACCAGGAGAGAACGGTTGGGTGCCACCAGTGCCATCAAATTCTACCTCTTCCGCTGCCTGAGGCGCAAACTGATCCGGACCTTGGCGCAAAGCAAACGCCGGGCTGATCGTCATATGGTGCTGAAGGCAAACGACCCTCGTTTTCAGCTTTCTCTGCAAGAACCTTCCGGGCTGCTTCTTGAAGAAGAACTGCAAGGCAAGCTGGAGGCAGCCCTGGCTCGGTTGACGGATCGGCAAAAAGAGGCCATCTACCTTAGGTTCTACAATAACCTTTCTTTTCAGGAAGTGGCTGCTATTATGGAATTGGAAGTGCGGTCGGTGTATAATCTGGTTGGCCGGACGATCAAGATATTACGGGGCGAACTATGCCACCCTGAGCCATCGGCTGCTTGGCTCATTCTACTTCTTATCCTTGGTTTGGGCTAGTTCTAGGGCGTGTTGACATTTAATCTGAAAGACGATTTTAGGCCTATTTTCACCCACTTTGCGTTGCTTTCGGCAGCCGATACTTTGGCATCGTCCTTCTCAAGCGCCTTAATTGGGCAAAAATAGTCTCTAAAATCCTTCGACACCTCAAATGTCAACACGCCCTAAGGCGTTTTTTACATTTTTTCGAAAAAAACCGAAAAACCGTAGTGTAAAATTATCCTTGGATGTCTTTGCTCAGTAAAGAATCTAAAACCCTTTATGCCCGGCAGCCACTACCGCACCGAAGATTTTCTCTTAGACGACCATTTTCAGCAGTGGGTCAAAAGCCCTGATGCTGAGAATAATGCGTATTGGCAGAAATTTCTCAGCAATCATCCCGAAGCCCGTCAGGAAATAGAAAAAGCCAAACACCTGATCCTGCGGTTGGATTTTCACGTCGAGCCTCGTCCTGATGCTACCAAGGAAAGAATCAAGTCGGCTATAGAGGAAGCCATCCGGAAAGAGGCATCACTTCGGGTCACGCACCCCAACGACCAGAACGACATCTTCAAACGGCCCGCCCCCCCGCTCCATCGTCAGCGGTTTCGCGTAGCGGCCACCGTCACCGGGTTTATTCTGCTGGTAAGTGCCTGTCTCACCTTCTTCGCGTCTGAAAGCTACACCGAATACGCTACCGGCTACGGCGAAACAAAAACCCTGGTTTTGCCTGACCGATCCATCGTTACGCTCAATGCAAACTCTTCCCTCAGGATAAAAGAAGACCGATGGGAGAACGTGCCCGAGCGGCAAGTCTGGCTGATGGGCGAAGCCTTTTTTGAGGTGGAAAAGAAAAAGACTACAGAAAATGACCTGGCTAAATTCGTGGTTCATACCGGGAAGGTGGACGTGGAAGTGGTCGGCACCCGGTTCAACGTCAACGCCCGGCGCAGCGCCACCGAGATAGTGCTCAGTTCGGGCCAGGTCAGGCTCAACATTCGGCAGGATGCCGGGCACGCTTTCGAAGAAGTGCTTATGGCTCCGGGAGAACGGGTATCGGTTCCGGAGAGCCAGAAGGTTGATAAAAAGAAGGTAGACCCATCGCACTACACGGCCTGGACAGAAAACAAGCTGGTTTTTGATAATACTCCGGTGGCCAAGATCAAGCAGTTGATAGAAGATAACTACGGACTCAGGATAGGGTTAAGCCCGCCTGCGCTACTGAAAAAAGAATTTACCGGAGCTGCTCCGGCCGATGATATAGACATCTTATTAGAAAAACTGTCGGTGGTGTATAACCTGGAGATCATCAGGGATGGCGACGAAATACTGCTGAAAGAAAAATAGACAACAGAACCCCAAAATAAAGATAGCATATGAAACGAACCCTACAAACCCACCGCGCTTTTTGGCTGGTAAGCTTGATGCTGCTCACTTTGTCAGGCAAGCCTGTGCAGTCGCAGACCATCGCATCTGCTAAAAACTTACCGCAACCGGATGCTTTTCAGGATTACTCGAAAGGCCTTTCGGTCGTGCTTTCCGAACTTGCCCAGCGGTTCAACGTCGTGTTCAATTATGATACGGAGACGGTTGACAACAAGAAAGTGAGCGCCAAGTCGCTCCGGGCCATCGCCAAGCAAGACGACCTGGAAAATACGCTGGAGGACTTACTTCGGCCCCTGGGGCTAAACTTCGAAAAGTTTGAAGACGCTTCCTACGCAATATACCCTCAGCCGAAAAAGAAAGAGATTAAAAGAATCCGCACAAGGTCGGCGGCTACTTATTCGCCTGGTCCGCATGAAGAAAAGTATGTGCTCAGCCTCTCGACTCTCCGGGCAGGCAGTAAGGCAATAATTGCTCACCATTTGCGAATGCCGGAGCAAACCGTTAGCGGCACCGTCACCGACAATGAAACGGGCGAAGCGCTGCCCGGAGTGAACGTATTGGCCAAAGGCACCAGCACCGGCACGGTGACCGATGTAGAAGGAAACTACCGTCTCACGGTGGCCGATGGGGTAACCACGTTGGTGTTTTCCTCTATCGGCTATGTGTCGCAAGAGGTGGAGATCAATGAGCGCACTACTATCAACCTGGCTCTGTTGCCGAATATACAGTCTTTGCAGGAAGTAGTGGTGGTGGGGTACGGTACCCAGGCAAAGAAAGATATTACCAGCTCTATTGCCTCGGTGTCGGGAGAACAACTAGCCAAAGTCCCGGTGGCCCGTCTGGATCAGGCCCTTCAGGGACAAATACCGGGCGTAGTAGTAACTTCCAACGATGGCACGCCCGGCGGAGATGTTAGCATCAGGGTTAGAGGTTACGGAACGGCAGCCGCCGGGGGGGACAATGCCCCGCTGTACGTTATCGATGGGGTGCCGACCAAACAAGGTATTAATCTGCTAAACCCCAACGATATTGAATCTATTGACGTGCTCAAAGATGCGGCAGCGGCGTCGGTCTACGGGGTGCAGGCTTCCAACGGGGTGGTGGTCATTACCACCAAACGGGGAGAAGCTGGTAAAGCCCGTTTTACTTTCGATACGTACCAGGGGATCAGCAGTGCCTGGCGAAAAGATATTCCGGTCATGAATCCCAGGCAACTGGCAGAATTCAACAATTTGTTGTTCGCAGAGCTGAATGAGGGACTCACCCCGGACGACGACGGGTACATGGCACCCAACCCGGCCTATGTCGATCCTTCCTCTATCCCTACCGAAGGTACCGACTGGCAGGATGCCATCTTTAGAAATGCCCGCCTGCAGGATTACAACCTAGGGTTTACCGGCGGGTCAGAAGGGACCCGCTTTGCTCTTTCAGTAGGATACCGCAACCAGGAAGGTATTATCATTAATTCGGACATGAAACGCTACACCTTCCGGGGAAATATTGATCATGAAGCGACGGATTATCTGAAAGTGGGGGCTAACTTTTCCTACAGCCAGGTAGAGCGCACCGGGGTAAATACCAACATAGGATTTGATGCCATCACCTCCTTGGCTTTAACGTATCCCGGTTTGTTTCCGGTACGTGAGCCTGATGGTACCTACGGGTTGTTGCCCCAGGTGAACAATAACTATTGGGGAGATGCTAAAAACCCGGTGGCATTGGCCGAACGAGCCGACCGTATTGACGTAGACAACGGTATTACCGGATCGGTCTATGCGGAAGCTGAGCTCATCAAAAATTTAAGCGTGCGTTCGCTTTTCGGCTTTGGTCGCTGGTTTGGCGACAACAGAAGCTTCAATCTGCCCGTCTTGTGGACCGATTCCGATTATAATCTGCCGGGGGGGCTGAATCAGTCTTCTTACGAAAACACCAACTGGAACTGGGACAATACCCTTACGTACACCAAAGCTTTCAACAACCAAAGCATCAATATTGTCGTCGGCACCTCTGCCCAGTCTTTTGGTACTGAATCTATCTATACCAGCCAAAACGGATTTCTCGCTAAAGATCCGCAGTACCGGTACTTCGGCTTTGGCGACCCCGGCACTTTTGTGGCCGGCAGCAGTCAGGCCGATCGTTCGCTGCTTTCTTATTTTGGCAGGATTAATTACGAATTTAAAGATAAGTACCTGGCGCAGGTGGTCGTGCGTCGGGATGGTTCTTCCGTTTTTTCCGAAGACAACCGCTGGGGTACCTTTCCCGCTGCTTCTTTGGGTTGGAGGGTGTCAGAAGAAGGCTTTATGCAATCGATTCCCTACCTGGATGATATGAAACTAAGAGCCAGCTGGGGGCTTTCTGGCAACCAGTTTATTGGTGATTATTATCCTACCTACTCCCGGCTGGCTACCGGGGTCAACTACGTGGTCGGCGGGCAGGTACTGGGGGGCGTCCGCCCGTCTCAGCTCGGCAACCCTAACGTGAGTTGGGAAAACAGTCAACAGTTTGATATTGGGATGGATGCTTCCCTGTTCAATAACCGCATTAGCCTGACGCTTGATTATTACAAAAAAACAACCACCGATATGTTGCTGAAAGTAACCTTGCCCGCCATAGGAGGTGCCGCGGCACCGCCCGCTCAGAATGTAGGCAGCTTGGTCAACGAAGGCGTTGAGTTTGCGCTGTCCTATCAGAGCAAGCCTGAAACAGATTTCGTCTACAGTATTTCTTTGAACGGAGCCACCCTAAGAAACGAAATTACCAGCCTGGGGGACCTGGAATTCGTTTTGCCCACCAACAGAATAGGGTACGGTATCGATGATGAAATCACGCGGGCACTGGTAGGCTCTACCGTGAGCTCATACTACGGGTATGTGTTCGATGGCATCTATCAAAACCAGGAACAAATCGACAGCGGCCCTACTCCCGACCGCACCTCGGTACAGCCGGGCGATGTCCGTTGGAAAGATATTAGCGGCCCGGATGGCGTACCCGACGGAGCCATTACTGATGATGACCGAACCACTTTGGGCGATGCTATCCCGGATTTTTCGTATGGTTTGAACCTCACTGCCAATTATAAAAATCTTGATTTCAGTGCTTTCTTTCAGGGAGTTTCGGGAGTGGAAATTTTTAGTGTAACCTACCGGGCATCCGTAGACGAAGCAGGAGGAAGGAACGGCTTGCTCGATGCCCTAAATTATTGGTCGGGTGAAGGGACGACCAACCAGTTTCCCCGCGCCACCATCAACGATGCAGCAGGAAACGCCCGCGTATCGGACCGATACGTATTCGACGGCGATTATTTGCGTTTGCGCAATCTGCAAATAGGCTACTCTTTGCCTTCCCGCTGGCTGGAAAGCATCCGCATGACACGCTTTAGAATTTACCTGGGTGCCCAAAACCTAGTCACTTTGACTAAGTACTTCAATTTTGACCCCGAAGTAGGCCAAAATACGAATCAGGGAGGAAGCAACCAGGATCTGCAATTGGGTATAGATCAGGGGGTATACCCTCAACCCCGTACTTTTATTATAGGAGCTAACGTTACTTTTTGATTTTAAAAAACATAGATATGAACCCGAGAAAACTAAGTTTGCTATCTGCCCTGTGCTTGCTAATGTCATGGGGCTGCCAAGAATTTCTGGAGGAAGAGCCGGAAGCCACTATTGTGGCGGATAGCTACTATTCCAACGAAGATGAAGTCTTACAGGGACTTATCGGTGCCTACGACGTCCTAGGACTGGAAAGAACGTACGATCTTAATTTGTGGAGATTAGGAAGTGGGGGCAGCGATAATTTTATTGGAAACACCGGTGCGATGGAGGTGGTAGAGTATACCTTCGGGGCGGATGCCGCTATCTTTCGGGATACCTGGTCAGAACTCTACAACGGGATCAACCGCGCCAACCTGCTGATTGCCAATGTCCCCAACACCGAAGGCATTGCTCCGGAAGTCGCTGCCCGTTATATCGCGGAGGCTAAGTTTATCAGGGCACTGTGTTATTTCAATCTGGTTAACCTTTTCGGCGGAGTTCCGCTGGTAGAAACTCCCTTGAATCCGCAGGAGCTTAAAATTCCTAGAAACTCGGTAGAGGAAGTCTATACGCTGATTGAGGAAGACCTGAAATCAGGAGCAGAGGTGCTCTCTACCAACAGTGAGTTAGGAAGTGAGGGGATAGGTCGGGCCAGCCGGGGTGCCGCCCAAAGTTTGCTGGCTAAAGCCCACCTGTTTCAGGAAGAATGGGCCGATGCTGCCGCCCAGGCCAGTGAGGTGATTGCCTCAGGAGAATATGAACTGGTGGAAAGCTACCGCAACATCTTCCTGCTGGAGAATGAAGACAATGCAGAAATTGTCTTTCAGATAATATTCTCCCGAGCCGGTCCTCAGGGTTGGGGAGATGGCAACGAAGGTAATCAGTTCTCCCAGTGGTTTCGCCCGGTGTGCAAGGGAGGCTGGGGAAATCCTATGCCTACTGAAAGTTTGGAAGAAACGTATGAACCCGGCGACGAACGTTTCAAAGCGACTATCGTAGAAGCAGGCGACCAAGTGGTTGAACCTGAGTTCAAGTTTGTATCCCAGGATTATGTGTTGCAACCGGGCGAAACGTTCAACGAGGATATTGGTACTATCGATTGCGAAGGATGGGGCAAGTGGTGGTTACGCGACGGGCAAATCCAAGCCGACCAGGGGCCACTGAACTGGATTGTGGTACGACTGGCTGATGTCATTCTGGTCAGAGCAGAAGCGTTGGCTGAAATGAACCAGTTGAATGAAGCAGTGCTCGAACTCAACAAAGTGAGGCAAAGAGCCAACTTACCGGACGTCAGCATCACGACCCAGCAGGCCCTGATCGATGCCGTACGCCGTGAGCGAAGGGTAGAACTGGCCGCCGAGGGAACCCGGTTGTATGATTTGCGGCGCTGGGGTATCGTCATTGAAGCATTACAAGCCGTAGATAAACCCGTGGAGGCCAATAAACACGAACTGTTTCCTATTCCACAGACCGAGGTAGACCTGCACGAAGGGGCTATGGAACAAAATCCCAACTGGTAAAACTCAATCAATCCATTGGAAAACAGTCCGGAAGTACGATACCGTGCGTTGCTTCGGGCTGCTTTCTTCTTAACTGTTGCGGATGCGTTATCGATGGTTGGCTTTGGTGAGTATCGGGGTAATCCTGGGGCAATGTACCTCAGCGGATGATAAAGCAGCGGAGGATTCTCTGTTTACTCCGCTATCTTCTGCCCAGAGCGGCATCGACTTCATCAATACCATCCGGGAAAACGATTCACTCAACATCGTCCTGTACGAATACCTGTACAACGGCGGCGGGGTGGCGGTAGGCGATGTCAACAACGACGATCAGCCCGACCTGTTTTTTACCGGCAACCAGGTTTCCAGTCGTCTGTACCTGAACAAAGGGAAGTTGCAGTTTGAGGATATTACCGACGCCGCGGGAGTAGCTACCAACGGGTGGTGTACCGGGGCCAGCATGGTAGACATAAATGCCGACGGACTGCTGGATATCTTTGTGTGCCAGACCAATAAAAAGCTACATGAAGGGGCTCAAAACCAGTTGTTTATCAACAATGGTAACAACGATCAGGGTTACCCGACGTTTACCGAATCGGCTGCCCGTTATGGGTTGGCCAGCAGCCCGGATGCTACCCAAGCCGCCTTTTTTGACTATGACCGGGATGGTGACCTGGATATGTACCTACTGGTCCACGAATATGATGATTTTAATCCTAACCGCATCCGTCCGCGCCGCCTCGATGGCAGCGCTCCTAACACCGACCGGCTTTATAGAAACGAAGGAAACCGGCCCGGCGAAGACCACCCTTTTTTTACCGATGTTTCTCAGGAAGCAGGCATTCAAATAGAGGGTTATGGTTTAGGCATCGCCATTAGCGACTTCAACCATGACCTGCTTCCGGATGTATACGTAGCCAATGATTACAACTCCAACGACGTGTTGTATGTCAACAACGGGATCGGCCCGGACGGACATCCTACCTTTACCAACAAAATAGCCGAGTGGATCAGGCACCAAAGCAACTCCTCTATGGGCTGTGATGTAGCCGACTTTAATAACGATGGGCTGGTAGATATCATTACCCTCGATATGCTGCCTCGGGATAACAAACGTCAGAAACTGATGATAGGTGATATCAACCAAAATCGCTTTCAGATGCAGCAGAATTACGGATACGAACCCCAGTATGTACGCAATATGCTGCAACTGAACGGGGGGCTAAATCCGGAAGGGAATCCTTTCTTTAGCGAGATCGGGCAGTTGGCTGGCGTGTATCAAACCGGCTGGAGCTGGAGTCCGCTCTGGGCTGATTTTGACAACGACGGCTGGAAAGATTTATTTATCACCAATGGTATCCCTAAAGACCTAACCAACCTGGACCTGATCGCTTACCGTCAGGCACAACTCAAAGATCATTCACATAATCTGGAAACTTACCTGGCGGATGTGTCGGATTATATGAATCATCTACAAAACCTGGAAGAAGCAAACTATGTCTATCAAAATACGCACGATCTCTCATTCTCCGACCAGTCTTCTGCCTGGGGTGTCAACAGCAGCGGAAGCTCCAACGGGGCGGTGTACGCCGACCTGGATAACGACGGCGACCTGGACCTGGTCGTCAACAATGTGAATGCCCCGGCAACGCTTTATCGCAACAACCTAAACCCTACATCAGGTGCTAACCGCACTACCTTTCTTAAAGTAAAAACCCACGGAAACTCTCCTAACCGCGACGGCATCGGGGCGAAGGTCTGGTTGTTTTACGATGGAAAAAAACAGTACCTGGAGCAAAGCCCTTACCGGGGGTTCCAGTCGTCGGTAGACCGGGTGCTGCATTTTGGCCTGGATTCAGCCAACACCGTTGATTCACTGAAAGTCCTATGGCCTTCGGGTGCGCAGCAAACGCTGCGCAACGTACCCGCGAAGCAGGTGGTAGTGCTACGGGAGGCGGAGGCGGCAGAACAAAAGGGCGGGGGCAATCAGCCAGAATCTATGCCTTTTTTCCGAGAAGTATCCGATAGTATGAATATCGTGTACCGGCACCAGGAAAAACCGTATAACGATTTTGCTATTTCTCCGCTACTGCCCCGCATGTATTCCCGCCTTGGGCCGGGTATTGCCGTAGGTGATGTGAACGGTGATGAGCGGGAGGATTTTTTTGTAGGAGGGGCTTACCGGCAGTCGGGTACTTTCTTTATCCAACAAGCCGACGGGACTTTCTATCCCCAACTTCTGACCCAGGAAGAAAAAAAAGAAGAAGACATGGGGTGTTTGTTGTTCGATGCCGACCGTGACGGCGACCGGGACCTTTACGTGGTGAGTGGTAGTAGCGAATACGGACCCACCTCCCAATACTACCAGGACCGTTTGTACCTCAACGACGGAAAAGGGAATTTTACGCATGCCCCTGATCTTCTGCCGGAAATCAGTACCAGTGGCTCCAGCGTAACCGCCGCAGATTTTGACCGTGATGGCGACCTGGATGTGTTCCGGGGCAGCCGCATAGCCCTCACCAAATATCCTCAACCGGTAAAAAGCTATTTGCTAAGAAACGACAACGGCCGATTTGTAGACGCTACCTCGGAAGTAGCTCCCGCCCTTCAGGCTGTCGGCCTGGTGAGTAGTGCCCTATGGTCAGATGTTGATAATGATCAATGGCCCGAACTGATACTGGTAGGGGAATGGATGCCCATCACCATCCTGCAAAACGAAGACGGCAAGCTCACCCAAAAAATCACGCTGCCGCAGACCGGCTGGTGGAATACTATTACCGGAGGAGATTTTGACAACGACGGCGATACAGACTATGTCGTAGGTAACCTGGGGGAAAACACGCGCTACCGCGCCTCCGACGAGCAACCCCTCACCATCATTGCGGAGGACGTTAACGACGATTCGGTCGTGGACGGCATTATTAGTGCCTACCTGTATGATGAGCAAGGCAATCCGACGCTGTACCCTGTGCACCCTCGAAATACGCTGACCAGCCAAGTCAATGGCTTTAAACGGGTATTTCCCGATTATCAAAGTTATGCCCAGGCCACCACTTCCCAGCTTTTTACCGCATTGCCAGAAAAAGATATCAAAGTGTTAGAATGCAACGAGCTAAGAAGTTTGTACTTAGAAAATACGGGTGAATTTCAATTCCGGGCCACTCCGCTTCCGGTGCAGGCTCAGTTTGCGCCGGTATTTGGGTTGCTCAGCTACGACGTGGATGGGGATAGCAATCTGGACATCATACTGACTGGTAATTCTTATAGCCAAGAAGCCATGAGCGGGCAGTACGATGCGTTGAATGGGTGGGTATTACGGGGCAATGGAAAAGGGGAATTTTCCCCCTGGCGCGTAGACCAGAGCGGTTTCCACGTAGAAGGCGATGGTAAAGGGCTGGCTTATTTGCTGGATCAAACCCAAGGGCTTATGGTATTGGCCGCCCGAAACGACAGTACGCTTAAAGTCTTTTCGCCCCGGCAGCAAGCGCAACCTATGAAACTGCTCAAACCCGCCCCCACCGATGGGTGGGCACAACTGTATTTTGGAGATGGCAAAGAGCGAAAAGTAGAATTTTACTGCGGAGAATCTTATTTATCGCAGTCTTCAGTGGTCATTCCGCTGGATTCTACCATTGTCAAAGCAGTGCTGTATGATTACACCGGCAAGGCGCGGACTTTGCATTTTTAACATCAACTTGACTCACTGTGAAAACAATTTTTAGCTATTGGCATAAACTTGCTCTTTCTGTTTGTTCTCTGTTTGCCTTCATGCACGCTGGATATTCCCAGTTTACATCAATAGTTTTCGTGCTTGTATTATCATACGCAGACCTGAAGGCTCAAAGCGGCATGAAACCCTATACTATTGATTGGAGAACCGGTAATCAAACAGCATTTAACCTCTCTTACCTGTTGGACAAACCGGCGGGTTCAGCAGGATTCGTGCGGATCAACAACGGCCATTTCTATACGGCTGACGGCCAAAGACTCAGGATATGGGGAATCAATATGACGGCCGGGTCAGGCTATCCAGAAAAAGAAGACGCCCCTACGGTCGCGGCCTTTCTTGCCCGGTATGGTATCAATGGCGTGCGCTTTCACTTCCTGGATTCTGACTGGGGACCTGAAAAAACCATCTTCGACGAAACCAAGGAAACCACCCGGGAACTGAACCCTGAACAGTTGGATAAGCTCGACTTTTTTATTGCGGAGCTTAAAAAACAGGGCATCTACACCAATTTAAACCTGAATGTTGGCAGAAATTTCAAACCCGGAGATAAGGTGCCCGAAGCCGAATATCTCGGTCTGGCCAAAGCTGCCACCCTGTTTGACGACCGGCTGATCATGCTGCAAAAGGAATACGCTAGACAATTGCTGACCCACAGAAACCCTTATACCGGCAACCGGTACGTGGATGAACCGGCGTTGCTCATCGTAGAGATCGTGAATGAAAACTCGCTGGTGGAAGCTTGGTTTACCGATCGAACTACCGGAGAAAACCCTACCCGAAATCCTTCTACGTGGGCAGGCATTCCCCCGTATTATGCGCATGAACTCACGGTAAAGTATAACGAGTGGTTGCCGGAGAACAGATCGGACGACCAGATCAGAAAGCTCGTCCTAGAATCCGGCAGAGATTCAACCGGGTTGATTCCACGATTGGAAAGTGCTAAATTTGAAGAGGCTTCTCCCCTTCGATTTCAGACAGAAGCGTCCTTTATCGTTGAAATGGAGCGAAGATACTATTCCGGGATGCATCATTACCTTCAATCAACGTTGGGCCTGAAAGCGCATGTGGTAGGCAATAGCGACCACAATCATCATAAAAGTGGCTATGCCCTGCTATCCTCTCTGGCAAAACTCGACGTGGTTGATGGACACGTTTACTGGCAGCACCCCGACTATGCTACCGACCCTGAAACGGGTAAAACCCGAATCACTTTTCACTATACCCCCATGGTGAATGAGCCAGCTGTTAGCACCGTAGTGCAACTGTCAAGATCAGCCGTTGCGGGGAAACCCTACACCGTTTCTGAGACCAACCACCCTTTTCCCAGCGAATATGCCTGCGAAGGGATTCCCATTCTGGCGGCCTATGCATTGTTTCAGAACTGGGACGGGGTTTTCTACTATACCCTGGAACATGATGATCCAAAACAATGGAATGACAAAATTCCCAATCCGTTTGACATTTACGCCGACCCGGTTAAAATGACCAACATGGCGGTAGGAGCCCTAATGTTCCACCACGCCGATATAGCAGTAGCAGACAGCATCATCCTGCGAAACTACAACCGACAGGAAATTCTTGAAGCCATCAGAAACGATCCCGGGAAAATGCCTTACTTCACCCCCGGATTCAATTCGGTATTGCCATTGGTCTACGGCACCAGAATTGACGGCTTTTTCCGGGAACACGATGCCTATCCCAACTTTGAGACCCCGAATCCTATTGTTTCTCAAACGGGAGAGCTGGCGTGGTATCATGGCAACGACCCAGGTTTGGTTACCATTGATACTGACCAGACGCAGGCTCTGATTGGTTTTGTAGAGGACAACAATAAAAGATTACCGCATCTACAGGCTACCGTGGATAACCCGTTCTGTTCTATTATACTAACTTCCATGGAAGATAAACCCATCGCCGAATCTGGTCAACTGCTGCTGGCCGCTACGGCAAAATATAGCCTGACCGACATGGTCTACAATGAGGATCGGACCGAACTGCTGGAATGGGGCAAAAAACCGGGGCTTATCGAGACAGTCACTGGCGTCATACATCTCACGGGCCTGAAAAAAGTGCAATCCTTGGAGTTGATCGCTATCAATGGAGATGGAAAGAGGATTAAATCGGAGAAAATAAAACCCGACAAATCAGGGAATGTGGAGCTTCAGATTGGGAAAACAGTCACTCCCTTATACCTGGTAAAAATACACCGCTCAGGTCATCCCCTAAAATAGTTACCAATTAACGTCAGTTATTCTAGGCTTCTAGAGATAATACAAAATCAAGCGGCATTGAGCAGTCGGTTTCTGTCTTCAAAAGTAACGATTCGCGGATGCTGATCAGCGAAGCTATAAGCCAGTAGAGCAGCAAACATGTTGCAAAAACAATTAAGCGGTGCCCGATGCGGTTCCCCGCCGGGGCGCGTATGCTCCAGATCAATGAGGCCTACGCACTGGCCAAAGACTAACTCAATGAGTCTGCGATGACGATGATAATAAGCGTCCTTTTGATGGACAATAGCATCTTTCTTTCCGTTCTACTTCTTTGAGCGGGTAGGTCAACACTTTGTGATTATTATCGGCTATGTTGCCCGCCGTAAGCAGAAAGTTGACTAGCTGCGTCTCTCGGTTAATGACCACATGCATTTTAAAGCGGGGCTTCCCAAGCCATAAAATCAACCTAGCGTACCTTTTCCTTTGCTAGCCCAGTCCACCATCACTTTGTGCTGTGCTTCTCGTTTGATGTGACAAGCCTTCAAAAGTTTGCTGTCAATGCGGTCCGCCGCGCGGTAGTTTTCCGCTAGAGCGGGCTGGCAACGACTTTTGAGCAACAAATAGAGTTCCAACACTACGTCTGGGATCAGGGCTACGAAGCGTTCATAGCAAGGGGCATCTGGCAACCAGCTTTGATAGGTTTGTAGTACATCCTGGCAGTAGCGGCGGCCGCGCGGAAGTACTTGAAACACTTACGGCCGGAATGATGATAAGCTATTAAAGGGGTAATGACTGTGCGACGGTCGCCTCACTTCGCGAGAAATATGAATGCCGCTTAGGTTTTGGCAGTCCTTGAGCAGTAGTTCGCTGGGCTAAATCCAATAGAAAGTCATCGGTTTCTACGAAAATTTCGGTTAGTTTTGTCTCAGTCAAGGTTTGCATATTCTTTGTTTTGTACAATGAGTAATTTTCACGCTCGCAAATCTTGACCTTTTTACGCTTTTACGCATCTCAATCTGCTCTCAATCAGTAACTTCCAAAATAACTGACGTTAAGTTTAGCAACAATTAAACAAGCGGTCTAGTGGGTTTGCCTGGATTGGTGAGTCCGGTTGGCTGGTTGGTTATTCGGCCAAATGGAACACGCTGGTCAGAGCCATTGAACATGAATGCAAGATAGAGCTGTGTTTTAAGTTTCATCGCTTCTTCAATCTGGTACATACTAGTTATGCCATTGAGGTAATGCAGCCGAAAGGTTACACCATCAAGCAGGACAAGCAATTTATGTTAATCCGAAGCTGACTCAAAATGCTGGCTTTTAAAGATCAATTGGACGCCCTGCTGACGGAAGAACTCACCTGCACGGAAGACCCCCGGATCGTGGGTCCGAACCCGGAGTTGTTCGATACCTATCCGCGTTACAGCCCGATGCGGGAGTTTCCCCAACCCGACTGGGCCCGATAAGCAGCTATTTTGCATTATACTTCATCATTCTACATTCCTTGCGCCCGGCGCCCGGTTCGGGATTCGATATTCTTTAACACCGAGTATTGAGCAAAGAATTATGCATAATGAAGTAAAAAGGCTTACAAAACATCAACCGGAACTAGCGCAGGGCCTCCGGGCCTGTGCTTAACGTAAGTCGGGTTTCTAATCCTAAGTGTAACTTTTTCTATCCCTAGATGTGTTACCTTACCGCCTATCTTGGCACTATGATCAGACTGCTTCTTATGCTGTTTTCTACCTTCCCCATTCGCTACACCGGGCTGCTGGCGGTGTTCCTGACCGCTTGCCGGGCCGAACCAACCACCAACCCCACCGAAACCTACGCTACCTGGAACAGCTACCTGGGCGATCCGGGCCGCACCCACTATTCTTCGCTCGAGCAGATCAACCTGAGCAACGTGAATCAACTGGAGGTGGCCTGGGAGTACCACGCCGGGGTGCAGGGCACGGGCGGCTCCAACTACATTCAGTGCAACCCCTTGGTGGTCGATAGCACGCTGTTTGCCGTGGCTCCGGGACTCAAAGTGTTTGCCCTCAACGCCGCCACCGGGCAGGAGCAGTGGGTGTTTAACCCCTTCGAGGGCACCGACCGCAGCGGAGTGCTGCGCGGACTGGCCCACTGGTCCGACGGTGAAACGTCGCGCATCTTGTTCACGGCCGACCGCTACCTCTACGCCCTGGACGCGAACACCGGACAACCAATTCCTTCCTTTGGCGAAGCCGGAAAGGCCGACATGAGCCAGGGCCTGGGCCGCGACGTGTCTGACTTGGTGTTCCGCTACCTGGCCCCCGGCACCGTCTACCAAGACCTGATCATCCTGGGCTCACTAACCGGAGAGGATTTGCCCGCGGCCCCCGGCCACATCCGGGCCTTCGACGTGCGCACCGGCGAGCAACGTTGGATATTCCACACCATTCCGCAGCCCGGCGAGTATGGCTACGACACCTGGGAAGACTCCACCGCCTACCAAACCATTGGCGGAGCCAACAACTGGAGCGGCATGACGCTCGACGAGCAACGCGGCATTGTGTTCGTGCCCCTGGGCTCGGCCGCCTTCGACTTCTACGGGGGCAATCGCAAAGGCGACAACCTGTTTGCCAACTGCCTGCTGGCCCTCGATGCCGCCACCGGTGAACGCTTGTGGCACTTTCAGGCGGTGCACCACGACATCTGGGACCGCGACCTGCCCGCCCCGCCCACCCTGGTAACCGTGGAGCGCGACGGCCGGTCGGTAGACGCGGTGGCGCAGGTAACCAAGTCGGGCCATGTCTACGTGTTCAACCGCGAAACGGGCGAGCCGCTGTTTCCTATTGAAGAGCGCCCTTACCCGACGTCGGACCTGGTGGGTGAGCAGACCGCCGCCACGCAACCCTTGCCTACGCTGCCACCCGCTTTCTCGCGGCAGCAGTTCACCGAAGCCGACCTCAACCCGTATTCCCGGCAGAAAGATTCGCTACTGGCCGCTTTTCGGCAGATGCGTGCTGGGGGGCAGTTTATTCCGCCCAGCCTGGAGGGCACCGTGCTGCTGCCGGGGCTGGACGGCGGTGGCGGATGGAGCGGGGCGGGCTATGATCCCCGTACCAACGTGCTCTACCTGAATGCCAACGAGATGCCCTTCACGCTGAAGATGGTGGAGAACCAGGCGGCGGCGGGCGACTGGTTGGCCATGGGGCAGTCGGTCTACCAGTCGAACTGCATGAGTTGCCACGGGGCTGAGCGCCAGGGGTCTAACTTCCACGGCAACGCCCCGGCTCTGGTAGGGCTGTCGGACCGCCTGAATGCCCCGGCGGTGAGGACGATACTGCGGCAGGGGAGGGGTGAGATGCCCTCGTTTGCCCACTTGTCCAAGGATCACGTGCGGGCGGTGACGGCATTTTTGCTGGGCACCACTGAGGGGGCTTCGGCCGAGAAGCTATCGCTGGACATACCCGCCGGGGAGCCCCTGCGCTACGGATTCGCGGGCTACCGCCGGTTCACTGATTCGGATGGCTATGCGGCCGTGAAGCCGCCGTGGGGCACGCTCAATGCCATCGACCTCAACAGCGGTGAGATTCTGTGGAAGGTGCCGCTGGGCGAGTTCCCGGAGCTGACCCGGCGGGGCATCCCCAAAACCGGCACTGAGAACTACGGTGGCCTGGTGGTGACGGCCGGGGGGCTGATCTTTATCGGAGCCACGCAAGACAACCAACTGCGGGCCTTCGACCAGCAGACGGGCGAAGAGTTGTGGAAGCACGACCTGCCCGCCGCCGGGATGGCCACCCCCTGCACCTACGAAGTCAACGGTCGGCAGTACGTGGTGATTGCTGCGGGCGGAGGCAAAATTACGCAACAACGCGGAGACAGTTACGTGGCCTTTGCACTACCAAGAGAAGATGAGAGATGAGAGATGAGAGATGAGAGATGAGAAATATGAAATGTGAGATGGGAAAGAGTCGGCGAAGATGGCCGGAATCAGCAGCAGGGCCAGCATCACGGCGGGAAGCAGTTGAATGATACCTGCCAGGTTCTCACCGATCCAGACGGCCGGGTCCGTTTCACGAAACGCAAAAATTTGCGTAAACGAAGAATTAGTTACGGGCCACTTGTCTTACCTGCCCCGCTGAAAACCGCCCTAAAGGTAGTGCCCACGATATTCGGTCAGACCGAATGCCACTCGGCAGACTGATTTATTACGTTCGGTCAGACCGAATGCCATTTAACTTACATGCTTAGTACTTCATCCTCTGACCGAATGCCGTTAAATCGAGTGTTCCAACGACATTCGGTCAGACTGAATGCCATTGGATCGGTCGATTGAGTGACATTCGCCCAGGTAGGGACTTGATGAAACGGTCGTATGAAATACAGTCAGCCCGTCAGTGACTAGCGGGAGGTGATGATTTTGAGCAAGCCGGGCAAACTACGGTTGGGTCAGAAAATGGTGGTTAGGGTCTTTGCACTTAATTCTTTCAAAAAAACTTCCCTTTGTAGCTGATTTCTGGCATCTTTATCCGTTCCTAAAAACCCAACCTAACTTAGGACGCGCTGCAGTTTGTTTGTGTCGTCGCAAAGAACCACACCATGTCTCTCCAACTCAAAGTATCTCTTGATGGTAGCAAACCCCCGATCTGGCGTCGCCTGCTGATTCCCGACAGTTTTACCTTCGTTGAGCTGCACGCCGTGATCCAGGCCGCCATGGGCTGGGAGAATGCGCATCTGTTCTCTTTCCGCTACCCCGGCGAGTACCGCAACGACATTGGCATTCCGATGGAAGACGACTGGATGGGCGACGAGATGCAGGACGCCCGCCGCCTGCGGGTGCGCGATCACTTACAGACTCCCAAGCAAAAGATGCACTACGAATACGACTTTGGCGACAGTTGGCAGCATACCGTGCTGCTTGAAAAGATCAACGACGAGCGGATTCTGGCCCCGCAGTTCCTGAAGGGTAAAGGAGCGTGTCCGCCCGAGGACTGCGGCGGCATCTGGGGCTACTACAGCATTGTGGAGTCGATCAACGACCCGAAGTCGCCCGACCACCGGGACGCCCGCGAGTGGCTGGGGCTGAAGAAAGGCGAACGCTGGGACGTAGAAGCATTTGATGCCGAAGAGTGTCGCCGCCGCGTGACCTACTACCAGGAGCGCTACTTTGATTTTTGATTCATGGTAGACTGGTATAACTTTTCGATTTCATCATCGGTAAGTGCCCGGTTGTAAACAGCCAGCCCTCCGATTTTGCCGTCAAAACCCTCGTCATTATTTATAACGCCCTGGGGGTAGGAAGGCCATTTAGGGTGATTGCGTTGCGCTACGGTAAAATCGGATCCTTGTTCGCCGCCATCAAAAATAGGCCCGTCGTAGAAGAAAGGATTGTAGTTACCGTTGGCATCAAGCTGGTCATCTACATACACTTTGAGCCATTCGCCGTCGTAGGTAAACGTGAGCATATACCAGCGGTTTTTCTCTAGTTTAGTGCCTCCGGTGGCGTAGTCGAAGGCAAAGGGGTGTTCGGGAGTGGCCCCCCCGTAGGGAGATACGTAGCCCATCGGCTGGTTTTCGGCCCGGCTTCTTTCGTAGGTGGTGTAGTCGTTTTGCCAGTAGCCATTGATAAACATGGCGTACTGTCGGGCGGGCGCCCGGGCACCCGTGCCCTTTGCTTCTCCCTTGAAGCGGGCGTCGCCTTCGCTCCACATGCCGGCAATATACTGCCACACCCGGTCCGATTCGCGTTGCACCCAAACCACCATCGTCAGCGGTTGGCCCTTCCCGTGCAAATCCAATCCCGGAGCATCGGCTCTTTTAATTCTAAACCACTTTCCCCACTCCAGGTCAGCACTGCGAGGGCCAAACACCCCGTCGTCGGAGGTTTTAATGGGGCCATTCATTTCCTCTAGTGTATACTGCTGAGCCCCTTTGGAAACACGACCGGTACCGGCTGCTTCCTGAAAATCCCAGAAAGCAATCAGCCCGGGGATTTCATCAGGGGTGGTCGTAGAATCTGCCTCACAGCAGGTTTCTACTGATTTCTTTAATACACTATCAGCCTCGCTATAAAAAACAAGGCTCAGTAGTAAGCAAAGCGTAAGCAATAGTTTCATCTCCGTGGCAAAAAACACTAATAGCTAGCTCTCATTGAGGTTGATCCGGTCGCTTTTGCAGGGTCGACGCATACAGTTTTTTAAGTTCTTCCGGGGCTAAAGCCCGCTCATACACCGCCAATCCACCCAGCACTCCCCCGAATCCGACTTTGTTGCCGGGTTCGCCCTTCGGATAGTCGGGCCAGGACGGAACGCCTCGTTGGGCCACCGTGAAGTCCGATCCGTCTTCTCCCCCGTCGTGAATGGGTTTGTCCCAGTAGAAAGGATTGTAGTTGCCGTTGCGGTCTAGTTCTCCGTTCACGTAGACGCGCAACGCCTCGTGGTCATAGGTGTAGGCGATCATGTACCAGGTATCTTTTTCGATAAAAGTCCCGCCGGTGGCGTAGGAAAAGCTGAACGGCTTTCCCGCAGTAGCTCCCCCGCTGTCCGACACGTAACCGTGCACTTGGTTGTCAGCATCGCTGCGCGTCAAACTCTTATAGTCCGCCTGCTTATGGCCATTGAGAAAAAGGGCGTACTGCCGGGCTGGCGCTCCTTTGCCCTCGCCTCGAGCCTTCCCCTTGAACCGCTCAGCCCCTTCGTCCCACATCCCGGCGATGTACTGCCAGCGGTTGTCGGCCCGGCGTTTGATCCAGGCCACGATGGTTACTTCATCCTTCCCGTGAATATCCAGGGCCGGGCAATCTTCTCGCTTGATCCGCAACCATTGCCCCCGAGTGATATCCAAACCGGAAGAGCCGAACACTCCATCATCTTCCCTCTTTATAGGCCCGTTCATTTCTTCCAGGGTATACTGATAGGAACCTTGGCTCGTCAGGTCGCTTCCTTCGTTGCTGCGCTGGAAATCCCAAAAAGTAAGCAGGTCGGGGATATCCAGTGGGTTTGCCCGTTGGTCATCGCGCGATTGCGACCAAACATCCCCCCACGGAGCAACAAAAACAAGCAGCAACAGCACGTATTCTTTGAAGTCTTTCATACAGGTCATTCGGTTAGTATCCATTGTTTTGTGGAAGTTCAAGGTCTAAATTCGCGTCAATCACCGGCTGGGGAATGGGATAGAGCTTATCCCGTTCGGTGATAAAGGGACCCGACATATGATTATGCGCCTTTGTTCTTTCCAGCCACTTATCCAAGCGCAACAAAGTGTATCGTCGGTGCTCTTCGGCTAACAGTTCTCGCGATCGTTCGTCCAAGATGAAATCGATGGTGACGTCGGCGGCGGAGATCTCCGAAGCGTTCGATCTCCTTCTTAGTGCATTAAGCGTTTCGGCCGCTTCATTGTTTTTCCCTAACCTATGCTGCGCCTCAGCAAGCAGCAGGTAAGTTTCCGCTAATCTCAGGTAGATTTGATCACGGTACCCGATGGCTGAGTTGAGAATCTGCTCATTCCCATCGTCCCACTTCCGGGTAGACGGCCAGTTTTCGGGGCGGTTGGGTTCTAGCCCGGCCGGACCCACCCCCAAGAATTCTTCCGGGTCGGTGGTTGTAAAGATCGTGTCGCCGTCTTGCGTGATCAAATAGCGATGAATAGCGTACTCGGAGCCTCTATCATCACCGGGAGTATAGAGATCCAACGCAAATTTAGTGGGGCCGAGCCAACCGATACCGCGGCCTAGTTCCGGGGTTATTTCTACGCCGGGGAGGCGCCAGTACCACAGCAACCAGGTTCTTCTCATATTACTCTCGGCCTCGCCCACCACGTTAAACTCATTGGGGAAAGTCCACAAAGCTTCGGTATTGCCCTGGTTATAAAAGACGTTTCCTTCGTAAAACTGGTCCATGAAGGGCACTCCGGGTTCGGAGGCTCTTACCCCGTAACGCTCGGTGATGAGCGAAAAGTTGGGGTTGTTGATGGCCGCCAACGCCTTTTGCTCGGCCATGCCGGGGTCATCCATCATCAGATACAGTTCGGCCAGATAGTGCTGCGCCGCGGCTTTACTGAGGCGGCCCGGCACCGCCTGCACCTCCGGAAGCCACTGCTCCGCAAAGAGCCAGTCTTGCTCCATAAATTGCATTAGATCTGCCAGGGACGCCCTTTCCCAGTCGGTGCGGATGGTGCTGCCGGTAGATTCGGTTTCCACCAGCGGCACTTCGCCCCACAGATTGATCAGGTGCCGGTAGGCCCAGGCCCGGACGCACCGGGCGGGTGCAACCGTTTCGTTCTTCTGGTTTTCATCCTCCCAGTCGATGGATTCGTTCTCGGCCCGGCTAATGATCGTATTTGCCGCGTTGATGGTGCGATACAGCCAGTTCCAAACAATGGAATAAAATTCAACAGTGGAGTTATTAAATTCTCCCCACTCCAGGTAGGGTAGGTCCGGATTATTGGACACCGGGTTGTAACTGTTATCTGTGCTCGACCAGTAGAGCATCCCGGGTACCCGACCATCCATGCCGTCTCTCTCCTGTCGGACAAAGTAATAGAGGGCGTTGATTCCGTTCTGAAACCCTTCGGGAGTGGTGTACAGGTTTTCAGACGTTAATATGTCTCTTGGGTTTTCGTCCAGAAACTCATTCTCATCACAGGAGAATACTAAGGTTGCTGTTAGGCAGATTGTAAAGTATAGTTGTATCCTTTTCATGCTGGCTCGTTTTAAAATGAAAAATTCAGTCCCAATGAATAGGTTCGGTCGATGGGGATTCCGCGTTGGTCAGAAAGCTCAGGATCGAGCCCTTCCCACGGGGTCCAGGTGAGGGCATTACGAATATTAAAAGATACGCGAAACTGCTTCACCCCCCACTCATTCATGAAGTCATTGAGCGAATACGATAACGTGATGTCTCTCAGGCGCACAAAACCAGCATCCTGATAGAAGCGTACCTGGTACGGATTGGTGCCGTCGCGATTAGCAGGATAGGCATTGGTCGGATTACCCTCGCGCCAGTAGGGCAACATAATAGAATTCCGGCGCACGTCGGACCAGACTCGATCCGTATCCCACAGGGGGTTAGCCCGGGTCGCTCCTTGTGCACTGTACAAAACGAAGCTGAGTCTTAGCTTTTTGTATTCTAAATTATTGGAAAGACCCATGATAAACCGAGGACTTTCCTGTCCTAAGAAATCCCGGTCGTCCGGGTCGATGGTGCCGTCTTCGTTCGTATCCTTTACCCGAACGTCGCCGGGTTCGGCATCGGGTTGCGGAGAGTCTTCAATGGCATCGCCTTGCTGCCATACCCCGGCAAAGACATAGTCAAAGTTAACGTCAATCGGTTGGCCGATAAACCAGCCATTGGCCACGTCGTCTTCCTTATTTCCGTACAGGTCTACGATTTTGTTTTGGTTATACGAGAAGTTGAAGGTGGTTGTCCAGCTAAAGTTGTTTCTGACAATGTTACGCGAGGTGATGCTCAATTCTATACCCCGGTTGTTGGTTTCCCCGATGTTCTGGGTAATGTTGGTAATGCCGTGTACCGGAGAAATGGACCGGTTCAGCAGTAAATCGAAGGTATTGGTGGTGTAAACGTCTACCGCAGTGCGTAGCTTGCCGTTAAAGAAGCCCGCGTCTATTCCCAGGTTCAGCGACCGGGACGTTTCCCAACCCAGGGAGGGCGAAGCCAAACTATCCGGGAAATAACCCGGCGCAGTCTCCAGGCCACCTTCCCCGCCCAGGTAATTGACCTGACCTAACCGGGGCAGGGTTTGGTAGGGACTGATCGCCTGGTTGCCGCTTTCCCCGTAGGAAACCCTTAGTTTCAGTTGATCAACCCAAGTCAGGTTCGACATAAACGCTTCATCTCCCAGGTTCCACCCGGCCGCAATGGACGGAAAAACTCCAAACTTGTCGTCACTACCAAAACCAGAATATCCGTCTCTTCGCAGGGTCAGGGTCAGAAGATACCGGCTGTCGTAGTTGTAGTTCAGTCGTCCCATTTGCGAGATGTACCGTTGCTCACGGTAACTGGCACTCGGCTCTTGCACCCCGGCAACATCGGGTTGGTACCAGGTCAGGACGGGGGTCGGAAAATCCCGGGAGGTAAGCGCTCTATTTTCATTCTGATACTGTTGCGTGCTGTACAGTGCCGTAACATTTAGATTGTGCCTCCCCCAATTCCTGTCATACACCAGCAGGTTTTCAACCAAGCGATCTTTTATTACTTGATTTTGGGTGAACGCTTGGCCATTGTTTTCAAAACCCACAACCGTGTTGTCGCCCCAGAACCTTCCGATTTGCAGGTCACTCAGCGTGAATCCGGTGTTGAGCTTGTAAGAAAGTCCGGGAGCGAAGGGGAAGTTGATTTCCAGGTAATTATTAGAAAACAGATTTCGCTTAAAGTGCTCATCCTGCACGTTCAGGTTAGACAAAGGATTCTGGAAAACCGGTTCTTCCGGCCACGGAAACAAGGACAGCGAACCGTCTTCTTCGTAGGGGTCAATCAGGGGAATCAAATAAAATGCCTGGGTGAAATTGGCGTTCAGACCCGATAAATCCTGGTAGGAATACTGGGAGTTAGAGCCAATGGTGAGCCAGTCGGTAACATCAAAGGTTAGGTTCGACCGAACCGTCAACTGCTGGAAATCATCACCGATGGCAATTCCTTCCACATCAGAATACGTACCCGAAAACAGATAACTGACGTTTTCGCTGCCGCCCTGTAGGCTCAGGTTGTGCTTCGTCTGCTGGGCCGTTCGGGTAGCCAGATCCACCCAGTTGGTGGAGACGCCGTTTTGGTAGTTCTCTAGCCGGGTAGGATAAGAGGACACCACGTCCTCGCCGTACCTCTCTACGGCAAAATCCCAGTGCTGCTGGCCGTTCATCAGCGGGGGAAGGTTGTAGATTTCTCGCAATCCGTAGCTGCCGTTGTAGCTGAGGGTGGGTCGGCCGGTCTTCCCTTTCTTGGTCGTGATGATAATGACCCCGTTGGCCCCCCGCGCCCCGTAGATGGCGGTGGATGAGGCATCTTTTAGTATATCCATGGAGGCAATGTCGTTTTGGTTGAGCTCGTTCAACCCTCCGGCGTACGGAACTCCGTCCAGCACAATAAGGGGGCGATTGCTGGCGGTAATAGAATTCTGCCCCCGAATCTGAATCCCCACCGACTCCTGGGCGGCCGAATTGTTGTTGACCGTAAGGTTCAGGCCCGGAGCCAGTCCCTGTAGGGTTTCCATGACATTGATTTTAGGCCCCTGGGCTTCCAGTGCATCGGATTTGATTGAGGCCACGGAACCCGTCAGGTCCTTCTCCTTCACCGTACCGTAGCCAACCACCACCACTTCTTGCAAGCTCTGCACATCCTCTTCCAGTACCACATCAATGGTTGTTCTGCCGTTCAGCGGCACTTCTTGCGTAGCGAAACCGATCGCCGAAAACACCAGAGTAGTCACCTCATCAGCCACGGTGAGGCGGTAGTTGCCCTCCACGTCGGTGACCGTTCCCGTGGAGGTGCCCTTGGCCAGGATGTTCACCCCCGGCAGGGGATCGTTGGTGGATTGGTCAGTCACTTGCCCGCTGATCGTCTTCTCTAGCGCCGCTACCAACGGACGGTCTCGGTGGGGTATTTGGGATAGCTGACGATTAGGAGCTTCTGCCATAGAGGTGGCCGGGGTACGGTTCAGTGGCGGCTCTATCTCTTGTCGGTCAAGCGGCTTGGTGGTCGGGTAAATGAGGTAGTACTGATCATCTACCCGGCGGTGCTTAAGGTTAAGTGGTTCCAGAAGTTTGTTCAGGGTTTGATCCAGATCATCCAGATCGTTCAAGTGCTGATCAACGCGTTTGTCTTTGATCAGGTCAGTTCGGTACGTAAAATTCACGCCGTACGCCCGCTCTAGTTCTTCCAGTACGACGCGCAGCGCTTTCTGATGGGTTTGGTCTTCCTGAGCGGGTAGATCGTGGTACGCCAGTTGTTGGGCGTAGCCGGGCAATAGCAGACCGCACCAGAAGAAGGCAAATACGAAAGGTCGGGTAAAATTTCTCATATTTATAAGTTAATGGGTAACGGTGATGAAATTCCGGATAAATTAAGTTGCTCTCTATTCGCGTTTAAAGGTGATTTGGTCTTCGTTTCTTAGAATTTCCATGTCGATAATGGTTGGCAGTGAGGTAAGAATCATTTCCAGGTTGTGCGTAGGGAAGGCTCCGGTGAGCGTTGTGTTGGCCAGGCCGTCGCCTTCAATGGCAATAGACACTCCGTAGACATCTTCCAGTTGCCGGGCAAGCTCTTGCAAAGACATCTGGTCAAAGATCATTTTGTGATCCCGCCAGGCCGCATACTGCTCCGGATCTACCTGTTTCTTGCGCAGGGTTTGATTTGCTTCCGAAAACGCGACCAACTCACCGGGCTGCATGGCGAGCGTTTGCGAATCTGCCTGGTTCTTTTGCACGGATAACTTCACCTTTCCGGTGGTGAGCACCACCTCAGCGCGGCGTCGCCGGTCTTTTACGTTAAATGCCGTACCCAGCACTTCCACCCGAAGCGCATCGGTGACGTGTACCAAAAACGGCTGGTCGTTTTGGGTGTGGGTAACGGAAAAATAGGCTTCCCCGTCCAGCCACACCTCCCGCGGCGCGTCGGAGTTCCAATCGGGGGCGTGACGGAGCGAAGAATTGGCGTTTAGGGTCACCGTAGAGTTGTCGGGTAGCGTAAAGGTGCGAACTTCCCCGTAACCGGTCGCGTAGGTCACCGTTTGGTTTTGCCGGACAAAGAGCCATAGTGCGATGCTCGCCAGGATAATACCGGCAACCGCCGCGGCGCGGTACCAAATCCGGGGCGTGCGGCTTGTTCTCTGCGGAGTGCTTTTCTGCCGATGCTTTTGGAAAGCAGCCAGCAGTCGCTGAGAATCAGCAGGCGGCAGCAGATTTTCTTTTTCTGCATCTTTCCAGAGTTGTTGTAGCACGGATTGATAGTCTTCACCATCGGAGGCTCGACTCAGATCGTCAATCAACCAGATTAGCTCTACTTCACTCAATTTACCTTTCAAGTGTTTCTCGAGTAAGTCTTTACGATGCATCCTGTACTTGTTTAGTCGGCTCTTTATTGGTAATCCAAGCAAAAGCATTGAAAGGACTACTCGGTATCAAATTTTTTTTAATTATGGACAAAATATGCATATTGACTGTGCTTATTTTTGTCATTATTCTAATTTTGAACTATGGCTGTAGAACAGAAGATAGGGGCGTGCTTGGTTAAAAGGCTAAACCAGGGAGATTCCAAAGCATTTGATCAACTCTTTGCGGAGAAGCATCAGCAGGTGTACGCCTACTGCCTGCGGCTGGTCAAATCCGAACCGGCAGCCGAAGAGATCATGATGGACGTCTTTCTGACGATATGGAGGAAAAGGGAATTAATGCGGGCCGATCAATCGCTGAACGCGCTTTTGTTCAAGATCACGAAAGACCTTAGTGTCAACTACTTGAAAAAATCAGCGCGGGAGCAAGCGTTGCGCACCAAGTTTCAGCAGCAGTGGCTCCACCCCACGCACAACCCGACGGAAGCTCAAATGCTCTCGCAGGAGTACGACCGCATCGCCAGCCAAGCCATTGAGCAACTTCCTCCCCAGCGCAAAACTATCTTCACGATGCGTCGCCATCTGGACATGAGCCCCGACGAAATTGCGCAGCAGTTAGGCATTTCCAAAAGCACCGTGAAGGGTCAGTTAGCCAAAGCCGCCAAGTTTCTTCGGGAATACGTTATGACCCATACGGATATTTCCTTCGCGGGGGCACTTGGCCTACTGCTAAACTTCTTAGGTGCGCGTTGGTAAGCCGCTTTTCAGGCCATCAATGGTTATTTACTCGGGCTAATCAGCCACTTGAGCGCCCACTTCTTGGGCTAGCTGGTGCAGGCGCGTTCGTAATCGCTCAACCACCTGTGGCTCAGTTTCGGCACGGTTGTACTTTTCGCCCGGGTCGGTTTGCAGATCAAACAGTTGGGTCTCGCCGTCCACTTCACGCAGCTTCCAGTGGCCGTCGCGTATTCCTTGCAACTGATTGTTAAAGTACCCAAACTCCTGGCGCGGCGATTGGTCGGTTTGGCCCGTCAGAAAGGGCATCAGGTCCAGACCGTCCACCGGTTGGTCGGACAGGGTGCCCCCGCCCGCCTCCAGAAAGGTGCGGTACATATCCAGGTTGGCCAGCAGGGCGTCGGACACCTGCCGGGGGGCAATGTGGCCGGGCCAGCGGATCATGGCGGGTACCCGCGTGCCGCCCTCGTAGGTAGTGGCCTTGTGGCCCCGCAACGGGCCCGCCGAGCCCACGTGCCAGGGCTGGTTGCCCGCCCCACGCTGCTCCCAGTTGCTGCCCTCGGGGGTAGTGGGCACCTCAAACATCCGGGGCGGGGCGTTTTGCCAGGGGCCGTTGTCCGAGGCAAAAAACACGATGGTGTTCTCTGCCAGCCCTTCCTCTTGCAGCGCCTGTAGTACCTGACCCACGCTCCAGTCGATGGTTTGGATCACGTCGCCGTAGAGCCCGGCTTTTGAGGTGCCGAAGAATTCCTTGGTGGTATGGATCGGGAGGTGTGGCATGTTGTAGGCCAGATAAAAAAAGAAAGGCTGCTCCTCGTCGGCCTGCGCCCGGATAAACCGAAGCGCCTCGGCAGTGTACTTCACCGTGAGCGAATCCTGGTCCACCGGATACTCGGCCACGGTGGTGTCGCGGTACATCACCAACGGCTCGTCGGTCTGCACGTAGGGCTTCATGTAGTCGTTGGAGTAGGGCAGCCCCAGCCAGCTGTCAAAACCGTGGTTGGTGGGCAAGAATTTCTTCTGTTTATAGCCCAGGTGCCACTTGCCCGCCATGCCGGTGGCGTAGCCCGCCTGCCGGAGTCCTTCGGCCAGCGTCAACTCGCGGTCGGGCAGTCCGCCGGTGCCGTCCGCTCCGGTGCCGCCCCCCAGGTCGACGCGCGCCATATAGCGACCGGTCATGAGTTCAACGCGCGAGGGCACGCACCAGGGAGCCGCCTCATAGGAGGTGAACCGAATGCCCTGGGCCGCCAGCGAGTCAAGATGCGGAGTGCGGATAGTGGGGTTTCCGTAGCTGCTCAGGTCGCCGTAGCCCATGTCGTCGGCAAACAGGATGACGATGTTAGGACGCGCTTGCGCCGGAGAGTTAGCTTCGCCGGGGCGCTCTTGCCCAATGCAGGGTAGCCCTGACAAGATGCTCAGTGTGAACAGGCTGAATGCCCCAAAGCGTAGTGCGGTCATTGGTGTCATAGTTATCATGATGTCAAGGTAAGTAGTCAATCAAAATAAATTACAAAACGTCATTCCGGTCAGAGCGATAGCGGCGAACCGGAATCCCCTGCCACGAAGACGTACATTAAATTATTGTAAGGCATATTTTCGTCGCTGTGGCAGGGGATTCCCGCGCGGCGTCCGCGGACATTTTACTACGCTATGCTTCGTAAAATTCCGGAATGACGTTTAATTTTTGTAATTATTTCTGACCACGTACTTAAGTGCTTATTCCACGATCTGCCCGTAGAATAAGCTGTTCATAAACAACTTGTTGGTGCCGTACCAGTAGGCGCGAAAGTTAGGGTTATCGGTAAACACAATGACGGTTCCCTTGCCGCTTTTGGTAACGGCCACCGCCGCCGTGTTGCGCAGCGCTTCCGCTTTGGGGGCCGAGATGTACCCGGCCAGCAGCGGGTTGTCGGTATACACCACCGGGTAGGCGTAGGGGTTGCGCCCGCGCCGGATCATAGCATCTCCGTTGCGAAACACCGGCAACCGCTCGCGCGTCAGGCCGAAGGCCACCGGGTGGGTCAGATCAACCTCCGTGGCAAAAATAGCCCCCCCGATCACCTGCGCCCCCCGGTAGGTGTCGCGCAGCGCGTAGGGCCGCGGCGGCACCGAGTCGGCTTCCATCTTATGGTACGCCACTCCGCCTAAGTCATGATCCGACAGCCACTGCCCCGCGCCCTGCAAGGCCACCAGGGTGTTGCCCGCACCGAGCCAGCGCTTTAGTTTATCCTGCGTGTTCTTATCAATAGCTCCGTAGCTGCCGTCCACCATCACCAGCGTGGTGTAGCGCGACAGGTCAGCCCGGTTCAGGTGGGACACGTCGAGCAGCGTTAGGGGCATGGCGTAGCGCTGGTCCAGCAGATGCCATACCTCCCCGGCGTCGTAGCTGCTCACGTCCCCGCCCACCAGCAAGGCCACCTCCGGTTTCTGCACCCGGCTGAAGTTGCGGCTGCCCAAATCCAGTCCCTGCCCGGTGAGCCCGGTGGGGGCGGCGTGCACGGTGAGCGCATCTTGGTCGGCAATGCGCTGCATCAATTGGTGCACCGTGTCGGCCGCCACGTCTTGCTGAATGCCCAGCGCCACCAGCAAGGTTCCGGCGGCGAAGGTCTTCCCGGACGCATCCGTCAGGGGTTCGGTGGCCACTTTCACGTTCACCCCAGCGTCCAGCAAGCGATACAAGGCCCGGTGCAGGTAGTAGCCCTGCGGCTCGATCAGGTAAGCGTAGCTGCTCGGTCCACCGACGCGTTCTCCCTGAGGAAACGACAGCGTATCCACCGCTTCGCCCCGGGTGAACTGCCGGGCGGATAGCGCGGCGAAGGGCAGGTTGTAGGCCAGTGGGAAAGTCCAGGCCGATACGTCGTAGAACAGGCTGTCGGTGAAGCTGGTGCGCTGCTCAAACAGGGCTTGGACGAGCCGGTACTGCGGCTGCTGTAGGGGAACCAAATAACTGCCTTCGGGAGAAAAAACCTGATCGTCGGTGGTGATGGTTTGCTGCGGACGGTAAAGCTGAATCTGGTGCCGCCGAAGCACCTCGGCCATGTGGTAGGTGCGGGCCGGGTCGTCGGCGCTGCCGAATGCGTAGGCCTGCACCGGGTCTTGCGTGGCTTCTGCCAAGGCGCTTTGGTAGAAGTCTCTTTGGTAGGATAACAACTTGGGCCTTAGGGCCGCCGCCCCGCGCAGCGTGGTGAAGCTCACCACCACCTGGTTGCGGATGGTGAAGGGAAAGGTGAGCACGCCGTGGTCGCTCTCCTGCGCGTGACTGCGCGAACTGGCCTGCTCGAACAGGATGCCCACCGCCCCGTTCACGTCGGGATAGGTGGAGCCCTTGCCGAAGTAGAAGTCGTCGTAGCTCTCTTCGGTGAAGTACAACGAACCGATAGAGTCGAGTCCGGCGGCGTGGTAGGTGCCCAGGGCGCGGGTGAGTTCAAACACCCGGTCGGGCGTGAGCGGATGGTTGCGCGAGGGGATGCCCGGCATAAAGAAAAAGGTGGAGTTGGTGCCCATCTCGTGGTGGTCGGTGAGCACGTGCGGCTTCCAGGCGTGGAACATCTCCAGCCGTCCGCGCGACTCGGGGTGCTGTTGCAGCAGCCAGTCGCGGTTCAGGTCGAACCAGTAGTGGTTGGTGCGTCCGCGAGGCCAGGCTTCGTTTTGCTCCAGGTTTTGCGGATCAGCGTTAATCACCTGCCCCTTATGGGTGTTCGCCCAGGTGGCGAAGCGGTTGAGTCCGTCGGGGTTGATAAAGGGGTCCATCAGCACGATGGTTTGCCCGAGCAGCGGGGCCACGTCGGCTTCGGGGGCGGCCGCCAGGTAGTAGGCCACCAGCAGGGCGGCGTTGGCGCCGCTGGGTTCGTTGCCGTGCACGCTGTAGCCCAGCCACACCACCGCCGGGGCCGTATCGGCGTCGGCTGCTTCGGATGCTGAGGGGTCGGAGGCTCGCCGGTGCTGCGCCTGCAACTGGGTGATGTTTTGCTGGTTGGCTTCGGTGGTGATGGTGAGCAGGTAGAGCGGCCGCTGCTCGTAGGTGTGCCCGTATTCTTGCAGCGTGACCCGGGGCGAAGCGGCGGCCAGCGCCCGGTAGTAGGCCGCCATCTGGGCGGGTTCGGCGTGCTGCTCGCCTATCTGAAATCCCAGCACCGACGCGGGGGTGGGAATAGCCGGATCGTAGTCGGTGGCGGGCAGGTAGTACGCAAGGGAAACGGGCTGCGCCTTCACGAAGTAGGAAACGAAGACCAGAAGGGGCAAGAGGTAGCGCATAAAAACTGGGTCAGGCTGGGGGCGATGTTAACGAATGGCGAGCGGTTTGCCAAACAGTTGATTGGGAAATGCGAGATATGAGAGAAATATGAGATGTGAGATATGAAATATGAAAGCGGTCGATGGTTGGCAGTTGGCTCTCGTCGATGGGTTATGGCCAACGCTGAACCGAAGGCTGCTTTTCCTAAAAAAAATAGGCGCTAGCGGGTGACCTTTTCGGGTCAGGTTGTACTAATCTACAACAACGCGCCAGAAAGCGTGCTTTCTGAGCAGAAATTGTTATCTTAAACCAATTATTCACCTAACCCTAATTCATTATGTTTCTTTCACCAAGCCCCCAATCCGTTCGCCTATCGTTACCTGTTTTCTTTCCCAAAGGCAAAGGGGAAGACGAAGAGCCGCCGGAAGAGGACAAGAAGTAACCAAGAAGGGTGTCTTTATCGGGCACCCTTTTTCTATTGTCCAGCAACACTACCGGTCCTTTTTGCTCGGTGGTTTCTCAACCGACCGTACAGGGCTAAGCCTGCGTATATTCCGGAAAGCAGTAGGATCAGCACGGCGGCGTGGCGCGTTGACTGGTAACTAATGATGGGCGCGGGGGCACCTCCTACCACAAAGGCCGACCAAAAGGCCGGATGGGCGTGAAAGGCCGTGCACTGCTCCCGATACTTCAACTTCGCCGCGCGCAGGGCCTGGTCTACCGGCTGTCCCGCGAATAGCGCTCGGTAGAACGCAGGCATCAACGAAGCGGTCTGCTGGTCGTCGACCCTCCACAGGCTCATCACCACGGTGGGGCACCCGGCGTAGATGAACCCCCGCGCCAGGCTATATACCCCCTCACCCTGCTGCATTTTGCCAGTACCGCTTTCGCACGCGCTCAGCACGGCCAAGTCGGCCTGCAACTGCAGATCGTACAACTCATACGAATACAAGTTGCCATCGTTGATGCTGTCGTGCTCGGTGCGGAACACCAGCCGACTGTTGTTGGGCTGTAGGGTATCGGCGAGGCCGTGCACGGCCAGGTGGATCACGTCGTAGCGTTCGGCTTCCGCCTTGAACTGACTTTCGCTGGCCGCCGCTCCCGTGTAGAATGTCCCTTCGGCCATTTGGTTCAGCGCCTTAATCTCCCGGGCGGTGCCGGGCAGACCTCGCCACGTAGTGGAAAGGGGCGTCTCAGCAAGTGCATCCGAGCCGGAGTAGCCGAAGGCTAGAAAGCGCATGGCGTGGCGTGCTCCGTTGGCCCCTTGGATAAGCACCTGCGACGAGGGAGCGTAGCTCACCGCCAATGTGTCCAGCACGTAGGGCAACCGTCGATAATTAGGCTGCTGAGCCGTGGGCTGCTGGGTAAGCAACGCTTCAAAGGGGAGATACGCCAACGGTCCGTCGGGAATGATCGTCAGCGAGGGCGGGTGCGCCCGTTGCTGTGCTTCCTGGAAACTGTGAAACAAAGGGAGAGCTAAAAAACGGCCGTCCGGCTGATCGGACGCTAACAATGGAAAAAGCCACTGCCGATACACCGCGTAGGCCGCGGCGGTGTAGGCCTGGAAGTCGACCGAACTTTGGGTGGTGCGGGGTGGCTGTTGGAGCGCTGCCAGCACGGTGGTCAGGGCCTGCCGCAGTGGGTCGGTGAGGGGCAACGCCTCGAGCACTACCTGCCGGGGCGAGATGCCGATGGCGTAGAGGTAGTCTTTTCCCCACAGATATTCCACCAGCCGGGTGTTGGCGCTTCGCGTATACCGCTGCGCCTGCGCTAGTGTGTGCTGGTCTTGGCCGTACTTGATGCGGAAGTAGGCCGGATAATCCTGCCGCAGTTGCTGCGTGAGCGCCTCCTGCTGGCGCGATAGCGAAAACTGCCGGGCGCGCAGCGCGGTGACGATAGAATCGGGCTGGCCCGCCTGTTCGGCCGCCAGCCGTTCATTGTTCAGGTAGGCCAACTCCACCTTGAGCGTGCGTTCGTGCGCGAGCAAGCTGTCGGGAACCCCGGCACTGGTTTTGATCTGACTATTCACCAGGGCCTCCCACAACACCACCGCCTTGCTTTTCTCCATAAAGTGAAACGCCCAGGCCTGGTACCGGTCTTCCGGAGAGGACTGGTGCAAGCGGTACGCACAGTCGACCGCCCGTTCGTATACTTCCCGATAGCTTTCTAAAAAACGCAGCTTAGCGGTTTCCCGATCATACAGCACCCGACACGAATCCATGAGTGAGTCGGCTCGGGCAAAGCAGTCTAGTGCCGGTTCCAGCCAGGTGGCATCCGAGGTTAGTTGGTGCTTTTGCAGCAGGACTTGGGCCTTATAGTATAAAAGCTGGAAATCGAGCGGGTTGCGCATCATCATGGCCACCGTGGGGTTCTGCCGAACGTCAGCAGGGTCGAAACCGGGGGCACTGGCCATGAGCGACCGCTGAAAGTAGTACAGCGCCGAATCGTGGGCCGACTGCTGCTCGTAGAACTGGCCGATGACAGACAAAATATCCACGGTATTAGGATGGTTGGGCCCGTGGATGCGTAGGTTAATGTCCCAACTCTGCTGATAGGCCGTGGTGGCCGAATCAAGATAACTCTGTTGAGCGTACGCGTCGCCCAGGGTTTCGTAGGTGCTGGCCAGCCGGGCCTCGGCGCTCGAGGTGGGGGCGGTCTGATATACCCGGAGGGCATGTCGGAGCAGGCGTTTGGCCTGGATTAGTTTGTCAGCTTTGATGTAGGCGGCGGCCAGATTGTTGAACCGCACCATCAGGTCGGGGTGTTGGTTGCCCAATCGCTCAATTCCTAACGCTAGCGCCGATTCGTAGTTGGCAATGGCGGCGTTGGTGTTGCCCTGGTCGTCCAGGATGTTGCCCAGCATGGTGAAACAAACCTCGCTGCGTTTCCTCGACAGGCCCTTGGCCAGGGTGGCCGCCTGGTAGCCGTAGGCCAGCGCTTGGTCATAGTCTTCTTTCAGACGATTGGTGGTGGCCAGGCTATACAGCACGTCGAACAGTTTTCCGTCCGGATGAGTCGCTGGGTTTAGTTGATTCAACGCTTTCTGATAGTACTGTTCGGCCGTGATAAAATCGAGGTAGATGTAGCGATACACGTTGGCGATGGCGGTGTAGCTGTCGACCAGGGGCAACGAGTCGCCTAGCACTTCCCGTATGGTTAGGGCCCGGCGGTGCGTTTGCAGTGCTTGCTCCGGCTGCCGCTCGTCGTCGTAGTACTGCCCCAAGTTGTAGTGCGTATCGGCCCGCGTAGTATCCTGCACCGGACTGCTGGTCACGGCCATTAGCGCTCTGGACAGATAATAAAAGGCCGAATCGCTTTGTTGCTTCCGTCGGTAGAAGTCACCCAACCAACTGAGTCCGTAAGCGTGCTGATTCCAATGCCGCTGTTGTTCCCACTCGGCCAGGGCCCGGCGGGCGTAGTGCGCCGCACTGTCGGGTTGATCAGTGGAAAATGCTCGGGCACGGAGGAAATGACGTGACCCCCCGTCGGATTGAGCAACCACGGGCGAAGAAAGCATCAGCGTCCCAACGCTCAGTAGCAAGGATACAGAATACCTCATAGAGCGATACGGTGAGAAGGTGCGTCCAAGTTGCGTATTTTTTAGCGGATAGTAAAGAGCGATCAGGATAAACAGGAAGTAATTGCCGGATGGTCAGGATAAATACAGAAGGAGGAACGGGGTATAGGCTTATTCGGTGTCGGAATGCTTCGCTAAATCGCGGCAATGGGTTACCTTGCGTTTTTGATATCCGTTTAACCCACAAACGCTATGAAAACTGTCGATGACATCAACTTTTCCGGCAAGAAGGCCCTGGTGCGGGTCGATTTTAACGTGCCCCTTGATGCTGATCATTCCATTACCGACGACACCCGCATGCGGGCGGCGGTGCCCACCATCCGAAAGATTCTGAACGACGGCGGGGTCGCCATCCTCATGTCGCACCTGGGGCGACCCAAAGACGGTCCGGACGAAAAAAACTCGCTCCGGCACCTGGTCAACCACCTGTCCGAACTGCTGGGCGGAGTGCACGTGTACTTTGCCAGCGACTGCGTGGGCGAAGAAGCGGAGCAAAAGGCCCGCGAACTGCCGATGGGCGAGGTGCTGCTGCTGGAAAACACCCGCTTCCACGCCGGTGAATCGAAGGGCGACGAGGCGCTGGCCGAACAAATGGCCAAACTAGGCGACGTGTACGTGAACGACGCGTTCGGGTCGGCCCACCGCGCGCATTCGTCCACCACGGTGGTGGCGCAGCACTTCCGCGAAAAGGCCATCGGCTACGTGATGCGCGACGAGCTGGCCAACGCCGACAAACTGCTGGAGGACACCAAGCACCCGTTTGTGGCGATCATGGGCGGAGCCAAGATATCGGACAAGATCGGGGTGATCGAGAACCTGCTGGACAAAGTTGACGATCTGATTATCGGGGGCGGGATGAGCTACACGTTCTTCAAAGCGATGGGCGGCAAAGTGGGCAACTCGCTGGTGGAAGAAGATAAGCTGAATCTGGCCAATGAGTTGATCAAGAAAGCCAAAGAAAAGAAGGTGAACCTGCACCTGCCCATCGACTCGGTGGTGGCCGACAAGTTTGATAACGACGCCCAAACCAAGATTGCGAATAATCATGCTATTGAAGACGGCTGGATGGGCCTCGACATTGGTCCCGAAGCGCAAGAGGTATTCGCCAACGTGATCAGCAAGGCCAAAACTGTCCTGTGGAACGGCCCGATGGGCGTGTTCGAGATGGAAAACTTTGCCGAGGGCACCAAAGCCGTGGCCGAAGCGGTGGTGAAGGCTACCCGCAGCGGCGCGTTCTCGCTCATCGGCGGGGGCGACTCGGCGGCGGCAGTGAACAGCCTGGGCTACGGCGACGACGTGTCGTACGTGTCTACCGGTGGTGGCGCGCTGCTAGAGTATATGGAAGGCAAAGAGTTGCCGGGCGTGAAGGCTTTGAAGTAAGACAACGGAAAATAACACTATTCTGGTCGTAGGGTAGCGATAGCACGCGGTGCCCGGCGTCCTACGACCCACTTAGAGACGTTGCTTGTTGGGTCGTAGGACGCGTTGCTACCCTACGACCAGGATAGGTATACGGAAGCGTGAAGGCGTTGAAATAAACAAGAGGTTTTATGAAACTGTGTATCGTGGGAACCGGCCTGATCGGGAGCGCTTTTGCTATGGGAATCAAACACCGAACCAGCGACGCTGACCTGGTGGTGCTGGGGGTGGATAGTAACCAAGAAAACGCATCCGTGGCGCTCGAGCTTGGGATCATCGACCAAATCGTTTCCCTGGAAGAAGGACTAGCGCGGGCCGACGTGACCGTGCTGGCCATTCCGGTGGACCACATTGTGTCTGTTATCAATCATTGCCTGGACGTGCTTCCGAAGCAGGCGGTGCTGATGGACATGGGGTCAACCAAAGCCGCCATTGCCGCCGTCGTGCGGGAGCATCCCCGGCGCGGACGCTACGTGGCGGCCCACCCGATTGCGGGACGCGAGAAGGCCGGTCCCACAGCCGCGCACCACGAGTTGATGTTCCACAAGCCCATGCTGATCTGCGACCGCGAACGCTCGGACGCCGATGCCCTGCAGCGGGCAGTGCACCTGTTCGAAACACTCAACATGCGCATCACCTATACCAGCTCGGTCAAGCACGACCGTCGGTTGAGCTACACCTCCCACCTGCCGCACCTGCTGGCCTTTGCGCTGAGTAACACCATCCTGGCCGAAGAAGAGAACACCGAAATGCTCGACAGCGCCGGGGGTGGACTCAAATCGGTGGTCCGCCTGGCGCTGCACTCCGCCCAGATGTGGACGCCCATCTTCGTGCAAAACCGCGATCACCTGATGGAAGCCAACGGTCGGCTCATTACCCAGTTATTGGCTTTACAGGAAGCCCTGGAGAACAACGACGCCGAAGCCATCAATGCCCTCATCGCTCGGGCGAATAGCATCGAGAACCTACTTCGCCACTAGCCGATGACCGACCCGAAAGCGATTGATGAGGAGCGCTTGCTGGTTTTCGCTAAGGGCGGTGGGGCGGGTCGGCCACTAACGAGCCGAATGATCTTCGCCGGTGGCCGACTGGGGTTCGTAGTGGCCCTGCTGCTGCGCGTGAGCTTGGCGGCGGGCCAATCGGTTGACTCTTCCTTCGTACAAACGTTTCCGCAATCGCTCAACCTCCGGTTGATCTACGCCCTCCGGGGCGGCGACCTGCGCGTGCGCCATCCCCAGCAGGAGGGGCGGTTGCTCTACCTGCCCCGCTACCACCCGCGGGTGGGAGTGGGTGGCTTTTTGTGGAACATTGGCTTCAACCTGCTGCTGCCGTTGCCGCTTCCCCAGCTGGCGCAAGACCAGCGCATCAATCGATTCGACTTTCAGGGCTCCGTGTTCGCCACCCGGTGGCTGGTGGATGGTATCTTTCAGCGCTATCGCGGGTTCACCCTGCGTCGGGCGGGGGTGCCACCCTCGCTAGCCATGGACGAATTCCGTCCCGCGCTGGTGACCAAAAAGATGTCGGTAGGCATCACCTATCTGCCCGGTGGCAACCGGGTTTCGTTGCGCACGCCCTACAACCAAGGAGTGCGGCAGCGCAAATCGGCCGGTTCGCTGTTGCTGTCGGGCAGTGGCACCTACCTCACCGTGCGCGACCCCGCCGAGGTGGTTCCCGCGATCGGACTGCCGACTGAGCTATCCCTCGAGCGGGTGCGCGTCTACGCCCTGAGCAGCAAGGTGGGCTACACGGCCAACCTGATCTACCGCTCGTGGTTTGTGCATCTGCTGGCGATGACGGGGCTAGACTGGCAGCAAATGTACTACGTGCAGGGCGAAACGCAGTCGGCCTTCGCCGTGGAGCCCGCCTATGATTTGCGGGGCGGCCTGGGCTACGACAACGGACGCTGGTACGCCGGGGTGTACGGAACGCTCGACTACAATCAGTATCAGGCCGGAGACTGGCAGTTTCAGGCTACCAGTGGGCAGTTGCGGTTTTTCTTCGGTATCCGCCTGGCCGAACCGCGCTGGCTACAGCGCCTGAAACCAAAGTTCTTGGAAGACTGGCAGAACAGTCCCAGCATTCCGCTTCCGCCGATTTTCGGGTAAACATTCGGGAACCGGGGGCGGTTAAGCAAGCAAAACAACTAACCTTTGCACCTATGGCTATTGATGAAAAAGAACTACAAGAAATGAAGGAGTACCGCGACCCACTCACCGAGAAACTCGCGGAGTTGGAAGAAGAAGGCTATAAAGCTGACTTCAAGCTGGAGGGAGGGAAACTGAAAGTAGTGGACGGCGACCAGTCTTTTTCGGCGGACGAGTTAACTATAAACAAAGACTTCCGCTTTGAGGGGGAAAGCAACCCGGATGATTTGTCTATTCTCTACGCCCTTGAAGCGCAGGACGGCACCAAAGGAACGGTGGTGCATGCCTACGGTCCCGACGCCAACGATGCACTGAGCGAGTTTATGAAGGGCGTGAAGGAGGAGGAAGATGCGGGCGCGAAGTAGTTGCCTGAGGAAGTAACTTTCAAGCACACCTCTCTAGTCGTAGGTTTTCCTACGGCTCAAACTCAGCAGCGACGTCGTTTCACTGGTTTCTTTCCTGTCCCTCAAAAGTACCGTTCTTTAGCAGGTCATCCAGGAAACTTTCCTGTTTCTCTAGTGTGCGTAACCCCTGAACAATTACAGTGGTCACTTCGTAGTCGCTCATCTGGCGCATCATGTAGGGGGGAGGCATGTGCGAGGTGGTAAGCTGTTCCAACTCGCTGGCGCTCAGGTTGGCTACCGACCGGGCCAGGGTTTGGTAGCGCTGCGTCATGGCTTGCCGAAGTTCGCGCTGCTGCGCTTGGGTTTGCTCCCGAGCAACCAATTCTTTCACCTTCTTCTTTTGCTGATATTCACTACTGAACAGGTTGGCAAAGGCCGTCACGGCTCCGTCGAGCGTGGCGCCGTTGGGTCCGATGCCCACTTGCACCGCCTTCCGTTCGGTGGGTGGTTTTCTTTCAAACATCGGCTCCCCTCGGGGGCGGCGCATGTTGATGGTGCTGTCGTAATCGCGGCGAATGTACTTGGTGACGTCTCCGTATTCCCTGACGCGCACCTCTTGGAGCATCGTGATTTGCGGTTGCATCCGGATAGTCAGTTGCCGCAGGCTTTCGGGGGTGCTGTCGGCGACTACCAACTGATAGGGCTGATAACCCACGCGGGTGAACATCAGCGTGTCTTGCCGGGCGATGCGGGTTTTGAAGCGCCCGTCGGTGCGCGTCACTCCGCCCCGGTTGGTGTTGAGCACCCGCAGGTGTACCGACTCCAGGATATAGGCGCTGTCGGCATCCACCACCACTCCCTCGATCACCACCGTATCCGGACTTTGCCCGAAGGCTAGTCCGGAGCACAGAAGAAGCAAAAGTAGGCACCGAAGCGGCATGTTGATTGGATTGCGGAGAGTGCGTTTCGAAAGGTACAACGATTTTGCGGTAGTTTAGTGCACCCTCGAGGCAACCCTTTTGTGACTAGTTGCGTGTTAGAGCGCGAACGATAAGCCATTGGACCAACAACTTGTTACTCTTCTTCAGGCGTGCCAACGAGGAAAGGCCGCTGGTCAGCGAGAACTCTACCGGCAGTTTTACAGCTACGGGATGAAAGTATGCGTGCGTTACGCGCAGCACGAGGAAGAAGCCCACGAAATGCTCAACGATGCCTTCGTCAAGGTATTTCAGAAGATCGGGACTCATTATGACCTTCGGTTGTCGTTCAAGGCGTGGTTCAACAAAATACTGGTACGAATCGCCATTGACTACTACCGAAAGCGGCCGCCTACCCCAGTTGCAATAGAGGTTGCTCTGCTTCACGTTAGCTACGACGTTGATGCCCTGGATCAACTTTCGGCTCAGGAGATTCTACGGTTGGTGCAACTGCTTCCGCCCGCCTACCGAATGGTGTTCAACCTATTCGCCATAGAAGGCTACCGCCATCCCGAAATTGCCGCCATGCTCGGCATCACTGAAGGGACATCCAAATCAAACCTTGCCAAAGCCCGAAAGCATTTGCAGGTTAAAATCCGCCAGCTTCACCAGGAAAAGAAAAGCAACTATGGATGATCAAGCATTTGACAAGCTATTGGCCGACAAGCTGAATAACCTGGACGACTATCCCGTTCGGGAAGGCGGTTGGCAAGCCGTGCGGCAGCGCCTGAACCAAGGTCAATCTTCAAGAAAAGCCTACTGGCTGCTAGCCTTGCTGTTGCTGTGTTTAGCGGGATTAAGCGGTTGGCTCGGCTACCAGTGGCACCGTACGCAGCAGCAGTACGACGCGTTGCGGTCGGTCGCAGATCGGAACCAGCCAGTGGCATCAACTCAAGTTTCCGATACTGTCATTCAACGGATTGTAGTTCACCACTACGATACGGTGTATCACACCATTGTCTACCGCAAGGCATCACCATCTGCTACCCAGGAGGCGCAGCAAAGCCAAACCGGAGCGAAACTACGCCCAACAAATGATAACTCATTATTAAACTCGCTAACAACCGACAACACACTGAGCGATAGCCCTTCAGAGGATATGCCTGTTTTTGCTGATAGCACCCGTATGGGGCATGTTAACAATAGCCTACCCGACAGCACCCGAACAAGCCAATCTCCTGATTCGCTACTAGCGGTCGCGTCCCCCCTGGCAGTGGATTCTGCGGCAATGGTTCCCCGAGAAAACGAAGGAGCGGTGTGGAAGCCTCGTTTCCGCCTTGGGTTGGGGGCGCAAGGCTTATCACCGGTGCGTCCGGGTATCAGTCAGGCCCTTGGCGGCGGCGGGGGAGTGAACGGTAGTTGGCTGGTTACCAGAAAGCTGGGACTGGTAGCGCGAATTCACTACCTGCGTACGGAATATACGCTGGCCACCACCGACGAATCGCTTGGCGTCGCCGATATTTTGTCGGGTTCGGTGTATCAGAACGACGAATTGCTGGAGGTGCAGAACCGGCAGTCGCAGTGGCAGTGGGGTGGAGGGGCACAGTACCGCTTCGCTTCCGGAAAGCAATGGACTCCGCTGGTTTCGCTGCACTACCTGGTAGAATCGCCGCTGCAACGCACCCTTACCTATTCGCTTCGCGACGCAATAACTGATAAAGTATACGTAGAAGCGCGTTCGGGAGCGTTGCCGACCTATCGATATATTATAGATGCTGAGCTAGGGATAGAACGCCCGCTGACGTACCGCACCGTTTGGCAGCTTACCGGATTTTATAATACCCGATTCACTGGGCAACAACCGGTGCGTCTCAACCAAATCGGGTTGCGTACGCGCATTTACTACGAGTTCAAATAATTGCGAATAGGGAGGCAACGGTTTTGGAAAGTGCTTCGTGTTAGGGGAAATAAACTTACAAAACGATGCGAATACTTATTGGAATTTCGTTGCTGTTGCTCTTTACTGCTTGTCAGGAAGACTACCTTTTTAGATTGTCTGGTACCACTGAGGAGTTGGAGAAGCTTAAAAGTGAGATAAGTTTCACCTATTCTGTGGCTAACGGTGATACCGATTCGGTGTACTATTTCCGTTCAACTAGTGTATTAGGAAGAGGTTCCGGATGGCTTATTCGGGACAATAAACTGGAGTTGATGCGTGAGATCAGCTTCCGAGATAATCTTTCAGGAGACTCTAGTCCAGAATCTGAGGTAGGTTTGTGGATAAGGAAGGTAGAGGGAGATAGCTCTTTGGTGCGACTAGAGGACAGAGAATCACACTATTGGGAAAGAATTTGGGACTATCTCTCGTATGAAGATGAGGCAGAAAACTTCTATCGCCACTACACGGATGCTCGCCTGATTATCAATGGTAAAGTGCTGTTTAGTGGTGATGAATCTGGTTCTATAGAAGTTGTCTCTACAAAAAAGGTGGTAATAGAAGGTACAGAAGAGACTTGGCTAGAGATACATTTTAAAGGGGAAGTGTTTGGAGTCTATGACCCTTTCAAAGAGTACGAAGGTTATATCGTCCGTAGCGGAGTGTTTAAAGGAATCATTGAATAGAGAATACAAGCCAATAGTACCATGCTCACCCGAAAACAGTTCTTGCAAACCACCACCATTGCCCTGGCCGGAATACCGTTCGGCACGTTGTGGCAATGCCGACCGGCACCCACTGATCCGCCCATTGCCTGCGTGACTGGTGAGGATATTCTGGGTCCGTTCTACCGGGCCGAAGCCCCCTTCCGCACCGCCCTAAACGTGCTCAACCAGATGGGCACTCCCATTCTCATTCGTGGACGAGTGCTCAGCAGCACCGATTGTACCACCCCGCTACCCGAAGTGGTGGTGGATGTTTGGCACGCTGATGACGAAGGAAACTACGACAACACCACTTCCGACTACAAGTTTCGAGGGCGTATGAACACCGATGAACTGGGTCAGTATGAATTCATGAGTATCCTCCCAGCGCGCTACGACAACGGTGGTCAACTGCGCCCCCGCCACATTCACTTTCGGGTGCAGGGTGCACAGCACGAGGAGCTAGTTACGCAACTGTACTTTGCCGACGATGAGTTCATTGCCGCCGACCCCTGGGCTAGCCGGGCCGATGCCGGACGCATCGTTCGGTTGGTCGAAAACGAAGGCGTATTACACGGTGAATTTAGTCTGTTTCTTCAACCTGCCTGAAGTTTGGACAAATAACAGACAGCAGGCGCCCTTGCACGGGAGCGGCCACGGGGAGTCCGCTGCAACTCATTTCGAGTCGACAGGAAAGCGCTTTAAAAACCATCAGTCGTATGATAGCCATTGTTCAACCCGTCAGCTGACGCTTGGCCACGTCCATGGTCTTTTGGTGGCGCTCTTGCACAAAGTCCATCGCCTGCTGGCGGTAAGCTTGGGCCGCCTCAAAATCTTGGTGCACCTTCATGAGTTGTTCGCTGATGGCTGATCCTCGGGTTTCTTCAATCTCAAATACCCAATCGTCTACCCCAATGTCATACCACATCTGTCCCTTGATGGTATCTTCGGGTTGCCGTAGGTAGAAAGCCGGAGTGCCGTGGGTGAAGGCCATAATAGGCGAGTGGCACTCAAAACTCACCACTGCCAGGGCGTACTTGTATACCGAACTAGCCTCATCGGGCAACCAGTAAGTATCTCGTTTGACGACGTTTTTTTTCACATCAGCAGGCAACGGGTTGATGAGCAGTTCGTCCATGATGTCTAGTTGGTAGGTCATTTCCGGGCATACCACTACCTTATTGCCCGTCTCACGTACGTAGGTAATCATGGCTTCCCGCGCTTTGGCATGGTCCTTTTCCTTATGTTGTTCGTTGAGCGCGTTCACTTCGGCTATTTTCTCATCGCTCCACCCCGCGTTGTTGGGGCGCAGTTTATAGTAGGGAGTCTTGCGGAGCCGGGGAATCACACACACAAAGCGGCGTGTTTGCAATCCGTGCTGTTGCATAAACCGCTGGGCCTTCTGCTCGTCCAGCAGGTGCAGGGCAAACGTAGCGTCAGGAGCAAAGCCAGTTTCGCTTTGAATACCTGCCTGCGCCAGATTTCCTAGCGATTGGGTTTCTCGAGTGTAGACAAAAGCAGCCTTGTTGAGTAAGTCCTTCAGATCATCATTCATGTACTGGATGGTAACTCCGTAGATGCCGTAGGGTTTGCCAGTGGTCTGTTGCCAGCTGTGCAATCCCACCTGGCCCACCACGTTGGGTCCGGAGCCGTGGAGCATAAAGTCGGCCTGCGCAAAGGCTTCTTTCAATTTTGAACCGACTGGCTTCCCTTGCTCGTCAATCTCGCCATCAACAATGGTGAGTTTAGGAAAGCTATTTTGTAGCAGGGTAGCTACTCCGCGGTCCAACTTTCTTTTGGGCCACAGAATCACCTTTGCGTCGGGAACGTGATCGCTAAGAATTTTAATCAGCCCGGGAGTGTGGGCAATATCGCCAATATTGACGGTCTGCCAGCCAGAGTGAAGCAACACAGTTTTGCTTTGCGGACGCAACGCCGCTAGTACCGAAGGGGCCATTAGACTGGTTCCTGTCCATAGCCCGGCTTGTTTCAACCAGTTTCTGCGGGTAATCATAGGATGGTTCATACTGAGTTTTTTATGGTAGATAGCAAGATAACGTTATTAGGTGTTACTTGATTGAAAACTTAAAGGTGTACGGTAAGATACTTTCAAGCTGTTTCTTCAACCTGCTAAAGCACAGACGGTGAGATGCTGTCGGAGGAATGCGTTTGCTTATCTTTTTTTCTTCTTCCAAACATACTCTTTCAACGCACTAATCGTAGTTAATCCCAACTGCGCCGCTTGCTCCTCACGCATCATCAGGGCGGTGGTGTTGTTAAAGCCCAGGGGCGGCAGCAGGGTCAGGTCGAACCGCCGTTGCACCTCACCCTGGGCGTAGTCGTACACCCGGTCTTTGTTACCAGTCAGACTGTCCAATTCTTCCGGCGAAGGTTGCAGCATCACCAGCAGCACCGTGCCGGTGTACTCGGGGTACAGGTCCACGTCGCCCAACTTGACAGCGTCCATGAGCAGTTTGGTGCCGCCGAAGCCCTGCTTAAGTTCCACTGTCAGATCACTGTTGGCTTCGATGAGTATCGTGAAAAGCTCGGCCAAAATAAAGTTTTCGGTAAAGTTTTTTGATCCAACCATCAAATCAGCTGTACCCTGCTTTTTGGCTACCGTTGCCATTCCTTTCCGCTCCAAGAAATCACGGGCCACGGCGCGGGGCGAGCGCTGGTGCTGGTCCACTTCAAAGTTCATCTGCATCATGTCGGCCGCTGAAACTTTATCGGCAATCAACTCGAACACCGGGCGCAGGGCTGGATAGCGTTGTAGCGTAGCCTGTCGCACCAGGGGGACAGCGTAGTAGGGTGGGAAGTAGTTGAGATCATCCTCAAGCACCCGCAGGTTGTAGGCCCGGATGCGCCCATCGGTAGAAAAGCCACTGATCACGTCCACCTTTCGGCTTTGCAGTGCCTGATACATGAGTCCGATCTCCATCTCTTGCGTGGGCAGCGAAAAGCCATAAACCTGCTGTAAACCGGGGTAACCATCCTCTCGCTCCATAAACTCCGCGTTGAATCCCGCCACCAGTTCATTTCTCTCCGACGCCTCCGGCTGATAAAACAGAAAGTAGGCCAGTCCGACGAGTCCGGCCACTCCCAAGGCGGTTAACAAAACCGGTTTGCCCCGTTGGCGCAACTGCTTCGATACCGCGTTGGATTGCAACCCCCGTTCCAGGGCACCGAGCAGCACATCCAGGGCAATCGCCAGCAGCGAAGCGGGTACGGCCCCGGCCAGAATCATGTTGGTGTTGTTCACCGCAATGCCTCGGAAGATGTACTCGCCCAGCCCCCCGGCGGCAATCAGGGCGCAGAGCGTGGCCACCCCGATGTTGATCACCGTGGCGGTGCGCAGTCCGGCAAAAATCATCGGCAGCGCCAGCGGCAGCTCCACTTGCTGCAGCACCTGTCGATCCGACAGGCCCAGTCCGCGCGCCGCTTCCACCACCAATGGGTCTACCCCCTGAATGCCCGCGTAGGTGTTGCGCACAATAGGCAGCAGGGCGTAGAGAAACAAAGCGATGATGGCCGGAGTGACGCCAATGCCGAAAAACGGAAGCATAAACCCCAGCAACGCGATGCTCGGCACGGTCTGAATGATGTTAACAAAGCCCAGCACGGGGCGCGACAACGGCCGGTAGCGCGTAAGGAGAATGCCCAACGAGACGCCCACCACCGTAGCGATCACCAAAGCCACCGAGGTGATCCACAGGTGCTCGTAGGTCTGTTGCAGAATCTCTCGGCGGTGATCAACGAAGAAGGCGAACAGATCAGAGATCATAGTACACGTAACCGTCGATCGCGACCGACGGTTACGGATTGATCATGTGGTAGAACAGCCTCGTCAGCTTGGGCTCGGCCTCACCCGCCACCCGAATGATTTCGCTGACACTGACCCGTTCCAGTTGGTCGGGGTCGCACAGGTCGGTGACGATGGAGACGGCCAGCACCCGCAGGCCCATGTGGTTGGCCACAATCACCTCCGGCACCGTCGACATGCCCACCAGGTCGGCCCCGATGGTGCGTAAGAAGCGGTACTCGGCGCGGGTTTCCAGGTTGGGCCCGTTCACCGCCGCGTACACGCCCTTGTGGATGCGGAAACCCGCTTCTTTGGCCACCTGCCAGGCGCGGTGCATCATTTCCGGGTCGTAGGGCTGGCTCATGTCCGGGAAGCGGGGACCGAACTCGTCCAGGTTCGGGCCGGTCAAGGGGTTGGCGGTTTGCAGGTTGATGTGGTCCTCAATGATCACTAGGTCGCCCTTCTCGTAGCGGGTATTGATGCCGCCCGCCACGTTGGAGATGTAGAGCGTGGTGACGCCCAGCAGCTTCATCAGGCGGATGGGGTAGGTGATCTGCGGCATGGTGTAGCCCTCGTAGTGGTGGAAGCGCCCCTGCATGGCGACCACCCGTTGGTTGCCCAGGGTGCCGTAGATCAGCTTTCCGTCGTGGGTTTCTACGGTGCTCACCGGAAAGTGGGGAAGGTCGGCGTACGACACGGTGTACTCGGCCTGAATTTCTTGCGCCAAACCGCCCAGTCCGGTGCCCAGCACAATGCCGATGGTGGGGGGAGTGGTGATTTTATTGGCTAGGTAGCGTTGGGTTTCTTGGAGTTGTTCGATCATGGAGGTGGTTGTATAAGACGCGTCGCGACGCGTCTGTACGGGGGATTTAGAATTTCTGGATTGTATTCTCGATGATGTCGCAGCAATCGTCGAGCTGCGCTTCGGTGATCACCAGGGGTGGGGCAAAGCGGATGATGTTGTCGTGGGTGGGCTTAGCCAGCAACCCGTTCTCTTTCAGTTGCAGGCAGATGTTCCAGGCGGTGTCACTGTCTTCGGTATTGTTGATCACGATGGCGTTGAGTAGCCCTTTGCCCCGCACCAGCGTGACCAGCTCGTGCTGGTTGGCCAGTTGCTGCATGCGCTGCCGGAAGCGCTCACCCAGGGTTTGGGCTCGTTCGGCCAGTTGCTCCTCCTGCACCACCTCCAGCGCGGCCATCGCCACCCGGCAGGCCAGTGGGTTGCCTCCGAAGGTGGAGCCGTGCTCGCCGGGTTTGATCGAGAGCATCACGGCATCGTCGGCCAGCACCGCCGATACGGGTAGCACTCCGCCCGACAGGGCCTTGCCCAGGATCAATACGTTGGGTCGCACCCCTTCGTGCTGACAGGCGTAGAGCTTTCCGGTGCGGGCGATGCCGGTTTGCACCTCGTCGGCTATAAAGAGCACGTTCTTTTGCTGACACAGCTCGTAAGCGGAGCGGATATACCCCTCGTCGGGCACCACCACTCCGGCTTCGCCCTGGATGGGTTCCACCATGAATCCGGCCACGTTGGGATCTTCCAGTGCTTTTTCTAGCGCCGACAGATCGTTGTAGGGAATGATTTCGTAACCCGGCATGTAGGGACCGAAGCCCTGTCGGCTGCTGGGGTCGGTCGAGGAGGAAATAGCTCCGAGGGTGCGCCCCCAGAAGTTGCCCTCGGCAAAAATAATTTTGGCCTGGTTGTCGGGCGTGCCCTTGACGGTGTAGGCCCACTTGCGACAAAGCTTCACGGCGGTTTCGCCCCCCTCCACGCCGGTGTTCATGGGCAACACCCGGTCGTAGCCAAACAGTTGGGTGATATAGCGTTCGTAGGCACCCAACACGTTGTTGTAGAACGCCCGCGAAGTGAGGGTGAGCACCGAGGCTTGTTCGGTAAGGGCTTGGATGATCTTCGGGTGGCAGTGTCCCTGATTCACTGCGCTGTAGGCCGACAGGAAGTCGTAGTAGCGTCGACCTTCCACGTCCCACAGGTACACCCCTTCGCCCCGGTTCAGGACCACGGGCAGGGGATGGTAGTTGTGGGCTCCGTACTGTTCTTCTTGCTCAATAGCCTGCTGGCTGGTGGTGATCGTTTCGGTCATAAGGACTGTTTCATTTCTTGTACGTAAGACAGGGAGACGTTCTGATTATACGTTTTTCCGGCCAGTATGGATATGACGTAGATTTGCGGCAAGTCGTCGAAGTGATAGTCGCCTTTCATCACGAACTCGTTGAGCTTGTGAAGCGCATAAAACTTGGCGCGGTGGATAAAGTGCTTAAAGTTGCGCAACTGCATCTCCACGATAAACACTCGACCCAACTCATCCTGACAAGCCATGTCGAACAAACCACTATCGAGATGAACCGTCTTTCGTTATCTTTCATACACGGCAAGCTACTAAAAAACAAGCGTGCGAACGAAAAAGCGACTGACAAAAACCGACGCTGTGTCGGATTTGCTGGTTATAACCTGCTTGCAGAAAACTTAGCAGGGCAACGGACAACCTTCCTCTACCCAACCACCAAAATCCGGTGCAATTTCAGTGGCCTCATCCGGATCCATCGATCCGTGGTCTACGATAAGCACGGGGGACAGAGCCCGTCCACCCGCCAACAGAATAGCCTGTCCGCCGCCATCGTCACCGATGGTCACGTAGCCGGGCGCATACTCCGCCACTTCGTAGGTGGCGTTTCGTTCGGCAATGTCTTCAGCCCGGTAGAGGTGAAGATGATTGGCTAAAAGTCCGTTGGACTGGGCAAGAAACGCAGCGTAGGGTTGAGGTAGTCCGGCCGGGAGCTGCTCATCGGAAAGCGCAATTGCGCGCGGAGATGCGGGTGGTGGCAGGGCTGCGAGAAGAGGAACAGCAGATAGGTCGAGCAAAGCAGCGTTATTATAAGTGTGGCGAAAGCTACGTTAGAAGAGCGTACAGAGCAAACTTGAATAAGCGGCTACCAACCTCACGCTCGATTCTTCATAAGATCAGCCATTGGCCGTTCGGATAGGTGCCGAGATATCCCCAGGGCATTCGTCCTTGTTCGTACCACTGCATTCGCTCCCGCGTGAACGGACGAAGCGGCTCGTCTGTCAAAAGCAGGAAGGCGATGGTGTGCGCATCATCAGACACGAGCCCACAAAGTTCAGGGTCCGGGAAGCACTCCCAGGCAGTGAGGTAGGCCGCCTTGGCAATCGATTCAGGTCGTGGATCGCGTGTTTTTGACTCGATTTGGGCAGCCTCCCGGTGGTCGGTAGCACACATTGCTTCGTAGGGGTTGGTGTAGGGCGGCTCAAAAAAGGCGTCCGGGTCCTGCTCCACCTTGTCGATAATTTGTTCTATCGACCCCATTATCTGCGCGTCAGCCTCAGGCTGGCCCATGTTGGCCAGCCAGTTGATTTTTGAAAGCGAGATAAAAAGCTGATTATTATCTTCCATACGCGGCAAGCTACACAAAAGCGGACTGTCTATTGGTAGGAGTCAATGACAAAAAGCCAGAAGCCCTTTTGATTGAAGATAAAATTTAAGATATTTGTGCCCTTGAATTTTTAAACGAACATCCGTTATGGCCCGAATTTGTCAAGTATCCGGCAAAAGACCCCGCGTAGGAAACAATGTATCCAAGGCGAACAATAAAACGAAACGCAAGTTTTATCCCAACCTGCAACGCAAGCGTTTCTACTTGCCCGACGAAGATCGATGGATAACGCTGCGCGTGGCTACTTCCACCCTGCGTACCATCAACAAAAAGGGAATCACGGCGGTGCTGAAAGAGGCACGGGCTAAGGGAACATCCTTGGTGTAACCATCGTTTCAAGATAGTCCCCTTAACGAATAATTATCATGGCTAAGAAAAGCAAAGGCAATCGCATTCAGGTGATTATGGAGTGCACTGAACATAAGAACAGTGGACTGCCCGGCACCTCGCGCTATATCACCACCAAGAACCGCAAGAATACCACCGAGCGGCTGGAGCGCAAGAAGTATAATCCGATCATGAAAAAACAAACCGTCCACCGAGAAATTAAGTAACCATGGCTAAGAAGACCGTTGCAACCCTCAAAGACAAGAACGCGAAAAACTACGCGAAAGTGATCAAGGCCGTAAAGTCCGACAAGTCCGGCGCTTTCACCTTCCGAGAAGAAATTATTCCCTTGGATGACGTGAAAAACTACTTGGCGAAATAACCTTCCGCCTGCATCAAGAAGTAATATAAGCCCCGCGTGGGCTTTTTTTGTAGTCCGTCCTCATTTTTTATCAAGCTCTCATCAGCCACCTAACCAATTTCACGCATGGCATTCGGCCTGTTTTCCAAGAAAAAGAAAGAAACCCTAGACAAAGGGCTCGAGAAGTCGAAGGACAGCTTCTTCTCAAAAATGGGTAAAGCTCTGGTGGGCAAATCCAAGGTGGATGAGGAAGTGTTGGACGAACTGGAGGGCGTGCTGGTGAGCAGCGACGTGGGGGTGGACACCATGATCAAAATTATCAAGCGCATCGAGGAACGCGTAGCGCGCGATAAGTACGTGAGCACCAGTGATTTAGACAAGATTCTGCGCGAAGAAATTGCCGCCCTGCTGGCCGAAAACAACGACCAACCCGAGGCCAGCGGTGCCGACGATTTCACCCTGCCCGCCGGACACCAACCCCACGTAATTCTGGTGGTGGGAGTGAACGGCGTAGGCAAAACCACCACCATTGGCAAACTGGCGCACCAGTTTCAGCAGCGCGGCAAGCGGGTGCTTTTAGGAGCGGCCGACACCTTCCGCGCCGCCGCGGTGGACCAGCTCAAACTGTGGGGCGAGCGCGTGAGCGTGCCGGTGGTATCGCACGGCATGAACACCGACCCGGCTTCAGTAGCCTACGACGCGGTGAAGCAGGGGGTGGAGCAAGGGGTGGATTTAGTCATTATTGATACCGCCGGGCGCTTGCACAACAAGGTGAACTTGATGAACGAGCTCTCGAAGATCAAGCGCGTCATCCAAAAGTTCGTGCCCGAAGCCCCCCACGAGGTACTGCTGGTGCTCGACGGTAGCACCGGACAGAATGCCTTTCTGCAGGCCAAAGAATTTACCCGCGCCACCGAAGTCACCGCCCTGGCCATCACCAAGCTCGACGGCTCGGCCAAAGGAGGCGTGGTCATCGGCATCTCCGACCAGTTCAACATTCCCGTGAAGTACATTGGAGTGGGTGAGAAGATGGAAGACCTACAGACATTTAATAAGATGGAGTTTGTGGATTCGCTATTTAAGCAATAGTTCAACGAACGCGTGTATTAAAATGCCTGACTGTCAATGCCTATCCCCCCATTCGTATGAAAACTGTCTTTTTTGCTTTTAGAATCAGTAATGATATTTCCATCATAACGATGCCCCCCGTCTAAAGCGCCAAACCAAATACTTCCATCCTGAGCTTCTAAAATCCCAAAAAGCATCCCTTTGTTGCCTTCATATTCTGACTCTATTTCGGTCACCGCTGGCTCTTTACTGAACGAGGTATTTTTATCATAACGGGAAAGTACCCATCTTCCGTCACCCGCCCTTTGTGAGCTAGTCCAAATACTGCCCTGATTATCTTCGTAGATATATCCCACAAAATTCTGAGTGACGTTGGTAAACGTACGGCCGTCATAGCACCAAAGGCCCCTATTTCCCCCAAGCCAGATATCACCGTCTTTATCTTCGATGATCGAGCGGACGTTCGTAAACGGCTTGCCATCGTGGGTCAACGTGGTAAATGTTTTTCCATCGTAAACGAAGGTATTGCCCCTGGTGCCCAACCAGAACTTGCCGGTTTGGTCTTCAATGATAGAATTAACTTCATTAGGGGGACGTGTAAAATCCGGAAAAGACTTTCCCGTTTTATCTTCAACCATAGAATCTCCTTCCATCATAAAATTTCGAAAGGATTCTCCATCGTAACGGCTTGCTCCTCCGTTAGCACCGAACCAAATATTGCCCGCTTTATCTTCATAAATACTACCGATCTCATTATTAGGAAGACCCTCCTTGGTTGTGAAACTTCGAAAGGATTGCCCGTCGTAACGATAAACCCCTGCGCCAATAGAGCCGAACCATAAGTTGCCCTTGCTATCTTCCAAAACAGAAAAGAAGCGGGACGAACTCACTTCACGGGTAACGTTGGTAAACGACGTTCCGTCGTACCGAAAAACTCCATCAAATGCAGCCATCCAAATATTGCCACTTCTATCTTGTATTATGTTGCGAGTGATAGTGTTAGGTCCTTGGGAAGTGATGGTGTCTTTGTCGGGCTTGATATGATCCTTGGCTACGTCTGTCTTGTTTTTTTCTTTACAGGAAGTGCCAAAAACTAGTATCCAGAGCAGAGCATATCGGTGAATATATTTCATCAATTTGTCTTTTGGGTTAACGCGAATAGTAGAGAGCAATAATGATTCTGATGTCAGTTCCAACCAGCGGGTCTTCCTTGATTTGCTTCAAACCTAGTCATTCGTGAGGGGTGAAATCGTAAATCGTGTGTAAAAAAAGTGTAAAAAGGTAAAATCTGAGCAATGAGACGTTCTTTTCTGGTAAACTCTACTCGCGTGAAGTATTTCTTGGGCATTGCTATCCTATTTTCTATCAGTGCTCTGTTTCTCTCCGCAGTAGCAGTGTACGATACCAGTGATAATACCGAATTACTGGAAAGCCGAGCTGCCCTGGTGATTCGAAAAATTGGTCATTCCCTACTACTGCACGTCGGCGATTCTTCTTCACGAGTATTGCCGATCAAACAGTTAGATGAATCAGGATGTTGTCTACGGTTTTGCTATTGGCGCTGATCAGGCCAATATTATTCCCTGTAAAGGAAGAGTACAACCCCGCGGTCACTATACCGTACAGATCACGTTTACTCCGAAAAAAGCTTAAAAATGATACTTCGTACGCCTGACCAACGTACGTGGTAAGGGATACACGTTAGAAACAGAAATTTGAGACTAAAGGCTGTCCGGTGTTATTCCGAGACAAACTAGTCAGATAAGGGCAAAAGCTGCTTCAGATGCAATTACGGATGCGGGTCAAATTGCCACCGAAGCTGCTTATCCTACCGACGATTTCGTCTGGGGAACCCTATCCCCTTATGTAGCGGAATCCGTCAGTTGTCTCTATTTTTCAGCATCCAGCCGCTAGTAAGGATCAACGTCAATAATCACCGACGTCTTCTTCAAATCCTTCACTTTGGTGAGCTTGGTACACTCCTCGCGGATGATCTCCTTCACGGCGGGCACGTTCAGGCCATCGCGCTCCAGCTTGATCGTGAGCTGCATCAGGTACTGGTTGCGCATCGTGAAGCGGATCACGCGCACAAAGGGCGGGTGAGTTATACACCTCGCGCTCGCCGATCTCTTCTTCGTACAGCGCTGGGGAAATTGCCTACCGAACAATGGGACTAAGTCCGCACACAGTAGGTGACTCGGAGAAGTAGATTAAAAAGCTGCTCTGATTTACTCATGGTCTTGCTGTCCGACTACGGTTCAGTACGCTGACAATCAGTTGTTTGATGGTCTCCATTTCTTCGCTCTGGCTCGCAGCTACCAGAAGCGTAAGACTAGCTAAAGCCTCGTTGCTGATGATGGGTTGACTATCTTCGTTTAGTAACAAGCCATTTTTCTCCAAAAACAGCAGAAAGCACCCAGCGGCAATTCGTTTGTTGCCATCCACGAACGAATGGTTCTTGATGATCAAATACAGTAACGTAGCCGCTTTTTCTTCCAGACTGGGGTAGAAGTCCACGTCGCCGAAACCCTTGCTAATCTGGAAAACCGAACCGGGGAAACTGTCGTCTTTTTCCTTTCCGAATATATCCGAATTGAAGTCGGTCCGCATTTGCTCGATGAGCTTTCGGTATTCGGTCAGACTTGGGTAGTGGGCCGGTTGGGTGCTGTCTCCTTTTTTATCCAATTGCTCGTGATCGTAGTCGTCGAGCAGTTGCAGCCCCTCCGCAAAGTAATGAAGCCAGTTTAATTCTTCCTGTTCAGCCTTGCTGGCTGCGGCTCTACTAAGGATGCGAATACCGGTTTTGAGGTGCTGTACCTCCTGTTGCTTCTGAGCCAGACGGTCTTCGTTGATGGCGTAACCCTGCACCAAATAATCTTTCAGCCGCTGGGTAGCCCACTGACGGAACTGGGTGCCTCTTTTAGTACTTATTCGATAACCTACGGAAAGGATAGCATCCAGATTATACACCTGCTGCTCTCTTTTAACAGTACGCTTTCCCTCTTTTTGAACTTGTAAGGATTGCTTACAAGTTGCGTCTTCCTTAATTTCCTGGCTCTCATAGGCATTTTTTAGGTGCATAGTGATGTTTTGCGGTGTGGTCTCAAACAGCTCTGCAATTTGCTTCTGAGTGGCCCAAACTGTATCGTCTTCAAATCGAACCTGAATTTCGATTCCTGATTCGGTGGTAAATATTTGCAGTTGTGTATTCATTGTAGCTTATTTTTTATAATTACAACATGATCTACTTGCTAAACAAGTTGTTTGATGAGCGTGGTATGACTCGGGATAGCGAAACATAGCTATTTACTTGAGTTGATTGACAAGTCCATGAATATCTCCCAAAACCCAAACATCCTTGATCTTTTCGTTTTCAAACGTAAATACCGCACTTCCGTAGTAAGCTATCTTTCGCTGCGTGGGCGCAATCCCGAATACTTCCCCCCGGTGCGTTCCGCTGTATTTTAGTTTGGCAAAGGAACAATCCCCTTCGGTGATAATAAATTCAATCTCATTGTGAAAGTCGGGAAAGGCTGTTTTTACAAAGTTGATATACTCAGATAACCCGTCGTAACCTTTCTTTTCCTGACCAAGCGAGCCTCTGAAAGTGATCTGTCTATCTAGAATCTTTGGAAAGATAGTTTCGTCCCACTGGTTCCACATCTGATAGTACCACTTCTCGATTAATATCCTGTTTTTCATATTGCTTGCATTAGTACGGATCCACATCAATAATCACCGACGTTTTCTTTAAATCCTTCACTTTCGTGAGCTTGGTGCACTCGTCTCGAACAATCTCCTTCACGGCGGGCACGTTCACCCCCTCACGTTCCAGCTTAATCATCAGTTGCATCAAGTACTGGTTGCGCAGGCGACTGATAAGTGGTTCTTCGGGTCCCAGCACCCGCTGACTGCCCAGCTTGTCCTGTAGCACGTAGGCCAACTGCACGGCGGCCCGTTGACTAATTTTCCGGTCGGGATTGCGCACCGTGAGCCGAATCACGCGCACGAAGGGTGGATAGTGATACACCTCGCGCTCACCGATTTCTTCTTCGTACAGCCCCCGGTAGTCGTTCGACACAATTTTGTACAGAATAGGCTGCTTGGGGTTGGTGGTCTGGATCACCACCTTGCCCACCTTGTCGCGTCGCCCCGAGCGGCCGCTTACCTGGGTGATGAGCTGAAAGGTGCGCTCGTGCGAGCGGAAGTCGGGGAAGTGGATCATGCGGTCGGCGTCCAGGATGCCCACCAGGCTCACGCCGTCGAAGTCTAGCCCCTTGCTCACCATCTGGGTGCCCACCAGGATGTCCATCTCCCGGTTGGCGAAGCGGTTGATAATGTCCTCGTAGCTGTTCTTCTTGCGCGTAGTGTCCAGGTCCATGCGCTGCACCCGCGCGGTGGGCAGCAGTTCGCCGATTTCTTCTTCCAGTTTTTCGGTGCCGTAGCCCGCACTCTTGATCTTGCTCGATCCGCAGGCAGCGCAGGCCGCGGGCAGCCCTTCCTTATGGCCGCAGTAGTGGCAGCGTACCTCGGCGGCGTACTGGTGGTAGGTGAGGCTCACGTCGCAGTTGAGGCACTTGGGGATGTTGGCGCAGTCTTCGCAGAACAGGTAGGGCGCGTAGCCGCGGCGGTTCTGGAAGATGATTACCTGCTCCTGCTGCTCCAGCCGGTACTTCATTTCCTCAAGCAACACCGAGGTGAAGTCCTGCTGCATGGTCTTGCGCTTGCGCTCTTCTTTAATGTCCACCAGCTCGATGTCGGGCAGCTGGGCGTTGCCGTAGCGCTGGTTGAGCGTCACCAAGCCGTATTTTCCCTGCCGGGCGTGGTAGTACGATTCTACCGAGGGCGTGGCCGAGCCCAGCAGGGTTTTGGCGTGATGCAGGCGCGCCAGCATCAGGGCCGCGTCGCGGGCGTGGTAGCGCGGGGCCGGATCAAACTGCTTGTAGGAGGTTTCGTGCTCCTCATCCACGATGATGAGCGACAGATTGTCGAAGGGCAGCAGCACCGCCGAGCGCACGCCGATTACCAGGGGGAAAGTGCCCTGCAGCACACCCTGCCACACCTCCACCCGCTCGTTGTCCGAGAAGCGGGAGTGGTAGATGCCCAGGCGGTCGCCGAAAATTTTCTTCAGCCGCACCACGATCTGGGTGGTCAGGGCGATTTCGGGCAGCAGGTAGAGCACCTGTCCGCCCCCGTCGAGCAACTGCTGGATGAGGTCGATGTAGATTTCGGTTTTGCCGCTGCCCGTGATGCCGTGCAGCAGCACCGTATCCAGGTTCTGGAAATGCTCCAGGATTTGCTGTTTGGCCCGTTGCTGCGCCGTGGTGAGCGTGAGGTCGAAATCGGGCAGGGGGCCGCTGCTCTCGAAGCGGGAGACCACCTCTTCAAAGGCCTCGAACACCCCGTTCTTCACCAGCGTATTGAGCGACGAGCCCGACACACCCCGCGCCAGCACCTCCGATTTGAGTACGCCCCCGGCGTTGCGGCTGGCATCGTGGTAGTAGGGCAACAGGTGCATGTAGGCCAGCAGGGCATCAAGCTGCTTCGGGCTTTTCTCCAGTTGCTGAAACAGTTCTTCCAGACGTCCTGCGTCTTGCGCGTAGGTCGGGGCCATCCGCAGGCGTTTCACGATTTTAGGCTTGTACTTTTCCTTTACCTCCTCATAAATCAATATCGCTTCTTTGGCGATGAGCGACTTGATGGTTTGGTAGAAATTCTTGGCCTCCAGCAGTTCGCCGATCTCATTATAAGTAAGCGTGCTTTTCTCCTCCAGCGCTTGCAGCACCCGTTCTTCCTGATCGCTAAACTCGTAGGCGCTGTTGTCGGGATCGAACTCGGGGTTGAGTTGGGCTTTGGACTCGCTGCTGAGCTTTAGGCCCGAGGGCAGGGCAATGTTGAGCACCTCACCGGCCGTGCACACGTAGTAGGCGGCAATCCAGCGAAAGAATTTGATCTGCACTTCCTGCACAATGGGATGGGGATCGAGCACCTCGAGCAGGTAATTGGCGGTGTAGTCTTTCGGTGGTTGGGTGTGCAAGTTTCCCACCACCCCCGTGAGCACGCGCCGACTGCCGAACTGCACGATCACCCGGCTGCCGGGCTGCACGTCGCCCACCATGTCGCGCGGAATGCGGTAGGTAAACAGCTTCGGAATGGGCACCGGCAGAATCAGGTCGGCAAACCAGGTAACCAACTCGTCGGGAGCCTCGGTGTTCAGTTCAAACGAACGCGACAACAACTCACTCATGCCAACAAATATAAGAATGTTGGTTGGGGGATGGCGGATATCGGCTGACTTTCCGGAGCTGCAGCGTCTATTCGTTCCCGCCGAGTGTGGCTAAACTTTTTAGGGAAACGCTACCTCACTGGCCTGGCCTTCTTGCAGCATCAACATCCGGTTCACACACTCCGGCAGGTCGTCCGCGTAGTGCGAGACAAAGATGAGCGTTTTCTCCGGAGAACGACACAGCGTATCTACCGTGACCCGAAATTCCCGCGTTTGTTGCGCATCCAACCCCTGACACGGTTCATCCAGGATCAAAACGGGCGGATTCTTCACCATCGCCCGCGCCAGCAGCACCCGGCGTTGCTCGCTCAGGGGCAACGTAGCCAGGCGTTCGTCTTTCCGGTGCGTTAGGTGAAAAATATCCAGCCACTGCCCGACCGTTGCTCGTTGGGCTTCCGACAGTCGTTTGTCGTACACCATCGTATCAGTCAGGCCCGAAGCGACCGCCCGAAAGCAGGTCACTCCCCGGTCGAAGTAGAGGTGCAGTTCCGGAGAGACGTAGCCAATGCGTCGTTTGATGTCCCAGATGCTTTCGCCCGAGCCTTTTTTTCGATCAAACAAATAGATATCATTGGCGTAGGCCTGCGGATTGTCTCCGTTGATCAGGCTCAACAAGGTGGATTTCCCCGCTCCGTTCGGTCCAGAAAGCGCCCATTTTTCGCCCCGGTTCACCCGCCAATTCACCCGATTCAGGATCGTATTTCCCCCGTACCGCACCGTCACGTCCTGCATTTGAAGGGCTACGTCGAAAGAATGCTCCGGCGCTGACCGCAGGGTTTCCAGGGCCTGTGGTTCGAGCCAAGGGGCGGTCGACGGGGATTGCCCCCGCTCAGAGAGCTGTTTTAAAAAGGAGGTGCGGGAGCTTTGGTGAACGATACTGCCATTCTGCAACTCCATCACGTGGGTGATGCCCCCGGGGATTTCGGTCGGGGAGGTGATCAGAAAAACCGTGGTGCCCGAGGCGATCAATTGGTTGATGATGTCGTGCAGTATGGCCCGCGTTGCCTGGTCCAACCCAATAAAAGGATTATCCAGGATCAGCACCTGCGGGTTCTGCAACAGCGCTTTGGCCAGTTGGAACCGCTTGTTTTCCCCATTAGAAAGCTGGATAAGACGCGTTCGGCGCAAATAGGCGATCTGAAGCATTTCCAGAACTTCAGTGATGCGTTCGCCTGTCGCAGAATTGACCGTAGAACTCTGCTCCTGCAAAACTTCCTCCACCACCGGAAATTCATCCGCATTCAAGCTATCAAAACGCGCCTGGTAGTAAGTAGCCGACGCATCCGTGCGGTTTCGGTAGCGATGCTGCTGCTCCACCAGCACCACCTTCTCCGGGGAGGATGCATACATCAAGCGACCGGAAGATACCGGAAGACGACGGGCCAGCACCTTGGCCAGCGTGGTTTTTCCACTACCCGACGGACCCACAATGGCCCAGGCTTGCCCGGGGGAAGCGGTGAAGTCAATATCCTTGAGGATTACCGCTGATCCAATCGTTACTTCCACCTTTTCGGCGCTTATCAAAAGGTCTTTCATACAAAGTAAGGATAGACAGTCAATGGGCAAACCACAGCATACTCAGCAAACTCACTCCAAACCCGACCCCTACTCCCCGCCACACTCCCGGCGACGCGTGCCGGTTCAGGTAGAGCCGCGCCGACATCACGCCGCCCGCCAGCAGCACCGCCACCAGCGTCGGAACCACGAAAGAGATCTCCGGATAACGCAGGCCTAATCCGACCAAAAAACCAATCAGGGCTCCGGCACCCGTGGCGTGGGCGCTTATCTTGGTAAATAGGGCAGCAGCACTCATGGTCAAAATCAAGACGGTGGCCGTCGCCAGGATCACCACCAGCACTAGGTTGACCTGCAACTTGACCAGAAACAGATAGGTGGTGATCAGGTAAAACAGACTGACGAATAAGAAAGGCACCACCCGCTCCTGCCGCGTTGCCAGGGTAAACATACCGGGCAAGCCCGCCGATTGCAACACTCCCAGACGGAGCGCGCCGACGCTAATCATCGGCAGGATAAACGTGGTGATGCCCAACGCCAACAGCACCTGGTTGGCGGCTCCTGCGGGCAACGGTTGCACGATGGTGGGGGCGTAAAAAAATAGCAAGGCGAACAGGTAGAGCGTTATCAGTAGCGGATGCATCACCGCCGACATACCAATCGCTAACGTTCGGGTCATTAAAGCTCTTTTCTGAGGCGGGCCACCGGAATCTGCAACTGCTCGCGGTACTTGGCCACCGTGCGCCGGGCAATGTTGTACCCCTTGTCTTTAAGTAATTTCTCTAATTTGTCATCCGACAGCGGCTTGCGCTTGTTTTCGTCGTCAACGAGTTCTTTGAGGTAGTTTTTCACCTCGCGGCTGCTCACGTCTTCGCCCGAATCGGTGGCAATGCCTTCGGAGAAGAAATATTTTAACGGATACACTCCATATTCGGTTTGCACCGATTTGCTGTTGGCTACCCGCGACACCGTGGAGATATCCATGCCAATTTCGCTGGCAATGTCTTTGAGGATCATCGGGCGCAGTTTGCTCTCGTCGCCCTCCAGAAAAAAGTCGTACTGGTATTTGATAATAGTTTCCATTGTGTTGAGCAGGGTTTGCTGCCGCTGCTTGATGGCGTCGATAAACCACTTGGCCGAGTCGAGCTTCTGCTTCACGAACGTTACGGTCTCCTTCAACTTCTTGTCCTTCTTGTTGCTCTTGTCGTAGGCCTGCAGCATGTTGGAGTACGAGCGGCTGATCTTCAGTTCGGGCGCGTTGCGCGAATTGAGCGACAACTCCAACTTGCCGTCGTCGTTTTCCAGGATAAAGTCGGGAATAATGTACTGCGTGCGCGCCAGAACGTCAGGGCCGCTGCCGCCCGGTTTGGGATTGAGCCGGGTGATGATGCTGATGGCTTCCTTCAGCGTGTTTTCGTCCACCCCCAGCTTGCGGCAAATTTTGTCGTAGTGCTTTTTGGTGAACTCCTTAAAGTGTTCTTCAATGATCTCAATGGCCGCGCAGGTGTAGCGATCGCGGTCGGAGCGGCGCTCCAGTTGCAGCAGCAGGCACTCCTGCAGGTCGCGGGCCGCAATGCCCGGCGGGTCAAACTTCTGAATCCACCTCAGAATCTGCTCCACTTCCTCCAGGTCGGTGTCGATGTTCTGCGAGAAGGCCAGGTCATTGATAATGGCTTCCAGATCGCGGCGGATGTAGCCGTCGCTTTCGATGCTGCCAATCAACTGCAGGCCGATGCGTTGCCGCCGGTCGTCGAGCCCCAGAAAATTGAGTTGGGTAATCAACTGCTCGGTCATCGACACCGTGGTGGGCATGGGCATCGACTTATCTTCTTCGTCCGAGTAGTTGCCGTCGCCGTGCATCTTGTAGCCGTTGAACTCTTCTTCGGCAATATAGTCTTCAATGCTGATCTCTTCGCTGTAGTCTTCCGGTTCGTTGTCGGTGTCTTCAAAATCATCGTCGGACGCAACCGGAGCCTCTTCTTCGTCGCGCCCTTCTTCGAGCGCCGGGTTCACTTCCAGCTCCTGCTCGATGCGGGTATCTAACTCCGCGGTAGGAATTTGTAGCAGCTTGATGAACTGAATCTGCTGCGGAGAAAGCTTCTGACCTAGCGATTGGTTTAATCCTAGCTTTTGCATTAGGCTACGTTGTTAGTTTTCAACGTGTTTCAAATGTATCATAATCTCACAAATCTTTGATAAAAACGGCAAATTATCGTTGCTTTACCCCCGTCTTAAGTACAGATGTAAGGTATGCAGTCAACGCGCAAGAAAATAAAAATGTTGTTGTCGGAGCCGCCGACCGACCAGGAGGTGACCGCCAAAGGCTGGGTGCGCACCCGGCGGGGCAGCAAAAACGTGGCCTTTATCGCCCTCAACGACGGCTCCACGATCAAGAATTTACAGGTAGTAGCCGACCTTCGGCAAATTCCCGAAACCGTGATGAGCCAGATTGCTACCGGTGCTTGTCTGGCGGTGTCAGGAAAGCTCGTGGCTTCGCAGGGGCAGGGGCAGTCAGTCGAGTTGCAAGCCACCACCATCGAGGTGCTGGGAGCGGCCGACCCCGAGGCGTACCCGTTGCAACCCAAGAAGCATTCGTTCGAGTTTTTGCGCGACATTGCCCACCTACGTCCGCGCACCACTACCTTTGGGGCGATCTTTCGGCTGCGCCACGCCATGAGCTTCGCCATTCATCAATTCTTCCACGAGCGGGGTTTCCTCAACGTGCACACGCCCATCATCACCGGCACCGACGCCGAAGGAGCGGGCGAGATGTTTCGCGTCACCACCCTGCCGCCCGCCAACCCGCCGCTTACCGAAGCGGGGCAAGTAGACTTCAAACGGGATTTCTTCGGCCGAGAAACCAACCTAACGGTTTCCGGACAACTGGAAGGAGAACTGTCGGCGTTGGCCCTATCGGAGATTTATACCTTTGGACCCACCTTCCGGGCCGAGAACTCCAACACCTCGCGCCACCTGGCTGAGTTCTGGATGGTGGAACCCGAGATGGCCTTCTACGATCTGGAAGACAATATGAACCTGGCGGAAGACATGCTCAAGTACCTGGTGCGCTACGCGCTAGACCACTGCGCCGACGACCTGGAGTTTCTGAACCAGCGCGCCCTGGACGAAGAAAAGGACAAAAAGCAGGAAGAGCGCAGCGCGATGTCGCTGCTGGAGCGCCTACAATTTGTGCTGGAGGATGATTTCGCTCGCGTTACCTACACCGAGGCGATCCAAATCCTGCGTAACTCAAAGCCGAACAAGAAAAAGAAGTTTCAGTTTCTGATTGATGCCTGGGGCGCTGATTTGCAGTCGGAACACGAGCGGTTCTTGGTGGAGAAGCACTTTCAAAAGCCCGTCATTCTGTACAACTACCCCGCTGATATCAAAGCCTTTTACATGCGGCAGAACGATCCGGACGCCGAAGGACGCGCCACGGTAGCGGCCATGGACGTGCTGTTTCCCGGCATCGGTGAGATCATCGGCGGCTCGCAGCGCGAAGAACGATTGAACAAACTTCAGGAACGCATTCAGGCGATGGGCATTCCCGAAGAGGACGTGTGGTGGTATTTGGATACCCGGCGCTTCGGCACCGCTCCGCACAGCGGCTTCGGCCTCGGTTTCGAGCGCCTGGTGCTGTTCGTAACCGGCATGGGCAACATCCGCGACGTGATCCCCTTCCCGCGCACTCCGCAGAACGTTGCCTTTTGATCAGGATGAGCGGGACAAAATTAGGATATTCAGGATAAAGTAGATGATTGATTTGAAGCTCTGACCGCTTTTATCAACCCGCGCTCTGTTTCATATTTCGCATTTCACCCTTCATATTTTCACTTTTGTCTAAGCCCTCGCAAGTCATCGCTTCGCACTTTCCGCACCAGCCCACGGCCGGACAGGAACGCTTGTTCTTGTTGTTTGATATTTTTCTAGCACAGAAAGAAGACCGCCGCAACGTGCTGTTACTGAAGGGCTACGCCGGGACGGGCAAAACCACCGTGGTGAGCGCCCTGGTGAAAGCGCTGCCCACCTTCCGCGTAAAGCTGTTCTTGATGGCTCCTACCGGACGGGCGGCTAAGGTGATGGCGGGCTACGCCGAACGCAACGCCTACACCATTCATAAAATCATCTACCAGCGCGCTGCCGACCCCATCACGGGTAAGTACCAGTTCAAGCGGCGGCGCAACCCGCAGAAAAACGTGCTGTTCGTGGTAGATGAGGCTTCCATGCTGGCCGACGACTCGTCGGCGCGCCGGTCCGGACTGCTCACCGATCTGTTGGATTACGTGTTTGAGCAACCTAGCAACCGTCTGATGCTGATTGGCGACGTGGCCCAGTTGCCGCCGGTGGGGCAGGAACTGAGCCGCGGACTCGATGCCGACTATCTGCAAAACGTGATGCACCTCAATATTCTGGAAACCGAAATGACCGAAGTGATGCGGCAGGAACAGCACTCGGGCATCCTGTCTAACGCCACCGCGCTGCGCGAGCAACTGGGCCAAGAGGTGCGCATCAAACTGCGCACGCGGGGGTTGGCCGACGTGTACCGGATGACGGGCGAGCGCCTGGAAGACGGACTACGCTACGCGTATCAGAAGTTCGGCAAGGACAACACCGCAATCCTGTGCCGCTCGAACCGCGAGGCGGTAGAATACAACCGCTACATCCGGCAGCAGATTTTCTTCTACGAAGACGAGATCAACGCGGGCGACTACCTGATGGTGGTGAAGAACAACTACTTCGTGCTGGACGACGACTCGCCGGTGAACTTCATTGCCAATGGCGACTTCGCCGAGGTGATGAAGATCGTCACGTTTGAAGAACTCTATGGGCTGCGGTTCGCCACCCTGGAGCTGCGCCTGCTGGATTATCCCGACCAGCCGGTCTTTGAGGCCAAGGTGATTCTCGACGTGCTTCACTCGGCCACGGCTGCCCTGGAAGAAGACAAGTACCAGGCGCTGTACGACCAGGTGTTTGCTGACTACCAGGAGCAGGGCACCGCCGCCGAACAGCGCGAGGCCATTCGCAAAGACGCTTACCTCAACGCCCTACAGGTGAAGTTCGCCTACGCGCTCACCTGCCACAAGGCGCAGGGCGGACAGTGGGACGCCGTGTTCGTGAGCCAGGGCTATCTCATTGACGAGATGGTAAATCAGGAGTACCTGCGGTGGCTCTATACGGCTATTACCCGGGCGAAAAAGGAACTGTACTTGATGAACTTTAAGGAAGATTTCTTCGCGTAGGGTGGGGGTTGATTGGTGCTAATTACGCGCAAAATACGTAGCAAAACCGGCGAAACGCTACACTTGCCAAAAAAAACCAAGCGTCATGAAATCTTTTAAGGAATAGTTTTTGTTAACTGCCCAATAGAACTTATTCTAAATTATACCTACAAACTTATGAAAAAGTTAAGCATTCTTTTCTTCTCTCTGTTGTTCATTAGCGCTGCTTACGCCCAGGAAGACCCTAAGGTGGAAGTGACCGACGGGCCAAAAATCGTTTTTGCCGAAGACACCCACGATTTCGGTGACATTGAGCAGGGCACCAAGGTGAGCCACGTGTTCGCCTTCGAGAACTCCGGCACACAGCCCTTGATTCTTTCAAACGTGCTCACCACCTGCGGGTGCACCGCCACCGACTGGCCCCGCGACCCCGTAACTCCGGGAAACGGCGGCAAGATTGAAGTGTCGTTTAACAGTGCCGGTAAGATGGGCAAGCAAAATAAGGTGATCACCGTGGTCTCTAACGCTGTGAACGCGCAAGAGCGGGTGAAGATTATCACCAACGTGTTGCCGAAGAAAGAGACGAAGTAGTAGTTTCTTTTCGTCATTCAAAGAATAGCCTCGCTGCGCAACTGCCAGCGAGGTTTTTTTATGCCGCGAAGGTTAAGCGGACGCTGGTACCCTGCTGGGGTTCGCTGTGTACCTCTATTTGCCCATTTAGTTGCTTCGTTAGGGTTCTCACCAATTGCATTCCCAGCGTGCTCGCTTGCTCCAGATTGAAGTTGCGAGGAAGCCCCTCGCCATTGTCTCGAACCACCAGTGAGACACGATCTTCTGCTACCGAACCGTTTATTGCTATCTCCGGAAGGGTCGGCGGATGCCGGAAGGCGTACTTAAAGCAGTTGGTGATTAGCTCGTTGATAATCAATCCACAGGCCACCGCCTGGTCCACGTCCAATTGAATGGGAGCCACATCTACCGCGAGCGTCACGTCTTCATTGTCTTGATACGCAGATCGTATGGTAGCCGTTAGCAAGGGCACGTAGCGGCTCAGTTCAATGGTGGCGTACTCTTCGTGGTCGTAGAGCTGTTCGTGAATAATAGCCATGGCTTTAACACGATTCACGCTTTCCTGAAAGATGCGGTAGACATCAGGTTGGTCTTTGATACTCTCGGACTGCAGGTAAAATAGCCCGGAAATCACGTTGAGGTTGTTTTTCACCCGGTGGTGGATTTCTCGGGCAAACGCATCTTTTTCAGCCAGAATTTTTTGTAAACGTTCGGCCATTTTCTTCTGCGGTGCGGTGTCAACAAAGGTGGTCACCTTAAAGGCAACGTCGTTGCCCAGCAACGTTCGCTGTACGCTGATATTCACTTCTTTGGGTTCGCCCTGCTGATCCATAATCGTCCAGGTGCCGCTACCCTCGTCGGTACTTCCGTTCATAAATTCCTGGTGCAGATTAGCCGCAAACCCTCGGATATTTTTCGGGAAAAAATCAGTGAAGGGCCTTCCCAATGCTTCCGTCTGGCTGCACTGATGCAGACTGCAAAACGTCTGGTTCACCGATACGAGCGTACCCAATTCGTTGGTGATGCTTATCCCAACTTCGGGAGTCCGAACGGGAGGTAAGGATGCAGCCGTAGCTTCTGATACCGTAGGAGCGATGGATCGACGGTTAAGGGCTTCGCTGATGGTCTTCACCAGCACCTGCCGGTCGTAGGGTTTGTGGATGATGGCGTGCGGGTGTACGTTACGTGCCCGCTCCAGGGTGTTGCGGTCGGTGTTGGCCGTCAAGAAAACCAGGGGTAGGTCCGGCCAGTTTCGCTTCATCTGCTGCGCGGTATCAATGCCGTCCCAATCGCCCATGATCCGAATGTCCAAGAAAGCAAGAGATACCGAATGCTTATCGGCCACCGCCACGGCCTCGCGCCCGTTATTTACGGCCAGGGAACGGGGAAAGCCCAGATCCTTGAGGTAACGAGCCAGGGTGAGCTGCGCAATAGCATCATCCTCCACAATAAGAATACAATCGTCCATAGACTAAAAAATTGGCTGATCCAAACCTCACCGGATATAACTGATTGACGACCGAAGTGTTTTTTTACAATTTGGAAGTACTGCTTCCATTGGGTGGCTTGGTGTATTTATTTTAAGTATATTCGTCCTTTGAAACTAGGTAACCATTAAATCCCAATTTGTTGGACAATGAGGATCAACCCCCTACATTTATGAGCAATCAGTCGGACACCAGAGCTGTTGAACAACGGTTGATTGCGCTAGAAGAAGAACTAGCCGCTCGCGTGTTGGCCGAAGACATGATGATCCACGACGTGCGCAATCCCCTTTCGTCGATCATCAGCATCACGGATATGCTAAGCGACCGTGCCACCAACGAAGACGATAAACTGTGGTTAACCCGGATTTTGGCCCTGGGGCATCGTGCGTTAGACATTCTGAAAGCCACGGCGGGCTACGCCCGGATGGAGCGCGGTGAGCACGAACCGGAGGTGCGTCGCTTCAATCTGCTGGCGTGCCTGGCGGCTGTATTGGACAAATTAAGCCAACTGAAAGAGAGTCGGTCGATAACAATCGCGTGTCTCTTCAACGGTCGCCCGATCGCCGAAGACACCTGCTGGGTAGCGGGAGATGAGTTCTTTCTGGAGCAGCTCTTTCACAACTTGATCACCAACGCGCTGGAGGCTTCTCCCCCGCAGGGGCGGGTGCGCATCGACGTTCAGCCCGATTGCCCGCTGCGGGTGGTTATCCACAACCAGGGAGTGATTCCCGCCTCGTTGCGCGACAAAATATTTGACAAGCTATCTTCTTATCAATCAAGCCGGGGCGGAGGACTGGGAGCGTACATTGCCAAGTTAGTTGCCGAACAACACGGAGGCTCCGTGCGCTTCACCACTGACGAGCGGGAGGGCACCACCTTCACCGTGGAGTTGCCCATTGCCGCGGCGTCGTAGGCTATCCCATTGTTTCACTCAATCCCTGACGCATGATTCCATTCACCGTAGGCGGAGTTCCCGAATATTTTAACCGGCCCTGGCACCAGGCTCTTGAGGAGGGCTCTTTTGCTGAACGGGGGCTGGAGGTGACCTGGAAAGACTACCCGGGCGGCACCGGGGCCATGATGCACGACCTGCGCGAAGGAATAATCGACGTAGCGGTGGCTCTCACCGAGGGCGTGGTCGCCGAGATCATCAACCGGCGGTCGTGCCGCATTGCGCAGTGGTTCGTCACCAGCCCGCTGCGGTGGGGAGTGCACGTGGCCGTCCGGGCACCCCATCAGCAAATTGCCGACTTGCAAGACCGTACGTTTGCGGTGAGTCGGCTCGGCTCGGGCTCGCACCTGATGGCCTACGTGCTGGCCCAGCACCACGGCTGGTTGCCCGATCGCCTGCGCTTCGAGATTGTGAACAACCTCAACGGGGCGCGGCAGGCATTGGCCCGAGGAGTTGCCGACGGTTTCTTGTGGGAGCAATTCACTACCCAACCGTGGGTTGATACCGGTGAGTTTCGGCGGGTGGGAGTAATCGATACGCCCTGGCCGTGCTTCGTGGTGGCTGTGCGAACTGGTCACTCCGGTGAGGGACTATCGCAGCTGCTTGATACGGTGAACCAATCAGCCACCCAGCTAAAGGCTCAACCCGATGCGGCCGTTGAGGTGGCGCAACGGTACTCCTTACCCATTGCCGAACCCGAACAGTGGTGGGAACAGGTGCAATGGGCTACTAACCGACGCGTGGAGAAAGCCGTTCTGCATCAAGTGATGAAGACCCTCGCCGAACTAGCGGTGGTGCCCGCGGTGGTGAACCCCGAAGATCTTTGCGGAGAAGGATGTAAGCTGGTGTAGCTTACTTGGGAAGCGCCTCGGGAGAATTTACCTCGCTAAATTTCTGCAGACGGTAAACGTTGCACTGGGTTTCGTCGCTGTATTCGTACTCAATACGGTCCATGATGCGCTTCACCAACAGCAAGCCTATCCCCCCTTTTTTTCGCTTTTTGATAATATCTTTAATGCAAGGCTCGCGATAAGCAGGAAAGTCAAAGCCCTTGCCCTGATCATAAATCTCGAAGATGATCTCGCCGGATTCTTTCACCAGAATCGCCAACTCAATGGTATGCTTGGGATTGCAATTGTGGGAGTGAATCATCAGATTCGCGCATATTTCGTCCACTGCTAAAATCAGTTGGTTGAGCACCACGTCCGACAGGGCGTATTTCTTTAGCTTGTCGTAGACAAAGTCTCGAATGGTTTGCAACTCATCCGTGCAGCACGATACCCGTATATTATAGTTCATTCGATACTAACTTAGCCTCTTCCTGAGAACCCACGATGGTGAGCACTTGGTGCAATCCTAAAATTTCAAACACCTTGTACACTTTCTCGCTCATGTTGAACAAGACCAACCGTTTGTTACTCGTTTCCAACTCCTGAATGTACGACATGAACACTCCCAGCCCTGCTGAGGAGATGTAGTGCAACTCGCGGCAATCTACCAGAATTCGCTCCGCATCCGAACGAAAAGCCTGCTGAAGGGCTTCATCCAGATAAATAGAGGAACTGGCGTCTACCTCACCCTGAATAAGAATGAAGCACTGATTTCCGTCGAAATTGACTTGTACGTCGACCATAATATTCGGGTATACGCTAGATTGATCCAAAAAGTTGAGCCGGTCTACCGGAACTTGATGATAAAGGCCGTGTAATCATCGTCCAGCGGAGTGCCGTCGCAGAAGTCGTAGAGCGATTGGATAAGGGCTTTCTGAATCATATTTGGGGCTTCGTGGGCGTGCGCTTCCACCACTTGTTTCAAGCGGTCGAAGCCAAACTCCTCTTTGTCGGCATTGGCCGCCTCCGTGATTCCGTCGGTGTAGAGCACGATTACGTCTCCGGTGGCGTACACCACCCGGTTTACCTCAATGTATTTGTTGAAATTCTCGTTGCGAATGATGCCCAGTCCCAGTCCCCGGATTTCGAAGTACGATGCCTGTTGCTTCTCGGCCTGATAGTAGAGCGTGGGCGTGTGACCCGCTCGGGCAAACTCCACTTCGCGCCGTAGCGTATCCACCACGAAGAAAGAAACGGTGATAAACGAAGTTTTCTCCAGGCATCGGCCTAGCGCGTTGTTGGCGTATACCAAGAACTGGTCCGGTGAAAGGTCGAGCTGGGCCAGACTATGAAACACTCCCTTCATCTGCGACATGTTGAAGGCCGCCGAGGTGCCCTTGCCCGACACGTCGCCGATGATCACGATGTATTTATGCTCGTTGATCTGGTAAAGATCGTAGTAGTCGCCGCCTACTTGGTCGGCCGTTTCCGAAAAGGCTTCCACGTCGAAGTACCGGTTAGACACCGGTTTTTTAGGAAGCAGGCTGCGCTGCACCCGGCTGGCGATGTTCAGTTCTTCCTGGTAGCGCTCGTTGATCACGGTTTCGCCCAGCAGCAGAAAATTTTCTACCGAAATGCAGGCCTGGCTGGCGAAGGTGCTCACAATCCCTACCGTCTCCTTATCAAACCCATCCGAAATCTCTTTTAGTACAACTAGCGTTCCGATGGTGGCGTTTTTAACCACCAGGGGAATCCACAGCACCGAGCGGTAGTCGGTGAGCCGAAGCACGCGCATTTTCTTATTGGTAGGGGAGGAGCTTTTTTTACGGAGTAAGCGGGGGGGGGCGGGCAATGGGTTAATGATCTCGGGCTGCTCGCTACGTCGCTGAAGTTGCTCCTTCATCAGCGCTATCTTGTCAACGTCAATATTTTTGGTGAGCAGCAGCGGTTCTTCCCGGTGGGTAGCTTCGAGCCAACCGGCGTCGGCCAACACCACTTTGGTGGCACTCTCCAGCAAAATTTCGTAGATCTGCTCCGCATTGTATCCTGCTTGGTTCGACTGACTGAGCCGCTGAAAGTTGATGACTTCTTCCAATTTCTGCTCAAAAACCGAGGAGGTGGGCAGGTTGAACAGGATCACCAGCAGCGAGAACAGGCTGTAGATAAACGTGAACCCCAGCGCCGCCAGCAAGAAGGGGTTAAATATCAGAAAGGTGGTGTTGCGGGGCAGCCCCTGGTCCAAAGACGCGTAGAGTTCCAGGGCATAATACATCAGGAATACCACCACGGCCAGCATGATAGTGATGCTCTTCCACTTTTGTCTAAAGTCAAGATAGGCCACCCACTTCAGATTGATCGAGAGCACCAGCGCCAGCAACAGTAAGGTGACCAGGATTGCGGCGTAAAGCCCCCCAAACTGGGTGATGGGCAGAAATTCAATTAGAATGCTCGCCAGCAGGGCCCCCTCAAACACATTCCATAGGGCAACCAAACGGGTAGAGCGTTGGTAGAGCACCAACTGCTTCCACACCATCAGGGTAGAAAGCACAAAGATGACAAACAGGCCAAACCGAAGGTGAAAGAAGAAGCTAAGCAGAAAAACGTTTTCTGACCAGCGGTTGGCCTCCACCAGATTATAAAACAGTCGAATAGAAAGCGATACGATAGTAACCAGCAAGCCAACGGCAAACACCCGCCACAACAGATCAACAAAGTTGAATCGTTCGGCCCGCCCGGTTACGGTTCGGTAGTAAAAAAAGATGGCCGCAAAAAATAGGCTGAGCAACAGGGTATGCACCTGGTCGGGAACGCCCGTGGGCAGTCCCTTTCGAATGCCAAATAGCTGCACCAAGTCGTTGGCTAACAACGAAAGCCAGCTGATAATGCCTAGGGCAAGCGCGAAGCGAACAACGTTTTGGGGGTAACGCATGCAAGTAGGTTAGCGCAAGGGGTAAGCTTAACAAAGAAAGCTACGCCCAAAGCTAACAAAATCACGGACTATAGTTAGGCGCTTCGCGGGTGATGCTGATATCGTGGGGGTGGCTCTCGCGCACTCCGGCAGCGGTGATCTTCACAAAGCGGGCGGTCTGCAATTCGCTGATGGTGCGGGCTCCGCAGTAGCCCATGCCCGCCCGCAGGCCTCCCACCAGTTGGTAGAGCACCTCGTCGACCAGCCCCTTGTAGGGTACCCGGCCCACAATACCTTCCGGAACCAGTTTCTTAATGTCATCTTCGGCATCCTGAAAGTAGCGGTCTTTTGATCCCTCTTCCATAGCCTCCACCGATCCCATGCCGCGGTACGATTTGAACTTGCGCCCTTCGAACAGGATCATCTCACCGGGGGCTTCGTCGGCCCCGGCCAACAGGGAACCGATCATCACGGTGTGGGCTCCGGCAGCCAGGGCCTTCACCACGTCGCCCGAAAACCGGATGCCGCCGTCGGCAATCACGGGAATACCCGCTTCGCGCACGGCACGGGCCGCTTCGTAGACCGCCGACAGCTGGGGTACGCCCACCCCGGCAATGATGCGGGTGGTGCAAATGCTGCCGGGCCCTACGCCCACCTTGATGGCGTCGGCTCCCGCCTTTACCAGCGCCCGGGCGGCCTCGGCCGTGGCGATGTTGCCCACAATGGTATCCACCTCCGGAAACTGCCGTTTCACCTGCTGGCAGGCCTCGATCACGCCGCGCGAGTGCCCGTGGGCAGTGTCGATACTGATCACGTCGACGCCCGCGTTCTTGAGCAGCCCCACCCGCTCCAGCATATCGGGGGTAACACCCACCGCCGCGCCTACCCGCAACCGCCCGAATTCGTCTTTAGAAGCATTGGGGCGGTCTTTGTTCTTCAAAATGTCTTTGTAGGTGATCAATCCGCTGAGGCGGCCACTGAGGTCGATGATGGGAAGCTTTTCGATCTTATGCTGTTGTAAGATTTCTTCGGCGGCCTCCAGTCCAATGCCCGCCTCGGCCGTCACCAGGGGGTGGTGCGTCATCACCTCGCGCACCGGCACGCTGTTGCTCTTTAAAAACCGAAGGTCGCGGTTGGTGACAATGCCCAGCAGTTTGCGGTCGGCATCCACCACCGGGATGCCTCCAATCTTGTGCTCCTTCATGATGGCCTTGGCATCCGACACCGTGGCGTTCACGTCCAGGGTGATTGGGTCGAGGATCATGCCACTCTGCGAGCGCTTTACCTTGCGCACCTGGTAGGCCTGCGCTTCGGCCGACATATTCTTGTGAATGATGCCGATGCCCCCGGCCAGGGCCATCGCGATGGCGAGCCCGGACTCGGTGACGGTGTCCATCGCGGCAGAAACCAGGGGAATGTTAAGCTGCACGCGGGCGGTGAGGGTGGTGCTGGTGTCGGTGTCGCGAGGAAGAATTTCGGAGTAGTTTGGCACCAGAAGCACGTCATCGTAGGTGAGCGCTTCGTAGAGGAACTTGTCGGCGTGGTTCGTCATAGCAAATAAAAGAAGTTATTTGCCGGTCAAAATTACTGACATTCTTGCACATAATAAAATGCTCGTTGGCTTTTGTTCGAGGAAGTGGAAGCGCGATTTGTTTCCTCGTCGGCTTCGTTTAATATTTGCTTGCGAATAGCGCTTGTGGTTGGCGGACTGCCGATAGCCGGTTTTATAATTGTCTCGATATGTCGGATGTGCCTCAGCAAGATCAACCGGAAAAAAAAGGGCAGAGTCAGGCGGTATTTCTGGTGAGCGGTGGTTTGCTGCTGGGCGGAGTGCTCTGTTACTTCCTGGTGAATGACTTCCGGCAGTTTGTTGATGAGGCTTTTCGGATACTGACCAGCGACGATGAGGCGAGGATCAAGGAGTGGGTGAGTGATTTCGGAGCGTGGGGGCCGGTGTTTATCGTGGTCGCAATGATAGCCCAGATGTTTCTGATTGTTATCCCCTCGGTGGTGCTGATGGTGGTTTCAACGCTGGCCTATGGCCCCCTGTGGGGTTCGCTGCTTTCGTGTCTAGCCGTGCTGATCGCCTCCAGTCTGGCCTATTTCATCGGGCTGCACGCTGGGTATGCCCTAATTGCGCGGCTGATCGGCAAAAAAGCCGAAGAAAAGGTGGAGCACTACATTCAGGAGTACGGTGTTTGGGCCATCGTGCTGTTTCGAGTGTCGCCTTTCTTATCGAACGATGCGATCAGCTTCGTGGCAGGAATCGGAGAGATGCGCTACCCTAAGTTTATTCTGGCCACGGCCGCAGGAATTATTCCGCTCATTGCGGTGATCGCCTACGTGGGGCAGGATACTGAAACACTGGAGAAGAGTATGCTGTGGGTAACGGGCGCCACGGTGCTAGGTTTTGCGGTTTACCTAATCTATCGACGCACAAAGAAATGATCGGGAACTAACGGCTGAGAGGTGCCGCTAATTGCTAAACTTATCTTTGGTTTGTAGCAGACGCTCGTCGTGGATGCGGGGCATCTGGACGTCTTCAAAAAGGTTTCGATAATTTTCCATGTCCAACTTTTCTAACTGCTGAATCTGCCGGGCGCACTCGTTGAGCATGCCCAACTCGATAAGATCAAACTCGTCTTTAGAGGTAAGCACGAAAGAAACTTCTTCTACTCCCAACGAATCATTGCCTTCGTCCGATAAATAGTTGTATTGCTTACTGAATTCATAGCCGTACTCGTTCAGTAAATCCTCGAACTTTTCTTCCACAAATCTGTCGATCGTCACGCTAACCGTTTGCATAGAACTTCTGTTAATAATCAAAGATGAGACGCTAATCTACGGGCTTGCCCGCAACAATAGCAATCTAAAAAATGGGTTGACACTACATTGTAAGGTGTGCTACCAATCAAAGGCATTTTTTAAACCACCTTCCTTACCCCTGCTTCTTACAAATTTTTTAGGCAAAAGTCAAGCGTGGCTACTCCTGTCTTAGAATTTCGTGGGCTCGAAGGTAGACCACCCGCGGAAGGTAATCACCCTGCTGCTTGGCGTTTTGCAGAAATTCAGCAATCTTCTCCTTGCTGGTCATTTGCTCCAGGGCGGCAATCAGCTGTTCTTCTCGCTGGCTTTCGGTGACGGCCGCGAACAACTCATCTTCGTTCGGAAATTTCTTCTGAAAGTCATTTCTCAGACTATACCGCCTATTAAAAGTAGCGTAGGTCATGGAGTAGAACGAAAGGGCGTCGATCCAGCCAACCACCACCGGAACCAGCGTCCAGCATAACCCAAGGTACCACCACGCGCGGCGTTGCCCCAGGTAAAATCGGTGAACGCCCAGCCCCCCCAGAAACGCCGCCAGCAGGGTTGCCAATGTTTTATTTTTCATGGTCTGCTCCTTTTTTGCCGGGCCGTCGTTTAAAACCCGATCAGTCCAATAAATGTAATAAAGCGTAATAATACGCACTCCGTTTGATATTTGCGCACCCCTTAAATCAAGAAACCGACCGAAACTCACGCTTAGCTCTCTTTCCTTTCGACGGAATCGTTCGGCTGATAAGTGGTTGATCGCGAGGCCAATCACAACAACCGTAGCCAACTCCCGGCGGGGTACCAAGCCCGGTGGGTTCAATATAGAGCACAATTGCCAAACGCACGGGGATATACTTCCCGGCAGAACGTAAGAAAATGGCAAGTTGCGCGCTATTCGGTATCAAAATTTGGGAAAGCTTCGTACTAAGAGTAGGGTGCTCCCTTTCCGGCGGAGTAGGACGAAGCAGATCGGTTTTTTAGGTTTTTTTGGCACCCTCGGTTTTATTTTTAAATTTTAGACGATCGATAAAAGAGTCATGAAAAATCAAGCATATCATCCGGCCAAGGGCGATCTCCTGCTGTCGGAGCCCTTCCTGGCTGATACCAACTTTGAGCGGTCGGTGGTGCTTATCTGCGAGCACACCGACGAGGGGGCGCTGGGCTTTGTGCTGAACAAGCCTTCGCTGCTCACGCTGGACGACGTGGTGGAAGAAGCGGCGGGCTTCGAGCAGTTGGTGTATACCGGGGGGCCCGTGCAGCAGAATACCCTGCACTTTGTGCACCGCGCTGCTTCGCTGCGCCAGGGTTCGGACAACTTGGGAAAAGCGCTCTACTGGGGAGGAGATTTTGAGCGGCTTCTCAGCCTGATCAACACCCGACAGCTACCTGCGGAGGACGTACGATTCTTTGCCGGGTACTCGGGCTGGGCCCCGGGGCAGCTATCCTCCGAACTGGACGAGGACGCCTGGATTGTTTACAAACAAGCAACGACCGAGCAGGTTTTTGATGTACCGCCTGAGCAGTTGTGGCGCGAAGTGTTGCGCACCATGGGTGGAAAGTACCGAATGTTTTCAAATTATCCGACCGACCCCCGCCTAAACTAAGCGGAAGGTCGCTACCAGAACAACGCATGTCAGAAGACCAAAATAAGCCTATTCCCGCGTCTGAATCATCAGAAGCCACCGCGGACGAAGCCACTAGCGAGCGCGATCCTTCTCCTGATACCCCGTCTGAGGCAACCTCTCCGACTCCAACTTCTGAGTCGGATTCCGAGTCCGCTACTAAGGGACAAGCCGAGAGTTCCCCAACGGATGTTTCCCAAACGGACGTTTCGCCGGTAGAAGTTTCTTCCGGGAGTGAGGTCAAAGCAGAAAGCACTTCGTCTGTTAAGCAAGTAGTCGAGGCAGAAGAAGTCCCCGTTGCCGAAACTGCTCTCAGCGCCAATGACTCTACAGGAGGCGTCCCTGCGGCAACTAGTGCTACGGAAAGCGCCGACGTGCCGCCTCCCGACGTTGATGCTTCGGAAAAATCTGAAGCACCAGCCGACGGGGCCGACGAAAAAACCGACACAGCTCCCGACTACCAAACCTACACCAAAGAGGAACTGGCGGTTGCCCTGGAGGCCTTGGTAAAAGAAGGCGACGTGCACCGGGCTGAGGCCGAAGCCCAGCGGATGCGTCCTCACTTTGATCTGCTGCTGGACACCGAACGCGAGGTGGCTCGACAAAAATACATTGCCGAGGGCGGTGAAGAAGAAGGCTTTGACTTCCGTCCCGACTTCGTCTACGAACGCTTCCTGACCGCTTTCCGTCAAATCCGGTCCAAGAAAAAGGCGATGGCTACGGAGCAGCGCAAGCAGCGGCAGAATAACCTGCAAGTGAAGCAAGAGCTTCTGGACCGCTTGCGGGCCCTGGTCGACAGCGAAGAAACGCAGGCCAGCCTGGAACAACTTCGGGCTTTGCAGCAAGAGTGGCGGTCAACCGGCCCGGTGCCTCCTGCCGGAAGCCGCAACCTGTGGGCCAACTACCACGCGCTGCTCGACCGCTTCTATGACCAACGCAGCATCTACTTTGAGCTCAAGGAGCTAGACCGAAGAAAAAACCTGGAAGCCAAGCAGGCGGTAGCCGAACGGGCCGAAGCGCTGGTGGCCGAACCCGACCTGCGCAAAGCAGTGTCTGAGTTAGACGAACTGCACGAAGAGTATAAGCACCTGGGTCCGGTGCCCAAGGAGGAGCAGGAGGCGCTGTGGCAGCGGTTCAAGGCGGCTTCAGACAAGGTGCACGACCGTCGCCGGGAAGAGGTAGAAAAGTTTAAGGGCGAACTCAACGAAAACCTCATCCAGAAGCAGCAGTTGGTGACCGAGGCCCAGGAACTCAGCACCTTTAGCAGCGACAGCATTAAGGAGTGGAATCAGAAAACCAAGCTGGTGCAGGAGCTCAAGCAGCGCTGGGAAGCCATCGGCAGTATGCCGCGCAAGCAAGCCAAGTCGGTGAACCGAGATTTTTGGTCCCACTTCAAGCAGTTCTTCGCCCACAAGGGCGAGTTCTTTAAGCAGTTGGATGCTGAGCGTGGCGAAAATCTGGCTCAAAAGAAAGCGCTGGTGGCCCGGGCCGAGAGCTTGAAAGAAAGCGGCGACTGGAAAACCACCTCGCAAGAATTCAAAGAGTTGCAGCAGCAGTGGCGGGCGATTGGCCCGGTGCCCGAGAAAAAACGCGAGGACGTGTATCGACGCTTCAAAGCCGCGGCCGACCATTTCTTCAACCGTCGCCGTGGACAAAGCAAAGAGCAACAAGCCGAGCAGGTGCGCAACCAGCAGCAGAAGGAGGCTATCTGTCAGCAAATTGAGGAGCTGGCCCAAGCAGACAAAGCCAAGCAGGAAGATTTGCTAGCGCTCACCGATAGTTACGCGGCGATTGGTTTTGTGCCCCGCGAGGCGATGCAACCCCTCCAGAAGAGGTTTGATAAGGCCGTGCGCACGGTGATGAAGCGCCTAAAGCTCAGCGACCGGCAGAAGCAGCGGGTGGTGGCCGAGGTAGAACTCAGCAGCCTGAAGTCCAGCCCGGGAGCCGATCGCAAAATTGACAAGCGCGAGAACCAGTTGCGCCGCCAGATCAGCCAGATGGAAGACGACATCGCCCTGTGGAGTAATAACATTAGCTTCTTCGCTGCTTCTAAGGGGGCCGACAAGCTGAAAGCGGATTTTGAAAAGCGCATCGAGGAAGCCCAGCGGGAGGTAGATGAACTGAAGTCGCAGCTCAGCGCACTGCAAGATATTCGTTAAGGAACGATGAAGAAATAAGTGTTAGATTTTGCCAAACTATTTTTTTGCTAGCTGACGCAAAAAGGGTGCGCCTAGCAGCGCTAGGCAAGTGCTTTTTAAGGAAAGCTAGTGAAAAAAGAGGCAGGCAAAAATGGCAAGTTATTTTTTTATCGTTCCTAAAATAGCCGAAAATAGGCTTGGCGTATTTCGGGTATTCTGCTATCTTTGTGGCCTTTACGCCTCCGTAGCTCAGTTGGCCAGAGCAGCTGACTTGTAATCAGCAGGCCGTTGGTTCGAATCCGACCGGGGGCTCTTCCTAAAAAAGCACTTACGAGAAATTGTGAGTGCTTTTTATTTTTGGACGCAGTAAACTTCGCTACTCATCGATTTAGTCATGACCCACGACGAGATACAGTACCACGTGCATCACCACGTGGCCCTGCGCTTTATTCGTAAAGACCATGCCCCGCTGATGGGGGCTTTTCTGCACGAGTCGTTCAAGTCGGGGAACCGCACCAAAGTGCCGGAGATTGAACTGACCGATCTCTTGCAGGATTTTCTGGGAGCCCTTCACTATGGCTCGGAAGAAAAAATATATCCCTTGAGTCCGAAAGACTACCTTACCCAGTGGACCCAGGGCGGCTTCCTGCGCAAAGAATACGAAAAGCAGAGCGATATTCCGGTCTACCAACTCACCTCGGGCTGCGAGCTAGCCCTGAAGTGGCTGGCCTCGTTGGACAAGAAATCGTTCGTGGGCACCGAAAGCCGTCTGCTGCACATCATCCGCCTGCTGGAAGATATGGTGCAGAAAACCCAGACCGACCCCGCCGAAAAGATCAGGCTGCTGGAAAAACAAAAGGAGGCACTGGACCGGGAGATCGACGAGTTGAGCCGTGCCGATGGCCCCATCGTGGCCGATGAAACGCAAATCAAGGAGCGCTTTTTCGAACTGGAACGCACCGCCGTGGAGCTGCTGGCTGATTTCCGGGAGGTGGAAGAAAACTTTCACGGGCTGGACCAGCGGGCGCGGGAAAAGCAGCTGCGCCGCGAGATCGCCCGTGGCCAGGTGGTGGGCGAAGTGCTCGACGCCTACGACGAACTGTGGGCCTCCGACCAGGGAAAAAGCTTCGCGGCTTTCTGGGAGTTGCTGATGAACAACCAGCAGCAGGAGTCGCTGGACGAGATGCTGCGTGAGGTAAAATCCCTGCCCCACCTGCCGCCCACCAGCCACAACAGCATCATCAGCCGCCTGAAGATCAACCTCATCGAGGCGGGCGACCAGGTAAATCGCTCGAACCACCGCCTGGTGGGGCAGCTGCGTCGCTTTCTGGATGCCCAGGTGCTGATGGAAAACAAGCGCATGATGGAAACTATTCACGAGCTACAGGAACTGGCCGTGGAGGGCAAAAACGATATCTCCTGGCGCAAGCCTTTCTTTTCCATCGATGGCAAGCCCCGGCTCAACTTCACCCTGAACCGCCCTCTGTTCACCCCGCCCGCGCGCCCGGTGATCTCTTCGGAGCCGGTGGAAGAAGGCCGCACCGAGCAGCACGCCGACCGCACCAATCTGTTGTTTGAGCAGGTGTACGTCGATCCGCAGGAACTCAAGCGGCGCATCCGGAAGCTGTTGCGCTCCCAGGCGCAGGTCACGCTGCGCGAGGTGACGGAGCATTACCCGGTAGAAAAGGGACTCAAGGAAGTGTTGGTGTATCTCGACATCGCATCCAAAGACCGCACGTCGCTGCGCAACGAAGAAATTATTGAGAACATCGCCGTGTCGGACGTCAAGTACTCGTCGCAGAAGTTTTACGTAGAAGTGCCCCAACTGATCTTTTCCCGTCATGGTTGATTTCGATCTCAACAACGTTCCCCGCTACCACGCGGTGCTGGTGCAACTGCTCAAAGGCCCGCTCTACGCCCACGACCAGCGGCACTGGGATTTGCTGGTGCAACACCAGCGGGAGGTACAGAAATACTTCGGCCAGATGCCCCTCAAACTGCACCTGGACGAGGTGGAAGGCTACGCTTTCCTGAAACCGCTTTTGCCCGAAGAGGAAGAAGCCTGGCAGGAAGAATTCGGCGAAGCACCGCCCCGGCTCATCAGCCAGCGCAAGCTCAGCTACGGGCAGACGATCATCCTGGTGCTGCTGCGCAAGCGCCTGCTCGAGCACGACGCCATGCGGGGCGACACCCGCCTGATCATCGCCCGCCAGGAGATTCAGGAGATGGTGCAGGTGTTTCTGCCCGACGAGACCAACCAGGCGCGCCTGACCGAAAGCATCGATACGGGCATCAACAAACTCCAGGACATCGGCATCCTGCGCGCGTTGCGCAACGACCCGGAACACCTGGAGGTTAACCGTATTCTAAAAGCCAAGGTCACTCCCGCCGAATTGGAAGAGATGATTACCTTATTGCGGACTTATAAAAGTGGCAAAGCATGAGTGCCGATACTTCCTACCTTGATTTTGGTTCATCGGAAGAAGCCCGCCGCGGCTACCGACTGGAAGCCCTGGAAGTGTACAACTGGGGCACCTTCCACCGGAAAATCTGGATGATCGAACCTTCCCACAAAAATGCGCTGCTCACCGGCGACATCGGGTCGGGCAAAAGCACCCTGGTGGATGCGCTCACCACGCTGCTGGTGCCCCACCACCGCATCGTGTACAACGCCGCCGCCGGAGCGCAGGGCAAGGAGCGCTCGATCCGCTCGTATATCCGCGGCGAGTACAAAAGCGTGCGCGAACTGGGCACCCACGCCACGGCCGTGGCGCTGCGCGACGAACGGAAAACCTACTCGGTGCTGCTGGCCCGGTTTTTTAACGAAAGTCTGCAAGAACGGGTCACGCTGGCGCAGGTATTCTGGCTGGAAGAGCAGCAGGAGAAAAAGTTCTTTGTCGTCTCGCGCGACCTGCTCACCGTGCAAGAACACTTCACCAACTTCGGAGCCGACATCGCCCAACTGCGAACCCAACTGCGGCGACTGCCCCATACCGAGGTCACTAATGCCTTCAAAGACTACAGTCGGCAGTTTCGGCAGTATTTTGGGATGAGCAGCGAAAAAACGCTTCAGCTGTTCTACCAGACCGTTTCGATGAAGTCGGTAGACAACCTCACCACCTTTGTGCGCCTACACATGCTGGACCAGACCGATGCCCAACACCAACTGGCCGACCTGCAAAAGAACTTTGAGAACCTCCAGCAGGCCCACGAGACGGTGCTCAAGGCCCGCCGCCAGACCGAGTTGCTTGCGCCGGTGGTTGGAGAAGGCAAGAAATACGATGCTGCCTCCCGGTCTATTGAGCAACTGGAAAGCGCGCGGCAGGCGCTGCCCAGCTGGGTTGCCGAACGAAAGTACGCCCTGCTGCTCCAGGCGCAGGAAGCCGTGCAAACCGAACTGGCCAGCGTAGAAAACACCATTATCGAGCGAGCGCGGGAACTGGAGCAACTCGAAGCGCAGGCCGACGACGTGAAAAAAGCGTATTACCAGAGCGGCGGCAACCGCTTGCAGGATATTGAGGACAAAATTGCCGGGCACGAACGGGAAAAAGAGCGGCGGTTTCAGCGGGCCGAGCAGTATCAGGCACTGGCCCAAACGTTCGACTTTCCCGCCGCCGACACCGCCACCGTCTTCGAGCGCAACCGGCAGGAGGCTGAGCAGATTCTGAGCGGCACCCAGGCCGAGAAGCAGCGACTGTTGGAAGAGCGAGACGATCAGGTGGTGCAACGGGAGCAGTTGACTCAGCGAAAGCGGGAAGAAGAACAAGAACTACAGTCGCTGCGCGAGCGACAAAACCAGATTCCACGTCAGCAGATTGCGCTACGGCAGCAGTTAGCTCAGCACCTGGCAGTGCCCATTGAGCAGTTGCCCTTCGTCGGTGAGCTGCTGCAGGTGCGGCCCGAGGAAGGTGATTGGGAAGGAGTCATTGAGCGGTTGTTGCACAGCTTTGCGCTCAGCCTGCTGGTGCCCGAAGAACTCTACGCGCGCGTAAATCGCTACGTAAACCAGACCAACCTGCGCGGCCGCTTGGTCTATTATCGAACCACCGCCGAATCGGCGTATACCTCGGCCGACGTAATTGCGGACAATTCGTTGTTGCACAAAATAGATATCAAACCGGACACTCCCTTTGAAGACTGGCTGGAGCGAGAACTCGAGAAGCGCTTCGATTATGCCTGCGCCAACACCATGAGCGAATTTCAATCGTTCTCCTACGCCATCACCCGCGAGGGGCTGGTGAAGCAGGGACGGGCGCGGCACGAAAAAGACGACCGCCGTGCTCTTAGCGACCGCCGCTCCTACGTGCTGGGCTGGTCTAACACCGCCAAGCTCCGCGCCGTGCAGCAGGAAATTGAACAACTGGACCGTCAGCTTCGCACCGTAGAGCAAGCCGTCGCCGAACTCAACCGGCAGCGTGAGGCTGTCGACCAGCGGGCCGCCGGAGCGCGCGACCTGGGGCAGTTTCGTCAGTTTGAAGAAATCCACTGGCAGGGAATCGCCCGGATCATCCAAGCCCTGCAAACCGAAATGACCACCCTGGCGCAAGCCTCCGACACCTTGCGCCAGCTCAAAGACACAATGGACCGTCTGGCCGATGAGATCCGAGCGGGCCGGAAGCAGAAAGAAGAAAGCCTGGCCCGCCGGGGGGCGTTGCAAAACAAGCGCGACGCCTACGCCGCCGATCTGGAGCAAACCGCCCGCTTGCGCGAACTCGTGACTCCCGAAGAACGGAGTACCCACTTTCCGGCGCTGGAAAAACTCGCCGGTACCCGCCCGTTCCGACTGGAAAGTGCCGAAAGCTACCGGCAGGAGGTGCTCGATAAGATCAACCGGCGGCTGGAGAAAAAGAACTCCGAAAAGCGAGGCTCCTCGCAGCGTCTCGTGGGGCTGATCAGCGCCTTTACCCGGGCCTTTCCTTCCGAGTCGGTGGAGCTGGGAGCTTCTCCCGATTACCTGCCCGACCTGCGGGATTTGCACAAAAAGCTGGTGAAAGACGATCTGCCCAAGTTCGAGACGCGCTTCCGCGACCTGCTGCGCAAAGGCACGATCAACGACGTGTTGCTGTTCAAAAACAAGCTGGAAGCGGCCAGCAACGAGATTGTGGACAAGATTGACCTGATCAACCAGTCGCTGCGCGAGATTGAGTACAGTCCGGGCACCTACATCCGCCTGGTGCCCGACCAGGAAACCGACGCCGAGATTCGCAACTTCCAGACCGACCTAAAAAACTGCCTGAAGGACACGCTGGGGCAGGAAGATTATTACAACGAAGAAAAGTACTTGCAGGTGAAAAAGCTGCTGGACCGCTTCAACAGCGAAGAGAGCGCCGAGAAACGCTGGAAAGACAAAGTGACCGACGTGCGCAACTGGTACTCTTTCGGGGCCTCCGAAAGAAACCGCGAAACCGAAGAAGAAACCAACTACTACAGCGACAGCGGCGGAAAATCGGGCGGGCAGAAAGAAAAACTGGCCTACACGGTGCTCGCCTCCGCGCTGGCCTACCAGTACGGCATCCACGACGAGCAAAAGAACCGCCGCTCGTTCCGCTTCGTGGTGATCGATGAGGCCTTCGGGCGGGGATCAGACGAAAGCACACGCTTCGGGCTGGAGCTTTTCAAGAAGATGAACCTGCAACTGCTGATCGTCACCCCGCTGCAAAAGATCAACATCATTGAGCACTACATCGACTTTGTGCACTTTATCAGCAACCCGCTGGGCAACCAGAGCGAGATTACGAATTTGACCAAGAAAGAATACTTGGAGAAAAAAACGGCTTACTTACAGGAAGATTAACCTCTCATCATCGGATGGCACTTACGTGCCGCAGATAGCCATCCGATGACGAGGGATGGCACTGGCAGTTAATAATGAGTTAGCGAAAGAACAACCGCTTTGAGAGGGGACGGAGTCCCCCGAGTACATGAGCCACAGAACCGGAGGTTCTGCGCCAGTGGTTGTAGACAAAATGATAGCGTAACCTTGTTCTATGCCTGCCTTTATTAGTCCAGCGGAAATTAAGAAGCAAGCGGGGCGGTGGTATCCGGATTTTTTGGCGGCTACGCTCTGCGGTGAAGATTTCTTTCCGCGGGACATTCGGTTTCCGAAGATGAAATCAAGTGCCCTGGCGAAGCACTTCGGGGAGGTGCATGCCTCGCTGGTGCAGCTGCGGGCCAAAAGCAAGGAAACCGTGGGCCAGGGCTATACGGTGGGGTGGGAAGAAGTGAACAACCGCACCATCGGGCGCAACCGGTTTCCCGTCCGCATCTTCGTAGCTCATCAGCAGGATTACCTCAGTTTGCTCTCAGCCGAGCGCCGAAACCACTTTCAGCAGTTTGAGGCGGCCGTGGCGCTGACCCGAGAAGCGTTTCCGTTGCTGGAAGGTTGGATGCCGGGCAATGAGAAGAAACTAGGCGACTACGGGCTGGTATGGGCCGACTTGTTGCGGGTGTGCGACTGGTTTGTGCACCACTACGAAGCCGACCGCTACTTCATTCGGGAGCTGCCCATCCGGGTGCATACCAAATTTGTGGAGCAGCACAAGGCTATTCTCAGTGAATTGCTCACCCATTTGTTGCCGCCCCATCAGGTTAGAAGTTCGTTCGTGGGAAACCGGGAGCATAACTTTGAGAAGCGCTTCGGCCTGAAGTACGACGAAACGCTGGTTCGCTTTCGCTTGCTGGATCGGGAGTTTTTGCCGGGCATGAACGACCTGTCCGTCCCGCACTCGGTCTTTGCGCAAACGCCGCTACCGGAAACGCAGGGCATCATCACGGAGAATAAGATGAACTTCCTTACGCTTCCCGCTCGAGCAGACACGTTTGCGCTCTTCGGCGGCGGCTTCAACATCCACTTGCTCCGGCACGCCGAATGGTTGCACCGCAAGCACCTCTACTACTGGGGTGACCTCGACGCGCACGGCTTTGTTATCCTGGCTCAGCTCCGACAACTATTCGGGCACGTAGACAGCCTGATGATGGACCGGGCTACGTTTGATGCTTTCTACGTGGGCGACCACAGCCCGCCCGCTGCCAACGTGCGCACCGACGGGCTTCGGGAGGACGAGCAGAGGCTCTTTCATTATTTGCAGAAAAATAACCTTCGTTTGGAGCAGGAGAAGATACCTCACCCGTATGTTTTGACGCAACTAGCCCAAATCACTTGAAACGGGAACTGGCAAACTTTTTTCTATTGTAGATATGCTGAACCGGGGAGGGAATAATTGCATTCAAAGGGTTTCCAAAACTTCCAGCAGGGGAGCAAGGTCAACGTTGGTTTTTTCGGGGAGAACCACCGAGCACACCCGGTCGGAGGCGATCAGGCTCAGCGATTTGTACTGCCCGAAGTTGCCAAAGCGACCCACCCAAACGTTATCTTCCCTAACCAGAGACTCCACCGCCGCCAGCTTCAGGTCCAAGGTGAGGCCCGTGCGCAGCACCTTGGTTAAACTCTCCTTGGCTGTCCAGAACAGCGTCAGGCCTACGGGGTAGGGCAGTGGCAGGCTCCGCAGCAACCGGTGCTCCTGCTCATCCAACGCACTGGCTACGGAAGTGATCCGTTCGGCATCGACGCGCTCCGTATCTATTGCGAGGGGATGCGCTTCCGGATAAGCCAGGGCTAGCCCGATTTCATCGGTATGCGAGATGCTTATCTGCACATTTTCCAGGAAGCGGCTCCGCACCACCGGGAAACCAAAGACGCCCGCGTCGATAAAGATATCGGGCGAAGCAACCTGAGGGGCCAGCGCCCGGATGGCTCGCTTGGCGGCAACCCGCCCCAGCAGATACGCCTGTTTCTGCCGGTCGAATCTCAACTGATGATAGCGACGCCTTTCTTCCGGATGCAGTAGCTCCCAAAATGACTCCTTATTGTTGTGGGAGGCACTGGCTGGCCGACAAGCCAGGCCGAAGCCGGCCACATGGGTGGTGGTTTCCCTAACCAGATGAATACGCCCAAAGCTCATGCGTCAATAGTTCGTGTTTCAGTGGTTCGTGTCGACACGAACCACTGAGTCGACACTAATCCGAACCGTTGCACTTAAATAATTAGCAAGTTTACACAAAAAAATTTGCCTTTTTTCTAAGAAAGCTGCTTATTGAGGTCTACCAGAATAAACAATATAAAACGCAAGTTGGAGCTACCAACCAGCACGCATTGTTTCACACTACCTAACGTATGCCTCATGGAAAAGCTCCCTGCTTTGCCGTATCGTCTACCCAAATTCAAGGCGACCCCCGAAATCATCCCGCTACGAACACCAATTTCCAATCACCGCTTACATCGGTATAGGTCTACCCCTATGCTATAGGTCGGTTTTACCGATCATCCAACATCGTTACCACCAAATACTACCTATATGAAAAAGCAACCCTCGGCGGACAGCTCCGTCCGCACCCACGAACCCATTGCCATCGTTGGCATCGGCTGCCGGTTTCCCGGCCAAGTGAATCATCCTGACGACTTCTGGAAACTACTTACCCAGGGGCGCAATGCGATCACCGACGTTCCGCCGGAGCGCTGGTCGCTGGAAAAGTTCTACGACCCGGATGCCCGCAAGGCGGGTAAGATCAAAAACCGCAAGGGCGGCTTTGTCGACAACATAGACCATTTTGATGCCAACTTCTTCAGTATATTTCCGGCCGAGGCCCACCGGATGGACCCGCAGCAGCGGCTGCTGCTGGAGGTGACCTACCAGGCCCTGGAAAACGCAGGCATACCGCTGGAGGCCATTTCCGGCTCGCGCACTGCCGTGTTCACCGGGGTGTTTATGAACGATTACTGGGATATCCAAACTTCCAGCACGCAGCGGGAAGCCATCAGTCCGCACGTACCCATGGGCGCTTCGCTCACTTCGATTGCCAACCGACTCTCCTACGTCTATAATCTGAAAGGTCCCAGCGTTACCCTGGATACGGCTTGCTCCTCTTCATTAGTAGGAGTGCACCTGGCCTGCCAGAGCATCTGGAACGGCGAAAGCACGCAAGCAATTGCGGGCGGGGTGAACGCCATCCTGCGTCCGGAGTCTTCGGTGATGATGTCGAAGGGCAACTTCCTTTCGCCCGACGGGCACTGCAAAACCTTCGACAGCCGGGCCAACGGCTACGTGCGCAGCGAAGGGTGCGGCGTGGTTATTCTGAAACCACTGGCGCAAGCCCAGGCCGACGGCGACCCGATCTACGCCACGATTCTGGGATCGGCCGTGAATCAGGACGGTTACACCGAAGAGGGCTTCACCGTGCCGAGCCTTTCTTCTCAGATCGACATGCTCCGCACCGCTTATCAGAACGCCGGAGTGGCTCCCGACCGGGTGGCCTACGTGGAAGCCCACGGCACCGGCACCCCGGTGGGTGATCCTATTGAAACCAACGCCTTCGGCGCGGTGATCGGGCAGGGCCGCAGTGAAGACAACAAGTGCTGGGTAGGCTCGGTCAAGACCAACATCGGCCACCTGGAGTCGGCGGCGGGCGTAGCCGGACTGATCAAACTGGCCCTGGTGCTTAAGCACGGCCAAATTCCCGAAAACCTGCACTTCGAGACTCCTAACCCGAAAATTCCTTTTGATGATTATCGGTTGCGGGTGCCCACGCGGTTGACCGACTTGCCCACGGACGACAACCCGGCCATCGGGGGAGTTAATTCTTTCGGAGCGGGCGGCACCAACGCCCACCTCGTGCTGCAGGCGTACCAACCCGAGGCCGCGCCCGTTCAACCCGAGCCGGTGGCCGATCAGGCAGTTTCGCTGTTCACCCTGTCGGCCCAAAGCGATGAAGCCCTGCGGGCCAATGCCGAACGATACGTAGGTTTCTTGTCAGCGACCCCGGCGAGCCTGGCTGATATTTGCCACAGTGCGACCACCCGCCGTTCGCACCTCGACCGCCGACTGTCAATTGCCGCGCGCAGCAAGGAAGAACTACAGGAGAAACTCCGGGCCTTTCTAATCGAAGAAAGCCGACCGGGCCTGCGCTCCGCGCGGGTCAAGAAGGGGCACACCCCCAAAATTGGCTTCATCTTCTCCGGTCAAGGTCCGCAGTGGTATGCGATGGGACAGCAGCTCATCCAAACCTCAGTGGTATTTCGCGAAGTAGTTGAGCGCATCGACGCCCAGTTTCAGCGAGTGGCCGACTGGTCGCTGCGGGAAGAGATGCAGCGCGACGAGAACAGCTCCCGGGTGAGCGAAACCCGTATCGCCCAACCGGCGATCATGGCCATTCAGATTGGCCTGGCCGAACTCTGGAAATCGTGGGGAGTCAGCCCCGCCGGTTGTGTCGGGCATTCTATTGGCGAGGTGGCGGCGGCCTACACCGCCGGAGCCCTCACGCTGGAGCAAGCGGTAGAAGTGATCTACCACCGCAGCCGGGGACAACACCGGGCAACCGACAAAGGGAGGATGCTGGCCGCCGCCCTCACCGTGGAGGAAGCGCGGCAGGCAATTGCCGGGGTGGAAGACGTGGTCTCCATCGCAGCAATCAACGGCCCGAGGATGCTCACCCTGTCGGGCGATGCTGCGCCCCTGGAACGCATTGCGCAGCAACTGGAGGGACGTGAGGTGTTCACGCGTTTCTTGCGGGTGAACGTGCCCTTTCACAGCCACCACATGGACCCGCTCAAGGAAGAGCTCATCAGCTCGCTGGATCATCTGCTGCCCTCCGCAGCCGAGCTGCCGCTTTACTCTACCGTGACCGGCCAGCGGGAAGACGGTTATCACCTGTGCAGCGCGTATTGGTACCGCAACGTGCGCGAACCGGTATACTTCACCGATGCCCTGCGCCAGATGGCCGAAGACGGCATCGATACGTTCATCGAGATTGCGCCTCATCCGGTGCTGACCACCGGGGCGCTGGCGCTGCTGAAGGACCGATCCGTGAAGAATGCCCTTGTTGTGCCGTCTTTGCGGCGCAAGGAAGACGAAGCGCTGACGATGATGGGTTCGTTGGGCGAACTGTATGCGCACGGCTACGCCGTGAATTGGACGCAGCTGATGGAGCCGCGCAGCGCGTGGGTTGAGCTACCCACCTACGTATGGCAGCACGAACGCTACTGGTTCGAAACCCCCGAGAGCGCGCAGGATCGCCTGAAAGGAAATCCGCACCCGCACCTGACCCGCAGTGCGTCAATGGCGGCCCATCCCGAAGAGTTCACCTGGGACTTGCAGCTTGACCCTCAGGTTCACCCCTACGTGGAAGACCACAAGGTAGAGGGGACGGTGATCTTCCCAGGCACCGGTCATCTGGAAGTTGCCCGCGCAGCTGCGCAGCACTCGTTCGGAGACAGCTTTGGGTTTCTGGAAGACGTTCACTTTGAGTCGGCGTTGTTTCTTCCTGAAGAAGACAAGCCGATGGATATCCGCTTGGAAGTGACCTCGGCCGAAGGGAGCTACCGCATCTACAGCCGACCAACGGGAAAGGATGAAGACATGGCCTGGACGATGCACTCACGGGGAGTGATCAACCACCTGGGCGACCGTTTTGAGCCGTCTTCCCTCAAGCTGGAAGATGTTAAGGAGCGCGTAACTGAGTTGCTGTCGGTCTCCGATTTCTATCTGGAGCTTAAGCAGCACGGATTGCAGTACGGCGAGGCGTTCAGGAACATCATCCGCCTGTGGCACCAGGGGGATGAGTTGCTCAGCGAACTCAAGCTTCACAAGAGCCAGCACCACGGCCTGGATCGGTTTGGGGTTCATCCCGCCCTGCTGGACGCTTGCCTTCATACCATTCTTTACGCGGGCAAGTGGAGCAACGAGGAGCAGAAGATGGGCATTTACCTTCCCGTGGCGATTGAACGGTTCAAACTCTATCAGCAGCCCGGCCCGCACGTTTGGTGCCACACGCAGCTGTTATCGGTCACGCCTGAATCGATGCGGGGCAACTACGTGATCTTTAACGACGACGGAGAAGTGGTTGCTGAGATTCAGGGACTCACCTGCAAGTACATTGCCGGTTCGCGGGGCGAGGCTGCTGATGAGACCTACCAGGGCAGCTATCGATACGATTGGGAACCGGCCGAGACGGCGGATATTTCCCAGATGACCCGCGTCAACGGCGACGCCACGGGGGGCTGCGTTATCTTCGCCGACCGGCAGGGAGTGAGTGATCAACTATTAGCCAAATTTCGGCAGGACAACCTGGAACCGATTGTACTGGAAAAAGCCGATAGATTTCAGGCTTGCCCCAACCATCGCTACCGGGTCGACCCCAATCAACAGGCTGATATTGAGCGAGCGCTAGCCGAGATAACGGCCCGGGGTTTCCGGGTGCGGCGCATCCTGTACCTGTGGGGTTTAGACAGCGCCCCGGATGCTGCCCAGTCGACCGAGACGCTAGACCTTCAGCAACGCGCGTTGGCGCAACACACGCTCAACACTTTGCGCGCCACCGTGGCCCACGGCACCGAACCCGCCCTGTATATCGCCTCGCAGGGCGCGGACCGCGTCCACGAAGATGACCCAATTTCCGTTAACCAGGCAGCGCTCTACGGCATGGGCCGCGTGATGATGAACGAGTTTCCCTTTTTGCGCACCTGCCTGATCGATCTGCCCGTTTCGCTGAGCGATACGGTACTGACGGCGCTCTACGAGCGTTTCACGCTGGTGGAGCAGGCGCACTATCCTGAACTGGCGTTACGCGAGCAGGGTACCTACGTGCGGAAGCTGCGGACCGTCACCGCGCTATCGGCGGCGGAGGAAGCTCAGCAGGAGCAGTCGGCCTGCGGCACCCGCTATCAGGCCAGCGTGCAGGATTACGGCACCCTGGACGGTATACAGTTTCGGCAGATGCCCCCGGCGGTGCTGGGCGAAGACGACGTGGAAATCGAAGTTCGCGCGGCCGGACTCAACTTCAAGGACGTGATGAACGTGATGGGGCTGCTCTCCGACGAGGCAGTGGCAGGAGGAATCGCTGGCAAAAACCTGGGGCTAGAGTGTGCGGGCGTGATCAGTAGGGTAGGAGACAAGGTGAACGACCTGCGGGTCGGTGACGAGGTGATGGCCTGGTCGGCTAATTCCTACGCGGGCTACACCGTTACCCCGGCTTCTTGCGTCGTCCGGAAACCAACGCGCCTCAGCTTTGAAGAAGCCGCTACCGCCACGGTGGTGTACCTCACGGCACACTACTCGCTCAACTACCTGGCCCGCTTAAGTGCCGAAGACACGGTGCTGATTCACGCGGCGTCGGGTGGAGTGGGTATTGCGGCGATCCGAATGGCCCAACGCGTGGGAGCGACCGTCGTCGCCACGGCCGGTACCGAAGAGAAGCGCGCCTTCGTCCGCTCGTTGGGCGTTAGCCACGTGTTCGACTCCCGCAGCCTGGCCTTCGCCGACCAGGTGAGAACGGTGACGCAGGGACGGGGAGTAGACGTAGTGCTCAATTCTTTATCCGGCAAAGGGCTTACCCAAAGCATCAAGTGTCTGGCCCCGTTCGGCCGGTTTGTTGAGATTGGCAAAGCCGACATCTACCAGGATGCTAAACTGGCCCTGAAGCGCTTCGGAGAGAACCTATCTTTCTACGCCGTCGACGTGGATCGACTGATGCGACAGCGCCCTGTTCTCAGCCAGCGGTTGTATCAGCAGGTAGCCGATATGTTTACCGATGAGCAGTTGGCAGTGCATCCCTACCGCGTGTACCCGGTGAATCAGCTACCCGACGCCCTTCGGGTCTTGAGCAAAGGCGGGCACATCGGAAAGCTCGTGGTCAGTATGCGGCCGGAGGATACGGTACGCGTTCTTCCGGCGCAACGGTTGGTCCTGGATGCGCAAAGTACGTATCTGATCACCGGCGGAGCCAGTGGCTTCGGGCTGATGCTGGCCGAGTGGCTCGTCGCTCGGGGGGCGCGTCACCTGGTGCTGCTGAGTCGCAGTGGGCACAAGCATCAGGCTGACTACCAACTGGTGGAACAGATGGAAGCGCAGGGCGCGGAGGTGTATTCCTTTAAGGCTGACATCACCGATGCCAAGGCCGTGCAAGGGGTGGTAAATTATATCAGCGAACACATGCCCCCGCTGCGCGGAGTGATTCACAGCGCGGCGGTGCTGAGCGACGCCACACTGGACAATACCGACACCGATCGTTATCTGCGGGTATTTCGACCCAAAGCGCTGGGGGCCTGGAATCTGCACCAGGCTACTCAGGAGAATTCTCTGGACTTCTTCCTCATGCTTTCGTCTATTTCCGCCCTCTTCGGCTTGCCGGGCCAGTCTAACTACTCCGCCGCCAATAACTTCCTGGACCGACTGGCGCAGCACCGGCAGTCGCAAGGACTCGCGGGCTCGTCCGTCAACTTAGGGGTGTTGGGCATGTACGCTGGTATGTCGCAAGAAGGAGGCAACGTGTTGCGGGTGTTGGCCAACCAAGGGTGGTTGCCGTTGTCGCTCAAGCAGGTCACCGACAAGATTGAGGCCGTACTGCTGCAACAGCCCGCCGGGCGCATGGTCGCCAACCTGGACTGGACGCGGTTCCGTAGCTTCTTCTCGCACTTGCAACAAGACCTTCGGTTTGCGCACTTCTTGCAAGACGATGCGGCGGCCAGCCAGCGAACCGGACAAAGCATCGCTGATCAGTTACGAAGCGCTCCGGAAACGGAGCAGGTGTCGACCTTGGAAAAATTACTGTCGGAGTCTATTGCCAAGATCGTAGGGTCTGCCACCGACCAGATTGACACCGATATCTCTATTACCGGTATGGGATTGGATTCGTTGATGCTCAACCAACTACGCAACTGGATTCAGCAAAAGCTGGAGATCAACTTCCCGCTGATGCGCATTGCCAAGGGGCCTTCCGTGACGGAACTGGCTACCCAGTTGGCCACTCAGCTTCAGGAAGAAGTGAAGGCAGCAACGGAAACGCCGTCTCCGTCAACCGGACCAGCCGCAGCGGAGAACGGCACGGACGCTGGTGCCCTGTCCAACGTAGCGGGAAGTGCGCACGACACCTCCGGAATCGCTGACCAGGCCGACATTGAGGTGCTGGCCGACAAGTGGCTGGTGCGTCACCGCGGCAATGAGGAAGCGGTGCAGCAGCGGGTGTTTTGCTTCCACCCGGTGGGAGCGGGAGCTTCTATGTTCAGTCACTTCCTGTACAATCCGCCCGCCGGAACCGACGTGCTGGCCGTGCAACTGCCGGGGCGCGAGAACCGAATCGACGAAGCGCCTTACCAGGACATGGACCAGCTGGTTTCGGATCTGGCCGAGATGATCCGTCCGTGGTTAGACCAGCCGTTCTATCTCATGGGCCACAGTTTCGGGGGAATCGTTGCTTTTGAACTGATTCACTATCTGAAGGAACACTTCGATATTGAGACTGAGCACCTGATTATCACGGGTACCATTGCTCCCCAACTTACCAAGGTGTGGCGGCAGCGGGACTCGATCAGTAGAACCGCCGAGTTGTCGTATTCGGAAGAGAAGCTACTCTCGTTGCTCACTTACATTGATGATGTAGACTTTCTCAAGCGCATTCTTCCGGTGATGCGGAAGGATATGCCGCTGATCATGAGTTATCATTATCGGCAACGGGCACGTTTGGCCGCCTCTATTGCCGCCTTCGCCGCCGAAGAAGATGAGGTGGTGTTGGTGGAAGAAGTGAAAGCCTGGCAGGAGCAAACCGGGGGCACGTTCACCCTGGAAGTGGTGTCGGGAGACCACTGGTTCCTAAGTCGAAATCGCGAAAGAGTTGCTCAGCGGTTGCAAGCAATTGTTGCTTCAGTGCCGGTGGCCCAGTAGCACCGAGCCGGGCGGCAACCATCCGGTTGTTCGCTCGGTTTTTAAATTAAATGGCCTAACTTACCTTGGTAAGGTATTTCGCTTTCTATTCGTTTGTTACCCCCAATTACCGTTTCGCTGAGAAGCCATTGGTGCAGTTTTGAGTTAAAAATAGGTTGTTTATTGGGGTGAATCTGTTTGGTCCACAACGAAGTGCGCATATGTTGACAGTTAGAAAGAAAATGGTACGTACCTAACTTTGTTGACCGTATAGAAAAGAAAAGCAAGAGGGGCTCGGCTATATTGCCGGAAAAAAAGCGCATGTCTATACTTCAATCTGGTTATCATGAACAGCTTCCAGACTACATCAAAAATCGGGTAATACCCACCAATCTAGTGGCGCTTCTCGTCATTTTTTTCATAGGAATACCATTTACCTTCATAACACCTATTTACTTTTCTTATTCATTAACAATTATTCCACTAACAGGTACGCTGACGTGTGTGGGAGTAATCTTGTTCAACAAATTAGGGTATATCCGCTACTCGCGCGTTTCTCTCTCCTTGGTTCCGGTCACCACGGGGTTTTTTTATAATATGCTGCTTTGTGGACCGCTGGATGATCCAATCCCCAGCGTGTATCTCATCACCCTGGGGTTTTCTCTAATCCCCTTCGTTACCCTCGATATTCGCGAGTGGCCCCTTTTGCTATTCTGTTCCGTATACAGTTTTTTGATTTTGATAGGATTTCCAATCACTCGACACTGGGCTACCGTAGCCGTGAATTCGGATATCCTCCGGAACGGGTGGTTGAGTCACCTAACCATTAGTTTGGGCACGATAATGACGATGGGCTGCATGTTTGGTTTATCATTTATAGGCAAGAATATGATGAAGCAAAGCGATCAGCTACGCGAGGTAGCCGAGCAAGAAAACGAAAAACTAATTGCGCAGCAGCGAGAGAACGAAGAAAAAACCCGGGAGCTAGAGCAAGCGCGTGAAGAAGAAGAAAAGCGGCGGTGGATCAACAGCGGAGTGACGCAGATGATCGAGATACTGCGCCAGGCTAGCAATATGAGCGAGGCGTATGACAAGGCGCTTTCCGGGATAGTAAAGTATCTGGACGCCAACCAGGCGGGTTTGTTCATTGTGGAACGGCAGGAAGAACAGATCACCATCAACCTTAAGTCTTGCTACGCCTACGAGCGCAAGAAATTTCTTAAAAAAAACGTAGCTCCGGGAGAAGGTTTACTGGGGCAAACCTTCTTGGAACAAACCACCATGCGCCTTACGGAAATGCCTGCTGATTACGTGCAGATCACTTCCGGGCTGGGGCAGGCTTCTCCCCGGAACTTGCTCATCGTTCCGATGATCGTCAACGAAGAGGTTGAAGGACTGCTCGAAATTGCCTCCTTTAAAACTTGGGAAAACCATTACGTTGAGCTAGCTGAAAAAGCGGCTCAGGAAATAGGAGGTTATTCTGCCAAAGAGCGAATCGTTTCGCACACGCAGTATCTACTCAAGCAGTCGCAGGAGCAATCGGAAGAACTTCGGGCCGCTGAAGAAGAGATGCGACAGAACCAGGAAGAACTGCAGTCTACCCAAGAAGAGATGGTTCGGCAACATGCGGAGCTGCAGGAACAAAGCGCTCAGCGGGAAGCCGAGCTACTCGCTGAAATAGAGGCGCTGAAGAATGATCTAGCCGAAGTTGAATAGGGCCACGCCGCGACGGATGGGTTTCTTTGGTAACTTTGCGCGGGTGGGGTTGCCAGATATCGTGAGTTTTTACTACTTTTAGTCACGACTAAAACTTATCACCATGAAAGAAACCACGTTCGAATCCCGGGCCAAAGAAGCTTTTGGCGATCTGTACGGTAAGGTAAAAGAGATTGAAGACAAGGCCAAGCAACTGCGCGCCGAGCTCGATCGCAAGCTAGCGGAGCAGGTGGGCGACCTGAAAGACAAGAATACCAAAGCCTACGGCACCTTCGAAGATGTGAAAAATTCCAGCTCCGCCGCCTTCCACGATATCCGGCAGGGCGTAGAACAGGCCTCTTCGGCGCTGAGTGAAGCCATCAAAAAGGCGTCATACCACTTTAAGTAGTTCGCTTTCCGGAATGTCTTCTACCAAACTTGCCTGCCCTTGACCGTTCTATCTTCTGAACTAGTCGCTGCTGACGCAGAAGCGCCCGTTGCTCCCTCTCCCAGTTCGCCTTTGCATTACGTGCCTCACAATTTTGAGCAACTGGTGCACACCCACGTGTTGTCGGTGCTGCGCGAAGCCATTGAAGAACAACGAGCCCTGGTGCGGGCGGTGGACGAACTGGTCAAGGAAAAATACCAACCGCTGGACGAGGCCCGACGGGCGGAGGATCAGGCTACTTTTTTTAGAGCGTATACCGAGTACAACCAGGCCGTGTACGCCCTCATTGAGCACCGCTACGAAAACAACAACGGCCGCTCGTTCGATGAGGTGTTTGCCGACTACGCCACGGAGGCTCATCGGTTTATTCAGCAACTGCCCCTGGTGCACGTGGCCGCGCAGCCCGAAGCGCGCTTCGTGGCGCTACCCGGTGAAAAAGCAGCCCTGCGCACGTTGAAACGGGCGAAGCGCTATCACCGCACCCTTACCCGGGGACCGTGGTGGGCGAAAAATTTGCTTCGCAAACAGCTTCGTAAAGAGCTCCGCCCGGCGCCGGTGCGCACCTACCGCGTTCCCCTGCGGCACCTTACGCAGTACTGGTACCGCGAAGCCTGGATCACCCAACTGCTACCGGTGGTAGAAACTATTTATCAGCGAACGGCCGCCAATACCCAGCGCCTGTGGCACTTCGAAGATCAGGTGTATACCCGTTGGTACACCCACCTGATGGATAATTACGCCGAACATGACGACTGGCTCACCCAACTGCCAGAGCTTCCGCAGGACGACTATGAGGCTACCGTGGCCGAATTACTTCGGGACCTCGACGAACTGGAGCAAATGGTGATCGCCGAAGTGGAAACCCGATTGGCGGATACCCACGAGCAGTTTAGCTACGCCTACGAGCGCGTGGGCACCGCCGAACTGTCGGCGCGTCGGTATGGTCCGCGAATCTTACGACGTCGGAAGAGTCAAAGTGAGCGCAAGTTTCAGGGGAGCACCCAGGGGTGGCGTAACACGCTGTACGCGCTCTACGAAGACTGGCGCATTGATCAGGGAATCAACTTGTTGTGCACCACCCTGTTCAATGAGCACACGCGCCTGAAGGCCAGCCTGTACGAAAAAATCGAGGGAGCCACGGTGCCCCAGGTAGAACGTATGGTAGCGTACATTCGGGAAGTGGAACAAGCCATCCACCAGCAATCCGACGGAAACCTTCAGAAAACGCTACAGCAGCAGCAGGAGACGGTCGACCTTCAGCTTATTCGGTCGATTATCCCCTCTACCGTGGCGGTGCTCTACCGACAGTCGCTGCCCGCGGCCGTGACTGAGGTGTTTAAGCGGATTCAGGAAGCCGTGGATGACGTAGCCGACCGGCGGGCTTTGGTCGGTACCAACACGTATGATCACCCGCTACGGGTAACGGAGCTTAACTACGTATCCCCCCGCCAAATTGTGAGCTTCGAGTCGTTACCGAAGCTGCGCACGGCCATTGAAGAAACAAAGGAAACTACCGGGCAGCGGGTGCTGCAAATCCAGAAGATGATCACCGAAATCGGCCAGGTATCGTATTTCAACCTGGATTCGGCGCTATCGCTCTACGAAAATGAGGAAGAAGACGCGACCAAGGCCAAATCTATTGCCGAAGAAGGCCTGCAGCGGGCGATCAAGAGTGCCGAAAGTGCGCAAGAGCAACTGCGGACCGTGGGTGAGGAGGTGGATACGGCGGTGTGGCAAGCAATCAAGCAGTTTAACAACAACTTGGTAGCCCTTAAAAGCAACGACTACGCCCTAGAGATTAAGTTGCGCATTGCCAAGGCCAAGGCGGTAGAGCGTACGCAGGCCCTCAAGCAGCAGTCGCTGGACTATCTTCGGCACGGCATTCCCCACGCGGCGCGTTACGTGCAGCGGCAGTATACGACCCTGTCCGAAACCGCCGGAACCTACCGGCAACGCTTTGGCCTGGCACCGGCCGCCACCACAGTGACCACCGAAGTGTCGGATTTCCTGAACGACACCGAAGTGGCGGTCGACCGCTTACCCTACGTGTACCAGCGACTGTATAGCAACCGCCCCCTGGAAGACGCGGTGTTCTACGAAGAGCGCACTCCCGAAATGGCCCTGCTGCAGAAGGCGTATCACAACTGGGGTCGGCAGCGGTACGCCAGCACCATCCTGGTGGGCGAAAAAGGAACCGGGGCTACCACGCTGATTAACTTTTTCTTGAAGAAGCTGCCCGCCGTAGAACTCGACCGCTACGCGCTCATCCGGGTGGATAACACCCAGCGCTGTTACACCGAATCCGATCTGCTCCGGTGCCTGAGCACGCATATCCCCGACGTTAACTTTGCGCACCTCGACGAGGCGGTCGACTACTTCGAGACCAGCCCCCGCAAGCACCTGATCGTGTGGGAAGATATTCAGCACTTTTACCTGCGCAAAGTGGGGGGCTTCCGGGCGCTTAAGTCGCTCTTCGAGCTTATTTCGCGCACCCACAAGCAGGTTTTCTGGCTGTGTGCCTGCACCTGCTACGCCTGGGATTTTTTGGACAAAACTACCCGCATTTCCGACTATTACGAATACATTATTCCACTGGAGAAAATCAGTGCGCCGCAACTGCAGGAGGCCATCCTGAAGCGACACCGGGTGAGCGGGTACCACATTCAGTATGCCGGAGCGGTAGCCAACCGCTCGCGTAAAAGATTTCAGAAGATGACCGCCGAGCAGAAGCAGCAGCACTTTGAGGAGAACTACTTTGAGGATTTAAACGAATTGAGCGCCGGAAACTACAGTGTGGCCCAGTTGTACTGGTTGCGCTCTACGCAGCAGGTACTCAACGACACCATCACCATCGGCTCGTTGAACGCGGTGGATTTCTCCTTTACCAAGGCCATTCCGTTGTCACAGATGCTCATCCTGCACGCGCTGTTGCTGCACGATGGATTGAGTGAAGCGCACTTCCGGGAAGTGAACGAACACCAAGCCACTAAAAATACCGCGGCTACCCAACTGGGCCTCCGCCAACTGCGTGATGACGGGCTGGTAACGTTGAAGGATGAAATCTATTCGATCAACCCTCTGCTGTACCGACAAATCGTACAACTGTTGCGTAGCAAAAACTTCCTGCACTGATGATGGGTAAATGCTTGAGCTTTTTAGTGGGAATGGTGCTGGTGGCAAGCAATGCCGAGGCGCAGAACGACACCACGAGCGTCGTCCCATCCGAACGCGCTGACTCGAGCAGCGTTTCTTCACCGGTCAGCGTCAGCATCAGTGCGCAAACGTTGGTTATTCGGGTTGATAGTATGGCAGCACCGCTTGCCCCTAGTCCGATTACAGCAGAGGTTGACTCGGTGGCACAAGAGGCGGTTAAAATCACCACTCCCCCCGCGGTGAAAGATGTTTCTATCTACAAAATTGTGTGGAGCGTACTGATCTTCGGCTTGGGTTACTTCATCATTCGCTTTCTCACCCAGCTAGTAGAACTGATCGGCGAACGAAGCACCAATTACCGCATCATGATCAAGGGTTTTGTGCCGGTGGTGCGGATCATCGGGTGGATTGTGGTCATCTTTATTATTATCGCCGGGGTGTTGCAGCCGCGCATTGAGGCCGTACTGGCCCTGACCGCCTCGGTGGGGGTGGCGGTGGGCTTTGCCTCGCAAGACATCCTAAAGAATATTTTCGGGGGAGTGATTATTCTGCTGGACGCTCCCTTTAAAGTGGGCGACAAGATTGAGATCGGATCGCACTACGGGGAGGTGGTGGAGATTGGCCTGCGGTCGACGCGCATCGTCACTCCCGACGACTCGCTGGTGTCCATCCCGAACGGGGAGCTAATGAACCAGTCGGTGTCGAATAGCAATGCGGGAGAGTTGAACTGCCAGGTGGTCGCCGAGATCTATCTGCCCTTAGATATTGACACCGAACGGGTGCGCAGCATCGCCCGGGAGGCCGCGCAAACCTCGCGTTATATCTTTTTGAACAAGCCCATCACGGTACTCTTTTTTAACGAAGTGAAGGAGCGGCGTCCTTACTACAAGATGCGGCTAAAGGCCTACGTGATGGATATTCGTTATGAGTTTATCTTCAAAAGCGAACTTACCGAGATCGTGATTCGCGAACTGCTTCAGGAGCAGATCATCACCACCGGGGATTACGCATAAAAAAGCCCGGAACATCGGGTGTTCCAGGCTTTCACTTCTAAAGGATGCGACAAACACTAGATTTCAGCGTCGATCTCTTCCATGGTCTCATTGATGTCGGCTTTCACGTCCATCCAATTTTCTTCAGTAGAATTTTCTAACTGGTCCAAATCGTTCTGCAGCATATCAACTTTCTCTTGATACTCATTCTTAGCTTCACCGGTGGCCGTTGCCATCTCGTTCTGAAGCTCATTAATCTTGCTCTGTAATTTGGTTTGAAACTCTTCTTTTTCGGTTTCAAAGTTAGCCGCCATGTCATTGGCCGCATCTTCCATGTTGTCGCCCACGTTCTCCATACCTTGCTCAATATCATCGCCCGCTTGCTCAGCTTCGTTCTGAGTTTGTGGTGAACAATTGGTCAAAGCAACAAGGCTAAAACATCCGGCAACAATAGCTACGAGGTATTTTTTCAAATTGGGGGTTTTCATAATTTAGAATTTAGTTGGTAAAAATTAACGTTTGGTTTAATTAATTGTCATGCACCCCATTGGAGTGTCGAAGTGTCATTTCTGACAACTTCTCACCACCCTTGATTCCAAAGTCCAACGTACGGATCGGGAACGGAATGGTGATATCGTTTTCATCAAATACTCTTTTGATGGCCATAATTCCATCGCTCTGGGCCTGTAAGTAATCAACCTGCCCGGCAGTTTTTGCCCAGAATCTAATTGAAAAGTTAATAGAACTATCGCCAAACTCGCTATAGAACAAACTAACTTCACGTCTGGAATCAATGCTTTTCAGGCTCTCAATAGCTCCGATGGTTAGTTTCTTCACCTTTTCAAGATCATCGCCATAGGAGACACCTACCGTAAGGTCTACCCGCCGATCACGGGTATTAGTATAGTTTTCAACTACTTCCTGAAACAGATTTTTGTTAGGAATAAGTACTTCTATTCCCTGAAAAGTACGAACAGTGGTGGTTCGGAGATTAATATTGGTGACTGTACCAAAATTATCGCCCGATTTAATTATATCACCCACTCGGAAGGGTTGCCCCACTGCGATAAGCACTCCTGAAATAAAGTTTGCTGCAATGTCTTGGAAAGCAAAACCCAACGCAAGACCAACAATCCCTACTCCCGCTAACAATGAAGTTACCGCTCCGTCGAGTCCTACAATAGTCAGCGCGACAGAGAACCCGATAGTTAGAACAGTAGCGTAAATTACTGTGACAAGCAGGTTATTGACGGCGTGGTTCTGTGAGATTCGGCGCAACACTTTCTGACCCACGTTGCGGACTATCTTTGCCAGCACGACAAATATAATCGTAACTACAATCGCAATCACCAGATTGGGCAACAGTACGATCAGTTGTTCCAACCACAGTTCAATCTTATCAGTGATCAGTGTTACTGCGTCAGCAATCTTTATATCCAAGGCAAACGATGTTTATTAAAAGCAATTGTTGATGATGGATTTAACGGCTAAAAGAATGATTTTTTCTTCTTTTTGGCCTTCTTCAATGATTGCTTGCTTTGCTTAGAATATTCGTCGACGGCTTCGCTAATTGTGTTCAAAAAAGTATCAATACTGCGGTTCAGCGAACCTTCAAAATCTTCTTTAAAATTATTTCCTTCTTCGGCTAGTTTCTTACGCGTTTTGTCACCGCTTTCGGGGGCCATTAAAATACCCGCCACCACTCCGGCAACGGCTCCTATTAAAATTCCTGGTAATGACTTCATAATACTGATTGGTTAAGAATTAATATAAAGTTGAAAGTGAAAATCTTGTGCCAATGTAGCATAAAAACACTGACTATATCAACGACTAACGCAGAAAGTTGATAATCAGCCAATTAAGTAAAGTTAGCGTAGCACTGGCATAGATTGGAAATACAACGTATATGATTCTAAAAAGTTATTGCGGATTTTTTTCCCCAAAGTGTAGAAGCGCATTGAGTGTTTTTTAGCAAGTGGTGAAAGTCCCCTTTCGTTGAACATATTGAACAATTCTGAGTTTACAGTATAGTTAAGTACGCAGCTTGACATCAATTTTTTAATTTAACTATTCAAATCATGTCTATTTTAAGTATTATTCTGGCCATTTTCCTTCCTCCTTTAGCAGTTGGCCTTCAGAAAGGAATCACCGGTTCTTTTTGGCTTAACGTGTTGCTTACCCTCATTGGGTGGGTTCCGGGAGTCATCCATGCATTTTACACGCTTAGTAAGTAAATATTTCACTAATTTCTAACCAAACCATATCTCAATGAGTAGCGTAACCAATCAAGACAAAGACAAGGCCATTGAAAAATTAGCCCGTTTTGGGATGGGCGCCAAAGGAGTGGTCTTCATTATTTTAGGTGTATTAACTGCCATGGCGGCCTTCAACGAGGGCGGGCAGAAAGCCGGTCAAAGCGACGCGCTAAAGTTTATCCATAGTCAGCCCTTCGGGCAAGTTTTGCTGGCTCTCCTTACAGTGGGTCTGCTGGGTTACGTAGTTTGGCGTTTTGTGCAAGCGTTCCGCGACCCTGAGAATGAGGGCGACGATAAGAAAGGTATGGCTAAACGAATTGGATACGGAGCCAGCGGAGTGCTTTACGGATTCTTGGCCTACGAAGCAATCAAAATGCTGATTCAAAGTGGCTCTTCGGGCGGCGGCGGTGGAAATAAACAGGTAGTGAGTATGCTGCTAGAGCAACCTTTTGGTCAGATACTGGTTGGGATTGTTGCAATTGCTTTGTTTGTGAAAGGAGCGTTTGAAATACGTAAGGCCATCACTGAAAAATTTATGGAAGAGATTAACGCCGGACAGTTGGAACACAAGGTTAGAGAAACAGTTAAGAACGTCGGAAAGGTAGGGCTGATTGCGCGAGGAGTAGTGGTAGGAATTATCGGTTACCTGTTCTTACGAGCCGCTATTGAATCTAACGCCAGCAAAGCGGGCGGCACCGAGGGGGCATTTAGCTTTATCCAGAGTTCGTCTTATGGCTCTATTCTCTTGGGCATTATCGCCATTGGATTGGCTTGTTACGGCATGTATATGATCGTGAAAGCCCGCTATAAAGCATTGCCTGCAAATATGTAAACTAACATTTATAATTAACTACACTATGGATTTTGATTCGGTTACCGATAAATTGAAAGATTATCTGGACGATGAAGAAGGCTTCAATGGCCTGCTGGTGAGTGGCATCGCGGCCGGAAGCGCTTTTTTAGTAAGAAGGGCGTTAGGCTACGGATGGAAAAAAACCATGAAATCGGACCCCCCTAAGAACCCCGCCGACCGCGACGTGTCTCTTAAAGAGGCTTTGGCCTGGACGCTTCTTACTGGAGTTGTAGCCGCATTAGTGCGCCTGCTTGTGCGCCGAAACGTGGTAGTTGGGGCGCGAAAAGCTTAACATTTGATCGTAGGCGTTTTGTAAAGATAATTTGTATTAACACTTGCATTTTTTTTTATGATACAGAAAGGATCCACCGTTCGTTGGAAATGGGGAAACGGAAGTGCCGAGGGTAAAGTCAAAGAGACGTTTTCTGAGGAGGTAACCAAAACAATTAAAGGTAACAAGGTCACCCGCCAAGGAGAACAGGGCAACAAGGCGCTACTCATTGAGCAAGAAGACGGTGACGAGGTGCTTAAGTTAGAGAGTGAAGTAGAAAAGGTGTGATTGACCTTAGCGGATGGCAGTTCCATTGATTGGCTTACCAAAAACACTTGCGTATAATAGCGATCAGGACCCCGGTTACACCCGGGTGGGACGCGGGAAGGGCTTTAGCTACCATGACCCAAACGGTGAGCGCTTGACCAATCCCGACGAACTCACTCGAGTAAAAAACTTGGGCATTCCTCCCGCTTGGAGAGACGTTTGGATTGCTGAAGATCCACACGGGCACTTACAGTGTACCGGGATTGATCCCAAGGGTCGCAAGCAGTACATTTATCACACCGATTGGAACGCCTACCGCAGCGAAGCTAAGTTTCGTAAGCTTGCGGAATTTGGCCGCGCTCTTCCTGAAATCCGCCGTACTACTGATAAGCATCTGGCAATAAAAGAATGGTCGCGACCGAAGGTGCTTGCCTTGGTGATCCGAATATTAGATACTTATCACATCCGTATAGGCAACGAGTATTATCGAAAGCAAAACGAAACCTACGGACTTACCACCCTGCGCCGCAAACACCTGGAGTTTGAACAAGGAGTAGTACGCTTAGAGTATAAAGCAAAGAGTGGTAAGTATCGAAAAGTTAGCATTAAAAACGATCAACTTGCCAAATTGGTGAAGCAGAGCTCCGAACTGCAGGGTTACGAACTGTTCAAGTACCAGGATGAACACAAGAAATTTCATCACATCAACTCGCACGACGTAAACGAATATCTGCATGACATTTCTGAAGAAGAGTTCAGTTGCAAAGACTTCCGTACCTGGGGCGGCACCACCCTGGCCATTGAAAAGCACGAAGCTGCTCAGCAAATGGTTGCCGAAAATCCCCGCCTCAAACTAGAAACCACTTTGATCAAGTTAGTTGCCGAAGAACTAGGTAACACCATTGCCATCTGTCGCGATTACTACATGCATCCCAAAGTGATGGAAGTGGTCCTCAACGAACAAGTGGATCAGTACCGTAACCTAAAGCCTAAACATCTGTCCGTCAAAGACTGCAAATTGCTGAGCGACAGTGAATTAGTGGTCTTAAATATCATTGGGGAATAGACCCCTCTGCGTAGTACAAATCCAATCAAACAGCGAGGGGTCTTCAGCCCCTCGTTGCTGAAATTCTCTATTGGTACCCAACTACCACCATTTCTTCAATCTTAGTCTTCTACTCCGTCGCCGACAATCCATCGCTTTCTGAATTTTCGTCGAACGACGCGGGGGCGTTTACTTGATCTAATTTGAAATTAATCGGGATTACCAATCGGACGTTGACCGCTTGGCCGTTGGTAGTTCCTGGAATCCAATCCGGTGACTCTTGTAATACCCGTAAGGCTTCTTCGTCACAACCTTCACCTATTCCTTTCAGAATCTTCGTCTGTGTTATCTCGCCGTACTTATCCACCACAAACTGGACGAACACTTTCCCCTCAACCCCTGCTTGCCGTGCTCCTTTAGGATAGCGTATGTTGTTGCCGATGTGCTTATAAAATGCACCTATTCCGCCCTTTGGTTCAGGCTGGTTTTCTACTACTGTGTAGATGCCGTCGGCATCGGGCAGATACATCTGTTTTTCCCGAAGCTCCTCGCGACGCGTGATCAGCTTCTCAAGAGCCGATAGCTCAGCCAAGGAAGCCTTTCCTTTCAAGAGTGTCATTTCGCTAACCGGACCCTGATTTTGCTCACGGTAGCTATCTACCGCCTTCATAAGCTGTTGCTGCGTAGGATAATACTGATGAACCAGGGCTTGAATTTCCTGATCAATCTTTGTCAGATCGCTTCGCACTTCTTCGTAGGATTGAGCCACCGCCTCGCGGGTGACTTCTTCTTCGTCGGGCTGGCAAGCAAAGGTGAGAAACAAAGAGGCGAACACCGGTACAATCAGCACGTAGCGGTACCAGGGAGTTTTTTGCGTTGAATAGATCATGTGAATTCGGTTTAAGATGAGAGATGGATAAAAAAAACGATTAACCAGCAGCACGTTGCGGCTGCTAAGGGTATGCTTACTGAGCAGCCGGACATAAGCGCGCTGTGCTACCGGGGCCTGCCGCAGCACCCCGGCGTCGGCAGCAAATTCATGGGTGCGGGTCAGCGCCCGCTCGAAGAGATACACCAATGGGTGAAACCATCCGAAAATTTTCAGCAGCGTCAGGTACAGCACATCGTAGCTGTGGCCCTGCCGGATGTGGGTTTCTTCGTGCAGCATCATCTGCCGGGTCTCTTCCACCGTAAGCGACTGGCTATTGTCCCAGAACAAATAGCGAAAGAACGAAGCGGTAGGAAACCGGCCGTTGGTATACAAGAGACGGTAGCGCCGGTGCGGCACGACTTGCTCCTGGCTATTTTGCACGATTTTATACAAGTGGTGAAACTGACGCCCATAGTATACCGCCGCAATGACCACCCCAATTCCGTAGACGAATGCTATTCGGAATAGCCAGCTTTCGGCTGAGCTTTCACCAACTCCCCCCGCCTCGACCGGAGAAAGCAAGAGATAGGCGGCGTTCACTCCGGTTGTTGGGTCGCCGCTCGCGGTACCCAGCGGAACCTCCAGCAACGGAAGCATCCAACCTAGAGCGGACGTTGCCAATAGATACGCGCGGTTGTATTGGAAAGTAGACTGCCGGTGCAGCACCGCCAGGTAAAAGAGGTAGAAGACTCCCAGGCAAACGCTGGCTTCCAGCAGGTAAAGGGTGAGGGGGTTCATACGTGTGAAATTAGGGTGATGATTCTTTTAGCTCGCTTATATCGAAAGTCATTTGTATCGTACTAGCCACCGGCTGACCGTCTTGGCGAGCATCGCGCCACCAAACTTTGGCGTTGTTGATGGCTTTGATAAACTCTCCGTCGGCTTGGTAGGCGGCGTGCGTATCGTGGTGGGTACTCAAACCACGGATTAGGTTGGGCGAACGGGCGCGTCCGCCCCATACTTCAAAAGTTACTTCCACGGTGCCCGTGTCGTAGAGGATAAAGGCTTCAGCTGAGTGCACTTCGTGCTCGATGGCCTCACGGAAGTAGTCCACGCCCCGCATAGGTACCGCCGGTTGGTCTAGCTCCGATGACGGATAAACCTCAGCGTCAGCCGGACCACGAATTTCGTAGTAGCTTTTTAGCGCGGTATCTTCCACGATGGCTACCCTTAGCTGGGTGAAATCAGCCAAGTCCTGGGGAAGGATATATTGGATGTTTCTCTTATAATAATTCCAGCGGTTTTCTTCACGCGATTTGTTTTGCCAGTTGGTAGTATCCCACGCATGGTAACCTCCCCGTTTCCGAGCTTGCGGATCGTACAACTGCTCATCTACGAAACGCAAGGCTCCTTCGTGGACTACCGGGCGTTCGGCAATGACGGCCAAACCCGCGTCTTCCAAATAAAAGTGTCGGTTGATATCGTCCACGGTGAAATAGTAATAAAAGTTGAAGTGCCGGTCGGTATGTGCGTAAGCCAAGTGTTCCATGGTATCCTTGAGTGATTGGGGTAGCCAGTCGTAGTGCGCAAAACCGGTGGAAGTGGTATCAATTATCACCGTTGATGCATCATCGGTTGTCTGGTTCCCGCCCGACTCACACGCAGTGCAAACCGCAATCGCTAGTGAAAAGATATTCCAACTAACTTTCCTTTTCATCCTCGTTGCGTTTGGGCTGCTCTAAATCCTCTTCAACGTGCCGCATTAACCGTTCAAAATCGTGAATGTCCATATCGTTCTCTTTAGCGAAAAACGAAACCAACCGCGAAAACGACCCTCCGAAATAGTTGCCGATAAAGCTCTTCAGGAAAAAGTGACTGTAGTCTTTCTTAGCTACCAGCGGATAATACTCGTGGGTTTTGCCGTAGGCCTGGTACGATACAAATCCCTTTTTTTCGAGAATGCGCACGATGGTCGACACGGTATTGTAAGCCGGTTTAGGGTCGGGCATCTGGGCCAGGATGTCTTTCACAAACCCTCGCTCGATTTGCCACAGAATTTGCATTACCTGCTCTTCGGCTTTGGTCAGTTCTTTCATTGAAGTTTAAAGGTTATCGGTACTACCATACGGACACGCACGGCGCGGCCCCGTTGCTTGCCCGGATTCCATCGGGGTGAGTTGCTGATCACGCGCAGGGCTTCTTCATCGCAACCGGCACCAATGCCTTTGGCTACCCGAAGCTGACTCAGCGAACCATCTTTATCAACCACAAACTCCACAAACACCTTCCCCGATACCCCTTGACGAATCGCTTGCTTCGGATACTTGACCGTTTCGCCTAAGTAGCGATAGAAAGCATCTAATCCTCCGGGAAACAACGGCTGGGTTTCGACAGTGATAAAAATATCGTCGGCGGTTTCGTCCGGAGGAGTAGCGGCAGCGAGATAGTTGTCTAGTTCACCATCCGTAATCTGTACGTCGATGATTACTTCTACGTCGACCTCCACTTCTTCATCATCGGGCACCGGAATGATCTCAGGCAGTACCCGCTTGGGTTTGGGCGGTTCGTGCACGGTGACGGGGATGGGCGGCAAAACCGGTTCGGCGAACTCGGCAGGCGGGAAGACAACAATTGGCTCCACCCGGGTGCGCCACTCGAAAGCCACGGTTACCAGCGACAGGCTGAGGATAAGACCAATGGCTAGATGAAAATTTCGCTTACGTTCCAGATCGTAGAAAGGATTCTTTTTAGGTTCCATAGCTGTATAGAGATTAATAATAAACCCAAGCTACAACTATTAAACTAGTTTTGCAACTATTTAATTAGTTATGTTTTTAAAAAGAAAAGCCGATTCATGACAAATCGGCTCTAAAAAAACTGTTCCGCTACTGGTTAAGCGCTCTTTAACTTCGCTACCTTGATGATTTTCATCGTCTCTAGTGCCTTAATCAGCGGGTACGTAGGATCAATTTCAAACCAGCGGGCCGCAAAGTCCTGTCGCTTGGGCAACTTGTGATGATTGTTCTGAAACAACTCGCCCAGCATCAAAAAGTCGAACGCCAGGGTATTGCGCGACTTATCATTATTGTCGAAATTAGAGTAGCCGTACTTGTGGCCACACCAGTTCACGATCGCGCCGTGAATAGGGCCCATTAGGTAGTGCAGGGGCAACAGTCCGTACATCCACCAGTGGGTGCCGGGCAGTTCGGCAATAGAAATTGCCCAGATGTAAAATAAAGTATACAGCGTTCCCCAACCAATGCGAGACAGTTTGCTATCGCCAATTTTGTCGATCAGTGGCCAATCAGGCACGTCTTTGGTGAAGCGCGGCTCAACATCGGTTTTATACTCGAGCACCCCATTATAAATATTTTTCGTTTCCCACATCATCGTGAACAAGTTCTCGGTGTGGTGCGGTGAGTGCGGATCATCCTCGGTGTCACTGTAGGCGTGGTGCATGCGGTGCAGCACGGCGTAGGCGCGAGGGCTCAAATAAGAAGAGCCTTGGAAAACCCAAGTGAGCACGTAAAAGACTTTTTCCCAGAAAGGACTCATGGTAAACATCTTGTGCGCCGAGTAACGATGCAAAAAGAAGGTCTGAAAGAATAGCGACAGATACCAGTGGGCAATAAAGAAGGCAATAATAATCACTGAGGTGTGGGTTTGGTGAATAAGAACAAAGATAATCGTTTGTGGGCAGAAAATGTTTGTTAAAAAACGAAATAAGTACCCGATAAACGCCTAAGATCATAAAACAAAGCAAATAGCATTTTCATTCCCGGTTACTCCGCTAATTACGGTATCGAAACTGAGGTGGATCACTCCTGCGTAAAAGCGTAGGTCACAATATTCGCGCCCATCTGCAGGGCTTGCTGCCGCTTCTCTTCGGGGTCGTTATGAATGCGCTGGTCTTCCCACCCGTTGCCCAAATCAGTTTCGTAGCTATAGAAACATACCAACCGACCCTTATACAGCAATCCCAAACCCTGGGGAGCCTGACCATCGTGCTCGTGAATCTTCGGAATGCCTTTCTTAAAAGTGAACTTCTGCTGATAAATCGGATGGTCAGGGGGCAAATCCACAAACTCCAGCTCGGGAAACACTTTTTTCATCTCCAGGCGCACAAACTCATCCATGCCGTAGTTATCGTCGATGTGCAGAAACCCCCCGGCCAATAGATAGTTGCGCAGATTTTCGGCTTCTTCGTCCGAAAACACCACGTTGCCGTGCCCGGTCATGTACACGTAAGGGTACAGAAACAACTCCGGGCTTCCTACTTCCACCACCTCTTCTTCCGAAGCCAAGCCGGTTTTAAGATTGGTATTGCAAAAAGCAATCAGGTTTGGCAGGGCGGTCTTGTTTGCGTACCAATCACCACCGCCGTTATACTTCAGCTTGGCTATTTTCAGGTTGGAACTCTGCCCTTGGGCAACCAACGCTATTCCCAATCCTACCAGCACAAAACAAATTCTCCGTAAAACTACCATACTTCAACTGTTCTATAATCTCTACAACGCTTCCGGCTTCGCGCTTATTTTAGGCAACTGCTGCTTATACAAATCACCGGGCGATGAGCGATGAAGGTCCACTGGGCGCAACCGCACTCGATACGAGTAGGTGCTCGAGTCCAACAGATATTCTTGGTGCGTAGCGGGCGTCCAACTGTCATCCCCTCCCAGTCCCATCTGGGCGTAATCCAGATTGAACGTAACTTGATCGGTTTCCTTCACTTGGTACGTATGCGTAGCCTGATCGAAATCTTTAAGATCATACGTATGCGTACTCACATTGAGCGTATTCGCGGGCCAGCCGCTGGCGAATAATCCGATCCCATTAGCGTTGGTGAGCGCGACCCAGCGCACTTGGGTTTTGTTGCCATTTTCCTGCGGCAACACGTAGGGGGTGTATTGCTCGGCCACGCTGCCTTCGTATCGGGCAATCTTGGCCCCGGTAAGTCGATCAGCGTAGGTTTCGTGCGGTCCGCGACCGTACCACGCCAGTTGATCCATCCCGCCAGGCACCTTCAGTTGCAACCCAACCTTGGGCAAAGGCGGAGCGTCCTGAGCCACCTGAAACCGACTCTCTAGCACAACATCTCCGCTTCCGTACACGGTGTACACTCCTTCGTACATTAGCAGATCGTCGGCCGTTTCTTCCCCCTGCATACTTCCCTTCACCGACACCCGCACCGCTCGTTCGTTCAGTTGCCGGGCCGTTACCGACTCTGGAACAAACGTTGCCCGGTCAAGACCAGCCACGCGCCAGTGATGGGCAAACGATTGATCACCCCCTCCCGAGTCATTATCGGTGGGCGCGCGCCATACATTAGGCAGAAGCGGAGCCGTCATCAACTCCTGCTGCTCATACACCAGCGATGTGAGTCCGCCCACCCGTTCATCAAACTCAGCCGTGAAGTTGCTGCCGGTGATTTGGATTTGCCCGTCGGCCTGTTGAAAACCGAGCGATGGCATAGCGTTCAGGTCGACCTGAGCCGCCAGCGGAGCCCGCTCGCTCAGCGAAAACTGCTCCCAGGCCACCTCATAGCCCGCCTCGGCCCAGGAAGTGGCTACGGTAAGCAAAAAACGGAGTGTAAGCAAGTACTCGGCGTCGTTCAGCCGAGCAGTTGCTTTTACCGGGACACGCACTAGTTGGCTTTCGCCCGGAGCTAAATCCAACAAACCTAGCGTACCGGTTTGCCAGGGTTCTCCGTCGCGCCGCACTTCCCAATCTATCGTTAGCGCACTCAGGTTGCTGAAATGGTAGTTGTTAGTAATCCGAACCTGCCGCTTTGATAAGTCCACCGGAGCCACTTTCACGTACTGAAACACTTTCTTCGCCTCCAAAATCTCGGGCTGGGGGGTGCGGTCGGGAAATACTAACCCGTTGATGCAAAAGTCGCCATCGTTCGGGAAATCACCAAAGTCACCGCCGTAGGCCCAGTAAGCGGTTCCATCTTCCGTGGTCTTCTTCAGTCCCTGATCCACCCAGTCCCAGATAAAGCCGCCCTGCATGCGCGGGTACGCTTCAATCACGTCCCAGTAGTCTTGCAGATTGCCCAAACTGTTGCCCATCGCGTGTGCATACTCGCACAAGATAATGGGGCGGGTGGTGTCCTGCGCATGAAATGCAATCATCTGATCGGTACGGGCGTACATGTTGGCAATCACGTCGTAACCGCTGGGCTCTTTTCCGTAGATTGCTTTTTCAGTGCTTTCGTAGTGAATCGGTCGGGTAGGGTCTAGTCTGCGCAGGGTATCGGCCATCGCTTGGGTGTTGGGGCCGTCGCCGGTTTCGTTGCCCAGCGACCACATCACAATCGACGGATGGTTTTTGTCCCGCTCGGCCATCGCCACTCCCCGCGCCACAAACGCTTGCTGCCAAGCGGTGTCTGATACCGGCGAGCGGCCCTCGTTCCACAGCTGGTGACTCTCCACGTTGGCTTCGTCGATCACGTATAATCCGTATTCGTCCGTGAGGGCATACCAGCGCGGGTCGTTGGGGTAGTGTGAGGTGCGCACGGCATTGATGTTATGCTGCTTCATGAGCTCGATGTCCTGGCGCATCGACGCTTCACTGATCACCCGTCCTTTTTCCGGGTCCAACTCATGCCGATTCACTCCTTTAAAGTAGATGGGCACGCCATTGACCAAAAATTGTCCGTTCTCAATGGCCACCTCCCGGAAGCCCACCCGGCTGCTGATCACCTCGGTGGTGCTTCCGTCAGCGTCTTCCAGACTTAGGGTGAGTTGGTATAGATTGGGTTGTTCGGCGCTCCACAGCAGCGGATTCGGCACATCGTACGAAGCCTCGATGACCATCTCTTGACCCACCGGAATGGGCTTTGCTACCGCGATTTGGTCCTGCAGTATCGTGTCTTGCCGGGCATCAAGCAGCAGCACCCGAACGTTTTGCGTTCGAAAGTTAGAATCGGCGTAGTTGGTCAGGTGTAGCCGCAGGTTGGCCGTAGCGTCGGTGTAGCTTTCGTCCAGATCAGTCGTAAAAGCGTAGTCGCGCAGGTGCACGGCCGGGGTGGCGAACAAAAAAACGTCGCGGAAAATGCCGCTCATGCGCCAAAAGTCCTGATCCTCCAGATAACTGCCGTCCGACCAATTAATTACCTGCACGGCCAAGGTATTGCTGCCGGATTGAACGTACTCTGTAATGTTGAACTCGGCGGGCGTCATACTGTCTTCACTGTAACCTACCCGTTGCCCGTTCACCCACACGTACATGGCCGATTGCACCCCCGCGAAGTGTAAGAACAGTTGCTTTCCCTGCCAAGTGTCCGGAACGTTGAACGTGGTGCGGTAGCTACCTACGGAATTGGTGTCGGTGGGCACCCGGGGAGGATCGGCCGGAAAGGGATGGTTGATGTTAGTATAAATAGGAGCGTCGTAGTCACCCAACAACTGCCAGTTGGAGGGCACCGGAATCTCGTCCCATCCACTGGCATCGTAGTCGATGCGGTAAAAATCTTCGGGCGCCTCGTTGGGGCCTTTCGCCCAGTGAAACTGCCAGGTGCCATTGAGCAGACTAAAATAATCCGACTGTTCCCGTTGCCCGGTTTGGGCGGAAGCTGCATCCTGAAAAGGAACCAAGGTGGCGTGCGGAGGCTCGGTGTTTACGTCAACAATCGCCGGATTTTGCCACTCGGCCTGCGAAAAATCTCGCCGTGGCGGTTGACAACTTTCCAGTATTGCCATCAAAATCAAAACGCTTAAGTATCGCATACGCCTAGTCTCTGCATTCTATTGGTATCTAAAAACCAAGTTTGTCCTGACAACGCTTCATATACACCCACTCACTCACTCACTCATTCTTTCACACTATCCCCAACGCTTCCCGCAACTTATTCATCGTCAGTCCCTCAAAGTTATCCACTACGTAGTCCGCCTCAGTATCTTGCAGTTCTTCTCGCGTATGGGTCGTGGCCACTCCCACCACGTACATGCCCGCGTTTTTGCCCGCCTGAATGCCCAACATGGCGTCTTCAAACACAATGCACTGCGCCGGAGGCATATTCAGTTGTTCTGCCGACAGCAAATACACTTCCGGGTCGGGCTTTCCGTGCGTAACCATCGTGTCATCCACGATCACTGGGAAGTAAGCGCGCAGCCCGGTGTTGTCAAGCGTGAAGTTAACGTTGGCGGGTGGGGCCGAGGTGGCAATCGCTCGGGGAACGTCGTTTTGTTGAAGTTCTTCCAGAAATGCCACCAAACCCGGCGTTGGTAGGATATCAGCCCGGTAAGCCTCCCGGTAGGCCTCCTCCTTCTGTTCGCCCAGGGTGCGAATTTCTTCGGACGACAGCTCGCGGCTCAGCAGTTGGGGCAGGACGGTGTGCATCACGCGTCCGTTTACCTGCTCTTTGTATTTAGCCTCGGTCATGCTGATGTTATGCTGTTCAAAGAATGACAGCCACGATGCCAGGTGATAGCGGTGGTTGTCCACAATCACTCCGTCCATATCGAAAATTACTGCTAGGGTTTTCATCTACCGTAGTTAATGGTTAGTCGTTAACAATTTTTTCACTATCCCTTTATCCGATCAGGATGGCCGGTGACGAAGGCTTTCCAACTCTTGGCGTGGTGCACCGGTGAAGCTTTCTGGTAATGGTGACACAGCGCCACCGCCACCGCATCGGTCGCGTCGTGGAGTTGCCGCTCGTCGGTGCGATCGGGAAACTTCACCAGGCTCTTCAGCATCTGGGCCACCTGTTCCTTCGAGGCGTTGCCGTTGCCGGTCACCGATTGCTTCACCTTCTTGGGAGCGTATTCCACAATAGGAATTTGCCGACTCAGGGCGGCCGCCATCGCCACTCCCTGCGCACGTCCCAGTTTGAGCATCGACTGCACATTCTTCCCGAAGAAAGGAGCTTCCAGGGCCATTTCGTCGGGAGCGTACTGATCAATGAGTCCGATCATCCGCTCAAAAATCTTTTCTAGTTTTTGCTCATGCCGCGCGTATTTTTTGAGATGGATCACCCCGTACTGCAGCAGGTGCAAGGAGGTGCGCTGGGCCGAGATGGTATCCACCTGGATGAGTCCGTACCCCATCACGCTGGTGCCCGGGTCCACTCCTAAGATGATCTTCTCACGAACAACAGCAGGGTTAGGTTGGCTCATTCGCCTAAATATAGGGTTTGTGAAAGGGGATCGCAAAGCTCCCGAAATAATTTCAGTAAGTTCGCATTTCCGGTCAATAAGTTTTTCTTCGCCATGCTGCTGCTGTTTTCGGTGCTGAGTGCGCTCTACGTTTCCCTGCTGCTCTGGCTATACGTCCACTGGAACCAAATTCCGACCGCAACGGCTGCTTTGCCTTTGCCCGAACGGCTTCCTTCCCTAGCGGTAGTGATTCCGGTGCGCAACGAGGCCGTTACCCTGCCCGACCTGCTGCATGACTTGGCCGGGCAAACCAATGGCGAAGGAAAACCACTGGCCTTCGAGGTGCTGGTCGTCGATGACGCTTCTACCGACGATACCCTGGCGCGGGCAAATGCCTGTCGGCCCCCGGCGAACCTCCGATTGCGGGTGCTCTCGTTAGCAGTGCCCGATGGGTTCGTAGGGTCGCATAAAAAATTAGCCCTGCAACAGGCCATTGGAGCCACCCCGAGCGAAGTGATCGTGACCACCGATGGCGACTGCCGGGTGGGTCCGCACTGGCTATCAACTATTCAGCAGCACTTTGCCCAACACCAATCACTGTTGGTATCCGGACCGGTTACTTTCACACACGAACGCTCGCTGTTCGAACGGCTACAGACCATCGAGTTTGCTAGTCTGATCGGCACGGGAGCGGCTTGCTTGCGTGCTGGTCGCCCCACCATGGGCAATGGCGCTAACCTGGCGTTTAGTCGAGCCGCCTTTTTGGAGGTGGACGGCTACGCTGGTAACTTGCATATTCCCTCGGGCGACGATGAGTTTTTGTTGCAGAAAATAGCGGAGCGCTTTCCTCATCGCGTGTCCTTTTTGAAACGAACGGAGGCCACGGTGCGCACCTACGCTAAGCCATCCGTGGGCGAGTTTTACCAACAGCGAAAACGCTGGGCCAGCAAGTGGCGCTTGCACCGCCGCTTCTCAGTAGCCGCATTGGCAATCTTCATTTTCACTTATCATCTCAGCGTGCTTTTGGTGGTTTTTCTGGTGTTGCTTGGGCAGTACCCCGGGTGGGTGCTGGGGTGGCAGCTGCTGCCCAAGGTGGCGCTCGAGTATCTTTTCTTGCGTTCGGTGCTGGCGGTGATGAAAAAACGTCTGTCCGGAAGGCTGTTTCTGCTGATGCAACTAATTTACTCACCCTATGCCGTCTTTTTCGGATTGCGTGCTAACTTTGGGGGCTACCACTGGAAAAACCGGACCTATCCCTGATTGTGTTATGACTGAGTTGGAGTATGATGTGCTAGACGAACTGTACTTCGTGGTTTCCTTTAACGAATTGCAAACAACGTTAGATTTAGAAGCGGACGAACTAAAAAACGTGCTGCAAACATTGCTACGCCGGGATTGGATTAAGTGTCTCAGCAACCAAACCGACGAGCTAAGCGCATCTGAAGTCAATTTTGAGGAAAATTATCGAGACTATTTCTACTTAGCTACCAAATCCGGTTTGTTGTCTCACCACGGCAAGTAGCGATCCAGCGTCCCATTATCCGCCCAATTTATTTCAATTTCTCTTTTATGCGCTTAGACCGATCAGTGGCACCCGCTTCGCAGCCCATCCGGCACGTCGAACTAGTTCAGGCCGCCACGCACCATTTGTCAAATGGGGTGCCCGTGCATATCATACGGGCGGGGCAGCAACCGGTAGTAAGCATTGAGGTCGTTTTTCGGCGGGGGGGGATCAAGTACGAAACCCACAACGCCGCCTGCTTTTTTGCCCTAAAAATGCTAAGCGAGGGCACCCAAACCCGCACCGCTTATCAAGTATCAAACTTCGTTGACTCTTTGGGAGCTTATTTGCAACTCACTCCGGGTTTAGACCACTCGTCCGTAGAGATATACTGCCTGAGCAAACACGTCGATCAGTTGTTGCCGCTCCTGCAGGAGATACTGACCCAACCGGCCTTCGCCGAAGCAGAGCTTACCAAACTCAAAGACCGACAGAAACAGCAAATTCGCTTGAGCAACGAGAAAATAAGCACCCTGGCCTCTAAAGAGATGAAAGCAGTGCTGTTCGGTCCGGACCATCCCTACGGAAAATCTCTCACCGAAGCATCGGTTGATGCAGTAACGAGAGAAGAGGTGGTCGGTTTCTACGAAAAGTGTCTTCGCACTGCTTGGGAGGTGATCTTGTCCGGTGACGTCAACCCGGCGGTGGTTGCCTCGGTTGAGCAGCACCTGGGCGAGCTTCCTTTGGTTGAAAATGAATTGTCAACAATCCCCTCCGCCCTGCATTTTCAACCGGTGACGCAGCGCTTGGTTGAGCGGAATGATAGCCTCCAATCGTCATTACGGGTAGGTCTGCCCCTGTTCAAAAAAAATTATCCCGACTACCACGCAATGCGCATCGTGAACACCATTCTTGGTGGATATTTTGGGTCTCGACTAATGCGAAACATTCGTGAGGAGAAAGGACTCACCTACGGAGTTAGTTCCGGAATGGCTATGCTGGAGGACGGGGGATACTTGGTGATCGGAACCGAGGTAAAGAAAAAATTCACCCAACTCGCGCTAGATGAAATCTACCAAGAGGCCAACCTGCTCTGTCAGAAGAAGGTGCCCACTACCGAGCTAGAAACCGTGAAAAATTACTTAGCCGGACGATTGCTCAAATCAGTGAATACTCCGTTTGCCCTGGCCGAAAAATTTAAGAATATATACCTATACGGTCTCACCTATGATTTTTACCAAAATTACCTAAAAACGCTAGAGACAATCACCCCGCAGCAGGTACTGACGGTAGCCAATCGGTATCTCATTGCTGACCAGTGGCGCGAGGTGGTTGTGGGCGGATACGCCTAAATTGCCTCTAATCCCCAAATTACGAATCCTATCCTTTTTCTCGAACACCGCCAGCGGACTTGCTGAACAGTCTCCGGAGCGCGTCGACGTTCCACATTGCGTTGCGTCTCGACCGAGCAAGTGTGGTGGCATACATCCGCTTTTTGCCGCAATCCGCCGAGATAGTACATTGCTCAACGCTCTTCCGGTCTCGTACATCCGAGCGGCTTCCCCTTTTTTCATGTATTTTGTTTCCAAATTACTCAGCCGAGTGATCCGAACAACTTTTGATCGACGACAAAATGCTAAATAGTCAAAATACAACAGCGAATATTGCTGATGTGACCGCTGCTAAAAGTAAGAAGATAGATGTGGAGGTTACCGACTTGCGTAGAATCACTGAGGTGATTAAGAACAAGTACCGCTACGATTTCTCTAACTATGCCATGTCTTCGCTACGGCGCAGGATCCAGCGTGTTTTGGAATTATACAAGATGGCGTCCGTAGGTCAACTCATTGAGAAGATTGATAGTGACGCTGCTTTCTTTGATGACTTTCTTTCTGAAATCACGGTGAACGTAACTGAGATGTTCCGCGATCCGTCGTTCTGGCGCGAAGTAAGAGACCACGTAATCCCGAGCATCCTTCTTAATCACGAGTCGTTCAGCATCTGGCACGCTGGCTGTTCTTCCGGCGAGGAAGTGATTAGTATGAGCATTCTGCTGCACGAAATGGGCATTGCCGACCAGGTTAATATCATTGCTACCGACATTGATCGACCTATCCTGGAAAAAGCGCGCACGCGTGAATATTCTTTGAAAAACATGGAGCTCAATGAGAAGAATTATATCCGTTTTCAGGGCACGTCTTCTCTACGAGATTATTACACCGAGAGAAATGGCAAAGCAGTGATGAACGCTTCGCTGCTCGAGAAAGTGTCCTACCGAAGCTTTGACTTGGTACAGGGGGCGGTGTTTAATAAATTTGATTTGATTCTCTGCCGCAACGTGATGATCTACTTCAACCAGAACCTGCAAAATGCAGTGTTGAAACGAATTCACGAAAGCCTGTTTAAGTACGGCTACCTTGCCGTGGGCTCTAAAGAGTCACTGATCTGGTGCGAGATTGCTAACAAATTTATTGTCGTGAATAACGAAGAGAAAATATACAAAAAAATTAAAGAATAGCCCCCCTCATCTTAGCGGGTCAGAAAACTATGGGTAAGTATCAGGTGAGCAGTCAGTATAAGGCCATCGTTATCGGTGGTTCGGCAGGAAGCTTTCAGGGAATCACGAAGATCCTGTCGAGTTTGCCCGAAGACTTTGCCCTGCCGATTATCCTGTGTTTGCATCGCCTAAAACACGTGAGAAATGGCTTTGTGGAGGCACTATCGCTAAAAAGTATTAAACCCGTCACTGAGCCGGTTGATAAAGAAAGCATTAAGCGAGGGCAGGTATACTTAGCTTCCTCAAATTATCACCTATCGGTCGAGCTGGGCAACTTCTTTTCGTTGTCCACCGAAGAAATGGTTAATAATTCTCGCCCCTCTATTGACATCACGCTTGAAACATCGGCCTACGTTTACCGGCAGAAACTCATCGGAATTCTTTTGTCGGGCGCCAACCGCGATGGTGCCTGGGGCATGAAACGGGTACACGACCTGGGGGGGCTCACCATCGTGCAAGATCCTCAGGAATGCGTCATCGACACCATGCCCGCGGCAGCCCTCAAATTATCCGAAATAGATCATACGCTAAAGATCGACCAAATTGTCGACTTTCTCAGTGAACTGAACCAGTACCACTAATAGAATATCCATGAAAAAAATCAGCGCTATCTTTTCCTTATTGTACTTCGTAAGTCTAGTCGCTTCGTTCTATACCCTTTACCAACTCCCCACCTACTTGGTGAGAAGCCAGGTAGTAGACCTGATGCAGTTGGAGGGCGCTCAGTCAGTGTTCTACCAGACGAACGCTATTTTGGCGCTCTCATTGGCCCTGGGCGGCATTGCTTTGGGTTGTCTGTGGATCCGTCGTAGCAAACCCGTAGCTGTCCCAAGTTTGTCGACCGAAAGCGTGACGTCGGCACCCGTAACTAAGGCTCCGGATCTGGCTAGGGATGAAGAAATTAGTGCGCCCATTCTAATTGAAGAACTCGACGAACTGCTGAGCTACAAAGGCGACGAGGAAGCAGTATTCACGCAGGTGCTTGCTCAAGTTTGCCGAAAAGTGGAAGGCAGTCTGGCGGCGGCCTACCGAACCGTACGTATCGATGAACGGGCGAATGTCGAGCTGTTTGCTTCTTATGCCTATTCTGTTCCAGAAGGAGATACGGTCACCTATCGCTTCGGCGAAGGGTTGGTCGGGCAGGTTGCCAAGCAAGGCCGTGGAGTCTTCATTGACGAAGTGCCCAACGGATACATTAATATTCTTTCGGGACTGGGGCGGGCCACGCCAACCTACCTGATGATTCACCCGCTGAAACACGATGAAGGAGTGGTAGGAGTAGTAGAGATCGCTTCATTTACAAAATTTACGATGCGGCAGAAAGAATACGTAGAAGCAGTGCTCGATCAATTGACGCTAAAATTAGTGAATACCCACAGTGTAAGTTTAGAAGAGGCTACGCACTAATATTTGGTAAGGAATATAGCATTTTGCGGCGCCAGCGCGTGAGTTCTTGCACCAACCGAAGATAGGGCATTACCGCGACGGAGTTACTGAAAACGGCAGTTTAAATTATGTTTAAACAGATAAACATTGGTAGTAAAATCACCGCTTTGGTGCTAACCTTAGTGGCGCTGGCAGCCGTAGCGATCAGCTTCATTGCGTACGTTATGGTCACCAACGTGCTTCAAAAACAGTACGCCACCAACCTATCTACGATTAACCAGTCCAAAAAAAATCGCATCAGTGACTATTTCGCCCAAGTAGAAGGCTCTCTGGCTAATTTGGAGCAAACTATCGTAAGAGACAGTGTGGGTATCGTATCCACCACAATAGCACCCGACGAAGAAACGAAAATATTATTACCGACCACCGCGGGAAATTTGTCGCTAAATCAACTCATTAAGCAAAATTTTCGTATCCACCATATTTACGTGGTTACCCCCGCCGGGCGAATTAGGTACGCAAGCGACCTGGCAGACAAAAAAGAGGGAGAAAGCTTTTACGATCCCGAGGGGCAAATTATCAAAAATGCGCGGGAGGCAAAGTATTATAGTGGAGTTCACCAGCAGAACAACCAAGCGTTTCTCTACATAGGATTGCCCCTGGAAAATCGCGGCGATGTGCTTCTGGCGCGCGTGGAAGTAGATCCATTATACAAAATCACCAACGACTCAACCGGGTTGGGCACCACAGGCGAAACAGTGATTGGCCGAGCATTCAAAGACAAAATAGTTTTTCTGAATCCGCTGCGACATCCGGTTGGTCAAGTTCTGTCGGGTGGCAACGATAAGGGAGGCCCGATGCTGCGTGCCCTGGAGCATACTTCGGGAACCACGCTCAGCACCGACTACCGAGGCGAACCGGTGCTGGCGTCTTGGGATCACGTTCCTACGTTAAACTGGGGGATCGTTACCAAAGTAGATACCCAAGAAATTGAGGGGCAATTTAGTGGTTTGTTAGTCCGATTTTTGGCAGCCGGGTTGCTTGTTTTGGTCCTTGCGTTAGCGGTAAGCCTAGTTTTTTCACGATTTCTAATCAAATCGCTTTTAACCCTTCGTGACACCCTAGCCCAATTGGGCCGGGGGGTGCTGCCCAACCGGATCCTGAAAAATGGAAGAGACGAAATAGGACAGATGGGCGAAGCCACCGACCAACTGATCCAGTCACTGCGACGCACGGCTAACTTTGCGCACAAAATTGGAGAAGGGGCCTACGACACTGACTTCACTCCCCTAAGCGACGAAGATACGCTGGGTAATGCGCTGCTCAACATGCGCGATAGCATTCAGAACGCCGAAAAACGCGATGCTGAGCGCAATTGGATCGTAACCGGGGTAGCCGAGGTAGGAGAAATTCTGCGGTCTCATAATAACCTTGAAGAACTGGGAAACGAAGTTGTTGCCTACGTGGCCGACAAAATAAACGCCATCCAGGGAGCCTTCTACGTGATCGACGATCAAGATAAGGCCAACGTCCAGATAGTTATGCGAGCCAGCTACGCATACAACAAAAAGAAACACTTAAAAGCAAGCTTCCGAATGGCCGAAGGTCTGGTCGGACAAGCGGCGGTGGAGCAAGATACCCTGGTCCGCACCGAAATACCCTACGACTACGTCACCGTCACTTCCGGATTACTTGGTGACCAGCGCCCCGAAGCGCTGATGATCGTTCCTTTGATTACCAATGAGCAGGTATACGGAGTACTAGAGTTTGCGGGCTTCAAGAAGTTTAGCGCTCGAGACGTTAAGTTTGTTGAAGAGATTAGTCTAATCACCGCCCGGACGGTGTTTAACATTAAGGTGAACGAACGTACGCGTAAGCTGTTGAGCGAATCGCAAACGATGAGTAACGAACTGCAGGAGCAGCAGGAGGTGCTTCGCCAGAACGCTGAAGAAATGCAGTCTACCCAAGAAGAATTGCAACGCACGAACAGCGAGCTCGCCGACCAGGTCCAGGAGGTGGAGCGTACGCAAAATCGAATGGCCTCTCTGCTGGTCAACGCTTCCGAGGTAATCACCATTTACGAAGAGGACGGACGCATCCGCTACATCAGTCCCTCCGTAGAGCGCATCTTTGGCTATCAGCCCGACGAAATGATCGGTCAGAGTGATATGCAACACATTCAGGGCGAGGGCATCAAAGTGTTTAGCAACATGTTCACCACGCTCATTGGCAACCCCAAAGAATCAGTCACGGTACAGTACGTATACGACACCAAGCACGCCGGAGAAGTGTGGGTCGAGGCCACCGGAACCAACTTAATCAACGATCCGGCCGTTCGGGGCATCATTGTAAACTCTCGCGATATCACCGAGAAAAAACGGGCGGAGCAAGAAGAGCGGATGCGCAGTAAGATGCAGGCACTTTCCGAAAATTCACCTGATTTGATCACGCGGATGAACCGAGAAGGTACATTCTTTTATATCAACCCCACCATCGAAACCTATACCGGAAAAGAACCGGCTCACTTCCTGAACAGAAACCTGGAAGAATCAGGCTTGGGCGAGAGCATCGTGGAAGAATGGAAAAAGGTGCTTTACGAAGTGGGCGCTACCAAGCACAAGGTGTCACGCGAAATTGATTTCCCCTCAGAAATGGGCGACCGGGTGATGAACGTGAACGCTATTCCTGAGTTTGACGAAGATGAGAAGTTGGAATCCGTACTCGTGGTTTCGCACGACATCACAGATCGAAAGCTTATTGAACTAGAGGTTCAGAACAAAAATAGGAAGATTAACGACAGCCTTAACTACGCTAGTCGCATTCAAGAGGCTATTCTTCCTGATAATCGTATCATCAAGCAAGTGTTTCCCGAGTCATTTATCTATTATAAGTCACGCGATACAGTAAGTGGCGATTTTCCCTGGTTTGTGCAGCAAGGAGATGATATCTTTATTGCAGCAGTTGATTGTACGGGACATGGAGTTCCGGGCGCTTTGATCTCACTTATAGGATACTTCTTATTGAACGACATTGTGAAGAGTAGAGGAATCACTGACCCAGGCGTTATCTTGGATCAATTGGATGAGGGGGTGACCCAAACGCTGAGGCAAGATAGCGAAGACGCTAAGACCAAAGACGGAATGGATATCGCCCTCTGCCGAATCAATAAAAATCAAGTGCAGTACGCGGGTGCGCACCGGTCGCTATACTTTATGCAGCAGAAAGAGTTGGTCGAAATTAAGGGCGATAAGTTCCCGATTGGCGGAGGAATCTATAAAAACCAAACGAACTTCACCACGCACACCATTGACGTGAAAAAAGACGACGGAGTATATTTCTGCTCCGACGGCTTCCCCGACCAATTCGGGGGTCCCGACAATCGTAAATTTGGTTCGAAGCGAACCCGGGCGCTTATTGAAGAACAACATCAACTACCGATAATGCAGGTGTACAAGAACTTTGCAAACGTCTGGGAGAATTGGCGAGGAGATGAGCGACAGACGGATGACGTACTGATGATTGGCATAAAGTTTTAAGGAATCGTAATCACCATTAAACATCTATAGACATGAAGTATGTGTATGACTTACACAAAGCCATGCGAGAACAAAATCTGATACTGGTCTACGAGGGCGAGTTCACGCAGGAAATTACCAAATCGGTGCTCGCCATGGCCGAACGCAACATGGACTCCATGGGCGAAGAATCTACCACCAAGCGTAAGGTATTTAACGTGATGGTAGAGTGTCTACAGAATATCGTGAAGCACGGAGAAAGCTACGAAAGTGGTGACGGTTACGAATACAATGCAGTGTTCATGATTGGCAAGAAGGGAGAAGAGTATATCATTGCCTCGGGCAACCCACTGTACAATGATGGGATCGAGGGGCTTCGCCAGCGACTAGACAAGGTGAACAGTCTTGATAAAGACGGACTCAAGCAACTCTACAAAGATATCATCAAAAATACTTCTATTTCTGATAAAGGTGGAGCTGGTCTAGGCTTCGTAGATATGGCCCGGAAATCAGGAAAAAAGCTAGAATATGGCTTCGTGGAGATGGACGACGAACGGTCTTTTTTCTCTCTGAAAACAACGATCTCTAGATAATCATAAGGTTGAACAAAACATCTTTTCAAATAACATAGCTATGGAAATTATCAATCTGGAGGGCACAGAAGACACGCCCAAAATTTTGCTCGACAAAAACAATGGAATCTTTGAGGTATCAGGGCGGTCGCTGCCCGAAGACTCGGCTGAGTTTTATCAACCTATCATCGACTGGTTAGACGGATACGCCGGAAGTCCCAATGAAAGCAGTACGTTCGTCTTCAAACTAGAGTACTTTAACACCGCATCCTCTAAGCTAATTCTCGATGTGCTGTCCAAATTAGAAGACATCCAGAGCGCCAAGGTGATGTGGTATTTTCATGAAGATGATGAAGATATGGAGGAAGCGGGCGAAGAGTTCTCAGAATTGGTAGAAGTGCCTTTTGAGTTCAACACCTACTAGCTCGATTTTGAGCTAAGAGCCCGAAATTCACCATATCCATCGCAATCTTAGAGATTATTCACCAGCGAGTAGCAAGCAGATTATCTATTGCGGTGCCCCTCCGTCTGCGCGCGTCCATCCCGAAGTCAGATACAACGTACGTAAGCCACCATGAGTGAAGAAATACTAAAAGCCCTTACCCAACTGTTTGCCATCATCACCAAGCAAGATGGTGGAGTAACGGAGAAGGAAAGAAGCTACGTTATCAATTTCTTCAAATCAGAATTGGATCAAGACTCGGTGGTGGAGTACGTGACCCTGTATGATACCTTTGCCGACTACGGAAAAGAAGAGGAAGAAGATGACGGGGTGAAGGTGAAGAAGCGCAAACTAACTTCGGTGCGCGATTCGGTCAAGACGCTGGCGATTTGTAAAAAGATTAACAAAACGTTGACGCAGAAGCAGAAGGTTTTTGTGTTAGTTAAAATCCTGGAACTAGTAGCCTCCGATGGCAACTTCACCGAGCAGCGGGTCAGTATCATCGACACGGTATCCCATGCTTTCAATATGGCCCGTGACGAATTTAAAGTAATCGAAGGATTCGTCTTGGAGCGAGAAGAAGTTTACCAACCGTCGGCCGATGTGCTCACCGCTAGTCGTACACCCAAAGGAGAGGCGAAACATGTAGAAACCGCCGTTGACGGAAAGATACTATTCTTAAAGGTTAGTAGCGCCGAGTTATACTTCGTCAAATACTTAGGCAACGACGATATTGTGCTCAATGGGTTCATCATGAAAGCCCATCAGTGTTACCTGTTTTCAAACGGTAGCACCATCAAAACTCCCCAGGGCAATGCCCTTTACTACAGCGACCTGATTCGGCACTTTCTGTCGAAAGACACCATTCAGACCATTTCGTTCAACGTAAATGACCTGTACTTTCGCTTTCCCAACGGCGGCACCGGGTTGCGAAACATTAACATATCAGAAGGGCCCGGCAAGTTGATCGGCATCATGGGAGCCAGCGGTGCCGGAAAAACCACCCTGCTGAACGTGCTGGCAGGCATCGAGACGCCCTCCGAAGGCGAAGTGCTGATCAACGGATTCAATATCCACCTGCAGAAGGACCAGATTCAGGGCGTGATCGGTTACGTGGCTCAGGATGACCTCTTGATTGAAGAACTTACCGTTTACGAGAACCTCTTTTACAACGCAAAACTCTGCTTTGCGGACAAAAGCGATCAAGAAATTGGCGAATTGGTCACCAAAACCCTCGTGAGTTTGGGGTTAGAACACCGTCAAAATCTGAAAGTAGGAAGTGTGCTGGATAAGACCATTAGCGGTGGCCAGCGAAAACGCCTGAACATTGCCCTAGAATTAATTCGGGAACCAGCGGTCATGTTTGTTGATGAGCCTACCTCCGGCCTTTCTTCGCGCGACTCCGAGAACGTGATTGACCTGTTAAAGGAGCTCTCTCTCAAAGGCAAGCTCATCTTCGTGGTCATCCATCAGCCCTCGTCCGACATCTATAAGATGTTCGATAAGATGTATCTGATGGACACCGGCGGCTATCCGGTTTTCTACGGCAACCCGGTAGAAGCTGCCACCTACTTTAAGCGGGCCACTGATCAGGTGGACGCCGACCGGGGGCAGTGCCGCGAGTGTGGCAACGTTAATCCTGAGCAGATTTTTAATATTATCGAAGCGAAGGTGGTTGATGAATACGGACAGTTCACCAACAAGCGGAAAGTGTCGCCCAAGAAGTGGTACGACATGTACACCGAAAACTTTCAGCTCAAAAAGGCCGCCGATGTTCAGGAAGTGCCTCCCAAGTCGCTCAGCATTCCCTCACGCTTCAAGCAAACTGCTATTTTCACCATCCGCGATACCCTTTCTAAGATCAGCAACCGACAGTATATGCTGATTAACTTTTTGGAGGCACCGCTCCTCGCCTTATTTCTCTCTTTCATAATTCGCTACCAAGACAGCACCGCAGAGGCCTATAGCTTTAGGTTCAATGAGAACATACCAGCGTATTTGCTAATCAGCATCATCGTAGCGCTTTTTATGGGGCTGACGGTGAGTGCCGAAGAGATTATCCGAGACCGAAAAATACTGAAAAGAGAATCGTTTCTCAATCTGAGCTGGAACAGCTACCTCACCTCTAAGGTGCTCATACTGTTCACCTTATCAGCCGTTCAAACGCTTTGCTTCGTGCTCATTGGCAACACCATTCTGGAGATCAGCGGAATGAACCTGAGTTTTTGGCTGGTGCTCTTTTCCGTCTCCTGCTTTGCTAATGTGCTGGGACTCAACATTTCCGCTTCGTTTAGTTCTGCTGTTACGGTTTACATTTTGATTCCATTGATACTGATTCCGCAAATGATTCTGAGCGGACTACTGTTCAGCTTTGATAAACTAAACAGTGCGGTAGGATCAAAAGGGAAGTGCCAATCATTGCCGATATGATGGTTTCTCGGTGGGCTTATGAAGCTATGGCCGTGCACCAATTCAAAGAGAACGCTTTTCAACGTCCTTATTACACGCTTGAAAGAGAAGAACGACAAGCAGACTTCAAAGCGGCCTATCTGGCCCCACAGCTTGAGAATAAGTTGCAGTTGGTGAGCAACCACCTGAATACCCAAAACGATTCGTTAAAAACGGCAGTCCGGGCAAGCTTGACTACGCTACGGAACGAACTTCACAAAGCACCCTTTCAATTGAGTGCCGACTCTACCAACTGGGAAGCACTCTTACAAGAAGAAACCGTTACTCCCCAAATAATTGAGCAGTTGCGTGCCTACTTAAAGAAAAGCAGTCAACACTACGTGAGTCTCTTCAACAAGTCGGTAGAAAATCGCGAAAAGCTGGTCTACTACCTCGAGAATCAGCCCGACATTCAGTACGATCTAAACGAATATAAAGACAGATATCACAACGAAAGTTTGTCTGATCTGGTCAGAAACGTAAACAGTCCCCATCGGATCATTGAAGATCAAGGACGGCTGTTACAGACGGTGGATCCGGTATTCAATGATCCCACTACAGAAACTGGCTTCTTCAACTACCGTACTCATTTCTTCGCCCCGCGCAAACAATTCGGTGGAGTGCTCATTGACACGTACTACTTCAACATTGCGGTGATTTGGCTGATGACTATTCTACTTTACTGTTGCTTATACTACGGAATATTTTCTAGAATCGTTACCAAACTAGGCTCTCTCAGGATAGCTGAAAGTAACAAATAGTTGCTTTTTGCGAAGAATGAGGCGCACGTAAGAAAAGTGCTCAATACCGATTGGGTACGATACCCTAGTACAATACTTTTGTCACATCAACTGGTACCCACCCTCATGAAACAATTAGCAGTTTTAAGTATCATCCTGGTAACGCTTGGGTCTTGCGATTCGGAAACCAAGCTGAACGAACAAGTCTTCCTAGACAGCTTAAGCACCGCCCAAGCAAACGAACCGGTGATATCAGATGAAGTGCTCGAGAGTATCCTTCAGCAGATTCCGTCTCCGCTAGAAATTGCGGTATTACTAAAGCAGTCAGGAACCGATTATGACAACCGTCTGCTCAACAGTGCGGGCAATACTTCAACGTATAACAGCAACTTCAAGAAGGCATTGAATCTAGGAGTGTACGGAACGGACCTGGGATACACCAACATCTACGAAAAAAACCAGGACGCTCTTTCGTACCTGACGGCGATCAAAGATTTATCGGAAGGGTTAAGCATCGGACAATTCTTCAACTTTGGCACCATCCAACGGTTGGCGACTAACAGCCGAAATCTGGACTCGCTGCTGCTGATCACCACCCAAAACTTCAACAACATCAACGCGCACTTGCAAGAACAGCAGCGTGCCAACTTAAGTGTGCTGCTGCTCACCGGCGGGTGGATAGAAGCGGTACATATCATCTGCCAAGTGGCCGAACGAAATCCTGACAACCAAGAATTGCGGGAACGCATCGGCGAGCAGAAGATCATCATGGAGAATATTATGCTTCTGCTTTCTTTCTATAGTGACTCTAATCCTAATATGAAAGAGTTGGCTGAACAAATGGCGGCTCTTCAAACCGAGTTTGAGGACATTAAGATCACGCATACCTACGCTGAATCTACGTTAGAAGAAGTTAACGGTATCGTCACAATCTCTAACAATAGCACCAGCTCGATCAGCATCACCGACGAAAACATCCGCGATATATCAAACACCACTGCGTCAATCAGGGAGTATATCATCAACTAAACCATTGCTCAGGTACATGAAATCTATTAGTATCATACTTAGTATTGCTTTGATCGCGTTGCTAACTAGCATCGAGGCCAACGCCCAATGCAGTCCCTCACAGTATACTGAAGCGTGTATTCCTCAGCTGGCGGAAGGGTTCAATTTTGTGAAAAGTTACGAAGTGAACGGCGAGGGAGGTGCCAAAGAAAAGATCGAGTATTCTTACGTATTCGCCAAGGGCACCCAGTATTTCCTAAACATCTGTGCGGCCGGTGAAAGCACCGACGGAATTGTGGTGAGCCTCTATGACTCAAGTCGAAAAAAGGTGGGCACTAGCTTTGCGAACGGCAATTTTAACCGGGGAATCATTTACCCCTGCAACGCTACCGGTATTTACTACATCACCTTTACCTTTGATGGGTCAAGCAACCATTGCGGAGGGGCGGTACTAGGCTTTAAGCGATAATATTTCAAGAGCAGTCAAAAGCGCGCTTCTGATGATTGCAATTGGCACTTTTGGTGGTTATTATAAGGGTCTCACACTGAGACCTTTTTTTATGAAAGAACATCTCATCACAACTGACTACACCGCCCGCTACTACACCTTGGGCAAAATAAACGAAGACCCGCGGCAAGAAGTGTGGATCGTTCTGCACGGCTACGGACAGTTGGCACAGTACTTTATTCGCAAGTTTGAGCCCTTATTCCAGGATGACGTCTATGTAGTAGCTCCCGAAGGACTATCGCTTTTTTATTTGCAGGGAACCGAAGGGCGCGTGGGGGCAACCTGGATGACCAGCGAGTTTCGAGAGCATGCGATCAACAACTACCTCGTTTATTTGCAGAAACTTTATCAAAATCTAGGATTGCAGAACAAACGGGTAGTACTGTTTAGTTTTTCGCAAGGAGGAGCTACCCTAATTCGTTGGGTTGTCAAGCATCGTCTCTCTTTCTACAAGATGATTGTGTGGGCCGGAGGGTTTCCTTCGGATGTGGATCCGGTGGCCAGCCGAGAGGTGTTTCTGCATCAGTCCATATACTACGTTTACGGCGACCAGGATCAATACATCACCGCCGAACGTTTTGCGGACCAAGAATCGCTGTTCGAGCAGTTCGGCTTTCATCCGAAGATAGTGCGCTTTGCGGGTGGGCATTTCGTTGATCCGCTTGTTCTGCGGCAACTGCAACAAAAAAGCCACCCCGAATAGGATGGCTTCACTGGTTAATAGGTGCTAAATATTCATGCCTGACCGTTGGCAGCAACCGGGTCGGCATCTACGTCCGAAGCTAGTGCTTTTTTGGCAACTTTAGGTTCATCCTCTACCCCGTTCACTTTGTTGCGAATTTTGGTCTCGATCTCGTTCATGAGCTCAGGATTGTCGAGCAGAATTTTCTTGACGGCATCACGGCCCTGGCCTAGTTTCTCATCGCTATAAGAGAACCATGAACCTGATTTTTTCACAATTTCCATTTCTACTCCCAGATCCAGTATCTCACCTACCTTAGAGATGCCCTCACCGTACATAATGTCAAACTCCACAACTTTAAAGGGAGGCGCCACTTTGTTTTTCACTACTTTAACCCGGGTTCGGTTACCGGTTACGTTGTCGGTTCCTTCTTTGATCTGGCCGATGCGCCGGATATCCAGCCGCACCGAGGCGTAAAACTTAAGAGCGTTACCGCCGGTAGTGGTTTCCGGGTTGCCAAACATGACCCCGATTTTTTCCCGCAACTGGTTGATAAATATGCAGGAGCACTTGGTTTTGTTGATAGCACCGGTGAGCTTTCGCAGAGCCTGGGACATTAGACGGGCCTGCAGTCCCATCTTACTATCGCCCATGTCGCCCTCAATCTCACCGCGGGGAACCAAAGCAGCCACTGAGTCGATTACGATGATGTCGATGGCTCCGGAACGAATGAGATGCTCGGCAATCTCTAGACCTTGCTCTCCGTTATCAGGTTGAGAAATGAGCAGGTTTTCGGTATCGATGCCCAACTTTTCGGCGTAAGAACGATCAAAAGCGTGTTCGGCATCCACAATGGCCACCATGCCGCCTAGTTTCTGGGCTTCGGCCATGCAGTGCATCGCTAAGGTGGTTTTACCCGAAGACTCAGGGCCGTAGATTTCTATCACGCGTCCCCGGGGGATGCCGCCAATGCCCAGGGCAATGTCCAGCCCCAGTGAACCGGTAGAAATAGCAGGGATATCAACCACGCTATCGTCACTTAGTTTCATGACCGTTCCTTTGCCGTAGGTTTTGTCTAACTTATCAATGGTAAGCTGCAATGCTTTTAATTTTTCCGTTTGATCACTCATGAGAGGGTAATTAGGGTGAATATTTGTATATCAAAGATACTTATTAAGTATACTTATTCCAAGTACATTTCGCTATTTATAATGTTGCCAGCCGTCGGATAACTCTTTACTCGAATCGGGGCACAAGCAACCTTAGAAACAAATCCATGCACAACAGTAAAGGTAGCAATTACTTATGAAAAAGATAGCCATCGGCAGTGGTGTTCTGCTGCTCTTGTCATTAGTTTGGCAGCACGAACTAGTATGGTACGGAATTTCTCAAGCCCGGGGACAACTGCGTATTGTTTGGAAGGCAAGGCCTATCGAGGAAGTAATGAACGACCCGGCGGTGGCTGATTCTCTTAAACAGAAGATCATCCTGGTGCAACACGTAAGAAAGTTTGCGATCGACTCGCTGGGCGTGAACGATTCGGATAGCTATCGTACGCTCTACGACCAGCAGGGGAAACCGGTGCTGTGGGTCGTGACCGCCTGTGAGCCCTTTTCATTAGTAGATAAAAAATGGTCATTCCCAATCGTTGGCACCTTTTCGTATAAAGGATTTTTTGAGTATGATCAGGCGGTGGCGCTTCGCGACGAATTGTCAAGACAGGGCTACGATACCGGCATCCGCACGGTGAGTGCCTGGAGTACCCTAGGGTTCTTCGACGATCCTGTTCTGTCTGGGCTGCTGTTCCGAACCGAAGGACAAGTAGCCAATACCATCATTCATGAGCTTACGCACGCCACGATCTTTGTGAAGAACGACTTGAAGTTTAACGAAAACCTCGCTTCTTTTGTGGGCGATAAAGGGGCTGAGGCATTCTTGACGTACGCCTACGGACGAGCTTCTGAGCCTTATCAAGCGTATGACGACTATCGCACTGACCGCCAAAAATACTCCGAACACATGCTCAGAGGTACGCAGCAACTGGATAGCCTTTATGAAGGGTTAGCGGCGGTTAGCGACTCGGTAAGCAAAGCCAATGAGAAAAAGCAGCTCATCGCCCGTATCCTGCAAAAAGCCGATACCCTGTCGCTACGTTCGTCGCGCTACCGAAGGCTGCTTGAGCGACTACAGCAGCCAGAAGCTTTACCCAACAATACTTTCTTTAAAGCGTTCGTGCGCTACCAGGGCGAGTCTGATAGCCTGGAACAAGTGTTTCAAACGCGTTTTAACGGAGACATAAAAACGTACTTGTTGCACCTCAAAAATCAATACGGTGAGGTTCTTTAGTCGGATCAGGTACTTTTATTCTTCTTTTTTCGTAATAAGAAATAAAGTAGTTCACTAACTAGCATGGTTTTTTCTAGCAATACCAGTACCATGAAACTTTGCCTGTTTTTTACGTTAGGAACAACTTTGTTGCTTATCCTTGCGCTCAACGTGCGTGAGTATCGCTACATTCCGAATGAGAGCTTTGCCGCGGGTGAAGTGCTTACCTACCGCGTGCACTGGGGGTTAGTGAACGCTGGCGAAGCAGTGATGCAGGTCAGTGATACGCACTTTACGGTGAACGATCGCCCGTGCTACAAGATCGACGTGTTCGGAAACACCACCGGATTGGTCGACGTGGCCATTCGGGTGCGCGACAATTGGGGGGCTTACGTGGATACCGCTTCCATTGTGCCGCACAAGGCCTATCGATACATACAAGAAGGAAAGTATCGCAAGAACGAGATGGTCAACTTTGATCACGAAAACGATCAGGCTACCGTGCTGCACCTAGACAAAAAAACGCGCAAGCTCAAGAAAAAGGAAGCTTTTGCCGTGCCAAACAACGTGCTTGACATTGTGGGCGGTTACTACTTTCTGCGTACGATTGATTACGATAATTACAAAGAAGGCGATATTATCAAAGTTGCTAGCTTCTTTGACAAAGAGGTATACAACTTGGAAATTCGCTTTCTAGGCCGTGAAACCATCAAAACTCAAGTAGGCGAAATCAACGCGCTGGTGATGGCCCCATCGCTGCCGGACAATGACTTCTTCAGTGACGGCGATCCGGTGAAGGTATGGATTTCGGATGACAAAAATAAGGTGCCTCTCAAGGTAAAAGCCGAAATTGCGGTAGGGGCCATCGAGATTGATATCAAAGAGATGAAGAACCTGCGCAACTAGTTGTCGTTCCGCATTTCTTCTCGGCGCATCGGCATGGCGTCAATGAGCGCGTACAGCTCGTTGCGCGCCACCAGCGTATCACTTCGCATCTTCTCCGAACCGTCCTTCCCAATCAGAATAAACGTGAACGTATTCTCGTCCACCCGGTAGCGCTTCCGCAACGTAGCCGCTCGCTCCACTCCCGCAATCGCTGTTTCACTCGCCACGCGGTCGGAAAGTACGCTGAAAATCAATAGATCACGTTCGTCAAGACCGGGTTGGTCGGCACGAAGTAGATCCCTTTGCTGCTGATACAACGGATTGTCTGCCTGGGAAGAAAATAGCAAAATCAAACGGTTCTTCCAGCGGTATTCAGAGAGATCAGGCATGGTTTGAGCATAAGTGCAGCAACAAGACAAAAATAAAAAGACAACAAACACAAATTTCATATGACTAGAAGAAAATATTGATAATAAATTACAAATCAGAATAAAAGTTTAGCAGATTCGGTTTAGAAAGGATATTATTTTGACTATCTTGATGATTAGTTGCAAATAGCAAGTTAACAACCTGGAGCAAATGAGTTTTGTTACAGTGCCTACATGGTTTAGATATTTATTTTTTTGTATATTTCTAATAGATAGCTAGACTTTTGGCTATCATTCACCTTTAAAAGATAGTTCTTATGGTAATGATCAACAACCTCACTGTTCCTCAGGGTACGGATAGTAAACAGCAAAAGTACGCTCTACTGCTTCGTCAAATTAGGAACGTAGTCTATAACGAAGAGGATTTAACGGCAAACTTAGCGAACGTAGCCGCCCTGCTACATCACGGGATGGGCTTCTCCTGGACGGGCTTCTACCATGCCCGGAGTGGTGAACTTGTTTTAGGTCCTTTTCAGGGTGCTGCCGCCGTATCTCGAATTGCTATGGACCAGGGGGTCTGTGGCACGGCATTCACCAAAGAATGTACCTTGGTGGTAGACGACGTTGAGCAATTCGCGGGTCACGTTCCGGTGACCGATGACGATCGTTCCGAGATAGTGATCTGTGCCTACCGAAAGGGAGAGGTCGCCCTGCTGCTCAATATCAACAGCAACCGGGTCAAAAACTTCAGCGAAGTGGATAAGCAAAATTTAGAGGAGGTGATGCACCTGCTGGAAGAAGTGCTGTAGTCCATCCTATATATCACTTTGTTACGTGTAGCCATCCCCAGGGATGGCTTTTTTTGTGTAAGTTTGTCCACCGTCAATCTAACTCCAATGCAATGAAACTACTAGAAGGAAAAAACGTGCTGATTACCGGTGCATCGAAAGGAATTGGGAAGGCAATTGCCCAAACCTTTGCCGAGCACGGTGCCAACGTAGCGTTCACGTATTTATCCAGCACCGAAAAAGCAAAATCCCTTGAGCAAGAATTATTAGATCAGGGAGGGAAAGTCCACAGCTACCAGTCTAATGCGGCTGAGTTCGCCGCGGCCGACCAACTCATCAACGATGTGGTGCGCGATTTTGGGTCGCTAGACGTGCTGGTGAACAACGCCGGAATCACTCAAGACACCTTGCTTATGCGCATGAACGAAGCGGCGTGGGACGAAGTGATCAACACCAATTTAAAATCAGTCTTCAACACAGTAAAAGCGGCTACCCGTCCGTTCCTAAAGCAACGGAGCGGTTCTATTATCAATATGACCTCGGTGGTGGGCCTCAAGGGAAACGCCGGGCAGGCTAACTATGCAGCTTCCAAGGCGGGTATTGTTGGCTTCACCAAGTCGGTGGCCCTTGAACTCGGGTCGCGCAACGTGCGTTGCAACGCAATTGCTCCGGGGTTTATAGAAACCGAAATGACCGAGAAGCTAGACGAAAAGACGGTGCAAGGGTGGCGAGATGCTATCCCCCTGAAGCGGGGGGGGCAACCGCAAGACGTGGCTCATTGCGCTTTGTTTCTGGCCTCTGATTTATCGGCTTATATCACCGGTCAGGTAATACAGGTGGACGGAGGAATGCTTACCTAATCAGCGTTTATGCAAGGAATACAGTTGTTGTTTGAAAATTCTCCCTGGTGGATCTTGGTGTGCTTGCTGGCGGGTGCGCTTTACGGATTGTTGCTCTATACCCGCGGCCAGCGGTTCAAGCATCCCTCCTGGGGTAAACCGATCAACTACGCGCTGCTGGTGTTGCGGGCGGGTTTGGTTTCGCTGCTGTGCTTTTTGGTTATTGGCCCATTTATCAAGCAGATCAAGAACACCGTTGAACCACCCGTGGTGGTGGTGGCCATCGACAATTCGTCGTCCGTGGCCGCGGTGATGGATAGCGCTCAGCTTATTGCGCTAACGCAAAGGATCGACAGCGTTACCACTGCTTTGCGCGAAACTGGCTACACCACCGAAATACGTGATTTTGAGTCGCTCATTCCCCTAGACTCGCTACAATTCACTTATCCCAGTACTGACCTGGACGGAGCTCTGCGAACGATTGCCTCTGACTATGAGGGGCGCAACCTTGCTTCGGTGGTGCTGCTTTCCGACGGAATCTATAACCAGGGCACCTCGCCGACGTATCGTCCGTATCGTTTCACAATCAATACCGTCGGGCTCGGCGACACCACCGCGCAGCAAGACGTGAGCGTTAGCAACGTATACTATAACAAAATCGCCTACCAAGGAAACAAGTTTCCGCTGGTGGCCGAAGTAACCAGCGATGGCTTTGCCGGTGAAAACCTAACCGTCAGCGTCCGGCGCGGAAGTGTAATCCTGGACACCCGGGTGGTTAATCCGACTAAGCAGCGCGAGGTGAATTCCGTTGAGTTTTTGCTGGAAGCCGACCGGGAGGGCATGCAGCATTACGTGGTGACGGTGGCTGACCAAGACGAAGAGTTTACTACGCAGAATAACGAAGCGCACGCTTACGTGGAGGTGATTGAGGGCAAAGAAAATATCCTGCTTCTGGCGCAATCGCCTCATCCAGACATAAAAGCCCTGCGGCTGGCGATTGCGAGCAACCAAAACTACGACTTTACCTCGTTGGTGCTAAGCACCGACCAAATTGCTGAGAAACAATTCGAGGGAAAGAAAATTGACCTAGTAATCTGGCACCAACTGCCCGGAAAAGAGCAGTTGCCAGAAAAAGTGCAACCCTACCTGGAATCGGCTGGCGCACACTGGTATATCGTAGGCAGCCAAACCGATCTGGCCGCCTTCAATGCTACCAACGACGTGCTTGAGATACAAAACGTGAGCAGTCAAAACGATGAAGTGAGCGCGGCCTACAGTAGCGACTTCCGGGGATTTCAACTTATGAACGACCATCGGACGATCCTCGAGAAGCTACTGCCCTTACGCGTTCCCTTCGGCGATGTATCTTTAAAGAACGGAGCAGTTCCGATACTCTACCAGCAGGTGGGGAAGGTGAGAACCAGCAAGCCCCTGTTGGCCGTGGCCGAAACGGACCAAGGAAAGTCGGCGGTGTTGTTAGCCGAGGGAGTATGGAAGTGGCGGCAGCAAGAATATGCCCGCGCCGGAAACACCGAAGCTTCGGACGCCCTCTTCGTCAAACTTATTCAGTATTTGTCGGCCAAAGAAGACAAGCGCCGGTTCAAGGTGTATCCGATCAAAAATGAATTTCAGGACAACGAGCCCGTTGTTTTTGAGACTGAACTGTACGATGAAGTATACGAAGAGGTTTACGGCGCTTCCGTGAAACTAGTCATCACGGCCGAAGACAGCACCCGCTTCAATTACAACTACACCACCAACCAGAACAATACGCAATACCAAGTTAGCAATCTGCCCGAGGGAGTGTATCAGTATACCGCCCAGACGATCATCAACGGTTCGGCGCTCTCTAGCAAGGGCAACTTTACCGTTCGCAGCCTACAGATTGAGTCGCTCAACCTTACCGCCAATCATACCGTTTTGCGCGACCTGGCCCAGGAGAACGGTGGGGTCTATCTTGATGTGGTGGATTTGCCAAGGTTATCCGAGGCGGTCGGTAGTCAAGTGCCCGGGGGGAAGATTTATACAAGTGAACTGTTTTTGCCTCTTATCAATCTCAAGTGGCTGTTTTTTGTATTGCTTACGCTGGTAGCCGCTGAGTGGGGCATACGCAAGTACATGGGAAGCTACTGATTACCGAGATCGAAGATTCGTGGATGTGCTCAGACCGATTGGGCGGGGGTAACGATCACTTTATTGTTATTTAACAGGATAGGATTAAGATTAACGCCAAAACCGTCGATCAACAAGGCAGCGGCTACGGATATATTCAAGTACTGACCATCGTGGACCCGAAGGTAAATCTTTCCCTCGTTCATAAACGGTAGGCTAGCGCTTAATGACATAATAGCTATTTGTCTACCCTCGGTGGTGATGATGCACTTGATGCTGCTGTAGCGATGCACTTCCCAGCAGCAGTCGTCATTAGTGCATATCCAATAACCCGGTGAAGCTTTTCGGATAACAATGTCTGAAGATTCCAGACCGCTCATGAGATACGTGGGAATGAAGGGCTGACTTTTCTTAAGCGAAAAGAACAAGTTGCCCTGAAGATCTTTTACCAACAGGCGCCCCAAAGTAAGGCTAAGGGGACGTTGTACAGAATAACAAGGCTTATCGTCTACCCAAATGGATTGTGACGACCAAGGGAGGAAAGAACGAGCACCAATGGTAACGCTATGGCCGGTAATTGAACTCATACCCTATTTTTAAGCACCAAATGTACGAATTTGACGACACAAAACCACCGCACTAGGTGATAAATGCGACTCAGACGTAATTCTCGCCGATGGTGTCATCAGAGGACGAAACGGCCAATTTCCAGTAAGGAAAGAGTATTAGTGCGTGATTGTGATGGTATTATCAGGACGCAACTTTGAAAAGAAACGATCACGGACATCTACCTCCGTCACGACTGCCTCAGGAACCACCTCGCCGGGTAAGAAGTAGCAAAGGGTTTGTTGCACCTTCCCGCCTCTCATCTGTTTGACAATTACGGGCGGGTTGTCCGAAGAAAGATCATCCAACTCATCAAGAGAAATAAGATTGCGGCTGTCCTCTTCTTCTACCTTCTTAAACAGATAAACTGAGAGCGGCAGCAGCAGCGCAGCAATACCAATAATAGCTAACAACATCGTAGTGATTTTAAGCGAAAATACAAACTACCCCTAAAAGCTTAACAATTTAATAATGTTAATCAATACTCAATAGTGATAGTTCAATAAATACGGGTAAAATGTTGAAACCCCTCGAATGATTCTATTTATTCGAAGTTGGTTTTTATCTTATTAACCTTCTGTCGGTCGGTTGAGGCGTCTACCATCAAGTGCCAGCTCACTTCTCGGCCGTCTGCAACAGACCGATACGCGAGTCCTTTTTCAGTAGTGATCACCTGACAAATTCCCAAGTCGTAGCGTAGCGACTCCACGGTGTCACCGGGGGCCAGAGGGCGCTGGTTAAGATCTTCCAGCACCGGTTGGTTATCCGGGGTATTCGGGCGGCGCAGTTTGGCCAAAAGGTGTTTGAAGAAAGAGGACATAAGTTTATAAATGATCGCTTACTCCTGAACGAAAACTTGCTGCAAACGTTTGTTCATTATTTCATAATAACTTGTATCTTTTTCATAGCCGACAAAATGTCGCTTTCGTTGCAAAGCAGCCACTCCGGTGCTTCCGCTCCCGGCGAACGGGTCTAAAACCGTTTGTTCCTCGAAGGATACCAAGCTCACTAAGTGCTCCATCAGCTCAACCGGCTTCAGAGTAGGGTGGTGGTTAAAAGCCTCTTTGTGCTGCCGCACCTTAGGGATCATAAAGAACTTATCGTATCCATCGTGCAGGGGCATGGTTCGCAGTTGGTTCGCGCACACTCGACCTAGCGGATGCGGATTGTGACCCACCGGCGACTCATCGGCTGCCAGCGGAATGCGAGTTTCTTCCAAATTGAGCGCTCCTGTGCCGTACTTCAGCACGTTTTGCACCACGGTGAGCCCCGCCGCCCGAGGCTTTTGTACCAGGATAATTGGCTCGTAGGCGGGTTTGATGCCCAAGCCAGCCCCCCGGTATCGCTTGCCCGGCACCGAAGTGGGGCGGAGCTTTCGCTTGGGTTGCGCCACCCGGTAGTCACCAGCGTGCTGACCACCCGAAGCGCGCGCTGTGGCCCCCCCGTTCCGGTAGCCTTGCACGTACTGATACTCACCAACCACTTCGCTTTCGCAACCCAGCTCTCGGTCTATCCCCAACGAAATGTCCTGGCTCTTGGGCATGCCGTTCAAATAGGCCCAGAAGATCACATCTCGAATGGCGAAGCCCGCGTCCTCCAGGGCCACCATCAGCCGGTGCATCAAGCGCACCGAAGAGAATACCACCCCGTAGGCTCCGGGCTTCATCACCCGTAGGCTGTCGGTCCAAATTTGCGGATCAGGCAGGGCCTTGTCCCACGCATGATTTTGGTAGCCAATGCCGTAGGGCGGATCGGTCACCAACGCGTCCACCGATTCGTTTGCCAGGGAGGTGAGCCCGTAGCATGAAACGTTTTGAATGGTAAAATAACTGTCTTTCAATGAGTTAGCGACTTTTGGTTAAACTGATAGTTCGGCTAATATAAGCTACGTGACCAATTATCGAAAGGTTTCGACTAGAAATATCTTTCTTTCGACATACTAGCGGACCAACCCGTTGCGCTCTCAGCCAGTAGGCAAACAAAAAATCCCCCAACGAGAAGTCAGGGGATTGGGTATCAGAGGATAAACTACGGAAGCAGCAACCGTTTAAGGAACAGCCTCAAAAGATTCGCTGCTCGACTTGGTTAATCCGTTGCTATTAACCGCTTCGGCCCGCAACTCAATCTCTAAAGTGTCAGTGATCGCGGGTACGGTATACACCAATGCTAGGGTATCCTGCGCTTTCGCCTCCGAGAACGCGGGCTGATAAGGGGTACGACTTACCACCGCTTCGTCAGCGTCGCCCAGTGTTTGATACAATACAATCTCTTGCAAGGTGCCCTGCGAGGCAAACTCAAGAACCACCCTAACTGGGTCTCCGGCTTGGTATTCGTCCTCTAAACTGTTCATGTAAATAGTAGGGTAGTATTCCCCGGTGGGAGTGATGTTGTCCTCCAGCCAGTTCTCTTCCTCGTAGCAAGCAGTAGACAGGCTAACCACAATAGCGGCCAGCAGTATTCGAGGCATTCCAAAGGATTTCATAAGCGTTAGATTGTTACTATACTATTGATCTCGCCACATATCGGCGGATAACGGTTTATTATTGGCTTCTACGGCCGCACTATTTCGGCTCAGTTCATCAAAGGGGTAAACAGCCCGCTCAATGAACTCTCCGTTTAGTTGGGGATTAACGTTTTCCGGCAACGAGAACCCACGATACACCGCATCGCTGTACTGGTAGCGCCGCAGGTCTACCCACACTTCAGGGTTGAGAAACAGCGCGATATACTTCTCCTTCAGGATCAGTTCCAGGGTCAGGTTGTCAGCACCTACGCCCACCTGCGGATTGCTTAGATAAGCCTGTTGCAAAGAATCTACCACCCCCAGTTTGTTCATGTGCGCGGCAATGCCGTCCAGATAAGCTTGATAGGCTTCGGCCGTACTACCCGTCGTGGTAGGCGAACCACCGTTGGCCAGGAAGCGCGCTTCGGCTTCGATAAACTTTGCTTCGGCATAGGTCACCATCATCAAGGGCGCCTCTGCGCTGGCATACCAAGTGTTGTCCCGTAGGTCAACCGTATTTCCTTCGGCTGAGCCGTTCACCATCCCTTCGTATTCTGTCTGATCAGTGTTCAGGGTAAACATGAGGGGCAGCCGGGGGTCCACCACTCCGTAGAGCTCGCCGTTCATCATGTTCACCACCTGCGCCGCCGGAGCCAGCAGGAAGTTGCCGGTGTTGATCGCCAATGCTATTCGAGAGTGCCAGGGATTCAGATTCCGCTCATCGTAGGTCAACTGCAGGTCGTCGTCGTTGCTGGCGTAGGACAAACCCTCCAGGGCCGTTAGCGCTTGCTGGGCGGACGCCGGTGATCCTTTATTCACCAGGTGGATCGCAAAACGGGCCTTAAGCACGTTGGCGGTCTTGATCCATCGCTCCAGGTCACCGCCGTAGACCAAATCATCCACTCCCGGACTGGAGACCGAACTTTCGGCCTGCAGGTCAGTGATTGCCTGATCGAGCAGATTGGGAAGGATGGTCTCGTAGATTGTCTGCTGCTGATCGTAGGCGGGAGTGAGGTTCTCGATGCCCTCAAAGGCTTCGGTGTAGGGCACGTTTTCCCAAGTATCGGTGGCCAGTCCGAGCAGCAGCGCCTGATACACCCGGGCCACGCCCGCGTAGTGGGGCGACGATTGCTCCGTAGCTTGTCGCTCTAGCTCGCGGGAGTTCGACATGGCGCGTAGATAGATATCCGTCCAACCCCCACCGATCCGAAACTCTTCGTGAATATCGGCACCTGCCCCGAAGTAGCTGGCCAGTTGCTGCGCCACCTGGTTCGCGTCGTAGGCAACACTATAGTGGCTCTCGGCAGTGGCGTCCACAATGTTGGGCAAGTAGGCCTCCAGGGTGATCTCCGCCGGGCGGTTAGGATCCACATTGGTATCACCACCCAGATAGTCGTCGCAAGAAGTAGTGAGCAACCACAATCCACTGAGCAAGGCCAGCGGAAGAGTGCGTATAGAATAAGTGCGTAGGTTCATTTTGTTTTTAATTAGAAAGTAACGTTCACGCCCACGGTGTAGCTGCGCGTCTGAGGCACTCCAAGCCCGGTGAACCCGTAGCTGTTGCTGCCCGACCCAAACTGGTTCGACTCCGGGTCGTAGCCCTTGAAGGGCGTGCTCAGAAACAGGTTGTTGCCGGTGAAGCTGATGCGCGCGCTGCTGATCAGATAGTTGTCAAGCAAACTGCCGGGCAGCACGTAGGCCAAGCTCAGGTTGCGCACCCGAAACCAAGAGGCGTCTTGCAACACCACCTCCGAAGCCGAGGTATAACGGCCGAAGCTACGGTACAACTCCTCCCCGTTGATCTCCACCGGAATATCATTCTCCTCGTAGCGCGGCTCTTTGTCGTCTTCGGCCACGTTGCGCACTCCCTTGAACACCACCTGTTCGTAGCGTCGTTCGGTTTCGGCCAGGATGCCGTTGCGCAAGGCATTGCGGAACCCCAGGTCGTATACGTCGCCGCCCTGCCGCCACTCCAGCAGCACCGACAGTGACAGGCCCTTGTACGTGAACGTATTGGTGAGTCCGCCCTGCCAGTCGGGCAAAGCGTTGCCCACCAGCACGTATTCGTTGGTGTTCACCGACGGGAAGCCATCGTCGTCAAGAAGCAACTGCCCGTCGGGGGCACGGTCAAAGTCGAAGCCGTACAGATCACCGGCCGAGCCGCCTTCCACAATCTTGTTCTGAATGTAGAACTGATCCTCAAACACAATCTCATCGAGTTGGGGAGGCATTTCGGTCACCTCGTTGCGGATCGTAGACCAGTTGAGGGTGGCATCCCAGCGGAACGGGCCGACGTTGACCGGCGTGCCGCTCACCAACAACTCGATACCTTGGTTACGCAGCGCCCCGGCGTTGGTGAAGAAGCGCGAGAAACCGGTGGCATTGCTAATGGGCACCGCAATGATCTGGTCGGTGCTGTTTTGCACGAAGTAGGTCGCATCAATGGCCAGGCGGTTGTTGAAAAAGCGCAGGTCGGTGCCAATCTCGAAGGCTGCCGTGCGCTCGGGTTTCAGGTTGGGGTTGCCCACCTGCCCCGATAGCCGAAAGCCACTTTGCCCTAAGAACGGGGAGCGGGGCGAAATCTCGAACAACTGCGCGGTGCGGTAAGGGTCAGTATCCTTGCCCACTTCGGCGTAGGAAACGCGCAGCTTGCCGTAGCTAAACAGGTCACTGTCGCCCAGCCCCAGGGTCTCGGTGAACACGTAGCCCAAACTCACCGACGGGTAGAAGAACGAGCGGTTCTCTTCGGGCAGGGCGCTCGACCAGTCGTTGCGGCCGGTGAGGGTGAGGAACAAGGTGCCGTCGTACTCAAACTCGGCGTTGGCAAACACGCCCACAATACGGCGCAGCGAACCACTTTCGTTCGAGAAGAAGTTGGTGGCGTTGCTCAGATCATCGAAGCCGCGCAGCGTGAGGCCCTCACCCCGCACGTTGACACTGTTGGAGCTGATATTGGTCAGGTTGTGGCCCACCAGCAGCGTACTCTTAAAGCGCTCGGTGAAGTTGTGCGTGGCCGTAAGCAGGAAATTAGAATTCACTTCCTGGAAGTCAATGTCTTCCCGAATCACAAAGCCGTTCACCTGCGAAGAGACGTCCAGACCCAGCGGCGCAACCCGTTCGCGCGAGTCGTTGTAGAAGTCCGTGCCGATCTTGTAGTCCAGGGTGAGCCAGTCGGTGATCTTATAGTTCAGGCCCACGTTGCCAATCATGCGGTTCACGTTATCGTTCAGGCTGGCAAAGCGCGCCACGTAAAGTGGGTTGTCGATAATACCGTCCGAGAAGTCGCGCTGCGTGCCGTCGGGATTGATGTAGTCGTTCACGTCAAAGGTAGGAGAGTAATAGGACAGCGAACTGAAGATCGACTTATCCCCCCCGTTCGAGCGCACTCCGCCGGAGTTAATGTAGTTGATGGTGCCACTGAACGACAGGCGATCCGATGCTTTGGTGGTGCCCGACAACTTGAAGGTGGTGCGGTCCCATTCGCTGGCCGGAACGATGCCCTGCTGGTCCAGGTGCGAGGCCGACAAGAAGAACGTGCTGTTCTCGCCACCTCCCGACACGCTCACCGAGTTATCAAAGCGGGAGCCGGTCTCAAAGAAGTCGCGGAAGTTGTCGTAGAACGGGGTGCTGGCCACCGAGGGCGGCCCGAACTGCTGGAAGCGCAGCGGGTCACCGTTCGAGTAGAAGCGCAAACGGCCAAAGCGACCCTCGCGGAAGCGAGTTTGCACCTCGGGCGACTTGTTGATCACGTCCCAGCCGTAGGAAGAGTTGAGCGAAACGCGTGCCTTGCCTGCTTTTCCTTTCTTGGTGGTGATGATAATTGCCCCGTTGGCCGCCCGCAGCCCGTAGAGCACCGTGGCGGCGGGGCCCTTCAGCACCGACATGCTTTCAATATCGTTCGGGTTCAAGTCCACCGCTCGGTTCGACTGCGAGAACTGCTCGTCGGAACCGGAGGCGTTCGACCCGGCGCTGGGCAGCACGCTGCCCGACGAAGTGCTGTTGCTGATCGGGATACCGTCTACCACGAACAGGGGTTGGTTGTCGGCATTGGGGTCGAGTGAGGTGATGCCCCGGATCACAATGTTGGCCCCGGCCCCGGGTTGCCCACCCGCGCTCTGAATGGTGACGCCCGCCACCTTGCCGCGCAGGGCATTGACCACGTTGGGTTGCCGGGTTTCCAGAATCTCTTCCGACTGAATTTCCTGCACCGCGTAGCCCAGCGCCTTCTTGTCGCGCTCGATACCAAAGGAGGTGACCACCACCTCTTGCAGCGACTGGATGTCGGGAGCCAGCGCAATATCGATGGTGGTTTGGTTGCCTACCGACACTTCTTCCGAGTTGTAGCCCACTGATGAGAACACCAGCGTAGACTCGTTGCTGGGTACACTGATCTGGTAGTTGCCGTCGATGTCGGTGACCGTGCCGATAGTGGTGCCCTTCACCAGCACGTTCACGCCCGGTAGCGTGCTGTTTTCGTCGGCATCGGTCACCTGGCCCGACACGGAGGTTTGGGCCCGAAGGTTGGCGGCCAACCCCAGGGTGAGCAGCACGGGCAGAATAAGACGCGTACACGTTTTCATAAGCAATGGGATAAACAGTAGTCTGAAAAGCTGACCTTATAAAAGGTGCTCGACAAACATATTGCATCCGCCAAAGCAAACCAACTTTTGGCCGGTATTTGTGCGAATGCGCCCTATTTCTTACCTGCCCGCCACTACGCGCCCGCCGCGTTTGCCATTATTTTTGCGGGAGGATAAGCACAACTAAAATGATGTTTCACCCTTAAAATGCAGACAAAACTATGCTACTGTATTCGTTAGTGGATAATCCACTTACTGTTGACAACAAAGAAGACTGCCGGGCCCAGGTGCAAAACTACCTTTACCGGGGCGTCGAAGACATTGTGAAGCAGATCACCATTCCCGGGTCCATCCTCAAGGACACCGAGTGCGTGGCGGTGATCAACGCTTTTCTAAAGGTCGTGACGGCCAATTTGGAAGAAGGCATCGGCTTTGAGTGCGACCACCTGGCCCTGTCGCAGTCGATTGGCGGAGTGTTTGCCAACAAAGACGACCGCTACGACCCGGCCCGCCACCAGGTGAACCTGAACCTACGCGCGGGCGACCCCGTGAAAGAGGCGCTCACGCGCGTGCCGGTGCAAAAGGTGAAGTCTAGCGTGCCACTACCGCAGATCGACGCGGTGTACGACCGCAAGTCGCGCACCACCGACCAGTGGATCACCGCCGGACACAGTGGCGACATTGCCGGGGAGCTGCTCAAGGTCAACGATCCGGAGAGTGCCGGGCAGGGAGTGTTTTTGGTGAACACCGGCAAGAAGGAAGAAATCAGAATACCTTACCTGCACCAGAACACGGCCAAGACGCTCCAGGTGGAGTGGCCCGACGGGCTGAAGTCAGGGCAAGAGTACCGCCTGGAGGTGCGCACCGCCGTGCACGGCGGCAAAGAAGTGCGCACCGGCAGCAGTGCTAAGCCGTTGAAGGTGAAGTAGACGTTAGTCAATCAGCAGGTTAACAAGCCCCGGCCGTTGGTCGGGGCTTTTTTTGTGGCCAATGGGTGCCTACCCCACCAGGGTGGTGCAGGGCTGTTGATTAGTGGGGTTGTGGGGACGTGGGGACGCGCCGCGGCGCGTCCCCACTGGTGCAAAATTTAATGGAGCAACCCCGGTTAACTGGCTTTAGCAACCATAGTTTGTGAGGCTCGAGTACTATGGTTGGAGAAACCAAGGCACGGTAGTCTCCGAGCCTCGAGTAGTATAGTCTTCGAGGCTCGAGTAGTGTAGTTTACAAGGCTCGAAGAGTGTGGTCTTCCTAGCTTGGTCACGGTAGTGGGTGTGCTTCAATAACCAGGGTTGCCCTGGTAGGTGGTAATACGCTAAAATTCTTACATTGCTATTTCGCGGTTAGTTTTTGAGGCAAACTTAGCACTCTCTAAACTCTTCCGGACGGGTAATGATATCAATGTCAAAGTACAGTACCCGGTTCTCTTGGCCGCTGCCCAATATCCCTAACACCTGGGCACGAAATTCGTCCGGGGTGGGTTGGCTACAGAACTGCTGTTCGCAACAACTTCCCGGTTGGTAGGCTTCAACAATCACCGAGGTGTTAGTCAGAGAGAGCGTGTCGTAGGCGCGTACCTGATCGTTGTAAACCGTCACCCAAGAACGCATGGTGTCCACCGAAAATGTCTCTGAGGTCGGGCGATACAAGTACAAGCTAATTGTGGTTCCGGGAAGGCTGCCGTAGTGAATACGCAAGCTGTCTTCGCTTTCAACGTACCGAATAGAATCGCTGTATACCTGAAAGGAGTACTCCGCTTCATTAACTCGGAGCAATGAATGATCAGTAACTTCACAGTATTGACTAACATCCCATCCGCCAAAAACGCAGGCATGGCAGGCGGTGAACGTAATTAGCGTAGCTAAGATCAGGTAATTGTACCAGTGTTTCATTGGTTGATGAATAGTTTGAAATACCAATCAACTTGCCTGACTTGAGCAGTTGTCCGAAGCCCGGAGGTGATGCCCGCCCCCGGCCTAACTAAGGTTGCGGTAGGTAGCTTATAGGGTTTGCTGCTATAGACCCTAAACTAACAAAAATGGTTGGAAGGTGCCGACTTCCGCCCAAAACCGCAACTTACTGCCTACTGGTTCACCGGCTCCGGCTGCGCTTGGTTGTTCACCGTTCGCTGTCCGCGCAGTTGCACCGGCTTGGAGCGACCCTTGCGGAAGCGCATGTTGAGTTCTTTGTGAGGGCAAACTCTGCGTAGTTGACGGCGACGGTTCCCACAGAATTTCTATCTCTTCTGTCTGTACTTATCCCAGTATTGTCGGGGGGTTACAATCGTGGTGTACTCAAACTCAGTAAGGGTAAAGTCGGCCGTGTTGCCAGTGATCAAATAGTCTGCTGAGCTAACTGCCGCCAATTCCAGAAATTTGTTGTCGCTGGTATCAGCCAGTATATCCACCTTTTGGTCTGTTTGATAAAAGGTTGAAATCTCGTTAAGCTTAGCAAGAACTACATCTGCCTTGCTTTTGAAGTTGTGAAACCTGTTAAACTTATCTCTGCCTAACACTTCCACGTATTCTTCAAAAATCTCTGTGGTCAGACAAGGCATCACTGATAGTTTAAACACCACCTCGTACAGAATCTTGGTAGGTACAGCGTTAGAAATCAAAGCTGACACAATCACGTTCGTATCAAGGATGACCTTTTGCATCTCTTACTGCTTTTATCTCTGCATCAATGTCTTCTAAGGTCATCTCGGATATTCCTACTTCAGCAGCAATTATATTACACTCCAGTAAGGCTTTTCTGGCGTATTCAAGACTTATTTTATCTACTAGGTCTGTAAACTTAATTTCTTGCTGATTCTCTAGATTGTACTTCTCAAAATCGCTTTCGCTTACTTTTATCTGAATTGTTTTCATAGCCACAAAGTTAACTTGTTTTTCAACCTCAGCCTACGCCCGGGTAGAGAATGTATAGAGTTACCATACGCCCCGCCTACTGATTCACCGGCTCTTGTTGCGCTTTGCTGTTCACCTTCCGCTGCCCGCGCAACTGCACCGGCTTGGAGCGACCCTTGCGGAAGCGCATGTTGAGCACCTCCACCAGCAGCGAGAAGCCCACCGCAAAGTAGATGTAGCCCTTGGGCACCTCGTAGTGCAGCGCCTCCACAATCAGCATAAAGCCAATCAGAATCAGGAACGACAGCGCCAGGATTTGCAGCGTCGGGTGGTCGTTGATAAACCGGCTGATGGCCCCGGCAAATACCATCATCACACCGATAGAAATGATCACGGCAATGATCATAATGGTGACCTTATCGGTCAGCCCCACGGCGGTAAGAATTGAATCGAACGAGAACACCATGTCCAACAGCACAATTTGAACTAACGTAGCGGCCAGGGTAACCTTCTTGCCCGAGTCGGTTTCGGTGTGGTCGTCGCCCTCAATCTTGTGGTGAATCTCAGAGGTGCTTTTGGCCAGCAGAAACAAGCCTCCGGCCGCCAGAATCAGGTCGCGTCCGCTCACGTTGTGGTTGAATACGGTGAACAGTGGTTCGGTGAAGCCGATAATCCAGGTGATGCCCAGCAGCAGCGCTATCCGGAAGATCATGGCCAGGCCCAGCCCGATGTTGCGCGCCTTGGCCTGCTGGTGCTGTGGTAGTTTGTTAGAGACAATCGAGATAAAAATGATATTGTCGACTCCCAGCACGATCTCTAAAAAAGTGAGGGTGAGTAGGGCAATAAGTCCTTCGCCGCTAAAAATTGCTTCCATGAGGTTTTGGGTTGATGGTTCGGGGTTCTAGGTTGATTAGTTCCAGGTTCTGGGTTGATGGTTCTCAGTTCTAGGTTGTGAATGTATTAAACCCAAAACTCAGAACCTAGAACCCCGAACCTAGAACCAAGGACTCCGAACCTAGAACCTATAACCTCAAACATTGTTAACTGCGTATGGAACGGATTCAGCCTGATAATCAGATTCGCTTGTTGCTGGAAGGACTGGTGCTACGACCCTGGATATCCGATGACGAGGCTTCGCTGGTGCGGCACGCCAACAACCGGAGCATCTGGCAAAACGTGCGCGATCGTTTTCCGCATCCCTACACCGAGAACGACGCCAAGCTGTGGATCAAGATCGCCAACCGCGACACCACCATGCTCAACGTGGCGATGGAGGTAGATGGGCAGGCCGTGGGCGGAGTGGGGGTGGTGTTCAAGGACGATGTGTACCGGCGCTCGGCCGAGATTGGCTACTGGCTGGGCGAAGCCTACTGGAACCGCGGACTCACCAGCCGGGCGGTGGCCGCCGTGTCGGACTACGTGTTTGCTCACTTCGACGTGGTGCGGCTCTACGCCGGAGTGTTTGCGCCCAACCGCGCCTCGGCCCGGGTGTTGGAGAAGGCCGGGTATACCTTTGAAGCCCGCCTGCGGCAGAGCGTGTTCAAGGATGGGCAAACCCTGGACGAACTCGTCTACGCCCGGTTGCGAACCCCAGAGGAGGAAACGCCTCAGTTCCGCTGAGCACCTTTGCGTACTTTTTTTGCTGATTTCTTTTGAACTACCCAGAATAAACTAATCTTGCAGCGATTCTAACTTTTTCCACTAAACCCCAATTTACATGACGACTAAACTGACTTTGTGGACGATGCTGGGTATGCTTTGCCTGGCCACCTGCTTCTCGGGCTGCCAATCGAGCAAGATTGCCTACGGCAACTCGTACTACTTTAAGCAGACCCCGCGCGCGGTGACCCCGCCCACCGCAACGGAGCAGGCCAACCTGAAAGCCTCGCTGGAAAAGCAAGGGCTGACCAAGGAAACTGCGACGACCAAGATGGCGGAAGCGCGTGAACAACTCGATGAGGTGGTGGCGAAGAGCGAGAACTCGGCCCTGCAAGCCAGTGTGGCCCGCACCAAGCAACTGGCCCGCGAAGTGAAGGGCAAGCAGCTCACCCGCCAGGAAAAGCGCGCTAAGCGCAAAGAACTGCGGCAGGAGTTGCGGGTTCTGGCCAAGGAGTTCAGAAATGCTGCTCCCGAGAAAACGCAGGACATTGATCGGTATCTGAAGATCTCGCTCATCTTGGTAGCCGCGGCTTTGCTGCTATCCATCATTGGGGCCGCTACGGTGACTACTGCCGGTGGACTCAATATTTTTTGGTTGCTGGGAAGCTTAGCCTGGATAGGGGCTATCGTCTTCTTTATCCTGTGGTTGGTAGAAGAAGCATAGCGCGCTGTTTGCTCATTTTGAATTTACTAAAAAAAGAAGCCTGTCGGCAAATGCGGATAGGCTTTTTTAGTTATGTGGTGGTGGTATGCTGACGGGCTTTGATAATACCAAATATGCAAACGGCTAGAAGTGGATAGCCACTCCAATGGTTCCGTAGCCAAAAGCTCCGCGTCCTCCTTCAAAGTACGCTCCGAAGTTGTCGTTGAATTTGTACTTAAAGCCTAGTACTGGACCTAATCGAAAACGAGTATTATTGCTATATTCGTCGTCGCCGAACACTCCACCGAAGCTATCACCGCTATAAGATTGAAACTCTAATCCGGCCAGCAATGATACGTAAAAATCTAGTTTTTCCTCGTCGAGCGAAAGATCCAGAGCTTCATTTAGTACAGGTACGTAATGAAAAGATCCGCGTGCACCCACGGCCAGGAAGTTCCAGCTATAGTTAAAGCTGGTATAGTCATAGCTCCAACTAGCGTAGCCCACGTAGGGACCAACGCTGAAATTCTCGTGAATGCCCAGCTCCAGGGCGGCCGTCAACGGAGGAACACTAACGCTGCGTCCGCCCAGGTAACCGTAGCCATAGTAGCCAAAGCTGATGCCGGCCATGAAGATTTTGTCGCCCTTGTCATAGGCTAGTCCGCCGCCGGATTCGCCGACGCGGACAGTGTTTTGAGCCTGGGTAGTGAAGGCCAAGCTGCCGATTAGTAAAGTGAGCGTGCATAGTTTTTTCATGATTCTGTTGGTTAGGGTGTGAGTGAGATTAAAGTTACGAAAATAGGGAATTTCTGTGAGTGGTTAAGAAGAAAGAGAAAATAGCAATGGCCCGCCCGAAGACGAAGGCCACCGCTACGATAGCCTACGCTACGCTTGGATTAAAAGAACACAATGGCGTCGGCGTTCTCGTTGCCGGTGAAGTTGTTGGCCCCTGCCACCTGGGCGGCAGCATCGGCATTCGCGTTGGACGAATCGTTTACCTCACCGCCCGGAGCCACTACCAATCCATGCGCATCACTGTTGGAAACCAACGTATTGTTCAGGTTTAGCGAAGCATCTCCGCTCAGCGCAATGTTAGCAGCCCTCCACGAAGGTGATATATAAATCAACTGATCTTCTTTGCCAGCATAAGAGACCTCCGCATTGCTGATCTCATTGGCATTGTCCGACTCAATCAACAGCCCTCCCCAATTGTCGTTGCCGCTCCGATCGTAGGCAGTGAAGATAATTTGATCCGTTGCGTTGCCCACTGCTTTGAGCGAACCTGATGAAGCAACCTTCATCACTATTTCCTCTCCAAAGGCCAAGTAGGCACCCGCCGCTATCACCAGATCGTCGTTCACCGTGACGCCGCCCACAAACAAATACTTAGCAGTTCCTGATAAAGCTACCCACGTGGGTTCATCCGGATCGTTGAATAACGCGTCGCCGCTGAGGGTAGATTGATACACCGCAACCACATTATCGGCGTTGGCATCGATGGTAGTGTTAATATCTACCATTCCTACCAAATTCATAGGAACATAGACTGGGTAGCTAGCAATGTTACTAAAACTGTTATTCGCAAAACCACTGATCTCTCCGTTGGGTGCCGAGAATATGCCGTGTCCTTCACCAAAGCTAAACTCGGTGTTAGTGACCGATATTTTAGCATCATCGTCTATGGCTAAACTAGCCTTCCGCCACGCTGGCGAAAAATAAAGAAGGTTATCAAACCCTCCCCCGTAAGAGATGACTACGTGATCCAGTGAATTTTTATTACTGCTAGACTTCACCACAATTCCTCCCCAATACTGGGCCGCATCGGGGTTGATACTTGTGAAGACAATTTTATCAGTCTGGGTGCCACTGGCGATGAGCGCACCGCCGGAAGCAACGCTCATCCAAACATCCTCTTCAAACTCTAATCGGGCCCCGGCGCTGATGGTCAGTTCGGCATTGAGGGTCACGTTGCCCACTATCACGTAGCTGGCATCATTGTTTAGCGTAGTCCAGGTTTGATCTTCGCCTAGCGACGAGTCATAAATTCTTACTACGTTCTCCCGCTTGTCAGTATCGCCGTTGTCGGCAAAGGTGCTGGCCGCATCAATCACTCCCGCTTGGTTCATGGAAATAGACATTGCGTAGTTCTCATTTTCGGCGAAGGCGTTGTTTTCAAATTGCGTGAGGCTATTTGCTCCTTCAACAAAAATACCATCCCCTTCATTGTTCGCCACCGTAGAGTTGGTGATCTTAAGTCTGCCATCACCAGAAACAACAATACCACCCTTCCGCCACGCTGGTGAAACATACAGGAGGTTATTCTCTCCTCCGGCATAACTCACCCGAGCGTAGTTCAGAATATTATTGCTGCTGCTTGACTTCACCACCATACCTCCCCAGTGGATATCTCCGGCTTCGTCGGCACTGGTGAAGACAATGCCCTTCTCGGCCGTTCCTTCGGCAATCAGTGCCCCGCCATTCTCCTGAATGGTGAAAACTACGTCCTCCTGAAAGTGCACCACCACGCCGGGGGCCACGGTCAACTCGGCGGCGGCCGTCACATTGCCGGTGGCCAGGTAATCAGGAACGTTGGGGTCGGCGTAGATGTCTTTCCATATGGTATCGGCGCTAATTGTTCCGGAAACAATCACGGGACTTGTATTTGCAGTGATTGTTACTTCAGCGCTATTGGTATTGCCACCGGGGTCGCTCACCGTCAGGCGAACCGTGTATTCTCCGGCTACGTCGGGAGTAAATACGGCTTTGTTTTGATCATTGCCGGTGATGGTGGCAGTGGTGCTACCGCTAGGCTTGCTGGCAATAGTCCAGGCGTAGGTAAGGAGATCGTTGTCCAGATCATACGAATCGGTGCCGTCCAAATTATAAGCAGTAGTTACGGCTACCGTATTGTTCCTACGGTCTTCGGTAATGGCACTTCCGTTTTCATCCACAATCACCGCCACGGGAGGATTGCCTACGGCTTCTGTTACGGTGATGGTGGTCGCATCGGTGTCGTTGTTGCCGTCGGTGTCGGTTACCGTGAGGGTGGCCACGTAGGTGCCTTCTACGTCGGGCGTGAAGGTGGCGGTGGCTTGGGTGCCGTTGTTGATAGAAGCGCTGCTGCCATCGGGCCGGGTGGTGAGGGCCCAGGAGTAAGTGAGGGCTCCGTCGGGGTCCGATGAGCCGGTGCCATTGAGGGTGACCGAACTGTTCACTTTGGCGTCCAGATCAACCCCGGCGTTGGCCACGGGGGGATTGCCCACCGGTTCGGGATCTTCGTCTTCGCCGCAGGCTGAGAATAGTAGCAGGGAGGCAATGAGCGCGTACGTGATGTTTCTGAAATAGTGCATAGGGAAGAATGATTTGGGGTTCTTGGATAATTTGTTTTTGCCCCTTAATGCACCGGATTAGAAAGAAGTAAACAGAAATAGAAAAAAAGTTAACTTTATGTTTACCCCGGCAGTATACTAAGGATTAAGGAGAGAAACAGAACGACCGGTGCGCTTGAGAATCCACCCACCACTATCTACAGCTACTTATGCAAGACCATCCCGACAATGACCACACGCTAGACCGCTACCTGCGCGACGAAATGAACGAGCAAGAGCGACGCGCTTTTGAGGAGCAACTCGGCACCGATGATACGCTCACCGAAGAATTGGACCTACAGCGCGACACCGTCGAGGGCATTCGCCTAGACGGGAGCCAAGCGCTGAAGAGGCGTTTGCAGGCGGTGGAGGCCGAACTGGCAACCCCTGCTCCCGCGGCAGTTGATGATAAAAAGACAAACCGGCGGTTCTTGATGACCTGGGTGGCCGTTGCGGCTTCGCTGCTTACGGTGGTGTTGCTAGGGTATCTGTTTTTCATTCCCCCCACTTCGAGTCCTGAAGAGCTGTACGTGGCCTACTACCAGCCCTTTCCCAATTTGATCAACCCGGCCCAGCGGTCGGTTGAGGTGGAAGAAGCAACCGTGTTGGGCCGTGCCGTGCGGGCTTACGACGAGCAGCAGTATGCCGAAGCGCTGACTTTGTTTGAAGAAGGGAACGCGCTGTCTGATCCGAGCTACACCTTTTACTACGGAGCCAGTTACCTGGCACTCGATCAGCCTGAGCAGGCCATCCCGTTGTTAGAACGGCTGGTGCAACAAAAAACGGGTTTGTTCTACGAACCCGGTCTGTGGTACCTGGCCCTGGCGCACCTGAAGGCTAATGATCCGGAAGCCGCCCGGCCTTATCTGCAGACGCTGGCCGAGCAGGAGGGAGATTATGCGAGGGAAGCGCGCGAGCTCTTGGAAGAAATAGATTAACGGGGCAGAAGCTACTTGAAAAATTTGAACAACCCGCGGCCACTTCGGTTGCCGTCTGAGCGCTCTTCGGCCCGAATGATTAATTGAACAACCCAACCCCGCGTACTGAACGAGGCATCGTAGAACTTTACGTCCTTGAGCACCCACGATTTGCTGGTGGATAAACGGTATCCCCCGCTCAGTCCGAGAAACAGCAAACCATCGCTTAGCTCAATTGCCCGCTCAATCCCTGCCCCTAATTCTCCGAAGAGCATCAATCCGTCGGTGCCGTAGCGTCGTTGCACCACTTCTTCGATGCCCGGATTGGCCAAACTGGTTTGGAAATTAGCGTTACTCACTACGGAAGAAACCGTAAGGCGGGCGTAGTTGACCCCCACCCCCAGGTAGGGATAAACCAACCACTTGTCGTTGGCTACTAAGTCGTAGTGACCGAAACCGGCCAGTTCGCCCAGGATCAGCTGCGTGTCTTGGTTACTGTCGAAATTGTTATCCTCGGTGGTAAAAAAGCTTAATCGGGAGCTGCCGTAAGAATTCTGATCCTCGAAACGGTTGGTAACGCCAAAGCTTACTCCAATCATCGCCTCCGTTAGCGGCAATTGATTCGCTAGCTGAAGTTGGCGATTCAACGTCGACAAACGACTGAGAAAACATACGGCGGAGCTAGCGTAAAATCCCGTTTTTAGGGGCGGAATGCTATCCCTTTTTTGCGCCAGCAAAGAAAGGGGCAAGAGAAGGGCGATTAGAAGTAGCTTTTTCATGGATATAGGTTTTTGTAGTCAGTTTTTAACGAGGGGCTAATCCCTGCATGGGCAGTATTTCGCCGCCATGCGCCGAATTAAACAAATAGTGCCAATTTTACCCTGCTCCTGTTCGGATTTATTCGTCAACGTACAACTAGTTTTGATGATTAGGCGTATTTTGGGGGTTTGAACCCTAGCGCACTACGCCATGCACCTATTCAGCATACTTGTTTTTTGCTCGATCACGCTTGTTGCCCTGCCGGGCGAACCTCCACCGCCCACCGAGACCCAGACCACCTGTCGCGTGCGCCTGCCCGACCTGGCCGGAAGCTACGAGGGCGAATGTCGCCGGGGCAAAGCGCACGGACAGGGCAAGGCCATCGGGCGCGACACCTACGAGGGTGAATTCGCTAAGGGATTGCCGCACGGACACGGCACCTACACCTGGGCCAACGGCGATACTTACGAGGGAGAATTTGTGAAGGGCGCCAAAGAGGGGGCGGGCAAAATGGTGTTTGCGCCGGTGAAAGCCGACAGCGTGCAAATCGACAGCGTGCAGGTTGGTTTGTAGAAAAACGATCAGTTTTTGGGGAAAGGGATGTGACGAAGTACCGACGGTGATCAAAGGACCAACCATCCAAACCCAAGCCGACCCTGAGCTCATCGACCGCGTGACCGGACGGGTGATTTACGTGCTGCTGGTGATGGTGCTGCTGCAACTCACCTATCCTTTTTCGCTGCTGGGGAACTGGCAAAACGCCGTTTACTTCTCGCTTTACGTGGCGCTGCTGGCTAGCGGAGTATACCTATCGAGCGTGAATCGGAGGCGGATGATTGCTACCGCGGTGGTGGCGGTGCTCAACGTAGGCATTGGCATTCCCTGGGTGCTGTTGGGCGGCGGAGTGATGTGGTTGACCCTGGCCAGCTACAGCCTGCTGATCCTCTTCCAAACCATAATCATTGTGGTGCTGGTGGAGTATATCTTTGTCACCGAACGGGTGAACCGCGACGTGATCTTCAGCGCCAGCACCATCTACCTGATTCTAGGCAATGCCTTCACGGCACTCTATATGATTATCCACACCCTGGACCCTGAGGCGTTTGTCTCCACCACCCTGGACGTGCCGCTGCCCTGGCAACACATGATCTACTTCAGCTACTCCACCCTCACCACGCTGGGCTACGGCGACATCACCCCGGTATCGCCCTGGGCCCAATCTATTTCCTCGCTCGAAGCCATTCTCGGACTGCTCTACATCGCTATCATCCTTGGGCGCATGGCCAGCCGCTACGGTACAGCACCTAAAAGCGAAGGGCGCTAGATGTCTTTCAGGGTGGGCCAGATGTTGGATGTTAGATGCTGGATACTGGACGACCTTCTTGGCGGTGAGGATGTTGGCGGCCGCCGCGCGGATGATCTTCTATACGGCGAGACACTGGATGCTAACAATCAGCATCTAGCCACCCAGAAAATCATCCAATATCTTAGCCACGCAGCAAGTATCCAGCATCCAGTATCCTAGCCATGTAGCAAGTATCCAATATCCAGCATCCAGCATCCAGTATCCTAGCCACGCAGCAAGTCATCCAGTCATCCAGTCACAGAACAAACTTCACCACAAACAGCCCCGCCATTAAATAAAGCGCAAACGGCACCTCGGTCGCCTTTCCGCGAACCAGCTTGATCACCACATAGAAGATAATGCCCGCGGCAATGCCGTTGGCAATACTATAAGTGAAGGGCATCAGCACGATGGTCAGGAAAGCGGGCAAGGCGTTCTCGAAATCAGCGAAGTCGATACGCTGCACGGACTGCATCATCAACATCCCCACCAGGATGAGCGCGGGCGCCGTGGCCGCGGCGGGTACCATGCCCGCCACCGGGGCCAGAAATACCGATAGCAGAAACAATACGCCCACCACCAGCGCGGTGAGTCCGGTGCGCCCCCCGGCCGCCACCCCCGCGTTGCTCTCAATGTAGGTCGTCACCGTGGAAGTGCCCACCAGCGCCCCGAAGGTAGTGGCCAGCGCATCGGCGAACAGCGAGCGTTTCATGCGGGGCAAGCGCCCGTCTTTATCCAGGAACCCTCCTTTGTCGGCCGTGCCGATGAGCGTGCCGATGGTGTCGAACAAATCCACCAGCGAGAACGAGATAATCACCACCACCAGCGTGGTGAGCACGCTCATTACGGACGCTTCCCGGTCGAACAGCCCGGCAAAGTCGAGCTGAAACAGGGTGTCGCCCAAGTGGATATCGGTGAAGCTAAACGTGTCGGGCAACTGTGTGGCTCCCAGCGGAATACCGATCAGGGTGGTGAGCACGATGCTGAGCAGAATGGCTCCCGGCACCCGCCGGGCGTAGAGCACCGCAATCACCAGCAGCCCCACGCCCGCCAGCAGCACCGACGGACTGCCAAAGCTGGCCAGCTCCAGAATCTGCGCTGGGGCGCGACCGATCTGGTCCACCAGCGCGCCCGCTTCCAACGTTTCGGCCGACAGGATAATGTCGATGATTGGCCCCTGGTTCACCCGCACCAGCCCCGCGTTGTTGAACCCAATCAGGGTGATGAACAACCCGATGCCTGCCGGAATGGCGTAGCGAATGGAGCGGGGCAGCGCCTCCACCACCGCCGAACGCGCCCCGGTGAGCGTGAGCAGAATGAACAGCACTCCCGAAATGAACACAATAGCCAGGCCCTGCTGCCAGGTGAAGCCATTTTGCAACACCACCGCAAAGGTGAAAAAGGCGTTGAGTCCCATGCCGGGCGCCTGGGCGAAAGGGTAGTTGGCCAAGAAAGCCATCAGCAGCGTGCCCAGCGCGGCAGCCAGGCAGGTAGCCACCAGCACGCTGTTGTAGTCCATACCCGCCTTGGCCAGGATGCTGGGGTTCACGAAGATGATGTAGGCCATCGTGAAGTAGGTGGTGAGGCCCGCCACCACTTCGGTGCGTACGGTGGTCTGATTTTCCCGGAGGCGAAAGAGATTCATGCGCCAAAATTATCAATTCTGCTGTTTCTTTTAGCCGTTTTGTACTAAACTGCACCCGGTTTAATCGACAATGCCGCCCTAATCAACTACAGTGATGCTCGGGGGCGTTTCTAATGCGTTCGGTACCCAAACGGTCTTCAAATAAAATAGCCCATGTACTTGCTATCCCCACTCCTCAGGTTAGTGTCTTCACTAACCTGTAGCGTATCTTCTCTAGCCTATATAAACACCCCCCTCGTGCTTCTCGGCCTGGCCTCCCTCCCCGCCTCCGCCCAAATCACTTACGAACCGCTCGGCCCCACCGTCAACTCGTACGCCGACGAGCAGCACCCGGTGGTGAGTCCCGACGGGCAACGGTTGTACTTCACCCGCCGCGGACACGCCGACAACGTGGGCGGACGGCGCGACCCCGGTGACATCTGGTACGCCGAACGCACCGGCGATCAGGAATGGTCGGAGGCCAGGCACGCCGGGGCGAAGCTCAACAACGCGCGGTACAACGGCGTGGTGGGCTTCGATGGCGAAGGTCACCTGCTCGTGCACGGACACTACCAGCCCAACGGCACTCCGGCCCGCACCCAGGGCCTGTCGGTGGCCGTACCCTCGGGCGACGGCTGGAGCACGCCCGAAGCGCTCGACATCCTTTACTTCTACACCAAATCGAAGCACCGCAGTGGCACCCTGCACCGTAGTGGAGATATTATTATCGTCACGCTACAATCGTACGACACCCGCGGGGGCGAAGACCTGTATGTGCTGTTTCGGCAGGGCAACGGGTGGACCGAGCCCCGCAACCTGGGCCCCACCATCAACACCGCCTATCAGGAGATGACCCCCTTTCTGGCTCCCGACGGCAAGACGCTGTTCTTCGCCAGCAACGGCTACGAGGGCTTCGGCAGCCGTGACATCTACGTGTCGGTGCGGCTCGATGATACCTGGAAGAACTGGTCGAATCCCAAGAACCTGGGCCCTACCGTCAACAGCGAGGGCACCGAACTGAGCTACTACGTGCCCGAAGGAAGCGACTACGCCTACCTGAGCACTACGCAGAACAGCGACGGACTGGGCGATTTGGTGCGGGTGCGCATTAGCGAGGAGCAAACCGAGCAACTGGCGACGATGGATACCACCATTGCGGTGCCCCTGGTGCAAACGCCCGAACCCGAACCGGCACCCGCCGACACGGTGGTTGCTACCGAGGCGCCCCCGGCGGTGACCACCGTACCCGTGCGCGGAACCATCACGAACAAAAACGCGCCGCAGCCCATCGTGGCCGAACTCACCTTCCGCTCGCTGAAAAAGGACACTACGCAGATCACTGAGGTGCGAACCGACCCTGACGGAAGTTTCAGCGTGCCCCTGCCTCCCGATGATGATTACGCCCTTACCGTTGCCGCTGAGGGTTTCATTTCCGCCCGCGACCGACTATCGACCGGCCCGGCGGGAGCCGAAGCCCTGGTGCGCGACTATGCCCTTACGCCCCTGGAAGTGGGCGCTACCGTGAACCTGGAGAACGTGCTCTTTGATCGGGGCAACGCCACCATGCTGCCCGGCTCCTACGAGACCCTGGATGAGGTGGTAGAGTTGATGACAGAAAACCCTGACCTGGAGATCGAGGTGGCCGGGCACACCGACAACCAGGGGCGCGCCGACCTCAACCTGGCCCTGTCGGAGGAACGGGCCGTGGCCGTGAAACAGTACCTGGTGGAGCAGGGAGTAGACGCTCAGCGGATCACGGAGCGTGGTTACGGTGGCACCCGTCCGCTGGTGAGCAACGCGATCGAAGAAGAACGCAGCAAAAACCGCCGGGTGGAGTTTACGATTTTGAAGAAGTAGAGTTTGTAGGGGGGGGTGGAAATCTGGTCGTAGGATTTCCTACGACCCATTCCGTCCGCATGGGGGTCGTAGGAGACCAGTGCTGTATAGAGAGGTGAAGCTAACTATCTTAAACCCTTATTTTGCACAGCCTAACTATGGTTGATAGAATTTGGAAGAAGTTGTATAACAGGATTGCTGACGTTTCAGCTAATCTGCTTCCGGCGTTGCTAGTGATAGTAGCGAAGCGGTCCTATGACCCATTCCGGTCTGCATGGGGTCGTAGGAAATCCCACGACCAGTGCTGGTTTGTGTTGCTTTTATTAGTTTCTTATTCATGCAGTAATCCTGAACCTGTGTATCTATATTCGCCTGATAGCACTCAGTGTTATACGTTTTTAGAATATAGTGGTGACCCTTATAAATACGCGGTTGTTCCAGGCAGGTGGGATAGTCTACAACCACCCAAAGAAAACTACATGATTATACGATACAGTGATGACTTTACCTTTGACGTAAATTGGTGTGACTCAGTATACAGATTTGCTTATGGGGCGCCCTTAGAAAATTGTTTAGAACCTAACGTAAAATTCTCAGAAGAACTTCACAAGAGTGAAGGGGTTGAAATTAACAACAAACACTATTACTACAATCCACCATGTATAGAAGGTTATAGCTTAGGTGACATCCTAAACAATAGGATCGAAGAAGAAAGAGCCTTGTTTAAAAAGGAGTTCAAAAGAATAAAGAACTAAATAACTGATGTTAAACATAAGAATCTAGTCGTAGGATTAGCGAAGTGCGCGGCACCCGGCGTCCTACGACCCCATACGTTAGATTGTAGGAAATCCTATGACCAGTCTTTCTTATGACCGGCGCCGTTAGAGGTACTCTGTCACGATCCCATCATCAATCCCCGACTCATAGGCCCGGCAACTACTCCACACCCAACTGCTAGGATCGTTCACGAATCCTGCTTCCACCGGATTATTGTGCACATAGTCCAGCCGTTGCTCCGTCATTGCTATTGTGCTCAGTTCAATGGGATGATTGTGCTGTTGCCATAGTTGAAAATCAATATTTCTTCGGTTTTTCTTTCCGGCGCGTTCGCCCATCCACAGCAGCCACGCCTTGCGACTCTCGCCAGGATACTCTTGAATGGCTTTTCTGATTTGGGACGCGGTATATCTTTTTAAATCCCGGATAACGTCAGACAAGGTGTGCTCTTCGTCCACGCTCAAGATGAGGTGAACATGACTGGTCATAATGCAGTATGCGTGTACGTTGAGTCCTTTGTGGTTGTGACAGAAAACCAGACTGTCCAGAATAATCTGCCGATAAGCATCGCGGATAAAGATATCAATCCAGTAAACCACCGTGAAAGTGACAAAATGAACAGCTTGTTGGTCGCGAATGGCGTATTTACGGCCCATAGGGTACAAGTTAGGTCGTAGGAGGATACGTTCTATGATTTGGTTACAGGCGGTCGTAGGAAATCCTACGACTAGTGCACCGGAATCTGGTCGTAGGATTTCCTACGACCCAACCCAATTAGTACAAGTAAGGTCGTAGGAGCGCTTCGCTAATCCTACGACCAGAGACTGGGTGGGTAATCCTCATATCTTTGAGTGAGGTATCCTTCTTCCTACGAACAACATAGCTATTGGTGCTTTATTTGTTGAGTAGACAGTTTGCTATCCTTTTTTGTTGTTTCTGCTTCCGTGACGAAAACTCTGTTTCTAAAATTCCATAAGCTCTGATTTTAAAAATAGGTGCTTCATATATCTTCCTAATGATAAATCCCGCTACTTCTACGTGGAAACCAACGATATTCTTTGTTCCTATCAAACCATCGTTAAAACAGTTCGCATCTAGAATTTCGACGGTTCCGTCAGAAAAAAACAATGCAAGTTCACCTTCGGATTGCAGTAAACTATCAGATAATACCGTTTTTGAAGTAGCATAGAGAAGCAGCGTATAGTGTGTAGAGTCACTGGAAACTAGATGTTTTCGTATTAGTAGGCTGTAAAAGTCTTTTGAAAAAACCATGCCTCCTTCAATCTCAATTCCAGTACTTTTGCCCTTGACGCTATCTACTCGTCTACAGTCTTGTCCGTGTGCGCAAAATGATAGAGTATATGCCAGCACAATGCCGATGAATCGTTTCATCTTCAAAAAGGTGTTACTATTCTTGCTTTACATGCATTGAGACGTGATTATAGCGTGTCACTTACCCCTCACGAAGGTACCACGATGCCGAGCAATTCCAGTTGTTGCTTGTCTTCAGCAAAGGCGTAGCGGGCGGCGCGGATGAATTTGCTCATCCACTCTTGTAGGGCTTTTCGCTCCCGGTCGCGGCGCACCTTGGCCACCTGCTTGTCTCCCCGCTGACGGTTCTGCTCCACCCGCGCCTCGGCCACGGCCTCAATCATCGCCTGCGCTTGCGTGAGTTCTTCTGGTGTGATACCGCGCTGGGCAAGCAGTTCGGCCACCGTCGGAGCGTGTTGGTAGAACGCTTCCGTCTGCATCATCCACCCGGCCAAGTCTTTGCGACGGCGACCGGTCAGTTGCAGGTTGTTCCAGGCCTGACTCTTGGCAGGCACAATGAGACGCGCCAGTTTCACGTGAGAGAGATAAAGCGCATCGGCTTCCTGGTAGGACTGACGCATGGACTGCGTACTGGCCTTCTGACTGTTCTGTCCGCTCTCCCGTACCTGCTGCTGAGATTTCAGCTTGAGCAGTTGCTTTTGCCCCGCCAGGATTGCCTTGCGGTCGTAACCCATTGCGGCAAGCCGCTTGAGAACCTCCGGGTTAGTCAACGCGCCGCTAATGATTAGCCGGTAATACTCGAGTTCTTCGTAGATGCCCTGCTTCTTTTTCATAACTTTTTTTGAGCAAAACTAAAGGGCCGCGCCGTATGATACCGGGTAAAAAAAGCAATGATCTTACGGAGGTAAGGTTAGTAGTCAACTGGTCCGAAATAGCCGGTAGAAGGGAAAAATCTTTGCGTTACGCATTCCGGAAAGTAAACCACCGAGACAACGCGTTCGGCGACGCGGGGGGGCAATAACGTATCACCGGTATTTCTTACGCAGCAAGGGGGGCACAGGAGCATTTCACCGGTGCCGAAGGGTTGCGGAGGTAAGGTGCAGGTAATAAACACCGGAGGTATTCGACAGCGGACGTAGGGTGCACGTAATAAATACCGGAGGTATAGAACTGCTACCCAGGGTAGCAACTATAAACTACCGGTATTTTGTAACTGCTTCCAGGTAGGCCAATAGCGTATTACGCGTGCTCATTTGTTCAGGTTGTAACGCTATGAATCGAAATCCGGTCGTAGGATTTCCTACGACTCAATTAGCAACGCCAGGTGCCACGCGCTTTGCTAATCTACGATCAGAGACAGCGGCAGTATCACATAACATTTTAAATTTTCCAAGCATCACAGTTCGAACCTTATCGGCAAAGAGTATCTCACCTTCACTGGCCCTTCTGTGATTTCGCCCGGATTCCATTTAGGCATATTTTTAACCAGCCGAATGGCTTCAGCCTCGAATTGATCTTGATAATCACTTGCTAAAACTTCCTCTACTTTGATCTCTCCCATACTTCCGTCTTTATCAATGGTAAAACTAAGATACACTGTTGCTGATATCCTATCTGTCCTGGCCTGACTTGGGTATTTTACCTCATTGGTAATGTACTGCTGCAGTGCTTGCTTTCCTCCGGGAAATTCGGGCATCTTCTCAGTGAGTATAAAGACTTCATCCACAGCGCTCTTTTTGCGGTTTTCTTCTCGTTTGGCCAGTACCTCTTTACACATCTCGGGATCTGGTAACTCAAATGAAAACGGAAGTGAGTACTGTGTAGGAACCTTTTTTCCCCGAAACGTCATCGGTTGAAAGGCTGGAATGCTCTCCACAACCCGCCAACATTCATCTTCAAAAATGTCAGTATAGTCAAGAAATTGTTCTTCACTGATCCAGATCTTTTTATCAACGATATTTCCGGCAGTATCTATCTTTATGTCAACAAGGGCCGTACCTGACACGCAGGCGTTATGTGCTTGTTGCGGGTAGTTGATTGTACTATCAATATATTTTCTCAGATCCGCTATCTTTTCCGGCTGATCTACTGGTGGGGTATTGACACTGCATATTTTGATTGTTGACTTATCGGAAGCTCCCGAATACCGCTTATAGAGCGAATCGTTAATGTTCGTCTGAGTAAATTCGTAATTTTCAATTGAGGTGCCGATGTATCCTTCAGTAGCATAACTCACGATACCGGAAACTGCCTTATTTTTGGTTGAAGGCGAACAGGAAATTAGAAAGTAGGCTAAAACAACGAAGATTGCTCTCATCTCTCAGTTCTTTCCGTTTCAATGTCGTATGACAATTGTATAGATTTTCGCGACCCTAATTTAAACCCTAGAATCGTAGGACCGCCTCAGCGTCGCCCAAGCCCCGAAATCTGGTCGTAGGGTAACGAAGTGCGCGGCACCCGGTGTCCTACGACCCAATCAGCGTCGCTATATGAGTCGCAGGAGCGCTGCGCTAATCCTACGACTAATTTAGAGTCATAAGAAACACTGGTCATAGGATTTGCTATGACCTAACGTATGGGGTCGTAGGAGCGCTACGACCAGTTCAGGGAGACCGCAGGTGGTTTAAGTATCTGAATCCTCCCCCTTCCACCAGTTTTTTCCAAATTTATCTTCAAACTTTTGGGCGTTTTCTTCGGAAAACAGGCGTAGTAGCGGATGCATGTCTAAAAAATCTTCTGGTTTCCCCTTCGTCAGCTTTTCCAGCGGGTAGCCCTTAATTTTGAAAACACTACGAACCCACTCCCAAAACTCATCCGGGGTAAACGTTTCCTTTTTGAGGTAAACATCCACCATCGCCATCCGGTAATGGTCTTTCTGATTCACGTCGCGGTGCAGAAGGTAATAGTCTTGGTTGGCCAGTTCTTCGAAGTAAATTCGTTTGGCTTCGTCGCTATCCAGTAGGTTCTGAGGGTCTTTGTAGTAATACTCTAAACCAACCACCATAATCTCAACAATGTTGCCTACCAAAGTTTCGCCTGCCTCGTTGACCATTACGGGGCGCAAATAGGCAGTTTGTACCGGGCGACCCGCGCTCTTTTGTTCGTCCGTCCAAGGCGCATGCAAGGTGTAAATCCACTTCATGTCTAGTCTTTGGTTATTCCGGATACGCAAACGCCAACGGCTCATCCACCCGCTCGTGCCAGGGCAGGCCGTACTGGTTGAGCGCCTCCATAAACGGGTCAGGATTGAACTCCTCCACATTATAGACTCCGGGTTGCATCCACTGGCCTTCCAGCATCAGCTTGGCCCCAATCATGGCGGGCACACCGGTGGTGTACGATACGGCCTGCGCCCCCACCTCCCGATATACTTCGGCGTGATCGCAGTTGTTGTAGACGTAGTAGGTTTTCTCCTGCCCGTCCTTCACGCCCTTGATCTGGCAACCGATAGAGGTTTGTCCCTGGTAGCCTTCGCCTAGGCTGGAGGGCTCCGGCAGCACGGCCTTCAGAAACTCCAGCGGCACGATGTCGTGGCCCTGAAACTTTACGGGACGGATGCCCGTCATGCCCACGTTCTCCAGCACCCGCAGGTGGGTGATGTACTCGGGCGAGAAGGTCATCCAGAAGCGGGCGCGCTTCAGGTGCGGGATGTTCTTGGTGAGCGACTCCAACTCCTCGTGATAGAGCAGGTACGACTCCTTCGGACCGATCTCGGGATAGTCGATGGGCTGGTGAACCTCCAGCGGATCGGTTTCTACCCACTGCCCGTTCTCCCAGTAGCGTCCCCGCTGCGTGATCTCCCGGATGTTAATTTCGGGGTTGAAGTTGGTGGCGAAGGCCTTGCCGTGGTTCCCCGCGTTGCAGTCCACAATATCGAGGTAGTGAATCTCATCGAAGTGGTGCTTCTGCGCGTAGGCGGTGAACACGCCCGTCACGCCGGGGTCGAAGCCGCAGCCCAGCAGGGCCATCAGTCCGGCTTCCTTGAACCGGTCTTGGTAGGCCCATTGCCAGTGGTACTCGAACTTGGCCACGTCGCGCGGCTCGTAGTTGGCCGTGTCGAGGTAGTGCACCCCGGTCTCCAGGCAGGCGTCCATGATTGTGAGGTCCTGGTAGGGCAGGGCCACGTTGATCACCATCTTCGGACCAAATTGTTTAATAAGGGCTACCAGTTCGGGCACTTGGTCGGCGTCTACGGTAGCGGTTTGCAGCTTCACGTCGGGGAACCGCTCGCGCACATCGTGGGCGATGGCCTCACACTTGCTCAGCGTGCGGCTGGCCAGCATGATCTCAGAAAACACCTCGGGCACGGCCGCGCACTTGTGCACCACCACGTTGCCTACGCCTCCGGCGCCAATGATTAGTACTTTCATGATTTGGGTTACTTTGTAGGGTTAAAGGTTCTGGGTTCTGAGTTCAGCATTCTGTCTCAGAACTCCGAACCTAGAACTCCGAACTTAGAACCCATCTCCACGCTGAAAGTTATCTCGACGGTCAAGAAACCTTTTCTACTACTAACCGTTGTCTATACAACAAACACCGAAGTACAACGACTATGCGCCTGGAAGAAGCCATCAAACAGCCCCGCTTCAAACATCCGTTCGAGAAAGCCATTCTCAACATCCGTTTCACCAATGGCTGGCTCGATCAAATTATTTTATCGGTGCTCAAGCAGCATGGCCTGTCCGAAGAGCAGTATAACGTGCTTCGCATTCTCAAAGGGCAATATCCAAATCCCTCGCCCCTGCAGCGCATCAGCGAACGGATGCTCAACCGCATGTCGAACGTCACTCGCCTGGTAGAAAAGCTGCGCCGCAACGGGCTGGTATCACGAGAAGTGTGCCCGGCCAACCGCCGGAAGGTAGATATTTTAATTACCCAGCAGGGTTTGGACCTTCTGGACGAAGTGGCCCCCCAATTAGAAGCCCAACTGCGTCAGCAGCAGCACATCACCGATGAAGAAGTGGCCGAACTCAATCGCATTTTAGACAAATTCCGAGGCCCAACTCCCGATGCTCATGACCAATAATCACAATCCAACTCCGCAGGTATACCGCAGCCAACCCAGCCAGGTCGGCGATGGCTTCACCATTCGGCGGCCGTTGCCCAACCGGGGGCTGAAGCAACTGAGTCCCTTTCTGCTGCTCGACCACGCGGGACCTACCGAAGTACCGCCTAGTAAAATTCAGCGGGGCGTAGACGAACATCCCCACCGCGGTTTTGAGACGGTGACGATTGTGTATTCCGGGGCCATTGAGCACCGCGATTCGGCGGGGCACGCTGGCCGAATTGGGCCGGGCGACGTGCAGTGGATGACGGCCGGAGCCGGGGTGGTGCACGAAGAAAAACACGGGCGAGAATTTTCGCAGCAGGGGGGCACGCTGGAGATGATCCAGTTGTGGGTAAACCTGCCAAAAGCGCACAAGATGACGCGCCCGCGCTACCAGGAAATTCTGAACGATCATATTCCTGCCATCAATACCCCAGGTAGCTTGGTGCGGGTGATTGCGGGCAACTACCAAGGCCAATCGGGACCAGCGCAGACGTTTACCTCATTGACCATGCTTGACGTTCGTTTGGAAGCCGGAGCCCGTCTGGAAGTACCGTTGGGCAACGGGAATAATACCGGGGCCTACGTGCTTCGGGGAAGCTTGCGGATGGACGGGGCGGCCGTGGACGAAGCAGAAATGGCGGTGCTGGAAGAACCAGGGGATGCTTTTCGTCTGGAGGCGGATACCGATAGCATCGTGCTGCTGCTGAGCGGGGCGCCCATTCACGAACCGGTGGCCAGCTACGGCCCCTTTGTGATGAACAACGCGCAGGAGTTGGCGCAGGCTGTGCAGGACTATGAGCAAGGCAAGATGGGCACCCTCGCCGCCACAATTCTTTAGATAGTTTAACTTCTCACCTGTCCATCCCCGTAGATCAACCACTTGTAGCTGGTGAGTTCGGGCAGGGCCATGGGCCCGCGGGCGTGTAGCTTCTGAGTGCTGATGCCAATCTCGGCACCCATACCAAACTGAGCCCCGTCGGTGAAGGCCGTCGACACATTCGCGTACACGGCAGCGGCATCCACTGATTGCATGAAGGTGTTAATTACCTGCTGATCTTCGGCCACAATGGCTTCGCTGTGTTGGGAGCTGTGTTCGGCGATATGATCCAGCGCTTCATCGAGGTTGGCCACCGTTTTGATAGCCATTTTGTGCGACAGAAACTCGGTGCCGTAGTGCGTGGCATCGGCCGGGTGCAACAACCCTTTGGGATAGTGATCGCTGAGCGTTTCGTAGGCGGATGCGTCAGCAAATACTGTTACTTCTGATTCGGGCAGCAGGCGTAGCAGTTCGGGCAAATCGCCCAAGCGGTCTCGGTGAATGATTAGGCAGTCCAGGGCATTGCACACGCTCACCCGGCGGGTTTTGGCGTTGTTAATGATTTGTTTGCCTTTTTCCGCATCGCCACTCCTGTCGAAGTAGGTATGCACGATGCCCGCGCCGGTCTCGATCACGGGCACCTTAGCGTGTTCTCGCACGAAATTGATCAGCCCCTGGCTACCGCGGGGAATAATAACGTCGATGGTGCCTACCGCCTCCAGCATCTCGCGGGTAGCCTCCCGCGAGGCGGGCATCAGGTAGGCCAGGTGCTCGTCTAATCCGTGTTGCTGAAGCATCTGGTGAATGATTGATACGATGGTCGTATTGGAATGTTCGGCATCGCTGCCACCCTTGAGCACCGATACGTTGCCCGCTTTCAGACATAGCGCGAACACGTCGAAGGTCACGTTGGGACGGGCCTCGTAGATCACGCCCACCACGCCCAGGGGTACCGATATTTTGCGTAACCGCAAGCCGTTGTCTAATTGCTTTTCTTCTAACGTCTTCCCCAGCGGAGAGGGCAGATCGGCCACTTGTCGTAGGTCCGAAGCAATAGCCCGGAGCCGGACTTCGCTCAGTTGCAGGCGGTCATACTTCGGGTCCTGCGGATCCATCCGCTCCAAGTCCCGCTTGTTCTCTGATAAGATGAAGTCGGTTTGCTGTTCGGCGGCATTAGCCAGGGCGAGCAAGACGCTATTGATGGTGCTGGTATCTAAGCGTAGGGCGCGGCGGGCGGCCTGTTTCACGCGCTGAAAGTGTTGATGAATCTCCTGAGACATAGATGGGTACCTTTTGACGTAAAAGTACAGAATCTGCCCAGAAAACAGAACATTTCCCCCGAGATTCTACGATACCGCCTGTTGACTCTCCAACTCCGCGATCTTATGCTGATAGGCCTGCTCCTTGCGGTGCATCTCCTCCTGAGTGGCTGCTAGCTCTTCCAGGTTCTGCCGCATCTCTTCTTCCTGAGCGCGCATCTCTTCGGCCTGCTGTTGCGCTTCAGCGAGCAGAATTCGGGTTTTGGTGTTGATGCGGTTCATCTGGATAAACGCCGCCAGACTTTCGCCCGCTTTTTCTAAGAAATCCAAATGATGGTCTTCAACGAGTTTGAAGGTGGCGATCTCCAGAATACCCTCAACTACTTCGTTCACCATCAGGGGCACGATCACCAGCGAACGCGGGGTGGCTTTGCCCAACCCGGAAGTGATGGTAACGTAGTTTTCGGGAACCTCGGTCAAGCGCACTGGCTGCTGTTCCAGAAAGACCTGTCCTACCAGTCCTTCGCCGGGAGCGATGGTTTTCTGCACGTACTTCTTGCGATCGTAGGCATAGCAAGCTTCCAGACGAATTTCTACCCCTTCGTTTTCTCGATTGACGGTATACAACCCGCCCTGATTGGCTTCTAGGTATTTCACGAAGTGAATGATCACCCGGTCGTAGAGCGCGGTAGTCTTTTCGTTCGATTGGGTGCGCGTAAGAGTGGTCAACTGAGCGATGCCCTCGGCCGCCCACCGGCGTAGGTTTTCAGCGTGCTGCGCATCTTCTAACTTCTTCAGGGTTTCGTCGGCAACCTGCTTCTCTTGCCGCATCGCTTCGCTTTTCTGCTCTGCTTCCTGTCGGGCCGCTTCGCTTTCCTGTTCGGCACTGCGACTGATTTGCGACAGACCTAATAGCGCTGAACTAGCCGCCAGTATCGCAATGAAGTAAGAGACATGACTCATCCAGCCATCCTCCAGCAGAGTGATAAATGCCAAACGTGCTGCTGTGTGCGCCGGGTCCACTACCACCCACTGCTTCACTACCGGAAGCAGTAGAATAGCCATCCCACTACTTGAAACGGTCAGTATAAGCAGCCCTTTCTCCCGCGTATCCACCACCACAAACGCCATAATGATAAACAGCATGCTGATGAAGGTGAGCGTAGTGAGCGGTTCACCGGTTGGACCGCACAGGGCAACATTGTAGTAGCTTACCAAGAATGCGGGTCCACCTATTACCAAGAACCGCGCAAAGCGCGTGTGCCCGGCCGCCGTCAACGCAAAGTAAACGCCACAAACCGCTGCCCCCAACAACGGAGAAACCGCAACAGGAGGAAAGTAGACCCACGACAGAATGGTGAACGGAATTACTAAAGCTCCTAGTAGTACGAGGGTAATCGAATTGGCAGCCCTCACCCGACGTCGCTCGTAGGGAAGCATGTTCTCCGTTAGTCCGATAGAAAGAATTTTTTTCAGCATATTGGATGAGCTTTTGATACACCCGCAAAGATGTATCGGCGACTTCGTATATGACGGAAAAAATCAGCTGTTTTGTCACCAATGTATTAATTGACGCATCTTTGCGGTTAGCGGTTCGAAAAATTCAGTAGTCATCCCTTAGTTCCTAAGCAGATGAGATGTATATTGGAGACTTTTCTTACTTACTTTACGCCTGTGCAACGACGATCATTTCTTCAGCGAACCACCTTGCTTGCTGCTACCGGATTCTTGAGAACTCTCTCATCGCCAGCTTCTGCGGCACTATCCAGTGCGGCACCTTCCCGCCGTTTCACCATGAGCCTAGACCCCGGCGCCATTGGCGTGCAGGTGAATCAGCTTGAACTAATCGATCTGGCGGCGCAGCATGGTTTCGAGGCCCTCACTCCGTATCCGAGCTTTTTGGCTAACCAGGATGCGGGTGCCGTAGCCGATTTGCTCAGTAATTTGAAAGAGAAAAAGCTGGTGTGGGGAGTGGCTGGGCTGCCCGTAGAATTTCGTCAGGACGAAGCGAAGTTCAAGGATGATCTGGCCGAACTGCCTCGCCTGGCCAAAGCCTTGCAAAACGCCCAAGGCACCCGCATGAGCACCTGGATTATGCCCACGCATCCCGAACTGAACTACCTGAAGAATTTTCAGCAGCACGTGGATCGCTTGCAGCAAGTAGCGAAGGTCTTGGATGATCACGGTGTTCGGCTGGGGCTGGAATACGTGGGTCCGAAGACGTTGCGTGATCGTGACAGGTACGCCTTTGCGTCTACCTTGGAAGAAACCCGCGCTTTGATTGCGGATATCAAACAACCTAACGTGGGGGTGGTGCTCGACAGCTTCCATTGGTATACCGCTGAGGAGGGCGTAGATGACATTTTGACGCTGACCAACCAAGAGATAGTGGCCTGCGACCTGAACGATGCGCACCGGGATCGCGGACCCCGCGAACAGATCGATGGTGAGCGCGAACTTCCCGTTGCTACTGGTATTATTCCAACGAAAGATTTCCTGAAAGCATTAATTAAGATTAACTACGACGGCCCCGTGCGGGCCGAACCCTTTAATCAAGCGCTGAACGAGTTAGACGATCAAGCGGCTGTTGCGGCCACGGCGGCGGCTCTGCGACAGGCCTTCGCGCTGCTCGGATGAAAACCAGCGGGGATAGTTTGCCAAACTATACCTATCCCTTCTAAAATATTCTGAACTTTTCTGCATCTGCCGCGGTTATTGTCGTATATTTGTCAATGGTCTGTCTATTTTCCGCCCGAGTCAAATCCGGCGGATTTTTGATGCGTGAGCCTTGTAGTTAACAGTTATAACCATAGTTTAAATATACTTTCTTTATGAGCACGACAGCGGTAAAAAGTAAACAGAATGATTATTTGGAAAAAGCCATTGAGTTGTTAGAGAGCAAGGGCTACGACAACATCAAGGCGGATCATCCTGACTACGAGCTTCCCGGCAAGTTTATCCGCAAACAGACCGAGGAAGAGGTGATGCCTGATCTTACCGGAAAAACTACCCTGGGTAAAGACTATTTCAAGATTGTGGAAGGCGATAAGCACAACGAACAGCAGGTGGTGAGCAAGTGGAAGCTCTTTTCTAACTTAGCCAAAATGAAAAGCGGCAAGTTTTACCTCATTGTGCCCTACGGCAAGAAAAAGTACACCACCGAGTTGATTAAAAAGTACAACATTGAGGCCGATATGCTAAAGTTGCCCAATAACTAAATACTGTCTCTCACTAATTGTACCTTAAGCCGGATTTGTTCCGGTTTTTTTATGTGTTTTTGCCAACGGTCTAATCAACTTATCACTTCTTAAAGCGCCAGTGCGCCGCCTATTTTGCTGGCACGAAGCGCTTCGCTTCACCAGCGTAGCGGCTCATTCCCACGATGAACATTACTGTTCGCTTTCCGAAGCAGCGTCGCCACCGCGCTCCCGGGTAGTCTCCGCATCCCGCCGCGTGGCCGCCCGTTCCAAATCTTCCGGATCATCTAACTGGGGCGAAGCCATCACCGCTCGCCAGTCGAAGTTTTCATCAAACGGATCAAGTGCTTTTTGTGGATCAAAGATGCGAGGGTCTGCTGCGTAGGCATTATAGACGCTATCATTCGGGATAGACGTAAACAAATCGGCCAAGTCAGTGGCTCCGGCGTCGTACTGGTTTAGGTAGGGGATGCCTAGGATGTTCCAGAAGGTCTTGAAGATGCTACCGAAACTGTAGTGCTGGTGGCCCACGTAGTTGCGCTTGGCGTAGGGCGAATACGCCATCAGCAAACTGCGGTGGGCATCGATGTGGTCCACCCCGCCCTGCGAGTCATCTTCGGTGACCACAATGGCCATCTCGTTCCAGTAGGGAGTGTGTGACAAGAATTCTACCAAGCGACCCAGGGCCAGGTCATTGTCAGCCATGTAGCTTTCGGTGAACGGGTAGCCCGCCTCCGGCCGGTCGCCCGCCCCGTGGTCGTTGGGCAAAATAATCGTGAGCACTTGCGGTAACGGGTTTTTCCCTTCGCCCCAGCGCTCGTTGAACTCTTCAATAAACGTGTCTACTCGAAACTGGTCGGGAATGCCCATGTTATAGGTGGCGTAGCGCTTCGAGGTACGGTCGTAGAGTGGGCCCGGAATCGGATAGTTGATCAGCGGACGCACCCCAAAGTACTTTAGGGTAGAGTCGGCGTAGCTGTTGGCCAGTTCCACTCCGAAGCCGAAGTTAAAGAAGCTCACCCTGTTGCGCTCCATGTGGTCCCAGATCGACCCGGCCTCGTTGTAGTCTTCGGGGTAAATGGCGCCCGACGAACCCACGATGCCGTAGTTGCCCGGAGCTTGCGAACCCGGCACGGCCGCGCGTTTGCCCCCGTAAGAAGCGGCCACCGAGGTTTCTACCCACTGGTTGGGATAGGTGTTCACCAGCCAGCGGTGCCCGTCGGCCGAGTGGTCGGCGTCCACGTAGAAGTTATCAGCCGTGGCGAAGCGTTGGGCCAGTTTCAGGTGATTCAGCATCACCGTGGCGGTGTCCACGGTGCGATCGCCCGCCCGGTTGCTGAAGGTAGCCCGGTAACCGTAGCGGGCCAGCGACGGTTCGCCCCGCCCCGCCTCCAGTTGCCCGAACACCTCGTCGTAGGTGCGGTTCTCCTTGGAGATAAATACGATGTGCTTGATGGGCGAATCTTGTTCGCCCGGATATAATGGAATCGGATTGTCGTTCCGTTCTTCACGGGCTACCTCGTCCACCTTCAGTAATTTAAAGTTATTGCTGATCACCTGCTGCGTGGTTTGCGTTAGCTCTTCGTCGGTCGGTATATCCATCACCGTGATCGAGCCCTTCATCAAACGGCCGATGTAACTGCCTTCGTCACCGAGCGTGAAATCCGGCCCGCCGTTGGGGCCGCTGCCGTAGCCCTTGGCGTTGGCTACCACCAGTTGCGACCCGTCGGGACTCACCGCCAGCTTCGACGGAAACCAACCCACCGGAATGTGCCCAACCACGCGCATGGAGTCGGTATCAATCACCCCCACCGCGTTGATGCCCGATTCGGCCACGTACAGCCGTTTCTGATCGGGCGACAGGGCCAGTCCGAAGGGAATCACGCCCCGGAAATTGCCCAGCCGCTCGTCGGGTTGCAGACGAATGGTACGCACCACCGTGTCTTGCGCGGTGCTGATCACCGACACGCAGTCGTTGTTGCCATTGCTCACGAACACGTAGTCGTCGGTAGCGACCACCGAATTCGGACTCGCCCCGCCCACGGCCGGGAAGCCTTCCACCATCGCGCCCACCAGCACGCCGGTTTTGGTTTTGGCCATCACCGCGTAGTCCTGCGCCACGTCGACTGTCCACACCGAAAAGGATTCCGGCGCGTTGGGGTCGCCCAGGGCGGGGATGCTGACTGAATCGTTCTGTACCCCGTCGCGCATCTCCTCGCTGCCGTAGGCCGAGGCCGGAAAGCGCAGCCCCTGTTCTTTCAGGTTGTCTTCAGAGAGTCCGCCGATGGGTTGGTAGGCAAATACGCCCACGTTGGCCACGTACACCCGCTGCTCGTCGGGCGACAGCGCCACGCCAAAGGGATAGCGGCCCACCGGCACGTTGCGGGTCACCGTGCGACTCGGTACGTCGATCACCAGCAGTCGAAAGCTCACCTGGTCCACTACGTACAAGGTGTTGCCATCGCGGGTGAGCTTCATATCGCCCAGATAGCCGTCGGTATACTCCGTTCCGTCGTTGCCGGTCACCGCGCCGCTGATCTCACCCCGGGGTTCGCCGGTGGCCACGTCGAAGAGAAAGATTTTGTTTTCTTGTCCACCAGATACGTACACGGTCTGGTTATCGGGCGAGATAGCCACCCCCATAAATACCGCCCCCAGCAGGTCGTCGTCGGTATCGGCCCCTTCGGGAATCTGCCGCACGGTAGGCGATTCGCCCAGCACGTGGTTGATGATCGAGATAGAGAACGGAGCGGTGCCCGAGTTGGCACTGATCGCGATTTGTCCGTCGCGACTCAGCGTGAGGCCGTAGGGGTGGGGGGCCACGCGCAGGGTGTTCCCCCGGGGAGTGAGCAACCGACCGTTGGGCAGCACGGTGGTTCCGGTGGTGTCAATCTGCGCGTACCGATCACCGGCCGGGGCTTGGGCAATCCAGCGGTTGGCCGATTCGGTTTCCCGGTTAGTGGATTGGCAGGCGCTAACCAGCAGCAGACTGGTGAGCACGAGGTAGGGGAAATGGCGATGAGTCGTAAGATGCCGGATGCCGCGCACTTCGCTCCGCCTGCGGCTAGCGATTGGGAGGGAAAATAAACAATTAGTTGGGCTAGAGCGATTAAGGAACGGCATACAAGGTGGGTTGCATCAAACATAAAGAAAGCGTGGAGTTAATAAAACCCCACGCTCACAAAACTATACTCAGAAACTGTCTTTATGGTGAGCTGAACGATTACCAGATTCTAGAAAGCTAGTACGCAATCTGATACCGGGTTGAAAAAGCCCGTCCGTCGGTATTCTGAGCCGTAAACTGGATGCGATCCGCTTCACTAAGCGCACTCACCGGCACCACCAGGGTGGCCTTGCCATCGGCAAAGGTAAGCGTGCCTAAATCAACCGGCTGGTCGCCGCCCAGTGCCGTGGCCGTGGCGGCCTGCAAGCCGGGAGCCGTGATGGTCACCGATACCTCGGCAGTTGGGATGAGTTCACCGGCTTCCGTGCGTGTCACATCGGTAAAATCGCCTCCTTCCGGGTCAAACGTGAGCTTGGTAAAGGGCTCGAAGGCTTCGGTTTTGTCAAACTCGTCGTAGCAGCCACTGAGGGCGAACAGAACCAACAGCAGGGTGATGTTTAGTGTATTTTTCATGGGATTTTGTTTATTCAGACGCGTTAAAACGCGCCCGAGTGAGTGTTTGATTGGATTATTGGGCATCCCACCACACGGGGGTGGTGATGTTGTCAGGTCCTTGCGCCGAAAGTGCTGCCCGGTAATTTTCGCCGTTGAGGGCCTGGGTTTCTCCTGGATACATGAACCGAACCGGCACCTGATCAATCAGGGCGTCTGCGCCGGGCCGCAATCCCGTGGGGTAGCCAGTACGGCGCCAGTCAGCCCAGGCCTCCAGGCCGTTGAAAAAGAGCGCCAGCCACTTCTGGGTGCCGATCTTCGCCAACCGCTCTTCGGTAGACCCGGTGTAGGCTACCGTCTCCTGCGTGAAGTAGCCTTCAGCGGGGGCGGCCGCTTCGCTGATTTCCGGAGAGATCAACGCCGACCGGTTCACAAAGTAGTCGTACGAGGCCTGAATGCCGTTCAGGTAGTATTCTTCGGCATCTCTATTAATAAAGCCCCGCTCGGCGGCTTCGGCCAGAATAAACTGCAACTCGGCGTAGGTCATCACCATGCCCTGCCGCGCGGTGGGCGAAGCGTCGTCGTTGCACACCAAACAGGCGTAGAGCAGCCCTACCCGAGAAACGAAATTAGAACCGCCGTTAAAGATCAGCGCACTCTCGTCGGCCAGGCCGTTGGGCACTCCCTGGTAGTCGCTTTCCTCGCCGACCAGCCCTGCTTCCGAACTGGTAGTGGGTTGCGCGTACACGTGCAAACGGTTGTCGTTCAGGCCCTTAAGGGTGTTTTCCATGAGCTTGCTCAGCCGGTACTCGTCGAAGGAGCCCGAACGGGTGGTGTAGAGCGGCTGCTGGTTGGGAGCCGATTCTAGGTAGTCGAACACCGCCTGATCGTCGTTGCTCGTGAAAATCGGGGCGTTGGGATCGTTGAGGATCGCCGACATGGCCGCCGAAGGGTCTTTCTGGTTCGTCTGTCGCAGCAGCACCCGCAACCGCAGCGAGTTGGCCAGCTTTTGCCACCGCACCAGGTCACCGTCGAACAGCACGTCACCCGACACGAGGGTGGGGTTGGTGTTCAGGATGGTATTGGCGCGCTCCAGATCGGCCAGAATACCGGCGTAAACGGTTTCTTGTCGATCAAAAACCGGCGTGAAATTCCCCTCGGATTTGCCCTGCGTGGCCTCGCTGTAAGGAATGTCACCGTACAGATCGGTCAGAATCTGGTACATCCACGACTTCATGATGAGCGAAATAGCTACGTAGCTGTTGTCCGTTTCTTCAATGTCCTGGATATTTTCTACGTCGCGCAGCAGATCGTAAAACTCGAACCAGGGGTCGCCCTCCGGCTCCCAGTCGTAGCGGTCGCGGCCGGTGAACTGAATTTTAGCCACGTACTGGGCAATCACGTTGCCCTCGCCCCAGGCCATCCCGTCCATTTCCCGCACCGACTCGTAGATGATATTGGTCAGCAGCAGGTCGGAGGTAACGGTTTCCGGCTGATTCGGATTGGAGTTGAGTTCGTCAAAATCGTCGGTGCAGGCCGTAGCGAGCAGCAGCAGCCCAGCAATGCACCCGGTGAAGCGTATATTTTTCATAATCTTACCAATTGTCAGTGCGTTGATTACAGTTTAAAGTTCAGGTTAAACCCAATGCTGCGGGGTGTGGGGTAGGCCATGTTTTCTACACCCGGCACCAGGGTACCGCCGCTCATCGACATATTTTCAGGATCAATGTGCGGGTTCTGGGTCCACAGCGCTACGTTTCGACCCACCACCGACAGGCTAACGTCGCGAAAAGGAGTGGATCCGAACAGCGTGTTGGGGAAGGTGTAGCCAAACCGCACTTCGCGCAGCTTGGTGAACGAAGCATCCCAGGCGGCGGCTTTTACGTTGTTCTCCCGGCGGAAGTACTGGTAGTTCCAATCGCGGGCGGGCACCACCACGTCGTTGGGGCGCACTTCGGTGATGTTACCGCTTTCGTCGCGTTGGGTCACAATTACTCCGTCTCCCACCAAGCCATTTTCTCGACCCAGCACGGTTCCTTCCAGCTGCCCGGCGTTGCGCCCGATCCAGGTGGTTTGCGAAACGATCACGCCTCCCTGCCGGATGTCCAGCAGCACGCCCAGGTTAAAGCCCTTGAAGGAAACGGTGTTGTTGATCCCCAGCATCCAGTCGGGATTGTAGTTGCCGATGTTCTCTATATCCGAAGTCCGGAGCGGGAAGCCCGTTTCGCTGTAGACGATCTGACCCTCGTGTCGCTGAAACACCGAGCCGTAGATGTCGCCCATGCGCTCGCCGGGCACGGCCAGGATGGTGGCCCCCCGGTTGCCAGCAATGCGGTACGACGGGATTTCTTCGGTTAGTTCCAGCACCTTACCCCGGTTGCGGGTCCAGTTTGCGCTAACGTCCCAGCGCAAGCCATTGCTCAATTCTATCGGAGTGCCGGTGAGCATCAGTTCCACTCCTCGGTTCTGAATCTCCCCGGCGTTGATCACCGTCTTGCTGTAGCCCGAGGTGCGGTCGACGTCAATCTGTAGAATCTGGTTGCGGCTGTTCATGTTATAATAGGTGAAATCCAGCCCCAAGCGCCCGCCGAAGAAGCGCAGATCGGTTCCCACCTCAAACGAAGACACAATCTCGGGCTTCAGCTCCGGGTTACGAATCACATCTGATTCGGTGACCCGCTGAAGGTCTCCGATGGGCTGCAAGAAGTTATACACGTTGCGTAGGCTGTAGGGGTCGGTGTCGTTGCCTACTTGGGCCCAACTGGCGCGCAGTTTGGCGAAGGCAAAGGCCGAGGGCAGTTCCACCATATCGCTGATCACCGCACTGGCCGACACCGACGGGTAGAAGTACGAGTTGTTGTCCTTTGGCAGGGTGCTCGACCAGTCGTTGCGGGCCGTGAAATCCAGAAACAGCACGTTTTGGTAGCCCAAATTAATTAATCCGTACAAACTGTTGATGCGCTTGCGATCCACGAACTCCTGGGCCTGCAGGGCCACCCGCGAGTTGCCGAAGTTATACACCTCCGGGATGGATAGCTGCGGGGCCACCAGTTCGTTGTACTCGTAGGTTTGATCCATACGGTTGCCGCCGAACGAGGCGCCGAGGCTCCAAACTTGGTTCAGCGTCTTGTTGTAGGAGAGCAGGAAATCGGTGTTGCGTTCCTCAAAGAAGATATTGTCTTCCCGGTACATGCCAAAGGGGAAGCGCTGCGTGCTAAAGGCCCGCTTGCGGTCGCGCAGCTCGCGGTAAAAGTCGGTTCCCGAACGAATCAGCAGGCTCAAATCATCCGTGAAATCGTAGGTCAGTGAGATGTTGCCCAACAGCCGGTCCTTGGCCTGCCCGTTGGTGTTCTCGTACGAGGTGAAGTACGGGTTATCGTGGTAGTTATAGTTGTAGTTGAACTGCTGCTGCCCCTCCAGGCCCGGCTGCCAGTAGTCGCGCAGGTTGTCGGTGTTGATCTGCCGTCCGTACCATACCCACAAATACATTAGGCTTTCGGTGCCGTAGCTGATCGAGGGGCGGTTGTCGCTGCGCGAGCGGATGTAATTCACCGTGGCATCGGCCTTCAGCTTTTCCGACAGCTTGTACCCTCCGCTAAAGAGCACCGTGTTGCGCCGCAGGTCGGTGTTGGGCAGCATCCCGGTTTGGTCGAGGTTGGTATACGACAACCGAAAGTTGCCCGACTCGTTGCCACCCGACACCGCCACGTTGTTGGTGAGCGTGAGCCCGGTTTCAAAGAAGTCGGTCACGTTGTCGGGGCGAGACACCCAGGGTGTGGGGGTGATGGTGCTTCCGTCAGGAGCCGCATCGATGTCGCCACCCCGGAAGCCGGGCACGTTGCGGGGCGAATCGAACTGCGGAATGGGCTGTCCGTCCAGGCGCGGACCCCAGCTTTCGTCCACGCCGTCGGCAATGCCTCCTCCTTCCCCGTCCACGAAAGAAAACGCCCCCCGGTTGCCCTGTCCGTACACATCCTGCCAGTCGGGCAGCCGCAACGGGTTCTCGAAGGTGGCGGTGGAGTTGACGCTCACTCCCAGGCCCTTGTTGTTTTTGCCCGATTTGGTGGTGATGATGATCACGCCGTTGGCCGCGCGCGAGCCGTACAGGGCTGCCGCATTGGGTCCTTTCAGCACGCTGATTGACTCTACGTCGTCGGGATTGATCTCCCCGGCCCCGTTGCCGTAGTCAGTTTCCAGGTTGCCCGATCCCGACGAACCCACCACGTTGTTGTTGATGGGCACCCCGTCCACAATGAAGAGTGGCTGGTTCTTGTTGATGTTGAGCGACGATTCGCCCCGGATGGTGATGCGCGCCGAGCCGCCGATGGTGGTCGATCCGCCCGTCACGTTCACTCCGGCCACCCGTCCCGACAAGGAGTTGACCAGGTTGGTCTCGCGGGCCTGGGTGATGGAGGTGCCCTGCACTTCTTCCACGGCGTAGCCCAGGGCCTTGGTTTCACGCTCTACGCCCAGCGCCGTCACCACCACCTCGCCCAGTTGACGGGCGTCTTCGGTGAGGTCGACGTCGATGATGCTTTGCGTGCCGATGGGCACTTCTAGAGTTTCGTAGCCAACGAACGAGAACACCAGCGCTTCGGTATTGTCGTTTACACTGAGGCGATACTGGCCATCGATGTCGGTGATGGTGCCCTGGCTGGTGCCCTTCACCAGCACGTTCACGCCGGGAATGGGATTGGTGTCGGCGTCCACCACGGTGCCCTCGACGGTGCGCTCCTGGGCGTGCGCCGGGAGACAAAAACAGGTCAGGGCAATTAGCCAGGCCGTGATGGGCGGGGCAAATGCCCGCGCGGGGGGTACATACTTCCTCATCGTTGCGGTGGGTTGGTGAGTGGTAAATTCAGCAGACAAAAGTACGGAATCGCATTTGCCTCTTACTCAACCCAGTTTTAAGTTTAAGTTAAGCATTTGCTTTCAACGAAACATAGGTTTAATACGGGGCAACTTCCGGGGAGGTCTCTGCGTGGTGGCGAAGAGACGTTTTGTTTGCTTCTCCGCTTCTGTGCGGTTTTTTCGGGATAATGCCGTGTTAACTTTTTGTTAAGCTTTGGTAGCGAGTTCCGGGTGGTTGTATATTTGTATAGCTTGGCGCAAATTTCTCCGCATGCACGATCCCATCCTCGTTGAAATTGCTAAGAAAATCCGCAGCCTGCGGCAGGCGCGCAACCTCACCCTGCACGAGGTGGCCGAGCGGGCTGAAGTGAGCAAAAGCCTGCTCTCGAAGGTGGAAAACGGACGCACCGTGCCCTCGCTGCCGGTGCTGGTGGCAGTGATTCAGTCGCTGGAGGTGGATATGAGTTCGTTTTTCGAGGACATTGGCTTCGGTCAAGGGGCGCACCTACCCTACATCCACCAGCGGGCCGCGGACTACCAGCCCTTCGAGCGCGAACGGGCCAAAGGCTTCTCTTACCGGCACGTGCTCAACCAGAGCTTACAGGATACCACGCTGGAAGTGGTGATTCTGGACCTGCAACCCGGCTCCCAGCGCGAGCCGCTCACCACCGACGGCTACGAGTATAAGTTCGTGCTGCGCGGAACGGTAGAATACCGAATCGGCGAAAGCACCGTGCAGTTGGCCACCGGCGATTCGCTGTTCTTCGACGGGCGCGTGCCGCATGTGCCCATTAACCGGGGCGAAGAAGTGGCTTCGATACTGGTGGTGTATTTGCTGTCGACGGGTTAGGCTTGGGGAGGAAGCGTGAGCATGTTGAGCGAACGCGTTGCAAACGCGCCTGAGAGTAAGTAGTGATTCTACTCAATCTGGTTGAGGCGGACGTTAACCACTGAGTTGTTGATAGAGCCAAAGGTATAACTGAAACCAACCCTGGTATAGTACGAGAAATTGGTAGGAAGCTGGCGGGCCCCTAGCAAAAACGCATCATCGGATGCTTCGGACTTGGCCAGGGAGATTTGATCGTTGATGAGTGACGCCGACCCCGAAAGCGTCACGGACAATCCCTCCACCACGCGAACGGTTAGGTTGGTATTCAGGTCTAGGCGGTTCCGTTGAAAGTTGTTGAGAAAGGTAGAAGCGTTAAAAGTCGTGTTAACATTCCCCCACGTTTTGGTAAAATCCAGCACTGCCGAAAACTTATGGTAAGGAATGTGTTGTTGGGTGCGATTGTAAATAGTCTCTTGGATAAACGAGATAGGATTGTAGCCAACCTGGTAAGCTAGTCGAAACTGCTGCTGGATGTTTTCCGAATAAGGATACAGGTTGTATTCTATAGCCGGGGCGATCCGGTGAGACGCCCGAATATTGGAAAACACGGAGTGATAAAATGAATAGAGGATCCCTCCGGACCAGTGTTCGGTAAAGCTCTTCACGTAGCGGGAGTTGAGGCCATACTCGGCGTAACCTACCGTGATGCGTTTTTCATTGACCGTGAATTTCTCGCGATCGTAGTCGTAAAAGGCGTACACACTCATTCTCGACGCGTCGGTAACTCGTTTGGCAGAGAGGGAATTGTCTAGTGAAACTGACCGACGGTTGCTCTCGCCACTGAAAGAGGCTTCGGCCTCGACGGTAAACACCCAGTAGTTCCACTGATCGTCGGGTATTTCAATTTCTTCCGGTTCCCTTTTCTTAAAGTTCAGCTCAATCTGATTGGTCAGCTGGGTTCGGGCCAGGTAACGAATCAATCCTTGTTTGAGCCTTGCCAGCAACTGCTCTTGCATCAGTGCCTGAGTATCAGAAGCAATAGTAGAAAACGTAAGAGTATCTACGAGCGCATCAAAATCGTTTTGCCCGATAAAGATCAGGGTATAGAGTTGACCGCCACCGGCATTGCCCTCGTTGATAATGAGTACCTGAATATCGGCCTGCGCCTGATCGCGCACAAAGTCAAACAAAGAAAGCTCCGTTTTGACGAAGTTCTCAGCGCAGTTGCCCGAGCAGTTGAGGAAGATTTTAGGCGGTATTACTTCGGTGGTATCGACGGATTGAGCGTGCAGGGCAGGTATTGAGAAAAAAATAAGCACCCACGCCGCACTGTAAGTTTTGTTCAGTACACTATTTTTCATAGAAGTTATACAAAAAAATTTAGCTTTAATTTCTTAAAGCCTGTATGTAACTGTATACCAATTGCTTTGTTTTGCTGCTATGTGGTTTTGCTAGCCGCGCATATCCTTATGCTTGGTCAAAAAGAGCTACCGCGGCAGCGGCTGCGTCCTTAATCCGCTCGAAAAAGCCATCCTGCCATTGCCTGTGTCATTGATTCATACTAGATAGTCGCGTAGGCGCTGCCTATCTGGCTGCTTGGCACCAAGAAGTCTTGCGGCGGCGGCCTACGCCATTGTTTCTTCCGGGACAGTCTTGCTGCCACCGGCGGCAACGCTCATCCGCTCGAAAAAGCCCGCTGGCGTGTCCCTGAGGCACATTGGGTGCGCGTAGCATGATCTGGGAAATTTCAATTTTCTTCGTAATGACCAAGAAAGGTACTTCGGTGCCAAACCGGCTATTCTTGCGCTTTTACCGCGGACCAAGTCCATTATTTTTGCTGCCCATCAATCATTTGTGACCATATCACTTTATCAAAGCATCTCATGAATAATAGCAACTCCATCGCTGAGCAAACCAAGGAAGCCCGCCTCCTCATTGAGAACTCTCGTCAGCACGCCGGTATCCGGCAGGCGCTCGTTGACTTTGGCTATCCGATCAAGAACTTGGAAAAGGGGAAGGCTTTGCTCGAGCACTTCTTGATGCTGCAGGGGGCCAAGCGCCAAAACTACCGCGCCCAGCTCAACGCCACCGACGTGGTGGTTACGGAGTTCCAGCAGCTGAAGGATACCTACGACGAGCATCTGGCCCTGGCTCGACTGGCGTTTAAGCAAGACCGGGGGATGCAGAAGGCACTCGGACTTCACGCTCCTTACCCCAAGCGCCGCTCGGACTTCACCGAGCAGGTGAGCAGCTTCTACGAGCAGTTGCTTCCGCACCACCAGGCCGTTGCCCGCTACGGCCTCACCCAGGCCGAGATTGAGCAAGCGCAGGCCACCGTGGCGGCTTTCATCCAGTCGCAACAGCAGCAAGCCCAACGCAAGGGCGAAGCGCAGTCGGCCACCCGGCAGCGCAACCAGGCGCTCAAGAATTTGCAACAGTGGGTACGGGGCTACCGGGCCATCGTGCGCGTAGCGCTAGCCGAGGAGCCGCAGTTGGCGGAAGTGCTCGGTTTGCTGGTGCGGATGTAGATCACTTCAACGGATTGCGCCGCACGTAGCTTCCGTCCTCGAAGTGCACCACGTAGTCCGACGGAAAGTGCGTGCTCTTTTGGTAGTAGTCGGTGGTGATGATCTGTGCTCCGGACTGCTTTGCTGCTTGGAAGGTGCGCGTATCGTTGTCCCGCGCCTCGCGGGTGTTGGCGTCGGCTCGGGTGCGGACGATATACCCTTCTTTCACCCGCTCTTGAATCTGTTTCTCATCCTCTACCGCCTCGTTCATAATCAGCCAGGCGGCTTCGGGCGTGCCCGGCTCGGCGTTAGCAAACATCAGCCGTCCGCGCAGCGCCGGGTGATCTTTTAGGTAGGCGGCCCGTTTGTCGCCCACCTCGTCCAGGATGAACAGAAACCGCCCGCGGGCCTCCGCCAGCGTAGGCCAACCACCCCGCTGCACCGCTTGTTCCAAAGTTTCGTAGTTGCCCCGCACCTGGTCGGGAGTCAGGATTCGTTCGCTCAGAGCCTTCCGAACCTCCTCGTCCAACGCGTCGAGCACCGGGGCCGTGAAGGGGGTGGGTACCGTGAAGCCGGGCCGGTCGATGGGATCGTCCTTGGTGTTTATCGTCACGAACACCGGCAGATGATCAGGGTTCGCCTCCGACCACTGCCGCAGCTCTTCCAGGCAGGCCGCCAGTGTCAGGCAGTTGCTGCGAAAGTCCACCTCCTGCACGTGCAGCACCTTGAAGCCGGGGGCGTTCATGACTCTCTCCGGGTCGTAGGGCGTCGTCGGCGGACTATTCTTGACCCAGGTGATGCCGAGCGGCTGGGCGTACTGGCCGCCCGCCAGATCAGCATAGACATCGAGCTCCAGGTTGCGCAGGCCCATGTCCAGTTGTTCCGACAGCGGAATATGGCTATAGTCCAGGGCATTGGCCATGGCCGAATCGGTCTGACGAAGCAGCGCCAGCAGCGGCGGGTCGATGGCCTGTTTGTAGCTGTTGTGCGACCCGATAATCTGAATCTGGTTGAGGCGCAGACCATCGGCGAGGGGCGGGGACGGCTGCGCAACGGCGAGTGAGCAGTAGTGCCCAAGCATCAGAACAGCGGAAGTGAATTTTAAGAACACGGGCGAAGTAGGTTGCAGCGAGACGTATCTGAGGGCAAAGATACTTCGGTGGTTCGGATTAGCGCCAGCAACCGGTTTATCGAATTGTTAAGAATTAGGTCGGCTGTGGTACTTCGCGGTCAGGAGAGTGCTTATCTCTCGGGCACCTAGCAAGCTGCTTGAAGAGGACCTAGTGGCGGGCATCCCCGTCTCTGCCCGCCCGAAGGTCCCTTGCAGGTGACCCTCGGGGTGCCCGATAGAAAAATCCCGAAGTAAATCAAACGCTTACCGAATCATCTCCCCATTGAACAATCGCCAGATGTCGAGCGGGTTGTCGTCTTTCAGGGCGTCGGGCAGAGCGAAGTCCGGGAAGTTCTGATAGCACACCGGGCGACTGAACCGCTGGATGGCCAGGGTGCCCACCGAGGTGGTGCGGGCGTCGGTGGTGGCGGGGTAGGGGCCCCCGTGCACCATGGAGTGGCACACCTCCACCCCGGTGGGGAAACCGTTGATGAGCAGTCGGCCCACCTTACGTTCCAGGATATCCACTAAGTCGGCGTACTCCCCCAGGTCGTCGTCGGTAGCGTGTAGGGTGGCGGTGAGGTGGCCGTCGAGCTGACGCGCCAGCGCTAGTAATTCTTCTTTGGTTTGGGCTGACACGTGCAGGGTGGAGGGGCCGAACACCTCTTCGGAAAGTTGCTCCTGTTCCGTAAAGTTCTGCACCGTGCTGCGGAACACCAACGCCTGGGAAGCGGCGGCCACGTCGGCGGACTGCCCCTGTCCCACCGGATCTACGCCGCGGGATTGCTTCATGCGGTCGGCGCCCTCACGATAAGCATCACTGATGCGCCCGGTGAGCATGGCTCCCGTTTCCGAAGCAGTGATGCCCTCCTGCACCTTGGCTAGAAAATCTTCGGTATCCTCCGAAGCCAGGGAGGCCACCAGTCCGGGGTTGGTACAAAACTGCCCCACGCCCAGGGTCACCGAACCCACCAGGCCCTCGGCGATTTGCGCACTACGTTCCTGCAGCGCTCCGGGCAGCACGAACACCGGGTTGATGCTGCCCATCTCGGCGTAGACCGGAATGGGTTCGGGCCGCTGGTTGGCGGCATCGAACAGGGCCTTGCCCCCCCGAAACGAACCGGTGAAGCCCACGGCCTTGATCAACGGATGCTTCACCAGGGCTTGCCCAACCTCGGTGGTGGTGCCCTGCACCAGTGAAAATACGCCCTTCGGCATGCCGGTGGCTTCGGCGGCCCGCACGATGGCGCGCCCCACTAGTTCGCTGGTGCCGGGGTGGGCGGGGTGGCCCTTGACCACAATGGTGCAGCCCGCCGCCAGGGCTGAGGCGGTGTCGCCCCCGGCCACGGAGAAGGCTAGCGGAAAGTTACTGGCCCCGAAGATGCCCACTGGCCCCAGGGCGATTTGCATCTGCCGGATGTCGGGCTTGGGCAGAGGCTGGCGGTCGGGCTGGGCGGTGTCGATGCGGGCGTTGACCCACCAGCCCTCGCGCAGCAGTTGGGCAAACATGTTGAGTTGGTTCACGGTGCGGCCGCGCTCGCCCTGCAAGCGCCCGGCGGGCAAGCCGGTTTCTTGCTGGCAACGCTCGACGAGCTCGTCGCCCAGATTCATAATTTCTTCGCCAATGCGCTCTAAGAACTCCGCTTTTTCGGCACCGGACTTTTTGCGGTAGGTGAGGAAAGCGGCTTCGGCTTGTTCTGCGGCTTGGTTGATTTCCGCTTCGCGGGCCTCGTGGAAGTCAGTGGGCAGTGCTTCGCCCGTGACGGGGTTGGTGGCCCGGAAGGCGTTGCCATTGCTGGTGGTGAAGGTGGATGCGATGATGTGTTCTCCGGTGATGGTCATAGGTTAATGTTTGTGGTGGTTGTAAGGTGTGGATTTCGTCATCACAACCGTACCCATAGCCCACGGTTTAAACCGTGGGCTATGGGTACGGTTGTGATGGAACATGTTTTCCTTTTTAATTTAGATTACCGTCAGAAGTTGCTCGACTGGTTCCTTCAAATCAAGTTCTTCTATTTTTTGATGTAGCGCTTCCTTATCAACTGGCAGGTAGTCTTGTTCTTTCTTTATGGTTTCAATGTCTAACCGTTTTCTCGTAGGCTTCACTAAATGCTGGAATGAATTTTCTTCGGACTGAATCTTCTTGATCGCCGAGTCTATCTTTTCAAGCTCTGCTGTGTCGGTTGTTTCCATAATCTGCCGGATCAAGCTTAGTTTTATTGTTTCAGTTTGCATTATTTGTGTAGTTAATTTTGAATTATTCCTCTTCTCCAATTTCTGTCCCTCTAAAATATAGGAGGTTGGTGGCACTAAAATGTAAAGTACAAATTATTTCCCTTCCGAATGTTCTGACTCTTTTCTATTTCACGCTGAAGAAACTTGATGCCCTGTTGAGCCACGAATTTAGTGAAAATGCCAACGCTTTGTTTTGCTCGCGACTGGTTAAGGGCTTCAATGTAACGGGAAGCATCTTCCTGAGCAATGGGCAATAGCGGCAGGTTGAAGTAGAAAAGCAAGTAGTTCATCAACAAGCGTGATGTTCTTCCGTTGCCGTCGCGGAACGGATGAATGCTCACCAGGTTGAAGTGCGCCTCGGCGGCCAGCGACACGATTTTTGCCGGGGTGTTTACTTCCGGAAGCTGTCGGTCGGTGTGTTCGCAAAATTGAACGGTGAGCAGGGGCACCTTACGGGCATCGGGCGCAATGAACTTCCCGGCGGCTACATTCTGGTGGCGAAACTCACCGGGCATCTCACTTTTGTCAGCCAGCATGGTTTGCATCACCAGCTTATTGATTTCCTTAACCAAATAGACCGTGATCGGCCGTTTGTTGTTTGCTTCTTGTCGCACAAAGTTCAGAGCGTTTATGTGATCTTTTACCTCCAAATGATCCTTGAGGGGCTTCCCCCGGGCGGTGATATCTTTTTCTATGAGCAGGGTTGTTTCGGCCAGAGTCAGCGTATTGCCCTCGATAGCCGTAGAGTGATACGTGAACAAAATATCGTTGTAGCGCTGCGCGTCGATTTGATTATCAACTCCTTCCTTTTGATAACTTTCTACCAGCGCAGTGTACGTAGCAAGCAACGAGGTTAAGGAATCTTCTGCCATGGGTGAAAATTGTTTTCGGCAACAACTATCTTAGGGACGATGATAAAATAAAGTAACCAACTCCACGGCCTGTGTCACCACAGGACGCTCGGAAGGGGTTTGTGGAGACCGCGCCACGGTGGCACAAACCTCGGAATTAAGTTAAGTGCATTATCTATTTGACGTCCCTTATACATTCTTCATTCTCTAGCTCTTCAAAAATGCTACTCCACCCCATTCACCAACGTCCCTATTCCCTCAATCGTTATACGAACCGTATCCCCCCGCTGCAACGTGAAGTCATTCTCCGGGATGATGCCCGTGCCGGTCATCAGGTAGCAGCCGTGCGGAAACGAACATTCGCGGTAAAGATACTCCACCAAATCCTCAAACGAACGCTTGATCTGGTCTACGCCAGTTGCTTCCTCAAAAACCGCTTTTCCGCCGCGCTCGATGCGCAGGCTGATTTGGGCTTCTTTCGGAAACGGATCGGAAGTGACGAGCACGCCCGGACCCAGTGCCGTGCTACCATCGTAGGACTTCGCCTGGGGTAAATAGAGCGGGTTTTCGCCCTCGATGCTGCGTGAACTCATGTCGTTGCCCACCGTGTAGCCAATGATCTCAGCCGACGAAGAGACTAACAGCGTCAGCTCCGGCTCGGGCACGTTCCACGATGAGTCCTTTCGGATGCGCACGGGCTGGCCGTGCCCCACCACCCGGGCGGGCGTAGCTTTCATGAACAGTTCGGGGCGGTCCGCATCGTACACCCGGTCGTAGAAGCTGCCGCCGCCCGATTCCTTGGATTCTTCCATGCGCGCGTCGCGGCTGCGGTAGTAGGTGACGCCCGCCGCCCACACTTCCTGCTGCCCGATGGGAGGCAGCAACTCGTTTTTGACGAGCGCCTCGCCATCATCGTCTTGCTCCCACTCCGAAAGCGCTTGCTCCAAGATGCGGTATAGGCGCGATTGATTGATCAGGGTGTCCCACTGGACTTCCGAATTGCTGTAGTAGCGATCATCGTGGTGCACCACCACGCCAGAGGTGGTTTTGTAGACTTTCATACGAAGGTTGGGTAGTTAGACTTGTAATTTAAGCAGACTTCGGTAATATTGGGAAGAAAAAGTGAATTAGCTGCTGGTTACTGGTTACTGGTTACTGGTTACTGGTTACTGGTCACTGGTCACTGGTCACTGGTCAACTGGTCACTGGTCACTGGTCACTGGTCACTGGTCACTGGTCACTGGTCACTGGTCACTGGTCACTGGTCACTGGTCACTGGTCACTGGTCACTGGTCACTGGTCACTGGTCACTGGTCACTGGTCACTGGTCACTGGTCACTGGTCACTGGTCACTGGTCACTGGTCACTGGTCACTGGTCACTGGTCACTGGTCACTGGTCACTGGTCACTGGTCACTGGTCACTGGTCACTGGTCACTGGTCACTGGTCACTGGTCACTGGTCACTGGTCACTGGTCACTGGTCACTGGTCACTGGTCACTGGTCACTGGTCACTGGTCACTGGTCACTGGTCACTGGTCACTGGTCACTGGTCACTGGTCACTGGTCACTGGTCACTGGTCACTGGTCACTGGTCACTGGTCACTGGTCACTGGTCACTGGTCACTGGTCACTGGTCACTGGTCACTGGTCACTGGTCACTGGTCACTGGTCACTGGTCACTGGTCACTGGTCACTGGTCACTGGTCACTGGTCACTGTCCTTTAGTAGCCAACAGCTAGTATCTAGCATCCAGTATCTAGTATCTGGCATCCAATATCTAGCATCCAGTATCTTGCCATGTAGAAGATCATCCAGTATCCAGTATCTTGCCACCAAGAAAGTCATCCAGTATCCAACATCCACTATGCCTGAAGAAAAAAAGCACCTCCGCAGCCACGACTGGTTTGGCCGCACCGATATGTCGGGGTTTATCTACCGCAGCTGGATGCGCACCCAGGGGCTGCCCGACCACGCCTTCGACGGTCGCCCCATTATCGGCATCTGCAATACGTGGTCGGAGTTCACGCCCTGCAACGCGCACTTCCGCGAGCTGGCCGAGTACGTGAAGCGCGGCGTCTACGAGGCGGGCGGATTCCCCTTCGAGTTCCCGATCATGTCGCTGGGCGAAACGCTGCTCAAGCCCACCGCCATGCTGTTTCGCAACCTGGCCAGCATGGATGCCGAAGAGTCGATCCGGGGCAATCCGATGGACGGGGTGGTGCTGCTCTGCGGCTGCGACAAAACCACTCCCTCCACGGTGATGGGTGCGGCCAGCGTCGACATTCCTACCCTGGTGGTGTCGGGCGGCCCCATGCTCAACGGTAAGTTTCGCGGGCAAGACATCGGCTCGGGCACTTCGGTGTGGAAGTTTACCGAAGACCGGAAGGCTGACCGCATGACGCAGGAAGAATACTTCTACGCCGAGAGCTGCATGTCGCGCAGCCGGGGCAATTGCATGACAATGGGCACCGCCTCCACGATGGCCTGTATGGTAGAAGCCCTGGGGCTGGGCCTGCCGCAGAACGCGGCCATTCCTGCAGTAGACGCGCGCCGTCGCTCGATGTGCCACGCCGCCGGAAGCCGGATTGTGGAAATGGTGCACGAAGACCTACGGCTGTCGCAGATTCTGACGCGCGAAGCCTTCGAGAACGCCATCGTGACCAACGCGGCCATCGGCGGCTCCACCAACGCCATCATCCACCTGCTGGCCATCGCCGGGCGCGTGGGCGTGGAGCTTACCTTGGACGATTTCGACCGCCTGGGCCACAACATTCCGCTGCTGGTGAACCTGATGCCGTCGGGCAAGCTGCTAATGGAGGATTTCTACTACGCTGGGGGGCTGCCCACCGTGCTGGCCGAACTGAAGGAGAAGCTGCACTGGGACGCTCCCACGGTGAACGGCCGCACCCTGGGCGAGAACTGCGACGCGGCCCCCTGCTACGACCGCGAGGTGATCGCTACTTATAATGAACCCTTCAAAGAGCGCTCGGGCATTGCGGTGGTGCGCGGCAATCTGGCCACCGACGGGGCGGTGATTAAGCCCTCGGCGGCCACGCCCGCCCTGATGAAGCACCGGGGCCGCGCCGTCGTGTTCGAAACCATCGAAGACTACCACGCTCGCATCGACGACCCCAACCTGGACGTGGACGCCGACTGCGTGCTGGTACTCAAGGAGGTGGGTCCGCGGGGTTATCCGGGCATGCCCGAGGTGGGCAACATGGCCCTGCCCAAAAAGCTGCTTCAGCAGGGAGTGACGGATATGGTGCGCATCTCCGACGGACGCATGAGTGGCACGGCCTACGGCACGGTGGTGCTGCACGTGTCGCCCGAATCGGCCATTGGGGGCACGCTGGCCCTGGTGCAAAACGGAGATATGATCGAGCTCGATGTGGAGGAGCGCCGCCTGCACCTGGATGTTTCGGACGACGAGCTGGAGCAGCGTCGGCAAGCGCGACAAACTGAGGAGGCGAAGTTTGTGCGCGGCTACGCCCAGCTGTACGTGAACCACGTGCAGCAGGCCCACCTGGGAGCCGACATGGACTTCTTACGCGGTGGCTCCGGCGACCAGGTAACGCGAGACTCGCACTAAAATATGAAATGTGAAATGTGAGATATGAAAAGTGAGATGTGAGAGACGAAAGATGAAAATGGTACGGTTGGCGTTGGCGTTGGCGTTGGCGGTGGTGTCGGTTTACTGGACTGCCTACGGGATGTTCTTTCTCCGGGCGTTCTACGTTGACTTCCCGAGGGTGGGGGTAGTCATTATAGTGGGTATGCTTACGCTCATACTGATCATTCCACTCTGGTTGACCCTCAACCGAAAATTAGACCGATGGACGGGTCGTTGGCGCGTGCTGCTTCCGGTGGCGTTGCTGGCTCACGGCGGGTGGCTTTGGTTGCTGGTGTTTCTCCACTATGAACCTCACCTCACCTCGTCTACCGTCTTCGAGGACAATCACACTACTACTATTTACTACCTCGTCGCGAGTGTTTTAGTAGTATTAGCTCTGCAGGGAATTGCCAAGATCAGGAACGCTTGGGGAAAAATTGCCCTCGCCCTGTCGCTACTGGCGATTGAGACGGTGGGGCTATCGTTTTATTGGTATCACCTCAGCCATACCGTAGACGCCCGTTGGTTGGAGAAGTTAGGTATCGTGGAGCACTACCACAAAGTTCGCGTAAGCGATGGAAGTGCTTTTACGACGGTCGTTATAGGCAATGATTCGCTTAATTTTTTGATTGATACGGGGGCTGACTTCTGCGTGGTGGATGAGCGACACGCGCTCCGGTGGGAACTGGATACGATTGGGACCTCTGAGCGGTTCGATTTTAACGGAAGAAAACGCTCCGAATTTCTACTGCGCCTTCCCAAACTGATTGCATTCGATAGTACCCTCACCCTAAGCGACGTGCCCATCATCGCCAGCGATTATTCTGCAAACAACTTTGGTTGCCAAGGGATCGACGGCATCCTGGGCGTTGATGTGCTGAGCCGGTTCAACTGGTCGCTAGACTTATCGGAACAATTGTTTTATCAACTGGCCGACTCGCTGTCCTATCCGGAGGGTTTTGTGTCTCTTCCAATGGTATCAGTCGGTGATAAGAAGCCCCGGGTATCGGTGGAGGTGGGCGGCAGAGTCAATAACATTACTTTCGATACCGGAGCCAACGGGTACATTCATTTAAAGAAGCCTACGCAAGCTGAGATAGCCCCCACCACCCTGACTACGCGGTCTAATACAGTTCATTCTCACTTCGGCGAAAAAGCTCAGACTATCGACCACCTAGACCTAGATACTATCTTGCTTGGTAACCATCCCTTTGCTATCAGTGACCTCCATGCTTCCAGCGGGAGAATGAACCTGGTAGGCACGAGCTTTTTTGCCGAATATCCGGTTATCTTTGATTTCGTTGGTCGTCGGCTGCTGCTTGATACCACGCGAAGTCGCTCTCCGCACCAGCGGACTCAAGTGATTGACGCTTTGCTAGCCGAAGAACGCCAGGACCTGGGTCTGTCTTTTCAGTGGAAAAACGATAGCACACTCATGGTCGGAGTGGTCCACGCCAACTCACCAGCTGCGCTCCACGATTTGCGTTCGGGAGATACGGTGGCGACGATCAACAACCGCCAACCCTCTTCTCACTTTGCCAATTACTGCGAGTTCTTGGGTTGGAACTATCGCATCGGCCAATCCGATAGCCTGGAGATTCGGTTGGTATCCTCGGCCTCACCGGTCCGATTGTACAAGACCCGCTATCGTCTGGCAGCTCGCTAGCCCAGCTCGATTATAACTTTACGGCAACATTGGCCGGGCCCCACTCGAACTCCTTTTCGTTATTGGTGACGAGAATCAGTTTCAAGCTTTTGGCGTGCGCTGTAATAAGTGTATCTAACGGTCCGGTAGGCGTTCCATCCTTCTCCAAACTAGTTCTAACCGTTCCGTATTCCGTAGCGGCCTTTGAGTCAAACTCGATGAGTTTAAGGGGAATTAAGAACTGACTCAAAGCCAACTGATTCTTTAGGACCTACTTGTTGTATAGAGCGTCCGCTCGGTCTTTTAGTTAAGAAGTAATTTCTATTAGTGCTGCAAATGTCCGTATGCGTTAAGGCCGTAGCGGAGTTGAAGGTTTTTGTTTTAGAGATTTTTGAGCATAAATTCTTTATACATATTTATTGGCATCATTTCAATTTCCATTCTTCGTTTATCCAAGTTGTCTACATCTTCTGTTTCGGCTAATTCTGCGGTTCTGTTGATCGGGTCAACTTTTGCAAATTGAGTTCCATACAACTGTTTATCTCCACTGTTCAGTTTTATCCTATCGTACAGATAGGCGTAACTTTCACCATCCATATCTCCGCTTTTAACCGCCCTTTCTACGTTAGCAAGTTGAGATTTCTGCCACTCTTTATCTCCATCACCATGCTGAATCATTAAAAATATTCCGTACATAGCGTCCCTTCCAACTAACTTTCTCGTTGGAAAACCATGTTCTTCAAAGAGTTCTTTCAACCTACTTCTATTTCGCTCGTCTACTACCACCATACCATCTTGGGTTATTTTTGTTGAGTCAACATCGTATTTACTAATAATATCTTTCATTAGATTTCCTCTTGTTGCTTGGTCATCAACGTACATTGCTATGAGTTCGATTTGCAATTCTTTGTTCTCAACCTCTTCAATTGGTACTTCGTCACAGGGTTCCATTTCTGCTAAAAATTGCTTTGCACAAATTTCTTGCAACATATCTTCACTTTGGGCATTCAATATCTCTACTATTTCCTCAATCTTTCCAAGTTCGTACTTGGATCCAAGTCCTGTGATAAGATATTTTTTGTCGATTTTATCAGATATGTTCCGTAGAGAATCAAATTGCAAATCAGCCAGCTCATGATTTTCTTCCATTGAGTTCGCTATCATTCGCCAACCAAGTTTCCAAACTTCCGCATCAGATACATGGGAGCCTGCATTTTGATTGCAAGAGGACAAAATACCTAAGCCTAAAGTTAGAAATATCCATACTCTATTTTTCATTATGTTTTTCCTTTTTATAGGGCAGAATAATGATACAAACGCAATCGCGTCTGTTCGCAATATAGCAACTGGAGGTCTATTTGAGCAAGCTTACCAAGTGTATGAAAATTATTCATTGATCGCCTATCGCTGGCATTTGCAGCAGAATACCTACCGATCACCGCGAAATTTGCATTCTGCCGGGGTGAAAGTATGTCTATTTCGGCGCAACAATTCTAATGCCGACCGTCAATTAGACGAAAAGTAGCGTACTTTGCATTCTGACGGAGCGAAAGCACCTGTTTCGGTGCTTACCAACGAGGTTTCTGGCCCGAAATTAGTCAAAGGAAGGCATGGCGCTGCACAACCGGATCAAATTGCACGATACGGCCAAATCGGAAGGCATGGGCGGACAGAAGAAATTTACCCAAGACTTTGCCCGCATCCGTCAGGATGTTGATAAGATATATAACTACCACCTGCAGGTGGCCCGTCTGGCGCTGCGGGATGATGCCACGCTGTGGGATGTGCTGCAACTAAACGGCGCCCGCAAAAAAACCATTGCTTCCTGGCTTTTGCAGGTGCAGGCGTTCTACGATAATATTCATCAGGTGACGGAGGCGATGCACTTTCGGGGCGTGAGCAAAGAAGAGTTGGAGCAAGTGCGGGCAATGGTGGCGGCCGCCGCCACCCTGCGGATCCGCCAGGCTTCCAAGAAGGGTGCGACGCAAAGCGCTACGGCCCGAAAAACCGAGATGAGAAAAGAACTAAACGTCTGGATGCGTGACTTTCTTTACATCGCTCGCTTCGCGGCCAAAGAAGACGCGCAGCAATTGGAAGCCCTGGGGCTGGTGGTGCCTTCTTGAAGTTGGTTGACTATAGTCTAGCTCCACAAGTAAGTCCACATCATTACTCTTGCTTCCCTCACCTCTTTCGTACAAGCCAAACAAGTAGGCTGTTAAGACAGGCTTTTCGGCGAAAAAGTCCGTAATTTTCTTGATGATCATATTGTTGAGTACCACCTCCTTATAAATAGATATCGCTCAGACCACCATTTCGTATTCAAACCGAAAAAGCGATTCCGAACGTTTATCTGCTCCACCACCCGGGGTTCAACAGCGTTGAGATATCTCTTGAAGATTATCTTTTTATTGGTTCTTCATTGGTCTGCGTTAAAATCTCATTTAACAACCTTAGCGAAAAATACCTTTCGTTATCGAGCCACTTTTCAAAGACCGGCTTCAAGGCATTAATAAATCCTTTCTGCTTCGCCTTCACCAACAAACCAATGGAGCCTATACAGTTCACCTTGAGCGATTCAGCAATCTTTCTTGCGTTATTGTCATCAACTAATAAATAGTCGGCTCCTAGTTCTTCGTATAAGATGACCGATTCTGACTCCCCATAGTCCATGATAACCGATAGATAGTTTTTTGACTTGATTTTGATGACCCTCTTTTGAAAGTGATGAAGCAGTTCTCTATTAAATTCAGGATTTTCATATTTCTGCAACTCTTCCCAAACCGCATTGGCTAAGCAAAAGCTGCCAAATACCTTTTCAATGAGATCAATCTGCCCTACCAGCCCTAAAGAAATCAACGCTCCGGTGTCAGCGACAATAACCTTCATGGGTCAAACATCACTTAGTCTCTCGACATCGGACATTACCTGACCGACATCTAGCCGAGAAACAGATATCTTATTCTTCGCTAAGACCTTTTCAAATTCAAAGCGAGATAGTCCGGACAATTGAACGGCTTTGCCCAGAGTTAACTTTCCTTCCTGAAAAAACATCAGAGCAACTGCGGTTTGGAAGTGAGCTTTCAAGTCCTGCTCAGATTCATTTAGCGCTACTAACAAATCGGATGGCACATCGACGGAAATGGTTGTGAGTTTCATATTTGGTTTTCATCTAAAGTATACAACTGTCAAGTCTCAGAATCACCCCGCCCCCTGCTTAATCTGTTCCACTACCTCGGGGTTCAGCAACGTTGAGGTATCTCCCAAGCTATCGGTGTCGCCCTGGGCGATCTTGCGCAGGATGCGGCGCATAATCTTGCCCGAGCGGGTTTTGGGCAGGCCGGGCACAATCTGAATGGTGTCGGGCTTAGCAATGGGGCCGATGATCTGGCTCACCGTCTGCCGGATTTCGTTCTTGAGGTTCTCTTCCGAGCGGTCGGTCAGGTCGCAGATCACGTAGGCGTAGATGCCCTGCCCCTTAATCTCGTGCGGGTAGCCCACCACGGCCGATTCTATCACCTTGGGGTGCTCGTTGATGGCATTTTCCACTTCGGCGGTGCCCAGACGGTGGCCTGACACGTTGATCACGTCGTCCACCCGGCCCAGGATGCGGTAGTAGCCGTCTTCATCGCGCTTCACGCCGTCGCCGGTGAAGTACATGTTCTTGTAGGCCGAGAAGTAGGTGGTGCGACAGCGCTCGTGGTCGCCGTAGGTGGTGCGCAGCATGCCGGGCCACGGGAACTTGATGCACAGGTTGCCCTGCACGCTGTTACCCTTCAACTCCTTGCCGTCGGGGTCCACAATCACGGGTTGGATGCCGGGCAGGGGCAGGGTGGCGTAGCCCGGTTTGGTGGGCGTCACGCCGGGGATGGGCGAGATCATCATGCCCCCGGTTTCGGTTTGCCACCACGTGTCCACCAGTGGGCACTTGCCCTTGCCTACGTGGTCGTGGTACCAGTGCCAGGCCTCCTCGTTGATGGGTTCGCCCACCGAGCCGATTACCCGCAACGATTGCAACGAGTGCCCTTCCAGCGGCTCCAGTCCGTAGGCCTGCAACGCCCGGATGGCGGTGGGGGCGGTGTAGAACTGCCGCACTTGATACTTGTCCACGATCTCCCAGAAACGCCCGGGGTTAGGATAGGTGGGCACCCCTTCGAACATCAGGGTGGTGGCCCCGGCCAGCAGCGGGCCGTACACAATGTAGGAGTGGCCGGTGATCCAGCCGATGTCGGCGGTGCACCAGTACACGTCGCCCTGCTGGTACTGAAACACGTTCTCAAAGGTGTAGTGCGCGTAGACCATGTAGCCGCCCGTGGTGTGCACCACCCCCTTGGGCTTGCCGGTGGAGCCGGAGGTGTACAGGATGAAAAGCATGTCTTCGGAGTCCATCTCCTCGGCCTTGTTCTGAACCGACACCCCGTCGATGGCCTCGTGCCACCACAGGTCGCGGCCCTTCTGCATGGTTACTTCGGTGCCGGTGCGTTGGTAGACAATCACCCGCTCGATGGTGCTGGTGTGCTCCAGGGCCTCGTCGACCACGGCCTTCACCGGGATGGTCTTGCTGCCCCGAAAGTTGCCGTCGGCGGTGAGCACCACCTTGGCCTGGCAATCGTTGATGCGGTCGGCCAACGAACTGGCTGAGAACCCGGCAAACACCACCGAGTGCACCGCCCCAATGCGGGCGCAGGCGATCATGGCCACCGCCGCTTCGGGCACCATGGGCATGTAGATAATCACCCGGTCGCCCTTCTGCACGCCCTGTTCCTTGAGCACGTTGGCAAACTGGCACACCGCCTGGAACAGTTCGCGGTAGGTGAGGGTGCGGTTTTCTTCGGTGGGGTCGTTGGGTTCCCAGATGATGGCCGGTCGATCGTCGAGCGTGAACAGGTGCCGCTCCAGCATGTTCTCGGTGATGTTGAGCTTGGCGTTGGTAAACCAGTTCACGCGGGGCTCCTCAAAGTTCCAGTCCACCACCTCGTCCCACTGCTGCCGCCAGTAGAACGATTCGGCGATGCGGCTCCAGAACGCTTCGGGTTGCTGAACGCTCTTTTGATACTCGTGGATGTAGCCGCCGAGGGTTTGTATTTTGTTGCTCATGGTTAGGTTAACGTTGGTGATTAATTCGGGCTGAATATGCCGGTTTTCGGCGTGGAATGCAAGGGCGGGACTTTCTACGGGGCTAGATATTGGATGCTGGATGCTGGATGATCTTCTACATGGCTAGGATGCTGGTTAGTGGATGCTGGATGTTGATGACTCAACGATAGTGACTCGTTAATGTGTTACTCCTGACTTGATGTATAACTGGGGGCAAACCTTCTTATCACTTCATCATTCGATATTCCTTGTTCTACATTCAACATTAATTCAGTACCGAACAGCGAGCAAGAAGTGACATATCTCAATTTATAAAGTGCTATAACTAAGGAGACACGCTTATTATACACTGGATGTTACCTCGGGTTTGAATATCGAACAAGGAATGATGAATAATGAATCTTGAAGTATAAAGCGCCAAGAGTCGAGTAGGCTTGAATACGGGCAACGCTCACCATACAATTGCAATCGGAGGCGGCGATTGCTAATGGTCTGCCGCCCCTCCCGCGCCTCGGGGATAACGAATGTTTTCTACCAGTTGCTGCACGTCGGCGGGAGGCGGAGCGGTGAAATGGCTCACGGTGAACGACACGGCGAAGTTGATGAGCATGGCCACAAAACCGAAGCCTTCGGGCGATATGCCCAGCCACCAGTCGGCCGGTTCGCCACCACCAAAGCCGCCAAACTTGAACTTGATGATGTAGAACAGCATCACCAGCAGCCCCACGATCATGCCGCTCACGGCTCCCTCTTTGTTCATGCGTTTATAGAAGATGCCCAGGATGATGGCCGGGAAGAAGGACGCGGCCGCCAAGCCGAAGGCCAGGGCCACCACCGCTGCCACAAAGTCGGGCGGGTTGATACCGAAGTAGCCCGCAATGATTACCGCCACGGCCGCCGCGCCCCGGGCCGCCCACAGCTCTCCGCTCTCCGAGATGTCGGGTTTAATCTGCTTCTTGAGCAGGTCGTGGGCAATAGAGGTGGAGATGACGAGTAGCAGTCCGGCGGCGGTCGATAGGGCAGCCGCTAGGCCCCCGGCGGCCACCAGCGCCACCACCCAGTTGGGCAGTTGGGCGATCTCGGGGTTGGCCAACACCATGATGTCGCGGTCGACGTAGAGTTCGTTGGGTGATGATTCGTCGGCGTTGGTCACCAGGCGCTGCCCGTGAGCCCCCCGCTGGTCGGCAAAGGAGGGCGTTTGCTCGGTGATCACCGGGCCCGCCACGTACTGCACCCGACCGTCGTCGTTCTTGTCGACCCAGGCCAGCAGGTCGGTATCCTCCCAGCGCTTAAACCAGCCGGGCAGCTCGGTATACTCCTGGTCGCGCACAGTGTCGATCAGGTTGGTGCGGGCGAAGGCAGCAATGGCCGGGGCGGTGGTGTACAGAATGGCGATAAACACCAGCGCGTAACCGGCCGACAGGCGGGCGTCGCGCACGCGGGGCACGGTGAAGAAACGCACGATCACGTGGGGCAGACCCGCCGTGCCAATCATCAGGGCAGCGGTGATGCAGAACACGTCCAGCGTACTCTTGCTGCCGCTGGTGTAGGCGGCGAAGCCCAGTTCCTGGTTGAGTCCGTCGAGCCGGTCGAGCAAGAAGGTATCGGTGCCCTCGAGCGTGCCGCCGAAGCCCAGCTGGGGCACGGCGTGGCCGGTGAGTTGCAGCGAGATGAAGATGGCGGGCACCATAAAAGCGAAGATCAGCACGCAGTACTGGGCCACTTGGGTGTAGGTGATGCCCTTCATGCCGCCCAGCACCGCGTAGAAAAACACAATGGCCATGCCGATCACCACGCCCCAGTTGATGTCGACCTGCAAGAAGCGCGAAAACACCACGCCCACGCCCCGCATCTGCCCGGCCACGTAGGTAAACGAGACGAAGAGCGCGCACACTACGGCCACGGTGCGGGCCAGTCCCGAGTAGTAGCGGTCGCCGATGAAGTCGGGCACGGTGAACTTGCCGAACTTGCGCAGGTAGGGAGCCAGCAGCAGGGCCAGCAGCACGTAGCCGCCCGTCCAGCCCATCAGGTACACCGCCCCGTCGTAGCCCATGAAGGAGATCAGCCCCGCCATCGAAATAAACGAAGCGGCCGACATCCAATCGGCGGCGGTGGCCAGTCCGTTGGCCAGGGGATGCACCCCTCCGCCCGCCACGTAGAAGTCTTTCGTGGAGCTAGCCCTCGACCAGATGGCAATGCCGATGTAGAGCGCGAAGGTGAGTCCGACGAGTATATAGGTCCAGGTTTGGATGTCCATGTTAGGGGTTAGTGATTTGTGGGGGCGGCTAGGGGTTTAGGGGTTAGGTGTTGGGAATTAGAAGTAACCTAATACCCAATCCCTAACCCCTAATACCCAAGTCTTATTTCTCATCCACGTCATACTCCTTGTCCAGCCGGTTCATCAGGCCCACGTAGATGAAGATGAGCGCGACAAAGGCGTAGATGGAGCCCTGCTGGGCAAACCAGAAGCCGAGTTTGAAGCCTCCGATCTTAACCGTATTGAGCGCATCGGCAAACAGGATGCCGCAACCGTAGGACACGAGGAACCAGAGACTGAGCAGGATCAGCAGGTAGCGGACGTTCTTTTTCCAGTAGTTAGCGAGCGATTTAGTAGGGGAAGGCATAGGGCAGGTTTGGTGAATAGCGCCAAAAAGTACGCATATTCTGCTACTTCTGCTAACTGGATGGCAGAACCAGTACCGTACGCACTGAAAACTTCCTGTTAGTCGCAGGGTGCCCCGATCGCTGGTCGCTACAGCTTGTATAAGCGCTGCAGATTGAGTCTCAGGAAGCGGGGGTTCTAGGTTCTGATCGTAAACTCAGCACCTAAAACTCTTGAACTACTAGAACCTTTCAACCCCTAACCTAGGGCGTGTTGACATACAAACTGGAACGGTGATTTTGGCCTAATTCCCGCCCGTTCTGCGTTACTTTCGGCGCCCGATGCCCCCGCATCGCGCTTCTCAAGTGCCTTGACCGAACGAAAATTAACCTCAAAATCCCTCGTTAGCTTATATGTCAACACGCCCTAGAACTCGTAAACCACCTTTGTGAGGTAGAGTCCGTGGGCGGGCATGGAGCATCCGGCCTGGCGGCGGTCTTGACTGTCGATGATTGCCCGAAAGGATTTCAAGTCAGTTTTCTCTGTCCCCACGTCCAGCAGGGTACCTACAATGGCCCGCACCATGCCCCGCAGAAAACGATCGGCCCCGATGCGGAAGGTCATGCGCTGTCCGGCGGGATATACGCGCTGAGTTATCCACTCGGCCTGATGGATGCAACATTGGTAGGTGGAGGTTTGCGTGCCTGATTTGCTAAAGCAGGCGTAGTTATGTTCGCCGTAGGCCACCAACTGCTGCGTTGCCTCGTGAATCAAGTCCAGGCGCAGGGGTTTCCGAAAGTAGTAACTACTTTCCTGGGCAAAAGGATCCTTGAAATCGTGCAGATGATACGCGTAGTAACGAGTGCGGGCACTGAAGCGGGCGTGGGCCGAGGGGGGCACTTCGTACAATTGCTGCGCGCTCACGCTGAGCGGCAACACCGCGTTGAGTTGGGGCAGCATCGTCTCGCTCGTTAGGGGGGCGGACCAGTCGAAATGGACCACTTGCTGGCGGGCGTGCACTCCGGTGTCGGTACGTCCGCTGCCGGTCACCACCACGGGTTGTCCCAGCACGCGGGTTAGGGCTTCGTGCACCGCTTGCTGCACCGTGTAGGCGTTCTGCTGAATTTGCCACCCGTGAAAGGCAGTGCCCCGGTAGGCAAGAGTCATAAAATAGCGCATGATTCGGATTGATCCAAATTCAACTTTCGAAGTGACGATGGCCGCCGGGTTGTAAGTTGCTAGTCATTCTACTAAACGAATAGAAGCCATCTTCAATTTTTTCCTGATGATCTACGTGCTATATTTGTTTACTAATAAGGGTGGTGCTTCAAAAAGAAGGACTGTCAGCGCCAGTTTATTGGCGATCATGCCCTGAGCTACTCAGGCTGTTGCTCTGCCCTTAATCAATACTTAACACAACTATGATTTTTACCGAAACCAAATTGCCCGGCGCGTATACCATTGATCTCAAAAAGATGGAAGACGAGCGTGGCTTCTTCGCGCGCGCTTTTTGTACCGATGATTTTAAAAAGCACGGACTCAATCCCATCACCGCCCAGTGCAACCTGTCGCGTTCCGAAAAAAAATATACCCTGCGGGGCTTTCACTACCAAACCGGCGACGCGAAGGAAGCCAAGACCATCCGTTGCATTCGGGGAAGCATTCTGGACGTGATCATCGACGTGCGACCCAATTCGCCTACCTACTGTCAGCACATTGCGGTAGAACTGTCAGCGGACAATTATCGCTCCCTGTACGTGCCCGAGGGGTTTGCCCACTCGTTTATCACGCTGGAAGACAACGTAGAAGTATACTACCACGTGTCGCAACTCTACACCCCCGGTCAGGAAGCCGGTATCCGGTGGAATGATCCGTACTTCAGTATTGACTGGCCCACCGATCAACCCGTTTTGTCTGACAAAGACCGAAACCACCCGGACTTTAAGCCCTAGTTTCACATAGTATCCTGCGCGGCCTCAACCTCCTCAATCTGCGTTTGCTGAATGTCGATAATGTCATCCGCCAATCCACGCATGATCGGATTATCTGCCCTCGCGGTGAGCCTTTCCAGCAACGTTATGTTGTCTTTTTGCTTTTTGACTAACATTTCAACAAACGCTTGGTCGAAGGCATCGGGTGCTAACTGGTTTACACTGTCCATGGTGGCCTGTTGCTCTACTTCAAGTCCGCCGGGCAGCTGCATTTGCGCGGTCTCGGCTAACTCACTTAGTTTAGAAGAGATTTCCTTATTGCCCACCACCAGTTCTTGTCCCAGGTCTTTGATTGCCTGCGTTGCTGCCTTTTCCTGAGCGACGCGGGCCATGCCCGCTTGCATCTCATTGTTCATGTAGGCGTACAAAATTAAATCAGTGGCACTGGTTTCGGGAGTTTCCGCTACGGTTTGGGTATCAGCCGTAGAGTCTACAACCACCTCAGCGTCAGTGGTTTCGGTGGTGCCAGTTCCGCCACAGCTTAGCAAACCTGCCATCAATAGCAGCGCGGCTATCATAGAATAAATCGTCCTCATGGGTTATAAATGATTGGTTAAAAGACCATAAACCACCCCCCCGAACAATTGTTTTAGCTACGATGAAACCGGCGTATAGGGCTCCTTCTGCAAGAAGTGATACTTGATAAGTCCGTAGCCGTAGCCGACAAACACGGTGAAGGCGGTAATCACACTCAGACCGCCTACTTTCAGCGAACGGTAGCGCACGGTGGCGGTCACCAGCACCGCCAGAGCGTAGGCCAACAATAATGCCCAAAGTACGCCCCCCACCGGAGGAGCCACTACGCTCAGGATCAAGGTGATTCCTAAATAGGCAAAAAACAGCAGCGGAATCAGATGGATGGCTTGGAGGCTACCTGGCTCAATGCGGTGCAGGTTGATCCGTGACTTACCAAACCACACCATCTGCTGAAAAAAGCCCCGCAACGTTTCTTTGCGCTTGTGGTAGACGTAGGCTCCGGGAATCAGTCCCGTGCGGTAGCCCAGCTTCTGAATGCGGATGCTTAGTTCAATGTCTTCGCCGCAATTGGGCAACGCAAAGCCCCGCGTGGCTTCGTACACCTCGCGCGAAAAGCCCATGTTGAAACTGCGCGGTTGGTAGCGGGCGGCCTGCCGCTTGTTGCCACGGATGCCCCCGGTGGTCAGGTAAGAGGTCAGGGCAAAGTCAGCGGCCCTTTGCACCGGGGTGAACGAAGCGTGCGCCCGGTCGGGACCGCCGAACGCATCCAGATAGTTGCTTTCCAGGTGCCGCCGCACCGTCTCGGTGTAGTGCGGCGGAATGATAATATCGGAGTCCAGAATGATAAAGTAGTCGCCCCGGGCTTGCTGCATGCCGTGGTTCCGGGAAAACCCCTGTCCGTGGTTGCCGGTGGGAGCGTAGTGCAGGTTTAAGCGGTCGGCGAACGCTTCTACTACGGACTTGGCCGGAATGGTGGAGCCGCTTTCCACCACCACCACCTCGAACTGCTGGTCGGTTTGTTGGGTTAGCCCGTCGAGCACCTCGCGTAGGTCGTCCGGACGGTTGTAAACGGGAATAATGAGGGAGAAAAGCATCAGTTGAGATCAGACACCGCGGTGGGTTCGTTGATTGTTTCGGCAATCAGGTAGTCGTTTTTCCGGCTCGACTCCAGGGTCAGCATCTCGGCCAGAAACCCGGCCATAAACAATTGCACTCCCACGACCACGGCTACCAAGGCCAGAAAAAATAGCGGCTGGTTGGTGATTTCTCGAACGTAAAGGTGCTGACTTGATTTATAAATTTTCTCTATAATCAGCCATAGCGTCACCACCAGTCCGAACAGAAATGAGAAAGTGCCCAATGCCCCAAAAAAGCGCATGGGGCGCTTCTTGAACTTGGTGACGAACGCGATGGACACCAGATCCAGGAAACCGAAGATGCGGCCGATGCCGAACTTGGTGGTGCCGTACTTGCGGGCCTGGTGCTGCACCACCTTCTCGCCGATCCGATCGTAGCCATTGCGCTTGGCCAGCATCGGAATGTAGCGGTGCATCTCCCCGTAGATGTCTAGCGTCTTTACCACGTCGCCGCGGTAGGCTTTCAGGCCGCAGTTGAAGTCGTGCAGTTGGATGCCCGATATCTTCCGCGTCACAAAGTTGAAGAACTTTGAGGGAATGGTTTTGCTAAGCGGGTCGTAGCGTTTTTGCTTCCAACCCGATACCAAATCGTAGCCTTCGTCCCGGACCAGGGCGTACAGTGCCGGGATCTCATCCGGACTGTCTTGCAGGTCGGCATCCATGGTGATCACCACCGCCCCCCGGGCGTGGTCGAAGCCGGTTTGCAGGGCGGCCGACTTGCCGTAGTTGCGGTTGAAGCGCACCCCTCGAATGGATGGGTTAAGCTCCGCCAGTTCTTGCGCCACCTGCCACGAGCGATCTTTGCTGCCGTCGTCGATGAGCAGCACCTCGTACGCAAAGTCGTGCTCGTCCATCACCCGGACAATCCACGAGCAGAGTTCGCGCAGCGATTCTTCTTCGTTGTACAGCGGCACCACCACCGAAATATCTACGTCAAAAGTCTGCTTCATCTACTCAAACTCGGGTTTGTTCTTCTTTACAATGGCCGCAATGATCGCCGCGACGATTAATCCAAACAGCAGACTTCCGGCGTAGGCAATCAACTGCCAAGTAGGCCCGAAAATATTTTTATCCTGAACCGCAGCCGCCGCCTCATCAATTTCCTCGTCGCTCATGCCCATCATTTCCCACACCGCCACCTGTTGATTAAGCGATTCCTTTTGGAGGCTTTCGGCGATCTCGGGAGCAAACACATTGTAGAGCAAAATTTGATAGATAACGATAATGGCCCCCGCAATTGCATAAATGATAAACGATGATACGAAAGCTTCTTTGAAGGACAGATAGCCTCCCTGCTGCTCCTTTAGGTCTCGGCCCGCAATGATAAGAATGGCAATGGTGAGCACAAGCGGGATGAGCGAAACCGCCGTTTCCTGAAGTAAGGTGTAGTCGATCAGAACAATCACGGCCGAGAAGGCGATGCTGATCAATCCTAGGTAAAGTCCGTAGCGAAGATTGTGCGGCATGGTAGTGTAGCGTCTGGTGGATTACAAATATAGAAAAGCCTTACGTCATTTCCTGGGTCGGCGTCCGTCTTTGCACCATAGCAATAATCAGGGTGACAAACACGCCGATCATCAGCTTGCGAAACACGTCGTCGAGAATCAGGTCGGTGGTAGTGGTGGCCTGCACCTCGGTGAGCACCCGCCGGTAGGTTTCTTCTCCCAGTTCTTCGGTAAACGCATCCTGATTTTCTTCTACCAACGCCACCCGGTTGTGCACGTAATCGGTGACCCAAGATTGACCGTGAGTAGCCAGATACAGCCCAATCACCGCGGCAAACACCAGGGCAGTGGTCACGTAAATGACAAACCCAACGCTAACTCCCTGCCAAAACTGTAGCGCGCGCGCGTTGTAGTAAATTCGAAACTCCCGAATGGCGGCAAACACCAGGGCCGGAATCAGAAAGTAGTCGAACCACTTGTTCACGATGAGCGGATTTTCGCCGAAGAACGTCACGGCAAAGAACAACACCACCGTGAGCCCCCCGCTTACCAATCCGTAGCGTAGGCCCACCGCCAGAATTGGGTACTTTTTCACCATGCCATCGCGGTTTCTCCGGCCAAATACTGCCGCTGCCGATGAAACACCCCCAGTACCTTGCCGGTCAACTCCCGGCCGTACCAGGGGTGGTTCACGGATTTAGAAAAGTTCGTCGTCCGATCCCAAGTCCAGCGTGCCGTAGGATCAAATACCGTCAGATTAGCCGGTTCTCCTGCCTTAATGATGGGCAGGTCAAACTTAAGCAATTGCCGGGGGCGGTTCGTCAGGCAGTCGATGAGTTGGGACAAAGAAGCTCCCTCCCGCACCAGTTGGCTCACCACCGGCAGCACGGCAGGCAGACCCAGCATTCCGAATTCGGCCAGGTCAAATTCGCACTTTTTGCCCTCCTCGTCCTGCGGAAGGTGGGCCGACACGATCGCGTCGATGGTGCCATCCGCAATGCCTTCGCGCAGCGCTCGCTGATCATCGAGCGAACGCAGCGGCGGGTTCACCTTGTAGTTTGTGTCGAACGAAAGCAGACCAGCGTCATCGAACACCAGTTGGTGGGCCGCTACGTCGCAACTCACCGCCAACCCGCGGGCCTTGGCCTCGCGAATTAAGGCTACCGAATCCGCCGACGACACGTTGCTCACGTGCAGGCGGGGCGGATGGGTGTAGGCAAACTCGGTGGCGTAGGCCAGCAGGCGTAGATCCCGTTCCAGCGCCAGGGTTTCGGCCAGCACGGGTATGCCCTTTAGCCCCAAACGCGTACTGTTCACTCCCTCGTGCATGGTTCCGTAGGCCGTCAGCTGCGTATCCTCCGGCCGGTTGATGAGCAGGCCGTCGAACTTCTGTACGTACTGCAGGGCCTTAAGCATCACCTGCCGGTGCTCTAGGGGGTGCAGACCGTCGGTGAAGGCCCGTGCCCCGGCGTGGTGCAGGTCGATCATCTCGGTGAGCTCTTCGCCCTGCGCGTGGCGCGTCACGGCCGCCAGCGGATGCAGTTGCACGGGGCCGTCGCTACCGCCCAGGATATACCGCACCTCGTTTTTGGTCTGCACCGTCGGCGCGGTGTTGGGCAGCAGCAGCACCTCGGTGAACCCCGCCGCCGCGGCGGTCTGCACTCCGCTGCGTAAATCTTCCCGATGCTCAAGGCCCGGGTCGCAGAAATGAGCCTGTAGATCGAACCAGCCCGCCGACACGTACAGGCTGTCACTGGCGATGGTATGATCAAATGGACCCTCTGGAGCGTTGTCGGTGGCGGCTTCCACCGAAGCAATTATTCCGTCGCGCACCAGCAGGTGGACTTTCTGCCGGTGCAATGCGGAGGTAGGGTCAAGAAGGGTAACTGATTGTAGAAAGACGTTCATAAAGTAGCCCACCAAAAGCCCAACGACGGTTCACTGGGCTTCTGGCTACGGTTGGCGCGTTCGTATGGGATAAACCGCGGCAAGGTAAGGGATTTTGAGCACAAACGCAGTCCCTACAAAAAACGAATCAGCAGCACTTCGACCAGCAAAAAGAACAGTGCCAACAAGAGCGTGTATCGCCAGAAGGACTGCTGGTTGTTTTGGTTCTGCAACTGCGCGCTAAAGGTTTCCACGTCTTCTGCTTCGTACACCGAAACGTTGGGAGCACCGCCAATCTGCTCGCTGATTTCCTCCCGCGAATACGGTTCTATCCGCGACTCTTGCTTATCGACGTTGAACGACAGCGTGACCAGCGGTAGCGAATCAGAGACCGTCGGAGAAGCACGCAGCAGGTCGTAGAAGCCCGCTTTTAGAAGGTCCGGCGGCAACTCCATGATTAGGCGCTGGTTCACAATCCGCTGCGCGGGAATCACTTCCTGCTCGTCGTGAAGCAACCGGTAGACCGCCGCAGTGGTTGCCTCACCGCTCTCACTCCGCTCCCATTGCTTGGTTCGGAGCACCACTGTGGGGTCATCTACGGAATAATATAACGGCGTTTCGAGCGACTTGCCCATCGAGGCCAGGCGATACATCACCGGGACAAAGATGCCGTGCCGGTACAAGCTGGTGAACTCTTGCCGCAGGGGAGTGGTGAACACGAAGATTTGCTTGGCCGTCGTGGCCGTGTTGCGCAGGGCGAGCAAGTAGGGGTCGCCGGTGCGGTAGCGCAAATAGGCTTCTCCCCGCAGGTTGTGGTTGACTAATGAGACAGCGGCGGGCATTTCGAAACTGGTTTCTTCTCCCTCAAACATATTGCTAAAGAACGGATTCGCCAGATCGGGATTGGCCAGCGCCGGGGCGGTGCCCACCGAGTCGGGTAAGGGCACCCGCTCGGCTACCAAACCCTGGTTGCCGGTGATCTGCCGCAGAAAGGCAATGTTGCCGGTGGCAGGCATCACGTAGATGAGATGTCCGCCGTTTTCCAGGTACTGCTGTACGTAAGGCCTGATCGACCGACTGGTTTCCTCGTTCACGTCGCCCAGCTCGTTGAGCACCACCAAGTCCGCCTCTTCTATCAGGCTATAATCCAGGTTGTTGATCCCGAACGACTGGAAGTCGAAGAGCTGCTCGTTGGCGTATACCCGGGCCACGTTCGAGGTGCCCTGCCCGTTGGCGGTAATTTCCAGCACCGTGATCTTGTCTCCGAGGTTGAGCGTAAAGAAAAATTCGTTGTCAAAGGTGGCGGGGTAATCCTCAAACTGCAGCGCGCAGCGGTTGTTGGTCTCCAGCGGAACGTTGAGCGGAAAACGAAGCGTGCCCGATGAAAAGGCACTGACGTCCAGACTGGCGTTGGCCACCTGTTGCTCGTTGATGAGCAAGCGAACAATCAGGTCATCAACCGACTCTCCCCCCTCGTTGCGCACCGATACCGTGAGTTCGTTGGCCTGGTCGGCCAACATAAACGGATTATCCAGGTACACCGAATCGACGTACAGGTTGCGGGTAAAGGAGTTTACCACGGGCACCAGGTTAACCCGCAGAGCGGTGTCGGCTTGCAGTGGTTGCAAGTTGCCCAGCGTAGACTTTTGAAAGTCAGAGATCACGTAGAGTTCGGTGGACTCAAACGAAGCGTCACCCTGCAACGCAGCCGACTGCCGGTCGTTCTGTACCTTATCGATTACTTCTTGCGCGGTGCGCGCTCCCGCGGCGAGTTCGGTGCCCGCCGCCAATTCGGCCAGCTCTTCGTTATTCTTGGGCACGCGCGAGAAGTTGCCGAACTGGTTGGTGAGCAATTTATACTGCGTGTTGCGCGGATACTGACTGCTGATCTCGTCGATCACGCTCACGCCCTGATCGATGCTGCGCACGCCCGAGGCCAGTTCGGAGGCCATGCTCAGGGAGTTGTCCAGGTACAAATACACCAGTTTATTGGTGGCCACGTCGTTACCCGCGTTGCCGGGGATAAACGGCTGCGCGAAGGTGAGCACCAGAAAGGTGATGAACGCCAAACGAGCCAGCAAGATAAGCAAGTGCTTCACCTTCAATTTGGAGGTGGTGGCTTCCTTTACGTTCTTCAGGAACGCGGTGTTGCTGAAGTACACCCGCCGGGTGCGCCGGAAGTTGAACAGGTGGATGATGATCGGGATGCTGAGGGCCAGCAATCCCCACAAAAACTGCGGATAAACGAAGCTCAAAAGTGGAAGGTGGTTATTGGATGGTGGATGGCTTTCGGGGTGGCTAGGGGCTTAGGCGTTGGGTGATTTTTGGGGGTGGTTAGAGGTATTAGGTGTTAGGTTTCTTTCTGAGTAGTTAGGTAGGTTAGTTCTACTTATTGATTGAAGTTACAAACGTTCGTTGAGTTCTTTAAATTGATTCAGGCCCGCTGTGAAGCGTATTTCACGCTCAGTAGCTGGTAGAGTTCTTCGTACTTTTTAACGTCTTGAATATCGGAGTAAGTGAAGTATCCTTCGGTACTGTTTATCAACAACTTTCGGATTTGCCGACCTCGTGACACGAGTCTTTCTTCGGTCCAAAAAGCTAAGTCTTGGGTTAAGTCAATAGTCTGGTTGTAGCCTATGAGTCGATAAACCCTGATGTAGTTACCAGCAATTCCTATCCTTTTAAACATTCCAAATTTACCTATTCATCTCGAGGATGCACCCTAAGTTTAAATGGTTTCATTAGTTGGTTGAGTTCTTCGGTATACTGACGTTGCAGATGTTTTTCCTGCCGTTCCATCAAGTCAGTATCGTCCCGACCGGCTTTTTTCAAAGATTCTAACGCACGATTAGATCCTTGGATGAGCTCAAGCAGGCGGGCGATGTCAGATTGTAATTGGGGTTGTAATTCCTGCATATTACCAATCAATTTGGATAAATCCTTTAGAGTGTCCCTCGCGATCTTTACCAAAGCGGTTTTGCCAAACCTGTCGAAACTTCTCAGTAGTCGTAGTATGCTGGTCACTCTCGGACGGGTGCACCTCTACTGGTAAGCATCCAGCCCCTGGTCTTCTAACGGAAACGACCAATACTTATCTAATAATGTTTCTTTATCCTGAATAATTCGAACATCTACAAACGTTACTAAGTCAATGTCCCGAGGGTTTGCCATCTCGGTGAAAAAGCTTCCGCCCAACCATTGCGTAAAATGAGTTGTCACCTCGCGGCTAAAATTACTCAGGTAGCGTTGATAGTTCTTCCACAGCATTAAGCGGGTAGTTGAAAGCGGAAACGCATCTACAAAATAAGTTTCGAGCGTATTTATATTGCACTCGATGATGTCATGGGGTAACAAATAGCCCCTTTCGTCAAAGCTAAGCTTCATGGTCTAACGAAAAATACCGATCCGCCAGTTCGCGAAAGCAGGCATCGCCGCCGCGTCGTTCGGTGACCACGTCGGCGAGCTGGCGCACGGGTTCGGCAGCGTCGGCCGGACAGGCCCGCACGCCGCAGTAGCGCATCACCTCCAGATCGTTCAGGTCGTCGCCCATACACAACACCTGCTCGGGCAATAAATCTAATTCATTAAGCCACTCAGCTACCACCGCCTGTTTGTTGCCCGCGCCCACGTACACGTAGGCTACGCCCAAATCAGTAGCCCGCTTCCGGATGGCCCGATCACTCTTGCTGCCACTGATAAAACCAAATCGGTAGCCCTGCCGACGCAGCCGCGCGATGGCCATGCCATCCTTCACGTGGAAACGTTTCATCTCCTCACCCGAATCGAGCACGTAGATGCCGCCGTCGGTGAGCGTGCCGTCCACGTCCAACACGAACATCCGCACGCGGGCCAGTCGTTCAGCTAACATAAGTTGGTGGCTTGGTGCAGGGCTTGGCAGTTCCGCAGTATCCCCTCAAAGTCTTCCAGCCGCACCATATTAGGTCCGTCCGATAAAGCTCGTTCGGGCTGGTGGTGCACCTCGAAGAAGAAGCCGTCGACGCCCACCGCTGCGGCCGCGGCACTGATGTAAGGAGCCATCTCCCGGTTGCCACCACTCTTGCCGCCCAGTCCGCCGGGCTTCTGGGTGGAGTGCGTCACGTCCATCACCACCGGGTAGCCAAAGGTGCGCATCTCCACCAAGTTGCGCAGGTCTACCACCAAATTAGCATAGCCGAAACTGTTGCCCCGCTCGGTGAGCATGATCTTCTTATTGCCGGTAGAGGCCACCTTTTCGGCCGGATACTGCATGTCCTGCCCCGCCAAGAACTGCCCCTTCTTCACGTTCACGATTGTCCCACTCTCCCCCGCCGCCACCAGCAAATCCGTTTGCCGACACAAGAAGGCCGGAATCTGCACAATGTCCACCACCTCGGCCACTGCCGCCACCTGCACCGTTTCGTGCACGTCGGTCGTAATCGGCAACCCGAACGACTGCCTCACCTTCTCGAGAATGCGCAGCCCCGCTTCCAAACCCGGCCCCCGAAACGAGTCCACCGAAGTACGATTGGCCTTATCGAACGAAGCCTTAAAGATATAAGTAATACCCAGTCGTTGACAGATTTCCGCAATGTGCTCGGCCAGATACATCACCGTCTCCTCATCCTCAATCACGCACGGCCCACTAATCACAAACAACCCCTCCCGAATCTTACTATATAGCTCTTCCATTCAAATAATGTATTTCATCTGTGTCATCTATCTGTGTCATCTGTGAAATCCGTGTGATCAATCGACAAAGAAAGTCTCCGCCAGTTTCCTAGCCTTTGCCAAATCTTCCGGGGTGTCAATGCCCAAACCAGGCCGATTCGCCTCAATGATACGCAGAGAATAGCCATTTTCCAACACCCGCAGTTGCTCCAGCCGCTCGGTTTGCTCCAGGTAGGTTGGCGGCAACGACGCGTAGCGCAGCAGAAAGTCTTTCCGATAGGCGTAGATCCCCAAATGACCGTAGGCTCGAAAGTCGTCGGGCAATGTATCAAGCTCAGCCAGATTCAGGTGACGCGCAAAAGGCACCGGCGAACGCGAGAAGTATAGCGCCCGCTGCTGTTCGTCCAGCACCACCTTCACCAGGGCAGGGTCCAGGAAGTCGGCCACGGAGCGAATCCGGAAGGCGGCACTCGCCATCGGCACGTCAGGGTTGTGCAGGCAGGTAGCAAGCTGGTCGATCAGGGCGGGGTCAATAAAGGGTTCGTCGCCCTGCACGTTGATGATAACCGAGGCATCCAGGTTGGCCGTCGCTTCGGCCAGCCGGTCGGTGCCCGAAGGATGATCGGCGCGGGTCATGATGACGTTATCGGTGAACTGCTGGCACAGGTCGCGAATCTCAGCACTGTCGGTAGCGATGTAGACCGCCGCGATGGTAGTGGCTTGCTGAGCCTGTTCGTACACCCGCTGGATCATCGGTTTGCCGCGCAGATCGATCAGCACCTTGTTGGGCAAACGCTGCGAAGCCAGGCGGGCGGGGATAATGACGATGGCAGAAGAATTCATTCGTAGCTGTTTATAGCTTCCACCCCACCAACCAAGTCAATGTTTCACGAGGGATCACTATTTTCAAAATCACTAATTCACCCCTTAACGAGTATAAATATAAATGCTGAAGGGAGCAAATATAGGGGTTGGTGGAAGATAAATTAGCTTTTGCGAATGAAACCCCACGTTGGTAGACAGCTCCAGGAAATGAATTTTTTGAACAAGAGTATAGGACTAGTTTTAAGGCGAAACCAAATGAAAGAACATTGCTAAAATACCACTACATCTTATTGCTTTGCGGATTGCTATCAATCCAATATGCTGCCGGACAATCTTTAGGAGTTAAAGCCGGAGCCAATGTGTCGTGGCTGGGCGGAGAAGCAGAGAATGCCACGCCAATGTTTAGATACCATGTGGGTTTGGTGGGCAACTTGTCTTTAACAGAAGAATTAATTTTGCAACCGGAATTTTATTACTCAGCGCAGGGAGCGGGTTTAGAAGAAGGTGGAACAGCGCGCTACCACTACTTCTGTCTGCCGGTTTTGGCGAAACTGGATTATGAGAAGCATTACTTTCTGATCGGTCCTCAGGTGGCCGTATTATACGAAGGAAATCTGCGCCATGAAGAAGCTAAACGAAACGTATCCGCTCAACTTAATCCGATTGATTTCGCGGCTATACTGGGAGGTGGGATCAAGTTGAGTGCCTTAGCCAATCTGGAGCTGCGATACCATGTTGGTATTTCCGATACGGTTGCTGCGAATGAGGAACGTTACGTTCCTAATCGACTATTTCAATTATCTTTCACTCATCTACTGACGCAGCAATGATAATGAAAAAGTATACAATCCTGTTGCTGCTGAAGGGCTTGGCGAACATTGCTATAGCCCAAGGCATTTTTACCCCGAGTTTGTATATGTACGATCCGAGTTGGATCAATCCGGCCTTTGTGGGTAATAGCCATCATCATGTGTTTAGTTTTTATGGAAGTACTTGGCTGGATGGTTATGACGGAAGCAGTGTAACTGCCGCGGTAAGCTACGAAGCTTCTCTCCCGGGATTAAACAGTGGTGTAGCCCTACGAGTGATGAATGATAAGACGTGGGTTTTATCTCATAGGCAAGTCAGCGGACTGTATAGTTATGAGTACAAGCTGCCTAAGAGTTCTATACGATTAGGCGTTAATGCCATATATAGGACAAAAGACATTGATGATACTCAAATTATTTGTTACGACTGCGATCCAGTGAAGGGTAGCGAAAACTCAGTGTACAAGACTTGGAGTGTGGATATGGGCGCAGCGTACCAAAATGAAAATGCCACGGTAGGAATCGCCGTAGAGGATGTGTTTACTATTGAAATGAAGCGAGATACACTGCTTGGAAACGAAATTACTTCCCGAACTTTTCTTGGTTACGTTGCCCACAACATTAAGCTAAACAAAGTCATCTCGTTCTGTCCCTCTATTCTTTATAAAAGACAGCAGGAGTCAACTATTGATCTCAACGCTTACTTTACCATTGACAAAGTCGTTTCCTTGGGAGCAAGCTACCGGAAAGTGGCCGATCAATACAACGAATGGCTACTGCATGGTAATATTAATCTGTCCAACACGATCGAAACGGTAGCCCTATATTACCCGGAACAGGAACAAAACCTTAACTCCAAGAGAGGTGAGTTGCTCATACGTATCAAAATGAGCGAGAAGAAAAACTAAGTTATTCTTCATTTTGATCCCGCAAAATCACCCCGGCCGCCTCAAACGACAGCTTCACCTCGGGCTCGATGATGGCTTCAACTTCCTCTTTGGGCTTTCCGGCATCTTCGGCGTAGTGGCGCAGCGTGGCCACGTCCACCGTGTCGACCTTCGCCTGCCCCTGCACCACCGCGGTTTTGCCCGCCGCGTCCTTGGGCACGAAGAAACCGTAGTCTTTAAAGCGCACCATCATCTCCTGCCCGTCCACGTTCATGGTCATCCAGCAGCCCTTGACGGCGCACACCTCAGTGATCTCTCCCGCCACTTTGGTTTCGGCGGTGCCCTGTTGAGCCACAGTGTTGACTAGCTCCGTGGGAGAAAGCACGTTTTCTTCGTCGATGCGCTCGCCAAAGTGCTGCACCGATTGCGCCCAGGTGGTGGTGCTGATGAACAAAATAATGGCGAAATAAAACAAATGTTTTTTCATGATGGATAGTCGTTTAGAATAAAAGAGAAAAGGTTGATCCGCTCGAAGAACGATCATCGAGTAGGGCTTCGTACTTACTGATTTCGTTGTTAAGGTGTTTCTGATACTGATTATACATAAAGCAATGAAACACCTCAATGTCTTTCTGTTGACGCGCCAGTTGTAGTGCCGTAAAATAATCGGCCCGGTCCTCACTGAAGACCATCGCCAGCGGCAGACCGTAGTACGCCTGAATAAAGTTCATCAGCAACCGGCTGCTGCGCCCGTTTCCGTCATAGAACGGATGAATAGACACCAGGTTGAAGTGCGCGGCAAACGAAAGCTCCAACTGCGCGGCTATCTCTGGCGTCCGGGCAAGTGAATCCTGAAGCTCACTTGCTAGCTGTGAGGTGAGCTTCGGCACCTTATCGTAGTTGGGGAAGTACGTTCCCCCGGCCGTCACGTTTCCTTTTCGGAACGCACCTTGGGAAGAATCCACCTCGCCCAGCACCGTGTTATACACGCCACCCGTGCTGTGCATCACCTGCGCGTTGATGCGTTGAACCAAAGTCACACTAAGTTCTCGCTTCGCAGCGGCTTCTTTCAAAACAAACAGTAAGGCTTGGTAGTGATCTTTGGCCATCAGCGAATGCTCCAGCGGTTTCCCCTTGGGCGTAAGTCCTTCGTCGAGCAGCAGTTGGGTTTCGGTATCGGTGAGGGTACTCCCTTCAATCCGCGTGCTGTGGTGGGTGATGGCGTAGTGGTTGAACTTGTCGTAATCCATCACTTCCGACAGTTTATACTGCCGATAACGGTCAAGAAGTTTTTCTACGGTAGCATCCATACGTTTTTTTACGGAAATCACCACCCCCACGTTCCGGTTCCACCCTTGAACGGCCCAACGATATTTTTGGTGATCCACCCACCGTAGAAGTCTCCTTCCTGCGCTTGCACGCGCTCGTCGCCCACGTAGCAGGCGTCCATTTTGGAAGGATAAAAGGCCAGATGATTTTTTAGCGCGGCGTAAGCAGGCACCGGGTCGGGATAAAACCAGGCGGCGTTGGTCACGCGCTGCCCGTTCACCGCTAAATCATAATAACCCGCCATGCCCTTAAACTCGCAAAACGAACGATGACTGTTTTTGTGCAGTAGGTCCATCCGCAAGTCTTCGGGAGGCAAGTAATAGACCGGCGGATGGCTGGTTTCCAGGATACGTTGCGCGCGGTTGGTGTCTGCAACAATCGTATTGTTGAAAATGATTCGAACGTGCTGGCTAACGGGCTCCAGGCGGGGCGGGCGGGGATAGTCCCACACCGACTCTTGCCCGGCTTGGGGTTGGATGCGTTGCATAAATTGTTTTTTGGACGAACACCGCCCCGGGGTTCAAGGTTCGGCACTGTTGCGCTCAAAAGACTTCACCATGCTTGCTTCCGGCTGCCGAAGATAGGCACTTACCAAAAAATTCCGTACTTTGTGACCGGTTTTTACGAAGTGTAATCATTTTTACTGCCATCTCGCTGGGCTTCAGGGCACTATTATTTAGCAGATTTACAAATTAACCTTTCTATGGCATCTTCATCCGATGACGGTTGGACGTTGGTAGTCACTTCCCGCTCCCGCTGGATCAACTTCAACCTGGCTCGAATTTGGAAGTACCGCGATTTGCTCCTGTTGTTTGTGAAGCGAGACATCATCACGGTGTATAAGCAAACCGTGTTGGGACCGCTGTGGTACTTCATTCAACCGATCCTCACCACGATTATGTTCACGATTGTTTTTGGCAGGATCGCCAAGTTATCAACCGACGGTTTGCCTCCGGTGCTGTTTTACCTGAGTGGCATCATCGTCTGGAACTACTTTGCCGAATGCTTTAAAAGCACCTCAGATTCTTTTACCAAAAATGAAGACATTTTCGGAAAAGTGTACTTCCCCCGCGTGATCGTTCCCATGTCGGTGGTCTTATCTAACCTGGTGAAGTTTGCAATTCAACTCCTACTGTTCTTGGTCATTTTCACTTACTACCTGCTGCAAGGCGCTCCGTTGGTGGTGAGCGGGTGGGTGCTGTCGGTTCCGCTGCTCATCGGGATGGTGGCCGGCCTCAGCCTAGGCTTCGGCATGATCGTCTCTTCTCTAACCACCAAATACCGCGATCTCACTTTTCTGATCGTGTTTGGCATTCAGCTAGCCATGTACGCCACTCCGGTAATCTACCCGCTTTCCGAAGCACCGGAACAGTACCGATTATTCATTCTGGCTAACCCCATGACGGCCATCATTGAGGCCTTTCGATACGTTTTTTTAGGAGCCGGGTCTTTTAGTTTCGTCAACCTACTGTACAGCTTCAGCTTTATGGTGATGGTTCTTTTGCTGGGCCTGCTCATTTTTAATCGAACCGAGAAAACCTTTATGGACACCGTATGAACAGGGTAGCAATCCGGGTAGAAAATCTGAGCAAGCAGTACCGATTGGGGCTAGTCGGCACCGGCACGCTGTCGCATGACCTGAACCGGTGGTGGCACCGGGCGCGGGGCAAAGAAGACCCCTACCTAAAGGTGAGCGAAACCAACGATCAGAACACGGTGGGGCAGAGCCAGTACGTGTGGGCCTTGCGCGACATTAATTTTGAGGTGCAGCAGGGCGAGATGCTGGGGATTATCGGCAGCAACGGAGCGGGCAAATCCACGCTACTGAAAATTTTATCGCAGGTGACCGCGCCCACGCAAGGGCTCTTCAAAGCCCGGGGGCGGGTGGCCAGCTTGCTGGAAGTGGGCACCGGATTTCATAAAGAACTCACCGGACGGGACAATATTTTTTTAAACGGAGCCATCCTGGGCATGACGAAGGCCGAAATCAAGGCGAAGCTGGATGAGATCATTGCTTTTTCAGGAGTAGAGCGCTACGTGGATACTCCGGTGAAACGCTACTCTTCCGGCATGAAGGTGCGGCTGGCCTTTGCGGTGGCGGCCCACCTGGAACCCGAAATCCTGATCGTCGACGAGGTGCTGGCCGTGGGCGACGCTGCTTTCCAGAAGAAAGCTATCGGCAAAATGCAGGAGGTGAGCCAGGGGCAAGGACGCACCGTGTTGTTTGTGAGCCACAACATGGGGGCCGTCACGCGCTTGTGCAGCCGGGGGATTGTGCTCAAGCACGGAGAAACCTACTTCGAGGGCGCCACCGAGGAGGCCGTGCGTCGGTATGCCGACATCAACGCGGCCGCTAGCCAGCAGTCTATTGCGAATCGGACCGACCGCGAAGGGCTGGGCGACGTTCGCTTCACCGACGTGCGCATCGAAAACGACCGACACGAGACAGTGGGAGAAATCCAAACCGGAGCACCGATGTATATCCACGCTCGGATCGAATCCCGAATTCCCACTAGCAAAAAAGTGTACGCCGCCGTCTGCTTTCGAGACATGCTGGGCGAGCGGCTGTTTACCTTATCCACTTCGCTGTTCGGCAAACAGGTCACGCTGGAGGGGAGCACCCTGCTTACCTTTGAGATCAATCGGATGCCGTTGTCGGAAGGCGACTACTTGTGCGATCTGTACATGGCTGAAGGCCGGGGCGATACGCTGGTGCAAGACCATCTGCGCGGCGCCTTCAAAGTATCGGTTTTCGGCAACGACTACTTCGATTCCGGCGATCCGCAACCCCGCGGACTGGATAAGTTCTACGTCGATTTTCAGGTGTACAAGAACCAAAGTATAGAAATAATTAGCACGTGATATGGATATGGAGGAGGTAAAATTTGCGGTGGTAGGGTGCGGACACATCGGAAAACGCCACGTGGCGGTGATCGATGCCGAACCGGAGGCCAACCTAGTGGCAATCTGCGACGTGGACCAAGCCAAGCTGGAAGCTCTCCGAAAACAGTATCCTGGAGTGGCCTGCTACACGAATTACGAACAGATGCTCGCCGAAACCGGCGTGCAGGTGGTTTGTATCTGCACCCCCCACGGCCTGCACGCGCTGATGAGCATCCAGGCAGCCTACGCCAAAAAGCACATCCTGGTAGAAAAGCCGATGGCCCTCACCACCCTGGAAAGCGAAAAGATGATCAGCGCCGCCCGCGAAAACGGGGTGAAGCTCTTTGTGGTGAAGCAAAACCGCTACAACGCTCCCATCTTGCTGACCACCCAGGCCCTGGAGGAGGAGCGACTCGGTAAAATTTTCATGGTGCAGTGCAACGTGATGTGGAACCGCCACCAAGCCTACTACGAGCAGTCGTCGTGGCGCGGCAAGAAACACCTGGAAGGCGGTGCCCTGCAGACCCAGGTGAGCCACTTCCTCGATCTGTTGGTGTGGTGGTTTGGCAACATTGAGGAGGCCAAAACGATTATGGACACCCTGAACCATACCATTGAGATTGAAGACTGCGGAGTGTCGGCCCTGCGCTTCGAGAGCGGGGTGATCGGCTCGTTGTTCTGGACCACCTGCGTGTATAACGTTAATTACGAAGGCAGCATCACCATCATCGGCGAAAAAGGCACCATCAAAATCGGCGGCAAATACCTGAACGAAATAGAATTCTGGGACGTGCAGTCGTTTCCGATGCCTACCCAACTGGAGTTCGATGATCGGCCCAACGAATACGGCAGCTACCAGGGTTCCAGTTCTAACCACGATAAACTGATCCACAGTCTGGTGGACCAGATCATCCACAGTCGAAAGGGCGTGGTAGAGGGTGAGGAAGGCATTAAAAGCATTCAGGCGATTGAGACTATTTACCAGCAAGCGTAGCGCATGGGCTCAGTAGAAATTGTGGATTATGAGGAGCTCGATCCCGAGTTTTATCAAGAGCGGGTGCACCATCTGTTTTACGCCGCCTCCTGGCTGCGGGTGCTGGCCAATACCTACGGCTACCAATTTCACACCGCCATCGACCGGTCCACGGATCAGTTCATCATCTTCACCGTGGTAGAGCACTTCGTGGGCCGCAAAGTAATAAGCCTTCCTTTTTCCGACTACACCGAAACAGATTCGGAGGCCGGTGTCAGGTTGTTGTCTGCTATTCAGAAGCAGTATCCGACGCTTCCGGTGGTGCTCAAAACCACCCTTACCGACGCTGCCGCGCTGGGTCAGCCCATCCGGAACGCCTATTATCACCGCATTGATACCCAGGAAGCCGGACAAGCGCAGCAGAGGCGGTCTTCGTCATTCAAGCGGGGAGTTAAAAAGGCGCAACGGGCCGGAGTGAAGGCGGTGCTAAAGCAAGATGAAACGGCGTTAAAAGCCTTTTACGCCATGTATCACCAGCTCCGGATTCATAAATTTAACAGCATCCCGCAACCGTACGCTTTTTTTCTGGAGATTTTCAAGGTATTTATCGCCCACGACCAAGGATTTATCCTACAGGCAGAACATCAAGAGCAGGTGATCGCTTCCATTGTGGTGCTACAGCATCAGGATATTTTGTACTATAAGTTCGGTTGTTCGTTGGAAGCGTCGCTGGATATGCGGCCCAACAACCTGATCTTTGATACGTTGATTGGCTACGCGCAGCAACGTCAGTTTAAGGCGATTGATCTGGGGTTGAGCGGTGCTGGCGCTTCTTACGAAGGGTTGGTTCGCTTCAAGGAAAGCATGGGGGGAGTGCGAAAAGATATTACCTACTTCCGCTCTGATCCGCCGGGCTACGATGGGCAGGCCGAAAAAGAATTCAAACAACTACTCTCTTCCCTCACGCAGGTAATCGTAGAGCAAGAACCGGACGTTGCCGCTACTGATCGATTTAGTGAGCTCCTTTACCCTTTTTTCGCATGAAGATCGCTATCGTCGGTAATAACGACGGCCCGCTGCGGCTGCTTCGGTCCCTGCGGAAAGCCAATCTGCGAGCGGTCTGCGTGGGCTTGCAAAAGCCAGTGCCTTCGCCGCTGCAACAAGCGTATGCCGAACACGGAGCTGCGTCTGATTTTTTCATGGGCTTTGCCGAAGAAGAACTGATTGCCCGGTTAGCGCCCTTTTCGCCCGATCTGCTCATCAACTGCTTCTGTAATTTCAAGTTTAGTGCCCTGCTAGAGCACTACGAAACGCTCAATATTCACCTGGCCCCGCTGCCCCGCTACCGGGGACGGCATCCGTTGCCCTGGGCACTGATCAACGGCGAATCCGAATTCGGGGTCGCCATTCATCGCATGACTCCCGCCATCGACGCCGGAGATATCTACTGGCAAAAACAGGTGCCGGTGGCCTTGGGCACCTCGGTGCAGGAACTGCGCGAAGGGCTGATGCAACAAGTGGAAGCGAACTTCGGGCAGTTCGTGCACGACTATCAGCAGCAAACGCTAACGCCGCTTCCCAATCGGGAAGAAGAGGCCACCTACGTGGCTCGCCGCTATCCGGAAGACAGTCGGCTTACCGAGTGGCACGACCGCGACCGGGTATACCGCAAGGTGATGGCGCTGCGATCGGAACAAAATCCGGCCTACTTACGCGTAAACAACCAAACGGTGGTGGTTACCCACGCCGCGCTAAGTGATCGACGCTACGTAGGGGTAGCCCGGCCCTTCGTAAGTCGCTTGTTGCCCGACGGCGTAGAAGCGGTGTGCGAAACCGGGCAAACCATCCAACTGCTGGGCTTCGACCCGCGCCATCATCAACTACTCATTAACCAAAGACTAGCATGAACGTCCCCTTTCTTGATCTATTTGCGCAGTACCAAACCATCCAATCGGAAATAGACGCAGCCATTGCGGATACGATACGGCAGTCGGCTTTTATCAAGAGCGCCGCCGTAGAAACCTTTGAGGAGCAGTTTGCCGATTATTTAGGAGCTTCTCACGTGGTGAGTTGTGGCAACGGCACCGACGCGCTGGAGATCTTGCTCCGTGTTATGGGGGTTGGGGCGGGTGATGAGGTGATCGTGCCCGCGCTGTCGTGGATTTCTACCTCCGAAGTGGTGGCTACGGCCGGTGCCCAGCCCGTGTTCGTGGACATTGATCCCACCAGCTACGCGCTGGACGTCTCGCAGGTGGAAGCAAAAATCACCGAACGAACCAAAGCCATTATTCCGGTGCACTTGTACGGGCATCCGGCCGATATGCCCGCGCTGATGGAGGTGGCCCAGCGCCACAACCTCAAGGTGATTGAAGACTGCGCGCAGGCCCACGGAGCCGACATTCGGGGCCAGAAAGTGGGCACCTGGGGGCACGCCGCTGCCTTCAGCTTTTTTCCGACGAAGAACCTGGGAGCAATGGGCGATGCCGGAGCTATGGTGCTATCCGACGAAGCGCTCGCCAAAGAAGCTCGCATGATTGCCCACCACGGGCAGGAAAGCCGCCACCGGCACGAGGTGCACGGCCGAAACAGCCGAATGGACGGTTTGCAAGCAGCGGTGCTGTCGGTGAAGCTTTCGCATCTGGAGCAGTGGACCGAACAGCGCATTGGTCTGGCCGGGCACTACAACCAGCAACTGGCAGATACTGCCGGAATCACCGTTCCCCGGGTGCCCGCTGGCCTGCGGCACGTGTTTCATCTGTACGTGATCCGCACCCCGAACCGTGATGCATTGAAACACTACTTGGCCGAGCACCAAATAGACTCTATGATTCACTACCCGGTGGCCCTGCCCTTTCAACCCTGCTACGCGTCGCTTTCGCCCGCGTCGACCGACTTTCCGGTGGCAGCGGCGTATCAGCAGCAACTGCTTTCGCTGCCCCTGTACCCCGAAATGATCGACGAAGCGCTTGACTTCGTGGCGCACACCATTCGAGATTTCAACCGTTCATAAAACTAAGACTTATCAAGTTTCGACATCATCCATCCCACCGTAGGCAAACCACATTTGAACAAGCCATCCTCCTTGATCACCGTGGCCCGCGCGTTGGCTTCGTGCGCATCCTTCCTTTATCACGTAGGGCGAAGCCGTGAAGTACGGCTCGTAGCGGTTGTAATAGAGATACAGACCGTTGTCGGTCGGCACCACGCAGCAGGGCATAATGCCGCCGTCGTCGAAGGTGCCCAACTTGCCCAAAGGCATCAGCGTTTGTCCTTACGGTAGTTCTTTACGGCAAAATTGCTTATGTACTATCGTGCCCGTACTTCCCAGAAACTTACCGATGAAATTCTCTTATTTACTTGCCAAAATAACCAACAAGCCACAAAGAACAAACCGGCAATGAACTCATCAGAACATTACTTAAAGGAAGAACTATACCATCGCATCAGTACCCACCCGGAAATTTTTGACTTTATCCAAGAAGGATCACTTGACGGTCTCTGGTACTGGGATCTACAAAATCCGGAGGAAGAGTGGATGAACCCCCGATTCTGGACCACGTTGGGGTACGATTCGGCCCAAATGCCCCATAAGTCGAGTGCCTGGCAGGACATCATCTTTCCGGAAGATCGAGAACTGGCCATTGAGGCGTTCAACCGACATCGCGAAGACCCGGCTATTCCCTACGACCAGATTGTGCGTTTTCGTCACCAAAACGGGGCTACCGTGTGGATTCAGTGCCGGGGAATGATTATCCGAGACGAGCAGGGGGTTCCTTTCAGGATGTTGGGAGCCCATACCGACGTGACCGTGCTTAAACAAAAAGAAGCAACCCTGAAGCGCATTGCCCAGGAAGCAAACGCCTCGAAGCAAGAACTGCAATCCTTCTTAGACGACGCGCACGACCTGATTCAAAGCGTTAACCGTGAAGGAAGATTCTTATACGTGAACCGAGTCTGGTGCAATACCTTGGGTTACACCCCCGAAGAAGCCACTTCGTTGACCGTATTTCAACTGATTGCTCCGGATTGCCTAACCCACTGTAAGCAGCAGTTTGATACGTTAACGCAATCTCAGCAGTCCACGGTGGTCAACACGGTGTTTCAGAGTAAATCTGGCACGCGGATATACGTTGAGGGGCACGTCAGCATTCACCATCCGGCAGCAGGGCAAACGGTTACCCGAGGCATTTTTCGCAACGTGACCGAGCGGCGCAAAGCCGAACAAGAGCTCGCTCGTACCCGAGAGATGCTGGAGCAAACCAACCAAGTGGCGCGCGTGGGAGGCTGGGAGGTGGACCTGCGGACAAACACGGTATACTGGACCCAGATGACTCGAGAGATTCACGAAGTGAATCCGGACTTTGTGCCTACTATAGAAAAAGGAATCAATTTTTACAAAGAGGGGTACAGCCGTGATACCATTTGGCGGGTGGTGAACCAGGCAATCGAAACAGGAGAACCTTACAGCGAAGAGCTTCAGATTATTACCGTCCGGGGCAACGAATGTTGGGTGAGGGCCATTGGTCGCGCTGAATTCGAGGAGAGTCAGTGCGTTCGACTTTACGGAACCTTTCAAGACATTACTGAGCAAAAAATAGATGAGCAAAATTTAGTTGAAGCAATGAAGCAGGCCAAAGCCGCCAGCGTGGCCAAATCAGAGTTTTTAGCCAACATGAGCCACGAAATTCGCACTCCGCTCAACGGAGTGATTGGTTTCTCAGATTTGCTAACCAAAACGAAACTCGACGAGAGCCAGCAGCAGTATATGCAAGCGGTGCACCAGTCGGCCAATTCGCTGCTTGATCTCATCAACGATATTCTGGATTTCTCGAAGATTGAAGCGGGTAAACTGGAAATAGCGACCGAGCAGTGCGATCTGTGGGAGTTGATGGAGCAGATCAGCAACGTGGTGAAGCACAAACTGCAGAGCACCCAGGTTGAACTGCTACTGAACGTGTCACCCTCGCTTCCTCGCTACGCCTGGATCGATCCGGTTCGGGTGCGACAAATTCTGATCAACCTGCTGGGCAACGCCGCTAAGTTTACCGAGGAGGGCGAAATTGAGATCAACGTAAATCTAGTGCCCGAAACCAGTGTCGAAGCCCAGAGTTGCCTGGAATTCTCGGTGCGTGACACAGGCATCGGCATTGATCAGGCCCGCCAAAGAAGTATCTTCAAGGCCTTCTCGCAAGAGGATGCTTCTACCACCCGTAAGTACGGCGGCACCGGGCTCGGTTTAACGATCTCTAACCAATTGCTCAAGCTGATGGGCACTAATCTACAGCTTGAAAGCCAGGTGGGCGTGGGAAGCAGGTTTTCCTTTAGACTCTACGCTGAAACGAAGCAGGAGCCTAAGTTGCCCTTGTCGGCAGTCTCAACAATTAATCGAGTGTTGATTGTAGATGATCATCCCAAAAACCGGCAGATCATTCAGGAGATGCTTTCGTTCAGTGCCATATCCAGCCAGTGCGCCAGCGACGGCGAAGAGGCACTGGAAAAAATAGCTAGCCATGATTACGATGCCGTAATTATCGATCAGAATATGCCTACCCTCACGGGCATCCAGGTGATTCAACGCGTACGAGAGGTGATGGGCGTTCTTGCTCACCAACTCCCGGTTATTCTATTACACAGTTCGGCCGACGATCACGAGATCAACACCGCCCGGCAAGCGCTCGGTATCCAAAAGGTGATTAGCAAACCAATCACCCTGCATCAGCTCACTGACGCTTTGCGCTACCTGGATGCTCCTCCGCAGTCAGCCCGCCCGCCTGAAGAGCCAATCAACCAACTGTCTGACCAGGAAGTCAACCTATTGCTTGCCGACGACAACCCCATGAACCGCCTGCTGGCCCGCACCATGATTACGAAAATTCTACCCAATGCGCGCATCACCGAAGCATGCGATGGGTTGGAAGCGCTGGAACGGTTTGCCGAACAGCAACCGGCGGTGGTGCTATTGGATATCCAAATGCCCCACCTGAGTGGCTACGAAACGTGTCGGCGGATTCGTGCCATTGAGCCATCTCATACCACCATTATTGCGCTCACCGCGGGCACGGTGAAGGGCGAACGCGAGCGCTGCCTGGAGGCCGGCATGGACGATTACATGAGCAAGCCATTCGTCTTAGATACGCTCGCTGCTACCTTCCAACGCTGGATCAGCGACGCACCGGCCGTGGGTCAGGAAGATAAAGCAACCGATACTTCTATGAAGCAACATATTAACTGGACCACCTGCCTGGACACTGTGGGCGGTGAGGTAGCCGTAGTGGAAGAGATGATCGCGGCCATGTTCGACGAACTGGACGAAGATATCCCGTGGTTGCAACGAGCGGTGCAGGCCAAAGACATGGAGGCGCTAAAACAACTGGCTCACAAGCACAAAGCAAGTGCGTTTATGGTAGGTATGGAAGTGCTAGGTTCTCTGATGAAGGAGCTAGAGAGCCTGGACATCTTTAGCGAGAAAGCAGCAACGCTGGTGCAGCAAATTACTCAGGAGGTAGAGCTGGTACGTGCGCTCAGCAAATCGTGCCCGGCGTAAGTGTGGCGGTACAGCAGTAAGTTGTCCTTGCTCTGTTTCTAACCTCTAATCAGATACTGCGTTTAGAAGAGCAGTTCTGCAATCATTATCCTACTACCAATCAATCAGTTTTCAAAGCTGTTTCATGCAGCGTGTCCTCCCATTTAGCAAGCAAACTATGAAGCTCGTTAGCAAGTCGCGGATGGCTAGCATATTGATTGGTGGTTTCTTGCAAGTCATCTTCCAGTTGATACAAAGCCGTATCGGTGGGGGTAATCAAAAGCTTCCACGCCCCCCGACGCACTACCTTCTGCCCGCGGTAGCGCCAGAACAAGGGGCGTTCTGCAAGCGCTTGTTGGTTGAGTAGGTACGAAGACAGATCCACCCCATCAAAGGTAGCCTCGCTCGGTGCTGAGGCATGAGCTATGGTTAACAGCGTAGGAAGCCAATCCATGCTCATCACAGGGTCTGATGAGGTGCGAGGGTTGATCTGGCCTTTCCAGTACGCAATCGCCGGTACCCGGTGACCACCCTCGTACAGCGTAGTCTTTTGTCCGCGAAGCGGTCCGTTGTGGCCAAACGATTCTGCCCCATTATCGGATAAAAAGATCACCAGCGTATTTTCCTCCAGGTTGTGTTTCCGCAGCGCCTGCATAATGCTGCCTACCCCCTCGTCCATCACCTCTACCATTTCGGCATAGGTGGCCGCCGTATCCTCCACCGGGCCGTGATAAGTAAACTCCTGACCGGGAAAGCGGTAGGCCGGATCGTTCCGCCCCTGGAAGGGCACGTGGGGCGCTTCGTGCGCAACGTATAAGAAGAACGGACGTTCGCGGTGCTGCGCAATGAAGTCGACCGAGTGATCCGTAATTAAGTCAGTGACGTAGCCCTTCTCTTGGATGGTGTCGAGGTTGTGCCACCAGTCGTAGATGGCTGCATTGTCATAGTGCGAGTGATAGTCGATGTTGCCGCTCACGTAGCCGTGAAAACTATCGAAGCCGTGGTGCACCGGGTTGTACTCCGGCTGGTAACCTAAGTGCCATTTACCCACCATGCCGGTAGCATAGCCGTGCTCCCGCAGCAACTCGGCCAGCGTAAGCGTGGTGGTATCGAGTCCCACCTGCCGGGTTTCGCCGCGTACGTAGATGACGCCCTCTAGTCCGCTGCGCTGCGGGTAGTTGCCCGTCAGCAACGAAGCGCGGGTAGGCGTGCAGACCGGGGCGTTGGCGTGGAAGTCGGTAAACCGAATGCCCCGTGCGGCTAACGAATCCAGGTGCGGGGTTTGCAGCGTCGGATGCCCGTAGCAACCAAGTCCGCCGTAACCCAGGTCATCGGCCAAAACAACAATAATGTTGGGGCGTTCGGAGGGAGAGCGGGTCAAAGTTGGTTGCCCCACCGCTACCAACGCGGTCAACAGTAGCACGACCGTGAGTAGAGTACTCATTCTCGCGTTACCAACTGATCTTCACCCTTAACCAGCTTCGCCTGGTGTTGCTGCACCAGTTTTTCAATCTGCGCCAGCACTTCGGGATGCTGTTCAGCCACGTCGTACTGCTCCGAAGGGTCTTGGCTTAGGTTGTAAAGAAGAGGAACATCGTGCACTTCTTTTTCGCGAAACATGCCATACTCCCCCTGCGTGACGTAATGCGCTTTGTAGTCGCCTAAGCGGGCTGCGTATAACCTTGTTCCTCGGTAGAACAGCATGCTATTCCGGGGACTAGGCTCACCTCGAAGCAAAGTGCCGCTAAGATCAACTCCATCAACGATTCGATCGTTGGGAATTGGGACTTTAGCCAGTGCGCTGAACGTAGTGAATAGATCCAGGGTGGACCCTATTCCCGATACGACGGCCGGTTCAATGTTGGTGGGCGACCAAAAGATGCCGGGTTCGCGCATGCCTCCTTCCCAGGTAGTGCCCTTACCCGCCCGCAGCAAACCAGCGCTTCCCCCGTGGGTTTTGAACGGTAGCCAGGGGCCGTTGTCCGACGTGAACACCACGATGGTGTTTTCGGCTAACCCCTCCTCGCGCAGGGTCTTCATAATCTGACCCACGCCGTAGTCAATTTCTTCCACCACGTCGCCGTAGAGCCCCCGCTCGCTGGTTCCTCTAAACTCTTCCGAAGCAAACAGCGGGATGTGCGGCAAGTTGTGCGCCAGGTACACGAAAAAGGGTTCGGCCCGGTGTTCTTTGATAAAGGCAATGGCTTCCTCAGTATACCGCTTGGTGATGGTACGCTGGTCGGCGGGTTGCTCGATGACTTTCGTATTGCGCATCAGGGGCACGTTATAGTCCTGGAACCGAATAGAATCTTCAGGAAGCAGCTTATAGTTTTTTTTGCCCACGTGGTCCATGTCGTTAGAATAGGGAATGCCAAAGTAGTAGTCAAACCCATTGTTGGTGGGCAGATACTGCGAACGGTGGCCCAAGTGCCATTTGCCCACGCAGGCGGTGGCGTAACCCGCAGACTTGAGTTGCTCGGCCAACGTAACTTCGCTGGCGGGCAATCCGTGCACCGAGTTAGGGAACAGTACCCGGCTACTATCGCTCGCCATGCCGCTTCGCACCGGGAGACGCCCGGTGAGCAAGCCCGCCCGGCTGGGAGTGCACACGCTAGCGGCCACGTAAAAGTTGGTCCATTTTTGACCTTCCCGAGCCATTTGATCCAGATTAGGAGTGCGGATAGTTGGGTGACCATACACCCCCAAATCACCGTAGCCCAAATCATCCGCAAAGACAATGACAAAGTTAAACCGCGGCGGTGCCTGGTCGGCTTGTCCGTGGCAATAACTGCTAACAAGAAGAAAAACTAGAGAAGTGAAGAATCGATGAGGGTAGCGCATGCGGAATGTCAGTTATGAATGAATCCCAAAAAATACCGAATCTCCGTTCAAGATGCTATCAATATCGGTTTTTTAAAAAAAAAGCGTCCGAAGGGGACGCTCAATAATAAAGCGAGGGGTTCGAACTCCTCATTGATGCGAATAAAGAATCGTTTATTCTTCAATCGCTTCGGAACCCACTTTAGCGGTCAGAAACTCTCGGTTCATCCGGGCAATGTTAGCCATGTCTATCTCCTTTGGGCACTCGGCCGAGCAGGCTTGCGTGTTGCTACATGCTCCGAATCCTTCGGCGTCCATTTGCGCCACCATCTTTTCGGCTCGTAGCCGCCGTTCTACCTGCCCCTGGGGAAGCAACGCCAACTGCGAAATTTTTGCACTCACAAACAGCATCGCCGACGCATTTTTGCAAGCCGCCACGCAAGCCCCGCAGGCAATGCAGGTGGCGGCGTTAAACGCCTCATCGGCAATGCTTTTGGTGACCGGAATCTCATTGGCGTCGGGCACGCCCCCGGTGTTCACCGACACGTAGCCTCCCGCCTGAATGATGCGGTCGAAGGCCGAACGATCCACCATCAGATCTTTAATCACCGGAAACGCTTGGGCGCGCCAGGGTTCCACCGTGATGGTTTCGCCATTCTTGAAGTGACGCATGTGCAACTGACAGGCGGTGGTACCCTTCATGGGGCCGTGCGGTCGGCCGTTGATGTACATGGCGCAACTGCCGCAGATTCCCTCCCGGCAGTCGTGGTCGAAGTGGATGGGCATCTTTCCTTCCTTTTCCAGTTGCTCGTTGAGCACGTCCATCAACTCCAAAAACGACATGTGCGAGTTAATGTCCTTCATGGGATAGGTTTCAAACTTCCCGCGATCCGTGGCGTTTTTCTGGCGCCAAACTTTTATGGTAACGTTCATGGGTTTATTTATAGCTTCGTTGCGTGAGTTTCACGTTTTCAAATTCTAGTTCTTCTTTATTGAGCGCTTCGGGCTGGTTCTCTCCCTGAAACTCCCAGGCCGCCACGTACGAAAAGTTTTCGTCGTCGCGCTTGGCCTCGCCCTCGGGGGTTTGGTATTCTTCCCGAAAGTGCCCTCCGGCCGATTCTTCCCGATTTAGCGCATCCTCCACCATCAGCGCCCCCAGCTCGATAAAGTCTGACAGCCGACTGGCTTTTTCCAGGGTTTGGTTGAGCTCTTCGTCGGTGCCGATCACCTTCACGTCGTTCCAGAAATTTTGCTTCACTTGCTGAATTTCTTCGCGGGCTTCTTTCAGTCCCTCCGCGGTGCGCGACATACCGCACTTGTCCCACATAATCCGGCCCAGCTTCTTGTGCAGTTCGTCCACGGTCTGCGTGCCTTTGATACTGATAAGTTCCTTCATGCGGGCTTTCACCTCGGCTTCAGCTTCTTGGAAGGCCGGGTGATCAGTAGGCGTTTTGTCGTAGGGCAGGTTGGCCAGATAGTCCCCGATGGTGTAAGGAATCACAAAGTAGCCATCGGCCAGGCCTTGCATCAGCGCGCTGGCGCCCAGGCGGTTCGCTCCGTGGTCGGAGAAGTTGCACTCGCCCAGCGCGTACAATCCGGGCACGGTGGTCATCAGGTTATAATCTACCCACAGTCCGCCCATGGTGTAGTGCACCGCGGGGTAAATCATCATCGGCGTCTGGTACGGATTGAACCCAGTAATTTTCTCGTACATCTCGAACAGGTTGCCGTAGCGAGCCGAGATGGTATCCTGCCCGTCGCGCTGAATGGCATCGGCGAAGTCGAGATACACGGCCAAGCCGGTTTCGCCCACGCCCCGCCCCTCGTCGCACACCGCCTTGGCGTTGCGCGAGGCCACGTCGCGGGGCACCAGGTTGCCGAACGCCGGGTACTTCCGCTCCAGGTAATAATCCCGCTCGGCCTCCGGAATCTGGGTCGGATCCCGGTCGTCGCCCTTTTTCTTCGGCACCCATACCCGACCATCATTACGCAGCGACTCCGACATCAGCGTGAGCTTCGATTGATATTCGCCCGACACCGGAATGCAGGTGGGGTGAATCTGCGTATAGCAGGGGTTGGCGAAGAAGGCGCCCTTCTTATGCGCGCGCCAGGTGGCGGTGGCATTGCACCCCATGGCGTTGGTTGATAAGAAGAAAACGTTGCCGTAGCCTCCCGAAGCCAAAATGACCGCGTGGGCACTGTGCGACTCGATCTCGCCGGTGAGCAAGTTGCGCACCACAATACCCCGGGCCTGCCCGTCGATGGTGACCAGATCGAGCATCTCGGTGCGGGGGTACATTTTGATCTTGCCATTGGCCACCTGCCGACTCATGGCGCTGTAGGCTCCCAATAGCAACTGCTGACCGGTTTGACCGCGGGCGTAGAACGTGCGCGACACCTGCGCTCCCCCAAAGGAGCGGTTGGATAGCAACCCACCGTACTCCCGCGCGAAGGGCACGCCCTGCGCCACGCACTGGTCAATGATGTCGACGCTTACCTCGGAGAGGCGGTACACGTTCGACTCGCGCGAGCGGTAGTCGCCGCCCTTCACGGTGTCGTAGAACAAACGGAACACGCTGTCGCCGTCGTTTTGATAGTTCTTGGCGGCATTAATGCCGCCCTGGGCCGCAATGCTGTGCGCCCGCCGCGGACTGTCCTGAAAGCAGAACGATTTCACGTTGTAGCCCAATTCGGCCAACGAGGCCGCGGCCGAAGCACCCGCCAAGCCCGTGCCCACCACAATGATGTCGTACTTCCGCTTGTTGGCGGGGTTGACTAGCTTAAGGTTGAACTTATGCTTGGTCCACTGCTCGGCAATGGGGCCGGTGGGAGTCTTAGAATCTAATTTCATGCGAATCAGGCTAAACTTTTAATGTAAATATACACCGGCATGGCCGCGAAAAGCAGCGGCACCACGATAGCGAAAATATATCCTAAGTTCTTAATTAGCGGTGAGTACTTTTTGTGCTGCAAGCCCAGGGTTTGAAAGGCGCTCCAAAAGCCGTGAGCCAGGTGATACCCCAAACCCACCATGGCCAGCACGTAGATGAGCACGTACCACCACTGTGAGAAGGCTGCTTCCATCACCGAATACAGGTCACGGACTTCAATCCCGGCGTAGTTGACCAACGGCACGTCGCCGAATTTCATCTCGTACCAGAACGAGCGAAGGTGGATGACCAGAAAAATGAGCACGATGGTGCCCAGAATACCCATATTGCGCGACTTCCAGGTGCTGTTTTGCTCGGAGTGCGCCACAGCGTAACCCACCGGACGAGCATTTTTGTTGTAGGCCGAAAGATAAAGCGCGTAGAAGATGTGCAACAAGATGCCGGTATACAAAATGTAGGAGGCCATCTTGATCAACGGATTGGTGGTCATAAATTGGGCGTACAGGTTAAACGCCTCGCCGTCGTCGCTCTTGAACATCAACATATTGCCCGACACGTGCACCACTAGGAAAGTGATCAAAAACAGGCCGGTAAGCGACATCACCACCTTGCGGCCGATGGTACTGGATAAAGCTTGGGAAAACCAACTCATGTGTGGTAAATCTTTACTATTTTTGGTAAAATGAACGGGCTAAAGTTAGGATGCCAACCACTAGGATACAACGACGAGACCACTAAACTCACTATTTTAAATAGGTCTAAACTGCCGCTTGCCAGTTACGGCCCTATAACACCTACTGCGCAATTTCTGGTTCGTATAAATAGGTCTTATTGTTTAGTTTTTTCGTTTCAATTCTTAAACAGATGCCCTTTCAAAAATTATTTCTAGCGCTGCGGCATTAATTGATCGAATCGCAATTTTTCGGCTACGTACGGCGTTATTAAGTACATACCATTTAAAAAGAATTGTTAAAAATATTATCCGTATATTTAAAATATTGGAGCTTCTTTGGTGAGCTTCGGAGGTAATTTGTAGGTTATTCGCGTATGCTGTATAGAAAAGTTATTATCAATTGCTGGAGGAGCGCTGCTTTTCTTGCTTGTCTACTTATTGGCGTAAATTTGCGGGTGAACGCCACTCACATCCGTGCCGGGGAGATCATTGCCCAACGCCAATCGTGCCAGGGTTTCACCTACCTAATCACGGTGGTGGGGTACGTAGATACCGGTTCGGACGTTGAGTTTGGAAATGGTATACTCACCTTCGGTCACGGTCCTTCCATTGAACTGAAAACCGACACCGATAAGAGCGATAGCGATTTCTCGCAGCAAACGCTGATTAACGCCGAACAGGAGATCGGACGTACTACTTTTCAAGTTCAGCACCGTTTTCCCGGTCCTGGCACTTACACCCTTACCTTCCGCGAATTTAACCGAAATGCCGATATCCGAAATATTCCCGGTTCAGTGGAAACTCCTTTCTACATAGAGACGCAGATAGTGATTAGCCCCTTGTTCTGCAATAATTCCCCCCGGTTCTTGAATCCCCCGATTGACGGGGCCTCGGTGGGCAATCGTTTCGTTCACATTCCGGGCGGTTACGACCCCGACGGAGATAGCCTGTCGTACGAACTGGTGTTCCCCAAAGAGGACAAAGATGCTCCGGTGATTGGCTACGAGTATCCTAATGTATTTGATATAAGAGTACAGGAGGGTGATCCTTTGACTAATCAAGCGGGCACCGGTCTACCTACGCTCACCCTAGACTCCGTAACCGGGGAATTGGTGTGGGACGCCCCCGTGTATGCCTTTCCCCTCGAGTTGAAGCAAACGGAGTACAACGTATCCTTCATCATGCGTGAGTGGCGCAAAATTGATGGGCAGTGGATTCAACTAGGCTATATCACCCGCGATATGCAAATCATCGTGGCCGATGCGAACAATGAGCCACCTGAACTCACCATTCCGGCCGATACCTGCATCGAGGCGGGCACCCTGCTGGAGGCCGAGGTAATCGGCACCGACCCCGATGGCAACGACGTGCTGCTGTCGGCCTTCGGCGACGTGTTTGAACTGCGGACCGATCCGGCCACCTTTGAGCCTATTGACACCGCGCAACCTACCCCAGGCACGGGCACCTTCCGGTGGCAAACCAGTTGCGCCAACGTGCAGGATGAACCTTATTTGGTCAACTTTAAGGTGGCCGACGTGAAGCCCGCCTCGGGTCCGCCTCTGGCCGACTTCAAAATATGGCGCGTCACGGTGGTGGCCCCCGCCCCGGTGGGCCTCACCGCCGAAGCGGCGCCCGGACGGGCGGTAAACCTCAACTGGGACGAGTACACCTGCGAGGCGGTAGACAGCATTCGTTTGCAAATCTGGCGCAAGCCCGATAGCACCACCTTTGTGCCGGAAAACTGCCAAGTGGGCATTCCCGCCGGGTTGGGTTACGAGCTGGTAGCAACCGTAGACCGCAGCGTAGTCGCCTACCGCGATACCGAACTGAATCCTGGCGCAAACTACTGCTACCGTTTGGTAGCCGTATACCCCGACGGAGCGGTAAGCTACGCTTCGGAAGAAGTGTGCGCTGAAATGGCCGTCGATGCTCCCGTGATCACCAAAGTGAGCGTGCTCACCACCGACGAAACCACGGGCACAATCCAAGTCGACTGGCGTTCGCCCTTCGAGATTGACGAAGCCTTGTTTCCCCCGCCCTATCGCTACCAAGTGGTGCGCCGCACCGGATTTACGCGCAGCGGTGAAACAGTGGTGGCTTCGGGAATCATCGGCGACACCACGTTTACCGACACCGGGCTCAACACCCTGGACGAGCCCTACAACTACGTGGTGTATCTGTTCGATGCCAGCAGTAACGAACCCATCGACTCTTCGGCCCTGGCCTCGTCGGTTCGACTGTTGCCGACCCCCAATGTGGGGAGCATCGGGTTGGAGTGGGTCGCCACCGTCCCCTGGTCCAATGCCTCTCCGGAATATCCCTACCACTACGTGTACCGCGACCGCATTGATCCGAACGACCCCGAGCGGCTGGTGCTCATTGATAGTGTGAACGTGCTGGAAGCCGGGCTCAACTATCTGGACGACGGCAGCAAAACGGGCGGTGCCCTATCGGACGAGATTGAGTACTGTTACTTTGTGACCACGCAGGGCAGCTACGGCAACGAGAAGCTCAATCCTCCACCCATTGTAAACAATTCGCAGATAGCCTGTGCGCAACCCAACGACACCATTCCGCCCTGCGAACCGTTTGCGCTTATGGTTCCAAACGCCAGTGCCGAAGAGTGCGCGGCCCGACTAGCGGGAGAACCCTGTGATTTCAATGACTTTTCTAATTTGATTCAGTGGGACAACAATACGGAGGGCGCCTGTGACAACGATGTGCGTTCTTACAACATTTACTTCTCGGCCGCCGGTGAGGATAGTACGCTTAACCTAATTGCTAACACCGAAGATACTTTCTTTGAGCATCAGAACCTAAGTTCACTGGCGGGGTGCTATCGCATATCAGCCGTAGATCGATCGGGCAACGAGAGCGAATTAAGTGAGCCGGTCTGCGTAGAAAACTGTCCCAACTACCAACTGCCTAACATTTTCACCCCCAACGGGGATGGTTCGAACGATACGTTCCGCCCCCTAGACAACAGCAGCATCAATCGACAGGGAGAACCCGCCGACTGTCCCCGCTTTGTAGAAAGCGTTGAGATCACATTTTATAACCGCTGGGGGAAGCAGGTATATGATTTTACCTCTACGGAAAGCGAAAACTCTATTTACATTGACTGGGATGGGCGCACCGATAGCGGCGAATTGCTGGCAGCGGGACTTTATTACTACACGGCAGAGGTCAAGTTTATCACCCTAGATCCTGCGCTAAGTCGGGAGACCATCCAGGGTTGGGTGCAAATTATGTACGCCCGCGATGACCTCTAGTGCCCCCAGCACTAAATTCTTAACCATTTATTCGGCCTGTTAACCGCCTATACCGCGTTGTTCGGCACTCAGGTAGCTTAGGCCACCTTCGCTTCTCACGCCTTGTCTAGTCGTCTAACAGCCTCGAATAAATGACCAATTACTTAGTGCCGGGGGCACTAGTCGGCTAATTGTTCTTTTGACGGGATTTTTAGCCTATCTCGATCTAGGGCGTGTTGACATATAAGCTAACGAGGGATTTTGAGGTTAATTTTCGTTCGGTCAAGGCACTTGAGAAGCGCGATGCGGGGGCATCGGGCGCCGAAAGTAACGCAGAACGGGCGGGAATTAGGCCAAAATCACCGTTCCAGTTTGTATGTCAACACGCCCTAGCCTAACGTTCACTTATGAAAGCCTATATTTTTCCGGGTCAGGGAGCCCAGTACCCCGGTATGGGGAAAGAACTTTTCGATAACCAACCTTCCGCGCGGGATTACTTCTTGCAGGCAAACGAGGTATTGGGTTTTTCCATCACCGAGGCAATGTTTGAGGGCAACGAAGAAAGCTTGAAACAGACTAAAATCACCCAACCGGCCATTTTTTTGCACTCGATAGTGGCTGCTTTAGTCCAGTCAGATTTTACTCCGGATATGGTGGCGGGGCACTCCTTAGGTGAATTTTCGGCCTTGGTAGCCAGCGGTGCCCTACGGTTTGAGGACGGACTTAGGTTGGTTTACCAACGAGCCCTGGCTATGCAGCGCGCTTGTGAAACCAACCCCTCGGCCATGGCGGCGGTGCTGGGGCTGGAAAATGCCGTGGTTGAGGAGGTTTGCAGCGGTGTGGAAGGAGAAGTGGTGGTGCCCGCGAACTATAACTCACCCGGACAAGTGGTGATTTCAGGGTCTTACGCGGGGGTAGAAAAAGCCAGTGAGCAATTAAAGGCGAAAGGAGCCAAGCGGGTTATCCCGCTGGCAGTAGGCGGGGCCTTTCATTCGCCCCTCATGCAACCCGCCCAAGACGAACTGGCGGAGGCGATTCGCAGTACCAATTTTCAAACTCCCCGTTGTCCGATTTTTCAGAACGTCGATGCCCAATCAACCACTGACGTTGATACCATCCGAACCAACCTGATTGATCAACTCACCGCCCCGGTGCGGTGGGCGCAATCGGTAGTAGCGATGATCGATGCTGGAGCGACTACCTTTGTGGAGTGCGGACCGGGAAAAGTACTCCTAGGCTTGGTCAAGAAAATAGACCGAACTGTAGCCACCCAGAGCGTCAGCGAGTAGCTTCCGAATCCGGATGAGTAGCCTCCGGTCGATGCTAATTTACGTTGGTTCTGGCCTTATAAGCTAGGTAATCCCGAGAAAACGGAGTGGGAGTCTTAACGTGCCGCCCCCGGTCTTCTAGCTTTTTGTGATAGTTGATTTGCTTGTCGATATCCTCAATAAACGACCTGATGCGGGTAATCTGCTCCGCTAAGGACTTGTTGTACTCTTTTAGGGAGTCTATCAAACTGCTACTGGCATTCTTTTTTCTGTTGCTCATAGGACGGGTCGTAAAAAATCACAATTTGGAGTTTTTCTTACCTACGTAAGAAAACAAAGATAACGAAACATTTTGGTAGTTCCTAGCAAAATAATCCTACTACATAGTATTTCAATGCAGACTTTAGGGGCACTGGTTGCCTCTAAGACTCTTTTTTGAGAAGTGTTTTAACAATCTCTTCCCATTCTTCTTCGAGTCGCTCTTCGGGTAAGGTGCGCCCCGCCCGAACGTACCAGTAGTCGGCATTGACCAGATCGCCTTCTTTGCGGTGTAGGTAAGCATGCACCCAGGCACTCTTTGCGTCGTTATCGCGCTGTGCGAAGTCGTGCGCTTGGTCCCAATCGCCTCGCGCATCGTGCCACAGTGCTGCCAGCGGATTACTTAGTCTTGAGGGTAGTTTATTGTCGTTGATCGTCTGTCGAAACTCATTAATGGTCATAAGCGCCAGCGGTACGGTGGGTTAAATGACTATTACTACATAATCCCTAAAATTGTTGCGAAATCGTCCTGAAACTAACACGATAATAATTACCTACCTATGCAAGCTTATCCGGATAAGTTTAACTTTATCGCGCTTCGTACTCAGTGCTTATTACCCATTTGACATATTAAACTTCACCATAACCCTAACAGCCCATGAAATCATTAGGTATTTCACTGCTCTGCTGCTTGATCGGATGGCATCTTCAGGCCCAATCTATTCAAAGCCTTACCTTAATTAATGCCGACACGGATACCGATATCGGGCCGTTAGAAGATGGACAAACGCTCAACCTAGCCACTTTACCCACCACTAATCTGAGTGTCCGGGCCAATCCAGGCACCGCCCCGGTAGGTTCGGTGCGTTTCGCTTACGATGGAAACCCTAACTTCCAAACCGAAAACGTAGCACCCTACGCTTTGCAAGGAGACACCAATGGTGATTACAACAGCTGGACTCCCACGCTCGGTACCCACACGCTCACTGCTACCCCCTACGCCGCATCGAATGCCGGAGGCGCGGCCGGGTCGGCGCTCACCGTAGTATTCACCGTGATCAGTCAAACCAATCTGCCCGAGCCCCCCACTAATTTGGTGGCCACTGCCTTGTCATCTACCTCCATCTACCTAGACTGGGAGGATGCGCCCCTTGGCAACGACTACGCCATCGAGCGCTCGTTGTCGCCAACCACCGGCTTTAGTCAGGTAGACGCCAGCTACTTTGGTGACAGTCAGCACACCAGCAGCGGATTGCAACCTAACACGACCTATTACTTCCGTGTTAGAACGTTTTATCAAGGCGAAGCATCCCCCTACAGCGAAGTGGTTTCAGCCAGCACCGAATCGGATGAAAGTCCTTCAATTATTTACGCCATCAACGCCGGTGGCTCAGCCTACACCGCTGCCGACGGAACCGAATTCACCACCGACCAACTGGTGAGCGGAGGAAGAACCTACACCAGCAGTGCCAGCATCTCCGGCACCGACGATGACCCGGTTTTTCAAAGCGAGCGCTACGGCAATTTTAGCTACGAATTGCCGGTGGCCAACGGTAATTACCAAGTGACTTTGTTGCTGGCCGAAGTTTACTTCAGCGCCCCCAACAAACGCGTGTTCGACGTGGCGCTAGAGGGGCAAGAGCGGCTAAGCAACGTGGACGTGTTCGCGCTAGTGGGCAAAAATGCCGCTTATTCCGCTACCGAAACGGTAGAAGTGACCGACGGCAACCTATCTATCGCGTTTTCGGCCGATATCAACAACGCCAAGCTGTCAGGCTTGCTCGTGAGCGGCACTACGACCGATCCGGACCCCGAACCCGGAGCAGTAACCGTCAGCGGCGAACCGCGGAAGTGGCACAAGCTCACTTTAGCTTTTGAGGGCCCCGCCCTCAACGAATCTGACGTTGATCCGAATCCTTTTTTGGATTACCGACTGAACGTTACCTTCACCCATCCCGGTACGGGCAAATCCTATACGGTTCCGGGCTACTTTGCGGCCGACGGAAACGCCGCCGAAACCAGTGCCACGGCGGGCAACCAGTGGAAAGTACATTTTCGGCCCGACGAAACGGGTGAGTGGAATTACGTAGCCTCGTTCCGTCAGGGCACCAATGTCGCTATAAATACCAGCGCCAGCGCCGGAACCGCCCAGCCCATTCTCGACGGACTTTCCGGTAGCCTAACCATCACAGCTTCGAACAAGAGCGGCGACGACTTCCGCGCGCGGGGGCGCTTGGAGTACGTGGGCGAACGCTACCTGCGCTTTGCCGAGACCGGCGACTATTTCCTGAAAGGGGGCTCTGACGCGCCGGAGAACTTCCTGGCGTACGAAGATTTTGACAACACTCCTAATAATGGCAATCGCCGTAAGTCTTGGTCGCCCCACGCCGACGATTGGAACTCCGGCAACCCCAGTTGGCAGGGCGGCAAAGGCACTGAGATGATCGGTGCCCTAAACTACCTGGCCTCCGAAGAAGCTAACGCCTTTTCGTTCTTAACGATGAACATCAACGGCGACGACAAGAACGTGTATCCGTACGTGACCAACTCGAATTTTAAGCACTTCGACGTCTCCAAGCTCGACCAGTGGGAGATTGTCTTTGAGTACGCCCAAACGCTAGGCCTTTATCTGCATTTCAAAACGCAGGAAACCGAAAACGATCAGTTGCTCGACGGAGGCGAACTGGGCGTTGACCGAAAGTTATACTACCGGATGCTCGTTGCCCGCTTTGGTCATCACCTGGCGCTGAACTGGAATTTGGGCGAAGAACATGACATTTGGCAAGAGCTCAACGACCCCAATAACACCCGGGTGAAAGCCTACGCGCAGTACATCCGCGATGTGGATCCCTTCGACCACCACATCGTTATTCATTCGTACCCCGGACAACAAAACCAAGTATACAATCCCTTACTAGGTAACCAGTCGCTACTCACCGGCGCTTCGGTGCAAACGGGCTATTCCAGTGTGTACCGAGACACCAAAAAGTGGGTGGATGCCTCCTTAGCCGCCGGAAAGCCCTGGGTAGTGGCCAACGATGAACAAGGAAATGCCGACACCGGAGTTCCCCCCGATCTAGGCTACGTCGATCCCATCACCGGTGAAACTTATCAGGGAAAGAACTCCGACGGAAACACCGTGTCGGTCACTCAGAACGACATCCGAAAGAAGACACTGTGGGGCAACCTAATGGCTGGCGGGGCCGGAGTAGAATATTACTATGGCTACAAACTCCCCCAGTCTGATCTTAGTCTGCAAGACTACCGCAGTCGCGACCAGATGTGGGACTACACCCGCTACGCGCTGCAATTTTTCAACCAGTACTTGCCCTTCGCCGAAATGACCTCCAACGCCAGTTTAGTGAGCAACGGATGGTGCCTGGCCAAGGCCGGTGAAGTATACGCCATCTACCTGGAAAACGGTGGGACGACTACCGTCAACCTAGGCAACGACGGAGCTACTTACAACGTGCAGTGGTATAACCCCCGCACCGGCGGCAATTTGCAAGCAGGCACCGTGCCCACCGTCACGGCCAGCGGTAGCGTGTCTATCGGGAACTCACCAAGCGCCACCAATCAGGATTGGGTCGCCCTGCTGCGCAACCAGGAGGCCAATGCCAGAGTGATGGTTGCTTCGCCCGAATCGGTTCAGGTGGGCGACATGACGGCTTATCCGGTTCCGTTGCAAGACCAACTGACGATTCGCTTCGAAGAAGAAAAGGAGCAAGTGAGGCTGGAAGTGGTTGATTTCAGCGGAGCAGTGCTTCAGCGTACCCAAGGCACTGACCTCAGCCAGGCAGAACTTTCGGTGGCTAGCCTATCCCCCGGAGCCTATTACCTGCGCGTGACCGCCGACGGAGAAACCTATCGCACCAGCCTGATCAAATCCGAATAGCAATTTAATCAGACCCTGCATCCTGCCCATCCTCCTTTATCCTAAGAATCCTGATCTCACTTGGATGGAGGTTGGGTAGGGCGCACTTCCACCTTGCTGGGCAGGGTACGCGGATGCATGTGCAGCAGGTCAACCACTAGCTGCCCAATGTCTTCAATCTGAATTTTCCAGTCGTCTTCTTTATCGGGCTGGTGGCCGTTGAAATGGGTAGCCACCGAACCCGGCATGATGGTCGATACTTTAACGCCGTGTTGCCGCAGGTCGAGCATCACCGACTGGGTGAAACCCGTGAGTCCGAACTTACTGGCGTTGTAGGCTGAGCCTCCGGCGAAGAAGTTGGTGCCCGCCAGGCTGGAAATGGTAATGATGTAGCCCTCAGATTTCTTCAGGGCGGGCAAGCTGCCTTTGATGCTGTAGAACACGCCGGTCAGGTTGGTGTCGATCACCTCGTGCCACTGCTCGGCGGTCATTTCTTCGATGGAGGCAAAGTGCCCCAGTCCGGCGTTGGCCACCAGCACATCGAGCTGCCCCCATTTTTCGAGCACCTTGTCAACCGCCTGCTGCTGCGAATCCATGTCGCGCACGTCGGCAGCCACACCCAGGGCCTCACCCGGACTAAGCTTGTTGAGTTCGGCCGCGGCCTCGTCGGCCGACGACTGCGAGCGGCTCGTGATGGCCACGCGCATGCCTTGCTGCACCAGGGCCGCGGCGGTGCCGTAGCCAATGCCTTTACTGCCCCCGGTGATGAGGGCTACTTTGTTATCTAATTCCTGCATGGTAAAAAATTAAGGTTGCGTGTGTTAACAGAACGGGAAAGGGTAGCAACAGTTTTCGGATAAGGCAATTAGCGGCCATGCTCACTTCAAAACCAGAGAAGGGTTGATCGGATACCGTCCGAACTCCTTGCTGTATACCGCCAGTCCCCCGGTTCCCTTTGTTTGAATTTTTACGGTTAGTTGACCTGATTGCTTCTGCGCTTCTTCCAGCACGCTCACCGGAACCGTCACTTTCACCAAATAGCCATACGAACCCGCTTCATCAAGCGTGCCGTTCAGGGTGTACCACCATTTGGATAGATCATGCCGCTCATGCTTGGGTTCCGGCACAACCTGATGGTGCCACGACAACACCCCCCGGTGGTCGGCCGGATCATCGGGCAGGATGAAGGTCTGCAACCGCTGTCCGTTCACCGAGATGCTGATCTCCGAAGGAAACCGGGTTTCGTCCGTCATCGGGTAGGCGTTAGGATTGCCGTCGGGGTACAACCGCGCTTCCTTGGTGAACCCTCGATCCTGCTTTTCATCCTCAGTCATGTCCTTGACGAACAACTGCTTGGCCGATAACTCCGCCAGAAAGTAGGCTTCCCGAAATTGGCTTAACTTTAAGGTATTGGATAGGGGAAACGAATAGGTAAAGTACCCCTCCCCCGCGCCGTTCACCTTTCGCCCATCGCGCACGCTCCACTGCTTTTCGCTCCACCATTGATCACTAAAATCGGCCGGAGCCACGCTGAGAATGTGCGTCTGCGGCGGACGTTTGCCCTCGACCACCTCGAAGTGCATGAAGTTATGGTGTAGCACCTTGCCCGGCTGATCGGTGAGACGCAGTTTGAGAATGACCAAACCCGGCTGGCGGGGCATCACGAGCCGCAGCGGCTCTAGAGAATCTTGTAAATAGTGTTGGTACGGGATCTTCAACAAACCGTTGGTCACCCGAATGGTATCGGCAATAGCATTGGTCAGTTCAAGCGCGTACCGAATCAGCAGGGTATCGCCCTCCACCTGCTTGGTCATGGATGATAGATACAACGGCACCGCGACGGTCTGTCCGGCCACCACCGTGCGGCAAATCTCGTTTCCGGTGGACAGATAAACGGGGGCATGGAAATCGCGCAAGGTCATTCCTTCTACCAGTTCCTCTACCCCGCTAAACTTCGGCGAGCGGTCGGCGCGCCAGTATCCGTTCCACTCTTTCACCACGTCGTGGTGCTCAGTGTATACCCATCCGGCCATCCGGGGGTACTTCCGAAAGGTGTTGACCATGCGGTGGTAGTCGTAGCTCCAGTCCACGTCGCCCGTGGTGCCCCGGTAGCCCCACACGTTGCCGCACTCGGCGTTGATGGCGGGAGTGTTGCCCTGCCGAAAGCCGTCGGCATACTGAAACGTGCTTCCCGGGTAGCTCAGCGCACTACGGGTTTTCAGCCGGTGCTCCCACTCCACGCCCATCAAATAGTCATGTGAGGAGTTGAGATCGGTCACGGTGTGGTAGGCGCACCAGTGGCTGTGAATGGAGTTGTCGTCGACCAACCGGGTCGAATCGAGCGATTTGGTGAGGTAGTACATTGAGGCGGCGTACCGCTGTTCTTTGGGCTGATACACCTTCCGCTTCTTCCCCGCCGGGGTGATCACGTGGTCGCGCAGGCCCCAGGTTTCGTTGAACACCACCCACGAAAATACGGACGGGTGGTTGTAGTCCCGTCGAATCATTTCGCGCAGCGTGTACTCCAGTTCCTGCTGCGACCGTTCGTGGGGCGGGTCCTGGCTGCTGGGCAGATCGGCCATGATGAGCATCCCCAGCTTATCGGCCCAGTACAGCTTGCGCGGAATTGCTACTTTGAGGTGCGGACGCAGGCCATTAAGTCCTAGAGCTTTGCTACGCGCGATCTCTTGTCGGATAAACGTATCGCTGGGAAAAGTATAGTACCCTTCGGGATGGTACGCTTGGTCCAGGGCCATTTGCAGGTACACCGGCTCGCCATTGAGCGCCACGTAGGGATGATCGGTGCCGGGAAGGTTCTCTACCGAAATAGTTCGCATCCCGAAATAGCTGCGAACCGTATCCTCCCCCAATACCATCTCGGTCTCGTAGAGGTACGGATCGTCGAGTGACCAAAGGCGTGGTGAGGGAATGGGTACCGAGAACTCGACGTGGTCTTCCTGGGCAGCAATAGCCGTATCCACTTCAACAAGATTGCCCTCCCCGTTGATGCGCAACGAAAGGGGCATCGTATCTTCGGCGTAGTCCGGCAGATGGGCGGCGACGGTTACCCGGTTTTGAGCGAGGTCGGGAGTGAAGTGCACGTGGCTGAGGTAGGTTGGCCCCCGCGCCTCTAGGTAAACGGTTTGCCAAATACCTCGGGCATCACCATACGATTGCTTGCCGTAGAGCGTGAAGGGGCGTCGCCGGTCATCCACCCGAATCACTAGCGGCTGAGGCTTTCCGTAGGTGAGGTGGTCGGTCAGTTCAATCTCGAAGGGCACGTACCCTCCCTGATGGGTGCCCAGGTGGTGCCCATCCAACCAAACGTCCGTCTGCCAGTCCGAGGCTCCGATCACCAAGAAGGTTCGCTGGCGACTCCAAGAAGAATCCACGGTGATCGCTCGACGGTACCAAGCAACGTCGGCCCGGTCTTCCACTCCCGACAGCGGTGCCCCCCACGGAAAGGGAACGGTGATCGTTTCGGGAAAAGAAGCAGTGCTCGCCGACCACTGCTCGGAAATCCCCCCGTCAAGCGAGTCAAACGCAAAGTCCCACGATCCGTTCAGGTTCACCCAACGCGGTCGCTCAAAATCGGGACGCGGATGCTCGGGCAACGGAATGGGTTGGGCCACACCTGGCTGGGCGGCATTCCGCTGGGCCACACCTGGCTGGGCCACATTCCGCTGGGCAGCATCCCGCTGAGCTATCGCAGAGGCGAAGGCAATCGACCAGAAGAAAAAGGAAAACGTGATTCGTCGACAACGCATAGAATTCAGAAAAGCGGTAAAGCGGATCAACGCTACGCCAAGGTACTAATCAAACGCCGGTTCGTTGCAAACTACGCTGCTCCTTCGTTGACACAAACAAGCCCGCCAGCGAGGTGAAGGCGGTCACCAGAAAGAACAGCAGCGTAAAAGTGATCGCCGTTTCCTGCTCAATGGCCAGGTATTGAAACCCGTACAGAAACACCAGCTCGCGCGCCCCCACTCCCCCGATGGTGAACGGCAGCACCGCCACCACCGACGACACCATAAACAGCGTCAGGTAATCCAGGTAGTGCTGCTGCACCGACAGGCTCAGCAGCAGAAAAATAGCGGCCAGCACCTGCCCGGCCTGCACCCAGAACGACAAGTGGGTGGTGGACCAAAACGGTGACCGGAACAAGGGAAAGACCCACCGCACCCCCAGGTAGTACCCCGGCAGCACCAGCACCGTGCCAACGATCACTAGCGCATCGTAGTGGGGCACGTTCACCGTGAACGAGCTAAACAGCAAAAATACTCCCGTCATCATCACCAACAGCGCCAGCCCGCTCAGGCGATCCAACAGGGTGGCCCCGGCCAGGCGCTTCACCGTCGCATCGTGCTGCTGCTTGAGCAAATACACCTTGTAGCCGTCGCCCCCGATACTGCCGGGCAAAAACAGGTTATAGAACATGCTGATGTACAGCAACCGAAGGTTGTAGCCATCCGATAAATGGATATCCAATGAATAAAGGAAGCGTTTGAACCGAAAGGCGGCCACCACCTTAGACAGATTGAAGGCCAGTAGCGCCAGCGCAAAGAACCCGACATTGGTTTGCAGCAGCGTCTGCCAAGTCTCTTGCAGATCAATCTTACGAAACACGAAGTACAGCGCCGTGGCCGATAGCACCAGCTTGATCAGAAAGCCAACGCGCTTGCGCGTGACGGACTTAGGGTTCGGGGGTAGAGTCGGGTTGGTTGGCGCCAAAGGTTACGAGTAAGAAGTCGCGGTTGTAGGTGGTAAAGGTATAAAAAACCGTGTACTTCCGGTCAGAGAGTAACTGGGAGTCTACCAAAAAGAAGCCCCTATCTGCTTCGGGTTCCTGGTAAGCCAACACTTCCTGCCGGGCGCGCTCGATATAAAACACGGTGGTTAGCGAGAAGCGCGTGCCCGGATACAGGTGCAATTCCTCTCCTCGCGTCAACTCAGCAATGCGCAGCCCGTGTTGTTTTTGCTCGTAGCCCGTCCCAAAAGTTGCCCGGGCGGGCAGGATGGTGAAATTGAAAATTAGCCGAAGCAGCACCACCAAAGCAATCACCAGCAGCAGGCTGTGCTGCGGCTGCCGCACCTGAAGCAGCAACAGCCCCGCCGCGCCCAGCACCAGCGCCGCGGCCACCGCCCCCACGCTGAAGGGCACCTCGGGCAGGGGCACGAAGGGCAGGGCCAGCCCGGCCACCACCGTGAGCACCAGCAGCACCCGCACGGCTATGCGGAAGATCCGATGCCGAATGTCAACCGCCCACGGATAGCTGTGGTAGCCGTAGGTGAGCACGATGACCAGCAGGGGGTAGAGCATGTAGACGTAGCGCGAGCGGGTGCCGGGCGATAGCCAGTAAACCAGCCCGTTGCCCACCAGCATCAGCACGCAGAAGGCCACAAACGGTTGCTGCAGCAGGATGCGCACCATACCGCGCCGCAGCAGGAAGGGCAGCAGCAGGGTGGCCGGAGCCACATTCTTGAGCGTCTCCAGCGGAAACAAAACCAGGTGCGTCAGCAGCGCTCCGATACTGTTCTGAAAGGCGGTGCGCTCGCTAGTCTGCGACCACAGCGATTCTTCGCTGCTAAAGTACAAGGCCACGTCGTTGAACTGCTGGTAGTAGGCAAAGTAGCCGCCCACCAGCACCACAAACACCCCAATGCCTGCCAGATGCGCTGCGGTGAACAACCTTTTCAGATCCCGCCGGTAGGCCAGCCACACCAGCACCGACATCCCCAGGAACACCGGCGAGGGCAAGCCCTTGGTGAGCGTGCCCACCGCGCCCAGCGCGTAGGTGATCATAAACATGGTGTAATACTGCTGCCGCTGGTAGAAATGGAACAGCGTAAAAAAGCTCGCTAGGGTAATCAGCGAGTAGAACAGGTCAATCTCTCCGGCCGCCGTGGAAAAGTAGAACACGATGTCCACCATCGCCAGGGTGAGCAGTCCGGCGTAGATGCCGAAGGTTTGGTCCACGTAGCGACGGCCCATTGCAAACACCGATCCGCCCGTGGCCACAAACGAGACCACCGACAAAAAGCGCACCGCCCACTCCGAATGGTTGCCCCACAACCAGTACGAGGCTCCGATGACCCAGTTGTAGACCGGCGGTTTCTTATAATAATACTCCCCCATCTCGGTCGGCACCACCCAGTTATCCTGAAACAGCATCTCCAACGAGATCAAGGCGCGCCGAGGCTCCTCAAGCCGCAGCGGGGCTAGTCCTAGGTGAATGAAGAAAGCCAGCAGCAGCCCGGCAGACAGCATGCCGCCTAACCAGGCAACGGACGACGTACGGGATGGATTTGGGAAGGGCAACAGACGGTAGGTTTGCGGCAAACTTCGCCATTCGGAAGGATACTGCCAAGCGTCGCCGGTCTATTTATTCGCCAGCGAAGGTAGGAAAAGCGAGCAAAATGCGGAACTTTGTCATTGGTCATTGGTCATTGGTCATTGGTCATTGGTCACTGGTCACTGGTCACTGGTCACTGGTCACTGGTCAAATTTACGAAAGACGAAAGACGAAAGACAAGGGACAAATGACAAATGACAAATGACAAATGACAAAGATAATAGATAAAGTTGCTTTGGTGAGAACTGATTCGGGAAAGGTGCTGATGGCCAGATCAACGGGTAAAACTAAATACTACGCCCCCGGGGGCAAACGAGAGGCAGGCGAAACCGACCAAGAAACTCTATCGCGCGAGATCAAGGAAGAACTGCACGTTGATATTCTTTCGGATACTATCCGCTACGTAGGTACATTTGAAGCACCCGCCGACGGACACACTGCGGGAGTGCTCGTCCGGATGATTTGCTACGAAGCGGATTATTCGGGCGCACCGAAAGCAAGCGGAGAAATTGAGGAGATCAAGTGGCTATCCTACGCGGATATTGATCGGGTAGCCGAAGTAGACCGGCAGGTATTTGCCTTCTTGAAGGATCAAAATAAGTTATCGTAAAGGCGCGATTCATCGCGTCTCAAAGCGCCCCAGCCAATGAACCCCCTGCAGCACGCCCGCGACGTACTCACCACGGAAGCCCACGCCATTGCCCAACTGGCCGAGCAGCTCGACGAGCAGTTCGAGCAGGCGGTGCGCAGCGTGATCGAGAGCACCGGCAAGGTGATCGTGTCGGGCATGGGCAAGTCGGGCCTCATCGGCAGGAAGATCGCCGCTACGCTGGCCAGCACCGGCACGCCCAGCTTCTTTATGCACCCCGGCGAGGCCTACCACGGCGACCTGGGCATGGTGGATCCGCACGACGTGGTGTTGGCTATTTCCTACTCCGGCGAAACCGACGAGATCCTGCGATTGGTTCCCTTCTGGAAGGACAACGGCAACGTGCTGATTGCCCTGACGGGAAACCCCCGCTCCACGCTGGCCCGCTACGCCCACTTCCACCTCAACGGAGCCGTGGCCACCGAAGCCTGTCCGTTCAACCTCACGCCCACCTCCTCCACCACGGCGGCCCTGGCGCTGGGCGATGCGTTGGCCATCGCCATCATGAAGGAGAAAAACTTCCGGCCCGAGAACTTCGCCCGCTTCCACCCCGGCGGCTCGCTGGGCAAGCGGCTCGTCACCCGCGTAGAGGAGGTGATGCAGCGCGACGCCCTGCCGCTGGTGCCGCCCGACACCAACGTGAAAGAAATTATCCACCGCATCAGCAACCACCGCCTCGGGCTGGCCATTGTGCTCGACGCGCAGCAGCAGGTGGCGGGCATCATCACCGACGGCGACATCCGCCGGGCCATGGAGAGCAACGAGCAGGCCTTCTTCACCCTCACCGCCACCGACTTCCCTACCAAAGCCCCCAAGACCGTGGCCCCCGCCGCCAAGTTGGCCGAAGCCGAACGCCTGATGAACCACCACAAAATTAACACCCTGCTGGTCACCGACGGCCCGCAGTTGTTGGGGGTGGTGCAAATTTATGACATTGTGTGAGTGAGACAGCCTCAAACTAAGCTATCCGGTTGGGATCGCGTACGAATAAGACGAGCCCTACCAATCGCACCGCCCACCCAGCCCCTATCGACGTCGGGCGGGGGAAGCGGCCTCCCGGCCCGCGGTGGGGATAACCGATGTTTAACTTAAAGCAATTAACTACGTTAGATTTTGCTTTGTACTCGAGTGAGTTCACGCCGGACGACCCGGACGACCAACTGGCCCGTCCGGTGAACGTGGTGACGCGTGACCAAGAAGACCTGATGGCGCGTGTCACCAGGAAAGGTTCCATACGGTGGCCGTGAAGGTGAAAGAGACGGTGACGGCGGCGGTGGCCGACGTAACGCTGCGCAAGGTAGACGCCCGCTCTACCCAGCCGGTGATCAAATCGGTGCACGACTGGGGCAGCGACACGCAAAACGCGGAGATTACCGCGGGTGCGACGCTGGAAGTGCAGGGAGAACAGCTGAGGATGTACGGCAACCTGGAAGAGGAAGGGGTGTTCTTCGTCAACCAGGCCAACGACAGCGAGGTGAAGGCGGAGTTTGTCCGCACCAACGAGCCGCAGACGCTAACGTTGAAGGTGCCGAAGCTAAAGGTGGGCCGCTACCGCCTGGAGGTGCGCAACACCCGCTTTGATGGCAAAACGCTGCGCATCGGAGTGTTCACTCCGGTGCTCACTGTGAAGTAGCAAGGGGCGTATAGACCATACGACGGAGGTCAAATGGTCTGTTCGACGAGGGTCGCATAGGCTATGCGACGAGGGTCGAACGGCCTATGCGAGGGAGGTCGCAACGCCTTTGCGGGCCACGCGACCGCTATTTACTTCTGGCCCACCGCCGCCGCACTCGGGCGGGGAGCCGGGAAATGATAAACAAAAGGGCGCTGTCGGTTGGCAGCGCCCTTTCTTTTTGGTGGGGTAATTAGGTCACAGTATCTGCCTAACCACCCACTTCGGTAATAGGCAACACCTCGGTAGAGAAGGTGCCGTAAGTGATCCGTAACGTGTCGGGGAAGTTAAGCTCGTCGATGCGGAACAGTTCGGTGACGGCCAGGGTCATAGAGAAGCGTCCTTCTAGCCTGCTGGTGGCTGAATTGTAATGTGTGATGATCAGTTCGTTACCTTCCGCCTCTTCCACTATGTGGAACGCCTCGGCTAATGCGTCTCCTTCTAACGTGTAAAAGGACGAATAAAGGGTATCTAGAGCACACTCGCCCCCGCCCCCCGCATCTATTCTTGGTATCTTATAGGTTCCTGTCTGGTTGGGAAAATTACCGACGACTAAAGACATCCGCGCAAGACTAGTTTCATCATAGTAGACACATCTTAGGCTCAAGTTACTGGCATTGCAACCCGAGTTGCCTGCTACCGCCCCGAAGGCGAAGGCCCGGCCGTTCACTAGTAGATCGGCTTCCCCGTAGTACTCGGAAGTCTCTTCTTCACAGATTACGTCGTCCTCACTACAAGCCGCCAGACTGGCTAGCAGTATCATACCTATTAACAGATATTTCATCCTTTAGTAGATCAAGTCTGCCCCATGCTACTTGCAAGGGGCAGAGAGTTTAACAAACGCTATTCAACGACCAAACGCCGGGCGTACTGCTCATCGCCTATCAGCAGACGATAAAAGTACACCCCAGCTGACAAGCCTTCTCGTTCAAGGGCAACCTCGTGGTAGCCAGCTTTCATTGTTCCGCCCGTTACCTGCTTGACCCACTGTCCGTTCAGGGTCAGGATGTCCAGACTAATGGTTTCTGGCCGAGCAATGGTAAAGCCTAACTGGGTTTGGTTCACCAGCGGATTGGGATAGGCATCCCGCAACACGACTGTACCATCTTCGCTTTCAGTGCGTTCTATCACCTGCTGCCAGTTGGCTGTATCCTTGCTGGTCATGGCATCCTGGGTGTGGAAAGCAGTAGCAATTTGTCCGCCAACAGCATTTAAACGACACTCAAACGAGTAAAGAGGTTGGAATGGGCAATGAACCAACTTGCTGCCATGTGCCCTGCTACTCAACAGTAGACATGACCGAAATTATTGGGCAGCAGGTAGCGCGCCTCTTCCTATCGAGTTTAGCACCAATCATTGCCCGGTAATCACTCGTTCTGGCTCTCCATCCACTCTAGCTGGGCCCACCGGGCGGGACCGTCGTTGGTCTGCTCGGGGCCGGGAGTGCTGCGTCCCTCCTCCACGTAGCGGGTGAGCAGCGTCCGCAGTTTCGCTACGCGCTGGCGATAAGCATTCACCAAGTTCTCTTCTTCGGCCGGGTCCTCAGCCAGGTTAAATAACTGCATGGAGGGCAAGCCCGCTAGATCTTCGGGCGTGTTAGGATAGCTCCATCCGCCCGAACCGGGCCACAAAATGAGCTTCCAGTTGCCCTGCCGGATGGCGAACCGCCCGCCGATGGAGTGGTGCACCGTGGCCTCCCGCAATGGCTTCGGGTAAGCAGCTTCCGTTAGCACAGGTAACAGACTGTAACTGTCCTCTCCGGCCTCCGGCGGGAGCGATGTGCCGACGATCTCGGCCACGGTGGCCATCAGGTCGGTGGTGCAGATCACCTCATCGGTCACCCGCCCCCGCTTTACCTGGTCGGGCCAGCGCACCACGAAGGGCACCCGGTGGCCTCCTTCGTAGATGTCGGCCTTGTGGCCCCGGAAGTCGGCACTGGGGTCGTGCCCCACCTCAGCGAGTTCTTCAAAGTTGGCCCGGGGCGAGCAGCCGTTGTCGCTGGTGAAGATCAGCAGGGTGTTGTCAGCGATGCCCTGCTGCTCCAGGGCCGCCATTACCTGCCCCACCACGTCGTCTACCTGCAGCACGAAGTCGCCGTAGAAGTTGGTGTTGCTCTTCCCCATAAACTCGGTGGTGGGCAGAATGGGCGTGTGGGGAGCGGGCAGCGCGAAGTACAAGAAGAAGGGTTGAGCGCCCTTCGCCCGTTGTTCAATGTAGCGAACGGCCTTGCGCGTGAGGTGGGGCAGCACGTCCGCGTGGACAAAATCTGAGGCGGTAAGCCCCCGACGCCAGAAGCCCTTATCATCCACACTCACGGTAGAATCGGTCGGAATAGTGGTGGGTTGGCGGTTCTCTACGTACACGTAGGGCGGCATGTCCAGCGAACCACTGAAGCCATAGGAGTAAGTGAATCCTTGCGCAACAGGTCCATTCTTGATCGGCTGGCTGAAGTCTACCGGCGGGTGGCTGCTCAGCTGGTCTCGGTTGTCCGAATCACCGGCGAAGGCCCAATCCCAGCCCAGGTGCCACTTGCCCACGAAGGCGGTGTGGTAGCCATTTTGTTGCAGTAGTTTGCCTACGGTGAGCCGCTCGGGAGCGATCAGCGCGCGGGAGTAGCCACTGAGCACCGATTGTTTTAGCGTCGAGCGCCAGTTGTAGCGGCCGGTGAGGATGCCGTAGCGGGTGGGGGTGCACACCGCCGAACTGGTGTGGGCATCGGTGAACCGCACTCCCTGGCGGGCCAGTTGATCAATGTGCGGAGTAACTATTCGTCCGGATTCGTTATAGGCCGACACGTCGCCGTAGCCTAGATCATCGGCCAGAATGTAGACAATGTTGGGTGGGGCAACTGACTGGCCGATAGCTACTGACCAGCATCCCAGCAGCAGCACGGCAAGGTACGCGGGCCGTAGCGGCTTCAGAAATTTAGAACAGTTTCTTAACGGCATAGGCCAGTATTTTAGTGAGCGATCATGGCCTTCAGCAGCTCCCGCACGTCTTCGTAAGAGTTCACGTTGAAGCGGGCGGCGGAGGTAGTGCTGCCCACCTTAATGGTGTAGCCTTCCTTGGGCATCACCTTAAAGGTGTCTTCGTCGGTGGCATCGTCGCCGATGGCCATCACAAAGTCGTGCGGAGTTTGGTCGAGCCACTGCTGGGCGGTGCGGCCCTTGTTCACCTCCCGGTCTTTGATCTCCACCACGTGGTTGCCCTCCAGCACCACCAGGTTGCTGTTGGAGGAAATGTACTTCAGGTGACTGGTCAGCTCGCGAGTTCGAAGCTCGCCCAGGCCGGTTTCCACCTTACGGTAGTGCCAGGCGAGTGAGTAGTCTTTCTCTTCAATAAAAGAACCCGGTGTGCGGTTCACGTAGAGTTCCAGCAGGGGGAAGATTTCCTTCTTCCAGTCGCTGCGCATGGCAATCACGGTGCGCCAATCCTGGCCCGCTTCGCGAATCCACACCCCGTGCTCAGCAATCAGCGTGATGGGAAACTTTCCCATCCACTCTCCCAGGGTGTCCTTATCGCGTCCGCTAATCACCACTACCTTGTTTTTCTTTTCGGCCACCAACTGCTTCATCAGCTCCTTCAACTCCTCGTCGGGCTTGGCGTCGCGCGGGTCGCCGTGGAAGCCGGTGAGGGTGCCATCGTAGTCCAGAAAGATAAGCCGCTCTTTGGCGTGCGAAAACTCCTTGAGCATCTTCTCGCGCGATAGTTCGTCGAGATAACTGGTTTGCATGCTGTGCTGTAGCTCTTTGATGTTCTTTAAACTATCCATAAATAGGTTCACCCAGTGGGTGATGTTGTAGCGTTTCAGGGAATTTTGCATGTTGGTGATGTGCATAATCTGCTCCTCTTCGGGCATAGTCAATGCCCGCCGCAGGGCTTCCACCATCTGATCGAGGTCGTTGGGGTTGATCAAAATGGCATCCGACAGCTCTTTGGACGCCCCGCACATTTCGCTCAGGATAAGCACGCCCTTGCGATTGATCTTGCTGGCTACAAACTCCTTGCACACCAGGTTCATCCCGTCGCGCACGGGGGTAACCAAGGCCACGTCGGCCATGCGGTAAAAGGCCGATAGTTCCTCGAGCGGAAACGAGCGGTAGAAGAAATGAATCGGGGTCCAGTTGATGCGACCGTACTTGCCATTGATGCGGCCCACCAGTCGGTCTACCTCTTCCTTTAGTTCTTTGTACTTGCCCACCGAATCGCGCGAGGGCACCACCACCATGATGAGCGATATCTTATTGCGGTACTCGGGGTAGCGCTCGAAGAACAGCTCGAAGGCTTCGAGTCGGGTGGGAATTCCCTTGGAATAATCCAGCCGGTCGATGGAGAGGATTAGTTTTTGGTCGCCTAGTGAGATGCGGTAGTGCACTTCCTTCTCCAGGGCCTCGGGCGAAGCGGCGGCCTCGGCGTACTTGGCGTAGTCGATGCCCATCGGAAACGAATCTACCATCACGGTGCGGTTGTCCACCACCACCCGTCCCTGGGAGTTGCTCACCCCCACAATGCGGCTCACCGAACTCAGAAAGTGGCGCATGTCGTCGTAGGTATGGAAGCCGATCAGGTCGGAGCCCAGGATGCCGTTGAGCAACTCGCGTCGCCAGGGGATAAGCCGGAAGATTTCGTACGAGGGAAAGGGGATGTGCAAGAAGAACCCTACGCTCACTTCGGGATATTCTTCGCGCAGCATGCCGGGCACGAGCATCAACTGGTAGTCGTGAATCCACAGCGTGTCGTCGGGGTTGGCTTTCTCTTTGATCACCTCCACAAACTTGCGGTTCACGCGCTTATATGCCTCCCATAGGTGGGGCTCGTAGATGGCATACTGAATGAAGTAGTGAAAGTTAGGCCACAGGGTTTCGTTGCTGAAGCCTTCGTAGAAGTCGCGAATGTCTTCCTTCGTCAGAAACACCGGATACATGCTTTCTTCGGCAATGGCCTGGGTAATCTCGGCGCGCTCTTCGGCATCGTCGCTCACCAAGCCAGGCCACCCAATCCACAGGTTGTCGCCTTCTTTATAAATGGAGCCCAGTCCGGTAGCGAGCCCCCCCGCGCTGGTGTGGTACTCTAGTTCGTCTTGCTCGTTGCGCTGAATTTTTACCGGAAGCCGGTTCGAGACGATAATGGTTTTGCCCATGGTGTGGTTGGTAGTGTGGTTGTAAATTAGGTGCTCTGGTGTGTTTTTGCAACTTGCTGATATACATCAGTAAGACCACGCAAACCCTGCTTTTGTTATCACATTTTCGCCCGCATGGATCGCAGTCGTATTTCGGTCAGCTTTCGCTTGGTATCCTGTGGAAAATCGCCCTTCATCATCCAGTCGTAGAAGTTGGGTTCCTTTTCCAGCACTTCCGACACCGGTTTGTTCTTGTGCTTGCCGAAGTTGAACACCTCCACTCCGTCGTCGTTGAAGCTCATGCGTCCGGCTAAATCCACCATGTTGGCCACCGATACCTTGTGCAGCGCCGCCACGTCGTCGCGGATGGTGCCCAATTCGTTGCCCTGCACGTCGATCACCTTCTGGTTCAGGTAGCGGTCCACCTGCGCTTGCAGCACCTCCAGCGAGGCTTGGGTGTCGGCCTGGGCGCCGTGGGCTCCCTCCAGTGTTTTGTCACAGTAGAACTCGTAGGCCGCCGCCAGGGTGCGCTTCTCCATCAGATGGAAGATCTTCTGGGCGTCCACCAGCTTGCGGTGGCTGATGTCAAACTCGATGCCTTCGCGGGCGAATGACTCCACCAGCACCGGCACGTCGAAGCGAATGATGTTGTACCCGGCCAGGTCGCAGCCCTCCAGAAAGCGGAGCAGTTCGCGGGCCACTTCTTTGAAGGGAGGAGCATCCTTCACGTCCTCGTCGTAAATGCCGTGGATGAGGCTCGAGTCGGTGGGGATGGGCCGCTCGGGGTTCACGCGCTGGGTGAGTTGGTGCACCTGCCCGTCGGGCATGGTCTTGATCACCGAATACTCGATAATACGATCTTGGGTAACGTTGACGCCCGTGGTTTCCAGGTCGAAGAAGGCCAGAGGATTTTTAAGGTTGAGGCGGATCATGAAAGAATGGGTGAGGGATTGAATGAGTGAAGGACTGAATGCAGTAGTTAGCGAATGTATCACATTCTATCACTCAATCATTCATTTGCGATAGCGGTTTGTCCGAGGGCGTTGAGGTCGATGCCACCGAAGGTGCCGGAGCTCATCATGAGCAGGTTCTTGTTCTTCCAAGCGATGCTTTGCAGAAAGGCTTCCAAGTCCTGATGATTGGTAAATATTTTAAGGTCATCCTGGTCGAAGGCTTCTTTGATCAGGGCATCGGTGAGCGGTTCGAGTTTCTTATGCCGCGATACCTCCGGATTGTGGTAGACCACTCCGATATCGGCGGCCTTAAGCGCTCCCTGGTACTGGTGAATAAACTCTTGGTTTAGGCTGCTGAAGGTGTGCAACTCCACGCAGGCGACCAGTTCGCGGTTCGGAAACTGACTCTTTACCGCCTGGGTGGTGGCCTGCAACTTGGAGGGCGCGTGCGCAAAGTCTTTGTACACCGCGGTGCTATCATTCTTAGCAACCAACTCCAGGCGGCGGCTGGCCCCGGTGAACGAGGGGATGGCGGCGTAGAACTGCTCGGGCGTCACTCCCAGGCGCTGGCAAATGCACCAAGCCCCGCTCAGGTTTTGCATGTTGTGGCGGCCCAGCAGCGGAATGGCCAGCTTGCCCTGGTCGGTGAGCAGGTAGGTGGTGCCGTGGTGCACTTCGTAGGGGTGGGCCCGGTACTCAATGGCGTTCACGTCGGGGCGTTCTTTGCGACCGATCATATCGGCCAGGTCGTCTTCTTCGCAGTAGATCAGGTTGCCGCCCTTGGGAGTGTTGTCGGCGAAGCGTTCGAACTGCTCCACGTAGTTTTCCATGGTCGGAAACACGTTGTAGTGGTCCCAGGCGATGCCGCTGATCAGCCCGACGTGGTGGTGGTACTTCAGAATCTTAGGAGTGCGGTCGATGGGCGAGGACAGGTACTCATCGCCCTCAATGACGATCACCGGGGCGTCGGACAGCCGAACGCGTCCGTCGAGCGCCGCCACCTGGGCCCCGATCACGTAGTCGAACTCGCGGTTCAGGTGGCTGAGCACGTGCAGCACCATAGAGGTGATGGTGGTTTTGCCGTGACTCCCGGCAATGACTACCCGCTGCTTGTGGCGGCTATTTTCGTAGATGAAGTCGGGATAGGAGTAGATGGTAAGGCCCAGTTCCTGGGCGCGGGCCAGTTCGGGGTTGTCGGGCCGGGCGTGCATGCCCAGGATGATGGCGTCGAGCTCGGCGGTGACCTTTTCGGGGTACCAGCCCACTTGGTCGGGCAGCAACCCCTGCGCGGCCAGGGCCGAGCGGGCGGGGTCGTAAATCTCATCGTCGGAGCCGGTTACCTGTGTGCCCTTTTGGGCGAGATGGAGGGCCAGGTCGTGCATTACCGCCCCCCCAATGGCGATAAAGTGAATGCGTTGGGGCAGGGTTTCGTCTTTGGTGGTAGGCATAATGGGTTGTAGCTGCTTATACAAATAAGTCCTGTGGATCCCTACGGTTCGGCCAAAAGCGCAACAAAATAACTTTGTCGTCTCCTAAACGGTAATACAAACTGATATGCTTGTTCAACACAGCCTTCCTCACCTGTGGATAGTCCGTAAGAGCATAAAGTTGAGGATGAGCTACAATTCGTTCTATCGTCTCAAAGACTTGATCAATAAAGATTTCAGCAGTAGACTCATTCCAATGCTCTAATAAATAGTCAATCTGCCGGTAATAGTCTTGCTCAGCTTTTTGCGTCCAAACTACTTCCATACACTGGGCTGTAGGTGGGGATAGCGGCTCTGCGTGTTTAGTCTTACCTGCTGGTGACCTACCACACGACCGGCTTCTACATCTTTTATTCCCTCGTCAATCGCAGCTCTTTCTTCAACACTTAGCGCTGAACTTGATAAGTAAGTTTGCAACATAGCAGAAATGCTTTTCAAGAAGCGTTCGTCTTCTACGGTAGTTAATAGATCGGCAATATGCTCCTTTAGGGTTGTTATTTCCATTGCTCATTATAGTTGTTCTACAAAAGTACGACAAAAACCCGGAGGGGCCAATGGTTTGGTGCGCTATCACTTGATTAGACGTTCATAATCATCGTGCCAGCCAATCCAAAACCAGACGATATCCTCTCTCTCACGAATTCCTAGGGCACGGCAATCCCGATTTACGCGAGCCGAATAAATAGGTTCGGTAGCATGAACTTTCTTGAAGTATAAGCTTGGGTGATAAGGGTCCTTTTCGAAGCACTGGTAGGCCTGCCGTGCTCTCTTCTGAGTCTGCTCGTCGAGGCGGTGATACGCCTTCCAGAAGCTATCTTCGGTATACGAAGTCACTGCCGATCAGCTTTCAATCGTCGGGTCTTTCCGTTTCGGTGCTTCGCCAGGGCTTCTCTTCCAAATTGAGCCAGCGTGTCCTGAGAGTTTTTGAAAGCATCAGACCACCGCTCTTCTGCTGCTAACTCGGCGAGCATACGGGTGGCAAAGTTATCTTGTTCCTGTTCAGAAAGCAGTGAAGCCTTCGTGAACGCTTCTTTAAGGAGGTGGGTCATCTTCGTTTTCTTTGCTGATAAATAACCTTAGCAAGGTATGGAATAGTAGGATATTAAAAGTACGACAAAATCCAAAGAGGTCAATGACTTGCTTCTGACAATATTAACTATTCGGTAGCTCCCCAACCTGCGCTTTCAGCATAATCAGGATGTGTTCAATTTTCTGTAGTTCTTCTAGCTCGCGTTGCTCTTCCACTTGGCTAACTCTTCTGAAACGTCCATCGTCATCTGAACCATAATTTTTCTCTTACTGAATGAGCTAATGCTCCTTTGCTAAGATACGCTTCCTGCGAGAAGAAATCAACTGCGTGGCCCCCTCAGCTTTCTTCGAACAGCCAACCTAGTCTTGCTTGCAATTCCTCACTGAACTCGTCCAGATCGGTGCGCCTGACCACCTTGTGCCGGATCATTAGCACCAGGAAGTCATCCATCTTGGTGCGCGAATGACCGTCGAAGCAGTTGACCAGCACCCGCGCCTGCTCATCGGCGAAGTCTTTCATCTGCCAGAAAATCGTGGTGGGGGTCTGGTTCGGCCGATCAAGCAAGCGGCGTAGTGCGGCGTTCTTTTCTTCCAAGTAACGCTCGCGCCACGCGGGCACTTGCTTCCGAAACAGCTTCCAGTCAAGTTCTTTCATTTCCGGTATTCAGTCGTTAGCACACCGGCATATCCCCAGTTTTCAGGGTCTACCAGATCAAGTACGACGTGGATGTGCTCCGGCTTCTTTCCCAACACCCGTACCAGCGAGTCGGTTATGTCGCGGACTAGTTCTGCTTTCTGCTCGGCCGAAACGCCGTCGTCGGTGATCTTGATATTTACGTAGGGCATGTAGACGAACTCCGTAACGTTTATTGCGCTGTTGCCGCCTGGCTATTCGTGCGGAATGCGCAGCATCTGCCCCGGATAGATTTTGTCCGGATCGCTAAGCATGGGCTTATTGGCCTCAAAAATCTGGTTATACTTCATCGGGTCACCGTAGTACTGCTTGGCAATCTTCGACAGGCTGTCGCCACTTTCCACCTGGTAGAAGCGGGCTTTGGGTGCCGCCGGTTTAGGAGTAGCCGCCTCTTTTTGCTCCACCTCCAGGTTGTTGTCGACCTTGCTCACCCCTTCCACATTACCCAGGGCCAGCGCTATCTTTTCAGCGTGCGCCACACTGTCTACCTTGCCACTCACCCGCACCACGTCGTCATCGACGCTGATGTTGAGCTTGTCGACCGGCAAACCCAGCGAGCGAACGTGCTTGATTAAGTTTTCCTTCTTTACTTCTTTATTGTCGTTGCCGCCGAAGAGTTTTGAACCGGCGTTCTTCATGAAATCAATAAGTCCCATAGTGATGGTGGTTTAGTTTTGGTTTATGCAAGAACTATTCTGGGCGTAAATAGTTTAGTCCCTAATTACGACTAAACCTAACCAAGAACACATGCTAGATTCAATTTTATCAATGGGCAAAGGTCAATTGGAAAAAATGCTTGGTGAGCAAACCGGCCTGCAAGGCAACCAAACCGACCAAGCGGTGGAAGTTACCAAAGACACTGTAGGTAACGGCTTGAAGGATGAACTGATGAAAGGCAATTTCAGTGGGGTGATGGAGCTGTTCAACGGCAATGCTCCCACTACCACCTCGAATCCCATCGTTGGTGGCATTAGCAACAACCTGGTGCGCAACCTAGCCGCTAAGGTCGGCATCTCCGAATCAGTGGCGCAGCAGGTGGCGGCCATTGCCATCCCCTTCGTGATGAATATGCTGAGCTCCGACAAAACCGGCAAAGCCAGCAATGAGCAAGACCTAGTGGAGAAACTGGGCATGGGCGGCGATAGCGGCCTGGGCGGAGTGCTCAAGAACCTGGGCGGACTCGGCGGGTTGTTTAAGTAGCGCTAACCGAGGCGAATCGCTATTCACCGGCTACTCGGCAGGGTAGGGGGCTTTCTGACGGGCGGCAGGGTAATCTCTCCTCCCAGCGGCTCATCGCGCGGCTCCGATTCGGCCCCCACCACCTCGCTTTTGGTGGGGCGACGGTCGGCCCGCCACTCGAAGCCGTTCAGGCGTTCGTTCTCCGCCTCGATCTCGTGGGGCGGAATCAGCGAACCCTCAGTCTTGGGGCGCGTACGAATCATGTCTAACTCGTTGTTGACAAAGTCGATGCGAATGTCGCTCGACAAAATACGGTTCATGCCCACCATCAAAGAGTCTTCTTCCAGGATGTAGTAAATGCTTTCCCCGTTGCCGTACACGTCGACCCGAGAGATAGCTCCGTCTCGAAACGAGGCTTTCATGTCGCGCCCCTTAATCTGGTTGTAGTTCTTTAGCGTGTCTTGCGACGCCACAAATGAGTTGTCCACCGTATACAGCGCGTCTATCTTTCCCCCCCGAATTTCAATGCGAATAGAGTCGGCGTTGATCTGATTCTCCTGCGACCACAGAACCGGGTCCTGGTAGAAGTACAGCGTAGAGTCGGTGATGTGGTAGGCCAGCGAATCGGCCACGCCCTGCAAGTCTTCCCGAAAGATCTTCACCCGTTGATAGGCCAGGATGCGCTCGTTGGCCGGAATAGAATCCTCGACGCTCACCAGCGTGTCGGCGGTCATAAACAGCGTGTCCAGCTCCATCACCCGTTTCATCAGGGCGTGCCCGTAGACGGTGGCGCGCCCCAGTTCGCGCTGGTAGATCGCCGTGTCGCCGGTGATGATCACGTCGTTGTCCTTAGCCACCATCTCCACGTTTTGCCGGGCCACGTACTGCTTTTGGATGTCGTCTAAAAACAAATAGTCCGCCCGAATGATGTAGTCTTCCGTCTCAATGGTGCCCAGGTTGAAGACCGTCTGTTTCTCGGTGGTCTTGAACTCGGTGCCCGCTTCGGCGTTGGCAACGTCCCCTTCGTTCGAGACAATCACCGTGGGCCCCCGGGTGTAGGCGATTTGGGTTTGCGTGTTGTACTCCAGCGTGTCGGACCGCAGATCGTAGTCGGGATTGTCGAGCAGCACACTGTCCTTGAAGGCCGCCAGGTGGGTAACGGTGTGGTATGATCCGCGTCGGCTGGTAAGCACGTTGGCCGTGTCGACCAACCGGCCGCCCTCGTAGTAGTAGGCTAGGTTGCGCTGCATGTCGAAGTCGAGGTAGTCGGTGTAGAGCGTCATGCTGGGGTCGCGGTACACCACGTTGCGGCGCATCTCGGCCAGTTTCTGGTCGCCATCGTAGAGCAAGCGCCCCCCGGTGATGGTGATGGAGTCGCCCTTCTCGATGCGCACGATCTTGCCAAACACCTCAGTGACGTTGCGGTCGCGGTACAAGATGACCGAGTCGCCGTAGATACGAGTGTCTTCCTGCACCAGTTTCACGTCGCCAATCAGCTTTTGGTAGGCAGTGCCTTGCTCATCTTTGCCTCCTACCAGGGCGTCGGCCCGGTCGATCCTGATTTTCTCCTGGGCGTAGGCTGACTTCCCAACCAGTAACAATAGGAGTAATCCGGCACAGGGTATCCAACGAAAGTAAAGGGGCATAGTATCTGATATCATAACCCGCGCGGGGGTAGCATCCATGAGCAATTTTAGTACCTTAACGAGTGTATCATTGGTTCGGTGCTGTATGATCGATAAAATAAAAAGCTTGCTTCAGGCTACAGATAAAATGAGCCAAAACTATAAAAGGTTCTTAGCGAGAAGGAGAGATACCGTTGGGCGGGATTGTCCGGGAAATCCTGAGGTATGTACAATACCTTAGGTTCCACGGTGAAGTGCTTCTTTATGGGAATTTGAAGAGCCAGGTTGTAAGTAGTGAATGCAAGGTTCCAGTAGACTTGGCCATAACCATTCTGACTCGTGAAATCCTCTCCTGAGTTTACCAAGGATAATCCGAAGCCTACTCTTGTTTTTCTTTTGTCCTTACTCTCACCTAGCCGGATGAAGAAATTGAAGTTATGATCTATGATAAAACCCTTTACCTCATCTAGCAAGGGATAATGACACATAGGTCTCGGATTAACGTCCAACTGCATCCAATGACAGGAATCACTCCATACGTTGTAGAGGTGATCGTAGCGAAGGTTCGGAGCATATTCTATGGCTAATCGGGCAGGCCTTAGGTAGATGTTGATACTAGGGTTCAGGCTTGCCCCTTGAATGTTCTTCTCGTAGTTATACGGTATTTGAAAACCACGTATCATTCCTCTATGTCCGGACAAGCCGATAGCGGTACTGCGCCAGCTCAAACCGATTGCCGGAGTAATAACAAACGTGGCTTCCTCAATTTGCTTGCTTTGGCTCGGTTGACCTTGAGAATCAGAAAAAGTATAGAGTAGTAGAAAGAGACATACGTGTAGCGTTATACTTTTTCTTGATTGAATTGTAAAGAGAGATTTCATATCAACTCGTTAAATCTATCTCTTACCTCGTCTATTATCTAGTATGATCGGCAAATCTACGGCCCTGAATTGGCAAACCCAAACCAACTGGGGATCGTTGCTAATATTAGGGATGTTTGCTACTTTAGTGATCGTAGGAGCATGAGTAGCGGTCTACGTTTACATCCGAAAACATACTGACAAATATATCAAGTACGCAAGTTAAGACGATGACCCAGGTAGACGAATTAGAAATTAAACTTTACCAGTTGCTCAAGGAGGACAACTGGAGCGACGAATCAGCCACTCAGGCTGTGAATGCTGTTAAAGGCTTACAGAAAGAAGCCAACAAGGACTTAGTCACTAAAGTGGACTTAGCTGATACCAAAGCAGATCTGTCAACTACCATCAGCGATGCTAAAGTGAGTCTGATTAAGTGGATGGTGGCTACGGCCCTGACGGCGGTAGGTTTGATCTCAGGTATTGTCTTCGCTATCGTGAAACTAGTACAGTGAGCCACCGCGCGATGGTCTTCTTAATTTCAAAACTGACCATATGCTCACGCTAGAACAATTAAACCCGCGTGGTATCCGCAACACATTATCGAATACTTCTCGCGTACTGCAGCGCACCACGGCATAATGATTAACTTTCTTGTTAGACACTAGATTCAAGGCGTTCATCAATGACCAAGCCTTGTTCGGCCCAGACGACGTCGTGCTGTTGGCCGTGAGTGGCGGGCTGGATTCTACGGTACTGGCGCATCTGTTTGCCCAAAGCGACTACCCTTTTGCCATTGCCCACGCCAACTTTGGGCTGCGCGGGGCCGAATCCGACGAAGACGAACGTTGGGTGGCCGCCCTGGCTGAGCATTGCCAAGTGCCGTTTCATACCCATCGCTTCGCGACCAAAGAACACGCGCACGAGCACGGCTTGTCCACCCAGATCGCCGCCCGGCAACTGCGCTACGCGTGGCTGGAAGCAGCCCGGTCCGAACACAACTACGCCCGCATTGCCACCGCCCACCACCAAGACGATCAGTTGGAAACTACGCTGCTCAACCTGGTGCGCGGCACCGGCGTGGCCGGACTGCGCGGCACGCTGGCCCGGCGGGGGGCGCTGGTGCGTCCGCTGTTGTTTGCCCCTCGCCAAGCCTTGGAAGCCTACGCGCAGCAGCACCAACTGGAGTGGCGAGAAGACCGGTCAAACGCTTCGGATGCCTACCGCCGCAACCGGTTGCGCCACCATGTAGTGCCGCAGTTGAAGCAACTAAATCCCAACTTGCTCGACACCTACGAACGCACCCGCGAGCGATTGCACGCCACCGAGCAGGTGCTGCTGGCCGAGGTGGAGCGCGTTAGAAAAGATGCTTACAGAGAGGTTAAGGGCGAGGTTTGGTTAGACAAAGCCGTGCTTCGCCAGCACCCGCAGACTATCCTTATTCTGGCCGAGATGATCCGTCCCTTCGGGTTTTCGTACCCGCAAGCCCGCGACGTGGTAGTGTGTTTATCGCCCGACGTGGTCGTAGGGCAGCAATTTCGGTCAGAAGGTTATGTCCTTCATGTGGAGCGACAGCACCTTATTGTTGTGAAGAAAAGCCAAAAGGAGTGGATCACGAAGGCTATCCAGGCGACGGATGCGCGGGTTGAGCTGCCGCTGTTTACCCTGGTTCTCACCACACGGTCGGCCCATAACTACCCGATTCCTCGACAGCGCGAGGTTGCCGCCCTGGATGCTGACCGCCTCCGGTTTCCCCTGCAATTGCGCCCCTGGCAAGCGGGCGACTGGTTTTATCCGCTGGGAATGGAGCACCGCAAGAAACTGAGCGATTTTCTGATCGATCAAAAGGTGCCCCGCCACCGCAAAGCCTCGGTCTACGTGCTCACGTCGGAAGAGAACATCGTTTGGGTGGTGGGTTGGCGCATCGATCACCGGTTTCGAGTGACCGAGCAGACGCAGAAAGTTTATGAAATTTCCAGCACGGCGACTCAATAATGCTTAGAAGCTCGTATAATTGCGACTAATCCGCCCCATCCCAGCTTCCCGTTTATGAGGAATCCCTTTCAACGATCGTACTCTCCCGCCGAACTGGGCATCTTTAATTTCCTGGCCGAAGTGCGCTTGTTTCATGGATTGACCAACGAGCAAAAGTCGCTCTTTCTGCCGTATCTGTACCTGCGCCAGTACAAGCAAGACGAGGTGGTTTTCTTCCGGGGCGATCCGGCGCACGCCCTCTACGTAATTAAAGAAGGGACGGTCGAGTTGGTACTGGACGTGGACCAGGTTTTTGAGAAACTAGCGGTGCTCGGCAATAAGCAAACCTTCGGAAACAATGCGCTCATCGAAGGAACCAAGCGCTTATACAGCGCGGTGGTGCAGTCGGACAAGGCCGAACTCTACGTGATCCCCCACGTGAATATCAATGACATTTTTCAGGATAAGCGCAAGGTGCAGGCCAAAATGTTCGGGGCGCTCGCTAAGATGTACGAAGAGCACGTATGCGACCTTTACGAATCATACCGCTCATCGAAAGGATTCTTCAGTCTGGATCACATGGACCGCATGACCTAGCCCCCAAACCTCTCAACCCAGAACCTAGAACCCAGAACCCAGAACCCAGAACCCAGAACCCAGAACCCAGAACCTCTCAACCAAGAACCTTCTAACCCTGGAACTGGTCAAATTTCTTAGTACCTTACCCGCCTGTATGTTTCACCCTAAACCTATCAACAATGATGAAAGTAACCGTCGTAGGAGCCGGTAACGTAGGAGCCACTTGTGCCGACGTGCTGGCGTACCGAGAAGTAGCCAACGAAGTAGTGCTGGTCGATATCAAAGAAGGACTAGCCGAAGGAAAGGCGCTGGATATCTGGGAGAAAGCCCCCATCAATCTTTATGATACCCGCACGGTGGGCTCCACCAACGACTATAGCCGAACGGCGGGGTCCGACGTGGTGGTGATCACCTCCGGACTTCCCCGCAAGCCCGGCATGAGCCGCGACGACCTGATTGGCACCAACTCGGGCATCGTGAAAACCGTGACTGAGAACGTGGTGCAGCACTCGCCCGACGCCATTCTCATCGTGGTGTCTAACCCACTGGACGTGATGACCTATCAGGCGCACCTCACTTCGAAGAAGTCGCGCAACCAGGTGATGGGCATGGCCGGTATCCTGGATACGGCGCGCTACCGGGCCTTTCTGGCCGAAGCGCTTAACGTGTCTCCGAAAGATATTCAGGCAGTGCTCATGGGTGGTCACGGCGACACCATGGTGCCCCTGCCCCGCTACACCACCGTGGGCGGCATTCCGGTGACCGAACTTATTGACAGCGAGCAGCTCGATGCCATTGTGGAGCGCACCAAGAAGGGGGGCGGCGAACTGGTGAAACTCATGGGCACCTCGGCCTGGTATGCTCCCGGTTCGGCGGCGGCGCAAATGGTAGAAGCCATCGTGCGCGACCAGCGACGCGTGTTTCCGGTATGCGTGAAGCTCGAAGGAGAGTACGGCATCGACAATTGCTACCTTGGAGCACCGGTGATTCTGGGCAAAAACGGCATTGAGAAGGTCATCGAGCTACAACTCAACGATGAGGAAATGGAGCTGCTCAAAACCTCGGAAGGCCACGTGCGCGAGGTGATGGAAGTGCTCGATAAGATGTAAGATTCGGCCAGTCGTGGTGGTTGTAACGGCAAATAGCACTTCATCTATAGCAATTTCTTGCGGTTTCCCGTCCACGGTGGACGCAGCGGGATCAGTGTTCGATATTCAATGACATTGAACACTGAACTATCTTTGTCGCATGAGTAAAAAAGAGGCCCCCGAAATAAGCCTCTCTGAAGCCGGGTGGGGGACGCCCCCCGATCTTCAATCTAGAGAATCAGGCGGAGGCGGAGCGTGTCAAAGTGATCGTCAGCAGGCATCCGCAGCCACTCAAGCAAGCCCTTCCGGTGCTTGAGCAATAGCTTCACATTAGCGCTTCCAAATCTTGGACGTTGGGGGTAGCAAGGCGGAGGAAAAGCACCTAAGTGCTGCGGTTTCCTTCCTGGCTAAGAAACAGCGTCTACCTCAATATCGAACACATCCTTGAGGGCCACCCGCGCCGCGTGGTAGCCGCACATACCGTGCACCGCCCCGCCCGGCGGGGTAGAAGCCGAACACAGGTACACCCCTTCCAGCGGGGTGCGGTAGGGGGTCAGGCTCAGGGTGGGGCGGGTGAACTGTTGGTTGGGGGTTTGCGCGCCCCCGTTAATGTCGCCCCCGATGTAGTTGGCGTTGTACTGCTGCACCTGGTGGGTGTTCATGGTGTGCTTTGCTAGGATGGTGTCGCGAAAACCGGGAGCGAAGCGCTCTACCTGCCGCTCGATTACCTCGGTCATGTCTACCGTCGAGTAGCGGGGCACGTGGCAGTAGGCCCAGGCGGTGTGCTTCCCTTCCGGAGCGCGGCTGGGGTCGAAGGGAGTTTGTTGCACCAGCAGCACGTAGGGGTTGTCGGAATGCTCCTGGTTCCACAGGGCGTGCTCCGAGGCGGCAATCTCTTCCATGGTGCCGCCCAAGTGGGCCGTAGCCGCACGGCCGCAGGCGGGATTGGCAAAGGGAATAGGGTCGCTCAGGGCCCAGTCTACCTTGAAAATGCCCTGGTTGTGCTGGTAGCGTTCCAGTTGTCGTTGGTAGTAGCGGGCGAACTCCAGACCCTCAATATCCAGCAACTGCCGGGGGGTGATATCGAACAGCATGGCCCGGCAGGGCGGAATGTCAGTAAGGGCCGTCACCCGGTGTTCGGTCACCACCTCGCCGCCCATCGACACAAAATACCGCTGTAGGGCGTTCGTGATCTGCTGGGCCCCACCCTTCGGAAAGGGCCATCCGACCACGTGCCCCAGGGCCCCCAGCACCATCCCCACGGCCGCCGAAACGATGTTCTCGAGCGGCAGCATGGAGTGGGCGGCCAGTCCGGCGAACAAGGCCTGGGCGGGCGCTTCCCGGAAGGTGCGTTGAGCCAAACCCGTGGCTGACTGTACTGCCCGGAGGCCAAATTCAGCGAGTGCCAGCGGATCGTCGGGCCAGCGCAACGGCCCCAGAAAGGCCGGGGCAATGCGGTCCCACTGGTGCACCACCGGCTGCATCAGGCGCACGTAGGCTTCCAGGTCATCGCCCAGTTGGGCCGCAGTGTCGGCCACCGACTGCTCGAGCGTGACGGCCCGCCCCCCGTCGAGCGGATGCGCCAAGGGGGCGTCGGGGTGCACCCACTCCAACCCGAACTCATGCAGGGGTAAGGTGCGAAAGTAGGGCGAAGCCACCGCCATGGGGTGAATGGCCGAGCCGATGTCGTGCACGAAGCCCGGCAGGGTGAGTTCTTCGGAGCGGGCTCCTCCTCCCACCTTGGCTTCGGCCTCAAGGATTAGTGTGGACAAGCCCGCGCGCTGCGCTAGAATGCCCGCCGCGAATCCGTTGGGACCGGAACCAATCACCACTACGTCATATCGTTTCATGTTCAGTAGGTTGGGTAAGTAGAATGATCTGCCGCCTACGGCAGTTCTTTGTCTTCCAGGCCCGATACCCCACCCGACACGATAAACTTCATGATGTCGGTGCTAGACGCGCTGAGCGGAGTCACGTACCGCGTGGGCACAATGTACAGGTTGCCAGAGAAATTATACGAGTGAGGCAGATACACCGCCACCTGATCCACCAGCCCCAACTGACTCAAATCGCTTTTGGTGATGAAGCCGGGCTTCTGAATAACAAACTCCGGATTGAGCGTGACCAATACCGGCTGGTCGAACTTCTTCTTGTCGCCCACGAAGGCCGAGATCAGATCTTTGAGCGACGAATAGATGATATTGACGAACGGCAGCTTGCGCAGTAGCTCCTCTAGCAGATTGAACAGGGGTCCAGCAAGTAACGTAGAAGCCAGATAGCCCACCAGCGTGATGGATGCCAGAATAGTGAACATGCCCAGGCCCGGCACATTGAAGTCGATGATATTATCCAGCCAGCGGATGCTGAGCAGGATAATGTAGACCGTGAGGGCCACCGGCACCACAAAGAGCAGTCCGCGGAAGAAGTAGGTAATGAGTTTGTTCATGTCGGTTTCACCGAGGGCGAAGATAAGGCTATTGTTGGGAATGCCTTGCGATCGGCGGACTAACTTACGGAAGAAGCCGTGGGCACGGCTATCCGTCGGTGAAGATTTTGACCAGTAGCGCTAGCAGAATGCCCAATTGGCCGAAAAGTAGTGGCAATAACCATCGCAATTGGGCGCGTAGCTCTTTGTGGATTTCTGTTTGGAAACTGCGTAGCTCCTGCTGTAGAATATCCTTCGTTACCAATTGATCCCACCGTTCCTCAAAGCGTCTCTGTTGAGAATCCTGAATAAAGCTGATGAGCTTCTCCGAGGTTTCTTCCCCCAGCTTGCCGCGAAGCTCCTTGAACATTTCCGTTTCGGTCATGGCGCCGTTGTTTGGATAAAGCTACGAAGAATCCCCCAAACAGCAAAGGCTCAGCATTGCCGCCGAGCCTTGATGCTAGTTCGAGTCGCTTAAGCGGCTAAATAGAAATCCCCACGAACGACAAGAAAGCGATTCCCATTAGTCCGGTGATCAGCATGGTGATGCCGAGTCCTTTCAGACCGTCGGGCACGTTAGAGTACTTCATCTTTTCGCGGATGGCGGCCAGGGCCACGATGGCCAGGAAGAAACCGGTGCCCGAGCCGAAGCCAAAGGCAGTGGCCTCCACCACGGTGTAGTCGCGCTGCACCATAAACAGGGATGAACCCAGGATAGCGCAGTTCACCGCAATCAGGGGAAGAAAGATACCCAGCGTTCCGTAGAGTGAGGGCGATACTTTTTCGATCACCATCTCCACCAATTGCACCATGGCGGCAATCACGGCAATGAACATAATGAAGCGCAGAAAGCTCAGGTCGATGCCCGCAAAATCTTGTCCGGCCCAGGCCAGCGCGCCCTCTTTAAGCACGTACTCCTGCAACAACCAGTTGAAAGGCACCGTGATGGTGAGCACAAAGATTACCGCCGCGCCCAATCCGGTGGCGGTGGATACTTTTTTAGAGACGGCCAAAAAGGAGCACATGCCCAAGAAGAAGGCTAGCACCATGTTCTCAATGAAGATCGCCTTGATGATGATATTGATAATTTCCATGCGTACGGAGTTTTAATTTATCGTTCTACGTGTCCACTGACGGAACGCTGAACCCAGATCAATAATCCTAAAATAACGAAGGCACCGACGGCGGTCACCATCAGTCCGTTGTTCGGAAAGTTCTCAATGCCAATCGCTTCAAACACCTTAAAGCCAAACAGGGCACCGGAACCCAGCAGTTCGCGGAAGAAGGCTACCACCAGAATAATCCAGGCGTAGCCGAAGCCGCTGCCCAAACCGTCCAGAATAGAATCGTAGGGTTTGTTGCCCATTGCGAAGGCTTCCAGACGTCCCATCACAATGCAGTTGGTGATGATCAAACCCACAAACACAGTGAGGGACTTCCAAATGTCAAAGAAGTAGGCTTTCAGCACTTGATCTACCAGGGTTACCAGCGTAGCGATCACCGCCAGTTGCACGATAATCCGCACCCGGCCGGGCACCAGGTTGCGCATCAGGGAGATGATTAGGTTAGAGAAAACGATCACGAAGACCACCGAGATGGCCATGATTGAAGTAGGTGCCAACTGGGTGGTGACCGCCAGGGCCGAGCAGATGCCCAGCACTTGGATAGTGATCGGGTTGTCGTCGCTCATCGGGTCGGAAAGCAGCCGCCGACGTCGTTTGGAGAGCAGCGCTTCTGAGGGTTCTTTCGGGGCTACTTTGGGTTTGTCAATAACTTCTGCAGTATCGCTCATAATGATAGATTTTTTAAAAGATCAATAGTCACATCAATTGATTACACGTCGCTGTTGGCGGGTCGGGAAGCAGGCTTCTTTAAATCATTGCCGGTGGCTTTTTCCAGATACGGTTCGTAGTAAGAAAGGTAATTGCGCAGCATGTTGTTCACCCCAACTGCAGTGATAGTGGCTCCTGACAACCCATCTACTTCGTTATCGCCGTAGATGCTGGGCTCGCCCGTTTCGCCCTTCACCATGTTGATGCCGACCAAAGAGCCCATATCATCATAAATTTTCTTGCCCCGAAAGCGCTCCTGCACTTCCACACTGGTGATGCGGGCTCCCAACCCGGGAGTTTCACCGGCGTGGTCGAATACGGCTCCGCGCACCGTGGTCAGATCTTCTTCCAAGGCCAAGTAACCCCAGATGTTGTTCCACAAGCCGTTGCCATACACCGGTAGAATGTAAGCATCTATCTGCTCTGGATTGTCCTCACTCAGCAGTTTATAAACGGGATACAAGCGCTCTTCAGGAGGCAGTTTGAACTGTTGTCCCACGTCTACTGCCTCGGCGATCACGGGCTGGCCCTCGATCTCTTTTACTTCCTCACCCTTGGCATTCACCACCAGCGACTGGATGCGGGACTGGTAAATGCCCGGCACGTCGTCGGTGGGCTGGAGTTGCATCACCGCTCCCAGAATTTTCTTCTGGGTGTCGAGCGCTACCTGTTCTTGCTGGATAGGACGGAGTCCTAGGGCCGCGAACGATAACAAACCGCCGAGAATGATGGTGAGCACGGCGGAAAAACCAATTACGTAAGCATTAGACTGTCGCACGTTGTAACCTCCTTTTTTTGTTAGCTTGAACTACATAAAAATCAATCAGCGGGGCAAATACGTTCATAAACAGTACTGCCAGCATAATTCCTTCCGGGTAGGCCGGGTTCATCACCCGAATAATTACTGTAATAGCTCCGATCAAAAAACCGTAAATCCACTTGCCCCACTCGGTATGCGCGGCCGACACGGGGTCGGTGGCCATAAACACGATGCCGAAGGCCACCCCGCCAATGGCGAAATGATAGTAAGCAGGCAGATTCATGTATTCGTTGGCTCCGGCCAAATTAAAGATCAGGCCCATCATGTACACCCCTAAGAAGCCGCTCAGAATAATCTTCCAGCTCGCTACCTTGGTCACGATCAGAATAAGGGCACCAATCAAAACCATCAGCAAAGAAGTGGAACCAATGGAGCCGGGAATGAGGCCGATAAACAGGTTCCAGAACTCATAAAGTCCATTCTGAAAGCTATCAAAAGCCGCTACCACGGGCTGCGCCCCTTCCACCGCCACAGTCTCGGCGGCAATGCCCAGCGGGGTGGCTCCGGAAAAACCGTCGGCGTATTCTTGTCCGCCCTTGTAGTACCACACGTCGCCCGACATGTCGCTGGGATAGGCAAAGTACAAGAACGCCCGAGCGGTCATGGCCACGTTGAGCACGTTCATGCCCGTGCCGCCAAACACCTCTTTGGCAATCACCACCGCAAAGATGGTGGCCAGCGCCACTTGCCACAGCGGAATGGTGGGCGGCATAATGAGCGGAATGAGCATACCCGTTACCAGGAAACCTTCGTTGATCGGGTGGCGGCGCACGGCGGAGAAGATCACTTCCACCAGTCCGCCGGTGGCGTAGGACACCAGCACAATGGGCAGCACCACCTGCGCTCCAATGAGCACTTTGTCAATCCAGGTGGCGGTGTCCAGCCCACCCACGGCCAAGAAGTGAGTATGCCCCACATTGTAAATACCAAATAATAAGGCGGGCACCAAAGCGATCACCACGGTGATCATCAGACGTTTTAAGTCAATGGCATCATGAATGTGCGTGCCCTTGGCCGGTGACGTTTCGCGGGGAGTGAACAAAAATGTTTCGCCCGCCTCAAAAGCGTAGTAGAACTTCTCAAGCTTGCCGCCCTTCTCGAACATGGGGCGCTGCTGGTCTAAAATGTTTCTTAAGAATTGCATACCTAAGGTTCTCGGATTAAGTTAATTCCTTCGCGGATAAGGTGCTGAAAGTCATGCTTGGAGATGTCGATGAACTCGCACAGGGCCACGTCTTCTTCGATCACTTCGTAAATCCCCAGCGCCTCCATGTCTTCGTAGTCTTCGGCCATGATGGCCTTGATCAGGTACTCCGGCAGAATGTCCATCGGCAACACCTGTTCGTAGATGCCGGTTTGCACGAACGCCCGTTCTTCTCCGCGCATGTTAGAGTCAAGCACGTACTCCTTTTTGGGGTTCAGAAACGAAAGCAACCCGATTGCTCTATGGAAACTCAACTTGTTCATCGTTGGTTTCATCCAGCCCAGAAATTCGTAATAATCTCCTTCGGGAATCACGGTGATCTGGTTATCGTAAAAACCTAGGTATCCGTCGGCCGTAATTTTGTTGCCGGTGAGCACGTTGCCCGAGATATAGCGCACGTGGTCGCTCTTAAGTTTATTGTCCACCAGCTTGTCGATACACGCTCCCTGGTAGGTGCGGTAGTACTGCGGCTCCTTCACCTCCGAGCCGGTGAGGGCAATGATTTTTGAGCCGTCGTAGACGCCGTCTAAGAAGAGCCGTCCGATCTGCACCACTCCGTACGGATTGACCGTCCACACCACCTGCCCCTTGCCGATGGGGTCCACGTGGTGGATGTGTACGCCCACGTTGCCCGCCGGGTGCGGTCCGGAAAATTTGTGCAACTCGATGCCCTTGGCCGTGCCCGCCACTGACGATACCTCGGCGCTGGCGTTCACTCCGAGGTGCACCTTGCCGGTGGTGAGTTTCTTGAGCACCTCGATGCCCGCCTCGAAGTAGTTGCCCTGCCCCTTGAGCAGAAAATCGTAGTCGGGAGCCAGCGGACTGGTGTCGAAAGTGGAAATGAAGATGGACTTGGGAGTGTCGTCGGGATTGGCCACGATGCCGTAGGGCCGTTGGATGATCTGCGGCCACACACCGCTTTTAAGCATTGCCTCGAGGGCATCTTCTTTTTTCAGCGAGGGAATCTCCGAGATAGAATGCTCCTTAAACTGCTCGTGCTCAATAGTTTTATCGGCCAGAATCTTGATCTCCAGCAGTTTGCGACGCTCGCCGCGCTTGATCTCTACCACTTCGCCGCTCACCGGGGCGCAGTACATCACCGAGTTCATCTTCTTGTCGAACAAAATAGGAGTACCGGCCTTCACGGTGTCTCCTTCCTTGACCGTTACCTTGGGGCGGATTAAGCCCGGAAAGTCGGTGGGTTTGATGGCAAAGGTATCAGGAAGGGGAGATTCGGCGAGCTGCCGGACGGGCTTGCCGGCTAGGTTGATGGTAAAGCCTTTCTTGAGTTTGATGTGTTCAGGCATCAATGCGAGTTATAAGTGCTATAAAACGCTGCAAAAGTAATCAAAATACCCTAACAACCTAAAAGTGCACGCGGGGAAATTACGGGGATAAAATTAACCTTGGTGATGACCCGTAGGGCACGACTGAGCCTACACGGGCACGCTTAGCGATCGAATGCCCGCCGCCACCTGCTCCATCAGCCACATGGGGGTAGAGGTGGCGCCGCACACGCCGACACGCTCGGCACCGGCGAACCACTCGGTTTGCAGTTCGTCTTCATTGGCAATGAAATGGCTGCGCTCGTTTTCGGACCGGCACACGCTATACAACGCTTTTCCGTTCGAGCTTTTCTTGCTGCTCACGAAGATGATCACGTCCTGCTCCTGGGCAAAGCGTTGCAACTGGGGCTCCCGGTTCGACACCTGCCGACAGATGCTGTCGTTGGCCTGAAACTCTACGGTGTTGAGCGCGCTGTTGGCCTGCGCCAGCCGCTCCTCAATCAGCGCCTTGATACGGTAGAAGCCCTTGGTGCTCTTGGTGGTTTGGCTGAACAAAGTAACCGGCCGGGTGAAGTCAATTTTGTTTAGGTCTTCGTCGTGCATCACGATGATCGCTTTGCCACGGGTTTGTCCGGTAAGCCCAATCACCTCGGCGTGCCCCGGTTGGCCGTAGATCACAATTTGTCCGTCGATGTCTTCTACGTGATCAAAAGCATTCTTGACGCGGTTCTGTAGTTTGAGTACCACCGGACACGAGGCGTCTACCAATTCAATGTTGTTAGCCAATGCCAACTGATAAGTTTCGGGCGGTTCGCCGTGGGCGCGAATCAGCACCTTGCAATCGCGCAAATCGGTCAGATCAGCCCGGTCGATAATGCGCAATCCCTTAGCGTGTAGGCGCTGCACCTCCATATCGTTGTGCACAATGTCTCCTAAGCAGTACAGATTGTTGCCGTCGAGCATTTCGTCTTCGGCCATTTGGATGGCAAACTCAACGCCGAAGCAGTAGCCTGAATTTTTATCAATAGTGACTTTCATCGGGTAGTCCTAATTGGCTGGATGAATAATAGCGCGGGCCCAATCCACCACCTGCTGCACTTGCTCGTTGAAGGTCAGGTGCGTGGTATCCAGGGTGACCGCATCGCTGGCCTTCACCAGGGGCGACTCTTTCCTACTCGAATCCAACTCATCTCGCTGCAGAAGGTTGCGTTCAATGTCCGAAACCGTCACCGCTTGCCCCTTTTCCTGCAGTTCGGCTTGTCGTCGCTGAGCCCGAATGGTTGGGTCGGCCGTCATAAACACCTTTAGTTCAGCCTGGGGAAACACGTGGGTGCCGATGTCGCGGCCGTCCATCACCACCCGCCGCTCCGCGCTAAGCTGCCGTTGCAACTCCACCATGGCTCGACGCACCACCGGCAGGGCGCTCACCGGACTCACGTGGTCGGATACCCGCATGCCGCGAATTTCCTGCTCCACGTTTTCACCGTTCAGCAAGGTCTCGTACCCAATCCCCCGAGGATGCGGCTGAAACCCAATCCGAAGATCAGCGAGTGCTTGGGCCACCGCCGCCGGGTTATCTAGCTCCACGCCGTTTCGCAAGAAATGCAGTGTCACTGCCCGGTACATTGCGCCCGAGTCTACGTAGGTGTAGCCCAATTGCTGCGCTACCGCCTTGGCCGTAGAGCTCTTTCCTACTCCGGAGTAACCATCGATGGCCACTGTGATGTCGTTGGGCATGGGCTAGCAATCTTTCGTTGGGCAGGGAATGGGCCCTTTTTTGGGAATCCTCCCCGGTTTTTGAGTGGCGCAACCACCAATTGCCACCACTGCGGTGAATAGTAACAGCTTATAAAATAGTTTTTTCATCTCAACAAAGTAGCGTATTAAATTTCCTAATAGGGAGCATAAGATCGTCTAATATTTCTTCTGGCTTAAAAGAAGAAGTCGCTCAACAAGGTGTTGCCCTTGACGCAAAAAAAATATACATACATAAATGCGTGACCGACAAACCTTTACAGATAATTTTGGAATTCTGTTTAATTTTTACTTAAATTTGTTGAACAAACTTGTACGGTCAACGTAAGCAAGTTAAACGAGAGGCCTCATTCTATCCCTCCTTCTTTGCAAAAAATTTGATTGAGTAGTTTTAGGTTGTTGTATTAGTAGTAAAAAAAGTGAATCTCTTAGGTTCACTTTTTTTTGTTACCGCTCCGGCAGATTTACGTACTTTGCGGCTTCGTTCTTAACGATGCTTTTAGGGTAATCGTGCGTCTATTGGCTCGTAAGTTTTCATTTTTAGTACGCTATGCTGTATCTCTCCGTAGAATCGCTGTCCAAACGCTACCTCACCGCCGAAGGACGAGACAACCACTTATTTCATCAAATCTCGTTCGGCATTGAGCAGGGACAAAAGATTGCCCTAGTAGGCATCAACGGGTCAGGCAAGTCCACCCTCATGAAAATCATCGGGGGGCGCGAGGTACCCGACAGCGGTCGGGTGGCCATCACCAGCGGGGTGCGGGTGGCCTTTGCCGAGCAGCAACCGCTGTTTGAGGAGCACGACACGGTTGAGTCGTTTGTGTACCGCAGCGACGACCCCACCCTGGCCCTGCTGCAAGACTACCGTCACCTGCTTAACCACGACCCCACCTCCGACCGCCTGGCCGACGTGATCGGGCAGATCGACAGCCAGAACGCCTGGGACTACGAGAGTCAGATCGAGCAGATTCTGGGGCAACTGGGCATCTACGACTTGGACCAGCCCACCGCGCAGTTGTCGGGCGGACAGCGCAAGCGGGTGGCCCTGGCCAAGGCCCTGATCGAAAAGCCCGATCTGCTGCTGCTCGATGAGCCTACCAACCACCTGGATCTGGCGACTATCGAGTGGATTGAGAATTATCTGTCAGCGCAGAACATGGCGCTGCTGCTGGTGACGCACGACCGCTACTTTCTGGAGCGGGTTACCAACGAAATCCTGGAGCTGGAGGGTGGACAGATCCACCGCTACGCCGGAAATTACGCCTACTTTCTGGAAAAGAAAACCGAACGAATTGCTCAGGAACAAACTGAGATCGGCAAAGCGCAGAACCTGTTTCGCAAGGAGCTGGAGTGGATGCGGCGGCAACCCCGGGCGCGGGGCACCAAGGCCAAGTACCGCGTGGAAGCCTTCGATTCGCTGGCCGAGAAAGCCCAGCAGTCGACCGGTCAATCCACCATGGAGCTAAGCATCCAGGGGCGGCGGCAGGGCAAAAAGGTGCTGGAGATTGAAGGACTTACCAAGGCCTACGACGGACGCATGGTCATCGACGACTTTTCGTATACCTTTCGCAAGCAGGACCGGGTGGGTGTTATCGGCCCCAACGGCTCGGGAAAGACCACCTTGGTGGATATGCTCACCGGCCGCAAAAAACCCGACCAGGGGCAGATCGAGGCCGGGTCCACCACCGTGTTTGGCTACTACACCCAGCAGGAGATCACCTTCGACGACCAACAACGCGTGATCGACGTGGTAAAGGAGATCGCCGAGGTGGTGGAAATGGCTCCCGGACAGTTTATTTCGGCCGGGCAGTTTCTGCAGCACTTCCAGTTTCCGCCCGACATGCACTACCACCGGGTGAAAAACCTGAGCGGCGGGGAGAAGCGCCGCTTGCAGCTATTGCAGGTGCTTATTCGCAATCCCAACTTCCTCATTCTGGATGAGCCCACCAACGACCTGGACCTGATCACGCTCAACATTCTGGAAGACTTCCTGTTGCAGTTTGCCGGTTGCTTAGTGATTGTTTCGCACGACCGCTACTTCATGGACCGGCTGGTGGAGCATCTGTTCGTGTTTGATGCGGAAAGTCCGCAGATCACCGATTTCCCCGGCAACTACACCGACTACCGCTCCAGCGCGCCCGCCGTTGCTGCCCCGAAGCAAAAGCTATCCACGCCCAAACCCGCGCCCGCGGCACCGACCACTCCTGGCTCGTCCTCCAAGGCGTCGTACAAAGAAAAGAGAGAATATGAGCAGTTGGAGAAGGACATCGCTCAGCTGGAAAAGGAAAAAGAGCAACTGGAACAGCGGATGAACGAGTTAGCCGTCAGTGGTTCAGCCGATCACTCCGAGTTGACCGAAACCGCCGCCTCGCTGGAAAAAGTCATCAGCGAACTGGACCGGAAGACGGATCGGTGGTTGGAGCTGTCGGAAGTGGTGTAGCCAAAAAAATCACCCCCTGGTTTTCTATGCGCTCAAACTCTCCTATATTGCTGCTACCAACCTATGCAACACTACTTAAGCGCATCGCTGCTGGCCCTCCTACTGCCCGTGGCCTGTAGCAGTCCCGATACTTCCCAAACCTCCACCGAACCTATGTCTACCACCACCTTTACCGGGGCCGACGGCGAGGTGAAACTCATCACCCTCGATCCCGGTCACTTCCACGCCGCCCTGGTGCAGAAGAACATGTACCCGCAGATCGATTCAGTGGTGCCCGTCTACGCTCCTAGCGGAGACGATCTGCAACAGCATCTGCAGCGCATCGAGCAGTACAACACCCGCGCCGAAAACCCTACCCACTGGACGGAAAAAGTGCACACCAGCACTAATTTCTTCGACCAGATGATCACCGAGCGGCCCGGTAACGTGGTGGTGCTGTCGGGCAACAACGCCAAAAAAACCGAGTACATTCACGCCTCGCTCGAGGCGGGACTCAACGTGCTAGCCGACAAACCAATGGTCATCGAGCCGTCGGAATATCCGTTGCTGGAAGAGGCTTTCCGCGTGGCGCAGCAGAACGATGTGCTGCTGTACGACATCATGACCGAGCGCTACGAGATCACCACCGTCCTGCAGCGGGCGCTGTCGCAGCAACCCGCGGTGTTCGGTGAACTCGTTCCGGGAACGGTTGACGAACCGGCCATCTCCAAAGAAAGCGTGCACCACTTCTTCAAATACGTATCGGGCAACCCGCTAGTGCGCCCGGCCTGGTTTTTCGACGTGGCCCAGCAGGGCGAAGGCATCGTCGACGTGTCGACCCACCTGGTGGACCTTATCCTGTGGGAGACATTTCCTGACCAAGCCATTGACACCACCGAGGTGGAGGTGGTGGCCGCCCGCCGCTGGGCCACCGAACTAAGCCCGGAACAGTTTGAGCAAGTGACCGGCCTGAACGAGTTTCCGGACTATCTGCAAAAAGACGTGCAGGACGGTAAGCTCAGCGTGTTCTCGAACGGCGAGATCAACTTCACGGTGCGCGGCGTGCACAGCAAGGCCTCGGTCATCTGGAACTTCCAAGCTCCCGAAGGCGCGGCCGACACTCATTATTCCATCATGCGGGGTACCCGGGCCAACCTGGTCATTCGACAGGACGCCGAACAGAATTATCAGCCCACGCTCTACGTGGAACCGGCAGGCAGCACCGCCCGCGAAGAACTGGAAATTGCCCTGGAAGCGGCGCTGAAGCAGCTCAATGAACAGTATCCCGGACTCGCTACCCGCCCCGCGTCTAGTGGCTGGGAAGTTGTTATTCCTGACAAGTTTAAACTGGGCCACGAAGCGCACTTCGCGCAGGTAACGGAGCGCTACCTGCAGTACTTGGTCGACGGTGAATTGCCCGACTGGGAGCTGCGCAACATGCTCACCAAATACTACGTCACCATGCAGGGCTACGCGATGAGCCGGTAAGCAGAGGGCCGCCCCCGCTACGCGGTCTCTTGCAGATTGTGCACTGACGCTGGCGCGTTGGCGGGGCGGACGCCCGTTTATTTGCATTCAAACCGCGTAACATGAAAGCCATTATCCTGAAAGAACCCGGACAGTTTGTTTACGAGGAGACGGAGCCAGACGAGCATCTGCAGCCTCACGAAGCGCTACTCAGGGTGCATCGCATCGGCATTTGCGGCACCGACTATCACGCCTACCGGGGCAACCAGCCGTTCTTTTCCTATCCGCGGGTGCTCGGCCACGAACTGGGAGTTGAGGTCGTGGCGGTGGGTTCGCAGGTCACGCAGGTGAAGCCGGGCGACAAATGTTCGGTAGAGCCCTATCTGAACACCACGCAGGACCAAGCCGTGCGCCGTGGATTCACCAACTGCGGCGAGAACATCTCGGTGGTGGGCGTGCACCAGGATGGCGGCATGCGCGAGTACCTTACGCTGCCTGCGCAGTACCTGCATACCGCTGAGACGCTGAGCTACGACCAACTGGCCCTGGTAGAACCTCTGGGCATCGGCTGCCACGCCGTTAACCGGGCGAAAATTACCGCCGACGACTATGTGCTGGTGGTCGGGGCGGGGCCCATCGGCTTGGCGGCGCTACAGTTTGCTACGGCCACTGGCGCCAAAACGGTGGTGATGGACGTAAACACCGACCGACTGGCGTTTGCGGCGGCGCTGATGAAGACAAGCGGTATGGTGGTTGCTGGCCAAGACGATACCGTTGATCAACTGCGGACGCTCTTCGGCGGCGACTTACCCACGGTGGTGCTGGATGCGACAGGAAGTCGGCACTCGATGGGTAAAGCCTTGGAATACGCCGCTCCCGCCGGGCGCATCGTCTTCATCGGCCTGTTTCAGGGTGAGTTCAGTTTCCACGATCCGTACTTTCACAAAAAGGAGTTGACGCTGATGGCCAGCCGCAACGCGCTGTCTGCCGATTTTCAGCAAATTATCCGCATGATGGAAGCGGGAACCATTGATGCCAATGCCTGGATTACCCACCGCAGTACGCTCGGAAACATGGTTGAGCAGTTTGATAACTGGCTCGACCCCGCCTCACGAGTAATCAAAGCAATGGTATCCGTAGATCATGCTTGATTGAACGAAAACCGAAATTCTTTAAGCTAAATAAGCGAGTAGCAAGAACACTCTGCGGAATATTTATTTACTTAGCGCGATTATGATGAACAACCTAACGTTATCCGTAGCCGCCGTTTTGTTGCTTACGCTCACGTTCACCTCGTGCCACACCACCGACGAGCAGAAGGTGCTGCGGCTGGCCCACGGTCTGTCGGCCGACCATTCGGTGCACCAAGCGATGGTGTACCTGGGCGAGGTGCTGGAAGAAAAGTCGGGCGGGCAGCTTACCGTGAAGATTTATCCCAGCGCCCAGCTCGGAGCCGAACGCGAGGTGCTGGAGCTACTGCAACTGGGCAGTGTGGCCATCACCAAGGTGTCGGCCGCCGTGATGGAAGGTTTTGCCGAAGAATACCAGGTGCTGGGGCTGCCCTTCCTGTTTCGCGACAAGGCGCACGCCTTCCGGGTGTTCGACGGGGAGGTGGGCCGCGACATCCTGTTGTCGGGCGAACGGGTGTGGTTGCGGGGCTTGGGCTTCTACGACGCTGGCGCCCGCAGCTTCTACGCCAAGGAAAAACCCATCAGCGTTCCCTCTGACCTAACTGGCATGAAGGTTCGGGTGCAGAAGAGCAACACCGCCATCAACATGGTGAAGGCCATGGGCGGCACCCCTACTCCTATTCCCTTCGGAGAAATCTACACCGCCCTGCAAAGTGGCGTGGTGGACGCTGCCGAGAACAACCCGCCCAGTCTGTACCTGTCGGGCCACTACGAAGTGTGCAAGTACTATTCTATCGACGAACATACGCAGGTGCCCGACGTGCTGCTGATTGGCACGCCCGCCTGGGACGGTCTCACCGAGCAGGAACGCGCCTGGGTGCAGGAAGCCGCCGACGCCTCGGTGGTGCGGCAGCACGAACTGTGGCGCGAATCGGAAGAAGAAGCCATGAGCGCCCTGAAGGCGGCCGGAGTGCAGATCAACTACCCGGAGAAAGACCCCTTCGCGGCCGACGTGCAAGGAATATACGCCGCCTATCGCGCCCAACCCGCCCTAAACGAATTGATCCAGCGCATCCAAGCCCTCGAATAGTATGGCCCTACGCAACGCGGTCGACCGCGCCGTCCGTTTTCTGCTCGTCGTGCTGATGTCGGCCATTGTGATCGACGTGCTGCTGCAGGTGTTTAGCCGTTACCTGTTCAACGCGCCCCTAAGTTTCACCGACGAACTGGCCAGCTTTCTGCTCATCTGGCTGGGGCTGCTCGGGGCGGCCTACGCCACCGGTGAGAAGCAGCACCTGGCCATCGACCTGCTGGCCATGCGGGTGTCTCCGGCGAGTCAGCGGCGGCTGGAGGTGGTCGTTACCGGGCTGGTAGTGGTGTTTGCCCTGGCGGTGCTCATCGTGGGCGGAAGCTGGCTGGTGTACACCGGCTTTCTGTTCGGGCAGTTATCCGCTTCGCTGCAATTGTCGCTGGGCTACGTGTACGCGATCATCCCCATTGCGGGTGTGCTCATCGCCTACTATAGCCTTGACAATACTTTCCGCCGCCATCAGACCACTCCCAACAGTCCTCCGGAGACCCTCGGGATGGACTAGCCCCCGGTTTCATTCAATCATTCGCCCCTTCAGTCCTTCAATTCACCTATGGAGTCTTTCGAAATCATCGTTTTAGTAGTTAGCTTCTTGGCCCTAGTGACCCTAGGCGTGCCCATCGCCTACAGCATCGGGCTGGCGGGCATCCTCACCATGTTGTTGTCCATCGATTACCTGCCCGCCGTAGCGACCTTCGCGCAGCGGATGGCTACCAGCCTGGACAGCTTTACCCTGCTGGCCATTCCGCTCTTTATCCTGGCGGGGCAGTTGATGAACAACGGCGGCATCGCCACCCGGCTGGTAGAGTTTGCCAAGGTGCTGGTGGGGCGACTGCCCGGCGGCTTGGCCATTGTGAATGTGCTGGCCAACATGCTGTTCGGAGCGATTTCGGGTTCGGCGGGGGCGGCGGCTTCGGCCATCGGCAGCATCATGCACCCCCGCATGAAGGCCGAAGGCTACGACGAGAACTTCAGCGCGGCGGTGAATATTTCGTCGGCCACCACCGGTTTGGTGATTCCTCCCAGTAACATCCTGATCGTGTATTCGCTGGCCAGCGGGGGCGTGTCGATTGCCGCGCTGTTCGTGGCCGGTTACCTGCCGGGCATTCTGATGGGCCTGGCCCTGATTGTGGTGGCCGGAACCTACGCTTATCGTCACGACTATCCGCTGGGTGACAAAGTGACGCTGGGCGAGGGCTTCCGCAAGTTTCTGGACGCGCTGCCCAGTCTGCTGCTGCTGGTGATCGTGCTGGGCGGCATCATTGCCGGGGTGTTCACGGCCACCGAGGCCTCGGGCGTGGCGGTGTTGTACTGCCTGGTGCTGGCCTTTCTGTACGGCGAAATCTCGTGGCGCGACCTGCCCGGCATCATGATCAAGACCTCGCTCACCACCGCCATCGTGCTGCTGCTGGTGGCGACGTCTATTGGCCTGTCGTGGATTATGGCCTACCAGGAAATCCCCCAGAGCGTGAGCGCCGGACTGTTGTCTCTGTCCGACAACCCGATTGTCATCCTGCTGCTGATCAACCTGGTGCTACTGTTCGTGGGGGTGTTTATGGACATGACCCCGGCGGTGCTCATCTTTACGCCCATCTTCCTGCCGGTGGTCACCAGCCAGTTGGGCGTGGACCCGGTGCACTTCGGCATCATCCTGATTGCTAATTTGTGCGTCGGCTTGTGTACGCCGCCGGTGGGCACGGTGCTGTTCATCGGATGCAGCGTGGCGGAGGTGAAAATTCAGTCGGTGGTGCGCCCGCTGATCCCCTTCTTCCTGGCCATGATCGTGGCGCTGCTGCTAATTACCTACGTGCCGGAGATTAGTCTGTGGTTGCCGGGGTTGTTTGGGTTGTAGGGGGGATGCGTGGTTGGCGGGGAGACCGAGCGGACGCTCTATTTGATACAGAACGTGAGCCGCTGTTTGGGGTCGGAGGACGCTATCGCTACCCTCCGACCAGTTTTAGGGGTATCTATGCTCTTCTTGGATGAATCGTATAGCATCATAAACAGCACAATGAGCTCTAAATGCCATGTCCTTAGTAACTTCTAATTCATCTCCATGAAAAATTTTGTTCCGAATTTTTCTAACGTTTTCATCCCAAGCTTGATAGACATCAGATTTTTCACTTAGCTTTTTCCCCGTTGCTACTGACAGCAAGGCGTTCACACGTTCTTCTACACTTCGGTTTCGTTTTAGTAGATATTGTGTCACTGGTTCGTCATATTTTGAAGTCAAGCTTTTGCGCAGATACTCCTCAATAAAGGCCTCAAACGAAACTGCGTACTCGAATAATGAACTCTTGTAAAGGCCCTTTTCGAAGGGGTGCATAACAAAATGTCGCTAGGCAGCATGTTTGATAAGGTTTTGTAATTCATTCCATCGGTTACTCATTCGTAGCACGCGCAGGTTGAGTACGCATTGAGCACCGTAGCCAGACCAGCGTTGCCCGGAAAGCTTGAGCCGTTGCTGAGTCACACTGCGGTGGGCCGCTTCAATAGCCCCCGAGCCAATACACCAGCTTTTTGCTAAGTAGGCTGGGTAGTTCATACGATAAGCGTTGGTGGTGTAGTAGTTAAGCAACCTTTTTCGTTGTTCTTCTACTTTCTGCGTGCTGCTTGTCAATGCCCTGAGGCGATCCATGACTGGTGCCAAGCCTTGTGTCAAGAGTTGTTCGGCTACTTCTTCTATCCATGCACTGGTGGATGGTTTATGCCCAAAGTAAGCCACTGCAAACTGGCCCAGATGTTCTTTAGCGTGATAAAAATCTAATATCTGACTGGCTTGCGGATAGCTGGCCGTAATCCAGTTGCTTATCCAGGGGGCCCCATCGGTGATAAAGACCAGTCTTTCTTGTAGCGGTTCGTACTTGTCAGTGACTACACTCATCTTCTCTTCAAAGTCCAGATGATTACCCAGATGCGCCACATATTCAGAAGATCGGATTGCCCCTCGTGCCGGGCTACAGGCATAGTGGGCCTGACTACTGAAGACCCGCCCTAACTTAGCCTCTTGCCAGCCTTGTTCGCGCGTGAGCAGCATACCACCATCCAGTTGGGCATAAACCACCTGTTGCTCATCAATAGCAAGGGCCGGGGTAGGTGTTTCCAGCAAAGCAGCTACTTGTCGCCCGTAACTAACCGTCAGGCGCTGTATCTGCATAGCATTCACCGGCACCCGAAGCAGTCTCTCTATTAGCTCACTACCTTGTTCGTAACAGCTATGCTGGCCCATATAAACTAATATCTCTTGAAAGTAAGGACTCACGTTGCTCACCGCCAAGCTGGTATGAAAACGGTGCGTTTTACTGATCTCTATGATCCCGTAGCGGGTCCGAGCTTTTTTTTCCTCCTTCTATCTTTGCCCACCGCACTGATACTACGCTCTAAAAGCTCTCGGTTCATTTCCACCATAATGCGATCAAAACCCTTTTCGTATTCATAAAAGCTCTGCTCGGTTTGTAAAGCTTGTAGTGCTTCCCATCTTGAGGCGGCTATCTGTAAATATTCTTCCTTTGTCATCGCTTTTTGATCACAAGTTAACACCTTTGCGACAATTTGTTATACACCCTTTTCGAAGTTGGTTGCTCCATTATAAAACTGCATATACCAAATCGGAAAATCGCTCGGATTTTGAATTCCATATACTGAGTAGTTGACCTCAACTGGACTGGTTATTTCTGGTTCATCATCAAACTTCCCAGCAACTACACGCACTCCCGTTTTCGTAAAAGAAACCTTATTAACTAATATTCCTGATCCCAGAGGTGTAAAGAACATTCTGATAATAAGATCAACTGGTTCTCTAAATTTCACAATTTCTATATTGCCAGGCGTTATATAAATTTCTCCTCTTTCCGTATAATTCGATAACCCTTCCAAACGAACAAATAAGTTTTCTGACAAAACACTTTGATCTTTCATATTTGAACTTATGACTTTATTTCCACAATTGCATTCGCAAAAGTCAAAATTAAAGCCAGAGCAAAACTTAAAGTTTAAATCGCCTGGCCATCCTTTCCTATGGCAATTATTGCACTCTATTTCTTGAATGTACATATATCGTATTTTAAAATAAAATCTCAGTTTCAACTATTCGGCAACCCTATGGTTTTTACCATGACCATTGAAACTGGTCGGAGGGTAGCGAAGCGTCCTCCGACCCAACAACCAAATAGAGCGTCCGCTCGGTCTTCCCTCAATCCCACTCTACTATCATGGCCCGAAAGTATGCCATCTACGATCAACAAGCCATCCACTTTGTTACTTTCACCGTCATCAATTGGATAGACCTATTCATCCGCGATGAGTACCGGCAAATCATTACTGATAGCCTAGTTTACTGCTCCCGGCGCAAAGGACTCAATGTGCATGCCTACTGCATCATGACTAACCATGTGCATCTCATCCTGAGCGTTCGTGACGGATGTAACCTGTCTGACGTTATCCGCGATATGAAAACTCATACTGCGGTACAGCTACGTAAGGCCATTCGCGAGCATCCGGGTGAAAGCCGTCGGGGTTGGCTACTATGGATGGGCGAACGGGCCGGAAAGAAAAACAAGCGCAACGCGGACTTTCAACTTTGGCAGCAGCACAACCATCTCATCGAGCTGAGCACGGTAGCGATGACCGAGCAACGACTGGACTACGTGCATAACAATCCTGTGGAAGCGGGATTTGTTAATGACCCGACCGCCTGGGTGTGGAGCAGTTGTCGGGCCTACGAAACCGGGGTGGATGACGGGGTGGTTACGGAGTATTTGTGATTGAGTAAGAATTACGGAAGATAGTAGGCTGGGTCGCTGATTGGGGTCGGAGGACGCTATCGCTACCCTCCGACCAGTTTGACCCCGCCACTAACCTCCGAGCTTCAGGCTCCGAGCTAAAAGGTTCACCATCCGAGCAAAAAGGTAGAAACTTGAACCTTTCACTCTCAAAGTTGAACCTCAAAGGTTCAAAATTCACCCTTTTGGGTTCAAAAATTAACAAAAGAGATTCAAACGCGATGCTTTTAGATTCAAATTTTGACCATCGACAGTATATTATTTGCCGAACGTGAATAGCGAACGATTAGCCAATACACGACAGAATTTCGGAGTGGGCAGGAGCAAGTCGCTACCCTACCGGTCGGAAGGTAGTTGATAGGTCTTATCGTCAACGATCCTGACTTTGCGTTCGGCCCAGCAGAATCCAGTCTTGCTCATCGGGAGTGGTCAGCGAGGGCGAATCGGTGGTGGCATGCGCACCCAACGGCGTCTCAGCGCCGGTGCGGGGGTTGAACCACGCCAGCTGGCAACGCTTTTCGCCGAGCAGCGACAGTTTCACTTTGACGGTGCGTCCCGAGGGAATATAGGTGATCGAGCGAGACGAATCAGAAGCAAAGGCCGTAACGGCGTATTCGTTGGTGGCGTAGCCGCCGCTGCCCTCCATCACGAAGGCACCGAGCCAATCGGGCTGCAGATCGGGCCAGCCGACCGACACCATGAGCGGCGGCAAATGCTGCAAGCTCTTGGCTCCGGGATATTGCAACACCGCTCGCCAATCGTCGCGCAGGCGCCAGTTGGGGGAGCCGTAGGCGTGGCCCGTTGCCCCCGACAGCATCGCCCAGTACGCCTGCTTGCGCACCTGCCGGGCCGAGCCAAATGCATCGTGCTCGCCCTCGTAGGTAGACTCTCCTAGAAAAAAGGGGCGCGCCGGAGTCTTCCGATACTCATCGTAACTCACTTCGTACACATCGAGCTGGATCTTGTTCCAGGCCTTGCCAAATCCGCGGAAGTAGGTGTACACCATCGACACGTCGAGCCAGTCGGCTTCGGGAAACACATCGGTGCTGCTGTGGGTCGAGGCCGCGTGGTAGGTGAAGAGTTGGTTACTCGCCTGCCGGTGCAACCCATCGGCCATCGCCTCAATCTCTTCCAAAGCATTGAAAGGATCATTATCCCCGCCGAGCACCCACCAGAGGTGGTCGTAGTCGCCGTAGCGCTGGCCTACCCACGCTCCGTAGGCGCGTGCTTTCTCTACTCCGTTGCGGTTGAGCGGCAGCGGGTTGCCCTGCTTGTCCGTGCCTGCGTAGTCTTCGCCGCAGCAGCCCGACCACAGAGGCACCAGGGCCAGCAGCAACTCCTGCCGCTGCGCTTCCATCACCACGCTGTCTACCCGCTGAAAAAAACGTTCGTTGGGTCGGCTCAGATCGTAATCACCTTCAAAGGGAAGCTCTCCGTACAGGTTTTTCAGTCCCTTGCCTCCGGTCAGCATTACCTGTAGCGCGCTGAAGCCCTGTTCCTTTCGGGTCCGCATATACTCTTTCACCTCATCCATTGTCAGCTTGAAGAACAAGAACCAGGGGGTATCGGCCTGATAGAGAAAGGGCTCACCCTGGGCATTGACCAGGTAGCGCTGGTTTTCGCTGACCGACAACGGAAAGGTCGCCGACGGATTGGTGGATTGGCACAGACTGCTAAGGCTCAGCAGGCAACCCAGGGTACCGAGGAAGATACGCTTCATTTTGCGGGAGTATAATCAGAAAGACGTCAATTGTAAATTTAGGTAACTTCACACACTCCGCACCGGGCCCAGCAACTCGTCTATGGCTACGGTAGCCTCCACTCCCGGCACCGGCAGGGCGACCGTGTCGCCGGACTGAAGGATGCTGATGCTTTTGTAGGTGCCGGGCGCGGGCGTGCGGTGCACCTCTATCTCGTGCTTGTTGACGTTGACCAACCACAGCTCTGGAATGCCCGCCGTAGCGTACAACGGGCGCTTAACCTCGTAGTCGGTGCTCCATGTAGTGTGAGCCACCTCAATGACCAGCAAAATGTCTTCGGGTTGCGCCGCCTGGGTAGCGTAGAAGTCGGGCCGCGGTTTTAGCAGAGTGATGTCCGGCTCCGGTTCGCTATGGTCGTGAACGACAATTGGGCTTTGCGTTCTTACGATGGCCTGCTTGCCAACTATTTCCTTGATCAAATTGCTGATGCGATCTACGACCGCTATGTGCAGTTTCCCAATTGGACTCATACTAATAATTTCTCCGTGAATAAGTTCTACGCGATCCTCCTCCGTGAGAATACCCGTCTCGATCATCCGGTGGTAGGTGTCGGTGTTGATGAGGTGACGTTCTAGCGTGACGGCCATGCGATAAAAAGTTTGGTGAGCAGCCAAGATACAAAATAACGCCTAAAGCACTCCCAATTCAGCCTATTGTCCGCTCAATCTAATGAGCCTGACTGCGCCTTTTGGGCCAGCTCGTTCACCAGCGCCTCAACCACCTCGGGATAATGCTGATGCTCTAGGCGGTGTACCCGGGCGGCCACGTCTTCCGAACTATCGCCAGGCTCAATCGCGCAGCGCACCTGCCGAATCAGGCGGCCTTCGTCGTAGTGCTCGTTCACGTAGTGGATGCTGATGCCGGTTTCGGTTTCCCCGGCGGCCACCACCGCTTCGTGCACGTGGCGACCATACATGCCCTTGCCCCCGTAGGCGGGCAGCAGGGCCGGATGCAGGTTAACGATGCGGTCGGGATAGGCTGCAGTGAGCTTGGACGGAATTTTTAACAGGAAGCCCGCCAGTACCACCAGATCAACCGCGTGCTCGCGCAAGTGAGTCAGCACCGGTTCCGTAGCGGCTAAGACCTGCTTGGTGAAGACCACCACCGGCACGCCGAAGCGGTCGGCCCGGGCAATGGCTCCGGCCTGGGGGTTGTTGGTGAGCAGCACGACCACCCGGCCCCGCGGGTGATTCCGAAACTTCTCAAAGAGCCGTTCGGCATTGGTGCCGCTGCCCGAAGCAAAAATGGCGAGGTTGATCATAAGCAACAATAAGGGTTAGTGCCGGGCAGCCGCTGCCCGCTGCAATTAGTGGTGGTCAAAGGTATGGTCGTACGCTCCGGCATCCAGGTCTTCCCACTGCCAACCGTCGTCTTGAATGAGCCCGAGCAGGGTACTACGCCGCTTCTTCCACTGCGCGTAGTGGCGGCCAATCTGGATTTGGTCGCACGTGTGCGGGATGTTGAGCTTCGCAAAATTCGTGAGGTCCGGGAAGGGCGGCACTTCGGAAGTGTCTTCGATGAAGGCGGTTTTGAGGGTAATCAGGTAGTTAGAGATAGCCTTTCGCAGGGGATAGAGTTCAGCGTCGCGGGGCCGCTGGGCTTCGGGCAGGTGCAACAGCATCAGCGTGATGGCCTCGTCCAGGTTGGTGAGGTTGAGTGCGAAGGCTTCTTTTTTGTTCGAGGTATGGTAAAAGTTGAGAATCGGATAGGCGCTGTGGTTCTGAGCGTGGGCAATAATCATGGGCGTGAGTCGCCCGAAGTGCGCCTCCAGGGCCTTGGCATCGTGCCCGTTCCAGTTGTTCTCGATGATCTCGGTGGCTGAGCAGCCCAAGGTGGTGATGTATACGCTGAGCCGCCGCTTCTCGATCTCGGCCGAGAGCACCGGAATCAGGTACGAAATGGCAATCGAGATCAGAATTAACCCCGAGAAGGAGAACAAGGCCGTAAAAAACTCCCAGAAGCCGTCGCCCGGCTCCATGTCTCCGTTGCCCATCGTCGACAAGGTGTAGCCCGTGAAGTAGATTTTGCTGATCAGGCTAGCCGACGTGTTGGTTTCCATGTTCATCACCGAGGCCTCATCGCTGTAGATCATGATGGTGCAGGCTGTCCAGATCAGCACGAGCCAGTTGATAAGCAGCACGCCAGTGATCAGAGGCCCGGCCATCTCCAGCAGGCGATGCGCTCTCATAGTGCGACTCAGAAACAGAAATATTTTCCACAAGCTCTTCGACAGGCGCCCGGTGATGAAGCCCGCCCCGGTGGGCGACAACGCCGTGAACAGCAGGTCAAGCACCGCGAGGCTAAACAGCCCAAGGCCCAGAAAGAAAGTTAGGTAGTTCATCCTACTGCTCGAACGACTGAATCATCCACGTAGGGTAACGCACCCAGTCGATTTGCCGATAGATTTTCATGTTTTGGTCAAAGTAAAGCCAGATGGTGAAGTCTTCGGGCCACTCTTGCAACTCGTTGTGCCAGAAGAAAGGACTCAGCCTTCCCTGGCCCACCACCACGCTGTCTTGCACCAGCATGGTTTGCAGCACCAGATGCTTCTGGTCGGGCACGATCTTGCGGAAACTGGTGTCGGGCCAGTTATAGAAATCCTTGAATTCCTTAATCCCATCGGCCTCAAAGCTGAGGTTAGCATCCTTGAAGTGAATGTCGTCGCGGTAGAAGGTGAGCAGGCTGTCCCAGTCTTCGCGCTGCTGGTACACCTCGAAGTAGGCTAGAGCCGTCTCGCGCGTACGTTGCTCACGCGGTTGCTCCGTCGGTTCGCAGGCAATGAAGGCTAGCAGTAAGCTGATGAAAATGAGTTTGTGTAGCATAAAGGCTGCTGCCTGGTTCTGATTGGCGATTGTTATTATCACACAATGTTCTGCGCTGATCGGAGTGTGATCCAAGTCAAGCACGCACCGGATATTAATCCGATCAACAAATAAACTTGGAAGTTTAAGGCTCCTAGCGCTAGAGAACTATCAACGAAAACTTGTTGTAACTCAGTCTGAAGAAACTGAATTCTTAGCTGCCAAAAAATTATTGCGGTGATAAGAATTGTGCTCAAAGTCACCAATCTTTTCCAAAGCTCGCCTATATGCCCAAGTCGGATGGTTGTATCATAGATAAATGGGATCAAACCAATCGCAAGTGTAAAAGTTGTATGTGCTAAAAACTGCCCCGAAAAGGCTACAAATTCAAGCTTCTGAATAGCTAATTGCTGAATAGACAACTCGAAAAACCATTTCCAAATACTGAATCCTATCACCGCGAACAGGAAACTTAATCCAGTAATTACTATTAGCCTTTTTGTATTGTTAGTTTTAGTGGCGGACGGCTTGGAGTGCGTCATCGGGCAAATTGTTAAGGGTATAAAACAGGCGGCTGTTGATCAGGGGCACTCCCTGCTCGCTTTGCAGACCAGTGATTTGTACGTCGTAGACGTAGCCGGGTTGCAGAGCGGGTAGCGTGAGCGCTACTTGCGTGCCATCATCCGACACGGTCACGGCCTGCACGGGCACGGGGGTCACGTCCATTTGGGGCGAGCCGTATTCTTGATGATATTCGTAGTAGTAACGCTGCACGTAGTAGGTAGCCGGATCAGCCGCCGCGGTGCGATCCACCGGACGGGTAAACGTGAGGTTAAAGCCCCGGGGGGTCACGTTCATCCGCAGCACGTCCATCGGCCGCCCGCCCTGGTACGCCACCCGCTGGATGCCCTTATCGCCCACCCACACGTAGGCCGTTTTGCCGATCCACAGGCTGCCGTCGGGCGCAAACGCCAGGCGGTGGTTGCCAATGGATAGATGCATCGAGTCCAAAAAGTTTACGCAAGCTCCTTGATATTCGCCCTGCACCTTCTCCAGCATCACGCGAATGATGCGCGGATAGTCCATTTCACCGACGAGCAATTGCCCGGCAAACGGACCAAAGTTAGTGTCGTCGGGAATCAGCAGGGGCTGGGTGGGCGAGTTGGCCATGATGGTGTGCGGAAATAGCACCGCGGCCCGGGTGCGCATGCTGTCCAGGGTGGTCACCGGCACGGTGAGCGGGTCCACGTTCCAGCCGTCGCGCCACACCAGGCTCGAGGGTTGCCCGTAGAAGTTCCCTTCTTCCACGTGATACAGTTTGCTGGTGCCTAGCCAGTCGCCCTGGTTGTCGGTGACAAACAGGTTGCCTTGCTGGTCGAAGCCCAGCCCGTCGGGCGAGCGGAACCCATTGGCGAAAGGGATTAGTTGGCCCTCGGGCGTGAGTTTCATCACGTAGCCGCGGTAGGGCACGCTGGAGTACATGCCTTTGCCGTGTCCCAGCGGATTGTAGGGGCCCCGCACCTCTTCCCAGACGCCCGCGTTGTTCGAAGCACAGTTTAAGCTAATATATAAATTGCCCTCGTCATCGGCCACCGGCCCGAAGGCAAATTCGTGGTAGTTGCCCGACATTCCGAAGTCGTCGGTCACCGTCTGGTAGGTTTCGGCCGTACCGTCGCGATCGGCGTCGATGAGTTTGGTGAGTTCGGGACGCTGCATCACCAGTGCCTCGTGGTCGTTGAGCACCCGCACTCCCAGCGGGTCGTGCAGTCCCTCGGCGAACAAGCTCCACGCCTGCGTGGCCGGGTCGTAGATCATCACCTCGCCCCGGTGAAAGGCCACCATCAGCCGACCGTCGGGCATAAAGTCCATGCCGCCCACCTCCGGGGTGAGTCCCGCGGGCAGCGGAATGTCCTCTACGGCATAAAAACCCTCGAGCCGGGGATCGTCGATCAACCGGCCTTCTTCGGGCAGCAAGGTGCATCCTCCCAGGCAATTGGTGAGTAGGTAACCGAAAACAACTATGAAGAAGCTACCGTTATTTACAGCTTGGTACTTAGCTACCAGATGACCCACCGTTTTCATATTTCAGTGATGATAATCGTGAATTCTTCAGCTTCCTGCGGCGAAAGTTTTAAGTAATCTCCTTCCCAGCGACCTTTATTGCAGTAGACGTTGGTGTTCGGATAGGCCGCCTTCACCAGCCAAAGCGGTTCCTTGAGGTTATCAAAAGTCATGATCCGTTTAACACCCGGCTGCTCCAGGGTGGGCACAATGCGCTCGGTCACCTCTGCCCCGTCTAGCGTATAGCGGAAAGTAGGATAGCGCTTGTGCATGGTATAGCCCCGAAACTCGGCCCGCGGCACGTGCTCCCGCCGTCCCAGCCGAAAGGGGAAGTCGGTGCGGTCGCGGTAGAACACCGTGCCCACCAGTTCGGCCACCTCTTTGCCCTTGCCCGCCCAGTTTTTAGTGAGGTCCAGAAAGCCTCCCTTCCAGGCATAGCGCAGGCGGCACGCTCCGGCGTCCCAGCAGTAGCTCACCTCGCCCAGCAGACCCACGGCAATGCCCGCCGGACCGCAGTCGGGCATAAAGGTGCGGTACATCGCCGGGCGCATATCGGGATACGGGTGCTTGGGAGGCAGCGAGGCCAGCTCGGGCCGGTCGTCGGTGGTGCGACGCACGGGAGGCACGTGCACGTCTTGCGCCAGGGGCGGTAGTTGGTTGGTGGTCACGTACATCGCGCCGTACATCACCGCGCCGTGGCCGGGGTAGGTGCACACGTAGGGGTACACGCCTTCGCGGTCGGGCACGTCGAACTCGATGGTTTGCTGCTGGTCGGGCGTGAGCAGCGGGATGGCCGCGATCACCTTGTCTGATTCGGGCACGTAACCTCGGGCGTTGCCTTGGTCGCCCAGGTTGAGGGCCAGGTTCACGATCTCCTCGCGATAGCCGGGCTTGGTAAACACCAGGTTGTGCGCCATTTCGTCGGTGTTGCTAAGGGTGACGATTACGTGGGCACCGGGGGGCACCCGGAAGCGCACCGTGTCGTACTGCAAACCGGAGATCGCGTTGAGGGCGATGCGGACGGTATCCTGCGGAGAGGAAAGTCCATCCTGAAGAGGGTGCGGGGAATAGCTAACCGCCAGCAGCGCCACTAATGCGCTAAACAGGTAATTCATTGTCTGGGAAAGGTTGGTGTAGGTGATAAATATACTAAAATAGACGCGTTTGCCAGCGCTTGACCGGACAAAAGCCCACAAACCTGCCCAAGGTCAACCCTGCCGCCCGTCTTTTTTGGATATCCGATACATTTGTTCAATCCACTGGTCTTTTTCAGAAAAGAACTCGGCTTGGAGCTTCATTTCTCGCTGAAGGATTTTGACCGAACCCCGGTTGTCTTTGGCAACGTAGGCTACCAGTTCGTCGTACTGCAGCGTAGTGAAGCAGTAGTCGATCAGCCCACACGCAATCTCGCGTCCGTAGCCCTGGCCCCAGTGCTTTTCCCGTAATCGGTAGGCGATCTCCAATTCCTGTTTGTCGTTCAGATACACGCCGCTGAGGCCAACCAACGAATCGGTTGCCTGATCAACGACCGCCCAGATTCGGTAGAGCAGGTCCCGCCGGGCATAGTACCCGATGAAGCGGTCAAGTTCTTCCACCGCTTGTTCGTAGGTGAGCGGCGGCTTCACGAACTGCATCACCGCGGGGTTGCCCTGCATGTCGTAGAAGTCGTCCAGATCACGCTTGGCGAAATGTCGCACCATTAATCGGTCGGTTTCGAATAGTATTTCCGGTGGTGAAGAAGAGGAACGCCGAACCATAATCGGCAGGAAACGGCCCGTGACCGACGTGGGTTTCAGGGAAACCGTTTGGAAACCGAAGCGCCGGTAAAATTCTTCGGCGTGAGGATCGGCGTCGAGCGCGATGGTATCAAGCGGTGCGGCTGATGCCTGATCCAAAAAGTGGTGCATCAGCAACCTACCTAACCCTTTTCCGATGTGACTGGGGAGCACAAACAGACTTTCTAGTTTCACCAGCGTGGGGTAAACGGCGTAAGCGTAGAATCCCACAATTTTAGTGCCGTCGGATGCTTTGATCACGCGGTTCTGCTCGATGAAGCTTGGCGAAATGGTTAGTTCTTCCTGCCACTGATCTAGCTGACGTTGGTCGTACTTCCAGAAGGCTTTTGACTGCCTCATTAAAGTCGTCAATGCGTGATGATCGCTGGGCGAAGCCTCCTCTATCCTCATTGACGAACCGGCGTAGGTTAAAAATAAGTATTGACGGCAAACGCAAACTGATCGATGAATATCCGCTTGAACGCGGTGATGTTGTTTTGCTCGTAAAAAATCAGCATGGCTTTTTTGTACTCAATGGAGTCTACCGTTCTAAAAGAGATCGGACAATAGCTGTTGGCAATGAGAATCGCGTTGCTGATAATTCTGGCCGTCCTTTTGTTGCCATCCACAAAGCCCTGGATGTAGGATATAAGCACCAGCGCTAACAGTGATTTGTCGAAGACCCCTGACTTTTGGTTGATCAGTTCGCACATACTTTCAAAGGCCTCTATAATCTGAAATTGATTGTCTAATGGTCGGTAGTTGGTGCCCGTGATCCCTACCCTTCGGTTTCTAAAGTTTCGGCTGATTCCCAGTTCTTTGGTCAGGATACTATGAATGTCTTCGATTGTTCGGATAGATAGTGTTTGTAAGTAGTCAGGATGGGCGACGACAAAATCAATGGCCTCTTTGTGGTTCAACAGCATCACTGCTTCATCCTTATGCTTACCGGAAGCAGTTTGCTTCTCTTTGAGTAATCTTTCGGTTTCTAGCAGGGTGTAGGTATTGCCCTCAATTTGAGAAGATTTCCAGCTTAAGTCAATAGCCAATCGTTCGATTTCCTTATCGTACTCCTCTCCAGACAGTTGCGCTACGTTTTCCGAGTAAATAGTTTGCAACTCGTCTAGCTTTTTTCTTTCCTCATCGGTAAACAGTTCCGCAGTGAATAAGTCTTTCCGAATCAAATTAAAATTGAACGTCTCATTTATCCCTCGATCATCAATGTCCTTCTCAAAATACTTTTCTACATTCACTGAATGAAGAATATGATACGATTTCCCAAGGTGATAGCTGCTGCTTTTCCGGTTTCCGGATCGGTCAACCAGCTTTTTATCCACTAGCTCGGTTATCACTCTCTTGGTTGTAGAATAACTGCTGTCCGAGTTTAGCCGCTCATGAATTTCTCTTGACGATAAACCGGGATTACTGGTCAGTACCGAGATAATTTGATCCTGAATCTTCATAATAAGATTTTGAAGCTCAACAATAGATCAAATATAGCTCAAAATAAGCTTGATTTGAGCTTCAAACTAGAAATGAGTGATCTTCAAACTTTTACCCGTAGAACCAACCCCAGCCCCATATCAGTCGGTCTCCTCAATGGCCAGCACCAGCGATTGCAGCGGTGCCAGGGTAATCGGAATAGCCGCGTCATCAGAAACCGACCACGTTAACTTGGTGTCAGACGACAAAAGGTCGCGCAACGCGTAGGTAGTTCCTTCGCTCAGTTGCATCGCCTGCTGCGCCGTCGCCGGAATTTTTAAGTCAGACTGCTGCTCCTGCTCCTCCAGGTTGGTAATGATCAGCCAGCGCTGTTGCTCAGTGAACCGCAGAAAAGCGTACACTTGGTCAGCGTAGCCTTCGGTGTGCTCCCGGTTGTAAGGATGTAAATCGTAGAAATTGCCCTGGGCAATCACGTCTTCGTGCGCCAGGTTGAGCAGTCGCTGATAAAATTGCCGCAGTTGCTGCTGCGCTTCGCTCAGTTGCCCGCCGTCGTAGCGATGCTCGTTCACCCACTTCTGGTGCTCGGGCACGCCCCAATAGTCAAAAATAGTGGTGCGGCCGTCGTCGCCACTGAAACCCTCGTTGGCCCCGCCGGGCTCGCCCACTTCCTGCCCGAAGTAGATCATCACCGGGCTGCTGTGCCACAGCGCGGTGATCACCATCGCCGGTTGGGCCCGCACCGGATCGCCCGCAAAGAAGCGGGAGGCGATGCGCTGCTCGTCGTGGTTTTCCAAAAAGCGTAGCATGTGGTGGTTGATGCCCCGCAGCGACTGCCAGATGTCGGTCAGATGGTCAGTGGTGCCCTGCCCCTCTATCACCGCGCGCAGCGTGTCGTACAACTGCACCTTATCGTAGAGATAGTCGAACCGACCCTGCTCGATGTAGGTGCGGTAAGCCTGCGGATTGTAGATTTCGGCCACAAACACCAGGTCGGGATGTTGTTCTTTGACTTTGGGAATCACCCACTCCCAAAACTCCACGGGCACCATCTCGGCCATGTCGCAACGGAAGCCATCAACCTGCTTTCTGGCCCAGTACTGCAAGATGTCGTGCATCTTGTGCCAGGTGTCCGGAATGGGATCGAAGTGGGTGCGCCGACCGTTCAGATAGTCCACGCCGTAGTTGAGTTTGATGGTTTCAAACCAGTCATTAACCGTTGGATCAGACACAAACTGATCGTTGCCGGTGGCTTTGGCGGGGTTTTCATCAAACTTACCGTCTTTGGTCGGAAACGCGTGCTCGCCCAGCGAGTTGTAGTCGGACGGTACCCGAAACGGTTCGCCTACGATGTAGTAGAAGTTGTTGTTGGGATCGAACGCCTGCTGGGTATCGTCGTGCGCTCCGAAGTTTTCCACGCTATCGGGCATGGCATCCGACTGGTAGAAGCGGGCCACGTGGTTGGGCACGAAATCGATGAGCACCTTAAGGCCTTGGGCGTGCGTGCGCTCTACCAGCGCCTCAAACTCCTGCATCCGGTTGGGCACGGCTTCGGCCAGGTCGGGGTTCACGTCGTAATAATCCTTGATAGCGTAGGGCGACCCGGCGCGGCCCTTCACCACGTCAGCATCGTCGAGCGGAACATTGTATTGCTGATAGTCGTGCAGCACGGCGTGCTCGATCACCCCGGTATACCACACGTGCGTAGCGCCCAGTTCCTTCAGGCTTTGCAGCGCCTGCTCGTTGATGTCGTTAAACTTGCCTACTCCGTTTTCTTCCTGCGTACCAAAAGTGGCGTTTTGGGTTTGGAGGTTACCAAATAGCCGGGTGAACATCTGGTAAACCACCATTTTTTGGCTATCTTTTGCGTCTTCTACCAGCAAGTTGGAGTCTTGTTGGGCCAGCGATTGCAAGTGTTGATCGGGGTGAGTGGATTCGTTCATAGCGGGTTGGGAGGTGCAGTGGGCCAAGCCGATGGCGATGGCGGGAAAAATAAGCGGGAAAAACCGACGTTTTATCATAAAAAGGAACGCTTTTTCGCAAAAGAAGACTATTTCTAAAGGGTTTAAAAGCTCGTCCGTACATTTATCCGTAAGTTGAAGCACCGCGCGGGTACCTTTTTCCGATGATACGCTGAAAACCGCGATCACTCACAACCTACTTCTAGCTATGACCAATTATTTTTGCCCCCCCTTTGTTTGCGCTTGGTTGCTTTTTATTGGCTGGGCCACTTCTCCCGCGCACGCGCAGCAGCGCCTAAGTTGGGCCGTGGGGCCGGGCCTCACCCAGTACGGGGGCGACGTGAACGAAGGGCAAATCGGTAGCCACCGGGCGGCGCTCAACGTAGAGGGCTGGTACCCGCTCACCGACCGCTGGCAATTGAAGTCCGGATTTAGCGTGTACGGACTGCGGGGGCGGGATGTGGATCCCACTCGAGCCCGCAGCTTTCGGTCGCGCAACGTGGAGCTGTATTCGTCGGCCCTCTATTATTTTCGGCGGGGGTTGCTTACCCCCTTTGCCTACGCCGGACTGGGCCTTACCACCTCGCGCCCGCGGGGCGAGAGCCAGTTGGGAATGTGGGATTTGCGCGACGTGCAGCCCGAAGGACAGAGGGTGCCGGGCCTGCTGGCGATGATTCCCTTCGGACTGGGACTAGAATACGAGATCAATCCCATGTTGTCGGTAGTAGTGGACGCGGCCGCCCGCTACGTGCTCAGTGACCAATTGGATGCCATGAGCCAGGAGACGGTAGCTCAGGAAGCACTGAGCCCACTGGCCATTGATTATTACCAATCGCTTTCCGACCCGGTAGTACGCCGCTTGGCGGAAAACGAGCCGCTCACGGGCGGCAACTCGGCGACCAACGACTGGTACGGCATCTTATCGATCAAAATCAAGTTTACGCCCTGGACGGGTTGCCTAAATCCGCACCGTTATTCGCGCCCCCAAGGAAGGCAACGGGGAAAACGGAACTACCGACCGGCTTAGTAGTTTTCGTACTTCACTTCCGAGGCACGGTTCATGGCTGAAAAGCGCACGAACAGGGTGAGCGGAGCATGCGTGCTATCCCCCGAGCACTCCGGGGCCGGTTCCACGTAGTAGACATAATATTTCTGACTGCGGGTGACCAGTTCCTGCCGGTCGGGCTTGCCCAGCGTGGCCCAGATTTCTTCCTGCGTGAGCCCCTTGAGGTGCTGGTCGGCGGCAAAGAGAGATTCTTTCATTTTGGCCCGTACGCTCGCGCAACCGTTGGGATCGGAACGGAACGCCGCTTCGTCGAAGTTTTCAAGGTCTACGGCGGTGTGACAGCTGAGAAGGAGGAATAAGAAAGATAACAGAAAAACGGATTGATTCATAAGAGAATTGATGCTTTTTCTTTTTAGCTGTTCTTATGGAGACTTTATATCTCCCTCTCTTTTAACCAATGTCCAGCCGTTCTTGTCTATTTTTGCTGTATCAATTCCTTCAACTAAGTTCCAAAGTCCTAAAAACGGTGTCAGTTTAACTGTTCTTTGTCCGCCGTATCCAAAAGCCCCAATGTCCCAAACCTGCTTATTCACAGTTATCTCTGGATTGCTTTTATTTTCGTAGATAATTTCCTCATTAGTCCAAGCTCCGAAACCATAAGAAAACATTAGGGCAAAGGTCCAAAAAAGCGTACCCGCTGTTAGAATTGGTGTTGCCACTCCAATTGCAATATTCGCTTTCTTCGGCCTTTCTTTTTTTATAGTCCAAATAAAAGTTAGTAGGACTGCAATTGGTAGCCCTCGCAGAATTACATCATAAAAAAGATGTTGATCACTCCAATTAGCAAACTCAGCAGGAACAACTTGTCCGATGGTCATTGCGTAGATTGCAACTCCAAAGAATAGCAAAGTTGCCCACTTAAATAATTCTTGGATCAGTTTCATTGTTCAAAAGCTCCAGAATGAGTGAATATCCCCCTCCCCAACCGAGCCACCCCCAACCAAATCATCGAAGCAACCAAATAGAAACCACCCAATCCCAGCGCCAGCGCCGGGTTCGGAATAAAATAATAGAGGGCCATTCCTACTCCCACCGAGCGAAGCGCTTCAACGTAAACCGCCCAGCCACGATTCTCTAGCAGGTAGCCCAAGCTCACCAGCGTGCTCACCACCAGTACCGACAGACCCACCTGCTCGGCGATGCTATGCTGTCCGGCGCTGAACAAGAACCAGGCGGTGCCCGCCAGCGTTAGCACAAACTGCACCAGCACGTAGCCGTTCAGCCCGCTTCCGCCCTTCGCGTCGTACTTGCGGTAGGTGTCGTGGTCCACTTCCGGGGGAGCCAGGTAGCCGCCCAAATGCTCGGGCTGCCAGCCGGGTTTGTTCACGATGATCCGCACGCGGTCGCTCCAGCGCGGACTCTGCCGCAGCAGCTTGCCCATGTAGGCGTAGTGCTTGAAGTTGACCCACACCGGGTTCCAACTGTCTACCGACTGCGTCACTCCGTAGATCGGCCGTTCCTCTTCTTCTTGAAAGGTGCCAAACAGCTTGTCCCACACAATGAACACCCCCGCGTGGTTCTTGTCGATGTACTTGGGATTGCGCCCGTGGTGCACCCGGTGGTGCGAGGGCGTATTAAAGATGTGCTCGAACCAACCCAGGCGGCCGATGGTCTCGGTATGAATCCAGAACTGGTAGAGCGTGACAAAAGCCGACACAGTCACGAAAGTTAACGTATCGAAGCCGATGACGGCCAGGGGCAGATAGAAGAAGAACGTCCACAGCACCTGAAACGAACCCTGCCGCAGGGCCACCGACAGGTTGTAGTCTTCGCTCTGGTGGTGCACCACGTGTCCGCCCCAGAACAGGTTGACTTCGTGGCTCTTGCGGTGCGCCCAGTAGTAGCAAAAATCCACCAGCACAAACAAGATTGCCACGGTATACCAGGTGACGGGCACGTGAAACAGGGCTCCGTATTCGTAGACGAACTGATACACCGCCACGGTGGCCACCTTGAAAAACAGGTTGGTGATCTGCTGGGTGATGCCGCAGCTGATGTTGGTCACCGCATCGTTGAGGCGGTAGTGCGGTTCGCGCTGCACGAACTGGATGATCAGCTCTACGGCGATCAGCAGAAAATAGATCGGAATAGAGAGAATAATGGGGTTGAGTTCCATAGCTACGCAGAAATAGTACTTGACCAAAGATACTGAAACGAATCGGCAAAAAACAGTTCACCCCTTCGGTGGTTGATACGCTACTATGCACACCAATAAATTTGTTAACGTGGCCTGGGTGCTCACGTTTCTGCTGTTTTCTGTGGCGCTCACCTTCGGGTACGCCGCCCTGCCCGAGCGGTTTAGTCCGTACGACAGCATGAGCCTTAACCGCGAAACTTTCTATTACTTAGCCCTGATAATATTTGTGCTGGTGAACTTACCCGCCCTGGTACTGCGGCGAATGCTTGAGGCCTTACCAGCGTCGGCTAGCCTATACGCGCGCAACGAAGCGTTTAAGGAGCGGCTCATTGCCTGGTTTGGCGGGTTCATCGTTGCCATCAACGTGTGCTTGATCACGCTGGTTATCTATCTCACGCAAAACGCCGGAAGTTCGTTTTGGGAATTAGGTACTGTGGGCTACTTCGGCCCCTTGCTGCTGCTGTTCAGCGTGTTCTGGTTGTTTTCGGTGCTAGCCTCGCGCCGGAGCTATGAAGTTAAGTGAGGAGGGAGAGATTAAACTCGTTACCAGATTAACCCTTTCCACGTACTTAAGCGCTTCAATTTCAGTACGCTTTCAGTTTCTCCAGCGCTTCGTTGTAGCTTCTTAGTAGACTAGGCATACGATCATAGGAGTAGCCTTTATAGGCGTTATACTTGATCATAGTGAGGGTCTCCCTGACTCTAGCAGGGTCACGGGCCTCACGGCTAGCAATGATCTCTTCTACCATTTCGTACCCTTTGTTGATCATTGCCTGTTGTTCGTATATCTCTGATAGTAGTGAGATTGTCTCGAAGTCTACTTTTGAGTAGATATTATTTTCCTGGGCAATTGCCCAAGCAATATCGTCAATAAATCCTCTATTGAAAATGCCTTCGGGAGCAACCACTTGCACATCGAAGTAACCTTCTTCGAAGGCTACCAATTTAGCTTGATAGTCTTCATAAGCAAGGGCAGAGTCGATGTTATGAAGCACCAGCGTGAGGTAGCGCTGGTGCCCTTCTACCGTTGCTTTGTTCTTGGTTAGTTCATTCCGAAGGTTCTCAATAACGTCTTTAGTTTGCTGCGACTCCTGCCAACTATTTCGTAGTTCGTTTAGAAATAGCGCGAGCAGCACGCTGAGCACGATCAGCGCCCCTTCGTAGAGATACCGCCGCTTGTCTTCTCGCACTATCACGGGAGCGGGTTCAGTGGTTTTCTTTTCTTCCTTTGAAAGATTGGGGGCGTCCGGAGAAGGTTGGCTCATGAGTCTGGCAATTGGTGTAACGCAAACTTACGCGCTATTTCGGCGACATAAAATGTCATTCACTGCATAATAGCGGTCGTTCACTGCAAAATGCTGGCAATTATGCCCCAAAAGTGGTACTTCGAAATATCCCGTTGGGCAACGTAGGAACTGATGCTTATGCTGCCAAACCGGCAAAATCACTTTCACTCACCTAAACCTATCATCATGCTCAAGAACCACTGGCTGATCGCCGTACGCAACTTCCGAAAGCACTGGACGTTCGCCCTCATCAACGTTATCGGACTCACCCTGGGCATTGCCGGTAGCCTGTTGATCTTTTTGTGGGTGCAGGACGAACTGCGTTACGACCGCTTCCATACCCACGGAGACCAACTGCACCAGGTGATGTTCAACTCCGAAGTGCAGGGGGAAATTCTGACCGGCGACCAGATGCCCTACCCAATGGCCACCGTCTTGCAGGATGATTATGCGGAAATAAAACAAACCGTGCTCACTACCTACCCCTGGTCGCGACTCCTGCGCTACCAGGAAAAGTCGCTCAAAGAGAGGGGCATGTACGCCGGAGCCGACTTCTTCTCGCTGTTCACTTTTCCCCTGCTCCAGGGGGAGGCGGCAGAAATTCTTACCGCCCCCGGCCGAATCGTCTTGTCCGAATCACTGGCCGCCAAACTGTTTGGCACCGATTGGGAGCAAGGCGAGATCGTCGGTAAAACCATCACCGTCGGTGACAACACTTCCCTGTCGGTGACCGGAGTGTTCCGGGACGTTCCGGCGCAGTCGTCGCTTCGCTTCGATTACGTGATTCCGATGCAGCAACTGCTGAGCCAGAATCCGCGTAGCAACTACCCCGACAGTTGGGGCAACTTTATGTTTGTCCTGTACGCAGCGGTAGCCGAATCGGTCGACCGGGAGGCACTCAACCAAAAGGTGGCCGATACCTACCAGCGCTACACGCAGGATGTGTTCCCCGAATGGACCGATGCGCAGAACAGCATTTTCCTACAACCATTTGGCGACCGGCACCTCTACGGTACGTTTGCGAACGGGCGACCGGTGGGAGGGCTCATTCAGTACGTGCGCATCTTTAGTTTGGTGGCCGTTATTGTGCTGCTGCTGGCGTGCATCAACTTCGTCAACCTCACCACCGCCAAGTCGCAGCAACGCGCCAAAGAGATCGGCGTGCGCAAGGCGGTAGGCGCTGGGCGGTGGTCCCTGGCGATTCAATTTCTGGGCGAAGCCTTGCTGCTAACCGTCGTGGCCACCGGGCTGGCGGTGCTCCTGACTTTCTTGCTACTGCCGCTCTTCAACGGCATCACGGGCAAGGAGCTGGCGCTCTCTTCGGTGGCCAGTGCGTGGGGCTGGCTACTGCCCGCCGTAGTGGTCGCCACCGGGTTGCTGGCCGGGGCCTATCCGGCCTTCTTCTTGTCGTCGCTCAAGACGGTGAGCATTATCCGCGGCAAAATGAAGTTCGGTTCGGGCGGTGGTGCCACCCGGAAGGCCCTGGTGGTGTTCCAGTTTAGCTTGTCGCTGCTGATCATCATCGGCACGCTGGCAGTGCACTGGCAGATTCGTTTCTTGCAGCAGCAGGAGCTGGGCATGGAGAAAGACCAGGTCGTCACCTTCCCCCTGCAAGGGGTTTCTTCGGCGCAGTACGATGTGCTCAAGCAAGAGCTGTTGCCGCAGCCCGGCATCACCCAGGTGGCCCTGGTCGATCAGAGCCCGGTGCAGGTCACCAACAACAACAGTGGGGTGCAGTGGCCCGGGAAAGCTCCCGACGACGAGTTGCTCTTCCGGGTGCTGGCCACCGACGAAAATCTACTGAACACGCTGGACATCCCGCTGCTTCAGGGGCGCAACTTTTCCTCCACCCGACTAGCCGACACGGCCAGCTACCTGGTGAACCAAACCGCCGCGCGGGCGATGGGTTTGGAGCATCCGGTGGGGCAGGTGTTGGACTATAACGGGCAGAAGGGGCGGATCGTCGGGGTGGTGCAGGATTTTCACTCGCGTTCGCTGCACGCTGCCATCGATCCCCTGTTGATTTTGTACCGACCCCAGTACGCACAACTGGCGCTGGTTAAGACGGTTCCTGGGCAAACGCAGTCGGCAATAGCGAGCATTCAGGCGGCTTTCGGGCGCTACCAATCCGACTATCCGTTTAACTACGATTTCTTGAGCGACCGCTACGCCCGGCTCTACGAGCGCGAGGAGGCCGTCGGGCGGCTCACCAACGCGTTTGCCTTGCTGGCAATTGTTATTGCCTGTCTGGGGCTGTTCGGACTCGCCTCGTTCACCGCCGAGCGGCGCACCAAGGAGATTGGCATTAGGAAAGCATTGGGGGCCACGGTAACGGGCATCCTGTTGCTGTTGTCGAAAGACTACGTGAAGCTGATCCTGATCGCTACCGCGGTGGCCGTGCCGGTGGCCAACTACTTTATCGGCGACTGGCTGGACGGTTTTGCCTACCGCATTGATTTGTCGTGGTGGTTGTTTCTGGTTCCGGCGCTCGTCATTCTGCTGGTAGCCCTGCTGTCGGTAAGCGTTCAGAGCGTACGCGCCGCCGTGCGCAATCCGGTGGATAGCTTGCGCTACGAGTGAGATTAGATTCGTTCGGTGATAGGTTGGATTTTGCCCGACCAACTTCTAATATCTAACATTTAGCCATAAAGAAAGTCGCCAGCCTCTTCGCCTGTCAGAAAGTCTTCCACCGAAACGACAGGCCCGCCCGCAACCACCGCCCCGGCATCGGCACGTAGCCCGCTTCGGTGTATTGGGTGTTTGTTAGGTTAGTGGCTTCCGCATAAATGTTAATTTGCTCGGTTTGATAGTACACGCGGCTGTCGAGCAAAAAATAGTCTTTCAGCGTCGGGGTGGCTCGGTCTAAATAGCGGGCCCGAAGGCTGTGCCGCAAACCCCGCCAGATGCGGTGGTCGGCGCTGAGCACCAGTTGGTGGTTCAACACATCCAGGGCGTAGCGCGATTCCACCGCTTCGGTGTTTTTCAGATCAGCGTTCAGGTAGGTGTAGTTGAGCGATAGCGTGCGGAACAGCGCGTTCTCGTTTCTGCTGAAATCGAAGTTGATACCCATCTCGATGCCTTGCACGTCCACGTCGTAGAAGTTGCGGGGCTGCCAGGGCACCTCCTGACTAACCCGCACCCAGTCGATTAGCCGCGAGGCGTCGCGCCGAAAATAACTGGCCTGTCCCCACACCGTTTTTCCGAAGTACTTCACTCCGCCTTCGTAGGTTACCGCATCTTCGGGCCGCAGTTGGTCGTTGCCGATGTTGGTCGGCCCGTCGTAGTACAAATCGGTGTAGGTTGGAATGCGAAACGAGCGACCCACGTTGGCAAACAGTCGCCAGGCGGCATCAATCTCCCAACTGGCATCGATGCCCGGAAAGTAGTTCCAGCCATAATCTGAGTACCAGTTCACGTACAGTCCCGGCGTCACGTCCAGTCGGTCGAAGAGATAAAAACGGTGCTCGGTAAAGAACCCCAGCAGCGTGCGCTGCCGCTGCCCCAGAAACGGCACGGTCACCGTATCGATAGCCGCCCCGGCGCTGTCGCGAAGGGTGCGGATTCCGTTGCTACTGATGCGCTCGTGCCGCACTTCGGCGCCCAGCCCGGTGAGGCCTAGGGCGTTGCGGTAGGTAGTATGCAGTTCGGCCCCGCCCGCGTGCGTAGTGTGCAAATTCCGGTAGGCCGCCGGGCTGCTGCGCAGAAACACGTAATCGTCGTGGTTGCGCCGTCCGTACACGCGGGGCTGATACGTCCAGCGCCCGGCTTTGCCCTGATAGTCCAGGCTCACCAGCGAGGTGGTCACTGCTTCGTATTCACTCGATTCAGGCACGTAAAAGCCTCCGGCACCGAAGGCGCGCCAACTGTGTCCGCCCATCACGTTAAACCGCCCCGTCTTGGTCTTCAGGTACGATTGGTAAAAAGCATTGGTGACCTGATAATCAGCATTAGGACGGTACCCCGCCGAGCGGTCGTGCGACAACGACAGGTGCTGTCGATACCGTTGCCCCGGCAATGCAAGGCCCACGTTGCCGCCGAAGGTTTGGAAATCGCCTCCGTAGACTCCGGCCGATACTCCCGGCTCGTCGGGCACCCGGGTAACGATGTTGATGGCTCCGGCAAAGGCATTTTGTCCGTACACCCGGGCGGCGGGCCCCTTGAGCACCTCAATCCGCTCGATAGCGTCCAGCGTCACCGGCAGGTTCATCTGGTGGTGGCCGGTTTGCGGGTCGCTCACCTTCACGCCGTTGATGAGCACCAGCGTTTGCTCGAAGGTGCCGCCCCGCACGCTCACGTCGGCTTGCACCCCGCCCGGTCCGCGCTGCCGCACGTCTACTCCCGTCACGTAGGTGAGCAGTTCGTTGATATTCTGCGCCGGGGTGTGCTCAATGTCTTCGCGCGTGACGATGTGAATGCTGCGGGCCGACTCGTCAAAGGGAACCTGCAAGCGGTTTTCGGCGATAATTACGTCGGCCAGTTCAATGGTGCGCAGGGTATCGGTTTGGGCGCGGGCTGGGGCAGTAAAGGCTAAAAAAATAAAAAGCGCGTAAAGTTTCCGGTGCATTCGGTAGGTTCAAAATTTGAAGGCACAATAGTAAGGAAGTTGCCGGGGATACGCAACTCAACGGAGCGGTTCATCGGTTGCTGGACTTTCCAGGCACAGGAACTACCAAGTGACGATGCAACAGAGTTAATTTTGGTAAAAGGTCACTACGAAGTTGCTTGTTTTTATTTGAGAAAATGGTTGAAATTTACCCGTAATCTTTCTTATTTACAGTTCTACAGTCACCAATCTACCAACATTTTGTCTACCTTTTCTACCAGTTCAAAGGCCAAGACGATTGTCCGGATACGTGCTCAGGTTAAAGACCGACAGGGCGTTCAACCGGATATCATCTATAGCTCTCAGTTAATTTCGCTGTATCACCTGGCCCAGCAGACCAACATTACCTACTACACGGCCATTGAAGCCGTGCGCGAAGGTAGCCTCCGTTCGATCAATCTTGAGAACACCTTTTACGTGGTTCGAAAACTGGATAGAAAAACGCTACCCGTCAACGGCAAGGCGTTGGATCTTGTAGACAGCAGCCAGTTGGTGAGTGCCAAGTACTTTGCCAAAAAAAACGACTTTAGCTACCGCAAGGTGTGGCACACGGTGAACGACGGACTGCTGCCCGCCGTGCAGATTGGCAACCGACTCTACATTATTGAGAAGCCATTCATCCTTAATCTTTAGAATCTACCACGACCACCAAGCCGCTTCGGATAGTATACTTCAGCGTGTGCTGTTTTCTCTCTAAAACAATTATCTGGCTGCGGACTGAGCAGTGAAATCGACGAAGGGGAACAGAACCAGGTGTCAGCAAAGTACAAATGTGCAATTAAGCCTTGAAGCAATCACAATTGGCTCGAAAAAGGTGCAATTCTACCTTAAAATTGCTTCTACTTGCTTTGGGCGCAAACGAAACGATATAGCCCAGTGGGTATTGGTACATTTACGCAAGAATTAGTAAGTCGAAACTGGTTAAATCACGATTAGTAATTTTTGTTATGATGGTATTTCGAAAACACCTTTTGTGCGTCGGTGCCGGTTTGTTGGCAAGCGTCGTTATCGATAGTGGCTTCTCACTCCGCGCTCAAAACACCAACGGTGTCTTAGCTATTCTGTCTCCTGCATCGGCAACCCCCGTTTTATCCTCTCGGGTTTTGGCCGGTAAACCGGATAGCTATTTCATTCTTCCGCCCTGCCCCGTTAACCAGTACACGAGCGGTGAGATCATCGCGGTGCCCCGAGACATTCCCAGTCCGGTAACCAATGCCACCCTGAAGAAAGGCGAAACTCCCGCGGGTACCACCCTGTTTCCCAACGGATGCCTAGTGGTGATTGATCCTAGCCAGCTGAGCGTAGGAACCTACCGCTTCGTGGTAGAAACCGCCGACGAAGCGGGCGCCACCGAAACTCATTCACTCACCGTGAAACTAAAACCTTCAGGAAAAGAAGATGTTGACGCGATGTACTCAGTGCGGCAACCGAAGCCCATTGACCGCTACGTGAAGGGGGACGTGCTCGCCACTTCACAAGATCGCGACGGAGCCATTGTGCGCGCCGAACTGGTGAAGGGCCAGCTTCCGGCGGGGGCTTCCCTGACCAAAGAAGGAGTGGTGACGGTGGATGATCCCACCCAGTTGGTAGCCGGACAATACGCCGCCTGGATTGCCACCGAAGACAGCAACGGAGGCACTACTCTGTTCATTATTACGCTAACCTTGCAGTAATAAACAGCTTTGTAGACGGTAGATAGACCTACACAACCGCTTTTTTGTCACGGTAGGTCCCCATCAGTTCAGCTAGTTCACTGAGCAGCGAGGGATTCTCCTCAAGGCTGTTGCCCACCACCAGCATATCGGCACCCGCCTCTAGCGCCCGCTGGGCTTTATAACGATCATTGATACCTCCTCCCACAATCAGCGGCACATCGACCGATTTGCGCACCAGACGAATGGTTTTGCTATCGATGGGCGGTTGGGCTCCGCTTCCCGCTTCCAAGTAAATTAGTTTGAGACCCAGCATCTCTCCCGCCATCGCGGTGCACGCTGCCACCGAGGGTTTATCCTGCGGAATGGGCACTGTATTGCTCATGTACGAAACGGTGGTGGCACCACCCGAGGCGATAAGGATGTAGCCGGTGGGCAATATTTCCATGCCACTTCGCTTTAGCACGGGAGCGGCCACCACGTGTTGCCCAATCAGCAGTTCGGGATTGCGGCCCGAGATAAGCGATAGAAAAAGAATAGCATCGGCCGAAGACTCAATGTGCAGATTACTGCCCGGAAACAGTACCACCGGCACCTCACTCACTTCTTTAATGAGGCGAACCACCTGCCCAAAGTTATCACGGGTGATCAAGCTCCCGCCGACCAAAAAAAAGTCCACCCGACACGCTACCCCCATCCGAACCAGGCGCCGACAAGCGGTGAGGTCGTCCACTTTATCAGGATCGATAAGTACTGCCAGGGCTTTCGTGCCGGTTTGGCGACAGTTGTTCAGCCGCTGATAAACGGTCATGGAATAATTTTTTTGGAACGTAGGTAGCTGTTGACCTGCCGCTGTGCCAGGGCAAGAAGCAGGGGACCGGCGTAGCGCCGGATGAGCGGAAACCAGGGAGATCCGTAGGAAGACTTCTTCCCTGACTTTCGCTTTTTGTTGTTTTGTTCGTTAGAATTGTGGCCGGCAGCCCGATCGTTAGCAGGCGGATTATCTTTCCGCACCACCTCTTTCTCTACAACAATTTTCTTAGACGGGCCGAAAATTTTACGAACGATTCGGTAGAGAATCCATACCGACACGCCGGTTACCAGTAGAGCCACTCCCCACTCTTTGATGGTGATGACCTCCTCATCGGTGAGGTTGGTCTGCTGCTGAAGGCGCTCTACGAGTTGGTGCCACTTCTTCTTATTCGCTGCACTGATTGCCATGATTCGGTTTGCTTAGGCTAAAAAAAAAGCAAGGTAGGGAGCCAGGGGTAGGAAAGCAACGTTTCCAAGAAAATTACTCAGTGCGGTTACAATAGTCCCTGCCGGTAACAATAGATAAGTAGAAAAGGAATAGCGAAGAACAGCAAGATAATGTACAGAAACCCGTAGATGCGGTGCTGCAGCGTCAGTTTACCGAAGGTGGCAGCTACTAGCTCGGGCCAGCGGCGAATGGGTTGATAGGGCAGAAACAGCAGCGCCCCAAACAAGTTGAATAAGAAGTGGACGATGGCTAACTCGAGCGCCGCCTGAGAGCTGAATAGCGTAGCCACCAGCGCGGTGAGGGTGGTGCCCACGTTAGCGCCCATGACGAAGGGAAACGCCTTGTGAAGCGACACTTTTCCCTTGGCCACCAACGGAACGATGAGCGAAGTGGTGATGGAGCTAGACTGCACCGCCGCCGTTAGAACCCCTCCCCAGGCGAATGCCTTGTAGGGGCTTTGAAAGATGTGTTCTTTCAACCGCTCCCGAGAGCTTCCGATCAGTGATCGAGAGATAAATTGAGAGATGAGTTTGATGATGGTGAACAGCAACGCAAAAGCCAGCAGCAGCAGCAGCCAATCGTTGCCGATCAGAGACGCCACCCAGTGGCCTACTCCATCCAAGAGACCACGACCGAAGGGCACCGCTTCCAGCAGATCGAGGTTCAGATGCTTGCTCAACCAAACCACCAAACCCGCACTCAGGCGCGATAGCAGTTCGTAGTGGTACTCAAGCGGAAACAAAATTGCTACCAGAATGATGTTGTAAAAATCGTGCACGGTGGCAGCGCTGATGGCCTTCCGAAACTCACGCTTTTTGGCAATAAAACTCAACGACACCAGGGTGCTGGTTAGGGTGGTGCCCACGTTAGCTCCCATCACGATAGGGACGGCCGCCGAAAGGCTCATCGCGCCCGACCCCACCAGGGCCACAATCATGGTGGTGCTGGTGGAACTGCTCTGGATCACCGCGGTGAGCAACAGGCCAATGAACAAACCAATAAAAGGATTATCAGCTACCGACAGAATGGTGGTGCCCAACTGCTGTCGTATGTGCAGAAAAGAGTAGCTGATCAGATCAATAGCCAAGAGAAAAAGCGCCACCGCGCCCACGATGATCAGTATCCTGCTCAGCAGGACGGGGCCGCTATCTCGCGCTTGTTTTCCTTTGACTTCTACTTGCACCTCTTTTAGCTTATATTCGCAGTATTGTTAAGTTTTGCGGACAAGACTGTATCTTCATAACATACAAAGATACCTCCGCGCGGCGGCCGCTAATGTCTCTGGCTGTCAATCAATTAGGTCATCATACTTTTTGAAGCACCACCAGTAAAGAATTACTAAGTCGTGGCCAGCCGGTCTAGTTGCTGCTTAATCGTGCGGAGCCGCACAAACTGATCACCATCAAAATCTTGGGCGTCAAAGTTGTGTTCCTGATACTTATCGTACAATTCCTGCATTCCTGCTTCCAGGGTGTAGGCTAGTTGAAAGTCAGGCAGTAGTGCCCCCAACCGGTCAAAATTTACTCGATAATTGCGCGGGTCTTCCCCCACTTCGCCAGTGTAGACAATCTCAGCGTCAGGCAGCAAGCGCTGCACGTAGTCGGCCACGTCTTTTACCTGGTAGTTTTCCTGGTTGCCTCCCACGTTGACCGTCTGGTTATGGACCGTTTCTTGGGGAGCTTCGGCTAGGGCGACAAACGTCCGGGCAATATCCCGGCAGTGGATGAGGGGGCGCCAGGGGGTGCCGTCGCTCTTGATAGCAATTTTTCCCTTGGCTACGGCACAGCCCAGCAGGTTGTTCACCACCAGATCGATGCGTAGCATGGGCGAGTGACCGTAGGCGGTGGCGTTGCGCAAAAACACGGGCGAAAACTGCGCATCGGCTAGGGCACTAATCTGCGTTTCCGATTCTATTTTCGAGCGGGCGTAGGCCGTAAGTGGATTCACCGGGTCGGTTTCATCCATGTTGAGTTTTGGGCTCGTTCCGTAAATAGCGCAACTGCTCGCAAACAGAAACCTCGGAACCCCGGCCTCCTTGGCCAACCGGGCCAGCCGAACGGAGCCTTCCTGGTTAATCTGATACGTGAGGGCTTCGTCGAGATCGCCGATGGGATCATTCGACAGGGCCGCTAGGTGCATCACCGCGTCGTGTCCGCGCAGATCTTCAACGCTGACCGAGCGAATGTCTTTTTTCAGCGAGTGGGTAGGATCAACCACCGGCTCCCAGGCACAATCCTCGAACAAACCAATATCGCAGCCGGTCACGGTATGTCCGTTGTCTAACAATAGCGGCACCAAATGCGCTCCGATGTATCCTTGGTGTCCGGTAACAAAAACGTTCATGAAATAGAGTGATTGAATGAAAGAATGATAGAATGGCTGACCATCGGGTGGTATACAGGCTATTCTGCTGCCGATTGAGTTAAGGCGAATATTTTTTTGGCTTCTTCCACAAAACGGTTTTGAGTGGCGAAAGGTATCTTTTGCCGAAGCTTTTGAGAACTCACCTGCAGGTCGTCGGCGTACTGGTTCGTATCAGCCTCATTGATTTCAATGGTCAGCTGTTCACCGTATACTTCCTGGTAAGCCTGCTGCACCGACGCGGCCACGTCGATCATCCGAAACGTCTGCTCACCGCTAATGTTAAAAGTGTCGTTGAGCGGGTTTGGTGATTCTAAGGTTCGGTGCACAATGTCGCACACGTCACCCATCCAGATGAAGTCGCGGGCTGCCTGTCCGTTTGATTTCAGCACGATCTTTTGTTCGGTCACCGCCATGCGGGCCAGGTCGTTAAGCACCAGGTACCACTTTGATGAGTCCGTATCCTTTGGGCAGCCGTAGCTGTTGGTGAGGCGGAAGATGGTGTAAGGAAGCCCATGGTTGGCGTGAAACTGCTTCACGTAGTACTCGGCAAACAGGTGGGTGGTGCCGTAGTCGTTCTTGGGCTCGGTCGGCGTGTCTTCGGTGATCAGGCCGTTGCGCTGTCCGTACACCTGAAAAGTAGAAAAGTAGACGAACTGCCGCAGCTCCGTTTGGTCTTTGAAATGGTCTAACAGGTTTCGAGTGCCTAGGGCGTTCACGCGCAACGCATCTTCGGCGAAGTTTTCCTTGAAGTAATCGTTCACGCTGGCCGTGTGCACCACGCAATCGAAGTGGCGGTTGCGCAAACTATCGGCCACCGCCTGCCGGTCGGCAATGTCGCAGCCGATGAAGGTGAAGTCCAGGTCGGTTAGGATAGGGCGGCGCCGACTGGCGAGCACGCTCACCCGGTAGTCGGTGTGGCGACAGAAGTAATCGGTGAGCCAGCTGCCCAGGTTGCCCAGTCCGCCGGTGATCAATAAGTTTGGTTGCTTGGTCATGCTTCTTACCAGATTTTCCACTTCGGGTTGCCCGCCTCCCACATCGATTCCAGGCGACGTTTGTCGCGCAGGGTGTCCATGGCCTGCCAGAAACCGTGGTGTCGGTAGGCCACCAACTGCTCGTCGCGCACCAAATCATTAAGGGGAGCCTGCTCGAACATCACTTCGTCACCGGCAACATAGTCCAGCGTTTCGGGTTGGCACACGAAGAACCCCCCGTTGATCCAGCCACCCTCACCCTCGGGCTTCTCCTCGAAGCTGCTCACGCGCTGATCTTTCTCGATGCGCATGGCTCCGAAGCGCCCCTCGGGTTGCACCGCCGTCATGGTAACCAGTTTGTCGTGCTTTTGATGAAAATCCACCAGCTGCCGAAGATCCACGTCGGCCACCCCATCGCCGTAGGTGAACATAAAGGGTTCGTCGTTGAGGTAGGGCTTGGCCCGTTTGAGGCGCCCGCCGGTCATGGTGTTGAGTCCCGTATTGATCAGCGTCACCCGCCAGGGTTCGGCCTGATGATGGCTGTGGGTTTCGATCCGGTTGTGCGCAATATCGATGGTCACGTCGTTCTGATGCAGAAAGTAGTTGGCGAAATACTCTTTAATTACGTAACCCTTGTAGCCCAGCAAAATCACGAAGTCATTGAAGCCGTAGCTGGAATAAATTTTCATAATGTGCCAGAGAATGGGGCGACCACCCACCTCCACCATCGGTTTGGGGATGGTATGGGTCTCTTCACTCAACCGGGTACCAAACCCTCCGGCCAGCAGTAACACTTTCATACGCAGCGATTAGGAGGGCAAAGATAAAATTTATCACCAGTAAGACCGCGTGTAGGGGTAGAAAGTTGGGCTTTGTGATTGGTACTTATTTTACGTATTTTTCGAGGCAAAATTAAAACAGCCATAAACCTATGAAAAACGAGGATAGGATTGTCGAACTGCTGGCCGAATCGCTACGGAAGCTAGACCAACACAGCGAACTGTTCGTTAAACAAAGCGATTTGTTGGAGAAGCTTGTCGACGGGCAATTAAAAAACACGCAAGCCATTGGGGCATTAACGGATCAGATGGGCATGATGGCTCAGCAAAATACCCAGTCTATCAATGCAGTGTCCGACAAGATGGACTATCTATCCACCGACTTCCGCTCTTTGTCAGCCCAATTCGATGGGCTGCTGAAGTTCTTTATGAACATGGTCGGCGAGCGGATCAATACGTTGGAGAAAGACGTCGCGGCGCTAAAAGGGAAATAGCCTTACCTCTCTATTGTATCAACTTGCTCTGTTGCATCGTGAGTTGATAGCGAGCTTCTATCTTTTTTCTCGCAGAAATAAATGATCTCCTCCGGTAGCAAGGCGTAGTAGCGAATCTTTCCCGGTGAAAAGTGCTTCACGTAGTCATCTTCAGTAACCACAAAACCCGCCTGCCGCAAGCGGTCGCCGTAGTCATGTCCGTAGCGGCGCAGGTGGTCATCCTGCCCGTAGGCCCGCTCCCGCTCTTTCGGATCAATAATACTAGGATCTTCGTAGGTGGTTTCCAGATCGTAGGTCGGGCTCTGAATGATGGCCCACCCCCCGGGTTTGAGCACGCGCAGAATTTCGCGCATGCACTGCATGTCATCCCGCACGTGTTCCATCACGTGGTTGCACAACACCACATCGAAGCTGTTGTCAGCGAAAGGAACGTCGTGCAGGTCCATTTTCACCTGGGCCCAGGGCGAATCCAAGTCAGCCGAGACGTAGTCGATGTGCGGAAGGCGCTCGAAGCGCTCCACAAAGCAAATCTCCGGGGCCACGTGCAGCAACCGAATGGGCTTGTCAAAGAAGTTGGTTTTTTCTTGCAGATACAACCACAACAGCCGGTGCCGCTCCAGGGTAAGCGAACCCGGACACAGGGCGTTGGGGCGGGGATCGATGCGCCCGTAGGGCAAAAACTTGCGGTACGAGCGCCCGTCGACCGGACAGTGCACCCGCTTGCCTCGATAGAAAAAGGCCAAAACGCCGAGCACTTGGCGGCTAAACAACTGTAGGTATTTGCGGGGAATGTGTCGGGTGGCCCAACGAATGATCCACTTCATACAAATAATCGGAAAGGCTTATTTTATAACTTTTGCGTTTTTTCAGTGTGCTTTACCTGGCACAGGCATGGTATGATTGTTCACTTATACTACGAAGGTAGGTATTTCGGTGAACAAGGGAATAAGATTTTGCGCTAGGAACTTTATTTGCGCCAACGAAATTAAGTATCATTGCAGTTCAAATCACTGAGTATATGAAAACGTTTAGGTTCAAGACCAATATAGAAAGCGAGCGCTGCGTTGATCAGGTGGCTTCGTATCTCAACAACACCACCGACATTGCCGGTTGGGGAGTGGATACTAACGACGTAGACAAAGTGCTCACCGTGGAAGGCAACGACCACCTGGGAAGCCACGACGTGGTAGACATCGTCAACCTCGCGGGCTTCTCGGCCCGTCCGATGAAGAAGAAGCTCCTGAATCGGTTGCTGGGTGCGGTGGCGTAGGTGCCTTTTTCCTGGAGATTACTAATTTCAGCGTCGGCCCCCAGCCGACGCTTTTTTTACGACTACTCCAACCAGCGGTCTTTCCAATCCGACTTCAACAGATCGGCCGTTCGCGGCGTATCGTCGCGGCGGCAAAGCTCCTTTAGAAAATCCGTGTCGGGGTTCCACCGACGACCGTCGAAGAACTCTGCTCCTTTATGGTCGCGCACCTTATAGAGCGACTTCTCGCGGTAGCAGGTGCCGATGTAAACGTAGTTGAGACCCTGCTGCTGCGCCCAGTCGATCACCCGCCACATCATCCACTTCCCCAGCGCGTGCGAACGCATGTATTCGGTATCGTAGAACGAAAACCAGTAGTGCAGCATCCCGTCGGCCACCACCGCGAGTAAGTAGCCGTAGGTTTGTTCGGAAGAAGCAAAGCGAAACACGTGGGTCACCAACTGCCGGTCCAGCACGTAGGCCAGGCGCTCGGCCGACATCGAGCCCCCGGCGAACCGCTCCTCGGCGTAGGACTGACAGAACTGCACAAACGAGGCGTCGTTGCTATCAAAACCGCTTCGCTCAATCACGCGCATGTCAATGGCCAGCGGCTGGATTTTGCGATCTACCCGGCGGTTTTCGGATAAAGTAACAAACCGGCTAAGATCAACACGAAGGCTTCGCGCTAGGTAGAAGTGGTCTTCGGTGAGTGTCAGATCGCCGGTGTAAGGCAAAAATCCCCGGGCGTAGATGTCGGGCAGCTCATCGGCATTTTCCTTCACGCAATACACGGCGTACGAAAAGGTGTAGGTAGCGTAGTCAATTTGGTGTTCAGAATAAAATATTTTCATAAAGGTTAAGGTAGCGGATAAGCGAATAACTATCAACAATCTGTTTCAAAGCATCTTATCCACGAACCCTGCGCGTTGACCATCATCACCTCTGCGCGGGTTTCGTTCGGTAACTTCAGTCGGCTGCGGGGAAATAACAAAGAGCTTAAGGGGCTGCTTATCCGCCTCATTCGGGCCAAGAAATGCCGCGCCCGGGCGGTGGTATGGGACGATGAAGATCTGCCCCTCCGTAACAAGCTTAAAGAACTAGAGCAGCAGGCCGTGCCGGTGACCCCGGTGGACGTAGCCGCCCACTACGGCGTACCACGGGCCAAGCAGCTAACGCTTTTTGATGCCAAGTGATGATAATGAAAAAAGATTACTACCAAAAATAGCGCACGAATTACTACTTTGGGGCCAGCATCTTCCGTAACCCCCGTCCAATGAATCAATCCCCTTGTTGCTCTCCATCCCGGCGCAAGTTTGTGCGCGCCGCCGCCCTCTCTACCGCCAGCTTTTTCATTGTTCCGCGCCACGTGCTGGGTGGTTCCGGCTTCACCGCTCCCAGCGACCAGGTGACGGTCGGGATTGTGGGGGCCGGGGGAAAGGGAAAGCAAAACACGGCCGAGTTGCTTGCGTTTGACGACGTGCGGGTAGTAGCCGTGGCCGACCCTTCGTACTACTGGAACCTACAGGAATTCTACTACCGCACTGAGGCCGGACGCGGACTTGTTAGGAAGATGGTGGAAGATCACAATGAGGAGAAAGGCATGAAGGGGGAAGTAGGAGAGTATCTGGACTTTCGCCCCATGCTGGAAAAAGAAGCTGCCCTGGATGCCATCATGTGCTCCACCCCCGACCACACCCACGCTTACGTGTCGCTGCTAGCCATGCGGGCGGGCAAGCACGTCTTTTGCGAAAAACCGCTGACGCACAACATCTGGGAGGCCCGGCAAGTACAAAAAGTGGCGCGCGAAACCGGACTAGCCACCCAGATGGGCAACGTGGGCCACAGCACCGACGGCATGCGGCAGACAGTAGAATATCTGCGGGCCGGAGCCATTGGCCTCGTGCGCGAGGTGCACGCCTGGGTGCCCGCCACGCGCTGGAACCCCGGTTTGGAGGGCTTGCCCCCCGGCACTTCACCCAAACCGGCGGGCTTTGACTGGGATTTGTGGCTCGGCCCCCGCGAGCCGGTGCCCTTCCACGAAGCGTACACCCCGGTGAAGTGGCGCGACTTCTGGCGCTTTGGCTGCGGCGCGATGGGCGACTTCGGTTGCCACGACATGGACGCCGCCACCTGGGCCTTCCACCTAAAAGCCCCCACCAGCGTGGAGTTGCATCCGGCCGGTTACAGCGACGCGGAGATCATTCCCTACGGCGAGATCGGTTACTACGAGTTTGAACAGCGTGACGATCAGTCACCGCTGAAACTTACCTGGTACTCGGGCGGAGTGCAGCCGCCCCGGGCGGAGCAATTGCCTACTTCGGTGGCGATGCCTCGCCGGGGAACGCTGTTCGTAGGCGATGAGGGGATTATTCTGAACGACGGCGGCGAGCGGGTGCCGCAACTCTTCCCCGAAGCCCGAGTCACGGCTTTTACTCCGCCCAAACCTACCTTAGCGCGCTCCAACGGCCACTTTCGCGATTGGGTGGATGCTATCAAGGGTGGCCCGGCCGCTAGTGCCAACTTTGAGTATGGTGCGCGCCTGACTGAGCTTACCTTGCTGGGAGTGCTGTCGCTACGGCTGGGCGGTAAAAAGCTCGACTGGGATTATGAGAATATGAAAGTTAAAGGGTTGCCCGAAGCAGATGCATTTATTCGGGAGCCGGTGCGGGAGGGGTGGGAGTTGGGGTAAATGCTTATTGCGAGGGATTCCGGCCCGGGCGCAGTACTTCGGCAGCTGAATTTGTTCACTATACTTGTTAAGGGATAGATTAGTGATTCCAGATTCCTGGTTGTAGGTTAAGCGAAGCGATCCTGCGACCCAATCACACGAATTTTCCGTAGAAAAACTGTCATCTTCAAAATCACTTTTTTATCCCTAAACGAGTATAGAAAAGCAAGTATGAAAAAAATTACCTGGAACTCGGATAAAGCTCTTAGCATCTCCGCTTTTGTGGTCAGTATCGCCACCTTGTTGGCGCTTCTGTACCAAGTTCAATTGGCGCAAAATCAGGTAGAAATGGCAAGGAAAGGACAGAAAGCTTCGGTATTGCCTTATATTGAAATCTGGCCACAAAGACAGAATCCTAACTCGTTTAGTCTGTCGTTGGTCAACAATGGTATTGGTCCAGCCTTTATTGATGAAATTAGCATTTTAGCGGGCAATAAAGTCTATCAGGGTGATCCCTATTCGTTTTATTGGAATGTCATTGTGCAGGAAGATACTATAGACTTTGCCTACGCTGATGTATCACCCGGCCGGTTGGTTCCTGCGGGAGAGCGTGTTAAGATGATAGAAACATCCTCTTCTGAGAGAGACGCTAATCTTCTTGTAAAGTGGTTCGGATCAGAAGGTGAAGCGACGGTGGTTATTAAATTTTCCTCAGTCTATGGCGATCAGTGGATTACAGAAGGAATTTTGAGTAATCCTAAGTTGGTGAAAACTGAAGAATAATAATGCAAAAATCTGTATCCCCTGTGACTAAAATTAAACTGTACTTTATGTTAGCGGTCGCGCTGGCGTTAACCACTGCCGCCACTGCTCAGCCTCAAGGTGATCCTGAATTAACCACCTATCTGAACCAGCTTCAGCAAAATTACCAAACGGGTAACCCTGAGGAACTGAAAGCTTTGTTTGGCTTCAATGGACAGTCCGGACTGGTTGATCTGGTCACCGAATACGAGATTCCCCGCCGGAGGGGCAAAATTCAGCTGATAAATGCCGAACCAGATAGCGCTATTGCCCTCCTTACCTTTGGACTAAATACGTCCAATTCCGATTTAGCTACCTTTATCTCTTCCGGTTTGTCCGGTTTCTACCGTCTGACTAAGAATAATCAAGGTTGGCACCTTACCGATAGAATAAAGATTGACCGATTCAATCGTATAAAAAGCCATCGGCTGGGCATCGTCGTTGAGCCAGGAAAGGTAGTACGGGTCGTGGATACCTTGCTGGTAGATGCAACCGACGCCCTGGGGTTTTGGATTACCCTGAATAGTGGAGCCCGGATATTGGAAGTTCGCTTTCAAGACGAAAAAGCTGATTTTTTCTTTGCCGATGGCTTGCTGTGGGTTAACAAAACCAGTGAGAACAATGCATTACTGACGCTGGAGTACGCGCTGGATGCGGAAGCCCTCAATGATGAAGAACATCTTTACTTCACTTCAGAATACGGATTATTACGGCAAAACTACTGGCACCCCATGTTCGATTACGGAAGCGCTCAAGGGGTGGCCGACTTCACGGTTCACGCTCAAATACCCATCCGCTACCAACTGACGGCCAGTCTTCCGATGAGCAGCTACGTGCGCAACGGCACCCGCTACATACAATCTCAATCGATTTATCCAACCGAAGATTTGGCCCTACTATACGATGCCGAATGGGTGGTAGAACAGCGGCAGCACCAATCCACCACGCTAGAGATTTTTGCCACGGCTGACTATCGCCCTACCCGAGCCACGCTGTTTGACAACCTTCAGCATGCTTACGATTTGTTGTCGGCTAAATTTGGGAAGTGCCCCGGAGATTATCAGGGAACCGTGCAGGCTCGAATGCTTCCGGGAGATGGTTGGTTTGCCAGAACCAACAGCATCATCATCTCTCGCGATAGGGGTGAATACAATTTGATGAGTTCTCCTGCTCCTCGAGCTATTTTGGCCCACGAAGTATCTCATGCCTGGACGAACCCAACCGGGCCAGCCAGCCTTTTTCTGATAGAGGGCTGGGCCACGTTTGTTGAAACCTACTTTTTGCGCGAGGCCTTCGGCGACACTACCGTTCATCGATTCTGGAAAACCCAAAAAGAGTATTATTTGGAAAGCGATTATGAAGGAAAAATCTCTTTGTGGGAAGATAACACCAACAACGGAGTGTCTTACAGCAAGGGCGCGTGGGTGCTCAAAATCCTCCGCGATCAGCTGGGTGAAAGGGTTTTCGAGCAAGGGTTCAAAAACTACATTCAGAACACCATCACGCCAGATAAAGATATTTACGCTTTCGCCAAAAGCATGTCGGCAGCCGCGGACTTCGACGTGTGGCCCATGCTGGAAACCTGGTTGAAGAGCCGACACATTCCCGAAGTGAAAGCGTATGCGAATAATGGGCAACTCATCGTCGAGCAGACCGGCGAGGATATGTTTCAGTTTCCGCTCGAAGTACAGCTTAAAACAGCCAGCGACACGATTACTCAAACCTACGCTATCAATAAAAAAATCAGCCGGTTTCCTCTGAACCGTGCCGACGATATCACCGCTGTTCGAATTGATCCCAACAACGAAATGCTGTTGACCGTGCGTGAGTAAGCACCACTTACCGGTGAAAGCGTTAGGAAATAGTCTGGTAAAAAGCTCTTGCGGTGTTAACAGCGAACTCCCGAAGCGGGGCGGCCATCACTCACTCCAGCACCTCGCGCAGCACCGCCAGCGATTTCACCTCGCCGAAGTTAGCCAGGTGCAACTGGTAGAACCGAATCAGATCGTCGAGCAACTGCTGCCGCACCGCGCGGGGCACCAACGTGTGCTCCGTGTAGCGGTAGTCCAGCAACTGCGTGAGCAACTGCTCCTGATCCTGGGTTTGCGCCGGTTGCCCGATAAACTCGTATACTTGCATAAAAAAATCACGGGCCGACTGCGGGATAAAGCCCAGGTAGCGGCTCAGTTTCAGCAGAAATTGCAGGTGAAAGTTCTCGTAGTTGTCGTCCATGTGGTCAAAAACGCGCAGCGACTGCTCAATGAAGGCAAACAGCTCCGGGTTCCCTTCTTCTTCTTTGAGGCTTTTGTTGAGTACTTCGGTTACGAACAAAGCGATGCTCGACTTAAGCACGTTGTAGGGAACCGTTTGGTAGGGTTCCGGACACTGCAACTCAGAAATTCTGGTCAGCCCGGCGGTCTTTTTGTGGTACACCACCAAGTCCAGCGGAGTGAGGGGCTGGAAGAAGGATATTTTGCTTTTAGACTTGCGACTGCCGCCCCGCACGCTGTTCACAATGTACGATTGCAGACCAAAGTCCTCGGTGTAGATACGGGTAACGATCGAGGTTTCCCGATATTTGACGAAGTTTAGCACAATCCCCCGCGTTTTAAACAGCATAGCAAATTCGTTCTTTGGTGCGGTAACAACCGGTGAGATGGAGCGCGTTCACGGAATCACCGCGAGTTTGCCTACGTAGGTTTCTTCCCCGTCGGCCGTGGCGCTGAAGAGCAGGTATACGCCGGTGCCTACGGCCTGTCCGGCCCGGTTGCGTCCGTCCCAAGTGGCGGTGCCGCCCTGCGCCCGCAGTTCGCGCACCAACGCACCCGAAACGGTGGTAATCTTCACCGTAGCATCTTGCGCCAACCCCCGGATGCCTACCGTGCCCCCGAAACTACTTCGAACCGGGTTCGGAAACACCTCCACTACTTGGTGCGCAATATTCCCTTCGGTAGCGCCGCCCCGGTACGACACCAGTCCTCGGTCGGTGGCTACGAATACTTCGCCGTCGAGCGGGTTGATGGCAACGTCTAGAACAACGTCAGAAATTAGGGGACTATTCTCCTGCGTAAAGCGCTGCACCAGTTCTTCGCCGGTTTCGGAGAACAGCCACAAGCCGTTGCGGGTGCCTACCCACTTGCGGTTGCCCCCGTCCACGGCCAGGCAGGTGACGTGCTCGTCGCGCAGCAAAAACTGCCGCTCAAACACCGGCCGCACCAGTAGCACGTCGGAGAACACCCGGCCCGGATTCGGAAAGTAGGCCACGCCCTGGTCTCCACCGATCCACACCAACCCGTTGCGATCCACGACCAGATCGGTAATCAGGCGTCCTGGCAGATCGGTTGCGCTCGTGCTGGCCACCACCGACTGCACCTCGTCCGTCGATGGATTAAAGACCAAAACGTCGGTGCCCGGCATATCGGTGCCAGACGCGTCGGAGTCATCGGCATTGCCCGTTGTCATCCACAGTGATCCGCTAAGGTCAGCGGACAACCGCCGTGGATAAACCGCCTGCAGCGCGAGGTTGGCCACGGTCTGCCAGACCGATTCGATCGGAGAAAAAGATAGGAGCGACGCGGTATCTCCGAATTGTCCCACCCACAACTGTCCTTCTCGGTAGGTTAGGGCGGTAAACTTCTCCTGGCCCGCCTGATCATCCGGCGGAGGCACCGCCAAGAGTTCCTGCTGACCGTCCCACCGCAGCAATCCCTCTCCGAACGACGCCAAGTAGTAGGCGCGGGTACTCGGATCGTAGGCAGCATCCCGAATCTGCGCTCCCGGCGGGGGAGGATTGTAGATCGTCCACTGCCCCGAGCCGAAGGCCGAAAACTGACCATCCGGGGAAGCGCCGAGCGCTAGCAACCGATCGTGAACCCAACGTACCACCGGTAGATTATCGGAAGCTGGGCCGTTGGGCAAAAACGAGACGAAAGCCCCGTCAGAAAAACGTAGCAAGCCCTGACGTCGGTCAGCAATCCAAACGGTGCCCTGCTCGTCTACTTCGGCATCCTGGGACGCCAAACCCGGCACGTTGCTCACAACGGATGAGCCGTCGAGGGTCACTACCTGCTCATCGGTAACTGCAACCAGTGAGTTAGCGATGGCTCGAAGCGCTCGAAACGGGCGAGCGGTGGTTAGTTCGGTAGCTTGCCACTGCCCGCTGCGCCACCGAAACAAACCTACTCCGTCGTAGGCAGCGTAGAGCTGATCATCCCGGTAGGCTACGTGCCGAACGTCTCTTTGCAGCGGGGCCACCGGAGAAGGAAGGCGACGCCACGTACGAAAGTCTTGCTGGTTGGTGGTAGCGGCCAAGGCGTTGGCAATAACGCCCTCGTCGGTGGCTAAAAAGATACTGTCGCCCGAAGTGGTCGCGCCATAGATCGGCAGGGGGTCGCCCGTGGCGCTTAGTCGGGTATAGGAGGCGGCAATTTGAAGGCTACGCCCGGTCAACGTGAGCACCCGCACGCCCTGGCTGGTGCTGACCAAGGCGGTGTTGCCTTGCCAGTGAATATCGAAAATACTCTCCGATTCCTGCTCCGTGGCTCGCTGGAGAAGATCAAACGTACGGATTTCTCCGTCCAGCAGCAGGTCAATCCGACCGCTTCGATAGGCCAGCAGTAAGGCGCCCGAAGCCGGTTCGTAGGCCAGGGCCACCACACCGACATCACTAAAACCGTCGTTTTTAGAAAGAATTCGGACGCTTCCGTCGGTGCGGGACACGGAGAACAGACCGTTCGCCGCCGCTGCGTATACCTGATCGGGGGTGACGGCCAGGTGGTTTACTTGATGATAGGAGAAGTGGGTGCGCCAGGTGCCAATGGGAACCGAAGTCTGAGCAGGTAGCGTAAGCGGCCAGCTCCCGAGGATCACTTCTACAAAGGCACCTAGCACCGGGCGAAATCTTAGAAGCGCAGACATAGGCTACTGTTCAAGAGACGGACCGTCCCGCTGGTCGCGGAAGAAGTAGTACCGACTACGCGCTTCGTAGTGGGTGTGGTCGCCGATCTGCAACTGATCATCGGCCGCCGAGAGTCGGAAAGAATAAGAAGCCGGAGCACCCGATACCGCACAGATCGCATGCACTTTGGTGACGTACTCGGCCACGGCCATTAGGTTGGGCACGGGCCCGAAAGGTCGCCCTTCATAGTCCATATCCAAGCCTGCCACCACCACCCGTTTGCCACTGTTAGCCAACTGGTTACACACCGCCACAATGTCCTCGTCGAAAAATTGGGCTTCGTCGATCCCTACCACCTGACAGTCGGCGGTGCGTTTCAGCAGCTCACTGGCCTGGGCCACACTCGTCGACGGAATCCGGGTTTGGTTGTGAGAAACCACGTCGTGGGCGTGGTAGCGATCGTCTACTGCCGGTTTGAAGATTCGCACGGCCTGTTTGGCAATGATGGCCCGGTTGAGTCGTCGGATCAACTCTTCGGTTTTGCCCGAAAACATGCAGCCGCAGATCACTTCGATCCATCCGGCCCGAGGCTCGCCCGGTGGCAGTCCGCCAATTTGTGGTTCGGTAAACATGAAAGTGAAATGTAGATTATGAGCCGCAAAATAAGAAACTAAAGTGTTTTATGTGATATATTTGTCAGGTATGGCCCTTTTCAGAGAGCCTCAACGTTGCCACAAAGTACCTAAACACCATGAAGCCTTCTTTAGACTATACCGCCCTGGAGCACTACAGCCGAACGTTTAGCGAGCGGGTAGTTCGTGAGGTGTACGCGCACCAGCACCGGGTAAGCGGGCCGGATATTCTGTCGATCAGTCCGGTGAAGCAGGTGAATTTTTTCGTCATTAAAGCGCTGTTCGAGCAATGGCAACAGGAGATCGACCGCCTGGAAAGTCCCTACTTCAATTATGATCACGAAGAAGTGCAGGTGGCTCTGGAAGAATTTATGAACACGCTGTCGCAGCACATTTCCGTAGCCGAACCCGAGTTGCATCCGTTGCTGGTCACCGCCACTCAGGATGCGCTGTTGCTGGCACTTTCGCCGGTGAACTACTTCCAGCGGGTGCTGGATCGCCTTAACCAGGAACAGTTCTACGCCGAAGACGTGAAGGGGTGGATCAAGTACGTGAAGATGAACCGCGCTCCGCTGGATGCCCTTTCGGACCGGGTGGCTGCCAGCCACGGAGCGGGGGTGTCGGTCGCCGAAGCAGCCCGCCTGTTGCAGTCGAAGGCCAGCGACCTACCCGCCGAACTACCCGCCGACTATCAACAGGCCTTCTCGCAGGTGGTTCCGCTCACTGAGCAGGATCTGCTCGAAGCGAGCCAACCGGTATCCCCGCCGCCGGAACCTTTGCCTGAGGCAGACGAGCCCCCCCCCCCCGCTGAGGAAAATGCCCCCCCTGAAGTCCCGGTTTCACCCCGCACGCTCAACGACGAACTCACTCCCGCGCAGCGCGCTACCCTGGCGGATATTCATCAAAAACAAAAGATCGCCAATATCAAATCGTACATTGGGGTGAACCAGCGCTTTATGTTCATTCGTGAACTGTTCGGCAACAACGCCGAAGCGTATAATCAAGCCCTAGATGAGTTAGAACAACAGAATACGTACATCGAGGCGTTTAACTACCTGCGCAACCAGTACGCCCAACCCAACCGCTGGAAAATGGACTCCGAAGAGGTGGTGGAGTTTCTGGAGATTATCGCGAAGCGATTCTGAGAGAAGTAGCCTGGGGGGGACGCGGGAAGTAATGCTTGCCGGTTGGAAAGAGGATTGTGAGGACACAATCCTTAAATAGTTGGGTTGTGAGGGCACAATCCTTGGGCATGGTGAAAGAGCGGCTGATGAAGACACCAGCTTTGGGTATTTGGGGCTATTATGATGGACAATCAACTATCGTGTCAGCAACTGCATTCGATGCGCATCCAGTTTGAGCAAGATAAACAACAGAATTGTGAACGCCCACAGCGAGGAACCACCGTAGCTGAAGAAGGGCAACGGAATGCCAATCACCGGAAACAAGCCGATGGTCATGCCAATGTTAACGGCGAAGTGGAAGAACAAGATAGCCGCCACCGAGTAGCCGTAAACCCGGGCAAAGGTCGACTTCTGCCGCTCGGCAATGGTGGTCACCCGAATGAGCAAGGCCACGAACAGTCCGATGAGCAACACACTGCCCAGCCAGCCATGCTCTTCGCCAATGGTGCAGAAGATAAAGTCGGTACTTTGCGCGGGCACGAAATCAAACTTGGTTTGGGTACCCTCCAGAAAACCCTTGCCCCAGAAGCCACCCGAGCCGATGGCAATTTTAGACTGGGTCACGTTCCAGCCGTAGCCCAGCGGATCGCCATTGGGGTTGATCAGCGCTTTCACCCGGTTCTGCTGGTGCGGTTTGAGCACGTGCGTCATAAACAGATCAACGCTCACCACGACGGCAATCACCGAAAGGGTAGCGGCCACGATCACCACAATGCGCCGGGTTTTCTTGGCGTTGACCCCAATAAGTAGAAATGCCGTGACCACGGCGGCAATAATCAAGTAAACCTGATCGATGTACAGCGTGAGCACGAACAGCACCCCGACGGCAATACCAATGCCCAACAGCAAGGGCGAAAAGCCTTCGCGGTAAAAGACAATCACCAGGGCACTGTAGACCATGGCCGTACCGGTGTCGCCCTGCAAAATGATGAGCACGGCCGGGAGCAGCGTGATGGCAAAGAGGACTAACTGGGGGCGAAGCGAACTGAATATTTTTGGGTTCAGGCTGATGTACTTGGCCACCGCCAGCGCCGTGGCAAACTTAGCAAACTCCGAGGGTTGCATCCGAAAACTACCGATGGCAAACCACGACTTGGAACCCGCAATCTCGCGGCCGAACAGCAAAACGCCCACTAGTACTAAAATAACCGCGGCATAGATAAGCAGGGCAAACGAGTCGTAGAACCGAAAATCCATCAGCATAATCACCGCGATGATCACCACCGAAGTGCCAATCCAGATGAGCTGACGCCCTGAGTTGAGGGACAATGAGAAAATGCTCTGATCAACCTGCTGCGGATCATACACCACGGCAAAGATATTGAGCCATCCCAATCCCACCAGGATAAAGTAAAGGATCACAACGCTCCAGTCCACTCGGCTTCCTACCTGCTGATCTGCTCTCATTTTTTGGTTTTGGGTTTTAGGTTCTGAGTTCTGGGTTTTTAAGTTGTTGGCGCTTGATTTTCGTAAACTGTCAATAAATGAAGTCGCCGTTTAGGATGTACTCTTCGACGGCGGGTCGGTCGGTACAGTCTTTTAGATACTTTTCGATCATCAGTCCGGAAATACCGGCCGCGGCGCGCGCCCCCTGTCCGGCGTTTTCTACGTAAACCGCCAGTGCGATTTTCGGATCATCCTTCGGGGCGAACGCAATGAACACCGAATGGTCTTCTTCGCCCCGGTCTTCGTTGTCCACCGTACCCGTTTTGCCACACACTTCAATGTCCGCCAGTTTGGCTCGATGCGAACCGGTGCCTCGATCCACTACGGCGGCCATAGCTTCCACCGCCACATCGAAGTACTTCGGCTCAATCATCGTGAAGTGCTTTTCCTGATACTGTTCCAGCGGCTGACCATCTTCCCCTACGGACTTGATAAGGTGCGGCGTGATGTAGTGCCCCCGGTTGGCAATGATGGCCGCGAGGTTGGCCATCTGTAGCGGCACAATCTGCAACTCGCCCCGGCCGATAGCATTCGAGTAGATGGTAGAAAATTTCCAGTGGTTGTCGCCGTAGATCCGGTCGTAGAGCGACGGTCCGGGAATGTAGCCACCCTTTTCGTGGGGCAAATCCACTCCCAGAGGTTGACCCAGTCCGAAGCTCATCACGTAATCACGCCACTTGGTGAGGCCAATTTCAGTATCTATAAATGTATTGTCTGACTCTCCTTGGTTAAGAATGCGCTTATAGACGTTCCAGAAGTAGGGGTTGCACGACACCTCAATGGCCTTTTGCAGGTCGGCGTGAGCGTGCGGGCCGTGGCACGAAATGATGCTGCGGTCGCACCGAAACACCGTGTTTTCAGAAACCACTCCTTCTTGTAGTCCAATCAGGGCCTGCACAATCTTGAAAATAGAACCCGGAGGAAAAGCTCCCATGAGCGGGCGGTTGAACAGGGGTTTGGTGGTGTCGGAAGCAAGTTTGCCATAGGTCTTGCTGAAGGTGCTGCCTGATAGCTGGCCGGGGTCGTAAGAAGGAGCCGACAGAAAAGTGAGAATCTCTCCGGTTTTGGGTTCGATGGCCACGATACTGCCGCGTTTGCCCTGCATCAGCGTTTCGGCGTAACCTTGCAGATCAATATCGATGGTAGACTGTAAGTTATCGCCCGCAATGGACAGCGTATCGAAAGCGCCGTCCTTAAACGAGCCTTTCTCCACCCCCCGCACGTTCACCATTTTGTAGCGCACTCCCCGTTTGCCCCGCAACACCGGTTCGTACTTGGATTCCAGTCCGCTAATGCCAATGTAGTCGCCCTGCCGGTAGTAGCCCGCCGAGTCGCGCTCCAGTTGGTAGCGGCTGATCTCGCCAATGTAGCCCAGGGCGTTGGCCATGCTCGGAAAAGTATACGCGCGGTTGGTTCGAGCCTGGATGCGAAAGCCCGGAAAGTTAACCAGGTAATCCTGCACCGTGGCAAAAGTGGCGTTGGAAACCTGCTTGATGAAGACCGAGGGCTTCACGCGGGAGTAGCGCTTTGCTTTGGCCAGCTTATCGATAAACTCCTGCTTGGTGATGTCAAAGAGTTGACAGAAGGCCAGCGTATCCTCTATTTCCACGTCCTTGGGAATCACCTCCAGATCGTATACGGGGGCGTTATAGACCACCAGCTTGCCGTTGCGGTCGTAAATAAGTCCGCGGAAGGGGTAGCGCACCACGCGCTCAATGATGTTGTTGTCCGCCTTGAGTTCATATTGTTTGTCCAACACCTGGATAGCAAAAAGCTTGGCCAGGAAGATGACGGCTACCAGGATAAAGGTGAGACGAATGACGTACTTTCGGTTCGTGTTCATAATACGGTTCTGCGGGATGACGAGGACAGAATGTACTGAATGATCACCATCATCAGCAGGGTAAAGATAGCACTCGCAAAAGTTTTTGCAAACGAGAGGCCCAGAAGCTGAAGATCAGCAGCTTCAATAAGGAAAATGAGTGCGTGATGAATTAGCAGCATCGGGAAGGCGTAGGCAGCAAACCACCGTAGCCCCAGCGCCTGGGGAGTAGGCACCGCACCGATGTCGTAGCCTCCGCGGGGGGTAAGAAACTGAAGCCATCGGGGGCGGATAAACATAATAAACACGCTAGCCGCCGCGTGGATGCCCAGTGTGTTGTAGAACGCATCCACCAGCAAGCCCGACACAAACCCCAGCAGCATGGCCGTTATCACGCCGGTTTCAATAGGAAGCAGCAGGATGAAGGCAACGTAGACGTAGCAGAAAGCGGTATCGAACAGCACCAGGTTGCGAACTACCACAATCTGGAGAATAATAAACATCAGAAAGTTGAGCACCTGGGGCAGAAACTGACGACTATTCATTGGCAAAGCGATGTTTCTGTACCAAAGAATCTTTTTCCTGCTTCAACGTATTGTTCACCACGTACACGTAACCAAGCTGGTAGAAATTGGTCGCCAGGTTGATGTCGATGGTATAAAATGCGGCGTCTTCTTCGGGGCGCACTTCGGCCACCGTGCCGATGGGAATTCCCGGAGGATAAATCCCACTGTAGCCCGACGTGACGATGGTATCGCCCTGGATAATATTGATGTGAATGGGGATGTTGGTCAGGCTCGCCTTGCGCGAGTCGCGGCCGTTCCACTGCAGCGACCCCAGGGTGTTGGAGCGCTTCACCAGGGCCGAAATGAACATATCCGTGTGCAACACCGAGGTGATGAGGGCGTAGTGCTCGGATACGTCCTGCACCTTCCCGACCACCCCGGTAGGGCTGATAACGCCCATGTTGGGACGTATGCCGTCGGCGCGCCCCTGGCTGATCGTCACGTAGTTCTTAGCCCGGTTCACCGTGTTGTCGACCACTTTGGCGGGCAAGAACGTGTACTGTTGGTAGCGTAAACTGTCCTGCTTACTGGTTTTGTTGGGCAAGAGCACCACGGAGTCGCGGGCGAGCACTTGGCGTGCCACCGAGTCTTCTGACAAAAACGCGGGAATGATCGGTTGTTGGGCGCTTTTGCTGGCCACGGTTTGCCGAAGGCGGGCGTTCTCTTCGGCCAGTTGTTCGTTTACTTCCTGAAGCCCGAAGTAGCTCGATAAGGTATTGGAGGTCTCTAGAACACTGGCCACCACGTGGTTAGAGGTGTTGATCACGGCGGCGCGGTGGTAGGTGTTGGTGGTGACAATAAAGCTCGTACTGATTCCTTCTAGCAGCACGAATAAAACGGACGCTCGGTATTTAAGAAAAAGTGATAGTAAGTTGTGCATTTATTAAGTCATCAATACCGACTTAAATTGGTTAAATTTCTTGAGGGCCACCCCGGTGCCGCGCACCACGGCGCGTAACGGATCATCGGCCACGTGCACCGGAAGCTTCGTTTTTAGGGCCAACCGTTTGTCGAGTCCGCGCAGCAAGGCACCCCCGCCGGTCAGGTGGATGCCATTGTCGTAGATGTCAGCCGACAGTTCGGGAGGAGAAATTTCCAGTGCTTTGAGCACCGCCTCTTCAATTTTAGAAATAGACTTGTCCAGCGCAAAGGCAATTTCAGAGTACGATACCTTGATCACCTTCGGAATGCCCGTCATCAGGTCACGTCCGCGGATTTCATAATCATCCGGTTCTTCGTCCAGTTCGGTCAGGGCCGAGCCTACTTCTAGTTTCACCTTTTCGGCTGAGCGCTCGCCGATGAGCAAGTTGTGCTGACGGCGCATATAATCCAGAATGTCTTTATTGAAGGTGTCGCCTGCCGTGCGAATGGATTGGTCGCACACGATGCCCGACAGCGCAATCACGGCGATCTCGGTGGTGCCGCCCCCGATGTCTACCACCATCGAACCCACTGGTTGGTCGATATCGATGCCAATGCCAATGGCGGCGGCAATGGGTTCGTGAATCATGTATACTTCTTTGGCCCCGGCGTGTTCGGCTGAGTCGCGCACCGCTCGTTTTTCTACTTCGGTGATGCCCGACGGAATGCAGATAATCATGCGGTGCGAGGAGGGAAGGTAGCGGTTGCCCGTATCGATCATTTTGATCATGCCCCGGATCATGTGCTCGGCCGCGTGGAAGTCGGCGATCACCCCATCCTTGAGGGGGCGGATCGTTTTTATGTTTTCGTGGGTCTTCTCATGCATCTGCATGGCCTGTCGCCCGATAGCCAGCACCTTGTTGGTGGTTCGGTCGATGGCAATGATCGATGGCTCATCAACGACAATCTTCTCCTTGTTGATAATGAGGGTGTTGGCCGTCCCTAAATCGATGGCGATATCACTGGAGAAAAAATCAAACAATCCCATGCGCGGTTTACTATTGTGGTTTGAGGTATACTACTGTTCTTTGGAATGGCACAAATTTGCCCTAAGAATCAAGTATTTAAAATATTATTTGATGGGTTCACGGGATACGTAAGAAATCTTTTAAAACTTCGTCAAACTTCTAGTGCCGGATGAAGCTGTGGCGACAAGTGCGAAAGGTCGCCCAAAATTAGAACGAAATTCTCACTATTAATAACGACGGTGCGCAATTTCTTCGGCGGGGCCCCCAACCGTTACGGTCGAAAGAGCAGCTTAGCGAAGCAATGCTGCGAAACGCTGACTTTACTTACGCTGGCCCGTCCAGCAGCGGAGGGAGGCTAAGGTAGATAATCTTCGGGTTTGTTCCCGGATACGCGGGGTATTTTAGAGAAAGTTACAGCGTATCATTAGCTGCTTCCTGCTCTCGGGCTTTTTCCAGGGTGCTCATCACGTTCAAACTGTCCACTACGTCATCGTAAATCTCATCCATCAACTCCATATGATCAAGGTAGTAGGCGTAACTTTCCAGGTACACCGAATCAGCGAAGCCATGTTCGTTCATAAGGTGCTTCTCGTAGTTGCGGAACAGAATTTCCGTAGAGTCAGACTGGCGCACTTCCGTGTAGTTCATCTTAGCTTCGGCAAGGTGCAGGTCGATTAAGAACGACACCATCTGCTGCTTGCTCAGCAATTGCGACGGCGGCTCGGTGAGAGCATTGTCGGAGTTACATCGGGTGAGGGTGACGATAGAGATTAATGCAATGAGTAGTATCTTAGAAAGTCCATAGTCGATAGTCCATAGTTGATAGTCCATAGTCGACAGACGACAGCCAACCGCCAACCATTGACTATGAACCGTCGACCGTCGACTGTGGACTATCGACTCACTACCCTCACTTGCCGGTTTGTTAGTTGTTCTCTGACCGCCTTTCAGCATGGTTATAAGATGTTCAACGTTTGCTCCTTGATCTTCTCCAGGTCTTCTTTCATGTTCACCACGTGTCGCTGAAGCGCGGCATCGTTGGCTTTTGAACCGATGGTGTTGATTTCACGACCGATTTCTTGTCCAATAAAACCCAACTTTTTGCCCTGCGATGTCGGCTGATGCAGCACGTCTAAGAAATAATCCAGGTGATTAGTCAGGCGAATCACCTCTTCGTTAACGTCTAGCTTCTCCAAATAGTAAATCATTTCTTGTTCCAGCCGATTCTGATCAATCAACTCGGTGACAGTTTGCTCGTTCAGGTGATCCTGCAAGCGGTGGCGCACGTGCCGGTCGCGTTCCGGAATGAGGCGTTGGATCTCAGCCAGGGCCGACTTGATTCGATGAATGCACGCTTCCATATCTTCTTGCAGCGCCGCTCCTTCCTGCTGGCGAAACGCATCACAGCGATCCAGCGCGCTGCGAATGGTGGTTTGAACGGCCGCCCAGGCTTGCTCGTCAATCTCGGGCTGGGCACTGGGCTGCACCACGTCGGGCGACTGAGCCGCGATGCGAAACAAATCGGGCGGGGTTTCTTCCAACTCGTCGGCCACGCTTCGGTAGGAGCGGTAGTAGGCTTTGAGCAGCGCCGCGTTGATGGTGGGAGCCTCAGCGAGTTCGCCCTTAGCGGTGTAATCGACCGTCAGCAAAACTTTTCCCCGTTGCAGCACGTCGGAGGCCAAGTTGCGTACGGCTATTTCGTGTCTGCCGAGGGGGCGGGGCAGCTTGACGATGGCGTCAAGGTACTTGGAGTTCAGGGTTTTCACTTCCACCTGAACGCTAAACGATTCGTGGTCGGTGGTTGCTTTGCCGTAACCCGTCATTGATTTGATCATATTATAAGATTGGTGGGAGGATTGTGAGCGGGCAACCTACTCATTGCCGCCGCATAATCCTAACTGAAATCGGTGTAAGCCTGCTGCGCTAGTGCTTTCGAAGTTTCCAGGTCGTCGTTGCGAATAATCAGGTCGAAGCGATCAGCAAAAGAAAATTCGTAGGTAGCCTTTTCCAACCGCTGGGTGATGCTATCGGAGGGATCGCTGGCCCGCGCGAGCAGTCGCTTTTTCAAAATTTCCAGGGAAGGGGCCTGCACAAACACCGCAAGTGCCTGGGAGCCGAAGTATTGTTTGAGCGCCAAACCACCCTGCACGTCAATATCGAAAATTACGTTGTGGCCGCTGTTCCAAATCCGGTCCACTTCTGACTTCAGGGTTCCGTAGTAGCGGTCGGGATACACTTCTTCCCATTCTACGAAAGCGTTTTGTTGAATGAGTTCTTTAAATGCCGTCGAAGAGAGAAAATAATAGTCGTGACCGTGAACTTCGCCGGGGCGGGGAGGACGGGTGGTGGCAGAGACAGAAAAAGACAAGTTGGAGTTGGTGGTCAGCAGGTGGCGAACCAGGGTGGTCTTGCCAGAACCGGAGGGAGCAGAGAAAATAATCGCTTTGCCCTGAGGGTCTGACACCTAAGAAACCTTTTGTAAGCGAACGTGCTGCCGAATGGCCGAAAGAAGTTCTTCAGGGGCCACAAAGCAACCTAGTTTATCGCGTAATGCCTCGCGGAAGGCCCTTTCGTTTTGGTAGCAGTCGATGACATCGGGCCAGTTAACAATGTGCTGATGAAAAAACTCAGTGTCCTGAGAGGAGGCTTGGCTGTCGAGCACCAGGGGCAAGAGCTCCAGGCACTTTTTGTATTGGTCGCTTTCTTTGGATAACATAGGAGATCAGCAATTTTAAAAAGTGTTGTACATCTATCTTTGAGCCTGATAGCCCATGGATTCGGCATAAGTTTTCAGCTTATCCTTCAATAGGTTTCGAGCGCGGTGCAATCGGGAGCGTACGGTACCAATGGGAATGTCTAGTATTTTAGCCATCTCTTCGTACGTGAAGCCTTCCAAGTCACACAAGATAATAACTGTTCTAAAATCCACTGCCAAAGAGTTGAGCGCGTTAGAGATTTCGTCGCCGATCATATCCTGCACCGCTTCAACTCGAAGGTCGGTGGTGATACTAGCGTCTACGTCGTCCGAGTTATAGTACGTCTCAACCTCTTGATAATCGACTTTAGCGGGTTCCTTGCTCTTTTTTCTAAAGTCGTTGATGAAGCTGTTCTTTAAAATGCGGAACAGCCAAGCTTTGGCATTAGTTCCTCGCTGAAACGAATCAATGAAACGAAATGCTTTCAGATAGGTCTCCTGTACCAAATCCTTAGCATCATCTTCATCGAAAGTGAGGCGGTAAGCGAAATTATACATGGAATCTATTTGAGGTAGAAACTCGTTATCAAAGATATCTACCTTCTCCTTTTCGGTATACTGGTTGCGCTTCACCTCGGTGACTTGCTCTTGATTATCGGACGCGGGCGCTGGTTGGTCGCCGTTTTTTATTTCCTGCTTCTCAGCCATGAGTGCTTTTTTTATGGTGTCGGAATCTGCCTTTAACCGGCAATTTCCCTACAATATTAACTACGTATCGTTAAGAAAGTTATTCTATTTCTTAATAACTTTGCCGGTATGTTACAACGCGTTCAATCCATTTTTTTGCTGGGAGTCGCCCTCTGTATGGGCTTATTGTTGGTTACTGATATCTGGGAAGAGACCCTGCCCGACCAAAACCGACGCATCGAGCTCGATGCCTACGCCCTTCAAACCGCTTCGCTGAGCAACGCCGGTGAAGGTAGCTACACGGTGGTGCAAAACACCTGGTTTATTGCCGCTTTCGCCACGTTATCGGCCATTGTGGCCTTCTACGAAATTTTTCGCTACAAGAACCGCCTCACGCAGCTCAAGCTAGGCTTCCTCAATGTGCTGCTGATGATGGTGGTGCTCGGCAGCACGGTCTACTTCATTTTTGAGGGCGAAACTTTGTCGGCCAACGCCACCCAGGGCGACTTTGAAACCGGGATCTACCTACCGGGCTTGGCCCTGATCTTCAACCTGCTGGCCAATCGCTTCATTCGTCGCGACGAGCAACTGGTGCGTTCAGTCGATCGTCTACGGTAACGTCCAGTCTGTCTGGGAAAGCGATAAGACTAGCTTAGTTTTCATCTGTTAAAATAGATAGACGCAAAAACGGATACGCTGGTCGTAGATGTTGTGCGAGATAGAAGCGTCAGTGATAACTGCACGGCCTACTTTTATAGCTACGTAGGGGTTAATGGCGAATCAGCAGTAGTAGAAACTTTGGCCCCGGACGTCCCCCCCGTGTTTATAGTAAACAGGTGATTCTACCGACGTTCTAGGTCATTGAACAAATAGAATGAAATGAAATTTATTAAAAAGGCGCTTATAGTTCTGCTAATCCTGATCGTAGCAGTCGGGGTAATCCTATTTTTTGGAATTAGGTATGAAGTCAAATTACATTCAGGAGAGCTTACAGAAAGAATTAATCCAAATCGATTTGTAGAAAATTATGAGGTTATTGGAATAAAAGATGTGAGCGTTCTTGCGATGGGCGATAGCCTCTACTTTACTGAAAGGAACATCGTTCTCGAGTCGGGCAAGATACGTTCAATTGATTCCGTATCCTTTCTGAGACCGGAAATAAATTATATTGATGGTTACGGAAAATTTCTCATACCAGGTTTAATTGACACCCACGTTCATCTGGAAAACAGCAGAAATGATCTATATCTTTACCTAGCGAATGGAGTTACGTCCGTTTTTGAAATGTTCGGTACTTCCAAACATCTGGAATGACTCTACCCAACTATTTTTAGTGGCTGATAGTCAGGGATTAACGTTTGGATGTATCGGACAAAGCAGAGGAATCTGTCATGCACTTTTTCTGGCATCGAGTTTTCTGCCCGAAACCACTCTTGAATCAAATCAATACCTTTCCGCACAAAGCTATTGGCTTTATAGCCGTGGTTCTTCTTTCTTATCTTCTCTACTTTGCGGTGATAACAAATGCCCAAGCTAGCGCAGAAGGCATAGGCAATACTCACCAAGGCTACTAGCTTTTTAAGTTTTTCATCGTCTTGCAAGTGCGTGTTCTCCAGCCGGGTCGCCGGGCGATCAAAACAAAGCAGGCCTCAATGCTCCAACGCTTACGGTAAAGCTGTCCAATGAACTTTGCTTCTACCGTACCAAATAAGAACAGATAGTCACCACCCGCTAAGAGCATCACCCACACATGGCCCACTACCCCATACTAGGCAATCACTAAGGGTAAGCGGTTTGTTTTCTCTCAAGGCCAGGGTAGCTACCGTTTGTATGCGACCATCCCAGCGGTGTATCGTATGGTGTTTGGGTAAGCGCATCACAAAACTCTCGTTTCCTCTCCTCTTTTCAAACCCCTATTTTTAGTTGGGTAGAGTAATAACAGGCAACACAATACAAATCATAAAAGTGAACTCAAAAGAACAAGTTTTTGCAGTAAGCAGCCGCGCGAAGGCAACTGGGGAGCGGCTCTGCGCTTTCAAAAGTAACGGTCTGGGTTTCGCCTTTGGCCAGGCTGATCTCTCGAAAACCCTTTAACTCCTTTATGGGCCGAGTGATGGAGCCCACTACGTCTCTGATTTGATCACCTCAACCAAGACCGACAAGGGTTCAGTCCCCCGCAGTTCGGTTTTAGCCCCACACCATCGCCCGGGCAATTTGCGAACCCAGATAGGGGTCTTCCCCCGAGCCTTCGGATACGCGTCCCCAGCGGGGGTCACGCGAGATATCCACCATTGGCGAAAAGGTTCATCAGATGCCGTCGGTACTGGCCTCTTCGGTGGCCAGGCAAGCGGTTCTTCGGATAAGCGTCGTGTCCCAACTACAGACAGGCCTAATGGAATCGGAAACATGGTTTCGTAGCCGTGGATGATGTCCATACCAAAGGGCATCGGAATACCCAGGCGGCTTTCCTTTACGGCTACGCGCTTCTCTCCTATAACACTTTCTCCGCCACCTTTTCGTCCTTCACAATAATAGCCCGCCGCCTGGTTCGACGCTTGAGGCGCTCCCGTTTCCGCTCCCGGGCTTCCTCCTCATCCGGTGGATTACCCAGCAAGAAGCCGTAGGGTTGCAGCGGCTTCACTGCGTCGCAGATCACCTTGATGATGGCCAGCACCGGAATGGCCAGAATCATGCCGATGGGACCCCAGATCATGCCCCCGAAGAACAGCGCGATGATGGCCGCGAAGGGGTTGATGCTCACGCTGCTGCCCACCACATTGGGGGTAATAAAGTTGCCCTCCAGAAACTGCACTCCCCAGAAAATTAGGGCAACGCCCACCGGATACCAGAGCGAATCTTTCGTAACCAGCGCAAACACCACCGGCAGCAGTGATCCGATGAAAATGCCGATGTAGGGAATGATGGTGAGCACCGCCGCTAGCACTCCAAAAAACACTGCGTGCTCAATGCCTAGCAGCATCAACCCCGTTATGTTTAAGATACCTACAATCACAATCACGGTTAGCAATCCTAGGATGTAACTGCGTACCACCTTTTCGGTTTTGTGGATGGTATTTCCTACGGCCTTATGTTCATCGACGGAGAACAACTTGTAGACAAAATTTACGAGGAAGCGCCGGTAGTATAAGAAGAAGAACAGCGCAATGAGCACCAGAAAAAAAGCCGTGAAGAACCCCGCTGTGGCCGAGGCGGTACGGGTCAAAAAGATGGTGCTGTTGCGCAGTACACTATTGAGTGAATTTTTCAGATAAGAGGTCTGCTCCTGCTGTTCTACGCCGAACTGATCTTCCATCCATACGTAGCCCCGGTCGATAATGTCATTGAAGCGGGTTTCAATGGCGGCCAGATCGCCCGAAATAGTACGAATCTGGGCGGAGAAGAAGTAGAACAAGCCGAACAGCAGCATAAACACGAGCACAATCGACAGCACCGAACTGATGCCGCGAGGAATACGAATCCGCTCCATGCGACGGGCCAGCGGATGCAGTAACAGCGCCAGAATGAAAGCGGTAAAAATGGGACTGAACACTGACTTGGCAATAATGAGCACGTGCAGCGTGAGCAGAATGCTGGCTAGCACGATCAGATACCGGACGTAGCCGGGCAGTTTAATAGTTTTCAAGCGTTTGGAATTAGATTTACAACAAAAAATTCTTTAGAAGTTTCTACCTGACTTAAACGGATCAACCCCTACTCGGTTCAACATTTGAGTATAGATACCTACTGTTTACTCAAGCGGAGCGCGTTACGTACCCGGCGGCGGGCCTTCGCTTTGCGCCAAATACCCCCAACTGGTGCAGTAATCAGCCCTCCCAAATTTACTGCCGTTGCTACATCAAACGCATTATCGTAGGGGCGTCGCTGGCTGCTAGGCACCCCGATGGTACCTATGGCGATACCAGTGGTCGCCAGTCCACCAGCTAAAAAAGCCAGCCCTCCGTAGCGCCAGCACCGGCTCGACTGCCGACGATAGCGAGCGGCTGATGCCAACTCCCGATTAACGGCTTCGTTGTTCCAGTCGTAGGTATCTATCGGAAACCCGCGCTTGGTTAGCCAAGCAGCATCGCGTGAACCGATCGCATATTCAGCCGGACCAACTTGTGCGTAAGCGACGGAAACGCTAGCCGACAGAGCAACAATTAACAAGTACTTCATTTTTTGCACTTTGGTTTAACAAGATAGATAATGCAATGACCTCGCCAGGCCGCCAATCGTTGCAACAGAAAGTATATATTTGTATCACCGACAAACCACAACAACAAAATATGAGCAAATCAGCCCTCTCCTCGCTGGTCAGCGAACTGCGCTGGCGCGGCATGATCCACGATATGACCCCCGGCACCGAAGCGCAGCTCGCTCAGCAAGTCACCACCGGCTACATCGGCTTCGACCCCACCGCCAAATCGCTGCACATTGGCAACCTGGCCACCATCATGCTGCTGGTGCACCTGCAGCGGGCCGGACACGTACCGGTGGCCCTGGTGGGTGGGGCCACCGGGATGATCGGCGACCCCTCGGGCAAGTCGGCCGAGCGTCAGTTGCTCGACGAAGCCACCCTGCGCGACAACCAGGCGGGCATCCGCCGCCAACTGGAGAAGTTTCTGGACTTCAACACGCCTGATAATCCCGCCCGGCTGGTGAACAACTACGACTGGTTTGGCCAGATGGGCTTTCTGCACTTTCTGCGCGAGGCAGGCAAGCACCTCACCGTCAACTACATGATGGCCAAAGACTCAGTGAAGTCGCGCCTGGAGACCGGCCTGTCGTTTACTGAGTTTTCGTACCAGCTATTGCAAGGTTACGACTTCTACCACCTCTACCAGCATCACGACGTAAAATTGCAAATGGGCGGCTCCGACCAGTGGGGCAATATCACCACCGGCACGGAGTTCATTCGCCGCAAAGCCGACGGAAGCGCCTTCGCCCTCACCACCCCGTTGGTGACCAAGGCCGACGGCACCAAATTTGGGAAGTCGGAGGCGGGCAACGTGTGGTTGGATCCCGAACTCACTTCGCCCTACCAGTTTTACCAGTTCTGGCTCAACGTAGCCGACGAAGACTGTAGTCGACTCATTCGGGTGTTCACCCTGAAGAGCCAGGCTGAGATTGAGCAGCTGGAGGCCGACCACGCCGCTGCCCCGCACCAGCGCAAGCTGCAGAAAGCACTGGCCGAAGAACTCACCAGTCGCGTGCATTCGCCGGAGGAATACCAGGCGGCCGTGCGGGCGTCGAGTATTCTGTTTGGATCGAACGCCGACGAACTGGCCACCCTGGATGAGACCACGTTGCTGCAGGTGCTCGAAGGCGTGCCCCAGCAAACCATCGCCCGCGCCGATTACGACGACGCCCCGAACGTGGTGGATTTGCTGTCGGAAACCGCGCAGGGATTGGTGTTTCCGTCGAAGGGCGAAGCGCGGCGCACCATTCAGCAGGGGGGAGTGAGTATTAATCTTGAAAAAGTGACCGACCCGGAAGCACTGGTAGACTTCACGCTGCTGCAGGATCGCTACCTACTGGTGCAGCGCGGCAAAAAGAAACGGTTTCTGCTGCGGGTGGTGTAGGAAGTGAGAATCAAAGAACTTTTTGTGAACCTTGCAAATCTGGAATCACATTCCGTATTTGCAAGGATGATAAGGCGCTATAATGAATCTTTGCTCGCGGAATACCTCAGCGAGTTTCCGGCGGTAGCACTGATTGGCCCCCGGCAAGTCGGTAAAACCACGCTAGCCTTGGAAACCGCGGATCAGTATAGTTCTATTTACCTGGACCTGGAATCAGAAGCTGATCGCACTAAACTATGTGATCCCGTATTGTATTTGGCCAAGTACCCTAACGAACTGCTCATTTTAGATGAGGTGCATCGTCTGCCCAACCTTTTTCAGGAGTTGAGGGGGCTTATTGACCAACGTCGGCGACAAGGAAAGCGGAACGGATCGTTCTTACTGCTGGGGTCTGCTTCTATTGATCTACTGCGGCAGTCCGGAGAATCACTAGCGGGAAGAATTGCTTATCTTGAACTTACTCCCCTTCATCAACTGGAAATTGAATCGGACCAGGCGGATACTCTTTGGCTACGGGGAGGGTTTCCCGACAGTTATCTGTCTCGTACGGATGCGGCCAGTCTTCGGTGGCGATTAAATTTTATCAGAACGTATCTCGAGCGCGATATACCGCAGTTCGGTCCCCGTATTCCGGCCGAAACCCTGCGCCGTTTCTGGACGATGTTAGCGCATGCGCAAGGCGGGGCTTTCAATGCCGCTAAATTCGCGGGCAACCTGGGAGTGGACGGGAAAACCATCGCCAGTTACCTTGATCTGCTGGTTGATTTGTTGTTGGTGAGGCGCCTACCGCCCTGGCACAAGAACATAGGAAAACGGTTGGTTAAATCACCCAAAGTGTACGTTCGAGACAGTGGAATCGTCCATGCCCTGCTGGGACTGGAAACATTGGATGACTTACTGAGCCATCCGGTGGTCGGAGCGAGTTGGGAAGGTTTTGTCATCGAGAACATACTGTCAATTATTCCTGATACGGTAGTTGCTAATTTCTACCGCACCTCGGGGGGGGCTGAGGTTGATTTGGTACTGACGTTTCCCAAAAAAGAGGTGTGGGCGATTGAGATCAAGCGTAGCCTGAGTCCTACCGTTGAGAAAGGATTTTACTACGCCTGTGAGGATATAGAAGCCACCCAACGTTTTGTGATCTATCCGGGAACGGACCGCTTCCCCCTTTCTCACCAAATAGAAGTGATCAGTTTGCTCGAACTGATGCAGAAAATTGATCAAAAACACAGAAAATAGCCTTCGATAACGAGTATAGTACCTCCGGCGCTAGCCCCTTCCGCTGTAACCAACGCCTGAATTCCTGCGGCGCAGAATAACCCAAATCACGACCGGCGAACCAAGGAGGGCCGTCACCGCATTAATGGGCAGCACCGTTTGGCTGCCCGGCATCTGCGAGATGATGTCGCACCCCAGCATCACGATAGCACCCACCACCATCACGCCCGGCACCAGCACGAAGTGGTTGGTGGTGCCCAGCAACGAGCGGGTGAGGTGGGGCACGGCAATGCCCACGAAGCCAATCGGACCGCAGAAGCCGGTGATTGCTCCGGCCAGTACGCTGGTGATCAGGATGATAAAACCCCGCGCTTGCGCCAGGTTGAGTCCCAGGCTGCGGGCGTAGTTTTCGCCCAGCAGCAGGGCGTTTAGCTGCTTCGACAGCAAAAAACTCAGGCCAATGCCAGTGCCCACCACGGTGAGCAGCACCGGCAGATGGCGGGGAGTGACGCTGTGTAAACTACCCAACGTCCACAGCACGTAGTTCTGAATCTGCTCCGGCTGGCTGAAGTACTGCCAGATGCCCACCACCGACAGGCTCACGTTGCCAATCATCAGTCCCACGATGAGGATCACCACCGAGTCGCTAATCCGAAACGACACCCACAGCACGAGCAACAGAACCGCCGCTCCGCCGGTGGTAGCGGCTACCACCAGAAGCCAGGGACCCGACCCACCCAGGGTTTGCCCGGTGGCGGCGCTCAGGGTGCTTCCGGTAGAGAGCGTGACCAGCGCCACACCCAAACTCGCCCCCGAGGTGACGCCCAGCACCGAAGGACCCGCCAGCGGATTGCGAAACAGCGTTTGCATCTGTAGTCCGCCGACCGACAGGGCGGCTCCGGTCAGCAGGGCCGTAACGGCTTTGGGTAACCGTATCTCAGTGATGATGCTTGCCCAGGCGGGGGAGGAAGGGGTTCTGCCGAGCAAGACGGCCAATACCTCGGCGGGGGGGATGCCAACCGAACCCAGGGCAACGTCTAGCACGAACAAGACCACGAGCGTAGCGCCCAAGCTCACCGCCACCCACGGGTGGGGGCGGCCCGGGGGGGTAAATGTCATGGAGAGAGATTTATGATAGCTTTCAAAGATACTATTCTTTCCGGAGTTGATGAAACGCTTATTCCAGCTTCCGGTAGTAGTAGAGCGAATGGTTCAGCACCTCGGGATGAAAAATCTCGATCAGGTCGGCCAGCACCCGGTCGGGGCGCACGGCCCCGCTTTCGTAGTAGTCGTTGCCCCCGGAGTCGCTCACCCGGTGGGTGTGGGCGTACACGGCTCCGCGCCGGTAGGGGCGGAAGTTTGTAAGCCGCTCGTCTATCTCGCCCAGTTCGCGGCGCTGCCGGTAGATGCCCGCATCGATCCAGTAGTCGGCCCGTAGTCCGTAAGAATACAAAGTTTCTAGCGACCTGTTGAAGGAAACCGCCGAGCTGTCGTTTGCGCCGGGCCAGGTGGCGTGGGCGTCGCGCAGCAGTTGGCCCACGTAGCTGTGGTGGCCCGGCACGTACCACGCCCCCTGAAACGGCGACCCGGTGATGACCCGGGGGGGCACGGCCTCGGGCGGCACCTGCTGCGCCAGCGAGTCGTAGGTAGTGGCAATGGCCGCAAAACGTTCGTTGGCCACTGCCTCTTTGCCAAGCAACACCGCCAGCAGTTTCACCCACTCAGCCTTGCCCAGCGGGCTAGCCTCCTGCCACTCGGCGTTCACCACCACCGGAATGCCCGCGTTGATGAGCGGTTGATAAGATGCCGAACCGCCGGGGTTGGCCGAAACCATCACCAGGTCGGGTTGCAGAGCCAGCACCGATTCAACGTTCAGGCTACCGCCCACGGCCACTTCCTGGATCTGCCCTTGCTCCACCCGGTGGCGAACGTCGGCGTCGAACACGTAGTCGGCCTGTCCAATGCCGACGAGCACGTCGCGGGCGTCGAGCAGTTCTACCAGGCCCAGGTGGGTGGTGGAGGTGACCACCAGGCGGCGTATCGGGGTGCGGACGGGTATGAACCCCGCGGGTGGGGTTTCTGAGGCAGGCAGCAGGGCGTAGCGCGTGGTGTCGGCCGATCCATTGATGGACAGGGCGGGGTAGGCCTCAGAATAGTCAATGTCAAAACCCCGGGCGTGGTGCACCCGCGCGGGGTCAGTTGAAAGAGCATAGGTATCCTCCGCAGCAGATTCGAACGGACGCGGGGAGGAGCAACCACCGAGCAGGGCGGCACTTACCAGAAGAGCCTTCCGGAGGGGAAGTGGCAGCAAGCCGAGCATCACGAGCCAGCCGCGCTACGTGGCGGAAAGAATAGAGGATACTCTGATAAATTTTTAAGGCTCGTGTCGACATAAGTCTCCGAAAAAGTTATCAGAATAAAGTTTAATGAATTCATGCGCTCAAAATTCGGCATTCCTTGCGCGATAGTCAATATTTTAGGTACTTACCCGCGCATGAAGATTCGCCGAAAAACCAATTGCTGCCTCAATTGTAACCACACCTTGTCGGGGGTATACAACTTCTGCCCCCACTGCGGACAAGAAAACAACGACAACCGCGTATCGTTCGGCACGTTTATCGGCGACTTTTTCTCCAACTACTTTTCGTTCGATACGCGCATCGGTCGGAGCATTCAGCCCTTCTTTCTTCGACCGGGCTACCTGACCAACCAGTTTAACGCGGGCAAGCGGATGCGCTACGTGCATCCGTTGCGGTTGTATCTGATTGTAAGCGTATTTTTTTTCTTCGTGGCTACGCTGCTGGTGCAACGCAATTTGGAAGACGTGTCGCTAGTGTCGGATACGGAAGCAGAAGATGGCTCAATCGTAGAAGATTCAACCGTAGTTGTGGGCTGGAACAGCGCTTTGCGCGTGCTGCGAGACGCTAGCCTGAGCGATCAGGCCGCACTAGATTCGCTTCGGAACACTGGAATTGTGAAAGGAGACTTGGAATATCAAGAAATGACAAACCGGTTGTTTCATCAGTTCCGCAAGGTGGTGAAGAACGATGTATCGGTGTTTAGTGGCTACCTGATGCAAAACCTGCCGGTGATGATGTTTATCGTGCTGCCGTTGCTCGCTTTGGTTATCAAGCTATTCTACATTCGTCGGGACTTCTTCTACGTTCATCATTTGGTGCACGTGCTTCACTTGCACGCCTTTGCCTTCTTCGTTGCGGGCCTGTACCTGCTCATCCTTATAATTTTTAATGCGTTAGAAACCGTTCCCGATTGGGTAAACAACGCGCTTTTGCTACTGCTACTGGGATACTCGTTTTTGTCGTTCCTGAAAGTCTACCGGCAGCGACTGCCTAAAACCTTGCTTAAGTTTTTCCTGTTAGGCAACGTATACCTGTTATTGCTGGTGTTTGCTGCCCTAACCGAAGGACTTATCTCATTCTTGATTTTCTGATATGACCCATGCCCACTACGACTACATCATCGCTGGCGGCGGCGGGGCAGGGCTTAGTCTGGTATATCACCTGCTGCAAACCCGGCTTGGCCAAAAGAGCATCTTAATTGTTGATCGCGATGACAAGCAGGCCAACGACCGCACCTGGTGCTTCTGGGAAGCGGAGCCGGGGCCCTTCGAAGCCGTTGTGCACCACCACTGGCAGCAGGTGTACTTTCACGGCGAAAACTACTCTGATCTGCTCGAACTGCACCCGTATCAGTACAAAATGATCCACAGCAGCGACTATTACCGGCACATCAAACAGGCGATTGCGGCCCGCCCCAACGTGGAGTGGTTGAGCGCCGAGGTGCAGGCGATGCGCGAAACGGATTCAGGAGCGCAGGTGGTGACTTCAGCCGGTACGTTCACTGCCGATTGGGTGTTTAGCAGCCTGCGCGACCCCCGCGAACGCGCCCATCTGAACGGCTACACTTACCTGCTGCAGCACTTCAAGGGGTGGGTGATTCAGACTCCTGGCGATTTCTTCAACCCCCGGCACGCTACGCTGATGGACTTCCGCATTGCGCAGCACGGAGAGTGTCGGTTTTTCTACGTGCTGCCCACCGACGCCCGAACGGCGTTGGTGGAGTTTACTTTGTTCTCACCGGAACTGTTGCCGGAGCCAGCGTATGAGGCCGCCCTCCGAGATTATCTGCGGCGTTTTCTATTGCTCGACGATTATACCATCGCGCACGAGGAGTTCGGAGTGATTCCCATGACCGATAAGCCGTATCCGGCGCGGCAGAGTGAGCACATCATCAACATTGGCACGGCCGGGGGCCAAACCAAACCCTCGACCGGTTACACCTTTCGGCGCATCCACCGGGACAGTGAGCAGTTGGTGGGTTCGCTACTGCGGACAGGTCGGCCCGCGCGGGTTTTCTCGGGGTGGGAGCAACGCTTCCGGCTCTACGACAGTACTTTGTTTCGGGTGATGGAACGGCAAGGATACCCCGTTAAGGAAATTTTCACGGATTTATTCCGGCGAAACCCCGCAGATCGGGTGCTGCGCTTTCTGGATGAGCAAACAAGTTTCGGAGAAGAACTGCAAATTGCCAACTCGGTGAACCGGGGCGCGTTTGCGCGCGGCATGTGGCGGGCTATTTCTTCGTGATTTGCGCTTTGATCTTCCGGACTCGGGCCAAAGAAGCGTTCGCTACCTGGGCAATTTGCTCGTCCGTTAGCAAACCGGACTGAAGCAGGGCGGCAATCATCTCTTCCTTTTCTGTTTCCTTCCCTTTCTCTATTCCTTTCTCTATTCCTTTCTCTATTCCTTGTTGATAGCGGGCGTCGGTTTCAATATTATAAGTAATTGACATGGCTTCCGTGTGTTTGATGGTTAACGCTTGTATATCTCGCAGATTAGACAAGATTTCGAGTTGTCTAACGTATCGCCTCAACTTTCGTTCGTTGTCCGTTAGACCCATCAATTTACGCAAAATCTCTGGAATGACCGTGTTCACATCGCTTTTTTTGAAGTTGCTCAAGATGGCCAACACCGCTTCTTCGGGTTGGGTAGCTTCGTCAAGTAATGAGCGATAATCCAGTTGCCGGATATCTACCAGCGTAAACTGGTAGTCGATCATATCCTCGATCAACTGCGTAGCCATTCGAGGTGAGCGACGACCCATGAAGATAACGTACTGCTTTACTTTCTCCTGATACTTTTCGCGGAGCATGGCGTAGTACAGCGGACGCCGCGCGGCAGCATCCGGTTAACCATTGTCGCCTTGTCTTCCACTTGAAATTCAAGATGGAGTAGGTAAGTCAACTCATTGGAAGTACCGACCACGCGTTTCAAGAAGTCCGGTTTGCGCTCTAGGGTGGCCTGTAGATCATCGGGCAGCTCTTCTAACTCACCAAGCTTCAGTCCCAGTAGCTTATCAGCGAGCGGAATGATGAGTGCCTCAATGTTTTCCTTCAGTATTTTGTCGTATTGTTGTGCCATAGCAGTCACCAAGTATACTGCTTTTCTATAAAACTGGCGTTAGGATTGTTGCTAATTCAATCCTTCCCCCATTCAATCCTTCACCATGTGCGGCATCACCGGTCTCTACGCCTTCAACGAACTGGGCAAATTCCATATGATCAACCTGTCGGCGGCCACCGAAGCGCTGAGTCACCGCGGACCCGACTTCGGCCGCACCGACATTATCGACCGCGTCGGGTTGGGCCACCGTCGCCTGTCGATCATCGACACCAGCACCGACGGGCACCAACCCATGCGCGACCCCAGCGGACGCTACATTATCATCTTCAACGGTGAGATCTACAACTACGCTGCCCTGCGCCAACGTTTGCAGCAGCGGGGCGTTGCCTTCCAATCGGCCACCGATACCGAAGTGCTGCTGCAGCTCTACATCCACGAAGGCAGAGCTTGCCTCGATCAACTCAACGGCTTCTTTGCCTTCGCGATCTACGACCGGCAACAAGACCTGCTGTTTGCCGCGCGTGACCGGTTGGGCATCAAGCCGTTGCTCTACTATCAAGACGAAGACAAAGTCATCTTTGCTTCCGAAATGAAGTCGTTGCTGGCCTACGGCATCAAGAAACAACTGGATTATAACTCCTTGCAGCACTACCTACGCTTCAATTACGTGCCCGCCCCGCACTCCATGCTGCAAGACGTGCGGAAGCTGATGCCCGGACAGTATTTGGAAATATCCAAACCCCGCGCCGAGCGGGTGCAGTTTGGCACCTATTACCAGATTCCGTTCGATGAATCCCGGCTAAACCCGGAAAAGCTAAGCTACGCGCAGCAGCAGCAGAAACTAGCTGCCCTTTTGGAAGATTCGGTGCAGCAGCGCTTGGTGGCCGACGTGCCGCTAGGCACTTTTCTGAGTGGGGGCATTGATTCGTCGGTGATCACGACCCTGGCCAGTCGGCACGTGGACCGGCTCAATACTTTTTCGGTGGGCTACCGCGACGAGCCGTTCTTCGACGAAACGCGCTACGCGCAGTTGGTGGCTAAACGTTTGAAGACCAACCACACCGTGTTTTCGCTCACTAACCGCGATTTATACGAACATTTGCACCAACTGCTAGACCACATCGACGAGCCCTTCGCCGACTCATCGGCCATTCCGGTGTATATTCTGAGCAAAGAAACCCGGCAGCGCGTCACCGTGGCGCTGTCGGGCGACGGAGCGGATGAGTTGTTTTCGGGTTACAACAAGCACCAAGCCGCCTGGCGGGTGCTGCATCCGGGCGTAGCCGAGCGAGGTGTGCAAGCGTTGCTGCCCCTGTGGCAGGCGTTACCGCAGTCGCGGCAGGGAGCGCTCACCAACCGGGTGCGGCAATTGCAACGTTTTGCCGAAGGCGCCACATTTTCGCCCCGAGAGCGGTACTTGCGGTGGGCTACCTTCACCACCGATGAAGCGGCCCGGACGTTACTAAGCAAAGAAAGCCAGCAACAAATCAATGCGGCGGCCTACCAGCAGCGCACGCAAGGGTTGGTAGCCGCAATTTCGGATGAGCGAGAAACGGTTTCGCAGTGGCTGTATACCGATACCCAGCTGGTGTTGCCCAACGATATGCTTACCAAGGTGGACCTGATGTCGATGGCCCACGGGCTGGAAGTGCGGGTGCCGTTCCTGGATCATCGCATCGTGGAATTTGCTTTTCAGCTACCCGAAGAATCAAAGATCAACCGCCGCCTGAAGAAGCGCATCGTGCAGGACACGTTTCGGTCGGTGCTTCCCGCTGCGCTGTACCGTCGACCAAAAAAAGGCTTTGAGGTGCCCCTGCTGGGTTGGTTTCGGTCAGAACTGAAATTGATGATCACCGATGATTTACTGGCAGATGATTTTGTGGAGGAGCAGGGAGTTTTCAATCCGGCCGCGGTTCGCCGCCTAAAACAGCAGCTTTTTTCATCAAACCCGGGCGATGGGCACGCCACGGTGTGGGCCCTGTTGGTGTTTCAGTGGTGGTGGAAGAAGTATTTGCGGTGAAAAAGAAAAGTGTCAGCAAACCCAGCCGACACCTTTCCACAGTCTTCTACCAAATTCAATTCTAAATGAAATCACTTAGAATTTGTAGCCACCTACGAAACTAACCGGCGCGCTGGATTGCCAAGCAGCTAAACTTTTTTAAAAATAACGGATCAACTGGAAAAGATGGCCGATTAAGAATCAGCAACGGCGCCCTGCACGTACATGGCTTCCATAGTAGGAGAGGGGCTGCCGCCACGGGGCTCCAGGGTGATGGCGAAGGCCGATGCCTGCGCAATCTGACTGCTGAGCGCTTGCAGCGAAGCCGCGTCAGGAGCCACGTCGAACACCCCGGCGCTCACCGGTGCGCCGTCCACAATAGCCCACAACTGGTACTGCTTGTCGGTGGGCGGCTGCGGCAGGTTGCCCGGACTCAGGTACAACTGCTCGGCTCCGGGGTTCCAGAACACGCGGGCCGTGCTTTCGGGAGAAACATCGGTGCCGGCCAGGGCAATGGCCTGATAATCCGGCGAAGAGAGCACCGACAAATCATTTTCCAGTCGCTGCGAGCGCTGGCTGGCCGTTTCGTACTGCGAAGCAATTTCCTGATTTTCGGCCAGGGCGATTTGCAACTGCTGCTCGGCTTCTTTCCACTCCCCGCGGAAGTGCCAGGCTGCCGCCGCCGAAAGCACCGCAACCAGCAGCGAAGCGGCAATACCTAACTGCCAGGGAAGCAACCGCCGCTGTTTGCCCAGGGGCACTCGGGTTTCAGTAGACTGAGCTGCTTTCGGTTGGACCGCACTCGGTTGAGCCGCACTCGGTTGAACCGCACTCGGTTGGGTTGTTGCGGTGTCAATCGTTTCGGACGTGCTTCCGGTAATCGTTGCCAAAATTTCATTACGCAGTCCGGGGCGGGGAGACTCGGGTAGCTGGTTCGCTAGCGCCTCGTAGGTTGCTTCGATCCGAGACAGCTCATCGCGCACCTCGGCGTGGCGCTCCGCCATTGTCTCCACCTCAGCTTGTTCGGTTGCCGGGAGCTCTCCCAGAAGGTAAACCTCCAAGATTCCGGACGCTATGTATTCTGAGACGTTCAAGCGATGTCGAGTAGTTTACGTAGTTTGGTAATGGACGACCGTAAGCGGGTTTTCACAGTCCCTAACGGCATATCGTATTCTTTGGCCACCTCTGAGTGCGTATACCCCTTAAAGTAGATCAGATCGACAACCATTTGTTGTTCCGGGGTTAACTTGTGCAGAAGATTGATTAACCCGTGGTCCTTCATCTGTTGTTCCACGTATAAGGTGGGGTGGTTAGTTGAAGATACGGTAGGATCGAGGCGATCAGTTTTCTTCGTGTAAGAAAACTCTTTAGAGCGAAGTTTATCGATGGCTAAATTTCGGGTCAGGTTGAGCATCCAGGTAAACAGACGACCCTTGCTGGCGTCGTAGGTGTCAATCTTGTCCCAAATCTTCACGAACGCATCCTGTAGCACCTCCTCGGCCACGTCATCTTGCTTTACGATGCGATGAATGATGCCGTAGAGGGCGGGGCTGTAGTGATCATACAGATACGCCAAAGCGGTGTGCTCCTTCCGTTGAAGAAGGTCAACCAGCTGAGGCTCTTCGATATGGTTTGGTCCTGAGTTAGACAAGTAGAATAGAAGGTTTCGTTTAGTTAATACTTTTAAGATACAAATTTTGTTTGAAAGTATACAAAAATTTTAACAGCCGTCGGAACTAAAACCGTGGTTTGCGGAACCTAAGTTGCGCCATTATTGCTATTTTTGTGACGCTCCGAATGGAGGAAAACGCCTATGGAAAATATTAGAAATTTCTGCATCATCGCCCACATCGACCATGGCAAAAGCACGCTGGCCGACCGCCTGTTGCAACTGACCGGTTCGGTCGACGAGCGGGAGATGCAGGATCAGTTGTTGGACAATATGGACCTGGAGCGCGAACGTGGGATTACCATCAAGAGCCACGCCATCCAGATGAACTATACCTACCAGCCCGACGAAGCCACGCCTCCCGAACAGTACGTCTTTAATCTGATCGACACGCCGGGCCACGTGGACTTCTCCTACGAAGTGTCGCGCTCCATTGCCGCTTGCGAGGGTGCTCTGCTGGTAGTAGATGCCGCCCAAGGTGTGGAAGCGCAAACGATATCCAACCTGTACCTAGCCATCGAGCACGACCTGGAAATTATTCCGGTACTCAACAAAATTGATCTGCCCGGGGCCATGATCGAGGAGGTGAGTGACCAGATTATTGATTTGATCGGCTGCGCGCCGGAGGACATCATTCACGCCAGCGCCAAGGAAGGCATTGGGGTGCCCGAAATTTTGGAAGCCATCGTGCGCCGCGTCCCCGCCCCGAAGGGTGACGTTGAGGCTCCGTTGCAAGCGATGATCTTCGATTCGGTCTTTAATTCGTTTCGGGGAGTGGAGGTCTATTTCCGCGTGTTCAACGGCCAGATCAGCAAGGGCGACAAGGTGAAGTTTGTGAACACCGGCAAAACCTACGACGCCGACGAAATTGGCATTCTGGAGCTGAAGCAGTCGCCGCGTACCACCATTAAAGCGGGCAATGTGGGCTATCTGATCTCGGGCATCAAGGTGGCCAAGGAGGTGAAGGTCGGGGATACCATCACGCACGTGAGTCGCCCCACGGCCGCGGTGAGCGGCTTTGAGGACGTGAAACCGATGGTATTCGCGGGCATTTATCCGGTAGAAACCTCGGAGTTTGAGGAGCTGCGGGCCTCGATGGAAAAGCTGCAACTCAACGACGCCTCGCTGGTGTGGGAACCCGAAACCTCGGCCGCCCTGGGCTTCGGCTTTCGCTGCGGTTTTTTGGGTATGCTGCACATGGAAATTGTGCAGGAGCGGCTCGAGCGAGAGTTCGATATGACGGTGATCACCACGGTGCCCTCGGTGAACTTCCACGCCATCCTGAGCAACGGCGAAACGCGCCACGTGAGTGCTCCCTCCGAGATGCCCAACCCGGTGGAGCTTTCGCACATTGAGGAACCCTACATCCGCGCCCAGATCATCACCAAGGCCGACTACATTGGCAACATTATCGAACTCTGCATGGACAAGCGGGGCGTGATCAAGAACCAGGTGTTTTTGACGCAGAACCGGGTAGAGCTCACCTTTGAGCTGCCACTGGCCGAAATCGTGTTCGACTTCTTCGACAAGCTCAAGACCATCTCCCGCGGCTACGCCTCCCTTGATTATCATCCCATTGGCTACCGACAGTCCAACATGGTGAAGCTCGACATCATGCTCAACGGCGATCCGGTGGATGCATTGTCGGCCATCGTGCACCGCGATAAGGCCTACGAATGGGGCAAACGCCTGTGCGAAAAGCTGCGCGGACTGCTGCCCCGCCAAATGTTCGAGATCGCCATTCAGGCCGCCATCGGGCAGAAGATCATCGCCCGCGAATCGGTAAAGGCCCTACGCAAAAACGTGATCGCCAAGTGCTACGGCGGCGATATCAGCCGGAAGCGCAAACTGCTGGAGAAGCAGAAGAAAGGAAAGAAACGTATGCGGCAGGTGGGCAACGTAGAAATCCCCCAGGAAGCCTTCATGGCCGTGCTGAAGCTGGATTAGGTAGATGGCTCGATTGTCTGATTGTTCAATTGTCCAATGGTTCTATTGTTGCTTTCAGTAACGCCCAACCATCGAACAATGAAGCAATGAAACCATCGAGCAATCAATTTCCAGTACTATAAAATGCAACCCTACCCCCACCACCCCGTCTATCCAGGTATCCAGTATCCAGTATCCAGTATCCAGTATCCAGTATCCAGTATCCAGTATCCAGTATCCAGTATCCAGTATCCAATGACCCTCATCGACGGAAACCAAACCGCCCAACAAATCCGCGAAGAAATCGCCCAGCAGGTAGCTCAGATCAAAGAAAAAGGTCAGAAAGTGCCCCACCTGGCGGCCATCCTGGTCGGTAACAACCCCGCCAGCGAAGCCTACGTGCGCAACAAGGTGAAGGATTGCGAAGCCGTGGGTTTTGGCTCCACCCTGGTACGCTTCGATCCCGACGTGTCCGAGGCCGAACTGCTCGCCAAGGTAGAAGACATCAACCAGGACGACGACATCGACGGACTGATTGTGCAACTGCCGCTGCCCGACCATATTACCCCCGAGAAAGTGACGTTTGCCATTCGCCCCGAAAAAGACGTCGACGGCTTTCATCCCATCAACGTGGGGCGCATGGCCAAGGGACTACCCGCCTTTATCGCCGCCACGCCCTTCGGTATCTTGCAACTGCTGGAGCGCTATGAGATTGAGACCGAAGGGAAGCGCTGCGTGGTGATCGGGCGAAGCGACATTGTGGGCACGCCCATGAGTTTGCTGATGTCGCGCAAGGGCTACCCGGGCAACTGCACTGTCACCATGTGCCACAGCCGTACCCAAAACATGGCTGAGATCACGCGCGAGGCGGATATACTAATTGCCGCTATCGGACGCGCAAAATTCGTGACCTCCGACATGGTGAAGGAGGGGGCGGTAGTGATCGACGTAGGCATTAACCGCGTAGAGGACGCCAGCCGCAAGTCAGGCTACGCCCTGGTGGGCGACGTGGATTTTGAGAACGTGGCTGAAAAGTGCAGCTACATCACCCCGGTGCCGGGAGGGGTAGGTCCCATGACGCGGGCGGCGCTGTTGTACAATACTTTGCTAGCGGCGCGTAAGGAGGTATATTCGTGAACTTAACTATACGTTTAAACCATGAAAAACGAAAACAGAATTGTAGAACTGCTGAGTGATATGGTGCGAAAGCAAGACCGTCAGGAAGAACTACTGGGCAAGATGATTGATCGCCAGGATCGTCAGGAAGAGCTATTAAATAAAATGTTGGATCATCAAAGTCAGATGATTATCCTACAAAGCAAAATGGTAGATCGGCAGGATCGACAAGAGCAAGTGCTCAACGAGCATAGTAAACTTCTTAACCGCATCGTCACGGTGATCGATCACCAAAACCGCCGCTGGGACGAGGTAGAAGACGTCAAACAGCGTTTGCATCGCGTAGAAGAGCATTTAGGGTTTTGAAGTCAATGGAGAATATAAGCACTCTACCGTGCTCCACCCAAATGGCCCTTCCGGTCATGGAAGCCTTCTATACCATCCAGGGTGAGGGGGCACACCAGGGGCGGGCGGCCTACTTTATCCGGCTGGGTGGGTGCGACGTGGGTTGCCACTGGTGCGACGTGAAAGAATCGTGGAATGCCGAGGCGCATCCGCAGCTATCGGTGCACGAAATTGTCGAGGAAGCGGCCCGGCACCCCGCTCGGCTGGCGGTGATCACCGGGGGTGAACCGCTGATGCACGATCTGACGGAACTGTGCGACGCCCTGCACCGGCACGGCTTTACGATTAATATAGAAACCTCCGGTGCCCATCCGCTGAGCGGTTCGATCGACTGGATTTGCCTTTCTCCCAAGAGGTTTAAAGCACCGCTTTCCGAAATCTACCCGCAAGCCCACGAACTCAAAATCATCGTCTACAACCACAGCGATTTCGCCTGGGCCGAGCAGTTTGCCGAACGCATGTCGCCCGACTGCCAACTGTTTCTGCAACCGGAGTGGGGCCGGTCAGATAGAATGCTTCCTCAGATTGTTGACTACGTAAAGGAAAATCCTCAGTGGCGCATTTCGCTGCAGGTGCATAAGTTTATGCAGATACCGTAGTCCCATCTCTAAAAGGCTGTCTGACCCGGTGAGGTGACAACTGTCGAGTGTACAACTATTCGCTTATAGCTATAAATTGATGAGCAAAATATCCAACGAAATAAAGCAAAAAGTTCAGGCGACCGTCGAGCAATTTAATCAAGATTACTTACGGAGCGAAGACTGTTTTTATATTCCACGCTTTAGAGGGAAATATCTCTATTTGGATCGGTTTGACTTTGGGCATTCCGGACCTATTTGTCGCCTTACTTACTTACACGGGCGACTTTGAAAGTTGGGAATTTGCGATCTTTAAGTGGAGTAATGAGACTTATGATCCGGGAGAATGGATGTTTCCTGGTTCGGGCGAGATTAATGGTACGCTGGAAGGAGCGATGAAGGCCGGTTTGGAAGCCTATCCTCCGTAGCATCGCTAGTACTGGCAACCGCGCCGGTACGTACGTCGTTGTGAAGTTATGAACAGCAAACTTCTTTTTGTTATCGGAAATAATTACTTTTGCCCTCTTCAACTAACTGACGGCAAAATCCGTCTGCGCAAAACTCAGATAACATGAAAAAGGAAATCCATCCCGAATACCACAAGGTGGTGTTCTACGACACCTCAGGCGACCATAAGTTTCTCACCCAGTCCACTATGACCTCCGATGAAACCATCGAGTGGGAAGACGGCAACTCATATCCCCTCATCAAAGTGGAGGTAAGCTCGGCCTCGCACCCTTTCTACACCGGCAAGAAGTTGTACGTCGATACCGCCGGTCGCGTCGAGAAGTTCAACCGACGCTACAAGTCCAAGCAGAAGGAAGAACCAAAAGCCCCCGCCCAATCAGAATAAGAATTTCAGGCATGAAATTCTACGTAAGGGTTTCGTTTGTTAAGATGCATTCAAGGTTTTTCGTATTGTAGGAACCTCATTTATGAGGTTCTTTTTTTATTCACCACGTCTCGCCATGCAGTTTTCGGACATCGTTGGCCTCAATGAAACCAAGCAGCACCTGATGCTGGCCGCCGACCGGGGGAAGGTAGCCCATGCCCAGTTGCTCGTGGGCCCGACCGGCAGTGCCAACCTAGCAATGGCCCTGGCCTACGCCACCTACCTGAACTGCGACGACCGACAAGCTGACGGCAGTTGTGGTGCCAGCGCGTCGGGAGCCAAAATGAACAAATACATTCATCCCGACCTGCACTTTGTGTTTCCGGTGAGCGCCACCAAGAACATTACCGGCAAAGACGTGGTGAGCGATAGCTATATCGAGCCGTGGCGCGAATTTTTGCGCGACCAGCCCTACGGTGACCCCGCCGACTGGAGTGCGGTCTTCGGAGGTGAGAATAAGCAACTTAATATTTCTAAGGAAGAAAGCCGCAACATCATTCGCAAGTTGAGTCTGACGGCTTTTGAGAGCCAGTACAAAGTGGTGATTATCTGGATGCCGGAGTACCTGCACCCGGCGGCGGCCAATGGCATCCTCAAGATTCTGGAAGAACCCCCGGCCAAAACGGTGTTTTTGCTGGTAGCCCGTGAGGTGGACCGGCTGTTGCCGACCATCATTTCGCGCGTCCAAATGGTGAACATCCGGGCGTTCACCACCGACGAAGTGGCCATCTACTTGCGCAACCAGGTTCCGGCTTCGGCCGTTTCGGCTACCCGCATTGAGCAGGCCGCTACCCTAAGCGAAGGCAATCTGCCCTACGCGTTGAAATTACTCCACGAGGTGAAGGAAGATCAGTCGCAGTTGTTTCAGGATTGGATGCGGTTTTGTTACGCTCGGGACTACTCCGCCCTGGTCGCCATGACCGAGCAGTTTTATAAGCTGGGTAAAGAAGGACAGAAGCGCTTGTTTCACTACGGACTCGGCATGATGCGCGAGGTGCTGGTGGGCCTGGCCATTCAGCCGGGGGCCGGTTCTAACGACGGAACGCTCATCGCGCAGGAAAAGCAGTTGCTACGGGCGCAGGGGGCTACCTTGAGCTTTGTGACCAATTTCAGCAAGGTGATGGATTTTGAAAAAGTGGAGCGGCTCACCAAACTATTCAACGAAGGGCACGTTCATCTGGAACGGAACGTGAACCCCAAGATGATCTTTTTAGATACGTCACTCACCATTGCCCAGGCCATCAAAGCATGAATATTCGCATCGGCACCCGCGGTAGTCAACTGGCATTGTGGCAGGCCCACTACGTGGCCGACCGCCTGCAACGGGGGGGGCTCACCACTGAGATTGTCACCATCAGCACCAAGGGTGACCAGCGCCAGGAAGTGAGCATTGCCGACATCGGAACCCAGGGCGTATTCACTCAGGAGATTGAGGCGCAGTTGCAAGCCCAAACCATTGATATCGCCGTGCACAGCGCCAAAGACTTGCCCTCCGAACTGCCCGAGCCTTTCGAGATTATCGCCTTCACCGAGCGCGAACGCCCCACCGACGTGTTGCTAAGTCATAAAAACCTTCCGGAACTCACCGCCGCGAGTGACTGTGTGGTGGGCACCTCCTCGGCCCGCCGTCGGGCGTTGCTCAACCACCATTATCCCGCACTGCGGACCGTTGACATGCGGGGCAACCTGCAAACCCGGGTGGCAAAAATGCGGGCCGGGCAGTGCGACGCCCTCATGCTCGCCTACGCCGGGGTGCACCGGATGGAGTACGACGAGATGATCCGGCACGAGTTTCCGTTGCTGGAAATAACCCCGCCCGTCGGTCAAGGCTGCATCGCCGTAGAAGTGTTGCGCACGCTGGCAAAGGAAAAACGAGCGCTGGTGCAGCAGTGCGTCAACCATCCGGTCACCGCGCTGCAACTGCGTACCGAGCGGGCGTTCCTTAGAACCCTGCGGGGGGGGTGCAGCATTCCGGTGTTTGCCCACGCCGAGGTAGCGAACAACCACCTGCGCATCCGGGGCGGAGTGGTTAGCCTCGACGGGCAACATCTGGTGGTGGATCAGCTTGAAGGTCCGGAAGCCACCGCCGAAGCATTGGGCGAACAACTCGCGCAGCGGGTATTGCAACAGGGTGGCAAACAAATTTTAGATGAAATTCGCACGTAGCGTCGCGACGCGTCCCAAGCGCCATATAATATCGATATTCATGATAAAAATAACCATCCCATTTTTCCTGGCCGCCCTGTTCACCGGGGCGTGCACGACCGAGAAAGACTACTTGGTGACTTTCACCACTCCCTACGGTGATATGCACGCTGTGCTCTACGATGCCACCCCCAAGCACAAGCGCAATTTTCTGGAGCTAGCCCAGAGCGGACAGTACGATAGCACGCTGTTCCACCGCGTGATCGCGGATTTCATGATCCAGGGCGGCGATCTTGCCACGCGACCATCAGCCACTCCGGCCGATGCGGTAGACTATACCATTCCGGCCGAACTGGTGGACACGCTGTTTCATCGCAAAGGAGCGCTGGCGGCGGCCCGGCAGGGCGATCAGCTGAATCCCGAACGGGCCTCGAGCGGTAGCCAGTTCTACATCGTGCAGGGCAAAACTTATCCCGAAGCCGAACTCACCGTCGATATGAATAAACTGAGCCAGGGAGTGGAGCAACTCGTGCAGTTTGTAGACTACGTAGACGAAGGTGAGAAACTGATTACGCTCTACGAATCCGGCGATTACGAAGGATATACCCAGGCAATGCTAGCCCTGAAACCGGCCGTCGAAGAAAAGTTGGATATCGAAGTAGACCGCGATTACCCTACCGAACGACTCCAAGCCTACACCACCGTGGGCGGCGTGCCTCACCTTGATGATACGTACACCGTTTTCGGGCAGGTCATCGACAACTTGGCCGTGATCGACTCCATCGCCAAGCAACCCACCGGCCGGGCCGACAAACCCATTAAAAACATTTACTTCACCGTTTCGGTTGAAGAAATGACAAAGAAAAAGATCACTAATACCTACGGCTATGCTTATCCTGCACCATAGTCATTTTTTTGCCATATAAATTATGGCTACATTCGTATCATTTTTTAACGCACAGCGTGGCGAATACTGTAGATAACGTATGAGACTTTTAATTACCGGAGCGAACGGACTGCTAGGGCAAAAATTAGTGGCCCTGATTGCCCCCCGCACTGATGTTGAACTGATTGCCACCTCACGGGGCAAGAGTAAAATCCATTACGACCTTCCAACCTACCGGTATCGTTCGCTGGATGTGACCAACCCGGCGCAAGTAGAAGAAGTGATTGGGCAAGAAAAACCGGACGTGATCATCCATACGGCCGCGCTCACCAAAGTGGACTACTGCGAAAACCACCGTGAACTAAGCTTTCGTCTGAACGTGAAAGCCGTTGACCACGTTGCGCAGACCGCTTTGAAGCACGACTGTTTCATTATTCACCTTTCTACAGACTTTATATTTTCAGGCGACAAACTATTTCTCACCGAAGAAGACCTTCCCGGACCCGTTAACTACTACGGACAAACCAAATTGGAAGCAGAGAAAAGAATCGCCGAAAGCGGGGTGAAGCACGCCATTGTGCGCACGGCCATCGTGTACGGAGCGGTTCCGCACCTGAGCCGGTCCAACATCATTTTGTGGGTCAAAGAAAGCCTGAATCGCGGTAAAACCATTCACGTAGTCGACGACCAGTATCGCACTCCCACGCTGGCCGAAGATTTGGCAATGGGCTGTTTTCTCGTTGCGCAACAGCGGGCGGCGGGTATTTTCAACGTGTCGGGCGAAGAACTACTCACCCCCTACCAGATGGCGCAGATCACCGCCGACTACTTCAATTTGGATAAGCAACTGATCGTCCGCACCGACTCTACGAAGTTCAGACAACCCGCCCCGCGCCCCCTAAAGACTGGCTTTGTCATCGATAAGGCCCAACGGGTGCTAGGCTACCAGCCGCATACTTTTTTGCAGGGCGTTCAACTGTTGGATGAGCAGCTTAAGGAAATTAACGCCTTGGTTTAGTTGTGCACCATCGCCCTGGATCTGTTTTTCGTCATTAGTTGCTCAACTCACCGTGCGTTCGTGGTTTAGTATTCGCAGAAAATGAGTTAGCTTTGGTCGTAAACCAAGAGACTATGACCGCTGATGAAGCCAAACGCTCCGTTGACGACCTCATTCAACAGATCAACCACCACAACCAACGGTATTATCAAGAGGACGATCCCGAGATTTCGGACTATGAGTTTGACCAATTACTGGCCCGCCTGATCCAGCTGGAAACGGATTTTCCTCAGTACCGCTACCCCGATTCGCCCACGCAGCGCGTGGGAGGCACCATCACCAAGGCTTTTCCTACGGTTTTTCATCAGCATCCGATGCTTTCGCTGAGCAACACCTACTCGGCCGACGAACTGCTGGAGTTTGACCAGCGCGTTGCCAAGCCCCTGGGCGAAGCCGCTTACGACTATTTCTGCGAGCTAAAGTTCGATGGGGTGGCCCTGAGTCTGCGCTACGAAGCGGGCCTACTGGTGCTGGCCGCCACCCGGGGCGATGGGGTTCGGGGCGACGATATCACGGCCAATGCTAAAACCATCCGTAGGTTGCCTCTGCGCCTTGCCGATCAAAACCCGCCCGCCTCGTTCGAGGTGCGGGGCGAAGTGTTTATGCCCCGAACGGTGTTCGAACGAATCAACGAAGAGCGAGAAGCCGCGGGCGAGGCCCTGCTGGCCAATCCCCGCAACACAACGTCGGGCACCCTCAAAATGCAGGACGCATCGGTGGTGGCCCAGCGGTCGCTCGATTGCTACGTATACGCCCTGGCCACCGAAGATGTCCCGCTGGCTTCGCACGAGGAAGCCATTCACTGGCTAGAAACGCACGGCTTTCCCGTTTCGCCTACCTACCGAAAATGTGCCACCATCGGCGAGGTGCTCAACTACGTGGCGCACTGGGAAGAAAAGCGGCATAGCCTTCCCCTCGATACCGACGGCGTGGTAATAAAGGTCAATAGCCTGCCGCAGCAACGGGTGTTGGGCAACACGGCCAAGAGCCCCCGCTGGGCCATCGCCTACAAGTATCCCGCCGAAGCGGCCCGCACGCAACTGCTCAGCGTAGACTACCAGGTGGGCCGAACCGGAGCCATCACCCCGGTGGCTAACCTCAAGCCGGTGCTGCTGGCGGGCACCGTGGTGAAGCGTGCCTCCTTGCACAACGCGAACGAGATTATCCGGTTGGATTTGCACGACCAGGATACGGTACTAGTAAAAAAAGGCGGTGAAATTATCCCCAAAATTATCGGGGTGGATGCCAGTCAGCGCATCCCTGGGGCCCAATCCATTGCTTTTGTGACCCAATGTCCCGAATGCCAGACGCCCCTGGTGCGAGAAGAAGGCGAGGCGATTCACTTCTGTCCCAATGCGCAGGGCTGCCCGCCCCAGATTAAGGGAAGTATCGAGCATTTTATCCAGCGCAACGCGATGAACATCGACAGTATGGGTAAAGAAACCGTAGCTTTGTTTTATGAACACGGACTGCTGCGCAACGTGGCCGACTTGTACACCCTCACCTACGACGCGATCTACGCCCTGGAAGGATTCAAAGAAGTGTCTACCAACAATATTTTGAGCGGCATTGAGGCCTCGAAGCAACAACCCTTCGCCAATGTGTTATTCGCGTTGGGCATCCGCTACGTGGGTCGGACGGTGGCCGGTAAGCTAGCGGAGTACTTTGTGCACATTGATCGCTTGGAACGGGCTACCCACGAAGAACTGATTGAGGTGCCCGAAATCGGCGACCGGATTGCGCACAGCGTGGTGGCCTACTTCGAAACTCCCGACAACCAGGAAATAATTCGGCGACTGCGCGCGGCCGGTTTACAATTTGCGTACGAACGAACCGAGCAGGCGAACGTTAGCAATCGGTTAAGCGAAAAATCTTTCGTAATTTCCGGAGTTTTTCAAAGCTACAGCCGGGAAGACATCAAAACCATGATCGGGCAGCACGGGGGGAAGGTCGTCTCTAGCGTTTCGGGTAAGCTCGATTACTTGCTGGCTGGCGACAACATGGGCCCCGCCAAACGACAGAAGGCCGAAAAACTGGGAGTTGCCATTTTAACCGAGCAAGAATTTCTTACGATGCTTGCTTAATAACCGTTTCTATGATAGCCATTACCGATAAAATCATCGAGTTTCAGTTGCCCAAACTACTTAAGAAGAGTTCGGTGCGACGCAAGACGGTCAACTACGCGGACGCCGAACGGGTGGGAGTGCTGGTTACCCTCCACGATCACGAAAAGCAGCACGCCATCGACGAGTTCGTAGACCAGTTGGTAGCTGACCACAAAGAAGTGGAGGTGTTGTGCTACGACAAACGGCGGGCCCGCAACAAAATATTCGGGTACATTCAGTTCACCCGTCGGGATATCTCCTTCTTTGGACGGTTGCGAGGCGACTACATTCTCGACTTTGTAAACCGCGATTTTGATTATCTTTTTCACCTGGACACGGAATCCGAGGTGGTGCTGGATAAAATTTTGGTGCTGAGTCGGGCCAAGTGCCGCGTGGGTTGCGATCTGCCCGCGCACCGGGACTTTTACGAACTGATGGTCAAAGCCAACTCGCTTCCTGAGTTGAGCGACATGATTTTCCGCTACGTGAAGCTGGTCTCCGTGGGCCGGAAGAAGGTTTCATAAAAAAAGGCGACCGTTCGGATCGCCTTTATTAGTTTCACGGTGAGGTAGTGCCTACGCCTTGTTTTTGGTTTCCTGCACTTCTACTCGGATTTCTTGGGCTAGGTTCTTGAGTTCTTGCATTCCTTTGCGCACTCGGGTGCCTGCCGCTTGGTTCTCCTTGTCGTAAAACTTTTCAAAGTCGCCTTCCAAGGACATTACCAAGTCTCTTAATTCATCAAATCTTTTCATGTTTAGTTCAGTTGTAATGTGGTAAAATTGCCGTTTCAGCGGCAATATAGGCAATAAGCGGTAGAAACAACAAGCCTTTTACCAAATAAAGCCCAAAGCATTTTACTGAAAGTTGCCCGCCAGTTCTCCTTTTTTGTATACTCCTGTGGTCAGCTTGTGCTGGATAGCCTCAAAAGCAGCAATGGTTTCGCTCACATCTTCCAGGGTGTGCGAGGCGGTAGGAATCACCCGCAGCATAATAATATCTTTAGGAACTACCGGATAAATCACCACCGAACAAAAGATGTTATAGTTTTCTCGCAGGTCAAAGGACAATTCGGCTGTTTCCCCAATTTCAGCGCGCAGAATTACCGGAGTCACCGGACTTTGGGTGGTACCGATGTTGAAGCCCCGTTCTCTTAATCCGCCCTGCAAGGTGTTCACGATGGTCCAGAGCTTTTCGCGAAGCTCGGGCATGGTGCGAAGCATTTCCAGGCGTTTCAGACCACTTTCTACAAAGACCATCGGCAAAGACTTGGCGTAAATTTGCGAGCGCGTGTTGTAGCGCAAGTAGCGAATTACGGATTTCTTTCCGGCCACAAAGGCCCCAATGCTGGCCATCGACTTGGCAAACGTTGAGAAGTAAACGTCAATCCCATCCTGCACTCCCAGCGCCTCACCAGTGCCCGCTCCGGTGTCGCCCATAGTGCCAAAACCGTGCGCATCATCCACCAGCAGGCGGAAATTGTACTTTTCTTTTAGTGCCACAGTTTCTCGCAGGGCGCCGGTGTTGCCCGACATGCCGAAAACGCCCTCGGTGATGACCAAAATACCACCGCCCGACTCGTTGGCCAGGCGCGTTGCGCTAATCAATTGCTTCTCTAAGCTGGCAATGTCATTGTGCAAAAACACCTTTCGTTGCCCGAGATGCATACGCACTCCGTCCACAATACAGGCGTGCGATTCGGCATCGTACACAATCACATCCTTGCGGTCTACCATCGCATCGATCACCGAAAATATTCCCTGATAGCCATAGTTGAGCAACATGGCGTCTTCTTTCTTAACAAAGCGGGCCAGATTCTCCTCCAGCTCATCGTGGAGATCGGTATTTCCGGACATCATGCGCGACCCCATCGGGTAGGCAAGCCCCCACCGGCGGGCCGCTTCCTCGTCGGCTTGGCGTATTTCGGGGTGGTTGCCCAGGCCCAGGTAGTTATTCAAACTCCAGTTGAGTACCTCGCGGCCCCGAAATTTCATGCGGGGGGCAATCTCGCCCACTAACTTAGGAAACATAAAGTACTCATCATCCACTCCCACCCCGGCGTGTTTGCCGAGCGGCCCTAGCCCCACCTTAAATTTGTCGAAAATATCCACGTGTTTGCGTTTAATCTGAAAAATAACCTTACTTTCTGCGAAATTTATCGAGCAAATTTACTATTTATTCTATTCGCCGCAATGCTACCCCTAGATAATTTTAGGATAGCACGTCTGCTAATAAACAGGCATGACCTCCGCGGTTTGCCCTACTTTCTCTGCTAATATTTTTCACATATATGAAACCTTTAAAAAAACTATTAGTAGCTAACCGGGGCGAGATCGCCCTACGGATTATGCGTTCGGCCCGAGAAATGGGCCTGTCCACGGTGGCCGTATACAGTGAGGCCGACCGGCAGGCCCTGCACACCCGGTTTGCTGACGAGGCAGTAGGCATCGGCCCTCCCCCCTCGGCCGAGTCTTACCTGAACATTGACCGTATCCTGGAAGCGGCGCACGCCACCCAAGCCGATGCCATTCACCCCGGCTACGGGTTCTTGTCGGAGAATGCTGCCTTCGCGCAGCGGGTGCAGGAAGCCGGACTCACTTTCGTGGGACCTAGTCCGGAAGCCATTCGGACGATGGGCAGCAAACTGGCCGCCAAGGCCGCGGTAGCTAGTTTTAACGTGCCCCTGGTGCCCGGTACAGATGCCGCAGTAACCACGGTGGATGAGGCGTTGGCGGCCGCCGCCGACATTGGCTACCCGGTGCTGATCAAGGCCAGCGCCGGGGGGGGTGGCAAGGGAATGCGCATCGTAGCAACCGCAGCCGAACTTCCTGAACAGATGCAACGAGCGGTGAGCGAAGCGCAATCCGCCTTCGGCGACGGATCAGTATTTATTGAAAAGTTTATCGTAGGCCCCAAACACATCGAGATTCAGTTGCTCGGCGATGAGCAGGGTAACCACGTGTACCTCTTCGAGCGCGAGTGCTCCATTCAGCGGCGTTACCAGAAGGTGATCGAAGAAGCTCCTTCGCCCAGCGTCACGGCCGACACGCGCCGGGCAATGGGCGAGGCCGCCGTGCAGGTGGCTAAGGCGTGTAATTACGTGGGAGCTGGCACCGTGGAGTTCGTGATGGGGCAAGACCAGCAGTTCTACTTCCTGGAGATGAACACCCGCCTGCAAGTGGAGCATCCGGTCACGGAGATGATCACGGGCCTGGACCTGGTAAAGGAACAACTGCGCATCGCCGCGGGACAGCCATTGTCGGTGCGGCAAGAAGATCTGCGCATCCACGGGCACGCCCTGGAACTGCGCGTGTACGCCGAAGATCCGGCCAACAACTTTTTGCCGGATATTGGTACCCTCACCACCTACCGCCGCCCCCAGGGACCCGGCGTGCGGGTAGACGATGGTTTTGAAGAGGGCATGGAGGTGCCGATTCACTACGACCCAATGATTGCCAAGTTGATTGTGCACGCCAGCGACCGCCCGGCGGCGATTCAACGTATGGTGCGCGCCATCGATGAGTACGAGATCAGCGGCGTGGCCACCACCCTAGCCTTTGGTCGCTTCGTGGTGCAGCATCCTGAGTTCACGTCGGGCCGTTTCACCACCAAGTTTGTCGAAGATCACTACGCGCCCGAGTCCTTGCTGGATCCGTTGTCGGACGCTGAAAAAGAAATTATTGTGCTGCTGGCGGCTCATTTGGCCAAGAAAACGTCGCGAATCACTGCTCCTCAGAAAAGTAGTGCGCCGAGCCGGTGGAAAAAGCGGCGCAGCTTTTGACAACCATGGGTGAAGTGAAGCAACGTCCAGAATACTTAACAATAGTTGGTAAGGTTGAACCAATGAATTATAAAATCATCTTAGCCTCCGGCTCGCCTCGACGCCAGCAGCTTCTGCGCGATTTGCGCATTCCCTTCACGGTGCGCACCGTCTCGGTGGCGGAGGACTATCCCGCCGAATTGCCTCCCGAGCAGGTAGCGGAGTTTTTAGCCGAGAAAAAGGGGCAGGCCTACCGTGACACCCTGGCGGAGGATGAACTCGTGATCACGGCCGATACCACGGTGGTGGTGGGGGAGTACTTGCTCAACAAGCCAGCCAATGCCGCGGAAGCCCACGAAATGCTGACGGCCCTGTCGGGACGCGTGCACCGCGTGATTACCGGGGTTTGCCTGACGACGACCACCGTGAGCCGGACGTTCGCTGACACTACCAAGGTAACCTTTCGGATGCTGTCCGACGAAGAAATCAGCTTCTACGTAGAAAACTACCGACCCTTTGACAAGGCCGGGGGCTACGCCATTCAGGAATGGATCGGCATGATCGCCATCGAAAAGATAGAAGGGTCCTACTTCAACGTGGTAGGACTTCCGGTAGAAAAGCTATACGGCGAGCTCAAAAAGATGGGCGTATTACCGCTTGTTTCTTTTTAGTTATCGTGCAGGCGGAAGAAGAGCTTGTCTTCGTAGGAAAAATCTTTTTTGCTTTTTTCAAAATTCTCCACCGCTTTGAGCCACCCTTGTCGATATTTTTGGTAGAGGGTTCCCTGGGTATTTAGAACAAAATCAACGCCTTTTGCTGCTTTCATGGTGATACAATTTGATATACAGACGTTGCGTAGCAAGAAAAAATCGTACCATTTTGCTCGAAAACTTACCTGGCCCGACCCATCAGCCACCGATCCACTACCTGGATCGTAGCGTACAAGCCCACGCCAAACCCAATGAGCTCCTTGTTCAGTAGCATCCAGCTGGTGAGCTTCCAAAAAACTAGGGGGTCAATACGATGAAGCATCAACCCACTGGCCAACAAGGCCGCGGCAATGCACCCGACCATCAGCACCGTTGACCAGTGAGTAGGCGAAGCAGTCGGCATCACTCGCGCGGTCACGCGTTCGGCAAACTCTTCCGAAAACGCTAAGGGCGGGGTCTGGCCGAGAGCGGCGTACAGGGTGCGGTAGGCTGTTTCGTCAGCGTCGGCCGACTTCGTGCTTTTACCCTGATCGAGCAATTGCTGAATGGCTTTATCTTTATCGGTCATAGCAGTTCTTCGTTTACAAAGTGGGCCTGCAAGCGGTCTTTGAGCAGCTTCCGAGCGCGAAACAAGTAGTTTTTCACCGTCCCCACGGGCATGTCGGTGATTTCTTGAATTTCAGCAAGACTCATTTCTTCCAGATGGAACAAGGTAAGCACCGTCCGATAGTGAACGGGCAACTGGGCGATCTGTTCGTGCACGAAGGTGTGCGTCGCTTTCTTGTCGAGCTGCTCCGCGGCATCCGGTGCGTTCAGGGCGTACTCCCGAACGTGGTCAAGCGGTTCGGTGGTACGTTTTTCTTCTTTCTTGAGGTGGTTGAGGGCCGTGCGATAGGCCAGCGTGGCAATCCAGGTAGAAAGCTTCGACTGAAACCGGAAGGTGGGCAAGCGCTGATACACGCGCAGGAAAACCTCCTGGCTGATGTCTTCACAGTCTTCGGTCCGATTGACGATCCTGCTCACCATGTGCCCCACCAGCCGCTGGTGTTGTTGCACCAAGCGACAGAAAGCGCGGTGGTCGCCCTTCAGTACTGCCGAAACCAGAACCGTATCATTGTCCATTAAGCAGTTAGACCGCCTGCCCACGAAAAGGTTGCAGCGCGGAGTTGCAACCTTTGGCGAGAACCACTGTCTAACGAAGCAAATACGTATTCATCTAAACCTCAAAATCATGGAAGATATTATTGTCCCAATCGGCGTCATCGGCATCATCTTTTTCGGAGTAGTAAGCATCATCCGAGCCATCACCGACTACCAACTAAGGCGTAAGCTGATTCAACTCGGTCACGTGGATAAGGAAGCAGTCAGCCTGTTGCAAAAAAGTAGCGATAACCGGGCGGCTTCTCTCAAGTGGGGGTTGATCATCCTGTTCGGAGGGCTCGGACTTATCATCATCAGTATCACCGGCATTGAATCGCAAAACTCGGCGCTGCCGCTGGGCGTGGTCACCGTGAGCGTGTCGATTGGTTTTTTGTTATACTACTACCTACGTCGCAACACCGAGCAACCAACCGAATGGCCAACTAAGCAGCGAACTGATTACACCAAGACCTCACCGGCTGAATAAACCGTTATTCTCATTGGGTTTCAATCCGGCCTGACGGTTAGTCATCGGCAACAAAAAAAGGAAAACACTTGCTTGTTAGATACAAAACCTACTACTTTGCAATGCATTGTACCTAACAATGGATAGTACTTAAAAGATTTTGTCTTATGGCAACCCTAACGTCCGATTGCGCATCTGTCAATAGTCTGCTTACTCAAACTAACCTTGCAATGAAGCACCTGCCCGACTTTCCTCTGGTTCGTACTGCTAAGCTATCTCAGTTGTTTATGGACCGAAAAATCACGCACTTTAGCGATGCGGTAGCTTACTTGCGGACACTGCCCTACCGCCGAACCAGCGTATCGCGCGATCTTACTTCGGTCATCACTGATTCGGGGGGATCGTTCACGGCCCGCAACGCCCTGCTGGTGCAACTATCTCGGGAACAGGGGTTCAAAGACGTGTCGCTGTCTCTTTGCACGCATGAGTTTGATCGAAACTGCCCGGAAGTGGGCGCTATTCTAGATGAACAGGGCTTAGCGAGTCTCCCTGAGGCGCAAGCGTGCGTGCAGTACCAGGGGCAGATGTTTACCGTGGCCGACCGTTCGCTCTGTTTGGAGGCTGAAGTATTGTCAGAAATTGAAATTGCTCCGGCGCAGATTAGCACCTTCAAGCGTCGTTACCACCAGAACTATCTGAGCAACTGGATACAGTTAGAACGGCTCGATCAGCTTTGGTCAGTAGAAACCCTGTGGGGAGTTCGCTCTCGCTGTCTTGATCAGGTAGCGCAGCAATGGAACCGCTGCCTGCGCTCGGTGTCTTAGAGCGATGTAAGATTTTTAGCGTTGCTGCACGCAATGGTACGCTATTTGTAAAATTACCTACCAAGAAGCTGGATATCTGATCGACCAGCCTACGGTAGGTAGGCATATTGCTGTCGCGAAGCAATATATATGATGAGCCTTGGCACCGGTGCCAGGGCTTTTACTTTACGATCTCGTCTAGCTTTGCTTCGGTGAGCGGTTTGTAGGTATACTCCGAAACGCAGTAGTAGGCCAGGGAACGCTGACGGTCTTTCTCACTCACCGAACTGCTCAGCACGTTCACTTTGGTCTGCTGATACAGCTCATAAAAAGTGGCCTCGTAACGCTCAATAAACTCAAAACCATCCATTTCCGGCATATTCAGGTCCACAAAAATGAAGTCCGGAAATTGATTCTGACTATGGCATTTACTTAAGAATTCTAAGGCGTCCCACCCATTGTTTTTTATTTCGTAACTCTCCACCGTATCCACTTGGCTTAGAATTGCGTCAACGGTAAAATTAGTGATGTCATCATCGTCAATTAGTAATAGTTTGGCCATAGCTTGAATGGGGTTTATACCAATAGGTACATTTGCCGACCGGCGAGCGTCTCATTTTACGAACCTCTATATTAAGGCGCAGCAGGCTAAAATACTAGTCTGACGGCGCGGGCCGGGCTGGTAGCTATGTAATATTATCTTTCAAAATAAGATAACACGAAGCATTGCAACCGGTTGATGCGCAAGCTCAGCGGATAACGAATTGGAGCGTACGCCTTAAGTAGGATTATTTATGGTCACTTTTAAGGGGCAATTGTATTTTATACGCATATCCTTGCGGCTAAAAATGCGTACCAAATATTTAGCAGAATGTACCAATTTGGTTTCTTTTAGGCTTTTTTCGGGGGCGGGAGTTCGTTGATGATCAAGACCCTAAAACAAGTCTTTCAGTTCAATCTCATCCGCGTACTTGAGCAGCACTGCTTTATGGTCGAAGCTGGCGATGCTGATAATTTTGTTGCCCACCCGATTGTACATCACCTCAGCGAAGTAGTCATCCAGGTAATACAGGGTGATCCGAAACTGACTGTAGGTACGGTCTGACAAATACAGTCCGTTGTCCCACAGATACTGGGCCTTCTCGTAGAAGGTCAAATTTTCAAAATCGTTGAGCGTTAGCATGCCACGGTAGGGGTTTGGACTAGTGAAGCAACGAAAATAATGCAAGAGAACTTCATCACCGGGCGGCGCCGTATGCTTTTCTTACGCGCGTAATGTAGCGGCGAAATAGCGGATTGCTAGGAGCTACTTTCAGAAAAACCTTTCCCGGCTGTATCTTTTAGCGAATTTGGTATTCTATACGCAGAACCATTGGTTTGCATCGCTTTGATCCCAGAAAACGAACCGGCCCAAATTAAAGCAGCGCAGCGCGACCCGCAGGCTTTCCGACCGTTGTACGAACGCTACCATCCGATTATGTTTCGGTTTGTGCGTCGGCGGGTGGAAAACGAGGCCGTGGCGGCGGATATCACCGCTCAGGTGTTTCTCAACGTGCTGTTGCACCTGAACCGCTACCGCATCACCGAAGCGCCCTTCTCGGCTTGGCTCCACCGTATCGCGCTCAACGAGGTTCGGCAGTTTTTCCGACAGGCAACGCGCGTTCGGCAGGTGGTGATCGACGAGCGGCTGGTGGCGCAGTTGCGCGAGGAGGAGCCCTCGGAGGGCTTGGAGGCAACCTACGAGACACTCACCCGGGCCATCCAGACGCTCAGTCTGGAAGAGGTAAACCTGCTCGAGTTGCGCTTCTTTGAACAACGGCCGTTCCGCGAAATCGGCTTTTTACTCAGCATCACCGAAAACCACGCCAAGGTGAAAACGTACCGGATGCTCGCCAAACTACGCCAACGCATGCTAACCCCGTCTCCATGAAACGAACCTACCGTGTTATGACGAACCTTCCCGAGCCTTCGGACGCTGAGGCGGCGCGCTGGCAAAACTTTGACCAACTACTCGCTGACTATCGGAAGGCGCGGCAGCGACGACAACGCTGGTGGGGCGGTTCACTGCTGGTGCTGACCCTGCTTGTCGCCGGGTGGGGAGGCTGGACGTACTGGTCCTCTCCTCCACCCGACGCCTCTCTGCTAAGAGTAGCCTCACGTCCCGTATCACTCTGCAAACCTTATCTGCCTCCCACACTCCGGCCCGTGGTGCTCGTGGCGGTGCCGTCGGTTGCGCCGGTGGCAAAGTCCGGAACGCCCGCCCGCACCGCCACCCCCTCGAAGTCGGAGACGTTCGTAGAAGCCGTTCCGGCGGGAGGCTATCCGGCGCTCTACGACTACTTTGGGCAGCAACTTCAGTACCCGGAAGCGGCTCGTCGGGCTGAAATATCCGGAACCGTGCTGATGGAGTTCACCATCGACACGCTGGGACAGCCCACCAACATCCGGGTGGTGCAAGGGGTGCGCGACGACTTAGACCAGGAAGCAATTCGACTCATCCTCCAAATGCCGCGCTGGACTCCCGCCTCGGTGGGCACCGAGCCGGTCGCCACCAAGCACACCATGCCCTTACATTTTCAACTGACTAACCCCTAAGCGATGAACCGTATCTTGCTCACTTGCTGCGCTTTCTGTTTCGTGGAATTGTCGGCGCAAGCCCAACTGTTTCGAGCCGAACCGCTTGACTGGTCCGTAACCGTCGAGCGGGCACTGGCCGTAGAACTTACCCAAGACGAATGGGTCGACTACTTCGTCTACGGCACGGACCCCTCGGGAAACGTTGGTTTTTGGATCTACGAGAACCAGGGCGATGGAACTTTCGGGCTGCGTCCGGTTTCGATAGCTTCGCTATCCGAAGTCACCTTTGCTTTTGCCGATTTTGACCGAGACAACCAGTTGGACTTGTTGGTCTCGGGAATCGGCGCAACAGGACCCGTTACCGAGGTATACTATAACCAATCCGGCACCTTCGCCAGCCCTGCTACGCGCATCGATCAGTTGTTAGCGCACAGCTTGGTGGATGCTGACCTCGATCAGGATGGCCGCATCGATATTTTTCTAAACGGAACAACGGCCACCGATTCAGCCGTGTCCCGCGCCTACCGCAACACCGACGCGGGTTTTGTGGAAATCCGTACCCCCGTGGCTCCCACCGCCATCGGAACCAGTTTAGCCTACGACTGGGACAACGACGGCCGCGCCGACCTGCTGCAAACCGGCCGATTGCCCAACGGAGAAACGGTGACGCGTCTGTACCGCAACCGAGGCGGCTTTGCCTTTGATAGCCTGGCCGTAGGCGTTGGTTTGCCCTCCGTATCGGCTACCGCCTTGGCTACCGGCGACGTGAACCACGATGGCCGGGCCGATTTGCTGTTATCGGGCGTAGATGCGCAGAACCAACCATTTACCGGCCTGTACGTCTTTCAGAACTCAGTCTACGTGGAGCAGGAGGCGAACCTTCCGAACGTAGCCGGAATATTGGCTACGCTGGCCGATTTCAACCACGACGGCCTTACCGACGTAGGGATCGTTGGCGAAACATTGAATGGTCAGTCGGTAGCCCGCTGGTATCTTCAAACGGAGACTGATTGGACGACCCAGTTGTACGATTCTTTGGCAGCCTTCGACGCGCACTGGGCCACGGGCGACGTGGATAACGACGGTCACCTGGACGTGCTGCGTAGCGGGTTTGCTAGCGAGCCGTCGCTGCTGCTACTGAACCAAACGGCCGGCATCAACGCCGGTCCGGCGGCCCCGGTAAATCCGACCGTGAGCGCCATCGACACGGTGACGGTATTTGGTTGGGAACCGGCCACCGACGACCAAACCAATCCTTTGGCCTTCACCTACGAATTGTACATTATTGCCGAGGGCAGCGAACGATATGCCGTAAGCCCGGAGTACCGTGATACGACCAAGGCCCGCGTAGACCACGGTCGGGTTGGATACCCAACGCAATACGCGCTGAACGGACTGCCGGAAGGGACCTACAATTGGAGCGTGGCGGCGGTAGATAATTCTTTCCAAGTCGGGCCTTCTTGTGAGGGAGAGGGGGGACGGCCCCTGTGCTTTACCATTGCCCGCGATGATACCACGCTCTGCGCCGGAACCACGTTGCGGTTACGTACCGCCGATCCGGTTGCCTGGAACAGCACGCTGAGCGGATCAATTGGATTCGGCGCTGAGCTTACTCATGTGGTGCAAGGCAACGAGGTGCTCTACTACACCGCGCTATCGGCCACCGACTGCGCCCTGGCCTACAGCCTGCGCATCCAAACGATCCCGGCTCCGGTCGATGACTTGCTCACTGCAGACACCACGGTGTGCCCGGGGGCGTCGCTCACGCTCGCGGTGGATACTACCTATGCCGAGGTCATCTGGTTTTCGGCCGCTCAAGGCAGGTTAGGAACGGGAAACCAACTGGAGTGGGAAGCCACCCGGGAAGATACGCTCTGGGTAGAGGCCCGGTTGCCCGGAGAAGACTGCCCTGTGCGCGATACGATGATGGTTGCCTGGTTTCCTTCCGTTGATCTGTTGTCAGAGGAAGTGCGGGAGTTAACGGCCGGTGCCTCGGTCAGGTTGTTAGCAAGCGGGGCGGTATCCTACCGCTGGTCACCGGCGGCGGGCTTGAGCAGCACCGAGGTGGCCGAGCCCGTGGCTTCGCCGAGCAAAACGACCACCTACACCGTAGAAGGGATCACCGCCAACGGTTGCGTGGTGCTCGACACCATCACGGTGCTGGTGACCGAAAGTCCCCCGCCTGCCGCGACGCTGTTCGTGCCCAACCTGTTTTCGCCCAACGGCGACGGGCAAAACGATACATTCCGACTCTACGGACCTAGCGTGAGCTCTATCACCTGGCAGGTATACGACCGACAGGGCAACCGGCTGTTTGAGGCCACCGACTTAGCCGCCGGATGGAACGGCGAACACCAAGGGCGGCCGGTACCCAACGGGGTGTATTTATGGAAAATATCTGGAAAACTTGCCGACGGCACGCCCCTGCAGTTCGAGGGACAACAATCCGGCATGCTTCGGCTGGTACGATGAGTATGGGACGAATTAAGCGGTTAATAGCGGTTAGCGGTTGGCTGCTTTTTCCGGGGTTTCTCAGCGCGCAAGAGGTGACGTTTTCCCAGTACCGGATGGCACCGCTGTCGTTGAATCCTGCTGAGGTGGCCGCTTCTCCTGACTGGCGAGCCATCGCCCACTACCGCCGTCAGCAGATGGCGGGCGACGTAGGGTTCCGCAGCACCCAATTTTCGTTGGTGCGCCCCCTTTACCGGGGGAAGCGGCGCTACGCCGGGGTGGGTTTGTCCGCACTCGACGACCGCTCGGCCGGGCCGGGTTGGTTTCGCTTTCAGCGCGTAGGCTTGTCGGTCGCTTATAACGTGACGCTAAAGCGGAGGCAGTATCTCAGCTTAGGAATACAAACCCGTTTCCAAAGCAAGCGCATCACGCTGGACGGCGTGCGCACCGGCAGCCAGTTCCGCCCCGGATCAGGCTTTGACCCCGCGCTGGGCAGCGGGGAAGGAGCCAACGGTCTACAAACCTCCTACTTCTCAGTGGACGCCGGAGGGCAGTGGTACGCCGTTGATCGGCACGAACGGACGGTGGCCTACGCCGGACTGAGCCTCTTTCAGTTGAACCGCCCCCGCGACACGTTCTTTGCGCCCTCCGACCCCCTGCCGGTGGGCCTGAACGCTTACGGCGGCTGGCCGTTGGCGGCTCGGGGGCGCAGCACCGTGTCGCCCGAGCTACGGTGGCAGTACCAGGCGGGACAGCACCTATTGAATGCCGGAATCCGGTTTGCGTATCGGCTGGGAAACTATGCAAACGTACCAACGGCGCCCCGCCTGGAGGTGATCCCGCGGTATACCGTGAACCGTAACGCTTCTTTGGCCGTGCAGTGGCACCAGGGAAACTATATCTTCGGAGTGAGCTACGACACCGACGCCAGTTTTAACGCTTCGGAAAACCCCCTTCGCTCGGCCTTCGAACTCGTGGTGGCCTGGCACCCGCCGGTGCATCCGAAAGAGAAGAAAAAGCGCCGCCGGAAGAAGAAAATAAACCAGGTTTCGGCTACCATAGTAAGGAGAATTCCCCCGGTAGCTTCTCAGCCCGTAGATGTAGATTTCAAGCTTCCTCCGGTTTCCCGGTCGGTAGATTCTACTACGGTGGTGCGCGACCCGTATCAGGGTTCGCTGGCGGTGCAGTCGCTCACCCTAACCGTGGAGTTTGGGTTTGACCGGGCGGCTCTCACCCCGCTGGCCCAGGAAACGCTGCGTGACATCGTTGTTTTTCTGCAGCAACACCCTGATTTAGACGTTACGTTGGCGGGGCACGCCGACGGGGTGGGCACCCAAGCAGCGAATGAGCAAATTTCGGGGCAACGGGCCCAGGCGGTGCGGTACCATTTGCTTTCTGAGGGCATCTCCGACCAGCGCATTAAAACGATGGGGCGGGGAGACCGAGAACCTCTGTACCCGAATACCTCCGAAGCCCTGCGGGCTAAGAATCGTCGGGTAGAAATTAGCTTCTCGCCTCGGTAAGCGGTGAGCTGCAAGAGGGAAAAGAATAAGAACTTGTTCTCTCAGAGGCGCAGACGCTGGTTCCAGTACACCTTTAGGTTCTTGGTGGCGCGGCCGGAGGCAACAATATCCAGATCGCCGTCGCCGTCGAGATCGGCCACTTTTAAATCTTCACACGCCATGCCATCTTCGTCTATATAATAGTGCATCCATCCGTCGCCTTGCGCGTCCACCGGCACGTAGAGTTTTACCCCCACTTTGCCTTCCCCGTTCGGTTCTCGCCAGCCCACCACAATCTGGTCGTAGCCGAGTCCCATCAGGTCGGCACAGGCCAGGGCGTGGCCCTGTTGCAGGTCATCACTGAGCACGAGCCGTTCTGCGTAGTCATCGCCCTTATACACCACCAGTTGCTGTCCGTGCAGGGGCTCCACGGTGGCAATAAACGGACGGTCCGGGGCTAGCTGCCCCCGCCGCACCTCTCCGGCGGGCAACGCCAGCGACGGCAGGGCATCGATCGTCCACGCTGAGTTTTGGTACCGATGGCGCACCACCCCCTCTTTCCCGGCTACCAACACGATGCTGTCTTCCGTAACCTCCAGATTGTGCGTTAGATGCATTTGTTGGTTTACGACGGTGGTATCCCAGGGGGCGGCCGGGTTGTCGGGCATCCGGTAGGCCATCACCCGCACTCCTACTCCTTGCCCGTCGCGGTTTCCCCGGCCGTGCAGGGGAAGCACCAACAAGTGGGGAGGGCCCTCTTTGGTAGGTAGCCAAGCCATGCGGTGCACGGTAGGGTCGTGGAATAGGGGGTGGGGCGCCCAGGGTTGGGTAGGGTCAGCGGGCCGTTTCAGGTAGTGCACCGAGCCCGAAGCGGCCGGGTCGCTGGTTTCGCCGGGATTCCACTGGGCCCCTACGGCCACCTCCACCCGCCCGTCGCCATCGATGTCGTGCGCTGCCAGGCACACGTTGTCGCGTTCGGTAAGCTGATCCACCATCACGAACCGTTGCCAATCCCCGTTGCGGTACCACACGAACTGTTGCTGGTCGGCGAGCAAAATATCTGGCTTCTGATCGCCGTCCACGTCACCTACCGCCAAGCCGTAGCCAATAGAAATCGTATCGAGCGTTTGGGTTTTGAAGGAGGGAGGAGCAAGCTGCGCAAAAAGTAGCGGGGGGACGAGCCCGCTCGAAAAAAGCCAAAGTAAGATGAATAGAAAGAGACGCATGGGCAAAATGATTGTCTAACTGCGGATGCAGCAAAAACGAGTAATACGAATAATACCGACGAAAAAGTGAATTTCCGATGCCTAAGGTACGGCTTTTTGCCAAAAATCGCGGTTAGCCCTCCGAACGTTGCGCAGTGTAAGCGATAAAAAAACAACTGTGGTAGAGAAGTTACCTACGCTTGCGCGGCTTTTACTATTGACATACATTTATAACCTAAACAAGTGGTAACAAAACAAATTAATCGAACCGCAAACTATTGTATTATGAAAAATTCATTAAGTTCAACCGACTGGGCGCTGTCTGAAGACCTTGCCGCGTTCAGCTTCGAGGCCGAAGAACACGATTTGGATGCCTCAGCTGAAATTTTTTCGTGGCAAACCGACCCCCGGTCCTTGTTGCAGGACTTGGAAGAAGCCTGGGACGATGCTGACGAGGATATTGAATTCGCGTTTTAACTAGGCCAACCAGACCAAACCCCAGGAGCCGATAGATGTATCTATCGGTTTTTTTTTTGCCCTGTTGTTTCGGCAATTCGAGCGCTAATTGTTCTCCTAAAGAACGAAATTACGATAAAATACGTAATTTAGGCACCGAAATTTTAACCCCCCCGTCAACCTATGCCTTACGCCAAAAAACCTATTTTCCGCCTCTTACCCGTACTCATCGGGCTACTTTTTTCCCTAGATAGCTGCACGACTCAAGATACCTCTTCCGACGTCGACTACGAGGCACTGAGTGACGAACAGAAACGGTCTCCCGAATACGCGCTGGCCGGACTAGAAATCGGAGAGGGCCTGCAGGCCACGGTGTTTGCCACCGAGCCCATGCTGGTGAACCCTACCAATATGGACATCGACCACCGCGGTCGCGTTTGGGTCTGCGAAGGCTACAACTACCGACCCACGCTGAACCCTGACAACCCTACCAAAGAAGAAGGCGACCGCATCCTGATTCTGGAAGATGAGGACGGCGACGGAAAAGCCGACAAAAGCACGGTATTTTATCAGGGCAACGACGTGAATGCGGCGCTAGGCATCTGGGTGATGGGCAACCAGGCCATTGTTTCGTGTAGCCCGCACGTCTTTCTGCTCACCGACACCGACGGCGACGATAAAGCGGATAAGAAAGAAGTATTGTTCGAGGGCATTGGCGGTGAGCAGCACGACCACGCCATTCACGCGGCCACTTTCGGGCCCGATGGCAAAATGTACTTCAACTTCGGCAACGCCGGAGAAAAGATCCTGGACAAAAACGGAAATCCGGTGACCGAGCAAACCGGCGTAGAAGTGGCCGACCACGTGAAGCCCTACCAGCAGGGCATGGTGTTTCGTTGCGATGCCGACGGCAGCAACTTTGAGGTGCTCGGCCACAACTTTCGCAACAACTACGAGGTGGCCGTCGACTCGTACGGCACGCTGTGGCAGTCGGACAACGATGATGATGGGAACAAGGGGGTGCGGATTAACTACGTGATGGAGTATGGCAACTACGGCTACCGCGACCAGGAGACCGGCGAAAACTGGCGCAGTTACCGCACCGGCATGGAAGAAGAAATTCCCCGCCGCCACTGGCATCTGAACGACCCCGGGGTGGTTCCTAACCTGTTACAAACCGGGGCCGGATCGCCCACCGGTATTCTGGTGTACGAAGGCAGTTTGCTGCCCGAACGTTTCCGGAACCAAATTATCCACGCCGACGCTGGCCCCAACGTGGTGCGGGCCTATCCGGTAGAAAATGAGGGCGCCGGTTATTCGGCCTCCACCGATAACCTGATAAAGGGCAAAGACCAGTGGTTTCGTCCCGCCGACGTGTGCGTGGCGCCCGACGGCTCGTTGTTCGTCGCCGACTGGTACGACCCCGGGGTGGGCGGACACCAGGTGGGCGACCTGCAGCAGGGGCGTATCTACCGGCTGGCACCCGAGCCGCGCTACGAACGGCCTTCGTTTGATTTGACGACGCCCGCCGGGGCGGTGGAAGCGCTAAAGAACCCAAATCTGTCGGCCCGCTACCAAGCCTGGCAAAAGCTTCATGCCTGGGGCGAGCAAGCCGAAGCGGTGCTGGCCGAGATGGCGAAATCAGAAAATCCCCGCTACCGCGCGCGTGCCCTGTGGTTGCTTTCTAAATTGGATGAAAAGGGGGATCAGTACGTACAGCAGGCCCTGCAGGACGAAGAGGCCAACCTACGAATTGCTGGCATCCGCATGGCCCGTCAGCGTTCAGAGGACATTATGCCGGTGCTCAGCAAAATGAAGGAGGATGATTCGCCGCAGGTGCGCCGCGAGGTGGCCATTGCTTTGCGCTATCAGAAGGGAGCCGCCGCCGATCAGTTGTGGGCCGAACTGGCTACCCAGCACGACGGCCAGGATCGCTGGTACCTGGAGGCACTGGGGATTGGGGCCGACGAATATCCCGAAGCGCGCTTTCAGGCGTGGATCGATCAAGTGGGCGACGAATGGGACACCCAGGCCGGGCGGGATATCGTGTGGCGTATGCGGTCCAAGAAAACCATTCCGCTGCTCGCGCAGCTGATCCGGGATTCGGAAGCTAATTCGTACAATGATCGTCTGCGTTACTTCCGGGCGTTTGATTTTCGGCAAGACCCTTCCAAAGAAGAGGCACTGGCTTCCCTGGCCGTGGAGCAGCATCCGCAGCAGGGAGACATTACCCTGTTGGCCCTTAACCACCTGAGCACCCAGGCCGTGAAGAAATCGCCGCGGCTGAAGCAAGCTCTTACCACCTCACTGGAAAACGTGAAGGGTTCCAAAGAATACCTGGAGCTAATCAAACGCTACGAACTCAAGGAGTACAGTGCCGACTTGTTGGCCTTGGCGATGGACCGACCCTCGGAGACGGTAGGCGGAGAGGCAATTCGGCTGCAGATGGACTTGGCGGGGACCGAAGCGGTCAAGGAGATCGCTAAAAATGGCGACCAGGATCAAAAAATAGCCCTGATCCAGGCGCTCAAGCAAGCCAACAACGGACCGGCCCACGACGTGTTGCAGGACGTGATCCTTAGTCAAGAGCAACCCCTGGCAGTGCGAAAAGCGGCCGTGCTGGCGTTTTCCGGATCGTGGGGCGGAGAAGATCGTCTCATTAACATCATTCGTAGTGGCGATTTGCGCGCTGACCTGGATTCTACGGCCGTGCAAGCGCTGTCAAGTTCTATGCGCAATGGTCTGTACCAAGAAGCCTCTGAGCTTTTGGGGATTGAAGCGGCCACGGATGAATCCAGCCCAATGGCACCGGTTAAGGAACTAGTGGCTATTCGGGGCGACGCCGAACACGGGGAAACGATCTTCGCCCAGTACTGTCAGAACTGTCATTTGGTGAACGGCAAGGGGGTGGATTATGGTCCCGGATTGTCCGAAATTGGCGATAAATTGCCCAAAGAAGCCCTGTACATGGCCATCCTGGAACCCAGTCGTGGAATCAGTTTCGGTTACGAGGGATACACGGTTGAACTGAAAGACGGCAGCCAGGTGATGGGCTACATTTTGAGCAAAAACGAGGATGAGGTACAGATGCAACTTTACGGGGGACTCACCAACACCTACGAGCGTTCGCAAATCGCCTCCATTGTAGAGATGGACCAATCGCTTATGTTTGATAATCTGGAGCGGGCCATGTCACAGCAAGACTTGGTAGACTTGGTGGAGTACCTCGGTACGCTGAGAAAAGACACTCGGGTGAGTGCTAAGTAACCCATTTAGTCTCTTCGTGATAGTTGTCGAGAAGTTCCCCTTTCTGCAGCGCGCGGTTTCTGTGCCTGATTGCAAAGGGTGCTGCAAAATTTTCCTTTGTCAAATCAAAACATTTTCGACGCAAATCCGCTTATACTACTAGAATTTTTTAACTTTTTAACCAAATCTTAAAACAATGGGAATTCTAACATGGATTATTTTCGGCTTAATTGCCGGTGCTATTGCTAAATTTATCATGCCGGGCGATGATCCGGGTGGGTTTATTATCACCATTCTGATCGGTATCGCCGGAGCACTTCTAGGAGGCTTTATCGGCGCCAGCTTGTTGGGCGTAGATGTAACCGGATTCAATATTTCTAGCTTTTTGGTAGCTATAGGTGGATCTTTACTGTTACTGTTCGGTTACCGAATGGTGAAGGGCCGTGCCTAAACACCAATCAATCGGCACACACACGAAAGCCAATGAGGATCACTCATTGGCTTTTTCTTTGCTGGATGACAAAGCACTTTTTTCCTGAGCTTTCTCTTGCGCAAACGCCCGCATGTCTTGTACGGTGTCCATCTCATCCACAATTTCCATTCCCAACAGGGTTTCAATCACGTCTTCCATGGTGACCACGCCCGCCGTGCCTCCGTGTTCTTCTAGTGCGATGGCTAGATGTTCCTTACTCTCGTTAAAGGCCCGGAAAAGCTCAGTCAATGACTGTATCTCCTGAACGCGTAGTACATCGCGACGCAAGTCGCGTAGGGCTAGGTGATGCTCATCATCGGCCAACTTCTTCAGTACCTCGTCCTTGAGCACTAACCCAGTCACGTTGTCCACCGTGCCTTGATACACCGGAATGCGGGAAAATGATTTCTCGGTAAGCTGTCGATCTACCTCCTCGAGCGGCAGATCTTCCGGAAAAGCGGTCATCACGTTACGCGGAGTCATAATATCCTGAACCTTCATTTTTTGGAACTGAAGAATGTTACGGATATAGCGATACTCACCCTCCTGCAAAGCACCTTCTTTGGAGCTTATTTCGGCCATGGCCGAAAAGTCAGCCCGCGTCACTTTGCCCGGTTGGTGGTTTTTGCCCTTGATAATTTTGGTAATAATTTGGCTGATCCACACAAACGGAAACAGCACCACGACCAATACTTTAACGATGGCCGTGCTCGCCCGCGCGAGTTGCCGCCAGAAAGTGGCTCCTAGGGTTTTGGGGATAATTTCAGAGAAGATCAGAATGATTATGGTAAGTATTGCCGAAACGATCGACAAGTACTCATCGCCCCAGATTGCCTGCGCTTGCGCGCCTACTCCTGCGGCTCCGATGGTGTGAGCAAAAGTGTTGAGCGTGAGAATGGCCGCCAGCGGACGGTCAATATCGTTTTTGAGCCGCTCCAGATCAACGGCATACGGTAATCCTTCTTTCTTTTTAGCTCCTACGTAAGACGGCGTGATGCTGAGCAGCACCGCCTCCAGAATCGAGCACAAAAACGAGAAGAAAATCGCAATAAAGAGGTAAACAATCAGTAAGGTCATAGGCTAGTTTTTTTAGTTGGTATAACTTAGACAGGGCTAATAAGTTCAAGAAATCGCTCATTACCTACGCGACGCTGGCGGAAGCAAAGTCGTCGAGCAAGCCCCGAATGCTCACACTGCGGGAGTTGGAAGGGCATTCGTCGAGCACAGCGCTCACGCGAGCGTGAAGCAGACGGCGGTTGCTTTCGCTCTCAAAATTCTTCGATAACCCTTGGGTCAAATCCTGAAGCAAGATCATTACCGTATCCGTGTGTTTCTCCCCCCGATCATTGCGCAATACGGCACGCAGCAGCAGGAGCAACTTGATGACAATGGTTAGGTCTTGTTGCCCGTATTCCCGGATGGAGTTGATGCTCAGATAGAGCAACTCGTCGTAGGGCAAGGGGGCATACACTAACCGCAATCGGTGCTCTTTGTCCGAGAGGATTTTCACCCCCTGAATTTCGATCGCCTTCACGAACAGGTCAGTGAGCCGATCAATGGCTTGGATGGCGGTTCCGGGATCATTAATACCGGGACTCAAGGCCTTGAGCGCCACTTCGGTGAGATGCTTGAAACCGTACCCGTACTGATTTTCTACCACTTCTTGGTGACGAAATACCAGTGAGTTGACAAGCTCATTTCTTTCGGACTGGCTTAGTGAACGGCTCACCAAAAACATCGGGTCGAGCCGGTTGATAAACGTACCGATCGGCACGCATAATTTCACGGTCACATCCAAACGGCGAGCAGTACGAAGCAAGGATTTCTTATTTACCTCATTCAGGTAGTCCGAGTCCTGGCTCTCAACCGGTGTCCACCGGGTGGTGTCGGGTAGGGTGGAGGAAGGTACGTAAGTTTCTTTCTCGATTTCGTGGCGAATTGCCTGCACCGTGTCACGGTACACGTGGTTGATGATATTGCCAATCTGGATATCTTTGGAAACTTCGTTGATGAACGAAACAAACAAGGCTAGGCACACCAGGCTGAGCAACGAAGACACAATAATGGATAGGGTAGGCACTCCGAACGCGTAGAGTTTAGAGTCGATGCTGGTGAGCACCACAAAGGAGTAAGCGATTGTGCCGATGTAGAAACCCATCACAATTTGCTTAGACCGTTGTCCGACGAGGTTAGGCAGCAGTCGGGGGGAGTAATTGGAAGAGGTCTGGCTCAGAATAACCATCACCATGGAAAAACTAAATACCATGAGTGAGATCATCCCCCCCGCAATGGCACCGAGCAAGGTGCGGGCACTGGCAGGATACAATATGTTCTTAATAGGAATCTCGTATCCTAGCAGCAACCCTGGCGAACGTTCGTCGATGTAGAGCGTCAGCAGCGACAGAAAAAACAGCCCAATAGCAATGAGGGTAGGGTATAGAGCAATGCTGTCGACAATGTTGGTATACAGGGTCCAGAGTTTACTGGAGGTGTTTTGGTGAAATTTTGTGGACATAAAACATTTCTAATGTGATACGATGTAACTGTCCACTGTTCGGAGTGTTATTTGAAACAGGCTGAAAGTCGGCCTCAGTAACGGCCATTGAGTAGCAGTAGATGCTTGGTGTAGGAAGCCTCGCGGTAGGCAATGGAGGAGAAAATAGTAGCGGGGAGCAGGATCGAACTGCCGACCTCAGGGTTATGAATCCTGCGCTCTAACCATCTGAGCTACCCCGCCATGGAATGGCCACCATGGAATGCTTGCCGCGTCGGGGACTTCCCTAGGACGACCACCGCAAAACGACTGTTTCTAAAGGACCGCAAATTTACAAACTTCAATGACAACTGCAATAGGCCACCGGGTCAATACTTTGGCGGTTTCTTAAAATTAGTTTACCTTGCTCATCCCACTTCCGGCAAACGGCAGACGCTTACTGCATTTTGGTATGGATTACCCCCCTTACACGGCTGAGTTTGAGTTTAAAGCATCCCGCAAGATGCTCTTTCCTTACATCAATACGCCCAGTGGCTTGTCGCAGTGGTTTGCCGACGACGTGGTGGTGGATGAAGACAAGGTGTTCACTTTTTCGTGGGACAGCGAACGTGCCCGCGCCCAACGGGTGGTGCAACGGGCCAACAGATTGGTTCGCTTTGAGTTTCTGGACGAATCCAACCCATCGCCTTCCAGCGATGAAGCAACCGATGCGGTCCTGGAGATCAGGCTGGAAGAAAACGACCTGACCGGGGCGGTGTTTCTGAGCGTCACCGATTCGGTGAGTGCCGATAGCGAAGAGGAGTTCCGGGCCCTCTGGAACCAAATGACGGACAGCTTGCGCGAAATTGTGGGAGGCTAGCTAGGGCTTTCGCCCAATTTTTGCTTTGTCTGCGGGGTTCTCTTTCAGGTAGGGCGCTATTTTCTCGGTCAAAAGAAACTATCCCTTCCGATGAATACTTTCTCCTTGCGCTGCGTTATTTCCCTGTATGAAGAAGCTTGATAAACTTATTCTCAAATCAGTGGTAGGGCCCTTCCTGCTCACCTTCGTCACCGTGGTGTTCATCCTGCTCACGCAGTACATGCTCAAATACTTCGACGATTTTGTGGGCAAAGGCCTGGGAGCGGAAGTGTTTGCCGAGCTGATTTTCTACTTTAGCATCAACATGACTCCGATGGCCCTGCCCCTGGCCGTGCTGCTTTCTTCGCTGATGACCTTCGGAAACCTGGGGGAGCATTTTGAACTGACGGCCATCAAGGGGGCCGGTATTTCGCTCACGCGCACCCTGATTCCGTTGTTCTTTTTCGTCCTTTTTCTCTCCGTGCTGGCTTTTCTGTCGAACAACTACGTGGTGCCGCGCGCCAACCTGAAAGCCTACAGCTTGCTTTACGACGTGAAGCAGAAGAAACCCGCCCTTGACATTCAGGAAGGAGTGTTCTACGGGGGCATTCCTAAGTTTCGCATCAAGGTGAACAAGAAACTCGATGACGGCGAAACCATCGAGGATGTGATTATCTACGATCACTCGCAGGGGCAGGGCAACAACGAGGTGATCATCGCCAACTCGGGCAAGATGTATACCTTCGACCACGACCGCTTCCTGCGTTTGGAGCTCTTTGACGGCAACCGTTATTCGGAAGGAGCGGACAACCGGAACCGCTCGTCGTCGGGAGGTGGTAAGTTTGTGCGCACCAACTTCGACACCACCAAAATGACGTTCAGCTTAGCTTCCTTTGGCTTGCAGCGAACCAAAGAAGAGTACTTTGCTTCGCACCGCCGCATGCAAAACATGGCCCAGCTCGCCCAGGCAATAGACTCGCTACAGGGTGAACAGCGCACCGTGCGGCACGCCGCTTTTATGGGTTCCAACCGTTTCTATCGCTACCACCTACGCTACGACTCCCTAATGCCACCCGCCCTGGCCGTTAGTGAACTCAACGTGCCCCGACCCCTGGCCATCGATACCTTGCTTCAGGATGCGGCTGCCAACCAGTTGCGGGGCCAGGGGATGTTCTCGGCCCGCCTGAACGATACGATCATTACTTCACCCCCGGCAAAAACCCGGAAGATAAAGGATACCGAGACTTGGCGAGCGGAAGCGCTGGCGCAAGAGGCTACGCTGCCGCGCAAGCACATAGTGGAGGAGGTAGATACGGCGCTGTTGACCCGGGTAGACCGGTCTATTGAGGCTGCGGAGCGCAGTGGGGTGATCGCCAAAGCGCTGAGCCAGAGCCGGACGATCAAGAATGAACTGCAGATCAACTCCCAGAAACTCCGTCGGCTTAAAGCCGAAATCAACAAAAGCGTCTACGAAAGCGGAAAAAAGGTGACGCAGGCGGTCTCTTGTCTCATCATGTTTCTGATCGGGGCCCCGCTGGGTGCAATTATTAAACGCGGGGGGCTGGGCGTGCCGGTCCTGATTTCAGTGGCTTTCTTTATTGCATTTTACGTGCTCGGAGAAATGAGCCGTAAGTGGGCCGAGGAGCTGGTCATGAATCCCCAGTTGGCGGTGTGGTTTCCTAACTTGGTGCTGCTGCCGATTGGCATTGTGTTTTTGATCCAAGCCCGGCTCGATACGCGCTTGCTGGAAACTGATTTCTACCGGGTGTGGGCCGAGCGAATCATTGAGCGGTTCACTCCGAACAAAGACCCCCAGCCGATCGAACAAAAGGTTGCCTAAGCGAGTTACGAAACCATTCAGAATAGTAAAAATTCTCTTTTGATAATTGCGGCGTAGTAGCTACCTTTGTGCACTATTTCGCAACACACCCGATACGTATGTACTTGACCACTGAGAAAAAGCAAGAGCAATTCAAAGAACACGGCCGCGCCCATTCGGCCACCGATACCGGTTCAGCCGAATCGCAGATTGCGCTGTTCACCTACCGCATCACCCACCTCACCGAACATCTCAAGGAAAATAAAAAAGACCACGCCTCCCGACTAGGGTTGTTGCGTTTGGTAGGCAAGCGTCGTAGATTGCTGGAATACTTGCAGAAACGTGACATTGAGCGATACCGCGCGGTGCTCGCTGATCTGAATCTCAGAAAGTAATTTGTTTCGGGGAAGCTGCTGGCAGCTTCCCCGCTGCATTCCCTCTCCCCCCTTACCATTCCGCAACGTCCCGAGTCGATCTAATGAGCTTCTTTCGCTAGCTTCGATACGTTGAATGTGGTGCACTTGCCCGTTTGTGGCCCGATAAGTTAGATGTACCTAAGTCATAAGCACGTTAATCATCTCAATTTTATCTACCCCCTAATTATGCAATCTAACGTAGTAACCAAAGAAATCAACCTGGGCGATGGCCGAACCATCACCATCGAGACCGGCAAACTGGCCCGGCAGGCCGACGGCGCCGTGGTGGTGCGCATGGGCAATACCATGTTGCTCGCTACCGTGGTTTCCCGCCGCGAAGCCAAAGAAGGCGTCGACTTCCTTCCCCTGTCCGTCGACTACCAAGAGAAATTCGCCGCCGCCGGGCGCATTCCGGGGGGCTTTATCAAACGCGAAGGCCGACTCTCCGAACACGAAATCCTGACCAGCCGACTGGTCGACCGTGCCCTGCGTCCTATCTTCCCCAGTAACTACCACGCCGATACCCAGGTGGCTATCTCGCTGATTTCGGGCGACAAAGACGTGATGCCCGATGCGCTAGCTGCCCTGGCTGCCTCAGCTGCCATTGCCGTGTCCGACATTCCCTTTGGCGAACCCATCTCCGAAGTACGCGTGGTGCAAACCGACGGTCAGTACGTGGTGAATCCCAACGCCCAGCAGACCGAATCGGCCAATCTGGATATGATCGTCGCCGGAACGGCCGACAACATTCTGATGGTGGAGGGGGCCATGAGCGAAGTGAGCGAAGACACCATGCTGGGAGCCATCAAGGCGGCCCACGAGGTGATCAAACTGCAGTGCCAGGCCCAGGTTGAACTGGCCCAAGAACTGGGTGTCACCAAGCGGGAGTACGATCACGAAGCCGAAGACCAATCGCTGCGCGAGCGCCTGTTCGCCGATTACTACGAGCAGGTCTACGCTATGGTGAGCGAACAAATTGCCGACAAACAGGTGCGCAAAGAACGCTTCAGTGCCATCAAGGAAAGCTATATATCGAGCCTGTCCGAAGAGCACGAGGAGAACCTGACCTTAGTGCATCAGTATTTCAACGAAATTCATAAGAAAGCCGCCCGTAACTTGGTGCTGGACGAGAAGAAACGCCTCGACGGCCGTCAGCTCAACGAAGTGCGGGCCATCACCACCGAGGTGAACTACCTGCCCTCGGCCCACGGCTCGGCCCTGTTCACCCGCGGCGAAACCCAATCGCTCACCACCGTGACGCTCGGCACTAAGCTCGATCAACAGATGATCGACGGGGCCATGTTCCAGGGTAGTAATAAGTTTTTGCTGCACTATAACTTTCCGGGATTTTCTACCGGGGAGGTGAAGCCCAACCGCGGACCCGCCCGTCGCGAGATCGGTCACGGCAACCTGGCCTTCCGCGGCCTGAAACCGGTGGTGCCCAAAGATGAGGACAATCCGTATACCATCCGGGTTGTATCTGACATTCTGGAATCAAACGGTTCTTCGTCGATGGCCACCGTGTGCGCGGGCTCCATGGCCCTGATGGATGCCGGTATCCCCGTGAAAGCGCCCGTGTCGGGCATTGCGATGGGCATGATTAGCGATAGCGAAACCGGTAAGTACTCTATCCTGTCGGATATTTTGGGAGACGAAGACCACCTGGGCGACATGGACTTCAAGGTGACCGGCACCGAGCAGGGAATCACCGCCTGCCAGATGGACATTAAAATTGACGGACTTTCTTACGAAGTGCTGCAAGAAGCCCTCACGCAAGCCAAAGAGGGGCGCCTGCACATTCTCCGGGAAATGGCCAAGACTATTTCCAAATCCAACGATGAGATGAAGCCCAACGCGCCTCGTTCGTCTACCGTTAAGATTGAGCGCGATATGATTGGTGCCCTCATCGGTCCCGGTGGCAAGGTGGTGCAAGAAATTCAGAAAGAGACCAACACCACCATCGTCATCGAAGAGATCGACGAGAAAGGTATTGTGAACGTGTTCGCCACCGATCAGGAGGCAATGGACGGTGCCCTACGGCGCATTCGGGCCATCGTGGCCGTTCCCGAAGTAGGCGAAATCTACGATGGGGTGGTGAAATCAATCATGCCCTTCGGCGCCTTCGTGGAAATCATGCCCGGCAAAGACGGTTTGCTGCACATCTCGGAGATTAATTGGGAGCGCGTAGAGAAAGTGGATGATATTATGGAAGTCGGAGAACAAATCAAAGTTAAGTTGATTGAAGTAGACAAGAAGACCGGAAAATATCGTTTATCCCGAAAAGCATTACTCCCCCGGCCCGAAAAGAAGCAGTAGCATAGTAATTGTACTTCATCCAATCTTGCTTCCTCGGATTTTTCGTGAAACATTGTTGAGGAACTAACGTAAGATAAATGCTTGTTCACCCCTAGAGCACGGTATACTTAAACGCCCAAAACTGAATGAGACAGCTTAAAATTAGTAAACAGATTACCAACCGCGAGAGCCAGTCGCTGGATAAGTATCTCCAGGAGATTGGTAAAGTGGACCTGTTGACCCCGGATGAGGAGGTGGATTTGGCGAAGCGCATCCGGGCGGGCGATCAACTCGCGTTGGAAAAGCTGACCAAGGCGAACCTACGTTTCGTAGTATCCGTAGCCAAGCAGTACCAAAACCAGGGGCTTACGCTGGGCGACCTGATCAACGAGGGCAACCTAGGGTTGATCAAGGCGGCGCAGCGCTTCGATGAAACGCGGGGTTTTAAGTTTATTTCCTACGCCGTGTGGTGGATTCGTCAGTCTATCTTGCAAGCATTAGCCGAACAGTCGCGCATTGTGCGCTTGCCGCTCAACCGGGTGGGTTCTTTGAACAAAATTTCCAAGACCTTCTCGGAGCTGGAGCAGAAGTACGAGCGCGAACCTTCGCCCGACGAACTAGCCGACGTGCTGGAAGTGACGACCAACGAGGTGGTAGACACCATGAAAATATCCGGTCGGCACGTATCAATGGACGCTCCCTTTGTGCAGGGTGAAGAGAACAGTCTGCTTGACGTATTAGAAAACGATGCGGAGGGCACGCCTGATTCGTCGCTGATGACCGATTCGTTGCGCAAAGAAGTGCAGCGGGCCTTGTCTACGCTCACCCAGCGCGAAGCCGACGTGATCTCGCTTTACTTCGGCCTGAATGGCGAGCACGCCATGACGCTGGAAGAAATCGGCGAGAAGTTTAGTCTCACCCGGGAGCGCGTCCGACAGATCAAAGAAAAGGCCATTCGCCGCCTGCGCCACACCTCGCGTAGCAAAGCACTGAAGCCTTACTTAGGTTAGGCTTTTGTCTACCGAAAATTACTGAAGGCCTCTCTTTGAGGCTTTCTTTTTTTGCATCAAGCATCACATAACGTTATGAACTACGAAGAGCCCATCGACGTACTGATTATTGGTTCCGGCCCCGCCGGATACACTGCTGCCATTTACGCGGCCCGCGCTAACCTAAGTCCCGTGCTGTACACCGGTAGCCAACCCGGTGGGCAACTCACCACCACCACCGACGTGGAAAACTATCCCGGTTACGTGGAAGGCGTGATGGGACCGCAGATGATGATGGACTTTCAGAAGCAAGCCGAGCGCTTCGGCACCGACGTGCGCTACGGAATGGCCACTTCGGTGGATTTCCAAAGCTACCCGTTGCGCGTGACCATTGACGAGGAGGAAACCATCGAGGCCAAATCGGTGATTATTGCTACCGGCGCTTCGGCCAAGTGGCTAGGCATTCCCTCTGAGGAACGACTCAACGGCAAGGGAGTTTCCGCCTGCGCGGTGTGCGACGGCTTTTTCTTTCGGGGCAAAGACGTGGTCGTGGTGGGGGGCGGCGACACGGCCGCTGAGGAAGCCAGCTACCTATCTAAAATCTGCAACAAGGTTTATATGCTGGTGCGTCGCGACGAGCTACGCGCCTCAGCCATTATGCAACGCCGGGTAGAGAAAGCCGAAAACATTGAAATCCTGTGGAATACCGAAACCGACGAGGTGCTGGGCGAAGAAGAAGTGGAAGGGGTACGCGTGGTGAACAACCAAACCGGTGAGAAGCGGACGATCGAGGTGCAGGCATTCTTCGTGGCCATCGGGCATAAACCCAACACCGATATTTTTGCCGGAGTGCTCAACCGCGACGAAAACGGTTACATCCTCACCGAACCGGATTCTACCCGCACCAACGTGCCGGGGGTGTTCGCGTCGGGCGATGCCCAGGATCACGTATATCGGCAGGCCATCACAGCGGCGGGCAGCGGATGCATGGCGGCGTTGGACGCCGAGCGCTTCTTGGCCGCGCAAGAGGATGGGGTGGTAGAAGGAGTTCCTACCATCGCTGGGAAGATGTGAGCACATATTTGATGAGCTGTTGTGCTCACCACGGTGCCGTCACATAATCATCTCGTAGTGCTTAATGTTGCACTCCTCGAACTCATCGCCTACGCGATCAAAGCCAAACTTTTCGTAGAAACCAACGGCGGCGGTTTGGGCATGGAGGTACACCGACTGCTGACCCACATTGGGGTCTTCGTCAATGTCCCACAGAATGGTTTCCAGCAGCAACCGGCCTACGCCCTGTCCTCGGTGAGAAGCCAATACCGCAAAGCGCTCTAGTTTGATGCCCCGGTCGGTAGCCCGCCAGCGAGCGGTTCCGCAGGGAATCCCTTCCGCATCGTAAACGATCAAGTGCGTGGCCAAGGCATCGTGCCGATCGTATTCTTCTTCAGCAGCGACCCGCTGTTCGTTCACGAATACCGCTTCGCGAATCCGGAAGGCGTGGCGCAACTCATTGGGGTTGGTTGCCTTTCGGATGGTGAGGGTGGGACTTTCGGTTATCATTGGATACTGTTTTGGGTTGTTATTTTGCGTCAGGATGTTGGTCGCGTTGGTCGTACGCGTTGATAATACTTTTCACCAAACGGTGGCGGACGACGTCCTTGCTCTCGAGGGTAACAAAGCCAATGCCCTTCACGCCGCGCAGCACCTCCACCGCGTCGATGAGTCCTGACCGCTGGTTTTTGGGCAAATCAATCTGCGACTGGTCGCCGGTGATAATGGCCCGCGAATTAGGCCCCATGCGGGTCAGAAACATTTTGATTTGCATGGGGGTGGTGTTCTGGGCCTCGTCCAGCAGGATAAAGGCATTTTGCAACGTGCGCCCCCGCATGTAGGCCAGCGGAGCAATCTCGATGGTTTTGTTCTCCTCGTAAAACTTAAGCTTTTCGCTGGGCACCATGTCGGTGAGCGCGTCGTAGATGGGGCGCAAATAAGGGTCAATCTTTTCTTTGAGGTCGCCCGGCAGAAAGCCCAGATTTTCGCCAGCTTCTACGGCGGGCCGCGTGATAATGATTTTCTTCACCCGCCGGTTCTTGAGGGCGCGCACGGCTAGGGCCACCGAAATATAGGTTTTGCCGGTGCCCGCCGGACCGATGGCGAACACCAAATCGTTTTTAGCCGCCTGCTGCACCAGCTCGTACTGGTTCACCGTGCGCGGCTTGATCACCGCACCCTGGGTGCCGTAGAGCAAAATGTCGTCGCCCTGCTCGCCGGGTGAGGTTTTCTTTTCGTCCGAAATATAATCTTGTACCTGCTCTTCGGTGACCTTACCGTAGCGGGCGTAATGCTCCAGCAGCGAATTAACGATGTCGTTAATTTTGATAATCTCCGGGGTGCTACCCTGGATGCGCAGTTCATTGCCCCGCGAAACAATTTTGCTTTGCGGGAAGGCTTCGGCCACCAGGCGGATGTTTTTGTTTTCAACGCCTAAAAAATCGAGTAGCGAAACGTCGTCGAGAGTAATAACTTTTTCTACCAATACGTGGGGGGCTGTTTTTTGAAAATCGAAACTATAATGCGGGTGACTTCGTTTAGGGGGTAATAGTCAATAAATTTACGCAAATATCCGCACTGTTTCATGTCTTTAATCACATTTACTTCTGACTACGGAGACACCGACCACTATGTGGCCGCGGTGAAGGCGGTGATCCACCGGGCCGATCCGCAGGTGAAGGTGATGGATATTTGCCACAAAATCAAGCATTTTGATATCGCGCACGGGGCCTTTGTGCTGCGCTCGGTCTATCCGGAGTTTCCGGAAGGGACAGTTCACCTGGTGGCGGTCGACTCCGAGGCCCATCCGCGGCGACTCGTTGCGGTGAAGCTACACAACCATTACTTTTTGGGAGTGGATAACGGATTAATTAGTCTGCTCAGTGAAGAAGAACCGGAGTGCGCCGTGGAGCTGGAGCAAGCGGTGCCCACCACCTTTGCTACCAAAGACGTGCTGGCCCCGGCAGCGGTGGCATTGAGTCAGGGGCTACCCATTGAAAAACTGGGGGCCGAACTTCACTGCATCAACCGCAAGCTGCCGCGCTCGGTGCGGGCCACCCGCAAGCAGATCAGCGGCAACGTGGTCCGGGTGAACCACTACGGTAACCTGATTACCAACATCGACCAGGCCACCTTTGAAACCCTCAGTGCCGGATGTAACTATCAGATATTATTTGGCCGGGAGCGGGCGCACCGCATTCACCAAGCGTATCACGAGGTGGACCTAGGGGAGTGCGTGTTGATCTTCAACAGCCTGGGGCTGCTGGAGCTAAGCATCAACCAGGGCAGCGCCCACGACTTGCTGGGGTTGGACTACGACAGTCCGGTCATCATCCGATTTGAGATGGTCGGGGTACCAAAAGAGTTTGTCCGCTAGAGGTTTCATTCTTCCTGAAACTTGCGTAGCTTTGTGGTTTCGTTTTAGGCCCAGGTGGCGGAATTGGTAGACGCGTTGGTCTCAAACACCAATGGCTTTGGCCGTGCCGGTTCGACTCCGGCCCTGGGTACATGCAAAAGTTAGTTAAAGCTGAGGGGGGAGTCTCTCAGCTTTTTTTGTCGAACATAGACGGCTTCAGCTCATCTATTTTGAGTCGCTTCATCTTTGGGAAATCTATTGCTTCCAGGATATTGAAATGTCGATCATCTGAGATGATATAGTCGGCATTAGCGGCTACTGCACAGTCGAAGTACTTGTTGTCGTCTTTATCCTGGTCGATGATTCGCCAAAAATAGGAGGGGGTTACCTCTATCCCATTAGGGCTGTCAACGATGGCTCTAATCGTATCATTTGTCATAAGGGGTTCGGATGTGCTCACTAGCCATACGATCTAAATCTTCTTGAGTCCATCCTTTCTCAGCAACAAAAGCATCCATTTCAGTCTGAGCCTTCTCAGCGTAGTAGTCTGCAATGAGGTTCTGAATGTCGCGGATTTCTTCATTAGAGAACCGGCGACTGCTTAGAAAGCCAAGGAGTTTGAGTTGCTGTTCGCTCGGCCGATGGACTTCGTCTATGCCGTGGGTTGACTGTTTAATATTCATAACTGTTTGTTGTTGGTTTCACGAAGATAACGAAATAGATAAATATAAACAGCTACGGATGGAGCGGGGGTAAGAGGCAAATCCACCATACACCAGTTGTCCACTTTCTGAAAATAACCTTATCTCTATCTCTTCCTATTCCCCCGTCTCCAACGCGGGCAAATCCACCGTATTGAAGAAACTGGGTTCGGCCATCACAGCTTCAATCTCTTCGCTCTTGCGCGGGGCGGCATCCGAGAGGTTCTCGCAGCCGGTATCAGTCACTAGAAAGTCGTCCTCGATGCGCACCGGGATGTTCCACCACTTGGGGTCGCAGGGGCTGCCTTCCGGAATGTAGATGCCCGGCTCGATGGTCACCACCATGTTAGCCCGCAACGTGTCGTACGTGCCCTGGTCGTGCACGTCCAGCCCAATGTGGTGGCAGCAACCGTGCGGGTAGTAGCGGTTGCGCCCGGTGGCAGGGTTCACGATATCCTTGGGTTTCGCGCTTTCGTAAATGCCCAACTGCACCAGCCCTTCGTTGACCACCCGGGCGGTGGCTTCATACACGGCCTTGAAGGTGTTGCCCGCGCGGCACTGGGCAATACCCGCCTCCTGGGCGCGATACACCAGGTCGTAGATTTGCTTTTGCTCGGGCGTAAACTTGCCGTTCACCGGCAACGTGCGGGTCACGTCGGCGGTGTAGCCGTGGTACTCGGCTCCTAGGTCCATCAGAATAAGCTCCCCGTCCTCGATGGCCGGTTTGTAGTTGTCGATGTAGTGCAGCACGCAGCCGTTGTGCCCCGCCCCCACAATACTAGGATACCCTTCGTATTCGGCCTGATATTTTTTGTAGATATACTCGTGCATGCCCTGTACTTCGCGCTCCGACATACCGGGTTCCAGGGCTTTCATCACCTCGCGTTGCCCCAGGGCCGAAATTTTTGCCGCCTTGCGTAGCAGGTCCAACTCTTCGGGCGTTTTAATCTCCCGCAGTTGCCGCATCAAGCTATCCAGTGTGACCACGTCCAGGTTATTGCGCGTTGGCTCAGCACTTAGCGCAAGCTTGCCTTCGGTCGGGTAGTTGGCCTGCTGCTTGAAGCTTTGGATAAGATCGTACAGGTCGTCTTCTTCGGGAGTGTCGCGCACGTCGTCCGCGAAATCATAGAACAACACCTGGTCGAAGCGACCGAAGTCAATGCCTAACTTCTGAAACTCCGGATTTTCACGCACCGATTTGATGCTTAGTTGTTTGACACCTTCCTCGCTGCGCAGCCGCTGCCCATTATAAAGTTCATCCAGGGCATTGGGCGGACGCACCAACAACAGTTCGTCAGTTTTCTTACCACCGAGGCGCTGGGGCTCTTTGAAGAGCAACAGTACCGAATGAGGTTGGCGGTGACCAGTTAAATAATAAAAGGTAGGATCCTGGTGGTACAAATAGTCCACATCGTTGGCCCGGTTGCGCACCGGGTTGGCAAACACCACCGCCACCGAATTATCAGGCATCTTGGCGCGCAAGGCCTCGCGCCGCTGCCGGTGAAAGTCGGCGGGCAACAGATCATCGGGTTGCGAACCCTGGGCGGCAGCGGGCATCGACCTTATGATTAGGGTCAGCCAGAGAAAAAGGCTTAGGCTAATTAGTGGGTAGTTCATGCTCAAAGATAGACTTTTCCAGAAACTGATATAACCTTGATGAGTCAATCTCTCGCAAGTACTGAATAGTTCCCTCGGAAGATAGTGAAGTCTGAATTTCTACTCCATTGTTGGCTCCCTGCTCTTATCCGAAGTTCGTGTCGACACGAACCTTAAAAATTTGTTGATAAAACATTCATCACCAAAAGTACGATATTTACAATAGTTTACCAGTCTCAGACGCATCGGAAGGCCATGAGGCAGTCAGAAAAGATTGAAAATGGTATCAAGTTCTCCCTCTCACTTTTCGGTAGAGGCTCTGGAACCATCCACGGTGATGGTAATTCCGTACGAGCGCTGGCAAGCGCTACGAAAGCAAAACCCAGGGTGGAACCTGCTGTTACTAAAGTTGCTGGAAAAAGGGTACGCGGCAAAAGAAAGGAGAGAGCGAGAGTTCTTACTCTACGATGCAGAGCGCAGATATCGGTCTTTCTTAGAGGAATATCCAACCCTAGAACAGCGAGTAAGCCAACGCATGATTGCCTCCTACCTAGGAATCACTCCGGTAGCACTCAGCAGAATACGAAAAAAATTACGAGCCTAAACCTAGGTTAATGCAGTGGGAACACCAACTCACTACCTTGGCTGAAGATAAATCCCCGAGGTATGAATATTACCCCCCCCGTCCTATTTCTGCTCTGCATTGCCCTTATGATCGGAATACGGACCCTAGTCGTTGTTCAGAACGTTGTTCCGCCTCCTTTCAACTACATCGGGATCGCTCTGATTCTACTCGGATTAGCGGTGACCGTACGGGTTCGCAAAAGGTTTAGCCGGGCCGATACTGAAATTCACACCTTCAAGAAGCCCCGAAAACTGGTGACCGACGGGCTATTTAGGATCAGTAGAAATCCAATCTACCTAGGTTTCACGGTGAGTCTGATCGGCGTTTGGATTCTTCTGGGAACCTTGCTCCCGGTCGTGGGATGTTTGGTCTTTGTTCTGGTCACTAACTATTGGTACATTCCTCACGAAGAGCGGGCAATGAAGCAGTTATTCGGGGATGAATACAAGCGTTACCAGTCTAAAGTAAGGCGGTGGGTATGAAGTCAGCTCACCCAGATAGGGTAGTCTAACGTTTTGTTTTGATCGGATGCCGGGCGCGAGGATGATACTGGTCAATCACCTGCCGCAGGTAGTCCCGGTCGAGGTGAGTATAAATTTCGGTGGTGGTGATCGACACGTGGCCCAGCATGTCTTGCACCGCCCGCAGGTTGGCCCCGCCCTCCACCAGGTGCAGCGCAAACGAGTGCCGAAAGGTGTGCGGACTCACGTTCTTTTCCACGCCCGCCCGGGCGGTGGCATCCTTCACAATGTTAAAGATCATTACCCGGCTCAGCTTGGTGCCGCGGCGGTTCAGGAACACGTAGTCCTCGTGGCCCGGCTGCACCTCCAGCAGATTGCGTACGTGCTGGGTATACATCTTGATGTACTTAAGGGCATCACGGCCGATGGGCACAATACGTTCTTTGTTGCCCTTGCCCAGCACCCGCAAAAAGCCGATATCGGCGTAGAGGTTGCTGAGCCGCAGTTCGGTAAGCTCCGTCACCCGCATGCCCGAACTGTAGAGCGTTTCGATGATCGCCCGGTTGCGCACTCCCTCTGCCTTTGATAGATCAATAGCCGACAAAATTTGCTCAATCTCCTGGTACGAGAGCACGTCGGGCAGCTTCTGGTCAATTTTGGGCCCTTCTATCAGCACCGAGGGGTCGTCCTCGATCAGGTCGCGGTGCAGCAAGAATTTGTAAAAAGCCTTCACTCCCACCAGAATACGGGCCTGCGAGGGAGCGCTCATGCCCAAGTCGTAGATGTAGGCAATAAACTGTAGTAAATCCGACTGCGTCAGCTCCCGCGGCGACTGCTCCCAGTCGGCTACGTCGGCATACTGCTGGAGCTTCTCCACGTCGCTCGCGTAGGCCATCAGAGAATTCTTGGCCAACGACCGCTCCTGCTTCAGATAGTCGCCAAATTCTTCCAGGTAGGTGTTCCAGTCGGGATGCAGCATAGGTGGGGTAAGATAAGGATATTAGCGGCTAATTGCCTAGCTTGGGCCCAAAAACTACCCGTCAGCATGACCTACATCATCATCAACGGCCCCAACCTGAACCTGTTAGGAGTGAGAGAACCCGGCATCTACGGTTTCGAAGGCTTCGATACCCACCTGCCCCGCCTGCAACAGGCCTTTCCGGACATCACGCTGCATTATTATCAGTCGAACGGTGAGGGGGCCCTGGTGGATAAACTGCACGAGGTGGGGTTTTCGTACAACGGCATTGTGCTCAACGCGGGGGCCTACACCCACACCTCGGTGGCCCTGGCCGATGCGGTGGCGGCCATCAGCAGCCCGGTGGTAGAGGTACACATCTCCAACGTATACGCCCGGGAAGCCTTCCGGCACCACAGCTACATCAGTGCCCACGCGGCGGGTATTATTGTGGGCTGCGGGCTGGACGGCTACCGGTTGGCGTTAGATTATTTGGCAAACATGTAGGAACATGACGGCCATCGTGGCGCGATCGCCGGGGCGGCCCCGCCGTGCGATTAATCCCGGTCGGGCATGACCACCGCCCGGTCCACCGTGGACGCGGCATGTTCCTACGATTCGTTCCTACGCAATCACCCGTCACTAGTCTGCTCCAGCACCCAGGTTTTGCCCCAGTTGTCTTTCTCCTCATCCGACCACAGTTCGGGGAAGAAAATAATGCGCTGGAAACGGGGCGGCAGGTACTTGCGCCAGTTGGTGCCGCCCGTGGCGGGCGCCACCGCCTCCGCTTCTTTCCGGGGTTTGTTGTTGATCAGGTGGCGCACCGCGGCCCGGAAGTGGGCCAGGGGCCAGTGCACGTTGGCGTAGAGGTCAAACTCGCGCAGGGCCACGATGATGTCGCTGCTCAACGGGTCGCGCTCGTCCAGAAAGCGGTGCATGCTTCGCCGCAGGTTCTTTTCTTTATAGTCCTCGGCTTTGTCGAGCAGCAGTTCGTCGTACTCGGTTTCAAACTGCTGAAGGGTGAGCGTTTTCTCGCCGGTTTCGGTGTCGCGCGCCCCCGCCTTCCAGTACACTTTGTCCAAGTATTGCTTTAAAGGATCGTCGGGCGACAACCACAGCACGTAGTTGGGATGCACCAATTGCTCCAGATCGGTCGACGCAATCTCGATGATGCGGTACTGCACCGACTGAAACCCACTGGAAGGAGTGAGCGCCAGCCGGAACTTGGCGAACTGCTCCCGGTCCAGGCCCTCGGTCATCACCGTGAACGAACTGACCAACTGCGCGAAGTAGCGGTTCATGCGGTTCACCTTCTCCAGAAACGGGCGGGCCTCGGTCACGCTGCCGTCGGTGAGTTGCTCCATTTCCCACAGCACCAGCTTGAAATACAATTCGGTGATCTGGTGGTAGGTTACGAAGATCATCTCGTCCTTGAGCTCCGTCTTGGGATTTTGCAGGCTCAGCAGCGTGTCAAGCTGGATGTAGTCCCAGTAGCTCAGGAAGTTGGCGTGCACCAGCCCTTGCAGATAGTCGGCGAGCTTTTGCCCGTTGCGATCAAACTTAGCGGTGAGCTGTTCAATTTGTTTCACCAGCTCCTGGGTGAGCATCACGTCTTCTGTCATGGGGATTAGGGTAAGGGAATGGCCGGTCTTTTTAACGAGGAAGGAGGGCGGATTGTTATTGCTGGATGCTGGTTATTGATGGCTGGATATTGGATACTGAATGCACAACTTGTGCAATTGGTAGTAGGATGGCTTGCGGCACGTTCTAGTCACCAGCATCCAGCATCTAACTCCCAGCATTTCAGTCACCACCTGAACGAAAACGTGGAGCACTTCAACCAGGTGATGGATCGCCGCAAGCAGGCCCGCGCGGTAGCGGCAGAAGAAGCGGCCGCCGCTTCGGAGGTTAGTGACGAAGTAGGGGAGTAAAGCGCTTTTTTAGTTATATTTAGTGGCTGATGAGCGTAGCGCAGCTGAAGGAGAGACTGCGCTACGCTTGATCCATTGGTTAAACGTTTGTAGTCGTTTACAAACGTTTAACCAAGTATTGAAGGACAAAGGTCTCCAATGGCCGATGTTTTACTTGAAAAAGCCATACTGTTTGAGAAAATAGAAACATTTGTCAGGCAATTGGGAAATTATCCTCAAAATGACCACCCGCTTGCTATATTGCATATAACCGACATATCTCCGTTATCAACTTGTTGTGTGCAAGCAGAAAAACAAGAAATACTAAATGGATTGGACAAATTTTTTCAGTCAGAATATAGTAACTATACTAAGCGGTTTCCTTTTGCCGATTATACTTGTATGGTTGAACAACCGGTATAATTTTAAAACGAAGGAGAAGGAACAAGAACTACAACAAGAATTCAAGTTCTCAGACGAGCAGGTTAGTCACGAAAAAATAATTCATTCGTCACTTGTTAAGATCTTATTTGAAATTCAGAAACTTTATATCTCATTGTCATGTGACCCAGAAAAGGAAGAGAACTGCATTTTAGATGCATCGAGAGAGTTTCAAACTTGCTTTGCCAAGTATCAAGGAATAATATCCGACAACCAAATATTCCTTCAATCTAGAGTGGTAAACGAACTGTACAAATTCTATAATGTAATCGGAGAGATTCTGGTAGAGCTAAACCAGATAAGGCAAACTGGAAAAGAAGAGGTAGCTAGAGTTTGTGTCTATGATCGCTCTCAAGAACTTGCCGATATAATTCTGAACATTCAAGAGATATTTATAGAGAAACGAAAAAAGCTTTTTGGTGACCTAAAAGTAATAAGAGAAGAAATGAAAGAATTCAAGACTTGTTGTGGTCCACCACCTCCAGATAAGTTAAGAAACAAATACGATGCTGTAATGAATGAGTTAAAGAAACTACCAGAAGAATTAGAATTTGAAAAACCAGAGGAATTGAAAGCCAGCACACAACAAATTGCATCTGGCAGCCTAATTAAAAAGAGCTAGTACGTTAGCTGCTCCAAGTAGTCAAAACGATAAATGAAAGTAAGATTCTAACAAGTCCGGCCGTCATCTAGCAATGGCCGTTAGCTGTCATTGTTTATAGAGAACAATAAGAAATTATATAGGTGAATAAGCTCGATTATATTGAAAGTTACTTTTGCGAGAATTATGAGGATGAACTTGTATACGTTGTTGTGCATTCTCTTTTGAACTGTACCTCAGATGAAGAGATTTTGACTTTGTACTTTGGCAACGCAGGAAATCCTGAACTTAAAAAGTCTATCGAGAGATATATCGTAAAAAGAACTGATAATGAGCCAAGAAGGAAATTTGATAAGATAGCTAAGGTCCTCTTACACGACTATCCAAATCAAGACTATAAGACTCAGATTACGATTAGAGTTTTTCTCTCTAAATTCATAAGATCGCTTCCAAATGACATAATTAGGGTATTCTATGAGCTACTGATTGTTTCAGATAGAAAATTTGATAGACACAGAGCTAATGAAGTTGTGGATCTGATATGGGATGATGAGGTTGAAGGAACACTGATTGATAACTTTTCAAAATACAAAGACGAGTACAGCTTACTGCCTTTAGTCAACAACTTAGAATCAAGTAGTTTGTGCTCATTGATAAAAGAACATTGGACGAGAGACTTCCCGTCTCTAAGAATGAAAAGCAAAATCGTAAAAAGGATATATAAGCTTAACGTGGATAGTCTAAAATTTCTAAAAGAAATAGATGTACCATTCTACGTTCAAGCATTGACATTGAAGAAGGTAAAGATCACCAAAAGAGAATCGGAACTACTATTGGACTCCTTAACTGAAGAAAACAAGTACTATCTGATCTGGTCTATAGGAACCACGGGCGATTGGAACCAAACTGTTAACTTAATTGAAAAAGTTAATAAAGGCAAAATTAGAAAAGCGAACAGCTAACACCATGCAGCCGCCAGCCGGGTGAAGCGAAAGAGAGAAGTTCAGTTGCCCTAAGTCAATATATTGACATTCGGAAGATCACAGCCTACAAGCCTGGCAGTCGGCTGCATTCAACGTTAGGGCACATGGAATTTGAAAAGGCGAAGTATATTACTGATATTGAAGATAAAATTTACAAGAAATGAAGACAGCCATATTATCAAGCGAATTAGATTCCGATATCAAACTACTTATAGAACTAGCAAATAAACTTGGAATCAAAACTAAAATCTTGACAGAGGAAGACGCCGAAGATTTGGCGATGGTATATGCCATTGAAAAAGGTAAGACAGGTGAATATGTGGATACTCAAGATTTTATTAAAAGTCTTCGTCAATGAACGTTCGGATTGATAAGTCATTTGAAAAAGACATAAAAAAAGTAAAGGACAAGAAGCTACTCACAAAAATAGCAGATACCATAGAACAGGTTCAGGTTGCTATCAGCAGTAATGAGATTAAAAATATAAAGAAGCTGAAAGGGTCAAACAGTTATTATCGCATCAGAATAGGGAATTACAGAATTGGTGTTGTGATCGAAGGAGATGCGATAGATTTTATCAGGTTTCTACCTAGAAAAGATATTTACAAATACTTTCCGTAGAAGTGATAAGAAGGCACGCGCCCTAACAATACGCAGCCCCAAGCCTAGCATTAATTAGCTAGTTCGACAGTTTCGCCAAGCACGGAAATTGGTAGTTGAAAGTACAATTCAAACAAATTCGGCCAGTGGCTCGCGTTGGCCGTTGTGTGCAATTGCTTTGAAAGATGAAAATATTAAGGAAAGTATTGCTTTGGTTTGTTGTCGCCAATATCATCGGCTTGATTTTCTTAATTGTCTGGAGTAGAAACTCTGATCGGTATGATCATTTTTATTTTCAAACTAATAAAGAAATCAACCTGCAAGTACTAAGTAAGGCACGAGAAGTGGTTATTCAGGGCGACGATAACACTGATATTTATGCTTACTGGTTTAATGCCGATTCGGCGAGAGCCATTATCTACTTCTTGCATGGTGCGGGTTCCAACGTTTCTAAATATGAGGATAAAATAGGTAAATTGACCCATCATGGTTTTCATGTATTAGCCGTAGAATACCGAGGATATGGCAAATCAAATGCACAACCTACTTTTAACAAGGTCATTGCTGATAACCAAATCATGTTTAGCTATTTAATTGCTCAACTCAATAATGAGCAGCTTCCCATTATCATTTTAGGTCAATCTCTTGGGGGAAAACTAGCTATTAAACTAGCCGCAGATAATGATGATCGGATAAAGGGCTTAGTTACCGAAGGGGCGATGTCCTCTAATCGGGAAATTGCTGTAGCCATGAACCAAGGCATTAGCAAGATTTTACCTTATTTGTTTGTGGGCAATAGGTTTCCCGCAACGGATGAGATAAAAAAGATAGCCAATGTCAAGAAGTTGATTATTCACAGTTCGCAAGATCAAACCGTTCCATTTTGGATGGGACAAGCGATTTATGAGCGGGCGCAAGAGCCGAAAGCATTCTGGGAGACCAGATGCGAGCATGTAAATGGATTGAGTAGTCAACCGGAAATCTATCTAGCCAAAGTGGATGATCTGTTGAATTGAACTTGCACACAACAATATTCAGCCCCAAGCTTGGTTAGAATGCATTCGCGATTTTATTGCTCTAAGCACGAAAACTGATTAACGGAAGAAAAACGCAAACAAACCGGCCCGGCTGTTGCATTGAACGTTGGGTGCAATTAGAATAGATCATCACACGAATCATTAGATGATATAAAGCGTATACTCAATTATGGAACAGCGCGTGATTAATATTGACTCGGAAATTTTAGGAGGAACCCCAGTATTCCTAGGTACTAGGGTATCCGTTAAGAATCTATTCGACTATCTGGAAGAAGGAGAGACGACGGAAGAATTTCTAGAAGACTTTCCTTCTGTAAAAAAAGAGCAAGTTATTAAGTTGCTTGAAATGTCAAGAGGGTTAATAGAAAAGTCAAGCCAACTGTTGTATGAAAATTCTCTTAGATGAGTGCCTCACCAGGAAGGCAAAGCGACACCTTAGTGAATTTGAAGTTATCACCGTTCCGGAAGCATCGTTTAGCGGTTTGAAGAATGGCAAGCTGTTACAAGCAGCAGTAGAAGATGATTTTGACATTCTGCTAACTATAGATAAGAATATTGACTACCAGCAGAACGTAGGCAAGTTTGCCATAGCCATCGTGATTTTAGACGTGTCTCGTAGCCACATCAGATACGTTGAGCCGTTAATTCCTGCCTTCAAAGCGCAAATTGACTCGTATGAGCCTGGAAACGCTTATACAGTAGAATCGGTAGAATGAAACTGCACCCAACACCATGCAGCCGCTAGCCGGGGAATGAAGAGCTTGAGTGTTTGTCGCTCCAAGTTCGTATATTGATACTCGGAAGATCAACGCCCACAAGCTCGGCCAGACAGCTGCATTAATCGTTGTAGCTAATTAGAAAAAGAAAAGAATAAGTTGAAGCATTGAAACGGGAGTTGTACCTTAGAATATGAACCTAGATGTTATCAACACCCTGGAATATTCCCAGTGGGTTAAAGACCTGAAAAAGAAGATTCAAGCGAGTCAAATCAAGGCAGCTATTAAGGTAAATATTGAAATGCTTTACCTTTATTGGGAGATTGGCAAATCAATATCGGATAAACTCAGAGCCTCCAACTGGGGAAGTTCGGTTGTTGACAAACTCTCTACTGATTTGAAAAAGGAATTTCCAAATCAGAAAGGCTTTTCCAGATCTAATCTCTTTTCCATGCGAAAATGGTTCGAGTTCTATGCTACAGAGAGTAGAAATTTTGAAAAAGTCCAGCAACTTGTTGGACAAATTCCCTGGGGTCATCATCAGGTCATAATTTCTAAAGTTACCAAGCTTGAAGAGGCAAAGTTTTATTGTCAAAAAACGGTAGAAAACAATTGGTCACGGGCTGTCTTGATTCATCAGATGGACAGTGAGTTAATAAACCGAGTTGGTAAAGCCACAACAAATTTTTCTAAAACACTGCTGGAACCGCATTCAGAACTAGCACAAGATACTTTGAAGGACCCCTATAAACTGGATTTTCTTGACTTGGGAGAGAAAGTGCTAGAACGCGACATTGAACAACAATTAGTAAAGCACATTACCTCATTCTTGCTTGAGCTAGGAACGGGATTCTCGTTTGTGGGTCAACAAGTAAACCTAAAAGTGGACAATCAAGACTTCTATGTGGATCTCCTTTTCTATCATATCAAGCTTAAATGCTATATTGTGGTTGAACTGAAGGCCATTGAGTTTAAGGCTGAATTTGCCGGAAAAATGAACCTATATCTTTCAGCAGTAGATGATCAATTAAAAACGCCAGAAGACAACCCCACCATTGGATTACTGCTTTGCAAATCCAAGTCAGAAATCATTGCTGAATACGCACTGAGAGGAACTACACAACCAATTGGAATCGCGGAATACGATTTGCGTAAGGCTATCCCGGATGAACTCAAATCGGAACTGCCTACAATAGAAAAAATAGAGAAAGAACTGGCCACAACAATGGCTAAAAAATCATAGCTGCCCTGCGGGACAGCAACGCTTTTTAGCCTAATCGTTAGGCACAATTGAAAGAAAAATTAAATGATAACAGATAAAGATGTCTACGGTGATGCTTTAAGGAAATATTACAGGACATTCGGAATGGAGAATGAAGGACCACCTGACAATTTGAATGTAACACACCTGTTTCCTTCTGCGAATTATTCAGAAGATATAAATCTTATTAAAAGAATTTGCAGCAATCAAAAAACTGTGAATAAGCACAATGAGTGTAAAGAATTAATAGAATACGTGGCAAGTTCATTGACTGATTCAGAGTTTATGAATGAAATTAATGATTCTGTTATTGATTCTGCTGATTCAGAAAGAGATCACTTAACAAATGGGATATTTTGGCATTATCTAGCATCTATTTTAGACCCAAAAATTGGAAGAAAATACGGTGTCAATATTCCTTTTCCCGATGAACTACCTCAAGTAAAACAGGAATTATTGAAAGTCCAAGGTTCGCTGATTTTTAGACTTTATATCACTTTAGTTTACATGAAAGAAGGGCCCACGATTGGGTTACTGCATCAAGCTGCAAAAAATCGAAAACCGATTTCTCAAAAAGCCAAAAAGCTGTTACGGTGTGACTATGTTCGCCATCTACGCAATGCATTATCCCATTCAACATTTAAGTCTACTAGTTTTGGAATATACTTCAATGATGAGGATAAATTCGAGACTGTAGCATCACCAGATTTCTTAAATTCATTAGCTTCCTGGATTATGCTATTAAACTTTCAATGTTCAACCGTCATAGACTTAAAGCGAAAAATTGAAAAGTAAAAAATGTGCCTAACAAATTGCAGCCGTCAGCCTGGCATCAAAGAACGGGTAAGTCACTTGCTCTAAGTAGCCAAAATGATAAATGAAAGTAAAACATCATCAAGACGGCCGTCGGCTCGCAATGGCCGTTGGCTGTCACAAGAAAAAGAATAATGAAATTTCATAAACATACTGATCAGATTTTCACAGTTGAAAACTTTCTTTCCAAAGAAGAATGTCAAGAATACATCGACTTGAGTGAGAATAATGGATATGAAATGGCGAAAATAAATACCGATAGAGGTCAAAAAGTGATAGCACAAGTTCGGAACAACAACCGATCTTTTTACAACAGTGAAGAGTTAGCTCAAAAACTTTGGGAAAAAGCCAAACCATTTGTTCCTGAAAAGATGGGAAACTGTGTAGCAATTGATTTAAATGAATTATTCAGATTTTACAGATATCAACCAGGACAACAATTTAGAGGACATTTTGACGAAAGTTATATTCGTAATGATGTAGAAGCAAGTTACATGACCTTTATGATTTATCTCAATGATGATTTTGAAGGAGGAGACACTACATTTCCTGGACTTTGGATAGAGCCGAAACAAGGAATGGCATTGATTTTCAAACATGATATTTATCATTCAGGCAGAGAAGTAACTAAAGGGATGAAATATGTATTGAGGACTGATGTGATGTATCGACTTATTGAAGAAGAATGAAAAGAAAGGCGAACAGCCAACACAAGCTATCCGTCAGGCAGTTGGATTATGAGTTAGTCGCTCAAAGTAACGATATTGAAACACGGCAGAAAAACGCAAACAAGGCTGCCCGTCGGCTAGCCCGGTCATTGTGTGCCATACAAAAATAAGTTAATTTGGAAGAAACAATTAAAAATCGATATGATAGGCGAAGCAGAATTGAAAGTAAAAATCTTTAGACTCATTGATGCCCAACCGGGAGAGTCGCTGCAGGAGGTATACGACTGGCTATCTACCAGATTGCAAGAAAGAGAAGCCGTATCTTCTCTGGAACAAGGATACAGAAATATGGCGGCAGACGAAAAACGGGAGCAGGAAGCTTTTGAGTGGGCGGAAGGAACGCTTAACACCGATGAGTTATGAAGCAACGGGGTGGGGTTTGGTGGGTCAACTTTGATCCGTCCGTAGGACAGGAAGTCAAGAAGAAGCGACCAGCCATTATCATTAGTAACAACACGTCCAATAAATATTTGAAAAGGTATCAAGTTGTACCATTGAGTACTCAAACAGGGAAACTGTATCCAAGCGAAGCAATTGTAAAACTAGCTGGAAAAGAAAGTAAGGCAATGGCTGATCAACTGACTACCGTCAGCGAACTACGATTCATGAACCAAGCAGGAAGTATCACTCAGGACGAACTGATAGAGGTAGAACGAATCATCAAGTTACAATTAGACTTGAGGTGAAAACATGGCACACAACACCATGCAGCCGCGGGGCGGCTCCCGCCAGCCGGGGGAAAGATGAGCATGTGCACTTGTCGCGCCAAGTTCGTATATTAGTTCTCGGAAGATAAACGTAAACAAGCCCGGCCCGAAGGCTTGATTAAGCGTTGTGCACGATACAATTAGAAATTTGTAGCGCTCACGCATCTAAACCAATAACCTTAATCCACCACATGAAATCTGCCGCTATCGTCAACTTCGCCCCCGAGCCCGGGTCGGTTGAGCTGCAAGAGTTTGAACAACCCACCATCGGCGACGAAGACGTGCTGCTCGAGGTGGTCAACGTGGGGGTGTGCGGCAGCGACCTGCACCAGTGGACGGCCGATCACAGCTGGCCGGTGAACTACCCCGTGGTACTGGGGCACGAGTTCGGCGGACACATCGTCCAAACCGGAAGCCGGGTGGTCGGCTGGCAGGAAGGCGACCGCGTGGTGAGCGAAACCGCCGCCGTGATCGACACCAACAATCCCCTGAGTCGGCAGGGACGCTACAACCTGGACCCCACCCGCAAGGGCTTCGGCTACGGGGTGAACGGGGCCATGACCCGCTACGTGCGCGTGCCCGCCCGCTGTCTGCACCGCGTGCCCGACGCCCTGGCTTTCGAGCAGGCTTGCCTCACCGAGCCGTGCAGCGTGGCCTTCAACGCCGTGGTAGAAAACTCCCGCGTGAAGCCCGGCGATCGGGTGGTGGTGCTGGGCCCGGGCACCATCGGCATCCTCTGCGGGGCCGTGGCCCGTCTCTGCGGAGCTGAGGTAGCGATGGTGGGACTGGAAACCGACCGACACCGTCTCGACATTGCCGCCCGGTACGGTTGCCAACCCATCGTGGGCGACGCCGCAGACTGGGCCAGGCAGCGCGACGGACTCGGGGCCGACTGCGTGATCGATGCCGCCGGGGTGAGCGCTACGCTCAAGATGGCCATCGACATCGTGCGGCCCAACGGACACATCGCCAAGGTGGGGTGGGGGCGCAACCCGCTCAACTTCTCGCTCGATCCGCTGGTGCAGAAAAACGTGACGCTGCAGGGCAGCTTCAGCCACCACTGGGCCATCTGGGAGCGCGTGCTGGCCCTGCTCAGCAGCGGTCAGCTCGATGTGAAACCCATCATCGGCGGAGTGTGGCCCCTGAGCGAGTGGCACGAAGCCTTCGAGCAGATGCACCGGGGCGACGTGGTGAAAAGTATCCTGAAACCCGCCTAACCCATGCGACTCGCCGACAAAGTAATCATCATCACCGGCAGCTGCACCGGTATTGGCCAGGCAATGGCCGAGCGCTGCGTGGCCGAGGGCGCCCGGGTGGTGGTGCACGGACTGGAACAATCACTGGGCGAAGCCTTGGTGGACCGCTTGGGAAAAGACCGTGCCGCGCTGCTCATCGCTGACCTGACCCAGGAAGCCACGGCCTCGCAACTGGTCGAGCGGGCGGTGCAAACCTTCGGTCGATTGGACGCGGTGGTGAACAATGCGGCGCGGGTCGCCTCGTCGAACGTTCACACCACCGACCGAACGCTCTTTCGAGACGTGCTCGAAGTCAATACCGTGGCTCCGCTGGCGCTGATCCAGGCGGCCCTGCCGCATCTCCAACGGGCCCGGGGCTGCGTGCTCAACATCGGTTCGGTGAACGCCTGGGGCGGGGAGCCCAATCTGCTGGCCTACAGCATCTCTAAGGGAGCGCTGATGACCATGACCCGCAACCTGGGCGATGCGTTGCACCAGGAGCTGGGAGTGCGCGTGAACCAGATTAACCCCGGCTGGGTGCTCACCGACAACGAAATTATCCGCAAGCGCGCGCACGGCTTAGCAGAGAAGTGGTACGAAGAGGTTCCGGCCGTTAATGCTCCGTCGGGACGGATCCTGCGGCCCGCGGAGATTGCCGCTGCGGCCGTCTACTGGCTGTCGGCCGAAGCCGGGCCGGTAAGCGGTCAGGTGGTAGATTTGGAACAATATCCGTTTATCGGACGCAACCCCGCTAAAGAGTAACGCCATGCCCCAACTCGCCGCCTTTCCTAAGGCCTACATGGCCGCCCTGTGCAAAGATGGATCGATGCAACTCGGCGCGTGGATTGACCTGGCCGCAACGCTGGACGTCGACGGGCTGGAGTGGTACGCCGGATTTCTGGAGATGGAGGACCAAGCCAACTGGCCGCGTTTCCGGCAGCGGGTAGAAGACCACGGCCTGGTGATCCCAATGATGTGCTGCTCGCCCGATTTCACCCACCCCGACGCAGCTTTTCGGGAGCAGGAGATAGCCAAGCAACGCCACTGGATCGACATGACGCACGCGCTGGGCGGCACCTATTGCCGGGTGCTGTCGGGGCAACGCCGTCCTGCGCTATCGACGGAAGAGGGCATCACGTTGGCGGCGGACTGCATCACCGCCTGCTTGCCCTACGCTCAGGAGCGCGGCATCACGCTGATTCTGGAAAACCACTACAAGGATGATTTCTGGCAATACCCCGAGTTTGCCCAGCGGATGGAGGTGTTCTGCCGGTTGGTAGACCGGATCGATCATCCCGCTTTTGGGGTGAACTATGATCCCAGCAACACCTATCTGGCCGGGGAAGACCCGCTGGAGTTGTTGCGCCGGGTGTCGGACCGGGTGGTGACCATGCACGCCAGCGACCGCTACCTGACCGAGGGCACGCTGGAAGATTTGCGAAAGGCCGAAGACGGGACCACCGGTTACGCCAAGTTCTTGCGGCACGGGGAAATAGGACAAGGGCTGAACGACTACGACGCGATCTTCACCGAGCTGACCCGGGTAGGGTTCGACGGGTGGATCAGCATCGAGGATGGGGTAGAAGGCATTGAGCAGTTGGAACGAAGCGTGTCCTTTTTGCGCGGGAAGATCGCTCAGTTTTGGCCCTAAGGATAAGCTGATTTCGGTGCGTAGCGCTTTATCGTTGGCGGATTCTTCAACAATCTGGGCAGTGCGGCGCTTGGGCGACCCTCCGGCCCTAACGACCGCTCTCGTGACGCTACGCAAAAAATCGTACTGCCAATCCCCCCACCAGCCAGGCGTACGAACTAAGGGCAGCGTACTTCAAAATCGTATCCACTGCTCCTTTGCTGGCCATATGGTGTCCGCCCATCGGCACCTCACCGTCTACTTCTTTAAAGAAGCCCAGCCAGATCAGGAAACCCGACACGGCCAGAAAGGCCAGGTTGAGGAAGAAGGTGTAGTCTATCGAAAAGAAGTTCTGCTGCGCATCACTCGCACTGCCCGTTTCGGGCAAGGCTCCGAACAACTCAAAGCCGTAGTGCAGTACTAGTGTGGTGCCAACCAGCGCTACAAACAAGGTCAGCAAAATAAACAGCGACATGCGCCAGCCGTAGTAGGTGGCATTGATGCGCAGCACCGGAAAAACGACCAGATCGCTGAAGATAAAGGCCATCACCCCGGCAAAACTCACCCCGTTTTGGTAGAGCAGCGCGGCCAAGGGGATGTTACCCATCGAGCCAATGAAGGTAAAAAAAGCCGCCACCGGCCCCACCAAGGTGTGCTCCAGAATCTGTCCGAAGGTAAACGAATCACCGCTGCCTACTCCCAAAAATAAGGTCTCGAAGAACGAACGGGGCACGAAGGCGGCCACGATGCCTGCGATGGTAAAGCCTACCGTCACATCTTTCCAGACCATATCCCACTCCATTTGGTAGCGCATCCCTACTCCCTTCCATCCGGCCCAGCTCCGAATGAGCTTTTTCCAGTCGGGGACGTCTTCGGAATCGTCGTCCTCTCCGCTGGCTTTCTCTTTGGCTTGCTTGATGAGTTTTTTGGGCTGCGTGAGTCGGATGAAGAGCCACGAGATGAGAATGAGCATAAGGCCCCCGGCGTATTCTCCTACCACAAAGTGCCAGGAAAGAAACACCGAAATGATGATTCCCAACTCAATCACCAAGTTGGTAGAAGCCAGCAGGAAGGCCATCGCGGGCACAAACCCAGCCCCTTTCTGAAACAGCGAACGGGTGGTGGCCAGGGCCGCAAAGCTACACGAACTGGAGATGAAGCCGAAGAAGGTGGCTAGCCCGACGGACTTCGCATTCGTGTCACCTAGTGAGCGTTGCATCCGCTCCTGGGTGACAAACACCTGGATCATGCTACTGACCACGTAGCCCAGGGCAAAAGCCCACAGGGCACTCCAAAAAAATCCGACCGACGTGTAGGCCGCTTCGCCCCATTGGGTTAAAAAGTCTTGGTTCATTAATAAAAATTATCAGTTCAAAAAAGGCTAACCCAGCAGATAGAGAGAGGTTTATTCAGAATGGTGGATAAGATGTATGATATTCTGGCGCATTAATTTCCGAGGTGATCGTAGAGGACCAGTTATAATATTTCAATAGTTTAACTTTGAAATTCAAAGTACTTTTATTTTATTTACGAGACTTAATTCTTACTACTGGTGGGTATTTCTTCCAAACTTAACCGACTTCATCTTAGGATAAGGGGAAACAAATGGCTTTGGTATTTTGCTATTTTTAACCGCGTAGCCCTGGCCGCTGGATTCTTGCCTTCCGGTTTTGTGAAAATTGTTGGCGAACGGTTTACTGCTCTAGCCATCAATCACCCAATGGGTAACTATTTGGAAGCTTTTTACCACACCGGTTACTACTACACATTTGTTGGTGTATTGCAAGTGACCGCAGCAATTCTCTTGCTGATTCCCCGCACGACAACACTTGGAGCAGTCATTTATTTTCCAATAATTCTAAACATTTGTATCCTGTCTTTCGCCGTGCGTTTTGACGGATCGTTGCTTACTTCCCCATTGATGGTACTGGCTAATGTGTATCTGCTCTGCTGGGATTACCAAAAAGTAAAATTCATGCTTCCCTTTCATCACTCTACCACCCACAATGCCATACCCGAGCAGAAAAAACTCAGTAATAAGTTTCCGGCAGTTTTCTTTGCAGGAGTGGTTGCAACTGTTTTCTTGGTGGTGGTGCTGATCACAAATGCATATGATATTATGCCCCGTAACACTTTATCAGAATGTGAAAAACAGTGTCAGGACAGTGACCAATCTAAAGCTTGCTACGATTTTTGTGCGTGTATTCATACGGACGGCCAACCGCTTGACCAATGCTTAGAGGAATACCATACAGCTTCTGAGAATACCATTCAGACACAGCAAATCAGAAAACGATAAACGAAACTGCGTACATCTGTTTTTGATCATAGTACTTCATACCCAAAAAAGACCATCCACACCAATCTTCAAAAGCCGGTTGTTAATAGTCTTGCCTCATTGCTAGTCGTAACCCATTCTAAGCAGTCACCAACGGAGCTATTTCAAATCCTGCCTTCTTCACGGCTTCCATCACCGGTTGTTGGTTATCGGTTTCGGATTTTACTTCCAGAATCTTCTCTGGATTGTTGGTGTCCACTTGCCAGCTTTCTATGCTGTCGAGTTGGTTGAGGTGCGGGGTAATGGCTTTTACGCAGCCTCCGCAATTGATATTGGTTTTAAACTTTAGGGTTTCCATAAGTCGAACGATTGAAGGTTTGAATGACTGAATAAATCAAAAGTCTAGAGGGAAGTGTTTCGCAGGCGCAAGCTATTCGCTACCACGGATACCGAACTGAAGGCCATCGCGGCCCCGGCAATCATCGGGTCTAGCAAAAAGCCGTTGATTGGGTATAACACTCCAGCCGCAATCGGAATGCCGATCAGGTTGTAGATGAAGGCCCAGAACAGGTTTTGCCGAATACCCTTCACGGTTTTTCTAGACAGGTTTAGCGCCTTCGGAATAGATCGTAAATCAGACGTGATCAATGTCATTTTGGCTACGTCCATCGCAATGTCCGAACCCTTGCCCATGGCCACACTGACATCCGCCTGCGCCAGGGCCTGCGAGTCGTTAATGCCATCGCCCACCATCGCCACTACCTTGCCTTGCTGTTGGAGTTTTTCTACGAAGTCGGCTTTATCGGAGGGCAATACTTCCGCTCGGAAATTTTTCAATCCTACTTGCTCGGCTACCGCCTGGGCAGTCTGCTCATTGTCACCCGTGAGCATGTATACCGCAACGTTCCGGTCTTGCAAGGCTCGGATGGCGGCGGGAGAACTGTCCTTGATCTTATCGGCAATGGCCAGTACCCCGAGTACTTGCGTTTCGTCGGCCAAGAATACGACGGTTTTGGCCCGTTGCCGAAGCTGATCGGCCTGTTGTTTCAGTTGGTCGCTTGGTGCGATGTCGCGCTCATCTAACCCTTTTTGATTGCCAACGTAGTAGGTAGTTCCGTCCTCACCCGTGGCTTGCACTCCCCGACCGGTCAGGCTGTTGAAGTTTGATACGTTCGCTGGACAAATGCCTTCTTCTTTCAATCGAGCGACCACGGCCTCCGCCAACGGATGTTCCGACTGCGATTCCAGTGCTAACAATACCGATTTCCACTGGAGGGCCTGTGCCTCGTCGGTCCACTGCATGTCGGTAACCACCGGTTTGCCCTCGGTGATGGTGCCGGTTTTGTCCAGCACGACCGCATTCACCTTGTAACCTAGCTCCAGGCTTTCAGCATCTTTGATCAGAATATTGTTCTCCGCCCCGCGTCCGATCCCCACCATAATGGCAGTGGGCGTAGCCAGCCCCAGTGCGCAGGGACAAGCAATGACCAGCACGGAGATGGAGGTGAGCAAGGCATGGGTAAACGCACCTTCGCCACCCACCAGCATCCAGATAATAAATGTGAACACGGCTAGGCCCAACACTACCGGCACAAAGACACCGGCGATCTTATCTACCAGTTTTTGCACTGGGGCTTTGCTGCCCTGCGCTTCCTGCACCTGCCGGATGATATGCGAGAGCAGGGTTTGGCTCCCGACTTTCTCAGCGATGAAGCGGAAGCTGCCTTTTTGATTGACCGTACCGGCAAATACTTTCTCCCCGGAAGCTTTCTCCACCGGCACCGGCTCGCCGGTAATCATGCTTTCGTCTACGTAGGAGCTTCCTTCGGACACCTCTCCATCCACTGGAATCTTCTCACCGGGTCGTACCACAATGGTGTCTCCCCCCTGCACCGAAGCAATTGGCATTTCTGTTTCCTGCCCGTCCCGAATCACCTTCAACGTCTTGGGTTGCAGGCCCATGAGTTTCTTAATGGCTGACGAAGTGTTGGACTTAGCCCGCTCCTCCAGTAGTTTGCCCAGCAAAATAAAGGTGATAATGACCGTCGCCGCTTCGTAGTATACGTGCGGCTCCAGTCCGCGCTGAAGCCAAAACTCGGGATACAGTGTGTTGAATAAACTGAACAGAAACGCAATGCCCGTGCTTAAGGCTACCAGCGTATCCATATTGGCTTTGCCATGTTTCGCCTGCTTCCACGCGTTGATGAAGAAGCTGCGGCCGAACCAGAACAGCACCGGAATACTCAGTGCCAGTGAAATCCAGCGACCGGGCGTCCAGTCCATCACGAACATGCCCAGAACAAAGACCGGCAGGGTCAGCAAGGCTGCTCCGATGGTGCGTCGTTTCACTTCCCGGTAATGCTGTTGCTGTAGTTCCTGCTGCTTTTTTTGCGGATCTTCAGCGTCCACGATCAGGTCGTAGCCTACCGAGCGCAAGGCGTTTTGAAGATCAGCGGGCGAAAGGGCTTTATCATATTCTACCAGCACCGAACTGCTGGCGAAGTTTACTGCGGCGCTCTTCACTCCTTGGGTGTCGTTGAGAATCGATGCTACGCTGGCGGCACAGCCCGCGCAGCTCATGCCGGTGACCGGAAAAGTCTGCCGAATGTGCTGGCCCTCAGGCGACTTCAAACGAGGTGCTTCTTGCTTTAAAGTTAGGGTGTTTTGCTCCATGATCTGATATTATTGCTACCGTGTAACAATAAATGAAAGGTGTTAATTCTGCTCTTCGGGTAGGAAATATAGCGACGCGCCGTTCCACGGGGGATTAGTCGCGTCGCCACGGGATGAATCAACTTACCCTAAATACTGCTCGCACGCTTCCTCACACGCGCGGCAGGCTTCGGCACATTCTTGACAGTGCTGCGCTTCGTGACTCGCGCACTCCTCTGCACAGCGCTTACAAAAACCCAGGCAGAACTGTACGGCTTGCTGGGCAGAATCGCTACCGCGGGCCACAAGATTAAGGGCAACGATACAGGCATCGGCACAGTCGCGATCCAGCCGAATACAAGGTACCATCATCTGAATGTTATCCTCATTCAGGCACTGATCGGAACAATACTGACAAGCGGCCGCACAGTCGGCTAATTTCTGAATAAAATCTCGGTGTTGTCTCATGATTAAAAAATAATTAGGGGTTAAAAATGGATTATCTCTATGGTATAAACCGGACGGACTTAGGGTAAGTTGCACCCCTTTTTTACGAAGTTCTGGATTTGTTGTATGAAATTCTGAGACAGCGGGTAAATCAGTACCATCAAGGAAGCACCGCGGATAAAATTTGCCCAACAACTCCGTAAAACCCGCTTTTCCTGTTATTTTAGCCGGACACCGTTTGTTCTGCCATCTACTATTCTTTTATGGATAATAACGTCACCGATTTGGAAGCCCTGTTCCGCGCGTATCCAATGAACACCGCTCTGTTGGACGAGGTGTTTCAGGAACCGGGCAAGCTTCGGGATCACTACCACCGGGTGCACAAGCACTTTTCCCGGCTTTCGCTGCCCGAGTTCAAGGGACTGTACGAGTACGCCAAGAAATCATCCTTCGACCAGGGCATCACCTTCAACGTATACTCCGACAGCGCCCAGGGCACTGAACGCATCTTTCCGTTCGACCTGTTTCCGCGCATCATTCAGCCCTCGGAGTGGAAAACCATTGAGCGCGGACTCACCCAGCGCAACCGCGCCCTAAATCTGTTTTTACAAGACATTTACAACGACAAAAAAATCCTAAAGGACGGAGTGGTGCCCAAAGAGCTCATCTTCTCCTCCAAGCACTACGCCGCCAGCATGGCCGATTTTGTGCCCCCCGGCGGAGTATACGTCCACATTTCGGGCACCGACGTGATTCGCCATAAAGACGGGCAGTTCTACGTGCTGGAAGACAACCTGCGCTGTCCGTCGGGCGTGAGCTACGTGCTCTCGAACCGTCTGGCTACCAAACGCATTCTGCCCAATTTATTCTTCAAGAGCCAGGTGCAGCCCGTAGTCGACTATCCCGAAGCCCTGCTAGAGGTGCTGCGCAGCGTGGCCCCGCCGGGGGTGGACCAGCCCGTGGGCGTGCTGCTCACGCCGGGCATCTACAACTCGGCCTACTACGAACACTCGTTCCTGGCGCTGCAGATGGGAATTCAACTGGTAGAGGCCAGTGACCTGTTCATGGACAACAATTTTGTGTACATGAAAACGATCTACGGTCCGCAGAAGGTAGACGTGATCTACCGGCGGGTGGACGATGACTTTATCGATCCGCTGGTGTTTCGGGCCGACTCCTCGCTGGGCGTGCCCGGCCTGATGAGCGCCTACCGGGCGGGCAACGTCACGCTGGCCAATGCCCCCGGCACCGGGGTGGCCGACGACAAGGCGGTGTACACCTACGTGCCCGACATCATCAAGTACTACCTGGACGAGGAGCCGATCTTGCACAACGTGCCCACCTACCGCTGCGAGCGCGACGACGATTACCGCTACGTGCAAGATCATCTGCACGAACTGATCGTGAAACCGGTGGATGAGTCGGGAGGCTACGGCATCTTTGTCGGACGACAAGCCACGGAAGAAGAGCGCAGCGAATTTCTGAAGGTGATTGCCGCCAACCGTCGGAAGTACATTGCCCAACCCATCATGTCGCTCTCCGTGCACAGCACCTTCATTGAGGAAGAAGATATTTTTGAGCCCCGGCACATTGATCTGCGCACCTTTGCCCTGTCGGGGCGAGACACCAGCTACGTCTGCAGTGGCGGCCTCACCCGGGTGGCGCTGCGGCGCGGCAACCTGATCGTCAACTCCTCGCAGGGCGGCGGCTCGAAAGATACGTGGGTTTTGCAAGAATGAAATTAGATGCTGGTCGCTGGTTACTGGCGGCCGCCGCGCGGATACTAGCTACTAGCGGCCAGTATCTAGCATCTTAACCACGCAGAAAGTCATCCAGCATCCAGCATCCAGCATCCTAACCACCCCGAAAATCGTCCCCTATGATCATGTTATCCCGCACGGCGAACCGTTTGTTTTGGATCGGGCGCTACGTAGAACGCATTGAGCACCTGTCACGCTACATCAACGCCCAGTACCTCTCGTCGTCCGACGCCCCCCAGAGCTTCGACAAGCAGTGGGTGCTCGACTCCATGCTGGACATGGCCCAATCGGCGGGCTCTTTTCAGCAGCAGGGCGGGGCCATGAGCGACGAGCAAGTGATTGCCTACCTCACGGTGGACCCGCAAAACCCCTACTGCATCATCAACTACGTGGGGCTGGTGCGGGAGAACGCCCGGGGCGTGCGCGACAACATTTCCGTAGAACTCTGGGAGATGATCAACCGCTTCTACCACTCCGCCCAGGATTTTATGCCCGATGACCTGAACCGAAAGGGGCCCTACGACTTTTGCAAAAGCATGCTCGACAACAGCAATATGATCAAGGGCGCGATGGACAACACCCTGCTGCGCAACCAGGTGTGGTCCATGCTGTACACCGGTATGCACCTGGAGCGCGCCCTGCAGATCGTGCAGATGCTGCTCACCAAGCGACAGGACATTGCGCGCAGCAAAGACTCTAAGTTGCGTCCGGCCATTCTAAACTACCACCTGGCCGCGCTGCTGCGCAGTGCCGGAGGCCTCGACATGAGTCGCCACCACTACGGCACGCCGCCCAACGAGCGCCTGGTCACCGATTTTCTGGTGCTCAACGTGAAGTTCCCGAAGTCGGTGCGCTACAACCTGGATAAATTAGAAGATAATTTGCGGGTGATCAGCAACTATCAGCCCCTGGCCCCCGGCACGGTGGAGTTTTCGGTAGGCAAAATGGCCGCCCGCTTGCGGTTTCTGACCGCCGAAGAGATCATGGAACAGAGCGATGCTTTTTTCACGGAGTTGCAGCGCGAGCTTATCCACATCGGGGGAGCGCTAGAAGAACAATATTTTAGTTTTTAAATGACGAACTACCACATCCGCTACGAAGCGGAGAACACGTATCGCCAACCGGTAAACGAAGCCTTGTTTGCGTTTTTGGTGCTGCCTGCCCCCAGCGATACCCAACTGGTGCGTGAGGTGCGAACCGACATTTCGGTGCGCCGGACCGCGTTCTCAGCCTACAATTCGTTTGGTTTTGAGATGCTCTTCCTGCGCGTAGCGCAACCCTTCACCCGTCTGCGGTTCACGATGAGCTGCGCGGTGCGCCGGTCTACCAACCGAGTGCTGCCCGATTGGTCGCGCGCCAAAAGTCCCGACGAGGAGCGCCGCCTACTCACCGACGAGCACTTTCTGGTGGATCATTACTGGTACGTGCAACCCACTCCGCTCACGGCCCTGCCCCAAGCCACCATTCCCGATGCCTGGGCGTACCGCTTCGATCGCCCGTTGCTCGACTACGCGCAGTTTCTTACCCAAGAAGTGCATACCCGGATGACCTATCAACCGGCCGTGACCACCACCTACACCCGGGCCGACGAACTGCTGGCCAATCCGCGGGGAGTATGCCAGGATTATAGTCACCTGATGCTGGGCGTGTTGCGTCACCACCGCGTGCCCTGCCGCTACGTGTCGGGCTACCTGAACCAGGGAGAGCAATTCGTGGGTGCCACCCAACTGCACGCCTGGGTAGAGGTGCTTGTTCCGGGCTTGGGCTGGACGGGCTTCGATCCGACCAACAACCTACTGGCCGACCAGCACCATATCAAAATCGCGCACGGCCGGGACTATACCGATTGTCCGCCGTTGCGGGGGCACATCAATCCGGGAGGCCTCAACACCACCGAACACGTGGTGCGGGTGGTGGAGCAGTAAGGGCAGGCGAAAATCAACCGGTCCTTCGGCAATCCTGAATCACGCCAAAATCTCGTTTACCACCCGGCCGTGCACGTCGGTGAGGCGAAACTCGCGTCCCTGAAAAGTATAGGTGAGCTTCTCATGATCAAATCCCAACTGATGCAAAATGGTGGCCTGCAGGTCGTGCACGTGCACCCGGTCACGGATGCCGTAGTAGCCCAGTTCGTCGGTTTCGCCGAAGGTGAAGCCCGCCTTCACTCCGCCCCCGGCCATCCACATGGTGAAGGCCTCGCTGTGGTGATCGCGCCCCTTGAAGTCGGCCCCGCTGGCGCGGGTTTCCATCATGGGCGTGCGCCCAAATTCGCCGCCCCACACCACTAGGGTTTCGTCGAGTAGGCCGCGCTGCTTCAGGTCTTTGAGCAGCGCGGCAATGGGCCGGTCCACCGCCTGGCAAGCGCGCTGCAGACCGATGTCCACGCCGTTGCCTTCTCCCACCCCGTGGGTGTCCCAGCGACGGTCGTAAAGCTGCACAAAGCGTACGCCCTTTTCTACCAGCCGCCGGGCCAGCAGGCAGTTGTTGGCGAACGACTCCTGACCCGGCTCGGTGCCGTACATCTCGTGCACCCAGGCCGGTTCGTCGTTGATGTTCATCACTTCGGGCACCGACGTCTGCATCCGAAAGGCCAGTTCGTACTGCGCGATGCGCGACAGAATTTCGGGGTCGCCTACCGTCTCGTGCTCGTGCCGGTTGATCTGGTTGATCGCGTCAATGGAGCGTTTGCGCATCGCCGGATCAATATCTTTGGGGTTTTCAATATACAGCACCGGTTCTCCCTTTGAGCGGCACTGCACGCCCTGATGCACGGTGGGCAAAAACCCGCTGCCCCACACGCTTTTGCCCGCACTGGGGTCGCCGCCCGACACCAGCACCACGAAGCCCGGTAGGTCCTGGTTTTCAGAACCCAGGCCGTACACCGTCCACGAGCCCAGGCTAGGGCGTCCGAGGCGCGGACTGCCGGTGTGCATCAGCAGCTGGGCCGGAGCGTGGTTGAACTCGTCGGTGTGCATGGCCTTCAGAAAGGTGATCTCGTCGACCACCTCCGGCAGGTGGGTGAAGTAGTTAGAGATCATTGCGCCCGAACCGCCGTGCTGCCGGAAGGTCGCCTGGGGGCCGAGCATTTGCGGCACGCCCTGCAGGAACGCGAAGCGTTTTCCTTCTAAGAAAGAGGGGGGACAGGCCTGCCCGTTGAGCTTCTGTAGTTCGGGCTTATAGTCGAAGAGCTCCAGTTGCGAGGGGGCACCGGCCATGTGAAGAAAAATAACCCGCTTAGCCCGGGGCGCAAAATGAGGGGTTGGAGTGAGCGGAGCGCTAGAAAGCGTAGTTGTGCTTGGGGTAGGGGAGTCACAGCCCAGCAGCGAGCCCAGCGCCATAGAGCCCAGTCCGGCAGTGCACTGCCGAAGAAAATGGCGACGGGTGTTGTAGCGGGCCAATTCGTACTGCGCTTGTTCCAGAACGGTCATAGCTTCTAATTTTTGGTGATAAACTCGTCCATGTTAAGCAAGGTGTTGGCCACCAGGGTGAGGGCTTTTAGCTCCGCTTCGTCGGGTGCTCGGTAGGCCACCGACTGACCGATACTGTCTGGTGCCGCCGCGGCCTGATAGTGCGCCAGGGCATCGGTAAATAGATTTTCAATGGCGCGTAGTTTATCGGTGTCCGGGTCGCGCAGCATCACGCGGCGGTAGCCGTCGGCGAGTCGGGCTTTCACGCTGGGATAAGGAGTGTTCTGCAACTGGCGGGCCAGGGCGTAGGCGGCTTCCACGTAGACCGTGTCATTGAGCAGCGTAAGCGCCTGCAAAGGCGTGTTGGTGCGAATGCGCCGCGACACGCACAGGTTGCGCCCCGGACTGTCAAAGCTGATCATGGAGGGGTAGGGGTTGGTGCGGTGCCAAAAGGTGTACACCGCCCGGCGGTAGCGATCTTCACCCTCACTGGCCTGCCAATCGCCCAGGCTAGCCGGTTGCGGAGGGCGTACGCTGGGTCCGTACATTTCATCACTGAGCAGGCCGCTCACCGCCAGCGCCTGATCACGAATTTGCTCGGCCGACAGCCGCACGCGGGCTCCCCGCGAGAGCCACTGGTTGCGCGGATCGCGTTCCAGCTTTTCCGGCGTCACCGTCGACGCCTGTCGGTAGGTGGCCGATAGCACAATCTGTTTGAGCAACTGCTTCACGCTCCATCGGTGTTCGTCGCGGAACTGCACCGCCAGCCGGTCGAGCAACTGCGGGTGCGAGGGAGCAAACCCCTGGGTGCCGAAGTCTTCCGGCGTTTCCACGAGTCCGTAGCCGAAAATACGGTCCCAGAAGCGGTTCACAATCACCCGGGCGGTGAGGGGGTTTTCGTTGCTCACCAGCCAGCGGGCCAGGTCCAGCCGGGTGGGGGCTTCGGTGACGGTGAGCTCACCCATCGAGGCGGGGATGCCGGGCGAGACCGGCTCACCGGGAGTGAGCCAGTTGCCCCGCGTGAAGTGGTAGGTGGTGCGTTGCTTCTCCTCGGGCAGTTCGCGCATGATGGGCGTCTGGATGGGTTCCAGGCTCGCCAAAGCCGCTACCTTGGCCTGAAAGTTAGCATCGTACTCCGCCTGCAAGGGCGCGCGCTCGTGGTAGAAAATCCAATCCAGGCGAAACAAGTCGGATGAGTAATGTTGATCTTTGTAAAAGGTGTAGTACAAGTCGTGTTGCCCGCGGGTGGGGGTGATGGGGACGCGCTTTTCCTGCCAGCGGTCCCAGGATAGCCGGTGCCCGAAGTCACCGGTCTTGGTTACCTTGGTTTGGCTGATAACGGGGCCGGTGGCCGAGTCTAAGCGCACCTTGATGATGCCGCTGTAGGGAGTAGACCAGCGATACGACACCGCTTCCACGTCGCTGAGGTTGACGTCCTCGAACATGATCCACGAACTGTCTTGAATTTGCCACACCGACTTCTGGTCGGGCATGGTGAGCTCAATGAAGCGGCTGCTGTTGTCAAATTCCTCGGCTTCTACCCGGCGATAGCCAAGGTGATAGAGTAACGTTTCCTTTTGCTCGTGGACAAAGACGTTCCGGTCGGGAAGCTGGTCGTCTGGTTTTAGACGATGATCAATCCAGCGAATGATTTCGGTCAGTTTCTCTTGATCTTCGGGGGCGTAGGTGAACAGCTTGGGCTGCTCGTTGTAGATGTCACGGTCTTCAGTATTGTTGAAGAAAGCGTAGGCTTGGTAAAACTCTTCGTGCACGATGGGGTCGTAGGGGTGGCTGTGGCATTGCACGCAGGACATGGTGGTGCCCTGCCACACCTCCCAGGTGGTGCTCACCCGATCAAACACCGCTGCCACACGAAACTCTTCGTCGTCGGTGCCACCCTCGTCGTTGGCCATGGTGTTGCGGTGAAAGGCCGTGGCGATGTACTGCGCTTCGGTGGGCTGCGGCAGCAGATCGCCCGCCAACTGTTCAATCGTGAACTGGTCGAAGGGCATATCGTCGTTAAAGGCCCGGATCACCCAGTCGCGGTATTGCCAGATGCTGCGATTCAGGTCCTTTTCGTAGCCCTTGGTGTCAGCATAACGGGCCAGGTCGAGCCACATGGCCGCCCAGTGTTCTCCGAAGCGGGGCGAGGCCAGCAGCCGGTCCACCGCCCGTTCGTAGGCTTCTTCGGATGGGTCATTGGCAAATTCTTCTACCTCGGCCAGGGTGGGCGGCAGACCCGTGAGGTCAAGGCTGAGGCGGCGCAGCAGGTCGGCCGGGGCGGCGGGGGCAGTGGGAGTGAGGTGGTGTTCCTGCAGGCGCGCGTACACAAACGGATCAATTTCGTTTTGTCCCCAATCGGTTTCGACATCGGGCGGATTGATGGTGGTGTCGGGCGCAATATAGGCCCAGTGTTTTTCCCAGTGAGCTCCTTGGTCGATCCACCGCCGAAACAACTTCACTTCTTCTTCGCTCAGGGGCTCCGCTTCCAGCGGCATGCGCAACTCGGGGTCGTGGTGGGTGATGCGCTGCAGGAGTTCGCTGGCCGCGGCGTCGCCGGGCACAATGGCCGGAATGCCCGATTCGGTGGTGTCGAGCGCTTCGTGCCGAAAGAGCAGGCTAAAACCGCCGGATTTTTTCACTCCCCCGTGGCAGGCGATGCACTTGTTGTTAACGATGGGACGGATGTCGTGGTTGTAGCTGATGGGCGTACGCTGGGCATACTCGTAGGTTTGCCAAACCGCCAACGGAAGAGCAACCAGAAGTACCATTGAAACGATTAGGCGGCGCGACGTCATTCAGACACGTTGAGGGAGTGCCCCTTGTCATAAATGCTGTAAGCTACAAAAAAAGCCGTGATAATCGTTAGAAGATTGCTCGATCTAATGGGATCAACGAAAAGCTGAGTTCAATCATGTGAATTCCCGCAATGGGCGGTTCTCCTGACTTTGGCCAGAAATGCGTTGTACATGGCCGCCAGCACCAACACTACGAATGAAGCAATCAACCTGCTTACGTAGATCAAGCCCAATCGGTTGAAGAGAATGCAACTTAGAATTACTCCTAGCCCAATGATTGGGATAAGCGCGATGGGCGGAAAGTAAATTATGGAGATCACTACGAACGGAGCGGCCACGCCACCGGCCAAGATGAGGGCAATCCAGTTCGTGAGAACGATTCTTCTGTTCAGATATTCGGGGAACGCGTCGGAAACACCAACGTTAGTGAGTTTCTTTATCATAAAGCGATAAGAAGCTTAAGTCAACTACCTTTTATAGGATACTGATGCTGGCAATCTAGGGCAAAGGAAGTAAGGCGTATAAACTATTTTCGCTAAATCTTACGTGCCTAAGATTTATATAAATTCACCCTTTACGCAAACGCTTGTCTTATTCTGCCGTTATAGGTAGAACAAGCTCATACCTAAACCAAAAGTAAACATGAAGAATCCGATCATTAGCAAAATACACGAACTGGGCCAAAGCCTATGGCTCGATAACCTTAGCCGCAAATTGATTACCTCCGGATCACTGGAAAAGTTGATCACCGAAGTGGGCATCCGGGGGCTTACCTCCAATCCGGCCATTTTTCAGAAAGCCATCAGCGACGGTGAGGTATACGGTGAAGCCATCGAGGAACTGGCTAACCAAGGGCTGGAAAGCAAAGAAATTTACGAAAAACTAGCCGTAAGTGACATTCAAGGGGCCACCGATTTGTTCCGTCCGATATACGACACCAGCGGCGGTGAGGATGGTTGCGTGAGTCTAGAAGTGCAACCCAACCTGGTCTACGACGCCGAGGGCACCATGGAAGAAGCCCGTCGCCTGTGGAAATCGGTTGCGCGTCCCAACGTGATGATCAAGGTGCCCGGCACCCGCGAGGGCATTCCGGCCATCACCCAACTGTTGTCCGAAGGCATCAATATCAACGTAACGCTGCTGTTTAGCGTGGAGCGCTACCGCGACGTGGCCGAATCGTACGTGGAAGGATTAGAGAAGCGACTAGAAAAGGGCGAATCCATCCAGCACGTGGTGTCGGTGGCTAGCTTTTTCTTGAGCCGTATCGACGTGATGGCTGATCCGTTACTGCAAGACATCATCGACAGTAAGCCTGAGCATGCCGACAAAGCGAAGATGGCGCTGGGGCAGGTGGCTATTGCCAACGCCAAGAAAGCCTACCAGGTGTTCGAAGAAGTATTCGGTAGCGAGCGCTTTAAGAAGCTGGAGCAGCAAGGCGCGCGCAAGCAACGCGTGCTGTGGGCGAGCACGGGCAACAAGAACCCGGACTACGAAGAGCTGCGCTACGTGTACCCGCTCATCGGACCCAACACGGTGAACACCCTGCCGACCGACACCCTGGAAGCGCTCATGAAGCAACCGGCTGATTCGGCCAGCGCTACCATCACCGACGACTATGATAAGGCTGACCAGGTGCTGTCGGCCATTTCTGACTTGGGTCTAGACATTGAAGATATCACCGATAAGCTCGAGAAGGAAGGAGTGGACAAGTTTGAAAAGCCCTTTGACAAACTGATCGCTACCGTGGAAGAGCAACGCAAAGCGCACGCTTAATCTAAAAGTTTCTTAAATATTAGACAGGTGCGCTTGCGTGCCTGTCTTTATTTTTCAGCGTCTTTAAATTATCATTCCCATGAGCCATCATGACATGCATGCTGACAAGACCATTCATTTGAGCATGACCGAGATAAAAGAATTAAATTTTCGCCTGGAAGCAGCTATGCAGGAAATCAACCAGCGGGAAGAACGAACGGAAAGCACGTCCGAAAAATCAATGCTTCGTGAGAAGGTTGAGTTTTTAGAGCAAATTATCAATAAGCTCAACCACTGATGAAAAGAAGTCTAGGCGCGCGCTTGGGAGCCATTGTGCTGGTGATTCTGCTATTAGCCTGGCTATTCGGCTGGTCCATTGGGTTCTTTTGATTACACAATCGTCGGATTGATCAAATTCATCAGATACTCTCCATAACCACTTTTTATCTGCTGACGAGCCAATTTTTCTAGCTGCTGAGCGTTGATAAAACCCATTTGGTAGGCAATCTCCTCAATGCACCCCACTTTTTGTCCTTGCCGGTGCTCAATCACCTGCACAAACACCCCGGCCTGCATCAGTGAATCGAAGGTGCCGGTATCCAGCCAGGCGGTGCCCCGGCTCAGAATACTTACTTTTAGATTGCCCTGCGCCAAGTAAATCTTGTTCACGTCGGTGATTTCCAGCTCGCCCCGGGCGCTGGGTTTCAAATCACGGGCAATGTCTACCACCTGGTTATCGTAGAAGTACAATCCTGGAATAGCGTAGTTCGATTTGGGCTGTTTGGGTTTTTCTTCAATAGAAATAGCTCGTTTGTCGGCATCAAACTCCACCACCCCGTAGCGCTGGGGGTCGTGCACGTGGTAGGCGTACACAATCCCTCCCTCAGGATCGTAATTGTCCTGAAGTTGCTTGTCCATTTCGGTGCCGTAGAAGATGTTATCGCCCAGCACCAACGCCACTTTATCTTGTCCAATAAACTCACTGCCAATCGTGAACGCCTGGGCCAGTCCCTCGGGTTTGGCCTGCACGGCGTACGAAAAGTTGCAGCCTAATTGGTGCCCATCGCCGAGTAGTTTCTCGAAAAGGGGCGCGTCGTGGGGTGTGGAGATGATTAGTACGTCGCGAATGCCCGCTGTCATCAACGTCGACAGCGGATAGTAGATCATCGGCTTGTCGTAGACGGGCATCAGCTGCTTGCTGACGGCCAGCGTGAGGGGATGCAGACGAGTGCCGGAGCCTCCGGCCAGAATAATTCCTTTCATGGTGATCTTGTTGTGGTTTGAGTAAGGCAGTTGCTAGACTACTTATTTGCCTGAAATCACGGCAAAAAGCAAGCCGTAGGTTATCGTGTGGTGAATGCTGAAAGATAAAATTTGCACTTTATCAACAAAAGCCTTACCTGTCAAAGTTTTGCCTACTTTAGCAGCGCTATGAATGCGCGAGAAATAAAATTACTGCTAAAAAAAGAGATTATTCTGGAATGGCGCACGCGTTATGCTCTCAACGGAATTTTGCTCTACGTGGTGGGGGCGGTGTTTATCTGCTACCTGAGTTTCCGATTGCGCGGGGGCGCGCTGAACGTAGTCACTTGGAATGCCTTGTTCTGGATTATCATGCTCTTCGCCGCGGTGAACGGGGTGGGGAAGAGTTTTCTGCAGGAGCAACGCGGCCGCCTGATCTACTACTACACCGTGGCCAGTCCGCAGGGAATCATTGTTGCTAAGATGCTCTACAATGTCTTGCTACTGCTACTGCTGGCCACGATCTGCCTGCTGGTGTTTAGCGTAGTGATGGGCAACGAGGTGCAGAACGGTGGACTATTTATGGTTAATCTGCTGCTGGGAGCCGTGGGGTTTTCAGTGACGCTAACGATGGTGTCGGGCATCGCGGCCAAGGCGAGCAACAGCGGCACGCTAATGGCGGTGTTGAGCTTCCCGATTATAATTCCGCTCCTGCTGCTGGTGATGAAGGTTTCTAAAAACGCCATCGATGGATTGGATCCCACCGTGAGCTACGACGAGGTAGTTATCCTGCTGGCCATCAACGGCATCGTGGCTTCGCTTTCGTATATCCTGTTTCCTTACCTATGGAGGAGCTGAACGCGATGCTGGTTGCTGGATGATTTTCTACGTGGTCAGATGCTGGATACTAGCGGCTAGCGTCCTAGCCACGTAGAAAATCATCCGCGCAGCGGCCGCCAGCATCCAGTGACCAGCCTCCAGCAACCAAATTTCCGCGCATAAATGGACAAAAGCGCCCCGCTTTGTGTTACTTTTGCGAACAAACAAAGCGCAATGAAAAACCAGTGGTGGAAATGGCTTACCGTACTACTAATTGGCTACACCATTGTGGCCGGGTTACTGGCCGATGTGCCCCGGTTACCAATCCTGAACGAGACCATTCGGGTGCTGCATTTTCACGTGCCCATGTGGTTTGGCATGATGGGCTTGTTCACCGTGTCGGTGGTTTACTCGGTGAAGTACCTCCGAAATCCACTACATCGCCACGATGTTTACGCCCTTGAGTTTGCCAACACCGGCATGTTGCTGGGCATTCTGGGCATTCTGACCGGTTCGCTGTGGGCCCGGTTCACCTGGGGCACCTTCTGGACGAGCGACCCGAAGCTGAACGCCGCCGCGATTGCCCTGCTCATTTATTCCGCTTACTTTATCCTGCGCGGTTCGCTCACCGATGCGCAGCAACGGGGGCGCATCGGGGCGATTTATAACATTTTTGCCTACGCTACGCTGATTCCCTTGCTCTTTATCCTGCCCCGCATGACCGATTCGCTGCACCCGGGCAACGGGGGCAATCCCGGTTTCAGTAGCTACGATCTGGACAGCCAGTTGCGCATCGTATTTTATCCGGCAGTGATCGGCTGGCTGCTGCTGGGAGTTTGGTTCACGAGCCTGCGCATTCGATTACAAGCCATTAAAGACACCATCAATGAAAGAATGGAAGACGCGCTATTTCGCGCTAATCGTCCTCGTCCTGTTGACAATTCATCAACCGTCGAGCGCTCAGTCTAGTCCGACTCCGCCGGAGGCAAGCAGCCCGGTCGAGATGGCGGACGTTATGCGGCAGGAAGGAAAAATCTACGTGGTGGTGGCGGTGATTTTGCTCTTGTTTTCCGGTTTTGTGATCTACCTGGTTCGCATCGACCGCAAGGTGAGTCGACTTGAAAAAGAATTACCCAACGAAACCTTATGAAAAAGACCCATATCATTGCCATTGCCGTTATCGCCATCTGCGCGGGCATCATCATGACCACCGCGGGCGACGCCAGCTCGTACGTTACTTTTGAGGAAGCCCAGGAGATGGCCACCGCCGGTCAGGATAAACTCATTCACGTGGTAGGTCAGCTCAAAAAAGACGAGCAGGGCAACATTGTCGGACTAAGCCCCTCTCCCGATAAGCTGTCGGTGTCGTTTGTAATGGTCGATCAGGACGGGCAAGAGCAGCAGGTCTACTACAATGAACCCATGCCCTCCGATCTGGTCCGGTCCGAGCAGACGGTCGTCATTGGCTCCTACCACAACGACTTGTTCGTGGCCGAGCAAATCCTGCTCAAGTGCCCTTCTAAGTATCAAGAAGAAGAGATAGGATAGTCGGCATGCCCAACGAGTACGACCGGATCATCAAAGAGAACATCGAGGCGGTTATCCTTCCGTTATCAGACAAGCTGTTCGGCATTCGTCCGGAAGCAATGGAAGAAATCACCGTCGATCTTCACCTCACGCTGGAACGCAAGCCGGACGTAACCCGCCGGATCACGGATGAGCAAAGGCGCAAAAGCATTCTGCATATCGAGTTTCAGGTGGGTGACGAAACCGAAATGGTGCTGCGCATGCAAACCTACCGGGCGCTATTGCAAGAGGTTCACCAACTGCCGGTTCGGCAGTTTGTCGTTTACCTGGGACAGAAGAAGCCTACCATGAAAACCAAGGTATCGGAGCTGATTCCCGGTGATAGTAACAACTTTGAATTTGAGCTAATTGATATCCAACAGTACGACCACGAGCGGCTACTTTCTTCGAATATCCCTGAAGAAATTCTGCTGGCAGTACTCGGAGATTTTCAGAACGAATCCCCGGAAGCGGTTGTTGCTAAAGTGACTAAACGCCTTCTGGAGGCGAGTCAAGACCCTACCAAACTACAGCGCTACGTTCGTCAGTTGGTGGTAATGAGCAAACTACGTAACTTACAGGAAGAAACCCTCTTAAACATAGAAAAGATGCCCTTTGACTTTGATATTGAAACCGATATTATCTACCAGCGTGGTAAGCAAGAAGGCAAGCAAGAAGGTAAACAGGAAGGTAAACAGGAAGGTCGGTTAGAAGAGAAGAACGAATTAATTGTGGCTATGCTGCGCGATGGTACTTTGGCACCAGAAAAAATTGCCGCCTACGCCCACGTCTCGGTTGATTATGTCAAAGAACTACAGCAGCAGCTAAACGCCTAACCCATGATCAATACTTTTGCCGGTAATCTCGGCCACTTTTTCGTTATTGCTTCGTTCGTTAGTGCACTAGTGGCTGCCTGGGGTTATATCAAGGCTTCTAGCTCCCACGATCTGGAGGCCCCCGTCTGGCGGCGTTTTGCGCGAACCGCTTTTCTGGTGCACGGAGCCCTGGTGCTCGGTATTGTGGCAAGTCTGTTCTACATTATCTATAACAACCTGTTCGAGTACCACTACGCCTGGACCCATTCCTCGCGTAGTTTACCCGCCTATTACATGATTTCCAGCTTCTGGGAAGGGCAGGAGGGAAGCTTTCTGCTGTGGATTTTCTGGCACGTGATACTGGGCGCAGTCCTAATTTACGCCAACCGCAAAAACGTTTGGGAAGCTCCGGTGATGGCCGTGTTCGCGCTGGTGCAGGCTTTTCTGGCCTCCATGATTCTGGGGGTGGTCATCGGTGATGTGAAAATCGGCAGTTCGCCCTTTCTGTTGCTGCGCGACGTGATGGAAGCCCCGGTGTTTGCCATCAATCCCGACTTTGTCCCGGAAGACGGTACCGGACTCAACCCCCTGCTGCAAAACTACTGGATGGTGATTCATCCGCCCACCCTATTTCTGGGCTTTGCCACCACGCTGGTGCCCTTTGCCTTTTGCATTGCCGGACTCTGGCAGCGACGCTACGAAGATTGGGTGAAACCCACCCTGCCCTGGGCGCTTTTCTCGGCCGCCGTGCTCGGCTTGGGCATCATCATGGGTGCCGTGTGGGCCTACGAAACCCTCAACTTCGGGGGCTACTGGAACTGGGACCCAGTGGAGAACGCGGTTTACGTACCCTGGCTGGTGTTGGTGGCAGCCATCCATACCCTGCTCATCTTCAAAAACAACCGCACCGCGCTCAAAACCTCCATGGTGCTGGTGATCAGTATGTTTGTGCTCATTCTCTACAGCACCTTCCTGACGCGCAGCGGCATCCTGGGCGACGCTTCGGTGCACTCGTTCACCGATCTAGGCCTGTCGGGGCAATTGCTCATTTATATGTTGTTTTTTATGGTGGGAGCTATTGTCCTGGCGGCTACTCGCTGGAACGAGGTGCCCACCTCCGAGAAAGAAGCGTCGGCCTACAGCCGGGAGTTCTGGATTTTTATCGGAGCCACCACGCTCTGCCTGATGAGCTTCCAGGTGCTGGTGCCCACCTCTATTCCGGTGTATAACACCATCGTGGAACTGCTGGGCGGAGTCTCCAACGTGGCGCCCCCGGCCGATCAGATTGGGTTCTACACCAAGTTTCAGCTGTGGTTTGCGGTGGCGGTTGCGCTATTGTCGGGCACGGGGCAGTTTTTCTTCTGGAAAAAGATGGACGCCGCCCGCTTGCGCGAAGCACTTACTTTGCCCTTCATCATCACCCTGCTGGTGAGCTCGGCGGTTATTCTCGTTGGCAAAGTGACCGATCCGGTCTACATTGTGCTGCTCACCGCGTCGCTCTACTCCGTGGTGGCCAATGCGACCATCCTGGTGCAACTCGCCCGCCGCAAGGTGAAACTCGTAGGCGGATCAGTCGCTCACATTGGGGTAGCGTTGATGTTCATTGGCATCCTATTTTCGTCCGGATACTCCAATGTGGTTTCTATTAATTATTCCGGCAAGCCGATCTTTAGCGATGATGTGCCGGAGCAGGAGAATGCTGAGAACCTGGTGCTGTGGATCAACGAACCTCGGAAGATGCTCGACTACCAACTTACCTACCGCGGTCGACGCATGGAAGTGGACGGCGTGCCCGGTTACGTAGATCGCAAACTGATGCGTCCTACCGAAGACGAAACCATCGCTACCGCTAGGCAGGATATCCTGGTAGACGGCAAGAAGTATCTCAGCAAAGGTGATACCGTAACGGTTCGTCCGGAAAACACCTACCACGAAATAGTCTACCGCGATAACGGTAGTGGCGATGAGTTTAGGCTGTATCCTCGCACGCAAATAAATCCCGGAATGGGAGGCACCCTGGCATCGCCCGATATTCTGCACAAAGTGACCAAGGATATGTACACCTTTGTGAACGCCATGTCGAACGAAGCCGACGAGAAGCAGTGGAGTGAGATGAAAGAAATGGTGGTGAAGATGGGCGAGCCCTTTTTCGTCAACGACTACGTAGCTACGCTGCAAAGCGTAGAACGAATCAGCGAGTCGGATGACATAGACCTGCAAGAAAGCGATCTGGCAGTACAGGCGGTGGTGCGGGTTGAAGCCGAAAATCAAGCGTTTGTGCTCAACCCTATCTACCTGATCCGCGACCGTATGGTGGGCCAGGTGGCCGATACGCAAAGCGAATTAGGAGTGCGCTTGCGTCTGCTGACTATTTCGCCGGAAACCAACTCGTTTACCTTCGGGGTGGAAACCACGCAGAAAGATTACATTGTGCTTAAAGCCATTGAAAAACCACTGATCAATGTGCTTTGGATCGGTACGTTGGTGATGCTGCTTGGCTTCGGAATATCGGGCTATCGCCGGTACCAAGATTTGAAAAGCCGTGAAAATGATACCAAACGGCTCAAATCAACTGGTCGGAAAAAGTCGCCTCGTCGCCAGATACCCGTTTAATGACCTATGGAAGAAGTAGAAGAACGCGTAAGTAAATTGGAAGCAGTATTGGGTCGGTTTATCGTCCAGACCGACATGATGCTCAAGCGGATGGAGCAAGATACCGCTACCTTCAGAGAGGAGGTACGGGCTGACCAACAGGCGCGTGACAAGGACATGCAGCAGTTTCGCCAAGAAGTACGAGCTGACCAGCAAGCACGAGACAAAGACATGCAGCAGTTTCGCCAAGAAGTACGAGCTGACCAGCAAGCACGAGACAAAGACATGCAGCAGTTTCGCGAAGAGATGCAAGCGGATCGGCATAATTTGGAGCAGAACCTAGAAAGGGTTCAGAGAGAAATTCAGGAAGACCTACAGGAGTACAAAGTGATGTCAAACAAACGGTGGGGCGAGCTCGCTAATCGCTTGGGCACTGTTGTGGAAGACATTGTGGCTCCTAACCTACCGACCATTGCTCAGCAGTATTTCGGATGTACCGATATAGATTTCTTTGGCCTGCGCATCAAGCGGAAAAACCAAGTTGCCGGAAAGTCTGCCCTAGAGTTTGACGCAATTCTGGTTTGTTCGGACTACCTGATTGTCAACGAAACCAAAACCAAACCCGATGCTAACGATGTGAAGTCGTTCCGTGAAGGGCAACTAAAAAAGATCTTTGATTATTTCCCCGAGTACCAGGAAAAAACGGTGGTTCCCATATTCTCAAGCCTATCCTTTACGGAAGCAACGCTGAAGTATCTTACTAAGAATAAGATCTACGCAATGTCGTCCAAAGGCGATACTATGGACTTGTTGAATTTCGAGGCGATCCAAAAAAAAAAATAACCTAATTCTCAGCTACCGATTCGTTTTTTCTGGTTTTGAGGCGATTGACCACCAATCGGCCCACCTTTCGTCCCTGCTTCACCCCGTTCTCAATGGCGGGCATATAGTGAATGCCCCCGTATAACCGGCTAATCGCGGCCTCCTCCGAAGCCTGAATAAATGAGTCAAAGTCCCGGGGCGGCAGTCCGTATTCGTACTCCGTAGAGTCGGTGAAATGAAAATTATCGCCATATAAATCGGTTAAGGCGATGGCTGCCGCCGAAGAAATCACGCTATGCCCGCTTGGATATTCCGGAAAGGGAGGGGTTTGCAATAGCGGTACCCAATCTTCATCCAGGTGCATGTTGATCAGTGTTTCGGGACGAATCAGGTTACTGCGGTACTTTTCATCCCAGCAACTGATAAACCCGTCCATCAAAGCCACGGCCGTCACCGTATACGTTTCTACCGACTTCATCAAATCAGCCCCGCTTTGTCGGGCCGCAATGGAGGCAATGCCGATCCAGTGCCCGCCGGGAGTGATCTTTTTGGTGGCGAACATCACGTGCCCCTGGTGGTGTGATACGTACGGATTGCAATCCCAGAAACTAGCAATTTCGGTCTGTTCTTCGTCGAGCTGCACCCCGGTTTCGTACACCTCTTTAACCTCTTGGAAAAAAGGACTGTCCTCTTCCATGCTGAACTCAGTGGGGGGCGGGGGCACAAACTGACTAGCCGAATCCAGCACAAAAGGGCGAATGGCGGCCCAGTGGGGTTCAATGCCGTCCATGTAATCAGGAGGAGTAGGCTGCCAGCGACCCGGCGCATCATTCACGGTGAACTTCGGGTACGACCGACTTTCTTTGTACTGATCTTGGCTAGCCCAAGCTAGGATATGATCGGCCACCGCTGAGCCATAAGCCATTGAGCGGTCATACACATCACCCGAGAGCGCCCCATCGTACTTTTTGTACAGCGACTGTTCGAGCTCCTCAATGTCTTGCTCCGAAAAAATAAACGCTTTACCAACCGTCAGAAAAGCGTGCAGACTAGCCAGTGGATAACAGTATTCCTGCCCGGCTTCGGGGGTGGGGGCTGCTTCCAACCCGTTCAGTTGCCCCGCCAGCGTCTGGTACTCCGGATGGTCATGAATAAGCGTTTCGTAGGCCGCAATGCTGGGATAAGCGTAGATCCGGCTGGCCACCGGGGGAGAGAAAATATCGTAAACGATCACGTCAGTTAACTTTTTCATCGACTGATGAATCAGGTTCGGATCGTTCGTGTCAAAGTTGCTGGTGGGTTGGCAGGACACCAGAACAAGTAACAGAAAGGCGATTAGGTGAATTGGATTAGGTTTCATATGATCAGTAATAACAACTAGCCATTGTATTAGTAAATCCGATGTTTTTTAAACTTTCTCAAACCATAGCGATAGCTCTCTCAAGACCCGGACTGTTTAAATTTTGTAACAGCAAAGGTAGCGTAACAAGTTTCCCGGAGCAAAAATATCGATGGTGAAATCCGGCTTGGTTGCCAAAAAATCGGTACGCTTAGCTAATTTACTTCTAATTTTACAAATTTATTACGTGAGGCACCCTTTTTGTAATTAGCTAATCAGTCAGGCCAGTTGGCCTTGAGTGCGGAAACTTCCGCTACGTTTTACTTAATCGCTACTCTCATGCAACTTCACCGATATATTCCGATTTATTTTATACTGGCTATTCTATCCGGATGTTATCCCGAGCCTCTTCCCGGCCCGCAGGGTCCCCCCGGCTATGATGGCCTCAATGGCTTTGATGGCACTCCCGGCCCGCAGGGCCCTCCCGGTCCGCAGGGTGCTCCCGGTACCGGACTGATGTACGAAGTGGAATTTAGCCTGAATGCCAACAACGAATGGCAAACCTTCTACGAGTTCCCTCCCCAAGATCCTATCTATGTGGAAGATGTTGTTTTGGGCTACTTGCTGTGGGACCAGATAGACCCGGAAGACGGTAGCCCGCTCATCGACGTGTGGCGACCGCTTCCGGTTAGTTACCTCTACGAAGAAGGAACCTTGCAGATTGGCTATGATTTCACCGGTACCGACGTGAGACTGTACGCCGAAGCGGCTTTTCCCCTAGACCCCGAGCGCGATACGTTTGACAATTTCTTGGCGCGGTTCGTGGTCGTTCCGGCCAACTACTCAGCCAACGCCCGAACGAGCAGCCCAGTCGATTTGGAAGATTACGAGGCCGTGAGCAGTTGGTTAGGTCTGAAAACGACACCTGTTATGCACGGAGTCCCTTTCTTGAAAGTAGTCTCCCAAAGTAAATGAGTAGTGCCAGCAAATTGCTTCGCCACCCAAATACTATTGGATGGTGGGAACGGCGAAGCAATTTTCGTCACATAATGGCTGTTCCGTTACAAGTAGCGCATTAATTGGGGAAAAATTCCCCGATTTGGGCTACATATAAGCGTATGTAAGAGCCAGTAGTTTTTGCAAGTTACTGATAGTAAGCTGCTTATAGACTTGGTACTGTTTTTATTGCGTCCAATGGTACATCGATCAGTTATTCGCCATGAAACGCTTTACCGCTCTCTTCTTCATCCTAATTGTCGCGTTGCCTCCTGTCTTTGCTCAGGATATGATTTTTCCTGAAAGCGTGACCAATCCCGAATCCGTTGCCGACGCCAATCGTCAGGAAATCGACCACGCACAGCTTCCTTCGTCGGTGGTGCGCGCGCTGGACGAAGGTACCTACGAGGGAATCACCATTACTCAGGTGTTTGTTCTGCGAGGGGCGGCCCTTAAGCACGCCACCGCCCGGCGCACCGACCTGATTCCCCGCCGCCTGTATGAATTGCAACTCTGGAACGGCGAACAGCTTTCGGTGGTCTACTTCACCGAGCAGGGCGAACTTTACGAAGCTGATCGCTCGGTATAACCCATTTTATTGCACTACACCGCTAGAAGCGAACAAGAACTCTTGTTCGCTTTTTTATTTTTTACAACCTTGTAGCCCGTTCGCTTATCTTACCGCGCTACTATGGCTCAGCAAGTACTATTAGGATACGATATCGGCAGCTCATCGATCAAGGCCAGCTTGGTAGAAGCTCATACCGGAGAGGTGATTGGTGCGGCCACCTCACCGGCGCAGGAGCTGCCCATGACGGCCCCGCAAGAAGGTTGGGCCGAACAACATCCCGACCTGTGGTGGGAGCACTTGGTTAAAGCCACCGCGCAGTTGCGTACTGAACACGCCGAAGCCCTGGCTCAGGTGCAAGCCATCGGCATTGCCTACCAAATGCACGGATTGGTGGTGGTAGACGAGAACCAGCAGGTGCTACGTCCATCCATTATCTGGTGCGATAGCCGAGCGGTCGACATCGGTCGGCAGGCCTGGGACGACCTAGGGCACGACTACTGCCTGTCTCATCTACTAAATTCTCCCGGCAACTTCACCGCTTCCAAGCTTAAGTGGGTTCAGGAAAACGAACCCGAGCACTACGCGCGCATTGATAAGATGATGCTGCCCGGTGATTACATTGCCATGAAACTGACCGGGACAGTGCAAACGACCGTTTCGGGACTCTCCGAAGGGATTCTGTGGGATTTCCGGGAAAAACAAGTGGCGCACGCGTTGCTCAAGCACTACGAAATTGACGAATCGCTGCTTCCGACCACGGTGCCTACCTTTGCCGATCAGGGAACCGTGTCTTCCGCCGTGGCCGAGCAACTGGGATTGCCTACCGGTGCGCGGGTGACCTACCGGGCGGGCGACCAATCTAATAACGCTCTGTCGCTCAACGTGCTGCAACCCGGCGAGGTAGCCACCACCGCCGGAACCTCCGGCGTGATTTACGGCGTGAGTGACCAACTGGAGTACGATGCGCAGTCGCGCGTGAACACCTTCGCGCACGTCAACTACACTGCCGAGCAACCGGTGTACGGCATTCTGGCCTGCGTGAACGGCACGGGCAGTCTGAACAGCTGGCTTAAAAATCAACTGCTCAACGATCAGCTCACCTACGAAGCCATGAACGAACGGGCCGCCCAGGCTCCGGTGGGCTCGGCTGGAGTGCGGGTGCTGCCCTTCGGCAACGGGGCCGAACGCACGCTGGGTAATGCCGAGCTAGGCGCCCAAATTCGCGGCTTGGACTTCAATACCCATACCAACGCGCACGTGCTGCGTGCCTCCCAGGAGGGCGTGGTCTTCGCGCTAAAGTATAGCTTTGACATCATGCAAGGCATGGGCTTGTCAATTCAGCGCGTGAAGGCTGGCAGGGCCAATATGTTTCTGAGTCCGCTCTTCCGAGAGGCCTTCGTGAACACGACCGGCACCTGCCTGGAACTTTACGACACCGACGGTTCGGTCGGCGCAGCGCGGGGGGCGGGCATTGGGGCGGGCATCTACGCCACTCCCGCCGAAGCTTTCGCTAACCTCCGACAAATAGAAACCCTGGAACCTAACCAAGAACTACAAACCCAATACGAAGAAGCCTACCAGCACTGGCTTACCCTCCTGTAAAGGCGCGATGCATGGCGTCTCCATAAATCTCGATTAATCAATCCACCCTGTACAGACGCGATTAATGGGGCGGCCCCCCGCCGCGTCTCTATACCAACCCACAACCACCATGACCTCATCCCAATACTTCCCCGAAATCAACAAGATCACCTTCGAAGGCACCGACACCGACAACCTACTGGCCTTTCGCTACTACGACGAAAACCGGCGGGTCGGCGACAAAACCATGAAGGAGCACCTGCGCTTCGCCATTGCCTACTGGCACACCTTCACCAACGCCGGGGCCGACCCCTTCGGACCGGGCACCCGCATCTTCCCGTGGGACGACCATAGCGACCCCATGGATGCCGCTCGCGCTCGCCTCGACGCCGCCTTTGAGTTCTTTACTAAGATCACGGCGCCCTTCTACTGCTTTCACGACCGCGACATCGCCCCGGAGGGCAACAGCGTATCCGAATCAGAAAAGAACCTACAAGAAATTGTGCAACGGGCCAAAGAATACCAGCAGTCCACCGGCGTGAAACTGCTGTGGGGCACGGCCAACCTCTTCTCGCATCCCCGCTACATGAACGGCGCCTCGACCAACCCCGACTTCGCGGTGGTGTGCCACGGCGGTGCTCAGGTGAAAGCGGCACTGGAAGCCACCGTGGAGCTGGGCGGCGAGAACTACGTGTTCTGGGGCGGCCGCGAGGGCTACGCTTCGCTGATCAACACCAACATGAAACGCGAACTGGACCACCTGGGGCAGTTCTTGCGCATGGCGCGCGACTACGGCCGCAAGATCGGTTTCAAGGGCGTCTACCTTATCGAGCCCAAACCCGCCGAACCCAGCAAACACCAGTACGACTTCGATTCGGCTACCGTAATTGGTTTCCTGCGCGATCAGGGACTAGCCGACGACTTCAAGATTAACGTGGAGCAGAACCACGCTATTCTGGCGGGCCACACCTTTGCTCACGACCTGCAAACTGCTTCGGACGCGGGCATGCTGGGCAGCATCGACGCCAACCAGGGCGACCTGCAAAACGGCTGGGACACCGACTACTTCCCCACCGACCTCTATGACTGCATTCACGCCATGATGATCGTGCTGAAGCAGGGCGGTATCGCACCGGGCGGACTCAACTTCGACGCCAAGGCCCGCCGCACCTCCACCGATATGGAAGATTTGTTCATCGCCCACATCGCCGGGATGGACACCTTTGCCCGTGGCCTGTTGATCGCCCACGACATTCGAGAAAACTCAAAATTCAATCAGATGCTGGAAGAGCGCTACTCCTCGTTCGACGGTGGAAAAGGAGCCGCCTTCGAGAAGGGCGAACTATCGTTAGAGGACCTGCGCGACTTGGCCGAACAGCAGGGCGAACCCGAGCAGCGCAGCGGCAAAATTGAACTGATGGAGATGATGATTAATAATCATATCAAGTAGAAAGGATGAGAGCAGTGGATAAGGTGCTTTCGCGGCTGGAAAATTGTTTGGAAACAAATACGTACCAATCAATCGAGACCGATAAGATTGAACTAAAAGACCTTTCCCGAGGACCGGAATGGAAAGAACTTTATAAGTCTGTCTGTGCTTTTCTTAATTCACAAGGAGGAATTGTCATTCTGGGCATTCACGAAAACTCCGGCAAGTCAGCCTATACGTTTACCGGGTTCAGCCTCAATAACGAAGACAAGCTAAAAGAACTTCCCAACCAGTTCACCACTGACGGGGGAGAGCCGGTGATTCTAACGGACTTTATCAGGCCTGACTTGTTTGAAATCCGGGACTTTATGGATGGGCAAATTTGTGTGGTTTACGTAGAAAAGCTCCCGGAAGACAAGAAGTACGTTATGTACCAGGGACGTGCGTGGGAAAGAAAGCTAACCGGTGACCACAAAATTCCTCCTGCTGCGGTAAGGCAACAAAAGGAGCTTCGGGCTGAACTGGAAGTAGCCCGTGAATTAACTCCCGTTGAGAGCGCTTCGACTGATGATCTGGATGTTGATAAGTTAAATGACTACATCCAGCGAGTGAATCAGGGAATGAAGGTGGAAACGCTCAAGGCTGATATCGCTTCTGCTCAGTCCTTTTTGGAAAGAAGAAAATTTGTGGTCAGTGGCAAACCTACCCTCTTAGGAATGTTGGTTTGTGGCCAGAATTTGTACGATTTTGTCGGTGGAAGGTGTCAGGTGGATGGTTTTGTGGAAAGCCCGGTTCAAATTGCCAAAAACAAGAAAGTCTTCAAAGACAATATCATTCCCCTGCTGGAAAGCAGCGTTGGCTTTGTGTATACCAACATCTCTACCGGGGTTAGTACCGAGAAGGGCGGCTCAACTACCTTCGAGTACCCTGAGAGGCTAGTCAGAGAAACGGTAAACAATGCATTGGCGCATCGAGACTATAGCGTTGATAAATTTGTGAATATCACCATTGATCCCGGAAAGCACCTTGAGATCAGAAACCCCGGTAGATTTCGTCAAGAACAAATGCTGCGGATCAACGGTGAGATTCCCATCAGAAGAATCATTCCCATTCCAAAAGCCCATAATCCCCGGCTGGCCGACGTGCTGAAGGCTTTTGACCGTTGGGAAGGCAAGGGCTGGGGCATGTCTTCACTCACCAACCTGGCGCTAGAAAACAAAATCGACCTATCGTATTATATACTGTACGCAGAACAAGACGTTGGCTTGTTTATTCCTCAGGGAAAAGTGTTAGACGATGAGGCGGAGTGGTGGTTGAAAAGCTTCGGTGGATACATCTTCCGCAAAACCAACGGAAGAGAATTAACGGAAGAACAACAGACCGCCCTGGCGTATTTTTATAAGTCCGAGCGCCTCAACAGCTTGGAAAAGTATACCATTGCTCTAACCCCCGACAACAATCACTTTGACGTAACGGCTGACTTAAGAAAATGGGGCTTAATTGAAAACCACCCGCAGAGCCCCGATCTGTATCCTACCTACCTTGTGGACCGCACGCTGACCAAGTTCGATTTCCTGAATGAACTTCGTGCCCTATTGGGCGGAGCTTTTGATAACCTGGGTATCCACTACAAAGACACCCTGAATGCCATTTATCACCTTAATGAGTTTGGAAAGAACCCTAAGGATATTAACGCGGCGCAGATAGGAGATTTCCTTTACCTCAGAAAAAATCAAAAGGTTCAGAACGTAAAGGAGTACAACGATTATAAGCGAAAGATCAGGGCTATCATTAATAACCTCACCAAAAAGGAGTTCATCATCAAGTCAGACAGCAACCGACCGAGCTACACGATCAACCACTCCTTCGCGCGCACCCCATCTTTGTTCGACTAACACTTACCCCTTGCTGCGTACCAGCAGGCCCATGCCTTCCAGCAGTTGGTCTTTATCTTCCAGCGCCATGCGGGCCATCTTGGCGAACCGGCGCGTCCAGGTGTTAAGCTCCCGGAGGGCCGTGTTGCGCTCCTGGGTCATCTGCTGGGCTTCTCCGGCAAAGCCCTTGCGCAGTCGCTTGGCTTCTGCTACCGCCTCAATCATCGCCAGGGTTTGCGCCAGTTCTTCGCCCGTCACGTTCATCGCCGCAAAATCGTCGGTCATCTGTTGCAGTTCCTGGTAGAAATAGCGCGCCTGCACGAGCCAGTCGGCCATGGCGCGTTTGCGACGAACGGTTAGCTCCAGGTGCTTCTGTTTGCCCAGGTCGTCGGCAAAGGTCAGCCGGGCCTGCTTCACGTGGCGCATATACTTCGCCCAGGTCTCAGCATGGTCCCGGTTGCTCTGCACCGAGGCGTTGTGCTTCAAGCCATACTTATTCGATTTAGCGGATTCCAGCATGATCACCCGGTTCAGTTTTGCGGTTCCCTTTTTTATTTCTTTGGGAGGGTAACCTAGCTTCGACAATTCTTTCATCACCTCGGGTTGGGCGAGGGCCCCATCAATAAGCTGTTGGGCATCCTCTATCTGCCGGGCAATACTGCTTTTTTTGATCTTTACCATAATTACTTTTTTTGGTTTTGAGAAGGGCAAATTTTATTCACCGGCGAGACTAATGCCACGCGTAAATTGAGGTAATGGTACCTCGGCCAGAAAACTTCTAAAAAGAAACAATAAGCGGGGAGCACTTTCGCGAGTGCGGCTTTGAGTAAACGCGCTACGTCAACCCTAAAACTGAAACGGAAGCGGCAAAGCGGCGCAACATTGTCATTTTTCTTCGAGGGGGAGTGCGCGCGGAACGCTACCGGGAGACTAAACCAGGGGGGGGAGGGCCCATGTAACGCTATCTATGTAGGAATTGGGTAAGATAGATGCCTCAGGAGCACTGTTTGCACACTACCCGAGTAATTTCAAAGGCGCTGCTGCCGGGCTTGGCTACGCTTTCTACCGTTTGGCGCCCGATCTTACGCCACGCTTACTACCCCCGAAACGACGCAACGTCAGAAAAGCCGCTTTCGTAAGCAGTGCGTAACACTGCGTCAGCGTCCCACAGCGAGTAAGTTTTCCCACAAAATTCCCGGTGCAGCAGGAGATTTCTACAAAAATACCACATCCACCACAATCACCTCGCCAAACTCGCGAAGAAAGAGCGCCAATATTTTAGACTTGGATAGATTGAGTTCTTGCTTCAGGGGGGCAGAATTGAGTTTGACGTAGAGCTTACGGTCCTTGATGAAAAGCTTATCGGTGCGGCGGGCGACTGGGGGCCCCATCAGGCGCTCCCACGATTGGATGAGTTGGGTTTGTTCGTAGCGGGCCGTGAGTTTGTAGGCATCCAATAAGTCGCGCATGGCTTCGCCCACGGTGGTGCTCTCGGCCCGACGGGCGCTCTGGCTCTGGTTAATTTTCTTCATGGATTGGTTCGTAGTGCTTCAGGCAAATTACGCAAGCCCCCGCAATAATGCTAGCTTACTTAGCCGGGTGAGTGACGCTTTTTCGCTAACCTCCTGCCGGTCAAAGCGATACCTGGCAACAAATTTTTGTCCGGAAAATCTTCCTGATTTCTATCGGCTCACCTGGTTAATAAAGCCCCTACGCACCCTGCTTTAAGAACGATGATAAAATAGAGTGACAAACTTTGTAAATATAACCGCGTCCTGTGCCCCACAGGACGCTCGGGAGGGGTGGGGACCGCGCCACGGTGGCACAAACCTCGGAATTAAGTTGAGTACGTCATTTATTTGACGTTCGTTAGCAGCGCGGTTACCACTTTTTTGTCCTCCTTTAACTGGGCGGCAAGGGCTTCCAGACTATCCAGGGTCATATCCCCCCGGGTGCGGGCCAGCAGGTCAACGTGCAGCTTATCTCCGTAAATATCCTGATCAAAATCAAAGATATTCACCTCAATGTTGCGGCTGGTGCCTTGTATCGTAGGCCGGTGACCGATGTACAACATTCCCTCGTAACGTTGCCCCGCATGTTCCACATGCACGGCGTAGATGCCATCAGCGGGGATAAGCTTGTGCGGACTATCAATGCGAAGGTTGGCCGTGGGGTAGCCCAACTGACGGCCCAACTGGTCGCCTTGCACCACCGCTCCCGCCAGGCGGTAGGGGCGACCCAGGTACTCCCGGGCGGTGTGCACCTGCCCCGCCTCCAGCGCATTGCGAATCTTGGTAGAACTCACGCCCACCTGGTCCACGTCCTGCCGGGGAATCTCCTCAACGGTGAACCCATACTCGGCAGCGTGCTCCTTCAGATACTCAAAACCGCCCTCGCGGTTGCGGCCAAAGTGGTGGTCGTAGCCAATCACCAAGTGCCGGGTAGCAATCTTGTCCACCAGCACCTGCCGCACAAACGCATCGGAACTGAGTTGCGAAAACTCTTTGGTGAAAGGAATCTGCACCAAGTGATCAATGCCTAACGCATCGAGCAAGACTAGCTTTTCCTCAAAAGTGGTAAGTAATTGAATTGCCGGATCATCCGGATAGAGCACCAGGCGCGGGTGAGGCCAGTAGGTGACCACCACCGTTTCGCCCCCGGTTTCGCGCGCCAGCTCTTTGAGCCGATGCAAAATTTTCTGGTGCCCTACGTGCACCCCGTCGAAGGTGCCACTGGTGACCACCGCCGCGCGGGGCGGGGCAAACGAAGCGTCTCCCCGGTGTACTTTCATACTTTAGCCAGGGCTATAAATTCATCCAGCGAGTAGGCATCGTCCAGCGTATACTCGCCAATGCGGGTGCGGCACAAGCGCTGCAGATACGCTCCCACGCCCAGTTGTTCGCCCAGATCGCGTACCAGGCTGCGCACGTAGGTGCCCTTGGAGCACACGATCCGGAAAGAGACTTCGGGCAGGGCCACTTCGGTAAAGGTGAATTCATTCACCGTGACGGTGCGGGGGTTGATCGCCACTTCCTTGCCCTGCCGGGCCAGTTTGTAGGCCCGTTGCCCGTTCACCTGCACTGCGGAGTGGGCCGGGGGGATTTGCTGGATTTCGCCGGTAAGCAATTCACGAGCGGCGTTCAGATCTGCCTCTGTCAGGTGATCAATGGGTGTTTCGCTATCAAACGGAGTTTCCAAATCAACCGAGGAAGTGGTTTTCCCGAGCACCAGTGTGCCCACGTACTCTTTCTCCTGCCCCTGGTAGCGGTCGATCTGCTTGGTCATCTTCCCGGTGCACAAGATGAGCAGTCCGGTAGCCAGCGGGTCGAGCGTGCCCGCGTGACCAATCTTTTTAATGCGACATTGATACTTAATCTTCTTCACCACATCAAACGAGGTCCAGGTCAGGGGTTTGTCGATCAACAGCCGCTCGCCTTCGGCAAAATCCCAGGGGGGGAAAGAAGATAGTTCCGATTTCATAGTGATAAGACCCGTTCGGACACCAAATAGTTTTTAGAAGTAGGCCACCAGAATGGCTACGGTGCCCACCACGAAGCAGTAGATGGCAAAGTAGATCAGCTTACCGCGCTTCACAATGGCGATCATCCACTGGCAAGCCAGCAGGCCAGATACGAAAGCGGCCAGAAACCCGGCCAGCAGGGCGATGGTGCTAATGGCGTTGGCAACGGCCGGAGCCTCCAAATAATCTTTAAGTTCGAGCAGCGAGGCCCCGATGATCGGTCCCAGCACCATCAGAAACGAAAACTTGGCGGCCCGTCCCTTATCCACTCCGGCCAACAGGGCGGTGGCAATGGTGGCTCCCGAACGAGATATGCCGGGCAGAATGGCAACGGCCTGCGCCACCCCAATCAGCAACGCCTTGGGGTACGTAACCACTCCAATCTGGTCTTTGGCGTAGTAGGTGAGGGCCAGCAGCGTGCCGGTGAGTAGCAGCATCATCCCCACGAAAAGCACCTGCCCCCCAAAAAAGGCTTCTACCTGGTCTTTAAACAGCAATCCAATCACCAGCACCGGCACCATCGATAGCAGAATTTTAGCGGCGTAGTCCTTTCCTTCGTTCCATTCCAAGCTAAACAAGCCCACAAAGATGTCGGCAATATCTTTTCGGAAGACCACGATGGTACTCAGGGCGGTGGCACAGTGCACAATCACTGAAAACAGCAAGTTATCCTCGCTTTCTACGCCCAGCAGCACGGTACCCAGCTCGATGTGGCCGCTGCTGCTGACGGGCAAGAATTCGGTGAGTCCCTGGATAATCCCCAGGATAATGGCTTCAATAAGCGTCATGTGGTTCTACGGTAAGATGGTAGACGCGCTACGGTGCACGCATAGGTTCACTGCAGCACAAAGCGTACCTATCCACAAACTTAGCGTTAGCAGGTAAGGATAGACTAAGCTTCGTGCTTGGGCTTGCTCAGAATGGCAAAAAACTCAACAATGAAGCCAAGCATCACGATGATGGGCCCAACGGTGAGTCCGAGGGCACCAAAACCATAAGGTTCGCCGTCGAGCGACATCACGGTGAAGCCAAGGATCAACAGCCCGATGCCGACGAGCATGAAGATGTAGTTTTTCTTACCAAAGGGTAGGGGTTCCATAGGGGTTCGGGGGTTGAAGGGTTTTGGATTCTTGGTTCGGGGTTGGTAGGTTCTGGGTTAAAGGGTTTAGCCAATGGTACGAGCAATTTTTTTGAAGTTCAGAAAGTTATCTACTATCCAGAGCATCCAGCATCAATACAGTTCATCCAACGACATGCGCATGTAGCGTTTCACGGCACGGTAGGTGCTTGCAAACCCTAGAGTTCCCCCCAGGATAAGCAGCCCGGTGAGTAAAATTGCAATTTTGAACGGGTCCTGTAGTTGCTCGATGTCTTCTATTTGTTGGTTGGCGTACTGCAGAATGAGTACCAGCAAGACCGAGGCAAGCGCCCCGCCCAGCAATCCGTGGGCGAACGAACGGGCCAGAAACGGACGCTGGATAAAGCGGGCGGTGGCTCCTACCAACTGCATACTGCGAATTAAGAAACGCTGCGAGAAGAGCGCTAGCCGAATGGTATTGTTGATAAGCACCGTGACGATCAGCACCAGCAGCAACGCAAAGCCCACCAGCACCAGACTGATCTTGGTCAGGTTTTCGTTGATCGACTTCACCAGGTTCTCTACGTAAGCCACCTCAAACACTCCACTGAGTCGTTCCACGTCCAGTTTAACCTTCTGTAACGCCTCGGCGGTGTAGTAGTCGGGTTTGATGCGAATCACAAAGGCGTCGTGCAGCGGATTTTCTCCCAAAAACTGCCGAAAATCTTCGCCGGTTTCCTCAATAAAGTCCTCGGCCGCCTCCTCTTTAGAGATATAGCTGATCTGCTGTTCGCCGTTTATCTCAGCAATGTATTCTTTGGTGGCCAGGGTCTTCTGAATTTTCAGACGGTCGTTCTCCGAGATGGTCTGATTAAGAAATATTTGCACCTCTACGTTTTCGCGAATCACCCGCGACAGGGCATTGGCGTGCAACAGCAGCAGTCCGAACAGCCCAATCACAAATAGCGCCATGGTGATACTAAACACCACACTCACGTAGGGATAGCTTCCCAGCCTCTTCTTCTTGCGGATTTTAACGTCTTTGACTTCGGTCATGGGTGGGGCAACGCGATGAATCGCGTGATTGCGACGCGATGAATCGCGTGGCTACCGTTTTTTATTTTCTTCCTTTCTCCGTTTTATTTTCCCGGCACTTCCGTTGCTGCCGCCCTTGCGTTGCTGCTGCTTTTCCTGACTGGCCTTCATGGCTTCCTCAATGCGGGCCTGAAACTTCGATTTCTTCTTGTCCTTGTTGCGCAACTTGTTCTCCTGCAATTTCTTGTGGATCTTCTCATCGTCCACGAACCGGCGGATGATGGCCTGCTGCCCGAAGGTGATTAGGTTAGAACAGAAGTAATAAAAACTCAACGCGGCCGGAAACGAATTTAGTACGAACATCAGGATCACCGGCATAAAGTACTGCACCGACTTCATGGGACCCTGCACCGAGGTGGCTTGGTTGTTCGACCAGGTATACAGAATGGTGGAGAGCGTCATCAAAATCACGAACAGACTCACGTGGTCGCCGTAGAAGGGAATCTCGAAGGGCAAGCTCAGGATAGAATCGTAGGTCGACAGGTCGTCAGTCCAAAGAAAGGGCTCCTGCCGCAGCTCGATCGAGTTGGGGAAGAAGTTGAACATCGCTAGCAGCACCGGCATCTGCAGCAGCATGGGCACGCAGCCGCTAATCGGGTTCACGCCCACCTTGCCGTACAACTGCATCTGTTCTTTCTGAGCGGCCTGCATGTCGTCGCCGTTGCGCTCCTTGATCTCGTCAAGCTCGGGCTTGAGCACCTTCATCTTGGCCATCGATACGTACGACTTATACGACAGCGGAAACAGCACCGTCTTCACCAGCAGCACCAGGATCACGATGATGAGTCCGTAGCTACCAATGAAGCCTTCCAGAAAGTGAAAGATCGGCGAGATCACGTACTTGCTGATGATGCCGAAGATAAACCAGCCGAAGTCAATGTTCTCTTCAAAAGCGGGGGCCACGTCTTCCATCACCCGCTGGTCGTTGGGGCCAAAGTAGTAGTCGTAGGCCAGCGTGCCGTTGTTCAGGGGCATGGCCACGTTCATGGCCATGCGCTTCACGATGCCCGAGCCCTCTACGGGGTTCAGGGAGCTAAGCTGCGCCCCGCCGAACGACCGCCGGGCAATGATGGCCGAACTAAAGAAGCGCTGCTTCATGGAGATCCACTTCAGCGGCTCCGTCACGGTTTCTTCTTCGTCGCCTTCGCCGGTGAGCGACGACAAGCTTTCCAGGTCGCCGTTGGCGGTGTAGTAGTTGATCTGACTGCGCCGTCGGCTCTCTTCCGGATCTTTTTCTACTACCTGCAAGTCGTCCTTCCATTCAAAATCGAGGATTTGCTCAGTAAGTAGCCGGCTACTATTCGAGATGGTTAGTTCGTAACCGAGCTGGTAACTATTGCTGCCTAGGGTATAGGTTTGCCGAATGCGGTTGCCGTCGGCCAGCGTAGCGGTAAGCTCCACGCGACTGCTATCTTTATTCGTAGTAGGATTAGCCGAGAAGTATAGATCGCTCAGGTTGACAACGCCCTGCCGGGTCGCCACGAGCCGGTCAATGACGCTGCTTTCATCATTGAGCAGCACCACCGGACCGTTCTGATAGGCATTATACTTCTTGAGCATCACCCGAGTGAGATTACCGCCGCGACTGCTCAGCGTGATCACTACGTTGTCGTTCTCTAGGGTAATCTCTTCAGCTTCGCCGGTCATGGCTGCGCCAAAAGCTCCGTACTGCTGCTGGTTCAGTGCCTGTTGCGCTGAATCAGGGAGTTGCGCCGGGGCAACGGCCGGGTCGGGGGTGAGGTCAGCCTGGCGGGCGGGGGCTTCACTCGCCTCTGGGGCGCCTTCCTCCACTCCGGGAACGGGCGAAGGGGCAAAATACTGGAAATAAACAATCAGCAGTAGCGCCGAAAGCAGTAGCCCAATGGCTTGATTCTTATCCATGCCGCAAAATTAGGCAAAAATTCTGCGATTGCTACGCTCTCAACCAGTTTTATCTCGCCCCCAAGGTTCAGAACGGAGCTAATACGCTGCTCTGTATTAATAGGAGCAATCGGCGGTGCTTAGGCGCGCTATCGGTGGTCGTGTTAAGTAGCGACAGTCCTTCTAAACGAGCTATTTCTCGGCTGCGGCCACTTCCACCCCGACTTCGTTCTTGTGCCCTTCGTATCGGATTGCGGCCGCCACAAAGTCGATGAACAGCGGATGCGGCTCCTGCACCGTGCTCTTAAGTTCCGGGTGAAACTGCGTGCCCACAAACCAGGGGTGGCCCTGCAACTCCATAATTTCTACCAAGTGGCTGTCCGGGTTGGTTCCTGTGGCCACCAGACCAGCCTGCTCAAACTGCTTGAGGTATCGGTTGTTGAACTCGTAGCGGTGGCGGTGCCGCTCGTCGATGCGCTGGGTGCCGTAGGCTTGGTGGGCCAGTGAGTCTTCCTTCAGTTCGCAAGCGTAGGCTCCCAGGCGCATGGTGCCGCCCTTGGTCACCACGTCCTTTTGCTCTTCCATCAGGGCAATCACCGGGTCGGTGGCCTGCTCGTCGAACTCGCTGGAGTTGGCCCCACCAAGGTGCAGCACGTTCTGGGCAAACTCCACCACGGCGCACTGCATCCCCAGGCAGATGCCCAGGAAAGGCATCCCGTTTTCGCGGGCGTAGCGCACGGTAGCCAGTTTGCCGGGGATGCCCCGCTCGCCAAAACCGGGAGCCACCAGCACGCCGTCGAGGTCGCGCAGCATTTCTTCGGCATTCTCAGCGTTCAGGCTTTCCGATGCAATCCAGCGTACTTGCACCTTGCACTCGTTCACCGCCCCGGCGTGCACAAAGGCTTCGGCAATCGACTTGTAGGCATCGGGTAGTTCCACGTACTTGCCCACCACGCCAATCTTCACTTCACTCACCGGGTTCTTGAGTCGGCCCAAGAAATCCTTCCACTGCGCCAGATCGGGTTCGATGTCGGTGGGTAGGCCCAGTTTGGCCAGCACCCGCTCGTCGAGCTTTTCTTTGCGCATGTAGAGGGGCACGTCGTAGATCGACTCGGCATCGATGGCCTCAATGACCGAGTCCATGCTCACGTTGCAGAACAGGGCAATCTTGCGGCGGATGTCGTCGGGAAGCTGTTTTTCGGTGCGGCACACCAGGATGTCGGGCTGCACCCCGGCTTCTGACAGGCGGGCCACCGAGTGCTGGGTGGGTTTGGTCTTGAGCTCCTGGGCTTTTTGCAGGTACGGCACCAGCGTGAGGTGAATCACCACGTAGTTGCCCGGCCCCAGTTCCCAGCGGGCCTGCCGCACGGCCTCTACGAAGGGCAGCGACTCAATATCGCCCACACAGCCGCCGATTTCGGTGATCACCACGTCGTAGTCGCCGGTGTTGCCCAGCCGGAAGAAGTTAGCCTGAATCTCGTCGGTGATATGGGGAATCACCTGCACGGTTTTGCCCAGGAAGTCGCCGCGGCGCTCCTTGGTGATCACGTTGTGGTAAATGCGGCCGGTGGTCACGTTGTTGTCCTGCGCGGTGCGCACGTTCAGAAAACGCTCGTAGTGGCCCAGGTCCAGATCGGTTTCGGCCCCGTCGTCGGTCACGTAGCACTCCCCGTGCTCATAGGGGTTCATGGTGCCGGGGTCGATGTTGATGTAGGGGTCGAACTTCTGGATGGTGACGCGCAGTCCGCGCGCCTGCAGGAGTTTGCCGAGCGATGCGGAGATAATGCCTTTGCCGAGGGAGGACGTCACCCCACCGGTTACAAAAATGTACTTTACGGAACCCATAAGAATGCTGCTTATGGGATTCAAAGTTAGGGCTTTATTTTGGAATCGGTAGGGTTGGAAACGATTAAGTGCGATTATTTTTCGTGCTCCGAATTAGTTAGCTTGCCTCGTGTCTCAATCCTGATCCCCGCACACTAGTCGTAGGATCTCCTACGACGCATACAGCGACGCTGAATGGGTCTTAGCGACCGACGCCCGGGACGCTTCGCTACCCTAAGACCAGTGTGGGTAGGCAGCGACGCTGGTTGGGTCTTAGGACGCTTTGCTACCCTAAAACCAGTGTGGTTGGAGAGGATAGTACTTCAATCTAAATTGAATATTTTCTTTGCATACTTATTCTCTGGATCATACAATAGCGTACGATTAGCAAAATGAGTATACAGTTCAACGTTACTCATCTCAAAATAACATTCCGTCAAGTACTTTAATCCTTGATTGTAGATTACGCTACCTTTAAGTTCTTGAATACTCATTAAAAACCGGTTAATTTCAAACTGTGCCTTGTTCCATTCTCCCTGATCCATATACAATGTTCCTAACTTCCAGTAAGCCTCTCTAAACCACATATCTATTGCCACAAATTCAGGGTTACTTTTGTTCAAGCTGTCTAATAAAGATACCAGTCTTTTGTATACCCGAAAACTCTGCCCTTTTGCGTTTTTCGCTTGATATAATGCTCTAGCGTGTGGTTCTAGTACGAAGGAATTGGTAGGCTCTAACTCAACCGCCTCGTTTAACACCCTAGCCGCTCTAGTGAAGTCTCCATCCTTATAAAAATCCTGTGACTCTTTAATTGCTAAGTCAAAGGAATACGATAAAACTTTTGGCAACTCACTAATTTCACCAACCACAGCACCCATTTGAACAAATGTAGTATCAAGCTCAGGCCTCATAGTTGCATGAAGAAAGTCCACGCCTTCAATACCTGCATCAACCAATACGTCTGGATTGTTTAGATTATGTTGTGCATTAGCCGACGCAATGGTTACTAGAGAAGCTACTAGAAAAGAGAGTAAAAGCATCCTTTGCCTAACTGATCCGCTCCGACTTCACCTTGATGCCCAGCACTTCTAGCAACTGCGGCTTGTCGGCCAGGGCGACGCGGGCGATGCCGTAGAATTCTTTCATCCACAGACGCAGGGCGCGCAGGCTGAGGTTGCGGCTACGGGTAGCCTCTTCGGCATCTCCCTTCAGCTGCTTGCGGCGATTGCGCAGCGTCACCAGGGCATCCAGGTTGGCCTGGTTCTGGGCCAGCTCTTCCGCACTCAGCTTATAGTCCTTGAGGATATCCAGATAATCAACCACCTTGGCATAAAAGTACGTGGCCTGCGCTTGCCAGGCGTCCTGCTGGATAGCCAATGGGATAACGTTTAGGTTCTCAATCGCCACCGGTTGGTCAGCCAGGGCTAGCTTCACCACGTTGATGTGTCGTCTGAATTGCTGCCGCGTTTCTTTGGTTTGCTGCGCCAATTGGGCGGCCAGTGTCTTTTTTTCTCCGTAGCAGTCGCCTTTTCCGTGGTGCTGCAACACTACGTTGTTGAGCAGAGCGGTGCCCTTTTTCATCTCTTCGGGTGTCATGCCGTACTTCTTGAGTCGGGCCTTGATTTCAGGGTGCTCGTTGGCATTGTAAAGGGCCGATTGGGCCGCGGCGATTTTCTTGGGAATGGATTTAGACATCTTTTTCTAAGTTTTTGGGGTGGATACTTCTTTTATCTGAGTTCGACTACCGAACTTCTGGCGAGCAAGTAAGCACCACAAAATCAATCTTCCCGGTTAAGAATTATCTTCACCTTACGCCCGTACGGTTTGCTAGGAAAAAGCAAAAAGCAGCAATTTGAGCATTTTTCTGCGACAGATTGTCATGTTTCAACACTGGGCAACCACTGCCCGGTCACGAAACAGTACCTCGACGACACTGGGCAGTTCGTTCCCGGTTCTAAAACTTACTCGAACGGCACCGGGCAACCGTTGCTCGGTAACAAAAAGTAACTTCTCGAGACCGGGAACGCTCGACTCAGTGCCGTTTCATGACGTTTTGTCACTGGTTTTGCCCAGAAGGGTGTACAAAAGCGATTTTTATACCGTCGGCAAGAGCCGAACTTTGCTTTTTAGGAGCCGACAATGACGACGTGGTTACCAGTCATATTCGTCAAAAAGGTTTTGTACTATTGTAACCAACCAGTCACATTGGTATGCAGCATGATCCACGTTGACCAACTTCGTTATCAGTATCCGGGTGCCGACCAGGAAACCCTGAAGGGTATCTCTTTCGCCATTGCTCCCGGTGAAATCTTTGGCTTTCTGGGTCCGAGCGGCAGCGGCAAGAGCACTACGCAGAAAATTCTCTACAAACTGCTCACGGGCTACACCGGCGAAGTGCGGGTGAAGGATCATGCGCTGCCGCAGTGGGGCCGGGATTTTTACCGTACGGTGGGTGTCGGTTTTGAGCTTCCGAACCACTACCTGAAGCTAACCGCCCGGGAGAACCTGCGCTTCTTCGCTTCTTTCTACCAACGACGCTGCGCCCCCCTGCCCGAGCTGCTGGCGCTGGTCGGACTGGAGAACGATGCGGACAAGCGGGTGAGTGATTTCTCGAAGGGCATGAAGATGCGACTCAACTTCATTCGGTCGTTCATGCACGATCCGGATATTCTGTTTCTGGACGAGCCCGCCGCGGGGCTGGACCCGGTGAATGCCCGGGTGGTGAAAGACATCATCCTGAAGCTGCGCGACGAAGGGAAGACGATCTTTATCACCACCCACAGCATGTTCGACGCCGACGCCCTCTGCGACCGTGTGGCGCTGATTATCAACGGCGAGATTAAGGCGCTGGATACGCCCGCTGCGCTTAAGCTGCGGCACGGACAACGCAGCGTGCGGGTGCAAATGGTGGGCCAGGCGGGTGCGCAAGAGTTTCCGCTGGATGCCCTGGGACAAAACGCCGCCTTTCTGTCTTTGATACGGGAAAGCGAGGTGGAAACCATCCACTCCGAAGAGGCCACCCTGGAGGACGTGTTCATCCAGGTGACCGGACAAAGCCTGCACCGGGTCGCTCAAACCGCCCAATCATGAAACAGTTTGCTCACCTGCTCCGCTGGGACCTGATCCACCTGCAGCGCAACCAGATGATCGCGGTGTCGTTGCTGGTGGCGGCCGCGTACCTGGGGATTTTCTACTTGCTCAAAAGCTTGGGCAACCTGGAGGAACTACTCATTGTGATGATCTTCAACGATCCCATCATCATGAGCTACTTCTTCGCCGGGACTCTGCTGCTGTTCGAGAAGGATCAGCGCACGTTGGATGCCCTGTCGGTTACGCCCCTGGACAGCGGAGCTTACTTGTGGTCGAAGGGACTCGCCCTGGCGCTGATCGCCACCGGCACGGCCCTGGGGATGACGTGGGTAGGCTACGGATGGAGACTGAACTACCTGCACTTCGGAGTGGGCACGCTAGGTAGTGCGCTGTTGTTTGCCTGGTTGGGGTGCTTGGTGGGTAGGCATACGCCGGGGTTCAATGCGTTTTTGGTACGCTCACTAGGCCTCATCATTCCGGTGTCGTTGCCGCTGCTGTTGCTGTTTGGTGTGTGGGATCACCCATTACTCTACCTGCTTCCTTCTATGCCGGGGGTGCTATTGCTAAAGGCATCGTTTGAACCCATCGCCACTTGGCAGTACGTATACGGCTACGGCTATTTGCTGCTGGCCCTGGCCCTGACGTACTCCTGGGGAAGGAAACGCTTATCACAGCAGTCATAGCGTGCGTTTGTAACGCGTGCGGTTTAACACAAACTACCCCCAATGTCATGAGCCAAATCCTTATCCTGAGCGTCAACGACTTCCGCATGGTGTTTCGCGATCCCATGCTGCGCGTCTTTTTGTTTATGCCCCTATTGGTGCTGGCGGTGGTGGTGTGGTTGGTGCCGCTGCTTTTTGCTGCCTATCCCGCCGCGCGCGACTACGACTACGTGATCCTGATGCTGGCCGCTATGCAGACCTCCACGATGTTTGGTTTTATCAACGGCTTTGTGTTTCTGGAAGAGAAAGATGAGCAAGTTTTCTCGGCCCTGCGGGTGCTGCCCGTCTCGGCCGGGATGCTGGTGGGGGTGCGGATGCTGCTGGGGTTTGCCGTGGCCTGTCTGGTCAACGGGGTGCTGTACCGCCTTGTCCCCTGGGTAGCGATGGGTTGGGGGCAAACCCTGCTGCTGGCGGTGCAGTACGCCCTGCTGGCTCCCCTGCTGGCCCTGCTGGTGGCTACTTTCGCGCAGAACAAGGTGGGGGGGTTGGCCCAGTTCAAACTGTATAACTTTGCGCTTAACCTGCCCGCACTAATCTACTTTTTGCCCCATAAGTTGCTGCACGCGCTGGCGGTGATCCCTACCTACTGGACGTTCCGCAGCGTCGAAGCGCTGCACACTGGCGCTGATTTCTGGTTCTTCTACGGAATCGGCACGCTGGTGTACGGAGGGGTATTGGTTGCACTAGTGCGCGTTTTTGAACGGCGGGTGTTTTAGTTGGATAAGCGTAACACTCTTATGACCGAAACTTGTTACCTTTCGTAAAAGATGAACTCATGCAAGCAGTAAGAGGTATTTTTGACGGTGAGAAGATTATTGCTACCGATCAGATCCCTACCAAGAAGAAATTCAAGGTGATTATCACTTTCGTGGAGGAAGTTGTGGAAACAGAGGATAGCCGAGACTTCGCCGCACAAACGGATGGGCTGTCGTTTTGGCACGACGAGAGGGAAGACTTGTACCAAGAGTGAGACCTTACTTTACTTATCAATGTATTCGTACGACACAAAGGCAAACCGTTGGCCGTCGGGCGACCAGGAGGGCACGTTGATGGTGCCCTGCCCCCCGGTGAGGCGAGTGAGCTCCCTGATTTTACCAGTAGACAAGTCATACCGCCGCAGGGCCACGTCCTTCATAGCCGGGTGGGCGTCGCCCTGGTCTTGCAGGTACGACAGGAATACCAGCGACTTGCCGTCGGGTGCGGGGTGGGGGAACCAGTTGGAGTAGGCGTCGTCGGTGAGTTGGGTAGGCTCGCTGCCGTCGGCCCGCATGCGCCACAGTTCCATCTTTCCTGATCGCATGGAGTTGAAATATACGTACTTCCCGTCCGAAGACATCTCAGGGCCGTCGTCGAGGCCGGGGGTATCGGTAAGCTGCTTTTCCTGTCCGCCGGATACCGGGATGGAGAAGACATCGATTTTGTCGTTGCGCAGGGCGGCGTAGAACAGGGTTTGCGCGTCGGGCGACACGCCGTGCCAGAACGAGGGGGTATTGGGGGTGACGGGTTGCGGGGTGCCGCCGCCGACCGGCAGGGTGTAGATGCGCGAGGTCATGAAGTCGAGGTCCGCGTAGGCCACGCCGGGCTGGTCGTAGTGGCTCATAATGATCGTTTTGCCGTCGGGCATAAAGCCGTGGTCGTTATTGCATTTGTCGGCAAAACCGGTGTCGATGCGCTGCTTATCGCTGCCGTCCGTTGGAATGCGGTACAGACTGCCTGCGCCGTTCACCAGGAAGAAGGTGCCGTCGGGACTCCAGTTGGGGGCTTCAAAGTGCGTATCTTCTTCGTAGACCACGCGGCGCTCGCCCGTATTAAGGTCATAGATTTCTAATCGAGAGGTAACGTTAGGAATTTGTGCGGAAAGCAGGTTGGATAGTAGGATAGTGGATACTAGTAGAAATACAGTTTTCATGATAGGTTCTAGGTTGGTGGGTTCTGGGTTCAGAGTTGAAGGTTCTAGGTTTGGGGTTGACGGGTTTTGTTTCCCGAATGGTAAACAGCTATTGATTGGTAGGTGTTTAAATGCGCGTTGGTTGGTATTGGTGAGGAAGTAGTGAGAGGGTATGTTAGAGGCCGTATTTGTCGAGGCGGCGGTAGAGGGCGGTGCGGGTGATGCCCAGGGCCTGGGCGGTTTGGGTGATGTTGCCCTGATGCCGCTGCAACGCCTGCCGGATAAAGTTACGCTCGTTCTCGTCCAGCGTCTGCGCCGGGTGGGCAGACGGTGAGGCGGATGGCGAAGTATCAAGTGCAAAGGCATCGGCTGATAGGGTGGGGGCTTCGTTGAGGATCACGGTCCGCTCAATGGCGTGCTGCAGTTCCCGCACGTTACCGGGCCAGGGGTGGCGCTCGAGTTGTTGCCGGGCCTCCGGGTTGAGCGCAGGAATGGGTTTGCGGTACTTCCGGGCGTAGTGTTGTAGGAAGTGGTCAGCCAGTAGCGGAATGTCTCCGACGCGTTCGCGCAAGGGGGGCAGCCGAATCTCCACCGTGTTGATGCGGTAGAGCAGATCTTCGCGGAAGCCTTCGCTGCCGTCTTTCTCATACAGTGGTTGGTTGGTAGCGCACAGCAGGCGCACGTCGAGCGAAATGTCTTCGTTGCCTCCTACCCGCCGCACGCGCCGGTTTTGCAGTACGGTGAGTAACTTGGCCTGCTGGGCCAGGGGCAGGTTGCCAATCTCATCCAGAAACAGGGTGCCGCCCCGCGCCTGCTCGAAGGGTCCGCTTCGGTCGTGGTGCGCGTCGGTGAACGCCCCCCGCACGTGCCCGAACAGTTCGCTTTCAATAAGCGACGGGGCCACCGCGCCCAGGTCGACCCGAACGAACGGTCCGTTGCGCCTCGCCGACTGGTGGTGCAGCGCCTGAGCGATAAGCTCTTTGCCCGTGCCGTTCTCGCCCAGAATAAGCACGTTGGCCTCGGTGGGTGCTACCTTAGCGATGAGGTCGTAGACCGACTGCATGGCGGGCGACTTGCCGATCATCGGACTGGCGGTGGGTGCTATTGCCGGAGAGGCGGCAGGGTTGGGCTGACGGGCCAGGGCGGTGTTGATCACCTCCAGCAGTTGTTGGTTCTTCCAGGGTTTGAGCAGGAAGTGGGCCGCGCCCTGCCGCATGGCCTCCACGGCCAGCTCCACGTCGCCGTAGGCCGTGATGAGTATCACCCGGATGCGCGGGTTGATGGTGAGGATACGCTCCAGCCAGTACAAGCCTTCGCGCCCGTCGTGCTCGCCCCGCCGGAAATTCATATCCAGCAGCACCACATCATAGGGCTGCTGCGACACCACCTGGTTAATCACGGTAGGGTCTTGCTCGGTATCCACCCGGGCGAAGTGCTGGCGCAGCAGCAACCGGGCCGAGTGCAGTACGTCGGCGTCATCATCGATGATCAGGATATTGGTGTCAGAAGCCATAGGCAGTCGCAAAGCGGAACACGTAATATTACAAAATATCGAACAGGGTACAAGAAAGAAACAACATACCCAAACAGTTCGGTCTATTGTCTCAAGGTCCGACACCGACAGTTCCGGTTTGCTTAAGCGATAAGAAGCAATATATTTGAAGCGGTCTTTAGCATAACAATTATGAATTCTTCGCAACGTATCGGTCGAAGCGCCGCACTGCTTGTCCTTTGCATCCTTTCAGTTACGTCTGCCATAGCGCAACCCGACAAATCGGTTCGACAGCAAGTTGAAGTTTTGGAAAAGAAGCTATTTGGTGATCTGCATCTTCAAAAGAAAATGCCCTATATGTCGGATGATGCTTATCTTCATTTTCTGCAGCTGTTGGATAGCGGCAATACTACGAAGGCCAATTTATTTGAAATGCGACAACGTCTGGAAAGCGGACAGGCGGTGGACGTCCCGTACGGTGAATTTAATGAAGAGACCCGGCAGGTTGACTACGATACCATTACTTTCACCTCATTAGCCGAATTCAACCGCTATCACGATAGTTTGGCCTATGCCTTTGAGCGAAAAACCAATGAGCTGAATCCGGCGGATACTGCCCAGATGAGTGCCACCGAACGCATTGCCCAAACCGCCCGTGAACTAACCGATGGCGAAGGCTTCGGACGCTTTAACTACGTTATGGATAGTTTATTAGCCATTGAAGAAGGACGTTCAACGGAGTATAATGAGGATGATTGCATCCTTGATGGGTCATACCGGGTTAGGTTATCGCAACCAAGCTTAAAAGAGACAAATTTAGAGATCAGCCTTTCTTCTCAATCGGACAGTGTTTCGCTGACTGCCTACACCACCGGTTGGGGGGTGGGCGATTCGGAATGGAAAACCGAGAAAGTATCTACTGAGCAGTTGCAGCGGTCAGTAGTATGGCAGATCACCGGCTTCTACGTAGGGCGGCTAACAATGGAAGGAGCGCATACCGACACTACGCATTTGGTTTTCTCAGGAAGAATAGAGCAACTATCTGGCTGTCGGACTGCCGGAACGGCGGAGAAACTACCCGTTAGCGATAGTACCTCCTGGATAAGTGATCCGATGTTTAGGCATTAGGGTTATTCTTCTGGATTCACAACCACAATACCAAGTGAAAAGCTATGAGGAAGGCTGACTATTGATTCAATCCCAATAAGGATAGCGGCTTGTTCTTGCTAATCATCATAGATACGAACAGAATATAAACTGTGTTAAGTAGGTACACCAAGGCGGTGACAATGATGGGCAGAGGAGGGGCTACAAAACTTAGATTTACGCCGGTCAATCTATAGAATAGATAGGAGGACCAAATAGAAACATAACGACCGACAAGAAAATCAATGTAGTCCAACCCACTTGAATGAGTACTTGTCTTCTTCCGAACCGGTTAGCGCCTTTCACTTTGTCCTTGTTGATGATCCAGATGATCAAGGGGAGTAGAATGTTACCTAGCGGAAATACCCAGTAGGCAAGCGCCGACAAATTGATTTCGTGCAAAGTACCACTGTTTTCCTCTTTCGTAAAATCCATCAGATCTTCAATGGCCACATCCAGAACCTGTGCCAAAGCAATGAGCGTATGTCCGCGGGGTTCGGTCTGCCCTCCTTCAATGCGTTGTAGCGTACGTAGGCTGATGCCAGCACTGTCGGCTAAATGTTCTTGAGAGTACCCTTTTTGTACTCTCTGTTGCCGGATTCTTTCGGCTAATATGGTTTTAGATTCCATTGCGTTTTGTTTTTTCTCAAAGCTAGGCAACGGGCGCTTGATTGCTTGCGTCGGCAGTGCGTCATTCTTACGACATTCGTGTCAAGGTGGTGTTTTTATGGACTGAAAGGCATTTTATCACTTGAATCACCAAGCTACCTTAGCAATCCGCCCGTCGCTACCCGCGGCCCACCCCACGCGCTGATCAGGAGCAAACCGGACGGTATGATAGCCGACCGTATCCAGAGGTTCCCACGTACGTCCGTAATCCGAAGAATAATCAGCACCCGAGGGACCCACGGTGAGGAGCACTTCGGTGGCGGGATGATAGACCACGGCCGAGCGATACCCGCCCGGAAAGGTTTTGGGCAACTGCCAGGTCTGACCGCCGTCGGTGGTGTAGCACGCAGTGCGGGTGGTGTCGGCGGGTTGCAGGTAGTCGCCACCCACCGCTACGCCGCGCCGCGAATCGGTCATCACCATAGCAAAAATGCCCTGCGAGGCGTTGCCCTGCTGCATCGGGGTGTCGGCCGCCTGCCAGCGCGCTCCCCGGTCTTCGGAGCGAAACACCCGGGCTCTTGCTCCGCCCGTGGCCAGCCAGACGTGCTGTTCGTCCCGGGAGGCCAGGCCGCCGTTACTGGCCGCAAACCCGGCTTCCCCGGCGGCTGGAGGAGGCATATTGTTATTGGGCAGCTGCTGCCAGGTTTGCCCACCATCATGGGTGGCAATGAGCACAAACTGCCCCTCAACGGGGTCGCTCATGGCAATGCCGTGGGTGGGGTTCCAAAAGGCAAGGGCGTCGAAGAAGATGCCGGGCGTGCGGTTCTCGTAGCGCAGCTGCCAGGTGGCGCCGCCGTCGGTGGTGTGGTACAATAAGGCCGGTGCTCCGGCGCTGAGCACAAAGGCTTCGTCGGTACTGAAGGCGTGCAGACTGCGGAAGTCGAGCGAATCAGCGTTTGGAACCGGCCGCTGGGTCCAGGTGGTGCCGCCGTTGGTGGTGCGCAACACAGTGCCCGCGCTGCCGCTGACCCAGGCGATACTGTCGCTCACCACGCTCAGGCCGCGCAGGCTGGCGGTAGTGGGAGTGGTCTGCAGGGTGAAGCGAAAGGAGGGCTGACCGGTGGCAGGTGGTGAATACTGAATAACCAACAAGGAACATAAAATGATTAAGTGCCTGGACATGGAGTAGGGTAGTTAATGGTGAAATATAGCAGTTTAGATTCGTAGCACCAACTAGCGCTGCTGCAACCACGGCCGAGCACTTTTGTCTCTTGCTGTGCTATCTTTTCACGCTGCAACAAGTGGTCGCCGCGCGGGTCCTTTTGGATGATAAGGAAGAAAACAAATGTCATCCTGGAAGGACCTTGCTACATCAGAGAAGAAAGCATCCAAACTGATACAACTGCGGCCGAGCGCTTCTGTCTCTATCGTTCTACCGCTGCACGTTGCAACAGGTCTCTACCAATGACAGGAGAGATTGAAGCAACTGTCCAATAACGAACACCCGGTGTATCGAAAACGATACAGCGGTCAAAAAGTGGCAATGAACAACGTGCTGTCTATCAACCCCTTAGCGTACCCACCATTTTTGGTCGTCAGATTGTACCATAGCGAACGAAGCCTTACTTTTCATCGCACCCATGCTCAGAAACTACATCAAAACCATTTTTCGTCACCTGTATCGGCACCGCAGCCATACGGTGATCAACGTGCTAGGGCTGAGCCTTGGCATTGCGTTCAGTGGCATCATCTTTCTGTTTCTGCGCTACGAAAGCACCTTCGATCACCACCACGCGCAGGCCGACCGCATCTACCGCGTCAACACCCACGTGCAGAACACCGACGAGGCCCTGCGCTTGCCCTTCACGCCGCGTCCCCTGGCGGAAGCCCTGCGGACGGCCTTCCCCGGTGCGCTGCGCGTTACGCAAACCCTGGGCGCGCTGTCCGGGCAACTGCGGGTGCACTTGGGGACTGACCAAGCCAAGCTGTTTGAGGAGGGATACATCCTCTTTGTAGACTCCGCCTTTACCCGAACCTTCGACTACACCTGGTTGGCGGGCGACCCGGCCACGGCCCTGAGCGTGCCGGACGGGATCGTTTTTCACGAGGGAATGGCCGACAAGCTATATCCGGACACTCCTTACGAAGACATTCTGGGAGAGGCGGTGGAACTGAGCGGACAGGCGCTGCTCACCGTCACGGGAGTGATCGAGTATCCCCCGCTTAACTCCAACCTGTTCTTTACCACGCTCATCAACAAGGCGGCTTTGCCCCCCGCTGAGTCCGCAGAAGACTGGGAAACGCTGGGCAAGCGCTGCACCTTCGTCACGCTGCGCGAGGGAGAAGGTCCGGAGGAAACCCAGGCGAGTCTGGACGAATTGGTACGCCGCTACGTGCCGGACGAGGAGTTGCAGCAGCGGCTGTCCTTTCACCTGATGCCGCTTAAAGACCTCCACTTTGCCTATCAGCACGGGAAGGCCGCCAGTCTGTACACCATTCCGCCCTTTTTGCTGTGGCCTATCGGGGGCGTCGGGCTGATTATGATTCTGGTGGCCTGCATCAACTTTGTAAACCTGGCGACCGCCCAGGCCTTCAGCCGATCCAAAGAAGTGGGCATCCGCAAGGTACTGGGCAGCCCGCGCCGACAACTGTTCGGGCAGTTTATGGGCGAAACGGTGGTCGTCACCCTGATGGCGGTGCTCATCGGCTTGGGCTTGGGCGAACTGGCTGTCAAGTACTTTCAGAAGCTGGTGCCCTTCATCTACTTGCAGTTCGCCGTGGACCACACGCTGGTCTACTTTGTGGTTGGCATTGCGGTGGCCGTCATTGTGCTGGCCGGGACGTACCCGGCCCTGGTGCTGTCGGGCTTTGATCCCCTGCAAGCCATCCGCCACGGGCGGCAGGGACGCGGCGGCAGAGCCCGCTTGCGCAAAACCCTGGTGGTGACGCAGTTGGTGGTCGCCCAGTTTTTTATCATGGGCACCATCGGACTGGCCTTCCAATTCCGCTACCTCAGCGCGCGTCACCTGGGTTTTGATAAAGATGGGATCATTACGCTGCCCTACCACGGAGAGGATGAAGCGTATCTTCGGAACGAACTGCTCAGAAACCCGGGCATTCAGCGGGTTAGCTTCGCTTCCGGCACCCCCATTAGCGGCGAGATAGCTACCACCTTTGCCCTGGACACCGCCGAACCGGTTGAGCAACGTCCGATGCAGTTGAAGTACGTAGACGCCGAGTTCTTGCCCACCTTTGGCATCGAGTTGCTGGCCGGAAGCAACTTTACCGAGGGCGGCTCCGACGGGCTGCTGATCAACGAAGCGCTGGCGCAGGAGCTGGGGTTTGCACGGGCCGAGGAAGCCGTAGGTTCCTTCCTCACGGTGGCTAAGGTAGGCCAGCCGCAACCCATCCGGGGCGTGGTGCCCGACTACAGCAACCAGGAGTTTGAGCGGCGCGGCGACCCGGAAGCCTTTGCCTACCAAGCGGACCGCTTCGCGGCGGTAAACGTGCGCACCAACGGAACGAACCTTCCGGCGGTGACCGCCGCACTGGAAACCCTCTGGAAGCGACGCTACCCCGAGCGGGAGTTCAGCTATACCTTTATGGACGATGCGGTGAAGCAACGCCTGGGCGAAGACCGCCTGCTAATGGGGGTGTTCGGGGTGTTTGCCGGGGTGGCGATCTTTATCTGCTGCCTGGGCTTGTTCGGCCTGGTGTCGTTCACGCTGGCGCAGAAGGAAAAGGAGATCGGCATCCGCAAGGTGGTGGGAGCGTCGGTGGCGAGCATCATGGTGTTGTTTAACGGCGGAATTGCCCGTCTGATGGGAGTTGCCTTTGTGGTGTCGGCCCCGCTGGCCTATTTGCTATTGCAGTCGTTTTTGCAGGGCAACACCTATAAGATTACCGTAGGTCCGTGGATATTTCTCATCGGCTTGCTGGTCACGCTGCTGATTGCGTTCGCCACCACCGGCTACCAGTCGTGGCGCGCCGCGCAGGCCAACCCGGTGGAGGTGTTGCGAGATGAATAATTGTCGGAATCAGGATTCACTGGATTATCGGATGGACAGAATTCGTCCTACTCTTGAAACAGAATAACCAAGATGCTAACCATAAACACCAAGTGCTATGTTAAGAAACTACGTTAAGATCACCCTGCGCAACTTCCGCCGCCGGAAGTTCTACACCGCAATCAATATTCTTGGTCTCACGGTCGGACTAACCAGTAGCCTACTCATTGGCTGGTACGTGGCGGATGAGCTTCGCTACGACGAATTTCACCGCGATGCCGAACGGGTATACCGCGTGACTACCGACGGCGGTCAAAACTACCAATTGGCCACCACCCCTCCGCCGCTGTACGAAGTCGTCAAGAGCGACGTCCCGGAGATAGAAGCCGTTGCCCGCGCCTTTAGCTGGAACCACTCGACGATGCGCCTGCCGATAGAGGAAGACAGCAGTCAGCAAACGGTGTTCCGGGAAACCAGCATCTACATAGTGGACCCGGAATTTTTGCGGGTGCTGGACTTCAATGTGATTGCCGGAGATGCTGAAACCGCCCTGCGGGAAGCCGGATCCATTGTGCTGACCCGAGCAACCGCCGAACGCTACTTTGGGCCGGAAGCTGTGAAACGCGGCGCAGTAGTAGGCAAGGAAATCCTTTTCGGCGGCAGTCGTGCGGCCCGGCGGGTGACCGCGGTGGTAGACCCGTCCGGCCCTACCCACTTTCCCTTCGATATGCTGGTGGACCGCCAGGGTTACCAGGAGATTACGGACGATGATAATTGGAGCTGGAATATCATGCACACCTACGTGAAGGTGCGGCCCGACGCCCAGCATACGTCCGCTCAGCGACAAGCTCTGGCGGATAAGTTCGACCAACTCGCCGAAACCTACGCGGTTCCTTTTCTGGAAGCTAGCGAACAGGGTCCCGTCGGCGATCAGTCGATTACCTACCATCTGCAAGCGGTCACTGATATTCATTTGCACTCTGACTTGCAGCGGGAGCACCAAGCCAACGGCAACCGTACCACGGTGTACATTCTCGCCACCGTAGCCCTGCTGATTATTTTGCTGGCCTGCATCAACTTCATGAACCTATCCACCGCCCAAGCCACCCGCCGGGCCAAGGAAGTTGGAGTCCGCAAAGTGCTAGGTTCACCCCGGCCGCAGTTGATTGCCCAGTTTTTGTCCGAATCGGTAGCGATCAGCGGGGTAGCCCTGTTGCTGGCTCTGGGGCTGGTGGAGGCCCTGCGGCAGCCCTTCAATGCGCTGGTTGGCAAAGAGCTGACCTTCGATTGGTTCGCGCACCCGAGCTGGTTGCTTACGGTGGCGGGAGGAGCAGTGCTGGTGGGGTTGCTCGCAGGAAGTTATCCGGCCTTTTACCTTTCTTCGTTTCGTCCGGTCGCGGTGCTGCGGGGGGCGTCCGGTTCGGCGCGGGGGGCGGGCTATCTGCGCAATGCCCTGATTGTCTTTCAGTTCGTGGTCTCGATCAGCCTCATCATCACCACGGCCCTGGTGGTGCAACAGCTTCGGTTTATTCAGCAGAAAGACATCGGCTACCAACGGGAGCACGTGCTGGTGATCCAAAACGACAAAGAGATTCAGGACCGCTGGCAGGAGTTCAAAACGGTGCTCAAGCGGCAATCGGCGGTGGAGAAGGTGAGCTTTTCGACCGGCGTTCCGGCGCAACCGATGCGGACGATGCGGGATTTTCGCGCCGAAGGAGCTACGGGCGGGCAGGGCATGCCGTGGTTGTTAATTGATCCGGACTACGTAACAACGCTGGGACTAGAGATTGTCGCGGGGCGCAACTTTCGGGAAGACGTGGCCTCCGACCGCACGAACGGATTGCTCCTCAACGAAGCGGCGGTGCGGGCGCTGGCGTTGAAAAATCCGGTCGGACAGACGATCATTAAGAATCAGGGGGCAGAGGACGAGCAGCGTCTGCGGGTGGTGGGGGTCGTCAAGAACTTTAACGTAGAGTCCTTCGACCAACGGGTGAAGCCAATGGCGTTTCACTACTTCTCGCCTAGCTTCCTGAGCGACTACGTGGCGGTGCGTCTGGCTCCCGGGAGTGCAGTGCCCGGAGTAGCGCAGATCACGGATGCCTGGGCGCAGTTCGAGCCGGACAACCCATTGGTGTACTCGTTCTTAGACGAAGACTTCGACCGTCTCTTCCGGGCTGAGCAACGGTTGGCTGGGGTGTTGGGCGTGTTCACCGCACTGGCCATCCTGGTAGCCTGCTTGGGTTTGTTCGGCTTGGTGGCTTTCGTCACGGCGCAGCGCACCAAAGAGGTTGGCATTCGGAAAGTGCTCGGAGCCTCGGTGGGGCAAATTACACACCTGCTCTCGCGTGACTTCTTGCGGTTGGTATTGGTGGCGCTGGTCATCGCGGCACCCCTGTCGTACTGGGTGGCAGCCCGGTGGCTCGCTGATTTTGCTTACCGGACCGAGATCAGTGCGGGAATTTTCGTGCTGGCCGGGGTTGGAGCCCTGCTCATTGCGGGGTTAACGGTTAGCATTCAGTCGATACGCGCCGCCCTCGCTAATCCGGTGGATGCTTTACGAGACGAATAAGATCAGGATAGGCAGGATATAGTAGGATGAGCAGGATTTTAATCTTCAAACACGACACACTATGCTGAGAAACTATTTCAAAGTAGCCCTTCGCTCGATGTGGCGACAGAAGCAAGGAGCCACGATCAATATCCTGGGCCTCTCGATGGGCATGACGGTCTGTATGCTCATCGTGTTGTACGTCCAGGACGAGTGGTCGTTTGATCGTTTTCATGCTCAGGCAGAGCGAATCTACCGGGTGGCGGGCGAATACGATCAGGGAGGAGAGGCGACCAACCGGAGTGCCATCACGACCTATTTGTTAGCCCCCGCCCTAGAAGAAAGCTTCTCGGCCATTGAAAAAGTGACGCGCATTGACAACTCCAGCGGTGCCTTGATTACCTACGAAGACCAGCAGTATGCCGAAGAAAGCGTGTACTACGTCGATAGCACGTTTCTGGACATCTTTTCCTTTCCTTTGATTGAAGGTGATGCCCAAACCGCCCTGGACGCGCCGAATGCCGCTGTTATCAGTCAGACAATGGCCGAAAAGTACTTTAATTCGTCTACCACCGTCGTCGGAAAAACTCTTACCTTCTTTGATACCCTAGCGGTCGCAGTAACCGGAGTGATGAAAGACATGCCGAGCAATTCTCACTTACAGGCAGACTTTCTGGTATCCATGAAAACCATAGAACCACTGTATCCGCAGTGGATTTTAGATAACAATACTGGTACCAGTCACTATACCTATGTTCAATTAGCGCAAGGAGCCGACCCGGAAATACTCGCCGGACAAATCAACCAACAAGTACTGGGCAAGGACGGAGAAGAGGCGGCTCGACAGCGGCACTACTTTCTACAAGCCCTGACTGACATTCACCTTCGGTCGCAGCTAACCGGGGAGATTAGTCCGAACGGAGACATTCGGTACTTATATCTTTTTTCGGTGGTGGCGCTGCTGATCGTGCTGATTGCCAGTGTCAACTACATCAATCTGGCTACCGCCTACGCCATGAAACGCTCGAAGGAAATAGGGGTTCGTAAGGCGATGGGCGCTTTCAAAGGGCAACTGGTTACCCAGTTTTTAAGCGAAGCGGTGCTGGTGGTCGGCATAGCCTTTCTGGTTGCCGGGTTCATGACCGAACTGAGTATGCCGCTCTTTCGGGAGATTACCGGCAAGGACATCTCCCTGAACTTTATAGCAAACTTCTCGCTGATCGGTTACCTGCTTCTCATTGCCCTGGGCATTGGCCTGCTGGCCGGTAGCTATCCGGCTTTCTTCGTAGCGTCTTTCTCATCCACCGACGTAATGAAAGGCAGCCCGCCTCCGGCAAGCGGCGTTCCTCTGCTACGCAAAGGATTGGTCGCTTTTCAGTTCCTGGCTTCTATCTTACTGCTCATCGGTACCCTGGTTATCTTCAAGCAGTTGTACTTTCTCCACAGCAAGAAACTAGGCATCACCACCGAACAAGTGTTGCTCGTTCCTCTGTCCGACGCATCCATCCGACAACAGTACGAAACACTCAAGAATCGCTTACTACAAGACAATCGCTTCATCAGTATCACTGCCACCAACGCCCCGCTGACGCAACGAGTCGGGGGGTGGCGTCCCTACTATTTGCAGGGCTCAGAAGAGGAAGTGTTGATTCCTACCGTGGTGGTGGAGCAGGATTTCTTTGCGACCCTGGAAGCCACCTTTGTGAGGGGAAGAGACTTTTCGCCCGCCCGTCCGACCGACGTATCCGAAGCCTACATTATCAACGAAGCTGCTCAGAAATTCCTGGAGCTAGAATCACCGGTGGGCGCCCCTATTGTTGGATCAGCCTTCACCGGGAGTGTGTGGTCTAAGAAAGATGCTCGAATCATTGGAGTCGTTCAAGATTTTCATCTGGCCTCACTGCACACTGAAATCCAGCCGATGATTTTCTCGCTGCATTCCGAACAGACCATGCCTGTGGGGTTGATGGCTATCCGGGTGTCGGAGGATGTGAAGGGGGCAGTACAACACCTGGAAGCTACGTGGCAGGACATGGCCTTTGAGCGGGCCCTGTCTTATTCTTTTCTGGACGAAGACGTGGACAACCTCTACCAGACCGAAGAACGCTTCCTCAGAATCTTTACGATCTTCTCACTAGTAGCTTTGGTCATTGGGGGGTTGGGAGTATACGGATTAGCTTCTTTCGTGGCGGTTCAGCGCACGAAAGAAATTGGCATCCGCAAAATGCTGGGAGCTACCGTCAGTAATGTTGTGATGCTGTTGTCGAGAGACTTTACCAAGCTTGTTCTGGTTGCCTTTCTGATAGCCACGCCGGTAGGGTACCTAATCATGACCCGCTGGTTGGAAACCTTTGCCTATCGAGTAGACATTGGGGTTAGCATCTTCATCATTGCCGGAGTATCTTCTTTGGCGATCACCCTGCTCACCGTCAGCTATCAATCTATCCGGGCCGCGTTGGCTAATCCGGTAGATTCGCTGCGGAATGAGTGAGGATCAGGATGGGCAGGATTTGTCCGCCGTGGCGCGGGGATGGGCAGGATTAAATAGTCAAACCTTTACAACTATGCTTACCAATTACTTCAAAACCACTTTCCGCACCCTCTGGAAGCACAAGAGCCACACGGTGATCAACGTGCTGGGCTTGTCGTTGGGCATTGCCTCGTGCGTGGTGATCTTCCTGGTGCTGCGCTACGAACTGAGCTTCGACGCCTTCCACGCCAACGCCGACCGGGTGTTTCGGGTGGTGACCACCTTTAACCGGGACGGCGAAGAACACCGGCAGGTGGGCACGCCCCAACCGTTTCCGGTGGCATTCGCGCAGGATTTCGCCCAGGAAGCCCAGGTGATTCCCATTGAACTCTACCACTACTGGAACCGGGTGCGGGTGGGGGAGCGATCCATCATCATGGAAGAAACTCCCAATGAGGGAGTCACCATTGCCTTCACTGAGAATGCGTACTTTAACTTCTTCGACTTTCCGTTGCTGACGGGCAACCCCGAGCAGGTGCTGCGGCAGCCCAACGAAGTGGTGATCACCCAAACGGTGGCCGAACGGCTCTTCGACGATCCTTCCGAAGCGATGGGCACCATCATTAATTTGGATGATTCGCTGGACCTGAAGATCACGGGCGTGCTGGAGCCGCTGCCTGTCAATACCGACTTTCCCTTCGAGATGCTGATCTCGTACTCCACACTAGGGCGGAACCAAGCGGTGGCGGATGAAGAAGCCTGGTGGTCTAATAGCAGCGACTTCCAGGTGTTCGTGATGCTCAACGAGGCGGTGTCGGCCGCGCAGATTGAAGACCAACTACCGGTTTTTTTGGATAAGTACGCCGGAGAAAATTATAATGAGGACAAGACGCTGGCCTTGCAACCCCTGGCCGACATGCACTTCAACTCGGACTTTCCTAATTTCATGTACCGTAGCATGTCGCGCGAGGTGATCGGGGGCATGGCCTTGGTGGCGCTGCTGATTATCCTGACGGCCTGCATCAACTTTGTGAACCTGGCCACGGCCCTGTCGACCCAGCGCGCCCGGGAGGTGGGCGTGCGCAAGGTGCTGGGCAGCTCGCGGGGGCAACTCATCGCTCAGTTCCTGGGCGAAGCTGCCCTGATTACGCTGTTCGCCGTGGTGCTGGGCCTGGGACTCACCGAACTGGCCGTGATGAAACTAAATACCTTTGTCGAGTACCAAAACGCCATTCACCTAACTTTCTCAGGGAGCACGGTAGCCTTCTTTTTGGCGCTCACGGTGGCGGTCACCTTGCTGGCGGGTTGGTATCCGGCCTGGGCCCTCACCCGTTTCCCTCCGGTGCAGGCCATGAAGAACCAACTAAGCGCCCCCATCCGACGGCGGTTTTCGCTGCGGCAGGGGCTGGTGGTGTTTCAGTTCGCGGTCACCCAGGCACTGATCATCGGCACGCTGGTGATTGCTTACCAGCTGCGCTACATCGAGGAGGCTCCGCTGGGCTTTGACAAGGAAGCCGTGGTGGTGGTCCAGTTCGAGGAGCACACCCCGCAGGATCTGGAAGAGATGCGCAACCGTATTGCTTCGCACAATGGGGTCGAGCACTTTTCGTTGTCCATGTCACCGGCCCTGTCGGGGAGCTTCTGGATTTCTAACTTCTACGTACCCGGCGACAGCAGCGACGTGGACCGCCACGCCCAACGGCAGTTTGCCGACGAGCACTACCTGGACACCTACGGCATCCAGCTCATCGCCGGAGAGGGACTGGTTCCTTCAGATACCACCAACCGCTACGTGGTGAACGAGACGTTCGCCCGCCGGTTGGGCTACGTCCCGCCCGCAGACATTGTGGGCACGTCGATCTCGTTCGACGGACGGCAGAATAACCTGCCCATCACCGGGGTGGTGGCCGACTACAACGTGGCTTCGTTGCAGCAAAAGATTGGTCCGCTGGTGATCAGCAGCCGCGCAGATCGGTACCAAACCATGAATCTGAAGATCAACATGCGGCAGGCGCAGGATGTGCTGCGGCACGTGGAAGGGGTGTGGAAAGACATCTATCCCGAAGCTCCCTTTGATTATCAGTTCCTCGATGAGGCGATGGCGCAGTTCTACGCAAGCTACTCCCGCACCTTTACCCTGATCCAGGTGTTCTCGGGAATTGCCATTCTGATTGGCTGCCTAGGCCTGTACGGCTTGGTCACCTTTATGGCCGAGCAAAAGACCAAAGAGATTGGCGTGCGCAAAGTGCTAGGGGCCACGGTGTTCAACATCGTTCATCTGTTTTCTAAGGAGTTTGTTAGGCTGGTGCTGCTGGCCTTTGTGCTGGCTGCGCCGCTGGCCTACTACGTGATGCGCGGCTGGTTGCAGAACTTCGAGTACCGCATCGACCTGGGCTGGGGCGTGTTCGTGGGCGGCATTGTGGCAACGCTGGTCATCACCTTGCTCACGGTAGGCTATCGCTCACTGCGGGCCGCCCTGGCCAACCCGGTGGACTCGTTGCGGAGTGAGTAGCTTCTCTTGGTTTTTATCGGTGCATGAATTATCATCGCGCTACCATGAGCCAATCAAAACCCAGCGCCCTCGCCCGGCGGTACGATAAACTGATCAAGGAATGCCTGACCGAATCGCTGTCCGGTATTCTCACGCACGCACTGCATATTGATGCCCAGTCTACCGTGCTGCTCGACAGTAAGCTCCAAGTCACCGAGGAGCGCGAAGCAGATTTCTTAGTCCAAGTGACCGAAACCTCTGGTCGGCAGTTCTTGCTGCATCTAGAGTTTCAGTCTACCAACGACAACTCAATGTCGTTCCGGATGCTACGTTACTGGTTGTTTATGATGCAGCAGTACGGGGAAAGTGCACCAGAAGTGCGTCAGTACGTCATCTACGTTGGAAAAGCTCCGATGAATATGGCTAATACGCTGTCCTACGACCACCTCCAGTACAATTATCCGCTTATTGATCTTCGCTCAGTGTCGGCTATTCCGTTCCTGAACTCAGACAAGCCGATAGAAATAATTCTGGCCATACTATGCGATTACCAGAACAAAGATTTGCTGGTAGAAAAGATTTTGCAACGCTTAAAGGAAACGGTCGTTGAAGAATTACGTTTGAGTAAGTATATTCGGCAGTTGGAGATCTTCTCGCAGCTGCGCAATCTTCAAGATACTGTTTACCAAAAAAAATCAGCTATGGACTTTGTGTATGACATTGAAAAAGACCCGGTCTACAAAGAAGGCGAAAAACGCGGTGAGAAACGCGGTGAGAAACGCGGTGAGAAACGCGGTGAGAAACGCGGTGCAGTACAAGGAGAAATACAGAAGGCGCTAGTGATCGCTCAAGTTATGAAGCAGGCGGGGGAACCCACTGAGAAGATAATCGCTTACACCCAGCTAAGTCGTGAGGAAGTAGAGAAGCTGTAAAGCTACGTTTCGCTCTCCGTTTTTTTTGCCTCCCCCCAATCCAGTCTTTATTTTTCTTCGTATATTTGGTCAGTACCCACCGAGCGGCCGCCGTCAAACCACGCAGCCGACCTTCTTCTACCCCCCGTAAGCAGTTTTTTATCCGCTCCTTCGAGCACTTGCCCGGTCTCTTTATGCGCTGGGCAAACGAAGCGTTGCTGCCGATTGCCTACGGTTGTCACCAACATAGTCACTTAATTTTTCTAACCTAAATACCTATGGATCATGCTTAAAACCAAAAACCAAGAGGCCTGTAACCCCGCCCGTCGTTCGTTTCTGCGCTACGGAGGTGCCACCCTGGCCACCGCCGGTCTGGTGCTGTCCGGCTGCGAGGAGTTCTACGATTTGGCTCCCCGCAAGGCCGCCGAAGGCGTTCGCCTCGGCAAAGGCGACACCGGCATCCTGAATTACGCCTACACGCTGGAGCAACTGGAAGCCCGCTTCTACACCCTGGCGGTGGCCGCGGCCATCAACTGCGGCTTCGATGACGATGAGTTCAAGATTTTGTCGGACCTGCAGAAGCACGAAGCTATTCACAAGGATTTCTTCAAAGCGGCCCTGGGCAAAGATGCCATCGCTGACCTACAGTTCGACTTCAGCTCGATCGACTTCAGCAGCCGCAGCAGCGTGCTCAAAGCCGCCAAAACCTTTGAAGACCTAGGCGTAGCCGCCTACAACGGGGCCGGACAACTGCTCGAAAGCGCTGATTTGCTGCTCATCGCCGGTAAGATTGTGTCAGTGGAAGCCCGCCACGCTGCCGCTATCCGCAGCATCCTGGACGAAGACCCCACTTCGTTTGCCGGAGACGACGTGATCGATGCCAATGGACTGGACCGCGCGTTTATGCCGAGCACCGTGCTGGAAGCTGCTTCCGCCTTCATCGTCACCCCCGTTGACGCTAGTGAGTTACCCACCGCCTAACCCTAAATATTGATATGAAAATTTTTGATGCAATAGACCAATTAGATAATTATTCGGGCGATAACCTGGCCCGCACCTCCCGCCGCGAAGCGTTTCGGGCCATGGGAAGCCTTGGTAAGAAAGCCGCCGCCGCCATGGTGCCGTTCGGCTTAGCCACTGCCGCCGCCCCGGCCGCCCGCGCCGACGGACACGATCAAGTGGTAGACGTGCTCAACTTCGCCCTGCTGCTGGAGTACCTAGAGGCTGAATATTATGTGAAAGGACTGGACTCTGGCGTGATTCCGGCCGGTAGCGATGCCGAACAGATCTATCACCAGATCAGCAAGCACGAAACCGCGCACGTAGAACTGCTTAAGGGGGCCATCAGCGACCTGGGCGGCACGCCGGGCGACAAACCTGAGTTTGATTTCACCGCCGGGGGGCTCTTCAATCCTTTTGACAACTACCAGGTGTACCTGATTCTGTCGCAAGCATTTGAAGACACCGGGGTGCGTGCCTACAAAGGACAGGCCGGTAATCTGATTAGCAACGACGCGATCCTGACCGTGGCCCTGCAAATCCACTCGGTGGAAGCGCGTCACGCCTCGGAAGTGCGCCGCTTGCGCGGACTGAAGGGGTGGATCACCCAGGACGAGCGCGGAGCCGGCGTGCCCGAAGCCGCCCAGGCCACCTACGCCGGAGAAGACAATCTGGTGCAGGCCGGAGTGGACGTGAGCACCATCACTCCCTACGGCACCGACGCCATCACCGAAGCCTATGACGAACCGTTGTCTAAGGAAGAAGTGATCGCCATTGCGTCGCTGTTCCTGGCCTAGAAGTCAATGATAGGTAGTAGTCAAAGAGCATCAGTCATTGTGACTGATGCTCTTTTATTTTGCCCGCGCCTCAGGACGCTATTATCTTCCGTATGCTACAAAACGGTCCGGTCCGCAAGCAACGAAGGCTGATTCTTGAAATTTTCGGTGCCTCGCTCGTCGTCGACGGGCGACCGAAAGCGTGATCCGGGTGTCGTTTTCGATCGCTACGCTGTCCACGCGGTGGAGAGACCGTCAATCATCGTCGACGCCCTCTCCACGACGTGGGCTGGCTGTCGACGAGCAGTTAGTTAGTACGACTAGAGCAAACGTTATTTGGTAGGCTAAGGCAATTTTTGAAGCAAATCTAGTATGCTAATCATGAACACTTGGCTTCAATGCCGTTTATCACTACCTTTAGCCCTATGACAAAGCACTACCTTCTTCTCGCCGTATTTTTAGTAAGCCTTTCCGCCTTCGCCCAAAACAAGCCAGCCGCTCCGCAAATAGGAGTGGTGCAGGAAATGGATCAGGCTTCCGTCATCGAGCCGATGGGATATACGTGCCTGTTAGAATCAACCCGCCGGATTCTTTCTCCTCAAAATGTCACCAATGAGCAGTTTGAGGCCCTGCTGCCCGCCATCAAAAAATTGCCGGTGCCGATGTACGGTTGCAATCTCTTTATTCCGGGCGACCTGAAAGTAGTCGGCCCCGAGGTAGATGAGCAGGCCGTACTGGCCTACGTAGAGCCGGTGCTGCAACGGGCGCAAAAGGCCGGGCTCACCCTGATCACCTGGGGCAGCGGCGGGTCGCGCTCGGTGCCGGAGGGGTTTAGCCGGTTGACCGCCACGGCACAGTTTATCTACATGGCCAAGCGGGTGGCCGAAGTAGCCGCCAAGTACGATATGATCCTGGCGCTGGAAAACCTCAACAGCACCGAGTGCAACTTCATCACCACCCTGAGCGAGGCGCTGGCGGTGGTGAAAGCCGTGGACCATCCCAACCTGCGGCTCTGCGTGGACGTCTATCACATGCTCAAGGAAAATGAACCGGCGTCGGCGATCGCGGGCAGCAAGGGCTACGCCGTCTACTGCGAAGTGGCCGAACGAGAGGCCCGCACTCCTCCGGGCGTGCAGGGCGATGACTTTACCCCCTACATCGCAGCGCTGAAAAAAGAGGGTTACACCGGAAAGATCGTCATCGAAGCCCGGTGGGACGACTTGGCAGAACAGGGGCCTACGGCCTACCGGACGCTTCGCCAGCAGATTGATTCGGTGTACAAAAAATAACCCGATCGATCTCGCCTACTTTTATTAGCCTAAACTCACCATGCCCATTGCTCTTGCCCTGCACGGCGGTGCCGGAACCATCCTGCGTGCCGAAATGCGCCCCGAACAAGAAGCCCGCTACACGGCTGCCCTACAGGAAGCCCTGCGGGCGGGCTACCAGTGCCTAGCCGACCACGGCACCGCCCTGGATGCTGTGGAATTAGCCGTTGCTTTGCTAGAAGACTGCCCCTTGTTCAATGCCGGACGGGGATCGGTGTTCACCGCTGATGGCACCCACGAGATGGATGCCTCGATCATGGAAGGACAGCACCGCCGGGCCGGAGCCGTGGCCCTGGTCACCGGCGTGAAGAACCCCATCCGACTGGCCCGCCGGGTGATGGAGCAGTCGGAGCACGTCTTCCTGGCGGGTACCGGAGCCGAAGCCTTCGCCCGCCTCCAGGGATGTGAATTCGCCGACGACGACTACTTCTACGACCAGTTTCGCTACGAGCAGTGGCAAAAGATCAAAGACACCGACCGCTTTCAGCTAGATCATACGGGGTCGCCTACGACGGGGTCGCCTACGACGGTATCGCCTAAGACGGTGGCACCCGAGCAACCTAAGAAACTGGGCACGGTGGGAGCGGTGGCCTGCGACGAGCACGGCAACCTGGCAGCAGCCACTTCTACGGGCGGTATGACCAACAAACGCTTCGGACGCGTCGGCGACAGCCCAGTGATTGGCGCGGGCACCTACGCCGACAACCGCACGGTGGCCGTGTCGTGCACCGGCAGCGGTGAGTACTTTCTGCGCGGGGTGGTGGCCTACGACGTGTCCTGCCTGGTAGAGTACAAAAACTATTCGTTGGAACAGGCCTGCGCCGAGGTGGTGCACGAGCGACTACCGGCCTTGGGCGGCGACGGCGGATTGGTGGCGGTGAACGCCCGCGGTGAGGTGAGCCTGCCCTTCAATACCGAAGGCATGTACCGGGCCGCTAAGACTCCCCACCGGGAGACCGTCGCGATTTACGCCGACTGACCTCGTGTGGTCGCTCCAGCAGCGTACGGGCATCTAAGTTGAGCGGCAATATTTGCAACTCGCGGGTGTCGATGCGGAAGCGGTCGCCCACCGACAGCACGTGCACAATCAGGTTAGACAACGACATGGGTGTGCCGACGTGCAGAATCTCTTCATTGTTGTGAGTGAGCTCGCTAGGATCGACCACCACCACCATGCCCGAGCCAATCACTTCGCACTCATTGCCTTGTTTGATCACCAGGCCGGTGTCTTCGGCCAAGCCTACGCCTAGCAGTTGCGGGAAGCGCGCCACGGCCTCCATCACCCGCCCGAAGCGGCCTCGCTGGATAAAGTGCGAGTCGATGATGAGCCCCGGCACGTAGCCCATGCCCTGCCCGGTTTTCACCGCTCCTTTGAACAGTGCTTCGGTTGACTTCCCCCCGGTGATCATGGCGCGCGACATAGACATGGCCCCGGCACTGGTGCCCGCCAGCACAAAATTGTCTTCGTAATAGCGCTGCATGAGCAACTGGTGCATGGGGGTTTCGCGCATCACGCGGGTGATCTTGGATTGGTTGCCGCCCGAGAACATCACGCAGTCGGCCCGCTCAATCCACCGCAGGTTTTCGGGGTTTTTCGTTTGCTCCTTCTTACGGATGTCGAGCACGTGCACCCGCACCGAAGAGAACTGCCCGAAGGCGGCCTGATACTTTTCGCCTACTTCCCCCGGAATGCGCGACGCGGTGGGGATCACCACAATAAGCGGTTCGGGATTGCGGCACTCGTGGATGACGCGGGCCAGGATGCTCTTCTGCACAAAGTTGAGCTGACTGGATTCATCGCGGCGAGTGCCCTTGTCTTCGTTGCCCCCGATTGGTATGAGTGTTCCCTTAACGTCGGTGTGATTCATTCTTTGCCGTAGAAAGTTTTGCTGTAATCCCAATAAAACAATTATACTTGTATCATTCTTTTAATGGTGAGCAAGCTAGACAACACCTACCAATTTTCCCTATGAAAATCAAGAAAATAAATGTACTGCGCGGACCTAACTACTGGTCCATTCGCCGTCACCAACTCATTGTGATGACGCTTGACCTGGAAGCGCTGGAAGAACAACCTACCAACACCCTTGCCGGATTTTACGACCGGCTGAAAGCCCTGTTGCCTTCGTTATACGAACACCGCTGTTCGGAAGGCGGGCCGGGCGGCTTCTTTCACCGGGTGGAACAAGGCACCTGGATGGGTCACGTCATTGAGCACATCGCCCTGGAAATCCAGACGCTGGCGGGCATGGACGTGGGCTTCGGACGCACCCGCGGCTACGGCGAGAAGGGCGTCTACCAAGTAGTGTTTGCCTACATGGAAGAGAAAGTGGGCATTTATGCCGCCGAAGCCGCCGTGCGCATCGCCGAGGCGCTGATCGCCGATGCCCCCTATGATCTGGACAACGACCTGCAACAAATGCGCGAACTGCGCGAACGAGAGCGACTGGGCCCCAGCACCGGTTCCATCATCGAAGAGGCCGTCGCCCGGGGCATTCCGTGGATTCGCCTCAATGAGTACTCGCTCTGCCAACTGGGCTACGGAGCCAACCAGAAGCGTATCCAGGCCACCGTCACCAGCAACACCAGCAGCATCGGCGTGGAGTTGGCCTGCGACAAAACCGACACCAAGTTCCTGCTCGACGAAGCCCAGGTGCCGGTGCCCCAGGGAGAAATTATCCGCAGCGCCGAAGAACTCAAGGAGGCCGTCGACCGACTGGGCTATCCGCTGGCCATCAAGCCGGTGAACGGCAACCACGGCCGCGGCATCACCGCCGACATCACCACCTGGAAGACCGCTCAGCTCGCCTTCGAAGAGGCGCAGCAGATATCCAAGCGCGTTATCATTGAGCGGCGCATCGAGGGCGAAGACCACCGCCTGCTGGTGATCAACCATAAACTCGTCGCGGCCGCGCGCCGCAATCCCGCCCACGTGGTGGGCGACGGAGAGCATACCATCCAGCAGTTGATTGATACCATCAATGAAGACCCGCGCCGGGGCTACGGGCACGAGAAGGTGCTCACCGCCATCGTGGTGGACGAGATGACGCAGAGCATCCTGGATGCCGAAGGTTACACCCTGGACACCGTGCTGCCCGAGGGGCAGCGGCTCAACCTGAAAGACACCGCCAACCTCAGCACCGGCGGCACCGCCACCGACGTGACCCACAAGGTGCACCCCGAAGTGGAGTTTATGGCGCAGCGCGTTTCTAAAATCATTGGCTTGGATATCTGCGGCATCGACGTGATGACCACCGACATCAGCCTGCCGCTGTCCGAAACCAAGGGAGCGGTGCTGGAAGTGAACGCGGCCCCCGGCTTCCGCATGCACATCGCGCCCACCGACGGACTGCCCCGCAACGTGGCCGCCCCCGTGCTCGACATGCTGTTCCCCCCCGGTGCTTCCTCGCGCATTCCTATTGTATCCATCACCGGCACCAACGGCAAAACCACCACCACCCGGCTCACCGCCCACCTGATGAAGATGCAGGGTTACAAAGTGGGCTACACCACCTCCGACGGCATCTACGTGAACAACCACCTGCTGATGAAGGGCGACTGCACCGGCCCCGGCAGTGCCCAGTTTGTTCTTAAAGACCCTATCGTGAACTACGCGGTGCTCGAAACCGCGCGCGGTGGCTTGCTGCGTGCCGGACTGGGCTTCGACCACTGCGATATTGGCATTGTGACCAACGTGAGCGGCGATCACCTGGGCCTGAAGGGCATCCACACCGTGGAGCAACTGGCCCGGGTGAAGGCCGTGATCCCCGAATCGGTGCACAAAGACGGCCACGCCATCCTGAACGCCGACGACGATCTGGTCTACGCCATGCGCGACGGGCTGGAGTGCAAGGTGGCGCTGTTCTCGATGGATGAGAACAACCCCCGCATCCAAGCGCACGCCAAGCGGGGCGGGCTGTCAGCGGTATGGGAAAACGGCTACATCACCATTTGCAAAGGCGAATGGAAACTGCGCGTCACCAAGGCGGTGAACGTGCCCCTGACCATGGGCGGCAAGGCCACCTTCATGATCCAGAACGTGCTGCCCGTGGTACTCACCGGGGTGATCAACCAGTTTGCCATTGAGGATATTCGCTCGGCATTGGAGTCGTTCGTGCCATCGCCCTCGCAGACGCCCGGCAGATTGAACCTGTTCACCTTCAAGAACTTTAAGTTTTTGCTGGACTACGCCCACAACCCGGCCGGACTGCGGGCCTTGCAAGATATGATTCGGAACATGGGCAGTCCGCACAACGTGGGCATCATCACCGGCATTGGCGACCGCCGCCGCGAAGACACCGAAGAGGTGGGCCGCATCGCCTGCGAAACCTTTGATGAGATCATCATCCGGGCCGACCGCAACCTGCGGGGCAAAACCCAGGAAGAAATCATTGAGATGCTTATGGCGGGCGTGCACCAGGTGGACCCCGACAAGAAGGTGACCGTGATTGCCCAGGAAAAAGAAGCCATCGACCACGCCATCACCAACGCCAAGCCCGATTCGCTGATCGTGCTGTTTAGCGACGCCATCCAGCAGGCGCTCACGCAGGTGTCGAAGTACAAGGAAGATGAAGCCCACGAACTGTACCAGTCGTCCGGACAAAATTACTTAAGTCAGCTGGGACTGAACGGACAGCAGACCGAGGTGGCTGAACCGGCTGAGTAGGATTAAGGAGGAGGGAGCGTTATATTTCGTGCTAAATCGGTAGAAACAGCCGGTTTTTTCCCAGGCGTTAGCAAAACACTTCTAACGCTTGGTAAAAATACTTCCGGTGGTTGACTTGGCTTCAACTATATGAAATGTTGCGCCTCTTCGTCCACTATCTCAATCCGTTGGCTGTCCCTCGCTTGACTTAGGGCGGGGAGAATGCCTAGCAGTAGGAGTAACACCGGCAAACCTGCCTTTAATAGTCTGGTTAGTGGATTCCTCATGTCAATATATCACAAATCATCCGCTTTAATTCAACCGTACGTAACGTGGCCCCTCCCAAACGTAGCGTGCGCAGCAGCGCTCGTTCCAGTAATTCGTAAAGAAAGGATCGGATAGGTTCACCGGTTCACCTTCCATAGTGACAGGATTGCGAGCCAAGGAACTCAGGGGATTGTCATACTCAAAATAGATGTCGTTCTTGAAACGCACCTCAATCCAAGCGCCGAAGCTGGGCAGCCGGGTGGAGTCGGCAGCAATGGTGGCTTTGTCTTGCTCAATTTGAACCCGCAACCACTCCGGCACGGGCACCCGCGCGGATGTGCTGTCATCGTCCGATTGACAAGCAACGGTGAAGAGTAGCGGTAGCAAAAAAGGTAGGAGAAAAGCAGTTTTCATGAGCGGGTATTAAGGAGCGCGTAGCTGATCGTAATCAGTAGCTTTGGTGTTTATCCTTTAACGTATAGATTAACCCGGTGTTTCACGAGGGCATTTTCACCGGACGCTCTTCCCTGCTAAAACTGAGATACTAATGATAATTGTCAGCAGTGTACCATCCTCGCGCAGATTCTCTGAATCTGTGCGGGCTACATATGCGGACTCTGTCCGCCCCGTTGGGTTAGAAACCCACTTATAGTTAGGCACAGGACTGGAAGTCCTGCGCCAGTATTACTTGTAATAAAAAATCAGAATAACCTTAAATAATAATTGTCACCAATGGTACTCGGGCAGGGGTTCCGGGAGGAAGGGCACCAATTGCTGTAGAAATTCTGAATATTTACCAGAACACGTCAAAATTTAAACCTTATCAAATTAAACTAGTATGGAACAGTACAGGATAAGCGCGTGTCTGTCTGATTAATAAAATGATAGTCCTCAACTTGTTTGCCCGTTGGAATACCGTGGTTCTTCTCATAGCGATGATATTTCTTTAGGCAGTCGTCTGAAAGAAAGAGACCCTGATGCCCTGAGTGACATCTATGATGCGTACGGCTCGTCGCTGTACGGTATGGTGGGCCAAATGGTGCAGGATGAGAAAACAGCTGAAGCAGTATTGCAGGCTACCTTTCGCACCGTATGGCAGGAAGCTGCCACTTATAATTCGCAAAAGACGAGCTTGTTTACCTGGATCATGGGTATTGCTCGAAAGCAGGCACGACAACACAGAACACTCCGCCCTGATCACGCTACGGATGCCCTAGCCCATGCTCATCGGCATGCTCCGGAAGCTCGGCCAGAGGCAATACGACAGTTGTTAGACCACCTGTCGCTTGAAGAGCGGGAGGTGGTTAGCTGGGTGATGCTTGCCGGTCGCACGGAGACAGAGGCGGCTCAGCAGCTTTCTATTCCCGTGAATACTGTTAGAAACCGGTTACGCACAGCGTCCTTAAAGCTAAGAGAAATACTACAAACATCCCCTTGAATACGCAAGACTACATATCGTCAGGCATCCTAGAGCAGTACGTGCTGGGAGATTTATCCGAGGCCGAAGCGCAGGAAGTGGCGGATGCGGCGGCCCGCTTCCCGGCAGTGCGGCAGGAGATTGCTCTGATAGAAGATACGCTGCAGGGGATAGCCGAGCACCTGGCGATAGAACCACCCCCGCACCTGTTGCCCCGCATTCAGGGCATGCTCACCACGGCCCCGCCACCCCCGGCGGCAGCCGATGCCGAAAAGCCTGTTGTCAAGAAGCTCCATCGCTGGCAGTACGGGGTGGCGGCCACCTTCACCCTGAAAGTACTCGTCATGGTGGTCGCGGCGGTGTTTTGGTCCAACTGGCAAAGCACCCAAGGTAGGCTCGAGCGCTTGCAAGAGCGGTACGATCGGTTAGAACAGCAAGCTCAGCAAACCACCCAGGCGCTGCTGGCCATCACCGATCCGGCTTTTCAAACGATTGTTCTGAAGAGTGATACTGAGGCTAATCTATTGGCCTACTGGAATGCCCAAACCCAGCAATTGTACATCAACCTTTCTCAGCTTCCCCCCCCGGCGGAGGGCCAGCCCTATCAACTGTGGGGAGTGAACTCGGGCGATACCGTATCCTTAGGTGAAATCAAGAAGTCCGCCGACAACGTGTTGCCCCCTATTCAATTGTTTCAGGCACCCGCCGGACTTTCAGCGTTGCTTATCGATGCCGCTCCGGAAAACTCGAGCGCATCGGCCCTAACGAACCCCCGGTACCAGGCAACGTTTTAGGGTTTCGATAGGCCCCTTTAGGACCGGAGGTGGCGGGAAGCAAAACGTGAAACCTCATGGTTCGCTGAGCCTAACGGTGGGTATATAAGAAAACGGTGCCCGGCCGGTGCCAACCAGCAGCACAGCCCTCGAAGGGATAGTTTCAGGAAGTTTACGGGGCGGTCAGTAGCCGTTGAAGAAGTGCTAGGCAGGATTTTTTTAACGCAGGGCACCTTTTTTGAAAAGCTAAGCAGCATTTTTTATTTTCTCCGCGGCGTTTTGGTCACTTCTCCGCAGCATTTTGGGCCCTAAGCGCAAAAAACCCGACCGGTTGTGCCTGCCGGGTTGCGTGCCCTGCCGTTGCTTAGGGTGGAAAGATGCCTTACTTCACCTCGGGAGTGGGGGTAGGTTCGGTGGGTTTCACCCGGGCGTATTTAAGAACCTTGAGCGCCTGCTGCAATTCGTTGCCCGCCGTGAAGTGGTACCTTGCCCGCTTGATGTTGCGGGCGCTCACGGCTTCGGCCGTGTCGCTGCCTACGCTGTTGAGCGTAACCCGCAGCGAACCCAACTCGCCCAGCCGAACGATCTCTCCCTTTTTAATATGGCGCGGAATAATCATCACCAGCGACTCGAGCACCGCCACCGCGTCGGGCAGGCTCACGGTGGTGATCTCGGCGATCTCCTTGGCCATCTGTCGGAAGTCGGCCTCCCCGGTGCTTTGGGCCACGGCGTAGAACTTCTTTGCCGCATTCGGTTGCTGAGGATTGTGCTTGGGAACAACGTTGAAGGGAACACTCATGGGCATTATAAATTTTAGTGCGCGGATGGATTATTCTTGCTACGGTCTTTCACAAAGAATCAACCGTAAAAATTTAGAAACCAGGGCTGGTGAACGAAGAAGGTACGTAAATACTGTTTTGGTACGAATGAAACGCTTTAGCAGAATAAGTCACCGCCGGTTGCTCTCCTGAAAGAAAAATGCTACGTTGGATGCTGGGATTACCAGATTAACGGTGGGTATTGATGAAGAGCTTTGCTAACAAGGTGGTGGTGATTACCGGGGCCGGGTCGGGCATCGGGCGGGCGCTGGCGCAAGCATGCTACCAACGGGGCGCCTGGTTAGCCCTGAACGACTACCACCAAGCTACGCTGGACGAAACCGTATCGCTACTGGAGGCAACCCCGGAGCGGGTGTGTACCGCCGCCTTCGACGTGGCCAACCGCGTCGCCATGCAGGACTTTGCGAAGCAGGTAGCCAACCAATTCGGCCGGGTTAACGTAGTGATCAACAATGCGGGCCGGGGGCTGGCCGACACCGCGCTGACAAATCTTAACCCGGAGTGGTTTGATCGCGTGATGGATACCAACTTCGGGGGAGTGCTGAACGGTAGCCGGGCGTTTTTGCCGTATCTGGAGCAACAACCCGAGGCGGCCCTGGTAAACGTATCCAGCGTGTGGGGGCTAGCGGGGGTTCGGCAAGCAGAGGCTTACGTTGTTTCTAAGTTCGCTGTCAATGGCCTCACGTTGAGTTTGATGCAGGCCTACCGGGGATCATCCTTACAGGTACACTGCGTATATCCGGGGGGCATTCGCACCAACATAGCGCGCCACGCGCTGGGCTATGACCCCTCGAGCGACCTGTCTGATGCGCTGTTGAAGCGCTCTCCCCAACGGGCAGCCGAGGTAATCATGAAAGGTATTATTCGGAATAAACGTCGTATTCGGATTGGTTCGGAGGCTTACCTGGTGGATTACCTGACGCGATGGATGCCGGTGCTGGGCAGCACCCTGATTAATAAATACCTGGACACCAAGAGAAAAAACTGAGTAAGTTATGGACAACGAGCAAACGTACGACGTAGTGATTGTAGGAGCCGGATTATCGGGTATCGGGGCGGCGTATCATCTCCAGACCCAGTGTCCCGACCACAGCTATACCATCCTGGAAGCGCGGGCGGCGGTAGGCGGCACCTGGGACTTGTTCAAGTACCCCGGCATCCGGTCCGACTCCGACATGTATACCTTTGGCTTTTCGTTTAAGCCCTGGCAAAACCCCCAGTCCATTGCCGATGGTCTGTCCATTCTGGAGTACATCAACGAAACCGCCGACCAGTTCGGCATCCGCCAGAATATCCAGTTTGACCGGCGGGTGGTGGCCGCGGCCTGGTCGTCAGCCGACGAACGCTGGGCCCTGACCGTAGAATTGCCGGACAAGGAGAAGCAAATAGTGACGAGTCGCTTCTTGTTTATGTGCAGCGGTTATTACGACTACGAGCAGGGCTACCGTCCTACCTTTCCTAACCAAGACGCCTTCCGGGGCACGCTGGTTCATCCGCAGCACTGGGACCCTGCGCTGGACTATACCGACAAGCGGGTGGTTATTATCGGTAGCGGGGCCACGGCCGTAACCCTGCTGCCTGAGTTGGCCAAGCGCGCCCGTATGGTGACCATGTTGCAGCGTTCGCCTACCTACATTACTAATCTGCCCCGCCAAGACGTGGTGGCTAACTTTCTGGGGAAGGTGCTACCCAAGTGGTGGGCGCACGCGCTGGTGCGCTGGAAAAATATTCTGATCGGCATCGCCTTCTACGAACTGTCGCGCCGTCGCCCCGGCTGGGTTAAGTGGCTTCTCAAGGGCCACATCCGCAAACAAATGGGGGCGCAGTACGAAGACCGCCACTTCACGCCCCGCTACGACCCCTGGGACCAGCGGCTCTGCGTGGTGCCCGACAACGACCTGTTTGACGCTCTCAAACAAGGCAACGCCCGGATCGTGACGGATACTATTCGGTCGTTTACCGAAACGGGCGTAGCGCTCGATTCGGGACAAGAACTAGAAGCGGATATTATGATAACGGCCACCGGCCTAAAGGTGCAACTGCTGGGAGGCATGGTGCTTACCGTAGACGACAAGGTGGTAAACACCGCGCAAATGCACGCCTATAAGGGAGTGATGTTTGACGACGTGCCCAACTTTGCGGTAGCCATTGGCTATACCAATGCCCCATGGACGCTCAAGTGCGACCTGAACTGCTACTTCGTCACCAAGGTGCTCAACCACATGCGCCACCACGGCCACACCGTGTGTACGCCCCGCTTCGATCATCAAAACTTGCAATCGGAACCCCTGCTTGACTTTGAGGCAGGTTACATTCTACGGGCGCATCATATCCTGCCCAAGCAGGGCTCCAAGGCACCCTGGAAGGTGTACCAGAACTACGTGAAGGATCTACGAGCTCTTAAGCACGGCAGCGTCACCGATAATTATCTAGAGTACGCTTAGGGTTACCGGGCGATATCGTCCGGATAATGGCCGAGGGGCCCCGGTCTTCATCGTTAAGATTCGAGTACCGTAGCGTTAGAGGTGATAAAGGCTACTCACAGAGCGGCGGCAATGGCCTGCACCAGTTTGGGCCCCAAGGCTCGCCAGTCGTCCACGCTGCGGCGGCCCTTCAGTTTGCCGACGCGCTCCACCTTCAGTTCCATCAGGTAGGCCGGTACCTGTTCTTCGGCCCAGAGCGCTTGGTTCACCGTCATGCGGCCGGGCTTCCCCGGCGTCGTAGACTCCGCCATCACCCGCAACCCTTCCTCCGACTCAAAAGAAGAAGTCTCCACCATCCGTTGCCACAGCCGCTGCCCCACGGGTTGGGTGGGTCCTTGCAGGTAGTCGGCCGACTCGGTGTTGTGCAGCGTGAGGAATAAGTCAATGGGGTGCCCGTCGGAAAGCCAGGTAGTGATGGCCCGCTTCTGGGCGGCGATCTCGGGCATCTCTTCGGCGATCACATGGTCCCAGTTGCGGTTCAGGTCGTGTCCGAAGGCATTGAAGCGCACACCGCCCCGCGCCACTCCGTCGGGGTCGCCCATCGGGATGATCTGAAACACAATACTATCGAGCAGCGCCTGCCCCGGCGCGGAGTCCAGCAGGTAGCGGAGGGCGGCGTCCATCACGTAGGAGGTGCCCGCTTCCCAGGAATGCTGCCGGGCCATCAGCCACACCACTTTTTTTTGGTCGAGCGCAACGGCGGGGTTGGTGACGGTCATGAGGTGCAGCGGTCGACCCTGGGGAGTGTACCCAATCGTGCGCCGCACCACCGAGGGGTATCCCTGGTAGGTGTCGAGCAGTTGCTGCAAAGATTCGGTGGTGTAGGGGGGTAGGTGGGCCACCCACACGGTGTCGCGCTCGGGGGTGAAGGTAAGGCGCAGGGTGGTGTCGGTTTGGTTCCATTGCACTTGTTGGCCAGAGAGGTGCTGCCAGTGCGTTTGGTCGGAGCTGATCACGGGCCGGGTTTCGGACGTCACGGGGTGGGAGCCGTACTTATAGTTGTACTCGCCCACCAAATCGGTGAGCTCGATGGTGAGGGGCGTGCCCTTAGCCCCGTCGATGCGAAAGTAGTACCAACTGGCCTGCCGGTTGCGGTCGTCCGCGTCGCTCTCACCGGCCAGGGCACACTCCCAGTGCGTTTCGCTAAGTTGCCGGATGCCCCCCAGATTGCCTCCCTCAAAATCGGTGCTGATGCTGATGGGGGGAGGGGGGGAGGATTGGCTATGGGCGGGGGGGAGGATGCCCACTGTCAGCAAACAGAATAAAACCAATGGATTAAGAGCAAAGGGGAGGGATAGGTACCGGTTCATAGCGTTTCTTTATTCTCCACGATAGAGAAGTCAATTAACGCTATTTTAATCGATGAAAGACAGCAATGTTGTCTTTTTCTGGTGCGAAGGAAGCAGGGAAGATTTGAGAGAGCGTTAACTGGTCGGGGCCTAGAAGCTGAAATCTGTACTCGTGCGTTACGGCCGAGTCATAAATGAAAAGTCGGTTTTGATCCCTCGGTGAAGACAGTTTATACTTAGAAAAAAACGTAGTGTCGGCTCCAAACCGGACACTGTAGATTTCGTTTGCATCAAAGTTCACAACGGAGCCAGTCTCAGCATTCTTCCAACTACCATTGAGCAAGTTGGTAGCCACCCCTTCGGTGCCCGGATCGGTGCACCGGGCTAACGATAACAGAAGGAGAAAGCTTGCAATGATTGACCTCATGGTGCGCGGAGTTTGACTTGGTAACGAAGGCGTTGCGACTGCTATTGCGCACAAATGATAAGGGATAGTTAAAGTTGTTTCCTCAACCGCACGCTGTTTGCTTCTATCTCTGCGTACCAGTTTGGTATAGACTATAAACCGTCATTCCGGCCAAAGCGAAGCGACGAGCCGGAATTTCCTGGTTGCGAAGACGAACGGTGTGGGGTACGGGGGTAGTTTCTTCCTTCGCCCGGAGGGAATTCCGGATATATCCCTACGCTAGCGCGGCGAGAAATTCCGGAATGACGGTGGGGGTTGTGATCCACGTGGCTATAGAAATGATTACCATCCCGTACGGTAGTCTCGGGAGACAAAGGCGTTGGCGGGCTCAAAGTTGGTAATCTCCATGTTCTTTCCGTCCCACAGCAGCTTTTTTCGCCCGGGAAAGACCTGTCCCTTGCCGTCGGCGGTGGCTTCGCGGTAGCTGTGGCTACGCACGGCCAGATTGCCCATAATCACCGTCTCGGTGAGGGGACCGGCCACTGAGAAGGGAGAACTGGTGGCCGCGCCGTACCCTTCTTTGCAGGCCCGCACCCACTGCGCCTGGTGGCCGTCGGGTCCGTTCTTCACCGGGGTGATGTCCACGGCCGGGGCGTCCATTTCTTTTCCCTGGGGCGAAAGCAGGAAGGGTTCTCTTCCCCACATGCCCGCGATCAGTTCGCCCTTGGTACCCACCAAACGCATGCCCCCATCGTTGTCGCCCATCGCCCGGTTCGGATCCAGCCCTTCGGGACGGGGAGGCTGGATGCCGCCGTCGGACCAGGAAAAGTCCACGGCGGGCATGGCGCCCCGCGCCGGGAACTTCAGGTGCACCACCGAGGAGGGCGGGCAACTCTCGGGATAATAGGCTTGCTCGAAGAAGTTGGCGTAGACCGAGCCTACGCTGCAGTAGACCGATTCGGGGTAGCCCAGTTGCAGGGCGCGGTAGGGAACGTCCATGATGTGGCAGCCCATGTCGCCCAGTGCTCCGGTGCCGTAGTCCCACCACCCCCGCCAGCGGAAGGGCATAAACGCCTCGTGATAGGCCCGTTGCGAGGCCACGCCCAGCCACAGGTTCCAGTTAACTTCTTCGGGCACGGGTTGGGCTTCTTGCGGCAGCGGCACCCCCTGCGGCCACACGGGCCGGTTGGTCCAGGTGTAGACGGTGTGCACGTCGCCCAGTACCCCCTGCTGCACCCAGGCTTCAATCTTACGGGTGTCGTCGCCGCTGCTGCCCTGGTTGCCCATTTGCGTCACCACCTGGTAGCGTTCGGCCGCTTCGGTGAGTTGGCGCGCCTCAGCGATGCTGTGGGTCAGGGGCTTCTCCACGTACACGTGCTTGTTCAACTGCATGGCGGCCAGGGCAATAATGGCGTGCATGTGGTCGGGAGTGCTCACGATCACCGCGTCGATGTTGTCATTTTCCTTGTCCAGCAGGGTGCGGTAGTCGGTATAGTAGGTGGCTTTGGAGTGCTCGCTGCGGGCCTTCTGGGCCTGCCGGTCGTCCACGTCGCACAAGAAGGCGATGCGGGCTTCCTCACTTTGGTGGGAGTTGGTGAGGTTGACCCAGCCTTTTCCACCCGCGCCCACAGCGGCCACGTTGAGTTGATCGCTCGGGGCGGTGTAGCCCACTCCGCCCAGCACGTGGCGGGGCACGATGAATACCCCGGAGGCCAGGGTCGATTGTTTCAGGAAGGTGCGGCGGTTGGTGGAGGATAGGTTTTTCATAGATAGAGAGGGGGTTAGGGATGGGTGGGTAGGGGGGATGGTGGTTCTTGACGGAAAATAACTAATTTTTTCTGTTCTGTTGTCTTGGGAGTGGATAGAAATACGGATGGGGGTGGGCACAACCCCTGAAACTTGTGCCTATCGTCATTCCGGATATTCCTCTTCGCTAGCGCGGCGTGAAATTCCGGAATGACGGTGAGGGAGGGGCGTTGATAGTGCGCACAACCACCATCACTGTTTGGTATCTTTCACCACGATATCGGGGTTGATGCGTAGCAACTCGGCGATGAAGGTGGCTTCGGGTTGCGGGGCGATGAAGGTTTCGCCGGTGAAGAACTGAATGCGCAGGCCGGTGTAGGATGCGGAAGCGTTGGCTCTCAGGAAAGTGGTTTCAGGGGTGATGCGCCAGATGCGATCAATGGGGATGCTGCCCCAGCGCAGTCCGGAACGGTAGATCAAGCAACCGTCCTCGATGCGGTATACGGTGTGGATGTAGGGCAGTAGGGCGGCCACGGAGGCGAAAACCCAAAACGCCAGCAAGCCATACAGGAAGGGGCCGGGCGACAAGATGGGGAGGGCCAGCAGCAGGGTGGGCAACAGCAGCAACGAGGCCGCGGTGAAAACTGCTTTGCGGAGGTCAGTGCGTCCTGAATAGGTCATTGCGTTCATGGGGCGTTGATTAGTTGACGGATACTTCCTGACCGCTCTCGTTGCTTTGGTAGGCCAGTTCGATGAGGCGAATCACGTTAAGGGCTTCCGCAGCGGGCACGGCCAGGGCTTCTTTTCCCTGAAGGGCCTGGTACAAATTGTCGTAGAACCGGGTGTAGTCACCCGTTTCGGAAGCCACCGTTCCCTGGAACTGCAATCCATTGAATTCGGTGTCTAAGGTGCCCCAGTCGGTTTCGGGTTCTTGTCCGATGCGGGAGTTGTCGGGCGACACGCCCAGCTTGAGTAGATCTTCCTGGGGATCGAGTCCGTACTTGGTGAAGGTGCCCTCGCTGCCCAGCACCTTGTAGCGCGGGCCCTGGTCGCGCACCAGGTAGCTCGACTTGAGCACCACCTGCATAGATTCATAGCCCAAAATCAGGTGGTAAGCGTCGGGAGCTCTGCCGCCCCTGCGCTGGATGCTCAGCTTGGCAAACAAGGTTTTCGGCATGCCGAACAGCACGAGCGCCTGGTCGATCATGTGCGAGCCGAGGTTATACAGAATGCCCGAGCCGGGGCCATCGTCTTCTTTCCAGGTGTCGGGTTGGATGAAGTTGCGAAAACGGTCGTAGTGCGCTTCGTACTCCACCACGGTGCCCAGCACGTCGGCCGCCAGTACCTTTTGCACCGTGAGGAAGTCGCTGTCCCACCGTCGGTTTTGGAACACGGTGAGCACGCGGCCCTTTTCTTCGGCCAGCGCGATGAGTTGCTCTCCTTCTTTCGTGGTGTTGGTGAAAGGCTTCTCCACCACCACGTGTTTGCCCGCTTGCAGGGCAGCTGCGGCCATATCGTAGTGATAAGGATTGGGAGTGTTGACTACAATCACTTCTACCGATTCGTCGGCGAGCAGGTCTTCGTAGGTGCGTACCAGCTTCGCCTCGGGATAGCGTTCTTGTGAGTCGGAACGATTCCTTTCCAGCACAGCGTGCAGGCGAAAATTAGGATGCACGAACAGCAGTGGACCGTGAAATACGAGTCCGGACATGCCGAAGGAAGCCAAAGCGACGTTGATCATAATTTAGGTTCTGGGTGGTCGGGTTCAGGATTCTAGGTTCAAAAACTGAGTTTCAGGCTTAAGACTTTTCTTTTGAAACCTGGAACATTGAACCCAGAACCTAAATAATGGAATAAATTCTTACTTTTGATAGCAAACCCTAAAAGAATGCATCGAATGAATCGCCGCACCTTTGTGCAACAAGCTTCCGTTGGATTAGCACTGCCCTTCGGCTTATCGGCCTGGTCGGCTGCGGAAGACAGCCCCCGGAAAAGCGTAGGAGTGAAGCAAGTGAGCACCACTTTTGAGCGGGAGCCGCTGGCCACTCCCTACGGTTTCAAGGGCGGCTACATGACCGACGTGTGGCAGACGGTGGTTCGCTTGCAGAGCACTTCGGGAAGGCACCGCATTGGCCTGGGCACCCAAAACGTGCTGTGGTCCGACGCACGGGTGTTTATGAACCATTCGGAAAGTGGCGGCAACGCCCTGATGTACGCCATTACCGAACGCGCCGCCCAGATGATCAAAGGGCAGACCTTTGCGTCGCCGATTGAGATGCAGGAGCAAATTCTCGACGAGTTGGTATCGTACGGCAAGCAAATCACTAACAACCCGCAACTGCGCCCCACCTTTGTGCTCAACGCCCTGGTGGCGGTCGACAATGCGGCTTGGCTACTGCACGCGGCCGAGAACGACATTGATCAGTTTGACGCGATGATTCCGCAACCCTACCGGGCGGCGTTGGGTTACCGGCACCCCAAGGTGGTGAGTATCCCCTCGTTTTCGTTTGCCACGCCGGTGGCGCAGATGGAGCAACTGGCCCAGGAAGGTTACTTCTTTATGAAGATCAAACTGGGGCACCCCGGCGCGCAGCGCGACATGATCGAAGCCGACAAGGCCAAACTCACCGCCATCCACCAGGCCATCGGGCAGGGCACCACTTCCTACACCGCCGACGGTAAGATTCCCTACTACTTTGACATGAACGGCCGCTACGAGCACAAAGACACCCTGCTCGAACTGCTCGACCACGCAAAAAGCATCGGAGCGTTCGAGCAGATTGTGGTGGTGGAAGAACCCTTCCCCGAAGAGTACGAGGCTAACGTGAGCGACGTGGGGGTACGGGTGGTGGCCGACGAAAGTGCGCACACCGAGCAGGACGTGCTCACCCGCATCCAGATGGGCTACGGGGGCATTGCGCTCAAACCCATCGCCAAGACCCTAAGCATGACCCTAAAGATGGCCAAGGTGGCGCACGAAAACCAAGTGCCCTGCCTGTGTGCCGACCTGACGGTGAACCCCATCCTGGTGGACTGGAACAAGAACGTGGCCGCAAGATTGGCCCCCTGGCCCGGCTTTGAGAAGGTAGGGCTGATGGAGAACAACGGCCACCAGAACTACCGCGACTGGTCGGAGATGCTGAGCTATCATCCGTTTCCCCAGGCTGATTGGGTCACGGCTGAGGATGGAGTGTTCGAACTGGGCCGCAACTTTTATCAGCGCAGCGGGGGCATCTTTGAGCAGTCTGAGCACTACGAGGGGCTATTCTCTCCACCGAAGTAAGAGAAGGCAAGCAAGGCTGCGACCTAAAGGTAAATTAATCGGCGTTTGCTTGGGCAAAAGAGCAAAGGCCATTACCTTGGGATTTCATTTGTATCAACTTTTACACCCTACCCGCTATGAAACGTCTATTCGCAATCGCCCTAGGCATTTGCCTGCTCAATGCCTGTCAGAATACCGCCACCACCGAGGAAGCCACCGCCTCTACTGACACGCCGGTGGTCACCACCGCTGATACCGCCCCGGCGGATAATACCCTGACTGAGCAGGAAAAAGAAGACGGCTGGGAGCTGCTCTTCGACGGCACCTCGACCGATCACTGGCGCGGAGCGCACAAAGAAAGTTTTCCTGAGGGCGGATGGAAAATAGAAGACGGCATGCTGGTCGTGGAAGCCTCGGACGGAGCCGAATCGCAGAACGGAGGGGATATTGTGACCCAGGACGAGTACTCGAACTTTGTTTTCCAGACGGACTTCAAACTCACCGAAGGGGCTAACAGTGGTATTAAGTACTTTGTGACCGAAGCCTACAACTCGAACAAGTCGGCCATCGGACTGGAGTACCAGTTGCTAGACGACGAGCGCCACCCCGATGCCAAGCTGGGCAACAACGGCGGCGGCACGCGCACGCTGGCTTCGCTCTACGATTTGAAGGGAGCGCCCACGGATAAACCGGCCAAGCCTATCGGGGAGTGGAACACCGCCCGCGTGGAGGTGCAGGGCAACCAAGTGACGCACTACCTGAACGGCACCAAGGTGCTGGAGTATGAGCGCGGTAGCGACGAATACAACCAACTGGTGCAGGGCAGCAAGTACAAGGATTGGGACAACTTCGGGATGGCCGATAGCGGGCACATCTTGTTGCAAGACCACGGCGACCGGGTGTACTTCAAGAATATCAAGGTGCAAAAGCTCCCTGCTTCTTGAGAAGCGACTTCGCACTCCCCCTGGCGTTATTCCCGAGGCTTCGTAACTTCGTATTTCTCCAGAATGTGCTCGAAATTTTGCTGCACCGAATGCTTAGCCACAAAGTCGCTCACGGAGAGATAACTCTTGGCCTTGTCAATATCCTGCTTGCGCAGCGATGAGCTAAGCACCACCAGCTTGGTGTCTGGATAATTGGGATAAAATTCGTTTTCGTAGAGTTCAATAAACTCGAAGCCGTCGTACATGGGCATGTTCAAATCGCACAACAGCAGGTGCGGATACACGGCCTTGGTACACGAGCGCAGGTGCTGAAGGGCATCTTCGGCACTGGTGAACGCCGTAAATTCAGTTTGCTCCGTGTTGGATTTGATCCACTCTTCGGCTACAAAATTGTTGATGTCATCGTCGTCAATGGACAGAATTCGCAGCGTAGTGACGTTTTTGTTCATACGTATGTAGATAGATGTGAAACGTTGTCCCTTGGTTGGGGGTGCTTTCTACTTCGATGTGACCACCGTTTTTCTCCACCATTGTCTTAACCAAATGCATGCCAATCCCTTGACCGCTGGCCTGCCGGGTGAGTCGCTCAAAGGGCTTGAAAAGTTTTTCGTGGTAGCGCTCCAGGTCGATGCCCCTTCCGTTGTCGGCCACCGTGAGCAGCAGGTAGTCTTCCTCGGCACGGGTGCGCACTTCCACGCGCAGGGGGCAGTCTTCAGAGCGATACTTGAGCGCGTTGCTCAGTAGATTGTACAAAATACTTTCCAAATAAGGAATGATATAACAAAAAGTAGCAGCAGAGAAATCGGTGACGAGTTGGGCCGATGCTTCCTGAATTTGAGAATCCAGGCGGTTGATGATGGTATAATACACCTCTTCTACCGACAGTTTCGAGGCCTCATCCTGTCCGTACTGCTGAATATTTAGAATCTTAATCAATCCGCTCAGCGTACTTTCCAAGCGCTCTACCGAAATGCCGATCTTACTGACAATGCGGGTGTCTTCGGGCTCAGTCTCTTCCAAGAGTTGCACCAGCGACAACAAATTAGCCACCGGCGCACGTAGGTCGTGCGCCGCCATAAACACAAAGTTGTCCAGGTACTCGTTGGCGATTTTGAGTTGTCGGTTGGTCTCCTGAAGCTGAGCGTTAAAGATGGCCTGCTCGGTGATATCCAGCACGATGAGAATGAACACGGGGCGGCCGTTGTACTGCATCTGCTGCAGGTTGGCCAGCACGTGGTAGTGACTTCCATCGCGCCGCTGGTAGGTGGTCTCGAACTGGATATTTTCCTCCGGCTGCTCGTCCAGGGTTTGGGTGAGGTCCTGAAACTGCTGTCGGCTCACTTCCGGGGCCACGTCTAATAGGGTGAGCGCCGACATCTCTTCCAGGGTGTAGCCGATATTCTGCCGGGCCCCCCGGTTCACGTTGATAAAGCGCAGGGTACGGGCATCGCAAATATAAATCTCGTTGTGCGAGTTCTCCAGCAAGTGCCCGTACTGTAAAGCGGCTTCTTCGGCCAGCTTGCGCTGCGTCAGGTCCACGCAGGTGCCCACCATGCGCGGGTTAACTTCTTTATCGGCGGACGCCACCATGCGACCCTGGGCGTAGATGTAGTGCACTGACCGATCTTTCCACAGCACCCGAAACTCAATGTTGAGCAAGCCTTCGGTTTCGGCCGCGTGCTGAAATGCTTCCCGCACCCGCGCCTGGTCGTCAACGTGGATGCGGGCGAAACAGGTAGCAAACTTCCCGTCAAACTCATCAGCACTGATGTCAAACAAACCCCGCATGTGCTGATTCCAGTCGGCCTGGTCGTTGCTGGGCACCCACTCCCAAATGCCCACCTTGAGTGATTCAATGACCATCTCAAGCCTACGCATGGCTTCCCGAGTCTTCCGTTCGGCACTCAAGCGGGCGGCTCGGGCTTTCTTAGAGTCCGAAATGTCGACAAAAGTAACCACCACTCCCTGCATAGCGTCGTCGTCTACCCGATAGGGCAGCACCTGATTGAAGTAGTACTTCCCGCTTCGGGTAGCCACCTCTCGCCGCACCGGTTTGCCGGTCTCCTGCACCTTGCGGATGACCGACTCCAGCGTGTCGCGCTTCAGTTGGGTGGTGAAACTGGTGAAGGGTCTTCCAATGTCTTTCTGCCGGATGTTCACGATCTCTTCGCTGCGCGGGGTGATCATCCGGACGATGAGATTTTCATCGAGAAAGATGGTGGCAATATCGGTGCTGGTGAGCAGGTTGCTTATGTCATTGTGCGAGGCGGTGGCCTCCTCAATCTTTTGCTTCAGCTCAGCGTTCACAGTGTGCAGCTCCTCATTCACCGATTGCAACTCTTCGTTCGAGCTCTGCAATTCTTCGTTGCTAGCTTGCAGCTCTTCGTTGCTGGCCTGCAACTCTTCGTTACTCGACTCCAACTGCTCAGACAAACTTTGCAACTGCACGGTTTTTTGCTCTACCTCTTCTTCCAGCAACTCAATTTGCTCATTGATGATGCGATCGTGGTTGAGCAATAGGGGGGGGGCGGTGGGTTGCTCCACCGGAACAAACTCGATGAGCACCACTGATTGGGGCTGCTGTTCCACCCGCACTTCTTTGAATCGAAGGTTGAGTACTTGTTCTCGATCGCCCTGGCCGAAGGAAACGTTTTCGTAATAAACGCTGCTTTGCTGCTCCTGGGCTTTGCGCACCCCACTGCGAATGAGCAATCGTTCTTCCGAATCCACCATGTCCAATAGGCTCAGTCGCACCTCCTTTTGCGGAAACTTCAGTAGCTGTTCAACGGAACCGTATACGTAGAGCAGGGTGAACTCATGATCAATAAAAACGGTGGTGGGAGCGTGCTCTCGCACCATCACCGCAGCGTACTCGTCACGGCTGGACTTCTTTTTTCCGGAGGTGGGCTCGGAGCGTACGTGAATGCGACGGTCGGCGGGACGTCGAACCGACGAGAGGGAAGACGTAGAGGCGTAGCGATCAAACTTTTCGTGCTGCACATTCTGGAAGATGTTGGTGCGCGGCGCTACGGTTCGGAAAGCCTCCCGTACCTCGCCCAGGTTTTCGTTGGCCCCCAGCACCAGGTAGGCTTGGTAGTTCAAGGCGTAGTGAAAGTTCTCCAGAATCCGTTGCTGCACCTCGGGCTTGATGTAGATAAGCACGTTGCGGCACGAAATCAAGTCCATGCGAATAAACGATGGGTCTGATATCAGGTTATGCACCGAAAACACAATACGCTCCCGGATTTTTTTCTTCGCGCGGTAGCCCTGCCGGGGAGTTTTCTCGAAGTATTTCTCCAGCAACAGCGGGCTCACTTCGTGGGTGATGCTTTCTGAAAATACTCCGGCCCCGGCGCGGGCCAGCGCCTTCTTATCAATGTCAGAGGCAAAGATTTTGAAGTTGACGGCTCGGTGCTTTTCCTGATGCTCGCTGAGCAAGATAGCGATGGTGTAGGCTTCTTCACCCGTAGAGCAGGCAGGCACCCAAATGCGCACCGGTTCGCTGCGTTTTTTTCCAGCGAACAGTTCCGGAACCACTTCTTTACGAAACACCTCCCACACCGATACGTCGCGAAAGAAGCTCGACACCGCAATGGAAAACTCTTCGGCCAGCAACTGAGCCTCCGGGTCGTGCTCTTTCAAAAAGCCGTAATAGTCCTGCAAGGTGGGGCAGTCCACAATTTTCATCCGCTTGTCGATGCGGCGCAGCAGGGTAGGAGCGCGGTGCTGACGAAAGTCGTTGCCAACGCGATCGTATACCAAGGATAAAATCGTGTTCAGAATGCGGTCGTCGGCCATCTGATCACCGTCCGAAGAACTCGGTTCGTTGCTGGCCAAGCGATTAATCTCCTGCACCAGGTCGGCCACGGGAAGGTTGAAGTCAACCGATACGGCGGTGACTGTGGCCCGGGGCATGCCGTCGAACTTAGCCGTGCCGGGGGTTTGCACCATCACCATGCCGCCGTGCTCCTTAATGCGTTTTACGCCCCGGCTGCCGTCGGTGCCCGAACCCGACAGCACAATGCCGATGGCCCGATCCTGGTAAACTTCGGCCAGAGAATGAAAAAAGGTGTCGATGGGCAGGTTGATGGTAGGCTTCTGCTCTTTGGGTGAGGGAGAAAGTTGGCCCTCCGCGGCCACCACGTTGTGTTGGCTGGATATCAGATAGATATGGTTGGCCATCAGCGGCACCGGCTTGTTCACTACAGTGATGGGCAAGGAAGTATGGCGACCGAGTAGTTCATTCATCATACTTTCGTGGTCTGACGAAAGGTGCTGGATGACTACGAAAGCAAAATTAGTGTTGAGGTTGACCCGGCTGAAGAACATCTGCAACACCTCTAGTCCGCCCGCCGAAGCGCCGATGCCAACAATGTGTGAGGGGTGCGTACTATTCATGCTAAACAACTAGTTTGCTACTACCTAGAGGTGCTAAAGTAAGCAAATAGCTAGGATTTGAGAAGAGGGCAGATAAATTATATATTGGCTCGCCCAACCCACCGGCAACCTTATGAACATTACCTTTTTAGACCGAAAGACCCTGGGCGACGTGCCCAACCTGGATCAACTCAACCAACTGGGGAACGTAACCCTGCACGACACCACGCGCCCCGAGCAAGTGGTGGAGCGACTGCAAAAGCAGCAGGTGGCCATCACCAACAAAGTGGTGCTCGACCGGGCCATCCTGGACCAACTATCCGATCTGCGACTGATTTGCGTAGCCGCCACGGGTACCAACAATGTGGATACTGCCTACGCCAGCGAACGGGGCATCGTAGTGAAGAACGTGCGGGGCTACTCTACTCCCAGCGTGGTTCAGGTGACCTGGACGCTGATTCTTACGCTGTTACAGCGTCCGCAGCACTTCAACGAATTTGTGTATTCGGGGGCCTACGCCCGGCACGATATCTTCACCTACTTCGATCCGCCCTTCGGCGAAGTGGCGGGCCAGCGACTGGGAATCATTGGCTTAGGCACCATCGGACAGCGAGTGGCACAAGTCGGCACGGCCTTCGGCGCGGAGGTGGCCTACACCTCCTCCCGCCCCGACGCCTCCCGGGACCCTTCCAAACCGGCCGATTACGTCCGTTTGCCCCTGGATGAGCTGCTGGCTACCTCGGATATTGTGTCGATCCATGCTCCGCTCAACGAGGACACCGAAAACATGATTGCCTACCCCCAACTGAAACGCATGTCCGACCATGCCTTATTGATCAACACGGGGCGCGGGGGCATCGTCAACGAAGCAGATTTGACTCGCGCCATCGACGAAGGACTCATTGGCGGGGCTGGGGTAGACGTGTTTACGCAGGAACCGCTTCCGGCGGATCATCCCTACCTGGGGGTGAAGAACAAAAACCGGTTGCTGCTCACTCCGCACCTAGGCTGGGCCAGCACCGAAGCCCGCGCCCGTTTGCTCGATGGAGTATGCGAAAATATTCGGGAATTTAAGGCATCGTCGTAGCCGCGCTATGCTGGCGGTGAATGACTAGCGAACGTAAAATTTGTATTAAAGGTTATTCTGATTTTTTATTGCAAGTAATACTGGCGCAGGACTTCCAGTCCTGTGCCTAATTATAAGTGGGTTTCTAACCCAACGGGGCGGACAGAGTCCGCATATGTAGCCCGCACAGATTCAGAGCCGCTGTGGATGCAGAATCTGCGCGAAGATATTTATAGAAATTTATCAGAATAACCTTTATTATACTTCATCATTTGATATTCTCCAAATATCGAATGATGAACAAGGAATTACGAATATCGAAGTAAAAGAACTTTTAGAACATAATCGTGCTAATCATATACTGCTGGCGGGGCCGGGCTACGCTAGCCGGGCTACGCTAGCCGCGCTACGACAACCAGATGCAGGTATCCGAATACTGGTAGGTAGCGGTGGAAGAGCCTACCAACTGGTTCCGCGCGCTGGCGGGCAGAAAACCGAGTGCGTCGTGCAGGGTATCGGAAGAAACAACAGTGGCCAATTCGTCGAAAATGGCTCGCAAAACCCGAAGCGCTTCTGCTCGGTCGCGCATGATATGATTTCGTTCGTGTTGCCGCACCGCGTCGGCTAGTTCGTCCAGGCTGCTGATGGGGACGGGGGCGCGGGGCGCAATGTGCCAGTCGTTCAGGAAAATAATCTTTAGCGCCACGGGGAGCATCTCTAGGAACCGAAGCGACTGCTCGAAGCTGCTGCGGTTGCGCACCACTCGAAACACCGTGCGCAGGTGCGACAGGGCACGCTCGTCGTCGTTGAAATAGTTGGCGCGGTGGGCTACCTTGCGGATAAACGCATCAAGTTGCGACGAGTACTTGGAAAGAGGCAGACTGGGAGTCATGAGGGGGTGGTTTTAAGAAAGGTTCTACGAAAAAGTGGTAAACTAATATACTGTCTTTTTTCGCAAAAAACAGCAATAAAAAGGCAATAATAATTCATCCGGAGGCATTGCAAATCCGATCTAAAATTATTAGTAGTTTTTTTGCGACGAATCGTAGATTTTTGCATTGTTTCGTCTATAACCAGAGTAGTGATAAGAACCATAAGAGCGAAATGTCGGCGTGGGTCGCTACGTACTCGCGTAGAAATCGAGAAGCTTTCCCAAGTTGCCCTTTCACCGTGTTTTTAGAGATTCCAAGCTGCTGCGCGATCTCTTCGTAGCTTAGCCCTTCTTGGCGTCGCAGGGCAAAAATAATCCGGCGTTGGGGGGGCAACTGTTCAATAGCGCGCTCAGCAAGTGCTTTGTATTCTTCAGACAGCAGATACGCTTCGGTGGGGTTGGCCGACGGGTGTATCCTGACAACACTCAACTCACTAAACAACCGTTGCTCACGGACGGCTTTCTTCAGGTAGTTGAAGCTCAAATCCTTGGTGATCTTAAAAAGAAGACTGTCTAAGACAAGACTCGGGTCAAGCGTCTCTCATTTTCTCCACACCGTCATAAACACGTCCAGTACCACTTCCTCGGCCAATTGCGGCTGCTTCACCCATTTCTGGCAGTAGTTGTACAATTGCTGATGCTTGTCAGTAAACAATTGCTCGAACGTCCGGCCGTTGCCTTACCGAAGCTGCTCAATCAGAATCTTATCTGGCTGACTAGGATTAGACATTCGATGCGGCTAGGTGTAAATGTCGCAAAAATACTGTATGAACTAGACTCTTATTAATCATATGTGGTACCGGGCCGCCGCGGTAATCAGTGTTTTGGTTGCCACCGCGGCGCTGTGGTTCTGGATTGGGCCGGGCGCACTGACCGAACATACCACCCGCTACGGCGAAATTAGCACCGTTGCGCTGCCCGACGGTTCAACGGTGACGCTCAACGCCAACTCATCGCTGCGCTACGCCGAACCGTGGGACCCCCGGCAGCCGCGCGAAGTGTGGCTCGACGGCGAAGCCTACTTCTCGGTGATCCATACGGAAAACGACCAACGCTTTCACGTGCACCTCACCGACGACTTTCGGGTAGAAGTGCTGGGCACCGAGTTTAACGTAAAAGACCGCCACCATAAAGCGCAGGTGGTGCTGCACTCGGGGCGGGTTCGGTTGTCAATCGATGATACAGATCAGCCGCAAAACGTGAGCATGCAGTCCGGCGAGTTGGTTGAGTATTCGGAAGTCGACCAAGTGCTTATCCAACAGCCGGTAAATCCGGCTCCCTACACGGCCTGGCGCCAACGGCAGCTGGTTTTTGAACGAATGCCCTTGCGAGAAATAGCCGACGCCCTGGAAGACTACTACGGAGTGCGCGTGGTGATTGCCGATGAGGATTTAGCCCGTACCCCACTGACCGGGGCCCTTCCGATGCGTAACCTCAGCATGATCCTGGATGTGTTACCCACTATTGCCAATGTGGAAGTGATACGGAACGATCAGGAAATAATCCTACGCAACCGAAAAACAATCAATCCTTAACCAAATAACAATTAAAATTTCTACTTCAAACGCCTAATTTAATGACCAACAAATCTACCCCCGTGTATCGTTACGCGTGCTTTCTGTCGCTGTGGATAGGAAGCATGGTTCCGGGCTTTTCGCAACTGATGGCCTACAATCAGCCATCAGAACAGCGACAGGAAGCCTTGGTCAGTGTGCTAAAAGAATTGGAGTCACAGTACCAGATCGTGTTTATCTACCGGAGTGAGATTGCCGACGAAAAGCAGGTTGATGCCCAGTTGCTGTCCGATGACCAAGCCAGTCTCGGTGAGAAACTTGACCGCTTGCTGCTTCCGCTTGATTTGCGCTACAAGGAAGCAGAGGATGCTTACTACCTGATCTATCCGAAAGCTCCGGCTCCGGTTCTTTCCCCCCTCAACGGTAGCGCTCCCGCTCATCCGCGCGAAGCAACGGACCCAACTCCTTTGCAAATGATTCCCCGACGTGCGCTTGCCCCGCTCGGCGCGACCGCGGCAGTTCGCCCTTGGCAAACGGTGACGGGCACCGTGACCGACGAAACCGGCGTGGGCTTGCCTGGAGCCACCGTGGTGCTTAAGAGCAGCCCCAGCGTGGGCACCATCACCGACATTGAGGGCAACTACACCGTGAACGTACCTGACGACCTAGAAAATCCGGTGCTGGTTTTCTCCTTCGTGGGCTACCGCAGCCAGGAAATCCCCCTTGCTAACCAGTCGGCGGTGAACGTGCAGCTGGAACTCGACGTCCAGTCGCTCGAAGAAGTGGTGGTGATCGGCTACGGCACCCAGAAAAAAGAGGACCTAACCGGCTCTATCACCGCCATTTCTACCAAAGACTTTAACGAGGGCTTCGTGCCCACGGCCGAGCAACTCATTGCCGGTAAGGTGGCCGGGGTGCAGATCACCTCCAACGGCGGCGCGCCCGGTTCGGGTAGCCAGATTCGCATCCGCGGCGGGGCCTCGCTCAATGCCTCCAACAATCCGCTGATCGTGGTCGACGGGGTGCCCATCGCCACCTCCGACGTGTCGGGTTCGCCCAACCCGCTCAGCTTTATCAATCCCAACGACATCGAGTCGTTCAACATTCTGAAAGACGCCTCGGCCACGGCCATCTACGGTTCGCGGGCCTCCAACGGGGTCATCATTATCACCACCAAACGAGGGGCCGAAGACCAGCCGCTGCAGGTGGACGTGAGCACCCAGCACTCGGTGGCCACCGTGATCAACACCATGAACGTGCTATCGGCCGACGGGTATCGTGAAGTAGTGGCCGAACGGGGCACCGCCGCGCAGCAGGGCCTGCTGGAGGATGGTACTATCAGCACCGATTGGCAAGAACTGATTTATCGTCCGGCCTACACCACCGACAATGCCGTGAGCGTTAGCGGAGCGGTGGGACCGCTGCCCTTTCGGGCTTCGCTGGGATACCTTAACCAGCAGGGCATCCTGAAAACCTCGCAGTTTGAGCGCTTTTCGGGCGCTCTGAACCTAAACCCAACTTTTTTGGACGGAGCCTTGCAGGTGAACCTGAACCTGCGCCGGGTAGTTTCCAATAGCCGTTTTGCCAGTACCGGAGCCATTGGAGCAGCGGTGGCGATGGATCCAACCAAGCCCATCTACACGGATAATCCAATCTTTGGGGAATATTACCAGTGGACCGACGCCGATGGCAACTATAATGCGAATGCTACCACCAATCCGCTGAGCATTCTGGAACAGCGCCGCAACAAGGCCACCGTAGCCCGCACCATTGGCAACCTGCAGTTCGATTATCAACTGCCGTTTTTGGAGGGGCTGAAGGCCAATCTAAATATGGGGTTTGATGTGTCGGATACCGACGGGGAGGAGTTTCAACCGGCCAACTATGCCCCCGTGGTGGTGCAGGGCGGCAGTGTGCGTCCCTACGTCCAAACTAAAAGCAATTACCTGCTAGATTTTTATTTGGCGTATAACAAATACCTGGAAAAGATCAATAGCCAGGTAGAACTAACCGCGGGCTACTCCTACCAGGACTTTTCAACCGATGAACCCCGCTTCCCAACCCTTAATCTGGCGGGTGACACCATCAATCAAGAAAATCCGGTGTTTCCGCAGAACCGGTTGGTGTCGGTGTTCGGGCGGCTCAACTATACCTTCAACGAACGCTACCTGCTCACCGCCACGCTGCGCCGCGATGGTTCCTCACGCTTCACGGGCGACAACCGCTGGGGCCTGTCCCCCTCGCTGGCCCTGGCCTGGCGGATTAATGAGGAGTCGTTCCTGATCGATTCGGACGTGGTGTCGCAGCTGAAGCTTCGCCTGGGCTACGGCGTGACCGGGCAGCAGGACGTGACGGGTGACTTTCCGTTTTTGCCGCGCTATACCTTTAGTGATCCGGGGGCGCAGTACTTGTTTGGTAACACTTTCTACACACTGTTTCGTCCCGAAGCCTACGATCCTGATATCAAGTGGGAAGAAACCTCGACCTACAACGCGGGCGTGGACTTTGGCTTCATTGACGGCCGCATCAATGGTACGCTGGACGTTTACCGCAAAGATACCGACGATTTGCTCAGCATTGTGCCTACGGCGGCGGGCACTAACTTCACCAACCAGTTGCTCACCAACGTGGGCAGCATCCGCACGCAGGGAGTTGAGGTGGTGCTGAATTACATCGCCATTGACCGCGACAATTTGGGATTAGAATTCGGAGTGAACGGGACGTACAACGACATTGAAATTACGAACCTAAGCCGCACCAGCAACGAGAATCAGATAGGAGTGCAGGTAGGCGGCATCGGCGGTGCCACCGGCTCTACCGCCCAGGTGCACACGGTGGGTTTTCCGCCCTTCAGCTTTTTTGTGTATGAACAGGTGTACGATGAGCAGGGGCAACCCCTTGAGGGCGTGTACGTGGATCGCAGTGGCGACGGGCGCATCACCGAGGATGATCGCTACCGCTATCAGGCGCCCAACCCGAACTTCTACTACGGATTCAACGTGACGGCTCGGTATCAACAACTGACTTTTGGCTTGGTAACCCGTGGTTCAGCGGGCAACTACGTATATAATAACATTAACTCCCAGTTTGGTAATTATGCCAGTCTCACCTCACCGGGTTTCCTGAGCAATATTACCGAAGACGTATTTAACACCAATTTCTCAAACCGTACCGACGAGATTTTGCTGTCCGATTACTACGTGCAGGATGCCTCTTTCTTTCGGATCGAAACCATCAACGTAGCGTATAATTTTGGTAGCCTTTTAAACGGTGGATTTCGCAACGTTCGCTTGTCGGCCGCCATTCAAAATGCCTTGGTGTTTACCAACTATACCGGTCTGGATCCTGAAATCCCCAGCGGAATCGACAATAATTTCTATCCCCGCCCCCGCACCTACACGCTGGGGCTGAACGCTAGTTTTTAACTTGTAGGAACATGATTAATCATGTTCCTACATCAAATCAAATAATTTAACAATGAAATATCGACATATAAAAAGTTTGCTAATCGCCGTCGGCTGCTGCCTGGCATTCGGAGCTTGCAACGACGTGTTGGAACTGGAACCTAAAAACGAGTTTACCTCGTCGGTGGTGTACGAAGACTTCGACAACTACGTGAACGTGCTCGCTAAACTCTACGCCGGTTACGCCGTTACCGGGCAACAGGGCGGCACCGGGCGGCCCGATGTGCTGGGCATTGATGAGGGCGCTTCATCCTACTTTCGCACCCACTGGAAGTTACAAGAACTGCCAACCGATGAGGCGGTGCTGGCCTGGGTAAACGACCCCGGGGTGGCCCCACTTAATACAGGTACCTGGTCGGCGAGCAACGCGCTGGTTCAGGCCATGTACTACCGCGTCTACTATCAAATTACGCTTGCCAATGAGTTTATCCGTGAAACTTCCGACGAGCAACTTAGCGCCCGGGGCATCAGCGCTGACAATCAGGCTACTGCCCGGCAATACCGCAGTGAAGCGCGTTTTTTGCGGGCCCTCAGCTACTACCACGCCCTAGACCTGTTTGGTAACGTGCCCTTTTTGGACGAAACCGACGGGGTAGGCACCTATTTTCCCGAGCAAATCGGTCGTTCAGCACTGTTCGACTACGTAGAGGCCGAATTGCTCGCCATTGAGGGTGAGCTGGTGGCCCCCCGCAGCAATGAATACGGTCGCGCGGACCAGGGCGGAGCCTGGATGCTGCTGGCCAAGCTTTATCTGAACGCCGAAGTATACACGGGCCAGGCCCGCTACGCTGATGCGCTCAACTACGCTGAGCGGGTGATCAACGCGGGCTACGCGCTGGAGCCAGCGTACCAGGACCTGTTTTTGGCCGATAACAACACCGCTGATGGCATCATTCTGCCCATTGTATCGGACGGGGTGAACACCCGCTCGTTTGGCAATACCACTTTCTTGGCCCATGCCGCCGTAGGAGGAGACATCGACCCCGCCCCCCTGGGGCTGAACAGCGGTTGGTTTGGCCTGCGCACCACGGCGGCTCTGGTGCGCTTGTTTGACCTAAGCGAAGAGAACAACGAACGCAACACCTTCTATACCGAGGGACAGTCACTGGAAATCAATGACCTATCAACCTTTACCGATGGCTACGCCGTGTTGAAGTACCGCAACGTTACCTCCGGGGGCGAACCGGGCAGCGATCCGGCGCTCAACTTCGTTGATATCGACTACCCGCTGTTTCGCTTGGCGGAAGCTTACCTCACTTACGCTGAGGCCGCACTGCGCGGCGGCGGGGGCGACCTTGGTGCAGCCCTGGGCTACGCGAACGCCCTGCGCGAGCGCGCTTACGACAGCTCCGACGAGAACATCACCGCGGGCGAACTCACGCTGGACTTTATTCTGGACGAGCGGGCGCGCGAACTCTATTGGGAAGGGCATCGGCGCACCGACCTGATTCGCTTCGGTCGCTTCACCGGAAGCCAGTACGTGTGGCCCTGGAAGGGCGGAGCGCAAGAAGGCACCTCCATCGCCGACTTTCGGGCCATCTATCCGCTGCCCACCTCTGACTTGGTGGCCAACCCCAACCTGAAACAGAATCCCGGATACTAATTATCGAGCGTAGCTTTGCTCCCTCATTAACGCACAAACTTTCTTTGACATGAAACGAAATACCATTCTTTATAACGTTTTGGTTCTATTGTTCACGCTCGGATTGTTCTCTTGCGGAGAAGAAGACCAGGCCGATCCGGTGCTCCGGGTAGCAACTACTCCTAATCTTACCTCATCCGCCGATCAGGTAGTTTTGGCCGCGGATCAAGCCGATCAAATCGCGCTAACTCTTTCCTGGAACATCACCGACTATGGTTTTCCGGCGGCCGTGGGCTACGCAATTCAGTTCGATCAGCCCAGCTTCAACTTCGATTCGGCGGTTACGGTAACCATCGACACCTTCGTTGTTCCCGCAGTTGATAACCTGGGTCTTACGATGAGTGTAGCGGAACTTAACCGTATTGCCACCCAAGCCGGGCTGGTGCCCGAAGCGGCCAGCCCACTGGTGGTGCGGGTGGTGAGTCAGTTACAGGACCCCGGCGGGGCGGTGACTTCCGTAGACCCGGTCTACTCTCAACCGCTTACGCTCACCGTAACTCCCTACTCCACCGTAACCGAACCGGGCATACTCTACGTACCCGGGGAGTACCAAGGCTGGGACCCGCCCACCGCCGCTCAGCTGCTGTCGGCAGAAGACAACGGGGAGTACGAAGGCTATCTCACCTTTCCGGAAGGCCTCGCGAGCCTGGAGTTTAAGTTTACTCCCCAGCCCAGTTGGGACTTGGCCTACGGAGGCGACGCCACCACCTTGGATACCGAAGGCGGCAACTTATCGGTATCCGAACCGGGGACCTACTTCATTACCGCCAACCTAAACGACCTCACCTGGTCGGCCACGCCTTCGTCGTGGGGCGTGATTGGCAGTGCCACCGCGGGCGGTTGGGACGCCGACCAGGATATGGCCTACGACTACCAGCAGAACGTTTGGACCATTACCACCGAGCTGGTTCCCGGTGAAATGAAGTTTCGGCTAAACGACGCCTGGGATACCGATTATGGCGATGACGATGCTAGCGATAACGTGCTAAACTTGGGGGGAAGCAATATTCCGATCACTGAGGGAGGTACTTATGACATTGAGCTGGATTTGAGTGGGGACGCTCCGACCTACACCTTATCAAAGCAGTAGCTGCTCGGGTTGATGCAATGCGCGACGGGTAGGGGGTAATCTTCAGAATATTCCCTCATCTTTTCGCTAAAATTTAAACTGAAGGCCCACCTTGATCGCAAATCCGCGCACCGACGGATGATCCAGGTAGGTGAGCCGGTGGTAGGCCTCCACCCGAACGATGCGGAAGATATTTTCTACCCCGTAACCAACCTCCGCAAAGGGTGTCCGATCATTTAAGTGCCTGAAGATAGGAGCTGACTCTTGATCTAAGAGCTGCGATACGCGATTTTCAGCGCGTACGCCGCCGTAGAGCACGTTGGCCGAGGTGATTAAACGCCAGTCTAACCGTCGCAACCAAGGAATGCGGTTCAGGAAAAAGCCTTCAAACGAATGCGCGTAGCGCAACGAGGCGTAATGATCGCTCACAAATTCGGCGCGGTTCATGGTGTTGAAGCCGTGGCGATAGTAGAAGGGCGAGGTGTTACCCAGGTGAACCTCCAGCAGGGGGTAGGGAAGTTGAGAAAAGATGTAACCGCCTTCCAGAGTATACTGCGAACTGCCCAGCAAACCAAGACTCAATTGCTGCTGTGCCGAAAACTTCACTTTTTGATAAGAGAAATCCGATCCCAATACGTTGTTCAGCCCTAGTCCGTACTCCGCCCGCAGCACCGGCCAGCGGCGCCCGCCCAAACTCACCCGGCGGTTATCGCGCTGCACAAATTGCTCATCGCGGGCGAACTGCAGGGCCATCCGCAACTCGGTGGTCACAAAACCGCTGGTGTCCCGCCCCTGGTTTTCCAGCGGCATCGGAAGGGAAAAATTAAACAGGGGTTCCATGTGCTGCCGCTGGATTTCTATCTCAGGACCTAGTCCTTTGGGCAACTGCCGAAACAGGCGAATACTGCTGCGCCGGTAGCGATACCCCGTAGACAGGTCACCCCACAAGGCGGCCGCCTCGAAGAATTTCACTTCCTTTTCTGTTTCCGGAAACCAGCCCAATTGGCTGAGGTCTTGTGCGTGATAAAGCGTCAGTTGCGTCCAGGGCGCCCGCCGCCAGATATAGTTGGCCTCCACTCCGTACTTAAACCGCCGGTCGAGCGTTCCGTAGGCCAAGTAGTTGCGGAAGGTCCAGCGAGCGCTGAAGCGGGGGCTGGTTTTAAAGCCCAGGCGAAAACGATGACCTTCCACCTCGTTGCGGGCGTAGGTGTAAGGAATGGGCCCTAGCTCAATCAGTCCCAGGTCGTAGTGGCTGCTAGCAAAGGTATCGACCAATTTCGCCGTCCGCTTAACGGCCGGAAGTTGGTTGAGGGTGTCAATGATGGCAAACGCGCGTTGATCTTCCTCACCGAGCGGATCGTGGCGGTGCATCCGCCAGAACGCACTATCCGCCCGGTAGGCACCTTCGTCTATGGTGACGTTGGTGGCGTAAAAACCCAGCGGCCTTTCCTGGTTTATCTGCACGTCTCGGTTAGAGACCAAAGAGCGCACCCGAAGACCCGGATAATCCGAAAACGCGTCTGAATCAATGGTGGTTAGGGTGCGCGCAGGAAGCCAGGCTCCGTCGGCCACGGGGACTAGGTCTTGCACAACGCGTACGCTTCGGATGTAGTTGAGATTCGCCTCCGGATTTACGTAGGCGTCTATTGACTTGAGGGCCGCGGCCTTCTTGGTGATCCAGGCGGTGCCTTCGAAAGCCAGGTCTTGCGGATTCTTGGGGATAAAATCCAGGCGGTAGCAGTAATCATTTCCCCGCATCAGGCTATCGGACAGGTAGTAGTCATAGAACAAGCGTCCGGAAGGGGCCAGCGGCGAAACAAACGCCTTGCCCATGATCTTCATCCAATGTTCGTAGAAGTTGAACTGTTGCAATGAGGACGCCGTGAGTTGCGACAACCAACTGCTCGACGACAGCCCAATGCCGGATATTTTGGACTTGATGATGTCCTCCCGCTTCACTTCCGGATGGTTTTGGTAGTACGCCCGCGAGAGCGTTTCGGTCATGATGATGGGGATATCCGCCCGGTCGGTGGTGTCAGGCCGAGTCCGCTGCCGCTTGGCCACTTGGTACGCTTTGCGAATTATCTTATTATGAATCTTGCCCGAAACCTCGCGCAGCGCCACCTCGGTGCGGATGTAGCTTTCGTAGTCGTAGGCGCGCAGCGAACGCTTGTCGGTGCGGCTGCTTTGTCGTTGCACCCGCTTCAGCAGCGCAAAGGCCGGGTTCTCGCGGGCGGTGAAAACCAGTTCGTTCAGGCTCACTACCTCGGGGGTGAGAGCAACGTTAATTTCCGGTCGATTGTCAATGGCGATCGTGCGCGCCACGTATCCCACAAAGCTGATGTGCAAGCTATCCGAAACGCCTGGCACATTTAAGCGATAAAAACCATCCAAATCGGTGGTGGTGCCCCGCTCCGTACGGTGAACCACCACGTTGGCGAAAGGAATAGCTTCCTGCGTGGTAGCATCGGTTACCTGGCCTCGCAAAACACCTTGGGCCTTTCCCTCGGTGGAAAGCCCACCGAGCAAACTTAGGAACAACAGAAGGGCAAGACAAAACGGACTTGCCGGGTAGTGGTATTGCATGGTAATTCGCCCACGTTAGTTGAGGGGCTGCGCGTTGGCTGGAGCAACAACTTAGCCAAATCTTCTCAAAATCGCCAAATCAAAACGGATGATGCTCGGCGGGATGTTCCTTCAAACCAAAATACAATCTGTTGGCCAGAATCTGCCCTGTGGTTTAAACAAGCCCCGCCACAGGCAGTTGTTCAGGTGAATACCAATCCAACAATTCCTATGAAGTCAATTACGAAAGATCAACTACAAGAACTAGCCAGCGTCAGTGGAATCAACTGCGTGAGTATCTATTTGCCTACCCACCAGCGAGGAAAAGAAGTGAACGAGGGGAAGGACGCTATTGTCCTGAAGAACCACTATCAAAAGATGAGAAGTCAAATAGAGAAGAAGGGCTTTTCGGAGCAGGAAGCTAACGATTACTTGCAACCCATTCGAAACCTGATTGATGATGCTTCGTTCTGGCGTTACCAAGACCAGGGGCTGGCCGTCTTTTTAGCGGACGATGTCTTTAAAACCATGAAGCTGCCGTACTCCGTCAACGAATTCAGTTGGCTGTCCACTTCCTTCGATTTGGGGCAACTGGTGCCACTCACGGCCAAAAACAGGGCTTTTTATATTTTGGGAGTAAGCCTAAATAAGGTGCGGCTTCTCGAGGCGGACGAGCATAGTGTAGAAGAGATAGACCTATCGGCGCAGCTCCCCGAAGGAATGGAAGATGCCCTCAGTTATTACGACTTCGAGAAGAACCTCCAGTACCACTCCGGGGGAAGCCAAACCGGCACCGGAGGAACCATCTTCCACGGGCAGGGCGGTGACGGTGACAAGGAAGACGTATACATCGCCGAATACTTTCGTCGCGTCGATGAAGCTTTGCCCCAGGTTATTGCCCACCGCGATCGTCCGGTGGTGTTGGCCGCCGTCGAGGAATGGCATCCGGTGTTTCGAAAAGCCAATACCGCTATAGAGATTTACGGCCAGGGCATCACCGGAAATCCTGACAATCTATCACCGCAGGACTTGCACCGGCAAGCCAAGGAAGTGCTGCACAACTACTTCCACCAACATCAGCAGAAGGACCACGCGCGCTACACCTCCCTGATGGGAAGCACCCAAACCGCTTACGAAATTGAGGAGGTTGCCCCCGCGGCCCTGGACGGTCGCATCGAAGCCCTGTTTGTTGCGCGCGGAGCGCACCGCTGGGGAGTGATCGACCGGAGCAACAATGAAGTAGAAATAGCGGATGAGCCGGGTGAAAACGCCCACGACCTAATAAGCAAAGCGGCGGTAGAAACCGTACTACACGGGGGAAGAGCCTACTTGGTGGACGCTGAGGAGCTTCCTGAGACGGTAGACAATGCCGTGCTAGCCGCTATTTTACGGTATTAATGTCAACCCAAATAGACAGACTCAGTAAGCTGGTTATCGTGGGCGATCGGCTGCTTATTAAACCTAAAAAGGCATCGGAACGCACCAAAAGCGGACTGCTTTTGCCGCCAGGGGTGCAGGAAAGAGAGCAAATTCAAACCGGCTACGTCATGAAAACCGGGCCGGGCTACCCTATTCCGGTCCCGAATGATGATGAACCGTGGAAGACTCCCGACCAACGCATCAGCTACGTTCCGTTGCAGGCGCAGGAAGGCGACCTAGCGATATTCTTGCAAAAAGGAGCTTACGAGATTATGTACGAAGACGAGAAGTACTTCATCGTGTCGCAGGCAGCTATTCTGATGCTGGAGCGGGAGGATGATTTATAAGTTGGCCACTCAACCGTAATACTTCGTGCTAAAAAAACACGTTTTTTGAAGATAAGCTTTACTTTAGCATTTCCTTAAGGATTATCCCGTATGAAACGCTTCATCTGCTGCCTGCTTTTTTTCCTAATCTTTACCATCACTTACGCTCAGCAACCCGCCTGGGAGGATGAGGAAGGAGAGATAGACGACACCGAGGTGGTTATTGAAAAGGATCGGGAGATTGAACTGCCCCCGGCCAGTCGGCAGTTTGAGCGCGTGCCTCCCAACAACGTGGCTACCCCGGAAGTGAAGGTAACTTATCAGTTTAGTGATTTTACCCCCCGCCTGCCCGCCATTGATCCGACAATCAAGGTGCTTAAGATTAAGGAGCCACCCTTAGACAAACTCTACGGCAACTACGTGAAGGCGGGGTTCGGTAATTTTTTGTCTCCTTACCTTGATTTCTACGCCAACAGCACCCGTAACGATGCTTACACCTACGGAGTGCACCTGGAACACCTTTCGTCGCGCTTCGGCCCGGTAGATGGAGACAACTCGGGCAACAGCCATACCCAGGCTACCGTGAATGGTAAGTATTTTGTGGGAGGTAATACCCTAAGCGGGGAGGTTGGCTACGAACGCAATCGCTATCACTTCTACGGATACCAGCCCGGCTTAGAAGTAGACCGCGACGATATCAAGCAGATATTCAACGTGATTTCTGCCCAATTAACCCTTGAGCGCGAACAGGTAGGCAAACCCTTCGATTATGCAATTGGCGGTAGTTTCTATACACTTAATGATGCTTACGCTGCTGCTGAAAACCAAATTGGGTTGCAAGCGCAGCTTCAGTACGCGGTGAACGAACAATTCAAGGTGGGACTATCCAGCGATGTGTACCTCATGCAGCGCACTGATCAAGCGCCACTCACCGAAGTGAGCCAGTCAACCAATCGTAATTTATTCCGAATCAACCCGACGGTGACCTTCAACCCGGGTGACGACCCGCAGCGCGGGCTGACGGTTCAGCTAGGCTTTCGAGCCGTATACGAAAACGATACCGCACTGAACGCCAATCAGTTGCATTTGTACCCCGACTTGTTAGCCAAGTATAGCCTGTCGGATGGCTTTAGCGTGTACGCGGGTATCGACGGGGACATCGAGCGTACCTCACTGCTTGATTTTGTCGAAGAAAACCCGTTCTTAGGCCCCGACGTGCCCCTGTTGCATACCAACCGAACCTTGGCCTTTCGGGGCGGACTGCAGGGGCGCTTCACCAGTGCGGTGGGCTTCCACGCCGGGTTTTCGGTCGGCAACTACCGGCACCTCTACTTTTACGCGAACAGCGCCCTCGATTCTACCCGGTTCACCATTCTTTATGATCAGGAAAAAACGCTGCTGTTCAATCCGTTCCTAGAAATCAGTATCAACAGCGCCGAGCGGTTTCGCACCACCCTGCGGGGCGATTATTTTAGCTACAGCGTGAACCAGGTGGAAGAACCCTGGCACCGGCCCACCACCCAACTCAGTGTGCTTAGCAGTTACAATGCCTACGACAAACTGCTGTTCAGTGCCGAACTCATGGCACTCGGGGGCATTCAGGGACTCAATCTGGCGAGTGATACCAGAAAAGCCCTTGACCCCATTATCGATCTGAGTTTTCAGGCTGACTATCTATTTTCCAGCAGATTTTCTACTTTTCTACAATTAAAAAATATCTTTGCCCAGAATTACGAGCGCTTTCTCAACTATCCGGTGCGGGGGCTGATGGTGATGGGGGGAGCTTCATATAGTTTTTGAAAAGCTATCGTGTCTTCGGTTTCAGTAGATTATTGGCCAATACGCTACACACGTACCATTTGCCTAACAATTGCGCTAAGTTTTTAAAAATTCTCTGTTACTTCGCAGGTGGCAAAAGCCCTATCCTCAACGAAAGAATAAACTAATATTCTAAAATCAACCCGTCATGGAAGAGAACAAAGACTCCTTATACCACCTGGAAGACACCGAAGACTTCGGACTGCCTCAGTCTGAGTACGAACCCATTGAGCGCGAAGAAACCGATGTGCCTCCCACTTTTCAGGAACCTACTTACTATAATGAGGAAGATGAGGAATCCGAAAGCAATAAAGAAGGTATCATCGTGGCGGTAATTATCGGCCTACTGGTGCTGGTGGGATTGGCGGTTTATTTATTCGGATTTGGCGGAAAAGAGCAGGTAGCCGCTTGGTTTGGCAACGATGCCCAGGTTGAGCAGCCTAAACTTGATACTACCAAAGAACCCGAAGCCGAGACGGCGGTAATTGATGAAGACCCCGAACCTGCGGTGGTCGCTGAAACTATTCCGGAAGAGGAGGTGGTGTCTGAACCTGCTTCTCCGGTCGGTTCGACGGGATCTTATAGCACCATTGAAACAATTGCTACGCCCACTGGTCGTTCTTACATCATTATTGGTAGCTTTGTCGATGAAGACCTAGCGCGCGATTTGGGTGAGCAACTATCTGAGCGAGGAGTAGGCATTCGTATTTTGGCGCCCACTTCGCGGGCTCCGCTCTTACACCGGGTGGCGGTGGCCGATTTTGATACCTTCAATGATGCGCTGACCGAGATAGAAACCTACAAAGTAGACTACGGAGAAAGTGCCTGGGTACTGAAATACTAATATGATTATACTACAGATCACCGCTGGCGGTGAGATAGACACCACAACCATTGAAAGCGGAGCCGAATCGCTGCGCGTTATTGACCTACTGATGAAGGGCGGATTCGTGATGATTCCGCTGCTGATTCTGCTGTTCATCACCATCTACATTTTTGTGGAGCGAATCCTTACGCTCAAGAAGGCTTCGCGGGTACCTGAACAGTTCACCGAAAAAATCAGACGACTGGTTTCGGCGGGTGACATCAGCGGCGCTCGTTTGATCTGCTCACAGACCAACACGCCCATTGCCCGGATGATTGAGAAAGGCATTTCTCGTATTGGTACGCCTCTTAAAACCATCGAGGATGCCATCGAAAACGTGGGTAAGCTCGAATTATACCGACTCGAGAAAAACCTGACGCTGCTAGCCACCATTTCCGGGGCTGCTCCGATGATTGGCTTCTTGGGCACCGTTACCGGGATGATTCAAGCCTTCATTGCTATTGCCCAGGAAGAAGGAAACGTGAGTCCCAAACTGCTTTCTACCGGTATTTATGAGGCGATGATTACCACTGCCGGTGGATTAGCTGTAGGTATCCTGGCGTACCTAGGCTATAATTATCTCATCGCCCAGGTGAACAAACTTGTGCACAAAATGGAATTCACCTCCATTGATTTCATTGACCTATTGCAAGAACCCCGCTGATCGTACAGACGCGATTAATCGCGTCTCTGATCGTACAGATGCGATTAATCGCGTCTCTAACCCCCCCCCACAATGGACCTCAGCCCCCGAAACAAGATAGAGACCTCCTTCAACTTCTCCTCTATTGCAGACATTATCTTTCTGCTGTTGATTTTCTTCATGCTGACCTCTTCGTTCGTTACCCCCTCGGGGCTGCCGGTCAACTTGCCGAGCAGCAAAACATCTGCTATCTCCATGCAGAAGGTCAGCGTTACGATCACCCCTGATCTGAAGTATTTTGTAAACGATAAAGCCACCCGAGTTGAAGATCTCGACGCAATGCTGCGCGGTTTGTTAGTGGGTGAGCAAGGAGCCGTGATTTTGAACGTTGACAAGTCCGTTCCCGTTGAATACTTAGTGCGGGTGGCCGGTATTGCCACTTCACTTAACGCAAAAGTATCGATTGCTACCAAGCCCGAGCAGTAGAGAAAAGACGTCTCTGATTGCAACCTAATCCGATATGGCTACTTCAGACGAAAAGAAAAACCGAAGAATTGCCCTGGCGGTGGCCACGGGTTTTCAAGCTTTGCTGTTGCTGCTTTTCTTTTTTCTGGTGGCGTGGCGAAGGCCCGACCCCCCGTTGCCCGAGTATGGTATCGAGCTAGACTTCGGTATGGACAACCAAGGTTCAGGACAAACCACCGTCCCTGAGCCTACCCCGGTGGTTGAAGAAGTGGTGGAGGAAGAGGCTACCCCGGAGCCGGAAGTAGAAGAAACTCCTGAGACTCCGGTGGTCGAGCCCGAAGTAGAAGAGGTGACCGAAACCGAAGTGACCGAACCCGAACCGGAAGAACCGGTAGAGGAAGTGGTTACCGAAACCCAGGTTGAAGAAAGCCCCGTGGTGGTAGAAGAAGTGGAAGAGAGCGTGAAGGAAGTAGTTGCGGAGCCCGAACCCGAACCGGAGCCCCTCCCGGTGCCCAAACAAGAAAGCTTGTATCCCGGCAAGGCGGCTAAACCCGCTAACCAGGGCGACGACACCAAAGAGATTGGCGACAAGGGAAAAGAAGAAGGCAAGATTGACGAACGAGCCATCTATGGTGCGAAAGGAAGTGCCGACGGAGCTTCCCTGCAAATGGCGGGATGGAACTGGGATAATATCCCTCGGCCTAATGATTCATCAAACGAAAACGGGCGGATTGTCTTCGAGATCACCATCGACGATCAGGGTGAGATCATCGGAGTAAAAACCATTGAGAAAACGGTGAGCCCCACCGTTGAACGACAGTACCGGCTGGCCGTAGAACGACTCACCTTTAGCACGACCAACGATAACGTGCGCCCGGCGCCCACCTCAACCGGAAGGATTACGTTCATTATTCGGGCGAAGTGAGTAGGGTGAAAGATAATGTATAGAATTTTTATTACTTTGTGGTCTATATATCTTGCCTAGGAGTCAGCATGCGGTCCTTGGGCAAACCAGATAAACAACGAGTAAGTGTCATCTAACCCGATCAAAGTAATCTTAGCCGATGATCATGCTATTCTTTCCGAAGGCACTGCCGCGGTACTAAAAGACTATGAAGACTTTTTGCTACTGGGTAAAGCGACGGATGGTGAGCGGGCCCTGTCACTCGTTTTGAAGCACCAACCCGATGTACTGGTTTCTGACATCACCATGCCCGGAAAATCAGTGTTCGACATTGTAGACGAAATTGCCAAGCACCAGCTCCACACCAAAGTTCTTATCTTTTCAGTACACGACACCCCCGACTACGTTTTCAAAGCCCTTAACAGCGGGGTATCCGGTTATATTACCAAGTACGTTGACCGTGACGAACTCGTAGATGCGATCATCACCGTGGCGCAGGGCAAAGAATACTACAGCCAGCGGATCACCCAGATCATTGTAAAAGGCTTCAAGGAAAAGAAGAACCAGGACGGCGACACCCATAATCCCATTAACGTTTTGTCGAAGCGAGAACGTGAGGTGCTTGCGCTGATCGTTGAAGGACTCAACTCCAAACAAATTGCCGAACGGTTGTTTCTCAGCGAGCGCACAATCTCTAACCACCGGGCCAATATGTTGCAGAAGTGTAAGGTAAACAACACAGTTGAGCTAGTTAAACTGTACCTCGACAATGCTAACAAATGGTAAGGAAGCGCATCTATTTCTGCTAAACCAACTCTCACGAAATTTCCCAATTATTTACAAGCGTAGGTTCTTGGCGCAATTAGACCGACAAGGATGGGGTTTCATGCGTAGCATTACGCAAAAAGAACCGCGTGAGAGAAGAATTACTGTACTTTATTTGGGCGCTTCAGTATTTCAGCAAACAAGCTATCACCACCGAAGACGGTCAGACATTGACTGTTGTTCATCCTGGGGTTCGCAACGCTCATTCGGGTCCTGACTTTGCCAACGCGCGGGTACAGCTGGGGGATATGGAATGGGTAGGCTCGGTAGAGATTCACCTTGACGCCTCGGACTGGGAAGCCCATGGGCATCAGCGGGACCCCGCCTACAACGGGGTGATTCTGCACGTGGTTTGGCACGCCGACCGAGTTGTGTATCGACAGGACGGAACCTCGATGCCCACCCTGGTGCTGGAAAATCGGGTTGCCCCAACGGTGATTGACAACTACCGACAGTTGGTGTTCCACGCTCCTGATCAACAAGACATTGCGTGCGCTACGCTCCTTCCTGAGGTAGATGAAATACAAAAGCTGACGATGTTAGACAAAACGGCTGCTGTTCGTCTTGAACGCAAGTCGCAAGAAATTCTTGAACGTCTGGATAAAAACCGGGGCGATTGGTCAGTAACCGCCTACCAGACATTGTTTCAAAGTTTTGGTTTTCGCGTGAACCAAGCGCCTTTCGAGCAGCTGAGCCGGGTTGTCCCACCAGCATTGCTGGCGAAGTACCAGCACGACTTCACCTCGGTGGTGGCTTTGCTACTGGGGCAGGCGGGCCTTTTGGAAGAAGAATGGCCCAGCCAGTGGCAGGAAGCCTACGAGTTTTTATGGATAAAACACCAGCTCGAGGGCAGTGCCTTAGCCCGAAGTCAGTGGCGGTTTTTTCGCACCCGGCCTGCCAATTTTCCTACGGTGCGGATCGTACAGCTAGCCGCAATACTGGTCGGATACCAAAATGGGCTAACACCGCTGTTCGAGCCCGAATCGGTGCCGCAGCATTATGCGTTGATCAAAGAAACCCAACGTAGATTGCCAGAGTTCACGCCCGCCATTGGGCGGGAAAGTATCTATAAACTATTAATTAACGCCGTAATTCCCTACCAGTTCGCCTACGGAAGCTTCTACAGGGAACAGTCGCGCCGAGACCATGCGCTCACGTTACTACAAGCGCTTCCAGCCGAAAACAATCGTTTGGTAAGCAAGTATCGGAGTTACGGCTACTCGCTTGCCTCAGCACTAGATACCCAGGCCGTGCTGGAGCTACACCATAGTTTCTGCAAACCCAAGCGGTGCTTATCCTGTGCTATTGGGGGAAGCATCGTTAAAACTGGTAATTAGTCGTGCTTGAGTTCGATCGGGATGTTTACAATATCGCAGAAGTGCTCAATATCATCCTTCAGCACCGGATCGTGCTGGTCGTAGTACCACTCCACGGTGGCTTCGTGGCCCGCTTGCCGGAGGTGAGCAATGCGTTTCACTACCTCAAACAAAGCCTTAGCCGAGGCGGTATTAAAGTATTTCAGACGAATGACCAGCGTGGTTTGAGCCGCCGGATGCTGCTGATAGGCGTCCAGCCACTGAATAACCGGAAAGTAAAAACCCAGGGCGTCTTGCTCGTCTGAGACTCCTTCAATGGCAACGGTTCCTTCCGAGGCGTCGAGGCGTACGGTCGGGGTGGTGTCAGTGGCCGGGATATGCAGAGGTTCCATTGGGGTAGTTATTGAACGGCTTTCATCAGCTTATTTGCAAAAATAAAGTCTCGTAGCTCCTTCACGTCGGTGTGCAGCGCGTCTTGGTTGTTGCCTTCCCAGAGCTTTCTTCCCTTGTATAAAAACAAAATGTGCTCGCCGATGCCCATCACCGAGTTCATATCGTGGGTCACCACAATGGTGGTAGTGTCGAACTCTTCGGTGATCTCTTTGATGAGTTCGTCAATAAGAATAGAGGTCTGCGGATCTAATCCGGAGTTGGGTTCATCGCAAAACAGGTAACGCACGTCGTTGGCGATGGCCCGCGCAATGCCTACCCGCTTCATCATTCCTCCACTGAGCTCGGAGGGCATTTTTTGGTTAGAATTCTCGAGCCCAACGCGTTGCAAACAGAAGTTCACCCGGTCTAGCTTTTCGTCGCTGGGCATGTCGGTGAGGATATCTAGCGGAAATTTCACGTTGCTCTCCACGTTGAGCGAATCGAACAAGGCCACGCCCTGAAACAACATACCAATCTCCCGACGGATTTCGGTGCGGGTGTCTTTGTCGGCATGCGTAAAGTCGCGGCCTCGGTAGTAAACGGTGCCCTCATCGGGTGGAATTAAACCAACAATAGATTTAAGCAGTACACTTTTGCCAGTACCGCTGGAACCGATAATCAGGTTGGTGGTGCCTGACTTAAACTCTCCGCTGATATCTATCAGGACCTGCTTGTCGCCGAAGGACTTGGAAATATGCTCTATTGTGATCATAAAAGCGATGATATCGAAGTAGATGAGGCTATACCAGAATAAGTTGAGCCACCGCATAGTCGGCTAGCAAAACGGCAATACAACTATTGGTGACCGCCGTGGTACTCGCTTGACCCACTTCCAAAGAACCGCCCCGGGTGAAGTAGCCTTGGTAAGCCGAAATAGTAGAAATGATAAAGGCGAAAACGACCGCTTTCACCAGCGCCGTAAAAATAAAATACTGGTTAAAATCCAGTCGCAGCCCGGCCACGTAGTCTTCACCCGTAATCGCACCGGTGAGCGTTCCGGCCATGTAACCGCCGTAGAGCGACAAAAAGCCAGCCACCACCACCAGCAGGGGGAACATCAGCAGCGCCGCCAGCAATTTAGGAAGCACCAAATACGAAGATGAATTGATCCCCATCACCTCTAGGGCGTCGATTTGTTCGGTGATCCGCATGGTGCCCAGTTCGCTGGCGATGCTCGAGCCCACCTTACCCGCCAGCACAATGCTCGTGATGGTGGGGGCCAACTCCAGTACGGTCATCTCGCGCACAATCATGCTGATCACCGAATCAGGAATGAACGGACTCACCATGTTGGCGGCCGTCTGGACGGTGGTTACTGCCCCGATGAACACCGATACGATGGTGACCAGAGTGAGGGAGTCGGTGCCAATCTTCACGGCCTCGTCGATGGTGCGGCGGATATACGTGCCAAAGGTTTCCATTTTATTGAAGAACGAACCAATAAAAAGGAGGTAATTGCCTAAGCTTTTCATAAAGAATACGCTACTTGAAAGTGAGTTAACGGCAAGTGATTGCTTTTAGTTTGATATACTTGGGGTAGGAGTAAATCATTGCTCAACCACGGGCGAAATCTTCGCACACACGCTGCGATAAATGTAGAATAAATTCACGGAAAATTATGAAAAAGTTAGCCGTAGTCACCGGAGGAAGCCAGGGAATTGGTAAGGCGCTGCTGCTGCAGTTGGCCCAGGAAGGGTTCGCGCTGGCCACCTGCGCCCGGAACGAGGAACTCCTGGCGGACGTGCAGCGAGAAATTAACGAACGGTATCCTGATGTATCCCTCTTCTATCAGCAGGCCGATGTGTCGCGGCAAGACGATGTGCGGCAATTCTCAGAAGCTATCATCAGACTGGCCACTCCGGTAGATATACTGGTCAACAACGCCGGAGTGTTTATTCCCGGTCAGATCCATACGGAGACCGAAGGAGTATTTGAGCAAACCATGCACACCAACGTGTTCGGGGTGTATCACCTTACGCGCGCCCTGCTGCCCGGAATGATCGAGCGGCGGCGAGGACACATCTTCAACGTATGCTCCACGGCCAGTATCACGGCCTACGTGAACGGTGGGTCCTACTGTGTTTCTAAGTTCGCGTTGCTCGGCATGAGCAAGGTGCTGCGCGAAGAACTGAAGCCGCACAACATTCGAGTGACTTCGGTGTTGCCGGGAGCCACGCTCACGGCAAGCTGGAAGGGGACCGAACTTCCGCCCGACCGCTTCATGCCTCCTGAAGACGTGGCTGAGACCATCCTGGCCGCCTACCGGTTGTCGAAACGTACGGTGGTAGAAGAGTTGGTATTGCGGCCCCAACTAGGAGACATCACTTAACTGGCTCAGTCGCTCAAGCTAGGTGGTTTCGGCTACCATAAGCATCTCTTTCTCCAGACGGTCAAAAATAACTTGGGCTTGCGCAGCAAATAATTGGGTGGCCCGCTGCAATTCTTGCTGCTCGGGTTGAGGCTCGCTTGCCTTTTCCTCGATCGTATAAAGTTCCTTGACCAACCCCTCGGCCTTGATCTGTCCGAAGGGAGAGCGCAACTTATGCGCCAGGTTCGCCAGATTCGACCAGTGCTGCTGACGGGTGGCCTGGACTAGCTTCTCTACTTCTTGGGGACAGTTTTCTAAGAACAAGCGGAGAATATCAACCAGTTTCTGGGGGTTATTGCGCGTGATTGCGGTGAGTTCGGCCAACGAAAATGCCGGGACGAGTTGCTGGGGCGGGGGAGGCAGCACGGTAGGTTCAGCGGTAACCGTACGCCCGTTGGTATGCTGCACAATCTTAGCGCATAGGTCAGACTCTTTAAATGGTTTTAGGAGATAATCATCAAATCCCTGGGCGAGGAACTCTTTCAAGATTTCGGGCTGCACAGTCGCCGTGAACGCAATAACCGGAGTGGATGGGTGCCCTTCTTTTATTTTCATCATCAGCTCAATTCCGTTCATCTCGGGCATATTGATATCGGTAAGCACCATGTCGTAGGTTGTCTGATGCATGGCGGCCAAAGCAGCCACTCCTCCGTCCACAATATCTACCTGAGCCTCCCACTTTTCTGATAAGACCTCCAACAGCAAGCGGTTCACCTGATCGTCATCGACCACCAGGATGGCCTTGTCCGAAACGTCAGCCATTGCGTAGACTGGCGCAGGCTGGAGCGCGGGGGGCACCGGACTGGCGCTCTTCTGGTAGGTGATCGCGAAGGAAAACGTGGATCCTTGTCCGACTTTGCTCTCCACGGCAATCCACCCATCCTGTAACTCAATCAACTTCTTGCAAATAGAAAGACCCAGGCCGGTGCCGCCGTAGCGAAAGCCCGTGACCTCTTCTTCCTGATTGAAAGCCCCAAAAATATGCTCTAGTTTATTATTAGCAATGCCCGCCCCGGTATCTTTCACCGAGAATTCGACGGTGACGTGCGTATCGGTAATTTCCTTGGCCACCGCCTGCACCGTAACGCCCCCCCGGTCGGTAAACTTAACTGCGTTGCCTACCAAGTTGAACAGTATCTGGCGCAGCCGGTGGGCATCGCCTTCCATTGCAACGTCGAGCGCGGGGTCTATTTCGCGACTGATCGTAATTTTCTTTTCCTGGGCCTTCACCCGCATCACGTCCACCACGGTTTGCATCACTTTCTTCACCGTGAAAGGTTGTTGGTTCAGGGTAAGCTTGCCCGATTCTATTTTGGATAGGTCCAGAATATCGTTGACAATAGAGAGCAAGTGGTCAGAGCTGCTGTCGATGGTATTCACGTACAAGTACTGGCTGCGGTCTAGGGCAGTTTTTTTGAGCTGCTCCAAAAATCCCGTGATTGCGTTCAGCGGGGTTCGAATCTCGTGGCTCATGTTGGCCAGAAACTCTTCTTTGACCTGCGCCATCTTTTCGGCGCGTTTTTTTGCCCGTATCAGGTTCAGGCGGTAGTAATTGCTCTTTGCCAGATCTTTGAACACCACAATAAGAAATAACAAACTCCCCAAAATCACAATACCGCCCACGGTGGTGATGGTAGAAACCGAACTGGTAGCAATGTGACGCGCCCGGGCGGCGTTGGTTTCAGCCAGCAGCAGTTCTTCGCGCCGCACATCCCGAATGATAGAGCGGATCTGGTCCATAATCAGCCAGTCTTGCTCAATAATGTCCAGTTCTTGCTTTCCTAGGTATTCTTTCATCTGCGAATCTTCGTTTTCTATGCCGCTGATGATGTCCTTCACATCGTCCAGCAAAGCGTCGGCTTGGTTGGCATCTAGTTGATTCGGATTTGGGTGTGCTCGCTGAGTCGGTTGGCGCTTGGCAGGTGCCGAACGAGGCATGGGATACCCCTGTTGGTGCGGAATTTTCGGGCGTATCCGCGCAATGGGTTGCTGAGGCGACGGCTCGACAGGAACGTCTTGCGCCTTTTGATCGATAATTTCCAGTGCTTTTTTGAGGGGGGTTTTTTCTGCTTCTTTATTTTTCAGCTTTAAAAACGACCGCAGGTTATTTTGCTTTTCCCGCAAAAGCGCTGATACCGAGTCGATTCGAGCCAACTGGTACGGGTTGCCCTGCATATCTTGCTGAAGCCGTTGTATGCGCGCGTCGATGGTAGAAAACTGCTCCCAGTAGTTGTGAAGATAGTGTCGTTCTTTAGTAAGACTGTAGGCCCGGGCACTTCCTTCGGCAATGGATATTTCGGTCATCACCTCGTTCAGATGCACGAGCTGGGCTTCGGGTTTGCTCAGGGTGTCCATGGCCTGAAGCATCTGGTTGAAGCTGTGGTAGGTAAAGGCGCTGGCGGCCACAATAGCGCTAATTACTACCAAAATGCCTAAGAGGATTTTCGCTTTGATCTGCTGGTTGGGAAACGAATATTTCATAGCAAGAACGGTTTGGCGTCATCAAAACGCAGGTTGCTCGGATATTGGGTTCAAGGTAGTACAAACCGAACGCCTTAACCGAGTAGTTTTCACCATAAAATCACGTGAAACACAGGGTTGAAAAGAATATTATTAGCAATCAGAAGTGGATTTTGCTAATATGGCGTTGTTTAAAGAAAATTATTCCTTCAACTACTGAAGCGTTTAGCGCTAGCATTACCCCGGTATTTTTCACAATATAAACAATCGATTAAAGTAAATCCGGAAAGCGGTTGAGGACGAAAAAGTGATACTCCACTACAAGATATTACATACATTAGGTTTGACGTCGAAAAAAACTAGCGTCAAAAGTTTGTCGACTTCACGCCAGAATTTCAAGGTCGAGTGATTGCGAAGAATTACTTAGCCTAGGCGACGGCAAAATCAACATTTCTTGATGAATTTAGTTGTCAAAGCAATTATCTTAGGCCTTCGGATGTTTTCCTTGGCGAATGACCTTCTCTAATCACGTATGATCTCTTCTCCTTCCCCGATTCTTTCTCACCGACACTACTGCCCTAGCCTGACCAGGTATACCCGACGCGTGTCGCGCGAGGTGATGATTGGTGACGTTCCACTCGGGGGGAAGCATCCCATCCGAGTGCAGTCGATGACCACCGTCGACACGATGGATACCAAGGGTTCGGTGCAGCAGGCCATTCGTATGATTGAGGCCGGTTGCGAGTACGTGCGCATCACCGCGCCTAGCATTAAGGAGGCGCAGAATCTGGCCAATATCAAGCAGGAACTGCGCAAACGGGGTTATCCTACCCCCCTGGTGGCCGATATTCACTTCACCCCCAACGCCGCTGAGCTGGCGGCCCGCATCGTGGAAAAGGTGCGCATCAATCCGGGCAACTACGCTGACAAAAAGAAATTTCAGGCAATTAATTATACCGACGCCTCTTATCAGGAGGAATTGGAGCGAATCTACGAACGCTTTGCCCCCTTGGTGAAGATCTGCCGCCAGCACGGCACCGCCCTGCGCATTGGTACCAACCACGGTTCGCTCTCGGACCGCATTATGAGCCGCTACGGCGACACTCCTACCGGCATGGTGGAGTCGGCCTTGGAGTTTATCCGCATCTGCGAAGACCTGGGTTACTACGATCTGGTGATATCCATGAAGGCCAGCAACACCCAGGTGATGGTGCAGGCCTACCGCTTGCTGGTGCGCAAGTTAGACGAAGAAAGATTGCAACCCTATCCCCTGCACCTGGGAGTAACCGAAGCGGGCGATGGCGAAGACGGGCGCATCAAATCGGCGGTGGGCATTGGCACGTTGCTGGAAGATGGGTTGGGAGACACCGTGCGGGTATCGCTCACCGAAGAACCCGAGGCCGAAATGCTGGTGGGTTTTCAATTGGTGAACCGCTACCGGCACCGAAACGGTCACGCGCCCATCCTACCGATAGACGAGGTGCCCAAGGATCCGTATTCGTACCAGCGGCGAGAAACCCACGCCGTGGCAAACCTGGGCGGCGGCAACGTGCCCCGCGTAGTGGCCGACGTGCGCCAAGTCACCAATTGGAGCTACCGCGATCTGAGGCACGTTGGGCACTACTATTTGCCCGAGCCTGATAAGTGGACAATGAACGACCAGGGTTGCGACTACGTCTACTCGGGGCAGCAACCCATTGACTTTATGCTTCCTAACGGGCTTAAGGAGATTCAGGATTATTCAGTGTGGCAACACTCCGAGAATCAGCATCACAAGCTACCCATGCTTACCTGGGAAGAATACGCAACGGCTTTCCACAAGCACGCGCACCTTAATTTTGTGCGCTTAACCATTGCTGACTGGGACGCGTCTGTTCGTCGGGCATTTGCTGACGACCCCACCGTGGTGATCGTTATGGATACCAACAACCGGCACGCCATGGCCGAGCAACGGCGCTTCTTTTTTCTGCTGCTCGAGCACCAAATTACCGCCCCCGTGGTCATCCTTCGAAAATTTGATACAGTCGATGAAGAACGACTCACGCTCTACGCGGCCACCGACGTGGGTGGACTGCTCGTTGATGGGTTTGGCGATGGCGTGTTGCTAAGCGCCGAACCGAACCCGGAAACGACTAAGGAGAAAACCTTAAGCCAAGTGGCGCAGAACAACAGACTGGCCTTCGGGATACTACAAGCCGCCCGAACCCGGATGTCAAAAACCGAGTACATTTCGTGTCCCTCTTGCGGACGCACCCTATTTGATTTGCAGGAAACTACGGCAATGATCCGGCAGCGCACCGACCACCTGAAAGGAGTGAAAATTGGTATCATGGGTTGCATCGTGAACGGTCCGGGTGAGATGGCCGATGCTGACTATGGCTACGTGGGTTCCGGAAAGGGGAAGATTACTCTCTATAAAGGGCAAGAGGTGGTGAAGCGTAGCGTGCCTTCCGAGCAAGCGGTGGATGAATTAATTGAGCTTATCAAGGCCGACGATCTTTGGCGCGAACCTTCCGAGCAGTTGGTAGATCAGACGTAGGGGGTTATGCGCAAATAACGAAAGAATAGCGAACTCCGAACGTTGGGATTTGTTAGGTTTCTAGACTAAACAACGAGCGATGAACCAGAACGTTAATCCGAATTTTAAAGAAGAAAAAGGAAATTCAGTAAAAGAATACTTTGCCTTTGGCGAGGTGTTAGGTTACTTTTTCCGCAAAAAAGACCCCAACAACCGACCGAACTTCAACCTGCGCATGATGCACGGAATCAACAAGATTTCGATTATTGTGTTTTTATTGGGGATCACCTTTTTCATTCTCAAACGGTTTGTCTTTTAACGTTGAACATCGAGTCCTTCCGTGCCTATTGTCTGGCTAAGCCCGGAGTTACCGAAGCATTTCCCTTCGATAACCAAACCCTGGTCTTTAAGGTGATGGGAAAGATGTTTGCCCTCACCGACGTAGACCTGTTCACAAGCGTCAATCTTAAATGCGATCCGGAAGAAGCCGCTTTGCTGCGAGAGCAACACGAGGCGGTCGTCCCCGGTTATCACATGAACAAAAAGCACTGGAACACCGTGCTCATGGATGGTTCGCTTATTGATTCGTTGGTGATGGATTGGATTGATCAGTCGTATGACTTGGTGGTTGCCAAACTTCCCAAGAAAGATCAGGCGATAATCCGCTCACGTCAGGAAGAGAAACAATAGGGCAACGTTTTTCTGTCCAATATGCAACACTCCTTACCCACTTGGCTCGCACTCGGAGATTCTTATACCATCGGTGAAGGCGTGCCGCCGCACGAACGCTGGCCTGCTCAGCTAGCCAACCGCCAAAACCTTGCCCCGCCCCAGTACGTTGCCAAAACCGGCTGGACCACCGTGGATTTACTGGAAGCTATCGCTCAAACCAATTTTGAGCATCAGTATGACTGGATTTCGGTGCTCATTGGGGTTAACGATCAGTACGATGGGTTGTCTATCGATACGTTTCACCAGGGGTTAATCAAAATAGCCGACTTTGCGACCCGCCGGGTAGCCCAACCGCATCGGGTCGTAGTGATTTCCATTCCTGATTATAGCGTGGTGCCTGCGGTGAAAGAAAAGAACCCGAGCCGCATTGCCAGTGAGGTAGGGCGCTTCAACAGCGCAGCCCGTCAAATCGCGACGGCTGCGTCGGCGACCTACTGCGACATCACCGAACTATCCTGCCGGGCGGCAGACGATACATCCTTGTTAGTGGCAGATCAGCTTCATCCTTCCGGAAAGATGTATAAGCTGTGGGCGGAAAAGATCGCCCGAATTGTATTCAATACGGTTAGTTAGTATAATGGGCATAGTGAGGCAGCTATAACTGAACCCGCAACGCGTCACTCAGCGGCGACTGCGAGCCATCGTTGTACACTGCTTTGATCCGGTACCGATACGTTTGGGACCGGGTGACCGATTCGTCGTGAAACTGAAGCTGAGGGGCGGCCACCGAATGATGCCAGCGAAGAGCACCCTCTGCTTCAACGCGGTAAATATGGTACTCGCGAACGTCATTGTTCCGGTAGTCCCACCGAATATGGACGGTGTTGTCGTCTTCGTCAAGTTCGGCGTGGGTGTGTTCAATCTTTTCTCGAGTGGCTGCCAAACTCATTACGCGCAGTGGGGAGGTAGGAAGAGATTCTAACTGATTTTGGTCTACGGCCAGTAGAACATATTCGTAAGCCTGTGACGGAGTCACCGTTTCGTCACAAAAATGCCGGGCCGTATCGGTTACCGTACCCGTCAATTTCCAGGAGGTTTCGTCCGGCATCCGCCGATAGATCAGATAATAGGCCACGTCTTCGCTGGGGCTACCGAGCCAGCTGAGCCGGATACCTTCGGGTTGCGGTCGCGCCGCCCGAAAGGTAGGCGAAACGGGCGGAATGATATCCGGTTTTTGCAGTTCAACCGCTTCGGATAAAGGCGAAGGGTTGAACCGTTGATCGACCGCGCTTACTTTGTAATAAATCGCTCGCGTCAGGTTTTTCAGGCTGATCCGGTCCACGAAAGACGTATCGGCCGTAGGCTCACCGGTGATCTGAATAAAGTCTCGATCAGGATGGTTACTGCGAAAAATGCGATATCCCAGCACGTCGCTTTCCGCACTGGCGGGCCAGTGTAAGTACACCTGTCCGGTGGTGTCGATCCGGCCGGTCACCGAGGCAGGCACGGTGGGGGGAATGCTGTCTTCGGCTTGGACCAATACCGGAAAAGACCGAACCTTCTCGTCACGTCGCCCGTGTCCGACAACTCGGTAGTAATTGGTGCCTTCTACCGCAGCATCTTTAAACCGGCGGGTGGTGTCGGGCAATGACGATGCAATTGCTCGATAAGGCCCGGTAACGGCCGGGGCTTTTTCTACCGAAAAACCACGGACCAGCGGAGTAGCCGCCTCGTCAATGCTCCAGCGAAGGAGGGCCGTTCCCGACGGGGTGACGCTGGCTTCGGTGATCGTCGGGGGCGATTGCAGTTCACGGTAGCCTTGTCCGGAGACTACCTCCGAGGGCGGGCCCACTTCACCAAACGGCGTGAGGCCCCGCACCCGGTAGTGATAGGTGATGCCATTATTGGGAAAAGAATCGGATTTGTACTGATAGTGGTCGGAGGGGTGTAATCGGTTCACCGTGGCAATAGGCAGTTCGGAAATGGGCGCAAACAAAGTCCCGTCCGTCGAACGCTCTACCCGATAGGCCATGTATACCGCCTGATGGTAATAGGTATTCCACTTGAGCATCACCTGCCGGTCGTCAAAGGTAGCGGAGACCTCGGTCGGCACGGGCAATTCGGTGCGTTCGCTTCCCGCCAGAAAAACCAGCCCGGTATCCAGGACAGTAGCCACGGGCTGCGCGGCAAACACTTTGTACAAGTATTTCTCGTTGGCCCGGATGTTCCGGTCGGTGAAGCGCAAACCGGCATAGCGGGCCGCCGTGGCCGAAACGTCGGACGAAAACAACGTAAACGAAAATCGCTGTTCCCACGCGGTTGCCTGGTTGATCATCTGCACCAGATCGCTGCCGCCCGACGAACGGACGTCGAAGGTGGCGCCGTACAGCGCCTGGGCCGCAATGGCGGCGTATTTATCCCGATCAACCACCGTCTGCCAATCCGATAACGGGCGGGGACGAATGGGGTTGGGTGAAAGAATTTGCCGTTCGGGCGTTTCCAACAACTTTCCGTTGCGCATAATGGTATGTCGTTCCACCTGATAGCCGACCTGGTTGAGCTGTTGCCACGCCATCGGAGTTGTCGGCCCCCAACGAAGCACAATCGAGTCGCCGTAAGCACGCGCCAGCAGAACGATGCGGGCGGTATCCACTGGGGCAGTATCCACAGTTCGCTGCGCGTATCCGTGAAGATAAGCAATGCTTAGGCTGAGTAACAGAGCAAAGGATTTGAAAAAACTACTGTACATAAAGATTGCGCGTATATTCGGTGGTAGGAGCATTGGTGCCGGGCAGGAGATAACGAATAGTTAACGGATAATTCAGCTTAGAACGCAAGCCGGGGAATGAGCCTTCTACCAATCCTTTTAGGTAGGAATCAGTGTTCTTTCGCGAGTGCGCCGCTGCCTTATTTTTCAAATTGTTGAAATCGCTGTACATCTGGTAAGGCAGATCGTACTTAAAGAAGGCGGAGCCGGTAATTGCCTCCCCCTGACCGCTTGCGACCGCTTCGGCGGTGAGGAAACGCCCGTCAACCATTTGATAAATGTAAACCGCCTTGGTCGGGGGCACGCCGTACCAGGACAGCGGTTCGGACCGGGTGATCGTCAGGCCGGAAGTAGCGTAGCCGTTATACACCAGCGGGGCCACATCGTGCTGATACCAGTCGTTTTCGAGCGAACCTTCGTACTGAATAAGCGGCGGCAAGTCCGTACCGGCCGACTGGATTTCAAATTTGTCGAATAATTCGTTGCCATTTGCCTGAACGCTGATCTCGTGCACTCCGACGCTTCGGGGTGAGGTTTTGGCCGCCATCAGGGTCAGGGATGCTAATTTGTCGCTGAAGGTGGCGTACCGACTGGTTTTGAAGTGAGCGCTGAACAGGTTTTTCTCCTGTAGTATGTCCAGCGACCCGGCTGCCTGCTGTCCCTTGAGCACCACCTCCAGCGAATCTACCGTAGCATCCAGGGCCACTTCCGAACGTTGCAATGCTACGTTGAAGTCGACGTTCTCGGGAGTTGCTACCGGCAGGTTGACCAGCTCAAAGGCATACACCTTATTGTTCTGCATACCGGCGGGCAGTTTGAAGTCGATGCGGCCGTTTTGACGATTGTACGTGAAGTCAAACAGCAACGGGTCGCCGCCCAACTTGGGTACGAAACGGCCCTGTTGTCTGAAGCCGGTCGGCACCTGAAAGGGACGCTCCTGAATGCTGATCAGTTGAATGTAGCCGTGGTCGGCTTCGTCTTTGTGAAAGTGCAGTTGGTTCACCACCGGGTAGCTGTAGCGCACGTTGTGCATCGGGATATAATCCGGTTCCAAGTCGGTTACAAAGGTCACTTCTTTGGTTTCGCTCACCTTTTTCCCCTGTGCGGTAACGGCAACCCACTGGCCGTTTTGTTGCTCTTCGAAGCTGATTTCTACCCGAGCCTTCAGGCTTTTCTCCGAAGGCAGTACCTTCGTCGCGTTGAAGGCCACCACGTCGTGGCGGTCGTTCCAACGCAGGTTGCCTGCCACCGGTTGGTCGTTATTGACCACCTCGAACTTATCCAGTTTGATGCGATACGATTTGAGTTGGTCATCCTGATCCACCAGTTTGAACACCTTGTCGATTTCCATGTTGAACACGGCCTGCGGCGCATTGAAAACGCTTACCTTCTTTTCGTTCGGGGCGGGGGTCACGTCGGCAATCACCTCCAGGGTTTCCAGCACGCTGCCGCCCTGAATCTTGCATTCTTCACCGATGACCACCTGAAACTGACAGTTGCCGGAGATCAGCCCGTCGAGGACGTTGAACCGCCCACCGACCACCCCTTGCATCCAGAAGGGGTTGGGAAGCTTCGCCTGGAGCATTGCTGCGGCGGCGATCGCGAGGATTTCGTAGTTACGTTCCTGACCGAACAGTTCCGACCTTACTCCGATTTTGCCGTCGAAGAAGGCGTAGGCCTGCCCGTTGGCATACCAGCCGTTGATGCCGAGGGGGTCGGTGCTGCCCTGGCAGGTGGCGGAACCGTAGTCTTTCACCATCACATCGAAGCCCATACCCGCCGCAAAGCGGGCGTAAAACGCGAGGAACGACAAGTCGCCGGTATCCATATCAAAGCGCGAACCAAAGCCTACGCCTCCGCCGGACTTCACGGCGTTCAGCGTGCCCATGTAATCGGTTTCAATATCATTCAGGATATTGCTCACGTTGTCGGGCGTTGAAGGACTACCCGGCATTTTGGTTCCTGCCACGAAGTAGGAGGCGGTCTTAACGGTGCCGAGAATCTGTAGGCCGATGGGATCCTCCGGGGTGCCCAAGTGGATATACCATTCATCAGGGCTAAAGTGCATCACCGCGTGACCCGCCCGGTTGCTCGGGCCAGTGCCCCGGACAATGCCGCGCGCCACGTTCACGTATACGTCGAAGTTGCCGTGGAACGAGCGATTGGCGTGATCGTAGGCCACGTGCAGGTCGGCGTGCATCTGGGCGCGCGGCTGGGCCAGATCCACGGCCGTTTTCACTGCTCCGGCCACCAGTTTTCCGGCGCGCGCCTGTAGTTGTCCCAAGTCCGGTTCTACCTTTGGGGTCACAAAGTAGCCGTGTCCGTCCAGCGCCACCGACTGCAAGCCACCTCCTCGGTAAAAATCCATACTGAGGGTGGCATCGCCATTAAACATTTTTTCCGAACCCGAAGTAGCCACGTCCACCGTGGCCCGTAACCCCAGTCCCGCTTCCGGGTCGGGCACGTAGGTGATGCCAGAGAGCGTTTTCCCCAACGCATTGCTCCGGGTGTCATCTTGCCGAACCCGGAAAAACGCTCCACCGCCGAAGCTTTTGATCTCCAGTCCCGTACCACTTCCCGGCGGCAACTGGGTGAGTGCGTCCACAAACCAGTAGCGACTGCCCTGCTGTGCTCCGAACAAAGCCACGGCGTCTACCTTAATGATATCAATGGCCTCAAAGCTAGCCTGCCCCCGGATTCCGCTGCCGTACACCGGGTCTTGTCGGAACCAGTCTAACTGCCCGCTTACCGCCACCGCCCCGGTGTTGAAATCCACCCCAATGCTGCTGATGTCGACGCGCTCGTATTGCCAATCCTGGTACCCTTCTCCTTCGGCCAGCTGACCGACCACCTGAAGCGAAGCCTGTCCGCCAAAACCACCCGCGTCGGCTCCCACCAGGCTGAGGGCGGCAGTTACGTTCAGCGCCAATTCGTTGGAATCGGGCGTACTCAACCCAATGTCGCTAACGCTCAATGGAAAACCTCCCAGGGCCTGCGCGCCGCCGGACGTGCCCAGCGAAAACTGACCCACCTGCACGTAGGGAGCCTCGGTTTGCACCGTCATATCCAGGAAAGTGATCTCACCGAGCGACAGCTTGGTTTCACCCACCGCCACGCGCATGTTGCCGTGCAAATGGGCTATCGGGCGAAAGGCGCCTTCGATGCGCTTGATTTCAATGCTGGATTCAGGATAGATGGCTACTTCTCCGGCTTGCCAGAGCGAAAATTCCATCGCTTCGGGAGGCGACAGGGCACAAACGTACTCATCATCCTGGCGGATAAAGGCTTCGTAGGCAAAAGGCGAATCCCGGCTCACCACCGGAACGGTGATTTCGCCGCCAAAACCCGCGCCCACCAGGCGACCCGCCATCAACTCCACCGAGAAGTCCGTCACCGAAAAAGACCAGCCGCTCATGCTGCCCTGCTCGAGGGTTAGCAGGTTGCGAGCGGTCAGCAGGCCCGAAAAACCCTGATGATCGATCAGCACGTCGTTCGCCGAGAATGATAGCCTTCCGGCTCGCTCCCGGTTCCGGAAGTGCTCGGGCAGGCGAACCGAAAGCTCTTGCAGGTACACCCCGCGCCATAGTTGCGGACTCTGATTAACCACCGGGTCCAGGGCGTAGCCCTTCGGAAAGTTCATCGCCGGGGCGCTCTGCACGTCGCTCATGTCCAGAATGGCCCGGTTAACCGTGAAGCCGAAGCCCGGCAGTGCCGCCAGTTGAAACGAAGGAAGCGAAACCGAGAGCAACAGATCGTTCCAATCGGTAAGGGTCTGGGTAAATCGGGTGGCGACGCGTCCGGCCGCCAGGCTACCGTCGGCCGCTTCGGGCACGATGAGGTTACGGCTGAAGATCAGTTCGGCATCCAGTTGCATGTCCTGGTAGCCGTCGCAGTCCATCCGCACAAAGGTTCCCCGGACTGGATGGTCCCCGACTGGATAGTCCCCGACCGGATGGCCCCCGGCTGGATGGTCTGCGGAGCCGCTTCCGCTGATCCCTTTTAAAATAACCTGAATATCTCGGTTGGCTTGATTCACAGCAAAATCGCCCACCAGACTGAGCCGCGTGCCCCCCACAATACCCCCGGCGCGGCTGAACTTGAGTCCTTGCCCCATGAAAGTGAGGGGCTGGGTGCTTTGGGGGATCGTAATCTGAATGTAAGCGTCGAACTCGGCGTGGGTGGGCAGCAGACGAATGGCACTGACTCCAATCACGTATTCTACTCCGCCCAGGGTGCGACGCAGCCCGACCGGAAGCTCCACCGGGGTGCTACCGTCCAGGTAGCTGACGTAGTTCTTCGTCTGCCGGATTTTTTCCAAAACGCTTCGGGCTTTGGCAATATGCTGGCGGGCAGCTTCGGTGAGTTGCCGGGGGCCATCCGCTCCCAAGTTGTCGGTGGGAGCGGGCGAGGTCGGGGGAGCAAATTGACGAAACGTGCGTTGCTGTTGAGCCTGTGTTTGGAAGCTGGTTGGCACAGGCAGGCGAAGCCGCTCGTCTACTCCCAGCGACCGAACCGGATCCACGGGCCGGGGGCGGGGGGCATCGCTGGCCCAAACGAGGGCGGGAACAGATAGTAAGTACAGAATAATGATTGCGAAGCAGCGCGAGGCGAGGTTGGGGTTTCGTTTGCTGAATGTCGGGACTACTTCGGCCGGGTTGAGGTACGATGAGTCTTTGTGGTAACCGTTTGCCAGTCCGCTGCTTGCCTCTAAAGGCGATTCGTCGGCCTCGTAGTGACGTTGGAAAGGAACGCTGGGTGCTGCCGGATGGCTGAACTGGAAAGGCATCATGCGTTTAGCGGATTAGTACCCGTTGGGTGCGTAGCTCGTCCTTGACGTGCAGGGTTAGAAGATACACTCCGGCCGACAGGTGAGCCAGGTCGTAGGAGATGTCGTAGTTCGCTTGCTCATCTTTCTGGATGTCCGACAAAACCCCCTTGCTGTTTAGGTCGGTCAGGTACAGTCGCACGGGGGCCACTTCTTGAAGCTTGATCCGGGCCACAAAGCGACCGTCGTTGGGGTTGGGCAACAGCTGAAACGAGCGGATGATATCCGGTGTCGCCGTCCGGCCGTTTTCGGGCACCACGGCCGCCTCGGTGATGGTGATGGACTTAGTGATTTCATCTTCACACTCACCTACCCAGGCCCGTAGGGTGACTTCGTAGTTTCCGGGCTGGTCGTAGATGAGTTCCTGGTACACCTCGTAACCGGCTAGTGGCTCCGCGTTCGGGTAGTGCCAGTCAGTGCTCTCGGGCGTAGGCCAGCTAATGTCGACCAGCACCACGGTGTCGCCGGTCTGCGCCTCGCTGGTCATCAGAAATTCGGCGTTCAGCAGCTCGTTGGAATAAATGACTTCGGTGTTTTTCGTGCCCCGACAGCCCTGCTCGTTGGTCACCGTCACCTGATAGGTGCCCGGATTTTGTACCAGCCACCGCTGATCCTGCCCCGTTTGGCCGATGGTGCTCGTCCAGGCGTAGGTGTGGCCCGGATAACCCGCATCCAGGGTGGCCTGCTGGCCGTAGCACAGCATCAGGGTGTCGGGAAGCGGGGGAGCAATTGTGTGCGGGTCCTGCAGATGCAGCGTCTCCTGCGTCTGGCAACCCTGGCCATCGGTGACGGTGACCACGTAGGCTCCGGCGGCCAGCGCGTCGAGCGTTCGGGCGGTGCTTCCGATGTTCCAGGCGTACTGATACCCTCCGTTGCCCCCCTGCGCAATCACCGCCAACCGACCGTTGCTTTCGCCGGAACAGACTGGGTTGTCTTGCTGCTCGGTGATGATTTCCAGCGGGAAAGGCTCGCCGATGGATACGGTCAGAAATACCCGGCAGCCGTTGGCATCCGTCACTTCCACCCGGTGTTCGCCCCCGCTCAGGCCAACCGCCTGCTGTTGCTCTTGTCCGTCTTCCCAGCGGATGCGCAGCGGCTCGGTGCCGCCGCTGATTTCAATGGTAGCCGAGCCATCGGTGCCGCCCGCGCAGCGCACCGACTGCGTCTCTACCAAACGGACCACCGGCCCGTCGCGGTCGCTGATCGTCACGGTGAGCGAATCAACGCACCGGTTTACATCCGTGATACGGGCGGTATATCGGCCGGAGTACAATTGGCTTACGCTAAAACCGGTGCCGACGGAAGCATTCGCTTCGTCGAACCACGCTACCTGATAGGGAGCCATCCCACCCGTCATACTTACCAGAGCCGCACCTTCGGCGACTCCGCAACGGGTGTCCTGGGTGCTCACGATACGACTGTCCAGCAAAGGCGGCTCGGTAAGGGTGACCAGCAGTGGGGTCGCCTGGCAGCCGTTTTCATCGGCAACCCAAAGCTCGTAGGCACCGGCCCGGAGGTTTTCCGGTCGGGTGGTGTACTGCCAACTGGCACCCCGATCCAGGGATACCCGGTAGGGGAGGGTACCCCCGGCCACATTCAGGGCAATGCTTCCCGCCGCGTCGCCGTGGCAGCGCACATGCTGTACCGTCGCCACTTCGGCCGTCAGCGGGGCCGGTTCGCGCAGCGTCACCCGCACCGAATCGGTACAGCCCCGCCCGTCTTGCACGTAAAAGGTGTGAGCACCGGGACCCAGGTGCGCGAAGGACTGTTGCCCTTCGTGCAGCGCATCCGGCGATCGGCCGTAGCGGTAGGGCCGGTTGGTCCATCCGCCGGTGGCCGTCAGCAACACGCGTCCGTCGTTCGCCCCGGAGCAACTGATGGGCGACACGTGCCGCAGGGTGTCTACCGTGAGCGACAAGGCTTGCCGGGGTGAGGCAACGTTCCACTGCGCTTGCACCGCGCAGCCGTTGGCATCGGTCACGTGGACCCAGTACTTTTCGCTGGGCAAGGAGAAAAGCGAATCGTAGCGATCAGGAGGATGATTGACGACGGTGCGGAGCGTGTCGCGCCGACCGATTTGGCCGATGTCCAGGCGGTAGGGTGGGGTGCCGCCGCTCACCGCCGTCCACAGTGCCCCATCTTCGTCGCCCCGGCAGGTGATGGGGCGGGTATCACCCCGGATTTGCAGCGGGGGCGGTGGAATCAGGGTGAGGGTGGTGTCGTAAGCACAGTCGTACTGGTCCAGGATGGTGATGGAGTAGGTGCCCTCAATCAGGTTTACAAAGTCGGCGGTGGTGTCGGTGCGGGTTTGTTCGGCGGGGAAGATTGCCTGATATTCCGGGGGCACGTTGGTATGGCGAATGGTGTAGGTGTATTTGCCTCCGGTGAGTGGAATTCCCCGTTTGGCTTCGAGGAAGATATGCCCGTTGTCGCCCCCGGCGCAGGTTGGTGGAACCACTTCGTGCTGCGTCAGAAGAAGCGAGTCGGGTTGCTGAAGCCGGACGCTGGTGTTGACCTGGCAACCGTTGGCGTCGGTCATGCGGATAGCATAGTCAGTGTCGCCCGACAGCCCCTCCACCACGATGGGGTTGCCGTCCTGGTCGGTGGAGTAATCGGTGCCGTTGATGCGGATGGTGTAGGGAGCGGTGCCGCCCTGTGCCGCCAGGGTAGCCTGGTCGGTGCCGCCGTGGCACCGGATGTTGTACGGACCCCCACTGGGGTATTCGTGGGTGGGGGCCGCCGTTTTCACTTGGAGGGGGGCGGGGGCGGTCAGCGAGAATTGTTTGACTTTGGTGGGGCAGCCCATCGCGTCCTTCACGTAGTAATCATAGTTGATAGGCGTTCCGGCGCGGTGGGAAGCTAAGTCAGTGAAGGTGGGCGTTGATTGTTCGATGAAGGCGGCGTCCCCTTGCTTGCGAAGCAAGTAGCGGTAGGGTGCGATACCGCCCTCCGCCTCGATGGTTACTTCGCCGTCGCTGCTTTCGTAGCAACTGACGTGGACGCCCCCGATGTAGGCTTTAGGCGAGTCTTTGGCCGTCAGGGCCGCCGCCGGTTGTTTGACGGTGATTTTGCGCGCCACGTAGCACGCGCGGAGGTCCAGGTTCTCGAGCTTGTTATCCGTAGTAGGATCACGACGGTCCCAGTTCTCGATGATCAGCCAGTAGGTGCCTGCTTTGAGTTGTTGCAAACCCGTTGGGTCGTCTTGGGGAAAGGTGAGCCAGGTAGCGGATTGGTCACTTCGGGGAGCGGGTTTGCCCTGGCCGTTGATGTTCCAGAGCGCACCTCCGTCGGCTTCGGTGGGGGAGGGAGAGTCTTTGGGGACCGGCCCCTTGAGGGTGTAGAAATACTCCCGCCCCGGGGAGCCGGTCACGTTTTTGATGGTAATCTGGCCGGTGGTGCCTTCGTGGCAGGCCACGTGCGTGACGCGCAGGTCGCCGTTGTCGTAGACCGAATCTGCTGCCGTATTAAAATTAGGTTGGGGGTTATCGGTATAGTTGAGCGTAGGCGGCGGGTCGTAGATGGTGACGTAGCCAGTAGTATCGCTGGGTGGCCCGGCGGTGCCATAGTCTTTGTGCTTGAGACGGTAGCGAAAAGCAACCTTTTTGTAACCGTTGCGTTGGGTGGCGGTCCAGTGAATGAAAGGATCATTGTTCTCACCTATCTTATGCCAACGTTCGTCTATAGTGCGGGTGGTAGTTTGGCATTCGTAACATTCGGTATCGTAAACATAATCGCCGCACAGACCGTAATTTCGATTAGGATCAGTGATTGCACCATTGACACTTATATCGACCAACGCTGTGGGGTCATAGCAAGTTGAACTCGTGGAGGTTCTTGTCGGGGTGCTAGTAGTTTCGGTGATATCATCGTTTAGAAAGTGATATTCCCATATGTATTTAAACTCATTTTCTTCCAGTTCCGTATTTATTTCCTTAAATCGCTGCGTACTCAGATAAATTGGACTGCCTTCGCAGAAGTTAGATACTGGGTCACCGTCCGGGCTGTCGCTGACAATAAATTCTTCCCCGGGCTGAGGTCGAGGAATGGTATATTTGATATTGACTCGTGCACGGTAGAAGCCTTTAGCGTGACTGGTTTCGCCAATGCGCAACGTTACCTGATGATCTTCCCCCTCCTTGAAATCGATGGGAAACTCGAATTCTCCTGAAAAGTTCTGATCATTGCCGCCACGAGCTTCGTCTTCGTATCCCCAAAACTTAAACCTGATTTTTTCAGGCACTACATTTTCAGTATTAGCATTTAACACCTCCCGATTCCATATCCACCACTCATTGCGACGATTATCATTCTTATCGTACTCGTGCACGGGACCCAGCGTATTCTCATCCAGAGCCGCCTGTACTCGCAAGCGGTGCCGTACTTTGTATACTGAATTGTCCTCATCGGAGGCATGAGAGTATACCTCGGTGACGGTCACACTGATTGTAACATGCGTATCACTTTGAGCGTACAGAGAGTTAACCGCCCAATAACACAGCCCTATAAACAGTAAAAACTTCTTCGTGCCAATCACTATTGCCCCTAGTTTATTCCCACTGTCATTACCGTGCTTGTATTAGCATCCCTGGGCAAAGCTTCCTTCGTACGAATAACGCTTTCTTCGTTACTGAGCGTATCCTTGGTGATGCGGAACCAGTAGTTGCGGGGTTCTAGGTTATCGAAGAATACTATTCCTTCTTCGTCAGTAGTTTGCAAAAAGGTTTCATCAACACGATTGATAAAAGAAGATACATTGTCAGATGTAGTAGGGTCATCGGTAGGATAGCCATAAGTAGGGCGAAGGTGCTCAAAGTCTTCTTGGGCGGCTAAGCTATCCTGGTAGGTTTGTTCGGTAAAGTAGAGTTGCACTGTGGCCCCTTCCACAGGTTGTCCCAAATGAGACACCGATAGTTGTAAACTGGTAGGAGTATTGGTTAGGGTAGCGTACCCTTTACCATCGGTAACACTAACTCCATTGAAGCTATTGATCAACTGGTTTTCATCTCGGTCTCCTGGTTGCTGCTCTCTTGCCTCTCTCAAGTTACTCAGCGTGTCTAGGTAAGCACTGAACCAAAGCGAACCAGCCGAGTCGTAATCAAAAGCAAATAGACCTTGCTCATCAGTGAGTCCTTTTAAGATTACATTCCTGTCTAAGACATAGTCTTCGTGGGAACGGTATATTTTGATCGTGACATCCGCTCTGGGCTCACTAAGCTCGCCACCACCGTTGGCATCACCATAGATGCCGGGCATGCCAGCATACACTCTTACTTTATAGGGGCGACCGAATCCTGTACTGCCAACAGAGTCTTCGTCTTCTTCGCAAGCAGCAAACAGCAGCCCTAGGGCCGCCCAGATAAATAGCAATTTAGTTTTCATTATTGTGTGGTTTAAACCAAAGTAGGGTAAACGTAAATACGGTGCCGGATAATTCTCTAGATGATAAGGTTGAGGTGAACCATACGAACAAAGCTTTGAAGAGGAGAAATAGTCCCGGCCGGGATTTACCAGCTACCGCCCTCCAAATATTTTCCCTCCAAGAGGACGCCGCTTTCTGCCAGACGTACGACCATTCTCTGTTTGCTCAAAATCATGCAATGCCCACTCAAATCGGACACACTCCCTATCCATTCGGTGGTACGTTTCGTGAAACTTCTCAATGAACTGTGGGTAGCTCTCGATATAATCGTACTCATCGAAGTAGACGTAGCTAAACTCCATTGCTTCAGTGTTAATAGCCAGCGAGTCGGGCAGGGTAGGCAGACGAAGCGTACGGCTCTTACCGGGTCCGATCACCGACCATTCTATGAAATCACTGGCGCTCTCTTTCCACCAAATGGCAGCGAAAACATCGGCAGCCCCGTCGACGACCATCCGAACTTCTTCGGGAGAAGTACGCTCAATTTCCGCTGAGAAGCTAGCCAGTGGGAACTGTTCCGGCACGGCACCATTGACTATAACTTCGTAAAAAGCATTTCCTTTTTCCAGCCGATAGTTGGTACGATAAGCAGGAAAACCAGGCGGGTAGTCCAGATAAGCGTGACCTTCGTCGTCAGGAAGGTAGCCATATCCAAACCACAAAAGCTTGTTCTCTTCAAAGCGGTCGGGTTGAACGTACGCCCCGCTGACGCCCGCGCTCACCTTATCGTAGGCTACCGAAGGAGGAGAAAATGTTTTTCGCATCGGCACCTGCATACGATCAACGTCCAGAACATAGTTTTTACCAGCCTCTACGCTGTCTATTCGCGCTACGTATTTATCTTCTGATATGCTTAGAACAGTTAACAAAGGCGTGAAGTTTTCGTAGATAGCTACTTGAATTGTGTCGTTGGCCTGAACGCCCCCTTTCTCTGTTAGGTTTCCTAAGTCACCATGTCCGGAAATAGTCAGCCAAGAATTATTTATATCAGTGTTGCTTCGCAATATTACCGAAGCGTAGCCAACGGGGGTGGGCTTGGCGTAGTAATCGTAGTGATAAGAATTCATGCGCCAATCGGCCCCTCGCTCCACGTCCAGAAAGCTGGTGGCCAAAACGTCGGTGGTTTCTACGCCTTCGTCATCGGTGTAGGGACCCCGGTGTAATAGTGTCACCTGAATTTTATCTTCCGGGTAGTCACCGGGAAAAATAATTGCCTGTTGCTGATCCAGGGCCACTGCCTCCAGCACCAGGGGTTGTCCCTGCGCATCGGAGACAAGGATGTAGTGTTCATCCAACTCATCGCTATCACTATCGTACCACTGTGCGGCGTAAAAGTTGAGAAGTAGGGTCTCTGTTGGCGGTTCGGCTACTACAGTGGTGTCTGCGACCGGAACGTTTCCAGCGGTGTTGTTTGGTACGGCATCGTCTTCCTTGCAACTCCCTGCTGCCAGTAGCAGGCAGCTCAATCCGAAAGGTTTCCAATAAGTTTTGATCATCGTTTAGTGGTTTTGTTTTGGAATTGAAAGATAGGAGAACGATCAGCCAGACAAAACCAGAATCGGAGTGAAATGGTACGGTGTATTATTTAGTTAAAAACGCTACGTAGTGCGGTCAACTCAGTAACTATCGGTTTTCAACGGATAATCCTCTCGCCCCCGCAACCACGCCCGCACTTCGCGCAAACTTTGTTCGTAATCGTCGGTGAGCAGTTCGCTGTAGGCATCCACGGCCACCGGGAAGTCGGTCAGGGCAGGCGCCAGGGCCTCCATCACCCGGTAGCCACACCGGATGCGCTGCTGACTATCGGGGTCGGCACTTTGGCAGTTTGGTTCGTCGCTCATTACCAGGGTTTCCAGGTAGCGGAAGATTGCCGGTTGGCGGGTGTAGACCAGGCCGGGCACGATGTCGTAGACCAGCGCGTCGTTTACCGGGGCGGCGTTGAGTTTGTCCAGCACGTAGTTGATGGCTACTTCGTCGCCCGTGCGGGCCAGCGCCAGGCGGATAGCCCAGCGGGTGGTGGCGCTCACTTTGGCCGTAAGCAAGCTTTGGAGCGCCGCCGGGGCGCTTTCCCCTGACACAAAACCGGCCAGCATCGCCACCTGATCCAGGTGCGGAGTGCCCGGTTGCAGGTAATTCACCAGTTGGGTTCGGGTAGCCGCGCTGAAATCGGTTTGCCGGAAGCCGGTGAGCGCGTCGCTATTGTTTCCACTGATGCCCGCATCTGGATCGGCGATGCCCCGCGTGAGTTGAGCGGTGGCTATTTGGCGCACCGTCGGATTGCGGCTGCGCTGCCCGATGCGCTTGGCGATGTTATAGGCGCGGGAGCGCACGGCGGCCAGGGTATCATTTTGGTAGGTAGCCAGCGCAGGGAGCAAGGCTGCGGCATTGGCAGTGTCGGCCAGCATGGTTTGAGGCACGGCCGCGTGACTGCCCTGGCGGATGGATTCAAGATGGGTGACGAGGGGGGATTGTGCGAAGGTAGGTTGAGCAAAAGATGAAATAACAAAAAGCAAGAAAGCAAAAACGCGAAAGATGAAGAACATGTGAGTAACCTAGATTTTTTTAAGAGAAAAACTACAGAATTCTACAAAACTCCGTTGGGTTTAAGGGACAAAGCATTTAAATTGCTGCTTCATCTTGACTTGGTTGTACAAATTACGCGCCTGTAGCTAACTGATCAATTTCTACCTCACTGTTTACAATACATGACTTTGAAGAAAAAGCGTAAGTACAAACTACTGAACGTAACCTGTCCTTTAGCGAGAGCCACTTCTCTTATATCGGTTTTCTCTCTGGTAACGTTGTTGTGCGGATTGAGTTTGTTATGCTATTGCACCAGTAAGAAAGAAAAAGAATCTGGTACTTCGGATGCAATTATTGTATTGAAAGATACTATCAAAGAGCGAGAAGAGAGCAACAAACCAGTATCATCAAAAAAGTCAACTCCAAAGAGTCAGGCTACGCTTTCACAGGATGATGACACAGTGACTGTTTTTCTGGGCGAAGAAAAGGAGTATAGGGTTTACGTTAAGTTGCCTTCGTACGAACACGGCCCGGAAGGCAGTTGGAATAAATTTGTCATGTATGATAAGAAAGGTAAGGAGGTGTTTAGAAGTTTCGATGATGATTACGGTATCGAAGAGTACCCTGATGACGATGCTCTTATGGGTCTACTCACTATGCTTGTGCCAATATATTATATCGAAAAAATAGGGTCCAAGAAGGTGTTAAGTGTTAATCTAGCCTACATAAATAAAGCAAAAGGTCCTAATGGTTACTCTCCTACTGCTGAGGTGCCGGAAGATTATCTCGGTCTGAAGTCCGTAGAAGCACAAGGCAACCTTTACAAGATAGGCTTCATAGAGCACCTAGATGGCTCACTCCGCTATACTCCGCTGTACGAATCGTACCCTTGCTCTATTTCGCTTGATTCTCTGAAGCAACTGTATGATCAGAAGATGAGAAATACTGACGAAGTGCTTGATCTTCTACTTAATGTTTATAATTGTGGCCTTTCTAGCAATGACACTACTTTATATGATAAAATGGCGAAACTTGGTTTAGACGAAAGTATTGTTAGCAATATAGTGAAACGAAGAAGATATTACTATATGTATGAATTTCTTTCCTATCATCTCAGATATTTGTTTTAAGAAGGAATAAAACTATTAAAAGTTATTCTGATAAATTTTAGAGATCAGTGGAGATACGAATATACAGATTAAGAAACTGCCGGAACAAGTTTAGCTTCACATGTAAAACTAATATTTAGTAGCTTTCTGTTTGAGGCTTTTTGTATACTGAGTAAAATTCTTTTCAATTAGCTTCTCTACTTTTCTCAGCCACTCTTCCTTATTATACGACTTGTCTAAAAACTTGCGTTTGAACGGACTTCCGGGTGAGCTACCCCCAAATTTGCGGCTGTACATGTAATTCCACATTGTATTAGCAACCTTTATATCTTCTTTCTTCTGCACTTCTGATACAACATAGTTTTTTACATTCTGCATAAATTGAGTACGGTAATCTACTATCTTTTTGTTCACCTCTGAGATGCTCACTGCCGTTCCTAGTTCTTTCATTCTATCTTCCCAGGCTTTGGCTAAAGCAGCCTGCTTCTCTTCATCCGTCATATTTTTTCTGTTGCTGAATCCAGCTTTTGATACTTCTACTGCTTCTAATACACCTTTTTCTGTCAGTAGATCTTCTACTACCTTATAAGCTAGTTCCTCAATGATCTCTTCGGCCTTTGCAGCCACCCTCAAGTTGACGTAGTATTTTCCTGCTTTCTGTCGGTTTTCAAAGACTTGTGTATCTACACTGAGCACGTTGCCTTCGTCTTCATTTTTAATAATCACTTTCTTATTCTTTGTTCCGTTTGGATCAATTCGCTCAATGTATTCGTAAATAGCCAAGGGTAGAATGGCTTTCTCCTCTTCGTCAACACTGTATCCCATCATATTGCCGTTTAGATAAGCATCCATATCCTCTAGGATTTCAGGAAGCTTATCACTGTACATAGCTAATATACACCCTTGACTATAGCTGTAACTATTACCTCGATGGATAAGTACACCATCTCTGCTAGAAGTGTAATCTCCTACTTTATACTCATTTGTATTTGTTAATCTAATTGCTCGATGCCGATACTTTAACTTCCCTCCTTGGGCATCGGTGTTCAGTACGAAATTGTAAGTTCCGGCTGGTACACGTTTGCACGAAAACATTGTATTATCCGGGCAAGGGGTGCATTCCTCTTTAGTGGTACCTTTACCTAGCTCTAAAGTTGCTCCTCGAATATTAGTTCCACGCACATGAATTTCGCCGGTTGTGATAAACTCATTGCTTTCTTTTCGCGTGATCTCAATAATAATCTCATCTACTGATTCTGTTTTATCCAGCGCGTTCAAATCAATAGTTCCTTCAAAATTTAAATACTCTGTTAAAGCTATAGCATCATCAGTAGCTACCGTTATTGTAAATGCTTTACGAATATTGTTGACATTAGCAGAACCAGCTTTCAACCTGCCTCTGGGTTGGTCTGGCCTTATGTAATTGAAGAAAACAATAATAGTATTGTTACCACTTTGGTGTTCGGCAACGTAGTGAGTAAAGATTTGATCAGTAGGAGCGTAGCCATGTATAGTAACTGAGATAGGTTCTTCATCTAATTCTATCTCTATGTTTTTTGCTAACAGTACTGCATCTTTATCAGTTGATAAATTAATACCTATAGAAGATGGAGACGGTGTGTCAATGCCATAGTCTTCTGGTTTAGCTCTTAGACTTCTGCGAATATCTTCGTCTGTGGTAAGATTTTCAAGCAATCTGGCCGAAAGCCAGTCATATTGCAGATTTCCACTAGTTGTCAACCATAGTTCGTCGCTTAAATCTTCCGCAGTAACAATCGTGCGACTGGTTTTCAGCTTCTTTCTGTTGGTTTGATTATTTTTCTTAATTTCCTCTAGCAGTTTTTCTACCTCCTGTAGTGTGTAGTACGCACTCTCATCATCTCCCTGCAACCACCCGATCATCGCTTCGGGGTCGTGCACATTGTCCCACTGGTATTTGTAGAGTTTCGTGCCTTCGCTGTAATCCATCAGGTTGTCGGTGGTTCCTTTCGCCAAGCCAAATTCGTCAAAGGAATGGCGCAGCCGGAAGGCTCCGTGACCCAGCTCGTGGGCGATGGTCTGACTCAGATTAGCAGCCTGCTCCGTGAAAATGTAGCCAAACTGCTGCTTGAAGGGCATAAAACCTGCGCGGGAAGAACTAACGTCCGCCACCAAGAAGACGTAGTAAGCGTCTTTGTCAATATCGCGGCTGCGCTTGAAGGCCCGGTTAAACTGCCGCATCGGCCGTGGGAAACTGGCCAGCAAGCCACTCTCGCCTTCATCCAGTCCGGCCAGCAGTTCGGCTTCGGCCACGAAAGCGTCGTCAATCACTACCTCCCAGTGTGCCACGGCGGCTTCGTAGATCGCGTTCAAGTCCTGACTTAGCCGCACCGCGTCCGGAGCGATGGCGTCGTTCACCGGCACCATAATGACCTTCTGCCGCAACTCGTCGTAGCTGATCACGTTCAGCTGACCCACCGTAGTTTCGGTCTCATTACCGGCCGTATCCGATTCAACCACGTAGGCGGTAAGCTCGTCTACCGTTTCGTGGGTGGTGCCCACCACCGGCAGTTGCTGTTCCGAATCTTTCGCCCCCGGCTGCGCCGCAATGCTTTGCCCGGTGGCCGTACGAAATTTCACGACCACTGAAGAGCTATCAGGTGCAACCGCTACGGCATCAACGTAGTCGGTGCGGCCCGCGGCCACCGACTTCCAGGCGGGGGAGTAAGTTTTGCCACCCATCAAAGTGGGCGGATAGTCGGCGGCTAGGGCGTCGTGCTCTTTCCGGTCGAAGCCGTAGGCCTGGTTGGCGTTGGGTCGAAACTGCACGCGGACGTCTACCGAATCCTGGACTTCGGAAGCCGCCGTTGGGCGAGGACTGTCTGCTGAGCTACCCGGACTACCATTGGAGCCGTCGGCAACGTTGACATTGCTACCGGAGCTGTCTGCCGTAGGCGCGGGACCGTCGTTGGCCGGAGGCACTTCGGCACCAGGGGTCCCGCTTTCCGGTTCAGACGATGAACGGTCTTCACCAATTACTTCCTGTGCCTTTTGGTATACTTCCTGCGCTGTTGCCAATGCTTCGTCCACCGCTTCCAGCTTTTCCTCGGCACGGTCCACTGCTTCACTGGCTTGGTCCACCACGTCGTATACCTCGGCCAGCGCGTCGGTCAATTCTTCGGGTACCACCTCCAGGGCCACGCCCGTCACCACCAGTTCGCCCGCCGTCAGTTGATACGCTTCGTTGATCTGCACCTCCTGAAACGTGACCTGCGCCACCGCCTCGCGCAGCCAGGGTAGCGCCACCGTTCCCTTCCCGCTAAACTGTCCCGACTGCCCGCTGCTCTCGGTCACGGTCACCGAAAAGTCGGCGGCCTGAATGACCTCGCCCACCCGCAACTGTGGCAGGGGGCGGGCAGATTCTTGGTTTGGGGCGGGCACCGGCAAACCGCAGGCGTACTCAGGCACTGCTTCTTCCAAAGTGCCCACGGAGGCCAACGTGCTCAGCCCAGCCGCGATGCTGCCGCAGTAGCCGCCCACCTGGTATTCGTAAGCAGTGTTGGGCTGGAGCCGGGTGATGATGGCTTCCGGCTGAAAGCTTTCCTGCTGGTACCAACGGCTGGTGCCTCTTTGCCGGTACTGCACCCGGTAGCTACTGTGCGTGACCGGAGCCTCCCACCGAAGCCGGATGCGTCCCCCGCTGAGGGCTTCGGCCCGTACTTCGGTGACTGCCACGCAGGCGTCGCCCCACCGGAAGCTGCGCACCTCGCTGTCGCCCTGGTTGTTGAACATCGTTAGCGCCTCACCGTTGACCAGGCTGCGAGCGCGTACCTGCCAGGCGTAGCGGCGGCCGGGAATGAGCAGCGGCTCAGCCATCCCGTACACCAGCATGGTGGATGCCATGGTGGTTTCGTACAGCGGTATCGACGACTGCATGGCATCATTAGGATCACGATCGTCCGGCCAGATTTCTACCAGTCGGAAGTCGTACTCGGTTTGGAAGTTCGCGTTGGGGCGGCCCGTGTGGCGGGGCGTCCATTGGAAGGTGAGCTGCTGTGGGTCGCGCGCTTCGGGTTTGGCTTCGTGCTCGGGCAGGTTCAGGAAGGGTGGCTCGTGGCGCAGCAACCAGGCCGAAGCACAGGCCGCGTTGGAAACCACGGCTCCGGTCACGTCGTCCAGCACCTGCACGCAGAAGGTGTACATCCCTTCGGGCAACTGGGCTTGGCGTCGCCAGGCGGCCGTTCCGCCGTTGCCCAGCAGGTTTTCCGGCCGCAGGTACGGGGCCAGATCGTAGCCATCCAGGCGCAGCGGCATCCCCACTCCCACGGTGTTGGGCGTGGGCAGGTAGGTGGTGTTCGTCTCCAGGTAAACGCCACCCCCTCGAATCTGCCAGCGCAAGCGCACCGGAATTTCTCCCTTGGAGATGTCACGCAGCTGGAGTTGCACCACCAGTCGTTCGTTGGCATAGTCAGATAAGTATACCGAGTAGGGCGGTAGCAACTGCACGCTGGCCTGCACCGGATACTGCTGGGCGTGAGCCGACTGGCTGAGGCTGCCGAGCGATAGCGCGAAAAGGAAGATACGAACGATACGCTTCATGGTTGTCGGGATTGGGTGCTGAATCGGAAGCGGTAGCCGAGCGTGGCCGTCAGCTCGGTGACGGGTCCGGTGAGCCGGGCTGCGGTGCGGCGCCGGGCCACTACGTTGAGCGTCAGGGCGTGTTTCTTGCGGAGGGTATAGCTGGCGTTGCTTCGCAGCGTGACGGCCGTACCGGGCACGGTGCCGCCCTGCTGCGTGCGCTGGTAGGTGCCCGACAGCGAGGTGCGGAGCGTTTTCTTCAGAAAAGTGCGGCTGACCGTCGTGGTGGGTCCGGCCGAAACCGTCATCAGGGTGTCGGCGGTGCTGCGGTTGTAGTTGGCCCCGGCGGTGAGCGTGAGTTGCGAAGCGGTCAGTTGCAGACTGTAGGCAGCGTTGCCGTTCAAAAAGCGGGTGCCAACGTACGGGCTGCCGTTGCCCTGCTGATCGGAACTCTGCTGCACGTTGAGGTTGGTGCTGAGGTTCTGGCGACGTTCGGTCGAGGTGGATAGCACGTACTGCGTACTGAGTGAAGCACTCTGGGCAATCTGGAGGTAATTAAGCGTGTCCAGGTTATCAAAGGGCGTTAGTTGATTCATCTGCTCCAGCACCGGGCGCACGTTGGTAAAGGTCTGGAAGTTGGAGTAGCTGCCCGACAGGTTGAGCCGCTCGCTGGCGGTGTAGCCGACGTTCAGGCTGCCCACGGTGCGGCGGGTGCCGGTGATCTGGTCGTCGTTCAGGTTGTCCCGCTGAAGTCCTACGTTCAGGGCCAAGCTCACTTTGTCGGCAAACAGACTCGTGGTGGTGTTGATCGTAATGTTTTCCAGATCGTTGTTGAAATAGTAAGCCCCCAGCGTGCGATATCCCGGGTCCACCCGTTCGTAGCCCAGGCCCAGGGTATAGCTTTGCCCCTGGTAGGTGATTCCGCCCTGGTAGGCTTGCCGATACACCGTAGACAGCCGGTGCCGGAAGGTGGGGAAGTAGTTTCGGTCGCCGACCAGTGCCCGCCGGTCGCGGCTGAGTGCGCTGCTGGCAACTTCGGCCGATAGCAGAAAGCGAGGACCCAGCGACTTGGTACCGCTCAGGCTCACCACCGTATTTTCTTCGGGCAGCACACCGGCGTCTTCCGGCACGAAGGCGAGCGAGGTAGTATCATCGGCCGCCCGAAAAAAGGTCAGGCTCACCTGGTCGCGCTCGTAGCGGTAGGTCACCTTCGCGCCGCCACCCATCCTACGGAAAGCCGGAGCCCGGGTGCTTCCTGGCGTAGTATCCGCCGCCACGGCCCTTTGCAGTCGACCATACATTACGCTCCCGCTCCACCGGCCTTCGGGCGATAGGTCGGCTCCGACTCCCAGAAAGGTGTGCCCGTTCAGGGTGTAGGGCGAGAAGCTCATCGCGGTGTAGCCCCCGTGCAACGTTACCCACTTATAGGTTGGGTGAATGCTGTAGCGGTTAAAGGGCTGCTGAAACGAGGCCTGCTGGTTGGAGTAGGTAAAAGACACCGGGGCACTCCAGCCGTAGAGCGACAGGTTGAGGTCGCCCGACAGAAAATAGGTATAGGGATCGCGCCGCGCTTCGCTGCCGTGGGTAGCGTAGAAAATCTGGTTGGCCGAAAAGCCGCCGCTGACCTGCAGGGGCTTGGCCTGTCCGACCTGATCCAGGTTCTGGGCCGATAGACGGCCGGATAGCGCAATGAACAGGACGAGTAGCCCGAAGAGTGCTCGGAGGGCGGGCCGGTTGAGCCGGTTAGTGAGAACACGAACCGAAGCGGGATGGAAAAAGTATCCGTTCGTCCTCATTGCGTATACAGTTCAAGTTCGATGCGGCGGTTTTTCGCGCGGGAAGCGGCACCCTCATTGGGCACCAGCGGTTCGGTATCTCCCCGGCCCACCGCCTGAATGCGCTCGGTGGCCACCCCCTGGGCGACCAGAAAGTCCCGAACGGTTTCTGCTCGCCTGATCGATACCACCCGATTGGCCGCGGCCGTTCCGATGTTGTCCGTGTGTCCTACCACCCGCACGCGCAGGTGCGGATTGTCCCGGAGCAGCTTCACCACGTCTTGCAAGTAGCGCTGGGTGTCCTCATTCAGACCGGTTTCGTTGAAAGCGAAGCTAAACGCCTGCTTTCCTTCGGGAGTTATGGTCTTGCGCTCGCTATTTTCTGAGACCTCCGGTTCACCCGACGGGGAGTTGGCCAACGGCTCCGAATCAACGGACGATGGCAGCTGATTAACCGTTGGTGCCGGGGCAGAAAAAGTCCGTTCCTCCGGAGCCACGGTTACCGGAGGTGCCTCCTTCTTTTTTCGGAAGATGCTGCGTCGCAGCACAATTCCGTATTCGGTGGCCTGAAAGCCAGGTTCCAGCGACGAGCGTGCTCCCCAGTCGTAGGCAAAGCCCATCACAAAGTGCGGCTGCTCCAACTGAACCCCCAGCGAGGTAGATTCGCCGACCGTGTGCCGGGTGATCAGGCTCACGGCCCCGTCGCCCACCGGATTGAACGGGTTGTCGTCCTGAAAATGATAACTAACCTTCGCCCCGGCGTTCAGGTACTGCTGGCCCGCTTCGCGCCACCATAGCGCTTCGGGAGTGACGCTGATATTGTTCTTTTGGAAAGCCTGCCATCCGGCTTGGGCGGTGTAGCGCACCGTCGGGCGCATCGGGTTGTCGAGCCAGTGTAGCAGGGGCCGGTTAAGTTGCTGGGCGGCTACGCCCAGGTAACGGTGAAGCTCTCCGGGCTTTCGCTCCTGGTACCACAACCCACCCGCCGAAAAACCGTAGGCACTTTGTCGCCGGTCGCCGAACGATTCGTTGATAGGGGTTTGGGGACTAAACCCCTGGTGGGCAACCCACTGGCTACCGGTGGTGACCTCGCCGAGTCCTAGGCTGCCCTGCCGGTAGGTTGCTTGTCCGCCTACACTCAGGTAGTGGGTACCGGCGAGCCGGTGATGATAGGCCAGGGTGCCGCCGATCTCCTGCGTTGCGAAGTGGGTCAGTTCCTCAGCCCGGTCGCTCAGAAAATGAATTCCAATGCCCAGTCGCTTCTGCCCGCCCCAACGAACGGGACTCATCAGCGATGCTGCTGTCCGCCGGATGGTTAGCTCCGGCATGCGCTGGCTGCGATGATTGGCGGCCAGGCTCAGGTCGGAAGTGGCTCCCGCGGCGGCCGGGTTGAGCAGCAAGGGCGCGAACTGGTACTGAGAGAACGACTGAGCGTGACCCAACATAGGAACCACCAGCACCAACAAGAGCAAAAGAAGACGAGCGTACGAAGCCATCAGCGGATAAGTTTAAAGGTGCCCGACTGCCGCCCCCGGAACAGTAGCGGACGTTGGTCGTGAAACTGCCCCCGTACCGACCAGGTATAGACTCCTGGCGGTTGGGGATAGCCGTTGCTCGTTCCGTCCCAACCGCTGCTTAAAGCAACTTCCGGGTTCTGCGTGCGGAACAACAGCTTTCCGTGGCGGTTGAAAATGCTCAGGGTGATGTCTTTTACCCCGTAGCCATACACCTGAAAGGTATCGTTGTTTCCGTCGTCGTTGGGAGTGAATAAGGTGGGGATGAACAAATCATTACGTACGATCACCACCACGCTGTCGGTGTGCTGGCAGCCCAACGAGTCTTGTCCGGCCACGTAGTAGCGGGTGGTTTGTTCGGGACTGACCTGCGGATTTTGCCGACGATAGTCCTCCACTCCCTGGCTGGGGTACCACAGGTAGGAAGCCCCACCCTCAGCGTGCAGGGTTACTGTTTCGCGGTAGCCCACCGAAACCGTATCTTCAAGGATGTTGACGATGGGCAGCGGTTTCACTTCTACGGTGACCGTTGCGGTATCCACCGGGCACTCCTCGGTGAACACGATTAGTTGGTAGGTGGTGGTCTGGCGTGGCGATGCGAGCGGATTGGCCGCCGTCGCATCATCCAGACTTTCGGTCGGGGTCCACTGGTAACGGTAGGGAAGCAAGCTTCCCTGGGCCGTTTTTTCGGTTCCCAGTGTTGTCGTCGATCCGAAGCAGATATAACGATCAGGCCCCGGATCAACCACCGTCGCTGAGTCCGGGCGGACGGTGACCGTATCGTAGTTCTGGCAACCAAAGGCATCGGTGACCGTCAGCACGTAGGTTTGGTCGTTCGGCGGGTTGGCGATGGGGTTCGGTGCTGCCGGATCGTCCAGATACCGGGCGGGTGACCAGCGGAACTGTAAGTCAGCGGTGTCGACGGTTGGATCGCCAATCGGCACGCTTCCGCCCCGGCAGAACACCGTGTCAGGACCGGCATTCGCCGGGGGAAGCGGCCGGAGATGAACGATTATCGTATCGCGCTGTACACAGCCCCGGGCGTTGTAGGCTTCCGCCCACAGGGTGTCGGGTTGGGTCAGACGGTAGCGAAGCGTATCGGCATCATCCGTCAGCAATCCCGCGCGGGCACTGTACCAGATCAGAGAGTCGTATGATTTATCCGGTGCCAACTTCAGGGTTGATCCGTAGCAAACGGTCGTGTCGGCCACCAGATTGATTTCCGGCAAAGGAATCGGATGTAAGTAGGTCCATCGCTGCTGCTGACAACCGTTGGGATTAGTGATTTCTACCAGGACGCTGTCTTCGGAAGTGACGACGGTGGAGTAACGCCCCGTGTCGTTGGCTAGTACCGAATTAGGCTGAGCCAGCCAGCGGACCGCATCGAGTGCATCTCCGGCGAAAAGGGTGACCGAATCGCCCCGGCATACGTAAGCGTCTGCCGGAGGAAACTCGTTGGGGAGGCTTAACACGTTGACTATCAGGGTGTCATACAGTGTGCATCCCGTCGGCTTAATGGTTTCTACTACCAGGGTGTCCGGGCTTTCGACCGTTATCTCCAGCGTAGGCTGATTCGTAGCCAGACCGCTGACCGTAGAATACCAGTTGACGACATCCGAAGACGCCCCGGCGCTTAGCGTCAGCGTTTCTCCTTGGCAAATCCACCGGTCGTCTCCCAGATCAGGTGGGTAACAGATATCGAAGGATTGCACCGGCGCGAAGGGCGAAGCAGTGCCGGAAGCGTCAATGGTCTGTACCGACCAGTAGTACGTTCCTTCCGCTAGGCGGCGGGTCACTGCCCGGTTCGTAGCGTACCTTCCCGGCTGCATCACCTTCCGGGTGCCCGAAATCAAAAACGATTCGGGATGCACCACGTCGGCCGTGTCGGGTGCTGTCCCCACGCGTAGCTGATAGGTAAGACTTCGGGAAGACGTTTCCGCATCGGTTGCCAGGTCCCAGTATAAGAGTACCGAATCGCCCTGGCTGACCGCCTGTAACGTTCCGGGCGCGGCGGGCGGAGTATTGGAAGTGAGGTTTTGATTAATAAATAGCAGCGATACGGGAGTGTTAGCAGATCGGTAGCCCGCCAGCAAGTAATCGGCCGCCTGGTCACGATTCACGTCCGTCCACGTCACCGAACCGTCGAGCAAACTCGGTACGGTAGGGTTGTCCTTGACAAAATCAACGCCTTTTTGATTGCGGTAGTAGTAGCCGGAACGATCCGCTCCGGTAAAAAGCAGATCGGTGTCTCCGTCCTGGTCGAGATCAATCAGGGTGGAAGCGGCAAAAGATACGGTAGCGACGCTGTCTTGCCGCCGAAAGTTAGCCAACCCGGTGTTGGTATAGACCACCGCCGTATCCTGTCCGTCCGGGCCTTGTCCCGCCAGAAAGATATCATACCAGCCGTCGTCGTCCAGGTGCGCCGCCGAGAGCGTAGCATTGGCCAGATGGGGAAGATCCACGTCGACCGACGAAAAGCTTCGTCCGTACTGATTGAGCCAGAGTTGGGTGGTCGGTTGGTTGTTGGCATCAATGCCACTCAACAGCACGTCCGGGTAGGCGTCGTTGTTTATATCGGCAATCACCCAATCGCCGCTGTGAAAGGCCGTAAACTCAGGTGAAAAAAGCCGGAAACTGCCGTCGCGCTGCTGTCGATACAGGTAGGCTTCCGTTTGGGCAGCTTCGTTGATGCCGGTAAGCAGCAAGTCTGGGCGACCATCGTTGTCCACATCGGTGATGGCCGACTTTCCCAGTGCCACTCCCGCCAACGGGGTGGTATCCGGCACAAAATTGCCTCCTCCCTGATTGAGGTAGAGCCGGGAGATGCGCTGGTTTTGCGTGTTCCACCCGCTGATAAGGACGTCAATGAGGCCATCGAGGTTCACGTCGCCCACCGCCAGGTCGCCATCATCGGTGGGCGGCAATCCGGCTCCCAGGTTGACAAATGAGTTGTCTCGTTGATTACGGTAGATAGCGCACTGTTTCGTTCCGAACGCATCGGTGCCGTTCATCACCACATCGGGCCAGCCGTCATTGTCGAAGTCGGCCCATTGTACCGAAGACTTCCCCAGGGCCGGGAGGCCGGGGTTGTTAACAAAGACAGATTCTTGCGAAAAGCCCGGCGTGGCCAAAGCGATCAGAAACAGAAACACGCTACGGCGGGCACCGTGGTATACTTGCGACATGATGTACTTGCTCGATAAAGCACAAGTTTAGCCAGGCTATCTGTAGAAAGAGAGGCAAGGTATCGGCGTTAGGTACCTGCGTGTTTTTTAGCGTAAAGATGAGTCCTTTGTTTTGATTAGGCGTTCAAAACTATCCTTTATTAGCAAACGTTTAGTAGTTTTGAAGCTTCACGGAAAACTAAGCGCCGCTATGGTACAGACTCTTGATATCTCGGTGACCCGCGCCGAAACCAGCAAAATTGATCAGGTAGATTTCAACAACATTGAGTTCGGCAAAGTCTACTCCGATCATATGTTTGTGGCCGACTATACCGATGGGCAGTGGTCAGATTTGCGGGTAGAACCTTTTGCTCAGATGAGCTTCAGCCCCGCCCTGGCTGCTTTGCACTACGGGCAATCGATCTTTGAAGGCATCAAGGCCTACAAAAGCGCCGAGGGTGAAGCCATTCTGTTTCGTGCCGACAAAAATGCGGCCCGCTTCAACAAGTCCGCCGAGCGGATGTGCATGCCGACCATTCCCGAAGAAGTTTTTATCAGCGGCATCGCCGAACTGCTCAAGCTGGATCGTGATTGGATACCTGATCGTCCCGGCACCGCGCTTTACATTCGGCCTTTTATGTTTGCTTCCGATGAATACATTGGGGTGCGCCCTTCTGAAAAGTATACCTTTTGTATCTTCACCGGTCCGGTCGGAGGGTACTACAGTAAGCCGGTGCGGGTGAAGATTGAGAAAGAATTTGTCCGCGCGGCCGAAGGAGGCACCGGCTTCGCTAAAACGGCCGGTAACTACGCCGCCTCGCTCTACCCCGCGCAGCTGGCTAAGCAACAAGGTTACGACCAACTGATCTGGACCGACAGCAAAACGCACCAGTACATTGAAGAGGCCGGCACGATGAACATTATGCTGATCATTGATGGCAAACTGGTCACTCCCCCCACCGGCACCACCATTCTGGACGGCGTGACCCGCGATAGCATCCTGAGTTTGGCCCGCGACTGGGGCATGGAGGCGGAAGAACGCCGAATCAGTGTGAAGGAGATTATCCAGGCCATTGAAGGTGGTACGCTTAGCGAGGCATTCGGAGCGGGCACCGCCGCCACGGTCGCCCACATTGCGGCCATTGGTCACGAAGGCCAAGATTATGAACTGCCCCCGGTGGCCCCGCGTGAATTCTCTAACAAGGTGCTAAACGCACTGGACGATATCAAATACGGTAGAGAAGAGGGGCCACAGGGATGGGTGATGAGGTTTTAGCAACTACACTAACTAGTAGTTAGTAGTTTGTAATCTCATCTATCTAATCTCAAAATGAGTTTTTAACCATGAATTTAAAAGAGCTTTATCAAATAGCAAAGAATGAGCTGATGCCATTGTACGATGGCGAGCCGATTGACCTTCGTCTAGAGCAAGTCGAGCGTGATGAGAGCACTAGCTATTGGAATGTGGTTGTATCGTATTTAGTAGAAAAAAAGAATCTGCCAAAAGAGAACACAATCAATTTTATGGGGGCTTTGCCGTATGAACGTGTTTATAAATTACTAAAAGTTAATGATCAAAAAGAAGTAGAGGGCCTGTTTATGTTCAATAAAGCATCATGATTCTTATCGATGCCAACGCCCTTGTACTTTTGATCGTTGGAATGATAGATGAGAATTTGGTTGGAAAGCATAAGCGAACTTCTATATACTCAAGGCGAGATTACCAAGAGCTTCGTTTGATTATAAAAGACTTCCGTAGATTGGTTGTTTTGCCAAACGTATGGACGAAAGTTGACAATCTTCTGAATCGTTTTTCTGGCAACTATAAATGGTCGTACATCACGCTAATAAAATCGATGCTAGAACAAACTACAGAAAGATATGTTGCTTCGGCGACGGGTGGTGAAAGCGATTATTTCATAAATGTTGGATTACGGACGCACTGCTGATTGAATTGGTAAAGGAGAAGCGGTGCGATTTTCTGATAACCGCAGATTCAGCCCTTTCGGATATCGCGCGCGCGAACGGAATAGCGGTGTATGATACCGTCCAAAGAAGAAACGAAGACTTACGAAAATAAAAATCATTTCAGTACAGACGCCATTCATGGCGTCTCAACCAACAACCAACATGACCAGCGACCAACTAAAAGACCTTAGTACCCGCATAACCGCCCTACGGGGCTATCTTTGACTACGATACCAAGAAAGAACACATCGCCGACGAAGAACGCATCTCCCTGCAACCCGACTTTTGGAACGACCCGGCCGAAGCGGAAAAAGTGATCAAGAGCATTCAGACCAAGAAGGTCTGGACCGATAGCTTTGAGCGCGCGCTGACCGCCTACGAAGACCTCGAAACGCTCTACGAATTCTACGAAGCCGACGAAGTGAGCGAAGCGGATATTCAGAAGGAATACCAGAAAACGCTGAAGGTCGTAGAGGAACTGGAGTTCAAGAAGATGCTCAGCGGCGAGGAAGATCAGCTCAGCGCCGCCGTAGAGATTAACCCCGGCGCCGGAGGAACCGAAAGCCAGGATTGGGCCGAGATGCTCATGCGCATGTACATCATGTGGGGCGAAAAAAACGGCTACCAAGTCACGCAAGTCGACTACCAACCCGGCGAAACGGCCGGTATCAAATCCGTAACGCTGGAGTTCGGCGGTGACTTCGCTTACGGAAACCTGAAGTCAGAAAACGGGGTGCACCGCCTGGTGCGTATTTCGCCCTTCAATGCCAACGGCAAGCGCCAAACCTCTTTCGCCTCGGTATACGCTTATCCCCTCATCGACGATACCATCGAGATTGAGGTGAATCCCGCCGACATCACCTGGGAAACCTTCCGGTCGGGGGGGGCGGGCGGACAGAACGTGAACAAGGTAGAAACTGCCGTCCGACTGCGCCACGCTCCCTCGGGCATCACTGTGGAGTGCCAGCAGGAGCGTTCTCAATTGCAGAACAAGGATAAAGCCATGAAGCTTTTGAAGTCGCGGCTGTATCAAAAAGAAGTGGAAAAGCGCAACGCGGAGCGGGATGAAATCGAGAGCAATAAAGATAATATTGACTTCGGCTCCCAGATTCGCAACTACGTGCTGCACCCCTACAAGTTGGTGAAAGACGTGCGTACCGGCACCGAAACCTCCGACGTGCAAGCGGTGCTCGACGGTGACCTGGACGCGTTCATGAAAGCGTATCTGATGAGTCGGTAACGAACCGATGGATGGTGCGAACGATCCACCTTGCTATGCGAATGTTAAGTTTGCGTAACATTGGCAAGAAAGGTAGCCCAGCGAGTCATTAGAACCTTAACAATGATTATCTTGCGATGAAAATTAAACGAACAGCAATGCGCCCTTTTCTCCCCTTAGCCTGGCTATTTTGCGGGGCGATTACTGCCGCCGCCCAGGTGCCAATGCAACCGGATAGTTCTCCTAAAAACGTCATTCTACTCATTGGCGACGGTATGGGGCTTGCCCAAGTGTCGACGGCGTTTTTTTATCAAGATAAGCCCTCCAACTTTGAGCGATTTCCGGTCACCGGGTTGATCAAGACTTCTTCGTCTAGCGACAAGATCACCGATTCGGCCGCCGGGGCCACTGCTTTCTCGGCCGGAGTATCAACCTATAACGGAGCCATCGGGGTGGACCCCAACGAAAAACCGGTGCCCACGTTGATAGAAATACTTTCCGAAGAAGGGTTAAGCACCGGTTTGGTAGCCACCTCGTCCATCACCCACGCCACTCCCGCCTCTTTCTACGCACACGTGGCGTCGCGCAACTCGCAAGATGATATTGCCAAACAGCTGCTCTCCTCAGAAGTAGACTTTTTTGCCGGGGGAGGCACTGATTTTTTCGTGAATCGTGAAGACAAGATCAATTACTACGACAGTGCCGCCGCCTACGGATTTAAAATAGACACCACCGAACTTGCTGCCGCCGACAATCAATCGCTCGATCAACGCTACGGTTACTTGCTGGCTCCCGATGGCATGCCTCGGATGCTGGACAATCGCGGCAACTTCTTGCCCGAGGCTACCCAACAAGCGGTCGACTATTTGTCGCAAAACGAGGCTGGCTTTTTCTTGATGGTAGAGGGTTCGCAAATCGATTGGGGCGGGCACGCCAACGATGCGCAGTACATCATCACCGAAGTGCTGGACTTCGACCAAACCTTAGGAGTAGCGCTAGATTTTGCTGAAAAGGACGGAAACACGTTGGTGGTGGTCACCGCCGACCACGAAACCGGAGGGTTTGCTTTGTCAGCTTCCGGCCAGAAGTCGGGGTCGGGATCAGACTATGATGAGCTAAATGGCACTTTCTCTACCGGCGGGCACACCGCTACCCTTATCCCTGTGTTTGCCTATGGTCCGGGGGCCGAAGCCTTCGGTGGTATCTACAAAAACACCGAGATTTTCCGTAAGATAATGAAGGTAATGCACCCCGAAGGTGCCTCATCGGCAGAGAGAGAATGACGTTATTTCTCTCGATTGAGCAAAGACTTGCGGCGCGACGCATTGATGTTGGGCAGGTAGATCCATAGCTCAGTGCCGTGATCAACTCTGCTTTTAATCCGTACTTCCCCCCCGAGCTTTTCAACGTTCGATTTCACAATGAACAAACCCAAACCGCTTCCCTTTGAGGTTTGGTTCCCTCGGTAAAACATATCAAACGCCCGGTTTTGCACCTGCCGGGTCATCCCCTGTCCATTGTCCTTGATTTTTATTTTGATACCGTTCTTATGTTTCCTTGCCGAAATTTTGGTAACCGAATCTGAAGCGTAGTGCTTGCGGTATTTGATGCTATTCTCAATGATGTTCTGCAAAACCGAGCGAAATGATTCCTCTTCGGTATTCAGCGTTAACTCACGATTGGCTGATAGTAGCATGATAACGTCCTGATAGCCCGGATAGCCCGTGAAGGTGCTAACTACATCTTCCATAACCTGACGGACATTAAACTGCTGATGTTGCAAAACACCATCGGCAAACAAGCGGGTTTCTAGCAATCCACTTAGGGCATTTTCTAATTTACTGGTGCTCTCTTGAATCAGATCCAGGTAGTACTTCAACGTCTCCAGCGTTTCTTCCTCGTGCTCCAAAAGTTGAAACAATCCGGTAACCGAAGCCAAAGGCCCTTTTAGATCATGGGATACGCGATAAATGAGTGTTTCCAGTTCGTGGTTCTTCTGCTTCAGTGCATCGGTAGCCATCAGCATTTGCTCGATGTCGCGTCCGATCAGCAGAAAACCTTTAGACCCGAAAGTACCCTTAACGCGCGACAACGAAACCGAAACCGCTAAGCTTTTTTTGCCACGGACTTTCAAGCGGGTTTCGCAGTTCGAGATATGCTCTTTTTCGGTGATATCGGTCAAAAGTTGATTCAAAAACTTCCCCTGCCGTTTTAAAAATAAGGCACTGATGTGGACTCCAATTAGGTTTTCTTCTCTTTGATTAAGCAGTTGACAGGTTTTGTGGTTTACCGAAAGCACCCGGAAGTCGAGATCAAAAAAAATCAGCATATCATCAATACACTCTAACAAACCCGTAGCGTAGTGGTCGGTGATCGTCTTGGTGACTGATTTTGCTTCTGTCAAGGGGAGAGTAGATTTTGCTCGAATCAAACACAAAATTAACCTTTATCATCTAAGTAAGCGGACGGGTTGAGACAGAACAGTACATACGTAGCAAATTGACTCTAGAATCAATTTTACTGAGGACACTTTTTCACAAACCGGGTAGTTGATACCGGATGCTGGTAGAGGGTTGTAACCAAGCTACTGTTGCGCCTATAGATAGATAGAAATCGCAAACGAGTATCCCGCTGGGGTAGACCCCTACAAAAAGAATGAATTTGTCACATTGACAGCTTATCCCCAAAAGGGGGAAGAGTAAACAGCGCCGAACACTTCCGAATATCAAGAAAAGCATTGTTTTGCAGGCGGTGAAGGGCTTTTATCCTTCAAAACCAACGGTAATCGTCTTCTCTGCTTTATGGACTCAGCACTGATACGTCGTACAATTATAAACTGCACAGAAGCAATAGGCACAATTTCATGCATTCTAAGATGGTGATAGTACATACTGACTGGACAGCTAATCTGAGCAAATGCTTTTAATTATCGTCTAAAGCCTATTTTTGATACCAATACCAAAGAAACACCTCCTTTGAAGAAGCTAAAGTTGCTGTGCCTTATTTTGTGCTTAGGAAACATTATCTCGAGTAGTTGCGAATTTGAAGAGATTGACTATAGCGAGCCAGTTCCGACCGTGCTGCCCCCCTCTGAGATTACATCGAGCGGCTTTTTAGCCTCCTGGATGCCGATTGAGGGAGGAGAGAAGTATTCTATCTTGGTGTCTAACAACCAGAATTTTGATGAAAATAATATTTTAAAGGGTTTTCCGACCACCATCACCAGCACCAGTTATCAAGTTACCGGACTAGAAGCGGATACTGAGTACTTTTATCGAGTAAAGATCAATTCTACCAAGGCCGAATACTCGGCGGTGATGCCCGTGACCACGCTACCCCTGTTGGCCCCCCAAATTCATTACCCCAAGCAAATTACCCCCCTAAGCTTCGTGGCTCAGTGGTTGTCGGTCGAGGGGGCAGAAGGATACCAACTATACGTGTCGGAAGACGCAAACTTCACCAGCTATATTGATGGATACGAAGGAAAAACGGTTGACGACACCACTGCTTTGGTAAGCGGACTAACGGTGGATAAGAATTACTTTTACCGCGTCAGAACCGTGCGAGGCTTTTCTATATCAGTAGTGTCGGAGCTGATGGAGGTGAGCACGGGCTCCCTAGCGAAACCGGTACTGGCGGAACCTTCTGACACTAGTTTTACCAGCGTTACCATCAATTGGAACGCGGTGGAGGGGGCCACCTCTTATCGGGTATACGTAGCTACCGATCCTTTGGTCATCACCAGTGTGTTACCGGATTACAACGGTAGAATAGTGGTTGGATCAGCCTCCCTGATCATTACGGGAATTAATGCGAATACTACTTACTACTATCGGGTTCAGGCGCTCAACGAGCAGTCGGCCTCCGAGGTGTCTGAAGTGGGGACGATCAGAACGACTGATTTGCTGATACCCACTGCCCGCCCCGCAACCAGTGTGCGCATCGACGGATTCCAAGCTAACTGGGACTCAATAGCCAATGCAGCTAGTTACGTGCTGGATGTCTCACGAAATGAAAGTTTTACCAGTTACGTAACCGGATATCAAGCCAAAGAGGTGGTAGACACCTTTGAGGTGATCAATGGACTGCTTAGAAACACCACGTACTACTATCGGGTACGGTCCAAGGGTTTTGGGGCGGTATCAGCAAGCTCTAACGTTATTCAGGTAACTACCTCATCGTTCGCTAGCCCCCGAGCGTTGGAAGCCATCGAGCTCCAGCCGACGAGCTTCCGAGCGGTGTGGCGACCGGTAACCGGGGCCGATAGCTACCGGCTGGAAGTGGCCACCGACGCCAATTTTGAGAATAACCTTGCGGCTTATGATAATATTTTGGTCACCGATACCACGCAGCAGGTAACCGACTTGGTGGTAAACCGCCGCTATTTTTATCGAGTGAGGGCCCTGAAAGGGGGGATACTTTCGGGTTACTCTAATATTGTTGATCTAACGACTACCAACCTATCGATACCCCAAAACTTAACGGTTACCAATCAGCAACTCACGCAGTTTACCATTAATTGGAATGCCGTAACCGGGGCCACGCGATATCGGGTGGACGTTGGATTTGATCCACTGGTAGAAAATAAGATTGCCGTAGATTATGACAATCGAGTGGTGAATGGACCCACTACCTCGTTGGTGGTGGTAGGACTGGAGGCTAATCGCACTTACTACTTCAAAGTACGGGCTGAGAATACCGTTTCAACCGGAGGTAGCGCCACCGGGTCGGGCAAAACCGCTTCTATCGACCCTCCCAGTAATCTTTCGTTTGAGGACGTAGAACTCACCAGCTTTAAAGCAAAGTGGCAAGGTGCGACCAATGTCGACAGCTACCTGCTGGACGTTGCTATTGACGATAAATTTACGAATCTGGTAGTAGGGTTCAACGGCCATGAAGTATTTCATCCTGATGTGGCGAAAGTAGTGACTGGGCTTGAGCCAGGGCGGACCTATTATTTCCGCGTGCGATCCAAAGGGTCCGGGGCAACATCCGTTTATACTGATCCGCCTGTTTCGGTAACAACCACCTCTCTTCCTGCCCCGGTAGCGGAAGACGCTACCCAACAAACGGTATATCAATTCACGGCTAACTGGCAAACAGTGAGCGGTGCGGATAGATACTTACTCTACGTAGCTACTGACCCGGCGTTTGCCAGTGTGCTGAGCGCCTATGATGGCAAAGAGGTGCTGGGTAGTTCTCACGAAATTACCGGCTTGGATCCCTACACCACCTATTACTACCGATTGCAGAGTAAGCAATCCACGGCTGTTTCAGGATTCTCTGATCCAATTGCGGTAGACGCGGTGATCGGTAGCGACTGCGTAATTAACGAGCGAGATTTTGGCAGTTTGGGAAAAGAAAGTTATACCCATGATCCTACTAGCGGTCAGCTCTCAACCATTGAACTTTACGATGGTGGTAACAACTTGGTAGTTAATCATCAGATTACGTATGATCTCTCCAACGTCTCCCTAATTCAGGAAGTATCTATTGACGATAAAGCAGATGATCTCCAAGACCAAGTGTGGGAGTATACCTACGAAACGTACAACGGTAGTGAGAACCGTATTAAGGATATTCTGATCAAAAATTCTACCGGGGATGAAGTTGAAAAAATCCACTTTAGCTATAACACCGCTAATCAAGTGAGCATGATTCGCTACCGGAGCCTGCCAGCTAACACCATCACCAGAAAAGAAAGCTACGCTTACTTGGGCAGTCAAATTGAGGTGAGCGATAGCAGTGTAGCCACCGGCGGGGTAACTAAGGTGATTAACCGGCTAACGCTGGAAAATAAGTTTAACACCAACACCATGCTACCTTCTGATATCGCTCTACTATTATACAATCCTATTGAGCCGGGCGAAAGCATGTTGCCATTTATTCCCGAACAGCGACCCACTTACTACGAATACAATATTACTCCGGGGTCATCCGAAATATATACCTATCCATACGCCAATATATCGAAGGGTATTCCCAAACGCATTTTAGCCAACGGCGGGGTGCCTAGGATAGAATATTTATTTAGCGTAAGTGGAAGCTGTAACTTTTAAATAGCCCAAGGCTATCCACAACAACTATAAGCATGATACGACAATTTTGTAGGGTACTGATGGCTTCCGTTGGGTTGATCTCACCGGTTCTTGCGCAAGAGGACAGTTTGATGACCACTACGCCCTACAAACTCTCAATTCAGGAAGATATCCTTAACCTCAAAGTTCAGAGCGCCGAAGTTCATCAGGTCTACGCTGCCTCCCGGAATCAAGAAGAACTTTCTAAAACAAACGTTTCAACCTACATTATCACCGCCAACGAAATTAAACAGTCCGGCGCGCTCACGCTAGGCGAAGCACTCAGGTTGGCTCCGACTCTGTTAGTAAAGCAGGCCACCAATGGATACTATCACGTGTCGGTTCGCGGTGCTTTAGGGGGGGCAATGCGACAATCCGGTAGCAATTTCGAGAACACTTCGTTGTTGCTAACCATCAACGGCATACCTTTTAACAACGCCTATCAGGGCGGAATTTTCTGGGAGACCGTCCCGGTAGAACTCAACGATATTCTTCAAATAGAAATTGTAGCGGCCCCCAGCACGGTGTTCTTTGGCCCAAATGCAAGCAGTGGGGTGATCAACTTAGTGACTGAAGAAGTGGAAGAAACTGTCTTGCGGCCGAAAGTAAGCCTCCAGGGTGGACTTAACGGTAATTACGCGCACCGGGGTAGCGTAAGTTTTGGAATGTCCAATCGTTTAAAGTTTCGGGTTTCCGGTCACTACAACCGGCTGGCGCGCTGGCAAGAAGAATTTTATCTTCGCAGCGAGCAACGCTACGTAACCGTGGATTCCTTGCTCTACTACCAGTCAAATGCCCAAGAAAGTAACGTATCGGCCGAAAAGGCATTACACAACAATGGGATCAACGCCACGGTCATCTTTCAACCCAACCAAAAGGTCAACCTGGAAGCCATCGTTAGCACCAAAGAGTCGTATTTACAGAGCGTTTTGCAGCCATTAGGAGTAATTGCTCTTACGAACCGTGACACCGAAACCAGCAGCAACGTGGCGATTCGCGCGCAAACCGGAAGATTCAGAACCAATCTGGCTTATTCTACCGCGAAGCAAAATTTAGCGGTAGGATACGAGGGCTTTGATATGCGAAACAGCAATCTATTCGCCTCAACCGAGTACGGATACCGCGGCAAGCACTACGGGCTTAAACTGGGGGGAGATATCCACTACAATGCGTTTCATAACACGCTTTCCGAAAGGTCCCGCTCACGAGTATCCCTGACCGAGGCTGCCTACCGAGATCGAGTGCTGCTTGGTACCACGTTTCTGCTGACCAACGGGGCATTTCTTGATCAGCGGCTTAACTTATTTGATGGTAAATGGAATGTGTTTGGAACAGTTCGAGCTGACCGGTTTAGTGCTACGAATCAGTTCTACGGATCTTATCGGGCGGGGTCCACCTATCAGATAGGCAAAATCCACATGGTTAGAGCTAGTGCCTCTTCCGGGGTAAGCAACACCTTCGCTACCAATTACTATTGGTACAATGATACGACGAACGCCTATCAAAATAACCCAGGTTTAAATCCGCTTAGGACGCGCACCTACGAAATCGGGTATCGGGTAGTGCCCCGCAGCGAAATTACCCTGGGAGCTACCTATTACCGAAGTCGCTCGGATAACTTTGTTGATCCGGGTATCCCACTACGTGGTCCTAAAATAAACAATGATGAAGTTATCGTGCTCAGCGGAATTACTCTAGACGCGAAATGGAACATAGGAAAGCTTGAGGGGAGTGCTTTTTTAACCACTCAGCATCCCGCGGGTGGATCTTTTTCGGAATCTGTTGCGCAGGCGGTTCCCAACTACTTTGGCGGGTTCACCGGAAACTATCGCACTTTTTTGAATAAGTTAAAGATTGGAGCCAGCGTGTACTATTACGATAGTAGCATTGCTCCGGGAGCTAAGCAAGATTTTGCTGTTGGTGGCAAGTTGATTGCCAATTGCAAAGTCACGTACAACTTCTGGGATGAGCATAGGGTGTTTATCAATGCCAGAAACTTATTTAATAGCCAAAAAGTAGAATTTCCCTACGCCGACCAAACGAGTAATCTGTATATGCTAGGAATAGACCTTGCTTTCTGACCAGTGATTAAGAATACTTTCCATAGCGCCCCCCCCAAACCCCCAATCCGATTCGGTAATCGTTGGAAGCAACTGCTGATATGGCTGGCGGTGGCGGCATTACAAGCCACAGCGGTTAGATCGGGGCAAGCGCAAGAACCATTCAACTCATCGCAAGATACTGTCTATCAAAACAAGGTGCTCAGCTTGGTAGAAGAGTCAGAAGCTTACCTTAAAATCAAAGATTATCGAAGGGCAATGCTACGCGCTCAGCGGGCCCTGGATATTTCTCAGAAAAACAATTATGTCTTCGGAGAAGCTGAAAGTGTTAACAAACTAGCCACCATCAACCGGGAGCAAAAAAATTATTTAGAGAGTGTGCGCTACAACCTGTGGGCCATCAGAACGTACGAACGCAGCGGAGACCAATCAAATCGCGTACGGAAGTACCTGGAGATCGGCTATTTGTACTACGAGTTGAGCGCTTACACCAAGGCAGTTGACTACTTTCTAACGTACCAAAAAGCAAGAGAGAAACTTGTTGGTAAAGCTGATTTGCCTACCGAGGTGATTGAAGTAATTAGCCGTTGCTACGTTCGGCTTCATGAATATAACGAAGCACAACGCTACTATAGCATGCTACTACAGCGCTATCAAACCACGGACAATACTAGCGAACTGATTAAAACCTACCAATCGCTTGCATTTATAGCGAAGGAAAAACTCGACTACCAAACCGCCATCAATTATGAAGGTGCTCTGTTAAGGATTTACCAGCAACAAGAAGCGGTCGTAGAGACCGTACACGCCTACAACAATTTAGGGTTCCTTTACAAACGGATCGACAACCTAAAGACTTCACTTGAGTACTTCAGCAAAGCGGTTGATTTAAGCCAAAGCTCGTTGTTAGATCTAAGTGAAAATTCGCAAGTTGTCTTATTTACTAACCTAGGTATTGCATACACAAATCTCTCATTATTTACGCGGGCAAAAGAGTATTATTTGCGGGCCCTTAGAATTCGGGAAAGGCAAAAAGATCAGATCGGCGAAGCTAACGTGCACAACCACCTGGCGTCAAATTATTTTGTGGGTGGCAAAAACGCTCAAGCGCTCACCTCAGTGATCACCGCCATCGAGATTGGAGTGACGCACGACGCCAACGAGGTGCTGGCTACTAGCTACCAAATCTTATCAATGATTTACGAAGCCGATAATAACCTGAACAAAGCACAACTCTACGCCGAGAAATATAACGAAATCAAAGACCGGCTGGAAAATGAAGAGGTAACAAAATTTGAGCGGATGCTAGACCAGCAGTTAGCCATTGAGAAACGGGAAGACGAGATCAAAGCCCAATTTCTGGAGCAAGAACGCAAAGCGTTGGAGGTGGAGCGCAAAGAAAATGAGCTAGAACTACTCATGCGTGATCAGGACCTACAGGCCATTGCCTTGCAAAATCAGCAGCTAGAGAAGGATAAAGCAACCCAAGCCCTCACGCTGGCGCGCCAGCAGCTTCAGGCCGAAAAAAGAAACCAGAAACTCAGAGATCTGGAACGACAAAAGCAGGTACAAGACCTGCAACTGCGACAGCAAAACCTGGAAAAAGAGCAGCAAGAAAGGGCCATTGCCCTGCTAGAAGCCGATAAGAAACTTAAAGACCAGAAACTACGGGAGGAAGCGACGTTGCGAAAGTACGGATACGGTATCCTCGGTTTGTTCTTGCTGATCCTGGTAACCATTGCCTACAGCTTCATTCAGAAGCAAAAGGATAACAAAAAGCTCCACAAGCAACAGGAAGAAATCCAGGAGAAAAACGAACAACTGCTGATGGGTGAAAAAGAGTTGCGGGCTAACATGAACCAGCTGCAACTCACGCAGGAGGTGTTGGCCGAACAGAAGCAGCAGTTGGAAATGGAGCACCGGAAAACGCAGGAAAGCATTCATTACGCGCAACGCATTCAGTTCTCTATCCTTCCCACCGACGAGCAGCGGGCCAGCATCGTCCCAGAGAGTTTCGTAATCTATCGCCCAAAAGATATCGTCTCAGGCGATTTCTACTGGATATCGCAGAGCGAAGGAAAAAAAATCACCTCAGTGGTTGATTGCACCGGTCACGGGGTGCCGGGTTCTCTGGTTTCTTTGATTGGCAACAACCTGCTCAATGAGGCAATAAACGAGCACCAACTTACAAATCCAGCCGAAATTCTGAATTATTTAGACGTGAAAGTACGTGCTAAACTCAAACAAGACGAGGGTACGAACCGGGATGGAATGGATCTTGGACTCTGTATTTTGGATGAAGAGACTGACCAAGGATTGCGCTTGGTGTACGGAGGTGCTAAAAACACCTTGTTCGTGGTAACCGGGGGAGAACTCGTCATGCTGAAGGGCGATCGTAAGTCGATTGGCGGTCTGAAAAAGGATTTCTCGTTCACCCAACAGGAAATCAGCCTACAGAAGGGCGATGTTATCTATATGACAACCGATGGGTTTATCGATCAGGCTAACCACCAACGGGAACGCTTCGGGTCGCGCCGTCTACGCGAGTTGATCAACAAGGTGCACTGCTTACCGATGAACCAACAAAGGGAAAAGTTTGAGTTGGCATTAGACAATCATCAGGGAACTACCGAACAACGAGACGATATTAATCTAATTGGAATAAGAGTTTAACCACATAAGCAAATTACAAATTTTACGATCATGGAAAGAGTTAATATGGTTGACCATTTTGTTACTCAGGATAAGCAGATTCTTATCTCCTACAAGGGGCCGGTCACACCGGTTATTATGGCTGAAATAAGCCGTGACATTCAGGATAAACTGGCTGAAAACCCCCGGGCTAGCCGAAAAGTGTTCTCGGTTTTTCTAGAACTGGCTCAGAACATTCTGTATTACTCTTCGGAAAAAATCCAGTACGCCGGTCGCATTGATAGCGTTGGAATGCTCCAGATTCTTGAGTCTGATCAATTCTACGTTTTTTCCTGCGGCAATACCATCAACCGAGAGCACGTAGACCAACTCATCGAGAGCTGTCATACCATCAACTCGCTTGATAAAGAAGAACTCCGAAAGCTGAAGCGGCACCAGCGTCGCCAACCCTCTACTGAGGTTAGCAAGGGAGCGGGTATTGGATTGGTACAAGTGGCTATCCTTTCAGGCAATCCCCTGGAGATTCAGGCGCAAGATCTAGATAGCAATCACTCAATATTTACCTTATCTGTAAACATTAACAAATAGCAAGTATCATGGAAACAACGAAGCTCGACAATTTGGAAATCAAGGGAGAAAAAGGGACTTACTTTGTCCCACACGTTAAATTCAACGCTGAAACGGGCGTCTGCATCTTAGAAGGAGAGTCCTACCTTGAAGATACTTGGGATTTCTACAAGCGCTTGGTAGACTGGTTGCGCACGTATGCCGAATCCGGTCAATCCATTAAATTTAACTTCAAGCTTACTTACTTTAACACCAGTTCTTCTAAGGGAATCTTGGAAGTCCTTGAGTTTTTGAAAGAGTACGAAGATATGGGCGGTGTTCTGGAACTTATGTGGTACTATCCCAAAGACGATGAAGACATTCTGGAAGAAGCAGAAGACTTTATTGAAGACACGCAGTTGAAAATGGAGTTAATTCCCTACTAGGTAGCGCGATCAGTCAAAATAGCTGCCGCCCCCAAGCACAGGATTTACCTGTGCTTTTTTTGTTAAACAAGCAAACATTCTGATGCGTAAACTTTTATAAATAGGTATCTAACGTGAATATAAACTTTTTAAACTATGCGTACTCTGAAGAGCAAAAGTCAACTCATATATCCGATTCATTCGCTGTTTTTTGGTTTGTTTATGGTCCTTTCCGTGCCTACTTGGGCGCAAACCCAGCAAGAAAACGTTGAGGCCGCCACCAATCCGGCGGGCCAGGTGGCTGACGAGATTCCTGAAGACGCCCAGAGCATCAACGAAGGGCAAACCCTGTTTAGCCAGCACTGCAACGTTTGCCACGCAGTAGGTCAGCAGATCATCGGTCCCGCGCTGGCGAGCGTCCACAACCGTCGGCCTATTGACTGGCTGGTTCGGTTCATTCAAAATTCTCAGCACGTCATCATCGACGAGGAAGACGAATACGCGCAGCACCTGTACAAGGAGTACAACCAGCAGGTGATGCCTAACTTCGAGTTTCTGTCGCGGGGCGAAATCCTGAATATTCTGGCTTACATCAAAGTAGAATCTTCGGCCAATACGGCGGGCGTCAGTAGTGTTTCCGAGACGAAATCGAACATTACCGAAGATGCTCCCTCCGACGAGGCCGTCGCCAATCCTGTGCCCGGTCCCGACGGCGGCGGCACCAGCATCACCACCATTGTGTTGGTGGGTGCGGTCTTGCTACTGCTGCTGGTGGTAATTGTGTTGGCCACGCGCGGACGAACCAAAACCGAAGCGTAGTTGACTAAAGCATCATTGGTATCGGCCTAATGCTGGGTCGTTACTTAATTGTAATGTCAGACACTTGATCAGCCAGCCAAGTTCGACAGTCTTCAAAGCAAGCGGCGTTTACTTCGTGACCCATTGGATATTCCCGGTAGGTCACGTCTAAATGAAGCGACTGCAAGTACTGATGCGCGGCGCGCCCCAGAAAAACCGGCAGCACTCGATCGTTGACACCGTGCGTAGCAAAGATCGGAAGCGATTTCAGCATTTCATTCGCTACAGAGGGCAAGTCCGGAGTTTTGATGACGTATCCACTCATCGCCAGCACTCCGCTCACTAGCGTAGGGTGGGTGAGGGCGGTGAGGTAACTCATAATCGCTCCCTGACTGAATCCTGCCAAATAGACCCGAGCACCAGGATAGGTTTCCGTAACCTCCTGCAAGAAAGAAAGTAGCGTTTGCCGTGCTTCGGCAAGTTGCGGTTCGTTGGGCCGGGGCAACGGTTGATCAAACAGGATATCAAACCAGGCAAAACCGCCGTAGGCATACGAACGAGGTGCTCGCACGCTCAGAATGCGGTACCGCGCGTCCAGATGCGGAGCGAACGAAAACAAATCGCGCTCGTTGCTTCCCAAGCCGTGCAGTAGAATCAACAGCGGCGCCGGACCATCTGTTTGGGCTGCTGGGGTCCGTTCTGCCAATTTGAGAGAGTGAATCATAAGTTCAGCTAGCTATTTTCGGTAATTGGCGAATAAGATGCGTAAATTTATCGCTCACCGGCTTGTCTCAAAAGCAATCCGCTGTGCTTTTGTTTAACCTAACCAACCAAAGCCGATGCAACCCCTCCAACTCGGTATTTTAGGAGTATCCAATTTCTTTCGTAAGCGCATCGCCATCCCCATTCCCACTTCGCCCCTCATCGATGTGGTGGCTCTAGCCTCTCGGTCCGAAGAAAAGGCCCAACAAGCCGCTCAGGAATACGGGATCGCGCGGGCCTACGGGTCGTACGATAATTTGCTGAACGATTCACAAGTGGAGGCGGTGTACATTTCGCTACCCAATCACCGGCACGCCGAGTGGATCAAGCGCGCCGCTGACGCCGGAAAACACGTGATCTGCGAAAAACCGCTAACGCTCAACGCTGATGAAGCGCGAGACTGTCTGGATTACGCCGCCGGTAAAGGAATCACCGTAATGGAGGCTTTTATGTACCGACTGCATCCGCAGTGGCTCCACGTGCGCAACATCATCCGCCAGCACGAGATAGGAAGTGTTCAGCTGATAGAAACTTTTTTTGGCTACAACAATACCGATCCGGCTAACATTCGCAACCAACCGGATACCGGCGGGGGGGCATTGCTCGACGTCGGGTGCTACGCCGTTTCGGCAAGCCGATTCCTCACCACCCGCGAGCCCCAGCGCGTGATCAGTCTGGCTCAGATAGACGCCAACTTTGGCACCGACGTGCTCTTTACCGGGATGCTCGACTTCGGCGGGCCGCGAGCCACCTTCACCGTGGCCACCCAAACGTTTCCCTACCAGCGCGTGGTGGTGCACGGCTCCAGCGGAGTGATTTCGCTCACCGTTCCCTTCAACGCGCACGCCGACACCGATGCCGAAGTGATTGTGACTACCCGGATGGGAACGCGCGAAGTATATCTTCCGCCCACTGACCAGTACATTTTAGAATTTGAAGCCTTTGCTCAAGCGGTAAGAAACCAAACCGTTCCGCCGGTATCTCCTGCCGACACCATCAACAACATGCGGGTGCTCGATGCCCTCACAAAGTCGCACCAAACGGGGCAGTGGGAGGCAGTTAACTAATTTTAGGGGATGACCGCTAACCGAACCGTTGATATCAATAAGCCGGTTTTAACATCTGCAACAGAAGTTGGTCTAACTGGGGATTGATTCGCGCTTGCTGGGGGTTGGCAACGTCAATAAAGTGCACCTCCGCCGAGGTGTGGCCGGGGCCGCCGAAGCGGTGCTGCTGCTGGGGTAGGCCGTGCACCTGGGGATACAGTAAGATGCCCCGCTGGGCTCCGAACAACTGGTTATAGACGTAGATCTGATGCAAGTCTTTGGCCGAAGGACGCGGCTGTGATAACACTTTCCATTTGGTGTCTATCACCACGTTCTTCCGGTTATCTTCGAACTTCACCAAAATATCCGGACGGGCGTTGGTGGTTCCCCACAACGACTGAACGGTTTGTCGGTGAACGCTAAACCCGTGCGCGATTGACAATCGATGAAGCTGCCGGTACACAAACTCCTCGAAGAGTCGGTTCATATCCAGCATAAAAGCGAACCCCTGTTGGGTGTTGCCCTGATATACGTGCGGGAAATTAGCCGTCAGTAACTGCTGAGCGGCAGTCACGGCTGTCCGGTACCGCTCCGAATAGCGGTTGAAGATTATTTTCCGAGGCATCAGGGTTTCTAATGGTTGATCAGACACCTGCGTCAACGAATGCAGCAAGCGGCGCGTTCGCTGGTTTGTTTCCGAATTGGACGATACGTTTTCTACCACTCGCAAGGCTTTCTTGAGCAGTTGATGCAAGGGATGGTCAATGCTATGGACCGCGTACTCCACAAAGAACCGCTCCTGATGCACTACGTTGCACCGAACCTGCTCCGCAAACCGAAGGCGGCCCTTCACGGCCCGGCAATTCTCCGTCACCGTTTGGTATTGTTTTGTCAGCCCCTGCCGAAACAGCCGTTCCACCTGGGTAAGAAAGTCCAGCAGATACACCTCCAGCAGTGAATCGGCCCGAAAGCTAGGTGTTGCCGCTGCCGCATGGTCTATAGCCAGCGAAGAACAGGCAGCGACCATCTCAATCAGCAACCGCCGCCATACGGCCGGGACCGGCCGCCGATCCGCCTTGGGCAGAACTTCCAGCGTGAAATGCGGTGTTTTGAGCACCCCTACGTAGTGCGAAAGCTTGATGCCGCGGTGGGTCAGGGTGTAGTAAGGACGGGGAAGATAAGGCTGCATTTGCACCAACGTTTGCCAGTGCGCCTCGGTAAACGGCACTCCTTCGGACGTATCGCCCAGGCGAAGCAATTGGTGCTCAGAAACGGAGATAACGGGATGGTGGTCAATCATAAATGGCCCGGATTGCGTCTGCCAACTGCGTATCGGTCAAGAAACGAACGCGATAGTACTTCTTGGGCCTTCTCGACCACTCCGCTTCAAGTTCTGACTCCGCAAAGAAGCGCTCGTCAGACTCCGAAGAAACATCCACTGAGAAGAAATCACTTCCTACCACCAGGATCACTTTATGCGTTTCCCCGAAGAAGTACTCTTGCAACAAAGGGATAATCTTACGAAAAAAAATAACGCGCAGTTCGTCCAGCGGACGGGAAGCGGTGCCTACCGACATAAAGTAGCCGTGGCCGATTTGATGCTCGGCATCAAGCAGAGCCATCAGTCGTCGGTTGAGGGTGCGTAGCAATTTTTCTAAGTCGATTTTTGTTTCTGATGCAGCGGAGCGACGGTAGGCGCTACTTGGTTCGGCCGCCTGCGCCAGTTCGGGGCCGGTTTGAGGAGGTTGGGCCGCACCTCCCTTCACCACAATGGTAGGAAGCAGCGCCGGGTCGGGTTCCACCGCCTCGAAGGAAAAGCGTCGTCGCAGTGCGGTGTCCAGCGCCTCCAAACTGCGGTCGGCGGTGTTCATGGTGCCCACCAGGTAGAGGTTAGGCGGCACCGAGAAGGGCTCGCGCGAGTAGGGAAGCACCGTTTGCAACGCCTCCGCCTCCCCGGCGCGTTTGTCGTCTTCAATCAACGTGATCAGTTCGCCAAGAATGGCGGCCACGTTGCCCCGGTTGATTTCATCGATCACCAGCACAAAGTTGCCCGCTGAGCTACGGTCTTCCGGGCTTAGGCTGGCGTAATCCAGGCTGTGCACGTCGCGTTTCATGGCCTCGTAGCGGACCGCATCGTAGTGCGTCTGCCCCTCCAGCAATTGGTGATACGATTGATCACGTGTGGCTTCGTAGTGCTTCAACCGGTTAAAGACCGCCCAGGCCACCGAGGCGTTTCCCCGCAGGGCGGCGGGCATGTCACGGCGCAGGTTGCTGATCGCTTCGGCCGATTCAAACTTCCGATACAGTGAGGCTAAACTTTTTCTGGTGATGGCGTATTCTTTGGTACCCCGCTCCACTTTGAGGATCAGGGTGTGGTTGGTATTGATGTCCACCAGGTAGAAGGGCTTGCCGGTTTTGCTCTCAAAAAGCGTTTCCGAAGCCTCGTCGGCCCCGGTGCGTTGCAGGTAATCGACGAACTCAAAGAACAAAGCCTCGAAGTGGTGGCGGGTGGGGGGAGTGGCCGCCAGAGTGTTGGTTTGCTGCGCCAGATACAGGGCGTGGGCCGCCCGCCCGCACAACTGCTTGAAAATGCCATCTTCCACCGCATAGGATAGCGTTTGCTGCGCATTGGTGCGGGGCTTGATACCTTCTACAAAGTCCTCGTACGACAGCGAAGGGTGAAACACGACAAAGGCCATCCGTCCGTCGCGGCGGTGCTTTTCCAGCCGTTCGAGCAACGCAAGCCGGGTGGGGTAGGCTTGTTGAAGCTCCGCTGCTGAAAGCTGCTCAATGATTTGCACCGCCAGGGCCGAGGAGCGGTAGGTTTTACCGGTTCCCGGTGGACCGTAAAGAATAAGGTTACGTGACTTCGTCATAGAAGGGCAAGCAGCGCTATGCCCGGCGCGATTAGCCCGGGCGCTGCTCTTGATCAAAGTGCGTTTCGATCACCTGCTCCACCATCTCTGCGGTCAGCGGTTTGTTCAAGAAACCCTGGCTGGGCAAATCGTCGAGGCGGTTCAGGTCGCCAGGGTTGAGCGAGGTGGTTAGCATCACAATCACCACCGATTGTTTGTTGCTTATTTCCAGCTGGTGGTAGGCCGCTAAGAACTCAAAGCCGTTCATCACCGGCATGTTGATGTCAAGCAGCACCAGGGTGGGGCAGCTGTCGTTGGCGCACTGTTGCTTGATCAAAGTAAGTGCTTCTTCGCCGTTGGTGGCCGTAAGAATCTGATCGGTTGCTTCCATATCTTCCAGCAACATCTGGTTCACGAAATTGGTGGTTTCGTCGTCGTCAACTAACAGGATAGATGAAATCTTACGCATCGGCGGTGGTTTTTTGTCGTTTAAAATATACTCGAAAGGTTGATCCTTTGTCTAGCGCACTGCTCACTTCAATGGTGCCTCCGGCGTTTTCTACAATCTTTTTCACCATATACAGGCCAATGCCGGTGCCCTCCACGTGGTCATGAAAACGTTTAAACATTCCAAATAGTTGATCACGCCGCTCCGGGTCCATGCCCAGCCCGTTGTCCGTGACGGTGAGCAGGTCGTACGTCGCGGCTCTTTGGCTGCGGATGAGCACCGTAGGCACCCGGTCGGGAGATCGGTATTTGATGGCGTTGGAGAGTAAGTTATACACCACCGAGCGCAGGTTCTTTTTGGAGAAGTAAACGGCGGGGCAATCCGCCAAATCGACGGTGAGCTGAACGCCCGACGAACGAATGTACGGTTCCAGATCCAGCCGCACTTCCCGCACCACTTCGGCCAGGCTGATCTCTACCGACGCTTCGCTGTTGTCTTTCTGGAGTTTCACCACCTCGGTGAGGTTGGCAATGGTCCGCTTGAAACGCTCCACCGACTGCTGCATCATGCCGGTGATGCGTTGCGTGCGCTCATCTTCTAAACTGCCGGGCGGCAGGGTGCGCAACAGGGCCGCCAGCAGGGCTTCGATGTTCGAGATGGGGGCTTTTAGGTCGTGAGAGGCCGTGTAGATAAAGTTATCCAGATCAGTGTTAGTCCGGGTGAGCTCTTCGTTCTTGAGCTGCAGCTTCCGCTCGGACTGTTTGCGGTGGGTGATGTCGCGGGTGGAACCGGCCACGGCAATTACTTTTTGCTGCGCATCGACTATTGGTTGAAAGATGTACTCGTAGTACCCCAACTGGCCCGACGGGGCGGTGTAGGGAGTTTCTTTGGTAAGCGATTGCCCCGTGGTGACCACCTGTGCCACGTCATTGGTCAAACGCTCGGCAAGTTCGGCCGGGTAGGGTAGTTCGTAAAAACTTTTCCCCACAATCTCGTTCAGGCTGATCTGCAGCAGATCCAGCAGACGCTGGTTGGCGTAGGTGAACCGCCCCTGGGGGTCGAAGGTATACACGAAATCTTGCAAAGCGGCCAGCGTGGCATCAAAGGTTTGCACCTGCTGCTTCACCTGGTCGGTTCGCTGCGCCACGCGTTCTTCCAGTTCGCTGTTGAACTGCTCCAGAATTATTCGGGAAGTTTCTAGTTCGTCGTTGGTGGCGCGCAGTTCTTCGTTGGTGACCGCCAAGGCTTCGTTCAGGGTTTGCTCTTTTCGTCGACTCTCCTCGGCCTGCTGCCGATTCTCTACCTGTTCGGTGACGTCGACGGCCACGGTGACCACTCCGATAATTTTCCTCTGTTCATCGTATAAGGGTTGATACACAAAGTTGTAGTAGGTGGTTTTCACTTGCCCGTCGCGAAGCAGCTGCGCGGGAGTTTCGAAGCCGTGGTAAGGAACACCGGTCGCCAACACTTCCTGAATCAGGGCATCAAAACCCTGCCCCCGTAGCTCGGGCACGGCTTCCAGCAGCGGTCGGCCCACGATGTGCTCGGCCGGATAGCCTAGAATGGAACACATCAGTTGGTTGGCGGAGGCCACCACCTGGTCAGCCCCTTGGTACAAACACAGCGCCACCGGCGACTGGTCCAGCAGATTTTGAAGCAGCGTGAGCTGCTGTTCGGTGTGATCCTGCCGCTCTCTTTCCCGCTTCTCGAGCACCCTCAAGCGGGCTTCGTTGGCCACTTCTTCGGTAACATCGCGCACGCGCTGAACAATGTACTGAATCTGTCCCCCCTCATCCAGCACCGGAATATTATGGCTTTGCCAATAACGAACGGTAGAGACGCCGTTGCTATCCGCAGTTGGTAGGTCGTAGCGAAGACGATCAGTCTGGTGCGGCGCCCGAGTGGTTGACACTTGCTGTAATGATGCTTTTACAACCCCAATCTCGTGTTCAGTAGAAGAATCCGGAAAGACATCAAAGATCGGTCGGTCCACCATAGTATCAAGGGACACGCCGGTAGCCTGCTGATACCGGCGGTTGGCAAACAGCACCGTTAAATCCGGTGAAAGAATGACGAGTGACTCAGGTAATGCTTCAAATACCTGCCGAAGGTGCGGTGAGATTGAGCGGTTCAATACTGATTTTGTGAGAATGAGTAAAAAAGGTTATGGCAAAGATATAGTTTTATCTCAAATAATTTTCAGTCTGCCGGGGCGGTGCTACCCGTAATATATAGCCACGCTAATAACTTTTTCATCATATAGTGCCCCCTTCACCCTACGGATGACTAATATGCACCGCCGTATTAAGGGGGGTAATACGGTAGAAACCATACACGCACTACCATTATCACCCCGGTCAACCCCCGGAAAAATAACGTGACGACCATATGCGGGGGGTGATTCCCTAACAAACCACTAGGTTTCTCCTACAATAGGGGGGGTAGAATGGGAGTGAAGCCTACTTCGCTCCCATTAATCACCCCGTTTGGTTAGTGAAACCACGGTGCTAATGGGTAAATCGGGGCAAAAGACTAACAAAGTGACCCCAAACCGCTAACCTGATGTTATTGTACGGGAGGTGTGCTATTTTGATCGTTTTGTGATGCGAATAACGGGTAGAAAGAGAAAAGCTTCGTCTACAGACAACCACGCTTGTTCCACCAGCATAGGGGCGGTCCACCGCCGCGGTTAATCCCTATGCTGGTGAAACAGCCATTAATGTCACCGGAGGGCAAATCGCTACACACCGGTCAGCCCCCAGTGCCAGGGGTACTAAGTAATTAATTATTCAGGATAGTGGGAACGCTCGTCCCCACACAAGAGCATAGCCTTGGATTTATATGTCTAGGAGTTTAGTGCCTCCGGCACTTGGGAGTCTACAGCTTGCTGCTTTGAAAACTCTGCTTTTTCCGGCATATTGAGCGCTGGTCCCAATATAACCTTCCTATGTCTCTTCCCAACCGAACAATCACGCGTTTCTTACTGCTTATCAGTCTTATTACTACCGTTCGCTGCACCCAGCAGGGCATGCAGGAGGTGCCGCTCGACCCGCTGGTGGGAGTGATTGCCGACAGCGCGATGGTGGTGAGCGCCCATCCGCTGGCCTCGCAGGTGGGAGTAGACATTCTGCGGCAGGGTGGAAACGCGGTGGATGCGGCCATCGGGGTGCAGTTTGCCCTGGCCGTGGTGTTTCCGGTGGCGGGCAACATCGGGGGCGGTGGCTTTATGGTGATTCGTGAGGCCGAGGGACGCACCGACTGCCTCGACTACCGTGAGAAGGCACCCCTGGCAGCCGGGCGGGATATGTACCTAGACGATGAAGGCAACGTGATAGAAGATTTAAGTACCCGAGGACATTTGGCGGCGGGCGTGCCGGGCAGCGTCGACGGCATGTTTCGAGCGCACGAGAAGTACGGCTCGCTGCCGATGGAGCAACTCATTCAGCCCGCCATCGACCTGGCCGCCAATGGCTTCGTGCTCACCGAAAAAGAGGCCGACAACCTGAACGGCAACCAGGAGAACTTCACCCAGTACAACCCCGTGCCGCCCGACTTCTTACTCAACGAAGCGGGCTGGCAAGCCGGTGATACCATCGTGATGACCGACCTGGCCCGAACGCTTACGCTGATTCGTGATCAGGGGCGGGATGGCTTCTACGCCGGAGAAACGGCGGATAAGATCGTGGCCGAGATGGAGCGGGGCAATGGCATCATCACGCTCGAAGACTTGGAAGCCTACGAGGCGAAGTTCCGGCAGCCGGTGATTGCGCAATACGATAGCTTCCGCATCATTTCTATGCCGCCGCCCTCCAGCGGAGGAATAGCCCTGGCGCAGCTACTCAACAGCGTAGAACCCTATCCTGTCGCTGAGATGAGCCACAACACCGCCCCCACCGTGCACCTGATGGCGGAAGCCGAACGGCGCGTCTACGCCGACCGCGCTACCCACCTGGGTGACCCTGATTTTTACCCGGTGCCCCAGGCCAAATTGCTGGAGAAACCCTACAGTGCTGCCCGCATGAAAACCTTTCTGACCGACGAAGCCACCCCGTCCTCGGCGGTGTCGGCCGGAAATCCGGCCCCGGTAGAGTCCAGCGAAACCACTCATTTCTCGGTGGTAGACGCTGCGGGCAACGCCGTGTCGGTGACCACTACGCTCAACGGGGGCTACGGCTCCAAGGTGGTGGTGGCCGGAGCGGGTTTCTTGCTCAACAACGAGATGGACGACTTCAGTATCAAACCCGGGTTTCCTAATATGTTTGGCTTGGTAGGCGGCGAGGCCAACGCCATTGCTCCCGAAAAACGCATGCTCAGCTCTATGACCCCGACCATTGTAGAAAAGAACGGCGACCTCTATATGGTGGTGGGCACGCCAGGCGGCTCCACGATTATCACTTCAGTGTTTCAAACCATCCTCAACGTGACGGAGCACGGCATGGGCATGCAGGCGGCCGTCACTGCCAAGCGGTTTCATCACCAGTGGCTGCCCGACACCATCTTCACCGAGGATGAAGCGCTCACCCCCGAGGTGACCCAAGAACTGGAAGCGATGGGGCATACGGTGCTGGCGCGAGGCAACATCGGGCGCGTAGATGCCATTCTGGTGCTGCCCGGCGGCAAGCTGGAAGGCGGGGCCGACCCCCGGGGCGACGACACGGCGGTGGGATATTAAGGTTTATTTTGATAATTTCTCGGAGGTTCGTGTCGACACCTAGAGTATATACACATCTCAAGTAGTGTTGTGTTTGGCGAGTTGGTAGCCCTGAAATCTTTCGTTGAATCTTTGCAGACCGGTGAGCAAGTCAATGGGACCAGGGGGTCTTTGGCTTTGGTAGCCACTCCAGCCCGCTAATCGGGCGATGACCCAAGCGGCAAAAGCCAGGCTACTTGGCCCGTAGGGATTCTGCAGTTTTTGGCTTTTGCCAGCTAGTTGCTCGTTGAGCAGCATCAAGCACTCTTGCTCTTGTTCATTGAAGGCACAGGCCATTGGCTGTTGGGTTTGACCGTCCCGGGCTCTCAAGAGTTGCAGCACCCGCACGGCAGCCATCAGGGCCAACACGCTGAGCTTCTGTAGCTTTTCATAGCTTTCCACCTGGCTGCTCTCTATGTGAAGGCCGTTGCTTTTCAAGATTCTGAATACCTGCTCTACGTTCCAGCGTTGCTTGTACCATTCTATAACTTGTAGGGCTAGGGCAATTGTGTCCACCACGTGTGAGCTCAACAATACCCAGTGAATAGGTTCTTGCCCATTTACTACACTCTCAGGGAGTTCTTTGACTTCCACCACGTAGGTGGGGTGATAGTCGGGCTGGGCATGGATGCTTCTACTGGCTGACTTTTTCAAAGCAAGCTTGCCGTACTTGATGGCTAGCTTGGCCCGATGAGCACTACGACCATCACTGGCCGGAACGGCTAGCTCGTAACAATGCTGCTGCGTCCAATTTTCTACCTCCGCTGAGATGGTCTGCCCCCCTTGCGTGAAACGATCAAAGCGGGCACGAATCACATAATCTACCCCCAAGGCAGTAAGCCCGGTGAGCAGGGGGTAGATATCAGCTTCCCGGTCAGCCACTACTGTTTTAGTTGGCACCTGCTCACACTGAGCAAGGGCTCTTTGAATGCTACTCAGCCAGCGATACCCTTCTTTTTGTTCATAAACAGTTTTGTCTCTGGCCATACTTATCTGCTGATGACTCAGCACCTGAGTGGGCCAAGGGCGCTTGACAAACTCCAAAGCCGCAATGCCATGACAGCCATAGTGCTGGGCATCTATACAAAGCACCGGGTGAAGGTAAAACCCTTGTATCTGGCCTTTGTCCACTTTGCCCAGCCCTTGAATGGCTCTCTCTAGGCTAAAGCCAATCTTTGATGTGTCTTCAATAAGCAAACAATGGGAAGATGAACAGTGATTCCTCATCTGGGTATAGAGTTGTTCTTCCAACATGGGCACACTTACTTTATGGTTGCCAATAAAGCGGCCAAACTGAACCTCCTCTTTGCGCGCATTGGACAAGGCCCGCAGGCAAAGCGTCTGCTTCTCGCTGATACGTCCGGTTAGCTTCTCTAGCACACGATCCAATCGCTTGTCGGGCAACTTTAGAACATCCTGTTTTTCCATACAACAAAGCTAGCATATTTGTGTATATACTCTAGGTGTCGACACGAACCTCAAAGCGCACGAATCGCCCCGTTGATGATCTTGACCGATCGCAGTGGTTACGCGTTGATCTTCACCACCTTCCCGGTTTTGTCAGCCTCCATAATGGCATTCACGATGCGGATGTCCTTAAGCCCCTCAATGCCCGGCACCAGCACCGGGGTGTCGTTGATGATCGCCAGGGCGTCATTGTCCATCTGACGAGCCTGCTGGTTGTTGATCGGTTTATCCAGCTGCTTGCCGTCGCTGGTTTCGCCTTCCACCCCGGTATACGACTGCATGGGGCTAAGCTGGTACCAGCCGTTGGCCGCGTTCACGCGCAGTCGGTTCACCTTCTCTACGTTGCTGGTTTTGGCATCGCCCAGAATATCATTAGGAAACGCCAGCTGGTAGGTTGTGATGGTGTCCACTTCCAAATTGTCCGGAATCGTTCGCTCGGCCGAGCGCACCTCGGTGGGTTCTAGCCCCGTGGCGTAGCGCAACCCATTGATAGTATACACGCCCATATCGTACAACGCACCGCCACCCAACTTCGGATTAGCGCGCCAGCCGGTGGGGCCGCTACCGGCAAAGCCTGCTTCGGATATCACGTTTTGAATGGCCCCGTAGGGCTTAGTTTTGGCGTACTTCATCACCGTCTGCGTATTGGGTTCGTGCTGCATGCGGTAGCCGATGGATAGCTTCACCTTATTTTTTTCACAGGCATCCATGATGCGCTGGCACTCGTTCACGTCCATTGCCATGGGCTTTTCGCACCACACATGCTTGCCCGCTTTGGCGGCCGCCACGCTAAACCGCATGTGCGTGCCGGTGGGCGTCACCACGTACACCACGTCAATGTCGTCGTTGTCGGCAATGGTGTTCAGGTTATCGTAGTTGTAGACGTTGGCATCGGCAATGCCGTACTTCTTCTGCCACACCGGAATCTTCTCCGGGCTGCCGGTCACGATGCCCCGCAACTCGCAGTGCTCGGTAAGTTGCAGGGCCGGGGCCAGCAGGTCGCGGCTGTAGTAGCCGAGTCCGAGCAGAGCGACGCCCAGGGGTTTGGATTGGCGGGTGCTGGCCAGCAAGGGCAATTGAGAAAACAAACCTAGTGAGGCGGTGGCTTGCGCGGTGCGCTGCAGAAAGCGCCGTCGGTTGTGATTCATGGGTCGATGGTTAGGAACAAAAAAAAAGAGAGACCGTTAAGGTACGAGATTTAGAAAACAATATCGAGCCGAACCCGCATGAAACTAGATATCTTAGCCCTGGCCGCGCATCCTGACGACACCGAACTGGGCTGCTCAGGCACCATTGCTGCTCACGTGGCCGCGGGCAAACGGGTAGGAATCGTGGACTTCACCCGGGGAGAACTGGGTACGCGCGGCACACCGGCTATCCGGGAACAGGAGGCCGAAGCCTCGCGGAAATTATTGGGAGTGGCAGTGCGCGAAAACCTGGAATTTGCCGACGGTTTTTTTGCCAACGACCGGGAGCACCAACTGGAGGTGGCACGAATGATCCGCTACTATCAGCCGGACATTGTTCTGGCCAATGCAATTCAAGATCGGCATCCCGACCACGGACGCGGCGCGGCACTGGCCCGCGATGCCTGCTTTGTGGCGGGCTTGCGCAAAGTAGAAACTAGTTGGGACGGCCAAGCGCAGGAAGCCTGGCGACCCGCGCGGGTATATCACTACATTCAGGCCTACGCAATCGTGCCGGACTTTGTCGTGGATATCTCGGCGTACTGGGAGGTGAAGATGAAAGCCATTCGAAGCTTTGCTTCGCAGTTTGCGCAGGAGGGGAGTAAAGAGCCGGAAACTTACTTAACGACTCCCATCTTTTTGCAATTTATTGAGGCCCGCGCCAAGGAATTGGGTCACTCTATCGGGGTGGCCTACGGCGAAGGATTCACTGCAGCGCAACCCCTAGGGGTCCAACACCTGGAAGATATATTCTAATAAAAACTCGTCCGAATTAGCAAACGGCAAGAAAGGTCTAACCCGGACGGGTTTAGAGCGCTTATTTGTCTAGACGAACGCTGTTGTTCTCAATCTCGTCTTTGATCTCTTTGGTGGCGTCCTTGAACTCGCGAATACCACGGCCCATTCCTCGAGCAATTTCCGGGATTTTGTTAGCCCCGAAAAACACGAGCACCACCAGCAGGATAATCATGATCTCCCAGCCGCCCAGGCCTCCTAAAAATAACAGTACGTTGTGCATAAGTGAAAGTATTAAAGTAGTGAATGTAAGTAACGAACGTATGGCAACCATGAGTGCCGCGAATTGCTAACGAACATACGAATAATTTCGCCGGAAAGATCGTTTGTTTCCAACAATTTTTTGCGCCTTGACTGAGAAATAAAAAAGCCGAAGGTAAACTGCCTCCGGCCTTGGTTTTTAAGCTGTCTGAACCCTAACGACAGGTGAAGGTGATATCGTTTACAAAAGTTTCTGATTCAATCTCAGGCTCGCCCACTTTATTTCCTGCTTCATCATACTCTTGATGATGATCACGCGCTTCATAAAATAGCTTCACCGGGTTTCCCCGCTCGTCGTACTCATAGGAAATCTTGTCAGCCAAAGTATCGTCATCCCCCCACTGGTAAGAAACCAGGTTATTAGGACTCAAGCTTATGAAGTTGAATAACCCATCGCCGTCTATCACAAAACCAACCGTATGAAAGGGGTTGACTTTATCGTCGTACGCTAGAAGGGTAGTGCTAACTTCATTATTATACTCCCAGTTGGTAGAAACAATTTTGATGATGTTTCCCCGCTCATCGTAGGTGTATTCGTCCGTGCCCTTTTTCTTGATTCCACTTTCTTTCACGCCATAATTACTGTTGCTGATAATTCTTCCCTGAGCATCGGTTTTATAAACATGAAAGCGTTCAGAGATGTAGCCGCCGTCGTCATCTTGATAGTAATAGGTCTCCTTGATTTCACCATCGGTATACTCAAAGAGGAAATAGTTATAATCGCCCTCTTCTCCAACCGACAACAGTTGATTCTGATCACTATACTTAACAGCGAGCGAATATTGAGGATTGTCATGGTCGGAGATTGCGCTTGGTCTTCCTAATTCATCGTAGGCAATCTGAAGATAATCATCATCGCCGATTTCGGCGGGCATTATCGTGGGCAGACAGGCGGGTACGGCCGGGGTAGCATCGTCCTGATCAGTGCAGCCACTTGATATCAGGCTGATGCCAAGCATGGTCATAGCAATTGAAGAATGAGACAGTAATCGGTAGAAGTTCATGAATATGGGTTTATAAGTTTACAATACGACCAAAATAGTAGGTCGTAAGCAGTATAACCCCTCATCTTTCGCTCAAATCCTACGCGAGTGACAAAAACATTTTAACAATACGAACGCGGAAAATCAATCAGATACAACTCATCAGTAGCTCGGGTAAAGGCGGTGTAGAGCCAGCGAATGGTGTCGGGGGTTGGGGGAGTGTTAGTCAGATAATCCGGCGCCACAAACACGCATTTCCACTGTCCGCCCTGGGCCTTGTGGCCGGTGAGCGCGTAGGCAAACTTCACCTGCAAAGCGTTCAGGTAGTCATCTTTGCGAATGGCCTTCAAACGGCGCGAGGGAGCGTCGATAGATTGGTAGTCTTCGGCCACCGCCTCGTAGAGTTGCTGGTTTTGCGCATCGCTCAGCGAGGGGGTGGTGCTGTTGAGCGTAGGCAACAGAATTTTTCCCACAAAGGGAGGTTGACGAGGATAATCGGGCAAGCGAAGCGACAGGGTCATAAACTCGAAGCCATAGCGCGATTCGGTGTCCATTACCTCCTGCACCTCCACGAACTCGCCATTGGCCAGAAAAGCGAGGGGATAACCTTTGGGGAGCGCCCGATAATTGTTGCGGGTCACCATCAGCAAATCGCCCTGCTCCACCACGTGCTGCCGATGAAGGATAGACTGGCGGATAAGTTGGTTGTAGCGTACCGTTTCGCGGTTTGAAGGACTAATAAGCAGGGTCTGCTGAAGTCCGTACTTGAGGTAAGCGTAGCTCAGTCCCTCCCTGAGTCGTTCTTCGGACATGTGGTAGATGTCGGGGTAGGACTGGGTGCGAATAGCCAGCCCGGCGGGCTGATCCAGGGCGTCGCGCAGCGCCGTAGCATTAGCCAGGATGCCCGACTTATTCGCGTGGCGCACTACCTCGGTGAGTTGGTGCTCGAAAACATTTAAGTGGTAGGCGTAGCGCAGCACTTCGGCGCTCAGGGCGGCACTGCTGCTGTGCCCCACCGGAGGAAGCTGAGCAGGGTCGCCAATGATGACCAGTCGATTGGTGGGGTGACTAAATACGTAGCGAATCAGGTCGGTGAGCATCGACGGGTCGCCCGACCGTGGCTGGTGGCTGATCATGGAGGCCTCGTCGACCACAAACACGGCGTTCTTCTGGTAGTTTTTGCGTAGTTTAAACTCCACGCTACCCGAGTAGGGGTGCTGCACCTGCTTGTAGATTTGCCGGTGGATGGTATAGGACTTCCGGCGGGTGTGGTGAGCCACCACCTTGGCCGCCCGTCCGGTAGGGGCAAGTAACACTACCCGGAAGTTAAACTTGCGCAGCGTTTTGGCCAGCGCCTTGATCACACTGGTCTTGCCGGTGCCAGCGTATCCTTTGAGCAAAAAAGCGTTCATTTCGCAATCAGGAGCCTGAATAAAGTCCTCTAGCTTGCTAAATAGTACTTCCTGCTGAGAGGTAGGAGTATGAGAAAAGTACTTCAACAAATAGCGGGATGCGGAGGGCGATGTGCCTTCCGGAAAAAGGTCAGAAGCCATGCGAGACGCGGGTGAGAATTAAGTTTATGTCGTGAAAAAGACATTTAATAAACGTGCCATAGCGAGAAATAGATCGATTAATTACGGTTTGGCAACGGTCGAAAAATTAATTTATAACAACTTGATAAACAGTTACTTAAATTTAACGTTTTTTAACAAAATTGGCACTTTTACGGGTGAACTATCGTTTCCATAATGAACGTTAAAATAGCGAATATGAGCCAGACTAACAGTCCCGCATCGGGAAAAAAGAACATTGAGAGCTACGACATCGCCAACTCGTATGAGACCATGCACTTGGCGCAGGATTTAGCTCGTTTCATCAAGGAGAATAAGTTATTCCACCACATTCAGGGCAAAGCCTACGTGAACGTGGAGGGATGGCAGTACGCCGGAGCGCGGTTGGGTATTCTTCCCGTGATTGAAGAGTTGGTGCGCATACCGACCGACAATCACGAAGTAAAGTACCAGGCGCAGGTGAAGCTCTACAATTTGAAGAGTCAGATTGACGGACAGGCTCAGGTGGTAGGTTCAGGCTACGCGATTTGCAGCAACCAGGAAAACGGTAAGCGTAATTATCAGGAGTTTGCCATTGCCTCGATGGCGCAAACGCGAGCCATTGGCAAGGCGTATCGCAACATCCTGGCCTGGATCATTCGGGCCGCCGGTTATGAGCCTACTCCCGCCGAGGAGATGGACTATATGGCGAAAGACAAGGGTGCGCCTAAGAAAGTTGCCAAGGCGCTAGCTAAGGAGACCTCGGCTACCGAAAGTGCGACCAGTGAGCCGCGTCCGGAAGACCGCCCGCCGGTAGACCGTGACACCGCAGCGAAGAAAGAAGCTTCGGTGAAGCAAAAAACAGAATTGCTGTTGTTGTTGAACAACAAGGTGATCACTAATGAGGAGAAGAACAAAATGATTGAGAACATCAATAGCCTGGACAGCGAGCGAGCAAGCAAGTCAATCGCGAGACTGAAAAAGGTGATTGAAGAACGACAAGGTGAGCAAGGGGCCCCATCAACCGGTAGCGATACGACCGCGACCTCGGTGGGTACGACCACTGCTTAAACCTAGTGCATAGTTTGGTTTGGTTAGTTTAGTAGGAAAATCCCGGGGATGCGTATTCTCGGGATTTTTACGTTTTACGAGAATTGTCACCCAGCCGTTCGGTGGTGTTTGCTGGCTTAAAAATACTCATTTTCTCATAAAGTCGTTCTATATCCGCCTCAAAAATAGCCAAATCGCGGTTTTCGGCCCTCAGTAAGCCTTCCCTGACCATGTGGTCGAAAAACTGGCGGAGCAAATCATAGTATCCGTTGGTGTTTAGGATGCCCACCGGCTTGCGGTGAAGCGCCAATTGCGACCACGTGAGCATTTCAATAAGTTCTTCCAGGGTGCCAAATCCGCCGGGTAAGGCAATCACCCCGTCGCATAACTCAGCCATCCGCAGTTTTCGTTCGTGCATCGAGTTCACCACTATTAACTCGGTTAACCCGGTGTGGCCCACCTCCAAATCCAGCAAAAACCGGGGAATTACCCCGATTGCCTGGCCCCCGCCGACCAGCACCGCGTCGGCCAGAATGCCCATCAAGCCCACCCGGCCACCACCGTAGACCAAGGTAATGTCTCGCTTTACCAGAAACTGGCCCAGGGCGCGGGCCGCTTCCCCGTACTGCGGATCGAAGCCCGGACTGGAAGCACAAAAAACAGTAACGCGTTTCATAAGCAGTGGTAATGGATAGGGGCCGCAATGCTACGGAATTTTATCCTAAAAGGTAGTATGTTTGCGAGCAACCAACCGAATTTTCTATGTCGCCTGAACAACCGCCCCTCGCTCCGCCCACCGAAGAAGAAAAACCCTACGTTGCCGCCACCACCAGCTTGCCCGAACTCACGCTAAAAGCAGTGCTATTAGGAGCCCTCTTGTCCGTGATTCTATCCGCCGCCAATGCCTACTTCGGGCTGTTTGCCGGACTCACCGTTTCGGCCTCCATCCCGGCAGCGGTGATCTCCATGGCCGTACTCAAGCTGTTCAGAAACTCCAACGTGCTGGAGAACAACATGGTGCAAACCGCCGCCTCGGCGGGTGAGTCGCTGGCGGCCGGGGTTATCTTCACCCTTCCGGCCCTGATCATCATGGGCTACTGGGAGGAGTTCAACTACTGGGAAACGACCCTGATTGCCATGACGGGCGGTATCTTGGGCATCTTGTTCACCATTCCGCTGCGCAACGCGCTAATCGTGCAGGAGAAACTTAAGTTTCCCGAGGGAGTGGCTACCGCTGAGGTGCTCAAAACCGGTGAAGACAGCAGTGGCACCGTGAAGTACCTCGTCGGGGGTGCCGTGGTGGGCGGACTCTTCAAGCTCAGCGATTCGGCGCTGAATCTGTGGGACGGTTTGTTCGAGCAGGCCGCGCTGATCAACCAAAAACTGTATCTCTACTTCGGACTCAACCTGTCGCCCGCGTTGGTGGCGGTAGGCTACATTGTGGGACTCAACGTGTCGTTCCTGGTGTTTCTGGGCGGAGCGATTAGCTGGTACCTGGGCATTCCGCTCTACATCGCCACGGTGGGCGTACCCGAAGGAGCCAACAGCGCTGCCGAGATGGGGATTATGGTGTGGAGCAGCCAGATTCGCTACCTGGGAGTGGGAGCCATGGTGGTGGGCGGATTGTGGGCGCTGCTCAGTTTGCGGCAATCGCTCACCACCGCTTTTCGGTCGGGAGTGGAGGCCTTTCGGAAGGGGGGACAACAACTGCAGCAGGCCCGCACCGAACTGGATACTCCTATGTCGTGGGTGCTCATCGGCATCGGCGTGCTCATTGTGCCGGTGTTCTTGCTCTACCTGCGCGAAATTGAGAACGTGGCCATCACCGGGCTGATGGCTCTAATCATGGTGGTAGCCGGTTTCTTATTCTCGGCGGTGGCCGGGTACATGGCCGGGCTGGTGGGTAGTTCCAATAACCCCATTTCGGGAGTAACCATTGCGACTATCCTTGCGACGGCCTTGCTGTTGGCCGCCCTGATGGGCACCGACGATCCGGGCCGGGGGGCCGCGGCGACTATTCTGGTGGGAGCGGTGGTGTGCTGTGCGGCGGCTATCGCGGGCGACAATATGCAGGATTTAAAGGCCGGGCACGTGCTGGGAGCCACGCCCTACAAGCAGCAGATTATGCAGGTGGTGGGCGTGGTGGCCGGAGCGCTGGCCATTGCCCCGGTGCTCAACAACCTGCTCATCGCCTACGGTATGGGAGCGCCCACCGCCGAGCATCCCGACGCGCTGGCCGCTCCGCAGGCCACCCTGATGCAGAGCGTGGCCGACGGGATCTTTCGGGGCGGGCTGCCCTGGACGATGGTCGCCATCGGTGCGGCCGTTGCGGTGGTGATCATTGCCATCGACGTGCAACTGAAAAACCGGGGTTCGAGCTTTCGGATGCCAGTGTTGGCGGTGGCGGTGGGACTGTACCTACCTTTGGAGCTCGACACCTCAATTTTTGTGGGTGGACTCATTGCCTGGGCGGTGGAGCGCTACATGCAGCACCGTTCCTCCGAATCCGGGGCGCGCGTTGCTACCACTGCTAAGGATCGGGCCGAAAAAGCCGGATTGCTCCTGGCTTCCGGACTTATCACCGGCGAAGCCCTAATGGGCATTGCCATCGCCATTGGTATCGTGGCCAGCGGACCCGGACAACTGCAACTGTTTGCCGAGTCGCCCTACGGCAGCTGGCCCGGATTGATCCTGCTGATCCTCATTGTGGTCGGTATCTACCAAACCGTGAAAAGAGTCTTTAACCGGGAGGCCCGTGAATAACGATATTTCCGCTACGTTAGCCAAGCTCCTCACCGAGGCGTTAGCAGAACCGGTAGTTGTTCAGAAAATGCAGTCGCTCCGGGGCGGTTGTATCAATCAGGCGGTGAAGCTAACGACCAACCGGGGTATCTTCTTCGCGAAATGGAGTACGAGTGCCCCAGCGGACCAGTTCGTAGGCGAGGCCGAAGCCCTGCGGGAACTAGGTAAGGCCAGCACCCTGCTGCAAATTCCCCAAGTGATTTTGGCCCAAACCGATCCGGCCCTACTGGTGACCACCTTTTTGGAACCGGCGCGGGAACCAAGGCATCAGCAAGACGAGCAATTGGGTCGGGGCATCGCCGAACTGCACCGTTGTGAGCACAAACGCTACGGCTTTTACCACGACAACTACTGCGGAGCTACCCGGCAAGACAATCGCTGGAACGATGACTGGATAGAGTTTTACGGACAGCAGCGACTGGGACACTTGTTGAGGCTGCTGGAGCAAAAACGAGGGCTGAACGATTCGGAACGGAAAGCCTACGACCAGCTCACGGACCGCTTGCCTCAGCTAATTGGCCACCAACCCCCGCCCGTCCTCACCCACGGAGATTTATGGTCAGGCAATGCGTTGTGCTCGGCGTTGGGTCCCGCCCTCATCGACCCGGCCAGCTCCTACGCTGACCGTGAGAGTGATTTGGCGCTGATGGCGATGTTCGGTGGGTTTAGCAATCGGGTATGGGCGGCCTACCAGGAGGCGTATCCACTGCTCGCTGGGTGGAAAGAACGGCAACCGCTGTATCAACTGTACCACTACCTGAACCACGATTTGTTATTTGGAGGAGAGTACGGAAAACAAACGCTAAGGATTGCCAAACGGTATGGCTGACGTCAAGAACTTAGCGGTACCAGGGTTAATATGCCCCTTATCTTAGCCCCGATGCTCATTGTTTAGCGCCCGTATTAAAGAAAGGACGAAACTATTTTGCTTCCACTTCCTTTTTTTTGTGCAAAGCGCACCGTTATTTTGTGCAATATTGTGGCGCATGAGTCTCAAAGAAAAATTTACCGATCAATTCCGGCTTGGCTGACTGCCGTAAGTACTTTTTCAAGAAGGCGTAGATCATTTTTATTATGGCTTACACAATCTCAGTAGTTATCCCGAACTACAACCGGCAGCACGAACTACTGCGGGCTATCGACTCGGTGCGCGAACAAACCTATTCGCCTACCGAAATCTTAGTGATAGATGATGCTTCTGATTTCAGCGTAGAGGACTACCTGAGAGAACACAACTACCTAGACGAGAAGCTACTGCGGGTTATCCGCAATCCGGTGAATCGGGGCCTATCGGCGTCTCGAAACATAGCCTTTCGGCACGCTAGCGGCCAATTGATCGCTTTACTCGATTCTGATGACTGGTGGCACCCCAACAAACTGCAGGAGCAGGTACGCTGCTTCGAGGAAAATCCGAAGCTAGACCTGGTCGCCACTCGAGATTGGATTGTGAAGCAAAACCAGACCAAAGAACGAAACCCGCCTTTTTACCGCGATCGGCTATTCGACCGACTGACCACCGATTGGGCGCCCCCGGTCCCGTCTACCGTGGTGGCCAAGCGAGAGGTATACGAAAACACGCCCTACCAAGAGCAAGTACGTTACCAGGTAGACACCGATTGGTGGTTGCGCTTCGCCCTCACTGAGCCAAATATTGCTCGGGTGGACCGTCCGCTGGCCTACTATTACGCCGGAGACAATGATCGTTTGTCGGGAACTTACTATGTGGAGCGCTTCCGAAAGATAGAAACCTTCATTGCGCTGTGGCGGGAGAAGATCACCGCACTGCGGGGAGAGGCCCGGTTTCGGGCGTTTAGAGAAAGCATTCTTTCGTATAATGCCATTGATGCCTTTGTGGAGCAGTACCACAAAAAAAACGTCCCTGTAGCATTCAAACTGTACGTCAAGTATTTATGGAACAAAAAGAGATTTTACCGGCTGTTAGCTGATAAGCTACTGCCCTGATCCGGGCCGTCGAAGACCAGCCAAAGGATAGCTGGCTAAGCAATCTCTGACGAACGATGATTCTTTTGACCGAAGTTATACTGATCGATGTAGGCGTTGGGCTGGGAGCTTCCGGAGACTACAAAAATAGTTATAGCCGAAGAAGCCGCAGGCCAGTCCCATCAACAGCAGGCTAGCCGATAAATCGTCTGCGCCGAAGGCCAGCAGCAGGGCAGTTAAGTTAACGGGTAGATGAAAGCCATAAGCAGCCGTCAGGCCAACGACAGCAGCGATCATGACCGGGCGACGAATAAGCCTTGTCGGTAACCTTTCGAACCAGGCAAGCACAGGTGGCCAGTAAATGAATAATAGATAGAGCGTGATATTGTTAACAAAGCTTATACTCAGCAACAGCCCGTTCATAAAGTGAAAGAGCACGGCGACCAGCACAAAAAAGCGGAACCACGGGCGACGAACCACCGCTAGCAAAAATCCTATTTCAAAGAGCACGGCTACGTAATCGAGGGTCTCCCACATAAAATCCCCGGCGTATTCTAAAAAGATCGGAGCCAGGTAGTTGCCCGCCAGATCATCGTGCTGATACATAATGGCGTACCCCTTCACCGCCTGGGTAGACAAGCTAAGCCAACCGTTGCGAAGGCTACCGTCCTCGACGAGCTTAGGAAACCCCGCCGAGAACATAGCGAAGCTAAGTATAACCGCTAGCGTAGCCACTGGCCAGTAGTTTTCTCCGGACGCATGGTGCCGCGGCGAGGATTGATCAATCGCGTAACGACTACCCCAGCCCGAAAAAGCCATCAACAGGGGCGTGATCACCATCAGCAAAGTGTCGTGGTTGATCTTGCCGAAGGAATGGTAAAAGCTAAATCCGATCAGCATCACCGTTGCTAGCGACATCGAAGTCAGCCGGGTGCGGAAGCCGAACAGCAAGAACACCAGCAGCACAACCACTAACAGATCAATGATTAAGAAGAAATAATGTCCCGGAAATTGGTGAAAGAGATTGGCAAAGCTGTAGGGCGGGGGATCAAAGAAAAGCGCAGGATGCTGGGCAATCCACCGAAACTCAGGAGCACCCACCACGAACAGGATATACCCGGCATAAAGGATTCTGAATGCGCCCAGTGCGCCCGCCGGGAGGCGGTATTCGTCCGCTATCCAAGTGTCCAATCGTTGCATCAAAGAAGAAAAAACAAACACTACTGAGGATTTAAAGAGATGGATATTGTGTCGATAAGGCGAACAGAACGGATTTCTTGCGGCGATGCTGCCCGGTACTGATACCAGCGCAGGGTGATCCGCTCAAACGTACGGTTGGTAGTATTATTTAAATTCTGTCCAATGTGCTGAGCCAGTACCTGGCGGCGGGAGCTATCCGAAGCGGAAATGAGTTCCTTCATCTTGTCGGCCATAGTCGGATAGAACACCTTAGCCTTGTAGGGTACGGGGGCCAGGACGTCATTTAGCGTCAGCAGCACCGAATCAGTGCCCGTATGGCCCACTACTTGGAGATATTCGTAGTCGTACGGATAGCTTTGGTGCACCGGAACCTTGGTGAAGCCCGGAAAAATAATGGCCGGATAGGGTTCGCTCACCCGGCGGGCAAAATAAAACTGAACCGCCAACAGCGGCAGCAAACCAATAAACCACCAGCGGATAATTGCTTGACGAGACATTTGTGTAATGATTACGTACGTGAAGCGTTTTGGAGCGGCAAGGTAGCTATTGAATCCAAACCGAACGTGCAATTTACCGTTAAATGCGTACCTTTGCCAAAAAGTACCTAATTCTTACTGGCTATGGCGTTTGTTAAGCGCAATTTTTTAGCTCTTATCGTATTCTTATGCACTGCGACCACATCTCAATCGTCGTTTGCCCAAGGCTTTGTGTGCGATGGCCGGTTTTTTATCTCCCTGTACGCCGATCAACTGGCCAACAACCCTGACTCGGAAAGAAGCACCGAACTACACAAAATTAACTTCGGCCAGGGGCAGGTAGACTTCACCGATAACGTCGTGTTCTCGGGCATCGAACTAAACGGTCTGGGGTATAATACGAAGGATAACCTGATGTACGGGGTGAGCACCCAACTGACTTTACGGGGGATTAGAAACGTGGTGCGGCTCTATCCCGACGGAACGCACCAAGTGCTTGACCTAGACGATGGGGAGGTCCAGGGTGTGCAGTGGGGGTTCGCCGCGGCCAGTTGCTCTTCCGACGGCTACTACGTAGTGCACGACCGGGAAAGCCAACTGCTGCACTACCTGGACGTGACGGGCGATAACGTCAGCCTGCACGCCAGCGTTTCTTTGAAGTGGACCGCCGACGTAGCGGAAGCACTCGGTGACTTTCACGTGGCCATGGACGATTTTGCGTTCGACGTAAGCGATGCGGGCACCATCTACTCGTACCAACGCGACCACGACCTGGATCCCCAGGAAGCTGAAGAAACCCGGGGGCGGTTGCTCAAGATTGATGCCGATCTGGCCAGCCCCACGGTAGGAACCGTGTCGTTGGTGGGCGAGCCCGACCGCGGCACCGTAGTGCACATCGGAGCGATGTTTTTCGACACCGGAGGCAAACTCTACGGCTACGGTTCGGCAACACCCTTTAATCCGAATCCGCCCGGACTCACCCACGAGCGGTTGGTGGCTATCGACAAAGAAACCGGTGAAATTGAGTTGGTAGGCACCGGACCCCTGGCGCAGGGCAGCGACGGCTGCTCGTGTCCCTTTGCCTTGGGCATGCAGATGCAGGCCACCGTGGTCGGCGATTGCCAGAGCCGGGTGCGCTACGAAACGGTGATCAGCAACAGTTCGGCCACAAACATCGACAACGTGGTGTTTACCGATACGCTGCCCGACAGGATGCGCATCGCCTCGACGACCATCCCCGACGGACTTTCTTACTCCGTGGCGCCGGGTACCGGGGTGGGCACCGCGGTGCTCACGCTGGAGAATCTCTCGCTGCCTCCGAACACCGACGTCACGCTGGTGATTGAAGCCGATGTCCGGGGGGTGTCCGGCACCATTCAACATCAGTCTTATTTAGCCAACCTGCCCGTCGCTTTGGGGAGCGTAGTCGCCTCGGATGATCCTTCTACCAATCAACCCTACGATCCCACCGCCGTGACCATTACCAACGAGGTTCCCCTGGCTTCGATGATGACCGACACGGTCGTGTGTGAAGGGCAATCGTTGAATTTGTCGGCTGATGTAGCTCCCGGCTGGTCGTTCTACTGGTCCGACGCGGGCACTTTCTATTCGGAAGAAACCAGCCCTAGCGTTACCCCGCCCCCCGGACAAGACAGCGTGTACTACTACTTTCATCAGCAATTGGGCGAGTGTGCGGTGGTTGACTCGGTTCTGGTGCAGGTGGCGGCCCTGCCCGAACCTACCGTAATTTCAGATACTACCATCACGTCGGGTACGTCAGTGTCTTTGGCGCCGACCGGTGCGCCGAACTCTGAATTTAGCTACCAATGGCTGCCGAGCGAGGGCTTATCGTGCCGCGACTGCGCCAATCCTATAGCCTCACCGGTAGCCACCACCGACTACGAAGTGACGGTCAGCAATGCGCAGGGATGCACTCAAGTTGCCCAGGTTTTGGTGACGGTAGAAGAACCGATTATTGAGCCAATATTGCCCCGCGGCGGGGTACATCTGCCGAACGCCTTTTCGCCCAACGGCGACGGTCGCAACGACATCTTTGCGCCGGTTGCCAATCAACAGGTCGTCTTTCACTTGTTGGAGGTCTACAACCGGTGGGGCGAACAAGTTTACCGCAGCGAAAACTTTTCTTCGGCCGACCGCACCACTGGTTGGGACGGTACTTATCGCGGACAACGCGTTGCGGCGGGTACCTATACGTTTCGACTGGTGGCTACGGAAGAGGACCAAACAAAAGAATACCGCGGGAAATTGCATCTACTCTACTAATCAAGCAGCAACGGAGGTGGGCAAACGCACCAAATCAGCAACTCGCTAACCCAGGAAAGTGCCGATACGCAATCCTACCAAATTCGGTATTTATTGCTCATATTTCACTAAAATACCGGTTTTGTTAAAAACTATTTAGTTAAAGTCTTTCTTTTTGTAGGATACTCTTCGTTACTTTGAATATTAAAACGTGCACTCTTATTGCACAAACACCTTACAATAATTCGAACCCACCCGCATGCGACAATATGGTTTCATTATCGGCAGTTTGCTGTTTTGCGTTAGCGCCTGCATCCCTAACCGGCAACTGGTGTATCTTCCTAACCCTGAATTTAATGCTGAGACTCCTACCACGGTATATAACAACCGCCAGGTGTATGAGTTGCAGCCTCAGGATATACTATCGGTAAGAATCAAGACGTTGGATACCGAAACCGAAGACTATTTCAATATCCAGGCGGGCGATGGCTTTCAACCGATTAATCCCGCCGGGTTGTACATTAATGGGTACTCTATCAACGCGCGCGGGATGATTACGCTGCCCGAGGTGGGAGAGATCAAAGTGGGCGGGCTCACGCTAGAACAGGCTGAGGCGAAAATCAAGGAGGCAGTAGGAGTGTACATTAACAACACCACCATCTTGGTGAAACTGGTTAGTTTTAAAATAACGGTGCTAGGTGAAGTTAATAGTCCCGGCTACTACTATATTTATAATGAGCAAGCCACCGTGCTGGAGGTGTTGGGTATGGCGGGTGACCTCACCGACTTTGGCAATCGGGAAAACATCACCCTCATCCGCCAGACCGGGCAGGGAAATGAAGCCGTCTTAATAAACCTAAAAGACCCGCGTTTGCTGGCTTCTCCCTACTATTACCTGCAACCTAATGATGCGCTGTATGTGCAACCCCTGCGAGCCAAAGCTGCCCGAAACAACGTGAACACTTTCGGGATCCTTAGCGTATTATTTACGGGCCTTTCCACCGGGGTGCTTATCCTAAATTACGTTAATAATAATCGGGGAACTAATTAATTTTATGGAAGAGACTGACATTCGGGTAGTTATCCGAAAGCTGCTTCAGAAATGGTATTGGTTTGCGCTGTCGCTGTTGCTAACGGTGGGCTTGGCCCTGCTGTATCTTTGGGTGGCCGACGAAGCGTACCGGGTTGCGGCTACCATCCAATTGAAGGACCAAAGCCTGGGCGACAACACAGTTAAGCAAGAAGAATTTCTAAATGCCTTCAACCTGCTTCAGTCTGACTCTGAATTAGAGGATGAGATTGGCATCTTAACCGCTTACTCCACAGTGCAAAAGAGCTTATCCACGCTCAACTTTGAGGTAAGCTATTACTCCTATCCGGCGGCTTTGGATTGGTTCGCCACCACAGTGGCTGAAGAAATCTATCCCAGTCCGTTTGAGATGGTGCTCGACACGCTCGGTGGAGAGCTGCTCGATACTCCGATTATGATCTCTTTTCCCGACGAAGAACACTACCGCATCCGGATTGATGCTGACAAAAGTCCGCTTTTCGTTATCGACGGCGCCACACAAGGGATTAATGAATGGCCCGAAGAAATCTCGCTGGACACAACCCTGCTGCTAAGCGAGTCCCTATCGCTGCCTTACCTGAATGTCGCGATGAAGGTGACAAACCCTACGCGACTGTTCACCGAAACAGATACCGACTACTACGTTGAAATACATAGCATCGGCGACTTAACCGAAGCGTATCAGCAAGCCTTGCAGATTGAAACCATTTCGGAAAACTCCAACATTGCCCGGCTCAGCCTGGTGAGTGCTACCCCGGAAAAAGACAAGCGATTCTTAGACCAACTCATTGAAGTATACATCGCCAACGACCTGGCCAAGAAGAACCGACTGGGCAAAAGAACCATTGAGTTTATTGATTTCCAGATCGCTACCGTAGCTGACTCGCTGCGGGAGACCGAAGGAAGTTTGGAAGATTTCCGGGATGAGAACCAGGTCATTGACGTAGCGGTAACGTCTCAAAACCTCACCGAACAGTTGTTTACCCTGGAGGACAAGCAGGCTCAGCTGAGCGTACAAAACGAGTATTACAAGTACATGGCGCAGTATCTGGCCTCGAACGACAACGTTACCGATGTGGTGGCCCCCTCGTCGGTGGGCATCCAGGATGAGCTGCTCAACAGTCTGCTAATCCAACTGGCGAAACTCAACGAGGAAAAGATTTCCAAAGACTACAGCTCTAACCCCAACAACCCCGTGTTGCGGGTGCTGGAGCGAAAGATCACCAACACCAAGCAGGCTCTTATCGACAACATCGATAACCTCATTAACTCAAACGACATCGGCTTACGCGAAAATAACCGTCGAATCAGCGCCATCCGCCAGTCGATGAACGAACTGCCCCAGAACGAACGCAACCTCACCGACATCAACCGCCGCTTCGCGTTCAATGACAATATCTATAACTATCTGTTGCAGAAGCGGGCCGAAGCGGGCATCGCTATTGCCTCGAACGTGCCCGATAAAACCATGATCGATGCGCCCCGGCAGATTGGCGACCAGCCGGAAAGCCCTAAGGCGGTGTTTGTGCTGCTGCTGGCTATTATGATGGGCCTAATTGCCCCCGCGGCCTTTATCTTCATGAACGACTACTTTCAGCCCAAGGTAGAAAGCGGTGATCAACTGAATCAATGGACCAAGGTACCCATCATTGAGCGGATCGCCCTGGTGAAGGAAAAGGAGAAACGGCGAGCCTACGGAAGCGACAGCTACCTGGCGCACACTTTTCGCTACGTTCGCCATCACGTCGATTTCTTGCGCTTGAGTCAGGATGTGAAAACGGTGGGGATTACCTCAGCGCGCAGCGGCGAGGGGAAAACATTTATCGCCCGGCACCTGGCCGAGTCGTTTGCCCAGGCGGGGCGCAAAACCTTGCTCATCGACGCTGACCTTCACCATCCTACCCTGGCTCCGTTGATGCAGGTGCGCAGTGAGCCCGGCCTGAGCGATATGCTGCTGCACCCCGAATCACTGAGCACCCAGACCACCGGAATTGCCAATCTGGACTTTATCGGCGCGGGCCGCCCGCAGTTCAATGCCTCTGATTTGCTGACGAGCGATGCGCTGGCGTCGCTGATGGCCCGCCTCAAAAAGCACTACGAACTGGTTATTGTGGACACCCCGCCCCTGGGAGCTATTTCTGATTACCTGCTTCTGAGCAAACACGTAGATTATACCCTCTGGGCGGTACGGCACCAGTACTCGCAGAAGGAAGACGTGGAGCGGTTGGACAAGCTCATCCAGCGAAACCAACTCAAAGCGGGGATTGTCTACAACGGTGTTCAAGCTACGGACGTAGACACCCAATATTATAAAAAGGCTTACCGGAGGAAAGCGTGAGTCTTAAAAAGAAGTCGGCCGAGGGGCTCAAATGGTCGTTTATTGAAACCATTGGGGTGCGCCTGTTTTCGGTCTCCACCTACTTTGTGCTGGCCAAGCTTCTTGATCCCATCGTCTTTGGGGTGGTTGCGCTCACCAACACGTTCGTTTACTTTAGCGAGATATTCGTTGAGCAGGGGCTGGTCGCTGCCCTGATTCAGCGAAAGAACCTGGAAGACGAACACCTCTCCTCTGCCTTTTGGGGCAACATAGGCCTGGGCGGCATACTCTTTGCCCTTACCTACCTCGGCGCTCCCGGGGTTGCCTACCTCTACGATGAGCCCCTCTTAACCGACCTCCTTCGGGTGCACGCCATCACCTACATCTTTTCTTCGTCGGTGAAGGTGCAATTGGCGTTGCTGCAACGCGAACTGTTGCTCAAGAAAGTAGCCATTGCCCGCACCGTGGCCATTGTGGTTAGTTGCGTAGTCAGCATTATCATGGCCTACCGCGGCTACGGAGCCTGGGCGCTGGTGTTTCAGCAGATCCTGTTCAACGGGGTGCAGGCGCTGTTGCTATGGATGATGACCACCTGGCGCCCCTCAGCCGCTTTTTCGTGGCCGCACTACCTCGAGATTTTTGGGTTTGGCTCAAAGGTGATGCTCAACCGCATGACCACCTACCTGATTCGGTACGCTGACACCTTGCTGATTGGATACTTTCTGGGCACCGGCCCCCTGGGGTACTATTCTTTTGCCCAAAAAATATTTATAACGTTAACCGAACTGGTTGAACTGACTTTCACAAGGGTAACTTTTTCGGTGTTCTCTATGCTTCAGGACCAACGAACCGAGCTTTCCAAGAAGTTTCATCAATTTATTGATTCTATGGCCTTGGTGGCTATACCGCTGTTTGCTGCCGCCTTCGTCTTTTCGCCCATGGCTATTCCTCTGGTTTTTGGTGATAAATGGCTAGACAGTATTCCGGTGGTGCAAATACTTTCGGTGGCGGGGGTGTTGGTCTGCTTCTATTCTTGCCTCAACAACCTCTTTGCGGGGGTAGGAAAGGTAGGGTTAAACCTGCGGATCAAGCTGTTGTACCTAGGCTTGAGTTTGGCGCTTATGTACGGGGCGGTTCAGTTTTCGATCGAAGCGGTTGCTGCTACGTATATTTTAGCCATGCTTATAACGCTAGGAGTAATGCTGTTCTATGTTCGTCAGTCCATCGACCTGAAGCCACGGGAGTATGCTCGGAGTTTGTTGGAACCGCTTGCGGTTAGTTTGTTTATTGTTGCGCTGGTGTACGGCTCGTCGTACCTTGCCGAAGATGTCACGTGGCTACTGTTGTTTCTACAGGTGCTGGTAAGCGGAGGCCTCTATGCGGCTTATCTGCTGCGAACCAAACCCGAGTTAGTCGCGTCATTCAAGTTGCTATCAACCCCAAAAAAAGTCTGAGCACAGTGATCGTTGTGAGAGCGATCACTTATTTGAAAAACAAGCGTTGGCCTATACTGTTTCCGTGCTGATACCGGTGTACAACCGGCGTGAAAGTCTGATCCGCGCTGTAGCGTCGGTACTAAACCAAACCCGTCGTCTGGACGAAATTATTGTAGTAGACGACGGTTCCGAGCCCGAAGTGGGCACCTACCTGCAGTGCGAATATCCTCACCTGGCCGCTCGGGTCGTAGTCATCCGGCAGGCGATGAACCGGGGAGTGTCTACAGCTCGGAACGTGGCCTTTCAAAACAGTTCGGGCGACTTGATCGCCCTGCTGGATTCGGACGATGAATGGCATCCCGAAAAGCTGGCCAAGCAAGTGGCTTTGTTCGAGAAAAATTCTCAGATCGATCTGGTGTCTTGCCAACAGTGGATCATGCGCGGCAACGGGCAGCGGCGCGAGAAGAGAAAACTCTACCGGAAAGACGTGTTCGATCACTTGATGGACGGCTGGCGTCCGCCCACTCCGTCGAGCCTGCTGCTGAAAAGGAGACTTCTGGAAGAGATTCCGTTCGATGAAGGCATTCGGTATTTGGAAGACCTGGACTGGTGGCTCAAGTTTTCGCTGCTTGCGCCTACCATCGAGTATGTCGATGAGTTTTTGATGTATTACCATACCAACGAGACGAATCGGCTTTCGTACGTAGCTTCTCAGGAACGGTTCCTCAAGATCGAGCGGGTGCTAACGCAGTGGGAGCCAATTTTGGTGCAAAAGAAGGGGAAAAAGAAATACCAGGTCTTTCGCAACCATCTGCTCACCTTCAATGCTTTAGACGCTTTCGTTGTTTATGTTCGAAAGCGAAGGTTGCTGTCGGCCGTTCGGGTAGCCATCCGGTACCTGTGGTACAAAAAGAAATTTTACCATCTGGTGGGTCAGCGGATTCTCAGGTGGATCAGCGTATAGGAGAGAGCCGCACGAAAACAGTATGAAAAAGCAAATAAAGGTGATTTACATTGGGGGCTCGGGGCGAAGTGGCAGCACGGTGCTGACCAAATTGCTCAACTTCTGGCCCGGTCTCATCGGGGTGAACGAAATCTGTTACCTGTGGAAATACGGCATCGAGGCCAACCATCCGGTGTCGGACGGCACGCTGTTTAGCGAATCTAGCTTCTGGCAGCAAGTGCTGGCCCGCGTGTATCCCGACCGGCCGATCCGAAGAAAGCAAGCCGATTTCTTTGCTCACTCCGGTCAGAATGGTCTGAAGAATCTGATTTTGAACCAGTGGCGGCCACGACCGCTGGCAGATGAAGAACGGGCCTACGCCCACGTGTTGGAGAAACTATACGCAAGCGTGCTCGAGGTGTCGGGCGAGCAGTACATTGTGGATTCTTCCAAAACTCCGGATTACGCGTATTTTTTGAGTCGGATAGATTCTATCGACATGGTACTTCTTCACCTGGTGCGCGATCCCCGCGGGGTGGCTTACTCCTGGAGCAAGAAGTTCGCGCGAAACGACGTACGCGCCGACGCCACGGTGGCGATGACTTCCTTCGGGCTGTTGCAGGCCACCCTGCGGTGGATTAAGTGGAACGTGGGCTGCGAGCTGGTGAAGCGAAGAAAAAACGTGCGCTACCGGCGCGTTCGCTACGAAGACTTTGTAGAAAATCCTCAGAAAGTTCTTGACGGTATCGTGGCACTGCTGGGGTTTCCAGAGCACTCGCCCCCGTATGAACTAACGGCCGAAGGGTTTCACGATCAGCACCACGCTGGGGACATTTCCATATGGGGAAACCCGGTGGTAAGAACCCGCTCGGGTCCGGTTCGGGTCGTGGTTGACGACGAATGGAAGAAGGAGATGAGTTTATGGAAAAAAATAGCGGTAAGCGTGCTTACTTTTCCGTTCTTGATTAGGTATGGATACAAGCCATTTGTTTTATAGCGTTGTAGTTTCGCGGTGCACCTGTTTGTCGGAATGCGCTACGTCATTGTTGGACGCTTCCAGAGGTATGCCGCGTTGCAAAGAACGGCGAAAAGCACTCATAAGCAAAAGGCCAGGAAAAATAGCTTGGGTGGTTTCTAAGTAGTTATCGAAAAACGAAATAGAAAAAAGGAACACCAGCAGTAAACCAAGAGTAAATGAAACGTACGCTGACAAATCATCGCCTGCGCGTCGATGCGCCAGATACAGGCTACGCATTTTTCCCAGAAGCACGGCTAAATAAATTAGTAAAAGAAACAGGCAAACCAGTCCAAACTCAGCGTAGAGCGACAGCGTTGTGAAGTAAGGGCGGTGCATCGTAGAACCTCCGAAACGATCGGTGTTCGACGCATAACTGTCCCATGTCTGGAAGCCATATTTACGCAATGGTTCAGAGAGAGTATTTGCTAGAAATGGAATTTTTTGCTCAGTATATCGTCCTGAGCTTATTAATCCGGCACGACTTAGATACTGGCCGGGACCTAGGCCAACTAAGTTGACGTGAGGAAACTCGGCAGGCATATCCACGGCTGTCCTCTCTACAATACGGAACTTTGGGGAGTCTAAATCTTGGTAAAGCGCTAGAAACACGCTAGCAGTTCTTGAAAATTCAGGAAAGATAACTTGTAGGGGAAGAATGAGCGCACCCGCTAAGAAAACAGCCCCTACCAACTTGCCAAGGTTGCTGAACAGCAAATTGCTTCTGAAATAGAACAGGGTAACCAACATGCTGAATAGTAAGGCAATAAACACGTGCAAAACCCCAGCCATCATCAGTGATAGCAGGCCGATTGAAAAAGAAATTAGTCCCTTGCGTTGGATAATCAAATCAGGTGAGAGAAACACTAAGAAGAATACCATATTAATGGCAAACATTTGGTTTCCAAAGCCAGGATTTCCGGAAACAAGGGCAAGCAACCCAATAGTACCCTGGACGGCATCGCCGGGAAGAATGTCGAATCTGCTGGTGGCTGATACCAGGACGAACTGTACAATTCCGACAACGCCTTCTATAAGCACCGCCCAGCGAAGAATTCGAGCGTATTTTTGGTAGGAATAATTTGGTGAAACAAACGAACTTCGTTCTACCAAAATATAAACGATTGACCCATAAGTGAAGAAAGCTACTATCGCATTGCTCACCAAAAAGTCGATGCCTTCATATTCGTAAAGCGCCCAGTAAAAGGTAGTAACTACTATATAGACTAAAATAGCGAAAATAGTGTTGACAAACGTTTTGCCGGATTGAGTCTTCACGATGTAATAGACCAAACAAACAAAGGGCACTACGTATCCTAAAGCTCTTGACGGAAACAAGACCATAAGAAGAGCGATAACAAAAACTTGATAGAAATACTTGTCGGCCGATTGTTTTACGGGAAACGCTTCCTTCATATTGATCACCTCTTCTTTCATGCTTCGAACATACATATAGTTAAGCAGATATTCTATTTTGAACCAACTGAGTGATTGTCTGTGCGCGTATCGGGAAGGGGGTGTTAGCCTCGGTTAACAGAATATATTCGTTATCACCAAAGGCACAATGCTACTCAGAGGCGACAGCAGGTGGCTTTTCTCTCTTTTTCGTGACAAGAAAGTTTCTCTTCAATATCTCAATCAATGGTTCTTCTATCCACTTATAAAAGACAATAGAAACAACAACAGAACTGATAATCATCATTCCGATCAGTAGAGCATACGGCAAATTAACATTGAGCTTCTGTGCTGCGATTGCGACCACGGTATACACAGGATAATGAATCAAATACAAGCAGTAGGTGATATTAGCAAGAAACAGTACAGTGGACTTAGGCAGTGATAGTTGCTCGACGGTTCTCTCATAGCAACTCAGCAAAGTAACAATAAAAAAACTAACAATACCAAAGGCAATGATAGATGCCGGATTTGTTCCCCATAACGAGAGATTACTCATCAGTGATACACCTGCAAAGGCCGCGATGGCAATCGCCACAAAAGTTTTATTGCCCAATTGATAAGCATATTTATCAGTGACCCATCCCGAAAGCACACCCATAGCAAATAATAAATTGAAAGAGCTAAAATAAAAGGTAAACACCGGTTGTTCAGAGGTGTCAATAAAAATATTTATAACGGTTAAAAATAGGGTTGCAAAAATAATGACGTTTCGAGTTCTAGCGTTCTTCACAATAATCAATAGCCAGAAAAAAGCGTAGAACTTAACTTCATGAAAAAGAGTCCAACCAGCCGGGATCAGAGGGTTGCCGTCCATGAACCCAAGACGAACCAACGAGTAAGACTCAAAAATGTAGCTCGGCGAGTATTTGTAAGCTTTCACTTCACCCGAAGTAAAAAACATTAAAGCTAACACGCAACTGCTTAGTATCCAGTAGGTTGGATATATTCTAATAAAACGTTTGATGGCAAAAGTCTTCGCCCATTCAATACCCTGTCCGATATCATTGCGATGCATTAGATACATGACGTATCCACTCAATACAAAGAAAATATGTACCCCACTCTGACCGAAATTAACGTAGGAAAGGAAGGAGTAAACTCCATACTTGGTTTCAAATATTGAGTTGATATGAAACAGCATCACGAAAAAGGCAGCTACGATCCTCAGCAGTTGTAGGGAGAATACGTAGTTTTTATTAGTGTACTTTTCTATTGCCATAATTTGAAAGCATCAAAGAGATTGATTGAATAACCACTCTTCAAAAATGCCTCATCGTCTCTAGGATCCCGCTTTGATGTTCCTCTGTTCACTTAGAGGAATCATCCAACAGGAACTACGCCGATTACTATGCTGAGTGAAAATACTGAATAACCTTAAATTTGGTAAAAGAGGATGATTATTAGTTATCAAAATTAAATTAAAGTAGAACAAAATACTACCATAGTTATTAAAAAATATCTATAAAAAACTTGATAAAGTATGGTGAGCCGACATACGCTCGCTGCTGCGATGAATAATTATTAAAGAGAACCAAAGAATGAAAAATACAGAAAATAGTAAAATCGCCTGACCGGAAAATACTCCGGCCCAGGTGTTCAGAAATTTTATAACCTGCCTATCGCTGTGTGTAGACTGGACGAATAATGATACCTGCAATTTATTCAGTGTTTCAACGAGTACCGTCTTAAAGTAAGATAGTCACTTAGATACCATAATGTAGGTTCACCTGCCGGTAAACTCGCTCGTAAATGCTAGCCACGTGGGGTGCTTGATACCGCTCTCGATTTTCTTGCCCCGCCGCGATCAAAGCGTTTCGGTAAGCAGCGTCGGAAATAACTTTCTCAATTCCTGATCGAATAGACGCTACCCTAAACGGGTCCACCAAACAAGCACCTTGCCCCGCCACTTCGGGCATGGCCGCCGTGTTGCTGGTAACCACCGGCCGCTCTATCCACTGGGCCTCGACGATCGGCATGCCGAAGCCCTCAAAGGTAGAGGCCAGCGTAAGAAGATCGCAATCTACGTATTTTTGCACCAGTTCCTCGTTGCTCAGGTTGGTTTGGTAGTTGAAATCGATCGCATTGCTCCGGAGCGACTCCAGCGTGGCTACATCGGGTTGTCCAACAATTTCTAACCGGCACGAAATGCCCTTCAGCGCATCGGAAAGGCGAAGCAGATTTTTATTGGGCATCACTCCAATTTGCAGAATAACCGGCTTTTCAGCATTAAACGGCTTCGGATGCGGACGAAATAACGGTGAAATCGGACAGTAAGCCACCACCACTTTGTCGGCTGGGCACCCAGTGACTCGCAGTAGCTCCTTCTTGGTGAACTCCGAGTTAACGGTAATCAATGTGCTTCGCCAAACCGGCAATTTATAGAACAACCACTTATTGAGGTGGTATTTGACGAACCGAACGACCGGGTTGCGGCTCATCTGCGCGTAATACAGGTAATAAATATCATGAACGGTGAGCAGCGTTTTCTTTTTGGGCAGCAGAATGGCCAGGTAGTTCGTATCTCCGGTCACGTGATACACGTCGGCCCGGGGCTTCCTGAGCACCGCTACGGTATTGAGTAGTCGGTTGAGCAGACCTTGATTGTCTCGGGGAGCGTTAAAGTGCTCGGTTGTTATGTCAGTCGGTAAGTACTGACCCACTTGCTCGAAGTATAGCTCGATACTTCTGCTTACGCTGATTTTCTTCCGGTTGATGAATACCAGGTGCATGGAGAGTTAGCTAATGAACGCAGCCTCAAGCTGATTGAAATGTATTTGATCGGTAAACTTCTGGCAATAAAGTTCTCGGCCCCGTTTGCCCATTTCTTTTCGCATCGGCGCGTCATCCAGCAGCACGGCCAGCTTTTCGGCGAAGGCTTCGGCGTTTCGGGGGGGCACAATGAAGCCGCTCACCTGGTCGTGCACCACCGAGGGCACGCCCCGCCATCGGGTGGCTACCACGGGCAGCCCGAACTGCATTGCTTCCAGGGCCACCAATCCGAAGGTTTCGGCCTCAAAGAAGGTGGGGTAACAGAAGATATCAGCCTGGGCAAACGTTTGGTGCTTGGCGTCCCCGGTTTGCACGCCTAAGAAAACGACGTACGGCTCAAGGCGATGCTCCGCCATAAATTGCTCAACTCGTTGTTGAAAACCTTTGGATTCAAAACGCCCCATGAGTTGCAACGCAAAGCGGTGCCCCTCCTGGGCCAGGCGATGCACACTTTCCAGAAGCACCATAAGCCCTTTGGTTTCGCTCAGCAGACCTACGTACAACAACGTTAGCGGGGTCGGTTCGCTACGCTTTTCCTCGCCGTTCAGATAAGCCGCTCCAACATCCGCCAAGCCGTTGGGCACAATAAATTCGCGGCGCGTTCTAAACATCCTTCCGTCTTCCGGATTAAATTCCGACAAGCGGATGCACACATTCGGATAGAAGTAAGCTCGCTCGTAGAGTTTTTTGATCAAACCCCTAAGTTGCCCGTGCATCTCAGAAACCCCCGCCGCGTGAAAATGAAAGATGGTGGAGCGAAACAACCAGCGGGTAGCGTTCAAGATCACGATGTCGCGCAGCACCGGCACCCGCTGCGGAGGGGCCGGGGGGTAGTATAAGCTCGAGATGCGATACCGAAACCGGTAGTAGTAGATCTTTGCAATCAGCACCAGCAGTTTAATAACTTTTGATGGCTTGAACTTGCCCACCTCGTCCATATCGGCCGAAAAATTCATCCGCACGTGATACAGCCTGACCTTGCTGAAGTTTTGATTCAGCATGTTTTCAATCATAATGGCTTGTCCACCGAAGGGAGGAGGGGTTTGTCCAACCACCAGAATTTTCTTCATACCGCAAGGGGTCGCGAGGTCACCGCCGCAGCGCGCAGTTTTCGACCGGCCAACTGGGGCACGTGTGCCGCTTCGGTTCGGTACCAGGCAATCATTTCCTTCACCCCGGCCTCGGTGGAGTAGGGGGGAGGCCCCAGCACCTCGTAGGTTTTTTCGATCGGAGCCAAGTAATCTTGCGTCATGCTGTCGAAGCGGGTGCTGGTGAGCGGAAAAGAAACGTTGGCGCGTTTCAGCAGGTCGCCGGTCAGCGCGATGCCCTTCACCAGGGGAGTAGGCAGCAGGCGCACCGGTTTGCCGGTTAGCTCTCGGGAAATTTGCTCCACCCACTGCCGTAAATCAATGGGCCGGTCGCCCACGTAGAACACCTGCTCGTTCACGGCTGCTTCGGAAGCTTGCAGAATTTGTTGGATTTGCCATACCACATTGCCCACGTAGCCGTAGGCGCGGCGCACGTTCTTCTTACTGGGGTGAAAGTACAGCCCCTTTTTCATCACTTTGAACATCACGTCGCGGTAGCGCAGGCTCCAGGGCCCCCAGATCGTCTGCGGACGAATGATTGTCCAGGGGCAGGGCAGATCAGCCGCTCGGGTATATTCTTCGGTCAACTTCTTACTCACCCCGTACAACGTAAACGGGCGATAGTCCTGGTCGTGCTTCGGCAGGTAGCCTGCCTCGCACACAAACATGCTGGCGGTGATTATGGCGCGCTGCACGCTCGGGGTGGCCCGGATCGCATCGAGCACGTGCTGGGTACCCTGCGTGTTTTGCGCGTACTCGCTTAGGTCGCCGTCCAATTCGTAGATATCGGTGTCGGTGCGGGCGGCCAGATGCACCACGTGCGTAGGTTGAAAGGCAGCAAAGACTTCGTGAAGTCGCTCCGAATCCATAATATCCACCTCTTGCCAGTAAGAACTATGGGCGTTATTGAGCGGGGGATTCCAGTCGATATTTGTCACATCTATCCCCTGATCCAAGTAAGACTGTATCAGGTTGGTTCCAATGAAACCGGACCCACCGGTGATCAAGATTTTCATAAACTGATTGTTTCTTCACGAAAGGTTATTTTGATTTTTTATTACAAGTCTGGCGCAGGATTTCCAGTCCTGTGCCTAATTATAAGTGGGTTTCTAACCCAACGGGGCGGACAGAGTCCGCATATGTAGCCCGCACAGATTCAGAGAATCTACGCGAGGATGTTTATAGAAATTTATCAGAATAACCTTTACGCTATCCTAACGACCGCCACCGGGGCAAGTTACTCAAAAACCCGACCTCTCGAGCGTACGACGCTCATTAAAGCACTGTACAAAAACCAAGTGTTGCCCACCAGGTAACGTTTCCACAGGCGTTTCGGCTCCAAGTACAGTCGGTAAACCCACTCCAAAGCAAGATCACGGGCCCAGCGGGGCAGTCGTTTTTCGGTGCCCGCGTAGGTCAGAAACGCTTGTCCTAGTCCCAGCATACACGCCTGCACCCGACCCTGGTGGTCGGCCATCCATCGCTCTTGTTTGGGACAGCCTAGCGAGACAAAAACCAGGTTGGCCCCGGAGGCATTGATGCGGTCAACGGCCGCCTGGTCTTCTTCGACGGTGAGGGGGCGGAAGGGGGGCGATTCCAGTCCGGCAACGCGCAGGGTAGGATGATCGTGCGCCAAGCGGGTTTCAATGGCGTCCAGGGTTTCCTGGGTAGAACCGTAAAAATAAACCGATAGGTTTTGCGCGGTAGCGGTGCGTAGCAGATCGGGCAGCAGGTCCATGCCGCACACCCGATCTTGCCGCAGGCCGTACTGCCAGCGCATCAGCACCGACAACGGCCGTCCGTCGGGGGCCACCAAATCAGCGCCGTTCACCACCTGGTTGAAACCAGGATCATCGTAGGCCTCCATGAGCATATGCACGTTGGCAAAGCAAACGTAGGCCGACTGCCGCCGTTGCGCCCGTTCTGCGATCTCGGCAATAAATTGTCGGTAGGGAGCCACGGTCACCCCGGTGCGAATCAGTTGCACCTTATTGAGGGGCTGCGCTACGGACTTAAGAGACGTTTTAGTAGCCATTTAGTACGCATTTTCTTCACCCGCCACGGCATTCCACACGGTGCGTCCGATAATCTCCAGGTCAAAAGCCAGGCTCCAGTTCTCGATGTACCACAGGTCGTAGTTGACCCGCTCTTGCATCTGGTACAGTTCTTTGGTTTCGCCCCGGTACCCACTGATCTGGGCGTAGCCCGTGATGCCCGGCGTGATCTGGTGGCGCAGCGGATACTCGTGAATCACCTTGCGGTATTGCTCCAGGTGAGTAACCAGGTTAGGACGCGGACCAACCACCGACATATCGCCCAGGAGGGCGTTGTAGAACTGGGGTAGTTCATCCATACTGGTCCGGCGCAAAAAGGCCCCAACGCGGGTAATCCGCAGATCGTTCTTCGATGCTTGGCGTTCGCTTTCGTTGTTCACCCGCATGGTTCGAAATTTGAAGCACCAAAACAACTGGTTGTTCCGTCCCGGACGCAACTGCTTAAAGAACACCGGGCCGGGCGACTCCAGTTTGATGGCCAACGCGATAAACGGAAACACGAAGGGGACCAAAAATAGCAGCGCCACCAGCGAAAAAGTAATGTCAAAACCTCGTTTCAACTGGGCATTTACCAGCAAACGTAACGGGGCCTTCCGGGTAGAGATGACGGGAATCCGACTGTCGTCATAAAGTTGCGTATCAATTCGACGTCCTTCGTTAAGTCCTCCCACGTCGGGCACAATCCCAAAGTAAATAAAGTTGTGTTCGGCAAACGAAGAAAGGTCTTCTAGTAGGGCGCTGTTGTTGCGCATAGCGTAGTAAATCTCGCGCACCCCGTGGTTGAGGCAGTATTCTTTGATCTCGGCCGTGCTTCCCAGGTGCTTGTCTGACAGCAGAAACTCCGGGGGAGGGGTGTCATCGAAGTAGCCCAAAAATATCTGCGGTAGCGAGCGATTTTCCGTGAAGTAACGGCCCAGGTCTTGTCCCCGAGAAGTGTAGCCCACAATAACTGCCTTTTTCTGATAGGGGTACTGGTGGCGATAGAATCGATAGAAGTAAAGTAAGCCTACCTTGGCCAGCAACGGGGGAATAGTGGCGGCCATAAATACCAGCAATTGCCCCACACCAAAGGGAAAAGACGGAAGCAAGAGCATAAGTACCAGCACCAAAAATAGGTAAATGGTACCCGTCGCCACCCAGTGAGCCGCCAACTTGCGTGCTCGGCCTAGGTTCTCTATTTGATAGGCCGATACCAACATAGAGGCCACCAGCCAGCACAGGGCGGCGCTGATGCTTAGCGAAACCGCGGTTTGATAGATTACGCTATCCAGCCAAGCAGTGTAGCGGTGAATGAGTTGAAGGGTGACCGCTACAGCGACTGCATCGGTAGCCATCAGGAAAAGCGGAATAGCCGTGGAGTACTGGTACTTTCTTAGGCGTTCGCGAAGGTTGTTTTTCATGGGTAAAGAGTTTGGAAGCCAGAGTAGTTAATTGATCCTGACGTATGCTATGCACTAACCCACTGCATTAGAACGATTATGGAAGTAAAAGTAAGGTTAATTAATAAATTTTAAAAATAATTACAAAAAATTAGCGATTCATTATTTGCTTACGTAAAAAGTTGCAAAAAAGCTAAACTAATGGGTGCTTTGCTTTGAGTAATTAACAAATGCCGAACTGATATTGCTTAGCTCACCTCTATGAGCAGGCGGTCAACGGTCTTTGTAAGTGATATCCTAACCGGGGATGCTTTACTTAACTTATATAACAAACTATCTGTCATCCTGTACTAGTGCGCGGTGGGCTTGCCCCCTTCAGGAAGCATCCTAAGGCGCCGAATCGTTGCCCTAAGTTGTCCGATTGCGTCGTGCTTCCCCGGATTGGTCGCCGCTTTGCCGAGCTGATACCAACGGCCGTCTCCCGGATCCACGTACTCTCCTGCGGGGCGCGGAACGCCCCGCTTAGCCTTTTCAGGATCGTAATCGGGTAGGTACCACTCCTGAAGCAACGGGCGCAGTTGGTGCCAAGGTAGCAGTCGTTCTGGCTGTGGTTCGTCCGTTACGCGCATCATGGTGAACCGTCGGTGAAGAAAACTGGCCTCCCAGCGGAACTCAACGGGCTTGCCGCCTTCCTCCCGGATCAAATACCCCAACCGCAACGGACGTTCCCGCTGGGCGGCTTCGTAAATCGCCTGCACCGCTTCCTGCAAGAAATACTCCCACTCCGCATGGTTGTGCGGACTTCCCTCAACCTCTTCTTCTTCTTTAGTAGATTTGGTTACCGTTACACGCAGCGTACTGTCGTTCGTGGCCGTCTCCGGTACCCAACGGGTATCGTGCAGCAGTTCGTGCAGGGCCGCTTTCCAAACCGAAGGGAGCGCTCCCTCCCAGAAGAAATCGTCGTTGGCTGAAAATCCTTCCTCAACGATCTCCTCGTCGGTCAGTTCGTCCCGGTCGGTATACTGCCAATCCAAACGAACCTGCACCGCTTGATCCTCCGGTCGTAGCTCCAGTGCGTAGCGATACGAATAGGGAGGGGGCAGCGATAAGGTTTGGTAGCGAATATCAACTACGGCAGGCATACGGGAGGATGAATGACAGAAAAGTTCCTAAGCAATGGGCCTTAGGAAGTTGTACGCAGTAGCATCGCCACGGTTTCCCGGCGGCTAAGTTTTCCGGTGGGGGTACGAGGGATTACCGCAACGTAATGAATCTCGCGGGGAGCGTGATACCGGGGCACCTTTTTGGCTACGGCGCGTAGCAGAAGTTGCTGATCGGACTTTTCCGGGGGAGTCCCCTCAATAACCAGTACCACCCGCTGCCCCAGACGCTCGTCAGGCAGTCCCACCACCAGCAGGGGCGGGGGAGTAGCGGGCCACTGCATCGCCACCGCCTGCTCTACCGGCTCGGGCGACACTTTCACGCCCCCGCTGTTGATCACCCAATCGTGGCGGCCCAGCCACCGGAAGTGCCGCTCGTCCACCAGCGCCACCTGATCGTTGGTTACCACTAGTTTCTGCCGGGTAACTAAGCCTCGAAGTGTTAGGCAGCCTCGAGCATCACTGCCAATTGCTATGTCACCCAACGCCCGAAAGGTGTCGTTGGCATCGGGTCCGTTCAGGGCGCGCAAGGCTACGTGCGAGGCGGTTTCGGTCATGCCGTAGGTGCTGTAGATGGGAGTACTGATGTTGGCAACAATGCGTTTCTCTACGTCAGGACTCACCGGTGCGCCTCCCACTAAAATTGCGTGCGCCGCATTGAGCGTTGCCAGATCACTTTCGAGCCAACTTTGCAGTTGCAAGGGAACCATCGCCAAAAAAGTGGGTTGCACCGGAAGCTCCTCGAGCGGATGCGTTGAGGGAGGGATCCCCACCACATCCATACCGATCTCCAGTGCCCGGCACAGCGCCATCATACCCCCAATGTAAGCCGGATCAAGACCCAAAAGGGTTGTTTGATCCGAAGTAAGCGATAGTGCCCGCTGGGTGTTACGAACGCTGGTTACCATCTGCTGCCGGGTGAGCTCGATGGTCTTGGGTGGCCCCGTTGAGCCGGAGGTAGGCACCAAAAAGCTTGTTCGTCCTTGCAGCCACTGCCAGCAAAAAGCAAGGGCGCGTTGCAGGGGAGGAGGCAGGTCAGCGTAACCCTCCGTGTCTTCAACTCGAGAGGTTTGCCGCAAAGCAGCGGTGGTAAGCGGGGCAAGCGAAGGAAGATAAAGCGTGGGCATTGCCGAGCAGGTTTTGCGGAGTAAACGAGTCTGCTGGAAAAAAGTAAAGGAATCCGAAGATTTCTCTTCCTGGATTCCTTTCTCCATTATCCTTTTATTGGGCTTGTCTACCCCGTCGGGGATCAACCCAAACAGGTTAGCGCGGCGTCTCTTCAATCTTGAGCACCCAAGCCCCGTCGAACATAAACACTGGAATCTGCCGCACCTTTTCGTAGCGGCGACGGGCCGAAGCTACGTCGCCTGACTGTTTCACGTAGACGTAGTACAGTTGCTTCTTGCTGCTGTAGCCATACTCCGAAGAATAGCCCTGCGCGGAAAGCGTCCGCTGGTAGCGTTCGGCGTTGCCCCGCACGCCAAAGGCACCCACCACCACGTAGTAGCCGGGCTGCATTTCCAAGGGATCGTCACTAGCCGTCACCGGAACCTGGTTGCCAGGAGTAGCCAACGGGTCGGCAGCAAATGCCGGTTCTTCCGACCAATCATTGGCCGGAACCGCTGGTGAACCGATCGCATCGGTCGTTAGCGGGTCGCTGTTTTCAGTAGGTTGCGCCGGGTCAGCATCCTTATCGGACCCAGATTTATCCTTAGCTTCGGCAACCGTCGATTCGCTCGATGGGGTAGCGGCCGGAGCCACCGGTTCTTCTGCTTCCTCAAATTTCTCATCGGCAACAGGTTGCTCGGCGATCAATGCCTCGTCGGCGGCTTCGGTGATCACCGGCGCTTTGCTTCGTTTTTTCTTACCGAACCGAAAAGCCAGCAACACTTCGTGCGTACCGCCCAGGTCGCTTCCTTCCGAACCAACTGCTAACTCGTAGGCGTAGTTGAGGCGAAGCTGCCGGTAGAGCTGTACCCCGGCCCAAGCGGAAGCGTTGCTTGACTGACGGTAAGAACCACCCACCCACGCCAGCTGGCGGTAGTAGACGGTGGCTCCGGCTTCGTACTCGTCGGGAAGGTTGGCCCCTCGGTGATACAGCAGTCGTGGTTCTACCCCAATCTGATTCAAGTTCATGCGATAGCGCGCCGAGAGTAATTGGTAGCGATTTAGGTCAATGCCCGCTTGTTCCACGTCGCTCACTTCCAGTCGGTCGGACTGCGCTAACTGGGGAAGGGCAACGCCAAGTTGCAGTCCTCGCAGGCGGTACCGAAGCCCTAACCCACCGCTCAGAAAGTACTCACCGTCCATGGCGGCCAGGGCGGTCGGGTCACCGGCGAAGGAATCTCCCCAGGGGCCAGCATCAAGGCGGCTGGTTCCTGCTCCGAACGATAAACCCGCCGCCAGTTCGTGTTCTTCTCCCAACTGCACCGCGTAGCTGGTGGTTAGCCGCCCAAAGGTAGTAGCAAAGTAGCCCTGCCGGTTGTCCAGTGCGGTAAGCCCGATCGATAACCCACTGTTAAAGGGCAATTGCAACTGGGCCGCGTTCACTACGGGCGCGTTGTTGATACCTATCCACTGCCGACGGTGCACCAACCATACTTCGCCGTAGCCACTACTGCCCACGTAGGCGGGGTTGTAGAGCTGAGCGCGAACGAGGGGATTCACGTAGGGCAACTGCTGGGCGAACAGGGGATTAGCAGCCAGAACAAAAAGCAACAGGGCAAGTGGTTTCATAAAAGTTAAAAGTTATCGGATCAGGGCCACACTTCCGGTGGCGGTTTGTGATACGTTGTTGATCGTGGTAGTCAGGGAATAGTAGTAGGCTCCGGTAGGCAGGGGTTGGTTGTGGAAGGTGCCGTTCCAGGGTTGGCTAACATCGGTAGCGGTGAAGACTACTTGTCCCTGTTGGTTGTAGACCCTGAGTGAGACGAGTTGCTCCTGGGGGGCGAGTACTACTTGCCAGGTATCGTTCCGCCCATCGTCGTTGGGGGTGAACAGGGGCGGGGCTCCGGTAGGGGTTGGCCCCAGAGGCGGTTCATTCGGTTCGGGTTCCGTAGGCAGGGTGGGTTCGGCTGGGTCTACCACCTCCGCAAGGTCAATGGTGTAGGAAGCCTGCGAGGAGTTACCGGCCGCATCGTAGGCCACCACCGTGAAGGTGTAGGTGCTATCGGCGTCCAGGTTCTGCACGGTGTAGGTAGTAGCCGTAGCGGGTAGGGTGTCCACGGCCGCTCCGTTCTGTAGGATGACGTAGGAAGTGACCGCCCGGTTATCGCTCGGCGTGTTCCAGAACAAAGTTAAGGAAGTGGGACTAGCCGCGACGGTGAGTTCAAAGGGCGCGGGGGGCTGGGTGTCGGTGCTATCAACCTGGCTATCCAAGCTCGGCACGGGGGTGGTGGGTACTTCGGTGTCGTCGCTGGGCGGTGCGGTGGTGATAGTGTAGGTTTGATTGGAAGAAGATAGGGTAGCGATCTTGGTGCCGTCTTGGTAGACTTTGTAAGAAGTGACGCCTACGTTATCAGTGGCTTGCGTGAGGGTGGCGGCTAGCAGTAGCAGAAAAGCTAGGTAGAAAGGTTTCATACGGAGATAGACAAAGTGAGAGGGAAAGTTTACGCGAAAGTATTCTGCGTACAATCTCAAAGGGTTAATAACCGCACGTAGGTACTATCTGGCGTTAATCGACACCCAAAGCGCTTGCCATGGTTTGAACGCTAGGTTCGAAGCCCGCCTCGTGGCGTGCGACGCCCGATAACGCCGTTCACCTTTTCTCCCTGAGAACAATCAAACTGCTGCAACTGCCAATGGGTCAACCGCTTAGCATTTTTGTGCGTAGTTTGCGCACGCATGTTATGTTTCTAAAGAAAATAAGTAGTATTTTGAAGCCCGTTTCGTCAATAATTTTTTCCACTGCCGATGCACATCCTGTACGTTGACCAGCACTTCAAAACCCCGGAAGAAGGGGGTGCCATCCGGTCTTACTACCTGGCCAAGGGCCTGGTTGATGCCGGTCATCGGGTGACCATGATCAGCGCCCACGCGGGAGCCAAGCACCAAAAAGTATTCATCGACGGCATTCACGTGCACTACCTGCCGGTGCCCTACCACCCCCGAATGAGCCGTTTGGGTCGCAGTCGCGCCTTGCTGCGTTTCGTTTGGATGGTTTGTCGCAAGGCAGCGCTCTTTCGGGAGGCGGACGTCTGCTACGCCGCCGCTACTCCGATCACCGTGGGGCTGATTGGTCTGTACTTCCGGCGAAAGTTCTCGGTCCCGTTCTACGCCGAGGTGAGTGAACCAACTTCAACTACCCCCTTCCCGGCACCGAAAACCCTGTCGGCCCAACTTGAGAAGCGTGTCTATCAAAAGGCGAAAGCCCTAGTTGCCCTCTCGCCGGGCGTAGCGCAACACCTTCGTCAGACCGTACCCCAGCAGGCGGTCCACCTCATTCCCAACGTGGCCGACTGTCGGTTCTTTAGCCGGTCCGAGCGCAGTGGATACCACGAACGGCAGTTTGGAGTAATGGGCAAATTCGTGGTGACCTATTTCGGATCGCTGGCAACTGCGCATCTGCTGGACGGTTTCGTTGATGCGGCCCGGGTTTGCCAGCAGATGCAACTCAGCGACGTTTTGTTTCTGGTGGTGGGCACTGGCGGCGACCAGGAACGTTTGCAAGACTGCGTGCGCCAAACTCACCTAAATAACGTGCAGTTTCTGCCGCATCAGAACAAGTACGGCCTGCTTTCGGTGCTCAACGTCACGGATGCCGCCTACGTGGTGGCCGATCATCCGGGGCAGCACGACAGTCCAGCCGAGTTCTTCGACGCCCTGGCCGCAGGCAAGCTGTGCATCGTCAACGGTCGGGGGTGGATTGCCGACCTGGTAGAAGAAAACAACTGCGGGTTCTACGCTTCCCCGCAGCAGCCTCAGGATTTTGTGACCCAGTTGGCCCCCTTCGTGAACGATCGGAAGCGGCTGGATACCTACCAGGCCAACGCCCGCGCGCTGGGCGAACGGCGGTTTGAGCGCCAGCAGCAGGTCGACGCCCTGCTGAGCGGTTTGGGAATTCCTCGTCCTACCTTCCGGGAGGTTACGGTCGATACCTTGCCCGTGTGAAAATCTGCTGCGCATCTTGCTGCATCACCTCGGGAAGCGCCGCGCCACTTCGCTCCGCGTAGGCTTGCACGATCTGCAGGCCCAGCCACCGGCCAATCTGCCCTGGCAAACGGTTGTTGATCTCAGCCGTACCCGGTCGGTCGCCCAGGTAGCGCGTCTTGGTGGTTTGGTCGTTCTGGAAAAACAGCTCGTTGTCCACAAAGTGCGACCAAACCAACTGACGATTTTCTTCTACCAGCCGCATCTGCTCGCTGCTGTATCCCAGCAGCGTGCTGTCCGGCAGGCACGGCATCGTCTGCCGCACAAAGTAGTAGCTCTTGCCGTAATAAATCATCTCTGCCAGCAGCGACTGGTCGTTCAGGTCGGTCGCGTTGAAGCGGTCCGAAAGCAACAGCAGGCAACCGGGCACCACCGAGGGCGGTTGGTAGCGGCGCAGCAGGTAGTCGTGCGTCTGCGGACGGTAGCGCGCCGCGGGTCCGACGAAGAATTCGGTGCTCACCACCACCAGGCTGTCGGTAACCAGCAGATCATCGCCCAGGCTGCCCAACCCGGTAAAGGTGGTATAGATGGTGGGAGCCTCGAAACGGGGAAAGTAGTGTTTGACGATGCGAAACGCCCGCTCGAAATCTTCTTGCAAGTCGGCATAGCCGTCAAATACCGCTTCGGTTTGCGCGCGCAGGGTATCAATGGACGGGTTGGTGATCAGCCGGTAGTACTGGTTGGCCAGTGCCGAATCGGCGGGGTAGTCGTCGGCGTGCAAATAAGCGTGGGCAAAATCCGGGTATTGGTATAGCAGTTTTTCAATATCTTGGCTACTTTGCGCCTCGAACAGTGCCTCGTCCCAGTGAACCATCGAAACCGATACGTGGGTAGCGGAAAGGTCAGGAGTTGAACGGCAGGAATCAGACTGGCAAGAAAACAATCCTCCGACGCACCCACTTATTAGGATAAAGAGCGCGCCTACGGAAAACAAACGAGGCATAGAATCGAATATAGCTTGAATGACATCAAACAACGACAAATTTAACCACAACGTATGAAACGGTACACCCTTATTTTTTTGTTTTTGGTAAGTTCTACGGCCGGATTTGCCCAGATTGACTTTTCGCGCATCAAACTAGGGCTGCAAGTGTCCCCAACGCTATCCTTCAATCGGGTAGACGATGAGTCGGCCGACGTTAATTTTACGAGTGACGGAGTGAGGGGGCGGATGATCGCCGGAGCCGTGCTGGACTACATGCTCACCGACAACTACTTTGTTTCCAGCGGGTTGTTTTTTGTTCCTAAGCGGGTAGGAATACGCAACAACGTGAGTGAGGCCCGCGACCGCCACCGACTGCATTATTTACAGATCCCGGCCACCATGAAGCTGTTCACCAATGAGGTAGCGCTCGATACCCGGGTCTACTTTCAGGCGGGGTTCACGCTGGACATTAAACTGCTGGAAGACAACCTATCAGAAACCGTGACGTACGTAGAAGACTTTGGCTTCGTGGACTCATCGCTGCTGCTGGCCGCCGGGGCCGAGTACCGCTACGGCTACAACACCATCTTCTTCGGTGGCTTTAGCTACCGCCGCGGACTGGTCAACGTGGTGCGCAACGAGTTCGCCCCGGTCCGGGATATCGTGGTGAAGAACGACCTGTTTAGTTTGGACCTGGGCATCAAGTTTTAGGTATAATTTAGTATATTGTCCGGTACGAACTAAAAACACTACACACTCATGAATCACAACCCAAGCAAGAGCCCCCAATCCACCGGGCGGCGCGAATTCATTAAAAAAGGTGCCGCCGGGGCGGCCGGACTCTCCCTGGCCATGTCGGCCCGCAGCTACGGACGCATCATCGGGGCCAACGAGCGCGTGCGCGTAGGCATCGTCGGCTTCTCGGGCCGGGCCCGCGGGGCCCTCATTCCGGCCTTTATGAAGCATGCCGCCGCGCAGAACTTCGAGATCGTGGCCGTATCCGACATCTGGAACCGCCGCCGTGACGAAGCCCAGGCCTACATGCAGGAGAACTTCGGCAAAAAGATCGCCGCCAGCCGCAACAACGAAGAACTCTACGACACCCAGCAAACCGACGCGGTGCTCATCAGCACGGCCGACTTTCAGCACGCGCTGCACTGCGCCGAAGCGGTGAACCAGGGCAAAGACGTCTACGTAGAAAAACCCCTGGCCGAATCGATGGAAGACGCCCGCACCGTGCGCAAGGCGGTGAAAGGTTCGGATAAAATTGTGCAGGTGGGCTCGCAGCGGCGCAGCGGGGCAAACTACCACGCGGCCGAAGATTACATTAAATCCGGCAAGTTTGGCGACATCACTATGGTGGAGATGACCTGGAACGTGAACCAGCCCGGTCGCTGGCGCCTGCCTGAGCTGACCGCCTCCATCAAGAAAGAAGACACCGACTGGGATCGCTACCTGATGAACCGTCCGAAGGTGGCTTGGGACCCGCGCAAATACTTAGAATACCGCCTGTTCTATCCCTACTCTTCGGGCATCCCCGGACAGTGGATGTCGCACCAGATCGACACCGTGCACTGGTTCAGCGGCTACGACCACCCGCGCAGCGTGGCGGCCAACGGCGGTATTTACATGTGGCGCGACGGACGAGAGAACGCCGACACCATGACCGCCGTGTTCGACTACGGTCCGCAAGACGACATGAGCAAAGGCTTTCAGGTGGTCTACTCCTCGCGCATGCACAACTCGGCGGGCGGCGTGAAGGAACTCTACTACTCCAACGGCGGTACGCTGAACCTGGACACCAACAAGGTGACTCCCAACGGCGGACTAAACGAGAAATACGCCAGCGCGATGGGCATGGAGCCTTTCTTGCTGGAAGAGTTTTCGCTGGCCGACGCGGCCAAGGTGGAAACCGGCGCCAACACCGGGGCCGACCCCATGACCAACGCCCACATGCTCAACTGGATGGAGTGCGTGCGCAGCCGCGAAACTCCCAATGCGCCGGTAGAAGCGGGCTATAACCACTCGGTGGCCAACATCATGTGCACCGCCGCCCTGCACTCGGGCAAGCGCGTGTCCTTTGATGACAAGGCGCAGGATATCGTGGTGAGCTGATGAAAAAGTCCATAGTCCACGGTCGATAGTTCATAGTCCATGGTCGACAGTCGATAGTCCACAGAGCCTCGGCGGCTTGTATTGGCTGTCAACTGTGGACTATCGACTATGGACTATGAACCATGGACTAAAATAACAAATCCTTGATAACCTTCTCTTACCGTTGTACCTGTCCGCGCCCTTGGGCCACGACTGTCTTGCTGCTTTGTCTGTTCGCCGGAGGGGTTACGGCTCAAACCCAGTTCACTGTGGAGTCTGATACCGCCGCGCAGCGGGTAGACATTGTGGCCGATGGGCAGCCTTTCACCTCTTATATCTTCCCGAGCACTATCAAGAAGCCGGTCTTGTATCCCCTGCGCACGCCCGATGGTACCGTGGTGACGCGCGGTTTTCCGCTGGATGCCCGGCCCGGTGAGCGGGTGGATCATCCGCACCACGTCGGGCTGTGGTTCAACTACGGCGACGTGAACGGCTACGACTTCTGGAACAACTCCGACGCGGTGGACCCCACCGGCAAGTACGGCACCATCCACCACCGCAAGGTGCTGGAAACCTCCGATGGCAAGCAGGGCGTGCTGCACGTCACCGCCGACTGGATCACCTCGGACGACGACCAGGTGCTGGAAGAGGATACCAAGTTTGTGTTTTCGGCGCAGGACAAAAATACGTACCTGATCGACCGCACCACCACGCTGACCGCCGTGGGCGACGTGTCGCTCACCGACAATAAAGAGGGCATGCTGGGCATGCGCGTGGCCCGCGCCCTGGAGCACCCATCGGACGAACCCGCGGTGTTTACCGATGCCAGCGGCGTGCCTACGGAAGTGGCCGGCACTCCGGTGGAGGCGATGGACAACGAAGGAGTGAATGGCCTATACCGCAGCAGCGAAGGGGTGGAGGGCAACGCGGTGTGGGGCACGCGGGCCCGCTGGGTGCAGTTGTCGGGCCGGGTGGATGAGCTGCCCGCTTCCATCACGATCATGGACCATCCCAGCAACGTGGGCTTCCCGACCTACTGGCACGCCCGGGGCTATGGCCTGTTCGCCGCCAACCCGCTGGGGCAAAAGGCCCTGTCGGGAGGAAAAGACGAACTCAACTTTGCGCTCAAGGATGGAGAAAGCGTCACGTTCCGGTATCGGGTGGCGCTGCACGCCGGTGAGCCGCTAAGCGATGAGCAGGCGCAGGCGTTGTTTGATGATTTTGTGGGGGGAGAGCGGTAAGCACTACTTCGCAGGATAAAGTTAGATAGACCATGCACGTATCGTCTCTGGAACTCAAGAACTTTAAGCGCTTTACTGATCTGACGATTGACCTGTCGAAGCTGGCGCAACCGCCGAAGCTGGTGCTCTTAATCGGAGCCAATGGTAGTGGGAAGTCGTCGGTGTTTGATGGGTTTGAAACGCTGCTAACGCTGAAGCGGGGTGGTGGGCCTGATAGTCCTCCATCTTATCATGCTAAAAATCCCAGTACTCGATACTCAGTTAAAATGACACCAGTAGGTGGAAGAACTTTAGAGTTTACTATCGAAGATAGCGGTAGTATTATACACTCTGAAGAGGTCGATCAGCATTTTTTTTACGGTCGCAGCAGTCTGCGTCAGGTGCCGCGCCTGACCCGGACTACACTTGGACAAACTCAGATAGCAGATTTTCGGGAAGATAGAGATCGTCCTTATTTTTACATAGACCGTGATGAGCGCTTTGAGAATGACTTGGAAATGATCACCCGAGATATTCTGCATCGTATCTACAAATCGGATCAGGAGAAGAAAACTATTTTAGATTTTTTCATCCAGCCGATCAACAAGGCATTTGAGCGGATTTTTGCGGGACAAGGAAATATTGTTCCCAAGTTGCTATCCATCATTCCACCGTTGGATGGAAGGGTAGCCGAAGTGCAGTTTCAGAGCGGTTTGTCTTTTTGACGAACTAGACCTGCACCTCAACACACGGCTGCAATACAACCTGCTCAAAGAAATCACCGAGAACTGGATTCCCGACAACTGCCAGTTGTGGACGGCGAGTCATTCGTACGGCTTCATTGACTACGCCCGCGAGGCCGACCATGCTGCCATCATCGATTTTGATAGTCTGGATTTTGATGTGAAGCAAGTCTTGCTCCCGGAGCCGAAAGATTCGCTGGACGTGTTCGACGTGGCGATTCCAAAAGAGAGCATCTTCAAGCTGTTTGATAATAAGCGAATTGTGCTCTGCGAAAACCAGAATGATAAACTTTATAATCTGTTGGAATTGAAAGATGCTCTATTTGTGCCTGTCAGGGATAAGAACTAAGTGTTTCTTTCCACCAAGGCCGATCCTCGCTATCAAGGAGTGATGGACCGTGATTTTCTGACGGCCCATGAGATAGAACGGGCTCAGAATAAGTATCCAACCCTGCGCGTGCTGACTTTTTACTGCTTCGAGAACTACTTATACCATCCAGATAATATCGCAGAACTAGTCAACGATTTTGACAAGCAGTCTTACGTAGCTGAAATCGATCGCCAGAAGAAAGCCCAGACCATGAAGATCATGGCCGAGGTCAAAACTGTAAGAAATTCTTACGCTATACTGAAAGAAGATGATATCCGAGACAAGAGTATTGAGACCATTGTTGATGGATTTTCCAGCGACGAGTTTGATTCATACTATCCGTATTTTGACATGAAGAGCAAATTCAACAAGTTCGCCATTGCCTCTTATAACCTGACTAAAGAGCAACTGGTCACCACCCCGTGGTTCAAGCAAAAGATAGCCGAGGCTCTGGCATAGATACCCCATTTTAGCTATGGAATAGTCTTGAAGAAACCACCCGTCTGAAAAACCGTATCACATAATACACTATAGAAACGTTGCCATGCTGACCGTTAGATTGCCAGTCCAGACAGAAGAAGAACTGAACGACTTTTGTGAAAGAAACCGCATCACCAGATCGCAAGCGGTAAAAGAAGCATTGGCTATGTATATGGAAAACAAACGGGTTTCGGCTAGTCCTTACGAGCTAGGGGCTGACTTGTTCGGACAAGAAGGCAGTGGCCAGAAGGATACTTCAACTACTTATAAGACACGGCTAAAGAACATGCTCGGTGAAAAATACACTCATTGATGCCGGCCCGTTGATTGCCCTCTTTAATAACAGCGATCAATTCCATACTGCGGCCGTTACTTTTGTAAAAAACTTTCAGGGTAGATTGCTCACTACTTGGCCCGTAGTCACCGAAACTTCCCATATGCTAAGCTTTAGCACCCGCTCCCAAATCCATTTCTTAGAATGGATATACCGAGGAGGACTTCAGATTATTGAATTGAATCAGACGCATATTGCCCGGTTAATTGAGTTGAGTAAAAAGTTCGACGATGTTCCAATGGATTTGGCCGATGCCTCGTTGATTGTCGCCTCCGAAAAACACGGTATTACCGAAATCGCCAGCATCGATTCTGATTTTTACATCTATCGCGATATCCGCAACCAATACTTGACCAACGTTTTTATCCCCTAAAACAGGAACAACGTCTCCACGAGATACAATACTTTCAGCATATCCGCGATAACTAGCAAAGCATTGTAAAAAAGCGCATTTCTCCGGTTTCCCAGAATGATCCGTAAGGCCCATCCGCTACTCAGCCACTTGCACGCTGTTTCTTACTGCCTTCCTTTCCCCGTACTGGCGCTTGAAGTACACGATCGCCGGTACCCCAATGGTGGTAGGCAACAGCCAAGCCACGAACTCCGGATCGGTGTGCACGTTATTTACCAGGAATGCGGTGATCGTTGCCAGGTAAGCCCCGCTGATGCGACCGATGTGGTAGCGAATCCAGGCCTTCCCTTTTATCTTCTTCCGTCCGGAAAACAGCTGCCCATCCTGGCGTAGCAGGTTCAGTAGCGAGAGGGCGAAGAAACCAATCAACACCAGTGCGAACACGTTTTCAGTGCCGAACTGCTCCCCTCTCTGGTCGTAGGTTAAGCGTAGCGCCCGGCGCCCGGCGCCCGGCGGTCCTACGACCCAACCAGCGACGTTGTACAAATTGTAGTGACCGTCGCTCTACGACTAGCGTTAAAGGAGATTGTATCCGGGTGACGCGTTACGCTATCGCTAAACGCGCCCCAGAGAAAGTATAGTCTCGCCCCCTACTCCAACCCCTCTAAAAACCCTTCGTACATCGGTTTCTTCTCGTAGTGCTCACCGAACAGCAACGGCCACTGGAGGTAGGGAGTGAAGGTGTTGAGCCAACTGTCACTGTCGCGCAGCCCCCAGAAGGTGATCGAGTACTTATTTTCATCGGGCAAAGCGTTATAGATGCGCACAATCTCCCGCATCTTTTCACGCTGGGCTTCGGCCAACTCAGGAGTTAGGCGATCGGTTTCTCCCCGCGGGTTGGCCTTGATGTCCACCTCCGAGAGGTGTATCCGCAGCCCGCGCTTCACCAGTTCGTTCAGGGCGGTTTGCAACTGGGCTATCGGAAGGCTTAGCTCGATGTGCATCTGCAAACCCACCCCATCGATGGGAATGCCCCGCGCCTGAAAGTCGTCGATCATCGCCAGGGTGGTGCGCAGCTTCTCGGGTTTTGCCACCAGATCATAATCATTGTAAAATAACAAAGCGTCGGGGTCGGCCGCCCGGGCGTACTGAAACAGACGCGCCACGTAATCGTTTCCCAGCGTTGTAAAGTACCCCGACTCCCGCCAGCCGATGCCCTCCTGGTTGATGGCCTCGTTCACCACGTCCCAGCCCACCACGCGTCCGCGGTAGTGGCCCACCACGGTATAAATGTAAGTACGCAGCATTTCCTCTAACCGGGCCGAGTCGTAGGTCGGCATCGCCTCCTTCAGCCAGCGGGGCTCCATAAAATGCCACACCAGCGTATGCCCGTGCACCCGCAGGTTATGGCGTTGAGCAAAGGTGACGATAGAATCGCCCGGCGCAAAGTCATACTGGTGCTCGCCCCGCCACGTGTGCTGGGTCTTCATGGAGTTCTCGGCCGTCAACTGGCTAAACTCCCGCGCCACCACCACCGCAAAGTCCGGCCGGGCCAGTTGCTTGGTCTGCACGGCGACGCCCACCGGAAAAGAAGCGGCCTGACGCAGCGTAGGGGTCGGCTGGGCGTAGGTGAGCAAGCTCATTCCCAGGCTGGTGAACGCAATAAGGAACCAAGTACGCATAGATTTAGCCGATAGATTGTGTATATTGGTCGGTAATAATAACCATATTTTAGCATGATGCAACCTTATCTATCTAGCCGTCGGCACTTTCTTCGGCAGAGCCTGCTGACCGGCACCGCCCTAGTGGCTGCGCCTACCCTGGCCCAGATGGCGCAAGACCCAAAGTTTCCTGTCCGTCAAATCACCTTCGGACCCCAAGCCCACTGGTTTGGCTACTACGATAAAGAACAAGTCGACCCCACCGGCCGCTACGTGCTGGGCATGGAAGTGGACGTGCCCCAGCGGTCGCCCACCGAAAACGACGTGATCAAGATCGGCATGGTAGATTTGCAGGACAACGATGCCGAGGGTCGGCCCCGGTGGATTGAGCTGGGCCAAAGCAACGCCTGGGGCTGGCAGCAGGGCTGCATGTTGCAGTGGATTCCTGGTTCTTCGGCAGAGATTATCTGGAACGACGCCGAAGACGGGCAGTTCGTGAGCCGCATTCTGAACGTGAAAACCGGCCAGCAGCGCACCCTGCCGAAGGCCATTTACGCGCTGAGTCCGGACGGCACCTACGCCGTGGGCACCGAGTTCAACCGTATTCAGAACATGCGTCCCGGCTACGGCTACCCCGGCGTGCCCGACCCCTACGCCGACCAGCGGGCTCCGCAGGGCATCGGCATCTACCGGATGGATCTGGCCACGGGGGAGTCTGAGCTAATCATCTCACTGGCCGAGGTAGCCGATATTCCCTACCACGACGGCTCGTCGCTGGCCGACAAGTGGCACTACTTCAACCACCTGCTGGTGAGTCCCGACAGTGAGCGTCTGATCTTCCTGCACCGCTGGCGCGACGCCCCCGCTCGGGGCGGAAAAGCTTCTTCGGGAGGCTTCACCACCCGCATGTTCACGGCTAACCGCGACGGCAGCGATAAGTACATCCTGGATCCGTCGGGCAACACCTCGCACTTTATCTGGCGCGATCCAAACCATATTTGTGCCTGGACGAAACCGGTGGGCCAGGAGTGGGCGTTCTACCTGTTTGAAGACCAAACCGACAACGTCCATCCGGTGGGCGAAGATAAAATGACGGTGAACGGCCACAACACCTACGTGCCCCACACCAACGGGGAGTGGATCTTGAACGATACCTATCCCGGCCAAGACCAGAAACGACTGCAAACCCTCTATCTGTACCACGTGCCCACCGACAAAAAAGTGGTGCTGGGGGAGTTCTACGAACCTCCGATGTTCGCTGGAGAGTGGCGCTGCGACCTGCACCCGCGCAGCAACCGGCAGGGCACCCAGGTAATCTTTGACTCTACCCACCAGGGCGGGCAACGGCAAATGTATCTGGTGGATATATCGTCGGTGGTGTAGTAATAGATCGAACCGCCAGCCCGGTTCAGGTTGTTAGATTCAGTAGCAAGTAATTTCACTTATAAGATGGAAGCATTAACTAAAAGTGGTTTGTCACTATCAGAGTATCAGCACCTGGAGGAAACTACCGATACCCGCTACGAATACCACAACGGAGAAGTCTTCGCAATGTCGGGTGCATCTCGCAAACACAGCGCAATTGCTACTAACGTATCAAGCTTCTTAGATGCCAATCTTCCCGAAGGATGTCGGCCCTTTGATAGTGATCTGAAGGTCTACGTGGAAGCCGTCAATGAGGGATTTCATCCTGATGTCTCGGTAGCTTGTCTTCCGATCACTGGACCCGAAGAAATCAATGCTATTCAAATTAAAATGGATGATGCGAAATTTACTGCTTGCCGCCACTGTTCTGCTGCTAACCCACGTAGCGGTGGCCCAGGCCAACGAGCCTCTCTTCACCCTGCTTTCGCCGCCGCAAACCCACGTGGACTTTATCAACCCGGTGGTGGATACCAAGGCGCACAATGTGTTGATCTACTCCAACTACTACGGCGGGGCCGGAGTGGGGGTGGGTGACTTCGACCGGGATGGATTTCAGGACTTGTTCTTCGCGGGAAACCTCACCGGCGACCGGCTGTACGTAAACCAAGGCGGTGAAGGCGCACCGCTGGAGTTTGCCGACGTCACGGCCGCGGCGGGCATCACCGACAATGGAGGATGGTCGTCGGGCGTGGTGGTGGCCGACGTGAACAACGACGGCTGGACCGACATCTACGTGTGCCGCGAGCTGTACGACAACCAGCCGGAGCTGCGCCGCAACCAACTCTACCTCAACCGGGGTGAACTGAGTCCGGAAGGATACCCGCAGTTCGTCGAGTGTGCTGCCCGGTACGGTCTGGACAATCCCGAACGCACCCGGCACGCCACCTTCCTGGACTACGACGGCGACGGCGACCTGGACCTTTTTCTACTGAACCAACCGCCCAACCCCGGCAACTTCTCCGACTTGTACGGCACCAAACCGTCGTTGGAAAACGCTTCGCGACTTTATCGGAACGACGTGGTGACCGCCGCGGCTGACTTCTCCGGCGAACCCCGGTTCACCGACGTGACCGCCGCGGCGGGCGTGCAGCAGCCCGGCTACCCCAACAGCGTGACGGCCAGCGACCTGAACAACGATGGCTGGACCGACCTCTACGTGGCCCACGATTACGATGCTCCCGATTGCTTCTTTTTAAACAATCAAGACGGCACCTTTACCAACGTAGTTGATAGTGCGCTGCGCCACATTTCGTACTACAGCATGGGCGTGGATGCGGCCGATATTGATAACGACGGTTGGCTTGACCTGATGGTGCTCGACATGGTGGCCGAGGACAACTTCCGTCTCAAGGCGAACATGAGCGGGATGAATCCCAAATCATTCTGGAAGGTGGTGGACGACGGCGGTCACTACCAGTACATGTTTAACACCCTGCAACGCAACGTGCCCCGGCCCGAAGCAGATGCGCCCTATCCGCTGTTCAGCGACGTCGCCCAGTTGAGTGGCGTGCCCAGCACCGACTGGAGCTGGTCGAACCTGATTGCTGACTTTGACAACGACGGCCACAAAGACATCCACGTGACCAACGGCTTGCTGCGCGACATCCGCAACACCGACGCCGACAAGGCTTTTTCGCACTACGTGGACAGCGTGGCCCGCACCTGGGTGCAGAACAATCCGAACGGTGGCGACATTAGCATCTGGGACATCCTGGACCTGGAAGAAGCCATGCAGATTGTGCCCTCCGAAAAGCTGGCCAACTACGCCTTTCGCAACCGGGGAGACCTCACGTTCGAGAAGGTCACGCACGACTGGGGACTGGACCAACGGGCGTTCTCGCACGGTTCGGCCTACGCCGACCTGGACAACGACGGCGATCTGGATCTGGTCGTCAACAACGTAAACGACACCGCCTTTGTCTACCGCAACAACACCGTGGAGCAGGATCGGCATCACTACTTGCACGTGGTTGCTACCGACACCGGGCAGCACCGGGCGCTGGCGGGTACGCGGGTGCGTATCAAGGCCGGGGATCAAGCGCAGTGGGTAGAACTCACCGGGGTGCGCGGTATGTACTCGACCAGCGAACTGGCAGCGCACTTTGGTTTGGGACCGGCTACGGCCGTAGATTCGCTCACCGTCCACTGGCCCGACGGCAGCGTGACGCTTCGGACTTCTATCGCTGCCGACCAACGACTACCGGTGGATTGGTCGGCCTCCGCACCGGCCTCCAAACCCCTGGCCGAAGCGTCGGCACCCTGGTTTGAACCATCGGCCGCCATCAACTTTCACCACCGAGAGAACGACTTCGATGATTTTGCCAAGCAGGTGTTGCTGCCGCACAAGCTATCGCAGTTTGGTCCGGCGCTGGCGGTGGCCGACGTGAACGGTGACGGTCGCGACGACTGCTTCGTGGGCGGCGCGGCCGGACAAGCCGGGCAGCTGTTCTTTCAGAACGCGCAGGGACAGTGGGAAGCAGCCGGTACGCTCGGCGCCGACGCGCAGCACGAAGATGTGGACGCCGCTTTTCTGGACGTCGACGGCGACGGCGATGCTGACCTCTACGTGGTGAGCGGCGGCAACGCCTGGCCCGAGCAGGACGAAGCCTACCAGGACCGTTTGTATCTCAACGATGGCCGGGGGAATTTTAGCCGGGCGGTAGACGCCTTGCCCACCCTGACCGAAAGCGGTTCGTGCGTGCGTCCCTTCGACTTCGACGGCGACGGCGACCCGGATTTGCTGGTCGGCGGACGCCACCGGCCCGGACAGTATCCGGCTCCAACGACTACGCGACTGCTGCGCAACCAGAACGGCACCTTCGAGGACGTTACGGAGGCGCTGGCGCCTGACTTGGTAGAGCTGGGCCTGGTGACCGACGCGGTGTGGATCGACGTGGACCAAGACCAGCGTACTGACCTGGTGCTGGTGGGGGAGTGGATGCCCGTTACGCTGCTACGTTATGACGGTGCTACTTTCACCGAAGCCACCGACCAACTGGACTTGAACGACACCCGCGGGTGGTGGTTCAGCGTGGAAGCGGCCGACGTAGACCACGACGGCGATCCCGATCTGGTGGTCGGCAACCTGGGACTAAACTATAAGTACCACGCCAGCCCGGAAGAGCCCTTCGAGGTGCACTACGACGACTTTGACAACAGCGGTACCAAGGACATTGTGCTGAGCTACTACAACTTCGGGGAGCAGTTTCCGCTACGGGGCCGCTCGTGTTCCTCGCAGCAGGTGCCCCTGATCGGGAAAAAGTTTGCCACCTACGAGCGGTTCGCGGCGGCCAATCTTGTGGACGTGTACGGAGAGAAAAACCTGCAATCGGCACTGCATTATCAGGCCACCACCTTTGCCAGTGCGTATCTGGAGAACCGGGGCGACGGGCGCTTCGAGCGGCACGATTTGCCTAACGAGGCGCAGGTGTCGAGCATCAACGATATTTTGATCGAAGACTTTGACCAAGATGGACACCCGGATGTTCTGGTGGCGGGCAATTTGTATGCCTCAGAGATAGAAACACCGCGCAACGACGCCGGAGTAGGTTTGCTGCTCAAAGGCGACGGAAAGGGTCAATTCGTGCCGGTGCCCGCCCCGGAAAGCGGGATTTTGTGGCCCTACGACGTGAAGAAACTGGCGGTGGCCACCACTCCAACTGCCACCGTTGTTCTCGGGGCGATTAACAACGGGGCGGTGCAGTCCGTCGTCCGCCAGTCGGATAAGCCGGAAAAGGCGGCGGCGGGGCAGTAGCCAGAAGCAGTGGACTAATACAAGGCGACCGACCGCTTGCCACGTTGCCCAGCACAGGAAGCTTAGTTGTCTCAATGATTACTGTCTATAGTTGCCATAACCCTTATGAACTCATCCCGACGGAAATTTATCAAGTCAGCGGCGGCTTCCGGTTTGATTGCCCCCTGGCACCCCGGGCCGCTTAATGCACTTTTGCCTGCTTCTGTTCCCCCTCAAGTTCCCCCTCACATGCCTTCTTCTGCTTCTGAAACCAGCATTATTGGCCACTACGGTCCCTGGGCGGCTTCGTTGCCTCCCAATCCGCCCACCCTGTCCTTTCGTCAGCCAACCTACGCGCAGGTAGACACTTGGCGCCCCTCCGCCCGGGCAATCGCCCTGGAATGTCTGGCGCAGCCGGATGTCGGTCAGACTCCATCGGTCACCCGGCACCGAGAGTATGCCTACGACGGGCTAACCGTGCAGGAACTCAGTTGGCAGTTGCCCTACGGGCGGCCCACCCAAGCTATCCTGCTGAAACCCGCCGGGGCGAGCGGCCCCCTTCCGGCGGTGCTGGGCTTGCACGACCACGGGGGTGATAAGTACTTCGGGCGACGCAAGATCACGCGCACCGGCGAGCAGCATCCGCTCATGGTGGCGCACCAGGAAAAGTATTACAGCGGGCGGGCCTGGGCCAACGAACTCGCTAAGCAAGGGTTTGTGGTGTTGGTGCCCGATGCCTTCGCCTTCGCCAGCCGCCGGGTGAAGTACGAAGACCTGTCGGAGATCAATCGGGCGGGACTGAGCCTGCAAAACAAAACCGACGAAGATTCGGAACAGGAAGCGTATATCAAAGACTATAACCGCTGGGCCGGGTTGCACGAGCACGTGCTTTCCAAGTCATTGTTCTGCGCGGGCACCACCTGGCCCGGAGTGTTCTTGGCCGAAGACCAACGTGCCTTGGATGTGTTGTGTGCGCAAAAGGAGGCGGATGCCACCCGAGTAGGCTGTTGCGGGTTATCGGGCGGAGGACTCAGAACGGCGTATCTGGGCGGACTTGATCCCCGCATTGCTTGCGCGGTGTGCGTAGGATTTATGACCACCTGGAACGACTTCTTACTCAACCGCGCTTACACGCACACCTGGATGACCTACGTTCCCCGCTTGCCCACCTACCTTGACTTTCCCGAAATTTTAGGTCTGCGCGTTCCCCTTCCAACCCTGGTGCTCAACAACCGTGAAGATCAGCTGTTCACCCTGCCCGAGATGCAACGCGCCGACGCAATACTACAGGAGGTGTTTGCCAAAGCGAATGCGGCCGAACGATACGCGGGTAATTTCTATCCCGGCCTTCATAAGTTTGATGCCGAAATGCAGGCGGATGCTTTTGCGTGGTTTTCGCGCTGGTTAACCTAGCGAAGGGTAGAAAACGGGATATTATTGTCAAATTTACAAGAAAACTTGCTCATTCAGGATAACCTTCGTACTATTGTTCATACCTTATTAGGTAGTAGTTTATATGGTAACAGGGAACTTTCTCTTGATTTGAGGGAGCTCCCTTTTTTACTCCCCTGCTGACCTTACCAGCGATCCAATCCCAGTAGCTTCCTGCCGAGCGGGGTCAGTTCAGCGGTGGGGTATTTGGTCTGCTCCCACCCCCGGGGGTCGCCCGGAAAGGCAAAGCCCTCGGGAGCTCTTCTTTCTTTCCAGGAGGAAATCCGCCACTGCCGCAGCGCCTCGTTGTCCTCTTCGGCGGGCATCATGGAAACGTACTGCGCCAACCGTACCCGGTCGCTGTGGTTGGGCCGGATACCGTGGGGCAGGGTGCTGTTGAAGATAAGCAAGTCGCCCGCTTTCAGGAGCACCTTCACTACGTCAAAGCCCGTGACATCAGGCTTAAAATGATCCCGGTCGGAGGGCTGCGTGCGTTTCCAAGTGTGGTAGGTACGATACAGTTCGGGCACGCACTGAAAGCCTCCCATCGTCTCATCTTGCTGGTCGGCCAAGGCCAACACGCCCTGCACGTTCTGCGGTTTGGTTTCGGGGTCATAGTCCCAGTGAATGAACCCTTGGTACTCAAAACCGGGCCGCATTGGAAGATTCAGATTGGCCCGGTCGATGGTGACCCACAGCTTCTCGGTGCCCCACACGTCGGCAAAAGCGGCGTGCACGGTTGGATGCTGGCGGTTATTCCACAAATACGGATGATTATACACCTCCACCATGCCGGTGTTGGCTAGTTCCTTCATTTTCATCTCGGCGCGGGGCGGCGTATACCAAGTGTCGGGATTGTGCGGGTCTTTGTCCTCGAACTCCCACAGGAAGTCAGCTAGTTGGGTCACCTGCTGCCGGGGAACGGCATTTGTGACCACGATGTACCCATTCTCCATCCAGAACTGCCAGTCATGCTCGCTCAGCACCCGCAGGGGGTCACCGTTGGAGCGGTCGTTGAGCTTGATCTTACTGCTGCTGGCCGTAGATGGATTTCCGGGAATGTCGCGGTGCGCATTGGCTTCCGCCGGGCGGGGTGGGGGAGTTTCTCTCATGACTTGGCGGTATTAAGTGATAAGACGAATGAATGAGTTTGTGGGCATCGATCCACCGGGCAATAGCAGTTGTTTTCTGGGGTTATCGTAAACTCGAGCTACTCATCCAGCGAATTGATCCACGTGGCGATTTTCTGCGCGTCTTCCTTCGGCACCTGCGCCATGGGCGGCATGGGCGTGTAGTCGGGCCAGTTCTGGGGCTGCGGATTATAGATGAGCTCCACAATCTTTTCGTCAGAATACTGCCGCTTGGCCACGTCGGCGTAGGCCGGGCCCACCTGTTTGGTTTTGGCGTTGTGGCAGGCCGTGCAGGTGTGTTTACTCAGCAGTTCGTTGATTTCGCCTTCGCTCAAAACAGCCACGGCGTTGGTGCTTGCACTAGCCTTTGACCCCGGATCATCAGGGGTGGTAGTGACGGGTTGCTTGGTGGCCAAAGTCGGCTGCTTTTTCGCGGTGGGTTGACGCTCCGAAGCACGCGCGGTGAATTCGCTACGGGCCAGTTTCTGTCCATCAGGGACATTGTTGAGCGTATAGTACGCCGTGGGGTGCACCAGCGAGTAGAAATTATCCTTCGAGCGGAGTCCCCGCAGGGTGAGGCGATGAATGTAATTCTGACGCAGGCTATCGAGTACGATGCGAACACTCATCCCATCGTCCGACAACTGCACTCCGACCACGTTGCCGCGTTGGCTGTTCACGGGCGGACTGCCGTAGACGGGTTGGTACTTGTAGATAAAGCTTTCCACTTCATACGAGGACAGATCTTCGGCGGACTTTTGATCAACCGGCTGGGTGAATTCTACTTCAAAACCATCGGGCATGGCGCGCACGGTGCGCATCTCGAAGGGCACGCGGCCGCTCCACACCAGGCGCTGCAGGCCCTCGTTGGCTTCTCCGGCCGACCCCCAGCCCCGGTTGGTTTCGCCCACGAAGAGCGACCCGTCCGGGGCCCAGGCCAGGCGCAGCACGCCCGACCGAAACCCCTGCCGAAAGTCGAAGGCCACGCCCTGGTACGCGCCCTTCACCTTTTCCATCACCACGCGCATAATCTTGCTCTGCCCCTGGTCGCCCACCAGCAACTGACCGGCGAACGGACCAAAAACACCTTCGGGAATTTTGACGAGTTCGGAGTTAGAGATGCCCAGAATGCCATGGGGCAGCCATACCGCCGGGGTGCGCAGGGCTGGTAACTTATCCTTCACTTCAAACATCGTCTTGAAATCTTCGTCGACGCGGTTTTCGGGCTTCACATACCGGTCTGCTTCGTTCTTGACCTGCCGCTGGTCCACTTCTGCGTAGAGCTGCTCGGTGCGCAGGTTCAGCGGCGCTTTGGGAAGATCAGTCCAGCGCAAGCCGGCGGGGTGCCCGGAGAAGATGCCCTTCTCCACGTGCCAAATGCCGCCCGAGCCCATCCAGTCGCCCTGGTTTTCGGTGTAGAACAGTTCGCCGTCGATCATGCCGAGTCCGGCCGGAGAGCGCATGCCGGTGGCCCAGGGTTCCATATGGCCGTCGGGGGTGATGCGCATGATCCAGCCGCGCCACGGCACCCGGCTTTCGCCGCGCCACCACTCCTCGTTGCCGAAGGCTACGTTGCCCGACACGAAGAACGAGCCGTCGGGAGCCACCTTGGGGCCGAAGCTGTACTCGTGGTAGTGTCCGGACAAGGGCCAGGAGTACACCGTTTCGAACACGTCGGCTTGTCCGTCCATGTCGGTATCCACCAGCTTGGTCAGTTCGCCGCGCTGCGCACAGTAGAAGGCGCCGTCCTGGTAGGTGAGTCCGAGCACCTCGTGCAGTCCGGAGGCGAAGCGGCGGAAGTAGGGGCGGGCGCTGGTGGGGTTCTCCACAATAAATACGTCGCCGCGCCGCGTAGCGACGCCCAGGTTGCCGTCGGGCAGCACCGCCAGACCGCCCACCTCCAGCAGCGCGTCTTCGGGGGCGCTGATTTTGATGATCTTGGAAAAGTCTTCTTCCTTGGGAGATTCTTGGGCGGTGGCAGTTTGGTAATTTCCGATGGTCAGGGCAAAACAGACCAAAGAAGCGAAGAGTAGGAAAATGTCAGACGAACGCATTGCCAACGCGCCCGATTTTAGAGAAATACGTTTCATGAGCGTTCGGTGATTAGTGGAGTCAATTTAAGTTTCAGGCGAACGCGTTATAAACGCGCCCGAGGTGACGTTAAAATCAGTTTAAGTTTAGACGGATGCGCTGCCAATGCGCCCGAGCGTTGGTTAAAACAGCAATGAATACGTTAGTTTTTCGCGTACGGGCACGAGCAGTTCTTGGGTGTCGCCCATGGTTCTGATTTGGGGCGTGGCCCCGTCGGCATCGTCGATGCGCAGGTAGTAAGATTGATCGTCGATGGTGTAAAGCCCGGCCTGTTGCTCGGTGATGTCTCCTACCGCCAAGCGCACGTAGAGCGAATCAGCCGGATTTTGCAGGCTCAGCGACCGCTGGAAACCGTGGCCCTGCTCCAGCACCCGTAGCGTATCGGACACGGCGGTGCCGAAGGCCTCGTAGCGGAACACCGGCATTCCGGGTTGAGCAAGGGTGTAGCCGCGGGGGCGAAAGCTACTCTGCGCTGTATCTTCGGGCCAGGCGGCCTCCGCCGAGGGCAGGGGGGCAATCACCAAGGTCGGCTTGCGTAGCAAATGCTGCACCGATCCGCGCGGGCGCGAGGAGCCGTCGCCCCGGTTGTGCCACATGGGCGTGGCGTCCAGGAAGTCGCCGCGCCACACCTGCACCAGGGCTCCGTGGTCCAGGTCGTAGGTGTAGTGCAGCTGCTGCGGACTCCCCACCGACACAGCGTGGGTCACGCGCGGGCCGTCGGGCAGGTCCATAAAGCTGCGCAGAATAGGCTTTTCCTGTGGATCGACCAGAATAGGGTCGACGGGTTCCTGTCGGCTGGCCAGCTCGTCGGTGAGCAGGTACTCGCGGATGCCCGGCCCGGCCACGCGCAGCCCCAGGGCGGGTTGTACCCAGTCGACGTGTTTGGCGTAGGCCAGTTCGAAGGGCAATTCTCCGGCGAGCAGGGTAACCTCACCGGTTTTCTCGTCGGCGTTCAGGGCCACCACTTCCTGCTCGTTGATGCGCAGCAGGCCCCCGCCGCCCGGAACGTTCAGATCAAAGGTGTAGTCGCCCGGCTCCTGCACGCGCAGGGTGCCCTGGTAGCGGATGAGGTACTGCGGACTCTTGGGACGCAGGTCGGAGGTGAGGATGACGGAGTTGCCCTCGGCTTCGGGGGGAAGGCTGTCGTAGGCGGGTTCTAGCTCGTACTTGCCGCCGTAGATCTGGTAGGTGAGGTCGGTGAGCTCGGGCCGAGGTTTGTCGTACTGGGTAATTTTGATGTTTCGAAAAGCCACTGACCCGTGGTCGCCCTGGAAGCGCAGCGGACCGGTCGCTTGCTCATCCTCGCTCAGGGGCCCGCGCGTGGGGCCGAGCATGGTCACGTTTTCGTGCACCACTACCCCGTTGAGCTCCACCCGCAGGATTTTGGCGTTCTCGGTTTTCTTTCCGTCGGCTCCGAAACGCGGGGCCTGGAAGGAGATTTTGAGGTGCTGCCACAGGCCGGGGGCCCGGCTCACGTTCTGGCGGGGGGCGTAGCCCTGGTAGCCCTTCTGTCCCTGAGGTTGCGACTCGTCCCAGCGCTCGTACACCCCGGCGTTGCCTCCGGAGGTGACGCGCGTGTCGCCCCAGCTGTCGAGCAGTTGCACTTCGTAGCGTCCCTGCAGGTAGATGCCCGAGTTAGAGCCTTTGGCGATGAGGTAGTCTAGCTCCAGGTCCACGTCGCCGTGCTCCAGGGTGGTGTATAAATCCTGCGGCTTTTTGGTGCGGTCTATCAGGTTCACCAGCACTCCAGTGCCGGGCTGGGTGGTGAGTTGGTTTTTTTGTTCCAGATCGGCGGTGACGGAGCCCACAACCTGCCAGTTCTTAGACGGCTTCTGGAAGGCGGATAAATCGTCCAGGGATACTGGCGACTGGGCGAAGGAGACGGACACCGTCAGGAGGCTGAGCAGGGGCACAAACAGTCCGGCGCGCAGCATCGGAAAAGAGGGGGATTTTAGAAAAGACATAGGCTAAGTTGTCGTAAGAGAATCAGCAAGGTACTGGTAAAATTCAAACATTTACCGAAAATCACCGGAGAGATTTTTGTCGAAAGCTGGTTTTTAACTTTTGCTGACCTGCTGATTTGGCCCAACAAAAAAGACCAACGTCCGGACAACGTTGGTCTTTATCATTTTCAGAACTGCCCCTGACGTAGGCGGGGCGAGCACTGCTGCACCCCAACTATCGCTTGCTCTAGCCCTGGATAAGTTTGGTTGATCTTTGGTTGCTGGGGCAGCACGCGATTCGTCGGGTTGTGTAAATAGTTCTATTTTCAAAACAACCAGTCGGTCCTTGCGATCATCGGGGGGAAGGTGCCCTTCCGGACGAAACCGATCTTTACGCGACGAAGATGTTGGCCGCTGAGCAAATACCCTTGATGTAGCCAATCGCAAAAATCTTCCCGGTCACTTCGTAACCCGCCGACAGTCCACTGTCAAACGTACCCTGGGCTTCGCCGTACATCACCGGGGCGTGGTCGGGGCGCAGCGGACCGTCGAAGCCGTGCGTAGCGTAGTGCTGAAGCAGATGAGCCATCGGCGCGGGGCCGTTGTCGTGGAAGGTTTCGCGGAAGTGGTGCTTGTTGCCCGTCACGTCGCGCAGGTGCAGGTAATCAATGCGACCTTGTCGAAGCCACTTTTCGGATAAATCAAACAGATTTTCTTCCATCAAGCTGAACGTTGCTTGGCAGAAAGTGATGGAATTGCTGCTGATCGGAAAGCGTTGCCAGATGCGCTCAAAGCTGTCGGCACTGGTCAGGATTCTTCCTACGCCCTTCAATGGGCTGATCGGCGGGTCGTCGGGATGCAGGGACATGCGCACTCCGGCTTCTTCGGCAACCGGTAGCACCGCATCCAGAAAGTAAAAGAGGTTATCCCACAACTGCGCTTCGTTAATCCGTTGGTTTTCCGGTACCCATTCTTGCGCATCGTCGGCGTTAAACTCGCTGACTAGCGCTCCCCCGCGCTCCTGAACGTCAGTTCTGGTTCGAAACCAGCCAATGCTGGCCATGAAGTTGTAGCACAACAGACGAATATTCAACTGCCCCATATTACGCAGCATCTGCTGATAACGCTCAATCTGCTCATCGCGGTTGGCTAAACCCAGCTTGATCGGCTGCATATCGAACTGGTCGCCTTCCAGCCCGTACAAAGTGAAGCCCGCTTCGGCAAATTCTTGCTGAATAGACCGCAAGGCCGTCAGATCATAAGGCGCGGGCTTATCCGACAATGAGGGCATCGCTTTGGTGATGGCGTATGCTACTCCGATCTGCCGGGCCAACGTCCACTTCCGCTCATCGTAGGCGGGTGGCAAGAGCATCGTGATTTTCATTGGGAAATGGGAAATGCGAAATGTGAGATGAGAAATTTGAAAGGGGAAAAGGGAAAATGGGGAACCGAGCTAGAAGTAGCCGCCTTTGTCGGCGATTTCTTGGATGGTTTGGCCTTCTTTGACCCAGCCGAAGATTTTCTTTTCATTCTCCTTGATCTCTTCCGCCCGAACCAACACCTCGTAGGCCACGTCGCGGGGCACGGTGAGCACGCCATCTATGTCGCCCAGCACCACGTCGCCCGGCTTGATGATCACGTTGCCGATGTCCAGGGCAATCTGGTAATGGGTAATTAGACACCTCCCTAAGCTTCCGTTAGACGAACGGTACTTGTAGAACACGGGAAAATCCGCCTCCAGAATCTGGTGGGTGTCGCGGATGCCGCCGTCCAGGCAAGCGGCTTTGATCTTTTTGCCCTTGGCGGTGGCCGTCATCACCCCGCCCCAGGAAGTAGATTTCTCATCGTTACTGCTGTCCCACACCACAAAAGCATCTTCGTGCATGGCGTCCAGCATCTGGGTACGGAACTCCATCTCGCCGCTCACCTTGGTGTTGGGCGCGCTCTTCACGGTGAAGGCAAATCCGGCCACCGTTCGATACTCTCGCAGGGGAACGATGTGGTTGGGCAAGGCCTGGTTCATTAAGCAAAATTCGCGTAGCACGTCGTTGATAGCCCCGGTGTAGAGCTGTTCGTAGCGGGTTAATAATTCTTTGTCTGGTATCGGAAACTTGGCGGTAGAAACTCCTTCTCGCATTTCGATGAGCTTGTTCAGCTTCATCATACTGACTTCTTTCTTATATTGTTGCGTACTCATAATTAGTTCTTGTTTTCTGTTAGTTGAATAAGACTTTGATCAGCAATGAGTACCGGCGAATCGTAGACCGGGATGTTCTCAAAGGTATAGTGGGTTCCGTCCTTCTTCCAGGATGACTTGGGCAGTTCGTATACCTTACCGGTGCGCAGGTCGACCAGCACCGGAGTGGCAAAATTACCGGCCGGAAACGCAAAGGTCATGGCGGTTTTGGCGTTAGAATTGGTCGGGGTTTGGCTATCCTTCCAGAAAACAACTACCTGCTGGTCGAACTTAGATTGGTAGGCAAAAATGGATAAGGATGAATCGGAATCTACCGTGTAGGCGTAGTTGGGAATGCGTTTCAGGCGGTGGTCAAAGATAGCGGTTGCGTGTTGATACGCGCCGTATGATTGTTTGAGCGCCACAAAATTTCGGTCCAAATTTGATTTGATTAGGCCCTTGGTATTGCGTTGGGGCTTTTCCATCATTTCCTCATGGTTGTGGGTGTACACAATGTCGATAATTAGAAAGTAACTGGAAGGAATGTCGCGACCCAGATCCCCCATCATCTTGCGCAGCGCCCACTTGGCCTGCGATAGCTCCGTCCAGGGATAGTTGCGCAGCGCGTAAATGCTCTGTTCTTCCGACGGGCAGCCTAGTTCGCCCTGTCGCAGGATGATGCGGTCGGAGTAGTTGGCTATGATTTGCTGAAACGCTTCGTAGCGGGGGTACACATCCGAAGGGTTGTAGGTGTAGCCGTGGACGGTTATATTGTTAACTAGCGAAAGCTTGTTCTGCTGATGTAGCACCCGCAGAAAGGTATCCAGGTAGTCTTGTCCCTTTTGTCCCGTGCTAGCCATAGAAAGTGCATACAGGGTAGCGTCGGGAATAACTTTGCGAATGATCTCTGCGGTGCGCACGTAGAAGCGCGCGTAGTCTTCCGCCGAGTTTTTGTCTCCGTTATCAGGCTCATTCCACACTTCCCAAATTTTCACCTTGTCTTGGTAGCGCTCGGCCATTGCCTGCACCCAATCATCCCAGGCGGCCAGGGCCACTTCTGAAGTAGGAAAACCCGCGCTGAGGTGAATGCCGCCGCCGCCTTCGTAGATCGGGTTGCCGTAGGAGGTTTGCAGCCACGGCTCAACGCCCACCGCCCGCACGTGGTTAACTACACTGTCGAGCCACGCAAAGCGATACACCCCTTTTTCGGGCTCACACTTGGCCCAGCCCGTTTGCAAGCGTATCTGCTTGGCACCCAACGGACCAAGGTGATCTTTCCAACTCTCAAAATCCACCAGGTCGCGATCCATCGTTTCGGCCCCGATCGACCAGTTGTTGGCGACAATTTCGTTGGCACTACGCGGCTGTACTTGGCCGAGGAGCGGCAGGTTGATGCCGGTGGTATCCTGGGCGTAGGTGGCACTGCTTAGGGCGAGGACACAAGCCACAGATTTGAGTAAAGAGACGGTACGCTTCATGTTGGTTAACATATGTTTTTTTAACTTCGATATTCATCATTCCTTGTTCGGTGTTCGATATTTAGAATATTGAACACCGAACCGGGCCCCGGTGGCAAGAAATGTTGAATGATAAAATGATTTTACGTTTCAATTAGGTTGTTATCAAACTCCCGGACTGGACAAAAACCCGCCATCAATCGGCACGGTGATGCCCGTCACAAAGCCCGCGTTGCGTTCGTCGATCAGCCAGTTCATGCAGCCCAGCAGTTCGGGAGCTTCGCCGAAGCGGTTCAGGGGCGTTTGCCGCAGGATGTTCTGCGCCCGTTCGGTCTGCGAGCCGTCGTCGTTGAACATAATCTTACGGCTGCGATCATTGAGGAAAAAGCCCGGGGCAATGGCGTTCACCCGCACGTTGGCCGGAGCCAGGTAGGCCGCCAACCACTGGGTGAAGCCCACGACGCCGTTCTTGGCCATCGCGTAGGCCGCTACCTTGGTGATGGGGCGGTAGCTGGTCATGGAAGCGAAGTTGATGATGTTGCCCTGCTTTTGCTTGGCCATGCCCCGACCAAACACGAAGCAGGGAATCACCGTGCCCATAGTGTTGATATCGATCACGCTTTGAAACGTATCCATGCTCAGGTTGAAGAAGCCTTTCACCGCCCCGTCGTCGAGCAACTCGCGCTCGTCGTACTCCGGGATATTGGTCAGCGCGTCACTCTGGTTGCCCCCGGCCCCGTTGATAAGCACCGAGCACACGCCCAGCTCCTTTTCAACAATATCGTGCGCCCGGAGCACGGCGGCTTCATCGGCTACGTCGGCGCTCACCGACAGGGCCACGCCGTCGGCGTCACGAATTTCTTTCTCGACGACCTGTAGTTTTTCCATCGTTCGGCCCAGCAGGGCGACGCGGTAGCCTTGTTGGGCTAAATCTTTGGCCATCGCCGAGCAGAGGGTTCCTCCGGCTCCGGTGACAACGGCCACTTTGTTATCCGTTTTCATATTTCTTAGCTATTTGGTGCGTGATGAATGGTAGTATTGCTTTGCATCCACTGCTCGGCATTCTGATAAGCGATGTCCTGCACCAGCGGGCGTAGCAGGTTCATAGCGTTGGGCAACTGTCCTGCTTCGGCCCAGGTGCCCACCGTGTTGCACAGCACGCGCCGAAAGTACTCGTGCCGCGAGAACGACAGCGGACTGCGCGAATCGGTGGTCATGCCGATGAAGCGGCTGAGCATGCCGTAGCTGGCTAGCACGTTGAGGTGCCGCTCGATGCCCTGGTAGTGGTCGTTGTACCACCAGGCCGGGCCGAGTTGGATTTTGCCGGGCACGCCGTCTTCGGAAAAGGAGCCGGTGAGCGAAGCCATTGCTTCGTAGTCGGATGGGTTGAGCGAATATAAAATAATTTTGGGCAGGTGGCCCGACCGTTCCAGGCTGTCCAGCAAGCGACACAGGCTGGCAATGTCGCAGGTGCTGCCGATGCCCGCGTAGCCACCCGCCCCTCCGGCCAGTTGCTTCAGTCGGCGGCTCGTGCTGCGCTGCGCCCCGATGTGCAGTTGCAGCGTCCAGCCCTGGTCGGCGTAGGCTTTTCCCAGAAACTTTAGTAGATAGGAGGTAAGCTTGGTGTGCTCTTCCGGGCTTAACGTTTCGCCGTCCAGCAGACGCTCAAAGTAGGTTGCTGCCTCCGCTCCGGTGGGCAATCTGAAATGGAAATCCGGGTCGAGGGCGTGATCGGCCAGTCGGCAACCGGCGTCGGCAAAATACTGTATCCGCCGAAGCACGGCCGACTGATACTCGGCCAGACCGTTGATTTTGTGTTCGGATTGTTCGGTCAGTTTATGCAGCCAAGTCCGGTCGTTGTTTTTTCCGACAGACAAGATGGTGTCGCCGCGCAACGAGGGAAATACCTTTAGGTCCTGCGCAAGGCTCACCTGTCGGTGGGGTTGCAGGTCGTCGAGCAGGTCATCCGAGGTGCACATTGTTTGCACGCGCCAGCGTTGGATCAGCGGAACCACTCGATAGTCATCTTGCTGCAACTGTTCGTTGCACGCTTCCCAGATTTCCGGAGCGTTATCCGGGTTGAGCAGTTCGTCGATGCCAAAAACGCGCTTCATCTCCAGCGCGCTCCAGTGGAACAGCGGGTTGCCCAGGGCGCGGGGCAGGGTTTCAGCCCACCGTTGAAACTTTTCGCGGTCAGAAGCAGCGCCGGTGATCTGCTCCTCCGGCACCCCGTTGATGCGCATCAAGCGGTGCTTGTAGGGGTCCAGACTGAGCCACAGCTGGGTCAGGTTTTCGTAGCGTCGATTGTTGGCTAAATCGACGGGGTTGAGGTGGTTGTGGTAGTCGATGATCGGCAGGTCGGCCACCGCTTGGAAAAGATCAATGGCGGTGTCGTTTTGCAGGAGGAATTCGGAATGGATGAAGGGGGAATGACTCATTGTATTAAAAAAGTAAGTTCGTTCATGGTTCTAAAATCGGGACGGAGTCCCTGCTTACGGTGATCACCGGACCGGAGGCCCGGCGCTAGTGAGTATGGAGCACCGGCCTTGGAGGTCCGGCGCTAATTTATGCGTGATGGTTAGTATCTACTTAAGTCAAACTGTATTGTTATAGATTGTTTCTTTTCTGGGAGACGGACGGACGCTCATTGGTTTTTTACGTCGAGAAACCCAGTAGAACGTCAGCCCCAGAACGCAGCAAATAAAGCCTACGGTCAAGGTGAGTTGCCCGCTCAATAGATTAACCGAGGGTAAGCTCATCCCTACGAACAACAGTCCGGTGCTGGCCAGGGCAATGGCAAACAGCAACTGAATAGACCGGTAAAATGTCGGCTCGATGATCGGCTGTTCTTCTCTTGGAACCGGCGTACGCAGTCGTGTAAAAAACCGGTCGATGGTGCGCTGCTGCTCCGGGGCTCGCTGCCCCAGGTAACCCGACACGAAAAAGACCCCCAAGCAGACGGCAATGGCGAGCAGAGTAGAAACCTCCCAGGAGAAGGCGGGCAAGTAGTTGAGCACCAGTCCGGTAGCTACGCCGATGATTAAGCTCGCCACCGCTCCCCAGGCTTTGGGGCGCTTAAATAGTATCCCCATCACCACCGGAATCACCAGTGGAATGGCGAAGAGCCCGGTTAGCAGCTTATTGGCCTCAAAGGCTCCGCCAAACACGCCGATAAAAAACGCTCCGCCAATCACCAAACTGCCCACAATGAGCGTAGTGATCCTGGCCACCCGCATTAACTCTTTGTCCGACGCCCGAGGATTGATCTTGCGCTGGTAAATGTCGTTGGTGATCACGTTGGCCACCACGTTATACTCTGAGTCGAGCGACGACATGGTGGCCGCAAACATGGCGGCCAGCAGAATGCCCATGATGCCGGTGGGCAGCACCTCCAGGGCCACGCCCACGTAGGCCATTTCCGGGTTTTCCAGGGCGGGCAAGATCACCCGAGCGGCAATCGGCGGAAGCAAAAACAGCAACGGAAAGATCAGAAAGAACACCGCACTGGCCCAGCCCATCTTGCGTCCGGCGGCCTCATTCTTCACGCTGTAGAAGCGCTGGATAAAGGCCCAGTTGCCGTTGAATTTGATGGCAATCATCACGTAATAGGCCAGCAGGTACAGCGGCGCGCCCTTGGAGCCGTTGAACAACGTGAAGTGGTCCGGCACCGTATCGATCATGTTGCCCAGTCCGCCCGCCGCCTCAAAGGTCAGGGGAATGAGAATCAAGGTTGAGCAGATCAGCACAATAAACTGCACGGCATCGGTAACAATGACGGCCCAGAGTCCGCCGGTAACGGTGTAGATGACGACGATCACTCCCGCGGCGATGATCGACACATCCAGACTGAGTGGCGTGGCGGCCGCGATGAACAGGCCGATGGCGTAGAGCCGCACCATGTTTTCCAGCAGGCGAAACAGCACGCCGCCCCAGGAGAAGATTTGTCGCACGTTGGCGTTGAAGCGCACCTCCATGAATTCTACCGGAGAGGAGATGCCCGCCCGTCGCCAGCGCTTAGCGAAGTACGCTACGGCAATCAACATGGGGGGCACCGACGACCAGATGATGAGCAAGGCCACCAGACCGTATTCGTAGGCGATGCCCGCGTGGGCCACAAACACGAAGGTGCTGAACATCGACATAAAGTTGCTGATCCCCCCGGCAAACCAGGGAATGGCACCACCGCCCTTGAAGTACTGTCCGATGTCCTTGACGTACCACCCGAAAAAGATGCCGATGCCCGCCATAAAGGTCATGTAGATGGCAATCGCGGCGTAGTCTAGGGTCTGGATGTTACTCATGCTTCAACATTATAAAATTAGTTCCGTATCTTTGTTCCATGATTCAAGTCATTCACCGGGCGCTCAATCTGCTGGAGTTTATCGCCCAACACCCCAACCGGGACTATTCGCTTACCGAAATTGCCGACCAGCACCAGCTCAACCACGGCACCTGCGCCAACATCCTCAAGACGCTGGTCACCCGCGGTTACGTAGAGCAGGTAGGCCATAAAAAAGGCTACCGGCTCGGGGCCATGTCGTACCACCTCACGCGTAATCCCGCTTATAAGCGCGACCTAATTGCGGCCGCTGACGCTCCGATGCAACAACTCACGCGGGCCGTCAACGAAACTTCGCTGCTGACCATCATCGTCGACAATCGACGTATCACTCTTCACGCCGTGGAGTGCGACCGTGACATCCAGGCCCGCGGCAACGTGAACCGCACCGTCTACGACTCGGCCACCGGTCGCTTGCTGCTGGCCTACCAGTCGGAGATGGAACAGGCGCGCTTTGCCCGCACCCATGGTTTGCCTCAACCCGACGAGTGGCCCAGCATCATCACCGAAGACCAACTGCTTGTGGCACTGGCAGAGATTCGCGCCGCGGGCCTGGCTATCGACATCACCAACCGGCAAATTGTTGGTTTGGCGGTTCCGGTGCAACAGCGCGGCACGGTGGTAGCCGCCCTGGGGGTGTTCTTGCCCGAAATCCGGTATACCGACGCGCACCGCGAGGAGATTATTCGGGAGCTCAAGGCGGCAGCGAAGCAGGTGCGTGAGGCTTTAATCGCCCGTTGAAGACGCGATAAATCGCGTCTGTACGGGCGATCATTTCGGTGATGTTCATTTTGCGGTCGCCGCGGTACCAGTGTTGCCACTTTTCTCCTGCTGAGGCGATGGCTTGGGCGGCTTGTACTTGCTGTAAATATTGTAGGGCGCGTTGCAGATGCGTGGCGCTGGCTTGGGGGTTTCCTTCGTCGGCGGCGAATTGCGCCAGAATCAGGGCCTCCAGCCAGCGGTTGAGCCCGAGCAGCATCTGGTGCTGGGCCGTTAGGTTAGCTCGGAAAAATTGTAAGGTATCGTTGGTTGAGACGCGCCGCGGCGCGTCTGTACTTGAGTTTTTTGCAGCGCCTTTTTTAAGCTGCTGTTCTGCCTCAGCGATCCGGTTGCCCGCCGCTTCTAATTTTTCTATTTGCTGTAAGAGGATGGGCAGCAGGGTGTCGGGGGGCATGCTGTTGGCGGGGTGCATGTCGGACAGACTGGTGGCGGCCCACCGCTGCTCAACGGATTTTTCGGATTCTTTTTCCAGCATCCGGCGGTAGCGCTCGGGTTCGGTCCATTGCATTGATAGGCGATCGAGTAAGCTCAGCCCGTAGGAGCGGGTTTGCCCGTCCAGCAGCAATGGCGTTTTGGTTTGGGGATGTATCCGGTAGCTGTCGAAGAACGCTTGGTAGGCCGCTTGCACGGTTTCGCTAGCCTCGCCGAAGCGTTGGGCAAACCAGCGTTGCGTGAATTCTTCTGGCTGAAACGAATCAAAATTATACAGCATCTCGGCCGAGGCTTCTACGCCGAGCACAAACTCCCGCAGGTTAGAGATATTCATGATGGCGTATTCCGAAGCGTCGTGGTCTAGGGCTTCCTGAAACATAGCGTAGGACTTTGCCGGGGGCACTCCCTGCACCAAGTGCGGACCCGAACCCCAGAGTTGGTGGTGGTAGTACACTCCGTACGCGTTGGCCGGATTTCGCTCGGTCTGGTAAAAATCGGGTTGCCACTTCCAGCCGGGACTGTTGTCGGCAAACACGATGATGATACTATCCGGAAACGTCAGATACCCTTCCTGGTTGAGGCTGGCCCCTTCGGCCCACAGGGTGGTGGACAGAATCGGGTTTTGTACCACCGTGTCAACGATCTGGCTTTGTACCCGGATAGCTTCGGAGATGATGGCCCCGCGCTCGGCGTCGGACTGGGGCACGCCGGGGTCGGCCATCCACATGGGACGGTCGGCAATGCCGCGCAGGCCCACCTGCCAGATCACGTTGGGGTACTTCGCCCAGCGGCGGGCGTACTCCTGCCAGACTTCAATGATTTTATCGCGTTCGCTGTAGAAGGAAAATAAGGGTTCTTGGTCTCGTTCTTTCCAGTAGTTCTGGTAAGCAAACGCACTGACGCCCATCGGCTCGATATGGTGCATGGAGACGAACAAGCCACGCTTCGCCGCTTCGGCCACCAAGCGCTCCTCCGGCGGATTACGGATGTCGACGAAGCTAGCCGGAATCACTAAGTTCAGGCGCAAGCGCAGCATCGTTTCAAGCACGCGCTGGATGACGTCGGGATGTACGACCTGACTATAGAATCGGTAGTCAATGTCGCGCTCCCCGCCCCCATTTCTCCACTCGGTGAGCAGGTCTTCGTCGTTAATAAAACCACCACGGAAGCGGAAGGTAGGCGCGTTCTGCGCGATGCGTACTTCGTCCCAGGCAAGTTGGTCCTTTTTCGCTGGCTTCAGATCACTCCAGTAGTACATGGGATTGACGCCCAGGTATTCTTCGATGAAATGATAAATAGCAAACATGGTGGCGCGCTCGTCGCTTCCCGCGATCATCAAATGGGGCGTTCCATTAACTAATATATTTTGCACTACGTAGGCTTCCCATTGCCCGGCCAGGGTGTCGAGGTCGGGATGTAGCTGCTTCGCCTCGCCTCGCTGCGTTTCATCAGCCAGGTTAAACACCAGCACGTAGGAGACCGAGCTATCGCGCTCCTCTTCCACCGTCAGTTGTTTGCCGGTAATTTTTTTGATGTCCGACCGAAGATTGTCCACCGCCAATCGGATGGGTTCGGACGTGCTGTTTGGCAGATAAATGTTGGCCAGATGAGCTTCACCGACGATCACCAGTGGGGGAGTGGTATCCTGGCAGGCAGCCATCGTACCGATGACTAACGCCAGCATCAGCGGTGCCCCCCACCGGAGGGACGGCTTGGTTCGGGCTTTCAATTTTAGTAGACTATCAAGACAGTTTTGCTTCATATCATTTATTGCTACCGGTGAGCGGAATTAGCGATTGATCGGCGATCAGCACGGGGGAGTCGTAAATGGGGATATTACTGAACGTGTAGTTCGTGCCGCGTTGCTGAATATTCTCATCAGAAATTTCCCGCACCTCCCCGGTGCGCAAATCTACCCAGACTGCTTGATCGAAGCTTCCGGCCGGAACGCTTAGGGTAAATGGCTGGTACTCCTCCGAATCGGAAGGCGTATTGCCATCCAGCCATAAAGTGATGGCTTGCTGGCCGGTGGCCTGGTGGCGGTAGGCGAACAGCGAAAGCGATGAGTCGCTTTCGGTGGTATAGGCGTAGTTCGGAATCCGGACCAGGGTGTTGTCGAAGATGGCGGTCAGGTGCTGCAGGGCGTAGTAGACGGGTTTGGCCCGCACGACCTGCTTGGTGGTATCCGATTCCAAGGTACCCTTGCGGTTGATCTCATTCGGGTAGTTCAGGTCAACGATGCTGAAGTAGGAAGTCTCGATATCCCGTCCCAGGTCGCCCAGCAAGCGCCGCAAAGCCCATTTGCTCTGCGAGGTTTCCGTCCAGGCATACTTGCTCAGGGCTTTGCTATTGCGGTACTGAGAAGGCGCCCCGTTCTCTCCCTGCCGGATGGTGATGCGGGGATCGTAGCGATTCACGACGGCCCTCAGCTGCAGCACCTCCGGGTATACTTCATCCGGATTCTGACGGTACGGATGGTAGGTGATCTGGTCGATGAGGGATAGTTTGCCCCGCCGCTGCATTTCGGCCAGAAACCGATCGGCCAGTTCTGGATGGATGCCCGCGATGGCCATGGCCAGCAACCGGGCCTCGGGCTGCACCGACCGGATCGCTTCCGCCGTGGTCATGTAGAGGTTCGCGTAATCTGCTACCGTATTTCTATCGCGGTGCAGACCCTCGTTCCAGATTTCGTATTCATCCACCACTTCTTGATAGCGGGCGGCCAGCAGTTTGGCCCAAGCAGCGTAGGCCGCCACCGAGGCCGAATCCTTGGGCATTACCGCTCCCAACTGAGTTCCTCCGCTGTACAGCGGGTTGCCGTAGCTCACGTTGATCCAGGGTTCCACCCCCTGAGCGGCCATATCGTAAATAATCGAATCTAGCCACGCAAAGTTGTAGTGGCCCTTTTGGTACTCCGTCTTGGCCCAACCGGCCTGCAAGCGGGCTTTTTTAACGCCCAGCGGCCCCAGATACGCTTTCCAGTTGTTGTAGATCGTGTAGTCGCGGTCCATCGTCTCGGCTCCTACTGACCAATTGGAGGCTTGTATATCCTTGGCGTGGCGGGGCGAAACTTTACCCCGGTAGGTATCCTCCGAAAGTTGCGCCAGCAACCCGAACGGAGCAATAGCCAACAGGCTGCCAATTAACCAAGTAGTTCCTTGGTGGCTGAAGTGATGGTTGATCTTTTTACAATGCATACGGCAAGTTCAATGGATAACGTTTTTCATAGACTTCTTTTCTAGAAAAACCCGTTGTTGGGCATTCTTCGTGTCGTTATTGCGCATAACGACGTTGGCTGATTGGTCGCCGTACACCGACAGAAAAACGGACACTGGCGAACGAGCCCGGCTGTCGGAAATCACTGCCGCTCTCACGTCAATCAAGCGGATCAGCTCCGGGGCTTGCAAACTGGCCTGCGCATCAAGTCCGGTAATATCCAGTTGTTCCACGTCGTCGGCGATCAGGGCCGGTCGCTGGTCTTCCTGAAGGAATCTGAGTTGCACGTTACTCAGGGTGATGTTTTTGGCGTGGCGGACATAAAACCCGTAGGCAGGCAATACGCCGAAGATACTTCCTTTCGGATAAGCTTGCTCATTTTCGGGAATTTTGCGCCATGATGTCGCTTCGGTACCACCGCCCGCAAAGGTTAGGTTGATGTTGCTCAGCATCACATTTTCTACCGGTATATCTTTCAGCCCCGCGATGACCGCGCCGTTTTCTGCCGATTGGGTGCCCTGAACGTTGTCAATAATAATGTCTTTGAGGTGGGGCGGGTTCACGCTCGCGCTATCCCGATAAGTGCGGTTGCGATTGCCCAGTCTGATAAAAATAGCCGATCCTTTGATGTTCCGCATGCTGATGTTAGAGATACTGATGCGCTCGATCCTTGCCCCGTCCACGCTCATCACCCCGATCGCATCGTTGCGGGTATCGTACACGACGCAGCTTTGAACGGTGATGTCTTCGAAGCGGCCGCTGGTCTCGGTGCCAATCTTGATTCCGGAAGCATTGGACGAAACCACGCAGTTGGTGATGGTGATATCCCGGCAGGCTTCGTCGGGCGAGAAGCTTTTCAGGCAGATCGTATCGTCGCCGCTGTTGATCAAGCAGTTGGAAATACGCACCCGTTCACAATCGATGAGGTCGAGCCCGTCGGTATTTCGTCCGGGAACGTCGGCGTATCTTTCTCGCTCAATGTCCTGGTTCTCCCGGCTGTCTACCGTGATGCCGTCGATGACCAAGTTTTTGCACGACTGATACGACTGCACCCACGAGGCGGAGTTGTACAGCGTCACGTCGCGCACCGTCACGTTGTGGCAGGCCCGCAGGTGAATGATGCGCGGGCGCTTACTAAACGAGGGCGAACCGTAGGGCCCGTCGGCCCACTGGTCACCATTGCCATCGATGGTTCCGCGTCCCAGAATACTGATGTGCCGGGCGTCTTCGGCGTAGATAAGTGCCTTGTTGGTTTCCCGGGTACCGGTGTACGACGGATACCGGGAAGGGATGCTGGGAAAGTCTTCCAGGTTGTTGCTCCCCCGCAGTACGGCCCCCGTCTCGATATAAAGGGTCACGTGGCTTTTCAAGTAAAGCGTGCCGGACACGAAGGTGCCCCCGGCCAGGGATACCTTTCCTCCGCCCGCGCGGTGGCAGCTGTCGATGGCCTGCTGAATGGCCTTGGTGTCCAGCGTCCGACCATCGCCCTGCGCCCCAAAGTCCCGGACTTCGTAGACAGCGCGGTTAGCCTGAGCATACGCGGCTAAATGAACTAGCAGAAAGGGAACCAGAAGTAGGTTGCCTAGCGCCCTGTTTTTAGAACGACTCAATAACCCGGGTTTTGATCAAGATCGGCGTTGATGTTGGCATCAATCTCACTGACGGGAAGGGGCCACAGCGCGTTATAATCCTGAATCTGGGGACCATTGTGGTCATTGTACAAGCGAACGCGCTCCACCAGTTTACCCACTCGGGACAAGGTGATTCGCCGGTCTTCTTCCAGGCTTAGCTCGCGCGCCCGTTCGTCCAGGATGTAGTCAATAGTTACTTGACCGGGAGCCACGGGGGTGGCATCTACTCGGCTGCGGACGGTGTTGATATTGGCGGCGGCCGAGGCGGTGTTTCCTTGCCCAAGGTAGGCTTCAGCGCGTAGCAAATACGTCTCCGGCAGGCGCAGGTAGTACGAATCGGTGTAGGTGGAGCCGCCTCCGGCGGTGAGTAAGCCTAAATCCCGGTTCGCGTACAGCGCATCGGGGTGCTGACCGGGCGTGGTCACCTTGCTCAGCCAGGGGTACCAGCGCCAGCCCTGAGCCAACAGGTTAGGACCCGGATACTTCACCGCACTGGAGTCGAACCAGGCCGAAGCGGGATCGTCGTAGGTAAAATCTCGGATGTAGTTGATGGGGGAGTTACGAAGATCAGTATCAAAGTCGGTTTCCCACAGCGTATTTTCAAAGAAGCTGGTGGGCTGCATAAAGGAGACGCCCCGTCCGCCCACATTAAGGTCAGAGCGCCAGCCGAGCACCGCCGGATTGCCGTCGGGGTCTTGCAGCGTCCAACTGGCGGGAGCGTGGTTTCTTTCAAAATCATTTCCCTGGTTACTGGTGGAGGACAAATAACCGCCCGGCAAGTCCACTTCCATTTGCGCCACCCATAGGGCTTCGGTGTTGCCCCCGCTGCGGTTTTGGTTGCCGCGCCGAAACAAGTCGTAGTATACGTCGCCGTTTTCCAGTGCCGACTGCGAACCGAATCGCTCGGTCATCAGGGCAGTGGCCGGATCATCTATGACCGCGGTGGTGGCCGCAATGGCCTGATCCCATTGTTCTAAGGCCACGTAGGTTTCGGCCAGATAATGTTGCGCCACCAAGTTCGACACCCGTCCGTCTTCTACTTCGCCAATCGGAGGCAATTCGTTGGCTGCCAACGACAGATCCGTCACTATTTGGTTAAGTATTTCCGTACGGCTGGCGCGGGTAAAGTCAGCCTTGGGGGAAGTGACCTCGTCCAGTACCAGCGGCACCCCGCCAAACAGGTAAACCAAATACCGATAGGCGAATCCCCGGAAGAAGCCCGCTTCGGCGGTGATGGCAGTTTTTTGCTCATCGGTCAGTTCAGACTCCGCTACGCGCTCAATAATAGTATTGGCGCTGGTGACTACCTTGTACCACCGCTCCCAGTGCCAGCTTACCAAGCCATTGGTCGGGTTGAGCGTGACCGCGTAGTCACCGAAGCGATTGTTGGCGGTGGACTCGCGCGCATCGAACATAATGTCGGTACCGTACAGGTGAGACTTGGAATTGTCGTCAGCATCAAATTTAACGTCCCGCACCTGGGCGTATAAACCAATAATCGCGGCTTGATAATCACCAAAGGTGACAAAGGCGTTGCTAGGGCTAAAAAAGTCCAGCGGTTCTTCTTCTAAGAAAGTTTCTTCGTTGCAGCCAGTGCCGACCAGGACGAAGGCAGTGAGCAGTAGGGTATATTGACGTAGGAGTTTCATAGTGTCTGCTGTTTATAGTGAAATATTTAAACCAACCGAAAAGCCGCGCAACACGGGCACCGCGCTTCTCAACCCATCGTCATCATCTTCTCGCTCTTGCGTGGAGCCCAAACCCTGTCCGGTTTCGGGGTCCCAGCCTTCCCAGTCAGTGAGGGTTACCAGGTTTTTGCCACTCACGTAAACTTTTAGTTCTTGTAAGCCCCAGCGTTCTATAAGCTCGCTGTTGAGGCTGTAGGACAGTGAGATGTCTTGCAAGCGGAAGAAGTTGCGAGCGAAATAGCGATTCCCCTCAATCGGCGCATCCGGTCCGGGACGACGGTAGGTGGCCCCGGGGTTGGTCGGACTCCAGTAGTCAATTTCACTGTACCAGTTGCTGGCCTGCGCCACTCCCGGGGTGCCATAGCCGCTGTTCCATGGATTATTCTCACCTAGATAGCCACTGCTACCGCCCTGAATGGATCTGACAAAGAATTTGAAAGCGAAGTCGCCGTAGCGCAACGTATTCTGAATACCAAACTCGTAGGCCGGTTCTTCGTAGCCCAGTATTTGCCGATCATCTTCTGGTCTGATTTCTCCGTCGCCGTTCAGGTCGCGCAGGCGATACAGTCCCGGGTCCCATCCGTCGGGAATGTCCTCGCCATTGCTAATTTGGTAGATACCGTCCACCACGTAGTCGTACACCGCCCCGATGGGCTGATCAATAAACAGTCCATTGGCGATAAGATCATCCTCCCGCCCGTCGTTGTTCCGGTCTAGACCAATCAAGCTCACGATCTCGTTGCGGTTGGTAGCAAAGTTAAACTGCACGTCCCAACTAAATCGGTCGGTACGTACCGGAGTAGCGTTAAGGAGCGCTTCAAAACCGGTATTGCTGATTTCCCCTACGTTGGAGGTGATACTTCCGAATCCGGTGATCCGGGGAAGCACAAAGTTCCATAATAGGTCCGTGGTGTTTGATTGATAGTAGTCTAAGCTACCGGACAACCGACTATTAAGAATCTCAAAATCAAGCCCGAAATTGACACCCGCAGTTCGTTCCCACGACAAGTCAGGATTAGCCAGGGAGGCTAACTCCGTCCCGTTCACCGTAGCGCTGCCATCTCCGAATACGTACTGCGTTTCGTTGTTAGACCGCACCCTGGCTAGCGAACTATACCGACTGGTCAGGTTTCCGTTGATGCCGTAGCTGGCCCTTAGTTTGAGAAAACTAAGTGCTTTAACGTCCGCCAAAAAGCTTTCTTCGGACAATACCCAGCCGATGCCCGCGGAGGGAAACAGCCCAAACTTATTGTTTTCCGAGAAACCACTGAACCCATCACGGCGAAGCGTAGCTGTCAGTAAGTATTTATCCCGAAAACCATAGTTGATGCGGGCCATCTGGTACAGGTAGCGCTCTTCCCAGGCTTCCGAAGAAATAAACTGGTTAAGCGCCTGCTCGGTACTGTTGTAGGACAAAGCTAGGTTGGCAATGTTGGTCCCTTCGGCTCGGTTCTCGTCGAAGCTGATGCGGTTGAAACCATAGAGCAGGGTTAGGTCTAACTGGTGGTTGCTACCCAGTTCGCGGCTGTACGTCACGATGTTATCCAGCAAAACGTCGTAGGTCGATCTATTAATTTTTATGACTCTTCCTGCCTGTCCCGCATCAAACGGGCTGGAGTTACTGAGCGCATCCCAGCGGTAGTTGTTGCTGAAGTTGACGCGGTAGCTGAGACCTTCTATCTGGGGAATGCGCACGTTGGCGTAGAAGATGCCCGACAAGCTGTTGCGTAAATCTCGGTCATCGGAAGCGCTCTGCAAGAAAGGATTCAGGCGGTTGTCACCCAACGGATTTACTACCAACTCCCCGTCTTCGTCGTAGGGGGTGACCAGCGGACTCATCTGGGGAAGCTGCCCCAGATTAGGGCTTTCCCCGGAGAAATCAGAGAAAGAACCAAACGTATTGGCCCCGATGGTTAGCCAGTCGGTGATCTCGGTGTCTACGTTCATTCGCGCGGTGATGCGGCGGTACTTATCGTTGAGCACCCAACCCTGTTGCTCGGTGTATCCGCCCGAAAGAAAGTACGAGGTGTTAGGGCCACTGCCCCGAACGCTCAGTTGGTGGTCGGTGATGTAGCCGGGGTCGGTTACTTCATCCACCCAGTTGTAGTCGTTCCCGGCAGCAAAACCCGCCAGCAGCGGAGGAAACAAACCGGTGTCGTTATCGATAGACCAATCGGGGTTTTCTTGGGTATAGTCGGGAGCGAGGTAGGCATTTTGCCAATCCACGTCGCGCACTCCTTTGAGGTAGCCCGCGCGCCCTTCCGGAGTGAGTTCGTTGGCCGGTGATTGGGTGGTGTAGGAACCGGCGTAGCTGATAACGGGCTTCTGGGCAGACTTTCCGCTCTTGGTGGTGATGATGATCACGCCGTTGGCGGCCTGCGCTCCGTAAACGGCCTTGCTGCTGGCGTCCTTGAGCACATCGACCGAGGCAATGTCTTTGGGATTTAGGTCGGCCAATCGTCCGCGGTAGTACACCCCGTCGAGCACGATGAGCGGGTCTTGGTTGCCGTTGATGCTGGACTGTCCCCGAATCTGAATGTTGGGTTCTTCTCCGGCGGTGGCCACCTGCCCAATGTTGATGCCCGGGGTGGAGCCAGCCAGGGACTGTAAGATGTTGGTGTTGGGAGCCTCTTCAAAAGCTTCCAGCGGGGCCGAGACCACCGAGCCGGTCACGTCTTCCCGCTTCTGCGTACCGTAGCCTACCACCACAATCTCCGACAGCGACTGAATGTCGGGCGAAAGGTTGACGTCGATGGTGCTGCGGTTGTCGACGGGCACTTCCAGGGTTTCGTAGCCCACCGAGGAAAATACCAGGGTTTCGGCCCCGGCGGGGGCACTGAGGGAGAAATTGCCCTCGATGTCGGTGATGGTGCCCACGGAGGTGCCTTTGACCAGGATGTTGACTCCGGGCAGTTCGGTGCCTTCGACAAGGTCGCGTACCTGACCGGTGATGGTGGTTTGCGCGAGACTAGTGCAGCAGTAGCCCAGCAGACCGAGCGCAGTGAGTAGAGTTAGGCGGATCATAGATAAATTTTATATTGTAAAGTTTATTTTTACGATACAAGTATATAAAAAAGTCTTATTCCGACCTAAATATTACTTAAACAAATTACCATAAATTTGCCGTTGGCTAAAAAACGAAAGCGAAAAGAACCGTAGGCGACGGGTTGCTGGGGCCAGCCGGGCTAACTTCAACGTAACGGAACGATTGTCCCCCGATGGCCTGTTTTTTGCTCACACCATCAAATAACGTTGTGATCAACCGCCTTTTTCTACACTTATGAAATACCCCGTTCGATTTCCCCACATTGCCTTTCTCATTCCCTTTTTGCTCTTCTCCTCCTGCGACGTGCTACAGGGCGTGCTGGGCGATCTGAACACCGGCGGACTCTCCTCGGCCGAAATTGTGCGCGGACTGAAGACCGCCCTCAAGCAGGGAGCGAAATTCGCGGGCGACAATGCCTCCCAAGAAAACGGTTACCTGAACAATCCCATCGTCGACATTCGCATTCCGCTGCCCGACAAGTTGCAAGGCGTTGAGAAAAATATCCGCCGGATTCCGCTGGTGGGCGATAAGGTGGTTGATAACTTCATCACCGCAATGAACCGGGGGGCGGAAGAAGCGGCCAAGAAGGCGGCGCCCATCTTCGTGGATGCCATCACCTCGATGACGGTGACCGACGGACTCGGCATTTTGCAAGGGGGCGACGAGGCGGCGACCAACTATCTGGAACGTACTACCACGGCCAACCTGACCAATGCCTTCAAACCGGTGATCAAAAACGCCCTGGACCAAACCAAGGCGACTGACTACTACAATGCGTTGAAAAACGCCATCAGCAGCTTCAACAAAACGCCCCTGGTCAACAAAATCAACGTGAACGTGGGTGAGTTGCCCGTGCTGGAAGACTACGCCACCCAAATGGCCCTCAATGGATTATTCAAACTGGTAGCCCGCGAAGAAAAGAAAATTCGCGACGATCCCTTCGGACAGAGCGAGCAGATTTTACGCAAGGTGTTTGGGAGTCAAAAATCAACCGCAACGCCCACGGGAATAGGAGGGTAGAAATTTCATTATTTATCACTCATCTAGGCGTAGGATTTCCTACGACTCGGACAGCGACGCTGATCAGGTCGTAGGACCGCCGGGCGCCGGGCGCTTTGCTTAACCTACGACTAGATTAGAGAACCTATAACCCACAACCCCGAACCTTACTCAAACAAAAATTCATTATAAGCACTTCTCAACTCTCGCAAAGCCAGCGCATCATTTTGTCGTTCCGCTTCGGCAATTCCTTTTTCGTACGTCTGCTCGGCCCGTTCGGGCTGGTTCAAGTCCACGTACAACTGCGCCGCATGGTAGTACGTCGGCACGTAGTGCGGATGCTCATCGAGTAGCTTTTCGTAGTATTCCAGGGCCTTTCGAGGATGATCCCGGCGGTATTCGGTGGCCACGGCGTAGAGTGTGAAGGCATCGTCGGGAGTTTCTTGTAAGAACCCCAGCAGGGCATCAAGACGGTCGGTAGACATTGTTCGATCAGATTTTTATTTCTTTTTGATTTACGTAACTTCGTGGCAAAAAACCGGTTAACCAAGGAATAACCACTGAGCCTACCTTATGAAGATTCTTGTGTGCATCACTCACGTGCCCGATACCACGTCCAAAATATCCTTTACCGACGACAACACCAAGTTCGATACCACCGGGGTGCAGTTTATCATCGGTCCCTACGATGATTACGCCCTGGCCCGCGCCGTTGAACTTAAGGAGCAAGCAGGCGGCACCGTCACCCTGCTCAACGTGGGCGGCAAAGAAACCGAACCCACCATTCGCAAGGGCCTGGCCATCGGGGCCGACGATGCCATCCGCATTGATGCCGAGCCGACCGATGCCTTCTTCGTGGCCCAGCAAATCGCCGCCGTGGTGAAGGAAAATAGCTACGACCTGGTGCTGATGGGGCGCGAGTCGATCGACTACAACGGGGGGCAGGTGCACAGCATGGTGGGCGAACTGGTCGGGATGCCCGCCGTCTCGCCGGTGATGCAACTCGAGGTAGACGGCAACACCGCCACCGTGGCCCGGGAGATTGAGGGCGGCAAAGAATCCGCTACCGTGCCGTTGCCCTTCATTGCCGGTTGCCAGGAACCCATCGCCGAGTGGAAAATTCCCAACATGCGGGGCATCATGACCGCTCGCAGCAAGCCCCTGGAAGTGCGCGAACCGGCCAGCGAAGAAAAGCTGACCTCCACCCAGCGCTACGAACAGCCTCCGGCCAAGGGCGCGGTGAAAATGTTCTCGCCCGACCAGATGGGCGAACTGGTGCAGGCCCTGAAGAACGAAGCCAAGGTGTTATAATAAAGGAGCACTTCGCAAGAAATTCTCATCTGACCCGTTAACGCGTAGTAGCTCATTTTTCCAAGCATTAATCCCACTAAGCATGTCCGTACTCGTATTTGTAGAAAGCGCCGAAGGGAGCGTCAAGAAAACTTCTCTGGAAGCGGTCGCCTACGCCGCGGCCCTGAACCAGGGCGACGTTACCGCCATTGCAATGGGCAACAACGTTTCCTCTGAGTCACTAGAAAAGTTGGGGGGCTACGGCGCCACCAAGGTGCTGCACGCCAGCGACGAACGTCTCAACGAAGACCAGATTCAGGCCTACGCCTCGGTGCTTAACCAGGCGATGGAACAAACCGGTGCCACCATTCTGGTGCTGGCCAAGTCGTCGCTGGGCGACCCGGTGGCCGCCCGCGTGGCGGTGAAGCAGCACGCCGCCCTGGCCTCCAATGTGGTGGCGCTGCCCGAAGCGGGCGATAGCTTCGTGGTGAAGCGCAGCATCTACACCGGCAAGGCCTTTGCCTACACCGAACTCAGTACCGACAAGAAGATCATCGCCATCAAAAAGAACGCCATCGAGCTGCCCGCCGCTGACGGCACCGCCCCGGTAGAAGCGTTTTCACCGACGCTGGACGATGCCGACTTCACGGTGAAGATCACCTCCGTCGAAAAGAGCGAGGGCGAAGTGCTGCTGCCCGAAGCCGACGTGGTGGTGTCAGGCGGACGCGGCCTGAAGGGGCCTGAGCACTGGGAAATGATTGAAGAACTGGCCAGCACCCTGGGCGCGGCCACCGGGTGCAGCAAACCGGTGTCGGACATGGGCTGGCGCCCCCACCACGAGCACGTGGGGCAGACCGGCATCAAGGTGAGTCCCAGCCTCTACGTGGCGGTGGGCATCTCGGGAGCTATTCAGCACTTAGCCGGAGTCAATTCTTCCAAAAATATTCTGGTCATCAACCAGGACGAAGATGCTCCCTTCTTCAAATCGGCCGACTACGGGGTGGTGGGCGATGCTTTTGAGGTGGTGCCCAAACTCACCGAGGCCCTTCGCGCCGCGCAAAATTAGTACGTATCCAATGTCTTATTAGCCTCCTCAGCGTAGTGGATAAAGCAGAAAATAAAATAGAGTTAGAAATTTTAGGACTTTCCTCCAGCCAGTCGCAGTCCGGTTCTTTTGCCCTGGTGCTGGGCGAAGCCATCGGTAACCGCCGGTTGCCCATCATCATTGGTATGTTCGAGGCCCAGGCCATCGCCATCGAGATTGAGAAAATCGTGCCCAACCGGCCCATGACCCACGACCTGTTCAAATCGTTCGCCAGCAATTTCGACTTCACGCTGGAAGAAATCGTGATTTCCGACCTCAAGGAAGGCGTGTTCTTTGCCAAAATTGTGTGCAACGACGGTGCCCACACCACCGAGATCGACGCCCGTCCCTCGGATGCCATCGCTATCGGACTGCGGTTCAGCGTGCCGATCTATACCTACGAAAGCGTGCTGTCGGAAGCGGGCATTGTGCTCACCGAAGAAGAGAGCTCTGCCACCGAAAGCAGCGAAGCAACCACCAAAGGCAAATCGAATAAACCCCTCAACGAGCAACTCAAAGATTTGCCCCTGGACAAACTCAAGGTGCTGCTCGAAGAAACCCTTAAAAAAGAAGACTACGAAAAAGCCGCCCTGGTCCGCGACGAGATGAACCGCCGCAACTAGCGCATGGACTACCTCCGCGGTGTTCTGGGATTAGCCACGCTGGTGGGCCTGGCCTACCTGCTTTCTACCAACCGGCGGGCCATTAACTGGAAACTGGTGGGGGCCGGACTGGCCATCCAACTAAGCGCGGGGCTGCTGATCCTCAAAGTGCCGTTCGTTGCCGCGCTCTTCGATCAGCTGAGCGAGGGATTTGTCACCTTTCTGGGCTTTTCGCAAGAGGGCGCCCGCTTCATCTTTGGCGACCTGGTCAACACTTCCTCATTCGGATTTATCTTCGCCTTCCAGGTGCTGCCCACCATTATTTTCTTCTCTACGGTGTCGGCCGGATTGTACTATCTCGGCATCCTGCAAAAGGTGGTCTACGGCATCGCCTGGGTGATGACGCGCAGCATGCGCCTGTCGGGAGCCGAAAGTTTGTCGGCCGCAGGCAATATTTTTCTGGGACAGACCGAAGCGCCGCTGCTGGTGCGGCCCTACATCGAGGGCATGACGCGCTCGGAGATCATGTGTCTGATGACCGGCGGCATGGCCACCATCGCGGGCGGCGTGCTGGGCGGTTACGTAGCCTTCTTGGGCGGCGACGACCCGGTGCAGCAGACCCGTTTTGCGGCTTACCTGCTGAGTGCTTCCATCATGAACGCCCCGGCCGCTATTGTGATCTCCAAAATGCTGGTACCCGAAACCCATCCCGAACAGATCAAGAGCGACTTGCGCGTGAGCGACGAGCAACTGGGGGTGAACGTGATCGATGCGTTGTCGCGCGGGGCGGGGGAGGGACTCAAACTGGCGCTCAACGTGGGTGGCATGCTGCTGGCCTTTATCGCCGTAATTGCCGCCATCAACTACTTTTTAACCAATGGAGTAGGGGAGGTCGGCGGACTCAACGGCTGGGTGGTCGCCAGCACCGACGGGGCCTTCGCGGGCTTTTCGCTGGAGTATATTCTGGGGCAACTGTTTCGGGTGTTTGCCTTTATCATGGGCGTCGACTGGGCCGAAACGCTACCGGTGGGCAGTTTGCTGGGGCAAAAAACGGTGATCAACGAGTTCGTGGCCTACCTAAGCCTGTCGGAGATGAAGAATGAGGGAGTGCTCGGCGGCAAGGCGCTGGTGGTAGCTACCTACGCCCTGTGTGGCTTTGCCAACTTTTCGTCGATTGCCATCCAGATTGGCGGCATCGGCAGCATCGCCCCCGGACAGCAAGCCAATCTGTCGCGCCTCGGAGGGTGGGCCCTGGTGGCCGCCACCTTCGCCTGCATGATGACAGCTACGATTGCGGGAATGCTGGTGAGTTACTAGTGTCTATGAAGATAGAGAAACCTATTTTTGCCCTTTGATGGGCAAATTATCTTTTTAAAACCGTTATCTTTATTAAAAAAACTCATGACCACCATTGCCGAAATAAAGTCTACCTTACATCAGTATATTGTAGAAACTGATGATGTGGACGTACTAAACGAACTACGTAACTATTTTGAAACCCTTCTGCAACCGGATAAGACCATTGCTTACACCACTACCGGCGATCCTTTGTCGCGGGAAAGTTACCAGCAAGATTTAGACGAAGCAATTGCTCAAGCCGACCGGGGTGAAGTAGTTAGTCAGCTCGATATTGAACAAAGTCAGCCATGAAGAAGCGGGAAGTTGTCTGGACGCGTAAAGCCCAAACAGCGTTAGATCAGCTTTACGCCTACTGGCACGATCAGACTTCCCCTCAACGGGCCTGGAGTATTCGGCAGGAGATTGTACGGACCGCCAAGGGTTTGTCACAACAGGCTGAAATCTATCAAATAGACGAGTACTATCCCAGTAATGCAGGTGACGTTCGCCGCTTTTTTAAATCCAACTATCGAGTGGTTTATCAGATTAAAGAAAATCAAGTGGTTATCTTAAACATCTATCATACCCACCAAAGTCCCAAGGGATAAGCTGCATCTAGAAAGTACTTCCCAACCCAATTCCCGCCCAGTGGTACCATTCGCCTCCTCTCCGAAAAAAACTACCCGTGTGTATTGGGATGAACGGAGTGTAAGCGACACTCAAAAAGAAGCCTCCCTGCGGTTTCTGCAAGCGGTATCCTATTCGAGCAATCGCATCTACGGATTGGAACCTGATTTGCCGTTTTTCTCCTCCGCGTATAACCTCTTCGTTGCCGTTGCTATAAGCTGTTCCTATTCCCACGTTAAAGTGATGATTGCCCTTACCAATAAATCCATTGAAGGTGGCCGGTAGTAGAATACCGCCTCCGTCCCACCAATGGCCGCTCAATCCTCCTTGCACGCTCAGTTGAACAAAGGAAGAAGACCGCAGGCGACGATCGTAGTTAATGGAATAAGCAGCTAACGGGCCGCCCAACTCTACAAAGACCGTATTGCGTTTGACAGTGGGTTGAGCGTCCTCAGATTGCGCTTGGGCGACTTCGGTAGCCAGTAAAAGAAAGAGGCAGCAAATAATTGTTTTCATAGGAGTAAATGGTTAACTGGGGTTTCGTAAAAGGTGGACCCAACCGCGGTACGTACGGTTGAGCGGTTGATTTTTCAGTAAATAATAATAGACTCCGGCCGACAAATGCTGTCCGTCCCAGTCGTTTTGGTAATTATCCGCCGAGTACACTTGCTTGCCCCAGCGGTTGAAGACCTGCAACTGCCACCCCCGCCCCGCCACGTGCTCAATCACAAACGTTTCGTTGAAGGCATCCTGGTTGGGCGTGAACACCGTGGGAATAAGGCCGGGGCAATCCGTAAAGTCTACCCGGATAGAATCTCCGGCCGCGCAGGCCGAGGTGGTGGTCTGCACCCAGTAGGTGCCGGATTCGCTGACCGTCAGGGTGCTGTCGGTGGTGTTGTCGCTCCATAGAAAGGGACCGGTAGCCGCCGGGGCGGCGAGTAGCAGGGTTTCTCCCTGGCAGAGCGTGGTGTCCGGCCCGAGGCTCCAGCGGGGTTCGTAGGTCACGGTGATGCTGTCGCGGATGATGCAGTCGCCCACCGTCACGTCTACCCAGTAAGTGTCAGCCACCCGCGCCAGCAGGGTGGGTTCGGTAGAGGAATCGTCCCAGCGGTAGGCGGTGGCACCCGGCACCTGGGGAGTGAGCGCCACCGTTTCGCCCCGGCACAGCAGGGTGTCGTTGCCCAGAAAGTTTTCCGGAAGGGCATCGACCTCACCGACGAAGACGTCGTCGATGTAGTAGTAACCGAGAAATGCATCGCCACGCTCACGTATTGTATCCGTTGCTTCGCCGGAATAGAAGTTGCCAATGGTTAGATAATTGGCGTTTGATTCGGCAGTAAAGCAACCGGATACTAAATGCCAACTTGCTGTATCGCTCACAACTTCGGTCTCGTTGACCTGAGGGGCGAACGGCAAGACGCTAAAAAAATCGCTAGGAGCGCTAATTTTCTCATCAGAAAAATGTGCCCCTATATTGTTGGTAGCGATGTGCATACGATCTGGTCTCAGTACGTAGAAAGACACATAGTAGGAGTTGTTTTTAACCAGAGGTTTTTTTAACTGAACCTGCACGTACTCACGGTAATTCCTGTCACCTACGGAGAACACGTATATTCCAGTCATGACATCGCCACTACGAGCTATTCTTCCATCGTAAACTCCGAACCTATAAAAACAGTCTTTACCTATGAATGGGCTTAGTAAATCGGAAGATGCCCCAGTAGGTGTATACCAGTCCTTTGCGTAGTCACCAACATCACTGATGTCTTCGCTACCCGCTAGATTACAGGGTAGAGAATCAATCTCTTCAAAGCTAGGATTAGGCACTAGGTTTTGTGCCAGTGATAAGAAAGGTAGAACCCATAAAAGGATGAGCGTGTAGGATCGCAAATAACTTTTTGCTCGACAAAAAATCATTTTAGATAGTATCAGGGTGGTAAGAAAAGCACCGGACAACGTAAAGCTGTCCGGTACTCTCTCAAGACTATTCAATCAAGATAGGCATTTTTGTTAGTGCTTTGCCCGCTTCTCGGATATGAATATAGTAATTTCCTTTCTTCAGTCTACTCACATCAATTCGCAACTTGCCGTCTTGCGCTTCGCCTTCGTACAATACGTTAGCTTGGGCATCCAGCAGTTTCACTTGATAGGGCTTGAGCAGGGGTTCATCACCGCCACTATTTGCAAACGAGGGAGCTTCGACTGCGATACTGGCAACGTCAGACATAGATATACTATTGCTGTTTGGTTCAACCGACTGAGCAGTGATATCTATATAATCGTCGGCTGGATTGGGGTACACCAGATAAGAACCGCCGTATTCATAGATAAACAATTTCAAGACCGCCGTTGGCGTTGAACGGCACCGGTCAGGAACCGTTAGTTGAACTTCTACTGTAGCGAAGCCCGCCGGTGGCAAATAAAATTGAAAGTACCGTCCGCCGCTCTGGCTCGCGTGCGTCCCGCCTTGACCGTTGATGACTCTCCACTGGTAGTTACCTGATGTCAAACCCGGTAAATTAGGGGCATTCACCTGAACAAACGAGGAGCCGCTGCCCCCGGATGGGCCATTGAGTACACTGGTAGTGTAGGGACCATAGGCTAGTCTGATTTGACTGGTTCTTTGTACCGTAAAATTAGGGTGGTTAGAACTTACTCTCATTGTACCATTAGTTGCACTATTAGTAGCGGTAACAATTACTGTTCTTTGGTAATATTCAGTTTTCGCACGGGTAGGTGAACCATCCTGATCTGTCACACCTTGAGGGGTTGAGACTAACCATCCATTCGGAACTTCAAAAACATACTCATAATGATAGTCGCAACTGTTAGGATCACTACTGAAAGGTGCAATTCCTTCAATAGTTATCTGTTGAGATTCATTAGCAGAGCAAAACTTCAGACCATTTAGTGCCAAGGTAGGCGCTGGTTCTCCTAACTCCATAATCAAAGTTCTAGTTGCTTTGACTGGAGTGCCTGTACCAAGAGAGTTAATATACCAACTGACCTCTACAGTAATGGTACCACTTCCTGGCAAAAAAGTATAGTTAAATGAGCTGGTTGATGAGATAGGTCCAATAAGTGGAGCAGGCACACGTGGATACCAGATGCCATTTTGTTTAACATTCCACTGGTAGAAACCTGGTATATTAGCCGATGCAGTAAACGTATAAGTTTGTAAAGGGCAGACTTTGCCGGTAGGGCCAGCGGTAAATCTTAAATTAAGGACAGCCGTCTCTTCAGCAGGCGGGGCTTCGGCACGCACGGTGACCCCGGACAGCAAGCTTAGAAAGAGCGTAAAAACGAGAATCACAAAACATTTTGGATAAAGAAGATCAAGATTTTTCATGATGACAAGTTGATGTGGTACGCTTGGTGCCTACTCTTGATGGTTTTCGGCATCTCCATTCTTTTAGCTCGCGATAAAAGTAATAGCAAAGATCAAAGTTTTTTCTTACCTTCATCCATACGGACGTTCACATTATTGTACTTTTAGTTCACATTTTTGAACCGGCTTTTCTCACCCTAAACCACGACCACCGTGAGCGATCATGACAAAATCCGTAAGTTGCGCTAACTGCGGGGCATCAAGCAAGAGACAATGGCCAAAGCGCTGGGCATCTCCCTGCGAGCCTACAGCAAAATAGAGAGCGGCGAAACCGCCCTCACCACCGAGCGGCTGCAACAGATTGCCCGCGTGCTAGGGATAGAACCCGATGAGATCATCGCGTTTAACGAGCAGAACATCTTCCGCAGCTGCCAGCGTTGTCCCTACCACCAACTTCCCCCCATCACCGATCTTTCCTTTTTCACCGAGCGTCTGCTGTATCAGCAGCGGATCAGAGAATTAGAGCAGAGGGTAGCCGATTTATCTAAGGATATTCAGTAAAAAAGCTAGTGCTTCCTGCCCTTTGTTTTGAAAGCCTTGCTCGCGCGAGTCTTTTTCTGTATGAATCGTGGTTTTTTTCGTTACTATTTGAAGTAAAAGTGGACACACCCCACGAAACTTCACCAAAAATAGTTAACTTTCCCCTTAATTTTGCCAAGGAAATTTTTTATGATCAAAACATTCAGTTCGCTCGTTTTTGTCAGCATTTTATTTATTGGATTTTTCAGTCGCTGTTCGGAGGGGCAGCCCGCCACGGCCTCAGCGCCCGATCCGCCGACCCTGCCGGTGACCACCGTGGAGGCCCGCGATACCGTCATCTACCGCAGCTACGTGGCCGACGTGCAGGCGGTGCGCAACGTGGAGCTGCGGGCCCGCGTGCCCGGCTTCCTGGAGAAAATCTACGTGGACGAAGGACAACCGGTGCAACATCGGCAACGCCTGTTCAAGATCAGCGAAGAAGAGTACGCCGCCGAACTGGCCAAGGCTAAGGCCAACCTGCAAAGCGCCATCGCCCAGGCCAAAGCCTCGCAACTGGAGGTGGACCGGCTGCGGGTGCTGGTCGACAAAAACATTTTGGCCGAATCGGAACTGGAGGTGGCCCTAGCCAAACTCGATGCCGTGAAGTCCCGCATCGAAGAGGCCCGCTCGGCCGAGGTGAACGCCACCATGCGCTTATCGTACACCAGCATCCGCGCTCCCTTCGACGGCATCATCGACCGCATTCCCCTCAAAACCGGCAGCCTGATCGACCACGGCACCCTGCTCACCACCGTCTCCGACGTGAGCTCGGTCTACGTCTACTTCAACGTGTCGGAAGGCGAGTACCTAGAGTACGTCAAAAGCAAGGGCGACGATACCACCCAGAGTCAGCGCGCCGTGCGGCTCATCCTGGCCGACGGCAGTCCGTATCCGCACGAGGGCACCATTGAGACGATGGAAGGCGAGTTCAAGGCCAGCACCGGGTCCATTGCCTTCCGAGCTCGGTTTCCTAATCCCGAAAAATTGCTCAAGCACCGGGCCACCGGCCGCATCAGCCTGTCGAACGTGCTGCGCGGCGCGCTGATGGTTCCTCAGAAAGCGGTGTTCGAGATTCAGGACAAGAACTACGTGTTTGTGGTAGACGAGCAGAACCAGGTGCACCAGCGAAACTTCGTGCCCAAGCTGCGTTTCTCCTACTACTACGTAGTGGCGTCGGGCCTAGAGGCCGGGGACCGCATCGTCTACGAAGGTATTCAAAATCTCAGAGACGGCATGCAGATCAATCCCGAAGCGGTTGCAATGGATAGTTTAGTTGCGCTATCGAAATGAAATTAGGAAATTGGGAAGTTTGTAGAAATTGAACCATAATTTCCCAATTTCCAACATCTAGCCACCCCCACAAGTATCTAATATCCAGCACCCAACATCTAGCCACGTAGAAAGTATCTAGCATCCAACATCTAGCCATATAGAAAGCCATCCAGCATCTAGCCACCCCCGCAAGTATCTAATATCCAATTTCCAATATCTAGCCATTTAGAAAGTCCATTATGTTCGACATTTTTATCCACCGCCCCGTCCTGTCGCTTGTTATCTCGCTGTTCATCACCCTGCTGGGCGGTTTGGCGTTCCTTACTCTGCCCATCGCGCAGTTTCCCGACATTGTGCCGCCGTCCGTATCGGTGCGCGCTAAGTACCGCGGGGCCAACGCCGAGGTGTGCGCCAAAGCGGTGGCTACTCCCCTGGAGAAAGCCATCAACGGCGTGCCGGGCATGACGCACATGTCGTCGGTATCGACCAACAACGGCCGCATCGACATCGAGGTGAACTTTGAGGTGGGTACCGACCCCGATCTGGCCGCGGTGAGCGTGCAGAACCGGGTGGCCACCGTGCTCAACGAACTGCCGCAGGAGGTGATCGAAAACGGGGTGACCACCGAGAAGGACGTGAACAGTTTGCTGATCTACATCAACATCGTGAGCACCGACGAGACGATGGACGAGAAGTTTATCTACAACTTCGCCGACATCAACGTGTTGCAGGAACTGCGGCGCATCGAGGGCGTGGGCTTCGCCGAGATCGTGAGCGAGAAAGACTACTCCATGCGCATCTGGCTCAAGCCCGACCGCCTGACGGCCTACCGGGTGTCGACCGACGACGTGATCCGGGCCATCCGCGCCCAGAACGTGGAAGCCGCTCCGGGCAAGGCGGGCGTGAGCTCCAACCGAGAAGCGCAGATGCTGCAGTACGTGCTGCGCTATACCGGTAAGTTCAACGAGCCACGGCAGTACGAAGACCTGGTGATCCGGGCCAACAGCGACGGCTCGGTGCTCAAACTGCGCGACGTTGCCGAGGTGGAATTTAGCGCCATGAACTACGGCCGCATCTCCAAGAACAACGGCCGACCCGCGGCCTCCATCATGATCAAGCAGCGGCCGGGTTCCAACGCCCGCGAGGTGATTGCCGGGGTGAAGCAGCGCATCGACGAAATTCAGGAAGCGTCGTTTCCGCCCGGCATGAGCTACAACGTGACCTACGACGTGTCGCGCTTCCTCGATGCTTCTATCCACGAGGTGATGATTACCCTGGTTGAAGCCTTTATTCTGGTGTTTTTGGTGGTATTCCTATTTTTGCAAGACTTCCGTTCCACACTGATTCCCGCGCTGGCGGTGCCGGTGGCGCTCATCGGCACGTTGTTCTTCATGCAACTGCTGGGCTTCTCCATCAACCTGCTCACGCTGTTCGCACTGGTGCTGGCCATCGGCATTGTGGTAGATAACGCCATTGTGGTGGTGGAGGCGGTGCACGCCAAGATGGAAGAAGAGGGCCTTTCTCCGCGCGAGGCGACCTTCGCCGCCATGCACGAGATCAGCGCGGCCATCATTGCCATCACCCTGGTGATGTCGGCGGTGTTCGTGCCGGTGGCCTTTCTGTCGGGACCAGTGGGCGTGTTCTATCGGCAGTTTTCCATCACCCTGGCCATTGCGATCGTCATTTCCGGGGTGAACGCCGTGACGCTGACTCCGGCCCTGTGCGCGCTGTTGCTCAAGGGCACGCACGGCAAAGAAAAGAAGAAAAACCTGCTGCAACGCTTCTTTGGCTTATTCAACCGGGGCTACGATGCTTTGGCACGAGGATACGGTAGCCTGATCACCTACCTGGCCGCCCGCCGCGTGATCACCGTGCTGCTGTTGTTGGTCTTTATCGGGGCCACCTGGGGCATCAGCCTGATCCTGCCCACGGGCTTTATTCCCACCGAAGACCAGGGAGTGGTCTACATCGACGTGACCACCCCGGCGGGAGCCACCGTGGAGCGTACCGAGCGCGTGCTCGACCAGATTCAGCGCGTGGCCTCGGACATAGAGATTGTGGAGGCGGTTTCGACGCTGGCGGGCTACAGCCTGGTAAACGGAGTGTCGGGCGCTTCGTTCGGCATGGGCATGGTGAGCCTAAAGCCCTGGGACGCCCGCGAGCAGTCGGCCGAAGACATTATTGCGCTGCTCAAAGAAAAGACCCGCAACATCACCGACGCGCAGATTGAGTTCTTCTCACCGCCGACCGTGCCCGGATTTGGTAACTCCAGCGGCTTTGAGCTGCGGGTGCTGGACCAAAGCGGCCGCGGCGACCTGCAAGAAATCGCACGGGTGACCCGTAATTTTATTGCGGACCTGGAGGCTTCGCCCGCCATTGCCGACGGGTACACTAATTTTGATGCCAGCTTTCCGCAGTACCTCATCCACGTGGATCAGGAAATGGCCGCTAAGAAGGGAGTGACGGTGGAGCTGGCCATGAACACCCTACAAACGCTCATCGGCGGCTACTACACTTCCAACTTCATTCGGTTTGGGCAGATGTACAAGGTGATGGTGCAGGCCTCACCCGAGTACCGCGCCAAGCCTGAGGATCTGCTCAGTCTGTACGTGAAAAACGACGAAGGTGATATGGTACAGTACTCCACCTTCATCACCCTGGAGCGGGTGTACGGTCCGGAGCAACTCACCCGCTACAACATGTATACCGCCGCCCGAGTGAGCGGCACGGTGGCTCCCGGTTTCAGCAGCGGCGATGCCGTGGAGGTGATCAAGCAAACGGCGCGCGACAAGCTGCCCCGCGGCTACACCTTCGACTGGGCGGGCATGACCCGCGAGGAGGTGAAGTCGGGCGATCAGGCGATCTATATTTTTCTGATCTGCCTGCTGTTCGTCTACCTGCTGCTGGCGGCCCAGTACGAAAGCTTCCTGCTGCCCCTGCCGGTGATCTTGTCGCTGCCCACCGGTATCTTTGGGGCCTTTTTAGCGCTTCAGCTGCTGGGCTTGCAGAACAACATCTACGCCCAGGTGGCCCTGATTATGCTCATCGGACTGCTGGGTAAGAACGCGATCTTGATTGTGGAGTTTGCTATTCAGCGGCAGCAGGAGGGACTGAGCGTGCTCCGGGCGGCGGTTGAGGGAGCGGTGTCGCGGCTGCGTCCGATTCTGATGACATCCTTTGCCTTTATTGCCGGTCTGATCCCGCTGTGCATCGCCACCGGGGCGGGGGCCATCGGCAACCGGTCCATTGGTACGGCCGCGGCCGGAGGGATGCTCATCGGCACCGTGTTCGGCCTGCTGCTGATTCCGGGCCTGTACGTGTTGTTCGCCCGCGCTACGAAGCCTCCGAAGGAGAAGGAGGCGGCCTCCCCCGAAGTGCAATCGGCCGAAATGGAAGTATCCTTGTCAAGCCACTAAACCGTATCTTTGTTTTTGTTCCACGGCGCACGCACGTTCGTGATACGTCGCAGTATATTATTATTGTATTCTTATTTTATAGCTTTTTATACTTCGAAATTCATTATTCCTTGTTCGACATTCGATATTCAAACAATATCGAATGTCGAACCGGGCGCCGGGCGCAAGGAATTTCGAATGATGAAGTTATAAAAAACTGCCCGGCCGATCACATACACGATCACCAACCCACACGAGCCGTTAAAATTCATTCCAAGCTAGTATTTAAGTTACCCCTATGTCATTGTCCGTTCTTCGGTTTACCCTTATTGTCAGTTACGTCCTTTTTATCAGTCTATTCAGCCGCTGCAAAGTGGCCGACGTGCCCCAGCTGCCCGCTTCGCCTCCGGTGCCCGCCACCTTTGTGGGAGAGGCCGATACGCTGAGCATGGGCGATCTGATCTGGGAAAATTTTTTTAACGACCCTTTTCTGCTCACCCTCATTGACTCGGCCCTGCAGAACAACCTCGACCTGCTGGCCGCCGCCCAGCGAATCAAGGTGGCGCAGGCTGATTATCGGCTGCGACGAGGCGCGCTGTTGCCTTCGCTTAGAGGAAACGTGGCCGCCAACCTGGGCACCGTGGTCAACCCCAATCTGGTCAACGACCCGAACGTGGACCAGAGTGCGAACAACATCGCGCAAAACTACTTTGTGGGCTTTCAGAGCTCCTGGGAGGCCGATCTGTGGGGGAGGCTGCGCCTGCAACGCGAAGCGGCTTACCTGAGGTTTCTGGCCAGCGAAAAGGGACAGCACCTGCTCATCACCAACCTGGTGGCCGACGTGGCCCGGTTGTACTATGAACTGTTGGGACTGGACAACGAGCTGGCGACCATCGAGCAGAACGTAGCGTTTCAGGAGATTGCCCTGGAGCTGGTGCGCATCCAGAAGCTTGCGGGGCGGGCCACCGAGCTGGCGGTGCAGCAGTTTCAGGCGCAGTTGCTGCGCACCAAAAGCCTGGGCTTCGAGAAGCGACAGCGCATCATTGAGGTAGAGAATGAACTCAACAGTCTGCTGGGCCGCTATCCCCAACCCATCGCCCGGGGCACGTCCATCCTGGAGCAGAGCCTGCCCGACGTGGTGCGCACCGGGGTGCCCTCGTCCTTGCTGCTGCGCCGTCCGGATATCCGGGAAGCAGAATTAGCGTTGGCGGCCGCTCAAGCGGACGTTGCTGCCGCCCGCAAGGCGTTCTTTCCTTCGCTGGTGCTGAGCCCATTTGTGGGCATGAACGCGCCCGAACTATCCATGCTGGTGGACCCCGAGGCCGTGGCGGTGGGACTGCTGGCCGGGCTGACCGCCCCCATCTTTCAGCAAAACCAACTGCGGGCGGGCTTTGATCGGGCCTCGGCCGAAACGCTGGAAGCCTACTACAGTTACCGGCAGGTTGTCATCACTGGTCATCAGGAGGTGGTCACCAACCTGCGGCGCGCCGAGAACTACCGGGCCGCTTACGAACTGCGTCAGGAAGAAGCAGAGGTACTCAAGGCCGCTGTAGAAACGTCTAACGCTTTGTTTACGGCGGGCTACGCCAACTACCTGGAGATCATTACGGCACAGGCCCGGGTGCTGGAGGCTGAACTGAGCGTGGTAGACACCCGTAAGGAGATTTTCGTGTCGTTAATTAATTTGTATCGGGCATTAGGCGGCGGCTGGAAGTAGGGTAGGGGATTGAAGGGTTATTCTGTACCGAGGTTCGGGTTTTTCCAACCATTTCAAGCTGCGGTGGGTCTTGCGACTAAACCCATCCGACTGCCGATGAATCCTCTGCGAAATTTGCTTCTTACCATACTGATGGCACCGCCGTTGTTCACCTACGGACAATCTACCACCGACTACGTGGGCGCATCCTTTGCTCTTACAAGCACAAATGCGCTTCTCCTACAGAGTTTGGACGGAGCCGGAGGAAGTCTGGCTGGTCATGGGTACCACGTAGGGTCACAGAGCATAAGCGGACGGATTTTATGGTAGGATTTAGCAAGAAACCTAACGATAGGCACTCAAGCCCGGCATGGCATCCTGCTGCCACCACCGGCCTAGAGCGGGGTCGTAGGTGCGGAAGGCCGCACTGTACACGTTAAGGTCTAGCTCACCGACCCGTTCCATGCCGTTGTAGAGGTAGTCGTTGGTGGGATTGATAAGCGGCTGCTGATGGGCTAAGCCGTGAGGATAGTAATCCTGGCTCTGCACAATCAACGGAGCCGAAGAGGCGGCCGCTACGGTCATCTCATCAAAGTGCACATCCACGTCCCAGACCAGCCATCAGTATTATCTAGATATTCCATCCAAAGTTGTTTCTCAACGTTCCCCATACCATAGGAAGCAGGATGGAAGCGACAATGTATAGCACGACCAAGTAGCCTCTTTTTCTCTTTCTCATTTTAGGTTCACCTGACCATAATTCTTCTAGCTGATTAATGGTTTTTAGTTTGGTGTACCTGTATCTGATAAGAACAAACAGTAAAAACATTGTCAACAAGACCGTCCATTTCGCAGGATCTGGGACGCTGAGTATGTTACTTATTAGAGCGTACAAGAGCAAAGAGTTAAAAAATAACGTTGTTGTCAGTACGGCTTCCCCCATATAAGAGAAGCGTTCATCGTCCTTTTTTTTATACCAGTTGTATATCCGGTAATATGTATAATCAAACCATTTCATTTATCCCAAGATATCAATAACCCAGAGATTCCTCAAGATGCACACCAATAGTTTTACCTGAATATAACGTAACTGCGGTATTCGTGATAAAGTATGCTCCCGATATCGCCCACCCAACTCCTGGTATAAACCCTGCCGCTCCAAAAGCAGCGTCCAAAACGTTACTGGTAGTAAATCCGGCCCCAAATACTATATCGTTCGCCGTCAATGCTAATCCTGCTATTCCGAAAGCCGTACCTAAAGCTTTCACCCCTTGTAAGGATTTACCAACTAGATTGTAACTTCTATTAAACAGATAGTTGGATTTGGTCGCTGCTGTCCTCAACCGTAGGGTACCGTTCTTCTGTCGCCAGTAAAGGCTATTGTGGGTAACATTTCCTTTAACACCAAAATAAGTCCCGGTAACTCCTACCCCAATTCCTAGTCCCCCATATAAGTCCTCTGCATTTAAGCTGAACAGGCGGTCAGTAGTAAAGCGGTTGGGGTCACCAAGTCCTACGCGAGTACCTCCGCCAAAGCCTACCTGCCCCTGATCTAGTAAGTAAAGCGTCCCGGCTAAGTTTTCGTGGTTGCTATAATACGCCTTACCCTGCCAGAAGAGGTAATAGTCAAACTGTCCATCAGCCCCCGGTTGTAGCATTGTCCGGCTACCAGAAGGCAACCCTGCTACAAAACTGTTCAAACTGCTCATGAACGGATTAGGCCTACTATTTTGAAATACCGGGTTGGTGTATCCTTCACCCATGCCATGCTCCCGCATCCATTGTTCCCCGGCACTCTCGCCAATGTGACGATTCAGGCCCCCGCCGTAGCCGTACAAACCTAGGGGATCGTGGTAGTTGACCGGGTTACCGTAAGTTTGATGATACGAACTCAGGCCCGGCATGGCATCCTGCACCGGGTCCTGCTGCCACCATCGGCCTAACGCCGGGTCGTAGGTGCGGAGTAGGTAATGCAATAACTTGGCATACGGCAATTTTCTTTATCAATTTAGCCGCAAGCGTGAGTTGCAATAGTCTAAATATTAAGCCGATGTAAGCCTTAAAAATCTATGTTTAGTCCTGCTGTAGCTATGCACGAAGTAACCGATATAATAAAGGTTATCCAGAACACCTGCAGTCTGTCCTTTTTTCTTTTTTGCTTGATAAAAATATATTCATCATAATAGCTTTTGAAAACATTTTTACTAAACATATAGTGATCGGTGAGAAAGACTATAACTGCACCAACGATGAACAAGTACATATAAGGTATACCTATCTCTGAATATGCTAGTAGATTAACAATGCTTATCCAAAGAAATATTTTAATGACGTTCATGTAGTACACAGCATTTTGTCTAGGAACAGTTTTTTCACCTATATCAAAACTAGTCCAGTAAGCGTTATAGAATAGATAGTAATAGTAGTATTTTATCTTCTTTATCATGGCTTCCCCGATTGACTGATCTCATAAAGACTATACGCAAATCTACCAGCAAAGTATACACCTGCTATCGGTGCGCCCCATCCTGTAAATCCAACACCAGTCATGACGGCATCTGCAGCCACCCATCCCCATGCTTCTATGCTATTTCCTTTATTTATGGCATCTGCTGCACCAACTACTAATCCTATGCCTGCCATCCTTCTCGCGCCAAGTTTAATGCCCTGCATCATCTTGGTGTTGTTAGCAATATTCTTCAAAAGCGTAGCTTGCCGAGCAGTCTTATAGCCTCGGTGAAAATTACGAATCCCAGACAACTCTTTTAAGTGATTCAAATTGTTTTTAGCCAAAGACAACGCTCTAACCTCTTCGTAGACACCGGCTGAATAGGAAGCTATTGACCATACCCCGAGGAGGGCATCGACGTTTGTTCCCGCCTGTAGGTAAGTGGGATCAACACCACTTTCCAAGATGCTACGTCCACTGTTAAAGAAAGAGCGATAGAAAATGTATGAGAAGTACTTATCGTCCGCATAGCGCGACAGGCGGAACACCTCATCGTCATCGCCGCCCACCTGGTACTTTCCGGCAGGCAAAGAAGAGAAGAATTGGTTCATCTGCTGCTGCTGATAGCTGGGGCCTTGGGCAAACACCGGGTTCGTATAACCAGCACCCATACCATGTTCGCGCATCCACTGCTCGCCAGCACTCTCCCCAATGTGGCGGTTCAAGCCCCCACCGTAGCCATATAGTCCTAGCGGATCGCGGTAGTTCACCGGGTTGCCGTAGGTCTGGTGGTAGGCACTCAAGCCCGGCATCGCATCCTGCATGGGATCCTGTTGCCACCACCTTCCTAGTGCCGGATCATAAGTACGGAAAGCGGCACTGTAGACGTTCAGGTCTAGCTCACCGACCCGTTCCATACCGTTGTACAAGTAGTCGTTGGTGGGGTTAGTCAGCGGTTGCTGGTGAGCTAGCCCATGCGGATAGTAGTCCTGGCTCTGCACAATCAATGGAGCCGAAGAAGACGCCGCCACCGCCATCTGGTCAAAGTGCACGTCCACATCCCAGTTACTCTCGTTACTCACATAAGTATACAAATACCCCTCTTCGGCAATGTCCAGATCAATAGCCAGCATCTCATGTACCGCGCTGTCTGCTACTGTATCCGTCTTCCGTTTACCCTTGCCCTGTCGTCCCGTCTCAATCTTAGCCACTTCACTCACCGGTACAAAACCCTGGTCTATCACTACGCTGTCTTTGTTCAGTACCACGTAGTTCAGGTAGGCCTTCGGTACCCCCGTCTTGTCTCTATCCAGCAATGTAGTTCCGGCAAGCGCTTCGGTGAGGCTTTGCGAAGCACCTGCCGCTTCTATTCCCGCCGTACCGGGGTTGAACAAGCTGGCAACGGCCGCTAGTATCCCATTAGCTCCCCGAACCTTCTTGCGGCTGTGCTCTTCGTAGCTGGCTTGCACCTCTATATGAATGCTGTCGCCCGGATGTACCTTGAGGCTCTTGGCCGGGCCTTTCACCCGACCCTTCGCTGCATTCAGCGTGGCTACCTTATTGGGGGTAGGTTCTTCACTACTCACTGGGGTGGCATTGTGGTAGGCTAGCGTCTGCCGACTATCGTCTACCCCTTCAAAGTAAGCAGCTTCCCGGGCGGCTACGTTGCCCCCCGTTTCCATACTGGCCGCAAAGGTGGTTACCGTCTCGTTGGTCTGGAAGGTCACCCGGGTGTTGCCCAGGTGGTCGCCAATATCATAATGCTGCCGGAAGCTACCCCCGCCAAACTTGGTACGTCCCTCGGCGTGGACCAAAAAGTCTAACGCCTGGTTCTCATACTGTCGCCCCGCTACGTAATCGGTCTCGCTGCTCACCGTCCCGCCGCTGGTTACGGTTTGCTTCAGCTTGGTACCCGCCGCATCGTAGGTGTAGGTAATTTTATTGCCGTCCAAGAAGAGTACCTCTTGCGGAAGGTTCAAATGATTATACACTATCTCATCCACATCCTTATTCAAGTCTTCGGTCAGGTTACCGCTGCCGTCGTATTGGTACTCGGTGGCTACGGTGCTACCGTCCACAAAACCGACCGTGGAATTACCGGCATCGCTAACGCTGGCCAACTGGTTGCCCTGGTAGTTGTAGGTCAGGTTGTCCATCACGCTGCCGTCGGCACCCCTTCGGGTGAGGGCTCCCAGGTTGCCGTTCTTGTCATAGATGATCCCGCTGACAGCGTAGTTGTTGCTGGTGCCCCAGCTACCGGCGTTACCGGTGAGCGAAGCGGCTGCTTCCAGTCGGTTCACCGCATCGTAGGTGTAGCGATAGGCTTGAGCTTGGGTGAGTGCACTGCTGTTCCAGGTGACCGCACTGATGTTGCCATTAAACAAACTCGGACTAGCCAAGCCCGACACGGAAGTGTTGTAGGCAAACTCCTGGCCGAACAGGTCCACCGCCGAGCTACCCACCTGCGTTCCCGTTATTTGCTGCTCGCTCAAGTCATCCCGGTTGATGGAGGCCACCCACCCCCGAATGGTATAGCGGTAGTCCACCGACTGGCAATAAACATCGGGGGATTCTACGTTACATTCAAGTTATGTTTTAAGATGCCTATTACAACTGGCGTCAGAATGAGAACAAATAATAAAATTATCAAAAGATAACCATTCTTTTTTCTTTCTTCTAAACCTTCTTTACCAAAGCACTCATCCAATTTTTTTATATTTTGAGTGGATGAGTATCTAATATGATTCACTACGAATAGGAACACAAAGGTGGTTAGTATTCCTGCCTTTAATGAGAAAGACGAGGGTTGCCTGATAGTGAAGATTTCTCCGAGCAAAAGAAAAGCGTCAAGCATCAAAACAGTCTGAATTAATGTGGTCAAGCTTCTTCCGTATATCCAGGGATGCGCATCTCTTGTTTCGTACCACTTATAAGTACGATAGTACAAATAATCAAACCATCTCATGCTCTAAAATAACAATTAGCGCAATGATTCTTCAATATGAACTCCTATAGTTTTGCCTGTGACTAATGTTGTTCCAAGGTTAGTCACAAAATATGCTCCTGAAATAGCCCATCCAACTCCTGGGATGAAGGCAGCGGCTCCGAAGGCTGCATCAAGTCCATTACTCCAATTCAAACCATTAACTGCTATGTCACCCAAAGTTAAAGCTCCACCTACTGCTCCAAAAGCGTTACCAATTACCTTGACCCCTTGTAAGGATTTACCAACTAGATTGTAACTTCTATTAAACAGATAGTTGGATTTGGTCGCTGCTGTCCTCAACCGTAGGGTACCGTTCTTCTGTCGCCAGTAAAGGCTATTGTGGGTAACATTTCCTTTAACACCAAAATAAGTCCCGGTAACTCCTACCCCAATTCCTAGTCCCCCATATAAGTCTTCTGCATTTAAGCTGAACAGGCGGTCAGTAGTAAAGCGGTTGGGGTCACCAAGCCCCACACGTGTACCTCCTCCCAAGCCTACTAATCCTTGATCCTGCAAGTACAGCCCCCCCGCGATGTTCCCAAAGTTACTGCTATAAGCTTTGCCTTGCCAGATGTAGTAGTCAAACTGTCCATCAGCCCCCGGCTGTAGCATGGTCCGACTACCGGAAGGCAACCCTGCTACAAAACTGTTCAAGCTACTCATGAACGGACTTTGTGGCTGATGCCTTTGAAACACCGGGCTGGTATAGCCATCGCTTAGCCCTCGTTCGCGCATCCACTGCTCTCCTGCACTCTCACCAATATGACGGTTCAAGCCCCCGCCGTAGCCATACAAGCCCAAGGGATCTCGGTAGTTGACCGGGTTGCCATAGGTCTGGTGATAGGCACTCAGGCCCGGCATGGCATCTTGCATGGGGTCCTGCTGCCACCACCTGCCCAGGGCGGGGTCATACGTACGGAAGGCTCGGCAGGTGGCAGCTCAGTAGAGCATCTTATAAAGCAAACAGAAACGCACCAAATACATTTAACGCACCAGCAAGTGCGATAATGGTGAAGAACAACCACATTCGTTGCTTACGAGTTTTTTTAGATATGAACTTATACTTGTTATAATAGTCGTTAAACTTATCCTTCGATAGAGCAAAATGGTTGAGTATTAATATGATTGTAACACCTACTGCGACTGATATATTGATATTTATAGGTACTCCAATACTATAAAGCCCGAATGATATAGATCCTATAAGAAACAACTCGAGCAAACTCATATAATATACTGCATTTTGTCTAGGAACAGTTTTTTCACCTATATCAAAACTAGTCCAGTAAGCGTTATAGAATAGATAGTAATAGTAGTATTTTATCTTCTTTATCATGGCTTCCCCGATTGACTGATCTCATAAAGACTATACGCAAATCTACCAGCAAAGTATACACCTGCTATCGGTGCGCCCCATCCTGTTAGCCCGATTATACCCATTGCTGTATCTGCTCCCAACCAGCCTATTTTATTAAGTCTATCTTCAGGATTCGCATTTGCTACGTCTAAAATTCCTACAACAGTCCCTACACCAATCATCCTCCTTGCACCAAGTTTAATGCCTTGCATCATCTTGGTATTACTAGCAATATTCTTCAAAAGCGTAGCTTGCCGAGCAGTCTTATAACCTCGGTGAAAATTACGAATCCCAGACAACTCTTTTAAGTGATTCAAATTGTTTTTAGCCAAAGACAACGCTCTAACCTCTTCGTAGACACCGGCTGAATAGGAAGCTATTGACCATACCCCGAGGAGGGCATCGACGTTTGTTCCCGCCTGTAGGTAAGTGGGATCAACACCACTTTCCAAGATGCTACGTCCACTGTTAAAGAAAGAGCGATAGAAAATGTATGAGAAGTACTTATCGTCCGCATAGCGCGACAGGCGGAACACCTCATCGTCATCGCCGCCCATCTGGTACTTCCCGGCAGGTAAGGAAGAAAAGAACTGGTTCATCTGCTGCTGTCCATAGCTGGGCCTTGTGTTCTGAAACACCGGGTTAGTATAACCAGCACCCATACCATGTTCGCGCATCCACTGCTCGCCAGCACTCTCCCCAATATGGCGGTTCAAGCCCCCGCCGTAGCCGTACAAGCCCAACGGGTCTCGGTAGTTCACCGGATTGCCGTAAGTTTGATGATACGAACTCAGGCCCGGCATGGCATCCTGCACGGGGTCTTGTTGCCACCACCTGCCTAACGCTGGGTCATAGGTGCGGAAGGCGGCACTGTAGACGTTCAGGTCTAGCTCGCCGACCCGTTCCATGCCGTTGTAGAGGTAGTCAGTACTGGGATTAGTCAGCGGCTGCTGGTGAGCCAGCCCGTGCGGGTAGTAGTCCTGGCTTTGTACAATCAGCGGGGCCGAAGAAGACGCTGCTACGGCCATTTGATCAAAGTGCACGTCCACATCCCAGTTGCTCTCGTTGCTCACGTAGGTGTGCAAATATCCCTCTTCAGCAATGTCCAGGTCAATAGCCAGCGTCTCATGTGCCGCACTGTCTGCTACTGCATCCGTTCTCCTTTCTCCGTATCCACGGCGGCCCTTCCTCCGTTTTCCTGTCGCTATTTTTGCTGCTTCACTCACCGGCACAAAGCCCTGGTCTATCACCACGCTGTCTTTGTTGAGCACTACGTAGTTCAGGTAGGCTTTCGGTACCCCCGTCTTGTCTCGGTCTAACAGCGTGGTTCCTGCAATTGCTTCGGTCAGACTCTTGGAAGCCTCAGCCGCTTCTATTCCCGCCGTACCGGGGTTGAACAAGCTGGCAACGGCCGCTAGTATCCCATTAGCTCCCCGTACCTTCTTCTTGCTGTGCTCTTCGTAGCTGGCCTGCACCTCAATGTGAATACTGTCCCCCGCATGCACCCGCAGGCTCTTGGCCGGGCCTTTGACTCTTCCCTTGGCCGCATTGAGCGTGGCCACCTTGTTCGGGGTAGGTTCTTCACTGCTGGCCGGGGTGGCGTTGTGGTAAGCCAGCGTCTGCCGACTGTCGTCTACGTTCTCAAAAAACGCTGCTTCTCGGGCTGCTACGTTGCCCCCCGTTTCCATACTGACCGCAAAGGTGGTCACCGTCTCGGTAGTCTGAAACGTGACGCGCGTGTTGCCCAGATGATCACTACAAATTAATGAAAGAGCTAAAACTGTGGCTTAGGGATTTCTCCTAGATCAATCATCTTATCATATGCTGACTCCTGTAGAATCACGAGATTCGGCCGTCTTGAATGAATCAGAGTAACTTCTTCATCAGTAAAGATCTCATCGTGAACTAAATACTTTAGGTGCTGTAGAAGATCAACTTGCTCGACAATTGCAGCTTTACTTTTACCATCCAAATTTCGCATGATCAAACGCTCTAGAGCAGAGTTTCTTTCAAAGAACTGTTCATCTAGCTTGTAAGAGTCAATAATAAGGACCTGTAACTTATGAAGATCATATAACCATGACGGGATATGGTTAAATGATTGAAATTGGTTTTCCCGTGATCCAAATTGTTTACGCAACTCAACCACTACTATATTATAGAATTCATCTCGAATAGCAGAAGGTAGAACAGAGGGAACAAACTCCAGACTTGCAATGATACTGAAAGGTTGCCCTTTTAGTCCAACAAGTACAAAAGTTCTATCAAAAGATAAAATACTCATTCCGTCTACATCCGAACTTAGCGTAGCGGTTTTAAGCTTAATGCTAGATGTTGGAATCACATCTCTATGTTGAAAGGATTCCTTCTCTTTATCATCAATCATATCAGTTTGAGCAAATGAAATGTTTGGTAAGACTAAAAAAACGATTGGCACAAAAGAAGTCACTATAGTGGTTATCATACTCATTCTAATGCTCGCTATGATGCAAAGATACTAAAATCTAACACTCTCATTTTAAATTAAAACGTTTTTATACCTCATACATTACTTTAATGGGAAAGGAATGATCCCTGTTAAATCAATTTTTGAACCAGGAGCATTTCTAATTGGGTAAGTATCCGCTCTAATGAATGAGCCATCTAGATATTTTATGAACGCATCCTCTGCATCAAAACTACCGTCGCCATGGTCAAATTCGCCGCTTACAAGATCTCTATAGACAAGTTCTCTTGCTATATTAAATGCTAACGCCGCTTCTCTCTGGGCTCTGCTTTTGCTTTTCCACCTGCCATCAAAGTTTCTAGCACGAAGTCGAATACCTATTACAGAAAAATTAAGTTCTACATAGCTTAATTTGAAGCGTGAAGCGTTTTTGAAACCTAGATAAAGCATCGTTTCTTCGTATTTAACGTTCGAGTAGTAGGCCTCCCCTATCCTTTTAAGTTTGAAAGACTCGGGACTCACTAGCTCAGCAAAACCTATCCCAGGGTCTGTCTTTCCGCCACCAAAGAAAGAGCGGTAGAAAATATGGGCATAGTAGCTATCCCCAATAAAACCAGTCAGACGGAACATCTCTCTATCATCGCCGCCCACCTGGTACTTCCCGGCAGGTAAGGAAGAAAAGAACTGGTTCATCTGCTGCTGTCCATAGCTGGGCCTTGTGTTCTGAAACACCGGGTTGGTATAACCAGCACCCATACCATGTTCGCGCATCCACTGTTCCCCGGCACTCTCGCCAATATGGCGGTTCAGGCCCCCGCCGTAGCCATACAAGCCCAACGGATCGCGGTAGCTCACCGGGTTGCCATAGGTCTGGTGATAGGCACTCAAGCCCGGCATCGCATCCTGCATGGGATCCTGTTGCCACCACCTTCCTAGTGCCGGATCATAAGTACGGAAAGCGGCACTGTAGACGTTCAGGTCTAGCTCACCGACCCGTTCCATGCCGTTGTAAAGGTAATCAGTACTGGGATTGGTGAGCGGCTGTTGATGTACTAGTCCGTGCGGGTAGTAGTCCTGGCTCTGCACGATCAACGGAGCTGAAGAAGCCGCCGCCACCGCCATCTCATCAAAGTGCACGTCCACGTCCCAATTGCTCTCGTTGCTTACGTAGGTATACAGATACCCCTCCTCTTGGATGTCCAGATCTATAGCCAACCTCTCATGTATCGCGCTGTCTACCACTGCATCCGTTTTCCGTTTACCCTTGCCCCGTCGTCGCGTCTGAATCTTAGCCGCCTCACTCACCGGCACATAGCCCTGATCAATCACCACGCTGTCTTTGTTCAGCACCACGTAGTTCAGATAGGCTTTGGGCACCCCGGTTTTGTCTCTATCCAGTAGCGTCGTTCCAGCTAAAGCTTCGGTCAGGCTTTGCGAAGCCCCGGCCGCTTCTATTCCCGCCGTACCGGGGTTGAACAAGCTGGCAACGGCCGCTAGTATCCCATTAGCTCCCCGAACCTTCTTACGTGAGTGCTCTTCGTAGCTGACCTGTACCTCAATGTGGATGCTGTCCCCCGCATGCACCCGCAGACTCTTGGCCGGGCCTTTCACCCTGCCCTTGGCCGCATTCAGGGTAGCCACCTTGTTCGGGGTTGGCTCCTCACTGCTGGGTGGCGAAGCGTTGTGGTAGGCCAGCGTCTGCCGACTGTCGTCCACCCCTTCAAAGTAAGCCCCTTCCCGGGCGGCCAGGTCACCGCCCGTTTCCATACTGGCCGCAAAGGTAGTAATGGTTTCGCTAGACTGGAAAGTCACCCGCGTGTTGCCCAGGTGGTCGCCCAGATCGTAGTGCTGCGTGAAGCTGTCATTCCCGAACTTGGTGCGCCCTTCGGCATGGACCAGAAAGTCCAACGACTTGCCTTGGTACTGCCGCCCGGTCACGTAGTCGGTCTCACTGCTCACCGTCCCGCCGCTGGTCACGGTTTGCTTGAGCTTGGTACCCGTGGCATCATAGGTATAGGTAATGGTGTTGCCATCCAGGAAGCGCACCTCCCGCGGTAGGTTCAGGTGGTTGTAGATCACCTCATCCACGTCTTTGTTGAGGTCCTCGGTCAAGTTGCCACTGCCGTCGTACTGGTACTCGGTGGCCACGGTGCTGCCGTCCACAAAGCCTACCGTGGCACTTCCCGCATCGCTGACGCTGGTGAGTTGATTACCCTGGTAGTTGTAGGTCAGGTTATCCATCACGCTGCCGTCGGCCCCCCGGCGGGTGAGGGCTCCCAGGTTGCCGTTCTTGTCGTAGGTGATCCCGCTCACCACGTAGTTGCTGCTACCCACCCAACTACCCGCACTGTTGAGCAGCGTTCCAGCCGCTTCCAAGCGATTCACCGCATCGTAGGTGTAGCGATAGGCTTGGATTTGGGACAACGTGCTGCTGTTCCAGGTGACCGCACTGATGTTGCCATTGAACAAACTCGGACTGGTCAGGCCCGACACCGAGGTGTTGTAGGCGAACTCTTGACCGAACAGGTCGGCCGAGGCCGTACCGATGGTGGTGCCCGTGATGGCCTGCTCACTCAGATCGTCCTGATTGATCGAGGCCAGCCACCCCCGGATGGTATAGCGGTAGTCCACCGACTGGCAGTAGACGTCGGGGTCCTCCTGGTGCAGCCCTTTGTCGATGAGCTGGCCCAACTCATTGTATTCGTAGCGGGCCAGCAGTTGCTCAGCCGCAATGCCCACCGTCTGGTGCACGTGGGTGAGCCGGTCGCTGTGGTCGTATTGGTGGCGAGTGAGCACGGTCAGGTCCTGGCTACCGTGCGCTTCATCGCTGGTCTGCTGGTGCCACTGCCGCAGCATCAGCCCGTGGAAAGAGTACTCAGTGGTAATCCGGTCTTGCCCCCCGATGTGGTTTTCGCTTTGGGTCTGGATCACCCGGCCCTTATCATCGTAGAAGAGCGCCGAACTGAGCCACTGATTGGTTTCTAGCACCTTCATCGTAGCACCGGTGGGTTTGCCGTATACTTCTTGGTAAAGGTCAATAGTCGCACCGGTGGCAATACCCGCCGCGTCGTAGGCAAAATCAACGGTGCCGTTCTGGTCAAAATCGTAGCTGTCGTAGTGGTAGAGTTGCAACACCTGGCAGTCAGCCAGGGCGGGGAAGGCCCCGTTGTCAGGTGGGGTCGGCCCGGCGTCTGGGGCCTTGATCTCTACCGTGCCGGCGGACTGAAAGTCTACTTCGAATCCTTGCAACAGCGTGATAGACTGCGTAGCGGTGATCTTTCGCTCCCCTTCGTATCGGTTGAGTTCTAATGTGGGGTCACCGTGGCGGTGAAAGCCCACTTCGTCTTCACCGACTGGGGTAGCGTTGTTTTCCGGATCAGTGGCCAGGTAGGTATCTAGTGCGGTCTGCATCTGCGCGTACGTATTGGTGTTGTAGCAGATGCCTGATAAAATTGGCCTATCAAGCGCGTCGTAGTGGGTAAACAGCCACTCGCCCTCTTCTCGTTGTCGGCCATCTTGCGACATCACCAGCCGATCGCGTTTGTCGTAGAGCATATAGTGCCAATCGGCCCCGGGCGCTTTCTGCCCGCTTAGACGTTGCCGATCGTCGTACGCGTAGCGGTAGGCCCACCGGTTCAGAAAGGCTTCGTCGGGAGTCAGGTTCGTCGATGCCTCCGGGGGCAGCACCACACGAAGGTTGTTGTGTTCATCGTAAATATAGTAGGTATCTAGTAGCTCGGCTCCGTTTCGGGTGCGGCGCAGCACTACCTGCCCGAGCTTATCGGTATACACCTCGGCTACTTTGCCATCTTCGTCGGTAACTTCGGTTAGGGTAAGCTCTCCCGCATCGTACAATTTGGTGCTACTCGGAAATGCGCTGGCATTCAGCGTCCATTGCCGGGCGGCGTAGGTGGTTGCGTCGTTCACCGGGTACTGATAGCGAACAGTGTGGTCGGTGCCGGGTTGGAAAACCGCGCCGGGTGCTCCCTGCTGCTGCGTTCGGTTCAGGGGGGAAGCTTCGTACTGAACGGAGGCGTAGGGCATGTTGTCGGTGACAATGCCTTGGCTGGTGCGGGTTGCGTCCTGGTAGTAGTCTTCGGCCGCCGCCGGTGCACCGGCCTTGTAGTAGCCGTTGTTGCCCCCCACGTAGGGCAGGTACTGCCGGTCGGCCCGGCCCTGCTCGTCGTAGGTCATCGGGGCGGTCAGGTCCTGCTGTCCTGGACTTACCTGCCAACCAACCTGGTGGTCAGCCCGTCCCAGCCCGTCCAAATAGGTAATGGCTTCGTTTTTTTGTTGGTTCGAAAGGGTCGTCAGATCGGCCTCGGTCACCGCCGTACCGTTGGCTTTCGCCGGTACCCGGATCGTACGGGCGATCACGTAGTTGTGGTTATTGACTATTGTAACGGTGGTCGGATCGGAGATAGACGACGGGCAGGTTTCGCTGGAAGTCTCTACGGTGTAGCTGCCGGGGCGGGCTGCGTAGTGAGTCTGTTGCGTTTCGCCGGGTAGGGCAACCCCATCCCGGTACCATTGGTAAGTAACTCCGGTTTCCTCACTAGCCGTTAATAGCACGCTGTTCGTCCCAAAACCAATTTCAGTCACCGGCGCGGTAATTGTCGGGGGCGTTTGGGTAATGGTTTGGGTCGTAACGCTGCGGACGGCCTCAGTGCCTCCGCAGCCGTAGGCGGTAGCCTGTATCTGAGCCGTACCGATGTAACCAGGTTCCCAGGTCACGACTGCGGTCGAGGTGCTTGCTTGTCCGGTACCACCGATGGTCGTCGTGTAGGTTATCGTATACTCAGTCTCGCCAACCCCGCTTAAGTCCCAGGTGAAAGTGTTGACATCTCGTCCCGAGGCAGTATACTCCGTGGTGCTTAAACCTTGGCAGCGCGTAGCCAGTCCGGTCAGGCTAAAATTAGTAATCTGAGGTTGAAACTCCAGTTCACGGGTAGCGTCCTCAAAGGGAACACCGCAACTGGTCGTGCGAAGAATGTACGTACCGGATTGAGACACAATTATCTGCTGCGCTGAGCCGGGAATGGTTTGGCGGTCAGCATCCGAACCTCCTAGCGGAATCCGGTACCAGGTTCCCGCCCGGCCATCCGAGGAGCTTAGGGTCAGGTTCCCCTCGCATACCGTGAATGGCTCGGTTGGTGCCCCTACAATAGTAGATCGCTCGGTGCAAACCGGAGGAGTGCAATCAGCCTCAACATCCGTAAATCCCTGCACCCCACAGCCGCTTGGTCCCTCTACGGTATACCGTCCCGGCTGTGAAACGTCCCAGGTGATCAGGTCACGACAGTCGTCAAAGTAGTAGTACACCGGATCACCTTCGTCCACCCCGTCTTTCTTTAGTTGATACTCCCCCCAGGCCAGCCCCCCCGAAATACGAATCTGTTGTGGGCTGCTAATGCTCAGGCACAGTTCAGGGTCTTCCAGGGCAGGCCCGCCGCAGTCACAGCTATTGTTCACGGTCACCTGAGCACGGCCCAGCATTTCCTGTTCGCAGCCCCCCTGCAAAGCTTTCACCGTATACGTACCCGGATCGGTTACTGACCATTGGATTGTCGGATTGCTACTTCCGGAAAGCATTTGATAAGAGGACCCGCTATTATCGGTTGGCAGTCCGTTGCGATAGAGTACGTAATCAGTACCAGCTTGGGCGTGGGCATCCAAACTTACGGTAGCCGTACCCCCGGGTGGAATACTTTGCCCGTGAGGCGTTACCTCAAATATACTCATTTGACACTGACCGAAAGCTGATGAGAACCAGCCCAGGTAGAGAACAACGGAAAAGCAGAAGGTAGCTATACGTAGCATAGTAGGTAGTGGTATGGTAAGGAGTTGATAGTAAAAGAAGCGGGCTGCTACTGCTGGTAGCGGTAAATGTAATTCTGCTCAATCCGGCCCCGGTGGTCGCGAGTGAGCTTAAGCCGCCCCAGGTCGTCATATTCCTGGTAGTGAATCATGCCGTCCGGTCCGGTTGTTGACGTGCGCCCGTAGAGTGGGTCATAGGTAAAAGAGGTCATCAACGCATCCAGCGGATAGACACGAACATCATCGATGAGCTCATTAGTAGCTCCAATGGTCGTAGAAGCACTGATCGTCTGCGTCTCAATCTGCCAAGGTTGTCCATTGGGCTTGCGCCAGTAGGTCAGGCGGTACGTTCCGGAAGAAGGCAAGGTCACTTGATAGGACCCGCTGTGCGATTGTCGGCCGGTCCGGGCTTCCGCACTCACGTCTTGCGTGTCCTCTTCAAAGCCGGTGTAGAAGACCTCCGTTTCTTTGGCATTCACAACCTGGGCAATGGGGTATTGGCGGTTGTATCCCCACAGGAAGGCCGACTCCTGCTGATCCTGTGGTTGCTGGAAGACGACATTACCGATATCATCGTAGCGATAGGTGGTTGTGATACTCTCTCCGGCCGCTAAGCCATCGGGATACGTAATCGTACTTTGGGGTAGCACGTGCCCGGATTCGTCATCGTAGGTGGTGGTGACGCGCTGCGTTTCGGAACCGCCCACCTCGGTAGTTTGCCGCAGCACCTGGCTGTGCATGTGGGTGTCACTATCTCGGAGTAAGTTGCTACCGAATTGATTGGGATCCGTAGCATCTACAAAATCTTCGGCATACGCATAGCGGGTGATGTGGTTATTGTCTTCGCTATCTGTTACGCTCACCAGAGTGAGTTGTTTGTGATCGGCATTGGCATACTGATAGCTAGTGGTCGTCTGCTGAATTTGGGTTGGATTATCCTGATCGTATTGCCGCACAATAGTGGAGGTAGGGTGCCACCATTGGGAAACAATATCATAGAATTTAGCCTCAACGGCCTGCTGGCAGCTTACTGAAAACGTGGCCAGTCCCTTCCCGACAACCTCGGCCACCGGATCAGGAGGGTAGGTGGTTTCTACACTTCGTATCAGCTGATAATCATTATCCACCCGCGCATATTCAGTTTGCATTTCCAACAAACCATTATCCTGAGCGTAGAAGTTGGGTAGATTAGGAAAGTAAGGAGGGCGAAGCGTTTCTTCCTGATTCCGATAGACGTATTCGGTCTTACCGTTTTCCCCCGCGGCCCCGTGAAGCACGGTGACTCGATCATAGCCCACTAGGTTTCCTTGCGCAGAAGTACCTAAAGGTACCACAGTGCCCGATTGCCTGGTTAAAAAATGACAGATACTAAACACCCCAGAACCAAAAGCTTCCGGGACTTGATCCTGATAGTAATACACTAGGGGGGACATCAGACGCCCACTGGATACGGTGGTATTGTTCTCTTCCCGAGTGTACTCGTAACGGGTAATTATGGCGGGGTTGATCTCATCATTCGCTGTTATCTGGGCAATGCGCAGTCCGGCTCCCTGAGTTACACTTTCCCCAATACTGGCCCCGGCACTAAAATCATGCAGATCATACGTAAAGGACATGGTTCCACCGGTAGGATACGTGATTTGAGCAAGCGTTGCTGTTTGGGCGGCCGCAAGATTTGCGGTTTTTATGGCTCCAGCAAAGGGTTGGGGCGTAAAGGGTACCGTCCAACAAGCATTACAACTGGCGTAATCTGTGCAGTTTGCCCGGCAGGTGTTATCCCATCCATCCGTCGTAGAAGCTCCCAGATCATCAATGTAGGTAGGAGGATTGATACGATCCACTGTCAATGCCGGTAGCAGAGTTGTATTGCCGGTTTGATTGTTAAAATAGCCCCAGTAGTCGGTGGCTTTGCTATCTTTTGTCGGAAGAGTATTGGCTTCGTCGTAGGTGAACTGGTACGGGGCTTTGGCAACGTCTTGATTATACTCAATTAAGTGAGTCAGTTTTAGCCTGGTCTCCAGGGCCGTTTGTCCCGCGTTGAAGTAATCATAGTCAAAGACAAACTTTCGTCTTACGGTTCCATCTAACGCTTTCAATACAATCTGTTGCAGCCTTTGGGGTTTTTTGGCAGACCGGATACTGGCAATCATATCCGTTCGGTCACTGGTCTGAAACTCCAAACTTCCGTTATTGAAGACAATACGTTCCAGATACATATCACTTACAAAGTTTTGACTGGAAGTGTAGGTGTCGATACCTTGACACAAACTCTGGAAAGCTTCCCTATTGGGTGCCCACATTTGTGTTTTAATATTTTGGCGCTCTGCCAGACTTCGGTAGATCGTGCTTTGGATATCATGAAAATCATCATCGTATTCAAAAGTAATCTCATTACCTGTAGGGGAGGTAATTTTATCTAGGTACCATGCGGTAGTTGTTATGGTTGTTGGTCCAAAGAGTTTATTAGCAAGGTCAGCATCAGCATTCACTTCGGTATCCCCAGTACCCGTAAAGGTATTGGTGCGCTCGACCGTGCCGAATTCATAGCGGTAGCCGTCAGCCGTAACAATCGTCCACATCCCTGTACTGGGTGTGGGGGTAGAATCGAAGGTGATTTCCATTTTCTCTTGGGATACCAAATGAACTGGTATCGGATCGTTATTGCTCTCTCGTTGACCTAAGATGAACTTGCCGGTGTGGCCGGGCAATGAGAAATAAAATAAATCCGGTTGAGCATCGGTGGTTCCCGCGCAAACCCCTTGAAGATAGGCCACATTCGTAGGATCATCGGTTAGGTTGTTATCTTCATCCCAAGCAGGTAGTTCCGGCGCGTCGGGAAATCCGGCTACCAAGTCATCTTCACCCCGGATCGTCCGAGTAATGACCCCTCCGGCCTGGAGGGCCCACCCCAAGCCAACCCAACTAGCTTCTTGTGCTACCTTTATTCCGGAAGCATGGTAGCTCAATGTAATTGGTAAGGAAATATCCCGCGAGGTGACAGTATGAAGTGGTATGCTGATGTCAGGGACCCCGGTATAATTGTTTACCGGGACGTTGGCATAGGTACCCAGCGCGGTGGCATTAGGGGAAGGGGCAATGTTCTGACCGTATACGGCTTGGCCAACAGTAAGTATCCAAGCGCATAGATACAGTGTGCTTTGCCGTAGCAGGCAGCAGGTTGATGGATAGTTCATCGGGGTAGTAGTATGTGGTAATAAATAAAGGTAGAAAGCAAGACCCGGTAGAAGGCTTGCCAATCTTGCGGGTAAAACTAGCGGGGGCTATTTACAATTGCTTGCCGCTTTCGGCTTTATTTTACGCCATGTAATAAGTATCAAATAGACAATTGTTTTTCCGCTCCTCAAACAATTTGACCGCATCGTACTGCCAAATTTTCACCATGACTATCAGATAAATACTATGCAAGAGGGCGTACTAAAATAGCGGGGATAGGAGTTTGCTCTAATTGTTTCTGCTGTTTCAAGCTTTTTATTACATGCGTTTGTTTTTATCGTAACCTGCCCTTTACATTTGGGGCAAGCGCAAGCTTACTACCTACCGCATCATACCATATAGCTGACTACCAATATGTTATCCTTTCACAAGAATAGCGTTTTATTATCCCTGCTGCTACTGCTTCTGGTATTCACCTGCGAAGTATACGCACAAAAGGCCCTAGATAGTTCAGTCTACCCCAAAGATATTACAATGGTAGACTCTTTAAGAGTTTCTGCCGATCACGTATCAGAAAAACTTGATACGCTATCTGATAGAACGCAAACCGCTCTTCAACATTTACAAAGACTCTCCGACAGTACCCATCAGCAGCTTCAGCGACGAACCTCTCCCCTTGATAGTCTCTTTCCCCCCAACAAGCACCGCCTTCCGGCATTACCTGAGGTACTACCTCCCAGCGTTCCCATACTACCGGACATAAGTTCTCGGGGTTTTACTTTACCGGCATTGTCAAGCACCTTACCAGAGTCTATCAACGTTGAGCATATCCTTTCGAAAGGCAAAAGCCACCGATGGACTAAATCTACTCAATCAACCGTAAAGCAAGGCAAGCAGGTCGTTGATCCTATGACCTCATATCCTGGCAAACCGGATGAGCTCAGCCAACTTGAGTCATACCAAAAAACACTTCCTGTTGACAGTCTGAGCAACTTGTCTGCTATAGGCGATACCCTGATGACCACCGCTGCACAGCGGGGTGAAGCCTGGGCCACCCAGCAGGCTTCTGAACAACTTGAAGGTCAACTGCCCGAACCCCTAATGGCCGAGCACCCGCAGGAAGATGCCATGCGCAGCCGATTGACCGAAGAGGCCCGTACGTTCTTCGGCGCGGACGAGCAGCAACTCGAACAAGCCAAAGCGCAGCTCACCAAGCTCAAAAAGACCTACCGGCAGGTGCAGCAGCAAGACAGTGTCTTCATCAAAAACACATCATTGGCCGGGGTTCCGACGCGAGACCGTCTCACCTACGGATTCAACTTTAATCCAGACCGGACGGGACTTACTTCCTGGCAATTACGTCCGCAGTTGGGGTTTCAGTGCACCAAAGCATGGACCATAGGCCTGGGCGGACAGATTCAGGCTGATATTGATACCAAACCTTTCCGGGTGGATGCCTTTTGGAAAGGAGGCTATGGATTTGTGCAGCGAGCGGTTGCTAGACAGTTCCTGCTGTATACTGAAGTGGCGCACGAAAAACAGTCTTTATCAGACGAGCACTCTGATGATTTGAACTCTAACTGGAAAGTCCGGGTAGGTTTGGGTAAACAACTGGCTATTTCTGATCAAGTTGCCTTGCAACTGCTATTCCTCTGGGATGGACTAGCTGATTGTCGCGCCCCAGTGAGAGAGCAGTTTCAGATTCGGGTGGGGTTGCTTAAGCTCAACTAACACTAATGACATTTTCCCTACTACTGTATATTTTCTAACTCTCTTATCCTATCTAAATATGAAATCTCTAAAACTACTCCTAAGTCTACTAACTGTATTGTCCTATACCCCACTTTGGGCCCAGCTTTATGCGCCTGAAATCAAAGTGCAGGACACGCAGGGAGGAATAGGCATAGGAACCAATGCCCCGGATGAGAAGCTTCATCTAAGACATGGCAATCTATATCTACAGAACTATCGTTGGGATTCAGACCACTCTGGAAATTTAAAGATTGGCAACAGCATAGACAATTACGGGCAGATTTCTTTCTATGCACCCTACCGATCACTAAACACCTCTACGTGGCAACGCAAGAATGAGCGAGCCATGGTATTCAAGAACAGAGGAGGTGCGGATGGTAGGAGTGGAGGGGGGGGATTCCTGTTCGAAGGAACATCCTGGAGTGGTAGTACCTTCAAAGCAATGGCTATCGTTGCGTGGAGCTCAGGCTTTAGAGTTGGTATAGGTACCCAAACTCCACCTCATACTTTCAGTGTGAATGGCAATATTTGGTGCTCCGGTGGAAGTTGGGTTGGATCGGATGCAAAACTCAAAAAGAATATAGAATCCTATAACAAAGGACTTTCTATCGTTAAGAAACTTCATCCAGTCAAATACGAGCTAAAGGAGGAGAGGGACAGTGTTACTGTTTACAAAAACAAAAAGTCCATTAGCAAGAAGCCTCGTAAATACGTGAGTATTCTAGCTCAAGAATTAAACGAGGCGGCCCCCGAATTGGTGGATATGTTTTTGGATGAAGAGGATGAAGAAACTTTATCAATCAATCAAACCGGGCTCATCTTTGTGCTTGTAAACTCGGTGAAAGAACTTAATGCTAGAGTAGAAGAACAGCAACAGCTTATTGATTCGCTACTGAAGAAGAAGTAGCAAACTACAAATCTTTCAATCCTAAACCTACTCCAATGACACGATCCTTTTTTATCATTGCCACACTAGTCTGTCTGCTATCAGCTCCAGTATTTGCCCAATTATATGCCCCAGAAATAAAAGTTCAGAACACCGATACAAAAGTTTTAGGTAATGGAGGTACCACGCTTCTTAAAGGATACCGTTTTTATGTCTATCCAGGCGAAGGGAGCAGTACTGAAATCCGCGGCAGTGCTGTCCTTATCAATCGTAATCATTCTATCTGTGGAGCGCAACTACAGTTTCGCAGAAGAAACGTTGTTGATTGGCAAATTAAAAATTCCGAAGATAACTGCGCTATGGCCGGTGGATTGCATTTTCTTAACTCTGGACGGGCTACCAAGATGTCTATTCTTCAGAACGGAAATGTTGGAGTTGGTAACTCTAACCCTCAATACAAGTTGGATGTTTGGGGTGCAATTGCCGTCAATGGGGTCCAAGTCCATTCCGATGAAAAATTAAAAAAAGACATTGAGGACTACTCAACCGGTCTGGCCTTGGTAAAAAAAGTCAAGGTCAAAAAGTATAAATACAAGAAACCTGAAAAGAAATTCACTATCAATCCGGATGAGGATGAATTTTACGAAGGGGGAACCACAAAATCTGATGTTGCTGAAGTAGATAGCTTTTACGAAAGGGAGCAGATTGGTGTGCTAGCCCAAGAACTTCAACAGATTGCCCCCGGCTTGGTAAGTACTTACTCAAATGGAGAAGACTCAGAAACATTGACTATCAATCAAACTGCCCTCACCTTCATTTTGATTAACGCGGTAAAAGAGCTTAGTGCAGAAGTAGAACAACTTAAAGAATCAGCTGGCACAAAAGAAAAAAAGTAAACAAGCAGTAGTTGTCCAGGAAACGTTCGTTTGTTGAACGATTTGCTTACCGCTTCCTTTTTCTTTATTCTACTGATTATTCCGTATATATTTACGTCTATCAATCAAAGTTTATAAACTTGCGCTAGTCAGTGAGTTTGTAAACTTTTCCCGCACTAAATTAGCTTGCGGGGCTCAGCGCAAAGTTGATAGCAATACTATGAATATCGGATACGCCCGGGTGTCTACTAAAGATCAGAAACCTGGATGCGCAAATTGACGCCTTGAACGCTGCCGGTGCCGAACGTATCTATGCAGACGTGACCAGCGGTGCCAACTCATCCCGTCCGGAACTGGATCGCATGCAGGAGCAGCTACGAAAGGATGATACGCTTTTGATTCAACGGCTCGACCGACTCGGTCGGTCTATGAAAGATTTGGTAGCCTGGGTACAGTGGTTAGACGACACCGGCGTGAAGTTCAGAAGCCTGGACGATGGTATCGATACTTCTACGGCTGGAGGCAAACTGGTCTTTCATATCTTCGGAGCTCTAGCTGAGTTTGAACGCAACCTGATTAGAGAGCGTACCCGTGCCGGACTGCCGGCCGCCCAGGCCCGCGGTCGTGTCGGCGGACGCAAGCGGGTACTGTCCGCCAAACAGCAGCAAGCACTCACGACGCTTTACCGAACGAAGGAGCATACTATCCCTGAACTGATGACCCAATACGACATCAGCTGGGCGACACCTTACAAAGTAGTCAACGGAACGTACGGTTCGTCCCGGTCTGGCGGATTGCTGCCCAGCGAGACCCGGTCTGGCTCGCTGTGAACACGGGAGACCCAATCCGCCGTAGAGGGCCCGAGTCCACGGTGGCCGCGACGGTGGCCGCGCCATTGATTAGTTTTGATCGGCATTGCCTATATTGGTTACAAAGCAATAGCCGATGTCTCGTCTGAAAGTACTCTCCGCTCTGGAAGCTAATCGCTACGACTATCCGCCGGTGTTTAATTCCATGCAGCGAAGAAAGTATTTCTATGTCTCCGGATCAACTGCCACAGTCCTATATAAACGGCTATCGAGTTGCCGACCGCACACTTTCTGGTGCAGGCAATCACGGATCAATTCCGGGACTTTGAGCAGAACCTGAGCGATTCACTTAAGACGATACTTTCAGAACGGAAAATCTTATTATTGGAAAATCTACTTCTTCCGGTGTTTGATCGATTGAGGGTTTCGGTTGACCTACTACACTACCACGCCCGTTGGGCGACAAAAGCTACCGAGCGTCGGTCGCCAGCTTTCAGCTACAGCAGCTAACCGACCCTTACATGCAGTATCTCCACCTACTCTCTTTTATTCACCACCAGTTCTATCTTCGGCAGGATAACCTGATGGATATCATCCTGGTAGCGGTACAGCGTACTCACAATGAGACGGTCAAAGACCAAAAGGAGCAGTACTTTGGGGGGCGGAAAAACAAGAATCAGGCTATCCGGGAAGTAACCAAGTCCCGCCAGCGGTACAAAGAGAAGTGGGAAGCGGCAGAAACAATCATTCAGGCAGAGGATTTAGCAGATGATGAAAAGATTGTACTGCTAAATGGACTTATTGATAACCAACCGGATGACGAGCGGCTCGCCGACCAACATGCCTCAACGGTGGTCAACCTCGAACCCAACGCGCGGATACTGTCGCTGGTTTCGCTGCGGTTTGAAGAAGGATACCGGCGGCACCTGACTAGTGCTGGTGTTCAGTTGGGCATACACTACGCGTTATAAGAGTCGGAATGACGATAAAGTGAGAATTGCTGCCGTCCTGTTGACGGTTTGTTAATACGTCCCCCGGTTGCGGTGGTCGACGTGCTCCTGCATGGTGCGCTTGAGCGGAATTTGCATGCCCCCGGTGGTTTCCATCCAGCCGTAAAGCTCATCCAGCATCGCCCGAATCGTGTCCTGATGCTCGGGGCTGGCAATCAGGTTGTGCATCTCGTAGGGGTCTTCCTGCAGATCGTAGAACTCGTTGGTGTCCCACACGCCGTGGTAGCGGATGTACTTGTAGCGGTCGGTGCGCACCCCGTGCATGGTGGGCGTCTGCGGAAAGGCGTATTCCCAGTAGTACTCGTAGAAAATCCGGTCGCGCCAGTCGGTTTCTTCCCCTTCCAGGATGGGTACCATCGAGCGCCCCTGCATCTGCTCCGGCTGGTTGATGCCCGCCACTTCCAGCACGGTGGGGGCCACGTCGATGTTCTGCACCATCTTCTCAATAACTTGTCCGCCCTCCAGCACCGCGGGATAGCGCACCAGAAAGGGCACCTTCACCGACTCTTCGTAGAACTGCCGCTTGTCGATCAGGCCGTGCTCCCCAAAGGCAAAGCCGTTGTCGCCCATGTAGATCACCAGCGTAGAATCGGCCAGTCCCGCCTCGTCCAGATAGTCGAGCACCGCCCCGATGCTTTCGTCTACCCCCAGCAGGGTTTCGCAGTAGCGGCGGTAGAAGGTTTCGTAGTCGAAGTCGCCGTGGTACATGTAATCCACCCCGTGCCAGCTTTCGCGCTGACTCTTCTGCCAGTCGGGCGTCATGTTCGGTCCGTAGTAGCTTTGGTGGCGGGCCGGTTCTTCAAAGTCGGTGGCCTGCTGGCGGCGCTTGGCTAGGAAGCCTGGGGGATAACCTACCGTGTCTTCCACCGCGTTGGTGGTGCCTACGTAGTTAGGCAGGCCGTAGGCGTTGGTTTTGCCCTTCACCGGCTGGGCCGAAGTGAAAAAGGAGGGCGGCAGGTTGATCTCTTCGTTTTCGTACTGGCCTAGGTGCCGGGCGGCGGGCTGAAACTCAGCGTGCACCGCCTTGTGCGACAGGTAAAGAAAGAAAGGCTGGTCTTTGTCCCGGTTCTTGAGCCAGTCCACGGCGTGCTCGGTGAGCAGGTCGGTGATGTAGGTGGAGTCGCCGTAGCTCTGCCGCTTCCCATTGATGTTGAGCGTCGGATTGTAGTAGACGCCCTGTCCGCGAAAGCTCTCCCAGTGGGTGAAGCCGGGGCGCGGCTCGTCGGTGTCGCCGCCCATGTGCCACTTGCCGAAGAAGCCGGTCTGGTAGCCCGCCTGCTGTAGATACTGCGGAAAGTAGATCAGGTCGTCGGGCGCGGGCGCTTGGTTGTCGATCACCGTGTGGGTGTGCGAAAATTGCCCGGTAAGGATCGAAGCCCGGCTGGGCGAGCAGAGCGAGGTGGTGACAAAGGCGTTGGGAAAGTAAGCCCCCTCACGGGCCAGCCGGTCCATGTGGGGCGTTCGGAGCCAGGGCACCTTGCCGGTGAAGCCCATGAAGTCGAAGCGGTGGTCGTCGCTCAGGATAAAGATCACGTTGCGCGGCTGGGCATCGGCAAGGCGGTTCATCTCGAGGGTGGGCTGCGCCCGGGCAGCGGCCACGCCCAGGACCAGGAAAATAGTTAGTAGAAAAAGTCGTCTCATGGTGGTTGTGTCTGTTCAAACTACCAAGAGTACGAAATTTACCCCGTAAATGAAAGCCCTAGAACTTGGTGATGGTGAACTCGGTGCGGCGGTTCTGCTGGTGCTCGTCTTCCGAACACGTCACGCCGTCGCCGCAGCGGTTCAGGATGGTGGTCTCGCCGTAGCCCTTGCCGGTGATGCGCAGTCGGTCGATGCCCTGTGACACGATGTAGTCGGCCGAGGCCTTGGCCCGCTTATCCGATAGCCGAAGGTTAGAAGTGGCGCTGCCGCGCGCGTCGGTGTGCGAGCCTAGTTCAATTTCCAGGCTGGGGTTCTCCTGCATGGTGCGCACGATCTTATCCAGCTCCTGAGCCGCATCGGGACGAATGGAGTATTTACCCAGGTCGAAGTAGATCGGCTGAATGTCAATCAGCGCGCCGATGTCGGTGCCGATATCGATTTTATCCAGCCCCACGTTGAGCACATCGTGCAGGTTGATCTCGCCGGGTTTGTCCAGCGCACTGTTGAAGGTGGCTGACTTGCCCAAGTAGCCTTCCTTGGCCAGCTTGATCTGGTAGCTGATCCGGTCGTTGAGCTTTTTGCCCTCTATGCCGTAGCGGAAGCTTCCTTGGGTGCTGGTGGTGGTTTCCAGCACGGTTTCACCGGTCATGTTGTCGATCAGGGTCACCTGCACGTCGCTAATGGGTTCGCTCGACTGGTTTTCGGTAATCTGCCCGAACAACGAGAAGCCGTAGTCTTTCAGCAGCGCTAGATCGGCCTGCCAGGTGGTTTGCTCCTTGGCGGCCACGGTGGCCAGGCTGGTTTCTTTATCAAAATAATCTTCCGACACCACCTTGATCCGGTACTGTTGATCCGGCTCCACCACAAACGAATAGTTACCTTGGTTGTCGGTGGGCATGGCGGTGACGGTTTTACCGTCCTGGTCGAGCAACGTGACCCGAGCGGCGAAGAGCGGAGCGCCCTCTTTCTGGTCGGTGATCACTCCCCGCACCGTAAACTGGTCGAGCAACGGCTTGAGCGAAGCAAAGGTATAGATGTCATCGTTCCCGGAGCCTCCTTCGCGGTTGCTGGTGAAGTAACCGTGCTGTCCGTCGGGCTTCACGATCAGGCCGAAGTCGTCGGCCGAGGTGTTAATGGGCGAACCCAGGTTGGTAATACGCGGATGCTCAGTGCTGAGGTCCACCCCGAACACATCCAGTCCGCCCAGTCCTTCGTGGCCGTTGCTGGCGAAGTAGAGTTGCTCATCGTCATACAGAAAAGGGAACATCTCATTGCCTTCGGTATTGATATTCTTTCCCAGGTTTACCGGTTCGCCCCAGGCTCCGTTTTGCCGGGCGCAGCGGTACAGGTCGGTGCCGCCGAAGCCACCGGGCCGGTCGCTGGCAAAGTAGAGCGTGGTGTCGCTACCGATGGTGGGATGGCCGGTAGAGAATTCGGCACTGTTGAAGGGCAGTCGCTCGGGAGTGCTCCAGGTATCGTCATCCTTTTTTTCTGAGTAAAATAACTCCAGCGTGTTCACCCCTTCGCGGCTCTTGCCGATCTTGTTCTTTTGGTAGTTGCTGCGGGTGAAGATTACCTTGGTTTCGTTGTCATAGAACGTAGCGGAGCCTTCGTGATACTTGCCGTTCACGCCCTCTTCCAGCTTCTCAACGGAACTGCCGTCGGACGACACCCGGTACAGGTCCAGGTAGTTGGAGTGGTCCCAGGCGAAGTTCCCTTTGCCCTCGCGGGCCGAGGCAAACACCAGCTGGTCGCCGTAAAAGGCGGGGGAGAAGTCCGATTCGGGGGCGTTGAATTCCACTTCGTTCACGCTCACAAACTGCTCGTTGCGAAACAGGGCTTTCAGTTCTTCGATGCCCCGGATGCGGTGCGTGGCGCGCCGTTCCTGTCCGGTTTTTTGGTTGTAGCGCTCGTACCACTGCTTAGCCAGGTCGTACTTGCCGTTGCTGCTCAGTGCCTCGGCGTAGTAGAGCCAGTGCTCGGCGTGGGCCACGGTGTCGTCGACCACCTGGGCGTACCAGCCTTCGGCGTTGGCCGGATCGTTGAGCTTGCGGTAGCTCTCGGCGATCTTGAGCTTCACCGCCGCGTTGGTGGAGTCTTTGCGATGCGCCTTCCGGTAGTAGCTCAGAGCATCCTTAAAAGCTAAGTCCTCATACTGCCGGTCGCCCGCCTTGATGAGCGACGACTGGGTCCAGGCCACGCTGCTGGAAGCGAACAACAGCACCAAACAAGGCAAAACAACCTTCACTGACAATATAATAGTATACTTAACTAACACTTTACAGTTATACGGTAAAATACTCATTTTCAATTGATTATGAATGATGTAAAAAGCAAAGATACTAGAAGTAGCGGGGGGTGAGCATCTTCTTATCCTTGCGCACCAGGCGGTAGTTGAGCATCAGTTCGTGCGAGCCGGTGTTCACCTGCTGCAGGTCGGTGAGGGTGTAATCGTAGGCGTAGCCGATGCGAAACTGCGGGGTGGCCTGCAGCTCGATCAGGGCGCTCACCGCATCAAACGAGCGGTAGGATAAACCCACCCACAGCAGCTCTTTGATGAGCAGGTTGGCGTTGATGTCTACCTCAACGGGCGCTCCTTCCACGGCCTTCACCAGCAGATTGGGCTTTAGCTTCAGATCCGCGTTCAGGTCGAGCACGTAGCCGGTGGTGAAGAACCAGTGGCGGTACTGCCGGGCTAATTGGCCTTCGCTGCCGGGGTAGTTGTTGGTCAGCAGCATCGGCAGCGAGAAGCCCGCGTAGAAGCGCGTGGTGTTGTAGTACAAGCCCGTACCAAAGTTGGGTAGAAACGCTTCGGCATCATCAGCCGAAAACGAAATATCATCGCCCTCGCGCACCAGCACCTGGCTAAAGCCCGCCCGGTAGGAGTTGAACCCCGCCTGCAAGCCCGCCGACAGGGTGCCGCGGCTCATCTTGATGCGGTAGGCGTACACCGCGTAAGCGCCGTACTGGTTGGTGACCCCAATTTCGTCGTGGGTGAGCAATAATCCCAAGCCCATCGTTTCGTCGCGCAGGGGCGCGTGGGCCGAAAAGGTCTGCGAACTGGGGGCCCCGGCAAAGCCGTGCCACTGCTTGCGCGCCAGGGCCGTGAGGTTGAGCGCCCCCTGGCTGCCCGCGTAGGCCGGGTTGATGGCCAGTCCGTTGAACATATACTGGGTATACATGGCCTGCTGCTGGGCCTGCGCCCGGGGCATCGCCAGCAGTAAACAACTGGCGACTAGTCCGGCAATAATGGTGATCATCTTCATAATATTGTTGCTTATGGTTTAACGGTGAACGGTAATGTATCCCTTACGAATCGGGCTACCGTCGCCTAAGTCGATGAGGTAGAAGTAGGTGCCATCGGGCACGTTTTTGCTGCCGAGGATCAGACCCACCGAAGAATCGCTACCCCAGGCTTTGTCCCGGTTGTTGTAGCCCTGCACCTCAAAGAGCAGGTTGCCCCAGCGGTTGTAGATCTGCACGGTGTTATTGGGGTAGCTCTCGATACCCGCGATCTGCCAGGTTTCGTTGGTGTTGTCGTCGTTGGGCGAGAACCCTTCGTAGATCACCAGATCGTCCTCCGGCGGTTCGGGAGTATTGTCAGGGTCACGGTAATCGGGAACGCCGTCGCCGTCCGAATCAGTGGGATTGGCTGGGTCGTCGCCCACTTCGGTGGCATCGTCAATTCCGTCGCCATCAGCATCCTGGTCCAGGTGATCGGGGATTCCGTCACCGTCAGTATCCTGAGGCGTAGTCGGGTCGTTACCGGCTTCGGTAGCATCGGGGATGCCGTCGTCGTCGCTGTCGGTATCCTGGTAGTCGGGCGTGCCGTCGCCGTCGCTGTCGGTGGGGTTGTCGGGGTCACTGCCCTTCTCCACCACGTCGGGGATGCCATCGTTGTCGCTGTCCGGCGCGTCGGTGGTGCCCACGGTGAGGGTGGCGGTGCCCGTGGTGCAGGCCGACGGGCTGCCGTCGTCGCACACGGTGTAGGAGAAGCTATCCTCGCCCGTGTAGCCTACCTCCGGCACGTAGATGAAGCTACCGTCGTCGTTGAGGGTCAGGGTGCCGTGGGCCACGTCGGCGACGGGAGCGGTGGCGAACGTGAGTGTTCCGCCCTCGAGATCCGACACCTGGTCGGCCAGCGTGCCGAAGTAGGTGGTGCCGGTGGTTACGGTGAGGGGCGTCGGCGTCACGTCCGGGGCGGCATTGATGGTCAGCGTTACCGTGCTTTCGTCCGCCGCATAGGCGGTGCCGTCGAAGCCATTCCAGCCGAAGGTGGCAGTTCCGGCGAACCCGAGGGCGGGTACGAAGGTCAGCTTTTCCAGGTCGGCCACGGCAATCTCGTCGCCAACAGCTACGGCTGCGTCGTTCAGGAACAGCGTTCCCGACGCTACGGGCGGCAAACTGGTGATCTTGATCGTTTGCAGCGGATCGGTATCGGCATCCGCGTAGGCGGCGGTGAAGTCGGCCGCGGCGAAACGCACGGTGTCGCCTTCGGCGCTGGCTTTGGGCACATTGCTTACCACCGGCGGACTCTGCGGAGCCACGGTCACCTCGATTTGAGCAGCGTCCTTAGCGTAAGCGGTACCGTCGAAGCCGTTCCAGCCGAAGCTGCTGGTGCCGGTGAAGCCCGTAGCCGGAGTGAACCGCAGGTTGCTTAGATCAATGGCCGGAATGGGAGTATTGACCGTCACCGGCTGGCCATCCAGCGTGAGGGTACCCTCGGTCGCCGGGGGCAGACCGGTGATTTGTATCTCGGCCAGCGGATCATCTTCTTCATCGTCAAACTGATCAATGAAGTCGGCCGGAGCGAAGCTCACCGCTTGGTTGGTCTTGGTCGCTTTCGGCACGTCGCTCACCGCCGGGGCGTCGTTCACCGCGCTCACGTCTACGGTCAGCGTGTAGGGCAAGCTTTCGTCGCCCGCCGCATCTTGCACGCGGAAGCCGATGGTCGCGTAGCCCGCGCCGTTATCGTTCGGGGCGGCGGCGTACGTGAACTTGCTGCGGTCGGTAAAGAGCGTGCCGCTCGTCACGTCGGCGGCGCTCACCGGGGTACCGTCGTATGACAAGGTTCCTTGGGTAGGTAACTGGGTGATAATTACTCCCGCAAAGGCATCCGAAGCGTCAGCCGCATCGCTGAACGCGAAGTCGGCGTCGGTGAACGACCGTTCGGTGTCCTCAAGGGCGATCATCGTAGCGTCGGCGCTGGTGGGACGGGCCTTCACTGCTACGCTCATGGTATAGTCGGCGCTGCTAGCCCCTTCGCTATCCGTTACCCGGAAGGTGAAGGTGGTCAGCGGATTACCGGCTTGCCCGGCCGCCGGAACAAATACCAGGTTACCATCCGCCAAGTCCGACTGGCTAACAATTGCCCCGTCAGCTACCGGGTTGCCGTTGAGGACGAGCGTACCCTCGCTAGCGTTGGGCTGGGCTACCACTACGATCCCAGCAAAGGGGTTGTTTTCCTCATCGGCGTAGTCGGCCGTGAAGTCGGTATCGGCAAACGCGTAGGTTTCGTCGGCGTAGGTGGTTACTGCGGCATTATCGGCCGTAGGCGGATCGTTTACCTCGTTGACGGTGATGTCAAGTTCGTCCGTATCGCTTTTTGCTCCGCCCGTGCCCGTATGGCCCTGATCATTCGTAGTAACGGTGAGTTTTTCAATTCCGGCGAAGTTAAGGTCACCGGTGTACTCCAAGCCGTCTAGCGCCGTATTAATCTGAGCAACCGTTCCGGTTAGGGTTACCGTAGCGGTTCCGTTGTCAGTGACAATGTTATCCGGGTCGGCCGGAATGCTGATCGTACCGTTGGTCACGTACAGGGTTACTACGATAGGATCGCTACCCGCATCGTCGCTTACCGAGATGGCGTTGGTACCGGAAAGCTCCAGGGTACCCTCTTCAGCTACCGACTGAGTGGCGGTGGGTAGGGTATTGACGGGCGCATCATTCACCGGCACCACAGTCATTTCGCTCACCACGGCGGGGTTGCTGCCCACGCCATCGGTGGCCAGTACCTCGATGGTTCGCTTGCCTGCAGTGGGGTTCTGCGAAGTGTTCTCGTAACGCAGTCCGCGCAGCACCGTTTGGTAATCAGCTCTCAAAGCCGGGCTGCTGGCATTGGCGTTGGTAATATTCAGAATTCCCGTGTTTGGGTCGTAGCTGCTACTTAGCGAAGCGGGAAGGTTGTCCACGGTGAGCAACTCCTTATCGGCATCCTGAATGTTCTTCACCGTCACTACGAGTTTGCTTAAGTTATCGTGGTCGGGGTCAGTGATGGTAGCGGCATCAGCGTCGGCCACCGCCACCGGTCCGCCGTCTTCGGTGAAGGTGGTTTCGTACTTATTGGTATTCGTACCGTTGAGGTACACCGCGGGGGCGGTGTTCACCGGAACCACGGTGAGTTGGGTAGTGGCCGGATCGCTGGCTTTGGTTCCGTCATTAGCCACCACGGTGATTAGCCGGTCGGTGGTGCCGGTGGGATCGCCCGAAGCGTTGGTGTAGACGATGCGCTTCAGGGCGGTTTCGTAGTCGGCTTCCGAAACAGTTTTGCCCGCGTCGGGTTCCAGCGTGAGTACGCCGGTGCTCGGATCGTAGCTACTAATCAGATCGGTAGGTAGGGAGCCGTTTACGGACAAACTTTCGTTAGCGTCACCGTCGGGGCGGTTGGTAAGCGTTACGGTCAGGCTGGTCAGGTTGGGACCGTCGGGGTTTTCCAGTGAGGCATCGCTGTCGGCAATAGCGACACTGGCACCTCCTTCGGTGAACGATGCTTGGTAGTTTGCGCCGGTGGTGTTATCATCGTCTTGGTCTAAGTCTACCACGGGCTTGTCATCCTGCGGATTAACGGTGACGCTGATGGTTTCGCTGTCGGTGCCGCCGTTGCTGTCGTCGGTGTCTACCTTCAACGTAGCGGTGCCGTTGAAGTTAGCCGACGGGGTGAAGATGGCGTCGGCCAGGGCATTGTTCACCTCCGTGGGGGTACCGGTAAGGGTCATGGTTCCGCTACCGTTGCTTCCGGCCGTGATGTTCGGGGTGCCTGACAAAGCAAGCGTTCCGTTGCTTACCGTGATCGTCACGGTTTGGTTGTCTCCGTCCGCATCGCTGATGCTGATGGGGTTGGCCGTGGCAAACGTGAGCGGCGTGTCTTCGTTTACGCTCTGGTTACCTGGATTGCTCACCACTGGGGCGTCGTTGATGGCGTTGACAGTTATAGCAAGTTTATCCGTGTCGCTTTGCGCGCCCCCTGTCCCAGTGTTTCCCTGATCATTGGTGGTGATGGTGAGTTCCTCTGCTCCGCTGTAGTTCAAATCTCCGGTATACTTTAAGCCGTCCAGCACCGTGTTAATCTGGGTTATCGTACCGGTTAGGGTTACCGTAGTGGTACCGTTGTCAGTGACGATATTATTCGGATTAGTTGGGATGTTGATGGTGCCGTTGGTTGCCGACAGGGTCACTACGATGGGGTCGGTACCCGCATCATCACTCACTGAGATAGCATTGACCCCCGACAGTACTAATGTTGCCTCTTCGTCTACGATTTGAGCCGCAGGTAGCGTGTTCACCGGGGCATCGTTAACCGCATTCACCGTAATCGCCACCGTTTTGGTATCGGTGACCGAACCGTCGTTGGTGGTCACCTCCACACTGGCCGCACCGTTGAAATTTAGAGTAGGATTGAACACCGCACCGTCAAGGGCAGCGTTAATGTCGGTTTGTGAGCCACTAAATGTTAGAGCCCCGCTGCCGTCACTTCCGGCGCTGATGCTCAATCCGCCGGTGCCGGATAGGGTGAGCGTTCCGTTCGTTACGACAATATTTACCGTCTGGTCGTCGCCGTCCGCATCAGTGATGCTAATGGGCTTACTGGTATCAAAGGTAAGCGGGTTGTCCTCGTCGATGGTTTGGCTACCTGGCACCGTAACCGCCGGGTCGGTATTCGCGCTCTTCACCGTCACGGTGGTGGTGCCCAGGTTGCTGTCGTTTTCTCCGTCGTTAGCGACCACCTCGATGGTTCGGTCGGCGGTATTACTTACCGAAGTATTGTTGTAGCCCACCTGCTTGAGAGCCGTTAGGAAGTCGGCGACCGGAACGGTGTTGCCCGCGGTGGGGGTGATCGTCAGTTCCCCGTTGCTTGCGTTGTAGCTGCTCGTCAGGTTAGTAGGTAGTGTACCGTCGACCAGCAAGCTTTCGTTCGCGTTTCCGTCGGGGCGGTTGGTGAGGGTTACCGTAATTTTTTCCAGGCTACCGTCGTAGAGGGTGGCATCGCTGTCGGCGATCACTTTAAATGGATCATTCTGCACGAAGGTGGTTTGGTAGTCGGCCTCGCTGGCTCCGCTGCTGTTGTCACCGTCCAGGTCCAAGGCCGGGGGATAGGTGGCCCCGCCGGTGTTGCCGTTGCCCGGCCCCTGCACCGCGTCGGGAATACCGTCGGTACCCACCGGGCCAATGACTTGTCCCTCTTTCGGGCCGGAAGTATGATAAGGCTGTCCGTGTCCGGCTTCGGCGGCATCGGGAGTGCCGTCGTTATCGCTGTCTAAGTCCCGGTAGTTAGGAAATGTGTCGCCATCAATATCATCATTACAGGTGGGCTGAGCGGTAAGTACCACGTTGTCCATGGCGTAGTATTCTACATCGCTGCATCTGTTAGAATTACCACCACCAATGTACTCCATTCGAATGCTAATCTGGTCTACGTCGCCTAACACATCTCTCAATTTTTGCTGATTTCCCCCCGACCAAGTAGCAGCATCTAAATCGAATTTAAAGGTGTTCCACAAACCATTCTGCCAATTAGTTTTATGATTACCAGTGAGTAGAGTTTGAGCTGAAATGTGTTCTCCGGTGGTACTGAAGATGTACACCGTAACATTTGCATCCTTAAGCCAACCGGGATTACCATTTCTGCCCACCCGGTAATTATACGCATCGTACTGAAAGGTTCCGTTTTCTAATTCTCTGTAGTCAATTCCGCCTAAGTTTGGACTACGTAGGTACATTAACCCACTGCTTGGGTCGGCATCAACAATGTAGGCGGTTCGGGTAGGGCTGGCTCCAGCAATGTTTTTATTAGCTTTTCCAGTGTTATCAATAGGGCATCCTAGTAGAGGTTTTAAGTCTTCGTCTTCCACATTTTTGGTTCGTCCGTCGGTAGAGTGAGAAGCGGGGGGCACTAGGTTCGAGCCTGAATTAATGTAGCGTTGGTCTACGGCAACCCACTTGTGGGTCGGATGGTCGCCATCGTATTTGTCATTAATCGTAAACCACCTCTCTGAGCTCAAATCAAAGGCAAACAGCTTCTCACAGGGGTTTTCCACGTTGTCGGGGATGCCGTCGTTGTCGTCGTCCAGATCCTTATGATCCCAGACGCCGTCGCCGTCGGTATCGGTACCCGCCAGCACGGTGATGTTGATGGTTTTCGTGCCCGTGTCTCCATTAGTATCTTTAGTGTCAATTTTTACCGAAGCGGGACCGGCGTAGCCATCGGTGGGGTAAAAGCTTACCTCGCTGAGGGCCGCGTTTACATTGACTAGGGTGCCGCTAAAGCTCACCGGAGTGCCTGCCGTAATCTCCTGCTGCCCCGTACCGGTGAAGGTAGCCGGAGCAACCGGGGTGAGTCCGGTGACGTCTTCCATAAAAAACGAGCCGTTGGTCACCGTGATGGTTACCGTTTGGTTGTGATTGTCTGGATCGGCGATACTTATTTGATTATCATTATCATCGTTAAACACCAGGTGGGTCTCGCGTTGCACATTTTGGGCTCCAGGCACTTTTACTTCCGGAGTGGCCGCCTGCACTGCGCCGAACGGGGCGATCAGCAGCAGTCCGGCCAATGTCAGACGAACGCGGTTAACCCGGAAAACGGTGAAAGAAAACGGTCCTCTCCGTAGGGCAGGAGACTGGGCAAACTGATTTTGATGGTTTTTCAACAACTGGTAAACCTCAATACGCATAAGACAACAATTTTTGGATAGTTGGGCCGCGCTAGCGTGGACTGTTCACCATCTCCACGGCCGCCACAATGTTAGAGAAAATGCGATTTCCAGGATTTTAGATAGGGTACAGGAGTAATTAAATTGCCCGGATCGGATCTTAGCTTGTGCAACCCTTAGCCTGGAAAAGTTGCACAAAATTGGAATAATGTAATTCTTTTGGTACTATTCTATTATTCGTTTTTTACTTGATAATAAATCGAGCCAAGTTCATCTCATTTTCGCATGTGCTTTAATTCGTTTATTTGTCGGTCGGCCGGATCTTCCACGGGTAAGTAATGGCGCAGAACCGCTCGTTTGTCGCTATCTTTGTCCGAGGTGACTTTTTTACACTTATTTATGACGCTTTCTTACCTGGCCAAACGCTGCTCCGGTGCTGGACTTCTACTGCTTTCGCTCACCGGAGCAGCACAAAGTTCGCCCCCGGATTCTTGCACCTACACCGTAGACGGACAAGTGCTCGATCTCACCACCCAACAGCCGATGCCCTACGCTTCGGTGCAGGTGAAGGGCTTGCCGGTGGGCGACCAAACCGACGCGCAGGGCTACTTCCGCATCGAGCATCTGTGTCGCCGCGAGTTCGACCTGGTTGTGTCGTACGTGGGCTACAAAACCGCCGTGCACCACCACGACGTATACCACAGCGCTCCCCAGATCTTTCTGGCCCACGACAGCATCACCCTGCAGAGCGTGACCGTAGAAGGCGAACGCACGGCGGGCGATTTGTACTCGGGTACGGTGCAGCGCCTGTCGCCGCAGGAGTTTGCCCAGCAGCAGTCGGGCTCGCTGGGCGAACTGGCGGCCAACCTCAGCGGCGTTTCGATGCTTTCGACCGGCTCGAACGTAGCGAAACCCATCATCCACGGTCTGCACGGAAATCGGGTGCTGATCATCAACAACGGGGTGCGGCACGAATTCCAGAACTGGGGCGACGAGCACGCTCCCGAGATTGACCCGTCGCTGGCGCAGGACATTAGCGTGGTGAAGGGCGCGGCCACCGTGCGCTACGGTCCGGATGCCCTGGGCGGCGTCATCCTCATCAACCCGCCGCGGCTGGAGCTGCTCACCCCCCTGCAGGGCAGTGCCCAACTCATCGGGCAGTCGAACGGACGCGCGGGCGAAGCCTCGGCGAGTCTCCAGAAAGGCTTCCATCGGCTGTCGCTGCTCGGGCAAGCCTCAGTGGTGCGGCAGGGCGATCTTCGGGCTCCCGATTACCAACTTACCAACACCGGTAAGCGCGAACAAAGCGCGGCGCTGAGCAGTCGGTTTCACTACGGTAACTTCGACGCCTACGCCTACTACAGCCACTTCGATCAGGAGCTGGGCATCCTGCGGGGAGCCGTCACGGGCAACCTGGAAGACTTGGTCACCGCCATCGAGGCCGAGTCGCCGCTGCTCACGCGACCGTTTTCTTACGTGATCAACAACCCTCGCCAGACCGTGCAGCACGACATGCTCAAGCTGGAAGGGCACTGGAACAACGAGCGGCAGGCGGTGGAGGTGCAGTACGCCCTGCAGAACAACCAGCGTCAGGAATTCGACGTGCGGCGGGGCACCAACAACCAGCGACCCAACATCGATCTGCAACTGCTCACCCATTCGGTGGATGCGGTGTGGCAGCATCCTGCCGGGCAGCAGTGGGAGGGAAGCGTGGGCGCACAAGGACTGCTTCAGGTAAATCGCAACTTGCCCGGCACCAACACGGTGCCCTTCGTGCCGAACTTCACCACACAGCGCGCCGGAGTATACTTCATTGAAGCGCACCGCCTCGGAGAAAGTCAATTGGAAATAGGAGCTCGCTACGACTACCAGGCGATGAATATCCGGGGGCGACAACCCGATAACGAGATTTATCGCACGAACCTAGCCTATCACAACGTGACCGCCACGATGGGCTGGGTGCGCGACCTGGACGAACAGCAGCGGTTACGCACCAACGTGGGGCTGGCGTGGCGGCCGCCCAACGTGTCGGAACTCTACAGCTTCGGACGCCACCAAGCTTCAATTGAATACGGACTGTGGCGGTACCGCCAAACCGAAACCGGCCGGTTTGATACAAATGTCATTTTAGACGAAAGCGACCGGGCGGTGCCCGCTGAGCAGGGACTCAAGTGGATCAGTACCTACGAAGTGACCCGCTCGCGCTGGCAAGGGGAGCTAACGGCCTACGTAAACTATATTCGGAATTTTCTCTACACCCAACCGTCGGGCATCACCCAAACCGTGCGGGGGGCGTTTCCCTACTTTGTCTACCGGCAAGACGATGCCCTGCTGGCGGGGGTGGATGCCAGTGCTATGTTCTCGCACACCGACCGGCTCACCTCCACCCTGCGGGCCAGTTACCTGTGGGCACGTAATCTGGCTACGGACGAACCCTTCGTGGGAATGCCCCCGGCCGACCTGCGCTACCGGCTGGAGCAGCGGCTGCCCCGCTGGGGGGTGCTCGACGAGTCGTCGTGGAACGTGGCCCTGCACTACACCTTCCGGCAGTGGCAAGCGCCGCGCACGGTCACCCTACCGGAACTGCTGCGGGCCGGACAAACCGACGAAGCACTATTCGTCACCAACGGCGCAGCCTTCGACATTCTGCCACCCCCACCGGGTTATCTGCTGCTGGACGCGGGCTGGACCGGGCAGATCAATCGTTTTCAACTAGGGGTACAGGTGCGCAACGCCCTTAACCAGCGCTACCGCCGCTACACCGACCGCCTGCGCTACTTCGCCGACGAGGTGGGCCGCAACGTGATCGTATCGGTGAAGTATGCGTTTTAAAGTCGTTACCACGTTTTCGTCATCCATCGAGGGCGGCTTTCAGTTGCCCCATCAGTCCCATGCCAAACTGGGAGATCACCCGGTAGCCGCTCTTTTGCAGGGTTTCACCGCCCCGGTTGATCTGCGATACCTGCGTGAGAAACCCGTCGGGAGTCAGGTAGTCGTGCAGCGCGCGGTACGTGGCCCGGGCGGCTCGGAGGTGCTTTCTGGGTAACCCGTCCAGCCGCACGCCCCAGGCCATCGCCGCGGCAATGCCCGCACTGGCCGAGGTATCTACGCCCGTGGTAGCCACATCTGTGGGGGACTGGTCCAGATAACTGTTCCAGAGATGTTGGTCGTTTTGCCAGGACGCCACCATTTGAACGGCTTCTACCCACGCCTGCTGCACTTCGTCTGCCCCCACCAATTTCCCAGCGAAACTTTCCCGGAGGATTGCCAGGGTTTTCACGGTGCCCAGTAAGTACCACGCCCCGCCCCGCCCCCAGTTGCGGTAGGCTTTTTCACCGTCCAGGGTAGCGCGCTGGTAGATGGCCGATGCCTCGGTGAGGTAGTCGGTGCGGTAACGCAGTTGATCCAGCGCCAGTTGGGCAAGCGCAGCGTCCTGGCGGACCTGGGCAATTGCCGCCAGGGGATAGGCCACGGTGTAGCAGCCCTCGGTGGTCAGGTGCTTTCCCGCCATGATGATACCCGACGGATTGCGGCTCGAACGGCAAAAGTCCACGGCTTTTTGCACCGAAGGATGATCGGGATGTAGATTGACAATTGCGGCAAAAGGCAGAAAGTCTTCAATGCTGTTGAAGGTGCCGTCGAGGGGTTGGGTGTGCGGATTCTCAAAGATGATCCCTGCTGCATCGTCGAGGTAACGGTCAAGGTGCGCCTTCAGGGTCTGGGTCGCTGACTCGTTGCCCTGCCGGTGCAGTTCGTACAAGGCATCCTGCACTGATCCTCCCATCCACCCGAACGGACTAAAGGAGTTCATCGAGTACAGGTTGTTCAGAAAAACCTTCTCGGAAGCAGGGCCTTCTCCGGCGAGCAGTTGGGGCGCGAGTCCGGCGGCATCGGCGGGCAGCGCCTCCGGCCGAAAAAACCAGGCGGTAGTGGTGCCCTCCCGCATCCGCAAACCGAGTCCCTGCTGCCGAATGTCCGGTAGCCACCGGGCGGCAATTTGGGTCTGAAACGGCTGAAACGGATGCGCGTACCGCATCTCCAGCGACCCAACAGCCTGTCCTGATTCGGGCAGGTACAGCTCTACTACCTTGGTTTCCCGGAAGTCGATGGCGGCCGTCAGGCGGAAGGATACGGAACGCGTCGAGGCGGGTAGCTCAGGAAATGACAAGCGTACCGGCGAAGCGGTTTCCGAAGGAAGCGGTACCGGGAACGCGGTGAGTCCCAGCGGTACGCGCTTTTCAGAGGGAAAGGTGATGGGCGGGGCATCAATTCGGGAAGCAACGAAGCGGGAGTACGCCTTTTTGGTGGGGGAAGCGCGCAAAAAGGGCGGAAGCAGCACCGAAACGCCGGTGATCAGGGGTAGGTGATGAACAAAGGTGCGTCGTTGCATGAGCGGGTAAGATAGCCATTCTTTTTCAACGCTGCCCCGACTGCCCGGTAAAAAGCAGCGTGAGGGTATCGGAAGATATTGTCTACCGAGGCTGAAGCGCGGTGGCGCTTTCCGGAATGTCGTCGGCGGTACCCATCCAGAAAGCGATTCTTTTTCGTTTCCAGGTGTAAGACAGGGCCAGGGTGTCGCCGAACGATACGATGGCCGGATACGAAAACTCATCGCCAGACTCTCCCCGCTCAACGTCCAGCACCCGCGGCCAGGTGGCTCCGTTGTCGGTCGATAAGGCAATTGAAAGCGTTGCGCGTGCTCCCCAGTTTTGGTCGTCGCGGTTGTAGGCCAGGGCCAGGGTGCCGTCGGGCAGGCGCGTGAGGTCGATGCCGCTGTTGGGATTGGGCAGTTCGGTGCGGTAGGCGGGCGTCCAGGTCTGTCCGTAGTCTTCAGAGTCGCTGCGGTAGATGGCTCCCGCCGTGCTGCGCAGCAGCATGTGCACCCGCCCCGGTGCCGACTCCCACAACGTGGGCTGAATGAGGCCCGGCACTTCCTCTCCTTTTTCGCTCACTTCCAGGTAGGGCGACCGGTTCCACGACCGTCCCTGATCGGGGCTGCGGTCGGTAAAAGCGGTCCAGGTTCCTTCCTCGTGCGAGGCTCCGGCCAGCCAGGTGCCATCTGATAAGACAATGGGTTTGTTGCGTACCGGTCCGCGTCCACCCCGGTCGCCGGACACCAATTCGGTGGCCTTGCTCCAGGTTTGTCCCTGGTCGGTAGAGGTTTTCACCCAGGTTTCCCACCGCTCAATCTCCTGGCCCACCTTAAAATAAAGGTAGATGGTGCCGTTTGGAGCCTGAAACAACACCGGATTCCAGTGCGGCTCGGGGCGGATTTTAGCCACTTCCTGCGGATCAGACCATCCGCTGCTTCCGTTGGGAGTGGGCCGACCGGTGGCCGTCCAAATGCCCACGTCATCGTCTTTCTCCTGCGTTCCGCCGAACCAAGCCACCAGAAACGAGCCGTCGGGCCGGCGCAGCAGCGTGGAAGCGTGGCACTGCGGAAAGGGCCGCTCATCGCCGAAGACAAAATTTTTGGTTGGCAGCGGGGTGGCGATGTTTTGGTCGGCCGACTGAGCGAAGGCAGAGCAGGTAGCCAGCAGGACGCTCAGTGCCACCACCAGCGCGAGGCGCCACCGGGTGAATCGTACCTTGATAGGCTTTCGGGAAGCCAATAGCAACTTCGGATTGGGCAAAGGGCTGGGTGGCAAACTGGAACAATGCATAAGAACGGAGTTAGAAACATAAATATAAGGTAATGTCGAGCCGTTCGATGCGAAATGAGCAAAAAGGCAAGCCCCAAGTGTCTAGGGACTACCTATCTGCCCCTTGGGCTTCCGCCAGAGCCTGATGCAGCTGACTAACGGTGATAGCACCTTCGCCGACGCCGGAGGCCACGCGCTTGGTGGAGCCGGAACGCACGTCGCCCGCTGCAAACACGCCGGGCACGCTGGTTTCCATCATCATCCGGGGGCGGCTCATCGGCCAATTTTCTCCGCCCGACACGGCTGATCCGGTTAGGATAAAGCCTTTTTCATCCAGTTGCAGACAACCGTTGAGCCAGCGGGTGTTGGGCACGGCACCAAGCATCAAAAAGAGGTGACTGATGTCCTTGGTCTCGGTGGCATCGGTTTGGTTGTTTTTCCACACTACCCGCTCCAGGTAGCGCTCTCCCTCCAGGGCGTCAATTTCCGTATGCGGATGCAGGGTAATTCGCTGAGAGGCGTCGATGCGTCGGATGAGGTAATCGGACATGCTGTCGGCCAAGCCTTCGCCGCGCACCAGGACATGCACGTGGCGGGCGTAGCGGGATAGAAAAACCGCTGCTTGCCCCGCCGAGTTGCCACCGCCAATTACCACGATCTCTTCGTCTTTGCAAAGGGTGCCTTCCATTGCCGTGGCGGCGTAGTAGATGCCTACCCCTTCAAACTTCTCTTCCTGGGGCAAATCCAGTTTGCGGTAGCGCGCCCCGGTGGCGATGATTACCGTTTTGGCCTTCACCGCACAGTTGTGGTTCAATTGTATCCGGTAGGGTTGCTCGCTGCAATCCAGCCCTTGCACCGAGTAGGGCAACGCAATGGTGGCTCCGAACTTATGCGCCTGCACCTGCGCCCGGGCGGCAAGTCCCTGTCCGGATACGCCCATCGGAAACCCCAGGTAATTCTCGATCTTAGAACTGGTTCCGGCCTGTCCGCCCGGAGCTTCCGACTCAATGAGCAGGGTGCTCAGGCCTTCGGAGGCGGCATACACCGTGGCTGATAGTCCGGCGGGCCCCGCCCCAACAATGGCTACGTCGTAGGTATGATCTTTTCTGATCTCTTCCACCAGTCCCAGGGCTTGCGCCAGTTTCAGGTTGGATGGTTGGCAGAGTATTTCTTCTTTGTTGTGCAGAAACACCATCGGCAACTGCTCGGGCGACACGTCGTATTTTCGCAGCAGTTGCTGTCCCTTTTCGTGCTTAGCATCCAGCACTTCCAGTGGATAGCCGTTGCGTTCCAGAAAGCGCTCAATCCGCAGGGCTTCGCTAGATTGCGGAGCGGAAACAACCGTGACAGAAGCCTGCTTGTGAGTGATTAGTCCCATCCGCCGTAGGATGAACGCTTGCATAATTATTTCGTTTACGTCGGGTTCGGCGGTGATCAGCTTACGAAACTGGTCGCGACTCAGCCGGATCACCTGCCCGTCGGCGCCCATGCGGCCTCCCACCAGAATCTCCCGATCGTTGAATAGGTCTAATTCACCGGTAAACTGCCGCTCCCCGTGGACGGTGATCACGTGCGTACCATCGGCGGCGTAGTCATAAATTTCAACACAACCTTTGAGCACCACGAAGAAGTCGACGCTGCGTTCGCCGCGCTCGAAGAGCATGGTTCCTTTTTCTAGAGACTGCACTTCGCCGAAGGGCTTGATCCGGTCGATCTGCTCTTCGGTGAGGGTAGGGAAAATCTGCTCGGTGCGGTTGTACGGATCGTTGAGGTCAACGGGTTGGTCGGGAGAGGTAGTGGCCATATTCATAGTGCGTGAATATATCAGAAGTATATTTCTTTAGCCAACGAAGAGGCATCAATTCTTCCTTCAAAACGAACCAGACTTATGCTGAGTTTCATCTAACATTGAATGCAACCGTCAGGCCGGACTTGTTGGCTTTCTGTTTTCAGAGTATCAATTTTTGTGCTTGGCGAAACTAGCGCTCGAGTTCGTATTTGCTAGGCTGGCGGGGGCCGCCCCGCGGCTGCATGGTGTTAGCAGGCGTTTTCTTCAACTTTTTCTCCTCTGGTAAGTTCAAATCATCGATCAGTTGATTTTGAAGTATGAAAAGATCTGTTTCCACAAAGTCAATAACTCGTTTTAATTCACGTACCCTTTCCTTACCGTACTCCCCGCTCTCACCTATCAAAAAATGTAATGAATTCCGCTGATCATTTAATCTAGAAATGATCCCTTTAATTTGAGGTGAAAGACCGATTACCTTTTGGTACTTTTCCTTATTAAGCATAACATTGAATTGAATGGTATTTTCAGTAAGTCCCGGCAAACAGTACCTTCCTTGTCCTTCAATTTGTCTCCAACTTTCTATATCCATCATCTCTTTCAATGCAATTGGTCTCTTCCCCTGCTCCTTTTTCAAAGTCCTATATTTTTCATCTCCTGCGATTGTATGAACTACAAATTTGTTGAGTATCAGTTTGGCCTTCATGTAATTCTCAAAACAAATAGAAATCTTAATTGCATCTAAAAGATTGTCCAGAGCAAACTGTTGAACATTTTCAATGAAAAACTGTCGGTTATTGAAGTTGGGATGGTTCACAAGAGTTTCAAGCTCATTGATCTTTTTTACGTGAATTGCTCGTGCAAAATTTTTATACCCGAAGGTAAGCAAATTTATTGCTATTCCTTTTGCGTTTTGTTCTGCGTAATAGCAGATGCAATAATCTGGGTTCATATTTTTCACTTATTCTAATGCTTGCTAACAATTGTATAAACGCAATTGTGTCTATACTCATCACATATAGACCTTCCAAATTTTAGCCAATTGCCCAGTTAAACATCCGTTTCTATTCTTCTGGGTCTGAATTTACGGAAAATCAATTTCTAACCAATACCATAATGTCGGCCTGGTCGCACCCAAAGCAATGAGAAGCCCGTTGAAGAAAGATCTACCCGACTACCCACAACCACGCGTACTGCTTTTGTCGGCAATACAAAAATAATTCCCCGAGGGCCCGCAGGTATCCGAAAGAGACAGTCCCAGCGTTTATTTCCCCAGATTATCTCCGGCAATCATTGCGCACATTCGTCGGAAATGAGCGAAAGCAGCGAGAAATTTGCCCTAACGCGCGGCGTAGAGGCGCTTTTCTGCGTCAATCCTGACTACAACTTGTCGTAGACCGCTTTTCGAGCGATACCGACGCGCTACAAAACGTCGTGATGCCCTGCTATCGCAATAAAAGTATTTTACAAAACGTCGTAAAGGGCTTGTGCTGCAATTTAGTCGCGCTACACTGCTTCGTAAGGCACATCGGCGCGATAAAAGCGGATTGCAATTCGTCGTAAACCCGCCAACGAGCTATAAAAGCACATGACAAAACAATGTAAGGCACTACTAACGCAATAACAGCACCCAACAATTCGTCGTGGTGCACTTTGACGCGACGGAAAGGGTTTACAAATCTTTTTAGAAGACCAAGCAGCGTCATTGACGTTACTTGATCTCCAACAACGCCACGTTCTCCACGTGGTGGGTGTGCGGAAACATATCAACCGGCTGCATCTGCTTCACTTCGTATTTTAATGAATAACCTCTTGTTCCCACTGATCTAAGGCTTTCTGCTTAGCGTTGAAGTTGAGTCCGACCGCCCGCACGATCTTGCCCCCTCCCACGTACGGTTGCGCGTAGCCCCTTTCTTTGATCTGTTCCAAAGCGGTTTTGGCACTGCTATCCAGTTTGAACTCCAGCACGTAGATTACGTTTGGTGTATGTACCACCGCATCCGGTCGACCTTTCGCTTGGCTCACTTCTACCCGCACGAAGGTGCCTACCAAGCTCAGGGCTAAGAATGTTACTGATTGGTAGTAAGCCTCCTTGTCGGCAATAAAGATTTGGCGGTTGGCCGCCCCATAAGGAATGCTGGCAAACAAACTATTCAGTGCCTGAACAAAACCAGCTAAATCTTCTTGCTGCAACGCTTGCTTCATCTGTTGAGCGCGTACGGGCACTTCCGAGGCGTAGCTTTGCGTATACTCGGCCAGTAGGTAGCGTAGCAGTGAGTCGCGCACTTCCTGGTTTGGATACGATAGGGTGTAGATCGGTTTTTCGTCCGCCGAAGCGATCGTGATGTAGCCGGTTTGGAATAGCAGTGCGTTGGGATCAATGCGGTCTAACTCAAAGTTGCTAAAGACTGCTTCGTCCACCCTGATTTCCGTCAGGTCGTACTGCCGTTCTCGCTCCAGGAGCTTGACCAGGAAAGTAGGCGTACCGGTTTCGAACCAGAAGTTCTGGAAGCGCCCCTGATCAAAGAAGCTCAGAATAGAAAAGGGATTGTAGAGGTAATGCTCTGCGTCCCAGGTGTAGCCATTGTACCACTGTTTGATCTGGGCAAGCAGCGCTTCTCTTCCGCCAAAGTCGGGGGCAAATTGATTAATTCGGTCGGCGAAGTAATGTTCCAGTTCGTCTTGGTCGTACCCGAGCAGCGCGCTATACTGCCAATGCAGCGTCAGATCTTTCAAGTTGTTCAGTTCCGAGAATATGGACACTCTACTAAACTTACTTACCCCCGTAAGCAGCACGAAACGCAGATGAGGGTCTAGTAGTTTAAGCACTGAGAAGAAGTTCTTGAGCACCTCTCGGTTCGCTTTTGCCCGCTCGATGTCGTCCAAGTAGTCCAGAATAGGCTTGTCGTACTCATCGATCAAGACTACCACCCGGCCGTGCTGTTGCGAGAGTTTGGTGATAAGTTCGCGAAACTGATTCGGATAGGGAGCTTCTCGCAACGTGATCTGGAAGGCTTCGGCTTGGTAGTAGAGTTCGTTTTTCAGAAAGGCTTCCAGCCCGGATATTTTGTAACTGGCATTGTTGAAACGAAAATCCAGCACCGGATGCGTTTGGTTCCAGTCCCAATGATCGTGTATCCAGAGTCCTTCAAAAAGGGTTTGATGGCCTCGGAAGAGTTCAGCCAATGTAGAAACCAGCAGACTTTTGCCAAAGCGGCGCGGGCGGGAAAGGAACCGGGCCGCCGGGCGGTAGTATCCACCTCCCTGGGTAAGCTGATAGATCAGCTCGGTTTTATCTACGTACACGAAGCCCCCTTCGCGGAGCTTACCAAAGTCCTGAATACCAATGGGTAACTTTTTCATATCCTAAAGATAATGGTTTATCTTTCCCGAAGCGTACCCACGCGGTAAGATCAACGTAATTCCAACAGCGCCACATTTTCCACGTGGTGGGTGTGCGGAAACATATCGACCGGCTGCATCTGCTTCACTTCGTACTTTTCAGCCAGCAGCGCTACGTCGCGGGCCTGGGTGGCAGGGTTGCAACTGATGTACACCAGCCGGGGCACCGCAATAGCCAGCAATTGCTTCACCACGTCGGGGTGCATGCCGGTGCGGGGCGGGTCGGTGATGATCACGTCGGGTTTACCGTGCTTTTCGATCAGCGCGGGCCGCAGCAGGTCTTTGATATCTCCGGCCACGAACTGGGCGTTGGTGATGCCGTTGATCTCACTGTTCACCCGGGCGTCGGCCACGGCGGTGCGCACGTACTCCAGGCCCACCACCCGCTCACAGTGCGCGGCCACAAAGTTGGCAATGGTGCCGGTGCCCGAGTACAAATCGTAGACGTATTCTTGGCCGGTAAGTTGGGCCATCTCGAGGGCCACTTCGTAGAGTCGCTGGGCCTGCTCGGAGTTGGTTTGGTAGAACGACTGGGCGCTGATGCGGAACTGCAAATCGCCCATGCGTTCGGTGAGGTAGGGCGTGCCGCTGTGGTGCTGCACGGTGAGGTCGTGGAAGGTGTCGTTTTTCTTGGGGTTGATTACGTACTGCACCGCCGTGAGGTCAGGGAAGGTGGCGCGAATGTGATCCAATAGCGCGGTGATGGCGGGTTGCGCTTCTTCGGCCTGGGCGTCGCCGCCGAACTGCACCAACACGAGCATTTCACCGGTGCTGGTGCTGCGTAGCATCAGGGTGCGCAACAGGCCCTTGTGTCGCCGGGCGTTGTAGTACGGAAGGTTGTGCTCCTTGGCGTAGCGATCAATCTCCAGCCGAATGGCGTTCGATGGATCAATCTGCAAATAGCAGTGCCGGATAGGCAGCACCTTCTCGAAGCTGCCCGGTATGTGGAAGCCCAACGCCCGGCGGTCGTAGGTCACTTCTTTCTGCGCCAACTCCTCGCGGGTGAGCCAGCGTTGGTCCGAAAAGGTGTACTCCAGCTTGTTGCGGTAGTAAGTGATCTGCTCCGACCCCAGGGTTTCGGGCACCTCGGGCAGGGGCACCTTGGCGATGCGCTCAAAGTGGTCGATCACCTGCTGGCGCTTGTAAGCCAACTGCTGGGGGTAGGGGATGTGCTGCCACTTGCAGCCGCCGCACACCCCGAAGTGCTCACAGAACGGCTCCACCCGGTCTTCGGCGTAGTGGTGGAAGTGCACCGGAATGCCCTCCCAGTAGGTTTTCTTCTTGCGGGTGGTATGCACGTCCACGACGTCGCCCGGCGCCACGAAGGGCACAAACACCACGCGGTCGTTGTGCCGCACGATGCACTTGCCCTCGGCGGCCATGCGCTCCACGGTGGCCCGTTCAATCAGTTCGTTCGCTGCTCTTTTCATGATTTTCTAGGTGGAAAGGATTGTCCTTGGTCCTTGGTCCCTTGTCATTTGTCCTTTGACTTTTATAAATTTGACCAGTGACCAGTGACCAGTGACCAGTGACCAGTGACCAGTGACCAGTGACCAGTCACGAAAGTAGGGTTCTTTCCGGTGAGGATGAAGTACTTTTTCCGGAAATACCGTATCTTAGCATGGCGTCGCCATCAAACGCGGGGGTTTGAATAAGACAGGGAGTGCAAAGTACACCGTACACAACTACACCAGCATGCGAAAATTTTTGTTAGGCATTTTGCTTATCCTAAGCGGATTGGTTCCTGCTCGGGCCAGTCACATTGTGGGAGGGGAGTTTGAGCTGCGCCACATCGAGGGCGAGCGCTACGCGCTGAATCTGATCCAGTACTTCGACGAGGTGTTTGGCAACGACGATGCCGAAGATCAGGTCACCGAAGTGTATATCTACCGAAAGAGCGACGATACCTTTGTGCGCTCGGTGCAACTCATCAACGCCGGTTCCACCTTCGTGCCCTATACCAATCCCGAGTGCAGCATCGACGAGCTGCAGACGCGTCGCATTCTCTATACCGACACCCTGACGCTGCCCGCCAGCCAGTTCAACGACCCGGCGGGCTACTACGTGGTCTACGAACGTTGCTGCCGCAACTACAACGTGAACAATTTAGAGTTCGACGGCACCGGTCAGGCATTTTATTTAGAGTTTCCGGCAGTGCAGAAGAACGGACAGCCCTTTATCAACTCCACACCCATTTTATTTCCGCCCCTGAGCAACTACGCCTGCGTGAACCAAAATTTCTACTTCGACTTTGCGGGCAGCGATGTGGACGGCGACTCGCTGGTGTACTCGCTGGTGGCTCCCTACAACAGCTCGGAAACCGATCCTATTCCCGAAAATTCTAACCCGCTGCCCACTCCCAAGCCCCGCCCCCACCAGTCGGTGACTTTTGTGGATGACATCGACGCCAGCAACATGGTGCCGGGCAACCCATCGCTGCGGATCGACAACCGAGGTTTTCTCACCGTACGCCCCTCGCTAACCGGTTTGTTTGTGTTCGGGGTGCGGGCCGAGGAGTATCGGGACGGAGAGAAGATCGGCGAGGTGCGACGCGACTTTCAGATGCTGGTCATCGACTGCGACCCGGGTGACGCTCCGCAGATCACCGGACAAGTGAAGGGCGAAACCACCGCCTATCAGGAAGGAACGGTGCTTAACTTTGGGGTAGACGACGAGAAATGCCTGGAAATGCTTATTACCGATCCTGATATTGTGGTGGATGGTAGCGAACAGGTCACGGTGCGCGCCATTGGCGTTAATTTTGACCAAGACATCCAGGAACTGATTCCGCTGTCGCTCACCGAGCTGTCGGGAACCAACGATACGCTGGCCTTTGAGTTTTGCCTGCCCGAGTGCCCCTACACCGACGATGGTAGTCCTATGATCATCGACCTGGTGGCCTACGACGACGCCTGTAGCGTGCCCCTGACCGATACGCTGCGCATCACCGTGAACGTGGAAGGTCCCGAAAACGAGGATCCGTTCATTGTGGATAACCCTACGATTGTGAACGTGACTATTCCCGCCGGGGAGGACTACCAGCTGCCCATCCGGGGCATTGATAACGACGGAGATCAGTTGTCGCTCACGGCCGAGGGGGTGGGCTTTGAGCTGGCCGACTACGGCATGGAACTGCGCGAGGGGCTGCTGGTGCCCGGCGAGGTGCAAAAAACCTTCGTCTGGAACACCGACTGCGCTGCTTTCCCGTTTGATCAGCGCGACGCGTTTGAGGTGATTATCCGCCTGAGCGATGACAGCGACTGCTCGTTCGGGGAGCCCGACGAACTGCGCTTGCAACTCAAGATCAATCTGCCCGAAAACAACCGTCCCAAGATTACCTTCGACGGCCTCACCGAAACGGAGATCGACGTGCGTATTGACGACGTGCTGCGCTTCGACGCGATTGCCGAGGAGCGCGACGGGGACTTTATGACGCTCACTGCTGAAGGAATAGGATTCGAGTTGAATGATTTGGGCATCAACTTTCCGGGTAACTCGGGTATCCGGCGCATCAGTTCGCCCTTTGGTTGGGAGCTGTCGTGCCGCTCGATCGAAGCACTAGGAACGTACGAAATTGATTTTATCGCCCGTGACCAGAACCAGTGCGCGGTGCCCAGCGGCGACACGGTGCGGGTGCGCATCAACGTACTGCCGCCTAGCAACCGTCCGCCTGAGGTGAGTTTGCGCAACGTGCGTAGCGACACCATTGTGGGCACGGTGGATCGCCCCATTAGTTTCGACGTGGTAGGCACCGACGCGGACGTGGACATTATCACCCTGCGCCTCACGCAGGTAACGCTCGACGGCGAACCCCTGGACGCCGAAGTGGTGAACTTCGGATTTAACCCGGTGCGGGGCCGGGGGCGGGTAGCCTCGCGCTTCTTTTGGGTGCCCGACTGCAGTTTGCTGCCGCCGGACTTCAACCGGGCCGAATTTGCCCTCACCTTTGTGGTGGAGGATGACAAGTGCTTTAGCAACCAGACGGACACAGTGCGCGCCATTCTGGACATCGGCGTGTTCTCGCTGGGCTTCGAGGAGTTTGAGCCGCACAATGCTTTCACGCCCAACCAGGACGGTTTCGGTGATTTCTTCTTTCTGGATTTCTGTAATGATCCGCAAGGAGGCTGCGACCTGCCATTGGGCAACTGCGCTAATTCTTTCGACCGTATTGAGATTTATAACCGCTGGGGCAAGCGGGTATACGCCACGCGCGATCCTGGTTTTCAGTGGTACGCCGAAGGAATGGCCAGTGGGCCGTACTACTTTCTGGCCTTCTACACCCGAGAGACCTACAAGGGGCGGGTGTATGTGCACGTGCCGGATACGGAGTAGCCATAGTGTGGTGGTTTCACCAACGTTTCACTCACCGTGAATACGCTTCTTCGGTGACCGCTTTTAACCATTCGGTAGGGCCATCTTCCCGGCCGGTAATGGCAATTTGAGCAAACTCCTGGTTTGGACCGGCTCCGTGCCAGTGAGGAGTATTGGGCGGACATTTCACCACGTCGCCTTTTTGAAGAATTCGCTTCGGACTACCTTTTTCTTGGTAGTAACCAACGCCTCCCGTTGCTATAATGATCTGTCCGTCAGGATGGAGATGCCAATCGGTTCTCGCTCCCGGCGCAAAGGTCACGCTGCCCACTGCGTTGTCATTGGTGCTATCCGCGGTCACCAGAGAAGTAAGCCAAGCGGTGCCCGTAAAATTATCGTTGGTAATTTTTGTGCCTTTGGGAAAAAGGGTCGTGTCCGTTGTCTCGTCCGCAGTGTTTGAAGATACAACCTGTGAGAGAATCTGTCTGCCTGCTTTGGCTTCTGCTTGGCCTATATCATCTTCAATGAGAGACAGCAGTTGCTCTAGTTGCGCTTTGGTAATGCCAATGTTCAGGGCGATACCCATGTGCCCGCGGGCCATTGGTTCCACCCCGCCCATACTGATCAGGGCTGAGATCGTGGCTATCTCTCGCTGGGAGTAGGTGAGAATGTCGCGGCCAAATATGTCGGCAAACAAATGTTCTTTCAAGAAGACCTCGATGATGGGACTGAATTCGGCGTAGCCCCGTTTGGGTCCGTCCTGAGGCTGCCCGGTCTGGCGAGACCCGGTAAGTTCTTCCAACACCTGTTTTCCTTTTTCGTACTTGTCCTCCTTCACGTTGGGAGGCGTCGCCTCTGGGCCTACTTCATCTTGAATACCTTTTGCCCGTCGATTCTCTACAACTGTCATCAATGTTTGCAGCCCGCGAATGCTGCGGGGAAAGCCGCAATAGGCGTACAGATGCACCAGCACTTCTTTGGTTTCGTTGATCGTCAGACCCGCGTCTAATCCACCATTCAGGGCTTTTTGCAGTTGTTCTAGATCACCCTGGGCGGTAAAAGCAGCGATGACGACGATGGATTGCTCTTGGGCATTTAATGATGAAGTTGAATCAGCGGCGGCTTGGGCCATCAAAGCGGGAGTATTGCTAAGATGAAAAGCAAGACAGGCAACGAGGGTGATAATCTTTATGATGCTGATATTCATATCGTTTGAATGATAAACTGCGAACTCACGGTTTCTTTAATCACTTAAAAGAGCAATATATACTCTTCTATTCATCTGCTTTAAGTTTTTCAAACATCAGGGGCATGGTTGCCACATCTATCGCTTCCATAGCTACCAACTTCAATGATTTTACCATTTCAAGCGTAGTGGTTTTGTACTTTTGAAAGTGGGGCGTTCTCAGGTGTTGCTCGTACGCGGCTTTACTGGCGTATATTTCCAGTATTCTTATCTGGGTAGGATTTTCTTTTTGATACATCGGAAAGATGGCAATCACCCCTACCTCCAGTTTGACCGAGGCCGCCGCTTCTTCTTTTAGAATGGCTTGGTACTCTTCCAGATAAGCCGAGTCTACCTCAATTTCTGCCACACGTATCATTGGTTCTATTAGCTGGGCTGAGGCGGTTTGGTAGCTAACTGTCATCAGTAATAGTATTGAAAAGGACATGGGCGCTTTGATCTTAAAATCTGTGTTTTGCTTGATCATATTGTTGGTTATTGAATTACCTCAATTTCTTGCAACCATTGCTTCACGTTAGCTTCCGCTACTTCGGCTTTTTCGCCTTCCATCACGAACAAGATACCATCTCGCTCAATGCCCCCTTGGATAGAAAATCCTTCCAGCAGGTTAGCATCCGGACACAATTTCTCTACCGTTTTAAAGCTGCTTCCTACGCCATATCCGGCATTAGTATTGAAGGGGATGATGGTTTTCCCGCTCAAATCGTACTGATGCAAAAGGCTTTTCATGGGGGGCGGTAGCTGCATGCCCCAGGTCGGGAACCCCAAAAAGATGGTATCGTATTGATCTATCGCAACCTTGGTTTTCAGGGGCGGAAGGAACCCGGTTTCGTTTTCTTCGGCCACCTGTTTGACAATGGCATTGTAATCTTCAGGATAGGGATTTTCCAATTCCAGCGCCACCAAATCGCCACCTACCTGTTCGTGAATCATTTTGGCAATCGCTTGGGTGTTGTTGGTGCGCGACAGATATACGATTAAAACATTTTTTTTGTCCCCGTTTTGGAAGGTCGTGTTTTGTGCTTTTGACGAACAAGACACTAACCCCAAGAATGCGATGAATAGCCATATGAAAGCCCGTTTATGCTTCATACTATTGATGTTCTTTATGACTGATTGGTCAGTCGAGTGGCACAAAGGCGAGGCCATTATTTTGATTCATCGGGATCACCAGTTGGTTGGCCCCGGCATCGTAGCACATCGAGGCGGCATTGGGAATGTTACTGGCGATCAATTCTGCGGACTCACCAGGACGAATGCGGGAAACTCCGCCCTGCCTGACACTACATATATATTTTGTGCCATTGGGCATGATCACCAGGCCATCGCTGCCGACCTGCACCGCGTTTTCGGTTTTCAGCAGTTTCCCGCTTTCTGAAAATGTCAGCACCGCAGCGTTTCCGTAATTAGCCACGACAATATTTCCCTCCGGATCGAAGGCAATACCGTTGGGGGCATTGAGCGGCTTGCCCTGCACGAAAACCGTAGCCTCACCACCGGGGGTGACCTTCCACACCTTCCAGGTGTCGGGATTGGGATTTTCACCCGAATAATCACCCGTCTGGGTAGCGTAAACGGTACCGTCTTCCTTCACTTCAATGTCATTGATCCACGGAGAATCTTCAATTCGAGTTTCCTTTACCGGCTCACCCGTCTTCATATCAAACTGACGAATGACGGCCACACTGGGATCATTATCACCGGTGCCGCCATCGCGGTCAGCCACGTAGAGCAGGCCATTCATGATATCACTGCCGAATGGCTCATTTAATACCAGGGGAGGGGACAGAGATTTTCGTTCGTCAGCATTTTGCAGGCCGATCCATCGCAGGGTATGCACCGATCCGTCGTGGTTGATGAGGGAAACCCAGGCGTCGTTGGTCTGGACGTTCTGCGGCGCACCGCGGTTGGGTACCACAATGACACCCCGCTCCGGGTCATACGAACAACTCTCTGCTCCGTAGATGCCCCCGTAAACTTTCACGTTCGACGAAATCGGCTCGAAGGTGCCGTCAGCCGCGGGCATACCGAGCGGATTTCCCACCGGATACGGCTCCGTCTGCTGGGCCAATACCGGATCGGCTAAGAGACTCACCACCATCACCAGGGTAAGCATAAATGGGACTTGACTGATCATATTGATCTTTTCGGTTCTTCTTTTCATAGCTTTATTGTTTTTTGAAGTTATACTCATTATTTCTTTGGAGGTGCTTCTACGCCCGAAAAGGCTAGTACGCGGTCCGGCAGGCGTTGCCCGCGAACCTCAATGGCCCTGACGGCCGTATTCAGTTCGGCTATTTCGGCGGGGGTGAACTGAACCTCCGCCGCGCCGATGTTCTCTTGCATATGTGCCATTTGCGTAGTGCCGGGAATGGGCACGATCCACGGCTTTTGTGCCATCAGCCAGGCGAGCGCAATCTGAACCGGAACTGCCTGCTTGCGAACCGCCCAGGTCTTGATCAGATCAACCAACTGCATATTGTGCGCCAGGTTTTCGGGCGCGAACCTCGGAGTGATTCCACGAAAATCGCCCGGGGCGAATCGTGTTTCCGCGTCGATCCAGCCGGTTAGTAGTTGGCAGTCCAGTGGCCACCAGGGCACAAAGCCGATTCCCAACTCCTCGCAGAGCGGTATCACTTCCTTCTCCGGATCGCGGGTGGCCATCGAATACTCGTTTTGGATTGCGGTCAGCGGCAACGTGGCATGAGCGCGACGGACGGTTTGTATGCCCGGTTCGGAAAGTCCCCAGTGCAACACCTTTCCCTGATCCATCAGGTCTTTGACCGCTCCGGCCACGTCTTCAATTGGCACCTGCGGGTCGACGCGGTGTTGATAGAGGAGGTCTATGCGGTCGGTCCGCAGCCGCTGGAGCGAACCCTCCACGGCCCGCTTGATATGTTTGGGGCGGCTGTTGAGTCCGGGGCCGCGCTCTCCGGTATCGGGGTCAATGTCCCAGCCGAACTTGGAGGTGATCCTGACCTGGTTTCTAAACGGCTCGATGGCCTCGCCCAGAATCCGCTCGTTTTCGAAAGGGCCGTAGGCCTCGGCACAGTCAAAAAAGGTGACGCCGCGATCGTATGCTTCGCGGAGAACGCTGATCATTTCCGGACGGTAGGGCACCGTGGTCGTGTACTTGCGGTGCATGTTCTGCACGCCCATCCCAATACCGGAGACTTCCAAGGTGCCAAGTTTTCGCCGTTCGGACAAGGTGGCGGCCGGGGTATTTTGAGAATGTTGGCTGGGCGAATTTCCTTTATTTTTCTGTGCTGCACTTTGGGCACCGGCCACGGAAGCCAGTACCGAGCCTCCGGCTACTGCCAATCCTGTTTTAAAAAGCTGGCGTCGGTTCATGTCTTATTGTTTTTGGGTTGGTGCTGTGTCAAAAATGGGGATGCTAAGGATTGAGTAACTTGGTAAACGAAAGCGAACCTAATTTCCAGGTGCCGTTTTGTTTTACATACACCTCGGTAACTTCAAAAGGATTGGTTACCTGGTTTCCCCCAACTTCAGCTAGCAAATCGATCCGATTCAACAGGATGGCGGTGTTGCCCATCATATTCACCGATACTTCGTGAATATCGGCTTGCTTGTACCAGATTCCTCCGCTTTTGATGATATTGAGTTCCTGGTCTTTCCCCCAGCTTCCGCCCATGTGGACAAACTGGGCCTTTTCGTGAAAGAGATTGGCCAGGGTATCTACGTTCTTGTCGGCCATCCACTGCCACTTCTGCTGGGAGAGGTCTTTAATTTCTTGTTCTGCATTACTGCCAACCGTACTTGTGCTACTGGTAGCCGGTAGATCAATGTTGCTGAATTCTTGCTTGCTTACCGGTTCCAGCCATTCGGTGGATTGATTCCCGGTGATGGCCAGGTACGCCACCCCGGTTTCTGGGGTAGCGGCGTGCCAATGTTCTACGTCGGGAAGGCATTGGACGACGTCTCCCTTATGAAGGATTTGCACCGGCTTGTTTCTTTCCTGGTAGGAGCCGGTGCCCTCCGTAATAATAAGTTGTTGTCCTTCCGGATGCCGGTGCCAGTCTAGTTTGGCACCGGGTGCCATGACCACATGCGCAATATTATAGTCAAAAGTACCGTCCGCATCACTAACATGACTGAGCCACACGTCTCCGGTATGATGCACGTTGGGAGCCTTTTCGCCTTTCGGAAAAATAGTTGTCTCCTGTGCTACCGCTGGGATAGAAAGGAGAGCAGATAATAAAACGATTAAATTCAGTAGGTGCTTCATAATTGTCTTGATTGGTTGTGTTGTTTGTATTCAAATTTATTGTTTTATCAGTAAAGGTTATTCTGATAAATTTCTATAAGCATCCTCGCGCAGATTCTGCATCCACAGCGGCTCTGAATCTGTGCGGGCTACATATGCGGACTCTGTCCGCCCCGTTGGGTTAGAAACCCACTTATAATTAGGCACAGGACTGGAAGTCCTGCGCCAGTATTACTTGTAATAAAAAAACAGAATAACCTTTATTATCGATTCACCATTTTTTGCATCTCTTCGGGATAGCGTGCTCCCTGTACATCAATCTGGGTCACCGCCTCGTTGATTTCTTTCAGATCATCGGCACTAAGGGTAATGTCTGCCGCGCTCACGTTTTCTTTCAGTCGGTGCAGCTTGGTGGTGCCCGGAATGGGAACAATCCACGGCTTTTGGGCCAACAGCCAAGCCAGGGCTATCTGAGCGGAAGTTACATTCTTTTCCTGGGCCATCTTACCCAGCAAGTCCACCAACGCCTGGTTGGCTTTGCGGTTTTCTTCCGAAAAGCGGGGAACCACCTTGCGGAAATCCGTCTCGTCGAACTTTGTCTCCTTGTTGATCTTACCCGTCAGGAAACCTTTACCCAGCGGACTAAAGGGCACCAAGCCAATCCCTAATTCTTCCAATGTCGGTAGTATTTCTTTCTCTGGCTCTCGCCACCACAGCGAGTATTCGCTTTGCAGGGCCGTCACGGATTGTACCGCATGGGCTTTACGAATGGTGCCGACGCCCGCCTCCGACAGACCAAAGTGCTTCACTTTCCCCTCTTGGATCAACTCTTTCACCGCACCGGCCACGTCTTCAATGGGAACATCAGGGTCTACCCGGTGCTGATAAAACAGGTCGATCACATCGATTCTCAACCGTTTGAGCGATGCTTCGGCCACCGCTCGGATGGTTTCCGGACGACTGTCCAGGCCGTTGGCCTTTCCGTTTTCGATGTTAAAACCAAACTTGGTGGCCAGCACGACCTGCTGACGAAACGGCTCCACAGCTTCGCCCAGCAGTGCTTCGTTGGTGAATGGTCCGTAGATTTCCGCCGTATCAAAGAAGGTGACACCCTGCTCGAAAGCGGTACGATTCAGTTTGATGGCAGCCTCTTTGTCGGTGGCCGGACCATAACCGAAGCTTAGTCCCATACAGCCCAGCCCCAGGGCGGATACTTCCAAGCGGACGGCCGCCCCGCGTGAGGCCGCCCCACCATTTTTGCCTAATATTCTTGTTTGCATAGCTTTTTAAGTCTTGAGGTAATTATTTGTTTTAAGGCTCTTTGATCGGCACAGTTCAAAGGTCGGGGAAGGCTCGCAATACTTTTGTATACCGATTACGGGATTACTAACCCATATTACTGATTGGAACCATTCAGTTGAATAGAAACTGAAATAATGCCCTACATTTGAATAGTACTCTATCAAAAACACTCATGAACGATATCCTAAAATTCGACACCATCAGCCAGTACAACGCCTTCAACAACCACCAAACCCGGCACCCGCTGGTGAGCGTCATCGACCTCTCGCGAGCGGCCCCCCGTCAGCACCGGCGGATGCACTACGGCTTCTATACGATCTTCTTCAAACAAATCAACTGCGGTGACTTGCGCTACGGCTGTCACTACTACGACTACGAGGAAGGCACCCTCATTTTTCTGGCTCCCGGACAAGTAATCGGTGAAAATAAAGACGAGGAATACTACCAACCCCAGGGCCACGCGTTAGTATTTCACCCCGACTTACTGCTGGGCACGTCACTGGGTCAGCACATCCATGAGTATTCATTTTTTTCGTACGAAGTGAACGAGGCCCTGCACTTGTCGGCCCACGAGCGGCAAATTATGCAAGATTGTTTCGCCAAGATCGAGTTCGAGCTAAACCAACCCGTGGACAAGCACAGTGCCCGGCTCATCGTGGCTAACATCGAACTGTTTTTGAACTACTGCATCCGCTTCTATGACCGACAGTTTATCACCCGCACCCAAGCCAACAAGGGTATTCTGGAGCGGTTTGAAAACTTGCTGAACGACTACTTCCAATCCGAAAAGGCGCAAACCCTCGGCCTGCCTACCGTGGGCTACTGCGCCGAACAGTTGTTTCTGTCGGCCAACTACTTCGGGGATTTGATTAAAAGAGAAACCGGTAAATCAGCCCAGGAATATATCCAACTGAAGCTAATCAACGAGGCCAAGGAGCGCATTTTTGACCCCAGCAAGTCGATGAGTGAGATTGCCTACGAGTTGGGTTTCAAGTATCCGCAGCACTTCAGCCGGGTATTCAAGCAGCAGGTGGGATATTCGCCAAATGAATACCGGCAGTTGAATTGATATTCTTGCTTCAGTTTACGGTGAGAACGTTGGCGGTAAGTAGCCTCTCCTTCCGCTACTTGCATGACCCAATCGGCAATCGGAAACTTTTCTAGCGTTTGATAATTGCCAGTGGTGATCTGCCGGTAGAGAAACTCAGTGAGACGAGACAAACTGATGTTATGATTAGCGGCAAAAACCTTGGCTTGCTCAATGACCTCGCGGTCAAAATGTAAGGTGACTTTGGCGTCCATTATCTCTTTCTTTTAGCATTACGTCAATAATAAAAGTTTATCACGTAAAACAAAATCAATCGGAACACCTCCTGTTTATTCAAGTAATGCCACGCTGGTTGATCTTCAAATCGCATATGTCAGCAGCAGCAACAGTGCGACTGTCAGGCTTTGGACTATGCTCAATCAAGGTGATGAGCAAGCAAAAATCCGTTCAACGTCACTTCTGAGCCAATTGGTACTCTTCTTCAGTGATTGGGTAGTTATACAAGGTAAAATCGTCTTCCTGTTTTGTTACCTCATAATCTTCCCGGTCGAGGATGCTCTTTCCTGCTTGGTTTTTATAGAACTTCAGCGTATCCACTTGGTTAAATATCATAAAAGCGGAGTCATAACGTCCGGCCGAAATGGGGTCTAGATTGAGCAGTCCACTCAAACCGTCAAACAGCTTTACGGTGACACCGGGCGGAACGCCAAAACTAGGCGGGAGAGCCGCATTGGTAGAGAAAAGCTGTATCATAACCTCGTGGGGCGTGGAATTTTGCGCTTGTAACGTCCAGGATCGTTCTTTTTTCGACCTATCAGTATCGTCGCAACTCATTGCGCAAACAGCGACCGAAGTCATTATCAAAATAGTGCTAGTGCATTTCATTTGTTGATTATAGTTAGCTAAAGCCGCACAATCTTCAATCGCCTCTTCCCCCGGATGCGGGTTTTGGTAGGAATGAGCCACTTAGCCAGCAGTCCCGCCCCGATGAGCGAGCCACTCAGCACCAGCGTACCCCGGTCGAACTCCCGACTGTTGACCACGTCGAGCACCAGGTAGCCCGACCCGGCAATGAGCAGCATCGGAGAAATCTTGTGGCGGAGCGTGTACCAGTTTTGCTTTCTGTCCTGGTAGATGTGCGTGATGTCGCTCACCCGAACGCGATAGTGTTCAAAAAGGATAACGCTGTCCTGCAACTCCTGAATGCGGCCGGTGAACTTGCTCCGGTCGCCCCGCAACTGCAGCGAGATTTCGTCGCCCGGATAGTAGAAGGCCCGGCGGTTGCGGCTTTTCTCGAACATCAGAAAAGAAGAAGCCTGGCCGTAGCCGCTCGTGCCCATCAGCAACAATAGCAGTACGATCACCAAGCTTCTAACCACGCTTAACCGGATAATTTGTTTAACTATACTCGCCCGCCAGTTCACTCCGCACTTGCTCCAGTAGCTGCTTGGTCGCCCTGATGCCTTCCTCTTCGCTCAGGCCGCTACCCTCGTATTCAACGCCGACAAAGCCCCGGTAGCCCGCGTCCAGCACGATGCGCATCATCTTTTCGTAGTCAATTTCAGCCTCCAGTCCCTGGTCGTCGAAGTCGTAGGTTTTGGCACTCACCGCCTTGGCGTAGGGCATCAGTTCGCGCACTCCCTGGTAGCGGTCGTATTCGTCCAGGCAGCCCAAGGATTGGGGGTTTTCGGCGGTGGGTGCTTCGCGTTCCACGCAGAAGTTGCCGAAATCAGGCAGCGTGCCCAAGCGAGAGTTGTTCACCATCTTGATCACTCCGGCCAGCCACTCGCCGTTGCTCGACAACCCACCGTGGTTCTCCACGATTATGTTAATGCCTTGTTCGGCGCCGTAGTCAGCTAGTCTGCCGAGTCCGTCCGCGGCGCGTTCTTGCTGCTCTTCGTAGCTTCCGGCGCTCTGGGCGTTTACCCGGATGGAGTGGCAACCCAGAAATTTAGCGGCGTCGACCCACTTGTGGTGGTTTTGCACCGCCTGCTGCCGCGCCGCTTCGTCGGGATTGCCCAGTTCACCTTCCGCGTCGCACATGATCATCAGGCTTTGCACTTCGGCATCGGCGCATCGGCTCTTGAGTTCGGATAAGTAGGCTTCGTCTTCGGCCTTGTTGAAAAAAAAGGTGTTCACGTATTCCACGCCCTGAAAACCCATCGAAGCGGCTTTGGCGGGGAAGTCCAGGTGCTTCAATTCACTGTCGGCCACCACGAAATCGTAGTCGGTCTTGAGCTTGTTGCCAAATTCGGACCAGGGTAGCTTGAGCAGCGCGGGGTTGAACAGTGCCTTGTGGAACGACCACTCGGCCAACGAAATCTTGAACAGGGGTTCGCCGGAAGTGCCCGCCACCGCGGTGGTGTCGCCTTTGGCGGCCGATTGGGCGGCGGGCCCACCACAGGCAGTGAGCAGTCCGGAGGCGGCCGAACTAAGCCCGGCAGTAACCAGGGCGGAATGTTGGAGGAAGGTTCTTCGTTGCATCGTGTTTTTCGGGCTAATGTACAACTTCTTCGGAATTGTTGCTCGAGTTAACGAAAGCATTGCGCCGCCGCGAATCAATTTGCGCCGGAAATCGCATACTCTGTCCCCTTCTTCGTACTTTCGCCCATTGAGTCGATGGTCCATGGTCGATAGTCGTTAGTCCACAGTCCATAGTTTCGGCTGTCGACTATCGGCTGTGGACTATCGACTAATAACCAACCAACCTAACCATCGTGATCAGCTTTTATCCCGGTCCTTCGCGCGTTTACCCAGCAGTGCCCCGCTACGTGCAGGAAGCCTACGAACAGGGCGTGCTCAGTATCAACCACCGCAGTGAGGAGTTCGTTGCTATTTCCCAACGAACTATCGCTTTGGTCAAGGAGAAACTGAACGTACCGGACGACTACACCGTCTTTTACGTATCGTCGGCCACCGAGTGCTGGGAAGTTATCAGCCAGTCGCTGGTGCGCCACCGGTCCTACCACGTGCACAACGGGGCCTTTGGGCAAAAGTGGTTTCGCTACGCCCAGCAACTGCAACCGCGGGCCGAACAGTACGCTTTCAACTTCCGGCAACCCCTGCGGGCCAGTCAGCTGGAGCCTTCGACTGAAGCAGAAATGCTTTGCCTCACCCACAACGAAACTTCAAACGGAACGGCATTGCCTGTGGCCACGCTGGCCGACGTGCGCGTGCGGTTTCCGAAGCCCCTGATTGCGGTCGATGCTACTTCGTCGCTGGCGGGGGTGGAGCTGCCCATCGCGCTGGCCGACGTGTGGTACGCCTCGGTGCAGAAGTGCTTCGGCCTGCCCGCCGGAATGGCCGTGCTCATTTGTTCGCCCCGGGCGCTGGAAAAAGCCCAGCGAGTGGGCGAAAACCGGCACTACAATAGCCTGTTGTACATGCAGGAACAGATGCAGCGCTGGCAAACTACTCACACGCCCAACGTGCTGGGCATTTACCTGCTGATGCGCACGCTGGAAGACCGGGCGGCCATTGGTGAAGTAGACGCGCAAACCCAGGAGCGCTATCAACAGTGGGTAGATTTTTTGTCGGAGTTGAAGGAGGTTCGTCTGATGGTGAAGGAACCAACCCTCCGGTCCCGCACGGTGATCCCCATCGAGGCAGACCCCGAAACGATCAATGGACTGCGAGAACAAGCCAAACAAGCCGGAATCACGCTAGGCAATGGCTACGGCGATCTGAAACCCACCACCCTCCGCATCGCCAACTTCCCCGCCATCCTCGATGAAGAAATCGAGCAACTGAAAACCTTCCTTCAGGAGTTTTAACCCCGGCAGACGACCATATTCACTCACTACTCATTCATTCAATCCTTCAATCACTCAATCCCTCATTCATTCTTTTCCTTCATGCTCAACTTTAAAGAAATTTTTTCGGTCACGCTCATTCTCTTTTCGGTCATCGATATTCTGGGGAGCTTGCCCGTGGTAATTGATTTGCGTAAAAAAACGGGCACTATTCAATCGGGAAAGGCCACGATTGTGTCGGGCGTGATTATGGTCGCTTTCTTATTCTTGGGAGATCGGATTTTGCGCTTGTTCGGCCTGGATGTGGCTTCCTTTGCCTTGGCGGGGGCGCTGGTGATGTTTCTGATCGGTATGGAAATGATCTTGGGCATCGAGCTGTTCAAATCCGACCCCGAGAGTGATTCGCACGCTTCCATTGTGCCGCTGGCCTTTCCGCTGATCGCCGGGGCGGGCACCATGACCACGCTGATCTCGTTGCGAGCGGCCTACAGCTACCCCAATATCCTGATTGGTATCGTAATCAATCTAATTTTGGTGTATATTGTGCTCAAGTCATCGGTGTGGCTAGAAAGAAAAATTGGCAAGCCGGGCTTCACCATCATCCGCAAAGTGTTCGGAATCATTTTGCTGGCCATTGCCATCAAGCTGGTGACCAGCCAGTTTTCTTAGTAGTTACCATTCATTATGCCAGGTGAGCAACCCACCGGCTAAACAACAAGACGGACCCAAAAAAGCATTACTTCATGATTACGATGTATACTGACGGGGCCTCGCGGGGCAACCCGGGCCGGGGCGGCTACGGCACCATCCTGATGTACCAGCAACACCGCAAGGAGCTCAGCGCCGGGTATCGGCAAACCACCAACAACCGCATGGAACTGCTGGCCGTGATCGTGGGACTGGAAGCGATTAAAAAACCGGGATCGGAGGTGAAAGTGTACTCCGATTCACAGTACGTGGTGGATGCCGTGAACAAAGGGTGGTTGTGGAGCTGGCAACGCAAGGATTTCAAGGGCAAGAAAAACCCGGATCTCTGGCGGCGCTTCATTGAAATATACCAACGGCACGAGGTGAAGATGCACTGGATCAAGGGGCACTCGGGCATTCCCGAGAACGAACGCTGCGACGAACTGGCGGTGGCAAGCGCCGACGGCTTCGATCTGCTGGTGGACGAAGGCTACGAGCAAAACGCTTAAAACATCTAAACGCACCCACCGTTACGCCTATATGACCATTTTTCATTCATTCATTTTATCATTCACTCATTCAATTTCTCATGAAAGAAGAAGATCAAGTGCACCTGACCAATATTGCCAATTATATCAACGAAATAGAGTCTTACGTTGAGGGAATGGATTATCAGCAATTCGCTGACGAAGAAGAGGTACGCATCACGGTGATGGAAAACCTGCAACACATTGGCCAAGCCACCGCTCTGCTGTCGGATGAGTACCTGGAGCAGTACACCGCGGTAGACATCCAGGTTCTGGAAGTGTTCAAGGGAGCCAAGTTTAGCGACGGTCTGGAGGTTGATTTTCGCCCTACCTGGAGCATTATTCAAAACGACTTACCCTTGTTTCGCGACAGAATCATGACCGACACGGAGCGAATGGACGTGCCGGAGGGTGACGACATCAGTGATACGGCGTATAAGGCCGACCCAAAGTGATTTTGGGGCGCTAATCAGGGCAGTTGGTCAATCACCTTTTTTAGGTCGTTAATTTCTTGTTCGCTGAGCTGCTCTTCGTTCACCAGAAAAGACAGCAGCGTTGCCGGTGAGCCTTCGAAATAGCCGGATAGCAACTTTTTAAGATACATTTTCCGGTAGGCCGATTTACTGATAATCGGGTAATATTCATGAGTTTTGCCGTAGGCCGTGTAGCTCAAGTATCCCTTTTTTTCCAGGATGCGCACCACCGACGAGATGGTGTTGTAGGGCGGTTTGGATTTGCCCGGCATTGCTGCAATAATGTCCTTGACGAATGCCTTCTTCAGCTTCCAGAAGAGTTGCATCACACGTTCTTCCGCTTTGGTCAGTTCTTCCATCGGTTATTGTCGGTTGGTTAGCGGAACCACGGTGAACTTAATGGCTACGGTCTTGCTTGGCCCATCCGGGATCGGGTCGATGCCAACTTGCTCCGGATCAAAGTAGCTCATTTCGGCAACGGCCCGCTGTGCTTTTATTAACTCGGCTCGGCTGAAAACCTCTCCCGGTTGCAGCGCAATTTGTTCCCGAATTTCCGCTTTCGGAACGTCTCCGTTTCCTCGGATCATAATCTCACCCAGCTTCACCACCTCCCCTTCGTAGATTTTCATCAATAAATCCGTTTTGCCCGCTTCGTTCGCTTGTTCCTTTACCTCTAGGTTAAAGTATAAGTACCCCCGGTCCATGTAGAGGGAAGAAATGTCGCCCCCCGTCGGTTGATAGTTCAGCCGATCGTTCAGCCCCTGACGGTCCAAGGCATCGCCCGGTTTCAGGCCCAGCGCCTCGTTGAGCGTTTCATCGTCATACAAGGTGTTCCCTTCCCAGCGAATTGAGCCGATGGTGGTTCCGGCGACTAGGTCGGAAGCAGCCTCGTGGTCAGCGTTCGCCGGTTGGGTGGATAAAGTAGCCTGCTGCGCCGGAGGCTCATCAACGCAGGCAAAAAGCAAGAGCAAGGCCGCGGCGGTCGGAACGAGAAGGGTGAACCATAGCTTTTGGATTTTTAGCGAACGGGTTTGAGCAAGCATCTTGATGCGTCGGTTGATCTGCTTCCCCGCGAAGGCCGTGGCCAAGGGAACGCTTTGGTGGTTGGTCATTTTCAGCAACAGGTGAGCGTAGGCCTTTCGCTCGTCACCCTGACCGGCCACCGACGCGTCGGCCAGGTACTCGTGCACCTCGCGCAGGGCGTTTTTCAAGTACTCCAGCAACGGATGAAACCAGAGCACAACTTCAGCCAGAGCTAGGAACAACAGGTCTGCACTGTGGTTCTGGCGGATGTGCACCAACTCGTGTTCCATGATCCGGTTCATTTCCTCTTTTGATAGCTGCTGCGCTGTGGCAGGCAAAAACAGGAAGTGGAAAAATGAAAAAACGGGCAGAGGAGGCGCCACGGTCACGATGCGATACCCCGGCTTTCTCTCTTGATGATTATTCTGAATGAGCTGCTGTAGGTCCTTCAAATGGCGGACCAACCGATACGTTTTGTAAAGTAATCCAATTGAGTACCCCAGCAACGCACTATAAAGGGCAACAGTGAGCACGCTAAGGGACGGGTTGGAGGTTGTGAGCCCACTTGTCCCACTAGAGAAGACCAGCCAGCGGCCAGCATCCCAGGTAGCTACCGCCTGCAAGGGTAGAACTTCATCGGCGGTCAACCACGATAAAAGGGCAGGGAGCGGGACGAGCGGAAGCAACAGACTAAATGCTACACTTGCCAGGAGATAGCGTCGCATCCAGGAAAAATGCGTAGACCGCGCTAAGAAGCCTCGGTACAACAGAGCGAACACCGCCAGGCACAAGCTTGATTTCAGCAGATACAGAAGTAGACTAGCCATAGTGAAAGTAGTTAAACGTTTCTACAAAGCTAAAACTTATTTTTCAGTTTTACAACTGAAAGATAAGTTATAAAACTGAAAAATAAGTTTACAGGGTTGGAACACAAAAAAACTGCCAAGCGATGGGGCTTGACAGTCTGAGAAGTTACTACGAAATATCAATCGTCTTGGGAGGTTTGGGCTTGGCCTCTTCCCGCTTCGGGATGGTCAGCTTCAGCACCCCGTCTTCGTACTTGGCTTCCACCTTTTCGCCGTCCGCGGTGGTGGGCAAACTGAACGAACGTTGAAACGAATGATAGGCATACTCGCGACGCGTGTACTTTCCTTTGTCTTCTTTCGCTTCATGGTTTTGCTCGCTTTCCGAAGAAATGGTCAGCAGATCGTTGTGCAGCTCCACTTTGAAGTCATCTTTCTTCATACCGGGAGCGGCCATCTCAATCATAAAGTTGTCATCGTCTTCCTTCACATTCACTTTAGGAACCGTGGTGTTGGTAGACGAAAAATTACTACGGCGCCAATCGCTCAAATCGTCGTTAAAAAAGTCTTCCATAAACTGATTAAGCGAAGGCATCAAACCGCCTTGAATTCTAGCAGGTGTCATAACTTGTTAAATTTAAGTGAAAAAATAGACCCAAAAAATTGCTATAAGTGCTCTTGGTAGCACTCGAGAATTTATACCTTTTCGTGCAAAAAATGTTTCATAAAATCAGTAACTTTTGCCCCCTGCGTTAAGTATCTACTGGTAATGACCAACACTTTTTGCTATGGATGCGGTGCAGCTTTTTTATCACTTCATTATTCGAAATTCCTTGCGCCCGGCGCCCGGTTCGATATTCGACATTTAGCGGAATGATTCTTCGCATCGTTTTCAGAATTATTGCATGTTATTTTCTTGAGCTGTAGTCCAGCGTGACAACCAAAAAAAAGCCCCGTCTACTGACGAGGCTTTTGTTTATTGGCTACCAGCTTATGATCACAATCCGATACCGTAGAACTGGGTTTCTTCCGGTCGGTCGGGATAGATGCCCTCGATGAGCACCCCGCCGCTTTCTTTCTTCACCACCTCGGTGAGGTCGTCCATCGACTTAATCGTTTTGTTGGCCACGCGGGTGATCACGAAGCCGGGGCGCACGCCCTGCTGGCGCAGTTTACCCGGGTAGGTGCGCACCACCTGCACACCGTTTGCCAGATCAAGTTCCTGCAGTTCTTCCTCGTTCAACTCCTTGAACTGAGCACCCAAAGCTTCTAGTTCGGTGCTTCGTTCGCGGCTGGCTACCATCTCGTTGCCTTCCATGCCTTTGAGCTTCAGGGTGATCGTCTTCTCATCACCGCCG